>NZ_RCHV01000003.1 GCF_003665095.1 Streptomyces sp. Z26 | reverse complement strand
GGCGCGGGGCGACGCGCTCGGCCTTGTGCTCGGACTCGTGCCGGGCGACGGCCCCGAGGATGCGCGCGGTCATCCGCCCCGAGGGCGTCGACAGGTCGATGATCCCGGCCTGGCACGTGTGGGTGGACACCCCGCGCCGGTCGGAGATGTCGATGTACTCCTCCAACTCGGTGGGGGAGCGGTGGAGCCGGTCGGTGTGCCACGCGATGACGACGGTGGCGCGCCCGGCGTCGAGGTCGGCGAGCAGCTGCCGGTACCCCTTGCGGGGCTTCCCGGAGTAGGCGGACAGGTCGTTGTCGACGTAGGTGTCGACGATCTCCCAGCCGTTGCGCTCGGCGAGGGCCTGGCAGTCCTCGCGCTGGCGGTCGACGCCGAGGTGCGCGCCGGTCCGGTCCTGGCTGATGCGGACGTAGACGAGGGCGCGGAGCGGGGCTCCGGCGTCGCTTCGGGTGGGCGTCATGCCGTCCAGCATCGCACTAGAGGTGCTGTGGATAAAGTCTCGGGAACCCAGAACCGAGTTCAAGACACCCCTAGGTGAATGTCACGGTGGGTCACCGGTCTCCGGAGTGACCGCCCTTGCCCGCAACACGCCCCTGACCACGTGAAACGGCCCCGGCGCGCGCGGTGGGCGCGGCCGGGGCCTCGTGCTCGGGAGAGGTCAGCTCGGGACGATGAAGCCGCGCCGCGCGTGCCCGCCAGCTGGCAGCGTCGGAGCGTTCTCCGCCTCGTCGATCAGCGCGTCAAGCACTTCGCCGGTGATGTCGCGGCGGAGCGCTGGCTCGGCCCGGTCGAAGATGGCCCACTCCCCATCCGGGTCGCCCGCGTTCACGGGCGCGGGCAACCCCCGGCCGTCCCATGCGGTGCAGCATCCTCTGCACCCGGCACGCTTCGGCTTCGGTCACGTCATCCCTCCTTGCCTCTGGTTCGGCAGACCCTACGCGCCCGACGTGACGGGCGGCTGCGGTGTCGGCATGGGCCGGATCGCGCACTCCGGCGCGTGCTGGCACTTCGCGCGACCGGGACGGCGCCGTCGTCGGGCGCGCGCCACAGCTCCGGGTCGACGGTGTACCCGGCCTGTTCGATCGCGGCGCGGGTCCGGTCGAGGATCGCCGGGTCGTAGTGCGTGGGGTCGTAGCCGGGGTGGTGGTCGACGAACCGGCCGTGGCGGGCGCACAGGTCGCGGTAGAGGGCGGTGTGCAGGATCAGGGCGTGCCAGCCCTCGTCGACCGTGCGGGAGGGCGCCAGGGGCAGGTCGTACTGGGCGCCGGCGGCCACGAACTTGGCGGCCTCGCCGACGACGCGCCGGGCGGTGGGCTCGTCCATGCCGGGGTTGTTGTCGCGGATGGTGACCAGGACGCGGTCATCTGGTCGGTGGAGAGCAGTGCATCGGTCATGTGCGTTCCTCTCTCGGTGGGTTGTGCTGTGCGGGTCCCGTGCGCGGCGTACGGCTACCGCTGTGCGCCGGGCACAGGGGCGGTCATCAGAGGAAGATCGTCCTGTGGCAGTTGCGGCAGACCATGCGGTCGTTCCGCTTGTCCCAGTCGCAGGGCCTGCCGGTGACGCGGCACATGAGCTTCCTCTCGGTCGGTGGGTGGTGCCCGCTCCCGGCCGCGCGCGGTGGTCAGCGCGGCCGGGGCGGGATGGGGTTCCGCCGCGCCGCGGGGGAGCACCACGGCGGAACCGATCTCGGGCCCGGTCAGCCGGGCGTGCTGTAGATCAGCAGCGGTATGAGCACCGCGGCGACGGCGGCCACGTACAGGACTTGAGCCACCACCTGCCTCACCGCGGCCTCCCCTCCGTGGCTCGGCGCCGGGCGGGTAGTTCCTCGCGGAACGCCAGCCGGTACGAGCCGCGATCGAAGCGGAGCAGCTTGTCGAGGCTGGCCTTCCGCAGGTCCCGCACGGTGTGCGTCTGCCCGTCGACGAGGACCAGGTCGCCCACGCGGATCGAGTCGCAGTCGACCGTCAGCGGGACCCAGTCCGTACGCCCCGGGGGCGGCTCGGGGAAGCGCAGGGTGGACGGCTTCGCGCGCGGCGCGGCCAGGTGCGGTTGGCGCGGCTCGCGGAGCGGCACGTCGGCCTCGGCCAAGAGCTTGTAGACGAGGTGCATGCTCCGGCCGGTGGCGCGGATGATTGCGGCGACGGTGTGCCCGGCGAGGTACGCGGCGACGACCTTGTCCCGTACGTGCGCCCGGTCTTCGCCCATCAGGCGGACGGTGGGCGGGATGCGCGGCACGTCCAGCGGCGCGGCCGTCACCGCGTACCCCGTCGGGCGTCGATGTCGTCGAGGAGGCCGACGAGCCAGTCCGGGGCGTACGGGCCCGTGGCGCGGATGCGGGCGCAGGGCAGGCAGCCGTACGCGGAGCCGCCCGGACCGGACCCGGTCTCGACGATTGCGATGGTGACCCGTTCGTCGACCCAGGCGTGGCACCTGTCGCACTCCCCGCCCGGCTGGATGCCGCTCCCGGCGGTCATCGGGTGACCGCCGCGGCGGCGGGGTGCGACGCCAACTCGGCGGCGAGTGCCGCCGCCTCCCCCTCGTAGGTGGCGTTCGCCAACTGCCGGGCGAGCGCGCCGCACACGTCGCACTCCGGCGCGGATTCGCCCTCCGCGGGGGCGGTCGAACTCGTATGGTTCTGCACGTCGATGCTCCTCGGAAGCGTCGGCCAAGCCCCGGACCGTTCGCGCGGTCGCGGGGCACCGTTCGCTCATGGAAGCGGCGCACGTGGGGTCCAGGGAGGTGCCCGGGGAGGGCCAGAGGGGGGCCTGCGGGGTAGCTTGACCCCATGCAGAACGCCGACCCACGCGAGCAGTTCGGCGTCTACCTGGCCGGACTCCGCAAGCGCGCGGGTCTCTCGCAGCGGTCGCTCGCCCTGCGTCTGTGCGCCGCGTCCGGGATCAGTACCCTCACGCGGAACGAGGTGTCGCGGTGGGAGCGCGGCGGGCGCATCCCGGATGCGTGGCTGGCCGCGCTGGCGCACGTCCTCGGGGCGCCGCTGCGTGAGTTGGAGCAGGCCGCCGCGTACGCCCGTGGTGAGGGCGCGACGCTGCCGGGGGCCGCGGCCACCCTCGCGGACCTGCTGCCCGGCGGCGACACCCTGGAGCGTCTGTCGGTGCCCGCCGGTCGCCGGATTGCCCTCCCCGAGGTGCACGGGCTGGCGGCCCGCGTGCACGGGCTACGGCTCGCCGACGATGTACTCGCGGGCGGGGACCTGATCGCGCCCGCGGTCCGCGAACTCCGCTCGGCCGTACGTCTGTTCCGCGAGTCCAGCCACGACGAGGACACCGGCCGGGCACTGCTCGTGCAGATCGGGGAGCTGGGGCAGATCGCCGGGTGGATCGCGTCGGACGCTGGCCGCGGCGACGACGCGGAGCGCGCGTACGAGCTGGGGCTCACGGCGGCGCGGCAGGCCGGGGACGCACCGCTGGTGGCACAGCTCGCCGGGAGCCTCGGCTACCACCTGTCGAACAACGGCCGTACGCGCGAGGGCCTTGCGCTGGCGACGGCCGCCGTCGTCGAGGCGGGCCCGGACGCCCCGGCGAAGACGCGCGCCCTGTTCTTCGACCGGGCCGCGTGGGCGCACGCGCAAGCAGGGCAGCAGCAGCCCGCCCTTCGCGCGCTCGGCCAGGCGCACGCCGCGCTCGACAACGCCGACGACGAGCCTGCCCCGTCGTGGGCGTACTGGGTGAACCGTGAGGAGTTGGAGGTCATGGACTCCCGCGTGTTCACCGAGCTGCGCCGGCCGCTGCGTGCCGTGCCCCTGCTCCAGGACGTGTTGGGCCGGTACGACGCCACCCACGCCCGGGAGGTGGCGCTGTACCGGTCGTGGCTGGCGGTGGCCCTGGCGGACGCGAACGAGCCGGAGCAGGCCGCAGAGCAGGCGCAGCACGTCATCGCTGCCTCGGGGACATGTCGTCGGAGCGTACGACTGAGCGGGCCCGTGTCGTGCTCCGGCGCCTGGCGGACTTCGAGGACGTACCCGAGGTGCGCGAAGTGCTGACCGATCACGGACACCTGCTCGTGCCGGGGCCTGGCTGACCCCGGACGCGCCGAAGCGCCCCCGCCCTCCCGAAGGAGAGCGGGGGCGCGCGTACGTATGCGGCGGGTCAGGGTTCGTCTGCCGTGCGGATCAGGTCGGCGTCGCCCGGGTCGGCCGGTTCCGGCGGGACCGCGCCCAACACGATGATCGCGGCGCGCAGTTGCCGTACGTACCGGCGCAGCGCCCGTACGAGCCGGGTCTGCTCGCCCGCCAGATCGGCCAGGGACTCCAGCGCCGTCCCGGCCGCCGCCTCCGCCGGGTCTCCGCGCCCCCGGGAGATCCACGCCACCGCGACCGCGACCACGCCGCCCACCAGGACGTTGGCGAAGCTGACCAGCTCAGATCCCATGGCGGCCGCCTCTCTCGGGCCCGGACGCCGCGGCCAGCCTGCACCGCACCAAGCTCAACTCGCGGCGCTGGGCGAGGATCTTCCGCGTCGCCGCCGCCAGGATCGCCAGCAGGCCCGGCGTCACCGCCCAGGTGATGCCGGAGTACCAGCCCTGCGGGTACGCGTCCACGGCACGCGCCGTGGTGTAGGCGAGCGCCCACCACGCGGGCGGGGCCGCCGCCGCGCCCCACCCCCACCAGTCCCTCCGGCCGGGCCGGGTCGCGGCCACGACGGACAGGGCGCCGGAGGTGATCCACACGGCGCCCCACCCGGCGATCGGCATGATGTTGGTCAGGGCCTCGACGCCGCGTACGGTCCCGTACCGCGGGTCCTCGACGAGGCCGATGCCGTAGTTGATCCAGCCGAGCCCGCACAGCAGGAGGGCGGCGCCGCGGTAGCTCAGGCGGTGCCCCAGCCGCCGTACCGCCGCCCGCACGTCACACCCCCCGCGTACGGCGGGGGGTGTGCTTCGCACCCCATCCGGCGACGCCGGTGATGGCGGCCGGGACGAGCGCGAGCACGAACGGTTCGAGGACGTCCGGAGGCTGCTGACCAGCCCGGCGTTGTCCTGGACGGCGGTGAGCATCGCGAGCAGGCCGGTACTCCCGAGGTACGCGGCCGCCGTGCTCGCCTTGACCTTGGTCTCGATCGGTTCGGACATGGGGTTCTCCTTCAGTCGACGAGGTCGAAGCCGTGCTTGCGGCCGAGCTTGGTGGCGGAGTCGCGGCCGGGGATGCCGTCGGCGCCCTCGCCCGGCTTCCGGCCGCGGTAGCCCAAGCGCTCCTGCCACTCGGACGTCGCGGTCAGGGTGGCCGTGCCGAAGTGGCCGTCCAGGAGCTGCTTGGCGAGGAGGCCTCATCGACGAGCGCCGCCTCATACGTACGGACACCGGAGTAGGTGACGGGCTGGCCCTTCGCCTTCGGGTTGGAGCGGGCGGCGGCGACCAGCTTCTTCAGCGACACCTTCGGGCGCTTCGGTGCCGGGAGCTGCGGCCGCGGCGTCGGCTTGCCCCGAGTCGTTCCGCGATCCGGTCGCGCATCCCGTCCATGCCGAAGCCACGCGGGTCGACCTTGCCCGGCTGCCACTCCAGATGCCCGAGCACGGATGCGGCACTCCAGCCGTGCGCCCGGCAGAGCGCGGCGGCGGCCTTCTCGATGGCCTCAGCTGGGCCGCCGGCCACGGGTCCTCGCCGTCCCCGAGGTTCTCGCACTCGAAGCCGTAGAGACGGGAGTTGCCGTCGGTGTTGCCTCGTCATCGCGCGGCAGATCCCGTTCGGCGATCACCGCGCGCAGTACGTCGTCGTCCCCGAGGCCCGCGTGGTTGGCGCGGCCGTACCCGACGACGTGCACCGTGCCGTCCTTGGTGATGACGCCGTGGCAGAGCGGGCCGGGCAGGCTGGAATAGCCGTCGCGGAGATGTCGACCGTGCGCTGGGAGCCCTTGGTCACGGTGTGGTGGATCACGACGCCGTGGACCGGGCCCCAGGCGCCCTGCTTGTTGCGGTTGTGCCGCGCGGCGTCCCCGACGACCTTGACGGTGACGCCCTCGTCGCGCATGGCGTCGACGAAGTTGGTGAAGGTGAGCGGTGTGGCCATGATCAGCCCCCTTCCAGGGCAGGGGTGAGCACCCCGGGCCGGTGTGGCGCGGGGAGTTGAGGAGGGGTCAGGCGTACGCGGTGACGTCCACGTACGCGCCCGCCGCGACGAGCAGGGACGCGGTGACGCGCACGGTGAGCCCGGCTGGCGTACGACTGCCCGGCACCACGGTGAGCGCAGCGCGGCCGACGAGCCCGG
>NZ_RCHV01000001.1 GCF_003665095.1 Streptomyces sp. Z26 | reverse complement strand
TCCTGTCCCGTACGGCCGACAGCTGGGCCACCCCGGAGCCTTCCGGTCCGTTCACCCGCCCCAACCTGCTGCTGGAACTGCTGCTGATCCGCGTCGGCTACTGGGGCTACTCCTACGTGCGCGGCCAGGCCGACGACGGCGTCGGTACCGCCGAGGCGCACGGCACGCAGATCCTCGACATCGAGGGATGCTGCACGTCGACTGGGAGCACGCGCTCAACCAGTTCACGGTGCGGCACCCGTGGATCGAGGAGTTCTGCAACTTCTACTACACGACGTTCCACTTCCTCGTCCCGATCGCGCTGCTCGCGCTGCTCTACGTCCGGCGCCCGCCGTCGTACCGCGAGTCGCGCACCGCGCTGAGCTTCGCCACCGTGCTCGGCCTGGTCGGCTTCTGGTTCTACCCGCTGGCGCCGCCGCGGCTGATGCCCGGCCTCGGCTTCATCGACACGGCGCACGGCCCGCAGGACCTGAGCGACCCGGACTTCGGGGCGCTGACGGAGCTGTCCAACCAGTACGCGGCGATGCCGTCGCTGCACGTCGGCTGGTCGCTGTGGTGCGCGGTGGTGATCGTACGGCTGACCCCGAACGTGTGGCTGCGGGCGCTGGGCGTCCTCTACCCGCTGATGACCACCTTCGTGGTGATGGCCACCGCCAACCACTACCTGCTGGACGCCGTGGGCGGTGTCGCCGTGATCGCGGCGGGCTTCGGCCTCCAGCGGCTCACCGCGCGCTTCCTGCCGGTGACGGAGCCGGAGGCGGGTACGGAGACCACGGCGGACGCGGTGACGCGTACGGCGGACGCGGGCACGCCAGCCGGAGCGGAGCCGGAGGCCGAACCCGAGCCCGGGAAGGCCGCCGACGAGCAGCGGGACGGCGAGCGCTCCGGGGCGTCCGCCCCGGCGCGTAGCCGCCCCGGCGGTCACGGCTCCGGCCGCTCCGGCGGCGCGAACGCCACCGGCGCGTCGAACGCCGCGCGCCGGGTGGCCCGCCGCAGCGCCTTCAGCACGGCGCCGCCCACGGTCAGCGTCAGCACGACCGTGAGCGCCGCGCGCGGCAGGTCCCAGCCCAGGGACGTGGCGAGGACGTACGCGAGGAAGCGCGACAGGTTCGCGCCGAGCGGGTCGCCGGGCACGAAGGAGACGCCGGAGCCGAGCCCGGCGATGTACGTCCAGCCCTGGAGGTTCATCGCCGTGCCGTAGAGGACGGACGCGACGGCGCCGTACGCGGCGAGCAGCAGCAGTTCGGGCCGTCCTCGCAGGGTGTCGGGGCGGGGCAGCAGCCCGGCGCCCATGGACACCCAGCCCATGGACAGCATCTGGAACGGCAGCCACGGGCCGACCCCGCCGGTCAGCAGCGCCGACGCGCACATCGACACCGCGCCCAGCACGAAGCCGAAGCCCGGCCCCAGCACCCGCCCGGACAGCACCATCAGGAAGAACATCGGCTCCAGCCCGGCCGTACCCGCGCCCAGCGGCCGCAGTGCCGCGCCCGCCGCCGCGAGGACGCCGAGCATCGCGACGGCCTTCGCGTCGAGGCCCGCGTCCGCGACGGTCGCGACGGCCACCGCGAGCAGCAGCGGCAGCAGCGCCGCGAACAGCCACGGCGCGTCCCGCGCGTGCGCGAGCCCCGACGCGGAGTCGGCCAGCAGCGGCCAGCCGAACGCGGCCACCCCGGTCGCGGAGACCAGCGCGAGCGCCGCCACCGAGCGGGGGCCCAGCCGTACGGCCGTGCCTGCCGTACGGGCCCGGCCCGCCGCCCGGACGCGCCGCCCGTACGCGGCTTCCCGGCGCGCGCCCTCACCGCCCCGCCCCTCGGCGCGGTCCCGCGGGCGCGAGCGCGGCCCGTACCTGCGGCACGGTCAGCCACGGGCCCGGCGCGAGGATCTTGGCGACCTGCGGGGCGAAGGCGGGTGAGCCGGTGACGACCTCCGGGGTGGGGCCGTCGGCGACGACGTCGCCCTCGGCGAGGATGACGACGCGGTGGGCGAGTTCGGCGGCGAGTTCCACGTCGTGGGTGGCGAGGACGATGGCGTGCCCGGTGGCGGCGAGTTCGCGGAGCACGGCGACGAGGCGGCCCTTCGCGGCGTAGTCGAGGCCGCGCGTCGGCTCGTCCAGGAGCAGCAGCGGGGGAGCGGCGGTGAGGATCACCGCGAGGGCGAGCGCGAGGCGTTGGCCCTCGGACAGGTCGCGCGGGTGGGTGGTGTCCGGCACGTCCGGGAGCAGCCGGGCGACCAGCGCGCGGCAACTGCCCGGCGCGGCGCCCGCGTCGGCGTCGGCCGCCGCGCACTCGGCGGCCACCGTGTCCGCGTACAGCAGGTCCAGCGGCTGCTGCGGAACCAGCCCGACGTGGTGCAGCAGCCGGTCCGGCGGAGTCCGGTGCGGTACGGCCGACCGGCCGCCGGTGTCCCCCTCCCGGCCGGTGGCGGGGCGGTGCCGGAGGCGGGCCAGCAGCCCGGCGCGCGCCTCCGGCGCCCGCGCCGTCCCCGGACCGCCGGGCAGGGACGCGGGCCCCAACAGGACGCTGCCGCCCGCCGGTTCGTACATCCCGGTCAGGGCGCCCAGCAGGGTGGACTTGCCCGCGCCGTTGCGGCCCATCAGGGCCACCGTCTCGTACGGCCGCACCCGCAGGTCCAGCGCGCGCAGCACGTCGCGCGGCCGCGCCGTACGGTCAGCGCCCGTACGTCCGCCGCCGGTGGCGCCCCGGGAGCCGGTCCGTCCGCGTGGGGCGTGGTGGCGCGGCGGGCAGCCGGTCGCGCAGGGGGCGGCGCGGCGGCGGGCGTCGCGTACGGACAGGGGGAGCGGTGCCCAGCCCGCCAGCGCGCCGAGTTCGGCCACCGGCGGCCGTACCGGCGACAGCGGCATGACCTCCTCCGGCGTGCCGAGCACCGGCGGGGCGCCGGGCCCGGGGAGCAGGAGGACGCGGTCGGCGTACTGCACGACGCGTTCCAGCCGGTGCTCGGCCATCAGCACCGTGGTGCCGAGGTCGTGCACGAGGCGTTGCAGCACGGCCAGCACCTCCTCGGCGGCGCCCGGGTCGAGCGCGGACGTCGGCTCGTCGAGCACCAGGACGCGCGGGTGCACGGCGAGTACGGAGCCGATGGCCACGCGCTGCTGCTGCCCGCCGGAGAGCGTGGCGAGCGGCCGTTCGCGGAGGCGGCCAGGCCGAGCAGGTCGAGGGTCTCCTCGACGCGGCGGCGCATCACGTACGGGGGAGGCCCACGGACTCCATGCCGTAGGCGAGTTCGTCCTCGACGGTGTCGGTGACGAAGTGGGCGAGCGGGTCCTGCCCGACGCTGCCGACGACGTCGGCGAGTTCGCGCGGGCGGTGCGTACGGGTGTCGCGGCCGTCGACGGTGACACGTCCGTGCAGCGTGCCGCCCGTGAAGTGCGGCACCAGCCCGGAGACCGTGCCCAGCAGCGTGGACTTGCCGACCCCGGACGGGCCGACCAACAGGCAGAGTTCGCCCTCCGGCACGGTGAGGTCGACACCGTGCAGCGCGGGCGCGGCGGCGTCCTCGTAGGTCACGGAGACCTGCTCGAAGCGGATCACGGCGACTCCTCGGAACGGTGCGGGCGGTACGGGGGCGGCTCCGGACGGCGCTCCGGCTCGGCGTCGCGCTCCGCGCCGCGTTCCGGCTCCGGGCCGGTGGGCGCGGGTGGCAGCGGCGCGACGAACGCGGGCAGCAGCCCGAGCAGCAGCGACGCGGCGGGCCAGAGCGGGAGTTCGGGTGCGGCCAGCGGTACGGTCGCGGGCCGCAGCGCCTCCGGCCACCGCCCGTCGGCCCAGACGGTCGCCGCCGCGACGGCCGCCCCGGACCCGGCGACCAGCCAGGCGCGTACGCCCCAGCGGTCGGGCCGGTGGCGGCTGCGTACGCTGCGCCGCCCGCCGAGCCGCAGCCCCGCGAGCGCGGCGGCCAGCCCGGCGGCCAGCAGCGGTGTGCCGTACGCGGCACCGTCCGCCGTGAGCCGCGCGTACGTCCCGACGCAGACCCCCAGCAGCCCGCCGAGCACCAGCGCGGACGTGGCGTGGCGTACGGGCGCGGGCACGTGCGCCGTACGCCCGTAGCCGCGCGCGTCCATCGCCGCCGCCACCGCCACCGAACGCTCCAACGCACCTTCCAGCACCGGCAGTCCGACCTGGAGCAGTGCCGCGACCCCCCGGTCCGCGCGCCCGCGCAGCCGCCGGGCGGCGCGCAACCGCCGTACGTCGGCGACGAGATGCGGCGCGAACGTCATGGCCACGACGACGGCGACACCCACCTCGTACAGCGCCCCCGGCAGGGACTTCAGCAGCCGGGCCGGGCTGGCCAGGGCGTTGGCGGCGCCGACGCAGACGAGCAGCGTGGCCAGCTTCAGCCCGTCGTACGCGGCGAACAGCATCCCTCCGCCGTCACCCGGCCGCCCACGCGCACGCCCTGCGCCCAGTCGGGAGCGGCAGTTCGGGCAGCGTGACCAGGACGTGCGTGCCCGGGATCGGGGAGCCGAGGAAGAAGGCGAACACCAGCCGGATCAGCAGCACCAGAAGGCCCAGCTTCAGGAACGCGACGTACGAGTGGGCCCAGGGCGCGTCCGTACGGCGTGCCGCCACCACGTAGCCCGCGACGGTGACGAGCAGGGCCAGCAGCAGGGGGTTGGTCGTGCGGGAGGCGGCCGTGGCGAGGCCGAGGGCCCAGAGCCACCAGGCGCCCGCGTGCAGCGCGTTGCCGCGCGCCGCCTCGGGGGCGCGTAGCCGGGACAGGGCGCGCGGCGCGGTCGGTGTCCGGGGCGCGCGCGGTCATCCGCGGCGACGGCGGCGGGTACGCCGATACGCGGCCGCGCCGAGCGCCAGCACGGCCCCGACCCCGGCGGCGGCGCCGAGGGACGGCGGGACGCCCCCCTCGTCCCCACCGTCCCCGTCGTCGCTCTCCGCCGTACCGCCGTCGGCCGCCGTCCGCTCGCCGCAGCCGGACTCCGGGTAGCCCGCGATCGCGCACAGCAGCGCGTCGGAGTTGTAGCGCAGCGGCTCCGCCTCGGCCGCCAGCGCGTCGGCCGCCGTACCGCTGCCCGCGTCCACCCGCGCGCAGGCCGTACGGGGCGCGGGCGGCCGTTCGCCGGAGGGCGCGTCGGCGGCCGTACCGAAGTCCACGACCAGCGCCACCCGCGCGCTCCCGGACCGCCGCTCCTCGCGCAGACGCGGCGAAGTCCGCCGCGCGCGCGGCTTCGTCGCGGAGTCCTCGCTGACGCCGAAACGGAAGCCCAGCACGTCGTCGACGGGCCCTGCGAGGCGTACGACCAGGCGCCGTCGGCGCGCTCCCGACCAGTAGCGGTAGCCGGCCCGCGCCGCGCGCGTCGACCGGACCCGCCGCGAACGGGGCGACCGCCGCGTACAGCGCCACCGCCGCCACGGCCGCGCCCGCCTGCTGCTTCCGGCGCCCGCTGAACAGGAGCCGATGCCGCCCGGCGCCGTCCTTGTCGTCGTCCTCCTCCGGCGGCGCGTCCTTCGCGGGCGCGGGCCGGTCAGCCGCTTCACCAGTCGGCGCCGCCGAAGTCGCGCGGGTCGCCGTCGGCGGCGTGCGCGGCCAGGACGAGCGCCGAGCGCCGCCGGTCGGCGGACTTCGCGTGTCCTCCAGCCAGTCCATCCTCGTCGTGGCCGCTGGCCG
>NZ_RCHV01000002.1:6435000-6489722 GCF_003665095.1 Streptomyces sp. Z26 | reverse complement strand
GGGACTCTGCTGTTTTGCGGAGGGGGCAAGCAGGCGTCGGTTGGCCAGACGCGGGATCTGCTCGGCGGCAGGTCGGGGGTGAGGCCGCTGGCTGCGCGGTGCAGCAGGAGGGTGAGGGCGGCGGCCTCGCCGGGGGCGAGGGAGGCGGCGGTGTGGCCGGTATTGTGCAGGTTCTTCCGCTGCCCGGGTCAAGCAGGCCGGGGACGCAGGTCAGATGGATGGTGGTGTCGGTGTGGACGAGCCGGTGAGGGCTGCTGGGCTGCTCAAGGTGTGCGGCCAGGGTGGTGGCGGCGCGCTTCAGGCGGTGTGGGGGCCATTCCAGGGCGGAGGCCAGGTCGTCCGGGTGGATGCGGCCGACCTCCAGCAGGGCGGCGTGCAGCACGGTCGCGTGGGTGGCCGCACCCGGGACGGAACTGCGGGAGGCGCGCTCGGGGACGCGCAGGAGGGATTCGGGTGAGGTGTTCAGGGCGCGGGCGAGGGTGAACAGGGTCGCGGCGGGGAGGGTGCGCGGGGTGAGGTGGGTGCCCCAGTCGGCAGTGGGGATGCCGGTCAGCGCGGTCAGGTCCTCGTCTGTGAGCCTGCACTCCGCGGCGCGTGTCCGCAGGAACATCAGGTCGAACGCGACCGCGGACGTGTCGCTGGGCGGCTGGGGCTGGTCGGTCACGGGCGTAACTCCCCAAGGCGCGGCAGGATGTCCGGGGCGGGCGGCGCGGGGGTGTGCAGGTACCAGCAGCGGGCGGCGGTGTGCCAGTCGTCCCCCGCATGGGGGTGGGCCAGGACGGGGAGCGGGAAGCCGGCGTCGGCGATGAGGGCCTCGAATCGTGGTGTGGTGCCGAAGCAGTTCGCGAACAGGCCGTGGTTATCAGCGGTGCGCGGGGTGCGGCGGCGGAATTCGACGGCGGCGTGCAGCAGGGGGCGGGCGCGGGGCGGGACGGCGTACAGGTGCCGGGGCCCAGGAGGTTCGCCGATGTTGATCCGCGAGTCGCGGTCGATAGCCACGGTGGTGCCGTCCTCGTCGACGGATCCGATCTGGGTCATCGACAGCAGCGACTTCTCGGTGCCGGTGAACAACAGGGCCGCGATGGCGGCGGCGCGCAGCGGGTTGGGCAGGCGCACAGTGATCGTGTGCACGGTGCGCGGGGTGATGGGCACTGTGGTGAGGCCGGGCCCCGCGCAACTGGTGAGGTCGTCCGGCACGTTGAGCAGCACTGAGTGGCTGAGGAAGCCGGCCTGGGCGCCGCGCACGCGGGCCACGGTGTGCGCGGCGCTGGGACTTGAGACGGTCAGGCGGGCCAGGAACAGCCGCAAGGCCTCGGTCTCCTGCAGGGTGAAGGGGGTTGGCTCGGCCGGACCGTCGGCGGATTCGATGCCGCCGTCCGAGGCTGGTGGGGGTGGCAGGGTGCGGGCCAGCCAGGTGCGGGCGGCGGCGTAGCCGGCGCGGTACTGGCCGTCGCTGTGGGCGAAGTCGGTGGCGTTCTGGCGGCGCCAGCAGTCCGCGCGGAACGCAGCCACCGAGCTGCGCGGCAGCACCGGGAGCGGGTAGGCGTGATCGTGCGGCGGCGGGCCTGAGCGCCGCCCGGTGGCGGCCGGGCCGATCGCCTCGAGAACGGCGGCCGTGCCGCGTATGGTCACCACGTCCACCAACTCGGCGGCTGTGAGGTGGTCGAGCAGGCGCTGGAAGTCGGTCTGCTCCGGGGTGTGGACCAGGAGGGTCAGGCGGATACCGGTGTCCGCGTGCCACGCGGCCAGGCGGCGCAGCCGCTCGGTGGTGAGGCGGTGGGCGCGCAGCACGATGACCTCGTCAAGGCCGCAGTTCAGGGTCCAGCAGGTCACCGCCCGCCAGGCCGGGTCGGTGGACATCCGCTCGGCCTCGGGGCGCAAGAATCCGTCGCGGCCCATGGCGCGCAGCACGTCCCGCGCGAGGTATGCCGGGCTGGTGGTGTGCGGGGTGGGATCGACGGTGATCCGGCCGCTGGCGGGATCGGCCCACTGGTAGGCGGCTCGGTGTACCGCGTAATCGTCGTCACCGTCCAGCAGCAGCCTCACCGGCCGCGCCGCCGGGGGTGTAGCGGCCCGTGAAGCAGGAGCGGGGGCGAGGGTGGGAGAAAGTGTGGATGCGGTCATGGGCGACGTCCGCCGTCGACCCGGTCAGCCGCGTCCTGCAGCATGTCCCAGTCGGGCGTGCTTGCTCCGGTGGCAGCCAACACCCGCTGGGTGTGAAGGGTCAGCACGATCCAGCGGCGCAGACAACCATCGGCGAGGCGGGCGTCCAGCGCCTTGAGGTCGTCGGGCGCGACGCTCTGCCACAGCGGGTGCAGCGCGGGAAGTGCCTTGGGGACCTGGTCGCGGGTGAGCGGCCAGATGTAGGGCCAGCCGGCGGTGCGGGTGGCGAGCATCCGCTGGGCGCGCAAGGAGCGTTCGCCACGCGCCTGGGCGATCAGGACCACGCACAGCCCCTGGGGGAGGTCGTCGTGGAGGAAACGCAGGTACTCGAAGCAGGATGCCGACAGCCGGTGGGCGTCCTCGACCACGACGATCCGCGGCTTGAGAGCCAGGGCGCGACGAATCCAGGCGTCGGCGGCCCCTGGGTCGGCGGGCGCCTCACCACGGAGGCCAAGTGCACGGTGAAGGGCGGCTCGCAGGTCAGCCGGCGTCGGCTGAGCCCGGAAACGCAGCGGCAACAGCAACAGCTCACCGAGACGGCGGGCGGCGGTGTGGACGGCGAAGGTCTTGCCGACCCCGGCCTCGCCCAGCACGCACACAAACCGGCCCTGGGAGTACGCGTCGACGAGCGCGTCGCCCACGGCGAGCATGCCCGGGGTGAGCAAGGTGCGCACACCTGGGGTGTCGAGGAAGTGCAGACCAGACGAGGCCGCGTCGTCCATGACGGCGAAGGGCTCGGCTGCGGCGGCCGCGCCCCAGACGACCGACGGCACAGGCGGGATGGTCAGCATCGCTTCAGGGCCCAGTCCACGACCCGGTCGTCGACCTTGTCGACCCCCAAATGCTCCATGCCCTTGACCACGTGCTTGGTGACCTTCACCCACTCCCGGAAGGAGCCGAGCGCGTACTGGGTGTCGACCCGCTTCAGCAGCGCCTCATCCGCGCCCCTCCACACCGGGTGGGAGTCGGGCACGGTCTGGAGGACCTCGTCCTCGGTCATGGCCAGGATCTCCAGGCGGATGTAGATCCGCGAGGCCAGCGCCGGATCGCTCTGCAGCGTCTCGTACGCCTCCCGGCCGCCGACGAAGAGGATGGCGGGCTTGGGGTCGCAGGTGTCCCACAGCTTGCGCAGGAACTCGAAGTTCTCCCGCCGGTACTGCTGGGCCTCGTCGCACACGATCACATACGGGCGCCTGGGCAGGGTCTCGCGCAGCAGCTTGTCGAAAGCGGTCGGGGTGCCGGGCATCTTGCAGGACAGATTCATCTGGTGGAACAGCTCCTCGCGCAGGTCCTTCGGCCCCGGGCGGGAACGGGCGAAGTCCAGCGGGAGGATCAGATCCGGGTTCATCTCCTGGATCGTGGCCCGGGTGCCGAAACTCTTCCCCAGCCCGGCGTCGCCGTAGATCACCGACATCGCCCGTGATTCGACGGTGTCGACGACGGTGTCCTTGATCTGCAGCAGCGTGTCGGTGGCGACCAGTGAGGAGTCCTCAAGGCCGAGGAAGAACTGCGGACGCAGATCCGGACGGCGCGGCGGCCCCGATTCGAGCGGCTGGGACGGCGCGGCAGAAGTGGCGGCGGTGGTCATGTGTCCTCCGAAGACAGATCGGCGGGGGCAGTGGCTTGGCCGGGGCGCACCCAGCCGGCCGGGACGGGCGTCAAAGGCTGATACGGCTCTGCGCGCCGACGAGGCGCGGCAGGCGCTCGCTGGCTGGTGCCCGCGAGTTCGGCGAGGGCCTCTTCCTTGGTCATGCGGGTCGCAGAGACAGGCAGTTGGGGTTCGGTAGCCGGCAGATAACGGTCGCGTTTGCGCTCACCGGAGCGCTGCAGGGCCCGGCGCAGGTCAGCGCTATGCTCCTGGCGGTCGGCAAGGACCTTGGCGCGCAGTTCCTCGGTGGCCTCGTCGCTGAGGAACGCCCGGCCCAGGTAGCGGTCGCCGCGGAAGGTGTACAGGTCGATCTCATGACTGTGGTGTGGCATCCACCGCACCCACACCTCGACCCCGATCCGGCCCACGCCGTTCTCCGGCATGTAACAGCGGCCCGCGAACTCCACCCCGTGACTGGTGATCTTCCGTGGCCTGTGGTCGCTCTCCAGCATGAACGCACGCAGCTCGGCCGGGGTGGGCTCGGGACGGATCTCGGTGGGGTCGGCCAGCCACGCCTCAAGCGGCGTCACCCCGGTGCGCTTCACCACGTGCTGGGTGTTGTGCTCGGTGACCCACTCCCCCAGGAGCTCCACGAATGCCTCGAAGGCCAGCGGCGGATCCGTCTCGCCGACGCGACGGCGGTGATCAAGCAGGGGCGCCTGGGTGTAGCGGGGCAGGTCGGCGAAGAAGCGGGTCATGCTGGTGCGGTTCAGCCGTTCGATACCGCCTTTATGGCGGGCACTGCGCACCCGGTGCACCGGGGCGCCGAGCAGACCGAAAGCCCGCCGGACGGTCTTGGACAGGAAGTCGGCACCGCCGTCGACCCGTACCAAGTGAGGCAGTCCCCCGGCCGGCCCGTAAGGATCCTCCCGCAGCACCGACGCCCGCACGGCCGCCAGGACCGAGCCGCGGTGCGCGGAGCCAGCGGTGACCGCCCAGCCCATCACATAGCTGGTACCACGGTCCTCGAACCACGTCACCCACACCTTCGACAGCTTCCTGTCGGGCATCACCACCACGAGCGGAGCCTGCTTGTGGTCCCCCTCCCACACCTGGTTCCGGGCCACCGCCGGGCGCTGGAAGGCGGGGTCGAAGCCGCGGGCGGCCGGAATGCCCTCCCGCAGGCCCGCCATGAAACCGGGGTCGAGGTCACGGGCGATCGCGTCGTGCAGCGTCGTCAGACCGATCGGCTTCTCCCCCGCCGCCAGGGCCGCGCGCACCAAGTGCTCATGGGCACGCTTGACGTTGCCCTGGTAGTCGGCGAGGACATCGATGATCTCGTCGGTGATCCGCAGACGCTTCCTGGCAGGTTTCTCCGGCGTGCCACTCTCCTCGGCCTCCTTGAGCCAGCGCCACACCGTACGGATGCTCACGCCCGCCGACTCGGCAACCAGCCTCACATGCGCGGTGGTCAACTCCCCCGCCCCGCGTAGCCAGAGCAACTGGACCACTCCGGCAGGCCTCAGCTCATCCCGATGCCGGCCCAGCTCCTCCGTCGGGGCGCCCTCCAGCGCGGTCACTGGTGGCGACTACTGTGAGGCGGGCGTGCGGATAACGACACGGTGATCAACCACAGTCTCCAACGTCGAACAGCACTGACACGCAAGACAGTTCAGCCAGGGACCGTCCTCTGTGACGGACGAACCCGACGCGAGACTACGAGCCGGGAGTGAACCTCCAACCCAGCTGTTCACTCGGACGAATGGTGCCTCGACATTCCCACCAGACCGCGCACACGCGCATGCTAGCTGGCTCTGCAGTGCCTTCCGTCTTGGCCAGTTCCTGGCATCGGCCTCGCCCCGGCAGCGGCCGCCCCGGGGCAAGGCCGACTCGCAGTCCGAGTGCCGCCGAGCTATTACCCGCGCCCCAAGAAGACCTGTCACAGCTTGTCCGGTGATGTTCACCCGGCGCTACGCTGGCGCGGTGGATCACGAACCGCACGGAGGAGCGCAGGAAGCGCCGGTGACAAGTCGGGAGCAGGACGCGGTGCGCGTCCTGCTGCTCATCGACAGTGCCGGCGAGAGTCCGATCCAGCCGGAGTTGGCTGATCCGGCACTCGCCTCCGCCGTCGGCGTCGTACGTACCCAGGTGCGGCTGCAGAAGCTGGACTTCTGGCTTCGCAATCCCGACTACCTCGCGGATGAGTTGCTCACCGACTACGAGAGCAGTCGTGAGGCGCCTCTGCTGCACCTGGCAGGGGAGATCCTGGATTCCGAAGAACCCGAGGTGCGGCGCTACCCGATGCTGCGGCACCACTTCGGCGCGTACGAGCCGCTGGACGACGCGCTGGCCGTCTTGCGCAGTGCCGGTCTAATCGCCGTCCGGCGTCGAGGCACCGTCAGCCGTGTCCGCCAACATGACTACTTCCTGCTCGGCGACGGGCGCCGGGTGGCGAATGAGATCGTCTCCCAGGAGCCCGTGTTCCAGTACTACGTGGAGCGTGTCGCGCTGGTGGTGGCGCTGGCCGACGGGCTGGGTGGCACCGAGTTGAAGGCACGACAGTACTTGCAGCGGGAGTACGCGCAGACCGATCGGGGCACGCGAATCGGGTCGGTCAGCGCGCAGGCCCGAACGCGACTGGAGCAGTTCCGCGCGCAGGCTGCTGCGCCGCAGCGCGAAGCGGAGGTCAAGTGAGCGAGATCGAACGGTTGTTGGAGTCGCGGATCGCGGAACGCGCTGGTGTGCCGGAGGAGGGCGTGCGGGACGTGTTCGCCACCTACGGTCTGCCGTTGGTCGCGACGCCGTCCCGGCCGCGGTCGCTTCGCCTGCACCGGCTGCGGGTCAGCGGAGTACGCACGGGGTCCGTCGCTCCGGGGCCGTTCGACTCGACCATGCGCTTCTCCGACGGGATGACCGCCCTGGTGGCGTCCAACTTCCGCGGCAAGACGAGCGTCCTGGAACTGGTGACGTGGTGTCTACGCGGAACTCCCCGTGAACTGCAAAGCGGGGTGCGGAACTGGCTGAGCACCCTGGACCTCGATGTCGTAGTAGCCGGACAGGCGATGGGCTTTCGACTCGACATCGCTGAAGGTGAGATCGTCTCGGCAGTCGTGCTCACCGCCATGGACGTCACGCAACTGCAGTCGCTGCGCGAGGCCGACCCGGCACGAGACGTCTCACCGCTGATCCGGGCCGCCAGTTCCGCCAGCTACGCCGAACAGGTCCAGGCGCTGATGCTCGGCAGACTCGATCTGCAGCCGCTGGTCAACAGCTACAAGGGCACCGCCACCCAGACCCACGGCTGGCCCGCCTACTACGGCGCCATCTACCTGCCCGCCGGAGGCGACAAGGCTCTGCTGGGCGACCTCACCATGGCGGGGCTACCGGGCCGACTGCTGCAGGTTTTCCTGGACCTGCCGGCGACGGCCGCCCTCACCCGCGTGAAAACCGCCCTGGATGTGCGGGTCAACGAGAACAAGGCCCGTGCGGCAACCGCCGCAGCCATCGCCGGCGAACTCGATTCCCAACGCGTAAAACTACAAAGCGATTTGACGCAAGCCCGCGCCCGCCTGGAGGCTCTCGACAAAGAGTCGGCCATGGAGGAGTCGCTCTCCGGTCTCGCCGAACGGGCCGTCGCACTCGCCGGCCGGGTGGTAGACGCGCAGGAGACGCGGAACGAGCTGGTGCAGGCGCACCGCCTGGCACGGTCCCAGCGTCAGCAGGACACCAAGATGCTCAACGACGTCACCGAGAGCGCCACCGCGCGCCGGTTGTTCCACGGACTGGATCCACGCGCCTGTCCGCGATGCGATCAGGCGATCGAGGAAGAGCGCAGACTGCGGGAGAGTGCCACCCATGCGTGCGCCGTGTGCGCCCGACCGGTCGAGGGCGATGACGAGACCCCCGAGGACGTCATCACCGAGGCCAAGACACGGCTGAGTGCGAGCGAGGCGGCAGAGCAAGCCGCATGGGACACACTGGGCCCGGCCGAGGAAGACCTGGCACGGGTCACCGAAGAACTCGCCGCGGTGCAAGAGCGCCTGCGGCGTGCCCAGACCGCGTCGCAGCTACCGGCGAGGCTGGCAGCCCAGGAAGCAGTGCTGCGGCTCGAAGGGGCGCTCGACTTCCTTCCGAAACCCCGGCCGACCGCCGCTGCCCCTGCCGAAACGGCGGCGGTGGACATCCTGGCCGCAGGCGCCAAGATCCTGGAGGACGACAGCAAGGACGCAGCGGCCGCCCTCTTCGGCGCACTCAACGCGGAGATCGCCGAGCTCGGCCGTCGCTTCGGCATCGTGTCGCTGGAGTCCGTGGAGATCGACCGCTCCGCACGGCTGAAGGTCACCAAGGACGGCGGCATCGAGGACCGCTTCGGGAAACAGAGCGCGGGAGAGCGCCTGCGTCTTCGCATCGCGGTGGTCATCGCGCTCCTGCGCGTAGGCGCGGCGCACGGCGTGTCCACACACCCCGGCCTCCTCCTAATCGACAGCCCCAAGGCCGAGGAGGTCCAAGACCTGGACGCACACACCCTTCTGAAGGAACTGTCGCAGCTCGCGGCCGACAATAAGCTCCAGGCCGTGATCACCACCGCGGACCCCGTACTCGCCCATGATGTCCTGCCCCCGGACAGCGTCATCGAGGCCGCCGACGGCGCGCCACTGTGGTGAGCACCGTGCACCGCGCGCTCGGGGCGGAGCGGCGGCCGTGACCCGGCTCGCCGACCGCCTGTGCGCCCTGGCAGCCGACAGCGAGGCGATCAACTTCACGACCATCGCACTGCCGAACGACGTCGTCGAAAGCGAAGCCGCCACGGTCGCGGCGGGGCCGTTCTCCGCCTTGCTCGCCGAGGCCATCGCACACGCCTACGACCACGGCGAGGCGCAGTGGACGAACACCGCAGCCTCGTTCGCCGCAGGTCTGGCCGGCCAGCACAGCTTCCTCCACCTGACGAGCACGCTCGAGGCGCTGCTGCGCAGCCCACAGACCACCCAGGCCCTGGCCAAATCCCTCAACAACGCGCTCCTGAACGGCTTCGCCGACACGCTCCGGCAAACACCCCTTCTGGCGGCGGCGCGCCTCGAAGGCGCGGTACGGCTGGCGACCTCCAAGGCCGTCAGCCCCTACAAAGTCTGGGGCACACTGGACGAACTGCCCACCAACGGGCCCGAGGACTTCCTCGAATGTGTTCCCCGCATCCTCGGGGTTGCCCTGGACTGCTGGGCCCAAGAGGAAGCCGTCACCTCGACGGTGCGCGGCCTGCTGGAGCAGTTGTCGGTGGACGAAGCCGCAGACGCCGGCGCGATGTTCGAACTTGGCTGCGACCGGCTGCGCCAGGCCCTGGGCTCTTCTTCCCTCACCGATGTCACCCGCCAGACCGCCGAGGCCCGCAGGTACTTCGCCGCCGCTGGCGCCGCCGAGGAAGCACGCGACGACGCCAGCGTCTACGCCGCGGTCTGTGACGCCCTCCTCGGCTTCACCTCCCACGACGCCGACAAAGTCTCCGCCGCCGCGGACGCGATCGAGAACGCCATGCACCGACGGGCAGCCTGGCTTCTGGGCACACACCAACCCGCTTGGCTGCAGCCCCGGGTGTCGGCCGAGATCGCCTGGAGCCGTCTGCTCCTCCAACTTCGCGCGGCGAGCGATCTGCTCCACCAGCCGGTGTGGATGGACCCGTGGCGTGCGCTGGACGCGGTACTCGCCGCCTACCGCTCAGCCCGCACGGTCCAGCCCGTCGGCAACGCCGCCGAACTCACCGGCCTAGCAACGCTGGTGGAACCCGCCATCGAAGAAGGCTTCTTAAAACAGCAGTCCTTCCTCGCCGCCCTGCAACACGCCGCACAGCAACCACACGAGCACCCTGACGCCGTCTTCGACGCCACAACGGCCGCCCAGTTGGCCTCCAACCTCAGCAAGCGGATGCAGGACCGGCAGCAGAACACGACCCCGCAGCGGTCAAGCGACTTGGACGAAGATGATCAGAGCGGACGAACCGCCCCCCGGCTGCACCGCCTTGCTCCCACCCTCGTCCTCAATCTCGGCCTCGACGACGCCCTGCGGATCGCCCAGGGCCTGGACGACAGCGCACTGCTCACCATCGAAGGCATCGCCTACAACGGCGACGTCGCTCGCCTCAAGGCATCCGACCCGCTGATCATCCCTCAACTCGACCGTCTCATCGCCGAACTCTCAGCATTCCCCGACTTCACAGGCGAGGTCAGGCATACCTTCGAAGCCCTCGTCGAACAGACACTGCTCTTCCTCAAGAGCCGCTCCGATCTGACCAGCAAGAGCCTGCTCGGCCCAGGAAGGAAAGGCGAGAAGCCCTACGACTACCGCCGTCAGCCCGAGCAAGGACAACGAGCCCCGCTGGAGGACGACCTGCAGCGAGACTTCCACGGCTGGCTCCAAGCCGGCCCCTTGCACAACATCGTCAGTATCGAGCCCATCGACGCCGCTCTGGGGCGTGCCGATGTCCTGGTGCACTTCGGCGCCCTGCGCTACCTCACCGAGATCAAGATGGACTCCACGGACAACACCCGTGACCATCTCGAACGCAAGTACCTCACCCAGGCATCCGAATACAGCAACACCAACGCCCCCTTCGGTCAGCTCCTTGTCCTCGACCTGACCAACAAAGCCACCGGCACCCAGCGCATCGACGAATTGACATGGGTCACCTCCCACCGCCCCGACGGCGCGACAATCGACCGCGCGGTCGTCGCAGGCATCGTCACCGGCAACCGCGTCACCCCCTCCGTCTACTCACGCTGACCCCGTCCCCCTCCGCCCGCTGCCTCCCAGCAACATGATCAGCGACGCAAAGGAGACACGGGAAACACGACACCGAGCAGTGCGGGTTCATGCCACTGCAATATTCGGAAAACTGTCACCATGATCGACATGGTCAATCGGCCCTGAACAGCACTGATATGTCTACACGTCGGTGACACGCACAGCCGAACATCCCAGTGACATCACGACCGAACCTCACACCCAATTACCAGTCACCTCATCACGCACAGGCCTCGTCGGCGGACGCAACGCCGTCATCAACTCCAAACCACACACAGCCACAGAACCACGCGGGGCGAGCTCAGCCCGCCGCTCCGCTTGCCTCCCCCACACGTTCGTCACCTGCGGGATTCATCTATGAAGTTCGAGATGCATGAACACGGCGCCGTGGGGCACACGGAGTCCAGGACGAAGGGTCTCCGTACGGTCCGGAGCCAACCACAGGCACTTAAAGACACCAGAACATTCGACATACCCCATGCGCGCATACGCATGGTCCAGGCTTAACAGAAGGAGCCACAGTGATAATCCTTGGACTAATCCTACTGATAATTGGCATGCTCGTCGGCATGGGGCTACTGACCACAATCGGTGGAATTCTCATTCTGGTGGGCGCCATCCTATGGATACTAGGCGCAACCGGACGCGCCGTCGGCGGACGGAAACACTTCTTCTAACCTCAAATTCCCGCGACGGTCCGCCGAAAAAGTCGGCGGACCGTCCTCGTTTCATGTCCCCAAAAAGGGCAGACCGAGAGGCAGAATTCCGCCCCGGCGCAGCACCGGACCCCACCGCCCCAATGCCGGGCCGCTGTCGCAAGGACGGGCTGACGAAAGCACTGCGGTGGCCGGGCGGGCAAACTCTGCTGTCCGTCGCGCGGGGTCCGGCCGGGAGCCGTGGAGTGCCTGTACGGCCTTTCCAGCTGCCGCCGCGTCCCAGGTGTGGTGTCCCGGGCGATCTTCTCGGACTCAAAGATCGCCCGGGACACCACCTGGGTAATGCGGGAAGTGAGCTACTTGTCGCTGCACATCCCGTCCGCACTCGCGCATCTGACTCTATGCGGTGCAGCAGGTGAGGATGGCATGCTCCCCATCGGCAGCACGGCGAATGATCCATTGCAGGCTGGATTAATACACGCCGATCAGGGCTTTCCTACGGTAGCGGCCCGGGGCGGCATTCCGTCCGCCGCCGGGAAACCCGGTCCCGTGTCGAACGTCCTTCACACCCGGCGCTGCCCTACCAACCGCCGCCGAGATCCCTTACGTTCAGACACCCAGCGCACCTCTCCTCCCCCACAGGAGTCACCGTGAACGAGCATCAGCCCGCCCGCCACACGCCCAGCCGCCGCGCGATCATACGCGGGTCCGTCGGGGCGTTCGGCGCGGGCGCGATCGGCCTCGGGCTGGTCGCCGCCACCGGTACGCCGGCGCACGCCGGTACCACGGTGCAGCAGGACGACTTCTACAACCCGTTCAGCGGATACACGATGACCGGCACCTGGCAGGAACACCTCGACCGCGGCTCCCTGGGCGGCCTCGACTACGGCATGGCCGTCGGGACCCCGCTCCCTGCGGCAGGCGGCGGGACGGTGACCAACATCCCCAACAACGGGACCGGCGGTCACACCGTGACCATCAGCCACGGCAACGGCTACCGCACGCAGTACATGCACCTGTCCGAGTTCGTGCTCGGCAACGGCGCCCAGATCGCCTCCGGCGGCATCGTCGGCCTCTCCGGCGGCGCGCCGGGCGCACCAGGCTCCGGGTCCTCGACCGGCCCGCACGCGCACTGGCACATGATCGACCCGAACGGGGTGCGCATCAACCCACTCACCTTCCTCGGCGACGGTGGGGGCACCGGCCTGCCGAAGACCTCGACGGAGCAGGACGGCGTACCAGGCACGGTGTTCTGGCAGAGGGCCCAGAAGTGGCTGTCGATCGAGTCCGGTTACACCGGCCCGATCGACGGCGCCCCCGGCGCGAACACGTACGC
This sequence comes from Streptomyces sp. Z26, assembly GCF_003665095.1. Classification (GTDB taxonomy): domain Bacteria; phylum Actinomycetota; class Actinomycetes; order Streptomycetales; family Streptomycetaceae; genus Streptomyces; species Streptomyces phytohabitans. Next base: position 6,477,187 of record NZ_RCHV01000002.1, on the reverse strand, counting down.
CGCACTCCAGCGCAACCTGCGTGACCACCACGGCTACACCGGACCGATCGACGGCGTGACGGGCCCCAACACCTACGCCGCACTCCAGCGACTCGCGAGCGGCTACGGCTACACCGGCCCGATCGACGGCGTGATGGGCCCCAACTCCTGGCGCGCGGTCGCCCGCTTCCTCAACGAAGACCGCTGGAACTAAGGGTTGTCCCGTAACTGCCCGGGCCCGCGCTGGCCCTCCAGCAGCGCAAGCGGTGCGGGCAACCGCGACGGCTGCGAGGCGTGGGAGCCGTCCGGTGCGAAAGATGCCGTCGGCAAGGCCGCCGGTGGCCCGCGAGGCCGTCCCGTAACGGCTCCGGCAACATGCGCGGTAGCGCACCCCGCCCTGGCCCGGCCGCAGGGATGATGGGCTCATGGATCCAGTGCTGCACCGACTACCCGCCGCTTTCTGGGCCGTGCCGTACCTGGGTTCCCGGTTTCCGGGAGCGCCGGGGGGCGCTGGCATGTTTGCTACCGGCAGCAACGATGGTCGCTACCGGCAAGGGCGCTGACCTGCGCTCCAGCGAGTAGCAAGCACGGGAGCCAGGGTCAGAACGCGTCCCCGGGTATGTACTCGGGCCCACCACCAAGCGCCGTCCTCTCGCGGGACGAGGAGCGGGGTTGACGTGCCGTACGGAAAGGGACGGCTGTCGGGCCAGTGCGCCCGGGTGGTGCCGGTCGGGCGACGCGGACGGCATCAACGTATCCACGAGAAGAGGCACGGATGAGCGAGCGCAGTGCTGTGGTGTCCGGGGCCAGCATCGCCGGTCTGTCGGCGGCGTTCTGGCTGCGGCGGCAGGGGTGGCGGGTCACGGTGGTCGAACGGGCCGCCGGGTTCCGCGACGGCGGCCAGAACGTCGACGTGCGTGGGGTGGCGCGCGAAGTCCTCGACCGGATGGGCCTGTTCGAGGCGGTGAAGGCGCGGCACACGACGGAGACCGGCACGGTCGTCGTCGACGCGCGGGGAAGGGTCACCGCCGAGCTGCCGTCCGACGGCCCGGACGGCGCGACCGCCGAACTGGAGGTGCTGCGGGGCGACTTCGCACGCGTCCTCCACGACGGCCTTCCGGAGGGCGTCGCGTTCGTGTACGGCGACAGCATCGCGGAGGTGGCGGAAGGGCCCGAGGAAGTGCGCCTGGTCACGGAGCGGGGGCGGGAGCTGCGGTGCGGCCTGCTCGTCGTCGCCGAGGGGGTGCGGTCGACCACGCGCGGACGGGTGTTCGCGGACACCGACGTCACCGAGTACGACCTGGGCATCACCATGGTCTTCGGCACCATCCCCCGTACGCCGGACGACGACGACGACCGCTGGCGCTGGCACAACACCACCCGCGGCCGCCAGATCCACCTGCGGCCCGACAACCACGGCACCACCCGCGCCCTCCTCTCCTACACCCCCGGGGACGACCTCACCCCCCTCGACCGCGGGGAGGCCCTGGCGCGCGTGCGGGCCCGCTACGCCGACGCGGGGTGGGAGGCACCCCGCGTCCTGGACGGCTTCGACGCGTCCGAGGACGTCTACGTCGACCGGCTCACCCAGATCCGGATGACGACCTGGCACCGTGGCCGTACCGTCCTGGCCGGCGACGCCGCCTGGTGCGTCACGCCCCTGGGCGGGGGCGGCGCCTCACTCGCCCTCACCAGCGGCTACGTCCTCGCCGCCCAGCTCTCCCGGCACCCGGGCGACGTCGAGGCGGCGCTCACCGCGTACGAGGCGTGGATGCGCCCCCTCGTCGACGGCGTCCAGTCCCTCCCCCGCGGACTGACCCGCGTCGCCTACCCACGGACCCGTACCGGGCTGGCGCTACGGCGGATCGCTGAGAAGGCGTTCACCTCGCCGCCGCTCAGGCCGCTCACCAGGCGGCTCACCCAGGTCTCCGAGACGGAGCGGCCACTGCCCGACATGCCGGAACGGCACCTGCCCCCGGAAAGTGCTTGAACCCGAAACAGCAGCGAACGAACCCCGGGCGCCGCGGCCGGGCCGCGTCACCCGGGCCGCCAACGGGCGGCCCCGAGGCGGGGGCGCAGCCGCCCACACGGCACGGTCGACGGCGAGGGACACTGAAGGGTATGAGTCTTCCGGCGTCGAAACCGCGGAACCCGCGCGAGCAGATCGGCAACGCCCTCTTCGCCCGGGTCGCCGGCCCCCAGGGGCGCGAGAACCGGGCGCGCATCCACGGGACCCCGGGCCCACGCTGGTTCGGCCCCGACCGGCCGGTGCGTACGGTGCACGGCGACGCGTCGATGTTCGTCGGCGGGCTACGGGCGCTGCTCCTCCAGTCCCTCCATCCGCGGGCGATGGCCGCCGTGGCGGACCACTCCGGCTACCAGGGCGACCCGTGGGGAAGGCTCCAACGCACGAGCACCTTCCTCGCCATGACGACGTACGGCGCCGCCACCGACGCGCAGAAGGCCGTGGACCGGGTGCGCTCCGTACACGAGCGGATCCGTGGCCGCACCCCCCTCGGAGAGCCGTACCACGCCGCCGACCCGCACCTGCTGGGATGGGTCCACGCGGCGGAGGTGGACAGCTTCCTCACCGCCCACCAGCGGTACGGGGCACATCCCCTCGACCCCGCGGGCCTCGACGGCTACGTCGCCGACATGGCACACGTCGCGGAGGCACTCGGCGTCGTGGACCCGCCACGCGACCACGCGGGACTGCACGCGGTGCTGGCCGCGTACCGTCCCGAACTGCGCCCCACCACCGAGGCACGCGAGGCCGCTCACTTCGTGCTCCGGCAGCCGCCACTGCCTCGCGTGGCGCGACTTCCGTACGCCGTCCTCGCCGCGAACGCGATCCACACCCTCCCGCCGTGGGCACGTGCCTCACTGCAACTGCGTCCACCGGCACACGTACCGGCGGCCTGCGTGCAACCGGCCGGGAAGCTGCTCATCCGCACCGTCCGCTGGGCCATGGCCCCGCCGCCCACGCCCACCACCGCGTCCTAGACCGGCGCGGGCCGGGAGCCGAGGAAGCGGGACGCGGGCGCCAGACGAGTCGGGCCGCGGTGTGGACGACGAACCGCTGGTCGGGCTGGTGGGTGTGCCGACCCTCTCGATCCCTTCGATGACCACACGAACCCGGCGACCGGCACGGGCGACCCTCCGGGTACCCGAGCAGCAGCCTCCGGGCGTCACCGGTCGGCGAAGTCGCGCTCCGGCGACGGCCACCGTGCCGAGGTCCGGGCCGTCTCGGCGGTCACCGTGAAGCGCACCGCGTACGACGCCGTCTCCACGCCCGCCGCGTCGACCCCGAACACCTCCACCACGTGCGCGCCCGGCCGCCAGCCCTCCGGCGACGTCCACGACCAGCCCTGGTCCGGACCCACCGACGCCAGCCCGAGCAGCACGCCGCGCTCCCGCAGCCCCACCTGCACCGCGCCCCGCGCCAGCCCCGTGAAGCCGATGTCGTCGGCCGCCCGTTCCTCGCCCTGGGCCGGGGCGGAGACGATGGGTGCCGTGGGTGCCTTGGCGACGGAGAAGCGGACCTCCGCGCGCCTGCTCTGGTGCCCCGCCGCGTCGACGGCGAACACCCGCACGCAGTGCTCCCCCACGCCCCACGCGTGCCCCGTCTCCCACGTCCAGCCGCCGTCGGCGGCGACGTCCGGGGTGCCCAGGAACTTCCCGTCCTCCCACAGGCTGACCCGTACCGCGCCCGGCGCCGTACCGGTGAACCGGACCCCGTCCGCCCGCAGTTCCTCACCCGGCGCGGGCCGGGAGAGGACCGGCGGCGGGAACGAGGCACCGCGCACCAGGGTCGTCGTCCGCAGGTACGCGTCGATGGCCGAGGTGTCCGCGCCGACCTCCTCCAGGCCGTTGCGCACCGTGCCGAAACGCGGGGAGATCCCGTCGACGAGGAAGTTCGCCAGGCCCATCAGCAGGGGCACGTTCCGCCGCGTCACCGTCGTGTGGTCGGAGATGTGGGGCGAGTCGCTGAGGACGAAGTTGAAGTTCTCGTAGTCCTGGAAGAGCGGCAGGAACGGCTCGACCTGCACCGGGAACTGCTCGTCCTGCGGTGAGGAGAGCAGGTAGACGTTGGCCTTCCGGTCCGGCACCGAGCGCACCGTGTCGGGCAGTACGGCGTCCAGCGCCCGTACGTGCTCCTCCGGCACCCCCTCCCCCAGCATGTGCCGGGCCGTACGCGGATGGACGTCCCGCACATACGTCCCCACCAGGAACTGCGGGACGAGGGAGACGATGTTCCGGAAGCCGTAGCGCAGACCGAGGTACAGCGCCGCGCTGCCCCCCTTCGACCCGCCCCACAGCGTGCACTGGTCGGGGGTGAGCCCGAGCGCGTTCAGGACCCGGCCGATCAGGTTGACCACCGACTGCTCGACGGAGAAGTCCATGTCCCGGCACAGGTAGTACGCGGACTCGCCGTCGAAGCGGTCGCGTATCCACAGGATGTTCGACCGGAGGTCGTCGAAGACGCCGTTGGACCAGCCGTAGCCGCCCTCGGCGGAGAAGTTCGCGAAGACGACGAGGAGGTGCCGGTTGCCGTTCCTGGCGTGGGAGAAGCGGTACTCGACGGGGTGCGCGCCGGAGGACTCGATGCCGGTGTGTACGCGGCGTCCGCCGGAGGTGGGCCTGGCCATGGTGTTCCGTCCTGTCACTGCGGTGGGGGGTGGGGGAACCGGGGTGGTTCGCACGGGGGGCGGGGGCACGCGGGGTGGGGCGGCGGGGCCCGACCGCTCCCTCCGGTGCGACGGCGCGGGCGGCCCACGGCGATGATGGTCCGATGCCGACGACGCACCCCCCGCACCGGCCCCACCTCCCGCGCCCCACCCGCCTGCTCGTCGCCGCGGCCCTGACCATCGCCCTGGCCGCCGTCCTCGCCACGGTCCTCATGGACCGGGGCGGTGACCGCGACCGGGAGGACGGCGCCGGACAGCGTCCGTCCTCGCTGACGGTGGCGACCTGGAACGTGTGCGGCGTACGCGCCTGGGGCTGCGCCGACACCGGCGACCGCGCCGCGAAGACCGACGTCCTGCTGCGCCTCGCCCGCGACCGGGACGTACGCGTCCTCATGCTCCAGGAAGCCTGCGCCGACGACGTGGCCGCCGCCGTACGGGAGTTGGGCACCTCCTGGCACAGCACCTTCCGCCCCTACACGCACCGCGACGCGTCCGGGCGGGAGACCACCGTCCGCTGCGCCGCGCCCCGTTCGGACCGGGCCGGGTACGCGATCCTCGCCGCCTCCGCCCTCACCCGCGTCACCCACCCGGCGAGCGCGCAGCCCGAGGACGGCCTCCAGCGCGGAACCCTGTGCGCCACCGCGTCCCGTTACGACGTACGGGCCTGCACCGCGCACCTCACCCCCCGCGGCGGCGACCGCGCGCACCCCGGCTGGGAGTACCGGGACGACCAACTCCACACCCTCGTCGCGGCCTCGCGTGGCCCCCGCGTCGTCTACGGCGGTGACCTCAACACGCCGCCTCCGGGGACGCGGAACCCCTCCACCTGGGTGTGGCCGTCCGACGGGCCGTACCGTACGGCGCGGGAGTGCGCCCAACGCTCCGCCGCCTCCCGCGCGGCGGAGGCCACCCACCGAAGCGGCCACAAGCTCGACTACCTCTTCACGCCGCTCCCCCGGCTCGGCTGCGCGGTCCTGCCCACCGCCGCCTCCGACCACCGGGCGCTGCTCCTGCGCGTGAACCCCACCTGAACATCCCGAGCGGCACGGGCGGACCGGGCGGGTCGGACGGCCGCGGACGGGGGCGCCGCCGATCAGACGATCACGTCCTCGAAGACCCGCTCATCCCGCTCACCGCTCTGCGGACGCCGATCCTGCGGCTCACGCTGAGGAGAAGCGGGCACCCGGCCCGTCTGCCGGTGACCGGGCCGCCGATCGGTGGGCACGTCCGGCGACTGACCGGCCGCCACGAGCCGTTCCGCGCCCGCCCGTTCCGCGCCCGGCCGCACCCCGGCGAGCGGCGTCATCGGCCGCGCCACCGGCCCCGTACCGGCCGCACCCGGCGCGGGAGCCCCCGCGCCCGTCTCCGCCAGGTCACCGCCGACGACCAGCAGCCGGTCGGCCAGACGGGCCGCCGCACGCCCGTCGTCCAGGTCGCAGAACTCCCGCCGGAACCGGCAGTAGCGCTCGGCGTACTCCTCCTGGACCCGGTCGATGTCCGCGATCGCCGCGACCAGCTCCTGCGACGTCGACAGCAGCGGCCCCGGCGCGTTCTCCTCGAAGTCGAAGTAGAAACCGCGCAGCGTGTCGCGGTAGTGGTCGAGGTCGTAGGTGAAGAACAACACCGGACGGCCGGTGTTGACGTGGTCGAACATCAGGGACGAGTAGTCGGTCACCATCACGTCGGTGATCAGGGACAGTTCCGCCATGTCCGGGTAGTCGGACACGTCGAAGACGAAGCCGTCACCGGCGCCCGGCACCGGGTCCACCACGTTCGGGTGACGCCGTACCAGCAGCACGTGGTCACGACCGAGCCGGGCGCGGGCGTCGGCCAGGTCCAGCCGGAAGTCCAGCTTGTACCTGCCGGGGGCGTAGAACTGGTCGTCCCGCCACGTCGGGGCGTACAACACGACGCGTTTCCCCGGCGGCACCCCGATCCGCCGACGTATCCCCTCCTGCCGCTCCTCGGTCCCCGGACGGCACAGCACGTCGTTGCGCGGGTAGCCGCTCTCCACCAGCTCGCCCGGGAAACGGAACGCGCGGCGCAGGATCGGCGTGGAGAAACTGTTCGGCGAGACCAGCAGGTCCCAGTTCCGCACCTCCGTCTCCAGCCGCTCCAGATACCGCTTGTCCGCGAAGTGCACGGCCTCGATGTCGTGCCCGATCCGCTTCAGCGGCGTGCCGTGCCAGGTCTGCACGACCACCTGACCCTCGCGCTTGCGGAACCAGTCGGGCAGGTGGTTGTTGGCGACGACGTAACGGGCCGTCGCCAGCGCCTCGTACCACTCCGCGGACCACATCCGCACCGGCCGCACACCCTCCGGGACGACGACCTGGTCGTCGCGTACGACCCACAGGTGCTCCAACTCCGTTCCCCGCGCGCGGAGTTCCTCGTACAGCGCGCGGGGGTTGTCGGAGAACTGCGTGCCCTTGAACGCGTCGTACAGCACCGCGGGCCGCACCGGGCGGCCACGGAACGCCGGGTAGTGGCGGCCGCGCAGCAGGTTCTGCCGGTACGGGCCACGCGCCGTGTGCGGCATCGCGGAGTGGACGAGGAGCGACAGCCGGTCGTACGCCTCGGCCTGCACCTCGTAACCCCGCTCCCCCTCCTCGTACGTACGCGGGAAGGACGGGATCAGGTCCTGCTCGATCTTCACCATCAGGTCGTCCATCCGCGGCGTCGGCCGCGACGGTGGACGGGTCCTGACGGCGCAGGAAGAAGTCCCAACGCCCGGAGGCCAACGGCACGTCCCCGCCCAGCGTACGGAACGACGCGGGCGTGCACACCGCCCGGAAACCCTTGCCGCTCCACTCCAACGGCACACGCCGTTCCGCCCCGTGCGCACGGGAACGCACCACCAGGTGACAGGAGGCGTACTCCACCGACGTCAGACGGTCCAGAGCCGCGTACCGGCCGGTCAGTTCCAGCGCGCCGTCCTCCCGCCACGCGAACCCCGTCAGCATCGGCAGCGTCGCACGCTCGAACAGCACCACGTACCCGGCGCCGTTGCGGTGGACGACGACCTCACGGTCGCGTTCCGGCGTCTGGTACGCGGCGGGCACCGGATAGTGGCCGTCCTCCGCGTCCTCGGCCATCACCGGGTAGAGCGCCGACGCACGGCCCTCGACGTGGAACGTCGTACGCCAACCGTTGCTCCCCGTCGTCCACGACTCCGGCACGCCGTCGTCACTGCCCCGCGCGCCCGGAACGAGGTCCCCCAGCGGGATACGGGAGGTGAAACCCGCCCACCCCGCACCACCCGGCTCGAAACGCACCGGGAACTCGTGCCGGGCGGCACCCCCCATGCTCGCCACCCGGAACACGCCCCCGGCCGGAACCTCCGGCCCGAGGAAGACCCCCCGCAACTCCAACTGCCCGTCCACGACCCGGTGACCGGTGATCCGGCACCGTACGATCTCCACCCGGAGCTTCAACTTGCCCTGAAGGAACACCGGCACGATCCGGGTGTTCTTGTCGACATAGCGGTACGGCGGGTTCGCCGCGGTACCCGCACCGCCCCGGGTGATGCCCCGCCGACGGAACAACCCCTGGCTGAACACCCCCGTCGCCATGTCCCAGGTGCCCTCGACCCACTTCCCCCGCCGCATCAGCCGCGTGGTGTCGAACCGCGCCTCGAAACCGGCCCAGTCGTAGCAGTAACGGTCCTGGCGGGAATGCTCGGTGGCCTGCGGACGGAACCGCGTACGAACGGGAGCGACCAGGAAACGCCCCTGCTTCCGGTTCCGCAGCGCCAGGCCCTTCACCGACATGTGACGGCGGTGCACGTCCACGAAACGGATGTACGCCGAGCCGCTGAGGTGGAGCCACTTGCCCTGCCACTCCGCGCCGCTCAACAAGGCGTTCACGGAGAACTCCTTGTCCAGCCGGTACGCCCGCTTGTCCAGCCCCACACCACGGTCACCCAGGAACGGGTAGTCGATGTAGCGACGGAAACGCCGCCGTACGGGCAACGGACCGCCCCGACGCTCGAACGCGAGCACGTCCAGCAGCTCCTCGAGCATGCCCTCCCGCACCAGCAGCCACTTCACCCGCGCGTCGGCGGGCAGTTCGTCGAGAACGGCTGGGTCGGCCGCCTCCATGAACTCCCCGGCCCACTCCATGAAAGCGTCCCGGAACTCCTCATCCGCGTCGGGCAGCACCTTCAGATGCAGCATGAGGTCCGACTTGAGGCAGGCGAGATCGTACTTGCGCTTGTGGTCGTGATACGCGCGGGAACGGTGCGCACCGAGGAAACCACTCACCGACCGGACCGCGGCGACCCGGTCCCGCAGGTTCCCCAACTCGGTATGACGCTGGGTGATCGACGGCGCGGCGGTGCCCTCACGACGACGCCAGAAGTACACGAAATCGGTGATGACGTCGACCTTGCGCGCCCGGAAGTGAGCGAACATGTTGACCCAGGAGTCCTCATAGAGGACCCCCTCGGGAAACTCGATGTAGTGGTAGTCCCAGAACGACCTCCGGAACACCTTGTTCCAGACGGTGCGGTCGTAGATCAGCGCCTCGAAACGCGTGATGTGCGTACCCTTGCGCTCCTTGGCCATGGGCGGCTTGTGCAGCGGCGACTGCCACTTCCGGGCACTGTTCATCATCTGCACGTTCCCGGACACGAAGTCCGAACCAGACGCCCGCAACGTGCGCACCATCAACTCGTACGCGTACTCCGGGATGACGTCGTCCCCGTCCACGAACGCGAGGAACTCCCCCTCCGGATGCATCGCGCGCAGACCCACGTTCCGCGCGTGGCCGGGGCCGTGGGGCTGCTGGCGGATGTAGTAGAACCGCGGGTCACGACGGCAGAAGTCGAGAGCGATGGCGGCGGAGCCGTCGGTGGACCCGTCGTCGACGAGGATGACCTCCAGGTCGTCCAGGGTCTGCCGGGCGATGGACTCGAGGCACTCAGCGAGGTAGATCTCGACGTCCTGGAACGGGACTACCACGCTCAGGAGTGGCCGTTCGGCACCCAACCGTCATTCCCTTCTCGGCTTCCGCGCCGGTCCGGGAATGATCACCGTTGAACACGCCCACGTCCCGGCCCACCAGCGGGATTTCACGCCGCACGCGAAGGAGAACGAAAACGGCGTGAGCGCATCCCGCTCTTTTCGTTCCGCAAATATTCAGTAGGCGTTCACTTCTTGTCAATGCGACGCCCATTTGGACGCCAAGCGGTCAGCGGATCCCTTTGTTTCGCGAAAGCGATCAAACGGATATGCCGGGACTTTCGATGATCAAGCGTGGACAGTCGTACGCGCACCCCGGGCCCGCCGACAGCCCGCACAGAGAACCGCATACCCGACATTCCCGAACCGTTTGGACTGCGCCGACCAGTGCCCGCGGTGAACGAGGTGAAGGAACGACGGAGAGCGTCGGAATTCCGTGACGTACGTGCCGAACTCCCCCGCACCGCAACCGGGGGAAACTCCGCGACCGGTCACACCCAACGGGCCGCAAAGGAATCACCAACACCTGCAAAGCCCCGTACGGCGCGGCGTGACTTCTCCCACGTTCCGAATCCGGTGAAGAGGCCGCGCGCGAATCCTGCACCGTTCCCCCGCACCGTGGGCGGGGGAACACGGGCGTACGGGCGGGGGTACGGGGTCAGCGGCCGAGCAGTTCCGCGAAGCGCGCGCCGTCGACGTTCCCGCCGGAGGCGATCACGCCGATCCGGCCGGTGGGGCTTCCGAGGCGGCCGGCGAGGAGGGCCGCCAGGCCGGTGGCGCCGCTCGGTTCGAGGACGATCTTGAGGCGTTCGAAGGCGAACCGCATGGCGGCCACGATCTCGTCGTCGTCGACCAGCTCGACGGCGTCCACCAGCCGCTGGTTGAGGGGGAAGGTCAGCTCGCCCGGGGTGGCCACGGCCTGGCCGTCGGCGATCGTACGGGGCACCGGCACCGCGACGCGTTCGCCGCGCGCCAGGGAGCGCCGGGTGTCGTCGCCCGCCTCGGGTTCGACGCCGACCACCCGGACGCCCGGATGGAGCGCCTTCGTGGCGACGGCGCTGCCCGCGATCAGGCCGCCCCCGCCGACGGGGACGACGAGCGCGTCCAACTCCCCTGTCTCCTCGCAGAGTTCGAGTGCCGCGGTGCCCTGTCCGGCGATGACGTCGGGGTGGTCGTAGGGCGGGATGAGGGTGAGGCCCCGTTCCGCGGCGAGCGCCGAGGCCAGGGCGGCGCGGTCCTGCCCGTACCGGTCGTAGGTGACGACCTCCGCGCCGTACGCCGCGGTGGCCTCCCGCTTGGCGCGGGGGGCGTCCTCGGGCATGAGGATGACCGCGGTGGTGCCCAGCTCGCGCGCCGCCAGGGCGGTGGCCTGGGCGTGGTTGCCGGAGGAGTACGCCGCGACCCCACGGGCCAGCCGGTCGGCGGGCAGGCGCGACACGGCGTTGTACGCGCCGCGGAACTTGAACGCGCCGACCCGCTGGAAGTTCTCGCACTTCACGAACACCTCGGCGCCGACGAACGCGTCGAGCGTACGGGAGGTCAGCACCGGAGTGCGGTGGGCGACGCCCGCGAGGCGCGCGGCGGCGTCTCGTACGTCGCTGAGCGAGACGGACGGTGCGGCAGACATGGGGTCCTCCCGAGGGGTGTCGTGGGAAACGCCCCCGCACGGGCCGGTACGGCCCCGGGGGCGGGCGGGGTGGGCGTCACCAGCCGGTGACGCGCGGCCAGTACGCGGAGACGGCGGGCGCGGCGGACAACTCACCGGGGGCGCCGTCGGGTCCACCGGGGGCACCGTCGGTGACGTGGTAGCCGGGGTGCTGGGCGGCGGTGGCGCAGGCGTGGTTGGGCAGGACGCGCAGCCGGGTGCCGAGCGGCAGCTCGGGCAGGGGCGCGCCGTCGCGGGTGGTGAGGATGCCGTGCTCCTGGCTGGCGGAGGTCATGACGAGGCCGGGCACGAGGACGCCGTCGAGCGAGGCGACCAGGCCGTACCCCTGGTCCCGGGCCTGCGCGGCGGTCCCCCGGTCGCGGGACATCGCCATCCAGCCGCCGTCGGTGACGATCCGGCCGTACTCGGGACGGTGGCCGATGACGGTCACCACGACCGACAGAGCGAGGTCCTCGACGCGGCACACGCCGAGCCCGGCCATCACGAGGTCGAAGAAGACGTAGTTCCCCGCCCGCAGTTCGGTGACCCCGGTGAGGTCCTCCGCGGCGTGCGCGGTCGGGGTGGAGCCGACGCTCACCGTCGGCACCGGCAGCCCGGCGGCGCGCAGCGCGCGGGCGGCGGCGACCGCCGCGTCCCGTTCGCCCTCCGCCGCGCGCAGCCGGTCCTCGGGGGTGTACGCGAAGTACGACTCGCCCGCGTGCGTCAGCACCCCGTCCAGGCAGTCGGCGTCGTGCAGGACACGGCCGATCGCGGTCAGGGCGGGGTCGTCGGGCCGTACTCCCCCGCGGTGGCCGTCGCAGTCGACCTCGATCTGCGCCGGGACCCGTACGCCCTCGCGCCGCGCCGCGTCGGCCACCGCCCGCGCCTGTTCGGGGCTGTCCAGCAGCAGCCGTACGCACACGCCCCGGCGCAGCAGCGCGAGGACGCGGGGCAGCTTGCGCGGGTCGATGCCGACGGCGTACGTGACGTCGCAGTGGCCGCCGTCCGCGAACGCCTCCGCCTCGGCGAGGGTGGACACCGCGACCGGTCCGGGTGGCCCGCCGCCGAGCGCGGCCGCGTCCAGGCTCTTGGCCGTCTTGACGTGCGGCCGCAGCGTCACGCCGAGCCGCCGGACCCGGTGGGCGAGGCGGTCGACGTTGGCCGCCGCCCGGCGGGCGTCGACGACCGCGAAGGGGGTGTCGGGGTCCGCGAGCGTCCCGGTGACGGCGGGTACGGCGGCGGGTACGGGCGCGGGCGGGCGTGCGTGGTGCACCGTGGGGACTCCGGTTCCTCGTGTGACGCGGGTACGGGGCGGCCTTCGCGGGCCGGGTCACTTCGTGTAGTTGTAGACCGTCGCCCGGGACACGCCCAGCAGGTCAGCGATGGTCTGGGCGGCGTCACGCGAGGCGAAGAAACCGTCCCCGTGCAGCTGCCGTACCAGCTCCCGCTTGTCGGCACGGCTCAACGAGCGTGGCGTGGCGGCCCGTTCGGCGGCGCGCGTCTCGACGGCCTCGCGCAGCTCGCGCGCGTTGCGGTCCCCGAGGTGCTCCAGCGGGGCGCCGCGGTGTTCGGTGCCGGTGGCCACGAGGTTGGCCAGGGTCAGCGTCACCGGGGACAGCACGGACACGTCGAGGTTGAGGCACAGCGCCGCGATGTAGTCGCCCCGCGCGTTCCGGATGCCGATCGACGTGCTCTTGGCGGGACGGCCGTCGGGGAACCGGTTGGGGTAGTTCTGGAGGACGCTGGGGTAGTCCGGGTCCGCGATGCGCGCGAGTCCCAGCTCGGTCGCGGAGTCGCCCACGCGGCGGCCGGAGAGGTTGTTCTCGATGACGCGGACGGCGTGCCGGGGGTCCCGCAGGTCGTGCAGCACCACCTCGCACAGGCCGGGGAACATCCGGCCGAGCGCGACGGCGATCCGCTCGGCCTCCCGGATGACGTGCTCGTCGGACCCGACCGGTCCGGCGTCGACGGGCGCGGCGTCACCGCCCCCGTCCCGTTCCGGTCCCGCGGCGGAGCGTGCCACGCGTCCTCCTCACGACCACGGAGGGACCCGCGCCACGGCACCTGGCCGGTCGCGGCCCGCGGGTCCCCGGGCCGACGTCGACGATACGCAACGCTGGCACATTCGTCCAGAGTTGGAATCCCAGTCCAAGCCAGCCTCGGCGGAACGCGCCCGGAGACGCGGAAGGGCCCCGGGTCGTACGACGTCCGCCGTACGACCCGGGGCCCGAACCGGACGGTTCAGTGCAGTAGCGCGGGCGGCGGCGCCTCGCCCTTCTCCCCTGCGGAGCCGGTCGGTTCCTGGTGCTTGCGGGGCAGCATCAACGACGCGCCCAGCGTGACCACGAGCGCGATCGTGGCCACGACGTACGTCGTCGAGAAGGCGTCCGCCAGGTCGGAGAGCGCGGTGCTCTGCAACGCGTCGCCCAGCCGCTGCGCGGTCTCCGCGGCCCAGGCCGGCGGGGTGGTCTCCTCCTTCTTCGCCTCACCCAGCGCGCGGAGCGCGGAGATCGCGTCGGAGCCGTTCTGCTGGTTGGTCAGGACGACCGACATGACGGCCACGCCGACGGAGCTGGCGACCTGCTGGATCACGTTGATCAGGGTCGTACCGCGCGCGATCTGGTGCCCGCGGAGCGTCTTCAGCGCCGAGGTGAAGATCGGCATCATGGAGCCGCCCATGCCGAGGCCCATCACGAACAGGAAGAGGACGATCTGCCAGTACGGGGTGTCGGGGTCGGTGCTGAAGGCGAGGCCGCCGACGCCGACGATGATCGTGGCGATGGCGACGGGCACGATCCGACCGACCGGTACCCGGTCCGCGAGGGTGCCCGCGATCGGCATGGTCAGCATCGCGCCGAGGCCCTGCGGGGCGACGAGCAGCCCGGCCTTGAGGACGTCCTCGCCGCGTACCTCCTGGAAGTACGTCGGGACGAGCAGGATCGCGCCGAAGAACGAGGCGGCGAAGACGAACATCACGATGGTGGAGACCGTCAGGTTCCGGTTGCGGAACAGGCTCAGGTCCAGCAGCGGGTGCTCGGGCCGGAACGCCCACACCGAGAAGGCGGCGATGAGCGCCATGCCGATCAGGCCGGGTACGAGGACCTTCGCGGAGGCCGCGGTGCCCTCGCCGGGGATGGACGAGACGCCGTAGAGGAACAGCGCCAGGCCCGGGGACATGAGCAGCATCCCGACGAAGTCGAACGTCTCGCTCGGCTCCGGCGCGTCCTTCGGCAGCACCAACTGGGCGTAGAGGACGGCCACGACGCCGAGGGGCAGGTTGATCAGGAAGATCCAGTGCCAGGACAGCGCGTCGATGCACCAGCCGCCGAGGATGGGGCCGGCGATCGGGCCGAGCAGCATCGGTACGCCCAGGATGGCCATGAGGCGGCCCATCCGGTGCGGTCCGGCCGCCTTGGTCATGATGGTCATGCCGAGCGGCATCAGCATGCCGCCGCCGAGTCCCTGGAGCACGCGGAACGCGATGAGCGCCTCGATGTTCCAGGCGAACGCGCAGAGGACCGAGCCGAGGGTGAAGAGGACCAGCGCGGAGAGGTAGAGGCGCTTCGTGCCGAAGCGGTCCGCGGCCCAGCCGGTGACGGGGATGATCGCGGCCAGCGCCAGGGTGTAGCCGGTGATGGTCCAGGCGACCGTCGAGTAGGCGTCGACGTCGAACTCGGTCTGGAACGTCGGCAGGGCCACGTTCACGACGGTCGTGTCGAGAATGGCCATGATCATGCCGAGGACGACGACCCCGGCGGTTCTGAGTATGTCTGCGGTGATCCTGTTGTCGTCTTCACCGGGTGATCCGGTGGGGCTGCCGGTGTCAGCCGCCGTGTGGGACATGGTTTTCCTCGTGGTCGGTCGGAGAGAGCTGGGACGGCACGGCCGGCTGGCCGGGCCCGAAGTGGTCGTCGGCCATCAGCGGACGCAGCGCGTCCAGGAACGCCCGGACGCTGTCGTCCGGCAGTCCCGCGACGAAGGCGTGCAGGGCTCTGCGGCGGGGCGCGCGGTGCTGCTCGATCACGTCGAGCCCGTGCGGGGTGATCGAGACAAGTCTGCTACGCCTGTCCACCGGATTTTCCCGGCGGTCGACGCTGCCGAGCCGTACGAGGCGGTCGATGTTCCGTCCGGTGGCGGTGAGGGAGAGGCCGAGGCGCTCGGCGATCCGGTGGAGGGGCTGGGGCTCGTCGGCGGCGGCCAGCAGGTGGAGTGCGCGGACCTGCGTGAACGACATCTCCACGTCGGCCACGAGGTTCAGCTCGTCGGTCGCCACGAGGCCGAACAGATGGCCCAGGAAGGTGTCCAGCCCTTCGTGCAGTTCGCCGCGCTCGTCCATGACCTGCACGTTAGGCAAGATACTCCCGTCATCGCAACTATTGCCCCGGCGCGACCATCGCCCTGTGCCGCACGTCACCCGCCGCCGGTCGGTCCGTACATCCGCGCCGCGCGGTCCCGTTCAGGAGAGCCGGACCACCGGCGGGTGGACGCGCGTGATCCGCACGCTGTCGGCGGGCCGGAAGGGGCTCCTCGGTGAGGGCGTCGATCCGCTCGGTCGGTACGTCGCGCGGCGTCAGCCGGCGGGCTCGTCGTCCACGGGCACGCCGAGCCGGGCGGCCACGTCCGTCAGCGCGGCTCCCAGCGGGAGCGCGACGCGGGTGAGGGCGTGGGGGTCGCCGCGGGTGGGGTCGCGGTTGACGATGAGGACCGGTGTGCCCTCGGCCGCGGCCTGCCGGACGAACCGGAGCCCGGACATCACCGTCAGCGAGGAGCCGAGGACCAGCAGCGCGGACGCGTCGCGGACGAGCGCGCGGCACCGCGCCACCCGTTCCGGGGGCACCGTCTCCCCGAAGAACACCACGTCCGGTTTGAGGACGCCGCCGCAGGCCGCGCACGGCACGACGTGGAAGTCGGCCACCTGCGCGTCGGTGAGGTCGGCGTCGCCGTCGGGGTTGAGGCCCGCGGCCACCGGGGCGAAGCCGGTGTTGGCCGCCCGGAGTCGTACGGCGAGTTCGCGGCGGGTGCCGTACGCGCCGCACGACAGGCAGTGCGTACGGTCCAGGCTGCCGTGCAGCTCCAGTACGTCCGGGCTGCCGGCGGCCTGGTGGAGGCCGTCGACGTTCTGGGTGATGACGCCCTTGAGCAGCCCGTGCCGCCCGAGCGCGGCGACCGCCCGGTGCCCCGCGTTCGGCCGGGCGCCGCCGAAGACGCGCCAGCCCAGGTGGCTGCGTGCCCAGTAGCGGCGGCGGGCGGGGGCGCCACCGGTGAAGTCCTGGTACGTCATGGGCGTGTGGCGGGTCAGGCTGCCGCGTTCGCCCCGGTAGTCGGGGATGCCGGACTCGGTGGAGAGCCCCGCCCCGCTCAGCACCAGCACCCCGCCCGCGCGCAGCGCCGCGACCACCGGCGCCAGGTCGGTGGTCGCGGCGGGCAGGTCCTCGGTGGGCGTCCAGCTCAGTGTGGGGCGCGTACGCATGGGTCCAGCGTACGGAGGCGGGCCGGGAACCGGGGCGCGGGCGGCCCGTCCGCCCTCGCCCGGCGCAGGCGTACGGGCGACGCCGGTCAGTCGTACCGCCGCGCCGCCGCCGGGCGCAGCGCCGCCGCCACGCCGTCCGCGAGCCGCGCCGCCTCGGACGCGGGCAGCGACGAGACCGTCAGCCGCATCCCCGGCGGGGAGCCCAGCCGGAAGCGGGCGCCGGGCGCGACGGCCCAGCCCGCGTGCAGCAGGCGGGCGACGGCGCCGGTCTCGTCGGGCACGGGCACCCAGACGTTCATGCCGCTGCGGCCGTACGCGGGGACGCCGCGCGCGGCCAGTTCCCGTACGAGCGCGTCGCGCCGCTCCCCGTACGCGCCGGAGACCGCCGCCGGGTCGACCGCGCCGGTACGCCACAGGTGCGCGACGGCGTCCTGGAGCAGGTGGCTGACCCAGCCGGGGCCGAGGCGCTGCCTGCCGCGTACCCGGTCGACGGTGGTCGCGTCCCCGGTGAGTACGGCGAGCCGCAGGTCGGGGCCGTACGCCTTGGCGGTGGACCGGGTCAGCGCCCAGTGCTCCGGGCCGCCGCCGGACGCCAGGGGGTGCAGCGGGAGGGTGGTGATGCCGTGCCCGTGGTCGTCCTCGACGAGCAGCACGTCCGGGTGGGCGGCGAGCACCGCGCGGAGCGCGCGGGCGCGGTCGGCGGTGACGGCGGCGCCGGTCGGGTTCTGGGCGCGGCTGGTGACGACGAACGCCCGCGCGCCCTGCCGGAACGCGCGCTCCGCCGCGTCGGGCAGCGGCCCCTCGCCGTCCAGGGCGACGGGGACGGGGCGCAGTCCGAGCGCGGGCACCAGGTCGAGCAGGCTGCCCCAGCCGGGGTCCTCGACGGCGACCCGGTCGCCGGGGCGGAGGTGGGCGGCCAGTACGCGTTCGATGGCGTCGAGGGCGCCGGAGGTGACGGCGACGGGCCCGTCGGGCACGCCGTCCGCGGCGAGCGCCGCGCGCGCCGCGTCGGCGAGGGCGGGCGCGACGTCGGCCGTCCCGTACAGCACGGGACGCCGCGCCGCGGCGTCCGCGGCGGCGGCGAGCGCCCCGGCCAGTGGGGGCAGCAGGCGCGGGTCGGGGTTGCCCTGCGCGATGTCCCGTACGCCCTCGGGTGCTTCGACGCGGATCTCCTCGCGCGGGGTGGTGGCGGGGCGGGCGCGGACGCGGCTGCCGCGGCGCCCGGCGGTCTCGATGACGCCGCGTTCGCGCAGCGTGCGGTAAGCGGCGGCGACGGTGTTGGGGTTGACGCCCAGCTCGGTGGCGAGGTCGCGCAGCGGGGGCAGGGGCTGTCCGGGGGTCAAGTCGCCCGCGCCGACGCCCTGTTCGACGCTGGCGGCGATGTCCGCGGCACGGCGCCCCACGATCCGGTATTCTCCTAGCACAAACACAGTATTGCACTAGTGCAATGCAGGTCGCAAGTCCGATCACCAGTACAAGGAGACCTCCGTGACCACCGCGCCGACACCCGCCGCCACCGGCGGCTACCCCCGTACCGACCGCACGACGCCGACCCGCGCGCGGGAGCGGGTGGCGTACGACCGGGAGCTGGTGCACGCGATACTCGACCAGGAGTACGTCTGCCACCTCGGCTTCGTCGCCGAGCGGCGGTCCAGCTCGGCGACGCGGGCGCGCACGTCGGCGGGCTGGTCGTCGGTGAGCGGCCGGTTGCGGGCGAAGTCCCAGGCGCGGGGCCCGGAGAAGAAGTCGAGCGGCAGCCCGGAGCCGATGTGGATGCCGTACAGCTCGTCCGCGTACTTGTGCCCCAGCTGGCTGGTCACGACCCCGCCGATGTCGCAGCCCCCGGCGGCGTACTTCGCGTACCCGAGGGTCTCCGTCATCAGGGTGTGCCAGAGGTCGGACACCTTCCAGAAGTTGACGTCCGGGAAGCCGGTGAGCGGGCCGGGGAAGCCGAAGCCGGGCAGGGACGGCACGATCACGTCGAACGCGTCGGCGGGATCGCCGCCGTACGCGGCCGGGTCCGCGAGCGGGTCGATCACCTTCGCCCAGTGCCAGAACGTCCACGGCCAGCCGTGCGTGAGGATCAGCGGGACCGGGCGGGGGCCGCGCCCCGCTCTGCGCAGGAAGTGCACGGGCACGCCGTCGACCTCCACCCGGTGGTGGTCGTAGGCGTTGAGGGCGGCCTCGGCGCGGCGCCAGTCGTAGCCGTCGCGCCAGTACGCGACGAGGTCGCCGAGGTAGCTCGCGGGGACGCCGTACGACCAGTCCTCGTTCCCCTCGTCCAGCGGCGGCCGGGTCAGGGCGAGCCGGGCGCGCAGGTCGTCGAGGACCGCGTCGGGCACGTGGATCGGGACGGGCTCCAGGGGGAACGGGCGGGGATCGGTCACGGCGGGGCTCCTTGCCGGGCACGAGGTGGCGCCGCCGGGCGGCGGCACCGCCATGATGCCGGGGGCGTACGCGCCGCATCCCGGTGTCCCGACGCCCCGTCAGGCGGTGGGCAGCCAGTCGACCTCGCCCGCCAGCAGCGCGTACCCGACGAAGGCCACGACGTCGATGAACGCGTGCGCCGCGACGAGCGGCCCGACCCGGCCCCAGCGGCGGTAGAGCAGCACGAAGAGCACGCCCATCGCCATGTTCCCGAGGAAGCCGCCGACGCCCTGGTAGAGGTGGTACGTGCCGCGCAGCACGGCGCTCGCGGCCAGGGCGGCGTGCGCGCTCCAGCCGAGCCGGTCGAGGCGGCGCAGCAGGTAGCCGACGACGATCACCTCCTCCAGTACGGAGTTCTGCACCGCGGAGAGGACCAGTACGGGGATCTTCCACCACACGTCGGGCAGGTTCTCCGGTACGACGGTGAGGCTGAACCCGGCGGCCCGCACCCCGAGGTAGAACGCCAGCCCGGTGCCGCCGACGGCCGCCGCGAGGGCCGCGCCCCGGCTCAGGTCGAAGCCCGGCCGCGACCGGTCGAGGCCCAGCGCGCGGAGCCCTCCCCCGGGCGCCCCGGCGCCCTCGCGGGTCAGCAGGTGCGCCACCAGGGCGACGGGCACGAGCGCCGTCGCGATCCCGAACAGCTGCCAGGCCAGGTCCAGCCACGGCCGGTCGGGCGCCCGCGAGGTGTTCAACTGGGCCGCCTGGTCCGCGAGTCCGCCCGGTTCGGTGAGCGAACCGGCGAAGCTGATCAGCGACGACACGGCGCTCGCCCCGAGGGACAGCGCCAGCACGAGCAGCACCTCGCGGCGCAGAATCGTACGTTCCGGCCCGTCCTCGTACGAACGGTGCGCGGGGTCACCCGCCTCCGACTGCACAATCTCCTCCAGTTCCACGATCCCGCCGCATCCGGTCCCCCGTGGCGCTAGGGTCTCGACTGCACGTACGAAGATCGCTCGCGACAGGCCGGGGGCGAGCGCCGGCCGACAGGTGTGCCGTCCCTACCTCCGATGTGGATCGCGAAGCTCCGAGAAGGAGGCGCGCACACCATGGGACGTCACAGCTTGCCGGATCGCCCCGGCCGGTCATCCGCGGGGGGCTCCGCGGACCCGCCGCCGCCCGGCGGGCCCGGTCCGGCGGGCCCGCTGCCGTGGCGCCGTCCCAGCCGCCGTACGGTCCTCGTCGCCACCGCCGTCGTCCTCGCCCTGGGCGCCGGTACGGTCGGGGCCGCGCGCAGCGGGATGTTGCCGTTCGACGAACCCTGCGAGGGGAACACCGTCGGCCTGCGCGTCGCCGCCGAGCCGTCCGTCGCCCCGGCGCTGCGCGCGGTCGCGGACCGCGCGCGCGAGGACGGCACCACGTCCGACGGGCAGTGCCTGGACGTACGGGTCAGCGACCGTACGGGCGTCGAGATGGCGGGCACCCTCGGCGGGGGCTCGGCCAGCGGCTTCGACGTGTGGGTGCCGGACTCGGCGCTGTGGGTGACGCGCGCCACCGCGTACGGGAAGGCCGTGCCGCTCGACACCACCGGCAGCGTCGCCTCCTCCCCGCTGGGCTTCGCCGCGTTACCCGACGAGGCGGAGAAACTGGGCTGGCCGGAACGGACGTACAGCTGGGCGGAGTTGGCGGGCGCCGCGCAGGAGGGCGCGTTGCGCGTCGGCAGCGCCGATCCCACGCGCAGCGCGTCCGGGCTGCTCGCCCTCGCCCGTATCCAGCAGTCCACGGAGAGCGGCGGGAAGCCCGCGGCCGCGGGGAAGAAAGACGGGAAGGACGAGAAGGGCGGCAAGGGCGGTACGGCCGGGAAGGGCGACGCGGACGTACGGGCCGCCGCGATCGTCAAGCTCCTCTCCGAACGCACCGCGCCCGGCGACCCGCAGGTCCTCGCCACCCTGCCGCGCGACGCGACCGGCGCCGAGAGCGGCAACCCGCAGCGCAACCAGGCGCTGCTG
Source organism: Streptomyces sp. Z26 (assembly GCF_003665095.1). GTDB lineage: Bacteria > Actinomycetota > Actinomycetes > Streptomycetales > Streptomycetaceae > Streptomyces > Streptomyces phytohabitans. The sequence goes on along the minus strand of NZ_RCHV01000002.1, from coordinate 6,456,071 downwards.
CTGTCCGAACAGGCCGCGTACACCCACAACACCGGCCGCCAGGACGCCCCCGACCTGCGGCTGTTCTCCCCCGACGACTCCACCGCGTTCCTCGACTACCCGTACACGGTGCTCGACCCCGACAGCCACGACAACACCAGGACGCGCGCCGTCACGCGCTTCCAGACGCTGCTGGGCAGCGAGTCCGGCCGCCGCGTCCTCCAGCGGCACGGATTCCGCGAGGGGCACGGGCAGGCCGACGACGAGCTGTCGCACACGGCGGGCAGCCGCGACCCGCAGCCGTACGGCGAACCGCCGGCCGACCCGCCGAAGAGCAAGGACCTGAGCGCGGTGCTGGGCATGTGGACGATCACCGTGCAGAGCGTGCGGCTCACCACCGTCGTGGACGCCTCCGCGTCGATGTCGTCGCCGGTGCCGGGTGGCGGGGGCGAGAGCCGGATGGCCGTCACGAAGGGCTCGCTGCTCCAGGCCCTCGCGCAGTTCAGCGACAGCGACGAGATCGGGCTGTGGGACTTCGCCGTACGGCTGAAGGGCAAGCGCGACTACCGCAAGCTGGTGCCCGCCGCCCGCCTCGGTGAACGCACCGACGACGGCGGCACCCAGCGCGACCGGCTCACCGCCGCCATCGGCGGCCTGGAGCCGATCCCCGGCGGCGCGACGGGGCTGTACGACACGGCGCTGGCGGCGTACAGGGACGCGCTCGACACGTACACGAAGGGCGGGTTCAACGCGCTGGTCATCCTCACCGACGGCGCCAACGAGGACCCGGGCAGCGTCACCCGCGGCGAACTCGTCAAGGAGCTGCGGAAGTTGGCGGGGCCGGAACGGCCCGTACCGCTGATCGCCATCGCGGTCGGCCCGGACGCCGACGAGGAGGCGTGCCGGGAGATCGCGGAGGCGACGAGCGGCTCCTCGTACCGGGTCGACGACCCCGGCCAGATCCGCGAGGTGATCCTCAAGGCGATCATGTCGGCGGGCCACGCGGGGTGAGCACGGCCGGACGACCGCACGGGCCCGGCGGCGACGGGGCGTACGGCGCCCCCGGGCCCGGTGCGGCACCGGGCCCGGGGGCGCGCTACGTCACGGGCCGACGGGCCAGGTGTGGACCGGCTCCTCCGTACGGACCAGCTCGCAGTACCTCCTGGTCATCGCGGTCAGCGCCTTCTCCCGGTCCAGCCCGGCCGCCTGCGCCCGGTGGAACGAGGCGGCCTGCCACGCCGCGCCGTTCGTACGGAGGCGGCAGCGCTCCTCGATGATGGACAGGTAGCGGTCGCGGTCGCCCGGCTCGATGCCCCAGGCGTCGAGGCCCGAGGCGGCGAGCGGCAGCAGCTCGTCCCGTACGAGCCGTACCGCGGGGACGCTGGCCAGTCCGCCTCGGCCGGGGCGCGGCCAGGTCAGGGAGGCGTCGACGCCGTGGCGGCAGGCGTTGTCGAAGTTCTCCCGCGCGGCGGCGAACGGGAGGCGCTTCCACACCGGCCGAGGGTCGTCGGCGAGGGCCCGCACCAGGCCGTAGTAGAACGCGGTGTTGGCGAGGACGTCGGCCACGGTGGGCCCGGCGGGCAGCACGCGGTTCTCCACCCGCAGGTGCGGCACGCCGTCGGCGACGCCGTACACGGGCCGGTTCCAGCGGTACACGGTGCCGTTGTGCAGGACGAGTTCGGGCAGGGCGGGGGTCCGGCCCGCGTCCAGCTCCACGCGCGGGTCCTCGTCCTCCAGCAGGGGCAGCAGCGCGGGAAAGTAGCGGACGTTCTCCTCGAACAGGTCGTAGGCGGAGTCGATCCAGCGCTCCCCGAACCACGTACGCGGGCGGACGCCCTGCGCGGCCAGCTCCGGCGGCCGGGTGTCGGTGGCCTGCGCGAACAGCGGCGGGCGGGACTCGCGCCACAGCTCACGGCCGAAGAGGAACGGGGAGTTGGCGCCCATCGCGATCTGCGGGCCGACGATGGCCTGCGCGGCGTTCCACACGTTCGCGAAGCGGTTGGGCGTCACCTGGAGGTGCAACTGCACGGAGGTGCAGGCCGCTTCGGGCGCGATCGACCCGGAGACGTAGCGCAGGTGCTCGACGCCCTGGATGTCGAGGGTGACCTCCTCGCCCCGCGCCGCCATGATCTGGTCGTTGAGGAGGGTGTAGCGGTCGACGGCGGAGAGGTTCGCGGAGACCAGGTCCTCACCGGTGAGCGTCGGCAGGATGCCGATCATCACGATCCGCGCGTCGACCTCGCGCGCCTGCCGGTCGGCGTACGCGAGGCCCGTACGCAGCTCCTCCGCCAGTTGGTCGAACACCCGGCCCGTCAACTGGTGCGGCACGATGTTCACTTCGAGGTTGAACTGGCCCAGCTCCGTCTGGAAGTCGCGGCTGCCGATCCGCTCCAGGACCTCCGCGTTCCGCATGCGGGGCAGGCCCCCGGCGTCGGCGAGGTTCAGCTCAATCTCCAGCCCCATCAGTCCGCGGGGGCGGTCGAACCGCTGCTCCCGCAGGAGGCGTTCGAGTCCCTCCAGGCACAGCCGCAGCTTCGCGCGGTACCTCTGCCGGTCGGTCAGGCCGAATCTGTCGGCCGCGACCTTCTCTCCCATCGGGGCGTTCCTCCTTGTGCTGCGGACCACGGGTCGGGGACGGGGACTGCGGGGTGGTGTGCTCGGGGCGTGCGGCCGGTGACGGCCGGGAGTCACACGTATGACGAGGGATTGATGCCCGTCCGTATGATCGATAACGCCTCCCCGGGCAGGTCGTCGGCGGTTACGCTGCGATGGGAACGCCGTCGGCACATCCCTTCGGCATACGGCGGTGACCCACTCCATATGCATAACGTCCCACGAAATGCATCGACGTCTTTCGGCCGACCATTTCCCGGTGGGAATCCGAGGCAGCGGGCATACGGACACCGCGTACCCGGAGAAATGCGTCTCTCACACCGCCCGGATTTCCCCTTGCGGAAATACTGGTGAGTCACTAGCCGAAACCTTGTGGGAACAAACGTCGTATAAGCTCCGAGGACGAGGCAGAGACCTGGGTGCTCGACCGGCCCGTGACCGTCGACGCCCTCCCGGCCGCCGTCCGCGGCCCTCCGTACGCCGACAGTGCCGTCGCGCACCGCCCTCGCACAGCCATGTCTCCCATGAGAGGCGACCCATCATGCCCCTGCGTATGTCCCCGGCTCCGGCTTCCGCGTTGCGCGGCGTCCTCGACGCGATCGACTCACCCGCCTCCGGGCTCCCGGGCACGCCACGTCCGGACCTCGCCCTGCCCGTGCACGAGATCGCGCACGTCGGACAGCGGCAGGGCCCACCCGTCACCCGCCTCACCGGCTGGCGGTTCCTGCTGCGCGACACGGAACCGGGCGGGGACGGGCCGGGCAGCGGCAGACCCGTGGTCGTCGGCGCTGCCGAGGTGCGCGGAACCGCCGGGGGCTGGTCGTTCGAGCACTTCCGTCAGGGCCCGTACGCGTCCTCCACGCGGCGCGCCATGGAGCAGGCGGACGTGCTGCCGCTGGCGTACCAGCCGCGTCTGCTGTCGGTGCCCGAGCTGTACATGGTGACGCTGTGGCTGCACGGCGACGCCGACGCCGACCCCGCCGAGGGCTCCCCGGCCGCCTCCGACCTGCTGATCCCGCTGGCCCCGTCGCCGCCCGGCATCGCCGCGCACCAGCCGCACCGGGTCGACGCGCTGCTGCCCGTGCTCACGCACCGGCTGGTGGCCTCCGCGAAGCTGCTCGGTACGACCGTCCCCTCCGGCACGGCCGTCTGACACCACCCGTTCCGCCCGGCCCGTCAGAGCACCGGTCCCCGGCCGGCGTCCCGCCCGCGACACGGCGGCACGCCGGCCGACCGCCGCTCCGGGCCCGTACGCGCGCGCACGGCCGTACGGGACGGGTCCGTACCCCCGGCGGAGTAGCCCTCCGCGTTCTCCCGACCACCCGAAGGGACCCCTTTCCGGGGGCAACCGCCCGGCCGGGTGGACGCGTCTCAGACGAGTCAGGAGCACTGCGGCGAAATGCCTGCGGATTCCTCCCGGCGGGGCAACACTGGGGACTGACCGAGGAAACGGGGGGCGGCCATGGAGAACGCACCGAGCCGCGGAACAGAGACCACCACACACCGGAAGACACCGAAAATGTGCCAGCACAAGCCACCGTGCCCGACAGCCGAATCCGCCGACCGGGAGGCCGCGCACCTCGTGGCGCACTTCCCCGAGCAGGGCTGGAGCCTGCTGTGCAACGGCGTCCTGCTCTTCGAGGACACCGGTGAGCTGCTCCCGGACGGCAAGGTCATCGCGCCGCACCGCCCGCTCGACAGCGAGCAGGTCATCACCGCCGCCTGACGCGGCACCGTACGGACAGGGGCCGGCCCGGCGTCGTCAGCCGCACCGGCCCCCCTTCATGTCCGCCGCCGTACGCGTCAGCTGTCGTACTCGTCGACCGGCGGGCAGGAGCAGACCAGGTTCCGGTCGCCGTACGCGCCGTCGATGCGCCGCACCGGCGGCCAGTACTTGTCGGACGCCTCGACCCCGGCCGGGAAGACCGCCTCCTGGCGGCTGTACGGGAAGTCCCAGTCGCGCCCGAGCTGGGCGGCGGTGTGCGGGGCGTTGCGCAGCGGGTTGTTCTCCGCGTCCCACTCCCCCGACGCGACCCGGTCGATCTCCGCGCGGATGGCGATCATCGCCTCGCACAACCGGTCGAGTTCGGCCAGGTCCTCGCTCTCGGTGGGCTCGATCATCAGCGTCCCGGCGACCGGGAACGACATGGTCGGCGCGTGGAAGCCGTAGTCGATCAGCCGCTTGGCGACGTCGTCGATGCTGACGCCGGTGGCCTTGGTGAGCGGCCGCACGTCGATGATGCACTCGTGCGCGACGAGCCCGTTGGGTCCGGTGTAGAGCACGGGGAAGTGCGGCTCCAGGCGCTTCGCCACGTAGTTCGCGCCCAGCACCGCCACCTGCGTCGCGCGGCGCAGACCCTCGGCGCCCATCAGCCGTACGTACGCCCACGAGATCGGCAGGATGCCCGCCGAGCCCCACGGCGCGCCGGACACCGGCCCGATGCCCGTCTCCGGCCCGGCCGCGGGCTGGAGGGGGTGGTTGGGCAGGTACGGCGCGAGGTGCGCGCGTACGCCCACGGGGCCGACGCCGGGGCCGCCGCCGCCGTGCGGGATGCAGAAGGTCTTGTGCAGGTTGAGGTGCGAGACATCGGCGCCGAACCGGCCGGGCTTGGCGAGCCCGAGCAGCGCGTTGAGGTTCGCCCCGTCCACGTACACCTGGCCGCCCGCGTCGTGCACGGCCGCGCAGATGTCGGTGATGTGCTCCTCGAAGACACCGTGCGTGGACGGGTAGGTGACCATGAGCACGGCCAGCCGCTCGCCGTGCTGCTCGATCTTGGCGCGCAGGTCCGCGACGTCCACGTCGCCGTCGGCGCCCGTCTTCACGATGACGACCCGCATGCCCGCCATCACCGCGCTGGCGGCGTTCGTACCGTGCGCGGAGGAGGGGATGAGGCAGACGTCGCGGCCGGTGTCGCCGTTCGCCCGGTGGTAGGCCCGTACGGCGAGCAGCCCGGCGAGTTCGCCCTGCGAGCCGGCGTTGGGCTGGAGGGAGACCGTGTCGTAGCCGGTGACCTCCGCCAGCCGCTCGGCCAGCTCGTCGATCAGCGTACGGAAGCCCCGCGCCTGATCCTCCGGCGCGAAGGGGTGCAGCCCGGCGAACCCGGGCCAGCTGATCGCCTCCATCTCGGCGGTGGCGTTCAGCTTCATCGTGCAGGAGCCGAGCGGGATCATGCCGCGGTCCAGCGCGTAGTCGCGGTCGGAGAGGCGGCGCAGGTAGCGCAGCATCGCCGTCTCGGAACGGTGCTCGTGGAACACCGGGTGGGTGAGGTACGCGTCGGTGCGGAGCAGGTCGGCGGGGAGCGCGTCGCCGGTCACGGCGTCCAGCGCCTCGACGTCGGCCTCGACGCCGAACGCGCCCCAGACGGCGGTCAGTTGCGCGCGGGTCGTCGTCTCGTCGCAGGAGACGCCGACGTGGTCGGCGTCGGTCAGCCGCAGGTTGACGCCCGCCTCCCGCGCGGCGGCGACGACCTCCGCGGCCCGCCCCTCGACGCGGGCGGTGACGGTGTCGAAGTAGGCGCCGTGCACGACGTCCACTCCCCCGGCGCGCAGCCCGGCGGCGAGCAGCGCGGCGTAGCGGTGGGTGCGGCGGGCGATGTCCGCGAGGCCGTCGGGGCCGTGGTAGACGGCGTACATCCCGGCCATCACGGCGAGCAGCACCTGCGCGGTGCAGATGTTGCTGGTGGCCTTCTCGCGGCGGATGTGCTGCTCGCGGGTCTGGAGCGCCAGCCGGTACGCCTGCCTGCCGTCGGCGTCCTTCGAGACGCCGACGAGACGGCCGGGCAGGCTCCGCGCGTACGAGTCGCGCAGCGCCATGTAGCCCGCGTGCGGCCCGCCGAAGCCCATCGGGACGCCGAAGCGCTGGCTGGAGCCGACGGCGATGTCCGCGCCCAGCTCGCCGGGCGAGGTGAGCAGGGTGAGCGACAGCAGGTCGGCGGCTACGGTGACGACGGCCCCCAGCTCGTGCGCCTGCGCGATGACGGCGCGCGGGTCTCGTACGGCGCCGGACGCGCCCGGGTACTGCACGAGGACGCCGAACACGCCGCGCTCGGCCACCTCGGCCGGGATGCCGTCGCTGAGGTCGGCGACGACGGTCTCGACCCCGGCCGGTTCCGTACGCGTACGGATGACCGCGACGGTCTGCGGCAGGCAGTCGGCGTCGATGACGTACACGCCCTGCTTGACCTTGCCCACGCGCCGCGAGAGCGCCACGGCCTCGGCGGCGGCGGTCGGCTCGTCGAGCAGGGAGGCGCCGGAGGTCGGCAGGCCGGTCAGGTCGGAGACGACGGTCTGGAAGTTGAGCAGGGCCTCCAGGCGGCCCTGGGAGATCTCGGGTTGGTAGGGCGTGTACGCCGTGTACCAGGCGGGGCTCTCCAGCACGTTCCGGAGGATCACCGGGGGCGTGAACGTGCCGTGATACCCCAGGCCGATCATGGGGTGCAGCACCTCGTTCCGCCCGGCGAGACCGCGCAGTTCGGCCAGGACCTCCGCCTCGCCCCGCGCGTCGGGGAGCGCCAAGGCCTCGGTGCTCCGGATCACGCCGGGTACGGCGGCGTCGGTCAGCTCGTCGAGGGAGCCGTACCCGACGTGGGCCAGCATCTTCGCCTGGGACTCCGCGTCCGGCCCGATGTGGCGGCGCTCGAAGGGCGCGGCCTGCTCCAGCGCGGTGAGTGAGGTGCGGTTGTCGGTCATCTGCGGGGGCCTCCTGGGTCTGTGCGACCTACGAGGGGCACCGGTCGAGGTGCCCGGACGGCCTCCCCCTCTGTCATGGACCTGAGAGCTTCACCGGCCCGCCCGGGTGCCGGGCCGCCCGGTTTTCACCGTCGGTGAGGGGGACTTCGGCGCTCGTCCGCGGCCCGCCCTGCTTTCCAGAGTGACCTCGTCCGTACGGTACGTGTGCCTGAGAGATTCCGGGGAGGAGTTGCTCCTTCGGCGCCTCCGGGACTTTCCGGAGGACTCTCCCGTACGGGGTCGACAGCCGTTTCCGAGGGTACCAGCGCGGTGGGGAACGGGAACCGGGCAGCGTCACCGCCCGCCCCGGAATGTCGCTTTCGCGCTTCCTGGGGGATTCTGTTCCCGGGGGCGTCCGGAGTGACCGCGAGCAGTGGGAGTGGCCGTGCATACCGAGATCGATCCGCGGACCCTGATCGGCCGGAAGGCGTTCGACCGCGACGGTGCGCGGATCGGCACCGTCGACGAGGTGTACCTCGACGACGCCACGGGACGCCCCGAGTGGGCGGCCGTACGCACCGGGCTGTTCAGCCGCGACGCGTTCGTCCCGCTGGAGCCGAGCGAGCTGGACGGCGACGTGCTGCGCGTCCCGTTCGAGCGCGCGTTGATCAAGGAGGCCCCCGACTTCGGCGTGGGCCGCCATCTGTCGCCCGAGCAGGAGTTGCAGCTCTACCACCACTACGGGCTCGACGTGCCCACCGGCGGCGAGCCGTCCGCGCCGCGCCCACCCGACACCGACTTCGGCCGGATCGCCGGCGCCGACGGCTGACCGCCCGCGGCGTCGTCCGGCCCGTCCGGGTGGGCGGGTGACGCCGTGAGGGGCGGCGGGTCGGCCGCGCTCAGCTCCGGGTCGTCCACGGCGAACGTACGGACGCGGCCCGGCGGCGTCCCCGGCCCCTCGAACCGTACGGTCACCCGCCCCACGCCGCTCCCCTGCACCCAGCCGGGCCCGTGCGCGGCGTGCGCCACGTCGTTGCCCGGGAGCCACCGCCGGGGCGGGTCGTCCGCCGCCGCGTGCCGTGGCCCGTCCGCGCCTCCGGGCGCGGGCTCCGGCCCGTCGGGGAGACCGGTCTCCGTGCGGGCCGCGTCGGTGTCGGCCACCGGGTGCCGCGCGTCTCCCGCGGCCTGCGCGAAGAGGTCCTCCTGAGTGAAGGAGGCGAGTCCGGTCACGCCGACGCCCAGCAGCCGTACGCCCGCCGTGGTGTCCACGCCGTCCAGGAGCCGGGCCGCGGCCTCCCGTACGACGGCCGGGTCGTCCGTGGGGCCGCGCAGCGTCTCGGAACGGGTCAGGGTGGAGAAGTCGTAGCTCCGCACCTTGATGACGACCGTACGGCCCGAGCGGCCCGCCGCGCGCAGCCGCTCGACGCACCGCTCCGCCAGCCGCCCCAGCTCGTTCCGTACGCGGGTGCGGTCGGTGAGGTCGACGTCGAAGGTGTCCTCGACGGACACGGACTTGGCGTCCCGTTCGGCCACCACCGGGCGCTCGTCGATCCCGTTCGCCATGGCGTACAGGCCGGTGCCGTGCGCCCGGCCGAGCAGCCGCAGCAGCTCGTCCTGCCCGGCCTCCACGGTCTCGCCCACTGTGGTGATCCCGGCGCGGCGGAGGGTCTCGGCGGTGGCGGGGCCGATGCCGGGCAGTGTGCGTACGGGCATCGGGGCGAGCAGGTCGCGTTCCGTGCCGGGCTCGATGACCACGAGCCCGTCGGGCTTGGCGTCCTCCGACGCGATCTTCGCGAGCAGCTTCGAACCGGCCAGTCCCACGGACCCGTCGAGCCCGGTCGCGGCTCGGATGTCGGCCCGCAGGCGCCTCGCCACGGCGCGTACGGCGGCCGCCTCGGCGGGGGTGCCGCCCGCCTCCAGGTCGACGAAGGCCTCGTCGAGGCTGAGCGGCTCCACCAGGGGTGACAGCTCCCGCAGCAGGCCCATCACCACGTCGCTGACCTGACGGTAGAGGGGGAAGCGGGGGACGAGGTACGCCGCGTTGGGGCAGAGTCTGCGGGCCTGGGCCGTGGGCATCGCCGAGTGCACCCCGAAGCGCCGGGCCTCGTACGACGCGGTGGCCACGACCCCGCGCGGGCCGAGCCCTCCGACGACGACGGCCTTACCGCGCAGGCTCGGCTTGGACGCCTGTTCCACGGCGGCGTAGAACGCGTCCATGTCGAGATGCAGGATCGTCGGTGCGGACCTCACGTCTCCCGATGCTGCCGCACGCCACTGACAGTCTCACCCGGCACGGTTGCCCCGGCGGCGCGCCAGCTCGTCCCCGGGGTGCTCGCGGACGACGGTCTCGCCGGTGTCGACGTGCTCGGCGTGCAGCTCGGAGAGGGCGCCCTCGACGTCCTTCCAGACGACGCCGACGGCGATGCCGAAGACGCCCTGGCCGCCCTGGAGCAGGTCGACGACGTCGTCCGGGGACGCGCACTCGTAGACGGTGGCGCCGTCGCTCATCAGCGTCATGCGCGCCAGGTCGGTGCGGCCGCGCGAGCGGAGGTGCTCGACGGCGGTACGGATGTTCTGGAGCGATACGCCCGTGTCCAGCAGTCGTTTGACGATCTTCAGGACGACGACGTCACGGAAGCTGTAGAGCCGCTGGGTCCCGGAGCCGTACGCGGCGCGGATGCTCGGCTCGACAAGGCCCGTACGCGCCCAGTAGTCCAGCTGCCGGTACGTGATGCCGGAGGCCGAGCAAGCCGTGGGGCCGCGGTAGCCGAGCCGCTCCACAGGGCTGTCGTCGGCCGGGACGGCCTCGGTGGCGGGCTGCGGCGGGGGCCCCTGGAGTGGAGGGAAACCGTTCGCCGCCGTGCCTTCTCCGCCGGTGCTGCCCACGCCGACCTCCTCCTTCACATCCCGGGGATAGTCCCCCGGAACCTGCCCAACCGAAGGTAGGCAGTCGCCCGGGGTGCGTCAACGATCGCCACACTCGGCACGCCGAGTGATAATCACCCGACGAGTGGTTTCACGTGTCCCGGGTCCGGGAAAACATCCGCGGCTGTCCGCGGCACGGGTCTCCCCCGTGTCCGCTTCGCGTCCCGCACGCGCTTCGCCTTCACTGGCTGCTGGTCCCGAAGTCCTCGGGCGAGATCTGGTCGAGGAACTCGCGGAACTTCTCCACCTCGTCCTCCTGCTCGTCCGGGATCGCGATGCCCGCGTCGTCGAGCACACCGTCACTGCCGAAGATCGGCGTGCCGGTGCGCAGCGCCAGCGCTATCGCGTCGGACGGGCGGGCGCTGACCTCGACGCCGCTGGCGAAGGCCAGCTCGGCGTAGAAGACGCCCTCGCGCAGATCCGTGATCCGCACCGCGGTCAGCTCCTGCCCCACCGCTTCCAGCACGTCCTTGAAAAGGTCGTGCGTCAGTGGCCGCGCAGGGGTCATCCCCTGCTGCGCGAAGGCGATCGCGGTCGCCTCCCCGGGGCCGATCCAGATGGGGAGGTACCGGTCGCCTCCCACTTCTCGTAGGAGAACGATCGGTTGGTTGGAGGGCATTTCGACCCGGACACCCACGACGTCGAGCTCGTTCACACAGCAACCCTAGGACGTGCCCGGCCTGTTTGGGTAGTCGGGCAGTGTTTCGGCGCGCACGTCGTCGCGCTCCCGTCAGGGCGCGGGCAGCCGCAGGGCGGTCCGTACGAACGCCGTGTGGAGCCGCTGGGCCAGCTCCGCCAGCTCCCCGGCGGTGGCCTCGGCGCGGGCCCTCGTACGCGGATCACGGGCCTGCCGGAGCGGGGCCACGACCTGTTCGACGAGACCGGCCTCCCGCTCGGCGGCGGCCTTCACGGAGCGGAGGTGGCGCGCCTCCAACCCGAAACGGCCCAGGTCCGCGAGAAGTCGGACCACGGAGACGGCCGCCATGTCGTACGCGCCGTCCTCGTACGGGGCGAGCAGCCCGTACGACTCCCACTCGGCGAACAGGTCCTCGCTGACGTCCGCGACGGCGGCCAGCTCGGCCCTGCCGAGCCGTACGGGGTCGGCGGCGCCGGGGCGTACGTCCGCCGAGGCACGCGGCTCGGGGAGCGCGCCGGGGCGCGGGGCGGGCGGTACGGGTGGTTCCTCGCCGCGCGCGCGGGCGTCGAGGTGCTCGCGGATGACCTTCAGCGGGAGGTAGTGGTCGCGCTGCATCCGCAGCACGTACGCGAGGCGCTCGACGTCGGAGTCACGGAACTTCCGGTACCCCGACGGCGAGCGCTCCGGTTCCACCAGTCCCTCGGACTCCAGGAACCGGATCTTGGAGATGGTGACCTCGGGGAACTCGGCACGCAGCATCCGGAGCGCGGCCCCGATGCTCATGGGTCCGCCGTCCTCCCCGGTGGCGGCGCCGTTCCCGGCGCCGCCCGACGGTGTGTGCAGCATGAACCTTCCCCTGGGACGGGTCAGATGCCTCGCTGGCTCGCGAAGAAGACCAGCCGGTACTTGCCGATCTGCACCTCGTCCCCGTTGGCGAGCGGGATCGCGGTCTCGATCCGCTCACGGTTGACGTACGTCCCGTTGAGGCTGCCGACGTCCATGACGGTGAATCCGCCGTCCTGGCCGCGCCGGAACTCCACGTGACGGCGTGACACGGTCACGTCGTCCAGGAAGATGTCGCCCTCCGGGTGCCGTCCGGCCGTCGTCAGTTCCGCGTCCAGCAGGAAGCGGCTGCCCGAGTTCGGCCCGCGGCGGACCACCAGCAGCGCCGACCCCAGGGGGAGGGCGTCCACGGCCGCCTGCGCCTCGGGGGGCAGGGCGATCATGTGCTGGCCGGTGGTCTCCGAGTCGTGCGCCTCGATACCGGAGATGGAGATCGTGGACGTCTGCTCCGAGCGCCCCTCGGGCACTCCGCCGCGCAGCGGCGCACCGCAGTTGGAGCAGAAGCGGCTGGCCTCCGCCGCACGGGTGCCGCACCTCGAACAGACCGGCAAGGCAGACCCTCCACCCGTACTTGAGGTTGATGGTTCGTCGAAACCTATGCGGCCTGTCGCTTCGGGGTCAACGGACACCACGCCGTGACCACCCGGATTGGGGGCACCTGGGGTGCCCAGTTCGTCGCGGAAGAGCGGACGCTCCCGCTCGTCGCCCGGGGCCTCGCCCCGGGGGGCGTCACCGTGTCGGGGGGCGCGGTGCCGGCGTGCGTCGCCGTCACCACCCTCCTTGCGGTTCTTGCCGAACAACCTCGAAAAGAAACTCACGGGCGATTCCCCTCGCATGACACAGACCCGCCCGTGGGGCAGGACAGACCCTCGATGTTCTCACTGGCCATTCCACATTCCCGGGGAACATCCCCAGCGGCGGACCAGTTTCCCTCACGGAGGCCACTACACCCCCGCCGACCCCCTTGAAGCCTCGATCGCCACTTCACTGTGATGACCGAGCGTAGTCAGGCTGCTTCGTGGAACGCAAGGCGTCCACGGTGATCTTCTCCGACCTGGACACCTCCACACCGGCCTGCTCCTTCTCCAGGGTCTGTACGACTCCACCTGGGATGTTGAGCGCGGGCTCCAGATCCTTCGGCTCGCCGATCACCTCGAAGCGGTAGGGCGGGGCGACCGCCTTCCCGTCGATCCGCACGTCCGTGGCGCCCTGGAGGTAACTGCTCGCCACCACCCGTACGTCGTTCACCTCGATCGCCTCCGCACCCGCGGCGCGCAGTTCCTGGATCGTGTCCAACAGCATGTCGGCCTCCACGGCGCCTCCCGGGTCGCGGACCGTGATGTGCAGTCCGGGCCCCTCGGCGCCCACCGTGCCCGCGAGCACGCCCAGCTGACGTGCCTTCTGCCGGGTCTGCCTGCGTGCCTCCTCCGCCTGGTCCGAGCTGTTCTCCAGCTCCCGCTGCTGCCCCTCCAGGCGCTGCTTCTCGCCCTGGAGCCGCGCGGAACGGTCGTCCAGTTCATCGAGGATACGCACCAGGTCCTCCTGGCGCGCGCCGCGCAGCGGACCGCCCTCGCTCGTGGAGCGCACCTGGATGGCCAGGCCGAGGCCGAGCACGAACAGCAGCACGGCGACGGTGAGTTGGGCGCGGGTCACCCGCGGCGGCCAGAGAGCGGCCGCGAGCCGCTGGCGGCCGGTGACCCCGGGTTCGTCGCCGCCCTCCGGGGCGAGTGCCCCTTCGGGCTCCTCGTCGCTCCCGCGCGTGACGGCCTCCCCCGCGGCCCGCTCGTCGCGTCCCGCGTGCTCGTCGTGGCCGGGGGCCCCGTGGCTTCCGGGACGCCCGGGGCTTCCCGCCGGTTCGGCACCCCCGCGGTCGGCGGACGCCGCGGCGTGGGCGTCGCGCGCGGGCTCCTCGGCGGGCAGGGCCTGCCGCTTGTCGCCGCCGACGCCCCTCGGGTTCTCGTCGCTCATCGGCCTCACGCCCGGAAGACGTGGCGGCGGATGGCGGCCGCGTTGGAGAAGATGCGGATGCCGAGGACGACGACCACACCGGTGGACAGCTGCGCGCCCACGCCCAGCTTGTCGCCGAGGAAGACGATGAGGGCGGCGACGACGACGTTGGAGAGGAACGACACGACGAAGACCTTGTCGTTGAAGATCCCGTCCAGCATCGCCCGCAGACCGCCGAAGACCGCGTCCAGTGCCGCGACGACGGCGATCGGCAGGTAGGGCTCCATCACCGTCGGTACGACGGGCCGGACGACGAGTCCGGCCACGACTCCCACGATGAGGCCCAGTACGGCGATCACGATGTGCTGCCCTTTCCTGTCTTCACGGGCTACTTGTCCCGGCGGGCCGCGCGGTCCGTACGGAGAGGCTGAGCGCGGCCGGCAGCCGCAGCTCCTCCCGTACGGAAACGCCGTAGCGCACGCCGTAGCTTTCCTTGAGCACCTGGAGGTAACGCCCGTCCGCGCTCTCCCGGAACGCGGTGCCGAGCTTCCGGCCGTCACCGACGGCCAGCACCGTGTACGGGGGCGTGAGCGGCTTGTTGTCGACCAGTATCGCGTCGCCCGCCGCGCGGATCGCCGAAAGCGCCGTCAGACGCTGCTCGTTGACGGAGACGGCCTCGGCCCCGGCGGCCCACAGGCCGTTCACGACGCGTTGCATGTCGCGGTCGCGTACGCGCCCGGTGTCGGAGAAGCTGCTGTCGCCGCGCGGCCCGTCACCGCCGCCACCGGTGTCCTCGGCGTCGTCCACGACGAGTTCGACGCCGGGGCCCTCGACGGGGGTCGCGCCCGCGAGGAGCGCGGTGAGCGCGCCCTTGTCCCCGCCGTGGCGTTCCAGCGCCTCGTTCTGCCGCGCGCTGACGCTCCGGCGGAGCTTCTCGATGCGCTCCTCCAGCGCGTCGGCCTCGCGGGTGTCCTCCTCGACCCGGTCGACGAGTTCCCCGCGCTCCTTGGCGACGGTGGGCGCGTCCACGCGTGCCTGGACCGCGCCGACGGTGACGACGAGCGCGGTCAGCACCAGGCCCGTGGCCAGCCACAGCTTCGCGTGGAGGGTACGGGGCAGCCCGGAACGGCCCTCGGCGTGCTGGCGGGCGGCGGCCTCGGCGTATCCGTCGTCGAGGCTGTGATCCATCACGTTGGTCAGCAGCGACATCGACGCGTCCGGACGCGCAGGCCGCGGTGCGGTGCTCCGCCCGGGGTGCTGCTGCGACATGCCGCACATCGTCGCACGTCGAGAGTGGTGACACCGAACGGGCCCACCGGTGCGGTCCGGTGGGCCCGTTCAGGCGTCCTTCATGCCGTACGGGCGTGCGTACGGCGGGACTTCAGCGTCCGGCGCTGTCCACGACTGCGGACCACTCGTCGAGCAGGACCTGCGCCGAGGTGTCGTCCGGGCCCTCCGCCCACAGGTGCGTGACCGCCTCGGCGCGGTCCGGGAGCACCATCACCCAGCGGCCGTCGGGCTCGACGACGCGCACGCCGTCGGTGGTGTCCACGGGGCGGTCTCCGGCGGCCTCCACGACCCGGCGCATCACCAGGCCCTTGACGGCCCAGGGGGTCGCCAGGTCGCCGCGCAGGACGTGCGCCTGCGGGATGCGCGCGTCGATCTGGCTCAGCGTCATCTGCGCGCGCGCCACCAGCCCCAGCAGCCGCGCGAACGCGGCGGGTCCGTCGAACACGGGGCTGAACTCGGGCACGATGAAGCCGCCGCGCCCGTCCCCGCCGAAGACCGTGCCGTCCTCCCGGCCGACCCGGGTCAGGTCGTCGGGCGAGGTCGTCGTCCACTCCACCTGCGTGCCGTGGTAGGCCGCGACCTGTTCCGCGATACGGGTCGTGGTGACGGGCAACGCGACCTTGCCGCTGCGCCGTTCCGCCGCCACCAGGTCGAGCAGGACGAGCAGCGTCCGGTCGTCCTCGATGATCCTGCCGCGCTCGTCGACGAGCGAGAAGCGTTCCCCGACCGGGTCGAAGCGCACCCCGAACGCGGCGCGCGCCGACGCGACGATCTCCCCGAGGCGTACGAGGCCCGCCCGGCGTTCCTTGGCGGTCTCGGTGGGCTGCCCCTCGTTGAGCCCGGGGTTGATGGTCAGCGCGTCGACGCCCAACCGGCCCAGGAGGCTGGGCAGTACGAGCCCCGCGCTGCCGTGCGCGGCGTCCACGACCACCTTGAGGCCGGACTCGGCGACTCCGGTGGAGTCCACGGCGCGCAGCAGCGAGCCCGTGTACGAGTCGAAGACGCTGGCGGGGAACCGCAGGTCACCGATCTCGCCGGGGAACGCGCGGCGGAACTCCTGGCGCGCGTACACGCGGTCGAGCTTCCGCTGGCTGCCCTGCGAGAGGTCCGCGCCCCGCTCGTCGAAGAACATGATGTCGACGGAGTCGGGCACCCCCGTCGTCGTACGGATCATGATGCCGCCCGCGCTCCCCCGGGCCGTCTGCTGGCGGGCGACGGGCAACGGCACGTTCTCCAGGTCCCGTACGTCGATCGCGCTCGTCTGGAGCGCGGAGATCATCGCCCGCTTCAGCGCGCGGGCGCCCCGCGAGTGGTCACGCGCGGTGGTGACCGTGGAGCCCTTCTTCAGCGTGGTGGCGTACGCGCCGGCGAGCCGTACGGCCAGCTCGGGCGTGACCTCGACGTTGAGGATGCCGGACACGCCCCGGGCGCCGAAGAGATGGGCCTGGCCGCGGGACTCCCAGATCACGGACGTACTGACGAAGGCGCCCGCCTCGACGCTCTTCGAGGGGTAGACGCGGACGTTGCCCTGGACGATCGACTCCTCGCCGATCAGGCACTCGTCGCCGATGACGGCGCCGTCCTCGATCCTGGCGGCGCGCATGATCTCGGTGCTGCGGCCGATGACGCAGCCGCGGAGGTTGGAGTGCGCGCCGAGGTACACGTTGTCGTGGACGACGGTGCGGTGCAGGAACGCGCCGCCCTTCACGACGACGTTGGAGCCGACGACGGAGTGCTCGCGGATCTCGCAACCCGCCTCGACCTTGGCGTAGTTGCCGATGTAGAGCGGGCCCTTGAGCACCGCGTCGGGGTGCACCTCGGCGCCTTCGGCGATCCACACGCCCGGCGAGATCTCGAAGCCGTCGATCTCCACGTCGACCTTGCCCTCGAGCACGTCGGCCTGCGCCTTGACGTAGCTCTCGTGGGTGCCGACGTCCTCCCAGTACCCCTCGGCGACGTAGCCGTAGATGGGCTTGCCTTCCTTCATCAGCTGCGGGAAGACGTCACCGGACCAGTCGACGGAGGTGTCGGCTTCGACGTAGTCGAAGACCTCGGGCTCCATCACGTAGATGCCGGTGTTGACGGTGTCGGAGAAGACCTGGCCCCACGTCGGCTTCTCCAGGAAGCGCTCCACCCGGCCCTCTTCGTCGACGATGGTGATGCCGAACTCGAGGGGGTTGGGCACTCGGGTGAGACAGACGGTGACGAGACCGCCGTGCTCGCGGTGGAAGCGTATGAGGTCGGTGAGGTCGAAGTCGGTGAGCGCGTCACCGGAGATCACGAGGAACGAGTCGTCCTTCAGGGCCTCTTCGGCGTTCTTCACGCTGCCCGCGGTGCCGAGCGGTTTCTCCTCGTTCGCGTACGTCAGCTCCATCCCGAGCTCTTCGCCGTCACCGAAGTAGTTCCGGACGAGGGAGGCGAGGAACTGGACGGTCACGACCGTCTCGTTGAGCCCGTGCCGCTTCAGCAGCTTCAGCACGTGCTCCATGATCGGACGGTTGGCCACGGGCAGCAGCGGCTTGGGCATGCTCGCGGTCATGGGGCGAAGGCGTGTGCCCTCGCCCCCAGCCATTACGACGGCCTTCATATCGGAAATGTCCTCCTCGCAAAAACGACAGACAGTGGAACCGACTGCCCCGTCCACGATGACCCCAGCGGTCCCAGATTACGGGCAGCCGGTCCCGGCCGCTCAGCGTCGAGCAGGCGAGCAGGCTCAGTCGGTGGCGGCGTCCGCCCGGATGAGACGGCGGACCTGGACCACGTAGAGAATCCCTGCCCACCAGTAGAGCGCAGTACCCCAGGCGGCGAAAGCCCAACCGCACACCGCGGCCACGGAAGCGACGGTGCCGGAACCGTCGCTGAGGAGGAGCAGCGGGAAGGCGTACATGAGGTTGAAGGTCGCGGCCTTGCCGAGGAAGTTGACCTGCGGGGGCGCGTAGCCGTGCCGGTCGAGGATCCAGACCATGACGAGCAGCAGCAGCTCGCGTGCGAGGAGTACGCCGGTGAGCCACAGCGGGAGGACACCGCGCCAGGTGAGGCCGACCAGGGTGGAGAGGATGTACAGGCGGTCCGCGGCGGGGTCGAGGATGCGTCCGAGGTTGCTGACCTGGTTCCAGCGGCGGGCGAGCTTGCCGTCGAGGTAGTCGCTGATGCCGCTGAGCGCGAGAACGAGGAGGGCCCAGCCGTCGCTGTTGGGGCCGCCGAACTCGGGCCACAGGACCAGCCACAGGAAGACGGGGACGCCGACGAGGCGGGCCATGCTGAGGATGTTCGGGACGTTGAGGACCCGGTCCGTCCCGGCCGCCGTCTCCTGGACCTCCACCCTCGGCCTCCCGCTCTGTCCGGTGCTGTCTCGTACGTGGTGCGTGGTCGAACCCGGTCATGCGCTCGACACCCGAGACCTTACCCGGAGGGTGGGCGGGGCCGGCGGGTGGGCTTGTGGGGGTGTTTCCGAACGCGAAACAGCCCCGTCGGCACAAAAGCCGACGGGGCTGTTCCACAATGATTGTTCGGCGGTGTCCTACTCTCCCACGAGGTCCCCCTCGCAGTACCATCGGCGCAGAAAGGCTTAGCTTCCGGGTTCGAAATGTAACCGGGCGTTTCCCTCACGCTATAACCACCGAAACCCAACCCAACACACCGTATACGGCGGTTGTGGTCTCAGAAACCACACAGTGGACGCGAACATCTAAGGACAAGCCCTCGGCCTATTAGTACCGGTCAACTCCACCCATTACTAGGCTTCCATATCCGGCCTATCAACCCGGTCATCTCCCGGGAGCCTTAACCCCACCAAGGGGGTGGGAGCCCTCATCTCGAAGCAGGCTTCCCGCTTAGATGCTTTCAGCGGTTATCCTTCCCGAACGTAGCCAACCAGCCATGCCCTTGGCAGAACAACTGGCACACCAGAGGTCCGTCCGTCCCGGTCCTCTCGTACTAGGGACAGCCCTTCTCAAGACTCCTACGCGCGCAGCGGATAGGGACCGAACTGTCTCACGACGTTCTAAACCCAGCTCGCGTACCGCTTTAATGGGCGAACAGCCCAACCCTTGGGACCGACTCCAGCCCCAGGATGCGACGAGCCGACATCGAGGTGCCAAACCATCCCGTCGATATGGACTCTTGGGGAAGATCAGCCTGTTATCCCCGGGGTACCTTTTATCCGTTGAGCGACGGCGCTTCCACAAGCCACCGCCGGATCACTAGTCCCGACTTTCGTCCCTGCTCGACCCGTCAGTCTCACAGTCAAGCTCCCTTGTGCACTTACACTCACCACCTGATGACCAACCAGGCTGAGGGAACCTTTGGGCGCCTCCGTTACTCTTTAGGAGGCAACCGCCCCAGTTAAACTACCCACCAGACACTGTCCCCGATCCGGATCACGGACCCAGGTTAGACATCCAGCACGACCAGAGTGGTATTTCAACAACGACTCCACAACCGCTGGCGCGGCCACTTCACAGTCTCCCACCTATCCTACACAAGCCGAACCGAACACCAATATCAAGCTATAGTAAAGGTCCCGGGGTCTTTCCGTCCTGCTGCGCGAAACGAGCATCTTTACTCGTACTGCAATTTCACCGGGCCTATGGTTGAGACAGTCAAGAAGTCGTTACGCCATTCGTGCAGGTCGGAACTTACCCGACAAGGAATTTCGCTACCTTAGGATGGTTATAGTTACCACCGCCGTTTACTGGCGCTTAAGTTCTCAGCTTCACCAGAACGAATCCTGATTAACCGGTCCCCTTAACGTTCCAGCACCGGGCAGGCGTCAGTCCGTATACATCGCCTTACGGCTTCGCACGGACCTGTGTTTTTAGTAAACAGTCGCTTCTCGCTGGTCTCTGCGGCCACACCCAGCTCACCAAGAAAATTGGATCACCAGACGTGGCCCCCCTTCTCCCGAAGTTACGGGGGCATTTTGCCGAGTTCCTTAACCATAGTTCACCCGAACGCCTCGGTATTCTCTACCAGACCACCTGAGTCGGTTTAGGGTACGGGCCGCCGTACGACATCGCTAGAGGCTTTTCTCGACAGCATAGGATCATCCACTTCACCACAATCGGCTCGGCATCAGGTCTCACCCACAAGTTGCACGGATTTACCTGCACAACGGGCTACACCCTTACCCCGGGACAACCACCGCCCGGGCTGGACTACCTTCCTGCGTCACCCCATCACTCACCTACTACAGACTTGGACCGTCGGCTCCACCACACCCCAACACCCCGAAGGGAGCTGGAGCGGCTTCACGGACTTAGCATCACCTGATTCAGCGTTGGTCGCCACACAGCGGGTACCGGAATATCAACCGGTTATCCATCGACTACGCCTGTCGGCCTCGCCTTAGGTCCCGACTTACCCTGGGCAGATCAGCTTGACCCAGGAACCCTTAGTCAATCGGCGCGCACGTTTCCCACGTGCGTATCGCTACTCATGCCTGCATTCTCACTCGTGAACCGTCCACAACTCGCTTCCACGGCTGCTTCACCCGGCACACGACGCTCCCCTACCCATCCGAGCCCCCGTTAGAGGTTAATGCTCGAATGACATGACTTCGGCGGTGTGCTTGAGCCCCGCTACATTGTCGGCGCAGAATCACTTGACCAGTGAGCTATTACGCACTCTTTCAAGGATGGCTGCTTCTAAGCCAACCTCCTGGTTGTCTCTGCGACTCCACATCCTTTCCCACTTAGCACACGCTTAGGGGCCTTAGTCGATGCTCTGGGCTGTTTCCCTCTCGACCATGGAGCTTATCCCCCACAGTCTCACTGCCGTGCTCTCACTTACCGGCATTCGGAGTTTGGCTAAGGTCAGTAACCCGGTAAGGCCCATCGCCTATCCAGTGCTCTACCTCCGGCAAGAAACACACGACGCTGCACCTAAATGCATTTCGGGGAGAACCAGCTATCACGGAGTTTGATTGGCCTTTCACCCCTAACCACAGGTCATCCCCCAGGTTTTCAACCCTGGTGGGTTCGGGCCTCCACGACCTCTTACAGCCGCTTCACCCTGCCCATGGCTAGATCACTCCGCTTCGGGTCTTGAACACGCTACTCAGACGCCCTCTTCGGACTCGCTTTCGCTACGGCTCCCCCACAACGGGTTAACCTCGCAACATGCCGCAAACTCGCAGGCTCATTCTTCAAAAGGCACGCAGTCACCACGC
>NZ_RCHV01000002.1:5212500-6432500 GCF_003665095.1 Streptomyces sp. Z26 | reverse complement strand
GCCGGGCACCCCGAAGGAATAATCCAGGGCAACCTCAGCATCCTCGCTGCGTATCAATCTCTAAAGGAACCCAAACCACCCCACACGCAGTGGGAAGGCCGGGGTATCAACATATCTGGCGTTGACTTTTGGCACGCTGTTGAGTTCTCAAAGAACGGACACTTCCATCAGAACCATCCCTGGCCCCTCCGGGTGTTCCCTTCGGTGTTTCGCGTTTCCGAATCTACCAGATCAATTTCCCCTGTTCCGCCACCCGTTCGGATGCGAACATGCCGAACCAGTGTTGGTTTTGCGGGAGTTGGTTTCTTCGGAGTGCTGCCCCGCGGCTCAGCGCCGGGCAGGGGTACGACAGTACAGGCCGGGCAGGGGCGCAGCAAATCGGGTGCGTGGGGCCCGGATCGGGGGTGGGTCCCGGGGTCCGGTGAGGGTGCCGTTCCGCCCGCTGTCCCAAGGGGTTTCAGATCTTCCTATGACTTAGGCTTCCCTCGGTGCGCCGTCCCGGAGAGGCAGAGACGGCCGTTGACCGGACCCCGCCACTGGGAGGCTTCCCATGACCACCGTGACGTCCCCGCTCGCCGGACATGCCATCGGACTCGCCGCAGTCCCCGACCCGGTGTTCTCGGGGGCGATGGTGGGCCCCGGCACCGCGATCGATCCCGTACGCGAGCCCACCGAGGCGGTCGCCCCGGTCGACGGCATCGTCGTGTCGCTCCACCCGCACGCGTTCGTCGTCGTCGACGCCGAGGGGCACGGTGTCCTCACCCACCTCGGCATCGACACGGTGCAGCTGAACGGTGAGGGTTTCGAACTCCTCGCCTCCAAGGGCGACACGGTGAAGCGTGGCGACCCCGTCGTCCGCTGGAACCCGGCCACGGTGGAGCAGGCGGGCAAGTCCCCCATCTCCCCCGTCGTGGCGCTCGAAGCCGCCGCCGACGCGCTCACCGACGTGGCCGACGACGGCGACGTCGCGGCGGGCGGGGCCCTCTTCAGCTGGGCGTGACCGCCGCGCCCCGTCGCGGGGCGAGGACAGCAGGAACCGCGGCGGCCGGGCCGTCGCTTCAGACCGGAGACGGGTGAGATGGACGCAACGCTTCAAGGCGTAGGTGTGAGTCACGGGGTCGCGATCGGTGAGGCGCGGCACATGGGCACCGCGGTGCTGGAACCGCCCGCCGGGCAGGTCGCGCCCGAGGACGCCGAGCGGGAGCAGGAGCGTGCCCGGCGGGCGGTGGACGCCGTGGCCGCCGACCTGGTCGCCCGCGGCCAGCTCGCGGGGGGCGAGGCGCAGGGCGTGCTGGAGGCCCAGGCGATGATGGCGCAGGACCCCGAGTTGCAGGCCGACGTGGAGCGGCGGAT
Organism: Streptomyces sp. Z26; assembly: GCF_003665095.1. GTDB lineage: Bacteria > Actinomycetota > Actinomycetes > Streptomycetales > Streptomycetaceae > Streptomyces > Streptomyces phytohabitans. The sequence goes on along the minus strand of NZ_RCHV01000002.1, from coordinate 6,431,147 downwards.
CACGGCGGGGAGCACGGCGGAGCGCGGGGTGTACGACGCGTTCGCCGCGTACCGCGAGCTGCTCGCGAACGCGGGCGAGTACCTCGCGGGCCGGGTCGCGGACCTGGACGACGTGCGCAACCGCATCGTGGCGCGGCTGCTGGGCGTGCCGATGCCGGGCGTGCCGGACAGCGACGAGCCGTACGTGCTCATCGCGCGTGACCTGGCCCCGGCGGACACGGCCCTCCTGGACCCGTCCCTGGTGCTCGGTTTCGTCACGGAGGAGGGCGGTCCGACGAGTCACAGCGCGATCCTGGCGCGTGCGCTGGGTGTGCCCGCCGTGGTCGCGCTGCCTGGGGCGTGCGCGGCACTGCCGGAGGGCACCGTCGTCGCGGTGGACGGCGCCACCGGGCACGTCACCGTGGACCCGGACGACGAGCAGCGGGCCGCGCTGGAGCGTGCCGCGGCCGAGCGGAGGGCGGCGCTGGCGGCGTCCACCGGTCCGGGGGTGACGTCGGACGGGCACAAGGTGCCGCTGCTGGCGAACATCGGCGGTCCCTCGGACCTGCCCGCCGCGCTGGAGGCCGGGGCGGAGGGTGTGGGCCTGTTCCGTACGGAGTTCCTGTTCCTGGACGACAGCGCGAAGGCGCCGTCGGAGGACAAGCAGGTGGCGGCGTACCGGGAGGTGCTGGAGGCGTTCCCGGAGGGGCGTGTCGTCGTACGCGTGCTGGACGCGGGTGCGGACAAGCCGCTGGACTTCCTGACCCCGGCGGACGAGCCCAACCCGGCGCTCGGCGTACGTGGGCTGCGGACGCTGCTGGACCACCCCGAGGTGCTCGCCACGCAGCTGGCCGCGCTCGCCAGGGCGGCGGAGGGGCTGCCGGTGTACCTGGAGGTCATGGCCCCGATGGTGGCCGACCGGCAGGACGCCCGCGCGTTCGCGGACGCGTGCCGGGCCGCGGGGCTGCGGGCGAAGTACGGCGCGATGGTGGAGATCCCGTCGGCGGCGCTGCGGGCGCGTTCGGTGCTCCAGGAGGTCGAGTTCCTGTCGCTGGGGACGAACGACCTCGCCCAGTACACCTTCGCCGCCGACCGGCAGGTCGGTGCCGTGTCCCGGCTCCAGGACCCGTGGCAGCCCGCGCTGCTGGACCTGGTGGCGCTGTCGGCGGACGCGGCGAAGGCGGAGGGCAAGAGCTGCGGCGTGTGCGGCGAGGCGGCGGCGGACCCGCTGCTGGCGTGCGTGTTGACGGGGCTCGGTGTCACCAGCCTGTCGATGGGCGCCTCCTCCATCCCGTACGTGCGCGCCGCTCTGGCCGCGCACTCGCTGGCGGACTGCGAGCGGGCGGCGGCCGCCGCCCGCGCCGCCGACAGCGCGGAGGACGCGCGGACGGCCGCTCAGGCGGTGCTCGCCGCGAAGTGAGCGCGGGCCGCCGGGCGTTCGCGCCACGGCGGCCACGGGGCGGGCGCCGTCAGCGGTGTCCGCCCCCGCCCGGTCGGGGGCGGGGCAGGGCGTATCCGGGCGCGTACTCGACGTCCGGCTCGGGTGGCACCGGCTCGCCGGTGTCGGCGTCCGTGCAGTACGCCGCGAACACCTCGGCCTCGGTGAGCGGCCGCAGCCATCCGTCCCGGACGCTCCAGCCGCGTACGGTCCCGGCGCCCGGGGGTCCGGACGGCGGGACGCGGCCGGTGCGGAGCACGATCCCGCCGGGGCTGCCGGTCGCCAGGCCCGCGGCCAGGACGCCGCACAGCAGCAGGGCGTCCGTGTCGGTCATGCGGAGCAGGCCGTCGTGGGTGCGGACGACGGTGAGCGCGGCGGAGAGCGGCCCACCGCCGGTGACGTGGACGCTGCACACCAGGTGGTGCCGGCCGGTCCCGGCGTACTCCAGCAGTGCGTTGAGCGCGTCGGCCGCGCGGCGGAACGCGGCGTGCCCGCGCGCGGTTGGCGGTCCGGTGGACGGGCGGTCGTCGGTGTCCGCGCACGCCAGCAGCTCCGCCACGTCCTGCCAGGTGCGCCTGCCCGCCTGGGTGCCGGTGAGCAGCGGCACCAGGTCGTCGATGCGCTGTCCGGCGTAGGGGACGGTGGTGCCGGTGGCGGCGATCTCCGCCACGTACCGGCTGCGGCTCTCCGGGGAGTCCGGGTCGAGGCGGGCGCCGTCGCAGAACAGCGCGTAGTCCGCTGGGTCGAAGCAGGTGACGCGGGTGGTGACGCCCTGGCGCGCGAGGGCGCGCAGCAGCGTCTCCGTACGGCGCAGGTACGCCCGGTGGTCACGGAAGGTGAAGGACCTGTACGCGCGCATGGCCGCGAAGTCGGCGGGTGCCGCCAGCACCGCCACGGTGCTGGGTGCTTCGCGGCGCAGCGCGCGGAACTGGCTCCGCCTGCGGCTCCTGGTGTGGGTCACGGCTCCCCCTCGTCACGTACGGCTCACGGCACTCACTCAACGTAGCCGAGGGGTCTGACAACCGGTTCCTCCCGTCGTACGGCCGGGCTCAGGCGGGGCGTCCGGCGGCCAGGTCGGCGTAGAAGCGGAGGAGTTCGACGTCGTCCACGGAGCCGGGGTTGACGGCCTTCTCCAGGCGTGTGCCCTGGAGGAGGCGCTTGACGGGGACCTCCAGCCGCTTGCCGGTGAGGGTGTGCGGGACGGCGGGGACCTCGATGACCTCGTCCGGTACGTGGCGGGGTGAGAGGGACTGCCGGATGGTGGTCCGGATGCGGTCGCGGAGGGTGTCGTCGAGGGTCGCGCCGGGGGCGAGGTGGACGAAGAGGGGCATCCAGTAGCCGCCGTCGCGCTGTTCGACGCCGATGACGAGGGACTCGCGGATCTCGGGGAGGCGTTCGACGGCCTCGTAGATGTCGGCGGAGCCCATGCGGACGCCCTGGCGGTTCAGGGTGGAGTCCGAACGGCCGTGGATGACCACGGTGTTGCGGGAGGTCAGGGTCGTCCAGTCGCCGTGCCTCCAGACGCCGGGGTAGGTGTCGAAGTAGCTCTCGCGGTAGCGCTCGCCGTCGGGGTCGTTCCAGAAGCGGATCGGCATGGACGGCATGGGGTTGACGACGACCAGCTCCCCGACCTCGTCCGTGAGGTCGTTCCCGGCGGGGTCCCAGGAGCGGAGGTCAGTGCCGAGGCAGGGCGCCTGGAGTTCGCCGGTGTGGACGGGGAGCGTGGGCACGGCTCCGGCGAAGCAGGAGCACACGTCGGTGCCGCCGCTGACGGAGGCGGTCCACAGGTCGTCGGAGACGGCGTCGTGCAGCCAGCGGAAGCCGTCGGGGGGCAGCGGTGAGCCGGTGGTGGCGACGCACTTGAGGCGGGACAGGTCGTGGTCGCGGCGCGGTTGGACGCCCGCCTTGCGGCAGGCCATGACGTACGCGGCGGAGGTGCCGTAGACGGTGGCGCCGGTGAGTTCCGCGACGCGCCACTGGGCGCCGGTGTCGGGGTGGCCGGGGCTGCCGTCGTAGAGGACGACGGTGCAGCCGGCGAGGAGGCCGGAGACGAGGAAGTTCCACATCATCCAGCCGGTGGAGGTGTACCAGAAGAACCGGTCGCCGGGGCCGAGGTCGCAGTGCAGGCCGAGCTGCTTGAGGTGTTCGACGAGGATGCCGCCCTGGGACTGGACGATGGCCTTGGGGAGGCCGGTGGTGCCGGAGGAGTAGAGGACCCAGAGGGGGTGGTCGAAGGGGACGCGGGTGAACTCCGGTTCGGTGTCGGCGGCGGTCAGCGCGGACCATTCCAGGGCGCCGTCGGGGGCGGGGGTGCCGAGCAGCGGGACGTGGACGACCGCGCGGAGGCCGGGGAGTTCGCGGCGCAGTTCGGCGACGGTGGCGGTGCGGTCGTGCTCCTTGCCGCCGTAGCGGTAGCCGTCGACGGTGAACAGGACGGTGGGTTCGACCTGCTGGAAGCGGTCGAGGACGCTGCGCGCGCCGAAGTCGGGCGCGCAGGAGGTCCAGACGGCGCCCACGGCGGCGGTGGCGAGGAAGGCGACGGCGGCCTGCGGGATGTTGGGCAGGTAGCCGCTGACGCGGTCGCCGGGGCGTACGCCGAGGCGGCGCAGTTCGGCGGCGAGGGAGCCGACCTGGCGGCGCAGTTCGGCCCAGGTGACGGGTTCGGGCCGGTGGCGTTCGTCGACGTGCAGGAGCGCGGGCTCGTCGGCGCGCGCGGGGTCCTCGGCGGCGCGCAGGGCGTGTTCGGCGTAGTTGAGGGTGGCGCCGGGGAACCAGCGGGCGCCGGGCATGGCGCGGTCGGCGAGCACCGTCTCGTACGGGCTGCCGAAGCGTACGTCGAACCATTCGGTGACGGCCTGCCAGAACGCGGGCAGCTCGCGTACGGACCAGGCGTGCAGCGCCGCGTAGTCGGCCTCCGGGTCGCCGGGTACGGGGGCGGGGGCGCCGTGCTGTCGGGCGGCCCAGGCGTGGAAGGCGGTGATCCGCGCGCCGTCCACCCGTTCCGGTCCGGGGCGCCAGAGCGGCTCCGGGGCCGTGCCCTCCGTGGGGGCGGCGCCCCCGGTGTCCGCGGCAGTCGTGCCTGTCGTGCCTGTCGCGGCTTCCTCGGGGGACGGGGTGTGGTGCGCTGCGGTCATGGCGGCTCCCGGCTGGTACGCGTCGTGTGCGTCGGCTTCCGCGCACGTGCTGGGGTGTGCGCGTGCCCGGCGGTAGGCAGGACGATGCCATGTGACCGTGGCGGGCACCAGTGGCGAAGCCGGTCGCCGGGGGGTGTGTACGGCGCGGTGGCGGGGCACGTTGCCGTACGGGGGCGGGGTGCCGGGTGGGCGCCCGGCCCGAAGTACCGTGCGGGGCCTCGGAGTTCTGGAGATTTGCCACTGGGCAGGCGGACACCTCGGCCGGAAAGCGGCGCCCAGGCGAGACGTGGGTGAACGCACGTTGAACGATGCTCCACCGGATCGTCGCGAATGGCAGGCTGAGCAGCATGGATGCGCGTGGCCTGGTGCGGTCGGCAAGAGTGGTGGGCGCGGCTCAGGGCGTACGTGCCCTCCGGTCCGCGTGGCGCCGCAGCCGTACGGACGCGGACGGTCTCCCCCGTACCCGCCCCGAACGTGCCCGCGTGCCGGGTCCCGCGCGGGGCGCGGAGCCGCGCCCCGGGGGCGGGGTGATCCACTTCGCGCGGTCGTCGCTGCGGGTGCGGGTGGCCGTGGGCGGCGCGGTGTTCTGCGGCTGGGACGGGGCCGGGCCGGAGCCGTCGTACGCGCTGGCGGGCGGCTGCCCGGAGCCCGATCCGCGGGCCGGGCTGGAGCCGGACATGGACGGCGGCTGGCGGGTGGTGTCCGAGCGGGTCATGGTGACGGTGTCGCGGTTCGGGGCGGTGGAGCTGCGTACGCCGGGTGGCGCGGTGCTGCGCAGCGATCTGCCGCCGTGCTGGTGGGGGCCGGAGGACGGGTCCTCGGTGACGCGCTGGGTGCAGCGTTCGCGGGTGGCGCCGGACGCGCGGTTCTTCGGGCTCGGCGGCCGTACGGCGGGGCCGCGGCTGCCGGACGGCACGTACCGGCTGTGGAACACGGGGCCGGGCCCGTTCGAGCGGGGTGACGACCCGCTGTACATCACGATGCCGGTGCAGTTCGTCGTCGCGGACGCGGGCAGTCATCTGGTGTTCCACGACAACAGCTGGGACGGCCGGGTGCAGTTGCGCCAGGGTGACGTCGGCGCCGGTTCGGGCCACGACCGGCCGGGCCGGTGCGAGCTGCGGATGAGTGGCGGCCCGCTGCGGTACTGGGTGGTGGCCGGGGCGCCCGCGCGTGTCCTGCGCGGCTGGACGGCGCTGACCGGCGCTCCCGCGCTCCCCCCGCACTGGGCGCTGGGGCACCAGCACGCGCGGTGGGGCTTCGGCACGGAACGGGAGGTACGCCGGATCGCCGCCGGGTACCGGGAGCGGGGGCTGCCGCTGCGGGCGCTGCACCTGGACATCGACCACCTCGACGGGCACCGCGTGTTCACCGTCGACCGGCGGCGCTTCCCGGACCTGCCGGGGCTGGCGTCCGAACTGCGCGGGCGGGGCACGCGGTTGGTGTCGATCGTCGACCCGGCGGTGAAGGCCGAGCCGGGCGACGCGGTGTACGACGCGGGGACCGCCGTGGACGCCTTCGTGCGCGACGGGCGGGGCCGTGAGGTGCACGGCGTGACGTGGCCGGGCCGTACGGCGTTCCCCGACTTCACGGACCCGAAGGTGCGCAAGTGGTGGGGGCAGCTGTACGCGGAGCGGCTGGCGCAGGGCTTCGCCGGGGTGTGGCACGACCTGAACGAGCCCACGTCGTTCGCCGCGTTCGGCGAACCGACGCTGCCGCGTTCGTCCCGGCACGCGCTGGAGGGGCGCGGTGGCGACCACCGGGAGGCGCACAACGTGTACGGGCTGGCGATGGCGGAGGCGGCGTACCACGGGCTGCTCGAACTGCGTCCGGAGCAGCGCCCGTTCCTCTTCTCGCGGTCCGGCTGGGCGGGCATGCAGCGGTACGGCGGCGCCTGTTCGGGGGATGTGACGACGGGCTGGTCGGGGTTGCGGGCGTCGCTGTCGCTGGCGCTCGGGCTGGGGTTGTGCGGCGTGCCGTACTCGGGGCCGGACGTGGGGGGCTTCACGGGGACGCCGTCGCCGGAGCTGTACCTGCGCTGGTTCCAACTCGGCGCTTATCTGCCGCTGTTCCGTACGCACGCGGCGAAGCTGGCGGGGCGGCGCGAGCCGTGGGAGTTCGGCCCGGAGGTGCTGGAGGGCGCGCGGGCCGCGCTCGCCCGCCGGGAGGAGCTGCTGCCGTACTTCGTGACGCTGGCGCATCTCGCGCACCGTACGGGCGCCCCGTACGTGCGTCCGCTGTGGTGGCAGCACTCCCGGGACCGGGCGCTGCGCGACTGCGACGACGCGTTCCTGCTGGGGGACGCGCTGCTGGTGGCGCCGGTGCTGGAGAAGGGGGCGCGGCGGCGTTCCGTACGGCTGCCGCGCGGGCGCTGGTACGACACGGCGACGGGGCGGGCGTACGAGGGGCCCGCGCGCGTGGAGCTGGACGCGCCGCTGGGGCGGGTGCCGGTGCTGGCGCGCGCGGGGGCGGCGATCCCGGTGGTGGGGGCGGACGGCGGGATCGAGCTGGAGGTGTGGACCCCGGCGCGGGGGCGCAGCGGCACGGGTCTGCTGATACGGGACGCGGGGGACGGCTGGGAGGTGCCCGAGGCCGAACGGCTGACCGTGCGGGTGGCGGACGACGGCGCGCCGGTGGTGACGCGGGAGGACGGCCGCCGGGTGGACTACCCGCTGCGGGTGCGCGGCTGACGTACGTACGGGGCGGCGGCGGGGGTGCGTACGTCGTGCCTCTTCCGCGCGGGGGGCGGCTGCGGTAGGCAGTGGGGATGCCTCGTCCCCTGCCCCTCGCGGGCCGCTCCCCCGCCGCCTCCGCCGTCCCGTCCGTCGCCCGTGTGCTGCGCCGTCTCGCGCTCGGCGCGACCGCCGCCGCCCTGCTCGCGTCCCTCACCCCCGCTCCGGCGGGCGCCGCCACGGCGTCGACCGCCCGGGACGGGGCGGGTGGTACGAGCCGTGCCGGGGAGCCGCGGGCGCCCCGGGAGTTCGTGGCGCTGCGCGACGTGGCCCCGACGGTCCGCCAGGAGATCCGCTACTTCACCCGCCACGACTTCGTCGGCGAACGCGTCGACGGCTACCGCCAGCCGCTGTGCCTCCTCACCCGGGACGCGGCCCGCGCCCTGCGCACGGCGCAGCGGCAGTTCCTGCGGCAGGGCTACACGTTGAAGGTGTACGACTGCTACCGCCCGCAGCGCGCCGTCGACCACTTCGTGCGCTGGGCGGAGGACCTGGACGACCAGCGGATGAAGGGCGAGTTCTACCCGCGCGTCGACAAGTCCCGGCTGTTCGAGGACGGTTACATCGCGGAGCGGTCGGGGCACAGCCGCGGCAGCACCGTCGACCTGACGCTCGTACGGCTCCCGGGACTGCCCACCCGCCCGTACGTGCCCGGGGAGCCGCTGACGCCGTGCTACGCGCCGCGGGAGCTGCGTTTCCCGGACAACTCCCTGGACATGGGCACCGGTTACGACTGCTTCGACACCCTGTCGCACACCCTCGACCCCCGGATCAGGGGCGAGCAGCGCGCCAACCGGCTGCTGCTCAAGCGCGGGCTGGAGGCGGTGGGCTTCGAGAACTACGCGGCCGAGTGGTGGCACTACACGTTCACGCCGGAGACGTTCCCCGACACGTACTTCGACTTCCCGGTCTCGCGCCGCTCCCTGGGCGGGCGCTGACGGCGGGGGTCGCGCGGGTCCTCCCGTACCGCCTCCCCCACGCGTACGACGGCGGCGCCGGAACCACCCCCGTCGGCCCCGGCGCCGCCGTCACCTACAAGGGACGCCGGTTTCCCGGCGCCGGTTCGTGCTCGGGCCGACTTCCGTCCGCGACGGCCGCGCCGGCCGCGCCGGGCCGGGCCCGCCCGGTGTCTTGACGGCCCGTCAGACGGGATGAACACTGCGTCCACGCTCGACGCGGCGGCCGGGCGGGGACGGCGGACACCGGCGTCCCCGCCCGCGGCCGTTCCGCGACCACGCGCGCAATCACCCTTCAGGGACGTCCGGGGCCGCCACCCCGGGCGAGGGCACTAGGGAGCCGCTATGGAGCAATTCTCGAACGGGGACATCTTCGCGGGGGAGGTCATCGGCACCGCGATCCTGATCCTCTTCGGCGCGGGCGTCTGCGCCGCCGTCACCCTCCGGCACTCGAAGGCGAAGGACTCAGGCTGGATCGTCATCGCGTTCGGCTGGGGCTTCGGCGTCCTAGCCGGTGCGTACACCGCCGCGCCGCTGTCCGGCGGGCACCTCAACCCGGCGGTGACGCTGGGCATCGCGATGGACGGCGGCGGGTGGGGCAAGGTGCCGGTGTACGTCGCGGGGCAGCTGGTCGGCGCGTTCATCGGGGCCGTACTGACCTGGGTGGTCTACTTCGCGCAGTTCGCCGCCAACTCCGACACGAAGCACGCGCAGCCGACGCTCGGCATCTTCTCCACCATCCCGGAGATCCGGAACCCGGTGGCGAACCTGCTGACCGAGGTCGTCGCGACCGTCGCGCTCGTGCTGCCGCTGCTCGCGTTCGGGCTGACGAAGGGGCTGGGCGAGTCCGGTACGGCGGTGCTGATGGTGGCGTTCGTCGTCGTCGGCATCGGCCTGTCCCTCGGCGGGCCGACGGGCTACGCCATCAACCCCGCCCGCGACCTGGGCCCCCGCCTCGCGCACGCGGTGCTGCCCATCCCGCACAAGGGCACCTCCGACTGGGGCTACGCCTGGGTCCCCGTGGCGGGCCCACTGATCGGGGCGGCGCTCGCCGCCGGCATCTTCCGACTCGCCTTCTGAGCAAGGGACGCACCCCATGACGGACAGTTACGTCGCGGCGATCGACCAGGGCACGACCTCCAGCCGCTGCATCATCTTCGACCGGGGCGGCGCCCTCGTCGCCGTCGACCAGCAGGAGCACCGGCAGATCTTCCCGAAGCCCGGCTGGGTCGAGCACGACGCCGCCGAGATCTGGACGAAGACCCAGGAGGTCGTCGCCGGGGCGTTGGCGCGGGCGGGCCTGCGGGCCGACCAGCTGTCCGCCCTCGGCATCACCAACCAGCGGGAGACCACGCTCCTGTGGGACCGGGCGACCGGCGAGCCCGTGCACAACGCCGTCGTCTGGCAGGACACCCGTACGTCGGCGCTCTGCGCGGAACTGGGCGGCGAGGAGGGCCAGGACCGCTTTCGGGAGCGGACCGGGCTGCCGCTCGCCAGCTACTTCTCCGGGCCGAAGATCGCCTGGCTGCTGGACCACGTGCCGGGGCTGCGGAAGCGCGCGGAGGCGGGCGGCATCGCGTTCGGCACGATGGACTCCTGGCTGATCTGGAACCTCACCGGCGGCACCGACGGCGGCGTCCACGTGACCGACGTGACCAACGCGGGCCGCACGATGCTGATGGACCTGGAGACCCTCCAGTGGGACCCGTCGATCCTCGCGGCGATGAACGTGCCCGAGTCGGTCCTCCCGGAGATCCGTCCGTCCGCCGAGGTGTACGGCACGGCCGTGGGCGTCCTCGCGGGCGTGCCGGTGGCGTCGGCGCTCGGCGACCAGCAGGCGGCGGTCTTCGGGCAGACCTGCTACGGCGTGGGCGAGGCGAAGAACACGTACGGCACCGGCTCGTTCCTGCTGCTCAACACCGGCACCCGGCCGGTCGCGTCGCGGAACGGGCTGCTGACGACGATGGGCTACCAGCTCGGCGGCGAGCAGCCCGTGTACTGCCTGGAGGGGTCCATCGCGATCACCGGGGCGCTGGTGCAGTGGTTCCGGGACCAGTTGGGGATCATCTCGTCGGCGGAGGAGATCGAGCCGCTCGCGGCGAGCGTCGACGACAACGGTGGCGCGTACATCGTCCCGGCCTTCTCCGGCCTCTTCGCGCCCTACTGGCGCGCGGACGCGCGCGGCGTCGTCACCGGCCTCACCCGCTACGTCACGAAGGCGCACCTGGCGCGGGCCGTGCTGGAGGCGACGAGCTGGCAGACGCGGGAGGTGGTCGACGCCATGTACGAGGACTCGGGCGTGCGGATCACCACCCTCCGCGTCGACGGCGGCATGACCGCCAACGGCCTGCTGATGCAGCACCAGTCGGACGTCCTCGGCGTACCGGTGACCCGGCCGGTGGTCGCCGAGACCACGTGCCTGGGCGCGGCGTACGCGGCGGGGCTGGCGACCGGCGTGTGGTCGGACCTCGACGAGCTGCGGGCGCACTGGAGGCGCGACGCGGAGTGGACCCCGCGGATGGACGCCGGGGAGCGCGAGCGGGAGTACGCGAACTGGCGCCGGGCCGTGGAACGCAGCTTCGGCTGGCAGGAGGAGTGAGGCGCGGCCGGCGGCGCGTGGCCGCCCGCCGGGACCCGGCCCGCGCCCGTCCCCCGTACGGTCAGGGGGCGGGCGCGGGCTGGTTCCGTGCCACCGCCGTGCGCATGGCGTGCTCCACGACCATCAGCAGCACGTCGCGCGCCGAGTCGCGCTCCCGCGCGTCGCACAGCATCACCGGCACGCTCTCCGCGAGGTCGAGCGCCCGCCGTACGGTCTCCACGGGGTAACGGTCGGCGCCCTCGAAGCAGTTGACGCCGATCGCGAAGGGGATGCCGCGCCGCTCGAAGTAGTCGATCGCGGCGAAGCAGTCCTCCAGGCGCCGGGTGTCGGCGAGGACGACGGCGCCCAGCGCGCCCTGCGCCAGCTCGTCCCACAGGAACCAGAACCGGCTCTGGCCGGGGGTGCCGAAGAGGTAGAGCAGCACCTTCTCGTTGATCGTGATGCGGCCGAAGTCCATCGCGACGGTGGTCGTCGCCTTGGCCTCGACACCGCTCGTGTCGTCGAGGGCGCGGCCCGCCTCCGTCAGCGCCTCCTCCGTACGCAGCGGTCTGATCTCGCTGACGGAGCCCACGAACGTCGTCTTGCCGACGCCGAAGCCTCCTGCCACCAGCACCTTCAGGGTGACGGGCTCGTTCACGGCGGCTTCCGCCTCCTTCGCCCGGCTGCGCTCAGAGCGCCCGAAGACCATTGATCACCTCGCGCAGTATGTCCTCGTCCGGCAGCTCGGCCGGGGGGACGGGGCGGGTGACGCGGACCAACTCCGCGTCGATGAGATCACCGATGAGGACGCGTACGACGCCCACCGGGAGATCGAGTTCCGCGGCCAGTTCGGCGACCGACTGCGGGGTGCGGCGGACCCGCGTGACGATGTCGACGTGCTCCGGGGCGAGCGTGTGGTCGTCGATGTCGTCACCGGCCTCCCATGCGGCCGAGCCGTCGCCCGCGCTCTCCGCGAGGACGAGCGCGATCAGGTCGAGCCGCGCGTCGGAAGCGCCGCTCCGGGTGCGACCACGCGTCATGGCGTACGGCCGTACCACCGGCCCTGCCGCGTCGTCGAACCAGCGGTCCGTCATGGGAGCCCCCCGCCCGCCGACTGCCTGTCAGCCTCTGCCCGGCGGACCGGAGCGGGGAGCCGTCCGCAGATGGACGCCGACGCGCTTGACCAGGAGCGTCATCTCGTACGCGACCTGGCCGACGTCGGACTCGGAGTCGGCGAGGACGGCCAGGCAGCTGCCGTCCCCGGCGGCGGTGACGAAGAGGAACGCGTCCTCCAGCTCCACCACCGTCTGGCGGACGTCGCCCGCCTCGAAGTGCCGCCCGACGCCCTTGGCCAGGCTGTGGAAGCCGGACGCGACCGCGGCCAAATGCTCGCCGTCCTCGCGGGTGAGCCCCTCCGAGCTGCCGCGGGCGAGGCCGTCGCCGGAGAGGACGAGTGCCTTGCGGATGCTGGTGACGCGCTGGACCAGCTCGTCCAGCAGCCAGTTGAGGTCGTCCCCGCCGCCCGTGCCGCCGTACGAGCCCCCCATGGGACCGGTCATCGGTCTTCCCCCTCCGGTGTGGTGCCTGTTCGTGGTTCCGCCGCGGCGTTCCGCAGCGGGTCGCCGCTCTCACGGCGTCCCCGCTGCCAGCCGCGTTGCATCGACGCCATCCGGCTGCGGACCTTCCGGGCGTCGCGTTCGTCGTCCGCGTCGGTGCGGGCGTCCCCGGCGTCGTCCGCCGTGGCGCCGTCGCCCGGTGCGGGGGACGGGGCCTCGGCGCGCAGCTGCGGGGCGATGCTGGCCTGCCGTACGCGGCGCGGGAGGCCGCCGAGGGCGGCCGATCCGCCGCCGCCACCCGGGCCGCCGCCGCTGGGGGCGTCGTCCGGCACGGCGTCGGTTCCGGGCCCCGGGGCGGGGTCGGGTACGGGCGCCGGGCCGCCGCCGTCGGCGTCCGGGTCGCGCCGCTGCTCGGGGGGCCGCCGGTCCAGGGGCCGCCGCCGGTCGTCGACGGGGCGGCCGTGGTCGGAGACGAGTACGGGGGCGCCGCGGCGGCGGCTCGGCAGCGGCGCCGGTCCGTCGGCGGCGCGGGCCGGGCCCTCGGGTTCGCGTGCCCGTGCGGGGCGGCCGTTCGCGGCGGGGTCCGCGGCCGCGTCGCGGTCGTCGTCGGGCTCCCGGAGGCGGTCGGCGCGCCGCCGGGCGGGGAGCTTCGGACGGGGGCGGAAGAGGCCGCCCGCACCGTCCGCGTCGTCGCCCTCGTCCGGGTCGAGCGGCGGCTCCAGCTCCACGGGGCCGTCCAGCGCGGCGGGCACCGTGCCCCGTTCCAGCAGCGGTACGGGCACCTGGGCGAGGGCCGCGAAACGGTCGTCCCCGGCGGCGCCGTCGCCGCGGGTGACGGCACGGCGCTCGTCGCGCCGCTGCTCGTCGCGGTCGTCGGTCTCGGTGAGGACCGCGCCGGGTATGAGCACCACGGCGGTGGTCCCGCCGTACGGCGACGGCTGGAGCGAGACCCGTACGCCCTGGCGCTGCGCGAGCCGCGAGACCACGAACAGGCCGAGCCGGTCGGTGTCGGACAGCTCGAACTCGGGGGTCTCGGCGAGCCGGAGGTTGGCGTCGAGGAGCGCGTCGGCGTTCATGCCGAGGCCGCGGTCGTGGATCTCCAGGGTGAAGCCGTTGGCGACGCGTTCGCCGTGCACCTGGACCGCGGTGTGCGGCGGCGAGAACACCGTCGCGTTCTCCAGCAGCTCCGCGACGAGGTGGGTGAGGTCCGCGACGGCGCTGCCGTCGACGGCGAGCTTCGGCAGCCGCCGCACCTCGATCCGCTCGTAGTCCTCGACCTCCGCGACGGCGGCCCGTACGACGTCCATCAGCTGCACCGGCTTGCGCCACTGCCGCGAGGGCGCGACACCGGAGAGGATGACGAGGCCCTCCGCGTGCCGCCGCATGCGGGTCGTGAGGTGGTCGAGGCGGAAGAGGTCAGCGAGTTCGTCGGCGTCCTCGGTGCGGCGTTCCATCGTGTCGAGGAGGGTCAGCTGGCGGTGCAGCAGGACCTGGTTGCGGCGGGCGAGGTTGACGAAGACCTCGGAGACGCCGCGGCGCATGTCGGCCTGTTTGACGGCGGCCTCGACGGCGGCGCGCTGGAGGGTGTTGAGCGCCTGCCCGACCTGCCCGGTCTCGTCCTGCGGGTAGTCGAGGCGCGGCGCCTCGGTCTCCACGTCGACCTGCTCGCCCGCGGCGAGGCGGCGCATCACGCTGGGCAGCCGTACGCCCGCCGACTCGTTGGCCTCCTTGCGGAGCGTGCTCAGGTCGCGGATCAGGCTGCGGCCCACGCGTACGGAGACGACGATCGACGCGACGACGGCGAGGCAGCCGAGGACGATGGCGACGCCCGCGCGCAGCGTGACCTCGTCGGCCTCGCTCTCGATCCGGGCCTCGAAGCGTTCGTGGGCGTCGAAGCCGAGCCGCTGGGTGTCGTCGAGGACGGCGGAGGTGGTCTCCTCCCAGCGGTCCACGCCGACGACGCGCTCGGCGTCGCGGGTGGCGGAGGCGGTGAGGGCGTCCTCGTAGCTGGCGAGGGTACGGCCGTTGGTGCCGCGCCAGTAGTTCTCGAACGGGTCGCGCTCCTCGGCGGGCATCTGCCGGAGGCTGGCGCCGTAGGCGAGGTTGCGTTCGGCGATGCGGTCGGAGAAGGCGCGCTGGTCGCCCTTGGTGACCTCGCCCGCGGCGAGCGCGGCGGCCATCAGGGCGTCCTCGCGGGACAGGAACTCGCGGGCCTGCGCGACCCCGACCAGGGCCCGCCCGTACTTCTCCAGCTCCGTGCGGTCCAGCCCGTGCAGCGAGTCGAGGAAGCCGAAGCACGGGTCGACCACGTCGTTGTACGCCTGGAACGCGCCGCCGCGGCTGAGGGTGCTGGCGTCCGTGCGGTGGCGCAGGTCCCGGAGGCTGGAGAGCACCTGGAGCATGGTGTCCAGTTCGGACTCGGCCCGGTCGTCGAGGTCGTCGCGCAACTCCCCGTCGACCCGTTCCCGTACGGTGGCGACGGCCCGGTCCGTCTCCCGCTGCTGGCGGTCCAGGCGGGTCAGCGCGTCGGAACGGCGCGGGTCCGCGAGGTGGACGAGGGTCTGGCGGCGTTCGCGCTGAAGGGCGTGGGTGACGTCGTGCACCGGCCGGTCGACCCGGTCGAGGGCGTCCGTGGACGCCATGAGGTCCGCCGCCTCGCGACTCGTCAGATAGGTCGCGAAGGCCCAGATGGACACGAGGGACACGAGCGGCACCAGAAGCAGCGCCACGATCTTCCGGCGGATCGGCTTACCGCGAAAGCTCATGGCCTCCCCTCCGTCTACCCCGCCGCCCGGGGCGTGCTCCAACAGCAGACGGCGCGAGCCTACTACTGCGCACCGGCCGAGCCGTAGGGAAGGCCCCAGGTTCGACCGGTCGTCCAGGGTGCCTCATCCTGAGTTGTCCGTCGATGCCCTGAGGCGGTATCGGTTGTGCGCCGGCGCGGGACGGGCGGTCGGGGAGGCCCGCGCGACCGGCGGTGTGAAGGGGGAGTGGAGAGAACATGTACGCGAAGCCCCGGTTGCCGGACCCCGTGCGGTCCGCGGCGGTACGGGCGGTGCTCATCGTGGCGCTGACCCTGGTGCTGCTGATGGTGGCGGTGCTGTGCTCGTACGCGGGCGTGTGGCTGGCGTTCCCGATGGTGCTGGCGACGGTGGCGGGCACCGTGGTGGCGACGTGGGGGGTGCTCGACGTGTGGGTGACCCGGCAGGTGTGGGTCCAGCGGTACGGCGTCGTCTCGGAGCCGAGCAGCGTGGCGCGGCGACGGCCGCTGGCGGGGCGGCGGGCCGCCCCGGGGAAGGACGGCCCGCCGCGGGGGGCGCAGGCGCGGAACGGGGACACGGCGCGGAACGGGGGCGCCGTGCGGTCGGGGGCTACTCGGGGCGGCGGTACATCCGCGTCGCGGTGATCTCGCCGTGCACGGTCTCGCCGTCGCCCGGCTCGCCCTCCGCGTGGTCGCGCGGCAGGCCGGGCCGCAGGTGCTCCTCGACGCTGATGTACTTCAGCCCGGCGCGGAGGTCCGCGTCGTTCCGCAGGCGGATCACGAGGGGGAACTCCGCGAGCGCCGTCGTGTCGAACAGCCCGGTGGTGTAGAGGAGTTGCACCCCGAGCGCGTCCGCGACGGCGCGCTGGAGCTCCAGCAGGTACGTGGCGTTGGCGCGGCCGATGGGGTTGTCGAGGAAGAGGGTGCCCGCGTGCCGGTGCCGGTCGCGGCCCCGGTCGTTGCTGCGGAGCGCCGCCATCGTGCAGTACAGCGCGATGGCGGCGGTGAGCAGCTGCCCGCCGGAGAACACGTCGCCCATCTGCCCGACCGGGACGCGTTCCGCCCGCAGCACCGCGTCCGGCTTGAGGATCTCCACGGACACGCCGCGCGGCTGGAGCGCGGCGTGCACGCCACGCAGCAGCAGGGACATGCCGTCGCGGCGGAGGTCGGAGTTCTTGCGGACGGCGGCCCGGGTCGCCTCGTCGATGACCTCGCCGAGCCGTTCGGTGAGGGTGGCCTGGTCGGGGTCGTCGAAGCGGACGCGCAGGAACTCCTGCCCCGACCACTCCCCCAGCCCCTCCGGCAGCCGCGACAGGCGCTGCGCCGAACGGAGCGTCGCCACCGACGACTCGACGAGCCCGCGCAGCCGGTCGACGATGCTGTCGCGGTTGCGTTCCAGCTGCTCCAGCTCGTCGGAGAGGACCCGCAGGCGCGGCGCGAACGCGGCGGCCCACGCCGCCGCGTGCTCCGGCAGGGCGGCGGCGGGCAGTTCGCGGATCTGCTGCCGGGCGGGGGTGCGGACCTGCTCGTAGCGCGTGGAGTTGGCGTGCCGTACGAGGACGTCGCCCGCCTCCCGTACGGCCTGCTCGGCGGCGGACAGGTCGGCCGCGCAGCCGCGCAGGGAGCGGCGGGACTCGGCGGCGGACTGCCGTGCCTCGGGCAGGGTGCCCGGGTACGGGTCGGGCTCCTCGTCCTGCTCGTCCGCGCCGGAGTGGGGCTCGCGCAGCAGGTCGCGGAGCATGGCGGCGGTCTCGTCGAAGCCGCCCGCGGCGTCCTCGGCGGCGCGGTGGGTGTGCCGCAGCTCGTCGAGGGCGGCGGTGGCGGACGCCGACTCGTCGTCGCGGGCGGCGAGTTCGGTGTGGGCGGCGCGCAGCAGCGTGCGGGCCTGTTCGGCGTCGGCGGGCACCAGGTGCTCGGGCAGCTCGGTGTGGGCGCCGCCGTCGGCGGGCGCGAGCCGTTCGGCCTCGCCGCGCAGTCGGCCCAGGCGTTCGCTGGCCTCGGAGGAGCGGGACTCCAGGACCTGCACCAGCGACTCGGCGCGGGCGGCGGCGGCCTGCCGGGACGGGCCGTCGGCGCCCTCCGAGCCGTCGAGGAGCTGGGCGGCGCGGGTGCGGACCTTGTTGGTGAGCCGGTCGAGGGTGGCCAGTGCCGCGCTCTCGTCGCTCTCGGCGCGGGCCTGTTCGGCGCGGAGGTCGGTGCCGACGCCGACCTTCTCGTAGAGCTGCGACGCCGAGCGGTACGCCTCGCGCAGCGCGGGCAGCGACGGTCGCGGCGAGTCGCCGTCCGCGGGCCGCTGCTCGGCGCCGTCGGGGACGCCCGCGATCTCCGCGCGTTCGGCGCGCAGCGCGCGGGCGGTGCGGCGGGCGTCGTCGGCGGCGCGCTGGGCGGCGCGGCGGTCCTCGTCGGCGGCGCGGGCCCGTTCCAGGCAGGCGGCGGCGCGTGCCTCCGGTTCGGCGGCGTCGTCGGCCAACTCCCGTAGCCGCGCCTGCCACTTGGCGCGCTCCCGCAGCCGGAACGCGAGCCCCGCCAGCGCGTCGGCGCTGCGCCGCGCACGCTGCGCCCGCTCCTGCCGTTCCTCGCGTACGCGGGCGGCCTCGGCGGCCGTCTCGTCCGCCTCCTCCCGTACCGTACGGGCCTCGGTGAGCCGGTGCGCGGCCTCCTCGGCGGCCGTGCCCGCCGCGTCGGCGGCCCCGGCCAGCTCCGGCAGGCGGCCCTCGGGGCAGCCCGCGCGCCAGGACGCGAGGCGGGCGGCGAGCTGCCGGTCGGCGGAGAGGCGGGCGGCGAGCGTACGGATCTCCTCGTCGCGGGCGACCGCCCGTTCCCGCAGCTGGGTGCGCTCGTCGTCGGCGGCGCGCTCGTCGTGCATCGCCGGGTTCGGCGGGACGAGGAACACGCCGCCGTCGCTCCCGTCCGGCGGGGGCGTCGGCGCGAGGAGGGCGGCGGCCGTGCCGACGGCGACGGCGGAACGCGGCAGCAGGGCCGCCCCGGCCAGCACCTCGCGGGCGCGGGTGTGGCTGTCCGGGTCGGTGATGACGACGCCGTCGACCAGCTCCGGCCGGGCGGCGAGCACGGCGGCGTGGTCGGCGGGGTCGACGGCCTGGGCGAGGTAGCGCCAGCCGGGGAGGGCGGGGATGCCGTGCTCACCGAGGTGGTCGACGGTGGCCAGCACGTCGGGGCCGGGCGGCAGCAGGCCGCCGTCACCGAGGGCTCCGAGCACCCGGGAGTCCTCGGCGGCGTCCGTGCGCAGCGTGAACAGCTGCCGCTCGGTGGCGGCCACGGAGGTGTCGAGCAGGTCGCGCAGCGACTCCGCGTTCCCGTCCAGCTCCTCGGGGGTGAACGGGGCGTCGGCGCCGAGGAGTTCGGAGAGGCGCGGCTCCGCGCCGAGGGCCTGCGCGGCGGCGTGCTCGGCGCCGTGCGCGGCGCGGGCGGCGTCCGCCGCGTCCACCGCGCGGGCGGCGCCCAGCTCGGCGCGGGCCAGTTCGGCCCCGGCCTCGCGGGCCCGGTCGGTGGCGCGGGCGGCGGTCTCGCGGGCCGCGTCGGCTGCGGCGACGGCCTCCTTCTCGGCGTCGCTGGCGGCGAGCGCGGCGCGGGCCGGGTCGGCGTCCGCTGCGGTGTCGTCGAGCCAGCCGGCCCGTACGGCCTCCGCGGTCTCCCGCTCGACCTCCGCGAGGCGCTGCCGCAGGTGGTCGCCCTCGCTGCGGGCGCGCTCCGCCTCGGTGGCGGCGGCGGTGGCGTCGCGGTGCGCGTCCTCGCCCCGGGTCTGGAGCAGCGCGGAGCGCTCCTCCTGCTCGGTGGCGACGCGCTCGCCCTCCTCGGCGGCGTGGTGCAGGGCCCGTACCAGCTCGGCTGCGGCCCGGCCGCGGGCGGCGAGCGCGGGGGCGGCGTCCCGTTCGGCCTCGCGGATGGCGGCGGCGACGCGCTCCGCGCGGTCGGCGGCGGCGCGGTGCTGGAGCACCGTCTCGGCGGCCTGCCAGGCGGAGTGGAGCGTACGGGCGTCGAGCAGTTCGCGGCGCTGGGCGGCGGCGGCCTTCTCCCCGGCGGCGAGGGCCAGGGAGGCGTGCCGGTAGGCCAGTTCGGCGGCCGTACGGTCGGCCCGCGCGCGGGCGTCCTCGGCGGCGGTGACGGCCCGGCCCGCCGTGTCGAGGCCCTGGGCAAGCTCGGCGGCGCGCTCGCGCTCGCGGACGGCGCGGGCGGACAGCCTGCGGGCGAGCGTACGGGTGCGGCGTTCGGCGCCCGCGTGGACGTCGCGGGTACGGGAGCGTGCCTCGGCGGCGTCCGCGATGCGGGTGAGGAGGTCGAGGGAGCCGGCGGTGAAGTCGCGTTCGGCGGTGAGTTCGGCGCGGCGGCCGAGCTTGTGGGCGAAGCCGTGCACCAGGTCGGCCAGGCCGTCGGTGTCGCGGGTGTCGGTGACGGCGCGGAGCAGCAGGTCGGTGAAGTCGGAGTCGTTCTTCACCGCGAAGAGACCGGCGGCCTCGCCCTCGTCGGCGTTCATCTCCCGTTGGTAGCGGAAGAGTTCGGGGTCGAGGCCGAGGCCGGTGAGGTGCTCGTTCCAGCGTTCGTGGACCTCCTCCCAGACGACGTCCAGGTTCGGGTACGCCTTGCCGGTCTCGGTGAGGACGTCGCGGAAGCCCTTCATGGTGCGGCGCCTGCCGCGCGCCGACGAGGCGCCCTCGGCGGCGGGCCGCATCGCCGCGGACTCCGCGACGGGCAGCGAGTCGAGGCTCATCCCGGGGCCGGGTCGGAACGCGTACCACGCCTCCGCGAACTTCCGCGGGTCGCCCGACACCTGGCGCCCGCGCCACTCGCTGACCTTGCCGACGACGACGGTCTCGCCGGTACGGGTGTGCTGCCACTCCAGCGCGACGTGCCCGCAGTCGTCCGCGAGGAGGAACTTGCGGAGGACGCCGGAGCTGGCGCCGCCGAGGGTGTTGCGGTGGCCGGGCAGCATGACCGAGAAGATCAGCTTGAGCAGGACGGACTTGCCGCCGCCGTTCTCCAGGAAGAGCACCCCGGCGGGGGCGGGGCGGCGGGGCGGGCCGGTCGGCTCGTCCTCGAAGAAGTCCGCCTGGGCGGGGGCCGGGTCGGGCACCGGCTCGCCCACTCCGCGCAGGTCCAGGACGGTGTCGGCGTAGCGCGCGCCGGCGGGTCCGATGGAGTAGAGGCGGATGCGGGACAGCTCGTACATGGCGGCGGACTCTCGTAGACGTGCGGTCGGGAACGGTTCCGGGGGCAGGGGTTCGGGGCGGGTCGGGGCGGCGGGGCGGGTGCCTCGTACGGGCGGCGGCGCCCGTACGTGCCGCGCGCGGGTGGTGGCGTACGGGTCCGCCGCGCGGCGGGCCGGTCGCGCTACCGCTCGTGGAAGGGCAGGCCCGCGTCGGCCACCAGCTCGGCGTCGCCCTCGGTGGGCGGCAGGAGCGTGGCGCTGCCGTCCCCGACGGGCACGACGCCCAGCTCCAGCAGCTCGGCCATGGCGGCGCTGCCCGCGGTGTCGCGCACCTGGAGCTGGTATCTCGCGGTGGTGCGGTACGTGCCGCCGCCCTCGTCGCCGGTGCGCTGGAGGAAGCCGGAGTCGACGAGGAACGTGACGGCCTTCGCGATGATGCCGGTCGTCGAACCCGCCAGCCGCCGCGCGTCCTTGGTCGCCCCGGTCGCGCTGCGCCGCGCGTACACCCGCCAGGCCGACTCCAGGCCGGGCGCGCCGCTGGCCGGGTCGGTGTTCTCGCCCCGCTCCTCGGCGCGCTCCTCCAGGCGGCGGCACGCCTGCCGTACGAAGCCGTCGACGCCGTTGACGGTGATCCGCCCGATGTACCCGTCGTCCGCGAGGTCCTGCGGGCGGGGGAACGCCAGGGCGGCGACGGCGAGATGGGCCAGGCCGTGCAGGAAGCGGTCGGCGGAGTCGGCGGTGGCGCGCCGGGCGTAGTCGCCCATGCGGACGGCGAAGACCGAGTCCTCCGACGCCGTCACGGCCATGCCCGCGCGTGCCGAGACCTCCAGGACGACCAGGCCGAGGCCGGTGGCGACGGCGTCGGCGAGCCGGGCGAACGGCGGTTCCTCGCGGTACCGGCGGAGGAGCCCCGCGTACTCCGCGTCCCGCGCCGGGAGCAGCTTCGGGTGCAGGCCGAACGAGACGAGGCGCGCCGCGTCCGCCGCGTCGGCGGGCGTGACGGGCGCCTCCGCCACGGCGGTGGCGCCGTCGCCACGCGGGCCGGTGCCCAGCAGGTCGGTGGGGTCCGGGTCGGTGCCGTGGTCGGTCATGCCGCCTCCGTACGGTCCGCGGCCATGCCCGCCGCGTCGAGCAGGGCGGTGCCGACGACGAGGTCGGCGCCGCCGAATTCCGGGTCGTCCAGCTCGGTGCCGTCGTCGGCGGCGAACAGCAGCCGCTGCTCCCCCTGCCGGTACGCGGTGCCGACGGACGGGCTGGCGGCGTGCACGGCCAACAGCGCGATCAGATAGGGCAGTTCGGGGTCGTCCGGGTGGCGGGCGCGGGCGTCCGCGAGCAGCCCGGACAGTCGCCGGGGCGCGTCCGGCGGCAGCTCCAGCAGCTCCGCCGCGGCGTCGAACTGCTCGCCGCTGAACCGGCTGTCGTCCGGGGTGACGACCAGGTCGGGGGCGGGCATCTCGGCGCCCAGGTGCTCGCGGGGCGCGGGCGGGGTGAGCAGCACCTCGACGAGGTCGGCCACCCGTACCGCGCCGGGGGTGCGCAGGCCGGCGCCGTGCGCGAAGAACGCGTCGGTGACGCGGACGGCGTCCTCCAGCGGCAGCGGCAGCAGCGGCGCCACCAGCTGCCCGTACAGGTCGACCCCCGCGCGGGCGGCGGGAGTCGCGAACGCCTGCCGGTCCTGCTCCGCGCGGAACAGCGGCCCGGCCTCCAGGAGTCGGGACTGGAGCTGGGTGTGGCGGCGGATGCAGTCCTTGACGATGTCGACCAGCTCGGCCGCGCGCCGCTTGTGGTCGGGGCCGCGCTCGGCGGCGGCCTCGTCGCGGGCCTTGCGGATGTTGGTGAGGATCGCGTTCTCGTGGCGGTACCGGTCGGCGACGTGGTCCAGCGCCTCGGTGATCATGTCGGGGACGGTGCTCAGCCAGTCGACGGCGCGCACGTCGCGGCGGGTGGCGTCGAGCGTGCGGCGCAGGGTCTCGGCGTACTGCACCGTGCGGTAACGCGCCTGCTCCGCGGCGAGTTGGGCGTCGGCCAGACGGCCGCGGCTGATCAGCACCTCCAGCTTGACCTCGGCGGCGATCTGCGCGCTGGTGACGTCCGTGTCGAGGGCGCCGACCAGGACGTTGACCGCCTCGTCCGTGGTGCGGAGGTACACCCCGCCGCCGGGGCCGGGGACCTCCTCGACGAGCTTGAAGTCGTAGTCCCGGCGGACGTACGCCCCGTCGGGCCCGAACGTGCCGTAGACGGCGCGGAACCCGCGGTCGACGCTGCCGACGTTGATCAGGTTCTCCAGGACCCAGCGGGCGACGCGCTCGTGCTCCGCCGCCGTACGGTCCGGTGCCTGCGCGGCGACCCGGGGCAGCAGCCTGGCCACTATCTCCTCGTGGTCGGCGCCGGTGTCGAAGTCCATGTGCAGCGTCACCAGGTCGATGGCGGCGAGCGCCACCTCGGCCATCGCGTAAGTGCCGTACTCCCCCGCCAGGTTGGCCTTGCGCACGTCCAGGTCGTGCAGCGGCGCGGTGCAGGCGAGGGCGCGCAGCCGACGGGCCAGCCCCTCGTCGGCGGCGGGGCCGGGGGCCGGTGTCGGCCGCACCGGGGGACGGGTCACGACGTGCTCGTTCACGTCGGCAACACTAAGCGCTGCCACCGACATCGGCCGAAACGGCACGGCCGCCCGCGCCGCGCCCGTACGGTACCGGGCCCGTCAGCCGGGTGTGCCCGCGTCCGGGCTGAGCCTGCCGCGCACCGCGCTCTGCACACCGGCCTGTTCGGCCGGGTCGACGGCGAGCCGCCGGAGGCGTTCGACGACGCGGGCGTCGCCCGTCGTGGCGTGTTCGGCGGCGAGTTCGCGGGTGCTCTCCTCGCAGTCCCAGAGGCACTCGACGGCGAACCCGGCCGGGAACGCGGGGTCCGTCGCGGCCAGTGCCCGTGCCGTACGGCCGCGCAGCTGCGACGAGGCCGTCTCGCGGTAGACGTGGCGCAGGACGGGGGCCGCGCACTGGACGGCGAGCCGTCCGACGCCGTCGACGAGCGGCCACAGGTCGTCGCCGTCGGGACCCTGCTCCCGCACGGTACGGCGGAGGGCGGCGAGTACGGCGTCCGCGTCGCACGGCCCGCCGCGGGTGGCGAGCAGTTGCGCGGCGACGAGGCCGAGCGCGTCCTCGCGGTGCGCCGCCCACCGGCGCGCGCGGTCCAGCGCGGCGGCGCCGCGCATGCGGGCGAACGACGCGAGCGCGGACGCGGCGAGCGGCGGCAGCGGGGCGCCGTCGTACCCGGAGCCGGGGTGGGTGGCGGCGGCCTGGAGGAGGTCGAGCACGTCGGGGTCGTCGCGCTCGGCGAGGTGCCGCAGGGCGGCGGCGCGGCAGGCGTCGGGGCCGCCGCGCGCGGCGGCGAGGAGTTCGGGCCGGTCGTCGGGTCCGGCGACGGCGGCGAGGCAGCGGGCGGCGGCGGCCTCGCGGTGCGGTCCGGCGGGCCGCGCGGTGTCCTCCTCCGCCCAGGCCAGTACCTCGCGGACGCTCCAGCCGGGGCGGGGGCCCTGGGTGTGCAGTTGGCGCTGCCAGCGGTCGAAGTTGCCGCGTTCCTGGAGGAGGCGGAGCCGTTCGGCCTGTTCGGGGTGGGCGGGGTCCTCGGCCCACAGCCGCCACGGGCGCGGTTCGAAGGCGTCGCGGGCGGCCTCGCCGAGCGCGGCGTCGCCCTCGGGAGTCGGGGCGAAGCGGGCGAGGAGGGACGGGCCGAGCGCACGCAGGCCGTCGTCGTCGTCGCGGACGGCCAACTCGTCGAGGGCCCACTGCCAGTTGGCGCCGGCCACCGCGTACCGGCGGAGGAGCCGGAGGGCGTCGTCGTCGCCGTACGAGACGAGGTGGCCGAGGACGGAGAGGGCCAGTCCGGTGCGTTCCTCGGCGCCCTCGGTGAGGACGAGGTCGTCGGGGTGGAAGAGGTGCGCCTCGATGTCGTCGAGTCCCGCCTCCAGCTCCGTGTGGAGCCGGGCGTAGTAGAGGGACCGGTGCTCGATCTGCCAGTCGCGCCGGGGGTCGCGCAGCACGCAGTGCCGCAGCGCGGCGAGCGCTTCGGCGCGCGGCGCCGCGAGGGCGTGCAGCGTCCCGTCGCCGCGGCCCCGCTGGAGGAGGCCGAGCAGGGTGCCGCTGGGCGCTATGTCTGAATCGACTGAATCGACGAACATAAGAGTCAGCATCCGGTGCGGGGTATTCGACTGGCAACGGGATTTCCGCTGACCGGCAGTCTTGCCGTTCGCGGCGGTTCTACTCCTGATCGGCGGGGCGCCGTCCAGCGGCCGCAGCCTACCTGGAACTGCGTATTCCGCCACACCGGCGAACGGCCCCACGGGGACGGAACGGGAAGCCCTTGACATATGCCGGAAGCACCACCGAATCGGGAACGGCCGAATCCCTTACGCACGGTCGCGGCGTGTGCGAGAGTCGTCACCGGCCCTCACCCCGTATCGGAGACCCGTGATGTCCTCCCACCTCGATGCGGACCGTCCGCCGGTGCAGCCTCCCCGCGGCACGCTGGACGCTCTCATCACCCAGACCCGCAAGCTGCGCGGCGGGATCGACGCGGTACGCCGTGACGCCCTGGACGAGGAGGAGGACACGTCGTCGGACGCCCGGCGGCGCTGGCAGCGGGCCCTGTGCGAGCTGGCGGTGCACCAGCTCGACGACCTCGGCGGGCAGCTCGCGCAGCTGCGCGAGGGCGTCGAGGACACCGAGGGGGCGGCGCCCCCCGGGCCGCACGGGCGGAGCGCGTTCCCCGAGCAGGGCGCGTACGGCTCCGCCGCGGCCTACGGGGACGAGCATCCCGCGGCACCCGGTGCCCCGCAGGCCGTCGGCACCCTCGCCGGCCGGGTGGGCAGCGCGGACTGGAACCTGCTGACGGACGAGGTGACCTGGTCCGACGAGCTGTTCCGGATCTTCGGCCGCACCACCGCCGACGGCCCCCTCTCCCTGGACGAACTGCCGTCCTGGGTGTGGAGCGAGGACCAGCCCGCGCTGATGGCCGCGGTCACCGACTGCCTGGTGGACGGCAAGCCGGTGGACGGCGAGTTCCGCATCGTGCGCCCGGACGGCTCCGTGCGGACGGTGCACATGATGGGTGAGCCGCTGCTCGACGCGGACGGCGGCACGGCCTCCATGTGGGCCGTGCTGCGGGACGTGAGCGCGCTGCGCCGCAGCGAGCTGGCCGTACGGGAGAGCCGCGCGTCGTTGCAGCACGAGCGGCACCTGGCGCGGACGGAGCGGCGGCTGGCGGTGGAGTTCCAGGAGTCCGTGCTGCCGCCGTGGCGCGGTTCGCTGCGGTTGCCGCACGCCTCCGGCGGGCAGCCCGGCGCGCTCGAACTGGCCGCGCACTACCTCCCGTCGGCGACGGGCGCCCTGGTCGGCGGCGACTGGTACGACGCGCTGGAGCTGGCGGGCGGCGCCACGCTGCTCACGGCGGGCGACCTGACCGGGCACGGGGTGGCGGCGACGTCGGGGATGGCGACGCTGCTCGGCGCGGTGCGCGGGATGGCCGTCGCCGGGGTGGAGCCGGGCCCGCTGATGGGCCACCTCAACCAGCTGCTGGACTCGGCCGCGCAGCCCTCGCTGGGCAGCGCCGTCTGCTGCCTGTACTCGCCCCGCACCCGCACGCTCACCTGGTCCCAGGCCGGGCACCCGGCGCCGCTGCTGTTCCGCGGCGGGCAGGGCCGCGCGCTGCCGCGGCCCGACGGGGTGCTGCTGGGCGCCACCTCCGGTGCCGGGTACGGGCAGCGCGTGGACGACCTGCTCCCCGGCGACCTGCTGGTGCTGCACACCGACGGACTGGCCCCGCGCAGCGCGGAGTTCGACGCCGGACCGGCGGGCGGGGCGCGGACGAGCACGGACCGGCTGCTGGCGCTCGCGCCCCGCTTCGCGGCGGCGCACACCGCGCAGGAGTGCGTGCGCGCGGTCGTCGAGGAGTTCGGCGACCGGGAGCGCGAGGACGACGCCTGCGTGCTGGTCGCGCGCGTCGGCGACTGACGGCCGCCCCGACCGTCGGGGCCGCCCCGCACACCACGGCGGACCTGCGCGCCCGGGGCGGCCCGCGCACGCCGTACGCACGCCCGCCCGCGCCCGTACCGGCCCGCGCTCCCGTCCGCCCCCGTGTGCCCGCTCCCGGGCGTCACACCGCCGTGCCCCGGCCCACGACCCCCTTCCGGTCCCGGGGCGCCTTGGGCAGCGCCGCCCGCACCTCGTGCCGCAGCTCATCCACCTTGGGGTGTCCGGCGTACGCGCCGGTGAGCCGGTACATCTCGCGGAGCCGGTCCCAGGTGCGGTGGGACGAGGTCTGGCCGATGGTCAGCAGCGCCAACCGCGCGTACCGGTCGGCCTGTTCGGGGTCGTCGCCGAGGAAGCAGGCGGAGGCCATCGTCAGGTAGTCGAAGATCTTCGACCGCTGGCGGCCGTCCACCCGCAGCTGGAGGGCCTTCTCCGCGTAGCGCTGGGCGGTGCCCGCGGCGGCCGGGTCGTGCTCGGCCAGGGTGCGGTACGCGAGGGCCTGCATGCCGTACAGGTCCTCCTCCTTGAAGATCTGCATCCAGCTCGGCGGTGGCACGTCGGCCCGGTCGGACGCGAACAGGTCCTCGGCCTCCCCGAGCGTCCGGCGCATCTGCTGGCCGCGCCCCATCGACGCCTGCGCCCACGCCTCGACGGTGCAGAGCATCGCCCGCGTACGGGGCAGGGTCGAGGCGCCCGAGCCGGACTTGGCGAGCTGCATCAGGTCGAGGGCGTCGTCCGGCCGACCCAGGTGCACCATCTGCCGCGCCGCGCGGGACAGCGCCTCGCCCGCGCGCGGCCGGTCGCCGCCCTCGCGGGCGGAGTGGGCGGCGATGACGAAGTACTTCTGCGCGGTGGGCTCCAGGCCCACGTCGTGCGACATCCAGCCCGCCAGCACGGCCAGGTTGGCCGCGACGCCCCACAGGCG
The DNA here is from genome assembly GCF_003665095.1 of Streptomyces sp. Z26. Classification (GTDB taxonomy): domain Bacteria; phylum Actinomycetota; class Actinomycetes; order Streptomycetales; family Streptomycetaceae; genus Streptomyces; species Streptomyces phytohabitans. The sequence goes on along the minus strand of NZ_RCHV01000002.1, from coordinate 6,403,904 downwards.
TTTCTGGAGCGGCTCCGGGTGGTTGTACGTGAGCATGCCGCCCACCTCGTTCAACTGCCCGACGACCGCCTTGCGTTGGAGGCCACCGCCACGCGCGGCGTCCCAGGCGCGGAACACCTCGACCGAGCGCTCCAGCGCGTCGATCTCCTGCGCGCCGACGGGCATCGCCTCGTACGGGTCGGAGTGCGGGAAGCGGTAGTCGCGGACGTCGACGGCGTCGACGGCGGGTCCGAAGCGCGCGCCGACCACCGCCGGGTCCGTCCTGAGCCAGTCGTGCAGGGCACTGCTGAGTGCCGATCCTGCGGCGAGCGCGGTGCCCGCGCCCACCAAGCCGCGTCGGTTGAGCATGAGGTCCATTCCCGTGAATTCGGTGAGGACCTCGGCCGTCCGTACTGCCGCCCAGGGAAGCCCGTCCACGGACTGCCGTCGCGCCGTGCGCCCTGGTGTGCGGAAACCGAGATCCTCGATGGTCACGACACGACCGAGTCGCTCGGTGAAGAGGGTCGCCAGCACCTTCGGCACGGGATCGCGCGGGGTCTCCCCCACCTCGATCCAGCGCCGTACCCGCGAGGTGTCGGTGGCCAGTTGGGGGTGGCCCATGGCCGCCGCCTGCCGGTTCACCAGTCTCGCGAGTTCGCCCTTGGACCATCCGGCGAGGCCGAACAGGTCCGCGAGGCGGGTGTTGGGTCCCTTTGTCACGTCAAGCCCCCAGGTTCTCGGCTGAGTTGACAGTAACCGCCGGGACGGGGCGCCACGAGCATTCGCCAGGGTTCGCCAGGGTCCGCCAGATGGTGTGCCACCCGCGCTCTGGTGTGCCGTAGGAACGCGCCACCCCGGCCCGGAAGCGGCCCGCACGACCCGCATTCCCCAGGGTGCACGGTCCGTCCGTGCCCGCCCCGGGCCGGGCGCGCAGTCAACCGTCGGCGCGCGAAGGGAGCATGCTCGCCCATGTATCCAGCAACGTCCCCCGTGTCCGCACCTCCCCGGCCGCGGCACACGCAGTCGTACGGAGGACCGCGGCTGGCGCACGGTACGCGGGGCGGCGCCGCCCCCACGCCCAGCGGGAGGCTGGACCTGTCCGGCCCGCAGGGCGCGCAGCTGCGTGCCGTCGTCACCTCCGTCCTCAAGGTCTGTCCCGACTTCCAGCCGGTCCAGTTGCTGCGGCGCAGCGGCCGTTCCGTGCTGCTGGCGGGCACGGTCGGCAGAATGCCCGTCGTCGCGAAGTGCTTACTCGACCGCTCCCCGGAGTGGGTGGAGCGGTTCCAGCACGAGATAGCGGCGTACCGCACGTTCGTACGCCACCGGCCGCCGGTACGGGTGCCCCGGCTGGTCGCCGCGGACCCGGAGGCGGGCACGCTCGTCACCGAGCGGATGCAGGGGCGCCCCGGCGCGCTGCAACGGCACCCCTTCGAGGCGGTGCCCCGGGCGGACGTACGGACCGTGCTGGGCGCGGTGTGCCGCGTCAACACGTGGCGCCCCCCGGGCGGTTCCTTCGACCGGCCCCTGGACTACCCGGCGCGACTCGGCCGCTACCACGAGCTGGGGCTGCTGACCGACCGCGACCTCGGCGACCTCGGGAAGCTGCTGCACGGCATCGCGCACGCGGGCGGCAGGCAGCAGACGCAGTGGCAGTTCTGCCACGGTGACGCGCTGCTGTCCAACATGCTGCTGTCACCGGCCGGGCCGGTGCTCGTCGACTGGGAGCACACCGGCTGGTACCTGCCGGGCTTCGACCTCGCCACCTTGTGGACGGTCCTCAGCGAGGCGCCCGGCGCGCGCCGCCAGATCAGTCAACTCGCGCACGCGGGCGGCCCCGCGGCCCGCGACGCGTTCCTGGTGAACCTGATGCTCGTGCTGACGCGGGAGATCCGTACGTACGAGACGGCCGTGCAGCGCGCGATGCGCGAGCCGCCGCCCGTCCTCCCGCCGCGCGGCCAGGACCGGGCGGGTGGCGGCATGGCGTACGGCGAGGAGCAGCGGCTGCTGCTGCGGCGGCTGCACGACGACTGCGGGCAGGCCCGCCGGGCGGTGCGGGCGGCCGTCGGCACGCGCTGACGCGCGCGGGAAGGCGGGCGAGCGCGCGGAGGACGCGGGAGCGGGGCACCGGGGGTGCGCCGCTCCCGTACGCGCGGGCGGGGCCGCCGTTACTGCTGGAACAGCTCCGCGGGCAGCGGCTTCAGCAGCGCGTACAGGTCGCCGGTGATCGGCCGGTCCCAGCTGGCGATGGTCACCAGCACGCCGTCGCTGCGGTCGAACTGCACGCAGGAGACGCGGCTCTCGGAGCACTTGACGCGGCGGACGATCAGCAGGTTGCCGTCGTGCATCACCGGGTCCTCGTCGGTGCCGGTGACGTGCACCGGCTCGTCGTTCTCCAGCGCGACCAGCAGCTGCGCCACCTCGAAGGGCACCTCGCCGTCGGCGACCTCGCGCGCGGGCGCGCCCTCCGGGAGGTTCCCGATGATCATCGCGGGGCCGCGGCCGCCGAACAGGTCGTAGCGCAGGAACACGCCCTGGCAGGTGCCGTCCGGCGCCGGGAGCAGGCCCGCGCCGAGGTTGCCCGGCCAGTCGGACGGGTCCATGGCGAGGACATCGAAGTCCGGCCCGGCGGGCACTGCGGCGTTGCGGCGGCGGAGGAACGACATGGGGTCATCGTACGTGCCGGTCCGCGGGCCGCTCCCCCGGCCGGTGCCCGTACCGGGCGGGTCCCCGCACCCCCGCGCGGGCGCGACGTCTTGACCGGTCGACGGCGACGCTGCTTACTGGAGCCGCCCACCGGACCCGTCCGGACGTCCCCGGGCGGCCCGCCGCCGCCCCGTGGAGGTGCCATATGCAGCAGCCGGACGCCGCGGAACGGCTCACGCGTGACGAGCTGCGCGCCCTCCAGCTGGAGCGGCTGCGCGCCTCGCTGCGTCACGCGTACGACCACGTGGCCGCGTACCGCCACGCGTTCGACGCCGCCGGGGTCCACCCCGAGGACTGCCGCACGCTGGCGGACCTGGCGGCGTTCCCGTTCACCACGAAGGAGACGCTGCGGGAGAACTACCCGTTCGGCATGTTCGCCGTCCCCCAGGAGCGGGTGCGGCGGCTGCACGCCTCCAGCGGCACGACCGGCACCCCGACCGTCGTCGGCTACACGCGGCGCGACCTGGACACCTGGGCGGACGTCGTCGCGCGCAGCATCCGCGCGGCGGGCGGGCGGCCCGGGGACCGGGTCCACGTGGCGTACGGCTACGGGCTGTTCACCGGCGGGCTCGGCGCGCACTACGGCGCGGAACGGCTCGGCTGCACGGTGATCCCCGCGTCCGGCGGGGTGACGGCCCGGCAGGTGCGGCTGATCCAGGACTTCGCGCCGCGGGTCATCATGGTCACGCCCTCGTACCTGCTGACGCTCCTCGACGAGTTCGAGCGGCAGGGCGTGGACCCGCGCACGACGTCGCTGCGCGTCGGCCTGTTCGGCGCCGAGCCGTGGACGGAGGCGATGCGGCGCGAGATCGAGGAGCGCCTCGCGATCGACGCCGTGGACATCTACGGGCTGTCGGAGGTGATCGGCCCGGGGGTCGCGCAGGAGTGCGTGGAGACCAAGGACGGGCTGCACGTGTGGGAGGACCACTTCTACCCGGAGGTCGTCGACCCGGTGACCGGCGCGGTGCTGCCCGAAGGGGAGCCGGGCGAGCTGGTGTTCACGTCGCTGACGCGGGAGGCGACGCCCGTCGTGCGCTACCGCACGCGTGACCTGACGCGGCTGCTGCCGGGCACCGCCCGCCCGGCGTTCCGGCGGATGGAGCGGGTCACGGGACGCACCGACGACATGATCATCCTGCGCGGTGTGAACCTCTTCCCGTCCCAGGTCGAGGAGATCGTCCTGCGCACCCCCGGCGTCGCGCCCCACTTCCGGCTGCGGCTGACCCGCGAGGGACGGCTGGACCGGCTGACCGTTCGGGCGGAGGCGCGGCCCGGCGCGGCGCCGGAGCAGCGGGAGGCGGCGGCGGAGCGGATCGCGGGGGCCGTACGGGACGGGATCGGGGTGTCCGTCGAGGTGGAGCTGGCCGAGCCGGGGACGCTGGAACGGTCGGCGGGGAAGTTCAACCGGGTGCTGGACGAGCGCCCGACCGGCTCCGCCTGACGCGCGCCGGTCACCCCTGCAGGTCACCCGGGTCCGGCGCCCCGCGCCTCCAGGACGGCCATCGCCGCGTTCTGCCCGGCGACGCCGCTGACGCCGCCGCCGCGTACGGCGCCCGCGCCGCACAGCAGCACGTTCGCGTGCCGGGTGGCGACGCCCCAGCGCGCGGCGGCCGTGTCCGCGGTGGTGTCGTCACCGGTCGCGGGCGTGTCGTTGGCGTACGGGAACGACAGGTCGCCGTGGAAGATGTGGCCGCCCGGCAGCCGGAGTTCGCGCTCCAGGTCGACGGGTGACTTCGCCTCGACGCACGGCCGTCCGTCGGCGTCGGTGGCGAGGCAGTCCGCGAGCGGCTCGGCCAGGTGCGCGTCGAGCTGCGCGAGGGTTGCGGCGAGCAGCGCGTCGCGGCGCGCGTCGGCGGCGCCCGGGTCGTCCGCGTCGCCCGTGAACAGCTCCGCGGGGGTGAGCAGCCCGAAGAGGGTCATGGTCTGCCAGCCGCGTGCGGCGAGGTCGGGGCCGAGGATCGTGGGGTCGGTCAGCGAGTGGCAGTAGATCTCCGAGGGCGGCGCCGTCGGCAGCTCCCCGGCGCCGGCCTGCCGGTGGGCTTCGGCCAGCTGCGCGTACCCCTCGGCGACGTGGAACGTGCCCGCGAACGCCTCTCGCGGGTCCACCGCCTCGTCGCGCAGCCGGGGCAGGCGGCGCAGCAGCATGTTGACCTTCAGCTGCGACCCGCTGGTGGGCGGCTGCGGTCCGGGCTCGCCGAGCAGCGCGGCGAGCGTGTCCGGGGAGGCGCCGACGAGCACGTCGCGCGCGGTGACGGCGTCCTCCTCCCCCGCCTCGTCGCGGTGGCGTACGACGGCGGCGGAGTGTCCGTCGGTCTCGATCGCGTACGCCTCGTGCCCGGTGCGGATCTCCGCCCCGGCGCCGCGCGCGGCGTCCGCGAGGGCGTCGGTGAGGGCGCCCATGCCGCCGACGGGCACGTCCCAGTCGCCGGTGCCGCCGCCGATGACGTGGTAGAGCAGGCAGCGGTTCTGGAGCAGCGACGGGTCGTGGGCGTGGCTGAACGTGCCGATCAGCGCGTCGGTGAGGACGACGCCCCGCACGGTGTCGTCCGCGAAGTGCTCCTCGACGGCCTCGCCCACCGGCCGTTCGAACAGCGCCTCCCAGGCCGCGCCGTCGTCGACGCGGGCGCGCAGCGCCGACCGGCTCGGGAGGGGCTCGGTGAGGGTGGGGAAGACGCGGGCGGCGACCCGTTCCGTCATGGCGTAGAACCGCTGCCACGCGGCGTACTCCCGTTCCGAGCCGGTGAACCGCGCGAACGCCTCCCGCGTCCGCGCCTCCCCGCCGCCCACCAGCAGCCCCGTGGGGGTCCCGCCGCGTACGACGGGGGTGTACGAGGAGACGGCCCGCCTGCGTACGGCGAAGCGCAGCCCCAGGTCGTCGACGATCCGCCGCGGCAGCAGGCTGACCAGGTAGGAGTACGCGGAGAGCCGGGCGTCCACGCCGCGGAACGGGCGGGTGGAGACGGCGGCGCCGCCGGTGCGCGGGGCGCGTTCCAGCACCAGGACGGCGAGTCCGGCGCGGGCCAGGTAGGCGGCGGCCACCAGGCCGTTGTGGCCGCCGCCGACGATCACGGCGTCGTACGCGGACCGGGCGGGCCGGGAGGGGGTGTCGGGCATGGCTCCTGGGTAGCACGGGCCCGGCGCCGCCGCCAGCACGCCTCGATGGCGGGGACCGCCGGTACGCGTCCCCGCACCGTACGGGCGTCAGCGCCCCGGCGTACCCCGGTCCTGCCAGCCGCGCACGGCCGCCACCCGCTGGTACAGCTCGGCGGCCTCACCGCCGCGTCCGAGCCGGTCCAGGCAGTGGGCCTCGTCGATGCGGCTGTTGAGGGTGTCGGGGTGCTGCCCGCCCAGCACCCGCTGCCGGGCCCCGGCCACCTGCTGGTAGACCGCCAGCGCCTCCGACCAGCGGCCCAACTGGCTCATGGCGACGCCCAGTTCGCGTCGGCTCACCAGGGTGTCGGGGTGGTCGGCGCCCAGCACCCGGTCCCGTAGCGCGCTCACGTCCTGGGCGAGCGCCAGCGCCTCGTCCCAGCGGCCGAGGCGGCCGAGGTTGACGCCGAGCCCGTGCCGGGCCCGCAGCGTCTCGGGGTCGACGGGGCCGAGCGTGCGGGTGCGGATCGCGGCCAGGTCGCGGTACAGCTCCAGGGCCTCCTCCGAGCGGCCCAGCCGCCCCAGGCTGATGCCCGCCTCGTAGCGGGCGGCGAGCGTGTCCGGGTCCTCCGGGCCGAGGGTGCGGGCCCGCGCGTCGGCCACCTCCAGGTAGGTGCGCAACGCCTCCTCCCAGCGGTCGAGACGGCCCAGCGCGTACGCCACCTCGTAACGCGTGACGAGGGTGTCCCGGTGGTCGGCGCCGAGCACCCGCGCCCGGGCGTCCGCGACCTCGCGCGCCATGGCGTACGAGTCCTCCAGCCGTCCGAGACGGCTCAGGTTGTACGCGAGGTTGTGGCGGCAGCGGAGCGTGTCCGGGTGTTCCATGCCCACCGTGCGCTGGCGCGCGGCCAGCACCTCGGAGTACACGGTGTGCGCCTCCGCGTGCCGCCCCAGTCTGCCCAGCACGTACGCGGACTCCTGCCGCGCGGCCAGCGTCTCGGCGTGGTCGGGGCCGAGGACCCGCTCCCGCCAGGCGACGACGTCGTCGTAGGCGCGCATCGCGTCCGCGTACCGGCCGAGGCGGCACAGCGCGAACCCCAGCTCGTACCGGCTGGCGAGGGTGTCCGGGTGGTCCGGGCCGAGGGCGCGTTCGCGTTCGGCGGCGACCATCCGGTGCGTCTCCTCCGACTCCGCCCAGCGGCCCACGCGGCCCAGGTCCAGGGCCGCGCCGTGCCGCTCCGCGAGCCACGCCAGCCGCTCCGGCGCCGGGACCGGCCCGGACGGGCGGGGGCCGCCGTTCTGCGCGGGGTGCGGGGCGGCGCGGCCGCCGTACGCGGCCGGACCGGGGCCGACGACGGGTGGCGCCGCCGGGACGGCGGGCGGCCCGGACGGCGCGGCGGGCGGCGGGCCGGGGGTGAGGACGAGCGGCGGCTGCATCGGGCCCGTCCACCGGCCGGTCAGCCCGGCCACCTCGCCGACGGGCGGCACCATCCGCACCTGGCCGCCGGTCGTCGCCCGCGAGCCGGTGCCGATGCCGTGCGTCCAGCCCGGCATGCCGAACGACTGCTCCTGGCGCGGCGGGTCGGACTCCTGCGGCTGGTCGGTCCGCAGGACGCCGGTGAGCCGCCGTACGATCTCGGCCGCGTCGCCGGGCCGCTCCCCCGGCTGCTTCGCGAGCAGCGACATGATGGCGGCGTCGAGCGGCTCGGGGATGTCGGCGCGGCGGGCGCGCGGCGGTACGGGCGGGGTGTCGCGGTGGCTGACGAGGACGGCCCACGCGTCGTCGCTGTCGAACGGCGGGACGCCGGTGGCGAGTTCGTACAGCACGCAGCCCAGCGAGTAGAGGTCGCTGCGGTGGTCGACGGCGACACCGGCGATCTGCTCGGGCGACATGTAGTGCGGGGTGCCCATGGCGATGCCGCCGCCGGTGAGCCGCGAGGTGAAGCCGATGTCCTGGCCGAGCCGCGCGATGCCGAAGTCGCAGATCTTCACGGTGCCGTCGGCGGTCCGCATCACGTTGGCGGGCTTCAGGTCGCGGTGCACGATGCCCTGGGCGTGGGTGTACGCGAGGGCGTCCGCGACCTGGCTGGCGATGTCCGCGACCTGGAGCACGGGCAGCGGGTGGTGGCCGTTGGCGCTGAGCAGCTGGCTGAGGTTGAGCCCGTCGAGCAGCTCCATCACCAGGTACAGGACGCCCTTGTGCTCGCCGAAGTCGTGCACCACCGTCACACCGCGGTGCTGGAGCCCGGCGGCGACGCGCGCCTCGCGCCGGAAGCGCTCGCGCAGCACCGGGAGGAAGGACCTGTCGCCGTGCTCCCCCGTCGGTTTCAGGCATTTCACGGCGACGGCGCGGCCCAAGGACTCGTCCTCGGCCCGCCACACCTCGCCCATGCCCCCGCGCCCGATGAGTTCGAGCAGTCGGTAACGGCCCTGGATCAGCGTGGTCTCCGCCATCGCAGCAGTCGCCCCTGTCGTCGCTCGTGCCCTCGCGGATCAGTATGACTTCCCGCGTTTCGTATGTGTAAGCCGGGCGGTCGACCCGCCCGTACGGGCGCCGCTCCGCAAGTGCGTCCGCCGTGGTCGTTCCACCGGACGCGGGTGTACTGCTTGAGTGGTCCCGTCCGTGACGGCGCTGTACTGGGAGGCCCGTGATGAAGCAGCTGATCAACGTTCCGGAGACCGTGGTGGCCGACGCGTTGCGCGGGATGGCCGCCGCGCACCCGGAGCTGACGGTCGACGTGGAGAACCGGCTGGTCGTACGGGGCGACGCCCCGGTACGGGACAAGGTGGCGCTGGTCTCCGGCGGCGGGTCCGGGCACGAGCCGCTGCACGGCGGCTTCGTGGGCCACGGGATGCTGGACGCGGCCTGCGCCGGTGAGGTCTTCACCTCGCCCGTGCCCGACCAGATGGTGCGGGCCGCGGCGGCCGTGGACAGCGGGGCGGGCGTGCTGTTCGTCGTGAAGAACTACACGGGCGACGTGCTGAACTTCGAGATGGCCGCCGAACTCGCCGAGGACGAGGGGGTGACCGTCGCGAAGGTCCTCGTGGAGGACGACGTGGCCGTCACCGACAGCACGTTCACCGCGGGTCGGCGCGGCACGGGCGCCACGCTGTTCGTGGAGAAGATCGCGGGGGCCGCCGCGCAGGAGGGCGCCCCCCTGGAGCGGGTGGAGGCGATCGCCCGGCAGGTCGCCGGATCGGCCCGCAGCTTCGGGGTGGCGCTCGACGCGTGCACGACGCCCGCGAAGGGCAGCCCCACGTTCGACCTGCCGTCCGGCGAGCTGGAGCTGGGCATCGGCATCCACGGCGAGCCGGGCCGGGAGCGCCGCGCCATGATGACGTCCGGCGAGATCGCGGACTTCGCCGTGGACGCCGTACTGGAGGACCTCCGTCCCGACGGGCCCGTGCTGGCGCTGGTCAACGGGATGGGCGGGACGCCGCTGCTGGAGCTGTACGGCTTCGGCGCCGAGGTGCACCGGGTGCTCGGGGAGCGGGGCGTGCCCGTCACCCGCACCCTCGTCGGCAACTACGTGACGTCCCTCGACATGGCGGGCGCCTCCGTCACGCTGTGCCGCGCCGACGAGGAGCTGCTGCGGCTGTGGGACGCCCCGGTCCGTACGCCCGGCCTGCGCTGGGGGGTGTGACCGGTGTCCGGCACGGAGGACGGCGCGACGGGCGGTACGGAGGGCCGGGCGGTGGACGCGGCGCGGGACGGCGGTGCCGGGGCGCGCGTGGGGCTCGTGCTGGTCTCGCACAGCGCCGAGGTCGCCGCGTCGGTCGCCCGGCTGGCCGTCGCCCTCGCCGGGGGCACCGAACTCGCCCCCGTACGGGCCGCGGGCGGCACCCCGGACGGCGGATTCGGCACGGACGCCGACGCCGTCGCGGCGGCGGCGCGGGAGGCGGACGAGGGCGCGGGCGTGCTGCTGCTGACCGACCTGGGCAGCGCCGTGCTGACGGTGAAGGTGCTGCTCGCGGAGGACGAACTGCCGCCGGGCGCCGAGCTGTTGGACGCGCCGTTCGTGGAGGGCGCGGTCGCGGCGCTGGTCACGGCGTCGGGCGGCGCGGGCCGCGCGGAGGTCGCGGCGGCGGCCCGCGAGGCGTACGACTACCGCAAGGTCTGAGCGGGCACGCGGGGCCGGGCGCGGCGCCCGGTCCCGCGGCCGCGCGGGCGCCGTCACCCGGTCACGGCCCACGGGTCGGCGGCGGAGAACCAGGTGGGCCCGTCGCCCGCCGCCTGCTTGATCCGCAGCAGCGCGAAGTCCTCCAGCGGAGGAAGGGCGTCCCGCGCGAACCAGCCGACGTCCAGCGACTCCTCGTCGTTCACCCGCGCCTCGCCGCCGACGGCCCGGCAGCGGAACGAGATGTCCATGAACTGGCAGCGGTCGCCGTTCGGGTACTCCACGGGCTCCATGCCCTGTACGACGACCACCCGCTCCGGCACGCACCGTACAGCCGTCTCCTCGTACACCTCGCGCACCGCCGTGACGGCGGGCTGCTCGCCCGGTTCCGCGATGCCGCCGATGATCGACCAGCGGCCGGTGTCGGCGCGGCGGGCCAGCAGCACACGGTCCGCGTCGTCGAGGACGACGGCGCTCACACCGGGCAGGAACAGCAACTGCCGCCCGGCGGTGACGCGCAGCTCGCGGATGAAGTCGGGGGTACCCATGGGCCCGACCCTACGTGTCGTGGGCGCGCCGCCCGCGTCCCCTCGACGAACCCGCGCTCCCGCCCTCGTACGGGCCGGTGGGCGCCCGGGTCAGGGCGTCGCTGGGGCGCCCGCGAGCAGCCGTCCCTCGGCGTAGCGGAGCGCCGCCGGGGGCAGCGCGCCGGGCCTGCCCGCGCGCAGCACGGTCACGGCGCCGGTGGGCGCGGCGTCCGGGTCGGGGCGCGCGCCCGCGCGGCGCAGCGCCTGCTCGGCGACGGCCGCCGCCGAGCCGCGCAGGTCGGCGGGGGGCGGCGCGGTCGGGGTGGTGGCGGCGCGGATGCGGGTGGCGACCAGCTCGTAGTGGGTGCAGCCGAGGACGACGGTGCGCACGCCGGACGGGGTGAGTCGGGCGGCGGCGGTGACGGCCGCGTCGATCGCGGGCTCGTCGCCGCTCTCGACGGCGTCGGCCAGCCCGTGGCAGGGCACCTCGGCGACGCGGGCGCCGTTCCCGAAGTCCTCGATGAGCCGCCGCTGGTACGGGCTGCCGGTCGTCGCGGGCGTCGCCCACACGGCGACCGGTCCGCCCGCCGCCGCGGCGGGCTTGATCGCGGGCACGGTGCCGACGACCGGGATGTCCGGCTCCAGTTCGGCGCGGAGCACCGGCAGGGCGTGCACGGAGGCGGTGTTGCAGGCGACGATCAGCGCGTCCGGGGCGTACGCGGCGGCGGCGCGCGCGCAGGCGAGGGCCCGTTCGGCGATGTCGGCCGCCGTGCGCGGGCCCCACGGCATGCTGTCGGGGTCGGAGGAGAGCACGAGGTCGGCGTCCGGCCGGAGCCGGCGCACCGCGGAGGCCGCGGCGAGCAGTCCGAGGCCGGAGTCGAGGAGCGCGATTCTCACGGGCCCCAGCGTACGGCGTGCCCGGACGGCGGCCGTCACCGCGCGGTGCCCGCCCGTACGGGCGCCGCTCCGGCAGACTGCGCCGGTGAGCGTACCGACCTGGGCGGCGCTGGCCGCATTCGGCGCCTGGACCTGGCTGCTGCTGGGGCACGGCTTCTTCTGGCGCACCGACGTCCGTCTCCCGCCGCCGCCGGACGGCGTGCCACCGGGCGGCGGGACCTCGGGCGGCGACCGTGCCGGGCCCGTACGGTGGCCGCCGGTCGCCGTGGTGGTGCCCGCGCGGGACGAGGCGGGGGTGCTGCCGCACAGCCTGCCGTCGCTGCTGGCGCAGAAGTACCCGGGCCGCGCCGAGGTGTTCCTCGTCGACGACGGCAGCACCGACGGCACCGGCGCCGTCGCGCGCGCCCTGGCCGACGGGGAGCCGGGCGGCCTGCCGCTGACGGTGGACTCCCCCGGCCCGCCGCCGCCGGGCTGGACGGGCAAGCTGTGGGCCGTACGGCACGGGACGGCGCTGGCCCGCGCCCGTACGGACCCCGCGTACCTGCTGCTGACCGACGCGGACATCGCCCACCACCCGGACTCGCTGCGGGAGTTGGTGTCGGCCGCGCGCTCCGCCGACCTCGAACTGGTGTCGCTGATGGCCCGGTTGCGGACGGACGGCGGCTGGGAGCGGCTGCTGGTGCCCGCGTTCGTGTACTTCTTCGGGCAGCTCTTCCCGTTCCGCCGGGTCAACCGGCCGTCGGCGCGCACGGCCGCCGCCGCGGGCGGCTGCGTGCTGCTCCGCGCGGACGTCGCCGTACGGGAGCGGCTGCCGGACAGCATCCGGGGCGCGGTGATCGACGACGTGACGCTGGCCCGCGCCGTCAAGCGCGGCGGCAGCGGCCGCGTCTGGCTCGGGCTGGCCGACGGGGTGGTGAGCGTGCGCCCGTACGTCGGGCTGCGCGAGCCGTGGGACATGGTGGCGCGCAGCGCGTACGCCCAACTCCGTCACAGCCCGGCCGTGTTGGCCGCCACGGTCGCGGGCCTGGCGCTGGTCTACCTGGTGCCGCCCGCCGCCGCGTGCCTCGGCGCGGTGACGGGCGACGCGGCGTGCGCGGCGGCCGGTGCGGCGGCGTGGGCGGTGATGGCCGGGACGTACCTGCCGATGCTGCGCCTTTACGGGCTGTCGCCCTGGCGGGCGCTCACGCTGCCGCTGACGGCGGCCCTCTACCTGCTGATGACGGTCGACTCCGCCGTACGCCACCACCGGGGGCGCGGCGCGGCCTGGAAGGGCCGCACCTACCCCTGACGGCGCGTCAGGAACCGTACGGGGACGGTCACTTGCGACCGGGCGTCCACTGCATGCCCCAGCCGTACGCGTGGTCGACGGTCCGCTGCGGGCTGACGCCCCGGTCGGGGACGAGGTAGCGGGCCTCGCGCTGCACGACGAGTTCGCCGCCCTGGTTGGTGAGCAGGGCGAGGGCGCACACGGTCGACGGGACGGTGCACTCGTCGAGGTGGAACTCGACGGGGGCGCCGTGCTGCGGCTGGAGCGTCACGGTGGCGTTGAGGTTCGCGAAGCTGCGCGCGCCCTCGTAGACGGTGACGAACAGCAGGAGGCGGCGCAGGTCGTTGACGTGGTCGAGGTTGACGGTGAGGTTCTCGCCGGACTCGACGGCGCCGGTGCGGTCGTCGCCGTCGAGGTGCACGTACGGCGGCTGGTGGATCGCGCCGAAGGCGTTGCCGAGGGCCTGCACGACACCCTTCCGGCCGTCGGCCAGCTCGTACAGGGCGCACAGGTCCAGGTCGAGGTCGGAGTGCATCGCCATGGCCCGGCCCAGCTTGGCGCCCCAGCCGGAGAACTGCTTGCGCACCTCCCAGTTGAGGTTGACGCGCAGCATGCCGGAGGTGCCGCCCTGCTTGCTGAGCGAGACCGTCGGGGACGCCTTGGTGAGCGTCACCTTCGTCAGCCGTACGGGCCCGCCGCCGGTCTGCGGGGCGGGCGCGGCGGGGGCCGGGGGTGCCTGCGGGGGCTGCGGGGCCTGGGGCGCGTACGGAGCTTGGGGCGCGTACGGGGCCTGGGGTGCCTGCGGCGGCGGGACCTGCGGGGACGGGAAGGACGGCAGCGTCGGCGCCGAGTGGGACGGCGGGGCGGTCGGCGTGGCGGGCGTCTGCGGCGCGTACGGCGCCTGCGGGGCCGCGGGTGCCCGCGGCGCGGCGGGCGCCGGGGGCGCGGCCGGTGCCTGCGGCTCGTCCACGCTGATGCCGAAGTCCGTGGCCAGTCCGCCCAGTCCGGAGTCGTAGCCCTGGCCGACCGCGCGGAACTTCCAGGCGCCCTGCCTGCGGTACAGCTCGCCCAGCACGAACGCCGTCTCGCTCGCCGCGTCGGCGCTGTCGAACCGCGCCAGCTCGGCGCCGTTCGCCGCGTCCAACACCCGTACGTACAGGCCGGGGACCTGGCCGAACGTGCCGCCGTCGGCCGAGGCGGCGACGACGACCGTCTCGACGGCCGGTTCGACGCGCTCCAGGGCGACGGACAGCGTGTCGGTCACGGCGCCGCCCTCGGGGCGCTTGCCCTCGTGCCGGACGGCGCCGGACGCGTGCTGGGGCTGGTTGTAGAAGACGAAGTCGGCGTCGGAGCGCACCTTTCCGGAGACGAGGAGCAGCGCGGAGGCGTCGACGTCCGGCACCCCGGGGCCGGCACGCCAGCCCAGCTCGACCCGTACGGCCGCGGCCGGTACGGGAACGTTGGTGCCCTTGGCCATGGTCATGGTGATCCCCTCGTGCTCGTGTCGTCGTGCTCGTGTCGGCCGCGCGCGACGGCGGCGTGACGCCTCCGCCAACCTATTGCACCCGGTCAACACAGGCGAGGAGCGGCCTTGTTACAAGATCTGAACACAACCGAACGTCCGTTTTCCACTGATTCATAGGTGTTGTAATCAAGCGACCACTCCGCGCACGCAAAATGACACACCTGCCGGGCTCCCCAACTAGCACTTTTGGGCTTAACTTATGGGCTATGACCTCCCCCCGCGGCACCTACGGCGGCGGTTACTACGCTGCGCCACCCTTCCCTGACACCCCGATCTACGACATGCTCGTCGCTGAGCGGGGCACTCCGCAGATCGCTCCCATCCGGGTGCCGGCCCAGTACGAGGCCAGCAACTATCTGCCCGCGCTGCCCGCCGCCCTCCCGGCCCTTCCTTCGGGCTCCGGCTACGGCCAGCAGTCGCAGACCCCGCCGCACGGTTATCCGGCGGCCGGGCCCCCGGCACCTCAGCCGATGCCCCTGCAACAGGCGCCGATGCCCTACGTACCGCAGCAGCAGCCCCCGCGCGGGCCGCAGGGCGGTCAGCCGGGCTACCCGGGTCACCCGGGCATGGGCCAGCAGGCGCCCCAGCAACAGCCGCAGCGCCAGCCGCAGATGCGTCCGGTGCAGCCGCCGCGTCCGGCGGCGCCGCGGCAGATGCCCGGCGCGTACGACGATCCGTACGGCCGCCCGTATCCCGGCAGAGGGTACTGAGGGGCGGGTCCCCCGCCAGGGACGGCGACGACGGGACACGGGTGCGCGCCGCGGGCGCGGCCGACGGGGGCGGAGCACGACTGCGGGGGTCAGCCATCCGCCTCCCCACCGGCCACTCGCGTACGCGCGCCCGCAGCCGTGCGGCCACGCCCGCGCGGCTGTCGACGTGGGACGTGGGGTACCGCCGTGCCCGCGCCGTCCACGGGCACGGCGGTGGTCGGTCACCCGCCGCGGCTCAGCGGCCGGACGGGCGGGTCGGGTCGCCGGTCAGGGGGCTTCCCCGAGGGGCGGCGCCCCGGCGGGGAGGTCGGACTCCTCCAGCAGCCGCGAGCGGATGAGGAAGCGCACCCCTTCGGGTGCCTCCAGCGAGAACCCGGCACCGCGCCCCGGCACCACGTCGACCGTGAGGTGCGTGTGGCTCCAGTACGCGTACTGGTCGGCGGACATCCAGAACGGCACGGGTTCGTCGACGTCCGCCACCTCCAGCCGTTCCAGCAGCACGTCGGAGGCGCCCGTACGGAACTCGCCGAGCGGGAAGCACATCGGCGCGCTCCCGTCGCAGCAGCCGCCGGACTGGTGGAACATCAGCGGCCCGTGGCGGCCGCTGAGCTGCCGGATCAGCGCGGCGGCCGCGGGGGTCAGCGCGACGCGGGGCATCAGAAGAACCCGAGCTTCTTCGGCGTGTAGCTGACGAGGAGGTTCTTCGTCTGCTGGTAGTGGTCGAGCATCATGCGGTGGTTCTCGCGGCCGATGCCCGACTGCTTGTAGCCGCCGAAGGCGGCGTGCGCGGGGTAGGCGTGGTAGCAGTTCGTCCACACGCGGCCCGCCTGGATGGCGCGTCCGGCGCGGTACGCGGTGCTGCCGTCGCGGGTCCAGACGCCCGCGCCGAGGCCGTACAGCGTGTCGTTGGCGATCTCGATCGCGTCGTCGAAGTCCGCGAAGCCGGTGACCGAGACGACGGGCCCGAAGATCTCCTCCTGGAAGACGCGCATGTGGTTGCCGCCCTCCAGGATGGTGGGCTGCACGTAGTAGCCGCCCGCCAGCTCGCCGCCGAGGTCGGCGCGGGCGCCGCCGGTGAGGACGCGGGCGCCCTCGCGGTCACCGATCTCCAGGTACGAGAGGATCTTCTCCAGCTGGTCGTTGGACGCCTGCGCGCCGACCATCGTCTCCGTGTCCAGCGGGTGGCCCTGCACGATCCGTTCGGTGCGGGCGACGGCAGCCGCGAGGAAGTCGCCGTAGTGGCCGCGCTGGATGAGGGCGCGCGACGGACAGGTGCAGACCTCGCCCTGGTTGAGGGCGAACATGGTGAAGCCCTCCAGCGCCTTGTCGAGGAAGTCGTCGTCGCCCGCCGAGACGTCGTCGAAGAAGATGTTCGGGCTCTTGCCGCCGAGTTCGAGGGTGACCGGCTTCAGGTTCTCCGAGGCGTACTGCATGATCAGCCGCCCCGTCGTCGTCTCCCCGGTGAACGCGACCTTGGCGACGCGGGGGCTGCTGGCGAGCGGCTTGCCCGCCTCGGCGCCGAAGCCGTTCACGACGTTCACGACGCCCGGCGGCAGCAGGTCCGCGACGAGGCCGAGCCAGACGTGGATCGAGGCGGGCGTCTGCTCGGCGGGCTTGAGGACCACGGCGTTGCCCGCGGCGAGCGCGGGCGCCAGCTTCCAGGTGGCCATCAGGATCGGGAAGTTCCAGGGGATGATCTGCGCGACGACGCCCAGCGGCTCGTGGAAGTGGTAGGCGACGGTGTCCTCGTCGATCTGGGACAGCGACCCCTCCTGGGCGCGCAGGGCGCCCGCGAAGTAGCGGAAGTGGTCGATGGCCAGCGGGATGTCGGCGGCCAGCGTCTCCCGTACGGGCTTGCCGTTCTCCCAGGTCTCGGCGACCGCGAGGCGCTCCAGGTTCTCCTCCATGCGGTCCGCGATGCGGTTGAGCACGAGGGCGCGTTCGGCGGCGGGCGTACGGCCCCACGCCCCGGCGGCGGCGTGCGCGGCGTCGAGGGCGCTCTCCACGTCCTCGGCGGTGCCGCGGGCGATCTCGGTGAACGGGGCGCCGGTGACGGGGCTGGGGTTCTCGAAGTAGCCGCCGAGCTTGGGCGGGACGTAGTTGCCGCCGATCCAGTGGTCGTAGCGTGCCTGGTAGTCGACGATGGCGCCTTCGGTTCCGGGTGCGGCGTAGCGGCTCATGTCCCTGGCCTCCCTGACGGGTCGTCGCCGCGCCCCGGTGCGGGAACGCGCGGCTGACGGGGACGTTAGACGCGGGGACGTTGCGTATACGTTGCGTACGTTTCACGTCACCCGCGCGGGCCGCGCCCTATGTCCCGTACGCACCCCGCGGGCCCGCGCCGTCCAGGCCGTACGCGCGGCGCAGCGCCCGTACGCGCGCCACGGTGGGGGCACGCAGCGGGTCGTGCCCGGGGCGAGTGGCGAGCAGCGCCTCCCACACCTCCAGGTCGTCCTCACCCCACACGCTGTGCACCCACGTCTCCAGCAGGTCGGCGCGCGGCGCGGACAGCAGCCGGTGGCGGAGGCGGTCCTCCAGGGCGCGGCGCAGCCGGACGATGCCGGGGGCCTCGGAGAGCGGCAGCAGCGGGCCGCGGTAGGCGGCGAGGGCCGCGCCGGGGTCGGCGGCGTCGAGTGCCTCGGTGACGACGGCGAGGTCGGTGTCCAGGGGGTCGCGCAGCCGGTACGGGCGGGAGGCGAGGACCGGGCCCAACAGCTGCCGCAGGCGGGAGAGTTCGGCGCGCAGGGTGACCGGGTTGACGTCCCGCTCGCCGTACAGCTCCAGGCTGAGCCGGTCGCCGGTGAGCCCCTCGGGGTGCGCGGCGAGCAGCAGCAGGATCTCGCTGTGGCGGCGGCCGAGCCGCACGGGCGCGGGCCCGCCGCGCAGCAGGGCCTCGTCGCGGCCGAGCACCTGGAGGAGCTGCGGCCCGCGGGCGCCGCCGTCCTCACCGGCGAGCTGCGACTCGGCGGCGCGGGCGGTGGCCTGGACGAGGGCCAGGCTCTGCGGGGCGGCGAGGTGGTCGCCGCCGGTGATGTCCACGGCGCCGAGGAGGCGGCCGGTGCGCGGGTCGTGGACGGGCGCGGCGGCGCAGGTCCAGGGCTGTACGACGCGGGAGTAGTGCTCGGCGGCGAAGATCTGCACCGCGTGGTCGACGGCGAGGGCTGTGCCGGGCGCGTTCGTGCCCATGGCGGGCTCGGCCCAGCGGGCGCCGGGGACGAAGTTCATCGCCTCGGCGCGGCGCCGTACCTGCGCGTGGCCCTCGACCCACAGCATCCGGCCCGACGCGTCGCAGACGGACAGCAGATGGGCGCCGTCGTCCGCGACGGTGCCGAGCAGCTCGCGGATGAGGGGCATCACGCGGGCCAGCGGGTGGGCGGCGCGGTGGGCGGTGAGCGCGGGGCCCGCGAGGTCGACGTGGGCGACCGTCTCGGGGCGCACCAGCGCCCCGGCGCAGCGGCGCCACGAGTCGGCCACCACGCCGCGTACGGGGTCGGCGATGGGCGCGCCGCTCAGGAACTCCTCGTGCGCCCGGCGCAGCAGCCCGACCCGCTCGGCCGGGTCCGCTCCCGTCTCCAGCGCCAGCCATGGATTTCGCACACCGTCATCGTCCTGCACACCGCGGTGGCAGGCAACGTTCCGCGCGGCGCCGGACCGGACGTGGTAAGGGGCGGCAGCGGCGCGGACGCCCCTGCCGCCCCACGTACGGGCGGAGACCGGTGTCAGACCTCGACGTCCTCCAGGATGCCGAGGGCGTCGGGGACGAGGACCGCCGCCGAGTAGTACGTGCTCACCAGGTACGAGACGAGCGCGCGGTCGTCGATGCCCATGAAGCGGACGTTCAGCCCCGGTTCGTACTCGTCGGGGATGCCCGTCTGGTGCAGGCCCACGACACCGTGGTCCTCCTCGCCGGTGCGCATCGCGAGGACGCTGGTGACGCCGTCGGTGACCGGGATCTTGTCGCACGGCAGCAGCGGGACGCCCCGCCAGGTGCGCACCCGCGAACCGTGGAACTCGCGCTCCGGCGGGATGATGCCGCGCCGGGTGCACTCGCGGCCGATGGCGGCGATGGCGCGGGGGTGCGCCAGCAGGCAGCGCGTCTTGCGGCGGCGGGAGATCAGGTCGTCCAGGTCGTCCGGGGTGGGCGGCCCGTCGCGGGTGGGCAGCCGCTGCTTGAGGTCGGCGTTGTGCAGCAGCCCGAAGCCCGGGTCGTTGACGAGGTCGTGCTCCTGCCGCTCCCGCAGGGCCTCGATCGTCAGCCGCAGCTGCTCGCCGGTCTGGTCCATCGGGTCGTTGTGGATGTCCGCGACGCGGGTGTGCACGCGCAGCACGGTCTGCGCGACGGTCAGTTCGTACTCGCGGGGCGACAGCTCGTAGTCCGCGAAGGTGCCGGGGAGCGCGAACTCCCCGGTGTGGCCGGAGCTGAGCGCGATGTCGGCCTCCCCGCGCCGGTTGCTCGGCGGGACGGGGCGGGACGCGACGTCGTCCAGGTGCGCGCGGAGGGTCCCGGAGCGCTCGGCGACCTCCCGTACGGCCGCCAGCGGCAGGGTCAGCACCGTGCAGCGGGTGACCGCCGTCAGGGAGTACGGCCAGCTGCCGGGCTCGGGGGTGAGGACCTGGTCGCCGTCGTGGTCGCCGTCGGTGAGGGTGCCGAGCCGGTGCTCGTCGCCGTAGGGGCCGGTGCCCGTGCGCCGCACCTTGCCGTGGGCGAGGAGGATCAGCTGCTCGACGGGGGTGCCGGCGGCGGCCACGGTGTCCCCGGCGACGTACTCGTGCTGCTCGCAGCGGTCCGCGAGGGCGCGCAGCGTGTCGGGGTCGTCGAAGGCCCGCAGGTGCGGGATCTCCCGCAGCTCGGCGGGGATGACCTGGACGTCGGTGCCGGTGGAGACGAACTCGACGCGGCCGTCGCCGAGGGTGTGGGTGAGCCGCCGGTTGACGCGGTAGCTGCCGCCCTTGGTCTCGGTCCAGGGCAGCACCCGCAGGAGCCAGCGCGGGGAGATCGCCTGCATCTGCGGGCGGGTCTTGGTGGTGGTCGTCAGCTGGCGCGCGGCAGCCGTGGACAGGCTGGCGGGCGGGATCGTGCCGGGATGCGTGGTCATCGGCGAGTGCGGCGCCTTCCGTGCGGGCGGGACCGGTGGGCGCGGTGCGGTGTCCGGCCCGGTGGGCTGGGCGGGCTCGGCGGTGGGATTTCCGTGCTCCGTCATCGGCCGACTTCCACGTCCTCAAGAATTCCCAGGGCGTCCGGGACCAGTACGGCCGCCGAATAGTAGGCGCTCACGAGATACGAGATGATCGCCTTCTCGCTGATTCCCATGAAACGCACGGACAGGCCCGGCTGGAACTCGTCGGGAATTCCGGTCTGGTGCAGCCCGACGACGCCCTGCGCCTTCTCGCCCGTACGCATCGCCAGCACCGACGTGGTGCCCGCGTCGCTGACGGGGATCTTGTTGCAGGGGAGGATCGGGACGCCGCGCCACGCGGGCACCGAGTGCCCCTCGAAGTCGACGCTGCCGAGGAGGATGCCGCGGCTCGTGGACTCCCGGCCGATGGCCGCGATGGCCTTGGGGTGGGCGAGGATGACGCTGGGGTCCTTCCACACCGTGGCGAGGAGTTCGTCGAGGTCGTCGGGGGTGGGCGGGCCACTGCGGGTGGGCAGCCGCTGCTTGAGGTCGGCGTTGTGCAGGAGGCCGATCTCGCGGTTGTTGACCAGCTCGTGCTCCTGGCGCTCGCGCAGGGCCTCGACGGTCAGCCGCAGCTGCTCCTCGACCTGGTTCATCGGGTGGTTGTAGAGGTCGGCCACCCTGCTGTGCACGCGGAGCACGGTCTGCGCGACGCTCAACTCGTACTCGCGCGGCGCCAGTTCGTAGTCGACGAACGTGCCGGGGAGCGACGGTTCGCCGGAGTGCCCGGAGGAGAGCGAGATGGCGGACTCGCCCTCCGGGGTGCGCTGACCGGGCAGCTCGGCACGGCCGTTCTCCAGGTGCGCGCGGAGGCTCTCGGAGCGGCCCGCGACCTCCTCGAACGCGGCCCTGGAGAGCGTCAGCACGGTGCCGCCCGTCAGCGACCTGAGCGTGAGGTCCCACTCCCCCGGCTCGGCGGCCAGCCGGTCGTCGCCCACGAAGTCGCCGTCCGCGAGGACGCCCTGCGAGGTCTCCCGGTCGTACTTGCCGGGGCCCAGCCGCTCCAGCTTGCCGTGTGCGAGGAGCACCACGCGGTCGGCGGGCTGCCCGGCCTCGACGAGGGTCTCGCCGGGGCCGAAGTCCCGCTGCTCGCAGCGGCCCGCCAGCTCCGCCAGCGTGTCCTCGTCGCCGTAGCCGCGCAGCAGCGGCAGTTCGGTCAGCTCGCGCGGGATCACGCGGACCTCGGCTCCGGTGGAGACGAACTCGACGCGGCCGTCACCGAGGGTGTGGGTGAGCCGCCGGTTGACGCGGAACGTGCCACCGGTCACCTCCACCCACGGCAGCACGCGGAGCAGCCACCGGGACGAGATGCCCTGCATCTGCGGGGGCGTCTTCGTGGTGGTCGCCAGATTCCTCGCGGCGGCGGTGCCGAGGCTGAGATTCGCCTGCTCGTCCGCGCCGTCGCTGCCGGAATGTGTTTCCACGGAAGTGGTCATGGAAGGGAGGACCGCCAATCTGCTTGCTGGCTATGCGAATTCAGCGCGCTGCGCCATGAAGCTAACCGCCGTCGCAGAGCAGCGGCAATCGCTCGAAAGAGCGGCCGGAGCGAGGAATGCCGACGGGTCGGCGCGGGTAACGCACGCGTCCGTACACGGCTGCGCGACCGCCCAACGCCCCTTCCCGTGCGGCCGATCCGCGTCCGTACGCCCCGCCGCCGCACCCGGTCGGCGTGCGCCGGGGGCGCGTACGTCAGCCGTGACCGCGCCGTTCCAGCGATGCGCCCCCGGTCCCGTCCGGGTGGTACGGGCCCACGGCACGTGGTCGTCCGAGTAAGGTCGTGCCACTGGGGAGTTGGGGGTGATGCCGTGCGCAGCATCGTCGGGTTGTGGCGGTGGCGCCGCAATCCGCTGTGCCGCAGCAGCGACCGTCACGAGGCGTTGGCCTCGCTGTGCGCCGCGCTGCTCATCCTCTTCGGCGCGCCCCTCGTCGGGTTGACCGGCGGTGTGCTGGCGCACGAGGAGATGCTGGGCGCCGCCCGCGAGCAGCGGTCGGAGCGCCATCCGGCGCGTGCCACCGTGCAGCAGCTGGTCGTGCCGCGGCCCGGCCTCGACGCCGACCCCGACGACGCGGACGGCGACGTCGCGCGGCACCGCGTCGTGGCGTACTGGACGGGCCGGGACGGCGCCGTGCACACCGGGGTCGCGGACGCCGGGCGCCCGTTGCGGCCCGGCGAGCGGTTCCGGATCTGGACGGACGAGCGCGGCCGGATCACCGGCCCGCCCCTGTCCGAGGCCACCGCCTCGTCCCAGGCGCTGCTCGCCGGGCTGGTGTCGGCGGCCGTCGCGGCGGCCCTGGTGGAGACCGTACGGCGGCTGACCGTACGGCAGTTGCTCTGCCGGAGGTACGCGGAGTGGGACGCCGAGTGGGACCGGATCGGCCCCGACTGGGGGCGTACGGGCAGCAGCAACTGAGCATCCGTGGACGGTCATCCGAGACGTCGCGCGCACGCTACGGTGGAGCTGCCCGCACCCGCGGCGGCGCAGCCCAGATCGCACGAAGTGAGGACGCAGCAGTCCATGGGACAGGCCCCGGTCCAGGTCACGCACACCGGCACGGCACGCTGGCGGCGCCGCACGGGCGAGTACGCCACGCTGTCCGCCGCGCTCGAAGCCGCGGTGGACGGCGACGTGCTCACGGTGGCGCCGGGCACGTACCGGGAGAATCTGACGATCGAACGGGCCGTCACCGTACGGGGTCCGGAGCGCGCGGGCAGCGGGTCGGTGCGGATCGCGCCGCCGGAGGGCGTCGCGGTGACCGTGCGGGCGGCTGCCGTGCTGGCGGACCTCCAGATCGAGGGGCAGGACGCGGCGGCGCCCGCGCTGCTCGTCGAGGACTCCGCGCCGGAGCTGACGGCGCTGCGGGTGATGACGCGTTCCGCTTCGGGCCTGGAGGTGCGTTCCGGCGCCCGTCCGATCGTCCGCCGCTGCACGGTCGACAACCCGGCGGGCATAGGGCTCAACGTGTGCGGCGGCGCGGGCGGCGTGTACGAGGAGTGCGAGGTGGTCGCCGCGGGCCAGGCGGGCGTCTCGGTGCGGGACGGCGCGAGCCCTCGGCTGGAGCGCTGCCGCGTCCACCACGCCTCGGGAGCGGGCCTGTCGGTGCACGGCGAGGGCAGCGCGGTCGAGGCGGTGGACTGCGAGGTGTACGAGATCAAGGGCACGGGCGTGCTGGTCGCCTCCCGCGCGAACGGGCATCTGACGGGCTGCCGCGTGCACCGTACGTCCGCGGACGGGCTGACCCTGGACACGGACGCCGTGCTGACGCTCGCGGACTGCGAGGTCCACGACATCCCGGAGAACGCGATCGACCTGCGGTCCCGTTCGGTGCTGACGCTGACCCGTACGAAGGTCCGCCGGTTCGGCCGGAACGGGCTGTCGGTGTGGGACCCGGGCACGCGCGTGGACGCGAACAGCTGCGAGATCCACGAGAGCACCGGCGACTACCCGGCCGTGTGGATCAGCGACGGCGCCACGGCCGTCCTGGACTCCTGCCGCGTCCACTCCGTACCGGACGCGCTGTTCGTGCTGGACCGAGGTTCCCGGGCGGACGTGCTGGACAGCGACCTGTCGCAGGTGCGGGGCACGGCGGTGTCGGTGAGCGACGGCGCGACGGTGCAGCTCGACGACTGCCGGATACGCGAGAGCGGTACGGGCGCGTGGTTCCGCGACCACGGCAGCGGCGGCACCCTCGCGAACTGCACCATCGACACCGTCGCCACCGGTCTGATCGTGACGAAGGGCGCCGACCCGACCGTCGAGCGGTGCACGGTGACGTCGCCGGAGGAGGCGGGGGTGTACGTGTCGGCGGAGGGCCGCGGCACGTTCCACGCCTGCCGGGTCACCGGGTCGCGCGGGTACGGCTTCCACGTCATCGACGGCTGCCGTACGACGCTGCGCCGCTGCCGTACGGAGCGGTGCGCGCGGGGCGGGTTCGAGTTCGCGGAGGAGGGGCCGGTCGTCGAGGACTGCACGAGCGACGAGAGCGCCTCGATATCCGCCCCGGCAGCGGCCGCCCGCAAGGGCGGCGACGCGGCCGACGGCGGGGTGCTGCCCGCCGCTTCGGGCGGTGCGCCGCGGCGCACGGGGGGTGTCGCGGAGGCGGCGGCGGTCGCGCCGGGCGCGGCCGGGGCGCCGGAGCCGGGGAGTCCGGCGGCGCGACCGGCGAAGGACGTGCTGGGCGAACTCGACGACCTGGTCGGCCTGGACAGCGTGAAGCGCGAGGTGCGGAACCTCACCAACATGATCGAGGTCGGCAAGCGCCGCCTCCAGGCGGGCCTGAAGGCGGCCTCGGTCCGCCGCCATCTGGTGTTCACGGGCTCCCCCGGCACGGGCAAGACGACGGTCGCCCGGCTGTACGGCGAGATCCTGCACTCCCTGGACGTGCTCGAACGCGGTCACCTGGTCGAGGTCTCCCGGGTGGACCTGGTGGGCGAGCACATCGGCTCGACGGCGATCCGTACGCAGGAGGCGTTCGACCGGGCGCGCGGCGGTGTGCTGTTCATCGACGAGGCGTACGCGCTGGCGCCGGAGGACTCGGGGCGCGACTTCGGCCGCGAGGCGATCGACACGCTGGTGAAGCTGATGGAGGACCACCGCGACGAGGTCGTGGTGATCGCCGCCGGTTACACGGTGGAGATGGAGCGCTTCCTCGCCGCCAACCCCGGTGTGGCGTCCCGCTTCTCCCGCACCATCACCTTCGGGGACTACTCCCCGGAGGAGCTGCTGAGCATCGTGGAGCAGCAGGCGGAGGAGCACGAGTACCAGCTCGGGGAGGGCGCGCAGGAGGCCCTGCTG
Organism: Streptomyces sp. Z26; assembly: GCF_003665095.1. Lineage (GTDB taxonomy): Bacteria > Actinomycetota > Actinomycetes > Streptomycetales > Streptomycetaceae > Streptomyces > Streptomyces phytohabitans. Next base: position 6,379,121 of record NZ_RCHV01000002.1, on the reverse strand, counting down.
AAGCACTTCACGATGCTGCCGAAGGGGCCGACGTTCGGCAACGGGCGCACCGCGCGGCAGACCTTCGAGGCGATGGTCGAGCGGCACGCGGGCCGGGTGTCGCAGCTCGCCGACCCGAGCACCGACGAGCTGACGCTCCTCTACGGCGAGGACCTGCCCGGCCCGGCCTGACCCGCCGTCCGGCCGGTCATCCGGCCGGGGGCTCGGGGCGCGGACGGGCCACGCCGGGCGCCTCCGCCCCCGCCGTGCCCGGTCCCGCGCCCGCCGTGGCCGCGCCCTGCTGCGCGGGCACCCGCCGCCCCCGGCGCAGCCGGGCCAGCAGCCCGGAGCGCTCCTCCTCGAACGCGGGGTCGGCCTGGTAGTCGCTGTGCCCGAGGATCGGCGCGGGCAGCGGCTGCCGTACGGTCCGCCCGTACGCGAGCGGGTCCAGCAGCGGCCCGCGGTCCACGTCGGGGGCGGTGTCGCCGGGGAGGCGTACGGGCCCGCCGATGGGGTCGGTGAGCCGCCACAGGTTGCGCCAGCAGTCCACCTCGCGGTGCAGGGAGGCGAGTTCGTCGGGGCCGAAGTAGGCGGGGAACCAGCGTCCGTAGAGCCGTTCCAGCGGCGATCCGTACGTGAGGAGGGCGACGTGGCGGCGGGTGTCCGGGTCGAGTTGCCACACGGCCGCGGCGGCGAGGACGCTGCCCTGCGAGTGGCCGGAGATGACGACGCGGCCGTCGGGCCGCTCGTGCGTCCAGGTCGCCATGCGCCACACCAGGTCGGGCACGGCGCGTTCGGCGTAGCAGGGCGGGGCGAAGGGGTGGGCGGCGCGCGGCCAGAAGGTGCCGACGTCCCAGAGGATGCCGATGGTGCGGCGCGCGGAGGCGTCGCGGTAGGCGCGGCGGCCGGTGGTGAGCAGCAGCAGGAAGCCGAAGCCGACGAGCCACGAGCCGAGCGCCTGCACGGAGTCGGCGAGCCCGTCGACGACGTCCGGGGCGCCGTCGGCGGCCGTACCGGGCACGTCGCCGGTCAGCCACGTGCCGAGGACGGCGGCGGCGCCGAGGGCGAGCGCGACGGCGGCGACCAGGCCGACGAGCGGTGGCGCCGTGTCGGTGACGCCCGCGCGCGCGATGGCACCGGCGATACGGCGGGAGCGGGACTCGTCGCGGTCGGCGTCCTCGGCGGCGTACCCCTCGTGGAGGTGCGGCACCAGTCGCGAGCCGCTCCGCCGCACCCGTACGAGCAGGCCGAGGAGGACCACCAGGACGATCCCGAGCAGCACGGGGATCGCGGACGCCTGCCACGTCAGCAGGGTCGGCGGTCCGGGGATCGAGCCGTCGAGCCGGTCGGAGACCCACTGCGTCACCCCGCCGGACATCAGCCCGCCCAGCCCGCAGGCGAGCATCGCGACGGCCGCGGGGGCGAGCCCGGCGAGCGCCGTACGGGGGACACGGGAGGCGCGGTGCAGCCGTACGCCGAGTGCGGCGAGCGCCACGATCAGCGTGCCCTGGACGACGGCGAGCACCGCGAACGTCTCGTCGCCGGGCAGCTGCCCCGTGCTGCGCCACCCGGGCCGCGACCAGAACGCGTGCGCCGCGGCGAGCGCGAGGACGGCCCCGGCGGCGGCGGGCAGCAGCCGTACGGTCACGCGGTCGAGGGTGTCGTCCGGCTGCCGCTCCTTGCGGCCCCGGCGGCAGACGGCGTACGTGGCCCAGGCGGCGCCGGCCGCGATCAGCGCGGCGAGCGCGAGGCCGGTCGCGTCGAGGGCGCCCGTACCGCCGGAGCCGCCGTCGAAGCGGGCGGTGGCCGCGGTGAGCGCGGCGGCGACGGTCAGCAGCCCGGCGGCGGTGTGCGCGGCGCGGAGGCGGGCGACGAGCCGCCGCCCGTACCAGAAGCCGGGCAGGCACAGCGCGGGGCGGGCGGCGCCCTCCGGGGCGTCCTCGGCGACGGGGCGGCGCAGCGGCGGCTGCGACTCGTACGCGCTCCAGGTGCGGTGCGAGAGCCACCACAGGAGCACGGTCAGCGCGGTGGGCACGAGCGCGGCGACGACGAGCCGCCGTCCCGGCTGGCTCCACCAGCCGCCGGTGCCGTCGGCGTCGACGGCCAGGAAGCCGAGCCAGTCGCGTCCGGTGGAGCAGTCGGGGGTGCCCGCGCACTGCCAGGCGAAGAGGTCGAGCGCCACCTGGCACGCGGCGGCGACCAGCAGGACGGTGAGGCTGAGCGAGAGGAGCCGGACGAGGACGCCGTGGGCGCGGACGGCGCGGCCGCGGGGGTCGGCGGAGGGGCGGGCCCAGTGCGCGAGGTTGGCGACCATGAACGGCAGCAGGAGCAGCCAGAGGGCGCGGGCGCTGTTGCCGGAGGTGAGGTTGGACCAGCAGTACGCCTCCGGTATCGGCTGCTCCGCGTAGTCCGCGGGCCGCTCCTCGGCGTCCACGTCGTCGGCCCGTCGGTGCACGGCGGCGGTGCCGTCGCCGCTGACGCGCTCGGTCCGCGGGTCGTTCAGCATCTCCTGCGGCGTGGTGCCGCCGACCCCGTGCACGAGCAGTTCCAGGGCGAGGCCGCCGGGCCGGTCCCGTACGGGCTCCGCCGTCCCGGCGCCGTCGGCGCCCGCCGTTCCGTCCGCCGCTTCCGTACCCACCGCGCGCATGCAACTCCCCCCGCCGCGCCGGAGATTCGTCTCCGGGTCCGCACCAGCATCCCCCTCGCACTGTGCCCGGGACAGTGCGCCTCCGCCAAGAAGGCCCCCGGAATCTTCACCCGGGCGACTGACACCCGCTCATGGGAGGATGACGGCGGGCGTACGGCCGGTCGGGTCGGGGTGCGCGGGCAGGGTACGAAGGGACGGACCGCACGGTGGGCGACAACCAGAACCTCCTGGCGGAGCAGCGGCGGGCGCTGATCCTGGACGAGGTGAGGCGCCGCGGCGGGGTGCGTGTCAACGAGCTGACCCGGCGGCTGATGGTGTCCGACATGACGATCCGGCGCGATCTCGACGCGCTGGCCCGGCAGGGCGCGCTGGAGAAGGTGCACGGCGGCGCGGTGCCGGTCGCGGAGGCGAGTACGCACGAGCCCGGTTTCGAGGTGAAGTCGGAGCTGGAGCTGACGGCCAAGGAGGACATCGCGCGGGCGGCGGCGGCGATGGCCGTGCCGGGCAGCGCCCTCGCGCTGTCGGGGGGCACGACGACGTACGCGCTGGCGCGCCATCTGCTCGACGTACCGGACCTGACTGTGGTCACCAACTCGGTGCGGGTGGCGGACGTGTTCCACGCCGCGCGGCGTGCCGCGGGTGACGGGCGCGCGGCGCGTCCGGGGGCGGCCACGGTGGTGCTCACCGGCGGGGTGCGGACGCCGTCGGACTCGCTGGTGGGGCCGGTGGCGGACGCGGCGATCCGCTCCCTCCACTTCGACGTGCTCTTCCTGGGCGTGCACGGGATATCGGTCGAGGCGGGGCTGTCGACGCCGAACCTCGCGGAGGCGGAGACGAACCGGCGTTTCGTGGGCGCCGCCCGGCGGGTGGTGGTGGTCGCGGACCACACCAAGTGGGGGACGGTGGGGCTGAGTTCGTTCGCGTCGCTGGAACAGGTCGACACGTTCGTGACGGACGGCGGGCTGTCGGCCGCCGCGCGCGCGGAGATCTCCGAGCGGCTGCCCGGACTGGTCGTCGCGGGCGAGCCGGGCGCCGACGGCCGGGAGGGCGACGCGGAGGACGGCGGGGAGGACCCGCACGCGGCCCCGGTGGCGGCGGAGTGAGCCGCCCGCCGTACGCTGCCGCCGACCAGCCGTCGCCGTCAGGGAGTTGAGCCGATGCCGAAGCGACTGCGTTCCGTGGGGCTGGAGTTCGTGGAGACCGCACCGGTCCGGCTGGTGTTCAGCCGCCGGGCGGGGTCCGCGCCGGAGGCGCTGTTCGCGCAGCTGTCCGACGTCCCCTCGTGGCCCGAGTGGTTCGGCGGGGTGTCCGAGGCGCGGCCGCTGGCGGGCGGGGAGCGGCGGGTGATCGGTCTGCGGGGCGGGGCGCGCTTCCTGGAGACGGTGGTCACGGAGCCCCCCGCGCGGTACGCGTACCGCATCGACGAGACCAACGTCCCCGGCGTGCGCGCCATGTGGGAGGACTGGCGCCTGGAGCCGGACGGCGACGGCACGCTCGTCACGTACACGATGGCGGTCGACGGCCACCCGGTGTGCCGCGCGGTGGTGCGGCTGCTCGGGCCGGGGCTGGGGCGTACGTTCCGGGCGGCGGTGCGGTCGCTGGACGAGCGGATCGCGGCGGCGCCCGGCGCGTAGCGACGGCGCACGGGTTGCTCCGCGCGCCCGTCAGTCCGGCCAGGTGCCGTCCGTGAGGAACGTCTCCAGGGTCGCCGCGTACGGGGCGATGTCCAGGCCCTGTTCCTCCAGCCAGGAGTCGGAGTAGTACTTGTCGAGGTAGCGCTCGCCGGGGTCGCACAGCAGCGTGACGACCGAGCCCGTACGCCCGGCGGCGACCATCTCCGCCACGATCCGCAGCGCGCCCCACAGGCCCGTCCCGGTGGAGCCGCCCGCCTTCCGCCCGATGGCGTGCTCCAGCGCGCGTACGGCCGCCACGGTCGCCGCGTCGGGGACGCGCATCATGCGGTCGACGGCGCCGGGCAGGAAGCTCGGCTCCATGCGGGGCCGTCCGATGCCCTCGATCCGGGAGCCGCGGTCGCTGGAGGCGTCGGGGTCGCCGTCGACCCAGCCGTCGAAGAAGCAGGAGTTCTCGGGGTCCGCGACGCAGATGCCGGTGTCGTACTGCATGTAGTGGACGTAGCGGGCGAGGGTCGCGGAGGTGCCGCCGGTGCCCGCGGTGGCCACGATCCAGGCGGGTTCCGGATGGCGTTCGAGGCGCAGCTGGTGGTAGATCGACTCGGCGATGTTGTTGTTGCCGCGCCAGTCGGTGGCGCGCTCGGCGTAGGTGAACTGGTCCATGTAGTGGCCGCCGGTCTCCGCCGCGAGTGCGGCCGACACCTCGTACACGGTGCGCGGGTCGTCCACCAGATGGCACCGGCCGCCATGGAACTCGATCAGTCGGGTCTTCTCGCTGCTGGTCGTGCGGGGCATCACCGCGATGAAGGGCACGCCGATCAGCTTCGCGAAATACGCCTCGGACACGGCCGTCGAGCCGCTGGACGCCTCGATGACGGGCCGGTCCCGGCGGATCCAGCCGTTGCACAGGCCGTAGAGGAACAGCGAGCGCGCCAGTCGGTGCTTGAGACTGCCGGTGGGGTGCGTCGACTCGTCCTTGAGGTACAGGTCGATGCCCCACCGTTCGGGGAGGGGGAAGCTCAACAGGTGGGTGTCGGCACTGCGTTGGGCGTCGGCCTGCACCTTGCGTACGGCTTCCTTGAGCCAGTCGCGGTGGGCCTGGTCGCTGCGGTCGACATCGCGAAAGGGGGTGGCACTGCTCACCCCGCGATGATAAAGCCGCTCTGGTGGCGACGGCGGATGCGCGGCACACTGCGCACAGGGGGTCTGGCGCGCCCGGCCGGGGCGCGCCGACCGCGACGGATTCACGCGGAGGGCGGTGCGGCATGGCGGACACCGAGTTCGACGCCGGTGGCGTGCGTATCGAGAGGTGGCTGCGGTCACTCACCCGGGGTGGGCGGGTCCTGGTCCGGGACGGCCGGTTGGAGCTGTTGACCAGCTACGGGCGGGAGATCGACAGCGCCCCGCTGGAGAAGGTGCGGGTCAGCGGCTGGTACGGGGCGCGGGAGCGGGCCGTGGCGACGCTCGACGGCACGCGCTACCTGCTCCGCATGGGGGGCGAGCGGCGGGAGGACCTGCTCAGCACGGTGCGTACGGCCCGCGCGAAGGCGGAGGCCGAGCGGGGGCTGTTGGGCCGCTGAGGCGGCGGGGCGAGGCGGGAACGGGGCGGGGTCGGGGCTCCGGCCGAGTTGCGGGGGTGTGCGGGCGACCGCACCCTGAGTGAAGTGACGCGCATCACACGCGATCCGCACTCCGCCCGCCGGGCCCTTCCCTGGGAGTCGCCGCCGTGATCAGTCGAACGAGCACCCCCAGCAGGCACTGCGCGGTGGAGTTCCAGGCGCTGCCCTGGCGGATCGCGCAGGTCCGCCGCATCATGTCGGCGCAGCTGCGGTACTGGCGCCTCGACCCGCTCGTCGACCCGGTCGCGCTGGGGCTGACCGAGCTGCTGGCGAACGTCCACGAGCACGCCGGGCCCGACAAGCACTGCACCGTGGAGCTGGTGTTCCTGTGGGACCGGTTGACGGTGTCCGTACGGGACCGGGACCCGTCGCTGCCGACGTTGCGCCCCGCCGGGGTGCTCGCCACCGGTGGGCGCGGGCTGGCGCTGGTCGCCGCGGTCAGCGCGAGCTGGGGGGTGCACGCGCGGGAGGACGGCGGGGGGAAGCTGGTGTGGTTCACGTTGGACGCGCCGTTCACCCGGGCCCGTACGGACGCCCGGCCGGTGGCCGCTCCTCCCCCGGCCGTCGCACCGCCGACCGCCTCAGCGCACGCCGCCGCACCGCCCGTCACCGCCGCCGCCCCCGTGGGACGGCGGCAGCCCGCGCCGCACGCCTGACGCCGTACGCGCGCGCCGGTCACGCGGCCACGGCGACGACGGCGGCCGTCCAGAACAGCGGGACGGGCCGCGGCCCCGCGCCCGCCGCTACCCCGCGCGCCGGGAGGAGCGGCGCGCTCAGAACGTGACGGCGATGGCCGTGTGCGGCCGCTTGCCGAGGCGCAGCAGCGCCCCGCCGTCGTCGACCATCCGGAAGCGCCAGCCGTACTTGCCGCGCATGGCCTTCCGTACCCGCCCCAGCCCGGGGTCGTCGGGCAGCAGCAGCGCGGTGGCCTCGACGGCTTCGGCGCCCTCGGCCGTACGGCCGCGCACGTCGCAGGGGGTGACGGTGACGCGGGAGTCGTTGCGCAACCGCTTCACCTTCCCGGCGTCGGAGCGTGTCCAGACGAGCAGTTCCCCGGCGTCCTCGACGGCCCACACGGGCGTGGGCACGGGGGTGCCGTCACGGCGGTGGGTGGTGAGGAGGACGTACGCGGACGGGGCGATCGCGGGCGGCACCATGGGCCCGAGCGTACGGCAGCGCGCGGTGGGGGCGCGGGGGTGGTGCGCCCGGGAGCGTACGGGCCGGCCCGTGTCACAGCTCCCGGCGCATGCAGACGCGCGGCCAGCGGTCGAGGCCCGCCGCGGCCTCGTGGGCCCGGATCTCACGCAGCCCCGGCGTCAGTTCGGCGTCGTCGAGGGTACGGAAGCCGCAGCGGGCGTAGTACGGGGCGTTCCACGGCACGTGCGCGAACGTGGTGAGGGTCAACGCCGGTACGCCCGCGGCCCGTTCGCGTACGGCCACGTCCTCCAGCAGCGCCCGTCCGACACCGCGCCGGGCGCTGTCCGCGTGCACGGAGAGCTGCTCGACGTGGACGCAGCCGTCGACGGGCAGCAACACGGCGTACGCCACGGGGAGTTCGCCGTCCTCGGCGGCGACCCGCAGCCGTCCGGCGCGCCCGAGCGCGCGCAGCTCCTCCAGCGGCCGCGGCTCGTCGTCCGCGACCGCGTCCATGTCGATGTCGCGGAACCAGCGGCCCGCCGACCGTTCGATGTCCCGCAACGTCTCCCACTCCGCGGCGCGTGCCGCCCGGAAGCGCACGCCCGTCATCCCCCCAGCAGCAGCGGGTCGTCCAGCAGCGGCTGCCAGGCGAGTTCGGCCGCGCCGACCAGGCTGTTGTGGTCGAGGGTGCAGGGCACTACGGGCACGCCGCCGCTGCGGCCCCACAGGCTGCGGTCGGCGATGACGGCGCGCAGCCGTTCGCCGTCCCGCTCGACGAGCGCGCGGTGCAGTCCGGCGAGGACGATCCGGTCCGGGTTGAGGATGTTGACCAGCCCGGCCAGTCCGAGCCCGAGCCGGTCGATGAGCGTCTCGACGGCCGTACGGACCCGGGGGTCGGTGTCGTACTCCGTGCGGATCAGTTCCCACGACTGCTCCAGCAGCGAGACTGCTGGGCCGGGTTCGCGGCCCGCCGCCTCCAGGAAGGCGAGCGGGTCGGTCTCGACGTCCAGGCAGCCGCGGCTGCCGCAGTGGCAGGGGCGCCCGTCGGGGTCCACGGTGAGGTGGCCGACCTCCAGGGCCAGGCCCGAACTGCCGGTGTGCAGCCGCCCGTCCAGCACCAGCGCGCCGCCCACGCCCCGGTGGCCGGTGCCCACGACGAGCAGGTGCTGGGCGCCGCGGCCCGCGCCGTGCCGGTGCTCGGCGAGGGCGGCGAGGTTGAGGTCGTTGGCGGTGTAGCCGGTGGCGGGGGTGTCCGGGGCGGGGCCGGGCACCGCGGCGTCGGCGAGGCAGCGGGTGAAGATGTCCCGTACGGCGGCGCCCGCCTCCCAGGCGAGGTGCAGCGGGTTGAGGGCGGTACCGTCCGGTTCCGCGACGGCGGACGGCACGGCGAGACCGGCGCCGACGCAGCGCCGCCCGCTGTCGCGGAGCAGCGTGGCGCCCGCCTCGACGACCTCGCCGAGGACCTGCGCGGGGTCGGCGTGGACGGCGGTGCAACCGGGGGCGGTGGCGACGATCCGCCCGCCGAGTCCGACGAGGGCGGCGCGGAAGCCGTCGGCGTGGACCTGGGCGGCGAGTACGACGGGGCCGTCGGGGTCGACGGCGAGCCGGTGGGAGGGCCTGCCCTGGGCGCCGAAGGCGGCGCCGGGGCGTGAGTCGACGGTGATCAGGCCGAGCGCCACGAGTTCGGCGGCGACGGCGCCCGCCGTTGCCCGGGTCACGCCGAGTTCGGCGGTGAGCACGGCCCGGGTGGGCGCGCGTCCGGTGTGGACGAGGGCGAGCGCCGGACCGAGGACGCCGCGTCCCCGCTCCAGCTTTGTTGTACGAGTCAGGGTCACACACCTATTCTTGCTTTGTGCCGTCGATAAACAAACTACGGACCGCACTTCCCGGCCACGGAAAGCGCCACGTGGCCCCCGGCGAGCCGGGCGCGGACCCCGGGCTGCGGCGCCTGCGCGTGGCACTCACCGCGTTCTTCGCCCTCGACGGGCTGCTGTTCGCGGGCTGGGTCGTGCGCATCCCGGCAATCAAACACCAGACGGGCGCGTCCGCCAGCGATCTGGGCCTCGCCCTCCTCGGGGTCTCGGCGGGCGGCGTCGCCACCATGACCCTCACCGGCGGCCTCTGCCGCCGCTTCGGCGGCAGACGGGTCACCGTCGCCTCGGCGGTGCTGCTGTCACTCGGCATCGCCCTGCCACCGCTGACCCGTTCCGCGCTCGCGCTGGGCCTCGTCCTGCTGGTCTTCGGCGCCGCGTACGGGGCGATCAACGTCGCCATGAACAGCGTCGCCGTCGATCTGATCGCCACCCTGCGGCGGCCGGTGATGCCCGCGTTCCACGCGGCGTTCAGCCTCGGCGGGATGGTCGGGGCGGGTCTGGGCGGGCTGGTCGCCGGGGAGTTGAGCCCGACCCGGCACCTGCTGCTGCTCGCCGCGTGCGGCCTGCTGGTGACGGCGCTCGCGGCGCGGCCCCTGCTCGCGTACGACCTGGTGGCGGGCGGGCCCGGCGCGGACGGTGGCGGCCGTGCCCCGGCGGACGCGGTGGACCGGACGGCGGGCAGCGGGGGCGCGCGCCCGCGCCGTACGGGTGCGCTGGTCGCCGTGCTCGGGCTCGTCGCGCTGTGCACGGCGTACGGGGAGGGCGCGCTCGCGGACTGGAGCGCGCTGCATCTGACCGAGGACCTGGACGCGGGCGCCGGGCTCGCGGCGGCGGGCTACTCGGTGTTCGCGTTCGCCATGACCGTGGGGCGGCTCAGCGGCACCTGGGTGCTGCGCCGCGCGGGCGAGCAGCGGGTGCTGGTCGTGGGCGGCGCCATGGCCGCGGTCGGCATGCTGGTCGGTTCGCTCGCGCCGTCGGTGTGGGTGGCCCTGGCCGGGTTCGTCGTGACGGGCCTGGGTCTCGCGAACATCTTCCCGATCGCGATCGGCCGGGCCGGGGCGCTCGCGGGCCCGGGCGGCGTGGCCACCGCGTCGACGCTCGGGTACGGCGGCATGCTGCTGGGCCCGGTCGCCATCGGTTTCCTCGCCGAGTGGTTCTCGCTGTCGGTCGCGCTGACGACGGTCGCGCTGCTGGCGGGGGCGGCGGCGGTGATCGCGTACGTGACGCGGGACGCGATCTGACGGGGGCGTACGGGTGCGCGCGGCCGGGTCGTACGCCGGGGACTGGGCGCCATTACCGACCGGTAACTCGCGTGGTAGCGTCCGCGCATGCGAAAGACGCTGTCCACCCCGCACGGCCTGCGCCGCGTGCTGTCCTGGTGGCCCCCGTACCGCTTCGCCGGGATCAAGGTGCTCGACATCGCGGGCGACTGGAGCAGCGCCCGTGTACGGCTGCGCCTCGGCCGCTTCAACCGGAACTACTTCGGCACCCAGTTCGGCGGCTCCCTGTACTCGATGAGCGACCCCTTCTGGGCGCTGCTGGCCGTGAACCGGTTGGGCAAGGAGTACGTGGTGTGGGACAAGGCGGGCGAGATCGAGTACGTGACGCCGGGCCGCGGCGACGTGTTCGCCGAGTTCGCGCTGCCCGAGGAGCGGCTGGCGGAGATCCGGGAGGCCACCGCGGACGGCGGGAAGGCGCTCCCCTGGTTCGAGTCCGTGGTGACGGCCGCCGACGGGACGGTGGTGGCGCGGGTGCGCAAGCAGCTGTACGTACGCCGCAAGTCCCCGATGGCGGGCGGACGTTGAGCGACGGGCGTACGACCGGCGCGCGAGGGGTGCGCGGTGTCCGGAACGCGGCTTGCGGCCCGTTCACCCGAAGGTGACAGAATCGGATCGTGGACCCGGACCGCGACCGCCCCGCACCACGGAGGTGACCATGGGAAGTGGACGGACCCAGGCCGAACGGGACGCCGTCACGCTGGAGATCGCCTTCGCCCTGGTCAGCGCCGGCGTGCTGGCCGGGTGCGCGTTCTTCGCGCTCGCCAGCCCCGCGCTGCTCTGGCACGGCTCGCCCGTGTGGATGCAGCACGCCCAGTGGGTCGGCAGCACCGTCTTCATCGGCCGCGTGCTGTGGGTGCTGCTCACCTGGCGGTGGCGTGAACGGGACTGGCGTCAGCCCAGCCAGCCGGGCCGGACGAGCCCCGACTCGTAGGCCAGCACGACCAGTTGGGCACGGTCCCGCGCCCCCAGCTTGACCATGGTGCGGCTGACGTGGGTCTTCGCCGTGAGGGGCGAGACGACGAGCCGCCAGGCGATCTCCTCGTTCGACAGGCCGATCCCCACCAGCGCCATCACCTCCCGCTCGCGCTCCGTCAGCGCCGCCAGCGTCCCGCCCGCCGCGGGCTCCTTAGAGCGGGCCGCGAACTCCGCGATGAGCCGCCGCGTCACCCCCGGCGAGAGCAGCGCGTCGCCCTGGACCACCGCCCGTACGGCACGCACCAGTTCGTCGGGCTCGGTGTCCTTCACCAGGAAGCCGGAGGCGCCCGAGCGGATGGCCTCGAAGACGTACTCGTCCAGCTCGAACGTCGTCAGCATCACCACCCGTACCGGCTCCAGCTCCGGGTCCTCGCTGATCCGGCGGGTCGCGGCGAGCCCGTCGAGGACCGGCATCCGGATGTCCATCAGGACGAGGTCGGGCGAGAGGGAACGCGCCAGGGCGAGCGCCTCCGCTCCGTCCGCCGCCTCGCCCGCGACCTCGATGTCGGGCTGCGCGTCGAGCAGCGCGCGGAAGCCCGCGCGGACGAGCACCTGGTCGTCAGCGAGCAGTACGCGGATCACGGCGTCTCCCTCTCGTCGTCCCCGTCCGCCCCGGCGGGCGTCGTCACCGTAGCGGGGGCGGCCAGCGGCAGGCGGGCCAGCACCCGGAAACCGCCGTCGGGGCGCGGCCCCGCCGTCACCGAGCCGCCGAGGACGGCGGCCCGTTCGCGCATGCCGACGAGCCCGTTGCCCCCGCCGCCGGGGGCGTTCCCCGAGGCGGGCCCGTCGTCGTCGACGCGGACGCGCAGCGCGTCCGGGCCGTAGTCCAGCAGTACGCGCGCCTCGCGGGACGCCGAGTGCCGCATCACGTTCGTCAGCGCCTCCTGCACGATGCGGAACGCCGCCAGGTCCGCCCCGGGCGGCAGCGGCACCGGCCGCCCGGCCGTCTCGGTGGCGACGCGCAGCCCCGCGCCCGCCGCCTGCTCGGCCAGCTCCGGCAGCCGCTCCAGGCCGGGCGCGGGGGCGCGGGGGGCGGCGCCGGGGGCGCGCAGCGTGTCGAGGACGTGCCGCACCTCGCCCAGCGCCTCCTTGCTGGCGGACTTGATGGTGGTGAGCGCCGTACGGGCCTGCTCCGGGTCGGAGTCGAGGAGCGCCAGCCCGACGCCCGCCTGCACGTTGATCACGGAGATGCTGTGCGCCAGTACGTCGTGCAGCTCGCGCGCGATGCGCAGCCGCTCCTCGTCGGCCTTCCGGCGCTCCGCCGCCTCCCGCTCCGCGCGCTCGCGCGCCCACTGCTCCCGGCGCACCCGCGCGACCTCCGCCGCGGCGGCGACGGCGATCATCCAGGCGGCGGGCGCGAGGCCGTACCCCCAGTCGTACGGGCCGTCGCCCGAGGGCGGGAGCCAGCGGTACAGCCAGCCGCCGACGAGCAGTTGGCCGGCCCACAGCAGCAGCAGCGCCGACCAGGCGGCCCGGCGGTGACCCGCGACGACGGCGGAGAAGGCGGCGACGACGACGCAGAGGTAGACCGGGCCGAACGGGTGGCCGAGTGCCAGGTAGAGCCCGCAGGTCGCGGAGGTGCCGAGCGCCACGGCCGCCGGGTGGCGGCGGCGCAGCAGCAGCTGCGCCGGGCCGAGCACCAGCAGCACGCGGGCGAGGGCGTCGAGCGGCTCCCGTTCCGGCTGGCCGGTCGCGGCGTACGCGGAGCCGACGAGCGTGAAGAGGGTCAGCGCGAGCGTCGACGGCCACGGCAGCCGGGCCGCCGCCGGTGGCCGCTCCACCCAGCGCAGCCACGGCGGCGGGCCGGGCGGACCGGCGCGCGGGGAGGCTCTGTTCATGCCCGCCACGCTAGAGCGGCCGGGCCCGACCCGGCGTCGGCCCGGGGAGGTGCGTCCGCCTACTCCCCGCGCGGTACGGTCCCCCGTCGGGCCCCGGCCACCGCGCCCGGCCGGGAGCCGAACCGCCGCGTACGGCTATCCCGTACGGCTGCCCGCCGTCTGCCGGTCCACCGTGTCCAGCGCGCGGCGCGCCACCGGGTGCGTGCGCACGATCTCGGCCATCGAGGTGGTGCCCCGGGTGATCCGCGTGAACGCGTTCCACGCGGGCCGGAAGCCGGTGAGCGCGGCGTGCAGCAGCCCGGGACGGCGGGCCAGCGCCGTGAACAGCCGCCGCCCGACGCCCATTTCGACACCCAGCCCGGCCTTCACCGCGAACGCGTAGTTCAGCGCCTGCCGCCGCGCGTCCACCGCGTCGTGCGCCTCCGCCACCCGGACCGCCCACTCCCCCGCCAGCCGTCCGGAGCGCAGCGCGTACGAGATGCCCTCGCGCGTGCACGGCTCCAGCAGCCCCGCCGCGTCGCCGCAGACCAGCACCCGGCCGCGGGAGAGCGGCGAGTCGTCCGTACGGCAGCGGGTGAGGTGCCCGGACGAGATGCTGGGCGTGAAACCGGACAGGCCGAGCCGGGCGACGAAGTCGTCCAGGTAGCGCCGGGTGGCGGCGCCCTCGCCGCGCGCGGAGATCACGCCGACGGTGAGGGTGTCCCCCTTCGGGAAGACCCAGCCGTAACTGCCGGGCAGCGGGCCCCAGTCCACGAGCACGCGGCCCGCCCAGTCCTCGGCGACGCTCTCGGGCACCGGGATCTCGACCTCCAGCCCGAGGTCGACCTGGTCGAGCTTCACGCCGACGTGCGCGCCTATCCGGCTCGCGCTGCCGTCCGCGCCGACCACCGCGCGGGTCAGCACCGGCTGCTCCTCGCCGGAGAGCACCACGGCGACCGTCCGCCGGTCGGGCACGCCCGGCCCGTGCTGCTCGACGCGGGAGACGGTGACGCCCGTACGCACCACGGCCCCGGCCCGCTCCGCGGACCGGACCAGCGCGTGGTCGAACTCCGGCCTGTCGACCAGCCCGAACAGCATCCGCCGCGAGCGGCGCGTACGACTCAGCCTGCCGTTGAGCGAGAACGTCACCGCGTGCACACGGTCCCGCAGGGGCAGCTCGAAGCCGGGCGGCAGCGCGTCGCGGGAGAGGCCGATGATGCCGCCGCCGCACGTCTTGTACCTCGGCAGCTCCGCCTTCTCCAGCAGCAGCACGCGGCGTCCCGCCACGGCCGCCGCGTACGCCGCAGAGGCTCCCGCGGGGCCCGCGCCCACCACGACGACATCCCACACTGCGGGGCCGGGACCCTCCGGCTCCAGGGGCGTCCCCGCCCGGTCCGGCTCGGCGTCCTCGGCTGCGTTCTCGCTGCTCACGATGTGCTTCTGCTCCGTTCGATGGCCGACTCCGGGGTGGCAAGGCCGCATCCTACGGGCCCCGCTCGTCGGATCGCGCTGTGGGAGGATCGGCCACACCCCTGTACGTACGCGTGTGCGTACGTCGTGCCCAACGTCGCGCCCACAAGGAGCGTTCCCATGACGCAGAGCCCGCTCGCGGCCACCGTTTCCTCCCTGATGCCGCGGGCCAGGACCGAGCTGGCCGAGCTGGTGGCCTTCGCCTCGGTCGCGGACCCCGAGCAGTTCCCCCGCAGCGAGTGCGAGGGGGCGGCCCGTTGGATCGCCGACGCGCTGCGCGCCGAGGACTTCCAGGACGTGGCGCTGCTGGACACCCCGGACGGCACGCAGTCCGTCTACGGCCACCTGCCCGGTCCCGAGGGCGCCCCCACGGTGCTGCTCTACGCGCACTACGACGTGCAGCCCCCGCTGGACGAGGACGCCTGGCGGACCCCGCCGTTCGAGCTGACGGAGCGGGCGGACGGCCGCTGGTACGGGCGGGGTGCCGCCGACTGCAAGGGCGGCGTCCTCATGCACCTGCTGGCGCTCCGCGCGCTGCGCGCGCACGGCGGTGTGCCGGTGTCGGTGAAGGTGATCGTGGAGGGCTCGGAGGAGCAGGGCACGGGCGGCCTGGAGCGGTACGCCGAGGAGCACCCGGAGCTGCTGGCCGCCGACGCGATCGTGATCGGTGACACCGGCAACTTCCGCGTCGGCCTGCCGACCGTCACGGCGACGCTGCGCGGCATGACCGTCGTACGGGTCCGGGTGGACACCCTCGAGGGGAACCTGCACTCCGGGCAGTTCGGCGGCGCCGCCCCCGACGCGCTGGCCGCGCTCATCCGGACGCTGGACTCGCTGCGCGACGAGGACGGCGGCACGGCCGTCGACGGGCTGGCCGCCGACGCGCGCTGGGACGGCCTCCAGTATCCGGAGGAGGACTTCCGGAAGGACGCGAAGGTGCTCGACGGCGTACGGCTGACCGGCGACGGCACCGTCGCCGACCGGATCTGGGCCCGGCCGTCCACGACGGTGCTGGGCATCGACTGCCCGCCGGTGGTCGGCGCGACGCCGTCCGTGCAGGCGAGCGCGCGGGCGCTGGTCAGCCTGCGGGTGCCGCCGGGCGAGGACGCCGTACGCGCCACCGAGCTGCTGACCGCGCACCTGGAGGCGCATGTGCCGTGGGGCGCGCGGGTCACGGTCGAAGGGGGCGGCCAGGGCCAGCCGTTCCGCGCCGACACCGCC
This sequence comes from Streptomyces sp. Z26, assembly GCF_003665095.1. Taxonomy (GTDB): domain Bacteria; phylum Actinomycetota; class Actinomycetes; order Streptomycetales; family Streptomycetaceae; genus Streptomyces; species Streptomyces phytohabitans. The sequence continues at coordinate 6,363,471 of NZ_RCHV01000002.1, read as the reverse complement.
AGCCCCGCGTACGCGGCGATGGCCGAGGCGATGCGCGAGGCGTACGACGGGGCCGATATGGCGACCGCCGGGCAGGGCGGTTCCATCCCCCTGTGCAACACCCTCGCCGCGCTCTACCCGGAGGCGGAGATCCTGCTGATCGGGCTGAGCGAGCCGGACGCCCAGATCCACGCGGTCGACGAGAGCGTGTCGCCACGGGAGTTGGAGCGGCTGTCGGTGGCGGAGGCGCTGTTCCTGCGCGGGTACGCGGCGGGTGGGGCGAGCGGGGCGACGGCGGCGGGCTGACCGGCCGGTGCCGTACGGGCCCGCGCCCGTACGGTGACGCGTCGGCCGACCGTCGTACGGGGCGCGGGCGTCGACCGCTCGCGCCCCGTACGCGCGGGCGCGCGTGCCGGATTCAGCCGCCCACGGGGGCGCCCGCCTCCAGGTTGAGGGTCGTGCCGCGCTCGCGGGCGCGCAGGGCCCAGCGCAGCCGCCGGTACCGTTCGGGCGGCAGCAGGCCCGCCGCCTCGGACTCGCTGGCGAAGCGCCAGTCGCGCAACTCGGCGCCCGGCAGCAGCAGTTCGTCGGCGCGCGCCGACTCCAGCAGGCCGCCGTCGAAGAGCAGCCGGAGCCCGCCGAAGGCCGACGCGCACGGCGGCTCCCAGTCCACCACCAGCAGTCGCGGCACGTCGGCCAGTTCGAGCCCGACCTCCTCCGCGACCTCCCGCATCCCGGCGCGGGCGGGCGGCTCGCCCCGTTCGACGACCCCGCCGGGGAACTCCCAGCCGGGCTTGTACGTCGGGTCCACCAGGAGCACCCGGTCGTGCTCGTCGAAGAGGAGCACGCCCGCCGCCACGGTCTCCGCCGTCGGTTCCGGCGTCTGCACGATGTCCAGGGCGCCGCCACCCTCCCGTACGACCGCCGCGACGCGCTCCGCGGTGCCACGCGGGCTCAGCCCGGTGGTGTCCACGGTGTGGGCGTCGGCGGTGAGCCAGGGCAGCGCCTTGTGGTAGGCGGGCAGCCGGTCCAGGCACCAGTCGCGTGCCGGGGCGCCGCCCGCGAGGGACCGCTGCGTGATGCGGTCGCGGAGGATCGTTTCATCGGCGTGCAGCAGGAAGTGGCAGACCGGGACGCGGCGGGCGGCGAGCGCGCCGAAGATCTCGTCCCGGTGGTCCTGCCGCAGCAGCGCCACGGGCGCTATCAGCGGACCGGGCACCTCCGCCAGCAGCGCCACGGCGGCGTCCGCGACCAACCGCCGCCAGGAGCGCAGCTCGTGGAAGTCGTCCACCTCCCCCGTCCGTCGCTCGGGCAGCATCACCCGCAGACCCGTGCCGAGCAGCTCCGGGTCGTAGAGGACGCTGCCCGGCAGCAGGTCCAGCAGCTCGCGCGCCGTGGTGGTCTTGCCCGCGCCGAAGGCACCGTTCAGCCAGACGATCACACTTCCCCCTCTTCCCTCGCCCCTTCGTTCAGTTGCCCACTGCACCCCGCAACGGAAACGCGCCGGGGCTCCGCCCGCGTGCGATACGCGCCACCGAGCGCTGGTCCGTGCCCGTTCACGCCGGGTGGCCCGCAGGACGGCGAAGTGCCACTGGGGAGGTGGGCGTCCGTACGGGGACGGGCTCCGCGCCCACGGCGCCCGCGCGGAGAACCCGAGGTCACGGGGCCGCCGAAGCCAGCCGGAATCCGACCCGTACGGTGCGGGCGAGCCCGCGGCCGTACGGAGGCGCCCGTACGGCCGTGGCGCGTACGGGCGGCTCAGCGCTCCGGGCAATCGCCACGCCGGGCACGGGTGCGTTCGTCAGTGGTGCCGTCGAGGGGGATCAGGTGCACGTACGTCGCGGGGTCGCCGCTCGGTCCCGCCTCCCGCGCCATCCGGCCGCCGGTGCGGTCCCGTCGGTCTCCCGCCCGCCGAAGTCGACCTGGCAGGTGAAGCGGTGGCTCCCGGGGGCGGGCCTACGAAGCGGGCTCGGCCGCCGGCAGGCCGCAGCAGGCCGCCGCCGCGCCGACCAGGCCCGCGTCGGTGCCCATCTGCGCGGGGACGACGCGCAGCCCCCGTACGTACGACAGCGTGGCGAACTCGCCCAGCGCCCGCCGCAGCGGCGCGAACAGCACCTCTCCCGCGCGGGCCACCCCGCCACCTACGACGGCGATCTCGACCTCCACCAGGGCGGCCGTGGCGGCGATGCCCGCGGCCAGCGCGCGCGCCGCCCGCTCGAAGGAGGCGACGGCGACCGGGTCGCCCGCGCGCGCCGCCTCGGCGACGGCGGCGGCGCTGGTGTCGCCGCCGGGGCCGGGGCGCCAGCCCGCGTCGAGGGCGCGGCGGGCGATGTTGGGCCCGCTGGCGATGCGTTCGACGCAGCCGCGCGCCCCGCACGGGCAGGGGTCGCCGTCCAGGTCGACGCTGATGTGCCCGATGTGTCCGGCGTTGCCGGTGGGTCCGGCGTGGAGTCGGCCGTCGAGGACGAGGCCACCGCCCACGCCCGTGGAGACGACCATGCAGAGCGCGCCGGTGTACCCGCGCGCGGCCCCGCGCCAGTGCTCGGCGGCGGCCATCGCGACGCCGTCGCCGACGAGGGTCACGGGGAGGGCGCCGGTCCGCTCGCGTACGCCGTCCACCAGCGGGTGGTCGCGCCAGCCCGGGATGTTCACCGGGCTGACGGTGCCCGCCTGCGCGTCGACCGGGCCCGCGCTGCCGATGCCGACCGCGCGGACCCGGGACCACTCGGGCGCGGCGGAAAGCTCGGCCAGCACCTCGTGCACGGCGCCCATGACGCGTCCGCCGTCGGCCTGCTGCGGGGTGGGGCGGCGGGCGCCGGTGAGCAGCGCGCCGGTGCTGTCGACGAGGGCACCCGCGATCTTGGTACCGCCGATGTCGAGCGCGGCGACGAGGTCGGTCTGCATCGGCGTCCGTATCTCCTGGAGAGGGCCTGCCCGCTCCCCGGGTCGGTCGCGGGCCGCAGCAAGTGTCACCGTTTCTGACAACGTTGTCCAGACCGGAATCACCTCGCCCGGTGCTGTTCCCCGCCCACGGTGGACCATGATGAGTGTCTTGCCGCGCACGACGAGAAGGACAGGACCCCGTGGCCGACACCGTACGACCCTCCGCCCGCGCCTCGGCGCCGCGGTACGGCAACCGTCCCACCATGAAGGACGTCGCCGCGCGCGCGGGCGTCGGGCTGAAGACCGTCTCACGGGTGGTCAACGGCGAGGAGGGCGTCTCCGCCGACACCGAGCACCGCGTACGCGAGGCCATCACCGCCCTCGGCTTCCGCCGCAACGACAGCGCGCGCACCCTCCGCAAGGGTCGTACCGCCAGCATCGGGCTCGTCCTGGAGGATCTCGCCGACCCCTTCTACGCGCCGCTCAGCCGCGCCGTCGAGGAGGTCGCCCGCGCCCACGGGGCGCTGCTGATCAACGGCTCCAGCACCGAGGACCCCGAACGGGAACGGGAGTTGGTACTGGCCCTCTGCGCACGCCGGGTGGACGGACTCGTGATCATCCCGGCGGGCGACGACCACCGCTATCTGACGCCGGAGATAGAGGCCGGGGTCGCCATCACGTTCGTCGACCGGGCGCCCGGCATGATCGACGCCGACGTCGTGCTGTCCAACAGCTTCGAGGGCGCGCGGGAGGGCACCGCCCACCTGATCGCGCACGGCCACCGCCGGATCGGCTTCGTCGGTGACCAGCCGCAGATCCAGACCGCCGCCGAACGGCTGCGCGGCTACCGTACGGCGATGTCCGACGCCGGGCTCCCCGTCGACCCCTCGTGGGTCTCCCTCGGCCCCACCAACCCGGAGCGCGTCACCACCGAGACCGCGCGGCTGCTGTCCGGGGCGGAACCCGTCACGGCGCTGTTCGCGGGCAACAACCGCGTGACCGTCACCGCCGTACGCGTGCTCGCCGGGCGGACACGCAGGGTCGCGCTCGTCGGCTTCGACGACTTCGAGCTGGCGGACCTCCTGTCGCCCCCCGTCACCGTGGTCGCACAGGACCCCGCCCAACTCGGGCGCACCGCCGCCGAACTGCTTTTCCGCAGGCTGGACGGCGTGGAGGAACCGCCGCGCCAACTCGCGCTCCCCACCCGCCTGATCGCCCGCGGCTCGGGCGAACTACCCCCGGAAGTGTGAACACTTGGCGGTCGGCGGGGCCGACGGCGTAAGCACACGGTGACCGGGAACAATGACGGCACATCGATCACCATCCAACGGAGGCCGCGCATGCTTCAGGGCATAGACGTGAGTTCGTACCAGTCGGACTTCAGCACCAAGGGCGTCTCGTTCGTCATCATCAAGGCGACCGAGGGCCGTTCGTACGTGAACCCGCGCCTGTCGGCACAGGTGAGCCGGGCGCGCGACGCGGGCTGCGTCGTCGGCTTCTACCACTTCCTGTGGCCGGGCAACATCAAGGCGCAGGCCGCGTACTTCGTGTCGAAGGCGCCGGAGAAGGCGGGCGACCTGCTCGCCGTGGACTGGGAGCGCACGAGCGAGGGGACGTACGCGAGCAACGCGCAGAAGGACGAGTTCATCCGCGAGGTGAAGCGGCTGCGCCCGTCGCACCGCGTCCTGCTGTACTGCAACCGCGACTTCTGGCTGAACCGCGACACCACGTCGTACGCGGGCGACGGCCTGTGGATCGCGGACTACGTCTCGCAGGGCAAGCCGCGCATCGAGGCGAAGTGGCGCATCCACCAGTACACGGACGACCCCCTCGACAAGAACGTCGCGGACTTCTCCAGCAAGGACGCGCTGCGCGACTGGGCCAAGGGCTGAGCGCCACGGGCCGTACGGCCCGGTCGCACGCCCCGGACCGCGCGGTCGCGGTGTCCCCGGGGCGGGCGCGGGCCGTGCCGCGAGCCGCGCGCCGGGGGCGGGCGCACCGACCGGGTCGGCGGGCTCAGCAGGTGGGGAGACCGGGCACGGGCTGGTCGTTGGCGCCGCCCGCGACGTAGACGACGCTGACGTAGACGCCCGTGTTGCCGCTGTCGTCGTCCGTCCTGGCCCACCAGACGTTCGTCCACCTGCCGGAGGTCTCGCGGTGCGCGAGCCGCTTCTGGCACAGGAAGTAGTTGGTGCCCGCCTTCAGTTCGCCGACGGGCTGGTGGCCGTCGTCGTAGGACGTGGCGGTCCTCCAGACCCGGCAGTCGTACCTGCCGCCGCCCGAGGGCTGGCAGCTCTGGTCGCCACCGCCCGTACCGTCGCTTCCGCTTGACGTTCCGTTTCCGTCCCCGCCCGGCTTCGGCGCGGGGTCCTCGCCGTCACCCTCGCCCTCCGCGCTCCCGGACGGGCCGCCCGTCGCGTCGGGCTTCTCGCTCCTCCCGCCACCGTCCGGGCTCTCCGGCGCGGCGCTGCCGCCGTCCCGGCCGTCGTCGGTGTCCTTCCCCGCCCGGTCCGGGGCGCGTGCGGTCGTCCCGCCGTCCTTGTCCCGTTCCCGCGTGGGCGCGGCGGCGGGCCGGCCGTCATCGCCGTCCCCCGCGGCGACGAACGCGTACGTCACCCCGGCGCCCGCGAGCAGCACCGCGGCCACGGACGCCGCCACGGCACGCCGCCGCCCGCGCCGCGCGGCGGCGCCGGAGGGCGCCCCGCCGGGGGCGGTGTCCGCGCGCGCGTCCCGCGGCGGCGCGGCGCCGACGGCCGCGGGCGCCGCGGTCGGCTCGCCGAACTCCCCGCCGCCCACGGGCGGTACGCCCCCGTCCGCCGTCCGGTCGCGCCCGAGTCGCAGCGTGGCGTCGTACGGCGGCGGGTCGTCCTGGGCGACCGCCGTGAGCAGGCGCGCCGCGCGCGCCGCGTCGGCCCGCCGGGCCGGGTCCTTGTCCAGGAGTTCGGCGAGCACGGGTCCGAGCGGGCCCGCGTCGCGCGGTTCCGGAAGGGGTTCCGCGACGATGGCGGTGAGCGTCGACCAGGTGGAGGTGCGGCGGAACGGGGAGGCCCCCTCCAGCGCGGCGTACAGCGTCGCGCCCAGCGACCACAGGTCCGAGGCGGGGCCGGGCTGCTCGCCACGTGCGCGTTCGGGCGCCAGGTAGTCGAGGGAGCCGACGAGTTCGCCGCTGCCGGTGAGCCTGGTGGCGGCGCCGTCGCCGGGGTCCTCGACCGCGGCGATGCCGAAGTCGGTGAGGACGACGCGGCCGCCGTCCTCCAGCAGGATGTTGGCGGGCTTGACGTCGCGGTGCAGCACCCCGGCGCGGTGCGCGGCGGCGAGCGCGTCGAGTACGGCGGCGCCGATGCCCGCGACGCGTCGCGGCGGCAGCGTGCCGCTGTCGCGCAGTACGTCGTCCAGGGACGGTCCGTGGACCAGCTCCATCACGATGACGGGCCGTCCCTCGTGCTCGGCGATGTCGTGCACCGCGATCACACCGGGGTGCCGTACGCGTGCGGCGGCGCGCGCCTCGCGCTGCATCCGCCGCCGCAGATCGGCCAGTTCGGAGGGTCCGGCGTCCGAGAAGGCGCGCAGCTCCTTGACCGCGACCTCGCGCCCGAGCACCTCGTCCACGGCGCGGCACACCACGCCCATGCCGCCGCGGCCGAGCTGTTCCCGCACCCGGTAGCGTCCGGCGAGCAGCCTGCCGGAGCCGTGCGTGGAGTGCTCCCCCGGTGCGTCCACTGATCCCGTCCCCCCGTCACACGTCGTCAGGACGACAGCCTAAGGGGTGACCACGGCACGTTCCGCCGCCCGCGGCGGGGTGCCCGAACGCCCTACGCCGTACGGCTCGACCGCCCCGCGAGCCCGTCCAGGTCCGCGCGGGTCAGCCCCGTACGCCGGGCCACTTCTCCGGTGTCGAGGGCGCCGCAGTCGAGGCCGCGCAGCAGGTAGCCGCTGAGGGCGCGGGCGGTGGCGGGCTCGTCCATGACGTCGCCGCCGACGCTCGCGACGTACGCCGCGAGCCGCGCGCCCGCCTCGTCCAATCCCTCGCGGTAGTAGGCGTAGACGGCGGCGTAGCGGGTGGGCAGGTGGCCGGGGTGCATGTCCCAGCCCTGGTGGTAGGCGCGAGCGAGGGAGCGGCGTACGAGCCGATGATGCAGGCGCCACGCGTCGTGCACGCGCTCGGTCGGGCCGGTGGGGATCACGTTGGTGGAGCCGTCGGAGAGGCGTACGCCGGTGCCCGCGGCGGCGGTCTGCATGACCGCCTTGGCGTGGTCGGCGGCGGGGTGGTCGAGCGACTGGTGGGCGGCGTCGACGCCGCAGGCGGCGCTGTAGTCGAACGTGCCGTAGTGCAGCGACGTGACGCGGCCGTCGGCGGCGTCGATCATCCGCGCGACGGTGGCGCGCCCGTCGGCGCCGAGCACGGCCTGCGTGGTCTCGATCTGCAACTCGAACCGGAGCCGCCCGTCCGGCAGTCCGTGCGCCCGCTCGAACTCCGCGCACAGCCGCACCATCACGCGCACCTGCTCCGGGTAGCTCACCTTGGGCAGCGTGAGCACCAGCCCGTCGGGGATGCCGCCGCGCGCGGTGAGCGCGGTGAGGAAGACGTCGAGGGTACGGATGCCGCGGTCGCGTACGGGCGCCTCCAGGCACTTCGTACGGATACCGGCCCAGGCCGGCGCGGGCCGGAGCGCGTCGGGCGCGAGCGCCGCGGCGACCAGCTCGGCGGCGCGTACGGCGGCGGCGTCCTCCTCGGCGTCGGGGCGGGGGCCGTAGCCGTCCTCGAAGTCGATGCGGAGGTCCTCGACGGGTTCGGTGGCGAGCTTCGCCCGCACCCGCTCGTACACCGGCCCGGCGAGCCCGTCGGGGAGGCCGAGGACGGCGGCGAACGCGGCGGCGTCCGGGGCGTGTTCGTCGAGGAGCGCGAGGGCGTCCTCGCCCCAGGACAGCGCGGTGTCCCCGGCGGCGGCGTCGGCGGGTACGTAGACGGTGTGCACGGGCTGGCGGGTGCCGGGGGCGCCCGGGTAGCGGCGGGCGAGGTCGGCGTCGACGTCGGCGAGCGAGGCGGCCACGCTCTCCCGTACGGACGCGGTGAAGGTGGTCGCCACGGGCTCGTTCGCCGGCATCTGCACTGCTCCCTCTGCACGGAGGCCACGGACCGGGAATCAACAAAACGTTGAACTCCCCTGCGGACGCTAGTCACGGCCACCCTGCCCGTCAACACCTCGGCGCACGCGTACGGGGCCCCCGCGGCGCTTGGGTTCGAGGGGTCGTTGCAACACCACTTGGTTTTAGGTGGTGAGTAGATCACGTAGACGCTCGGCTGGGGTATCCCAGCCGAGCGTCTTGCGTGGGCGTCCGTTGAGTTCCTGGGCGACGTGTTCGAGGTCTTCGGGGCTGTGCGCGCTCAGATCGGTGCCCTTGGGGAAGTACTGGCGGAGCAGTCCGTTGGTGTTCTCGTTGGAGCCGCGTTGCCAGGGGGATGCCGGGGCGCAGAAGTAGACGGGCATGTCGGTGGCCGTGCTGAACTGCTTGTGGCGTGCCATCTCGCTGCCCTGGTCCCAGGTGAGGGAGCCGCGCAGGTGGGCGGGCAGGGTCTGGACCGTGGTGACGAGGCCGTCGCGGACGGTCTCGGCGTCGTGGGCTCCGCCCGGCAGGTGGACCAGCATGGTGTAGCGGGTGCTGCGCTCGACCAGGGTGGCGATCGCGGAACGGCCGTTTGCGCCGATGATCAGGTCGCCTTCCCAGTGACCGGGCACGGCCCGGTCCTCGACGTCGGCGGGCCGGTCGCTGATCATGATCATCGGGTCGTTGAACCGCGGTGTGCGCCGCTGGGGGTCCCGGCGTGGTTTGCGGCGGGTCCGGCCGGAGCGGATGGCTGCCTGTACTTCCCGCTTCAGGCCGCCGCGAGCCTGGAAATACAGCGCCTGGTAGATCGTTTCCACGCTCACCCGCATGCTCTCGTCGTCGGGATGTTCCCTGCGTAGAGCGTGGCAGATCTGTTCCGGTGACCACCGCCTGCGCAGTCCGTCCTTCACGAAGCGTCGCAGCCGTCCCTCGCGCAGCAGCTTGCGGTCCTTGGGCCGGGGCCTGCGCGAGGCGGCCGCCCGGTGGGCCGCGTAGGGCTGGTAGCCCTCGCTGCCCGAGTTCGCGTCGATCTCCCGCTTGACGGTGCTCGCCGACCGTCCCAGGGCGCGTCCGATCGCCCGCAGCGACGTGCCTGTCGCGCGCAGATCGCGGATCCGTTCACGCTCGGCCAGTGTCAGAAACCGCGGGTCGAGCTGCTTGTCCAGGGCCGTCAGGCCCACCGGTGCTGTGGTCACACCGCACATCGTGACGGTCCCGGTGGCGTAGTCGACACGGCGCCCGTCGGCATAAGTGCGCGAAGAACTGGTCTTCTTGACGCCCCAGTCCCAGTCCTTGGCCGTGCGCTCGTTCACACCAACCTGCCGGGCCGCCACCCGCCGTGCGACACCAGCGGCCCGAAGCCGCTCGTACTCGTCACGCCCGGGATGCCGGCGCGGCAGACGCACCGAAATCCGTCCGGCCTTCCGAGCCCAACCGAAAGCCGTGTTCCGGTTCACCCCCAGCTCACGCGCCACCACGGTCACATTCCCCACGACATCCAGCCGCGCAAGGAAACGCTCCCTCAACCCTGCAAGATCATCACGCCCAACAGCCACGGTCCTCGCAACTCCCACAGATCGCAGGTGTTGCGAGGACCGTTAGAACCCAAGGCGTGCGCGGGGGCCCCGTGACGGGTGCGGCGGGCGGTGCCCCGGTGCTCGCCGGGCCGCCGTGGCGCGTCAGCCCTTGCGGGTCTTGACCTCCTCGGTCAGCTGCGGCACGACCTGGAACAGGTCGCCGACGACGCCGTAGTCGACGAGGTCGAAGATCGGGGCCTCGGCGTCCTTGTTGACGGCGACGATGGTCTTCGAGGTCTGCATGCCCGCGCGGTGCTGGATGGCACCCGAGATCCCGGCCGCGACGTAGAGCTGCGGGGAGACGGACTTGCCGGTCTGGCCGACCTGGTTGGAGTGCGGGTACCAGCCCGCGTCCACGGCGGCGCGCGAGGCGCCGACGGCCGCGCCGAGCGAGTCCGCGAGGGACTCGATCACGTGGAAGTTCTCGGCGCCGTTCACCCCGCGGCCGCCGGAGACGACGATCGCCGCCTCCGTCAGCTCGGGGCGGCCGGTCGACTCGCGCGGGGTGCGCGCGGTGACCTTCGTACCGGTGGCGTGCTCCCCGAACGAGACCGACAGCTGCTCGACGGCGCCCGCGGCCGGGGCGGCCTCCGGGGTGGCCGAGTTGGGCTTCACGGTGATCACCGGCGTACCCCGGGTGATCCGGGAGCGCGTGGTGTACCCGGCGGCGAACACCGACTGCGTCGCCACGGGGCCCTCGTCACCGGCCTCCAGGTCGACGGCGTCGGTGATGATGCCGGAGCCGATGCGGACCGCGAGCCGCGCCGCGATCTCCTTGCCCTCGGCGGAGGACGGCACCAGTACGGCGGCGGGCGACACGGCGTCGTACGCCGCCTGGAGCGCGTCGACCTTCGGGACGACGAGGTAGTCCGCGAACTCGGCGGCGTCCGCCGCCAGCACCTTCACCGCGCCGTGCTCGCCGAGCACCTTCGCGGCCTCCTCGGCGCCGGGGCCGAGGTGGACGGCGACGGGGTCACCGATGCGGCGGGCCAGCGTGAGCAGTTCGAGCGTGGGCTTGCGGACGGCGCCGTCCACGTGGTCGACGTAGATGAGGACTTCAGCCATGGGATGTTCTCCTGCGGAGTGTTCGGGGCGTGCGGAGGACGGACGTGCCGCGGGCGCGGGGCACGCGGGCGGACGTCAGATGAACTTCTGCTCCGCGAGGTACGCGGCGAGCTGCTTGCCGCCCTCGCCCTCGTCCTTGACGACGGTGCCGGCCGTACGGGCGGGACGCTCGGTCGCGTCGTCGACCTTCGTCCACGCGCCGTCGAGGCCGACCTCCTCGGCATCGATGTCCAGGTCGTCGAGGTCGAGGGACTCCACGGGCTTCTTCTTCGCCGCCATGATGCCCTTGAAGGACGGGTAACGGGCCTCGCCGGACTGGTCGGTCACCGAGACCACCGCGGGCAGCGCGGCCTCCAGCTGCTCGCTCGCGGCGTCGCCGTCGCGGCGGCCGGTGACCTTGCCGTCGGCCACGGACACCTGGGACAGCAGGGTGACCTGCGGTACGCCGAGGCGCTCGGCGAGCATGGCCGGGAGCACGCCCATCGTGCCGTCCGTCGAGGCCATACCGCACAGCACGAGGTCGTACCCGGTCTTCTCGATCGCCTTCGCCAGCACCAGCGAGGTGCCGAGGGCGTCGGTGCCGTGCAGGTCGTCGTCCTCCACGTGGACGGCCTTGTCGGCACCCATCGAAAGCGCCTTGCGCAGCGCGTCGTTGGCGTCCTCGGGGCCGACGGTCAGCACGGTGACCTCGGCGTCGTCCGCGTCGTCGGAGATCTGGAGCGCCTGCTCGACGGCGTACTCGTCGAGCTCGGAGAGCAGTCCGTCCACCGATTCGCGGTCGGTCGTCAGGTCCTCGGCGAACCGCCGGTCGCCGGTGGCGTCGGGCACGTACTTCACACAGACAACGATCCTCAGGCTCACGCCGGCTCTCCTACCCGCATCGTCTCTTACTCTTCCCGGCCGGTGAGACCGGTCCGCACACTGCTCGTCGGGCTTGTTACCCGCCAGTACACCCGGCAGTCCATCCGACTCGACCCTTGTTATCAAGGCCGCGGAGCTGTGACGTTGCCAACGATACGCGGGCCGTCCGCCGACCCGCCCGGCCGACCCGGCTCCCACCGCGCGGGCCCCACCCCCGGGCCCGCGGCGGGCTCACCCGAGGGCCCGCCCCAGCGCCGCGATCACGTCGGCCCGGCGCGGCTGCCCCTCCGCGTGCCGGACGACGCGGCCGTCCGCGTCCAGCACCAGCACGGTCGGCGTCCGCCCGACACCCAGGAGCCGTACGAGGTCCAGCCGGGCCTCCGCGTCCACCTCGACGTGCTCGACGCCGGGGACCATGCCGCCGACCTCCCGCAGTACGCGGCGGGTGGCGCGGCAGGGCTGGCAGAAGGCGCTGGAGAAGTGGACCAGCGTGGCCCGTTCCCCGAGCCGCCGGGCGCCGAGCGCCTCGGCGGAGAGTCGTTCGGTCATGGCTCCAGCATGCACCTGACGAGAGCACGCACGTGACGAGGATCTCGCGGCTCCACCCGGACCCCGCTGTGGTCCGCGCTCCGGCTTTCGGGCACCATCTTCGGGGCCGGTAGGTTACGACACCGTAGGTTTTCCGTCCGACCAGCGCCCGCCGGGAGTCCCCGCCCAGCGGCCAGAAGGGTCCCCCGCATGGCAGAGCTCGTCTATCCCCCCGTCGTCGGCGCCGCACGCGTCCTGTTCAAGGCGCTCGACCTCCGCTTCGACATGCAGGGCACGGAGAACGTCCCGCGCGAGGGCGGCCTGGTGCTGGCCAGCAACCACATCAGCTACCTCGACTTCGTCTTCGCGGGCCTGGCCGCGCGTCCCTCGGGGCGGCTGGTCCGGTTCATGGCCAAGGACTCCGTCTTCAAGCACAAGGTGTCGGGCCCGCTGATGCGCGGCATGAAGCACATCCCGGTCGACCGGCGCCAGGGCGAGCACGCCTACCGGCACGCCCTGGACGCGCTGCGCTCCGGCGAGGTGGTCGGGGTCTTCCCCGAGGCGACGATCTCCCAGTCGTTCACGCTGAAGAACTTCAAGTCGGGCGCGGCACGGATGGCCCAGGAGGCGGGCGTACCGATCCTGCCGGTCGCCCTGTGGGGCACGCAACGGCTGTGGACGAAGGGCCGCAAGCGGGACTTCGGCCGCAACCACCTGCCGCTCGGCATCCACGTCGGCGAACCGATGAAGGTCGACCCGGAGGAGCCGACGGCGGCCGTCACGGAGCGGATGCGCGGTCGTATCCAGGAACTCCTGGAGGCGGCCCAGCAGGCGTACCCGGACACGCCCTCCGGGCCGGAGGACGGCTGGTGGCAGCCGGCGCACCTCGGCGGCAGCGCGCCGACCCCGAAGCAGGCCAAGTCGCTCTGAACGGCGGGCCCGTGACCGCGTCCTGACGCCCCGGCACCGGTGGAGACCGGTACCGGGCCGTCGGTGCGCGGGCGCCGCCGGGAGGGTCAGGGCGTGCGGCCCATCTCCTCGCGCAGCGCGGCGACGAACGCGTCCACGTCGTCCGCGGTCGTGTCGAACGAGCACATCCAGCGCACGTCCCCGGCCGCCTCGTCCCAGAAGTAGAAGCGGTGGCGCTTCTGGAGCCGTTCGCTCACGTCGTGCGGGAGCCGCGCGAACACCGCGTTGGCCTGCACCGCGTGCAGGATCTCCACGCCGTCGACCGTACGCACGCCCGCCGCGAGCCGCTGTGCCATGGCGTTGGCGTGCCGCGCGTTGCGCAGCCACAGGTCGCGCGCGAGCAGCGCCTCCAACTGCACCGATATGAAGCGCATCTTGGAGGCGAGCTGCATCGACAGCTTGCGCAGGTGCGCCATCGCGCGTACGGCGTCCGGGTTCAGCACGACCACGGCCTCGCCGAACAGCATGCCGTTCTTCGTCCCGCCGAACGACAGGATGTCGACGCCCGCCGCGTACGTGAACGCCCGCATCGGCACGTCGAGCGTCGCCGCCGCGTTGGCGAGGCGGGCTCCGTCGACGTGGACGCGCATGCCGCGCTCGTGCGCGTGGTCGCAGATCGCCCGGATCTCGTCGGGGGTGTAGACGGTGCCCAGTTCGGTGTTCTGCGCGATCGAGACGACCTGCGGCATGGCGCGGTGCTCGTCGTCCCAGCCGTACGCCTCCCGGTCGATCAGGTCCGGCGTCAGTTTGCCGTCCGGGGTGGGCACGGTGAGCAGCTTGAGCCCGCCGACACGCTCCGGCGCCCCGCACTCGTCGACGTGCACGTGCGCGCTGTCGGCGGTGATGACGGCGCCCCAGCGGTCGGTGACCGCCTGGAGCGCGACGACGTTGGCGCCGGTGCCGTTGAACACCGGGAACGCCTGGGCGTACGGGCCGAAGTGGCTGCGTACGACCTGCTGGAGGTGGCCGGTGTAGTCGTCGCCGCCGTACGCGGTCTGGTGACCGCCGTTGGCGAGGGCGATCGCGGCCAGCACCTCGGGGTGCGCGCCCGCGTAGTTGTCGCTGGCGAAGCCGCGCACCTCCGGGTCGTGGCGCCGCTTGGCTTGGGTCTCTACGGCTGGGGTGTGAGCCACAGGCGGTGTCCGTTCACTTCCTCGGTCGGCTTGCTCCACGTCCTGGTGAGGGCGGCGGCCAGGTCCTCGACGTCCGTGAAGCCCGCGAACTTCGCCTTCGGACGGTCGGCCCGCATCTGCTCGTTGACGAGCGCCTTGACCACCAGGATCGCCGCCGCCGCGGGCGGCGCGCCCTCGCCGCCCGCCTTGCGGAAGGCGTCACCGAGGGCCAGGGTCCAGGCTTCGGCGGCGGCCTTGGAGGCGGCGTACGCGGCGTTGCCCGCGGTCGGCCTGCTCGCTCCGGCGGCGCTGACGAGCAGGAAGCGGCCGTTGCCGCTGCGCCGCAGGCCGCCCTCGAAGGCGAGGGAGGTGTGCTGAACGGTGCGTACGAGCAGGTCGTGCAGCACGTCCCAGTCGGCCAGGTCGGTCTCCGCGAAGGCCGCCGAGCCGCGCCAGCCGCCGACCAGGTGGATCAGCCCGTCGACGCGGCCGAACTCCTTCTCCGCCCGCGCGGCCCACTCCCGGGTCGCGCCCAGGTCCAGCAGGTCGACGGTGTCACCGACGACGGTCGCCCCGCCGTGCGCGGACTGTGCCGCGTCCACCGCCGTGGCCAGCCGTTCGGCGTCGGCGTCGGCCGCGAGGACCGTCGCCCCAGCCTCCGCGAGGCGCAGCAGCGTGGCCTGCCCGGCGGGTCCCGCCGCTCCGGCGACGGCGACGACGGCCCCTTCGAGCCCGCCGCCCCCGCCCGTCCCCTGTGTGCTCGTCATGGCCTTCGCCTCCCTGTACCCGGCGTGTCCGCGGACGTGGCCGCGCCGGGTGCCGTACGCACGCGGGCGGCCGTACGCGCGACGGTCGCCGCGCGTACGTGGTGTGTGGCGTTCACGCGGCGAGTGCCGCGGACTCCGCCGTGATGCCCTCGGTCGAGGTGATCACACCGCGCAGCTTCTTCGCGAGTGCCTCGTAGAACATGCTGAGGGGAAACTCATCGGGCAGCACGTCGTCGACGAGCTTGCGCGGCGGCAGGCTCAGGTCCAGGGCGTCGGGGCCCTTGGCCCAGGTGGAGCCCGGGTGCGGCGCGAGGTAGCCGGAGACCAGGTCGTACGCCTTGAACCAGTGGACGAGCTTGGGCCGGTCGATGCCCTCCCGGTAGAGGGTCTCGATCTCCTCGCGGAGCCGTACGGTGACCTCGCGGGCCAGCTCCCAGTCGACGGTGAGCTTGTTGTCGGTCCAGCGCAGGGCGCCGTGCCGGTGCAGGTAGGCGAAGAGCAACTGGCCGCCGAGGCCGTCGTAGTTGCGGTTGCGCGCGCCCGTCACGGGGAAGCGGAACAGCCGGTCGAGCAGCATCGTGTACTGCACGTCGCGGCCCTGCGCGACGCCGTCGGCCTCCAGCTTCACGGCCTCGTGGAAGGCGGTGAGGTCGCAGCGCAGCTCCTCCAGCCCGTACATCCAGAACGGCTGACGCTGCTTGATCATGAACGGGTCGAACGGCAGGTCGCCGTGGCTGTGCGTGCGGTCGTGGACCATGTCCCAGAGGACGAACGCCTCCTGGCAGCGCTGCTGGTCGGTGATCAGACCGCGGGCGTCGTCGGGGAGTTCGAGGCTGGTGACGGAGCAGGCGGCGTCGACGACGCGGCGGAAGCGGGCGGCCTCACGGTCGCAGAAGATGCCGCCCCAGGAGAACCGCTCGGGGGCCTCGCGCACCGCGATGGTCTCGGGGAAGAGGACGGCGGAGTTGGTGTCGTAGCCCGCCGTGAAGTCCTCGAAGGTGATGCCGCAGAACAGCGGGTTGTCGTAGCGGGTGCGCTCCAGCTCGGCGAGCCAGTCCGGCCAGACCATGCGCAGGACGACGGCTTCCAGGTTGCGGTCCGGGTTGCCGTTCTGGGTGTACATGGCGAAGAGCACGAGGTGCTGGAGGCCGTCCACGCGGTTGCGGGCGGGCTGGAAGGCGAGCAGGGAGTCCAGGAAGTCGGGGACGCCGAAGCCGCCGTCGGCCCAGCGGCGCAGGTCCGTGACGAGCGCCGTGAGGTACGCCTCGTCGTGCGGCAGCAGCGGGGCCAGCTCCCGTACGGCGTCGACGACGCGTTCCAGCTGTCCCTCGACGGTCGCGCGGGCGGGCGCGTCATCGGCGGCGAAGTCGATGGAGCCGTCGGCGGACTGCGCCGGGCGTATCGCCTCCACGGCGTCCTTGAGGACCGGCCAGGCGGGGTGGTCGACCACCCGGTCCTCGGCCGGGGCGCCGCTGTCCACGCCTGCCGGCGAAAGAATTTCCGTCATGACCACCCCTCCACAGGAAGAACTCGCGTACGAGAACGGTAACGGGAAAAGTGTCCGCTGCACAGTGGGCCCCCGGAAATCCTGCTGCACACCCGGCCTGCCACCGGACGTTCTCCGTCCGTGCCCTGTCAGGGGCACCGGCCGCTAGGCTGACCGACCGTACGCGCCGGACCGCGCCGGACTCCCCGTACGGGACCCGCCGCGAGAGGGGCGCGCACCCCGGGCGGGCACCCCCTCCGGGCCACCAGCCGGGCCACCGGACGAAAGCGAGAGCGCGCCGTGCCACTGCTCACCGTCGGACATCGCGGGCTGATGGGCGTGGAGCCCGAGAACACGCTCCGCTCCTTCCTACGGGCCGACCGCGAGGGCCTCGACGTCATCGAGCTGGACCTCCACCTCAGCAAGGACGGCGCGCTGGTGGTGATGCACGACGCGGACGTCACCCGCACCACCGACGGGACGGGCGCCATCGCGGACTTCACCCTCGCGGAGCTGCGCGAGCTGGACGCCGGTCAGGGCGAGCGCGTCCCCGTCTTCGAGGAGGTCGTACGGGCCGTACGGGCGCCGATCCAGGCCGAGATCAAGGACCGGGCGGCGGCCCGCGTACTCGCCGCCGCCATCACCGAACTCGACCTGCACGACCGGGTCACCGTCATCTCGTTCCACGACGCCGCGCTGCGCGAGACGCGGGAGCGGCTGCCGTCGATGCCGATCGTGCTGGTCGCCGGGCGCAGCTCCCCCACCGCCCCCGAACGGGCCCGGGAGCTGGGCGCGCACATGGTGTCGCTGGACCTGCGCTGGCTGGACGCGGACACGGTGGAACGCTGCCACGCGGCGGGCATCCAGGTCATCAGCTGGACCGTCAACACCGACGAGGACCTGGCGCGCGCCCACGAGCTGGGGCTGGACGGCGTCGTCACGGACCGCCCGGAGATCTTCCGCGCCGTCAGCGGAGCCGCTTGACCAGCAGCTCGAAGGCCAGGTCGGGGCGGCGCGGCAGGCCGAACCGCTCGTCGCCGTACGGGAACGGGGTCAGCTCTCCCGTACGCACGTAGCCGCGCCGCTCGTACCAGGCGATCAGGTCGTCGCGTTGCGTGATCACCGTCATGTGCATCGCGTCGACGCCCCACTCCTCGCCGGCGATCCGCTCGGCCTCCGCGAGCACCGCCCTGCCCAGACCGCCGCCCTGCCGACCGGGGCTGACGGCGAACATCCCGAAGTAGGCGTGCCCGTCGCGCTTCTCCAGCTGGCAGCAGGCGACCAGGTCACCGGCGCGGTGGACGGTGAGCACGGTGCCGCCGGGGGTGTCGATCACCTCGGCGACCCCCTCGGGGTCCGTGCGCTGACCCTCCAGCAGGTCCGCCTCGGTGGTCCAGCCCGTACGGCTGCTGTCGCCGCGGTACGCGGACTCGACGAGCACCACGAGCGCGGGCACGTCGTCCCTGGTCGCGGGGCGGAAGGTGAGCCGCTGACCGTTCTGCGGGGCGACGTCGGTGGCGTCGCCGTTCGTCGTGGCGTCCATGACGGGCGATCCTAGGGCCTGCCCGCCGGATCCCGTCGCGGGCGACCGTACGGCGGACGGGACTCCCGTAGGGTGCCGCGCATGGTGCACGTACTGAGCGGGCGGGTGCTGCTGCGGCCGACGGACCCGGAGCGGTCGCGGGCTTTCTACGGCGGGGCGCTCGGGCTCGCGGTCTTCCGCGAGTTCGGGACGGGGCCGGAGCGCGGCACTGTGTACTTCCTCGGCGGCGGTCACCTGGAGGTCGCCGGGCGCGCGGAGACTCCGCCCGCGCCGGGCATGATGCTGTGGCTCCAGGTCGCGGACGTCGCGGCGGCCCACGCGGAGCTGGTGGAACGGGGCGTCGAGGTGCTGCGGGCACCCGTGCGGGAGCCGTGGGGGCTGGTGGAGATGTGGATCAGCGATCCGGACGGCGTCCGGATCTGCGTGGTCGAGGTCCCGGCCGACCACCCGATGCGCCACCGGCCCGGCGTCTGAACCAGGGCTTACGGAGGGGACGTACGAGGGGTGGGCGGGCGCTCCCCGACCCTGGGCGTCTCCGGCTGCTGAACCGGCGCACGCCCTCGCCGTACGTCCCCCGGCTCGTACGCGGGCCCGCCGCCCGCACCGGCCGCGCCCCCGCCCGCACCGGTGCGCTCCCCGCGCGGGCCGCCGTACGGCACGGGGCCGGGCAGCCTCCACGGGACGGACCGGGGAGGTGCGCCATGCACGGACCCGCTGTGGTGAGCTGGCTGCTGGTGGCGGTGTGCGGGGCGACGGGCGCGTACCGCCTGGCGCGGTGCCGGGGCCGGGTGCCGCCGGGGGCACGGCACACCGCCGGGGTCGAGGCCGCGATGGGGCTCGGCATGGCCGTGATGGCACTGCCCCTGGGGACGCAGCGGGTACCGGCGCCGGTCTTCGCGGCGCTGTTCGGCGGGACGGCCGTGTGGGCGCTGTACGGGCTGCGGCGGAGCGGGACGCACTGCCTCCACCACGCGCTGGAGGCGTCCGCGATGGTCTACATGGCGCTCGCCATGCGGAGCGCGGCGCCCGGCGGGCACGCCGCGCACGCGGGCCACGCCGAGCGCGCCGGGCCGGTGGGGTCCGTGGGGGTGCCGCTGCTGACGGCGGTCCTCCTCGCGTACTTCGCGGCGTACGCGCTGCGGGCCGGTACGCGCCTGGTCGCGGTGCCGGGCGGGGGCTCGGCCGGTGGGTGGGCTGGCGGCGGGGGCGGGTGTGCGCCGGGAGCGTCGGACGCCTGCGGGCTGAACCTCGCGATGGGCAGCTTCGCGATGCTGGTCACGCTCTGAGCCGGAGCACGGGCAGCAGGAACCGGGCGAAGCACGGGCCGGGCGCGCACGGGCACCGACGCGGGTGTGCGGGTGCGGGGTCGCCTGCGGACCGGGGCCAACGCCCGTACGCGGCCCGGCGGGTGAGGCATGCGTCACTTCGGTGGGCCGGGGCAGCCGCCGTACGCGCGGCGGAACATACGCTGTCGTCCATGTTGGTCCCGCTCGCACTGCTGGCCATGGGCGCCGTCGCCGCCGCCCTCGCACCGCGTGTGCTGACCCGTTCGTCCTGGCCGGACCGCGAACCGGTGCTCGCGCTGTGGGTGTGGCAGTGCGTCGTCGCCGCCGTCCTCATGTGCTGCGTTCTGGCCATGGCGCTGTCCGCGGCGGCCGCCTGGCAGGCCGTACGGGAGCACGTGTTCGCGACCGCGCCACACGGGGTGGAGGAGGCGTACCGGCTCGGCGCGTACGGCACCTGGGCCGCGCCCCTGGCCGTACTGCTGGCCTGCGGCGGCGCCTGGACGGGCGCCATGCTGCTGCGCGAGATCCGCGACGCGCGGTTGCGGCTGCGCATGCGGCGCGCGGAGCTGCGCACGCGCGCACCTCGGCTGCCCGGCGAGGAACCCGACGCGGGCGGGCGGCTCGTGGTGCTGGAGGGCGAACGCCCCGACGCCTGGTGGCTGCCCGGCGCCACACCGCAGCTGGTGATCACGACGGCGGCGCTGCGGCGGCTGCGCGGGCGGCAGTTGGACGCCGTACTGGCGCACGAGCAGGGGCACGCGCGGGCGCGGCACGACTGGCTGCTGCACTGCGCGGACGCGCTGGCCACCGGCTTTCCCCGGGTGCCGGTGTTCGGCGCCTTCCGTGACCAGGTGCACCGGCTCGTCGAACTGGCCGCGGACGACGTCGCGTCCCGCCGCTACGGCCGTATGACCATCGCCCTCGCCCTCGTCGAACTCAACGAGGACCGTGGGGTGTTCACCCCCGACGCCAGCGGCGGACCCGCGCGCGCCTTCGTACCGCAGCGCGTCCAGCGGCTGCTGGCACCGGCGCCCCGGCTGCCGTGGGGGCGCCGCGTGCGCACGGGCGCGGTGGCGTCGTTGGTGCCGGTGGTGCCGCTGCTCGTCGCCTTCGTACCGGGGCTGGCGGCCCTGCGCTAGCGCGCGTGGGCACCCGTACGTGAGGATCGGCGCATGTCCGATCCCCCGCAGACCCCACGCGCCTCCCGCTTCCCTCCCGTTCGCGGTCCGTACGGCGTGGCCCTCGCGCTCAGCGCGACCGCGGCGCTGCTGATGGTGCTCGTCGCCGCGGGCTGGCAGCCGCTGCTCGACCTGGACGGGCGGATCGCCCGCGCGCTGCACTCCTCGGCGCTGGAGCGGCCGACCTGGACGCGGACGGCGCGCGTCCTGACCGACTGGGTGTGGGACCCGTGGACGATGCGGGCGCTGACGGCCGCCGCCGTGCTGTGGCTCTGGTCCCGCGCGGAACGGACGCTGGCCGTCCGCATCGCGGTCGCCGCGGTGTCCGGCGCCTTGGCGCAGCAGGTCCTCAAGGCGGTGCTGGGGCGCGAACGGCCCGAGTGGGAACGGCCCGTCGACACCGCGCACTTCGCCGCGATGCCTTCGGGACACGCGATGACGACGGCGATGACCTGCGGGCTGCTGCTGTGGGCGGCGTGGCAACTGGGCTCGCGCGGCCCGCTGTGGTGGGGCGCGGCGGCGCTTGCGGTCGTCTCCTCGGCCGGGGTGTCGGTCACCCGGATCTATCTGGGGGTGCACTGGCTGACGGACGTGGTCGCGGGCTGCCTGCTCGGCGGCGCCGTCGCGGCCTGGGCGGCGGCGCACGCGAGCTGGCGGCGGGAACCGCGGCCGGAAAGGATCACGGCATGACGGTCAAGGGTGTGCTGTTCGACTTCTCCGGCACGTTGCTGCGCGTCGAGCCGGTCGCGGACTGGCTGCGCGCGGTGCTGGACGAGGCCGAAGTACGCGTGCCGGAGGACGAGTTCGGGCGGTGCGCCCGGCTGTTGGAGGAGGCGGGCGCGCTGCCGGGCGGGCCGTCACCGCGCGCACTGCCGCCGGGCCTTGAGGCGGTGTGGCGCGAGCGCGACCGCACCCCCGAGCTGCACCGCGCCGCGTACACGGCGGTGGCCCGTACGGTGCCGCTGCCCCGCGAGGAGCTGTACGACGCGCTGTACGACCGGCACATGAGGCCGGAGGCGTGGCGGCCGTACGCGGACACCCGGGACGTGCTCGCCGCCCTGCGGGAACGCGGTGTGCCGGTGGCGGTGGTGAGCAACATCGGCTGGGATCTGCGGCCGGTGTTCCGCGCACACGAACTGGCGCCGTACGTGCGGGAGTACGTCCTGTCGTACGAGCACGGCGTGCAGAAACCGGAACCGGGTCTCTTCCGCGCCGGGTGCGAGGCGCTCGGGCTGGCGCCGGAGGACGTGCTGATGGTCGGTGACGACCGTGAGGCGGACGGTGGCGCCGCGGACATCGGCTGCGCGGTGCACTTCGTGGACCATCTGCCGGTGGAGCTGCGCCCGGGCGGGCTGGTGCCGCTCCTCGACCGGATCGGCTGAGCGACCGGCCCGGCTGCGCGGGCGCGGCACCGGAAGTCCGGTGCCGCGGCCCCCCGTTGCGCGGCCGGGGCCGGGCGGCCGAGCCGATACCGAGGCGATCCCCCGCGTCGCCCCGATACCGACGGCTGCCCGGATTCCCACCCGTGACAGGCCGGAACCCGGCTGCCCCGCGAGTATACTGGCTCGCAGCCAGTCAACGCAGGAGTTACAGGATGTCCCCTCGGAGCGCATCGGTCAATGAAGAGTTGCGCCGACGTTCGCGCGAGCGACTGCTCCAGGCGACCGTCGACCTCGTCGGCAGCCGCGGCTACGAGGCGACGACCCTCGGTGACATCGCCGACCACGCGGGTTCCGCGCGCGGACTGATCTCGTACTACTTCCCCGGGAAGCGCTACCTCTTCCAGTCCGCCGTGCACCGCCTCATGCATCTGACGGTGACCGAGGCGGTGGAACGGCCACCCCGGCCGGACGGCCCCCGCGCGGGACACGAGGCACTGGCCCGCGCCATCGACGCCATCCTCGGACTGGCCGACGAACGCCCCGTGCTGATGCGCGCGCACATGGCCGGCATCCTCCAGCAGGAGGGCTTCGTCCGCTGCGACGAACAGCAGCAGCTGGCGACCGCGCTGCGCGGCGCCCTCACCGCCTACGGCACGCCGGACCCGGAAGCCGACTACCCGTTGCTGCGCGCGCTGTTGATGGGCTCGGTGGTCGCGCTGCTGCTGCCTGGGGCGCCCCTGCCGCTGGGGCGGCTGCGCGCGGAGATCTTCACCCGGTACGGCCTGGAATGGGAGCTGGGCAACCCGCCGGAGGGCGAGCGGACGCAGCCGACGATCGAGAAGTACGCGGGGCGGGGGCAGCTCCCGGCGCAGCGGTGATACGACGCGTACGAGCGGTACGCGCCGGTGCGGGCACGCGGACGGCACATGCGCGACCTCCGCGCCGGGGCGCGTACGGGCCGGGGCTTCGGCCGACGACGTACTCCCGTCGGCGGTCTCCCGGTGGGATGCTGGAGGCCCCGGCGGAAGGATGCTGCGGTGTCGGATCTGATGCGCGTGGCGATCGTCGGCTCGGGCCCCAGCGGGGTGTACGCCGCGCAGGGCCTCGCCCCCGCCGAGGGCGGCGGGCCCCGGATCGCGGTCGACGTCCTCGACCGGCTGCCCGCACCGTACGGCCTGGTGCGCTACGGGGTGGCGCCCGACCACGAGAAGATCAAGTCCCTTCAGCAGAACCTCCGTTCCGTGCTGGAGCGGCCCGGCGTCCGGTTCCTCGGCAACGTGGCGGTGGACGGGCGACGACTGCGGCCCGCGGACCTGCTCGGCGTGTACCACGCGGTGGTGTACTGCGTGGGGGCCGCCGTCGACCGGCGTCTCGGCATCCCCGGGGAGGACCTGCGCGGGAGCCGTTCGGCGACGGACTTCGTGTCCTGGTACAGCGCGCATCCGGACGCCGCGCCCGACTTCCCGCTGGAGGCGCGTACGGCCGTCGTGATCGGTGTCGGGAACGTCGCGGTGGACGTGGCCCGCGTGCTGGCCCGTCGGGCGGAGGAGCTGCGCCGTACGGACATGCCCGGCGCCGCGCTCGACGGCATCGCGGGGAGCGGCGTCCGGCACGTCTCGGTGGTGGGCAGACGGGGGCCGGGCCAGGCGAAGTTCACCACCAAGGAGCTGCGCGAGCTGGGCGCGCTGCCACACGCGGACGCGCGCGTACGCCGCTCGGAGCTGGTGCTCGATCCCGCGTACGACGACCCGTCGGGCCTCCCTCCAGCCGCGCGCCGCAACCTGGACGTACTGCGCGGCTGGGCGGCGCGTGGCGGGAGCGGCCACGCGCGCACGGTCGAACTGCGCTTCTTCCTCCGCCCGGTGGAGCTGCTGGACGACGGCACGGGCGCGGTGCGGGCGGTGCGCTTCGAGCGGACCGCGCCGGACGGGTCGGGCGGGGTGGCGGGGACGGGACGCTACGAGGAGATCGAGGCGCAACTGGTGCTCCGTTCCGTGGGCTACCGGGGAGTGCCGCTTTCCGGGCTGCCGTTCGACGAGGTGACGGGCACGGTGCCGAACGCCGCCGGGCGGGTGCTACGGGACGGCGTGGTGTCGCCGGGTGAGTACGTCGCGGGCTGGATCAAGCGCGGTCCGACAGGCGTGATCGGCAGCAACCGTCCGTGCGCGAAGGAGACCGTGGCCTCCCTCACGGCGGACGCGCCCGGATTGCTGCGCGGGTCCGGGCCCCGGGAGCGCGACCCGGTGGAGTGGCTGCGTGCGGCGGGGTGTGAGCCCGTCGAATGGCGGGGCTGGCAGGGGATCGAGGCGGCGGAGGCGGAGCTGGGGCGGAGCCTGGACCGCCGCCCGGTGAAGATCGCGGACTGGGCGGGCCTGCTCGCGGCGGCGCGGCGCACGGACTGAACCGGCCGCCGACGGCAGGCCGTTCGGGCCCTCCGGCCAAGGGCGCCAACCGTCGGGCAGGTGACCGCCCCAGCTACGCGTCGTCGGTTCCGCCCTGTCTCTTGTCGGCCGCGAGGACGCAGCCGAGCAGCCCGGGGAACAGCGCCTCCAGGTCCTCCTCCCGCAGGGCGTTCAGCTTCGCCGTGCCCTGGTAGGTCTGCCGGATCACACCGCTCTCCCTCAACACCCGGAAGTGGTACGTGGTGGTCGACTTGCTGACCGGCAGGTCGAAGAACGAGCAGGGCAACTCCTCCGTGTCGGCCGCCAGCTCCCGCACCACCTGGAGCCGCACCGGGTCGGCGAGGGCTTGCAGCACCCCCTCCAGCCGGATCTCCAGGCGGGTCGGGTGCGGCAACCGGCGGGCGTCGGCCCGCGTCTCCGGCGCGGCGCTCCGCCGCGCCTGCTCCTCCTGCACGGACTGCTCCGTCATGGTCCTGGCCTCACATCGGGTCGCTCGGGCTATCACGAAC
This sequence comes from Streptomyces sp. Z26, assembly GCF_003665095.1. Lineage (GTDB taxonomy): Bacteria > Actinomycetota > Actinomycetes > Streptomycetales > Streptomycetaceae > Streptomyces > Streptomyces phytohabitans. The sequence goes on along the minus strand of NZ_RCHV01000002.1, from coordinate 6,338,838 downwards.
TCGTTGTACGAGAACTCTCGTAGTTTGACATATCCCGTACTACGATGTCTATCGTACTCGCAGTCGTCCCACTCCGGCCCCGTGCCGAGATCAGGAGAGATCCCGCCGTGAGCGCACTTTTCGAGCCGTACACCCTCCGGTCGCTGACGATCCCCAACCGCGTCTGGATGTCCCCGATGTGCCAGTACTCGGCGGCGGAGTCCGGCCCGGACACGGGCGCCGCGAACGACTGGCACTTCGCCCACTACGCGGCACGCGCCGTCGGTGGGGCGGGACTGGTGATGGTCGAGGCCACCGCCGTCAGCCCCGAGGGCCGTATCAGCCCCGCCGACCTGGGAATCTGGAACGACACGCAGACCACGGCCCTGCGCCGCGTCACGGAGTTCGTGAAGGCCCACGGAGCGGTCCCGGCCGTGCAGCTCGCCCACGCGGGCCGCAAGGCGTCGACCGGCCTGCCCTGGCGGGGCGGCGCGCCGCTCGGTGCCGACGAGGGCGGCTGGCGCACGTCGGCGCCGAGCCCGCTGCCGTTCGACGAGGGACATCCGGTCCCGGACGAGCTGTCACCCGACGCGATGGCGGCGGTCACGCGGCAGTTCGCCGACGCGGCGCGCAGAGCCCTGGACGCCGGTTTCGAGGTGGCGGAGATCCATGGCGCGCACGGCTATCTGATCGGCGAGTTCCTGTCCCCCCACAGCAACCACCGCGAGGACGCGTACGGCGGCTCCTTCGAGAACCGCACCCGCTTCGCCCTGGAGGTGGTCGACGCCGTCCGCGAGGTGTGGCCGTCGGAGCTGCCGCTGTTCTTCCGCGTCTCGGCCACGGACTGGCTGGAAGCCGGAGGCTGGACCGCCTCGGACACGGTGCGGTTCGCGGCGGAGCTGCGGGCGCACGGCGTCGACCTGCTCGACGTCTCCAGCGGCGGCAACGCCCCGGGGGTCCGCATACCGACCGGGCCGGGTTACCAGGTGCCGTTCGCGGCGCGGGTCCGCGCCGAGACGGGACTCCCCGTGGCCGCGGTCGGCATGATCACCGAGACGGAGCAGGCGGAGAAGATCCTCGCCAACGGCGAGGCGGACGCGGTGCTGCTGGGCCGCGCGCTGCTCCGCGACCCGTACTGGACACGGCGCGCGGCGCGGGAGCTGGGCCGTGACCCCGAGGTGCCCCCGCAGTACGCACGCGGGGCCTGACCCGGCGAGAACGCCGACCCACGCGCCGTCCACACGCCTTTGAACTGGGCCGACGCGCTCCAGCGGGCCGATTGTCAGTACCACGGTGCAGACTGCCGAGTACCTCAGACACCGACGTCACGGAGGAGTGTTCCGGCATGGCGGACGTACTGCTCGCGGTAGGCACGCGCAAGGGGTTGTTCCTGGCCCGGAGACCGGTGGGCGCGCGCGGCGCGCCGGGCTGGGAGTTCGACGGCCCGCACTTCAACGCGCAGGCCGTCTACTCGGTCGGCATCGACACCCGACCCGCTTCCGGGCCCCGGCTCCTCGTCGGCGGTGACAGCGCGCACTGGGGCCCGTCGGTGTTCCACTCCGACGACCTCGGCGCGACGTGGGTGGAGCCGGAGCGGCCCGCGGTGCGCTTCCCGGAGGACACCGGCACCTCGCTGGAACGTGTCTGGCAGCTCCAGCCCGCGGGCCCCACCGCTCCCGGCGTGGTCTACGCGGGCACGGAGCCCGCCGCGCTGTTCCGTTCGGACGACGGGGGCGCGAGCTTCGCCCTGGTCCGCCCGCTGTGGGACCACCCCACCCGGGAGAGCTGGGTGCCCGGGGGCGGTGGTCTGGGTCTGCACACGATCCTGGTGGACCCGCGCGACGAGGACGCGGTCACCGTGGCGGTCTCCACCGGCGGCGCCTACCGCACGGATGACGGCGGCCGCAGCTGGGAGCCGTGCAACCAGGGTGTGCAGGCGACCTTCCTGCCCGAGAGCCAGCGGTTCCCGGCGTACGGCCAGTGCGTGCACAAGGTCGCGCGGGACGCGGTGGACCCCGACCGGCTCTACCTCCAGAACCACTGGGGCGTCTACCGCAGCGACGACCGCGGGTCGAGCTGGACGTCGATCGGTGACAGCCTGCCGTCCGACTTCGGCTTCCCCGTCGCCACCCATCCCCGGCGCGGCGGCGTGGCCTACGTCTTCCCGCTGAACGCCGACTCGGACCGGGTGCCCGCCGAGCGCCGCTGCCGGGTGCACCGGACGGAGGACTCCGGGGAGAGCTGGGAGGAACTGACCACCGGGCTCCCGGAGTCCGCGCACTACGGCCCGGTGCTGCGCGACGCGATGTGCGTGGACGACGCCGACCCCGCGGGCGTCTACTTCGGGAACCGCAACGGCGAGGTCTTCGCCAGCGCCGACGACGGCGACAGCTGGCAGCAGTTGGCCGGGCACCTGCCCGACGTGCTGTGCGTGCGGGCGGCGGTGATCGCCTGACCGGCGTGCCCCCTCGACGTGCCCGGGCGTGAACTCCCGTACGGGGCAGGCGGTTACAGGAGGCCGGGAAGAGTGACCGAATTGGCCGGGGCACCACCCTCGACGCACTAGAGTGACCGCTCGTGGCTGCACGAGCGTTGAATGAGATCGTTGAACCGGGCTGGGCGAAGGCGCTGGAACCGGTGGCCGAACGGGTCGCCGCCATGGGTGACTTCCTGCGCGCGGAGATCGCCGCGGGCAGGACGTACCTCCCGGCGGGGGCGAATGTCCTGCGGGCCTTCCAGCAGCCGTTCGACGAGGTGCGTGTGCTCGTCGTCGGGCAGGACCCGTATCCGACGCCCGGTCACGCGGTGGGGCTCAGCTTCTCGGTGGCGCCCGAGGTCAGCCCCCTGCCGGGCAGCCTGGAGAACATCTTCCGGGAGCTGCACAGCGACCTGGGTCTCCCCCGCCCGTCCAACGGGGACCTCACCCCGTGGACGGAGCAGGGCGTCCTCCTCCTCAACAGGGCGCTGACGACCGCGCCCCGCAAGCCCGCCGCCCACCGCGGCAAGGGCTGGGAAGAGGTCACGGAGCAGGCCATCCGGGCGCTGGTCGCCCGCGGCCGACCGCTGGTGTCGGTGCTGTGGGGCCGGGACGCCCGCAATCTGCGGCCCCTCCTCGGCGGCCTCCCCGCCGTCGAGTCCTCGCATCCGTCGCCCATGTCGGCCGACCGCGGTTTCTTCGGCTCCCGCCCGTTCAGCCGCGTCAACGACCTGCTGGCCCAGCAGGACGCGCCCCCCGTGGACTGGCGCCTGCCGTGACCGCGCGCTGGGTGCTCGGAGTCGACTCGGGCGGCTCCGGCCTGCGTACGGCACTCGCCCCCGCGGGTACGGAGACGTCGGCCGCCACATCCGCCGCAGGCGCGCAGGGGGTGCCGGGAGCGGTGGGCCGTACGGTGTCGGCCGAGCCCGTGCGTACGGGCGCGGCCGGGATCGACGCCACGCACCTGCTGGAGCAGTTGCTGCCCGCCGCCCGTTCCCTGCTGGCGGAGGCGGGCGGTGGACGCGTCGACACGGTCTGCGTGGGCGCGGCCGGTATGGCGACGCTCGGCGCGGGGTTGCGCGCGACCCTGCCCGCGGCCCTGGCCGAGGCGCTCGGCGTGTGCCGACTGGCGCTGGCCGCCGACGCGGTGACCGCGTACGCGGGGGCCCTCGGCGAGGAGCCCGGAGCGGTGGTGGCGGCGGGCACGGGAATGATCGCGCTCGGAACGGACCTTCGCGGCTGGCGGCGGGCGGACGGCTGGGGGCACCTCCTCGGTGACCGCGGTGGCGGTGCCTGGATCGGGCAGGCGGGTCTGGACGCCGCGCTCCGGGCGTTCGACGGCCGGGCGGGCGGCTCGGCCGCGTTGCGGAAGCGCGCGGAGCTGCTGTTCGACTGCCGTGTCGACGGCCTGCCCGCAGTGCTGTATCCGCGTACGGATCGCCCCGCGGTGCTGGCGTCGTTCGCGCCGGAGGTACTGCGCTGCGCGTCCGGTGTGGACGGTGGGGGCGTCGACCCGGTCGCGGCGGGGATCGTCCGCCGGGCGGCCGAGGAGATCGCCGCCACCGCCGCCGCCGTGTGCCCGCCCGCGGAGGACGCGCGCCCGGACCGCACGACGACGGAACCCACGGCGGACCCCACGGCGAACGACGCGACGACGGACCGCGCCGGGGCTGAGGACACGGGACCGGACGGCGCCGGGGCGGTGTCGGACGCGCACCCGCGGGTGGCGCTCACGGGCGGGCTGTTCCGCTCCGGCACGGCCCTGCTGGAACCGGTACGGGAGCAGCTCGCCGTACGCCTCCCGCACGCGCGCGCGGTGACCGCCGCGGGCGACCCGCTGGACGGAGCGCTGCTGGTCGCGACCCGTTTGAGCGTGAACGCGTTGCGGCTGCCCACAGGCTCGCCGCTGCTCACCGTCAGCTGAGGGCACACCCCTTGGAGTGCACGACGACACGCGCCACAAAAGGTGCATAACCGGACCGTCCTCCCCCGCCTCGACAGTCGGTACCACCAAGGCATTAACATGCGGCGACATGAGCTCCCCCACTGGGCCGGACAACGGCCTGCCCGTACGAATGCCGCGCCCTCGCCAGTCCGGACGGCACCGCCGGCCTGAGCCCGTGGTGGCGCCGGAGAACGCCCCGGCTCTGGTGCTCGCCGTCCCCGGCGAGCCGTCCACGGCGACGCGGGGCCTGGCCTCCGAGATCGTGAGCATCGCGCGCTCCGAGCTGCCCGGTCTGGACGCCCGGGTGGGCTACGTGGACGGCGGCGGCGAGGAGTTCCCCGCACTCGACGCGGTTCTCACGCAGGCCGCGGAGGAGCGCGCCACGGCGGAAGAGCAGGGGGAGGAGTCGTCCGCCGAGGGTGGCCCCGAGGCGCCCGCCGCCGTCGTGGTGCCGCTGCTGGCGGGTCCGGACGCGAGCCAGATGCGGCAGATACGGCAGGCGGTGCTCAGCAGCGGCTCCGGCTCGGAGCTGACCGACGTGCTCGGCCCGCACCCGCTCCTCGCGGAGGCCGTCCACGTGAAGCTCTCGGAGGCGGGTCTCGCACGCGCCGACCGGGCGCGCCTGTTCACGGTCGCAACGGCGGCGGACGGCATCATCCTGGCCACCATCGGTGGCGAGGAGGCCGTGCAGGCAGCGGGCATCACGGGGATGCTGCTCGCGGCCCGGCTCGCGGTCCCGGTGCTGGCCGCGGGGCTGGACGACGACGGCGCGGTGGCGCGGATCGCCGGTCAGCTGCGGGAGTCCGGTTCGCAGCAGCTGGCCGTCGCGCCCTGCCTGATCGGCCCCGAGGTCCCTGAGGGCCTGCTCGCCGCGGCGGCGGAGGAGGCGGAGTGCCCGACGGCCGAGCCGCTGGGCGCCTACCCGTCGCTGGGCAAGCTCGTCGCTTCCGCGTACGCCGCGAAGCTCGGGCTGCCGCAGCAGCCGCAGGGCATGGGCATGCCGATGCGCTGACGCGCACCGGATACGCAGTTCTCGGGACACGCCCGCCCGGTACGGAGGAGCACCGGGCGGGTGCGCGTCGAGAGCTGCCGGGGGCGCCGACGTCAGCCGAAGACCACGCACGAGGCGGCGGGCGCCTCCACCGATCCGGCCCGGCGCGGTGTCCCCGTACGGGCGTCGGGCACGAACCAGGTGACGTCCCCGGAACGCTCGTTGGCCGCGTACAGCCACCGCTCCGAGGGGTGCAGTGCCAGACCCCGGGGCCAGTGCCCGCCGCAGGGGACGGTGTCGACGAGTTCCGCTGTGCCCCCGTCCCCGCCGAGCGCCAGTACGGCGATGTGGTCCTGGCCGCGTACGGCGGCCCAGGCGAAGCGCCCGTCGGCCCGCACCACCAGCTCGGACGGGTAGCTCTCGCCGGTCGCCTCCGGACCTACGAGCGGCGTCTCGGCGACGGGTACCAGCGTTCCCGCCGCGTCGTCCCAATGGCAGACGGTGACGGTGGCGTCGAGTTCGCAGGTCACGTACGCGTGGCGCCCTCCGGGGTGGAACGCGATCTGGCGCGGCCCGCTGCCCGGCCGCAGCCGTACCTCGCCGTACGGTCGCACGGCGCCACCGCCCGCGTCCGCGTCCGTTTCGAGGTCGTAGATCCACACGGAGTCCGTACCGAGGTCCGCCGCGAGCAGCCAGCGTCCGGAGGGCGCGGGCACCACCGCGTGCGCGTGCGGTCCGCGCTGCCGTCCCGTGTCGGGTCCGGAGCCCCGGTGCGGGTGTACGGAGGGCTGGCCGCCGAGGGTGCCGTCCGCGCGCAGGGGCAGCGCGCTGACGCTGCCGGAGGTGTAGTTGGCGGTGAACAACCGGCCGCCCGCGAGCACCAGATGCGTCGGCCCGGCGCCCCGTACGGGCACCGGTTCGCCCAGCGGCTCCGGGCGGTCGCGGTCGGCCAGTGACAGCGCCGCGGCCGTACCGGACTCGGTCTCGCAGACGGCGTAGAGCAGACCGGGGCGGATCGCGAGGTACGAGGGGTCGGGCAGCGCCCGGTCCGTGTGGTGCATGGGGTGGAGCCCGCCGTCGGGTGCGACGACGGCCGTGGTGACGCCGCGGCCTCCGGCCGAGGTGAACGAGCCGATGTAGGCGCGGTCCGCCGGCGAGGACGGCGCGGAGGACCCCGCCGGGCTGTCGGTGGTCACTGCTGGGCCTTCCGTCGGTGACGATGATCGGGAGGACCGTAGCAGCCGGTGCGGGCAGGTCAGGGCCCGGTGCCGCACCGACGGGAGGGGCCCGCGACCGTCGGCGCGGGCCCCTCGTACACCTGCGTGACCGGGATGGTGGGCGGCCTCAGCGGAAGGCGGCCTCGCCCGTCAGCGCCTTGCCGATGACGAGGGTGTGCACCTCGCTGGTGCCCTCGTAGGTCAGCACCGACTCCAGGTTGTTGGCGTGGCGCAGCACCGGGTACTCCAGCGTGATGCCGTTGGCGCCGAGGATGGTGCGGCACTCGCGGGCGATGGCGATGGCCTCGCGCACGTTGTTCAGCTTGCCCACGCTGATCTGCTCGGGTGTCAGCTTTCCCGAGTCCTTGAGCCGCCCGAGGTGCACGGCGAGCAGCATGCCCTTGCCCAGCTCCACGGCCATGTCGGCCAGTTTCTGCTGGGTGAGCTGGTACGAGGCGAGGGAGCGGTCGAAGACGGTGCGCTCTGCCGCGTACGACAGCGCCGTCTCCAGGCAGTCGCGGGCGGCACCGAGCGCGCCGAAGATGATGCCGAAGCGCGCCTCGGTGAGGCAGCCGAGGGGCCCGGAGAGGCCGCGTACGTGGGGCAGCACGGCGTCGGCGGGCAACCGTACGTCCTCCAGGACCAGTTCGGCGGTCACGCTCGCGCGCAGGGACAGCTTCTTCTTGATGGCGGGGGCGCTGAAGCCGGGGGTGCCCGCCGGGACGAGGAAGCCGCGGATGCCGTCGTCCGCGCGGGCCCAGACGACGGCGACGTCCGCCACGGAGCCGTTCGTGATCCACATCTTGGTGCCGTTCAGCACCCAGTCGGCGCCGTCGCGACGGGCGTGGGTGCGCATCGAGGCCGGGTCGGAGCCCGCGTCGGGTTCGGTGAGGCCGAAGCAGCCGATCTTCTCACCCGCCGCCATCCCAGGCAGCCACTGCTGCTTCTGCTCCTCCGTGCCGTACTTCCAGATCGCGTACATGGCGAGCGAGCCCTGCACCGACACCAGGCTGCGCAGCCCGGAGTCGACGGCCTCCAGTTCGTGGCAGGCGAGGCCGTACGCGACGGTGTTGGTGCCCGCGCAGCCGTACCCCTCCAGGTGCATGCCCAGGACGCCGAGCTCGCCGAGGCGGCGGGCCAGTTCGCGGGCGGGGATCTCGCCCTCCTCGAACCAGTCGGCCACGTGGGGCCGCAGCTCGCGCGCTCCGAAGGTCCGTACGGTGCTGCGGATCTCGCGTTCCTCGTCGGTCAGCAGTCCGTCGACGGCGAGCAGGTCGAGAGGGTGTACGGGCGACGACGTCATTCCGGCCTCCAAGCTGTACGGCGCCCCGGCCCGGCGCGCCCCGGCATGGGCACCTTAGCGGCAGGTCACCGGGGTGCGGCGGGCGCCTCCTACGCGGGTGCCCCGGCGGCGGCGGAGGCGTCGGCCGTACGGCGGGCACGGAGTACGGGGCCCAGGAGGACCAGCGCGAGCCCGAGCACGGTCCAGACACCGAGGGTGGCGAGGGGACCGGCGACGCCGTGCCCGTCGAAGTACGCCACGGAGCGCAGCAGGCTGCCGCCCGCGCCGGGCGGGAGCAACTGGCCGAGCGTGCCGACCGGTTCGGGCAGCAGCTGGGGCGCGCTGGTGACGCCGGAGAAGGGGTTGCCGAGCAGCATGATGACCAGCGCGCCGAGCCCGATCCCGGCCGGGCCGAGCAGTGCGGCGAAGCCCGCGACCGTGGCACCGCCCGCGAGGGCGGCCAGCGCGAAGGCGCCCGCCTCGGCCCACCAGTCGCCGGCGAGGGCGCCGAGCCAGCTGTCCGTGACGGCCGCGGCGACGAGTCCGATGACGGTGGCGGCCGCCAGTACGGTCACCAGGGCCCGGAGACCGCGCAGGCCGAGGGTGCTGACGGCGGCGCCCATGGCGATGCCCGCCAACGCCATGGGCAGGGCGCTGGAGTTGAGCGCCGTGCCGCGCGGGTCGTTCTCCGGGAGGGGGACGACGTCCTCGGTGGGCACCGTACGTCCGTCGCGCTCGCCGAGGGACTCGGTGAGCAGCTGCGCGACGGTCGGGGCGGCCGCGGAGGCGACGAGGAGGCGGGGGCCCCGGTCGGTGACGACGACGGCGCCGTACACCTCCCGCTCCTTGATGGCCGTGCGCGCGGCGGCCGCGTCGGGGTAGCCGTGCACCTCGAACGCGCCCTCGCGCTTCTCCAGTTGGGCCTTGACCGGTGCGACGGCCGCGGTGGCCCCGGCGACTCCCAGGGGCAGGTCCCGTGGGGCGAGGCGGGCGCTGGGCCAGAGGAACGCCCACAGGGAGAACGCGATCACGGCCGGCACCACGAGGACGACCACGATCATGCTGCGGACCTGTGACATGGAAACCCCTGCTCGTAGAAGGATCGTTCGTTTTACGAGTTCACTGTGAACCCCTGAGGGCCACTTTTCAAGAAAGAACGTTCGTTTTAGCCTGAGACGCATGGCACGCGTTTCCCAGGCACACCTCGACGCCCGACGGCAGCAGATCATCGACGGCGCGCGGCGCTGCTTCGCCCGCAACGGCTTCCACGCCACCTCCATGCAGGACGTGTTCCAGGAGACCGAGCTGTCGTCCGGAGCGGTCTACCGCTACTTCCGCAGCAAGGACGAGCTGATCAAGGCGGTGGCCGCCGAGGCGTTCACGTACATGCGGGAGAGCTTCCGGGACGCCGCCCGCGAGGCGCCCGCCCGCCCGTTCGAGGACGTCGTCAGCGGCGTGCTCACCCACGCGCTGACGGAGCAGGCGCGGCGGGCGGGCACCGACATCGGCACGTTCGCCGGGCTGATACTCCAGGTCTGGGGCGAGACCCTGCGGGACGAGCGGCTGGCCATGGCCCTCGACGACGGCTACGAGGACATGCGCCTCGTGTGGAACGCCCTGGTCCACGCGTACCAGCGGGCCGGGCGCCTGCGTACCGACGTCCCCACCGAGCACGTCGTACGCACCCTGATGTCCCTCGCCCAGGGCTTCATCGTGCAGCAGGCGCTCTTCGGGGGGATCGGTGAGGACGTGCTGCGCGACGGCCTGCGCGCCCTGGCGACGACGGTGCCCGAGGAGACGCCGGACACCTGACGGCGCCGGACGCTCCCGCCCCGGCTCGCGCGCGGTAGGGCCGTCGGCGAGTGCCCGCGCCGCCCGCCCGCCCGGGTGCGCCGCCCCCAGGAACGTCCCGCCCTGGCCACTCCCCCGTCCCCCGCCGGAGCATGGGTGCCCGGCGGGGCGTACGCGTCACCGCGTACGCCCGCCGCGCCCCTCGACACTCCCCTGGGAAGGACCCGACATGCCCCGCACCACGACCGGACAGGACACACCGGCCGCACGGCCCGGACACTGCGCCCTGGAGCGCAGGCTCCGGCTGCTGGAGGACCGGGAGGCGCTGCGCTCCCTGCTGCACCGCGGTTGGTGGGCGCTGGACCGCAGGGACTGGGGTACGTGGATCGGCTGCTGGGCCGAGGACGCGGTGCTGGAGTTCGGACCGTGGGAGGAGGTGCGCGGCAGGGACGCGATCCGGGCCAGGGTGGAGGAGGCGGAGTCGGCGTACCCGAGCATGCAGCACCATCTCCTCAACCTGGACTTCGACGTGGACGCCGAACACGGACGGGCGACGGGCACCGGCTACATGTGGTTCGTCGCCGTCACCGCTCCCGGGCTCGACACGGCGCCGTACGCGATGGGCGGCCCGTACGACTGGGAGTTCCGCCGCGACGACGGCGCCGCGGACGGGGGCCAGAACAACGGCGGTTGGCGGCTGACGCGGCAGCGGCTCGGGGTCTGGTGGACAACGGGTGAGGACCGGCAGAACTCGTTCGGGTAGCCCCTGTCGGCCCACCGCGCCGGATAGTTGGCAAGCTGGCGCCATGAGCCCATCCCTCCCCGTCCCGGTGATCTTCGACCTGGACGGCACCCTCGTCGACAGCGAGCCGCACTACTTCGCGGCGGCACACACCGTCCTGGCCGCGCACGGCGTACCGGGCTTCACCTGGGAGGAGCACGAGCGCTTCATCGGCATCGGCACCCGGGAGACGGTGGAGACCCTGCGCGCGCGGTACGGGATCTCCGCCCCGGTGGACGCGTTGCTGGCGGAGAAGAACACCGCCTACCTGGCGTTGGCCCGCTCCTCCGCCCAGGTCTACGCCCCGATGCAGCAGCTGGTGGAACGGCTGCACGCGGGCGGCCATCCGCTGGCGGTCGCGTCGGGTTCGTCCCGTACGGCCATCGACGCCGTGCTGTCGGACACCGCGCTCGACCGGCTGCTGCCGGTGCGCGTCTCGGCGGAGGACGTCGGGCGGGGGAAACCGGCGCCGGACGTGTTCCTGGAGGCGGCCCGCCTGGTGGGCGCCGCGCCCGCGGACTGCGTGGTGGTGGAGGACGCGCCGCCCGGCGTGGAGGCGGCGCGCCGGGCGGGGATGCGATGCGTCGCGGTGCCGTACGCGCACGGCGCGGCCGGGGACGCGGCGTTCGCCTCCGCGGGGCTGGTCTTCCCGGGCGGGCAGGTGGAGTTCGACCCGGGGCGGGCGTACGACTGGGTGCGTCAGGCGGGCAGCGGCCGGTAGACCGTCAGGGCCTCGTGGAGCTTGTCGACGAGCAGTTCGGCGGGTGCCTCCGCGACCTCCCCGTCGTACGCGAGCAGCGTGCCGGAGGGGATGTCGTTGATCCGCAGCCGCCGAAGTCGTGCGGTGCTGTGCAACGGCGAACGGTTAACGACACTGGTGAGCGCCGCCGCGAACAGTCGGGCGCGGGCCCACCGGCCGCCGCGCACCACCCGTACGTCGAGCAGCCCGTCCGCCAGGTCCCGGCGTCGTACGGGCGCCAGGCCGATGCCCTTGTACGCGCAGTTCCCGACGAACAGCTGCCACAACAGCCGCTGCCTGCCGCCCAGTCCGGCCTCCACCTGCCCCGAGGTGCGCAGCACGTGCACACCGGCGACGACACCGGCGGGCCAGGCACCGATGCGTGGGGCCCAACGTTCGCGGATGCGTACGAGTTCGGGGTACGAGCCGAGGCTGAACGTGTTGAGGAAGTAGCCGGAAGCGCCGCCGTCACCGTCCCCCTCCGCCCGCCCCGGCCCCGGCGTGAAACGGGCGACGTCGACGCCCGCCGCCTCCCCCGCGGCCACGGCGCGGCAGGCGTCCGCGACGGTCTCGATGCCGAGGTCGTAGGCGAAGTGGTTGCGGGTGCCGCCGGGCAGCACCGCGAGCGGCACCCCGTACCTCAGGGCGGCGGTGGCGGCGGCGTTGATGGTGCCGTCGCCGCCGAGTACGCCGAGCGCGCCGCTCTGATCCGACGCGCGGGCCGCCGCCTTCTCCATGGCGTCGGTGACGGAGCCGGACGCCGGGTCGCAGACGACGATCTCGGCCTCGGGGAGGGCCGAACGGACCGTCGACAGCGCGGCGTTCGCGGCGACGGCGTCACCCGCAGCGACGGCGCCGCCCCCGGTCGCCGTACGGTCGCCGTCGGCCGTACGGGGCCCGGCCGCGCCGCCGTCCGTGACCATCCGGTCCGCCCCCTCCGGCGCCCCGTCCGCATCGCCGTTGCCGTCCCCGTCGGACGCCGGGTCCGCCGTGCGCTGCCCGGCGGAGACGTTCGCGACCAGCACCAGCCCCGCGCCGTCGCGCAGCGGGGGCGCGTCCGCCACGGGACGCGCCGGGGCGGGCAGTTGGGCGCGCGTGGGCGAGACGCCGCGCACGGCGTACGCCGCGCCCACGCCGAGGAGCGCGCCCGCGAGCACGTCGCTGGGGTAGTGCACGCCGGTGTAGACGCGGGAGAACGCCACCGCCGCCGCCACCGGCGCGACCACCGCGCCCCAGCGCGGCGACTCCAGCGCCACCCCCGTGGCGAACGCCGCGGCCGACGCGGCGTGCCCGGACGGGAAGGACGTGGTGACCGGCTGGCGGCTCAGGCGGCGTATCACCGGCACGGTGTCGACGAGCGGGCGGGCACGCCGTACGGCGCCCTTGCCGAGGGTGTTGACGGTGCCGGAGGCGACCGCGAGCGACGCGACGCCGCGTACGGCGGCCCGCCGCCCCCGGGGCGTGCCGACCGCCGCCATCCCCGCGGCGGCGGCGAACCACAGCACGCCGTGGTTGGCCGCGCGGCTCAGGCTGGGCAGCACCCGGTCGCCGCCCGGCCAGTGGCGCGCGGCCACACGGTCGAACAGGCCGTGGTCCCAGGCGCCGACGCGGCGGGCGTGCGGAATCCACCGCACCGCGTCGGACCCTCTCTTCTCGCGGGTAGTCAACTGCCGCTCCTCCACTCGCTCCCGTACGGGGCTCGTCCCCGTGGGGGCCCGGTGTTCCGGGACCTGCCGCCTACCCGGCAACCCGCCGGGCTCACCTCCCGGACCGTACGGTTCCGGTCACGCCCCGCGCGCCTCCGGGCGGCCCCTCAGCCCAGGAAGCTGAGGCGCACCTGCCGTCGGGGGTTGTCGCGGTTGGTGTCGACGAGGCAGACGGACTGCCAGGTGCCCAGTTCCAGGCGCCCGGCGAGCACCGGCAGGGTGGCGTGCGGCGGTACGAGCGCGGGCAGCACGTGGTCGCGGCCGTGGCCGGGGCTGCCGTGCCGGTGCCGCCAGCGGTCGTCGGCGGGCAGCAGGTCGCGGAGGGCGGCGAGCAGGTCGTCGTCGCCGCCCGCGCCGGTCTCCAGGACGGCGACGCCCGCGGTGGCGTGCGGCACGAAGACGTTGAGCAGCCCGTCGCGGCCGCGCGCGACCCGGTCGAGGAACTTCGCGCAGTCGCGCGTCAGGTCGGTGACGGTCTCGTCCGCACCGGTGGTGAGGTCGAGGACGTGGGTCCGCAGTGCGTCGGTCATGGCCCCATCCTGCCGTGCCGCCCCTCCGCACGTGTCGTCGGACGGTGGGCGGATGACCGAAACGACGTCCGCCGGGGGGGACGTTCCGCGGGAAGCCGTGGGCGGTTCCGGTGGTTGGCAGAGACATGAAAGGCACCCGTACGGACGAGGACATGACGTTCGTGGACGCGGTGGTCGTCGGCGCCGGGCAGGCGGGCCTGTCCAGCGCGTACCACCTGCGCCGCCTCGGCATGGAGCCCGGCCGCGACTTCGTCGTCCTGGACCACTCCCCCGCGCCCGGCGGCGCCTGGCAGTTCCGGTGGCCGACGCTGACGTACGGCAGGGTGCACGGCATGCACGCGCTGCCCGGCATGGAGCTGACCGGGGCCGACCCGGCCCGGCCGTCCGCCGAGGTGGTCGGCGGCTACTTCGCCGCGTACGAGCGCGCCTTCGACCTGGCCGTACGCCGCCCGGTCGACGTGACGGCCGTACGCGACGCGCCGGAGGACGGCCCCGGGCGGCTGCGCGTCGAGACCGGGTCGGGGACGTGGTCGACGCGGGCCGTGATCAGCGCGACGGGCACCTGGGATCGCCCGTTCTGGCCGCGCGTGCCGGGCCAGGAGACGTTCCGGGGGCGGCAGTTGCACACGTCCCGCTATCCGGGGCCCGACTCGGACGTGTTCACCGGGAAGCGGGTGGTCGTGGTGGGCGGCGGTACGTCCGCGGTGCAGCACCTGCTGGAGATCGGCCCGGTGGCGGCGGCCACGACGTGGGTGACGCGGCGACCGCCGGTGTTCCGGGAGGGGCCGTTCGGCGAGTACGAGGGCCGGGCGGCGGTGGCGAGCGTCGAGGAGCGCGTACGGGTGGGGCTGCCGCCGCGCAGCGTCGTGTCCGTGACGGGCCTGCCGCTGTCGGAGGCGGTACGCGACGCGCGAGCGAGCGGGCTGCTGGAGCGGCTGCCGATGTTCGCGCGCGTCACGCCCGACGGCGTGGAGTGGGCGGACGGGCGTACGGCGGCGGCCGACACCCTCCTGTGGGCCACCGGTTTCCGGCCGGTCATCGCACACCTCGCGCCGCTCCGGCTGCGCGAACCGGGCGGCGGCGTACGGCTGGACGGTACCCGGGCGGTCCGCGACCCGAGGGTGCACCTCGTGGGATACGGGCCGTCGGCGAGCACCATCGGCGCCAACCGGGCGGGGCGCGCGGCGGCCCGCGACGTACGGCGGCTGCTGGACGCGGCGCCCGCCCCGGACGGGGGCACGGACGTACGGGGGCTGGCGACCGCGACCACCGCGTAGGACGGGAGCGACGTACGGGGGCGGCGTACGGACGGGCCGCCCCCGTACGACATTGCTCTGGACCTTTGTCGTCGGGTGCGGCCCCTTGTCGCTCCGGGAGAGCACGGATAGCTTCCCCGCATGCCTACCCGCCGCTCACTCCTCACCGGTGGCACCGCCGCCCTGACCACTCCCCTGCTCACCTCCGGGCAGGCGCGCGCCGCCGCGCCCGACGCGTCCGCCGCGCACTCCCGCGGGGTGACCACCGGCGCCGAGCTGTCCGCCGCCCGTGGCTGGTCCCTGCTGCGCGGTCGGCGTACGGGCGTGATCAGCAACCCGACGGGCGTCCTGCGCGACACCAGCCACATCGTCGACTCCATGGCCGCCCGCGACGACCTCGACGTCGTCGGCGTCTTCGGCCCCGAGCACGGCTTCCGCGGCAGCGCGCAGGCGGGCGAGTCGGAGCCGGAGTTCGAAGACCCGCGTACGGGCCTGACGGTGTACGACGCGTACGGCGCGGACGCGGCGAAGATGCGGGAGCTGTTCACCAAGGCGGGCGCGGACACCCTCGTGTTCGACATCCAGGACGTCGGCGTCCGCTTCTACACGTACATCTGGACGATGTACCACGCGATGGTCGCCGCCCGCTCCATCGGTGCGCGGTTCGTCGTGCTCGACCGCCCGAACCCGGTGGGCCGCCGCGCGGACGGCCCGATGATGACGGACGGGTACACCTCCGGGGTGGGCCTGAAGCCGATCATCCAGCAGCACGGGATGACCGTCGGTGAGCTGGCCCGCTACTTCAACGGCGAGCTGCTGCCCGACGAGGGCGACGGCGGCCGGGTCGAGCTGGAGGTCGTGGAGATGCGCGGCTGGCGGCCGTCGCACGTGGGCGCGACCGAGGGGCTGCCGTGGGTGCCGCCGTCACCGAACATGCCGACGGCGGACACGGCCGTCGTCTACCCCGGTACCGGCTGGTTCGAGGGCACGAACCTCTCCGAGGGACGCGGCACGACCCGCCCCTTCGAGTTGATCGGCGCACCGTACCTGGACCACCACCTGAGCGACCGGCTGAACGCGCGCGGGCTGCCGGGCGTGCGGTTCCGCGAGGGCTACTTCGTGCCCACCTTCAGCAAGCACGAGGGCGAGACGTGCGGGGGCGTGCAGGTCTTCGTCACGGACCCGGCGCGCTACCGCCCGGTACTGACGGCGGTCGCGATGCTGGTGGAGGCGCGCCGCTACGACGACTTCGCCTGGCGCGAGGACGCGGACACCGAGCGCCCGTTCTGGATCGACAAGCTGTCCGGCTCGCCGCGGCTGCGCGAGATGGTCGACGACGGCCGGGAGCCGGACGAGATCGCCGCCGCGTGGGCGGGCGAGGTACGGGAGTTCACGCGGAAGCGCCGCAGGCATCTGCTCTACCGCTGAGTGAGTACCCGTACTCATGACCGCATGTCGGCGCGCGGCCACGATGAGCGCATGACGACACAGATCCAGCGGCCGACGACGGCGGCTTTCCAGGCCCAGGCCACGATCTCCTTCGGTGTGTCCCTCGCCGCTGTCGGCGTGGGCGTCGTGTACCTGCCGCTCGGGCCGTGGGAGCGCGGCTTCCTCGGGCTCGGCGTGCTGTTCCTGATCAGCTCCTCCTTCACCCTCGCCAAGTGCGTGCGCGACCGGCAGGAGACGCAGGAGATCTCCCACCGCGTCGAGCAGGCGCGGGTCGACAAGCTCCTCACCGAGCACGACCCGCTGGAGCTGCGGACCTGACCGCGCGGGGAGGCGGTACGGGCCGACGCGCGGGGCGGTCCCGTACGGAGCAGAGGCCGCGCAGGTCGGTTCCGCGGGTCAGAACAGCGTCTCCAGCGCGGTGGTGAAGGCGCGCTCCGCGGACTCGCCGAAGACGACGAAGCGCACCTCGTCGAAGCGTCCGGGGGGACTGTCGACGCCCTCGCGCACCGTACGGACGGCGACGCGCGCGCCGTCGTCGAGGGGCCAGCCGTAGACACCAGTGGAGACGGCGGGGAACGCGACCGTACGGGCGCCGAGTTCGGCGGCGACCCGCAGCGACTCGGCGTAGCAGGACCCGAGGAGGGCCGAGCGGTCGTCGCCCGCGGCCCAGACCGGCCCCACCGTGTGGATCACCCATTGCGCGGGGAGCCGTCCGGCTGTCGTGGCCACGGCGTGGCCGGTGGGCAGGCCGCCGCCGTAGCGGCCCGCGCGCAGCCGACGGCACTCGGCGAGGATCTCCGGGCCGCCTCTGCGGTGGATCGCGCCGTCGACACCGCCGCCGCCCAGCAGTGACGAGTTGGCGGCGTTCACCACGGCGTCGACGGCCTGCTCCGTGATGTCGCCCCGTACAAGGGTGAGTTCCGTCATGCGATCATCGTGCCACGCTGCGTAGCGCCTCCCCGCTCACCGGTGGCGGCTCGTCCGCGCGCGTGCCGCGTAGAAGGGGGAGCCATGTCCCGCGAACGTCTCGCCCGATCGATCGACTGGCAAGCCCGCTCCTGCGCCGAGTTGGGCTCGCCGCTGTACGCGGCGCTGCTGCCGTACGTGGCGCACGACGTCCGTGCCGGGGGTGTGTGCGCGCGGGTGCTCGCCGGGTACGAGGACGCGCCCGGCCCGGACGCCGTCGCGTTGCGGCTCCTGGGCGGCGTCCACGCGCTGGCACTCACCGGCGGGGCCCCCGAGCTGGCCGCCCTGTACGCGGACGCCCCGCCCGGCGCGCCCGGACCGGACCGGTCGCGGGCCGTCTGGGACACCTTCCGCGGCACCGTCGACGGCGCGACCGCGTGGGTGCGCGACTGGATGACGCGCCCGCCGCAGACGAACGAGACCGGGCGCGCGAACCTGCTGCTGCCCGGCGCGCTGTACGCCGTGGCGCGGCTGTCGACGGAACGGGCGGGCGGCGCGGCGGGGGACGCTGGGGCGCTCCCGGTGCGGCTGTTCGAGCTGGGGGCGAGCGGCGGCCTCAACCTCCGCGCGGACCGGTTCCACCAGGCGGCGCCGGGCCTCGCCTGGGGCCCGGCGGACTCGCCCGTACGGCTGCCCGTGGACGCCTGGCGCGGCCCCGTACCGGCGTGGCTGGCCGACGCGGCCCGGCGGCACCCCGCGCTGGACGTCGTCGGACGCGCCGGGTGCGACCTCCACCCCGTCGACCCGCTGTCGGCGGACGGCGCGCTGGCGTTGCGCGCGTACCTGTGGCCCGACCAGCGGGAGCGCGCGGCGCGGCTGGCGGGCGCGCTCCGGCTGGCCGCGGAGGTACCGGCGCGGGTCGAGCGGCTGGGCGTCACCGAGTTCCTCGCCGGGATCACGCTCGAGCCGGGCACGGTGACGGTCGTCTGGCACTCGATCATGCGGCAGTACGTGCCGCGCGGGGAGTGGGCGCGGGCGGAGGCGGAGTTGGAGCGGCTGGCGCGGGCGAGCGGTCCGGACGCCGGGTTCGCGTACGTCACCTTCGAACCGGAGCCCGTACCGGACGGCGGCACGCCCTGCCGACTCGCCGTACGCGTCGGCTCCGGGCCGCGGCGGCTGCTGGCGGGAGGCGCCGCGCACGGGCTGCCCGCGTACGGCCTGGACTGAACGGACCGCGATGGCGCGGACCGGAATGGTGCGGACCGGTTCGGGTGGCCCGGGGAGGGCCGACCGTCAGGTGGGCGCGACGGCGTCGGTGCTGTCGCGGCGTACGAGGGCGGCGTAGCGGCCGTCCAGCGCGAGGAGTTCGTCGTGGGTGCCGCGTTCGACGACGCTCCCGGCGTCGAGGACGACGATCTGGTCGGCGTCCCGCACGGTGGACAGGCGGTGCGCGATGGTGAGCGTGGTGCGGCCCGCGGACAGGGCGTCGATGGCGTCCTGCACGTCCCGTTCGGTACGGGTGTCGAGCGCGCTCGTCGCCTCGTCCAGGATGAGCACCGGCGGGTCGCGAAGGATCGTGCGGGCGAGGGCGAGGCGCTGCTTCTCACCGCCGGAGAAGCGGTAGCCGCGCTCACCGACGAGGGTGTCGTACCCGTCCGGGAGGCCCGCGATGTGGTCGTGGATCTGCGCCGCGCGCGCGGCGGCGCGAAGCTCGTCGTCGGTCGCGTCGGGCTTCGCGAAACGGAGGTTGTCCGCGACGGAGGCGTGGAAGAGGTACGTCTCCTGGGAGACGACGCCGACCGCGCGGGACAGCGAGGCGAAGTCCAGGTCGCGTACGTCGGTCCCGTCGAGGGTGACGCGCCCCGAGGTGACGTCGTACAGGCGCGGCACCAGATAGCTCAGCGTGCTCTTGCCGGAGCCGGTCGGGCCGACGACGGCGAGGCTGCTCCCGGCGGGCACGGTCAGGTCGATCCGGTCCAGGGTCGGTTCGGGGGCGTCGGCGTCGTACGCGAACGTCACGTCCTCGAAGCGGACGTCGCCGCGCGCGTGGGCGAGACGTACGGGACGGGCGGGTTCGGCGATGTCCGAGCGCAGGTCGAGGTACTCGAAGATGCGCTGGAACAGCGCCAGCGACGCCTGCATGTCGACGCCCGTGGAGAGCAGCGAGACGGCGGGACGCAGCAGGCCCTGCTGGAGGGTGACGAACGCGACCAGGGTGCCGAGGGAGAAGACCGGGCCGCCGAACTGGAGGAGGACACCCGCGGACCAGTAGAGGAGCGCGGGGACGGCCGCCATGATCATGCCGATCGTCGCCATCCGCCAGCGCCCGGCCATGCTGGAGCGGACCTCCAGGTCCACGAGGCGTTCCGACTCCTGCGCGAAGTCGCGCGTGAGGGAGTCGGCGCGGCCCATGGTGCGGCCGAGCAGGATGCCGCTGACCGACAGCGACTCCATGACGACGGCGGACATGGCCGCCATCTGCTTCTGCCGCTGGGTGGTGATCCGCTTGCGCTCGTTGCCGACCCTCCGGCTGATCCAGACGAAGCAGGGCAGCAGCGCCAGGGACACCAGCGTCAGCCGCCAGTCCAGCGCGAGCATCGCTGCGATGGTCGCGATGACGCTGGTGAGGTTCGAGACGAGGGAGGTGGCGGTGGAGGTCACGGTGGCCTGCATGCCGCCGATGTCGTTGGCGATACGGGACTGGACCTCGCCGGTGCGGGTGCGCGTGAAGAACGCCAGGGGCATGCTCTGGAGCCGCGCGTACACCTCCGTGCGCAGGTCGTGCATGACGCGCTGCCCGACGGTGGTGCTGATGAGCGTCTGGAGGACGCTGAAGACACTGGTGACGACCGCGGTGAGGATCATGCCGAGGGCGAGCAGCGTGAGCAGCCCGGTGCGCTGTTCGGGGATCGCGACGTCGAGGATCTCGCGCAGCAGGAACGGCGAGGCGACGGAGACGAGCGATGACGCGCAGACGAGCAGGCCGACGAGGGCGAGGCGCGCGCGGTAGGGGCGGAAGAGGCGCAGGATGCGGCGGATGTGGGCGGGTGGGGTGGTCGGGGTCGACGGGGGTTGCTCGGTCGGGTGAGGGGACGGCTGCGGTACGGGTCCGGGGTCGGGGCTGGGCAATGGGCTCCTCGGTGTGGTGGATGGGACGTGCGGTGTGCGTACGGGTGACTCCGCGGAGGGTGCGGTCACCGGGCACGACGGCGAGCATAGTTCATTGTTACCTAAGCTCATAGTGAGTTTCGTCCTGCTACGCTGCGCCCCATGCCCCCGCATTCGAACCCGCGTCCGCCTGCCCGCTCCGCGCCGCCGTCCGCCGACCCGTCCCCGCCGCGGTCGACACCGGGGGGACCGCTGCGCGCGCGGACGGAGGCCGCGGACGCGACGGGCGCGAGCGCCGGTGACCTGGCCGACCAGTTGCTCGGACTGACCCGGCGGCTCCAGCACGCGTACAAGCGCGACCTCGCACCGCTGGGCGTCACGCCCGCGCAGTCGCGGCTGCTGCGCACGGTCGCGCGCAGCGACGGGCCGCCGCGCATGGCGGACGTCGCGGAACGGCTCGGCGTGGTACCCCGCGCGGTGACCACCCTCGTCGACGCCCTGGAGGAACGGCACCTGGTGCGCCGCGTACCGGACCCCGCCTCACGCCGGGTCGTACGGCTGGAGGTGACGGAGGACGGGGTGGCGGCGCTCAAGGAGCTGCGCAGGGCGCGGCGTTCGGCGGCGGAGGGCATCCTCGCGCCGCTCTCGCCGGAGCAGCGGACGCAGCTCAGCGCCCTGCTGGCGCTGCTCGGCGCCGAGGGCGCCGGTCACCGCTGACGGCCCCTCCCGGCACTCCTCCCGCGCACGTGGGCCGCACATCGCACCCGGGGGCGACCGGACACGACGGAGGCCCCGGCACCCCGCACGGCGAACCACCGTACGGAGGGCCGGGGCCCACACGAACCGTCTCCGCTACTCCCGCGCGTCCACGTGCAGCGCGAGGGCGCCCTTGGCGGGCACCGCGGCCTCGACCGTCCCGTCGTCCGCGACGGTCACGGTGTCGCCCCCGCAGTCGCCGGGCGCGGCCTTGGCGACGTTGCAGTACGTGCCGCTGGGCAGCGAGGTGGTGAACGTACGCCGGAGTTCCCCGTCGCCCGCGTTGAGGGCGACGAAGCCGCGGTCGCCCCGGCTGAAGGCGAGCGCGCCGCCCTCGGCCCACCAGTCCGTCAACTCGGCGTCGCCGACCGCGTTCCGGAAGCCGACCATGCCGGTGATGCCCGGCCGCGCGTGCATCCCGGTCCAGCCCTCGCCGCCACCGGGCGGGCCCGCGTCCTTGTCGGTCCACTCGTAGCCGGAGAAGACGTTGGGCGAGCCGTACGGGTGGGCGAGCATGAAGGTGCTGGCGAGCGCGTGCAGTTCGCCGTCCTTGTACGTGAGCGTCGAACCGTTCCGCTCGGTGTCCCAGTTGTCCACGAAGGTGCGGGCGGCGGCACTGTCCAGCTTGCCGTCCCCGATGCCGCCGAGGCCGGTCAGGTCGCCGCTCTGGAAGGCGCTCTTGAGGTGGGTGCCGTAGCGGAACTCGTCGACGTCGCCGATCCCGGTGTACTCGTCCGGCTGGACCGGTTCGCCCTCGCCGTGGATGACCTCGGAGACCCAGAAGCCGGGGTCGGCCATCTTCCCCTTGACGGCCTCCAGGTCGGTGGCGGACATGTGCTTGGCACCGTCGACGCGGAAGCCGTCGGCGCCCAGCTCGCGCAGGCTGTCGAGGTACGCGGCGATCTTCGTACGGACGACGTCGCTGCCGGTGTCGAGGTCCGCCAACCCGACGAGTTCGCAGGTCTGGACCTCGTCGCGGTTGGTGTAGTCGGCGATGTCCCTGCGGCAGCCGTGGAAGTCGCCGTCCTGGTAGAGCCCGGGGTAGTCGTACTTCGCGTACTGCGTGCCGCCGGTCCCGGTGCCGGAGCCCGCGGACATGTGGTTGACGACGGCGTCCGCGATCACCTTCACCCCGGCGTCGTGGCAGGCGTCGGCCATGCTCCGGAACGCGTCGGCGTCCCCGAGTCGGCCCGCGATCTCGTAACTGACGGGCTGGTACGAGGTCCACCACTGGTCCCCGGCGATGTGCTCGCTGGCGGGTGACACCTCGACGTAGCCGTAACCGGCCGGGCCGAGCGTGTCTGCGCACGCCTTGCCGACGGTGGCGAACGGTGTCTCGAA
This sequence comes from Streptomyces sp. Z26, assembly GCF_003665095.1. Taxonomy (GTDB): domain Bacteria; phylum Actinomycetota; class Actinomycetes; order Streptomycetales; family Streptomycetaceae; genus Streptomyces; species Streptomyces phytohabitans. Next base: position 6,316,585 of record NZ_RCHV01000002.1, on the reverse strand, counting down.
CAGCGTCGCGGTGACGGTCTTCTCCCCGGGCGGCGCCGCCTGGGACTGCCACGGCCCGACGGCGTACAGCCCGCCCGTGGCGAGCACTCCCGCCAGCACTCCACCGAACAGACGTTGTCTCATCCTGCGGCTCCTTCGACGTGGGGGCACGGGGGTGCCCCGAAGGCAGCCACGCGCCAGGCCACCGTGGGGGTAGTGCGGCGAGCCTGCCGCCGCACCGTGCACACGTCAAGACGCTGCGCAAGGATTTCCGCGTTCTTGCTGCAAGGTATTGCGCCCCGGTCCGGGCCGGTACACCGCCGCCCCGGCCCGGTCGGCTCACTTCGCCAGCGACGCCTTGTCCCCCATGACCACGACGGGGTGCCGCTCCGGGTCGAGCGTGCGCAGCAGGTACTCCATCCCCGAACGGGACAGGCTGACGCAGCCCGACGTACCGCTGCCGTGGTCCATGTGCAGCCAGATGCTGCCGCCCCTGGACTGGCCCTCCGGCCGGGTCGGGTCGAGCGGCGAGGTGCCTTCGACCCGGTTGTAGTCGATGGCGATGACGCGGTCGAAGTCGTGCCGGGTGGACTTGGCCCAGTACGAGGGCGGGGTGAAGGCCGCGGTGTGCGTGTACGGCAGCTTCGCGCCCGGGTCGGGCAGTACGCCGCCCGCGTCGGACAGGCCGAAGACGCCCACGGGGCTGCGCTTGTCGCCCTCGTGGTGCCGGGGCGTCCAACCACGCTTGCCGTTGTGCGCGGGCCAGCTCTTGTCACGGGACCAGCGCCCGCCCTCCTTCGTGTACAGCTCCACGGTGGCGTCGGCCGAGTCCGCGCCCTCACCGTGGACCGCGACGACCTGCTCGGAGCGGGCCGGGATCTTCGCGTGGAGCCGGTCACCGACACCGGGAAGGCGCGTCGGATCGGCCTTCTCGGCGGACCCCTTCTTCGCGGAACCGCCCGACTCCGCGGCCGCCTTCCCGCCTCCCCCGTCGTCCCCGCCGTCGTCGCCGCAACCGCCGAGCAGCGCGGCCACCGCCACCGTCGCCACCGCAAGGGTCGCCGTCGTCCTGCCGCGCGCCCGCCCCACACCCGTTGTCTCCATTCCCTCATCGTCGCACCCCGCGCGGCGTGACGACGGGCCGGGGAAAACTGGTTGATATCCGGTGCCCGCGCTGGACAAGCTGGCCCCTCATCCCCCACCCCGCCGACACGCACCGGGACGTCATGCTGATTCGCGATCTTCCGTATGCCGACCCGGGCGTCCCCGACGTACGTTCCGGCCCGCGCCTGCTGCTCTGGCTCGGCCGACGCCAACTGCGCGGCCAGGCGAAGTCGCTGGCGTGGGGCACGCTGCACATGGCGTCGGTGGCGAGCATCCCCGTGGCCGTCGGGCTGGCCGTGCAGGCCGTCGTGGACCGCTCCGGCGAACGGCTCGCGCTGGCGGCCACGCTGCTCGCGCTGATCGGCGTCGGCGCCACGGTGGGCGACACCATGCTGCACCGTACTGCCGTCAGCAACTGGATCACCGCCGCCGCCCGCGTACAGCAGCTGCTGGCCCGCCGTACGTCCGCACTGGGCGCCACCCTCACCCAACGGGTCGCCGCAGGCGAGGTCGTCGCGGTCTCCACCGGCGACATCGAGAAGATCGGCTGGTGCGTCGAGTCGGTGTCCCGGTTCAGCGCGGGGGTGCTGGTCGCGCTCTGCGTGTGCGCGGGCCTGATCGCGTACGAACCCGAGTTGGGCCTTCTGGTCGCCGCCGGACTGCTCCTGCTGATCGCGGTGGTGCTCCCGATGCTGCCGCGTGCCACGCGTCGCGCCGACCTCCAGCGGGAGAAGGCGGGGCGCGCGACGGAGCTGGCGGCGGACACGGTGGCCGGGCTGCGGGTGCTGCGGGGCATCGGCGGCGAGGAGCTGTTCCTGGAGCGGTACCGCGGCGCGTCGCAGGAGGTACGGCGGGCGGCGGTGCGTACGGCCCGGATGTGGGCGTTGATCGAGGCCGTGCAGGTGGCGCTGCCGGGGCTGCTGCTGATCGCGGTGGTGTGGCACGGCACCGGGCTGGCGATGGACGGGCGCATCTCGGTCGGTGAACTGACCACCGTGTACGGCGCGGTGACCTTCCTGCTGTTCCCGCTGCGGCTGGTGCAGGAGTTCGCGATGGCGTACTCGTTCTCCCGGCCCTCGGCCGCCCGAGCCGCCCGGGTGCTGGGGCTGCGCCGAGCCGTGGAGGGGCGCGGCGACAGGGGCGCCGCACTCGTCGACCCGGTGGCGGGTGACCTGCACGACCCCGTCGCGGGACTGCTGGCCCCGGCGGGGCGGCTGACCGCGGTGGTGTGCGGCGACCCGGACGAGGCGGGGCGGCTGGCGGCCCGACTCGGCGGGCACGACGCGGGTGTCGAGGACGGCGAGAGCAGCGGAGACGGGGACGGTGGTGGCGGGAACGGTGGCGGGGGCGGTGATGGCGCGGCGGTCGTACGGGGCTCCGGCGCCGGCACGGGCCGCGCGGGGCGCGGGGGCACCGACGCCCCGGATACGGCCCGACCCGCCCCGCCGTCCGTCCTGTTGGGCGGCGTCCCGCTGGACGATGTCACGCTGGCGCGGGCGCGCGCGGCCGTCCTCGTCCAGGACAAGGACCCGGTCCTGCTCTCCGGCACCCTCCGGGAACTGCTCGACGTGCCCGCGTCCGGCCGCGTCCCGGCGCACGAGGCGCTGGCCGCCGCGCAGTGCGGCGACGTGCTGGACGCGCTGCGGCAGGGCACACCCGGGCTCGACGGCGACCCGCTGGAGGCACGTGTCACCGAACGCGGCCGGTCGCTCTCCGGCGGGCAGCGCCAACGGCTCGCGCTCGCCCGCTCCCTCGTCACCGACCCGCCCGTACTGGTCCTGGACGAGCCGACGAGCGCCGTCGACTCGCACACCGAGGCGCGGATCGCGGACGCGCTGCGCCGCGTCCGTGCCGGACGCACGACGGTCGTCCTGACCTCCAGCCCGCTGCTGCTCGACCACGCGGACCACGTCGTCCTCGTACGGGACGGGCGCGTCGCCGCGTCCGGCAGCCACCGCGAACTACTCGGCGCGGACCCGCGTTACCGCGCCGTCGTCACCCGCGAGACCGACGACGAACTCGCCGAAGGGACCACTCACGCATGATCGGCGTCGCTCCTCCCGCGTACGACCCGGCCGCGCCCGAGTCCGCCACCACGCTGCCGGTCGGCTCCCCGGCGACAGTCCGCGCGTACGTGCGCGAGCTGGTACGGCGGCACCGGCGCCCGTTCGCCGTGCTGATGGTGGTGAACGCGATCGGCGTGACCGCCTCCATGGTCGGCCCGTACCTGCTGGGCACCGTCATCCAGGACCTCTCCGAGGGCGCGGACGACATCCCGCTGGGACGCACGGTCGCGCTGTTCACCGTGGCGCTGGCCGTGCAGACGTTCTTCGTGCGCCTCGTCCGGCTGCGGGGCGCGATGCTGGGCGAGCAGATGCTGGCGGACCTGCGCGAGGACTTCCTCGTACGGTCCGTACGGCTGCCGCCCGGCGTCCTCGAACGCGCGGGCACCGGCGACCTGTTGTCCCGTATCACCACCGACATCGACCGGCTGGCGAACGCCATGCGGGAGGCCGTGCCGCAGCTCTCCATCGGCGTGGTGTGGGCGGCGCTGCTGCTCGGCGCGCTCGGGGTCACGGCGCCGCCGCTGGCGCTCGCCGTGCTCGTGGCGCTCCCGGTGCTGCTGACCGGCTGCCGCTGGTACTACCGGCGGGCCCCGCGCGCCTACCGTTCGGAGGCCGCCGGGTACGCCGCCGTCGCCGCCGCGCTCGCCGAGACCGTGGACGCGGGGCGGACGGTCGAGGCGCACGGGCTGGGCGCGCGACGCGTGGCGCTCTCCGAGCGGCGTGTCCGCGAATGGACGGCGTGGGAGCGCTACACCCTCTGGCTGCGCACCATCCTCTTCCCCACCGTCAACATCAGCAACATGCTGATCGTCGGCTCCGTGCTGATCCTCGGCGGTGTCTTCGTCCTCCAGGACTGGATCACCGTCGGGCAGCTCACCACGGGGGCGCTGCTGGCCCAGATGCTGTTCGAGCCGGTGGGACTGATCCTGCGCTGGTACGACGAACTCCAGGTCGCGCAGGTCTCGTTGGCCCGACTGGTGGGCGTACGCGAGATCGAACCCGACGCCGGGGAGCACGCCCTCGCTCCCGACGGCCGCGACATGCGCGCCGACCGGGTGCGGTTCGGCTACCACGAAGGGGCCGACGTCCTGCACGGCGTCTCCCTGGACGTGCCGCCGGGCACCCGGCTGGCGCTGGTCGGCCCCTCCGGCGCCGGCAAGTCGACGCTCGGTCGGCTGCTCGCGGGGATCTACGGGCCCCGGACCGGCGAAGTCACCCTCGGCGGCGCCGAGTTGTCCCGGATGCCCGCCGAACGCGTACGGGCCCATGTCGCGCTGGTCAACCAGGAGCACCACGTCTTCGTCGGTTCGCTCCGCGACAACCTGCTGCTGGCCCGTACGGACGCGGGTGACACCGAGCTGTGGGCCGCGCTCGGCGCGGTCGGCGCGGACGGCTGGGCGAGGGCGCTGGACGACGGGCTCGACAGCGAGGTGGGGTCCGGCGGGCACCAGGTCACGCCCGCGCAGGCGCAGCAGATCGCGTTGGCCCGGCTGGTGCTCGCCGACCCCCACACGCTGGTGCTGGACGAGGCGACGTCCCTTCTCGACCCGCGTGCGGCGCGGCACCTGGAGCGCTCGCTCGCGCAGGTGCTGGAGGGGCGCACCGTGGTGGCGATCGCGCACCGGTTGCACACGGCGCACGACGCCGACGTGATCGCGGTGATCGAGGACGGCCGGATCAGCGAACTCGGCAGCCACGACGCGCTGGTGGGGAACGACGGGGCGTACGCCGCGCTGTGGCGTTCCTGGCACGGCTGACCTCGGGGGCCGGGCACGTACGCAAAATCATGGGTGGGCGGGCCGGAGTCGGGCGCGCCACGCGTACGGCGCCGGGCCTCGGGGTGCCTCACGGACGGTGCTGTCCGGCGCCGTCGCCGGAGGCGCGGGCCCTTCCCGAGCGGGCCCCGCCGCAGGGGCGCGCGGTGGCCCGGCGTCGGACGACGCGTCAGAGGACGCCGAGGGCGCTCAGCGCCCCGAAGCCCCCGAGCACCATGAACAGCGGCATCAGGACCTTCACCTCCACCCAGGCACCGGCGCGGAAGCGCATGAAGTGGGGTGTGCCCAGTGGGTACCAGCGCTTGCCCGCTATCGGTATCGGCCACAGGATGGGGCAGCCGGAGATGGTCAGCGCGTCTCCGATGCTGTGCACCAACGAGCCGAGCACGACGGGCAGTCCGAGCCACATGTACTCCTGACCGTCCCCGTGGAACAGCCAGTCCGCACCGTTCCCCGGCTGGTCCAGCACTCCGGCGAGGATCCACGCCGAGGCCGCACCGAGCAGCCAGACCAGGACGTCGCTGGAGACCCTGGCCATGCGCCACAGCAGTCCCTCGACGGCGAGCACGACGTGGATGAAGAGGATCGTCAGGACCGCCCACCGCCCGCCGGCCACCGCGGCGGCGGAGAAGCCGATGCCGATCAGCACCGCCCATACCCAGGTGTGGGTGAGGGTGCGGTGGCCGCCGGACCGACGCCGTTCGCCCCGGCCCCGCGTGGCGTTGAACACCGCCTGGGACAGTTTGTCGATCAGTCCGCAGAGCGCTTTGGACAGCGGCCCGAAGGCCCGGGATATCGTCGCCGACTTCTGGTCGAGGTCCGGTGCCAGTGCGGCACCCGCGCAGATCAACGTGCCCACCACCAGCACCGGCCAGGGCATACGGTGGTCCAGCGCGTTGGCCACGGCGCCCGCCCCCAGCCACGCCGCCGCTCCCGACAGCGAGTGCGCCGGTCCCATCATCGTCGATCCCCACCCCAGTGCCGTACGGCGCCCCGCGTACGGCTGCGTCGCTCACGTGTGCCGGTTTCCGGGCAGGCGTGCGCGCTGCCGACCGGCCGGCGACACAGCGTAGCGCCCGGTGATCACCGACCCTCCACCGGTTCCCGGATTCGGGCCGTGGAAGGGCAAGATGGGGTGCGTGACAGCCACCCTTATCGATCAGATGCCGAACGACGCCGACCCGGACGCCCTCTTCGAGACGTTCTCGAACTGGGCCGAGGAGCGGGGCATCACGCTCTATCCCGCTCAGGAAGAGGCCCTGATCGAGGTGGTCTCGGGGGCGAACGTCATCCTGTCCACCCCCACCGGGTCCGGCAAGAGCCTCGTGGCGGCGGGCGCCCACTACGCGGCGCTCGCACGGGACCAGGTCACCTTCTACACCGCGCCGATCAAGGCGCTCGTGTCGGAGAAGTTCTTCGACCTGTGCAAGCTGTTCGGCACCGAGAACGTCGGCATGCTGACCGGTGACGCCTCGGTCAACGCCGACGCGCCCGTCATCTGCTGCACCGCCGAGGTGCTGGCCTCCATCGCGCTGCGCGACGGCGAGAAGGCCGACATCGGCCAGGTCGTGATGGACGAGTTCCACTTCTACGCCGAGCCGGACCGCGGCTGGGCCTGGCAGATCCCGCTGCTGGAGCTGCCGCAGGCGCAGTTCATCCTGATGTCGGCCACACTGGGTGACGTCACCCGGTTCGAGGGGGACCTGGCGCGGCGGACGGGCCGGAGCACCGCCGTCGTACGGTCCGCGACGCGGCCGGTGCCGCTGTCCTACGAGTACCGGACGACGAGCCTCACCGAGACCCTCACCGAGCTGCTGGAGACCCGGCAGGCGCCGGTCTACATCGTGCACTTCACGCAGGCGCAGGCGGTGGAGCGGGCGCAGGCGCTGATGAGCATCAACATGTGCACGCGCGCCGAGAAGGACGAGATCGCGGCGCTCATCGGCAACTTCCGCTTCACCACCAAGTTCGGCCGGAACCTGTCCCGTTACGTGCGGCACGGCATCGGCGTGCACCACGCCGGGATGCTCCCCAAGTACCGGCGGCTGGTGGAACGGCTGGCGCAGGCCGGTCTGTTGAAGGTCATCTGCGGCACCGACACGCTCGGCGTCGGCGTCAACGTGCCCATCCGCACGGTCCTCTTCACGGCCCTCACCAAGTACGACGGGACCCGGGTACGGACGCTGCGGGCGCGCGAGTTCCACCAGATCGCGGGCCGGGCGGGACGGGCCGGGTTCGACACCTCCGGGTTCGTCGTGGCGCAGGCACCCGAGCACGTCGTGGAGAACGAGAAGGCGCTCACGAAGGCGGGCGACGACCCGAAGAAGCGCCGCAAGGTCGTCCGCAAGAAGGCCCCGGAGGGCTTCGTCAGCTGGAGCGAGCAGACCTTCGAGAAGCTCATCGCCGCCGAACCGGAGCCGCTGAACTCGCGCTTCCGGGTCACCCACGCGATGCTGCTGGCGGTCATCGCCCGTCCCGGCGACCCGTTCCAGGCCATGCGCAAGCTCTTGGAGGACAACCACGAGGACCGGCGCGCGCAGCTGCGGCACATCCGGCGGGCCATCGCCATCTACCGCTCGCTGTTGGACGGCGGCGTCGTGGAGCAACTGGACGCCGACCAGGCCGACGCGGACGGGCGGCGCATCCGGCTGACCGTCGACCTCCAGCAGGACTTCGCGCTCAACCAGCCGCTGTCGACCTTCGCGCTCGCCGCGTTCGAGCTGCTGGACCCCGAGTCGCCGTCGTACGCGCTCGACATGGTCTCCGTCGTCGAGTCGACCCTCGACGACCCCCGCCAGATCCTCGCCGCCCAGACCAACAAGGCCAAGGGCGAGGCGGTGGCCGAGATGAAGGCGGACGGGATCGAGTACGAGGAGCGGATGGAACGGCTGATGGACATCAGCTATCCGCAGCCGCTGGAGGAGCTGCTCTTCCACGCCTACGGCCTCTACCGCAAGTCCCACCCGTGGGTGGGTGACCATCCGCTGTCCCCGAAGTCCGTGATCCGGGACATGTACGAACGGGCCATGGCGTTCGGGGAGTTCGTCTCGTTCTACGAGCTGGCCCGTACCGAGGGCATCGTCCTGCGCTACCTGGCGAGCGCCTACAAGGCGTTGCAGCACACCGTCCCGGACGACCTGAAGTCGGAGGACTTCCAGGACATCATCGAGTGGCTGGGCGAGATGGTGCGGCAGGTCGACTCCAGTCTGCTGGACGAGTGGGAGCAGCTGGCCAACCCGGCGGACGAGACCCCGGAGGAGGCCCAGGCGCGCGCCGACCAGGTGAAGCCGGTGACCGCCAACGCGCGTGCCTTCCGTGTACTGGTGCGCAACGCGATGTTCCGCCGGGTGGAGCTGGCGGCCCTGGACAAGTTCGCCGAACTCGGCGAGATGGACGCCGAGTCGGGCTGGGACGCGAACGCCTGGGCCGAGGCGATGGACGGGTACTGGGACGAGTACGACGACCTGGGCACGGGCCCCGACGCGCGCGGCCCGCGGTTGCTCCACATCGAGGAGGTGCCGGAGGACGGGTTGTGGCGGGTCCGCCAGACCTTCTCCGATCCCGAGGGCCACCACGACTGGGGCATCTCCGCCGAGGTCGACCTGACGGCCTCCGACGAGGAGGGCCGCGCGGTCGTCCAGGTCGGCTCGGTCGGGCAGCTGTGACCGACGACCGCGCCACCGCCCGCACTTCCGCCACGCGCTCCCGCGTCGTACCCGGTGGAGCCACGGTTCCCGCCCTCGTCGGCGCTCCCGGAACGCCCGCCCCGGGGGCCGCGCGGGAGCGGCACCGCACGACCGCGGAGCACCGTCCGCGGCCCGAGACAGAGAGGGTCCTCCCGTGACCGCGCCCAGTCCCGCCGAACGCCTCGTCGATCTCCTCGCGCTGGAGCGGATCGACCACAACATCTTCCGTGGGGAGAGCCCCGACGAGTCCCTCCAGCGGGTGTTCGGCGGGCAGGTTGCCGGGCAGGCGCTGGTCGCCGCCGGACGCACCACGGACGGGGAGCGGCCGGTGCACTCCCTGCACGCGTACTTCCTCCGGCCGGGTCGACCGGGTGTGCCCATCGTGTACCAGGTGGACCGGGTGCGGGACGGCCGTTCGTTCACCACGCGCCGCGTGGTCGCCGTCCAGCAGGGCCGCACGATCTTCAACCTCACCGCCTCCTTCCATCAGCCCGAGTCGGGCATCGAGCACCAGCTGCCGATGCCGCGGGTGCCGGACCCCGAGAGCCTGCCGAAGCTGGCCGACGAGATCCGCGCACACATGGGACACCTGCCGGAGCGGCTCGAACGGATGGCCCGCAGACAGGCCTTCGACATCCGCTACGTGGAGCGCCTGCGCTGGGACATGAAGGACCTGGTCGACGCCGAGCCCCGCAGCGGCGTGTGGATGCGGGCGATCGGCTCGCTCGGCGACGACCCTCTCGTGCACACCTGTGCCGTGACCTACGCCAGTGACATGACGCTGCTCGACGCCGTGCGCATCCCGGTCGAACCGCTCTGGGGACGGCGCGGTTTCGACATGGCCTCGCTCGACCACGCCATGTGGTTCCACCGCGGCTTCCGCGCCGACGAGTGGTTCCTCTACCAGCAGGAGTCGCCCATCGCCACGGGCGCCCGGGGGCTGGCCCGCGGTCAGATCTACGACCGCGAGGGCAACCTCCTGGTCTCCGTGATGCAGGAGGGCCTGTTCAGGAAGCTGGAGGACTGACCGGCCCGCGTCGACCGGCCGCGGAGGCGCGTGCCAGTATCCGGCGCAGCCTCGTGGCCCTCCGGACGGACTCCCCGGACCGTACGAGGGGCCGGGGTTCGGCCCGGCTCCGCGCCGCCGCGTCGGCCGCCGCCCGCGCCGCGTCCGGCCGCTGTCGTGCCGGGACCGGCCCGGTGGCGACGTGCCCGCGTGCCTCCTCAAGCTCCGCGGCGAGCAGCAGCCGGTGCCACAGCACCTCGTCCTCGTCGGACGCCGTGCAGACCGTCCGCACGACCTCGGCGGTCGCCGCCGACTCCGACCGCGAGGTCGTCAACTCCGGTGCCAGCGCCGCGAGAAGCGTCCGCTCGGCGGGGTCGGGGACGGCTTCCGCCCGCACCTCCGCCGCGAGCACGGCGGCGCGTGCCGCCGCCCGCTCCCACGGCCCCCGCGCCTGGCCGGTGAGCTGCGCGACGCGCCGGGTGCGCCAGTGCCGGGGCCGGAAGTCGGCGCCCTCGTCCACCGTGGTCCGCAACGCGGCCGGGAGCCGTCCGCTGAGCAGGTCCGGCCTGTCCTCCCCGAACCGGCTCAGCTCGTCGACCAGGTAGAGCCAGACCACCGCGCGGTAGCGGTTGATCCGGAAGCGGACCGGGGTGAGGCACCCGGCCCGCGCCAGTCGTACGAAACGGCCCTGGCTGATGCCCAGCAGCCGTGCGGCCTCCTGCGCGCTCACGGTCCGCAGCCGCTCCCGGAGGCCGCCCGGGGAGTCTCCCGCCGCCCTCAGGGTGTCGAGCACCGCGCGCGGCACGCGGCGCTCCCAGCGCTCCGGGCCCGGCACGGTGGGCACCGCGCCGATCTGCACCGCCAGCTCGAACTCGCGGGCCCCCAGGCCCAGTTCCCGGGCCGCCCGGCCCGCTACGACGTACTCCGACACGTCGGTCGCCTCCCCCGCCTCTCGTCACACCCGATCACTCTCGGTGACGAGGCTAACGCGGGGCGGAGAAACCTGCCGGGCCTGTGGAAAACTCCGCCCCGTCGCAGGTCAGGTAGGTCAAGGGTTCCGCGTGCCCACTCCGAGGTGTTCGCCGACGCGGTTGACCAGAAGGGTCATCTCGTACGCGATCTGCCCGATGTCGGCGTCGCCGTTCGCGAGGACGCAGAGGCAACTGCCGTCGCCCGCCGCCGTCACGAAGAGCACGCCCTCGTCGAACTCGATCATCGTCTGCCGCACCCGCCCCGCCCCGAAGTGCTCGCCGGAGCCCTTCGCCAGGCTGTGCAGCCCGGACGCGACGGCGGCCAGATGTTCCGCGTCGGCCCGGTCCAACTCCTCGTTCTTCGCCGTCACCAAACCGTCGTTGGAGAGCACAAGGGCGTTCCGAATGAACGATATGCGCCGTGTGAGATCGTCCAGTAGCCAGTCGAGACCCGTATTGAGCGCCATCCGCCTCCCCTTCACCGTGGCAGCTGCCGTGCCACCCTTACCCACGACGGCACCACAGGCAACCTCCAGGACCGGCGGGCGTCTCCGCCGGTGCCCGCTGCGGACGTGTGGCGGTGCCCTGTCACCATCCGGAGTACGGGGCTAGGGTGCCCCGGAGCTGATCGAGAGGGGGCCTCGTGGGCGCCGACGAGGACGACGCGCTCTACGTGCTGACGGCTGTCCTGCTGACACCGGCCCGGTTTCCCGCCGTGCTGGGGGACGACTATCCCGAGGCGTGCGCGGCGCTCGGACTGGAGCCGTACGCGGAGGGCTACGGGCTGGTGTTCGGGCAGGACGGCGACGGCGCGCGCTGGACGGTCGCCACCGACGACGTGACGCTGGTGGCGTGCGCGATCGCCGCGTGGGACTGCGGCATGGAGTACGACCTCTCACCCGACGACCGTACGGTGGCGGCGGCGCTGCCCGGCTGGCCACTGACGCTGGCCGTCTCCGCGCCGGGGGTGCCGTCGCCGCACGATCCGCCGCCCGAAGCGAAGGACGGAACGGGGTGGGCCAGGGTGCTCGTCCCGCCGGACACGGAGGCGTGGGGACCGGCGCAGCGCCGGTTGGGCGCGGACGAGATCGCCGCGCAGTGGTCGGCCTGGCGCGGGCAGGTGGAGGTGGAGCCGTCGGCGCCCTCCGGGCCGGGCGGCGGGGACGGCGGGGAAACGCCCGTACGGCGGGTGCTGCGCGAGCTGGCCGGGTATCTGGAGGAGCCGCCTCCGCCGGGGCGGGTCCGTTCGGCGTTCGCATCGGGCGAGGCGCGCGTTCTGCGCGCGGACGGTCCCGGCTGGAGCATGGTGGCCCGCACGGACGACATCGCGTTCCTGCTGCTGGACGACGAGCCGGGCGAGGTGACGCCGGTGGGCCGCGGTCCCGAACTGCCGGGGCTGCTGGCTGGCTTGGACGCCATCGCGGCCCGCCCGGCGGACGGAGCCTGAGCCGGGCGGGAGGAAGTGGACGGGCCCTAGCGGCCCAGCTCCCTGCGGCTCACGCGGCGGAGCCGGGAGCGCTGGGAGGAGTCGAGTGCCAGATAGGCGACCGCAGGCACGCCGACGATCACCAGCACCGCGATCCAGAACGATGTGAGCCACCACAGGAGCAGGCCCACAGCCACGCCCCCCGCGGCGACCTTTGCTCTGTTGTCCATCTCCATGCCTCCTCCGCGGTGACGGCTGCCCCCGCTCACTCCATTGAACGCCCTGGACGCGGAAGGCGTTCCTCACGTGCGGTACGGGATTCTTTCCGCCGGTCTCCCCGGTTGGGGTACCCTCGGCCGCTGCTCCCACTAGTCAAATTTGAGGAATGATCCAGCGACGTGGCCCCGTCCCCCGCACCGTCCGCCCGGACCACCGCCGAACTGGCGGCGTGCGCCGCCGTCTTCCTGCCCGCCGACCCGCCCCGGCTCGGCCGGGTCGCCTTCTGGCGTCCCGACGGCACTCCGCCGCTGCCGTCCGCGCCCGACGAGACCACCGACCGGACCGCCGAGACGACCGCCGGGGAGGACCCTGAGGGCGGCGCCGAGGAGACCGAGCTGGCCGTCGCCCTCCCGGACGGCGCCGGCGGGGTCGAGGTGCGCCACGTGCCCGCGTACACGCTCCCCGTACGGGACGCGCTGCCCGTCCTCACCCGCGCCCGCGCGGCCGTACGCACCGCACCCGTACGGCGCTCCCCCACCGGCGGCCCGGACGGTCCCCCCGACCCGCTCGACCCGCGCGCGGCGGGCGCCTTCTGGGGCGCGGCCGCGCTCGCCTCGCTCCAGCTCGCGGCGCGCGGGCGGCTGCTGCCGGGCCTCAGCACCGGCGCGTACGACGCGTGGCGGCTCGGCCCCCTCGACCCCGACGACGTGGCGCGGCTGCGTGACCTCGCCGCCGCGATGCCCCCGCTGGCGCACGCCGTCCCGCTGCCGGAGAGCGACCCGCCGCGGCTGCCCGAGCCGGAACGGCTGCTGCGCGCGTTCCTGGACGCCGTGGCGGACGGCCTGCCGCGCAGTCCCGCCGCCGGGCTCGCCGCGGGCGGGCCCGCGTTCGCGGCGCGGGCGCCGCAGCGCGTACCCGCGTTGCGGGGCTGGGCGGACGATGTCGCCGCCGGGTACGACGCGGGCGTACGGCTGTCGCTGCGGATCGAGGTGACCGGGCTCGCCGGGGCCCGTACGGCGGCGGACACGCCCTCCGGCACACCCGGAGCGGCGCGGTTCACCGCCGTGCTCCAGCTGCACGGGGTGACCGACGCCGCGCTGGTCGCGGACGCCGCGGAGGTGTGGGCGGGCACGTCGCACGTCGCGGCGGGATTCGGGCCGCGCGCGCGTGCGGACGTGCTGCTGACGCTGCGCCGGGCGGCGTCCGCGTGGGAGCCGCTGCGGCCGCTGCTGTCGGCGGCCGTGCCCGGTTCCGTGGAGCTGGCGGACGAGGAGGTGGCCGAGCTGCTGGGCGCCCCCGTGAGCGGCGCCCTGGAGGCGGCGGGCGTCCGGGTGCACTGGCCGAAGGAGCTGGCACGGCGGCTCACCGCGCGCGCGGTGGTCGGCCCCGACGCGCGGGCCGGGACGCAGGCGCCGGACGGGTCGCCGTCGACGCTGTCCGCGTCCGCGCTGCTCGGCTTCAGCTGGCGCTTCGCCGTCGGTGACCAGCAGCTCAGCCGGGCGGAGCTGGACCGGCTGGCCGAGGCGAACCGGCCTCTCGTGCGCCTCCGCGACCAGTGGGTGCTGGTCGACCCGGAGGCCGTACGCCGGGCGCGGGACCGCCGGGACCGGCAGGTCGGCACCGTCGAGGCGCTCGGGGCGGCACTCGCGGGAAGCACCGAGGGGGACGGCGGCGAACGGTTCGAGGTGGCGGCCACCGGCTGGCTGGAGGCGCTGCGCGAGCGCCTGTCGGACCCGGAGCGGGCGGACCGCGATCCGGACCCGGTGGCGCAGCCGCCCGCGCTCGCCGCCACCCTGCGCGACTACCAGCTGCGCGGGCTGAACTGGCTGCACCGCATGACGTCGCTCGGCCTCGGCGGCTGTCTCGCCGACGACATGGGCCTGGGCAAGACCATCACCCTGATCGCGCTGCACCTGCACCGGCAGCGGTCGCCGGAGACGGCGGGGCCGACGCTGGTGGTCTGTCCCGCGTCCCTGATGGGCAACTGGCAGCGGGAGGTGGAGAGGTTCGCGCCGGGCACTCCCGTACGCCGCTTCCACGGCGCCGCGCGCAGCCTGGAGGGGGTGGTCGACGGGGAGTTCGTGCTCACCACGTACGGCACGATGCGCCTGGACGCGCGGCGGCTCGCCGACCCGGGCGGCACGGCACAGGGCGGCACCGGCCGGGACGCCACCAAAGAGGGCTCCACGGGGCAGGACGGCGCGGCACCGCGGCCGACGGGCGGACGGGTCTGGGGTCTCGTGGTCGCGGACGAGGCGCAGCACGTCAAGAACCCGTTCTCCGCCACGGCGAAGCAGCTGCGCACCGTCCCCGCCCGCGCGCGCGTGGCGCTCACGGGCACGCCGGTGGAGAACAACCTGTCCGAGCTGTGGGCGATCCTCGACTGGACCACCCCCGGCCTGCTGGGCGGGCTGACCGCCTTCCGTCGCGACCACGCCGCCGCCGTCGAGGGCGGCGCCGACCCGGCCGCGACGGAACGGCTGACGCGGCTGGTGCGCCCGTTCCTGCTGCGCCGGCGGAAGTCCGACCCGGGGATCGCCCCGGAGCTGCCCGCGAAGACGGAGACCGACCGGGCGGTGGCGCTCACCAGGGAACAGGCGGGGCTGTACGAGGCGGTGGTGCGCGAGTCGTTGGCCGACATCGCGTCGGCCGACGGTCTCGCCCGGCGCGGTCTGGTGGTGAAGCTGTTCACCGCGCTCAAGCAGATCTGCAACCACCCGGCGCAGTACCTCAAGGAGACCGACGCGGTGCTCCACGGCCGTTCCGGGAAGCTGGAGCTGCTGGACGAGCTGCTCGACACCCTCCTCGCGGAGGACGCGCGGGTGCTCGTCTTCACGCAGTACGTGGCGCTGGCCCGGCTGTTGGAGCGGCACCTGGCCGAACGGGGCGTGGGTACGGAGTTCCTGCACGGCGGTACGCCCGTCGCCCGGCGCGAGGAGATGGTGCGCCGCTTCCAGGACGGCGGGGTGCCCGTGTTCCTGCTGTCGTTGAAGGCCGCGGGCACCGGGCTGAACCTGACGCGCGCCGACCACGTGGTGCACTTCGACCGCTGGTGGAACCCGGCGGTCGAGGCGCAGGCCACCGACCGCGCCCACCGCATCGGGCAGACCCGCGCGGTGCAGGTGCACCGGCTGATCGCGGAGGGGACCGTCGAGGACCGGATCGCGGAGATGCTGGCACGCAAACAGGCGTTGGCGGACGCCGTACTGGGCGCGGGTGAGGCGGCGTTCACCGAACTGTCCGACGCCGAGCTGGCCGAACTCGTCGAGCTGAGGGGGACCGACAGGTGAACGGTGACGAGGAGCGCGTCTTCGAGGCGCTTCCCCCCGCGCGGGGCCGAGGTTTCGCCACCACGTGGTGGGGACGGACCTGGCTGAAGGCGCTGGAGGACACCGCGTTGGACGCGGGACAGCTGCGCCGGGGGCGGCAGATCGCACGCCAGGGCGCGGTGGGCGCCGTGTCGGTGCGTCCGGGCCGGGTCACGGCGGTCGTACGGGACCGGGACGGCACCCCGCACCGCGCGGACGTGCTGCTGCACCGGCTGCCCGTGGCGGACTGGGACCGGCTGCTGGACGTCGTCGCGGGCGAGGCCGGGTATCTCGCGGCGCTGCTGGACGGGGACATCCCGCCCCGGCTGGTGGAGGACGCGGCGGACGCCGGGGTGGAACTCCTCCCGGGCATCGGTGACCTGGAGCCGGAGTGCGACTGCGGCGCCTGGGACCACTGTCCGCACACGGCGGCGCTCTGCTACCAGTTGGCCCGTCTGCTGGACCAGGACCCGTTCGTGCTGCTGCTGGTGCGCGGCCGGGCCGGACGGTCGCTGCTGGACGAGGTGCAGCTGCGCGGCGCGGCCCGTGCCGCCGGGGACGGTTCGGCCGGTGGCGAGGGCGGTGCGGCCGGGGCGCGCGACGAGGGGGTGCCCGCGCGGGAGGCGTACGCGTCCGCCGCCGTGCTGCTGCCTCCCCTCCCGTCGCCCCCGGTGCCCCCCGCCGTCCCGGGTGCGCCGCCCGCGCTGGACACCGGCGGCACGCCCCCGGAGGGGGTGGACGTGGCGGCGCTGGTGTTCCTCGCGTCCGCGGCGGCCGCGTACGCGCACCGCACGCTGCTGGCGGCCCTCGCCCCGGGGCACGGCGCCGACGCCCCGGCGGAGCCGCTGGACGTGGCGCGGGACGTCGTACGGTTGGCCGCCGCGCGGCCCGCGCCGCCGGTCGCGGTACGGCTGGTGGCACACGGTGGACGTACGGCGGTGGAACTGGAAGCGGCCGTACGGGCCTGGGAGTTCGGGGGCGCGGCCGCCCTGGCCGTGCTGGAGGAGGCGTGGACGCCGGGCGCGGAGACACTGGCGCGGGCGCGGGGGCAGCTGGCGGCCGTGTGGCCGGACGAGGAGACGCGGCCGGTGCTGCGCGCGGAGCGGAACCGGTGGACGGTCGCGGCGGCGGAGGAGGCCGGGGAGGCGCAGCTGAGGTACGCGCGGGACGGGCGCTGGTGGCCGTACCGGAGGGAGCGGGGCCGGTGGTGGCCCGCGGGCCCGGCGGAGCCGGACCCGGGCGCGGCGCTGGCGGCGGTGCTCGGCGCCTGAGACGGCGCGGTGAGCGCCGGACGGGAGGTTCGGGAGGTGTTCCGGAGCCCCGGCCGTCCGCTGTCCCGTGGGGGCTGCGGACGGCCGGCGCTCCGGGACCGTCAGACCGCGCTGTCCATGGCCGGGTAGTAGCCACCCGACTGTCCTGCGGCGGTGGGGTGGTACGAGTCCCCGATCGGGAACGTGACGCTGTGGAGCCACTCGTCGGAGGAGCAGATCTCGTGACCCGTGAAGGCGTCACGCACGTCGGCGAAGGTGAAGCCGTGGTCGGCGGCACGCTTCGCGGTGACGTCGTTGATCTCGTCCGCGACGGAGTTGATGGCCTCGCGGGACTTCTCGCTGAGGCCGACGGAGCACTCGCCCTGGAGCTTGTAGAGACGCGGGTAGCCGAGAACGACGACCTCGGCCGAGGGCGACTTGCCGCTGATCGCGTCGTAGACGCCGTCGAGCTTGCCCGGCAGGGTGCCCGTGACGTACGAACGGGCCTCCTCCATACGGGTCATGCAGGCGCTCTCGCCCTGGAGCACGCAGGTGGTCATGGCGTCGGCGAAGCCGGCGTCGTTGCCCCCGATGCTGATGCTGACGAGACCGGTCGACTCGGTGAGCGGGCCGAGCTGGTTGTTGATGACGTCGTCCGTCACCGCGCCCGAGCAGGCCGTGAAGTCGAACGACGCGGGGGAGTTGGCGTTCGCCCAGAGGTGCGGGTAGGCGTTGGCGCTCCGCTTGCAGGTGTCGTCCTCGTAGTCGCCGGCTCCGACGCCCGAGGAGTAGGAGTCACCCAGGGCCACGTAGGAGGGAGCCGCCTCTGCCTGGTCGGCGTTGGCGACTCCGCTGGTGAGGGTGGTCAGTCCGAGGAAGACGGACACGGCGGTGGCCGTGGCCGCCCATCTGCGCAGCTTCAATGGAGCCTCCTGTGTGGGGCATGGAGGGAGGGAACTTCTTGCGGTACCGAGTAGTAGCAGCGCGTTGAGGGCTAGAGGAAGTGCCCCAACAAGGATTTCACTCGGTGTGGCCAGGAGGAACAGAGACATGTGCGGACCTTTGTGACGCCTGGTCAAAGTTTTGCGGCAAGAGCTTTCTTCGACCGCCCGGCGCACGCGCCTCCGATCTCCCCGGTTCGCACACGCCTCATCCGCGAACACCGCACAACTTCCCCCGCTCCGCGTCCCGTCGACCGCGCGCGGAGTACGGCGACGGCTCCTCCGGGCGCGGACGCCCTCCGATCACCGCGTCCAGGGGAGCCGTTGCCGTCCTGCGGCGGGTAGTTGTGGAACGGTGACCGGGGAGGCGGTGGGGAGGGAGGCGGGCGTACGCGCCCGTACGGGGCACCTCCCCCACGTCCTGCCGTCCCGGTGACCCGGGCCCGCCACCCGGTCCGGCCCGGCCGATCGACGTTGAGGAGAACTATGCGCAACCCCGTCTACTACGAGGACGTCTCGCCCGGCCACGGCACGCTCCAGCCCCGTTCCTGGACCGCCGGTTCCGACGCCCGGCGGCTGGATCTCAGCGGCGAGTGGGACTTCCGTCTGTCGCCGACCGCGCGGCCGGACGACGAGGCGTTCACGGAGGACGGTTTCGACCCGGCGGCGGCGCCGGGCTGGCGGTCGGTACGCGTGCCGGGGCACTGGGTGCTCCAGGGCCACGGCGAACCCGCGTACACCAACACCCGTTACCCGTTCCCCGTCGACCCCCCGCGCGTACCCGACGAGAACCCGACCGGCGACCACCGGCACGTGTTCGACCTGCCCGCGGACTGGCCGGGGGGCGGGGAGGTGGTGCTCCGCTTCGAGGGCGTCGAGTCCTGCGCCCGGGTCTGGCTCAACGGGCGGGTGCTGGGCGACTTCCAAGGCAGCAGGCTGCCGCACGAGTTCGCCGTCGGTGGGCTGCTGCGGCCCCACGGGAACGTGCTCGCCGTACGGGTGCACCAGTGGTCCGCGGGCAGCTACCTGGAGGACCAGGACATGTGGTGGCTGCCGGGCATCTTCCGCGAGGTGACGCTGCAACACCGCCCGGAGGGGGCGCTCGACGACTTCTGGGTGCACGCCGGTTACGACCACACCGACGGCAGCGGCCTGCTGCGTGTGGACTGCCCGCAACGCGCGCGACTGACCGTACCGGAGCTGGGTGTGGACCTCGCCTCGGGTGAGGACCTGCGGCTGCCGGTCGAGCCGTGGACGGCGGAGACGCCGCGCCTGTACGACGCCGTGCTGAGCACGGGGAGCGAGGCGGTGTCGCTGCGGATCGGCTTCCGTACGGTGACCGTCGAGGACGGCGTGCTGCGGGTGAACGGCGGGCGCGTGCTCTTCCGCGGGGTCAACCGGCACGAGTTCCACCCGGAGACGGGCCGCACCGTGGACGCGGAGACGATGCGCCGCGACCTGGTGCTGATGAAGCGGCACAACATCAACGCCGTCCGCACCAGCCACTACCCGCCGCACCCCGCGTTCCTCGACCTGTGCGACGAGTTGGGCCTGTGGGTGATCGACGAGTGCGACCTGGAGACGCACGGGTTCACGCACGTCGACTGGCGCGGCAACCCCGTCGACGACGAGCGGTGGACGCCCGCGCTGGTGGACCGGGCGCGGCGGATGGTGGAGCGGGACAAGAACCACCCGTCGATCGTCGTGTGGTCCCTCGGCAACGAGTGCGGCAGCGGCAAGGGCCTGGGCGAGATGGCCCGTTGGATCCGCGACCGCGACCCGTCGCGTCCGCTGCACTACGAGAACGACCCCGACTACCCGGACTCCGACCTGCACAGCATGATGTACGCCCGGCAGTCGAAGGTCGACGAGATCGGCCGCGCGGGGGCGACGCGGAAGCCGTTCATCCTGTGCGAGTACGCGCACGCCATGGGCAACGGTCCGGGCGGACTCACCGAGTACCAGCGGCTGTTCGAGAAGTACGAGCACTGCCAGGGCGGTTTCGTCTGGGAGTGGACCGACCACGGGTTGCCGCGTCGCACCGCCGACGGCCGCGACTTCTTCGCGTACGGCGGTGACTTCGGGGAGCCGGTGCACGACGGGAACTTCGTCTGCGACGGTCTCGTCTTCCCCGACCGGACGCCCTCCCCCGGGCTGGTGGAGTACAAGAAGGTCGTCGAGCCCGTACGGATCACCGGTGACGGCACCGCCCGTACGGTGCGCGTGCGCAACCTGCACGACTTCGCGGACCTGTCCGCGCTGGCCCTGGAGTGGAGCTACGAGGTCGAGGGCGAGCCGCTGGGCGGCGGGCGGCTGCCCCTGCCGCACGTGCCCGCGGGCGGTCACGCCGACCTCGAACTCCCGGCGCCCCCGCGCACGGACGTCGCCGGGGAGGCGCAGTGGACGGTGCGGGCGGTCCTCGCCGGGGACACGGCGTGGGCGCCGGAGGGCCACTGCGTGGCGTGGGCGCAGCTGCCCGCCGTCCCCGCGGCGCCGACCACCGCCCCCGCGTCAGGGGCGCAGGTGACGCCGCGCCGTGACGGGTCGTCACTGACGCTCGGACCGGCGTCGTTCGACGCGGTGACGGGCGCGCTGACGCGGCTGGGCGCGGTGCCGGTCGAGGGACTGCGGCTGGACGTGTGGCGGGCGCCCACCGACAACGACGAGGGCGCGCCCTGGAAGCCGGGCTCGGGCCCGGGGACGGCCTGGCGGCGGCTGGGCCTGCACCGGATGCGCCACCGGGTGGACGCGGTGGAGTGCGACGACGCGGGCCTGACGGTCCGTACGCGCGTCGCGCCCGCCGCCAGCGACCTCGCGCTACGCGCGGTCTACCGCTGGACGGCCACGGACGAACTCCTGCGCCTGGACGTGTCGGTGGACCCGGAGGGCACGTGGGAGGTCCCGCTGCCGCGGCTGGGCGTACGGCTGGCGCTGCCGGGCGCGTACGACCGCGTGCGCTGGTTCGGCGGCGGGCCGGGCGAGGCGTACCCGGACACGCGGGCGGCGTCCCTGGTGGGGCGCTGGGAGGAGAGCGTGGACGGCCTCCAGACGCCGTACGTGCGACCGCAGGAGAACGGCGCGCGGGCGGACGTGCGGTGGGCGCGGCTGACCGACGCGGCGGGCGGCGGGCTGCGCGTGGCGGCCGGGACGGCGTACTTCTGGCTGACCGCCCGCCGCTGGACCAGCGAGCACCTGGACGCGGCCGCGCACACCACCGACCTGGTGCCGGACGACCGGGTGTACGTGAACCTGGACCACGGGCAGCACGGCATCGGCTCCGCGTCCTGCGGGCCGGGCGTGCTCCAACGGCACAAACTGATGGTGTCCACGGCGCGGTTCGGCTTCACCTTCTCCGCCGTGGCGGGCGACGAGGGCTAGGCCGTGTCCGGCCCAGGGCCGGAACGCCGGGGCGGAACGGTCGGCTTCCCGGCTCAGGCGAGCAGGAAGTCGGCCTCCCCCGCCTTGGCGCCGCGGATGAAGTTCTCGATCTCGTCGTGCGGGTAGATCAGGGCGGGGCCGTCCGGGTCCTGGGACTGGCGCAGCGCCACCCGGCCGTCCTGGAGGCGCAGCGCCTCGACGCAGCTGCCGCCGTTGCCGCCGCTCCAGGGTTTGCGCCAGCCCTCGCGGCCCAGCTCCCCGGCGGGCATGCCGTTGTAGATCGGGTCCATCGGTCAGATCTCCTTGCGCAGGGCACTCAGGAGAGCCTCGGTCCGGTGAACGGGTGCGGCCTGGCCGCACATCCGGTCCAGAGCCTCCAGGAACGCCGACACGTCGTCGCGTTGGTCGAAGTACACGGCACCGACCAGGCTTTCCGTGCACACGACGTCGGGGAGTTCGTCGATCGGAAAGCGGAACAGGTGGAAGGGGCCGTACATGGCCGGGTGGGTACCGGCACTGAACTGCATGATCTGAAGTCTGACCTGCGGCGTCGCGATGGCTTCGAGGAGATGGTCGATCTGCTCGGCCATCACGTCCGGGCCACCGATGGTCCGGCGCAGCACGGTCTCGTCCAGCACCGCCCAGAGCAGCGGCGGTTCGTCGCGGGTGAGGATGGCCTGCCGCTCGACGCGGAGCGCGACCTGCCGTTCGATCTCCTCGTCCGACGCGTGTGCCATGCCCGCGCGCAGGACGGCCCGCGCGTAGGCGGGCGTCTGGAGGAGTCCGGGTACGTAGTGCGGCTCGTACGCCCGGATGAGGTGCGATTCGCTCTCCAGGCTGACGAACGCGCTGAACCACTCGGGCAGCACGTCCCGGTAACGGTGCCACCAGCCGGGCTGGTTGGCCTCCCGGGCGAGGGCGACGAAGCCGTCGATCTCCTCCTGCTGCGTCACGCCGTACGTGCGCAGGAGCTTCTCGACGTACGGGATGCGGAGGCCGACCTCGGCCTTCTCCATCCTCCGGACGGTGGCATGCGTCACATCGAGGGCCCGGCCCGCCTCCTCGTAGCTGAGGCCCGCCTTCTCCCTCAACTGCTGGAGCCGCTTGCCCAGAACCACCCGCAGGACGGTGGGTGCACCGCCGCCCGCACGCGAGTCCGCCACTATCGTCCGCCTCCAACTGCCGTCATGGAAACGCAGTTTGACATGGACGAGGTGTGCGACGACAGGCGGTCGGAACGATTCTGTAATTTGCAGCCTGTTCCTTGCCATCCGCAGCCGACGGACCGCATAGTGGACCGGTGGCTTCCCCCCATGAGGCACTTCCCCTCGAGAACCGCACCGGCAGCACCGCCGTGCGGCCCCTCAGGGACGCGTTCCATCTCCCGGCCCTCGACACCTCCGTGGCGGAGGCGCGCCGCCGCGTGCTGGAGCGGCTGCGCGAGTGGGGAGTCACCGAGGACTCGTGCGGCGACGCCGAGCTGCTGGTGTCCGAGTTGTTCACGAATGCCGTGCGGCACACGGACAGCGAGAAGGTCAGCTGCGAACTGTGGGTCATCGGCGTGCGCCTGCGCCTGGAGGTGACCGACGAGGGCGGCGGCCGCCCGCTGGGCCCGCAGCCGAAGCCGGACGTGGACACCGACGGCGAGAGCGGCCGCGGGTTGCTCCTGGTGAGCGTGTTGGCCGACGAGTGGGGCATACGGCCCGACGACCGCGCCCACGGCCACGCCGTCTGGGCGGAGCTGCCGTGCGTCCGCACGGTGTCGTGAGGACCTCCCCCACCGGCTGATCCGCGGGTCACGCACCCGTGGGGGACGCGCTGCGCGCACGCGCGGTCACCCGTACGTGACCGGCACCCGCGCCCGTACGAGGCGTTACGCGGTCGCAACGCGCGGGGCGCGACAACGGCCCCGGTCGATGGCAGGATGCGGCAGAACTTGCCGATCTTGCCGGGACCCACCGGCCGCGCCGGGCCGGTCAGCCGGGGCACCCACCCTCTGGAGACACCGTGTCAGCCCATCGGACACCACACCGGACCCTCTCCGCGCTGGCCGCCGCGTCAGCCGTACTGCTGGCCGCGACCGCCTGCACCAGTACGAAGTCCAGCGGGGACGGTTCCGAGATCTCACTGGTCAAGTCGGACAAACTGACCACGTGCACGCACCTGCCGTACGAGCCGTTCCAGGTGAAGAAGGGCGGCGAGGTCGTCGGCTTCGACGTGGACGTCGTCGACCTGGTCGCGAAGAAGCTGGACGTGAAGCAGGAGATCGTGGACACCCCGTTCGAGGGCATCCAGACCGGCGAGGACCTCAACGCCGGGAAGTGCGACGTGGCGGCGGCCGGGATGACGATCACCGACGTCCGGGACGAGAACCTCGACTTCAGCAAGCCGTACTTCGAGGCGACGCAGGCGCTGCTCACCAAGAAGGGCAAGGGCTACAAGACGCTCGCCGACCTCAAGGGCAAGAAGCTCGGCGTCCAACAGGGCACCACGGGCGCGGAGTACGCCAAGGAGCAGGGCAAGGGCGTGGAGACGGTCCAGTTCGAGGACCTGGCGCTGCTGCTGACGGCCGTGAAGACCGGCCAGGTCGACGCGGGCATCAACGACAACGGCGTGCTCTACGACTACGTCAAGGGCAATCCGGACACCGAGGTGACGGCCGAGTTCGACACCGGCGAGCAGTACGGGATCGGCGTCAAGACCGGCAACGACGCGCTGCGCAAGGAGATCGACGCGGCGCTGGACAAGGCGAAGTCGGACGGGTCGTACGACCGGATCTACAAGAAGTGGTTCGGCAAGGCGCCCGAGGGACAGGACAAGTGACGCGGCGGCTCACGCGCCGCCAGCGCGCACGCGTGGTCCGCGCCGTCCAGTACGGCGTGCTGGTCGTGGCGCTGCTGGTGCTGGTGCTGGCCGCGGACTGGGGCGAGATCCGGCGGGCGTTCTTCGACGTCGACGTCGCCAAGGAGCAGTTCCCGGAGATCGTGTCGACGGCGCTGGTCAACACCGTCATCTACACGGTGCTCGGCTTCGTCTTCGGGCTGACCCTGGGCCTGGTGCTGGCGCTGATGCGGCTGTCGCAGGTCCCGCCGTACCGCTGGCTGGCGATCGGCTACATCGAGTTCTTCCGCGGGGTCCCGGCCCTGCTGGTCTTCATCGCGCTGGGCTTCGGTGTGCCGCTCGCGTTCCAGGTGGCGATCAACCAGTACGTGACGGTGATGCTGGCCCTGGGCCTCGTCGGCGCCGCGTACATGGCGGAGACCATCCGGGCCGGTATCCAGGCGGTGCCCAAGGGGCAGCTGGAGGCGGCCCGTTCGCTGGGGATGTCGCAGCAGCGGGCGATGGTCTCGATCGTCATCCCGCAGGCGTTCCGCATCGTCCTGCCGCCGCTGACGAACGAGCTGATCCTGCTGACGAAGGACTCGTCGCTGGTCTATCTGCTGGGGCTGTCGCTCGGCCAGTACGAGCTGGCGAAGTTCGGCCGGGACGCGCTGAACGAGCACCGCAGCCTGACGCCGATCCTCATCGCGGGGCTGCTGTATCTGGTCATCACCCTCCCGCTGGGCCATCTGGTCCGTCGGCTGGAGGCCCGTACGGCGAAGGCCAGGTGAGGTGGCGCATGTCCGAGGAACGTTCCGAGGAGCCCGTCGTGGAGAAGAGCCCGGCGGACGAGGGCAGGGCGGACGCCGAGAAGGCGGACCTGGCGAAAACGGACCCGGAGAAGGGCCGTGCCGCCGGGGACGAGGCCATCCGCATCGAGGGGCTGCACAAGTCCTTCGGTGACCTGGAGGTGCTGCGGGGCATCGACCTGAGCGTGCGGCGCGGCGAGGTCGTGTGCGTGATCGGCCCGTCCGGCTCCGGCAAGTCGACGCTGCTGCGCTGCGTGAACCTGCTGGAGGAGCCGACCTCCGGCACGGTGACGGTCGCCGGGAACGAGGTGACCGACCCGGACGTGGACATCGACGAGGTGCGGCGCGGCATCGGCATGGTGTTCCAGTCGTTCAACCTCTTCCCGCACCTGACGGTGCTGGAGAACCTCACCATCGCCCAGCGGCGCGTGCTCGGCCGCGACCGGGACAGCGCGGAGCGTACGGCGCGCCGCAACCTGGAACGGGTCGGGCTGACCGACAAGGAGTCGGCGTACCCGTCGAAGCTCTCCGGCGGCCAGCAGCAGCGCGTGGCCATCGCCCGCGCGCTGTCGATGGAGCCGCAGCTGATGCTGTTCGACGAGCCGACGTCCGCGCTCGACCCGGAGCTGGTCGGGGACGTGCTGGCGGTCATGCGCGCCCTGGCGGGCGAGGGCATGACGATGCTCGTGGTGACGCACGAGATGAGCTTCGCCCGTGAGGTCGCGGACCGGGTGGTGTTCATGGACGGCGGGGCGGTCGTGGAGGAGGGCACCGCCGCGCGGGTGGTGGGTGACCCGCAGCACGCGCGGACGCGGGAGTTCCTGGCGCGGGTGCTCGACCCGGCGGCGGCGCGGCTGCCGGGGTAGGCGAGGTCCGGGTGACGCCGTTCCGCCCCGGCGGGTGTGCCGGGGCGGGGCGGCGTACGGGTCGGTCCCGGGCGGCCGGTCAGCCGCGGGCGGCCAGCAGGTGGTCCATGGCGAGCTGGTCGAGCCGTTCGAAGGCCATGCCGCGGCGGGCCGCGGCGTCCGCGTCGAAGTCCTCGTACGCGGCGCGGTCCGCGAGGAGCGCGGCGGGCGTCTCGCCCGGTTCCAGCGTGGGTCGGGCGAGTTCGTCGAGCCGGGAGGCGCTCAGCGCCTCCCGGACCTCGGGGTCGGCGCGGAAGGCGGCGGCCCGCTCGCGGAGGATCAGGTAGTTGCGCATGCAGCCCGCGGCGGAGTCCCAGACCCCCTCCGCGTCCTCCGTACGGGGCGGCTTGAAGTCGAAGTGGCGGGGCCCGTCGTAGCCCGCGTTCTCCAGCAGGTCGACGAGCCAGAACGCCTGCCGCAGGTCACCGGCGCCGAAGCGGAGGTCCTGGTCGTACTTGATGCCGTTCTGGCCGTTGAGGTCGATGTGGAACAGCTTGCCCGCCCACAGTGCCTGCGCGATGCCGTGCTGCACGTTCAGCCCGGCCATCTGTTCGTGGCCGACCTCCGGGTTGACGCCGAACAGCTGCGGGCGTTCCAGCCGTTCGATGAACGCGAGGGCGTGACCGACGGTGGGCAGCAGGATGTCGCCGCGCGGCTCGTTCGGCTTGGGTTCGACGGCGAAGCGGAGGTCGTAGCCCTGCTCGGTGACGTACGCGCCCAGCAGGTCGAACGCCTCCCGGAGGCGGTCGAGGGCGTCACCGACGTCCTTGGCGGCACCGGACTCGGCGCCTTCGCGCCCACCCCAGCAGACGTAGGTGCGGGCGCCGAGTTCGACGGCGAGGTCGATGTTGCGGAGGGTCTTGCGGAGGGCGAAGCGGCGGACGTCGCGGTCGTTGGCGGTGAACGCGCCGTCCTTGAAGACGGGGTGGGTGAAGAGGTTGGTGGTGACCATGGGGACGGCGAGACCGGTGTCGTCGAGGGCCTGCCGGAAGCGCTTGACGTGGCTCTCGCGCTCCGCGTCGGTGGCGCCGAACGGGATGAGGTCGTCGTCGTGGAACGTGACGCCGTACGCGCCGAGTCCGGCGAGCCGTCGTACCGACTCGGCGGGGTCGAGCACGGCCCTGGTGGCGTCGCCGAAGGGGTCGCGCCCCTGCCAGCCCACCGTCCACAGACCGAAGCTGAACCTGTCACCGGGCACCGGTCGGTAACTCATCCGCCGTCCTCCATTCGTCATGTGGCTTGACAAACTAGTATGCGGGCAACATCCGCGAGAGGGAAGAGGGGCGTGAAGGCCGTGGCCGCACCCGAGGGACCGTTCGTCGTAGGCGTGGACAGCTCCACGCAGTCCACGAAGGCCCTGGTCGTCGACGCCGCCACCGGAGAAGTGGTCGCACGGGGACAGGCACCGCACAAGGTCACGCCCGGACCGGGCCACGAGTCCGACCCGGAGCAGTGGTGGGAGGCGCTGCGCGCCGCGCTCGCGCAGTGCGGCGACGCCGCGCGGCGGGCGGCGGCCGTCTCCGTCGGCGGCCAGCAGCACGGCCTCGTGACGCTCGACGCGGACGGGCGGCCGGTACGTCCCGCGCTGCTCTGGAACGACGTCCGGTCCGCGCCTCAACGCGACCGCCTCGTCGAGGAGTTGGGCGGCCCCGGCGAGTGGGCGGAACGGATCGGCAGCGTGCCGCCGCCCGCGTTCACCGTCACCAAGTGGGCCTGGCTCCGCGAGAACGAGCCCGAGTCCGCCGCCGCGACCGCGGCCGTACGGCTGCCGCACGACTACCTGACGCAGCGGCTGACGGGCGTCGGCACCACCGACCGGGGCGACGCCTCCGGCACCGGCTGGTGGTCGTCGCGCACCGAGGCGTACGACGAGCGGGTGCTCGAACACGTCGGCCTCTCCCCCGACCTGCTGCCGCGCGTCCTCGGCCACGGCGAGGCCGCGGGCACCGTACGGGAGGGGCTGCCGCTGCCCGCGGGCACGCTGGTCGCGACCGGCACCGGCGACAACATGGCCGCCGCACTGGGCCTCGGGCTGCGCCCGGGACAGCCGGTACTCAGCCTGGGGACGTCGGGCACGGTGTACGCCGTGTCGCCGCACCGCCCGGCCGACCCCACCGGCACCGTGTCGGGCTTCGCGGACGCCCGCACCGACTGGCTGCCGCTGGCCTGCACGCTCAACTGCACGCTGGCCGTCGACCGCGTCGCCGCCCTCCTCGGGCTGAACCGGGAAGCGGTGGAGGCGGGCGGCGCGGTGACGATGCTGCCGTTCCTCGACGGCGAGCGCACACCCCCGCTCCCGTACGCCTCCGGCCTGCTGCACGGGCTACGGCACGACAGCAGCGGCGGGCACGTGCTCCAGGCGGCGTACGACGGCGCGGTGTTCGCGCTGCTCCAGGCGCTGGACAAGGTGCTGGACGACGGCACGGGCGCCGCCGTCGGCGGGGCCGACGCGCAGCCGCTGCTGCTGATCGGCGGCGGCGCGAAGGGCGTCGCCTGGCGGGAGACGGTACGGCGGCTGTCGGGGCGCCCGGTGCGGGTGCCGCGCGCGCAGGAGCTGGTGGCGCTGGGCGCCGCAGCGCAGGCGGCGGCGCTGCTGCTGGGCGAGGACGCGGGGGCGGTGGCCCGGCGCTGGAACACGGCGGAGGGCACGGCGTACGAGGCGGTGCCGCGCGACGACGAGGCGCTGGCCCGGCTGGAGGCCACCCTGTCCGGCGCCGACACGCTGCTGGGCGGCCCGTAGGGCGCGCCGACGACCCGTCAGCCGCCCACCGGTCACGGCCCGTCGGCCGCCCGACCGTCCGCCCCGACCGACCCATCGGCCGCACCGGCCCGACCGGCCCTACGGAGAACCCACATGGCAGCCCCCGTGCCCAACTCGCAGCAGGAGATGCGGCGGCGCAACCTCACGCGCGTCCTGCACGCCGTGGCGGAGGGCGGGCCCGCCTCCCGCGCCTCGGTCGCCGCCCGCATCGGCCTCACGCGGGCGGCGGTGTCCACCCTGGTGGACGAACTGCTGCGCGCGGAACTGCTGGTGGAGCTGGGCCCGGGGCGGCCGGGCGGGGTGGGGCGGCCGGGCAGCGCGCTGGCGCTGACCGGGCAGGGGCCGTGCGGGATCGGCGCGGAGATCGGCGTGGACCGGCTGACGGTGTGCGCGGTCGACCTGCGCGGCGAGGTGCGCGCCCGCGCGTCAGCCGCGTGCGCGAACCGCGGCGGCGACCCGGCCGCGGTGGCCGCCCGGCTCGGCCGCCTGGTGGCGCGGGTGGCCGCGGAGGCGGCGGAGGCCGGGCTGCGGCCCGCCGGGCTGGCGGTGGCGGTGCCCGGCCTCGTGGCGCGCGGCACGGCGACCGTGGTGCGCGCGCCCAACCTCGGCTGGCGGGGCGTCGACCTGGCACCGCTGCTGCCCGCCGGGCTGCCGCTGACCGTCGACAACGAGGCGAACTTCGGCGCGCTGGCGGAGCTGTGGCTCGGCGCGTCCGACGGGCCGCGCGACTTCGTGCACGTGTCGGCCGAGATCGGCATCGGCGGGGCGGTCGTCCTGGACGGCGAACTGCTGCGCGGCGCAAGGGGGTTCGCGGGCGAGCTGGGCCATGTGCCGGTACGTCCCGAGGGCCGCCGGTGCGCGTGCGGCGGCCGGGGCTGCCTGGAGCAGTACGCGGGCGAGGAGGCGGTGCTGCGCGCGGCGGGGCTGCCGTACGGCGAGGACACGGGCGCGCGGATCACCCGGCTCGCCGACCGGGCGGCCGCGGGCGACACCGCCACCCTGCGCGCGCTGCGCGACGCGGGTACGGCGCTGGGCGTCGCGCTGGCGGGCGCGGTGAACCTGCTGGACCCGCGCGCGGTGGTGCTGGGCGGCGCGCTGGCCCGGCTGGCGCCGTGGCTGCTGCCGTCGCTGGAACGGGAGTTGACGGCACGTACGGCGGCCCCCGACGCCATTCCGGAGCTGACGGTCTCCGCGGCGGGTGAGGAGGGGCCGCTGCTGGGCGCGGCGCACTCCGTGGTGCGGGCCGTGCTGGACGACCCGCTGGCGCACGGGCCGGGCCGGGGCCCGGAGGGCGTACGCAGGACGGCCGCGCGGGTGTGACCGTACGGGAGGGGCGGAAGTGCCCTCCTTCCGCACGCTTGGCGCCCTCCGCGCGCGCGGAGGGCACCGAGACCGCGGAGGGAGGCCATCGGCCCCGCGGGCAGCGGCCACCGCGCACACGCGCGGCGGACCGCGCGTGTGCGCGATCCGCCGCGTGGGTGTCCCCGGCACGGCGGCCGGGGCGGGAGGGTCAGCCGCGGATGCGGTCGCGGATCCAGCTGCCGGCTTCCTTGAGGTCGCCGTAGTCGCCGGAGTCGCAGCTGCCGGGGTTGAAGACGGCGCCGGAGCGCTCGTCGTCCGAGAAGTTCCAGTTGGTCCAGGAGATGTTCTTCTCGGTCATCAGGTCGAGGTAGCGCTGCGCCATGTCGAAGTCGTTGCCGCCCTCGCCCGCGGAGTCCTGCGTGCCGAACTCGGTGACGAACATCGGCAGGCTGTCGGCCGCGCGGGACAGGGTGTCCAGGTACTCGTCGTCGTGGGACGCCGCGTAGAAGTGGAACGTGTACATGATGTTGTCCGCGTTCACCGGGTTGTTCACGATCTCCGACTCGTCCGCGCCGTCGGACACGCCGAGCGAGGACCAGGCGCGGGTGCCGACGAGCACGACGCCGTCCGGGTCGTGCTCGCGGACGACCGGGATGACCTCCTCGGCGTACGACTTGACGGACTCCCAGCCGACGCCGTTGGGCTCGTTGGCGATCTCGTAGAACACGTTGGGCTGGTCCGCGTAGCGGGTCGCCATGTCGGTCAGGAAGCGCTTCGCCAGCTCGGTGTTGGCGTTCGGGTCGCCCGGGGTCAGCTGGTGCCAGTCGATGACCGCGTACATGCCCCGGTCGATCGCCTTGTCGACGATCTCCTGGGCGAGTCGGGTGAAGCCCTCCGGGTCCGTCTCGTAGCCGCCCTCCTGGACGTACGTGGAGACGCGCAGGACGTCCGCGCCCCAGTCGTTCGCGAGGACGTCGAGGGAACCGTCGGTGACGCAGTTCGCGTACCACTGCGTGCCGTGCGTGCTCATGCCCCGGAGCTGGACGGCCTGCCCCTGCTCGTTGCACAGCTTCTCGCCGCAGACGCTGAGCGCGCCGTTCTCGGCCACGGCCGAGCCGGCGGGCGCGGCGGCGCGGGCGCCGGTGCGGTCCGGGCCGCTGACGCCGTCGGTGCCGGCGCTGGCCTGGAAGCGGCCCTGGAGGGTGAGGACGAGGCCGAGCGAGAGGACTGCCGCGAGCGCGAGCCACGGCAGGCTCCGTCGGCGGAGTACGCGTTGGTGCATCGGTGGTGCCTCCTCTGTGGGGAAGGACGTGCTGTGGGGGGACGGTGGTGTCGTACGGGCCGGGTGTGTCGAAGCGACCGGGTGGCGCCGTCTCCGCACCGTGGACGGGGTGTCCGCGGCATCGCGGGGCTCGGGGGAAGTGGTGTGGTGCGACGGCCCGTTGGTGCGGAGGGGTGGCGTGAAAGCTAGGGAGGTTTCCCGCCTCCGTCAAGAGTGACAGGAAAGTTTCCTTACTTTACGGGCGCACGCCCCGCCCCCGCTCCCCCGCGGACCGCCCCGCACCCGCCGGGCGCGCGCCGGGTGAGATGCTGACCCGACGTGGGCAGCCACCGGGCCGCCCGGATGCCAGAGAGCGAAGGAGCACGGGTGACCCCGCTCTTCCCCGCGGTCCGCGAGGCCGCGCCGCACACGGCGCTCCGCTTCGGCGAACGCGCGCTGACCTACGCCGAACTGGCCGGTGCGGCGGCCCCGTTGGCGGACCGCATCCGTACCGCGGGCCGTGTCGCCGTCTGGGCGACGCCCACCCTGGAGACCGCCGTCGGCGTCGTCGCCGCGCTGCTGGCGGGCGTCCCCGCCGTGCCCGTCAACCCCCGTACCGGCGGGCGGGAACTGGCGCACATCGTGGCCGACAGCGCGCCCGCGACCGTGCTCGCCGCCCCCGACGCGGAGCTGCCCGCCGAGCTGGCGGCGCTGCCCCGTACGGACGTCACCGGCACGCCGCCCGCCACCGGTACGGGCGCCACCCGCCCGGTGGAGCTGCCGCCGGAGCCGGACGGCGAGGCCACCGCGCTGATCATCTACACCTCCGGCACCACCGGCCCGCCCAAGGGCGTCGTCCTGCCGCGCCGCGCCCTCGCGCACACCCTGGACGGGCTCGCGGACACCTGGCGGTGGACGGAACGGGACGTGCTGGTGCACGCGCTGCCGCTGTTCCACGTGCACGGGCTCGTCCTCGGCGTGCTGGGGCCGCTGCGGCGCGGCGGCGCCGTGCACCACCTGGGCCGGTTCGGGACGGAGGCCGTCGCGGCCGAACTGGCGGGTGACGGCACGATGTTCTTCGGCGTGCCCACGATGTACCACCGGCTGGCGGAGGCCGTGGGCGACGACCCGGCGCTCGCCGCCGCGCTCTCCGGCGCGCGGCTGCTGGTGTCGGGCTCGGCGGCGCTGCCGCTGAGCGACCACCAGCGGCTGACGGACGCCACCGGGCAGCGGATCGTCGAGCGCTACGGGATGACCGAGACGCTGATGAACACCAGCGTGCGCGTGGACGGCGACAGCCCCACCGGCAGCGTGGGCGTGCCCATGCCAGGCGTCGAGCTGCGCCTGGTCGACGAGGCCGGCGCGGACACCGTTCCGGCGGACGGGGAGAGCGTGGGCGAGATCCAGGTGCGCGGCGCGAACCTCTTCACCGAGTACCTGAACCGGCCGGACGCGACGCGTGAGGCGTTCGCGGACGGCGGCTGGTTCCGTACGGGCGACATGGCGACACGGGACGCGCACGGCGCGGTGCGCATCGTCGGACGGAAGGCCACGGACCTGATCAAGAGCGGCGGCTACAAGATCGGCGCCGGTGAGATCGAGAACGTCCTCCTCGAACACCCGCAGGTGGCCGAGGTGGCCGTGACCGGCGAGCCGGACCCGGACCTCGGTGAACGGGTGGTCGCCTGGGTCGTGCCCGCCGACACCGGAAGCCCTCCGGAACCGGAGGCGCTCGCCGACCACGTGGCCGCCCAACTCGCCCCGCACAAGCGGCCGCGCACCGTCCGCTTCCGCGACGAACTGCCACGCAACGACATGGGCAAGGTGCTGAAACGGGCCCTCCGTGCCTGAGCGGCCGTCCGCGCGCGCGGTCGTCGCCGCCCTCAGCGACGACTTCGTCGAACTGCCGGACCCGGCGGCGGGACTCCCCGCCGGGGACGCCGGGGACGGGCCGCTGGGCTGGGCGGGCTACGGCGAGGCGCGGGCGCGCGCGGCCGCCCGTACCGGCGAGTCCGAGTCGGTGGTGTGCGGCACCGCGCGGGTCGGCGGGACCGAGGCGGTGCTGCTGGCCTTCGAGTTCGGCTTCCTGGGCGGCTCCCTCGGGGAGCGGACCGGCGACCGAATCGAGGCCGCCCACGCGGCGGCCCGCGCGCGGCGGCTGCCGGTGGTGTCGCTCATCGCCACGGGCGGCAGCCGGATGCAGGAGGGCATGCTCGCCCTCACCCAACTCCAGCGTGTGGCACGGCAGTCCGCGCTGACGCGGGCCGCCGGGCTGCCGCAGACGGCGGTGCTGCGCGACCCGGCGACCGGCGGCGGCTGGGCCACACTCGGCACGGGCGCCGACGTCGTCTTGGCGCTGCCGGAGGCGCAGGTGGGCTTCGCGGGGTCGCGCGTACGGCCGCCGGACGCCGACCCGTACGCGTACACGGCGGAGAGCCAGCTGGCGGCTGGCCACATCGACCGGATCGTGCCGTACGGGGAGCTGCGCGGCGCGCTGGGGCGCTGGCTGGGGCTGCTCGGGGGCGGTGCGGGCGGGGGTGGTGCGGGGTGTGCGGCCGCCGAGCCGCCGCGTGCGCTCGGCGACGACGCGGACCTGCCCGCGTCGGGCTGGGACGCGGTGACGCGCGCGCGGGCGCCGCGACGACCGCGCGCGGACGCGTACCTCGACGCGCACTTCACGCTCCGCGAGGACCTCGGCGGGGACCGTTGCGGCGGCACCGACGACGGGGTGCGCTGCGGCTTCGGGCGCCTGCCGGACGGTACGACCGTCGCGTACGCCGCCCAGTGCGGCACCCCGACCCGCCCGGCCGGGTTCCGTACGGCGGCGCGGCTGATCCGGCTGGCGGGGCGGCTGGGCGTCCCGGTGCTCACGCTCGTGGACACGCCGGGCGCCGCGAACGACGCGGAGGCCGAACGGGCCGGTGCCGGGGCCGCCATCGCGGAGTGCTTCGACGCGGTGGCGACCAGCCCCGTGCCGGTCACCACGCTCGTCGTCGGCGAGGGCGGTTCGGGCGGCGCGCTGGCGCTGGCGGCGCCCGGCCGTACCTGGGTCACGCCGGACAGCTACTTCTCGGTGATCGCCCCCGAGTCCGCCGCCGCCATCCTCAAGCGCGGCGCGGACGACGTCCGTACGACGGCCGACCAGCTCCGGCTGCGCCCGCAGGACCTGGTGGAGCTGGGGGTGGCGCGCGGCATCAGGCCGCGCTGACGGGGGCGCCGAGCGCGCCGGGGACGGGCGTACGGGACGCCGCGCCGCCGTACGCCCCGGCCCCGTACGGGACGCCGCCGAGCCCCAGGCGGGCGGACAGGCGCCGGTAGGAGTCGAGCCGGTCCGCCGGGTCGTGCGTGTTGAGGGCGAGCAGCACCTCGTCCGCGCCCGTCTCCCGTACGACGCGCTCCAGTTCCCCGACCACCTCGTCGGCGGTCCCGTACAGCTGGCCCGCGCGGGCCTCCTCGAAGAAGCGCCGCTCCCGCGCGGTCATGTCGTGCGCGAGGACCCGCGCGGCGGTGGCGAGGGGCGCGAAGACGCCGCGCGTACGGGAGACGGCCGTCGACCACGCCTCGGGTATCTGGAGCGGTTCGGCGCGGGCGCGGGTGGCCGCGACGGCCGCGTTGACGGCGACGACCACGTACGGGCGGCGGGCGGCGGCACCGGGAGCGTCGTCGTCGGGGGCGCGGAACGCGGCGCGGTAGCGGTCGATCGCGGCACGCGTCCGCTCCGTGTCGCGCGCGGGGCCGCCGATCACCAGCGGCAGGCCGTGCGCGGCGGCGACGTCCGCGCCCGCCCCGGTGGCCAGGACGAATGCGGGGACCCGCAGGCCGTCGGCGGGCAGCGCGGTGACGTCGCCGGTGCCGTGGAAGTAGCCGAGCAGTTCGGTGAGTTGCTCCCCGAAGCGGTCGGCCGCCTCCTTCTCCGCGCCCAGGGCACGCCGTACGCCTCCGGTGAAGCCGACACTGCGGCCGAGGCCCATGTCGACGCGCCCGGGGAACAGCGACTCCAGCACCCCGAACTGCTCCGCCACGACCAGCGGCCGGTGGTTGGGCAGCATCACCCCGCCCGTACCGACCCTGATCCGGTCGGTCGCGGAGGCCACGGCGGCGGCCAGCACGGTCGGCGCGGAACCGGCCACGCCGGGCACGCCGTGGTGCTCGGACACCCAGAACCGGTGGTAGCCCAGCTCCTCCACCTGCCGCGCGAAGCGTACGGTCTCGCGCAGCACCACGTCCGGCCGGTCGCCCTCGCGGACGAGGGAGCGGTCGAGGACGGAGTAGCGGGTGGCGCGCGGGGTGTACGGGTGCGGGGTGGGCGACGGCGTGGGCTGGGGGTCCATGCGCCCGTCAACGCGCTCGTACCCGCCGCGGATTCCCGCGTACGGACTCCCCGGCCCTCCGCCGTTACGCGCCGTTCTCCAGGAGCCCGGCGTCGTGCACGAGCAGCGCGATCTGGACCCTGTTGTTCAGGCCCAGCTTGGCGAGGATGCGGGACACGTGCGTCTTGACGGTGGGGAGGCTCATGTGGAGTCCGCGCGCGATCTCCGCGTTCGACCCGCCGCGCCCGACGGCGAGCGCCACCTCCCGTTCCCGCGCGCCGAGGGAGCCCAGCGCGGTCGCCGCGCGGGAGCGGCGGGTGTCCCGGCCGGAACCGGCCACGTGCCGGATCAACTGCCGGGTGACGGCCGGTGACAGCGCCGGGTCGCCCGCGGCGACCTTGCGCACGGCGGCGACGATGTCGGCGGGCGGGGTGTCCTTGAGAAGGAAACCCGCCGCTCCGGCACGCAGCGCGCGCAGCACGTGCGCGTCGGCGTCGAAGGTGGTGAGGACGACGATCTCCGGCGGGTCGGGGCGGGCACGGAGCGCCTCGGTGGCGGTGAGCCCGTCCACGTCCGGCATGCGGATGTCCATGAGGACCACGTCGGGCGCGAGCCGGTCCACGAGGTGCGGCACCTCGGAGCCGTCCGCGGCCTCCCCCGTGATCTCGATGTCGGGGACGCCGCCGAGCATGAGCCTGAGCCCGGCGCGTACCAGGGGGTCGTCGTCGACGAGGAGGACGCTGATGGTCATGCGCGCCACGGTAGCCAGGCGCGGAGCGTGAAGTCGGCGCCGGTACGGCCGTGTTCCAGCTCGCCGCCGACCAGCCGGGTGCGTTCGGCGAGCCCGATCAGCCCCTGCCCGCCGCCCGGGATGCCGCCCGGCAGACCGGATTCGGCGTCGGTGTCGCGGGCGGCGGCCGGGGCGGGCGGCGCGGCGTTCCGCAGCTCGACCGTGAGGCCCTGGTGGGGTCCGCCGCTGACGGTGACGGTCACCTCCGCGTCCGGCGCGTGCTTGCGGGCGTTCGTCAGCCCCTCCTGCGCGACGCGGTACGCCGTACGGCCGGTGAGCGCCGGGACGTCCTCGGGACGCGCGACGCGCTGGTCCAGGGTGACGCGGGCGCCCGCCGCGCGGGACTCGTCGGCGAGCCGCGTCAGGTCCGCGAGCACGGGCTGCGGGCGGCCACCGTCGCCCTCGCCGCGCAGCACCCCGATGATCTCCCGCATGTCCTCCAACGCCTGGTGCGCGCTGTCGCGGATGACCCCGGCCGCGCGGCGCACCTCCGCCTCGGGGGCGCCCGGGTTGAACTCCAGAGCCCCCGCGTGGACGCTCAGCAGCGACAGCCGGTGC
The DNA here is from genome assembly GCF_003665095.1 of Streptomyces sp. Z26. GTDB lineage: Bacteria > Actinomycetota > Actinomycetes > Streptomycetales > Streptomycetaceae > Streptomyces > Streptomyces phytohabitans. The sequence continues at coordinate 6,279,960 of NZ_RCHV01000002.1, read as the reverse complement.
GCGAGCACGTCGTGCATCTCGCGGGCGATGTCCTCGCGCGCCTGGCGCCGCGCCTCGTCCGCCGCCTGCTCCGCGCGCGCGTGCAGCGACCGGACCAGCTCGCGACGGGAGCGCACGTACAGCCCCCAGCCGAACGTCGCGGCCACCAGCGCGAAGTACGTGATGGCGGAGGCCGTCGCGGGCCGCCCCAGGTCGGGGCCCTGCGCGAGGAACACCGGGAACGGCGCGAACGCCAGCACCGCCAGCCGGGCGGTGACGCGCGGCGGGCGGCAGGTCGCCACGGTGAACAGGGCGACGAGGGCGGGGCCGGTGATGAAGTGCGACACGGTCCCCGCCACCAGCAGCGCCACCGCGAGGTGCACCGGCCAGCGGCGGCGCAGGAACAGCGCCGCGCAGGCGAGGCCGCCCGCCAGCTGGTCGAGGAGGAGGACGGCGGGTGACTGCCCGTGCGGGACGACGGAGTCGAAGGTGAGGACGGAGAAGCCCGCGGCGCACAGGCACAGGCTGATGTCGGCGAACCACTCGCGGGGTGTACGGCGCACACGGGCGAATCTACGTTCCGCGCGGGGGGACGCGCCCCGTGCCGCACACGTCCGTACGCGACTCTGTACGGAGGGATGACAACGCCCCCCGCCGGGCGCGACTTTCGTCGGACGTGCCGCTGCCGCCGACCGATACCGGGCGCGGGCGGGAGGCTCCTAGCCTCGCGGCATGAAGAGTCTCCTCGGCGCCCTGTCGTTCGTCCTGGTCTGCCAGGGCGTCGGCGGCCTGCTGCACACGTTCACCGACGGGGCGTTCGACCTGTGGGCGCTCACCCATCGGATCGGTTTCCTGGACGGTTACGAGGTCTACGTCAGCGGTGTGCTGCTCGTCCTCGGCGTCACGGTCGGCACGGCGGCGGAGAGGCTGCCCGGTTCGGCGTGAGACGCAGGGGGCCGACCCGCTGCGGCTCCGTGCGCGGAACGTGTCCCTCCGTACGTGTTCTCCGCGCTCCGCGCGCGCGGAGCGCGGACTTGCCGCAGGCGGAGGGAACCCGCCGCGGACGGCGGGCGATTCGCGGGGCGCACCCCCTTGACCGTCGCACGGGTCCGTGCGAGCTTCGGGGTCCCGAAAACCCACGCATGGCCGTACGCCTCAGGTCTCCCGCAGGACCTCCCGAAGGGGTGCCCGCATGCCGCACCGGTCCGGTCCGCGCCTCCGCACGCGCAGCGCGCCGACGGTCCGGCGTTCCCTCTTATGCGCGCTGGCGCTGCTGCTCCTCGCGGGCTGCGGCACGCTGTCCGATCCGGGCGGTGGGACGCGGACCGTCGAGGTGTGGCTCATGAAGGGCAGCCTGACCGAGGAGTTCACAGACGACTTCGTCCGTGACTTCGAGTCGCGCAACCCCGGCGCGAAGGCGCACGTGACGGTGCACGAGTGGCCGGGGATCGACAAGAAGGTGCACCGGGCGCTCCGTTCGGACGACGGCCCGGACGTCATCGAGGTCGGCAACACGCAGGTCGCCGAGTACGTGGAGGCGGGCGGCGTACGGAACTTCACCACGGAGTTCGCCGAACTCGGCGGCGACGACTGGATCGACGCGATGGCGTCGTCCGGGCAGGTCGACGGCTACCAGTTCGGGGTGCCCTTCTACGCCGCCAACCGCGTCGTGATCTACCGCAAGGACCTCTTCGAGAAGGCGGGCGTCGACGCGCCGCCCCGCGACCGCGAGGAGTGGCTGGAGGCGACCGAGCGCCTGGACGAGCCGGAGGGGCAGCAGGGGATCTACCTGCCGGGCCGCAACTGGTACGTGCTCGCGGGCTTCGTCTGGGACGAGGGCGGCGAACTGGCCGTGGAGCGCAGCGGCAGGTGGGCGGGCGACGTGGACTCGCCCGAGGCGGTGCGCGGGATGGAGTTCTACGCCCGCCTCCAGGGGTACGGCGACGCCGACGCGGCGGCCGACGAGGCCCACCCCGACGAACTGGAGGTCTTCGCGCGGAAGGACGTCGCGCAACTGGTCGCCGTGCCGGGTTCCGCGAAGCTCATCACCGACGCCAATCCGGAACTCGCGGGCAAGCTCGGCTTCTTCCCCGTGCCCGGCAAGCGGGCGGGGACGCCGGGCAGCGTGTTCACCGGCGGTTCGGTGCTGATCATGCCGGAGAGGAGCGACGCGCGGGAGGAGGGCTACGACTTCATCCGCCTCCTCGCCTCGGACGGCTGGCAGCAGCGCATGGCGAACACCATGAGCTTCGTCCCCAACAAGGCCCGCCTGACCGAGGCGTTGGAGCGGGAACCGGGCACCGCCGCGATGGCGGAGGCCGCGGAGAACGGCCACGCCACCCCGGCGTCGCCGCACTGGGGTGACCTGGAGGCGGACAACCCGCTGAAGACGTACCAGACCGCCGTACTGCGCGGCGCGGACGTGCGCACCGCCGCCCGTAGGGCGTCGGAGGAGATCACGCGGCTCCTCAACGGCGGCGCCTGAGCCCCGCGTCGGACCACCGGCACGCGTACGCCCGGGCCACGTACACCCGGACCACGTGCGCCCGGTCCAGGCGCCTCGGCCGCCGCCGGGTCGGTCCGCCCGGTCAGTCCGCGCCGGGCCCGGCGCCCAGGCCCGCCTCGTGCAGCCACCGCAGCTGCTCCTCGGGCTGCGAGCCGCGACCGCCGCCGTGGTCGCCGAACTCCCATACGGTGATGTCCTTCCGCTCCCCCGCGTAGCGGTTGTACGCCGCGAAGACGGTGGACGGCGGGCAGCTGGGGTCCATCAGGCCCACGCTGAACAGCGCCGGTGCCGCCGCTCGCGGCGCGAAGTGCAGGCCGTCGAAGTAGGAGAGGGTGCGGAACACCGGCTCCGGGTCGACGCGCCGGTGCACGCCGAGGTAGTGCACGATCTCCGGGTACGGTCCGGCGGTGGCCAGCTCCGTGCCGCGCCGCATGTGGCTGAGGAACGGCACGTCGACCAGCGCCGCCGCGACCTCCTCCCCGGCGAGTCCGGCGACGGCGAGGGCGAGTCCCCCGCCCTGGCTCGCGCCCTGGACGACGATCCGCTCGGGGTCGACGGCGGGGTGCACGCGGAGGGCGTCCACCGCGCGTACGCAGTCGGCCATCAGCCGCCGGTAGTAGTGGTGCCGGGGGTCCTCGATGCCGCGGGTCATGAACCCGCCGACGTACTGCGGGCTGGGCACCGGGTCGGGGTCGGGGGTGTCGTGGCCCTGGCCACGGCTGTCGACGACGAGGTGCGCGTACCCGGCGGCGCTCCACAGCAGGTGCTCCGTGTGCAGTCCCCGGCCGCCGCTGTAGCCGATGTACGTGACGACCGCGGGCAGCGGCGCGGGCTCGCCGCGCGGCAGCAGCAGCCACGCCGCGACCGGCTGGCCGTCCCAGCCGGGGAAGCGCACGTCGTACGCCTCGACGGTGCGCAGCGGCGAGTCGGCCAGCGGCCGGTACTCGGCGGGCGGGGCGGTCTCGCCCGCCGTGCGCGCCTCCGCGAGCGTCTCCTCCCAGAAGCGGTCGAAGTCCTCCGGCGGGGTCACGTCCGGCCGGTAGCTGCGCAGTGCTTCCCACGGCAGGTCGAGGAGCGGCATGTGTTCCCTTTCGGTCCCGGCGCGCGGTGGTACGTATGACCCCCGTGCGCGTGGTGCGCTGCACCTGGTCGGCTGCTGAGCTGTTTGATCATGCAACGCGCCCCGCCCCGTGTCCATGTCGGCGTCCTCCCCGGCGGCTCGTACGGTCCGCCGCGCTCCGGTCCCGGCCGCCGCCGGGCGCTGTCGGGCGCCGGGATGGGCCGCCGCCCCGGGGCGCGGATCTGACGGCACGGTGACGTCTCGCGGCGGCGGCGCCGGGCGGGCGGTTCCGCGCCCTACGGTGGCCCGGTGAGAACGACCCGGCGGGATCTGTACGCCGCCTCCGCAGCCGTCCTGCTGTTCGCCGCCGCCCTGCTCGTGGGGCGGCACATCGAGGACGCGGAGGGTTCACTGCGCCTGCGCTGGCCGCCCCTGTACGCGTACTGGCTGCCGCACGTGGGCCCCGGTACGCCCGCCGCGCTGGCCTTCGCGGTGCTGACGGTGGCGTACGGTCCGGTGCTCGCCCGTCGGCTGCGCTGGCGCCGACTGCTGCTCGCGGGGTGGGCCGGGTCGAGCGCGTGGCTGTGGTCGCTGGCCCTCGTGGACGGCTGGCAGCGGGGCGTGGCGGAGCGGCTGACGACGAAGTACGAGTACCTCCAGGCCGTCGGCGGCGTGGACGACGTGGGTGCCGCGCTGCGGACGTTCACCGACCGCATCCCGTACGGGCCGGACAACTGGCCCGCCCATGTGGCGGGCCATCCGCCGGGCGCGCTGCTGACGTTCGTCGGCCTGGACCGGATCGGGCTGGGCGGTGGCGCGTGGGCCGCCGCCTGGTGCGTCACGGCGGCGTCGACGGCGGCCGTCGCCGTGCTGGTGACGCTCCGCGCGCTGTGCGGGGAGGAGACGGCGCGGCGGGCGGCGCCGTTCACGGTGCTGGCACCGGCGGCCGTGTGGCAGGCCGTCTCGGCCGACGGCTGGTTCACCGGCGTCACCGCGTGGGCCGTCGCGCTGCTGGCGCTCGCGGCCACCGGGCGCACCCGGTCGCCGCGTGCCGCCGCGCTGGGTGCCGGGCTGCTGCTCGGCGGCGCCTGCTACCTGTCGTACGGGCTGCTGCTGATGGCACCGGTCTGTCTCGGCGTGCTGGCCGCCGCCCGTACGCTCCGCCCGGTGCCGTACGTGCTGCTGGGGATGGTGCCGTGGGTGGCCACGTTCACGGCGGCGGGCTTCTGGTGGCCGGAGGGGTACTCGGTGCTCGTCGGGCGGTACTACGAAGGGGCCGCGGGAGTGCGCCCGTACGGGTACTTCGTCTGGGCGAACCTGGCCGCCAACGTCGCCGTCGTCGGCGTCGCCACGGCGGCCGCCCTGCGGCACGCGGGAGTGGCACTGCCCGGCGCCGTACGCGGGCTGCGGAGGGAGCCCGCGCGGGGGGACGCGGCGCTGGCCCTGCTGGTCGCGGGCGCGGTGTGCGCCGTGCTGGCGGCGGACCTGTCCGGCATGAGCAAGGCGGAGACGGAACGGATCTGGCTGCCGTTCACGCTGTGGCTGATCCCGGCGGCGGCGCTGCTGCCGGAGCGCGGCAGCCGCTACTGGCTGGCCGCGCAGGCGGTGGGCGCGCTGACGATCAACCACCTGCTGGTCACGGGCTGGTGAGCGTACGGACGGCGGCGTACGGCTGTGGCCTACGGGCGGTGGCATACGGACCGCGGCGTGCGGGCCGCGTCCGCGCGCGCGGAGGGGCACTTCCCGTCGCGCCTGTCGACGGCCCGTCGCGCTGCCCTTCCGCGTCCACGCGCGGAGGGATGTCCGCGTTCCGTAAGCACGCCGCACCTCGGTTCCGGCCCCGGTAGGGGGTGGGATGGAGGGATGAGACACGTCCCTCCGTCGCGGCTCCCCGCGACGCTCACACGGTTGAAGCCCCCGCGGTTCCGCGGACGGCTGCACGACCCCCGTACCGCCACCGCCGTCGGACGGTGGCTCGGCGCCGCCGTACTGGTCTGCTTCGTCACCGGGGTGCTCAGCCACGTCCTCCAGGAACCGCCGGGCGGCCTCGCGAACCGGCTCCCCACCCGGCCGGTGTGGGGCTACCGCCTCAACCAGGGCCTGCACGTCGCCACCGGCATCGCGGCGGTGCCGCTGCTGCTGGCGAAGCTCTGGACGGTGTACCCGCGGCTGTTCACCGTGCCGCCCGTACGCGGTGTCCGGCACGCCCTGGAGCGGCTGTCGGTGGCGGTGCTGGTGTCCTCGGCGCTGCTCCAGCTGTTCCTCGGGCTGCTCAACACCGTGCAGTGGTACCCGTGGCCGTTCTCCTTCCGGCAGGTGCACTGGGCGCTGGCGTGGGTGCTGCTGGGCGCGCTGCTGCTGCATCTGGCCGTCAAGGCGCCCGAGATCGCCGCGCACTGGAGCCGGCGGTCGCCCGGCACCCGGGAGCTGCCCGCCGAGGACGCGCCAGACCGCCGGTCCCTGCTGCTCGGCGTCGGCGCCGCCGTCGGCGCGGTCACGGCCGTCACCGCCGGGCAGACGTTCACCCCGCTGCGCCCGCTGGACCTCCTCGCGCCGCGCCACCCCGACCACGGCACGCAGGGCCTCCCGGTGAACCGCACCGCCGCGCAGGCCCGCGTCTCGCCCGCCGCCGTACGCGACTGGCGGCTCCGGGTGGCGGGCCCGCGCCCGTACACCCTCTCCCGCCCCGAACTGGCCCGGCTGCCGCAGCGGTCGGTACGGCTGCCGATCGCCTGCGTCGAGGGCTGGAGCGCGTCCGCCGACTGGGAGGGCGTGCGCCTGAGCGACCTGCTGGACCGCGCGGGCGCGCCGCACGACGCGCGGCTGCGCATCGTGTCGCTCCAGCGGGCGGGCGCGTACGGGGTGACGGAGATGGGCGCGTCGTACGCGCGCGACCCGCTGACGCTGCTCGCGCTGCGGCTCAACGGCCGTGTGCTGAGCGCCGACCACGGCTATCCGGCGCGGATCATCGCGCCGAACCGGCCGGGCGTGCTCCAGACGAAGTGGGTCGAACGGATCGAGGTGCTGGGATGAGCGCGCTGCGCTGGGTGACGGGGACGGCAGGGGTGGCGCTGCTGGGCTTCGGCGGGTGGCTGCTGGTGGCGGAGACCCGCGCGGGCACGGTGCCGGACCTGCTGCGGTGGATGGTGGGCGCGCTGGTGGCGCACGACGGCGTGCTGGCGCCGCTGGTGCTGCTGGCGGGGGCGGTGCTGCGGTGGGCGTACGGGCGCCGGGGACCCGGAGCCCGTACGGGCGTCGGTACGGGCGGCACCGCACCGTACGGCGGTGGCTCGTACGGTGTGGTGCGCGGCGGGCTGCTCGTGGGCGGGTGCCTGACGTTGGTGGCCGTGCCGATGATGCTGCGCCAGGGGGAGAGCCGCAATCCGACGGTGCTGCCGCTGGACTACACGGCCAACTGGCTTCTGCTGCTGGCCCTCACCCTCGCCGTCACCGTGGCGCTGTCCGCCCTGCGGGCCCCCGCGTACCGGGCGCGGCTGGCCGCCCTCGGCCACGCGCTGGGCACGCTCCCGGGGCGCGCCCGGCGGCGGGTGCGACGCCGTCCCCGGCGACCGCGCGGATGAGGTCGCGCTCCGCGCGCGCGGTGATTCCGTACCCACCGCGCGCGCGGAGCGCGTTCAGCGTCGCAGTGCCAGGAACGTACGGCCGTGCGCCGACCACTGCGCGCCGACCGTCCAACCCGCCGACTCCGCGCGGCGCTTGAGCGCGGCGCCGCCGATCCGCGCCCACGGGAACGCCGGTCCGTGGCCGCCCGTACCGTCGTCGAGGCGTACCTCCACCCGTTCGTCCACGTCGGCGAGCGACGCGTCCCCGGGCATCGCCTCGGCGAGCAACAGGCCGCCGGGGGTGAGGAGTTCACCGACCCGGGCCAGCAGCGCGGCGGGGTCGCCGCCGATGCCGATGTTCCCGTCGACGAGCAGCGCGCTCCCCCACCGTCCTTCGGCCGGCAGCGTCTCGAAGACGGAGCGGCACAGGGCGTCCACGCCGTGGCGGCGCGTACGGGCGACGGCCGCGGGCGAGGTGTCGATGCCCAGCACGGGGCTGCCCCAGCGGGCCAGCGCGGCGACCATGCGGCCGGGGCCGCAGCCGATGTCCAGCACCGCGCCCGCGCAGTGCCGCAGCACGGTGAGGTCGGCGGCGTCCGCGCGGGCGCACCACCGTTCCACGTCGAGGGGCAGCAGCCAGCCGTCCGGACGGCGCAGGAACAGCGGCCCGTGCCCGGACCGCAGGGCCCGCGCGTACGGGTCGGCGCGCCACGGCACCCCCGACGGCGCGGGCGGCACCGGCGGCACCGCGCGCGCGGCGGCCGTGGGGAGCGCGGCCGTGGCCTGCGGCCCGGAGGGCGCGCTCAACGGGCCACCGCCGGGCGCAGTTCCGCGTACGCGGCGGCGAACCGCGTACCGCCCCCGTACGCGTGGCCGTCGTCCACCGCGCCGTACGTTCCACCGTCCGCGCGCGGGGCGGCGCACTGCCCCGCGACCTCCGCCGCGTCACGGGCGGTGTCCACGTCGCGGAGCACCGGCAGGTCGCGTACGGACAGCCCGGCGTCCACCAGGCGGCGGCGCTGCACGGCGCCGGTACGGGCGACGGACATCGGCACGCCCCGGATCAGGGCGGGGTCGGGCTCGGCGAGCCCCAGCGCCCAGAAGCCGCCGTCCGCCGCCGGGCCGAACCACGCGTCGCACCCGTCCCAGGCGTCCGGCGCGGTCACCGGCCGCAGCAGCCCGGGGGTGAGCTGCGGGGTGTCCATGCCGAGGAGCAGGGCGGGCCCGTCGCACCCCGCGAAGGCGGCGGCGATGCGCGCGTCGAGGCCGCCGTCCGCCTGCGGTACGACCTCGAATCCGGCGTCCGCGGGCAGCCACGGGCCCGGTGCGCCGTCCAGGACGAGCACTCTGCGGCGCGCGGGTACGACGGCGGCCAGCGCGAGGGTGTCGGCGAGCGCGGCGGCGGCGAGCGCGGCGCCCTGCTCCGGTGTGTACGGCGGGGTGAGCCGGGTCTTCACCCGGCCGGGTACGGGCTCCTTGGCGAGTACGAGCAGCGTCGTCGGCCCCTCCGGCCCGGTGCGGGCCGCCGCGCCGTCGTCCGGCCCGCCGCTGTCACGCCGTACGCCGCCGGTCATCGCAGCACCGCCCGCATGTCGCGTACGGCCTGGAAGGTGCCGCGCCAGGTGCCGGTCACCTTCGAGACGCCGGTGCGCGGCAGGTACGGGACCTCCGTCTCCTGAATGCGCCATCCCGCGTCGGCGGCGCGCACCACCGTCTGCAGCGGGTAGCCGCTGCGCCGGTCGGTGAGCGCCAGGTCGAGCAGCGGGCGGCGGCGCGCGACGCGCATCGGCCCGAGGTCGTGCAGGCGTACGCCGGTGCGGCCGAGCACCATGCGGGACAGCGCCCGGTTGCCCGCGCGCGCGTGCAGCGGCCAGGCGGCGCGGGTGACGGGCCTGCGGCGGGCCAGTACGAGGTCGGCGGCGCCGTCGCGTACGGGCGCGGCCACCCGCGGCAGTTCGCCGGGGTCGAGGCTGGCGTCGCAGTCGCAGAAGGCGACCAGTTCCGCCGTGGCCGCCTCCAACCCGGCGTGGCAGGCGGCGCCGAACCCGCGGCGCGGCTCGTGCACCACGGTGGCGCCGTGGGCGCGGGCGATGTCGGCGGAGCCGTCGGTGGAGCCGTTGTCGACGACGAGAGGGCGCCAGCCCTCCGGGATGCGGGCGAGTACCCACGGCAGGGCGTCGGCCTCGTCGAGGCAGGGGAGCACGAGGTCCCCGTACGGAGGCTGGATGTCGGTCATCTCCCTCACCCTACGAGTGCAATTCGGACCAATCGGACTCTGCCTCCTTACGAAACACGGACATCGCCCGCTCCGCGCGCCCGGGGACGCCGCCGGTGTCCGGGTACCTGCGAAACTCGGCCGTATGCAGCATTCGCCTCCCCGCCGCGTCCTGGTGGTCGACGACGACCCGACCGTCACGGAGGTCGTCGCCGGTTACCTCGACCGGGCGGGTTTCACCGTCGACCGCGCCGCGGACGGCCCGGAAGCACTGCGCCGCGCCGAGGCGGCGCCGCCCGACCTCGTCGTGCTCGACCTGATGTTGCCGGGCCTGGACGGCCTCCGGGTCTGCCGACTGCTGCGGGAACGCGGACCGGTGCCGGTGGTGATGCTCACCGCGCGGGGGGACGAGGAGGACCGCGTCCTCGGCCTGGAGGTCGGCGCGGACGACTACGTGACCAAACCGTTCAGCCCGCGCGAGCTGGTCCTGCGCGTGGACGCCGTACTGCGCCGCGCGGGCGCCGCCGACCCGGACGGGCCGCGGCTCCACGGCGGCGGCATCACGTTGGACCCGGGCGCCCGTACGGTGTCCGACGCGCGCGGGCCGCTCGCCCTCACGCTGCGCGAGTTCGACCTGCTGGCGCACTTCCTGCGCCATCCGGGGCGCGCGTTCAGCCGGGAGGAGCTGATGTCGGCCGTCTGGGGCTGGGAGTTCGGGGACCTGTCCACGGTGACGGTGCACGTGCGGCGGCTGCGGCACAAGGTGGAGGCCGACCCCGCCCGACCCCGGCTGATCAGCACGGTGTGGGGCGTCGGCTACCGCTTCGACGCCGTCACCGGCGACGGTACGGGCGCGGGTACGGACGCTGGTGACGCCACGGACGCGGACACCGGTCCCCACGGCGCGCCCGATCCCCGTACGGAGGGCGGCGCCCGTGCGTGACCTGCTGCTGATCGCGCTGTACGCGGCGGCGGGCGCCGCCGCCGTGGGCCTGGCGGGCGCCGTGGCGCTGCGCGTGCTGCGCCGCCGTTCGATGGCGGTGTCGCTGGCCCTGCTGACCACCGTGGCGGTGGGGTCGATGCTGGCGGGGACGCTGTCGGTGGCGTGGGCGATGTTCCTGTCGTCGCACGACCTGACCGTGGTGACGACGGTGTGCGCGGTGGCCGCGGTCGCCTCGACGCTGACGGCGCTGCTGCTCGGCCGCTGGGTGATCGGCGGCCACCGCGACCTGGAGCGGGCCGCGCACACCCTCGGCGAAGGGGGCGGCTTCGCCCGCCCCGCCACGCCGATGCCCGCCGAACTCACCTCGCTGGCAAGCCAGTTGGACGACGCCAGCACCAAGCTGGCGGTCTCGCACGAACGGGAACGCGCCCTGGAGGCGTCGCGGCGCGAGCTGGTCGCCTGGATCTCCCACGACCTGCGGTCCCCGCTGGCCGGGCTGCGGGCGATGGCCGAGGCCCTGGAGGACGGCGTCGCGGACGACCCCGGCCGCTACCACCGGCAGATACGCGGCGAGGTCGAACGGCTGACGTCCATGGTGAACGACCTCTTCGAACTCTCCCGCATCCAGGCGGGTTCACTGACCCTCAACCCCACCCGCGTCTCCGCGTACGACCTGGTGAGCGACGCGATCGCGGGCGCCGGGCCGCTCGCCGCGGAGCGCGGCGTACGGCTGGCCGACGACGGGGTGGAGGCCGTACCCCTGGAGGCGGACGGCAAGGAGCTGACCCGCGTACTGGCCAACCTCCTCGTCAACGCCATCCACCGGACGCCCGCCGACGGCACCGTCGCCGTCTCGGCCCGCCGGGCGGACGACGCCGTGGTGCTGGCGGTCACGGACGGCTGCGGCGGCATCCCGGCGGCCGACCTGCCGCGCGTCTTCGACACCGGCTGGCGCGGCACCGACGCCCGTACGCCGCCCGGCGGGGCGGGGCTGGGGCTGGCGATCGTGCGGGGGATCGTGGAGGCGCACGCGGGCCGGGCGACCGTACGGAACGTGCCCGGCGGCTGCCGCTTCGAGGTCACGCTGCCGCGGGCCTGATGTTCATGGTTTCCTCAGGGTTCCCGGCTTGACCGGGTTTTTGCCCGATGCCTAGCCTTCGACGATGAACTTCCGACGGACCGTGAACTCGACCCTGCGCAGGACCACCGGCATGGAGCTGCGGAGGGTGGCCAAGCCGGGCGCTCCGTCGGCCGCGCCGAAACCCGCGGCCCCCAAACCGGCCGACTTCCGGCCGACGGCCGATCCCGAACTCGACCGGCTGCTGCGGAAACCGGTGTTCATCATGTCCGCCGTACGTTCGGGATCGACACTCCTCCGGGTGCTCCTCGACGGGCACTCGCGGCTGCACGCCCCGCACGAACTGCACATCCGGCGGCTGACCGTGGGCTACCAGACGTCCCTCGCCAAACGGTCGATGGACGTCCTCGACCTGGACACCCCCGACCTGGAGCACCTGCTCTGGGACCGCGTGCTGCACCGTGAAGTGGCCAAGAGCGGCAAGGAGTTCATCGTCGACAAGACCCCCAGCAACGCGTTCGTCTGGAAGCGCATCGCCGCCTGCTGGCCGGACGCGCGCTACGTCTTCCTGCTGCGGCACCCCGCCTCCATCGCCCGCTCCTGGCACGAGTCGGACCCGGAGAAGCGCCCGTTGGACGTCGCCACGGAGGACGCCCTGCGCTACATGAAGGCCGTCGAGCGGGCCCGCGGCGGCCTGTCCGGGCACACCGTGCGGTACGAGCAGCTGACGGACGACCCGGCGGCCACGGTGAAGGGCATCTGCGACTTCCTCGACATCGAGTGGGAGCCGGGCCTGCTGGAGTACGGCAAGCGCCCGAAGCAGGACCTCCAGCGCGGCCTGGGCGACTGGCGGGAGAAGATCCGTTCCGGCAGCGTGCAGCCGGGCCGGGACCTGCCCGACGCCGCCGACGTCCCGGAGAACCTGCGGGAGATCTGCGCCGCCTGGGGCTACGACGCCGACCGGGCGGGCGCCCGCAGCGAATGAGCCCGCACGCGGAGATCGAACGGGTGTGGCCGCGCGACGGCCGCATCCGGCTCGTGGGCGCGCTGCACGGCCACACGCCGGGCGGCGCGGCGGAGTCGTGGCAGCTGCTGCTCGTACGCCGGGACCACGGCGACGAGCGGCTGCGCTACGACGCTCCCCTGGACGGCGCCCGCTTCGACGCGTCGCTGCCGGTGGACGACCTGGCGCTGGACGGGCCGCCCTCGGCCGTCTGGGACCTGTACCTGTCGTCCGGTCCCGGCCCGGGTGAGCTGCGGTTGCGGGCGGGGCGGCATCTGGACGACATCCGCGGCAAGAAGAAGATCATGGTGTTCCCCGCGCAGTCGGTGACGACCGACGAGTACGGCACGGTGGTCCGGCCGTTCTACACGGTGAGCGACAACCTCTCGGTCGAGTGCGCCTCGGGGGAAGTGCCGCCGCACTACTGGGAGGTCGAGAACCCGGAGTGGGTCGACTGATGAGGATCCGCTACCTGCTGCTGCACGCGTACGGCACCGGCGGCACCATCCGTACGGTCATGAACCAGGCCAACGCCCTCGTCGCGCGCGGCCACGACGTCGAGCTGGTGAGCGTGCTGCGGCACCGCGACGAGGTCCGCTTCCCGCTGGACCCGCGGGTACGCGTCACCAGCCTGATCGACGAGCGCGGCACGGCGGACGGCGCGGACGACGCGGGCCCGCACGCCGGGGGCGGCGCGCCCCCGGCGGAGGGTTGGCGGGCGGCGCTGGGCGCGCGCCGGGACGCGGCGCTGGCCCGGTCGCGCCCGGAGCTGGTCCCGGCGGGCGAGTTCGGCGCCCGGTACTTCAACCGGTACGTGGAGCGGACCGTGGCCCGCCACCTGCGCCAGACCACCGGCGACGTGCTGGTGTCCACCCGTCCCGCGCTGAACGTCCTCGCCGCGCGGTACGCGCCGCGGAGCATGGTCCGGGTCGCGCAGGAGCACATGAACCTCTCCGTGCACCGCGCGGACGTGCGGAAGGCCATCGCGGCGCACTACCCGGCGTTCGACGCGGTCGCGGTGCTGACCGAACGGGACCGGGCGGAGTACGCCGCGCTGCTGCCGCGCACCCGCGTCGTACGGATCCCCAACGCCGTGCACTCGTTGGACCAGCAGCCCGCCGACCACGGCTCCCGGATCGCCGTCGCGGCGGGGCGGCTCTACCCGCAGAAGGGCTTCGACCTGCTGCTCCCGGCGTTCCGGCAGGTCGTCGAACGGCATCCCGACTGGCAGCTGCGGATCTTCGGCGTCGGGGAGCGGAAGGGGGAACTCCGGGCACTGATCGAGGAATTGCACCTCTACAACCACGTGTTCCTCATGGGGCACACGTCCCGGCTGGACGACGAGCTGGCGAAGGCGTCGCTGTACGTGCTCAGCTCGCGTTTCGAGGGGCTGCCGATGGTCATGATCGAGGCGATGGCGCACGGACTGCCCGTGGTCGGCTTCGACTGCCCGACCGGGCCGTCGGACGTGCTGACGGACGGGAGGGAGGGGATTCTGGTACCGCCGGAGGACGTGGAGGCCCTCGCCGGTGCCATGAGCCGCTTGATGGGCGACCGCGCGCTGCGCGAGAAGCTGGGCGCCGCCGCCCTCCGGACGGCACGGGACTACTCTCCCGCTGAGGTGCACCCGCGGTGGGAGAGTCTCTTCTCCGAACTGCTGGGTGCCGCCCCCGGCGGAACCGAACGAGAACGATGACGAGGCGATGACGAACAATACGGCGATTCCCGCTCACGAACGCGGTGCGACGGTGTGGTTGACGGGTCTGCCCAGCGCGGGGAAGACGACGATCGCACGGGCACTGGCGGACCGGTTGACCCAGGAGGGCCACCGGGTCGAGGTCCTCGACGGCGACGAGATCCGCACCTTCCTCTCCGCCGGCCTCGGCTTCTCCGCCGAGGACCGCGACACCAACGTGCGACGTATCGGTTTCGTCGCCCGACTCCTCGCCTCCCACGGCGTCAAGACGCTCGTCCCCGTCATCGCCCCGTACGCCCGCAGCCGTCAGGCCGTACGCGACCGGCACGACGAGACGGGCACCACGTACCTGGAGATCCACGTGGCCACTCCCGTCGACGTCTGCTCCACACGCGACGTGAAGGGCCTCTACGCGCGGCAGGCGACCGGCGACCTCACCGGGCTGACCGGTGTCGACGACCCGTACGAGATCCCGGAGCACCCCGACCTGCGCCTCGAGACGCACGACCGCACACCCGACGACACGGCGTCCGCGCTCCACGCGCTCCTCGCCGAAAGGGGACTCGCATGAGCGGCAGCGACCGTACGGACGACGCGGCGCGGGCGGGAGACCCCTCCGGGCACGCCTCGGGGGCGGGCGGGCAGGCGGGGGCCGAGCGGTACGGGTTGTCGCATCTGGAGGTGTTGGAGTCGGAGGCGGTCCACATCTTCCGGGAGGTCGCGGGCGAGTTCGAACGCCCCGTGATCCTCTACTCCGGAGGCAAGGACTCCATCGTCATGCTCCACCTCGCCCTCAAAGCCTTCGCCCCCGCACCCCTGCCCTTCTCCCTCCTCCACGTCGACACCGGACACAACTTCCCCGAAGTCCTCCACCACCGCGACCACCAAGCCGCCCACCACAACCTCCGCCTCCACATCGCCCACGTCCAGGACTACATCGACGACGGACGCCTCCGCGAACGCCCCGACGGCACCCGCAACCCCCTCCAAACCCTCCCCCTCCTCGACACCATCACCACCCAACGCTTCGACGCCGTCTTCGGCGGCGGACGCCGCGACGAGGAAAAAGCCCGCGCCAAAGAACGCGTCTTCTCCCTCCGCGACGAATTCGGCACCTGGAACCCCCGACGCCAACGCCCCGAACTCTGGCAGCTCTACAACGGCCGCCACTCCCCCGGCGAACACGTCCGCGTCTTCCCCCTCTCCAACTGGACCGAACTCGACGTCTGGCAGTACATCGCCCACGAGAAGATCGAACTCCCCACCATCTACTACGCCCACACCCGCCAGGTCTTCCACCGCCACGGCATGTGGCTCGCCCCCGGCGACTGGGGTGGCCCCCACGACCACGAAACCCTCCAGACACGCCACGTCCGCTACCGCACCGTCGGCGACATGTCCTGCACCGGAGCCGTCGACTCCCACGCCGACACCATCGACAAGGTCATCACCGAAATCACCGCCTCCCGCCTCACCGAACGCGGCGCCACCCGAGCGGATGACAAACTCTCCGAAGCCGCCATGGAAGACCGGAAACGCGAGGGGTACTTCTGACCGGCGCCGCCCCCGTACGGCTCACGACCGGGCTCACTTGAGGCCGGTGAGGGCGATCCCGCGGACGAAGTAGCGCTGGCTGAAGACGAGGATGAGCGCGGTCGGCACGAACATGAGCACCGAACCGGCCGCGGTGAGGTGCCAGAGCGTGAAGTGCTCCTGGTTGAAGAGGGTCAGCCCGACGGGGATGGTCCGCATGTCCTCGCTGCTGGTGGCGACGAGCGGCCACAGGAACTCGTTCCACTGGAAGGTGAACGTGAAGAGCCCCAGCACGGCCAGCGCGGGTTTCGTCTGCGGCAGGACGATCCGCCGGTAGATGGCGAACTCGGAGGCGCCGTCCACCCGTCCCGCGTCGATGAGGTCGTCCGGGACGGGCTGGATGAACTGCCGCATCAGGAAGATCCCGAAGCCGTCCATCAGGAACGGCGTGACGAGCGCCTGGTAGCTGTCGAGCCAGCCGAGGTCGGACATCATCACGTACAGCGGGATCATCCGCACGAACAGCGGAATCATCAGCGTCGCGAGGATCGCGGCGAACAGCGTGTTCCGGAACGGGAAGTCGAACTTCGCGAAGACGTAGCCGACCAGCGGGTCGAAGAGGAGGTGGGCGAGCGTGATGCCGCCCGCGACGACCAGGCTGTTGACGATGAAGTCCGCGAACGGCGCCTCCTCGAACAGCGTCGCGTAGTTCCCCCACTGCGGCGACTCCGGGAGGAGCACCGCCTCACCGGACAGCGTCTCGCCCTCGGTCTGGAGGGACAGCGCGACCATGTAGAGCAGCGGTACGACGGTGAGGGCGCTGGCCACGACCAGCAGCGTGTAGACGGTGACGCGTACGGTCCGGTCCATCAGTACCGCACCTCCCGCCGCCGCCCGGCGCGCATCTGGAGTGCGGTGAACACCATGATGACGATCAGCAGCAGCACGGACAGCGCCGAGGAGTAGCCGAAGTCCCGGCTGCGGAACGCCACGTTGAAGAGGTGGAACACGTACAGGTCGGTGCTGTCGGCCGGTCCCCCGTTGGTGATGATGTAGGCCTGCCCGAACGCCTGGAGGCCGGAGATCACCGCCATGACGGCGACGAAGAGGGTGGTCGGCGCCAGCAGCGGGAGCGTGATCCGCCAGAACCGCTGCCGGCTGCCCGCGCCGTCGAGGTAGGCCGCCTCGTAGTACACCTCGGGGATGCCCTGGAGCCCGGCCAGGAAGAGGATCATGGTGTAGCCGGAGATCTGCCACAGGGTGATCACGACGAGGGTGGTCAGCGGCGCGGTGTTGAGCCACTGCTGCGTGGGGAGGTCGAACTCCCGCAGCATCCTGTTGAGGATGCCGAGTTGCGGGTCGAGGATGTTCCGCCACAGCAGGCCGACGACGGCCACGGACGTCAGGTACGGCACCAGCAGCGCCAGCCGGAACAGCGCGCGCCCGCGCAGCGGCCGGTTGACGAGCAGGGCGAGGCCGAGGCCGAGGACGATCGCCCCGACCGTGGTGCCGACGGTGAACAGCAGCGTCACGACGAAGGAGTTGCGGGCGGCGGGGTCGTCGAAGGCGTCGACGTAGTTCCCGAGGCCGTCGAACTCGTCGGCCCGGGGGCCGGTGTGGAGGCTGGTGTGGACGACGTCGGCGATCGGCACGTAGTAGAAGACGGCGAAGAAGAGGAGCGCGGGCGCGAGGAAGAGGTACGCGGTGCGCGCCCGCCTGGCCCGCAGCGTGAGCGGCCCGCGCCCGAACGGCCCGCGTGCGAACGGCCCGCGCCGGTGGGGCCCGCGCCCCGGCCGCTCGGCGGGGGCGCGTTCCGTGGTCTTCGACGGCATGCGCCGCTACCCCCGGATCAGCTTGCGACCGGCACTCACGTACTCGTCGTACGCCTCCTCCACCGGTCTCCGCTGCATCACCACGCCCTGGTACAGGTTCCGGAAGAGGTCGACGGACAACTCCCCGTACCTCCCCGTCAGATAGGCGCCCCGGTACGGGTCTTCCGCGTACGTCAGCCCCTCCGCGAACGCCTTCGTCACCGGGTCGTCCCGCACCACCGGCTGACTCGTCCAGGATCTGCGGGGCATCAGCATTCCCTCCTTCTCCGTGACGGCGGTCTCCGTGCGCAGCGTCGTGAGCCTCTTCACCAGGTCCCAGGCCAGGTCCGGGTGGCGGGCCTTCGCCGGGATGAACACGCTGGTCCCGGCGAGGACGGTGGACCGGCGCCGCCTGCGGGGCACCTGCGCCACGCCGAGTTCCAGGTCGGGGCTGGACTTCCGGATCGGTTCCAGGTCCCAGGGCCCGGAGAGGATCATCGCGGTGCGCTCCGCCGACAGCAGCTTCTGCGGCCCGGAGTAGTCGGTGCCGGGCGTCGGCACGGCGGACACCTCGTGCTCGTGCACCAGGTCGGCCTGGAAGCGGAGCGCCTCGACGGCCGCGGCCCGGGGCGCCAGCAGCGCGCGGGACTCCGGGTCGTAGAGCCGTACGCCGTTCTGGAGCAGCCAGGGCCAGGCGTACGACTGGTCCTGGTTCAGGGCGATGCCGAACACGTCGCCCGTGGTGAGCCTCCTGCCGACCCGTACGACCTCCTCCCACGTGGTCGGCGGCGCGACGCGCGCGCGGCGGAACATCGCCTTGTTGTAGAGGAGCAGGCTGCACGTCTGGTGCAGCTGGATGCCGTACGTCTCGCCCCGGTGCTCGTTGTGGCGTACGGCGGCGGGCTGCCAGTCGTCCGGGTACCCCATGCGGGCGCCGTCCGCGTCCAGCCGGTCCTGGAGGCTCAGGACGTCGCCGCTGAGGGCGAACTCCTGGGTCCAGCCGCCCGGTTCCTCGACGAGGTCGGGCACGTTGCCGGAGGCGAAGTCGGTGAGGATGCGGGTGCGCATGTCCGGCCACTGGTACTTCTGCATCCGCACCGTGACGCCGTGCTCCTTCTCGAAGGCGGCGACGGCCGCGCGGTACGCGGCGTAGTCGTGGCCCGCGTTCCAGTACACGGAGACAGTCCCGGCACCGCCCCCGCCGCCACCGCCCCGGACCTCCGGGGCGCCCGCGCCGCAGCCGCCGAGCGGCAGGGTCGCGGCGGCGCCGCCCGCCAGGGCGAGCACCCGTCGCCGGGAGGGCGGGGCGGGGGCGCGGGAACCGTCGTGCGGGGTGTGCGGGGAGCCGGTGCGGGACAAGGGGGGCGCTCCTCTCGACGCGTGCGCCGTCGCACTGTCGCCCTCCCATTGCCACCGAGGGAGCGGGGGCCGTCAACCCTCCGCGCCGTCCGGGGTGCCGATCGCGTCCCCCGTACGGATTGTCGAGGCGGCGTCAGCGGTCGCCGGGGCCGGTGCCCGCCGCGGTCCCCACTTCCGGTCCGGTCTCCCGCAGCGGCGCCCGCGCGAAGCCCTCCATCCCCGCGCCGAAGCCGACCCGCGCCCGCCAGCCCAGCTCGGCCCGCAGCCGTTCCGACGACGCCGTGATGTGCCGTACGTCCCCCAGCCGGTAACCCCCCGTCACCTCCGGCGACGGGCCGCCGAACGCGCCCGCCAGCGCCGTCGCCATGTCCAGGATGGTGTGCGGTTCGCCGCTGCCGGTGTTGTACGCGCGCAGCTCCCCCGCCGGTCCCTCACCCCGCAGCGCCAGCGCCTCCAGGGCGGCGACGTTGGCCGCGGCCACATCCGTGACGTGCACGAAGTCCCGGCGCTGCGCCCCGTCCTCGTACACCTGCGGCGGCTCGCCGCGCTCCAGGGAGGAGCGGAAGAAGGAGGCGACGCCCGCGTACGGGGTGTCGCGCGGCATACCCGCGCCGTACACGTTGTGGTACCGGAGGCTGATCGCCCGCCCACCGGTCGCGCGCGCCCAGGACGCCGCCAGGTGCTCCTGCATGAGCTTGGTGGCCGCGTAGACGTTCCGGGGGTCGACGGGTGCGTCCTCCGCCACCAGCCCCGGCTCCAACGGGGCGCCGCAGTGGGGGCACGGCGGCTCGAAGCGGCCCGCGTCCAGGTCCCGTACCGTACGCGGGCCCGGCCGTACGGGCCCGTGCACCGGGCAGACGTAGCGGCCCTCGCCGTAGACGACCATCGAACCGGCGAGCGCCAGGGCGCCGACCCCGGCCGCCGCCATCCGCTCCAGGAGGACGGCGGTGCCGAGGTCGTTGTTGCTGACGTAGCGGGTGGCATCGTCGAAGCGGCTGCTGAGGCCGACGGTCGCCGCCTGGTGGCAGACCGCGTCTACCCCGACGAGCGCCCCGGCGACCGCGTCGGCGTCCCGTACGTCGCCGGGCACGGATTCCACCGCGCCCCCTCCGCCCACGGGGTCCCGTCGCCCCGCCTCCGTGTCGAACACCACGGGCTCGTGGCCCGCCTCCCGCAGAGCGGACACGACATGCGAGCCGATGAAGCCCGCCCCTCCTGTGACCAGTACGCGCATGTGCTCACGCTAGGCGCCGCGGCGCGCGCGCACGTGGCACCGCACCCGCACGTCAGTGATCCGTAAGGTCTGGCCACGCGATGCCGCCGGTGCCACGATCTGTGCCATGAACAACTACCGGCTCCGCGACGTGTACGTCGTCGACTCCGTCCGCACCCCCGTCGGCAGGTACGGCGGCGCGCTCGCCGGGGTCCGCCCCGACGACCTGGCCGCACACGTCGTCCGCGCGCTGCTCGACCGTACGCCCGACCTCGACCCGGCACTCGTCGGCGACGTGGTCTTCGGCAACGCGAACGGCGCGGGCGAGGAGAACCGGAACGTCGGCCGCATGGCCGTCCTTCTCTCCGGCCTGCCGCTCACCGTCCCCGGCAGCACCGCCAACCGCCTCTGCGCGTCCGGCCTCGAAGCCGTCGTACAGGCCGCGCGCGCGGTGGCCGTCGGCGACGCCACCGCCGTGATCGCGGGCGGCGTGGAGTCGATGAGCCGCGCCCCCTGGGTCGTACCCAAGCCGGAGCGCGCCTTTCCCGCGGGCGCCCCCGAGATGTACTCCACCACCCTGGGCTGGCGCATGGTCAACGAGCGGATGCGCCCCGAGTGGACCACCAGCCTCGGTGAGGGCGCCGAACTCGTCGCGGACAAGCACAAGATCACGCGCGAGGAGCAGGACCGCTTCGCCGCCGACAGCCACCGGAAGGCCGCGGCGGCGTGGCGCGACGGACTCTACGACGGCGAGGTCGCCCCGTACGACGGCGTCGAGCTGGCGCGCGACGAGACCATCCGGGACGGGAGTTCACCCGAGGCGCTCGCCCGGCTGAAACCGGCGTTCCGCAAGGACGGCGGCGGCACGGTCACGGCGGGCAACTCCTCGCCTCTCAACGACGGCGCCGCTGCGCTCCTGCTCACCGACGAGGAGGGACTCGCCGCCACCGGCCGCGAACCCCTCGCCCGTATCCGCGCCTCCGCGGTCACCGGCGTCGAACCGCGGCTCTACGGCCTCGGCCCCGTCGAGGCCGTCCGGCGCGCCCTGGCGAAGGCGGACCGCGGCTTCGACGACCTGCGTACGGTCGAGCTGAACGAGGCGTTCGCGGCGCAGGCGCTCGGCTGCCTCGCGGAGTGGCCGGAGCTGGACCCGGCACTCGTCAACCCGCGCGGCGGCGCCCTCGCCATCGGCCACCCGCTGGGCGCCTCGGGCGCCCGCATCGCGGGCGCCGTCGCCCACCAGCTCGCGGCAGCCGGGTCGGGCACGGGCCTGGCGGCCCTGTGCATCGGCGTCGGCCAGGGCCAGGCACTGGTCCTGGAACGCTGACCCGCCACCGGGACCCCGCGCCGGACCCCTGTGATGCGACCGCGCGGCCCCGGACCTGCACGGGACGGTGCCGGGCGGTGGGCGCGGCGGCGCACAAAGGGGTGAGCGAGCACGGCGAGGAGTGCGGTATTGTTCTCGTGCAGGCGGACGCGGGGGAAACCCCGGGTCGCACAGCACCGGGACGTGGCGCAGCTTGGTAGCGCACTTGACTGGGGGTCAAGGGGTCGCAGGTTCAAATCCTGTCGTCCCGACGGTGTTTGCACAGCTCAGGGGTGGCACTCTCGATGAGAGTGCCACCCCTGACGCATGTGGGGGACCAGATGGGGACCCCTGCGGTGTATCGGGCGCGCGGCTGCCCCCGCTCCCGGTTGGTTCAGCCCCGCGAAGGCGGGGAGCAGCGCTTGGCGCGCACGGTGACCGTGAAGTGCCAGGGTCCATCCCCGCGTGTGCGGGGAGCAGCCCTCCGCGCCGCTGGTGTTGCTCGCCATGCTCGGTCCATCCCCGCGTGTGCGGGGAGCAGGCTTGTTGACCTGCGGCTTTGTCGGCGGGTGAAGCCCTTCTGAGCAACTATTGGAGAACCGGATATTTCATCTCCGGGTGAGATGAAGCCTGCGCGCCCCTCGTGCAGCCTACGTACCCCGAGCCGAGGTCCGCGCCCAGTTGGGCATGGTCCGCAGCCGAGTTGGCCTACACGACCAAGCCGGCTCCGAGCGGGTCACTGCTCGTCGCCCAGGAGGAACGTGCTGCCCACCGCGTTCGGCAGGAACGCGTCCGGCAGTCGGCTCGCCAGTGACTGCTGGGCCGCCCAGCTCGTGCAGTGTGCGGGGACGACCATCTCCGGCTCGTACGCGGCCAGTTCGTCGATCGTACGGTCGACCACCGGGCCGAACCGCAGGTGCAGGCCACCCAGCACTGCGTACAGCCGCCGCACCCCCGTGACGGCCCGTGCGTGCAGGATGAGGTTGATGATCCCCGCGTGTCCGCAGCCGGTAAGGATCACGAGGCCCTTGCCCCGTACGTGCAGTACGAGCGCCTGGTCGTCGTCTATCCCCTCGTCCGGCGACCACGCGCCGCCGACGCACGCCTCGTGTCCCGGCATGCCCGTCTCGAAGTCCGTGGTGCGCGGCACCTCGCCCGTGACCAGGAGGAAGTCGTCCAGCAGCAGGGACGGTCGCCGTTCCTCGATCACGGTGAAACCGGCCTGTTCGACGGCGTCGCGGCTGGGTGTCGGCAGGTCGAGTACGCCGCCGGGCCCCGCGACACGGCGGGTGCGCCAGGCGTCGGGGTGCAGCAGTACGGGTACGGAGCGGGGCCCCAGTCTGCCGATCAGCCCGTGCAGGCCGGTCACGTGGTCGAAGTGGCCGTGACTGAGGACGATGGACTCGAACGTGTCGGGGCGTACGCCGAGACGGTCCAGGTTGCCGATCAGGCCGTCGGTCGTCGCGCCCGCGTCGAAGAGCAGTCGTCGGTCGCGGCCGTCCGTACGGATCTCGACCATGGCCGAGAAGCCGTGTTCGGCGCGTAGTACGTCGAGTGTGCCGCCCCCGACGGCCAGACCGGCGGGTGCCACGGGCAGCGGCGCGCCCGTACCCGCTCCGGCCAGCCCCCACCTGCGTACGAGGCGCCCGTCCGGCAGCAGGGCGTCGCTGGCGTTGTCGATCAGCGTCGTCACCCTCGCGCTGTCGACGGGACGGAGCTTGACGTGCACGGTTGCCTCCCGGGTCTCGCGGTACGGCACCGACTCCACCGCGTGCGGAACCCGTACGTCCAGGACCGTTTCCGTACCGCCCCGAACGTCTCGGTATCGTGGCCGGTCATGGACCTCCGGCAGCTCGGGTACTTCGTCGCCGTGGCCGAGGAACTCCACTTCGGCCGCGCCGCCGCCCGCCTGCACATGTCGCAGCCGCCGCTCAGCCGCCGCATCCGCGAACTGGAGGCCGAACTCGACTGCCGGTTGCTGGAACGGTCGCCCCGGGGCGTGCGACTCACCGACAGCGGCGCCCTCCTGCTCGACGAGGCGCGCGAACTCCTCGAACGCGCCGAGAGGTTGAAGGAGAAGGTGCGCCGCAGCTCCGGACAGCGCACGCTCGTCGTCGGTACGGTCGCGGGCGCGGGCGCGGCCCTCGACCCCGCCGTACGGGAGGAGTTCCGGCAAAGGCACCCGCGGGCGACCGTACGGCTGCGGGAGTGCGGTCTCACCGACCCGAGCGCGGGGCTGCGTACGGGGCAGGCCGATGTGGCCGTGACCCGCCTCCCGTTCGACACGACGGGCCTCGACGTGCGCGTCCTCCGCGAGGAACCGGTGGTGGCGGCCCTGCCGTCCGGCGACCCGCTGGCGGGAACGGACCTGATCGACGTCGCCGCCCTGCGCGGACGCACCACCTTCCGGCTGCCGCCCGGAACCGACCCGCTCTGGCGTGACTTCTGGCTGGCGAACGGCCCCGACGTCGCGGACGCACCCGTGGTGACCACGGTCGGCGAATGCCTGCACGCGATCGTGTGGCAGTCCGCCGCCGGTCTCCTCCCGGCCGCCGCCGCCCACCACCACGCGCTCCCAGGCGTCAGCTTCGTACCGGTGACGGGTCACGGCCCCAGCCGCGTGGTGCTCGCGTGGAGAGCGGGCGAACGGGACGGGCTCGTACGGGACTTCGTGGACCTCGCCTACGGCGGTACGGGGGCGGAGCACCGGTCGCCCGAGAGCTGACAGAGGTCGCTCACCGGATGGGCGTCACGCGCGCCGGGCCCGACCCGTACCTCGTCGGTGAGCGCGAGTCCGCGGCGCGCGGCCGTATCTTCCGTACGCCCGTGGCACGGGCAACGAGAGGTCCGAGCAGTCCGGTTCCGCCATCAGCACCCTCACGCGCGCACGGCCCGAGCGCGACCTCCCAGGTCGCGGCGGGCATCCTCGTCGTACGGACGCGAGTGGCCGCGAGCGTAGGGAGCGTGCGGGAGACGTGCGCGCCGGGCGCGGGCTGCCGCACGCCTGTCCCTCCGGCGGGTCGTACCGTGTCACCGTGGCTCCACCTACACGACAGGGCGTGCCATGATCATTCTCGTTCCCGGTACCCGTATCACCCTCCCCGACGCCTCCGCGTCCGATGGTTCGCCACGAGAGGGTCAGATCGCCGAAGTACGCACCGAGACCTACGAGATCGACCTGGACGACGGCACTCGTGTGGAGGTCCCGCACAGCGAGGTGATCCCCACCTCCTGACGCGCCCTTCGCGCCCTCGGACCGGGCGGTCCCCACCGCGTTCCCCGGGAGGTCGCCCGAGAGTTAGCCGTGACGTGCGTCCCTTCGGGGGTACGACGGGCGTTCGCGGGTATGGCGGAAGGAGCGGTGAACGGGGGGACGTGCCTCCCGGGCGCGCGGGGGCCGTACGCGTGGGGACACGTCTCGGCGGTCGCGTGTCATGTACCGACCATGCGCGCATCCCCGTGATGCGCCCGGAGAAAGGCGCCGACGCCATGACCAGATCCGTCTTCCGAGGCTCCCGCCGTACGAGCCTCGCCCTCGGTGCCGCAGCCGCCTTCACCGTGCTGGGCGCGACCGCCGCCGGTGCGGCGCCGCTCCCGGCGGACTCCCACGGCGCTCCCGCCGCGTCGCGGATCGCGGCGGCCGAAGACGGTTGTGCCGTCGTCTACTTCGACCTGGGCGAGACCCTGGTGCACACCGCCGAGGACGACAGCACCAGCTACGTGGCCGGTGCCGCCGACTACCTGCGCGAGCTGCGGGAGCGGAACATCGAGGTCGGGCTGATCACCAACGTGCCCTCCGAGTGGGGCGACACCGACGCCGCGCGCGCCGAGGCCCTGAAGAAGGAGGTCGACGGCGCCTGGACCGGTGCGGAGCCGTTCGCGTGGGACGACTTCGGTGACCGGATCTTCACCCCGCGCACCGAGGAGGAGCGCAAGCCCGCACCCGTCCTGTGGGAGCGCGCGAAGGAGGACGCGGGCGACTGCGTGGCGGTGTACGAGGCCGAGACGGCCGAGGAGACCGACGCGGCCGCCGCACTCGGCTACGTCTCCTACCTGATCGGGCAGCCCTCGCGTCCCGCCTTCCTCCCGGTCGAGGAGATCGAGGAGCTGGCCGACTGCGGCTGACGCAGGACACCGGTGGAAGCGGTCGAGGCGGCGGGGCCCACTCCCCCGCCGCCTCGCCCCCGCCTCGGTCACGCGCCCCGCACGCGCCCCGGTGTCAGACGCCGGCCCGCGTGCGTACGTCCCGCGATTCCGCGCGTACGGCGTCCGTCGGCGCCGTCGCGTCGGCGGAGCCGGACCGTTCGGGAGCCTCACCCGGTACGTCGCCCGGTCCCCGTTCCGCCGCGGCTGCCGCCGTGCCGTACCGCTCCGTGCCGCGCCGCAGGACCAGGTGGAACGCGCCCATGAGCAGCACCGTCGCCAGCGCGCTGTGCCACAGCAGGGCGTCCAGGCGGCCCGCCGACAGGTACGCGCCGACTCCGATCGCCGCGAGGGCGCACACCGCGCGGTCGACGATCGACTCGACCGAGAGGACGGTGGCGCGGGGTGCGTCGGCGGGTACGGCGTCGTTGACGAGCTTGCGCTGCACCGGGTACGCGAAACCGGTGGCGGCGGCGAACAGGCAGAGCAGCGCGACGACCGCCCAGGGCCCGCCGAACGTCATGCCCGCGAGGGTCGCCGCGAGCGCCAGGCTGAGCAGCGACACCCAGGTCACCGGCGTGAAGCGACGGCTGAGCCACTGGGGACGGGCCGCGCCCACGGCCTCCGCGACGGTCATGGCGGCGAGCACCCCGCCGTGTGAGGACTCGGCGATGCCCTGCGCGAGGAGGATCGGCTGGAAGAGGTTGACCTGGCAGATCCGGGACAGCGTGAACACCGCCACGCCCTGCACCATCACCAGCGTCAGCCACGGCGACGACGCGATGCAGCGCAGCGCGGCGCGCGCCTCCCGCAGCGAGGTGCCGCGCCCGCGCCGTGCGCGTACGGCCCCCGCCCCGGCGCTACGGTCCGTCTTCCCGGCGCGTTCCGGTGCGGGCGTACGGCCCGGCTCCCCCTGGGGGGCCAGGCGCGGCAGCAGCACCACGCACACGAGGGAGCCCGCCGCGCTCAGGGCGCTGAGGACGTACGGCGCGGGGTGCGCGACGGCCATCAGCGGGCCGACGAGCGGCCAGCACAGCACCTTCGCGGCCAGGCCGAGCGCGCGGGCGGTGCCCTCGGCCTTGAGGTAGTGGTCGCCGCAGCGTTCGGCCTGGAGCGCGTCGTAGAGGTACGCGCTCGCCGCGCCCGAGGTCAGGGAGCGACCCGCGGCGATGGCGAGGAAGTGGACGAGGAAGCCGGTGTACGAGGCGCTGAACACCGGGGCGAGGTTCGCCAGCGTCATCACGACGGCTCCGGCCCGCAGGCAGTTGCGGGTGCCGATGCGGTCCGCGATGAGGCCGGTGGGGATCTCGAACAGGCAGAACGCCACGTAGTAGATGCTCTGGATGCCGAAGATCTGGCTGTCGGAGAGACCGGCGTCCTTCTGGTACGCGTAGAAGACCGGCATCCACCACAGCAGGTTGAACAGCAGCTGGAAGCCGTAGTTGAGCCGTACGACGCGGAGGGCCGTGGCCGTCAGCGGCGTGGCCGCGGGGCGGGGACGGCGCGCGCGGGGCGGGCGGGGGCTCACAGGGCGTACGGGCGGATCTGGACCAGGCGGAAGTCGCCCTGGTCGGTGAGCAGCCACTCGATGTCCAGCGGGGCGTCCACCTCGGGCGCGCCGAAGTGGGACTGGAGCAGTCGCCCGGTCAGCGACAGGTCGGCGAGCTGGGCGCGCGTACCGGCGGACAGCCCCTCCGGCCACGAGCCGAGGGCCACGGTGCGGCCGCCGCCCTCGACGGTGTTGTAGAGGTACTGCTGGGGCAGGACGGTGCCCTCGACGACCTGTTCGGGCGAGCCGGGCGAGCAGTTGAGGTAGACGTTGCGGAAGTCCTCGCGCCGGGTGGGGTTGCAGGTGACGAGGACGCCGCCGAGCGCGGCGGGCACGTACTCCTGCACGATGACGCCCATGTACGTGTCGTCCAGCGAGATGCCGACCTGGTGGCGCAGCCGGACGCTGCGCGGCGAGACGAGGGACGCCCACACCTGGCGTACGGCGTCGAGGAGTTCGTCGGTGCCGCGCACGGTCGTGACGGAGTCGTAGACACCGGCCGCCGAGAAGCCGGGCAGGTCCTCGGCGTTGGAGGAGGAACGGACCACGAGGCGTTCGCCCGCGGCGAGTTGGTCGGGGAGGGCGCGGGTGATCTCACCGGCCACGGAGTCGGGCATGGGGGCGTGCCGGATGAGGTGCTGGAGCTGGAGGCAGAGGGCGTCGAGCACGTCGAGCGCGTCGAGTTCGAGCGCCATCTTCAGCTTGCCGATGCCCTGTTGGAGCGCCGGGGAGGAGGTGAGGAAGCGGTGCTGGAGGGAGAACGGCAGCGCCACGCCCTCCGGTGCCTCGACCGTACCGGCCACGAACGAGCTGGCGGCGGCGCGGAGTTCGGCGGCGCTGGGGGTGGCGAGGCCGAGCCGGGCGGCGAGGTGCGGGCGCAGGTTCTCGCGGGGCGGGCGGGGGCGGCCGTAGAAGGCGGTGAGGTCGGCCGTACGGCTGTCGAGGACGTGGTGCAGCTCGCCCAGGTTGGCGGCCTTGGTGCCGTAGCGGTCGCGGTCGGCGGTGCGCAGGCGGTGCAGGGAGAGGACGGGCGCGTCCTCCAGCAGCGGCGGTTCGAGGCGGATGCGCTGCTGGTGCCAGGCGGGGGCGCGCAGCCCGGGGTCCTCGTCCAGGCGCTCCAGGGTGATGTCGTCCTCGCGGACGCGGTAGCGGACCCAGGCGCCGTCGAGGCCGTGCCGTTCGGCCAGTTGGTCGAGGTCCTGGACGATCGCGTTGGGGATGCCCCAGCCGGACGCGAGGACGTTGGTGTGCGAAAGCGGCGTGATGGGCGCGGTGTTGACGAATCCGGCGACCCGCTGCACGTCGTCCGGCAGGCAGGGCATGGCCACGATGTCCGACCAGCCGAGGCCGCCGGCGGCCGCCTCGTACTCCTCGACCGTCGCGTAGCGGCGCAGCCTGCCGACGGCCTCGCCGGTGTTGAGCGCGGTACGGGTCCGGGTGCCGAAGAGTTCGTGGCCGAGGACGCGCGGCACCGACTGCTCGCTGACGGCGGCGAGTTCCTCCTCCTGCACGTGGTTGGCGGGCTTGAGGAGGAGCGGCAGCCGGGCGTCGACGCGGTCGCGTACGAAGCCGTGGAAGAACTCCAGCAGCGCGCCGTGCATGGTGTCGGCCTCGGTCGTCTCCAGTACGAGGAAGGGGCGTTCGCGGCCGTCCGCGTCCTCGCCGGAGTGGAGGGAGAGCACGCCGAGGAGGAAGCGGCGGTCCGGGTCGGCGTACACGGAGGCGTTGAACGCGTCGAGTCCGGCGTCGAGTTCGGCCAGTTCCATGCCGAGGACGCGGGTCGCGATGTAGTTGACGTGGAAGGGGTGCGCGGCGGCGTCCAGCACGTGCCAGTCGCCCTCGGCGCGGTCGACGACGACCTTGACGTACGGGTGCCCGGCGAGGACGCCGGACAGGGTGTGGAACAGCGGCAGGGAGAGGTGCTCACCGACGACCGTGCGGTCGGTCGCGGCCTCCGGGGCGCCGGTGGAGAGCAGGGCGGGGCTCATGCGGGGATCCCTTCGGGCTCGGCGGCCGGACGGGGGCGGGTGGGGGTCGGGGCGGAGCTGCGGGGCGCCCGTGCCGGGGCGGTCGGCGTCGAGGCGGGCGACGGGGCCGGGGACGGCGCGGTGGCGTCCGTCGCGGGCGGCAGCAGCTCGGGCAGGGCGCGTACGAGGGTGGTGAAGTCGCGGAGCACCGTACGGGCGTCGGTGGCGGACAGCAGGCACAGCGCGGCCATGGTGTTCGCGCCGCCCGCGGGCTCGTAGACGGGCACGGTGGAGCCGTCGGGCAGGGAACTCTCCGGGACCACGGACAGCGCGCTGCCCTCGCTGAGCGCCACCGCGTCCCGTACGACCGCGAAGTCCCAGTCCCTGCGGTCCCGCCAGGCGGCGCCGTCGCCGTCCACGGCGAGGACGACGAGCGAGCCCGCCGCGCCGCGCGCGTCCCCGGGGCCGAGGGCACGGGCGGGCCAGTCGACGGTACGGCCCAGGAGGTGGTCCACGAGCATGCCGACGAGGTCGAGCTGGAAGACCTCCTCGATCTGCGGGACGGTCATCGCGCCACCGAAGCGGGCGGCCGTCTCGATCAGCCACATGCGCCCGCCGGGGCCGAGCTTGATCTCGGTGTGCGTACCGCAGTCGCGCAGACCGAGGGCGTCCACGGCGTCGCGGGCGAGGGCCACGACGCGTTCCTGGAGGTCGTCGGGGAGCAACGCCGGGGTGATGCTGGCGCGTTCGGTGAACGGTTCGACCGTGGGCATGCGGCCGCTGAGGCACACCGGGTGGTAGACGCCGTCGGCGACGACCCCCTCGACGCTGACGTAGTCGCCCCAGCCGGTGTCCTCGAACCACTCCTCCGTGGCGCCCGTCACGATCTCCTCGACCACGAAGTGGGCGTCGGCCTCGGCCACGTGGAGTTCGGCGTAGCCCAGCAGCGCGGACTCGGCCATCACCTCACGCGAGCACCGCCAGGCGGAGTCGACCTGTTCCGGGGCGGAGATGATCTGGTGCGCCGTCGAGCCCGCGCTCCAGGCCGCCTTGAGCAGCATGGGGTACGGCAGGGCGGCGGCCGCCTCCCGCAGATCGTCCCGCGTGGCCACGGCGCGGAACTCCGGCTGCGCCAGCCCCGCCCGCAGCCAGGTGTGGCGCATCATCCGCTTGTCGCGGGCGAGTCCGGCGGCGCCGCCCGCCCCGGCGAGGCCCAGCGCCTCGCACGCCTCGGCGACGGCCACGACCGCGTACTCGGAGAACGTGAGCACGGCGTCGGCCCCCACGGCCTCGGCGCGGGAGACGATCAGCGAGACCAGGTCGTGCCGTTCGGCGTCGTCGGGCGCCACGACGGAGGCGCACAGGCTTCCGGCGGAGGCGGCGACCGCGGGCGGCAGCTCGCTGAGCGCCAGCAGGTGCAGGTCCGCCCTCGCGGCCGCCCGTGCCAGTACGTGACCGAGCGGCGGACCGCCCTTGGCGTGCACCAACAGCACCGTGCTCACTGGAGTTCGTCTCCCATTCCTCGTCGTGCTCCCGACTCGTGCGCGGCGTTCCCGGCCGGTGGCCCGCCCGCGGTCGTACGTACGCGGTGTGCGCGGCGTACGCGGTGTGCGGGACGTGCGCCCCGTACGGGCTCCGCGCGCGGCGCGCGGACGTACGGGTGAGGCCGTGGCGGAACGGACGGCGGGACGCTACTCGCGTAGAACCACGACGCGTGACCGGCCGCCCACACAAGGGAAGCAGACCCCCGGGCCCCGAAACACCACCGGAGGGCGCCGGAGTTCAGGCAAACGCCAGAGTTGCGCGTACGGGCGGGGCGCGGCGACAGTGGGGCGGGCGGCATCACCGGCCCCGGCGCGGGCACGGGTACGGGCATGGGCACGACCGTCGTGGACAGGCATCACGTGCCACCCTCCGCCGCCCGGAGGGACCGGACGGAAAGGCCGCCGTGGACGACGCAAGCCTGAAAGCCCTGCTGGAGCACCTGCCCGTGTCCTGGTGGGAGGTCGACGACCAGTGGCACCTCCTGGAGCGCGGCGGCGGCGCCTTCGCGGACCTGACCACCGCGCAACGGTTCCTCGACCGGATGCGCGAGGAGGTGTTCTCCCCCGGGGAGACCGGGGAGACGCCCCGGGAGGGCCACCGCCTGGTCCGGTTCGACGACCGGACGTTCGACGTGAGCTGGCCGCTGCCCGAGAGCGGGGACGGAGCGCGTACCCGCGGCCTCGCGGTGGAGGTCGGCGCGCAGCCCGCGGGCGTACGCCGGTTCGCCGCCTTCGCGGACTTCGCCGACTTCGCCCCCGCGGCGGCCTTCATCCGGGACCGCGACGGGCGCTACCTCTGGGCCAACCACTCGTACGCCCACCTCTACGGCACCACCCCGGAACGCGTCGTCGGCGCCCGCATCGAGGACTTCGACTCCCCCGCCGACGCCGCGCAGTTCCGCGCCCTCGACCAGGAGATCCTGGGGCGCGGCAGACCCGTACGCCACACCCTCGACTACCACCGTTCCGACGGCAGCAAGGGGCAGGCCGCCGGACACCGCTTCTCCGTCGAGGAGAACGGCCAGACCTGCGTCGCCGGGATCTACGTCGACATCACCGAACACACCCGCGCCATGGACCAGCGCCGGGAGGCCGAGGAGAACCTGCGTGCCCTGCGCGACCACAGCGGTCTGCCCTGCGCGCTGCTGTCGGTCAACGGCCGTATCGAGCAGGCGAGCACGGCCGTCTCCGGGCTGCTCCGCACACCCCTCTCCGACCTCGTGGGCCACCGCGCGCACACCCTGCTCGCCCCGGCGCCCGCGTACGACCCGGGGCCGCTGCACCTGGCGTGGAAGAGCCTCGTCACGCGCCGCGTCCGACGTACGGAGACCTTCGCGCTGCTCGTCGACGCGCGGGGGCGCGGACGGCGCGTACGGCTGCACCTGACGTCCGTCGGCGGTACGGCCGGGCGCGCCACGAAGATCTGGGCGGTCGTCACCCAGCAGGGCCTCGCCCACGACGTCCATCCCCCGCTGACGCCCGCGCAGCTGCGCATCCTGGCGCTGCTCGCGGAGGGCAGCACCAACAGCGAGATCGCCACCTCGCTCAGGCTCTCCCGGCAGACCGTCGACTACCACCTCAGCCGCCTCCGCGACCTGCTCGACGCCGCGACCAGACCGGCGCTCGTCGCCCGCGCGTACGTCCTCGGCCTCCTCGCCCCGCACACCTGGCCCCCGCGCCCGGCCACGCCACCGCACACGCCGGAGGCGGGGTGACGCGACCGGGGCGCGGGCCGCGAGGCGGGGCGGGGCTTCCGCGCGGAGGCGGGCAGCGGTTCCAGGCGATGCCGGTGCTGCGGTTCGAGCAGGGGCCATCCCCGCGCGTGCGGGGAGCGGGTTCGCCGTTCCGTCCCTCCGTGCCCGCTCGGCGCGCACGTGACCTTCTCCCGGCCCGTTGACCGTGTCAACCACCCGTCGCGCGGCCGTGTATGACGTGCCGTCAGCCGTTGCGAACACAACCCCCGCGCTCCCGCTGACTTTCGCGGTCCGCCCTGTTAGCTTCTCCCCTCGTCCGTGAGCGATTCCCCCACCTCAGGAGGTAGTGATGGAGAACCAGAGCATGGTCGAAGGACAGGAATCGGCGTACGAGGCCCCGGCGTTGGTGGCCGTCGGTGACTTCTCCGAGGACACCCTCGGCTTCGGCAACGACTACTCCGACTTCCTCGGCGAGCAGCGCTGACCAGCTGAGGACAGGGCACCTGATGCGCACCGGGTTCGTCGTCCTGCCGGACGTCGAGTACGCCGAGTACACCGCCGACGCCGGGTACGCCGCGAACGAGTTCGACACGCCGCGCGTGTTCGCGTACCCGTCGGGGCGCCCGTGGGTCGTGGGCGACTGGGCGCCCGGGACGGCCGTACGCGCGGAGGCGGGCCCGGTACGGGTGGTGGTGATCGGATTCTGTCCGGTCACCACCGCGCGCCTGACCGGACTGGCCGCGCGGGTACGTACGTCGGCCGACGTGGACGCCCTGGCCGGGGCGCTGCGGGGCAGTTTCCACCTGGTCGTCGCGGTCGGCGCGGAACAGCGCGTCCAGGGCACGGTGTCGGGGCTGCGGCAGGTGTTCCACGCCAGGTCGGGCGGGCACACCGTGGTGGCCGACCGGCCGGACGTGCTCGCCTCGCTCACCGGGGCGGCCGTGGACGAACGCCTGTTGGCCGCGCGGGTCGTCTGTGGCGGCAGGCTGCCGCCGCCGTTGCGCGACCGGAGCATGTGGGCCGGTGTCTCGACCGTTGCGCACGACAGCTGCCTGCTGGTGGGCCCGGAGGGCGTACGGGAGGTACGCCGTTGGCACCCGCCCGCGCCCGAACTGCCCCTGGCGCGGGGCGCGTCGGCCGTACGCGAGGCGCTGCTGACGTCCGTCGCGGACCAGGCTCCCGCCGTGGGGCGGCTCAGTGCCGACCTGTCCGGCGGGATGGATTCCGCGTCCCTGTGCTTCCTGGCCGCCCGGACCTCCCCGTCCCTGCTGACCGTCCGCTGGGCGGAGGCGGAGGCGGGCAACGACGACGCGTTCTTCGCGGCGCACTGCGCGGAACGGCTGCCGCTGGCCGAGCACCTGGTCGTACCGCAGGAGGGGTGCCCCACCGTCTTCGCGGAGCCGGACGCGGCGTCGGACGCGGAGCAGCCGTACCTCTTCCCACGCATGCTGGCCCGCGTCCGGCACACGGCGGAATTGCTGGCGCGACACGGTGCGCGCACGCATCTGGCCGGGCACGGGGCGGACGAGCTGTTCGGCGCCCTGCCCGGCTATCTGCACCCGCTGCTGCGCCGCCACCCGTACCGTGCGGTGCGCCGGCTGCGCGCCCATCGGGCCCTGGGCCGCTGGCCGTTGGGGCCGACCGTACGGGAGCTGGTGCGCGGCGGCGGGGTCGGTGACTGGTGGCGCGCGCAGGCCGACCAGCTCACCGACCCGCCTCCGGCGCGGCGGCTGCCCCCGTTGGGCTGGGGCATGCCGCTGCGTGCCCCGGTGTGGGCGACGGACGCGGCGGTGGACGCGGCGCGGGAGGTGCTGCGGGAGGCGGCGGAGGACGTACGGCCGTTCGCGGCGGACCGGGGGCAGCACCAGTTCCTCACGGCCGTACGGACGACCGCGCCCGCCTACCGGCAGCTGGGGCGGCTGTTCGGCGGGGCCGGTGTCGGGTTGCGCCTGCCGTTCCTCGACGACCGGGTGGTGACGGCCGCGCTGTCCGTACGTCTCGACGCGCGCGTCACCCCGTGGCGGTACAAGCCGCTGCTGGCCGACGCGATGCGCGACATCGTGCCCGAGGCGGTGCTGCGGCGGGACACCAAGGGGGACTTCAGCGAGGACCTGCGCGTCGGGCGGAAGCGCAACATGCCCGCTGTGGAGGCCGTGTTCGCCGACTCGACGCTGGCGTCACGGGGGCTGATCTCCGTCGACGCCCTCCGTACGGCGCTGCGGACCCCGCAGACCGACCTGTCCCGGGACTTCGCGCTCGACCAGCTGCTGGGGTGCGAGACCTGGGCCCGTACCGCACACCGACACCCGCGACTCCCGGGAGGCAAGAGTGCCCCTCAGTCTGCGTCCTGACGTCTCCCTCGCGGAGACCGAGGACGGCACCGTGCTGCTCCAGCTGCGCACCGGCCGCTACTGGCAGCTCAACGGCACCGGCACGTACGTCCTGCGGCTCCTCACCCAGGGGTACGAACCCGCGCGCGTCGCCGCGGAACTCGCCACCCGCCACGGCATCGACGGCGCACGCGCGCTGCGCGACGTCGAGGACGTCGTCGCGCGGCTGCGCGCCGCGTCCCTGCTGGAACCGGCGCCGTGAGCGCCCCGGTCACCCTGGACGGCCGCCGCCGCCTGCCGTGGCACCGGCGGTTCGCGCCGCTGCTGGCGGTGGCCGCCGCGCGCGTGCTGGCCCGTACGAGTCCGGCGCGCCTGCGGACGGTGCTGGAGCACGTACGCCGTGGTGCCGCGCCCGCGACCGCCGGGGAGGCGCTCGCCGCGCGGGGGGACGTGGTGGCGGTGAGTCTGCGCTGCGCGGGTCAGGCGTGCCTCCAACGGTCGGTGGCCGCCGCGCTGCTGTGCCGCGCGCGGGGGGTGTGGCCGACGTGGTGCACGGGGGTGCGCACCAGCCCGTTCGCGGCGCACGCGTGGATACAGGTGGACGGCGAACCGGTCGGGGAGCCGTATCCCGCCGGTCACTACCGGCCGCTGCTCGCGGTCCCGCCCGTGGACGCCGCGCACCCGACGGGGACGGCGTAGGTCCCGCGCGCGGTCGTTATCCGGTTGCCGCCGCCGGGTGCGGCCGGATAGGAAACCCGCATGCTGAAGGGCGAGAGGATCGGGCTCAGGGCCCGGCACGAGGAGGACGTACCCGTCCTGCGGACCGAGCTGTACGACGACGTGGTCAACTCCGCGCGCGCGGAGGGCGGTCCGTGGCTGCCGATGGCCCCGGGGTCGAAGGACCCGCGACTGGTGGCGGACGAAACGGACTCCAGGTGCGTGCGGTTCTCCGTCGTGGAGCTGGCCGGGGGCACCCTGATCGGCACCGCGACGGTGTGGGGCATCGACACCCACCACCGCTCCGCGCACCTCGGGCTGGGCCTGCTGCCCGCCGCGCGGGGGCAGGGGTACGGCACGGACGTGGTCGCGGCGCTGTGCCGGTACGGCTTCACCGTGCGCGGCTTCCACCGCCTCCAGGTGGAGACGCTGACGGACAACGCGGCGATGCTGCGGGCCGCCGAGCGCAACGGTTTCGTACGCGAGGGGGTGCTGCGGGCGTCGGCCTGGGTGCTGGGCGGCTTCCTGGACGAGGTGGTGCTCGGGCTGCTGGCCCGGGACTGGGCGGACGGGGCGCAGGACTGAGCCGCGCCGAGGGGCGGGCCCGTACGGCCCCGGCCTGCCGGACCCGCCGGCCATCCACTAAGGTAACCCTAACGGAACGCGCGTTCGACGTGCGTGGGGAGCCGGAGGTCGCGGAGGGCCCTTCCGGCGACGGGGGAAGGTGGGCTGGTGCGGCGTGCGGATGCCCGGCGCAACCGGGAACGGATCCTGGAGGCCGCGCTGGCCGAGCTGACCCGTGACGCCTGCGCGCCGTTGAGCGTGATCCGGCGGCGGGCGGGGGTCGGCCAGGCCACGTTCTACCGCAACTTCCCCGACCGTGACGCGCTGGTGCTGGAGCTGTACGGGCACGAGATCCGGCAGGTGGCCCGCGCCGCCACCGAACTCCTCGCCACCCGCCCGCCCGACCAGGCGCTGCGGGAGTGGCTGGACCGTCTCGCCCGGTTCACCCTCACCAAGACGGGCCTCGCCGAGGCGCTGCGGCACGCCACCCGCGCGCCGGGCGCCCCGGACAAGCCGTCGTACGCCCCCGTCGAGGACGCCGTACGGCTCCTCCTCCGCGCCAACGAGCAGGCGGGCACGGTCCGTCCCGGCCTCACGCCCGAGGACTTCTTCCTCGCCACGGCGGGCATCTGGCAGCTCGACCCGACCGCCGACGACTGGCCCGCCCGCACCGCGCGCCTCCTCGACCTCGTGCTGTACGGCCTCCGCTCCCGCCCGGGCGACCGACCGGCCGACGACCCCGGCAGCCCGGACAGCCCCGACGACTGACCCGCCGACCACCCGCCGACCGCGCGCCCCGGCGGACGCCCGTACGACGAACGGCCCCCGCCGCGCGGCCCGTTCAGGACGCGCGCAGCCCCCGGTCCGCGAAGTCGATCAGCCACTCGAAGCTCTCGTCGACGTCGGCGCTCCACTGGAACCCGTCGGCGGCCTGGAGCGTCGCGAAGCCGTGGCAGAGGCTGCGGAGCATGCGCAGGGCGTGGTCCACGTCGGAGTCCGCGAGGTCGTAGCCGCGCAGGACCGCCCGGAACGCGCCCAGCAGGCGCGCGCTCGACGCGGCCATGGGGTCGTCCGGGCCGGTCGGTTCCACACCGATCGTGGCGGCGTACCGGCCGGGGTGCGCCACGACGTACGTACGGAACGCGCGCGCCGCCGCCGCCAGCGCGTCGCGCCCCGCGTACCCCTGCACCGCGCCGCCCACCGCGTCGGCCGCCTCGCCCAGCGCCAGTGCGGCGATACGCCTGTTGAGGTCGGCCTGGCCGCCGACGTGCTTGTAGAGGGACGGCGTGCGGACGCCGAGCCGTTCCGCCAGCAGGCCCATGGTGAGCCCGGTGTGGCCCACCTCGTCCGCGAGGGCGGCCCCGGCGGCGACCACGGCCGCCGGGTCGAGACCGGCCCTAGGCACGGGCCGCGCCCGGGCGGAGGAAGGCGAGGACCAGGGCGGCCACCTCGTCGGGGCACTGGTCGTGCGGGTAGTGGCCCGCCCCCTCGATCAGCTCCAGCCGCCCGAGGCCGTCGGGCAGCGCGGCGACGATCGCCGCGCCCTCGGCGCGCGGGTCCGCCCAGTCGGGGTCGAGGGTGCCCATCACGACGAGCACGGGGCGGCGTACGTGGGCGAGTTGGGCACCGGCGTCGGCCGGTGCGCTGCGGCCCATCGCGCGCAGGGCCCGCATCCGGGCCGGTTCACGCAGCAGCGTGTCGACGCGGGCGAGCCGCTCGCCCCAGTGGGCGGGCTTCGCGCCGGGGTAGGCCACGTCGAGGTACGCGCGCCAGAGCCGTACGCTGCCGAGCCCGCCCGCCCCGGCCAGCCGCAGCATGCCCCGCCGGTACCGGCCGACCCGCAGGTCGCCGGGGCGTACGGTCTGCGCGCGGGTGAACGGGGCCAGCTCGACGACGGCGGTGACCAGCGCGGGCTCGCGCGCGGCGGCGATGGTGGCGGCGCCGCCGGAGAACGAGTGGCCGACGAGCACGGCGGGTCCGCCGAGGTGGCGGACGACGGCGAGCAGGTCGCCCGCGACGGCCGTGCGGCTCCAGTCCGGCCAGTCGGTGCTGGACTCGCCGCAGCCCCGCAGGTCGACGGCGGCGACCCGGTGTCCGGCGGCCACGAGCAGCGGGGCCAGGGCGCGGTAGGCGTCGCGGCTGTCGCCCATGCCGTGCGCGAGGACGATCAGCGGGCCGGAGCCCGTCACCTCGTAGGCGATCGTGCCGCCGTCGACGGCGAGGTGTTCGGTCATCGCTCCCCCTTGGCTAATGAAGTTAGCCAAAAGCTAATGTCATTAACCACGCCTGTCAACTCGCCCGCGTCCGGCCCTTCGTGCCCCTAGCACCTCCGGCACCCCGTCCGCACGCACATCGACCGAACCGGCACGTCGCGCCACGGACTGTGCTTAGAGTTCGGGGGCGCGATCACGGAAGGGACGGTGAAGGGTGGGCACTACGACCGATGCGCCCGGCAGTGCGGCGCAGTGGGAACGACGGGCCCAGGTTCGGCTCAACCGCGGCGAGGCCGCGGCCCTCGGCGAGATCTACGACCGGCACGCGCGCCTGGTCCACGCGATGGCGGCACGGCTCACCGGCGACGACAAGGCGGCCCGCGAGGTCGTCGCGACCGTGTTCACCCGACTCTGGCAGCACCCCGAGGCGTTCGACCCCGCGCGCTACCGGCTGCGGACCTGGCTCGCCACCGAGACGTACGAGCGCGCCACCGCGCACACGTCGGGCGCCGCCCGCTCCGCCCCGGCCCCCGGCCACTCCCCCGCCGGACCCGTCGCCGCGAGCGGCACA
This sequence comes from Streptomyces sp. Z26, assembly GCF_003665095.1. GTDB lineage: Bacteria > Actinomycetota > Actinomycetes > Streptomycetales > Streptomycetaceae > Streptomyces > Streptomyces phytohabitans. The sequence continues at coordinate 6,241,403 of NZ_RCHV01000002.1, read as the reverse complement.
CGTACGGGTGAACCGGCGGCCACGGCCGGGCTCCTGGAGGTCACGGAGGCGGACTCGGCGCTCACCTCGGCGAGTTTCCGCGTGCGGTCCGTCCTCCGCCTCGTCCACACTGAGAACAGGAGTTACCGCGACGCGGCGGTGGAACTGGGCATCAGTGAGGAAGAAGTCCTTCAACGACTGAGACAGGGACTCCAGTTGATCGCTGAAGCGACCGCCGCTGCCAGGGAGGGCAGGTCATGAGCAACCCCGACGAGCACCCTCGCCTTCAGCGGCTCCTCGGAGCGTGGGCACTGCACTCCTGCGCTCCCGACGAGATGGCCGAGGTCGACGCGCACCTCGTCGGCTGCGGGGAGTGCGCGGCGGAGGCGGAGCAACTCCGTTCGGCGGTCGGCATGCTGCACCCGTACGCGGACCTGGACCCCTCCCTGCGCGCCGAGGTGATCGGCACCTGCCTGAGCATCCGCCCGCCGCAGGTCGCCGTACCGGACTACGCGCAGCCGTACGACGCCGAGACCGCGCGCCTCGACGCGCTGTTGGCGGACCTCAACGACGACGAGTGGACGGCTCCCGTACAGCTGGAGTGGTTCGAGGGCGACGACGCCGCGAGCCGCGGTACATCCGTCACGGGTGTCCTCGGGCACCTCCTCGCGGTCGACGGCATGGTCTCCTCGACGCTCGGCCTGCCCGACCCGGTGCCGCACGCCGAGGAGGTCACCACCGACCCGACGGAACGCACCGAGGCGCTGTGGAAGCAGATGGGCCCGGAGCAGGAGAAGGGCGCGCGACCCGCCGACGGACGGCGGACCGGCACGATGCACGGCGCGTGGCGGGACCACACGTACGAACTGATCCGCACCTGTTCGTTCAGCGGGAACGGCGTGGCCGACATCAACGTGCCGTACGGCGACGGGGTCGTGCTGCCGCTGCGGCTCGCGCTGCTCGACCGGGCCTTCGAGACCTGGATCCACGCCACGGACATCGCCGACGCGGTGGACTACCCGTACCCTCCGCCCGTACCGGAGCATCTGCGGACGCTGATTTCCGTCGCGGTCGAGATGCTGCCGACGATCCTCGCCGCCCGACGGCAGGCCGGGCTGGCCTCGCCGCCGCTGCCGGTCGTCCAGCCCGGCGCCCCGGCGCGCAGCCTGCGGCTGCACATCGAGGGCGAGAGCGGCGGCGACTGGTACCTCCCGCTGGACGGGCCCGGCGGACCGGCCGGACCGGACAACTGCGTCAGCCATGTCGTTTTGGACGAGGTCGAGTTCTGCCGCCTCGCGGCCGGGCACCTCGCGCCGCGCGAGGTCGCGGTGGGGCAGCGGGGCGAGGAGACCGCGGTGGTGGAGCTGCTGTACGCCATGGCGTCGATGAGCCGCCTCTGACCGGTCCGCCCGTACGGCCGGAAGCACGTAGCACCACTTCGTCGCGGGTTGGGTGTGACGGGGTGGTGTTGGTGTGTGTCGTAAGGGGTGGAGGGAGTTGCCGGGTTGGGGGATGGGTGGAGGGCAGCCCCGGGGGTGTGGGCTGCCCTCCTGTCTGTGGGCCGGTGTGTCCGGCTGGTGGCTGTTCAGGCGGCCGCCGTGACGGTGTCGACTGCGGGGGTCTGGAGGGAGCGGCGGGTGGTGCCGAGGCTGGTGAGGAAGGTGACGGTGGCGGCGAGGGCGGTGACGGTGATCCAGGTGGCGGGGCCTTGTTCGGGCCAGATGGTGTCGGTGCGGACGATGTTGTAGGGGAGGATCCCGACGAGTCCGGCGAGGGTGCCGAAGGTGACGCCGGTGGCGGTGAGGACGAGGGATTCGACGGCGACCATGATCTGGACCTGGCGGGGGGTGGCTCCGGCGAGGCGTTGGCCGCCGAATTCGCGGTTCCGGTAGGAGGTCGCGGCGTAGAGGGTGTTGATGAGCATGATGCAGGCGAAGGCGACGATGATGCCGACGATGACGAGGTTGAGGGATTCGAGGTTCTTGTCGTCGGCGGTCTTCTGGACGCCGCCTGCGTCGAGGGCGTCGCTGGCGATGAGTTGCATGTAGAGGGTGGCGATGGCGACGCCGGTGAAGAGGATCATCGGCATGAGGACGCCGGCGAGTTGGTCGGCGCGGCGGCGCATGTTGTGGACGGTGAGGTATCCGGCGACTCCGGCGAGGAGTTGGATGGGGCGTCCGTAGATGGCCAGGAGGGCGCGCAGGAGGTGGGGGGAGAAGACGGCGAAGCCGATGGAGGTCATGACGGCGGCGTAGGCGGCGGGTGCCATGAGGGCGGGTTCGGTTTCGTCGATGGCCAAGGTGGTGGCGGCTGCGCCGGCGCCGAGGACGAGGGCGGTGATGCCGCCGATGGTGCGCCAGCGGGCGCGGGCGGCGTCCTTGGCGGCGGTGGTGGTGGGGTCGCTGGTGGCGCGGCGGACGGCGAGCCAGGCGGCGCCGACGGAGGACAGCAGGGTGATGGAGGTGCCGGTGGACAGGGCGATGGAGCCGAAGGCGTAGTCGACGTTGTCGGCGACCTGGTTGGAGTCCTTGAAGGAGGAGACCAGGAGGCGTCCGGCGAGCATGGCGGGGAGGACGGCGAGGGTGGTGGCGATGACGGCGACGAAGGCGGCTTCGCCCATGATCATGCGTTTGATCTGTGCGGGGGTGGCGCCGGAGCAGCGCAGGAGGTGGATCTCGTCGCCGCGTTGGCGGACGTTGACGGTGAGGGTGGAGGCGACGGCGAAGAAGACCAGGAGGGTGCCGTAGCTGCCGACGACGCCTCCGGTGGTGGAGAGGATCTCCTCGCTCTGGGCGTCGATCCCGGCTTGTGCGGCGGTGTCGTGGAGGGAGTTGAACATCATCACGATGCCCGCGCCGAGGAACGCGGAGAGCAGGGTCGCCGCGAATCGTCCCGGGCGTTCCTTCACGGAACGGAAAGCCAGCTGCAACATCAACCTCACGCACCCATCCGCAGAACGCTGTAGTCGTCGAACCGGTAGTCGTTCGTGGAGGACTCGTCGGACCGGTAGCCGCTCTCGTACGGGTTGGCGTACTCCGGCACGCCGTGGTGGTCGGTGTGGTGGGGGGTGGTGTCGTGGTCGGGGTCGCCGAGGTGGGCGAGGCGTTCCGCGACGGCGTCGGCGGTCGGGGCGGTCATCTGACCGGCCAGCTTGCCGTCCGCGAGGAAGATCACCGAGTCCGCGTACGAGGCCGCGACCGGGTCGTGGGTCACCATGACCACCGTCGCCCCGTGGAACCGCACCGTCTCCTGCAACAGGCTCAACACGTCCCGCGCGCTCCGGGTGTCCAACGCCCCGGTCGGCTCGTCCGCGAAGATCACGCTCGGGTCGGTCACCAACGCCCGCGCCACCGCGATCCGCTGCCGCTGACCACCCGACAACGTGTCCGGACGGTGGTGCAGCCGGTCACCCAACCCCACCTGCCCCAGGATGCGCTCTGCACGCGCCCGGTCGATCCGCCGACCCGCCAACTTCAACGGCAACGTCGTGTTCTGCACCACGTCCAACGTGGGCAGCAGGTTGTACTGCTGGAAGATGAACCCGATCCGGTCCCGACGGAACCGCGTCAACTGCGCCTCCGTGGCGCCCGACATCCGCTCACCGTCGACCAGGACCATCCCCTCGTCCGCCCGGTCCAACCCCGCCGCGCACTGCAACAGCGTGGACTTGCCCGAACCCGACGGACCCATCACCGCGGTGAACGATCCCGACGCAAGACTGAGGCTCACATCGTCCAACGCCTTCACCGCGTTCTCCGACATGCCGTACGACTTCGTGACATTCACAAGACGCAGCGCCTCCGCACTCTTGACGGCACCCGCCCCACTCTTGCGACCAAACATCACTACCCCAATCCGTCGGACGCTCTCTGCGCCACATCCACAACCTACGCAGCCGCAACCGCCCACACATGGGGCCCACAACCCAAACCCGGGGTGGTGCTAGGTACCCGAACGCGAGGGTGTGTGGGCAGCGCGGAGGGCGGCCACCCGTAGGTGACCGCCCTCCGCGCCGTACCGTGCCGCCGCCGCCCGGACGTGCCCGCGGCTCACTCCCGAGGCGCCTCCGACCAGCCGTCCGCACCGAGCGGCCAGCGGTACTCGGGCCGCCCCGAGGCGCCACTCGTACGGAACGGTTTGCCCTGGTCGTCGACGCGCAGCACACCGTGGCGGCCGCCGCTGGACCACTCCAGCTCCAGGTACCAGGTGACGTCCTTGGCCGCCACCCCGGCCTTGATGAGGAAGACCTCGGGGTCGGACTCGCTGACCTTGTACGGGAAGTCGCGCTGCCCGTTCTTCGGCGTGACGAGCGGCTGCCCGGCGTCCAGGTCCACGGTGAAGGAGCTGGTGGACACGCCGCCGCCGCAGCCGATGCCGGTCGCGTACTCGTTCCAGGCCAGGGGCGCCCGGGTGCCGACGACGCGTACGCGGGCGCGTTCCAGGACGACGGTCTGCCGCCCGGTGCCCTGGAGGGTGACCTCCACCAGCTGCTCCCCGGCGGGTACGGCGCCGAAGGCGCGGACCCACGAGGGCGCCTCCGACTCGTCGGGCGGCTGCGGCAGTTCGGAGGGCGAACGGTCCACCAGGAAGTGCTGGGCGCAGGGGTTCTCGTAGGCGTACGGGCGGACGCGCGCGGTGACGGGCGTACCGCCGTCGGACGGGGGGTCGTCGGCGCCGGGGGCGTCCTCGCCCGTTCCCGGGTCCGGGTCCGCGTCCCCGTCCCGCGCGGTGTCGTCGGGGCGCCCTGCCCCGTCGCCCTGCGCGGCCTTCGCCTCCTTGCGGTCGCGGTCGCCGGACGGGTCCGCACGGTCGCCGCCGCCGGCGCCCGCCGTGGCCTCCGGTCCCGCGCCGGACCGCCCGTCGTCGTCCCCGCCGCCCCACATGGTGGCGCCCACGACGACGGCCACCGCGCAGACCGCCGCGGCCGCGCCGGTGGCGAGGGACGCGAGGCGCCGGCGGGAGGGCCGTACGGGAACGGCGGGCGCGGGCGCGGCCACGGGGCCCACGACGGTACCGACGGCGTCCGCCTCGGCGTCGGTGCTCGCCGCCGCCGAGGTGTGCGGCTTCCGGCCCACGGACTCCGTCGTCGTGACCTCTGTCGTCACGGGTTCCGGCTTCGCGGGCAGTGGCGTCACGGGCTCCGGCGCGGCCGGTGCCCCGGCCCCGTCCTCCGCGTCGTCCTCCGCCACGTCCGCGTCCCGGCCCCCTGCGACCGTACGACCGCGCGTCGCGTCCGCGAGTATCCAGAGCCGGTGCAGCTCGACCACTTCGTCCGGCTTCGCCCCGCACGCCCGCGCCAGCCGCTCCACCGCGGCGAACTCGACCGGCACCGCGGTCCCGTTCACGTACCGGTGCAGGGTCGAGGTGCTCAGGTGCAACCGCTTCGCCAACTGCCCGTAGCTGAGCCCCGACCGCTCCTTCAGCTCCCCCAGCCTCCGGGCGAAATCCGTTGCCCCCAACGTTCCCCTCCATCCCAGGCGACCGTTCCAGGCCGTCTGTGTTCCCCCTGGTCAGAGCCGGTACGGACGTTCCAGCGTCCCGAGTTGCCCGGTCTCCCTGGCACTCGGCGCACGGCGGCGCACAGGCTTCGGCCATCAAAGCACGCCGTCCCCGGGGAAGGTCCGTCCCGCGAGCCCTCAGGCCGCCTCCGGCGGGCACCGTTACGGAAAGGGATCACTATGCGCACCCGCCTGCTACTCGCCGCCGCGCTCGCCGCCTCCTCGCTCACCGCGTGCGGGAACGACGACGGCGTACGGGACGAGGGCACGGCGGGGTCGACGCGTACGGCGTCCCGTACGGGCGACGGTACGGACGGCTCCGGCGCGGCGGGCACCTCCGCGGAGCACCCCGGCGGGAGCGGGACCGGTGCCTGCGGCGCGGACGACGTGCGCGTGACGGCGTCCCGGGTGGAACGCCCGCCCCGCACCCTGCTGTTGACCGTCGCCAACACCGGCCGCGCCCGTTGCGACCTCCGCGGCCACCCCGCCGTACGGTTCACGGGCGCGCTGTCCGTGCCGCCCGCCGTCGAGTCGACGAGGCCGCGGGCGGTGCCGACGCTGGCGCCGGGCGAGCGCGGCCACGCCGGGGTCCTCCTGTCGGCGGCCGACGGTGGCGGGGGCACGGGTACGCAGGTCACGACGCTCGACGTCGGCCTCCGCGGCGGCGGTACGACGGCGGTGGCGCTCCCGTCCGGCGGTGTCCACGTGGACGACACGCTGCGCGTGACGTACTGGCAGCGCGGCCTCGCGGACGCCCTCCGCTGACCGCACCGGCCATGCTGATCACGGTGCGGTGCCGTGCGGTCAGCGTTCCGCGACGACCTCCAGCGTGAGCGTCAGGTGGCGGCCGGTCATGCCCTTGCCGTTGGTGATGCCGAAGGCGTACCGGTCGACGGTCGCGCTGCCCGTGGCGGTGAGCCGCCCGCCCTCGGCGGTGAAGCTGTCGACGGCGACGACCACGGGCCCGGTCACCCCGCGTACGGTCAACTCGCCGCGCAGCGCGACGTCCTCGCCGGACCGCTCGAACCCCTCGCTGCGGAAGGTGATCTCGGGGTGGTCCTGCACGTCGAGGTAGTCGGCGGATCTGACGTGGTCGTCGCGCTTGGAGTTGCCGGAGTCGAAGCTCGCGGCCTCCACCGTGACCGCCACCGACGGCTCGGGGGCGCCGTCCGCCCCGGCCACGACGACGCGACCGCGCGCGAGCGCGAAGGTGCCGCGGACGGGGAGCAGGCCGAACATCGCGCGAGTGGCGAAGCGGACGGTCGACGCCGCCGGGTCGATCTCGTACGTGCCTGCTGACAGGCACCGCTCCGCGGTCCGGGGAATCGCCATGAGCGCGTGGCCTCCACGACTGTAGATTTTCTGGGAGGTGCAGCCTCTCGCGCGGCGCGCGGAACGCGCCAGTCCGGCGGGCCGCCGGGGACGGTCCGGGGTCGGGCGGCAACTTCCGTACGGCTGCCGGACGTTCGGCCGTACGCGGGGCGCGGGCGCGGTCGGCCCGTACCCCCGGGGGCCGGGGCGCGCGCGGCGGGTGCCACGATAAGGCGTCATGTCTGCTGGCGGGCTGCTGCGCATTCTGCGGGCTGCGGTGTTCGCGGCCGTCTGTGTCGCGCTCGCCGCCGCCGGGCACGTGCTCATGTCCGGCTCCGGAGTGCCCTGGTGGGCGCCGGTGTCGGCGGTCGTCGCCGTCGGCGCGGTCGGCTGGGCCCTCGGCGGGCGCGAGCGCGGCGGCCGTACGGTCGCGGGCCTCGCGGTCACCGTCCAGACCTGCCTCCACGCCGCCTTCACCCTCGCGCAGTCCGGACCGCCGGGCGGCACGGCGCGTACGGGCGACGGCGGGAACGTCCGGGTCTGGGCGCGGCACCTGCTGTGCGGCGGGGACGACGGCGCGGCGACGGCGGCCCGTACCGGCCCCGGCGGGGGCGGGCACCTGGCGCACGCCGCGCACCACGGCGTCGACGCGGGCGCCCCCACGGCCTCGGCGGGGCACGACATGGCCGCCGCCGGGCACGGCACGGGCGACATGGGCGCCATGGGACACGGCATGGCCGCCGTGCCCGGTGTCCACGACATGGGGCACATGACGGGCACCGCCTCCTGGGGCATGCTCGCCTGCCACCTGCTGGCCGCCGTGCTGTGCGGCCTCTGGCTGGCGCAGGGCGAACGTGCCGCGTTCGCCCTCGTACGCGCCTGCGCCGACCGCGCGTTCTCCCCGCTGCGGCTCGTCCTCGCCGCGCTCCGGCCGCCGCCCGCGCCGCTGGCGCTCCTCCCGTCGCCGCGTCCGGTACGGCGCCCGCGACGGTTGACGCTCGTCCGTTCGCTCCCCTCCCGGGGTCCGCCCGGGGAGACCGCTGTCGCCTGACAGCCGGTACCCCGCCCCGCGTTCCGCGCGGCGCGGGCTCCCGTCCGCGCGCCCGCGCGGGCGGGTCTCCCCCACCCCGTACGGCGGCCCGCCGCCGCCCGTTCCGGTACGCCGTCGCGCGCCCGGACCCGCTGCCCCGCGGCCACCGGCCACGCGGCCGGACTCCCGCGCAGTCGCCGCCAGTGCGGCGTCGGCGTGCCACGCGGCGTGCCGTCCCGGTCGGGCCCGCCGGGCCGCCCGTACGGGGAGCGAGTAAGGACCACCTGACGATGACTCCTGCCCTGCCCCCGGTCACCGACGAGACGGTGACCGCCTGGGCGCTCGCCGCCGCGGGCGGCGACCACGAAGCGGTCGACCACTTCGTACGCGCCCTCCAACGCGACGTCCGCCGCTACGTGGCGCACCTCGCCGACGACGCGCAGGCCGCCGACGACCTGACCCAGGACACGTTCCTGCGGGCGTTGACGGCGCTGCACCGGTTCGAGGGGCGTTCCTCGGCCCGCGTCTGGCTGCTGTCGATCGCCCGCCGGGTGGTCGCGGACAGCCTGCGTCGCGCCGCGTGCCGACCCCGTACCGCCGACACCACCGACTGGCAGAGCGCGGCCGAACGCGCGCAACCCGTCGGCCTGCCCGGCTTCGACGAGGGCGTCGCCCTGATGGAGCTGGTCGACTCCCTCCCCGGCGAGCGCCGCGAGGCGTTCGTCCTGACCCAGCTGCTGGGGCTGCCGTACGCGGAGGCCGCGGCGGCCGGGCGGTGCCCGGTGGGGACCGTCCGGTCCCGGGTCGCGCGCGCCCGGCTGACGCTGGCGGAGCTGGCGTCGGACGGCTGCGGGGCGGCGGGTGCGTCCGCCCCGGGCGGCGCGGACGGTACGGACGGCGCGGCGGCCGGTGCGGTGGAACCGGCCGTGGCCTGAGCGGTCCCCGCCGCGCGGGCGGTACGGGCGGCCAGGACGGCTGACGGCCCGTACCGCGCGGGCGGCCACCGTTCCGGCCGGTGCGGCGCCCCCCGGTGGGCGCCGCACCGGCCGGAACTCCCGCGCCCCGTACGGGAGTCGGCCGCGCGTGGCGTGGCTCACACCCCGCGCGGGGAACTCGCCGCACCCCCGCGCCGACTCCTGCGGCGACCGGCGGCCCCGCCGGTGTGGGCACCACGGGAGGAAGGGACCACGATGCGCGAGACGCCGTACCCGAGAGGCGCGCTCCGCCCGCCGGGCCGGGGGCCGAGGTGACCCGCCCCGCGGACCCCGGGCCCGCCGATCCGCCGCCCGCGACCGCGCCCGCACCCGCACCCGCACCCGACGGCGACACCGCGCCCGTACCGGCGCCCGCCGCCCCGGAGACCCCGGGTACCCCGGGGACGTGGAGCGCGCTGCGCCCGCTGCTGCTGCGGCTGCACTTCTACACCGGTGTCCTCATCGGCCCCTTCCTCCTCGTCGCGGCGCTGACCGGGCTGGCGTACACGATCACCCCGCAGCTCGAACCCGCCCTGTACGCCCACGAGTTGTCCGTCACCCCCCGGGGCGACCGCGAACCCCTCGCGCGGCAGGTGGCCGCCGCCGAACGGGCCGTGCCCGACGGCACCCTCGTGTCGGTCACGCCCCCGCCCGGCGCGGATGACTCGACACGGGTCGTCTTCGACGAACCGGGGCTGCGCGAGGGGTACACGACGACCGCGTTCGTCGACCCGTACGACGCCGAGGTCCTCGGCACGCTGGAGACGTTCGGGCAGTGGCTGCCCGTACGCGCCTGGCTGGACGAGCTGCACCGGACACTGCACCTGGGCGAGTTCGGCCGCCACTACAGCGAACTGGCCGCCAGCTGGCTGTGGGTGGAGATCCTCGCCGGGCTCGCCCTCTGGGCCGGGCTCCCCCGCAACCGGCGGCGACTGCGCCGCGTGCTGCTGCCACGGCGCGGCGCCAAGGGTCGCGGGCGGACGCTGTCCTGGCACGGCGCGGTCGGACTGTGGGCCGCCGTCGGGCTGTTGGGGCTGTCCGCCACCGGGCTGAGCTGGTCCGCGTACGCGGGCACGAGCATCGGCGCGCTCAAGGACTCCCTGGACGGGGGCACGCCCGCCGTGTCGACCGCCGTCCCGCGACCGGGCGGCGACGGCGCCGACGGTCACGGGGCGGACGGTGACCACGCCGGGCACCAGGGGAGCCACGGCGGCGCCGGGTCCGGGACCGCCGGGGACGACGTGGGTGTCGACGCGGTGCTCGCCGCCGCGCACGGCGCGGGCCTGCGCGGGACGGTCGTGGTGACCCCGCCGGACGGGCCCGGTTCCGCGTACGTCGTGGCGGAGAACACCCGTTCCTGGCCCGAGCGGCAGGACTCGGTGGCGGTCGACCCGGCCACCGGGGAGGTGACGGCGACGCTGGACTTCGACGAGTACCCGCTGCTGGCGAAGCTCACGACGTGGGGCATCGACGCGCACATGGGGCTGCTGTTCGGCCTGCCCAACCAGATCGCGCTGGCGCTGCTCGCGCTCGCCCTGACCGCGATGGTCCTCTGGGGGTACCGGATGTGGTGGCTGCGGCGTCCCACCCGGGCCCCGGGCGCGGTCCTCGGACGTGCGCCCGCGCGCGGCGCCTGGGCCCGGGTGCCGGGTCGGGTGCTGGCCCCGACGGTGGTCGTGCTGGCCTTCGTCGGTTACCAACTTCCGCTGTTCGGGTTGCCGTTGGTGGCCTTCCTCGCGGTGGACCTGGCGGCGGGCGCGGTACGGCGGCGCGGGACGCGGGTGGCCCCGTGATCGCCGCGACCGGACTGCGCTGGATACTGACGCTGCTGTTCGCCGTACCCGCCGCCCACGCCCTGTGGTGCGCCCTGCGGCCCGACGCGCGCGCCGCCGCGCGCGTGGACCACGCGGTGCACGCGGCGATGGGCGTGCTGATGGCGGCGATGGCGTGGCCGCGCGGCATGGACCTGCCGGCGGCGCCGCAGATCGCGCTGTTCTCCGTGGGCGCGCTGTGGTTCGTGGTCGCGGCGCCGTTCCGTACGCGGGGGCGCACCCCGCTCCGTACGGTCCTCGCGGCCTGGCCGGACGTGCTGACGACGGCCGCCATGGTGTGGATGCTGGCGGCGATGGCCTCCGGTACGGCGCACGGGCACGGCGGGGGCGGCGGCGCGCACGGGGCGCACCACGCGGGCGGCGGCTCCGGTGCCGCCACGATGAGTCTGTCGGGCACGGGGCAGAGCCTCACGGCGGGGCTGCTGGCGGCCGTGCTGCTGGCGCTCGGGGTGGTACGGCTGGCCGCCGCCCTCGACCGGGCGCGCGCCGGGCGCCCGGCCCCGCGCGCGCCCGCCCCCGTAGCGGCGGGTGACGCGGCGGTGGGCGACGGCGGCGGACCCGCGCTGGACGACGCGTGCCATGCCGCGATGGCGCTGGGGATGGCCGTGATGTTCGCCCTGATGGTGTGAGGCGACCGTACGCGCGCCCCCGCGAGGAGGCGCGCGTACGGGAACGGGTCGGGCCCCGGTTCAGGACAGGGCCACGCCGTCCAGCTTCCCGCCCTTGGCGTCGGCGAGGAGCGACGAGAACTGGTCGGCGCTCATCTGCACCCGCTGCCCGAAGTCGTCGGTGAGGACGACGCGGCGTTCGGCGGGGGCGCCGGGGTCGACGAACAGCTGCGGGCAACCGCAGTCGCAGTTCCCGCAGAAGACCGCCACGGGTTCGAGTCCTGGGATGTCGGTCATGGCGCGTGCCTCCGTGGGATGTCGACGCGGGTGGGCGCGCGGCGCCCGTTCGCGGGGCGCGCCGCGCGGCGGCTGGCTGTGGCATACCCGCCGCGTACGGCACGACACGGCGCGCGGGAGACGTACGGGTGCACGCCCCGGCGGCGCGTGCCGCCGGGCGCCCCCGGACGCTCCGACCGCACCGCGCCGGACGGGAACCGACGGGCGGTCGGGCCCGACTCTTCGAGGGGGCCCGGCCGTTCGGCGGGCACCGACACCGAGCGCGATGTGACGCGGCTCACGTTTCCCCGTCGGAACTCCGGTACGGGCGGCACCGACTCCTGTACCGGTGCGGCGGGTCCGGTGCGGCCACCGCCGTACGACCCGACCGCCGTACGACCCGACGGGAAGAACCGAGAGATGGCGCAGCCCCCGCAGTCCCCCTCCCGTACGGCGACGACGCCGCCGCGCGGCTTCCTGCCGCCGCCCGCCCTGTGCGGGTTCCTCCTGCTGCTGGCGCTGGTGTTCGCGGGCTCGTACGCGGTCGGCGCGTCGGTCGGGCCCGTCGCCCCCGGCATGCACCGGGACGGTACGGGCGGGGGCGGCGGCGGTGGTGGTCACGGCGACGGGGACGACATGGGCGGGATGGACGGCATGGACATGGGTGGCGCGGACGGTGGCTCCGGGGCGGCGGGGGCGGACCGGTGACGGCCGTTCCGGCGTCCGCGCGCGCGGCGGCCGACCCGACGGCGACGGGCCCGACGTCGCCCGACCCGACGGCGAACGGCGCGGCGGTCACCGATCTGACGGTGGGCGGCATGACGTGCGGGGCCTGCGTGCGTCGGGTCGAGAAGAAGCTCGCCAGGCTCGACGGCGTCACGGCGAGCGTCAACCTGGCGACGGGGCGGGCGCGCGTGCGCCATCCGCCCGGCACCGGGACGGACCGGCTGATCGCGACCGTCGAGCAAGCGGGGTACACCGCCGCGCTCCCCGAGCCGCCGCGACCGGAACGTCCCGGCGGCACGTCCGGCACGTCCCACCCGACCGACGCACCCGGCTCACCCACCGCGGCCGAGGACGGCGCCCCCGACCGCCGGGAACGCGACCGGCTGCTCGTCACGGCGCTCCTCGCGGTGCCCGTCCTGGTCCTCTCCATGGTGCCCGCGCTCCAGTTCCGGAACTGGCAGTGGCTGTGCTTCGCCCTCGCCGCGCCCGTCGCCGCCTGGAGCGCCTGGCCGTTCCACCTGCGGGCGGCACGCGGGCTGCGGCACGCGGCGGCCACCATGGACACGCTGGTGTCGCTCGGTGTCGTGGCCTCCTTCACGTGGTCCTCGTACGCCCTCTTCCTCGGCGGCGCGGGCGAGCCCGGCATGCGGATGCCGTTCAGCCTGCTGCCCGCCGCCCCGGACGGCGACGTGGCGCACCTCTACCTCGAAGCCGCCGTCGCCGTACCGCTGTTCGTCCTCACGGGCCGATTCCTGGAGGCGCGCGGCAGGCACGGTACGGGCGGGGCCCTGCGCGCGCTGGTCGGGCTGGCCGCCAAGGAGGTGGCCGTACGCGACGGGGCGGGCGAACGCCTCGTACCCATCGGGGAGTTGGGCGTCGGCCAGGAGTTCGTCGTACGGCCCGGGGAGCGCGTCGCCACCGACGGCACCGTCGTGGAGGGCGGTTCGGCGCTGGACCTGTCGCTGGTCACCGGCGAGAGCGCGCCCGTGGAGGTAGGTCCCGGCTCCTCCGTCACGGGCGGCGCCGTGAACTCCGGCGGCCTGCTGGTCATACGGGCCACCGCCGTCGGCGCGGACACCCAGTTGGCGCGCATTACCCGGCTGGTGACGGACGCGCAGGCCGGGAAGGCGCGGGCGCAGCGGGTGGCCGACGAGATCGCGGGCGTGTTCGTGCCGGTGGTCCTGACGCTGGCCGCGACGGTGCTCGGGTTCTGGCTCGGGGCGGGCGCGGAGCCGCAGGCGGCGGTCACCGCCGGCGTGGCGGTGCTCGTCGTCGCCTGCCCGTGCGCGCTCGGCCTCGCGACCCCCACGGCGCTGATGGCGGCGACCGGCCGGGGCGCCCGGCTCGGCGTGCTCGTCAGCGGGCCGCGCGCGCTGGAGGCGCTGCGGCACGTCGACACCGTGGTGCTCGACAAGACCGGCACGCTCACGACGGGCCGGATGAGCGTCGTACGGCTGACGGCCGTCCCCGACGGGCTCGGCGCGGAACGGGTGGCGCTGCTGGCGGCCGCCGTCGAGCGCGGCTCGGAGCACCCGTTGGGCCGGGCCGTCACGGCGTACGCCCGACGGGCCGCCCCCGCACGGGAGTTGCCCGCCGTGACGGACTTCGCCGCCCTGCCGGGGCGTGGCGTGCGCGGCCGGGTCGAGGGGCGGCTCGTGGAGGTCGGCGCGCCGGACGGCGCGCTTCCCGACCCCCTCGCTGAGGCGCTGGCGGCCACGGCGGCCGCCGCGCGTACGCCGATCGTCGTCCGGGTGGACGGCGCGGTCGAGGCGCTGATCGAGGTGGGCGACGTCCAACGGGCGGGCAGCTACCGGGCCGTGGACCAGCTGCGCCGCCTCGGCGTACGCCCCGTGCTGGCCACCGGCGACCACGCGGCACCCGCCCACGCGGTGGCCGCGGACCTGCGTGTCGAGGAGGTGCACGCGGGCTGCTCGCCGGAGGACAAGGCCGCGCTCGTCCGCGACCTGCGCGCGCGGGGACGGCGGGTGGCGGTCGTCGGTGACGGCGTCAACGACGCGGCCGCGCTCGCGGGCGCCGACCTCGGCATCGCCCTGGGCACGGGCGCGGACGTGGCGATCGGCGCCGCCGACGTGACGCTCGTACGGGGCGGCATCGAGGCGCTCCCCGACGCCGTACGGCTGGCCCGCCGCGCGCTGGGCACGATCCGCGCGAACCTGCTGTGGGCGTTCGGCTACAACGTCGTGACCGTGCCGCTGGCCATGGCCGGGCTGCTGAACCCGATGCTGGCCGCCGCGGCCATGTCGGCCAGTTCGCTGCTGGTGGTCGGCAACAGCCTGCGGCTGCGCGCCTGGCAGCCGTCACCGGACCGCGCCCGCCCGGCGCCGCGAACGGAGCCCGCGCCATGACCCGACCGACACCCGCACCGGACACCGCGCCGCCGGAGGCCCCCGTACCGGAGGCACCGCACCCGTGGGCACCGACCCGCGCCCGCCTCCGGGACGGGGCCCGCGCCGCGGCCGTCCCGCTCGCCGCCTGGCTCCTCGCGTTGGGCGGCCTGGGCGCCTGGGCCGCCACCGGCCACGCGGGCAGCCCCGCGCGGCCGACCGTCACCGGCGCGCGGATGTACGTGCCGGGTCCCGGCGTTCCCGAGACGGCCGCGTTCTTCCGCGTCACCAACTCCGGTGGCGCGCGCGACCGGTTGCTGGCGGTGACGTCGACGGCCGTCGCCGGGGACGTCTCGTTGAGCAGGCACCGGATGACCGAGCGGGGCGCCGCCTACCGCGACGAGGCCACCTCCCTTCCGGTGCCCGCGGGCGGCACGCTCGACATGTCGCCGCTGACCGCCGACGTGACGGTCCCCGCGTCGCCGCGCTGGCGCGTCGGGGACCGCGTGCCGTTCACGCTGCGCTTCGAGTACGGGGGGCGCGTCGACGTCGTCGCCGAGGTCGTACGTCCCGGCGACGGCTGACCGGGACGGCTGACGGAGGAGGGGGTGGGCGATGACCGTCGGATTCGGGCGGCTGGGCCGGGTGTTCCTGCTGGCGGCCGCGGTGGCACTGGTGGCGACGTCGGCCGCCCTCGCCCTGCTGGACGGGACGCCGCGGAACGTCGTCGCGCTCACCTTCGGCGTCGTGGCGCTCGTCGCGCTGGCGCAGGGCGTGGTGTGGACGGTGCTCCAGCACCGCGTGTTCGGCGGCGTGGCCGCCCTGCGCCGGGTCGCCGCGTCCGGCCACCCGGCGGTGGCGACGATCACGGCGGTCGGCGGCACGGCGAGCGCGATCGGCGCGGAGCCCGTCGTCCGGCTGGACCTGGAGGTGCTGGGCCGTACGGTCACCCGGCACGTACGCGTCCCCTTCGACCGTTCCGACGCCGTACGCGCCGGGCGGGCGCTGCCCGTACGGGTCGACCCGGAGGACCCGCGCACGCTGGTCGTCGAGTGGGACCGCCTCGGCTGAACGCGCGGACCGTACGTTCCCCGCGCTCGATCCGGGCGCCCCCACGGGGCGGGGCCCCGGACCGGACCCGGCGGAGAGGTGTTCGACGCGGGCCGCCCTCACTAGGATGTGCTCCCGGGTGACGAGACCTCGGGGGGTGCAGCGGTGACAGGACCACGGGAGCGACGGGAGCACGGCCACACGGACGGCGGCCGTCCCGCTTCCGGCCCGTACGCGGCCTCCTCCGCCACCCCGTCCGACCCGGCGCCGCGCGGACACCGGCGCGCGCAGGGCGAGTTGGAGGCGCTGGTGCTCACCGCCCTCCGCCAGGCACCGGCCCCGGCCACGGCGGGATGGGTGCAGGAGCGGCTCGGCATGGAGTTCGCGTACACCACGGTGATGACCATCCTGACCCGGCTGCACGCCAAGGGCGCCGTCTCCCGCGAACGCGAGGGCCGCGCCTTCGCCTGGCGCGCCACCTCGGACGAGGCGGGCCTGGCCGCGCTGCGCATGCGGCGGGTGCTGGACAGCGAGTCGGACCGGGGCGCGGTCCTCGCCCGCTTCGTGACGGGGTTGTCGTCGGACGACGAGCTGCTGCTGCGCGAACTGCTGCGGCACTCGGTCGAGGAGCCGGGGGAATAGCCCGCATGGGCATCTTCGTCTTCATGCCGCTGGTGCTGCCGGTGACGGTCCTCCCGATGGTCCGCCTCGCCGGGCAGCACCTCCATCCGCGCGCCGCCGCCCGGCTGTTGACCGCCGTGGGCGGGCTGCTCGCGGTGTGCAGCACGCTGTGCCTGGTGCTGCTGATGGTGGTCGGCACCGCCCAGCTGCCCGGGAACCCGCTGCCGGACGGCTGGTCCGACCCGGAGGTGCGCGCGGCGGTGCCGCACGAGAGGTACGTGGGCGAGGTGTCGATCGTCGCGCTGCTGGCGGTGCTCGCCGCGTGGGCCCGTACGGTCGCGGAGCACGTACGGGTACGGCGGGCCGCGCACCGGTCGCTGGCCGTGCTCCCCGCGCGGGGAGCGCCGGACGCGACGGCGGACGGGGAGCTGGCCGTGCTGCCCGACGCGGACCCGTACGCCTACGCGCTCCCCGGCGGCTTCGGCCACCGCGGCCGCGTGGTGGTCTCGACCGCGATGCTGGACCATCTCGACGCCGATGAGCGGCGCGTGCTGGTCGCCCACGAGCGGGCGCACCTGGCCGCCCACCACCACCGGCACCTGCTGCTGGTCCGCCTCGCGGCGCGGGCGAACCCGCTGCTCGGCCCGTTGCGCGACGCGGTCGCGTACAGCGTGGAGCGGTGGGCGGACGAGGTGGCGGCGCGCGAGCTGGGCAGCCGCCGGACGGTGGCCCGTACGGTCGCGAAGGCGGCGCTCGTCACCCGCGGCGCCCCGGCGTCCGGGCTGGCGGCGGCCTCCGGGCTGGCCGCGCTGGCCGAGCCGGGGCCGGTGCCGCGGCGGGTGGCCGCGCTCCTCGCGCCCGAGCCGCCCGCGCACAGCTGGCCGCCGCCGGGGACGGCGGCGCGGCTGGCCGCGTGGGTGGCGGCGGCGGGCACGGCGGCGTCCGCCGTGTCCTCGCTGATCGCCGCGGCGGCGCTCACCGCCGCCCTGGTGGCCGCCACCCCGCTGTGACGCGCGCGCCGGGCCCGTACGGCCGCGGCGCCCCGTACGCGATCACCTCGTACGCGACCACCCCGCGCGCCGTCCGGGCGCGCGCTCAGCCGCCGCTCAGAGGTCGAACTCCTCCGGCGGGATGCCCAGCGCGAAGCAGACCTCCCGTACGACGCCCTGCTCGGTCTTGTCGAAGTCGCCGTCGGCGCCGCCGATGACGATGCCGATCTGGACCACGGCGCGCGCCTCGGTGGGCTTCTTCGCGACCTTGCCGATCGTCTGCATCACGCTGACCTTGCCGACCTCGAAGTCGGCGGCCAGCTTCTGGCAGTTCTCGTCGAACAGCCGCTGGAGATCGGCGGCGGGGAAGTTGCGCAGCACGTCGTTGCTCACGAGGAGCGCGGACACGCGCTGCCGCTCGGACGCGTCCACGCTGCCGTCGGCGGCGGCCACGAGCGCGCACATCGCCATGCTGGCGTCACGGAAGCCGCCGCTCTTCAGCTCGTTCTTCTTCGCGTCGAGCTGGGTCTGCATCGTCGAGGCGGATTCCTTGATCCGGTCCCACAGTGCCATCAGCCATCCTCCGGGCGGTTCGTTGCTTCTACACGGGTGTAGAAGTTGACAGTGACGAGCAGTGTACAGCGCGCAGTTGACCGCGCGCGGCGGGCCGACGGGAGGCGTGCGGTCAGGGCAGGCGCGACTCGTTCAGCGCGTCCACCGCGTCCTGGGCGCTGCCGAGGTTGGCGTAGTCGACGGCGACGAAGTTGACCGGGTGCCCGCGTTCGGCCTGGCAGCGCAGGGCCCGTTCGCGTACGAAGTCACGGTCGTTGATCTCGCCGGCGTCGATGCGGCTGCCGCCGCCGTGCGTGATGAAGTGGTTGAGTAGGAACAACTGCTTGCCCATGTCACCCCTGTTGGGCACGCAGCTCATCTCGTCCGGGGACTTGAAGGCGTACGGCGTCTCCATCCCGTACCGGTAGAAGTTGCGGTACCAGGGCGCCGGGCCCGACTCGTGCTCGGCGAAGACGACGAGGCGCCGGTCCTTCTCGACCATCTCCCCCAGCTTCGGCCACCGCGCGTCGGGGTCCGCGTCCGGCGTGTACAGCAGGCGTTCCAGCCCGGCACGCCGGAACGCCGACTCCGTCTGCTCGCCGCTGATCCCGTCCTGCACGATCATCGTGACCACCTCGCCGGGATGGGCGTCCAGCCAGTCACCGATGTCCCGCAGCGTCTCGACCAGCGGCACGGCGCCGCCCCGGCACACCGCGTGGCACAGCCAGAGACCGGGCCGCGACGGGCTCGCCTCGTCGATCAGACCGGTGATCTGCTTCCGCATGTCCGGCGCGTACTCGGAGAGTTGGAGACGTTCCGCGATCTCGTCGCGCTGCTCCCAGGTGTGCGTGTCGACGAGGAGCGCGCGGGCGCCGTTGTCCAGCTGGGTGGTGATGTCTCCGTCCTGGAGGGGGCTGATGAACCGGTCGGCGGTCGACGACATCGAGTTGTGCGTGGCGAGGTAGGCGGCCTGGTCGTAGCGCAGCTCGCACAGCTCCACCGAGCCGTTGCAGTAGACCCGTTCCGAGCCGGTCGCCGCCGTGGGCAGGAGGGCGGGGCCCAGCACGATGGTGGTGGTGACGACGGCGCCGGCGCCCGCCATCGCCGTACGCCGGGTGCGCCGCGTCAGCTTCCGGCCCGAGAGGCGCCGCTCCCACGCGGCGCAGGAGACGAACAGCAGCAGGCCGGTGACCAGCGGCGCCAGCGAGGCGAGCAGCCCCGCCTCGGTGAAGGCGCGGGCGCCGGTCCGCTCCAGGTCCGAGATGAGGGAGGCGAGCGTCGGCGGCCACGAGGCGGGCGGCGTCCACACCCAGGTGTCGGCCCGCCAGCGCGCCAGCAGGAACAGGAGCGCGGTCAACGCGCCGCCCACCGCGAGGAGTTCGCTCAGCCGCCGGATGCGGTACACCCTGCGGCCCGGCGAGAGGAACCAGAGGAAGACCGCGGCGCCGATCCCGGCCACGGTGGCGAGCGTCTGCACCAGCCCGAGCGTCAGGTCGGTGACACCGCGCGCGGATCTCAACGCCTCGGTGTCCGCGCCGGAGTCCTGGAGGTCCTGCACCACGTCCCACTGCCCGCCGTCGGTGATCCGCACCAGGTCCTTACGGCCCTCCTTGCCGCCCGCCCCGGCCGCCGTACCGGGCAGGTGCGGGCCGACGGCGGCGAGCGCGGTCGCCACGTCCCCGACCGAGAGGGCGCCCTCGACCTGGGGGCGCAGCGCGTTCCGCTCGTCCTCCGGCACGCCGGAGAGCAGCACCCGCGTCGCGTCCCCCACCGCCTTGTCGCTGAGCTTCACGCGCGGCAGGTCCGGCCTGCGCCCGGCGGCGAGGTCGTCGAGGGCGGTGTCCAGGTCCTCCAGCGCGGCGTCGAGGTCCTCCTCGCTGCGCTCGCCGGAGCCGGAGACGAGGCTCCCGAGGTAGACCTCGCCGAGGTCGTTGAGGTTGGCCAGTACGGGCGTGAGGTCGACCGACAGGTGCAGCGAGTCGGTGTCGCCGCGCAGGTACGAGAGGAGCGCCGCGATCTGGCTGTCGGTCAGCTCCCGTACGGTCGCGGGTGGCAGCACCGTCTTCAGGTTCCCCGTCACGACGCCCTCGGGCACCGGCAGGCGGGCGAGGAGGCTGCGGGTCACCGGCTGCGCCTCGGGGTCGACGAGCACCTCGTCGTACAGCCGGTCGTAGGCGCGTTCGTCGTCCAGCACGCTCTGGTAGAAGCCGCGGCTGAGCACCGTGCCGCGCAGGGTGCCCGCGAGGGTCAGGACGACGACGCAGAGCACGGCCAGCACGCTCGCGCACGCCCGCGCGCGGCGCAGGAGACGGGCGTCGCGCCAGCCCTTCCCCGGAGCGGGAACGGTCCGGTCGCCGCGTTCGGTCCTCGGCCCGGCGGTGTCGCCCACCCTGCCGTCCTCCTTCGTGCTCGGGGCCCGTCCGCCGCCCGCCGCTGCCGCCCTCCCGGCCGCCTGCGTCGCGGCCGTCCCGCGGTCCGTCGTGTCCGGCTCGTCCACCCAGCTCGCCCTACCCAGCTTCCGCCCGCGCATGACCCTCCCGTGCCGAAACGTTCGGTCTGCGACGCGTACCGACGGGTCGCGGGCGGGGGCTCGCGGGAGCGCGGTGCCGGGGCGGCCGTACAGCAGGGTGTCACAGGTGTCGGCCGCGTACGGGGGCCGCCGCGGCCCGGCCGGTCGACGTGGTGGCGACGGGCGGGGTGCCGTACGGGCCGGGGTCAGCGCGTGCGGAGCGTGGCGACCGCCGCGAGCGTACGGTCGTCGAGCAGCGCGCAGGTGAGGGGGTCGGCGGGGGAACGGCGGGGCGAAGGACCCGCAGCGGGCGTTCCGGCGGTGGCTCGGTCGGCGACGGCGTGCGGCGTCGCGGCGCCGCCGAACTCCCCCTCCCGCGTGGGGAGTCGGTCGCCCTGTCGGGTCCCGCCGTCCTCCGGCGGTGTGCCCGCCCGCAGCCGGACGGCCACCTCGACACGGCTGCCGCCGCCGGTGTGGACGCGGAGCGCGCAGCGGTCGAAGTCCCCCAGTTCCGGCGCGCGTTCGGCGGCGCCGAACGGGCCGAGGGCGGCGGGGTCGACGAGCGCGCGCAGGTCGGCGGTACGCGGGTCGCCGACGGGCGACCCGGCCGTGCCGTCCGGCGCGCCGTCTCCGGGGGCGCCGGCACCGCCCGTACGGCCCCGGTGCGCGGTCCCGTCCACGGCGTTGTCCGGGCTGCTCGTGCCACGCGCCCCGGCCGCGCCCCGCGCGCCGGTCCCGGTGCCGTCGCCGGGCAGGAGCGCCACACCCGCCGTCACGGCGGCCGCCACCGTGGCGCCGAGCGTGAGCGCCGCGGCCAGCCGCTGCCGTACCCGCTCGGCGGGGCGCGGCGCCGTACGGTCGGACGCGGGCGCGGACCCGGCCGCCACGGCGGCCAGGAGCCGCCCGGCCTCGGCGGCGGCGGGGCGCCGCGCCGGGTCGTGCCGCAGCATCGCGGCGAGCACCGGCTGGAGCGGGCCGACGGCGTCGGCGTCGATCTCGACCACCCCGCGTTCCGCCATCCAGTACGACAGCCGCTCGGTCACCGGTCCCGGTCCGCGCGCGCCCTCGCGGCCGGTCCCGACGGTGGTCTGGCCGCCGCGCGGGGGCGAGCCGGTGACGAGCGCGTAGAGGGTGGCCGCGAGGCAGAACACGTCGGAGGCGGGGCGGGGTTCGTCGCCCATGGCCAGTTCGGGGGCGGCGTAGTCGGGGGTGAAGCTGAACGGGCCCTCCGCCACCGCGGTCGCCGTGCCGTCCACCCGGTGGGCGGCGCCGAAGTCGAGCAGCATGGCCGTGCCTCGGCGGGAGAGTCCGACGTTGGCGGGTTTGATGTCGCAGTGCACGACTCCGTTGTCGTGCAACGAGGCGAGGGCGTCGGCGAGTTCGACGCCTATGCGGGCCGCCTGCCGGGGTGACATCGGGGGCAGCCGGTCGAGGCTGCCCCCGGACACGTACTCCATGACGAACCAGTACGCCTGCTCGCCCGCGCCGCCGCCGTCGTCCGCGGTGGTCCCGCCGCCCGTCGTGGTCGCGCCGCCCCCGGTGGCGCCGCCCGTCTCCGTACGCGCCCCGGGCCGGTCGCCGCCGTCGCCCTCCGTACGGGCCGCCGCGCCGTCCCCGTCCGCGACACCTCCGTCCGCACCGCCCCCGTCCGCGACGCCGTCGGAGGCGGCGTCCGCGACCTCCGAGGCGGGCAGCACGTCGAAGAGGGTGACGACGTGGGGGTGGTCGCGGAACTTCGCCAACGCGCGCGGCTCGTCCAGCAGGTGCCGCGCGCCGGACCCGCGGGCGCTCGCCGCCCGCCCGGGTTTCGCCGCGACGTACTGGTCGATCAGGGTGTCGTGGACCAGCCACACGTCGCCGCTGCGCCCCGCGCCCACCACCTCCTTGAAGACGTAGCGGCCGGCCACCTCGTCACCGGGACGCACCGCCCCACCTCCCCTGGGTCCGCGGCTCACGCGGCGGCACGACCGCACGCGTCCGCCGAACCTACTGCGTCCGACGGGCCGTACGCAGGTTCTACCCGGACCCTCCATCACCCGCTCTCATCGAGGAGACGGCGAGGTGACGGGCGGGCGGACGGCGGGGTACGCGGGCCGCCCTCCGGCGCACACGAGCACCGGCACCGGCACCGGCGCTGCCGCCGGTCAACTCCCGTCGGGCGCGGCGGCGTCGGCGTACCGGCGGGCCAACCGGGCGAAGGCCGCGCGCAGTTCGGGCGGACCGACGACCTCCACCTCCGCGTCGTAGGAGCCGACGGCGGCGGCGAGACCGGCCCACGACCACGAGCCGAGGACGAGACGGCAGCGGTCCGGGCCGAGTGCCTCCACGACACCGTCGCGGGTGAAGCGGGACACCTCGGCGGCGGGCAGGCCGAGGATCACCTCGCCGCGGCAGGGCCAACCGCCCGGCCCGGACGCGTCCGCGCCCGCCGCGTCGCCGGTACCGCCCGCGACCCCCGCGCCCCGGAAACGTGCCGTGACGAACGCGGCCACGTCCCCGCCCGGCAGCGCGCGCGGCGTGAAGCGCGGCCCGTTGGGCACGCGCGGGGTGACACGGTCCGCGCGGAACGTACGCCAGTCGCCCCGGTCGAGGTCCCACGCCACCAGGTACCAGCGCCCGCCCCACGTCACCAGGTGGTGCGGCTCGGCGCGGCGCGGTGGCCGGTCGCCGCTCCCCCGCCCGGCGTCGGGCGGCGCGGCGGCGGCGTAGTCGAAGCGGAGCACCTCGCGGTCGCGGACGGCGGCCCCCAGCGCGAGCAGCACGCCACCGTCGGCGCGCGGTTCCGGCCGTACGGTGGGTCGCCCCACGACGGTGAAGCGGAGGGTGTCGACGCGGTGCCGCAGCCGTACGGGCATGACCTGCCGCACCGTGGCGAGCGCGCGTTCCGCCGCCTCCTCGATGCCCGCGCCGCTGGCGGCGGCGAGCTGGAGGGCGACGGCGAGCGCGACGGCCTGCTCGTCGTCGAAGAGCAGCGGGGGCAGGTCCGCGCCCGCGTCGAGCCGGTAGCCGCCGTCGGGGCCCTTGAACGCCGCGATGGGATAGCCGAGTTCGCGCAGCCGGTCCACGTCGCGCCGTACGGTGCGCGGGCTGACGTCCAGCCTTTCGGCCAGCAGCGCCCCGGGCCAGTCCCGGCGGGCCTGGAGCAGGGAGAGCAGCGCGAGCAGGCGCGCTGAGGTGTTCGGCATGGGGCCATCGTGCCCGAGGAAGCGGCCGGTACCTGTCCGCTGCCACCGCGCCGCCCGCCCCGTACCCCGGAACGCGCGGCGGGGACCGCCGCCCCGAAGGGCCGCGGTCCCCGCCGCCGCCGGACGTCAGCGCCGCCCGGCGGGGTGCGTCACGGGAACGAGACGACGTTCGACGGGACGGTGTCCTCGCCCGAGGTGGGGTCACCGATGTCGTTGATCACGTGCGCGTACTGGCCCTTGCCGCCGAGCGACACCACCAGCAGGCCGTGGAACTTCACGCCGGGCTTGTTCGGCGCCGCGAAGCCGTGCTCCTGGACGATCGTCGGGTCGACGTTGTAGAAGCAGTAGCTGCCCAGGCCCCAGCCCTCGTGCTCGGTCACCGAGTCCGCGACCTTGTAGCCCGCGTAGCCGCGGAGGTCGCCGTTCTGGATGGCCTCCTGGTTCGGGGCGTCGTACGCCTTCTCGTTCTGGAAGAAGATCGTGCGGCCGCGCTCGCCGTTCCACTGCACGTCGTACTTGTTGAAGTGCTCGACGAACAGGCCGGTGGCCAGCACGTCGTCGCCGTTGACGGTGACGCCGTAGTCGCACGGGTTGACGTCCCAGCCGACGCCCTCACCGTGGTCGGCGCGCCAGACCCAGGTGTGGTCGATGATGGTGTGGCGGCTGTTGATCACCATGCTGGTGGTGGCCTTGCCCGCCCCGGCGCCGCCGATGCGGACGAACACGTCCTGGAGGGAGATCGGGTTGCCGGAGTGGTCGGCGGAGGCGCCCTCGGGGCCGACCTCGACCAGCGTCTCCGAGTTCTCCGAACCGGCGTCGACGAGGATGCCCGCGACCCGTACGCCGTTGACGTCGGCGACCTTCAGGGCGGTGACGCCGTTGTCCGGGATGAGCGTCGGGTAGCCGATGCCCAGGACGACGGTGCCCTCGCGCTTGATCTCGACGGGCGCGTCGAGGTGGTAGATGCCGGGCGTGAACAGCAGGTTGAGGCCCTGCTCCAGCGCCTCGTTGATGGTGGCGGCCGAGGCGTCGCCCTTCACCACGTAGAACTCGTCGAGCGGGCGGGACTCGCCCTTCGGCGTGCCGTTGCCCCAGGTGGTGCCGCGCGAGTCGGTGCGCAGCGCGGGCAGGAACACCTTGTACGCGTCGCCGTCCAGGTAGAGGAACGGCTTCTCGCGGGAGAGCGGCGTCTTCTCCAGCACGGTGAACGGCGGGTCCGGGAAGGTCTGCTCGGGCGAGTTCTCGACGCCGGAGAAGACCATGTTCCAGACGGCGTTCTCCCAACCGCCGATGGCGCTGTCGCGGATGTACCACTGCTGCTGCGAGTACGGCAGCACCGCGCCGTCGATACGGCTGTCCGCGATGTAGCCGCCGCTGGCCCAGCCGTAGCCGTCGGGGGCCAGGTTGAGGTTGCCCTTGACGTGCATGCGGCGGAACGGCGCGGCCTGCGAGACGGCGAAGCGGTTGGTGCCGCTGACGGGGGTCAGCGACAGGTTCTCGGCCGAACGCCAGAAGTTCTGCGTGGCGTTGCCGTCGAACCAGCCCGCGTCGACCGTCACGTCACCGTTGAAGTGCGTGTCGTCGGGCGACAGGCCCAGGCCCATGATCGAGGTGTAGAAGCCGATCTGGGCGTTGAGGCCGTCGTACGTGCCCGGCTTGAACAGGAGCGCGTAGCGGCCCTCGCCGAACTGCGCGGACTCCTGCTTCTTGAAGACCTCGTCCAGCTTCTCCTGGATGCCGGAGGTGGACGGGTCGAAGACGATCACGTTCGGGCCCAGGTCACCGCCGCCCGGCAGGTCGGCGGCCTTCTTCCCGTCGGACGACCCGCCCGGGACGGCGGACGCCTGCGTACCGGCGAGGACACCGCCCGCGGCGGCCGCGGCGGCGGCCGTCGCGATGACCTTGCGGCGGGTCGGCTTGGCGCGGTCGGCGGAGTCGCCGGTGGGGGGTACGCGCATGGGAACTCTCCTGTTTCGTCTGCTCGTCGTGGGGACCCCGCCTCGCGGACGAGGCGAGTGTGTGCGGCTCTGGGGGAGCTTCAAGGAGTGAACGGCTACGGCGTGAAGAGAGCGCTCTCATACGCGTGGATTAGTTTCGTTGATAAGAACGTGAAGTCAAGGGTGTGCGCACGGCAGGCATCGAACTCGGGGCCGTACGTCACGCTTTGCGCTCTTCCGTCGGGCGTCCCGTCCCGCCCCTCCCCGCGAACGGGTGGCGAACCGGAGGCGGTCCGCACCACCCGCCGCACCCGCACCACACCGGCCGGCTTCAGGAGGTGTCGGGAGCGCGGCCGTCCGTCTCGTACGCGAACGGTCGTACGCGCGAAGGGCGTTCACCCACGCGTACGGGCCCGGAGCGCGCGGCTCCGGGCCCGTACGGGACGTGCGCGGTGAACGGCTCAGGGCCGGGTGGCCGTCACGACTGCGCGTCTCCCTCGGCCGGTCCCGGCCAGTAGGCCGCGCTGTACGCGGGCAGGGCCTCGGCCGCCGGTCGGCCGCCCGCCACCGGCTTGTCCAGCGCCTCGGCCAGATCCGGCTCGGCACCGCTCGGCGGGCCCACGGGCGCGGCGGCGTCGAGGGTGACCACGGGCACGGCCTCCGGCACGGACTCCTGCTGGGTGCTGGAGTAGAGGTCCCGGAAGGCCACGACGGAGCCGAACTCGCCCGACAGGCGGCGCGCGTTGTCCCGCGCGAAGCCGACCGCCGCGTCCCGCATCGGGACGCCCGCCGCCCCGGCCTCCGCCATCAGACGGCGGACCAGCGGCCGCATCTGCGCCGACAGTCGCGTACAGGCACCGGCCGGGCTGACGACCTCACCGAGGATGACCCACCAGGCCCCGGCGGCGGCGCCGGTGTTGGCGACGAAGTCGGGGACGACGGTGACGCCACGGGCGTGCAGGGACCGCTCGGCCTCGGCGGTGGTCGGCACGTTCGCGGCCTCGACGACCAGACCGGCGCGGACCCGGTCGCAGTTGTCGGGATTGATCACGTACGAGACGGCGGCGGGCACGAGGACGTCGACGTCCAGGCCGAGCCAGTCCTCCCCCGGTGCCTCCGCGTCGTCCTCGCGGAGCACGGACCGGTCGATGACGCCCGCGGCGTCGCGCGCGGCGAGCAGGCTCTCGACGTCCAGGCCCCGCCCGGTGTTGAGGATGAGGCCGCGGGAGTCGGTGATGCCGGTGATCCGTACGCCCGCACGGGACAGGTAGAGGGCCGTGGAGCCGCCCATCGCGCCGAATCCCTGGAGTGCCGCGGTGGCGTTCGCAGCAGGAATGCCGCGGTGGTCGAGGGCGGCGAGCGCCGCTTCCGCGACGCCGTAGCCGCCGATGAGTTCCGCGAGCTTCAGACCGTCGGTGAGTGCGTGGGAAGCGTGACGGATTCGTGAACGCACCTCCGTCTCGTCGTCGGCGCGTACCACGGCGGCGTGAAAGGAGGAGTCACCGAGACCGACGCGGGCGAATGTCTCGTCGAGCTGTTCCTGCCGGGTGCCGAGATCGCCCGCCGTGACCCAGTAACGCTCCAGCAACGGGCGGACAGCACGCACGAAACGTTCGCGGACCTCCTCGGCGCGCGGATCGGCCGGGTCGAAGTCGATACCGCCCTTGGCGCCGCCGACATGAATGCCGAACGCGGCCATCTTGAGCGTCATCTCACGTGCCAGCTCGTTCACTTCACCGAGCGTGCAGCCGGGGCGCATCCGCATGCCGCCGGTCGCGATGCCCGTGACCAGCTGGTCGATCACGACGAAGCCCCGCGCGGGGGTCTCCTCGTCGTCCCAGGTGACCTGGAGGAAGGGCTTATGGCTCGGCACCTGCGATGGCGTGGGGACGTCGATGTGCGTCACGTGTACTCACCCTTTCCGGTCAGCTGGACAGCGTGCGCGCCCTGGGAAAAGCGGCGCGCTCGGGCATTCCCGAGGGCCGGAATCCGGGCATGCCGGATTCCGGTGAGGCGGGAATTACCCGTGAAAGCGAAGCGGTTTTCCGCCGATCCGGACAGCGTCACTGCGCGAACGGACGGCGCGTGTTGTGGACGACACGGCATTGCACCCTGGGCGAACCGACGGCACGCCTGACGGGCAGGTACAACAGACTTTCCGAATACCCAGAGCACGCAAGGTATTGCGTGATGCGTTGCGCCCACTGTGAGGTGGGGATTCACCCCTTGTCAAGCGGCCCCAGGGGGCGGACTGCGCCGACCGGACGCGCCCCCCGGCGGCGTTATCCATCGCAAACCCGAAGCCTTTTGCACGGGTCCGGGCCGCACCGCGGCGGGCGTCGGGAAAGCGCAGCTCAGCATGGTTTCGTGGCACCGGGTGCAGCCCCTCGCGCGCCGTTTCGCGCCCGCGCCGCGTTTGCCCGGCGGGCCCGTGACCGTACGGCGTCACCCTCCCCGGTGATCCCCCGCGCGCCGCGCCCGCCACCGCGCACCCGCCGCGCACCCCTCCGCACGCCGGTCGCACCGGCGTGATCCCCCTTACGCCGGTACGGCCGCCCCCTCCCGCGCCGAACGCGACGACGCCCCGCCCCCGGGTGGTCCGGTGGCGGGGCGTCTCAGGGGGCAGCGCTCAGTCGTTTCCTCCGGTGCCCATGAACCACGTCCGCCAGATCTGCGGCGGCCGCTTCACCCAGCGCTCGGCGGCCTCGCGCTCGTCGAGCTTTTCCTTCACGATCATCTTCGCGACGGTGTTCTGGTCGTCCTCGGTCCAGTTGAAGTTCTTGAGGAAGCGGGCGGCGTCACCGCCGTCCTCCGCGAAGTCGGCGTTCAGGTACTTCTGGAGCTTGGTGCTGGGGTAGCCGCACTTGACCATGGCCTCGCGGTCGGCGCAGCCGGTGGTGTACGTGGGCAGCGACACCTCGGCGAGCGGGACCTCGGTCTCGATCCAGTGCGGGCGCCACCAGTAGGTGAGGAACGGCTGCTCCTTGGCGGCCCGTTCGCGCATCTCGGCCATCTGGGCGTTCTCGCTGCCGAGGAAGACCGCCTGGTAGTCGAGGCCGAGGTTCTTGATCAGCGACTCGTCGTGGGTGACGAACGAGCGGTCGCCCTCGTTGAGTTGGCCCTTGTCGCCGGTCTTGTCGGTGGCGAACAGGTCGGCGTACTTGTTGAGCTTGTTCCAGTTGGTGATGTCCTTGTGCTCGTCCGCGAGGTACTGCGGCACGTACCAGCCGATGCGGCCCGTCACCCCGAGGTCACCGGCGGGGACCACGGACTTCTGCCGCTGGACGTACTTCCGCTCCTCCTTCGGGTGCCCCCAGTCCTCCAGGATCGCGTCCGCCGAGCCGTCGGCCAGCGCCTCCCACGCCTCCGCCTCGTCGAGCCGCAGGACCCGTACCTCGTAGCCGAGCTCCTCCTCCAGCAGGAGGGCGGCGACGGCCGTGTTGGCCTTGCCGTTCGCCCACGCGGGGCTGATGAGCGTGACGGTGTCCTTGTCGCCTCCGCCCGGGTCGCTGTCGGAGCACGCGGTGAGCGGGAGCAGTGCCAGAACCGTCAACACGGTTCCGCACCTCTTGGCTATGGGCATCGGGGAGAAGCACCTCGTGGAATGGCTGCGTATGCCTCGCCGTACTGGTCAGGGTGCGGCGGGCATGTCCGGCCCGGGACGACAACTCTCTGTCCCGCCTCACGGCGGGTCGGGCGACGCGTCAGGGTGACACGGGCGCCGGGAGGCGTCAAAACCACGCAGGGAAAGTACATGGAAACCCCTATGGATTCCCCTGACTTGGGAGAACGCGGGCAACGCGGCTCCTCAACCCCCCGCGCAGCGCCGCGTGTTGCCGCCGCCGTCAGCCCCGTACGAGGGTGACGACGGCCGTGCCGTCCGTGCCCGAGGCGACCTGGAGCACGACGGTGCCGTCCTCCGCCTCCGGCACCGCGCCGACGCCGCCGCACGACGTGCCCGCGCCGCCGGAGCGCAGGACGGACACGCACCCCGAACCGGGGCCCCCGGCGCCGCCCTTGACGGTGCCGCCACCCCCGCCGGTGACGGTGTACTCCACCTCGTCCGCGCCGACCTTCGTGAGCGCGAGCCGGGCCCGCCCGGCCGGTCCCTCGAAGGGGAACGTCACCGGCCGGGTCACCGCGATCTCGCAGTCGCCGTCCGCGCAGGCGGCCGTGTCGTCGCCGTCGGCCGCGGTCACCGACGGCTCGGCGCCGGGGCGCGCGGACTCCGAGGGGGCGGGGTCCGCCGCGCCGTCGGCCGTACGGGACGCGGACGGCGCCGCGCCGTCCTTCCCGTCGCGGCCCTCGCCGCCACCGTCGTCCCCGCCACCGGAACCGCCGCACCCGGCGGCGGTCGTCACGACGAGGACCGCCGTCACCACGTACCGCACCGCCGCGCGCCGCGCCCGCGTGTCACGTACCTCCATGGCCTGCCGCCCCCTTCTCCCCCGCCCGCCCCCCGGCGGGCCCGGCTGGACACCGGAGGCAGGATACGAGGCGCGGAGCGGCGGTGAGGGGGAATTACGCGACCGGCCGTGCTACGGCGTTCAGGCGCGCGCGGGCACCCGTTCCGCGTCCTTCGCGACGGTCTCGGCACCGGGTGCCGCCGGGATCACGGCCGCCACGGCCGCGGCCAGCAGGGCGACGCCGCTGCCGATGAGCAGCGCGACGCGGAAACCGTTCTCGGAGGGCAGCGCGTGGCCGCCCATGGTGGTGCTCATCTCGGCGAGGACCACACCGACCACGGCGGCGGAGAAGGAGGTGCCGAGCGAACGCATCAGCGTGTTGAAGCTGTTGGCGGCGGCCGTCTCCGACAGGGGCACGGAGCTCATGACGAGCGCGGGCATCGCGCCGTACGCGAAGCCGACGCCGGTGCTGCACACCAGGGAGGTGAGCAGCAGGCCCCAGGTGCTGCCCATCAGGGGCAGGGCCACGGCGTAGCCCGCGGCGATCACCAGCGCGCCGACGACCAGCGTCACCTTGGGGCCGCTGCGGGTGGTGAGCTTCCCGCCGAGCGGCGAGATCACCATCATGATCAGACCGGCCGGGGCCATCCACAGGCCCATGCCGAGCATCGACTGGCCGAGCCCGTAACCGGTGGCCTCGGGCAACTGGTAGATCTGCGGCAGCACCAGCATCTGCGCGTACATGCCGAAGCCGACGAGGACCGACGCGACGTTGGTGAGCAGGACGCGCGGGCGCGCGGTGGTACGGAGGTCGACCAGCGGCTCCGTACCGCGCAGTTCCCACCAGCCCCAGACGGGCAGCACGACCGCGGTGGCGGCGAACAGGCCGAGGGTCGTGCCCGAGGTCCAGCCCCAGTCGGCGCCCTTGGAGACGGCGAGCAGCATGCAGATCAGTCCGGTGCCGAGGCCGACGGCGCCGACGAAGTCGAAGCGCTGTCCGGCCGCGCCACCCGGGGTGTTCGGGACGAACTTCGCGATCATCAGGGCGATCAGCACGGCCAGCACGGCGGAGCCCCAGAACAGGACGCGCCAGCTGGTGTACTCCGCGACGGCCGCGGATATCGGCAGGCCGAGGCCGCCGCCGATGCCCATGGAGGCGCTGACGAGGGCGATGGCGGAGCTGAGCTTCTCGGCGGGCAGTACGTCGCGCAGCAGGCTGATGCCGATCGGGAGCAGCCCCATGCCCATGCCCTGCATGCCGCGTCCGGCGATCATCGGCACCACGGAGGAGCTGAGCGCGCACACCACCGAGCCGAGGATCAGCGGTACGCAGCAGGCCAGCAGCATGCGGCGCTTGCCGAGGAGGTCCCCGAGGCGTCCGGAGACGGGCGTGAAGACGGCGGCCGACAGCAGCGTGGCGGTGATCACCCAGGAGGAGTTGGAGGGTGAGGTGTCGAGGATCTTGGGCAGCTCGGCGATGAGCGGTGTCACGAGGGTCTGCATGATCGCCGCGACGGTGCCGGCCAGTGCCAGCGTCGCGACGACGCCTGCGCTGGAAACGGGCGCTGCCGGCCTGGGTGGGGCCATGGAAGGTTCTCCTGTTCGAGCTGGACGCAACAGTTGTGCACCATACACATGAAAAGCATCATGCATATGACGTGTAGGCTGCACTCCGGCGTCACGGGGCCCGACGTACGCCTCTGACCAGGGACGCGAGCCCCGTACACACGTCCGGAAGCACGGAGGCACCGCAGCGGAGCGCGCACCGGAGCGCACGGCGCGCACCCCGGTGCGGACGGCACGCGCGAGCGGACGGCACACAGCACGGCAGCGGGCGGAGGAGCCGGCATGGTCAGGCCATCGGAGCAGGTGGAGTACGAGCAGATGCTGCTCAGCAGGCACGGCTACCTCGGCAAGCACAAAGGACGCCGCCACGACGGAAACCTGGAGCGCAGCGCGTACATCCTGCTCAGCCGCATCCGCGTGCAGGGCCCGATGTCCATCGGTGAACTCAGCGAGGCGTTCGGCCTGGACACCTCCACCCTCAACCGGCAGACCGCCGCCGCGCTGCGCGCCGGGCTCGTCGAGCGCATCCCCGATCCGGAGGGGCGGATGGCCCGGAAGTTCCGGGTCACCGAGGAGGGCGAACGGCAGCTGGACGAGGAGCGGGAGGGGAACGTACGCGGGCTGGAGCGCGTCATGGCCACCTGGCCGGAGGAGGACGTCGCCGTCTTCGCCGCCTACCTGCGGCGGTTCAACAGCGACATCGAGCGGCTCGAAGGGCGGTCCTGGCCGCGCCCGTGAGCGGCCCGCCCACCCCGGACCGCCTGCCCCGAGCCACCGCCCTCAGCCCTCGTGGCGCGCGGTGGCGGCGAGCGTGCCGAGGAGCGCCAGCGCCCCGGCGGACGGGGAGCCGGGTTCCGCGTGGTAGACGACGAGTTCCTGGCCGGGGCTGGACCGTACGTCGAAGGTCTGCATCGTCAGCGTCAACGGGCCCGCCTCCCGGTGCTGGAACCGCTTCCGCTCCAGGGACTTGCCGCGCGCGTCGTGGCCCGCCCACAGCTCCGCGAAGTCCGGGCTGGTGTCGAGGAGTTCGGCCAGCACCTGCCGTACGCGCGGGTCGTCGGGCGCGTGCCCGTGGCCGAGCCGGAAACCGGCCACCGCGTCGCGGGCCACGGTCCGCCAGTCCCGGTAGAACGTACGGCTGTCGGGGTCGGTGAAGACGACGTGCATCAGGTTCGCGGAGTGCCGCCAACCGCCGAAGAGGGCGTCGGCGATCGCGTTGGACGCCAGCAGGTCGTACGCGCGGTTGAACACCACCGCCGGATTGTCCGGCCAGGCGCCCATGAGCTGGAGCAGGCTGGGGTCGACGCGGTCGCTGACCGTACCGGCGCGGGCCCGCGGGCTGAGCCCGGCCAGCCGGAACAGGTGCTGCCTGCCGTCCTCCGGGAGGCGCAGCGCCGTCGCGAGCGCGTCGACGACCTGCGCCGACGGGGTGCGCTCCCGGCCCTGTTCGAGCCGGACGTAGTAGTCGACGCTGACCCCGGCCAGCAGCGCGACCTCCTCGCGCCGCAGGCCGGGAACGCGGCGGTGCCCCGTGCTGGGGAGGTTCGCCTCGTCCGGGCTGACCCGGGCCCGGCGGGCGCTGAGGTAGGCGCCGAGTTCGGTACGTGCCATGGCCGCAGCGTAGACCGCCGTGCGGGGCGCTTCCTGGGTGTGGCGCTCCCCCGAGGACCGCTGCCTGCCGCGTCGCGCGCCGGGTGCGCATCGTGGTGGCCATGACGACGAACGAGACCCACCGAAGCGACGGCGTACCGGCCGTCGACCCCACGGACCGCGCGGCGAAGGTCGTGCTCGTCACCGGCGCCAGCAGCGGCATCGGTGAGGCCGTCGCCGCCCGCATGGCGGCGGAGGGCCACCACGTGCTGGCGGGCGCCCGCCGTACGGAGCGGCTGGACGCGCTGGCCGGGCGTACGGCGGAGGCCGCGGCCCGGTCCGGCGGGAGCCTCCGGCCCGTACGGCTCGACGTGACGGACCCGGAGGACGTGGCGGCCTTCGTGGCCGCCGCCCGCGAACGGCACGGGCGGGTCGACGCGTTGATCGCCAACGCCGGTGTCATGCCGCTCTCCCCGCTCGCCGCGCTGCACGTGGCGGAGTGGGACCGGATGATCGACGTGAACGTGCGCGGCCTGCTGCACGGCATCGCCGCCGCCCTCCCGGTCTTCACCGCGCAGGGCTCGGGGCACTTCGTGACGGTCGCCAGCATCGGCGCGCACGAGGTGGTGCCGACCGCTGCGGTCTACTGCGGCACGAAGTACGCGGCGTGGGCGATCACCGAGGGGCTGCGGCAGGAGTCCGACCCGTCGATCCGGGTCACGACCGTCTCCCCCGGGGTGGTCGCCTCCGAACTGGCGGACACCATCACGGACGCGGGCACGGTCGAGGCGATGCGCGCCTACCGCGCGCACGCCATCCCGCCGGAGGCCATCGCGGACGCGGTGTCGTACGCGCTGTCCCAGCCGCCGGAGGTCGACGTGAACGAGATCGTCGTACGCCCGGCGCGACAGCGCTGACCCGCGGCAGGCCCCCGTACCGAACCGACGGAGAACGGGGGAAAGCGGGCGCGCGCGCCGCGAACCCTCCGGCGGACTGTGTTGACGGTCACGTCAAGAGGGGGCGCGGGGCGCGTTGCCCCGGGCCGCCGCGCCTCGTTGGGAGGGGCATGGAGGCATTCGCTGGCAATCCGTTCCGTACGATCCGCGCGCCCCGCACGACCCGCTCACCCCGCGGCGGTGACGCCACCCGGAGGGCCGCGCGGGGTGCGGCCTTCACGGCCGTGACGTTCCTGGCCACCGCACTGTCGGCGGCGCTGGCCGCGGCGGTCGCGGTGCTCCGGGCACTGGTCCTCGCCCGCTTCGGCGGGGTGGGGCGGCTGGTGATGCTGGCCGCGTCGGCGGCGGTGATCGCCGCCGGGGCGGCCGCGGTGCTCGCGGACTGACCGGGGGTGCGTACCGGGAACCGTCACTTCGCTCTCGCGAACGACAGATCGACCCCTTCGCTGCAACGTTGTACTCGATTTCCGCCGCCCCCCACCACCCCGCGTCACCGCACCCGGTCCCCGCGATCCGTCACGGAGCGCCGCATGTCCGGCCACTTCCCGTAGTCCCTCTGTACGGGACCTCTGCAACGATGTAACCCTGTGCTGCAATGAGTTTTGCCCGCCAGAACCAGCCAGCCAGGAGAGCTGATGTCCGCACTGCCTGATGAGCGTGCCCACCACAGCCCGTCGGACGCGTCCGTGCCGCGCCCCGAGTACCCCCGCCCCGGCTTCGTCCGTGAGGACTGGCTGAACCTCAACGGTTCCTGGCAGTTCGCCCGCGACCCCGGCGACAGCGGCCTCGAACGGGGCCTGACGCACGCCGAGTTGCCCGAGCGCATCACCGTTCCCTTCTGCCCGGAGTCGGAGCTGTCCGGCATCGGTGACACCGACTTCCACCACGCCGTCTGGTACCGGCGCACCGTCCGGATACCGGCGGAGTGGGCGGACCGCCGCCCCGTACTGCACTTCGGCGCGGTCGACCACGACGCGACGGTCTGGGTGAACGGCACCGAAGTCGCCCGCCACAGCGGCGGGTTCACCTCCTTCAGCGCCGACCTGGGCGGTGTCGTACGGGCCGGGGAGGAGGCCGTGGTCGTCGTCCGTGCGCGGGACGCGGGGCGGGGGCCGCAGGCGCGCGGCAAGCAGTCCGCCGAGTACGCGAACCACGCCTGCCACTACACGCGCGTCACCGGCATCTGGCAGACCGTGTGGCTGGAGCCGGTGGCCGCGACGCATCTGCGCCGCCCCCGGATCACCCCCGACCTCGCGTCGGGCAGCTTCCACCTGGAGCTGCCGCTGTCGGGGAACCGCGCCGGGCACCGCGTACGGGCCCGCCTCACCGACGCGTCGGGCGCCCTCGCCGTCGCCTCGTCCGACGCCCACCTCGACCTGGCGCCCCGGCTGGTGCTGACCGTGCCGGAGGAGAGCCGCCGCCCGTGGTCGCCGGAGGACCCGCACCTGTACGGGATCGAGCTGGAGGTCGTGGACGGGGACGGCACCGTCGTGGACCACGCGGTGTGCACCGCCGGGCTGCGTTCGGTGGCGCTCGACGGGAAGCGGCTGCTGCTGAACGGGAAGCCGGTGTTCCAGCGGCTGGTGCTGGACCAGGGCTGGTACCCGGACGGGCTGATGACCGCGCCGGACGACGCCGCCCTCGTACGGGACATCGAGCTGTCCCTGGCGGCGGGCTTCAACGGCGCGCGCCTGCACCAGAAGGTCTTCGAGGAGCGCTTCCTGCACCACGCGGACCGGCTGGGCTACCTGGTGTGGGGCGAGTTCGGGGACTGGGGCTGCAACACCGGCCCGGTCGGCCCGGACAACCAGCGGCCGTCGAGCGGTTACGTCGCCCAGTGGCTGGAGGCCGTCGAGCGGGACTACTCCCACCCGTCGATCATCGGCTGGTGCCCGCTGAACGAGACCCGGCAGCTGCTGCACGACCGCCGTACGGACCTGGACGACGTGACCCGCGCGATGTTCCTCGCCACCAAGGCGGCCGACACCTCGCGCCCCGTGCTGGACACCTCCGGCTACTCCCACCGCGTACGGGAGACGGACGTGTACGACTCGCACTGCTACGAGCAGGACCCGGAGGCGTTCCGGCGGCTGATGGACGGGCTCGCGAAGGACCGCCCGATGGTCAACCCGCAGGACGAGGACCCGGGCGCGACATGGTCGGTGCCGTACGCCGGACAGCCGTACTTCTGCAGCGAGTTCGGCGGCATCTGGTGGAACCCGGAGGAGGCGGAGGCGGCCGGTGAGGACCGCTACGTCTCCTGGGGTTACGGCGAACGGCCGCGCGACGAGGAGGAGTTCCAGCGGCGCTTCGCCGGGCTGACGGGTGTGCTGCTGGACGACCCGGACATGTTCGGCTACTGCTACACGCAGTTGACCGACGTGTTCCAGGAGCAGAACGGCGTCTACCGCTTCGACCGCGGCGAGAAGCTGGACGTGGCGCGCGTACGCGAGGCGCAGCTGCGCCCGGCCGCGTACGAGCAGCGCGACGGGGGTGCGGCGACCGGGAGTTGACGGTGCCACGGGCCCCGCGCGCCGGGGCCGGTACGGGCGGCCCGCCGCCCCTCAGGACCGCCGCAGGTGGTCCCGGAGGGCGCGGGCCGCACCGGCCATCAGCGACTCGGCCTCCGGCTGGGAGACGGCCGGGACACGGGACTCGGTGAGCACGGCGACGGCGTACGCGCGCCCGTCGGCGTGCTCCACGACGCCCGCCTCGTGCCGCAGGTTGAGCAGCGTGCCGGTCTTCGAGGACCAGGTCGACGCGTCCGAGCTGAAGTCGGGTGCCAGCCGCTGCCGCAGCAGGTTCAGGCCCATGAGTTCGCGTACGCGCGCGGCGACGCCGCCGTCGATGCGCGACGGCGTCCAG
Organism: Streptomyces sp. Z26; assembly: GCF_003665095.1. Taxonomy (GTDB): domain Bacteria; phylum Actinomycetota; class Actinomycetes; order Streptomycetales; family Streptomycetaceae; genus Streptomyces; species Streptomyces phytohabitans. The sequence goes on along the minus strand of NZ_RCHV01000002.1, from coordinate 6,204,598 downwards.
AGGGCCTGGAGCAGGTCGACGAACGCGCGGGCCGAGCCCGAGTTGCCCCGGGTGACGTCGAGTTGGGGCACCGGGTGGCCGCGTCCGGCGGTCCCGGCGGCGATGGCCAGGGAGTGGGCGAGGTGCACCTGGTCGGACTCGAAGCGCTCCGCGGGCGTCTCGCCCAGCTCGCGCAGGCCGTGCCGTACGGCGATGCCGTGCAGCCCCCACTCCCGCATCCGTCGGGTGACCTCGGCGGGCGGCGTCAGCCCGAACAGCACGTCGGCCGCGACGCTGTCGCTGATCGACATGCTCAGGTACAGCAGGTCGTCCACGGCGACGCGGGCCGGGTGCCGGAAGCGGCTGAGGCCCGTCGGTCCGGGCGTGGTGGCGCGGCCGGGCGGGACCTCGACGGGCGTGGCGCCGTCCAGCTCGCCGCGGCGGACGCGGTCGAGGGTGGCGGCGGCCAGCGGGATCTTGACGAGCGAGGCGATCGGGAACTCCAGGTCCGGTTCGAGCCCGATCTCGACCCCGGTGCGGAGGTCGCGCACGAGGATCGAGCCGACGAGCCCGCCCTCGTCCAGCTCGGCGCGGACCCCGCGCAGCAGCCCTTCCGCGTTCATCCGCGTCCCGCCTTCCCCGTCGCTCCGTGCTCCGTGCGGTCGGCCGCGCCGTCCGCCGCACCGCCTTCCGTACGGTCCGCCGCGCCGCCTCCCGTACGCCCGTCGCCCGGGACCTCCGCTCCCAGACATTGTGCGACGGCGTCCCACAGGCGCGTACGGAGGCGTTCGCCGTCGGCGCCGAGCACCGCCGTGACCGCGTAGCCGCGCGCGAGCCGCAGCTCCCCCAACGGGCGCCAGTGCAGGCCGAGTTCGCGGGCCTGCGCGGTGGAGCACAGCAGCAGGTCGCCGGAGCCGAGGACGTCGGCGGCGGCACCCGTCAGCGAGTCCGCCACCGCGACCTGCGCGGGCTGGAGCCCCACCGCGTCCCGTACGCGCATCAGCCGGTCCCGTACGTGCGGCACGTCGTCCTCCGGCTGGAGCCACACGCGGCGGCGCGGCAGCCGCCCGTGCCGCCCGACGCGCAGCGTCTCCAGGTGCACGGGCCCGGGGTGCAGCCGCGTGGCCCCGGCCACGCCGAGCGGCACGGTCCAGGTGCCGTCCTCGGCGGGCACGGCGGTGACCGCCGCGCGCACGTCGTGGTCGCGCACCAGCTCCGCCCGGTCGCCGGGGGCGGCGGGGCGGAACTCCAGGAACATGTCGTACGCCCGCGCCTCCGCGTCCAGCTCGGCCAGTGCGCGCGTGGTGCACGTCTCCGGCACGGCGACCCGCAGCGGCCGCAGCCGGGCGCGCTTGGCGTCCTGCTCCATCGCGTCCGCGAGCCGTACGAGCCGCTGGGCGGACGGCAGCATGTCCCGGCCGAACGGCGTGAGCCCGGCCCGGCGGGCGGAACGGTCGAACAGCCGGTCGCCCAGGTGCCGTTCGAGCGCGGCGATGCGGCGGCTGGCGACGGACTGGGGAATCCCGGCGGCGGCCGCGCCGCGCGTGAAGCTGCCGGTCTCGCTCACGCCGACGAACGCCCGGCAACCACCGATGAGGTCCATGACCTCATGCTATGCCGATCCCGCATGGAACCGGCCGGTTCTGTCTTGGACAGCATCGCGCGACGTCGGAAGGGTGGGGACCGCAACAACCTCGATCGCTGACAAACGCTGACGAAGGGGATACCTGTGTCCGATCCGCGTTTCTCCCGCACCACCCGTGCGGCGCTCGCCGCCCTGCTCCTCGCCTCCCTCGCCGGCTGCGGCAGCGGCGACGGCGACGCGGCCTCCGCCGCCCCGGCCGCCGCGACGTCCGAGCCGACCGGCGGACCGGGGGACGCGGCGGAAACGGCGCGGGCGCGCGAGGAGTTCGACCGGCTGGAGGGGGCGTACGACGCGCGCCTCGGCGTGTACGCGGTGGACACCGCCACGGGCCGCGAGCTGACGTACCGCGCCGACGACCGGTTCGCCTTCGCCTCCACCTTCAAGGCGCTCCTCACCGGCACCGGCCTCCAGCGGGACTCGGTGAAGGACCTGGAGAAGCGGCTCACGTACGACCGCGACGACCTGGTGCCCAACTCGCCGATCACCGAGAAGCACGTCGACACGGGCATCTCCGTACGCGGCGCCATGGACGCCGCCGTGCGCTACAGCGACAACACCGCCGCGAACCTCCTCTTCCGCGAGTACGGCGGTCCGGACGCCTTCGAGGCGGCGCTGCGCCGCATCGGGGACAGGACGACGCGGTCGGACCGGATCGAGACGGCGCTGAACGAGACCACGCCCGGCGACCCCCGCGACACCAGCACGCCGCGCGCGATGGCGGACAGCCTGCGGGCGTTCACCGTGGGCAAGGCGCTGCCGGTGGAGAAGCGGAAGATCCTCACGACCATGCTGCGCGAGAACACCACCGGCGGCCCCCTCATCCGGGCGGGCGCGCCCGAGGGCTGGGTCGTCGGGGACAAGACCGGCGCCGCCGACTACGGCACGCGCAACGACATCGCGGTCATCTGGCCGCCCGGACGCGCCCCCGTGATGCTGGCGGTCCTGTCCGACAAGGACACCAAGGACGCGGAGTACGACGACGCACTTGTCGCGGACGCGGCGAAGGCGGCGCTCGCCGTCTTCCGCTGAGCCGTCCCGGCGCTCCGTACGGCCGTCGGCGCGCCTCCGCCGCGGGGCGCGCCGCTGCCGGTACGGATGGTCGGCGGCGCCCGCCGGGTGGCGGCGCCCCCTCCCGTACGCGGCGCACCCGCGGTTCACGGCGGGGAAATCCGCCGGAAACGCCACGCCCGTAGCGTTCACCGGCATCGCTCGGCCCCCCGCCGCGCGACGGGAGGCCGAGCCCGTCGCCGGGACCCGTCCGGTCCGTGTACGGGGACGACGGCGCGCGCCGGGACGGAGAGGACCGAGAGGTGGAGCCGTGCAACTGACACCGCACGAACAGGAACGCCTGCTCATCCACGTGGCGGCCGACGTCGCCGCCCGGCGCCGGGCGCGGGGCCTGCGGCTGAACCACCCCGAGGCGGTCGCGCTCATCACCGCCCACCTCCTGGAGGGCGCCCGCGACGGCCGCACCGTCACCGAGCTGATGGCCTCGGGACGGTCGGTCCTCACCCGCGACGACGTCATGCACGGCATCCCGGAGATGGTCCGCGACGTCCAGGTCGAGGCCACCTTCTCCGACGGCACCAAGCTCGTCACCGTCCACGACCCGATCGTGTGAGGAGGGACGTGAACGGTCGCACGACTCCCCCGGTCCCCGGCGAGATCCTGCACGCGGAGTCGCCCGTCGTCCTCAACGAGGGCCGCCCCGTGGTCAGGCTCACCGTCCGCAACACCGCCGACCGTCCCGTGCAGGTCGGCTCCCACTACCACTTCGCCGAGGCCAACCCGGGACTCGACTTCGACCGCGCCGCCGCCCGCGGCCTGCGGCTGAACGTCGCGGCCGGCACGGCCGTACGGTTCGAGCCGGGTGTCCCCGCCGAGGTGGAGCTGGTGCCCCTCGCCGGTCTGCGCACGGTGCCCGGGCTGCGCGGCGCGACGGGGGGCGCGCTCGATGGCTGAGCTGCCGCGCGCCGCGTACGCCGACCTGTACGGCCCCACCACGGGCGACCGGGTGCGGCTCGGACACCGACCTGCTGGTCGAGATCGAGGAGGACCGCTGCGGCGGGCCCGGACGCGCCGGCGACGAGGCGGTGTTCGGCGGCGGCAAGGTGGTCCGCGAGTCCATGGGCCAGTCGCGGACCACCCGCGCGGAGGGCGCGCCCGACACCGTGGTCACCGGCGCCGTCGTGATCGACCACTGGGGAGTGGTCAAGGCCGACGTGGGCATCCTGGACGGCCGGATCACCGCGCTCGGCAAGGCGGGCAACCCGGACACCATGGACGGGGTGCATCCCGACCTCGTCATCGGACCGGAGACCGAGATCGTCGCGGGCAACGGCAGGATCCTCACCGCGGGCGCCGTCGACGCGCACGTCCACTTCATCTCCCCGGGGCTCGTCGAGGAGGCGCTCGCCTCGGGCGTCACCACGATGATCGGCGGCGGTACGGGACCCGCCGAGGGCAGCAGGGCGACGACCGTGACACCCGGCGCCTGGCATCTCGCCCGGATGTTCGACGCGATGGAGTCCAGCCCGGTGAACATCGGGTTCCTCGGCAAGGGCAGCACCATGTCCGCCGCGTCCCTGCACGCCCAACTCCGCGCGGGAGCGCTGGGGTTCAAGATCCACGAGGACTGGGGCGCCACCCCGGCCGTGATCGACGCGTGCCTCGACGTGTGCGAGGAGACCGGCGCACAGCTGTCCGTGCACACGGACACGTTGAACGAGGCCGGTTTCGTCGCGGACACCTTCGCCGCGGTCGGCGGCCGTACGCTGCACGCCTTCCACGTCGAGGGGGCGGGCGGCGGGCACGCGCCGGACATGATCACGGCCGTGTCGATGCCGAACGTGCTGCCCGGTTCCACGAACCCGACCCGGCCGCACACCGTCAACACCGTCGAGGAGCACCTCGACATGCTGATGGTCTGCCACCACCTGAACCCGGCCGTGCCGGAGGACCTGGCGTTCGCCGAGTCCCGCATCCGGCCGACGACCATCGCCGCCGAGGACGTGCTGCACGACCTCGGGGCCATCTCGATGATGTCCTCCGATTCCCAGGCCATGGGCCGGGTGGGCGAGGTGGTCCTGCGGACCTGGCAGACCGCGCACGTGATGAAGCGGCGGCGCGGTCCCCTGCCCGGCGACACGCGCGCCGACAACCACCGCGTACGGCGGTACGTCGCGAAGTACACCCTCAACCCGGCCGTCGCGCAGGGCGTCGACCACGAGATCGGTTCCGTGGAGCCGGGCAAGCTGGCCGACCTGGTGCTGTGGGAGCCGGCGTTCTTCGGCGTGAAACCGTACGCCGTGCTGAAGGGCGGCCAGATCGCCCACGCGCACCTGGGCGACGCGAACGCCTCCGTACCGACGCCCCAACCGGTGCTGGCCCGGCGGATGTTCGGCGGGTACGGGAGGGCACCGGCCGCCGTGTCGCTGGGCTTCGTCGCACCGGCCGCACTGGAGGATCGGCTGCCGGAGCGGCTCGGACTGGGCAGACGCCTCGTGGCGACGCGCTCCACACGCGGCCTCGGCAAGGCGGACATGCGGGAGAACGACGCCCTGCCGCACGTCGAGGTGGCGCCCGACAGCTTCGCCGTCACCATCGACGGAGCGCTCGTCGAGCCCGACCCGGTGTCCGAACTCCCCCTCGCCCAGCGCTACTTCCTGTTCTGATGGCCGCCACCACATCCGCGTACGACCCCGGGCCGCCCCCGGGGCCGGTGCCCGCGGCCCCGCGTGCGGCGCTGCTCGTCCTGGCCGACGGCCGCTTCCCCGCTGGCGGGCACGCCCACTCCGGCGGCGTCGAGGAGGCCGTCGCCGCCCGCCGCGTCGTGGACGGCGCGACCCTGGAGGCGTTCTGCCGGGGCCGGTTGCACACCGCGGGCCTGGTCGCGGCCGCGCTCGCGGCGGCGGCCGCCCTCGGCACCGACCCGGTCGCCCTGGACCGCGCCGCCGACGCCCGTACGCCCTCCCCCGCGCTGCGCGCGACGGCCCGGCGGCTCGGACGGCAGCTGCTGCGCACGGCCCGCGCCACCTGGCCGCACCCGGAGCTGGACGCGCTCGCCAGCGCCTTTCCCCGCGGCGCCCACCAGCCCGTCGTCCTCGGTGCGGTGGTGCGCGCCGCGGGCCTCGACGGCGCGGACGCCGCGCACTGCGCCGCGTACGAGAGCGTCAGCGGCCCGGCGTCGGCGGCCGTGCGGCTGCTCGGCCTGGACCCGTGCGACGCCACCCGCGTGCTCGCGGCGGTCGCGCCCGCCGTCGACCGGACCGGCGCGGAGGCCGTACGGGCCGCGCTGCGCGTACCGGAGTCGGGTACCGGCGCCCTGCCCGCCGCGTCCGCGCCCCTCCTGGAGATCGGCGCGGAGGCCCACGCCGGCTGGCCGGTGCGCCTCTTCGCGTCCTGAGCGGCGCCGCCCCGCCCGGAACCCCCGTCCGCCCCGCCCACCCGCACGGCCCGAGGAGGCCCACCATGCATCTCCACCACGACACCGAGCCGCACGGGCACCACGGCGCCGCTTCCGGTGGCGGACACCCGCCCGTACGGCCGGACGGCACGCGCCGCGCGCTGCGCGTGGGCCTCGGCGGACCCGTCGGGTCGGGGAAGACGGCGACCGTGGCGGCGCTGTGCGGGGCGCTCCGCGACGAGCTGTCCCTGGCCGTCGTCACCAACGACATCTACACCCGCGAGGACGCCGAGTTCCTGCTGCGGGAGGGCGTCCTGGCACCCGAGCGGATCAGCGCCGTCGAGACCGGCGCCTGCCCGCACACCGCCATCCGCGACGACATCTCCGCCAACCTGGAGGCCGTCGAGGACCTGGAGGACGCGAACGGCCCGCTCGACCTCGTCCTCGTCGAGTCCGGCGGGGACAACCTCACCGCCACGTTCTCCCGCGGCCTCGTGGACGCCCAGATCTTCGTGATCGACGTCGCGGGCGGCGACGACGTCCCGCGCAAGGGAGGCCCCGGCATCACCACGGCGGACCTGCTCGTGGTGAACAAGACGGACCTCGCCCCGTACGTCGGCGCCGACCTCGCCCGGATGGCCGCGGACGCCCGCCTGCGGCGCGGCGGACTCCCCGTCGTCCTCCAGTCGCTGCGGGCGCCCGACGGGGTGCGGGAGGTCGCCGCCTGGGTCGGCGCGCGGCGGGCCGCGTGGGTCGCCCACCCGTGACCGCTCCCGGCACCGCGGAGGCGGGCCGCGGCGCGCCGTCGGGCGTGCGCGCCACCGCCCGCGTCACCGCCGCACCCGACGGGCGCGGGGGCACCGCCCTGCCCGTGCTGACGGGCGAGGGCCCGCTGGCCCTGCGGCGGGTGCGGGCGGACGGCGGTTGGGCGCGCGCCCTGCTGGTGGGCGCCATGGGCGGTCCGCTCGGCGGCGACCGCCTGACGGTACGGGCGCACGCGCGCCCCGGCGCCCGGCTGGGCCTCGGCAGCGCCGCCGCGACGCTCGCGCTGCCCGGCCAGTCCGGCGAGGCGGCACGGTACGACGTGCGGCTCACCGCGGACGCGGGCGCCGAACTGCGCTGGCTGCCGGAGCAGTTGATCGTCGGCGCGGGGAGCGACCTGGCCGTCGCCACCCGCGCCGACGTGGCGCCCGGAGCGCGGCTGGTGCTGCGGGAGGAGCAGGTGCTCGGCCGTACGGGCGACGCCGCCCCGGGGCGGCTGACGAGCGGACTGCGGCTGCGGGTGGGCGAACAGGTGCTGCTGGAGCAGGAGTTGACGTGCGGACCCGGCGCTCCCGGCGGTTGGGACGGGCCCGCCGTGCTCGGTGGGCACCGCGCGCTGGGGCAACTGCTCGTGGTACGGCCGGAGTTCACCGCAACCCCGCCGGTGGCCCGGCTGCTCGGGGACCACGCGGCGCTGACGCCGCTCGCCGGACCCGCGGTCCTGGTGCAGGCGCTCGGGAGGGACGCGCTGGAGGTGCGCCGCGTCCTCGACGGGGCGCTGGCCGAACTCGACGCTCCCGACACCGGACCCTGACGCCACCCGGCCCGGGGCCCCCGTTGGCGGGCGGGGCCCGGGCTGGGCCAGGATGGACCGCATGGCGGAGATCTCTGAGCTGGTACGACGGCTGGACCTGCGACCGCACGTCGAGGGCGGCTGGTTCCGCGAGACGTGGCGCACCGGCGGGAGCGCGGTGCCGGAGGGCTACCCGGGGCCGCGCCCGTACGCCACCGGCATCTACTTCCTGCTGCACCCCGGCGAGTCCTCCCGGTGGCACCGGGTGCGCTCCGACGAACTGTGGCTGTGGCACCTGGGCGGCCCGCTGCGCCTGCGCCTCGGCGGTACGGGCGACCTCCCGGACGAGGAGGGCGCCGGGGACGCCAGCGGGGCCACGCTCCTCGGCGGCGACGTGGCGGCGGGCGAGCGGCCGCAGTCGCTCGTACCGGCCGGCGCCTGGCAGGCCGCCGAACCGGCGGGCACGGAACCGGTCCTGGTGACCTGCGTGGTCGCCCCGGGTTTCGACTTCGAGGACTTCACCGACATCAAGGACGTACGCCCCTGAGCACCGCCCGCCGCCCCGACGCGTCCCCGGCCACGCGGGTCACCCCGGCCACGCCCCACGTACCCGCAGGCCAGGCCGGTTTGCGGGGCGGCGGGCGGTGCTACGCTCGCCGCATGGCACCAGGCACCCTCTTCCGCTGAGCGCTTCGCGGCGGTGAGGCACGGACGACGGCCGGAGTGACGACTCCCCGGCCGTGCGAGGCACGGCCCCGTGCCCGGGCCGTGAAGCCCCCGTGCCCCCGCCCCTCCCGGCCGTGTCCGGCCCTCCTCACTTGGCTCCGTACGAGAAGCGAGCGCGCACCCATGCCTGAGCACACCCCGCACCCCTCCCCCACGCCCGAACACGCCCGGCTGGCCGCCTGGTTCCGCGACCACGCCGTCACCCTGGACGGCCTCGACCCCGACGCGCCCCTCGACGACCTCGAACCGCTGCGCGCCCTCGTGGGCGACGCGCGCGTCGTCGCGGTCGGTGAAGGCGCCCATTTCGTACGGGAGTTCACGCACGCCCGGCGGCGGGTGCTGCGTTTCCTCGCGGAACGCTGCGGATTCACCGTCCTCGCCTTCGAGTTCGGGTTCGCGGAGGCGTTCCCGCTGGACCGGTGGCTGCGCGGTGAGGACGACGGGCCCGGTGACGCCGGGCTGGAGGCGATCGGCGGCACCGCGTACTCCGGGGCCAACGGCGACCTCCTGCGCTGGCTCCGCCGCCACAACCGCGCGAGCGGCCACCCGCTGCGCTTCGTCGGCGTCGATCTCCCCACGGCGGCCGGGGAGTTGCGCCCCGTGCTGGAACCGCTGGCGGACTACCTGCGGACCGTCGACCCGGGCGCCGTCGCCCGCGTCGACGCCGCGCTCGCCGTCGCGGACCGCGTCACCGGCAGCTCCGGCGCGGTGGCCGCGCCCCGCTGGGACCGGCTGGCGGCGGCCGAACAGGACGCGCTGACCGCCTCGTTGGCGCGGCTGCTGCTACGGCTGCGCGGCCTGGAGCCGCTGTACGTGGACCGGGGCGGCCGGGCGGCGTACGACGTGGCGCTGCGGCATCTGGAGGCGGCCACGCACACCGACTACATGTTCGGCGCGATGCGGGACCTCTTCGCGGGCCGCGGCGAACCGGGAGACACGTCCGTACGGGAGGTGTACATGGCCGAGTCGCTGCGCTGGCACCTGGACCGGGCGGAGCCCGGCGCGCGGTTCGTGCTGGCCGCGCACAACAACCACGCGCAGAAGACGCCCGTCCGCTTCGACGACACGCTGACCGGCCTGCCGATGGGCCACCACCTGCACCGCGCCCTCGGTGACGACTACCGGGCGATCGCCCTCACGCACACCGCCGGGCACGTGCCCGAGATGTATCCGGACCCCGACCACCCGGCGGGCTTCGCCGTCGCCGAGGCACGCCTGGACGAGCCCGCCCCCGGCAGCGTCGAGGCGGCGCTGACGGAGGCGGGCCTCGGCGGCGCCCTCACCCTGACCGACCTGCGGCCGGGTCCGCCGGAGGGGCTGGACGGCATCCGTACGCAGAGCGGGGTGCTGCGTACGCCCGTCGCGGAGGCGTTCGACGCGGTGCTGAGCACCCCGACGGTCACCACGTCGTACACCGACGCCGTGCACCAGGGGTGACCGGCGGCGGTCGGACGGGGGACGCGGGAGGCGCGTGGGGCGCCGCGTGGCGGGCCGGCGACGCTCCACCCACTCCCGTGGGCCCGCCCGACTGGACATCGCCTAGGGTGCGTGAACATGACGCCAGGGATTCTCGACCGCTCGCGCAGTGTCGCGCCGCCCGGCTGGAGCCGCTGGCTGGTGCCGCCCGCCGCGCTCTCCGTGCACCTCTCCATCGGGCAGGCGTACGCGTGGAGCGTGTTCAAGCCGCCGCTGGAGTCCGCCCTCGACCTGTCCGGTACGCAGAGCGCGCTCCCGTTCCAGCTGGCGATCGTGATGCTGGGGCTGTCGGCGGCGTTCGGCGGCACCCTCGTGGAGCGGCGCGGACCGCGCTGGGCCATGGCCGTGTCCCTGGCCTGCTTCTCCACCGGCTTCCTGATCGCGGCGCTCGGCGCGGCCACCCGGCAGTACTGGCTCGTCGTCCTCGGCTACGGCTTCGTCGGCGGCATCGGGCTCGGCATCGGCTACATCTCTCCCGTGTCGACGCTGATCAAGTGGTTCCCCGACCGGCCCGGCATGGCCACCGGGATCGCCATCATGGGCTTCGGCGGCGGCGCGCTCATCGCGTCGCCCTGGTCGGCGCGGATGCTGGACTCGTTCGGCTCGGACAGCGACGGCATCGCGACGGCGTTCCTCGTGCACGGGCTGACGTACGCGGTGTTCATGACCCTCGGCGTGCTGCTGGTGCGCGTACCGCCCGAGGGCTGGCGGCCACCGGCCGGGCCACCGGCGGCCGCGCCGCGCGCGCTGGTCACGACGGCGCAGGTGTCGGCGCGCAACGCGGTGCGCACGCCGCAGTTCTGGTGCCTGTGGGTCGTGCTGTGCATGAACGTGACCGCCGGCATCGGCATCCTGGAGAAGGCCGCGCCGATGATCACGGACTTCTTCGCCGGTACGGACACCCCGGTGACCGCCTCCGCGGCGGCGGGCTTCGTGGCGCTGCTGTCGCTCGCCAACATGGCGGGCCGCCTGCTGTGGTCCTCCACCTCGGACGTCATCGGGCGCAAGAACATGTACCGCGTGTACCTCGGCGCGGGCGCCCTGATGTACCTCGTGATCGCGCGGCTCGGTGACTCGTCCAAGCCGTTGTTCGTCGTCTGCGCGCTGGTCATCCTGTCGTTCTACGGCGGCGGCTTCGCGACCGTACCGGCGTACCTCAAGGACCTGTTCGGCACGTACCAGGTCGGCGCCATCCACGGGCGGCTCCTCACCGCCTGGTCGACGGCGGGCGTGCTCGGGCCGCTGATCGTCAACCGCGTGGCCGACTCGCAGGAGGAGGCGGGGCGCAGCGGGCCGGGGCTGTACGGGCTGTCGCTGGGCATCATGATCGGGCTGCTCGCCGTGGGCTTCGTCGCCAACGAGCTGATCCGGCCCGTGGACCCGCGCCACCACGAGCCGGAGCGCGCGGGCGGCGGCACGGGTGACACGGCGGACGCCGAGGGCGCCACGGACGGGGCGGACGGGGCGCCGACCGCGCCCGGGGACGCGTACGACACACGGAAGGACCCCCGGTGAGCGACCACGACAGCGGCACCGACCGCACCGCACTGACCGCGTTCGCCTGGCTGTGGGTCGGGCTCCCGCTGGCTTACGGCCTGTACGAGCTGGCGCAGAAGGCGTCGCAGCTGTTCTCCGGCTGAGCCGCCCCGGCCTGCCCCGCCCCGGGCGCGCGTCAGCGCTTGCGCGCCACCGCGCCGTACGTGGTCACCGGCACCGGCTCGAACGGCGACGGGTCGGGCCGCCACTCCGTCACCGGCACCACGCCCGGTTCGAGCAGCTCCAGGCCGCCGAACAGCGCCTCGACGCCCTGCGGGCTGCGCAGGTGGTACGGGGCGGCGCCGCTGCTGTTGTAGCGGTCGTGCGCGTTCCGGCGGGCGGCGCTGACGTCCGTACCGTCACTGAGTGTCAGGAAGCTGCCCGGCGGCAGCGCGTCCAGCAGGCTGCCCACGAGCGACCCGGCCAGCGCGTCGTCGGGCACGTGCCCCAGGACGCCGAGCAGCATCAACGCCACCGGCCGGTCGAAGTCCAGGGTGCGGGCGGCCGCTTCGAGGAGGGTGCCCGGGTCGCGCAGGTCCGCGTCCACGTAGTCGGTGACGCCCTCGGGGGTGCTGGTGAGCAGCGCGCGGGCGTGCGAGAGGACCAGCGGGTCGTTGTCGACGTACACGACGCGGGCGTCGGGCGCGACGCGCTGCGCGATCTCGTGCGTGTTGTCGACGGTGGGCAGCCCGGTGCCGACGTCCAGGAACTGCCGGATGCCCTCCTCCCCCGCTAGGTGCCGTACGGCGCGGCCGAGGAAGTGCCGGGAGCCGCGTGCCGCGTCGATGATGCCGGGGAACGTCTCGGCGAACCTGTCGCCCGCCTCCTGGTCGACGCGGTAGTTGTCCTTGCCGCCCAGCCAGTAGTTCCAGATCCGGGCGGAGTGCGGCACGGTGTTGTCGATCTCCGCCGGGCGCTGCCGCCGCCCGCTGTCGCCGTCGTCCATGACGCGTCCCCTCTCCCGCCCGGACCGCACCGGGCGCCGCGCACACACCGTACCGAGCGCGCACGCGCCGTACGCGGCCGGACCGCCACCGCGCGTGACGGCCGGAGTGCGGAGCCCCCGGCACGCGGGACGTGCGGAGCCGGGGCGGGCCGGAGCGCGGCGGACGGGGAGCCAGGCCGCGACGCACGGCCTAAGCTCTGGCCCTGACCCCGTGGACCTGCGGGGCGACGCCCACAGCACCCCCACGGGGAGGGCTTCCACACATGTCGACACCACTCACGCCGCACACGCGGGACGACGACGCGGGCGCACGGCTGATCGAACCGCTCTACCAGGAGATCCTGCGGCGCAACGTCGGCGAGACGGAGTTCCACCAGGCCGTACGGGAGGTCCTCGAAACCCTGGGCCCCGTACTGACGAAGCGTCCCGAACTGGTCGACGCCCGCATCGTCGAGCGGGTCTGCGAGCCCGAGCGGCAGCTCATCTTCCGCGTGCCGTGGTCCGACGACGCGGGCGGCATCCACGTCAACCGCGGCTTCCGCGTGGAGTTCAACAGCTCCCTCGGCCCGTACAAGGGCGGCCTGCGCTTCCACCCGTCGGTGAACCTCGGCATCGTGAAGTTCCTCGGCTTCGAGCAGATCTTCAAGAACGCCCTGACGGGCATGCCCATCGGCGGCGGCAAGGGCGGCAGCGACTTCGACCCCAAGGGCCGCTCGGACGCGGAGGTGATGCGCTTCTGCCAGTCGTTCATGACGGAGCTGCACCGGCACCTCGGCGAGTACACCGACGTGCCCGCGGGCGACATCGGCGTCGGCGGGCGGGAGATCGGCTACCTCTTCGGCCAGTACAAGCGCATCACCAACCGTTACGAGTCCGGCGTCCTCACCGGCAAGGGCGTCGGCTGGGGCGGCGCCCAGGCCCGTACGGAGGCCACCGGCTACGGCTGCGTGATGTTCACCGACGAGATGCTGCGCGTCCGGGGCCAGGACCTGGACCGGCGCCGCGTCGTCGTCTCCGGCTCCGGGAACGTCGCCCTGTACGCCACCGAGAAGGCGCAGCAGCTCGGCGCGACCGTCGTGGCCTGCTCCGACTCCGGCGGCTACGTCGTCGACGAGAAGGGCATCGACCTGGACCTCCTCAAGGAGATCAAGGAGACCGGCCGCGGGCGCGTCGCGGACTACGCGGAACGGCGCGGCCGCGACGCCCACTTCGTCGCCGGACGCGGCCCCTGGGAGGTGCCGTGCGACGTGGCGCTGCCCTGCGCCACCCAGAACGAGCTGACCGCCGAGGACGCCGCCGTCCTCGTACGCAACGGCGTGCAGGCCGTGGCCGAGGGCGCGAACATGCCCACCACCCCGGAGGCCGTCCGCGTCTTCCAGGAGGCGGGCGTCGCGTTCGCCCCGGGCAAGGCCGCCAACGCGGGCGGGGTGGCGACCAGCGCCCTGGAGATGCAGCAGAACGCGTCCCGCGACTCGTGGACGTTCGCCCACACCGAGGAGCGGCTCGCGGAGATCATGCGGCACATCCACGACACGTCCCACGAGACGGCGGCGCGCTACGGGGCGCCGGGCAACTACGTCGTCGGCGCGAACATCGCGGGCTTCGAGCTGGTCGCCGAGGCCATGCTGGCGCAGGGCCTGATCTGACGCCGGGTCCCCCGCCGGTGCCCGGGTACGGGCTCCGGCGGGGGATGATGGCCGGGACGGCACGGCGGAGGCCCGTGCGGGGAACGGCGCGGAAGGCGGAGCCGACGTGAGCAATCTCGACACGCGACCGGCGGGCAGCGAGTGCGGCGGACGCGAGGACGTCGCCGCGCGCCCGGTACGGGAGCTGCTGGAGCCGCGCAGCATGCCGCTCGGCGAGTCGACCGTCGTCCGGCGGCTGCTGCCCAATCTGGGCCGCAGGATGGTCGGCGCGTGGTGCTTCGTCGACCACTACGGGCCGGACGACATCGCGGGCGAGACGGGCATGCAGGTGCCGCCGCACCCGCACATCGGGCTCCAGACGGTCAGTTGGCTGCACGACGGCGAGGTCCTGCACCGCGACAGCCTCGGCTCGCTCCAGACCGTACGGCCGCGCGAACTGGGCCTGATGACCTCCGGGCGGGCCATCGCGCACTCCGAGGAGTCGCCGCGCGAACACGCCCGCCTGCTGCACGGCGCCCAGCTGTGGGTGGCGCTGCCGGACGCGCACCGGCACACCGACCCGGCGTTCGAGCACCACGCGGCGCTCCCCGAGGTCGGGTCCGCCACGGGGGCCCGGCACCCGGGGTTCCGCGCGACCGTCATCCTCGGCGAACTGGACGGCGCCCGCTCCCCCGGCCGTACGTACTCCCCGCTGGTCGGCGCGGACGTGTCCCTCGCGGGCGGCACGGACGTACGGCTGCCGGTGGACCCGGACTTCGAGTACGCGGTGCTGACGATGTCCGGCCGCAGCGAGGTCGACGGCGTACCGCTGGACAGCGGCTCGATGCTCTATCTCGGCTGCGGGCGGCGCGAGTTGCCGCTGCGCGCGGACCGGGACAGCGAACTGCTGCTGCTCGGCGGCGAACCGTTCGAGGAGAAGCTCGTCATGTGGTGGAACTTCATCGGCCGCAGCACGGAGGACATCACCCGCGCCCGCGACGACTGGATGTCGGGCACCGGCGCGTTCGGCACGGTCCACGGCTACGACGGCCCCCCGCTCCCGGCCCCCACGATGCCCGCCACGCCGCTGAAGCCCCGGGGCCGTACGCGCTGAACCGGGCGGACGTCGCCTCGGGCACGGCACGGCACGGCACGGCACGGGTCGCGGGGGCGGGCTCGTGGCGCCGAGCCGTTCAGGCCGGGTCGAGCCGTTCCAGCAGGGTCCGCATCAGGTCGATCTCCGCCCGCTGGCCACGGACCATCCCCTCGGCGAGCCGCAGGACCGGCGCGGGCGTGTCGTCCGCCGTGACGCCCTCGGCCATGTGCACCCCGCCCAGGTGGTGGGCGGTCATCAGGCGGAGGTAGAGCACGTCCGCCCGCCTGCCGTGCGCGACGGCGAGCCGCGCCAGGTCGGCGCGGTCGGCCATGCCCGGCATGAGGACCCCGCGGCGGCGGTCCGCGGCGCTCGGTCGCGGCATGTCCATCCACGCCATGGCGTGGACGCCGGACGTGGCGTCGCGGCCCCAGAGCTGGAGCCAGCCGAGCATCATCCCGCGCTGTGCCGCCTGGGTGTTGGCGATGTCGTACGCGAGGGTCCGTACGTCGGCCGAGGAGCCGTTGCGGAGCACCGTCAGGGACATCTCGACCGCCTGCTGGTGGTGCGTGGCCATGTCGCGGCTGAAGCCGACGGCGACCGAGTCCCCGGTCGGCTCCGGGGAACCGGCCGGGGCCCTGCCGGACAGGCCCGTCAGCAGCACCACGGCGGACAGCAGGATCACGGAGGCCGCCAGCACGCCCGCACGGGAGAGCCGTACGGGGTGCCGCGCGGACGACGGGCCCGTCACGGCGTCGGCTTCCCGCCGGTGACCGGCGCGCCCTGCTCGGGTGCCTGCGGCCCCTGCGCGTACGCGTCGAAGAACTCGCCGATACGGGGGTCGTCGGCCGATTCGAGCGACAGCTGATGGCCCCACGCGGTGAGCCGGACCGGGCTGTCCTGACCGGGCAGGCGGCTCATCATGCGGTACGGGACGCCCGCCACCTCGGCGCGCAGCTTCTCCACCTCGGGCTGCGGGAGCGTCGGGGAGTACGTGACCCAGACGGCGCCGTGCTCCAGGGAGTGCACGGCGTTCTCCGGGCGCAGCGGGCGGGTGTAGACGTCGCCGTTGGCGTTCTGCCACCGCGGGTCGTGGCGTCCGCCGACCGGGGGCAGTTGTCCGGCGGGATAGTCGACGTCGCCCTTGACGTGGCCGCGTTCCAGGTCGCCGTAGACCTTCTCGCCCCGGACGTTGGCCTTGGTGGGGTCGACGCCGGAGGCGTCGGCGTCGTCACCGCCCGACCCGCCCCGCACGCTCAGGACGACGGCGACGAGGACCGCCGCCGCCACGACCGCGGCGAGGACGGTGGCGGCGACGCGCAGCCGCCCGGAACGGTGGGCCCGGCGGGCGTCGCGGGCGCGGAGTCCGGCGAGCCGGGCGCGGCGCGCCTCGTCGTCGCGGGTGGGCGGTGGGGGCGTGTGCTGGCGCTGGTCGTGCGACATGGGCGGCCTCTCACTGCCTCTCGGTGCGCGGCGTCGACGGGCCCAGCGTAGGAATCCCGGGGTCCCCAAGTCCCGGGACCGGGGTCCCGTTCCGCTCCCGGGGACGGGCTCGGGTCACCGGTCCCGGGCTCCCGGGACGGAGGGCGGCCTACGCTGTGCGCTCGCGGGCGCCCGGCCGTCGCCGTCACGACCGACCGGCACGGACCACGGCCCGCACGAACAACGGGGGGAAAGAGTGGAGTTCAGCGTCCTGGGACCACTGCGTGTCCGTACCGAGGGCCGGGAGATCCCGATCCCGGGCCACAAGCAACGGACCCTGCTCGCCGCGCTGCTGCTGGCGAACGGGGACGTGCTGTCCGACGAGCGCCTCGTGTCGCTGCTGTGGGGACAGCGACCGCCCACCACGGTGAGCGCCCAGCTGTACACGTACGTCTCCCGGCTGCGGCAGCGGCTCGGCGGCCCGGTGGAGCTGGTGCGCGAACCGGCCGGTTACCGGCTGGGCGTACGGGACGCGGTGTTCGACGCCGCCGAGTTCCAGCGGCTGTCCCGCGCGGGGCACGCGACGCTGCGTGAGGGGCGCCATGACGCGGCGGCCCGGCTGCTGCGTGCGGCACTGGGCCTGTGGCGCGGGCCGGCGCTCGGCGGGGTCACCGAACAGTTGCGGGACGCCGAGGCCCCGCAGCTCGACGAGGCGCGGATGGCCGCCCTGGAGAGCCGCCTCGACGCCGAGCTGGCCATGGGCGAGCACCGCCAGCTGGTCGCGGAACTCACCGGCCTGGTGGCACGGTTCCCGCTGCGCGAACGGTTCCGGGCGCAGTGGATGACCGCGCTGTACCGGTGCGAGCGGCAGGCGGAGGCCCTCGCCGTCTACCGGGAGGGCCGACGGCTGCTCGCCGAGGAGCTGGGGGTGGACCCCGGCCCGGCGCTGACCGCCACCCACCGCGCCGTGCTCAGCGGCGGGCTGGCCCTGGACGGACCGGCACACCGTACGGCGACGGCCGTTCCCTGACACCGGTCGCGGGCGCGGTCACGGCCCCGGCGCGGTGCCCCCGGCCGGGGCGGGGCGCCGGGTTCCGGGGGCCGTTACGGATGGCGTGCCCGCCCGCGCGGACACCCCGGCGGACGCTCACCCCGGCGCCCCGCCCGGGTGCCGCGCCCCGCTCAGGTCTCGCGCCCACGCCACCAGGGTGTCGAACTGCCGGTCCAGCGCGTGTTCCGCACAGTCCACGGGGTCCTTGAAGTAGAAGCCCAGCTCGCCCACCGGCCCGCTGACGCCCGCCCGGTGGGCGAGGGCCGTGAACCGCGCGAGGTCCAGTACGAGAGGTGCGGCGAGCGCCGAGTCGCAGCCCTGCCAGACGAACTGCAGGGTCATGCGGGCGCCCAGGAACCCCTCGAAGGTGATGTGGTCCCAGGCGGTCTTCCACTCCCCCAGGTCGGGCACCTCGTGGATGTGCACGCCGCCCTCCACCGGCCCGCCCAACTGCTCCGGCAGCAGCCGGTCCTTGGAACGTATCTTGGCCGCCGCCCGCCGGGGATCGGCCAGGGCGGCACCGTCGCCGCCGCCCAGCAGGTTGGTGCCGGACCAGCTGCGTACGGTCAGGGCGCGACGCGCGAACATCGGCGCCAGCACCGACTTGACCAGCGTCTCACCGGTCTTGCCGTCGCTCCCGGCGTACGGCAGGCCGCGTTCGCGGGCGAGTTGGTCGAGCGCGGGCAGCCGGGCACCCGTCGACGGGGTGAAGTCCACGAAGGGGCAGCCGGCCCGGAACGCGGCGCAGGCGTACAGCGCGCTCGGCGGCAGCACGTCGGCGTCCCCGGGCCGCCGCAGCGCCGCGCGCAGCGACTCCCAGGAGGCGTGCGCCGGATGCGGCCGGGCGGGGGCCTCGGTGGCGGACACGTTGACGACGACCACGGTGTCCACGTCCGTCCGGCGGCGGAAGTCCGCGATGTCGGCGGCGAGTTCGTCGACGGCAGCGTCCGCCGTGCCGGTGGGCGTCCCGGGTGCCGGGCGCACCGACGCGGTGAGACCGGGCCGGATCTCGGCGTCGGCGGCCAGCAGGTCGTCGCGGACGAGGGCGGGCAGGCCGGGCGGGACGACGCCGTCGGCGGCGAGCCGTTCCACGCGCTTGACGAGCCCCTCGGCCGCCGGGTCGTGCCCGCCGAAGACGAGGTCGTCGAAGGAGGGGAGACCCACCCCGTGGAACGGGGCGAGTTCCCCGGCCAGGCCCACCGGCGCGAGCACGCCCGCGCGCAGGCCCGCGGCGCCGGCGACGGTGCTCGCCGCGACCGAGCCGCGCCCGCCCACCAGCCAGATTCCCGTACGTGTCATGCCCTCTCCCAGGGTCTCAGTCCTGCTGCTGCGGGTACGGGAACGACTGGAAGTCCTCGTCCAGCCGCGTGATGTCGCGAGACAGCCAGTGGGCGGCGAGCCGCCGTACGGTGCGGCGCGGCAGGGGCTGGTTGACGTGCTCCAGGTCCGGGTCGGCCGTGAGGTGCACGGCGCAGGCGAAGGCGTTCAGGGGCGCCAGCCGCTCCCAGCGGTGTCGGTCGACGTCGAGGAACGTCATGGCCCGCATGACGACGTGCCAGACGGGATAGCCGCCGGGCGGCGTGCCGGTCATGACGTGCAGCGCCCCGGTGCGCGGGTCGTACAGCACGCCCTGCCCGAACTCGGCGAAGGCGCGCACCAGTCGGGGGTTGGCCGGGTGGTAGACGGCGTCGAAGACACCGAGCTGCACCCGTGACATCACCTCCAGCGGGCCGCGTACGGGCGCCACGAAGTCGGTGAACTCCCGCCGGTACGTGGGAGTGGTGACGAGTCGCCGCCAGGTGCCGAGCAGGATGTTGTCCCAGCCGGGGCCGTAGTGGGCGACGAGGGCGTGGTAGGCGTCCGTGAACTCCTGGGAGGGCTCGTAGAGCGTGGCCTGGTCGAGGAGGTACCACAGCTCGTTGGCGCGGCGGTCACCCGACATCCCGGGGATGTCGGGCAGTTCGGGGCCGACGGGCGCCGCGGCGGCCGACGACGCGGCGGCCGGGACGGCCGCCACGGCGGCCAGCGCCCCGGACGCCAGGAGGACGTGGCGCCGACCGGGCGGGCGCCCGTACGCCGGTCCGGCCTGCGCGCGCGGTTCGCGTTCCGGTCGCGGTTCCGGTCGCCGTTCCGTCTGCGGCCGGTGCGGTGGTTGCGGGGCGGTCATCAGCTCATCCCCTCGGGGTACGGGAAGGACCGGAAGTCCCGGTCCAGCCGGTCGACGTCCTTGACCAGCCAGGTGGCGGCGAGGCGCCGTACGGTGCGCGGGGGCAGCGGCGGGTTCACCGCGTCCTGGGCGGGCCGTGCCGTGCTCTGCGCCGCCCAGGCGAAGGCCAGCGCGGGAGCCAGCCGGTCCCAGCGGCGCCGGTCGATGTCGAGCAGCGACATGGCGCGCAGGTACGCGTACCAGGTGTGGTAGCCGGGCGGCGGGGTGTCCGGGGTGCCGTTCATCGTGTGCACCAGGAACGGGGCGTGTCCGCGCGGGTCGTACAGCACCCCCTCGCCGAACCAGCCGAACGCCTGGACGAGCCGGAGGTGCTGATGGCGGTAGTACCGGTCCATCACGCCGAGCTGGGTACGCGAGAGCACCTCCAGCGGCTGTCTGATCGGGGTCATGAACGCGGCGTAGTTGTCCGGGTAGCCGGGCGTTCCGACCAGTTCGAGCCACTTCTCGCGCATGCCGCGCTCGATGTTGCCGACGTGCGCCTCGATGGCCGCGTAGGCGTCCTTCACCTCCTGCGAGGAGTCGTAGAGCGTCGTCTCGTCCAGCTGGTACCAGAACTCGTTGGCGCGGCGGTCCCCGGACATGCCGGGCACCTCCGGGAAGTCGTCGCGGGGTGCGGCGGCCGAGGCCGGTGGCGCGACCACCGTCCCGGCGGCCGACACGGCCGCCACCCCCAGCGAGACCTTCAGGACCTGTCGTCGGTCGACGTGGTGCGACACGTGGCCGTCCTCCTCCTGGCTGCGGCTTCGATGAACTGGAGGCTAGGAGCAGCGGCCATACGGCGGTCTGCCGTCGTCCTGTGCGTCCGTCTATACCTCGCTCCGTACGTCCCTCCCCTGACGTACGCCACGCCCCGTCCGTACCTCGGACCCCACCCGCGCCGCCCGCCCGCCGAGACCCGCGCCGCGCGCGTCGGAAGCACCGGCCGCCGTCTCCGCGAGGGCCCGCCGCACGTCGTAGTGGCTGATCCAGGACGTGTCCTCGACCACCCGTGCCACGCCGTCGGGGGCGCCGGGCCCCATCCGCTGCGAGCCGCCGCCGCGCGCGCCGAGCTGTACGCGCGCCGTGTGCGGGCGGCGGAACTCCTCGTAGCGGCGCAGCCCTTCGGGCGTGCCGTCGAGGAAGTGCGCGAGACCCACCGCGTCCTCCAGCGCCTGCCCGGCGCCCTGGCCGTGGTGGGGGAGCATGGGGTGCGCGGCGTCCCCGAGGAGCGTGACGCGGCCGTGGCCCCAACGCGGCAGCGGTTCCCGGTCGTGGAGGGTCCAGCGGCCCGGTGTCCTGGCCGCCCGTACGAGTTCCGCCACGTCGTCGTGCCACCCGGCGAACGCGGCGGCCAGTTCCGCGTGGTCGCCGGTGCCGGTCCAGGACTCCTCGACGGGGGCCGTGGCGGGAGCGGGGACGACGGCCACGTAGGTGAACTGCCGCCCGGCGTCGACCGGTACGGCCAGCAGGCGGGCGTCGCGGCCGACCCAGACGTACAGCGTGTCGGGTGCCAGCGCCGGTACCCGCTCCGCGGGCACCCGCCCGCGCAGCGCGCTCGCCCCGGACAGGACGGGATGGTGCTCCCCGACCACGGCGCGGCGCACCACGGAGTGCGCGCCGTCGGCGCCGACGAGGAGGTCGGCCGCGGACTCGCGCCCGTCGGCGAACCGCAGCCGTACGCCCTCCCCGGACGCTTCGTACCCGGTCAACCGGGCCCCGAGGCGCAGGTGTTCGGTCGGCACCCGGGTGGCGAGCAGGGCGTGCAGGTCGCTGCGCAGCAGGGTGAGGTGAGGGGCGCCGTACTCCCGCTCCCACGTGCCGCCCATCGGACGGCGGGCGAGGAGCCGTCCGTCCCCGGTGCGCACCTCCATCGCCTCCGGGCGGACGGCGACCGCGCGCAGCGGCTCCTCCAGGCCCCAGCCGAACAGGACGCGGCAGGCGTTGGGCGCCAGGTGCATGCCGACGCCCGCCTCGCGCGGTACGGGTTCCTGTTCGTGCACGTCGACGAGCGCGCCCGCGCGCAGCAGGGCACCGGCGACGGCGAGGCCGCCGATCCCGGCGCCGACGACGGCGACCCGGCAGGCGCGCCGGGAGGGGAGGTCACGGTGGGGGCCGGGCTGACGGTACGGACTGGGGCGGGAGGCGGACTGCTGGTGCGGCATGGGTTTCCCTTCGACCGTGGCCGTCGGCGGTACGTGGCCGCGACGGCCGGTGGAGGTCACCGTGAGCCGGTGGACACGAGTCCCGTCTCGTAGGCGACGATGACCAGTTGCGCCCGGTCGCGGCTGTCGAGCTTGGTCAGCAGATGGCTGACGTGGGTCTTGACCGTGGGGACGCTGAGCCGCAGGCGGCCCGCGATCTCCGAGTTGGTCAGGCCCCTGGCGACCAGGGTGAGCACTTCGCGTTCGCGGCCGGTGATCCCGGCCCGTTCCAAGGCGCGTGCCGGGGTCCGCGGCCGGCCCTCGGGGCCGCGCGCGAACTCCTCGATCAGGCGCCGCGTCACGGAGGGGGCCAGCAGCCCCTCCCCCGCGGCGACGACCCGGAGCCCGGTGATCAGGTCCGCGGGCGGTGTGTCCTTCAGCAGGAAGCCGCTGGCTCCGGCGCGCAGCGCGGCGTACACGTAGGTGTCGAGGTCGAACATGGTCAGGATGAGGACGCGGACCCCGGAGGTCTCCGGGGTGCCGCAGATCCGGCGGGTGGCCTCGATGCCGTCCATCTCGGGCATCCGGACGTCCATGAGCACGACGTCGGGGTGTTGCCGTGCCGCCATGTCCACGGCCTCGGCACCGGTGGCGGCCTCACCGACGACGGTCAGGCCGGGCTCGTGGTCGACGAGGACACGGAAGCTGCCGCGCAGCAGGGCCTGGTCGTCGGCGACCAGCACCCGTACGTCGTGGCTCACCGGCTCGTCCCCGGTTCGGCACCGGCCGGGCCGAGGGGCAGCGTGGCCCGTACGGTGAAGCCGCCCTCCGGGCGCGGTCCGGCCGCGAACTCCCCCTCGTACACGGCGATCCGCTCGCGCATGCCGATGAGGCCGTGCCCGCCGCCGTCCGGGCCGTGCCCGCCGCCGGGGGCGTGCGCGCCCGGGCGGCCGGGCCCGCCGTCGTCGGTCACCTCGATCGTCAGCCGTCGTTCGTCCCTGGTGATCACGGCACGGCAGTCGGCCGGCGCCGCGTACCTGACCGCGTTGGTCAACGCCTCCTGCACGACGCGGTGGACGGTCAGCCCGAGAGCCTCCGGCAGGTCGTCCAGGTCGGGCGCCTCCAGCCGTACGCGCAGTCCGGCCCCGGTGGCCGTACGGGCCAGCGCGGCGAGTCCGGCGGTGCCCGGTACGGGGCGGAGTTCGGCGTCGGGCAGGGCGCCCGTGGGCTCGGCGCGCAGGACGCCGAGCAGGTGGCGCATCTCCTGGAGGGCGGCGCGACTGGTGGTCTCGATGACGCGCAGCGCGTTCCCGGCCTCCTCGGGGCGTGTGGTGACGACGTGGTTGGCGACGGCGGCCTTGACCGCGATGACGCCGATGCTGTGGGCGACGACGTCGTGCAACTCCCTCGCGATGCGCATCCGTTCCTCCGTCACGGCCCGCTCCGCGAGTTCCCGCGCGACCCGTTCGGCGAAGGCGCGGCGTTCGCGTACGGCGGTGCCGAGGGCCCACGCCCCGGCGATCAGCGCCCAGCCGAGGACGATGAGCCCGGGGCCGCGCAGCCACCAGTACGCGTACGGGCTCGCGGGCTCCGTGGCGACCATCCCGCCGAGGCCGATGAGCGCACCGGCCGCGAGGGGCAGCCGACGCGGGGTCGGGCCGCCGAGCGCCACCGGGTAGAGGGCGAACGCCACCGCGAGGAACGGGTCCGTGACGACACCGAGGACCACCGAGACGAGTGACGTGACGACGGTGGTGGCCAGTACCGGCAGGGGCCACAACCGGCGGACCGCCACGGGCAGTCCGGTGGCGACGGCCAGGATGTCGGCGGCCGGTCCGGACGGGCCGTCCGGACCGGCCGCCCCGGGCGGCCCGGACGTGTGCCGCAGGGCCAGCAGCAGCGCCACGTAGGCCACGGCGGCCAGGCAGTCCAGGGCGACGAGCTGCTCGGTGGTCAGCCGTCGGCCGAACAGCGGCTGCGTTGCGGGGTGATCCATCGCGTGACCCTAACCGCGGCCGGGCGCCCGGGGCTTCGTGCTCCGGAACGACAGACCCGGGAACGAGACCGGTCGTGGCGCGTCCCGCCGCGTCACTCCTCGACACGGGAGAACCTCCGGGTCGCGACGGCCAGGGCGAGCACGGCCAGCACGGCGATCAGCCCGATCTCCACGGCCACGGGCGGGGTCCAGCTCCCCCAGCGCGGCCCGGACGGACCGCCCGCGACGGCCGCTCCGTCGCCGGGCATCGTACGGCGCAGCGCGTCCACCGCGTAGGTCAGCGGGTTGACGCGTACGACCGTGCCGAGCCAGCCGGGGAGCCCGTCGGCCGGGAACATGGCGCCGGACAGGAAGAACAGCGGCATCATGCAGAGACTGACCGCCACCTGGAAGGTCTCGGGCCGCCGGATGCACACGGCGGCGGCGACGCCGAGCGCCGTGAACGCGAAGGCGACCAGCCCGACCTGGAGCAGCACCAGCAGCAGCCCGGGGTGGTACGGCACGTCGGCGACGGGTCCCAGGAGCAGCACCAGCACCCCGTACACGACTCCGGAGGTGGCGCCGCCGAGGCAGGTGCCGACCAGGATGGCGCTGCGGCGCACCGGGGCCACCAGCATCTGCCGCAGGAAGCCGGACCGCCGGTCCCACACGATGGACGCGCCGACGGCGATGGCCGGTGCCTGCACCGACATGAGTACGACGCCGGGGAAGAGGAAGGCACGGAAGTCCCTGAGGCTGTCCTCGGACATGGTGGAGTTCAGCCCGGTGCCGAGGACGAGCAGGAACATCAACGGGGTGACCATGCCCATGGCGATGCGCAGCTTGTTGCGCCCGAAGCGCAGGGTCTCCCGGTGCCACAGCACCCTCATGGTGCGCAGGTCGCGGCCGAGCCCGCGGTCCGCGTCCGTGTCCGCGTCCGGTGGCGGGCGCGTGTCCGCGTCCCGGCCCGGGTCGGCGTCCGGTGGCGCGGGCGGCTCGGCGGGCACGTACGGGTCGGGGTGCGCGGCCGTACGGGCGTGCAGCTCGTGCTGAGCCATGGCTACCTCCTGGGCCCGAAGTCGGGCTGCCGGGGTCCGTCGGCCTCGCGGATGGTGCGGCCGGTGTAGTGCAGGAAGACGTCGTCGAGGCTCGGCGGCGTGACCGTCACCGAGTGGACGGGGACGGCGAGTTCGGCGCAGAGGCGGGGCACGAAGGCCGCGCCGTCCGGGGTGCGCAGCCGTACGCCGTCGGGTCCCGTACGGGCCTCCAGGCCGAACCGTTCCCGTACGGCGTGGGCGGCCCGTTCGTCGTCGCCGGTGCGCAGCACGACCAGATCGGCGCCGACCACGCCCTTCAGCTCCGCGGGGGTGCCCTCGACGACCAGTTGACCCTGGTCCATGATCGCCAACCGGCCGCAGTTCTCGGCCTCCTCCAGGTGGTGCGTGGTGAGGAAGATGGTGATCTCCTGCTCGGCGCGCAGCCGGTGCAGGTGCTCCCAGATGGCCACCCGCGTCTGCGGGTCGAGACCGGTGGTCGGCTCGTCGAGGAAGAGGACGCGCGGCATGTGCAGCAGCCCGCGGGCGATCTCCAGGCGCCGCCGCATGCCGCCGGAGAAGGTGCGTACGGGCGAGTCCTTGCGGTGGGTCAGCTCCACCAGGTCGAGCAGGTCCGCGAGGGCCCGGCGGGCCCGGGCCCTGGGCATCCCGAACAGGTCCGCCTGGAAGCGGAGGTTCTCCTCGGCGGTCAACTCCCCGTCGAGGGTGGACTCCTGGAAGACCAGGCCGATGCCGCGCCGTACGGAGTCGGGGTCGCGGGTGACGTCGTGCCCGGCGACCTCGGCGCGCCCGGCCGAGGGGCGCAGCAGCGTGCACAGCATGTTGATGGTGGTGCTCTTGCCCGCGCCGTTGGGCCCGACGAAGCCGTACGTCTCGCCGGGATCGACGGCGAGGTCCAGGTCGACGACGGCCTCGTGCGTCCCGTAGGTCTTGCGCAGGCCCTCCGCGAGCACCGCGTGCCGGGCCCTCACCGCGACCGCTCCGGGGCGGGCGCGTCACCGGACGCGTCACCGGACGAGGTGCCGGTGGGGGCGGCGGGACCAGCGGGGGCGGCGGGGGTCGACGCGGGGTGCCGGACGCTCATGACGGCCCGGAACAGCCCGGTGTCGTCCGGCTCCCCGATCGGACGGCCCTCCGCCTCGACCCAGGCGTGGGCGCGGAACGGCCGGGTGCGCACCCCCGTGCACCAGTCGGGCCAGACGCCGCGCAGGCGGCACAGCAGCGCGGTGGCGACGGACCGCTCCAGGCACCCCTGCCCGGCGCACCAGGCGCTCACCGCCACGACGGACGTACGGGCTTCGAGGGTACGGGCGGCGGTGGCGGGCCGGGCGCCACGGGAGGCCGCGCGCAGGACGCGCCGCAGCCGACGCGGCGGCAGCTTGGCGAGGACGTGCGCGGCGCCCACGGCGCAGCGCGCGCTGAGCCGCCGGTGCCAACTGCCGCCTCCGGCCTGCTCGGAGACCACGGGCATGCTCATGAGTCCACCACCAGCCGGGCCTTGAGCAGGGAGTCCAGCAGGGCACGGACGTCCCCACGGGCACGGTCGACGGCGTCGGGGTGCCTCCCGGCGAGCGCGCGCGCGGCCCGCTCGGGCGAGTCGCCGTCCAGCAGCAGCCGCAGGGTCGCGGCGCCGGAGCGGTTGAGCTGCCAGTACCGGCCGGTGCGCTGGTCGAGGAGGACGACGCCGTCCTCGACCTCGGTGGTGGTCACTTCCGGGTCCAGGGCGTACGTCATCGGGGTCCTCCGGCGGACGGTGCGGCGAGCGGGGCGACGGCACTCGGTGACCGCAGCCAGGTCTCGCAGGCGAGGGTGTTCTCGAACGGGCTGAGCGCACGGGTGTCGGGCGTGGGCCGGTGCAGCGCGGCCCGCAACGCCTCGGCGTCGACCAGCCCGAGCGTGGCCAGGCGCAGGTCGTCGCAGAGCGCGGAGAGCCGTCGGCGGTTGCGGTACAGCCCCTCGTACGCCTCCTGGCCGAACGCGCCCTTGTCCCGCCGGTCGAGCACGGCGTCGGGCACGGCCCCGCGCAGGGCGTCGGTGAGCAGCGGCTTGTAACGGCCGGGCACGACGCGGTCGGCGGTCCGTACGGAGAGCGCCGCCTCCAGCACGCGGTCGTCCAGGAAGGGAGTCTCGAACGTGACGTCCAACGGGCGCAGCGAACGGTTGAGTTGGCGGGCCGCGTGTCCGCTCAGCACGGTGACCTCCAGCGTCTGGTGCTGGAACCGGTCGGGGTGCAGGGGCGCGGGACGCCGTGCGGCGGCCTCGGTCAGCAGGCGGCGCACGGTGGCCACGGCATCGCCGGTGGCCCACCCGGGCATGCGCGGGTCGCCGCGGCCCCAGCCCCGGGGCGGCGCGAAGCGCGGGGGCTGCGGGGCCGCGATCCCGGCGGCGGCACGGGTCAGGGAGTCCGCGAAGGACGAGCGGTCGGCGAGTGCCCGCAGGGTGGCGCCGACCGGCCAGCGGTTGACGGAACGGAACCGGCGCATGGTACGTATCCCCCGCGCCGGGTCGCTGCGGATGAGCGACCAGCCGAACTGGGGTGAGACGCCGAACAGTTCGTCGCCCCCGACGCCGATGAGGTGCCGGGTGGCGCCCTCGGCGCGTACGGCACGGGCGAGGGTCTCGGTGTGGGCGCGGTTGCGGGTCCACACGAGGGGGCCCTCGGCGTCGTCGCGGGCCCCGTCACGGTCGGGCGCCGCCTCATACCACAGCGGCCCCTGCTCGGGCGCCGCGGACCGGTGTCGGGCGGACGGCATCAGCCCGGCCGCGAGGCGCGCCCACCGGGTGTCGGCGTTGGCGCGGTCCATGGGTTCCCAGTGGTGGGTGAGGAGTCGGGCGCCGGTCGCGTCGGCGAGGAAGCAGAGGCTGGTGGAGTCGAGGCCGCCCGACAGGTCGGCGCTGAGGACGTCCTGGTGGTCGGCGCGTACGGCGACGGAGTCGGCCAACGCCGCGCGGAGCGTGCCGAGCGCCCGGGTCGCGGGGACCTCCGGGTCCGGCGCGGTCCACCAGGTGACCTCGCGGGCCGTGCCGTCCGGCCGTACGTCCAGCCAGTTCCCCACGCCGAGCGGGTGGACGCCGGTCCACACCGGGCGCCCGGCGAGCGGCCAGGGCACCGGGAGCAGCAGTTGGAGGGCGAGCGTCTCCTCGTCCAGGTCGGACCCGGTGAGCGCCGTCAGACCGCTCGGGCTGTCGGCGGCCACGGTGACGCCGCCGGTCCGCGCGTGGAAGACGTGCCGCGCGGTGGAGAGGGAGCCCTGCGTACGGGTGCGGCCGTCGAAGGAGGCGGCGAGGTGGAAGCTGCCGGGCAGCGTACGGATCAGGACGTCGAGATCCTGCGGCGCGTGGGAGCGGGCGAGCGACCGGCCGACGGCGTCCGGGTCGGCGCGGGTGGTGCCGAGGAGGACGAGCTTGTTGCGGCCGCCGTCGGCGAGGACGCACTCGTGGTCGTCCCAGCGGCCGATCAGCCAGGGCCTGCCCGAGGCGTGGGTGAGGGTCCGCGCGCCGGGGGCGGCCGCGGCGCGGGCGACCGGCTCCGCCCGCGGGCTGTCGGGAAGGATCAGGAACTCCATGTCTCCCTCTTCGGTCTCTTCGGCGGGACGCGGGCAGGGCACGGACGGAGCACGCGCGACGGCGGCCGCCACCGCGCGGGGGCGCGGGGAAGCGCGGGGGCGTCGGCACGACGGTGGAGCGGCCGCCAGTGGCCGCTCCACCGCGCGGTGCCGGGCGGCGTCGCCGCCTCACACGGGTGCTCAGCAGATCCAGGCGTCTCCGCCGAACCAGTCGACGCAGTCCGTGGGGCCGGCGCCGAGCGTCAGCTCCGCGAACCCGCCGACCTCCACGAGTTCCGGCGCCTCGTAGGTCTCCTCGTACGTGGCCATGCGCGTCCTCCCTCTCTCAGACGGTTGGGGTACGGCCGCGGAGCTGCGGCCCGCGGTCGTGCCCCTGGTCCCGCACAACGTAGGCAGCCCGCCGTCCCGGGCTCCTGGGCGCGGCGTCCCGTCCCCGTCCCGTCCTCCGCCCGGCCGCCCTCCGGCTCCGCGGCGCACGCCCGTTGAGGCGTGACGGCGGGTCAGGCGTCGCGGCGGGTCAGCGCGAGATAGCCGCCGAGCAGCGCCAGCGCGACCCAGACGCCGAGCACCGCCATCCCGCTCCAGGCGGTGAGGACCATGTGCTCCTGGGGTTCGCGGCGCATGATGACGCCGCCCGCCGCGTCGGGCAGGAACTGGGCCACCTTCTTGACCCCGGGGAGGTTGTTGAGCACCTCGGAGACCATGAAGAACAGCGGTACGAGGATGCCCAGGGTGAGCGCGGGGTTGCGCAGCACCGTGGCGAGGCCCATGGAGAAGGCGCACAGCAGGGTCATGTAGAGGATCGAACCGATGACGGACCGGGCCACCCCGTCGTCGGTGAGCGCGGCGTTGTGCGCGTCACCGATCGCGGTCTGGGCGGCGAAGAAGGTGACGAACACGACCACGACCGAGGTCACGAACGCGATGGCGGTGCCGGTGAGCACCTTCGCCGCGTAGAGGACGCCGCGCCTCGGTACGGCGGCCAGCGAGCTGTGGACGGTGCCGCTGCTGTACTCGCCGGTGACGGCGAGCACCCCGAAGACGACCAGGGAGATCATGCCGAGCCGCAGCCCGTTGAAGCCGGAGCCGACGGGGTCGAATTCGGCCTTGCTCTGCGGGCTCATGTCGTCGTACGCGCCGCGCAGCACCCAGCCGAAGAGGAGGGCGATCAGGACGCTGGTGAGGAGGCACAGCGCCAGGCTCCACAGGGAGGAGCGCACACTGCGGATCTTGGTCCACTCGAACGCGACGGCCGCGCGGGTGTCGGTCACGGTCGACGCACCCCCTCGTCGGCGCCCTGGTCCGCGCGGTGGTCGGCGGCGGTGGCCGTGAGCTGCATGAAGGCGTCCTCCAGGGAGGCGGTACGTGGGCTGATCTCGTAGACGGTGACCCCGTGCCGCGCGGCGAGTCCGCCCACGGTCTCGGTGGAGGCGCCGACGGCCTCGAGGGTGCCGTCGGGGCCGTCGTCGGTGTGCACCCCGGCCTCGGCGAGCACGGCGCGCATCCGCTCCGGCTCGGGGCTGCGGACCAGTACGTAGGCGCGGGAGTTGCGGGCGACGAACTGCTCGACCGAGGTGTCCGCGAGCAGCCGACCGCGTCCGATGACGATGAGGTGCTCGGCGGTGAGCGCCATCTCGCTCATCAGGTGGCTGGAGACGAAGACGGTGCGGCCCTCGGCCGCGAGCCGCTTCATCAGGCCGCGGATCCACAGGATGCCCTCGGGGTCGAGCCCGTTGACGGGCTCGTCCATCAGCAGCACGGGCGGGTCCCCGAGGAGCGCGGAGGCGACGCCGAGCCGCTGGGTCATGCCGAGGGAGAAGCCCTGGGTGCGCCGGTCGGCCACGCCGGTGAGGCCGACCACGTCCAGCACCTCGTCCACGCGCCGTACGGGGATGCGGTTGCTGCGGGCGAGACCCAGCAGGTGCGCGCGGGCCGTCCGGCCGCCGTGCAGCGCCCCGGCCTCCAGCAACGCGCCGACCTGGCGCAGCGGATGGCGCAGTCGCGCGTACGGTCCGCCGTCGATGAGGACGCGACCGGAGGTCGGGCGGTCGAGCCCGATCATGGTGCGCATCGTGGTGGACTTGCCCGCGCCGTTGGGCCCCAGGAAGCCGGTCACCCGGCCGGGTTCGACGGTGAACGACAGTCCGTCGACGGCCAGGGTCGGCCCGTACCGCTTGGTGAGTTGCTGTACCTCGATCATGCCGACCACCCTGGCGCGGGCCCGCGCCGGGCACATCGGGCCGGGGAATGTCATCCCCGGGGCTGAACGCCGCGCGCCGTCCGGGCCGTCCCGGCAGACGCGCCGGTGGCGGTGGAGGGGGTCCCTCCACCGCCACCGGGTGGTGCGGGCCGCCGCGCGGTCCTGGTGCGATGCGACGTTCGGGGCCGGGTCAGCAGACCCAGGCGCCACCACCGAACCAGTCGGTGCACTGGTTGTCCCAGCCGAGCGTCAGCTCCGAGAACTCGCCGACCTCGACAAGCTCGGGCGTCTCGTACTCCTCGTACGTGGTCATGTCCTTCACCGTCCTTCACCTCCGGAGTTGGGTCCGGGCGGGCCGCCGTTGCTCTCCACCGGCCCGCCCGGCGTTCGCCCCGCCAACGTAGGGCTCCCGTCGTCCCGGGCTCCCGGGGCCAAGGGCCCGTTCGGGTCCCGCTCCGGCCGGGCCGGACCCGGGCGTCAGACGCCGAGACCGGCGTCCCTGGCCCGCACCACGGCGCTCGCCCGGTCCTCCACCTGGAGCTTGGCGAAGACGTGCGAGACGTGGTTGCGCACGGTCTTCTCCGCGAGGACCAGTTCGCGGGCGATCCGGCGGTTGGGGTAGCCACGGGCGATGAGGCTGAGGATCTCCCGTTCGCGCTCGGTGAGTTGTGGGAACGCGGCCCGCCCGGACGTCTCGTGGACGGCGGAGAAGTAGCCGCTCATGCGCGCCGCCACCGTCGGCCCGAAGACGGCGCTGCGCTGGGCGACCGTACGCAGGGCGCCGAGGAGCTCGGCCCGTGGCGCGCCCTTGACCAGATAGCCGTGGGCACCGGCCCGGAGCGCGGCGACGACCAGGTCGTCGTCGTCCGACACCGACATCATCAGGACGCGCGGCGCCTCGGCACCCGGCGGCGGGGCCGCCACGATGGCGGCGGCGGCGGAGACACCGGACACGCCCGGCATCTGCACGTCCATCAACACCACGTCGACCCCGATCCGTTCGTGCACGACGGCCCGCACGGCCTCCTCCGCGCTGTCCGCCTCGCCCACCACCTCGATGTCCTCGACGTCCTGGGTCGCCAGTCGTACGCCCGCCCGGAACAGTGGGTGGTCGTCCACCACGAACACACGGATGGTCATGCTCCGCTCCGGGGCAGGGACACGCGCACGAGGGTCCCGGAACCGCCGTCGGGGCGGGGCAGCACCTCGCAGCGACCGCCCACGTCCTCGGCCCGGCGGGCCATGGACGCGAGGCCGAGGCCGCGCCGCCGGAACATGCCGCGGGGCGGGGCGGTCCCGTCGTCGGTCACCTCCAGCGTGATCCGGTCGGCGTACTCGGTCAGCCGTACGGTCGTGGTGCTGGCGCGCGCGTGCCGTACGACGTTCGTCACGGCCTCACCGGCGATGCGGAGCGCGGCCAGTTCGGTGGCGAGGGACAGGCCGGACACCGGTCCGGTGGGCGGCAGTTCGGCGTGGACGTCGAGCTTCCCGGCCACACCGGCGCGGCGCACCAGCCGGAGCAGGGCCCCCTCCAGGCCGTCGCTCTCCAGGTCGGGCGGGCCGAGGTCGTCGATGACCCGCCGGATGTCGTCGACGGTGCGGGAGGTCTCGGCCGCGGCGTCGAGGATGAGCTGCCGGGTGGCGGGCTGGGCCACGCGCTCGGCCGCGACGTCGAGGCGGAGCCTGATGCCGGCCAGCGACGGGCCGAGGCTGTCGTGGAGGTCGACGCGGAGCCGACGCCGCTCGTCCTCCCGCGCGGAGACGAGCCGTTCGGCGAACCCGGGTACGTCCCGGTCCGCGGCCCCGGCGGGCGCCGGGTGCCGTCGCGGGAGCCTGCCCCACGTCTGCCCCGCGAGTGCCAGGACGCACAGCACCAAGGACGCCGTGACGACCGGCTCCAGCCCCGAGGGGCGCGGCAGGACGCCGAGCGCGCCCAGCGCCGCCGGGAAGGCGGCGAGCAGAACGACCGCTCCCGAACGCCCGGGTAACGCCGCCGTCAGCTCCCCGCCCCCTACATCGTCTCGTTTCTGCCTCCATACCGGATTCCTACTCCCCCGTTGTTGTCTCATATCGAAGAAGTTAACTCCTTCGCGCCCGACGGGGGAGAGAGAATTCAGTCGCGGTGGAGATCACCGGACATGTCGGCACAGGTTGCACGGCACACGGAGATCACACGAACACGCGAGCTTCACACTAGGCACACATCCACACCTCCATTGGAAGAAGGAATTCGGAACGCTTCGATCCCACTTCCGGACGCCGAACTCCAGTTCCGCGAAACGCCGTGGGAAAGGATCACCGCCACCCGCACCGCGCACGGACACCCACCGGCACGGGCACCCGGTCAGGCGTCCCGGCGTACGGCCCGTCACCGGCGCCGACTCCTCGATCGCGGTGACGACAGGACTCCCGCCGACCTCCCCGACAATCCCTAGGGCACCGTCCCACTTCACCGACGACAGGCCCCACCGCCAAGGGAAATCCGGGTCTCCGAATGCCTCGACACCCTGAATCCACGAGAATTCCGGCTCCGTAACGCCAGAACGCGTTTCGAGGCATCCGAGGTCGAGACGCTTCACCGGTTTCGTGTCCCGGGCTACGGGTTCTCGGGCACGCGCACGAGATCAGGCACAGGACGGCGGCGGCCCCCGGGTGGCGGAGTCGGGGTCCGCGACTCCGGGCGCGGCGCTCGTGCGGTATCCGGAGCGCCCCAGGCAGGAGGCCGCCACGCGTGACCGCCACAGGTGGTCAGGTGCGAGCGGTCGCGTCCGGACTCGTGCCGACTCGGCACCGGCTCTCCTGAAACACCGTCAGCACAGGTCACCCCGCGCTTCGGCCCGTTCTTCCGCATGTCGCTCGTCGGCAGTTCCGTCCGGGGGTCTTGCGCAGACGCGCCGTGCTGACCAGCATTGGCGCAGATGTCAGGGACACGCCATCGATAGGGCGTATTTCTGACGACTTGTCGTGGGGCGTCCACCCAACGCCCCCCGGTTCCCCACAAACTGGAGGACTACAGTGCGACTCTCCACCTCCCACACCCTCGCGAGACGGGCACGCCTCATCGCCGTCGCCACCGGTCTCGCGGCCACCGCGGCCATGGCCGTCCCCGCCGCCAGCGCGTCGGCCCAGCCCGCCCCGAAGACGTTCAGCGCCGCCGAGCTGAACCGGACGGCCGACTCCGTGCTCAACGCCGACGTCGGCGGCAGCGCGTGGTACGTCGACGCCGCGTCGGGCAAGGTCGTCGTCACCGTGGACAGCACGGTCAGCAAGGCCGAGATCGCCAAGCTCAAGAGCGAGGCCGGCGTGAACGCCGACGCTCTCGAGGTGAAGCACACCCCGGGCAAGTTCTCCAAGCTCATCGCCGGTGGCGAGGCCATCACCACGGGTGGGGCCCGGTGCTCCCTCGGCTTCAACGTCCAGGACGGCGCGGGCACCAAGTTCGCGCTGACCGCCGGTCACTGCACCAACATCGGCAGCTCCTGGTCCATCGGCACCACCGCCGGGTCCAGCTTCCCCGGCAACGACTACGGCATCATCCAGCACTCCGACGGTGGCGCCGCCGACGGTCGCGTCTCCCTCTACGACGGCACCTACCAGGAGATCGACGGCGCCGCGGACGCCTCGGTCGGCCAGTCCGTCACGCGCAGCGGCAGCACCACCGGCGTGCACGGCGGGTCCGTCACCGGCCTCAACGTCTCCGTCAACTACGGTGCCGACGGCATCGTCGACGGCCTGATCCAGACCACCGTCTGCGCCGAGCCCGGCGACAGCGGTGGCGCCCTCTTCTCCGGCAGCACCGCGCTCGGCCTGACCTCCGGCGGCAGCGGCAACTGCTCCTCCGGCGGCACCACGTTCTTCCAGCCCGTCACCGAGGCGCTGAGCGCCTACGGCGTGAGCATCATCTGAGTCCCGCTCCGAACGCCGCCCCCGCCCGGTCCGCCGGGCGGGGGCGGCGCGCGTTCCGGAAGCTCCCGGCCCGAGCCGTCGCGTGCGGGGCCGGGCGGGGGCTACGGCGGGGAGGGCGTACGCGGGCCGGTTCGCGTACGGGTGGGCACCGCGGCCGTGCGCGTGGCGATCAGCGCGGCGAGGAGCGTCCAGGCCGAGGCGTAGCACCAGGCGGCGACCACGTCGCTGGTCCAGTGCACGCCCAGCCCCACGCGGCTGACGCCGACCGCGGCGGCCCAGGCCACGGCGAGGGCCGCCCACAGCCGGTACGCGGGTGGGCGGCGGGCGAGGAGCGCGAGGACGACGAGGCCCGCGGTGATGGTCGCGGTGGTCGTGTGCCCGGAGGGGAACGCCCAGCGCGAGGCGTGCGCGAGCCAGTCCTCCGCCGGGGGCCGCGGCCGGTCGACGGCCGTCATGAGGCCGATGCGCAGGGCGCGCCCGAGCGCCAGCCACTGGGCGAACAGGGCGGCCCACAGGGCGACTTGCAGCGTACGGCGCCGGGTCCCGGCGTCGAGCGCGGGCGCGGCGTACGCTCCGGCGGCGAGGGCCACCACGTACGGGGCGAGGCCGGTCGCGGTCTCCGTCACCCCGCGCAGCGTGGTGGCGAGCGCGCCGGGGCGGTGTTCCACGGCGAGACGGTGGAGTCCGGCGTCGAGGGGCAGCTGTCCGCCGCCGGTGGCCAGCACCACGACGGTCAGCAGCACGCCGAGGCCGGTGGTGAGCAGGCACCAGTGCGCGGCGTGGGACCGGCGCCGGGGTGGCGCGGCGGGCACGCGGTGGTGGCCGACGGTCGCCGCGACGGGCTCCGGGCCGGGCGCGCGGCGCGCGGGACGGTGCCGCGACGCGGCGGACGGCGGGGACGGTGAGGGCGACGGAATCGGTGGGGACGGTGGTGCTGCGCGGCGCGGGGACGCCATCGGCACTGCCTCCTTCGCGGCGGACGGTCGGCTCGACGGAGCCCGGCTGGCCCCGGCAAGCCCCGGCGGGAGGTCGACGGGGTGTCGACGGGCGGGGCGCGGAGCGGGCGCACCCCGGGGTGGGCGTCCGCCCGGGAAGTCGTCCGTCCGCGTCACGGAAGACGGTGGACGGCGCTTCGGGGACGTGACACCCACCCGGCCCGTCGGGTGATCACGGAACGGCGCCCGTACACGTACGACCGGCGACTGATCCCGGCCACGCGGCCGAACCCCAGCGTCCCCAGCCGGAACGTCCGCCCCACCGGGCGCGGCTGACACGGCGGCGCGCCCCGGCCGTGCCGATCGTACGAATGAATGACCGACCGTCCCGTGAATTGCCGCGCGACGGCCGGGGACGCAGCATGTTAACCATCTCGGCGGGAGGGTCCGGTTCGGCCGCTCGCGGCCCCCGACGACGGAGGACCTGGATGGCAGCGTATTTCGAGAACGGCGACGGCTCGCTCGTGCCGGACGCCCTCAGGGGTTTCGCCCGTACGCACGCGGACCTGCTCACCCTCGACCCCGACCACGGCTTCCTCCTGGCCCGCGACCCGGCGCCCACCCGCCGGGTCGGCCTGCTGTCGGGCGGCGGATCGGGGCACGAGCCGCTGCACTCCGGGTACGTCGGACGCGGCATGCTCGACGCCGCCTGCCCGGGGCTCGTCTTCGCCTCCCCGCACAACCGGCAGGTGTACGAGGGCTCCCTCGCCGCGGCGCGGGCCGAAGGCGTGCTGCACGTGGTGAAGAACTACACCGGCGACCGCATCAACTTCGGCATCGCCGCCGAACGCCTCGCCCACCGCGGCGTCCCCTGCGCCCGCGTCCTGGTCGACGACGACCTCGCGACCGACTCCGCGGACATCGTCGCGGGACGGCGGGGCACCGGCGGCACCGTTCTGGTCGAGAAGCTGCTCGGCGCGGCGGCCGACACCGGCCTGGGTCTCGCGGAGCTTCAGGAGCTGGGCACCCGCCTCGCCGCGCGCTGCCGTACGCTCGCCGTCGCCTCCGCCGCGCACACCGCGCCCACGACCGGCCGTCCCGCGTTCGTCCTCGACCCGGAGGAGCTGGAGTACGGCGTCGGCATCCACGGCGAACGCGCCCCGAAGACCGTCCCGCGCGAGCCGCTGGGCCCCCTCGTGGAGCGGATGGCCACGGCGCTCCTGGACGCGGTCGCGCCCGCGCCGGGCTCCCCCGTGATCGTCCTGGTCAACGGTCTGGGGGCCGTCACCCCCCTGGAGCTGTACGCCGTCCACGCGCAGCTGTGCGCCCTCCTCGACCGGCGCGGCGTCGAGCCCGCCCGCTCCCTGGTCGGGGAGTACGTGACCGCGCTCGACATGCGCGGCTTCTCCCTCACCCTGCTCGCCGCCGACGACCGGACGCTGCGCCTGTACGACGCTCCGGTACGGACGGCCGCCCTGCACTGGTGAGACGGCGGCGGGGACGGCGCCGTACGCGTGACCGGACGAGTTGCCCTGAGCACGGGAGGCACCGCATGAGCACGACCACCGACACGCCGCCCGAGGCGTTCTCCACCGACGGCTGGATGCGCCGCTTCGTGGAGTCCACCCGTACCGCCAAGGGGCGGCTGACCGCCCTGGACCAGGAGGTGGGCGACGGGGACTTCGGCGTCAACCTCAGCACCGGCGCGGACTCCGCGCTGCGACGCCTCGACGCCGCGCGCGCGGCGACCGCCGGGGGTGCCGCGGCCGGGATGGACCCGGCGGCGCCGCTGGAGGCGGCGGCCACCGCGTTCCTCGACGAGGTCGGCGGGACCAGCGGGCCGCTGTTCGGCCTGCTGTTCCAGTCGCTGGCCGCCGCCGTGGCCGACGCCGGGGGCGCCACCACGCCCGCGCTCACCGCCGGTGTGGCGGAGGGGCTCGCGGCCATCCGCCGGGTGGGCGACGCCGCGCCCGGCGACAAGACCCTCGTCGACGCGCTGCACCCGGCGGCCGAGGCCCTGCGGGCCGCCCCGGTCGGCACCCCGCCGGGGCGGGCGCTGGCGCTGGCCGCCGACGCCGCGTGGACCGGCGTACGCGGGACCGCGCGTCTGCGCGCCCGGCGCGGACGCTCCAGTTACCTCGGGGAACGGGCCGAGGGCGTCCCCGACCCGGGTGCGGTGGGCGTCGCGCTGCTCCTCGCGTCCGCCCAGGCGGTCGTGGACGACCCGGGCGACCGGCTGGGCTGAACGGCCGTCCCGGCCCCACGGGCCCACGGGCCCACGGCCCTGCGCACGGTCTCCGCGCGGGCCCGCCCGACGCCTCGGGCCCGTCCTACGCCTGCGAACCCTCAGACCCCTCCGGCCAGGAGTCCACCCAGGCCGACAGTTCCGGGGCGCGCAGGTCCGGCACCCACAGGTCGACGCGGGCCGCGTCCTCGGGCCCGGGGCGCGGGCCCACCCCCAGCACGCGCAGCCCGGCCCGCAGCGCCGACTCGACCCCGGTCATCGAGTCCTCGACGGCGAGGGCGTGGCGCGGCCCGACACCGCAGAGGCGGGCGGCGGTGGCGTAGACGTCCGGCCACGGCTTCGGGCGTACCGGCTCCTCGTTCCCGGGCCAGACGCTGTCCTCGCTGGGGACGACGACGTGCCCGAAGTGGCGCAGCAGTCCGGCCCGGTCCAGGCTCGACTCCACGACCTTCAGCGGGCAGTTGCTCGCGACGGCGAGCGGGAGGCGGCCGGAGAGCCGCCGTACGAGGTCGGCGGCGCCGGTCATCGTGACCGGGTCCTCCGCGACGCGCGCCATGAAGTGGTGCAGCAGCGCGTCGGTCATCTCGGATGCGAGCTGGGGCTTGTCGGCCTCGTGGGCCATCAGTCGCCCGCAGTCGACGTAGTGCACCCCCTTGGCGCGTTCGGCGAAGCCGGGCGCGGGGCGGACGCCGAACTCCCGGAAGACCTGGTTCCGTGCGTCCTGCCAGTGGGTCTCGTTGTCCATGAGGGTGCCGTCGCAGTCGAAGACGACGGCCTCGGGGGACCATCCGGACAGGGCGTTCATCGTGTGCGTCATGCTGTGCCGCTCCTGGGGGAGGGAGGCGGTCGGGCTTGTGGCGGGACCGCGGATGCGTGAGGTCGTGCGTTTCCCTGTACGGCTCCGGGGACGTCGTACGTCCCTCGGCGCCATGCGGCTCCGGCGTCATTCGTCGACGAATTCCCGACCGGGCCGCGAAACATCACTGCGATCACGTTATTCAGGCTTTCTTGCCCAGTGCAATCACTGTTTTGCGTGCTCGACGGCGACGGCTCGCGGGTGTAATGGAGCGCGTTTCGGGGATATCCGTACGCGTCGATTTCCCGGCCAATTCCGCGCGGGGCGGCGCGAGTTGGGGAAAAGTCATACGGTAGCCGCGTCGGCAGCCTGACGTGCGCGGCTTCACCCGATCGGAAAGCGCACCACGGAAAGCGTAACCACAATCACTCTCCCGTGAACGCCACCCGGAAAGCACGTGACAATTCAACGAGAGAGCCGGTTTTCCGCAACCGGCGCACGCTGGCGCACGGAATTCTCGCACAGAACGCGAAAGCGGCGCACACGGGGAGCTCGCGCGTGGCGCCCGTTCCGCGATCCGGGCGCGGGAATTCCCCGACGCGCCGGGGCCCCGGGGTGCGCCCGCCCCTCTCCCGCGCGGTGGGCGATGCCGCGCCGCGTACGGCGCCGGGCCGCCCCGGACACGTACGGCGTCGGGCCGTTCGCGGGCAGGGGCCGAACGGGCCGTCCCCCGCCGCGAATTCGGGAAACGCGCAGGCCGACGCGGTGTCTCTGGTGGGGAGTTCGACGGTCGCCACCCTCGCGCGATGCGGCCGGAAGGGGTCTGAGAACATACGCACGGCACCGGCCCGACGGCCGCCGCGTTCCACGGGAACGCGGGCCGCGGCACGCCCGCGTGCGCCTCACGCTTCTGACATGCATGTCATGTCCGCAACATTCGACGCACGGCAAGCGGCCTGCCCTCGCAGGCGCGCACACCAGACAACGGCCCGCGGATGTCCCGTGCGCCGCGGGGAGGTCGACCATGGCGGTTCCGACGGAGACGGTGGCAGCGGACCTCGACAGGTGGACCCTGGAACGGTTGCCGCGGCTCAACTCCGCCGTCCTCGACGGGAGTTCCCCGCCGGAGGCCATGGCCAAGGAGGTCACCGAGACCCTGGCCGCGCTGCCCGACCCGGACGCCTGGAGCACCGCGGAGGCCCGCCGCGTCCTCGTCCACCTGAGCCTCAGCGGCGCCTCCCTCGTGCGCCACTACCAGGAACGCGGCATCGCCCCGGCCGACCAACCGGCCCTCCCGCTGTCGCTGGTCCCCGTCGGCACGGGCACGGCGCCCTTCGCGGACTACTTCGTACGGCTCGCCTCCCGCCCGGAGATCGGCCACCCCGTACGCGACTCGTACGCCGCGCTGGTCCGGTGGAACACGCCGACCGCCGAGGTCCGCCGGGACGGCGAGGTGCTGGGCCGACTGCCGGGCGTCTTCGGCGACGACTCCATACGCACCTACACCGGCGAGCCCGGAGAGGCCGCGTTCCTGGTCCTGCTCAAGAAGGCGGAGGCGCTGGAACTGGCCGCGAACACCGTCCTGCTGGACTTCTTCGGCAACGGTGACCCCGCCGCCGACGGGGGACGCGGGCCCGACCTGCTCGGCACCGAGGCCGTCGAGCGGATGCACACCGCGGGCGCCCTGCTGGCCGGTGTCCACCGGCTCAACCTGGACTTCCCCCGCCTCCCCGCCCGCGAGCAGCTGCGCACCGACCACTTCATGGACGTGCTGCGCCAGTTCGCCACCCACTGGTCGCCCGGCGACATTCCCCCCAGCGGCGCGCAGGACGTGGAGTACCTCAAACGGGACCTGATCCTGGGCATCGACTTCCCGGGCTACTTCGCCGCCGTCCGCCGCCAGTTCCCCGCGCTGCTCGCCGAGGAGCGGGCCGCGCTGCTGTCGCTCGCCGACCGTACGAGCCTCCCGGCGCGCGTGCTCGCCGCGGTCCGCGACTCCGGCGCCGATCCGGCCCGTACGCCCGCGCTGGCCGCCTGCTACTTCCTCCTCCAGGTCAACGCCCGGGTCTCCGCCTCGCACTTCATGCTGACCGAGAAGTACCTCTTCAAGCCGCACCGCCAGCGCGAGGAGGCCGGACTGCCCGACGGACCGCTCGTCTCGCACCAGGCGGGCACCACCGGCATCGTCGAACGGACCCTGCGCCGCCTCCTCGACGGCCGCAAGCGGCACGCGCTGACCTTCCTCGACGGGGCCGACCGCGGGGAACTCCTGCGCACCGCGGGGCTCGCCGGGGAGCACCGCGCCTCCTCCGAGGACACCGACGCCATGGTCCGCTTCACCCGCCAGGTGGACATCGCCTAGCGGTCACCCCACGCCTCCCGGCGCCCGTTCAACTCCCCTTCGCCACGAGCCCGTTCGACGCGCCGCCCCGCCCCTCCCCCGGCGCGGGGCGCGTACGGCGCGTCGCCCAGCCGACGAAGGCCGCGGACGCGAGGGTGAGCACGGCGCCGGAGACGGTGACCGCCCGCCGGAAGGCGTCGATCCGTTCGGCGCTCCAGTGCCCGGCGGCGAGGTCCCCGGCGCACAGCACGCCGAGCACCGTACCGGCCACGGCGACCCCGACCGCCGCGCTGACCTCGGCGGCGGTGTCGACGAGGGCGGCGCCGGTCGACGTACGTTCGCGGGGCAGGCCGTCCAGTACGTTAACCCCGGCGGCGGCGCCGACGACCCGCATCCCGGCGGCGACGAGCACCAGCGCGGCGGCCACCCACGGGTAACCGAGGCTCCCGCAGAGGGTGTACACGGCGAGCCCGGCCACGACCGAACCGGCGCTGATCGAGGCGGCGCGGTCGATGCCCACGCGCCGGACGAAGCGGTGCACGAACGGTCCGCCCGCGAGGAGTACGACGACCTGCGGCAGCATGCCGAGGGAGGCGCGGGCGGGCGACCAGCCCCAGTCCAGCTGGAGTTGGAGGGTCACCAGGTAGGCCAGGGCGGCGTTCGCCAGCCCGGCGGCCGCCTTGTACGCGAGCCCGCCGGAGACCCGGGGCCGGGCGACGACCGCGAGGTCGAGCAGCGGGTGCGGGACGGAGCGTTCGCGGCGG
The DNA here is from genome assembly GCF_003665095.1 of Streptomyces sp. Z26. Taxonomy (GTDB): domain Bacteria; phylum Actinomycetota; class Actinomycetes; order Streptomycetales; family Streptomycetaceae; genus Streptomyces; species Streptomyces phytohabitans. The sequence goes on along the minus strand of NZ_RCHV01000002.1, from coordinate 6,163,009 downwards.
ACGAAGGCGGTCGCCGCGCCGACGGCCCCGACCGCCGCGGCCCACGGCTGCCACGCGCCCGTACCCGACTCCGCGTACAGGGTGGGGACGAGCAGCGCGAGGACGACCGTCGCCGTGCCCAGCAGCCCGCCAGCGACGTCGGCGGGCGCGCGGTGCAGGTCGGCGGGGTCGTCGGCGGGGACGCCCGTACGGATGCCGAGGGCCGCGAGCGCCACGATCGGTACGTTCGCCAGCAGCAGCGTCTGCCAGGGCGCGGCGGCGGGTACGAGGCCGCCCACGGTCGGTCCGATCGCCAGTCCGGCCATGCCCACGGTGGAGATGAGGGTGATCGCCCGTACCCGGAGGTCCTCGTCGTCGAAGAGCCGGAAGGCCATCGCCATGGTGCCCGGCGTCGTCATGGCGGCCGCGAGGCCGGTCACCGCGCGGACGGCGACCAGCGCGCCCGGGGTGGTGACGGCGGCGGTGGCGAGGCTCGCGGCGGCGAGCAGGGCCAGTCCGGCGAGCATCACCCGGCGGCGGCCGAGGCGGTCCGCGAGGGCGCCGAAGACGAGCATCAGGCCGCCGAAGACGACGGCGTAGGCGTTGGTCACCCACTGGAGGGCGGCCGACGGCACGTCCAGTTCGCGGCCGATGGTGGGCAGGGCGACGTTGAGGACGGTGTTGCCCATCATCTCGAACAGGAAGACGGCGGAGAGTCCCGCCAGCGCGACCCACGCCTCACGGAGCGACCGGAACGGCGTGCGCGGCGCTTCCCGGAGGCCGTACGGGCCGTGCCGACGACGGGAGCCACGACGGACGAACAGTGTTCTCTTCACGAACACCGTTCTACAGTCGAACAGTGTTCGCGTCAAGCTATGCTGGCGCCATGGCACGTGACAGAGGAGTGCGGCGGGGCGGGGCGGCGCGGGACGACTGGGCCGCGAGGATCGCGGCGCTGGACGGCCCGGACGGGCCGGGCACGGGCGGCCGTGCCGGCAAGGCGCCCCTCACCGTCCGACGCATCATGGACACGGCCTTCGAGCTCGTCGAGGCCGAGGGCCACGAGGCGTTGACCATGCGCCGGGTCGCCGCCGCCCTCGACACCGGACCGGCGTCGCTCTACGCCCACGTACGCGACAAGGCCGACCTGGACGAGCTGCTGCTCGGCGCCGTGTGCGCCCGCGTGTCCGTGCCCGAGGCGGACGCCGCGCGGTGGGAGGAGCAGCTGCTCGACGTCTGCCGTTCGCTGCGCGACGAGTACCTGCGCTACCCCGGGATCTCCCGCGTCGCGCTGGCCGCCGCCCCGGACAGCCTGGACGCGCTGCGCCTCAGCGAGGGCATGCTGACGATCCTGCTGACCGGCGGGGTGGCGCCCCGGCCCGCCGCGTGGGCGATCGACGCCGTCTTCCTCTACGTGTCGGCCTACTGCTTCGAGATGTCGCTGCGGCACAGCCCCGAGGCCGGGGCCGACCAGCGGGTCCTGGACCGCGAGGCGCTCGTGGAGCGCTACCGCCTGCTGCCCGCCGACACGTTCCCCAGCACCGTCGCCCACGCGCGGGAGCTGACCTCCGGGGAGGAGCACGAGCGGTTCGAGTTCACGCTGCGGACCCTGCTGCGCGGGCTCGACGCGCGCCCGTAGGACCCGCCCGTGGGGCCCGCCGGCCAGCCCTCCCCGGCGCCCCGCGTGACCGGGGGCGCCGGGGAGGGCTGAGCGCGGGCTACCGTGCGGCGGGCGGGGCGACCGTCGAGTCGTCGTACGTGCGCGCGCCGGAGAGCCGGTGCCGGGCGGCGATCAGGGCGGCGTCGACGTCGCGGGTGCCGGTGGAGACGCAGAGGGTGTAGGCGACGTCCTCCAGACGCTGGCGGGTCGACTCGTCGCCGCGTTCGGCGCGGAGCGCGTGCAGGGCGTCGTACTGGGCGACGAGGTCGCGCAGTACCGCGGGGTGGGCGAGCAGCATGGTTCTCCTCGGGGACGAAGTGACGGGTCAGGCCGCGGCGGGCAGGGCTGCGGGTACGGCGGCCGCGCCGTCGTCGGCCTCGTCGCCGGAACGGGCGTCCTCGACCCGCTCCCGGATCTGACGGCAGCTCCCGGACAGCAGACGGGAGACGTGCATCTGCGACACGCCTATCTCCTCCGCTATGCCGCTCTGCGTCATCTCGCGGAAGAAGCGCAGGTAGAGGATGTACCGCTCGCGTTCGGGCAGCTCCGCCAGGTACGGCCGGACGGCCTCGCGGGCGAGCACGGTCTCGTACCCGCCGTCGAGCCCGCCCATGGTGTCGGCGAGCAGGTTGGTCGCGTCGGTGTCGGAGACGGGCGCGTCGAGGGAGAGGGAGCTGTAGCTCTGCATCGCGCCCTGCCCCTCCCGTACGTCGTCCTCGCTCAGCCCGGTGCCCGCGCTCAGCTCCGCCACGGTCGGCGCGCGGCCGTCGCCGGTGCTCATGTCGCGGTCGGCCGAACGGACCCGGTTGCGCAGCTCCTGCACCCGGCGGGGCACGTGCACCGCCCAGGTGCGGTCGCGGAAGTGCCGCTTGATCTCACCGACGACGGTGGGGATGGCGTACGAGACGAAGGGCACGCCCCGTTCCGGCTCGTAGGCCCGCACGGCCTTGACCAGACCCAGTGCCGCGACCTGCGCCAGGTCCTCGGAGGCCTCACCCCGGCCGCCGTAGCGGCGGGCCAGCCGGTGGGCCATCGGCAGCCACTGCTCGACGAGCCGGGCGCGCAGCGCCTCCCGTTCGGGGCCCTCGGGCAGTCGGCTGAGCCGCACGAAGTCCGCGTCGGTGTCGGGAGCGTCGTCGTGCGGGTGACGCGCGGTCGCGCGGCGGAAGGTCGGGCTGTCCATGGTGAGCGCCTCCTAGGCTGGCCCCGTAACGGTCGGTGCCACGGGAGGACGCGACGGCCCCTCGGGGGGCGTGGTAGCCGCCTCCCGCGAAGAGCCTGTGGTCTCAAGCGCTTGGGGGCCGGGTCACCACTCCCGCGGATTCCACACCCGAATCCGGCGCCCGATTTTCGGCACCGCCCTTCCCACCCGCCGGGGAGTCGATCGGGCCGGACGTGGCACCCGTACCCCGGCGGGCGGCACCCGACCGAGCGGCGGACGGGTGGCGGGGCCCGCCCGTACGAGCGACCGCCCCGGCCGCCGCGTGTGGCGGGCGGGGCGAGGTGAGGAGTACGTCATGGCCGACGGACGGAGCCCGCTCCACGGGCGGGTCGCGGTGGTGACCGGTGCCGCGCGCGGGGTGGGGGAGGCCCTCGCGCGGCGGCTGGCGGCGGAAGGGGCGCACGTCGCCCTGCTGGGGCGGGAGGAGTGGTCGCTGCGCCGGGTCGCCGCGGAGCTGGCGCCGCCGAACGTGTGCGTCGAGGTGGACGTCACCGACCGGGCCGCCCTCGCGCACGCCGCGGACCGGGTGACCCGCGAGCTCGGCCCGGCGTCGGTCGTGGTCGCCAACGCGGGGATCGCCGCGGGCGGCCCGTTCGCGGACACCGACCCCGACCTGTGGCAGCGCGTCGTCGACGTGAACCTCACCGGCTCGGCGAACACCGTGCGCGCCTTCCTGCCCCAACTCGGCCGTACGCGCGGCTACTTCCTCCAGATCGCGTCGACCGCGGCGTTCGGTTCCGCGCCCATGATGAGCGCGTACTGCGCCTCGAAGGCGGGCGCCGAGTCGTACGCGCAGGCGCTGCGCGGGGAGCTGGAGCCCGACGGGATCGGCGTCGGCGTCGCGTACCTGCACTGGACCGGCACCGACATGGTCGCCGGTATCGACGAGCACCCCGTGCTGTGCGCGCTGCGCCGCCACCAACCCGGACCGGCCCGGCGGGTCCACTCCCCCGCCCGGGTCGCCGGGTGGCTGACCGCCGGGATCACGCGCCGCGCCCCGTACGTGTACGCGCCGCCCTGGCTGCGCTGGTGCCAGCCGCTGCGGCCCCTCTTCCCCGCGCTCGTCGCCCGCGTCGCGCGGCGTGAGCTGCGCGCCCTCGCCGCCACCGACCTGCACGGGTCGACGGGCGTGCTGGGCGCCGGGGGGCGGGCCGACTGGCCCCCGCACCGGTAGGGCCGGGCGGGCGTACGGGGCGAACTCCGGGGCGCCGCACCGCCGTTCACCGTACGGGCCGTCGCCTGTGGCAGGCTGGGCGCGTTCTGTTCCGACGGGGGCACACCGCACGGAGGACGACATGGACTGGGGACCGTTCGCGCAACAGATGGCCGCGCTGGCGCGGGACCTCCTGAAGCAGGAATCCGTCGACGCCACCCTGGAGCGGATCACCGCCTCGGCCACGGAACTGGTCGGGGGCTGCGACGCCGCCGGAATCCTGATCCTGCACGGCACGGCGGTGGAGACCCTCGCCGCCACGGACCCGCTGGTGCTGGAGAGCGACCGTCTCCAGGAACGTTCGGGCGAGGGCCCCTGCTTCGACGCCGCCCGTACGGCGGACGGCGAACGGGTCTTCCGTATCCCGGACCTGACCGCCGAGCGGCAGCGCTGGCCCGGCTACGCGCCGGGGGCCCGCGCGCTGGGCGTGGGCAGCATGATGGGCTTCCTCCTCTACACGGACGAGGAGGAACTGGGCGCGCTGAACCTCTACTCCCGCGCGCCCGGCGCGTTCGACGACGACGGCGAGCTGGCGGGCTGGCTGCTCGCCTCCCACTCCGCCGTCGCCTTCTCCGGCGCGCGCACCCAGGCCCAGCTGGAGCACGCCGTCGCCACGCGCCACTCCATCGGGGAGGCCATGGGCATCCTCATGGGCAGCCGCGCGCTCCCCGAGGAGCAGGCGTTCGACGTGCTGCGCCGCTACTCGCAGGAGAACAACAACAAGCTCCGCGAGGTCGCCCGGCGCCTCTGCGAGCACGGCGAACTCGACTGAACGCGGCGCCGGGGCCGGAACGGCGGCGTTTGCCGCGTGGACGGCCGGGCACTCGGACGACCCCGGAGACCTCGGACAACCGGACGTCCCGTGTGTCACCGATCCACCGGTCCGTACGTACGTCAGGGGTCCACCATGCTCACCCACTCCCCCCGCGACCTGCGCGCTCTCCTCGCACAGCACGCGGACGCCCGCATCATGCACGAGCAGCACGCCACCCCGGGCACGACCCGGCGGCTGGAGCGGGCCGCGTACGCGCTGTGCGTCGCCACCGGCCGCGAGGCGACGGGGGACGCGGTGGCGGCGGCGCGGGACGTACTCGACTCGGCCGCGGAGCGGCACCCCGCCGGGTGCTGACCGTCGGACGGCCCGCCCCCTGAGGCCCCGGTCATGACGGCCGACGAACGGCGTCGTCAGCGCGAACGACCGCGACGGCAGCCGGAGCACACCGCCGACGGGCACCACGTCGTCATCGACGGGAGACGGTGGCGGGCGACCGACCCGGCGCTGCCCGACGAGGCCGCGGACCGGCTGACGCGGCACCTGATGGCGGCCCGCCGCGCGGTGGCGGCCGCCCGGAAGGATGCGGACGCGCAGGCCGAACGGGCGGCGCGGGCCCGCGTCCACACCGCGAAGGTCGGGCTGGGCGAACGGGGCACGCCGTGGTGGGAGCAGGACGAGGCCGCCCGCCGCCGACGCTGGACGCGGTGCCTGGCCGAGCTGGACAGCTGACCCCTACGGCGCCGGGCCCGTGTCGGGCGGCAGGCGTACGGGCGGTACGGGCCGCCCACGCCGGCCACGCCCCCGTCAGCCGCGCCCGTCCGCGGGCTCGGCCGTGTGCGCGGGGTGGCCGTGCGTACGCCGCTTCCGCTTCATCTCCGCCTCCAGGGTGTGGCGGCGCCCCTGGACGAACCGCCCGCGCACGGTCTCCTCCAGCCGCCGGAACGTGGCGTAGTAGCCGTCGTCGTACTCCTCGACCAGCTGGTACGTCCACCTCCCCGGCACGACGTTCCGGCCCACCAGCTCCCGTTCGACCTCGTCGGCGAGCGCGTGCTGACCGCAGTCGCGGAGCAGCCCGACGGCGTCGTCGAGGCGCAGGTCGGCGTGGCCGGTCAGCTGGTGGAAGCCGTAGAGCAGGCCGCGGGCGCGCTCGGTGGTCTCCAGCGCCTCGGACAGCACCCCGACCGCCTCGACGATCCGCGGGTCCGGCTCGGGCTCCGACTCCGGGACCCGTCCCTGGTCGGTCCCCTGCGGCGCGGCGTCCTCGTTCCCGGTCACGGCGTACCTCCTCGGGTGGGTCGAGGCGATGTCCGGACGAGGCAGAACGGGTGGCCCACGGGGTCGGCGTACACACGGAACTCGCGCGCCCCCGCGTCGTCCTCCAGGTCCAGCGGCTTCGCGCCGAGCGCGAACGCCCGCTCCTGCGCCGTCGCGATGTCGTCGACCATCAGGTCGAGGTGCATCTGCTGCGCGCCGTGCCCGTCCGACGGCCACGGCGGCGGCCGGAAGTCCGGCGCCCGCTGGAACGCGATCCGCGCGCCGCCGGGCAGGAACAGGTCGGCCCAGTCGGTGTCCCGGCCGTCCGCGACCTCGCCGCCGAGCAGTCCGGCGTAGAAGGCGGCGAGCGCCCGGGGGTCGGGGCAGTCCAGTACGGCGAGGCCGAGCGTGGCGACAGGCATGGTTCCTCCTCCGGGTGGCCCGGCGGCGCGCACCGGGGCGTCGGACGCCCGTCGCGGGTACGGGACGGGTGCGTCGGACCGGGCGGGTACCCCGCCGCGCCCCGCCCGTACACACTCCGGACGCCCCCGCCGTGCGTCACTCCGTCCCCCCGTCGCTCCAGCGGACCTCGCCGTCCACGACGGTGCCGGACGCCGTGAGGCCCAGCGCCCGCGCGACCCCGGCGGACGCGTGGTGGTCCGGGTGGACGTACGCGGTCAGCCGCGTCACCCCCTCCTCGCGCAGCCGGGCGGCCATGGCGAGGGCGCTCTCGCGCGCGTAGCCGCGGCCCTGGTGGTCGACGGCGACCACCCAGGCGAGCGCCGCTTCGAGCCCGCCGTCGGCGGGGCGGTGGAGCGTGGCCTGGACGGTGCCGACGAGTGGCCCGTACGGCGGGGGCGGCGGGTGTGCCCCGGGCTCCCGCTCCCGCAGCCGCAGCATCCAGTTGAGCCAGCCCCGCGTACCGTCCGGCGAGCGGCCCGCGACCAGGCGCGCGTAGCGGTCCCGCAGCAGCGCGGGGGTGGCGGGTCCGCCGCCGGTCCAGGTGTGGAGGCGGACGTCGTCGAGGACCGGCGCCGCCTCGCGCGCGTGCTCCACGCGGAGCGGTTCCAGCAGCAGCCGCGGAGTCGACAGGGGTACGGCGGTCGGCCAGGACGGCGTCACCGGGTGGCGGCCAGCAGGATGCGGCGGGCCGCGTCGACGTGCTCCCGTACGTACTCCGCGAGGGCCGTCTCGTCGTCGCCGCGCAGGAGTGCGGCGATCCGGCGGTGCTCGTCGACGACGTGGGCGCGGTAGCCGTCGGCGGCGCCGGTGACGCGGTGCAGGTGGAAGAGGCGGATCTGCGAGCGGATGGCGTGCCAGGCGGCGGTGAGCCGCGCGTTGCCCGCCAAGTCGTAGACGTGGTCGTGGAAGTCGAGGTCGGCGGCGGCCAGTTCGGCGTCGTCGGCGCCGCCGTGCGCCTTCGCCTCCAGCGCGTCGACGAGGGCGTCGAGCCGGTCGAGTCGCGGGCCGGTGGCGGTGCGCCGTGCGGTGGTGGCGGCGAGGACGTCGAGGGCGGCCCGCAGCTCGTACACCTCCCGTACGTCGTCGGCGGTCACCTCGATCACGGTGGCGCTGCGGTGCCAGCCACCGCGTACCAGCCCCTCCTCGCGCAGCCGGGCCAGCGCCTCGCGGACGGAGCCTCGGCTGACGCCGAGTCCGGCGGCGAGTTCGACCTCGCGCAGCGGCGCGCCGGGCGGGAAACGGCCGTCGAAGAGGGCGTCCCGTACGAGGTCGGCCGCCTCGTCGGCGAGTCCGCGGCGGGTGGCCTTCGGGAGGGGCACGGCGTTCATCCGCACACGGTGGCACCGGGGGGCGCGGCGGGCAATCCCCGGCCGCGCTCCCGCCGTCGGCGCGATGTCGAATGTTGACATCGGCCGGGTGCGGTCCCAGACTCGGCCGGGCCCGCCGCCGCGAGGAGAGGAAGCCCGCCGTGCGCCACCGCCCCGCCGTGCATCTCGCCGTTCCCGTCGACGACCTGGCCGCCGCCCGCCGCTTCTACGGCGGGGTGCTGGGGCTGGCCGAGGGCCGCTCGACGGACCACTGGGTCGACTGGGACCTCGACGGGCACCAGCTGGTGACGCACCTGGCGGGGCAGCCGTCCGTACCGGCCGCGTACGGCACGGTGGAGGGGACGGCCGTACCCGTACCGCACTTCGGGCTGCTCCTGCCCCGCGCCCGCTTCCACGAGCTGGCGGAACGGCTGCGGGCGGCCGGGACGCCCTTCGACATCGAGCCGTACCTGCGCTACGCGGGCGAACGGGCCGAGCAGTGGACCATGTTCCTGCGCGACCCGGCGGGCAACGCCCTGGAGTTCAAGTCGTTCACGGACGAGTCGGCGGTGTTCGCGCGGTGAGGAGCACGGACGAGGCGGGCGTCCACGAGGCGGGCGCCCACGAGGCAAGGTGCGTGCTGGTCACCGGGGCGTCGCGCGGTATCGGCCGGGCCGTCGCGGTGGCGTTCGCGTCGGCGGGAGACCGGGTGGCCGCGCAGTACGCCAGCCGCGACGCGGACGCGGCGGAGACGCTGCGGCTGCTGCCCGGCGACGGCCACGTCCTCGTACGGGCCGACCTGGGCGAGCCGGACGCCGCCGTGCGCGTGGCGGACGAGGCGGTGGCCGGGCTCGGGCGGGTCGACGTACTGGTCAACAACGCCGCCGTCGCCCCCTCCCCCGCCACCCGGCACCCGGTGGCCACGGCCTCCCTGGCCCGGTGGCGCGCGGCCTGGCGCCGCACGCTCGACGTCAACCTGCTCTCCGCCGCCGACCTGACCTGGTGCGTCGCCCGGCACCTGATCGACCGCGGCGCCCCCGGGCACGTGGTGAACGTCGGTTCGCGCGGCGCGTTCCGCGGCGAGCCGGAGTTCCCGGCGTACGGCGCGAGCAAGGCCGCGCTGCACGCGTTCGGGCAGTCGATGGCCGTCGCGCTGGCCCCGCACGGCGTCGCGGTCACGTCCGTGGCGCCCGGCTTCGTCGCCACGGAGCGCCAGAGCGACAGGCTGGCCGGGCCGGACGGGGACGCCGTGCGGGGCGAGAGCCCGTTCGGCCGGGTGGGCACGCCGGAGGAGGTGGCCGCCGCCGTGCGCTACCTCGCGTCCCCGGAGGCGGCCTGGGCCTCGGGCACGGTGCTGGACCTGAACGGGGCGTCGTACCTGCGCACGTGACACCCGACCCGTACGACGGCACCGGCGTACGTGTCGGCCCGCCGCGTACGGGTACCGCGAGGCGCATGGGTGTCCCCGGAGTCATCGACAAGGCACTGGACCGTTCCGTCGTCCTGGGCTACGGCAGAACCGGCCTGTCCGTACGCCGCCGCCTGCCGGACTGGCCACCGGGCCCGGAACGGATGGACGGCGCGACGGTCCTCGTCACGGGCGCCGGTTCGGGCATCGGGCTGGCCACCGCGGCGGGCTGCGCGCGGCTCGGCGCCTCGGTGCGCGTGCTGGGGCGCACGCCGGAGCGGGCCGAGGAGGCGGCGGCCCTCACCCGGGAGCGCCTGGCGGACGCGGACGGCGCGGGGGACGTACGTCCCGTGGTGTGCGACGTGAGCAGCCTCGCCTCACTGCGGGAGTTCACGGAGGGCTTCCTCGCGCGGGAGGAGCGGCTGGACGTCCTGGTGAACAACGCGGGCGTCATGCCCGACGAGCGGCAGTTCAGCCCCGACGGCGTGGAACTCACCTTCGCCACCCACGTCCTGGCCCCCTGGTTCCTCATCGACGCGCTCTCGCCGCTGCTGCGGCGGGCGGCGCCCTCCCGGGTCCTCGACGTGACCTCCGGCGGGCAGTACGGCACGTCGCTCCCCGAGCACGACCCGGAGTCGACGCGGGACGCGTACGGGCCGAAGAAGTTCTACGCCCGCACCAAGCGCGCCCAGGTGGTGATCACGCAGATGTGGGCCGACCGGCTGCGCGAGGACGGCGTGCACGTCCACGCCGTACATCCCGGCTGGGCGGACACCAAGGGCGTACGGAACTGGCTGCCCGTCTTCCGCGTGCTGACCCGCCCCGTCATCCGCACCCCGGAGGAGGGCGCCGACACCGTCGTGTGGCTGGCGTCCGCGCCGGAGGCCGTGCGTGTCAGCGGGCGGCTGTGGCACGACCGGCGCGTCCGCCCCGCGACGTACGCGCTCGGGGCGGGGCCCGACGGGCCCGCCGCGCGCGAGGAGCTGTGGGCGCACGTGGCGGCCCTGGCCGGGGGCGCGGCGGAGGCGCGCGCCACGGCGCCCGCGCCACCGGAGCCGCACCGGCCGCCGCGTCCGGACCACGGGTGAGCGCCGACGGCGTGCCGACGCTGGGGGTGGAGGAGGAGTTCCTGCTCGTCGACCCCGGCACGCGCGCCCCCTCCCCCCGGGGCGACGCGGTCGTGGCGCGCGCCGTGGCCGCGGTGGGGCCGCTGGTGTCGGGCGAGTTCGACCGGTGCCAGATCGAGGTGCGCACCCCGCCCCTGGCGGACGCGGCGGCGCTGGACGGGGAACTGCGGCGGGTGCGGGCGGTGGCGGACGCGGCGGCCCGGCAGGAGGGCATACGGCTCTGCGCGTCGGGCACCGCGCCCGTGGCCGGGGCGCCCGCCGACGGCGCCGGGAGCGTGGGCGACCACCCCCGCTACCGGGCGGGCGTGGCGCAGTACCGCGCCATGCTCGACGACTTCGCGATCAGCGCCCTCCACGTGCACACGCACTGCCCCGACCGCGAGGCGGCCGTACTGGCCGCCAACCACCTGCGCCCCTGGCTGCCGCTGCTCGTCGCCACGGCCGCCAACTCCCCGTACCACGACGGCACGTCGACGGGTTACGCGAGCTGGCGCGCCGTGGTCCGCGGCCGCTTCCCGTGCCTGGGCCCGCCGCCGTACGCGGAGTCCGCGCGCGCGTACGACGAGCTGGCGGAGGCCATGGCCCGGTCGGAGGCCGTGCTGGAGGCGGGCCTGCCGTTCTGGGACGTGCGCCCCAACCCGCACCACCCCACCGTCGAGGTCCGCTGCATGGACGTGCTGCCCGACGTGGCGGACACGGTGGCGCTGGCGGCGCTGGTGCGCGCGCTCGTCGTGGACGCGCTGGAGCGCGTACGGGCGGGCGACCCCGGCCCGCGCGTGGGCGCGGAGCTGCTGCGGGCGGCGTACTGGCGTGCCGCCCGCGACGGCTGGGAGGGCGCGGGCGTGGACGCGCTGGACGGCCGGGTGCGGTCCTCCGCCGCGCAGGGCGCGCGGCTGCTCGACCGGGTGGGACCGGTGCTCGGGCGGTACGGGGACCTGGAGCGCGTACGGGCCCTCTTCCGGCGGCTGGACGCGCGCGGCAGCGGCGCGGAGCGGCAGCGCGCCGCCGCCGCGCGGCACGGCGGGGTGGCGGGCGCCGTGGACGACCTCGTCGCGCGGACAGCGGACGGGGCGCGGGAGGCGCGGTGAGCGGGGCGCGAACGGGCCCGCCGGGGGCGGCCGTTGAGGCGGGGCGGGTGGTCAGGCGGGGTCCTCAGGGCAGGCCGTTCAGGCGGGCGCGAAGGTCGCCACCAGGACGTCCCGGCGCGCGGGCCGCCCCACGTCGCGCGGACGCAGCGGGGACACGCCGTGGAGCGTGCCGCGGTCGTCGCCCACCAGCAGCGCGCCGGGCTCCGCCAGCGTCGTGGACAGGACCGGGCGCCCGTCGAGGCGGGTCACCGTGCTCTGCCCGCCCTCGGCGTTCGCCCGCCCCACGAGGAGCGACGACACGAGGGTGACCCCGTCCCGGTGCATGCCCTCCGGGGTGGGCTCCCCCGCGTCGCCCGGCGAGGCCAGCACGCGGAACGGGTGCACCTTCGCGAGCCACCTGCGGTGGCTCTCCAGACCGGTCGCCGCGCGCCCCAGCAGGCCGAGCACCGTGTGGAGCACGGGGTCCGCGAGGAAGGCGCCGGTCAGCGGCTCGAAGTCGCGCCGCACGTCCACGTAGAGGGGGTTGCTGGCCTCGGGCTGGACGAACGGGGTGTGCGCCGTGGGGCGGGCCTCCCCCGTGACGGCGTCGAAGGTGAAGGCGCCGTATCGGCGCAGGCGGCGGGTGCCGCGCGCGGCCGCGTACGGGTCGGGGGCCAGCTTCTCCCAGTGCCGCGCGAACGAGGCCCACGCCTGCGGTGCCGTGCCCGTACGGCGGTGGAACTCCTCGGCGGGCACGACGCGGGAGCCGCTGGCGCGGAGCGTCGCGGCGAGGTCGTCCCCGTACGCGGCCGGGTCGGGGGCGGCGTGCGGGTCGGGGGGCGGTACGGGAGCGGCGCGGTCGTTCATCCGGCTGTCCTCCTCACATCTCCTGGCTCACGTCTCCGGGGCCCGGCTCCGGGCTCACGTCTCCGGGCTCACGTCTCCGGGCGCACGGCGCGGTCGCCGGTCAGGGGCCGGCGCAGCGCCGTACGCCCCTGCCGCCAGGCCGTCAGCAGCACGTCGCCGAGCCGGTCCTCGACCACGCCGGTGGCCTGGATGCCGAAGGCGACGTCGGCGGCCAGCGACGGTTCGTCGGCGAGCAGCCCGCCGACGACGTCGCGCCGGACGATCTGCTCGTGCACGGCGTCCGCCTCGACGTGCTCGTCGTAGAACCGCTGCGCGGCGGGCCCCGCCCCGGCGCGGCGCATCGCGTCGGCCAGCCGCCGCGCGCCCGGCGACGAGGTCACCTCGACCGTCGCGAAGTGTCCGACCAGCGCGCCGCGCAGGGCGCGGTGCAGGCCGAACAGCGACATCAGGTTGACCGTCGCGAGCGCCTCGGCGGGGGCGGCGTCGAGGTGGCGGCCGTAACGGGAGTCCACGTCCAGGTCGTCCATGAGGTCCGCGAAGAGTCGCGCGTGCACGTCCTCGGCCCGCCCGGCGCCGAACTCGTCGAACTCCACCGCCACCATCGCCGCCTTCGCCCTGCCCCGCAGGCGCGGGACGACCCACACGTGGGGGTCGGCCTCCTTGAGGTGGTAGAGGGAGCGCACGGCGGCGTACTCGCGCAGCTGCCACAGTTCGCCCGTCGCCCTGAGGTGGTGCGAGACGCCGCCGCCGGAGCCGCCCCCGGCGGGGTCCGCGTCGGCGACCGGGTCGACGACGGGTTCGACGAGGAGGTCGGCCAGCAGCCCGGCCACGTCGTCGGTGGGGACGGTCGCGGCGCGGAGGGCGTCGAGGTAGCGGCGTTCCAGCACCCCACGGAGGGCGAGCGCCCGCGGGTCCCACTCCAGGGCGTCGGGGACCTGGGCGAAGCCGTGGTAGTGCAGCTCGTAGAGCACGTACAGCGCCGTCTGGAGGTCGTCCCCGTACGGCGCGGCGCGCGCCGCCGCGGCCTCCGGTTCCCCGGCGAGGTCGGTACGTTCGCCGCGCAGGTACGCGAGGACGCCCGCCGATACCGGGCCGCGCGCCTCGGGCAGCGCGGGGGCGGGGAGCGCGGTGGCGGCCGTCACGGCGCGGCCCTCGGCGGCGTACGGTCGCCCGGTTCCGACTCCTCCGTACGATCCCGCCGGTCCTTCCGCCGTGTGCGCCCGCGGTGGCTGGTGTCGCACCAGGGGTAGGTGCGGCTGCGGCGGCAGAGGCAGACGGCGACCGTGAAGCGGTCCGAGGCGACGACGGTGCCGTCGTCGAGCGCGACCTCCACCGGGCCCTCGACCAGCAGCGGACCGTTGGGTTCCAGGGCGAGGCGGCGGGGCCGCTCCGGGCGCGGGCCCGTGGCGGCGTCCCGTCCGGCGTTCTCCCGCTCAGTGCTTCTCGGCACGGACGACCACCAGTTCCTCCCTGTCGTCGGTACGGTCCGCCAGCAGCCCGTTCCGCCGGAGCCACGGCAGCCGCGCGCGCAGCACGGGCCCGAACGGCACGGTCACGCGGTCGGTGATCTCGGCGTCGAGCCCGGCGGCGGCGAGCCGGCGGACGGTGGCGTCCGGGCCGTTGAGGGCCGAGTGCACCATCAGCAGCACGCCGTTCGGGCGCAGCGCGGGGGCGGCGGCGTCGCAGACGCGGTCCACGAGGAGCCTGCCGTCGGGTCCGGCGTCCCACGCGACGGCGTCGCGGTGGCGCGGCGGTACGGCCTCGGGCGCGGGTACGTACGGGGGGTTGCTGATGAGCACGTCGAAGGTGCTGCCGGGGAGCAGCGAGCCGAGCAGGTCGCCGCGGTGCACGGCGATGCGGTGCGCCGCGAGGAGGGCGTTGAGCCGGGCGGTCAGCACCGCCCGGCGGCCGATGTCCACGGCGGTGACGCGGGCGCCGAGCCGCGCCGCGTGCAGGGCGAGCGCGCCGCTGCCGGTGCAGACGTCGAGCACGTCGCCCCCGGCCACGGCGCGTTCCCGGCCGACGGCACCGGCCAGCAGCGCGCTGTCCGCCTGCGGCGCGTACACGCCGGGCAGCCGCACCATACGGCCCCAGTCCGGGGCGGGGGCGAACGTGGTCGTCACGAGCGGGCCTCCCTGCTGTCGCGGGTTCCGGCGGGTGCCCCTCGCGGGAACGCGTCCGGCGTGCGGGCCCCGGGTCCCCGGGGAGGCGGCGGCGAAACGGCCGCGCCCCCGGGACCGGGGCGCGCGGGTCAGCCGGAGTGCTCCGGCTCGACGGTGTCGTCGTCGGGGCGGTCGCCCTGTCCCGTACGGCCCTCGCGCTCGCGTTCCTTCTCGCGTTCCTGCCACGGTTCCGGGGTCTCCACGGTGGGCGGCAGGTCGGGGGTCAACGGCCGGGCCGTGTCCTTCTCGCCGCCGTCGCGCGGCGGGTGTTCCGCGTGCTCCTGGTGCTGTCGCTGCTGGTGGTCCTGGTTCGTTCGCATGGGCGGCGAGTACCCGGATGCGCCGGTCTCAGCGGCGGGCGGGCCGGTTCGTTCCGCGACCGTGCGGCAGCGGCACGAGAGGGGGTGAAGTACCGTTCACCCCTGGGGTGAACCACGTTTCACCCTCGCCGCATCGGGCCGCCCTCCGCGGCCCGCCGCCCCGAGCAGGAGACCCATGGACCCCGCCCCGATATCCGCGCCGCGGCCCCTGCGCGAGCGCCTCACCGTGCCCGTGCTGGCCTTCGGCGGCATCCTCATGGCGGTCATGCAGACCGTCGTGGTGCCGCTGCTCCCGGACCTGCCGCGGCTCACCGGCGCCTCGCCCGCGACCGTCTCCTGGATGGTCACCGCGACGCTGCTGTCGGGCGCGGTGCTGACGCCCGTGCTGGGCCGGGCCGGGGACATGTACGGGAAGCGGCGGGTGCTGCTGGGCGCGCTCGCGCTGATGACGGCGGGCTCCGTGGTGTGCGCGCTGACCGCGGACATCCGGCTGCTCATCGCGGCCCGCGCGCTCCAGGGCGCCGCCGCGGCCGTCGTACCCCTCTCCATCAGCATCCTGCGCGACGAACTCCCGCCGCACCGCACCGGCAGCGCCGTCGCCCTGATGAGTTCCACGGTCGGGGTCGGCGCGGCGCTGGGGCTGCCGCTGGCGGCGCTGGTGGTGCAGTACGCGGACTGGCACGTCATGTTCTGGATGACGTCCGCCCTCGGCGCGGCCGGTCTCGCGCTCGCCTGGTGGGCGGTGCGCGAGTCACCCGTACGGGCGCCGGGGCGCTTCGACGCGGTCGGCGCCCTCGGGCTGGCGGCGGGGCTGGTCTGCCTGCTGCTCGGCGTCTCGCAGGGCGGGGTGTGGGGCTGGACGAGCCCGCGGGTCGTGGGCCTGTTCGCGGGTACGGCGGTGGTGTTCGCGCTGTGGACGTGGCACCAGCTGTCCGTGGCCCGGCCCCTGGTGGACCTGCGGCTGGCGGCGGGGCGCAGCGTGGGGCTGCCGCATCTCGCGGCCCTGTTCACGGGTTTCGCGTTCTACGCGAACACGCTCGTCACCGCGCAGCTCGTCCAGGCGCCCGTCGCCACCGGGTACGGGCAGGGCCTGTCCATCGTGGCGACGGGCCTGTGTCTGCTGCCGAACGGCTTCATCATGCTGCTGTTCTCGCCGGTGTCCGCCCGTATCTCCACCGCGCGCGGGCCCCGTGTCACGCTCGCCCTCGGCGGTCTGGTGCTCGCCGTGGGCTACGCCGTCCGCGTCGCCGACAGCACCTCGCTGCCGGTGATCCTCGTCGGCGCGGCGATCGTCTCGACGGGCACCACCCTCGCGTACTCGGCGCTGCCGACGCTCATCCTGCGCGCGGTGCCGTCGCACGCGACCGCCTCCGCGAACGGCATCAACGTCCTGATGCGGACCATCGGGCAGGCCGTGTCCAGCGCCGCCGTCGCCGCCGTGCTGGTGCACCACTCGTCGCCGGTGGGCGGGGTCGAGGTGGCGACGCTGGACGGGTACCGCATCGCGTTCGCCCTCGCCGGTACGGTCGCACTGGTCGGCGCGGCCGTCGCGCTGGCCGTGCCGTCGGCTCCGGCGGCGCGGCCGGAGACCGCCGTGGCGCGGGCGCCCGAGCCCGCGACGAAGGGAGCATGACCGGATGAGCACCGACCTGACGGGTACGGCGCCCGCCGCTCCCGCCGCCCCTGCCGCGACGGCGGGGGCGCCCGGCGGCGCGGACGCGCCCGCACCGGTCCGGCAGGACGGCGCGGCCACCAGGGCGGCGATCGTGCGGGCCGCGCGCCACCTGCTCGCCCGGCACGCCCACGGCGACATCACCCTCAAGGCGATCGCCGCGCGCGCGGGCGTCAGCGCCCCGCTCGTCGTGAAGTACTTCGGCGGCCGGGACGCGCTGCTGGCGGGCGTCATGAGCTTCGAGTCCGACGTCGCGGAGCTGCTGGACGCCCCCACGGCCGACCTCGGCCGCCACATGGTGCGCCACGTCCTCACGGGCCAGGCCGAGCACGGCGCCGACCCGATCCTGCGGATCGTCTTCGCCCCGCTCCACGGTGAGCAGGGCGACATCCTGCGCGCCAACTTCCGTTCCCACGTGACGGAACGGCTGGCGGCGCGGCTGGACGGGGACGACTCCCCGCTCCGCGCCGAGCTGGCCGTGTCGCTGCTGCTGGGCCTCGGCGCGATGTACGGGATCGCGCGCGGTCCGCACGTACGGGACGCCGCGATCGACGACGTGGTGGAGCGGTACGCGCCCGCCGTACAGGCCCAGTTGACCCCGTAGCGCCACCGGCGACGCCGGTCTCAGCCGAGGGCCAGCATCGCCTCCGCGACCCGGTCCGCCGCCGCGTCGGGGAGGGCGGTGGCGGCGTCGTCCAGGACGAGCAGCCGCGCGCCGGGGATCGCGCGCGCCAGCGCCTCGGCGTCGCCGACGGGGAAGAACGCGTCGCGGCGGCCGTGCACGACGAGCGCGGGCACCGCGAGGTCCGGCAGGCGCCCGCGCCAGCGGGGCGCGCAGTCGAGCCGGGCGAACACCGTGCCCAGCTGGTTGGCGAGGTGGACGGCGGGGTCGGCGCCGGGCGTACGGTCCCAGACGCGCCCCGCGCGCGTACGGGCCGCCGCCGGGTCGTCGCCCAGGATCTCCGCGCCCGCCACGGCGAACTCCGCCACCGCCGCGCGGTCCGACCAGTCGGGCATCGCGTGCCCGAACAGCCGCGCCATGACGGCCTGGTCGTGGTCGGGCAGGTCGTCGTCGACCGGTCCGGGCGCCACCGCGCGGGTCCCGACCAGGGTGAGCGCCGAGAACGCGGCGGGGTGGTCGAGCGCGGCGACCTGCGCGTGTACGCGGGCGCGTCGGGGTCGGCGGTGCTGGAACCGCCGCTGTCGCGCGGGTCGTAGCGGACGACCCGGCGGCCCCGGCGGCGAGGCGCGCGCAGAGGGAGTCGGGCCAGGAGAGCATCGTCGTCCCGCCCACCAGGAGGACGAGCGGGGCGTCGGCGCCGCCGAAGGACTCGGTGGCGAGGGCGACGCCGTCGACGTTCACGGTGGTCACCGGGCCCCCGTGGCGGGCTGCGTACAGGCGGGTGGGGCGCGTACGGACCCGGCCGGAGCCGGGCCCGTACGGGGGTGGTGCCCGGCCGTCACCAGCCGGAGTTGCCCTCGCCGCGGGCCAGCCGGAAGTCGCCGGTGAGGTTCAGTCCGTCCCCGGCGGTCCCGGTGACGGTGACGCCCGAGAAGGTGCCGCCGCCCGCCGCGGCGATCTCGATGCCGTACGAGCCGGTGGTGGCGATCTCCGTGTCCTCCACCGTCAGGTCGTCGACCGTCCGCTGACCGGAGACGAGCAGCCCGCTGTACGTGGAGTCCCGCACGGTGTTGTCCGTGAGGACGACCGGGGTGGTGATGTCGGACCGGTCCGCGTAGACCCAGAGGGCGCCGAAGTCGGCGTCCCAGTTGGGCTCGTGGCCGCCGACGCGGGTGAGGGTGTTGCCGGAGACCGTGGTGGTGCCGGTGAACGGGAGCGGGCCGGGGCCGAAGTCGCGGGTGCTGACGGCGATGCCGGCGGCGGCGTTGACGGTGTCGCTGATGTCGTTGTCCTCGACCCGGTTGCCCGAACCGCCGTAGACCGCGGCGCCGTTGGCGAGCAGCGGCAGTTGGACGGTGTTGCCGCGGAAGACGCAGTCCGTGACGGCCTGCTCCTCGGAGTACATGGCGAGCGCGTCGTCACCCGTACCGCGGAACGTGCTGTCGGAGACGACCGTGTCCCGGGTGCCCTTGTGCAGGTTCACGCCGTCCGCGAACGTGTCCCGCACCCGCAGCCGGGTGGCCTCCAGGCCGGTGGTGGGGCCGTCGATCCACAGGCCGACCTTGGTGTGCCGTATCCACACGTCGCTGATGACGGAGTTCTCCCCGAAGTCCCCCTCGATGGCGGCGTGTCCGGCCGCGTCGTCCCGGACGGTGGTGTCGCCGTCGATCGTCAGGTCCCGCACGCCGCTGGTGCCGCCGCGTCCGAACAGGCCGCCCTTGATGCCCTTTCCGCGCAGCACCGTGTGCCAGACCCCGGCGCCGCGCAGGTCGTCGCCGGTGAGGTTGACGTGGTCGGAGACGTCGTACGTGCCGGGCGGCAGCCAGAGGCCCTTGCCCTGCTCGCGGGCCGTGCGCAGCGCGTCGTTGAGCGCGGCGGTGTCGTCCTGGCCGTCGTCGGGGGTGACGCCGAGGTCGGTGGCGCTGACGTGCGTGTCGGGCGCGGTCGCGGGCTCGGGCGCGGTCTCGGCCTCGAGGAGGTCGACGGTGTACGAGGCGGCGGTGTCCGCCGGGCCCTTCTCGAGACGCAGCACCGTACCGGCGGGCAGGGTCTCGTCGAGCAGCGTCCGCGTCTCGTCGAAGAAGCGGTGGGCCTCGCCCTGCGACGGGTCGTTCGTGTACGGGTAACCGCCGTACACCCAGGCGTACTTGCTGGTCAGCTGGAGCGGTTCCAGCTCCTCCCCGTCGGCGTGCAGGCTGAGGGTGGCGTCGAGACCCGTGCCGTCGGCGGAGTCGGGCAGGGAGTAGCGGAGGTTGAGCGCGTCGGCGGGCGCGGTCAGCGTGAACTCGACGTACCGGCCGGTCTCCGCGAGCACCACGGCCCGCCGTCCCGACGCCTCGGAGGCCGGTTCGAGGTAGGTGCGGGAGGGGCCGAGGACGGTGCCGTCGGTGGCGGCGTCCTCGGCCTCGTACGTGGTGTACGGGACGTCGGCGCCGCGCGGTGCGGCGGCGCGCGGTTCCGGGGCCGGCGGTTCGGCGGCGCGGGCGTCGGGGGCCGCGCCGTTCCCGACGAGCAGTCCGGCGGCGAGGGCGAGGGCGGCGGTGAGGGCGGCGGCGGCCCGTCCCGGTGTGCGGAGTCTTCTACGGCTCACGGCGTGCCTTCCTGGTGTGGGGGCGTACGGATGGAGGTGGGACCGTCAGCGCTGGCTGCAAACCGTAGAAGTGAGTCACGCAAGACGTCAATGAAAAGACACAAGAAACTGATTGCACGGAGCGCGCGGACCCTCACACCCTCGGAAGACCCCGGGCCGCCGTGGACCCGCGGATGATCAACTCGGTCTCGAACAGCACCGGTTCCTCCCCGACCGCGTGCCCGTCCAGCTGCCGCAGCAGCGTCGTCACGGCCGCCGCCGCCATGGCCCGTACGGGCTGCCGGGACGTGGTCAGCGGCGGGTCCGTGGCCACCATGTACGGCGAGTCGTCGAAGCCGACGACCGACAGGTCGCGCGGCACGTCCAGGCCCCGCCGCCGGGCACCCCGTACGGCGCCGAGCGCCAGCGCGTCGCTGGCGCACACCACCGCCGTCGCACCCCGCCCGAGCAGCCCGCCCTCCAGCGAGAACATCGCGTGCGCAACCAGCGGTCGCCACTCCTCCCGCGACCACCCCGCGGCGGCGCGGTCCGCGGCGTACGCGAGGAGCTTGCGCGCCGACGGCGCGTGCCCGACGGGCCCCAGCAGCAGGCCGATCCGCTCGTGCCCGAGCGCGGCGAGGTGCGCCAGCGCCTGTCGCGCCGCGTGGCCGTCGTCGGCCCGGACCTGGGCCACGTCGGCGTTCTCGTCCGCCGCGTTGACCAGCACCGTCGGCACTCCTCGGGTGCGCAGCGCCCGGCGCTGCGCGGGTCCGGCGTCGGCCAGGCTGGAGCCGGTGAGGACGATGCCGCCGATGTTCCGCGCGAGCAGCATCGCGACGTAGTTGGCCTCGGATACGCCGTCGGCGGTACGGGTGCACAGGACGGGGACGAGGCCGTGCCGGGTGAGCCGTCCGGCCAGCGCCTCGGCGAAGGCGGGGAAGACCGGGTTCTGGAGGTCGGGGACGACGAGGCCCACCAGGGGCGCCCGTTCGGTGCGGCGCGCGGCCGGGCGGGGCAGCCCGAAGACGTCGAGGGCGGTGAGGACGAGGTCGCGGGTCGCGGGGGCGACGCTGCCGGTGCCGTTCAGCACGCGGCGTACGGTCGCCTCGCTCACGCCGGTGAATCCGGCCACCTGGGAGAGCTTCGTGGGCATGCCGGGAGCGTACAGCGCGCACGGAAAGCAATGAACGGGTTCACGCAAAAATCAGACATTCTTGTGCGGCGTCCGTACGTCCCCGCTCACGGCGCCGCCTCCGCCGCGGGCAGCCGCACCTCCACCCGCCCCGACTCCTCCCGCACCTCGAACGCGGGCTGCGGCGCCGTGGCCGGGCCGGACACGCACGCGCCGTCGGTGAGGCGGAAGGCGCTCCCGTGCCACGGGCACGTCACGCAGCCGTCGTCCACCTCGCCCCCGGAGAGCGGGCCCGCGAGGTGGGCGCACCGGTCGGCCAGCGCGTGCAGCGCGCCGCCCCCGGCGGCCGCACCCCCGGCCCCGTTCCCGTTCCCGGCGTCCGCCGCCGCGTCCCGTACGAGCACCACGGGCACCTCGCCCGCCATCCGCCGTACGGGCTCCCCCGCCGGGAAGTCCGCGGGGACGCCCACGGCGTACCACTCCGGGTCGAGCAGGTGCGGCACCGCGTCGGCGTGGTTGACCCCGGCGCCCTGTCGGAACGCCAGGTGCCCGCCGAGGAAGCCGCCCGCCGACGCGACGGTCAGCCCGGCGAGTCCCAGCAGGCGGCCCCGGCCGGGGCGGCGGCGGGCGACGAACGACGCGGTGTAGAGCGCGACGGCCGTCACGTTCGCCGCGGCGTGCACGACGCCGACGCGCTGGTGCTCGGGGAGCTGCTCGGCGTAGTCGACGGCGCCGCTCAGGGCGGCCGGCGCGGCGGCGGCCAGCCCCACGGCGACCAGCGCGCGTGCCGCGCGGTCGTTGCCGCCGCGCAGGTCCAGCAGGGCCGCGCTGGTCCAGGTCCCGACGGGGATCTGCACCAGCGTCGGGTGCAGCGCGTGGCCCTGCCAGGTGCCGTGCAGCACGTCGCGTACGGGGCCCAGCGGCAGCGCCCGTACGGCCGCCCGCAGAGGCTCCGTGAAGCGGTCGAGGGCCTCGGCCCGTTCCAGTTCTTCGATCTTCGTCAGCGGGTTGCGCATGGCCACCGGGTTGCCCGGCCGCCCGTACGGAAACGTGCCGTCCGTCGGGTGGCATGGAGCGGGTCGCGGGCGGGCATCTGCCGGGCAGCGGCCCGTCCGCCGCCGCAACTCCCGCCCGCCGCGCCGCTGTTCGCCGGTCGGCCGGGACACGCGCGGACGGCGGCGCCCCGCCGCACGCGCACCCTCACCGCGAGCGCACCGCGTTCCGCACCGCACCGCACCCGCACGTTCCGCGCACCCCGCCCGGCTCCCCCACACCGGGCCGCACCCCGTACCGCCGCGCGCGCCCGGCACCGTACGGCGCCCGCGTCCGCACCCGTACGCGCTCCCGCGCCCCGTACCCCCGCACGCCCCTGGAGGGCCAGATGTCCGGATCGATCCCGTTCACCGGCGGCACCGACGGCTACCACACCTACCGCATACCTGCCCTGCTGCTCACCCCCGGCGGGACGCTGCTCGCGTTCGCGGAGGGGCGGCGTACGAGCGGCGCCGACAGCGGGGACATCGACGTGGTCGCCCGCCGGTCCACCGACGGCGGCGCCACCTGGGACGACCAGCGGGTGGTGACCGCGCACGGCGCCGACACCGCGGGCAACCCGTGCGTGGCCGTCGACCCGGCCTCCGGCGACGTGGTGCTGCTGACCTGCCGCAACGGCGGCGACGACAGCGCCGCCGACATCCGCACCGGGCGGGCACCGGCCCGCCGGGTGTACGTGCAGCGCAGCGCGGACGACGGCGGTACGTGGACGGCGGCGGCCGAGATCAGCGCGCAGGCACGGCCGTCGTGGATGCGCTGGTACGCCACCGGGCCGGGCGCGGCCGTCGCCCTGACGGCCGGTCCGCACGCGGGCCGCCTCGTCGCGCCCTGCAACCACAGCCGCGGCCCGTCCGGGAGCGGCGACGACGGTACGGAGGGCCGCTACGCGGGCGGGCACAGCCTCCTCAGCGACGACGGCGGGCGCAGCTGGCGGCTCGGCTTCACCTCGTCCAACCCGAACAACGCGCTCAACGAGGACGAGGCGACCGCCTGCGAACTCCCCGACGGGCGGCTCTACTTCAACTGCCGCGCCGACTCCTCCGACACCCTGCCGGGCAACCGCGCGGACGCGTACTCCGCCGACGGCGGCGAGACCCTGGAGACGGCGTACCGGCCGCAGGCCACTCTCGCCACCCCCGTCGTCCAGGGCCAGGTGCTGGCCCTCCACGGCGGGCGGCTGCTGTACTCCGGCCCGACCGCGCCCGACGCGCGCGCCGCCATGGGCCTGTGGACCAGCCGCGACGCGGGCGCCACCTGGGACCCGCGGCTCCGCGTCAGCGGACTGCCCGCGGCCTACTCCGCCACCGCGCTCGTGGACGCCGACACCGTGGGTCTGCTGTACGAGACGGGCGACTGGTCGCCGTACGCGCGGATCGAGTTCGTCCGGGTGCCGCTGGCCGACCTGGCCTGACCGCGTACGCCGGGGGCACGTCAGGCGGGCGGCGGCTGGGTCGCGCCCCGCGCGTGGGCGTACTCGAACTCCTCCGTCAGCCGCTCCATGTCCGTGAGCAGCACTCCGTGGCTGCGCCACGCCGGGGTGTCCCCGACGGACGCCACCAGCTCGCGCTGCCGCTCGCGCGCGTCGCGCAGCGCGCGGCGCAGCGGGTCGTCCGCCGGGGCGGCGCCCCCACCGTCCCCGGCGCCCTCCTCCGGCCCGTCCTCCAGCGCCCCGATGCGCGCGGCGGCGTCGGCGAGGACGTCGAGCAGGTCGCCGTACGCGTGCAGGGAGCGCCCGTCCGGGCGCGGCGTGCCGTCGGGGCCGTCCGCGTCGGAGAGGCGCCGGAGCCCGTACGCGATGCTGCGGACCTGTTCGGCGCCGCGCGCGAGGGAGTCGAGGAAGACTCGGTAGCCGCTGAAGGACGGGGGTGGGTCGCGCCTGCCGAGGAGGCGGCGCGGGTTGTAACGCGTGCTCTCGGCGCCCGTCTCGACGGCCTGCCGGGCCGCGCCGACCGTACCGTCGAGGCGGCGCGCGCGGGCGAGCCAGTCGTCCGCCGCGTCGCTGTCGGGGGCGCCCCCGCGCAGGCCCGCGGCCATGTCCTGGAGCAGGCGCCGCAGGGATCCGGAGACGCTCTCGATGCCCTCGGAGGCCGTACGGTAGCGCAGCGGCGGCACCAGCAGGCTGACGGCGAGCCCGACGCCCGCGCCGAGCAGCGCCATCGCGACGATCTCCCCCAGCATCGAGACGTGCGCGCCGGACAGCGCGCTGTACGCGAACACCCCGGCCACCGACACCTGCACCCCCTGGCTGCCGAGCCGCCGCCACTGGCCGACGACGAGGGTGGCCACGAGCATCACGGCGAACGCCCCCGCGTTCTCCCCCAGCAGCGGGCCGACGGCCCCGGCGGCGAGCACGCCGAGGACGACGGCGGCGACGTAGCGGACGGTCTGCACGAGCGAGCGGTACACGGTCGCCTGCACCACCAGCAGCGCGGTGAACGGCGCGTACGTGGGCTGCGGCGAGACCAGCCCGTACGCGGCGACCGACCAGGCCAGCACCGCGGCCACCGCGCTCTTGGCCACCAGCAGCAGCCGCTGCCGCTCCGCGCCGGAGTACCGCCACGCGCGGCACATCGCGTCGCGCGCCTGCCGCGGCGAACGGCGCCTCCGCGCGGCCCAGTCGGCCAGCCCGGCGCGTACGCCCGCCCGTGCCCGTACGGAGTCCACGTGCCCGTCCCCCTCCAGGGCTCCCGCTGTCGTAACCGCTGTCCCCACCTCCGGTGACCGGGTCGCCCCGTCGGCGCCCGTACGCCCCGGGGTGCCCGCGCACGGCGGCGCCCAAGCGGGCGCGTACGGGCCGACGGGAGGGAATCCCCGGGGAACGGCCGCGGCGGGGGCCGACATGGCACGGCCGCACGTGGGTACCCCGCGCCGCATGAAGGATCAACCGAGCGATCAACCCGGCGACCACCCCGCCGACCGAACGAACGGTGAACCGAAGAACGTCTTCGTCCTGGGCCTCGACGCGCGCAACCGCGAGCTGCTCCGGGACCTGCCCCACCTGAGCGACGTCCGGTTCCACGAACTGCTCAGCCAGGAGGAGCTGGCGCAGGACGAACAGGTCTCGC
Source organism: Streptomyces sp. Z26 (assembly GCF_003665095.1). Taxonomy (GTDB): domain Bacteria; phylum Actinomycetota; class Actinomycetes; order Streptomycetales; family Streptomycetaceae; genus Streptomyces; species Streptomyces phytohabitans. The sequence continues at coordinate 6,138,073 of NZ_RCHV01000002.1, read as the reverse complement.
TGCGGGCGCTGTTGGACCTGGCGGAGGAACGGCTGGCGGCGTTCGGCGGGACCGTCGACGCCCTCGTGGGCTACTGGGACTTCCCGGTCAGCTCGATGGTGCCGATCCTCTGCGCGCGCCACGGCCTGCCGTCGCCGTCGCTGGAGTCGGTCGTGAAGTGCGAGGACAAGTACTGGAGTCGGCTGGAGCAGCGGAAGGTGAGCGACGCGCACCCGCGCTTCGGCCTCGTGGACCTGGACGACCCGAAGCTGCCGCCCGAGTTGAGCTACCCGCTGTGGGTGAAGCCGGTCAAGGCGTTCTCGTCGGAGCTGGCGTTCCGGGTCGCGGACGCGGAGCAGTTCGCCGACGCCGTGGACCGGATACGGGAGGGCGTCGGCCGGATCGGCGCGGCGTTCGACGAGGTGCTGTCGCTCGTGGACCTGCCGCCGGACGTCGCGGAGGCGGGCGCGCAGGGCGCGTGCCTGGTCGAGGAGGAGATCTCCGGCCGCCAGCTCACGGTCGAGGGCTACGTCCACGACGGCGAGCCCCACGTCTACGGGGTGGTCGACTCCGTCCTCTACCCGGAGACGTCGAGCTTCCTGCGCTACCAGTACCCGTCCTCCGTACCGGACGCGGTGACCGCGCGGCTGACGGACGTGTCGTGCCGCGTGATCCGCCAACTGGGCCTGGACCACTCGACGTTCAACATCGAGTTCTTCTGGGACGAGGACCGCGACCGGATCGACGTCGTCGAGGTCAACCCGCGGCTGTCCCAGTCGCACGCGCCGCTCTTCGAGTACGTCGACGGCGTGCCGAACCACGAGTGCCTGATCAGCCTCGCCCTCGGCCGCGCCCCGCGGCTCCCGTACCGGGAGGGCGCGTACGCGTACGGCGCCAAGTGGTTCCTGCGGCGCTTCTCCGACGGGTACGTGCGGAGCGTACCGGGGCAGCGCGACCTCGACCGGGTCGCGGGCGAGCTGCCCGACACGCTCGTCGACCTCAACGCCGAGGAGGGCAGGCGGCTGTCCGAACTGCCGCTCCAGGACAGCTACAGCTACGAGTTGGCGGCGCTCTACCTCGGCGCGGACAGCGAAGCGGAGCTGACGGAGAAGTACGAGCGCTGCGTGGAGCTGCTGCCGTTCACGTTCGACGAATAGCCCGCCGCCCGCGCGGGCAGGCGGCACGGACGACGCGTACGCACGAGCACACGTACAGCGACACGCACAGCACGAGGAGGAGGCCCCGGAATGAGGGAGGTCAGCGCCGTACCGCAGGCCGTCCAGGAGGACGAGCACGTCTGGATCCCGACCCGGGACGGCACCCGTCTCGCGGGGCGGATCTGGCGGCCGGTGGCGTCGGACACCGATCCGGTACCGGCGATCCTGGAGTTCATCCCGTACCGCAAACGGGACCTGACGGCCGTCCGCGACTCGGTCAACCACCCGTACGTCGCCGGGCACGGCTACGCCTGCGTCCGCGTCGACCTGCGCGGCAGCGGGGACTCCGACGGGCTGCTCGCCGGCGAGTACCTGGAGCAGGAGTTCCGCGACGGCGAGGACGTCCTGCGGTGGATGACCGAGCAGCCCTGGTGCGACGGCCGCACCGGCATGATGGGCATCTCCTGGGGCGGCTTCAACGCCCTCCAGCTCGCCGCCCGCCGCCCGCCCGGCCTCGGCGCGGTCGCGGCGCTGAGCTTCAGCGACGACCGGTACGCGGACGACGTGCACTACATGGGCGGCTGCCTGCTCAGCGACAACCTGTCGTGGGCGTCGACCATGTTCGCGTACGTGTCGTGCCCGCCCGACCCGCAGGTGGTGGGCCCCCGTTGGCGGGAGACGTGGTACGAGCGGCTGGACGGGATGGGCCCGTGGCTGGCCGACTGGCTGACGCACCAGCGGCGCGACGACTACTGGCGGCACGGCTCCGTGTGCGAGGACTACTCGGACATCGCCTGCCCGGTGCTCGCGGTCAGCGGCTGGGCCGACGGCTACTCCAACGCCGTGTTCCGGCTGCTGGAACACCTCGACGTGCCCCGGCGGGGACTGATCGGCCCCTGGTCGCACAAGTACCCGCACCTGGGGCAGCCCGGCCCCGCGATCGGCTTCCTCCAGGAGCTGGTGCGCTGGTGGGACCACTGGCTCAAGGGCGAGGACAACGGCGCGATGGACGGTCCGATGCTGGCCACCTGGATGCAGGAGAGCATGCCGCCGTCCACCGCGTACGACGAGCGCCCCGGCCGCTGGGTCGGCGAACCGTCCTGGCCGTCGCCGCACGTCGAACGCGTCCGGCACCCGCTGGGCGACCACCGGATCGGGGCACCGGACGAGCGGCCGTCCTCGCCGCCGCTGAGCGTGTCGTCGCCGCTGTCGGTGGGGCAGTTCGCCGGGAAGTGGTGCTCGTACAACGCGCCGCCCGACCTGCCGTACGACCAGCGGGAGGAGGACGGCGGTTCGCTGGTCTTCGAGACCGGGCCGCTGGACGAGCGCCGCGAGATCCTCGGCGGCCCGGTGCTGCACGCGACGCTGGAGGTGGACCGGCCGGTCGCGATGATCGCCGTGCGCCTCTCCGACGTGGCACCGGACGGGCGCGCGACGCGGGTGACGTACGGGCTGCTCAACCTCACGCACCGGAACGGGCACGCCGAGCCCGAACCCCTGGTCCCCGGCGAACGTTTCCCGGTGGCCGTACGGCTGAACGGCGTCGCCCACGCCTTCCCCGCCGGGCACCGGCTGCGCGTCGCGGTCTCCACCTCGTACTGGCCGCTGGCCTGGCCGCCGCCCGAACCGGTGCTGATGACCGTGCACCCGGAGGAGAGCGCGCTGGAGCTGCCGGTCCGCCCGCTCAGCGCGCCCGACGTGCTGCCGACGCCCCACTTCGGGGAGCCGGAGGGCGCGCCGCCACTGCCGAGCCGCCAGGTGAGCCCGGGTGAGGAGCGGTGGACGGTCTCCCGCGACCTGGTCGACTACGGGTCGGCGCTGGAGGTCGTCAAGGACCTCGGCGAGACGCGTCTGGACGACATCGACCTGACGCTCACCCGCCGCGCGCACGAGCGCTACACCTGGTGCGGCGACGACTTCGGTTCGGTGGCCGGGGAGATCCGCTGGGACATGGGGTTCACGCGCGGCGACTGGGACGCGCGGACGACGACCCGTACGACGCTGACGTCCGACACGACCCACTTCCACCTGCACGCGACGCTCGACGCGTACGAGGGGTCGCGGCGCGTACGGTCCCGGAACTGGGACTGGTCCATCCCCCGGGACGGCGTGTAGGCGGTGCCCCGCGCGCGGCTCGGCGCGCGGTCACCCGCCCGCCGGGGCCCGGTGGTCGAAGGCGATCAGCGGGTCCCCGGTGAGGGGGTGGTCGGTCACGGCCACCCGGACGCCGAACACCCGGGACAGCAGCGCGGGCGTGAGCACCTCGCGGGGCGGCCCGGACGCGACGACGGCGCCGCCGTGCAGGACGTGCAGCCGGTCGCAGACGGCGGCGGCCGCGTTCAGGTCGTGCAGCGAGACCAGCGTCGTACGGCGCCGGACGCGCAGCAGCGTGAGCAGCTCCGTCTGATGGCGTACGTCGAGGTGGTTGGTCGGCTCGTCCAGCACCAGTACGTCGGGGTCCTGGGCGAACGCCCTCGCCAGCAGCGCCCGTTGACGTTCCCCGCCGGAGAGGTGGGTGTAACGGCGTCCGGCGTGCGCGGCCAACCCGGTGTCGGCCAGGGCCCGTTCGACGGCCGACAGGTCGGTGTCGTCGTCACCGGCGAAGGCCCGCTTGTACGGCGTACGGCCCATGGCGACGATCTCGCGCACGGTCAACTCGAAGTCGCCGCCCCGTTCCTGCGGCAGCGCGGCCACGTGCCGGGCGGCGCGGCTCGCGGACAGCGCCCGCAGGTCGGCGCCGTCGAGGAGGACACGGCCCGCGGTGGGCCGCAGATGGCGGTAGACGGTGCGCAGGAGCGTGGACTTGCCGCTGCCGTTGGGCCCGACGACGCCCGCGATCTCGCCGTCCTCCGCGACGACGCGTACGCCCGCGAGCACCGTACGGCCCGCGTACGCGACCCGCAGGTCCTCGACGTCGATCCTCACCTCCCGCTCCCCGTACGCCGGTCCAGCAGCCACAGCAGGGTCGGGGCCCCGAGCAGCGAGGTCACCACGCCGAGGGGCAGCTCGCGCGTGTCCATCGCCGTACGGCACACCAGGTCCACGACGACCAGCAGCAGCGCGCCGGACAGCGCCGCGACCGGCAGCAGCCGCCGGTGGTCGCCGCCGACGGCCAGGCGGCAGGCGTGCGGCACCATCAGCGCGACGAAGGCGACGGCGCCGGAGACCGCGACCAGGACGCCGGTCAACACGCTGGTCGCGGTGAACAGTTCGCGCCGCAGCCGGGTCGCGTCGACGCCGAGCCCGGCCGCCGTCTCGTCGCCCATCAGCAGCGCGTTGAGCGCGCGGGCGCGGGCCTGGAGCCACAGCCCGGCCGCCGGGACGGCCAGCGCGGGCAGCGTCAACTGCTGCCAGTTGGCGCCGCCCAGGCTGCCGAGGAGCCAGAACAGGACGCTCTGCGTGCGTTGCTCGTCCCCGGCCTGGAGCACCAGGTAGCTGGTGAGCCCGGCGAGGAACTGGCCGATCGCCACCCCCGCCAGCACCAGCCGCAGCGGCGCGAGCCCCCCGCCGCGTACGGCCACGGCCCACACCAGCGCGAACGTCGCCAGCGCCCCCGCGAACGCCGCGCCGGACAGGCCGACGCCCAAGGCGTCGCCCGCCCCGGCGCCGAGCACGAGCGCGGCGACGGCGCCCAGCGACGCGCCGCTGGAGACCCCCAACAGGTGCGGGTCGGCCAGCGGGTTGCGCACCAGGGCCTGCACGGCGGCCCCCGCGAGGCCGAGCCCCGCGCCGACCAGCGCGGCCAACAGGGCACGCGGGACGCGGAGTTGCCAGACGACGAGGTCGTCCGTACCCGCCTGCGGCCGCGCCGACAACCGGCGCCACACCACGCCCCACACCTCGGCGGGCGGGACGGACGTGGAGCCGCGGGCGACGGCGGCGGTGAGCGCGGCCAGCAGCGCGACGGCCAGTACGGCGGCGAGGGGGCCGACGGGCAGCACCCGGCCGTCGCGCGGGGACCGTTCCCGTACGTCCCCGGCCCGTACGTCCCGTGCCCGGCGCGGCGCGTACGCGGTCACGGCCGTCCGCCCCCGTTCGCGCCCCGGCCGCCGTCCCCGTGCAGGATCTCCGCGATCCTGCGGACGGTGTGCGCGTTCCCGACCCCGGCGATGGTGGTCGCCTCGGAGCCGACACGGACGAAGCGGCGTTCCTCGACGGCCGCCAGCCCGCGGGTCGCGGGGTTCGTCCGGAGCCACCGCTCGGCCTCGTCGAACGCCTCGCGGTCGGCGGCCGCGCCGCCCCGGTGCCGTACGCCGAGCTGTATCCACTCCGGGTCCCCGGCGATCACGTCCTCCCAGCCGACCCGTTCGTGGGTGCCGTCGCACCCGGCGAAGAGGTTGCGGGCGCCCGCCAGCGTGATCACGGCGTGGGCGACCTGGCGGTTGCAGACGGCGACGGGTTGCCGGGTCCCGGCGTCGTAGTCGAAGAAGAAGTACGTGGGCCGCGCGCGCCCCGAGGCCGCGACGACCTTCCGCGCGGCGGCGACCTCGGCCCGCATCCCGGCGACCAGTTGGCGCGCCCGCGCGGAGGTGCCGGTGACCGCGCCGAGGGCGGTGACGTCCGCCTCGACGGCCGACAGGTCGGTGACCGGCCCGTCGGCGCCGTCGGCGTCCTCGGGGCAGGCGGTGGAGCGGAGCTGTACGCGCTGGATGCCGACCGCCTCGAACTCCGCCGCGGTCGGCACGTCACCACCGCCACCACCCGAACCGGCGCCCTCCGGCGGGCCGAACGTCGACACGTGCAGGTCGGCGCCGGACGCGAGCAGCCGCTCCTTGGGTATCCCGCCCTCGGACAGCACCTCGACCCGCCGCGCCGCCTCCCCCAGGGCGCCCGTCAGCGCGCGGGTGCCCGCCGGGAAGCCGGTGCCGATCACCCGGTCCCCGGCGCCGAGCCGGAGCAGCAGCTCCAGGCTCGCCGCGTCGTCGGTGACGATCCGCCGGGCTGGCGCCGCGAACGTCGTGACCGCGCCCGCGCAGCCGCCGACGGTCACCGGGAAGCCGCCGGAGGCGGTCCCGGTGCCGTCGGGCGGCGCGTCCCCTCCCCCGCCGCCGCAGCCCGCGGCCAGCAGGCCGATCAGCGCGGCGCCCGCCGCGCCTCCCCGCACACGAGCACGCATGTCGTCCCTTCCCACGGCCCAGCGGCCGGCGGGCGGACCCCGCCCGGCCGCTCCAGTAGTCGGCGGGCGGGGGCGGGGAGTTCCCGCCGGGGGCGGCGAACCGTGGTGGACCGGCGCGTACCGGGCGTACGGGGTGGGGCGCGGCGGGTGGGCTCAGCCCTCGTCCTCCTCGTCGCCCTCCATGGCGTCACCGATCTCGTCGACGACCTCGGCCGCGACCATGCCGCCGACGACACCGACGGCGAGCCCCGCCGCACCGGCCGCCACGACCGTGCCCATGCCGGGCCCCGAGCGGTGCCCGTCACCGTGGTGCCCGCCGTGGTGCGCCCCGGAGTCGTGCCCGTACCCGCCCTGTCCGTAGGGCCCGTGCCCGTACGAGCCCTGCGACCCGTACGCCGCCCGGTTCTCCACCAGGCTCCCCAGCCAGCCCTCGACCCGGGCGTTCCAGTCGGTGCCCGCGACCTCGTCGTGGCGGACCGTGAAGCGGGTGAGGACGTCGCGGCCTGGCGAGAACGCGCCGCCGCGCTTGTCGGCCTCCAGGACGATCTCCATCTCGTGGGGGCCGGCCAGGAAGGTCACCTCGATCTCGTTCACCTCGTGCGTGTACCGCGCGGCCGGGGTCAGCTCGACCTCCTGGTAGAAGGGCAGCTGCTGGCCGGTGCCGCGGATGTGCCCGTACTCCAGGTCGGCCGACCTGAAGCCGAACCCGAGCTGCCCGAGCGCCTCCAGGACCGCCTCCTGCGCGGGCAGCGGCCGTACGGCGAGCGGGTCCAGGTCGCCCTTGTCCTTGGCGCCCGCCACGGCGACCTCGGTGCGCACACCGAGGACGATGCCGAGGTCCTGGCCGTGCAGCTGGGTGACCGGCGTCTCCCAGGGCAGGGTCAGGCTGAACGGCACGCTGCGCCGCTCCCCCTCGCCCAGCCGGAAGCCGCCGCCGACGGAGAACCGGCCGAAAACCGCCACCCCGTCGGACTCGCCCTCGTCGTGCTCGATCTCGACCCTGGCCACCAGCTCCAGGGTGATCTGCTCGATCGCGAAGTCCGCGCCGCCGCCCTCCAGATGGACCTGCCCGGTGAGGTCGCCGCCGGGCAGCACCGCGCCCGGTTCGAGCACCGTGTCCACCTTGGGCGCGCCCACTCCCAGCGAACCCAGCAACCGTTTGAACACCATCGTGGCGTCCACTCCCTCGCGTCTGTGTGATTCCTCGCCTTTTCTACAGGCGTGTAGAAGCATAGGCTCGGAGTTCACCCCGGCAGCGGCTTTCCGGCCGGGCCCGGGAGAACGGCCGAAAAGCGCGCCGACGCCGGTCCCGGTCCCGCCGAACGAGCTGCCGGCGCCATCGAAGGCCCGACCGGGCCGGGACCCGACGAGCCGAGCCCGACCGAACCAAGAAGGAGCAGCGGACCCGCAATGGGTGAACCTCCCAGTACCTGTCGTGCCACACCCCGCCAGCAGGACACCAGCGCGGAACCGGGGGTGGCACGGTGACCGAACTCCTGCTGCTGGCCCTCGCCTTCGCCCTCACCCTGGCCTGCGCGGTGTTCGTCGCGGCCGAGTTCTCCCTCACCACCGTCGAACGGAGCGAGCTGGAACGCTCCGCCGCCGCCGGTGAACGCGGCGCCGAGAGCGCGCTGAAGGCCGTCAAGCGCCTCACGTTCCAGCTCTCCGGCGCGCAACTGGGCATCACCGTCACGTCGCTGGTGATCGGCATGCTCGCCGAACCGTCCGTGGCCGCCCTGCTGCGCGGCCCGCTCGAAGCCGCCGGGCTGCCCCCCGGCGGCGTCTCGACGGCCGCCACCCTGCTGGGCGTGACGGTCTCCACCGTCGTGCTGATGGTCGTCGGTGAACTGGTCCCGAAGAACTGGGCGATCTCCCGGCCGCTGGCCGTCGCGAAGGTCGTGGCGGGCCCGCAGCGCGGCTTCACCGCCGCCTTCGGGCCGCTGATCCGGCACCTCAACGACACCGCGAACAAGCTCCTGCGCCGCTTCGGCCTGGAGCCGCAGGAGGAGCTGTCCCCGGCCCGTACGCCGGAGGAACTCGTCGCGCTGGTCCGGCACTCCGCCCGTGAGGGGGCGATCGAGGCCGACTCGGCCGAGCTGTTCGTCCGCACCCTGCACCTGGGCGAGCTGACCGCGGAGAACGTGATGACGCCCCGGGTCCACGTACAGGCCCTGGAGGTGCACGCGACGGCCGGGGACGCGGCCGATCTGACGTTGGCGACCGGCCTGTCCAGCTTCCCCGTCTACCGCGACAGCCTGGACGAGGTCGTCGGCACCGTGCACATCCGGGACGTCCTGGCGCTCGACGAGGACGCGCGGGACGGCACCCCCGTCACCGGCCTGATGCGCGAACCGCTGCTGGTGCCGCACTCCCGGCCCGTCGACCGGCTCCTCGGCCGGCTGCGCAGGGCGCGCACGATGGCCGTGGTCATCGACGAGTACGGCGGCACCGCGGGTGTCGTCACGGCCGAGGACATCGTCGAGGAGGTCATCGGGGACGTACGCGACGAGCACGACCCCAGCGAGGCCCCCGACCTGCTGGCGGCGCCGCCCGAGGGCGACCGGCCGGTGTGGGAGGCCGACGGCGGCATCCGGCTGGACCAGCTGGAGGAGTCGATCGGCTTCACCGTGCCCGACGGCCCGTACGAGACGCTGGCCGGGCTCGTCGCCACCCGCCTCGAACGCATCCCGGCGGACGGTGACACGGCCGACGTGGACGGCTGGCGGCTGACCGTCCTCGACGTCCACCACCACCGCGCGGACCGCGTCTCCATCACGGCTCCCGCCCCGGCGGCGAAGCCCGAGGCCGCCGCGCACGACACGAGCGAGGACGCCCGATGACCGCGATCCAGCTTCTGATCGGCGCGTTCACGCTGCTGACCAACGCGTTCTTCGTCGGCGCCGAGTTCGCCCTGATCTCCGTACGGCGCAGCCAGATCGAGCCCGCGGCGCTCAAGGGCAACCGGCGGGCGCGGACCACCCTCTGGGGCGTGCAGCACCTGTCGGCGGTGATGGCGACGGCGCAGCTGGGCATCACCGTCTCGTCGCTGGTGCTGGGCGCCGTCGCGGAACCGGCCATCGCGCACCTGCTGGAGCCGCCGTTCCACGCCGTGGGGGTGCCGGAGGGGCTGATCCACCCGATCGCGTTCGTCGTCGCGCTCACCCTGGCGACGTACACGCACATGCTGGTCGGGGAGATGATCCCGAAGAACATCGCGCTGGCCGCGCCCGCGCCCACGGCGCTGCTGCTGGGGCCGCCGCTGGTGGCGCTGACGCGGACGCTGCGGCCGTTCGTCTTCGGCATCAACGCGTTCGCCAACGCGCTGCTGCGGCTGCTGCGGGTGGAGCCGAAGAACGAGGTGGAGTCCGTCTTCACGGACGACGAACTCGCCCGTCTCGTCGCGGACTCCAGCAAGGCGGGCCTGCTGGCGCCGGACGACGGCGAACGTCTGCGGGACGCGCTGGAGTTGGGCACCCGCCCGATCGGCGACGTGATGGTACCGCTGAGCCGGACGGTGACCGTGGGGCACGACACGACGCCGCGGACGCTGGAACGGGCGGCGGCGGAGAGCGGGTTCTCGCGGTTCCCGGTCACCGGGCCCGGCGAGTCCATCCTCGGCTACCTGCACATCAAGGACGCCCTCGGCGCCCCCGAGCGCACCCGGCCCTTCCCGCGCGCCACCCTGCACCCGGTCATCCAGGTCGCCCTGGACACCCCGCTGGACGACACGATGACGGCGATGCGGGCCGCCGGTACGCATCTCGCGGCCGTCACGGGCGCCAAGGGCACGGTCCTCGGCTTCGTCACCATGGAGGACGTGCTCGACGAGCTGGTCGGCGCCGCCCGGGACGACGACTCCGGCGACTGACCCGCGACACGCCCCGCCCACGTGCCCCGGCCGCGTACACGCGGACCGGGGCACGGGTGCGTCCGGGGGTCGCCGTCGAGCACCCCTGGACATACTTGACAGAGTCGGCACATCGCGTCAAGCTCGTCCACGACGTTCCGCGCGGCCGAGAGAAGGAGCGAGCGATGGAGTCCGGCGCACACGGGGAGAGCGGCACCGCCACCCCGCACCGGGAACGGGCGATCCTGGACGCGGCGACGAAGGTGTTCCTGCGCTTCGGATACCGCAAGACCTCCATGGACGAGGCCGCCCGCGCCGCGGGCCTCTCGCGCCAGGGTCTCTACCTGCACTTCCCCACCAAGCAGGCGCTGTTCCACGCCGTCCTGGAGCGCATGGTCGAGCGGGTGCGCGCCGCCGCGCTCGCCGCGCTCGCCCGCGAGGACACCGCCCTGGAGCGGCGGCTGGCCGACGCGGTGTCGGCGCTGAACGGCGAAGCGGCGGGCGCGAGCAGCAGCACCCTGGCCGAGCTGCTCCGGACCGCCACCACCCTCGGCGGCCCGCTGCTGGAAGGGCTCCACGACGACGTGACCGCCGCCGTGGCGGACCTGTTGAGACGCACCGGAGTCGCCGCACTCTGGCAGGACGCGGGCCTCTCGGCCGAGCAACTGGCCGAGCACCTCTACCTGATGGCGTCCGCGGTCGCCTCCTCCGACAGCACCGCCGCGGAGCAGCGCGCGGCCCTGGACGTCGCGGCCCGGCTCGTCACCCGGGGGCACCCCGGCTGACCTCCCCGGGTGACGAGCCGGGCCGCGCCCCACCCGTACCGCCGGGCCTTCCGCCGCCCCTCGAAGCCGTTCCCGGGCCCCGCGCCCGCACGGCGCCAGCCCCAGCCCGTCCGACACCGGTCGAGAGGACCCACCATGACCGTCCGTGCCCACGCCGTCGACGCCCCCGCCGGACCCTCGCGGGTGCACACGTACGAACCGCCTCCGCTCGGCCCGTTGGAGGTCGACGTCGCCGTCACCCACAGCGGGATCTGCCAGACCGACCTCGGCATGGTCGACGACCACTACGGCCTGGCGCGCTTCCCCGTGGTCGCGGGCCACGAGGCCGTCGGCACCGTCGCGGCCGTCGGGTCCGCCGTCGACCCGGAGCGGTTGCCGGTCGGCGCGCGCGTCGGTGTCGGCGCGATCGCCGGCTCGTGCTTCCGGTGCGAGTGGTGCGCGGCCGAGGCGCAGCACCTGTGCCCGGAGCGTGACGACGTCGTCCTGCGCGGCACGGGAGGCACCTTCGCCAGCAGCGTACGGGCGAGCGACTGGCGGCACGTGCCCGTCATACCGGACGCGCTGGCCTCGGCCGAGGCGGCTCCGCTGCTGTGCGCGGGCACGACCGTCTTCAACGCGATCGTCCAGCACGGCGTCCGCCCCACCGACCGGGTCGCGGTCGTCGGGGTCGGCGGCCTGGGGCACCTCGCGCTCCAACTCCTCGCGGCCTGGGGCTGCCATGTCACGGCCGTCTCGACCAGCGCGGACAAGGCGGACGACGCGCGCCGCTTCGGCGCGCACGACTTCCTCGCCTCCCGTGACGTGCCACGGGCGCGCGAGCGGTTCGACTTCGTCCTCGACACGGTCGGGGCGGACCTGCCCTGGGACGACTACTTCGGCGCCCTCCGCCCGCGCGGGAAGCTGTGCGTCGTCGGCGTCCCGGCGGGCCCGTTCAGCATCGGCCCCATGAGCGTCCTCCCGGCGGAGAAGTCGCTCGTCTCGGCCGTCGTCGGGCCCCCCGGCGTCACCGGGCGCCTGCTCGACTTCGCCGCCCTGCACGACGTGCGGGCCCAGGTCGAGGTGTTCCCGGCCGACCGGCTGGACCAGGCACTCGACCACGTACGCAACGGCCGCGCGCGGTACCGGACCGTCGTCGAGTTCTCCCCGCAGCGGTAGCCGCCGGGGGCGCGGTGGGGGTGTGACATGCGGCACGGCGGCGGGGTGTGAAGACACCGGGGTGCCGCCGGGCGGAAGACGTGACACCGCAGTGCAGAACGGCCAGTTCGAGCTGGAGACGACAGCTGGGAACCAGAAACGATCACATCACGTCAGACTTGCGCCGTATCGTCGCTCTGCGATACCCCCGTCTCACAGAAACCCCACGTCCCCCGGCGAGGGCCCCACCCCGCGCCGACCCCGCCCCACCCCAGCACAGTGCGCCACCTCCCCCACAGTCTCCCCCCACAGGAGCACCCGTGTTCAGCGCGACTCCGTTCCCGATAGACCTCCCCGTACGCGCCCGTGGCGCCGCCCGTGGAAGCCGCCCGCGAAGTATCGGGCCCGGCAGGGGGGACACCGCCGTCGCACCGTGCGCGGCGTGAGCGCGCGCGAGCGGCTCGGCCGCGACCACCCGATCTTCATCGAGCGTTCGGGGCGCCGCAGACGGCTCCTCCGTTCGTTCGCCGCGGTCCTCGGCTGCGCGTGCGCCGGCTACCTGGTGTTCCTCACCCTCGTCCTGCACGCGCTCCAGCAGCCCGCCGACCGGACGCCGCCGCGGATCACCGAGCCGCTGCGGACCGGTGACGCCCGGCACGACACCCAGGTCGGGCACGGCGGCGGTGACGGGCGCGCCCCGCGCGGTGACCGCGGTGACCGCACCGATCACCAGCGGGGCGACCCGCCGCCCGAGGGCCACCGGCGGCCCGGCCCCGACGCGTCCGCCCCGGCGCGTACGGGCGCCCCGACCGGCCCGTCCGCCGCACCGGCCGCGCCCACCGCGCCGCAAGGCGAACGGTGAGCCCCCGGCACGCTCTCCGGCCGCCGCCCCGCGGGCACTGGCTCCTGCTGTTCCTCGTCCTGCCCGTGGTCACCACCGCGTTGTTGTTCGAGGGGTGGACCACCCACGAGGTGGACGCCGCGCGCGCGAAGCGCCCGTGCACCGAGCCCATCCCCCGGGCGGCGGACCACGGCGGCCCGGTGCTGCGGATCTCCGGCGACCGCATCCAGACGGCGGGCATGCCGCCGCGTACGGTCGCGCTCACGTTCAACGGCGGCCCCGACCCGGTGTGGACGCCGCGCCTGCTGGACCTGCTGCGCGCGCACGACGCGCGCGGGACGTTCCTGCTGTACGGGTCGCGGGCCGCGCGCTACCCGGAGATCGTCCGCAGGATCAGGGCCGAGGGGCACGAGATCGGCTCGTACACGTACACCGGCGGCGACCTCGGCACGGCCTCCGCCGTACGGTCCCGGCTGGAGCTGTCGCTGACGCAGACCGCCCTGGCGGGCGCCGCGGGCGTGCACACCCGGCTGCTGCGGCTGCCGCACACCAGCACCCCGGACACGCTGTGCGGCGCGGAGTGGCGGGCCGCCGAACAGGCCGCCGCGCAGGGCTATCTGCTGGTCGCCGCCGACCACAAGTCGCGCAGACCGTCCGAGGGCGTCGTACGGCAGTACAGCCACACGGCGCTCGGCTACGGGGAGGCGCGGGCGCTGCTGGGGAATCCACGGGTCGACAAGTTCACCACCGTCACCGACGGCCTGGGCCGCCCGACCCTCACCTCCCCGGCGACGGTCACCGAGCGGGTCAAGGGCGAGGGCCTGCTGTGGTCCCAGACGCTCGGCCACGCGTTCACGCGCGGCATGGCCTGGGTGCTCGGGGCGGCCGGTGTGCTGGGCGTCCTGCGCCTGGTGCTGCTCGCCGCGTACGCCCGCGCGCACGTGCGCCGCGTGGACCGGACCCGCTCCGGCGCGACCCCGCAGCGCGAGGTCACCGAACCGGTGTCGGTACTCGTGCCCGCGCACAACGAGGAGGCGGGCATCGTCGCCACCGTGCGCTCCCTCCTGGCCTCCCGCTACCCCCGGCTCCAGGTCGTGGTGGTCGACGACGGGTCGACGGACCGTACGGCGGCGCTCGTCGAGGCGATCGACGACCCGCGCGTGACGCTCGTACGGCAGCCCAACAGCGGCAAGCCGCGCGCGCTGGACACCGCGCTGCGGCACGCCCGTCACCACCTCGTGGTCATGGTCGACGCGGACACGGTCTTCGAGCCCGACGCCCTCTACCGCCTCGTGCAGCCGCTGGCCAGCCCCGGCGTCGGGGCCGTCAGCGGCAACACCAAGGTCGGCAACCGGCGGAGCCTGCTGGGGCGTTGGCAGCACCTGGAGTACGTGATCGGCTTCAATCTGGACCGGCGCATGTTCGAGGTGCTGGAGTGCATGCCGACGGTGCCGGGCGCGATCGGCGCGTTCCGGCGGGACGCGCTGCTCGGCGTCGGGGGTGTCAGCGACGACACCCTCGCCGAGGACACCGACCTGACGATGGCGCTGTGGCGGGCGGGTTGGCGCGTGGTGTACGAGGAGTCGGCCGTCGCCTGGACCGAAGTGCCCAGCACGCTCCGCCAGTTGTGGCGGCAGCGCTACCGCTGGTGCTACGGCACGCTCCAGTCGATGTGGAAGCACCGCGGGGCGCTGCTGGAGATGGGCACGGCGGGCCGCTTCGGGCGGCGCGGGCTGACGTACCTGGCGCTGTTCCAGGTGCTGCTGCCGCTGATCGCCCCGGTGGTGGACGTGTTCGCGCTGTACGGCGTGTTCTTCCGCGACGCGACCGAGGCGCTGCTGGTCTGGCTCGGCTTCCTCGGCGTGCAGCTGCTGACCGCCGCGTACGCGCTGCGGCTGGACGGGGAACGGATGCGGGAGCTGTGGACGCTGCCGCTCCAGCTGTTCGTCTACCGGCAGTTGCTCTACCTGGTCGTCATCCAGTCCGTGATCACCGCGCTGCTCGGCACCCGGCTGAAGTGGCACCGGATGCTGCGCACCGGCACCAGCGAGCAACACCTCAACGAGGCCGCCGAGGAGCGGCGTACGGCCGGGGCGGTGTCCAAGTGAACGCGGGACGAGGGGAGTCGGGCGTGCGCGACACGTCGCAGCGGTGGCCGGACGGCACGGGGTACGGGCAGCCGCGCGGCGGACCCGCGTCGTACGCCGCGGACGGCCCGTACGACGCGGACGCGTCGTACGACGCGCCGCACCCCGCGCCGGGCGCGCCCCGCCCCGCGCCCCGGCGGCGCGGCTACCGCCGTCTGCGCCGCCGCCACCCCGTGCGCACGCTGCTGCTCGTGCTCCTCGCCGTGCTGCTCGCGACGCCCCTGACCACGTACGCCTGGGCCGACACGCGCCTGAACCGCGACGTGGACCTGGGCGCGTACGGGCACCGGCCGCCGCCCGGCGAGGGGACCACGTATCTGGTCGTCGGCTCCGACAGCCGCGCGGGGCTGAGCCCGGAGCAGCAGAAGGACCTGCACACGGGCGGCGCGGTGGGACGGCGTACGGACTCGATGATCCTGCTGCACACCGGCGCCTCCGGGACGACGATGGTGAGCCTGCCGCGCGACTCGTGGGTGACGGTCCCGTCGTACGTACGTCCCTCCACCGGCAAGCGCCGGGGTCCGGAGAAGGACAAGCTGAACGCGGCCTTCGCCGCGGGCGGCCCCGAACTCCTCGCGCGCACCGTCGAGTTCAACACCGGCCTGCGCATCGACCACTACGCGGAGATCGGCTTCGCCGGGTTCGTCAACATCGTCGACTCCGTGGGCGGCGTCGGCATGTGCCTGGACCGGCGGATCAGGGACGAGAAGTCCGGCGCGGACCTGCGCGCGGGCTGCCAGAAGCTCGACGGAACGGAGGCGCTGGCGTTCGTACGGCAGCGGCACCAGGAGAAGGAGGGCGACCTCGGCCGCACACTGAACCAGCAGAGGTTCCTGTCGGCCCTGGCGCACGAGGCCGCCACCGCGGACACCGTGCTCAACCCGGCGACGCTCTACCCGGCGCTGAGCGCGGGCCTCGACACCCTCGTCGTCGACGAGGACATGGGCCTGCCCGACCTGGTCTCCATGGTCCGCGCGGTGCAGGGCGTCACCGACGGGAAGGGCGAGCGCGTCAACGTGCCGGTCTCCGGGGTCGGCATCCCCACCCGCAAGGGCAGCGCCATCCGTTGGGACGACCGGAAGGCGCGGCAGCTGTTCGCCCGCCTGCGGTCGGACCGGTCGGCCTGACCGCGGGCGGGCGCGCGCTCGGGGCGTGCGGTCAGGCGGCGGCGGTGAGTTCGGCGCGGCCGAAGAGCAGCGCGTAGCCGCGTGGGAGGGCGGCGAGGAGCCGGTCGCCGAGGTCGTCGCCGCCGCCACCGGTGTCCTCGCCGAGGACGGCGAGGACGGAGCCGACGTCCCAGCGCGCGGGCGCGGGCGCGACGCCGCCGAGACGTTCCGCGGCGGCTTCGACGAACTCGCGTGCCGTCAGCGGACGGGCCGCCGTCCCCTCGGCCAGCAGGACGGCGGCCTCACGTGGCAGGCGCTCCGCCAGCTCACGCCGTTCCGTCCCGGGCACCTGGCTCCCGAGCAGGGGCAGTACGGCGCGCAGGACGCGTACCGCCTCGGCGTCGGTGGTGTACTGCCCCAGCGTTCGGACCCGTCGCACAAGGTCGTTCCACCGCATGGCTGCTGCTCTTCTCCCTCTGCTGTCGTGCCACCGCCCGGGGCGGCGGCAGGTGATCGGTGGTGATCCGGGGTCCGCGCGGACCCCGGAGGGTGGCCGGGCCGGCCGCACGCCCCGGTCACCGGGCGGGGTGGACCGGGGCGCGGGCCGGGGGCCGTGCCGGTGGCCGGGGTGCCGTTCAGCCGCTGATCTGTCGGGCCGTGTCGCTGCCGCCGCTGATCTGGATCTTGCGGGGCTTCGCCCGCTCGGCGACCGGAATCCGGATGGTGAGCACTCCGGCGTCGTACGCGGCGCTGATGCGGTCGGTGCTCAGGGTGTCACCGAGGAACACCTGTCGGCTGAAGCGGCCGGACGAGCGCTCCGCGACGATCTGCTCCGCGTTCTCGGGCACCGGTGTGCGGCGCTCGGCGCGGACGGTGAGCACGTTCCGCTCCACATCCAGGTCGATGGACCCGGGGTCGACGCCCGGCAGGTCGAGATGGATCACCACGTCCTCGCCGGAGCGGTAGGCGTCCATCGGCATGGCGACGGGTCGAGCGGCGGTACCGAACACCTGGTCCGCCAGTCGGTCGAGGTCCCGGAACGGATCGGTACGCATGAGCATCACGGTCATCTCCTCTCTCGCGCAGCCGGACCGGAGGGAGGCTTCGCCTCCGGGTGCTGCGATGCCCTACACCCATGTATATAGCCCATCCGCACGAAACTTGACAAGCCTCGGCTCAAGAAACCTGTTTATGCAGCTCAGGGCAGAGAGAGGAGTGTCGTGGGCCGGTTGCCGGGAGGCCGGGTCAGCCGAGGCCGGTGACGCGCAGCGTGACGTTCAGCCGTCCGGCGGCCAGCCCGGTCGCCGGGTCGCCCGTGCCCGGCAGGGTCCTGGGTACGCCGTGGTACGCGAACCGGGAGGGGCCGCCGAAGACGAACAGGTCGCCGGAGGCCAACTCGACGTCCGTGTACGGCTTCCCGCGGTTCTCGGTGTTGCCGAAGCGGAAGACGCAGGTGTCACCGACGCTCAGCGAGACGACGGGGTCGTCGGCGCGTTCGTCCTTGTCCTGGTGCATGCCCATGCGGGCCCGCTCGTCGTAGAAGTTGACCAGCGCGGTGTCCGGCGCGTACGCCTCCCCCGCGCCCGGGTCCCCGTACGCGTCGGCCAGCGCCCGCCGTCCCAGGTCGCCGAGCCAGTCGGGGAAAGGCGCGACGCGGCCGCCGTTGACGTCGTCGGCGGTGCGCGAGTAGCGGTACGGCTGCCAGTGCCAGCCCAGGCACACCGTGCGCACGGACATCACGCCGCCGCGCGGCAGCCGCGTGTGCCGGATCGGCACGGGGCCGGTCGCCCACGCGCGGCAGGCCCGGACCAGGTGCCGTTGCTCCTCGGCGGTCAGCCAGTCCGGCACGTGCACGGCGCCGGGCGCGGGCCGGGTACGGGGGCGCGGGATCAGCGCGTTCACGGGGCGGACGCCTCCAGACGTGCGGCGGCGGGTGCGGGCGGGCACGCGGGCGCGCGAGCCGTACCCGCGCACCTCATTCTGCTCCGCCCGTGCACGCGGCGCCGCCTCCGTCCGGCACCGCGCCCGCGCCCGTCCGCACGGCACTCCGACCACCCGGGGAAGGCCGACCGCTCAGGCGGCCTCCGGCCCGAACACCCGCGGTCCCGCCTCCCCCGCGCCCGGTTCCGGCTCCGGTTCCAGCCGGGACAGGGCGGGCCGCAGCTCGGTGGGCGGCGGCGGGTCCGTCCGCGCGAGCGGCCGCGCGACCGGCTCCACGTACCCGCGTCCCGTCTGCACGGCCCGCTCGGCGGGGTCCGGGTCCAGCGTGTCCCGGAGCTTGCCCAGGTCGACCGGGAGGTCCCGGCGCCAGCCGAGCGCGATGACGGGAAGCAGGAGCAGCATGCCGCCCTGCACCCGTACGTCGACGCTGACCTCGACCGTGCTCCTGCCGCGGGACGCCCCGCGCACCCGGAAGGTGTACGCGACGGTCTGCGTGCCCAGCGGCGTCCACATCCGCTCGCTGCGGAAGGCGAGCAGGGACGGCGAGCGGAACGCGCAGCACTCCATCTGGTGGAAGCGGTGCCGCCCTGGAAAGCGGTAGCGGTAGCGCGCGCCCACCCTCGGGGCGACGCGGCGGTCCTCGACCTCCGCGACGCCCGAGTTCCACTCGGTCATGTTGCGCGGGTCCGACAGGTACTCGAACGCCTGCGGGACCGGGATCGACAGGGGCTGAGCCATGGAATACGTCGGCATCGTGTCACCTCTGGCTCCGGTAACGGTTCCGGCTGCGAATGGCCGCCGTGCTCGTCCAGCTTGGTGCCCCGGACGCAGCAGCTCGCCCTGGGCAAGCCGTTCGGGTGACCCGCCGGTCCCGTACGCCCGGCGCGCGCCCCGCGTACGGGGGTCACGCCCGCAGCGCCGCCAGCTGCTCCTCGAACGGCACGAGTCCGTCGACCGGTCCGGCGTCCGGCACGCCGCCCGGCGCTCCGGGCCCACCCTGCCCGTCCGCCGCCCTTACGGGGTACGCCTGCCCCGTAACAGCCCGCGTACGCCCGCGTACCGCCTCCGCGAGCCCGGCGAGTTCCCGCCCGGCGCGTTCGACGCGCTCCGCGAGCGCCTCCGTACCGGCGGCGGCGCCGGTGCCCCAGTCCTCGGTGGCGGCGTACACGGCGGTCGGCGCGGTGAGCGCGCGCAGGTACGCGAACAGCGGGCGCAGCGCGTGCTCCAGGACCAGCGAGTGGCGTGCCGTGCCGCCGGTCGCGGCGAGCAGCACGGGCGTACCGGTGAGCGCGCCGGGTTCGAGCACGTCGAAGAACGACTTGAACAGGCCGCTGTACGAGCCGCTGAAGACCGGCGTCACCACGATCAGCGCGTCGGCGCCCGCGACCGCGTCCAGCGCGTCGCGCAGCTCCGCGCCGGGGAAGCCGGTGAGCAGGTGGTGCGCCACCGCCGTGGCCAGGCCGCGGAGTTCGACGGTCCGCACCTCGGCGGGCGCGTGGCGGGCGGTGGCCGCCGCCAGCCGGTCGGCGAGCAGGCGGGTGGACGAGGGCTGGCCCAGTCCGGCGGTGACGACGACGAGGTCCAGGGGCTGTGCCATGGCGGCTTCTCCTTCTGCGTACGGGGGTGGATACGGGTGTGCCGCTGCGGGACGGGGTGGCGGGCCGGGCTCCGGCCCGCCACCCCGCGCTCATCCGGCGGTCGCTGCGGCGCGCGCGCCGGTACGGAGCGAGGCGCCATGCACGGGCCCGTCGGGCACGTGCGCGGGCCGCCCGGCGGCGAACTCGCGGCGCAGCACCGGCACGACCTCCTCGCCGAGGAGGTCCAACTGCTCCAGCACGGTCTTCAGCGGCAGCCCCGCGTGGTCCATGAGGAACAGCTGCCGCTGGTAGTCCCCGAAGGACTCGCGGAAGGTGAGCGTCTTCTCGATGACCTCCTGCGGGCTGCCGACGGTGAGCGGCGTCTGCTCGGTGAACTCCTCCAGGGACGGCCCGTGCCCGTACACCGGCGCGTTGTCGAAGTACGGCCGGAACTCCCGTACGGCGTCCTGGGAGTTGCGCCGCATGAACACCTGTCCGCCGAGCCCGACGACGGCCTGTTCCGGGTCGCCGTGGCCGTAGTGCGCGTAGCGGTCGCGGTAGAGCCGGATGAGGCGGACGAAGTGGTCGCGGGGCCAGAAGATGTTGTTCGCGAAGAAGCCGTCGCCGTAGTACGCGGCCTGCTCCGCGATCTCCGGGCTGCGGATGGAGCCGTGCCAGACGAACGGCGGGGCGCCGTCCAGCGGGCGGGGCGTGGCGGTGAACCCCTGGAGCGGGGTGCGAAAGCGGCCCGCCCAGTCCACGGACTCCTCGCGCCACAGGCGGTGCAGCAGCGCGTAGTTCTCCACGGCGAGCGGGATGCCCTGGCGGATGTCCTTCCCGAACCACGGGTATACGGGGCCGGTGTTGCCGCGGCCCAGCATCAGGTCGACGCGGCCGTCGGCGAGGTGCTGGAGCATCGCGAAGTCCTCCGCGATCTTCACCGGGTCGTTCGTCGTGATGAGCGTGGTGGAGGTGGAGAGGAGCAGCCGTTCGGTCCGGGCGGCGACGTACCCGAGCAGGGTCGTCGGTGAGGACGGCACGAAGGGCGGGTTGTGGTGCTCCCCGGTGGCGAACACGTCGAGGCCGACCTCCTCGGCCTTCCGCGCGATGGTCACCATGGCCTTGACGCGCTCGTGCTCCGTGGGCGCGCGGCCCGTGGTGGGGTCGGTGGTGACGTCGCCGACGGTGAAGATCCCGAACTGCACTGTGCTCACCCGATTCCAAGTGGTTGAGGTTTCAACTACTTGCCCGGAACAGTGCCCACCGCCCACCTATTCCCCCGGCCCACGCGGACCGCGCGCGCCGCCCCGACCGGCTCCCGCCCCGCCCGTTACCCCAGCATCTCCCGCAGGTCGTACCGCACCGGCTCCTCCAGCTGCGCGTACGTGCACGAGGCCGGTTCCCGGTCCGGACGCCACCGCCGGAACTGCGTCGTGTGCCGGAAACGGTCGCCCTGCATGTGGTCGTACGCCACCTCGCACACCCGCTCCGGCCGCAGCGGCACCCACGACAGGTCCTTCGTACCCGTCCAGCGGCTCGGCGCCCCCGGCATCCGGCTCCGCTCGTGCGCCTCCTCCTCCCGCCACCGCGCCCAGGGGTGGCCGTCGGCGGACTCCAGCCGCAGCGGCGCCAGTTCGTCCACCAGCTCCTGCCGCCGCCGCATCGGGAACGACGCGCAGACGCCCACGTGCTGGAGCAGCCCCTCCTCGTCGTACAGACCCAGCAGCAGCGAGCCGACCACCGGGCCGCTCTTGTGCTCGCGGTAGCCCGCGACGACGCACTCGGCGGTGCGCTCGTGCTTGACCTTCACCATCACGCGCTCGTCCGGCCGGTACGGGAGGTTCAGCGGCTTGGCGATCACCCCGTCCAGCCCCGCGCCCTCGAACCGCCCGAACCACTCCCGCGCCAGCTCCACGTCCCGCGTCGCGGGCGCCACGTGCACCGGCGACGCGGCGTCGCGCAGCGCGGCCACCAGCGCCTCCCGGCGTTCGGCGGTGGACCGGCGCGTCAGGTCGTCGTCGCCCAGCGCCAGCAGGTCGAAGGCGACGAACGCGGCCGGGCTGGTCTCCGCCAGCATCCGCACCCGGGAGTCTGCGGGGTGGATGCGCTCCAGCAGCGCCTCGAACTCCAGCCGCCCGTCCCGCGCGATGACGATCTCCCCGTCCAGCACGCACCGCTCCGGCACGTTCGCGCGCAGGGCCGGGGGCAGCTCCGGGAAGTAGCGGGTGAGCGGCTTGCCCGTACGGCTGCCCAGCTCCACCTCGTCACCGTCCCGGAAGACGAGGGCGCGGAAGCCGTCCCACTTCGCCTCGTACTGCATGCCCGGCGGGATCCTCGCCGCGGCCTTCGCGAGCATCGGCTTCAGGGGCGGCATCACCGGAAGGTCCATGGGGCCGATTGTGCGGCCGCCCCGCGCCGTACGCCCGCCGGGAGGCGGAGCCGGGCGGCAGCGCCTAGCGTGCCCTCATGGCAGAGGCACGGCAGCTCACGGTGGGTGAGCGGACGGTACGGCTGTCCAACCCGGACAAGGTCTACTTCCCGGAGCGGGGCTTCACGAAGCTGGACGTCGCCTCGTACTACCTGTCCGTCGCGGACGGCGTCCTGCGCGCCCTGCGCGACCGGCCGACGACGCTGGAGCGCTACCCGGACGGGGTGACGGGCGAGTCGTTCTTCCAGAAGCGCGCCCCACGGAACCTGCCCGAGTGGATTCCGACGGCCCGTATCGCGTTCCCCAGCGGGCGGTACGCCGACGAGATCTGCCCCACCGAGCCCGCCGCCGTGGTGTGGGCCGCCAATCTGGGCTGCCTCACGTTCCACCCGTGGCCGGTCCGCCGCGCCGACACCGACCGGCCCGACGAGCTGCGCATCGACCTCGACCCGCAGCCGGGCACGGACTACGCCGACGCCGTGGCCGCCGCCCGCGAGCTGCGGCCGCTGCTGGAGCGGTTGGGGTTGCGCGGCTGGCCGAAGACGTCCGGTGGGCGCGGGCTGCACGTGTACGTGCCGATCGTGCCGGAGTGGACGTTCACGCAGGTGCGGCGGTGCGCGATCGCCATCGGCCGCGAGCTGTCCGCGCGGCAGCCGGACCGGATCACCACCGCGTGGTGGAAGGAGGAGCGCGGCGAGCGCGTCTTCGTCGACTACAACCAGACGGCCCGCGACCGCACCATCGCGGGCGCCTACTCCGTGCGCCCGCACCCCCGCGCGCAGGTCTCCGCGCCGCTGCGCTGGGAGGAGCTGGACGACGCGCGCCCCGAGGACTTCGACCTGGCGACGATGCCGCGGCGCTACGCCGAGGAGGGCGACGTGCACGCCGGGATGGACGACGAGCCGTGCCGTCTGGACGCCGTACTGGAGCTGGCCGACCGGCACGAGCGCGACCAGGGCCTGGGCGACCTGCCGTACCCGCCCGACCACCCGAAGGTCGCGGGCGAGCCCAAGCGCGTGCAGCCGAGCCGCGACCGGGACCGCGACCGCGACCGCGACTGAGCCGCCGTACGGGCGGACGCGGACGTACGGTCAGCCGCCACGGACGACGAGCGTCCCCAGCAGCTCCTCGGTCGCCGCCGCGACCTGGTCGACGGCCCGTTCGAAGGCCGCGGCGTTGTGCGCGGCGGGCTCACGGAAGCCGGACACCTTCCGCACGTACTGCAATGCGGCGGCACGCATGTCGTCCTCGGTTACGGCTTCGGCGTACGGGGGACGGAGGGTCTTGATGCTTCGGCACATGACCCGACGGTATACGGACGGAGACGGGAATGACCCTGGCGCTGACCGACGAGGTACGGGACGCGATGGAGCACGGCCGCCCGGTGGTGGCACTGGAGTCGACACTCGTCGCGCACGGCCTGCCCCGGCCGGGGAACCTGGACACGGCACGGGAGCTGGAGCGGACCGTACGCGACGCGGGCGCCGTCCCCGCGACGGTCGCGGTGCTCGACGGGCGCCCCTGTGTCGGGCTGGACAAGGCCCAGCTGGAACGGGTCGCCACCGACGAGGGGCTGCGGAAGCTCGGCAGCCGGGACCTGGCGCCCGCGCTGGCGGCCGGTGTCAGCGGGGCGACGACCGTGTCGGGTACGGCGTTCCTCGCGGCGCGCGCGGGCGTACGGGTCTTCGCCGCGGGCGGGTTGGGCGGCGTGCACCGGGACTGGACGCACGTGCAGGACGAGTCGGCGGACCTGCGGCTGCTCGCCCGTACCCGGATCACCGTGGTGTGCGCCGGGGTGAAGTCGATCCTCGACGTGCCCGCGACGCTCCAGCGGCTGGAGACCCTCGGGGTGGCCGTCCTCGGCTACGGCACGGAGAACTTCCCCGGCTTCTGGCTCACCGACTCCGGCGTGCCCGTCGACTGGACCGTGCGCGACCCGCGCGAGGTCGCCGCCGCGATGCGCGCGCAGGACCGCCTCGGCGGACCCGACACGGCGCTCGTGGTGGCCCACCCGGTGCCGGAGGAGGAGCAGCTCGACCCGGAGCTGCACGACCGGGTGCTCGGTGAGGCGCTCGCCGCCTGCCGTCGGGACGGGGTCGCCGGGCAGGCCGTGACGCCGTACCTGCTGGACCACCTCGTACGGCACACGGAAGGCGCGGCGCTGGCGGCGCACGTCGCGGCCGTACGCGGGAACGCGCGGCTCGCGGCGCGGATCGCGCAGGTGTGGAGCGCGACGGCGCACACGTGAGCGGTACGGAGGGGAGGCGTGCGCCTCCCCTCCGTACGCGGGGGCGGGTCAGTCCGCCGGGGCGTCGTCGCAGTCGAGCGTGTCACCGGCCGCCGGGGCGCCCTCGACGCTGCTGCGGTCGAGGACGACGCGGGTGACCTCGGCGGCGCCGCGCCCCGGCCGTACCTCGAACTCCGGCCCGTGACCCGCCGTCGGACGCAGCCGCGCGCCGGGGAGAGCCGCCGCCAGCGCCTCGGCCGCCCGCTGCCGCGCCGGGTCGTGGACGATCTCGGTCCGCGCGGGCGCGGCCCCGCCCGCCCCGGCCGCGCCCGCGGCGCGCTCCCGTACGTCGAAGCCGCTGGCGCGCAGGCCCCGTTCGAGGGTGTCCGCGGCGGCCGAACGGGCCGGCCCGGCGTGGACGCGTACGGGCACGTCGGCGGGCGGCCAGGCGACGGGCACGCCGGGGCCGGGCACCGGGTACGCCTCGTCGGTGGCCAGCGGCCGGTCCGCGCGCAGCGCCGCGAACATCCGGGCCGCGCGCGGCCGGTCCCAGGTGAGCGTGGAGCCCCAGCCCGGCACCCGGTGGTCGAAGCCGTCCAGCGGCACGGTGGCGAACTCGGCGTCCCCGGAGTCGAGTTCGCCGAGCGTACGGCCGAGCCGCAGCAGGCGGCCCGTGGTCAGCTCCTCGTCCGCGCGGAGGGTCCGCAGCAGCGAGCGGGCGGTGACGGCGAGGGCGGCCGGGTCGCGGAAGAGGCCCCGTTCGTGGAACGTGTCGAGCAGTTCCGCGACGAACCGCTGCTGCCTGCGCATCCGACCCAGGTCACCGGAGAGCGGCGGTACGTGCCGGGCGCGGACGTAGCGGAGCGCGTCGCGCCCGTCCAACAGACGGGTGCCCGCGGGCAGGTCGAGGCCGGAGTTCCGGTCGCGCAGCGCGGTGGCGGTGCACACGGTGGCGCCGCCGAGCCCGTCGACGGCCTCGACGAACGTGTCGAACTCCGCCTCCAGGTAGTGGTCGACACGTACGCCCGTCGCCTGCTCCACGGTGCGTACCGTGAGGGCGGGCCCGCCGAGCCGGTGCGCCGCGTTGATCTTCCCGGCGGCCGGTCGTTCGGCGGGCACGGGTCCCGGCTCGGTGCCCCGTAGCGCCGGGGGCAGCCCCGACGGCGCGGCGCCGCCCGGGGTGTCGCGCGGGAAGGGGACGTACGAGTCGCGCGGGATGCTCACCACGCTGATCCGCCGTCGGTCGGCGGAGACGTGCAGCAGCATCATCGTGTCGGTGCAGTCGCACGCCTCACCGCCCACGTGCAGCCGCTTCCTCTCCTCCGGCGTCAGCCCGGCCCGCCGGTCCAGGCCGACGAGCAGGAAGTTCAGGCCGGGGCCCGGCGCGGGACGGGCCGCGTCCGGCGGCAGCGCGCCGAACACCTCGACGCGCGGCACGGCGGCGGCGAGCGGCGCGGCGAGCGCCGTACCCGCCGCGAGCGGCGGCGGTACGGCGTCCGCGGCCAGTACGGCGCCGGTCAGCGCCGTGCACAGGGCCCCGGCGACCGCCGCGCGGCGCAGCCGGGCGGGCGCCGCGGGCGGACGGCCCGGCTCCGTGCGGGACGGGCGGCGACGGGGGGACCGGGCCCGGGACGGCCGGTGGTTTCGGGACAAGGCGCACCTCCGCGGAACGGCGACTCCCGCATGGTGCGCCGCTCCCCCGCCCGTTCCGCGCCGCCGTGCGACGGCGGGCCGCCCGCGTCACCCGGACAGATCATCACGCGATTCGAGCGGACGGGTGGCGGGCCCCTGGAGCACCGAGCCGTCCACGTCGAACCGCGAGCCGTGGCACGGGCACTCCCACGCGCCCTCCGCGTCGTTGAACCGCACCAGGCAGCCCAGGTGCGTGCAGCGCGCGGACAGCGCCCGGATCTCCCCCTCCGCGGTCCGGTGGACGGCGCAGCGCCGCCCGCCGATGCGGACGATGGCGCCGGTGCCGGGCAGTATCTCGTCGGGCGAGTCCACGTACGACGGGCTGAGCCGCCCCGCGACGAAGTGCTTGGCCACGTCGGTCTGGCGGCGCAGCAGCGCGGGCGTCTCGCGCGGATGGAGCCGTACGGGGTCGTACAGCCCGGCCCACGCGGGCAGCCGCGCGTCCGTGATGTGCGCGGCGAGCAGCCGCCCGGCGAGGATGCCGGTGCTCATGCCCCAGCCGCCGAACCCGGCCGCGACGTACGTGTGGTGCGCGGCGGGATGGAAGCGGCCGATGTACGGGACGAGGTCCGTGGTGTCGTTGTCCTGCGTGGCCCAGCGGTGCACGAGGTGGGCCTGGGGGAAGCGTTCGTGCAGCCAGGCGGCCAGCCGTTCGTAGCGCGCGTTGACCGAGCCGATGCCGTCGGTGCCGGGCGCGAACTTCTCGCCGGTGACGACGAGCAGCCGGTGCCCGGGGCGGAACGGGTACGGGGCGGTGTGCACGGAGCGGGTGTTCCGTTCCGGCGTGAGGTACATGCCGCCGGGGTCGGCGGACTCCGGCACGGTCGCGGCGATCACCAGCTCGCGGCGGGGCGACAGGCGGGAGAACATCAACGCCCGGTCGAACACCGGGTAGTGGGTGGCCACGACCACGTCCCGCGCGACCACCACGGCGCCGTTCTCCGTGGTGACCCGGCACGGCTCGCCCTGGTCGAGGCCGACGACGCGGGTGCGTTCGTACACGACCCCGCCGCGCCGTCGCAGGTCGGCGGCGAGCGCGAGGAGGTACTTGCGGGGGTGGAACTGGACCTGGTCCGGCAGCCGCACGGCCCCGTGCACCGCGAACGGCAGCCCCGTCCCCGTCACGTACGTCGCGTCGAGCCCCGCCTCGCGGGCCGCGTCCGCCTCGTCCCGCATCTCGTCGGCGTGGTCCGGCGACTCGACGAAGGTGTACGCGGGTCGGCGCTCCAACTCGCAGTCCACGCCCAGCTGTTCGGCGACCCGGGCGGCGTGCTCCACGGCGTCGCGCTGCGAACGGGCGTACAGCCGGGCGGCGTCGGGGCCGTGGGTGTCGCGGATGGGCGCGTACACGAAGCCGTGCAGCGCCGACAGCTTCCCGGCGGTGTGCCCGGTGACGCCCCCGGCGATCCGGTCGGCCTCCAGGACCGCCACGGACCGCCCCGCGCGGGCCAGTTCCCAGGCGGTGGAGAGGCCGGTGATACCGCCGCCGACCACCACGGCGTCCACCTCGGTGACGCTGTCCGGTGGCAGGGGCGGGTACGGGCCGGAGGCGGCGGACAGCATCCAGTACGACTCGTAGCCGATACGAAGTGTGGTCACGGCCTCGTCTCCTCGTCGCAGCGCGGCCGTTGCCCCCATCCGCGCCGTACGGCCCCCCAGTGTGATGCCCCGCGGTGGACGGTTCACCCGTGCCGGATGGGGCGGTTGAGCAGGCGTGCGCCGGTCGTGAGACCGCGCGACGGGTCCACGCCCCCTGGTGCGTTCCGCGGAATCCGCCCCCGCACCGCGTTCGTGGCGCTACGGTGAGTGCTCGCTTTTCTCCCCCGTACGAAGGCCGCGCGCCGGAAGGGTTTCCGCAACGATGGGCGAGACACCGGACGCGGTGCCCGGTCGGCATCTGGAGATGCTGCTGGCCCGCGCCCAGAACCCGTTCGACATCTCCGACCGCGCCCTGCGGCGGTTGGCGGACGCGGTGCTGTGCCAGGTGGAGTTGCAGGGCTGGCAGCACCGCAACGCCCCTCCCCCGTCGCGGCGTTGCAGCACCTACCGGCACGCGTTCCTGCTCTCCGACGGCAGCACGCTGTCCCTGTGGGAGCTGCGGCACGAGACGGGCGACGGGGCCGGGCGGGCGTCGTACGAGATATACGAGTACGAGACGTCGCTGCGCCGTTCGCAGGAGCGGGTCAGCCGGGAGATGGACGCGGCGGGCGGGGACCCGGCGGAGACCTCCGACGGAGGGCTCCCGGACGTGCCGGACGTGCCGGACGGTCTCGACGCGTACGGCCTCTTCGAGCCGAACGGCACGGGCGGGGCCGGGAGTTCGGGCGTCGGCTTCCGGGAGTTCCTCTCCTTCGCGGGCGGCGCCGCCCGCCGCCGCGCGTACCTCCAGCGCGACTCCCCCGACCACGCCCGCCGCCTGCTGCGCCGCGCCGAGAACGCCGACCGGCCCGGCGAGGACACGCTGCGGCTGCTGTCCACGGCGTGCGGCCACGAGATCGCGCACGTGCCGAAGCCGCACGCCGCCCTGACGCCGTGCCACGTGTGGTGCTCGGTGTACGAGCACGCGTTCCTGCTCGCGGACGGGCGCGAGGTGAGCCTGTACGAGCTGGAGCACAACCTCACCCGGGGCGGACGGCTGGTCTGCGAGGTGTACCTGGAGGAGGCCGTCGCGGAGCAGGCCGCCCGCCGCCGGGCGCGCGACCGGGGCCTGGACCTGTGAACGGGTACGGGTGCGCGTGCGGGTCCGGGCGACGCGCCCACGTGCCGTACGCGCGGGGGCGGTTCGGGCAACACCCGTACGAGCGCGGGGAGTTCGCGCGTACGGGCCCGCAGGCCGGGCGCGAACGGGGCGGAAGGGGGCGCCGGTCGGGCACCAGTGACCTGGAGTGACCAGGGTGTGGAGCGGATCGATCACGTGTGACCTGGAACGTCGTCCGGGTGCCGGGACGGGCCTTGTGTGACGTGGTGACCACCCGTAGTGTTTGGGCCGCTCCGCCGACTCCCTTGCCGGGGAGACCAGTTGCCGCAGCACACCGGCGCCGCAGAGGCGCGGGGGAGGACTGACCTTATGCCTGCACGTGGGCGCCATCGCCGTCACCAGCCCAGCACCGTGTCCCGCGCCTCGCTGACCGTCACCGCGGGCGGCGCGGGCCTCGCGCTGCCCCTGATGGGGGCGGTCGGCCCGGCGCACGCCGCGCCGGAGGACACCTGGGACAAGGTCGCGGAGTGCGAGAGCACCAACGACTGGGCGGTCAACACCGGGAACGGGTACTACGGCGGGCTCCAGTTCACCCAGAGCACCTGGGAGGCGTTCGGCGGCACGGAGTACGCGCCCCGCGCCGACCTCGCCACGAAGGCGCAGCAGATAGCGGTCGCGGAGAAGGTGCTCGACGGCCAGGGCCCCGGCGCCTGGCCCAACTGCGGCCCCGCCAACGGGCTCAGCAAGGGCAGCGCCGAGCACCCCGAGCCGCGTCCGCAGACCGCCGGGGCCACGGCGGCGAAGGAGACGACGAAGGACACGTCCGACGCGAAGCGCGCGGAGCCGGTGTCCGACCGGGAGAAGCGCGCGGAACGGGCCAGATCCGAGCGGAAGAAGCAGCAGACGTCGTACGAGGTCGTCAGCGGCGACAGCCTGTTCTCCATCGCCGACGCGCACGGCGTGGACGGCGGCTGGCAGGGGCTGTACGAGCGGAACCGCGACAGCGTGGCCGACCCCGATCTCATCTACCCCGGCGACGAGTTGCGTCTGACCGGCGCGCCCGCCAAGGCCACGGCGAAGCCGAAGGCCCAGGCCCGGCCGAAGGCCCCGGCGCCCAAGGCGGAGGCGAAGCCGAAGGCCGAGCCCAAGGCCGAGAAGCCCAAGGCGGACCCGAAGCCCGCGCCGAAGGCGAAGCCCGAGCCCAAGGCCGAGCAGAAGGTGGTCCAGCACCGCGCCAAGCCGAAGCCCGCGCCGAAGCCCGCGAAGGGCCCCTCCGTCAGCGCCCCGGTCAGCGGCGTCAGCCCCAGCACCCCGTACCGCGCGTCGGGCGGCAGCTGGTCCTCCGGCTACCACACGGGGGTCGACTTCCCCGTGTCCACCGGCACCACGGTGAAGGCCGTCGCCAACGCCACGGTGGTGTCGGCGGGTTGGTCCGGCGCGTACGGCTACGAGGTCGTGCTCCGGCACGACGACGGCAGGTACAGCCAGTACGCCCACCTGTCGGCCATCAGCGTACGGTCCGGGCAGAGCGTCAACGCCGCCCAGCGGATCGGGCGTTCGGGCTCCACGGGCAACAGCACCGGCCCGCACCTGCACTTCGAGGTGCGCACCGGGCCGGGGTACGGCAGCGACATGGACCCGCTCGCGTACCTGCGGGGGCGCGGCGCCAACCTCTGACCGGCGCGTACGCGGCGGCCGTCCCGTACGCGCGACGGCCGCCGCGTACGCCCGGTGCCGTACGCCGACCTCCGTACCCGCGCCTCGGCGGTCCCGACCGCGCACCCCCGGGTGGGCAGTCCGGGCTGTCGAGTTAGGCTCGGGCCGTGAACGACAGCGACCCGCCCCTCTCCCCCACGGCCGTGCGGGCCGCCGGGGACGTGTGGATCGTGTTCAGCCGACTGCGGCGCAGGCTCCGGGCCCTCGACGGCGAGGGCGACCTCTCCCCCGCGCAGGCCGCCGTCCTCAAGCGCCTCTCCCAGCACGGCCCCGCCTCGGCCAGCGAACTGGCCGCCGCCGAGGGCGTCCGCGCGCAGTCCATGGCGAAGAACGTGGCCGCGCTGGAGGCCGCCGGGCTCGTCGAACGCCACCCCGACCCGTACGACGGCCGCCGCAGGCCGGTCACCCTCACCGAGCGCGGTCGCGAGCAGCGGCTCGGTGACCTGCGGGCCCGGCAGGCGTGGCTGGCGCGCGCCCTCCAGGAGCACGGCGGCGAGGAGGAGTTGCGCGCCGTGGTCACGGCGATGGCGCTGCTCGACGAGGTCGCGCAGTCGTGACGGGCCGCCACCTCGCGACCGCCGTCGGCGGCCGGGCCGCCGCGTACGTTCCCGCACCTCGGGGCGCTCCCCGGAGTGCTCCTCGCCGCCACCGCCGGTTCCGTCGGGTACGAGGACGGGGCCACCACCGGCGGCCCGCGCACCCCGGCCCGGCTCCCGGCGGCGGTCGCGCCCCGCTCCCTCCTGACGTGTGCGGCCGACCCGTCCCCGCGACGCGTCGGCGCGGCACCGACGGCGCGACCCGCGCCGACGCCACGTAACACCCCGCGCAACACCCCACCCGGAAAGGGACCCACGCATGTCCGTCACCACGCTCGACCCGAAGACCGCGCTGGTCGTCATCGACCTCCAGCACAGCGCCGTCGCCCACACCGGCGTGCCCCACTCCACCGCCGACGTGGTGGACCGCAGCGTGCTGCTGGCCGACGCGTTCCGCGCGCGCGGCCTGCCCGTCGTGCTCGTCAACGCCACCCGCGCG
The DNA here is from genome assembly GCF_003665095.1 of Streptomyces sp. Z26. GTDB lineage: Bacteria > Actinomycetota > Actinomycetes > Streptomycetales > Streptomycetaceae > Streptomyces > Streptomyces phytohabitans. The sequence continues at coordinate 6,106,647 of NZ_RCHV01000002.1, read as the reverse complement.
CGGGACCTCGCGGACGTGGCGCCCGGCCGTACCGAGGCGCCGCGCCCGACGGCGGGCGCCGAGGAGGGCTGGGACGAGATCGTCGACAAGCTCGCCGGGCACCCCGAGGACATCCGGGTCACCAAGCGCAACTGGTCCGCGTTCTTCGGCACGGACCTCGACCTCCACCTCCGCCGCCGGGGCGTCACCCAGATCGTGCTGACGGGTCTGGCCACCGGCATGGGCGTGGAGTCGACGGCGCGCGCCGCGCACGAGCACGGCTACCACGTGACGCTGGCCGTCGACGCGATGGCGGACCTCGACGCCGAGCGGCACCGCAACAGCGTCGAGCGCATCTTCCCGCGCCTCGGCGAGACGGGCACCACGGCCGAGATCCTCGACCTGCTGCCGGGCGAGCCGCAGAAGTAGCACGTACGCACCGCACGACCGGGCCCCGGCACGCGCACCCGCGCGTACCGGGGCCCGCGCGCGTCGCGGTCACGCGCCGTACCGCGTACGGGAGTCGGCGGACGTACGGGGTCGGCGGCACGTGCCACCGTCACACCCCGCCTCGGGCCGTACGACGGCGGGCGCGTCCCGGACCTGCGGCACCACCGCGACGGACCGCGACGGGACGCAAACGGACGCCCCGCCGATGCCCTCCGCGCGAGTGCGCGGGCCTCCGGAAGGGAAAAACGGAAGTCAAGGGACAAGCGTCGCAAGGAGTTTCACCCCACACGGGCTCCGAGGCCCTGACTTCGTGACAAGATCCAGCCGTTGAGTCGCTGTTTCCTCACCCCTGCCGTCCCGGGGTCAGTAATCTCGGATGCGGACGGCAAGCCGATGAACAAGCTGGAGACCTTGATGGAACGTCCCGCCTGGGCCCCACAGGGCATAGATCTGACCGTTCCGAGCGTGTCGCGCATCTACGACTACTACCTCGGCGGCTCGCACAACTTCGAGGTCGACCGCGACGCCGGACGGAAGGCCACCGAGGCGTGGCCGGGACTCCCCAAGATCATGCAGGCGAACCGGGCGTTCATGCGGCGGGCCATCCGGTACGCCGCCGAGCAGGGCGTGACGCAGTTCCTCGACATCGGCTCCGGCATCCCCACCTTCGGCAACGTGCACGAGGTCGCGCTCAAGGCCGACCCGGCGGCGCACGTCGTCTACGTGGACAACGACCCCGTCGCCGTAGCCCACAGCCGCGCGGTGCTCCACGACTGCGACCAGGCGGACGTCGTGTCGGCCGACTTCCGCTCCCCGCAGGACGTGTTGCTGAGCACCGAGGTCGAACGGCTGCTGGACTTCGACCGGCCCGTCGCCGTACTGCTGGTCGCGCTGCTGCACTTCGTCGAGGACAAGGACGATCCGTGGAAGACGGTCGCCGAGTTCCGCGACGCGCTCGCCCCCGGCAGCCTGCTGGTGCTGTCGCACGCCGGTGAGGGCGAGACCCGCAGGCCCGCGCGCGCGGAGGAGTTCATGGACGTCTACCGGAACTTCGGCTCCCCCCTGTCGCTGCGCCCGCGCGAGGAGGTGCTGCGGTTCTTCGACGGCTTCGAGCTGGTCGAGCCGGGGCTCGTCGCGATGCCGCGCTGGCGGCCCGACAGCCCGCCCGAGCAGGAGGACCCGGTGACGTTCGGCGGGTTCGCCGGTGTGGGCACCGTCCCGGCGTCGGGACACCTCGGGTGACTGCCGCGCCGCAGGACCTCAAGGGGGCCGAGAGGGACGGGCTCCGGCGCTTCGCGACGATCTGGAGCCGCGCGGTCTACCCGGTGACCGCGACGTCCATGACGCGCGCGGAGTTCGAGGACCACCTGTACCCGCTGGCCGAACTCCTCGGTGACGCCCTGCACTCGCACCCGTTCTCCCCGGCTGCGGGCCGCGAGGTCGGCGTGGCCCTGGTCGCGGCGCACTGCACGGACCCGGAGGCGCTGCCGCAGATCCTCGGCGTGGTCGAGTCGTACCTGGTGCTCTACAGCAGCGAGGCCGACCCGCTCCCCGTCGACGAGGGCCGCGCCCGCTGCTCCCGCCTCCAGCACGCCATCGCGGCGGGCTTCTCGCGCGCGCTGCGCGAGCGTACGCGCACCGAGCAGGAGTCGCTGTCGCGTGCCGCGCTCGCCGCGCAGACCGCCGTGGAGGAGGCGCTGCACACCAGCGAGACGCGTTTTCGCGCCGTCTTCGAGGACGCCACGATCGGCATAGGCATCGCGGACATGGACGGGCGCATCCGGGACGTGAACGGGGCGCTGGCGCGGATGTTCGGCCGTTCCGAGGACGAGTTGCGGCGGCGCAGCGTCAACGACTGGGTGCACCCGGGCGACGCGACGGACGTCTACCGCAAGCACCGGGAGCTGGTCCGGGGCGAACGGGACCACTTCCGGGTGGAGAAGCCGTTCCCGCGGCCCGACGGGACCGTCCTGTGGACCAACATGACGATCTCGCTGCTGCGCGGCGCCGAGGGCGAACCCCGTTACCAGCTCGCCCTGTTGGAGGACATCACCGAACGCCGCCTGCTGCATCTGCGGCTGCGCTACGAGGCCACGCACGACGAGCTGACCGGGCTCCCCAACCGCACCCTGTTCGCGGAGCGCCTGGAGCGGGTGCTGTCCGCGGAGGGTCCGGCCCGCTTCGGCCTGTGCTATCTGGACATCGACGGTTTCAAGGCCGTCAACGACAGCCTCGGGCACGCCGTCGGGGACCAGCTGCTGGTGTCCGTCGCCGAACGGCTCCAGTCGTGCGCCACGTCGCCCGCCCATCTGGTGGCGCGGATCGGCGGCGACGAGTTCGTGGCGCTGATCACCGACCCGTCCGGCCGCGACGAGGTCACCGAGCTGGCCCGGCAGGCGCTGGCCGCGCTGGCGACGCCCATCACGATCGACGGCCGGGAGCTGTCCGTACGGGCGAGCATCGGCATCGTCGAGGGGCCGAGCGGCGAGCTGGGCCCGGCGGAGGTGATGCGCAGCGCGGACATCACCATGTACCGCGCGAAGGACGCGGGCGGCAACCGCTACGAGCTGGCCGACCCGGACTCCGACGCCCGCGCCATAGACCGGCACAGCCTGACGAACCACCTGCCGGCGGCGCTGGAGCGGGACGAGTTCTTCCTGGAGTACCAGCCGCTGATCCGCATGAGCGACGGCCGCGTGGACGGCGCCGAGGCGCTCGTACGGTGGCACCACCCCGTGCACGGGCGGCTCGGCCCGGACCGCTTCATCCCGATGGCGGAGCACACCGGGCTGATCGTGCCGCTCGGCCGGTGGGTGCTGGAGCAGGCGGTGGAGCAGGCGCGCGAGTGGCAGCGGCAGTTGGCGGCGTCGGGTACGGAACGGGCCCCGACGGAGCCCCTGCGCGTCAACGTCAACCTGTCACCGCGTCAGCTGCACCACCCGGACCTGGTGCCGGACACGGTCGCGGTGCTGGAGGCGGCGGGCGTCTCGCCGGACTCGCTGTGCCTGGAGGTGACGGAGAGCGCGTTGATAGGGGCGGACGAGGACGAGCTGAAGCCGCTGCGGCAGCTCGCGGAGCTGGGCGTGGAGATCGCGCTGGACGACTTCGGCACCGGCTACTCGAACCTGGCGAACCTGCGCCGTCTGCCCGCGACCACGCTCAAGCTGGACCGGTCCTTCACGCAGGGGCTGCAACGGCATCCGGCGGACCCGGTGGACGTGACGTTCGTCGGCGGCATCATCTCGCTGGCGCACGCGCTCGGTCTGCGCGTCACCGTCGAGGGCGTGGAGACGGAGGCACAGGCGCTCCAGCTGCGGCAGTTGGACTGCGACACGGCCCAGGGCTGGTACTACGCGCGGCCCTCGGCGGCGAAGGACATCCCCGCGTACTGGGCGCAGGCGGGGTGACGGCCGGGGGCGGGCGGCGGGTCCACGGCGACGCTTGACTTGAACTTCACTTCAAGTCGCACGCTGGGGGCATGACCGACACAGGGACCACGACCACCAGGACCACGACGGGCGCCACGGCCACCGCGGCCCGCACCGGCACCCGTACGTACGGCTGGGCCGACCTGCCCGCTCTGCTCGCCCGCATGACCGGCGCGGAGAAGCACGGCCCGGCGGCCACCTCCACGCTCGACGCGCTCTGGGTGCTCTACGACCGCGTGCTGCGCGTCAGCCCGGACACCGTCGACGACCCCGGCCGGGACCGCTTCCTCCTGTCCAAGGGCCACGGCCCGATGGCCTACTACGCCGTCCTCGCCGCCCGCGGCTTCCTCGACCCGGACGTGCTCACCGGCTTCGGCGCGTACGACTCGCCCCTCGGCCACCACCCCGACCGCACCCTGGTGCCCGGCGTGGAGATCGGCAGCGGCTCACTGGGGCACGGGCTGCCGCTCGCCGTGGGCGGCGCGCTGGGGCTGCGGGCCCAGGGGCTGCGCGACCCGGCGGTGTGGGTACTCGTCGGGGACGCCGAACTGGACGAGGGCAGCAACCACGAGGCGATCGCCTTCGCGGGCGCGTACGGACTGGACCGGCTGCACGCCGTCGTCATCGACAACTCCTCCGCCACGTACGGGAGTCCGGGCGGCATCGAGGCCCGCTTCGCCGCCGCCGGATGGTCGACCGCGGCCGTGGACGGACGGGACCACGACGCGCTGTACGACGCGTACACGCGCCCGCACCCGGGCCGCCCGCACCTGGTCGTCGCGCACGTCGAACCGAAGAACTGACGCACCGTCAACACCCTTGCCCACACGCCCACTTCGCCCCGAGAGGACCCACACCATGGACACCATGCGCGACCGCTTCACCGACGTCACCACCCGCCTCCTCGACGAGGACCCGCGCCTCGCCGTCGTCCTCGCCGAGATCGGCGCCGCGGGCTTCGACACCGCGCGCGCCCGGCACCCGGACCGGGTGGTGAACGTCGGCATCCGCGAACAACTCCTCGTCGGCGCGGGCGCCGGGATGGCGCTCACGGGACTGCGCCCGATCGTGCACACCTTCGCCAGCTTCCTCGTGGAACGCCCCTTCGAGCAGGTGAAGTTGGACTTCGGGCACCAGGGCGTCGGCGGGGTGCTGGTGAGCGCGTACGGCTCGTACGACTGGCCCGCGGGCGGCTTCACGCACATGGCGCCCGGCGACGTGGCCCTGATGGACACCCTCGACGGCTGGACCGTGCACGTGCCCGGCCACCCGGACGAGGCCGAGACGCTGCTGCGGCACGCGGTGGCGGCGGGCGACGACCGCGTGTACGTACGGCTGTCGGAGCAGTCCAACGCCGCGCCGCACCCGGTCGACGGGCGCACCCTCACCACCGTACGGCGCGGTTCACCGGGCGCCTCGGCCGTCGTCGCCGTCGGGCCGCTGCTGGACGGCGTGCTCGCGGCGACGGAGGGGCTGGACGTGACCGTGCTGTACGCGACGACGCCGCGCCCGTTCGACGCGGCGGGGCTGCGGGCGACGGGCGCCACGGACGTGGTGCTGGTGGAGCCGTACCTCGCGGGCACGTCGTCGGCGGTGGCCGCCGAGGCGCTGTCCGACGTGCCGCACCGGCTGCTGGCGCTCGGCACGGGCCGGGCGGAGCTGCGACGTTACGGCACGCGGGACGAGCACCTGGCGGCACACGGCCTGGACGCGGCGTCACTGCGGGAGCGGATCACCGCGTTCACGCGGTGATCCGGGCGGACGGGGCACCGGACGCGGCCGGGCCTCCGCCGTCACCCCCGTGGCGGCGCGGTCCGCGCGTCCAGCCAGGCCGCGAGGTCGGCCTCGACCTCGGCCCGGTTGGTCTCGTTGAGGATCTCGTGCCGCGCGTCCGCGTACGCCCGCCAGGTGAGGTCCCGGGTGCCGAAGTACCGGAAGTCCTCCAGGAGTTCGTACACCAGCGTCATCCCGCTGTGGCACGGGTCCCGGTCCCCCACCGCGATGTGCACGGGCAGGTCGCGCGGGACCCGGGCCTGCTGCGCCGGGTCGTTGATCTTGCGTACGCCCCGCACCCAGTCCAGTGACAGCCCCGCGCCGAACGCGAAGCCGCACCGCTCGTCCGCCACGTAGCGGTCGACCTCCGCCTCGTCGCGCGACAGCCACTCGAAGCCGGTGCGGTGCGCGTACGGGTCGTTGAACGCGCCGAACAGCTCCGGCACGAAGCCCGACTCCGCGTCCCGGCCGCCCGCCTCGATCTCCGCCTCCAGCCGACGTACGGCCGTCTCCACCTCACAGCCCGGCAGCGAGCGGAACGTCCCCGAGAGGATCAGCCCCGCCAGTTCCGCGCCGTGCTCCTGCGCGAAGTCGCGGGCGAGTTGGGAGCCCATGCTGTGCCCGAGCAGGAAGTACGGCGTCCCGGCGGGCAGTTCGGCCCGTACGCGGTCGCCCACCACCCGCAGGTCGCCCACCGTCGCGCGCCAGCCGTCGTTCGCGCCCACCGCGCCACGGCCGCCGGTGTGCGGCGCGGTGGCGCCGTGGCCGCGGTGGTCGGAGGCGACGACGGCGTAGCCGCGGGCGGTGAGGGCGCGGGCGAACCGGTCGTAGCGCAGGGCGTGTTCGGCGGCGCCGTGCGCGATCTGCACCAGCGCGCGGGGCCGGGGCCGCTCCGGCTCCGGCCCGTCGGCCGCCTCCGGCAGCCAGGTCCAGGTGGCGACGGGCGTGCCGTCCGCGCCCGTGGTGAGGTCCTCGCGCAGGCCCACGTGTCCGCCTCTCGTCGTTGCGTGTCGTGCCCGGTGGGCGGGGTCGTCGCACCGGATCAGGTCGTTCCGCGCGGAAGGGGTTTCCGCGGCGGGTAACCGTATCCGTGGGCGCGTACGGCGGGAAGGAGGCGCGGTGCGGCGGGCGTGGAACGGGGAGGGCGGCGGTCACCGCGCGGCCCCCGGCTCACGGGTGTCCGAAAATCGACCCCGAAATCCACAGTTCCGACCGCCGTGGACGGCCCGGCCGGGCCACCGGGGTCAGTAGCGCTCGGGCTCGCGCCGCTGGATCAGCTCGACCAGCTCGGCCGCGAGCCCCTTGATCGCCTCCAGGCCCTGCCGCCCCCACTGCCGGGGCATCTGGTCCACCACGCAGACGGTGCCGAGCGCCATCCCCGTACGCTCGATGAGCGGGGCGCCCAGGTACGAGCGGATGCCGATCTCGTCGACCACCGGGTTGCCCGCGAAGCGCGGGTAGTCGCAGACGTCCTCCAGCACCAGGGCCTTGCGGCGCACGATCACGTGCGGGCAGTAGCCGTGGTCGCGGCCCATCTCGCGGCCGATCCCCGGCCCCTGGGCGTGCAGCCCGGCGAAGAACTGGCGCTCCTCGTCGATGAAGTTCACCATCGCGTACGGGGTGCCCAGCACCTCGGACAGCTTCCGCGCGAAGGCGTCGAACTCCGGGTCGGGCACGCTGCCGATGCCCAGCTCGCGCAGGCGGACCACGCGGTTCGGCGCCTCGCAGTCCTCGGGGGTCAGAAGCAGATGGGATGCGGGGTCATATGACATCGGCATGCTGGCTCCTCGTGTCGATCAGGTGCTGCACCAGCGAGACCAGGACGTTGGTGCTGGAAGCGACGTCCCGCGCGTCGCAGAGCACCACCGGCACCTCGGGTTTGAGGTCTATGGCGGCACGCACCTCCTCCGGTTCGTAGCGGTACGCGTCGTCGAACTCGTTGACGGCCACGATGAACTCGATGCCGCGCCGTTCGAAGAAGTCGACGGCCGCGAAGCAGTCCTCCAGCCGCCGCGTGTCCGCGAGGACCACCGCCCCCAGCGCCCCCGCGGACAGCTCGTCCCACAGGAACCAGAAGCGTTCCTGGCCGGGCGTCCCGAAGAGGTACAGCACGTGCGTGCCCCCGAGCGAGATCCGCCCGAAGTCCATGGCGACGGTGGTGGTGGACTTGTCCTCCACCCCCTCCAGGCTGTCCGTGCTCGCGCTCACCTGGGTGAGGAGCTCCTCCGTGCTCAGCGGCTCGATCTCACTGACCGCGCTGACCATCGTGGTCTTCCCGACGCCGAAGCCTCCGGCGATCAGGACTTTCAGCGCGGTCGGAAATGGATCAGAGTCGTTTACGGAGCCCATCCAGCACCGCCTCCAGCAGGTCTCGGTCGGTCGAGTGGGGTCCCAGCGGCGCGCGGTCGGGCGCCCGTGCGGTGATGGCACCGCAGTCCACCAGGTCGGACAGCAGCACCTTGGTGACCACCGCGGGCTGCCGTATGTGCGCGGCGATCTCGGCCACGGAGAGCGGCCCACGGCACAGCCCGAGCACGTGGGTGTGGTCCGGGCCGAGGTAGTGGTGCGGTCTGTTCCCCGTCGCCATCACCAGGGTCAGCAGGTCGAAATGTGTCGAGGGTTTGGTACGCCCGTCGCTCACGGTGTACGGGCGCACCAGGCGTCCCGCGTCACCGTCGAGCCAGGGCCCCTCCACGGGTTCTGTCATTCCTTCAGTGCCCCGCCGGCTGCCGCGCGGGGGTGGCCAGGTAGGGGCGGACGCTCTTGACGAGCATCGCCATCTCGTAGCCGAGCACCGCGGCGTCCGCCTCGCTCCCGGCCAACACCGCGAGGCAGGCGCCCTGCCCCGCGGTCGAGACGAAGAGCAGGGAGGTGTCCAACTCGACCACCACCTGCCGCACCTCACCGCCGTCACCGAAGCGGACCCCGGCGCTGCGCGCCAGCGCGTACAGCCCGGAGGCGAGGGCCGCCATGTGGTCGGCGGTGTCCGTGTCCAGGCCGTGGGCGGCCTTCACCAGGCCGTCGGACGACAGCAGCAGGGCGCTGCGCGAGTGCGGTACGCGCTGGACGAGCCCGGTCATCAACCAGGACAGATCGGGGGTTTGGCCGATGGGCTCTTCGCTCACCATGATCGCGTTCTTCTCCTTGAGGGGCGAGGGACCCGCTAGGGGGTTTCCCGCGGGGCGGGGAAGGGTGTCTCGTCGGTGCCGTCGGACTCGTCCGCGAGGCTGGTGCCCCGGCGGAACGCGGCCATCAGGCCCGGGTCGTGACCGGCGTCCGGCTCGTCCGTGACGACGGGCGCCCGGGGCGCGTCCCGCAGCTCCGGCACGAGGTGCTCCTGACGGCGGCGCTTGGGCAGTTGGGGCCGCTCACCGGGCGCGGGCGCGGTGCCCGCGGCCGACCGGGACGGCTCGGGCGGCCGCTGCCGCGCGGACGGCGGCTGCGGCGGACGCCCGGCCGGTGCGCCGGACTCGGGCGCGGACGCCCGTACGTGCTCCGCCTCCTGCCGCTCGCGGACCTGCGGCCGTTCCGCCGGGGGCGCGGGCGGGTCCTCCCGGCGGGCGTGGCGGGCGGACGGCGCGGAGTGCGGGACCTGCGGCGGCGCGGACCGCGGGGCGCGCGGCGCCTGTACGGGCGGCGCCTGCGCGGGGGGCGTCTGCGGGGGCGGTGCCTGTACGGGCGGTGCCTGCGCGGGCGGGGTCGCCGGTGCGGCGTGCCGCTGCGGCAGACCGTTCGGCGTCGCGGGACGCCGGTGCTCCGTCCCGCCCTGCGGGCCGGGCCCCTGCGGGGCGCGCGGCCCCGCCTGCGCGCGGCCGCCCCGCGGCGGCATCTCCGCGCCCTGCGGTATGGCCGCCTGCGCCGAACCGGCGCCCTGCTTCGCCGCGCCGCCCGCGTCGCCGAGCACCGGGCGCGGCAGCACCAGCACGGCCTGGATGCCGCCGTAGATGTTGCTCTGGAGCTGGACGACGATGCCGTGCCGACGGGCGAGCGCGGAGACCACGTACAGACCGATGCGGCCGTCCGACAGCAGCTCCCCGACGTCGAACTGCTCGGGGTCGGCCAGCAGCGCGTTCATCCGGTCCTGCTCGTCCGCGTCCATGCCCAGGCCGCGGTCCTCCACCTCGACGGCGAGCCCGGCGGTCACGTGCTGGGCGCGCAGCAGGACGGTGGTCTGCGGCGCGGAGAACACGGTCGCGTTCTCCACCAGTTCCGCGAGGAGGTGGATGACGTCGGCCACCGCGTGGCCACGCAGGGTGCCCTCGATGGGCGGCACCAGCTTGACCCGCGAGTACTGCTCGACCTCCGCGATCGCGGAGCGCAGCACCTCCGTCATGGTCACCGGCCGGGTCCACTGCCGTCGGGAGACGGCGCCGCCGAGGACGGCGAGGTTCTCCGCGTGGCGGCGGATGCGGGTGGCGAGGTGGTCGACGTGGAAGAGGCCCTTGAGCAGGTCCGGGTCCTCGACCTCGTTCTCCAGCTCGTCCAGCAGCTCGATCTGGCGGTGCACCAGGGACTGAAGCCTGCGCGCGAGGTTGACGAAGACCTCGACCTTCTCGTCGTTGCCGCTGTTGCCCGCCCGTACCAGCGCCGCCGCCTCGACCAGCGCGGTCTCGGCGGTGTGCTGGGCGAGCGACAGCTCCTGCCCGAGGCGTTCCAGCGCGTCCGCGGACGGTTCGGCGGCGGGTCGCGGGCCGGGCTGGCGCGGGCGTTCGCCCTGCTCCAGCCGCCGGAGCTGGGCGCGGAGGTCGGACTGACCGCGCGCGGAGGCGCGGCGCAGCGAGCCGTAGCGCTCGGCGGTGGTGCGGGCCTCGGAGGAGGCGAAGAGGGCGGCGCCGACGACCACCGCGCAGGTGATCAGCAGGGAACCGGCGAGTACGCCCCAGAGGGTGGCCGACGCGGGGGCGCCGCCCGCGTCCACACCGCCCCGGTCCCGCATCACGAAGGCGACGACGCCGCCCGCGGTGACGGCCACGAGGGCGGCGGGGAGAACGGCCAGCCGCACCATGCGGCGCCGCGTCACGGCGTCACCGGTGCTCTCCCGCACCGGATTCCGGCCGTGCCGGGAACGGGGCCCGTGCGGGCCGGACGGGGCGGCCGCGGCGGGAGTGGGCGTTCCCCTTCCCGGCTGCGCCGAATGGCTCGGGGGTTCAGGCATCGGTTTCCTCGATTGACTTGAGGTCTGTCTGAAGGGCCTGCTCACGGCACGCCGGGCGCTTGCGGCGCCGTGGCCACGCTAGCCGCGACCACGGCGGCGAACGGGCACCGATGACATATTCGCCACCCCTCGCCAGCTCCTAACGGGTGAACTCCTCGGGCACTCAGGTCGACCGAACGCGCGGGCCATAACTCCCTTGCGGAATCCGGAAGTTACCAGGACCGCTCAAGAGTGAACGCCGGACACGTCCAATTTTCGCCACACCACCGACCGGAAACGGAATGCGCGCGACGAGACCGTACGCGCGGAGTTGACGACGACCACCGGGCCGCGCGGCTCGCCGTCCGGAATCTCGCCGTGGGCATATGCGGCCCGGTCGCGCCGAGTCGGGAGGACTCACCGCGGCGGATGTACCCGTCCCGCGATGTCGTAGGGTCGGCAGAAACCATCCGGCAAACGCCTCGGTACCGGAGCGAAACACGCCGGAACTCTCCCCTCGGGGCCGGAAACGAACGGCCCGCGGACCCGGACCAGAGGAGCGCCCGTGACCACGCAGCCCGCCGAGCACGCACTGACCGGGGTGCGCAACTTCCGCGACGTCGGTGGCCTTCCCACCAACGACGGCCGTCGGATACGGCACGGCGTGCTCTACCGCAGCGGGCACCTGGCGCACGCGACCCCCGAGGACGTGGCGTACCTGAGCGGGCTCGGGCTGCACACGGTCTTCGACTTCCGGAACTCCGCCGACCAGGCGCTGGAGGGCCCGGACGCCGAACTCCCCGGCACCCGCAACGTCAACATCCCGCTGACCGACCCCGCCGAGGGCGCGGACTTCTGGCGGATGGTGCGCAAGGGCGACCTCGCCCAGTTGCGTACGGCGCTCTCCGACGGGCAGGCCGCGGACCGCATGACCACCTCGTACCGCACCATGGTGCTCACCCGCACCACCGAGCACAGCCGCGTGCTGCACGCCCTGGCCGAGGACAGCGTGCCCGCGCTTCTGCACTGCGCCGCCGGGAAGGACCGGGCGGGGCTGTCGGTGGCGGTGACGCTGCTCGCCGCCGGGGTGGGGCGCGAGGCGGTCGAGGCCGACTACCTGGAGTCGAACTCCCCGCACCGCAGGTACAAGGTGCACCGCGCGGAGGGCGCCGAGGGCGGCCTCTCGCCGGAGGTGCTGGAGCTGCTGGCGCCGCTGTTCGACGCGCGCCCCGGCTATCTCGCCGCCGCCTTCGGCGCGATCGACGAGCGGTGGGGTGGCGTCGAGGCGTATCTCACCGAGGGGTTGGGGCTGACCCCGGAGACGCGGGAACGGCTGCGGGACCGCCTCGTCGACTGACCCCCGCACCGCCGCCTCCCCCGTTCCGGACCGGCCCCACCGCCCGTACGCCCCGGGGGTTCAGCCGCCCTGGCGCGCCGGTGCCACGGCCTGCCGCATGAGCGTGCGCCCGAAGTCCCACATCAGCCCGCCGCCCCGGTGCGCCTCCTCCATCACCTCGGTGAAGGCGGTCACGAACCGGTCGACCTCCCGCTCCCCCACGATCAGCGGCGGGATCAGCTTGATGACCTCCAGGTGGTCACCGGAGACCTGGGTCAGGATCCGGTGCCTGCGCAGCAGCGGTACGACGACCATCTGCGCGAACAGGCCCCTGCGGGCCGCCTGGAGCATGGTCCACCTGCCGCGCAGCCGCAGCGACGACGGCCGCCCGAACTCGATGCCGACCATCAGCCCCCGGCCGCGTACCTCGTGCAGCAGCTCGTACCTGTCGACCAGCGCGGCGAGACGTTCCCGCAGCAGGCCGCCGACGCGGTGGGCGCGCTCGGTCAGCCCCTCGTCCTCGATGACCCGGAGGGTGGCCAGACCGGCGGCCATGGCCTGCGCGTTGGCGCCGAAGCTGGCGGAGTGGACGAGGACGCGGTCCATCGACGAGTACACCTCGCGGAAGATCCACTCCTTGCCGAGCGTCGCCCCCACCGGCACGTAGCCGCCCGAGAGCGCCTTCGCCACGCACACCAGGTCCGGGTCGACGCCGTCCTCGTGCTGGTACGCGAAGAAGTCGCCCGTACGCCCCAGGCCCGTCTGCACCTCGTCCACCACGAGCAGCGCGCCGTGCCGGTGCAGGGTCTCGCGGGCGGCGCGCAGATAGCCGTGCGGGGCCGCGTGCACGCCCTTGCCCTGGATCGGCTCGACGACGAGCGCGGCCACGTCGCCCTTCGCCAACTCCCTTCGCAGCGCGGCGAGATCGCCGAGCGGAACGGGTGTGTCGGGGAGCAGCGGGGCGAAGCCGTCGCGGAATGCCGCTTCCCCGTTCACGGAGAGCGCTCCTGTGGTGAGACCGTGAAAAGAGTGTGGGCAATGGAGAATTCGAGGTTTTCCCGTGGCGTAGCGCGCGAATTTCAACGCGGTCTCGACCGCCTCGGTGCCACTGTTTCCGAAGAACACGCGATCCAATCCCGGTGCGTGGCCCAGGAGTTGTTCCGCGAGCAGTCCCGGCAGCGGTCCGCAGTCGAAGCGGGTGAGGTCGGGCAGGGACGCGTCCAGGACGTCGTGCAGTGCCTTCCGTACGACGGGGTGGTGGCGTCCGAGGGCCATCACCCCGAACCCGGCGAGCATGTCGAGGTGTTCGCGTCCCTCGGTGTCGTAGAAGTACGCGCCCTCGGCCCGCTCGTAGACCTGGTCGAAGCCGATCGTGCGGAGCATGCGCGGGAGTTGGTGGTTCAGGTGGCGGGCGTGGAGGGCGTACGCCTCGCCGCCGCGCTCGGCCAGCAGCGCGGCCAGGTCGAAGCCGCTCACCGGACCCCCTCCCGTACGGCCGTGCCGTACGCGCGTGCCGGAACGGGAGGCGGCGGCATGGTGTCGGCCCTCCTTCCCCGGCTCAGCCGCGGTTCCCGTGCACGGTCTCGCGGGCCGCGCGCAGCGACTCCCGCAGCGAGCCCATGGTGGCCAGCACGGCGGTCGGTTCGTACCCGCAGTGCGCCATGCAGTTGGCGCAGCGCGGGTCCTTGCCCCGGCCGTACGCGTCCCAGTCGGTGTCCTCGACCAGCTCCCGGTAGGTCGGGACGTAGCCGTCGCTCATCAGGTAGCAGGGCCGCTGCCAGCCGAACACCGAGTAGTTGGGGATCGCCCACGCCGTGCACGGGAAGTCGGCCCTGCCTTCGAGGAAGTCGAGGAAGAGGGGGCTGTGGTTGAGCCGCCAGCGGGCGCGGTTGCCGCCGGCGAACGCCTTGCGGAACAGCTCCCGGGTCTGCTCGACGCCGAGGAAGTGGTCCTGGTCGGGCGCCTTCTCGTAGGCGTACGCGGGCGAGATCATCATCTGGTCCACGCGCAGGTCGTCGTTGAGGTAGTCGAGCACCTCGACGACGGTCTGCGGGGTGTCGGTGTTGAAGAACGTGGAGTTGGTGGTGACCCGGAAGCCGCGCCGCTTGGCCTCCTTCATCGCCGCCACGGCCTCGTCGAAGACGCCTTCCTTCGCGACGGAGGCGTCGTGCCGTTCGCGCAGCCCGTCGATGTGGACGGCGAACGCGAAGTAGGGCGAGGGCGTGAACCTGTCGAGGTGCTTGCGCAGCAGTACGGCGTTGGTGCACAGGAAGACGTACTTCCTGCGCGCGACCAACTGCCGTACGATCTCGTCGATCTGAGGGTGCATCAGCGGTTCGCCGCCCGCGACGGACACCATCGGTGCGCCGGACTCCAGCACGGCCCCGACGGCCTGGGCGACGGGCATCCGCTGCTTGAGCACGCCCGCGGGGTGCTGGATCTTCCCGCAGCCCTCGCAGGAGAGGTTGCAGGCGTAGAGCGGCTCCAACTCCACGATCAGCGGGAACTTCTCCCGCTTGCGCAGCTTCTGTCGCAGCAGGTACGTACCGACGCGGACGGACTGGCGGAGGGGCATGGCCATGTCTCGGTCACCTCCGGGGTGGTGGCAGGGAGCGTTGCCATTCGAGGAACGCGGGCAGGACGGCGCGCAGGACGCGGAATGCCGATACTCCTCCCCGGAACGTCCCGACCCGGACCAGTTCGTGTCCGGGCGCGTCCACCACCACCCGTACGGCGGCAACGGGGCGGTCCGGGGCGTCCCACAGGGCGGTGCGGAGGACGGCGGCGGACTCCATGTCGGCGGCGACGGCGCCGGAGGCGCGCAGCGCGGCCCGGCCCGCTCCCCGTACGACGTGGCCGACCCCCGCGAGGGGGCCGGTGTGGACGGTCGCCAGCGGGGCGAGGGCGGCGGCGAGGTGCCCGGTGGCGGTGCAGGCCGTACGGGCGGGGCCCGCACCGGGGCCCGGCACCTCGTACGCCGTCTCCGCCAGCACGACGTGCCCGGGGCGCATGCCGGGGACGAGGCCCGCGCAGAAGCCGGTGGCGAGGACCGCCGTACGGCCCGGCGCGGGCTCGTCGCGCAGCGCCCGCGCCACGGCGCGCGCCGCCGCGTCGGGGCCCATGCCGGTGCGCAGCAGCGTGGCGCGGCCGCGCGTGGCGCGGGCGAGCGCCAGCCGCTCGACGCCCAGGGCGCAGACGACGAGCAGCGGCGGCATCAGCGGGCCCGGCCGTCCCGCTCGTCGGTGCCGGTGGTGGTGCCGTCGCCCGTGCCGTCGCTCGTGCCGGTGCCGCCGTGCAGGTAACGGCCGAGGGCGGTGACGGGGAACACCAGCCGGTACAGGTGGTAGTTGATGGAGAAGTCCCAGGGGAAGCCCGTGCCGGTGAACCACGGCTCGTCCCAGGTGCCGTCCGCGCGCTGCGTGCCCGCGAGATGCGCGACCCCACGCCGTACGGCGTCGCCGTCCCGCTCCCCCGCCGCCAGCAGCGCGAGCAGCGCCCACGCGGTCTGCGACGGGGTGGAGGCGCCGCGCCCGGCCCAGTCCGGGTCCCGGTACGAGCGCAGGTCCTCGCCCCAACCGCCGTCCTCGTTCTGGACGTCCACCAGCCAGTCGACCGCGCGCCGCAGCGCCGGGTGCGTCGCGGGCAGCCCGGCGTCGACGAGCGCGGGCACCACGGCGCCGGTGCCGTACAGGTAGTTGACGCCCCAGCGCCCGAACCAGGCGCCGCCCGGCTCCTGTTGGGCGAGCAGCCAGGCGACGGCGCGCCGGTTCGCCGGGTGGTCGCGGTGGCCGGCTCGGGACAGCATCTCCACGACGTGCGCGGTGACGTCGGCCGAGGGCGGGTCGACGACCTCGCCGAAGTCGCAGAACGGCAGCCGGTCGGGCAGCTCGCTGGTGTTGTCGGCGTCGAACGCGCCCCAGCCGCCGTTCGCGGACTGCATGCCCAGCGTCCAGCGGACCGCCCGGCGCACCACGCGGTCGACCCGCTCGGGGTCGGCGTGCCGTACGCGGTGGAGGGCGAGGACGACCTCAGCGGTGTCGTCGATGTCGGGGTAGTTGGCGTTGTGGAACTCGAACGCCCAACCGCCCGGCGGCAGTTGGGGCCTGCGTACGGCCCAGTCGCCGGGGCGTACGACCTGCTCCCCCAGCATCCAGTCGGCGGCGCGCGTCAACGCCGGGTGGTCCGCGGGGAGTCCGGCGTCGGTGAGGGCGACGGTGGCGAGGCAGGTGTCCCAGACCGGGGACTGGCACGCCTCGACCATCCGTACGGGCGCTCCGGCCGGTCCCCCGCCCGGCTCGTCGGCGGTCTCCTCGCGCCAGACCGCGAAGCGGTCCAGGGACTCCAGCCCGGCGCGCAGGACGGGGTGGTCGAGGTCGTAGCCGAGGAGGCGGAGGGCGATGAGCGAGTAGACGGCGGGCGGTTGGATGCCGCCCCAGCAGCCGTCGTTCTCCTGCCGCTCGACGATCCAGCGGGAGGCGTCGCGCAGCGCGGCGCGGCGCAGACCGCGCAGGGCCACGCCCCGGTACGCGTGGAGGGCGCCGTCGAGCCGCTGGAACGCCCCGTCCCAGGTGTACGCGGGGGCCTTGGCGCGTACCGGGTTCGGGCGGGCCGGGTCCCGGTGCAGCTCGTCGAGGCCGAACGGGGCGGGGCGTACGGGCCGGTAGGCGGAGACCACGGTGAGCGGGACGATGGTCTGCCGGGCCCAGCAGCCGAAGTCGTGCAGGTTGAGCGGGAACCACTTCGGCAACCAGATGATCTCCGGCGGCAGTTCGGGCAGGTCCGTCCAGCGCCACCAGCCGAACAGCGCGAGCCAGACGCGGGTGAAGACCCGGGTCCCGGCGATGCCGCCGTGGGCGCGCACCCACCCGGCGGCGGCCCGCATGTGCGGCGCCTCCGGCGCGTCCCCGGCGAGCCGGAGCGCGACGTACGCCTCGACGGTCGTGGAGAGGTCGCCGGGCCCGCCGTGGAACGTGCCCCACGTGCCGTCCGCCCGCTGCCGTGAGCGGACGTGACGGGCGGCGGCCCCGGTGGTGTGCGCGTCCCGGACGCCGAGGAACTCGCGCAGCAGCAGGTCCTCGGCGTCCATGGTGACGTTGGTCTCCAGGTCGCCCTTCCACCAGCCCTCCTCGTGCTGGAGGGCGAGCAGGTGCGCCACGGCACGGGCGTTGGCGCGTTCCGCGAGCGCGCGCGGGTCGGTGACCCGCGGGTCCCCGGCGGGGGTCGTGGCGGAGTCCCCGGCGGGGGCCGCGGCCGGGATGGCGGGGGCGGTCGGGGCGGGCGCGACGGGCCCTCCCCCGGTCCGTACGCCGGGCTGAACCGCCCCGGTGCTGCCGTCGGCTGTGGCCGTCATCGCGTCCCCTTCCGGGTGTCCGGTGTGCGATCGGTGCACCGCCGTGGCCGACCGGTGCACCGCCGTAACGGCCGCGGCCCCCCTTCCGTTACGTCACCCCCGCCGGTTCGCCCGCACCACGTCACCCCACCGGGTCACCGGCGGTCACTTCTGCCGTACGACGACGAAGTCCGCGAGTGCCACCAGCTCCTCGCGCACCGGGTCGGGCATGTCGATGCCGTCGAGCGCCTCCAGCGCCTTGTGGTGCTGCTCGCGGGCGATCGCGGTGGTGGCGTCGCGGCCGCCCGCCTCCTCGATGAGGGCCGCGCGGGCGGCGAACTCCGCCTCGTCGAAGTCCTCGAACTCCCGCTGGCTCTTCTTCACGTC
Source organism: Streptomyces sp. Z26 (assembly GCF_003665095.1). Lineage (GTDB taxonomy): Bacteria > Actinomycetota > Actinomycetes > Streptomycetales > Streptomycetaceae > Streptomyces > Streptomyces phytohabitans. The sequence goes on along the minus strand of NZ_RCHV01000002.1, from coordinate 6,088,831 downwards.
CGCCGCCATCAGTTCCCCGAGGCGCCCGGCGGCCGTACCGCCCGCGGCGAGCGCGGCGACGACCGGCAGGGACTTCTTCCGCTGCCGCAGGTCGCTCCAGGTCTGCTTGCCGGTGGACTCCGGGTCGCCCCACACGCCCAGCAGGTCGTCGACGGCCTGGAAGGAGAGGCCGAGGTGGAAGCCGTACGCCTCCAGCGCGTCGGCCGTACGGTCGTCCGCGCCGCCCAGCACGGCGCCGATGGAGGTGGCGCAGGCGAGGAGGGCGCCGGTCTTGTTGCCCTCCATCTCCAGGCACTCGGCGACGCTGACGTGCACGCGGCCCTCGTAACTGATGTCCTGCGCCTGCCCGTCGATCAGCTTGCGCGTGGCGGAGGTGAGCCGCCGGGTGGCCCGTCCGGCGTCGACCGTGCCGAGTTCGAGGAGCAGTTCACCGGCGAGGGCGAAGAGGGCGTCCCCGACGAGGATGGCCTGCGCCGGTCCGTGCACCTTCCAGACGGTGTCGCGGTGCCGCCGCTGCTCGTCGCCGTCCATCAGGTCGTCGTGCAGCAGCGAGAAGTTGTGCACCAGCTCCACGGCGACGGCTCCCGGGACGCCCGTCTCCGGCGGTGCCCCGGCGGCCTCCGCGGAGACCAGGGCGAGCGCGGGGCGTACGGCCTTGCCGCCGTCCGCGTCGGAGGGGCGGCCCTCGGCGTCGATCCAGCCGAAGTGGTAGGCGGCGACGGTGTCCATGGGCGGCGCGAGCCGGTCCACGGCGGCGCGCAGCACCGGGGTGGCGAGCGTGCGGCCCCGCGCGAGCAGGGCGTTGACGCGCGCGAAGTCGCCGGTGGAGCGCGTTCGCGCCGGACTTGCAGTGTTCAACGGTGCTCCTGTGCGTTCTGTGCTGGCGTTCATACCGCCGCTGTCCTTCTTTCCGTACCGTGCGGTGGTCGGTCGTGCGGGCGCCCGTGGCCGCCCAGCGCTTCGCGGGCGGCCTCGACGCCGCTGCGCACGGCGCCCTCCATGGTCGCGGGCCAGCCCGTGTCGGTCCAAGCCCCGGCGAGTACGAGTCCGGGCAGCGCGGTGCGCGCGGGCGGTCGGAGCCGTCCCACTCCGGGGGCGGGCGCGAACGTCGCGGCGCGCTCCCTGGTGACGAAGAAGTCGCGGACGGCGGCGGAACGGGCGGCGGGCAGCAACCGCGCCAGCTCCGGCAGGTAGCGGCGGCGGAGGTCCGCGACGGGGGTGTCGATCTCGTCGGCGGCGGCGGACTGGGACAGCGCGAGGTACTGCCCGCCGCCGCTGAGGCCGGAGGGGCCCGTACGGTCGAACACCCACTGCACCGGCGAGCCCAGCGCGGCGAAGAACGGGCGGCGCAGCACCCGACGGTCGTAGACCACGTGGACGTTGAGGATCGGCGCGTCCCCGATCCGCAGCAGCCGGTCCGGTTCGGGCAGCGCGCCGTCCGGCAGCAGCCGGTACGCCTCGTGCTGCGGCACGGCCAACACGACGGCGTCCGCGTCCAGTTCCTCGGGGCGGCCGCGTACCGGCTCCGCGCGGCGGCTCGCGGCGACGCGCCAACCGCCGTACGGCGCGCGGGAGACGGCGCGGACGCGGGTGTGCGGCAGGGTGCGTACGCCCGCCCGGTCGAGCGCGGCGCGCGCGAGCCCGTCGTGCAGGTCGCCGAGCGGGGCGTGGGACACGCCGATGTCGGCGCCGCCGGGCGTGGTGAGCAGGCCGGTGCGGAAGACGCGGGCGGCGAGGCCGAGGGAGGAGTCGGCGGCGCGGGCGTTGAGGGTCGGCACGCCGACCAGCTCCCACAGCGCGTCGATGGCCCGCGCGGACTGCCCGTTGCGGCGCAGCCAGCTCGCGAAGTCGGCGCCGTCCAGGGCCGGGTCGTCCGGGTCGAGGCGGCCCAGGGCGAGAGCCGCGCGCGCGGCGGAGGCGCGTTCGGCGGGCGACAGGTGCGGGTAGGCGGCGAGTCCGGCGGCGAGGTGCAGCGGTACGGGCAGCGCGGTGCGCCGCAGCCGCCCGAGGCGGCCGGTCGCGGCGTCCAGCACGGGCACGTCGAGCCGGTGCTGGAGCGGCGCCCGCGCGGCGGCGCCGACGCGGTGCAGGAACCACTGGTACGCGGTGCAGCAACGCAGGTGCACGTGCTGCCCGTTGTCGACGGTGAGCGGTCCGACGGGCGAGTCCCGGCGGAACGAGGAGGCGAGCCCGCCGAGCCGCGGCCGGGTCTCCAGCAGGGTCACCGCGACCCCGGCGTCGGCCAGCCGGAGCGCCGCGGTGGTCCCGGCGAGTCCGCCGCCGACGACGACGGCCGTACGCCCGGAGCGCCCCGCCGCGCGTACGGGCGGCGCGGAGCCGGGCGTCACGCGGCGGCCCGCGAGGGCGTGTCGGGCGCGGGGCGGCGGGCGGCGTGCCGGGCGTCGAGCCCGGCGAGCCCGCGCGCGGCGACGTACGCCTTCTCCCGCGCGGGCAGCGAGACACGGCCGCGGAGCACGGCGTACGGGTCGCGGTCGATGCGGGCGAGCAGCCGCCGGTAGATCCCGGCCATGGCGGCGACGCACGCCGCGGAGCGGCGGTCCAGCATGGGCAGCAGCGTGAACCCCTCCTCGAACAGGGCGCGGGCGCGTCGTACCTCGAAGCGCACCAGACCGGCGAAGTCGGCGCCGGACGGCGGGGTGTCGTGGTGGAATCCGGCGGTGCAGCCGAATGCGGCGAGATCGTCGGCGGGCAGGTAGACGCGTCCGTTACCGGCGTCTTCCCGTAGGTCCCTCAGGATATTGGTCAGTTGGAGCGCCAGACCGAGGGTATCGGCGTACTCGGCGGCGCGGGCCGTGTCCCGCGCGCCCGGCGCGGTGCCGAGGACCCCGAGGGAGAGCCGTCCGACGGCTCCGGCCACGCAGCGGCAGTACGCGCGCAGGTCGGGCCAGGTGGCGTAGCGGCGGCCGCGTACGTCCATCAGCACCCCGTCGATCAGCTCGTCGAGGGCGTCCAGCGGGACCGGGTGGGTGCGCGCGGCGTGGTCGAGGGCGACGGCCACCGGGTCGGTGTCCTCGTCGCACACCCGGCCCTCCCGTACCCGTACGAGGAGCGCCCGGGTGTCCGCGAGGCGGGCCTCCTTCTCGACCGGGTCGAGCGCGCCGTCCCCGATGTCGTCGATGCGGCGCGAGAGGGCGTAGAGCGCGGACATGGCGCGCCGCTCGGGGGGTGGGAGGAGGCGGATGCCGTAGGCGAAGTTGCGGGCCTGCTGCCCGGTGACGGTCTCGCAGTAGCTGTACGCGGCGAGGACCGGCGGGGTGAGCCGCCGCTCGGTCCGGGTTGCGACCACGGTCGTGGTCACCCCTTTCTGCGCAGTGCGGTGCCCGTCCCGCGCAGCAGGCCGCGCGGGGTGGGCCGGGGTGGTCCGGGCAGCACGTCGTAGCGTGCGGCGCGGATGGCGTGCAGGGCTGCGCGGCCGCCGCCCACGTACCCGGCGAGCAGCAGCCGGAGGCGGCCGCGGACGCTCCGTACGAGCGGGGCGCCCTCGTCCAGGAGCCGCTGGGCGCGGTCGCACTCGAAGGCGACGAGGGCGCGTACGGAGGCGCCCGCGGTGGGCGCGGCGAGGTCGGCCTCGCGGACGCGGAAGCGCGCGAGGTCGGCGGCGGGGAGGTAGACGCGGTCGCGGGCGAGGTCCTCCGCGACGTCCTGGAGGTGTTCGACGAGTTGGAGCCCGGTGCAGACGGCGTCGGAGCGGCGTACGCGTTCGGGGGTGGCGGTGCCGGTGAGGGCGAGGACGAGGCGGCCGACGGGGTTGGCGGACAGCTCGCAGTAGGCGGCGAGCTGGTCCCAGTCGGCGTAGCGGGTGACCTTCTGGTCCTGCCGGCCCGCCTCGATGAGGCCGAGGAACGGGGCCGGGGCGAGGCCGTGCCGCCGTACGGTCGGCACGAGGCGGGCGAGCAGCGGGTGGCCGGGGACGGCGCTGGGGCGGCCGCCTCCGGCGGCGCGGAAGACGCGGTGCAGGTCGGCCTCGAAGGCGTCGAGGAGCGCGAGCCGGTCGTCGGCGCGGGCGGGGTCCACCCGGAGGTACGCGGCGTCGCGGCCGCCGGGGGCGAGGTCGCCGTCGCCGATGTCGTCGACGAGCCGCGCGTAGCCGTAGACGGCGAGCAGGTCGTCGCGCCAGGCGCGGGGGAGGAAGCGGGGGGCCACCGGGAAGTTCTCGCCGGTGGCCTTGGCGAGGACCGTGTGCGCGTGGGCTGCCGCCTCGGCGGTCACCGCGCGCGGCCAGGAACCGTGGGCGTCATGTCCCTGTTTCTACACCTTTGCCCCGGGAGCCGGATTTCGGACACGCCGCGCGGCTGACCTGCGGGGCGAGGCGCGTACGGGCCCGCGCGGCGGGGTGCGTACGGACCCGACGCGACAGGCCGGGCGGGGCGGCCGACTCCCGTCAGGGCGCGGTGAATCCGGCGACGAGCGTACGGAGGGCGATGTCGACGGCGGCGTCCCGCTGCTCCTCCGTGAGGGGCGCGAACGGGCCGTCGAGGACCAGCGTCGACAGGCCGTGCACCATCGACCAGGCGGTGACCTCGGCGCCGGGGCGCCGCGCGGGGGACATCCGGCCGGCGTCGACGAGTCCGTCGAGGATCTCGACGAGCATCCGGAACGAGCGGAACTGCCCCTCGTCCGCGTCCGCCCCCGGCAGCCCCTCGGCGGCGGGCCCGTCGCCGGGCACGGGCGGGGCCTCACCGGAGAGCGCGGCGGGCAGCCTGGTCACGTCGTCCGCGGTGTGGCAGAACGCCGAGCGGAACAGGCCGGGTTCGTCCAGCGCGAAGCCGATGTAGCCGCGACCCATGGCGAGCATCCGCTCCTCGACGGCCCGGGGGTGCGTGTCGGGGACGGCGCGCACGGCCGCCTCCATCCGTTCGGCGAGGCGCTGCTGCCCGGCCTCCTTGACGGCGAACAGCAGCTCCGGCTGCCCGGCGAAGTGCCGGTACGCCGCGGTGGGCGACACCCCGACCCGGCGGGCGGCGGCGCGCAGCACGACCGCGTCCGGGCCGCCGGCGCGGGCGAGTCCGACGGCGGCGTCGATGAGCGCGTTGCGCAGGTCGCCGTGGTGGTAGCGGCCCTTGCCTGCGGTGGTCCCCGAGCTGTCCTCCATGACCCCATCCTGCCCGATGTTGACAGCATTAACATCCCCTCCCTATGTTGGATGTTAACGCTGTGAACATCCAACAGGGGGATTCGCCATGCTGCACCGACTGGCCGACCTGGTCCTGCACCGCGCCCGCGCGCTGCTGCTCCTCACCCTCGTCGCCGTGATCGCCATGGGAGCCGTCGGCTTCGGCGCCTTCGGCGTCCTCCAGGGCGGCGGGTTCGAGGACCCCGACGCACCCTCCAGCCGCGCGCAGGAACTCGTCGACGACAGGTTCGGCGGCGACACCAACCTCGTCCTGCTCGTACGGGCCGACGACGGCCTCGACTCCCCCGCCGCCGAACGCGCCGGACGCGAGCTGACCGCGGGCGTCAAGGACGCCCCGCACGTCACCAACGTCGTGTCCTACTGGGACACCGGCGGCTCCGCCCTCACCTCCGAGGACGGCGACCAGGCCCTGGTCATGGCCCACGTCGAGGGTGACAGCACCACCCGGGCCGAGCACGCGGAGGACGTCGTCGACGCGTGGACCGGCGACCGCGGCGCCGTCACCGTACGGGCGGGCGGCGGCGTCGCGCTCGACAACGACGTGACCGAGCAGGTCTCCACGGACCTCGCGCTCGCCGAGGCGATCGCCGTGCCCCTCACCCTGGTCCTGCTCGTCCTCGCCTTCGGCAGCCTCGTCGCCGCGCTGCTGCCGCTGGCCATCGGGCTGATCGCGATCCTCGGCACGTTCGCGGAGCTGTACGTGCTCGGCAGCGTCACCGACGTGTCCGTCTTCGCCGTCAACCTCACCACCGCGCTCGGCCTCGGCATCGGCATCGACTACGGCCTGCTGCTGGTCAGCCGCTTCCGCGAACGTCTCGGCGCGGGCGACGAGGTCCCCGACGCGCTGCGCACGACCGTACGGACCGCCGGGCGCACCATCGCCTTCTCCGCCGCCACCGTGGTGGCCGCGCTCTCCGCGCTGCTGCTGTTCCCGCCGTTCTTCCTGCGCTCGTTCGCCTACGCGGGGATCGGCGTCGTCGCCATCGCCGCGCTCGCCGCACTGGTCGTCGTACCGGCCCTGCTCGCGCTGCTCGGCCACCGCGTGAACAGCGGGCGGCTGCCCTGGGCCCGGTCCGCGCGGCAGCCGGACGCGCCCGTGTGGGGGCGGCTGGCCGGGCTGGTGATGCGCCGTCCGGCGCTCACCGCGCTGCCCGTGCTCGCGGTGCTGCTGCTGGCGGCGAGCCCGCTGCTCGGCGTCACCTTCGGCACGCCGGACGAGCGGGTGCTGCCCGAGGACGCGCAGAGCCGCCAGGTGTCCACGGCCGTACGGGACGGCTTCCCCGGCAACGACGCCGACGCCCTCCAGGTCGTCACCCGCGGCCCCGTCGCCGAAGGCGAACTGGCCTCGTACGCCCAGCGGTTGGCGAAGCTGGACGGCGTCGTACGGGTCCAGGCCAGCACCGGCACGTACACCGCCGACGGCGTCGAGGAGCCCGGCCCCGCCCAGGCCGCGCTCGGCCGCCCCGACGCGCAGCGGGTCACCGTCACCAGCGGCCTGGAGTCGAAGTCCGACGCCGCGCAGGGCCTGGTCCGCGACGTACGGGCGACGGCCGGGCCGGGCGGTACGGAGACGCTGGTGGGCGGCGCGGACGCGCGGCTCGTCGACTCCAAGAAGTCGATCACCGACCGGCTCCCCGCCGCCGCGGGCATCGTGGTGGGCTCCACGTTCCTGCTGCTGTTCCTCTTCACCGGCAGTGTCGTGCAGCCGCTGCGCGCCCTGGTGCTCAACGCGATCAGCCTGACCGCGTCGGTCGGCGTGATGGTGTGGATCTTCCAGGACGGGCACCTGTCCGGCCTGCTCGGCTTCACCCCGATGCCGATGGACACCTCGATGACCGTGCTGCTGTTCTGCATCGTCTTCGGGCTGTCGATGGACTACGAGGTCTTCGTCACCAGCCGGATCAAGGAGCTGAACGACGCGGGCGCCGACAACGTCACCGCCGTCACCCGCGGCCTCTCCCGTACCGGCCGGATCGTCACGACGGCCGCCGCGCTGCTCGCCGTGAGCTTCTTCGCCTTCGGCACCAGCAGCGTCAGCTTCCTCCAGATGTTCGGCCTCGGCAGCGGGCTGGCCATCCTGATCGACGCGGTCGCCGTACGCGGTGTGCTCGTCCCGGCGGCGATGCGGCTGCTCGGGAAGCGGGCCTGGTACGCGCCGCGCGCGCTGAAGCGGCTGCACGCCCGGATCGGCCTCGACGAGGGCGGCCCGGCGGACGACCGGGACGTCCCGGGTGCGGACGGCCCCCGACCGGCGGCCGAGCCGGAGCGCACGCCCGCCGGGGTGTGACGCCCCGGCCACCGGGAACGGCGAGGACCCCCGCGCGGAAGGAAGGCGCGGGGGTCCTCGCGTGTGCCGGAGCACCGTGCCGGGGGACGTGCCCCGGCGGGCGGGCGGCTACTTGCCCGTGAACTTCTCGTACTCCTTGAGCACCTCGTCCGTCGGCCCGTCCAGGCGCAGTTCACCGTGCTCCAGCCACAGCACACGGTCGCAGGTGTCCCGGATGGACTTGTTGTTGTGGCTGACCAGGAACACCGTCCCGGCCTCCTTGCGCAGCTCGCGGATACGGGCCTCGGACCGCTTCTGGAACTTCTTGTCGCCCGTCGCCAGCGCCTCGTCGATCATCAGCACGTCGTGGTCCTTGGCCGCCGCGATGGAGAAGCGGAGCCGGGCGGCCATGCCGGAGGAGTACGTGCGCATGGGCAGGGTGATGAAGTCGCCCTTCTCGTTGATGCCGGAGAAGTCGACGATGCCCTGGTAGCGCTCGCGGATCTGTTCCCGGCTCATGCCCATCGCCAGACCGCCGAGGATGACGTTCCGCTCGCCGGTCAGGTCGTTCATCAGCGCCGCGTTGACACCCAGCAGGGACGGCTGGCCGTCGGTGTAGACCTTGCCGCGCTCGGCGGGGATCAGGCCCGCGACGGCCTTCAGCAGCGTGGACTTGCCGGAGCCGTTGGAGCCGATGAGGCCGATGGCCTCACCCCGGTACGCGGTGAAGGTGACGCCGCGCACGGCGTGCACCTTGCGGACGCCCTTCTCCCCGCCGCGCCGCACCATGCGGCTCAGCGCGGCGGTCGCGGAACCCTTGCCGCGCGGGCCGCCGTTGACGCGGTAGACGATGTGCAACTCCTCGGCGATGACCGTGGGCACCCACCGGTCGGCGTCGGACCGCGCCGCGGCAGCCGCGGACTTCGCGTCGCTCGACTTCTCAGCCACGGCCATAACGCTCCTCCGCCTTCCAGAAGAAAACAAACCCGCCGATGCCGGCGACCACGGCCCAGCCGACCGCGAGCAGCCAGACGTGACCGTCGAGGTGCTGGTGGTGCGGCCCGTCGATCAGCGCGTACCGCATCAGCTCCAGGTACACCGAGATCGGGTTCGCCAGCAGCACGTCGGTCACCCACGCCGGGATGTCGTCGTGCTTCTCCAGCATGTACTCCAGCGGGAAGATCACGCCCGACGCGTACATCCAGGTGCGCAGCAGGAACGGCATCAGCTGCGACAGGTCGGGGGTCTGCGCGCCGAGCCGGGCCATCATCAGCGCCAGGCCGACGTTGAAGACCAGCTGGAGCGCCAGCACCGGGATGATCAGCGGCCACAGTCGCGTCGGGTAGTGCTGGAAGCCGATGAGGATCGCCGCCAGCACCGTCATCGAGTAGAGCAGTTGCTGGAGTTGCTGGAGGGAGAAGGAGATCGGGAGCGAGGCCCGGGGGAAGTGCAGGGCCCGTACCAGGCCCAGGTTCCCCGATATGGCCCGTACGCCCGTCATCACCGACTGCTGCGTGAACGTCCAGACGAAGACGCCGGTCACCAGGAACGGGATGTACTCGTCGTTCTCCATTCCGCCGCGGCCGCCCATGAGGATGCCGAAGATGAAGAAGAACACGGCGGCGTTCAGCAGGGGCGTGAGCACCTGCCACACCTGGCCCAGCTTCGCCTGGCTGTACTGCGCGTGCAGCTTGGCCCGCGAGAAGGCGAGGATGAAATGTCGCCGCTCCCACAACTGCCGGACGTAGTCGGGCAGGGAGGGCCTCGCTCCGCTGACGGTCAGGCCGTACTTCTCCGCGAGCGCTGCCGGCGACAGGCCCTGGTCGGATGACGGCGGGGAATTCACGGCGACCGCACCCTCGTGCGTTGTCTCGCTCACGTTGAAACTTTCGTCCTCACTCTGCAGTGACTGAGCCCCCGATGTTCTCAGACCCGAGCTTGTCAGATCACGGGAGGGCGGCCCAGCCGGGTGAGCCGCCAGACCGTCCGCCAGCTCATCGGTCTGCGCGGCCCGCACGGGCTGCTCCAGCCCTCGCGGAAGCCGCCGAGCCACGCGCGGAGCGCGGGCCGCGACGGCCGCCGCAGGAGCGTCAGCAGCAGCCATGTGCCGAGGTACGCGGGGATGAGCGGCAGCGGCAGGTTGCGCCGGGCCAGCCAGACGCGGTTGCGGGCCACCATGCGGTGGTAGACCGCGTGGCGGCTGGGCGCGGTGGTCGGATGGTGCAGCACCATGTCGGCGCGGTAGTCGATCGCCCAGCCCGCGTCCTGCGCGCGCCATGCCAGATCGGTCTCCTCGTGCGCGTAGAAGAACTCGTCGGGCAACCCGCCGACCTGCGCCAGCACCTCCGTGCGTACGGCGTTCGCGCCGCCCAGGAAGGTGGTGACGCGGGAGGAACGGAGCGGGTCCGAGGCGCGCAGCCGGGGGACGTGGCGGCGCTGGGTCTCGCCCGTGTCGGGGTCCGCGATGCGGAAGCTGATGATGCCGAGCTCCGGGTCGGCCGTGAACGCCGAACGGCACAGCTCCGCCGTGTCGTTCAGTGGCAGCAGCCCGTCATCGTCCAGGAACAGGAGCGCGTCGACGTCGGTGCCACCGGGGCCGAACGCCTCGATCCCGACATTGCGCCCACCGGGGATGCCGAGATTTTCCGGAAGCTCGACCGTCCGTACACCTTCCGGCAACTCGGGCAACGGCGCCCCGTTACCCACCACCACGACCTCCACCGGGTCGCCGTCCTGCTTGGCCACCGAGTCGAGCAGCGCGCGGAGTTCCTCGGGGCGGTTGCCCATCGTGAGGACGACCGCGCCCAGCCGCGTCACCGGGCCGCTCACTTCAGCCTGCTCGACGCGAGGATGGACACCAGGTGCAGCAGCGTCTGGAGGACGGCGATGGCCGCCAGCACCGCGACGCCGAGCCGGGTGAAGAACAGGTCGCCGCGCACCAGGTCCAGCACGGCCACGAAGAGGATCAGCAGCGACGCCTCGACGCCGCCCACCAGCCGGTGGAACTTGAGCGCCGCCGCCGCCCGCCGCGCGAGCGCCAGCCCGGAGGAACGGGGCGTCGCCGCCTCGTCCTTGACGGCCGCGAGGCCGCTGCGCGCCCGCGCCACGTCGACCAGGTCGGTCTCGGCCTTGATGAGGATCGCGCCGAGCGCGGCGACCGTTCCGACGAACGCCCACAGCCAGTTCGTACGGTCGCCCTCGACATGGAAGACGTCGGCCGCCCGCACGCCGAAGCCGACCAGCAGGGCGGCCTCGGACAGGTAGTGGCCGACGCGGTCGAGGTACACGCCGGTTATCGACGTCTGGCCGCGCCAGCGGGCGACCTCCCCGTCCACGCAGTCCAGCAGCAGGTACAGCTGGATGAGCAGAGCGCCCAGCAGCGCCCCCGGCAGGCCCGGCACCAGGAGTGCCGCGCCCGCCAGGACGCCCGCGACGACCATCAGGTACGTCAGCTGGTTGGGCGTGATGCGGGTGTTCACCAGGTACGGGTCGCAGCGCAGCGAGATCTCCCGCATGTACAGGCGCCCGGCCCAGTGCTCACCGCTGCGGCGGTCCTTCACCCCGTCGGGGTGGACGACCGGCCGGAGTTCAGCTACCGATGGCTTGTGCATATTCGGCGTACGCGTCCCTGATCTGGTCGGCTGACAGGTCGAGGTGCTCGAGGATCGTGTAGCGCCCCGGGCGGGTCTGCGGCGCGTACTCGACGGCGGCGACGAACTCGTCCGCGTCGAAGCCGATCTCGGTGGACAGCACGGGCAGGCCGTGCCGCCGCAGGACTTCCGCGATGACCCCGGCCTCCTCGTGCGCGCCCCGCAGGTGCATCGCGAAGGCCGCGCCGAGTCCGCACTGCTCACCGTGGAGCGCGGAGCGCTTGGGGTACATCAGGTCCAGCGCGTGGCAGATCTCGTGGCACGCTCCGGACGCGGGCCGGCTGTCGCCGGCGATGGACATGGAGATGCCGGTGAGCACCAGCGCCTCGGCGTAGATGACGAGGAAGTCGTCGTCACCGATGCCGCCGGGGTTGCGCAGCACCGAGTCGCCCGCGCTGCGCGCCATCGCTGCGGCCAGCCCCTCGAACGCCTCACCCGTGACGCGGTGGGACAGCTCCCAGTCCGCGACGGCCGAGATGTTGCTGATCGCGTCACCGATCCCGGCGCGTACGTACCGCACCGGGGCCTCGCGGATCACGTCGAGGTCGATGACGATCGCGATCGGGTTGGGCACGCCGTACGAGCCGCGGCCCGCGTCGTTGTCCAGGGTGGAGACGGGTGAACACAGGCCGTCGTTCGCCAGGTTGGTGGCGACGGCGACCATGGGCAGGCCGACGCGCGACGCGGCGTACTTCGCGGAGTCGATGACCTTGCCGCCGCCGAGGCCGACGACCGCGTCGTAGCGCCCGGACTTCTTGATGTCGTCGGCGAGGCGTACGGCACCGTCGATCGTGCCGTCCGCCGCGTCGAACCACTGGGCGCCCGGCAGCACCGGGGAGATCCGGTCCCGCAGCGCCTGCCCCGAACGGGGGCTGATGGCGACCGCGAGCTTGCCGGACGGCGAGATGCGCTGGTCGGCCAGGAGGTTGCCGAGGTCGTTGAGTGCACCGGCCCGGATGTCGACCGTCAGGGGGGACGGGATCAGTCGGGTCAGTACCGGCATGCGATCTCCCGTCCCTTGGCGAGGTCGTCGTGGTTGTCGATCTCGACCCACGAGACGTCGCCGATGGGCGCGACGTCGACCTTGAAGCCGCGGTTGACCAGCTCCTGGTAACCGTCCTCGTAGTAGAGGTCGGGGTCGCGCTCGAAGGTCGTCTTCAGCGCGTCGGCCAGCTCCTCGGCGGCCTCGGCCTCGATGAGGGTGAGACCGATGTACTCGCCGGTGGCGTCCGCCGGGTCCATCAGCTTCGTGATGCGCTGAACGCCCTTCTCCGGGTCGGTGACGACCTTCATCTCCTCGTCCGCGAGCTGCTTGACGGTGTCGAGGGCGAGGATCACCTTCTGCCCGTGGCCGCGGGCGGCGAGCAGCGTCTTCTCCACGGAGACGGGGTGCACGGTGTCGCCGTTGGCGAGGAGGGCGCCCTGCTTGAGGACGTCACGGGCGCACCAGAGGGAGTAGGCGTTGTTCCACTCCTCGGCCTTGTCGTTGTCGATGAGGGTGAGGGTGACGCCGTACGTGCGCTCCAGCTCGGCCTTGCGCGCGTACACCGCCTCCTTGCGGTAGCCCACGACCACGGCGACGTCGGTCAGGCCGACCTCGGCGAAGTTCGCGAGGGTGAGGTCGAGGATGGTCTTGGGCTCCCCCTCCCCCTCGGGGCCGACCGGGACGAGTGCCTTCGGCAGGGTGTCGGTGTAGGGACGCAGACGCCGTCCGGCGCCAGCGGCCAGCACGAGGCCGATCATGCGGGTTCTCCTGTTTCGTCGTGTACGGCGGGTGCTCCGGAGGAGACCCAGAAGCGGACGCTCTCGCTGAGCACCCCGGCCGCGATGGCCGCGGCGAGCACGGTCAGCGCGAGGGTGAAGCCTTGTCCGGTGCCGCCCGCCCAGAGGGCGGCGGCGACGGTGACCGCCAGGGTCCGTCCCTCGTGCCCCCCGATCGCCCGCACCAGCGGGAGCGGAGGCGCTCCCGTGCCGCCGCGGATGCGGTACACCGTGTCGTAGTGATGGTAGGCGACGGCGGCCACCAGCCCGAAAGCGGCGGGCAACGCGCCGTTCACCTCGGAACGGGCCGCGAGCACCAGCAGTGTGCAGTATTCCGCCATACGGAAGAAGGGCGGAACCAGCCAGTCCAGCGGGCCCTTCAACGGCCGGGCCACCGCGACCCCGGCGAGCAGCAGGTACGCCAGCGCGCCCGCGACCGGCCACCAGCTCCCGACCGGCGCCCACAGCGCCGTACCCGTGACGGCGGCGGCGCCGAGCGCGGCGGCCGTCGGCGCGAGGGGCAGGCCGCCGAGGCGGCGGGCGGCGGGGACTGCGCCGTGCGCGACGAGCGCGGCGGCGGCGCCGCTGTCCGCCAGCTCCGCGAGGGCGAGCGCGGCCCGGTCGGTGCGCTCCGCCCGGCGGGTCACCGAGCGCAGCACGCGTCCGGCCGTGGTGTAGCAGGCCGCGAAGGCGCAGCCCGCGATGAGCACCCAGAGGGTGGTACGCGGTGTGGTGCACGCGGTGAGCACGGCGATCAGCGCCCACCGCTCACCGATCGGCAGCACGATCATGCGGCGCGCCCACACCGTCCAGCCCGCGCTGTCGAGACGGTCCGAAAGGGCCGCCGTGGGGCTGGTGTTGGCGGTGGCGTCGTGGTTGGCCTCGGTGAAGGAGAAGTCGACGACGTGGCGCGCGGTCTGGAGCACCATGGCGCCGAGCGCGAGCGCCCACACGTCGTCGCCGCCGCGCGCGGCGCCCAGCGCGAGGCCCGCGTAGTAGGCGTACTCCTTGGCGCGGTCGAAGGTGGCGTCGAGCCAGGCGCCCATCGTCGAGTACTTGAGCGCGTAACGGGCCAACTGCCCGTCGGTGCAGTCGAGTACGAAGGAGGCGAGCAGCAGCAGGCCCGCCGCGACGAACCCGCCGCGGGTGCCGGTCGCGGCCGCGCCCGCCGCGACGAGGGCGGTGACCAGGGAGGCGGTCGTCACCTGGTTCGGGGTGAGGCCGCGCCGGGCGCACCAGCGGGCGAGGTAGCGGGAGTACGGGCTGACGCAGAAGGTGGTGAAGAAGCCGTCGCGGGACTTCACGGCGCCGCGCAGCCGTACGGCCTCGTCGTCGACGGCCGCGACGGCCTCGGCCGCCGCGCTCCGCTCCGCGTCGTCGGTGGGCACGGTGGCGACGAGCACGCCGAGTTCGGGCCGGTGGACGGCGGTGCCGTCGGCGTCGAGGGCGGCGGCGAGGGTGTCGGGGAGGGTACGGGTGCCGGGGCGCGTACGGACGGCGGCCGACGCGTCGGGGTCCGGGCCGGGGTCCGGGGCCGCTTCGGGGTCCGCGCCGGGGCTCGCGTCCGCCGCGAGGGCGCGCGCCAGCGCCGTACGGGCCTCCGGCCGCACGGTCACCGCGCCGGGGACGGCGGCGGCCGGGAAGCGGGGGTCGGTCAGGGCGAGCCGGAGGGCGTGCCGGTGGCCGACGAAGCGGGCGTCCACGACGGCGACCCGGTCACCGGCGGGCACCTCGCCCAGCGCGGCGGCCGCGCCCGACGCGTCCGGCACCATCCGCACCTCGAAACCCAGCGACCACAGATCGCCCTCCAGCGGCGACCCGGCGACCGGTTGACCGGTGAGGATGGCGGTGGACAGCGGTCTCACTCCTTGGCGGCTGGCACGTCCGCGGCAGGACGGCGTAACGTCCGGGCAGCGGTCGGGAAGAGCGCCCTCAACCGTTCGCCGGAGGGCGGCATTCGGCAGAGGTTATCGGATAGTTGGCGGCGGGCGTTCACCGCGCATTCACCGGGGCGGGGTTGCCGTGCCGGTGACAGCATGCTTGATCTTGGGCCGAGGTCCAAAACGGGGTCGTGGCGTGCCGGATAGGGTGCCGCCATGACGTGGTTGATCACAGGCGGCGCCGGATACATCGGGGCGCACGTGGTGCGGACGATGGCGGAGGCGGGCGAGCGGGTCGTCGTCCTCGACGACCTGTCGAGCGGCGTCGCGGACCGGCTGCCGCCCGAGGTCCCGCTCGTCCGCGGCTCGGTCCTGGACCGCGCCCTGCTCGACCGCACGCTGACGGAGCACGGCGTACGCGGTGTGGTGCACCTCGCGGCGAAGAAGCAGGTCGCGGAGTCGGTGGAGCAGCCCCTGCGCTACTACCGGGAGAACGTGCACGGGCTCACCGTGCTGCTGGAGGCGGTGGCCGCGGCGGGCGTGCGGCGCTTCGTCCTCTCCTCGTCGGCCGCCGTGTACGGCAGCCCGGACGTGGACCTCGTACGGGAGGACACCCCGTGCGTGCCGATCAACCCGTACGGCGAGACGAAGCTCACCGGCGAGTGGCTGGTACGGGCGGCCGGGCGGGCCCACGGCATCGGCACGGTGTGCCTGCGTTACTTCAACGTCGCCGGGGCCGTGCGGCCCGAACTCGCCGACACCGGCGTCTCCAACATCGTCCCGATGTTCTTCGACGCCCTCACCCGCGGTGTGCCGCCCCGGATCTTCGGCGGCGACTACCCGACACCCGACGGCACCTGTGTCCGCGACTACATCCACGTGCAGGACCTGGCGGAGGCCCATCTGGCGGCTGCCCGTCGGCTCGACGCCACCACCCCGGACGCGGGCGCCGACACGGGGGACGGGCCGGGGGACCTCACCGTGAACGTCGGCACCGGGCGGGGTGTCTCCGTACGCGGGATGGCGGAACTCGTCGCCCACGTCACCGGCCGCGACGACCTCCCCGCCGAGGTGGCGCCGCGCCGCGCGGGCGACCCGGCGCGGGTGGTGGCCGCCGCCGACCTGGCCGCGCGGGAACTGGGCTGGACGGCCCGGCTGGACGTGCCGGAGATGGTCTCCTCCGCCTGGGCGGGCTGGCGCCTGCGGCACCCCGCGACCGGCTGAGCGACGCGCTGGCGCCACCCGTCCGAGCACCCCGCCCAACCCTCTGACCTGGGAAGGAAAAGCGCAGGTCAGGGCAGATGACAACCGTCTTCAGTGCCACGTTGCCGGATACCCCCGGGCCGTAGTTCACTGGCGATCGTGAGCACGTTCGGCACGACGCGGAAGGCGGCACTATGGGCGCGGGACACGACCACGGAGCACTCCCGGCGGGCACGGCGGGCACGGCCGCCGCGGCCCACCGGGTACGGCTGCGGATCGCGCTCGGCATCACGCTCTGCGTGATGGTCGTGCAGATCGCGGGCGGGCTCGCGGCCGACTCCCTCGCACTGCTCGCCGACGCGGGCCACATGGCGACCGACGCGCTCGGGCTGGGCATGGCGCTGCTCGCGATCCACTTCGCGAACCGGCCGAGCAGCGCGCATCGCACCTTCGGGTTCGCCCGCGCGGAGATCCTCGCCGCCCTCGCCAACTGCCTTCTCCTGCTGGGCGTCGGCGGCTACATCCTCTACGAGGCCACCGCGCGCTTCTTCGAACCGGCCGAGACGGACGGCGGGTTGACCCTGGCCTTCGGCGCGTTCAGCCTCCTCGCCAACCTCGTCTCCCTCGCGCTGCTCATGCGCGGCCAGCGGGAGAGCCTGAACGTGCGCGGCGCGTTCCTGGAGGTGCTGGCGGACGCGCTGGGCTCGGTCGCCGTGCTGGTCTCCGCCCTGGTGATCATGGCCACCGGCTGGCAGGCGGCGGACCCCGTGGCGTCGCTGCTGATCGGCGTGATGATCGTGCCCCGGACGCTGCGGCTGGCGCGCGAGGCGCTGGACGTACTCCTCGAAGCGGCGCCCCGGGACGTGGACATGGAGGAGCTGCGGCGCGACATCCTCTCCGTGCACGGCGTCGAGGACCTGCACGACCTGCACGTGTGGACGATCACCTCGGGCATGCCGGTGCTGTCGGCCCATGTCGTCGTGGACCAGGACACGTTGGACGGCGTCGGCCACGAACGGGTGCTGCACGAACTGCAGTACAGGCTGGATTCCCGGTTCGACGTGGAGCACTGCACGTTCCAGCTGGAGCCACGTGGACATGCTGTCCACGAAGCCAGGTTGTGTCACTGACATACGGCACACTGGCCGGGTAACCGGACAAGCACAGGAGAAGGACGATATGGCGGACAGCTCGGCGGAGCCGATCATGCTCGAACTGGTCGACGAGGAGGGCAGGACGATCGGCACCGCCGAGAAACTGGCCGCCCATGTCGCGCCCGGCAGACTCCACCGCGCGTTCTCCGTCTTCCTCTTCGACGAGCAGGGCAGGCTGCTGCTCCAGCGCCGGGCCCTGGGCAAGTACCACTCCCCCGGCGTGTGGTCCAACACCTGCTGCGGGCACCCGTATCCGGGCGAGCCCCCGTTCGTGGCCGCCGCCCGGCGGGTGGGCGAGGAGCTGGGCACGGCGCCGACGCTGCTGAGCGAGGCGGGGACCGTGCGCTACAACCACCCGGACCCGGTGTCCGGGCTGGTCGAGCAGGAGTACAACCACCTCTTCGCGGGCTTCGTACGGGGTGAACTGCGGCCCGACGCCGAGGAGATCGCGGAGACGGTGTTCGTCTCGCCGGGCGAGTTGGAGAAGCGGCACGCGGACGGGCCGTTCTCGACGTGGTTCATGACGGTGCTGGACGCGGCCCGGCCGGTGATCCGGGAGCTGACCGGGCCCACCGCCGGCTGGTAACGCTCCCATCGGCGGCCGCGCGTCGTGACCGGCGACGCACGGCCGCCGGGGAGGGTGCGGAGCCGGGAGGGGCGTCAGCGTCAGACCGCGGGCGGGCCGGGCAGCGGCTCGCCGCCGCAGGTGCCCGGCAGCGGCAGGGCCGCCCAGATTACCTTCCCGCCGGAGCTCGTCTGCTCCACGTCGCAGACGCCGCCCGCCTCGGCGGTGACCGCCTTGACGAGGAGGAGGCCGCGCCCCCCGGTGTGCTGCCGGTCGGGGTCGGCCTCCAGGGCCTTCGGCCGGTACGGGTGCGAGTCCTCGACGGCGATCCGCACCCACGACGCGCCGAGGGTGACCTCCACGCCGACCTCGGGTGAGAGGAGGGCCGCGTGGCGTACGGAGTTGGTGACCAGCTCGGAGACGATCAGCAGCAGGCCGTCGAGCAGGTCGTCCGTCAGCGGTGCGCGCTGTCTGCGCACCAGGTCCCGGACGGCGTGCCGCAGTTGGGGCACCGCGGTGTCGACCGGTGGGGCACTGAACCGCCAGGTGCCCTCGTACCAGAGAGGCATGGCGCGCTCCTGAACCGGTGTCACGACCGGGGCGCGGCCACCACCGGTCTCCGGCGACAGACTCCCGCGGATCTTCATCTCCCGCACCCCGCTCCCATCGAGTGTTCTTGCATCTGTTCTTGCATCGAGTGTTGATATCTCACACCCGATGCCCGGTGCAGTGAATGGAAGTCGGCACTTATCGATGGAACTTGACAAAATAACTATGCCTTTTGGTCATGCCTGATCGGACTTGGCCTGGCGAATGCAACTTTCCGTGACCGCCGCGCGGGATACGATCGCGCTCATGGAGTCGACCGAGGCCGTCTTGGACACGCAGCGGCACAACGGAGTCGCTACGGTCACCATCCGTCACCCCGCGAAGCGAAACGCGATGACACCGGCGATGTGGCGGCAACTCCCCGTACTCCTGGCGGCACTTGCCAGCGACACGTCCGTGCGCGCACTGGTCCTGACCGGCGCGAACGGCACTTTCTGCGCGGGTGCGGACATCAGCACGCTCCGCGCGCACCTCGGTCACGGCGGGACGGACGAGGCCAGCGGTACGCACGGGGCCGGCGGTGAGTACGAGCCCGATGGGACGCAGGGGTCCGGCGCGGTGAACGACCCCCGCACGGAGAACGACCCCGGCGCGGTGAACGGCACGCCCCCGACCGCCACGACCGCCCCCGCGCGCGACGCGCAGGAGCTGGCGGTGGCCGCCGAGGACGCCCTCGCCGCCTTCCCCAAGCCCACGCTCGCCGTCGTACGGGGCCACTGCGTGGGCGGCGGCTGCCAGCTCGCCGCCGCCTGCGACCTGAGGTTCGCCGCCGAGGGCGCGCTGTTCGGGGTGACACCGGCGAAGCTGGGGATCGTCTATCCGGCGACGTCCACCCGGCGGCTGGTCCGGCTGGTCGGGCCCGCCACCGCCAAGTACCTGCTGTTCTCCGGCGAGCTGATCGGGACCGGGCGCGCGCTGCTCTGCGGGCTGGCGGACGAGGTGCACCCCGACGGGGACCTGGACGCGCGGGTGGCCGCCTTCACCGAGCTGCTCGCGACCCGCTCGCAGCTGACGCAGGCGGCGGCCAAGGAGTTCGCCGACGGCCCCGTGGACGCGGCGCGCGTCGCGTACTGGCGGCGGGAGTCGGCCGCGGGCGACGAGCTGGCGGAGGGTGTCGGCGCGTTCCTCGAACGGCGGGCCCCGCGCTTCGGCTGGTCGCTCTGACCGGCCGGGGCGCGCCGTACGACCCGTGCGCCGCCCGTACGGGCCACGGGACGCCCGTACGGTCCGTACGGCGCCCCACCGGCGCCCGTACGGGCACACGCGGCCCGTACGCCCCGTACGGCGCTCGCGTGCAGGTCCCGCAGAGGCCGCGCGCAGGTCTCGCACAGGCCGGACGGAATGCTTGCATCCCCTTCCGTCCCACATTTACCCCTCGGTAACGTGAGGCCATGACGACTCTCCCCGAGCGCGCAGGACGACGCTGCCACAACGTCCTGAACCCGCTGCACTCCGCCGCGTACTTCGCACCCGACCTGGCGAAGGAGCTGGCGCCGTACGGCATCGAGGACCCCTCGGCGGTCTACCTCGCCGGGCGGGCCGCGGCGATGGGCGCGGTGGGCCCGGGGGCGGTCACGGCGTCCTTCTACAACTTCAACCACACCCTCGTCGCCCGTTTCGTGCCCGAGGTCTGGGACTTCGCCTCGCCCGAGACGGTGCTCGCCGCGCGGCTGCGCTCCGTGGACGTGACGCTGCGCAGGCTGCTGGGCGAGGAGACCGTCGCCGGGAGCGAGGTCCGCGAGGCGGCGGAGCTGGCCCTGGAGGCCGCCCGCGGCTGCACCCGGCCCGGCCGCCCGCTGTACGCCGCCCACGCCGACCTGCCCGTGCCCGACGACCCGCACCTCGCGCTGTGGCACGCCGCCACGCTGCTGCGCGAGCACCGTGGGGACGCGCACGTCGCCGTCCTCCAGCACGCCTCGCTCGACCCGCTGGAGGCCCTGGTCAGCCATACGGCGAGCGGGCGCGGGATGGCCCCCAAGTGGGTGCTGTCCACCCGGGGTTACAACGAGCAGGACTGGACCGCGGCCCAGGACCGGCTGCGCGACCGGGGGTTGCTGGACGCCGGGGGCGAACTCACCGAGGACGGGCTGGCGTTGCGCAAGCGGCTGGAGGACGACACCGACGAGCTGGACCGGGGGCCGTACGAGCTGCTGGGCGCGGACGGCGTGGCCCGGCTGACGGATCTGGCCACGGGCTTCACCAAGTCCGCGTTGGAGAACGGCGCCTTCCCCGCGGACCTGTTCGGCAAGGGCTGACCGTCCGGGGACGGACCCGCCCGGCCCGCCGCGTGGGAAACGCGGCGCGCCGGGCGGGGTTTGGGAACGGCCGCGGCGGCAACTCGGGACCCATGAAGGCCATAGCTGACATCTTCCGGATGATCGGTGGCGCGATCGCCACCATCGTGACCCTGCCGTTCCGCGCCGTGGCGCGCCTGTTCAGCGGCGCCTCCAGGGCGGGCCGCCGGACCTGACCGTACGGCGTCACCACCCGTAACACCCCCGGCACCACCCCGTAGCCCCTCCCGGTACCGGACGGGACCCCGTGCCCGGGGCGGCCCCGCGACGCGCGCGGCCGCCCCGGGCACAGCCGTGCGCGGGGCGCGTCCCGGCGTCCGCCGACCGGGGCCGCCTGCCACAATGCAGGCTCACCGGGGCACATCCGGGAGCAACTGGCAGCGACAAGGCGGAACGGATCAACGTGACGACCAGCATCGAAGGCAGGATCGCCGAGGAGCTCGGCGTACGGGAGCGGCAGGTCAGGGCCGCGGTGGAACTGCTCGACGGCGGTTCGACCGTCCCGTTCATCGCCCGGTACCGCAAAGAGGCGACGGAGCTGCTCGACGACGCCCAACTGCGCACGCTGGAGGAGCGGCTGCGCTACCTGCGCGAGCTGGAGGAGCGGCGCGACGCGATCCTCGACTCCGTACGGTCGCAGGGCAAGCTCGAAGACGCGCTGGAGGCCCGTATCCGCGCCGCGGAGACGAAGGCGCGGCTGGAGGACATCTACCTGCCGTTCAAGCCGAAGCGGCGCACCAAGGCGCAGATCGCGCGCGAGGCCGGGCTGGAGCCGCTGGCGGACGGCCTGCTGGCCGACCCGGGTACGGAGCCCGAGGCCGCCGCGGCGGGTTACGTGGACGGGGAGAAGGGCGTCGCGGACACCGCCGCCGCGCTGGAGGGGGCGCGCGCGATCCTCGCGGAACGGTTCGGTGAGGACGCCGACCTGATCGGTGAGCTGCGCGAACGCATGTGGTCGCGGGGCCGCCTGGGCGCGAAGGTGCGGGAGGGCAAGGAGGAGCAGGGCGCGAAGTTCAAGGACTACTTCGACTACGCCGAGGCGTTCACGGAGCTGCCCTCGCACCGCGTGCTGGCGATGCTGCGCGGCGAGAAGGAGGAGGTCCTGGACCTCGCCCTGGAGCCGGAGCCCGAGCCCGAGCCGGGTGCGGAACCCGCGGTGGACGCGTCGGGCAGGCCCGTGCCGAGCACGTACGAGCGCGCCGTCGCGCACCGCTTCGGCATCGCGGACCGCGGCCGTCCCGCCGACAAGTGGCTGGCGGACACGGTCCGTTGGGCCTGGCGCACCCGCATCCTGGTGCACCTCGGCATCGACCTGCGGCTGCGGCTGCGCACGGAGGCCGAGGACGAGGCCGTACGGGTCTTCGCGGCCAACCTCCGCGACCTGCTGCTGGCCGCGCCCGCCGGTACCCGCGCCACGATGGGCCTGGACCCGGGGCTGCGTACGGGCGTCAAGGTGGCCGTCGTGGACGCCACCGGCAAGGTGGCCGAGACCAGCACGATCTACCCGCACGCGCCGCAGAAGCAGTGGGAGCGCTCGCTGGAGACGCTGGCGGCGCTCGCGGCCCGGCACCAGGTGGAGCTGGTGGCGATCGGCAACGGCACCGCGTCCCGCGAGACGGACAAGCTGGCGGCCGAACTCATCGCGAAGCGGCCGGAGTTGAAGCTGACGAAGGTGATGGTGTCGGAGGCGGGGGCCTCGGTCTACTCCGCCTCCGCGTTCGCCTCGCAGGAGCTGCCCGACCTGGACGTGTCGCTGCGCGGCGCCGTCTCCATCGCGCGCCGCCTCCAGGACCCGCTGGCCGAACTGGTCAAGATCGACCCGAAGTCGATCGGCGTCGGGCAGTACCAGCACGACCTGGCCGAGGTGAAGCTGTCCCGTTCGCTGGACGCGGTCGTCGAGGACTGTGTGAACGGCGTCGGCGTCGACGTCAACACCGCCTCGGCGCCGCTCCTCTCACGCGTGTCCGGCATCAGCGGCGGACTGGCCGAGAACATCGTGGCGCACCGCGACAGCAACGGCCCGTTCGGGGACCGCAAGCAGCTGAAGGACGTCGCACGGCTCGGCCCGAAGGCGTACGAGCAGTGCGCGGGCTTCCTGCGCGTCCTCGGCGGCACGGACCCGCTGGACGCCTCCGCCGTGCACCCGGAGTCGTACCCGCTGGTGCGCACGATCGTCCGGTCCGCGGGCACCGAGGTGCCCTCCCTCATCGGGAACACGGCGGTGCTGCGCACGCTGCGCCCCGACGACTTCGTCGACGACGCGTTCGGGCTGCCGACCGTGACGGACATCCTCCGGGAGCTGGAGAAGCCGGGGCGCGACCCGCGGCCCGCGTTCCGTACGGCCACGTTCAAGGAGGGCGTCGAGAAGCTGGGCGACCTGACTCCGGGGATGGTGCTGGAGGGGGTCGTGACGAACGTGGCGGCGTTCGGCGCCTTCGTGGACGTCGGCGTCCACCAGGACGGGCTGGTGCACGTGTCCGCGATGTCGCGGACGTTCGTGAAGGACCCGCGCGACGTGGTGAAGCCCGGCGACATCGTACGGGTGAAGGTGCAGGACGTGGACGTGGCGCGGAAGCGCATCTCGCTGACGCTGCGGCTCGACGACGAGGCGGCGGGCGAACGTACGGGCGGTGCGGCCGGTGCCGACTCCGGTGCGGGCGCGGGCGGTTCGGGCGACCGGCGGCGCGGACGCGGCGGACCCGGCGGCGGCGCCCCGCGCCAGCGCCAGGGCGGTCAGGGGCCGGGCGGCGGGCGCGGTGGCGCCGGTGGCGGCGGCAAGCGCCGCGAGGCGGCGCCGCCCGCCAACAGCGAGATGGCCGACGCGCTGCGCCGCGCGGGCCTGCTCGGCGGCGGCGGCAAGAAGCGCTAGCCGTACGGCAGTCGGGCGGTACGGAGCACCCGCACCGCCCGACTCCCCCGCCGGGGAACTTGGTTGCGGCGGCCCCGGTCCGCCCGCTGGGCTGTCCCCGTGGACGGGGCGACGGAACGGCACGGGGGCGCGCAACGGGCGTACGCGCGCGACGGCGGCGCCCCACGGCCCGCGCCCCGGCACCCCCGTACGCTGCTCGCCGCGCTGATGCTGGCGGCGTTCGCGTTCAACACCGCCGAGAACCTCCCCGTCGGCCTGCTGGAGCCGGTCTCCGCCGACCTGCGCGTGCCCGTGCCCGCCGTCGGCCTGCTCGTCACCGGCTACGCCCTCACCGTGGCCGTCGCCTCGCTCCCCCTCACCCACGCCGTACGCGCCGTCCCCCGGCGCCACGTGCTCACCGGGGTGCTGGCCGCGCTCGTCGGGTCCGGCCTCGCCGCGTCGCTGGCCGCCTCGTACGGGCAGCTGCTGGCCGCGCGGGTGGCGACCGCCCTGGCCCAGGCGCTGTTCTGGGCGGTGCTGGGGCCGGTCGCGGTGGGCCTGTTCCCGTCCGGGGTCCGCGGGCGGGTTATGGGGGCGCTGTCCGTCGCCGGGTCGTTGGCGCTGGTCGCCGGGGTGCCCGCCGGGACCTGGCTGGGGCGGGTCGCGGACTGGCGGCTGTCCGTCGCCGTACCCGCCGTTCTCGGGCTGGTGCCCCTCGTGCTGGTGGCGGCGCTGCTGCCGACCGCCGCGCCGGGCGCGGAGCGCGCCGCGTACGGCACGCGCCCCGACGCCCGCCGCTTCCGTACGGTGCTGGCGGCCGGGGCGCTGTCGGCCACGGGCGGGTTCGCGGGCTTCACGTACGTGGTGCCGTTCCTCGGCGACGTGAGCGGCTTCGCGCCGGACGCGGTCGCGCTGCTGCTGGTCGCGTTCGGCGCGGCGTGCCTCGCCGGTACGGGGGTCGCGGGCGCGCTCCTCGACGCTTCCCCGACGCCGTGCTGGCCGTCGCGGTGGCGGCGCAGGGCGCCGGGCTGCTGGGCCTGTGGGCGGCGGGCGGGCGTCCGGCCGCGGCCGTGGTGTTCCTGCTGGTGACGGGTGGCGCGCTGGGCCCGGTGTTCCTGGCCGCGCAGCACGCGGTGCTGCGCTGCGCGCCCGGCCGTACGGACCTGGCGCTCGCGGCCAACTCCGGCGCGTACCACGCCGGGATGGCGGCGGGCGCCGCCCTCGGCGCGCTCGCGCTGCCGTACGCGGGCGTGCGCGGCGCGTTCCTCCTCGGCGGGCTGCTCGGGGCCGCGTCCTGCGCGGTGCTGCTGGCCGACCGGCGGCCGCGGGCGCGCGCGTAGCCGTCCGTCCGTCCGTCCGTCCGGGTGGACGCGACGGTGGCGGACGCGGGGTCCGGCGGGAGACGTACACCACACACCGTTCCGCCACGGGCGCTCTGGCCTGCGGCGACGCGACAGCGCCGACACATCGCCTTGCCTTCTCCGGGACATCAACCTACGGTGTCGTAACCTACGGAACCGTAAGTGCTGTTCCTTGGGGGCACCTCCACCCGCCCCACCGTCCCCTCCCCCGTCAGGAGTCGCCGTGACCACCGCCACCCCGCACGCAGGTACGGACCAGTGGACGGACGCCCGTCTGCTCTTCGCGCTGGAAGAGGTGGTGGAGAAGGAGCTGAACCGCCACCTGGCGGTCGCCAAGGACTGGATGCCGCACCAGTACGTGCCGTGGACCGCCGCGCGCGACTTCGACGGCCCGTTCGACGGCGAGGCGTGGGCACCGGACCAGTCGAAGGTCACCGAGGTCGGCCGGATCGCCCTCGTCGTCAACCTGCTCACCGAGGACAACCTCCCCTCGTACCACCACGAGATCGCCACCCTCTTCGGCCGCGACGGCGCCTGGGGCACCTGGGTGCACCGCTGGACCGCCGAGGAGGGGCGGCACGGCATCGTGATGCGCGACTACCTACTGGCGTCCCGTGCCGTCGACCCGGTGCAGCTGGAGAACCTGCGCATGGCGCACATGTCGGAGGGCTTCGAGTCCGACAACGCGGGCAGCATGCTCCACTCCGTCGCGTACGTCGCCTTCCAGGAGCTGGCCACCCGCGTCTCGCACCGCAACACCGGCCACCA
The DNA here is from genome assembly GCF_003665095.1 of Streptomyces sp. Z26. GTDB lineage: Bacteria > Actinomycetota > Actinomycetes > Streptomycetales > Streptomycetaceae > Streptomyces > Streptomyces phytohabitans. The sequence continues at coordinate 6,063,317 of NZ_RCHV01000002.1, read as the reverse complement.
GTCCGGTGACCCGGTCTGCGACCGGATGCTCGCCCGCATCGCCACGGACGAGAACCTGCACATGGTCTTCTACCGCAACCTGCTCGCCGCCGCCTTCGAGCTGGCGCCGGACCTGACGATGCAGGCCGTACGGGACGTGGTCGTGGGCTTCCGGATGCCCGGCCACGGCATGCCCGGCTTCGAGCGGTCCGCCGCGCGCATCGCCATCGGCGGGATCTACAACCTCCGCATCCACCACGACGACGTGCTCCAGCCCGTGCTGCGCTACCTCAAGGTGATGGAGATCGGCGGGCTCGGCCCCGACGGGCTGCGCGCGCAGGAGGAGTTGGGCCTGTTCATGAACGGACTGGACGGCGAGGCCGCGAAGTTCGACGAGAAGCTGGCGGCGCGGAACGCGCGCAAGGCGGCGCGCGCGGCGGGCTGAGCCGCGCGGGGACGCGCGGGCCCGGAGGGACCCGCGTGACCCGCCCACGGGGAGAGGCGCGCCACGGGCGCGTACGGGCGCGGTCACGCCCACGAGGCGGCGGTGCACGGGTGTGGGGCCCGGCACCGCCGCCGTGCGTCGTGGGGCGGCGATGGGCGGGCAGGCGTGAGCGGGTGGACCGTGAGCGGGTGGCTCAGCTCTCCGTGACCCGGCCGTCCGCCACCTCCAGACGGCGCGTGGTGTGCACCGCCTCCAGCATCCGCCGGTCGTGGGTGACGAGCAGCAGCGTGCCCTCGTACCCGGCGAGCGCCGACTCCAACTGCTCGATGGCGGGCAGGTCCAGGTGGTTGGTGGGCTCGTCCAGGACCAGGAGGTTGACGCCACGGCCCTGGAGCAGGGCCAGCGCGGCGCGGGTGCGTTCGCCGGGCGAGAGGGTCGCGGCGGGGCGCAGTACGTGGACGGCCTTGAGGCCGAACTTCGCGAGCAGCGTGCGGGCTTCGGCGGGCTGGAGGTCCGCGGCGGCGCCGAACGCGTCGAGCAGCGATTCCTCCCCGTAGAACAACCGCCGCGCCTGGTCGACCTCACCGACCTGCACGCCCGACCCCAACACCGCCGATCCCGCCGCCAGTTCGAGCCGCCCGAGGAGCGTGGCGAGCAGCGTCGACTTGCCGGAGCCGTTGGCGCCGGTCACGGCCACCCGGTCGCGCCAGTCGAGTTGGAGGTCGACGGGCCCGAACCGGAAGTCACCGCGCCGCACTTCGGCGCCGCGGAGCACCGCCACGACGGAGCCGGAGCGGGGCGCGTCCGCGATGTCCATCCGCAGCTCCCACTCCTTGCGCGGCTCCTCGACGACCTCCAGCCGTTCGATCATCCGGTCCGTCTGGCGTGCCTTCGCGGCCTGCTTCTCGGTGGCCTCCACCCGGGAGTTTCGGCCGATCTTGTCGTTGTCGCTCATCTTGCGCCGCGCGTTGCGGACGCCCTTCTCCATCCAGCCGCGCTGCCGCCGCCCGCGCGCCTCCAGGTCGGCGCGGGTGTCGGCGTACTCCTCGTAGTCCTCGCGCGCCTGCCGCCGGGCGCGTTCGCGCTCGTCCAGGTACGACTGGTAGCCGCCGCCGAAGAGGTTCACGCGCTGCTGCGCCAGGTCGAGTTCGAGGACGCCGGTGACGGTGCGGGCGAGGAACTCGCGGTCATGGCTGACCAGTACGGTCCCGGCGCGCAGCCCCGTCACGAACGTCTCCAGCCGGGCCAGGCCGTCCAGGTCGAGGTCGTTGGTGGGCTCGTCGAGGAGGAACACGTCGTAGCGGCTGAGCAGCAGCGAGGCGAGGGACGCGCGGGCGGCCTGGCCGCCGGAGAGCGCCGTCATCGGCCGGTCCAGGCCGGTGTCGAGGCCCAGCCCGGCGGTCACCTCGGCGGCCCGCTCGTCCAGGTCGGCGGCGCCGAGCGCGAGCCAGCGTTCCAGCGCGACGGCGTACGCGTCGTCGCCGCCGGGCAGGCCCTCCGACAGCAGCCGGGTGCCCTCCTCCAACGCGGCCTCGGCGGCGGCGACTCCCGTACGGCGCGTGAGGAAGCCGCGTACGGTCTCGCCCTCGCGGCGCTCCGGCTCCTGCGGCAGATGGCCGACGGTGGCGGTGGGCGGGCTGAGGCGCACGGTGCCCTCCTCGGCGGTGCCGAGTCCGGCGAGCATCCGCAACAGGGTGCTCTTGCCCGCGCCGTTGACGCCGACGAGGCCGATCACGTCGCCGGGGGCGACGACCAGGTCGAGCCCGGCGAAGAGGGTACGGTCGCCGTGGCCGGCGGCGAGGTTCTTGGCGACGAGAGTGGCAGACATGAGGTCGTGATCCTAGGCGATGGGCGGGCGCCGGGGCGCGCGGATTCCGGCGGCGGCGCCGTACGTGTCGGCCCGCGCACGGCGGCGGGCGCACGCCGTACGCGTACGGCGGATGGGCCGGTCAGCCGGTCAGCCGCCACACGACGACCAGCGCTCCCAGCACGGTGAACGCGGTCAGTACGAGCATCGCGACCGCCACCCCGCGACTGCCGGGCAACCCGTGCCTGCCGTCCATGGGGCCTCCTGTCGCAGCAGCGCCGTGTGCTTCTCCGCCGATGTCCCCCACCGCAGGGTCGCCGCGAACAGGCGCTCGGGTAAAGGGGGCGGGCGCGTCCGCAGGCCACCGCCGGGGCCGCGCGGGGCCGTCCGCGCACCCGCCGGAATGCGTTCACACAGCAGCGAACCTTCCGTACTTGTGTGCGCCCGTACGGACTGTAGAGTGCCCGCACGCGCGTCAACTCCGGTCCGGTGAGGTGGTGTTGGAGTTCGCGCAACGGGCGGGGCGTCGGCGTTCTGCCTCCCGCACGCGTGCGTTCCCGCCCCAGGGAGTGGGCGGGCACGCTCGCGGCGGCATCCACCCGGAACCGCCACCGCGCGCGCGTCCCCGGGACGTCTCCGGCACGCCCCGACAGCTGCCGCGCGTACCGCGTTCCGGCTCGATCCCGCCCCCGCGCCACGCGTGCCGCGCCCCCTCAGACGGGTGGGACCCGGCGGCGGAGGGCCGTGAGGGCCGCGCGGATGACCGGGCTGCGGGAGTTGCCGCGCCAGGCGGCCAGCACCTCGCGTTCCAGGCCCGGCGCGCAGTCGACGAAGCGCACACCCGGCGGTGCGGGCCGCTGCGCCATGGCCGGGACGAGCGCCGCAGTCAACCCGGCCTCGACCAGGGCGAGTTGGGTGGTGTACTCGGCCACGGTGTAGCGGAGGCGCGGCTCGCCGCCACGGGCGCGTACGGCCTGTACGAGCGCCTCGCGCGGCTCCGTACCCGGTGCGCAGCCCGCCCACGGCTCGTCCGCCAGCTCCGCGAGGTCCACCGACTCCCGTTCCGCCAGGGGATGTTCGGCGGCGAGGGCGACGTGTACGCGTTCCCGTACGAGCGCCTCGAAGGCGACGCCCGCCGGAAGCGCCATCGGCCGGTTGCTCCAGCTCTCGATCACCAGCAGGTCCAGGTCGCCCGCGAGGAGCAGCGGCAGCATGTCGACGGCCTCGCCGTCGCGTACGGCCGGGGCGAGCCGCGGATGGTCGCGCGTGAGGTCCGCGAGCGCGCCGGGGAGCAGCGTGCGCAGGGCGCTGCCGACGCCGCCGAGCCGCAGCGGTCCGAGGATCTCCTCGTGCAGGTCCGCCAGGTCGGTCTCGGCGGCGGCGAGCTGACCGAGGACGCGGTCGGCGTGCTCGGTGAGGACCCGGCCGGCGTGCGTGAGGCGTACGCTCCGGCCGTCGGGCTCCAGCAGCCGGTGCCCGGACTCCCGTTCCAGCTTGGCGAGTTGCTGGGAGACGCCGGAGGGCGTGACGTGGAGGGCGCGCGCGGCCCGCGCGATCGAGCCGTACGCGGCGACGGCGGAGAGGGCGCGGAGGCGGTCGACACTGAACACGGTAGCGATGCTACCGGGACATCATCAGAAAGCTTCGCTTTTGTTGACGGGTCTTCGGCCCCAGAGTGGAGCCATGGCATCGGCATCCCGGCGCGCCGACGGCGCGCCCACGACCACGGCTGCGGTCACGACCCCGGCAGCGGGCACGACCACCGCGGCGGGCGTCCCGGTGAGCACGACCACCGCCCCGCGCCCCGAGCCGCAGTCCGTCCCCGCGCGGGCCGTCGTGCTGCTCACGGCGGGCGCGGCGTGCACGGCGGCGTCGGGCGCGTTCGTGAAGCTGTCCGGTACGGACGCGGGGACGGCCGCGTTCCTGCGCTGCGCGCTGGCGCTGCTGGTGCTGGTGCCGTTCGCGCTGCGGGAGTTGGCGCGGGTCGGCGGCCGTACGCGGCGCCTGCTGCTGCTGGACGCGGCGGCGGGCGTACTGCTCGGCGTGGACTTCGTCCTCTGGTCGGCGTCCGTGCTCCACCTCGGGGCGTCGATCGCCGCCGTCCTGCTGAACGTGCAGGTCGTCGTCTTCCCGCTGCTCGCCCGGCTGGTCTCGGGCGCCCCGATGCCGCTGCGCTTCGTGCTGGCGATCCCCGTGATGCTCGCGGGCGTCGCCCTGGCGGGCGGCGCGGTCGGTGGCGCGGAGGCGAACGGCGACCCGGTGACGGGAGTGCTGTACGGGACGGCGGCGGGCGTCAGTTACGCCGGCTACCTCTTCCTCACGCGCCTCGCGGGCGGCCGTACGCACACGGTGCTGCCGGTGTGCGTCTCCACGGCGGCGGCCGCCGCCTCAGCGGGGGTGGTGGGCGGCGTCATGACGGGCATCGCGACGCCGCACACGGCGGCGTCGTGGGGATGGCTGGCCGCGCTGGCGCTGTTCGGGCAGGTGCTGACGTGGCTGCTGATCGGCTCGGCGCTGCCGCTGCTGGCGGCCAACACCGGTGCCGCGCTGCTGCTGCTCCAGCCGGTGCTGGCCGTGCTGGTGGGGGTGGTGGCGCTGGGTGAGCGCCCGACGGCGTTCCAGGTCGGCGGCAGCGCGCTGGTGGTGGGCACGGTCTGGTTCGCGACGCGCGCCCCGGCCCGCGAACGGACCGCCGGGCGGGGGCGAAGGCCGGGCGCGGCGCGCGGAGCGGGCGCGGCGGGCGCGGCGTAAATCCCGTTGCGGCGGCGCGGCGGGCGCCGTACGGTCGTCGACGGCTCTGTTGCCGTCGACAGGAGAGGCAGTTGCTCGTCTGAGGTTCTGAGACACCGTGTGCCCCGTCTGGTGTGCCACGAGTGCGACCTCGGAAGCGAGCTGCCGTCCCGCGCATCCGCCGTTCCCGGCCCTGCCGCCCCGCGCATCTCCCCTCCGCCCCTGCCCGGGGCCCGGTGTCTCCCGCGTTGCCCACCATCCGCACGCGCCGCACGTCCCGGCGGCAGCACCGCGACGGGAGACCCCGTATGTCATCGACCACCACCTCCATCACCTGCACCGGCCTGACCTTCGGCTGGCCCGACGGCACCCCCGTCCTCGACGGTCTCGACCTGTCCGTCGGGCCCGGCCGGACCGGGCTCATCGGGCTCAACGGCACGGGGAAGTCCACCCTGCTGAAGCTGATCGCGGGCGAACTCACCCCGCTCGGCGGCGCCGTACGCGTCACCGGCGAGCTCGGCCACCTGCCGCAGAACCTGACCCTCGACACCTCGCTCCGCGTCGACGAGGCGCTCGGCGTCGCCGACGCGCGTGCCGCGCTGCACGCCATCGAGGCGGGCGACGCCGCCGAGGAGCACTTCACGGCAGTCGGCGACGACTGGGACGTGGAGGAGCGCGCGCGGGCGACGCTCGACCAGCTCGGGCTGGTCGGCGTCGGCCTCGACCGCACCGTCGGCGAGGTGTCCGGCGGCGAGTCCGTACTGCTGCGGCTGGCGGCGCTGCTGCTCGCGCGGCCGGACGTGCTGCTGCTGGACGAGCCGACGAACAACCTCGACCGGGAGGCGCGGCAGCGGCTGTACGCGGCGGTGTCCGCGTGGCCGGGCGTGCTCGTCGTCGTCAGCCACGACCGCGAACTGCTCGGCCTCGTCGACCGGATCGCGGATCTGCGCCCGGACGGCGTGCACTGGTACGGCGGCAACCTCGACGCGTACGAGGAGGCCGTCGCCGCCGAGCAGGAGGCCGCCGAACGCATGGTGCGCGTCGCGGAGGCCGACGTGAAGCGGCAGCGGCGGGAGCTGACCGAGTCCCAGTCGAAACTCGCGAAGCGGGTGCGCTACGGCAACAAGATGAGCGCCAACAAGCGCGAACCGAAGATCGTGATGAACCAGCGCAAGCGCGACGCCCAGGTCTCCGGCGCCAAGCACCGCCTCCTGCACGAACAGCGCCTGGAGGACGCGAAGGAACGGCTGGACGAGGCGGCCGAGGCCGTACGGGACGACGCGGAGATCCGCGTGGACCTGCCGTTCACGGCCGTACCGCCGGGGCGGCGGGTGCTCACGCTGCGGGACGTGGAGCTGCGCTGCGGCGCGCGGGCGACGCTCGACGTGCACGGCCCGGAGCGGATCGCGCTGCTGGGGCGGAACGGTTCGGGCAAGTCCACGCTGCTGCGCACGATCGCGGGCGGGCTGCCCGCGGTGGCCGGTGAGGTGGAGACGCACGTGCCCGTACGGTCGCTGCCGCAGCGGCTCGACGTGCTGGACGACGACCTGTCGCTGGTCGAGAACGTCGCGCGGCTGGCGCCGGAGGCGACCAACAACCGCGTACGGGCGCAGCTGGCGCGCTTCCTGTTCAAGGGGGCGCGGGCGGACCGCACGGTGGGCACGCTGTCCGGCGGTGAACGCTTCCGCGCGACGCTCGCCGCCGTGATGCTGGCCGAGCCCGCGCCGCAGCTGCTCATGCTCGACGAGCCGACGAACAACCTCGACATGGCGAGCGTCCGGCAGCTCGTCGCGGCGCTCGGCTCGTACGAGGGCGCGCTGATCGTGGCCGGGCACGACGTGCCGTTCCTGCGGGACATCGGCGTCACGCGCTGGCTCCGGCTGGACGGCGAGCTGACTCCCGTCGACCCGGAGGAGGTGTGAGCGAGGGCGCACCACGGTGCGGGCGCACCCGTGCGCGGGCGCACCGGCTGCGGTTAGCGTGCGTCCATGCGTGAGGTGCTGATCGTCGGAGGCGGGGTCGTCGGGCTGACCACGGGCGTGCTGCTCGCGGAGGACGGCGTGCGGGTACGGCTGTGGAGCCGCGAGCCCGCCGCCGCGACGACCTCGGCGGTGGCGGGCGGGCTGTGCTGGCCGTACCGCATCGAGCCCGCCGCGCTCGCCGCCGAGTGGGCCGTACGCTCCTTCGGCACCTTCGCGGCGCTCGCGCGGGACCCGGCGGCGACGGGCGTACGGATGCGCGCGGGCACCATGGCGGACGGCGCCAGCACGCCGGAGTGGTCGGCGCTGGTGGGGCCGCGCACGGTGACGCCCGTGGTCGACATGACGACGTATCTCCGGTACCTCCAGGCCCGGTTGGAGGCCGCGGGCGGCCGCGTCGAACGGCGTGCCGCCCGCTCGCTGGAGGAGGCCGCCGCGGCCGCGCCCGTCGTCGTCAACTGCACCGGCCTGGGCGCGCGCGAGCTGGTGCCGGACCCGTCGGTACGGGCGGTGCGCGGGCAGTTGGTGGTGGTGGCCGACCCGGTCGGCGTCGAGGAGTGGTACGTGGCGGCGGCGCACGGCGCGGCGGCGTCCACGTACGTCATCCCGCAGCCGTACGGGTTGCTGCTCGGCGGGACCGCCGAGGAGGACGCCGAGGACCCGGAGCCCGATCCGGGCACGGCCGCGGACATCGTGGCGCGCTGCGCCCGGGTGCTGCCCGCGCTGGCCGGGGCGGAGGTGCTGGAGCACCGCGTGGGGCTGCGCCCGTACCGGCCGCGGGTGCGGCTGAAGGCCGTACGGCTGCCGGGCGGCGGCGTCTGCGTGCACCACTACGGGCACGGCGGGGCGGGCGTCACGGTGTCGTGGGCCTGCGCGGAGGACTCCGTACGGCTGGTGTCGGACGCCCTCCGACGGGCGGAACGTCGTGGACATGACGTGTCCTGACAGAGTAGACATCGTCCGGGGCCCGGAGCCCGCACCACGTGGCAACGCAGCCCGATGCCCGTAACCCGATGCAGACCGTGCAGAACGCGTCCCGAGAAAGATGGAGAACCCGTGCGTCAGAGATTCCTCGCCCCGGCCGTGGTCGCCGCCTCCCTGCTGCTGACGATCCCGGCGTCGGCGGCCGAACCCGCGCCGGGCGCCCCCGGCGTGGGCGACCCGTACTACCCGGACTACGGCAACGGCGGCTACGACGTCTCGCACTACGACCTGCGGCTGAAGTACCAGCCCGAGGACGACCGTCTGGAGGGCACCGCCACCCTGCTGGCCACCACCACGCAGGAACTCTCCCGCTTCAACCTCGACTTCGCGCTCGACGTGAGCGACGTCCGCGTCAACGGGCGGAAGGCGTCGTTCGCCACGTCCGGCGCGCACGAGCTGGAGATCACCCCCGACCGGCCGCTGAAGAAGGGCCAGCGCATCACGGTCGTCGTGCGCTACTCCGGCACCCCCTCGGAGGTCGAGGTCAACGGCTTCACCTCCTGGCACCGCACGCCCGACGGCGGTGTCGCGGCGAACGAGCCGGAGGCCGCCTGGTGGTGGTTCCCGAGCAACGACCACCCGTCGGACAAGGCGACGTACGACGTGAGCGTGGCCGTGCCGGACGGCACGCAGGCGATCAGCAACGGCGTGCTCACCTCCGAGCGCGCGCAGGCGGGCTGGACGCGCTTCAACTGGCGTTCGGACCAGCCGCAGGCGTCGTACCTGGCGACGCTGGCCGTCGGCAAGTTCGACATCACGAAGGACGAGACGTCCGACGGGCTGCCGGTGCTGAACGCGTACAGCAAGGACCTCGGCGAGAACGACCGCGGCGCCCGCGCGAGCATCGAGCGCACCGCCGAGGTGACGGAGTGGCTGTCGTCGGTCTTCGGCCCGTACCCGTTCAACGCCATCGGCGGCTACGTCCCCAACACCGACACCGGCTACGCGCTGGAGACCCAGACCCGGCCGTTCTACAGCCAGCGCAGCTTCGCGTCCGGCTCCAACATGTCGCTCGTCGTGCACGAGATGGCGCACCAGTGGTACGGGGACAGCGTCTCCGTGCACGGCTGGAAGGACATCTGGCTGAACGAGGGCTTCGCCACGTACGCGTCGTGGCTCTGGTCGGAGGAGCAGGGCGAGGGCACGGCCCAGGAGATCTCCGACTGGACGTACGACTCGTACCCGGCGGACGACGAGTTCTGGACGGTGCGGCCCGCCGACCCGGGCGCGGAGAACCAGTTCCACGACGCCGTCTACGACCGCGGCGCCATGGCGCTGCACGCCCTGCGCGCGGAGATCGGTGACGACGACTTCTTCGCGATCCTCAAGGGTTGGCAGGACGAGCGGCGGGGCGGTGACGCGCGGGTCGACGAGTTCGTGGCGTACGCGGAGCAGGTCTCCGGCAAGTCGCTGGACGCGCTGTTCGACACCTGGCTGCGGGAGCCGACGCGGCCGGAGGCGCCCGCGGGCGCGGAGAGCGGCGCCGCGAAGCGGGTCCCGGCGGCGAAGGCGGAGCGGCCGAAGTCGTGGGAGGACCTCCAGGCGACGAAGCACGGCCGCGAGCACGAGGCGCACGGCGACGCCCACGGCAGCGGGCACGGGCACTGACGCCACCGGCCCCAAGGCACCCGCGTTCCGGGCGGGCCGCGTCACGGCGCGGCCCGCCCGTACGTCTCCGGCGGGGACGGAACGCGGCGGTGTGACGTTTCTCCGCCTACAGTGACGCCATGTTCAAGTCAGGGGTGGGGTTTCTCGCGCTGTTCGGGGTGGGCTGGTGGCTGCTGGCCACCAGCGCGTTCAGCGGTCCGGCACGGCCGGTGGCGATCGCGGCCGGGTGCGTCGTGGCGGTGGCGCTGATGCTCGCCGCGCGCCGGTCGCTGCCCGCGTCGGAGGGCGGCCCGTTCCCGCCGGACCGGCGCAGGCGCTTCCATCAGATCAACGGCCTCCAGTGGCTGCTGATCATCGCCATCGCCGTGGGCTGCGCCCGCGCCGGTGAGCCGGTGCTCGTACCGCCGCTGGTCGCCGTCGTCGTCGGGCTGCACTTCCTGCCGCTCGCCGCCGTGTTCGGGCAGCCGCGGCTGCGGGTGCCCGCGGCCCTGCTGACGGCGGCCGGGGCGGGCGGCCTGGCCGTGTGGGCGGCGGACGGCGCGGACGCGACCGTACGCCTCGTGGTGGGCCTGGTCGCCGCCCTGTCCCTGTGGGGCGTGGGGGCCTGGACGGTCGCCGCCGGGCGGGAGCCGGCGCGCGCGGACGCGTGACCGGGCGGGTGGACCGGCGCGTGAACGGGCCGCCGTACACGCCGAGTTCACGCCCCCGACGTACGCCCTCCCCCGCTCCGTGGCCGGTCCCCGAGCGCCCGGCTGCGGCCCCGGAACTCCGCGACCACCGTCTCCGCCCGCCGTACGGTCACGTCGTAGATCCCGTTGCGGCCGTGCCGGGAACGCTCGTGCGCGGTGGCCGTCAGGACGTCGCCCTCGTGGACGGGCGCGGTGAACGAGACGTCGGCGCCGGAGGCGACCGTCACCGGCCCCCGGCTGTTGCAGGCGCAGGCGAAGGCGGTGTCGGCAAGCAGGAAGACGTAGCCGCCGTGGGCGATGCCGTGGCCGTTGAGCATCGCGGCGGTCACCGTCATCCGGACCACCGCGGCGCCCTCGCCCGCCGACAGCAGCTCGATGCCGAGGCCGCGGGACGCGGCGTCGGCGGCGAACATCGCGCCGACGGGGTCGTCGCCGGGGTCGTCGCCGGGCGGGCGCGGGTCCCCGCTCACCGGGCCGCCCCGCCGACGCCGCCGGGGCACGTCTCGCGTGCGAGGGCGACCAGCCGGTCGACGACGAGGTCGATGTCGGCGGGTGTGGTGCGGTGGTTGGTGACGCAGGCCCGGATGCCCTGGCGCCCGTTCAGCCTGGCCGGTCCCAACAAAGCGGTCCCCTCCTCGATCAGCCGCGCCAGCACGGCGGTGTGTTCGGCGTCGCCCGCGCCCCTGATCCGCAGGCAGACGGCGGTGAGCGGCACCGGCGCCATCAACTCCAGTTCGGGGGCGGCCTCGACGCGGTCCGCCAGTCGGCGGGCGAGTCGCAGCGTGTGGTCCACCGCTGCCCGGAAAGCGTCCACCCCGAACGCCCGCAACGCGCTCCACACCTTCAACGCCTTGAAGTCGCGGGACAGTTGGGGCCCGTAGTCCATGTAGTCGAGCATCAGCGGGTCCTCCTCCACGGTGAGGTACGAGGAGGAGAAGGCGTACGCCTGGGCCAGCAGGCTGCGGTCGCGCACCAGCAGACAGCCCGCCTCCAGCGGCGCGAACAGCATCTTGTGCGGGTCCAGCGCGATCGAGTCGGCGCGGCCGACGCCCGCGAAGGACTCCCGTACGTCGTCGGAGAGCACGAACAGCGCGCCGTACGCGCCGTCCACGTGCAACCACAGGTCCTCGCGCGCGCAGACGTCCGCGATCGCGTCGACCGGGTCGACGGAGCCGCTGGTGACCGTGCCCGGCGTGGCCACCACGCAGAACGGTTCGCGTCCGGCGGCGCGGTCCGCGCGGATCGCCTCTTCCAGCGCGTCGACGCGCATGCGGAACCGGTCGTCGGTGGCGATGTGCCGGACGTTCTCCGTGCCGAGGCCGAGGATCGCGGCGGCCTTGTCCACGCAGCGGTGCGCCTCGCGGGAGGTGTAGAGGACCAGTGGCGGCGCCGACGTCTGGAGGCCCCGTGCGCGGAAGTCGGGGCGGCGGGCGTGCAGCGCGGTGGTCAGGGCGTTGAGGGTGGCGAGGGAGCCGCCGCCGGTGAGGATGCCGCCGGCCTCCTCGCCGTAGCCGAACAGCCCGCCCAGCCAGTTGGTCACGGCGCGCTCGACGACGCTCGCGGCCGGGGAGAGCTGCCAGAAGTTGCAGTTCTGGTTGAGGGTGGCGGCGACGGCCTCGGCGTACGGCGCGATGCCGTTGGGCGGCCCCAGTACGTACGCGAGGAAGCGCGGGTGGGCGACGGCGGTGGAGTTCGGCACGATCCGCTCGTCGATCTCCCGGAACACCCCCTCGACACCCACCCCCTGGTCGGGGAACGGGTCGGAGAGCAGCGCGGCGAGCGTCCCCCGGTCCACGTCGGGCACCAGCGGGCGGCTGCGCAGCGTGCGTTCGTAATCGCCGAGGAACGTGCTCAGCAGCCGGTCGGCGGTCTCCCGCTCGGCTTCGTTCAACGCGAGTATCGGCTGGTCGGACACGGGGGCCTCCGGTGGTGGGCGGTGGGTGACGGGCTCACCGTAGCCCCGGAGGCGCCGCACAGGATGCCGAATGTGCCCCCATCCGCTACCCCGATTAGCATGTTCTGCCATGGACAGGACCGATCGCGCAATCATCGCGCACCTCACCGGGAACGGGCGCCTCACCAACACCGAACTCGCCGACCGCGTCGGCCTCTCCCCCTCCCCCTGCCTGCGCCGCGTACGGCAGCTGGAGAGCGACGGCGTGATCACCGGCTACCACGCGTCGGTCGCCCCGGAGGCCCTCGGGCGCGGCTTCCGGGTGCTGGTGCACGTGGAGATGTCGGTGCAGGACAAGGGGACCATCGAGGCGTTCGAGGAGACCGTCGCCGGGTTCGACGAAGTGGTGCACTGCCTGCGGCTGTTCGGGCAGCCCGACTACGTGCTGTGGGTGGCGGTGCCCGACCTCGCGACGTACGAGCGCTTCTACCTGAACCGGCTCACCGGGCTGCCGGGGGTGGCGCGGACCAACTCGCAGTTCACGATGAAGACCGTCAAGAGCACACCGGGGCTGGGACTCCCCACTGCCTGAGCGGGGGCCCGGACACACCCCCGGGCGCGAGTGCCCGGGTCGCTCTGGTGCAGGCCGTCCAGCTCCGCCAGCAGGCGGCGCTTGGGGCGTGCGCCGACCCAGGAACGGACCGGCGTGCGGGGGCCGGTGCGCGGCGAGAGCTTTCACAGAAGTGGTGAGACAGCAATACTGTCCCACGTACGCGGGACGGCCGGGCGCACCGGTGGACCGGAGGACCAGTCAGGGAGGCGGGACCGATGGCGGACCAGGACCGGGGCCAGGACCGGGAGGGCGACCGGGAGCGGAGCGGGGAGGGCGCCGGGTCCGACACCCTGACCGTCGACGAGCTGGCCGCCCGCGCCGGGGTGACGGTGCGCACCATCCGCTTCTACGGCACCCGCGGCCTGCTCCCGCCGCCCACCATCGGCGCCCGGCGCGTCGGCCGCTACGGGCCGGACCACCTGTCGCGGCTCGCGCTGATCGAGGAGTTGCAGCACCAGGGCATGACGCTCGCCGCCATCGAACGCTACCTCCAGCGGCTGCCCGACGACCTCAGCTCGTACGACCTGGCCCTGCACCGCGCCGTCGTCGCCTCCTGGACGCCCGACACCGTGGACGAGAGCACGCGCGGGCAGCTGGAGGGGCGCGTCGGACGGGAGTTGACCGACGACGACCTCGAACGGCTCGCCGCCATGGGCGTGTTGGAGCGCACGGACGACCCGGAGGTGTTCCGGGTGGACCCCGCGCTGCTGCACCTCGGGACGCGGCTGCTGGACGTGCCGATCTCGCAGCCCGCGATCCTGGCCGCGCGCGAGGTGCTCCAGGGCCACGCGCGGGCGGCGGCACGGGAGTTGAGCACCCTGTTCAAGGACGAGGTGTGGGAGCCGTACCGCGAACAGGAGGTCGGCCCGGAGCAGTTGGAGCGGATGAAGTCCCTGTCGGCGCACATGCAGCCGATCGTGGTGCAGGCGCTGCTCACCGCGTTCCAGCGGTCATTGCGGGAGGAGCTGCGGGGGGCGTTCCCGGAGGAACGCTCCCCGCGCGTGGGCGGCGCGGAGGCGGCCGCGCCGCCGACCCCGGCCGACGGCTAGAACCGTCCGGCGCTACGGCTGGTCGCTGAAGCGCTCCCCGGCCGCCGCCTTCTCCGCCAGCAGCGGCGGCACCGCGAAGCGCGGCCCGTACGCGGCCTCCAACTGCCGCGCGCGGGCGGCGAAACCGGCGGTGCCGCCCGCGTAGCCGTTGACGTACTGGAGGACGCCCCCGGTCCACGGCGGGAAGCCGATGCCCATGATGGAGCCGATGTTGGCGTCCGCGACGGACGTCAGCACGCCCTCCTCGACGCACCGCACGGTGTCCAGCGCCTCGACGAACAGCATCCGCTCCTGCAGCTCCGTGAGGTCGACGTCCTCGGGGCGTACGGGCGCCCCGTCCGCCGTCGCCCCGGCGGCCGCCGCCGTGAAGTGCTCGCGCAGGCCGGGCCAGAGGCCGGTGCGCCGCCCCTGCTCGTCGTAGTCGTAGAAGCCCGCGCCGCCGCTGCGTCCCGTACGCCCGAACTCGTCGACCATCCGGTCGATCACCGCGTCCGCCGGGTGGTCGGGCAGCGGGGTGCCCGCGGCGGCGAGTGCCTCGCGGGTCTCGTCACGGATCTTGCGGGGCAGGGTGAGCGTCAACTCGTCCATCAGGGAGAGGACCTTGGCCGGGTAGCCCGCCTGCGCGGCGGCCTGCTCGACGGTGGCCGGGTCGACGCCCTCGGCCAGCATCGCGACGCCCTCGTTGATGAAGTGGCCGATGACGCGGGACGTGAAGAAGCCGCGGGAGTCGTTGACGACGATCGGCGTCTTGCGGATCTGCCGCACCAGGTCGAACGCGCGGGCCAGCGCCTCGTCGCCGGTCCGCCCGCCGCGGATGATCTCGACCAGCGGCATCTTGTCGACCGGCGAGAAGAAGTGCAGGCCGACGAAGTCCCCGTCGCGCCGTACGCCCTCCGCGAGCGTGGTGATGGGCAGCGTGGAGGTGTTGGAGCACAGCAGCGCGTCCGGCGCCACCACGTCCTGGACCTCCTGGAAGACCTTGTGCTTCAGCGCCGTGTCCTCGAAGACGGCCTCGATGACGGCGTCGCAGTCCGCGAGGTCCGCCACGTCGCCGGTCGGGGTGATGCGGTCCAGCAGCTCGGCGCGGCGCGCCTCGGTCGTACGGCCCCGGGACAGCGCCTTGTCGAGGAGCCCGGCCGAGTACGCCTTGCCCTTCTCCGCCGCCTCCCGCGTGACGTCCTTCAGCACGACGTCGATCCCGGCCCTGGCGCAGGAGTACGCGATGCCCGCGCCCATCATCCCGGCGCCGAGCACGGCGACGCGGCGTACGGGGCGCTCGGGGACGTCGCGGGGGCGGTTCGCGCCGGAGTTGACGGCCTGGAGGTCGAAGAAGAACGCCTGGATCATGTTCTTCGCGACGGGGCCGGTGACCAGCTCCGTGAAGTAGCGCGCCTCGATCGCCTGCGCGGTCTCGAAGTCGACCTGCGCGCCCTCCACGGCCGCCGCGAGGATGTTCCGCTGCGCCGGGTAGGGGGCGCCGGCGGTCTGCTTGGCGAGGTTGGCGGCGAACGCGGGCAGGTTGGCCGCGAACTTCGGGTGGGCGGGCGTACCGCCGGGGATCTTGTAGCCCTTGACGTCCCAGGGCTGCCCGGACTCGGGGTGCGCGTCGACGAACGCCCGCGCCGCGGCGAGGAGTTCGTCCCGCGTCGCGACGACCTCGTGGACGAGGCCGACCTCCAGCGCCTTCGCCGGACGGTACTGCTGGCCCTGGAGCAGCACCTTCAGCAGGGCGTCCGCGATGCCCAGCAGACGTACCGTACGGACGACGCCGCCGCCCCCGGGGAGCAGGCCGAGGGTGGCCTCCGGGCAGCCGATCTTCGAGCCGGGCGCGTCGAGGGCGACGCGGTGGTGGCAGGCGAGGGCGATCTCCAGGCCACCGCCGAGCGCGGCGCCGTTGAGGGCGGCGACGAGCGGCTTGCCGAGCGTCTCGATGCGCCGCAGGTCGCGCTTGACGCGCATCCCCGTCGCGTACACGCGCTCGGCGTCCTCGGGCCGCGCCTGGATCAGTTCGCGCAGGTCGCCGCCCGCGAAGAACGTCTTCTTGGCGGAGGTGACGATGATGCCGCGGACGCTGTCGCGCTCGGCCTCCAGGCGGTCCGCGACCTCGGTCAGGGAGGTCTGGAACGCCTCGTTCATGGTGTTGGCGGACTGGGCGGGGTCGTCGAGGACGAGGGTGACGACTCCGGTCCCGTCCTGCTCCCAGCGGATGGTGGACGCCGTGGACTCGTTGGACACAGCCATGGTGGTGGTTCTCCGTTTGGGGTGGGACGTGCCGGGTGTGCGGGGCGGCGGGGCCGGTGGACGGGCGCGGGCTCAGAGCCGTTCGACGACGGTCGCGATGCCCATGCCGCCGCCGACGCACAGCGTGGCCAGGCCGTACCGCTGGTCGCGGCGCTCCAGTTCGTCGACGAGCGTGCCGACGATCATCGCGCCGGTGGCGCCGAGCGGGTGTCCCATGGCGATGGCGCCGCCGTTGACGTTCACCTTGTCCAGGGACAGGCCCATGTCGCGGACGAAGCGGAGGACGACGGCGGCGAACGCCTCGTTGATCTCCACCAGGTCGATGTCGTCGATGGTCAGCCCGGCCTTGGCGAGCGCCTTGCGGGTGGCGGGCGCGGGGCCCGTCAGCATGATGGTGGGGTCGGCGCCGGAGACGGCGGCGGAGACGATACGGGCGCGGGGGCGGAGCCCGTAGCGCGCGCCGACCTCCGCGTTGCCGATGGCGACGAGCGCCGAACCGTCCACGATGCCCGACGAGTTGCCCGCGTGGTGGACGTGGTCGAGGCGCTCCACCCAGTGGTACTTCTGGAGCGCGACCGCGTCGAAGCCGCCCAGCTCGCCGATGTCCGCGAAGGACGGCTTGAGCTTGGCGAGGGAGTCGGCGGTGGTGCCGGGGCGCATGTGCTCGTCGTGGTCGAGCACGGTGACCCCGCTGCGGTCGGTGACGGGCACCACGGAACGGTCGAAGCGGCCGTCCTTCCACGCCTCGGCGGCGCGGTCCTGGGACAGGGCGGCGTACTCGTCGACGTCGCGGCGGCTGAAGCCCTCGATCGTGGCGATCAGGTCGGCGCCGATGCCCTGCGGCACGAAGGAGGTCTCGAAGCTGGTCATCGGGTCGTTGAACCAGGCGCCGCCGTCGCTGCCGAGCGCCACCCGCGACATGGACTCCACGCCACCGGCGAGGATCAGGTCCTCCCAGCCGGAACGTACCTTGGCGGCGGCCAGGTTGACGGCCTCCAGACCGGACGCGCAGAAGCGGTTCTCCTGCACGCCCGCGACGGTGTCGGGCAGGCCCGCCGCGATGGCGGCGATCTTCGCGATGTCGGAGCCCTGGTCCCCGACGGGGCCGACGACGCCCAGCACGACGTCGTCGATGGCGGCCGGGTCCAGGTCGGGGAACCGGCGGCGCAGCTCGTGGATGAGGCCGACCACCAGGTCGATGGGCTTGGTGCCGTGCAGGGCGCCGTTGGCCTTGCCGCGCCCGCGCGGGGTGCGGATGGCGTCGTAGACGTACGCTTCCGTGGTCACGTTGAGCTGCCTTTCGGGAGTCGGGTCCGGGGTGCCGGGTCGGTGTGCCGGGCCGGGGGTGCGGCGGGGGCGGGGCGGAGGGCTCGGGTGGCGGGTTCGGGCGGGCGGCGGTGGGCTCAGCCGAGCAGCGAGCGGCCGATGATCTCCTTCATGATCTCCGTGGTCCCGCCGTAGATGGTCTGTATCCGGCCGTCGGTGTACGCGCGGGCGACGGCGTACTCGTTCATGTAGCCGTAGCCGCCGTGCAGTTGCAGGCAGCGGTCCGCGACGCGCTTCTGGAGTTCGGTGGCCCACCACTTGGCCATCGAGGCGTGCACGGCGTCGAGTGCGCCCTTCGCGTGGTCGGCGACGCACCGGTCGACGAAGGTACGGGTGACCGCGCACTCGGTGGCCATTTCCGCGATCTCGAACCGCACGTGCTGGAGCTTCGCCAACGGCCGCCCGAACGCCTCGCGTTCCTTCACGTACGCCGTGGTCAGCTCCAGTACGTGCTCCGCGGAGGCGATCCCGGCGACGGCGATGGCCATGCGTTCCTGGGCGAGGTTCGTCATCAGGTGGCCGAAGGCGCCGTGCAACTCCCCGAGCAGGTTCTCCTTGGGGACCCGCACGTCGTGGAAGAACAACTCGGCGGTGTCCTGGGCCTTCTGGCCGATCTTGTCGAGGTTCCGGCCGCGTTCGAAGCCCGCCGCGCCGCGCTCCACGACGAGCAGGCTGAGGCCCTTCGCGCCGCCCTCGGGCGTGGTCCGGGCGACGACGACCACGAGGTCCGCGAGGATGCCGTTGGAGATGAACGTCTTCGACCCGTTGAGCACCCAGTGGTCGCCCGCGTCCTCCGCGCTCGTACGGATGCCCTGGAGGTCGGAGCCCGCGCCGGGCTCGGTCATGGCGATGGCCGTGATCGTCTCGCCCGAGCAGAAGCCGGGCAGCCAGCGGCGCTTCTGCTCGTCGGTGGCGAGGCCGGTGAGGTACGGGCCGACGATGTCGTTGTGCAGGCCGAGCGCGAGCCCGGTCGCGCCCGCCCGCGCGAACTCCTCGGCCAGCACGGCCGCGTAGCGGAAGTCGGGCTCGCCCCCGCCGCCGTACTCCTCGGGCACCGCCAGCCCCAGCAGCCCCTGCCGTCCGGCGGCCAGCCAGGCGGCGCGGGAGACGACGCCGTCGCGCTCCCACTGCGCGTGGTACGGCTCGACCTCCTTGGCGAGGAAGGTGCGCACGGTCTGCCGGAAGGCGTCGTGGTCGCCGGTGAAGATCTCGCGCTGCATGTCAGTCGGCTTCCTGCTCGGGGGCGGATGCGGGTACGGGTGCGGGCGATAGGGCCGCGGCGGGCGCGGGCAGGTCCGGCACCCCCCAGTCGCGGGCGACCTCCGCCGTGTGCGCGCCGGGCAGCGCGGGCCCGCCGCGTA
This sequence comes from Streptomyces sp. Z26, assembly GCF_003665095.1. GTDB lineage: Bacteria > Actinomycetota > Actinomycetes > Streptomycetales > Streptomycetaceae > Streptomyces > Streptomyces phytohabitans. Next base: position 6,044,612 of record NZ_RCHV01000002.1, on the reverse strand, counting down.
CGGAGCCGGGGGTGGCGGAGAAGCGCGGCGCGGGCGCGGGCTGGGTGATGCCGTCGTGCTCCACGAAGGTGGCGCGGGCGGCGAGTTGGGGGTGGTGCGGCGCCTCGCGCAGGGAGAGGACCGGGGCCACGCACGCGTCGGAGTCAGCGAAGACCCGGGTCCACTCGTCGCGCGTACGGGTGCGGAAGCGGGCGGCGATCGCCGTACGCAGCTCGGCCCAGCGGGCGGGGTCCTCGCGTGGCGGGAGCGGCGGGAGGGGAGCGGCGGCGTCCGGCCCGTCGGCGGGCGCGGCGGACGGCCCGCCCGGGTCGAGGAGTCGGGTGAACTCGGCGTAGAACGCGGGCTCCAGCGCCCCCACGGCCATGTGTCCGCCGTCGCGCGTCTCGTACGTGCCGTAGAACGGGCTGCCGCCGTCCAGCAGGTTCGCCGCCCGCCGGTCCTGCCAGGCGCCCGCCGCCAGCATGCCGTGCAGCATGGCGGACAGATGGCTCGTACCGTCCACGATGGCCGCGTCCACGACCTGCCCGGTCCCGCCGTCGGCGCGTACGTGGTGGAGGGCCGCGAGCACGCCGATCACCAGGTAGAGCGAGCCGCCCGCGTAGTCCCCGAGGAGGTTGGCGGGCGCGTACGGCGGGCCCTCGGCGGGTCCGGTGATACCGAGGGCGCCGGTCACCGCGACGTAGCCGAGGTCGTGCCCGGCCCGCTGGGCGAGCGGGCCGTCCTGGCCCCAGCCGGTCATCCGCCCGTAGACGAGGCGGGGGTTGCGGGCGAGGCAGGCGTCGGGGCCGAGGCCGAGGCGTTCGGCGACGCCGGGCCGGTAACCCTCCAGCAGCACGTCGGCGCGGTCCGCCAGGTCGAGCGCGGCGGCGGCGCCCTCGGGTGTCTTCAGGTCGAGGACGACGGAGCGCTTGTTGCGGTTGGTGACGTCGTACGCGGGGTCGATGCCGAGGGCGGGGCCGCCGGGGCGGTCGACCCGTACGACGTCGGCGCCGAGGTCCGCGAGGACCATCGCGGCGTACGGGCCGGGGCCGATCCCGGCCAGCTCCAGCACGCGGACGCCGTCGAGCGGCCCGTGCGGTGCCGCCGTCGCGTCGTGTCCGCGCGCGGGACGCGCGTGCGGGTGTTCCGCTGCCATGGGGACCCCAGCCGTCGGATACGGAAGCCGTTTGACACAAACGATGTAACACCAGCGATGCTATGAAGGTGCCGCACGTTCCACAAGCCCCGTGGCCGGGTCCGGGGCCACGGGGTCGGGTGGGGCGGGAGAGGGTCGGCGCGGGGCGCCCGGTCAGGGCAGCGTGAGCACGCGCGGGCCCGACTCCGTGACGGCGATGGTGTGCTCGATGTGCGCCGCGCGGCTGCCGTCGGCGGTGAACATCGTCCAGCCGTCGCCACCCGTACGGCACGCGTCGCTGCCGCCCACCATGAACATCGGCTCGATGGCGATCGCCAGCCCGTGCCGCATCGGGTAACCGCGCCCGGGGCGGCCCCTGTTGGCGACGTGCGGGTCCTCGTGCATGCGCCGCCCGATGCCGTGGCCGCCGAAGTCGGCGGGCATCCCGTACCGCCCGGCGCGGGCCCGGGTGCCGATCGCGTGCGAGATGTCCCCGACGCGGTTGCCGACGACGGCCGCCGCGATGCCCGCCTCCAGCGCGGCGCGCGTGTCGGCGATCAGCTTCTCGTCCTCGGGGCGGGGCGTGCCGACGATGAACGTGTCGGCGGCGTCGCCCGTCCAGCCGTTCAGCTCGGCGCCGCAGTCGGCGCTGACGACGTCGCCGTCGCGGAGGCGGTAGTCGGTGGGGATGCCGTGCTGCACGGCGTCGTTCACCGAGACGCAGAGGACGGCGGGGAAGGGGACGGGGGCGAACGACGGCTGGTAGCCGAGGAAGGGCGAGGTGGCGCCCGCCTCGCGCAGCACGGCGTGCGCCGCCTCGTCCAGCTCGCGCAGGGTCGTGCCGATCCGGGCGGCCTCCCGCGTGGCGGCGAGCGCGTGGGCCACCACGCGTCCGGCCTCGCGCATCAGGTCCAGCGCGTCGTCGGTCTTGATCTCCACCATGGTGCTGCTGCCTCCGGGCATGGGTGACGGGGGTCGAGTGACCCCAATTTCTATACCGGTATTAGTATCACGCTCATGGTGCGCACACGATTGACCGAGGAGGAGCGGCAGCGGGGCGAGCGGTTCGGCACGCTGCTGCGACAGGCACGCGGGGAACGGAGCATGGTGGAGGTCGCGGCCGCCGCCGGGGTCTCCGCCGAGACCCTCCGCAAGATCGAGACGGGGAGGGCGCCGACCCCGGCGTTCTTCACGGTGGCGGCGCTCGCCACCACGCTGGGGCTGTCCCTGGACAGCCTGGCGGAGGCGGCGTTCGCGGCGGGCGCGGACGCGGCGACCGACGGCGGTGGGAGCGGTGGCCGTACGGAGCCGGTGGCGGTGGTGCGGCGGCTGTCGGCCTGACGGTACGGGCCCCGCCCGTACCGATCCCGTACACGCGCACGCGCCCTCGCCCGTACGGGCGTCGGCGCCGTGCCGGTGACGTCCGGTGGGGTACGGTCGCCGCTGGTACGACCGGCCGCACGGGCCGGTGTCCGGCGGCGGGCGCGCACGGCCGGGCGCCCCCGGGCGCGGCGCGGTGGGCGGGCGCCCGTACGGGCGACGGGACGGCGAGCGGAGCGGGTGGCGTGGACGAGTACGCGGGCGTACGGCCCCTGACCTTCGTCGTCGGCACCGGGCGCAGCGGCTCGACCGCACTGTCCCGCGTGCTGAACCTGCACCCGGACGTGCTCAGCCTGAACGAGATGTTCGCCTCCCTCAGCGACCACTCGACTCCCCAGGAGCCGCTGTCGGGCGAGGAGTTCTGGCGGGTGCTGGCCGAGCCCAACCACTTCTTCGACGGGATGACGCGCAGCGGCGTGCCGCTCCCCGAGTTCCTCTACAACCGCCTGCGCGGCGGCCGTTACGCGGCGGACACCACCGGCATCCCCGCGCTCTGCCTGATGGTCCTGCCGCACCTGGTGGCCGGTTCCGCGCCCGGCAACGGCACGGGCGCCACGGGCGGGAGCGGCGCCGGAGGCGGCGGGGGCGACGCGGAGGCGGCGGGCGCCGACGCGGCGCACGTGGACCCGGCCGACGTGGACGCCGCGTTCGACGCCCTGGAGCCGGAGATCCGCCGCCTGCCGCGCCGGCCCGCGGCGCGGCAGTACGAGGCGTTGTTCGCGCTGCTCGGCGCGCGGTTCGGCGGTGGCCGCGCCGTCGTCGAACGCTCCGGGTACTCCCTCCAGGCGGTGCCCAGGCTGCGCGCCGCCTTCCCGCACGCGCGGTTCGCGCACCTCCATCGCGACGGCCCCGACTGCGCCGTGTCGATGAGCCGTCATGTCGGCTACCGCTCGATCGCGGTCCTCCGCGAGATCTTCCGGCGCACCGGCACGCGCCGCTTCTCGGAGCTCACCCCCGAACTGGTCCGGACGCTGCCGCCCGAACTCGCCGAGGTCCTCAGCGAACGCTTCGACCCCGCCCTCCTCCTCGAACGACCCCTGCCGGTCACCGGGTTCGGCGCCCTCTGGTCCGAACTGGTCGTCGAGGGTGAGGACCTCCTCGCCGAGCTGCCGCCGGACCGGCGTACCCGGCTGTCGTACGAGGGCCTGGTCGCCACGCCACGCGAGGAGTTGGCGCGGCTGGCGACGTTCGCCGGGGTGGAGCCGTACCCCGACTGGCTGGAGCGGGGCGCCGCGCTGCTCCACGGCGCCCGGCGCGGCGCCGCGCTGCGGCTGCCGCCGGAGGAGCTGGCGGAGCTGCGGGAGCGCTGCGCCCCCGGCATGCGGCGGCTGGGACGGCCGGTGGCGCGTCAGCCGGACGCGGAGTCGCACGCGTAGGTGGTGTCCGGCGGCGCGCCTTCCGACTCCTCGCCCAGGCGGGCGCGTACGGCGACCACCCCGAGGGCCCGCCTGCGTGTGCCGGTCAGGGGCGGAACGTACCCGGCGGCGCCGGGGAGGGTCCCGTGGTCCGACACCCGTTCCCGCCCGGCCGGTTCGGCGGTGTGCCGCCGGGGTCAGTGCCCGGCGCGCCCCGCGTCCTCCAGCGCCTCGCGCAGCGCCGCCCGGCACAGGGCGTCGGCCCGCCGGGTCGTCTCCGGCAGGCGGTAGCGGCGTGCCAGGTCGAGGGTGTGGGCGCAGGCGGAGTCGAGCCCGACGCGGTGGCCGACGGACACGTAGACCGGCCGTACGCCCTCCCGCGTACGGAGCGCGCGCCCCACCTCCTCCGTACCGTCCAGCAGCGGCGCGCCGTCACCCCGTACCGCGCCGACCGGCCCGTGCCGGTAGCGGAACGGGGTCTTGGCCACGCCGATCGTCGGCAGCCCGGTCAGCACCCCGAGGTGGCTGGCGAGGCCGAGGCGGCGGGGGTGCGCGAGGCCGTAGCCGTCGCAGACGACCAGGTCGGGTACGCGGTCGAGGCGTTCCAACGCGACCAGTACGGCGGGGAGTTCGCGGAAGGCCAGCAGCCCGGGCACGTACGGGAACGGCACCCGCGCGCACTCCGTGGCCCGCGCGACGACCTCGTGCGTGGCGCCGTCCAGGACGACGGCCGCGGCGGCGACGGTGTCGTGCGCGTCGTCGTAGGCCACGTCGACCCCGGCCAGCAGCGTGCCGGGAGTGCCGGGCGGCGGCGCGTGGTCGGCCCGTTCGACCCGGGCCCGCAACTCCTCCTGCACGGCCCGCGCCTCCGCCTCGGTGACCGGCCACGGCCCGCTGCGCGCGACCGCACCGGCGGCCCCGGGTGTCGCGGCGGCCCCAGGCGTCACGGCGGCTTCCGGGGCCTCGGCGGTCCCGCTCACGCGCCCGCCGGGTGGTCCACGACGCGCGGCGCGCGGTCCACGACCACCGGCTCCCGGTCCAGCGTGACGCCGAACAGCTCACGGTACGCGTCCAGCACCTCGTCCGCCGCCAACTCCCGTTCCGTACGCGCCCCTCGGGCACTCGTCGTCACGAGCAGGCGGCCGCTGAGCGTACGCCGCCCGCCGTCCTCCGTGAGCCGCGAGCACACCAGGGAGCCGGTGAAGTGCGAGTCGGGCGAGGTGCGGTTGTACCAGCACCCCGCCTCGAAGTCCGCGAGCGCGCGGGGGCGGGTGTCGAGCAGGTACTCGGGCTCGCCGTCCCGCAGCACGTCCAGGTCGCCGTCCGCGGCCGGGACGATCCGGAACACGCCCCCGGGGTCCGGCTGTTCACCCTCCGCGTCGAGCAGCAGCGGGTACTCGCTGTGCTTGCCGAACCCGACGTCGGCCAGCCACACCGACCCGTCCACGGTCCGTACGCGCAGCGCCATGTGGCTGTACGGCACGGCCAGCCGCTTGCCCGCGTAGGGGCGCGCGGCCAGCAGGTCGACGCCGTAGCCCAGGGCGCGGAGCAGGGCGGCGAACGTGCCGTTCACCTCGTAGCAGAAACCGCCCCGGCGATCGTCGACGATCTTGGCGAGAAGCGGCCGTTCGTCGAGGACGATGTCCTGGCCGAGATGGATCGACAGGTTCTCGAAGGGAACGGCTGTCAGGTGACGGCGGTGCAGCACCCGCAGCGCCTCCGCGTCGGCGGCGGCGGGGCGATCGGCACCGATACGGGCGAGGTACGCGTCGACGGCGGCGGTATCCATCCACCCAGTATCCCGCGCGCGACCGGTGCCGTACGCACCGTCCGCGTACCGCCGACACCCGGCCACCGCCGCGACCTGTGGGCCCTCGACGACGAGCAGCGGCAAGCACAGCGCGGCACGATACGAGACGGATCGCAGTCAGCGGCGAGGCCCGCGCTTCGACGAACCCGACGGCTGGACCTACGGCACGTGGCCTACGGCCAGTACAGCTTGTTCCTGTCGGGGTCGCTTCTCGGTGCGACCACCGTCGGCGACCTGACCTGGTAGCCGAGGAGTCGGAGGACTTCAGCGGCTGCTTCGGGGTTGTCGCGGACCGCGGACTTGAGTTGCAGGTCACGCCAGTTGCAGAGGTGTTCGTCGAGGACGGCTCTCCAGCCCTGTGCGGTGTCGATGGCGAACTCGCGTTGGAGGAAGAGGAGTACGTCCTCGAGGGCCGGACGCATGCGGTGGCCACCGACGGGGAGGTGCATCTCGGAGAGCTTGGGCAGCTTACGAGACGGCGCCTCGTCAGCAGTCACCTTCGAGAAGGTAGTCGATCCCTTCGATGGTGTGCCACACGTCGAGTTCTTCCATGCTGAGGCTGTAGGTCTCCGCTCGTTCGCGGAGTTGATCATGGGTCATGTGGACCGCGTCGAGCAGCCGTTGACGCTGCGCACGTAACTGCTCGGGGGTCCGGTGGATCACCGTGGGCTGTGCTGTGGTCTGCATGCTGGGCTCCCCTTGGTCGATGACCTCAGTGATAACAGGCCCTACTGACATCGTTCCCTCTCCGGCCGAGGCTGTCACCCTGGCGGGGCCGCTCCGCGTGGAGCGCGGCGTGCGGGAACGGCCGGCGTACGGGCGGCGCGGGGTGGTCAGGGGTGGAGTTGCAGGCGGGCGGCGCGGCCCTTCTCGCCCGCCGCCCAGCAGCCGAGGTCGGGCGCGCAGTCCACCGTGTCGTACGAACCGCCGTCCACCGTCCGCCACGCGCGGCCCCCGTCGAGGGTCACGTCGGTGCCGGTCGGGCCGACGGCCAGGGCGGCGCTCCGGGTGTGCGGCAGCCACGCGACGCCGGAACGGTACTCGGGCACCGGACGGGTGCTCTCCGTCCACGGGCCGCCGCCGTCGCGGGTCACCGCCGAGGCGTGCGGGGAGCGTTCGCCGGGCCGGAAGTCGCCGCCGACGGCCAGCCCGTGGCGCGTGTCGCGGAACGCGAGGCCGAACACGCCGCGTTCCGGGGCGCTCGCCGGGAGCGGCGCGTCGGTCGCCGTCCAGTGCCGTCCCCGGTCGGCGGAGTGCAGGACGCGGGCCTTCCCGGCGCCGCCGGTCGCCAGCCACACGTCGCGGCTGCCGTTGCTGACGAGGCACTGGCCGCTGGCGGCGAAGTTCGCCTCGCCCGCCAGCGCGGGCGGCATCCCGTCGGCGGGCAGCACCCGCCAGCCGCGGCCGCCGTCCGCCGTGGACAGGACGCGGAACCGGCCGTCGACGGGGTCGCTCACGGCCAGCCCGTTGTCGCGGTCGAAGAAGGTGAGGCAGTTGTAGAAGGCTTCGGGGGTGTCGTTGCGGAAGGTCTCCGTCCAGGACGCTCCCGCGTCCTCCGTACGGAACACCCGCGACTCCTCCCCCGGCCCGATGGCCAGGACGACGGCGCCGCGCGCGCCGAACGCCTGGACGTCGCGGAACTCCAGCTCGCCCGCGCCCGGCGGCGACACGTCCCGCCAGGCGCGCCCGCCGTCGCGGGTGAGGAGGACGGTGCCGCCGCTGCCGGCCAGCCAGGCGGTGTCGCGGCTCACGGCGTCGAGGCCGCGGAAGCGGGCGTCCGAGCCGGTGTCCTTGAGGGACCATCCGGCGCCGCCCCGGTGCAGGGCCGCCGCCGTACGCTGCCCCGACTGCCGCTCCGCGTCCGGGTCCTGTGCCGCCCGCGCCGGTCCGGCGCCGAGCGTCGCGGCCAGCGCCGCCGCGCAGACGACGGCGGGCAGCACGCGGCCCGTACGCCGTGCGCCACCCGTACGCCGTACGTTTCCCTGGGCCGTCGCGGGCCCTTCGGCCGTGGTGGACCGGTCAGCAGTCATGGACCAGGAACCTAGGCGATCCCCCGGCGCGCTGCCAGGCCCACGACGGGACCCGCCCGTCGGAACGCCCGTACGGCCGGTACGACCGGACACCGAAGAACCATGCCCGCTCCCCGCGCCCCGGGCTCAACTCCCGCTCGGGGCCAGCTGCTCGGCCAGCGCGACCGCCACGAAACCGGAGCCGAGCACGGCCGTCGCGAGCCGCGTACGGCCTCGGCGGCTGAGCACGATGGCGGTGCCGGACAGGATCAGCGCGACGCCGTAGAGGGCGACGGTCAGCAGCGACGGCGTGTCCCGGAGCCGGACGACGAGCACCGCGCCGACGGCCGCCATCACCACGCCGGAAGTCACGGCGCGGACCTGGCGCGCCTGACGGGGCGTCATGCCCGGTCTGGGCTCGGGCTCGCCCGCGTCGTCGAGCGCCTCGTCGGGCCCGTACGCGTCCTCGTCGTCGTACTCCGCGTCGCCGTCGCTGTCCGGGTCGTCCACGTATCCGGCGTCGGCCTCCTCGCCGGGGTCGGCGTCGGGGTCCGGGTCGGCCTCGGGGTCGAGGTCCGCGTGCGTGTCCAGTTCGGCCTCGCGGTCCCGTCCCGCGTCGGGCCCGGCACCCGCGCCGTCGGGCGCGGCGCCCTGGACGGGCGCGGCGGCCGCCTTGGCCGGTGCGGGCGGGGACTCCGCGTCCGACCGCGCGGGCTTCGCGGTGTCCGCGACGGCGGCGACCGCCGCGCCCCCGGCCGTACCGCCGCCTCCGCCGCCGTCCGTGCCGCTTCCCGCGTCCGCGCCGTCGCCTTCTGCGTCACCGAGTGCCGTCATCGGCGTTCCTCACCTTCATCCCCCGAGTACATCCCCGAGCACGAGCCATGGTCCGCGAGGTTACCGTCCGTCGCCACCCTCCGTACCGCCGCCCCGGCCGGTGCGCGCCCGCCGCCGTACGCGCCGGGCGGAAGCGGCGGCCGTACGGTGACCCCGGCCAACGCCCCGCGTGTGGCGGCGACTCGGCGTACGGGGGGGGCGAACGCCGTGTCGGCCCCTGAGCGCGGGGACGGTGGTGCCGGCGGCCGGGCAGGCGTACCCGGAAGGGTGCCCCACCGGGGGCACCCGTACCCGGGAGCGGCGGGCCGGGAGCCGAAACCACCGCCGCGTCCCGGCACTTGACCGCGTATCCGGAATCGTCCGCCCGGCATCGCGTGTCCGACTTGGGACGACCGTCCGGGTACGGCGGGCACCGCGTGCCGCTCCTCACGCGCCCGCGGCGCGTCACGCCGTGCGCCGCGACGCCGGGAGAGGCAGGATCGACCCTGTAACCCGTTCATACGCAGGAGGGAAACGCATGGCCACCACACGTACGGCACACACGGTATGGCGCGGCAACCTGATGGAGGGCGCGGGCACCGTCTCGTTCGACTCGTCCGGCATCGGGGACCAGGCCGTCTCGTGGCCCGCCCGCTCGGCCGAGCCGAACGGCAAGACCAGCCCCGAGGAACTGATCGCCGCCGCGCACTCCAGCTGCTTCTCCATGGCGCTGTCCAACGGCCTGAACAGCGCGGGCAATCCGCCCACCCGCCTCACCACGCAGGCCGAGGTCACGTTCCAGCCGGGCACCGGCATCACCGGCATCCACCTCACCGTCGAGGGTGAGGTGCCGGGTCTGGACGAGGCCGGGTTCACCTCGGCCGCCGAGGACGCGAAGACGAACTGCCCGGTGAGCCAGGCGCTTTCGGGTACGACGATCACGCTCTCCGCGAAGCTCGCCTGACCCGCTCCGGTCCGCCGCGGCCCCGCCCAGGGCCACGGCGGACCGGGCGACCGTACGGGCCCGGCGCCGCGCGGCGCCGGGCCCGTACGCGTCACCCCGGCCGCGCGGGCCCGTAGGCTCAGGCGCGCCCACGGGCGACGGCGATGCTGCCCTTCAGCCGCTCCCCCGCCTCGTACACCATGTACGGCACGCCGTGGTCGGTGCCGAACGCCGGTGCCGCCGCGCGGCCGTTCTCCGGCGCCGCCGACCCGGAGTCGTAGAAGACGCCGAGGTGGTTCCGCTGGGAGAAGTCGTCGCCCAGCTCGGTGATCAGGATGTTGCCGCCGCTGCCCTTGTCGGTGTGGTAGACGACGTAGGTGCTGCCGTCGCGGTGCAGCAGGTGCCCGGCGCTGACGTTGACGGCGCCGACGTCGGAGTGGCGGATCAGCGGCTCCGCCGAGAAGGACCACTCCCGCCCGTCCGGGGACCAGCCCCAGCCCACGTCGCGGTGGTCGGTGCTGCGGTTGACCATGAACGTCATCACGTAGCGGGCGCCGCGCGCGGGGAGGTCGTGCCGGAACACGCGCGCGTACGACGTCTCCGTGGCGTCCGGCTGGTCGGCGGTGGTGAGCACCGTCCGGTCGTACGTGAAGTGGATGCCGTCCTGGGAACGGGCCAGCCGCGTCGTGTCGTTCTCGCCGTGGAAGTAGAGCCACAGCTCCTTCACGTCGTCGTTCCACAGCACGTGCGGCGAGGAGACGTGGCTGACCTTGTAGTGCGGCTGCCACTCGTTCCGCACCAGGGGGTTGCCCGCGTACTCGGTGAACGGGCCCTCCAGCGAGTCCCCGTAGGCGAGGCAGATGCCGCCGGGGGCGTCGTGGGGCGCGTAGTAGAGGTAGTAGCGGCCGAGGGGGTCGGGGAGGCGGTCGTAGACGCCGCGTACGCACGGGAAGATGATCTCGCCCGTCGGGTTGTACGTGAGGTCGCCGGGCGTGAGCAGGGTGCGCGCGTACGTGTAGTCGGGGAAGCCGCCGGGGGCGGCGGCAGCGGTCGGCGCGGCGGGCCCGGAAGGCGCCGCGGACGCGGCTCCGGCGGCGCCGCCCGCGGCCAGCACGGCGGGTACGGCCGCGGCGGCGCGCAGCAGGGTGCGGCGGCGCACGGGGTCGGGGGCGGGGTCCCCGGAGGGGTACGGGTACGGCTCCGGCATGGCGTTTCTCCTTCACTCGGGGGCGCGTTGGCCCTGCGTGGTGGTGCGGGAGCGGCACAGGGGTTCAGGACGTCACCTTGTGTCGTGGGCGTGCGTGGGGGAGGTGGAACGGGCCGCCGTGGGGCGGGAGTTCGGGCGTGAGCGGGAGTTCGGACGGAGCGCGGGTCGAGGCGGGAGCGGGGCCTCAGACGTACAGCGCGGCGGTGACGCACAGCCCGCCGAGGGCGACGCACCAGACGTACGGCAGCGTCCGCACCATCACCTGCTGCGGTGACACGCCGGAGTACTGCGCGCTCCACACCGTCTGGGTGCTGGTCGGGTCGGAGACGCCGAGCACCTGGTTGTAGGAGGTGGTCAGGCCGAGGACGGCCATCGCCGGGTAGATGCCGGTGGCGATGAGGACACCGGCGATGCCCGCGCCGAGGCCGTAGACGTTGAGCGGGCCGCGGTAGAGGCAGAGCGGCACGAGCAGCGTGAACAGCAGCACGAACAGCACCTGGTTCTGCGGGCTGACGGCCTTCACCAGCGGCTCCAACGCCTCGACGGCGCCCGGCAGTTGGACGGCAGTGAGCAGCACGCCGATCGCGACGAACAGCGCGATCGGGGGCGCCGCGACCTCGAAGCCCGCGTAGAGGGTGCGCAGCAGCCGGGCGTTCATCTCGCGCGGCCGGGTCGTGGTGACCAGGGCGTAGAGCACGCCCGCGAGCATGGACGGGATGATCGCCAGCTCGAAGCCGAGCGCGAGGACCATCGGCACGGCGGGCGTGAACAGCGCGTACCAGGGCGCGTCCCCGAGCCTGCGCGCGCGGCTGTCGCGTTTCTCCGGCGCCCGCAGCGACCAGGCGTGCTCGACGCCCTTGCGGCGGGACTCCACGAGCACGAACAGCACCGCGAAGAAGAGGGCGAACGGGAACAGCTTCAGCATGAAGCCGCGCACCGTCGACACCTCCAGGTCCAGCGCCGTGGAGAAGAACTGCCACACCGGCAGCTCGAACGGCATGCCCGCCGCGATGCCCATGAGGATCGTGCCCGCCGCCGTGATCTTGGGGATGCCGACGGCGACCATCGCGGGGATACCGATGATCCCGGCGAGCATGGCGGCCGGTGCCGAGCCCGTGACCGTACCGACGAGCAGGGACACGCCCAGCACGCCGAGCGCGACGACGGTGGGGCGGTCGCCGCCGAACTCGACGATCTTCCGTACGAGCGTGCTCGCGATGCCCGTCTCGTCCAGCAGCTTGCCGAGCCAGGAGCCCAGCAGGATGGCGACCATGGTGGACGCCAGCATCACGGAGCCCTCCTGGAGGACGCTGTCCATGAGGCTGTGCTCGCCGGTCAGCGGCGCGTCGGCGACCAGCGCGACGGCCACGCCGAGCAGCACGAGGGCGAAGGCGGTGGGCAGTTTGCGGCTGAGCATGGCGGCGACACCGGCCGCCATGATCACCAGGATGACGAGGCCCATCGGGGCTCACCCCTCTCCGGGGACGGTGGGTGCTCTGTGGTCCGTACGGTGCCGCGTGCCGCCCCGTGGCCCGTCCGGGCGGAGGGCGCGGCTCAGCGCGGCGGTCAGCAGCAGCGGGCTGCGGCCGAGGCCGCAGGTAGCGCGGGCGTAGGCGTGCGCGGCGAGTTCGTCGGCTCCGGCGACGTGCCCGGCGAGCCGGTACGGGCCGAGGCGGAGCACCGTGTGCCCCAACGCCCGCCGCAGCGCGGCCTTCCGCTCCTTCGCGTGCAGGCGGCAGTGGGCCGCCTCGTGGGCGAGGGCGGCGGCGCGTACGGAGCCCGCCGGGTACCAGTCGCGCCAGCCGAGCGCGTCGATCAGCTCCTCGGCGTACGCGACGGAGTCGGTGTACAGCTCGACGGCCGCCGGGCGCGAGGTGTAGCGGGCGAGCAGTAGGCGTTCGGGGTCCAGCCCGCCGGTGCGTTCCACGACGCGCGGCCCGACGCCGTCCCCCGGGGGGCCGTCCCCCACGGCGCCGTCGCCCGTGGCGAGCCCGGCGCCGAACTCCTCGGCGGCGCGCGCCCAGTGGGCCAGCAGCGCCGGGTCGCGCCCCTCGTGCGTGGGCGTCGCGGCCAGCAGCCGTACGCCGAACTCCCGGTCGTCCAGGGCCGCGAGCCGCGCGCAGTCCGCGCGCACCTCGGCCGCCGGGCCCGTACGCGGGCCCCGTGCCACGGCCGTCACGACCGCACCTCCACCACGGCCACGACCGGCTCGTCGGCGGGCCGCGCCCGCAGTTCGCTGCGGGCCAGGGCGAGCAGCGGCTCCGCCTCCAGCACGCCCGACAGGTCCGCGATGCGCGAGCCGAGGAGCAGCCGCAGGGCGGGCGCCCGTACGCCGCCGTCGCCGTACGACGTCGTCTCCCGTACGAGGCGCGCCAGCCGCTCCGGCGCGCTCCCGACCGTCGTCGTCTCGATCCGGGCGTCGGGCGCGTGCAGCCGTACGACGCCGTCCGCGTCGACGACCCGCACCGGGTGCCGGGTGCCGCGCGGGAAGCGGCGGCGGGCCTCGGTGCCGTAGACGGTGTGCGCGTCGGTCTCGGCCAGCACCCGCACCGCGCCCGGGTCGGTCTTGAGACTGGCGGCGGCGGTGCGCAGCCGCTCGTCGGCGTCGGCGCGGTGGGCGCGGTCCTGGGTGCGCAGCTCGGTGGCGCCGGTGGCGACGGCCCGTACGGTGCTGGTCTGCGGGTCGACGGTCACCTCCACCTCGACGCCCGAGGGCTCGGCGCCCTGGGCGACGACGGCGCTCTCGGCCTCGTTCCGTACGGCGAGGATCTGCTCCTGCGTGGCGCCGGGGATGAGGCGCTCGACCTGTTCGCGTACGAGCGCCAGGGCGACGCCGATCGGGCTGATCACCTCCGCGTGCTCGGCGATCCGGCCGGTCAGCCCGGTCACCGCGGCCAGGTGCGGGGTGACGGCGGCGGCGCCGCCCCCGCCGCCGACGAGGACGACGGTGTCGCGGTCGAGCCGGTAGTCGCGGACCATCGCGTCGACCACCTCCCGTACGGCCGCGGTGCCCGCGTCGAGGACCTGCGTGGCGGCGCCCGCGACGTCCGTGCCGAGGGCCGCCGCGAGCGGCGCCAGCGCGGCGCGGGCCACGGCCGGGTCGCAGCGCGCGAAGTCGGTCTCGCCGACGCGGCCGAGGGCGTTGGCGGCGCAGGTGAGGGTGAGCGCGTACCGGCCGCCCGCCGCCTCCAGCACCACGTGGTCCGCCGGGTCGCCGGCCATGGGGGCGACGGTCTCCAGCCGGGCGTCGCGCAGGTCGTCGAGGGTGGCGAAGCAGGCGTACGGCAGTCCGGCGATGTGCGCGCTGCGCGGCCCGACGCCGATGACGCGCGGCCCGGCGCCGCCCGCGCGGGCGGCGCCGCCCCGGGACCGGCCGAGGCGCGCGAGGCGGCCGACGGCCCGGCCGCCCGTGCCGATCCGCACCATGGAGCCGCCGCCGACGCCGACGGTCCGCACGTCCAGCGCGGAGAGGTACGAGCCCTTGCCGAGCACGGTGGCGTGCCGTACGGCGACCTTGCCGCGCCGGATCACGCTGACGTCCGTGGACGTGCCGCCGGTCTCCAGGAACACGCCCTCGCTGACCCGTTCCTGCATGAGCGCCCCCGCGACGCCCGCCGCCGGGCCGGACAGCACGGTGAGCAGGGGACGGCGGCGCATCTCGTCGAGGGACATCACGCCGCCGTCGCAGCGCATCACCATCAGCGGCGCAGTGACCCCGGCCTTGGTGATGGAGGCGTCCACGAGGTCGGCGGTGGCCAGCATCCGGGGCAGGATCGCGGCGTTGACGGCGGCCGTACGGGTCCGCTTGTGCAGCCCGTAGAGCGAGGTGATCTCGTGCGCGGCGGTCGTGGGCATGCCGTACGCGCGGCCCGCCGCGACCACGGCGTCCTCGCCCTCCGCCAGGTCGACGCTGAACGGCTCGCTGGCGACGAGCACTTCGGCGCCCGCGTCCCGCAGCTCCTCGACGGCGGCCCGTACGGCGGCCGCGTCCGCCGGGTCGTCGACGTGGGCGTAGCGCAGCGGGAACCGCTTGCCGGGGGTGAGGGGAAGTTTGCCGAGCGCGGCGAGCCGCCGGGTGAGGGTGGCGCCGGGGCCGGTGCCGATGCCGACGAGGCCGACGGTGGCGACGTCGCCCTCCAGCAGCGCGTTGGTGGCCTGGGTGGTGCCGTGCGCGAGGAAGGCGACCTCCTCGGGGGCGCGGCCGACCTCGGTGAGCAGCCGGTCGAGGGCGTCGACGATGCCGTGCGCGACGCCGTCCGCGTGGTGGTGGCTCGTGGGCACCTTGACCTGGCCGAGGAGTTCGAGGGTGGCGGCGTCGACGGCCACGGCGTCGGTGAAGGTCCCGCCCACGTCGATGCCGACGCGGACGCGTGGGAAGCTCATGATCGTGCACCTCTCTCGTCTTGGTGCGGGGTGCGTGCGGTTGCGGGGATGCGTGCGGGGTGTGGCTGCGGGGTGCCGTCGCGACGCGGGCGCGGGGCCCGTACGGCCGTCAGTAGCCGCGTACGTCCGGCCAGTGCCGCTGCACCCCCTCCCGGTCCAGCAGCCGCGCGAACTCCGCGAAGCGCTTGTCCTCCGCCTGCACCTGCCGCGGCTCCACACCCTCGTCCAGGCAGTGCGCGGCGAGCGCGCCCGCGACCTCGCCGAGGTTCCACTCGACGGGGTGCAGCCGGAAGCAGCCGTTGGTGAGGTGGGTGGTGCCGACGTTCTTGCCGGCGGGCAGCAGGTTCCGTACGCGACGGGGCACGAGCGCGCCCAGCGGGATCTCGAACGGGACGGAGCCGACGTCCACGTAGTTGTCGCCGCCCGTGGAGGGGTGCAGGTCGATGCGGTAGCTGCCGACGCCGACCGCGTCCCGGTGCCGGGTGCCGCCGTACGGCCCGACGAGGTCGATGGCCACGTCGTGCTCGGTGACGGTGGTGACGGCGCGGATGCGGCTCGACTCCCGTACGTACGGCGCCTTCGCCAGCCCGTCGGGCGTACCGGTCACGTCGGGGCGGGGCCGCAGCCCGGGGAAGCCGGTGCCGCCGTCGGCGCGGGGGGCCTCGGTCTGGAGCCAGTACAGGACGGAGCGCGACAGCTCCCGCGCCCCGTCGAGCGCGGCGCGCGCGGTGGCGTCGTCCACGCCCGCGTACGGCTTCAACCAGTAGTCGTTCAGCGGCCAGTTGACGAGCGTGACGTCCGAGTCGAAGGCGCCGGGCCGGTGCAGCCCGCGCGCGAGGATGCGGCGGAAGCCCCACAGCTCCTTGTCCCCGGCGTCGGCGCTCTGGTCGGCGGCGACGTCCAGCGGGTCGGTCTCCGGGTTGGGCACGAACGTGCGCGGGACGGGCTCCAGGCTGCGCGGGTCGGGGGCGAGGAAGCCGAGGAGCGGGCCGGGCCAGAAGTCGGGGCGGTACGCGCGCCAGAAGTCGTACTCCGCCGGCCGGTCCACCGTGTGGTCCTCCCCCTCGTGGTGGGAGAGGGCGAAGCAGACGGTGATGCCCTGCTGGTTCAGCGGGTCGGCGTGCTCGGGCGCGTGCGGCTCGTCGTGCTCGGCGCGCGACTCGGCGCCGTTCACGTGCTCGACCCCGGCGAGTCCGAGGAGTTCGCCGGTCTCGGTGGCGTCCAGGACGTAGCGGGCGGCGACGGTGTGCCGGTCGCCGGTACGGGTGTCGGCGAGGGTGACGGCCCGTACCTCGTCGCCGTCGGACTCGGCGGCCACCGGCCGGTGTTCGGTGAGCAGCACGAGACGGCCGGAGACCAGGTGCGGGGCGAGCATCGCCTCCAGCACGGCGAGCGCGACGCGCGGCTCGTGGCACAGCTTGCTCACGCGGCCCGCGCCCGGGTTCAGCTCGCGCTGGGCCAGCGCCTCGGAACGCAGCGGGTACCACTGCCGGTAGTAGCCCCGGATGCCCTCGCGCAGCGCGCGGTACGACGCGGTCGTGCCGAACTGCTCCACCCACGGGTGCTCGTCGGGCGGGACCGCCTGCGAGGTGAGCTGCCCGCCGATCCAGTCGGTCTCCTCGGTCAGTACGGCGCGGCGGCCCGCGCGGCACACGGCGAGCGCGGCGGCCACGCCGCCGAGCCCTCCGCCCACGATGAGCACGTCGGTGGCGGCCGGGGCGGCTGTCGGACGGGGCATGGATGCGTCTCCCTCTGCGGTGCGGTGGGTGGTGCGGTGGTGCGGTTCGTGCGCGTGACCGGCGTGCGGTGCGGGGGCCCGGCGTGCGGCGGTTGGCGGGCCGCTACGCCGTGCCGGGCGGGGGTGGCGGGGGCGGGCCCGCCGTGGCGCCCGCCCGGAAGGCGCACGCCACGAGCGGGCCGGGCTGCCGCCCGCCACCCCCGGGCTCGCCGCGCTCCGGCTCCCCGCCGCGCGGCTCCTCGGCCAGCGGCTCGCCCGCCATGACGGACACCAGCAGCCGTACGGCCGTCGCCCCCAGCTCCGTACGCGGCACGTCGAACCCGGTCGGCACCGGCCCGCCGACGAGGTCCGCGGGCGGCTCCCCCAGCAGCGCCAGCGACAGGTCGCGCGGCGCCGCCAGCCCGGCCGCCGCCACCGCGTCGAGCAGGGCGCGCCAGGCGCCGCCGGTGTCGGTCTCCTCCGCCACGAAGGCGGTGGCGCCGTCCGCGCGCCAGGCCCGTACGCGCTCCGCCGTCAGCTCCGCGGCCGGGTCCGCCGTACGGAACACCGCCTCGGGTCCGGCGGGCAGCCCGGCGCGTTCGAGGCCGAGCCGGAAGCCGCGTTCGCGGTCGTCGGAGGCGGGCGCGTCGTCGTCCTCGCGGACGAGCACGACGCGGCGGTGCCCGGCGTCCGCGAGGCGGCGTACGACGTCGGCGCTGGCCGAGACGTAGTCGGCGCCGACCCAGGCGAGACCCTCCAGCTCGTCGCGGCGGCCGACGTGCACGGCCGGGTAGCCGTCCTGCACGAGGCGGCGCAGCTCCCGCGCCGGTATGTGGCGGCCGAGGAACAGGCAGCCGTCCGCGAGCCGCACCCGGTCCAGTTGTTCGGGCGTGGTGGCGGCGGGCCCGTGGGCGCTGGACCCGGTGAACAGCACCAGGTCGTAGCCCTGCGCCGCGGCCTCCTGCTCGACCCCGGCGAGCAGTGGGTGGTACGAGTGCCGCGCGTCGGTGGGGAAGGTCGCCGTGAAGCTGAAGACGCCCAGCAGGCTGTTGCGGGCGGTGGCGAGGCTGCGGGCGGCGGGGTCGGGCACGTAGCCGAGGGTGCGCGCGGCCTCCAGAACCCGTTCCCGGGTGGCCTCCTGGATGACGATGCCCTGCTTGTTGCCGCCGAGGACCAGCGACACCGTCGTCTGGGAGACCCCGGCGGCACGTGCCACGTCTGCCTGCCGGGGCCGTCCCCGACGGGTGGCCTGCGGACCGCGCTTGCTGCTCACTCGACTCCTTCCAGGTCACTGCTACTAATACGCATTAGTTCCGGTGTGCGGAAACCAGGGACGGGAGTAATGCGGATTAGCGGACAGAGTGGGCGCGGGAGCGGGGTGCCGTCAAGGGGTGTGACAGGACGGTTTTCAGCCAGCAGACTGGAGGTATGCCCGAACTGCCGGAAGTCGAGGCCCTCCGCGCGTTCCTGGCCGACCGGCTCGACGGCCGGTCCGTCGCCCGCGTACACGCCGTGGCCGTGAACGTCCTCAAGACCTACGACCCGCCGCCCGACGCGCTGGAGGGGCGCGCCTTCACCGGGGTGTCCCGGTACGGCAAGTTCCTCGCCCTGGAGACCGGCGAACTGACCCTCGTGACCCATCTGGCCCGCGCGGGCTGGCTGCGTTGGCAGGACCGCCTGCCGGACGCGCCGCCCCGCCCCGGCAAGGGGCCGCTCGCGCTGCGGCTGCGACTGGCGGACCCGGACGGCGCCGGGTTCGACATGACGGAGGCGGGCACGCAGAAGCGGCTCGCGGTGTACGTCGTACGGGACCCGCTGGAGGTGCCAGGCATCGCGCGGCTCGGGCCGGACCCGCTGGGCGAGGACTTCACGGCGGAGGTCTTCCGCGGTCTGCTGGAGGGTGAACGGCGGCGCCTGAAGGGCGTGTTGCGCGACCAGGGGGTGATCGCCGGGATCGGCAACGCGTACTCGGACGAGATCCTGCACGCCGCCCGCATGTCCCCGTTCAAGATCGCGGGCACGCTCACCGGGGAACAGGCGGACGCGCTGTACGAGGCGCTGGGCACGACCCTGCGCGCCGCCGTCGAGCGTTCGCACGGGGTGGCCGCCGGGCGGCTCAAGGCCGAGAAGCGGAGCGGGCTGCGGGTGCACGGGCGCGCCGGGCAGCCGTGCCCCGTCTGCGGGGACACGGTGCGCGAAGTGTCGTTCAGCGACTCGTCGTTGCAGTACTGCGCGACGTGCCAGACCGGCGGGAAACCGCTCGCGGACCGGCGCATGTCGCGGCTGCTCAAGTAGGCGCGGAGCGGCGCCCGTTCACTCCGCCGCGCCCCGACCGGCCCGCGTACGGCGGCACTCGGGGCGCGGCGCGGACCGCCGGGCGGGGGGGCGCCGGGCGGGGGCCGCTCAGCGCGGCCGGTAGCGCGCGTGGATCAGCCCGCTGGCGAAGGCCCGCTGCTCGACCAGCCGGAGTTCGACCCGTACGCCGTCGGGGAAGAACCGCTTCCCGCCGCCGACCGCGGTCGAGGTGACGAACAGGTGGTACTCGTCCACCAGCCCGGCCGCGATCGCCTGCGCCGCCAGGTTCGGGCCGTCGACGGTCAGGTCGTGCGCGGACTCCGCCTTCAGGCGGCGCACGGCGTCGGGGACGAAGCTCCGCTCGATCCGGGTCCGCCCGCTGGACACCGACTCCAACGTCGTGGAGTAGACGACCTTCTCGGCCGCCTGCCAGTCACGGGCGTACTGCGCGGCGTGCGGGGGCAGTTCGGGCTCCGCGAGCGCGGTCTCCCAGAACAGCATCGTCTCGTACATGCGCCGCCCGTAGAGGTACGTCCCGACGGGCCGGAAGAGGTCGTTGATGTACGTGTGCACCTCCGGGTCGTCGGCGGCGCCGGGGCCGAGGTCGCCCTCCGCCGCCTCGGCGTAGCCGTCGAGCGAGGTGATCATCGAGTAGATGAGCTGTCCCATGGGTCTCCTCCGGGTGGGGCCGGGCGCGTACGGGCACGGCCTCGCGTACGGCGTACGGGCACGCCGTTCGTTCCGTACGCTCCGACTCCCACGGCGCCCGGAACTCATCGGCCGGGCGCCGCGACCCGGGGCGGGGACGGGGCGAGGTCAGTCGCGCGACGGCGCGGCGGGCAGCCACTGCCGGGTGAGCGTGTCCACCTCGGACCTGGTCAGGGGGGCGCCGAGCGCGCCGGTCCCCGGTGACCGGCGGAGCCCGTCGATGAGGAGCCGCATGTAGCGGACGTACGCGTCCGGTCGCACCTCCCGACTGTGGTGGGCGACCTCGCTGACCATCATCAACAGCATCGGGATGTCGCCCGCGGTGACGTCCTCGCGCAACTCCCCCTCCGCGTGCGCGCGTTCGACGAGCTGCCGCACCAGCGGGAAGATCCGTTCGCGGAGCCGCTCGAAGTGCTCCTGGCCGAGGTCGGACCCCAGCATGATGTCGCGCATGCCGCGGTTGGTCGCGTGGATCTCCGCCGCGCGGTGCAGGAAGCGTTCCAGCCCGACCCAGCCGGTCGGCGCCCGGAGAGCCGCCTCGATCTCCGCGACGTGCTCGTCGAGACGCTCCTCGAAGGCGGCCCGCAGCAGGGCGCCCTTCGTCGGGAAGCGGCCGTAGACCGTACCCACGCCCACACCGGCCCGTCGGGCGACGGCGTCGAGCGTGGCCTCGACGCCACGCTCGGCGAACACCTCGCGGGCCGATTCGATGATGCGCTCGCGATTGCGCTGGGCATCGCGCCGCAGCGGACGGCGGGGCTGTTCGCTCGACATGGCCGCCACCTTAGCCAGCACGGAACCGACCGTCGGACGGTGATCTGCGCCACTAAGTCGAGAACCCATCTCGACTTAACGTCCGGACTCCCTAGGATCACCGGTAAGTAGAGATGACACCTCAACTTATGTCGACCCCGAGGAACTCCCATGCGCACAGCAGGCCCCCGCACCGAGCCGGACACCCGTCCCCCCTCCTCCGATCCCGCCGCCCTGCGCCGCTGGGCCCTGGTGGTGCTCGCACTGGCCCAGCTCATGGTCGTGCTCGACGCGACCATCGTGAACGTCGCCCTCCCCTCGACACAGCAGGATCTGGGCTTCTCCGACTCCTCACGGCAGTGGGTGGTGACCGCGTACGCCCTGACGTTCGGCAGTCTGCTGCTGCTCGGCGGACGCCTCTCCGACCTGTTCGGCCGTCGGCGGATGCTCCAGGTCGGCTTCGCGGGCTTCGCCCTGGCCTCCGCCCTCGGCGGGGCGGCCGGCGGCATCGGAACGCTCGTCGCGGCGCGCGCCGCGCAGGGCGCCTTCGCCGCCGTACTCGCTCCGGCCGCCCTCTCCCTGCTGTCCACCACCTTCACCACGCCCGCCGACCGGGCCAGGGCCTTCGGTGTCTACGGCTCGGTGACCGGCTCCGGCAGCGCGATCGGACTGCTGCTCGGCGGCTCGCTGACCGAGTACGCCTCGTGGCGGTGGTGCCTCCTCATCAACGTGGTCTTCGCCGCCGTCGGCCTCGTCGGCGCGGTGGTCAAACTGGAGGAGACGTCCGAGCGGCACCGCGCACCGATGGACTGGCCCGGCGTGGCCACCGCCGCCACGGGACTCGCCTCCGTGGTCTACGGGCTGGGGAACGCCGAGGCGGACGGCTGGAGCGCACCCGGGACGTACGGCTTCCTGTCGGCGGGCGTACTCCTCCTCGTCGGCTTCGTCGCGTGGGAACGCCGCGCCGCCTCACCCCTGCTGCCGATGCGGGTCGTACGCGACCGCACCCGGGGCGGGGCCTATCTGGCGGTCGCCCTGACCGGCAGCGGCATGTTCGGCCTCTTCCTCTTCCTCACCTACTACCTGACCACGGTCCTCGGCCTCAGCCCGCTCCGGACGGGCCTGGCCTTCCTCCCCGCGATCGTCGCCATCATGGTGTCCGCCCTGCTCGTCGGCAGGAGGTTCGTCCCCCGCACGGGGCCGCGCCCCCTCGTCACTCTCGGCGCGCTGGTGGCCGCGTGCGGCATGGCCCACCTGGCCCGGCTCGACCTGCACTCCGACTACGCGACCGGGGTCCTGCCGGGGCTCGTCCTCACCGGGCTGGGCATGGGCCTGGTCTTCTCCCCCACGCAGAACGCGGCCACCTTCGGCGTCCGGCCGCACGACGCGGGGGTCGCCTCGGCGATGGTCAACACCGCCCAGCAGATCGGCGGGGCGACCGGCACGGCCTTCCTCAGCTGGGTCGCCGCCTCGGCGGCCTCCGCTCACACGGAGGGCGGGGCGCCCGGCACACGGACCGCGGCGCTCGCCGCGATCCACGGGTACCAGGCGGCCTTCTGGACGTCCGCGGGACTCTTCGTGGCCTGCGCCCTCGTGTCCGCCGTGACCTTCCGCGGCGGACCGCTCAAGTCCGCCTGAGCGCACGCCCGTTCACGAAAACCCCCGGCTCAGGGGCGCGGGATGTTGCGGAGGTTGGCGCGCGCCAGGTCGAGCATCGTGCCGACGCCGCCGTCCAGCACCGTCCGACCGGCGGCCAGCGCGAAGCCCTTCACCTGCCCGAACGTGATGTGGGACGGCACCGACAGCGCGTTCGGGTCGGTGACCAGCTCGACCAGCGCGGGCCCCGGCCGTTCCAGCGCCTGCGCGAGCGCGTCCCGTACCCCGCCCGGTCGCTCCACCCGCCAGGCGGGGATGCCCATGCCGCGGGCGATCGCGCTGTAGTCGACGGGCGCGTGGTCCGTCTCGTACGCGGGCAGCCCGTCCACCATCATCTCCAGCCGCACCATGCCGAGGGAACCGTTGTTGAACACGACGGTCTTCACCGGCAGTTCGTGCTGCCGGACGGTGAGCAGCTCGCCGAGGAGCATGGCGAGGCCGCCGTCGCCGGAGAGCGCGACGACCTGCCGCGCGGGGTCCGCGAAGGCGGCGCCGATCGCGTGCGGGAGGGCGTTGGCCATGGTGCCGTGGCTGAACGAACCGATCACGCGGCGGCGGCCGTTGGGGGTGAGGTAGCGGGCGGCCCAGACGTTGTTCATGCCGGTGTCGACGGTGAACACGGCGTCGTCGGCGGCGATTTCGTCCAGCACGCTGGCGGCGTACTCGGGGTGGATCGGCGTGTGGTGGTCGACGTTCCGGGTGTACGCGTCGACGGCCGTCGTCAGCGCCCGCTCGTGCTTGCGCAGCATCCCGTCCAGGAAGCGCCGGTCCGTCCTCGGCTCCAGCAGCGGCTGCACCGCGTCGAGCGTGGCGCCGACGTCGCCGTGCACGGCCAGCTCCAGCGGCGTGCGGCGGCCGAGCCGCCGCGCGTCCCGGTCCACCTGCACGGTCCGCGCCTGCGGCAGGAACGCGTCGTACGGGAAGTCCGTACCGAGCATGACCAGCAGGTCCGCGTCGTGCACGGCGTCGTGGCAGGCGCCGTAGCCGAGGAGGCCGATCATCCCGACGTCGTACGGGTTGTCGTACTGCACCCACTCCTTGCCCCGCAACGTGTGCCCCACCGGCGCCTTCAGCGTCTCCGCCAGCCGCATCACCTGCGCGTGCGCGTCGCGGACGCCCGCGCCGCAGAAGAGGGCGACGGTACGCGCCTCGCCGAGCAGGCGGGCCAGCTCCCGCACGGCGTGCGGGGCCGGGGTGACCGTGCCGCAGGCCGGGGTGGGCACCGTACGGCCGGTGGGGTGCGGGGCGGGCCGCTCGCCCACGTCGCCGGGCAGCACCAGCACGGACACGGTGGAGCCGCCGAGCGCGTGCTGCGCGGCGATACGGGCGAGGCGGGGCATCTGCTCGGGCTGCGAGAGGAGTTCGCACCAGTCGGCGGCCTCGCTGAACAGCTTCTCCGGGTGCGTCTCCTGGAAGAAACCGGTGCCGATCTGGGTGGTGGGGATGTGCGAGGCGAGGGCGAGCACGGGGGCGCCGCTGCGGTGGGCGTCGTACAGGCCCTGGACCAGATGGGTGTTCCCCGGCCCGCAGGAGCCCGCGCAGACCGCGAGCCGCCCGGTGATCTGGGCCTCGGCCGCGGCGGCGAAGGCGGCGGCCTCCTCGTTCCGCACGTGCACCCAGGCGAGGGCGCCGTCGGAACGGCGGATGGCGTCGACGAAGGGGTTGAGGCTGTCGCCCACGACGCCGTACACCCGCTGGACACCGGACTGGATGAGGACCTGGACGAGCTGATCGGCGACGTTCGCGGTGGCCATGGCAGCCATCCCCTCGTTCGACTCGTGCCCTCGCCCGGCGGGCGCCGGGCGGCGGGCACGCGCGCCCGGCCCGCGAGGGCGTTCCGCCCCGAGCCTAGGCCGCCCCCGCCGTCCCGGCAGGGCGGCGGGGGCGGGGGCGGGGGCGGGGGCCATGTCGTCAGGGGCGGTCGGCGGCGGCGCCGTCCGCGCCGACCGCGCCGCGCCCGCCGTCCACGGCGACGCGCAGCGCCCACCACACCAGCGGGGCCTGGAGCGGCAGTCGGGCCTGGACGGCGACGCGCAGGGGTGCGGGCTTGTGGCGCCAGTCGTGGGCCATCTTCACGTTGGCCGGGAAGACCGCGACGAAGAAGCCCGCCGCCGCCAGCCCGCCGAGGCGGCGGGTACGGGGGTGGGCGATGGCCGCCGCGAGGCCCAGTTCGACGGCGCCGCTGACGTACGTCCAGGTGCGGGGGTCGCCGGGCAGGGCGCGCGGCACGATGGCGTCGAACGGCTTCGGTACGGCGAGGTGCGCGACGCCCGCTCCGGCGAGCAGGGCGGCCAGACGACCGGCGGTCGGGCGGGGGCGGACGGCCATCGGGGCTCCATCGTGACGGGAGAGTGCGGCAGGGTGCGGAACGGGGAGAGGTGGGGCGCGGGAGGGGTGCAGCGTACGGGTTCGGCGTACGGAGCGCCGCGTACGGTGTGCGCCTGACCTGTGCCGCCACCTCGGGCTACTCAAGGTAACCACGTTCGTCACGCACCACAAGGGACGACCTGCGGGGCTGCCCACCGGGCCCGGCGCCACCCCGGCCCGCGCCCGGAAGCGGAACGTCCACCCGTGTTTCGGCCTCGCCCGAAACACCTACGCCTCCCCCACCGGCGCGCCCTAACGTCGGCGCATCCCCGCACCGCGCGGGGAGCTGATCGGGGGACGACGGCATGACGCGATCTTCACGAACGGGCGGTGCTCCACGACGGCGCGCGGAGCACCCGGCGGCCCGGCGCCGCGCCCGGCTCACGCCGGCGCTCACGGCGGCGCTGGGGGCGGGGGCCCTGGCACTGCCGCTGCTGGCGGGGGCGCCCGCCGCGGCGGGACCCGTTCAGACCGGACCCGTTCAGGCGGGACCCGTAACGGCGGCCGAGGAGGCCCGGCCGAACGACGACCCGGGCCTCCTCCAGGTCTACGACGCCAACGTCGAGAACCTGCCGACGACCGACGAGCGCCCGCCGGAACAGTGCGCGGGCGACTGGCACGACCTCATGTACTACATGCGCACCCAGGAGTTGAAGCCGGACGTCTACCTGGTCCAACAGCTGAGCGACCGGGCGCAGTTGGATCTCCTCCTGGACCGCATGCGGACGCACTTCGGCGAGGAGTACGCGGGCGTGCTCGCGGAGGACGACCCGAAGCCGAAGACGGGCGGCGAGTGCGACGCGTTCAAGAAGCGCCAGACGAACGCCGTGATCTGGCGTACCGACCGGCTGGAACTGGTCAAGTCGGCGTCTCCCGCGAACCGTTGGCAGGCGCAGAACGAGGTCGGCGGCGTGTGCGTGAACAACGACCAGCCGCGTACCAAGGGCGTCAAGGCGCTGCTGCACGACAAGGTCGCGGACCGGACGGTCACGGCGGCGTCGTTCCACTGGCCGACGATGGGGCACGGCGGTGACGCCTGCGCGGACTCCAACACCGGTGAGTTGTCGAACGAGTTGACCGAGGACGGCTACGACAGCGACCCCGCGCACGGTGCCACCGACCTGTACGTGGCGGGTGGCGACACCAACGCGCACGACCGCCGGGACGGCGCGTGGCGCACCTGGTACGAGGCGGCCAACGGGGACCTCGGCGGGAAGTACGGCTTCCGCGACGCCGTGTACGCCCACTGCGCGGCCCAGGCCGACCCGGCCGGGTGCCGGGCGGACCGGTGGACGCTGGAGACGAGCGCCCTGCGGCGCGTCGACTACGTGCTGGCGCGCAAGCCCGGCGGGGCGCTGCCGCGGATCAGCGGCACGGTGGTGCCGACGTTCGCGGACGGCGACCGGGCGGACGAGGAGCTGACCGACGACGGCGACAGTCCGCTCGGCTACTCCGACCACCGCGCCGTGGGAGCCCGCGTCCACTACTGACGCGGCCGCACCGCGCACCACCACCACCGGCCGCCACCGGACCGGCGTACGCGGGACCCCTGACAGGGGGGAGGGGTCCCGCGTACGCCCGCACGCGCCGCCCCCGTCGACGCGCGTCCGCGCCCCCGGGGCGGGCGGGACAGCCGTACGGGGGTGTAAGTACGGGGGCGGGCACCAGCGGGCCGCCCCCGGCGCGCCCCAACGGCCGCCGGGGGCCTCCCGGTTGGCCCGCGTCGACGCGTACGGGAAGGCTGAGTCGAGTTGGCCGCCGACCGGCCCGACCGCCCCCTCACCGCGCACCTGTCTCAGGGAGAGCACACGATGCCCCTCGTCCCACGCCGGACCCTGCTCGCCGCCCTGCCCGCGTCGACACTGGCCGTCCGTACAGGCGGACCGGCCCACGCCGGGAGCCGCCCGCGACCCACCGCACCGCCCGCCGGGCCGGTGCTCGCCGCGCTGTCGCGGGCCGCGCGCCCCCTGCGGTCGGTGGAGCCGCACGGCAACCTCGCCGACCTGCGCCCGCTGGGCGCGGCGATCGGCCGGAGCGCCGTCGTCGGGCTGGGCGAGGCGGCGCACGGCGCGCGCGAGCTGTTCACGCTGAAGCACCGCGTCTTCCGTCACCTGGTCGAGGAGAGGGGCTTCACGACCTTCGCGTTGGAGGTCAGCTGGGTGGCGGGGCTGCGGATCAACGACTACGTGCGACACGGTGTCGGGGAGCCGCAGGCGATCATGGCGGAGGAGTTCGCGGACGGCAAGTGGCCCTGGAACGTACGGGAATACCTGGACCTCCTCACGTGGATGCGCGCGTACAACCTGCGACACCCCCGGCGGCAGGTGCAGTTCATGGGCAACGACATGGCGTACCCGCGTATCGCGGACATCCTGTTCGACCGCGTCCTGGGTTACGTCGCGGAGCATCACCCGGCCTTGCGGCGCGAGTTCGACGGGCTCTACCGCGAACTCCGCGCGCACGCCGACGAGTCGGACTTCCAGGCGCTCCCCCAGCGGGAGCGTCGCCGCCTGGCGCACCAGGCCCGGCACGCCGTCGCCCGGCTGGCGGGACTGCGGCCGGACGGCACGAGACCCGCGTACACGTGGACGGTGCAGCACGCGCGCGTCGTGGCGCAGACCGCGACGCTGCTGTCCCACGACCTCGGGGACGCGGCGCAGATCCCCGAGGCCATGCGCTATCGCGACGAGCTGATGGCGCGCAACACCGCCTGGTGGCACCGGCAGACGGGCCACCGCGTGCTGCTGTCGGCGCACGACGGGCACACGGCGTACGAGACGTACTCGCCCGCGCAGTACCCGGTGACGCAGGGCGCGTACCTGCGGAAGCTGCTCGGCCGCGACTACGTCGGCGTGGGCACGACCTTCGGGCACGGCGCGGCGGTCTTCCCCGACGACGACGGGGTGTGGCGCACCGAACGGTTCGGGCGGCCCGCGCCGGGGAGCAGCGAGGAGACGCTGGACCGGGTGGCCGACGCGGTCGGCGGCCCCGCCTTCCTGCTGGACCCACGGTCCGCGCCCGCCGCGGCCCGCGAGTGGCTGGAGGCGCGGCGCCCCACCCGGTACGTGGGTCCGCCGGGCGACCCGTACCGGCCGTACGGGCTGGCGCGCGGACACGACCTGCTGATCCACGTGCACCGGCTGCGGGCGGCGCGGCCCCTCGTGTAGCGCGCGCGCAGGAGGGAGCACGCCCGCACGCCGCGCGCCGGACCGTGTGTACCGGCCCGCCCCGACGGATACGCGGTACGGGCGACCGCGCGCGGCGCGCCCCACGGTCCGCGCCGCGCGGCTCCCCTGCGACAGGAGGTACCCCGTGGGACGACGCCCGAGGATCGTGATCGTCGGTGGTGGCTTCGCCGGGCACCGGTGCGCGCGCACGCTGTCCCGCCTCGCGCGGGGCGCCGCCGACATCGTGCTGCTCAACCCGCACGACTACTTCCTGTACCTGCCGCTGCTGCCCCAGGTCGCGTCCGGCGCCCTGGACCCGCGCCGGGTCGCGGTGTCGCTGACGGGCACCCTGCCGGGGGTACGGCTCGTGCTCGGGGAGGCCGACGGCGTGGACCTCGACGGGCGGCGCGTCACGTACACCGACCCGGAGGGCGGCCGGTCCACGCTCGCCTACGACCGGCTGGTGCTGACCGTCGGCAGCGTCAACAAGCTGCTGCCCGTCCCCGGCCTCACCGAGCACGCGCACGGCTTCCGCGGCATCCCCGAGGCGCTCTACCTGCGCGACCACCTCACCCGGCAGACCGAGTTGGCCGGTGCGTCCGACGACCCGGCGGAACGGGCCGCGCGCACCACCTTCGTCGTCGTCGGCGCGGGCTACACGGGGACCGAGGTCGCCGCGCAGGGCGTGCGGTTGACCGACGCGCTGGCCCGGGGCAACGCGGGCCTCAACGGCACGTACGCGGGCGCGGCGACGGACGCGGGCGAGCCCGTACGACCGCGCTGGCTGCTGCTGGACATCGCCGAACGCGTCCTGCCCGAACTGGACAGGCGGCTGTCGCGCACCGCGGACCGCGTACTGCGCGCGCGGGGCGTGGACGTCCGTACGGGCACCTCCGTACGGGAGGCCCGGCGGGACGGAGTGCTCCTGGACGACGGGGAGTTCGTGCCGAGCCGGACGCTGGTGTGGTGCGTGGGCGTACGGCCCGACCCGCTGGTGGAGTCCGTGGGGACGCCGACGGAACGGGGGCGGCTGTGCGTCGACGAGTACCTCACGGTGCCCGGCCACCCGGAGGTGTTCGCGTGCGGGGACGCGGCGGCCGTACCGGACCTGACGCGGCCCGGCGAGGTGACACCCATGACCGCGCAGCACGCGCAGCGGCAGGGCGCGGTCGCCGCGCGCAACGTCGCCGCGTCCTGCGGGCGGGGCGAGGCGCGCGCGTACGAGCACCACGACCTGGGCTTCATGGTGGACCTCGGCGGGTTCCAGGCCGCGGCCGACCCGCTGCACGTACCGCTCAGCGGACCGCTGGCGAGCCTCGTGACGCGCGGCTACCACCTGGCGGCGATGCCGGGCAACCGTACGCGGACCGCGGCGGACTGGCTGCTCGACGCCGTACTCCCGCGCCAGGGCGTGCAGTTCGGGCTGGTGCGCTCCGGGTCGGTGCCGCTGGACTCGGCGGCACCGGAACTGGCGCGCGTACCGGCGCCGGGCGGCGGCTGACGTACGACCTAGGCTGGACCCGGGGGCCACGGCGACGACAGCCGGACGCCGGGCCCGACGGAGGGGGAACGATGACGACCGGGAACGACGACGGGGTGGTCGTGTACTGGCGGCCGGGCTGCGTGTTCTGCGCCGCGCTCCTGACCCGCCTGCGCTTCACCAAGCTCCGGTACACCAAGGTGAACATCTGGAAGGACCCGGAGGCGGCGGCGTACGTCCGCTCGGTGGCCGACGGGAACGAGACCGTGCCGACGGTGACCGTGGCCGGGGAGGCGATGGTCAACCCGTCGAGGAAGCGCGTGCTGGAGGCCGTCGCGACCCGCGCGCCGCACCTGCTCCCGGAGTAGCCCCCAGCGCCTGGCAACGGCGCAATGCGCCCGCGAGCGAGCGCCGCGTCGAGGAACGTCGGCACCGGATAGGAGCGCCCGGAGGCGAGCCGAGCGCGCAACAGCGAGCGAGCCGAAGGACGCGCCGGTGCCGAAAGCGACGAGACCAAGGGAGCGAGGCACGAGCGAGCGCCGCGTCGAGGAACGTCGGCACCGGGTACGAGCGCCCGGAGGCGAGCCGAGCGCGAGAAAGAGGCGATGCGGACCGGGCCTCAGGCGCGGTCCGCGTCGCCGTACGTGTCCGTGAGGCGTGGTGGGGCCGCCTGGCGCCACGAGTCCAGGACGATGTCCCGGAGTTCGGCCAGATCCTCCAGCGCGGCCAGCCGTACGCGCACCCAGTGCGAGCCCGCCTCGTGGCGCGGCACCCAGAACTTCTCCGGTTCCGCCGCGATCAGTTCGCCCCGTTCGAGCTTGGGGCAGCGGACGGCGAACGACGTCTCGTCGTCGGGCATCGTCACGAACATCTTCCCGGCGGCGCGGAAGGTGGGCATGCCCCAGGCGAGCACCTCCGTCGTCTCCGGGAGGGCGAGGGCGGCGCGGCGTACGTCGGCGGGACCGGCAGTCATGACCGGCATCCTAGGACGCCCCACCGACACCCCCGCCCGTACCGCTGACCGCTGACGCCTCCCCGCCCCGCGCGTGCTCCCGCGCCTCCGCGGCGGCGGCCCGCCGCACCCTCAGACTGTCACCCTCCGGGTTCACGCGAGCACGCTCCGATGTCGGATTTTCCCCGGCGCGCGGCCATTGACAGGCGCGAATCCGTGAACCTAGCGTAAAGACTAGTCGTCTAGACATTTCTTAGCCCTCTCGGGCTTCCCACACGGAGGTGACGATGAAGTCGCAGACGTCGCAGCTGAAGGAGGCTCGCTACGAGCTGGTCGAGATCCCCGAACCGATGGGCCCGGTCTCCGTGACCGTGGACCGCCGCAAGGTGCTCGACCACGCCTTCAGCGAGGACGACCACGGGTCGTGGTACTTCCGGGACTCGCCCTTCGGCGGACCCGTGGGCCACCCCCTCGTCCTCGCCAACGACCTGCTGTTCCTCTTCTACGAGAAGTACGACGGCAACACCGCGCAGGGCCTGCACACGCACGAGCGCCTGACCTTCCACTCCCCCGTACGGGTCGGCGAGACGGTCACGGTCGAGGGCGGCTACACGGAGAAGTACGAGCGCCGCGGCCAGGGTTACGTGGTGCTGGAGGCCGAGGCGCGCGGCGAGGACGGGCGGCTGCTCGTACGGCACTCCGGCAAGGAGATCATGCGGACGGTCGCCGGGGAGGTGACCGGCCGGAACCGCACCGCGGGCGAGGAACGGTCACGCACGGTGGTCGGTACGTACGACGCGTCCCTGCCGGTGCTGGAACGGGCGCGGCTCGACGCCCCGGCGCGCAGCCCGCTGCCGCGGCGTACGACGGCCTTCTCCCAGGACCAGATGTCGGTCTTCTCGTGGGCCGGGCGCGGCTACGCCAACGTGCACACCGACCGCGACAAGGCCGCCGCCTCCGGGCTCGACCGCACGATCGTGCAGGCGCAGCAGCAGACCGGCTTCCTCATCTCGAACCTGGTGGACGTGTTCGGCGCCCCGTTCTTCACGTCCGGCGAGCTGGACCTGCGGTTCGTCTCCCCGGCGTTCGTGGACGAGGAGTTGACGACCGGCGGGGCCGTCGTCGGCGCCGACGGCGACCGGCTGGAGCTGGAGGTCTGGGTGGACAAGGCCGACGGGACGCGTACGGCGCTCGGCTGGGCCTCCGCCGAGGTCGACGGCTCGGCGCAGCGCCCCTTCCCCCTGCTCTGACCCGCCGCCCGCGCCGACCCGCCCCCGCTCCCCCACGTCCCCACCGGACCCGTACGCCCCACGCCCGTACGCCCCCACGCCCGCCGCACCCGCAGCACCCGTCCCCCCAACTCCCCATCCGCTCCCCGAGGTCGACAACGGAGTCATCCCATGGCCCATCCAGCCACCGCACCACCCGCATCCGAACAGGAACGCACCGCGCTCGCCCGGCGCGCCGCCGTGGCCAGCCTCGTCGGCACCGCCGTCGAGTGGTACGACTACTTCATCTTCGGCACCGCGTCGGCCCTGGTGTTCGGTGACCTCTTCTTCCCCAACGAGGACGACCCGATCATCGGGACCCTGTCGGCGTTCGCCGTCTTCGGCGTCGGCTTCTTCGCCCGGCCCGTGGGCGGTGTCGTCTTCGGTCACTTCGGTGACAAGTTCGGGCGCAAGGCGGCGCTCGTCACCACGCTCATGCTGATGGGCGGCTCCACGTTCCTCATCGGACTGCTGCCCACCACCGAGCAGATCGGCGTCCTGGCGCCCGTGCTGCTGGTGTTGCTGCGGCTGATCCAGGGCTTCGGGGTGGGCGGCGAGTGGGGTGGCGCCTCGCTGGTCGCGGTGGAGTACGCACCGGCCGACAAGCGTGGCGCGTACGGCAGCTTCCCGCAGATCGGGAACGCGGTCGGGCTCGTGATGTCGACGGGGATCTTCGCCGCCGTGTCGACGCTGCCGGACGACCAGTTGGAGAGCTGGGGCTGGCGGCTGCCGTTCCTGCTGAGCGCCGTGCTGATCGCCGTCGGCCTGTTCATCCGCTTCAAGCTTACCGAGACCCCCACCTTCCAGGCCGCGCAGGAGGAGTTGGAGGCGAGCGGCGCCGCGGAGGAGGAGCGGATGCCGGTCGCGGAGCTGTTCCGGCGGTTCAAGCGGCCGCTGCTGCTGGCGATGGGCATGCGCCTGGGCGAGGCCGTCTTCGGCTACATCATCCTGACGATCGGCCTGACGTTCGCGGAGAACTACACCGACATCTCCCGTACGCACGTGCTCGTCGCGAGCAGCGTCGCGGCCGCCGCGGCCATCTTCACGTACTACTACTTCGGCCGCCTGTCCGACCGGATCGGCCGCCGCACCGTCTTCATCATCGGCTCGGTCGTCGGCATCGTCGTCACGTTCCCCTTCTTCTGGATCCTCGACGCGGACGCCGTGCTGCTGACGTACGTCGTCTACACCGTGGCGTACGCGATAGGCGTCGGCGCCCTCTACGGCGTCGAACCGGCCTTCTTCGCGGAGCTGTTCAGCACGAAGGTCCGCTACACCGGCCTGTCCCTGGCGGCACAGCTGCCGAGCGTCCTGATCGGCCTGTGGCCGCTCGCGTCGACCGCGCTGCTGGCGGCGACCGACGGGGACCCGTGGCCGATCGCCCTGATCACCGTGCTGGCCCTGCTCGTCGGGCTCGTGAGCGCGGTCAAGGCGCCCGAGACCAACAGGGTCGACATGAACCGTGTCGGCGACCCGATCGAGGAGAAGCGATGACGGAACCGTCCCCCCGGCCCTGGCGGGACCTCACCGACCCGCGCCGCGCCGCCGGTACGGAGGACCTCGAAGCGGGTCTGAAGGAACCGGAGTTCGAGAACCTGGAGATCCCCGAGGACCTGGGCACCGTGCCGGTCGTCATCGACGACCACAAGATCAAGCGGTACGCGTTCACGCACGACGACCACTCCCCGTGGCACCTCAGCGGGAGCCCGTTCGGCGGGCGGCGCGTGGGACACGCGGCGCTGCTGGGCAACGACCTCGTGCAGCTGTTCACGCGGGTCTACGCGGCCAGCCGGGTCGTCGGCTACCACACCGAGGAGCAGATGTGGTTCGACAGCCCGGCGGTGCTCGACGAGACGGTCACGCTGCACGGCACGTACACCGAGGCGTACACGCGCCGCGGTGAGGGCTACGTCGTCATGGAGGCCACGGCGACCGGCGCGGACGGCCGGAGCGTCGTACGCCACCGGGGCGTGGAGATCCTCAAGACGAACCCCGGCGCCATCGGCGGTCGCGGCTCGGCGGCGCCCGAGCGGCGCGTGACCGGCGAGGTACCGGCGGACGCCCGGACCGTGGCGGCGCTGGGGCCGGACGTACGCCCCGGGGACGTGCTCGCGCCGCTGCGCAAGACGGTGACGGCGGAGCAGGCGGCGGTGTTCAGCCGCGTCGGGGAGTACGTGCGGAACATCCACAACGACATCGGGGTGGCCCGCGCGGGCGGGCTGGCGGTGCCGATCGTGCAGGGGCAGCAGCAGTTCGGCGTGCTCGCGCAACTGCTGACCCTGCGGTCGGGACCGACGTTCCTCACGTCGGGGTGGCTGCGGGTGAAGTTCCTCGCCCCGCTGGACGTCTTCGACCCGATCACCTGCACCGGCGTCGTCACCTCGGTGACGCCGGTCGACGGCGGCCTCCGCGTGGAGCTGGAGGTCTGGGTGCGGCGCGACGCCGACAGCCGCCTGATCACGGCCGGTTGGGCCGCCGTGACCGTACCCGCGGCCTGACCCCGAGCGACCGACCGTACGCGCGCACGCCCCGCGCCCGTACACCCCACGCCCGTACACGGCAGACCCACGGACCCCGGACCGGGGCCCGCACCGACACAGAAAGCGCACCCCAGCTGATGAGCACTCCCAGGACCGGCGGCCAGGTCGTCGTCGACATGCTGACCTCCCTCGGCGTCGAGTACGTCTTCGGCGTCGTCGGCGGGCAGACCCTCGCCATCACCGACGCGATCATCGACACCCCCGGCATCCGGCTCGTGCACACCCGGCACGAGAACGCCGCGGCCGTGATGATGGACGCGTACGGCCGCCTCACCGGCAAGCCCGCCGCCTGCATCTCCACCACCGGGCCGGGCGCGACCAACCTCCTCACCGGGGTCGGCGGCGCGTACCGCGACTCCAGCCCCGGCTTCGTGATCACCTGCAACAACAACGGCGAGAACATCCACAAGGACGACGCGCAGAACGCCGACCACGTCGAACTGGTCAAGCCGCTCGTCAAGTTCTCCCGGCTGGTGGCGCACGGCTCGTCCATCAAGCAGGCCATGGAGGAGGCGTACGTCAACGCCCTCACCGGCAACCCCGGCCCCGTCCACCTCGACTTCGCCCGCGACACCATAGAGGGGTACGTCGAGGACCCGCCGGAGGTGCCCGCCGTGCACCCCAGCCGTGGCTGGGTCACCGAGCGGCCGTCCGCGAGCCCCGTCGCCCTGGCGCGGGTCGCGGAACGGGTGCTGCGCGCCGAACGGCCCGTCGTCTGGCTCGGCAACGGCGGCAACCGGGCACGCGGCGCCGACGACGTCCTCGCGCTGGCCGAGGCGCTGGGCGTGCCGGTGGTCACGACGTTCAACGGGATCGGCTCGGTGCCGACGACGCACCCGCTGGTGTACGGGGCGGTGACCCGGATGGGTACGGCGCTCGCCGGTGACGTGCTCGGCGACGCGGACCTCGTACTGGCCCTCGGCAACAGCCTCAACGCCGTGTCCACCACCCGGTGGCGGCGGGCGCTCCCCGAGATCGTGCAGGTGGACGTCGACCCGGCGATGATCGGCCGCTACTACTCCGAGATCACCGACGGCGTCGTCGCCGACCTCGGCTCGTTCGCCCGCGACCTGGTCACCGCCACCGCCGGGCGGGCGGCCGACGCGAAGGCCGGTCGGGCGGAGTGGCTGGCGTCGCTGGACACGGCGCGCGGCGCCTGGTGGGAGGGGTCCGCCGTGGCGGACGCCGAGGCGGAGGGGCCGCTGTCGCCCGCCGACATCGTCCGTACGCTGCGGGAGGTGGCCCCGGAGGACACCCTGCTGATCCCGGACGCGGGCAACCCCGGCGTCTGGTCGTTCCTCTGGGAGGTGCGGCGCCCGTACAGCTACATCAAGCCCGTCGGCTTCGGGAACATGGGCTTCGCGCTGCCCTCCGCCATCGCCGCGTCGCTGATCGACCCGGACCGGCCGGTGCTGGCGCTGATCGGGGACGGGTCGCTCGGCATGAGCCTCGGTGAGATCGAGACGCTGGCGCGCGTCGGCGGCAACGTCTGCGTCGTCGTGCTCAACGACTCCAGCTACGGCAACATCCGCCAGGAGCAGGAGCTGCACTTCGACGGGCGGACCACCGGCGTCGACTTCGGGACGGTGGACTTCGGCATGGTCGCCCGCGCGATGGGCGTGGACGGCGAGGTCGTCACCGGCCTGGGCGCGCTGCGCAAGCGCGTCGCGGAGGCGTTCGCGGCGGGCGGCCC
This sequence comes from Streptomyces sp. Z26, assembly GCF_003665095.1. GTDB lineage: Bacteria > Actinomycetota > Actinomycetes > Streptomycetales > Streptomycetaceae > Streptomyces > Streptomyces phytohabitans. The sequence goes on along the minus strand of NZ_RCHV01000002.1, from coordinate 6,009,002 downwards.
GGTGGTGCTGGACGTGCCGATCGACCGGGACGTGAACGCGTGGACGTTCCCGTCGTTCGTGGCGCCCAAGCAGCGGGCGGACGCAGAGGAGATGGAGGAGGCATGACCGGTACGACACCGGGCGCGGCCCGGGGGCCGGCGCCGCTGGACGGCGTGAAGGTGCTGGACCTGTCGCGTTTCATCGCCGGTCCGCTGTGCGCGCAGATCCTGGCGGACTTCGGCGCGGAGGTCGTCAAGATCGAACGCCCCGACGGCGAGGACTCCCGGCACCACGGCCCGTACCACCGGGACGAGAGCATCTACATGTTCCTCTACCACCGGAACAAGTACGACGCCTCGCTGGACACCCGGCACCCCGAGGCGCTCGGCATCCTGGAGCGGCTGGTGGAGTGGGCGGACGTCGTCGTCGAGAACTACCGCCCCGGCACCATCGAGCGGATGGGCATCGGCTACGAGCGGATGAAGGAGCTGAACCCGGACATCGTCCTGGTGTCCGTCTCCGGCTTCGGGCAGACCGGCCCGGACTCGCGCCGCGCGCTGTTCGACGCGATCTCGCAGGCGTCGTCGGGCCTGATGGACATGACCGGCGAGCCCGGCGGCAAGCCCACTCTCAGCGGCACGTACATCGCGGACTACACCACCGGCTACCAGGCCGCGATCGGCGCGCTCACCGCGATCCTGCACCGGGAACGCACCGGGGAGGGGCAGTTGGTGGACGTCGCGTCGTTCGACACGATGTTCTCCGCGCTCGGCGTCCGCCTCATGTCGGAGCTGATGCTCGGTCAGGGCATGCCCCGCAGCGGGTCGCGCGACCTGCTGACGGCGCCGGTCAACGTGTACGAGGCGGCCGACGGCCCCGTCTACGTACAGGCGGGCACCGCCTCCCTGTTCCCGAGGCTGTGCGCGGTGATGGGCCGCCAGGACCTGGCCGACGACCCGCGGTTCGCGACCGTGGAGGGGCGGATGGAGCACCAGGACTTCCTGGAGGGCGAGATCGGCGCGTGGGCGGCGGGCCTGCCCACGGCGGAGATCGCGCGGCTGCTGGACGACGCGGGCGTGCCGTACGCGAAGGTCGCCACCGTCGCGGAGGTCGCCGCGTCCGAGCAGATCGCCGCCCGCGGCATGATCGTGGAGGCGGACCACCCCGAACTCGGTACCATCCGGATGCCCGGCAATCCGATCAGGATGGAGAAGACCCCGCCCGTGGTCCGCAAGGCACCCCCGCGGGTCGGTGAGGACAACACCTACGTCTACCAGGGCGTCCTGGGGCTGTCCGCGCGGGAAGTGGACCGCCTTCGCGAGTCAGGAGCGATCTGAAGCATGCCGCGCGCACCCCGCTACCAGGTGATCTACGACGACCTGGTCTCGCAGATCCGTACCGGCGCACTGGGCCGGGCCGAGCGGCTGCCCGGCGAGACGGACCTCGCCAAGCAGTACGCGGTCAGCCGCATGACGGTGCGTCAGGCACTGGACCTGCTGGAGTCGGAGGGCCTGGTCGTACGGCTCCAGGGGAACGGCACGTTCGTCAGCGACCACACGGAGCGCGGGCGGCGCCTCAACCGCCTGCGCTCCTTCGCGGACGAGATCGCCGACACCGGCGGCACCGCCTCGTCCCGTACGGTCGCGTGCGGGACGGCGCCCGCGCCGCCCGAGGCGGCGGCGGCGTTCGGCGGCGCGGAGGGCGACACGGCGAACCGGCTGACCCGCGTGCGGCTGATCGGCGGGGCGCCCGCCGCGCTCCAGGACGCGTGGGTGCCGTACGCCGTCGCGCCGTCGCTCTGCCGCGAACCGCTCGTGGACGACTCCCTCTACCGCACGCTCACCCAGCGCTTCGGCGTCCAACTGCGCCACGCCGACCAGTCGATGGCGGCGGCCCTGCTCGACGCCGAACAGGCCGACCTGCTGGGCGTCCCGCCGGGCGGGCCGGTGCTGGAGGTGCGGCGCACGACGTACGGCGAGAGGGGCGAGGTCGTCGAGTTCACGACCAGCTGGACCCTGCCCGACTTCCCCTTCCTGATGCGGATCGACGCCGAATGAGCGCGGCCGGGACGGACCCGCACGTCATCGCGGTCGACGTGGGCACCTCCGCCGTACGCGCCGCCGCCGTGGACACCACCGGGCGGGTGCGCGCGCAGCGGCGCATCCCCCGCGCCTCCGGCGTCGGCGGCGACACCTTCGACGCGGCGGCCCTGGCCGAGGACGTACGGGCCGCGCTGGCCGGGGTCTCCGGCGGTACGGCGCCCACGGCGCTGGCCGTCGCCGCGCACATCGGCACCGTCGCGGTGGACGCCGGGCTGCGGCCCGTCGGGCCCGGCGGCGGCTGGTCCGACACCCGGGGCGTGCCGCAGCTGGCGGCGCTGGGCCCGGCGGCCGTCGACCGGCTGCTGCGGGCGGCGGGCCGCCCGAGCCCGGCGGGGGGCGCGCTCGCGTTCCTGCTGGCGCCGGGGACGGCGGAGCTGACGGGCGTACGGGCCGTGCTGTCACCGAAGGACTTCCTCGTCGCGCGGCTCACCGGCCGCCTCACCTCGGACACGATCAGCGCCGCGTACACCCTGGCGTCCGACGTGCGGCGCCGCGCCTGGAACCGCGAACTCCTCGACGCCGCGGGCGTGGACGCGGCGCTGCTGCCGCCGCAGTCGGAGCCCGCGGAGGTGGTGGGCGCGCTCACCGCCGAGGCCGCCGCGGCGACCGGGCTGCCCGCCGGGCTGCCGGTGGTGTCCGGCGGCCCGGACGGTTCCGTCGGCATCGGCCTGCTGCTGGGCACGGCCGAGGACGTCGTCGCGGACGTCGCGGGCACCACCGACGTGCTGGGGCGGCTGCTGCCCGACCCGGGCGCGCTGCCGGACGGCGCGGTGCTCAACCCGTCCGTACTGCCGGGCCGGTTCGTCGCGGGCGGCGCCACGGGGCTCACCGGCGGGGCCGTCGCGCACTGGCGGACGCTGGTCGGCGCCGTGGACGACGACCGGCTGGCCGCCGTACCGCCGGGCGCGGACGGACTGACCGTACTGCCGGGCATGACCGGCACGCGGTTCCCCGACTGGCGGCCCGACGCGCGCGGCGCGGTCCTCGGGCAGCACCCCGGGCACGGCGCGGCGCACCTGCTGCGGGCGGCGCAGGAGGCGGCGGCGTTCACGGCGCGGGACGCGCTGGACCGGCTGGACCCGACGGGCGCGCTGCCCGTCGCGTTCGCCGGGGGCTCCTCGCGCAGCGCGCACGCGACGCGGCTGCGGGCGGAGGCGGTGGGGCGGCGGCTGCTGGTGTCGCCGCAGCCGGACGTGACGCTGCTCGGCGCGGCGGCCCTGGCGTTCCTCGGTACGGGCGTGGCCACGGACCCGGACGCGCTGCGGGCCCGGCTGGTCGGCGCGGCGCGCACCGTCGAGCCGGACGCGGCGCGCGCCGCCGCGTACACGCGGCTGCACGCGCGCTGGCGGGCGCTGCGGGACGCCGTCGACGCGGCCCACGCGGCGGCCGGGCCCGCGGGCTGAGCCGCCCGCCCGCCTCCCCCGTCCCCCGCGCCCCGCCCGTACGGCACTCCCGTACCGGCGGGGCGCGCGACGTGACCGGTACGTACTGTGACCGGGCTCTCCTGGCGGACCGCCGTCCGGAACGGCATGCTGTCGCTCAACAATCGATCGATCAGTCCCGCCCGCCCGGACAGCGCGGTCCGGAGGGCGGCCCGGCGGAGGACCCGCGCCGGACGTCCGGCGGCGGCCACAGGCCGTTGCGCCGGGCACCAGCCGGTACGCAGCACAGCAGCAGACATCGGACAGCAGGGCAGCAGTCGCGGCTCGTCAGGAGAAGTCAGCTCGTATGTTCTCGAAGGTCTTGGTCGCAAACCGCGGCGAAATCGCCATCCGCGCCTTCCGCGCGTCCTACGAACTGGGCGCGGGCACCGTCGCCGTGTACCCGCACGAGGACCGGAACTCGCCCCACCGCCTCAAGGCCGACGAGGCGTACCGCATCGGCGCGCCCGGCCACCCCGTACGCGCCTACCTGTCCGTGGAGGAGGTGATCGGCGCGGCCCGCCGCGCCGGTGCCGACGCCGTCTACCCCGGCTACGGCTTCCTGTCCGAGAACCCGGAACTGGCCGCCGCCTGCGCCGCCGAGGGCATCACGTTCGTCGGCCCGCCGACCGAGGTGCTCCAGCTGACCGGCGACAAGGCGCGCGCCATCGCCGCCGCCAGGGCCGCCGGACTGCCCGTGCTGGACTCCAGCGCGCCCTCCCGCGACGTGGACGAACTCGTCGCGGCGGCCGAGTCGATGGTGTTCCCCGTCTTCGTGAAGGCCGTCGCGGGCGGCGGCGGGCGCGGCATGCGGCGCGTCGCGGAACCGGCGCAGCTGCGGGAGTCGATCGAGGCGGCGGCGCGCGAGGCGGAGTCCGCGTTCGGCGATCCGACGGTCTTCCTGGAGCAGGCCGTGGTCGACCCGCGGCACATCGAGGTGCAGATCCTCGCCGACACCCACGGCAACGTGATCCACCTCTACGAGCGCGACTGCAGCGTCCAGCGCCGCCACCAGAAGGTCGTCGAACTCGCGCCGGCGCCGAACCTCGACCCGGAGCTGCGCGAGCGGATCTGCGCGGACGCCGTACGGTTCGCCAAGGAGATCGGCTACACCTGCGCGGGCACCGTCGAGTTCCTCGTGGACACCCGCGGCAACCACGTCTTCATCGAGATGAACCCGCGCATCCAGGTCGAGCACACCGTGACCGAGGAGGTCACCGACGTCGACCTGGTGCAGTCCCAACTCCGCGTCGCCGCAGGGGAGTCGCTGGACGACCTCGGTCTGAGCCAGGAGCGGATCGTGCTGCGCGGCTCGGCGCTCCAGTGCCGCATCACCACCGAGGACCCCGCGAACGGCTTCCGGCCCGACACCGGCCGCATCACCGCGTACCGATCGCCGGGCGGCGCGGGCGTACGCCTCGACGGCGGGACGAACCTCGGCGCCGAGGTCGCCGCGCACTTCGACTCGATGCTCGTCAAACTCACCTGCCGGGGGCGGGACTTCGACACCGCCGTGGCGCGGGCGCGGCGCGCCGTCACCGAGTTCCGCATCCGCGGCGTGGCGACGAACATCCCGTTCCTCCAAGCGCTGCTGGACGAGCCGGAGTTCCGCGCCGGGCGCGTCACCACGTCGTTCATCGAGCAGCACCCCGGGATGCTGACCCGGCGCGGCTCGGCGGACCGCGGCACGCGCATCCTGGAGTACCTGGCGGACGTCACCGTCAACAAGCCGCACGGCGAACGCCCCGCCACCGTCCCGCCGTTCGAGAAGCTGCCCGCGGGCGGCCTCGACGGGCCCGTGCCCGACGGCTCGCGGCAGCGGCTGCTCGCGCTCGGCCCGGAGGGCTTCGCCGCGGACCTGCGGTCGCGCGCCGCGCTGGGCGTCACCGACACGACGTTCCGCGACGCGCACCAGTCGCTGCTGGCGACCCGGGTGCGGACGAAGGACCTGCTGGAGGTCGCGGGCCATGTCGCGCGCACCACACCGGAGTTGCTGTCGGTGGAGGCGTGGGGCGGGGCGACGTACGACGTGGCGCTGCGCTTCCTGTACGAGGACCCGTGGGAGCGGCTGGCGGCGCTCCGCGAGGCGATCCCCAACATCTGTCTCCAGATGCTGCTGCGCGGCCGCAACACGGTGGGCTACACGCCGTACCCGGAGCAGGTGACGCGGGCGTTCGTGCAGGAGGCCGCGGACACCGGCATCGACATCTTCCGGATCTTCGACGCGCTGAACAACGTCGACCAGATGCGCCCGGCCATCGACGCCGTACGGGAGACGGGCACGGCCGTCGCCGAGGTCGCCATGAGCTACACCGGCGACCTGTCGGACCCGAACGAGCGGCTCTACACGCTGGACTACTACCTGCGGCTGGCCGAGCGGATGGTCGAGGCGGGCGCGCACGTGCTCGCCGTGAAGGACATGGCCGGGCTGCTGCGGGCGCCCGCCGCGCGGACCCTCGTCGGGGCGCTGCGCCGGGAGTTCGCGCTCCCCGTCCACCTGCACACGCACGACACCCCCGGCGGGCAGCTCGCCTCGTACCTGGCGGGCTGGGAGGCGGGCGCGGACGCCGTCGACGGCGCCTCGGCCGCGCTGGCGGGCACCACCAGCCAGCCCGCGCTCTCCGCGATCGTGGCCGCCGCCGCGCACACCGAGCGGGACACGGGCCTGAGCCTGGACGCGGTGTGCGACCTGGAGCCGTACTGGGAGGCCGTACGGCGCGTCTACGCCCCCTTCGAGTCGGGGCTGCCCGCGCCGACGGGCCGGGTGTACGAGCACGAGATCCCCGGCGGGCAGCTGTCCAACCTGCGGCAGCAGGCCATCGCGCTGGGCCTCGGCGACCGCTTCGAGGACATCGAGGCGGCGTACGCGGGCGCCGACCGGCTGCTGGGCCGCCTGGTGAAGGTCACGCCCAGCTCGAAGGTGGTCGGGGACCTGGCGCTGGCGCTGGTCGGCGCCGGGGTGTCCACCGCCGACTTCGCGGCCGACCCGGCGCGCTTCGACATCCCCGGTTCCGTGATCGGCTTCCTGCGCGGCGAGTTGGGCGACCCGCCCGGCGGCTGGCCGGAGCCGCTGCGCAGCCGGGCGCTGAGCGGGCGGGCCGCGGCGCCGGAGGTGAAGGAGCTGACCGACGACGAGCGGAAGCGGCTGGAGGGCTCGTCCGCGGAGCGGCAGTCCACCCTGAACACGCTGCTCTTCCCGGGCCCCGCCAAGGACTTCGCCGAGCACCGCGAGCGGCACGGCGACACCGCGCCGCTCTCCAGCGACCTGTTCTTCTACGGGCTGCGCCACGGCGAGGAGCACAACGTCACGCTGGCGCCCGGCGTGCAGCTGCTGATCGGCCTGGAGGCCATCTCGGAGCCCGACGAGCGCGGCATGCGCACCGTCATGTGCATCCTCAACGGCCAGCTGCGGCCCGTACAGGTGCGGGACCGCGCCGTCGCCAGCGAGGTGCCGGTGGCGGAGAAGGCCGACCGGAACGACGCGGGGCACGTCCCGGCGCCGTTCGCGGGCGTCGTCACGCTCGCCGTCGAGGAGGGCACGGACGTCGAGGCGGGTGACACCGTCGGCACCATCGAGGCGATGAAGATGGAGGCGGCGATCACCGCGCCGAGGAGCGGCACCGTACGGCGTACGGCCATCGCGCCCGTGGCCCAGGTGGAGGGCGGCGACCTGCTGCTGGTCCTCGGCTGAACGCGCGCGGGCCGTACCCGCCGTACGGCCCGCGCCACGGCTCCCCGGCGCCCGTCCGCTCCCGAGCGGGCGGGCGCCGCCGCGCGTACCGGCGTCTCACGGACCGGACACTCCCGGGGGCCGGTTGTACGGGCGTGACCTGCGGCGAGTACGTCTAGTGGGACACCTAGTAAGCCGCGAGGAGGCCAATGTCACGCCCTTGCGGGCACGACTGGCGTCGCACGCTTCCCCTAACCTGCTCCCATGACGGTCCTGCCCGACGACGGGCTATCCCTCGCCGCCGACTTCCCGGACGCGTCGCGTGAGCAGTGGCAGCGCCTCGTCGAAGGCGTGCTCCGCAAGACGGGTGCCACTCCTGACTCCGGGGACGCGGCAGAGGACGCCCTGGCCACACCACTTCAGGACGGCCTGGCCACCCGTCCGCTGTACACCGCCGAGGACGTCCGCGTCGACGCCGGACTCCCCGGCGCCGCCCCGTTCGTACGCGGCGGACGCCCCGAGGGCAACGCGCTCTCCGGCTGGGAGGTGCGCCAGCGGCACACCGGCACCGACCCCCGGCAGGTCAACGAGGCGATGCTGGCCGACCTGGAGAGCGGCGTCTCGGCGCTGTGGCTCACCGTCGGCGACGGCGGCGTCCCCGTGTCCGCGCTCGCGGCGGCGCTCGACGGCGTGTACCTCGACCTGGCGCCCGTGGTCCTCGACGCGGGCGCGGACTTCGCCCCCGCCGCCCGCGCGCTGTTCGACGTGTTCACGGCGCGGGAGGTGCCCCGTTCCGCGGCCCTCGCCTCGCTCGGCGCCGACCCGCTCGGCCTGGTCGCCCGTACGGGCTCCACCGACGGCCTCGACACCCGGCTCGGCGAGGCGGCCGAGCTGGCCGCCGTGTGCCACCGCGACTACCCGGGCGTACGGGCGGTCACCGTGGACGCCCTGCCGTACCACGAGGCGGGCGGCTCGCCCGCGCAGGAGCTGGGCTGCTCGCTGGCCACCGGCGTCGCGTACCTGCGGGCGCTGACCGCCGCCGGGGTCGACGCCGAAGCGGCGTGCGCGCAGCTGGAGTTCCGGTACGCGGCCACCGCCGACCAGTTCCTCACCATCGCGAAGCTGCGCGCGGCGCGGCGCCTGTGGGCGCGCGTGGCGCAGGTGTGCGGCGTGGAGTCCGCGGCGGCGGCGCAGCGGCAGCACGCGGTGACGTCGTCGGTGATGATGACGCGGCGCGACCCGTGGGTGAACATGCTGCGCACGACCGTCGCCTGCCTGGGCGCGGGCGTGGGCGGCGCGGACGCCGTGACGGTGCTGCCGTTCGACGACGCGCTGGGCCTGCCGGACGCGTTCTCGCGCCGTATCGCGCGGAACACCTCCGCGATCCTCGTCGAGGAGTCGCACCTGGCGCGGGTCATCGACCCGGCGGGCGGCTCCTGGTACGTGGAGCGGCTGACGGACGAGCTGGCGCACGCCGCCTGGGAGTGGTTCCAGGAGATCGAGCGGGCGGGCGGCCAGGCCGCGGCGCTCGGCTCGGGTCTGCTGCGCGACCGGATCGCCGCGACGTGGGAGGCGCGGCGGGAGGACCTCGCCCGCCGCCGTGAACCCGTCACCGGCGTCAGCGAGTTCCCGATCCTGGACCAGGCCCCGGTGGAACGCGCGCCGCGCCCGGCGCCCACCACGACGGGCGGCCTGCCCCGGGTCCGGCGCGACGAGGCGTACGAGGAGCTGCGGGCCCGTTCCGACGCGCACCTCGCGGAGACCGGCGCCCGGCCGAAGGTGTTCCTGGCGGCGCTCGGCCCGGCCGCGGCGCACACCGCGCGCGCGGGCTTCGCCGCGAACCTGCTCCGCGCGGGCGGCATCGAGCCCGTGCACGACCCGGAGACGGTCGACGCGGAGACCGTGGCGGACGCGTTCACGCGCAGCGGCGCGACCGTGGCCTGCCTGTGCTCGGGCGACGCGCTCTACGCCGAGCAGGCCGAGGCCGTCGCGGCGGCCCTGGTCGGGGCGGGCGCGCGGCGCGTGCTGCTCGCGGGGAAGCCGCGGGAGCACCGCGAGGCGTGGCAGCGGGCCGGTGTCGACGAGTACATCCACGTGGGCAGTGACGCGGTCGCCGTCCTCGCGTCCGTCCTCGACCGCATGGGAGTGGCGTAATGCAGGGCGACACACGACGGCCGGGCGCCGTACCGGACTTCACGGACGTGCCGCTGACCCCCGAGGGCGCCGCCCCGGCGGCCCCGACCACCGGGGAGTGGCGGGCGGCCATCCAGGAGCGGACCGGCAAGAGCGCCGCCGACCTGGGCTGGGAGACGCCCGAGGGCATCGAGGTCAAGCCGCTGTACACGGCGGAGGACACCGCGGGCCTGGACTTCCTGGGCACCTACCCGGGCGTCGCGCCGTACCTGCGCGGCCCGTACCCGACGATGTACGTCAACCAGCCGTGGACCGTCCGGCAGTACGCGGGCTTCTCCACCGCCGAGGAGTCCAACGCCTTCTACCGGCGCAACCTCGCCGCCGGTCAGAAGGGCCTGTCGGTCGCCTTCGACCTGCCGACGCACCGCGGCTACGACAGCGACCACCCGCGCGTCACGGGCGACGTGGGCATGGCGGGCGTCGCGATCGACTCGATCTACGACATGCGGCAGCTGTTCGACGGCATCCCGCTGGACCGCATGAGCGTGTCGATGACGATGAACGGCGCGGTGCTGCCCATCCTCGCGCTGTACATCGTGGCGGCCGAGGAGCAGGGCGTGCCGCCCGAGAAGCTGGCCGGGACCATCCAGAACGACATCCTCAAGGAGTTCATGGTCCGCAACACGTACATCTACCCGCCGCAGCCGTCGATGCGGATCATCTCGGACATCTTCGCGTACGCCTCGCAGAAGATGCCGAAGTACAACTCGATCTCCATCTCCGGCTACCACATCCAGGAGGCCGGGGCCACGGCCGACCTGGAGCTCGCGTACACGCTGGCGGACGGCGTGGAGTACCTGCGGGCGGGGCTCGACGCGGGCCTGGACGTGGACGCGTTCGCGCCGCGGCTGTCGTTCTTCTGGGCGATCGGCATGAACTTCTTCATGGAGGTCGCCAAGCTCCGCGCGGGCCGCCTGCTGTGGGCGAAGCTGGTCAGCCAGTTCGAGCCGAAGAACGCCAAGTCGCTGTCCCTGCGCACCCACAGCCAGACCTCCGGCTGGTCGCTGACGGCGCAGGACGTCTACAACAACGTGACCCGTACGTGCGTCGAGGCGATGGCCGCCACGCAGGGGCACACGCAGTCGCTGCACACCAACGCGCTGGACGAGGCGCTGGCGCTGCCCACCGACTTCTCCGCGCGCATCGCGCGCAACACGCAGCTGCTGCTCCAGCAGGAGTCCGGCACCTGCCGGGTCATCGACCCGTGGGGCGGCAGCGCGTACGTGGAGCGGCTGACGCACGACCTGGCGCGCCGCGCCTGGCAGCACATCGAGGAGGTCGAGGCGGCGGGCGGCATGGCCAAGGCCATCGACGCGGGCATCCCGAAGCTCCGCGTGGAGGAGGCGGCGGCGCGTACGCAGGCCCGTATCGACTCGGGACGGCAGCCGGTCATCGGCGTCAACAAGTACCGCGTGGAGAGCGACGAGCAGATCGACGTCCGCTCCGTCGACAACTCCGCGGTGCGCGCCGAGCAGATCGAGAAGCTGCGGCGGCTGCGCGCGGAGCGCGACGAGTCCGCCTGCCAGGACGCGCTGCGCGCCCTGACCGCGGCGGCCTCCGAGGGCCACCGCTCGGGCGGCGGCCTGGAGGGCAACCTGCTGGCGCTCGCGGTGGACGCGGCGCGGGCGATGGCCACCGTGGGCGAGATCTCGGACGCGCTGGAGAAGTCGTACGGGCGGCACGCGGGGCAGATCCGTACGATCACCGGCGTGTACCGGGAGGAGGCCGGGATGTCCCCGGGGGTGGAGCGCACACGGCGCCTCGTGGAGGAGTTCGAGGAGGCGGAGGGCCGACGCCCGCGCATCCTCGTCGCGAAGATGGGCCAGGACGGGCACGACCGCGGCCAGAAGGTGATCGCCTCGGCCTTCGCGGACCTGGGCTTCGACGTGGACGTCGGCCCGCTGTTCCAGACGCCCGGCGAGGTCGCCCGGCAGGCCGTCGAGGCAGACGTGCACGTGGTGGGCGTCTCGTCGCTCGCCGCCGGGCACCTCACGCTCGTACCGGCGCTGCGCGAGGAGCTGGCCGAGGCGGGGCGGGCGGACATCCGTATCGTCGTCGGCGGCGTCATCCCGCCGCAGGACGTCGACGCGCTGTACGCGGCGGGCGCCGCCGCGGTGTTCCCGCCCGGCACGGTCATCCCGGACGCGGCGTACGAGCTGCTGGGGCAGTTGTCCGACGCGCTCGGGCACGGGCAGTGAGCCGCTGACACCGATGGCAGCGGAGACGACGGAGGGAGCGGCCGCGTCGGCGGAGGCGGCGGCCGCAGGAGCCACGAGGACGGCGAGGGCACCGAAGATCGACATCGAGAGCTACGCGCGGGGGGTGCTGTCCGGGTCCCGCGCCCACATCGCGCGCGCGATCACCCTGGTCGAGTCCACCCGCGACACGCACCGGGAGTTGGCGCAGCGGCTGCTCGTCGAACTGCTGCCGCACAGCGGGCGGGCCCGCCGGGTCGGCATCAGCGGTGTGCCGGGCGTCGGCAAGTCGACGTTCATCGACGCGCTGGGCACCCTGCTGACGGGGCTCGGGTACAAGGTGGCGGTACTGGCCGTCGACCCGTCCTCCAGCCGTACCGGCGGCTCCATCCTCGGCGACAAGACGCGGATGGAGCGGCTGGCGGTGGACCCGAACGCGTTCGTCCGGCCGTCGCCGACGTCCGGCACGCTGGGCGGGGTCGCGCGGGCGACGCGGGAGACCATCGTGGTGATGGAGGCGGCGGGGTACGACGTCGTGCTGGTGGAGACCGTCGGCGTCGGCCAGTCCGAGACGACGGTGGCCAACATGGTCGACTCGTTCCTGCTGCTCACCCTGGCCCGTACGGGCGACCAGCTCCAGGGCATCAAGAAGGGCGTGCTGGAGCTGGCGGACGTCATCGCGGTCAACAAGGCCGACGGCCCGCACGAGCGGGAGGCCAAGTCCGCGGGCCGCGAACTGGCGGGCGCGCTGCGGCTGTTGCAGGCGCAGGACGAGGCGTGGACGCCACCGGTCCTCACGTGCAGCGCCCGCGAGGGCAGCGGCCTGGACAAGGTGTGGGAGCGGCTGGAGGCGCACCGCGAACTGCTGGACGCCCGGGGCCTGTTGCAGGCCAAGCGGCGCGACCAGCAGGTGGACTGGACGTGGGCGACCGTACGCGACCAGCTGCTCGCCCGGCTGCGGGAGCACCCCGACGTACGGTCCCTCGCACCGGAGTTGGAGCGGCAGGTGCGGGACGGCACGTCCACTCCGACGCTGGCGGCGGAACGGATCATCGAGGCGTTCCGCAAGGGCTGAACGGCGCGCGGGCCGGCGCGGCGGTGCGGTGTGCCGTACGCCGACCGGCCCGCGTGACCGAACAGTTGTCTTGAACGGCCTGACAGTCGCACCATGTCGGGAATACGATGGAGCCGATCCACGCGCGTAGTTGGTGGATCACCACAACTGAATGCGTTCGCGACTGGGGAAAGCCGGTGGAAATCCGGCGCTGACCTGCAACCGTGAGCAGCTGCCCACCGTGCCGCTGCGAGCCGGACCGCCCACCGCGAGACGTGCACCGCTTCTCACTGTCATGGTCCGCAGCGAAGCCAGCGAACCCCCTTTGGTTCACCGGCCCCTGCCGCTTCCCGTTCCGGGACGCGCGCCAGGGGTTCGTCGTGCGCGGGGGCGTTCTCCGGGCGCACGCGCGGCCCCGGAACGAAAGGCACCCGCGATGGCCGGTGCGGTACGTGTGGTCCGTGCGGTCGTCGCCGTCCTGGCGCTGCTGGCGGTGGCCCTGGGCGGCGGCCCGGTCGCGCCCGCGCCCGCCGCCGCGGTGGACACGGGCCGGGGCAGGCCCGGTTTCTGCCCCGACGGTAACGGCGTGACGGTCGTCGTCGACTTCCGCGAACTGGGCGGCACCACCCTCGTACGGTGCGCCGTCGGCAGCCAGGCGACGGGCCTCGCCGCGCTGAAGGCGGCGGGCATCGAGGTCACCGGGACCAGCCGCTGGGGCGAGTCGTTCATCTGTCGGCTGGAGAACAAGCCGGGCCCGTCCAGCGAGCGGTGCGTCGACACCCCGCCCTCCTCCGCGTACTGGTCGTACTGGCACGCGCCGGACGGCGGCCGCTGGACGTACAGCCAGTACGGCGCGACCTACCGCACGCCGCCGAAGGGCAGCTTCGAGGGCTGGTCGTTCTCCACCGGTCGGGACGAGGACGACGCGCCCGCCCCGCGTCTCGCCCCGCTGCGGCCCTCGTCCTCGAACGGGGGCTCCGGTGACGGCGGTTCGGGCGGCAGTGGCACGGGCGGCGGCTCGACCGGCGGGGGTGGCGGCTCGGTGACCGGCGGTTCCGGCGGTACGGGTCCGGGTGGCGCCGACGGCGGTACGGGCGGCGGTGACGGCGCGGTGGGCGGGCCCGGCGGGAACGACACGTCCGCGACCGGTGGCGACGGCGGTCCGGAGGGCACCGGGAAGGGCGCGGACGGCGGGGCCGACGGCGACCGTGACGGGAAGAAGGGGCCGGGCGCCGGTCCGTCCGGCGCGGACGACCGGGCGGGCGGCGCGCCCTCCCCGGTGGTCACGCCGACCGAGGCGGAGGACTGGACGGGCGGCGAGGACCGTACGGCGGGCGCCGCCGAGGAGCACGGCGACCCGGCCGGGACGGTGTTCTGGGCGTCCGCCGCCGCCGTGCTGGCCCTCGTCTCCGGCGCCCTCAGCTGGCACCGCCGCCGCGCGGAGCGCGCGAACCCGGCGGCGGGCGGCCCCGGTTCGGGCGGCGCGGGCGGTGGCCCCGGCGCGGGGAGCGCCGCGCCGTGAACCCGCCGTGGCGGGCGCTCCCCCGCCCCCTGCACCCCGGCGCGTGGTGGCTGTGGGCCCTGGGCTTGGCCGCGGCGGCGAGCCGTACGGCCAACCCGGTGCTGCTGGCGCTGCTCCTGGCCGTCACGGGGCTCGTGGTGGTGCGGCGCCGTACGGACGCGCCATGGGCGCTGGCCTTCCGCATGTACCTGCTGCTGGGCGCGTTCATCGTCGGCGTGCGCGTCGTCTTCCGGATCGTCTTCGGCGGCGGCGTGGGCGACACCGTCCTCGTCGAACTGCCGGAGATCCCGCTGCCGGAGGCGGCCGCCGGGATACGCCTGCTGGGACCCGTTGCCGCCGAGCAGCTGCTCGGCGGCCTGTACGACGGGCTGCGGCTGGCCACCATGGTCGTCTGTGTCGGCGCGGCCAACGCCCTGGCCAATCCCAAGCGCCTGCTGAAGGCGCTGCCCGGCGCGCTCCACGAGGTGGGCACGTCCGTCGTCGTCACGCTGACCGTCGCGCCGCAGCTCGCCGAGAGCGTCCAGCGCGTACGCCGCGCCCGACGGCTGCGCGGCGGCGCCGGGCGCGGTACGGGCGCGCTGCGCGGCGTCGTCATCCCCGTCCTGGAGGACGCGATGAACCGTTCCCTCTCGCTGGCCGCCGCCATGGCCTCGCACGGCTACGGCCGGACCGGGCACGTACCGGCACGTACCCGGCTGCTGACGGGCACGTTGGTGGTGTCCGGGCTGATCGGCGTGTGCGCCGGGCTGTACGGCGCGATGGACGCGCACTCACCCGCGTACCTCGGCACACCGATGCTGCTCGCCGGACTTGCCCTGGCGGCGGGTGGGTTCGTGCTCGGCGGGCGGCGGGTGCGGCGCAGCAGCTACCGGCCGGACCGGTGGCGCGGCCCCGAACTCCTCGTGGCCGCCTCGGGGATCGGGGCCGCCGCGCTGATGTTCGCCGCGTCCGGCGCGGACGCCGCGGCCCTCAACCCGTCGCTGTCGCCGCTCACATGGCCCGAGGTGACACCGTTGCCCGGGTACGCCGCGCTGCTCGCGGCACTCCCCGCCGTACTCGCCCCGCCGCCGGTCACGGCCGTACCGACCACCGCCTCCACCCCGTCCGTACCCTCCACCCCGTCCGCCCCGTCCGCGCGGGAGGCGGTCTCGTGATCAGCTTCGAACGGGTGACCCTCACCTACGCCGGTGCCGAACGGCCCGCGCTGCGCGACGTGGACCTGCGGATCGACGAGGGCGAGCTGTGTCTCGTCACCGGACGTACGGGAGTCGGCAAGTCGACACTGCTGGGCGCGGTGAACGGCCTGGTGCCCCACTTCACCGGCGGCGAGCTGCGCGGCCGGGTGACCGTGGCCGGGGCGAGCACGGCGGACCGGCCGCCGCAGGAGTTCGCGCACCTGGTGGGCGTCGTCGGACAGGACCCGCTCAGCGGCTTCGTGACGGACACGGTCGAGGAGGAACTGGCGTACGGCATGGAGCAGTTGGCCGTCGCACCGGACACCATGCGCAAGCGCGTCGAGGAGACCCTCGACCTCCTCGGCATCGCCGGGCTGCGGCACCGCGCGCTCCGTACGCTCTCCGGCGGCCAGCAGCAGCGCGTCGCGATCGGCTCCGTACTCACCTCGCACCCCCGCGTGCTCGTCCTCGACGAACCGACGTCCGCGCTCGACCCGACGGCCGCCGAGGAGGTCCTGTCGGCGGTGACGCGGCTGGTGCACGACCTCGGCACGACGGTGCTGATCGCGGAGCACCGGGTGGAGCGCGTGCTCCAGTACGCCGACCGGCTGGTGCACCTGACCGGCGACGGGCGCGTACGGGACGGCGTGCCCGCGGACCTGATGCGGGACTCGGACGTGGCCCCGCCCGTCGTACGCCTCGGCCGCCTCGCGGGCTGGACGCCGCTGCCGCTGTCCGTGCGGGACGCGCGGCGGCGGGCGCCCGCGCTGCGCGAACGGCTGGCGGACGTGCCCCCGGGCCCGGCCTCCCCAGGCGGGCCCGCCACGGGAGCGGGCGGCACGCCCGTGCTCTGCGCGCGGCGGGTCAGCGTGGCGTACGGCGCGACGGTGGCCGTACGGGAGGTGGACCTGGACCTGCCCGCCGGGCAGGTCACCGCGCTGATGGGCCGCAACGGGTCGGGCAAGTCCTCGCTGCTGTGGGCCCTCCAGGGCTCCGGCCCGCGCCACTCCGGCACGGTGTCCGCGGGCGGCCGGGACCCGGGCCGCGTCCCCGCCCGTACGGCGCGCGCCCTGGTCGGACTCGTGCCGCAGAACGCAACGGACCTGCTGTACCTGGAGAGCGTGGACGCCGAGTGCGCCCAGGCCGACACCGAGTCGCAGGCCGGTGCGAACACCTGCCGGACGCTGCTCGACGGCCTGGCGCCCGGCATCCCCGGCGACCGCCACCCGCGCGACCTGTCCGAGGGGCAGCAGCTCGCGCTCGTCCTGGCCGTGCAGCTCGCGGCGGCCCCGCCGGTCGTGCTGCTGGACGAGCCGACCCGGGGGTTGGACTACTTCGCCAAGGAGGCGTTCGCCCGGCTCGTCCGCCAACTCGCCGCCGAGGGGCGGGCGGTGGTGGTCGCCACGCACGACGTGGAGTTCGTGGCGCGCGCCGCCGACCGCGTGGTGGTGATGGCGGAGGGCGAGGTCGTCGCGGACGGCGCGACGGCCGGGGTCGTCGTCTCCTCGCCCGCGTTCGCGCCGCAGGTGGCGAAGGTCCTCGCCCCGCAGGAGTGGCTGACCGTGGAACAGGTCGAACGGGCCCTGCGGGAGACGGCCACCGCGGGTACGGCCCCAGCGGGTGGTCCCGCGTGAGCCCCCGGGACGGCGCGGGCGTCATACGCGCGAACGTGGACCGTGTACGCGCGGGCGACGGCCACGTGCCGCGCGTACTGCCCGTACGGCTGCGCAGCGGCGTCGTGCTGGCGCTGGCCAGCGTGGCAGGGCTGGCCATGTTCTGCTGGCCGCTGTTCGTCGCCCCCTCCCCCGAGGTGACCGCGCACACGACGGACGCGCCGCTGCTGTTCCTGCTGACGCTGCCAGTGCTGCTGGCGGTGGTCCTCGCGGAGATGTCGTCCGGTGGGATCGACACCAAGGCGCTGGCGATGCTCGGCGTGCTCTCCGCCCTCAACGCCGGGCTGCGCCCGCTCGGCGCGGGCACGGCGGGCATCGAGACGGTGTTCTTCCTGCTGGTGTTGGCGGGGCGGGTGTTCGGGCCCGGTTTCGGCTTCGTGCTCGGCTCGACGTCGCTGTTCGCATCGGCGCTGCTGACGGCGGGCGTCGGCCCGTGGCTGCCGTTCCAGATGCTCGCCTCCGGCTGGATCGGTCTGGGCGCGGGCCTGCTGCCGCGGCGCGTGACGGGCCGCGCTGAGACGGCGATGCTCGCGGCGTACGGGGTGGTGGTGGCGTACGCGTTCGGCTTCCTGATGAACATGTGGTTCTGGCCGTACTCGCTGGGCCCCGGCACCGACCTGTCGTTCGTCGCCGGCGCGCCCGTGCTGGAGAACCTGCACCGCTTCGCCGTGTTCACGCTCGTCACCTCCACCGCCGGGTGGGACACCGGGCGCGCGCTCACCAACCTGGTCGCGATCGTCACCGTCGGGCCCGCCGTACTGTCCGTGCTCCGCCGGGCCGCCCGGCGCGCCGCGTTCGGGGCGGCGGTGAGCTTCACGGCGGCGGACGCCCCCGAGCCGGGCGCGGCGGAGGCGGCGGCGGACGCCCCGTCCGCCGGGACCGATCGGAGCCCCGACACATCCACCGACACCGCGCGGCCGGACGGCACGACCGGCGCCCACCTCACGACAGAAGGAGCCTCCCCCGCATGACCGGACCCAGTGACCACGGAGCGGGGACGACGCACCCGCCACGTCCCGCCCGCGTACGGCGCACACCGACGGGCGCGGCGGCGTTGACCGCCGCCGCGGTGGCGGCGGCGCTGCTGCTGCCGGGCGGCGGCACGGCGGCCCGCGCGGACCAGCGCTCCGACCGCGCCCCCGGCACGACTGCCGCGGCCGACACCCTGGTGTCGCCGCCGAAGGCGGCCGCCACCTGGATGGCGGCCCAACTCACCGACGGCGCCCACGCGAAGGGCGACCACGGGCTGACGGCCGACATCGTGCTCGCGCTCGCCGCGACGGGCACCGGCGGCGACACGGCGGACAAGGCCACGGACTGGCTGGAGACGCACGCGGCCGAGTACGTGGACCGGGGCACGCCCGGCAACGTCAACGCGGGCGGCGCCGCCAAACTGGCGCTGGTCGCCGCGGCCACGCACCGCGACCTGGCGGACTTCGGCGACCTCGATCTGCGGGGCACGCTCCTCGGGCGGCTCCAGGACGACGGCAGGTTCACGGACAAGGCGTCGAGCGGCGACATGTCCAACCAGTTCACGCAGTCCCTCGCCGTGCTGGCGCTGGAACGTACGGGTGAACTCCCCTCCAGGGCCGTCGAGTTCCTGGCGAAGAGCCGGTGCGCCGACGGCGGCTACCCCCTGACGTTCAAGGCGGACCCCGCCAAGTGCAAGTCCCACACGGACAGTACGGGTCTGGCCGTGCAGGCTCTGCTCGCGGCGGGCCGTACGGGCGACGCCGCCCACGGCCTGGACTGGCTGGAGAAGCAGCAGTTGCCGGACGGCGGCTTCCGCGACAACGGCTTCGGCACGCCGCCCGGCAACTCCAACTCCACGGCGCTGGACGTGCAGGCGCTCATCGCGGGCGGCCGGGTCGAGGCGGCGGGCAAGGGCACGGCCTGGCTGCGGTCCGTGCAGGTCGGCTGCGACGGGGCCGCCGAGGACCGGGGCGCGGTCGGCTACGCGGAGCCCAAGGCCGACGGCACGGCGCTGCGCGCCACCGCGCAGGCCGTACCCGCGTTGGCCGCCAAGTCGCTGGCGGACGTGGACACCGAGGGCGCGGCACCCGGACTGGAGCCGGTGAAGTGCGGTCCTTCCGGCGGCGACTCCGGCGGTACGGGCGGCGACGGCGGAGCCGGTGACCCGGGCGGCGACGGCGGGACCGGCGGCGCGGGCGGCGACACCGACGGTACGTCCGGGGACGATACGGGCGGTACGGACGGCGGGACCGACGGGGCGACCGGATCCGCCGGTACGGCGACCGGCGGCGCGTCCTCCGACGGCGACGCGGGCGGCTCCGACGGCGGCTCCGGAGACACGACCGCCGGGACCACCACGGCGACCAGCGCCGGGTCCACCGGGTCCACCGGCGGAGGCGGTTCGCTGGCCTCCAGCGGCACCACGGCCCTCGGGGCGGGCGCGGCGGCGGCCGCCCTCCTGCTCGCGGGCGGCGTCACCGTCGTCCTGGCCCGCCACCGCAGGGAGGCCGCACGCGGCTGACCCCTCCGGGCCGAGCCGACCGCACGGGCCCCGTCCGGGACCCCGTCACCCGAACCACCCGCTGCCGTACGGCCACAACGGGCGTCTCCCGACGGTCCGTCGGCACCGTACGCCCTCAACACCCCTGCTCGTACGCCCTGTTGACCTCCGCGAGCGATCGCGGGAGATCCGCGAACCACCACCACACGAAACGAGGAACCGACCCATGGACCGACCCACCACCCGCCGACTCATCCGCAGAGCCGGGCTGTTCACCGCCGCGCTCGCGCTCGTCCTCGGCAGTTCCGCCACGGCCTCCGCAGCCGTCACGGCGGCACCCGCCGCGCCCGCGGCCGCCCCGATCACGGTGAACCTCACCGTGCAGGGCCCCGACAGCACGGTGTTCGACGGAACGGTCAGCACCACCGGCCACGACGTCACGACCGCGTCCGGCGGCACCCACCCCTGCGACGGCACCAACAACGGCGCCAACCCGAGCCCCGGCCCGACGCCCACGGCGGCCCTCGACGACGCGGCCAAGGCGGAGGGCTTCGACTGGGACGGCACCTGGTACGCGTCGTTCGAGGACTACTTCGTCAGCACCGTCGACGGCCACACGGGCGGCGCCGAGGCGTACTGGAACATCTCCGTGAACGGCACCTCCACGCCGGTCGGCGGCTGCCAGTTCCGCATCGAGGCGGGCGACGACGTCGCGTTCACGTGGACGGAGCTGTGACCCGTAGCCGCACGCCACGCCGCGCCCGTACGCGCGACTGAGGCGTACGTACAGCTGACCCGTACGCGGGGCGACCGCAACTCCGCCCCGGCACCGGCGTGTTCGCCCGGTGCCGGGGCGGAGCGCGTACGGGCCGTTCACCTTCTGAACGGCGTACGGAACGATCGCCCGGTTTCCGTCAGCGGCGTTGACACGGGTTGAAGCCACGTCTAGGTTCACGCGCCAAGAGAGCGCTCTCAACTGCCTTCCCCGCCCTCCTCTCCCCACGAGCCTGCGAGGTACCGCACGTGAGATCACCCGTTTCGCGCCCCTTCCTCCACCGCCGGCACAGACCCGTCGCCGTCCTGCTGACGGCGCTGGCGACCGTCGTCGCCGGTACGTACCTGGTGCCGGGCCAGCCGGCCGCGGCGGCCGAGATCCCCGTCGGCAGCGGCAGTTACTCCGACACCCGCCCGGCCGGAACGTCCGGCCCGACCGACAACACCGACCGGCCGGTCACCCCGCAGGTGACCGAGCGGATGGCCGACCGGCCCGTCCCCACCAACGACTGGTGGTCCTCACTGGTCTTCAAGCGCTACCCCGACCAGCCGCACTCGCAGCCCATGTACGGGCACCCCCTCAGCTACCGCGCCGTCTCCGGCGGCCTGGAGGTCGGCTACCCGACCGACGCGGCGATCGTCGGCGAGGGCCGCCAGTACGAGTTCGCGCACAAGGCCGACCTCACGCTCGGCGTGGCCGGGCTCAACTCCCCCGACACCAAGGCCGACGGCTGGTCCGACTGGACGGTCAGCCCGTACTGGTCGGGCGGCGGCAGCACCCTGCGCGCGACGATCGCGCACGGCAGCCCGTACGTGTACGCGGAGGCCACCGGCGGCGCCGCGCAGATCGAGACGGGCGCGGCGCCCAAGGTGTTCGCGGACGACGGCGCCGTCCTCGGCGTGACCGTCGGCGGCCACCACTACGCGCTGTTCGCCCCGAGCGGCAGCGACTGGACCGTGGACGGCACGCGCGTCAGCGCCGACCTCGGCGGCGAGGACTACTACTCGGTGGCCGTCCTGCCCAGCCCCGACGCCCTGGCCGACTACCGCGCGTACGCCTACAGCTTCGTCACCGGCTCCACCGTCGACTGGGACTACGACGCCGCCGCCGGGAAGGTCGACGCCACGTACACGCTGGAGACCGAGGCCCGCGAGGGTACGGAGACCGGCACCCTCCAGGCGCTCTACCGGCACCAATGGCAGCACACCTCCGACGAGTTGACCGCGTACGAGTACGTGTCGCCGCGCGGCACGATGAAGGTGCGCGCGGGCGGCTCGTTCACGACCTCGCAGGACGTCACGGGTGTACTGCCCGCGCTGCCCGAGACGGACGGCGTCGACAAGGGGCAGCTCGCCGCGCGCATCGACGAGGTGGTGAACTCCGCCGACCCGTTCAACGGCGCCACCGACACGTACTGGACCGGCAAGGCCCTCGGCCGACTCGCCCAACTCGTGCCGCTGGCCGAGCAGTCGGGCAACGACGGTGCCCGCGACAAGCTGCTGACGCTGCTCAAGGAACGCCTCCAGGAGTGGCTGACGGCGGGCGGCGCCTCCGAGTTCAGCTACGACCCCGAGTGGCGGACACTGACCGGCTACCCCGCGTCGTACGGCAGCGACAAGGAACTCAACGACCACCACTTCCACTACTCGTACTACGTGATGGCCGCGTCCGTCGTCGCCCGCTACGACAAGGCGTGGGCCGCCGACTCCGCCTGGGGCGGCATGGTCGAGGAACTCATCGGTGACGCGGCCAACTCGGCACGGGACGACGACCGTTACCCGTTCCTGCGCGGCTTCGACGTGTACGCCGGGCACAGTTGGGCCGCCGGGCACCAAGGGTTCGCGGCGGGCAACAACCAGGAGTCCTCGTCCGAGTCGATCAACCTCAGCGCGGCGATGGTCATGTGGGGCGCCGCGACCGGCGACACCTCCGTGCGCGACCTCGGCGTCTACCTGCTGACGACGGAGGCCGAGGCGATCCGGCAGTACTGGTTCGACGGCGACCAGGAGGTCTTCCCCGAGGGCTACGGGCACCAGACGCTCGGCATGGTCTGGAGCAACGGCGGCGCGTACAGCACCTGGTGGACCGCCAACCCGGAGGAGATCCACGGCATCAACGTCCTCCCCGTGACGGGCGGTTCGCTGCACCTGGCCCGCGACAAGGCCGCCATCGACCGCAACCTCACCGAACTGGAGCGGGAGAACGGCGGACCCGCGCAGGAGTGGCGCGAAATCCTGTGGGAGTTCCGGGCGTTGAGCGACCCGGCGGCGGCGAAACAAGCGTACGACGCGGACCCGAAGGCGTACGAGCCGGAGGCGGGCGAGTCCTGGGCGCACGTGGACCACTGGATCAACACCCTTGCCACGACCGGTGCCCCGGACACCTCGGTGACCGCCGACAGCCCGACGGCGGCGGTCTTCGAGAAGGGCGGCACCCGCACGTACGCCGCGCACAACTACGGTGACGGCGAGCAGACGGTGACCTTCTCCGACGGCAAGACGCTGACGGTGCCCGCGCGTTCGTCGGCCGTCGGCACGGGCTGACGGCACGGGCTGACCAGCGCGCCACCCGGGTACGGTGGCGGGCCCGTCGACGGACCCTCCGCGGTCCGTCGACGGGCCCGCCGCCCGCCGCCTCCTCCGGATACGCTGTGCCGTCCCCCTCTTCCCGACTCCCTTTCCACGCACCTGACTTGGAGGCCCCGGTGGCACCGTCCGAACTCGACCGCCTGCTGCACACGCACCTGCGGAAGGAGACCGTGAAGGCGGCGCTGCCCGCGTACACCGGCCTGGGCTTCAGCCGTATCGTCCTCGCGGTCACCGACCGACGCGTGCTGGCGGTGCGGAGCGCGTACTGGTCACTCAAGGACAAGGGCCTCGCCTGGGCCGACCCGGTGGACGAGGTGGCGCTGGGCGAACTGCCGCACGAGCTGCGGACGAAGGGCACCTACACCGGCAACACCTACGTCCACCTCCGCCGCGCCGACGGCACCACCCTCAAGCTCAACCCGCGCAACGGCTTCGCGGGCGACCACGAGGGCACCCGCCGCAACGTCCGCGCCCTCTACGACGCGATCCCCACCCGCTTCTGACCCCCACCCAAGTCCCGACCGGGGAACGGGACTTCGTACGTCCCGACTCCGTCGGGTACGGGCGGTTCGTCGGTGGGAGCGGCCACCCGTCTCACCCGGTTTCCGTGCCCCCGTCGGGCTGGCCGTGTGGTGGCTTCCCCGGCGTCGCGGCGGACTCCGTACGCGCGCCCTCGCCCGTTCCCGTAGCGGCGGTGTTCGGGGGTGCGAAGGCGGGGGCGTCCGAGCCGACGTGGAGGGCGCGGCCGATGCGCGCCGGTACGTCGAAGCCGACCATCAGCGCCACCACCGTCGTGAGCACCGCGGCGAGTCCGGTCAACGCCGTGCCCAGGTCGGTGCGTTCGGCCAGGGAGGCGCCCGCGAGGGGGGCGACGGCGCCGCCGAGGGCGCCGACGTTGTACGAGAAGCCGAGGCCCGCCGCCCGTACGCGCGTCGGGAAGTGGTCGGCGATGTACTTCGGCAGCAGCCCCGAGATGCCCTGGCTGAACGCCTGCATCACGAACAGGAACAGCCACAGCAGCACCACGTTCCCCGAGTCCAGCGCGAACACCGGGAACACGAAGCCCAACGACAGGAACAGCCCGAAGACGTACGTGCGCCGGGTGCCGAAGCGGTCGCCGACGACTCCCGCGAGGCAGGACCCGGCGGCGTATCCGAGACCCGCCCAGGTCAGCGCGTCGGAGACCTGGCCCGCGTCGTAGCCCAGGTCGGTCTTGAGGTACGTCGGCAGGAGCGACTGGATGGGCCACGAGTACAGGAACGCGCAGAACGTGGTGACCATGACGGCGAGCGTCACCGGCCAGAGCGCGCCCGCGAGTTGGACGGTGAACGCGACGAGGCCGAGTACGACGACGGCGATCAGCCAGGGGTACGCGCAGCCCGCGTTGCCGCTGAAGAGGAGCACCAGGGCGGTGGACAGCACCACAGTGAGCCCGCCGTTGGTCAGCCTGCGGCCGGGCGCGAGCAGCACCGACGACGTCGTGACGTCCGGCCGGTCACCGACCTCGGCCTGCCACTCGGCGGCCTCCGGGAGCGCGCGCCGCAGGTAGAGGGTGAGGGCGACGGGCACGATGCCCGCGTAGAACAGCCAGCGCCAGCCCGCGGCGGGCACGATCACCTCGTAGGCGAGGGCGGCGACGACGGTGCCGATGGGGTAGGCGGAGAGCAGGAAGCCGGTGGCGCGGTTGCGCATGGACTTCGGCCAGGACTCCATGACGTACGTGGCGCTGGACCCGTACTCGCCCGCCATGCCGATGCCGACGAGGGCGCGGAAGGCGAACAACGACCAGTAGCCCCAGGCGAATCCGCACATGCCGCTGCCGACCGAGAAGGCGAGGATGGCGAGCAGCATGGCGGGCTTGCGCCCGTACCGGTCCCCGATGGCGCCGAGCAGCAGCCCGCCGAACCACCGGGAGACGAACGCGGCCGAGACGAGCGTCGCGGCCTTCGTGAGGCTGATGTCGAAGTCGTCCGCGATCTCCGTCAGGACGAGGGTGATGAGGACGAAGTCGAAGCCGTCGAGGAGGTAGCCGAGCCAGGCGGCGAAGAACGCCTTGCGCTGCCCGGCGGAGAGGCCGCGGAACGAGTCGGGTGCGGGCGGGTACGACGTGGCCACGGGCGGACCTCCGGTGGGGGCGGAAGCGGTGCGGGCGGGGTCAGGCGGTTCGGCACTGGCGAGGACATGGGACGTCCTATGTCCGGGCAAGGTACGCCGGGTGGGACGCGCGCGCCAGCGCCCCGCGCCCACCGGTTCGCCCAAGTCGGAGGCGGAGGCGGAGGCGAGGGACGGGGTGCGCGAACGGGAGAGGAGCACGCGCGGCGCACCCGTACGACGCCACGCACATCCCACCACCGACCAGCGCGCCGCCACGCTAGTCCGGCACCGGCCGCCCGCCGGATCCCGCGTCGGGCCGCTCCTCGCGTGCCCGGAGGTACGTGTCCAGGGCGGCGGCACCCGCCAGCATCGCCCGGCCGCGGGCCGAGAGCCGGTCGTGCCAGCCGCGGAGGGTGGCCTCCAGCGGCTCCGGGCCGCCCGCCGCGCGCACCTGGTCGATCAGTGGGGCGATCTGCTCCAACAGGTGCCCGCCGCGCCGCAGTTGTCGCACCAGCCGGGCGTCGCGGGCCGCGGCGCCGTCGTACACCCGGTAGCCGGTGACGGGGTCGCGGCGCGGGCGTACCAGCCCGGCGCGCTCCCACTTGCGGAGCGTCGCGGGCCGTACGTCCAACTCCCCCGCCAGCTCCCCGATGAAGCGGGTGGCGGACGGGGGCGCGGTCCGGCCGCCGCGTGCGGACGGCGGCTCCGGCGCGGGGTCCGGCGCGGGGTCCGGCGCCGGACCCAGGTCGCGGAGGGCGCGCTCGACGGAGCGCAACGTGCGCCGGTCGTCGAGGAGTTGGGCGTGCCCCTGGTCGACGAGGTGCAGCGCCTCGTCGGTCGCGCCCTCGTTGACCGCGCACAGGATCGCGGCCGCCCGCTGGTGCCCGTGGCCGGGCAGCAGCGCGAGGAAGGCGTGGAGGGCGTACGCGTGGAGCTGGCCGTACGCGCGGTAGCCGGACGGGGTACGGGCGGCGGCGGGGAGGATGCCCGCGGCCTCGTAGTTGCGTACGGCCTGCGTCGACAGGCCGTGCCGTCGTGCCAGGTCGACGGGCCTGAGGTGTGCGCCGGTTTGAGGGTTGGGCGCCACAGTTCTCCCCTCAGTACGGGGTTGTTCGGAGGAAAGTCTCCACCGAAAGTTCAACGATAGCGTTCAAGGCATGACCATCGACCTCAAGGACTCCGTCCGTCCCCTCGACGCCACCGCCCTCCTCCGGCTCCTCCCGGAGCGTCCCCACGTCCTCGCCCTGGGCGAGCCCACGCACGGCGAGGACGCGCTCCTGGAGCTGCGGAACGACCTCGTCCGGCAGCTGGTGGAGGAGGGCGGCTACGGCACGGTCGCCCTGGAGAGCGACTGTCTGCGCGGGCTGGCCGTGGACGCGTACGTCACCCGTGGCGCGGGCACCCTCGACGGCGTGCTGGAGCACGGTTTCAGCCACGGCTGGGGCGCGTCCGCCGCCAACCGCGAGCTGGTGCGCTGGATGCGCGCGCACAACGCCCGCGCGGACGCCGAGGGGCGGCCCGCGTCGGCGCGGGTGCGCTTCGCCGGGTTCGACGGCCCGCTGGAGATCAGCGCGGCCGAGAGCCCTCGGCAGGCGCTCACCGGCCTGTACGCGTTCCTCGCCGCCCGTCTGGACGCGGACCTGCTGCCCTGTACGGAGGCGGCGCTCGGCCGCCTGCTCGGCGCCGACGAACGGTGGACGGACCCGGCGGCCATGACGGACCCGTCCCGTTCGGTGGGGCGGTCGGCGGACGCGGTCGAACTGCGCCTGCTCGCGGACGACTTGGCGACGCTGCTGGAGGCGGAGGCACCGCACCTGTCGGCGCCCTCCGGGGGCGGAGAAGCCGGGGGCGACGGGGAGCACGCGGACGCCGGACGCACGGAGGCCGGACGCACGGAGGCCGGGCACGCGGAGGCCGGGCACGCGGACGCCTGGGACCGCGCCCGCCTGTACGCGCGTACCGCCACCGGCCTGCTGCGCTACCACGCCGCGATGGCCGACGACTCCCCGTCCCGCATGACGCGGCTGTGCGCGCTGCGCGACGTGCTGATGGCCGCCAACCTGGCGGCGCTCGTGGAGCGCGGTCCTCTGCTCGTGCACGCTCACAACTCCCACCTCCAGCGGGGGCGCAGCAGCATGCGCATGTGGCAGGGCCGGGTGGAGTGGTGGGGCGCGGGCGCGCTCACCGCCGCGCGCCTCGGCGGCCGGTACGCCTTCGTGGCCACCGCCGTCGGCACCCTCCGCCACCAGGGGGTGGACGTGCCGCCGCCGGAGAGTGTCGAGGGCCTGCTGTACGGGCTGCCGGAGGACCGGCAGCTGGTCGACCCGGCGGCGCTGGCCGCCGCCCTCGGGGGTACGCCGCCCGCGCCCCGCGAGTCGCCCTGGTTCGGCTACGCGCCGTTCGACCCGGCGCTGCTGGCGGGTACGGACGGGCTCGTGTACGTGCGGGACGTCCCGGCCCGCCCCCGTACGGTGCCTGGCTGGGACGCGCCGCGCGTGTGACACTGCTGGCGACTGCCGTTTCCGACGAACCGCCCGCCTCGCGCGCCCGCGACCGTCCGCGCGCGGTGGGCGGCGGCGCCCGCGTCCCGGAGGCCACCGTGGAGCACACCCGCAGGCACGTGCTGTCCCTCCTGTCCGCCGCCGGGCTGACGGCGGTCCTGCCGCACGCCGGTGCCGCCGCGGCGGGCGGGCCGCCGGAGCCGGGCGCGTACGGGCGGCTGCTGGCGAACGCCGTGGACGTGCTCGCCGGGACCGCCGCCTCCAACTCCCGTCCGGAGACCGGCCCGAAGCTGGCCGCCGTGTCGCGGGCGGCCGTCGCGCACCTGGCCGACATGGACGCGGCCGACATGGGCGCGGCGAGCGCGGACGGGGTGTTCGCGGGGCTGCCGCTGGGCACCGACGACGCGGCGCTGAACACCACCTTCCGACGGCTGTACGAGATCGCGCTCGCGACCCGTACGCCCGGCCTCGGCCCGCTGCCCGGCCATCCGGACGGCGACGCGGTACGGGCGCGGGTGGTGGACGCGCTGGCGCTGCTCCACGAACGCTGGTACGGCGACCAGGCGGGCGGCTACTACGGCAACTGGTTCCACTGGGAGATCGGCATCTCCACGTCCGCGACCGCCACCCTGCTGCTGCTCGCGGACGAACTCGCGGACCAGCGCCCGGAGTTGACCCGTGCGTACCTGGCGTCGATGGACGCGTACCTGCGCAACGGCAAGGACGGCGACGTCGATCTCGACTCCCGCTTCCACACCGGCGCGAACCTCGCGGACATCACCGCGAACCGCATGCTCCAGGGCGCGTTGCTCGGCGGTACGGACGGCGACGCCCGTATCCGGAAGGCGCTGGAGGACCAGCTGACGGTGTACGCGACCGTCGACCCGTACGCCCCGCGGCACGGGGTGACGGACGGCCACTACGCGGACGGCTCGTTCCTCCAGCACGCGTCGGTGGCGTACACCGGGTCGTACGGGCGGGCGCTGCTGACCCGCGCCGTGCTGACGCTCAAGGTGCTGGACGGCACGGGGTACGCCGACACGGACGCGCTCGTGCCGGTCGTCCACCGGTGGGTGGCGGACGGGTTCGCGCCGCTGGTGTTCGAGGGCTGGATGATGGAGGCGGTGAAGGGCCGCGCGGTCTCCCGCGAGGCGGACGGCTACGCGGACACCGCGACCGTCGCGGAGGCCGTCACCGACCTGTCGGCGTACGCGCGGGGCGAGCGGGCCGCCGCGCTTCGCGGCTACGTCCGGCACCTGCACGCCGCGTCGCACGCGCCGCCGGACCCCGCGAGGTTCACGTCGCCGCTGACCGTCGTGCGTCACGCCGACGTCCTCGCGGACGACTCCGTACCGGCCGCCGACCTCAACTCCCCCGCGCGCAGCACCGCGTTCAACGCCATGGACCGCACCGTGCACCGCCGCCCCGGGTACGCGTTCGCGCTGGCGCGCAGCTCGGAGCGGATCAGCAGGTACGAGTACATGAGCGGCGAGAACCTGCTGCCCTGGTTCCAGGGCGACGGCGCCCACCACCTCTACCTGGCGGGGCAGGACCAGTCCGCGTCGTACGGCGTCGACCACCTGGCGACGGTGTCGCCGTACCGCCTCGCGGGCGTCACCGCGCCGGTGGAGCGGCGGTCGAGCGTGCCGGAGCTGTACGGGAAGCCGTACTACGACAACCCGGGCCACCCGCTGGGCTTCACCGCGTCGTCCGAGTCCCAGAACACGTACGTGTACTTCCCGCGCGGCACCGCCGCGCACTCCGGCGGGGCGGTTCTCGGCGCGTACGGGACGGCGGCGTTGGTGCAGTCCGACGACGTGGCGTACGCCGAACGGGCCCTGCTGCCCGAGGACTTCACCGTGTACCGGAACGCGACCGCGACCAAGTCGTGGTTCCTGCTGGACGACGAGATCGTGGTGCTGGCGGCGGGCGTCGGCGACCTCGCGGGCCGCGCGGTGACGACGACCGTGGACGCCCGTACGGCGCCGCCCGGCGACCGGCTGGAGCTGACGGGCGCGACGGCGGACGGCGACGACTGGGCGGGTACGGGTACGGGGCGGCTGCGCTGGCTGCGGTACGCGAACGCGACGCGAGGCACGGCCGTCGGGTACGCGTTCCTGGGCTCCGCACCGGCCCGTACGGTCACCGGCCGCACGTCCCCACCCACCGGCCTCGGCACGTGCCCGCCCGTGACCGTCACCCTGGAGGCCGTGACGCGCAGCCGCCGCGTCGTCCGTACCGCCAACCCGGACACCCCCGTCACCCGGCAGGTCTTCGACGCGCACTTCCGGCAGGAGCCGGGCGCGCGCCCGGCGGCGTACGCGTACGCGCTGGTGCCGCACGCCACGGAGGCGGCGCTGCGGGCGTACGGGGGCGGGGGCTCCGGCGGGGACGGGCGTGGCGGGCGGGGGCCGCTGGAGGTGCTCGCCAACTCGCCGCGCCTCCAGGCCGTACGCCACTCCGGGCTGGGGCTGACGGGCGTCAACTCCTTCGCGGCGGGCGGGCACCGGGTCGCCGGGCTGCGGCTGGACGGCCCGGCGTCGGTGCTCGTACGGGAAGCGGGCGGGCGTGGGGGCGGAGGCGGCGGAGACCGCGTCACCGTCGCCGCCGCCGACCCGACGACGCGCCGCGACCGCGTCGCGGTGCTGCTGGCGGGCCGCCGCCTCACGCTGGTCTCCGCCGATCCGGGCGTGCGCTGCCGCCGGGTGGCGGGCGGCACGCTGCTGCGCTTCCCGACCCGTCACGCGTACGGCCGCTCGTTCACCGCCACCCTCCGCGAGACCTGACCCCCGTCCGTCCGCGCGCGGCCGGGCGGGACCGTCACCCGGCGGCGGGGCGGTCCGGGGCGGCGGGCAGGGTGGCCCAGAAGTCCCGCAGCATGCGCGCGCCCGCACCCGGGTCCTCCACCATCCACCAGTGCCCGAGGCCGTCCAGGACGTGTACGGCCGCCCCCGCGCGGGACGCGGAGCGGCGACGCTGCTCCTCCGTCGCCGTCGCCCGGTCGGCGGTGGCGACGACGGCGAGGCCGGGCGTACGCGCCGCGCGCTCCAGGCCCTCCCCCAGGCGGGCCATGACGGGCTGCGCGGCGGAACGGTAGAGGGCGAGGACGGCGCGGCCCGTGTCCGCGTCCAGCCCCTCGGCCACCCGGCGGGCCGTCTCCTCGGGGATGCCCCGGTCGCGCAGGATGCGCAGGAGGGCTCCGGTACTGCCGAACTGCTCCGCCACCGCCTCCTCGCCCTTGCCCGGGGTCTGCCACACCTGCGCCAGGTGGTGCCAGTCGTAGTCGGGGTGGAACACCCCGAGGGCGTCGCTGACCCAGCTGTGCAGCAGGTCGGGCCGGGTCATGGCGACGTTGACGACGTGGCCGCCGCCCCAGTCGTGTCCCACGAGGTCGACGGGGCGGCCGATCGCCTCCAACTCCGCGACGAGCCACTGCCGGTAGTCCTCCACGCGTGAGCCGAAGCCGGGCGGGAGGGGGCTGCCGAAGCCGGGCGGCGAGAGCCGTACGACGTCGTCCCGGCCCAGCTCCGCGAGGAGCGGGTCCCAGATGGCGGTGGTCTCGGGGTTGCCGTGGACGAAGACGGCGGGCGTGCGTTCCGCCGTCGCCTGCGGGTCGGTCGGGGGCATGCTGACTCCTTGGTGGCGCCCGGTCGGGGCGCCTGTGGTCCGGAGCCCCGAGCGTCACATACTTGCTGACACGCGCGCAAGTTAGTTCCCGTCCGCACGACTCCCCGCCCCCGCCACACCCACGGCACCTCCCGTACACCCCGTACGTGCCGCCGCGCTGCGGGACGGCCGACCGGCGGCGGGGCAGGATGGGCGGGTGGGACGGCGGGTACCCGCCCGTACGGCCCCGCGCGTCTCCGTACGCGGGACGCGCGACGCGACGACGAGAGAGGTCAGCCACCGTGATCCAGGCCCCGGTACTTCCGCTCAACGACACCTGGACGCTCCCCGCCGTGGGGCTCGGCACCTGGCCGATGGACGACGACGAGGCCGAACGGGCCGTCGCGGGCGCCCTGGAGACGGGCTACCGGCTCGTCGACACGGCCCTCAACTACCGCAACGAGACCGGCACCGGCCGCGGCATCCGCCGCAGCGGCGTGCCGCGCCGCGAGATCTGCGTGACGACGAAGCTGCCCGGCCGCCACCACGGGTACGCGGAGACCCTGGCGTCGTTCGAGGAGTCCCGTACGAACCTGGGGCTGGACTACGTCGACCTGTACCTCATCCACTGGCCGCTCCCCCGCATCGACCGCTACGTGGAGTCGTGGAAGGCGATGCTGCGGCTGCGCGACGAGGGCCTGGTCCGTTCCATCGGCGTCTCCAACTTCACCGCCGAGCACATCGATCGGCTGGAGGAGGAGACCGGCGAGCTGCCCGCCGTGAACCAGATCGAGCTTCATCCCGCCCTCCCGCAGGACGAGTTGCGCGCCTTCCACGCCGACAAGGGCATCGTCACGCAGAGTTGGAGCCCGCTCGGCCGGGGCGCGAACGGCCTGCTGGACGACCCGGCGGTGACGGCCGCCGCCGAGGCGCACGGGGTCACCCCGGCGCAGGCCGTGCTGCGCTGGCACACGCAGCTGGGCGCCGTCCCGATCCCCAAGTCCGGTGACACGGACCGGCAGCGGGCGAACCTGGACCTCTTCGGCTTCGAGCTGACCGCCGAGGAACTGTCCCGGATCTCGGCCCGCCCGGCGGAGCGGATGGGCGGCGACCCGGTGGCGCACGAGGAGTTCTGATCGCCGGTACGGGGGCGGGCCGCCCCGGCCCGCCCCCGTACGGCGCGCGTCCAAGCGGCCTCAGCAGGAGCTGAGGTCCGGTTCGTCGGGGGCGGGCTCCCGCATCAGCGGTTCCAGGTGGCGGGCGTACAGCTCGCCCCAACGGGACTTCCCGTCCGCCGACTTGGCCATCACCTCCGCCAGGGCCGCGCACACCTCGCGGTGCAGCCCCGGCTCCTCGTCGGCGGTCGCCGCGCCGTACGACTCCAGGCCGCCGAGGCCCTTCAACGCCTTGGTCTTCGCGGAGTACTTGTCCGCGAGTCCGGCGACGATGACGTCGTCGGTGGCCACCCCGTACACGTCGGACTCGGGGTCCAGCAGCTCCGTGACGCAGTCGTCGTAGCCGCCGCGCAGGTCCATCCGGTCGCCGAGGCCCTGCTCCTTCAGCCACGGTACGTAGACGGAGTTGCGCGCGGTGCAGACCGTCGCGGTCCGGTCGTCCTGGAAGTCGCCGAGATCCTCGTACTTGCGGTTCTTGCGCACCAGCAGTCCCGGCAGCGCCTCGAAGTACGGCCCGGCGAAACGCACTTGCTCCGTTTTCTCGCGCTCCTCGCTGATGCTGTACGAGGCCAGCACGAGGTCGACCCGGGAGCCGAGCCGGTCGCTGCGGTTGCCCGAGGTGACGGGGCTGAACACCACCTGGTCCGGGGAGTAGCCCAGTTCGCGGGCGATCTCCCGGGCGAGGTCGGGCTCGAAGCCGACGTACTCGTCACCGGACTTCACGCTGAGGCCGGGCTGGTCCTCCTTGACGCCGACCCGCAGCACGGGGTGGTCGTCGACGAAACGGGTCTCCGCCGCTCCCCTGCCGTCCGAACCGGCGGCCTCCGTGGTGTCGTCGCGCTGCGCCCAGGCGAACCATCCGGCGCCCGCGAGCACCGCCGCGACGACCACCACCGCCGTGGCCTTCACCCCGCGCCGCCGCGCGTGCGCGGGCGACCCGGGGGCGGACGACCCGGGCGCGGGCGCGGGTGTCGGCGTGGGTACGGGGGCGGGGGCGGGCGTCGGCTCGGCGGCCGCCGGTTCGGGCGTCGGCTCCGGGGTGGGCGCCGGTCCCGGCGTGGGCTCGGGCGGGGTCGTCGGCGGGGTGGGCGGCTCCGGCTGCGCGGCCCCCGCCTGCTCCGGCTCCGGCCAGACGGGCGCGGCGGGCACGGGCGGGGGTACGGGCGCGGGCGCGGCGGGTGCCGCCGGACGCGCCGCCGCGCCGTCCAGCCCGGCCGACTCGCCCGTGACCGCCAGCAGCATGCGGTCCGCCTCGGCGGCGTCCGGACGCTGACCGGGATCCTTCCTCAGCAGCGCCTCGACGAGTTCGGCCAGCGGACCCGCGTACCGCATGGGCGGCGCCGGGGACTCGCACACGGCGATGAAGATCTCGTAGCTGGTGGCGCCGTCGAACGGGCGCCTGCCCTCCACCATCTCGTACAGCGTGACGCCCAGCGCCCACAGGTCCGACGCGGCGGACGCCGTACGGGGACCGGCGGGCGTGTGGCCGAGCAGTTCCGGCGCGAGGTACTGCGGCGTGCCGATGATCTCGTGCGACCGCGTGACCTGTGCGGCGCCCTCGAACGTGGCGATGCCGAAGTCCATCAGCAGCGCGCGCCCGTCGGGCCGGAAGAGGATGTTGTGGGGCTTGACGTCGCGGTGCAGCACCCCCGACTCGTGCACCGCCGCCAGCCCGCGCAGCACCTGGAGCCCGATGCGTGCCGCGTGCGGTACGGAGAGCTGCTGCTGTTCGCGCAACAGGTCTGCCAGGGAACGGGAGTTGAGCAGCTCCATGACGATCCAGACCTGGTTGCCCGCCTCGATCACGTCGTGGACGGCGACCACGTTCTGGTGCCCGATCCGGGCGATGGCCTGCGCCTCGCGCCGCGCCCGGCTCACCCAGTTCGCCTGCGCCTCGGGCCCCGCCGCACCCGGGTACAGCAGCCCCTTGACCGCCACCTTCCGGTCGAGGCTGGTGTCCAGCGCCTCCCAGACCACGCCCATCCCACCGCGCCCCAGCTGGCGCAGCAGTCTGTAACGGCCCGCGATCACCGTCTCCCGCCCGTCGTCCGGACCACTGCCGGCCGTACCGTCGTCGCGCATCCGCCCCCCTGGAGTTGTTGATGAGTACAGCAACTTTAGACGCACCGTCACGCGTCGCGGTTTCCCTTGTCCCGACGGTGACTTGGCGCGAGGAACGGGCGGAAGCGGGCACGTACGCGCGACGGCGGGCGGGGACGCGCCGGAGGCCGGGGCCGGGGGCCGGGGCCGCGCCCGTACGGCTCAGCGTCGGCCGAGGTCCCACTCCGCCCACACGGTCTTGCACGGGTGCGGATGCCGTACGACGCCCCACCGGTCCGCCAGGGCAGCGACGAGCGTCAGCCCTCGGCCGTTCTCGGGTACGTCCGCCGCGTCGGACCGTTCCGACGTTCCGGCGGCGGCGGCACGTACGGCATCCGGCCAAGGCGCCACCCCCACGCGGGCGTCGAGCAGTTCGACACGGAGGGTGAACACGGGGGCGAGTGTCAGCCGCATCCGGAAGTCCCGCCCGGGTACGCGCCCGTGCAGCACCGCGTTGGACGCCAGCTCCGCCACGACCTGCGCGAGCGCGCACGAGGCGTCCGACCCGTACGGCCAGCCCCACACGTCGAGTTGCTGCACCGCCAGCAGCCGGGCGAGCCGCGCGCCGCGCCGGGTCGCGGACAGTTGGAACGTCATGTGGCGTTCGATCACGCCGACTTGGGCGGGAAGGACGGGCCCCATGGGCGGAACGGTGCGGTCGGCGGGTGGCGAGATGGCGTCGTTCATGTGACCCAGCGTGGTCGCGCGTGTTCGGCGTGAACAGCGCTTCCACCCGTACGCGCCCTTCTTGTACGGGCCCGACTCCGATGTGTACGACCCCGCCTGGGTAACCCTGCGCGCGGCGGGCGAGTTGGTCACGGGCAGCACCCGCGGAGTCGACGGCACGGGCGAGAGGATGGACGGCATGGGTGTCTCCGGTACGCGTACGGACCAGGCAGCGGCGGCGGACAGCACGGGGCAGGCGGTCGGCCTGTCCGAGGAGGAGGACGAATCAGCGGCGGTGCTACGGGCGGTGGGCCACGTGGTCAAGGCGTGCCGCGAACGGGCGGGGCTCACCCAGGCCGAACTCGGCGCGGCCATCGGCTACGGCGCCGAACTGGTCTCCTCCGTGGAACGCGGACGCCGCGCCCCACAACCGGAGTTCCTGGAGGCGACCGACCGGGCGCTGGACACGGGCGGGACGCTGACCGCGCTGAAGAAGGACGTGGCGGAGGCGCGCTACCCGAAGAAGGTCCGCGATTTGGCCAAACTGGAGGCGGACGCGGTGGAGTTGGGCGCGTACGCGAACGCCGTCATCCACGGCCTGCTCCAGACCGAGGAGTACGCGCGGGCCCTGTACATGAACCGGCGTCCGGCGTACACAGAAGACGAGATCGACCGCTTCGTAGGGGCAAGGTTGTCACGTCAGGACATCTTCGACCACAAACCGCAGCCCACCCTCACCTTTGTCCAAGATGAGGTGACGCTACGGCGGCCCCTCGGCGGCACAATGGTGATGCGACGACAACTCGAACGGTTGTTGGAGGTCAGTCGGTTGCGTCATGTAGACATCCAGGTGATGCCGACAGCCCGCGAAGAGCACGCCGGGCTCGCCGGAGCGTTCCGGATTCTGAAGATGGACGACGGAAGCACAGTGGGACGCGTCGAAGCGCTGATCTACAGCAAGGTGATCACGGACCCGAAATCCGCCCGGGTCCTGGAAAGCCAGTATGGAATCATCCGATCACAGGCTCTCACGCCACGGGAGTCGCGGTCCTTCATCGAGCAAGTGCTGGGAGAGACATGAGCATCAAGCCCACAGCTGGGGACGGTTCCACCCTGGAGTGGACCAAGAGCAGCTACAGCACCAACGAAGGCGCGGACTGCGTCGAGATCGCCGCCATCCCGGACTCGATCCTGGTCCGCGACTCCAAGCGCGCGACCGGCCCCCGCCTCACCTTCGACACGGGCGTCTGGGAAGCCTTCATCACCCGCACCACCGGTCGCTGAACCAGGCTCCATCCCGTGGCCGGGGCCAACACACCCCGGCCACGCGGCTGTTCGTCATCCCTCAACCCACGGGAGAGACATGAGCATCACGCGCACCACCGACGACACCCTCCACTGGACCAAAAGCACCTACAGCGACCGTGCAGACGCCGCCTGCGTCGAGATCGCAGCGGCCCCGGACTCCATCCTGGTCCGCGACTCCAAGGACAAGGCCGGACCCCGCCTCACCTTCGACACGGCCACCTGGGACACGTTCCTCACCGACACCGTCCTGGAGTGGACCAAGAGCACCCACAGCTCCAACGAGGGTCCGAACTGCGTCGAGATCGCGACGACCCCCGGCACCGTCCGCGTACGCGACTCCAAGCACACCACCGGCCCCCGCCTCACCTTCGGCACGGGCGTCTGGGAAACCTTCATCACCCGCGCCACCGGTCGCTGAACCACGCTCCACCCCGTGGCCGAGGCGAACCCGCCCCGGCCACGCGGCTGTTCGTCATCCCTCAACCCACGGGAGAGACATGAGCATCACGCGCACCACCGACGACACCCTCCACTGGACCAAGAGCACCTACAGCACCAACGAAGGCGCCAGCTGCGTCGAAATCGCCGCCGTCCCGGACTCCATCCTGGTACGCGACTCCAAGGACAAGGCCGGACCCCGCCTCACCTTCGACGCGACCGCCTGGGACACCTTCCTCGCCGACACTGTCCTGGAGTGGACCAAGAGCACCCACAGCGACTTTGAAGACGCCGCCTGTGTCGAGATCGCAGCTGTCCCGGGCTCCATCCTGGTACGCGACTCCAAACACACCACCGGCCCCCGCCTCACCTTCACGCCCACCGCCTGGGGCACGTTCCTCCGCACCGCGACCGAGGGCTGACCTCGGCTACACCCGCCGAAGGCGGGTGAGCAGATCACGCGTACGGCGCCGGGCCAGTAACCGTCGTACCCTTCCACGTGCCTGGCTTCACGGCGTGACAGGTAGTCGCCGCACGAGTGACCGCAGCGGTGCCCGGTAAGCGAGGGGCGGAGCAGCACACCTCATCCCAGTCCGCACGCGATTCCGTTCGGCCTCAGCAAGACGCGCAGGAGAGTCGTCTTTCCTGAGCCATTCGAGCCGGCCCCGAAAGCGCACGCCACGTCGGTCCGGCAACGGGCCGGGAAGGCAGGGCAGTTGAAGTCCGCGATCAGCCTGTCCAAGGTGGAGGCGACGGCGCCCGCGCTCGTCAGCCTCTACAAGAAGGCGGGAGACAGCCTCCGCGAGAACGCCCTGGAGGGTGTGCGCGCCGCCGTCTACCTGGTGCTGGACCGCTCCGGTTCGATGCGCCCGTACTACCGCGACGGCACCGTCCAGCACCTGGCCGAACGTATCCTCGGACTCGCCGCGCACCTCGACGACGACGGTGTGGTGCCGCTGATCTTCTTCTCCACCGACGTGGACGGCATCGCGGAGATCTCCCTCAGCGCCTACGAGGGCCGGGTCGCGCGGCTGCACGACTCTCTCGGCCACATGGGCCGTACGCACACCCACTGGGCGATGGACGCCGTCATCGACCACCACCTCGCCTCCGGCAGCCGCGCACCCGCGCTCGTCGTCTTCCAGACCGACGGCGGGCCCAGCAGCAGGACGGCTGCCGAACGCTATCTGTGCCGGGCGGCCCGACTGCCGCTGTTCTGGCAGTTCGTCGGCTTCGGGGACCCCGACGCGAACGACTTCGCCTTCCTCCGCCGACTCGACGAACTCGCCGTCCCCGCAAGGCGCGTGGTGGACAACGCCGGTTTCTTCCACGCAGGGCGCGACCCGCGCGCGGTGACGGACGCGGAGCTGTACGACCGGCTGCTCGACGGGTTCCCCGCCTGGCTCGCCGCCGTACGCGGCGGCGCGCTGGGCTGACGCGCCAGCGCCGGGCCGTACGGGACGGCGGGCTCGTGCCGGTCAGTCGCCGGGGCGAGTACGGACGCCGTCCATGACGAGGTCGAGCAAGCGCGCCGTACGGGCGGCGCGGTCGTCGGCGGTCGGGTCGATCTGCCAGAGACCGGCCGTGACGAGGAAGAAGTCCTCGGCCGTGACCCCGGAACGTACCGTGCCCGCCCGCTCGTTGGCGCGCAGCAGCAGTTCGACGGCCTCGGCGATCGGGGCCTGCGCCGGGCCGCCCGGCGGGCAGGGGGTGCACGTCGCCTTGCGCAGCGCCTCCGCGAGCCCGGCCTTGGCCATGGCGAAGCGGGCCAGTTCGTCCAGCCACTTCCGTAGCGCCCGGTCCGGCGGCCAGGCCCGCAGGAGGCGCGGGGCGGCGTCCGCGAGGTGCCGCATCTCGTGGCGGTGGATCTCCAGTACGAGGGAGTCCCGGTCGGGGAAGTTCCGGTAGAAGGTGGCCTGTCCGACGCCCGCGCACCGCCGGATGGTGCTCAGCGGCACGTCGGCGTCGCGGGTCAGCTCAACCGTCGCGGCGGCCAGGATGCGTTCCCGGTTGCGCCGCGCGTCCGAACGGCGCGTCGGCGCCTCCTCGTTCACCACGTCCCGGTCACCGCCTACCCCGCCGCCACGGCGCGGGCCGGGTCGCCGTACGCCGCGACCGCCGCGCGGATGACGGTCTTCGCCGTGGCGACGGCGGCCGGGAGGTCGACGTTCTCCGGATCCGCCATCCACTGGAGCGAGACGCCGCGCAGGAGGCCCTGCACCAGGGTCGCCAGCGCCCACACCTCCGGGCTGCCGTCCGGCTCCGGCGGGTCCTGGCCCAGCATCTCGGCGACGCGGGCCGCGATGAACCGCCGTGTCTCGGCGTTGGTCTCGGCCACGACCGGGCGCAGGCCCGGGGTCGCGGTCAGGGCTTCGACGAGGATGACGGACATCGCGCGGAGGCCGGTGTCGCCCTGGCGGACCCCGTCGAAGTAGACGTCGAGGACGGCGTCCAGGGCGTCCACGCCGTGGCCGCCGACGTCCTCGATACGGGCGTGCGTCCAGGTGCGGCACTCCTCCACCACGGCCCGCATACAGGCTTCCTTGGAGCCGAAGTGGTGGCTGACCAGCCCACGGCTCAGCCCCGCCGCGCCGCCGATGCGGGCGAGCGAGGTGTGCGCGTAGCCGTGCTCGGCCAGGAGCCGGATGGCGGCGTTGACGAGGCGTTCGCGCGACTCGGCGCGCCGCTCGGACTGGGTACGTCGTTCCACGCGGCGAAGCTACCAACCGGGGACCCGCACGGGCAACTTACTTGCCATCCGACCAACAACTTTGTGTCCGCCTCTCACCTCCCCGCACGACGCGACGCCGGGGCGGCGAGGTACCGAAGACGCCGCTCCCTCACGCGGCCGAACCCGCCGCACCCGCCTCCACCGCCGCGCCACGTTCACGCGACGCACCCGGCGCTCCCCCACCG
The DNA here is from genome assembly GCF_003665095.1 of Streptomyces sp. Z26. Lineage (GTDB taxonomy): Bacteria > Actinomycetota > Actinomycetes > Streptomycetales > Streptomycetaceae > Streptomyces > Streptomyces phytohabitans. Next base: position 5,969,377 of record NZ_RCHV01000002.1, on the reverse strand, counting down.
GCAGCCACGGGAGGGTCGGACTTCCCCCTTCCCTTCGTGACGGAAACGGGCGGAACGAGGAGTTCGCGCACCGATCGGCGTACGCGCGGCCCGTTGGCTTGAACTGCCCTTCCGGGGCCCGCCGCCCCTCCGCCCATCCTGTGTCCGGACCGACCAACCGGCACCACACGACGAACAGGGGGAAACGTGTCGAACCGGGGGAAGAACGAGAGGTGGCTGCTCGCCTTCGACGGCTCGTGCGGCAGGTGCACGGCCATCTCGGAGGCGGTGGCCGAGGCGAGTGGGCAGAAGCTCGAGGTGGTCCCACTGGCGGGCGACGAGGTCGAACGGTGGCGGCGGCGCGCCTTGGGCGACGACCCCGCCTGGGAGCCGACCCTGCTGCGCGTCCGTGGGGAGGACGTACGGGCCTGGACCGGCCCGTCGATGGCACCGAGGCTCGCCGGGAGGCTGGGGTTCCGTACGACGGTACGGGTGCTGCGCGCGCTCGGAAGGCTCCGGGAGGAGGCGACCAGGACGGGCGCGGAGGGCGCGGCGGAGGACCGGGCCACGGGGTCCGGGCTCGGGCGGAAGCGGTTCCTCCAACTCGCCGGAGGCGTCGGCGTCGCGGCGGGTCTCACGCTCGCCGGGCAGACCCCGGCGTTCGCGCAGTCGGAGACGTCCCGCGCCAGGGCGTGGGTGGCGGCGAACAAGGACCGCCTCCCGGCCGGGTACGACGACGTCGTCCGGTACTCGGAGCCCTACCGCAAGGCGATCCTGCGCGCCAAGCCCCCGCAGGAGCGGGCCCGGTTGTGGATGGAGCAGGTGCGCCGGTACCGGGAGACGCACCCGGACCTGTCGCGGGAGCAGACCGCCGTGCTCGACGAGGCCGTGGAGATGATCCCCCGGCACTTCGTCTCGGGCGGGGGTACGCCGTCCGCGCGCCTGAAGCGGCTGGAGGAGTCGGCCGAGGCGGCCTTCGGGAAGGAGGAGACGGGGGCGCTGCTCGCGCGGCTCGGGCCCCCTGACACGGCGGCCGGTCCGCCCGCGTACTGCTTCTGCGCCACCGAGAGCGACTACTGCTCCACCGGTTCTTGTCACCGTGGCGGCTGCACGATCGTCGAGGAGGACTGCGGGTCGCTCTACGCCTACGACTGCAACGGCCAATGCGCGTAGGGCCGTTCGCACGGCGCGCGTGAGCCGTCGGCGCGCGCCCGCCCCCCGCGTACGGGGGCGGGCGCGCGCCGTGCGGGCGTCAGTCGCGCTTCAGGGCGTGGCCACCGAAGCCGCTCTTGCGGTCCGAGCCCTGGTGCTGGCCCTGCCACCAGGCGTCGAACCCGCCCTGGTCCATGGCGGACCAGTCGGGGGTGTCGTCCACCTGCGCCCGGCCCAGGCGCCGCCCCAGCTCGACCATGGCGGCGCCGACGGCCGTACGGTCCGCGTCGTACGCGCCGAGGACCGCGTCCCAGTCGCCGCCCTTCTCCCACGCCCGTTCCAGCACCAGCGCGTCCTGGATGGCCTTCACCGCGCCGCCGCCCGTGTGGGGGCGGGCGACGGTGGCGGCGTCGCCCGCGAGCAGCATGCGGCCGGTGGCGTAGCGCGGGACCTCCAGGTCGTAGATGGGCTGCATGAGGGTCTTCTCCGCGGGGGTGCGGAGCACGCGCTCGGCCCAGTACGGCGGGAAGTGGTCGGTGACGAGCGCCTGGAGGTGCTTCATCAGCTCGGGGGTGCGCTCCGGGGGCGCGGGGGCGGCGGCCGGGTCCTGGCCGGGCGGGATGGTGTAGAGGATCCAGTTGGTGCGCAGGCCGCCCTGGCCGTCCGGGATCGGGTAGATCATGCAGTGCCCGCCGGGGAAGCCGACGGTCTGCGCCTCGGACTGCTCGGCCACACCCTCGTCGAGCGGCAGCGGCGAGGTGCCGCGCCAGCCGAGGTAGCCCGCGTAACCGGGCTTCAGGCCGGGGAACATGGTCTCCCGTACGACCGAGCGGTAGCCGTCCGCGCCGATCACCACGTCGAACCGCTCGCGGGCGCCGTCCTTCAGCACCACGGTGACGCCGTCGGCGTCGGGCTCCAGGGTGGTGACGGTCGCGTCGGAACGGTAGTCGACGGTCTCCGGGACGCGGGCGCGCAGGTCGTTCCAGATGTCGCCCCAGCCGTAGCCGCGGAACGGGAACGGCTGGACGCCGATCTCGTGGCCGCGCTCCGCGTCGCCCTCGCGCGAGGTCCAGACGCGGCGGTTCAGTTCGGTCCACGGGGTGGAGGCGTGCACGTAACCGGCGGCCTCCAGCTCCGCGTACCGGTCGTTGTGCATGCCGAGGCCGACGCCGCTCTCCCGGAGTCTGCCGCCCTCGCGCTCGAAGACGGTGATCCGGTCCGCGCCCCCGCGGGCGGCCGCGATGGCCGTCGCACAACCCGCGATGCTGCCGCCGATGACGGCGACGCTGCCTCCGCTCATGAAGTCCACTCCTCTGGTCCGGTGCCCGTACGGGCCCGGTGATCTGCGATTGTCGATGGAAAGGTGATCCGTACCCGGACCGTACGGGGACCAGCTGCGCCCGTACGGGCCTCAGCGGGCACCGGACGGCGCGCGTGCGGGCGCCAGCGCCAGGGCGTCGTGCAGGCCGGACGGGTCGGCGCGTACGGCGTCCCCGTCGAGGCGGGCGGTGACCCGGCCGGAGGTCAGCACGGTGACGTCGGCGGCGCAGCTCGCGGCCAGCGCCGGGCTCGGTGAGACCAGCAGGACCGCGATGCCGTCGTCGGCGAGGGTGCCGATCAACTCGTGGATCTGGCGCACCAGTACGGGCGCCAGTCCCTCCGTCGGCTCGTCCAGCAGCAGCACGCGCGGTGTGCCGAGCAGGGCGCGGGCCAGGGCGAGCATCTGCTGTTCGCCGCCGGAGAGGTCGGCGCCGCGGTTGGTGCGGCGTTCGGCCAGCCGTGGGAGGAGTTCCAGCACGCGGCCGGGCGTCCAGGGGCGGCCCGCGCGCCCGGCGGGCGGCGGTCGGTGCGCGAGGCGCAGGTGCTCCTCGACGGTGAGCCCGGCGAAGACGCGGCGGCCCTGCGGTACGAGGCCGACGCCCGCGCGCGCCACGTGGTGCGCGGCGCGGCCCGCGACCTCGGTGCCGCCGACGCGTACGGAGCCCGCTCCGGGCCGCAGCAGTCCGGCGACGGTGTGCACGAGGGTGCTCTTGCCCGCGCCGTTGTGCCCGACGACGGCGTGGACGCTGCCCGCCGGGACGGCGAGGTCGAGTCCGTGCAGGACGGTGCCGCCGTCGTATCCGGCGGTGAGGCCGGTGAGTTGGAGCATCGGGTGGACGTCCTCTCGGGCGGGTCGCGTCGCGCGGTCCGTCGGCGGCATCACGGGGTGCCCCCGTGGCCGGGGGCGGTGACCGTGTCGGCACCCGGGCCCGTACGGCCGTCCCCGTCCGCGCCGGTTCCGGTGCCGAGGTACGCGTCGCGGACGGCGGGGTGGTCGAGCGCCGTACGCACCGGACCGGCGACCAGCTCCCGCCCGTCCACGAGGACGGTGACGGTGTCGGCCAGCTCCGCGACGACCTCGGTGTGGTGCTCGACCAGCAGCATCGCGACGTCGTCGGGGAGCGCGCCGAGCACCCCCAGCAGCCGGTCCACGTCCCGGTCGGTGAGTCCGGCGGCGGGCTCGTCGAGCAGCAGCACCCGGGGCGAGGTGGCGAGCGCGGCGGCGAGATCGAGCAACCGCCGCTGCCCGTGGGAGAGTTCGGACGCGCGCCGGGCCGCGTACCCCGCCAGCCCGACGGCGGCCAGCCCGGCGCGGGCGGTCTCCTCGCGCCGCCTGCGGCGGCCCGCGCCGAACAGCCCGCGCGGGCCCGCGTGCCCGGCCGGGCGGTGCCGCCATCCGGCGAGCACCAGGTTGTCCAGGACGGTCAGTTCGGCGATGACGGACGGCTGTTGGAAGCTGCGGGCGATGCCGCGCCGCGCGCGCCGGGCCGGTGCCGTACGGCTCAGGTCGCGGCCGTCCAGGACGACGCTGCCCTCGCTGGGCCGCTCGGTGCCCGCGATGAGGTTGAGCAGGGTGGTCTTGCCCGCGCCGTTCGGGCCGATGACGGCGTGCCGGGCGCCGGGCGCGAGGCGCAGGCCGACGCCGTCGAGGGCGGTGAGGCTGCCGTAGCGCCGGGTGAGGCCGGTGAGTTCGAGCACCGGGCGCCCGCCGCCCGGCCCCGGCGGGGCGGTCGGGGCGGCGCCCGGTGCGGCGGCGGGCGGCGTGGGCGTCACGGTGCGGCCTCCTGGGCCTCGTCGGCGCGGCGGCCGGGTACGGGCGTGGCGGCCCGGTCGGCTCCGGCGGGCGTACGGGCGCTGGCGGCGCCGGTCCAGCCGGAGCCCCGGTCGCGGTACGGGTCGGTGCCGCCCGCCGTGCCGCCGGGCGGTGCCTCGCCGCCGTCCGGGCCGTCGTCGTGGCCGCCGACGCCGGACGGCCAGAGACCGGCCAGGCCGCGCGGCAGCAGGTAGACGGTGAGGATGAACAGGACGCCGAGCAGCAGCGGTCCGTGTCCCGGCCACACCCCGGACAGCCAGTCGCGGGTCCAGACGATCAGCCCGACGCCGAGCAGCGTGCCGAGGACCGACGTCGTCCCGCCGATGACGGCGGCCAGCAGGGCGAGCGCGGCGATCTCGAAGCCCGCGTCGGCGGGCGACACGTATTGCTGGACGCTCACCAGCAGCGAGCCGCCGAGCCCGGCGAGCGCGGCGGCGCCGACGTAGGCCAGCAGCAGGTAGCGGGCGACGGGGTGGCCGGAGGCGCGCATCCGGGCCTCCGCGCCCCGGCTGCCGGTGAGCAGCCGACCGGCGGAGGAGCGCAGGACGAGGACGGTCACGGTGACGGCGAGGGCCGCGACGGCCAGGGCGTAGCCGTAGACGGCGAACTCGTCGTCCAGCGGGGCGCCGCCCCAGAACGGTTCCGTCGAGTCGAAGCCGTAGAGGCCGTCCGTACCGCCCGTCACGGACTTCGTCTGCTGGATGACGGTGCCGGTCAGCTCCCCGACCGCGACCGTGATCATCAGCACCGTGGTGCCGCGCGCGCGGATCACGGCGGGGCCCGTCACCAGGGCGAAGAGCGCCGACGCACCGGCCGCGGCGGCGAGTTGGACGGGGCCGACGGTCCAGCCCTCGTCCGCGAGGAGCGCCGTGGTGTACGCGCCGACCGCGAACGGCGCGGTCTGACCGAGCGTCGGCAGACCCGCGTAGCCGGTCAGCACGGTGACGCTGACGGCGACGAGACCGAGCGCCAGCGCGTACGACACCAGGGAGACGGCGTACGCGTCGAGCACCACGGGCGCGAACACCAGCGGCAGGAAGAACACCGCGAGCGGCGCCACGGCGCGCACCCCGTCCCGTACCGGCGACGGCAGCGGCGCCAGCAGCGCCGCCGCGCGCGCGGCGGGTGGACGGGACGGCCGCGGCGGGCCGTTCGTCTTCACGGCGTGACCCGCCGCGGCGTCGCCGCGTCGCGCCAGGCGGCGCAGGCGGCCGAGCGGGCCACCGCCGGAACCGCCGGTGTCGGGGCCGCCGTGGCCCGCCTCCAGGGCGGCGCCCGGCCGGAGCACGAGCACCGCCGCCATGGAGGCGAACAGCAGGTACGGCGCCCAGTCGGGTGCGATCGACACGCCCAGCGTCTGCACCTCGCCGACGGCGACGGCCGCCAGCAGGATGCCCCACAGCGAGCGGAGCCCGCCGAGGACGACGACCACGAGCGACAGCATCAGCACGTTGTCGGCGGTCCCCGGGCCCGGCCCGATGATGGGCGCGCCCAGCACCCCGGCCGCCCCGGCCAGGGCACCGGCCGCGGCCAGCACCCCGGCGTGCACGGCGCGGGGGTTGACGCCCCCGGCGGCGAGCATCTCGGGGTCGTCGGCGGCGGCCCGCACGGCCGCGCCGGCCCGGGTGCGGGTGAGCACCCAGGTGCCGACGGCGGCCAGGAGCACGGCCATGCCGATGAACGTCAGCCGGTACGCGGGGTAGCGGTGCCCGAAGAGGTCCACCGACGCGTCGAGCGCGCCGGGGATGCGTACGGGCAGCTCGTCCGCGCCGAAGTACGCCACCAGCAGGTCGCCCGTCGCGAGCGCCAGCCCGAACGTCAGCAGCGCCTGCGCCAGATGCCCGCGTCGGGACAGTGGCGCGGTCGCCACCGACAGCAGTGCCCCGGCGGCGGCCGCCGCCGACGTGCCCGCGAGCAGGCCCAGGACGAGCCCGCCCCAGGTGCCGTCGCTCAGGTCGGCGCCGAGGTAGGCGCCGATCGCGTACAGCGCGCCGTGCGCGAGGTTGAGCACGCCCGCGGTGCCGAAGGCGAGGCTGAGGCCCGCGGCGACGACGAAGAGCAACAGCCCGTAGGCCACGCCGTCGATCGCGGGCACCAGCTGGGCGTCGAACGCACCCATGTGTCAGTCGCCGACCGTGGCCAGGTCCTGCACCATCACGTTGGCCAGCTGCTTGCCGTCCGGCCGGACCTGGCGCAGGTACCACTTCTGGACCGGCGAGTGCGTCTTGCCGAACTCCCAGGAGCCGCGCGGGCTCTCGATCTTGCCGAGGCGCCCGATGGCGTCGTTGATCGTCTCGGAGTTCACCTCGCCCTTGTCGTCGGCGGCGGCGATCGCCTTGTCGAGGACGGAGGCCGCGTCGTACGACGCCATCGCGTACGTGGTGGGCGGGGCGTCGTGCTTGGCGGACCAGTCCGCGACGAACTTACGGTTGGCCTCGTTGTCGAGGTCCGCCGAGTAGTTCAGCACCGAGTAGATGTCCTCGGCGGCCTTGCCCTGCGCGGGCAGCACGCTGCCCTCCGTGACGAACGCGGTGTAGAGCGGCAGGTCCGCGGCGTCGGACTGGGCGTACTGCTTGACGAAGTCGATCGCCGCCTTGCCCGCGTAGAAGGAGTACACGGCCTTGGCGTCGGACTGGGCGATGTCCGCGAAGTACGGCATGAAGTTGGTCGTCTTCGGGAACGGCGTCCACTTGGTCTCGCCGCCCGGGTTGGCCAGCTTGCCGCCCGCCTTCTTGAACGCGTCGGTGAAGCCGCCGAGTTCGTCGTAGCCGCCCTGGTAGTCGGGGCCGATCGCGTAGACCGGGCCGTTGACCTCGTCCTTGACGTACTCGGCGATGGCGGCGCCCGGCTCGTCGGAGAGGAACGCGGTGTGCCAGAGGCGGTCGACGTTCTTCACCTCGGGGCGGCCGTTGGAGGAGACCAGGGGGATCTTGGCCTTCTCGACGAGCGGCAGGACGGCGTTGTACGAGCCGTTGGCGACGATGCCGGTGAGGACGTCGACCTTGTCCTTCTTGATGAGCTTCGTCGCGGCGGGCACCGCGGTGGGCGGGCCGTCGCCCTCGTCACCGACGGAGAACTCGACCTTCTTGCCGCCCAACTTGTTGTCGTGCGTGTCGAGATACAGCTCGAAGCCGCTGCGCAGCTCGGTGCCGACCGGCTTGTACGTGCCCGAGAGCGAGGCCAGCAGGCCGACCTTGATGGTGTCGCCGCTGCCCGAGTCGCTGTCGCCGCCGCACCCGGCGGCAGCGGTCATGGCCAGGGTGACGGCCGCGGCTCCCACCGCCCGCCTTCTCCGGTGCTTACGGAAACGATCGGTGTGTATGCTCTCAGTCACGGGGGTCTCCAACGGGGTGGCGGCTTGCCTGGTGGGATACTCAGTGCGGGGGGCTTCGACCGATATGGGGGGTTGTCAGGGCCTCGGGTCATGAGGCCGGACGCGGCTCGGGGTACGGCCGCGGTCTAGAGGGGACGCGAGGCGAACGGCGAGCCGGCGTCGCGGTTCTGCGGGGACAGGGCGTCACCGACCTGGTTGATCAGCTCGGCCATCATGTAGCTGACCTCTCCGATGTCCGCGTCCCGCGTCGTGGCCACGATCAGGGACGCGCCGCTGGAGACCGCCATGGAGAACAGGTAGCCGCCCTCCATGGCGGTGAGGCTGTGCTCCACCGGGTCGGCCTCGATCAACTGGGCGGCACCCGACAGCAGGTTGACGACACCGGACGCGATGGCCGCGAGGCGGTCGGCGTCGTCCTGGTCCATGCCCGCGTAGGCCAGTGCCAGGCCGTCGACGGAAACCGCGATCACCTGGGTGACCTCGGGCATGCGTCGGGCGAAGTCGCTCAGCAGCCAGCTCAGCGAACCGGCGGACGGTGGGGTGCTCATCACGTGCTCCGTTGTGTCTTGTCGTCGGCGGGTCCGGTCGTTGCTGTGGAGGAGGGGCCACCGCTCTTACCGGTGCTCCTGTTGATGCCCTGGGCGTACGCGGCGAGCACGTCGGAGACCTGCCGCGAGTCACGGCGCTTCGGCGCCTTCTTCGCCTTCGGTCCGGGACGGTGTTCCGTGGTGTCGGCCCCGGCCGCACCACCGGCACCGCGGCGCTGACGGACCGGCAGGCCCGCGGCGCTGATCCCGGCCACGCGCGGCTCCGGCGGGGGCTGCGCGGCCCAACTCGGCGCGCGCCGCTCCGTACCGTGCTCGCTGGCCCCGGAACCCTCGTCCACCGGCGCGGGCCGAGCGGCCCCCTTGGCGGACGCGGAGCGGCGGCCGTCGTGGCCGTTCTGCGTGACGACCCGGTCGTCGGTGCCGCGTCCGCGGAGCCGCATCGGGGTGCCCGCGGAGGGCGAGGGCGGCTCGGGCGGCGCGACCGCACGACGGCCGCCCCCGGGGGGTACGGGGTCGCCGGGCGGCGTGGGACGCTGCGGCTGCGCGGCCTTGTCGACACCGGACGGGGTGACCGCGCGCGGTACGTCGGGGGGCAGCGGCAGGTCGTCCTTGGGCAGCGTCGCGAGGGCGCTGCTCGGCAGCGTGACCTCGACGATGGTGCCCGGACCGGACGAGGCGCGCATCTCCACCACGATGCCGTGGCGGGCGGCGAGCCGGGCCGCCACCTGGAGACCCATGGAGCGGACACCGCCGACGTCCGTCTGCGGCTCCGCGAGCTTCTTGTTCAGCTCGTCGCGGCGCTCGTCGCTCATGCCGACGCCCTCGTCGACGATCTGCACGACGGCCCGGTCCCACAGGTGCCAGGCGGCGACGCCGACCTGCGTCTCGGGGGGCGAGAAGCGGGTGGCGTTGTCGAGGAGTTCCGCGAGGAGGTGCGCGACGTCGTCGACGACGCGCGCGGCGACGCCGATGCTCGGGTCGACGTGGCCGAGGCTGACCCGGCCGAAGCGCTCGATCTGCTGGGCCGCCGCGTAGATGACGGAGGTGCAGGGCGCGTCGGCCGTACGGACCCGGCCGCGGCCGTAACCGCCCAGTACGAGCAGGTTGTTGGCGTTCCGCTCCATGCGGATGGCGAGGTGGTCCAGGGCGAACAGGACCTCCATCCGCTCCGGGTCCAGCTCCTCGCGCTGCACGGTGCTGAGTTCGGAGGTCATGACCGAGGTCAGCTGCGCGCCTCGGCGGGCGACGCCGACGAGCGTCTCGGCGAACCGTACGTGCGCCTCGGCCTGTTCGGCGGCGAGCCGTACGGCCGCGTAGTGCACGGCGTTGAACGCCTCACCGACCTCGCCGATCTCGTCCTGGCCCAGCGATTCGAGGGGCTTGCCCGCCTGCTCGGCTATCTCGTCCGGGGTGGACCCGGAGACGGCGCCCGGCTCCGCGAGGGTCCGCATCACCTGTGGCAGCCGCTCGTGGGCGACCTCGTGGGCGACGTTGCGGAGGTTGTGCAGGCGCCGGATCATCACGCGGCCGAGACGGAGCGCGATGAACAGCGCGCCGACCAGGGTGAGGAGCACGATCAGCAGCTCGCCCACGGCCCACCAGATGTTCGTGGTGCGCTCGTCCTTCACGTTGCCGATGATGTCGGCGTCGACGCGCTTCTCGACGGAGTGGAGCAGCGTCATGCGGTCGGCGGTGACCTTCTGCCACTTGTCCAGCTCGATGCCGAGGGACTCGCCGGGGGTGCTGCGTCCGACCTCGTCCTCCAGCCGCTGGGCGGCGAGGGCCTGCGGCCCGGAGAGGGTCTGGTCCAGCCACGAGCGCCAACTGGCGGGGCCCAGGGCGGAGACGACGCCGGTCGACTCGGTGTAGCCGAGGAGGGTGGCGTCGAACGACCGCTGGGAGGCGGGGGTGAAGCCGCCGTCCGCCATCGCGCGGACGACCGTCACCTGCTGCTGCCCGACGTACTCGGTGGCCCGGGAGAGCGCGGCGGCGGCGCGGATGTGGTCGGCCACGTCCGCTTCCACGCCGTCGGCCTGGGAGATGCCGTCGCGGTACGCGATGAGGTCCGCGACGACGATGCGGTAGCCGAACGCCATCGAGGAGAGCGAGCTGGCGCCCGAACGGGCCTGGGCGCGCAGCGAGGGCAGCTCGTCGAGGCTGCGGTCGATGCGGTCGAGCGTCGCCTCGGTGTTGGCGGGGACTTTCGACAGCTCGCCGCGGCGCTCCTTGTAGCGCTGCACGCTCTCGTCGGTGTCCTTGGACGTCGACTGGAGCTGCGCGGGGTCTCCCTGCGTGGCCATGAGTACGGCGGCGGCGGCGCGTTCGTTCTGGAGCTTGTACGTCAGATCGCTGGCCGCCGCGGCGGCCTGCACCATGGTGGTGAGTCGGTCGGCCTGGATGGCCTGACTTGCTGCGGGAGTGAGGGCGCGCGCCGCGAAGGCGACGGCCACCACAAGCGGAACCGTGATGAGCAGGATCAGCCTGCGGGTGATCCTTACCGCACGAGCGCCCTGCTGTGGTCCCCTGCTTGGTCGGAGCCGGGGTTTCTGCGACACGGAGACACCTGTCTTGCAGATCGGTTAGTCGGAAACAGGAGGTCCGACTTCGGCCACGTGAGGGAAGTGACCGGTGGGCCTCCTGATGCGGGCCCAATGCTAGGGGCCCCTGGCGTGCAGCGCGACAAGTTCAGCGTCGAATATGCAGAATCTTGCAACGTTTTGATCACATCTGACTGCCTCTACCAGCCGAAACTCACTCGTGGCTTCGTTTACGCCAGCGAGTTGCTCAACTGGGCATGCTCAGGCCAGATTCGCACACAGTGGAATCGATCCCACACGCGGGGTGTCCCGTCCGGAACGGCCGCACCGGCGTGGCGTGAATCACGCGGAAGCGAATCGGGGCGGTCCTCCGCCGTTGTCCGCCTTCGCCCCGAATCGCCGTGCCGCGCACCGGAGTCCGACCCTCCGCCGGACGTCCGACGGCGCGAGGCGAGCGTGGCGGGCGGCGGGAACGGCCGTAACCGGAATCGCCGGGCGACTCCCGTACGAAACGCGCGCACCGTACGTACCACCCCGCGCCCCGCCCCCGGCGGGCGACCGCCTCAGCCCGGGACCACGTGGAAGAAGTGCGTCGGCAGCTGCACCGCCACCGACTCGTGGACCGTCGCGGAGACGGCCGTGCCCGGCCCGTCGCACACGCCCGCCGGCGGTTCCCCGACGCGGATGACCGAACGGGCGCCGTCCAACAACCGGGCCGCCATGGCGAAGTCCCCGACGAGCGCGCAGCCGGGCGCCACCTGGCGGTGGCGGCAGACCATCACCCGCTCCCGCGCCAGATCGCCCAACAGGCTGCCCGCGCCGACGAGTTCCCGGTAGTAGTCGCGCGGGTTGACCATCACGGCGTGCCCGGTGCCGCCGGACTGCTCGATCTCGTCGAAGGCGGCGAGCAGCCCGCGTACGTACGCCCCGCCCCGGTAGGGCAGTCGCGCCACGTCCGGGTGGTCGATCACGTCGTACGTCAGGGCCCGGTTCTCGGCGGTGCCGAGGCGGACCATCAGCCGGTGGTCGACGAACGCGGCCAACGCCTCCTCGTGGCCCGCGAGTTCGTCGGGTATCCGCACCCACGCGGTGACCGGGCGGACGTGGTGCAGGGCGGTGCCGAAGCGGTACGCGTCCTCGCGCAGCCCCGACTCCGGGAGCGCGGCGGAGTCCGGTGGCCGGGTCTCGGACCAGCCGCGCACGGTGTCGCCCTCCGCGTGCCGCTTCTTGAACAGGTTCCGCGCCGTGAGCCGCGGCCGGTCCTTCCCCGCCTGGAAGGCGTCGGTGAGCGTGAAGCCGAAGTGCACCTCGGCCTTCTCCGGGTCCTCCTGGAAGGCCGCGGCGAAGCGCTCGCCCTGGGTGGGCCCGTGCGCGGTGACGGTGGCGCCGGGCGGTCCGGCCGTGGCGGGCCCGAAGGCCGGGTCGGTGGCGGTCATGGGGGGTGCCTCCTGTCGGGTGGCGGACGGTACGGGCGTACGGCGGCCCCGCGCGTACGGGTCGGGGTCAGATCGCGTGCTCCACCAGCCGCTCGTAGAACGGGAGATGGTGCGCGTGGAAGCGCCGCAGCCGCGCGTCGTTGTCGACGGTCACCTCGTACGCGCGCTCGGGCGCCCGGAACGTCGCGCTCGCGCTCGCGTCCAGGTGCCAGGGCCGGTTCGTGCGCCACTCGGGGCGCTCCCCCGGCTCCCAGGTCAGCGCCTCCGGGAGGTACGGCAGGCCGACCCGCGCGCAGTACGCCGCGACCTGGCCGGGCGGGTCCGCGAGCAGCCGCTCGGCGGAGACGACCACGGGGTCGACCCCCGTGACGCGCCGGACGAGTTCGTACAGCGCCCACTGGTGCTCGTAGCCCGCCTCCCGGCACTCCATGGTGGGCTTCACCGCGTGGTGCGAGGCGAGGGCGCGGGCCGGGTCGCGGACGATGAAGGTGTGGGTGAGGCCCGCGATCCGCTCGGGGTGGTCGAAGAGGTACTGGTGGTGGTACTCCAGGGTGTCCTTGAAGAACACCGGCCCGGCGGCGCCGAGTTCGGCGAGCCGCGCGAGGAGATCACCGGGCGTGCGGACCGCGCCGCTGCCGCCCTCCGGGCGCGGGAGGGTCACCTCGCCGTGGTCGGTGAGGAGGACGAACGGCTCGTGGACGACCGTGACGTCCCCGCGTTCGACCATCATCCGCAGGAACGCGGTCGACACCGAACGCGGGTGCGCCCAGAGGGCGATGACGGTCACATCGACCACTCCGTGGGGACGCGGTCCCAGCGGTGCGCGCGCAGTTCGCGCAGCAGGTCGCCGTCGAGCGCGTTCCCGTCGGAGACGGCGAGGTTGGCCCGTACGTGGTGCGGCTTGCGCATGCCGGGGATCACGGACGCCACGGCGGGGTGGTGCAGGATGAACCGCAGCGACGCCTCGGGCAGGGACATCCCCTCGGGCAGCGCCTTCGCCAGGGCCTCCGCGCGGTCGACGGTCGGCCCCAGGTTCTCCGGGCCGAAGTAGACGGCACGCCAGTCGTCCTCGGGGAAGACGCTGTCGCGGGTGAGGCTCCCGGTGAGGCCGCCCTCGTCGAAGGGGACGCGGGCGATGATCGCGACGTCGTCCTGGGCGGCCCGGTCGAACAGCTCGTCCTCCGGGGCCTGGTCGAAGACGTTGTAGATGACCTGGACGGCGTCGACGAGGCCGCTGTCCAGCGCGCGCAGGCAGTTGGCGGGCTCCCAGCGGTTCACGCTGATGCCGAAGCCGTCGATGATCCCGTCCGACTTGAGGTCCTCCACCGCGCGCTGCCACCGGGGGTCGGCGGCCCAGCGGTCCTCCCACACGTGGAACTGGAGCAGGTCGATCCGCTCCACGCCCAGGTTCTCCAGGCTGCGCCGCACGTACTCCCGGATGTGGCCGGGCGGGAAGACGTCGTCGAGGGTGTCGTTCGGGCCGGGCGGCCACTCGCGGTTCAGCGGCGGCACCTTGGTGGCGACGCGCAGCCGCCGACCCGGGTGGCGGCGCAGCAGGTCACCGAGCATCCGCTCGCTGACGCCGCGCCCGTAGACCCAGGCGGTGTCGAAGAAGGTGCAGCCCTGCTCGACGGCCAGGTCCAGGCACTCGGGGGCGGTGCCGTAGTCCCAGCCGGTGAAGCCGCCGGGGCCGCCGCCGATGCCCCACATGCCGTAGCCGATCTCGCTGACCTGCCAGCCGAGCCGGCCCATCGTTCGGTAGTGCACGTCGTCCTCGTCTCTCAGTCGCGGTGCGCGGGGTCGCGGAAGGTACGCGTGGCGCGCGGCCGTGGTGCACGGGTGGTGCGGGTCGCGCGGGGTGTGCTGCCGGTGAGTGTCCCCCGGTAGGCGGCGACGGCCGCGTCCAGGGGGCCGCCGCGTACGCCGTGCCGGGTGTCGAGCGCGGCGCAGCGGCGGCGGGTGAACAGCGCCGGGTTGTCCGCGAGCAGCCGCCGCAGGTCGGGGAGGCCGCCGGGCCCGGTGGGCGGCAGCTCCGCCAGCAGGGCGTGCAGCGCGGCGGCCGACGGGTCGGTCCCGCCTCCGGCCGCGCCCTCGGCCCCGGCGCGTACGGCGGCCAGGAAGTCTCCGCAGGGCACCCGCCGGGGGCCCGCGCCCACGTCCACGGCGGCGAAGTCGACGCTGCCGGGCCGGTACACGTGGTAGACGGCGCCCGTCGGGGGTTCGCCCAGGGCGGCGACGAGCCGCGCGGCCGCCTCGTCCACAGGCGTCCAGTCCGACGGCATGGGCACGTCGGGGCGTACGCCGAGCCGTACGAACGCGGTCAGCAGCAGGTGCGTCAGCGCCTTCTCGTTGGGGACGCCGTTGTCGGCGGCGGGCATCATCTCCCCGAGGCGGTGCACGGTGACGGGCGCGCCCAGCCGCCGGGCGGCGGCGAGCAGCCGTTCCGCGACCCACTTCGACCGGCTGTAGCCGCTGGCGGGCACGGTGGCCGCCGCCGGATCGGCGTCCTCGTCGAGGCGCTGCCCGGTGTGCTCCGCGTGCCGGTCGAGGACGCCGAGGGTGGAGACGTGGTGCAGGTGCTTGGGCCGTACGGCGAGGGCGAAGCGCAGCACCTCGGCGGTGCCCAGCACGTTGGCGGGGCGGTGCGCGTCGTAGTCCAGGAGGAAGTTGACGAGGGCGCCCGCGTGCAGGACGGCGTCGCAGGAGCGGGCGTACGCCTCCCACACCGGCCGCCGCCAGCCGAAGTCGCGGGCCGCGAGGTCGCCGCCGACGGCCGCCAACCGGTCGGCCCACGCCTCCCGCCACAGGCCCTGCGCGCGGAGCACGCGCAGCACGCGGTGCCGGGCGTGGTCGTCGTCGCGGGCCCGTACGAGGCACACGACGCGGACGCCCGTGGCGGAGAGCAGCCGGTGCACGGCGCGGGCGCCGACGAAGCCGGTGGCGCCGGTGACGAGGACGGTCTCCGGCATCGCGTACGGCGGGGTGCGCGGGTCGTCGTCCGCGCGGCGGGCCCCGGCGGCGAGCGCCGCCAGTTCGGCGGGGAGCGCGGAGTCCCGTTCCAGCGCGGCCCGTTCGGCGGCGGCGTCGCCGTGGGCGGCGGGCCGTTCCAGGAGGGCGGCGGCGAGCGCGGCGGGCGTGCGGTGCCGGTACAGGTCGGACATGCCGACACCGGTGCCCGTCACCCGGCCGATGCGGATGGCGGCGGCCACGGCGGCCAGCGAGTCGCCGCCACGGGCGAGGAAGTCGTCGCCGGTGCCGAAGCCGGGCAGGTCGAGGACGGCCCCCATCTCGTACGCGATCCGCGCCGCCGGGGAGGCGTCCGCCGGGGCCGGTGGGGCACGGCGGGTGGCGTCGGCGGCGAGCTTCTCCTCGACGAGGCGCCGCAGTTCGCGCAGGTCGACCTTGCCGTTGTCGGACAGCGGGAGCGACGGGAGGACGAAGCACTGCCAGGGCACCTGGAGGCGCGGCAGCACGGACGCCAGGTGGGCGCGGAGCGCGGCGGGCGCGAGGTTCCCCTCGGCGGACGCGGCGAGGACCAGGCGGGTACGGCCGCCGCGCCGCAGCGTCAGCGCCTTGGCCTGGACGACGCCCGCCCGGCTCTCGGCGGCGGTCTCGACCTCGGCCAGTTCGATCCGTACGCCGTCCACCTGCGCCTGCCGGTCGCGGCGCCCGGAGAAGCGCAACAGGCCGTCCGCGTCGTACCAGCCGAGGTCCCCGGTGCGGTACAGCCGGTCGCCGGGGACGCCGGGTACGGGGTTCGGCACGAACACCTCGGCGGTGCGCTCCGGGTCGCCGAGGTATCCGGCGCCGAGGCAGGCGCCGCCGACGAGTATCTCCCCGACCGACCCGGCGGGGAGCGGGCCCAGGTCGTCGGAGGCGATGACGGCGTAGCAGTTGTCGATGGGGCGGCCCAGCGGGATGTGGTCGCCCTCCGTGCCGGTGACGCGGTGGAAGACCATGCCGATGGCGGTCTCGGACGGCCCGTAGCCGTTGGTGATCTCCAGCCCCGGCAGCATCTCCCGCAGCCGGTGCACGGCGTGCGGGATGATCTCCTCGCCGCCGACGACGAGGTGCCGCAGGGAGCGGATCCGGTCGAGGGCGGCGGGTTCGGCCTCCAGCAGCGCGACGAGCATGCCGAGGATCGCCGGTACGAAGTCCGTGACGGTGACCCGGTGGCGGTGGATCGCCGCCACGGTGCGCTCCAGGTCGAGGAACTCGCCCTGTTCGGGTACGACGGCGCGGCCCCCGGTGGTGAGCGGCCACAGCAGCTGCCAGATCGCGGAGTCGAACGTGTGCCTGCTGTTCTGGAGCACCACCTCGTCGCCGGTCGCCCGGAACCAACGGGACATGAACCGCAGCCGGTTGGCCAACCCGCCGTGCGTGTTCAGCGCGCACTTGGGCGTGCCGGTGCTGCCGGAGGTGAACACTCCGTACGCGGGCGCGTCCGGTCCGGGCGCGGCCCCGGGCCGTACGGTGCGCGGCTCGACCGCGCCCGCCGCCACCACCAGCGCAGGGCGGGCGGCGTACGGCAGCGGGCGGGCCGCGAGGACCAGCGGCGCGCCGGACAGCACGGCCCGCAGCCGCTCCTCGGGCCAGGCCGGGTCGCAGAGGGTGAAGGCGGCGCCGACCTTGAGCGACGCGACCATGCACAGCGGCAGTTCGAGGCTGTTGCCCGTCACCACGGGCACCACCGAACCGGCGCCGACACCCCGGGCGGCCAGCTCGGCGGCCAGCCCGTTGGCGAGGCCGTCGAACTCGGCGTACGTGAGGGTCGTACCGGCTCCGCCGCCCTCCCCGGGATGCGTCAGCGCGGGCCGGTCCGGGGTCAGGTCCGTCTGCCGCTCGATGAGGGCGGCCACCGGCCGGTACGGGCCGTGGTCGACGCGGCCGCCGGTGAACTGCCAGGTCGCTACCGACATGTCTGCGTACTCTCCCCTGGTGTCCGGGTGTGGCGTGGGTACGGGAGCGCCGCGCCGGGCGGGGTGGTGCCCGGGTCAGCGGGGTCGCGCCCGTGGGGCGGTCCGCCCCCGGTGGCGCGTGCGGCGAGGAGCGCGCCCGCCGCCGGCGCGGTCTGGATGCCGTAGCCGCCGAGTCCGGCGAGCCAGTGGAGGCCGGGCACCTCGGGGTCCGGGCCGATGACGGGGGTGTCGTCGGCGGTGGAGGTGCGGAGCCCGGCCCAGCGGGCGCGGACGCCGTGGAAGCGCAGGGTGGTCACGGCCTCGAAGCGGGCGACGGCGAGGGCCACGTCGAGGTCGTCGGGGCGGGCGTCCCCGGGCGGGGCGGGCGCCGCGTCCGCCGGGGAGAGCAGCAGGCCGCCGGACTCGGGCTTGGCGTAGAAGGTGTCGGCCACGTCGGTGACCAGGGGCCAGCGGGCGACGGCGGCGGGCGGGAAGCCGGAGCGGGGGCCGCCGCGCGGGGCGCCGGACGCACCCCCGGGCGGACCCCCGCCCGTACCGGCTCCCGTGGCGCCGCCGATCTCCGGTACGGCGACCAGCACGGCCGTACGGCGGCGCGGCACCAGCCCGGCGGGGCCCGCCCCGGCCAGGGCGGCGACCTCGTCGGCCCAGGCCCCGGCGGCGTTCACCACCGCGTCGGCGGTGAACTCCCGTACGGCGCCCGCCGGTTCGCCGCCCCCGGCCGCGCGCCCGCGCGGCCCGGCCGCCGTCGCGTGCCACCGGCCGCCGCGTCGCGCCAGCGCGACGACGCGGGCGCCGGTGACAACGGCGCCGCCCGCCGCGCGCACCCCACGGAGGAAGCCCTGGTGGGCGGCGTCCACGTCGATGTCGCGGGCGCCCGGCTTGTGGAGCGCGCGGCGGAACGCGTCGGGGCGCAGCGCCGGGCACAGCTCCCGCGCGCGTACGGCGTCGACCTCGACGGCGGGTTCGGGCGCGTCCGCGCCGGACGCGCGCGCGGCCTCGAACTCCGCCTCGGTGCCGGGGGTTTCGAGGGCGAGCACCCCGCGCGGGGCGAGCAGGGCGGTGCCGGTGAAGCCGGGCGGCGGCGTGGCGTAGAAGGCGCGGGAGGCGCGGGTCAGGGCGCGTACGGCGGCGTTCCCGAAGTACTCGGAGAACAGCGCCGACGAACGCCCCGTGGCGTGCGCGCCCACGGCGCGTTCGGCCTCCAGCAGCGTGACGCGGTGCCCGGCGCGCGCCAGGTGCCAGCCCGCCGAGGCCCCGGCGATACCGCCGCCCACGACCAGGAACTCCCGCAACTCCCCCGTGCCGCCCATCCGTTCACCGTCTCCCCGGTGGCGCGGCCGTGCCCGTGGCGGCGGCCGCCACGGCCCGGCGGCCGGGCATGGTGACGGCCGCGACGAGCAGCGCGAGGAGGGTGACGACGGTGGCGGCCACCAGGCCGCGCCCGATGCCGTCGGCGAGCGCCGCCTCCGCGCCGCCGGTGGCGTCCGCGCCACCCGTACCGTCCGCCGCGCGCACCGTCGACCAGACGACGGTGCCGAGCACGGCGAGCCCGGTGGCGCCGCCGATCTGCCGGGCCATGCTGAACAGCCCGGACGCGGCGCCGGAGTCCTCCTCCCGTACTCCCGCCAGCGCGGCCAGCGTCAACGGCACGCCGGTGACGCCGAGTCCGGCGTACACCAGGACGCTCGGCACGAACATGCCGGTGGCCCAGCCGCCGGAACCGTCGATGCCGGAGAGCCACAGCATCCCGGCGGCGGCGACCAGCAGCCCTGCGCAGACCAGGCGGCGCGCGCCGAACGCGGCGGCGAGCGGCGCGGCGTAGCGGGCACCGGCGACGAGCAGGCAGGTCAGCGGGAGGTAGACGAGCGCGGTGTCCAGGGCGCTGTAGCCCCAGACGCGTTGCAGGAACAGCGTCAGGAAGAAGAAGACGCCGAACATCGCGGTGCTGATCAGCGCCAGCGTCGCGTACGTGCCCAGCCGCGCGCGGTCCGCGAACAGCCGCAGCGGCACCAGTGGTCGGGCGCCGCGCCGCTCGGCCAGGACGAACGCGGGCAGCAGCACGGCCGCGCCGCCGAGCCCGGCGAGCACGGGCGGCGCCGTCCAACTGCCGTCCTCCCCTGACCCGTTGATCAGCGCGCCGACCAGCAGCAGGGCCGCGAGCGTGCCGGTGAGGGCGCCCGCCGTGTCGAACGCGCCGCGCCTGCGCGGGGTTTCGGGCAGGACGCGAGGCGTGGCGGCGAGCAGCAGGACGCCCAGCGGCACGTTGACGAACATCACCCAGCGCCACGACGCGTACGCCGTGACCAGGCCGCCCGCGAGCAGCCCGACGCCGCCGCCCGCGGTGGCCACCGCCGTGTACCAGCCGACGGCCCGTTCCCGTTCCGGTCCCTCCGGGAAGGTCACCGTGATCAGCGCCAGCGCCGCCGGGGACGCGGCGGCGGCGCCGACGCCCTGCGCCGTACGGCACGCCACGAGCAGCCACGGCTCCTGCGCCAGGCCGCCGAGCAGCGACGCCACGGTGAACAGCAGCAGCCCGGCGAGGAACACGCGGCGCCGCCCGAGGAGGTCACCGAGGCGCCCGCCGAGCAGCAGCAGGCCGCCGAACGCGATCGAGTACGACGCGACGACCCACTCCAGGTCGGAGCCGGACAGCTCCAGGGAGCGCTGCACGGCGGGCAGCGCCACGTTCACGATGGTCGCGTCCAGCAGGAACATCAGCTGCGCGGCGGAGAGCACGGCGAGCGCCACGGCACGCCGTCGGCCCGCGCCCCCGGTGGACGGGCCCGGTGCCGCGGACTCCGCCGCCGGCTGCGAGGAGGCCGTCATGTGTGCGGGGCGCCCTCGGCGAACTCGGTCTCCAGACGCTCCCGCAGCGGCGTCCGGAGCACCTTGCCCAGCGAGTTCTTCGGCAGCTGCCACATGAACTGGAGCCGGTCCGGCCACAGCGTGCGCGCCACGCGTTCCCCGGCGAGGTGCGCGTGCAGCTCCTCCAGGGTGGGCGGCTCGCCGTCGTACACGACGACGGCGCAGACGAGTTCGGCGCTGGGCACGCGCGGGTCGGGGTAGCCGACGAGGGCCACCTCCCGTACTCCCGGGTGCCGGGTCAGCACCGACTCGACGTCGAGCGTGGACACCTTCATGCCGCTGGCGCGGGTGATCTGGTCGGAGGTGCGGCCGGTGATCCGGATGCCGCCGCGGCCGTCGTCGCGGGCGAGGTCGCTGGTGTCGAACCAGCCGTCCGCGTCGAGGCACGCCTCGTACACGTCGCGCTGGCCGAGGTAGCCGAGGCACTGCGAGGCGCCGCGCACCAGCAGCCGCCCCTCGTCGGCACCGGGCGGCGCGTCGACGCGGAGTTCCATGGACGGCTCGGCGCGGCCGTCGCTGTGCCCCGCCCAGCCCTCGGGGTCGTCGGCCCGGGTGACGGTGACGGCGCCGTTCTCCGTCATGCCCCACAGGGCGCGTACGGGCAGGTCGAAGACCTGGCGCATGTCGGTGATGAGGCTCGGCTGGATCGGCGCCGACCCGGACACGACCTGCGCCACGCTGGAGGTGTCGCGCGGCTGCTTCCGCTGCGCCTCCAGCATCCCGACGAGGTACGCGGGTGAGGCGTACGCCCAGGTGACACGGTGGGTGGCGACGAGGTCGAGGAGCAGTTCCATGTCCGTGTTGGCGTCCTGCACGACGTCGGTCGCGCCGAGCAGCAGCGGCATGTAGCAGGCGTAGGCCAGACCGGCCATGTGGGTGTGGAAGTTGGGGATGGAGACGACGTCGTCGGCGGTGAGCCGGTGCGGGCCGCTGACCGCGAGCACGGACGCGTACAGCGTGTTCTGGCTGTGCACCACGCCCTTCATGCGGCCGGTGGTGCCGGAGGTGTAGAGCAGCAGCGCCGGGTCGTCGGGGCCGAGCGCGGCCGACGGGTCGACGGTGTGCGTCTCCTCCCAGGGGGTGCGGACGAAGAACTCGTCGAAGTCGACCGCCCCGCTGGCCGCCGCGTCCCCGATGACCAGCCGGTGGGCGAGGGTGTCGGGGGCGGCCTCGGCGAGGCGGGCGCCGTAGTCGGCGTCGCCGATCCGGTCTACGGTGACGCACACCTTGGAACGGGCGGTGCGCAGCACGTACGACAGTTCGCGCACGTCGAGCACCGGGATGACGGGGGTGACGACGGCGCCGACGCGGTGGCAGGCGAGGTAGAGCGGGGTGAGCTGCCAGCGGTTCGGCAGGTAGGCGGCGACGTCGTCGCCGGGGCCGACGCCGAGTTCGGTGAGGGCGGCGGCGAACCGGGTGACGAGCCGGTCCAGTTGGGCGTAGGTGAGGGTGCGGGCGAGCCGCCGTCCCTCGTACGCGATGACCGCCGGGTGGTCGGGGCGTTCCCGCGCGGCGTCCGCCAGGTCGTCGAGGAACGTCGCATTCCGCCACCATCCCCCGGCGTGGAACCCGGCGGCCCGGTCCGCTTCCGGCCTGACCAGCGTCTCCCACATACGCACCGCTGCCTCTCGTGAGCCTCGCGCACTTGCCTGCCGCACATGCCTGCCGCACTTGAGCGCGAATCCGGCAGCAGAGCCTAGAGGATGACGGAAGGTCGCGACAGGGGTCGGAAATGAAGTGGTGGGAAGGCGTCCGGATACACCCCGGATTCGTCGATGACGACCACACGGAGAGCACTCGTAACGGAACGCGGCGGCCCGGTTATTGACGCTCCTGGCAGCTTAATGACACTTTTCCTGAAGCCTTTTCCGCCTCTTGACAAGCCAGTCTCCACAGGGCGAGGCTGCGCCATCGCCACCGGTTCGCGCCCGGCGGCGAGAACGTCTCTGGAGGCGCTGTGAAGATCGGCCTGCTCGGGTGGGACTACTCCGGGATCGACCCGGACGGATTCAGTCTGGTGGAACACGGTCGGGAACGCGGCCACGAAATGACTTTCGCGACGCTCGACGAAGTCGGGTACGCGCCGGGACGCGACGGCGTCGAGGTGATGCTGAAAGGCGAACGGGCCGCCTCTTTCGACGCGTTCCTCAACCGTTCCCGCGTCTTCGGCCCGGACGGGCAGGAACGCGTCGAGCGCATGCGCATGCTCAGCTCCCTGCCCGGCGTCCCCGTCTTCGCGCCCGCCGACGCGTGGCAGACGGCGAGCAGCAAGTTCCTCACCGCGCAGCGGCTGGCCCAGGCGGGGCTGCCCACTCCCCCGGTCCGCTCGGTCGGTTCGGTGGACGAGGTGGGCGCCGCGTGCGCCGAGTGGGGCACCGTGATCGTCAAGCCCTCGCACGGCTACGCCGGTACGGACGTGGAGCGGATCGCCGACTTCCCCGCCGAGAAGGGCCTGGTGGCGGAGTTGCTGTCGCGGACGCCCCGGCTGCTGTGCCAGCCGTACTACCCGACGTCCGGCGGTGAGTACCGCATCACGGTCGCGGGCGAGGCCACCCCGATCAACATCCTCAAGCTGCCCCGGCCCGGCTCCTGGCGCTGCAAGACGCTGGAGGGCGCCACGTTCGAACGGCTGGACGCGCCCGACGAGCTGGTGGACCTGGCCGTCCGCGCCACCCGGGCGCTCGGCCTCACCCTGGCGGGCCTGGACATCCTCCCGCACGCGGGCGGCTACCAGATCCTGGAGGTCAACGAGGTGCCCGGCTTCCTCAGCATCCTCGGCCGCGCGCAGCACCGGCAGGTGCTGGACGGGGTGTTCGACTGGGTGGAGGAGAGGACGGAGGCGGCGGCGCGGGCGGGCACGTGAGACGGGCGCCGGACACGACGCGGCGACAGGCACGGCACGGCACGGCACGGGATCGCGTACGCCGACGGGTGCGCGTACGGGACAGGCAGCGGGGAGGACCATGCGGTACACGGCCTTCGGGCGGCGCACCGGACTGCGCGTGTCCGAGTTCGCGCTCGGCACCTCCAACTTCGGCGCGGGCACGGGCTCCGGCCCGGACGCGAAGCGGCTGCTGTGGGGCAGACGCGGCGACGGCGCCGAACGGGCCGAGGCGCGGCGGGTGTTCGACCGGTTCGCGGAGGCGGGCGGCACGTTCGTGGACACGGCGGACAGCGCGCAGTTCGGGGAGGCCGAACGGCTCGTGGGCGAGTTCGTGGCAGCCGACCGGGACCACTTCGTGCTGTCCACGAAGTACACCAACAGCGCCTCCACCCGCCCCGGCGTCTCGGACACCGGCAACAGCCGTAAGAACATGGTCCGTTCCGTCGAGGACAGCCTGCGGCGGCTCGGCACGGACCACATCGACCTGTACTGGGCGCACTTCCCCGACGCGCTGACCCCCACCGAGGAGATCATGCTCGGCCTCGACCACCTGGTGCGCGGCGGCAAGATCCTCTACGCGGGCCTCTCCAACTTCCCCGCCTGGCGCGTCTCCCGCGCCGCCACCCTCGCGGACCTGCGCGGCTGGGCGCCGCTGGTCGGCGTGCAGACCGAGCACAACCTCCTCAACCGCACCGCCGAGCGCGAACTGCTGCCCATGGCCGAGGCCCTCGGCCTCGGCGCCGCCCTCTGGTCGCCGCTCGGCGGCGGGTTGCTCACGGGCAAGTACCGCCGTACGGAAGCCGGTTGGGTGAGCGGCGAGGACCGGCGGCACCCGCGGAACGACACCGACCGCGTGGCCGCCGTCGTCACCGAGGTCCTCGCCGTCGCGGAGGAGTACGGGGTGCCGCCCACCCGTGTGGCCCTCGCCTGGCTGCGCGCCCGCGCGGCCCGCGCCACCACGGCGTACGTGCCGATCCTCGGGCCGCGCAGCGAGGAGCAGTTGGCGGACTGCCTGGCCGCGCTGGAACTGACCCTGACCGACGAGCAGTTGGCCCGGCTGGACGCGGCCAGCGCCGTGGAGCCGGGCAGCCCGCACGAGATCACCGCGCTGGTCGCGGAGTCCCTGCTCGGCGGCGACGCGGGGCGGGTCGTACCACCCGTCACTCCCGTGCCGTGAGACGGCCGCCGGGGCCCGGGTCGTCGGGCTCCGGGTCGTCGCGGGCGTCCGTGCCGGGGGCGTCGAGGGCGGGCGGCCGTACGGTCACCGACTCCAGGAACGGCACGGCGTACGGCGCGGTGTCCACCGGCGTACGGCTGATCAGCCGCCCCGCGAGCCGTCCGCGCGCCACCGGGTCGCGGCCCGCGTAGCCGAGGATGAGCGTCGGGTCGTCGAGCGCGTCGAGGCGCAGCACCAGGTCCGCCTCGTCGGCGGCGTGCGGGTCGCCGCACTCGTGCGACGGCACCGCGCGGAAGCCCAGGCCCGCCTTGAAACGGAGGAGGCCGGGGCGGGTGAGGTGGCCGAGCAGGTTCGGTTCGTTGCCGAGGGTCGCGCGCCCGTAGCCGCGGGCCCGGCCCGCGCGGAGCGCGGCGAGGTAGAGGTGGCGGGCCAGGCTGGAGCGGCGCCACCGCTCGCTGACGGCGGAGAAGCGGAGCACGACGGTGTCCACCGCGGGGGCCTCCAGCACGAGCGTGCCGCCGACGAGCGCGCCCGGCCCGGCACCCGACACCGGGCCCGCACCCGGCTCGTACGCCCCCGGCTCGTACGCGAACACGCCGAAGAAGCGGCGCGGCCCGTGCAGCACCGCTTCCCGGTGGTCCAGCGCGAACGGCACGCCGAAGCGCATCCCGGCGACCCGTTCCGCGTACAGCGCGAGGAAGCGGTCCAGCGTCTCCGGCGAGACGGGGTCCTCCACCACCTCCCGCAGTCCCGCGTCCGCCGCGTGCCGCTGGGCCCGCCGCACGTCCTGGCGGGCGATGCGGCCGAGCCCGGCGAGGTACGCGTCCTCGTCCGGTCCCAGCTCCGCCACCCAGGTGAGCAGCGCGGGCTTGCGTACGAAGCCGCGTGCAGCCAGCTCGTCCCAGAGCGCCACCGGCGGGTCCGGCAGCCGTACGACGTCCACCCGGCGGTCGGTACGGAGCCACGGCTCGTCGGCCAGTTCCGCCGGGGTGACGCGGGCGACGGCGAGCCCGTGCAGGTCCTGGATCTCCAACGCGGCGCCGCCGTCAGGCGGTCGCGGGGGCGGGGGCGGGCACGGCGGCCTCCGCGCCCGTGAGTCGGTCCCCGAAGCACTCCAGCGCGGCGGACCACAGCCCCGCGTACTCCTCGACGAGACGCACGAACTCCTCGCCCCGCTCCGCGTCCGTGACCAGCCCCGTCATGCCCGTCTCGTCGTCGCTGACCTGCGCGGCGTGCACCGTCTCGGCCTTGATGTGCGCGTCGATCCAGGCGAACTGGTCCTTCTCCCCGAAGACCGGCTCCCCGCCCGCCAGCACCTTGCCGTACACGCGCCGGAAGCCGACCGCGATGTCCAGCGCGATCGTCTCCACGACCCGCAACTGCACGGCGGAGCCGAGCGGTTCGGCGGCCAGCCGGTCCATGGCGGCGAGCAGTTCCCGTACGGGCGCGGGCAGTTCCTCCGCCGCCCGCCGGTCCGCCTCGGTGACGTGCGCGGCGAGCGGCGCGACGATGGTGTCGTCCCACCACACGTAGTGGATACCGGCCGGTCCCGTGGGCGCGACGGCGGAGAACTCGGGGGCGGCGTTGTCCAGGTCGTCCCCGATGACCTGGTAGACCGTCTGGAACGCGCCCAGCAGCTCGCGGTCGGCGTCCCGGCGCGCGTAGTCGCGGGCGAGGGCGCCGAGCCCGGCGAGGGTCGTGAACATGAACGCCTTCGTCATCTGCCGCCACCACACCGCGACGGCGTGACCGTCCGCCGGGGAGACGGACTCCACGTCGCGCGCGGAGCGGAAGAAGCCGTTGTCGGCGCGGCGCAGCCGGGCGCGGTCGATCTCGCGCTCCGTCCGCGCGTCCAGCTCGGCGCGGGCGACCGCGGGCAGGGGGGAGAGGGGAGTCCGGGTGTCGGGTGCGCTCATGGGATTCACTCCAGGGGCCGGGACATCGCCTAGACGCCCAGTTTCTTCTTGACGTCGGCGAAGAAGGGCAGGTAACGGTAGTCGCGCGCCACCGGGTCGAAGTCGGTGTACGCGTCGGTGAATTCGATCAGATGGCGGCGGACCTCCGCGACGGGTTCCTCGTGGATCAGGTGCTCGATACGCCGGATCTCCTCCAGGAACGCGGCGAGAACGGCCGGGATTTCCGGGGACAGTTCGATCGTGTCACCATTGAGGCGTATGCCTTCGTGCTCCCGCAGATAACCGAAGAGGAGCTGAGAGGCGACCGCGTCGTAATTCGGTCGCGGAATTCCCTCCACCGCGTAGCGCAGCAGCCGTTCGGCGAGCACGTACTCGTACGCCGTACGCGCCTCTTCACGCGGCAGCGCGTCGTCGTGCAAGAGCGCCAGCATCGCGGAGACGTCGACGCGGAGTTCCTCCAGTCCGGCGAGCGGCTTGTACTTCTTCGCCGGGAGGAATTCCGGTATGGGCATGTCGCCCTGCCGGTGGTGGTATTCGTGCAGCCTGACCCACCAGGACGACGCCTGCCGTACGCACGCGTCGGAGGCGCCCTCGATCAGCGGGAAGCTGCCCGGTGCCGTGACCGCCGGGATCATCCGGCGGGTGACGCGGTTGTGGCGCTCCACGAACTTGTCGATGAAGTAGAAGACCAGGTCGTCCGGGCGCTGGATGCCGTCGAGGTGGTTCTCGGGGAACAGCGCGACCACCACCCGCGAGCCGAAGCCGGCGGAGTGGCCCGTCAGGGTCACGGGCACGGTGGGGCTGGCGTACCGCTCCACGAGGTGCGCGTCGGCGGGCAGTTCGCTGTACGCGAGGTAGTCGAGCGAGAGCTTCGGGAAGTAGCTCGCGTCGAAGAGGGAGAAGACGTGGCCGTCCCGGCGGCCGTTGATGTGGGCCTTGGTGGCGTCGAACCGCTTGCCCGGCTCGTACGCGCGGAGGTCCGCCAGCAGCGCCTCGGCCGCGGGCGTCCGCCGCAGCGCCGTCGTGCCCTCGATCCGCCGCGTCAGCTCCCGCAGGGTGCCCGGCTCGCGGAACGAGGCGCGCTCGCCCAGCGTCCGCCGCACCGCGTCGACCTCGGCGTACACCTCAGCCATGTCGTCCATACGGACCCCCGTCCGACTGCCTCCGACCGAGACTGGAGCCTAGTCACGGTCCCCGCGTGCTGAACAGATGTCGACAGCGGATATCTGTGAACATGCCGATGGCATAGGCCGGGCGCACGTCGCCACGGGTCAGGGGCGGGGACGGGTGGCGGGACCGTACGGCCCGGTGCGGGACCGTACGGTCAGAAGTCGCCCCGGCGCGACGGCGCGCCGGTGATCGGCACCGTCCCGCCGAACGCGGGCGCGAACTCCAGGTCCGGCACCTCGCACAGGTCCCGGGCGGAGTAGCGCCCCGTACGCGACCAGTGGTCCTTGTTGGACGAGCCGCGCAGGCCGCGCGCGAGACGCAGCCGCTCGTTGTAGCGCCCGGCGAGCACCGAGTCGGCGTGCGCGACGGCCGCGGCGCGCGCCGGGTCCGTCTCGATCTCCCGGCGGGTGAAGCCGGTCAGCAGGATCACGCCGAGACGGGTCCGCGCCTTCAGCTCCGCGCAGAACGCGGCGGTGGCGGCGGGCTGTTCGAGGGGTTCGCCACCGGTGAGCGTGACCCCCTCCAGCGCCTCGGCGTCGGAGATCACCTGGTCGGCGACGTCACCGGCGGTACGGACGTGCCCCGGGCCGCCGAGGGCGCCGCCCGCCGGGTGGGTGCCGGGGTTGAAGCAGCCGGGGCAGGCCAGCGCGCACCCCTGGCTCCAGATGACGCAGCGCAGGCCGGGCCCGTTGGCGGCGCTGCGGGACAGGATGGCGTGCAGGTTCCAGGGGGTGTCGCGGGGGGTGGCGGCCGCGCCCTCGCCGGGGGGCGCCGCGTCGGGACCGGGTCCGTTCATCGCTGCCACGCGCCGCCGGGGACGGCCGCGCCGCTCACGGCCGCGCCCGCGACGGTGACGCCCGTGCCCGTACGCCCCGTCCCCGTGACGCCCGTTCCCGTGCCCGTGCCTCCGCCGCCGGTCGCCGTGCCCGCGCGCGCCAGCGCCGTACCGCCCGGTGCGATCACGTTCCCCGCATGCCGCTCCGCCATCGCGTCCCCCTTCCCCGCGTCGCTCTCCCCCGCGCCGGTCCCGCACGAAGGTTCTCCCTACAGCATGATGCCGTACACCCCCCGGGACCCGTTCCGAGGCGTTGCCCAATCCGCCGAACCGCCCCGCCCGGGGGCCTGTTGGGCCCGCCGGGCGGTTCCGCCGGATCGTTCCGCCGGGCGTGTCCCGCAGTCCGGTCAGTCGCCGCCCACCGGACCGGCGTCCTTCCCCGGGTCCGGTGACGAGGCCAGTTCGGCCGTCAGGGCCAGCGCGCGGGCCGCCGCGGCGGTGTCGTGCCGCCCCAGGCCGCACGCCGTCGCGACGCCCTCCGCGCGCCGTACGGCGGAACGTTCCACCAGGGCGAGCGCGGTCCGGGACGCCTCGGCGTCCCGCTCGTCGGCCACCCCCGCGATCAGCCGCCACCCGGGGTCGAGCCGGGCGAGCGGCGCGTAGTACGCCTCGTCGACCGGCGGCGGCCGCGTCCCGTACGCGAACGGCACGTGCACCGGCGGCAGCTCCGCGCCCCGCCGCCGCAGCCGCTCGGCGAGCGCGTTGAGGAACAGCACGACGGGACGCGTGTCGTGCGGCGCGATCAGCTCCGTACGGGCCAACGCGCCGTAGCACAGGTGCAGTACGGCCGCCCCGGCCGGGATCTGCGCCAGTACGGCCGCGACCTGCCGCGCCAACAGGCGTGCGGCGAGCGGCCGCAGGGGTGCGGGCAGCAGGTTGAGCGCGTAGAGCACGGCCGGGGTCTCCAACTGCCAGACCACGGGCACGTCCTGCTCGGCGGCGAGCCGCGCCGCGTCGGCCGTCTCGTCCCGCGCCGCGCGGCTGAGGGTGCGCAACTGTCCCGCCAGCAGCACCGTTCCGCGCACCACGCGCACCGGGTGCCGCCACTGGGGCCGCCCGACCATGCTGAGCAGCCCCACGTCGAGCGGGTTCGGCCGGGACAGCTGCAGCGGCGCCCGTTCGTCGACCAACTCGCGTCGTGCCACGAGGAGTTCGCGGGCGCGATCGACCCGCGCGCCGTCGCGGAGCGCGGCCGGGTCGGGTGCGCCGCCGGACAGCCGGTAGATGGGGACGGCGTCGTAGTCGGAGCAGTCCCCCTCCCGGATGGCCCGAACGGCGCCGCTGTCCCCCAGGCCCTGGAGGTAGCGGACCAGCCAGTCCGGGTCGCCGTCGAACGGCAGTGCCGTCAACTCCGCGTCGGGGCCTATCTGTTCGCGCACCCACTCCCACGCCGCACGCGGCTCGCGGTCGGTGATCTCCGGAGGGAAGCTCCCCACGAGGTGGACCTTGCGTCCCATCTTCCTGCCTCCTCCTCGACTCGGCTCGGCGCGCGTCGGCATGCCCGGCGCGCGCGTCACGCACCCGTGGCCCGCGCGCTGCGTGCGCGGGCCGCGTCGTTCCGGTCGCCCCCGTGGCCCCTCGGGCCCGGCGGGCCGCCGCCGTTCAGCGGCGCAGCAGCCGCCGCACCCGGCCCCGCAGGCCCGCCGGGGCGGCGGGTGCCGGAGCGGGCTCCGGCGCCGGTGCCACCGGCTCGGGCTGGGGCTGCGGCCCCGGTACCGGGGCCCCGGCCCGCGCGGCGGCCTCCGGGAGCAGGCCCGTGGCCGCGCCCGTACCCGTGGTCGTACCCGTACGGGACGCGGGGCGCACCGGCGTGAACTCCACCGGCAGGGCGGCGAGATGGCGGGTCACCCACGCCTTGTTCCAGTGCAGCTCGTCCTCGGCCACGGACATCCGCAGGTCCGGCAGGCGGGACAGCAGCGTGTCCACCCCGGTGTCCGCGATGGCGCGGCTGATGTCCTGGCCGGGGCACTCGTGGGCGCCGCCGCCGAACGCGAGGTGCGAACGGTTGCCCAGCATCGGCACGGTCAGGTCGGGCCGGATCGCGGGGTCCGCGTTCCCGGCCGCGATGCCCATCAGCATCAGGTCGCCCGCCCGGATGCGCTGGCCGCCCAACTCGGTGTCCCCCGTGGCCCAGCGGCCGACGAGCGTCAGGAACGGCGGCTCGTCCCACAGCACCTGCTCCACCGCGTCGGGCAACGTCATGTGGCCGCCCGCGAGCGTCGCGCGGAACCGCGCGTCGGTGAGCACCATCCGCAGCGCGCTGGCGATCAGGCTGATCGTGGTCTCGTTCGCGATGACCAGGATGACCCGCAGGTGCTGCACGACCTCCAGGTCGCTCAGCCCCTCCTCGTGGCCGATCAGCCAGGACGCCAGGTCGTTGCCGGGCTGGGCCCGCTTGCGCGTGACCAGTTCCTGGAACACCTTCACGATGTACGCGTTGCTGTCGACGGCCGTGTCGGCGCCGTCCATCACGTCCTTGCAGGCGGCGACGAGCCGCGGGCCCTCCTCGTCGGGCAGGCCGAACAGCTGCGTCATCACGAGCATCGGCAGGTGCTCGACGAACTCGCCGATGAGGTCCGCCTCGCCGCGCCCCGCGAAGCCGTCGACGAGGCGCCCGGCGTACCGGCTGACGTGGCGGCGGATGCCGCGCCGGTTGAAGCGGGCCATGCTGTCGTTGAGCGCCGAGCGGACCCGCCGGTGGTCCTCGCCGTCGAAGAAGCGGCACACCGGCTTCCACTCGGTCAGCGGTCGCAGCGGCGAGTCGGCCGGTACGCGGTCCTCCACGAACGGCCGCCAGTTGCGGGAGTCGCGGTTGAACCGGGAGGGCGTACGGGCGACCTCCAGGTTCTCGCGGTAGCCGAGCACGAGCCACGCCTCGATGTCGTCGGCGAGCCGTACGGGTGCCACCGGCCCGTGACGCGCCCGCAGCCGCTCGTACGTGGCCATGGGGTCCGCGACGGACTCGGGCGCGAAGAGGTTGACCGCCCCCTCGTCCGTACCGCCCGCCGTCCCGGGCGCGGCCGCGCCGTGCGCGGGACAGCCCGGCGGCGGCGCGGCGGCGGGCCCGTCGGCGGGTACGGGGTCGGGGTCCGGTACGGGACCGGGGTCCGGTACGGGGCCGGGCGCGCCGCCGAGGTCCGGGCCGGGTACGGGGCCGGGCCGCGGGGCTCCGGCGGGGGGCGTCTCGGTCACGGTCGCTCCGGGGCGGGCGCGGTGGTCAGGGAGTGGAGGTAGCTCATCAGCGCCAGGAGGGTGTCCCGGCTGGAGGCGCGCTCGCGGGCGTCGCAGCGCACCATCGGCACGTAGTCGGGCAGGTCCAGCGCGGAGCGGATCTCCTCCATCGGGTGGACGGGGGCGTCCGGGAAGGCGTTGACCGCGACGACGAACGGCACGCCGCGCTCCTCCAGCCGGTTGATCACGCTGAAGCTGACCTCCAGCCGCCGCGTGTCGATCAGCACGACCGCGCCGAGCGCGCCCTCGAACAGCCCCTTCCACAGGAACCAGAAGCGCTCCTGACCGGGCGTGCCGAAGAGGTACAGCACCAGGTTCTCGTCGATGCTGATGCGCCCGAAGTCCATGGCGACGGTGGTCTCGGTCTTGTTCTCCGCCCCGACCAGGCTGTCCACCCCGGCGCCGGCCTGGGTCATGGTCTCCTCGGTGGTGAGCGGACGTATCTCGCTCACCGAGCCGACCAGCGTCGTCTTCCCGACGCCGAAGCCGCCGACGACGACGACCTTCACGGCCGATCTGGCCGAGGCGGGCAGGGCGTCCTGGACCTGAGGGCCGGCCTGCGCCTCAGAGTTTGCGAAGTCCATGCATCACCGCTTCCAGAAGTTCCACATCGGGTAGCTGGGCCACCGGGACGGGCGCCCGCGCCTCCACGTGCCCGCCGTGCACCAGGTCCGCCAGCAGGACGGTGACGGTACTGGCGGGGAGACCCATGTACGCCGAGATCTCCGCCACGGACAGCGGGCTGGCGCACATCCGGAGGATCGCGGTGTGCTCGGGCTGCGTGGCGCGTTCGGGGCGGCCACGGGAGACGATCAGCGTGACCAGGTCCAGCACCACCGGGGCGGACGAGCTGCTGCGGCCCGCGGTGACCACGTACAGCCGCTCGGGGCCTCCCTCGACGCCGTCGGCCCAGCCGGGGTGCCGTACGTTGTCGGGTCCGCTCACGTGTCCTGCTCGGCGGAACGCGGTGGTGTGCTGAGGTGCTCACCGATGCGCGCCACCAGATCGCGCATGCACTGCCCCATCAGCCCCGCGTCCACGCCGCTGTCGGCGAGCACCGCCAGATAGGCGCCGGAACCGGCGGCCATCAGGTAGAAGAAGCCGCCCGTGACCTCGATGACGACGAGCCGCATCTGCCCGTCGCCGTCCGGGAACTCCCCGGCGATGGCGGCCGACAGGCTCTGGAGCCCCGCGCAGGCCGCGGCGAGCCGGTCGGTGGCGCCGTCGTCGCTGCCGTCGGGACTGTACTGGGCCATGCACAGGCCGTCCGCCGACAGCACCACCACGTGCCGCGTCTGGGGGACGCTGACCGCCAGGTCCTTGAGGATCCAGTCCATGTTGAGTCGTTGCTGGGACACGTCCCTACTCACCTTCACTCGACGGCTCGTCATCGCCACGACGACTGGGATCGGCGGCAGCGGGCTCACCCGAGACGCCGTTGTGGAAAGCGGCGAGCCAGATCCCCGGCTCCACTCGTGGTTCGGCGGGCCCGTCCGACGCCGCGGGCGACGGGGGCGGCGGCGCCGCGGGCCGCATGCCGCGCGGCGGCTGCGCGTTGGGGTGGCGGCGGCGCTGCGGCAGCCCGTTGGCGGCGCGCGGCAGGTCGGCGGCCGACGGCTCCTCCGCGGGCGACGGGCGCGGCCCGGTGGGCCGCTTCGGGGCGCGCGCGGGGAGGTCCGGGTCGGCGGCTGGTACGGGTGCCGCGCCGGTACGGGTGCCGGGCGCGGCCCCGGGGGCCGGGTCGCTGCTCGTGGGCCACGGGCGCTGCCGGATCGGGGGGAGGCTGGCGGCCCTGGCGATCTGCCCGCCGGGCGCGCTGGTGACGGTGACCAGCCGCTGCGGGACGGTCAGCACCGCGCGGATGCCGCCGTACGCGGAGGGGCGCAGCGACACCGTGAAGCCGTTCGCCTGCGCGAGCCGACCGACGACGGCGAGGCCGAGGCGCGGCGTCTCGCCGAGGTCGTCGAGGTCGAGCCCGGCGGAGGCGTGCGCGAGGGCGCGTTCGGCGCGGCCGCGGGCCTCGTCGGTGAGGCCGATCCCGGCGTCCTCGACCTCGACGGCGACGCCCGACTGCACCTCGACGGCGGTGAGATGGACGCGGGTCTGCGGCGGCGAGTAGCGGGTGGCGTTGTCGAGGAGTTCCGCGACGGCGTGGATGAGCGGCTCGACGGCCGGGCCGACGACGGCGACGTCCGCGACGGAGTGCAGGTCGACCCGGCGGTAGTCGAGGATGCGGGACATGGAGCCGCGCAGGACGTTGAACAGCGGTACGTCCTGCTGCCACTGGCGTCCCGGGCGGGCGCTGCCGAGGACGGCGATGCTGTCCGCGAGGCGGCCGATCAGCGCGGTGCCGTGGTCGAGGTGCAGGAGGTCGCCGAAGACGTCCGGGTCGTCGCCGTGCTTGTCCTCCATCTCCCGCAGGTCCTGGGACTGCTGGTGGACGATGGCCTGCACGCGGCGGGCGATGTTCACGAAGGCCCGTTGCGCGGAGTCGCGCAGCCCCTCCTCGGCCTCGACCGCCTCGATCACCGAGCGCAGCACGACCTGGTGGGCCTCCTCCAGTTCGGGTGTCAGACCCGAACCGGTCGCGAGTCCGGCGAGCGCCTCGTCGACGAGGGCGCCCTCCTGGAGCCGGGTGACGGCGACGGGCAGTTCGGCGGCGAGCCGTACGGTCTCGGCCTCCTGCACGCGCAGCCGCCGCCGCAACTCCGCTTCCCGCTCGGCGTGGTGGGCGCGCAGCGCGTGGGTCTCGGCCCTGCGGCGCGCGGCCAGCCGCGCGAGGAACCCGACGGTCAGCACGCCGACGCCCGCGCCGGTCCACGCGGCGGCCTCGGCGGCGTCGTCGGGCGTGAGCACGAGCGCCGCGGTCGCGGCGGCGCCCAGCAACGCCGGGGGGACGAGCCAGGTGGGCGCGGTGGAGGGCACCCGGACCTCGGGGGACGTACCGGCGGGGGGCATCGGCGTTCCTCAATGACGGTGGGGTGAGCGGGCGGTGAGCGAAGGCGCGGCCGTACGCGCGCGCACTCGGCCACGCGCGGAACGGTGCTCCGGCGTACGCGCGGCACGCAGAGGGGAGGGCGCGTCCGCGGCCCCCGGCGGACGACGCGCCCCGCTGACGGAGCAGGGTGAACCGTATCGCGATCGCAAGCTGCTGACGTTCGATCACTGACCGCATCGTTTCACACAAGTCCTGCTGCACACAGACTCGTTGCACAACCTCCAGACCACCTCCGGGTCGTGCACCGGTCGTACGCACACCGGCGGCACGGGGCCGTCCCACGCCCTCGGCGGAGGGGGCGCGCGACGCGGGCGGCGCGCTCCGGAACGGGCGCTCCGGAACGGTGGACGGCCCCGCCCCGGCCCCGTACGCGCCCCCCTCGCGGCTCAGTCCCGCTCGGGGTCCGGCTCGGGGTCTCGCCCGGGGTCTCGCCCGGGGTCCGGGTCCGGTGGCCGGTCCAGGAGGCGGACCTTCGCCACCGTGCGGACGTGGCGGCGCATCGCCGCCGACGCGGCCCGTGGCCGCCCGGCCTCGATCGCGTCCAGGATCGCGCGGTGCTGGGCGAGGGAGCGACCCGTACGGCCCGGCTGCCGCAGCGACTCGTGACGGCTCTCCGCGATCTGGTCCGCGAGGGACCGCATGAACTCCGCGAGCAGCGCGCTGCCCGCCGCCGCCGTCACCGCCTCGTGGAAGCGCCGGTCGCCCTCCTCCCCGTGGCCGCCACCGGCGATCTCCCGTTCCATGTGGTCCAACGCGGCGCGGAGGGCGGCGAGGTCGTCCTCCGTACGGCGGGCGGCGGCGAGTTCCGCGAGCTTGGTCTCCAGGGCCTCACGCGCGTCGAGTACGTCGGGGAGTCGGCGGCGGCGTTCCACGAACCGTTCGACGGGCTCGGCGTCCAGGCTGTCGCCGCGCAGGTACGTGCCGCCGCCGTGCCGCACCTCGACCAGTCCCCGCACCTCCAGGACCACGACGGCCTGCTTGACCGACGCCCTGGACACACCGAGCCGGGCGGCGAGTTCGCGTTCGGCGGGCAGCCGGTCGCCCGCGCGCAGCCCGTTCTCCACGGCGTACGCGCGCAGCCGGTCGAGCACCCGCTCGTGCAGCCGCGTACGTCCGCCCACCGGTCGCAGCGCGTCACCCATCCCCGCCCCCTGCCCCCTGCGGCCCGTCGGGGCCGCGCGCCCCTCCCCCGTACCCGTACCCGCCGCCCCGCGCGGGCCCGTACGGCCGCCGGGGGCGGTCCCGGGGTGCGAAGGCTAGCAATCGGACCGGCCGAGTGGCTGAGCCAGTTCACGTCCGTTCCCTTGACGCCCACGGGCGCACGCCGGAGTCTGTTGGGCGCCGGACCGCACCGGTGGCCCAGCCACTCGGCCATCCGGCGGTGGCCGCCCGGCTGCCGCCGCCCAACCGACCGCGCCCGCACGGTCCCAGGGACGGGAGCCCGCCCGTGTCCGCAGAACTGGTCTCGATCCTCGTCCTCGCGGTGGTCTTCCTCGTCGCCACCACCCGCTCCATCAACATGGGCGCCCTGGCGTTCGCCGCCGCCTTCGCCGTCGGTGAACTCGTCGCGGACCTCGACGCGGACGGCATCTTCGCGGGCTTCCCCGGCGACCTGTTCGTGGTGCTGGTCGGCGTGACGTACCTCTTCGCCCTCGCCCGCGCCAACGGCACCACCGACTGGCTGGTGCACGCCTCGATCCGGCTCGTACGCGGCCGGGTGGTGCTCATCCCCTGGGTGATGTTCGCGCTGACCTGCGCGCTCACGGCCATCGGCGCGGTGAGCCCGGCGGCCGTGGCGATCGTCGCGCCGATCGCGCTGAGCTTCGCGGCCCGGCACGGCATCAGCCCGCTGCTGATGGGCGGCATGGTCGTGCACGGCGCGCAGGGCGGCGGGTTCTCGCCCATCAGCATCTACGGTTCGATCGTCAACGGCATCGTGGAACGCGAGGACCTCGCCGGGAACGAGGTCTTCCTCTTCCTCGCCTCCCTCCTGGTCAACCTCCTCATCGCCGCCGTCCTCTTCGTCGTCCTCGGCGGGCTCCGACTGCGGGGCCGGGACGCCGCCGCGACAACCGGCACGACCGGCACGACCGCCACGGAGAAGGACGGCGGGGACGACGACGCCGAGGACGGTGACAGCGACGGGGACAGCGGGCGCCTCACCCCGGCCCGTACGGCGACGCTCGCCGCCCTCGTCGCGCTCGTCGCCGCCGTACTCGTCCTCGACCTCGACGTGGGCCTGTGCGCGATGACCCTGGCCGTGCTGCTCAGCGCCTGCTGGCCGGACGACAGCAGGCAGGCGGTCGGCGCCATCGCCTGGCCGACCGTGCTGCTGATCTGCGGCGTGCTCACGTACGTGGGCGTGCTGGAGGAGATGGGCACCATCACGTGGGCGGGCAAACGCGTCGGGGACATCGGGGCGCCCCTGCTCGCCGCCGTCGTCCTCTGCTACATCGGCGCGCTGATCTCCGCGTTCGCCTCCTCCGTCGGCATCATGGGCGCGCTGATCCCGCTGGCGGTGCCGTTCCTCGCGCAGGGCGAGATCGGCGCCGTCGGCATGGTGACGGCGCTGGCGGTGTCCGCGACGGTGGTCGACGTGAGCCCGTTCTCGACGAACGGCGCACTCGTCCTCGCCGCCGCCACGGACGTCGACCGGGACCGTTTCTTCCGGGAGTTGATGGTCTACGGCGGTGTCGTGGTCGCCGTCGTACCGGCGGCCGTGTGGCTGGTGCTGGTCGCGCCGGGCTGGGCGTAGCCCCGGCGCGCGGGTGCCAACCGCCCCCGGCGCTACGGCCGTTCGCGCGGCCCGACCGCCAACGGCACGCCCGTACGCCGCGACTGGGCCACCGACGCGGGCGAGTCGGCGCTGCGTGCCGCCTCGTGCGGGATCTCCGGCTCGGCCGGGGTGGTGGGCCGGTCGGGCGGCGGGGTGTAGCCGTCGAGCCGGGCGGTGCCCCAGACGTACGGGTCGGCCTGCGCGCTGCCGAACGGCGACCACGCCAGCCGGGTCTGGCCGGTCTTGTCGTCGGTGTCGGAGTCGTAGACGAGGACGTTGAGCGCGAACGCCTCCGGGTCGGCCGCCGCCGGGAGTTCGCCCAGCGGGATGCGCGCCTCGACGACGTAGCCCGTGTACGGCTCGGTGACGACCGCCGCGACGCGCATGCCGGGCGCGGTGTCCTCCGCCGGGCCCTGCCGGTTGTCGCCGTCGCGCTCGGCCGCCGGGCCGCCGTCCGCCGTGAACGGGAAGATGCCGGTCTTGAACGTGACCGAGGTGTCGTCGGCCGTGCCGCGCGGGTCGAGGGCGATCTCCACGGCGTCCGTGCGCCAGTGGCGTTTCAGGTCGCCGCCGCCGAGGGCCGCGCCCCGGCGCTCGTCGGTGACGCGCACCAGCACGTACAGGTCCTCGCCGTGCCGGGCCAGCTTCGCCGTGGCGGACACGTCGTCCGGCTCCGCCTCGTCGCCCTCCCAGTGGCGCAGGGGCAGTTCGGGCCCCGGGTACTCGCCGTCCCGCTCCACCCCGTCCAGCACCGGCGCCTCGGCGACCTCCGGGACGGTGGTCGTGGGCGCCTCCGGGTAGTCGGGCTGCGCGCCGTTCGCCAGCCAGGGCATGCCGGTGCGCGCGGCCCAGTCGCGGAACTCCCGGTACAACGGCCGCAGTTCGGGCTGCGTCCGCACCCGGGCCCGTACCGGGCGACCGTCGGCGGCCAGCACCGTGAACCAGTCCGAGCCGAGCTGCTCCGGGTCCGTCGGCACCTCCGGCGGCAGCGCGCCGAAGCCCTGACTGCGGTACTCCCGGGCGGCGTTCCGCTCCACCTGCGCCCAACTCGTGCCGTGCTCACGTGACTTCACCCCCGACCACACGCCGAAGACGGGCAGCCCGCTGTCCGGGTCCGTACGGCGGCGGCGCGGCGCGTCCGGGCCGAGCAGGTCCGCGAAGGCGTGGTTCTGGGCGAGCAGCAGACGCGGCCGCCACGGCCGGTACCCCTCGCGGGTGATCTGGTGCGGGAACGCGCCGGGGTCGCCCGCCAGCAAGAACGCCTCGATCGCCAGCCGCGCCGACAGCTGGTGGCCGCCGTGCTGGTTGAACGGGCGCGGGTCCATCGTGACCACCGTGTACGGCGTGGTGGCGCGGATCAGCCGTACGGTCCGCTCCAGCGTGTCCCGTTCGTCCCAGAGCCCGGCGGTCAGGGGCGCGGACAGCGTGTACCAGAAGTCGGGCTTGTCCAGGTAGAAGACGTGGTCGATGCCCGCGGGGGCGGTGGCCGCCCGCTCCTCGTCCTCCCGGATCAGGCCCAGTTCGGCGCCCTCCTCCAGGCCGACCGCGTTGCCGCCGCCCTCGCCACGGGTCACGGTGAGGACACCGGTGCTCACCCCGTACCGCTCGTGCCACTGCCCGAAGGTCGAGAAGTTCCCGTGCTCGTCGTCCGGATGAGCGCCCACGAACAGCGCGTCGTTGTGCGCCGGTCCGCGCGCACCGCGCGGGCCGCGACGCGGGCGCGGCGCCTCCCAGCCGTCGGCCCACGCCGAGGGCGTGGCAGCCGCCAGCGCCGCACCGACCAGGCCGGACACGAGCGCCGCCGACACCGCGCGGCGGCTCGGCGGCGCGCCCGTCGCGCCCACCGCGTCCACGGCGTCCGCTGCGGCGCGCGCCGCGCCGCCGTCCTGTCCCCTGCCCTGGTCCCGCGTCGAGTCCGACACCCGCGTCCCTCCGTACTCCGGTTCCGTACGCCCCGAGCAGCCGTTCTACTGCCGCGACACCCGAAGGGGCAAGGGTCTCCCCCGAGGAACGGCCGCGTGTCCGCCGGGCGGAGGGGGCGGCGGGCGGGCGGGACGACCGTACGGGGGCGGGGTGCGCGCACCCGCATCTCGACCGCGCGGAGCGGCCGTGTGTAACCTCAGGCAGCCGTCCGGGAGTTCTCCGACTCCCCCGGCACCACAACGGCCCGTCGACGGCGACGGGCCCTCCCCTGTGCGAGCCGCCCCGGCCGGCGGGCCCAACCCCCGGCCACGAAGGAGATCGCAGTGCCCACCCCCCACACGGACGACCACGAGCGCACGTCGGCCACGACGCCGGCGGACAGCGCGCCGAACCGTTCCCGCAAGCGGCGTACCGGCAGACGCCTGCTGCTCAGCACCGCCCTGGCCGGGACCGCGGTCCTCGGCCTCGCCGCCGCCCCCGCCTGGGCCGACCCGCCCCCGGCGCTGCCGTCCAACGTCACCGACCCGGACGGCACGTTCCAGCCGTCGTTCGACTACGACGGCGACGGCTGCTACCCCACCCCCGCCATCTCGGCGGACGGCACCCTCAACCCCGGCCTGAACCTCGGCGGGGACGTCAACGGCAACTGCCACGACGAGAGCGACCTCGACAACACCAACTCGTACTCCCGCTCCAAGTGCAACAACGACTGGTGCGCGTACATGTACGGCCTCTACTTCGAGAAGGACCAGGCCGCCCTCGGGCCCGGCTCCGCCGGGCACAAGCACGACTGGGAACACGTCGTGGTGTGGGTGAACGGGGGCGAGGCCAAGTACGTCTCCGTGTCCCAGCACAAGGGCTACGAGACGAAGGCCGCGGGCGACATCGCGTGGGAGGAGACCCACCCGAAGGTCGTCTACCACAAGGACGGCATCAGCACCCACGCGTTCCGCTTCGCCAGCGCGGACGAGCCGCCGGAGAACCACAAGGGCGCGTGGCAGCGCCCGGCGCTGGTCAGCTGGGACGGCTACCCCGAGGGCATCCGCGACAAGCTGATGGGCGCGGACTTCGGCGCGGCCCAACTGGCCATCCGGGACAGCCACTTCGCGGACAACCTGGCCAAGGCGAAGCCGTCGGACATCCCGTTCGACCCCAACGCCTGAGCCCGTAGAGCACCCCTCGTCTCACCCCCCGGCCGTACGGTCGGGGGGTGAGCGCTTTCGACGCCTGGGCAACCCCGTAGGCCGCCCCAACCGACGACCACCCGTCCGTGACCTGAAGCCCCGCGTGCGCGGGGAGCAGCTGTGGCCCCGCTCGACGAGGGCGGCGGCCAGGGGTCCATCCCCGCGTGCGCGGGGAGCAGATCGAGGTCGACACCCCCCACCCTCAAGCCCAGGGTCCATCCCCGCGTGCGCGGGGAGCAGTTGCCTGCCTTGTTGTCGCCGCGCAAGAGCTCGGGTCCATCCCCGCGTGCGCGGGGAGCAGTTGCCTGCCTTGTTGTCGCCGCGCAAGAGCTCGGGTCCATCCCCGCGTGCGCGGGGAGCAGGGGACCGTCGCCGACAACCGCCTGAAGCCGAAGGGTCCATCCCCGCGTGCGCGGGGAGCAGCCCTCCACCAAGCTCAGCGGCACGTACGAGTCGGGTCCATCCCCGCGTGCGCGGGGAGCAGTCTCGGTGACCTGCGCGTTCTTGCGGGCCGGGGGGCCTTCTGAGCAACTATTGGAGATTCGGACATTTCCCCACCACCCCCAACCGGTCACCCCCGCGCGCCACGACCCACGAAGCGTACGCACCAGCTCGGTGGCCCGTGCGGGGCTCGGGGAAAACCGGTACCCGCGTGCGGCGGGGCTGTGTCAGGGTCGCCCCGTGGAGACGCCCCCAGACGCATCCGGCCCGCCGTCGCAGCAACTCGGTCTGCTGCGGTGGCAGTTCGACCTGACCTGGTCGCTGTTCGAGTACCACCTGGAGCGGATCGGCCCCGACGACTTCCTGTGGGAGCCCGCCGCGCTCTGCTGGACCGTACGCCGTGCCGAGGACGGGACGTGGGTGCCGGACTGGGCCGACAGCGAGCCCGATCCCGTGCCCGTGCCGACCGCCGCGTGGCTGACCTGGCACATCGGCTGGTGGTGGGGCGTGGCCGCCGACCACGCGCACGGGCGGGAGCCACGGGGGCGGAACGACGTGGTCTGGCCCGGTGCCGGGGAGCCGACCGTCGCGTGGCTGCGCGCGTTGCGCGGGGACTGGCTGGCGGCCCTGGACGGGTTGACCGCCGCCGATCTGGAGGCGACCGCTCCGTTCCCGTGGCAGGACGACCCCGCGCACACCGTCGCACACATGGTGGCCTGGGTGAACGCCGAACTCATGAAGAACGTCGCGGAGATCGGGCAGCTCCGACTCCAGCGGGCCGCCACCCCGCAGCCGACCCCCAGCCCGTGACAGCCCCCGTACGCCCTACGCCCTACGCC
Source organism: Streptomyces sp. Z26 (assembly GCF_003665095.1). Lineage (GTDB taxonomy): Bacteria > Actinomycetota > Actinomycetes > Streptomycetales > Streptomycetaceae > Streptomyces > Streptomyces phytohabitans. Next base: position 5,928,100 of record NZ_RCHV01000002.1, on the reverse strand, counting down.
AGCGCCGGGTGTACGAGGCGACCGCGCGAGATGAGCGAGGCCGCCTGTTTCAGGCGGCGGACGCGGATGCTGACCTCGTAGCCGTCGATGCCCGGTACGGCGGCGACGCGGGTGGTCAGGTAGCGGTAGAAGTCCTCGGTGTCGCGGCACGTGACGCTCGCCATGATGTTGTGGTCGCCGCTGGTGGCGCCCGCGAAGGGGATCTCCGGGTGCCCGGCGAGCGCACGCCCCACGTCCGCGAGGCGGGACGGGGCGACGCGGAGCCAGAGCGTGGCGCTGAAGTGGAAGCCGAGGGATTCGGGCAGCAGGTCGAGGTCCCAGTAGAGGGTGCCGGAGCGTTCGAGGGCGTCGAGTCTGCGGGCGACGCGCGGCTTGGTCCAGCCGGTGAGTTCGGCGAGCCGCGTGTGTGTCGTACGGCCGTCCTCCGCGAGGGCGTCCAGCAGCGGCGCGTCCTCGGCGGTCGGCGGCAGCAGGCGTCCGGCGGGGAGTCGTCCGGCGGGTGCGGGCGGCGGGTCGTCGCCGGTCAGCCGCCGCGTCTGGGCGGGCGTGAGGTGCCCGCCGTAGCCGGTCCAGTCGTCGGTGCCGGGGGTGCCGAACGCGTGCAGGAGCAGGTCGATCCGTACGTCCAGGACGGCCGCCGAGCGCGGCAGCCGCCGCAGCAGGATGTCGTCGCCCGCCGCGTCCGCGGGTGAGCGTACGAGGCAGACGATCTCCGAGCCACCCGAGACGAGCGCGGCGTACGCGATGTCCGGGCGGCGGGCGAGCGTGTCGGCGAGCGGGCGTACGCGGTCGGGTCGGCAGCGGATACGGGCGACCCACCGGGCCTGCCCGTGCACGGCGGGGTCGACGAGGCCGACGACGCGGAGGACGCCGTCGCGGTGGAGCGCGTGGTAGCGGCGGGCGGCGGTCTGTTCCGACACCCCGGCGACCTCCCCGATCCGCCGGAACGAGGCGCGCGGGGCGCACTGGAGCGCGCGGAGGATCTGCGCGTCGGTGGCGTCGAACATGAGGGAAGTGTGCCAGCCCGCACGTCCCGCCGGAGGTTTGGCACGGTTGCGGGCCGTGGCCTTGGTGGGTGCTGGCGGTGTCGGAGAGGCTGGTGCCCGGCCGTTCCCACCCGCGTCCCCGACGCGGTGCCTCCGGCGGCGGGCCGCCCCCTGGCGAGCCCCCGGCAACGCGCCACCCCTCTACGAGCCACCGGCCACCGACGGCGACGAAGCCGCCGGGGCCGAACCCGTCGCGCCGCCCGTGGCACCGCCCCGGGCGCGGCGGAAGACCACCGCGCCGACCGCACCGGTCGGCACACCCGTACAGGACGCGGTACGCCGTCACGCGACGTGCCGCGAAGGAGCCACCCGTGAACGTCACCCCACCGGCGAACGGCCCCCTCGGCCGCGACCGCCGGACCGCCACCCTCGTCATGGCCTGCGTCGGCGTCTTCGTCGCGTACCTGCCGGTCACCGGCGTCGCCGCGAGCCTGCCCGCCATCCAGGCGGCGCTCGACGCGTCGACGTCCCAACTCACCTGGGTCCAGAGCGCGTTCATCCTGCCGATGGCCGCGCTGATCCTCACCGCCGGGGTCGTCGGCAGCGTCCACGGGCGCAAGCGGACGTACGTGGCGGGCATGCTCTTCTCCGCCGCCGGCGCCGCCGTCGCGCTGTCGGCGCACTCCGTGCAGGTCCTGTGGGCCGGGCAGGCGGTCGCCGGGCTGGGCGCGGCGACGCTGCTGCCGACGACGTTGGCGCTGATCAACGACGTGGTCCCGGACGTACGGGAGCGCGGCCGGTTCATCGGGCTGTGGGCGACGTCGCTGCTCGTGGCGCTGGCAGTGGCCCCGCTGATCGCCGGGGTGGTCCTCGAACACGCCGACTGGCGCTGGATATACGCGCTTCCCGTGCCGGTCGCGCTGGTCGCCGCCGCGCTCGCCGTACGGCTGCTGCCCGCCTCCGCGCCCGTACCGGGTCAGCGGCTGGACTGGCCGGGTCAGATCACCGCGACGCTGGCGATCACGACGCTGGTGTACGGGGTGATCGAGGGCGGCGCGCACTCGTTCACCGAGCCGTCCGTGGTGGCGGCGCTGTGCGTGGCCGTGGTGACCGGTGTCGCGTTCGTGCTGGTGGAACGGCGCAGTACGAGTCCGATGCTGGACCTGGCGCTGTTCCGCAGCCCGGCGTTCGTCGCGACGACGCTCGTGGCGCTGATCATGTTCCTGGCGCTGATCGGCTTCTTCTTCCTGCTGAGCCTGTACTTCGGCCTGGTGCAGCAGTTGCCCACGCTGGAGGCGGGGCAGCGGATGTGCGTGGTCACCGTGGCGGCGATCGTGGCCGGGCAGCCGGTCGGGCTGCTGATGCACCGCGTCCCGGCGCGCGTGATGATCACCGGCGGGCTGCTCGTCGTGACGGCGGCGCTGCTGGCGCTGACGGGCCTGGAGGCGGACACGTCGTACGCGGGCGTGGCCTGGCGGCTGGCGCTGCTCGGGGTGGGGATGGGCGCCGTGGTGACGCCGATGACCGCGACGGCCGTGGCGTCCGTACCGCGCCCGCTGGCGGGCATGGCCGCCGCCGGGAGCAACGCGTTCCGGCAGGTCGGGGGCGCGCTCGGGCCCGCAGTGCTCGGCACGCTGCTCACCACGCGGGCGGTCGCCGCGCTGCCGGGCCACCTCGCGGACGCGGGGGTGACGGGGGCGACGCGGGAGCAGGTCGTGGCGGCGGCGGACGCGGGCGGGCTGGGCGCGGTCGCGCAGCTGCGGCTGGGCGCGGCGACGGGGCCGGTGCTGGGCGCGGTCGGGGACTCGTTCCTGGACGGGCTGCGTACGTGTCTGCTGGTGGCCGCCGGTCTGACGCTGCTCGCGGCGCTGGTCTCGGCGTTGCTGCTGCGACCCGGCGGCGGCACGGGCGGGGCGCGGCCACCGGCCGCCGGGGGCGGCGCGGGCCGTCCGGAGGGCGCGGAACGCGCGGGGGTCGGCGCGTCCGGCACGCCCACCGGAAAGGGACTCGCACACACGTTCGAACACGTGGCATCATCGGAGGCATGACGACGCACGCCTTCCCCGCCGACCTCGTACAGGCCCAGCGCGACTGGTACGCGACCTACCGCCGGCTCGCGGACTCCCACGGCACGCAGACCGCCGTACTGCGGCGCGAACTGCTGCGGCTGTCCGTACGGATCACCACGCACCCGTACTGGACGACGCTCCCCGACGCGCCAGCCGCCCGCATGGAGCTGAAGCAGACCGCGTGGGGGACGCCGCCGGACGCCCCGAAGCTGCGGCGGCCGGACACGGCGGAGGACACCGGCGGCGTACGGCGCACCGGCGGCACCGGCGGCTGACGTCCGCCGGGCGGGGGCACGCGCCGCCGGGGCCCAAGTCGGCCCCGGCGGCGCCGCGTTCGGCGGCGCGACCCCGTTCCGGCCCCGCCCCGTACCGCCGCGCGCGGCTCCGGAGGGGCGGAAGCCGCCGACGCCCCCTGCGGCGGACCGGGTTCCGGCGGCTATCGTGTCAAGGCCACGACACACAGACCATGTTCGGGGCGCGGCGCGGCGTGAGGAGCGCGGAGTGTGGGACGGCACGGGGGTCGACGAGCCGGGACGGCTGGTCGCGGGGCGCTACCGCCTGCTGGCGCGGGTCGGCCGCGGCGGGATGGGCACCGTCTGGCAGGCCGCGGACGAGGTGCTGGGCCGGGACGTCGCGGTCAAGAAGCTCCACCTCCCCCCGCACCTCCCGGACGCCGAACGCGCCACCCTCTTCGAACGCACCCGGCGTGAGGCCCGCAGCGCCGCCCGTATCACCCACCCCAACGTCGTCGTGGTCCACGACGTCGTGGACGACCTGGTGGACGGCACCCCGGTGCCCTGCATCGTCATGGAGCACGTCCCCTCGCGGGCGCTCGACGAGATCCTGAAGGAGGACGGCCCGCGAACTCCCGGTGAGGCGGCCCGCGTCGGTGTCGGCATGCTCGCCGCGCTGACCGCCGCGCACGCGGCGGGCGTACTGCACCGCGACGTGAAGCCCGGCAACGTCCTCCTCGGCGCCGACGGGCGCGTCGTCCTCACGGACTTCGGCATCGCGGTCCTCACCGACGCCTCCACGCTCACCCGTACGGGAGAGATGATCGGCTCGATCGACTTCTGCGCCCCGGAACGCGTCAAGGGCCGCACCCCCGGGCCCGCTTCCGACCTGTGGGCGCTGGGCGCGACGCTGTACCAGACCGTGGAGGGGCGCCCCCCGTTCCGGCGGCCGACCGCGCTGGAGACGGCGTACTCCATAGCCGCCGATCCCCTCGAACCGCCCACCGCGGCCGGGCCGTTGGGCCCGCTGATCGAGCGGCTCCTCGCCAAGGAGCCGGAGACGCGGCCCTCGGCCGCCGAGGTGGAGCGGTGTCTGCGGGAGATCGCGGACACCGGCGTCGTCACCGGGCTGCCGGGGCAGCGCGACGAGCCGGGCTCCCGTACGGGCCCCACCGTCCCCGGGCCGGTCGCGACACCGGCCACGGCGGCACCGACCGCCCCCGCGCACACCACGACGCCCCCCGCCACGACGCCGCGCGCCACCGCGGCGCCGGGCGGGCCCGAAGCGGCGGTCCCCGCGCCCGTGTCCGCGACGCACCCGGCCGCCACCGGCCCGACCGGCCCGACCGCCACCGCGCCCACCGGCCAGGGCGCCTCCGCCCGCCGGGGCCGCCGGGCCGGGCTGTGGGCGGCGGCCGTGGTCGTCGTGGCGGCGCTGGCGGCGGGCGGCGCGTACGTCGGACTCCGCCACGACGGCGGGGACGACACGGGCGGCGGCTCCGGCGGCGGCCCGACCGGCAGCCCCACCGCCCCCACGGCCTCGCCCTCCCCCGTCCCGGACGGCTACCGCCTGGCCAGGGAGAAGGAGTTCGGCGTCGCCTTCCCCGTGCCGGAGGACTGGACGCGCAAGGAGTTGGAGGGCGACGCGGAGGGCGTCGCGTACATCGACCCGGCGGGCATGGTCAGCCTGCGCGTGGCCGCCCTCGACTTCGCCAGCAAGGACCCGTTGCAGCGGTGGAGGACGGACGAGAAGGAGTCGGTGGAGGCGGGGAAGCTGCCCGGCTACCACCGGCTGCGGATGCAGGACACGCTCTACCGCGGCATGCCCGCCGCCATCTGGGAGTTCACGTGGGAGGGCCGGGCGCGGCAGTTCCACGCGCAGGACCTGGGGTTCGGGAAGCCGGGCGAGAAGGAGTACGCGATCTACCTCTCGGCGCCGAGCGCCGACTGGGACCGGGAGAAGGGCGTCTTCGACCACGTGCGCGACGGCTTCCGGTTCGACGCCGACGACGACTGAGCGGGACGGCTGGGGACGTACGGGCGCGGCGGCGTCAACCCGCCACCCCGTCAGCACCGTTCGGGTGGCGCGGTCTCCTCGGCCGCCGCGAGCCGGGCGAGGACCTTGTCCACGACCGCGCCGAGCGCGGCCAGTTCGGCGTCGGTGACGGCGTCCACGACGAGCCCCCGCACGGTCCGTACGTGGGCGGGCGCGGCGCGCTCTATGACCGTACGGCCGTGGGACGTGAGGGCGACGTACGCGCCGCGCCCGTCCCCGGGGACCTCCTCGCGGCGGACGAGGCCGCGGCCCTCCATGCGTTTGACGTGGTGGGACAGGCGGCTGCGCTCCCAGCGCAGGGCGCGCGCGAGGTCCAGGACGCGGACGCGGGCCTCGGCGGTGTCGGTGAGCTGGACCAGCACGTCGTAGTCCGGCAGGGAGAGGTCCGAGTCGGCCTGGAGGCGACGGTGGAGCGCCGCCGACAACTCGGTGTTCATCCGTAGCCAGTTGCGCCACACGCGCTGCTGTTCGGTGCTCAGCCAGGGGGTGTCGGGGTCCACGGGCGGATTCTAACGACCCGTCAGTGACGCGTCACGCGATTTGATTGACGCGTCACCCACTATCTGCTGGAATGCGCGTGACGCGTCACATATGTCCGCTCGACACGTGCGCCGACCCACCGCACAGCACGACCGATAGCAGGAGGGGGCACCCGGGATGACGATCCGCCACAGCGGCGCCACGCAGCCCCACACACCCGACTCACCGCGTACGGCGCCGAGTTGCCGTACGGCTCCCCCGTCCGCCGCCCCGGTACGGGAACGGCGGCGGGGCCGCGGATGAGCCACGAGGAACCCGCCGCCACCCCACCGCTCCGCTCCACCGCGTGGCTCTGCACCGCGCACCTGATGCTGCACGCGGTCACCGCGGGCCGCAGCTACCCCGTACCGGCCTGCCTCGCGTACTCGGCCGAGGACCCGTACGCGATCTACCTCGACAGTCACTCCGACAGCGACTCGCCCGTCACCTGGGAGCTGTCCCGCGAACTCCTCACGGCGGGCACCACGCGCCGCGCGGGCGCGGGCGCCGTGATCGTCTACCCGGGCCACGGCGACGACGCCGACAGCACGTACCTCCTCCTCACCGGGCACGACGACTCCGGCGAGACGGACACGGCGCTGCTGCGCGCGCAGACCTCCGACGTGGAGGCGTTCCTGCGCTGGACCGAGCACATCGTGCCGCCGGGCCAGGAGGGCGACCACCTCGACATGGACTCGGTCATACGGCAACTGCTGGAGCACGGCCCGGAGTCGTGACGGCCGGGCGGGTACGTACGGTCGCGCGCCCGGTGGCCGTACGGCAGCCGCCGTACGTGCTCAGCCGTCGTCGCCCACGCGCCGCAGCCGCGCCGTGAGGTGGTGCTGGAGCGGCTGGCCGACGGCCGCGAGGTCGTGCGTGAAGTCGAGGGTGCCGGAAGCCGTCAGCGTGTAGCGGCGGCGGGTGGCGTCGACCTGCTTGGCGGTGGGGGCGAGTGCCACGTGCCCGGTGACGAGGTCGACGAAGAGCACGTCCCCGTCCCCGTCGCTCCCGTCCGTGCCGTCGCCCGCCGTGACACCGCCGACCGCGATCTCCGCGACCCCGGTGGGCTGCGTGACCAGCGCCTCGACGCGCCCCTCGGGCAGCAGCCGCCACCAGCCGCTCTCGCGCGCCGACGGCCGCAGCGGGGCGCCGTCCGGGCCGAGCAGCCAGGCGCGCGCCTCGTAGTGGAGGAACGGCCGCCCGTCGTGGCGGAACACGACCTCCTGCTCGTAGCCGAACTCCCCGTCCAGCGTGGGGTATCCGCCGCTCCCCCGCCCCCGCCAGGTGCCGAGGAGCGCGGCCAGCGGCGCGACCAGCGGGTGCGGCGCGGGAGTGCCGCCGGGCGCGTACGCGTCGGGGTACGGGTAGCGGTGCGGGTACGGGTCCGGCTGGGCGGTGTCGTGCACGGGTGCTCCTGAAGCGGGTCGTACGGAACGGGAGGCGGGCGGCGGGCGCGCGGCCCGCCGGGTTCAGGCGCGCGGCGGCCCGTACTCGGCGCGCCGCAGGATCGGTCCCACGCGGTCCAGGCGCTCGTCGAAGGGCATCCGCTCGTCCCACCACGTCGCGCCCGCCGCGCCGAACGTCGCCACCTGCTCGGCGGCGGCGGGCGACGCGGGCGTCGTCCCGCCGATCACCACGTCGAACGGCCGCTCCGCGACGCCCGCCTCGGCCCGCCGCGCCGACACGTACGCCACCAGGTCCCGTACGTCCGCGACGTCCGGCAGCCGCCCCTCCTCGGTGCCGGGCAGCAGCGGGATCACGCCGTCCCAGCGGGCGGCGCGCCGCATCGGCGGCTTGTTCGGCCACCGGCCCGCGACCCAGACGGGGATGCGGGGGCGCTGCACGGGCGGCGGCAGGAGGCGTACGTCGTCGAGGGTGACGTGTTCGCCCCGGTAGCTCACGGCCTCGCCCGACCACAGCAGCGCCAGCGCGTCCAGCCCCTCGTCGAGCGCGGCGGCCACCACGCGGGGGTCGGAGGGGTCGCCGAAGCGGGCGAACTCGTCCTCCAGCGGCGCCCCGAGACCGGCGCCGCACACCATGCGCCCGCCGGTGAGCCGGTCGAGGGTCGTCAGCTCCTTGGCGAGCTTCGCCGGTCGGCGGCGGGCCACCGGCGTGACCATCGCGCCGAGCCGGATGCGTTCCGTGGCGAGGGCGGCGGCGGTCAGCAACACCCAGGGGTCCGCGATCTCGCGCTCCTCGCGGCGCACGTGCAGCACGTGGTCCCAGACGAACAGCGCGTCCCACCCGGCCTGTTCCGCGGTACGGGCGAGGTCCGCGACGACGCGCGGGTCCTGAAGTTCACCGAAGTTGGGGACGTTCAGCGAGTAGCGCATCCGGCCATCCTGCCAGCACGCGCGCACGCCCACGGGCGTACGGGCGCGTACGGCGCGGGCCGGGGACTGACCAGGTCCCCGGCCCGCGCCCTCCTCTGCGGTCCTACGCGCCGCGCGGCCCGGTCGCGGCCGACGGGTCCGACGTCTCGTACGGCAGCGTGGCGCCCGGCAGTTCGTACTCCTCGCGGCGCCCGCACATGCCGTACCCGCCGTGGTGCGTGGGCCCGGCCGTACGCGCCGTCGCGTCCGCCAGGTGCCCGGCGTCGCCCGCCTCCAGCGCGTCCAGCTGCTCCCCGGTGCGCCGCGCGGCGGCCAGCGCGCCCGCCTCCCACAGCTCGCGGAAGCGCGGCACCCTCGACCGTACGAGTCCGGCCGCCGCCCGCTGGAAGTCCCGCAGCGGCCCGTCGTCCCCGGCGCGCAGCGCCTCGCGCAGCGGCAGGTACCCCTCGACGGCCAGGTCGCGCCGCCTGCGGGCGGCGGCCTCCGCCTCCGGACCGCCGCGTGCGGGGAGGCGGGCCGCCGCCGCGTACCGCTCGGGGTCGGCGAGCACCTCCGGCGGGAACGTGAAGACGGCGTCGCCCGCCTCCGGCAGGCCGCTGTTCTGCATCAGCACGGTGACGCGCAATCCGCCGCCCTGCACCATCCGGTGCACGGTGCCCGGCGTGAACCAGGCGAGCGCGCCCGCCTCCAGCGGGATGTCGCGGTAGCCGTCCGGGGACAGCGTCTGCACCGCCCCCCGGCCCGCGGTGACGACGTACGCCTCCGTGCACACCAGGTGCAGGTGCGGGCTGCCGCCACAGACGCCGTCCGCCGCCTCCCAGTCGTACGCGGACAGGTGCGACATGCCGACCGCGCCCGGCAGCGGGTGCGGCAGGCTCACCCCCGCGCCCGGCCCGTCGGCGCTCACCACGGGAGCCCCGCGAGGTGGGCCGCCGCCCGCTCGTGGTCCCAGGCGCCGTCGGCGACGACGATCCGGTACCGGTAGGCGAACGACTCCCCCGGCGGCAGCGCGAACTCCTCGAAGAACGCCCACGAGAACGCCACCGACGGGATCGGCGTGGACCGTACGAACCAGTGCGACGGGTGGATCGCGTCCGGGCCGCCGTTCTCCGGGGCGTGCGCGAACAGCAGCGTGGAGTGCGCGTCCACGTCGTCGTGCTCGGCGGTGAAGCCGAGCCACGGGGCGTCGGCCGCGGCCGTGCCCATCGTCGCCTCGTCGGTGGCGGGCCCGTCGGGGGTGAGGACCTGCCCGCCGGTGAAGTCGCGGGGGCCGCGCCACTGGAGCCCGGTGTACCCGGCCATCTCGCGGCCCGCCGTGGTCGGGGAGCCGAAACGCAGCGGCTCGGCGCGGAGGTTGGTGAGCCGGATCGACCAGTCGAGCGCGTACGACCCGGACTCGGTGTCCACGGAGTGCACCGTGACGCCGCGCTCCTCCGCGGCCCACTCCTCGCCGCCGTACGCCACCCACGTCAGCCGCTCGCCCAGCTCGAACCGGTCGTCGGCGCCCGCCACCGTGGTGAACGCGTCGTGCCGCATGGAGCCGACACGCTCGGGCACGCGCTCGTAGCCGCGCTCGGGCCCGAGGTAGCAGACGCCGCCCCAGAAGTTCTGGCCGGACAGATGGCTCGCGGTCATCTGGAGGCCCTTGTGCCAACGGTGGTCGTTCGGCCGGTAGCCGCTGACGAGCCGCCCCGCGAGGGTCCGTACGGGGTGGAAGTACGGCTTCGGGGCCTCGAACGCGTCCGGGTCCGGGCGGTAGACGTACGACAGGAGGGGCGCCTCGCCCGCCCGGACGTCGATCCGGTCGCCGAGGGTGTGGACGGTGGTCAGACGCGCGGTCACTGCGGCTCCTTGGCTGTCTGCGGGCCCCCGAGGGCCGGGGCGGACCGGTCGCCGTGCATGGACCGGTGGAAGGCGTCGCCGTCGGTGATCTCCCCGGCGCGCACGGGGCGGCCGGTGAACGCCGACTTGTAGAGGGCGGCGGCGAATTCGAGGGTGCGCCGGGCGTCGGCGCCGCTGCCGGGCGGCCGTTCGCCGCGCTCGTACGCGTCGAGGACGGCGCCGAGCTGGGCGGCGTGCGAACTGGGCAGGTCGGCCGCCGGGGTGCGCCACGTGGTGACGCGGGCGTCGTCGTCGAGGCCGGGGCGCGGGGTGTACGTCCAGGCGTCGTTGGTGTGCCCGTAGAGGTGGGTCAACTCGACGGTGGCGTCGGCGCAGTCGATCCGGAGGCGGCTGACCTCGTCGGGCGACAGCACGCTGTTCACCACGGTGGCCACGGCGCCGTTCGCGAAGCGGACCAGCGCGGTGGACACGTCCTCGCTCTCCACGTCGTGCACGAGCCGCGCGGCCATGGCGTGGATCTCCGTCCAGTCGCCGAGGAGGTGCAGCAGGAGGTCGTACTGGTGGATGCCGTGGCCCATGGTCGGGCCGCCGCCCTCGGTGGCCCAACGGCCGCGCCACGGCACCGAGTAGTAGTCCGCGTCGCGGTACCAGGTGGTCTGGCAGTGCGCGACGAGCGGGGCGCCGAGCGCGCCGCCCGTGAGCAGGTCGCGGGCGTGGACGGCGCCCGAGCCGTAGCGGTGCTGGAAGACGACCGACGCGTAGCCGGGCGCGGCCTCCTCGGCGGCGGCGACCTCGTCGTACTCCTCCAGGGACAGGCACAGCGGCTTCTCGCACAGCACCCAGGCGCCCGCCTTCAACGCCTGGACGGTCTGCTCGCGGTGGAGCGCGGGCGGGGTGGCGACCAGCACGAGGTCGGGGCGTACGGCGTCGAGCATCGCGCCGAGGTCCGCGAAGCCCTCCACCCCGGCCATGTCGGCGGCAGCGGCGGCGTCCTGGAAGGCGGCGAGCCGGGCGGCGTCGACGTCGACCGCCGCGACCAGCTCCGTGCGGTCGGGGTGCGCGCTCAGGGCGGCCAGATGGGCGCCGCTGGCGATGCCGCCGGTACCGACGGCGGCGACGCGCAGACGGGCGGGCGTAGGGGGCATGCGGTGCTCCTCGCAGCGGGGGGAAAGCGCTTGCAGCGTCTTCGACTGTAGGTCGGAGTGATCGATCACACAAGGCATTTGGGGTGGTTCACGACGGTGCGGACGCCCGGTTTCCGGACGTCAGCCCGCCGCGTTGATGGCGTCGCCCACCTCGGCGAGGAAGTCCTCCGCCGCCTTCTTCGGCGAGGTCTCGCCCGAGAGCAACTGCTGGTAGTAGCGGACTTCCACGGTCTGGAGGTCGCTGGCGCCGTTCGGCGTGATCGGCGCGGGCCTGCCGAGGTACCGCGCCGCCGCCTCGGTGAAGGCCAGCGCCTTCTTCCCGCTCTCGTCCAGGGTGGGCCGTACGGCCTCCCGCCCGGCCGGGTTGGCGGGTTCACCCCGGTCGAGGCCGAGGATCTTCGCGACGCGGGTGTCGTTCGTCAGGAAGTCGATGAGCACGGCGGCCTCGGCCGGGTGCGCGGAGGTCGAGGCCCCCGACCAGTACATGGTGGGCTTCAGGTACTGGAAGCCCTTCTTCGTGCGGCTGTCCGTCGGCCAGTTGGCGACGGCGTACTCGTCGTCGGGCGACGCCTGCTGGAAGGCGGTGAACTGCCCGCCGGGGATGAAGCCCATCGCCGCCTTCCCCGTGGTGACGTCCATCTGGTCCAACGGCACGCCCTGCATCTCCAGATGGTGCTCCGGCGGGGCCGCGGCGCCGCTGCGCACCTGGTCCATGGTGCGCTGCCAGTACGACGCGAGCGTCGCGGGGTCCAGCGTCAACTCGCCGTCCCTGTCGAAGAGTTCGTCGCCGTGCTGCCGCGCCCACACGTTGAGCGTGAACGCGTCGCCACCCCAGGGCGCGACGCCGCGCACCTCGCCCTTCGACGCCTTCGACATGCGCTGCGCGGCGGCGTCGAACTCCTCCCACGTCCAGTCGGAGGTGTCCGGCACCTCGACGCCGTACTTCTCGAACAGCGAGGTGTTGAGGAGGATCGCGTTGGGCGCCGCGCCCACCGGGACGGCGTACAGGGTGTCGCCCACCCGGCCGGAGTCGAGGATCTTCGCGTCGAGCTCGGAGGTGTCCAGGTAGCGGGTGACCGTAGACAGGTCGAGGAGCGCGCCGCGGTCGGCGTACGAGGCGAGGTACACCTCGTCGAACTGGTTGACGTCCGGCATGTCGCCGCTCGCGGTGCTGGTCGCCAGCCGGTCCCAGTAGCCGTTCCAGTCGGCGTAGACGGGCTTGACGTCGATGTTTGGATGCTCCTTCTCGAACAGCTCGACGGCCTTCAGCGTCCGCTCGTTCCGCTCGCCCGCGCCCCACCAGTTCATGGTGAGCGTGACCTTGCCGTCGGACAGCTTCGGGTTCCGCACCGGCTCGGCGCCGACGCCGCAGGCGCTGACGAGGAGCCCGGCCGCCAGCGCGGCGGTGGCCGCGCGCGCGGCCCGTGGCACACGCAGTGTCATGGTCGTCCCTTTCCCGCTCTCTCGTCCCGCCCGTCCGCCCGCGCCCGTACGCGCCGCGCCGCCCCGTACGCCCGCCGCACCCCGTACGTCCCTCGCGCCCCGCACGGCTACTTCCCGCCCGTCGTGGCGATGCCGCGCAGCAGGAACCGCTGCCCGAACAGGAACACCAGGAACACCGGCACCAGCGAGACGACGCTCATCGCGAACATCGCGCCGAAGTCCGAGGTCATCTGCGCGTCGATGAACGAGCGCAGCGCCACCGGCACCGTGTACTTCGCCGGATCGGTGACGAAGATCAGCTGCGTGAAGAAGTCGTTCCAGGTCCACAGGAACGTGAAGACGGCCGTCGTCGCCAGCGCCGGGACCATCAGCGGCAGCATGATCTGCGCGAAGATCCGGCCGTGCCCGGCCCCGTCGATCCGGGCCGCCTCGTCCAGCTCGCGCGGGATGCCGCGGATGAACTGGACCATCAGGAAGATGAAGAACGCGTCCGTGGCCAGGAACTTCGGCACGATCAGCGGGAGATACGTGTTGATCCAGCCGATCTGCGCGTACACGACGTACTGCGGGATGATCAGCACGTGGATCGGCAGCATGATCGTGATCAGCATGACCGTGAACGCGACCGGCTTCGCCCGGAAGCGCATCCGCGCGAACGCGTACGCCGCCATGGAGCACGACACCAGGTTGCCGATCACCGAACCGAGCACGACCAGCAGGGAGTTCACCAGGTACGTGTCGAACGGGTGGCCCAGCGCGTCCCAGCCCGTCGGGTAGTGGTCGAAGTCGAACGTGTCGACGAAGAGGCCGAAGTCCGTGAAGATGTCGTCGTTCGGGCGGAACGAGCTGGCCACCATCCACAGCAGCGGGTACAGCATCAGGAAGCAGACGACGACCAGGCCGGTGTGCTTCAGGACGCTGGAGACGCGCCCGCGCGCGGAGCGCCCGGAACGGCGTACGGGGTCGGGGTCGGAGGCGGGGGCGGGGTCCGGCAGCGACGGGGGCGCGGGACGCGGCGTGGTCCGCGAGGCGTCAGTCATTGTAGAAAACCCAATACTTCGAGGCCCAGAAGTTGAGCGCGGTGAAGGCGCCGATGATGATCAGCAGCAGCCAGGCGAGCGCCGACGCGTAGCCCATCCGGAAGCTCGTGAAACCCTCCTGGTAGAGGTAGAGGGAGAAGAACAGCGTCGAGTCGCTCGGCCCGCCGATCCCGTTCGAGACGATGAACGCCTGCGTGAACGACTGGAAGCTGCCGATGATGCCGAGCACCAGGTTGAAGAAGATGATCGGCGTGAGCAGCGGCAGCGTGATGGAGAAGAACTGGCGCGTACGGGAGGCCCCTTCGGTGGACGCCGCCTCGTACAGCTCGCGCGGCAGCTGACGCAGCCCGGCCAGGAAGATCACCATCGGGGCGCCGAACGTCCACACGTGCAGGATGATCAGCGTGCTCAGCGCCGTGTCCGGGTCGGAGACCCAGCCGGGTCCGTCGTAGCCGAAGTGGGCGAGGAAGCGGGTGACCAGCCCCTCGTTGCCGAAGATCATCCGCCACAGGATGGCGATGGCGACGCTCGTGCCGAGGAGCGACGGCAGGTAGAGGATCGAGCGGTAGAGCGGGAGGCCGCGTACGCCGCGGTCGAGCAGGACGGCGAGGCCGAGGGCGACGGCCAGTTGCAGGGGGACGGACACCACCACGTAGACGAAGGTGACCTGGAGGGACTGCGCGAGCCGGTCGTCGGACAGCATCCGCTGGATGTTGTCGAGGCCGGTGAACTGCGGGTCCTGGAGCAGGTTGTAGTCCGTGAACGCGAGGTAGAGGGACGCGGCCATCGGCCCGACGGTGATGGCGACGAGGCCCACCAGCCAGGGGGCGAGGAACAGCGCGGCGGCCTTGTTGTCGGGCGTCTCCTCACGCTTCGCCCCGGACCCCCGCCGCACCCGCGTCCGCCGGAGCGTCCGGAACTCCCCGAGCGCGCTCATCCGACGCGGTCCCGGCCGCCGGGCGGCGCCGCCCGCACCGCCTCGTGGAGCGTCTTCGCACACATAAGGCCCATCTCCTCCCGGGTACGACGGTGCTCGCGCGTACGGGGGTGCCTGCGCGCGGGCGCCCGGCTCGCGTCCGCGACGGCGGAGAGGGCCGGTGGTGCGTGACCCTAGGTTTCGGGTGATCGATCACACAAGGGTTTTGCGCCGCTTTTCCCGCAGGGAAAGAAAGCGGTTACTGTCCGTGTGGCGCGGCCGTTCGGCTGTCGTACGGCGGCACGGCGGGCGATCGCCGCAAACGCGCACATGAGGGCGGTTGAAGGCTCCGGCCGGTGCGATGCGGCGCGGAGCGGTCAGGTGGCGGGCGGACGCGGCGCCGGGCCCGTCGACTCGCGCAGGATGACGCGGTTGAGGTCCGCCGCCGCGACGGGCCCCACCGGCGGCTCCCCGCGCAGCAGGGCCAGCAGCCGCCGTACGGTGTGCCGCCCCTGGAGTTCGCGGTCGACGGCGACGGTGGTGAGCGTCGGCCGGAAGTAGCGCCCGACCTCCCAGTCGTCCCAGCCGCAGACGCTCACGTCGTCCGGTGTGCGGAGGCCAAGGCTCTGGAGGCCGGTGAGCACGCCGAAGGCGATCTGGTCGGAGGCGGCGACGACCGCCGTGGCCCCGGACCCGCCGACGACCCGGGTCGCCGCCTCCCAGCCGGAACGGGTGCTCCAGTCGCCCTCGACCACGGCGCGCGACTCCAGACCCAGCTCCGCGACGGTCGCCTCGTACACCGCGCGCCGCCCGCGCGCCGACGCCCACTCGGGCGGCCCGGCGACGTGCGCGAACCGCCGGTGGCCCAGGTCCGCGAGGTGCCGTACGAGTACGGCTGCGGGTGACGCGTCCGCGAACGCGCCGAGCGAGCGCATGTTGTCGTCGTACACGCCGTCCGTCACGAACGGCACCTCGACGTCCGCGAGCGTCACGCCGCCGGCGGTCTCCCCGAGGGACGCGAACGCCAGGATGCCGTCGGTGCTCTCCGGCTGGAGCAGCGCCTCGAGCCGGGCCGCGCGGGCGGCGGCGTCGCCCTCCAGGCTCACGACGTCCAGCGTGTAGCCCGCCTCGTGGGCCTCGGCGGCGGCGCCGCGCAGCAGTTCCGGCGACAGGCGGTCGGTGGAGCCGGGGAGGAGGGCCGTGAGCCGGTTCGCCCGGCGGGTGCGCATGGTGCGGGCGGCCTGGTTCGGCCGGTAGCCCAGTTCGTCGACGGCCGCCGCCACCTTGCGGGCCGTCTCGGGGCGCATGGCGGCGTCCTTGCGCAGGAAGCGGGAGACGGTCTGGTGGGAGACCCCGGCGAGGCGGGCGACCTCCCAGATGGTCGGCGGCTTCTCCCGGAGCGGCTGACGCGCGGGCACCCCGTCCGCCATGCGCGCCCCCTCCCCCGTACGGCCGGGCGGTGCGCGCCCGTTCCACCGCCCCAGTGTACGGACGCGCGCCCGCCCGGCCCGGCGCGTGCGCGCGCCACGGGGGTCAGACCGGGGAGCGGGGGCGACGGCGTACGTCGTGCCGCTGCGGGTCGAAGAGGTGCCCGGCGGCCCCGGCGAGCACCAGCCCGGTCGCCAGCAGCAGCCCGTGGGAGAGCAGCACGCCGGTACCGAGCACGACCCCGGCCACCGCCAGCGTCGACCAGGCGGAGGTGTGCCGGTACTCGCGCGGGCTGGTCGGCTCCCCGGCGGCGAGCGCGGTGGCGAAGCGCGGGTCGTCGAGCCGCAGCCGTTCCTCCAGGTCGCCGAGGCGGTCGTCGTCGCCGACGCGGTCGTTCTCGAAGTCGCGCATCGCTCTCCTCCCGTTCCGTGGCGTCCCGTACGGTCCGGCCCGCGGCCCGTGTCCGCCGCGCCGCTCCGGCGGGACCCGGCGGCGGACCCCCTCGTACGCCGCCGGACCCCGCCCCGTACGGCCTCCAGCCTCGCCTCCGGGCCCCGGCCGCGGCCATCGGCACCGGCACCCATTTCCCCGGTCACCCGACCCGTACGCGGGCCGCGCCCCCACCCCGGACATGGGTGTCGGCACGGATGGACGCGGCGGGCGGCGGACGGCAGGCTGGCGGGAGGGCGCGCCGCGCGCGTACGGCCGGTGGCCGCGCGGGGGCGGCGGGCCCGGCAGTAAGGGTGGAAGCACGACCGTACGTACGCGCGCACCGCCGCGCCGGTGAGCGAGGAGGCCGCACTTCCGTGTCCCTGTTCTGGCGGATCTTCCTGCTCAACGCGGCGGTGCTGTGCGCCGCGGCGGCCCTGCTGCTGCTCGGGCCGGTCACCGTGTCGACTCCGGTGCTGCTGACGGAGGCGCTGATCCTCAGCGTCGGCCTCGCCGTCATGATCATCGCGAACGCGGCGCTGCTGCGTCTCGGCCTCGCCCCGTTGCAGCGCCTGACCCGCGCCATGGCCACCACCGACCTGCTGCGCCCCGGGCCGCGTACGGCGGCGGCGGGGCACGGGGAGATCGCGGACCTGATCCACACGTTCAACAGCATGCTCGACCGGCTGGAGGCCGAGCGGGCCACCAGCACCGCGCGCGCCCTGTCCGCGCAGGAGGCCGAACGGCGGCGCATCGCGCAGGAGTTGCACGACGAGATCGGGCAGACGCTCACCGCCGTGCTCCTCGAACTCAAGCGCGTCGCGGACGCCTCCCCCGCCCCCGTACGGGACGAGCTGCGGCTCGTGCAGGAGAGCACCCGGGACAGCCTGGACGAGATCCGGCGGATCGCCCGCCGCCTGCGGCCGGGCGTACTGGAGGAGTTGGGGCTGGTCAGCGCCCTGTCCTCGCTGACGAACGAGGTCCCCGCGCACGACGGGCTCACCACTCGGCGGCAGTTGGCGGCGGACCTGCCCCCGTTGGGCGAGGAGGCCGAGCTGGTCCTCTACCGCGTCGCGCAGGAGAGCCTCACCAACGCCGTACGGCACGCGCGCGCCACCCGGCTCGAACTCGCCCTGAACCGCGGCGAGGACACCGTCGACCTGCGCGTACGCGACGACGGCCGGGGGCTGCGCGGCGCCCCCGAGGGCGCGGGCATCCGCGGCATGCGCGAACGGGCGCTGCTGATCGGCGCGCGGCTCTCCGTCGGGCCGGGGCCCGGCGGGGGTACGGAGGTGCGGCTGTCCGTACCCGTACGGGGCGGGGAGGGCTGACATGGCGGAGCACGAGCGGACGGCGGGGACGGCGGCGGACGCCGGGGGGACGCCGCGGACGCGCATCCTGCTGGCGGACGACCACGCGCTGGTCCGGCGCGGCGTCCGCTACATCCTCGACAACGAGCCGGACCTGACCGTCGTCGCGGAGGCCGGTGACGGCGCCGAGGCCGTCGAGCGGGCCCGCGCGGTCCGCCCCGACCTGGCCGTCCTCGACATCGCCATGCCCCGGCTCACCGGCCTCCAGGCCGCGCGCGAACTGGCCCGCCTGCTGCCGGAGGTGCGCATCCTGATCCTCACCATGTACGACAACGAGCAGTTCCTCTTCGAGGCCCTGCGCGCGGGCGCGTCCGGCTACGTGCTGAAGTCCGTCGCCGACCGCGACCTCGTCGAGGCGTGCCGCGCGGCCATGCGCGACGAGCCGTTCCTCTACCCGGGCGCCGTGGACGCCCTCATCCGCAACTACCTGGACCGGGCGCGGGACGGTTCCGCGCCGCCCGCGAAGGCGATCACCGACCGCGAGGAGGAGGTGCTGAAGCTCGTCGCGGAGGGCCACACGTCGAAGGGCATCGCGGACCTCCTCGTGATCAGCGTCAAGACGGTCGAGCGCCACCGCGCGAACCTGCTGCACAAGCTGGGCCTCAAGGACCGCCTGGAGCTGACGCGTTACGCGATCCGCGCCGGACTCATCGAGCCCTGACGCGGGGCGCGGGCGGGCCGCGGCGGGGGCGCGGGCGGCGGTCGTACGGGCGCACCCGGGCATAATCGTCCCGTCGGAGCGCGCGACGCGGCGAGGGGAGGGCGGGCGCGGTGAGGGAGGTCCGTACGCTGCCCGTGGTCGCCGCGGGCGCCGTGGAGACGCCGTTCGGCATCCACGGCTACGACGAGGTCGTCACCCGCGACACCACCTGGGGCGAGCACTCGCACGCCTTCCACGAGCTGCTCTGGAACGGGCGCGGCGCGTCCACCGCCGTGGTCGGCGCGCGCGTCTGGACGATCACCCCGTCGCTGGGGCTGTGGATGCCCGCCGGGACGCTGCACTCGGGTTCGGCGGTGGCCGGGACGTGGTTCCGGGCCGGGTTCTTCGGCTTCGACCGGACCCCGCCGTCCGTACCGGACGTGCCGGTGACCGTCGAGATCACGCCGCTGCTGCGGCTGCTGCTCGAACGGCTCGGGGAGCCGGGGCTGTCCGACGCGTCACGCGCGACCACGGAGGCGATGGTCCTCGACGCGATCGAGCCGTCCCCGCGCGAACTGCTCGTGCAGGCGCCCACGTCCGCGTTCCTGCGCCCGGTCGCCGAGGCGCTGCGGGCGGATCCGGGCGACCGGCGGACGCTCGCGGACTGGGCCGCCGAACTGGGCGTGAGCGCCCGTACGGTGACGCGCGCCTTCAACGCCGAGACGGGCACCAGCTTCGCGCGCTGGGTCGCGGCGGTACGCGCCCAGCACGCGGTGGCGCTGCTCGCCCTCGGCTGGGACGTGGAGGCGGTGGCCGAGGAGGTCGGCTACGGGTCCGCGAGCGCGTTCGGCGCGGCCTTCCGCCGTACGACGGGGCTCACGCCGGGGACGTTCCGCTCCTCCTGATCCCGCGCGCGCCTCCCGGTCCCGCTCCCCGGAAAGCCGCGCGCTTTTCGGCCAACCGCCGCGCCCCGGGGGCCGCTTCGGGCCGGGCCATGTGTCCCGATCGCTACATCCGGTGTCTCAAGGGGGCGATTGCGACACCCGTACGCCTTGCCTAGGATGCAAAGGCAAGGCTTACCTAAGTAGCTGCGATCGAGCAGCTGCCCGCGCGGTGCGCACTCCACGACGGCAGTCCCGGGACCAGGCGTGCGAGGACCGGCACCTCCGGCATCCGGACAAATGGGGTTCGACAATCATGCGTGCACATCGTCCACGGCTGGCCGCGGCGGCCACGGCCGCCCTCCTCACCCTCACCGCGTGCGGCGGCGGGTCCTCCGACGACGGGAAGGACGGCGGCGACCGGGGCAGCGCCAAGAACGGCGGCGGCTCCTCGACGGAGTTCCCCCTCACCGTCGAGCACGCGCTCGGGAAGACGACCGTCGAGTCGAAGCCCGAACGGGTCGCCACCGTCAACTGGGCGAACCAGGAGGTCCCGTTGGCCCTCGGCGTCGTCCCCGTCGGCATGGCCTCCGCCGACTTCGGTGACGACGACCGGGACGGCGTCCTGCCCTGGGTCGAGAAGCGGCTCGAGGAGCTGGGGGCGAAGACCCCGACGCTGTACGACGAGACCGACGGCATCGACTTCGAGGCCGTCGCGGACTCCCGTCCCGACATCATCCTCGCCGCGTACTCCGGCCTGACGAAGAAGGACTACGAGACCCTCAGCGAGATCGCCCCCGTCGTCGCCTACCCCGACGCCCCGTGGTCGACGCCGTGGCGCGAGATGATCCGGATGAACAGCCGGGCCATCGGCCTCGCCGCCGAAGGGGACGCCCTCGTCGGGAAGCTGGAGGCCGACATCCGCGAGTCCGTCGCCCGCCACCCCGGTCTGAAGGGGAAGTCCGCGATGTTCATGACGCACGTCGACCCCGGCGACGTCAGCGAGGTCGGCTACTACACCACGCACGACACCCGCGTGCGGTTCCTGGCGGACCTGGGGCTCAAGTCGCCCGGCAGCGTCGCGAAGGCGTCCGCGGGCACCGACAAGTTCGCGCTCACGCAGAGCGCCGAACGGATCGACACCTTCGACGACGTCGACATCGTCACCGGCTACGGCGACGAGAGCGGCAAGCTGCTCAAGACCCTCCGCGAGGACGAGCTGCTGTCCAAGATGCCCGCCGTCGAGCGCGGTTCGGCCTACCTGCTGCCCGGCGACTCCTCGCCGCTGGCCACCGCCGCCAACCCGACGCCGCTGTCCATCCCGTGGGTCCTCGACGACTACGTCGCGGCGCTCGCGAAGGCCGCGGACAAGGTCACGTGACACCGCGCGTGACCCCGGTCGACGCCCACCCGGCGCCCGGCGCCGCGCCCTCCCCCGCGGCCGGTCCCGTACGCCGGCCCGAGCCCGTACGCGAGCGGGGCACCGTACGGGAGCGGGCGCGCGCACGGGCCCTGTGGCTGCTCGCCGGTCTCGCGGTGCTCGCCGCCCTGGCGCTGGTGTCCCTCGCGTACGGCTCGCGGGACATCCCCTGGGCCGACGTGTGGGCCGCGCTCGGCGGCGCCGACACCACCCTCGGCGAGGCGGCGGCGCGCAAGCGCGTTCCCCGTACGGTGCTGGCGGTGCTCGTCGGTGCCGCGCTGGGGCTGGCGGGCGCCGTCATGCAGGGCATCACCCGCAACCCGCTGGCCGACCCCGGCATCCTCGGCGTCAACATGGGCGCCTCCCTCGCCGTCGTCACGGCCGTCGCGTTCTTCGGGCTCACCTCCCCCACCGGCTACATCTGGGTGGCGATGGGCGGCGCCGCGCTCGCGGCCGCGTTCGTGCACACCGTCGGCTCCCTCGGCCGCGGCGGTGCGACACCGCTGACGCTGGCGCTGGCGGGGGCCGCCAGCTCGGCCGCGTTCGCCTCGCTGGTGACCGCCGTCGTCCTCCCCCGGAACGACATCGCGGGCGGCTTCCGGCTGTGGCAGATCGGCGGCGTGGGCGGCGCCTCGTTCGACCGGATCGGGCAGGTGGCGCCGTTCCTCGCGGTCGGCTCCGCGATCTCCCTGCTGTCGGCCCGTTCGCTCAACTCCCTCGCCCTGGGCGACGAGTTGGCCGCCGGGATCGGTGAACGCGTCGCCCTGGCACGCGGTACGGCCGCCCTCGGCGCCGTCGTGCTGTGCGGCGCGGCCACCGCGGTCGCCGGGCCGATCGGGTTCGTCGGTCTCGTCGTACCGCACACCTGCCGCCTGCTCGTCGGCGTCGACCACCGGTGGCTGCTGCCGTTCTCCGCGCTGCTGGGCGCGGCGCTGCTCACCGCGGCCGACGTGGTCGGGCGGGTCGTGGCGCGCCCGGCGGAGGTCGACGTCGGCATCGTGACGGCCCTGATCGGCGCCCCCTTCTTCATCTGGATCGTCCGCCGGCAGAAAGTACGCGCGCTGTGACCACCGACGTCCTCCCCCGTCCCCCGTCGACCGTGGCCGTGGCCCGCGGGCGCGTACGGCGCGCGCGGCGCCGCCGTACGGTCGTCGCCGTGCTGGCGCTGCTCGTGGCCGCCGTGTTCACCGCGTCGCTGATGGTCGGGGACACCTTCTACCCGTTCGACGAGGTCCGCCGCGTCGTCCTCGGCGAACGGGTGCCGGGCGCGTCGTTCACCGTCGGGCGGCTGCGGCTGCCGCGCGCGGTGCTCGGCGCCGCCGCCGGGTTCAGCTTCGGACTGGCGGGCGTCACGTTCCAGACGCTGCTGCGCAACCCGCTCGCCAGCCCCGACGTCATCGGCATCAGCTCCGGCGCCAGCGCCGCCGCCGTCCTCGGCATCGTCACCCTCTCCCTCGACGAGACCGGGGTGTCGGTCCTCGCGGTCACCGCCGCGCTGGGCGTGGCACTGCTCGTCTACGTCCTCGCGTTCAAGGACGGCGTCGCCGGGACCCGGCTCGTCCTCATCGGCATCGGCGTCGCCGCCATGCTGGACAGCCTCGTCTCGTACGTCCTCTCGCAGGCCGCCGAGTGGGACCTCCAGGAGGCGACCCGCTGGCTCACCGGCAGCCTCAACAACGCGGCCTGGGACGAGACCGTGCCCACCCTCGTCGCCCTGGCCGTGCTCGGCCCCGTGCTCCTCGGCCGGTCCCGCGACCTGTCCGCGATGCGGCTCGGGGACGACACGGCGGCGGCCCTCGGCGTACGCACCGAACGCACCCGCCTCACGGTGATCGTCGCCGCCGTCGGGCTGATCGCCTTCGCCACGGCGGCGACCGGGCCGATCGCGTTCGTCGCGTTCCTGTCCGGGCCCGTCGCGGCGCGGCTCGTCGGGCCCGGCGGCTCGCTCCTGGTGCCCGCGGGACTCGTCGGCGCGCTGCTCGTGCTCGTCGCGGACCTCGCGGGCCAGCACGCCTTCGGCACCCGGCTGCCGGTCGGCGTCGTCACCGGCGTGCTCGGCGCCCCCTACCTCATCCATCTGATCATCCGCACCAACCGGACGGGAGGCTCCCTGTGACCACCGCACACTCCCTCGCCGCCGAGGGGCTCAGCCTCGGCTACGGCGACCGCGTCGTCATCGACTCCCTCGACCTCGCCGTACCGCCCGGCCTGATCACCGCCATCGTCGGGGCCAACGCCTGCGGCAAGTCCACACTGCTGCGCTCCATGTCCCGCCTGCTGGCGCCCCGTTCGGGCCGCGTCCTCCTCGACGGCGAGGAGGTGCACCGGATACCCGCCCGGCAGCTGGCGCGCACCCTCGGCCTGCTGCCGCAGTCGCCGGTGGCGCCCGAGGGCATCGTCGTCTCCGACCTGGTCGGCCGGGGCCGCCACCCCCACCAGGGGATGTTCTCCCGGTGGAAGGCCGAGGACGACGCCGCCGTGGCCGCCGCCCTGGAGGCCACCGGCACCACCGCGCTCGCCGACCGCCCCGTGGACGAACTCTCCGGCGGGCAGCGGCAACGGGTGTGGATCGCGATGGCGCTCGCGCAGCACACGGACGTCCTGCTGCTGGACGAGCCGACCACGTTCCTGGACGCCAGCCACCAGGTCGAGGTGCTGGACCTCCTCACCGACCTGAACGCCACCCGCGGCACCACCGTCGTGATGGTCCTCCACGACCTCAACCTGGCCGCCCGGTACGCCGACCACGTCCTCGCCCTGACGGACGGGCGGCTGCACGCCTCCGGCACGCCGGACGAGGTGCTGACGGAGGAGACCGTACGCGCGGTGTTCGGCCTGGACAGCCGCATCATCGAGGACCCGGTGTCGGGCCGCCCGCTGATGCTGCCGAAGGGGCGGCACCACGTACGGGACGCGGAACGGGGCGGGCGCGCCGCCGCGGAGACGCGCGCCGCGCGGGGCGTACGGGCCGGGCGGTCGGCGGGCTGACACCGGCCCGCGCCCGTACGCCCGTACCGGGCCCGTCAACCCGTCCCCGTACCGCCCCGGCCCGACCACCACTGGAGTCCACGTGCCCCGCACCACCGGCGCCGCCACCGCGCCGACCACGCCCACCGGCCCATCCGTTCCCTACGGCGACGGCGACGGCGTCGGCACGACCGTGCTGCGGTCCCGCGCCGAGCTGCGCGAACTGCTGGGTGAACCGCACCCGATCGTCATCGACAAGGTCCACGACCGGCTCACCGACGACGACACGGACGTCCTCGCCCGCTCCCCGTTCTGCCTGCTCGCGACCTCCGACGCGGACGGCCGCTGCGACGTGTCCCCGCGCGGCGGCGCCCCGGGCTTCGTCCACGTCGTCGACGCGGGCAGCCTGGCGCTGCCGGAGACCCCGGGCAACCGGCGCGGCGACAGCCTCCACAACCTCCTCGACAACCCGTACGCGGGCCTGCTGCACCTCGTTCCCGGCAGCCGCGACGTCCTCCGCGTCAACGGCCGGGCCCGCGTCCTCACCGACGCCCCGTTCTTCGACGCCATGACGGTCGGGGACCGCCGCCCGAAGCTCGCCGTACTCGTGGAGATCGACGAGATCTACCGTCACTGCGCGCAGTCCCTGCACCGCTCCGGGCTCTGGGACACCGCACGGGACGTCGGCATTCCGGACAATCCCCCAGTTAGTGCCGTGCCCACGACAGGTGCGGGCACCCCCGAGGTCGACCGACGGCGACCCCGTACTTAGGCTCACCCGCACTGTGCCGTTGAGCATGACCACGGCACCTTGCTGTGAGGAGTCGGAAATGAGCACCACCAAGAGGTCCGATGAGGAGCTCCGCGGCAAGGAGGCCGACGGCCCGCCGGGCGACCAGCTCCAGGCCGGGCTGAAGAACCGGCACCTGTCGATGATCGCCATCGGCGGGGTGATCGGCGCCGGGCTGTTCGTCGGCTCCAGCGCCGGTATCGCCGAGGCCGGACCGGGCATCCTGATCTCGTACGCACTGGCCGGTCTCATGGTCGTGCTGGTCATGCGGATGCTCGGCGAGATGGCCGCGGCCAGCCCGACGTCCGGCTCCTTCTCGGAGTACGCG
Organism: Streptomyces sp. Z26; assembly: GCF_003665095.1. GTDB lineage: Bacteria > Actinomycetota > Actinomycetes > Streptomycetales > Streptomycetaceae > Streptomyces > Streptomyces phytohabitans. The sequence goes on along the minus strand of NZ_RCHV01000002.1, from coordinate 5,903,265 downwards.
GACCGCGCGCTGGGCCGCTGGGCGGGCTTCACCATCGGCTGGCTGTACTGGTTCTTCTGGGTCGTGGTCCTCGCTGTCGAGGCGACCGCCGCCGCGGCCATCCTCACCGGCTGGGTCCCGGCCGTACCGCAGTGGGCGTGGTCCCTGCTCGTCATGATCGTGCTGACGGCGACGAACCTCGTGTCGGTCGGCTCGTACGGCGAGTTCGAGTTCTGGTTCGCGGGCATCAAGGTCGTCGCGATCGGCGCGTTCATCGTCGTCGCGGGCCTCGCGGTGTTCGGTCTGCTGCCCGGTACGGAGTCGGTCGGCACGGAGAACCTCACCGGCCACGACGGCTTCCTCCCGAACGGGCCCGGGGCCGTGCTCTCCGGCATGCTGCTGGTGATCTTCTCGTTCATGGGCAGCGAGATCGTCACGCTCGCGGCGGGCGAGTCCGCGGAGCCCGCGAAGATGGTCTCCCGCGCCACCAACAGCGTCATCTGGCGCATCGGCATCTTCTACCTCGGCTCGATGCTGCTGGTCGTCACCCTCGTGCCGTGGAACTCGGACAAGCTCGCCGACGAGGGCTCGTACGTCGCGGCGCTGAACCAGATCGACATCCCGCACGCCGAGGTCATCATGGACGTCATCATCGTGTCGGCCGTCCTGTCCTGCCTCAACTCCGGCCTCTACACGGCCTCCCGAATGGCGTTCTCGCTCGGCAAGCGGGGCGACGCACCGGCCGCGTTCGCGCGTACCAGCTCCCGGGGCGTACCGGCGGCGGCGATCTGGGCGTCGGTCGCCTTCGGCTTCGTCGCGGTGATCTTCAACTACACGTCGCCGGACACGGTGTTCACGTTCCTGCTGAACTCCTCGGGCGCGGTCGCCCTCTTCGTGTGGCTGGTGATCTGCTTCTCGCAGCTGAAGCTGCGGCGGATCATCGAGCGGGACATGCCGGAGCGGCACACGGTGAAGATGTGGCTGTTCCCGTACCTCACGTACGCGACGATCGCCCTCATCCTCTTCGTCGTCGGCTACATGTTCTACGACGACGACGGCCGGGAGCAGATGATCATGTCGACGATCGTCGGCGTCCTGGCCCTGGGCATCGGCCTGGCCCTGCACCGCCCCGGCGGCAGCGACAGCGGCACGGACGGTGCCGAGCGGGCGCGCGCGGCGGAGAACGCCAACTCGTAGGCGCCACCCGCGTGAAGGGGCCCGGTCGGCAGCGTCGGACCGGCAGCCGGTTTCGGGGGCGGCCGTCAGGTGCGCACTCTCCACAGGTCGCGTGGCCCAGCCTGCGTACGCTTCCGCGTTGCGAAGCGGTGGGACGCCAGATGGCAATTCCGGTGGAGCCGTTGATGGATCTCATGGATGGCGTCACCGCTTCCGACGCGAGGAGAAGGGAGTCTTGGGGCCTCCCCTTGAGTGGCGGACATTCGGATACTGGATCTGCTTGATCCGGAGGAAACGAGAAAACCGCCGATGACGATGAAGGACCATGCGGACGGGTTCAAGGCCGAAGCCGTGGCCTTTGTACGAGTCGACGCCCGGGGCGACGTACCAGAGCATTGCCGCTGACCTGGGCATCAACCGGGCGACGCTGCGGGAGTGGGTGCTGCGGAAGCGCGAACGCCGTGGCGCCGGCTCCGCGCCGACGGGGCCGGCCGCAGGCTGATGGTCGAACCTCACCCATCTCCCCTCGCGGGGAAGGAGGTTCCTCCACCTCGCGACGGCCCCCGTCCGCGTGGGACCGAGCCCGCTCCCCACTCCTGCCTACGCGGCTCGTTCACCGCATGTGCGCCGCTCGCCGCCGGACCCCGCTGGAGCGACCAGCGCGCATCGACAGCGTCCCCTCATCGCCGAGGTCCCGGGCGTCAGACGGCAACCACGTGCACGTCCGTCGGCGCGAGAACTGTCAGGTAGGCGTGGATGTCCCCCGGGTCGGTGGTGAAGATCACCGCGCTGCCGTGCCGGGCCGCCGCCAGGGCCACCCAGGCGTCCACGGCGTCCGGCCGTTTCTTCGCCGGCAGGACCGCCTGCCCCAGCGCCGTAGCGATGCGCCGCCAGTCTGCGAGGTCCGGACCCGTCGCGCAGGCCAGACACTCCGGACGGCCCGACTTCGTCTCCCGCATGGGCGGCTCGGACGTACGGGCCTGAGGGACTGTGCAGTCCTTCAGGATGCCGGACAGGGCGTGCACCAGCGCCGGCTGGGGACGCCATACCTGGGCGAGGACCGGTCCGAGCACCAGCGCCCGGTGTGCGACCGTGCGCAGTCCCTCGTGGAGAGCGACCGCCTTCGCCTTGCGGTCGGTGAGTGCGATGAGCATGCCGGTGTCGTAGACCGGCACCCGATGGCTCACGCGGCATGTCCCGGACGGCGGCCTTGCCGGTCCCGACCTTCGACGAGACCCAGAGCCTCCTCGACCTCGCGGCGTTCCTGCTCCGTCAGTTCCGCTGCCGATTCCGAGGGGGGTTCGGCGGGCAGCCCGTCCGCCGCCCGCTCCGCCCGGGCGATGAGTGCATCCACCTCGGCGAACTGTTCCTCTATGGCATCGCTCTCGGCCATCTGGCGCGTCGCGGCATGCACCAGGTAGGCCGAGACGTCCATGCCCGCCCTCTCCGCGTGCTGCCTGATGCGTTCGGCTTGGTCCTGTTCCAAGCTGATGCTGATGCGCGTCTTTGCCACGAAGACATCGTAATACGCGTATGACGCCAGCGCGAAGTCAGTTACTCGAGGGGGAGCAAGCGGGCATGCCTCCTCTCCCCGGCACCCCTTCTCCGCAACCCCCACCCATCCACCTCAGCTGCGGCAGGGGGCGTTCATCGGTTCGGGCGCGCGGCCGGGCACGCCAGCGTCCGGAAACGGCGAAGACCCCAGCGGAGCTGGGGTCTTCTTCGGTGTCCGAGGGGGGACTTGAACCCCCACGCCCGATAAAGGGCACTAGCACCTCAAGCTAGCGCGTCTGCCATTCCGCCACCCGGACAGGTGAACCGCGCGGTGCGTACCGCTGCGGCGACGCGGACCACCATACCAAGTCTTCGGCGTGGTTCTCACCTGCGTAAACCCGGCGGCCACCCGGCGACGGAAAGTCAGCAGACGAGAACGGAGGGTGGTGACGGGGTGGGGGCCGCCCCGTCACCACCGGGCCGGGGTGGTGTCAGCAGCCGCGTACGCGCAGGGAGCGGAGGTGTCCGCTGGAGCGGCGGGCGGTGCTCAGGGAACCGGCCGGGTTGGCGGCGGGGTCGACCGCGTCGTCCCGTTCCACGATCCAGTGGTGGCGGCGGCGTCCGCCGGGGACGCTGCCGACGCGTTCCAGGAAGCGGCGGTAGTCGATGTCGCCGTCCCCGACGTCGACCATGCGGTAGCCGTCGGGGTTGGTCTCGTCGTGTTCGCCGTCCTTGACGTGGAACAGCGGGAAGCGGTGCGGCGCGTCGAGTACGTAGTCGAGCGGTTCGAAGGGGGCGGGGGTGCCGTCGGGGCGGGTGCTGTACTTGTACTGCCCGGCGTACGCCCAGTAGATGTCCATCTCCAGGTACACCAGCGCGGGGTCGGTCTCGGCGAGGAGCACGTCGTAGAGGCGTACGTCCGGCTGGTCCTCGGCGAAGCCGAACTCGTCGGCGTGGTTGTGCTGGTAGAACTTCAGGCCGCGCGCGCGGGCGGCGGCGCCGTACGTGTTGAACTCCTCGGCGGCGCGCTTCCACGCGTCGACCGTGTTGCCGTAGCGGTTGGGGCTGGCGGGGGTGCCGACGTGCGGGATGCCGAGTGCCGCCGCGTCGTCGAGGACCTTGTCCAGCTGGGTGGCGAAGGTGTACGCGCCGGGGTCGCCGCCGTCGGCGTGGTAGCCGACGTGGCTGCCGACCGGGGAGAGGCCGTTGTCGCGCAGCAGGCCGCGCAGCCGCTTGAGGCTGATGTCGCCGGTGCCCTGGGTGTACCCGGCGAACTCGACCTCGTCGTAGTCGTAGCGCGCCAACTCCTCGAAGACCCGCTCGAAGCCGAGGGACTGGACCTGGTCGCGCAGCGTGTAGAGCTGGATGCCGAGCCGTCCGCGCGGCACGGCGGGCTTCTTCGGCGCGTGGTGACCGTGACCGGGCTTGTGGGCGGGCGCGGCGGCGGCCTCGGTGGTGGCGGTGCCGAGCAGCGCGGCGGCGGTGGTCCCGGCGGCGACGCCGAGGAAGCCGCGGCGGCGGAGCCGGCGGTCGAGGTCGGTGTCGGCGGATCTGCGGCGGGAGGTGCCGCGGGAGGAGCCGGTGGTGTGCTGCGGGTCCTGGGTCATGACGCGTCTCCTGTCGTGCGTGGTGGGTGCAGGGCGTCGTGCATGGGGGGTCGGGCGTACGGGCGTACGGGCGCTCCGGACGTGACGGCGTGCGGGCGTCCCTACGCGCGGGCCCACGGGCGTACGGCGGAGCGCCCGTGCTTCAGGGCGCCGTACGCGGGGAGTCGAGGGCGAGGTCAAGCAGCAGCCCCTTGACCTCGGTGGCGTCGACGGTGCCGGTGACGACACCGGGGCGGGAGCAGAGGATCACCGGGCCCTCGTCCTCGCTGTCGGGCAGCCGCCCGTGGCTGCCGCGTACGGGCGAGGCGTCCAGCGGTACGACCGCCATGCGGTAGCGCATCCCGGACTTCTTGCGGGCGAGCGCGGTGGCGGCGCGCAGCCGTACGTACGGGTCCTCGGGGTCCATGAACAGCTCGGCCGGGTCGTAGCCGGGCTTGCGGTGGATCTCCACGAGCTGGGCGAAGTCGGGGGCGCGGGCGTCGTCCAGCCAGTAGTAGTAGGTGAACCAGGAGTCGGGCTCGGCCACGGCGACGAGTTCCCCGGCGCGGGGGTGGTCGAGGCCCTGGGCCTTCTTGCCGTCCTCGTCGAGGAGTTCGGCGAGGCCGTCGAGACCGTCGAGGGCGGCGCGTACGGCGGGCAGGTCCTCGGGGCGGCGCACGTAGACGTGCGAGATCTGGTGGTCGCTGACGGCGAACGCGCGGGACGTCCACGGGTCCAGGTACTCCATGCCGTCCTGGGTGTGCACCTCCAGCAGCCCGGCGCGGCGCAGCGCGCGGTTGATGTGCACGGGCCGGGAGACGGGCGTGATGCCGTACTCGGACAGGGCGACGACCGTACGGCCCTCCGCCTCCGCGTCGTCCAGCAGCGGGGCGAGCGCCGCGTCGAGGGCGGTGGCGGCGGCGCGGGCGCGGGGGTCGTCGGGGCCGTAGCGCTGGAGGTCGTAGTCGAGGTGCGGTACGTAGCAGAGGGCGAGGTCGGGGTGACGGGTGCGCAGCAGGTGGCGGGTCGCGTCGATGATCCACTGCGAGGAGGTGAGGTCGGCGCCGGGGCCCCAGAACGTGAAGAGGGGGAACGTGCCGAGGGTGTCGGTGAGTTCGTCGTGCAGCGCGGGCGGCCGGGTGTAGCAGTCGGGTTCCTTGCGGCCGTCGGCGTAGTAGACGGGCCGGGGGGTGACGGTCCAGTCGGTGTCGGCGCCCATCGCGTACCACCAGCAGACGTTGGCGACGGTGTAGTCGGGGCGTACGGCGCGGGCGGCGTCCCACAGCTTCTCGCCGCCGACGAGCGCGTTGTGCTGGCGCCACAGCAGGACGTCGCCCAGCTCGCGGAAGTACCAGCCGTTGCCGACGATGCCGTGCCCGGACGGCGGCAGCCCGGTGAGGAACGTGGACTGCGCGGCGCAGGTGACGGCGGGCAGCACGGTGCCCAGCGGGGCGTACGAGCCGGAGTCCGCGAGCGCCCGCAGCCGCGGCATGTGGGCGAGGAGGCGGGGGGTGAGCCCGACGACGTCGAGGACGAGGAGGGGGTGCGCGGCGGGGGCCTCGGCGTCGGCGGGGGCTCCGGCGGTGTCCGCGGCGGTGGGGTCGGTCATGGCAGCTCCTTGAGCCCGAGGTCGGTCAGCAGGTCGCGGGCGACGCCCAGTTCGGCCGCGATCCCGTCGGCCAGTTGCGCGCGGGTGCGCGGGCGGAGCCCGGCGGGCAGCGCCTGCCAGGTGTACGTCTCCACCTCCAGGTGGTGGGTCAGCGGCGTGTCGCCGCCCACCAACTGGCCCAGCGACGCCCGCAGTTCGTCCACCGTGGCGGTGAGCGGCGGGCTGAGCGGGGCGTGCAGCGGGACGTGGAAGTGGGCGCGCCACGGCGCCTCGGTGGGCAGCGCCCCGGAGGTGAGGGCCTCGTCGAGGTCGTCGGTGGCGCGCGGCCCGGCGCCCGTACGGACCCGGGTCTGGTGCAGGAAGCGCGGCTCGGCGAACTCCGCCAGGGCGGCGCGTACGTCGGGCCGGTGCGGCTCCTCGGCGTGCAGCGCCGCCGACAGCTGTGCCTTGACGACGGGCAGGCCGGCGCGGCCGAGGGCGGGCAGCGCCTGCTCCGGGTCCTCGAAGGAGGTGGCGAGGTGGCAGGTGTCGACGCACACGCCGATACGGTGCGCGGGCGGCGCGCCCTCGCCGGTCAGCGCCTCGATGGCGTCGGCGGTGGTCTCGACGGTGCAGCCGGGTTCGGGTTCGAGGCCGACGCGGATGCTGCGACCGGTCAGCTCCTCCAGCGCGTCGAGCTGCCGGGCGAGGGCGCACAGCGCGTCGAGCGCGGTACGGCGGCGCTCCGCGTCGAAGCCGGTGCGCCAGGCGAGCGGCAGGGTGGAGACGGTGCCCTCGGTGATGTCGTCGGGGAGCAGCGCGGCCAGCAGCCGGGCGAGGTCGGCGGTGTGCTCCAGCCGGTCGGGTTCGGTCCAGTCGGGCCGGTACACGCGGTACTTCACGTACTCGTCGCCGAAGCCCTGGTACGGGAAGCCGTTCAGCGTGACGACCTCCAGGCCGCGCGCGTCCAGCTCGCCGCGCAGGCGGCGCAGCGCGGCCGGGTCGGAGGTCAGGTCGTGGGCGGCGTCGCGGGCCAGCCACAGGCCGATGCCGAGCCGGTCGCGGTGCAGCCGCCGCCGTACGGGCTCGGCGTACGCGCCCAGCTGCGCCAGTACGCCGTCGAGGTCCTCCGCCGCGTGCACGTTGGTGCAGTACGAGAGGTGGACGGTGGAGCCGTCCGGATGCCGGAAGCGCACCGTCACTCACCGCCGCGCAGCAGCGAGTTGCCCTCGTGGGTGGCCTCCGGCGGCGCCACGTCGAGGTCGAGTCGGCCGCTGAGGCCGTAGAACGCGACGGGGTTGCGCCACAGCACCCGGTCCACGTCGTCCTCGGTGAAGCCGTCGGTGAGCATGGCGTCGGCGACGGCGCGGGTCTTCAGCGGGTCGCTGTTGCCCCAGTCGGCGGCCGAGTTGACCAGGACGCGGTCCATCAGCCAGGGGTACGCGCGCAGGACGCGGACCATGCGGTGCTCGTCCATCTTGGTGTCGGGGTAGATGGAGAAGCCGAGCCAGCTGCCGCTGTCGGCGGCGGCCGCCACGGTCGTCTCGTTGAGGTGGTCGAGGAGCACCCACGAGGGGTCGAGGGCGGACTCCCGCACGGCGTCGACCGTACGGGCGAGGCCCGCGGCCTTGTCGCGGTGCGGGGTGTGGACGAGGGCGGGGAGGCCGTGGTCGGCGGCGAGTTGGAGCTGGGCGGCGAGGGCCTCGTCCTCGGCGGGGGTCATCGAGTCGTAGCCGATCTCGCCGACGGCGACGACGGAGTCCTTGACGAGGTAGCGCGGCAGTTCGTCGAGGACGGGGAGGCAGCGCGGGTCGTTGGCCTCCTTGGGGTTGAGGGCGAGGGTGCAGTGGTGGGCGATGCCGTGCTGGGCGGCGCGGAACGGCTCCCAGCCGAGGAGCGCGTCGAAGTAGTCGTAGAACGTCTCGGGGGCCGTACGGGGCTGGCCGAGCCAGAAGGACGGCTCGACGAGGGCGCGGACGCCGGACGCGTGCATGGCGGCGTAGTCGTCGGTGGTCCGCGAGGTCATGTGGATGTGGGGGTCGAAGATGCGCATCAGGACCTCGTCTCCTCGTGGGGTGCGGCGTCGGTGCCGTTCCCGGCGTGGGTCTCCGTGAGCGCCAGCACGTGGTGCAGGTCGTCGGGTACGGGGCGGCCCGCGGCGGCCCGTTCGGCGGCGTAGTCGCGGAGCATGCGGGCGAGTTCGGCGTCGCCCGCGGCCCGTTCGGCCAGGCCCGCGACGGCGGTCACGGGCACCCCGGTGAACAGGCACTTGAGGATCGCCTGCCGCCAGGCGTGCGCGCCGAGGCGCGCGGCGGCGTACGGGCCGACGGCGGCGGCGACCAGCCGCGTGTCGTTGGCGCGAAGGGCGTCCTCGACGAGCGGCACGCCGTCGTCGTCGACCGGCAGCCACGGCAGCGCGACGAGCACGGCGCGGCGTTCGGCGGCGCTGCCGCGGGTGTAGAGGCGGGTGAGCGTGCCGGTGTCGGGCCGGGCGGCGTGCAGGAGGAGCACCCGGGCGGCGTCGGCCGCTTCGGGTACGGGAGCGGGTGCGGGTGCGGCGCCCGTGGCGGCGGCGCGGCAGTGGCGGCCCGCGGCGGCGAACGCCAACTCCCAGGCGGGCAGCGGCCGTCGGGCCCCGGGGGCCGCGTCGGCCGCGGGCTCCGGGCCGGTGGCGGCGGCCCGCCGCGCGTCCGCGAGCGCGCCGTCCAGCCAGGCGCGGGCCCCGGCGTCGAGGCGCTGCCGCAGCGACGCCTCCAGCGCCGCCGCGCCGAGCCGGGCGCTCTCCTCGCCCGCGTGCGCGTCGGCGGCGCGACCCTCCCGTGCGCGCTCCCCCGGGACGTCGCCCGCCGCGCTCAGCACGGCTGCTCCGCCCCGGCGCGTACGGCCACCGGCGGCGCGGGCGGGGCCGCCTCCGCCGCGCGCAGGAACCGTACGGACTCCTCCGCCATGGCCGGCCCGGCGTGCGAGTGGCGGGGCAGCTCGACGGTGACGAGGCCGTCGTAGCCCACGTCGCGCAGCGCCGCGAGGATCGGTGGGAAGTCCATCTCGCCCTCCCCGAACGGCAGGTGCTCGTGCGTGCCGCGCCGCATGTCCTCGATCTGCACGTGCCGCAGCCAGGGCGCGGCGGCGCGTACGCACTTCTCGGGCGGGTCCGGTTCGAGGCACTGGCAGTGGCCGAGGTCCAGGGTGAGGCCCAGGCCGTCGGGGTCGCCGAGGAGCGTACGCAGCCGGTGGAAACCGGCCAGGTCGCCCACGAGGTGCCCCGGTTCGGGCTCGACGGCCAGCGGCACGCCCGCCGCGTCGGCCGCCTCCAGCACGGTGCCCAGGCCGCCCGCGAGCCGCTGCCAGGCCGCGTCGTCGGAGGTCCCGGCGGGGGTGACGCCGCTGAAGCAGTGCACGGCGTGCGCGCCGAGGTCGGCGGCGACGCGTACGGCCGTGCACAGCAGGGCCGTACGGGCGGCGCGGCCGTCCGGTTCGGGGTCGAGGAGGGTCGGGCCGTGCTTACGGCGCGGGTCGAGGACGTAGCGGGCGCCGGTCTCGACGGTGACGGAGAGGCCGTGCCGCTCCAGCGCGCGGGCGACGGCGGCCGTACGCGCGGCCAGTCCGGGCGCGAGCGGGTCGAGGTGCATGTGGTCGAGGGTCAGGCCGACGCCGTCGTAGCCGAGTCCGGCGAGCACGTCGAGAGCGTCGTCGAGCCGCAGGTCGGCCAGGCCGTTGGTGCCGTAGGCCAGCCGCAGCGCAGCGGGCGGGGTCATGTGGGGCTCACCTTCCTGGACAGCAGCCGGGCCAGCGGCAGCAGCGCGAGCAGCGGCACGGCGGTGCGCGGGGAACCGGCGCGCGCGGCGAGCACGGCCTGCAACGGGATCATGGCGCGGATGCCGCCGCCGACCGCCCGCTGGTACAGCGGCGGCGACGGGTTGAGCGCGGCGTGCGCGAGGGGGCGGGCGGCGGTGGCCGCGTAGGCGGCGGCGAGGAGCACGGTGGCGGGGTCGGGGGCGGCCGGGCCGGGAGCGGCGGACGGGCCGGGGGCCCGCGCGGGCGGGCGGGCGGCGACGTGGGCGACCGCCGCGACGGCGGCCAGCGCGCCGAGCGGCAGCGCCGTCGACCCGCCCACCGTCTCGCGCCGCGACACGGTGGTGACGGCCAGGGTGTGCGCGCCGAGCAGGGCGGCGGCGGGGGCGGCGCCCCGCGCGGCCGAACGGGCCGCCGCGCGCGGGGTGTCGGGGGGCGGCGCGCCCGTACGGCCCCTGTCCGCCGCACCTGCGTCCGGGTGCGCCGCGCCCGTCGCCACCGCGCCCAGCAGCAGGTCCAGGGAGCGGGCGGCGGCCATCGCGGCCGGGCCCGCCGGGGTGTGCTTCAGCCCGAGGTCGTACGCCCACACCGCACCGGCCAGCACCGTGGCCGTACCGAACGCGGTGCGTCCGGCCGCCGCCGCGCAGCCGAGGCCCGCGGCGGTCAGCGCCGCGGCGGCGGCGAGGGCCTCCGGCGGGCTGATCCGCCCGGAGGGCAGCGGGCGTTCGGGGCGTTCCACGGCGTCGATGTGCCGGTCCGCCCAGTCGTTGAGCGCCATCCCCGCCTCGTACAGGCAGAGGGAGGCGCCGACGGCGGCCAGCGTGCCCCGGTTGGGCGCGCGGGACGCGGCGGCGGCTCCGGCGAGGGCGTCGCCGGGGACGGTGAACAGCGCGGAGACGCGCAGCAGTCGCGCCCACGCCGCGGCCCGCCCGCCGGGCGGCGCGCCGGGGGCGGCGCAGACCGCGGGGGGCGGCGCGGAGCTGCCCGCGTCCGGGCCCGGGTCCACGGGGAGCGCGCGGCCCGTACGCGGCACGGAGACCGTACGCGGTGCCGTGTCCGCCCCGGGCCCCGCCGCCACGCGCCCGGCGGCGGGACGTCCGGCGGAGAGGCGTCCGGCGGCGCGCGGGACGCGTCGTGCGCGCCCGCGCGCCGCCAGGGCGGCGGACGCCGCCACGAGCGCCCCCGCCGCCAGCACCGCGGCCGTCCGTGTGGGGCCGTTCACGGACGCGCCCGGAGGCGGGCGGCGAGGGACAGCAGTGCGCGCCACTGCTCGGGCAGCGCGCTGGACCCGGTGTCGGGGTCCTTGAAGTAGAAGCCGAGGCCGTCGACCGGACCGCTGAGGCCCGCCTCCTGGGCGCGGGCGAGCAGCCGCGCGAGGTCCAGGACGAGGGGCGCGGCGAGTGCCGAGTCGCAGCCCTGCCAGATGGTCTGGAGGATCATCCGGGAGCCGAGGAAGCCGTCGAACGCGACGTGGTCCCAGGCGGTCTTCATGTCGCCCAGCGCCGGTACGTCGTCGATGTGCACGTCGCCCTGCGGCAGTTCGCCGAGGGTGTCGGAGAGGACGCGCGCCTTGCCCGCGTTCTTCGCCGCCGCCGCGCCGGGGTCGGTGAGGGCCGCGCCGTCGCCGCCGCCGAGCAGGTTGGTGCCGGACCAGGCGCGTACGGCCAGGGCGCGCTGCGCGAACATCGGCGCCAGCACGGAACGCAGCAGCGTCTGCCCGGTCTTGCCGTCGCGGCCCGCGTACGGCACGCCCGCCTCGGCCGCGGCCGTGCGCAACCGGGGGTGGTGGAGGCCGGTGGACGGGGTGAAGTTGACGTACGGGCAGCCCGCGCGCAGGGCGGCCGCCGCGTAGAGGGAGCTGGAGGGGAGGGCGGTGTCGCCGGGGACGGGCGCGGCCTCGGTGGTGGCGACGTTGACCACGACGACCCGGGCGAGCCCGTGCGCGGCGCGGAAGGCGTCGATGTCGGCGGCGAAGGCGGCGATCAGCTCGTCCTCGCCGCGCGGGTCGTCCGGGCCGGGGCCGCCGGGGCGTACGGCCTCGTCGGCGGCGGTGAGTTCGGCGCGGAGGGTGGCGGGGAGGCCGTACGGGAGGGCGCCGGAGGTGACGAGTTCCTCGGCGCGCTTGGGCAGCGGCGTGGGGGACGTGTCGTGGCCCCCGAAGACGAGGGTCTCCAGGGGCGGCAGCCCGCTGTCCGCGAACGGGTTGGTCGCGGTGACCATCCCGGTGGGCGGGTGGAGTCCGGCGGCGACGGCCGCGCAGCCGGCTATGACGGTGGTGGCGACGGAGCCGCGCGCTCCGACGAGCCAGACTCCTGTGCGTTCCTCGGTCACGTCCTGCCTCCCTGTGGTTGCTCTCTGCCGTGGTGGGGGCCTGTTTCTTCGTCGGTTCCGGCGGGTGGCCGTCCCGTGGCCGCCGCACGGCTCACGAGCCGCCCTGCCCATCCGGCCGCCCGTCCAACCGTTCCGCTCCGGGTGGTGCCGGGAGCGGCGGGTGGGGAGTCGGCGTTCTCCCCACCCGTCGCCGGCGCCGCGGGCGGCCCCCCTCGGGCCACCGGCGGCGGACCTGGGAGGACCGGCCGCGGATTGGTCCGGACCTAACGTACCGGCGGTGTCAGCTCCTTCACCCGTACGTTCCGGAACGCGACCTCGTCGTCGGCCCCGTGGTTCTGGAGTCCGAAGTAGCCGTCGGTGAGGCTGCGGGCGGGGTCGGTGTTGGTGAAGTCGTTGATCAGCACGTCGTTGAGGTAGATCCGCAGGCGCTCGCCCTCGACGACGAGTTCGTACGCGTTCCACTCCCCCGGCGGGTTCAGCGCGGCGTCGCGCGCCGCGATGTCGGCGGACTGGAAGGTGTAGACGGCGCCCGTCGTACGGTCCTCGGCGTCGGTGGCGTCGATCTGCACCTCGTAGCCGTTGTCCACGGCCGTCCACGGGTCGTCGGAGGCCGGGAAGCCCACGAAGACACCGGAGTTGTCGTCACCGGCCATCTTCCAGTCGAGCTTCAGGGAGTACGCGGGGTACTCCTTCGCCTCGTACCAGAGCAGCCCCATGCCGCCGGTCGTCGTCATCGTCCCGTCGCCGTTCAGCTCGAACGAGCCGGGCCCGGCCTGCTTCCAGCCGTCCAGCGAGGTGCCGTCGAAGATCGGCGTGTACCCGGGCTCCTCGGCGCCGTCCGGGGGCGAGCAGTCAGCGTCGGCGGCGCCGGTCGCGTACCGGATGCCGCCGAGCAGGTGCTGCCGGAAGTCCGGTTCGGCGTACGACTCCTTGGTGTGGCCGAGCCCGGTGTAGAACGACCGGCCGCCGTCGAAGGCGTGGCACCAGGTGATGGGGTGGTCCTCGCCCATGTTGCCGCCGTCGTACGTCGACTCGTCGAGCGTGGCGAGCACGTGCGTCCGGGCGCGGGGGTTGGCGCGGTAGTTGTACAGCTCGTCGGTGCGCACCCACTCGTCCTGGAGGTGCGCGGTCGCCGGGTGGTCGTGGTCCTCGACGCGGACGGTGGCCTCCTGGATGGCCGGGTGCGAGTCGAACCACGTGCCGGCGAGCTGCCCGTACCAGGGCCAGTCGTACTCGGTGTCGGCCGCCGCGTGGACCCCGGCGTAGCCGCCGCCCCCGCGCACGTACTCCTCGAACGCCGCCTGCTGCGCGTCGTCGAGCACGTCGCCGGTCGTGGAGAGCCACACCACGGCGTCGTAGCGGGCGAGGTTCTCCGGGGTGAACTGGGCGGCGTCCTCGGTCGCGTCGACCGTGAAGCCGTTCTCCTCGCCCAGCTGCCGCACGGTCTCGATGCCGTCGGGGATGGAGTCGTGGCGGAATCCGGCGGTCTTGGAGAAGACCAGGACGTTCTCGCCCTCGGCGGCGCCGCGTTCCGCGGCGTGTCCGGCGGGCAGGGCGGTGGAGCCGAGGAGCAGTGCCGCCGCGATGACCGCCAGGCGTGCTGTGCGCTGCATGCGTCACTCCCTTTCTCTGCGGGTCTCTGCGAGCTGGGGGGCGGGGCCGTACGGTCGCGGGCGGCTGCCCGTCCGGGTCCGTACGGCCCCCTCGTGTCACTGCGTTCGCCGCGCTGGTGTCAGTCGCCGGTCACGGTGAAGCTGTCGAAGCTGAACCCGGCGCCCTTGAAGACGAACGTCAGGGTCGACGCGTCGTCCGGCGCGCCGTCCAGCGCCGCCTTCACGTCCTGCCAGCCGTCGCCCGCGGCGACCGGTACGGTGCCCACGAGCGTGCCGTCGGCGGCGCCCGCGCGTACCTCGATCGAGCCCTCGCCGGTCGCCTTGACCCGCGCGGACAGCTCGGTCACGCCGCCGGGCGCGTACGGGCTGAACGAGATCCACTGGCCGTCCGCCACGTCGGTGACGGCCTTGCCGCCCTCGGCGCCCTCGGAGTCACCGGTGGTGACGCCGTCGGCGGACGTGGTGAAGTGCTCGGCCTGCCGGTGCTCGGGCTGGAGCGTGCCCTGCGCGTGCGTGGTCAGGGCGGGTTGGCCGTTGGCGCCGTTGTCGGTGTACTCCGCGTCGAGTACGCCGAAGATGTTCGCGTTGGGGTCGTGCTCACCGTCGGCGCTGGTCTGGAGCGTGCCGGTGCAGCCGTTCGCGGACGTCTGCGGGTGCCCGTGCGAGTCGTGCCCGATGATGAACGTGATCTTCACCTTGGAGCAGTCGATCTCCGTGTCCTCGGGGTCGGTGACCTTCACCTCGAACGGGATGGCGTCGCCGAAGCTGAACGGCTTGCCGTCGACCGGCGTCTGGATCTCCACCGTCGGCGCGGTGTTGCCCACGGTGACGTAGACCGAGGCGCTGCCGGTGAGCCCGGTGGCGTCGGTGGCGGTCACGGTCGCGGTGTACGTGCCGTTCTCCTGGTACGTGTGCGTGGGCTCGGTGCCCTCTCCGGTGGCGCCGTCACCGAAGTCCCAGGCGTAGCTGAGCGCGTCGCCGTCGGCGTCCGTGCCCTCGGCGGAGAAGGCCACGTCGAGCGGTGCCTGCCCGCTGGTGGTGGCGGCCGAGGCCTCGACGACGGGTGCGTGGCCGTCGGTGGCGTTCTCGATGCGGTAGAGCGCCGAGTTCTGGTCGCCGTTGAAGTAGCCGGTGCCGTAGTCGAGGACGTAGAGCGCGCCGTCCGGGCCGAACTCCAGGTCCATCACCTGCGTGCCCTGCCAGGGGAAGTCGTTGATGGAGGTCACGGAGCCGTCGTCGCCCTGCTCGATGCGCTTGATCCACTTGCGCCCGAACTCGCCCGCGAAGAAGTCGCCGTCGTACTCCTCGGGGAACTTCACGGCCGAGTCCAGGTCCGCGTCGTAGCGGTAGACCGGGCCGCCCATCGGGGACTCGGAGCCGTCGCCGAACTCCGGCACGGACGCCCCGTCGTACGGGATCCACGCGGGCTTGGCGGCGGGCAGCTCCGTGAGGCCGGTGTTGCGCGGGGAGTCGTTGCGCGGGGCGGCGCAGTCGAAGGCGGAGCCGGAGGTCTTGGTGGCGAAGTCGTAGTCGACGTACGCGTCGTTCTTGCCGGTGCAGTACGGCCAGCCGTAGTTGCCGGGCTCGGTCACGCGGTTGAACTCCACCTGGCCGGAGGGGCCGCGGGCGGGGTCGGCGGTGCCGGAGTCGGGGCCGTAGTCACCGACGTAGATGGTGCCGGTCGGCTTGTCGACGGACAGCCGGAAGGGGTTGCGGAAGCCCATGGCGTAGATCTCGGGCCGGGTCTTCTCGGTGCCGGGCGCGAAGAGGTTGCCCTCCGGCACGTCGTAGCTGCCGTCGTCCTTCACCTTGATGCGCAGGATCTTGCCGCGCAGGTCGTTGGTGTTGCCCGCGGAGCGCTGCGAGTCGAACGCCGGGTTGCGGTCGGCGCGTTCGTCGATGGGCGTGAAGCCGTCCGACTGGAACGGGTTGCCGTCGTCGCCCGTGGACAGCAGCAGGTTGCCGTCGCCGTCGAAGGCGATGTCGCCGCCGACGTGGCAGCAGATGCCGCGGCTGGCGGGCACGTCGAGGACCTTGGTCTCGCTGCCGGTGTCGAGGGTGCCGTCCTCGTTGAGGACGAAGCGGGAGAGGCGGTTCACGCCGTCGAACTTCGCGAAGTCCTCGGCGGTGCCGGTCTCCGGGGCGTCCCCGGAGGGGGTGTCGAGCGGCGGCGCGTAGTAGAGGTAGACGAAACGATTCTCGGTGAAGCCCGGGTCGACGCCGACGCCCTGGAGGCCCTCCTCGTCGTGCGAGTAGACCGGGATGCGGGCGGCCACGGAGGTGGTGCCGCCCTCGTCGGTGCGCCGGAGCGTGCCGTCGCGGGAGGTGTGCAGCACGGACTTGTCCGGGAGCACGGCCATCGTCATGGGCTCGCCCATCTCGGGCTCGCCCTTCGCCAGGGTGACCTGCTGGAAGTCGGCCGCGGCGGCGTGGTCGCCGTCGTGCGCGGGGGCCGCCTGGCTGGGCGTGACCCCCGCGGTGAGGCCGCCGACGAGCAGGGCGCTCGCGAAGACCGCGAGGCGCATTCTCAGTTTGTGGTTCTTCCTGTGCACGCGTGTCCTCCTGGGACGTCAGCGGATGACGGAAGTCGTGACCGTCGTGCCTGGCACAGGCGCGCGCCGTCGCGCCGGATTCCGGGACAGGGCCCGTGGTGCGGGTGTGCTTCGAGTTGCCGGGTGTGCGTGGCGTGTACGGGGGCGGGTGCCGTGCGAGGGGGGCGCGGAGAGTGGTCATGCCCCGTACACATCAAGGACCGTAGCCATCTTCGTCCAGTTCGGAAACCCCTTTCACAAATTCGGAAGTGGACTTCTTCCAGGGGCGGGACAAAGTCCCGGTGAGGGGCGGCCGCCGTCCGCGGCCGTCGTCGACGACCGGGCGTGGACCGCCCCTTCACCGGTGTCGGCGGTCGGCCGTCAGCTGTCGTCGGATCCGCCGAACGCCGCGTCGAACGACGCGGTGGGCGGCTCGTAGTCGAACGCCTTCAGCCGCCGCAGCGCCTCCGGCGCCCCCTGGAGCCTGTCCATGCCCGCGTCCTCCCACTCGACGGACACGGGCCCGTCGTAGCCGATGGAACGCAGCATCCGGAACACGTCCTCCCAGGCCACGTCGCCGTGCCCGGCCGACACGAAGTCCCAGCCGCGCCGCGGGTCGCCCCACGGCAGGTGGGAACCGAGCCGGCCGTTGCGGCCGTCGAGGCGGCGGCGGGCCTCCTTGCAGTCGACGTGGTAGATCCGGTCGCGGAAGTCGTAGAGGAAGTTCACCGGGTCGAGGTCCTGCCACACGAAGTGGCTCGGGTCGAAGTTCAGCCCGAACGCGGGCCGGTGGCCGACCGCCTCCAGCGCGCGGTGCGTCGTCCAGTAGTCGTACGCGATCTCGCTGGGGTGCACCTCGTGCGCGAAGCGGACGCCCTCCGCGTCGAAGACGTCCAGCACCGGGTTCCAGCGTTCGGCGAAGTCCTCGTAGCCGCGCTCGATCATGTGCGGCGGCACCGGCGGGAACATCGCCACCAGGTGCCAGATCGACGAGCCCGTGAACCCGACGACCGTACGCACCCCGAACGCCGCCGCGGCCCGCGCCGTGTCGGCCATCTCGGCCGCCGCCCGCCGCCGTACGCCCTCGGGCTCGCCGTCGCCCCAGATGCGGGCGGGCACGATGGCCTGGTGCCGCTCGTCGATCGGGTTGTCGCAGACGGCCTGGCCGACCAGGTGGTTGGAGAGGGCCCAGCACTTCAGCCCGTACTTCTCCAGGAGCTGGTGCCGCCCCTCCAGGTACCCGGGCTCGGCGAGCGCCCGATCCACCTCGAAGTGGTCGCCCCAGCAGGCCAGTTCGAGCCCGTCGTAGCCGAAGTCGCGGGCCAGCCGACAGACCTCCTCCAGTGGCAGGTCGGCCCACTGCCCGGTGAACAGCGTGAAGGATCGCGGCATCGTGCACCTCTCTGTGCGTACGTTTCCGTGCGTGCGTACGTGCTTCCCGGCCGTACGGGGCGGGGTCCCGGACCGGAACCCCGTCCCCTCACCGGCTAGTTGAGTACGGGCGTGTGGACGCTGTTCTTCGCGGCGCTCTCCTCCACCGCCGCCAGCACCCGCTGCACCCGCAGCCCGTCCTCGAAGGACGGGCTCGGGTCCGTGCCGGTGGCGATGGCGTGCAGCAGGTCGCGGGCCTGGTGCGTGAACGTGTGCTCGTAGCCCAGCCCGTGGCCCGGCGGCCACCACGCCTCCAGGTACGGGTGGCTGTCCTCCGTGACCAGGACACGCCGGAAGCCCGCCTCGGCGGCGTCCAGCGTCTCGTCGTGGAAGTGCAGCTCGTTCAGCCGCTCCAGATCGAACGACAGGGAGCCCAGGGTGCCGTTCAACTCCACCGTCAACGCGTTCTTGCGGCCCGCCGCCACCCGGCTGACCTCGAAGGAGGCCAACGCGCCCGAGGCGAGGCGCCCGTTGAAGACGGCGGCGTCGTCGACCGTCACCGTGCCGAGCCGGCCGTCGGCGGCACCGTCCGGGCCGCCGGGCAGCGGGCGTTCGGTCACGAACGTCTCCGTCTGCGCCGACACCCCCGTCAGGTACTCGCCCGTCAGGTGCTGCGCCAGGTCGATCGCGTGCGCCCCGAGGTCGCCGAGCGCGCCGGAGCCCGCCTGGTCCCGCTGGAGCCGCCAGGCGAGCGGGAACGCCGGGTCCACCAGCCAGTCCTGGAGGTAGTGCACCCGTACGTGCCGCAGCGTCCCCAGCCGCCCCTCGGCCACCATGCGGCGGGCGAGCGCGAGGGCGGGCACCCGGCGGTAGTTGAAGCCGACCATCGCGCGCTGGCCGCGTTCGCGGGCACGCCGCGCCGCGTCGGCCATCGCCTCGGCCTCCGCCACGGTGTTGGCGAGCGGCTTCTCGCACAGCACGTGCTTGCCCGCCTCCAGGGCGGCGACGGCGATCTCGGCGTGGCTGGAGCCCGGCGTGCAGATGTCCACGAGCTGCACGTCGTCACGGGCCAGGAGGGAACGCCAGTCGGTCTCGGCGGCGGCCCAGCCGAGCCGGTCGGCGGCCTCCCGTACGGCGGCCGGGTCGCGGCCGCACACGGCGCTCATCACGGGGGCCAGCGGCAGGTCGAAGACCCTGCCCACGGTGCGCCAGCCCTGCGAGTGGGCCGCGCCCATGAAGGCGTAACCGACCATCCCCACGCCCAGAGCGGGTGCGGCGGTGTCGTTCAGCATGAAGCTCCTCCCCGTACGGGAACGGACCGGTCAGTTGAAGCCGATCGGCAGGTACTCGTCGACGTTTTCCTTGGTCACGACGGCGGAGTAGAGCGTCATCGACGCGGGGATCTCCAGCTCGGCGAGGCCGCTGACGCCCTTGCCCTGGCCCAGCGCGCGGGCGAGGTCGATGGCGGACGCGGCCATCGTCGGCGGGTAGAGCACGGTGGCCTTGATGACGGAGTTGTCGGCCTTGATGGCGTCCATGACGCGCTTCGAACCGGCGCCGCCGACCATCAGGAACTCGTCGCGGCCCGCCTGCTTGATCGCGCGGTCGGCACCGACTCCCTGGTCGTCGTCGTGGTTCCACAGCGCGTCGAAGGAGGACTCGGCCTGGAGGAGGGCGGCCATCTTCTCCTGGCCGGACTCCACGGTGAACTCGGCGGCCTGGCGGGCGACCTTCTTGATGTTCGGGTAGTTCTTCAGCGCGTCGTCGAAGCCGCGGGTGCGGTCGCCGGTCAGTTCGAGGTTGTCCAGCCCGGCCAGCTCGACGACCTTGGCGTTCTTCTTGTCCTTGAGCTGCTCGCCGATGTAGCGCCCGGCGTTGAGGCCCATGCCGTAGTTGTCGCCGCCGATCCAGCAGCGGTACGCCTGCGGGGAGTTGAAGATCCGGTCGAGGTTGACGACGGGTATGCCCGCGCGCATCGCCTTCAGCCCGACGCGCGTCAGCGCCTTGCCGTCGGCGGGCAGGATGACCAGGACGTCGACCTTCTTGTTGATCAGCGTCTCGATCTGGCCGATCTGCTGCGCCGTGTCGTTGGAGCCCTCGGTGCTGACGAGGGTCACGTCCTCGTAGCTCTCGGCGCGCTTCTTGCCCTGCTCGTTGATGGCGTTCAGCCAGCCGTGGTCGGCCTGCGGCCCGGCGTAGCCGATGGTGACCTTCTTGCCGGGCTTCGCGGCGGAGTCCGCGGGCTCGTTGTTGGTCTCCGAGTCGTCGTTGTTCTCGTTGCTGGTGCACCCCGTGGCGAGCAGGGCTCCGGCGGCGGCGGTCCCGAAGAGGAGGTTTCTCCGGGAGGACCGCAGGGGGGAGGTGCGCGAGATCTCTCTCATGGTGAGGTACGACCCTTCTGTACCAGGACGGCCGCGACGATGATCGCGCCCTTGGCGATCTGCTGGACGTCGCTCTGGAGGTTGTTGAGTGCGAAGAGGTTGGTGATGGTGGTGAAGACGAGCACACCGAGCACGGAGCCGGTGATGGTGCCGCGCCCGCCGCTGAGCAGCGTGCCGCCGATGATCGCGGCGGCGATGGCGTCCAGTTCGTAGAGGTTGCCGTTGGTGTTCTGGCCGGAGCCGGTGAGCACGATGAGCATGAACGCGGCGATGCCGCAGCAGAGTCCGGACAGCAGGTAGAGCAGCAGCCGCTGCCGCTTCACGGCGATGCCCGCGAGCCGGGACGCCTCCGGGTTGCCGCCGACCGCGACGGTGCGGCGGCCGAACGTGGTGCGGTTCAGCACCAGCCAGCCGACCGCGCCGACCACCGCGAAGATCATCACCAGCGGCGGCACGCCCAGCACGTAGCTGTCGGGCAGCCCCAGGTCGAGCACCGGCTCGACGGTGACGACCTGCGTCTTGCCGTCGCTCAGCTGCTCGGCGAGACCGCGCGCGGACGCCAGCATCGCGAGGGTCGCGATGAACGGGACCATCGGCCCGTACGCGACGAGCACGCCGTTGACGAGCCCGCAGCCCAGCCCCACGACCAGCGAGCAGAACAGCATGCCCGCGAGCCCGTACTCCTGGGTGGCCACCGTGGTGGCCCAGACGGAGGCGAGCGCGACGATCGCGCCGACCGACAGGTCGATGCCGCCGCCGATGATGACGAAGGTGACGCCGACCGTGACGACGCCGATGACCGACGCCTGGGTGAGGATCAGCTGGAGGTTGTCCGTGCTCAGGAACTCGTCCGGCTTGGTGAGTCCGCCGACCAGCGCGAGCACGGCCAGGACGGCGAAGAGGGACACGTGGTGCAGGTCCAGGCGGGGCGCGACCGCTCTCGCCTTGGACTTCTCCGGGGGCGGCGGGGTGCTCCCCTTCCCCGGGCTGGTCGCGGTGCTCAACACTACGGGGTTCCTTCCATGACGAGATCGAGTACGCGGTGCTCGTCCAGCTCCCGGGCGGGAGCCGTGTGGACGACCCGTCCCTCGCGCAGCACCAGCACCCGGTCGGCCAGACCGAGCACCTCCGGCACCTCGCTGGACACCAGCAGGACGGCCTTCCCCTCGTCCGCCAGGCGGCGGATGAGGGCGTACAGCTCGGAGCGGGCGCCGACGTCGACGCCGCGCGTGGGCTCGTCCAGCAGCAGCACGCGGCAGTCGCGCAGCAGCCAGCGGGCGAGGACGACCTTCTGCTGGTTGCCGCCGGAGAACGTGCGCACCGGGCGGTCCGGGTCGTCGGGGCTGAGCGAGAGGTCGCGGGTCGCGGCGTGGGCGGCGCCGCGTTCGGCGGTACGGTCCAGCCAGCCGCCGCGGGAGAAGCGCGGCAGGGACGACACGGAGACGTTGCGGGTGACGGACTCCAGCAGCAGCAGCGCCTGCGACTTGCGTTCCTCGGGCGCGAGACCGATGCCCGCCCGCACGGCGGACAGCACCGAACCGGGCCGCAGCGGCTTGCCGTCCACCACGACGCGGCCCGCGCTGGGGCGGCGCGCGCCGAACACGGTCTCCAGGATCTCCGACCGGCCGGAGCCGACCAGACCCGCGAGACCGACGATCTCGCCCGGCCGCAGTTCCAGGTCCAGGGGCTCGAACTCGCCCTCGCGCGCCAGCCCTTCGGCCCGCAGCACCGGCTGCGGGACGTCGTCGGCGGCCCCGGCGGTGGGCTCCGCGGTGGCGGCGGGCCGTTCGGGGAAGACGTACTGGATGTCGCGGCCGGTCATCAGCGCGACGACCTTGCCGGTGTCCGTCTCCTTGGCGGGCAGGCCGCCCGCGGCGACCCGGCCGTCCTTGAGCACGGACACGCGGTCGCCGATGCGGCGGATCTCCTCCAGCCGGTGCGAGATGTAGACGACGGCGACGCCGTCGGCGGTCAGGTCCTCGACGATGCGGAAGAGGTTGTCGACCTCGTCCGGGTCGAGGGCGGCCGACGGCTCGTCCATGACGATGAGCCGCACCTCGTGCGAGAGGGCGCGCGCCATCGACACGATCTGCTGGCCCGCGGCCGGGAGGGTGCCCACGAGCGTGCCGGGGTCGATCTCCGGGTGGCCGAGCCGGGCGAGGAGGGCGGCCGTGCGCTTCTGGGCGTCGCGCGTCCTGATGAAGCCGCGGCTGGCGACCTCGTGGCCGAGGAAGACGTTCTCGGTCACCGACAGGTGCTCCACCAGGTCGAGTTCCTGGTAGATGGTGGCGATGCCGAGGCGCATGGCGGCGATGGGCGTGCCGAGCCGTACGGCCTCGCCCTGCCAGCGGATCTCGCCCTCGTCGGGCTGGTGGGCACCGGCGAGCACCTTGATCAGGGTCGACTTCCCGGCGCCGTTCTGGCCGAGTAGGCAGTGCACTTCGCCGGGTGCGACCTCCAGGTCCACACCGTCGAGCGCGCGCACGCCGGGGAACGTCTTGGTGATGCCTGTCATCGTGAGCAGTGGAGCCATGGCGGGCCTCCGTGCGTGCGGGCAGAGCGGGGTGGGGAACGGGCTGCGGTACGGAACGGGTGGACGGGTGCGGTGACCCGTACGGTGCGGTGCTGCGGGCGGTGACGCGGGGGGTGACTCACGGGAACTGCGGGTGACGCGGTGAACTGCGGTGGCGCGTGGTGCTGTCCGTGCGGTGCGGCCCCGGGCCGTACGCCGCCGGGTCGCGCGAGTTGCCGTACGTGTGCCGTGCGTGCCGTGCGTGCCGTCGGGGCTGTGCGCCCTCGGGCCCCCGACCGTCAGGCCGGGGAGAACAGGTGGTCGCTGATGAGGCGGGCGGCGCCGGTCACTCCGGCGGCCTGGCCCAACTCACCGAGGACGATGGGGAGGTTGCCGGTCGCCAGCGGCAGCGACTGGCGGTAGACCTGGGTGCGGATGCTGGCGAGCAGGGTGTGCCCGAGGCCGGTGACACCGCCGCCGATCACCACCAGGCCGGGATTGAAGAAGCTGACCAGTCCGGCGATGACCTGGCCCGTACGGGCCCCGCCCTCGCGGATCAGGTCGAGGGAGACCACGTCGCCCGCGGCCGCGGCGGCGGCGACGTCGGCGCCCGTCAGGCGGCCGGACGCGGCCAGCCTGCCGGAGAGTTCGGGCGACCGCTCGTCCCGCGCCGCGGCCTCCGCGTCACGGGCCAGCGCGGCCCCGCTGAAGTGCGCCTCCAGGCAGCCGCGGTTGCCGCAGGCGCACTGGCGTCCGTCGGGTGCGACCTGGATGTGCCCGATGTCGCCCGCGCTGCCGGTCGTACCCCGGTGGACCTCGCCGCCGACGACGATGCCGCAGCCGATGCCGGTGCCGATCTTCACGCAGAAGAAGTCCTGCACGGAGCGCGCGACGCCCGCCTGCTGCTCGCCCATGGCCATGAGGTTCACGTCGTTGTCGACCATGACGGGGCAGCCCAACTCCTGGCTGAGCGCCTCCCGTACGGGGAAGCCGTCCCAGCCCGGCATGATGGGCGGCGCCACCGGCACCCCCTCGGGGAACCGTACGGGCCCGGGGACGCCGATCCCGGCGCCGTCGAAGCCCTCCGCGACCCCGGAGTCCCGCAGCTTGCCGACCATGGCCAGCACCTGGTCGAAGACCGCGACTGGCCCGTCCCGTACGTCCATCGGGTGGGTCAGGTGGCCGAGGATCTCCAACTCCGCGTTGGTCACGGCGACGTCGACCGAGGTGGCGCCGATGTCGATGCCGAGGAAGCGGAGTCCGGGGGCGAGCCGGATGTTGTGCGAGCGGCGTCCGCCGCGCGAGGCGGCGAGCCCGTTGGCGACGACGAGGCCGGTCTCCAGCAGCCGGTCCACCTCGACGGCGAGCTTCGACCGCGAGAGGTCGACCTCGTCGCCCAGCTGGGCACGGGAGTTGGGGCCGCTGTCGCGCAGCAGCCGGAGGAGCCGCGCCTGGTGCGCGTTCGCCGGACGAGCTGTCATGCGCCTCACGCTGCCCCTCCCTCCCCCTGCGGCTTCCGGAACGGGGAACCGGTCCCTGGCTCGTATCCCGTGCGCCGGGGGCGGTTTCGGGCCGCCGTGACGTCGGGATTGCACGGGAAACGTAGCAGCGCCGACCCACCCTGGGAAGAAGTTACGCGGAAATCAATCTGACTTTCTCCAGTTCCAGGACAAAGATGCGCGCGCCGCTCACCGACCGGGACCGTACGGCACCACACGCCCCACCCGCACCGCGCGGCTCCGGTACGGCCGCCCCCGCTCAGGTGCGGCCGTGCTCCTGCTGCGCCCGCCCCAACTCCTCGGCGGGCGGCATCCAGTCGGCGCGGATCACCCGGAAGCCCGCCCTCCGGTACGCGGCGCAGACCTGCGCGTCGTCGTCCACCACCACGGCGACCGTACGGCGGGCCGCCAGCCGCCCCAGCAGCTCCGGCTTCGTCACCCGCGCCGGGCGCCGGTCCGAGGCGCCGCGCATCCACAACTCGCCCGCGGGCAGGCCCTGCTCGGTGAGCCAGCGCAGCGTCGCGCTACGGCAGCGCTCGGGACGGCCGGTGACGTAGCCGAGGTCGCAGCGCTCCGCCCACTCGCGGGCCAGCGCCACCCCCGCCGGCAGCGGCGGATCGGCGTCCGCCGCGCGGAAGAAGGCGTTCCAGTCGCGCGGCGCCGACTCGACGTGGTGCAGCCGGTGGCGGGTGTCGGACAGCGTGCCGTCCAGGTCGAAGACCGCCAGCGGCCGGTCGCGCTCCCCCATCGGCCGTCGCCCTCCCCGTTCGCACTCGTTCCGGTTCGTGCCGCGCCGCCCGTGCCCGTACCGGCGCGCGCTCCTCCCGGCAGCCTACGACCGCCCCGCGCGTCCCGCCCCGTACGGGACAATGGACCCGCGGCGGCGCGGCACCTCCGTACGGGGCGGGCAGCCGCGAGTCCGCCAGTTCCTGCCAGTCCGAGTTCAGTCACGGGAGTGAGCGCCATGGGCCGGGTCACCGAGCGCCGCCGCGTCATCCGCGTACGGGACGGTGCCGTGTCGACGCGGCCCGACACCCTCGTCGCCGAGGAGCCGCTGGAGATCCGGCTGAACGGGAAGCCGCTCGCGATCACCATGCGCACCCCCGGCGACGACTTCTCGCTCGCCGCCGGGTTCCTCGTCAGCGAGGGCGTCGTCGGCGCGAAGGACGAGGTGACCGGCATCGCGTACTGCGCGGGCGCCACCGCGGACGGCGCCAACACGTACAACGTCGTGGACGTCCGCCTCGCCCCCGACGTCCCCCTCCCGGACATCACCCTGGAGCGGAACGTCTACACCACGTCCTCCTGCGGCCTCTGCGGCAAGGCCAGCCTCGACGCCGTACGCACCCGTACGCGCTGGCCCGCGGCGGAGACCGGCGGCCACGCGCCGTTCCGCATCGCCCCGGACACCCTGACGCTGCTGCCCGACCGGCTGCGCGCGGCGCAGCGCGTCTTCGACCGTACGGGCGGGCTGCACGCGGCCGCGCTGTTCACCGCGGACGGCGAGCTGCTCGGCGTACGGGAGGACGTCGGCCGCCACAACGCCGTCGACAAGCTCGTCGGCGACGCCCTGCGGGACGGCGCGCTGCCGCTCACCTCCGCGCTGCTGCTGGTGTCCGGGCGGGCGTCGTTCGAGCTGGCGCAGAAGGCCGTGATGGCGGGCATCCCGGCGCTGGCGGCGGTCTCCGCGCCGTCGTCGCTCGCCGTCGACCTGGCCGCCGAGACGGGCCTGACGCTGGTGGGGTTCCTGCGCGGCGGGTCGATGAACGTGTACGCGGGCGGGTGGCGCCTCGGCCTCGACGACGAACCAGCCGAGGCGGCCGAACCCGCCGAGCCGTCCGGGGCGTGACGGGCGTGCGCGCGCACGAGCCCGGACGCGCGGGTGGTCAGCCCGCCGCGTCCCCCGCGCCGTAGCCCCACGCCGTCGCGATCCGCGCCAGCTCCGGCGGCAGCTCCACCGCCGCGTCGGCCGGGCGGGCGGCCTGGATGCGGCCGGACTTGATGTTGCTGCTCCAGTCCCCGATGTGCGGGCGGAACCCGCCGTGGTCCTGCTGCCCGTACTCCAGCATCCCCGGGTCCCACTCCACGCCGAGGTAGCGGCAGAGGTCGCGGGTGGCCCGCTCGGGCTCGGCGGTGAGCCGCTCGTAGTGGACGGTGTGCCCGTCGAGCAGCCCGCGCGCCTCCTCCAGCCGCTCGGCGTACTCGCCCACCTCGGCGTGGATCTGCTCCAGGTCCGGCTCGCTCCGGCGGTTCACCAGAGAGGTGACGATCGCCGCCGGGTGCCGCAGCAGGAAGACGTAGCGCGCCTCGGGCCAGCAGCGGTGCAGTCGGCGCCACATCAGCGTGTTGGGCGGGGTCTTGTCGACGATCAGCCTCTTGCCGCTGCGCTCCAGTTCCAGGTGGAGCACGCGGTCCCAGAGCAGGTGCTCCAACTCGTCCTTGTCCAGGTCGAGTTCGCGCATCGCGCCGGGGGTGAACTCGCGGCCCATCCGGACGTTGACCGTACGCAGGTGCATCTCGTGCGGGGCGCGGATCTCCGGGTGGCTGTTGAGGATGACGCGCAGCAGCGTCGACCCGGAGCGGACCGGGGACAGCAGGAAGACGGGCGACGGCACCAGCCGGGACGCGCGCGGCGCGACGTAGCCCTCACCCTTCCGCGAGTGGTCGGGCACGGCCCGCGCCCCGCCCTCCGTACCGCCGTGCGGCACGGCCCCGCCCGGCGGCCGCAACGCGGCGGCGATCAGCCGTCCGCGACGGCGGATTCCCTTGCCGACGGTGATCCTGCGCGGGTCGCGCATGGGTGACGCCCTTTCTCCGTGCCTTCCGTACGGTGCCCCCGTGCCCGTGCGGCCCCGACGCGTGCCCGCGTGGTCGCAGAGGGCCATCCCAGGTGACGGACACGAACGGATGGTGTCGCCGAGGTGGCGGAAGGGCGTCGGCGGACCGTCCGCGTCCGCCGGACGGCCGTACGCCCGCGCGCGTCCCGTACGCGGGCGCGCCCCGGGGAGTACGCGGATCCCCCTCACGGGCCCGGGTGCGCCGGGGCGCCGTACGGGCCGCGCCCACGGTGTGGACGGGAGGACGCCCGCAACCGACAATCGGAGCCCGTACCACGGGCCCCCGCGCCGCCGCCCCACCGGGCGGAGGTTCGGTGCAGATCCCACGGGTGGGCTGCGACGACCCGCCGCCCGCCGCCCGTTGTGCCCGTGATTGCGCCACCGGCCGGGCGCGATGCCCCTCCCGTCCGGGTGGCGTTTCGGATAACGTCACCGCGCTGTGCCCTTGCAGGAGGAGCCGGACCATTGCACGAGATCACCGTTCCCGCCTCGGCGACGGAGCCCCGGGTCGGCGGCCTGGCGGACGCCGTCTTCGACCACGCGGCCGAGGACCCCGACCGGGTCGCCATGGCGCGCAAGGGCGCCGACGGGCAGTGGCGGGACGTGACCTCGGGTGAGTTCCGGGACCAGGTGCTGGCGCTGGCGAAGGGCCTCCTGGCGCAGGGGGTGCGGTTCGGGGACCGCGTGGCGATCATGTCCCGTACGCGGTACGAGTGGACCCTCTTCGACTTCGCCCTCTGGTCGGTCGGCGCCCAGCCCGTGCCCCTCTACCCCACGTCCTCGGCCGAGCAGGTCTACTGGATGCTGCACGACGCGGGGGTCTCCGCCGCGGTCGTCGAGCACGAGGACCACGCGATGACGATCGGCTCCGTCATCGACCGGCTGCCGCGGCTCAAGCGGCTGTGGCAGCTCGACTCGGACGCGGAGGGCGAGCTCGTCGCGGCGGGCGCCCACATCGAGGACGACGTCGTCCACCGGCACCGGCTCGCGCTCACCCCCGACACCGTCGCCACCGTCATCTACACCTCCGGCACCACCGGCCGCCCCAAGGGCTGCGTCATCTCGCACGCCAACTTCATGGCCGAGACCGACAACATCGTCCGGCGCTACGAACCGGTCTTCCACTCGAAGCCCGGCGACGAGGCGTCCACCCTGCTGTTCCTGCCGCTCGCCCACGTCTTCGGGCGGATGGTCGAGATCGCCGCCGTACGGGGCCGGGTCAAGCTCGGCCATCAGCCGCAGCTGAGCGCCGCCGCGCTGCTGCCCGACCTGGTGGCGTTCCGGCCGAGCTTCATCCTGGCCGTGCCGTACATCTTCGAGAAGGTCTTCGCCGCCGCCCGCCGCAAGGCCGAACTCGAAGGCAGACTGGGCCCGTTCGACAAGGCCGTGGACGCGGCGGTGCGGTACGCGGAGGCCACCGAGCACAAGGCGTTCGGCACCGGCGCGGGGCCCGGAGCGTCGCTGCGGATGCGGCACCAGCTGTTCGACCGGTTCGTGTACGTGAAGCTGCGCGAGGCGCTGGGCGGCCGCTGCAAGCACGCGATGTCCGGCGGCAGCGCGATGGAACGACGGCTGGGGCTGTTCTTCGACGGCGCGGGCATCCGCATCTTCGAGGGCTACGGCCTGACCGAGTCGACCGCCGCCGCGGCGGCCAACCCGCCCGAGCAGACCCGCTTCGGCACCGTGGGGCTGCCCATCCCCGGCACCACCGTGCGGATCGCCGACGACGGCGAGGTGTGGCTGAACGGCGGCCAGGTGTTCCAGGGCTACCTCAACGACCGCGTGTCCACCGAGGAGACGCTGCGCGACGGCTGGCTGGCCACCGGCGACCTCGGCTCGCTGGACGAGGACGGCTACCTGACGATCACCGGGCGCAAGAAGGAGATCCTGGTGACGTCCAGCGGCAAGTCGCTGGCGCCCGCCGGACTGGAGGAACGGGTCCGCTCGCACCCCCTGGTCGCGCAGTGCATCGTCGTCGGCAACGACCGCCCGTACGTCTCCGCGCTGGTCACCCTGGACCAGGAGGCCGTGACGCACTGGCTGACCATGCGGGAGAAGCCGCAGCTCGGCCCGGTGGAGCTGGTGCACGACGAAGACCTGGAGTCGGAGGTCCGGCGCGCGGTGGTGGCCGCGAACACGCAGGTGTCGCAGGCGGAGTCCATCCGTACGTTCCGCATCCTGGCGGCGCAGTTCACCGAGGAGCAGGGACTCCTCACGCCGTCGCTGAAGCTGAAGCGGAAGGCGATCGAGAAGGCGTACGCGGTGGAGATCGAGGCCCTCTACCAGGGATGACGTCCGCCCACGCGGGCACCCGGCCGGAGCACGGGCGCACGCCCGCGCGGGGGCCGCGGGGAATCGCGGCGGGCCGCCGGTCGTTGTACCCCGTGGACACCGCAACCCTCCCCGACAGCGAAGAAGGACGGATTCCCCTTGAGCAGCGTCCCCACCCTCACGCTCAACAACGGCGTGACCATGCCGCAGCTCGGCTTCGGCGTCTGGCAGGTGCCGGACGACGAGGCGACGAGCGCGGTGACCACCGCGTTGGAGGCCGGTTACCGCAGCATCGACACCGCCGCGATCTACGGCAACGAGAAGGGCACCGGCCGGGCGCTGGCCACCGCCGGGGTCCCCCGCTCGGAGCTGTTCGTCACGACGAAGCTGTGGAACGCCGACCAGGGGTACGACAGCACGCTCCGCGCGTTCGACACCTCCCTCGACAAGCTCGGCCTGGACCACGTCGACCTGTACCTCATCCACTGGCCGAGGCCCGCGGTCGGCAAGTACGTCGACACGTGGAAGGCGTTCGAGAAGATCCACGCCGACGGCCGCGCCAGGGCGATCGGCGTCTCCAACTTCCACCCCGCGCACCTCCAGCGGCTGGCCGAGAACAGCGGCGTCGTCCCCGCGGTCAACCAGATCGAGCTGCACCCGCACCTCCAGCAGTCCGTGCCGCGCGCCTACCACGCGGACCACGGCATCGCGACGGAGGCGTGGTCGCCGCTCGGCCAGGGCAAGGACCTGCTCAGCGAGCCGGTGCTCCAGGAGCTGGCGCGGAAGCACGGCCGTACGGTGGCGCAGGTCGTGCTGCGCTGGCACCTCCAGCTGGGGAACGTGGTGATCCCCAAGTCGGTCACCCCGTCCCGCATCCGGGAGAACATCGACGTGTTCGGCTTCGAGCTGGACCAGGCGGACCTCGACGCCGTCGCGGCGCTCAACCGGGACGCCCGGCTCGGGGACGACCCGGAGACGGTGAACTAGCGGCAACCCGCGTCCCGCAGAGCCGCCGCCCGCACCCGCGGGCGGCGGCTCTGCGCGTGTACGGCCCCCGCACGAGGCACGCCGCACGCACCCCGCCCGACCCCCGCCGCGTGGTACGACCCGACCGGGTGCCCCGGGAGGCGTATACCAATCCGTACGGCGCGCGGCGACGAATCATCGTTGCGCGTCCCCCACGATGGGCACGCACGATCGCCGGCACCCGGAGGAAGCATGAGTCCTGTCACCGCCCGCGGCCGCACGCGGCCCGACCCCGCGGCGCCACCCGGCACACCTCCGGGGAGGAAGCGCGCATGAGGGCTTCCCCCGATCTCGCCGCGAGCCAGGAGGCCGCTCCGGACCTCGCGGAGCTGCTGGCGCGGGTGGCGCGCGGCGACCAGGACGCGTTCGCCTCGGTGTACGACGCCGTGGCGGGCCCCGTACTGGGTCTCGTGCGCAGCGTGCTGCGCGACCCGGCGCAGTCGGAGGAGGTGGCACAGGAGGTCCTGATGGAGGTCTGGCGCTGCGCCTCCGGTTTCCGCCCGGACAAGGGCAGTGCCATGTCCTGGGTGCTCACCCTCGCGCACCGCCGCGCCGTGGACCGGGTGCGGTCGGCGCAGGCGGCGAGCGACCGCGAGTACCGGGCCGCGCTGCTGGACCAGACCCCGGCCTTCGACGAGGTCACCGAGCAGGTCGAGGCACGGCTGGAACGAGAGCAGGTACGCCGCTGCATGCGTACGCTCACCGAGGTGCAGCGCCAGTCCGTGAACCTGGCGTACTACCAGGGTCACACCTATCGTGAGGTCGCCGAGCTGCTGGCGCTGCCGCTGGGGACCGTGAAGACACGGCTGCGGGACGGCCTGATCCGTCTGCGCGACTGCCTGGGAGTGAGCGTATGATCGCCGCCGACCTGCACACACTGACCGGCGCCTACAGCGTGCACGCGCTGCCGGACCCCGAACGCGTCGAGTTCGAACGGCACATGGCCGACTGCCCGTCCTGCGCGCAGGAGGTTCGGGAGCTGACCGCGACCACCGAACGGCTCGGGCTGGCCGTCTCCGCCGTGCCACCGCCGGAGATGCGGCAGCGGGTGCTGCGCGAGATCCAGACCGTACGGCAGGAGCCGCCGCGCGTGCCGCAGCAGGCACGTTCCGGCGGATGGTCCGGCGGGCGGCTGCGCGCGCTGCCGCGCTTCGCGCTGGCCGCCGTGCTGGCGGCGGTCGCGGGCCTGGGCGGCGTGGCCGTCTGGCAGCACCAGGAGGCCGACGAGGCGCGGCAGCGCGCGGACGCGGGCGATCGGCGGGCCGAACGTCTCGCCGAGGTGCTGGCCGCGCCGGACGCGAAGGTGACGACGGGGAAGCTGCCGACCGGGGCGTCGGCCTCGGTGGTGGTGTCGCGGGACGCCGACCGGGCCGCGTTCTTCGCGGCGGGGCTGCCGGAGGCGCCGAGCGGCAAGGTGTACCAGCTGTGGTTCAGCGACAGCGCCGGGGACATGCGCCCGGCGGGCCTGCTGGAGTCCCCCGCGGCGGCCGAGACGGTCCTGATGGACGGACCGGTCGGGGACGCCTCGGGCATGGGCATCACGGTGGAACCGGCGGGCGGTTCGGCGCAGCCGACGTCCGACCCGGTGGCGCTGATGGAGTTCGCCACGGCGTAGGGCCGCCTGACAGGGCGTCAGCCACCGTACGGTGTTGGCGGTGGTCGGTGCGTGCAGCCGTAAGGCGGAGGGCGCCCTTTCGTGGTGAGCTACGTGGGCGCCTTGGACAGCGGTGGTACGCACCGGGCACCGCGAGCAAGACGGGACCTACCGATCAGACCCTGGTCGACCTCCGTGCGGTACGTCTCCGGACAGCTCCGCACGGAGGTCCTCACCATCGTCAACCCACCAGCGTTGCAGCGCTCATGAGCAATTTCCCCGGGGCCGAGTCGTGGTCCGCGACCGGGGTATGGGTCTCACTGCCCAGGGCGGACGAGTGGGGGTCTTGTTGAGGCGGCTGAGGCACGTTCTGTTTCTGTGGTCCGCGGCCACGCTCCTCTGTCTGCTGCCCGCCGCGCCCGCCCGAGCAGCGGACGACGTCTGCAACACCGGACAGTTGAAGTCGGTTCGAGCCACCGCATCGGTCCGGTTCACACACGAGGACGAGAACTACAGCAAGGCCGAGGGGCGCCTCACCATCAAGGTGCCCAAGTCCTGGAGCCAGGCGTCGGACCTCCTGCTGAACGGGGACACGGAGCGGCACCGGACGGCGATGCGGTGTCTGCTGCGGTCTCCCGACGACGACGCGTTCCGGGATACGGAGGGGCGCACCAGGGCGCCGAAAGTGACCGTCGGGAAGAAGTGGGTGACGGTCGACCAGCGAGTCATGACCTGGGTGGTCGCTCTCGGCACCCGCGAGTTCGGGCCCTGGAAACTCACCGTCCACCCTCGGCTGTGGAACCTGGAACTGGTCCGCCCGTCCGCTTTGGACGACTCCTGGTGGCAGGAGATCACTGTCGATCTGGGCGGAAGAGCCGCTCGGAGCGTCTCCTCCTCGCCGACATCGGGCGCCACCACCGACCTCACCTGGAGCACGGCGAAGCCGGGCGGTGCGCCTCCGGAGGTGCGGGTCACCCTGCAACCGCCGGCTGCCAAGGCTTCGGCGGCACGGTGGAGCAACCAACCCTGGTTCGTCGTGGACGCGTTGCTCTGGCTACTGCTGCAGGTGGTGTTTCTCGTCCTGCTCCTGGTCGTGGTCCGCACAGTGCGTCGCACCCCAGCCACCACCCCGCGCGCCGACTCGGAGGTCCGTACCGTCCGCAATCTGTTGTCCGTGGGCTGGCTGACGTTCGCGATTTCCGTCGTCCAACTCCTCGCGAGCCCCGCACTGGGTTATCTCGCTGAGCAGAGCACGGGCCCGTACTGGATGAGAGATCAACGCATCCCACTGCACTTCGGGCTCACCGTCCTTACCGGTCTCGCGCTGTGCGTGTTCGGCAGACCCGGACGGACCGCCGGCGGTCTCGTCGCCGCCGCCACCGGCTACGTGACCGTGGTGGTGTGTCGCCCCCATTGGCTGGCCTTGCCCTCCCAGCTCTTGCTCGACTGGGAGAACTTCCCCGACGAGGCGCACCACTTTCAGGAGACCCACGCCATGGTGGCGTTCGCCATGGCCTGCGCGTGCGTGATTCTCATCTGGCTCGTGGGTGCAGTGGCGTCGTTGCTACGGCTGTGGCGCGCTCTCGATGCCCCAGTGGCCGGACGGCCGTGGGGCCGCTTCCCGCACAGCCTGCTCGCCGCTCTGATCGCGGGATCCACGGTTGTCACCACGGTGAGCGTCTGGGCTGCGGAAAACCTGTGGGAGCACCAAAGCTGGCTCAGTAGGCGCAACGGAAACGATCTCTACGGGCTACGGCACGTGACGGCGGTCTTCAACGACCTGCGCTGGTTTCCCGTCGACTGGCTGGACTGGTTCTACGGCGGCAGCCTCTGGTGGTGGTGCCCGTCGCTGGCGATCCTGGCCCTACTGCGGGCCCGTGCCAAGGCGACGGCCAATCCCCAGGCTGTAGTCCCCACACCGGCAGACCTGTGCATTTTGAAGGTCTTCTTCATCTACTCCGTCGGGCCGGTGGTCGGCTGGTACGCGGGTGTCCCGCTGCCCCTGCTTCCCATGCTGGCGCTCTGGCTCGCCCTGACAGGTCTACTCGCTCTCGGCACCAAGCGCGCGATCCTGTACCGGAAGCTGTCCTCGGGCCACAGGCTGCACGAACTGGTGAAGGAACCCGACCGGCAGCACCTGCTGAGGGCGGCGCGCCAGCACCGGGAGTTGCACGCCCAACTGCGCCGACTGGAACAGGGCCAGCAGGACGAGAACCGCTCCAAATTGGAACGCGAACTGGACCGGCTGCACCGGCTACCGCACCCCGCCCCGCCATCGGGCCTGCCACGCACCTGGATACGGCTTCCCGCATCCATCAGCCCGGTGGAACTGGCCCTGGCTTGGGGGCCACAGGGCACCTCATGGGATAACGCCTGGCGAGCCGCACGTCTCACCGCACTTTTCTCGGTGCCCGCAGTGGTGATATTGACCTGGGCCAATCAGGTGCGTGGGGATCAATGGGGCGAGAAGTACTTTCAGCGCTTTGGACTCGCCGAGACCGTGATGCACGCGCTGGAGGTGGAACTCATCTGGATTGGCGCCGGTTTCACGCTAGGCGCGCTGTGGCGGGTCCTGCCCGGACGACGCGGTCCGGTCCGCGCCTTCGGGCTGGCACTCGCCTACGCGGCTCCGGTGTTCGTGCAGTGGGCCGGTGACTGGATGGTCGACCAACCCATCAACAACTGGCCGCTCAATCTGAGCCTCACGCTGCTAGTGCTCACTCTGACCGGAGTCGCGATGGACATCGACACTTTCCGTGGGGAGAGGCGCTACTGGCCGACCAGAGCGGGCCTGCTCCTGTCCCTCTACCAGTGGCGTACGGCGTCGGTGCAGGTGGCGTTCCTGGTCGCCCAGATCGTGGCGCTGGTCACCATCTGGCAGCAGCTCAAGGGCAACGAGCCGATGATCCTGATCGAGCGGAGCCCCAACGAGAGTGGTGGCGGCACCGAAGGCAACCCTCCCTAGAACGCGCCTACCCAGGTGCGTCGGGGCTGAGGGACGTGCTTGAAGATATCCACTGTCCGACCGCTCTTGAACCCGCCAACGGCAACGTCGTGCGAGCGGTTCTGACCGACACGGACATCGTGCTCGTCCCTCCTCCTACTCGACGTTCCCTGGTGCGACGCTCCGGAGCCATCAGCACCGGTCAGACACGTGAGGAGGAGAACACCCGCTTCGGCTTCGGGGCACAATGCGGCGGCGAGACCGGCTCCTCCGCGCTGGAGGAAAATGCGCCGGGCTACCGCCCGCGCCCGTACGTGTACGGGCCGGGCTCCCCGGTCCCGGGCGGGCCTCAGGGCCGGGGGCCCGCGGCGGGGTCGGCGTCCTCGCGCGGTGGCAGCGGGAAGAAGCCGCTGGTGCGGGCGGCGTACGCGGCGAAGCCGGGGCGGTCCGCCATGTGCCGTTCCAGCAGCCGCTTGCCGCTGCCCGCGATCAGCAGGTAGCTCATCAGGGCGGGCGCGGGCAGTCCGAGCGCGGCGACGCCCGGGTGTCCGGCGTCGACGAGTCCTGCGGCGGCCACCAGGTACAGGCCCCACCAGACGCAGAAGTCACCGAAGTAGTTCGGGTGCCGGGTGAGGCGCCACAGACCCCGGTCCATGACCTGACCGCGGTGCGCCGGGTCGGCGGTGAACCGCGCCAGCTGGAGGTCGCCGACCCCCTCGAAGAACAGCCCGACGCACCAGACGGCCGCGCCCGCGACCGCCACGGCGAGCGCCGCCCCGGAGGGCGTGCCCGCGTACTGCCCGGCCTGCACCGGCAGGGAGATCAACCAGACCAGCGCCGCCTGCGGCAAATACACCAGCAGCAGGGCGCGCAGCGCGGGGTGCCGGATGCCGGAGCGGCCGAGCATCCGCGCGTAGCGCGGGTCCTCGCCCTTGCCGCGCGAACGCCACGCGATGTGCAGGGACAGCCGCAGGCCCCAGACCGCGGTGAGCACGGTCAGCAGCAGCCGCTGCCCGGCGCCGCCCTCGTCCGCCGACAGGGTGTACGTGGTGACGGCGACCGCCGCGAACGCCGTACCCCAGGCGATGTCCACGACCCGGTGCGCGCCCTTGGCGACCCCGATGCCGAACGTCACCAGCAGCACCGCCAGCGCGACCGCCGCCGCCACCGCCGTGTTGGTGCCGAGGGCACCCCACGGGAAGCCGCTCATACCGCCCCCACCCCGCTCTCCTCCGCACGTTCCTCCGTGCCGTCCTCACCGGTCCGGCCCCCGAACGCGTACCAGGCGCCGGGGGTCCCCGTGACCCCGCTCTCCCCGACCGGGCCGGGCCGTACGGCGAGTATCTGGTCCACGCCCATCCGGCCCTCCTCGAACGAGAGGGCGCCGCCGACGAGGTACAGCCGCCACACCCGCGCCGTCGGCTCCCCCGCCAGCGCGACGAACGCCTCCCAGCGGCTCTCCAGCGTCCGGTGCCACTCCCGTACGGTCCGCACGTAGTGCTCGCGCAGCGACTCGGTGCCGCGCACCTCCAGACCGGCGTCCTCCAGCAGCGACACGGTGCCGCCGAGCGGCCGCATGTGCATGTCGGGCGCGATGTACGTCCCGATGAACGCGCCGCCGCCCGGCTCGTACGCGCCCCGCGACATCTGCTGCACCAGCAGCCGTCCGCCGGGCCGG
This sequence comes from Streptomyces sp. Z26, assembly GCF_003665095.1. Lineage (GTDB taxonomy): Bacteria > Actinomycetota > Actinomycetes > Streptomycetales > Streptomycetaceae > Streptomyces > Streptomyces phytohabitans. Next base: position 5,867,062 of record NZ_RCHV01000002.1, on the reverse strand, counting down.
AGCGCCCGGTGGAGGGTGGCGGCGAAGCCCGGGTACTCGGCGTCCCCGACGTGTTCGCCCATCTCGATGGTGGACACCGCGTCGTAGCCCGCCGCGTCCAGGTCGCGGTAGTCGCAGCGGCGCACCTCCACCAGGTGCTCCAGCCCGCGTTCGCGCACCCGGCCCCGTACGGCCGCGGCCTGCTCGGTGGAGAGGGTGACGGCGGTGACCCGCGCGCCGTGCTCCGCCGCCGCGTGCAGGGCCAGGGCGCCCCAGCCGCAGCCGATGTCGAGGAGGCGGGCGCCGGGGGTCAACGCGAGCTTGCGGCAGACGAGTTCGAGCTTGTCGCGCTGGGCGTCGGCCAGGCCGTAGCCGGGGTCGTCGTCCCGGGTCCAGTACGCGCAGGAGTACGCCATGGACGGGTCGAGGAGCAGCGCGTAGAAGTCGTTGCCGAGGTCGTAGTGGTGGCTGATCGCCGCCCGGTCCCGCGTCCGGCTGTGCAGCGCGCCGTCGAGGCGGGCGTACGGCGCGGCCGGTGGGCGCGGGCGGGGTCCGACGGCGCCGAGGCGCAGCAGGAGGGCGGCGGCGCGCAGCCGCTGCGCCGCGGTGAGGCGCGGCGGGCGCAGGCCCTGCTCGCGCCCGGCCCGCCACAGGGTGCGCAGCGCCTCGGTGAGGTCGCCCTCGACGTCGACCTCCCCCGCCAGGTACGCCTGCGCCAGGCCGAGTTCGCCGGGCTGCCACAGCAGGCGGCGCAGCGCGCGCCGGGAGCGGAGCACAACCAGGGGCGCGTCCACGGGCCCGGCGGTGCTGCCGTCCCAGGCGCGCAGGCGTACGGGCGGCGGCGCGCCGAGGAGTTGCCCGAGGGCGTCGGTGAGCCGGTGTGCCGCGCCGCTCACGCGGTCACCTCCCCCTTCTGGAACAGCAGTTGGCGTACGTCGAGGTAGCCGGAGCGGAACCCGGCCTCGGAGTAGGCGAGGTAGAGGTCCCACATCCGCTGGAAGATGTCGTCGAAGCCGAGGCTCCGCACCTCGGCGGCGGACGAGTGGAAGCCCTCGCGCCACAGCCGCAGGGTCTCCGCGTAGTGCGGGCCGAAACCGTCCGAGCGGACGAGGTCCAGCGCCGTGCGGTCCCGCGTGACGCGCTCGATGGCCTCGACGGACGGCAGCATGCCGCCGGGGAAGACGTACTTCTGGATCCAGGTGTGGGTGTTCAAGGTGGCGAGCATCCGGTCGTGCGGCATGGTGATGGCCTGGAGCGCGGCCCGTCCGCCCGGCTTCAGCCGCCGGTCGAGCACGCCGAAGAACTCCGGCCAGAACTCCGCGCCGACGGCCTCGATCATCTCGACGCTGACCACGGCGTCGTACTCCCCGGTCAGCTCGCGGTAGTCGGACAGCAGCACCTGGACGCGGTCTTCCACGCCCGCGTCCCGTACCCGTTCCAGCGCGAGGCTCCGCTGCTCCCCGGAGAGGGTGACGGAGACGACGGAGGCGCCGCGTTCGGCGGCCCGTACGGCCAACTCGCCCCAGCCCGTGCCGATCTCCAGCAGCCGGGTGCCGGGGCCGACCTCCGCCAGGTCCAGCAGCCGGTCGATCTTGCGGTGCTGGGCGGCGGGCAGTTGGGCGTGGGTGGCGGGGAACGTCTGGAAGACGGCGGAGGAGTACGACATGGTCGGGTCGAGGAAGAGCGCGAACAGGTCGTTCGACAGGTCGTAGTGCCGCTGGATGTTGCTGCGGGAGCCGGTCACCGTGTTCCGCTGGTCCTTCGGCTGCCGCCGGGCCCACACCCCGCGCAGCCGCTGGAGCGGCGCGGGCACCAGGGTGCCGACGTGGTCGGCGAAGACGGTGAGCACGCCGACCAGGTCGGGCGCGTCCCACTCGCCCGCCATGTACGACTCGCCGAAGCCGATCAGCCCGTGCGCGCCCACCCTGCGGTGGAACGCGTCGGGGTCGCGCAGCTCCAGCAGCGGGCCGCCGAGCCCGAGCGTCCGGCCGTCCGGCAGCCGTACGCGCAGCGGCAGCCGCGAGAAGGCGTGCCGGACGAGCCGCTCGGTGACGGCCGCGCGCAGCGCGCCGCCCGGCGGCGGCCCGGTGACGTCGGGCCAGCGGTCGAGCGGGTTCCCGCTCGGGTCGCCGGCGGCGGCGCGGGGCTCGCCGCCGGTGCTCCGGTCCGGCCGGGTGGCGCGGCGGGGCTCCGGCCGGGTGGTGCGGCCGGGTGATGACGGGGTGACGCTCACTCCATACCCTCCTGGGTCCGGTGTCGGGGGCGCGGCTGGACGGGCAGTCCGCGCAGGTAGAGCCGTATGCCGTGGAAGCGGATGGCCGCGGACACGGCTGCGGTGGACCAGCGGTGCCGCACGGCGGCGCGCAGCAGGCCGGTCGGGGTCGCCGGGTGGCGGTCCCCGCGTACGGCGGCGGTGAACGGCGTCGTACCGCCGTCCCGGTGCAGCCGCACGGTGAGGTCGAGCGTCCGCGCGGGCTCCGGGAGCCTCATGCGGTAGCGGCCGTCGACGGGGAAGAACGGCGAGACGTACAGCTCCTTGTCGGCCTCGGCGGTGTCGCGTCCGTCGGGGCGCAGCAGGTAGCAGTGGCGTTCGCCGTACGTGTTGTGGACCTCCGCGACGACGCAGCTGGGCGAGCCGTCGGCGCGGTGGCACCAGTACAGGGTCAGCGGGTTGAAGACGTGGCCGAGGACCCGCGCGTGCGCCAGCATCAGCACCGGCCCGTCCGCGTCCCGTACGCCCTGGGCGGCGAGGAACCGGTCGAGGCCGGTGCGGATGTCCGGCGCGGTGCCGCCGAAGTGGTCGCGGGCGTCGAAGCGGGCCAGCGGGCGCAGCGCGCGGGGCAGTCGCGGCAGCCGGTCCAGGTCGACGAACCACAGGTACGTGCGGTGCCGGAAGTGGTGGCGCAGCGGCCGGGAGCGGGTGTGCGAGACCACGCAGCGGTAGAGGGCGGGCACCGAGGGACCCGCCTCCTCCGCCGTACCCGGCTCCGCCGCTACGGGCCGCTCCGCCGTCACCAGCGCACCCCGAGCGCCTCGGCGGCGTGGACCCCGGAACGGCAGCCGTCCTCGTGGAAGCCCCAGCCGTGGTAGGCCCCGGCGTACGCGGTGACGGGGCCGCTCAGCGCGGGCAGCCGCCGTTGCGCGGCGACGGACTCCGGGGTGTAGACGGGGTGTTCGTACACCATGCGGGCGCGGACCCGGGCCGGGTCGACGGCGTCACCGGCGCCGAGCGTGACGACGTACCGCTCGGGGGCGTCGAGCCGCTGGAGCCGGTTCATGTCGTAGCTGATCCGCACCTGGTGGGCGGCGGGCCCGCAGTCGGGCAGCAGGTAGTTCCAGGACGCGGCGGCGCCGGGGCTGCGGGGCAGCACGGAGGTGTCGGTGTGCAGCAGCGTCTCGTTGCGGGAGTAGCGGAACGCGCCGAGCACCGCCCGTTCCTCCGCGGTGGCGTCCGCGAGGAGCCGCAGCGCCTGGTCGGGGTGGACGGCGAGGACGACGGCGTCGTGCTCGTGCGCGCCGCCGTCGTCGGTGACGATCCGCACCCCGGACGCGTGCCGCTCCACCGTCCGGACGGGCGTGTCCGTACGGACGGTGTCCAGCTGCTTGCCGACCCGCTCCACGTAGTCGCGGGAACCACCGGTCACCGTGCGCCACGTCGGCGAACCGCGGACGCCGAGCATGCCGTGGTGGGCGAGGAAGCGGAAGAGGTAGCGCGCCGGGTAGCTCAGGGCGGTGCCCGGCGGGCAGGACCAGACGGCGGAGACCAGCGGGACGGCGAAGTGCGCCGTGAAGTACGGGGAGTAACGGCCGTCGGTGAGGAACTCGCCCAGCGTGCGGAGCGGCCCCTCCTCCTCCTCCTCCGGTTCCCGCTCCAGCAGCCGCTTCGCCTCACGGTGGAAGCGGGGCACCTCCGCGAGCATCCGCAGGTAGCTGCCGCGGAGGACGTTGCGGGGCTGGGCGAGGAGGCCGCGCGGGCCGCGGGCCCCCGCGTACTCCAGGCCGCAGCCCTCGCAGCGCACCGACATGCTCATCTCCGACTCCTGCGTGGCGACGCCCAGTTCCGCGAAGAGGCGGCGCAGCAGCGGGTACGTCCGGTCGTTGTGCACGATGAAGCCCGAGTCGACACCGCGGCTACGGCCGTCCGGGCCGACCAGGTCGTGCGTGTGCGCGTGCCCGCCGAGCCGCGCGTCGGCCTCGTACAGCGTCACGTGGTGGGCGGTGCGCAGTATGTACGCGGCGGTCAGCCCCGCCACACCGCTGCCGATCACGGCCGTACGCCGCCTTCGCTCCGTCATTGCGCTCCCTGCCCGGTGTCGACACCACTGCCGGGGCACGTGCCCCGACTGGGTATTCGGTGCCGACGTGGCCGTGGATTGGTCCCGACGTACGCCCGTCACCAGCGGCTATCCGACGTACGCACGAGTTCCCACTCGTTTTGATGACAGACCAATCCGGGGGATCACCGGCCCCGAATGGGGGGTGTGAGCGAGACCAGGGAAGCGACGGAACCGACGGCGGCAGCCCGCCGTACCGGCTGGGCGCGCCGCGCGCTGCGGCCCGCGCTCGGCGCGGCCGCCGGGCTGCTGAGCGGCGCCTGCGCGCTGGGCGTGGCCGAGCTGGCGTCGGTCCTCGTGCGCCGCGAGGCGAACCCGGTGGTGGCGGTGGGCGGAGCGGTCATCGACCGGACGCCGACGCCGCTGAAGGAGTTCGCCGTACGGAACTTCGGGACGAACGACAAGCTCGTCCTCCAACTCGGCATCTTGGCGCTGCTCGTCCTCTTCGCCGTCGTCCTCGGCTGCCTGGCCCTGCGCCACCGGCGGGCGGGCGCGGCGGGCGTCCTGGTCTTCGGCCTGGTCGGCGGGGCCGCCGCGCTGAGCCGTCCGAAGGCGGAGACGTTCGACCCGCTGCCGTCGGTGGTGGGCGCGCTCGCGGGCGCGGCCACGCTGTACCTGCTGTCCGGACTGCTGGCGGCTCGCGGCACGGCGCAAGCGGGAGCCGGGCGGGTCACGGCGGACACCGACGAGGACGAGGCCGAGGGGCCCGACAAGCCCGCGGAGGAGCACCCCCTCGGGTCCCCCGGCGCGTTCGACCGCCGCGGGTTCGTCGTCGCCGCGGGCGGTGTCGCCGTGGTGTCCGCGGGCGCGGGCGCCGTCGGCCGCACCCTCAACTCGCGGCGCGGCGCCGAGGCCGTCGCCTCCCGCGACGCGGTACGGCTGCCCACCCCGGCCTCGAAGGCGGCGCCGGTCCCGCGCGGCGCGGACCTCGGCGTCCGCGGCGTCAGCCCGTACTTCACGCCGAACGCCGACTTCTACCGCGTCGACACCGCCCTCGTCGTCCCCAAGGTCAGCGCCGACGGCTGGAAGCTCCGCATCCACGGCAAGGGCGTCACGACCCCGGTCGAGGTGACGTACGACGACCTGCTGGAACGCGAGCTGGTCGAGCGCGTGATCACCATGACCTGCGTCTCCAACGAGGTCGGCGGCAAGTACGCGGGCAACGCCCGCTGGCTCGGCGTCCCCCTCGCGGAGCTGCTGCGCGAGGCGGGCGTACGGCCCCCGTCACGCGGCGGACCCGCCGACCAGCTGGTGGCGCGCTCGGTGGACGGCATGACGCTCGGCTCACCGGTGGAGACCGTCATGGACGGCCGCGACGCGATGCTCGCGGTCGGCATGAACGGCGAGCCGCTGCCCTTCGAGCACGGCTTCCCGGTCCGGATGCTGGTCCCCGGCCTGTACGGCTACGTGTCCGCCTGCAAGTGGCTGGAGGACCTGGAGCTGACCACCTTCGACGACTACGACACGTACTGGGTGAAGCGGAACTGGTCGGAGAAGGCGCCGATCAAGACCCAGTCCCGGATCGACACACCCAAGTCGTTCGGCCAGGTCAAGGCCGGGAAGGTCGCGGTCGCGGGCGTCGCCTGGGCGCAGCACACCGGCATCGACAAGGTCGAGGTGCGGGTCGACGACGGCGCCTGGCAGCGGGCCCGGCTGGCCGACGAGGACAGCCGCGACACCTGGCGCCAGTGGGTGTGGGAATGGCCCGCCACCCCCGGCTCGCACACCCTCCACGTCCGTGCGACGGACCGTACGGGCTACACACAGACCTCCGAGCGCGTCGGGACCGTACCCGACGGCGCCACAGGGCGGCATTCGGTGGTGGTCAGCGTGGAGTGACCACGGTCCGGTACGCGGGCGCGCCACCCGGGCGCGCGCCACGCACCGCGACTGCTCCCCCCAGATCCGCAGTCCCAGCTGAGCGAGTGAACCGGTTCAGCAGTTTTCTGAGCACAAGACACGTACAAGGAGCATTCTGATGATGTCCAACCGTTTCCGCCGTAGCGCCATCGCCGCCGTCGCCGCCCTCACCCTGCCCCTGGCGCTCACCGCCTGCGGCTCGGACGACGACGACGACAAGAAGTCCGACTCCAGCTCCAGCGAGCAGAAGGAGCAGAAGTCGGAGGAGCCGACGGAGGACGCGCAGCAGGCGGGCGCCAAGCCGTTTGGTCCGGGCTGTGCCTCGGTGCCGGAGTCGGGCAAGGGCAGCTTCGACGGGATGGCGAAGGACCCGGTGGCGACCGCGGCCTCCAACAACCCGGAGCTGTCGACGCTCGTCACCGCGGTCAAGAAGGCCGGTCTGGTGGACACGCTCAACAACGCCGAGAACATCACGGTGTTCGCGCCCACCAACGCCGCGTTCGAGAAGATCCCCGAGAAGGACCTCAACGCCGTGCTGAGCGACAAGAAGATGCTCACCGACGTGCTGACCTACCACGTCGTCGGCAAGAAGCTGGCGCCGAAGGACCTGGAGAGCGGCACGTACCCGACGCTTCAGAAGAGCGACCTGAAGACCGCGGGCTCCGGCGAGGAGTACAAGGTGAACGACAACTCCACCGTCGTCTGCGGCAACGTGCCGACGGCCAACGCCACCGTGTACCTCGTCGACACGGTGCTGATGCCGGAGAAGTGATCCCCGCCCGCGACGGCGGCGCCGGGCCCACCGGTGCCGCCGTGGCGGCCGTTCGACGCCGCCGGTGACGGCGGCCCGGACCCCTTCCCCAGGGTCCGGCTGGGAGGCCCCCGGCGGACCGTTCCGTAGGCGCCGGGGACCGTACTGGCTGAGGAGCTCCGTCGGGCCGCGCGGGCCGTACCGCCCGCGCCGCCCGTGACTCAGCTCGCCCCGTGGCCCGCCGCGATCTCCTCGATCCGGCGGGCCAACGCCACGTCCAGCTCCGTGACGCGGCCGCCCACGCTGTGGGTGTTCACCGACACGCCCAGCGTGGCGTAGCCCAGCGCGAGGTCGGAGTGGTGGTTCAACTCCTCCTGGATCGCGGCCACATGGACGACCATGGCGGCCGCGGGCAGATGCCCGCCGAAGGCGTACTCCCGCACCAGCCGCCCGTCGGCGGCCCGCCAGCCGGGCAACTCCGCGAGGGCCTGCTCGGTCTGCTCCGGCGTCAGCGGTTCGGGTGCCATACGGGTCCCTCCGTCGGTTCCGGCTCCGTCGGTACGTACGCGGGGCCGCGCCGTCCGCGCGGCGCCCCGTCACGTACGCGCGGCGCCTCGGTGCGTGCGCGGTGCCTCGGTACGGGCCCCAGGGTGCCACGCGTACGGGGCGCCGCGCGGGAGCGACCGTGCCCGTCCGACGGGGTGGCGGTTGTGGTGGCCACCGGGCGGGGCTACTGTCGCTGGGCCTTGGTGTTCGGGAAACCGGTGGAAGACCGGTGCGGCCCTCGCCACTGTGATCGGGAAGTCCGGCTCCATCCCTCCGGGGAGGCCACTGGACGCCACGGGAGACCGCGGGGTCCGGGAAGGCGGAGCCAGGGCGGCACGACCCGTCAGCCAGGAGACCGGCCAGGGTGCGCTGTCCATCCACGAGGTGCTGGAGAGGTCTTCCCTGCCATGCATATAGCCGAGGGGTATCTGCCCCCGTTGCACGCGGTCGCCTGGACCGCCGCGTCCGCCCCGTTCGTCGTCCACGGTGTCCGTGTCCTCACCCGCGAGGTGCGGGAACATCCGGAGAGCACGCTGCTGCTGGGCGCCTCGGGCGCCTTCACGTTCGTCCTGTCCGCGCTCAAGATCCCGTCCGTGACGGGGAGTTGCTCCCATCCGACGGGTACGGGACTGGGCGCGATCCTGTTCCGGCCGCCGGTGATGGCGGTGCTCGGCACGATCACCCTGCTGTTCCAGGCGCTGTTGCTGGCCCACGGCGGCCTCACCACGCTCGGCGCGAACGTCTTCTCGATGGCGGTGGTCGGCCCCTGGGTCGGCTACGGGCTGTACCGGCTGGTGCGGCGCCTCGGACTGCCGCTGATGGTGGCCGTGTTCGCGGGCGCGTTCGCCGCCGACCTGAGCACGTACTGCGTCACGAGCGTGCAGCTCGCGCTCGCCTTCCCCGACCCGGGCAGCGGAGTGCCGGGCGCGCTGGCGAAGTTCGGCGGCATCTTCGCCGTCACGCAGATCCCGTTGGCGGTCAGCGAGGGTCTGCTCACCGTGCTCGTGATGCGGCTGCTCAGCCAGTCCAGCGCGGGTGAGCTGATCCGACTCGGGGTGTTCGCGCGCGGGAACGCGCGTCAGGACGGGCAGCAGGGCGACGAGCAGGGCCAGGACCGGCAGCGGAAGCGGGTGGCGTGATGCGCGAGGACCACGGGAACGGGAACGCCGGTACGGACACGGCCACCGGTACGGACGCCGCGGACACGCCCCGTACGACGGAACGGCCGCGCGGCGCACGCCGATTGAGCCGCGGCGGGCGGATCAACGCGCTGCTCCTGCTGGCCGTCGCGGCGCTGGCGGTGCTGCCGCTCGCGCTGGGGCTCGGGGAGGGCGAGGAGGAGCCGTTCGCCGGTGCCGACGCGCAGGCGGAGACCGCCGTGACGGAGAACGACCCGGACTACGAGCCGTGGTTCACGCCGCTGTACGAACCGCCGTCCGGCGAGATCGAGTCGGCGCTGTTCGCGCTCCAAGCGGCGCTCGGCGCGGGCGTGTTGGCGTACTACTTCGGGCTCCACCGGGGCCGCCGCCAGGGCGCGACGGCGGTCGCGGCGGACGGCGGTGCGGGAGCCGGTACGGGTACGGGAGCCGTTACGGACGGGGGCCCGGGGGACGCGACAGCCCCCGTTCCGGGCGCCGTCGGGGGCCCCGGCCCGGACCCGGGCCCCGGCGCGGGCGGCGGCGACGGCCCGCGCCCGTAGCGCCGCGTGCTGCCGATCGACGCGGCGGCGCACAGCAGCCGCTGGCGCCACCGCCACCCCCTGGAGAAGGCGGTGCTCGGCCTGGGCCTGACGGTCCTGGCGATCACCCTCCCGGCCTGGCCGGGCGCCCCGCTGGTGGCCGCGGCCACCCTCGCCGTGCTGCTGGGCCCGGCGGGGGTGCCCGTACGGCGGTTGTGGCGGGCGTTCCGCCTGCCGCTCGGCTTCTGCGTCACCGGCGCGGTGCCGCTGCTGTTCCGTGTGGGCGGCCCCGGCGGCGGCCTGGTGGCCCTCGACCCGGCGGGGCCCGCGCACGCGACACAGTTGCTGCTGCGAACGTCGGCGGCCTCGCTCGGGCTGCTGCTGTTCGCGTTCACCACCCCGGTGTCCGACGTGGTGCCCCGGCTCGTACGGGCCGGGGTGCCGCCCGCGGTCGTCGACGTCGCGCTCGTCACGTACCGCATGAGCTTCCTGCTGCTCGACTCCGTCTCCCGCGTCGGGCAGGCGCAGGCGGCCCGGCTGGGCCACAACAGCCGCGCCGCGCGGTGGCGTTCACTCGCGGGGCTGGGCGCCACCGCGTTCGTGCGGGCCTTCGACCGGGCCGGTCGGCTCCAGACGGGGCTGGCCGGTCGCGGCTACGACGGCACGCTGCGCGTGCTCGTGCCCGCGACGCGCGTCTCCGGCCGCTTCCTGACCGCGACGGCCGCCCTGCTGGCGGGCGTCACGGCGCTCACCCTCGTACTGGAAGGGCTCGTCACATGACCACGGGCACGTCCCCCGGAGCACACCCCGACCAGGGGCCGCGGCCCGAACCGCCACCGGTACCGGCGGTCCCGCTGGTGGAGCTCGTCGGCGCGTCGTACGCGTACGACGAAGGGCCCGCGGTCCTGCGGGACGTGGACTTCGCCGTCCCGGCGGGCCGTTCACTGGCGCTCCTCGGACGGAACGGCAGCGGCAAGACCACCCTGCTGCGCCTCCTCAGCGGCGGCCTGCGGTGCTCCTCCGGCCGACTGCGCCTGGCGGGCGACCCGGTCGCGTACGACCGCGCGGGCCTGACCCGGCTGCGCGGCACGGTGCAGCTGGTGGTGCAGGACCCGGACGACCAGCTGTTCGCGGCCTCCGTGGAGCAGGACGTCTCCTTCGGGCCGATGAACCAGGGACTGCCGGAGGACGAGGTACGCGCCCGGGTCACGGACGCGCTCACCGCGCTCGGCATCGCGGAACTGCGCGACCGGCCCACGCACCTGCTGTCGTACGGGCAGCGCAAACGCGCCGCCCTCGCGGGCGCCGTGGCGATGCGGCCGCGCGCGCTGATCCTCGACGAGCCGACCGCGGGCCTGGACCCGCACGGCCAGGAGCGGTTGCTGGAGGTGCTGGACGGGCTGCGGGACGCGGGCACGACCGTCGTGATGGCCACCCACGACGTGGACCTGGCGCTGCGCTGGGCCGACGACGCCGCGGTCCTCGCGCCGGGCGGGCCGCGTACCGGACCGGCCGCCGAACTCCTCGTCGACCGCGAGCTGTTGGCGGCAGCCGGGCTGCGTACGCCGTGGTCGGCGGCGGTGGCCGCGGCGCTGCGCGCGCACGGCCTGCTGGAGGCGGGCGAGGCGGCGCCGCGCACTCCGGAGGAGCTGGCGCGCTGGAGCAGTACGGCGGGCGGCTGAACGGGCGGGCGCGCGCGGGGCGTCGGGCGCTGGGGGCTCGAACGGGCGCGGACGCGCGGGACGTTGAGGCGTGGGGCGGCGCGTCGGAACGGCGCGCGCCGGGAGCGTTCCGCCGCGCGGCGGCCGGTTGCCCCGGCCCGGGACGGATACCCGGGCGGAACGGGGGCAGGAGCCCGGCAGGGCCCGCCCGCGCGCACGCCCCGGCGCTCACCGTTCGTACGAATTCCGGTGGCACATCCGCACACGTCCCGTAAGGTCGGGAATGGCGTCGCCCGTACGGATGTTTCCGACGTACGGGCGTAACCCCGCGTCCGACCTGCGACTTCACCGCGAGGGCGGCGGAGGATACAGCAGCCGGGGGGATTTCGGAGTGTAGCCAGCCCCCCTCTTCAAGGTGTGGTGTGCCCCCATAGGAAGAGACGTGCTGCGCGGCTGTCACCAGTGGTGCCGGGCACGGCAGGCTGCTCCCATGACGACAAGCACCGAAGGACCGCCCGCGCGGGAGCGCGTGCCAGGCCAGGGCAGCGATTTCGCCCGACTCTCCCGCCGGATCAACGAAGCGGGTCTGATGAAGCGCCGACCCGGCTACTACACGCTGCGGTTCACGCTCGTCGGCCTGGCCTTCGTGCTGGGCTGGGTGCTGTTCTTCGCCGTCGGCGAGAGCTGGTGGCAGCTGGCCGTCGCGGTGGTGCTCGCGGCCAGCTTCGGGCAGTTGGCGCTCCTCGCCCACGACCTGGCCCACTGCCAGGTGTTCACGAAGCGCCGCCCGACGGACATCGGCGGCCTCCTCGTCGGCAACCTGGGCATCGGCATGTCCTACGGCTGGTGGATGAACAAGCACACCCGCCACCACGCCAACCCGAACCACGAGGAGCTGGACCCGGACGTCGCGCCCGACATCCTCGTCTGGTCGCAGGAGCAGGCCCGCGAGGCGAAGGGCCTGGCGCTGTTCGTCGGCCGCCACCAGGGCAAGATCTTCTTCCCGCTGCTCACGCTGGAGGGCTTCAACCTCCACGTCTCCGGTCTGCGCGCGCTGCGCCAGCCGTACCTGAAGCGGCGCTGGGCCGAGGGCGGCCTGATGTTCGCGCACTTCGGCGCCTACCTCGCGGCGATCTTCCTGACCCTCCCGGTCGGCATGGGCATCGCCTTCCTGCTGATGCACCAGGCGGTGTTCGGCGTCTACCTCGGCTCCATGTTCGCGCCGAACCACAAGGGCATGCCCACGCTGCGCGGCGACGACCGTCCGGACTTCCTGCGCAAGCAGGTGCTCACGTCGCGGAACGTCAAGGGCAGCTGGTTCATCAACAACCTGATGGGCGGCCTGAACTACCAGATCGAGCACCACCTCTTCCCGAGCATGCCGAGCCCGCACCTGGGCAAGGCGCAGGTGATCGTGCGCGAGTTCTGCGCCGAGCTGGACGTCCCGTACCACGAGACCGGGCTCATCCAGTCCTGGCGCGAGGCGCTGCGGCACCTCGAAGAGGTCGGCGCCCCCATCCGGGAGCGCGCCGCCGCCACCGCGGACGCCTGACCACCGCGGACGCCTGACCCCCGGGTCACGGGCGACCGCCCCAGTCCGCCGACGGGCCACACCCCCGGGGCCCGTCGGCCACCATCGAGGAACGGGGAAGCGGGCCGGTACGCACGTACCGGCCCGCTCGCCGTTTCCGAGGGGCCGCTCGCGGTACGGGGGCCGGGGATCGCCGGGCCGACCTCCGTACGCCCCGGTCCGGCCGTACGCCGCGCCCCGCCCGTCAGCCGACCCGTTCCCCCGCCGCCGTGCGCCCGTCGTCGCCCCGCGCCTCCGCGAGCGGGTGCGCGTGCCGCACGCCGGGCGTACGGCGGGCCTCGCGCAGCCAGCGGCGCAGCACGCGGTGCACCTGCTCGGCGCCGACGAGTTCACCGGAGGCGACCGGCGGGGACAACCGCAGCGGCGACAGCAGGAACGCCTCGTTCTGCTCCCCGCCCAGCCCGCCGTGCGACCCGATCTGGTCCTCGAAGGCGTGCACCTCCCCGGTGGCCGGGTCGACGCGCGAGTTGACCATGATGTCGGCGGCGTGCGGGAAGCCCGCCGTACGCCGCACCGCGTCCGCCGCCCCCGGCCCGAAGGGCGCCAGCGGGTCACCGCCGCCGGTCACCTCCCCGGTGTCCAGGCGGAGTTCGCGCCCGCCCGCGCCGATCACCACCGGCCCGTACGCGTCGCTCCGTACGAGCAGGAAGCCGACGCCCGGATGGTCCGCGAGCGCCGGGAGGAGCGCCGGGTGCCGGGCGTCGATCGCCTCGCGCGCCATCCGTCCGGGCACGTCGGGGAACGAGACGAGCGCCAGGTTGCCCGACGCCAGCACCACCGGCCCGTGCCCGCGCGGCGGCCGGTCCTGGCCGCGTCGGCGGCCGGTGAGCCGGGACCGGCCCGGCTCCTCCGGGCGGTGCAGCGCGGCGCGTGCCGCCTCCCGCGCCTCGGCGCCGCTGGAGGTGCGCCCGGCGCGGCGCGACACCGGCAGCCCGCAGCCCGCGCGGACGAGGTCCTCCAGGGACAGCCCGTACGCGTCCTCGAAGGTCTGCCCGGCGCTCTGGCCGTGGTCGGAGAGGAGCACCACGCGGTACGGGCGCGGCGCGTGCTCGGTCGCCTTGACGATCATGCGTACGGCGCGGTCGAGGCCGCGCAGCACCTGCCGGGTGTCCCGGCCGCGCGGACCGGAGTGGTGCGCCACCTCGTCGTAGCCGACGAGGTCGGCGTAGACGGAGGCGCGCCCGCCGAGCACGTCGCCGACGACCGCGGCCACCACCACGTCGCGCTGCACGACGGTGACGAACGCCCGCAGGAACGGGTACACCCCGCCGCGCGGCACCCGCGGCGTCTCGCGGCGCAGCCGCGCGCGCAGGGACTGGAACACCTCGCGGAACAGTTCGGCGACATAGGAGACGGCGGTGCGGGTGGCGTTCGCCGGGTCGGAGAAGTACGCGAAGTACCCGGCGCGGGACCGGGTCTCGCGGCCCCGGCGGGCCGACACCGAGAGCACCAGGGCGAGTTGCCGGGCGCCGCCGCTGAAGAGGTTGCCGCGGCTGGCGCCGTCCGTCTCCAGCAGCCCGTACGTCCCGGCGCGGGCGACGGCCCGGCGCTGGAGCTCGGCGGCGCAGCTGGGCCGGTTGCTCACCATGACCTCGCCGGTCTCCTTCTCGTACCAACGGAAGGCGGGCACGTCGTGGTTGCTGCCGTGCAGGATGCCCAGCTGGCTGGCGCCGGTCTGGCTGGACCAGTCGGTGCGCCAGCGGGTCAGCCGGTGGGTCCCGGCGCGCAGCGCGGCGACCGTGGGCATCACCGGGTGCTCGCCCTCGGTGGCCTCGCGCAGCACCTCGTGGCCGAGGCCGTCGAGCTGGAGGAAGAGGACGCCCGGAGCGTCGTCCACCGGGCCCGCCGTCCCCTCCCGGCGACGGCGGCGACCGGCGAGCCGGGCCAGCCTGCGGCGGTACGCGCCGTCGTCCCGTACGGCGAGGAACGTGCTCGTGGCGGAGGAGGCCGCGGACATCACGGCGGCGACCACGACGGCCGTCTCCGGGTTGACGTCGCCGCGGTCCGGGGTGACGCGCAGCGCGAGCCAGAAGAGGGAACCGTTCAGGAAGAACACCAACAGCCCCAGCACCAACGCGGGCACCAGCAGCAACGCGCGGACCAGCAGCGGCCAGACCAGCGCGCTCAGCAGCCCGAAGGCGCCCGCGCCGACGGCGGCCGTCACGGCGATACGGGTGGCGCTGTCGCCGTCGGCCGACTGGAGCCGGAAGTCGGGCAGTCCCGCCGCGAGCAGCAGCATCGTCAGGGTGCCCACCGCCCACACCGCGAGCACGCGGAGGACGGCGCTGCCCACGGCGCGCCAGGGTGGCAGACGCAGTCGCACGCGGTCGTTCTCCTCACGTTCCGGTCACGCGCCGCCGCGTCCGCGCACGGCGCACGCGGTGGTGGCGTACGGGACGCGGCGGGCGCGACATCGCCCACTTTTTCACAGTGCGGGCGCCGGGAGCGTCGGAGTTCACCCCGATTCCGACCCCTACGGGGCGCCCGGCCGGTACCGGCGGGGACGCGGCGGGGCGTCGGCCGGACGTCGCTCGGGGCTGCCGGGCACATGGCGTCGTCCGTGACCAGGCCGAGAGGTGGCGGACAGGGCCTAGAGTCTGAGGGTGAGCGGCGTCGTCCGGCCGGGGCGCGTCCGCGGGCGGGAGGAGCGCGCGTGCCGGTGGAGGTCACGTGGTGGGGGCATGCCACCGCGACGGTCCGCGACTCGGGCGTCACCGTCCTCACGGATCCGCTGCTCGTACGGCGCCTGGCGCACCTGCGCAGACGGCGCGGCGCGCTGCCACCCGTGTCGGCGACGCGCGCCGACCTCGTACTCGTCTCCCATCTGCACGCCGACCACCTGCACCTGGGCTCCCTCAACCGGCTGCCGCCCGGCACCCGGGTCGTGCTGCCGCGCGGCGCCCGGCGCGCGCTGGCCGGACTGCGGCGGCTGGAGACCCTGCTCGACCTGGTCGAGGTGGCCCCCGGCGACGTGGTGCGCTCCGGCGCCGTACGGGTGCACGCGGTGCCCGCCGCCCACGACGGGCGCAGGCTGCCGTACGGGACGCACCACGCGCCCGCGCTCGGGTACGTGGTGGAGGGCGAGGCCCGTACGTACTTCGCCGGGGACACCGGCCTGTTCGACGGCATGGCCGACGCGGTCGGCGCCGTGGACGTGGCGCTGCTGCCGGTCGGCGGCTGGGGACCGTACCTGGGCGAGGGGCATCTGGACCCGGGGCGGGCGGCGCAGGCGCTCGCCCGGCTGGCGCCGCGCAGCGCCGTGCCGGTGCACTACGGCACGTACTGGCCGATCGGCATGGACGCGGTCAGACCGCACGAGTTCCACGCGCCCGGCGACGAGTTCGTCCGGCTCGCGGCGGAACTCGCCCCGCGCGTACGGGTGCACCGGCTGCGGCACGGGGAGACCGCGCGGCTGGAGCCCTCCGTATGAGCGGCGGGCCCGACGGTGGGCTGCTGGCGGGGGTCGCGCTGGCGGCGCGGGCCGTGCCGGTGGAGACGTCGCCGGAGGCGGTCGGCTACCCGTCGCTGTTCCTGCTGGTGGTCGTGGGGTCGCTGGTGCCGGTGGTGCCCACGGGCGCGCTGGTCAGCGGCGCGGCGGTGGTCGCGTTCCACCAGGGCGCCCCGGCGCTGTGGCTGCTGCTGGAGTTCGGGGTGGCGGCCGCCGCCGCGTTCCTGGGCGACGTCGGGCTGTACTGGCTGGGGCAGCGCGGTATGCGTTCCCGCAACGGCTCGCGCTGGCTGGAGCAGCTGCGCGAACGGGCGGCGCCGGAGCGGCTGGAACAGGCCCGCGAGAAGCTCGACCGGCACGGGGTGACCGTGCTGGTGGTGTCGCGGCTGGTGCCCGCGGGGCGCATCCCGGTGATGCTGGCGTGCCTCATGTCCCGGATGCGGCTGCGGGACTTCGTCCGCGGGGACGTGCCGGCGTGCCTGGCGTGGGCGGCGACGTACCAGCTGATCGGCGTCGCGGGCGGCTCCCTCTTCCCCGAGCCGTGGCAGGGCGTCGCCGCCGCGGTCGGCCTGACGGTGCTGGTGAGCGCGGCGCCCACGGTGTGGCGCCGGGTCCGCGGCGGGGGACGGCGCGGCGGCGGACGGCGCGGCTGAGGCCGGGTCCCCCGCCGACGGACCCGGCCCCTGCCGCCGTACGCGGCCGTACCCGGCCGTCAGACCCGGTCGGCCGCGATCAGCAGGTACTGGAAGGAGCCGTCCTTGTACGAGTTGATGAACGCCTCCTCGATGCCGGTGACCAGCGACGAGGTGGCCCGCAGCTCCCAGTACGGCAGCGTGTCCGCCGTCAGGTCCACGACGGCCGTCGGCACGAGGCGGTTGTCGGCCATCGCGCGGAGGTACTCCCGGCGGGAGTGGATGTTGCACTCGAAGTGCGCGTTGATCTGCGAGACCCACTTCGAGGGCTGCCCGTAACGCGGGTTCCAGCAGCCGGTGATGGTGACGTAGCGGCCGCCGGTGCGCAGGACGCGGGAGTGCTCGGCGAAGAGGTCGTCCAGGTCGACGTACATGCTCGACTCGTTGTTCCACGAGGCCGCCGCCGTGCCGGACTCGAACGGCGTGGCGAGCATGTTGCAGACGCGGGCCCGCACCCGGTCCTCGATGCCCAGGTCGAGGGAGCGCTGCTGGACGAAGTCGGCCTGCTTGGCGGAGAGCGTGACGCCCTCGACGGAGCAGCCGAACCGCTGGTGGGCCATGACCATCGAACCGCCGCGACCGCACCCGGCGTCCACCAGCGTGTCCTCGCGGCCGATGTCACCGAGGTGGTCGAGCAGCACGCCGGTCTGGGCCGACTCCAGGCGGTGCAGCTCCGCGATGAGCCGCTGCTCGTAGTCGCCGTCACCGACCTTCCCGAGGGCGGCGTGGTCGACCTCTCCGACGCCGTAGTGGTGGTGGTAGAGGCCGTCGACGTCCCCGAGACGCAGGTTCACCGGCCTGGCCTCCTGGTCCCAGTAGCGGGCGATGTCGTCCTGGTACGGCGACGACGGCGCGGGGACGAACGCGGAGGGGGTCTCGACGTCGGTGAACTTCGTGCTGGTCACGCAGTGGTCCTTTCTACGGTTCTCTCGGGTGGTGGGTGGTGCGTACTGCCCGGTGGGTGGTGCGTGCGGTGTCGAGGGCAGGCGTGGGTACGGGCAGGGGGTGCGGGCAGGGGTGAGCGCGGTGGCGCGGGTGACGGTTGGTGCGTCGGCGCGGGTGGCGCGGACGGGGGGCGCTACAGGAAGTCGGGCAGGCTGTAGCGGAAGGTGTTCGTGCGGTGCCAGTGGTGGTTGCCGTCGATCCAGGCGGCCACCCCGCGCAGGAAGCGCAGGACGGTCGGGGACGGGCACGCGGCGGCGAGGGCGGCGGACTCCGCCTCGAAGGCGTGCATCAGCTCGTTGTGGACGTCGATCGCCTTGAGGTACGCGTCCCGTTCGGACAGTCCCTCGCGTTCCGCGATCACCACGGGCAGGTTCAGGTGCAGGCCGGGACTTCTCAGCTCCTTGGTGTAGGAGTACAGGTCGTTGACGATCGTCGTGGCGTTGCCGCCGAGGGCGATGATCCGCTGCATGGCGGGGCGGGCGTGCAGGTCGGCGGGGAGTTCGTACCCGCCGACGGTGTCGGTGATCGTGGGGCAGGGGCGGAAGTTGTTGAACTGGCGCATCGCCAGGTACTCCCAGACCTCGGGCACGTGCTCCGCCTGCGCCCAGGCGGCCTCCGCGAGGTAGCCGAGGTGGAGGCGGCCCATGTCGTGCCGGTAGCGGTCGGCCTGCGAGGGGCTGGCGTGCCGCAGGAAGTACGCCATCGCGGAGCGGTACGCGCGACGCGGCGCGTCCGACTCCAACGACTCGTGCCAGGGCGGCTCGTACTCCGCCGTGGTGTGCAGCGCGTCGAGCGCCGTGTGCGCCAGCAGCAGCCTGCTGCCGAGGCCGACGGGCGAACCGCCGTGGTCCTCGCAGTAGCAGTCGTCGACCGCGTTCTCCGCGACCATCAGCCGCGTCGCCACCATCAGGTGGTCCACGGTGGGCGCGTCGGGGTGGCACGCGACCATGTACGAGGCGACGGAGAAGCCGTCGAACTGGTCCTCCCACTCCGGCGGGACGGCCCGCACCTCGTCGACCGCCCACTCCCTGATCCGGCGGCCGACCTCCGCCACCCGCGCGGGGTCCGGCTCCGGCACGGGGTGGTGGTAGAGCCCCGGGACGGCCTCCCCCTCGGCGGACGACGCGGGCTCCTCCGCCGGGACCGGCCTGCCGGGGTGCAGCCCGGCCGTGCCGAGGCCGCTGGGCCCGCGCAGGAGGCGTGCCAGTACGGCGCCCGGCTGCCGCACCGCGGCGGAGTCCGCCACCTCGTGCGCGGCGGCCGATCCGCCGCCGCACGCCCCGGCGTCGCCCTCCCCGACGGCCACGGGCCCGCCCACGGGGACGGCGGGAACGGGCCGCGCGGGCGGCACGGGGACGGCGGGCGGGCCGGGCAGCGGAGAAGGCCCCGGATCGAACATCCATGGCTCCTAGGTGAGTTGGGCGGGCCGCCCCCGGTCGCGGGCGTACGGGCACACCGGACGACCGAGGGGATGATGCGGGCGAATCACGGGAATCCGTGCACTGCCTTCGCCACACTACGACCGGCGTACGCGCCCCAGCCCGTTCGAGCGCCGGAGTTACCTCGATGCGGTGTTCTTGTACGTCACAGGGTTTATCCGAGGAACGAATGACGTACTGTCCCGGTCCCGCCGTTCACCCGAACCGTCCCCGAACTGCCCTTTTCCGGGCGCCCGTTCGCTACGGCCGGGCCGTGAGCGGGCGGAGGGAGCGGCCGCACTCCCCCGCGCGCAGCCCGTCGTTGACGACCGCGATGAGCGGTTCGAGCGCGGGTCCGTCACCTCGGCCCATGCAGGCGGCCATCAGCGACTGCACGTCGGCGAGCGCGACGTCGGCCCGTACGGCGCCCGCCTTCTGGGCACCCTCCAGCAGGCTGTCCGTACGGTCGGACAGCACGTCGAGGGCCATCCGTTCGTGCTGGGCCCCCGGGTCCCCGGCGGTCGCGGCGAGCTGTTCGGCCAGTCCGCGGTGGGCGGCCCCGGCGCGTACCACCACGGCGACGAACCGGAAGAAGGCCGCGCCCGGTTCCTCGCGCTGCGCCAGGAGGTCGGCCTCGGCGGCCAGTTCCTCGATCCGCGCGCGCAGGACCGCCGCGTACAGGTCCTCCTTGGCGGGGAAGTGGCGGCTCACGGTGCCGGTGCCGACGCCCGCCCGGCGGGCGATCTCGTGCACGGGCACGGACAGCCCCTCGGTCGCGAACGCCTCGGCCGCCACCGCCAGTACGTGGCCCCGGTTGCGTCGCGCGTCGGCGCGCAGGGGCGGGCGGTTCGTCACGGGGCCTCCTGGGGACGGCGACAGCACGGCATCGACATCCGGGCTGCCCGGCGGGGAGGCCCGGCAAACGGGACGGCCGTCCCGACTGTGCCCGCCCCCGTACCCCACCCGACCTGCGCGAGTTCGCGCCCGCGCCGCCGGGGCCCGCCCGTACGGCCCCCTCGGCGCCGGGGCGAGGCGCCGCGCGTCAGTCCGCGCCGAGCAGGTCCGCGAGCGCGGCGCGCACCGCGCCGAGCGCCTCGGGGACGCCGGGGAGCCGCAGCGGCGGCCCCGCCTCCCCCGCCGGGCCCGGGTACGCGGCGGCGGGCGTACGCGCGGCCAGCACCTCCGTGGACACCCGTACCCGCAGGCCCCTCGGGTCGTCGCCGAAGCGGTGCCCGCCGACGGCGTACGGGCCCCACCTGCGGACGAGTTCGGCCTCCAGCGCCGCCGCGTCCCCGACCCCGTGGGCCGCGAGCCGCGCGCGCGACTGCTCCAGGTCCGCGTACAAGTGGCGGCCCACGCGCGGTGGGCGGCACAGCGCCCCCGCCTCCGTGAACGCGTCGTGCAGGGCGGCGGCGAACGCCCCGTGCCGCAGCGCCCCGGCCGCCCGCCGCTCCCGTACCCGCGGGGGTTCGGCCAGCGCCTCGGCCGCCGACTCGGCGTCCGGGCCGTGCGGGTCGGCGTGGAGGGCGGCCAGGATCTCGCGTACGCGCGCGCCGAGCGCCCGCCCCCGCGCGCTGTCCGGGAGGCGCGCGACGCCCGCGCCCGCGCCGGGCGGCAGCGGTAAGGCGTCCAGCCCGGCCAGGACGACGACGGAGTCCGCGTGGCCGTCCCCGACCATCTCGGCGGGGCTGACGACGACGGTGCCGTGCCGGTCGTGGACGGTGTCCCGCCACGTCTCGTCGCTGACGACGAGGAGCCCCTCGCCGACGGCCGCCTCGCACACCTCGTGCAGCAGCTCGGGCGGGACGGTGGTGCCGGTGGGGTCGTCGGCGACGGAGACGACGAGGAGGCGCGGGTCGCCACCGGCGGCGCGGGCCCGCCGTACGGTCTCCAGCAGCGCGAACGGGTCGGGCACCCCGCCGCACTCGGCGGGCACCGGCACGTGGTGCACCGGCCGCCCCAGCGACCGCGCCGGCGGCGCGTGCCAGGAGGCGGCGGGGCGGGGCAGCAGCACGGCGCCGGGGGTGGCGGAGGTGGCGGGGCCGGTCGCGGCGAGGAGCGCGAGCAGCAGGAGCGGGGCGCCGGGCGCGGTGACGACCTGGCCGGGCGTGGTGGGGAGGCCGCGGCGGCGCCAGTAGCCGCACGCGGCCGTCGTCACGTCGGTGTGCCGCATCGGAACCCGCCTCCGCCGTGCCGCGGTCGTCCGCGCGCGGCTGCGCGCGTCACGCGCCACTGTGGCACGGATGTCCGGTACGCGGGGGTACGCGACGCGGCGGGCGCACCGTACGCACTCGCCCTCCGTACGCACCGCCCGCCGCCCGTTTCCGCCCGCCCTCCGGGCCGAACGGCCCCTCCGCGCGCGCGGAGGGGCCGTTCGGCCGCCGGGGGCGCCCCCACGGCGTCCCCGGCGGCCGTACGCGGCGGCCGTCACGTTCCCGCGCCGCGGCGGGCTCAGTGGTCGTGGCCGCCGCCACCGCCGGAGTCGTGGCCGCCACCGCCGCCCGGCACGTTGCCGTCCTCGTCCGTCACCACGAAGAGACCGGCCATGCCCATGTCGGCGTGGCTCTGGACGTGGCAGTGGTACATCCACTCCCCCGGCCCGACGTGCTCGCCCGCGACGACCTGGAAGCCGAACGAGTCACCGGGCCCGCAGATCTTGTTGTCGACGACGGCGCTCGGGTCGTCGGGGCCGGTCAGCAGGCCCGTACGGTTGTCCGCCCAGCGGTGACCGTGCACGTGGAACGTGTGGTAGAACTCGCCGTGCGTGATCACCAGGAACTCGCACCGTTCACCCTGCTTGGCCGTGAAGTTGGGCGTGTCGTCACCCGGCTTGCCGGTCCGGTTGTTGATCGTCATGTCGTTGAAGACGCAGGTGAACTGACGGTCCGGTACGGGGTCGCCCTTGCGCCGTACGATCAGCCCGCCGTAGAGGCCCTTCTGCACGCCGCCGGTGCCGTGGTGGGTGCCCACGGCGTGGTCGTGGTAGTGCCAGTAGCCCGCGCTGCCGGGCATGTACGTGCCGTCCGCGCGCTTGCCGGGGGCGTGCGACTTCCAGGTGTAGAGCCGCTTCTTGCCGGGGGCGACCACGCTGTCGGTCATGTGCGTGCCGTCGCTGTCGATCTCGTAGTCCACGCCGTGGACGTGCAGACTCGCGTCCACGTCCAGGGTGTTGACGACCTCGATGTGCAGGGTGTCGCCCTCGTACATCTCCAACAGCGGGCCGGGGACGCTGGCTTCGCCGGGCTTGAGGCCGTATCCGAGCTGCCCGTCGGGCAGTTCCTCGATGTACATCGTGATGAGCCGGGTCTCCCCGGCGGCCATCGGCCGCGCCGCCGAGGCGGGCCGGACCGTACTCGCTTCGGCGGTGTTGGCCGTGGCCAGTCCGGCCGGCGTGAGCGCGGCCAGCGCCGCGCCACCGGTGAACGCCCGCCGGGAGAAGCGTGATCGCGCCATGCGGATACCTTCCTCGGTCATCTCACGAGCTGCGGCCGCCGGTTCGCGACCGACTCCGCCGACTTCCATGACGTTTCGGCCAGTCATGCTAGGAAGCGCTCGATAGTTTGACCACCCTCTGGACAAAGTTCCGTTGATTTCGGTCATAGCCATTGGCGTCCCGGCAAAAGTCGTTTAGCTTCCTGGGGCGTTGCAAGTCACCTACGAGAGGTGTGCGAACTATGCGGCGCCGAGCACACGTTCTGGCACTGGCCGCCACCATCACCGCGTCGCTGCTGGCGGGGGCACCCGCCAACGCGCGCACCGATAACGATGTCGGCGGCAGTTCCGAACAGAGACCGGAGCACAGCTCCGAACAACGATCCGAGCCCAGGCAGCAGCCTCCCGGCTCCGAGGAGGCACGCGTCCTCGTCTTCCACGGCGCGGACGCGCCGGAGGACGTCACCGGCGCGGCCGTCACGGCGATCGGGGAGATCGGCCGCGAGGGACCCGCCGAGCGGCGCTTCACCACCGAAGTGACCGACGATCCGGGGACGTTCACGACCAAGAAGCTCAAGAAGTTCAACGCCGTGGTGTTCCTCTCCGCGGACGGCGACCTCCTCAGCGACGCCCAGGAGGAGGCGTTCACCGGCTACATCGCCTCCGGTGGCGGCTTCGTCGGCCTGCACGACGCGGCCCGCGTCGAGCCCGGCAGCGACTGGTTCACCGGTCTGATCGGCGGCCGACCCGCCGAGGGCGGCCCGACCGGACCGCAGAAGGCGACCGTCGAGGTCGGCGACCGGGTCCACCCCGCGACGCGGAACCTGCCGCTGGAGTGGGCGCGCAACGACACCTGGTTCAACTGGAAGCGGAACCCGAGCGGCAAGGTGCACACCGTCGCCCGCGTACGGGAGAGCACGTACGACCCGGGCGAGGGCGCCAACGGCTGGGACCACCCCGTCTCCTGGTGCCGCGACTACGAGGGCGGCCGGTCGTTCTACACCGGCATGGGCGGCACCGCGGCGAGCTTCCGCGAGTCCAACTTCCGCCAGCACCTCGGCGGCGCCCTCCAGTGGACGACGCGGCTGGCGCGCGCCGACTGCAAGGCCACCATCACCGCCAACTACAAGGCGACCCGGGTCACCGAGCCCAACCAGCCGGACCAGCTCGACCAGATCGGCGAGCCGCACGGCCTGGCGGTCGCGGACGACGGCCGGGTCGTCTCCATCGGGCGCGGCGGCGGCATGGCGTCGTCCCCCGTGGTCACCGACTGGAACGACCCGAAGATGGGCCTCGGCTTCGGCACCCTGCACGTCTGGGACCCGAAGACGGGCGAGGTCACGAAGGCGGGCACGCTCGACGTCTTCGGCAACAAGGGCGGCGGCGACGAGCTGATCAAGAACGAGGAGGGCCTGCTCGGCATCGCGCTCGACCCGGACTTCCTCAGCAACGGTCTGCTCTACCTGCACTGGACCCCGCACGCGAAGATCGACCGTACGGCGCACATGGCCGAACGCCGCGTCTCGCGCTTCAAGATGAACCTGACGACGAACAAGCTCGACACCGCCTCCGAGAAGGTGCTGCTGAGCTGGCCGGTGCAGATCCACAGCTGCTGCCACGCGGGCGGCGGCATGGCCTGGGACTCGAAGGGCAACCTCTACATCGCCACCGGCGACAACAACTCCTCGCAGTTCAGCGACGGTTACTCGGGCAACAACCCCGAGCCCGACTTCGGCGGCGTCTCCTTCGCCGACGCGCGCCGCACCGCGGGCAACACCAACAACCTCAACGGCAAGATCCTCCGCATCCACCCGGAGACCGACGGCACGTACACGGTCCCCGCGGGCAACCTCTTCACCGGCAAGGAGGAGGGCGGCGGCAAGACCCGCGCCGAGATCTACGTGATGGGCGTCCGCAACCCGGCGCGCATCAGCGTCGACCCGGAGACGGACTGGCTGTACGCGGGCTGGGTCGGCCCCGACGCGGGCGAGCCCAGCACCACGTGGGGACCGGCGAAGTACGACACGTTCGCCGTGATCACCTCGGCGGGCAACCAGGGCTGGCCGTACTGCATGGGCAACCGGCAGCCGTACCGCGACCGGAACCTGCCCGACCCGACCAAGCCGCTGGACTGGTACGACTGCGGCGACCTCAGGAACGACTCGCCCAACAACGACGGCCTGGTGAAGCTGCCGCCGGCCCGCGACAACAACGTCTGGTACTCGCCGCAGGGCGGCGCCCCGGACTTCCCGCGGAACGCCGACGGCGTGCCCAGCTACAAGCTGGACGAGCAGCAACTGCGGCTGCCGTGGCTCAAGGGCGGCGGCCAGGCGGCGATGACCGGCCCGGTCTACCGCTTCGACGAGGCCAGCAACAGCAAGGTCAAGTGGCCGTCGTACTGGGACGGCAAGTGGTTCATCGGCGACTTCTACGACGGTGACCAGCCGCGCAACGCCCTCCTCATGGACCCGTCCAACGCGGGCGGCGGCGGACTGCCGGTGCACGCCGAGAGCCTGGACAGCATCGTCCCGGCGGGCGACGGCGGCATCCGCAACCTGATGGACTGGAAGTTCGGCGCCGACGGCGTCCTCTACGTCCAGGACTACGGCCGCGGGTTCTTCACCGCGGACGGCGAATCCGCGCTCTGGCGCGTCACGTACGAGGGAGGGCCGCCGACACCGCTGGCCTCGGAGACCCTCGGCAGGCAGCACTCCGCGGGAGGCGGCAAGCGATGACAGGAAGACGACCCGGAAGCACTCCGCGGCGCGGACGGCCACCCCGTTCCGTACGCCGGACCCTGGCGGCCATGATGACGCTCGTCCTGGCCACCCTGACCCTCACCCTGGGCCCGTCCGCGCAGGCGCAGCAGCCGCCCGGCGGGGAGAAGCAGGCCGCCGCGCAGGTGCTCACCTGGACGGCGGGCGACAGCATCACCGAGTACGCGTCGGCGCCCACCACGGCGGTGGCGGGCGAGGCGACGCTCGTCTTCGAGAACAGCGCGGCGACGGGCAACACGACCGCCATGCCGCACACGTTGACGTTCACGACGGGCGACCCGGACTACAACTCCGACGTCCAGGTCAACATCCTCGCCAACCCGAACGACGCCAACAACGGGCGCCACGAGGTGTCCGTGACCCTCTCCCCCGGCACGTACCACTTCTACTGCGCGCTCCCCGGCCACAGCGCCATGCAGGGCGAGCTGGTGGTCACCGGCGACGGCGGCGAGGACACCACGGCGCCGGTGCCGACGGCGGACGTGAACGGGCGGCAGGACAGCTCGGGCGCGTACCTGGGCAGCGCGACCGTCTCGCTGGCCGCCACGGACGACTCGTCGGGCGTGGAGAGCGTCGAGTACGCCCTGGACGACGGGGAGTTCGCCGCGTACACCGCGCCGGTCGTGGTGGACGCGCTCGGTGAGCACACCGTGCGGTACCGCGCCACCGACAAGGCCGGGAACGTGTCGGAGGAGAAGTCCGTGTCGTTCACGGTCGCCGAGCCGCCGACGGGTGACACGACGCCGCCGGAGGTGACCTCGAAGGTCGACGGCGAGCAGACTCCGGACGGCGAGTACGTCACCATGGCGACGGTCACGCTGACCGCGACGGACGACGCGTCGGGGGTGGCCTCCGTCGAGTACGCGGTGAACGGCGGCGAGTTCACGGCGTACACCGAGCCGTTCATGGTGCACGCGGTGGGCGAGCACACCGTCGACTACCGCGCGACGGACAACTCGGGCAACTCCTCCGAGGTCGCCTCCGTCACCTTCACCGTCGTCGAGAAGCCGACCGAGCCGGACCCCGTCTGCCCCGAACGGGACGGGCGCCCGCTGGTCGTCGTCGGTGACGAGCAGGCCGGTGTGCCCAACCGGGTGACCCCCAACGGCTGCCTGGTCAACGAACTGATCGAGGACGAGGGGAAGTGGGGCAGCAAGCAGGCGTTCCGGCACCACGTCTCGGCGGTCACCGACCGTCTCGTCACCGACGACGTGATCGACAAGGAGGAGCGGGCGGCCATCCGCGACGCGGCCAAGCGCTCCGACGTCGGCGCCAAGGGCTCCGCGCCGTACGAGAAGGTCTACGACGGGACGGAGAAGTCGTTCGCCCGCTGGGAGCACGTCGGCGGCGGCGGCTTCGACCGGAAGTCCAACGGTGTCCTCACCAGCAGCCGGGAGAAGGAGGGCATGGGGATGCTGATGTTCCCGGAGAAGAAGTTCGGCGACTTCTCCCTGCGCCTCCAGTTCCGTGACGACGCGTCGGGCGACACCCGCGCCAACACCGGTGTCTTCGTGCGTTTCCCGGACGTGCACGACCACCCGGACGAGTCGCGCCCGGAGTGGGTGGCGATCAAGTACGGGCACGAGATGCAGATCTACGACGGGAAGGGCGGCGACCAGTACAAGACCGGTTCCGCGTACGGCTTCGACCTCGTCGGCTACGGTGACTCGATGGCCATGCCGAAGGGGCTGTGGAACGACTACGAAGTGCGGGTCGAAGGACAGCACTACTCGGTGTTCCGCAACGGTCGGCTGATCAACGAGTTCGACAACGCGGCGGGCCAGCTGTTCTCCCCGCCCCGCGACGACGACCCGGGTACGGACGGGCGGCAGCACAAGACCGGCTACATCGGGCTCCAGGCGCACAGCGCGTCGGACACCGTCTCGTACCGGGACGTGCGGATCAGGCCGCTGTGAGCACGGGGGTCACCGGCGCGCGGGCGACCGCGTACCGGTGACCCGCGGTGACCGCTCCCGGCGAGGCCGGGGGCGGTCGCTGTGCGTCGGGGGCGAAACGGCGGCCGTCACCCGTCGTGGCCGGTGAGGACGGCGAGGCCGTCCGTACGGGCCAGCGCCGCCAGCTCGTCCTGCGCGCGGCGGGCCCGTACGGCGGCCTCGGGGTCGCCCTCGGGCAGGCCGCTCGCGAGGAACTCGTCCTCGTCCAGCCGCAGCACCCGCCTACCGTCCGCGGACACCCACAGGTCCAGTTCCAGATCGGTGATCTCCAGCGCCCCGTCCGTGACCCGGGCGGGGCGCGTCATGTCGCAGTACCAGCCCTTCAGCACGCCTCCGGCGTCGCGCACCTCCTTCACCGCGTACCAGCGGTCACGCCAGTAGTGCTCGGTGAACACGTCGCCGCGCTCGAAGCGCGTGAACCCGAGGTCCCGCACGGGCGGGCCCGCCCACGGGGCGCGTACGACGGCGTGCGTCCCGTCGTCGCGTACGGCCGTCGCGGGGTAACGGACGTCGTGCCGCCCGGGTTTGCGGAGGGTGACCGTGACGGGGGCGCCCTCGGCGAGCACGGCGGGGGTGGTGGGGGCGGTGCGGTCGGGGGTACGGGCGGGGTCGGCTGCGTCCATGGGGCCAGCCTCGGTGACGGGGCGCGGGCGGCGCACCCGTATTTCGTACGGCCCGCTCGCGTACGCCCCGCACGGCGCCCGTGGGCCGCTCCCCGTACGCCCTCCCCGCGCCCCTCCGTGTCGGACACGCGTCACCGGGTACGCGTCCGGGGCGAGATGCCGTCAGCGAGGAGGCAGCGATGCGGCTCGGGTTCCTCAGCCCGCTCTTCGACCGGCCGGGCCCGTGGGCCTCGGTCTACCTCGGCGCCCCCGCCGCCCCGGACCCCGGACACTCCCGCCACCGCGCGCGCGTGGACGACGTCTGCGCCCGCCTGCTGCGGCAGGGCGCCGATCCGGCCACCTGCCGCGCGGTGCACCACGCGCTCGCCGACGGCGTGGCCGTGGCCGCGACGGCCGCCGGGGAGACCGTTCCCGGCGCGGACGGGAACGCGGAGGGCAGCGCCGACGGGAGCCCGGACGCCGACGCGGAGGGGAGCGCCCCCGCGCCGACGGGCCTCGCGCTGTTCGCCGCGCACGGCGAGGTGGTGCTGGTACGGGCACTGGCCGCGCCGCCGCCCGGCGACGACCCGGACGCCCCCGCGCGCGCCCACTGGGAGGCGCTGCCGCGCACCGGCCCGCTGCTGGAGCTGCTGGCGCACCACCCGCGGGGCGTACGGGCACGGCAGCACGCCGCGACCCTGATGGACCGCTTCCTGGCCGGGCGGCTGCCCACGGACAACGGGCACGTGTGGTCCGCCGACAACGTGCACTCCCTCGTCGACGCCGCGCGCGAGGGCCGTATCGACGCGCTCCTGATACGCCCCGGCGGCGCGGACGTCCACCGCGAGGTGTGGGTCGGGGAGAGCCCGGACCAGCTCGCGATCGACCCCGGGGACGCCGAACACCTCGGCGGCCCGCACCCGTTCAGCGCCCGCGCCTCCGACGCGCTGCTGCGCGCGGCCGCGGCGACGGGCGCCGACACCGTCTGCGTGCACCCCGGGGAGGTGGCCCCCGGGACCCC
The DNA here is from genome assembly GCF_003665095.1 of Streptomyces sp. Z26. GTDB lineage: Bacteria > Actinomycetota > Actinomycetes > Streptomycetales > Streptomycetaceae > Streptomyces > Streptomyces phytohabitans. Next base: position 5,838,372 of record NZ_RCHV01000002.1, on the reverse strand, counting down.
CGCCGGACTGCCGCCCGGCGGTCTGGGCGCGCTGCTGCGCTGGCCGTACGGGGGTACGCCCGCGACGACGGGCGCGCGGGGCGCGGCGGGGTGGGCCGGGGAGGACCGCGGCGACGGGCTGCGGGCGCCCGCGGGCAGGCCCTGACGCGGACCCCGCGCCCTCTCCACCGGGCGTTCACGCCATGCCGCTGACCTCGTGCGCGTCATCAACTACCCTGCCAGCATGGAGATTCTGGGGACCTCGCTGCGGGTGTGCGTCGATGATCTGGACGCCGCGATTCCGGTGTACGAGAAGCTCACGGACGCGGAGGCGGCGCGGTTCCGGAGCGGGCCGGTGTCGGTGGCGGCGGTCGGCCCCTTCTTCCTGATGAGCGGACCGCAGGAGCACCTCGACATCCTGCGGAAGATCACCGCCACGCTCGCGGTCCGGGACGTGGACGACGCGGTGACCGACCTGCGGACGGTGGGCGCCGAGATCATCGCGGGCCCGCAGCCGTCCCCCGCCGGTCGCACGCTGATCGCCCGCCACCCCGACGGGTCGGTCTTCGAGTACGTGGACCGGCAGGCCACGGGCGGCTGACCCGCGCGGGCCGCACCGCCCGTGACCCGTACCGTCCGTGGCCCGTAAGGCCCGTAAGGCCCGTACGGCCCGCCGGGGTCCGCTCGACGCCCGGGTCTGTTCGACGCCCGGGTCTGTTCGACGTCCGTTCAGCCCACGTCGAGGACGATCTTGCCCCGGGTGCGGCCCTCCCTGCTCAGCCGCCACGCGTCGGCCGCCTCCGCGAGCGGCAGCGCGCGGTCGACGTGCACGGTCAGCTTCCCCGCGTCGGCCAGGTCCGCGAGCGCCGCGAGGTCCGCCGGGTCGGGCCGTACCCACACCAGGTGGCCGCCGAGGGCCTTCACGTCGGGGCCCACGACGGACGCGACGCGTTCCGGCCGCCGCAGGAGCCCCTGCGACACCGCGACCGCGTCGCCGCCGACGAAGTCCAGCGCGGCGTCGATCCCGTCGGGCGCCAGGGCCCGTACGCGGTCCGCGAGGCCGTCGCCGTACACGACGGGTTCGGCGCCGAGGGAGCGCAGGAAGTCGTGGTTGCGCTCGCTGGCCGTCCCCACGACCCGCGCGCCGCGCGCGACGGCGATCTGCACGGCCAGCGAACCGACCCCGCCCGCCGCCGCGTGCACCAGCACGGTGTCGCCGTCGCCCACGCCGACGCGGTCCAGCGCCTGGTACGCGGTGAGCCCGGCGAGCGGCAGCCCGGCGGCCTGCCGCCAGTCGAGCGCGGACGGCTTGCGGGCGAGGGTCCGTACGGGCGCGGCGACCAGTTCGGCGTAAGTGCCGTGCTGCACGTCGTCCCGGCGCACATAGCCGATCACCTCGTCGCCCACGGCGAACTCCGTGGCGTCCAGGCCCACTTCGGCGACGACGCCCGCCACGTCCCAGCCGGGTACGAGCGGGAAGTGCGTGTCGAAGAGGGCGTCGAGCGCGCCGTCCGCGATCTTCCAGTCGACGGGGTTCACGCCCGCCGCCCGCACCCGGACGAGGACCTGGTCGGGGGCCACCTTGGGGTCGGGGCGGTCGGTGAGCCGGAGGCCGTCGGGGCCTTCGTAGCCTTCTGTCACGATTGCTTTCATACGGGCGGCAACGGGCCGCCGCGCGTGATCATTCCCGTCGGCGGCCGACCGTCCCCCGCATGCCGTACGGCTCCCCCGGCGCCCGCGCCGCCCCCGCGGGCCGGGCACCGCCCACCGGGGCCACGAACCGCCGCAGCGCCTCGGCCAGTTCGCCCTCGAACGCGCCGTAGCGGTCGCGCAGCCGGGCGCCCGGCCAGTCCGGGGGCAGCAGCCGTTCGGGGAGCACGGGGTCGGCGAGCAGATGGCGTACGACGGCCGCCGCGATCGTGAACCGCTCCGCGAGGTCCGCCGCGCCGTCCAGCGCCGCCGTCAGCGCGCGGGCGTGCGAGGCCCAGCCGTCCAGGTCCCACAGGGCGGCGACCAGCTCCGCCGGGTCCTCCTCCGGCGTGCCCGTGAACAGCGAGCACTGGGCGCGTACCAGCGGCGGGTGCGGGCGCTCCAGGTTGGCGGGCCGCAGCCAGCTGCCCTCGCGCAGCTCGGCCAGCCGGAGCCCGGTCATCGTCTGCCGCAGGGCCGCGCGCTCGGCCGGTGACCGCCGCTCGGCGGTGACGAGGGCGATCTCCCACCGCCCGTCCCAGCCGCGCAGGCGCGGCGAACGGCTGTCGTCCTGCCGGGTCTGCCGGGCCAGCAGGCGCGCGGTGAGGCCGTAGGCGCCGTCGCGCTGCTCCAGGTCACCGGCGGCGACCATGCGGGAGAGCGCCACCCGCACGGTGCCCTCGGCCACGTCGAACAGCTCCCCGACGCGGACCAGCGCCCGTACGGGCAGGCGCGGCGGATGGTGCCCGAGCAGGGTGCTCAGGACGATGGAACGGGCGGTGAGCGGCCGGAGCGCGAGGGTCCCGCGGGCGGCCGCGGCGTCCTCGCTCGCGTACTCGTTCATCTGTCCGGAATTCTACTCGTTACGTCTTCACCGCGCGCATCGAAGAGGCGTAACGTCGGCGCCATGCCCACCACCCACGAGGTCTTCAACCAGGCGCCGCCGCTGACCGACTTCAGCACGGCCGACGAACCGGCGCTGCTGGAGGCCCTCCGGCGGTTCGGCGCGGACCGGCGCGAGGCCGCCGCCGACGGCCCGGACCCGCGCGCGGAGGCCGCCGCCGAGGTGCTGCGGCTCGGCGCGCTCGCCGGTTCGCGGGAGGTGCAGGAGCTGGCCCGGAGCGTGGAGGAGCGGCCGCCGCGGCTGCACACGCACGACCGGTACGGGCACCGCGTCGACGAGGTGGAGTTCGACCCCGCGTGGCACCGGCTGATGGCCACGGCGGTCGAGCACGGGCTGCACGCCGCGCCCTGGGCGGAGCCGCGCGGGGACGCGCACCTGCTGCGCGCGGCGAAGTTCTACGTGTGGACGCAGGCGGAGGCCGGGCACAGCTGCCCCGTCTCCATGACGTACGCGGCGGTGCCCGCGCTCCGCGCGGAACCGGGCCTCGCCGCGGCGTACGAACCGCTTCTCGCCGCCCGCGCCTACGACTTCGGGCTCCGCCCGCCACTGGGCAAGGCCGGGCTCGTCGCCGGGATGTCGATGACGGAGAAGCAGGGCGGTTCGGACGTGCGCGCCAACACCACGCGCGCGGTGCCGTCCCCGGCGGACGGCGGCGGCCCGTACGGCAGCGGGGGCGGCGGCGCGGAACCGTACCGGATCACCGGGCACAAGTGGTTCACCTCGGCCCCGATGAGCGACGTCTTCCTCACCCTGGCCCGTACGGAGGAGGGCCCGACCTGCTTCCTCCTCCCCCGCGTGCTGCCCGACGGCACCCGCAACGGGCTGCGGCTCCAGCGCCTCAAGGACAAGCTGGGCAACCGCTCGAACGCCTCCGCCGAGATCGAGTACGAGGACGCCCTCGCCTGGCGCGTCGGCCCACCCGGGCGCGGTGTCCGCACCATCGTCGAGATGGTCAACGTCACCCGGCTCGACTGCGTTCTCGGCTCCGCGGCGGGCATGCGCGTCGGACTGCGGCAGGCGCTCCACCACACCGCGCACCGGCGGGCGTTCGGCGCGACGCTGGCCGAACAGCCCCTGATGCGGAACGTGTTGGCGGACCTCGCCTTGGAGTCGGAGGCCGCGACCGTCCTCGGGCTGCGGCTCGCCGCCGCGCTGGACCGGGCGCGGGCCGGGGACGCGGGCGAGGCGGCGCTGCGCCGACTGGGCCTGGCGGCGGCCAAGTTCTGGGTGTGCAAGCGCGGCAGCGCGCACGCGGCGGAGGCCCTGGAGTGCCTCGGCGGCAACGGCTACGTCGAGGAGTCCGGCATGCCCCGGCTCTACCGCGAGGCGCCGCTGCTCTCCCTCTGGGAGGGCTCGGGGAACGTCGCCGCGCTCGACGTGCTGCGCGCCCTCACCCGCGAACCCGGCGCCCTGGACGCGTACTTGGCGGAGGTGGACCTCGCCGCCGGAGCCGACCGGCGGCTGGACGCGGCGGTGGCCGCGCTCCGCACGGAGCTGGCCGGGCTCGCCGCGGCCGGACCGGAGGACGCCCAACTCGGGGCGCGGGGGCTGGCGGAGCGCATGACGCTGGTGCTCCAGGGCGCGCTCCTCGTACGGCACGGCGCGGATGCGGTCGCGGACGCGTTCTGCGCCTCCAGGCTGGGCGGCGACTGGGGGCGGACGTTCGGGACGCTGCCCTCGGGCACGGACTTCGGCGCGGTGCTGCGCCGGGCGCGTACGGAGGGAGCGGCCGAAGCGCCGACGGGTGCGGGCGGCGGGCGCGTACGGGCGGCCGTATGACCGTGCGGGTCGAGCGGAACGGGCCCGTCCACACCGTCGTCCTCGCCCGTCCCGGCGCCCGCAACGCCGTGGACGGCGCGACCGCCGCCGCGCTCGCGGACGCGTTCCGCGCCTTCGACGCGGACGCCACCACGCGGGTCGCCGTGCTCTGGGGCGAGGGCGGCACGTTCTGCGCGGGCGCCGACCTCAAGGCGGCGGGCACCCCGCGCGGGAACCGGGTGGCGGCGGACGGCGACGGGCCCATGGGCCCGACCCGGCTGCGGCTGGGCAAGCCGGTCGTCGCGGCGGTGAGCGGCCACGCGGTCGCGGGCGGGCTGGAGTTGGCGCTCTGGTGCGACCTGCGGGTGGCCGAGGAGAGCGCCGTGTTCGGTGTGTTCTGCCGCCGCTGGGGCGTGCCGCTGGTGGACGGTGGCACCGTACGGCTCCCCCGGCTGATCGGGGCGTCCCGCGCCATGGACATGATCCTCACCGGACGGCCGGTGCCCGCGTCCGAGGCGTACGCGATAGGGCTGGCCAACCGCCTGGTGCCGGACGGGCGGGCGCGTACGGCCGCCGAGGAACTCGCCGCCGAACTGGCCCGGTTGCCGCAGGACTGCCTGCGCGGCGACCGCGCGTCGCTGCTCGACCAGGAGGGGCTGCCGGAGGCGGACGCCCTCGCCGTCGAACTCGCCCACGGGGAACGCGTGTTGGCGCGCGGCCTGGAGGGTGCCGCCCGGTTCGCGGCGGGCGAGGGGCGGCACGGCGCCCCCGCGTGGGAGCCGCCGGAAGCGGCGGAGACGGCGGAGGGGCCGCCGGACCCGTAGCCCGCCGACCCCCGTACCTCCGTCGCGGCACGCAGAAGGGCCGCCGTGCCGTCCCCTTCCCGGCACGGCGGCCCCGCCACCGTGCGGCGCCCGCCCTGGAGCGGGTCACCGCGTCACCGCGACGGCGCCGTTACGGCACCACCACGATCTTCCGGCCGACACCCGCCGCGAACGCGTTCAGCGCCTGCGGGTAGTCGGACAGCGGCAGCCGGTCGCTGATGAACACGTCCGGGTCCAGCACGCCGGCCGCGAACAGGTCCGCGGCGCGCTCGTAGCTGTGCAGGACGGCCATCGAGCCGGTGATGGTGATCTCCTGGTTGTAGATCTTGTACGGCTCGATGGTGGCCCGCGTCGCGTAGTCCGAGACGCCGAACTGGAGGAACGTACCCGCCTTGGCGACGCGCCCCAGACCGTCCTGGATCGCCGCGCCGTTGCCGGTGCAGTCCACCACGAGGTCCCAGCCGCGCGGCCGGTCGAACTCGTCCGCGTTCGCCGCCGTACCGGAGCAACCCAGCTTGCTGGCCGTGGCCAGCCGCTCGGCGTTGAGGTCCAGCACGTCGACGGAGGCGGCGCCGGTCAGCTTCGCCAGCTCCAGCATCATCAGGCCCATGGTGCCGGAGCCGTAGATGAGGACCCGCGAGCCGAGCTGGCTCTTGAGCACGTCGTAGCCGCGTACCGCGCAGGACAGCGGCTCGATGAGCGCGGCGTCCTGCGTCCGCACGTGCTCGGGCAGCCGCACGCAGTTCGCGACCGGGGCCACGGCGTACTCCGCCGCGCCGCCCGCCGTGGTGACGCCGATGGCGGCCCAGTTGTCGCACATGTTGTTGTGGCCGTTACGGCAGTGGCGACACTCGTAGCAGTACAACGACGGGTCGACCGCCACCCGGTCCCCGACGGACAGCTCGGTGACCTCCGTGCCGATGCCCACGATCTCGCCCGCGAACTCGTGTCCGGGAACGATCGGCAGCGACGGCGCGAACTCGCCCTGCATGATGTGCAGGTCGGTGCCGCACAGCCCGCAGGCGGCCACGTCCACGACCACTTCGCGCGGTCCCGGAGTCGGGTCGGGCACCGTGGTGAGCGTGACCTTCCCGGGCGATTCGACGAGTGCGGCCTTCATTTGACTGCTCCTAGCGACAGGCCCTGGACCAGCTTGTCCTGGGCGGCGAACCCGGCGGCCAGCACCGGCAGGGAGATGGCGAGCGACGCGGCGCACACCTTGGCCAGGAAGAGACCCTGGCTGGTGATCATGCTAGTCAGGAACACGGGGGCGGTCTGCGCCACCACCCCGGTGAGCACCTGCGCGAACAGCATCTCGTTCCAGCTGAAGATGAAGCAGATCAGTGCGGTCGCCGCCATGCCGGGACCGGCGATGGGGGCGATGACGCGGAGCAGGATCGTCGGCAGCTTGGCGCCGTCGATCTGCGCGGCCTCGATGATCGCGACCGGTACCTCCGCCAGGAAGGACTGCATCATCCACACGGCGATCGGCAGGTTCATCGACGTGTAGAGGATGACCAGCAGCCAGATGTTGTCCAGCATGTTGGTCTCTTTGGCGAAGAGATAGATGGGCAGGAGCCCGGCGACCACCGGCAGCATCTTGGTGGACAGGAAGAAGAACAGCACGTCCGTCCACTTCTTCACCGGGCGGATCGACAGCGCGTACGCCGCCGGGAACGCCAGGATCAGCACGAAGAGCGTGGACATCACGGACGCCGTCATCGAGTTGGTCAGCGGCGGCCAGGGGCTGTTGCCCCCACCGGCGCCGAAGAACTCCCGGTACCCGTCGAGGGTGAGCGGTGCCGTCAGGGACGGCGGGTTGGTGGCGGCGTCCGGCTCCGAGTGGAACGAGGTCAGCGCCATCCACACGACCGGCAGGACGAACAGGATGCCGAGGATCCAGGCGGCCATCCCCAGGGCGGCGTTGCGCCGGCGGGCCTGGCGCACCAACTGCGGCACGGGGCCCTTGGCACCGCTCTTGGCGGGCGCCGTCAGAGTCGCAGCCATTACCGGGACACCTCCTCGCTGAACAGGGACGACACCACGCGCAGGGCGAAGGTGGCGATGGCGATCGAACCGATCACCACGACGACGCCGGTGGCGGACGCCTCGCCGTACTCGTGCGCGTTGTAGAACGTCTCGTAGATCGTGTACGGCAGGTTGGCCGTACCGAGCCCGCCCTTGGTGATCGTGAAGACCGCGTCGAAGTTCTGCACGATGTAGATCGAGCCGAGCAGGGCGCCCAGTTCGAGGTACCGGCGCAGGTGCGGCAGCGTGAGGAAGCGGAAGATCTGCCAGTTGCTGGCACCGTCCAGCTTGGCCGCCTCGATCAGCTCACCCGGGCGGCTCTGGAGGCCCGCCAGCAGGATCAGCATCATGAACGGCGTCCACTGCCAGATGAGGGCCGTCTGCACCGCGATCAGCGGCATGTCCGTGACCCACTCCGGCTGCACCGGGTCGTCGATGCCGACGACACCCGCGGCCGCGTTGATCAGACCGTTGAAGAGGCCGTACTCGGGGTTGTAGAGCACGTGCTTCCACAGCAGGGCCGCCGCGACCGGCACGATCAGGAACGGCGCGATCAGCATGGTGCGGACGATGCCGCGGCCCTTGAACGTACGGTCCAGCAGCAGCGCGAGCAGCAGCCCGATCAGGATGCTGACCAGCACGACCACGGCGGTGAGGATCGCCGTCGTGACGACCGACTCCCGCACCTCCGCGTTGGACAGGACGGTGCTGTAGTTGCTCAGACCGGTGAAGTGCCGGTCGTCCGGCCGGAGGGAGTTCCAGTCGAACATCGAGGTCACGAGCGTGGCCACGAAGGGCAGCTGGGTGACGACGATCAGGAAGACGAGGGCGGGCATCAGGGGTGCCCTGGTCGCCCAGGCCTTGAGTGCCGGGCTCTTCGAGGCGACCGGTGGCGACGACGCCTCGGTCGAGGCGGCGGGCGGCGCGGGGGCCGCCGGGGGCGCGCTCATCACTGGTACTCCTTGCCTACCTTCTCGGCCAGCTTCTGCGACTTCGCGAGGGCGTCGTCGACGGACTGCTTCCCGGCGATCGCGGCGCTGATCTCCTGCGAGACCTTGGTGCCGAGGTCGGTGAACTCGGGGATGCCGACGAACTGGATGCCGGGCGCGGGACGCTCCTGGACACCCGGGTTACGCGGGTCGGCCTTGTCGATGGCGTCGTGCGTGACCTCGTAGAACGCCTTGGCGTCCTTCTGGTACTCGGGGATCTCGTAGGTGGAGGCGCGCTTGCCGGCGGGGACGTTGGCCCAGCCGATCTCCTTGCCGACGAGCTTCTCGTACTCCTTGCTGGAGGCCCAGGAGATGAACTTCCACGCGTTGTCCGCGTTGCCGGAGGCCTTCTGCATGGCCCACGCCCAGGTGTACAGCCAGCCGGAGCTCTTGGTCTTCTCGACCGGGGCCGGGACGTAGCCGATCTTGCCCTTGACCGGGGAGCCCTTGGCCTCCAGGGAACCGGCGCCGGCGGTGGCGTCGTACCACATCGCGGTCTTGCCCTGGGTCATGTTGTTCAGGCACTCCGCGTAGCCGGACTGGGCCGCGCCGGCCTCGCCGTGCTGGCGGACGAGGTCCACGTAGAACTTGGTGGCCTTCTTGAACTCGGGCGACTCCAGCTGCGCCTCCCAGTCCTTGTTGAACCAGGTGCCGCCCATGGTGTTCACGACGCTCGTCAGCGGCGCGATGACCTCGCCCCAGCCGGGGAGACCGCGCAGACAGATGCCCGCGAGGCCCTTCTTGGAGCCCTCCACCTTGGCGGCCAGGTCGGCGACCTCGGTCCAGGTGGGCTTCTCGGGCATCTTCAGGCCCGCCTTGTCGAAGAGGTCCTTCCGGTACATCAGGAAGGAGGACTCACCGTAGAAGGGCGTGCCGTACGTCTTGCCGTCCTCGCCGCTCAGGGACACCTGCATCGGCGTGAGGATGTCCTCGGGGGCGAACTTCTTGTCCTCGGACATGTACGGGTCGAGGGCGTGCAGCCACTCGTTCTTCGCGTAGATCGGGACTTCGTAGTTGCTGACCGTGGCGACGTCGTACTGCCCGGCCTGGTTGGAGAAGTCCTGGCTGATCTTGTCGCGGACCTCGTTCTCCGGCATGACGGTGAAGTTCACCTTGATGCCGGTGTCCTTCGTGAAGTGCTTGGCGGTCAGCTTCTGCAGATCGGCCATCTGCGGGTTGTTGACCATGAGGACGTTGATCGAGTCGTCGTCCGACCCCCCGCCCCCCGCTCCGCTGCACGCTGCCAGGAGGCTTCCTGCTGCCGCTACGGCGATGAATGCACGCGCTGGTTTTCTACTCTGGCTGCGCATGTCCTGCTCCGTTTTCTACTGGGATGAGGGGCTTTGTGCTGTTCTTGCTGTGCGTGGTGCGGTTCTGCCGGTGTCGCACCGCCGTACCCCGAAGGTGTGTTCGGGAGTACGGACCGCGAACGGTAGCCGAGGAAGGCGGAAGCTCGGGTAACGGGCCTGCGCGCCGAGGGCCATGTCGGGGTGTCAGACCCGGATGACCTGCGGTCCTTGGAGCGAGTAACGATGCGCTTCCGAAGCGGACAGACCCGTCGAGGTCACGATCGCTTCGAAGTCGCCGACCTCGGCGAAGCGGCAGAAACTGACCGCGGCGAACTTGGTGTGTATCCCCGCGAACACGCGTCTGCGCGCCGCGCGGATCGCCTGGGACTTGACTTCGCTCACGGCCGGATCGGGGGTGGTCAGGCCGTGGTCGCGGGAGATGCCGTTGGCTCCGATGTACGCCAGGTCGATGACGAAACCGGAGAGCATCTTCGTGGTCCAGTGGTCGACCGTGGCCAGCGTCCCGCCGCGCACCCGGCCACCGAGCAACAGCACGGTGAAGCCGTCGTGTTCGGCGAGCGCGCCCGCCGCCGCGAGGGAGGCGGTGACCACGGTGAGGTGCCGGTCGCGCGGCAGGGCCTCGGCGATGAGCTGCGGGGTGAAGCCCTCGTCGACGAAGACCGTCTCGGCCTCGCCCAGCAGTTCGGCCGCCGCGGCGGCGATACGGCGCTTCTCCGGCACGTGCATGGTGGTGCGGAACGCGAGGGTGGTCTCGAACCCCGCGCTCTCCACCGGGTAGGCGCCGCCGTGCGTGCGCCGGAGCAGACCGTGCGATTCGAGCACCCGCAGGTCACGGCGGACCGTTTCCCGTGCGACACCCAGCTCGGCGGCGAGCTCCGCGACATCCACGGAACCGCTGCGACGGGCCGCTCCGACGATCTCCCGCTGTCGCTCTTCCGCGCTCATGAGGCTACGCCTCCTTTCCGTTCGGGCGTCGTGGTGCCCGTTCGGGCCGTGTGAAGAGTTGTACATGTGACAGGTCACAGCTGCCAGGCTTGAAGCACACGGGATCGTGCCCGCTTGTGACCACTTCCCGACGGCCGGAAAAGCCGCCACACCAAGGGAAACGGGCCACGGGGCGATGTGAACCACTGCCCGTTTGGCGCATTCCGTTGCCCGTTTGGCGTCTGCGGCGCAAGTCCGAGGTTTATCCGAGTGCGCGTCCCGGTCCGGGCAGCCGTGCCCAGGTCAGGGCATCACGGCACACCTCACCCCGTCCCCGGCCGGGGCTCCCGGACCCGTACCGCCCCGGGAGAACGGGCCTGCCCGGCACCGCGCGACGCGGCACCGGGCAGGGACGCCCGTACGGACCGTACGCCGCCCGGCCCGGACGGCGGAGGCCGAACGGGCCGGACCCGGGCCCGGGGTTCGGCCCGAGTCCGGACCCGCTACGTGCCGGACGGCCCCTGGGCGGGGCGCATCCGGAACTCGTACCGATCCGGTATCGGATCGTCCGTGATCGCCTTCCACGTCTCGTTGAGGACCTCGTCGCCCTCCCGCAGGTCGTCGACCTCGAAGCCGCCGCCCTCCGTGAAGACCGCCCGCGCCCCCGCCACGTCGCCCTCGGCGACCAGCACACGGGCGTGCAGCAGGCGGCAGCGCCCGCGTGCCCGCTCCTCGTCCGGCAGCCGGTCGAGGACCGCGCGGGCATCGGCGGGCCGGTCCGCGGCGAGCAGCACGGGGACCGCCTCGCGGACCAGCGCGGCCAGCGCGGGCCCGTCGGCGACGAGCGCCACCGCCGCCAGGAAGCGGTCGGCCGCGCGCTGCGGGTGCAGTCCCGCCGCCGCGTCGTACGCGTCGGCCACCGCGAGGCAGCGCAGCGCCCACGGGGACTCGGCGGCGGCGCAGGAACGCTCCCAGCTGCGTACCGCCTGCGCGTGGTCACCGGCGTGCCACTGCGCGATGCCCAGGTGGTAGTCGGTCACCGGCCCCGACGGCGCGCACTCCAGCTGGTCGCGCCAGGCCGCCGAGACCAGCGTCGCGCCGGGCGGCGTACCGTCCCGCTCCGGCGCGTCCGGGTCGCCGTCCGGGCTCCCGCGCCCCGGCGCGGCCCGTACCTCGCCGGGCAGCCGCCCCGTCTCCAGCAGCTGGAGCCACGGCTGCTGCTCCTCCCCCAGCAGCTCCGCGGGGAACGGGGTGCCCGGCAGCCGGTGCCCGCCGCGCGCCACCTCCAGCGCGCCCCAGCCGGAGCCGGTGGCGAGCAGCGGCCCGGCGGGGTCGGTGTCGGCGTACGGGCGCCACGCGGCGTACGCCGCCTCCACGTCCACCCGGGGCAGCGCCGCCTCCAGGCGTTCCTCCACCTCGGCGCGTGCGGCGCCCCAGTCGTCGCCGTGTACGGTGGCCGCGTCGGCGTCCAGCGGGCCGTACGCCTCCAGCCACGCGAACTCGTCCCCCGCCTCCAGCGGTACGTGCTCCAGCTGCGTGCGCGCCAGCCCCGCCTGGATCTCGGCGTAGCCGGGCGTGCCCGGCTCGGTCAGCCACCGCTGCCAGCGGCGGCCGCCGGGACCGTGCCCCCACACGAACAGCTTCCGGCCGCGCAGCAGATCGGTGGAGGTCTGGACGAGGCCCCGGCCGTCCCCGTCGAGCGACGCGATCCACTTGCGGGCCTCGGTGGGCACCTCGTAGAAGAAGTCGGCGGGGAACTCGCTGCGCAGCGGATAGCTGCGGTCCGCGTCCCGCCAGTGCGGCACGGGGATACGGCGGAGGCTGCGCTCGTACCCGAAGTGCCAGGTCTCCTCGGCGGGCACCAGCACCCGGGTGCGCTCGTCCTCGGGGACGGCGATGTTCGACCACCAGTAGACGGGCACCGTGCGGTCGTGGGGATTGCGGATGCGGGCCCCGACGTGGAGGAAGTCGGAGCCCTCCGGCAGCCACAGGTCGACCTGGAACGGGGTGTCGCGCAGCCGCTCCCACTCCCACAGCCGCAGCATCTCCCCGCCGTCCGGCGCGGGGACGACCGCCGCGTGCACGGGCGCGCAGGAGAACGTGGTGTGGCCGGTGGCGCCGATGTTCCACTCGATGCCGCCGGAGAACCAGGCACCGTTCAACGCGAAGTCCGCGGGCTGGAACACCGGGTTCGCGTACAGCAACTCCCGGCCGGTGGGCTTGTGGTGGAGGGAGTACACGCGGCCGCCGAAGCCCGGCAGCACGGTGGCCCGCAGCCGGTCGCTCTCGATCACGAGGGTGCCGACGGCGCACGGCGAGCGGTCACGCCCGTAACCGTCGAGGACGCGGGTCGGCAGCACGGAACGCAGCGGTTCGTACCCCACCTGGCGCGCCATCGACGAGGGGAGCGCGGCCCGTTCGCCCTCCTCCAGGGTGTGCGCCTCGTCGAGGGGGAACAGCGGCGGCAGCGGGTTCTCCGGTCCGACGGGCGCCACGGGCAGGGTCAGACTGCTGCTGCGAACGGTCGTGCGGCCCACGGCGGCCTCGCTCTCTCCCACGGGCCGCCGCCCGTGCGGGACCCCCGGATGACCATGGAACACGTTCGGCCGCGGGTTGAACAGCCCTTCCAGGCAAGCCCTGGACGTTGCTTCTCCCTCCCTTTGGTCAAGTCGTGAGCCGGGCGTACGGGGCCGCGCGGCGCGGGTCCCGTACGGTGCGCGGGGGCCGTGCGGTGCGTGGGTCCCGTGCGCTGCGCGGGGACCGCCCGTACGCGCCGTCGTTCCCCGCGCCGCGCACTCCGCCGTTCACCCCGCCGTTCACTCCGCGAGGACCGACTCCAGCAGGTCCGCGAGGAGCGCCGCGCCGTCGCCGTCCGGGTCGCGGTCCGGGTCGTAGATCGTCAGCTGGAACCCCGCGCACCGCGGTGACGCCGCCAACGGCCGCAGCAGGGCCCGTACTTCCTCGACACCCAGCCCGCCCGGCTCGTCGCTGTCCACGGCGGGAAGCACACCGGGGTCGAGCACGTCGGCGTCCATGTGCAGCCAGAATCCCTCCAGTTCGGGGGCGGCGACGCGCTGGAGCGCGGCGCGGGCGGTCTCCTCGGGGCCGCGCGCCCGAACGGTCGCGACGGGGGCGTGGTGGATGTCGAGTCGGGCGAGTTCCTCGAAGCAGTTGTCCGGTTCGTTCTCCGCGTCGCGCAGGCCGAGGAGCGCGACGTCCTCGTCGCGTACGTACGGCCGCAACCCCTCCAGGTCCGTCAGGTCGGCCTGGCCGCGGCCGGTCACCAGGGCCACGTCCTCGCCCCCGGCGGCGCCGACGCCGCCGGGCGCGTTGCCCGGGTGGCGGAAGTCGTCGTGGCCGTCCAGGTAGGCCAGTCCGTAGCGGCCGACGCGGCGCAGCGCGAGCGACGAGCCGAGCACGATGGAGCAGTCGCCGCCGAGGACCACGGGGAAGTCACCGTCCCGTACGTGGCGCTCGACGCGGTCGGCCAGGCGGCGGCTGTACGCGGCGAGTTCCGCCGCGTGGAACACGCCGTCGCCGGGCCGCCAGGCGCCGCGGTCGTAGCGGGGCGGCACGACCACACCGCCCTCGGTCGCGCCGAGGCGCCGGGCCAGCCCCTGGTCGCGCAGGGCGCCGGCCAGCTTGGCGCAGCCGGGCACGGTGCCGGGGGCGGGCGGGCGGAGGCCGAGGTTGGAGGGTGCGTCGAGGAGTACGAGTCGGCGTGACATGGGGACATTCTCCGCCGACCGGCGCGGTGGCGTACGTGTCGGGGCTGCGAGGATGCGTGACATGCCGCCCGTACCGTCCCGGTCACCCGCGCCCACCACGTCCGACGGGGCGCCCTCGCCCGCCGGGGCGCCGGTCCCCGACGGGGCGGACCCACGGTGGGGCGGGCGCGTCCCCGCGTCCCTGCCCGTGGTCGCCGCGATGGGGCGGCACGACGCCGGACGTGCCTGGCTGGCCCGACTGCCCGCCACGATCGAGGAGTTGCGGGAACGCTGGGGGCTGCGGCTGGGCACGCCGTTCCACGGCGGCAGCTGCTCGTGGGCGGCGCCCGCCTGGCGGCCGGACGACGCCGGGGGCCCGGGGCGGGGCGGCACCGCGCCCGCCGTACTGAAGGTGACCTGGCCGCACCCCGAGGCCGTGGGCGAGGCGGACGCGCTGCGGCTCTGGGCGGGGCGCGGCGCGGCGCGCGTGTACGAGGCGGACCCCACCACGTACGCGCTCCTGCTGGAACGCTGCGACCCCGGCACCGAGTTGGGCCGCGCCCACGGTCTCCCGGCCGACGAGCGGCTGACGGCCGCCACCGACGTACTGCGCGAGCTGTGGTCCGTACCGGTCCCCGCCGGAGCCGGGTACGCGCCGCTCACCGACGTCACCCTCGCGTGGGCGGACCTCGCGGAGGAGCGGGCCGCGCGGCGGTGGCCGGACGGCATCGACACGGGACTGTTCCGGCTGGGCGCGCGGCTGCTGCGCGAACTGCCCGGCTCCGCCGCGCGGGAGGTGCTGCTGCACGGCGACTTCAACCCCGGCAACGTGCTCGCGGCGCGGCGCCGCCCGTGGCTGGCGATCGACCCCAAGCCGATCACCGGCGATCCGGCCTTCGACCCGTGGCCGCTGGTCGAGCAGGTCGACGACCCGTTCGCGCGGCCCGATCCGCGGGCGGTGCTCGCGCACCGGACGGCGCTGGTCGCGGAGCGGCTCGGGGAGGACGCCTGGCGGGTACGCGCCTGGGCCGTGGCCCGGCACGTCGAGTACCTGCTGTGGTCCGTCGTGGAGGACGAGGACCTGGCACGCAGTGTCGTGATGATGGCGCAGGCCCGGACGCTGGCGGACGTGGCGGGGCTCTGAGCCCGGGAGGGCGCGATGGGCGGGAGCGGCGCGCGGGGCGCGGTGGTCGGTGGGCGGTGGTCGGCCTGCGGTGGTCGGTGGTCGGCGGGCGCACCCGGCCCGACGTGCGGAAACGTCTCCGTGGTTGCGGCTCGCGCCCGTCGCGCGACGATGGACTGACGCACGGCCGACGACCGGCGGGCCTCCGGACCCGTACCGCCCGTGCCCGTAGGGCTCCCTGAGCAGTCCCCGACCGAGGCCCCGGAACGCCGGGGCCCGAGCATCCGAGGAGACGCGCCATGACGACCGCCGCAGACATCATGCACCCCGGTGCGCAGTCGATTCCCGCGACCGAGACCCTGGACCGCGCCGCGCAGCTGATGCGGCGGCTGGACGTGGGGGCGCTCCCCGTCAGCGACGCCGACGGGCGGATGTGCGGCATCCTCACCGACCGCGACATCGTGATCGGCTGCGTCTCGCACGGTCAGGACCCGTCCCGGATGACCACGGGCGACCTGGTACGGGGCACGCCGCGCTGGATCGACGCCGACGCCGGGATCGACGAGGTGCTGGAGGAGATGCGGACGCACCAGATCCGGCGGCTTCCGGTGATCGAGGACAAGCGGCTCGTCGGCATGATCAGCGAGGCGGACCTCGCGCACCATCTGTCCGACAGCCAGATCGCCTCGTTCGTCGGGAGCGTCTACACCTGACGCGGCCGCCGGACGCCGCCGCCTCGCCCGGCTCCCGCCCGGTAGGCGCCCGCCCGGTAGGCGCCCGCCCGGGACCGGCCGTTCACTCCCCGACCGCGCCGTCGGCCAGCTCCCGTACGACGTCCAGCTGGCCGACGTGGCGCGCGTACTCCTGGAGCAGATGGCACAGCACCCAGCCCAGCGTGGGGGCCTCCGCCGGGGTGGCGAACCGGCCGCCGACCGCGGCCCGTTCCGCCAGCGGGGCGCCCGCGACGATCGCGCGTGAACGCTCCCGCTGCTCCCGGAAGCGGACGAGGACCGCCTCGGTGGTCATGCCGTCGGGCACCCGCCAGCGGCCGTCCGGGCCGTCGTCCGCCCACGGGTCGGGCACGGGCTCCGCCCGGAAACCCCAGCAGAGCCAGCGCCGTTCGACATGGAGCAGGTGCCACAGCAGCTCCAGGGGCGTCCAGCCGGAGGGCAGTCCGCTCGTCCGCAGCTGGGCCTCGGACAGTCCGGACAGCTTCCACAGCAGCGTGTCCCGGTGGAACTCCAGCTGGGCCGCGAGCAGTTCCCTCGGGTCGGAGACCGCGGGTCCCGGCTCACCGCGCGGCGCGACGGCACCGGGTGCCTCCCCGGCGGGCTCCGGGGCCTGGCGCCGCCCCTACCCCTGTCCCCGCTCCGGCCCGGTCACCCGTGCAGCTCCAGCGGGGGCACGTCGTCCCGGTCCAGCCCGAACGTGTCGATGTAGAGGGCCAGTTCGGACTCGACCGCGCGGATGATGGTGTCCGCCCGCCGGAAGCCGTGCCCCTCGCCCTCGAACGTGAGGTACGCGTGGCCGACCGCCGCTCCCGCCGCCCGCTCCCGTACCTCCGCCACGAAGCGGTCGCACTGCACGGGCGGGCAGATCACGTCGTCCAGCCCCGCCATCAGCAGGAACGGGGCGTCGACCCGGTCCGCGCGCCGGGACGGGGAACGGTCGCGGTAGCGCGCGCGGGTGTCGGCGAGCGGCCCGATCAGCGACTCCAGGTACTGCGACTCGAAGTCGTGGGTCTCGCCCTCCGCCCAGCCCTCCAGGTCGAGGATCGGGTAGAGGATGGTGGCGCAGGCGTAGACGCCCTCGGCGGCGGGCGAGGTGATCGAGGCCGCGCCCGTCCAACCACCGGCGCTGCCGCCGCGGATCGCGAGCCGGGAGCGGTCCGCGACGCCCTCGTCGGCCAGCGCGAGCGCGACCGCGGCGCAGTCGTCGACGTCCACCACGCCCCACTGCTCGCGCAGCCGGTTGCGGTACTCCCGGCCGTAGCCCGTCGAGCCGCCGTAGTTGACCTCCGCGACGCCGATGCCCCGCGAGGTGAAGTACGCGATCTCCAGGTCCAGGACCAGCGGCGCCCGGCTGTTGGGCCCGCCGTGCACCCACACCACGTACGGCGGGAGGGTGCCCTCGGGGGCGGTGAGGTCGGGGTGGTGCGGCGGGTACACGTGCGCGTGGACGTCACGGCCGCCGGGGCCGGAGAAGGTGCGGATCTGCGGCTCCGGGTAGTACGCCGGGTCCACCGGGTCCCGGTGGGCGGCGCCGACGACGCGGGTGTGCCCGGTCCCGGTGTCCAGCTCCACTACCTCGAACGCGCTGCGGGTACCGGTCGCGACCCCCGTGACCCGCGTGCCGCACACGCCCAGCGCGGGCGCCCACTCGGTCCACGGCCCGGCGGCGTCCACCAGCTCGCCGGTGGCCGGGTCGAGGATGCCGAGCACCATCTCTCCGAGCCCGTGGACGACGGCGACCAGTCCGCTGGGCAGGGGCGCGAACCAGCGCTGGCCGACCTTCCACAGGCCCCCGGCGAACTCCTCCCCACGCGGGCAGAGGTTGACCGGCTCGCCGCTCGCCGGGTCCAGCCGGTGCACGTTCCACCAGCCCGTACGGTCCGTGGCGAACAGCAGCGAGCCGTCGGCCGCCCACTCGACCTGCGCCACGGACTCGTCGGGGCCGCCCGCGACCGTGCGGACGTCGGTGAACGCGCCGTCCGCGGTGACCCGGGCGAGCCGGAGCAGGGAACCGTCCCAGGGCATCGACGGGTGGTCCCAGGCGAGCCAGGCGGCCTGCCGTCCGTCCGGGGAGAAGCGCGGGCCGGTGACGAACCGGTGAGTGGCGCCGGTGAGTTCGACGACGCGGGTGCGGTCTTCGGCGGCGGAGCCGTCGAGCGGGACGGAGACGGGCAGCCGCCGGAGGTCGGTCTGGCCCTCGCCGGTGAACTCCTCCAGCACGCAGACCACCACGCCGAGCGACGGGCGCAGCACCGGGTCGCACCAGCGGAGGCCGCCGCCGACGGCGGAGACGGGGGTGAGCGGCCAGGGCGGGGTCGCCGGGTCGTCGGGGGCGAAGGCGTACAGCCGCTGGTCGTCGAAGTGGGTGAACACCACGAGCGGGCCGCCCTCGGCGCGCGGTGCGCCCGCCCAGGGGGTGCCGCCGTACTCGATGTAGCGGTTGCGCACGTTCCACGGTGGCGGCAGCACCGACTCCGCCGGGGCGGAGCGATCCGCGCCGAGGCGCATCAGGGCGCGCCGCCCGCCCTCCTCCGGGCGGGGCTCCGTCCACCACACTTCGTCGCCGACCGCGTCGAGGAACTCGGGGCGGCCGTCCCGCGCGGCCACGAGTGCCGCGTCGATCGGGGACGGCCAACTGCCGTACGGGGCCTGGCCGGTCTCAGCACGGGTGGTCGCCATGTGCAGTCAGTCTCCAGGGGTGTCTGGTGCGGGCGGGGCGGGGTCGGTGCCGTCCCCGGCGGTACGGGAGCGGGTCACGGGGGCAGGGTCTGGGGGCGGAGGCGGACGGTGCCGGGTGGCGGAGGCGGGGCACGTGGCCGGGCGGCGGCCGCCCCGCCTCCGGCTACAGCGCGAGCAGCGCCCGGTCGAGCACGCGCACGCCGAAGTGCAGGGCGTCCACCGGCACCCGTTCGTCCACGCCGTGGAACAACGCCTGGTAGTCGAAGCCGGGCGGGAGCCGCAGAGGCGTGAAGCCGTACCCCTCGATGCCCAGCCGGGAGAACTGCTTGGCGTCGGTGCCGCCCGACATGCAGTACGGCACGGCGTGCGCGCCCGGGTCGAAGTGCTCCAGCGACTCGCACAGCGTCGCGAACGTCGGGGAGTCCACGGGTGCCTGGAGCGGCACCTCCCGGTGGTGGAACTCCCAGTCGACGTCGGGCCCGGTCAGCTCGTCCAGCGTGGCCCGGAACTCGTCCTCGGCGCCCGGCAGCATCCGGCCGTCCACGTAGCCCGTGGCGCTGCCCGGGATGACGTTGAGCTTGTAACCCGCCTCCAGGATCGTCGGGTTGGAGCTGTTGCGCACGGTCGGCTCGACGAGCTTCGCGGCGGGACCGAGTTTCGTCAGCAGGCCGTCCACGTCCGCGTCCGTGGCGTCCGGCCCCGGCCCGTCCAGGCCGTGCAGCCGGGCCAGCTCCGTCAGCGCGGCCCGTACGGTCGGGGTGAGCCGGACCGGCCACTCGTGCTCGCCGATCCGGGTGACGGCGGCGGCGAGCCTGCTGACGGCGTTCGCGCGGTTGACCTTCGATCCGTGGCCCGCGCGGCCCGTGGCCGTCAGCTTCAGCCAGCCCGTGCCGCGTTCACCCGCGGCGACGGGGTAGAGGCGGAGGCCGCCGTCCGCGTGGAAGGTGAACGCGCCGGACTCGCTGATCCCCTCGGTGCAGCCCTCGAACAGCTCGGGGTGCCGCTCGGTGAGGAAGCCCGAGCCGTACGCGGCGCTGTCCTCCTCGTCGGCTGTGAAGGCCAGCACGACGTCCCGGCGGGGTCGGACGCCCGCCCGCGCCCACGCGCGTACGACGGCCAGCGCCATCGCGTCGGCGTTCTTCATGTCGATGGCGCCTCGGCCCCAGACGACGCCGTCGCGGATCTCCCCGGAGAAGGGGTGCACGGTCCAGTCGGCGGGCTCGGCGGGCACCACGTCGAGGTGGCCGTGCAGCAGCAGCGCGGGCGCCGACGGGTCGGTGCCCTCGACGCGCGCCACCACGTTCGTACGGTCCGGTGCCTTCTCCAGCAGGGTCGGCTCCAGGCCGACGTCGGCGAGGCGCTCCGCGACGTACTCGGCGGCCTGCCGCTCGACGCCGTCGCCACCGCCCTTGTTGGTGGTGTCCATGCGGATCAGGTCCGAGGTGAAGGTGACGACCTCGTCCAGGGCCTGCCGGTCGATGTGCGCGTCAGCCATACTGCTCCTCCACCGCGGACGAGACGACGGTCGTGACCGCCTTGAAGCACCGGATGCCTTCGTACATCGTCGGAGAGGTGTACGCCACGCGGCGCTCGCCGGTGCGCTCCACCCCGGGCACCACGGTGGCCGCGCCCACCAGGTGCTCGGCGTCGAACTCGATCTCCACCTCGTGCGGTCCGCGCGCCACCGGCTCGTGCCGCACCGCGAGCGCGGCGGCGTCGCGGGCGGCCGCGGTGATGTCCCGGGCGGTACGGGCGGGGGTGCGGCACACCGCCGCGTACCGCGAGACGTGGTCCTTGACGGCGACCGTACGGGCCGCGGGCGCGTACCCCTTGGCGTCCTCGCACGCGAGGTCGTCACCGGTGACGAGCACCACCGGCACCCCGTACTCCGCGACGACCAGGGAGTTGAGCAGGCCCTCGCTGGCGCGCACGCCATCCACCCACACGCCCGTCAGGGAGTTGGCCAGATAGGTGTGGGCGAGGACGCCCTCGCTGCCCGCCCCCGTGTGGTAACCCACGAAGGCGATGCCGTCCACGTCGCCGTGCTGCACGCCCTCGACCATGCTCAACGACTTGTGCCGCCCGGTCAGCATCTGCGCCCGGTCGTCCAACTGCTCCAGCAGCAGGTTGCGCATGGACCAGTGCGCCTCGTTGACCAGCACCTCGTCGGCCCCTCCGGCGAGGAAGCCGACGATCGCCGCGTTGACGTCGGAGGTGAACATCGGGCGGCAGCGCTCCCACTGCGGTGTCCCTGGCAGCACGTCGGCGGGCCAGGTGACACCCGTGGCGCCCTCCATGTCCGCGGAGATCAGGATCTTGCTCATGTCGCGTCACGTTACGCGGTCACCAATCACGGCAAAACCCCTGTGGAAAACTCCCGTGGTCCAGACCACTCGCGGTCACCCGTTCCGCCCCGCGACCAGCCAGTTCGACGCGACTTCGGCCGACTCCCCGTCCGGTCCGACGACCGTCAGGGCGAGCGGCACGGCACCCCGCGCCAGGACGTCCAGACCGGCCGTGCCGAACAGCGCGGGCAGCGACTCGTCCGGCATCTCCATCGGCCGTATGCCGTGCGCGAGGACGGCCGCGAGCGCCGACGGCGGTCCCTCCGCGCGCTGGCTCAGCGCGGTCAGCGCCGCGCCGCCCTCCGCCGCGGGCTCCACCACGAAGACCCGTCCCCGCTCCCCCACCAGCGCCGCCACCGACGCCGCGAGACGCGGGCGGTCGCCCGGCGAGCACTGGTGCAGCACCCCGCGTACGTACACGTCGGCGTCTCCCGCCAGTTCCGTACGGAGCCCGCCCACCGCCTCGATGTCCGTCGCGTCCAGCTGCCGGAACGCCAGCGCGGTGCCCGCGCCCTCGTCGCCGCTGGCCGCGTCGCGCGCCCGCGACACGGCCTCCGCCGACACGTCCACGCCGATCACCCGCCCGTAGTGACCGGCGAGGAAGCGCGTCACCGAACCGTTCCCGCACCCGACGTCCACCACCGGGCGCCCGCCGCCGAAGTACGGCGCGAGGAGCGGCAGATGGACGGCGCCGGTGCGTTCCTGCGGCGCGTCCCAGAACACCGTGTGCTCCTCCGGCGGCGCGTCCCGCCAGAAGTTCTCCCACGCCAGGGCGTTCGGCGTCTGCCCC
Organism: Streptomyces sp. Z26; assembly: GCF_003665095.1. Lineage (GTDB taxonomy): Bacteria > Actinomycetota > Actinomycetes > Streptomycetales > Streptomycetaceae > Streptomyces > Streptomyces phytohabitans. The sequence goes on along the minus strand of NZ_RCHV01000002.1, from coordinate 5,816,592 downwards.
GCGCGGCTGGCGAGGCTGAGCACCGGGTCGTCCTCCGAGAGGTTCGGGTCGTTCACCGGGTTCGGGTGCATACGGGTCTCCCGTCTGTCGGCGTACGCGGAACGTGTGTACGTCTACATACCCGCCCCCGCGCTCACCCAGTCGGGAGCGCCTGTTCGAACCAGACCGTCTTGCCGTCCGGCGTACGGCTCGTCCCCCACTCCCGTGCGAGCCGCGCCACCACCCGCAGCCCGCGGCCCGGCCCACCACCCTCGGCGTCGTCCTCGCCGCCGGACTCCCGCAGCACCGGCGGGGCGTGGTCCTCGTCGGACACCTCGCACTGGAGCGACGCCGAACGCACCAGCCGCACCTGGACGCGGTCCCCCCGCGCGTGCCGTACGGCGTTCGTCACCAGCTCGCTGACCAGCAGCTCCGTGGTGTCCACCGCCTCCTCCGGCAGCGCCCACCGGGTGAGCTGCGCGCGCGTACGGGCGCGGGCGCCGCGCACCTCGCGGGGCCGCGCGTCGAACGACCAGGTGGCGACGTCCTGTTCCCCGATGCCGTTCAGCCGGGCCATCAGCAGCGCCACGTCGTCCTTGCGGCCGTCCAGCGGCGTGGACGTACGGCGGGCCAGCTCGCGGATGATCGTGTCGCAGGCGTCGTCCATGGAGGCGGCCGGGTGCGCCGCGGACTCGCAGAGCGCGGCGAGCCCCTCCGCGATGTCGGCGCCGCGCATCTCGACCAGCCCGTCGGTGCACAGCACGAGCCGGTCGCCCGGCGCCACGGGTACGGTCACCGTCTCGAACGGCACCGAGCCGACCCCGATCGGCACCCCCGTGGGCAGGTCCAGCAGCTCACCGGTGCCGCACTCGGCGCGGACGAGCACGGGCGGCACGTGACCGGCGTTGGCGATGCGCAGCTCGTTGGCGACGGGGTCGTAGACGGCGTACAGGCAGGTGGCGAGGTAGCCGTCGCCGAGGCGTTGGGCGAGGTCGTCGAGATTGCGGAGCAGCTGCGCGGGCGGCAGTTCGAGTACGGCCATCGTCTGCACGGCCGTACGCAACTGGCCCATCATGGCCGCCGAGTTCAGGCCGTGGCCCATCACGTCGCCGACCACGAGTGCCGTACGGGAACCGGGCAGCTTGACGGTGTCGAACCAGTCGCCGCCGACCCGGCCCAGCCACGTGCCCGGCAGGTAGCGGGTGGCGGTGTCACAGCCCGGCGTGCGGGGCGCGACCCGCGGCAGCATGCTGTCCTGGAGCGTCTCGGCCACGTGCTCCTGGTGCGTGTACATACGGGCGTTGTCGAGCACGAGCCCGGCGCGGGCGGCGAGTTCGGCGCCGGTGACGCGGTCCATGTCGTTGAACTCGGCGCGTTCCCGGTGGCGCAGCAGGATCATGAAGCCCAGCACCACGTTCCGCGCCTTGAGGGGCACGACGAGCATCGAACGGTGGGTGATCAGCGGGCTGATGTCGCGCTTCTCGAACTGCGCGGCGATGGCGTGGCCCGCCTCCTCGCTGATGCGCGGCACGAGGACGGGCTCGCCGGTGGTCATGCACCGGAAGAACGGCGTGTGCGCGGGGAACGGCATCGACTCGCCCACCGGCACGACGTCGTCCCAGCGGCCCGGCTCGTCCATGTGCTCCAGCGCCACCCGGTGCCACGGGGTGGTGGTGTCGGGCGGGCCGTCCGGGAAGCCCTCGCCCGCGACGACCTGTTCGCGCAGGTACGTGCCCGCGACGTCGGTGAAGCGCGGCACCACGGCCCGGCTGACCTCCTCGATGGTGCGCGCCAGGTCGAGGGAGGTGCCGATGGCTCCGCTGACCTCGTTGAGGAACTCCAGGCGCTCGCGTACGGCGGCGTGTTCGAGGTCGGACACCGGTTTCTCCTCCGCCGCGCGCGCGGAGGCGGATTCGGTCCGGGCGGTCCCGGTCCCGGCGAGCTCGCTCCCGGCCGCTTCGGTCGCCGCGGGCGCGACGGCGCGTCGCTGCCGGGCGCGGCGTTCGACGCGGCGGGGAACGCCCCAGTCGGGGGTGAGGGGGACGCGTTCGTGGCGGCTGATGTCCAGTACGGGGTAGCCGAGTTCGAGTACCTGTGCCGCGATGCGCGCGCTGTCGCGCGTGCTCATGCTGGGCAGGATCTCGGGGAGGCGGGCGGCCAGCGCGGCCGAGTCGGGGAAGTCGGTGTGCAGCGCGAAGCCGGGGGCGACCCGCTCGTGCCCGGCGGCGTCCCCGCCGCCCGTGCTCCCTCCCGTGACCGGGCCCTCGTCCGCGTCCGTTCCGTCGGGTCTCGCGCCGCCCGCGCGCGTCCGCAGCCGCGCCGTGTCCGCCGCGAGGACGAGTATCCGCTCGGGCCCCTTCCCGACCAGCGGGTACGCCCACCACAGCACGTCGCCGGACCCGCTGCCCGGCTCGCTGACGTGGGCCCGCCCCGCCACGGCGTACGAGAGTGCCCCGAACGCCCCCGAGACCGGCATCAGTTCGTCCGCGGGCGCCCCGACCGCGTCCTCGCGGGTCACGCCGAAGAGTCTGCGCGCCCCGGTGCTCCAGTGGGAGACGCGTCCCTCCCCGTCGATCACGGCGACGGCGAGCGGTAACCGCCCGGGTTCGTCGGCGGTCGGGTCCGTCCTGTCCTGTGCGTGCTGTCCTGCGCGTGCGCGTTCCATCGAAACCTCTCCGGAGGGCCCCCCGTTCGGAGCCGGGAGGCAGGAGTCACGAGGCGCGGTTCTCCCCACCCGCGATGAGGGTCCACCGTACGGCGACGCGCCGCGGTACGTGGGGCATCGCCCGAAGAGGTGGTGCGCCGGAGCGCCCCGTGCGCCCCCTGCGCCCCAGGAGAACCGGCGGCGGCACGTACGGACCGGGGTACGGCCGAGGTCGGCGGCCCGCTGGGGGGCGCGCGGAGAGGGGCGCACGCGGGGCGGACGGCGTGGCGGGCGGGGAGGCAGACGTGTGCCCGGGGCGTCCGCGGCAGGCTGCGGACGCCCCGGGCGAGGGGGGTTGACGGGGCACGGCCGGACACCGGCGGCACCCGGTCGGAGGTCGGCGCGAGCGGCCGGGAGGTCAGTCCTCGTGGCCGAGTTGGAGGTCCCGCTCCGTACGGCCGCCGCCCGCGATGTGCAGCACCGTGGCGACCGGCGGGTAGCCCGCGGCGATCACCGTGTACTCGCCGGAGGACAGGTCCACGAAGCGGAAGTTGCCGTCCGCCTCCGTGGTCGCGGTGTCCACCACGTTGCCCGCAGCGTCGAGCAGCGTCACCCGCGCGTCCTCGACCGGGCGGCCGCCGCGCGCGCGGACGGTGCCACGCAGCACCGCGCCGCCCGCCAGCTCGACGTCGAGCCGCGTCTCCCGCGCGGCGTGCACGGTCACCGGCTGCGCCGAGGGGCGGTAGGCGGGCGCGCTGGCCGCCAACGTGTACTCGCCCGCGACGAGTTCACCGAGCACGTACGTGCCGTCCGACCCGCTGCGGGTCGAGGCGACGACCTCGCCCCGCACGTCGGTCAGGGTCACCGCCGCGTCGCGCACCGGCGTACCGTCCGCGGTCTGCACGCAGCCCGCCAGACGGCCCGCGCCGCCGAGCACCAGGTCCAGCTCGACGGGGCGTTCCGCGACGGTCACGCTGACGGCCTGCGGCTGGTGCCCGCCCGCCGCGGCGATCAGGACGTACGCCCCGGGGCCCGGCGTACCGAGCGCGTACCGGCCGTCGTCCCCCGTCGCGCCGCGCCCGACCTGCCGTCCCCCGGTGTCGATGAGGGTCAGCGCGGCGCGCGGCACCGTCGTGCCGTCGTGGTGCTGCACGGTGCCGCAGACGGGCACTCCGGCGCCGTACGGGGCCGTGAGCGGGTCGACTCCGGAACGGGCCTCGGGCACGGGGGTGGTCTGGGACACCAGTGGTTTCTCCTTGAGCAGGAAGGCGAGCAGGAGCCCGAGGACGAGCACCGGCACGAGGTACAGGAAGATGCGCGGCATCGCGTCCGCGTACGCCAGCACGTACGCCTCGCGCAGCGGGTCCGGCAGCGCGTGCACCAGCGCCGGGGTGAGCGCCTCCGGGTCGGGCAGCTCCGCGCCCGCAGCGCCGCCCGACTCCTGGGCGTCGCGCGGCAGTTCGCGTGCGAGGGCATCCGCGAGGCGGTGGGTGAAGAGGGTGCCGAAGACGGCGGCGCCGACGCTGCCGCCGATCTGGCGGAAGTAGTTGTTGGCGCTGGTGGCCGTGCCGAGGTCGGCGACCGGTACGGAGTTCTGCACGGCGAGGATCAGCACCGGCAGCACGCAGCCGACACCGAGGCCGAGGACCGCCATCCAGACGCTGTACGTGGTGCGGCTGGTGTCCGCCTCCAGCCCGGACAGCAGCCACATGCCCGCAGCCGACAGGGCGCAGCCGAGGATCGGCCAGAGGCGGTAGCGGCCGCTGCGCGAGATGAGTTGGCCGGAGACCATGGAGGCAACGACGAGCCCGCCCATCATCGGGAGCATGAGCAGCCCCGACTCGGTGGCGCTGGCGCCGTCGACCATCTGGAGGTAGCTCGGCAGGTAGCTGGCGGCGCCGAAGAGGGCGACGCCGACGACGGCGCCGATCAGCCCGGTGAGGTTGAAGACGGAGTCGCGGAACAGCCGCAGCGGGATGACCGGTTCGCGCGCGAAGTGCTCCGCGACGAAGAACAGCACGCCGCTGGCGACCGCCCCCGCGCCGAGGCCGAGGACGACCGGGTCGTCCCAGTCGTACTCGGTGCCGCCCCAACTGGTCAGCAGCACCAGGCAGGTGGAGAACGCGGCGAGCAGCAGCGCGCCGAGCACGTCGAGGCGCGGACGGCCGCCGGGGGCGGGGAGCTTGAGCACGACGGCGGTGACGACGAGGGTGACGAGGCCGAAGGGCACGTTGACGTAGAAGCACCAGCGCCAGGACATCTCGTCCGTGAACCAGCCGCCGAGCAGCGGTCCCGCGACCGACGCGAGCCCGAACGCGGCGCCGACCACGCCCATGTAGCGGGCGCGCGCACGGGGCGGGACGATGTCCGCGATGATCGCCTGGACGCCGATCATCAGGCCGCCCGCGCCGACGCCCTGCACGGCGCGGAACGCGATCAGCTCGCTCATCGACCGCGACCAGCCCGCCAGTCCGGAGCCGATGACGAAGACGACGATCGCGAAGAGGAAGACGCCCTTGCGCCCGAAGAGGTCGCCCAGCTTCCCGTAGACGGGCAGCCCGATGGTGGCGGCGAGCAGGTACGAGGTGACGGCCCAGGACATCCGGTCCAGGCCGTGCAGGTCACCGACGATCTCGGGGAGCGCGGTGGCGACGATCGTCTGCTCCAGCGCGGCGAGCAGCATCGCGAGCATGAGGACGAAGACGACGACCCGCACGCGGCGCGGGCTGAGCCCGGCCGGTGACGCCTCGGCCGGTTCGCGCGGCGGCGGTACGGCCGCGCCGCCGCGCAGCGCCGGGCCCCCGGGGCCGTCGCCCGTGCCGTGCGGTCCGTGGGTGTCGCCCACGACGTCCCCGCCGTCGGCGAAGAAGCCCGCGCCCGCGCCCGTACCGAGGTCCGCGCCCGCGCCACCGGCCGTACGGCGCGCGGGCGTCCCGTAGTCGGGGATCTCCAGGGTGACCTCGACGGCCGCGGGCCACGCCGGGTCGCTGGCGCTCTCCAGCGTGGTCCCGCCCATCACATTCACTCCCTGCCCCGAGTCGCCAAGTGCGCATATTTCTCGCACCAAGCCACAAGGGGCAGCAAGTCGCGACAGGGCCACCGGAGGGGGCGCTTCCGCCGCCCCAACTCCGTTGCCCCGGGCTCCTGTCGGGCGCTCATCAGGGGCTTTCGCGACGGGGGCGGACGCGACCGGCGTACGCCCCGACCCCGCGAAGACCACCCGATCCGGTGAGCGTACGACTACTCGGGGGGAGTACCCGGACGGCGTCGGGGGCACCGGCGCACCACCGCCCGGCGTTCCCCGACCCGCGCCCGACTCCGTTGCGTGTCAGGCCCGTTCGGGTCCGTACAGCGGCCTACGCGGCCGTACGGACCCGCCCGGTCTACTTCTCCGTCTCGGCCGCCAGGTTGGCGAGGACCTCGTCGTGGATGCGCGCGAGGCCCTTGGGCGCGAAGGTCTTCTCGAAGAAGCCGCCGATGCCGCCCGCGCCGTCCCACACCGTCGTCACGGTGACGCGCGACGCGCCCGCCTCCGCGCCCGGGGTGACGCGCCAGGTGGTGACCATCGAGGAGTTGCGGTCCTTCTCGACGAGTTCGCCGTCGGCCGGTTCCGTGACGTCGAGGAGGCAGTCGCGCACCCTCTTGCTCGTCGCCTGGAGCTTCCAGTGGACGAGGGTGCCCTCGCCGTCGCCGCCCTCGCGCACCTCGTACTCGCTGAAGTGCTGCGGCAGCACCTTCCCCCGGGTCCCGGCGTAGTCGGCCAGGGCGCCGAAGACGTCCTCCGGCTTCGCCTTGATCTCCCGCTGGGTGGCCGCCTCGACCTGCCCCATCGCTCCTCCTGTGGTCGTCGCCTGTGTCCGGTCGCGCTCGCCCCCGGCGACCCGGGCCCAGCCAACCACCCGCGCCGCCCCCGCCAAAATCCGGGTTGACCGCTAGCATGGGAACAGGTGTTCTATTCACGGCATCGTCCGGACCACCCGGGACCACCAAGGAGGACCGCATGCGCTGGGACAACCTGAACGGCGACGGCCCGGCCGCGCTCTTCGGCAGTGAGGTCGTCACCCGTACGTTCGACACCCCCGAGTTCCGGGGCGTCACCTTCCACGAGGTCCGCGCGCGCTCGATCGTGAACCGGGTGCCGGGGGCCTCCCGGATGCCGTTCGAATGGACCGTCAACCCGTACCGGGGCTGCACGCACGCGTGCGTCTACTGCTTCGCGCGCAACACCCACCGCTACCTCGACCTGGACACCGGGGCGGGCTTCGACTCACAGATCGTCGTCAAGGTGAACGCGCCCGCCCTGCTCCGCCGCGAACTCGGCGCGCGCCGCTGGCAGGGCGAGCACATCGCGATGGGCACGAACGTCGACTGCTACCAACGGGCGGAAGGCCGGTATTCGTTGATGCCCGGCATCCTCACCGCGCTGCGCGACCACGCCAACCCGTTCTCGATCCTCACCAAGGGCACGCTGATCCTGCGCGACCTGGCCCTGCTGCGCTCCGCCGCGGCCGTCGCGGACGTCGGCGTCTCCGTCTCCGTCGGCTTCACCGACGAGGAGCTGTGGCGCTCCGTCGAACCGGGCACGCCCGCCCCCGAGCGCCGTCTGGACGTCGTCCGCACGCTCGCGGAGCACGGCATACCGTGCGGCGTCCTGATGGCCCCGGTCCTCCCGTTCCTCAGCGACTCCCCGGCCCAACTGCGCGCGACCGTACGGGCCGTGGCCGCCGCCGGGGCCACCTCCGTCACACCGCTGACGCTGCACCTGCGGCCGGGGGCGCGCGAGTGGTACACGCGGTGGCTCGGCCGCCACCACCCGGGGCTCGTACGGCACTACGAGGCGCTGTACGCGGACGGCGCGTACGCCCCGAAGTGGTACCAGCGGCGCGTCACCGGACAGGTGCACGAGCTGGCCACCGAGTACGGCATCGGGCCCGCCTCCCCCGGCGCGCACCGGCTGCCGCCGGGGCACCCGGGGCGGGGCGGCGGGGGCGGGGGCGGTACGGACGACGACGCGCCCGACGAGGGCGTGCACGCGCAGCAGTTGACGCTGCTCTGAGGACCGGGCCACCCGCCCCGGACGGCCGGTCCGCCGGTCAGGGCTTGCGGCCCACTCCCCCGAAGGTCATCGCCTCCCGTGGCGGCGCGATCGGCGCGCGCCAGTGCGAGCAGGACGCGATCCCCGGCTCGACGAGGTCGAGGCCGTCGAAGTACCGCGTCATCTGCTCGACGCTCCGCAGGCGGTACGGGATCGAGCCGCCGTCGTCGTAGCCCTGCTGGGCGTCCCGCAGTTCGGCGTCGCCGTCGGTGCTCTCGTAGAGCACCAGATAGCTGCCGGACGGCAGGGGTTCGAGGAGGCGGGCGACGATGGAACGGGCCTCGTCGTAGCTGTCGACGTGCCCGAGGATGCCCATCAGCATCAGGGCGACGGGCTGCTCGAAGTCGAGGTGGCGGCGCGCCGTTTCGAGGATGTGCTCCGGTGCGTGCACGTCGGCGTCGACGTAGGTCACGCGCGGGGTGCCGGCCCCGGTCGGGTCGGTGAGGATCGCGCGGGCGTGGGTGAGGACCATGGGGTCGTTGTCGACGTAGACCACGCGGCAGTCCGGCGAGCTGCGCAGGGCGACCTGGTGGGTGTTGTCCGCCGCGGGCAGGCCGGTGCCGATGTCGAGGAACTGGCGTACGCCCACCTCGCCCGCCAGGTGGGCGACGGCGCGGGTGAGGAAGTCCCGGGCGGCGCGGGCCATGTACTCGATATCGGGGTAGACCTGCTTGTACGCCTCCCCCGCGACGCGGTCCACCTCGTAGTTGTCCTTGCCGCCCAGCCAGTAGTTCCAGATCCGGGCGGAGTGCGGCACGGAGACGTCGAGGGCTCCCGTGGAGGTGCGCGGCGGTGTGTCCTCGGATTGCGTCATCGGGTGGTCCTCATCGTCCTTCGTCGCTGTGCGGTGAGCGGTGCGCCGTGCGGTACGCGCTGTTCGGTACGCGGTGCGCGGTGCGCGGGCGACCACGCTTGCACGCTTCGGGGACGGCCACGACGGACTCCGACGGGTTGGCATATGCCGTTGCTGGCGGGAACGGCCGCCACGGGCTCAGGACGTCGGGATACCCGCGGGGCGCGCGGGGCGGCCGAAGCGCACCGGGACGCCGGGCGAGTACAGCACGCTCACCGGCTCCCCCGAGGGCGCGGGCAGTCCCGCGGCCGCGACCAGGTCCTCGTCGCACCGGACCAGTGCGGCACGGTGCAGGGGCCAGCGCGGGTGGACGTTCGGCAGGTAGAGGGAGCGGCCGAGGAACGCGCTGTGCATGCCCCAGCGCGCAGTCAGGAAGTGCTCCAACTCCGTCGGCTCCGCGATCCGTTCCCCTTTGCACACCGTGATCCGGCAGTGCGCGCCGCGCGGTCCCGGCCAACGCCGGGAGCTGGCGTACGTGACGGTGTCGCCCGCGTCGCGCACGGACATCCGCGACCACACGTACGGCAGCCCGAAACCGGTCCGGCCCATCAGCACCGGCACCAGGCGCGAGGCGTCCAGGGAGCGGAAGACCACACCGCGCCGACCGTGGGCGTCGACCGAGTAGAGGCGGACGTTGGTCTCGGGGAAGGTGCCGAGGTACGGCACACCGGGGAGCCGCAGCCACCCCACGCGGTGCATGCGGAACGCGACCAGCCCCACGTACGTCGCGCCGTCGAACGTGTCGGGCACCGCGTCCGGCGGGAGCAGTCCCACGACGTCCTCGGGCGCCACCGCCCAGTGCAGGAAGGCGAGATCGAGCCAGGACTGCGTGAGCAGCGGGCTGGCGACGGCACCGGGGGGATCGGCGGTGACGGGCTCCGGCGGCCCGCCCGGGGGCGTACGGCTCGGTGGTGTGCGGGGCACGGGGCCAGACTCGCAGAGCGCCGGGGGACGGCCACCGCCGGGTCCGTTCCCCTTCCGCCGCCCGGCACGCGCGTGCTCCCGTCGGAGCCCGCCGCTCACACCCCCGTCACGGGTCCTCGCGCGCGGGGGCGTCGTCGTTCCCCCGCCGGAGGGTCCGCAGGGGGGCGCCCGGCCGCCAGACGTCGAGGCACATGTCGGGGAGCACGAGGTACGTGCGCACCACCTCCGTCAGATCCGCGCGGAACAGGTGGAAGACCTCCGGGCGCTCCCCCTCCGGCGCCGCGTCCGCGTAGCGCGCCAGCGTTCCCGGGTCGGTCACCTCCACGGCCCGGCCCGCGACCCGCACGTCGCCGTCCTCCATCTCCGTACCCGCGCCGGGGTTGGCGTGCAGCGCGAAACGGGGATCGCGCCGCAGGTCGAGCGCCTTGCGGGAGCCGGGCATCATGCCGAGCCACAGTTCGCCGCCGCTGATGTCCGCCTCCAGGCCGGTGACGCGTGGCGAGCCGTCGGCGCGCAGGGTGGCCAGTACGTGGTGCCGGTGCGCGCCGAAGCGCTTCCGTACGAGTGCGGCGTGCGCGGGTGCGGCCGAGGCGAAGTCGGCCCAACTGGTCGTCATGGCGCCATCGTCACCCCCGAAACGGACACCCCCTGTCGGGTATCCGCGGGAAATCGCGCTCCGCGCGCGCGGTGGACGACTTCGCACGCGGACAGGGGGCCATTTCACCGCGCGCGGAGCGATGAGTTTCCGGCCGCTCCCGGATCCGTACTCACGACAGGCGACAGCGCGCCGCACCCGGGCGGCGCCCCCGCCCGGCGGCCACTCGCGGCCCGCGTGCTACTCGTGGGCCGCGATCAGTGCCTCCAGCGGACTGTCCGGGAACTCCCGCTCGAACGAGCTGATGTGCCACTTGCTCGGGAACAGCCCCAGCCACACCCCGTCGCGCGCGCGGTGCATCGCCTCGCCGTGCACCAGCCGCGACTTGTTCAGCTGCTCGGCGCCCACCGCGTCCGTCGCCCGCGCGGCGGAGTACGGGAGCGGTTCGAGCCGTACGGGCGCGGTGAACTCGTTCTCCATCCGGTGCTGCACCACGTCGAACTGCATCGGTCCCACCGCCGCCAGCACCGGCGCCTGCTCCCCGCGCCGGTCCGAGACCAGCACCTGGACCACGCCCTCCTCGTCCAGCTGCGCGATGCCCCGGCGGAACTGCTTCGTGCGCCCGATGTCGACCGGGCGCACCACGGAGAAGTGCTCCGGCGCGAACGTCGGCATCCCCGGGAAGACCGCCTTCCGCTCCGCGTAGAGGGTGTCGCCGACGCGCAGGGCACCGGCGTTGACCAGTCCGACGACGTCCCCCGGGTAGGCGGTCTCCAGCGACGAGCGGTCCTGCCCGAAGACGCTGTGCGCGTACTTGGTGGCGAACGGCTTGCCGGTCGCGGCCCGGGTCACCGTCATGCCGCGCTCGAAGACGCCCGAGCAGACCCGCACGAACGCGATGCGGTCGCGGTGCGAACGGTCCATGTTCGCCTGCACCTTGAACACCAGCCCGGAGAACGGCGCGTCCAGCGGCCGTTCCCCGCCGTCGGCCAGCGGGCGCGGTCCGGGCGCGGGGGCCATGTCGACGACGGCGTCCAGCAGCAGCCGTACGCCGATGTTGGAGATCGCCGCGCCGAAGAAGACGGGGGTGGACTTGCCCGCCAGGAACGACTCCGGGTCGTACGTGCCGCCGGTCTCCCGCAGCAGCGACAGTTCCTCGACCGCCTGCTCCCAGTCGGCGCCGACGGCCTGCTCCGCCTCGGCCGCGTCGAGCACCTCCTCGACGGCCTCCTTGGCGCCGCCGGGTGCCCGCGTGTAGCGCAGCATGCGGTCGGGGTCGCGTACGTCGACCAGGCCGCGCATGTGGCCCGGTCCGCCCACGGGCCAGGTCACCGGGGTGGGCTTGAGCCGGAACTCGCTCTCGATCTCGTCCAGCAGCTCCAGCGCGTCCCGGCCCGGCCGGTCCCACTTGTTGATGAAGGTGATCACTGGGACGCCGCGGTGGCGGCAGACGTCGAACAGCTTGCGCGTCTGCTCCTCCAGCCCCTTGGCGGCGTCGACGAGCATCACCGCGCAGTCGACGGCGGCGAGCACGCGGTACGTGTCCTCGGAGAAGTCGGCGTGGCCGGGGGTGTCCAGCAGGTTCATCACCTGCCCCCGGTGCGGGAACTGGAGCACCGCGGACGTGACCGAGATGCCGCGCGCCTGCTCCATCTCCATCCAGTCGGAGGACACTCCGCGCCGCCCGGACTTGCCGTGCACCGCGCCCGCCGAGGTGATGGCGTGCGCGTGCAGCGCCAGCGCCTCCGTGAGCGTCGACTTGCCCGCGTCGGGGTGGCTGATCACCGCGAACGTACGCCGCCGGGCCGCCTCTTCCGTCGTGTCCCCGCTCACCGCGCCCGCCGCCCGTCGGTCTGGTCCGTCCGCTGTGCACTCATCCGGGAACCGTACCTCCGCACCGGCCCCGCACCGCCCCCGGGCGGCCCGGCGGAGGGCACCGGAACCGTACGGACGGGGCCCGTACGGATACCGGTTCGCACTCCGCGCGCGCGGAGTGCGAACATCGCGCGCATGCGGATACGGGAGATGGCCGAGGACGACATCGACGCCGTGGCCACACTGCGCGTACGGAGCTGGCAGTACGCGTACGCGGGACTGATGCCGCAGGCGTATCTGGACGCCCTGTCACCGGACCGCGACGCGGGGCGGCGCAGGGCGCTGTTCGCGCGCACGCGCGGCGTGATCACGAACCTGGTCGCGGAGGACGACGCCGGACACGTCACCGGCTGGGCGGCGCTGGGCCCGTACCGGCCGGACGACGGCCCGCCCCCCGGAGGCGCGGCGGACGGCGAGTTGTACGCGCTGTACCTGCTGCCGGAACGTGTCGGCACCGGCACCGGGCTCGCGCTGATGGGCGCGGTGCTCGGACGCGCCGAACGCGTCGGCTACGCGCGCCTCTTGCTGTGGGTCGTGGAGGGCAACACCCGCGCCCGGCGCTTCTACGCGCGCGCGGGCTGGACCCCGGACGGGGCGCGGGCGACGCACGAGGTGGACGGGGCGGCCGTACCGGAGGTGCGGTACGTGCACGGGCTGCACCGGGTGCCGGAGCAGCGCCCGCGCGGGGACGCGTACTCCCGCGGCGTGCCCAGCGCCCCGCAGGCACGGCCCCGCCTCCGCTGACGCAGGGCAGCGCGGGAACGGCCAGGGGGCGCGCGCCGGTGCGGACGGGTTCGCGCGTACGGCGCCCGCCCGCCAATTCCGCGACCTTCCACGGGATAACCGCGGATTCCCCTCTCCGGACGCTTTGTTCACCACCGCGAAGAGACGCTCCCGGAGCTTTTCGGACAACCTCCCGGTAGTGCCCGTACATGACATCCTCACGGTTGCACCATGTGACACGGATCACCTACACTCCGTAGCGACCGGGAGAGGTGTGGGGGATGGCAGTACGGGGTTGGGAAGCGGATTCCTCGGCGTTATTCGCCCGTCGACTGGGGAAGTCGGCGAGGGAACTCCAGTGCACCGGAGGGCAGGACGGCTGCCCGGACATCTGGGAGCAGAACAACGGCGACGTCGCCGTCATCGGACGCGATCTCACCACTTCGTACGCGTCCCGCCTGCCCGAGGGCGTGGTGATCGCCGACGACGAGAGACTCGTCGTCATTCCCGGCAGGATGATGCGCTCGGCGAAGAAGGACATCCCTGATGCGTGACGTCGAAATCCGCGATCTCCTGGAATCCGCGACAGGGGAAGAACTCGATCTGCCCACTTATCGCGCCGACTTCCGGAGACGGCTGCTCTCCGGCGGGGATTCCTGGAAACTGGAACGGCAACAGTCCTTCGAGGAACCGGGTTTCGCCAGCTGGGACGCCACGGCGCGAGGTGATTGGGCGGAATCCCTCCGCCTCATGGAAAAGGAACGTCCGGGCCTCCGGCAGGCGGCACGGGAGAACGCGCTCCACGGGACGGTGTTCCACCGTGTGCGCGTGGTCGGGGAGCCCCTGACGGCTTATCTGCAATGGGAGTTGCACCTCCTCGCGCTGCGGGCGGAGCACGGCGACCGGATCCGGGTCGTCACCCCCGCGGACGTGGCGGACCGGGAGGCGGGCGCGCCGCTCCCCGAGCTGGTCTCCGTCGGCCGGGACACGCTCTACCGGGTGCTGTACGACAGCCGTGGCGTCCTGGTGGGAGCCGTGCGGCACGTGGACCCGGAGGCCGTCGAGCGGTACGTCCGGTACGTGAGCGGGCTCTACGCCGGTGGGGAGGACCTCGCCTCCTACTTCCGGCGCGAGATCGCCACACTGCCCCCGCCGCGCCTGGAGTGCCACCGTTAGCGGCACCGACAGCCCGGCCGACGCCCGTACCGGCGGCAAGACCGGTGACAGCGGTGACGGTGGCGACGACCGGCACCGCGCCGCGCACCCGCCGGGCGGCTCGCACCGCCACGACAGCCGCGCGGAACTGTCGGGCTCCGCGCGTGACGTGGCGCGGGCGCTCGCCGCGTTCCCGGACGACCGTGCGCGGAGTCTGCGGGCGCGGGTGCTGGAGCGGACGGAGCAGCGGCGGGAGCCGTGACGGCGGGCACGGCCGGGTGGCGGGGCAGCCGTGGCGGCGCCGGTCACCAGTGGTCGGGCGGCTCCGTCGGCACGGACTCGACGATCCACAGCGGCCCGTCGCCGCACTCGACGCGGACACCGGCCCCCGGCTCCGTACGGGTCCGCAGCAGGGCGCGCCACTCCCCGCCGACGCGTGCGACCGGGCCCGGCGGTCCGGGCACGCCGAAGCGGAACGTACGGACCTGGTGGTGCGTACGGAGCCGGGGAGCGGACCAGTCGACGAGGGAGAACTCCCGCTCCATCCATCCCGCGTAGCTCGCGGCGGACTCGTCCTGCGGCTCCCCCGGGTCACCGGCGAGCGCGCGCGGCACCGCGTCCTTCAGCAACTCCCGTGTCACCTCGGCCAGTTCGCGGAAGAGGGCGTCGGGGTCGATCTCGTCGGCCAGTGTGACGCCGCCCCGGCGGGCGAGGACGGGGCCGGTGTCGAAGGTCTCCGCCATGCGGTGCACGGTCACGCCGGTCTCGGGGTCGCCGTCGCGGATCGCCCAGTGCAGCGGGAGGGGCCCGCGGTGGCGGGGCAGCAGCGACGTGTGCACGTTGAGCGCGCCGTGCCGGGGGAGGTCCAGCAGCGCGCGGGGGAGCCGCCAGGAGAAGCCGTTGCAGATCAGCAGGTCGAGGTCGTACGCGGAGAGGGCGCGGGTGAGACCGTCGGCGTCGGCGGGGAGGAGCAGGTCCGTTCCGGCGGGGATGCCCGCCACGATGTCCGCCACGTCGCCCGGCGCGCGGGCGGGGCGCCGGGGCCGCAGGGAGCGGGAGTGGGCGTACACGACGGGTACGTGGCCGAGCGCCGCGCACGCGTCGTGGACGGCCGCGAAGCCGTCGGCGGAGTAGGAGAGGACAGCCACGTTCGCCATGGCGCCAGTATCGCCACCGCCGTGCGCCGTGGCACGCGAACCCCCTTTCAGGTGAAGGGAGTTCACCCGTCACGCGGAATCCGCGCCGACACCGGAACCGGCGACGGCGACGCGGCGCGTCAGCCGCCCGCGCGCGCCAGCGCCGCGTGGGCGGCGGCGCGGAGGCGGTGGTGGTTGGCGGCCTCGCGGAGGACCGGGCGGGCGCGCGCGTCCCCGATGCGGCCCAGCCCCTCGACGCAGGCGAGCGCGACGGGCCAGTGCGGTACGGGCCGTTCGAGCAGCCGGGAGAGGACGCCGACCAGGGTCGGCACGGACTCGGGCGCGCGCAGCGCGACCAGCAGCCGTACGGGGTGCAGCGCGTACGCCGTCCGCAGCTCGTTCGTGGCGAGTGCCGCCGCCGCGCGCGCGGTGCGCGGGTCCCCGAGGCGTACGAGCGCGTGGGCGGCGGTCGCGCCGCGTACGGGGTCGCGGTAGTTGAGCAGGAAGATCAGCGTCTCGAAGGCCCTCCGGTCCCCCGCGCACCCGAGCGCGAACGAGGCCACCTCCCGTGCCCACAGGGGCCGTTGGGTCTCCGCCAGTACGTCGGCCAGCGTGTCCCGTGACTCGGGGCCGCCGTCGCGCGCGAGGGCGACCAGCTCGGCGCAGTCGGCCGTCGCCTCCGGGGTCACCGCCTCGGCACGTACCCGCCGCAGGAGCGCCGCGAATTCACTTCCGTCTTGCTGTCGGGTCCGTCCACCGCTCGCCATGAAGCCCCCTTCACATTTCATTGAACCGCAGATCGGAGCGGCGTCCAGAGCATCGGTACGGCCTGTTCCGGGCAATTGCGGAGCGCACGCGCCCACTTGCGGGCGTCTTCACAGTCCCGCCCCCTCCACACCTCGCTTCACCCACATCTCCCCCGAACCTCGGCGCCGCCCGCCTCCCACGGGCCCGGCGCGTCCCGCACGCCCGCCGGGAGGCGTCCCGTACGCCCGTACCGCTCCCTCCGTTCCACCGCCGATCCCGTTCGCGCCGCCGTCCGGTGTGCCCGCGGGCGATCACGGGGAGCGGCACAGCTCACATCGGCGTACCTCTGGCGTTCTTGTTACCGGCCGGTTAGCCTGCTCATCAGAGCGGTATCCCCGCTCAGGCGGTTTGGTGACGCAGCCGCCGAGAGTGCAGTCGGTCTGGCGACCACGCAGTCGGTCGCGGCCCCGGGACAGGGCCGCGGACTGGTTCGGCCCCGCAACTGAGCCGCGCCGCGCGCCCGTTCGCGCGGCCCGCCCGTAACCGCCACGCCCCGCCGCGCCTTCGCGCGGGGACATGTGTCACGACCCTCTGGAGTCCCGTGATGGACAGTCCCTCCCTCACCGCCCCCTCCCCCGCCGCGACCCCCGCGGAAACCTCCGCCGACGCGCCCGTGCTCGGCACGGTCGCCGTCGTCGGCCTCGGCACGATGGGCACCGGCATCGCCGACGTCCTCACCCGCGCCGGACGCGAGGTGATCGGCATCGACACCGACCCCGACGCGGCACGCCGGGCCGTGACCGCCCTGGAGACGTCGACCGCGCGCGCGGTGCGCCGCGAGCGGCTGACGGAGGCCGAAAGGCGCGACGCGCTCGCCCGGTTCCGTACGTTCCCCGACCTGCGGGCCGCCGCCGAGGCGGACCTGGTGATCGAGGTCGTGCCGGAGGACTACGACACCAAGTGCCAGGTGTTCGCCGCCCTGGACGCGGTCGTCAAGCCGGGCACGATCCTCGCCACGGGCACCAACGCGCTCTCCGTGACGCGGCTCGCCGCCGACTCCGACCGGCCCGAACGCGTCCTGGGCCTGCACTTCTTCAACCCGGCGCCCGCGATGCGCCTCGTCGAGGTCGTCTCGTCGGTGCTGACCGCCCCGGAGGCGGTCGCCGCCGTCACCCGGCTCGCCCGCGAGCTGGGCAAGGACCCGATCGCCGTCGGCGACCGGCCCGGATTCGTCGCTGACGGGCTGCTGTTCGGCTACCTCAACCAGGCCGCCGCGATGTACGAGTCCCGGTACGCCACCCGCGAGGACATCGACGCCGCCATGCGGCTGGGCTGCGGGCTGCCGATGGGCCCGCTCGCGCTGCTGGACCTGATCGGCATCGACACCGCGCGCACCGTGCTGGACGCGATGTACGCCTCGTCGCACGACCGGCTGCACGCACCGGCCCCGGTGCTGCGGCAGTTGAGCGACGCGGGCCTCAACGGCCGCAAGTCCGGGCGCGGTTTCTACACGTACGCCGCCCCCGGCAGCGCCGAGACCGTCCCGGACGCGGAGACCCCCGACCCGGCGGACGGCACGGCGGCGGCCCGTACGGTCGGCTCCGTCGGCGTCGTCGGCTCCGGCACGATGGCGGCGGGGATCGCGGAGGTCTTCGTCAAGGCGGGCTATTCGGTGGTGCTGGCCGCGCGGAGCGCGGAGAAGGCCGGGGCGGCGAAGGGGCGCGTGACGAAGTCGCTGGACCGCCAGGTGGCGAAGGGGCGGCTCACGGCGGAGGCGCGTGACACGGCGCTGGCCCGGCTGACGACGTCGGGGACGCTGACGGCGCTCGCCGACGTGGACCTGGCGGTGGAGGCGGTGGCGGAGCAACTGGACGTGAAGCGGGAGCTGTTCGCCGCCCTCGACGGCATCTGCCGGGACGGCGCGGTGCTCGCCACGACCACGTCGTCGCTGCCGGTCGTCGCGTGCGCGCGGGCCACCTCGCGACCGCGCGACGTGGTGGGCATGCACTTCTTCAACCCGGCGCCCGCGATGCGGCTCGTCGAGGTGGTCCGTACGGTCCTCACCTCCGACGAGGCGCACGCGACGGTGCGGGAGGTGTGCGGCACGCTGCGCAAGCACCCCGTGGACTGCGGCGACCGGGCGGGCTTCATCGTGAACGCGCTGCTGTTCCCGTACCTCAACAACGCGGTCAAGATGGTCCAGGAGCACTACGCCTCGCTGGACGAGATCGACGCCGCGATGAAGCTCGGCGGCGGCTACCCGATGGGCCCGTTCGAACTCCTCGACGTGGTCGGCCTGGACGTGTCGCTGGCGATCGAGCGGGGGCTGCACACGGAGTTCCGCGACCCCGGTCTGGCCCCCGCGCCGCTGCTGGAACACCTGGTCGCGGCGGGGTGCCTGGGGCGCAAAACGGGCCGGGGTTTCCGCGAGTACGCGCGGCGGTGACGGACGGTCGGCCCGGACCCTGGCACGGTCCGGGCACACCCGGCGCGGGCTGGGGCGGGCTCCTTGATCCGCGCGCGAACGATCCGCCGACAGGCCAGGTCACAACGTGTAGCGTGCACCACATGCCGGAGACCGTGAAGCCTTCCCGTACCCCCGCCGCCACGTCGCAACGGCTGAAACTGCGCCGGGACCTGGCGGCGGCGGCGATGGAGCTGTTCGCGACGAAGGGGTACGAGGGGACGACGGTCGACGAGATCGCCGCCCGCGCGGGCGTCGCGCGCCGTACGTTCTTCCGGCACTTCCGCTCCAAGGAAGAGGCGATCTTCCCGGACCACGACGAGACGCTCGTACGGGCCCAGGCCGTGCTGGAGGCGGCGCCCGCGCACGAGCACCCGTTGGACACGGTGTGCCGTGGCATCAAGGAGGTCATGCGGATGTACGCCTCCTCGCCGCGGGCGAGTGTGGAGCGCTACAAGCTGACCCGTGAGGTGCCGGCGCTCCGCGAGCGCGAGATCGCGTCCGTGGCGCGCTACGAGCGGCTGTTCACGCGTTACCTGCTGGGGCACTTCGACGAGGCGGCGCACGGCGACGGCGTCAGCGACTTCGACGAGCCGCTGCTCGCGGAGGTCGCGGCGTCGGCGGTGGTGAGCGCGCACAACCACGTGCTGCGGCGCTGGCTGCGCGGGGGCGCGGTGGGTGACGTGGAGGCTCAGCTGGACCACGCGTTCGCGATCGTACGGGAGACCTTCGGCACCGGCTTCGGCGCCAACCAGGCGGCGCACGGCGGGCGTTCGCGTGCGGCGGAGACGGAGCGGCGGGGCGAGGTGCTGGTGACGGTGGCCCGTACGGACGCGCCGTTGGCGGACATCATGAGCTCCATCCAGGAGGCGCTCCGCAAGCACTGAGCGGAGGGTTCCGGGCGGCAGCCCGGACGGTGGCAGCAGGCGGATGAGCGCGCGGACCCCCTCGGGGCCGCGCGCTCATCCGTGCGCGGCGCGTGCCATACGAGAGAAATTGCTGGCACCGAGTGTCTTGCCTCGCGGCACTGGGTGTCATACGGTGAGGCCAGTCCGGGCGCTGTCCCCACGGCCGCACTCCGTGCCCGTCCGGACGCCTGCGTCACAGGCACACCGCGCGCCCGACCGGCGCGCAGCACGGGAGCCACCCGCTCCGGCACAGGACAGAAACCGCCAGCCGACGGCACTGCCTCAGCACAGACGTCCCTCAGGCGTACTCCCTCACGCGCTACGACGGAGGCACAACCGTGAACAACATCCTCGACGCGATCCTCGCGTCCGACACGACAGCGGAAGACTTCGCCCACCTGGACCTCCCCCGGTCGTACCGCGCGGTGACCGTGCACAAGGACGAGGCCGGGATGTTCGACGGGCGGGCCAGCAGGGACAAGGACCCGCGCGAGTCGCTCCACCTGGACGAGGTCCCGGTGCCCGAACTCGGGCCGGGCGAGGCCCTGGTGGCCGTGATGGCCTCCTCGGTCAACTACAACTCGGTGTGGACCTCGATCTTCGAACCGGTCTCCACCTTCGCCTTCCTGGAGCGCTACGGGCGCACCTCGCCGCTCGCCGAGCGCCACGACCTGCCGTACCACGTCATCGGCTCCGACCTCGCGGGCGTCGTGCTGCGTACGGGCGCGGGCGTCAACTCGTGGAAGCCAGGCGACGAGGTCGTCGCGCACTGCCTCTCCGTCGAGTTGGAGAGCTCCGACGGGCACAACGACACGATGCTCGACCCGGAGCAGCGGATCTGGGGCTTCGAGACCAACTTCGGCGGGCTCGCCGAGATCGCGCTCGTCAAGACCAACCAGCTGATGCCCAAGCCCCGCCACCTCTCCTGGGAGGAGGCGGCCTCGCCCGGACTGGTCAACTCCACCGCGTACCGGCAGCTGGTCTCGCGCAACGGCGCGGGCATGAAGCAGGGCGACAACGTGCTGATCTGGGGCGCGAGCGGCGGGCTCGGCAGCTACGCCACGCAGTTCGCGCTGGCCGGGGGCGCCAACCCCATCTGCGTCGTGTCCAGCGAGCAGAAGGCGGACATCTGCCGCCGCATGGGCGCCGAGGCGATCATCGACCGCAGCGCGCGTGACTACCGCTTCTGGAAGGACGAGCACCACCAGGACCCCAAGGAGTGGAAGCGGTTCGGCTCGGACATCCGCGAACTGACCGGCGGGGAGGACGTGGACATCGTCTTCGAGCACCCGGGCCGTGAGACGTTCGGCGCCAGCGTGTACGTCACCCGCAAGGGCGGCACCATCGTCACCTGCGCCTCCACCTCGGGCTACAGCCACGAGTACGACAACCGCTACCTGTGGATGTCGCTGAAGCGGATCGTCGGCTCGCACTTCGCCAACTACCGCGAGGCGTGGGAGGCCAACCGCCTCATCGCCAAGGGCAAGATCCATCCGACGCTGTCGAAGACGTACCGGCTGGAGGACACCGGTCAGGCGGCGTACGACGTGCACCGCAACCTCCACCAGGGCAAGGTCGGCGTGCTCACCCTGGCCCCGGAGGAGGGGCTCGGCGTCCGCGACCCGGAGCTGCGCGCCCGGCACGCCGACGCCCTCGACCGCTTCCGCGACGACACCCCGCACGGGCCGACGGCGGACGCGGGTACGGCGGCCGGGCGCGACGACCAGAGCATCCGGAGCGTGTGACCGTGCCGAACGACCAGCCCGCCTCGGGCGCACCGAGGAAGCGCGACCGGCCCTGGCTGATGCGGACGTACGCGGGGCACTCCACCGCCGAGGCGTCCAACGCGCTGTACCGGCGGAACCTCGCCAAGGGCCAGACCGGCCTGTCCGTGGCGTTCGACCTGCCGACCCAGACCGGCTACGACCCGGACCACGTCCTCGCGCGCGGCGAGGTGGGCCGCGTCGGGGTCCCGGTGTCCCACGTCGGGGACATGCGGCGGCTGTTCCAGGACATCCCGCTGGACCGCACGAACACCTCGATGACCATCAACGCCACCGCGATGTGGCTGCTGGCGCTCTACCAGGTGGTCGCCGAGGAGCAGGGCGCGGAGGTGTCGGCGCTCCAGGGGACGACGCAGAACGACATCGTCAAGGAGTACCTGTCGCGCGGCACGCACGTCTTCCCGCCCGTCCCCAGCCTCCGGCTGACCACGGACATGATCGCGTACACCGTCCACCACATCCCCCGGTGGAACCCGATCAACATCTGCAGCTACCACCTCCAGGAGGCGGGGGCGACGCCCGTCCAGGAGATCGCGTACGCCATGTCCACGGCCATCGCCGTACTGGACTCGGTGTTCGCCTCCGGGCAGGTGCCCGAGGAGCGGCGGGCGGACGTGGTCGGCCGCATCTCGTTCTTCGTCAACGCGGGCGTCCGCTTCGTCGAGGAGATGTGCAAGATGCGCGCCTTCGGCCGCATCTGGGACCAGGTCACCCGCGAGCGCTACGGGATCGAGGACCCGCGGCAGCGGCGCTTCCGCTACGGCGTGCAGGTCAACTCCCTCGGCCTGACCGAGGCGCAGCCGGAGAACAACGTGCAGCGCATCGTGCTGGAGATGCTGGCCGTCACCCTCTCCCGCGACGCGCGCGCCCGCGCCGTCCAACTCCCCGCCTGGAACGAGGCGTTGGGCCTCCCCCGGCCCTGGGACCAGCAGTGGTCGCTGCGGGTCCAGCAGGTGCTGGCGCACGAGAGCGACCTGCTGGAGTACGACGACCTGTTCGCCGGGTCGCACGTCGTCGAGGCGAAGGTCGAGGAGCTGACCGCCGCCGCGCTCGCGGAGATCGACCACATCGAGGAGCTGGGCGGCGCGATGGCCGCCGTCGAGTCCGGCTACCTCAAGTCGCAGCTCGTCGCCTCGCACGCGGAGCGCCGGGCCCGCATCGAGTCCGGCGAGGAGAAGATCGTCGGCGTCAACTGCTACGAGGGCACCGAGCCCAGCCCGCTGACCGCCGACCTCGACACCGCCATCATGACCGTCGACCCGGCCAACGAGGCGCGCGTCGCCGGGTCCGTACGCGACTGGCGCGCGGCCCGCGACGAGGCACGCGCCGCGAAGGCGCTGCGGCTGCTCGCGGACGCCGCGGGCGGTGACACCAACCTGATGGAGCCCACCCTGGAGTGCGCCCGCGCGGGCGTCACCACCGGCGAGTGGGCGGAGGCGCTGCGCGAGGTGTTCGGGGAGTTCCGCGCGCCGACGGGCGTGGCCGGGGCGCCGCTGGCCGTCGCCCCCGAGCACGGCTCGCAGCTGGCACGCGTCCGCGACGCCGTCACCCGTACCGCCGCCGACCTGGGGCTCGGCGCGGGCGGCAGGCTGCGGCTGCTGGTCGGCAAGCCGGGCCTGGACGGGCACAGCAACGGCGCCGAGCAGATCGCCGTACGCGCCCGCGACGCCGGGTTCGAGGTCGTCTACCAGGGCATCCGGCTCACCCCCGAGCAGATCGTCACCGCGGCCGTCGCGGAGGACGTGCACTGCGTCGGCCTGTCCATCCTGTCCGGCTCGCACGCCCAACTCGTCCCCGACGTGCTGGCACGGCTGCGGGCCGCGGACGCCGGGGACCTGCCCGTCGTCGTCGGCGGCATCATCCCGTCCGCCGACGCGGAGGCGCTGCGGGCCGCCGGGGTGGCGGCCGTGTTCACGCCGAGGGACTTCGGGATCACGGAGATCATCGGCCGTATCGTCGACCAGATCCGCACCGCCCACCAGCTCGACCCCCTGGAGGTCCCCGCATGACCGGCCCGCTCGTCAACCGGCTCCGCCCGCGGCGTTCCTGCCTGGCCGTGCCCGGCAGCAACCCCCGTTTCCTGGAGAAGGCCCAGGGACTCCCCGCGGACCAGGTGTTCCTCGACCTGGAGGACGCGTGCGCGCCGCTCGCCAAGGAGGGGGCGCGGCACACGATCGTGAAGGCGCTCAACGAGGGCGACTGGACCGGCAAGACACGTGTCGTACGGGTCAACGACTGGACGACGCACTGGACGTACCGCGACGTGATCACCGTCGTCGAGGGCGCGGGCGCGAATCTGGACTGCGTCATGCTGCCCAAGGTGCAGGACGCGCAGCAGGTGCAGGCGCTCGACCTGCTGCTCACGCAGATCGAGAAGACCGTCGGGCTGGAGGTCGGCCGGATCGGCATCGAGGCGCAGATCGAGAACGCCCGGGGCCTGATCAACGTCGACGCCATCGCCGCCGCGTCACCCCGGCTGGAGACGATCATCTTCGGGCCCGCCGACTTCATGGCGTCCATCAACATGAAGTCCCTGGTCGTCGGTGAGCAGCCGCCCGGCTACCCGGCCGACGCCTACCACTACATCCTCATGCGCATCCTGATGGCCGCCCGCGCGCACGACCTCCAGGCGATCGACGGCCCGTACCTCCAGATCCGGAACGTGGACGGCTACCGCGAGGTGGCACGGCGTGCCGCCGCGCTGGGCTTCGACGGCAAGTGGGTGCTGCACCCGGGTCAGGTGGAGGCGTCGAACGAGATCTTCTCGCCGTCCCAGGAGGACTACGACCACGCCGAGTTGATCCTCGACGCGTACGAGTGGTTCACCTCCGAGGCGGGTGGCCGGAAGGGCTCCGCCATGATCGGCGACGAGATGATCGACGAGGCCAGCCGCAAGATGGCGCTGGTCGTCGCCGGCAAGGGCCGGGCCGCCGGCCTGACGCGTACGTCCGTCTTCGAGCCCCCGACGGAGGCGTGAGCGATGCGATTCGGCCGCACCTACGAGGAGTTCGACGTCGGGGACGTCTACAAGCACTGGCCGGGCAAGACGGTCACCGAGTACGACGACCACCTGTTCTGCCTCCTCACGATGAACCACCACCCGTTGCACCTGGACGCCCACTACGCCGAGCGGACCACGGACTTCGGCCGGAACGTGGTGGTCGGGAACTACGTGTACTCGCTGCTGCTCGGCATGTCCGTGCCGGACGTGTCGGGCAAGGCCATCGCCAACCTGGAGATCGAGTCGCTGCGGCACGTGGCGCCCACGTTCCACGGCGACACCCTGTACGGCGAGACGACCGTCCTCGGCAAGACCCCGTCCCGGTCCAAGGACGACCGCGGGATCGTGCACGTGGAGACGAAGGGCTACAACCAGGACGGCACCCTCGTCTGCGTCTTCCGGCGCAAGGTGATGGTGCCGACGGCGGCGTACGTCGAGGCGCGCGGCGGCGAGCAGCCGGGCCGCCCGGAACTCCGGGAGACGCCCGGGAAGGGAGAGCGGTGACATGGGACGCCTCGCGCGCACCGAGGGCCTGACGGAGGTCCAGCAAGAGATCGTCACCACTGTAAGGGGATTCGTCGACAAGGAGATCCTCCCGGTCGCGACGGAGTTGGAGCACCGCGACGAGTACCCGACGGAGATCGTCGAGGGCCTGCGGGAGCTGGGCCTGTTCGGCCTGATGATCCCGGAGGAGTACGGTGGCCTCGGGGAGTCGCTGCTCACGTACGCGCTGTGCGTGGAGGAGCTGGCACGCGGCTGGATGAGCGTGTCGGGCATCGTCAACACGCACTTCATCGTGGCGTACATGCTGAAGCAGCACGGCACGCGGGAGCAGAAGGACCACTTCCTGCCACGGATGGCGACGGGCGAGACGCGCGGCGCGTTCTCCATGTCCGAGCCGGGGCTCGGCTCGGACGTGTCGGCGATCACGTCGAAGGGCGTGCCGGACGGCGACGCGTACGTGCTGGACGGGCAGAAGATGTGGCTGACGAACGGCGGTTCGTCCTCCCTGGTCGCGGTGTTGTGCCGGACGGACGAGGGACATCCGGAAGGTACGGCTCCGCACCGGTCGATGACGACGTTCCTGGTGGAGAAGGAGCCGGGCTTCGGTGAGGTGAAGCCGGGCCTGACGATCCCCGGCAAGATCGACAAGATGGGCTACAAGGGCGTCGACACCACCGAGTTGATCATGGACGGACTGCGGGTGCCGCGCGACCGCGTCCTCGGCGGCACCACCGGACGCGGCTTCTACCAGATGATGGACGGCGTCGAGGTCGGCCGCGTCAACGTCGCCGCGCGCGGTTGCGGCGTCGCCCAGCGGGCGTTCGAGCTGGGCATCGCGTACGCGCAGCAGCGCCACACGTTCGGGAAGGCGATCGCGCAGCACCAGGCGATCCAGTTCAAGCTGGCGGAGATGGCGACGAAGGTCGAGGCCGCGCACGCATTGATGGTGGGCGCCGCGCGCAAGAAGGACTCGGGTCAACGCAACGACCTGGAAGCCGGAATGGCCAAATATCTCGCATCCGAGTACTGCAAGGAGGTCGTGGAGGACGCGTTCCGCATCCACGGCGGGTACGGTTTCTCCAAGGAGTACGAGATCGAGCGCCTCTACCGCGAGGCGCCGATGCTCCTGATCGGCGAAGGAACCGCCGAGATCCAGAAAATGATCGTCGGGCGCCGCCTGCTGGAGGAGTACCGCTTCCAGGGGTGACTGCCCGTTCCGGGGTGGTACCGGGATGAACTCCGCGCGGCGGGGCACACGACCGGACAGCGACATCGACCGACGGACTGGCCCACTGGCTTGCCCAGTTGCCACCCGTAACCGATAACATTCCGGAATACCCGCAGTCCCTCCATTGCGGAACCCTCCGCCGACGAAGGTCTCCCATGCCCCACAGCCCATCCTCTGCTTCCAGTGATGGCGCCTCCGCACTCAGCGGTCGCGTCCGGCTCGCACGCGGAGCGTCGCCGTGGCTTCTTCCGACCGTGGCCACCGCGGCCGTCAGCCTCGCCCGGTCCCGCCGGTCGGGGCGCGCGGCGGCGGTGGCCGTGCCCGCCACCGCGCTCGCGGCGGGCATGCTGTGGTTCTTCCGCGACCCCGAGCGTGAGATCACCGAGGGTCGCGTGATCTCCCCCGCCGACGGCGTGGTGCAGAGCATCATGCCGTGGCAGGACGGCCGGACGCGCGTCGCGATCTTCATGAGCCCGCTGAACGTCCACGTCAACCGGGCGCCCCTGGCGGGCACGGTGACCTCCGTGGAGCACGTACCCGGCGGCTTCGTACCGGCGTTCAACAAGGAGAGCGAGCACAACGAGCGCGTCGTCTGGCACTTCGACACCGAGCTGGGCGACATCGAGATGATCCAGATCGCCGGGACCGTGGCCCGCCGCATCGTGCCGTACGTGTCGCAGGGCGCCAAGCTCGAACAGGGCGAGCGCATCGGCCTCATCCGCTTCGGCTCCCGGGTCGACGTCTACCTGCCGCAGGGGGTCGAGGTCGCCGTCGAGGTCGGCCAGACCACGACCGCGGGGGTGACGCGCCTTGACCGTGACTGATCCGGACAGGAAGTCCGGCTGGGTCCCGGAGGAGGAGGACGACGACGAGATGCCGCTCTCCATGCGGCTCTCGATAGCGGACACCCTCACCCTGGGGAACGCCACCTGCGGCTTCCTGGCGGTCTACTTCACGACCACCGGCGTCCTCATCCCGCACCTCGCGGGCAACGAGGACGGCGGCATGGCGCGGCACAGCGCGGCCAGCGCGGTCATCCTGATGCTGCTCGCCTCGGTCTTCGACCTGTTCGACGGCCTGGTCGCGCGCAAGCTGCGCAGCTCGCCGATGGGCGCCGAGCTGGACAACCTCTCCGACCTGATCAGCTTCGGGCTGGCCCCCGCGTACTTCGTGGCCGTCTGGGGCATGGTCGCCAACGACGCGCACCAGCGGGTCTCGGTGGTCGCCGCCGTGGTGGTGCTGCTGGCCGTCATCCTGCGGCTGGCCCGCTTCTCGTGCGTGACCCTGAGAGACGGCATCTTCCAGGGCATGCCCAGCCCGTTCGGGGCGCTCACCGTCGTGTCGATCGTGCTGCTGGAGCTGCCGTTCGTACCGACGTTGCTGGCCATCATCGGCGTCGCCTGGCTGATGGTGAGCCGCGTCGAGTACCCGAAGCCGCGCGGTCGCCTCGCCGGGGCGATGCTCAGCTGGATCGTGCTCAGCATCGGGATGCTGGTGGCGTGGGCGTTCGACGCGCCCGGCGGTGAACTGCTCCTCCAGACGGGCTGCGCGCTCCAGGTGGTGCTGGGCGCGGTGATCCCGCTGTTCGCGACGGCCCGCCGGGTCAACGCCTTCCGCGACCACCGCCGCGAGGCACGGGCCGCGGCGCAGGGCTGACCCACCGGCACCCGCCCGGACGACACGTCCGAAGGGCCCGGACGACGGTTTCCACGACCGTCGTCCGGGCCCTTCGCCGTGTCCGCCGACCGTCCCCGCCGGTACGGGAGTCGGGCGGTACGGGATCGGGCCCGGCACGCGTACGCCCGCTCCGGTACGGGCCGGAGCGGGCGTACGGCGGCGGGGGCGCGGGCCCCCGGAACTACAGGCGGTCGGCCGCGACCTGGGCGGCGATACGTTCCAGCAGCGGCCCGGCCTCGGCCATGCACACCGCCGGGTCGCTCTCCACGGACGTCAGCGGGTACGCCGCGTCGATGCCCGCCTTCTCCAACTCCGGCTTGCCGATGGTGATCCGGCCGCACACCGCGACCACCGGCTTCCCGGCCGCGCGCGCCGCCGCGGCCACGCCCGCCGGGGCCTTCCCGTGCAGGGTCTGCTCGTCGAGCGACCCCTCGCCGGTGATGACGAGGTCCGCCCGGTCCAGCGCCTCCGCGAATCCCAGCACGTCGAGCAGCACCTCGATGCCGGGCCGGAAGACCGCGCCGAGCCCGACGAGCGCGCCGAAGCCGATGCCGCCCGCCGCGCCCGCGCCGGGCGACTCGGCGGCGCGGGCCGCCTCGGGGCCGAGGGCCGTGGTGAGCACCTCGGCGAAGCGGGCGAGGCCCGCCTCGAGCATCGCGACGTCCTGTTCACCGGCGCCCTTCTGCGGCCCGTAGACGGCGGGGGCGCCCTCCGGCCCGGTCAGGGGGTTGTCGACGTCGCTGGCGAGGACGATCCGTACGTCCTTCAGCCGGTCGTCGAGGCCGGTCAGGTCGGCGCTCACCATGTCGCGCAGGGGGCCGCCGCCGTGCGCGACCGGGTCGCCGTCCTCGTCACGGAAGTCGGCGCCCAGCGCCTGGAGCATGCCCGCGCCGCCGTCCGTGGTGGCCGAGCCGCCGACGCCGAGGACGACCGTACGGGCGCCCGCCGCGATCGCCGCGAGCAGCACCTCGCCGGTGCCGTACGTGGTCGCGGTCAGGGGCGCGTACACGCCCGGCGGCATCAGCTGGAGCCCGGACGCCTCGGCCATCTCGACGACGGCGGTGTCCTCTCTCAGCGCGTACGCCGCCGTGACGGTGGCGCCGAGCGGACCGGTCACGTCCACCTCGCGCCGTTCGAAGCCCGCCGCGACCGCCGCGGCCACCGTGCCGTCGCCGCCGTCGGCGACCGGGAGCGCCTCGATCCGGAGGTCCGGACGTTCCCGGCGCAGGCCCGCCGTGACGTGCTCGGCGACCTCCACGGCCGTCAGCGATCCCTTGAACTTGTCCGCGGCGATCAGCACGCGCCCAGAGTGAGCCATTGAGTCGTCCCTTGCTGTCGAACAGGCAGTCGCGCCGCCCAGACCCTATCCGCCATGGGCCACGGCGACCACCAGCGCGTCAATCAGGGTTGACAGCACCGTTCTGTCATCCTAGGTTGACACGCATGACCGGACAGACGGACGCCCGCGACCAACCGGACGCGGAAGACGTACGGAAGGCCCCCGACACACGCACCGGAGCCGAGGGGACGGGCGGCGTGCGGAACGGACGCGACGCCGACGACGCGCTGAACGCCGCGCAGGCCGCCGCCGACCGCGACCCGCGGGTCGGGCTGCGCGCGGTCGCCGCGCTGCGGCGCCTCGTCGAGCGGCTGGAGGCGCTCCAGGTGGCGAGCGCGCGCGGACAGGGCTGGTCCTGGGAGGAGATCGGGACCGCGCTGGGGGTCAGCAGGCAGGCCGTGCACAAGAAGCACTCCAGGAGGTAGACGGGCATGTTCGAGCGATTCAGCGGGGAGGCGCGCGACGTGGTGGTCGGCGCCCAGGAGGAGGCCCGCGCGCTGCGGCACGAGCGGATCGGCACCGAGCACCTGCTGCTCGCGGCGCTGCGCCACCCCGACGAACCGGGCGCCGCGACGCTCGTACGGCTCGGGGTGACGCGGGAGTCCTGCCGTACCGCCGTGTCCCGCGTGGCGGGCGGCGGGGCGGACGGGCTGGGGCCGGAGGACGCGGCGGCCCTGCGGGCGTTCGGCATCGACCTGGACGAGATCCGCCGCCGTACCGAGGCGACGTTCGGGCCCGGCGCGCTGGACGGGCCGGGCCCGGAGGCCGCGCGGGACCGGGAGCCGGGGAAGCCGTGGCCGCTCTCGGCACTGGAACGGCTGCGCGGCGAGGGCGGCGGGAGCGGCGACCGTACCGCGCCGCGCGGGGGCGGGGCCGCGTCCGGGAAGGGGCACATCCCGTTCGCGCCGCGGGCGAGGAAGGCGCTGGAGCTGTCACTGCGGGAGGCGGTGGCCCTGCGGGACCGGCGCATCGGTGTGGAGCACGTGGTGCTGGGGCTGCTCCGCTCCGACGACCGGCTCACGCGCGCCGTCTTCGCCCACCTCGACGTCGCCCCGGGGCGGGCCCGCGCGGAGGTCCTGGCGGACCGCCGCGAGGCCGCCTGACGGCACCGGGGGGCGGAACGGGCGGCGCGGGGCGTCAGGCGTCGGCGCGCAGGTGCTCCCGCGCCCACGTCTCGAACGGCGTGACGGCGAGGCCGAGTTCACGCGCGTACGCGGGGCGCCCCGGCTGCTCCACCACGTTCAGCCACTCGTGCGTGGCCCCCATGGGCGGCATGCCCGCGGCGACGGCCTCCGCCTCGGTCATGTCGGGCACGGCGAGCGGTACGCCGAGGACGCGGGAGAGGACCCCGGTGATCTCCGTCATGGAGAGGTGGTCGCTCGCCAGCTCCAGTTCGACCCGGTGGAAGCGGTCGGGGTCGGTGAGGGCGGCGGCCGCGGCGTTCCCGATGTCGTCGACCGCCACGAGGGAGACCCGGGTGTCCGGGCGCAGGACGCTGACCAGGCCGCCCGCGACGCCGCGCGGGAAGAGGAATCCCATGGACGGCAGGAAGTTGTCCATGAACGTGGCCGGCTTGAGCAGCGTCCAGCGGGGGAAGTCGGCGGCGCGGAGCCGGTCCTGGAGGGTGCTCTTGGCGACCAGGCTGGGGATGCGTTCCGCCCAGCCGTCCCGCTCCCACTCGGGCACGTCGACGTGCTGCCCGGCGCCGACGGTGGAGGTGTGCACGAACTGCCGTACGCCCGCGGCCTTCGCGCCCTCGATCAGGTTGGTGCCCTGGGTGATCTCGCCGGCGAAGTCGAAGCCGCCGTCGGCGTCCATGGCGGGCATCTGCACGGAGAAGACGGCGCGGGCGCCCTCGGCGGCCCGTACGACGGAGTCGCGGTCGTGCAGGTGCCCGGTGACCAGTTCGGCACCGAGTGCCGCGACGGCTTGCGCACGGTCGGTGTGCGGGTCGCGGACGAGGGCCCGTACGGGGACGTCCGCCGCGCGCAGGGCGCAGAGGGTGGCGCCGCCCTGGCGGCCGGTGGCACCGGTGACGAGTACGGGTGCGGAGGTGGGGTCGGTGGGCATGGTGGCTCCTCGGAGTGCTCGCGCAAGAAACGGCGGGGCCCGCCGTTTACGTTCCGGGTACGATACGGCGGACCCCGCCACTTAGCAATCCTGGAGCTGACGCCATGGCCGACCGGCAGCGCGCCGACGCGCGGCGCAACTACGCGCGCATCCTCGCCGTCGCGGAGGAGGAGGTCGCCGCGCACGGCGCCGCCGCCTCGCTGGAGCAGATCGCCCGTACCGCCGGGGTCGGTTCGGCCACCGTCCGCCGCCACTTCCCCACCCGTCGGGCGCTGCTCCAGGCGGTCTCCCTGGAGCGGATCGACGCGCTACGGGTGCGCGCCGAGGAGTTGGACGGCACGGGCGACAGCCGGGACGTGCTGCTGGAGTGGCTCGACCACGTCGTCGCGTACTGCGTCGCCGCCCGGGGCCTCGCGCCCGCGCTGATGCGGGACGACACGGAGGAGCCGCACCCGGTGCACGAGAACAGCTGCTCGGCCGCCGTGGAACGGGCCGCGGAGCCGCTGCTGCGCCGCGCCGTACGGGACGGGGCGGTCGCGGAGGCCGTCACGGCGGGCGACCTGATCGCGCTGATCGTCGGCATCGTGCTGGCCACGGAGCACCACGCCGACCCGACGGCGGCCGCGGACCGGCTGTTCCGGCTGGCGGTGGACGGGCTCAGCCCTTAGGTGGTGTCCGGGCGGTCCTTGAGGGGTGGCTCGCGGCGTCGGATGCGGTGCGGCGCAAGGCGGAGGATCGTCCTCGTACCGGGCCGTACACGGACGACTCCGACAACGCGTCGAGGTGCCGTAGCCGTCGTCGCGAGCCCGAGGAGACCGCCCGGACACCGCCTAGCCGCGAAGGGGGCGGGCGCGCCCGCCCGCTCCCCCGTCAGACCCCCGCGCCCGTACGCCCGTTGGCGCGCAGCCGCCGCCACACCGCGCGTGCCGCGTGGTGGCCCGACATGCCGTGCACGCCGGGCCCCGGCGGGGTCGCGGAGGAGCAGAGGTAGACGGCGGGGTGCGCCGTCGCGTACGGGACGCGGGCGAGGCGCGGCCGCAGCAGGAGCTGGAGGCCGGAGGCGGCGCCGCAGGCGATGTCGCCGCCGACGTAGTTGGCGTTGCGGGCGGCGAGTTGGGGCGGCCCCGCGGTGGCGCGGGCGAGGACGAGGTCACGGAAGCCGGGCGCGAAGCGCTCCAGCTGGCGTTCCACGACGTCGGTCGCGTCGCCCTCCCAGCCGTTGGGCACGTGCCCGTACGCCCAGAACGTGTGCTTGCCCTCCGGCGCCCGCGTCGGGTCCGCGACCCCGGGCTGGACGGTGATGAGGAACGGCCGGTCCGGGTCCCGCCCGTCCGTGGCGCGCCGCATCGCGTCGTCGATCGCCCCGGCCGTCGGCGCGACGTGCACGGTCGTCGCCCGCCGGGCCTCCTCGGCGGTCCACGGCACGGGCCCGTCCAGCGCGTAGTCGATCTTGAACAGACTGGGCCCGTACCGGTATCCGGCGTACGCGTGCCCCAGCCCCGCGATACGCGCCAGCGCCGTCGGGGAGGTGTCGAAGACGTACGCGCGGGCGGGCGGCAGCTCGTCCAGCCGCTTCACCTCGACGCCGGTGTGGACGACGCCGCCGAGATCCCGCAGGTATCCGGCGAGCGCGTCCGCGACCGACTGCGACCCGCCGCGCGCCACCGGCCAGCCGCGGGCGTGCCCGGCGAGCGCGAACACCAGGCTGATCCCGGCGGTGGCGAAGGTGCTGGTGGGCGCGATCACGTGCGCCGCGAGCCCGGCGAGCAGCCCGCGCGCCTTCTCGTCCCGGAAGCGGCGGCCGACCCACGACGCGGGCTGGAGCCCGGTCAGCCCGAAGCGCGCCAGCCCAAACGGGGCGCGCGGCAGGCCCCCGTTGAACGCCGAGCCCAACCCCAGGAAGTCCGCCGCGAGCCGGTCCCAGTGCGGCAGGAACGGCTCGACCAGCCGCCGGTACGCGCCCGCGTCGCGCGGCCCGAGCGAGGCGGCCGTCTCGGCCACGGAACGGGCGAGCACGGCGGCGGTGCCGTCCGGGAACGGGTGCGCCATCGGCAGGTCGGAGTGCAGCCACTCCAGCCCGTACCGGTCGAGCGGCATGTCGCGGAACGCGGGCGAGTTGACGCCCAGCGGGTGCGCGGCGGCGCACGGGTCGTGCCGGAAGCCGGGGAGCGTCAGCTCCTCCGTACGGGACCCGCCGCCGACCGTGTCGAGCGCCTCGAACAGCTCCACCGAGAAGCCTCGGCGGGCCAGTTCGACCGCCGCCGTCAGCCCGTTGGGGCCCGCTCCCACCACCACCGCGTCCCGGATCGACGGCACTCTCGGCTCTCCCCTCGCAGCACGAGCTCAGCTTCGGCGCTGAAGCAGGGCCAGGATACGCCGCACGGTCCGGGCGTCCCGCGCGGCGGTGAACGGCAGCGCGTTGCCGCCCGCGAGCCGGAACGGTTCGCCGGTGAGCGTGCCGCTCGCGCCGCCCGCCTCCGCCACCAGCAGCAGCCCCGCCGCGTGGTCCCAGGCGTTCTCCCAGGTGAAGGCGACGGCGTCGAGGGCGCCACGGGCGACGTCCAGGTACTCCAGCCCGGCGGAGCCGCAGGGGCGCGGCTCCGTCTCCGGCGTCACCAGCGCGGCCAGAGCCTCCTTCTGCGCGTCGTCGGTGTAGTCCGGGTGGGAGGTGGCCACTTCGAGGACCGCGTCCGCGGCGGGCGAACCGGCCCGCAGCACGTCACCGTTGAGCAACGCCCCGCCCCGGCGGCGCGCGATGGCCATCTGCTCCAGCACGGGCGCGTACGTCCAGGACGCCAGCAGCTCGCCGTGCCGGGCGAGGGCGACCAGCGTGCAGAAGCCGCTCTCCCCGCGGACGAACTGGCGCGTGCCGTCCACCGGGTCGACGATCCACACCGGGTCGGAGCCGCGCAACGCCTCGTACACGCCCGGGTCCGCGTGCACGGCCTCCTCCCCGACGACCACCGAGCCGGGCAGCAGCCCGGTCAGCGACCGCGTCAGGTGCTCCTCGGCGGACCGGTCGGCGACGGTCACCAGGTCGTGCGGCCCGTTCTTCTCCACCACCTCGTGGTCGGCCAACTGCCGCCAGCGCGGCATGACTTCCGCCGCGACGGCCTTCCGTACGGCTTCCTCGGCACCAAAGACGAGCGCGTCATCGATCATCCGTCCATGGAAGCACGAACGTCCGCCGCCGGTACTGAAGTACGGGTGGACGACCGGTGTCCGCACGGCGACGCGACGGTCGCGCGGGCCGCCGTTCAACGCCCCACCGCGTAGCCCTGCGCGCCGCGCGGGTTGGCCGCCGCGCTCAGCACGCCCGTCCCCGGGTCGCGCGCGACGGCGCACAGCCGCCCCTCCGACCAGGGTGGCCCGACCGTCACGCGGTGCCCGCGGCGGCGCAGCCCGGCGACGACGTCGGCGCCGACGCGGGACTCCACGGTGACGCTGCCGGGCCGCGCCACCCGTGGGTGGAACGAGCCGGGGAACGCCTCCGTGTGCCAGGCGGGCGCGTCGATGGCGCCCTGGAGGTCGGGACCGCCGCGTACGAGCGGGCGCCGCGCCAGTTCGACCAGGAAGTGCAGCTGCCACTGGTCCTGCTGGTCGCCGCCGGGCGTCCCGAAGGCCATGACCGGCACCCCGTCCCGCAGCGCCAGCGACGGCGAGAGGGTGGTGCGGGGGCGGCGCCCTGGGGTGAGGGTGTTGGGCAATCCGGGCTCCAGCCACGCCATCTGGAGCCGCGTGCCCAGCGGGAAGCCCAGTTCGGGCACGACCGGGTTCGACTGGAGCCAGCCGCCGCTGGGCGTGGCGCTGACCATGTTGCCCCAGCGGTCGACGACGTCCACGTGGCACGTGTCGCCGCGCGTCACCCCGTCCCCGCCGACCGTCGGCTCCCCGGTGCCCGCCGCCACCGGCCGGTGCGCGTCGGCGGCGGCCTCCGCCGACGCCACCTCCCGTACGTGGTGCGGGAGTCGGGGCGTACGGCCGCCGGGGTGGCCGGGGCGCAGCTCGTACGAGGCGGCGCCGCCGACGAGGGCGCGGCGGGCGGCGGTGTACGGACGGGCCAGCAGGGCGTCGAGCGGCACGGTGGCGGCGCCCGCCGCGTCGCCGTACCAGGACTCCCGGTCGGCCATGGCCAGCTTCACGCCCTCGACCTGGCGGTGCAGCTGCTCGGCGTTCGGCTCGGCGTACGCGTCCCCGCCACGGGTCCCGTCGCCGTACGCCTCCCAGTCCGCCGGGTCGTCCGGCAGCAGCGCCAACTGCTGGAGCAGGGACGGCCCCTGGGACCAGCCCGCCGCCTTGCACACGGTCCAGCCGTGCCACCAGGGCAGCGTCACGGGGTCCTCGTACGTCGCCTCCCAGCCCGCGAGGTCGTCGCCATCGAGGGTCCCGGCGTGGCGCTCGCCGCTGCTGTCCATGGTGGGCCGGGCGGCGGCGCGGACGAGCGCCTCCGCGACGAAGCCCGTACGCCAGGCCCGGCGGGCCGCCTCCAGCTGCGCCTCCCGGTCGGCGCCCGCCGCCCGCGCCTCGGCCAGCAGGCGGCGCCAGGTGCGGGCCAGCGCCGGGTTCCGCAGCAGGGCGCCGGGGGCGGGGGCGCGGCCGCCGGGAAGGTACAGCGCGGCGGAGGCCGTCCACTCCTCCTCGAAGAGACCGCGGACGGACTCCACGGTCGCGCCGACCCGTTCGACCGCCGGGTGGCCGTTCTCGGCGTACCCGATCGCGTACGTCAGCACCCCCTCCAGCGACCTGGTGCCGTAGTCGCGCAGGAGCACCAGCCAGGCGTCGAACGCGCCGGGGACGGCCGCGGCCAACGGGCCCGTGCCGGGCACCAGGTCCAGCCCGAGGCCCGTGTAGTAGGCGGGGGTGGCGTGGGCGGGCGCGACGCCCTGGCCGCACAGCACCCGTACGGGGCGGCCGTCGCCCGGCGCGACGAGGACGGGCACCTCGCCCGCCGGGCCGTTCAGGTGCGGTTCGACGACCTGGAGGACGAAGCCCGCGGCGACGGCGGCGTCGAAGGCGTTGCCGCCGTCCTCCAGGACGGCGAGCGCCGTCTGCGAGGCGAGCCAGTGGGTGGAGGACGCCATGCCGAAGGTGCCCTGGAGGGTGGGGCGCGTGGTGACCATGGGGGCATCCTGCCCAGTGGGGGCCGGGCCCGACCACGGGCGGGCGTTCAGCCGGAGGCGGGCACCGCGCCGGGCACCGCGCCGTCCGTTCCGCTTCCGGCGCCGAGCGCGCTTCCGGTTCCGGCTCCGTTCCCGGTTCCCGTTCCGGTCCAGGACGCCAGCGCCTGCGCCCGCGCGGCCGTACGGGACGGGCCCGCGGGCTGCCCGGTCGCCCAGGCGACGTGCCCGTCGGGGCGTACGAGCAGCTCGGTGACACCGTCCAGCCGGGGGTTGGCCTCGTACCCGGTGGCGGTCACCGCGCGCACCCGCCCGCCGCCCACGTCGCCGCCGCTGTCACGGCCCGAGTCTCCGTCCCGTTCGCCGCCCTGCTCGCCGTCCGCCGCGAGCCGGAGGAGGGCGAACCTCCCCTCGCGCAGCAGCCCGTGCACGCGGGTGGCCGTACCGTCCGCCGTCGTGAGCGCCACGTCCGGGACGCGGCTGCCCGTCAGCGGGTGGGCGCCGGGGCCGTCGCCGGGCGGGTACGCGGTGCCCAGCCCGGAGACCGTCGCGGCGAGGTGGCGGTTGGCCTCCGGGAGACGGAGGAGGCCGTCGAGCACGCCGCGCAGCGCGGCGGCCGCCTCGCGGTAGGCGGGCATCCGGGTCAGCTCGAACAGCAGCGTCTGGGCCCGGGTGTTCGCCGTCAACTCCTCGCCCACCGGGCGCCGTTCGGCGTCGTAGCTGTCCAGGAGTCCCGGTGGCGCCCAGCCCGCGACCTCGGCGGCGAGCTTCCAGCCGAGGTTCGCCGCGTCCTGGAGTCCCGCGTTGAGGCCCTGACCGGCGGCGGGGAAGTGGACGTGCGCGGCGTCGCCCGCGACGAGCACGCGCCCCGCGCGGTACGTCGCGGCCAGCCGCGTCGCGTTCCCGAAGCGGGACAGCCAGCGCGGCTCCCCGACGCCGAACGTGGTGCCCGCCGTCCGCCGCAGCGCCGCCCGGAACTCCTCCTCCGTCACCGGCTCCCGGCTCGACACCCGCATCCGTTCGGCGTCCACGAGCACGAAGCGGGTGACGCCCCCGCCGAGCGGTACGGCGAGCACGTCGGTGCCCGCGGCCGCCGCCAGGGCGTCCGGGTCGGTACGGGCGAAGTCGCCCAGCATCCCGCTCAACGTCTCGTCCGTGCCCGGGAATCCGATGCCCGCCGCCTCCCGTACGGCGCTGCGTCCGCCGTCGCAGCCCACGACGTACGCGGCCCGCAGCGTGTACGCGCCCGCCGTCCCGCGCGCGGAGACCTCCACGGCGGCGCCGTCGCCGGTCGGGCGTACGGCGGTGACCTCGTGCCCGCGCGCCACCTCGGCGCCCAGCTCGCGCGCGCGTTCCTCCAGCAGCTCTTCCGTGTGCGTCTGCGCCAGCAGCAGGGTGCGGCCGTGCCGGGAGTCCAGCGCGGAGAAGTCCAGCCGGGTGCCGAGTCCCGCGAAGTGGCCGGTGGGGACCGTACGGCCGCGTGCCAGGAAGCGGTCCGCGATCCCCCGCAGGTCCAGGACCTCCAGGCTGCGCGGGTGGAGAATGAGCGCCCGCGAGTCCCGCTGCCGGGAGGGGCGCCGTTCCAGCACCCGTACGCGTACGCCCGCCAGGGCCAGTTCGGCGGCGAGCATCAGGCCGGTGGGCCCGCCGCCCGCGACGACGACGTCCGCGTCGGGTTCCGCGCCGCCACCGGTACGCGCTGTGGCGCGTGCCTCCGTTCCCGCTTCCGTTTCGCTGCGTGCGTGTGCTTCCGCCGTGGTGCGCACAGGGACTCCCCGCTCTTTTCCGAACAGCGTTCATTTAATGCGCTGCTAGTGTCCCCTCGCATGAGCGGTCCGTCAAACACCCCGGTCGAGGGCCCCCCGCGCAGGCGTCGGGGACGGCCGCCGCTGGTCGACCGGGGACGGGTCGTGGCGGTCGCCGTCGAGCTGCTGGACGAGGTGGGGCTCGACGCCCTGACGATGCGCCGGCTCGCGGAGGCGCTGGACGTCCGCGCGGGCACGCTGTACGGCCACTTCGCCACCAAGCGGGACCTGCTCGACGACATGGCCGAGGCCCTGCTCGCCGGGTGCGCCGACCCGCTGCCGCCCGACCTCGACTGGCCCGACCGGGTCGCCGAACTCGCCGGACGGCTCCGCCTCGCCCTGCTGCGCCACCGCGACGGCGCCCGCGTGCACGCGGGCGCGCACTCCGTCGGCCCGCACACCCTCGGCTTCGCGGACCACTTCGTCCGGGTGCTGACCGACGCGGGACTGCCACCCGAGGACGCGCTCCGGGCGGCGTTCACCGTCATCGACTACACCGTCGGGCACACCCTGGAGGAGCAGGCCGCCGCTCCCCCGCACGACCGCCTGACCGCCGCCGCCGACCGCCTCCACGCGGCGCTGCGGACCGGCGACCACCCGCATCTGGCGCCGCTCGCGGACCTGGTCACCGAGCCGGACTTCGGCGCGCGCTTCGCGTACGGGCTGCGGCTGCTGCTGCGCGGACTCGCCGCCGACGTGGACGGCGCGGTGGGGAGGCCGTAGCGGCGGCCCACCAACGGGCCCGCGGAAAAGGGCGGTTGACCCGCGCGGCGACGCACCGCGCACGCGCCTCCCTGGGACGTACGTCCCGGACGGCCCCTCAGACGGTCCGGCGCGGCGGCGGCCCGGTGGAGCCCCGGGGCGTGAGCACCGGCGTCCGCGCCGGGCGCGACACCGCGCCCTCCCCCGCGAGCAGCGCGAACAGGCGGCGGGCGACGTCCGCGCCGAAGGCGTGCACGTCGTGGCTCATCGCCGACAGCCTCGGCTGCGTCAGCCCGCAGAGCTGGGAGTCGTCCCAGGCCAGCAGCGACAGGTCGGACGGTACGCGCAGCCCCATCTCACCGGCCACGGAGAGCCCGGCGACGGCCATCACGTCGTTGTCGTAGATGATCGCGGTCGGCCGTACGGCGCCGGACAGCAGCGCGCGGGTGGCGCTGGCACCCTGCTCGCCGGAGAAGTCCGTGGCGACCTGGAGGTCGGGGCTCAGGTCGAGCGCGCGCAGCGTACGGGCGAACGCCTCGGTACGGAGGGCGCTGTGCCCCAGTTCGGCGTGGCCGCCGACCCGGGCGACGGAGGTGTGGCCGAGGGCCGCGAGGTAGCGCACGGCCTCGGCGACGGCCGAGGCGTCGTCCGTCCACACCGCCGGGAACGGCCCCGCCAGGTCCGGGTGCCCGACCGCGACGGCGGGCAGCCCGATCCGGGGCAACTCGACGACGCGCGCGTCCTGTTGACGGAGGTCGACCAGGATCGAACCGGCGATCTGGCCGGACCGCCACCAGTGCCGCTGGAGTTCGACCTCCTCGTCCACGTCCCGTACGAGGCGCAGCAGCAGCGCGCTGGACCGCTCGTTGAGGACGCTCTCGATACCGGAGATGAACTCCATGTAGAACGGCTCCAGTCCGAGCTGCCGCGCGGGTCGGCAGATGGCCAGCCCCACGGTGCCCGTACCGGCCCGCTTCCGCGCCTGCGCCGAACGGTTCGGCTCCCAGCCCATGTCGCGCGCCACGCCGAGGATGCGGGCGCGGGTCGCCGCGGAGACGCCGGGCTTGTCGTTGAACGCCAGGGACACGGCGGCGCGCGACACCCCCGCGCGCGCGGCCACGTCGCGGATCGTCACCCGCGGCTCGCCCGTCACACCCGCCCCGCGCGGGCCGCCGCGTACGCCGTCATGCCGTGCCGATCCGTCGGGTGCGGGGCGGCCGTGTGCCGCCCGCGCCGGGGCCAGTCACGATAGGCGGCGGGCGGCGGGAGCGCCACGGACGCGGCTCCGGCAACCGGGAGCGCGGCCCGCCTCACCAGTCGTGCACGCTGCCGTCGGCCAGCCGGTTCACCGGCAGGTACGCCGGGGTGTACGGGAAGGCCGCCGCCGCCTCGTCGTCGTACTCCACGCCGAGCCCCGGCCCGTCGCCGGGGTGCAGGGCGCCCTTGGTGAAGGTGTACGAGGTGCGGAAGACCTCCATGGTCTCGGTGGAGTGCCGCATGTACTCCTGGATGCCGAAGTTGTGCACGGCCAGGTCGAGATGGAGTGCCGCGGCCATGCCCACCGGGGAGATGTCCGTGGGCCCGTGCAGCCCGGAGCGGATGCCGTACACGGCGGCGTGGTCGAGGAGGCGGCGCATGCCGGTGACGCCGCCCGCGTGCGTCACGGCGGACCGCACGTAGTCGATGAGCCGCTCGTGCAGCAACGTCGTGTAGTCGTGCACCGAGTTGAACACCTCACCGATGGCGAGCGGCGTCACCGTGTGCTCGCGGATCAGCCGCAGCGCCGACTGGTCCTCGCCGGGGGTGGCGTCCTCCAGCCAGAACAGGTCGTACGGCTCCAGGTCCCGGCCGAGCCGCGCCGCCTGCACGGGCGTCATGCGGTGGTGCCCGTCGTGCAGCAGCGGCAGCTCCGGGCCGAACTCGTTGCGTACGGCCTCGAAGACGCGCGGCATGTGGCGCAGGTACGCGCGGGTGTCCCAGACCTCCACGGTCGGGCGCGGGTGGGCGTCGCCGGTGCGGCGGGCGGGCTCGTAGTCGTAGCGGTCGCCGGGGGCGGCGGGCGAGGAGGCGACGCCGTAGACGGTGTCGAGGCCGGGGATGCCGCTCTGCACGCGCAACGCGCGGTAGCCCGCGTCGAGATGGGCGCGGATCGAGTCGAACAGCTCGGGCAGGTCGCGCCCGGAGGCGTGCCCGTACGCGAGGGCGCCGGTGCGGGAGGCGCCGCCGAGGAGCTGGTAGAGGGGCATGCCCGCGGCCTTGGCCTTGATGTCCCACAGGGCGGTGTCGACGGCGGCGATCGCGGCCATGGTGACGGGGCCGCGCCGCCAGTACGCGCCGCGGTAGAGGTACTGCCAGGTGTCCTCGATCGCGTGCGCGTCGCGGCCGATCAGCAGCGGCACGAGGTGCTCGCGCAGGTAGGACTCGACGGCGAGTTCCCGGCCGTTGAGGGTCGCGTCCCCGAGTCCCGTGAGGCCGTCGTCGGTGGTGACGCGGAGGGTGACGAAGTTGCGGCCGGGGCTGCTGACAAGGGTCTCGGCGGCGGTGATCCTCATGCCGTACTCCTCCGGGGCGGGTGCGTCGTGCGGGCGGGTCACCCGGCTTTCGCGCGGCGACCAGCACACCGTACGCGCCCGCTCACCCCGGTGGGTGCGTGGTGGTCACGGCTCCCGGACGAGCGCCGGGATCACGTCGGCGCCGTACGCGTCGATCGTGATCTCCTTCGCGTCGTGCATCGCGTACACCGCGAACTGGTCCACGCCCAGCGCCCGCAGCGCCCGCAGCTTCTCGATGTGCGCCTCGGCGGGACCGAGCA
Organism: Streptomyces sp. Z26; assembly: GCF_003665095.1. Lineage (GTDB taxonomy): Bacteria > Actinomycetota > Actinomycetes > Streptomycetales > Streptomycetaceae > Streptomyces > Streptomyces phytohabitans. The sequence continues at coordinate 5,775,455 of NZ_RCHV01000002.1, read as the reverse complement.
GGCAGAAGCGGTCCACGACCTCGTCGGTGACGAAGGCCGTGTCCGGGTTGTCCGCGCGCCCGTGGTGCGCGTAGTCGTAGCCCTCGCGGGACGCGATGTACGACGTCAGCGCCTCCGGTACGAGCGCGGAGTCCGTGCCGTAGCGCGCCACCAGGTCGGCCACGTGGTTGCCGACCATGCCGCCGAACCAGCGGCACTGGTCCCGCGCGTGCGCCAGCGCCTCCGGGGAGTCGTCCGTGACGTACGCGGGCGCGGCCACGCACACGGTGACCTCGTCCGGGTCGCGGCCCGCGTCGGACGCCGCCGTACGGACCGCCTTCACCATCCACTCCGTCAGGTACGGGTCGGCCAGCTGGAGGATGAAGCCGTCCGCCTCCCGGCCCGCCAGCGCGAGCGCCTTCGGCCCGTACGCCGCCATCCACACCGGCAGCCTGCCGTCCTTGATCCACGGGATGCGCACGGGGTGCCCGTCCACCTCCGCCTCGCGGCCCTCGGCCAGGTCGCGGATGACGGACATGGCCTCACCGACCCGCGCCAACGTGTTCGGCCGCCGTCCGGCGACCCGCATCGCGGAGTCGCCGCGGCCGATGCCGCAGACGGTGCGGTTGCCGTACATCTCGTTGAGCGTCGCGAACGTCGACGCGGTGACCTCCAGGGAACGCGTGCCGGGGTTGGTCACCATCGGGCCGACCACGAGCCGCCGGGTGTGGGCCAGGATGCGGCTGTGGATGACGAACGGCTCCTGCCACAGCACCGCCGAGTCGAACGTCCAGCCGTAGCGGAAGCCCCGGCGTTCCGCCCGCCGCATCAGGGCCACGGTGGCCGCGCCCGGCGGGTCGGTCTGGAGGACCAGCCCGAAGTCCATGCTCATGGGCGTCACTTCTCCGTTCGGTGGTGCGGGTGGCGGGTGAGGGGGGGCGTACGGGCGGTCAGAGGTACTGGCAGAGACCGCGCGGGGTGTACTGGCCGTGCCCGGCCCGGCCGACGTACGTCCCGCGGTCCAGCACGCGCGTGCCGCGCGAGAGGACCGTCTCCACGCGGCCCGTGACGCGCTTCCCCTCGTACACCGAGTAGTCGACGTTCATGTGGTGGGTCTCGGCAGAGAGGGTCTGCTCGGCGGTGGGGTCGTAGATGACCACGTCGGCGTCCGAACCGGGCGCGAGCGTCCCCTTCTTGGGATACAGCCCGAACATCCGGGCGGGGGCGGCCGACGCCAGCTCGATCCAGCGGCGGCGGCTGATGTGGCCGTCCAGTACGGCCTGGTGCAGCAGGTCCATGCGGTGCTCGACGCCGGGCAGCCCGTTCGGGATCTTCGAGAAGTCCCCGCGCCCCAGCTCCTTCTGGCCGCTGAAGCAGAACGGGCAGTGGTCGGTGGAGACCACCTGGAGGTCGTTCGTCCGCAGCCCCCGCCAGAGCGCCGCCTGGTGCTCGTGCGGCCGCAGCGGCGTGCTGCACACGTACTTCGCGCCCTCGAAGTCGGGCTCCGCGAGGTTGTCGGTGGACAGGAAGAGGTACTGCGGGCAGGTCTCGCCGAAGACCGGGAGGTCCTTGTCGCGGGCGGCGGCCAGCTCGGCCACGGCCGCGTCGGCCGACACGTGCACGACGTACAGCGGCGAACCGGCCACCCGGGCCAGCTGGATCGCCCGGTGCGTGGCCTCCGACTCCAGCAGCACCTTCCGTACCTCGCCGTGGTGACGGGGGTCGGTGCGGCCCTCCGCGAGGGCCTGCTCGACGAGCACGTCGATGGCGATGCCGTTCTCGGCGTGCACCATGGTGAGCCCGCCGTTGGCGGCGGTGCGCTGCATGGCGCGCAGGATCTGGCCGTCGTCGCTGTAGACGACGCCGGGGTAGGCCATGAACAGCTTGAACGAGGTGATGCCCTCCTCGACGAGCAGGTCCATCTCCTTGAGGGTGCCGTCGTTGACGTCGGAGAGGATCATGTGGAAGGCGTAGTCGATCGCGCACTGCGCGTCGGCCTTCGCGTGCCACTTGTCCAGCCCCTCGCGCAGCGCGTACCCCCGGGTCTGCACGGCGAAGTCGACGATCGTCGTGGTGCCGCCCCAGGCGGCGGCCCGGGTGCCGGTCTCGAACGTGTCGGAGGAGAAGGTCCCGCCGAACGGGAAGTCCATGTGGGTGTGCGCGTCGACGCCGCCCGGCAGCACGTACCTCCCGGTCGCGTCGAGGACGTCGTCCGCCGTCCAGCTCCCGGCGTACGCGCTGCCCTGCGCGGCGAGGGCGGCGATCCGCCCGTCCTCGATCAGTACGTCGGCGTGCGTCTCGTCGCTGGCGGTGACGACGAGTCCGTTGCGGATGACGGTACGGCTCACGGTCGGGCACTCCCTCGGGTGTCCTGGATGGTTCCGGTCCGCGCGGCGTCCCCTGCCCGCGCCGTGGCTCCGGGCCGCGCGGCGCACGGCGCCGCGCCCCCGGCGCCGGTCACGGCCGCACCAGGCCGTCGTACGCGTCGGGGCGCCGGTCGCGGTAGAACGCCCACTGCTGCCGCACCTCGTCGATGAGGCCCAGGTCGAGGTCGCGGACGAGGAGTTCCTCCGCCGTGTCGCTGGCGGGCGCGCCCACGAGCTGGCCGCGCGGGTCGACGAAGTAGCTGGTGCCGTAGAAGTCGTTGTCGCCGTACTCCTCGACGCCGACGCGGTTGATGGCCGCGACGTAGTACGCGTTGGCGACGGCCGCCGCGGGCTGCTCCAGCCGCCAGAGGTGCGAGGAGAGGCCGCGGGAGGTGGCCGACGGGTTGTAGACGAGCTGCGCCCCGGCCAGGCCCAACGCGCGCCAGCCCTCGGGGAAGTGGCGGTCGTAGCAGATGTAGACGCCGACCCGGCCGACTGCGGTGTCGAAGACGGGCCAGCCCAGGTTGCCGGGCCGGAAGTAGAACTTCTCCCAGAAGCCGTGGAGTTGGGGGATGTGGTGCTTGCGGTACGTGCCGAGCACCGTGCCGTCGGCGTCGATGACGGCGGCGGTGTTGTAGTAGTGGCCGGACTGCTCGACCTCGAAAACGGGCACGACGACGACCATCCCGGTCTCGCGCGCCAGCTCGCTCATCCGCCGTACGGTCGGCCCGTCCGGGACCCGCTCCGCCCACCGGTAGTGCTCGGTCTCCTGGACCTGGCAGAAGTACGGGGCGTTGAAGACCTCCTGGAACCCGATGATCCGCGCGCCCTGCCGGGCCGCCTCGCGGGCGTGCTCCTCGTGCTTCGCGATCATCGATTCGGTGTCGCCGGTCCAGGTCGCCTGCACGAGTGCGGCGCGTACGACATCGGGCATGGGCAGCTCCTTCGTACGGACGTCAGCCTGGCGTGACCCGCGTAGATCCGCGTGGATCGGCGGCGGGTCACGTGGTCGCGCGTAGGCATGTGACCGTAATTGCCGCTTACGGGCGTGGCAAGGGCATCGGCGCGGCCCGTCCGGGTGACCACCGGTCCGCGCCGCTTGTCCGATCCGTACCCGTGGTGCCCGGTCCGTACCCGTGCGGCACGCGACGGCGCCCCGGCGCGGACCCTGTGATCCGTGCCGGGGCGCCGTACGGGCTCGCGCCGGACATCGCCTAGGTTCTGTCGTCAAATGTCACGCCCACATCAGGAGCGATGCGAGGGTGACGGCTGCTTCATAGAACTGGGCGGATTTGTCGTAGCGGGTGGCGATGCCGCGCCACTGCTTGAGGCGGTTGAAGCATCGTTCCACGACGTTGCGGTGCTTGTACGCCTCACGGTCGAAGCCCGGCGGGCGGCCTCGCCGGGCCCGGTTGGCTAACTGGTCGGCCCGTTCCGGGATCGTGTGGGGTATGCCGCGGCGGCGGAGCCAGGCGCGGATCGCCTTCGAGCTGTAGCCCTTGTCGCCCAGGACGTGATCGGGCCGGACGCGGGGTCGTCCCGGTCCGAGTCGGGGCACGCGGATCCCTTCCATCACGGCGGTGAACCGGGTGCAGTCGTTGGTGTTGCCGCCCGTGACAACGAAGCCGAGCGGACGGCCCCTGCCATCGCAGGCCAGGTGGATCTTGCTGGTCAGGCCGCCTCTGGACCGACCGAGGGCCGGGTCGCGGAGCCCCCTTTTCGAGCCCCCGCCGCATGCTGGTGGGCCCGGACGACCGTGGAATCGACCGACACCAGCCACTCGATGTCGCCCGCCGCGTCCGCCTTGACCTGCGCGGCCCGCAGCATCCGGTCGAACGTCCCGTCCGCCGCCCACCTGCGAAAACGCGTATGGAGTGTGGCCCAAGGCCCGTAACGCTCAGGCACGTCCCGCCAGGCAGTCCCCGTCCGGAACTTCCACACGATCCCGTTCAGCCCCCTGCGATCGTCCAACCGCTTCCGCCCCGCAACGACTCGGGCAGCAACGGCCGGACGAACTCCCACTCGGCATCCGACAGTTCATGACGACGTATCACGACACCATGATCCATCACGGGTGATCATTTGAAGACACCGCCTAGGCCACAGAGGAGCCGGTTCACCTCCGCCTGCGCGGAGAGCACCGCGGGCGCGAGATCGGCCTCACGGACGGTGGCGGTTCACCTCCGCCTGCGCGGAGAGCACTTGGTCTTCACGCCGCCGCGGACCTTGAAGACCGGTTCACCTCCGCCTGCGCGGAGAGCACCACCGCAAGGTCGCGTTGCTGACGGACCGCGCCGGTTCACCTCCGCCTGCGCGGAGAGCACGGCTTGGCCGAGGGCGGCGTTCGCCTGGGCGACGGTTCACCTCCGCCTGCGCGGAGAGCACATGTGCAGCTCCGGCGCCGGGGCGCCCGTGTTCGGTTCACCTCCGCCTGCGCGGAGAGCACCTGTTCGAGTTCGGCTTGCTTCGCGGTGACGGCGGTTCACCTCCGCCTGCGCGGAGAGCACAAGAGTTGAGCCTTCGTCTGGTCCACACGTAACGGTTCACCTCCGCCTGCGCGGAGAGCACGGGAGTTCGAGCAGCGCGCAGAACTCATCCCACGGTTCACCTCCGCCTGCGCGGAGAGCACCCTTTCTGACCTGGCCCGTTATAGGGGCTTTGCGTTCTCTTTGCAGTTGTGGAGTTTGGGGCTGTCGTGGGCGTCGCGGGGGCGAGGCATGAGCGGAGTGTAGGCCTGGTTTCGGCGAGCTGTGGCTGGTCGGGGTCTGTTGTCAGTGGGGGGGGGCGCTGGCGTGCATGTCGGCGAACGAGCTTGTGTGTGACCCCTGTTGTCCGGTCGATCCGCGGTTGTGGGGTAAGGAGCGGGGCCTGGAGCAGCCGTATCCGGGACGAGGACGTCGCCCGCCTGTCCGCGTTTCAAGTGTTCGGCATGGACGCGCTGGGTGTGCATCGCGTCGGCGGTGACGACGGGGCCGCGCAGGTCGATCCGGTCCAGCAGCGGGGCGAAGGCGGGGATTTCGTTGCTCTTCGTGGTGATCTGGCGCTGGGCGATCACGGTCCGGCAGGTGTGCAGTGCGGCGGCGAGCAGATGGACGGCCCGGCCGTCGGTGCGGGATCCGCGCACCGTCTTGTCGTCGACGGCCAGGCCGACCAGGGTGTCGCCGGCCTCCTCGACCGGGTCGGCGGCGTGCCGGGTGAGCCAGGCACCCAGGGCGTCGTCGAGCGCGTCACCGTTCAGGCAGGCCAGGAGCCGCCCCAGGGTGGAGGCGTTCGGCGTACTGGAGGTCAGCCCGAGTCGTTCCCGCAGGTCGGGGTCGATATCGGTGGCGAAGCGGGCGATGGCTGCCAGGGACGTGGCGCCGCTGGGTGCTCCAGGAGCACGTGTGGACAACGCTCTGCGATCAGGCGGGGTTGACCCGAATCGGAGTGGAGAGGCTGCCCGGGGACGCGGACACGCTGCTGGTGAGCGCCTCCCGGCCGAGGTGAGGCTGGCCGGCGTGAGGGGAGGAGCCGGACGCTGTCCTGACCTGCCTGGCGGGCGTCGTGCGGTTGGTGGTCAGAGCCTGTTTTCAAGCTTCGGGGGCTTCAAAGGCGACGATCGAGTCGATCCGGACAGCGACGCGGCACTCGCCACCTGTCAGCCTGCCGACGACTGAGGTCTGCCCCGCAGGCCATGACGGCCATCCCCAGGTCCACAGGACAGACCCGGGCCCGTACTACACGGCCGGGAAGACCTGCACCTCGCCGCCGTCGGCGAACAGCTCGCTGCCGGTCATGAAGCTCGACCGCCCGCTCGCCAGGAAGAGCGCGGCCTGCGCGATCTCGGCCGGGTTCGCGACCCGGCGCAGCGGCGTGCTGGCGGCCATCTGCTCAAGGAGGGCAGGGACGTGCGCCGGATCCCCGGCGATGCTACGCAGGCCAGGCGTGTCCGTCGGGCCCGGGACCAGCACGTTGACCCGGATGCCGCGCGAGGCCAGTTCCGCAGCCCAGACCCGGGCGAACTGTCGGACCGCCGCCTTCGAGGCCGAGTAAGCGCCGAAGCCCGCGTTCCCCCGGCTGGCCGAGGTCGAACCGGTCACCACGATCGACGAGCCGTCCGGCATCAACGGCAGCATCTTCTGCACGGTGAACACCGTCCCGCGCACGTTGACGCCGAAGGTGAAGTCGAAGCTATCCGGCCGCAGCTCGGTGATCGAGGCCAGCGCGTCGCCGCCGCCCGCGTTGGCGAACAGCACGTCGAGGCGCCCGGCGGTCTCGCCGATCCGGGCCGCGATCGCGTCCAGGTCGGCCAGGTCGGCGATGTCGCCGCGGATCGCGGTGGCACCGATCGCCGTGGCGGCCTGCTCCAGCTCAGCCTGCCGGCGGCCGGTGATGAAGACCTTCGCGCCCTCGGCCGCGAACAGGGTCGCCGCCGCCAGGCCGATGCCAGTCGCTCCCCCGGTCACCAGGGCAACCTTGCCGTCGAGCTCGGTCATGTCTTGCTCCCTCACTATTATGGACCGTCCGGTCAGATACAAGCACATGTTGACCGAGCGGTCCAGAATAAATATCTTGATCACGTGGCACGTCCCCGCAAGTTCGACGAACAGCAGGTACTGCGCTCCGCGACCGAGGCGTTCTGGACGTCCGGGTTCGCGGCGACATCGCTTGGCGACCTGACGCAGGCGACCGGCCTGGGCAAAGGCAGCTTGTACGGCGCCTTCGGCGACAAACAGGCACTGTTCCAGCGGGTCCTCGACGGCTACTGCGACAACGCCACCGCTGGCCTGCGCGCCAGGCTCAGCGGCTCGAACTCGTCGTCGGCCGAGCGGCTTCGCGCCCTGTTCCACGCGGTGGCCGCCGTCGGCGATACTCCCGCGCCGCAGCGGGCCTGCCTGCTCGCGAAGTCGACCGCAGAACTGGCCGCGACGAACAGCGAGGTCGCGGCCAAGGCCCAGCGCACGTTCACAACCATCGCTGAGCTGCTGCAGGCCGAGGTCGAGAACGGCCAGGCCGCCGGCGGCATCCCCGCCGACCGCGACGCCCGCCGCACCGCCCACCACCTTCTGGCCGTCCTGCGCGGCATGGAAGCCCTGACGGAAGCCAGCATGGACGCCTCGGTCCTGCGCGACGCGGCCGACGCCGCCCTCACCGCCGCGGGACTCGACGCGATCTAGTACTGCAACGGTGGTTAGCGTGATGGTTGTCGGGTTTGCTCGTTGATCCGTTCATGGGTGGGGAGATATCCGAGGTTGATGCTCGTCGCTGGTCGGACGGGTTGGCGGGGTTGCACGAGCGGCTTGCTCGCCGGTTCGCGCGGAGTGAGTCGCGGGAGTCGGCACTCGCGTACATGCGGGGCCTGCTGGCGCCGTTGGAGCGCAAGAACGGCTGGACGGTGGCCGAGGAGGCCGGCTGATTTGCCTGCCCCCACCGGGTCACCTCCGCCTGCGCGGAGAGCGCTGGAGGAGCGCGAGCAAGCGCGCGGGGTGGGGCGAGTTACCTCCGCCTGCACGGAGAGCACCACAGCAGTTCGGCCCAGTCGGCCATCCGCGGCGGGGCACCTCCGCCTGCGCGGAGAGCACGCCGCGAGGTTGGCGTTCGCCCCGGCCAGCACCGGTTCACCTCCGCCTGCGCGGAGAGCACTGCACGTACTCCGGGTGTGAGTAGTTGAGGTACAGAAAGTGCCGGTGAGATTGATCTTCCCCGGATTCGCCTACCGCGCGGGAGCTTCGAGCTGAAGGGGGGGGACGGCGCCGGCCCGCAGCTCGCGCAGGTCCGGGATGTGGTTGTAGAGGGTGCCCAGGGGGACGCCCAGCAGCTTGGCGATCGAGGTGATCGAGCGGCCCGGGTCGGGCAGCAGGTCGCGCGCGGCGCAGATGATCTCCGCGGTGGCGACGCTGGGGCGTCCGCCGAACCGGCCGCGGGCGCGTGCGGCGGCCAGGCCCTCCTTGGTGCCGATGACGATGAGTTCGCGGATGAACTCCGCGAGCGCGGCGAAGACGTGGAAGACGAGCCGACCGCCGGGGGTGGTGTTGTTCAGGTTCTCGTGCAGCGACGTGAAACCGATACCGCGCTCGCGCAGCTCGGCGGCCATGTTGATGGGGTCCTGGAGGCTGCGGCGGTAGCGGTCGAGCGAGGGGATGACGAGTGTGTCACCCGGATCGAGGAACGCGTGGCACGCCTTCAGTTCGGGACGCAGGGCGTCCTTGCCAGACTTCTTGTCAGCGAAGATCTTCCGGCACCCGGCGGCGTTGCGCTACCGCTCCAGCTTCTGCCCGCCGGTCGACACCCGGGCGTACCCGATTTTGATCTAGGTGCGGACGAGCGGCTCGGCGGCAAGCACCTCTGCGCCGTCCGCGGGCTCCTGAGTGGTCGTCATGAACCCGGGTCATGCCAGAAATCGGTGGTCCGGGGTTCTTGAATGACCCAGGTATTTGAAGGGGTTTTTGAAGGCCTTGCGGGCCTCTGTGGCTGGCGAGGGCGGATCTTCAGAGAACGAAGGTTTTCTGGAGCTGCTGCGGTGTCCTCATGGCGCGTGCTGCGTCGCCGTGTGCGGCGGGGCGCGTTGCGGCTACCAGGTGCGGGCGGCTTCCTGTAGTCGTTCGCGGACGCGCGACACGTCGGGGTTGGCCTTGGCGCCGGGGTGCTGGAGCAGGAAGAGCGTGTTCAGGGGAGCCTCTTCCGGGTCATGCAGGGGGGCCAGGCGGCCGGCGTCGAGGTGCTCCTGGCACAGGGAGCGGGGCAGGACGCTGTAGCCGGCGCCGGCGTTGACCGCGGAGAGGACGGCGTAGAGGTTGGGAACAGTGATGGCGGCGCGGGCGGTGTGCTGCTTTGCGAAGACGGTGCGCCAGTAGCGGCGGATGATGGGCAGGTCTTCGGCGTAGGTGACCATCGGGACCTCGCGCAGGGCGGCACACAGGTCACCACTCTGCGTGTGTCCGCCGACGTGCTCAGCCCAGGCGGGGGCGGCGACCAGGACATACTCCTCGTCGGTGAGGGGGACGGACTCCCAGGCGCGGCCGCGGGGGCGCCGGGTGGCGATGACGAGGTCGTGGCGGCCGGCACGCATCTCCTCGATGAGCGGTTCGGGCAGTCCCTGGGTCACCCGCAGCTGGACGCCTTCGGTGACGAGCGGGGCCAGGGCCGGCAGGACCCGTACGCACAGCAACTCCGAGGGGCCTGCCAGGTGCACCGGTCCGGCCGTGGCCGCGGTGTCCTCCAGGGCGGCGAGCGCGTCGAGTGGGGCGGCGATCCGTGCGGCCAGTTCGTGGGCGTGGGGGGTGGGGTCGACCCCGCGCGGGAGGCGGGTGAACAACTCGCGCCCGATCTGCTGCTCCAGGGTGCGGATCTGCGCGGTCACCGTGGGCTGGGACAGGCCGAGCCGGGGGGCGGCAGCAGTGAAGGAGCCGGTGCGGTGGACGGCGAGGAAGGTGCGCAGGAGGTTGAGGTCCGCGTGCGGCGGAAGCTGCGTGCCGGCGGTGGCGGGCGCTGGGGTCTCCTGGCCCGCGGCGCGCGTCTGGTTCTTCATGAGGAAAGAGTAGCCGTTCCATAAATCGGGAATCCGATATCCACCATCGGCTCACCTATTGGTATGCCGATGGATTGCGGGTCTACCTTCGAAGACGTCGCCGAGTGGCGGCACACTTCTCCGGCCGAGACGCTGGAGCTCTCCCCGCCCGTGAAAGGCCCCGCATGGCCACGCAGAACGCGATCACCTGGCCCGAGCGCTACCTCCCCGGCGCCGGCGACAACTTCGTCTCGAACGAGGTCATCGTGACCGGCCTCACCGCCGTCCAGGTCTGGCGCTTCTTGACCGACACCTCCGAGTGGGAGGGCTACTACGACAACGTCGCCGACATCTCCTTCCCCGAGGGCGGCGGCCCGCAGCTCAAGGACGGCCTCGCCTTCAGCTTCGGAACCTTCGGCTTCCCGCAACTGGCCGCGCTCGTCACGGAGTTCCTGACCCCGGCCGACGGCGTTCCCGGCCGCCTGTCGTGGACCGCGAAGCAGGACGGCACCTCCGAGGAGCGGCTCGACGTGCTGCACGCCTGGCTGGTCGAGGACCTGCCCGGCGGCCGGGTCCGCGTCCTCACCCAGGAGACGCAGATCGGACAACCCGCTGCTGCGCTGGCCGACGAGCGCCCGAACCCGATGCTCAACGGCCACCAGGCATGGCTGGACGGACTGATCAGCGCCGCCCGCGCCTGACCCAGAACATACACAAGAGGAGTGCACGATGCCTGAGACCAGTAAGCCGTTGATCGTCGTCGCGGGTGCGACCAGCAAGCAGGGCAGAAGCGTCGCCACGTCCTTGCTCGAGAGCGGCAGTTTCCGCGTGCGAGCCCTGACCCGGAACGCCGATTCTGCCCAGGCCCGAGGCTTGGTGGGGATGGGGGCGGAGATTGCCGAGGTTCCCCTCGCGCCGGGCCACCAGCGCGAGCTCGTGGACGCGTTCGGATCGGCCGAGGGAGCTTTCCTGATGACGCCGCCCCTCCTGCCGCCCGACTCCGAGGAGTACCTCATCGGGAGCCAACTTGCTGATGCCGCAGCCGAAGCCGGAGTAGGTCACGTCGTCTTCAGCACCCTGGAGAACGTCGAGGAGAGGACGTCGGGCACAAAATGGGCGCCGCACTTCACCGACAAGGCGCTCGTCGCCGAGCACATTCGGACTCTGCCGATCGCGCACACCTTCGTGTCGCTCGCGTTCTACTACACCAATGCGCTGGAGTATTACGTCCCGCACGTCGACGGTGACACGGTGGTCATGCCCTTCTACTTCCCCGAGGACTTCCGCGTCCCGTTCGTGGACCCGCTCACCGCGGCCGGCCCCGCCGTTCTGGAGGTGTTCTCCAACCCCGACACCTACCGCGGCGCCTGGCTACCGGTCGTCGGTGATCTGATCTCCCCGGCTGAGATGGTCGAGACGTTCTCCCGTGTTACCGGACTCAAGGCCGAGTACCGCAACGCCTACACGCGCGAAGGCCTTCTGAAGTACTTCCCTGAGCTGGGCGTGAATCCTTTGGCAGCCGACGAGACTATCGGCATGGTCGAGTACGCGGTGGAGTTCGGATACTTCCGCAGCGACCGCGACCTCCAGTGGAGCCGACGCATCGATCCCAACACGCTGACCTGGGAACAGTTCGTCCGCAACACCGGCTGGCGCGGGGAGCGGGTCGCCTTCGGCGTCTAGGATCTGTCCGGTCGATCATGAACGGAGCCAGATGAGGGAGGGCGGCGGCAGTCGCGGTCCCTGAAAGACGTAGCCGCGTTTGTCGTAGCGGGTGGCTACCGCTCTGGCCTGCTTGAGCCGGTTGATTGCCCGTTCGACGGTGTTGCGTTTCTTGTACCGCTCTGTGTCGAAGCCAGGTGGCCGTCCGCCGCGTGACCCTTTGCGCCGGCGGGCGGCCTGGCTGTCGGTCTTCTCCGGGATCGAGTGGCGGATGCCCCGTCGCCGCAGGTACTCGCGGCACGGGCCGTTGCTGTAAGCCTTGTCCGCCGCGACGCTGTCGGGCTTCTTGCGTGGCCTTCCCGGCCCGGCGCGAGGGACGCGGATCTTCTCCAGCACGGGCTCGAACTGCGGGCAGTCCGCCCGTTGTGCAGGAGCGACGATCAGCGACAGCGGGCGGCAGCAGCCGTCCGCACTCAGGTGGAGCTTGGTGGTGAACCCACCCCGCGAGCGGCCCAGGCCCTCACCTCCTGCACCACCTCCACCAAGCGGGCGACGAGGCTCTGCTTCACGTCAGCGAGGCCAGCCTGACGCCTGTCCAGCTCGGCACTCAGGTGAGGGTCTCACCGCAGTAGACCTCGTCGCCGGTGACCCAGCGTGGGCTCTCACTGATTCTGATCCATGCTGAGCGGCGTTGAACTGCGGTGGATCAGATTCGGTGAGACATGAGGTAGACGGCCATATTCAATGAAGTCGATCTGCCTCTGGTCAGACGGAAACAATGCGTCAGCGGCGTGCCAGAGACGCGCCGAGCACCATTGCGGATGGCCGGCACGGTCAAGCCTGTTCCGGCCATCCGCTATACGGGCCCAGAGGCTGGCGCGGCGGCCTCGCGGGCGTAGTCGGTGAGGCCTTTTGGTTGGCGGCCCGGACCCTCCTCGGCGTGGATCTCTACCTCGACGTCGACTGGCGGCCTCCCGACAACCAGTGTGCCGGTGTCGGCCTCGGGCACGCCCCGAGAGCTTCGTGACTACTTCACCCGTTGGCGGATGCGTTGCCGTGCCCGGAGCGCCGAGACCGTGGGCACGATCGCGGGCGTTCATCGCGGCCGGAGGCTCAGGAACCAGCCACGTTCGTGGGCGCGGTCCAGCCGATGGCCCGGATCCACTCGGCCAGGTCCAGGGCGGCCGGCTCGATCGAGCGCACCACCGCGAGGTCCCCGGGGTGTTCCGCCGCGTTCGCGAACTCACGGAACATCACCCTGTCGAGGTCGGTGGGAAGCACGCTCAACGGGAGGGCCTCGTACCGTGCCGGGAGCCCGGCGCGGGCGCCGAACGCCGAGGCGATCTGTGGGCCCGTCAGCTCGTCACCGACGAGCTCGACGGCTCCGCCGGGCGCCTCCGCGATGTCGAGCAGGAGCGCGGCGGCGACCCGGCCAATGTCCCTGATCGAGATCATCTTCAGGGCCGCGTCCTCCGGCAGCGGCATCCTCAGCACGATCTCCCCGTGCTCCAGGCACGGTGCCAGCACGCTCGCGAAGTTCTCCATGAAGGCGGTCGCGCGGACCATCGAGGCCCTGAGGCCGGACTTCCTCAGGTACTCCTCGATCGCGTGCTTCGAGTCGTGGTGCGGCACACCCCGCTCCCGGTCCGCTCCGAAGACCGAGTTGAACACGACATGCGGGACGCCCGCCTCTGCCGCCGCGTCGACGAGCGCGGTACCGATGCGGATCTCCGCCTCGACCTCTTCGAGGCTGTTCGCCTCCGGGGTCATGAAGTAGAACCCCTCGACCGCCGCTAGCGCGGCGGCCAGCGACGCCGGGTCGTCGGTCCGGGCGGCCGCCAGCTCGACGCCGCGGGCGGTCAGCGCCTGCGCCCGGTCGGACTGCGGGTCGCGGACCAGAGCCCGCACCCGCGCCTTGTGGTCTAGCAGCGCGTCGACGACCGCCCCGCCCTGCTGCCCCGTCGCGCCGAAGACTGCGATCGTGCCGCTCTTCTTGCCCATCGCTGCGACCCTTCACTAGTTCGTGGTGTGAACGAAATTAGTTCACGGCATGAACTTCGTCAAGGCGTGGATGTGACGAGACCTCACGATGTGATGGGTTGGTTCGAGGCGGGCGAAGAGAGGTCCGAGGTGTCCACGATGGCGGTGGCCACGCGCTCGAAGTCGCGCTGGTCGTCAGCGTCAAGGTTCCTCGTGATCTCGGGCAGGCGCTTGGCGACCTCGGCGTAAACGGCCTCGGCGAGCACCTTCCCCGTGGGCGTCACACCGAGCATGACGACCCGTCGGTCCTGAGCCGAGCTTTCCCGACCGACCAGCTCGCGCCGCGCGGTGCGATCGACCAGCTGGCTCAATGCGTTCTTAGTCATGCCCAACGACGCGGCGAGGTCAGCCATCTGCCGCGGCTCGTCCCTGACTGCGCAGAGCAGCGTGGCCTGCGAGGGGGTCAGGTCGAACTCGGCGCAGATCTGCGCGTACTTGCGTTGAATCACCACCGAGAGCCAGAAGAGCTTGTCGCCATAGTCCACGCTGACCTCCCCGGTCCTATGACGAACAGCCTACTGGCCGCGGACCGGCGAACTGCGCCACTCACCAGGAGATGCATACCTCCGCGAGCCCGGCCCGGCACTCGCACGGCGCGGTGCTCTACGACGACGACTTCGAGATCGGTTCACCTCCGCCTGCGCGGAGAGCACGGACGAACCGCCCCGCGAACCTCGCAAGATCACGGTTCACCTCCGCCTGCGCGGAGAGCACGGCCTGTGCGAATCCCTCGGCGAAGCGGGCATCGGTTCACCTCCGCCTGCGCGGAGAGCACAGGGTGAGCTGCCGTACGTCCATGGTTTGCTCCGGTTCACCCCCGCCTGCGCGGAGAGCACTGGTCCTTCGATCGGCGGGCGGAGCGGGGCGACGGTTCACCTCCGCCTGCGCGGAGAGCACACGAGCCGTGAAGCGGACGTCGGGACGATCAGCGGTTCACCTCCGCCTGCGCGGAGAGCACCCTTTCTGACCTGGCCCGTTATAGGGGCTTTGCGTTCTCTTTGCAGTTGTGGAGTCTGGTGCTGTCGTGGGGGTGAGGCATGGGCGGAGTGTAGGCCTGGTTTCGGCGAGCTGTGGCTGGTCGGGGTCTGTTGTCAGTGGGGGGCGCTGGCGTGCATGTCGGCGAACGAGCTTGTGTGTGGCCCCTGTTGTCCGGTCGATCCGCGGTTGTGGGGTAAGGAGCGGGGCCTGGAGCAGCCGTATCCGGGACGAGGACGTCGCCCGCCTGTCCGCGCTTAAGGCACCGCACCCTGCTCGTCCGCAGTAGTGACGGGCGTGGTCTGGTCGACGGTCTACGGCGTGCGGACCTTTGGCTCAGGGTGACTGTGGGGTGCGGTTTCGCAGGCCGTCGAAGAGGAGGGTAGTGATCTGTCGGGCCTCGACCAGCCAGCCGTCGGTGGCACGCATTCCGCAGATGCCGCCCAGCGCGCGCAGCAGCGTGGAGCCTGTGACGTCGTCGCGGATGGTGCCAGCCGTGCTGCCGGCATCGAGTAGCAGGGAGAGGGCGCGTGCCATACGGGTGCGTGCGTCGTCGAAGACCGGTGAGTCCGTCGCCATGATGCTTTCGAGCACGCTGGACATTCCCTTGCCCACCGCCGCGTGGTCCACGAGGAGCAGGAGGAAGCGTCGCAGGGCCTCCTCGGGTGTGTGTTCTTTCAGAAGGTCACCGGGTGCAGCGCATAGGTCGTCGACCTCTTTGCGGTAGACCTCTTCGATTAGCGCTTCGCGGGTTTCGAAGTGGCGGTAGAGCGTTCCGATGGCGACGCCGGCGTTGCGGGCGATGTCCTCGACGTGTGCGTCGGTGTCGGCGTCGAGGAAGGCTTGGCGGGCTGCGGACAGCAGTGCCTCGCGATTGCGTCGTGCGTCGGCGCGCATGGGGCGTGAGGGCGGCATGGGGAGTCTCCTCCGTAAGGTGAGTTGAACTCCGTTTACGTGTATCGTTTCCGGAGTCAGGTTCATCTTACGGAGGAGACTCCCCATGCCGAACACCGACGAGAGCCTGTCCGGACTGCGGGTGCTGGTCACCGGCGGCAGCCGGGGCCTGGGCGCAGCGACCGTGTGCCGCTTCGTCGCCGCAGGCGCGACCGTGCTGACGGCGTCCCGCAGCCAGCCCGAGGAGGGCAGCGGTGCCACCTTCCTGACAGCGGACCTCTCCACGCAGCAGGGCGTGGCCGACCTCGGCCGCCGGGTCATCGACCACGTAGGCGGCGTGGACGTGCTCGTCAACAACGCGGGCGCCGCGAGCGCCCCGACGCCGACCCTGAGCCGGTCGGACGAGTCATGGCAAGCGGACCTGGAGATGAACCTCCTCAGCGCCGTGCGCCTGGACCGCGCTCTGGTGCCAGGAATGGTCGAGCGGGGCTCCGGCGTCGTCGTGCACATCTCCTCGATCGCCAGTCAACTGCCTCAGCGCACCGAGGGCTCCTACGCCGCCGCCAAGGCCGCGCTCAACACCTACAGCCGCGAACTGGCCACCGAGGTTGGCGAGCACGGGGTGCGAGTGGTCTGCGTCTTGCCCGGCTTCGTCGTCACCGACGGCGCCACCGCGCACCTCCGGCACTTGGCCGAGGCGCAGGGCGTGGCCACTGAGGAAGTCACGCAGCAGATCGTGAACCACCTGAAGGTCCCCATGGGACGCCCCGGTGACCCCGAAGACGTCGCCGAAATGATCGCCTTCCTCGCCTCCAGCCGCGCGAAATGGCTCACCGGAGCACAGTTCCGCGTCGACGGCGGCATCATCCCGACCGTCTGAACAACCACAGACAGCACGAACAGGACACCCTCATGCCCATCACCCTGACCTCCGTGATCATCGACGCCGCCGACATCGAGAAAGAAAGCTCCTTCTGGCACCGGCTACTCGGCGGCTCCCTCACCCCCACGCCGACCCACCACTTCATTCAGGCCCCCGGCCTCCCAGTCATCGTCGTCCAGTCTGCTCCCGGACACATCCCACCAAACTGGCCGGAGGGCACCCCCCAGCAGGTGCATCTCGACTTCGGCGTCGACGAACTCGCAACCGCCGATCGCACTGCCACCGACGCTGGCGCCACCCGACTGCGGCCCACCGACGGGATCCCCCCGGAAACCCACACCGGTAGCCGCGTCTACGCCAGCCCAGCCGGGCACCCCTTCTGCCTACGCTCGACCCGTCCTTGACGTGCTCGACGCCCTCCACCAGGACCGCCTCGCGCCGCGCATCCACAACACGGACTGAACTACGACGGACTGCGTGCCGCCGAGGCCAAGAACAGCAAGGACGGACGACGCCCCACCGCGACGGTCGCGAAGACCGATGCTGTACTCACCGCGTACCTGGAAGGCCGCTCCAATCGTCATCCTCACACGCGACCACGGCGTCAGCCGCGGCGCGCGCTCCGCACGGTGCTCGCCGACTTCCTGCCCGACCACACCACCATCGAGGAGAATGCCCGCGCCCCGGAGCTGCCTGTCACCCTCGACATGCCGGGCAAGGTCACCGCCTTCCTCCACGCCGCCGAATTGGATCTCGCCGAACAGGCTGCATGAGGCAGCGAGCCAGCTTGAGGAAGGATTCGTGGATGTCGACTCGACGTTTCCGGCGGACGCGGAGTCGACTGATGCCGTGCAGCCAGGCGAGGGCCCGCTCCACGACCCGTCCGTAGACGCCAAGTCTTTTACCTTGCCGGGTGTTTCGGCGCGTGATGGCCGGTACGACGCCACGATCTCGAAGCTGATCGCGGCAGATGTCGTGGGCGTAGCCACGCGGCGAACAGTGAGTCAGGTTTGCCCCCTAGATGACCGATCCGTCCGCGAACCGGCGGGATCATGCCCAGCAGCGGCATCAGCTGGGTGACGTCGTTGCTGCGAGGCACGAGCGTTGGTTCACCTCCGCCTACGCGGAGAGCACCGGCTCGTCTTCTGGAACGCTGCGGACGACAGCGGTTCTCCTCGGTGCACTGCTTCCGCTTCGGCGTCTGCCGAGCGAGGGCGGGCAGCGCGCGTTTCGTCCACGTACCCGTCGCTGGTGTTCGCAGGCCCGCGAGCATGGGCGAGGGCCTCTTCCACCCCGCGTGCCTCCTCGTTCTATCCGCCGTGGTCCGTCGCCTTGACCGCCACGGCGGTGGCCGCGCGAACGAAGGCGGCCAGGGCCGGGGAGGTGGCGTGCTCGGGCCAGGCGAGGACGAGCGTGGTGGGCTCGGCATCGTCGACGGGGACGGCGACCAGGTCGTCGCGGAGCTGATCGCGGATGGAGGAGGGGAGGACGGCGACCATGCGGCGCAAGGCGATGAGGTGGAGAAGCTGCCCAAGGTCGTGAACCTCGGGTCCGCGTGAGCCACCTTCAGGTACGCCCGGCCAGCGCGGCAGGGGCTCCTCGTCGAGGTCGTTCAGGCAGACCCGGGAACGGTCCGCGAGGCGATGCGAACTCGGTATCACGAGAAGCTGAGTCTCGGTCAGGAGGTCCTGGGTGTCCAGGCCGGTGAGGTCGTGGTGGGGGCGGTGCAGCAGGGCGGCGTCGGCACGCCCCTCCCGCAGGAGGACCTCACGCTCGCCGAAGCTGCACACCAGCTCGACCGGCAGCGCACCCGGCTCAGCCTGATAGGTGTCGAGGACCGCGGGCAGCAGGCCACCGTCGCCGCCCGGTTTGATGACCAGGACCAGTCGCGGGTCGGCGCGGCCGGCTCGCTGGGTGCGACGCGCCGCGGCCGCCGAGGCGTCGAGCACCGTACGGCCCTCGCGGAGCAGGACGGCCCCTGCCTCGGTCAGTGCGACCCGGCGATTGCCCCGTTCCAACAGGGTGACGCCCAGCCGTCGTTCGAGCTGCTGAATGGCGCGGGAGAGCGGCGGTTGGGCCATCCCCAGCCGGGCAGCCGCGCGACCGAAGTGCAGTTCCTCGGCTACGGCGGTGAAGTAGACGAGTTCGCGGACCTCAAGTCTTTCCATACCCGTACGGTATCGCTGCGTACCTGGTCGGTGTTGGAACTCCCGGCCGCCCCCGTGGTTGGCTCAACGCATGACAGAAACCACGACTGCCCTGGTCACCGGTGCCAACAAGGGCATCGGGCGCGAGGTCGCAGCCCGGCTCGCCTCGCTCGGCATGAACGTCCTGCTGGCCTCGCGCGACCCGGACCGTGGTGCGGCGGCCGCAGCCGACCTGGGCTCGGGGGTGTACCCGGTCACCCTGGACGTCACCGACCGCGCCAGCGTCCTATCCGCCGCCCACTGGATCGAGGAGCGCTTCGGTCGGCTGGACATCCTGGTCAACAACGCGGGCATCTCTGGCGACCTCGCCGCCCAGAGCCCCGGCAGTGTCGAACTGGCCGCTGTACGGGAGGTGTTCGAGACCAACGTGTTCGGCGTGATCAGCGTGACCACCACGATGCTGCCGCTGCTCGCCCGTTCCCCCTCCGCCCGGATCGTCAATGTCAGCAGTGGACTGGGCTCGATCGCCCGGATGACCGATCCCGAGGACTACTTCACGACCCGGCCCCCGTTGGCCGCGTACGTCCCCTCCAAGACCGCACTCAACTCGCTGACCGTGCAGTACGCCAAGGAACTGCGCGGCCGTAACATGCTGGTCAACGCCGCCGACCCGGGGCCGTGTGCGACCGATTTCACCACCGCGTTCCCCGGCCTCACCCGCACCGCCGCCGACGGCGCGGCCGTGGTCGTCCGACTGGCCACGCTGCCCGATGACGGGCCAACCGGCGGCTTCTTCGACGAGCACGGCCCAGTTCCCTGGTGAGCTGCCTGTCAGGCAACCGAGGGACGGGGTAGTGGCGGTCAGCCAAGCCACTAGGTTCTGTCGTCAAATGTCACGCCCACATCAGGAGCGATGCGAGGGTGACGGCTGCTTCATAGAACTGGGCGGATTTGTCGTAGCGGGTGGCGATGCCGCGCCACTGCTTGAGGCGGTTGAAGCATCGTTCCACGACGTTGCGGTGCTTGTACGCCTCACGGTCGAAGCCCGGCGGGCGGCCTCGCCGGGCCCGGTTGACTATCTGGTCGGCCCGTTCCGGGATCGTGTGGGGTATGCCGCGGCGGCGGAGCCAGGCGCGGATCGCCTTCGAGCTGTAGCCCTTGTCGCCCAGGACGTGATCGGGCCGGACGCGGGGTCGTCCCGGTCCGAGTCGGGGCACGCGGATCCCTTCCATCACGGCGGTGAACCGGGTGCAGTCGTTGGTGTTGCCGCCCGTGACAACGAAGCCGAGCGGACGGCCCCTGCCATCGCAGGCCAGGTGGATCTTGCTGGTCAGGCCGCCTCTGGACCGACCGAGGGCCGGGTCGCGGAGCCCCCTTTCCGAGCCCCCGCCGCATGCTGGTGGGCCCGGACGACCGTGGAATCGACCGACACCAGCCACTCGATGTCGCCCGCCGCGTCCGCCTTGACCTGCGCGGCCCGCAGCATCCGGTCGAACGTCCCGTCCGCCGCCCACCTGCGAAAACGCGTATGGAGTGTGACCCAAGGCCCGTAACGCTCAGGCACGTCCCGCCAGGCAGTCCCCGTCCGGAACTTCCACACGATCCCGTTCAGCCCCCTGCGATCGTCCAACCGCTTCCGCCCCGCAACGACTCGGGCAGCAACGGCCGGACGAACTCCCACTCGGCATCCGACAGTTCATGACGACGTATCACGACACCATGATCCATCACGGGTGATCATTTGAAGACACCGCCTAGCGCCGGGGGTGGACGACGCGGGCGGAGCCGCCGCCGCGCCGGTCCTTCTCCGCCGCCGCGAGCCAGCGGCCGTCGCTCAGCCGCTGCACGCCGGTGGCCGCGCCGATCTCCGGGTTGGCCTTGAACCGGTGGCCCAGCGCCTCCAGTTCGGCGCGCACGGGGCTGTCCCACAGCCCCGGCTCCAGCTCCGTCTCGGCGGCGTTGCGCTGACTGGCGCGCGGCGCGGCGATCGCCTCGTGCAGCGGCAGGCCGCCGTCGACGTGGTGGAGCAGCGTCTGGAGCACGGTGGTGATGATGGTGGAGCCGCCGGGCGAGCCGAGCGCGAAGGCCGGTTCGCCGTCCTTCAGCACGATCGTCGGGGACATCGAGGAACGGGGGCGCTTCCCCGGGCCCGGCAGGTTCGGGTCCGGCACGTCGGGGTCGGCGGGCGCGAACGAGAAGTCCGTCAGCTCGTTGTTGAGCAGGAAGCCCCGGTCGGGCACGGTGATGCCGCTGCCGCCGGTCTGCTCGATGGTGAGGGTGTACGAGACGACGTTCCCCCACCGGTCGGCGGTCGTCAGGTGCGTGGTGCTCTCGCCCTCGTACGTCAGCGGCGCCGCCTTCCCGTACGTGCCGCACCGCTCCGGGTGCCGCGGGTCGCCGGGCGCGAGCGGGCTGGTGAGGGCCTTGTCGTCCTGGATCAGGCAGCCGCGCGCGTCGGCGAAGCGCTGCGACAGCAGGCCGCGCGTGGGCACGTCCTCGTGCTCGGGGTCACCGACCCAGCGGCCCCGGTCCGCGAACGCGATCCGGCTGGCCTCCAGGTAGCGGTGCAGCGCGTCGCGGGACCTCGTGTCCGTACGGCGCGTGCCCGCGCGGGGCTCGTAGCGCTCCAGGATGTTGAGCGCCTCCCCCACGGTCGTACCCCCGGACGACGACGGCGCCATGCCGTACACGTCCAGGCCGCGGTAGTCGATCCGGGTCGGCTTCTGGTCCCGTACGCGGTAGTCGCGCAGGTCAGCCCGGCGCAGGTCGCCCGGCCGCACCTCGCGGTCGGCGCCGGGCGCGACGGGCGGCTTCCGTACGGTGCGGACGACGTCGCGGCCCAGCTCGCCCTCGTATAGCGCGTCGGCGCCGTCCCGGGCCAGCCGCTGGTACGTGCGGGCCAGGTCGGGGTTGCGGAAGGTGGCGCCAACCTTCGGCAACTTCCCGCCAGGGAGGAAGAGTTCGGCGCTCGCGGGGAAGTCGCGGAAGCGGTCCTCGTTGTCCGCGGTCTGCTGGCGGAAGGTCCCGTCCACCGTGAACCCGTCGCGGGCCAGCCGCTCGGCGGGGCGCAGCGCCGTACGGAGCGAGGTGGTGCCCCATCTGTCCAGCGCCTCCTCCCACGTGGCCGGGGTGCCGGGGGTGCCGACGCTGAGGCCGCTGGTCACGGCGTCCTCGAAGGGGATCGGCTCGCCGTCCTCCAGGAACAGGTCCGCGTCCGCCGTGAGCGGGGCGCGCTCGCGCCCGTCGAGGGTGTGGACGCGGCCGGTGCGGGCGTCGTAGTGGACGAAGTACCCGCCGCCACCGACGCCCGCGGAGTACGGCTCGGTGACGCCGAGCGCGGCGGCGGTCGCGACGGCGGCGTCCACGGCGTTGCCGCCACGCCGCAGCACCTCGATCCCGGCGGCCGAGGCGTCCGGGTCGACGCTGGCGACGGCGCCGCCGGAGCCCACGGCCACCGGCGACTTGGGCGGCGGCCCGGAGCCGCGCGCGGCGGCGGCCGGGTCCGCGTCGGGGCCGGAGCCCGGCACGGCCGCGGCCGTGAGCGCGCCGACCACCGCGAGGGCGGTCAGCAGGGACGGTACGCGGGTGGGGCGGCGGCGCATCCGGACCTCCAAGGTTCGTCGTGGCGCGCAGCGTAGCCCGTACCGCGGGGCGCGTCAGCACGCGTCGCCGTACGCCGAGCACCCGCCGCGGATGACGGGTGACATGTACGCTCCAAGCCATGACGGAGAACCTGCGCGAGATCGTGCTCGGCGTCCTGGTGGCCGGTGTCGCGGGCACCGTGGGCTGGCTGGCCCGTACGTACCTGTGGCGCCGCAGGCTCCGCCGCCGACAGCGCTTCCTCGGGCTCCCCGACAACTCCGAGTGCGTCCTCGTCGTCAACCGCGACGCCGGTACGAGCGACTGGGCCGTCGCCCGGCACGACGTCTTCGCCCTCCTCGAACTCTCCGCCCTCGTCAAGGACTGCGACGCGCACGCCGACATCGTGGCCCACGACTCCGCGCACCAGGGCTTCGGGGACCGCACCGAGTTCTGCGTCGGCGGCCCCGTCGCCAACCGGCGCATGGCCGCCCACCTCCAGTCCCTGCTGCCCGGCGTCGCCGTGAACACCGAGATGGAACCGGGCCCCGACCGGGGCGCGTTCAGCATCGGCGGCGAACGGTACGCGCTGGAGAACGGCACCGCCGAGTACGTCCTCCTCGCCCGGCTCACCGCGGGCCAGGCGGCGCCCGGCAGCCGCCCCGTCTTCCTCTTCTGCGGCCAACGCTCCATCACCAACCAGGCCGCCGCCCGCTACCTCGCCCGCCACCACGAGAAGCTCGCCCGCAAGCACGGCCTGGACGGCGACTTCTGCCTGCTGCTGAAGGTCGTCAACTCGCAGGCGTACGGCCCCGACGTGGTCGAACTGGTCGCCGACGTCACCCGCACCGCGACCAGCAAGGCGCCGCCCACCACCGCCACACGCCGCGGGCGGCGGCGCGGGGACGCGGGGAAGTCTCAGTCCTCGGCGTCCTCCGCGTAGCTCTGCGCCAGCTCCGGCGTGCCCGTCTCCGCCCAGGAGCGGCCGTCCTCCAGCACGTCCATCTCCCGCCCTGACGCCAGCCGTACGACCGGCTGCCCGTCCGACCGCAGCGTCCAGGCCGAGCCCGGCACCGTACGGACGATCACCGTGCCCAGGTAGAGCCCGGCGTCCGCGCCGAGCCACTGCGCCACCTCGGGGTCGTCGCGCCAGCGCGGCACGAGCTGGTCGAGCGCGGCCAACGAGTCGGCCGTGTCGTCGAGTTCCACCCCCGAGCGTCTCGCCTGGTCGCGCAGCAGCTCGCACTCGGACAGGAGTTGGGAGACGCCCTCGGGGTCGCCGGAGAGGGCGTCCGACAGGGCGACACCGCCGTCCTCCCCGTTCCTCTTGCGCCAGTTGTCCAGGAAGGGGATGTTCATACACGTCAGAGTGGCATCCGGGGTACCCGGAGCGCCACAGGGCGCGGCCGTCGTACGACGGCGGCGCGCTCCCGTACGGTACGGCGCGTCCCACCCGCGGCACACCCGCACCCACCGCACCACGCGCGATCGCGCACCCCCTTCCCCACGACCCCGCACGGCGGTCGGCACGGCACGGCGGCGACCGGCCGTGCGGGTCCGCGCGGCACCGTGCACGCTGAGCAGAGCGACGGCACCACGACGGCCCCCGCGAGGGAGACCGGCGAAACACCGGCAAGCACCGACGACACCGGCGAGCACCGGCGACGACGCCGGAAAGACACGGCACACCACGCACTGGAACCGGCGAAAGGGCACACACGTGCGCAGATGTCTGTGGAGCACCGTGACCGCGTTCGTTCTCACCCTGCTGACCCTCCTCACCCCCCTGTCCGGCCACGCGGCGGCGGCCCCCGCGGCGCCGGACGCACCGGCCCGCCCCGCCGGACCGCTCCCGCTGGAGCGGTACTTCGACAACCGCGCCGTCAGTGACGACGCCGACCCGACCGCCGCCGACTTCGACGGCGCGGGCAACTCCCTCTCCGCGCAGGACCTCACCGCGGCGGGCTGGACCCCCGGACGCGCCCTCGACCTCGACGGCGCGCGGCTGCGCTGGCCGGACCGCGCGCCCGGCACGCCGGACAACGTCCGCGCGGACGGGCAGCGCGTACGGCTGGCGGGGCGCGGCGACGCCGTCTCCCTGCTGGTCGCGGCCACCTCGCCGGACGCCGTCGGCACCGAGGTCAGCGGCACCGGCACGGTGCGCTACGCCGACGGCGGCTCCTCCCCGTACCTGCTGCGGGCCCCCGACTGGCGCGGCGGCCCGCTCGCCACCAAGGCGGTCGCGCTGCCGCACCTCAACTCGGGCGGCGGGCAGCGGTTCGGCAAGGTCAAGGTGTACGCGGTGACCGTGCCCGTCGCGCGCGGCCGCGCCCTCGCGTCGCTCACCCTGCCCGCCGACCCGGGCCCCCAGGGCGACCTGCACGTCTTCGCCGTGGCGGTGCGGTCCGGCGCGCCCGGCTGGACGGGCACCTGGTCGACGAGCACCGCGGGCTACCCGAGCGTCGGCACCTGGCACGACCAGACGCTGCGGCTGGTCGTGCACACCTCGACGGGCGGGCCGGAGACGCGCGTACGGCTGGAGAACACCTTCGCCGCCGCACCCGTACGCGTCGGCGCCGCCTCCGTCGCCGTCCAGGGCGAGGGCGCGGCGGCCCGCGCGCTGCCGGTGCCGCTGCGCTTCGACGGGCGGGCCGGGGTGTCGATCCCGGCGGGCGCGCAGGCGTACAGCGACCCGGTCGGCCTCGATGTGCCCGCGGACACGAACCTGCTGGTCAGCATCCATCTGCCGGAGCCGGTGGCGGCGGCCCCGGTGCACACCGAGGCGTTGCAGCAGTCGTATCTGAGCGAGCCGGGCAGCGGCGACCGTACGCGCGACCGGGGCGGTGCGCCGTACACCGGGGTGCTGCACACCTGGCCGCTGCTCACCGGCGTGGACGTGCGCGGCGGGCACGGCGCCGTGGTGACGCTGGGCGACTCGATCACCGACGGGGTCAAGTCGACGCCGGGCGCCAACGCCCGCTGGCCCGACGTGCTGGCGCGGCGGCTGCTGGCCCGGGACGACGGGCCGTCGGGGGACGGCGGGCGGGACGCGGCCATCCCCGCGTACGCCGTGCTGAACCACGGGATCTCCGCGAACCGCGTCGTCACCGACCGCTACACCGGGGACGGCATCAGCACCGACACGGGCGGCGTCAGCGCGCAGCACCGGCTGGAACGCGACGTGCTGGGGCAGACCGGCGTCCGCACCCTGGTGCTGTTCGAGGGCGTCAACGACGTGCGCTGGGGCACCGGCCCGGACGAGGTGATCGCGGGCATGCGGGCGATCGCCGACCGCGCGCGGGAACGCGGCCTGCGGGTGGTGGGCGCCACCATCGCGCCGTGCGGCGGCTTCCCCGACTGCTCGGCGGAGGTCGACGCGCGGCGCGCGGAGGTCAACGCGTTCGTCCGGGACAGCGGCGGCGCCTTCGACGCCGTGCTCGACTTCGACCGGGTGCTGCGCGACCCGGACCGCCCGGACCGGATGCGCGCGGCGTACGACAGCGGCGACCATCTGCACCCGGGGGACGCCGGGTTGCGTGCGCTCGGCGAGTCCGTCGACCTGCGCGCGCTCGTCCCGGCGGAGGGACCCGGTCCGTACGCGGCGCCCGGAGCGCGCACGCCGTGACGCGGCGGGCGGTGGTCCCGGGGGCGCGCGGCCCCCGGGACCGCCGTCCTACGGCTCCAGGTCCACGACCACCGGCGCGTGGTCGGACGCCCCCTTGCCCTTGCGCTCCTCCCGGTCCACGTACGCGTCGCGGACGGCGGCCTCGAACGGCCCGTTGCCGTAGACGAGGTCGATGCGCATGCCCTTGTTCTTCGGGAAGCCCAGCTCCCGGTAGTCCCAGTACGAGAACGGGTGGTCGTACTTCAGGGGTCTCGGCAGCACGTCCGCCAGGCCGGTGTCGCGGAGCGCCGCGAGCGCGCCGCGCTCCTCGGCCGTGACGTGCGTGGCGCCGTCGAAGCGGGCGATGTCCCAGACGTCGGCGTCGGTCGGCGCCACGTTGAAGTCGCCGAGCACCGCGAACGGCAGGTCCCCCGCCGCGTCGGGCGCGGCGGCCTTGCGCAGCGCCTCCAGCCACTCCAGCTTGTAACCGAAGTGGGCGTGGCCGACCTCGCGGCCGTTCGGCACGTACACCGACCAGACGCGGACCCCGCCGCACGTGGCGGCCACCGCGCGCGGCTCCTGCGCCCCGTCGTACGCCGGGCCGTCCGGCAGGCCCACGACCGGGTCCGCGAGGCCGACGCGGGAGACGACCGCCACGCCGTTCCATCTGCCCGAGGCGTTCACCACCGCCTCGTAGCCCAGCTCGCGGAGCTGCTCGGCGGGGAACGCCTCGGCGGAGCACTTCAGCTCCTGGAGGCACAAGACGTCCGTGCCCGAGGATTCGAGCCAGGCCAGCACCCTGGGCAGCCTGGCGGTGACCGAGTTGACGTTCCAGGTCGCGATTCGCATACGGGGCAACCTACCGCCCGGCACTGACAGGCACGGTCGAGCCCGGTTCCAGCCGGGTGTGCTCGGCGCCGCCGACCCCCGGGCCGCCGGGGCCCAGCAGCCGCCCGTAGACGGCGTGCCCGAAGTCGCCGAGGAGCCCGTCGTGGACGTCGTACGCCTGCCGGGGCCGCACCTCGCGGAGGTAGTCGACGATCTCCCCGACCTTGTTCCAGGGGGCGTGCACCGGCAGCAGCAGCGTGTCGACGGGGCGGCCGGGGACGGTGAGGGCGTCGCCGGGGTGGAAGACCGAACCCTCCACGAGGTAGCCGACGTTGGTGACGCGCGGGATGTCCGGGTGGATCACCGCGTGCAGCTCGCCGTGCACCTCGACGTCGAAGCCCGCCGCGGTGAACGTGTCGCCGTGCCCCACCGTGTGGACGCGCCCCGGGAAGGCCGCCGCGACCTGCTCCGCGACGCTGGCCAACGTCCACAGCTCCGCCGCCGGGTTCGCCTCCAGGGCGGCCCGCAGCCGCCCCTCGTCGAAGTGGTCCGGGTGCTCGTGGGTGACCAGGACGGCGTCCGCGCCGATCGCCGCGTCCGGCTCGCTGAACGCGCCCGGGTCGATGACCAGCGTGCCGCCGTCCTTGGTCAGGCGCACGCACGCGTGGCCCTTCTTCGTGAGTTCCATGCGCGCCATTGTGCTACGCGCCGGAACCCTCCGCCTCGGGCGCCGTCTCCTCCCGTATCACCCGCTGGGCCACGGCGAACGCGGTGTTGGCGGCCGGCACGCCGCAGTACACGCCCGCGTGCAGCAGGACCTCCTTGATCTCCGCGGGGGTGAGGCCGTTGCGGAGCGCGGCGCGCGTGTGGAAGGCCAGTTCGTCGTAGTGCCCGCGGGCGGTCAGCGCGGTGAGGGTGGCCACCGAGCGGGTACGGCGGTCGATGCCGGGCCGCGTCCAGACCTCGCCCCAGGCGTAGCGCGTGACGAAGTCCTGGAAGTCCTGCGTGAAGTCGTCCGCGTTGGCGGCGGCGCGGTCCACGTGGGCGTCGCCCAGCACCTCGCGGCGTACCTTCATGCCCGCGTCGTACGGGTCGGGGCGCGCGAACGGCGTCTCCGCCGCCTCCAACTCCGCGATCACGGACGCCTGCGGGGGCGCGGGCGCGAGCACGGGCGCCGGGGCGGGCGGGCCCGCCGGGGACTGCTGCCAGGTGGTGGTCAGATGGCGGATGAGCAGTTCGGTGACGGCGCCGGGCTGCTCGACCGGCACCAGGTGCGAGGCGCCGGGGACGATCGCGAGGCGGGCGTCGGGTATCCCGGCGACCAGGGCACGGGCGTCGGCGGGCGGCGTGGCCTCGTCGTCGGCACCGGCCACCACCAGCGTGGGCACGCCGATGCGCGACAGCTCCGTACGGATGTCGAACGCGGCCAGCGCCTCGCAGGCGGCGATGTAGCAGCCGGGGTCGGTCGTACGGACCATCTGCACGGCCCACTCGACGATCGCTGGCTGGGCCGCCGCGAAGGCCGTCGTGAACCAGCGCTCGGGCGTGGAACCGGCGATCGGTTCCAGCCCGTTGGTGCGCACGACCACGCCGCGCTGCCGCCACGAGTCGGGGGTGCCGTGCCGCGCGGAGCTGGACAGCAGGGCGAGCGACGAGACGCGCCCCGGGTGGTCCAGCGCGAGCCGCGCGCCGATCGCGCCGCCGAGGGAGCAGCCCGCGTAGCCGAAGCGGTCGACACCGAGCGCGTCCAGGGTCGCGAGCAGCCGCTGCGCGTAGTCGGCCGTCGCCGCGGCGGGGTGCGCGGGGGCGCCGCCGTGGCCCGGCAGGTCGAAACGCAGGACGCGCCAGTGCCTGGTCAGTTCGGGGATCTGCCGGTCCCACATGTGCCAGGTGGCGCCCAGCGCGGGCCCCAGGACGAGCAGCGGGGCGTCGTCCGGGCCGTCGGTCCGGTGCTGGAGGGTCTTCGTCTCGCTCACCCGTTCACGCTATCGAGGGTTGTGCCGGTTCGCCGCACGGCCCCGGAATTGACCCGTCCGGAACCGGCGTCCGGCTACGGTCCGCGGAACCGTACGGTCGAGACGACGTACACCGTGGCCTTCGGCGTGGAGGTGTCGACCGTGATCTCCAGCTCCGGGGTGCCCTTGGAACGCTGGTGCACCATGCCCCAGTAACGGTGCTCCCCCGCCTCGAAGTCCCAGCCGACCTCGTCGCCGTGCTCCTTGGTGACGCCGTTCCGCCAGCCCTCCTTCAGCGCGGAGCGCGAGGAGCCGACGGACGTCAGAAACGCGTCGAGCTTGCGGTGCTGGACGCGGAACTGCGTGTGCAGGGAGCTGACCTTCCACGAGTTCTGCTCGTAGTACGCGACGTTGCGCGCGTGGTCGGGCACGTCCACGTCGTAGATCCGCTGCTGCACGCGGCTCGGCCAGTGCCAGTACAGGCTGGTGAGGGTCACCTCGCGGGCCTTCGAGCGGCCCGTGTCCCGGCTGACGAACGCGGACATGACCAGATAGCCCGCGGGAATGGCGATCAGCAGGAAGACCACCGCGAGGGTGACGAGGCGGCGCCGCAGCCACTGCGGGGAGCCGCGCTCGGGCGGCGGCCCGGAGGCGTACGGCTGCGCCGGGCCACCGGCCGGTGGCCCGCCCGCCGCGGGCCCGTCCCCCGGAGGTTCCTGCCCCGCGGGCGCGCCCGTGCGCTCCCCGGCGTGCTCCGCCACGGGGTCGTCGCCGGGCTCGGCGGGGCCGGTACGGGTGCCGGGCGCGGCGTTCACTGGCCCACCGCCCGGCGGAGGTTGTCCGCGGCGCGCTCGTACATCTCGTACCGCTCCAGCCGCCGCCGGTTCGCCCGCCGGAAGCGGCGGGCGACCAGCCGCGCCAGGTCGGCGGCGCCGACCATGCCCGCCTCCGGGCCGAGCTGGGCCTTGGCGACGCGGGCCTCGGGGCGGTAGCCGCGGCCGGTGAGGTGGCGGCGGAACGCGTCGCGGGCGGGGTCGATGAGGAGTTCGTCGGCCGCGCTGACGCCGCCGCCGATGACGAAGCACGACGGGTCGAGCGCGGCGGCGAGGTTGGCGATGCCGATGCCGAGCCACTGCCCGATGTCCTGGAGCAGCTCGACGCACATCGCGTCGCCCTGCCGCGCCAGCTCGGTGATCATCGGCCCGGTGATGTCCGCCGGGTGGCCGCCGGTGCGGGCGATGATCCCGTACGCCACCGGGGACTCCGCGGCGGCCAGCTCGCGGGCCTCGCGGACGAGCGCGTTGCCGGAGCTGTACTGCTCCCAGCAGCCGCGGTTCCCGCACGGGCAGCGGTGGCCGCCGGGCACGACCTGCATGTGCCCGAACTCGCCCGCGACGCCGTACTTGCCGCGCTTGACGCGGCCGTCCTCCAGTATCGCGCCGCCGATGCCGGTGCCGAGGGTGATCATCACGAGGTGGTCCTCGCCCCGGCCCGCGCCGAAGCGCCACTCGCCCCAGGCGGCGGTGTTGGCGTCGTTGTCGACCATCACCGGCACCGCGAGGCGCATCGTCAGCGCGTCCTTCAACGGCTCGTCGCGCCACGCGAGATGGGGCGCGAAGAGCACGCGGGAGCGGTCCGCGTCCACCCAGCCGGCGGCGCCGATGCCGACGGCGTGCACGTCGTGCCGGTCGGACAGGTCGAGCACCAGCTCGACGATGGTGTCCTCGACGACCTTCGGGCTCTTGGACTTCTCCGGCGTCTCCGCGCGGACCTTCTCCAGGATGTTCCCGTCGGCGTCGACGACGCCCGCCATCACCTTGGTGCCGCCGATGTCGATGCCGACGGTCGGCACTCGGGGCGCGGACAGGTGCGAACGCCGTTCCCGCGTGCTCACCGTCCGCAGGACGCTCGCGCTGGGTGAGGTCCGGCTGTACGCACGCTCGCGGTAGATGCTCACGCTCCGGCACCCGCCTCCGCTGCGGAGGTGATGCGCGGACGGCTGCGAGTGGGTACGCGCACGGTCGTCTCGTCTCTGCGTGGTCTCGGCGGTCGGTCGGTGGTGGCATGAGAGCCCGCGAGCCGATTGTGCCACGAGTGGCGGGGCGGCCCCGCCCGTACTCCGCCGCGCGGTCGTACGGGCCCGGGGCCGCCCTCCCGTCACTCCGCCGCGGGCTTCTCCGGCGGGGCGGGCGTCTCCCCGGCGCCGTCCGCGCCCCCGCCCGTACCGGCCGCCGCGCTCACCTCGGCGGCGGCTCCCGGCGCCGCCCGGCCGCCCAGCTCGTGGCTGAGCTGGTCCAGCTCGCTGCCGCCCGCCATCTGGCGCGTCAGCTCGTCCAGGGTGATGTCCGCGCGGGCGTGGCTGCCCGCCATGGCGCCGCGCTTCAGCAGGACGAAGCGGTCGCCCACCAGGTACGCGTGGTGCGGGTTGTGCGTGATCAGCACGACGCCGAGGCCCTGGTCGCGGGCGTTGGCCACGTACTTCAGGACGACGCCGGACTGCTTCACGCCGAGCGCCGCCGTCGGCTCGTCCAGGACCAGCACCTTGGCGCCGAAGTGGACGGCGCGGGCGATCGCCACGCACTGCCGCTCACCGCCGGAGAGGGTGCCGATCGGCTGGTCCACGTCGCGCAGGTCGATGCCCATGCGCAGCAGCGCCGCGTGGGTCGTACGGCGCATGTGGGCCACGTCGAGGCGGGCGAACGGGCCGCGGCCGACGGTGGGTTCGGAGCCGAGGAAGAAGTTCCGCCAGACCGGCATCAGGGGGACGACGGCCAGGTCCTGGTAGACGGTGGCGATGCCCCGGTCCAGGGCCTCGCGCGGGGAGCCGAGGCGGGTCTCCTCGCCCTCGACGGTGAAGCTGCCCGCGTCGTGCCGGTGCAGCCCCGCGATGATCTTGATGAGGGTCGACTTGCCCGCGCCGTTGTCACCGAGGACGCAGGTGATCTCCCCCGGGTGCACCTCCAGCGAGACCGCGTCGAGGGCCTTGATGTGGCCGTACTGCTTGCTGACGTCGGTCAGCTCGATCAGGGCGCTCACTCAGCTCGCCTCCGCACGCTTTCGAATCCACGCGTTCAGCAGGGTCGCGAGCAGCAGCATCGCCCCCAGGAAGAACTTGAACCAGTCCGGCTCCCACTGCGCGTACACGATGCCCTTGCTCGTCATGCCGAAGATGAACGCGCCGACCGCCGCGCCGACCGCGGAGCCGTAGCCGCCGGTGAGGAGACAGCCGCCGATGACGGCCGCGGCGATGTAGATCAGCTCGTTGCCGACGCCCTCGCCGGACTGCACGACGTCGTAGTTGAACAGCAGGTGCTGGCCGGAGATCCAGGCGGCCAGCGCCACGCCCATGTAGAGGCCGATCTTCGTACGGGCGACGGGGACGCCGACCGCGCGGGCCGCGTCGGAGCCGCCGCCGACGGCGAAGATCCAGTTCCCGGCGCGGGTGCGCAGCAGGACCCAGGTGGCGACGGCGACCAGGCCGAACCACCACAGGATGGTGACCTGGAAGTCCACGTCGAAGAGGGTCAGTTGGGACGCGAAGACCTTCTGCGCCGCGGGGAAGCCCTCCATGTCGCTGATGCTCTTGGTCGACACGGTGCCGCTGATCTGCTTGGTGAGGCCGAGGTTGAGGCCCGTCAGCATGAGGAAGGTGCCGAGCGTGATGATGAAGCTCGGCAGCTTCGTACGGCTCAGCATCACGCCGTTGAAGACGCCGATGGCGAGCGTGACGAGCAGCGAGACGCCGATGCCGACCCACACGTTGGCCGTCATCTGGTAGCTGAACATCGACGAGACCAGCGCCGAGCTGGTCACCATGACGCCCGTCGACAGGTCGAACTCGCCGCCGATCATCAGCAGCGCCACCGGCACCGCCATGATCCCGATGGTGGACGACGCGTACAGCACCGTGGAGAGGCTGGACGTCTCCAGGAAGCTGTCGGCGACGACGGAGAAGAAGACGAAGACGGCGAGCGCCCCGACCACCGCGCCCAGTTCGGGGCGGCTCATCGCGCCGCGTACGAGCGACCGGCGCACCAGCCGCTCGTCCAGCTCCTCCGCGCTCTCCTTCGTCGAGGACGTGGCGGTCATCGCGTGCCCCGTTCCGTGTAGTCGGCCAGCTCGGGCGCGTCCTTCTTGGTGAGGATCTGCGGGCCGGTGAGGACCGGCTTGCCGCCGCCGAGCATGTCGGCGTTGTAGCGGTGGAGCCACATGAGGTCCACGGCCTCGTAGCCCTGGAGGTACGGCTGCTGGTCGACGGCGAAGCCGATCGAGCCGTCCTCCAGCCCGGCGACGACCTTGGCGTTCAGGTCGAACGTGACCGTACGGGCGTCGCTGTCGGCCTCCTCGGCGGCCTTGACGGCGGTGGCCGCGAAGGGGGCGCCGAGGGTGACGACGGTGTCGACGTCCTCGTCCGACTGGAGCTTCGCGGTCACGGACGACTGCACGTCGGGCATGTTGGTGCCGTCCACGTAGAGCTTCTTCAGCTTGCCGTCGAAGGTCTTCTCGACGCCGTCGCAGCGCTGCTCGTGGCCGACGTTGCCCTGCTCGTGCAGGACGCAGAGGGCGTTCTTGCGGCCCTGCTCGTTGAGTTCGGTGCCGACGGCCTCACCGGCGACGGTCTCGTCCTGGCCGATGTGGGTGAGGGCGCCGAACTCCTTCGACTTCTCCTGGCCGGAGTTGATCGTGATCACCGGGATGCCCGCCTTGGCGGCCTTCGCGACGACGCCCTTCATGGCGTCCGGCTTGGCGAGCGTGACGATCAGCCCGTCGACCTTCTTGTCGATCATCGACTGGACGAGCTGCGCCTGCCGCCCGGCCTCCTCGTCGTGCGCGTAGAGGAACTCGATGTTGTCCTTGACCGCCGCCTGCTTGGCGCCGCTCTGCACGATGTCCCAGTACGTGTCGCCGTCTCCCGAGTGGGTGACCATGGCGACCTTCCAGCGCGGGGTGTTCACCGCCGAGCGGCCCCCGGCGTCGGCGGCGCGCTCCTCCTCGGCGCGCTTGCCGCCGGTGCTGCTGCACCCCGCGAGCGCGACGGCGGTCACGGCCGCGGCCACCGCCGCCGAGAGCATCCGCGACCGGCGGGGACGGCGGCGTACGTACTGCTCAGTGGACACGGGTGACCCGACCTCTCGACACGGGGGGAGCCGCAGGTCGTCCTCGTGATCGCTGCGGAACTGCCGAACAGTATCGGGCACCGCCGCCGGGCGGTCCCTCACCGGGTCCCACGCCCGGTGTACTTCTCCAGCCGCGGCACGTCCTTCTCCGTCACGATCGCCGGGCCGGTGAGCACGGGTCGGCCGCCGCCCAGCTCGTTCGCGTTGTACGCGTGCAGCCACAGCGCGTCGACCGCCTCGTAGCCCTGGAGGTACGGCTGCTGGTCGACGGCGAAGCCGATGGTGCCGTCCTTGAGTCCGGCGACGACCTTGGCGTTCAGGTCGAAGGTGTTGATCTCGGCCTCGCTGCCGGTGGCGTCCGCGGCCTTGGCGGCGGTGGCCGCGAACGGGGCGCCGAGCGCGACGACGGTGTCGACGTCCTCGTCCGACTGGAGCTTCGCGGTCACGGACGACTCGACGTCGGGCATGTTCGTACCGTCGACGTTGAGGTTGTCGACCTCGCCGTCGAAGGTGTCGGCGACGCCCGCGCAGCGCTCGTCGAGGGAGACGTTGCCCTGCTCGTGGATGAGGCAGAGCGCCTTCTCGTGCCCGCGCGCGTTCAGTTCGGCGCCGACGGCCTCGCCCGCGATCTTCTCGTCCTGGCCGATGTGGGAGAGCGCGCCGAGCTTCGCGGAGTGCTCGGCGCCGGAGTTGATGGTGACCACGGGGATGCCCGCCTCGACGGCCTTCCGTACGGCGGGGCCGACCGCGTCGGGCTTGGCGAGGGTGACGACGAGCCCGTCGACCTTCTTGTCGATGGCGGTCTGCACCAGCTGCGCCTGCTGCGGCCCGGCCTCGTCGTGGGAGTAGTCGAGGCGGACGTTGTCCTTGACCGCCGCCTGCTTCGCGCCGCTCTGCACGATGTCCCAGAACGTGTCGCCGTCGCCGGAGTGCGACACCATCGCGATGTCCATCCGGGGCGTGTCCACGCCCTTGCCGCCGCCCGCGCCCGACTCCCGTTCCGCCGCCTTCTTCCCGCCGGTGCTGCTGCACCCCGCGGCGAGGAGCGCCGCGGTCACCAGGACTGCCGCCGTGCGCGCGGTACGCCGCCGGGCCGTACTCCGTCGCGTTGTACGCCGTTGCACCATGGCGGAGTTCTAGCCCGGCGCCGTGGCGGCGTCAATGGTCCTGCCGTCCCCGTACGGCTCGGGGCCGGTGCGCCGGGTCAGCCGCGGACGAGCAGCTGGAAGTCGAACGAGTAGCGCGACGCCCGGTACAGGTGCGAGCCGTACTCCACCACCCGCCCCGTGTCGTCGAACGTCGTCCGCTGCATCGTCAGCAGCGGCGCCCCCCGCCGCTCCTCCAGCAGCTCCGCCTCCGCCGCCGAGGCGGCGCGCGCCCCGACCGACTGGCGGGCGCTGTGCAGCGTGATCCCGGCGCCGCGCATCAGCCGGTACAGCCCGGTGCGCTCCAGCTCGTCCGCCTCGGTCTTCACCACGTCGACCGGCAGGTGGTTGCGGAGGTACGCGATGGGCTCGCCGCGCGTCATGCGCAGCCGCTCCAGTACGCGCACCTCGGTGCCCTCCGCGAGGCCGAGCGCGGCGGCGGCCTCGGCGTCCACCTCCTGGTTCTCCACCCGGAGCACCCGGGTCGCGGGCTGTTGGCCGGCGGCCTCCAGGTCGTCGTAGAGGCTGCTCAGCTCCAGCGGCCGACGGATCCGGCTTTGCACGACCTGGGTGCCGATGCCACGGCGGCGGACGAGCAGGCCCTTGTCGACCAGGGCCTGTATCGCCTGGCGGACGGTGGGGCGGGAGAGGCCGAGGCGGGCGGCCAGCTCGATCTCGTTGCCGAGGAGGCCGCCGGGTGCGAGGTCCCCCGCGAGATGGCGGCTTCGAGCTGCTGCGAGAGCTGGAAGTAGAGCGGGACCGGGCTGTTGCGGTCCACGCTCAGCGGGAGGTCCACCGGTTCCTTCTTGGCCACCTGCGTGAGCGTAACCCGTGGCCCGGGACCCGGAAAGCCGTACGTCCGATTGTCCGGACAACGCGACGCGACGCCACCGGCGCGGGTCCCCTGGGCGGGCGACGCGCACGAGCAGGGGCCGTACGACGCCCCCCACGGCACGTACGACCCCTGCCACGCGCCCGTTCCCGACCCGGGACGAGGCTCCGGGCCCGGAACGGCCCCCGTGTTTCCCCCGTGGGCTCCGTTCCCCCTCCTCGGGCGCTCCGGCGTCAGCCGCCTCGGCGTCCCCGGTCGGTACGGCCCCCCGTCCCGTACCGACCCCCGTGTCCGTCAGGTGGAGATGGGACCCAGCTCCACCCAGACCACACGGCCCCCGTCCTCCCCCGTACGGTCGACGCCCCACTCCTCGGAGAGGGTGTCGACCAGCAGCAGACCGCGTCCGTGCTCGTCCTCGGGTGTCGCCCAGCAGGGCAACGGCACGGCCGACTCGCTCCCCTGGTCGTGGATCTCGATCCGCAACCGGGTGCCGCCGCCGTGCATCAGGCAGCTGATCCGTGAACTGTCGCTGTGCAGGACGGCGTTGGTGAACAGCTCCGAGACCAGCAGCTGGGCGGTGTCGCAGACGTCCTGCGGGAAGGCCCAGCGGCGCAGCTGCCGGTGCACGCGGCGCCGCGCGTCCTCCACGGAGGTCCCGCACGCGGGCAGTTCGAAGCCCGCCCACAGCAGTTCGGTGTCCGCGCCGTCCTCCTGCGGGAGCGCGAGCACCGTGGTGCCACGAGGTAGGGCCACGGCCACTCCGCCTTCCATCCTCGGATGATCCGGGCTTGCGAACGTCCAGGGTCAACTATCCACCGCGCACGGGGCATAAGGCAAGGGGCGTTCTGCGAATTGCATAATAGACCTCGCAGACTGTTCGAACCCTGGTGAGCGTGTAACACTGCTGGTGTAAAGAACAGTTGACTGCTCAAAGACCGTCGCGACTCGGGCCAGGAGGTGACCGCGGTGCCGGAAGCGCGCTCGGCGCCGACCGTCGGACAGATCGTCCTCGGCCTGCGCCTCAGGGACCTGCGGGAACGGGCGGGCGTCAGCTTCGAACAGGCCGCCAGGGCACTGAGCGTCAACCAGACCACGATCCGCCGGATGGAGAAGGCCGACGTCGGCCTGAAGCCGGTCTACGTGGAGAAGCTCCTCCAGGTCTACGACGTCCCCGAGTCGGAGACCGGCTCGTTCCTCTCCCTGGTCGAGGAGGCGGGCAACCCCGGCTGGTGGCACCGCTTCCGCGACGTGCTCCCCACCTGGTTCAGCCTCTACGTCAGCCTGGAGGAGTCGGCGAACCTCATCCGCGCGTACGAGCCGCACTGCGTCCCCGGGCTGCTCCAGACCGCGGACTACGCGC
Organism: Streptomyces sp. Z26; assembly: GCF_003665095.1. Lineage (GTDB taxonomy): Bacteria > Actinomycetota > Actinomycetes > Streptomycetales > Streptomycetaceae > Streptomyces > Streptomyces phytohabitans. Next base: position 5,738,603 of record NZ_RCHV01000002.1, on the reverse strand, counting down.
GGGCCCTGCTGCGCGTCGGCTTCCCCACGGCCCCGGCCGAGGAGCTGGACCGCCGCGTCGCGCTGCGCATGGAACGCCAGTCGCTGCTCACCCGGCCGTCCCCGCCGCGCCTGTGGGCCGTGATCGACGAGACGGTGCTGCGCCGACCCGTCGGCGGGCCCGAGGTGATGCGCGCCCAGCTCGACCGGCTGGCCGCGGCCGCCGCGACGTCCAACGTCACGTTGCAGATCCTGCCGTACGCCACCGGTCCGCATCCCGGCATGTTCGGCCCTTTCCAGCTCTTTCGGTTCGACATCCCGGAGCTTCCGGACATCGTCTACACCGAGAGCCTGACGGGCGCCGTCTACCACGACGAACGCCCCGACACCGTCGCCTACTTGGAGGCGCTGGACCGGATGGGCGCGCAGGCCGCGCCGCTAGGTGACACCGAGCGCATCCTCGGTGACTTGCGCAAGGAGCTCTGACCATGGACCGCAGGGACCACATCTACAACGGCATGCCCGCCAGGGAGCTGGGGGCGCACGGCTGGCACAAGCCGTGGAGCGGCACCAACGGCGGCAACTGCGTGGAGGCGCTCAAACTCACCGACGGGCGGGTGGCGTTGCGGCAGTCCAACGACCCGGACGGACCGGCCCTGATATACACGCCGCACGAGATCGAGACGTTCATCGAAGGCGCCAAGAACGGCGACGCCGACTTCCTGCTGACCTGAGCCCGACCGAGTGCTCCACGGAGGGGCCACGCCCATGACCGGCTACAGCTTTCCGCGCGACGAGATCGACACCACGACCCCGCACTCGGCGCGCATGTACGACTACTTCCTCGGCGGCAAGACGCACTACGGCGTCGACGAGGAGGCGGCCGAGGCCGTCATCTCCCTCTGGCCGAACGTACGGACCTGCGCCCGCGTCAACCGCTGGTTCATGCGCCGCGCCGCGGGCTGGCTCGCCGCGGAGGCGGGCGTACGGCAGTTCCTCGACATCGGCGCGGGCATACCGACCGAGCCGAACATGCACCAGGTGACGCAGGCCGTCGCGCCGGAGACCCGCGTCGTGTACGCGGACAACGACCCGATCGTGCTCACGTACTCCGAGGCGCTGCTGGAGAGCGCCCCGGAGGGCCGCACCGTCTACCTGCACGCGGACGCCAAGGACCCCGAGAGCATCCTCTCCTCGCCGGAGCTGCACCGGACGCTCGACTTCGGGCAGCCGGTGGCGCTGTCGCTGATGGCGCTGATGCACTTCATCACCGACAAGGACAAGCCGTACGAGATCGTCGACGCCCTGGTCGGTGCCCTGCCCTCGGGGAGCTACCTGATGCTGTCGCACGTCACCGCCGAGCTGGACCCGGAGACCTGGGAACGGATGACGGGCACGCTGAGCCGTCACTCGCGCGGCATGAAGGACGGCCAGGCCCGCGACCGGAGCGAGGTCACCCGCTTCTTCGACGGGCTGGAGCTGGTGGACCCCGGCATCGTCGTGGCGCACCGCTGGCGGCCGGACGGCGACGACTCGCTGGCGGACGTGACGGACGCCGAGGCGTCGCTGTGGGCGGGCGTGGCGCGCAAGCCGTAGGGCCCGCGCGGGTACGTCGTCGCGGCCGCGCGGGCCGTACGGGCCGGGGGGCTCCGTACGGCCCGCGCTTCGCGTCACGGGGCGGTGTCGCGCAGCCGCTTGACCATAAACGTGCAGGCGTCGGCCACCTGGTGGGCGACGCCGTCCGCGTCCTCGTAGGACCAGCAGAAGAGGTACGCGACGGACGGCTCGTACCCGAGGTGCCGGTAGAGCGCCTCCGCCCGCGGGTTGTTCTTCTCCACGCCGAGGCCGACCGCGGCGTGCCCCCGCTCCCGTACGACCCGCTCCGCCGCGCCGACCAGCGCGGTGCCCGCGCTCTCGGCCCGCGGCACCTCCGGCCACAGGCCGAGGCCGCGGATCTCCGGGCAGTCCGGGTGCGCCCACCTCACCTCCGGCGCCTCGCAGCCCTGCCAGCGCACCTCGCAGCTGCCGACCGGCAGCCGGTCCGCGTCCCCGGGCGCCGACGCGGTGCCGCCGTCGCGCCAGGCGACGAGGAGGGTGCCGGAACGGTCCAGGTGGCGCGCGTAGCTCCGGGCGTGCCGGAACGGGCCGTCAGGGGACGGCAGATGACGGTCCAGCAGCTCCACGTCGTCTTCCCGGCACTCGGTGATCCTCATGCCGCGCCCTCCTTCCGTCCGGGCCGACTCCACCCCGCGGGGTGGCGGCACCCGGCGCGTGCCTCGTACGTCACGGGGTCCCGTCGGCTTCCTCCAGCCGGCTCAGCAGCCGGGCGACCCGCTTGGCGACGGTCGTCCGGTCCCCCTCGGACAGCGCGGCGCCCATGCCGCACGCGACGGCGCCCGCCGCGATCCAGTCCGGGGCCGCCTCCGGCGTGACCCCGCCGGTGGGCACGAGCGCCGCCTGCGGCAGCGCGGCCCGTACGTCCCTGACCCAGCCGGGCGAGACGGCCGAGGCGGGGAACAGCTTCAGCGCGTCCGCCCCCAGCTCCAGCGCGGTGACGATCTCGCCGGGGGTGGCGACGCCGGGGAAGACGGGCACGCCGTACCGGTGCCCCGTACGGATCACCTCCGCGTCGAGGCTCGGCGAGACGAGGAAGCGGGCGCCCGCGTCGACGGCCATCCGCGCGGCGGCCGCGTCGAGCACGGTGCCCGCGCCGATCACCGCGTCGTCGCCGGTCTCCCGCTGGAGGGTGCCCACGGCCTCCAGCGCGAACGGGGTGGTGAGGGAGATCTCCAGACAGGTGATGCCGCCCCGCAGGAGGGTGTCGGCGAGCGTCGTGGCGCGCTCGTAGCTGTCGGCGCGCACGATGGCGACGACGCGCTGTTCGAGCGCGGCGCGGGTGATTTCCCAGCGGTACACGGTGGTGGAACGCCCCTTCCGGTCGGACCCGGCCGCGGTGACCGGGTCGGTCACATCGGCTGGTCAGCGCTGGACCGGGTCGCCGCCCTCCAGGAACGCGTGCAGCGCGCGGTCCCGTACGTCCGCGGTGGGCAGCCCGTCGGTGTCCGCCGCGGTCTGCACCGCCAGCGCCGCCACACAGGCCGCCTCGGCCAGCGCCCGTTGCGGGCCCTCGCCGCGCAGCCAGCCGGAGAGCCAGCCCGCGGCGAAGGCGTCGCCCGCGCCGACCGGGTCGGTGATCCGTACGGCGAAGGCCCGCTGGTCCCAGCTGCCGCCCTCGCTGACGGCCGTCGCCGAGTGGTCCCGGCGCTTGATCACGACGGCGCTGGTGCGGCCCAGTTCGAGGAGGGCGCGGGCGCACTCGTCGGCGCCGCCGCCGAGCAGCAGCTCCAGCTCGTCCTCGCCCGCCAGCACCAGGTCGGCCTCGCGCAGCAGCGGGCCCGCCGAGTGCATCCACTCGTGCGGAGTGCCCAGCTTCAGGCGGACGTTGGGGTCGAAGGAGATCGCGATGCCCGCGCTCCGCGCCAGCTCCACGAGGCGCCACACGGCCTCGGCCGCGGACTCCGACAGCATCGGCGTGATCCCGGAGAGGTGCAGCACCCGCGCCCCGGCCAGCTGCTCGGGCCGGATGTGCTCCGGCGCCAGCCGGGAGGCGGCCGAACCCGCCCGGTAGTACTGCACGTCGATGCCGCGCTGCGGATGGCTGTCGCGCAGCAGGAGGCCCGTGGGCGCGTGCGGGTCGACGCCCGCCCACGACACGTCCACGCCGTCCGCGCGCAGCTGCCGCAGCACCGCCTCGCCCGCGGGGTCCGCGCCGACGCGGCCGAGCCAGCGCGTACGGTGCCCGAGGCGGGCCAGTCCCGACGCGACGTTCGACTCGGCGCCCGCGATCGAGCGTCTGAAGTGCTCCGCCCTGTCCAGCGGGACCCCTGGCTCCGCGAGCATCAGCAGCATCGCCTCCCCGCAGGTGACGACCTCCGGTCCGGTGCCCACCGGCTTCCTCCCCACTGCCGCCCCCTGACGGCCTCACGTGCCCCTGAAAGCCTCACGCCCGGTGGCGAACGCTACCGGGCACCACTGACAGCGCTTCCCTCGGGTGACCTTCCTTCCGTCCGCCCTCGTCCAGGAACCGTCGGAGCGGCAGGGTCGCCGCCCCGACGGTGACCGCGTCCGGCCCCAGCATGCCCAGTTCGATGGTGGTACGCGCGGCCGGGTGACGGAGCGCGTACGCCGCCGCCGTGGAGCGTACGACGGGCAGCAGCCGGGGGCCGAGCAGCAGCCCGGCCCAGCCGCCGAGGACGATCCGCTCGGGGTTGAACAGGTTGACGAGGTCCGCGATGCCCGCGCCCAGGTACTCCGCGGTCTCCTCCAGTACGGCCGCCGCCGCACCGCCGTCGTCCGCGAGGAGCGCGGCGAGCGCCGACTCCTCGTCCGCGCCGCGTGGCGCCCCGCCCGCCGCCCGCCAGCGCTCCAGTACGGCGCCCGCCCCCACGTACGCCTCCAGGCAGCCGCGCGCGCCGCACCGGCAGCGGCGGCCGCGCAGGTCCAGGACGGTGTGCCCCCACTCGCCCGCGCTGCTGGTGGCGCCGCCGTACGGCACCCCGTCGGCGACGACGCAGGCGCCGACGCCGGAGCCGATGAGGGCGACCACGGCGTCGCGCGCGCCGCGGCCCGCGCCGAACCACATCTCGGCCTGGCCCATGGTGCGCGCGCCGTTGTCCAGCAGCAGCGGCACGTCCGGCGGGAGGCCGGGCAACTCGGCGCGCAGGCCCCGGCGGAGCAGCTCCTCCAGGGGTACGGCGTCCCAACCGACGGTCTGGCCGTGCACGACCGTGCCGCCGGGCGTGCCGTGGTCGACGATGCCGGGCACGCCGACACCGACGCCGACGAGGGGACCGGCGGGCGGTGCGGCGGGCGGCGCGGCATCCGGTGCGGCCCGGTCGAGAACGTCCGCGAGGCCGTCCAGCACGTGCCGTACGACGCGGTCGACGTCGTGCCCGGCGTCGTCCAGCGGGCGTTCCGCGCGGGCGATCTCGGTGAGGGCCAGGTCGAACAGCTCGACGCGGACCCGGGTCTCCCCCACGTCCACGCCGATCAGGCTGCCGGCGCCGGGGGCGACGCGCAGCAGGGTGCGCGGGCGGCCGCCGTCCGACTCGACGGACCCGGCCTCCTCCAGCAGTCCGACGCCGAGCAGGTCGGTCACCACGTTGCTCACCGAGCCGGAGCTGAGGGCGGTCAGCGGGCCCAGTTCCTGGCGGCTGAGGGGGCCGTCGAAGTAGATCCGGCGCAGCACCGCCGCGCGGTTGGTGCGCCGCAGATCGCGCACCGTGCGCCTGCTCCGCTCCGCCATCGGGCTCCTCACGTCGCACTTCGCCCAGCCGACAACCTATCTCTGCCGGGACTCTTGACGCGACCCTCTTTCACCACTTAACTCACGGCTTGAATTAAAGGGTGTCCCTCCTTCAACACCCGAAGACGGCAACCCCGGAGAGGGGTCAACTGACCATGCGTGCACGCCGATCCGCCCCAGGCCGCCCAGCCCTCCGCAGAACCGCCGCAGTCGCCGCCGTGTGCGCGCTGAGCATGGCGGCCACGGCGTGCGGCGGCGGCACCAGCACCAGCGACGAGGGCAGCAACGAGAAGCCGAAGGAACTGACCTACTGGGCCAGCAACCAGGGCAGCAGCCTGGAGCACGACAAGAAGGTGCTCACGCCCGAACTGGAGAAGTTCGAGAAGGAGACCGGCATCCGGGTCAAGCTGGAGGTCGTGCCCTGGGACAGCCTCCTCGACCGCATCCTCGCCGCCACCTCCTCGGGCCAGGGGCCCGACGTGCTCAACATCGGCAACACCTGGTCCGCCTCGCTCCAGGCCACCGGCGCCCTCCTGCCGTGGGACGCGAAGAACCTCGAACGGATCGGTGGCGAGGACCGGTTCACCCCCGCCGCGCTCGCCGCCGCCGGGGCGAAGGGCAAGCCGCCCGCCGCCGTACCGCTCTACTCCCTCGCGTACGGGCTCTACTACAACAAGCAGATGTTCCGCGACGCCGGTATCGACGAACCGCCCGCCACCTGGGACGAGTTCGTCGACGTCGGCCGGAAGCTGACCCGCGACGGCCGCCACGGACTCGCCGTCGAGGGCGGCAACCCGGTGGAGAACGCCCACCACGCCTTCGTCTTCGGCAAGCAGCACGGCGCCGACTTCTTCGACTCCTCCGGCAAGCCCACCTTCGACGGGCCGGGGAACGTCGCGGCCGTCAAGCAGTACGTCGACCTGCTCGCCTCGGACGGGATCGCCGCCGAGGGCAACGCCGAGTACGGCAAGAACGAGTCCGTACGCGACTTCGCCACCGGCAAGGCCGGGATGCTGCTGTGGCAGGCCGCGGCCTCGTCGCTCAAGTCGCACGGCATGAAGCCCGACGAGTACGGCGTGGCACCCGTACCGACGCGGGACGCGGACGCGACCGGCGACCGCGCCGTCAACTCCATGGTCGCGGGCATCAACCTGGCGGTCTTCAAGAACACCGACAACCTCGACGGCGCGTTGGAGTTCGTGAAGTTCATGACGTCCGACGAGGAGCAGAAGACGCTCAACGGCACGTACGGCGCGATCCCGCCCGTCGTGGCGGCGCAGCAGGACGCGGCGTTCGAGACGCCCGACCTGAAGGTGCTGCGCGAGGTGCTGACCAACTCGTCGGCGCCGCTGCCGCAGGTCCCGGACGAGTCGAAGTTCGAGACGCTCGTCGGCACCGCGATGAAGGAGCTGTTCGCGGAGGCCGCCTCGGGCAGGAAGGTCGGCACCGGGGCCGTACGGGACCGGCTGACCGAGGCCCAGCAGCAGATGCAGAAGTGAGGTCGGGCCGCCGATGACCGCGCTCGACACCCCGCACCCGCCGCACCCGCCGCACCCGCCGCACCCCGGCGACGCGGCGCCCGCCGACGGGCCCGAGCCGGGCCGCCGCTCCCGCCCCCGTCCACGCCTGCCCGCACGGCTGCGCCGCGCCGGGCTGCCGTACCTGCTGCTGCTCCCGGCGCTGCTGCTGGAACTCCTCGTCCACCTCGTCCCGATGGCCGTCGGCATCGTGATGAGCTTCAAGGAGCTGACCCAGCAGTACATCCGCACCTGGGGCGACGCCCCCTGGGCGGGCCTGGCCAACTTCCGGGTCGCCGTGGATTTCGACGCGCCCGTCGGGGAGGCCCTGCTCCGCTCGTTCGGGGTGACGTGCGCCTTCACCGTCCTCTCCGTCGGCCTCGCCTGGGTCGTCGGCATGGCGGCGGCGGTACTGATGCAGGAGAACTTCCGGGGGCGCGGGCTGCTCCGCGCGCTGTTCCTCGTCCCGTACGCGCTTCCCGTCTACGCCGCCGTGATCACCTGGTCGTTCATGCTCCAGCGGGACAACGGGCTGGTGAACCACGTCCTGCACGAGCAGTTGGGGCTCACCGACAGCCCCACGTTCTGGCTGATCGGGGACAACAGCTTCGTGTCGCTCGTCGTGGTGTCCGTCTGGCGCACCTGGCCGTTCGCGTTCCTGATCCTGATGGCGGCGCTCCAGAACATCCCGCGCGAGCTGTACGAGGCGGCGCAGGTGGACGGGGCCGGGATCCGGCAGCAGCTGCGGCGGATCACGCTGCCGTCGCTCCGACCGGTGAACCAGGTCCTGGTGCTCGTCCTCTTCCTCTGGACGTTCAACGACTTCAACGTGCCGTACCTGCTGTTCGGCAAGGCGCCACCCGAGTCGGCGGACCTGATCTCCCTGCACATCTACCAATCGTCGTTCGCCACCTGGGACTTCGGCGCGGGCTCCGCCATGTCGGTGCTGCTCCTGCTGTTCCTGCTGGTGGTGACGGCGGGCTATCTGCTGGTCACCGGCCGGGGGAGGAAACACGATGGCTGACACCGCTCCCACCGCCGACGCCCGCACGGCGGTGCGCAAGGCGCCGGGCGCGCGCACACCGCGCGTCGGCGCGCGCCGCGAGCCCGTACGCCGGTCGCCGACCGCGCCGCCGCGGTCGTTCGTGTGGACGCGGCGGATCGTGCTCACGCTGCTGGCGGTGTTCACGGCGACGCCCGTGTACGTGATGCTCAGCAGCTCGCTGAAGACGCTGGACGACGTCACCGGGTCGTTCCGCTGGTTCCCCGGCGACCTGACGGTCCAGCCGTACCTCGACATCTGGGAGACCGTCCCGCTCGCCCGCTACTTCCTCAACTCGCTGACCGTGGCGGGCGCGGCGACGGTCTGCTCGGTGGTCATCGCGGTCTTCGCGGCGTACGCCGTGAGCCGCCACCGCTTCCGCGGCAGGCGGGTCTTCACCGTCACCGTGCTGTCCACGCAGATGTTCCCGGGCATCCTCTTCCTGCTGCCGCTGTTCCTGATCTTCGTCAACATCGGCAACACCACCGGCATCGCGCTGTACGGCTCGCGCGGCGCGCTGATCCTCACGTACCTCACCTTCACCCTGCCGTTCTCGATCTGGATGCTCGTCGGCTACTTCGACTCGATCCCCCGCGACCTCGACGAGGCGGCGCTCGTGGACGGCTGCGGTCCGCTCGGCGCGCTGTTCCGCGTGGTGGTGCCCGCCGCGACACCGGGGATCGTCGCCGTCACCGTCTACTCGTTCATGACCGCGTGGGGCGAGGTCCTCTTCGCCTCGGTCATGACCAACGGCGAGACCCGCACGCTGGCCATCGGGCTCCAGGGCTACGCGACGCAGACGCAGGTGTACTGGAACCAGGTCATGGCCGCCTCGCTCGTCGCGAGCGTGCCGATCGTCGCCGGGTTCCTGCTGCTCCAGCGCTACCTCGTCGCGGGGCTGACCGCCGGGGCCGTCAAGTAGCCCCCGGCGGGCGGGGACCGGGCCGGGCTCCGGGCTCCGCTTCCCGCGCACCACCCGTACCCGCACCCGTGCGGCGCCCGCACCGCACCGCACGTACCGAGCAAGCCGCACACCCGTGAGAAAGGCCGTCCGTGACCGAGCACTTCCCCCTCTCGTTCCCCGCCGACTTCCGCTGGGGCGTGGCCACCGCCGCGTACCAGATCGAGGGCGCCGTCGACGAGGACGGCCGCGCGCCGTCCATCTGGGACACGTTCTCGCACACCCCCGGCAAGATCGAGAACGGCGACACCGGTGACACCGCCTGCGACCACTACCACCGCTGGCCCGAGGACCTGGCCCTGATGGGGCAGCTCGGCGTGGACGCGTACCGCTTCTCGATCGCCTGGCCGCGCGTCGTCCCCGGCGGCGACGGCCCCGTCAACGAGCGCGGGCTCGCCTTCTACGACCGGCTGACCGACGCCCTGCTGGAGGCGGGCATCACGCCCTTCCCCACGCTCTACCACTGGGACCTGCCGCAGGCCCTCCAGGACCGCGGCGGCTGGCCCGCGCGGGACACCGCCGAGGCGTTCGGCGCCTACGCCGCCGCCGTGGCCGACCGACTGGGCGACCGGATCACGCACTGGGCCACCCTCAACGAGCCGCTGTGCTCCGCCTGGATCGGCCACCTCGACGGCGTCATGGCGCCGGGGCTCACCGACATCACCGCCGCCGTACGCGCCTCCGTGCACCTGCACCTCGGCCACGGCCTCGCCGTGCAGGCGATCCGGGCGGCCGTCCCGAACGCCGAGGTCGGCATCGTCAACAACCTCACCCACTGCGAGCCCGCCACCGCCCGCGACGCGGACGTCGCCGCCGCCGTACGCGCCGACGGGCACACCAACCGCTGGTGGATGGACGCCCTCCACGGGCGCGGCTACCCGCAGGACATGGTCGAGCTGTACGGCGTGGAACTCCCCCTGCGCGACGGGGACCTGGAGACCATCGCGGCGCCCCTCGACTGGCTGGGCCTCAACTACTACTTCCGCAACGTCGTCGCCGACGACCCCACCGGTCCGCCGCCGCGGGCGCGTGGCGTACGGCTGCCGGGCGTACGCCGTACCGCCATGGACTGGGAGGTCCACGCGGAGGGCCTGACGAAGACCCTGCACCGGATCACCGACGACTACGGCGCCCGGCGCCTCTTCGTCACCGAGAACGGCTCCGCGTACCCCGACGCAGTCGGCCCCGACGGGCAGGTCGACGACCCGGACCGCACGCGCTACCTGGAGGAACACCTCGCGGCGTGCGCCCGCGCCGTACGCGAGGGGGTGCCGCTGGAGGGCTACTTCGCCTGGTCCCTGCTGGACAACTTCGAGTGGGCGTACGGCTACGACAAGCGCTTCGGCCTCGTCCACGTCGACTACGCCACCCAGCGCCGGACGGTGAAGGGGAGCGGCCACCGCTACGCCGACATCGTCCGCGCGCACAGGCGCCGCGCGCGCGGGGCGGCGTAGCACCCACCTGCCGACACCCGGTCCCGGTGGGGGACGTCGACGTCCCCCACCGGGACCGGGTGCGCGGTGACGGCTGTGCGGTGTGCTGCTGTGCGGTGTGCGCGGCCGTGCGGCCGGAACGTCCGCTGTCAGCAGGAGTGGTCGACGAGGTCGAACGACTCGTAGTGGTCCGCCGTGTAGTAGTCCTCCTGCTCCTTGTCACCGGTCACGATGCGGCGCGCGCCACGGTCGTCCGAGCCCGGCGTCTCGACGGTGTACTCGTGGTAGTAGCCCTCGCTCTGGTCCGGCAGGATGCCCTCGCGGTTCTCGAAGACGGTGCCGTCCTGCGGGTACGGGTACGGGCCGCCCTCCTCGATGAGGTCGAGCGTGTCGTGGGCCTCGGTCGGCAGCTCCGAGTGGCAGATCTCGCCGACGTCGAGCACGGACGGGGCGGACAGGGTGACGGCACTGGCCGGAGCGGACGGGGCGGCCTGCGCGGCCACCGCGGGACCGCCCGCGAGAAGGGCGGCGGACAGGGCGGCGACAGCGCCGATACGGGTGATCTGTGGGGGGAAATTCATGCCCTCCATGGTGACGCGCGTAGAAGTCATGTCAATGGCGTCTCCGTGAATTCCCTGTCAGCGGCCGTGCACACAGAGCGAGTCGTCGGCGCCCTGGACGCCCCCGCCCGTACTCCGGCGCCGTACCTGACGAGTCGTCACCCTGCCTGCTCAGCCGGTGAGTTGACGGTGCCGGGCCGCCAGTCGCGCCGCGCCCGCCTCCGTGAGGGAACCGTGGAGACGCAGCCGCGCTATGCCCCCGTCGGGGTGGATGTCCAGCCGCACCCGCGTCACCGGCCGCGGCTCGGACAGCACGAAGCGGTGCACCGTGTCGGGCTGGAGGAGGGTGGGCGGCAGCAGTTCGTACCCGCCACCGTCCTCGCCCGGCTCCTCCGCGGTGAGTGTCGCCCAACCGGCGGCGTTGCCCTTCAGATATCCGGTGTCGATCTCCACGGCCCGGATCACGGCCTCCTCCGCGAGCACGTACCGGATCCAGTCGTTGCCCTTGTCGCGCCGGCGCCGCGTCTCCCAGCCCTCGTCCATCTTGCGCGAACGGCCCGGCCGCACGGTGTTGGTGGCGGGCGAGTAGAAGCGGTCGGAGGCGTCGACGGCGGTGCCGCCGTTCTCCAGCGCGACGAGGTCGAAGGTGCCCAGCGCCGCCAGCCACGCCGGGTCGGGGGCCACCCGACCGTGGACGCGGAGGCGCGCGACGCCGCCGTCCGGATACTGCCGCAGCCGTACGTGCGTGAAGCGGCGCCCTACGGAGACGGCGAAGCCGTTCGCCGCGTGGCCGCCCACCGGGGTGCGGGGCACCAGCTCGGTCCACTCGACACCGTCCGCGTGCAGCTCCTCCGGACCCGGTGCCCCCTGCAGGGAGGTGGCCTCCACGGACACGGCCTGCGGGTAGTTGCCGCGGAAGTGCGCGGTGTCGACGACGACCCCCTCGACCACGCCCGGAGCGCCGAGCCGTACCAGCGCCCAGTCGTACACGCCGTCCTCCGGGTGCGGGGCCTCGGCGGAGACACCGCGCCTGCGGCGCGTCTCCCAGCCGTCCATGATCTTCCCCTTGTGGCCGAAGCGCTCGGGGTCGAACTCCGGCGCCTCCGGGCGCAGCAGGTTCTCGCGCTCCGCGAAGAACTCGTCGTTCGCCGCGATCACGCTGGCGCCGAGCCGACGATCCGCCAGGTCGGGGAGGTCCGCGAAGGGGAAACCGGCGTCGGGGGCGCGGTAGTCGCCGTACGGGTCGCCGCCGGAGTACGGGCGCGCGTCGCCGGTGTAGCGGGGCGGCGCGAAGTCCGCGGGGGTCGAGTCCGCCGGCGTGGGGTCCGCCGGGGTGGACGTGGGCGTGGGGGCGGGGGTGCGAGAGGGGTCCGCGGGGGTGGGGTCCGCGGGGGTGGGGCTGGCGGTCAAGACGTCGTCCTTTCGATCAGGCGGCCGGTCTTCCGGAGGGGCTGTCCGTGGTCCGCGATCTGCACGCCGCGCAGCCAGCTGGACCGTACGACGCCGTGCAGCGTGCGACCGGCGTACGCGGTGACCTGGTTCCGGTGGTGCAGCACGGCCGGGTCCACCGTGAACGTCTCCTCGGGCGCGAACACGGCGAAGTCCGCGTCGCGGCCCGGCGCGATGGCTCCCTTGGCGCTGAGGCCCGCGAGGGCGGCCGGTCCGGCGGACATCCACCGCACCACGTCGTCCAGGCCGTGGCCACGGCGCCGCGCCTCGGTCCACACGGCGGGCAGGCCCAGTTGGAGCGACGAGATGCCGCCCCACGCCGAACCGAAGTCGGCGGTCTTCAACTCGGCGGTGCACGGCGAGTGGTCGGAGACCACACAGCTCACGGTGCCGTCGGCCAGGCCCTGCCACAGGGCGTCCTGGTTGGCGCGTTCGCGGATCGGCGGGCAGCACTTGAACTCGGTGGCACCGTCCGGCACTTCCTCGGCCGTCAGCGTCAGGAAGTGCGGACACGTCTCCGCCGTGACCCGTACGCCGTCCCGCTGCGCCGCCGCGATCAGCGGCAGGGCGTCGGCGGCCGACAGGTGCAGCACGTGCACCCGGGCGTCGAACCGGGCCGCGGCGTCGACGAGCCGCGCGATCGCGTCGGTCTCGGCACCGCGCGGGCGGGAGGCGAGGAAGTCGGCGTAGCGGCCACCGGTCGGCGGCGAGGCCGCTGCGAGCCGGTCCGGGTCCTCCGCGTGGACGATCAGCAGTCCGTCGAACGACGCGATCTCCGCGAGCGCCGACTCCAACCCCGCCGGGTCCAGCGGCGGGAACTCGTCGACGCCGGACGGCGACAGGAAGCACTTGAAACCGAAGACGCCCGCCTCGTGGAGGGGGCGCAGGTCGGCCACGTTCCCGGGGACGGCGCCGCCCCAGAAGCCGGTGTCGACGTGCGCCTTGCCGCGTGCCACGCCGCGCTTGGTCCGCAGCGCCGCCACCTCGGTGGTGGGCGGCAAGGAGTTGAGCGGCATGTCGACGAGCGTGGTGACACCGCCCGCGGCCGCGGCGCGGGTGGCGCTGTAGAAGCCCTCCCACTCGGTGCGGCCCGGGTCGTTGACGTGGACGTGGGTGTCGACGAGGCCGGGCAGCAGCACGTCGTCGCCGAGGTCGGCCACCCGGGGGGCGTCGGGTCCGGCGGGGTCGTCAGACCCGGCGGTGGTGTCCGCCGGGACGCGGGCGTCGTACGGCAGCACGTCCGCGATCCGGCCGTCGGCGACGACGACCGTCGCGGCGCGTATCCCCTCGGGGGTGCTGACGCGGGTGGACCGCAGCACGAGCGGCGCGTCGATCAAGGCGGCTCTCCTCTTCTGTCTTCCGGTTTCTGTCTTCCGGTCTGCTGACGGATCTTCCGGCAGATCTTCTGGCGGGCGCGCGTTCTGTTCCGGGCCCCGTCCGGGTGCGACCCTGCGGGGTATCCGCCGTGGGATCGCTTCCGGTGTGCGACGGAGGCCTGCGTGCTGACTGTCGGCGTCGGCGTGCGGTTGGCGTCCTGCCGGTGCCGGGGTGGTACTGGTGCCGGGTGTACTGGTGCCGGGTGTACTGGTGCTGGTGCGGTGCTGGAACCTGGGTGCTGCTGGGTCGGCGTGCTGCTCGTGCCGGTGTGCTGGCTACGGGCCACCGGTGGGCGCTCCGTCCAGGCGCCCGGCGCTTCCCGGCGCCCGGTCCGGCGGCCGAGCGCGCGGCTCCACCGGGGCTGCCACCGGAGTCGCCAGCGGGCTCGTCAGCGGACTTCCGCAGGGTGGAACTTCAACGTTCTGTTGAGAAGTCTTCATCCTCCTCCCCTCCCCCGTCAAGGCGTCACAGTTTCCGGGACGGGGAATCCCTCTTCCGGAAAGTAGAATGCGGAGGTCCCGCTCCACGTCGCCTGCTGCCCGTCCGGCTCGGGCGTGACCCGGCCGTCGCCCCGGCGGACGACCGCATCGGCGGCGCCCGGCCGCACCCCGTGCCGCCGGTAGCATGCGCCCCACCCGCAGGAAAGGAACGCGAAGTGCCGCCGTCCGCCGAGCGCAAGTCCGCCGCGACCCCCTCCCCTTCCTCCTCCGGCGGCGTCCAGTCGTTGGAGCGCGCCTTCGACCTGCTGGAACGCATGGCCGACGCCGGCGGCGAGGTCGGCCTCAGCGAACTCTCCGCAAGCAGCGGCCTTCCTCTGCCCACCATCCACCGTCTGATGCGCACCCTCGTCGCCTGCGGCTACGTACGGCAGCAACCCAACCGCCGTTACGCCCTCGGCCCCCGGCTGATCCGCCTCGGCGAGACCTCGTCACGTCTCCTCGGGACCTGGGCCCGGCCCCATCTGGCCCGGCTGGTCGAGGAGACCGGCGAGACGGCCAACATGGCGCTACTAGACGGCGACGAGGTCGTCTACGTGGCGCAGGTGCCGTCACGCCACTCCATGCGCATGTTCACCGAGGTCGGCCGCCGCGTCCTGCCGCACTCGACCGGCGTCGGCAAGGCGCTGCTGGCGCACACACCCGCGGACCAGGTACGGGCGCTGCTGGCCCGCACGGGGATGCCCGCCGCCACCGAGAAGACCCTCACGACGGCGGACGGCTTCCTGGACGCGCTGGCACACGTACGGGAGGTGGGGTACGCGATGGACGACAACGAGCAGGAAATCGGCGTCCGTTGCATCGCCGTACCCGTCCCCGACGCGCCGAGCGCCGCCGCCGTCTCCATCTCCGGCCCCTCCGGGCGGCTGACCGAGGCGGCCACGGACAAGTTCGTCCCGGTGCTGCGCGAGGTCGCGGCGGAACTGTCCGCCGCCCTCGCCGCCACGGGCACCCCCATGGGCGCGGCGGCCACGACTGCACCACGCCGCCCCCGTACGGCGGACGCCGAGCAGCCGCCCACCGTCTGACGCACCCACGAACGGCCCCCGTTACACGCAGAGGGCAGCCCTCGGGCACGCGGCCCGCCCCCTCGCGCGAGGCCCCGCTCGACACCGATATCGCCCGATGCCACCGTTCCGCCACCAACGGTCAGCCGCTCGAACAGCCAGGGGCGGAAGCAGTGTTGACCGGTCGCTCAGCGCCCGTTGACGAGTCGACCGGCAGCGGGTGAGCGACTCCCCAGCCCGCTCGCCCGCGCCCGGTGACCGCACCGTGCGGGCCGGAACGATCACGCCGATCGACGAGGGAACCGGAGCCGTCCGGATCGCCGAAGCTGGGACACCGAGGTACCGCGCTTCCGGACCGGCGTTCGGCGGAGGCCGGGCACCTTGCCGGATGCCGCACCCTCAACCCTCAGCACCACACCCGTACGCTTCGGCCTCCGGCGTACGCCCCCGTCTCCCCGCCGCCCGGCCCTGCCGCTTCAGGCGTCCGCACGTGCGGCGTCGCAGGCCGCTTCCGTCTCCCTCCGCAGTTCGGCCAACGGTGCGGCCAGCGCACTGACGGAGCCCAGCGCCGAGGCGACCACCAACAGTGAACGACGCAGCCTCAGCACGTCCGGCGCGCCTCCTCGAGCCATCGAGGCCAGGAGTGCCAACTCCTCCTCCGCGGTCTGCCGATCCGGCAAACGCGCAGGATGTGCGTCCAGTGCACGACGCAGGCGGTCCACCGACCTCGTCAGGGCGTCCGTACGCGGTTCCTCATGGCCGACTGCCAGCGTCCGCTGCCCCACAGTCTCGCTT
The DNA here is from genome assembly GCF_003665095.1 of Streptomyces sp. Z26. Lineage (GTDB taxonomy): Bacteria > Actinomycetota > Actinomycetes > Streptomycetales > Streptomycetaceae > Streptomyces > Streptomyces phytohabitans. The sequence continues at coordinate 5,722,682 of NZ_RCHV01000002.1, read as the reverse complement.
CGCAACGCGATCTCCCCCCACGGGTATCACTTCGGCCTCCGCCCCGGCAGTCCGGCGCGAGAGGTTGGCACAGTTAACGCCACTCTCCGCGCACCCCGCCACACGGAGGGCGAAATTCCGGCCGTAATTGTTATCACCTCATGCCACACAGTCACCAACTGCCTCTGCCATCCCATCCGTTGCCCCCTCCGCTTCCTGGCTCAATCCAGACGTACGTCCCGCGCGTCGGCGTACGCCCCCAGCGCGGGGCGTACAAAGGGCCCATGGCCCCACCGGAGACACCCCGCCCCGACACCCCCGCCGCGGACGCCCCGCGACCCGTCGCCGCCCTGCTGTTGGCCGCCGGAGGCGGACGGCGCCTGGGTGGACGCCCCAAGGCGCTGCTGCCGCACCGCGGTCGGCCACTCGTGGAGCACGCTGTCCGCGTCCTCAGGGAGGGCGGCTGCGCCCCCGCCGTCCACGTGGTTCTGGGCGCCGCCGCGGATCACGTACGGGACGAGGCGGATCTGACCGGATGCGTGCTTCTTGACAACCCCGACTGGCAGCAGGGCATGGGCGGTTCACTGCACCTCGGTCTCACCTCCCTCAGCGATGCCGACACGGCAGCAGCGCCCTCGCCAGCACCCCCTCCCGCTCTGGAGCCCGTACCTCCCTCCGCCGCTCCTGCCGCTGCCACGTTCCGCTCGGCCGCCGCGCCCTCCGCCGTGCTCGTCTTCCTCGTCGACCAGCCGGGGATCACCCCGGCCGCCGTCGCCCGGCTCCTGCACACCGTCGGCCACTCCCCCGACGTCCTCGCCGCCGCCTCGTACGGCGGGCGGCGCGGGCACCCCGTGCTGCTGGGCGCGGACCACTGGCCCGGCGTGCTGCGGGAGGCCTCCGGCGACCGGGGCGCCCGGGTCTATCTCCAGGCTCATGCTGGGGAGTTGGCCCTGGTGGAGTGCGGTGACGTCGCCGACGCCGCCGACATCGACACCCCGGAGGACCTCCGCCTGCTCTCGCCCTGAAGGGGATCGGGCCCGCCGCTCACGACAGCGCCCCGGCGCCCGTACTCGCTCTCAGCGGGATGCCCGTCGACTGCCCCGGCCCGTTCTCAGCAGCCGCGTCACCGCGAACACGGCCACGCCCAGCACCACCACCGCCAGGACCGCCTTGGAATACGCACTCACGTAGTCGGTGACGCGGTGCCAGTTCTCCCCCAGCGCGTAACCACCGAGGATGAAAAGGGAGTTCCATATCAGGCTGCCGAACGCGGTCAGCAGCCCGAACGTCAGGACCGGCATCCGTGACACCCCTGCGGGCAGCGAGATGAAACTACGGAAGAGCGGGACCATCCGGCCCAGGAAGACGGCCTTGGTGCCGTGTCGCTCGAACCACGACTCCGTCCGCTCGATGTCGGAGAGTCTCAGCAGCGGGAGCCGCACCGCCAGTGCGACCGCACGGTCGCGGCCGAGGAGCGCGCCGATGCCGTAGAAGGCGTACGCCCCGACCAGCGCGCCCAGAGTGGTGCAGACGACGGCCGCTAGCAGGTTCATGTCGCCCTGGCTGGCGGTGAATCCGGCGAGCGGCAGGATCAGTTCGCTGGGGAGCGGCGGGAACAGGTTCTCCAACGCGATCGCCACACCCGCGCCGACGGCTCCCATCGACTCCATGAGGCCCATGGCCCATTCTTCGATCATGCGCTCCACGCTAGGAAACCGCGGGCCGCCACCACCATCATGATGACCGCACAACAATCCTGTGGAAAACCGCAGTCCGCCGAATCCCGGCCCTCGCTAGCGTTGCTGGCATGTTGAAGCAGCGGAGCAGGACGGTCCGGGTGGTGTGCGGTGCGCTGGCGAGCGTGTCCCACGCCCTCATCGAGCTGCCGTTCACGCTCCTCGCGGGCATGTGCCTGCTGCCCGTGCTGGGCTCGCGGCGCGGCAAGCGCGCGGTGCTGGACCGGGTGGGCGCGGCCGCCGTTCCGCTGGCCCAGCTGGCACGTCGCCGGTTGAGGGACGCCGCACCGGAGCTGGTCACGGTCTCGTACTCCCCCGACCGGGCGCTGCGATTCGTCGCCGTGCGCTGGACGGTGGGTCTGCTCGACGGGCTGGTGTTGGGCACACTGATGCTGGCGACGGTCTACGGCACGTTCCCGCTGTGGATGTGGACCGTCATGGACGTCGACCACACCGCTGAGGTCGTCACGTCCGGGCTGGGCGGCCTCTTCGGCATCTTCCTGTCCGTGCAGGGACTGCACGGAGTCGCCTCGCTGGACGTGGGGCTGGCGCGGAGGAACCTCGGGCCCGACGAGCGGGCCCGGCTGGAGCACCGGATCGCCCAACTGGCCAGCACCCGGGCCGGGGTGCTCAACGCGGTGCACGACGAGCGGCGCCGCATCGAACGCTATCTGCACGACGGCATACAGCAGCAGGTCGTGGCTCTCGGCATACTGCTGGCACGGGCGAGACGCAGCAAGGACCCCGAACACTCCGCCGACCTCGTACAACAGGCGCACGAGGAAGCCCTGCGCGCACTCGACGAACTCCGCGACGTGGCCTGGCGGCTGTACCCGGCGGTGCTGGACGAGGCAGGTCTGCACGCGGCCCTGGAGACGGTGGCGGAAAGATCCGTGCTGCCCGTACGGCTCCGGGTCGACCTCGGCGCCGAGCCCTCGGAGACGGTCCGCACGGTCGCGTACTTCGTCGTCAGCGAGGCCGTGACCAACGCCGCCAAACACGCCGAGGCAGGCAGAGCCGAGGTGCGGGTCACCCGGCACCCGGGCAAGCTGCGGGTCCGGGTCGAGGACGACGGTCGTGGCGGCGCCGACCCCGGAGGTGGTGGCCTGCTCGGGCTGGCCCGGCGCGTGGCCGCCCTGGACGGACAGCTGCTGGTGGACAGCCCGCAGGGTGGGCCGACCGTACTCACCGCGGAGCTGCCGTGCGACTGATCCTGGCGGACGACTCGACCCTGCTGCGCGAGGGGTTGGCGCGACTGCTCGCCGACGAGGGCCACGAGGTGACGGCGGCGGTCGGTGACGCCGAAGCGCTGCTCGCCGCGGTGGCGGCGGACCCACCGGACGTGGCGGTGGTGGACGTCCGGATGCCGCCGACCCACACCGACGAAGGCCTGCGCGCGGCCCTGCGGATACGGGCCCAACATCCGGAGGTGGGCGTGCTGGTGCTGTCGCAGTACGTGGAGAAGAGGTACGCCTCCGAGCTGCTGGAGCGGAACACGCAGTCCGTCGGGTATCTGCTCAAGGACCGCGTGGTGGAGGTGGACGAGTTTCTGGACGCGCTGACGCGGGTCGCGTCGGGACGTACGGCGTTCGACCCGGAGGTGGTACGCCGCCTCGTCGCACGCAGCACACACACCGATCCGTTGCGGCGACTCACCCCTCGGGAGGGCGAGGTGCTCGACCTGATGGCCCAGGGCCACACGAACGCGGCGATCGCGACGCGGATACACGTCTCGCGGAGCGCGGTGGAGAAGTACAGCAACTCGATCTTCGACAAGCTCGGGCTGTCGGATGCCGAGGGGTACAGCAGACGGGTACTCGCCGTGCTGCGTTATCTCGGTTCCTGAGCCCGACCGGCTCAGCACACCCACTCCTGACGGCCACCCTGACCACACCGGCCACCCGCACGCACCTCACGCACCCGCCCCTGACATTCCCGCACCTCCATACCCTCGCGACCGCAGCCCGCAGCGTCACGTTGGTGGCACTCGGCGCCACCTGGGGGCACGGTGGGATGTGGAGAATCTCTCGACATCAACAAACTATTGAAGTTCCACCATGAGGAAACTAGTCTCCACTGGTCAGAAGCGGAGTACCGTGCGGCGGCGCCCGCGACCGTACCTCGGAGCCCTGGCCCGCCCGGCACCCCGTGCCGGCCGGCAGGGGCGACCCGGCGGTCGTGCCATCCGCCGTCGCCGGTCGGTCCACCTCGGGGCGGCCCGGCGAGACCGTTCCGCAGCGGGTCCGTCAGGCCGTCCCCGTCCGGGCCGGCCCAACCAGGGCTGTTCCCGTCCAGGGCTGTTCCCGTCCGATGCACGTCCCGAAGGAGTGACCGCACATGTCCGCAGCAGCACCGTCCCACCCGGTCGTCGTGGACGCCGCGCCCGTAGCGCGGCAGGACGAGGTGCTGACCGAAGCGGCGCTCGCCTTCCTCGCCGAGCTGCACCGCCGTTTCACGCCCCGCCGCGACGAGCTGCTCGCCGCGCGCGCCGAGCGGCGCGACGAGATCGCACGCACCAGCACGCTCGACTTCCGCCCCGAGACCGCCGACATCCGCGCCGCGGACTGGAGCGTGGCCCCGGCCCCCGAGGCGCTCACGGACCGCCGGGTGGAGATCACCGGTCCCACCGACCGCAAGATGACGGTCAACGCGCTCAACTCCGGCGCCCGCGTCTGGCTCGCCGACTTCGAGGACGCCTCCGCGCCCACCTGGGAGAACGTCATCGGAGGCCAGCTCAACCTCACGGACGCGTACGAACGCCGCATCGACTTCACCGACGAGCGCGGCAAGTCGTACGCGCTGCGCCCCGCCGACGAGCTGGCCACCGTCGTGGCCCGGCCGCGCGGCTGGCACCTGGACGAGCGCCACCTGCGGGTCGACGGCCGCCCGGTGCCCGGCGCGCTGGTCGACTTCGGGCTGTACTTCCTCCGCAACGCGCGCCGTCTGCTGGACCTGGGCAAGGGCCCGTACTTCTACCTCCCCAAGACCGAGTCGTACCGCGAGGCACGGCTGTGGAACGAGGTGTTCGTCTTCGCCCAGGAGTACTGCGACATCCCGCAGGGCACCATCCGCGCCACCGTGCTGATCGAGACGATCACGGCGGCGTACGAGATGGACGAGATCCTGTACGAGCTGCGCGACCACGCCGCCGGACTCAACGCCGGCCGCTGGGACTACCTCTTCTCCATCGTGAAGAACTTCCGTGACGGCGGCCCGCGTTACGTGCTGCCGGACCGCAACGCGGTGACGATGACCGCACCGTTCATGCGCGCCTACACGGAACTCCTCGTACGCACCTGCCACCGCCGTGGGGCGCACGCCATCGGCGGCATGGCGGCGTTCATCCCGAACCGGCGCGACCCGGAGGCCAACGAGCAGGCGCTCGCCAAGGTGCGCGCCGACAAGGACCGCGAGGCGGCCGACGGCTTCGACGGTTCCTGGGTGGCGCACCCGGATCTGGTGCCCGTCGCGCGGGAGTCGTTCGACGCGGTGCTGGGCGACCGGCCGCACCAGAAGGACCGGCTCCGTGCGGAGGTGCGGGTCGAGGCGGCGGAGTTGACGGCGGTGGACTCGCTGGACGCCAGGCCGACGTACGCCGGGCTGCGCAACGCCGTGCAGGTGGGCACCCGTTACATCGAGGCGTGGCTGCGCGGTATGGGTGCCGTGGCGATCTTCGGGCTGATGGAGGACGCGGCCACGGCCGAGATCTCGCGTTCGCAGATATGGCAGTGGGTGAACGCGGGCGTCGTGCTGGACACCGGCGAGACCGTCACGCCGGAGCTGGTGCGGCGCGTCGCGGACGAGGATCTCGCGGCGATCCGCGCCGAGTCGGGCGCGGAGGAGTTCGCCGCGGGCCGCTGGGAGCAGGCGCACGACCTGTTGCTGAAGGTGTCGCTGGACACGGAGTACGTGGAGTTCCTGACGCTGCCCGCGTACGAGCTGCTGGAGTGACCCACCGAGGGGGCCGTCGTACCTGGTCCGTACGACGGCCCCGCACCGGGCCGCCCCGCCCGGCCCGGCCGACGGCCCCACGACAGTCCCCTTCACAGCCCCGTTCACAGGCCCCCTCTCAGGCCCTTCGACAGCCCGCGACGGCGGCGCCGCGAGTCGGGAGAGACGGGAGAGACGGAGGGGAGATCCGGGGAACCCTGTTCGACCGCCGCCGCGTACCAGTACGCTGCGCCGCAGTTGCGGACTGTTACGCGGAGGCACGCGGATGGGGGAGCCGACGTTCGGCGTCCTGGGGTCGCTCCAGGTGCGGGTGGGCGGTGCACCGGTCCGTGTCGGCGGGCCGAAGCCGAGGGCCGTCCTGGCCACGCTGCTGTTGCAGCCCAGCGGCTTCGTCTCGGTGGACGTGCTGACGGAGGTGCTGTGGCCGGGCGGCGCGCCCCGTTCCGCGGTCGCCAACGTACGGACGTACGTGCGCAGCCTGCGGCAGGCGCTGTCCGCGGCCGGGGTGCCGACGGACGGACTGCGGACGGAGCCGTCGGGCTACGCGTTGGAAGTCGCCCCCGGTGACGTCGACATGACGCTGTTCGAGGACCTGCTGTCCCGGGCCCGCGCGGACGCCGACCGGGGTGACGACGAGTCCGCGCTGCGCGGTTACGAGGCGGCCCTCGGCCTCTGGCGGGGCGGAGTGCTCCAGGACCTGCCGCCGAGCGTGGTGTGGGACCCGGCCGTCACCCGGATCGAGGAGCTGCGTTCCCTCGCGGTCGACAGGTGCCTCGAGGTGCGCCTGCGCCTGGGCGAGTACGCGCCGCTCGTCGCGGAGCTGCGTTCCCGGCTGGCGCAGGACCCGCTGCGGGAGGACCTGTGGCGGATGCTCGTCCACGCGCTGCACGACTCGGGCCGCGCCTCGGAGGCGCGCGCGGCGTACGCGGAGGCGGAGCAGACCCTCGCCGCCGAGTTGGGGGTCGAGCCGAGCGCGCCGTTGCGCGCGGTCGGGGACGCGATCAACGGGTACGTGGGCCGGAGGCGCACCCCGGCGCTCGGCCCGGTGTGCCAACTCCCCATGGACGTACCGGACTTCACCGGCCGGGCGGAGGAGGTCGGCGTACTGGAGCGCCTGCTGTCCACGGCCGGTCGGCAGCCGGTGGTCGCCGTCGTGTCGGGCCCGCCGGGGTCCGGGAAGTCCACGTTGACGGTGCACGTGGCGCACCGGGTGCGGGAGGCGTTCCCGGACGGTCAGCTGTACGTCGACCTGGGTGGCCTGAGCGACCAGCCGCGCGACCCGGCCGACGTGCTGGCGGAGATGCTGCGCGGTCTGGGCGTCATCGACAGTGCCGTCCCCGCCGAGTTGGGCGAGCGTGCGGCGCTGTTCCGGTCGCGGCTGGCGCAGCGCCGGTTCCTGCTCGTCCTCGACGACGCCGCGGGCGGGGCGCAGGTGGGCCCGCTGCTGCCGGGTACGGGCGGTTCGGCGGTGCTCGTCAGCTCGCGCCGCCGGATGCCCGCGCTGCCCGCGTTCCACACCCAGCTGGGGGTGCTGACGCCGGAGGACGCCCGCGCCCTGCTCGGCGCGATCGTCGGTACGGACCGGCTGCGTGCGGAGCGCTCCGAGGCGGACCGGGTGCTGGCGGGCTGCGGCTCGCTGCCGCTGGCCGTACGGATCGCCGGTTCCCGGCTGGCGAACCGGCCGGGCTGGACCGTCGGCGCCCTGGCGGACTTCCTGCACGACGAGCGCGGACGACTCGACCAGCTCCAGACGGGCGAGTTGGAGGTGCGCGCCAGCGCCGAGCTGAGCTACCGCCACCTGCCCGAGTCGGCCGCGCGGGCGTTCCGCGTCTTCGGTGAGCTGGCCGACGAGGCGCTGCCGGGTTGGCTGGTGGCGGTGGCGACGGGCCGCGCGGAGACGGCCGCGGGCGGTCTGGAGACACTGCTCGACGAGCATCTCGTCGAGGTGGTGGGCACGGACCGGCTGGGCCTCCAGCGCTACCGCATCCACGACCTGTTGCGCTGCTACGCACAGGAGTTGACCGACGCGGAGGGCCCGGGCGTACGGCGGCGCCGCCGGTTGCGCGTCCTCGACGCCCTGATCGCGCTCGCCCGGTGTGCGAACGAGGCGATGCCGACGCGCTTCCTCGGTGTCCTCGGGGAGCCGGTCGCCCCGGCGGGGCCCGCGCGCGCCCTCGCGGACACGGTGCGGGCGCGGCCCGTGGAGTGGCTGGAGACGGAGCGGCGCGTGCTGGTCGCCGCCGTGGAGTCGGCGCTGCGCGACGGGCACGTGGCGCACGCCGCCGATCTGGCGATCGAGCTGGCGGGCTTCTTCGACATGCGCGGCTACTACGGGGACTGGCTGCGTACGCACCGGCTCGTGCTCGACGCGATGCGCGCCCCCTCCCCCGGCCCGACGCCGTACGACCCCACGCCTCCGGCCCCCACCCGCACATCCCCGCCCCACACGCCCCCGACCACGAAGCTCCCGACCACGACATCCGCGCCCCGCACACCCACGTCCCCCACCACCCCGCCCCACGCGCCGGCCGGCCCGCCCTCGTACGGTGACGCGCCGTCAGACACGCGCGCGGCGGCGCTGCTGCGCAACCTGGGTCAGCTGCACCTCTACCAGGACCGGTACGACGACGCGCTGGACGCGTTCGAGACCTCCCGCGCGCTCTTCGCCGCGCTGGGTCACCGGTCGGGGGAGGCGGTCGCCGCGGTGGGCTCCGGCTCGGTGTACCGGGTGGTCGGCAGGTTGGACGACGCGCTGGGCGCGTTCGCGGACGCGCTGCGCGGTTTCGGCGAGGCGGACGACCGGCACGGCGGGGCCGTCGCCCACAACGCGGTCGCCTCCGTGTGGCTGGAGCGCCGCGACCCGGACGCGGCGGCGCCGTGGCTCGCGGACGCGCTGGAGCTGTCGCGGGAGCTGGGCGACCGGCACCGGGAGGCGCAGGTACGGCGGCGGATCGCCGTACTCCACGAGCTGCGCGGTGAACCGCAGGCCGCGCACGGGGAGTTGGAGCGCGCGCTCGGCATCTTCGACGAGTTGGCCGACGCGCACTGCGCCGCGTACGTGCAGCAGAGCGTCGGGGAGCTGTGCCTGCGCCAGGGCAACGCACGGAAGGCGTCGGCACTGCTGGTCGACGCGCTGGCCGTGCAGCAGCAGCTCGGTGACCGGCGGGCGGAGGCGAGTGTGGCGTGCCTGTTGGGCGAGTTGCACAGTACGACGGGCCGGGAGCACACGGCGCGCCGCTACTTCCACCGTTCGCTCTCGACGTGGCGCCGGTTGGAGGTGCGGGACCAGGCGGAGGCGGTGCACGCGAAGCTGCGCTCGCTGCGCTGAAGCGCGCCGTACCGCGCCGCGCCGGGCACGGCCCCCGTACGGCACGGCCGTACGGACGGTGCCGACCGCGGCCCCCGTGGCGGCGGTCGGCACACGTACGTCGTACGCGGTCAGCCGCAGTTGTTGCGGCTGACCTGCTCGCGCTTGAGGAAGTCACCCCAGGTGACGCCCTGCACGACGGAGACGACGACGGACCCGCCGTGGATCTGCTCGTAGTGCAGGTGCGGGGTGAAGTCGCCGGTGGCGGAGGTCGCGCCGACCTGCCCGACCTTCTGCCCCTGGCCGACCCGGTCGCCGCGCGAGACGGCGCGGGTCTTCAGGTGCGCGTAACGGGTCTGCCAGCCGTCGCCGTGGTCGATGACGACGGTGTTGCCGTAGCCGTCGCCGGTCGAGTAGTACGACGCGGAGACCGTGCCGGGGGCGCTGGCGAGTACGACGCGGCCGAGGTCGTCCATGTTGCCGTCGGCGTCGTAGTGGTTCCAGTCGATGGAGTGGGCGGGACTGTGCCCGCTCCAGTTGCTGCCGACCCAGGTCTGGTTGCAGCGGAACGGCATCTTGAACGCGGGCCTGGCCAGTTCCTGGGCGGCGGTCAGGCCGGACTTCGCGGGGCCCTTCCCGGCGACGGCGGGGCCGTCGTCCCCCGCGGCCGCGACGGCGGCCGGAGCCGCGACCGCCACGGCGGCGGCCACGCCGATCGCGGCCGTCAGCCGGCGGAAATGTCTCTGCATGCCTCTCCCCTTGTCGTCTTGTCGTCGGTGGCGACCGATTCAAGGCGGCGGGCATACAAAGCGCATACATTCCGGTCCGGCGGGCGGCACGCCGGGCGAGCCGGTGGTCGACGCGGCACGTACGGGCCAGAACGGGGCGGGCGCGGCCCAGCAGGAGGAGGGGGCGACGTACGGGCGGAGCAGGGCGGAGAGCCGTGCGTCGCCGCGCCCGTTCAGCTCCTCGGAGGCGATCTTGCGGGCGGTGCCCGCGAGGAAGTCGGCGAGTTGGACGCGGGCGTCCGTACCGGCCCGTACGAGCAGCAGCTCCGCGAACGCGGGCCGCGCGCCCCCGTACCCGGCTGCCGCCGCGTCCCCCGGCCCGGCGGCGGTACGGGGGAACTCCCGCAGCAGCGCGACGCGTTCGGGCGTGAGCTGGTTCTGCCGGTCGTGCACCACGCGGACGGCGCCGCCGCCGTCCGCGTGCCACTGCTCGACGGTGCGCAGCAGCGCCGGGAACAGCGGGTCGAGCACGGGCATGCCGTCGTCGGGCCGCGCGGGCAGCCCCGCCCGGTACGCCTCCGCGTACGGGCGTCCGCGCGCGAGCCGTTCCAGCACCGGGCGTACGGCCGCGACGGCATCGGCCACGGACCCGCGCCCGGCCCCCGACCCGGACGCGGCCCCGGTCGTACGGCGGAGCGCGTCGAGCAGGTCGAAGAAGGCGGCGACGGGGTCGGCTTCCTCCGTACGGCAGCGGGTGCGCATCAGCTCGTTCCCCGCCGCGACGAAGGCGCGCCACCCCTCGTCCCCGAGGGCGCGCGGCCCCTCCCGGCGGAGCAGCACGGCGGCGCCGCGCGCCCGCGGGTCGCGGCCGGGCCCGGCCGCCGCGACGGCGGCGCGCAGGCGGGCGCGGGCGGCGGGGTCCGGCCGGGGGTCCGCGCCCCCGACGTGCCCGGCGTGCTCCGCGCCGCCCGCCGTCAGGCCAGGCTCCGCGCCCAGCAGCAGGTCGGTGACGCGGCCGACGGCGGAGTACGCCTTGTCGGTGAGGTGCACGCGGGCGTTGCCGAGCAGCGGCCCGGCGGGGCCCAGCAGCCATTCGAGGACCGGGCGGTGCTTCTCGCGGAGCAGGTGGTTGGCCTTGTACTCCTCGGCGGGGGACCGGATGCGGTGGCGCAACTCCCGTACGGTACGGGCCGCCAGGGCGGTCGTGACGACAACGCCCGCGTGGGCGAAGACGTCGGTGTTGCCCCCGGCGAGGTTCTCCCCCTCGTATCCGGACTCGTCGCAGGCGATCTCGGTGAACGGGTCGGCCTGCGCTGTCCGCGGGAGCATCCGGCCATCATCCGCGCCCCGCCCCGGCGCCGCCACGCCTTTTCACCGCGCCGCGCCCCCGTCCCCTCCCCGTCCTCACGGCTCCCCCACCCCCGTACCCGCCCGTGTGCTCGCCGCTCCCCACCCCACCCGCGCCGCGCGGCAGCAGCCGCCCGCCTGTTCTCCTTCCCCACGATGCCGCTTCAGGCGCGCGACACCTCCCCTTCCCTCCGCGCCGCTGGTCTTGAACACTGCGCTGACGACCGTTTCGCCACTCCCCACCGAGAGGTCCAGTCCCCATGCCTGACATCAACCGGCGCCGCTTCCTCCAGATCGCGGGCGCGAGTGCGGGCTTCGCCGCCCTGTCGCAGAGCATCACGCGCGCCGCCGCGATCCCCGCGAGCCGACGGGCGGGCACGATCGAGGACGTGGAGCACATCGTCGTGCTGATGCAGGAGAACCGTTCCTTTGACCACTACTTCGGCGCGCTGCGCGGCGTACGCGGCTTCGGCGACCCGCGTCCGGCGACCCCCGGCGCGGGCAAGGACGTGTGGCACCAGTCCGACGGCGCCAAGGACCTGCTGCCGTACCACCCGGACGCCGAGGACCTCGGCATGCGCTTCATCGCGGGCCTCAACCACGACTGGGCGGGTGGTCACGACGCGTGGAACGGCGGCCGGTACGACCGGTGGGTGCCCGCCAAGTCGCCGGGCACGATGGCGTACCTGACGCGCGGCGACATCCCGTTCCACTACGCGCTGGCCGACGCGTTCACCGTGTGCGACGCCTACCACTGCTCGCTCATCGGCGCCACGGACCCCAACCGCTACTACATGTGGACGGGCCACACCGGCAACGACGGCAAGGGCGGCGGCCCCGTGCTCGACAACGCCGAGAAGGGGTACGACTGGACGACGTACCCGGAGCGGCTGGAGCAGGCCGGGGTGTCGTGGAAGATCTACCAGGACATCGGCGACGGCCTCGACGCCGACGGCGGCTGGGGCTGGATCGACGACGCCTACCGGGGCAACTACGGGGACAACTCGCTGCTGTACTTCAACAAGTACCGGAACGCGCGGCCCGGCGACCCCCTGTACGACAAGGCCCGCACCGGCACCGACGCGCGGAAGGGCGAGGGCTACTTCGACGCGCTCACCGCCGACGTCAAGGCCGGGAAGCTGCCGCAGGTCTCCTGGGTCGCCGCCCCCGAGGCGTTCACCGAGCATCCCAACTGGCCCGCGAACTACGGCGCCTGGTACATCGCCCGGCTGCTCGACGCGCTCACCGCGGACCCGGAGGTGTGGGCCCGTACGGCGCTCTTCATCACGTACGACGAGAACGACGGCTACTTCGACCACGTGCTGCCGCCCTACCCGCCCGCCTCCGCCGACCGCGGCGCCTCCACCGTGGACACCGCCCTCGACCACTTCCCCGGCGACGGCGGCTTCGCCGCCGGACCGTACGGGCTGGGGCAGCGCGTGCCGACGCTCGTGGTGTCGCCGTGGAGCACCGGTGGCTACGTGTGCTCGGAGACGTTCGACCACACGTCGCTGATCCGCTTCATGGAGCGCCGGTTCGGCGTCGAGGAGCCGAACATCTCGCCCTGGCGGCGGGCGGTCTGCGGCGACCTCACCTCCGCCTTCGACTTCGGCCTGAAGGACACGGCACCGGCCGACCTGCCCGACACCGCCGCGTACGAGCCGCCGGACCGCGACCGGCACCCCGACTACGTGCCGGTGCCGCCCGAGCGGGGCGAACTGCCCCGGCAGGAGGCCGGTTCGCGGCCGATGCGGCCGTTGCCGTACGCGCCGCGCGTGGACACGGAGGTGACGCCGGACGCGGGCCGCGTCACGCTGACCTTCGCCCCGGGGGACGCGGCGGGCGCGTGCTTCTGCGTGACGTCGGGGAACCGCACGGACGGGCCGTGGACGTACACCGCCGAGGCGGGCAAGGAGCTGTCCGACGCCTGGCACACGGCGGGCACCGACGGCGCGTACGACCTGACCGTGCACGGCCCGAACGGTTTCCTGCGCACCTTCCGCGGTCCCGGCGGCACGGCGGGCCCGGAGGTCACGGCGCGGCACGTCGCGGAGGACGGCGGCGCCGTGGAGCTGACGCTGACGAACGCGGGCGCGGAGGAGTGCGCGCTCACCGTGACGGACGCGTACGGCGGCGAGGGGCTCACGGAGCGGGTGCCCGCGGGCGGGCGCGTGGTGCGGAAGGTGGCGCTCCAGGGCGACGCCCGCTGGTACGACCTGGAGGTGACGGCGGACACCGGCGGCGCGTGGCTGCGCCGGTTCGCCGGGCACGTGGAGAACGGGAAGCCGGGCGTCAGCGACCCGGCGCTGCTCACCGCCTGACGGCCGGGGGCGGCCGGGAAGGCGACCGACGAGACGGGTGACGGGTCCGGTGGCGGCCCCCGGGGCGACTCCCGGTGGCTGAAACTGGTCCCGTCACCTCTCTGGGCAAAACGGCTGAACATCTGCATAAAGTGTCAGGGTGACGACCGACGGACCACGCGCGCGTACCGCCGGGCGCCCGTGACCTCCCCGGGTGCCCGGTATGCACGCTGACGAAGACGGACGCCGACCGCCGGAAAGCGCCACGCCGCCGGGCGGCGGGCGCTGGCCCGCCGACGCGGACACCGCCCTCACGCTGAACCACAGCGGCTGCTTCGACTGGGACCTCGAACGCGGCTACCTGCACCTGGACCGTTCCGCGCTGGAGGTCGTGGACATCGACCCCGAGGACTACGACGGGGACCCCTTCTGCTTCACCAAGCGCGTCCCCGCCGCCGAGGCCGCCCGCCTGGAGGCGCAGGTGACGCAGGCGATCATGAGCGGACGGCCGCGGTACGGCGTCTACTTCCGGTGCCGCCGCCGGGACGGCTCCATCCGCTGGACGCACAGCCAGGGCAGCATCCAGCGGGACACGACGGGCCGCCCGTACCGCGTCATCGGCATCCTCCGCGACGCCACCGAGGAGCTGAGCCAGCCCGCCGCCCGGCCCGCCCCGGACGCGGAGCGGCTGCGGCAGGCGGGGGTGGTGGAGCGTACGACGGCGGCGCTGGCCCACGCCCGTACGGTCGAGGAGGTGCTCGGCGCGCTGGAGCGGTCGCCCGGCCTGGAGCAGCTCGGCGCGATCGACGTGGTCGTGGGCATGGTGGAGGACGGCCGCCTCCGGCTGATCGGCGACTCGGGCACGGAACATCCGCCGGAGCTGGTGCTGACCCGGCTCGACGACCCGCTGCCGCTCAGCGAGGTGGTGCGCACCCTCACCCCCCGGTACGTCGTCTCGCGCGAGGACTTCGCCGTCCGCTACCCGCACGTCTGGCCGTACGTGGAGAGCGTCGGCGCCTCCGCCGCCGCCTATCTGCCGCTGATCGCGCAGGCCGGGGCGATCGGCGCGATCGGGCTGCTCTACCGGGGGCGGCACCCGTTCACCGCCGAGGAGCGGACCCTGCTCACCGCGCTGACCGCCAGCATCGCGCAGAGCCTGCAACGCGCGCTCCTCTTCGAGCAGGAGCACGAGCTGGCCGAGGGGCTCCAGCAGGCCATGCTGCCGCACTCGCTGCCCAGCGTCCCCGGCCTACGGGCCGCCGTCCGCTACCGGTCGGCGCGGCAGGGCCGGGACATCGGCGGCGACTGGTACGACGTGATCCCGCTGCCCGGCGGGAAGGTCGCCGCCGTCGTGGGCGACGTGCAGGGCCACGATACGCACGCCGCCGCCGTGATGGGTCAGCTGCGGATCGTGCTGCGGGCGTACGCGACCGAGGGGCACTCGGCGTCGGCGGTGATGGCGCGGGCGTCGGTCTTCCTCAACGACCTGGACACCGGCCGGTTCGCGACCTGCCTGTACGCGGAGGCAGACCCGGCGAGCGGCTGGGTCCGGATGGTGCGGGCGGGTCATCTCACGCCGCTGCTGCGCCGACCCGACGGGCGCTGCCGCCCGTTCCCGGTGCTGGGGGCCATGCCGCTGGGGCTGTCGGCGTACTTCGGGCAGCTGGAGTACCCGGTGACGGCCATGGAGATGGAGCCGGGCGAGATGCTGGTGATGTTCACCGACGGCCTGGTCGAGGAGCCGGGACGCGACCTGGACGACGGGATCGGGGCGCTCGCCGAACGCGTACGGGAGATGGCGCCGCCCGGCGCGGCCGCGGGCGACATGGAGGCGCTGGCCGACCGGCTGTGCGGGCGTTCCGCGCAGGCGAAGGGCGTCGACGACATGGCGCTGGTGCTGCTGCACCGCGACGCGACGGCCGTCTCGCAGCCGGGGCGGCGGCTGCGGCAGCGGCTCGCGGCGGGCGACCCGGAGGGGCTGGCGGCCGTACGGCACATGGTGCGGTCGGCGGCCCGGTCGTGGGCGGCGGGCGCGCGGGCGGACGACGTGGAGCTGGTGACGGACGAGCTGGCCACCAACGCGCTGCTGCACACCGACGGGGAGGCGCTCGTCACCGTCTATCCGATGGCCGGGGCGGAGCCCCGGGTGCGGGTGGAGGTGACGGACCTGTCGAGCACGCACCCGCAGCTGCGCGCACCGGCCGACTCGTCGCAGGCGGGGCGGGGGCTGCTGCTGGTGGACCAGCTCGCGGATGTGTGGGGCGTGGAGTCGCGCGGCACGGGGAAGTGCGTGTGGTGCGAGTTCCGGGGCGGCGCCCCCGGGGGTGGGGACGGCGACGGCTCCGACGGCGGTCCCGGCTGAGGCGTACGCCCCGAGGTGCGCCGCCTCAGACGCGTACCGGCGGCCGGTCCGTCCAGGCGTCCTTCAGCTGCCGCAGCATCCCCGCCACGATCCGCGGGTGGCGCCCGGCCACGTCGTGCCGCTCGCCGGGGTCCTTCCGCAGGTTGTACAGCTCGACGTCCCAGAGGTGGTCCGGCGCCGTACGGTCGCGGCCGGGCGCGAACCGTACGAGCTTCCACTCCCCCTGCCGCAGCGCCTCGCAGACCCGCAGCCCGCGCCCCCGGTCGGCGGCCTGGGCGCGCGGTGTCGCGTGCGGGTCGTTCCGGAACCAGTAGAGGTAGCGGTGTGCCTCGGGTCTCCCTCCGGCGCCCATCAGGCCCGCCACGGACAGCCCGTCGATGCCGTCCGGCGCGTCGGCGCCGCCCAGTTCGGCGAGGGTGGGCAGCAGGTCGGTGAGCGGGGTCGGGCGGTGGGACACCGCGCCGGGCTCGATCCGGCCGGGTGCCCACGCGATGAGCGGGACGCGGATGCCGCCCTCGTAGAGGTTCCGCTTGTAGCCGCGGAGGTCGCCGGTCGCCCGGAACTGGTCCGGGTCGGCGCCGCCCTCCTCGTGCGGGCCGTTGTCGCTGGTGAGCAGCAGGACCGTGTCCCGTTCGAGGCCCTCGGCGCGCAGTCGGTCGACGAGGTCCCCGACGAGCGTGTCGAGTTGGCCCACCTGGGCGGCGTGGCCCTTGTTCGCCGGTGACCAGAGGCGGCGGGCGTACTCGGCGGGCTCCACCGCGCGGCTCGGCGCGTGCGGCACGTTGGGCGCGACGTACAGCAGGAAGGGCGCGTCGCCGGACGCGTTCCGCGAGACGAAGTCCAGGGCGCGGCGGCGGAACAGCTCGGGGGCGTACGTGCCGCGGGCCTCGTGCGCGTTGGCGGTGAGCACCGTCCGGCGGCCGTTGTCCCAGAGGCTCTCGGGGTAGTAGTCGTGGGCGCGGCCGTGCCCGATGTAGCCGTAGAACTCGTCGAAACCGCGCCGGTTGGGGTGGCTGGCCTGGTCGGGGAGTTCCGGTCCGAAGCCCCACTTGCCGATGCAGGCCGTACGGTAGCCGCGCCCGCGCAGCACCTCCGCGAACGTGGTGTCGCCGTCGCCCAGCGGCGCCTGCCCGGCGTGGAACGGGTTGGAGCGGACCGCCGCGTGGCCGCTGTGCAGGCCGGTGAGCATCGAGCAGCGGGACGGGGCGCAGACGGGGGCGGCGGCGTAGGCGTGCGTGAAGCGGAGGCCCCCGGCGGCCAGTTCGTCCATCCGCGGGGTGGAGATCAGCCGCTGGCCGTAGGCGCCCAGCTCGCCGGAGCCCAGGTCGTCGGCGACGATCACGACGAGGTGGGGGCGGCGGCGCGGCTTGAGGTCGGGCGCGGACGTGCGGGCGGTGGTGGCGCCGGTGTCGTCGGCGAGCGCGGTGACCGCCGCGGTGAATCCGGCGAGTCCCAGCGCGGCGGCGGACCCGGTCAGTATCTGGCGGCGGCTGCTGGTGGCGTGCACGTCGTGGCTCCTTCAGGGCTTCACGCTGAAGGATCATCTTCACCCACGTTTCGGTTGCCTCCGTCGCGCCTCCGATTGCCCCGACGGCCCCTCGCGCGGGCCCGGGAACGGCCCGGACCTGGCGTACGGGAGGCGGTCGGCGCGTGCGCGGGGGCGCCCGGCAGGTCCGTATCGATACGTTTTCGTAGCCGAACGGGACCGGCCACGGGCCGCTGGCCTGCACTGTTGCCCGTGGGGCGGGTGAGCCGGGCCACATCGCGGCGGGGGTGCGGGACGCGGGCCGTCCGTCCCGCCGTACGGCGCGGGCGCGGGTGTGAGGTGCGGCACCCCGGCGGCCGGTGGGCGGCTCAGCCGCCGGTGCGGGGCGCGGGGACGGCGGGGCGGTGCCCGATGTGGTGGAAGAGGAGGTTGAGGGCGATCGCCGTGACGCAGCCGGTGGATATCCCGGAGTCGAGGACGATCCGGGCGCTCTCCGGGAAGGCGTGGTAGAAGCCGTCGGCGGTGATCGGGATGATGCCGACGCCGAGGGAGACGGCGACGATCAGCACGTTGTCGTCGCGGTCGAGTCCGGCCCGTACGAGCGTCTGGATGCCGCTCGCCGCGACCGACCCGAACAGCACCACGCCCGCCCCGCCGAGCACCGGCAGCGGCACGGTGGCGACGAGCGCCGCGGCGAGCGGGCAGAGCCCCAGCAGCACGAGGATGCCGCCGCCCGCCGCGACGACGAACCGGCTGCGTACGCCCGTCATCGCGACGAGACCGATGTTCTGCGCGAAGGCGCTGCACGTGAAGCCGTTGAAGAAGGGGCTGACGAACGAGCCGAGGGTGTCGGCGCGCAGCCCGGCGGCGATCGTCCGTTCGTCGGCGGGCCGTTCGACGATCTCCCCGAGGGCCAGCATGTCGGCGGTGGATTCGGTCATCGACACGAGCATCACGACGCACATGGAGACGATCGCGGCGGCGGAGAACTGCGGCGCCCCGAAGTGGAACGGCGTCGGGAAGCCCACCGGGTCGGCCGCGTCGAGCGCGCCGAAGTCGGTCAGGCCCAGCGGTACGGCGGCGACCGTACCGACGAGCAGGCCGAGGAGGACGGCGATCTGCCGGACGAAGCCGCGGGTGAAGCGGCGCAGCAGGAGGACGAGGAGGAGGGTGGCGGCGGCCGTCGCGATGTTCTTCGGGGCGCCGTAGTCGGCCGCGGCGGCGTCGCCGCCCTGCGCCCAGCCGAACGCGACGGGCAGCAGCGAGATCCCGATCAGGGTGATCACGGTGCCGGTGACGACCGGCGGGAAGAAGCGCACCAGCCTGCTGAAGTAGGGCGCGACGAGGAAGCCCAGCGCTCCCGCGACCAGTACGGCGCCGAAGATCACCGGCAGCGCGTCGTCGCCCGGCCGGGAGTCGACGATGGCGAGCATGGGCGCGACCCCGGCGAAGGTAACGCCGTTGACGAACGGGAGCCGGGCGCCGATCCGCCAGACGCCCAGCGTCTGGAGGAGCGTGGCGATGCCCGCCGTGAAGAGGCTGGCGCCCATGAGGAAGGTCAGTTCGGTGACGGACAGGCCGACGGCCGTGCCGACGACCAGCGGCGGCGCGACCACGCCCGCGTACATCGCCGCCACGTGCTGGAGCCCGGCGGTGACGAGGCGGAACGGCGGCAGGGTCCGGTCGACGGGATGCTTCTCCGCCGGGGTCCCGGGCGCCGCGTCGGCGCCGTCGGGAGTGCTGCGGTGCGCGGTGAACCTGGGCGTCTTGGCCACGCCGGTTCCTCCTGTCGGTTGAACGGGTGCCGGTGGCGGCACGCGGTTTCAGGGAGGGGGAGCCGCGCCGCACACGTACGCGTGCTCGTGCGCGGTGGTCCCGTGTGCGGTGGTGGTGCGTCGCGCCCGGGGTGGTGCCGGTGGCCCGCCCGCCACGGCCGGGGTACCGAGGTGCCGTGCTGCCGGGGGCACCTGGTGCCGCCGCGGCGGTACGGAGACGGGGTGCCGCGTGCGGGATACGGGCCCGGGGTGCGCGGCTGCCCCCGCGCGGTCCCCGTACGGGTGCCGCTCGCCCGGTGGCGGAGCGGCGGCCCGTCCCCGGGGCGCCGCGCCTGCGCGCGCGCCCCGGGAACGGCCGTCCGGGCGGCCCCACGGGCTGCCCGGACCCGGCCGGGGCCGTCCCCCCGGCCGGAGTCGGTGTGCGGGCCGGTCCATGGACCGGCCCGTACGCGCGGCCGGTCAGTCCGCGTCGGCCGCGATCCGCGCCAGCCGTTCCGCCTGGTGCCGCGCGTCCCGCGCGACGTCGTCCTCGTCGACCGTCAGCAGCCGCCCGTCCTCCACCACCGGACGGCCGCCGACCAGCGACAGCGTCACGGGGGCGGCGGCGCCCAGCACCAGCGCGGCGACCGGGTCCGCGATCGACGAGTGGCCGATCCCGTCGAGCTTCCACAGCACCAGGTCCGCGAGCTTGCCCGGTTCGAGGGAGCCGATCTCGTCGGCGCGGCCGAGGACCCGCGCCCCGCCGTACGTGCCCAGGCGCAGCGCCTGACGTGCCGTCAGCGCCCGTTCGCGGTGCCGTCCGAGGCGGTTGACGAGGAGCGCGTTGCGCAGCTCGGTGTGGAGTTCGCCGGACTCGTTGGACGCGGTGCCGTCCACGCCGAGCCCCACGGGTACGCCCGCCGCCAGCATGTCCGGCACCCGCGCGATGCCCGCCGCCAGCCGCGCGTTGGACGACGGGCAGTGCGCGACGCCCGTACCGCTGCGCGCGAACGCCGCGACGTCCGCGTCGTTCATGTGCACGCAGTGGGCCATCCACACGTCGTCGCCGAGCCAGCCGGTCGACTCGAAGTAGTCGGTGGGCCCCATCCCGAACAGCTCGTGGCAGAACTTCTCCTCCTCCACCGTCTCCGAGCCGTGGGTGTGCAGCCGTACGCCCTTGCGCCTGGCCAGCGCGGCGGCCTCGCGCATCAGGTCGGTGGAGACGGAGAACGGGGAGCAGGGCGCGACCGCGATGTGCAGCATCGAACCGAACGACGCGTCGTGGTGCCGGTCGACGGCCTCCTCGGTGGCCCGCAGCGCCTCCTCGGTGGACTCGACGGCGAAGTCCGGCGGCAGCCCGCCGTCCGAGACGCCCCGGTCCATGGAGCCGCGCGCGGCCGTGAACCGTACGCCGGTCTCGCGGGCGGCCCGGATCTCCGCGCCGAGCAGGTCGCCGGAGCCGCGCGGGAAGATGTAGTGGTGGTCGGCGGCCGTCGTCACGCCGCCCCGGGCGAGCATCGCCAGGGAGCCGCGGGCGCCCGCGTACACCATGGGTTCGTCGATCCGCGCCCACGTCGGGTAGAGCGTCACCAGCCAGTCGAACAGGTGGGAGTCCTGGGCGAGTCCGCGGGTGAGCCACTGGTAGAAGTGGTGGTGCGTGTTGACCAGGCCGGGGGTGGCGAGGTGGCCGGTGCCGTCGATCCGGCGTACGACGTCGGGGAGTCCGGCCGGGGCCGGGCCCGCGCCCACGGACTCGACGCGGTCGCCGGCGACGACGACGTGACCGGTGGCGTACTCGGTGTCGGCCGCGTCGACGGTCGCGACGGCGCAGTTCTCGATGACGGTGCGGGTGACGGCCGCGGTGCTGCCCGGCGGGTCCGTCGGATGGGGGCTGTCTGCCATGAGGGGGTTCCTCGTTCTCGTCGGCGGGTGGGCACGGCGGGGCCACGGTGGCGCGGGTGCCGGAGCGGGCGGTACGGCGGCGGGGCCGCTCCGGGCGCCGGGGTGCGCGGTGGGCGCACCCGACCGCGTACCGGGGCCTCGCGGGCTCAGAGGTTGGTCATGTCCACCGGGATGCGCGGCTCGGCGCCGTCACGCAGCACAGTGGCCTCGATGAGACCGTACGGACGGTCCGCCGCGTAGTAGACGGCGCCGTCGGCCGCGTCGTTCGTCAGCCCGAAGGGGGCGAGGTCGACGCGGAAGTGGTGCTTGTTGGGCATGGAGAAGCGGATCTCGTCGATCCCCGCGCAGTGGTCGATGACGCGCGCGCCCATCTGGTAGAGCGTCTGCTGGAGCGACAGCGAGTACGTCTCGGCGAACGCGCGCAGCATGTGCGCCTTGGCGCGGACGTACGACTCGTCCCAGTCCCGTACGCCGCCGTCCGGCGCGGTGCCGTCGCCGTCCGCCGTGTCGTGCCGCCAGACGGCGGTGACGTCGGTGGCGAGGATGCGGTCGTGGTCCTCGGGGAGGGTGGTGTACGCGTCCTTGACGTAGCCGCTGAACTCGGAGTCGGTGGAGTTGAGGACCGTCAGCCCGGTGAGTCCGGAGAGGATCTCCCACCGGTCGCCGTCGTACGTGATCTGCGCGGTGCGCGTCTCCTGTCCCTTGCGGACGAACGAGTGCCGCGGCCCGCCGTCGCCGCCGGACGCGGAACCGGCCCCGGACGCGGCCTCCGACGCGGTGGTGTCGACGCGCTCCCAGGCGTACTCCTCGACGCGTATCCGCGCCCGGCGTATCGCCTCCTGGCTGGTCACGAAGTGCCGGGCGAGCGCGGTCCCGAACTGCTCGGGCGACGCGATGCCGTGCTGCTTCGCGAAGGCGTACACGGTGTTCTTCGTGGTGTCGGTCGGCAGCACGTGGGCGTTGGAACCGGAGTAGTGGACGTCGTCCATGTCGCCGGAGAGGGCGACGGAGACGTTCAGGTCCCTGATGTGGTGGACCGCGCCGTCCCGCGTGATCTTGACGACGCGGTTCTCCGCCTTGCCGTACTGGTTCTGGCCGAGAATCGTGGGCATGTCGGGTGTCAGCTCCCTCGGTACACGGAGTAGCCGTACGGGTTGAGCAGCAGCGGTACGTGGTAGTGCTCGCCCGGCTCGACCGTGAAGGCCACGGTCACCTCCGGGAAGAAACTGCCGCGTTCCCCCTCCTCGGGGGCGCTGTCCCTGATGCGGGGGGCGTCCTGCCGTTCCCCGGCTGCCTGGCCGGTGTGGGTCGTGTCGGTCTGCGATGGGTCCTGCTGGTCCCGCTCCGCGCCCCGCCCCGGACCGCCCGCGCGGGCGGCGAGGTACGGGCCGGTGGCGAACGTGAGCCGCGCCTGCCCGGTGCCGGGCGGCAGCGCGGCGAAGTCCGCGCAGCGGCCGTCCGCGTCGGTCGCGGACGCGCCGTAGGGCGTCCAGCCGCCGTCCGCGCCGTCGCGTACGGACAGCTCGACGGCGACCCCTGCGGCGGGCCGTCCGACGCTGGTGTCCAGGATGTGCGTGGACACCAGCGTCGGACGGCCGGTGGGCGGGGCGACGCTCATGACGGTGCTCCTTCGGGTGCGTCGGCGAGGCGGGTCAGCCGGATGCGGTTGATCTTCGAGAGTTCGGACCGTACGGCCTCCCACTCGCGCTCCGGCGGGTTGCCGAGACGCTCCCGTACGGCGTCGCGCATCTGCTCCCCCGTCAGTCCGGTGGCGCAGATGAGGAACACGTGGCCGAACCGTTCCTGGTACGCCAGGTTGAGTTCGAGCATCTCCGCCCTCAACTCCTCGGACGCGCCCGCCATCCCGCGCTGTTCCCGCGTGGACGCCGGGTCGCCGGGCTTCGGTCGGCCGATGGGCGGGTGTGCCGCCATGGCCTCGGCCAGGTCGTCCGCGCCGAGCCCGGCGACGGCCGAGTCGGCGGCGCGGTGCAGCGCGGCGGTGTCGGCGTACGGACGCCGGGCCAGTACGCCGCCGACCCACGCGGACGAGGCGCACACCTCGCGCAGCGCGGCGCGCACGTCGTCCGCCTCGGCGGTGTTGAGCCAGGTCAGACCGGTGGTGGGGGTCGACGTCACGGGAGCCTCCGAGGCCGGACAGCGGTTCGGGCTGGGAACAGCTAAGTCCTCACCGGACACGGCGTCAACACTTTGTTGAAACTCTCGGAGAACTCCCGCCCCCGGCGGCGCTTCGCGGGCGGACCGCCTAGCCGTTCTCCTTCGCCGCGTTCTCGCGGTTCAGGTAGTTGTAGACGGTGAAGCGGGACACCCCGAGCGCGCCCGCGACGGTCTCCACCCCGTGCCGCACCGTGAACGCGCCCCGTGTCTCCAGGACGCGCACCACCGACTGCTTCGTCTTCCGGTCCAGTTCGGCCAGGGGCATCCCGTGGCGCCGCTCCAGCTCGGCCAGGATGTGGTCCAGGGAGTCGGACAGGTGCGGCAGCCGTACGGCCACCACGTCCGCGCCCTCCCAGGCCAGCACGACGTCGTCACCCCCGGCCTCGGCGGGCGCGACCAGCTCGCCGCCCATCGCGTCCACCAGGGGCTTCACCGCGCGCACGAACGGGTCGTCCGCGAACGGCCGTCGCCCCGCGCCGCCTTCCGCCGCGCCGTCCTCGACCGCGCCGCCCTCCGCCTCCGTCACGCGCCCGCACCGCCGTCCGTACCGCCGTCCGCGGGTAGGACGTTGACCTGGACGGACACCCGCGTCGCACCGGCCGCGAGGCTGCGGCTGAGCATCGCCTGCACGGCGGCGAGCACGTCGTCGGCGGCGCCCTCCGCGGTGTTGCCGAACGGCCCGACGTCCACCGCGTCCAGCCCCGCGCCCTGCACGGTCTCCCGTGCGACGACCGCGTGCCGGGGCGCCTCGTCGAGGTCGAACGGCTCGGTCGTGAACTCCACCTTCAGTCGCACCCTGCGGCCTCCCTAGCCCATGACCTGCGTTTCTCCTCAGTCGGCCTCACGGGAGGGCACAACCGGGGCACTGCGCTCCAGGGCGGAGTCTATGACCGCCCCGCGCGGCTCGCCTCCGCCGTGCCCGGTCGCGTCAACCGCCCCCACAGCGGCGGCAGTTGGGCGCTCGCACCGTACGGACGCGGGTGCGCCGCGTCGCACGGTGCCGCGCGGCACCCCTTGACAGCGTCGACCTCCGCATCGCACTGTTCCAACAAGCAGAAACTTACTTCCACATTATGGAAGTCGATGAACGGAAGGGAGCACGATCACCGTGGCCCCCCTCGCAGAGGTCGGCGGCGCGAACCACCGGTTCACCGTCAACCTGTCGATCCTCTTCACCGAACTGCCGCTGCTGGAGCGGCCCGCCGCCGCTGCCGCCGCCGGGTTCACCGACGTCGAGCTGTGGTGGCCCTGGGTCGACGCGCCCGTGCCGCCGCCCGCCGAGCTGGACGCGCTCCACGCCGCGCTCGACACCGCGGGCACCCGGCTGACCGGCCTGAACTTCTACGCCGGTCGGCTGCCCGGCCCCGACCGCGGCGCCCTGTCGCTGCCGGGCGAGGAGTCCGAGCGGTTCCGGGCGAACGTGGACGTCGCCGCCTCCTTCGCCGCGTCCGTCGGCTGCACGGCCCTCAACGCCCTCTACGGCAACCGCGTCGCCGGTGTCCCCGCCGCCGAACAGGACGCCCTCGCCCTGGACAACCTGGCGCTGGCGGCCCGCGCCGCCGACCGGATCGGCGCGGTGCTGCTGGTGGAGGCGCTCAACGCAGCGGAGTCCCCGGACTACCCCCTGGTGAGCGCGCCGCGGGCCGTGGAGGCCGTGGACGCCGTCAACGCGGCGACCGGGCTGGACAACGCGCGGTTCCTGATGGACCTCTACCACCTGGCGCGGAACGGCGAGGACCTGCACCGGGTCATCGACACGTACACGCCCGTGACCGGCCACGTGCAGATCGCCGACTGCCCCGGGCGCGGCGCCCCCGGCACCGGCGGGCTGGACTTCGCGGACCTCCTCGGGCGGCTCACCGCCGCCGGTTACGAGGGCCGGATCGGGCTGGAGTACAAACCCGGCGACGCCCCGAGCGCCGCCGCCTTCGGCTGGCTCACGGCGGCTCCCCGGCCGCTCCCGGACGCCTGACCGTCCCCGCCCGACCGACCCCGCCGCAGCCCGACCGTACGCCCGCGCCCCGTACGCCCGCGCCCGCGACTTCCGCGCCCGTACGGCACGCCCCCGCGACTCCCGCTCCCCGTACGCCACTTCCGAAAGGCACCCTCATGAGCACGCTCCCGAAGATCGCCTGGATCGGCCTGGGCATCATGGGCTCCCCCATGGCCGAGAACCTGATCGAGGCGGGCTACGACGTCACCGGCCACACCCTGGAGCAGGCCAAGCTGGACCGGCTCGCCGCCGCGGGCGGCACGGCCGCGGCCTCGATCGCCGAGGCCGTCCGCGACGCCGACGTGGTGATCACCATGGTCCCGGCGTCGCCCCAGGTGGAGGCGGTGGCGTACGGGCCGGACGGCATCCTCGCGAACGTACGGCGCGGCACGCTGCTCGTCGACATGTCCTCGATCACCCCGCAGACCTCGGTGGACCTGGCGAAGGCCGCGGCGGAGTACGGGGTCGACGTGCTGGACGCGCCCGTGTCCGGCGGGGAGGCGGGCGCCGTCGAGGCGGTGCTCTCCATCATGGTCGGCGGCGAGCGGGCCGACTTCGACCGGGCCCGGCCGATCCTCGACGCGCTGGGGAAGACCGTCGTACGGTGCGGCCCGCACGGCGCCGGGCAGACGGTGAAGGCCGCCAACCAGCTGATCGTCGCGGTCAACCTCCAGGCGTGCGCGGAGGCCGTCGTCTTCCTGGAGAAGTCCGGCGTGGACCTCGACGCCGCCCTCGACGTGCTCGGCGGCGGGCTGGCCGGGTCGACGGTGCTGGAGCGGAAGAAGGCGAACTTCAAGGGCCGCGACTTCGCGCCCGGCTTCCGCGTCGACCTGCACCACAAGGACATGGGCATCGTCAGCGACGCCGCCCGCGAGGTGGGCGCCGCGCTCCCCGTCGGCAGCGTCGTCGCCGGTCTCGTCGCCGCGCTCCGCGCGCAGGGCGACGGCGGCCTCGACCACTCCGCGCTGCTGCGCGGCGTGGAGCGGCTGTCCGGCAGCCGCGTCTGACGACCCGCGGGAGGGCGGCCGTACGCCCCGGCACCGGGCCCCCTCCCCCCGTACGTCCGGACGGCGGCGCCGACACCTGCCCTGTCGCGCCCGAGGCGCCGCCGTCCGGATGCCTCCCCCGCTTCCCCCGCCCCGCCCTTCCAGCCTCGGCACCGCCCGCCCCGCCACCCCGGCGAGGGCGCGGCCGGTGCCCGTACAGGAGTACGCCATGGCCCGAATGACCGCTGCCCGCGCGGCAGTCGAGATCCTCAAGCGCGAAGGCGTCGACACCGCCTTCGGTGTGCCCGGCGCCGCCATCAATCCCTTCTACGCCGCACTGCGCGCCGCCGGTGGCGTCCGGCACACGCTCGCCCGCCACGTCGAGGGCGCGTCCCACATGGCGGAGGGCTACACCCGCGCCAGGGCGGGCAACATCGGCGTGTGCGTGGGCACTTCGGGCCCCGCCGGTACGGACATGATCACCGGTCTGTACTCGGCGCTCGGCGACTCCGTGCCCATCCTGTGCGTCACCGGGCAGGCGCCCACGGCGGTCCTGCACAAGGAGGACTTCCAGGCCGTCGACATCGCGTCGATCGCCGCGCCCGTGACGAAGAGGGCGACGACGGTACGGGAGGCGGCACAGGTCCCGGGCGTGTTCCAGGAGGCGTTCCACCTGATGCGGTCGGGGCGGCCGGGCCCGGTGCTGGTGGACCTGCCGCTGGACGTGCAGCTGACGGAGATCGAGTTCGACCCGGAGACGTACGAGCCGCTGCCGGTGTACCGGCCCGCCGCGACGCGCGCCCAGGCGGCGAAGGCGATGGCGATGCTGGCCGCCGCCGAGCGCCCGCTGATCGTCGCGGGCGGCGGCGTGATCAACGCGGACGCCGCCGCGCTGCTCACCGAGTTCGCCGAGCTCACCGGCGTCCCCGTCGTCCCGACGCTGATGGGCTGGGGCGTCCTCCCCGACGACCACCCGCTGAACGCGGGCATGGTCGGCCTCCAGACGTCCCACCGGTACGGCAACGCCACGTTCCTGGAGTCGGACTTCGTCCTCGGCATCGGCAACCGCTGGGCCAACCGGCACACGGGCGCGCTGGAGACGTACACGGCGGGCCGTACGTTCGTGCACGTCGACATCGAGCCGACGCAGCTCGGGAAGATCTTCCCGCCCGACTACGCGATCGCCTCCGACGCGGGCGCCGCCCTCCGCCTGTTCGTCGAACTCGCCCGCGAGGCACGGGAGTCGGGCACGCTGCCGGACCGCACGGAGTGGGCGGACGGCGCCCGGCGCCGCAAGGCCACGTTGCAGCGGCGCACGCACTTCGACCAGGTGCCGATCAAGCCGCAGCGCGTGTACGAGGAGATGAACCGCGCGTTCGGGCCGGAGACCCGCTACGTGTCGACGATCGGCCTGTCGCAGATCGCGGGCGCGCAGTTCCTGCACGTCTACCGCCCGCGGCACTGGATCAACTGCGGCCAGGCGGGGCCGCTGGGCTGGACCGTCCCGGCGGCGCTCGGGGTGGCCACGGCGGAGCCGGAGGCGAGCGTGGTCGCGCTGTCCGGGGACTACGACTTCCAGTTCATGATCGAGGAGCTGGCGGTGGGCGCGCAGTTCCACATCCCGTACGTGCACGTGCTGGTGAACAACTCGTACCTCGGACTGATCCGGCAGGCGCAGCGCGCGTTCGACATGGACTACGAGGTGTCGTTGGCGTTCGACAACGTCAACGCCCCCGAGCTGGGCGGCTACGGCGTCGACCACGTGCGGGTCGCGGAGGGCCTGGGCTGCAAGGCGCTGCGGGTCACCGAACCGGACGGGCTGCTGCCCGCGTTCGAGGAGGCGAGGAAGCTCGCCGCCGAGCACCGGGTGCCGGTCGTGGTGGAGGCGGTGCTGGAACGTGTCACCAACATCGCCATGAGCGGCGGGGACCTCGCCGGGGTGCGCGAGTTCGAGGAGCTGGCCACCGAGCCGGGCCACGCGCCGACGGCGGTCCTGCCGCTGGCCTGAACCGCGCGGCGCGGGGGCCCGGCGCCGGCGGGGCGGCGGGTCGCGTACGGCGGGCCGTGGGGGGCCACCGTACGCGACCGCGCCGTCGCCACCGACCGCATTGACGTTTCTGTCACGTTCCTCTTCGTAAACCCCTTCTCGTCGGGGACGATGGGCTACGACCCCGCGTCACCCCCTTTCCGACTCCCCGCTGGAGCCGCCGAGATGGCCGAGAGCGTGTCCGTGCGCTGTCCCACCTGCCGCCGTGAGCACACGTACGCGCCTCCCCACTACCCGTGCGCGTGCGGCGCCCCGATCAGCCTGCCGCTGCTCAGCGGCGGGGTGCCGGTGCGGGTGGAGCACCGTACGTGGGCGGGCTCGTGGGTGCCGGTACGGTGCGCGAGCTGCGGGCGGCTCGACGAGTGGCCGCAGCCGGAGTTCGGCTGCGCGTGCGGGACGACGGTGCGCGTGCCGGTCGCCGCGCCGGGCGTACGCCCGGCCGCGCCCCGCCAGGCGGCGCCGCCCCCCGCCGAGCCCGCGCACGCCGAGCGGCCCCGTGCCGAGGAGCCCCGTGGCGAGGAGCCGCGGGGCGGGCGGCCGGACGGCGACGCCTCCCCGTCACGCCGCACGCCGCAGCCGCCCCGGTCCCGGCCCCGTACGCCCGCGGCGGGCGGGCCCCCGGCCCGGCGCCCGGCGTTCCGGCCGGTGACCATCCGGACGGCGCAGGACGCGAAGACGGCGTCGGCGCAGTACCTGCGGTGGCTCGGCTTCGCCGAGGTCCGCGTCGCGGGCAACCGCCCGGCGTCCGGCGTGGACCTGCGCGGGCCCGAGGTGGTGGCGCACGTCGACCCGACGACGACGCCGACGACGCTGCGCGACATCGAGACGCTGTGGCTCAACGGCCTCAACGAGTCCGCCACCGCCGTCTGCTTCTCCCTCGCGGGCTACTCGCGCGAGGCGCGCCACCGCGCCGACGAGCTGTCGCTGGCGCTGTTCGTGCTGGACCTGACGGGCACCCCGCAGCCGGTGAACGACCCGGCGGACGAGCTGATCCGTACGGTCGCCTGAGCCGCGCCCGTACGGCGGGCCGCCGCGGGGCCGGGGCCCGCGCGGAAGGACGGCATCCGGAGATGACCGTCCGTTTCGTTGACAGGTACATACCTGTCTTCTTTAGTTCTCTGTGGCATCAGCTGGATCCCCCACACCACAGGAGCACCCCGTGCGCAGAGCCCGCACCGTCCGGATCGGAGCGGCGGCCGGAGTGACCGCCGTCGCCGCGCTCGGCATCGCACTGGCCGTACCCGGCCAGGCCGCGCCGCCCTCCGACTCCGCGCAGCAGTCCGACCGGGGCACGCAGCGCGTCGAGTACTTCGACGGCCCCGAGTCCCACCCCCGCCAGGTCGAGATCCCCGCGGCCATGCCGAAGCGCTTCAGCGGCTCCGGCTCCGTCGCCGGGGACGGCGACGTGACGCCCATCGTCGAGAACGGCGGGACCGGCGACAAGCTCGACATCGCGATCATCGGTGACGGCTACACCGAGGGCGAGCTGGAGCAGTTCCACACCGACGCCAAGGAGAGCTGGACGGCGCTGGCGGACGTCGAGCCGTACACGACGTACCAGAAGTCGTTCAACGTCTGGGCCGTCGACGCCGTCTCGCAGGAGTCCGGCGTCTCCGGCGACCCCGACCAGGGCGCCGTGAAGAAGACCGCGCTCGACTCGCACTTCTGGTGCGACAACACCGAGCGGCTGCTCTGCGTGGACACCGCCAAGGTGGAGTCGTACGCGGCGAAGGCGCCCGCGGCGGACCTCGTCATCGTCATCGCCAACAGCAGCAAGTACGGCGGCGCCGGTTACAGCGGCGTCCAGAACGGCGTCGGCTACGACGGCATAGCCACCCACTCGGGCGGCAACGAGCAGGCGGGCCAGATCGCCATCCACGAGACGGGCCACTCGCTGGGCCACCTCGCGGACGAGTACGCGTACGAGGAGTCCGAGTACACGGGCGAGGAGACCGGCGACGTCAACACCACCGTCCACACCGCCGACGAGCTGGGCCAGAACGGCACCAAGTGGGCCCAGTGGCTGGGCGAGTCGACGCCGGACGGCGGCACCATCGGCGCGTACGAGGGCGCGGCGTACCACACGCGCGGGCTGTACCGGCCGAGCGAGGACTCGATCATGCGCACGCTGGGCCGCGAGTTCAGCGTCGTCGGCCGGGAGGCCATGATCGCCGGATTCCACCGGCACGCGCCCGCGCTCACCAGCGAGACCCGTACGACCAAGGCGCTCGGCGCGGACGACAGCGTCACCGTCGGCGTGCAGGAACGGACCGGGGACGCGCCGAAGACGGACCTGCGCTGGTACCTGGACGGCAAGGAGCTGAAGGACCTGCGGGGCGACCGCACCGTGCGGCTCGCCGCCGTCGTGCCGGACGGGGGCAGCCACAAGCTGACCGCGAAGGCGACCGACCCCACCGACGCCGTGCGCTCCCCCGCCCTCCGCAAGGAGCTGACGAAGTCGCTCAGCTGGAACGTCGAGGGCTGATCCCGCCCCCCACGTGACGGCCCGCGGGTTCCGCGGGACCGGTGCCCGTACGGCGTGCCCCACGGCCGTACGGGCACCGGCGCGTCCCGGGGTCCACAGCGCCTCGGGAACGGTCGGCGCGATCTTGCCGCGGCGCGGCCCGCGTACGGCGCGACCGCCTCAGCCGTCCGCGTACGGCGGCTCCCAGCGCACGTCGTGGTCCGCGCCCGGCGCGTGGAACGCGAGCAGCGCCGTCCCCTCCGCCGCCAGCTCGTCGCGCCCGGCGCGTGGCAGGGGCGCGAACGGCTTCAGCGCCAGCACCGCCCGTTCCCGGCCCGTGGCTGTCCCGGCGTCGGTGTCGATCCGCCAGGTGCCGCGCAGGAAGCCGTCGGAGAGGAAGACGGGCTTCGCCGCGTAGCCCGTCCAGAAGAGCCGCAGGTCGTCCCGCGCGACGACGCGGGAGCGGTCCTTGTGACCGATGAAGACGTTGTCGAACTCCGGCAGGAAGCGCGGCGGCGCGGGCACGTCCGCGTCGGGGCGCGGCGCGTCCGGCAGGTCGTACAGCTCGGTGCCCGACCCGTCGCGGAACACGGCCAGTTCGGGCCGGTGCCGCTCCACCACCTCCCGCAGCCGGGTCAGCCCGCTCCACGTCTGCGCGTCCCGTACGGACGCGGGCCCGAACGCCGCGAGGTAGCGCAGCACGAACGCGTCCGGGTCCGGCCGTACGCGGGAGTCCCCGCTCCCGGCGAGCGGCGCGCCCAGCCAGTGCTCGGCGGTGGTGTGCCGGGCGGCACCGCCCGTACGCCACAGGCCGCGCGGCGGCACCTGCACCAGCGGCAGCAGGTGGCGGGCGACCATCCCCAGGGCCCGCGGCGGGGTGTCGGGCCACTCGGCGGCGAGCAGCTCGCCCAGCTCGCCCGTGCCGAGGGGCCGCTCCTCCAGCAGCTCGCGCGACCGTACGGCCACCGCCTCCGGGTCCACACCCGCCAGCCGCCCGCCGAACGACGACTTCAGCGACCGGTCCTGCGGCGCCTGCACGAGGGGCCGCAGCGCGAGCGCGTCCCGCGCGGTGACGGTGTGGAGGGTGCAGCGCATCATGCTGAGCCGGACGAACTCCCGCTCGGCGAAGCGGCGTGAGAAGTCCTCGGCGTCGAACCCGGCCAGCCTGCTCCACAGCGCGGTGTAGTGGTTGCCGGGCACCTGTGTCTGGAGGCCCACCAGGTGCTCCACGGCCTCGGCGGCGTCCATGTCGGCGCGGCGCAGCAGGAGTTGCCGTGCGAGGGTCGCCCGGTTGAGCGTCCGGGTGGACAGTTCGGGGGCGGGTGCGGGATGCGGGGTGGTCGCCATGCGGCCGACGGTACGGCCCGTCGAGGACGCTCCCGTGCCGCGACCCGGCCGCGCGCCCGGTGCTTCCCGCGCCGCGCGCCCGGCGCGACATGCGCGCGGTGGCCCCGTCGCGCCGCTGGTGGGCGGGGTAGGGCACCATCGGGGGCGTGCGCACGGGGCAGGACGACTACGAGTACCGAGGTGAGACACCTCCCGAACTACGGCCACCGGACGGCGCCGGACCCGCCCCGCGCGGGCCGGTGGCGGCGGCGCGCCGGGCCGGGCGCGGGCGGCGGGGACGCGCGCTCGCCCGGCTCGCGGTGCTGCTGCTGGTGCCCGTCACCGTGCCGCTCGCGTTCCGCGCCGCCGACGCCGACGGGCCGACGCCCGTACCCCAACTGCTGGCGTTCCTGCCGTGGTTCCTCGCCCCTGGCTGGCTGGCGCTGCTCGCGGCCGTGCTCGGGCGGCGCTGGTTCGTGACGCTGTGGGCGGTGGTGGTGCTGGCGGCGACGGGGTGGTTCGTCCTGCCGTACGGGCCCGACGCGCCGCTGCCGCGCGAACAGCCGCCGACGGCGCGGTTCCGGATGCTGACGGCGAACCTGGAGTACGGCGAGGCCACGTCCTCGCTGCTGGCCACGGTGCGCCGGGAGCGCCCGCAGCTGGTGTCGGTGCAGGAGTGCGACCGGCGGTGCGCGGCGCGGCTGCGTACGGCCGAGCTGCGGGAGGCGTACCCGCACCGGGTGATCGCGGACGGGAACGGCGCGGACGGCTCGGCGCTGCTCAGCACGTTCCCGCTGCGCAGCACCCCGCCCGTACCGGGTGAACTGGCCATGCCCGGCGCGGTGGTGGACATCGCCGGGCGCGACGTACGGGTGCAGGTGGCGCATCCGATGCCGCCCGTGCCGAACGGGGTGACGACCTGGAATCGGGAACTGGACCGGCTCCGCGCGTACGCCGCCCGCGCGGACGGCCCGACGCTGCTCGCCGGGGACTTCAACTCCGGTCAGGACCACGCGGCGTTCCGCGCCGTCCTGGACACGGGCCTGCGGGACGCGGCCCGGCTCCAGGGGCAGTCGCGCACACCGACCTGGCCCTCGCTGACGGCGCCGCCGCTGGGCGCGCAGATCGACCACGTGCTGCTGAGTGAGGAGTTCGAGGCGGCGGACGCGCAGTTCCTGGACCTGGACGGGTCGGACCACCGGGCGCTGCTGGTGGACCTCCAGTTCTACGACGACCGGGGCTGAGTCCCGGACCGGCCCGTACGCGGCCGGGCGCCGCCACGGAGGCCGTCCACGCGCAACCGCGCGGGGCTGCGTCGCGTCCTCCACGGGTGGGGTCGACGCGGAAGCCCGTCGCGCACGGTCCGCCCATCGGGCGGAATCGGGTGACATGTGCCGACATTCCCGCAGGGCGATTCCGTGTCCCATCCGTTGATGCGGGGAATTCTCGCCCATAAGCGGACGCGCCCGCTTTCCCGGAACGCCTGTGTCCGGAGTCACACCGGCAGCGGGATCGGTCTTCCCCCGCCGTCCGCGCCTTGTCGAGGAATCACCAAGTCACCGTTTTCCGGGGTGGATTCACGCCGCGCCCGTATTCGCCTTTCTCACGCTCGGAGAGAGATCCGACGCGCAGCGTCGACGCGCCCGGAGAAAAGCCTCGCGAAAGCCGGGGAAGCCGGAATCCGAAAGCTTGTCGGGGTGCGACCGATGTGCTTGTGTAACCCTCGCTCCCGCCCCCGTGAACGGTGGGAGCCCTGGACCGGGGCGCCGAATCCTGCCGCCCGGCGAGGGCAGTTCGCACCACTCATCCGGCAGGAGCGGGGGAACCAGGTACGTGCCGGGCCGCGGCGACACGGTCCGGCTTGGGGTGAAGCCATGCCTCTTCTCGTCACCCATGCAAAGGGGACGACGGAGGAATGGCCGGGCAACTCCAGCCCGAATCCGACAGCTCACCTCGCAGGCGCCAGGAGAGGACACCGCTATGTCTCGTGGCCGCCATCGACGACCGCGCACCCCATCCCGTTCCCGGCACGTCTCCCGGATCTCCCTCGTGATCGCCGCGGGTGGCGCGGGAATCGCCGCGCCCGTTCTCACGGGCACCGCACACGCCGCCCCCGCGCATTCCGCCGCCAAGACCCAGGCGTCCGAGCGGAGTTCGGCGCAGGCCCCCGCCCACGCCCCGGCCCGCTCCGAGGCGCGGGACGCGTACACCGTCGTCGACGGCGACACCCTGCACCTGATCGCCGACCGGAACGACGTCGAGGGCGGCTGGTCCGCCGTCTACGCGGCGAACCGCGACACCATCGGCGCCGACCCGCACACGATCGTGCCCGGCCAGCGCCTCACCCTCGCCACCGGCGGCGCCACGGCGTCCGCCGACCGGGCCGGCGCCACGGACCCGGGCACCGGCGCCGACGGCGTACGGCGCACGCAGTCGACCGACCTGGACGGCTGGATCGACGAGGCCCTCGAAGTGATGGCCCGGGAGGGCATCCCCGGCAGCTACGAGGGCATCCACCGCAACATCCTGCGCGAGTCCGGCGGCGACCCCGACGCCACCAACAACTGGGACTCCAACGCGCGGAACGGCACGCCCTCCATCGGCCTGCTCCAGATCATCAAGCCGACCTTCGACGCGTACCACGTGGCCGGCACGGCCTTCGACCAGCGCGACCCCGTCGCGAACATCGTCGCCGCGTGCAACTACGCGGCGCAGACGTACGGTTCGATCGACAACGTCGACGGCCCGTACTGAGTCGGCCGCTCCCCCGGCGGCCACCCGCGGACTGCCCGTCGCACCCCCGGTGGCGGGCAGTCCGTGTGTCCGGGGCCGCGCCGCGCGCCCCGGCGGGTCAGGCGTACGAGCCGGTACGTACGCCCGCCTCCCCCGGGTCGCGGTGGATCGGCGCACGCGCCCCGGTGAGCGGGACGCCCGTGCCGCCGTGCCGGTCGGCCACGACCTCCGCCACGATGGACAGCGCCGTCTCCTCCGGCGTACGCGCGCCCAGGTCCAGCCCGATCGGTGAGCGCAGCCGCGCCAACTCCCGTTCCGTCAGGCCCGCTCGGCGCAGCCGGGCCAGCCGGTCGTCGTGCGTACGGCGGGACCCCATCGCGCCGACGTACGCGACGGGCAGCCGCAACGCCCGTTCCAGCAGCGGCACGTCGAACTTCGCGTCGTGCGTCAGCACGCACACCACGGTGCGGGCGTCCACCTCGGTGGCGTCCAGGTGGCGGTGCGGCCAGTCGACGACGACCTCGTCCGCGTCCGGGAACCGCGCGGCAGTCGCGAACACCGGCCGCGCGTCGCACACCGTCACCCGGTAGCCCACGAAGCGCGCGGCGCGCGTGAGCGCCGCCGCGAAGTCCACGGCGCCGAACACCAGCATCCGCGGCGGCGGCGCGCACGACTCCACGAAGAGCGTCACCGGTTCGCCGCACCGGCCGCCGTCCGCGCCGACGCGCACCGTGCCCGTACGGCCCGCCGCGAGCAGCGCGGCCGCCTCGGCGGCGGCCACCCGGTCCAGCGCCCCGGCGGCACCGAGCCCACCCGCGTACGTGCCGTCCGGGCGGACCCGCAGGGCCCGGCCGAGCAGCGCGTCGGGGCCGGAGACGACGCGGGCGAGGGCGACGGGACCGCCGTCGGCCGCGGCGGACACCGCGTCCGCCACGACCGCGCGCCAGGGGGCGTCCGCGGCGACCGGCACGACCAGGACGTCGAGGGTGCCGCCGCAGGTCAGGCCCACCGCGAACGGATCGTCGGCGTCGCCTCGGCCACCGTCGGGCGCCGCGAACCCGTAGCGCTCCCGTACGGGCCGCCCGTCGCGCAGCGCGTCCCGGCACAGCTCGTACACCGCGCCCTCCACGCAGCCCCCGGAGACGCTGCCCACCACCGTCCCGGCGGCGTCCACGGCCAGCGCGGCGCCCGGCAACCGCGGCGCGCTGCCGCCGACCGCCACGACGGTGGCCACCGCGAAGTCCCGGCCCTCGCGGCACCAGCGGTCCAGTTCCGCCGCCACGTCCAACATCCGCTCCGCTCCTTCCATCCGTCGCGCGGGCCGTACGGGTCCGTACGGGTCGCCTGCCCCGGTCAGCGCACGCCCAGCCAGCCCTCGATGGGGCCGAGCGAGAAGTACACGAGGAACACGACCGCGAGCAGCCACATCAGCCAGCCCGGTTCGCGCCACCTGCCCTCGACGGCCTTGATCGCCACGTACGCGATCACCCCGGCGGCGATGCCCGCGGTGATGGAGTACGTGAACGGCATCAGCACCGTCGTCAGGAAGACGGGGATCGAGGTGGCGGGGTCGTTCCAGTCGATGTGCCGCGCGTTGCTCATCATCATCGACCCGATGACGACCAGCGCGGCGGCGGCGACCTGGGTGGGGATGACCTGCGCCAGCGGGGTGAAGAACAGGCACAGCGTGAAGCCCAGTCCGGTGACGACGCTGGCGAGGCCCGTACGGGCGCCGTCCCCGACGCCCGCGGTCGACTCCACGAAGACGGTCTGCCCGGACGCGCCCGCGACGCCGCCGAGGACACCGCCCGCGCCGTCGATCGCGAGGGCCCGGCTGAGGCCGGGCATGCGGCCGTCGGAGTCGACGAGGTCGGCCTGCTGGCCGATGCCGATGATCGTGCCCATGGCGTCGAAGAACCCGGCCAGGACGAGGGTGAAGACGATCACGGCGACGGTGACGCCGCCGACGTCCGCCATGCCCCGGAAGGACACGTCGCCGAACAGGCCGAAGTCGGGGGCGCTGACCAGGGAGCCGGAGATCTCGGGCGCGTTGAGGCCGCCCCAGTCCTTCCGCGTCATGCCGGTGAGTTGGTGCACGGCGGCGGCCAGTACGGTGCCGCCGACGATCCCGACGAGGATGGCGCCGGGCACCCGGCGCACCTGGAGCAGGAAGATCAGCAGCACGGTGACGGCGAAGCAGAGGACGGGCCAGCCGGTCAGCTGGTCGTGCACGCCGAGCTGCACGGGCTTCTCGCCCGCGACGCCGCCGGGCCCGTCCATGCTGGTCACGAAGCCCGCCTGGACGAGTCCGATGAGGCACACGAACAGGCCGATGCCCATGGTGATGGCGTGCTTCAGGGCCAGCGGGATGGCGTTCATGATCAGTTCCCGCATGCCGGTGGCGACGAGCAGGATGATCACGCCGCCGTAGACGACGCACATGGCCATCGCGTTGGCCCAGGTCATCTCGGGCGCGACCTGGAACGCGACGACGGCGGAGACGCTCAGCCCGGCGGCGAGGGCGAGCGGCACGTTGCCGAGGACGCCCATGGCGAGGGTGGTGACGGCGGCGGCGAACGCCGTGGCCGTCGTCAGCTGGCCCGCGTCGAGCTGGGCGCCGGTGGCGTCGGGCACGGACAGGATCACCGGGTTGAGCAGCAGGATGTAGCACATCGCCATGAAGGTGGTGACGCCGCCGCGCACCTCCCGCGCGACGGTGCTGCCCCGGGCGGTGATCCGGAAGCACCGGTCGAGCCGGGACCGCCCGGCGGGCGGCCCTCCCCGCCCCGGGTCCGGCTCCGGGTCGCGGGCCCGGTCCCGTCCTCGTTCCCGGCCCCGGTCCTGTCCGGTGTGCGACTGGGTCATGTGTGCCTCTCCCAAAGGTTCACGGGGGCACCCGCGCGCACGCTGCGTGCGCGGGGCGTGGGATACGCACGACCCGGGGGACGGCCCGAGACGCGGTGACCGCTCCCCGGAGGGAGTCGGTCCTGTGGGTGGTGCGGGGTGGTGCGGACCGTGCCTACGGCTGCCCCTGCGGCGGGTCGACCGTGAGGTGCTCCGGCCGTACGGGCACCCGGCGCAGCGCCAGCCCCGTGGCCTGCCGGATCGCGGCCACGACCGCCGGGGTGGAGGACAGCGTGGGCGCCTCCCCGGCACCGCGCAGGCCGTACGGGGCGTGCTCGTCGGCCAGTTCGAGCACGTCGACGGGGATGGTCGGCGTGTCGAGGATGGTGGGGATCAGGTAGTCGGTGAAGGACGGGTTGCGCACCTTCGCCGCCGGGTCCACGACGATCTCCTCCATGACGGCGAGGCCCAGGCCCTGCGTCGTACCGCCCTGGATCTGGCCGACGACGGACTGCGGGTTGAGCGCCTTGCCGACGTCCTGGGCGCAGGCCAGCTCCACGACCTTGACCAGACCGAGTTCGGTGTCGACCTCGACGACGGCGCGGTGCGCGGCGAAGCTGTACTGCACGTGCCCGCGCCCCTGCCCCGTACGCAGGTCGAACGGTTCGGTGGGCCGGTGCCGCCACTCCAGGTCGGCCTCCAGCGTCTCGCCCTCCACGACGTCCGCGAGGGACGCCAGCACCTCGCCGCCGTCGGTGACCACCTTGCCGCCCTCCAGCAGGAGTTCGGCGGTGGCCCACGCCGGGTGGTGGGCGCCGAAGCGCTCCCGGCCGAGCCGCAGGACCTGTTCGCGCACGGCCGCGCAGGCGTGCTTCACGGCGCCGCCGGTGACGTACGTCTGACGCGACGCCGACGTCGAACCGGCCGAGCCGACACGGGTGTCGGCGGGCAGGATGCTGACCTGGGTGACGCCCAGCTCCGTACGGGCGATCTGCGCGTGCACGGTGATGCCGCCCTGCCCGACCTCGGCCATCGCGGTGTGCACGGTGGCGACCGGCTCCCCGGCCACGACCTCCAGGCGGACGCGGGCGGTGGAGTAGTCGTCGAAGCCCTCGGAGAAACCGACGTTCTTGATGCCGACCGCGTAGCCCACACCCCGTACGACGCCCTCGCCGTGCGTGGTGTTGGACAGGCCGCCGGGCAGCGCCCGTACGTCCGCGGCGGTGCCGTCGCCGCCCGCGGTCTCCCACTGGCGGGCGGGCGGCAGCGGCATGGCCTTGACGCGGCGCAGGATCTCGGCGACGGGCGCCGGGGAGTCGACCTCCTGGCCCGTCGGCAGCACGCTGCCCTGCGACATGGCGTTCCGCTGCCGGAACTCGACCGGGTCCAGGCCGAGTTCGGCCGCGAGCCGGTCCATCTGCGCCTCGTACGCGAAGCACGCCTGTACGGCGCCGAAGCCGCGCATGGCGCCGCACGGGGGGTTGTTGGTGTAGAGCGCGACGGCCTCGATCTCGACGTCGTCGACGACGTACGGCCCGACCGCCAACGACGAGGCGTTGCCGACGACGGCGGGCGAGGACGAGGCGTACGCGCCGCCGTCCAGCACGATGCGGCACCGCATGTGCGTGAGGCGGCCGTCGCGGGTCGCGCCGTGCTCGTACCGGAGCTTCGCCGGGTGCCGGTGCACGTGCCCGAAGAACGACTCGAAGCGGTTGTAGACCATCTTCACCGGCCGCCCGGTGCGCAGCGCCAGCAGGCACGCGTGGATCTGCATCGACAGGTCCTCGCGCCCGCCGAACGCGCCGCCCACCCCGGACAGCGTCATCCGCACCTTGTCCTCGGGCAGCCCCAGGACGGGCGCGATCTGCCGCAGGTCGGCGTGGAGCCACTGCGTGGCCACGTACAGGTCGACGCCGCCGTCCTCCGCGGGCACCGCGAGGCCGGACTCCGGGCCGAGGAACGCCTGGTCCTGCATCCCGACCTCGTACTCGCCGGTCACCACCACGTCCGCGCGCGCGGCGGCCGCCGCCGCGTCGCCCCGGACGATGGGCTGGCGGTGCACGACGTTCGGGTGCGGCACGTGCCCGGCGTGGTGGTCGTCGCGGCCGGGGTGCAGCAGCGGCGCGCCGGGCGCCGTCGCGGACTCCTCGTCGTGGACGACGGGCAGTTCGGCGTACTCGACGCGGATCTTCGCCGCGGCGCGGCGCGCCGTCTCCGGGTGGTCGGCGGCCACGACGGCCACGGGCTCGCCGTGGTGCCGGACCCGGCCGTGGGCGAGGACGGGGGTGTCCTGGATCTCCAGGCCGTAGTGCCGCACCTCGGCGGGCAGGTCGTCGTACGTCAGCACGGCGTGCACACCGGGCTGCCGCAGCGCCTCGGTGGTGTCGACGGAGACGATCTCCGCGTGCGCGTGCGGGCTGCGGAGGGTGTGGCCCCAGACCATGTCCTCGTGCCACATGTCGGAGGCGTACGCGAACTCGCCGGTGACCTTGAGGGTGCCGTCCGGGCGCAGCGTCGACTCGCCGATGCCGCCGCGGGTGCGGCTGCCCTGGGAGAGGCTGGTGGGCGTACGGGTGACTCCGTTCACGGCGCTCACGCTCCCGTTCCGTGGGTTCCGGGGGTGCCGTGGCCGCCGGGGGCCCCGGCGGGTTCGGCGTCGCCTCGGGCGGCGGCCAGGCGGACGGCGTCGAGGATCTTCTCGTAGCCGGTGCAGCGGCAGAGGTTGCCGGAGAGCGCCTCGCGGATGTCGGCGTCCGAGGGCTGCGGGTTCCGTTCGATCAGTTCGTCGGCGGCGACCAGCAGGCCGGGCGTGCAGAAGCCGCACTGGACGGCGCCCGCGTCGATGAACGCCCGCTGCACCGGCGCCAGTCCGGCGTCCGGCCCGGCGGGCCGCGCCTCCCAGCGGCGGGCGGCGTCCACGGACGTACCGCCGCCCGTCGTGGCGCTCTCCGGTTCGCTTTCCGTCACCCCGCCGCACGCGCCGGTACCGCACGCGCGGGCGGTGCGCTCGCGGGCGAAGTCCGCCAGCCCCTCCACGGTGACGACCTCGCGCCCCTCCACCTGACCCGCCGCGACGAGGCAGGCGCAGACGGGCGCGCCGTCGAGCCGTACGGTGCAGGAGCCGCACTCGCCCTGCTCGCACGCGTTCTTCGAACCGGGCAGGCCCATCCGCTCCCGCAGCACGTACAGCAGGGACTCGCCCTCCCACACGTCGTCGGCCTCGTACGGGCGTCCGTTCACGCGGAATGTCACGCGCACCGCGCACCTCCTTCTGCGTCGTCTCCGTCACCGCGCGCGGGGGCGGCCGTGCCCGTACCGGCGCGGTAGCTCTCCCAGGTCCAGCCCAGCGTCCGCCGGGCCATCACGGACACCGCGTGGCGGCGGTAGCGCGCGCTGCCGCGCACGTCGTCGATCGGGTCGCACGCGCCGGCGGCCAGCTCGGCGAACTGCCGGGCGACGGACGGCGTGAGCGTACGGCCGCTGTCCCAGAAGCCGCCCTCCTCCAGCGCCGCGTTCAGGAAGTCCTCCGCCACGCGGGCCCGCACCGGGGTGGGCGCGGCGGAGCCGATGCCCGTACGGACCGTGCGGGTACGCGGGTGCAGCGCCAGGCCGAACGCGCACACGGCGATGACCATCGCGTTCCGCGTGCCGACCTTCGAGAACTGCTGCGGCCCGTCCGCGCGCGCGATGCGCACCGCGCGGATCAACTCGTCGTCCGCGAGCGCGTTCCGCTTCACGCCGGTGAAGAACTCGTCGACCGGGATCAGCCGCGTCCCCCGTACGGACTCCGCCTCCACCTCCGCGCCCGCCGCGAGCAGCGCGGGGTGGGCGTCACCGGCGGGCGAGGCGGCACCGAGGTTGCCGCCGACGCTGCCGCGGTTGCGGATCTGCGGGGAGCCGACGGTGTGCGCCGCGAGGGCGAGGCCGGGCAGTTCGGCGGCGAGGTGCTCGATGATCGCGGAGTACGGCACGGCCGCGCCGAGGCGCACGTGGTCCGCGCCGACCTCCCAGTCGTACAGCTCACCGATCCGGTTCAGGTCCAGCAGGTGCGCGGGCCGCCGGTGGTCGA
The DNA here is from genome assembly GCF_003665095.1 of Streptomyces sp. Z26. Taxonomy (GTDB): domain Bacteria; phylum Actinomycetota; class Actinomycetes; order Streptomycetales; family Streptomycetaceae; genus Streptomyces; species Streptomyces phytohabitans. The sequence goes on along the minus strand of NZ_RCHV01000002.1, from coordinate 5,681,193 downwards.
AGTTCAACTCGACCATCACGTCGGTGCCGCCCGCGATGGGGACGGCCGAGGGGTGCGCGGCCTTGGCGGCGAGCGCTTCCTCCCAGCCGGCGGGGCGCAGGAACTCCATGGGTGTCTCTTCTCCGGTCGCTCTCGGGCGGTACGGCGGGTGGCCGGGGCCGGTTCCCGGGCGGGTGGCGCGGGGAACCGTCCAGGTGCCGTTCACGGCGGTGCGCCCCAGTAGACCGAGGCGCGCGTGTCCCGGTGCAGTCACCGAAACCATGAAGCGCTTGACCACCCGAACGCCCGGTCTTGTAGATTCCCACGAAAGCGGCGACCCGGCGCCTCGTACCCCGGCACTCCGGCACCGGCACTCCCCGTACGGGCGCACCGGCACGGGCACCCGGCACGCACGCCGACAAACACGCCAGCACACACGGCCCTCACGCAACGGAACGGCGGGCGACGACATGCGGCTCCGCGCACTCCTCGACAGCGGCTCGCTCGGGCTGCGGCTGCTCGGCGGCGGTACGGAGCTGGACCGCACGGTGCGCGGCGTGATGACCACCGACCTGCGGGACCCCAGCCGCTACCTCTCCGGCGGCGAACTGGTCCTCACCGGCCTCGCGTGGCGCCGTACGCCCGCCGACTCCGAGCCCTTCGTCCGCGTCCTGGCGACGGCCGGGGTGGCGGGGCTGGCCGCGGGCGAGGCGGAACTGGGGTCCGTACCGGACGACCTGGTCGCGGCCTGCGCGCGGCACCGGCTGCCGCTGTTCGCGGTGGACGAGGACGTCGCGTTCGCCACCGTCACCGAGCACGTGGTGCGGCAGGTGTCGACGGAGCGGGCGGTCGACCTGGCGGCGGTCGTGGACCGGCACCGGCGGCTGATGTCCGCCGGACCGGCGGGCGGCGGCGCGGACGCGGTGCTGGACCTCCTCGACTCCGACCTGGACCTGCGGGCGTGGGTGCTGTCCCCGACGGGGCGGCAGGTGGCGGGCCGGAGCACGGGTACGGGCGGGGGCGCGGCGGGCCGGGCGGACGGGGTGGCCGCACTGCCCGGCGCCGTACGGGCGCGGCTCGCGGGCGAGCACCTGGCGGGCGTACGCACCGGGCACCCCGGGCCGTACCGCGCGACGGTGGACGGCGCCGCGTACGCCCTCTTCCCCGTCCGCACCGGCACGGACGGCGACCCGCGCGGGACGGCGCTCTCCGACTGGCTGCTCGCCGTCGAGGCCGACACGGGCGACTGGCCCGCCGAACGGCTCGACCTGCTGGACGGCGTCACCCAGCTGATCGCCGTGGAACGCGAACGCCACGACGCCTCCCGCGCCGTACGGCGGCGGCTCGCCCAGGAGGTGCTGGAGCTGGTGCAGTCCGGCGCGGCGCCCGCGGAGACGGCGGCGCGGCTGCGGGGCGCGGCGCCCGTACTGCTGCCGGGATCGGGCGCGGCGGCGCCGCACTGGCAGGTCGTGGTGGCGCGCGTCGAGTGGGGCACGGGCGACGACGGCGGCGCCCCGGTGGAGACCGGGCCCGTCGCGCGGGCGCTGCTGGAGGAGGTGCTCGCCGGGGCCTGCCCGGCGGAGCCGGGCGGGGCCGGGGCGGCCGACGGGGTCGCGGTGGCGCACACGGGCGGGGAGGCCGTCGCGCTGGTGCCGCTGCCCGCACCGGCGGACGGGGACGGGGACGGCGGCGGTACGGGCGGGGGCGCGGGCGGGGGCTCCGGTACGGGCGGGGGCGGCGCCGAGGGCGGCGAGCGCGGCGCCGGGTCCGTCGCGCCGGGGATCGTCGCGGGCGCGCTGCTGGCGGGTGTGCGCGAGCCGATGGAGCGCGGGCTCGCCGGGGACGGTCGGCTGACGCTCGGGGTGAGCGCGGCGGTGCGTTCCGCCGAGGGCCTGCGCGGCGCGCTGGAGGAGGCCCGGCACGCGCGCCGGGTGGCGGCGGCCCGGCGGGGCGCGGTCTGCGCGGCCGGGCACGAGGAGCTGGCCTCGCACGTGCTGCTGCTGCCGTTCGTACCGGACGACGTGCGTCGCGCCTTCACCGCGCGGCTGCTGGACCCGTTGCGCGACTACGACCGGCGGCACCGGGCCGAGCTGATCCCGACGCTGGAGGCGTTCCTCGCGGCCGACGGCTCGTGGACGCGGTGCGCGGCGCGGCTGCACCTGCACGTCAACACCCTGCGCTACCGGATGGGCCGCATCGAGCAGTTGACGGGCCGTGACCTGTCGCGGCTGGAGGACAAGCTCGACTTCTTCCTGGCCCTGCGCATCAGCTGACCACCCCGCGCCGCCACCCTCGCGCGGGCCGCCTCGCGTACGCGCCGACCGAACCCGTACCCGTGCCCGTACCCGTCCGCGCGCCCCGCGCTCCCGCCGTGCGCCCTCGCTTCCCCTGCGCGCTTCTGATAGAACAACGAAATATGCTCAACTTTGAGCAGAGCGTCTGCGCACTTCTGCGCATCGCGCATGTCAGGGGCCCGGCCCCACGTCACACGTCGTAGGAGAGCCCATGTCGCACACCGCCGACGAGATCGCTTCGCAGCCCGCCTGCTGGCGGCGGGCCGTGGACCTGCTGCCACGCCACGCGCCCGCGCTCCCCCGGCACGGGGAGCGGGTGGCGGTGGTCGGCTGCGGCACCTCGTGGTTCATGGCGCAGTCGTACGCCGCGCTGCGCGAGGCCGCCGGGCACGGCCGCACCGACGCGTTCGCCGCGTCCGAGGCGCCGCTGGACCGGGAGTACGACCGGGTGCTCGCGCTGACCCGGTCCGGCACCACCACCGAGGTGCTGCACGCGCTGGAGCGCGTGCGCGGCCGGGTCCGCGCCACCGTGGTGACCGCGGTGCCGGACTCGCCCGCCGGGGAACTGGCCGACGACGCCGTCGTCCTGGACTTCGCCGACGAACGCTCCGTCGTGCAGACCCGCTTCCCCACCTCGCAGCTCGTCCTCCTCCGCGCCCACCTCGGCGAGGACCTGACCGCCGCCGTGCGCGACGCCGAGACGGCGGTGACCGCGGAGCTGGACCCGGCGCTGCTGGCGGCGGAGCAGATCACGTTCCTCGGCACGGGCTGGACGTACGGGCTGGCCCGCGAGGCCGCGCTCAAGGTGCGGGAGGCCGCCGCGTGGTGGACCGAGTCGTACCCGGCGATGGAGTACCGGCACGGCCCCATCGGCATCGCCGCCCCCGGCCGCGCCGTCTGGCCGCTGGGCGCGGGCGCGCTGCCGCCGGGCCTCGACGGGCAGATCGCGGCGACCGGCGCGCACCTCGTACGGCCGTCGGGCCTGGACCCGCTCGCGGAACTGGTCAGGGCCCAGCGGGTCGCCGCGGAGCTGGCCGCCGGGCTGGGCCGCGACGTGGACAACCCGCCGCACCTGACCCGTTCCGTGGTGCTGGAGGACGCGTCGTGACGCTGGTCGGAACGGGCGCCCTGCTGCGCGCGGCGGAGGACGGGCGGCACGGCGTCGGCGCCTTCAACGCCGTCCTGCTGGAGCAGCTGGAGGCGGTCCTCGCCGGGGCCGCGCAGGCGGACGCCGCCGTCGTGGTGCAGGTGAGCGAGAACGCCGTGGCGTACCGGGGCGCGCTGCGCCCGCTCGCCGCGGCGGCCGCGGCGGCCGTCGCCGCCACCGGCACGCCCGCGTCCCTGCACCTGGACCACGCGACCCGGCCCGAACTGGTGCGGGAGGCGGTCGAGTCGGGCTTCACCTCGGTGATGTACGACGGCGCGCGGCTGCCCTGGGCGGAGAACGTCGAACGCACCCGCGCCCTCACCGGGTGGTGCCACGAACGGGGCGTCTGGGTGGAGGCCGAGCTGGGCGAGGTCGGCGGCAAGGACGGCGCGCACGCGCCCGGGGTCCGTACCGACCCGGAGGAGGCCGCCCGCTTCGTCGAGCGGACCGGTGTGGACGCCCTGGCCGTCGCGGTCGGCTCGTCGCACGCGATGACCGAGCGCCGCGCCGAACTGGATCTCGCGCTGGTCGCGCGGCTGCGCGAGGCGGTGCCGGTGCCGCTCGTGCTGCACGGCTCGTCGGGCGTGCCGGACGACACGCTCGCCGCGGCGGTGGCCGCCGGGATGCGCAAGATCAACCTGTCGACGCACCTTAACGCGGTCTTCACCGGCGCCGTACGGGACGTGCTCGCCCGGGAGCCCGCGCTGGTCGACCCCCGGCGGTATCTGGCGCCCGCGCGCGCGGCGATGGCCGACGAGGTCGCCCGCGTCCTCGGCGTGCTGGGGGCGGCGGGCGGCGCGTCCGCCCTGTGACCGGCCCGGCGGCCGTACGGGGGTCGGCCGCCGGCGCCGGGCGGCGCGCGCACGGGCCCGGTGGGCGGACGGCGCGCGCCGGACCGTGCGCGCCGGTCAGACGGTGAGCACCTCGACGCCCAGCGCGCGGATCGCCGCCGTCTCCGTCTCGTCGGCCGCGCCGTCCGTGACGACGGTGCTGATGTCCGTGACGGGGCAGATCCGGGCGAACGTGACCCGGCCGATCTTCGTGTGGTCGGCGACGGCCACGGTGCGCGTGCTGTTGCGCAGGAACGCGCGGTCGGTGTGCGCCTCCAGCTCGTCGTGGGTGCTGCAACCGCGCCGTACGGTCAGCCCGTCGACGCCGATGAAGCTGATGTCGAGGTGGTACTCGTCGAGGACCCGCTCCGCGACCGGGCCCACCAGCTCGTAGCTCTGCGAGCGGGCGTTGCCGCCGATGACGACGAGCTGCGTGTCGGGGCGGACGACGACGTCGGCGGCGATGTTCACCGCGTTCGTGACGACGGTGATGCCGGTGCGTCCCGCCAGCGCCCGCGCGACCTCGGTGACCGTGGTGCCGCCGGTGAGGCCGACGACGGCGCCGTCGGGCACCAGGGCCGCCGCGGCGGCCGCGATGCGCTGCTTCTCGACGCGCTGCCGCCCCGCGCGGTGCCGCAGCGGCTGCTCGAACGCGGCGGTGACGGCGCCGCCGTGGGTGCGTTGCAGCATGCCGCGCTCGTGCAGCTCCTGGAGGTCGCGGCGTACGGTCGCGCCGGACACGCCCAGCAGGCCGACCAGGCCCTGGACGTCCACGCTGCCCTCGGCGGCCACGTGGTCGATGATCCGGGTCAAGCGATCACTCTTGAGCATGTCACCGAGTGTAGCCCTGATCAGCCGCGCACGGTTCCCTTTCCCGCGTCTGACCTGCCCGTGAGCCCGGCCGGTGGGCGCGTGGCGCGCTTGCCCCGGACAGGTGCCCCGGGCCGCGCCTTGCGCGTTTCTGCACATCTGCTCAGGTTCGCGCTCTTGACGTACGCGGCGGGACGCGCTTTGATCCTGCCAGTGCCCAGGGTGGTGTCACCCGGCACCGTAGAGGTACGCCCAGCCGGTAGCGGACGCCGTCCCGAGCCCGGCCAGAGTCGCCAGGAACGCGTGCACGGCCGCGTCGTCCGAGGCGGGGCCGTATCCGCGATCGATGGAGCAGCACACCATGCCTGCCAGCCACGCCCTGCGCCGCCGTCGCTCCTGGGCCGCCGCCGCCCTCGCCGCCTCGGCGCTCGTCGCCACCGGGATCGTCACCAACACCCAGTCGAGCGCGAGCGCCGCCGAACCGGCACTGCCGGAGCCCGGCGTCGGATTCGACTACCAGATCGGCGGCCCGTACGACCCGCCCTCCGGCACCGAGGTCGTCAGCCGGGACCGTACGGCGACCCCGGCCTCCGGCCTCTACAACATCTGCTACATCAACGCCTTCCAGGTCCAGCCCGGCGAGGACGACGACTGGCCCGACGACCTGCTGCTGCGGGACGCGGACGGCGAGGTCGTCATCGATCCGGACTGGGATGAGGCGCTCCTGGACATCGGTACGCCGGAGAAGCGGGAGCGCGTCGCCGAGCGGGTCAACGCCTGGACGGACGGCTGCGCCGACAAGGGCTTCGACGCGATCGAGCCGGACAACTACGACAGCTACACCCGTTCCCAGGACCTGCTGTCGGCCGAGGACGCCAAGGCGTTCGCCAAGCTGCTGTCCGACCACGCGCACGAGCGGGGCCTGGCCGCCGCCCAGAAGAACACGGTGGAGCTGGCCGACAGCCGCGACGAGACGGGCCTCGACTTCGCCGTCGCGGAGGAGTGCGGCCAGTGGAAGGAGTGCGGCGACTACGCCGACGCCTTCGACGACCACGTGGTCGTCGTCGAGTACACGGACGAGGGCCTGAACGACGCCTGCGCGTCCCACGGCGACACGCTGAGCATCGTGCGCCGCGACATGGACGTCACCACTCCGGACAGCGGGGCGTACGTCCACCGCACCTGCTGACGCCCCCTCCGCCACGGCCCGCACGGGCCACCGGCGGCGTGCCTTCCCGGCGCGCGCCACCCCGGCGGGCACGGTGCGTACGTGCCCGCCGACGCCGCCTCCCGTACGCCCTTCCCGTACGCCTCCGCGCCCGTCCTCCGCGCCCGGAGGGTACGGGGAGCGCGGCCCTCCTCCACGGGACGACCGCGCGCGCACGCCTCCCCCGCGCGGGACGCCCGCGCTCCCCCCGGGCGCCGCGCCCCCGCCGCGGCCTCCCGCCACCACCCCGCACCGGAACGCACCGCCGGCCCCGGGCCCGCCGGACCCACCAGCGGCACCGGCACACCCGCACCCCACCCGCCGTAAGGAGCCCGCCATGCCCCGTACCCCGTCCCGGCGCCGGTTGCTGCGCGGCGCCGCCGCGCTCGCTCCGGCCGTCGCGGGTGCGCCGCTGCTCGCCGGGTGCGCGTCGGGCGCCTCCGACGGGGTCGGCCCCGACGGCAAGGTCACCGTCGAGCTGTGGCACGGGCAGAGCGACACGGGCCGCAAGGCCGTCGAGGAGCTGGTGGCGGACTTCAACCGGACGCACCCCCGTATCCGCGTGGACGCGGGCGGCGGGGGCGTCATCGCGGACGCCATGCTCCAGAAGGTGACGGCGGCGCTCGCGTCCGGCTCGTTCCCGGACATCGCCTACGTCTTCGGCTCGGACCTCGCCAGCGTCGCCCGCAGCCCCAGCGTCGTCGACCTCACCGACGCGCTGCGCGGCGGCGCCACCCCCTGGAGCGGCTACTGGCCCGCCGCGCGCGAGGCCGTCACCCTGAACGGTCGGCTGCGGGCCGCGCCCGCCCTGCTCGACGCGCTGTGCGTCGTCTACAACAAGAAGCTGTTCCGCGCGGCGGGCGTGCCCTTCCCCGAACCGGGCTGGTCCTGGGACGAGTTCGTCGCGACGGCGCGGCGGCTGACCGACACGGGTCGGGGCGTCTTCGGTACGGGCTGGCCGGGCACGGGCGACGAGGACACCGTGTGGCGGATCTGGCCGATGGTCTGGGACCTGGGCGGCGACGTGATCGGCGACGACGGCCGGAGCATCGGCTTCGCCCGCCAGGGCGTGCGCGCCCTGGAGACGCTGGAGCGGCTGGCGCGCGACCGGAGCGTGTACGTGGACCCGAAGCCCGGCGGCGAGCAGATGTACCAGGTGTTCCTGGGCGGCCGGATGGCCATGGTGGCCACCGGCCCGTGGCAGCTGCCGGACATCACCGGCGCGGGCGTCGACTACGGCGTCGTGCCGCTGCCCGGCTACGGCGGGCCGCCCGTCACCATCTCCGGCCCGGACACCTGGACCGTCTTCGACAACGGCTCGGCGCGCTCCCGCGCCGCCGTCGAGTTCGTCCGCTGGATGATCCAGCCGGAACGGGACGCCCGCTGGGGCGTCGCGGCGGGCAGCCTGCCGCTGAGCGCCGCCGCCGAACGGCTCCCCCGGTGGCGGCGGCACGCGGCCCGTACGGAGGGGCTGCCGGTGTTCACGAAGGCGCTGGAGACGGCGCGGGTGCGGCCGGTGCACCCCGCGTACCCGCAGATCTCCCAGGCGCTGGGCGAGGCGGTCGTCGCGGTGCTGCTCGGGAAGCGCAGCCCCGCCGACGCGCTGCGCCGGTGCGCCGACAAGGCCGACGCCGCCCTGCTGATCCCCCGGTGAGGGGTGGTCCGACGATGAGGAAGGCCACGATGCGAGCAGAGCGAACGAAGCGGGCCGCCGTACGGAAGCGGGCGCACCGCCCCCGTACCGCCGGGTCCCGCGTACGGGCGGGACGGCCGTCATGGTGAGGGTGCCGCGTCCCCTCACCCTCGAACCGGCCGCCGCCGCCCGGCGCCGTACCCGCACCCGGCGGGCCCGCCGCGAGGCCGCCGCCGCCTGGACGTTCACCGCGCCCGCCACGCTGGTGATCCTGGGGCTGGGCATCGTGCCGGTGGTCTGGTCGCTGCTGCTGTCGTTCCGCGCGGACGACCTCGTCACGCCGGGCCGCTGGGTCGGCGTGGACAACTACCGCGCGCTGGCGGAGGACCCGAACTTCCACACCGCCGTACGCAACACCCTCGTGTACGCGGGCCTGTACGTGCCGCTCAGCCTGGCGGGCGGACTCGTGCTGGCGCTGGCGCTGAACCGCCGCATCCGGCTGATCGGGCTGTATCGGACGCTGGTGTTCATCCCGTTCGTGGTGTCGGCGACGGCGCAGGGCGTGCTGTTCTCGTTCATCCTCGACCCGCAGTTCGGCGCGGCCAACTCGCTGCTGCACCAGTTCGGGATCTCCCCGCAGGGCTTCCTCGGGGACCCGGACCAGGCGCTGTACCTGCTGGTGCTGATCTCGCTGTGGAGCGGCGTCGGCTTCTGCGTCGTGGTGCTGCTGGCCGCGCTCCAGGACGTGCCGCCGGAGCTGGTGGAGGCCGCGCGGCTGGACGGCGCGGGCCGGTGGCACGTGCTGCGGCACGTCACGCTGCCCACGCTCGCGCCGGTCGGTGTCTTCCTGCTGCTGTGGCAGTTCATCCAGGCGCTCCAGGTGTTCGACCTGGTGTACGTGACGACGAAGGGCGGGCCGCTCGGCTCGACCACGGTGATCGTGTACTTCGTCTGGGAGCAGGCGTTCCGCACGTTCACCGCCGGGTACGGCGCGGCCGCCGCGTACGTGCTGGCCGTCGCCCTCTTCGCGGCGGGCGGCGCGCTCCGCCTCGTGCGGTGGCGGCAGGCGCGCGCGGAGGCGGGCGCGGCGAAGGCGACGACCCGTACCGGCGCGACCGGCGAGGAGGCCGCACGATGACCACCCACGTGACGCCCGCGCGGAAGGCGGCCGGCCCCGCCCCGCGCACCGGCCGGTCCCCCGTACGCGGCCCGCGCGCGCGGCGGCTCCCGTTCAGCCCGTGGCACCTGGTGCTGGCTCCGCTGGCGCTGGCGTTCGCGCTGCCGCTGCTGTGGCTGCTGCTCAGCTCCGTGATGACGAACGCGGAGATCAACCGCTTCCCGCCCGCGCTCTGGCCGGAGAGCGTCGACCTCGGCGGCTACCGCTACGTGCTGGGGAACGCGATGTTCCCCCGCTGGTTCGCCAACTCCCTCGTGGTGTCGGCTGTCGCGGTCCTCTCGAACCTGCTGCTGGGCTCGCTCGGCGGGTACGCGTTCGCGCGGATGCGCTTCGCCGGGTCGCGGGTGCTGCTGGGGCTGATGCTGGCGACGATGGTCATCCCGTTCCAGTTGACGATGATCCCGACGTTCCTGGTGATGAAGCGGCTCGGGCTGATCGACACCCTGGGCGCGCTGATCGTGCCCGCGCTGGTGACGCCGTTCGCGGTGTTCCTCTTCCGGCAGTTCTTCCTCTCCCTGCCACGGGAGATGGAGGAGGCGGCGTGGATCGACGGCTGTTCGCGGCTGCGCGTGCTGTGCTCCATCGTGCTGCCGCTGGCGCGGCCCGCGCTGGCGACGGTGGCGGTGCTGACGTTCCTGTCCACCTGGAACGACCTGACCTGGCCGCTGATCGCGATCAACCACGACACGCAGTACACGCTCCAGCTCGGCCTCACCACGTTCCAGGGGCAGCACCACACCCGGTGGTCGGCGGTGATGGCGGGGAACGTCGTCACCGTACTGCCCGTGCTGGTGGCGTTCCTGCTGGCGCAGAAGACGTTCATCCAGTCCCTCACCAGCAGCGGGCTGAAGGGCTGACGCCGCGCCCGCCGCCCACCCGTACCCGCCGACTCCCCTCCGCACCAGGACAGGACCCAGGAACCGCCATGTCTCCACCCTTCGACCTGCTCGTCATCGGCGACGCCAACCCGGACGTCGTCGTCGGCCCCCTGCCGGACGCCCTCGCCTTCGGCCAGCGCGAGCAACTCGTGCCGTACGGCCGTCTGGTGCTCGGCGGCTCCGCCGCCATCGCCGCGTGCGGCGCGGCGCGGCTGGGGCTGCGGGTGGCGTTCGCTGGGCGCGTGGGGGCGGACGCGGCGGGCGCGTTCGTACGGCAGGCCCTGGCCGAACGGGGCGTCGACACCGGCGCGTTGACCGTCGACCCGGAGCTGCCCACGCCGCTGACCACCGTCCTCACGCGTGGCGCCGACCGGGCGATCCTCACCGCGCCGGGCACGCTGCCCGCGACCGGCCCGTACGACGTGCCGGAACGGCTGCTGGCCGGGGCCCGGCACGTGCACGCGGCGTCGTTCTTCCTGCTGCCGCGGCTGGCGCGCGCCCTGCCGGAACTGTTCCGCGCCGCGCGCGCGGGCGGCGCGACCACGTCGCTGGACACCAACGACGACCCGGACGGGCGCTGGGACGCGCGGCTGCTCGCCCCGGTGCTGCGCCACACCGACGTGCTGCTGCCGAACGCCGCCGAGGCCCGCGCCCTGGCCGCCGCCCTCACCACCACCGGTGCGGACGGCGGCACGGGCGGCGGTCCCCGTACGGAGGACGGCCTGGCGGCGACGGCCGCCCTGCTGGCCGGGCACGGGCCGCTCGTCGCCGTGAAGAACGGCGCGGAGGGCGCGCTCGCGCACGACGGCACCCGTACGTGGCACACGGCGCCCGTTCCCGTCGAACCGCTCGACGCCGTCGGCGCGGGCGACAGCTTCGACGCGGGCTTCCTCGCCGCCGTGCTGCGCGGCGAGGACACCGCCCGCGCGCTGGAGATCGCCGCCGCCTGCGGCGCGCTCTCCACGCGTGCGCACGGCGGCACCGCCGCGCAGCCCGACTGGCCGGAGGCCGTCGGCGCGGCGGCCCGGCCCCCGGCGCCCGCCCCCGGCGGGGCCGACCCGGGCCCCGATCCCGGACCGGGAGATCCGGACGCACCGCACCACCCGAAGCAACCGCACCACCCGAAGCAGAGGAACGACCGATGACCGGCACAAAGATCGTTTTCGTGGGCGCGGGCAGCGTCGTCTTCACCCAGGGCCTGCTCGCCGACCTGTTCGCCTTCCCCGAGCTGCGCGACGCACGTATCGCGCTGCACGACATCCACCCCGAACGGCTCGCCACCGCCGAGGGCGCCGCCCGCCACATCGCCGCCGAACGGGGCGCCTCCCCCGTCGTCACCGCGCACCTGGACCGCCGCGAGGCGCTGGAGGGCGCGGACTTCGTCGTCAACATGATCCAGGTAGGCATGGCCGAGGCGACCCGTACGGACTTCGACGTGCCCGCCCGCCACGGGCTGCGGCAGACCATCGGGGACACCCTCGGTGTGGGCGGGATCTTCCGCGCCCTGCGCACCTTCCCGGTGCTCCGCGCGCTCGCCGCCGACATGGCGGAGGTCTGCCCGGACGCCCTGCTGCTGAACTACACCAACCCCATGGCGATGAACGTCATGTACCTGCACCGGATCGCGCCCCGGCTGCGCGCCGTCGGGCTGTGCCACTCCGTGTACTGGACGATGCAGGACCTGTCACGCCTGGTCGGCGTCGCGTACGAGGACGTGTCGTACCTCGCCGCGGGCGTCAACCACCAGGCGTGGGTGCTGCGTTTCGAGCACCGCGCGGACGGCCGGGACCTCTACCCGCTGCTGGACGAGGCGATCACCCGGGACCCGCAGCTGCTGCGCCGGGTGCGCGTCGACATGTACCGGCGGCTCGGGCACTACCCGACGGAGACGAGCGAGCACTCCGCCGAGTACGTCCCCTGGTACCTGCACCACGACAGCGAGGTGGCGCGGCTTCGGCTGCCCGTCGGCGCGTACCTGGACATCACCGACGAGAACACCGCCAGCTACGAGCAGACCCGCGCCGCGCTCGCCGCGGGCCGCCCGCTGCCGGTCGAGGGCACCATGGAGTACGCGCCGCAGATCGTCCACAGCGTCGTCACCGGCACCCCGCGCACCGTCTACGGGAACGTGCCCAACCGCGGCCTGATCGACGAACTCCCGTCGTCCGCCGTCGTCGAGGTGCCCTGCCTGGTCGACGCGCAGGGCGTGCAGCCCACCCGCGTCGACGCCCTGCCGCCGCAGTGCGCCGCGCTCAACCGCTCGTACGTGAACGTCAACGAGCTGACCGTGCGCGCCGCCACCGACGGCGATCCCCGCCACGTACGGCACGCGGCGATGGCCGACCCGGCGACGGCCGCCGCGCTGCCGGTGGAACGCATCTGGGACCTGTGCGACGACCTCGTGCGCGCCCACGGAGACCTGCTACAGCCGGAGTTGCGGGCCCTGCTGGGCAACTGACGGGCGGCACACGGCGGTTGGGCGTCGTACAGCCGTGGGGGTCACAGCGCGGCGAGGCGGTCCAGCAGCTGCTCGGCGCGGTGGATCTCGGCGCTCAGCGGATGGTCGTGGACGACGTGCGGCAGCCCCTCGTCGGCCAGCCGGAACGCCTCGCGCAGCGGCGTGTCGGGCAGTTCGACGCCGGACATGCGCAACGCCCGTACCGCGCCGAGCAGTTCGCACGCCAGCACGGTGCGGTACGCGGCGGTGGCGACCACCGTGCTGCGTACGGCGTGGGTGGAGAAGCTGGCGTGGTCCTCCAGGCCGCGGGAGATCACCGCCGTGCCCAACGTGACCGGCCCGGCCGCGTGCCGCAGCGTCCCGAGGGCGTCGTGGGCGACGTACTCCAGGATCATGAAGCCGGAGCTGCCCGCGGGCCCCTCGGCGAGGAACGGCGGCAGGTCGCTGAGGTCCGGTTCGACGAGGTCGCTCAGGCGGGCGGCGGAGAGTTCCGCGATGTGGTGCAGCGTGGCGCGCAGGTGGTCGAAGGCGAGGGCCACCTGCGCGGTGGAGAACTGGCCGTGGTGGTAGGCGAGTTGCGTCTCGGCGTCGATGAACGGGTTCTCGGCCGCCGCGTTCAGGTCGACCTGGAGGACCCGTTCGACCTGGGCGGCGGCCTCCAGCGCGGGCCCCTGCACCTGCGGGAAGGCCCGCAGTCCGAACGGGTCCTGGAGGCGCTTGCCGGGCAGCAGGTCGCCGCCGGAGGTGAGCAGCCTGCGCATCTCGCCCGCGCACCGTACGGCGCCGGGGTGCGGGCGCGCGGCGTGCACGCGGGCGTCGTACGCCTCGACCGAGCCGCGCAGCGCGCAGAACGTCAGCGCGGTCACGACATGGCTCGCGGCCAGTACGCGGGACAGGTCGTGCCAGCACAGGACGGCCTCGGCGAGGGTCGCGGCGTTGCTGGAGATGAACGCGAGGGCGTCACCCGGACTGATCGCGACGGGGTCGATCCCACCGGACTCCCAGGGCAGTTCGCCCGCCAGCGTCAGGCCGATCTCGGCCAGCGCGGTCAGGTCGCCGGTGCCGATCGCGCCCCGCTGGTGGACCAGCGGCAGCGCGCCCACCCGCAGCGCCGTCTCCAACGCACGCAGCAGACGCGGGTGGACGCCGCTCCCGGCGGCGGCGAGCTGGTTGAGGCGGATCGCCATCACGGCGCGCACGGCGTCGTCGGGCAGCGGGTCGCCGGTGCCCCCGGCGTGGCTGCGCAGCAGGCGCAGCCCGTGCAGGTCGGCGGCGTCGGGGTCGACGACGATGTGGCGGTTGGCGCCGACACCGGTCGTCCGGCCGTACACGGCGCCCTTCGTGCCCAGCTCGACGGCCAACTCGTAGCTGCGGCCCGCCCGGTTGAGGGCGTCGGGGGTCAGTTTCAGCCACGCGCTGCGCCGGGCCACCCGGACCACGTCGGCACACCTCAGTCCGGAGCCGCGGATCAGGATGCGGCTGGAGTCGCTCATCGGCACCCCTCCTCGTCAGGACGTCATTCCGACGATCATGTAACTCCTGATCGACGCTGACAAGGAGGGTGCGGCGGTCCCGTGCGGGCCACCGGCACGGTCACCGGCCCGGGGCCCGTACGCACCGCGCGCGGCGGGCGCTACGCGTGCGCGGGCACGCGCTCCCGCGCCGTACGGGCGCCGCCGCGCTCCCGTCGTACGCCCTCCCGCCGTACGCCCTCCACCAGCCGCGCCGCCGTGAACGACGCCCCGTGCACGAAGCGCATCGCGGGCCCGAACGACGGCGCGGCCAGCAGGCCCGCGAAGTACAGGCCGGGCCACGACGACCGGAAGCGGCCGTCCAGTTCGGGGGCCCGGCTCCCCGCCACCGTCCGCAGCCCGGCCCGCAGGGCGGGGTCCAGCATCCGCAGCCGACCGAGGCCGGGCGCGAAGCCGGTCGCGGCGATCACGTGCCCGGTCTCCAGCACCGACCGCGCGCCCCCGGCCCCGGCCAGCCGGAGCCGTACCCCGCCGTCCACGGGGGCGGCCGCGACCAGCCGGTGCCCGAGCAGGGTCGGTACGGCGGACTCGAAGCGCTCGCGCAGCCACCACGCCCCGGCGGGGCCGAGCGCGCGCCCCACGATGCGGCTGCGCAGGCCGCCGGGCAGCGCCCGTACGGCCTGCGGCGCCTCGGACCACACCCAGCTCGGCCAGCCGGTGCCGAGCCCGCTGTGCGGGTCGCGGAGGGAACGCAGCAGGCCGCGTTCGAGGGGCTGCGGCGGCGTGTTCCAGCCGAGCCGTCCGGTGCGGGCGACGAGGCGGACGGCGGCCCCGTGCTCGGCCAGCAGCGTGGCGGTCTCCAGGGCGGCCTGCCCGGCGCCGACCACGGTGACGTCCCGCCCGGCGAACGCGGCCAGGTCGCTGTGCCGGACGCTGTGCGACACCAGCTCGGGCGGGAAGCCGCGCAGCGGCTTCGGCAGGTGCGTGAACGGCAGTACGCCGACGGCCAGCGCCACCGTACGGGCGTGCAGCACGTCGCCGTCCGCCGTCTCGACCCGGAAACCCGCCCCCCGCGCGGCGGGCCGTACGGCGGTCACCTCGCGTTCCTCGACGGGCGGCGCGGCGCGTTCCGCGAACCACATGCCGTAGTCGGTGAACGTGCCGACGGGCGGCGGACTGCCGTGCTCCGCGCGGACGCCGAGGGTGGCGCAGTAGGCGCCGAAGGTGTGGGCCCCCGCCGGGTCGGACAGGTTGGACGACCACGGCTCGGACTTGAGGAGCATCCCGCGCGGCATGTGGTCCCGCCAGGAGGCCATCGGGCGGCCCAGCACCCGGACGTCCAGGCCGGAGGCGGCGGCGTGGGAGGCGATGGACAGCCCGTAGGGGCCGGCGCCCACCACTAGCAGGTCGAGCATGGCTGGTTCCCGTCCTTCGTCGTTGCGGTGGGTGCGGTGGGTGCGGTCTGTGGGGTCGCTCGGGGGACGGCGGGCGCGCCGTCCGTACGGTGACGCCGCGCCAGGCGGCGCAGCCCCTTCCGGACGCCGTGGCCGCCCCAGGCCCACGCCATCGCGGCGAACGGCGCCGGGTCGTCCCCCGCGAACCAGGCGCCCTCCCGGCGCGTACGCATGCCCGCGGGCCCCCGTACCGCGCGGGCCAGGTCCAGGGGTGCCGAAAGGGCGGACAGCAGCGCGTAGTTCTCCGCGACGAACACCCGCGCACCGCGCGGTTCGGCCGCCGCGCGCGCGGTGGCCGCCCGGCCGGTGAGATCCAGGTGCAGGGCGCGTACGACGTCCAGGCCGGTGCCGCCCGGACCGTCGTCCGCGAAGATCCGGAACTGGGCGCCGGGGCGGGGGTTGAAGTCCAGCAGGTGGTACGTGCCTGTGCCGGGGTCGAAGCGGAAGTCCAGGTCGAGGATGCCGCGGTAGCCGAGGTGCGCCGCGAGCCGGTCGGCGGTCTCCTCCACCGCCGGGTTCGGCAGGCGGCTGCCGACGGCGGTCAGTCCGGCGCCCGTGGGCCAGGCCAGGTCCTTCCGTCCGGCGCCGCCGCCCAGCCAGCCGTCGGCGGTGCGGCACCCGTGGAAGAACCAGTCGGCGTCGCGCCCGCCCGGCACCCGCGCCTGGAGCAGCAGCCTGCTGCCCGCCTCCCGGCCGCGCGCGAACAGCCGCCGCGCCTCGTCCGGATCGCGTACCAGCGTGGTGCTGCGCAGGCCCGACGCCGCGCCCGGCAGCAGCCACGGGCGGCTCCACTTCGCCACCACGGGCGGGCCGAGCGCGCGGGTCGCGGCGGCGGCCTCCGCCGCGTCCCCGGGCACCACCGTGCGCGGGTGCGGGATGTCCAGCAGGCGGCAGAGCGCGGCCAACGCCTCCTTGTCCGCGACCCGTTCGGCGAGGCCGCCGGGCAGGTCGGGCAGGTCGGGCAGGTCGGGCAGCAGGAAACGGCCGCCCGCGCGCGCGGCCGCCCGGGGGGCGAGCACGGCGCTCAGGTCGTCCATCGGCACGAGCACCGCGGGCCGCCCGATCAGCCGCGCCGTCCGACGCAGCACCGTGGCGAGCCGTTCCGCCGTGACGGCGCCACGCGGCATCGCGTACGCCCGCCGCAGGTGGCGGGAGTGCCCGGCGGGATCGCGCGCGGACTCCACGAACGCGTGCACCTCCACCCCGGCCCGCCCCAGCGACCTGACGGCGCCGAGGGTGCCGTGGTGGAACGGGTTCGGGTCGAGGCGCAGCAGCAGGGCGGGCACGGCGGTGTCCAACGCGGGCGGGGCCGGAGCGGGCGGGGCGGGAACGGGCGGCGCGCTGGGCCGTGCGGGCGACGGCGTTCTCGTTCGGGCCATCAGAGGGCATTCCGGGAGTCCGTGGAACGGCTCCGCTGTCTACTGTCGCGGAAAGGAACCGCCGAACGGATCACACTCCCGAAGGAGTCACCATGCCGTACAGGCCCTGGGCCGTGACGGGCGCCTGTCTCGGCGCCCTCACCGCCGGTCTGCTCGTCACCACCGCGCTCCCTGTTCCCGAGCACGGCCGGACCGACGGGAAAGGCACGGCACGGGATTCCGCTTCGCTTTCCGCCGATACCGGGGAACTCCCCGGCGGGGAAAGGCAGCGGCCCGCCGGAGGCGCACCGGGCGCGCCCGCGGGCGGCCCCGCCGACGGGAGCGCCGAACGGGCGGCGCGTGACGTGCCGTTCGGCGCGTTCCTGGGCTCCGGACCCGAGGGGGTACGGCGCATGGCGGGCCTGAAGCGGTGGCTGGACGGCCGTGAACCGCGCGTGGGGCACACGTACCTGCCGGGCGACCTGTGGTCCAACATCGAGGGCGAGCCGGACTTCCTCCGCCCCTGGGCGAAGTGGCGCCACGCGCGCGCGGACCGCCTGTTCGTGCTGAACGTGCCGCTGCTGGAGCGGAACGAGGAGGGCGTGCCCGACGCCGAGGTCGCACGGCTGCTCCGGGCGGGCGCGGACGGCCGGTTCGACCGGCACTTCCGCACGCTGGCCGAACGGCTCGTCGCGCTCGGCCTCGCGGACACCGTGCTCGTCCCGGGCTGGGAGATGAACGGCGTCACGTACACGCACCGCTGCGCGCCCGACCCGAAGGCGTGGAAGGCGTACTGGCGACGCGTCGTGACCGCGATGCGCGCGGTGCCGGGGCAGAGGTTCCGTTTCGATTTCGCCCCGTCGCGCGGAGAGGACGCGATCGGCTGGACGAAATGCTACCCGGGCGACCGTTACGTGGACATCGTCGGAATGGACTCCTACGACCAGCCGCCGGGCGGGAAATTCGCCGAGCACGTCCGCCAGCCGTACGGTCTCCAGCACCAGGTGGATTTCGCGGCGCGGCACGGGAAACCCGTCTCGTACCCGGAGTGGGGCCTTTTCCGCGGCGGCGACAATCCCGCGTACGTACGCGGGATGCTCGGCTGGATGCGCAAGCACCGGCCCGTCTACCACACCATCACCGACTACTGCCCGCACGGCGTGTGGCGGTGCGGGCGCAACCCGGACTCGACCGAGGTGTTCCGCGCGTTGATGTCCGCGCCCGAGCCCCGGCCGACCCCGAAGCCGACCCCCACACCCACGCCCACCCCGACGCCCACGCCCACTCCGACGCCCAGCACGCCGGAGGCGCGGCCGAGCGGTTCGCCGGAGTGGAAGCCCGAGCACCCCGCCGGCCGGGAGTTCTGCCTGAACCTCGGTGAGTGGGTCGAGAAGCTGCTCGGCGGCGGCCGGTTCTGCTTCCGCCACGGCGGCTGACCCCGGCGCGGCGGCCGGGCCGCGGCCGCGCGGGGCGGCGGCGCCCGCCCTCACGCGTCCGCCCGGAAGGCGCGCGGGCGGTGTGCGCGCAGCCGCGCGCGCAGGGCGACCAGGGCCGGGCCGTGCTCGCGTACGGCCCGGCCGAGGCGCCGCCGTACGGTCAGCAGCCCCGCGTACAGCCGCAGCAGCGGCGCCAGTTCCGAACGGGCCAGCAGCAGGCGCCGGTTGGTGACCTCGACGGGCCGCCAGTGGCGCTTGTACGGCTCGGTGCCGCGCAGCATGCTCAGCACGCGGCGGCCGCTCTCCGACGCGAGCCGCGCGTCGTGGCGCAGCAGCATCGACGTGATGTCCGCCTTGGCGCGGAGCGCGGGGTGGGCGCCGTACAGGTAGCCGCCGGACAGCTCCGCCGACGTCAGCGTCATGTCGGTGGCCAGCACCTCGCCCCCGACCCGGTACTCGGTGAGCACCGCGTCCCCGTTGCCGACCATGCGGACGGCCGCGCGGGACAGGTGCTCGGCGAACCGCCGCCTGCCGTGCTCGGGCGTCAGCCCGCGGCCCCGCCACTGGAGGCCGTGCAGGCGCAGCAGGGTGGCGACGGCCGACGCGACCTCGGCCTGCGGCACGTCCCGTTCCTCGAGGTCGAGGCGGG
Organism: Streptomyces sp. Z26; assembly: GCF_003665095.1. GTDB lineage: Bacteria > Actinomycetota > Actinomycetes > Streptomycetales > Streptomycetaceae > Streptomyces > Streptomyces phytohabitans. Next base: position 5,662,411 of record NZ_RCHV01000002.1, on the reverse strand, counting down.
CGAGCCTGCGGAGCTTCCCGCGGGTCCGGCGGGCGCTGGTGCCGGGCATGCGCCGGAGCAGGTCCTCGAGGGGCACGCCGGGGAGTTCGAGGCAGACGGAGTCGTCCAGCCGTCGGCGCGCGCCCTGCCAGCGGTTGTGGAGCCGTTCGGCGGCTCCCCCGGGCCGTACCTCCCGCAGGTCCACGAGCGCGCCGCGCGCCGCCCGGCGCAGGCCGCGCTCCATGGCGCGCAGCGCGACGTCGGCCCGGTCGGCGTCCACGAGCACGTCGAGGAAGTCGGTGATGTCCCCGCCGAGGGGCACCAGTACGGGGAACGGCCGGTACACGCACATCAGCGGCGCCACGCCCACGAGGCGGCCGCCGCTGCGCACGAGCAGCAGCCGCAGGCGTCCGCGTACGCCGTACGACAGCCACCACGAGTGCAGCCAGGCGTGCGTCTGGAAGGGGGTGGCGCCGGGGCAACGGGCGTACAGGGCGTCCCACTCGGGCGCGAGCGCGGCGAACGCGGCCGGGTCGCGGCAGAGCGTCGCCGTGGTCGTCACGGTGGTGGTGACCGGGGTCGCCGGGGCGGGGGTGCGGGCGGGGGCGGGTGTGCTGGTCATCGGCGCTCCACCGCCGTGGAGCCGGTGGCGGTGCCGGTGGCCGCCGCGTCTGCGACGTTCCCTGGGGCGCGGCGGGAGCCGGACTCCAGCCGCTGCCTGCGCAGTTCCCGCATCGGTACGCGCCGCCGCGCCTGGCGGGCCAGGCCGGTGCCGGTGCCCGAAGCGGAGGTCCCTGGCGCGGAGGTGCCGGACGCGGAGGTCTCCCGTGCGGCGGTCGGCGCCGCCCCGTCGGCGGCCGGTGCGCCGTCGTCCGGCCGCGGCGCGGTCGGCTCCGGTACGGGTGCGGGTGAGGGCGTGGGGGACGGTGCGGGCGGCAGGTGGTCCGCCCGCTGCCCGCCCTCGCCGCCGTGACCGCCCGCCCCGTCCCAGCGGTCGTCGTCCCGCGCGCGCCGCGTGGGACGTACGAGCAGCAGCAGGGCGCCGCAGAGGCCGCCCGCGCAGCCGCCCACCGCGACGGCCAGCGGCGTGGACGGCGAACTCGGCGCGCTCGGCGCGCGCGCGGCGGCGAAGACGGTCAGCCGCACCTCCGTCCGCTCGGCGCTCCGGTTGGCGACGCGGGTGAGCGAACCGGCCACCGCGTTGGCGACGGTGGCGGCCCCCGCCGGGCGGGCGGCCGTACCGCTGATCTCGATCAGCGGCGCGTCCGGTGACGTGACCGCCTGGACGTCCTTCTCCAGCACGCTCAGCGGCTTTCCGGTCTCCGCGCGCGCACCGGCCAGTACGGCGCCGCCGGTGGCGATCCGGCCGTACGCCTGGGCGAAGCCGAGGGCGGACGCCGGGTCGGCGTTCTTGGCGGGCACGACGGCGACGTAGCTGGTGGCGCTGTAGCTCGGCGGCGTGAACTGTCCGTACGCCGCTCCCCCGGCGGCGCCCAGGGCGACGCACGCGGCCAGCGGCCACCAGCGCGGCGGGCGTACGCGCCGGAGGCGGCGGACGGGCGGGAGCGGCACCCGGACCCGTACGCGCGGCCGTCCCGACGTACGGCGCCGTACGCGGAGCCGCTCGTGCAGGCGCGGGCGCCGGGGCGGCCGGAGGGTGCGCAGGATGCGCCGCAGGCGCGCGAGGACGCGGCGCGGGGGACGCGGGGGCCGGGGTGCGGGCGGCGGGGACGTGTCGGCGTCCGGCTCGGCCGTCTCCGGCGGGGCAGTGCCCACGGTGCTCACAGTGCTCACCTTTCGGCTGTGTCGGTCGTCCGGAGCGGACGGCGGGTACGACGGATACGGCGCGGGATGCCCTCCGCGCGCGCGGGGCGCGGATTCCGGGTCGCCGCCGCCGTGGGGGTGTGCCGCTCCGCGCGGGCGGGGCGCCCGCGCGGAGGGGAGGCGAGAGCGCGCTCGTACACGGACATCAGTCCGTCCGCGCTGCGCGTGACGTCGTAGCGCTCCACCAGCCGCGGCACCGGCAGGCGTCGGAGCCCGGAGGCGAGTTCGCCGAGGACGGCGTCCGCCAGCGCGTCGGGCCCGGGGCCGACGCGCCGCGCGCCCGGCGCCTCCTCGGCCGGTGCCTCCTCCACGGCGGGGCAGGCCCGGTGGAGCACGGGCAGCCCGGACGCCAGCGCCTCCACGACGGACAGCCCGAACGACTCCTGCGTGGACGGCGACACGAACAGGTCCATGGCGGAGAGGAGCCCGGGCAGCCGCGGCGGCCACGCGGTGGTGGCGCCCGGCCCCGCGCCGTCCCCGTACGGGGGTTCCTCCGCGCCGTCGCACTCGCCGGGCAGCAGCAGCCGGTCCGCGAGGCCCAGGTCCGTCGCGAGCCGCCGCAGGGCGTCCCGTTCGGGCCCGTCACCGACGAGCAGCAGCCGCACGTACGGGAGTCGCGGCAGGGCCCGCAGCAGCGTGTCGAAGCGCTTGCCGGGGACGAGGCGTCCGACACCGCCGACGACCACCGCGTCGGGTGGGACGCCGAGCCGGGCGCGTACGGTGGCGCGCGCGGCCGGGTCGAAGGCGAGGCGGCGCCCGTCGATCCCGTTCGGCACCAGGTGGACGCGGTGGTCGGGGACGCCCCAGCGGCGCAGCCGGTCCGCGACGGTGGCGGACACGGCGACGGTGGTCCCGCCGAACCGTTCGGTGGCGAGGTACAGCGCGCGGTTTCCGCCGTTCAGCGGGCGGCCCTCGATCTGCCCGTCCCCGAGGGAGTGTTCGGTGGCGACCGACCGTACGCCCGCGAGGCGTGCGGCGGTCCTGCCGTAGACGCAGGCGCGGTACAGGTGCGTGTGCACGAGGTCATATCCCCCCGCGCGGATCAGGCCGGTGAGGCGCGGCAGCGCGGTCAGGTCTCGGTTGCCGCGCATGCCGAGGTCGATGACGCGCGTGCCGTCGGCGCGGATGCCGTCGGCGACCCGGCCGGGGTTGGTGAGCGTGACCACGTCGCACTCCACGGGCAGGTGCCGCAGCAGCAGCCGGAGTTGCTGCTCGGCGCCGCCCGCCGCGAGGCCGGTGATGACCTGGAGGACCCTCATCGTCCGGCCCCCGCCCCGCCGCGTACGGGATCCGCCGCCGCGCGCGCGGTGCCCGCCCGGCGCCGGAGGGGGTGCAGGCGCCGCTTGAGCGTCAGCCGCCAGCCGGTGTCCCGCTCGCCCACGTGCGCGCGCGGCAGTGCGTGCGGGCCGGTGAGGGGGCCGGGGTCGATGGCGCAGGCGTACGCGTAACCGGCGTCCCGTACGGCGCGTACGGCGCGGGCGTCGACCGTGCCGTACGGGTAGCAGAAACCCGCCACCGGGCCGCCGGTGACGGCCGTCAGCAGCGCGCGGCTGCGGGCGGTCTCCTCGCGCAGCACGTCGTCGTCCGCCCCGGTCAGGTCGCGGTGCAGCAGCCCGTGCGAGCCGATCTCCATCCCGGCCCCGGCCGCCGCCCGGATGGCCGGTTCGGTGAGCAGCGGGCGGCGGGGGCCCAGCGGGTCCCAGGTGTTGCTGCCGCCGAGCAGGCCGGGGAGGACGAACACCGTGGCCGTGCAGCCGTGTTCGAGGAGCAGCGGGACGGCCTCGTCGAGGAAGTCCTGGTAGCCGTCGTCGAAGGTCAGCCCCACGAGCCCGGCGCCGTGCCCGGCCGCCCGCGCGCGCAGCAGCTCGGCGACGCCCACGCCGCGCAACCCGCGCGCGCGGAGCCAGCGCAGCTGGCGGCGCAGACGGTCCGGGGAGACGGCGATGCGGTACGGGTCGTGGAGGCCGTCGGACACGGAGTGGTACATCAGCAGCCACGGGCGGGGCCGCCCGGTGGCGGCGGATTCCGGGGTGTGCGCGGGGGCGGGTGGCGGGGTCGTCGTCCGGTCAGCGGTCATGGCGGAACCTCCGGGTGGCGGTGGACAGCAGCTGCGGGACCTCGGGCACTCCCGCGGCGAAGGCGGTCACCCCGAAGACGGCCGGGACGACCAGGGCGCCCGCCGCGGCGGACGGCAGCGCCGCGCCGCACAGCGGGGCGACCGCCCAGCCCGCCGTGGCGGCCACGGCGGTGGCCAGCAGCAGCCGGGCGAGCGTCGGCAGGACGGTGCCCAGCCCGACGGGCACGGGCAGCGGGGAACGGGCGTACCGCGCGCGCCGTACGGGCCCGTGCCCGTCCCGGGACGCGCGCGCGGGCGCGTGGTCCGGCGTCGCGTCGAGGGCGCGCAGCAGCAGCCCCGCGGTGAGGGTGATCCCGGCGGCGTTGGCGGCGGCGATCCCGTACACGCCCCACGGCCCGGCGGTCAGCGCCCCGGCGACGACGGTGACGAGCAGCCCGGCGGCCATCGCCCCGGCCGGGTACCAGGTCGGCCTGCCCGCCGAGAAGTACGGCCGCACCAGCGCCCCGACGAGACTGTGCCCGAGCAGGCCCAGCGCGTAGACCCGCATCACGGAGGCGGTGGCGGCGGTGTCGGCGGCGGTGAAGGCGCCGCGCTGGAAGAGGAGTTCGACGATCTGGGGGGCGTACGCGACGACGTACGCGGCGCCGAGCAGCACGACGAGCGCGGCCAGCGTCAGGTCGCGGCGTACGCGGCTGCGGGCCCGTTCCGGTTCGCCGTCCGCGAGCGCGCGGGCGACCACCGGGAACGTGACGGTGCACAGCATCAGCGACAGCACCATGGGGATCTGCGCGACCTTCTGCGCGTAGTTGAGGTGCGAGATCGCTCCGGCGGGCAGCGAGGAGGCGAGGAAGCGCTCGACCAGCACCTGCGCCTGCCGGGTGAGGGCGAACAGCACCACGGGGACGACCACCGCTCCGGCGGCGGAGAGTGCGTCCGCGGGGTGCGCGGGAACGTTTTTCTCGCCCTCCCCGCGCGCGAGGCCATCGTGGTTTCCGCTCTCCGCGCGCGCGGAGGCGTTCCGGACGGGCAGCGCCCGCAGGAACGCGGGGAGTTGCACGAGCACCATCAGCGCCCCGCCGAGTGCCACCCCCGCCGCCGCGGCGCGTACGCCCCACGCCGTGTGCAGCACGCACACGGTGGCGACGATGCCGACGTTGTACGCGGTGTAGATGGCGGCGGGCGGTACGAAGCGCCGGTGCGCGCGGAGCGCGGCGCTGAAGTACCCGGCGGTGCCGAACGTCAGCACCGTCAACGCCGTCAGCCGCGTGCAGTCCACCGCCGTACCGCGCTCCGGCAGCCCGGGGGCGAGCAGGTCGACGAGGAGCGGCGCCCCGGCGGCGAGCAGCGCGGCGAGGCAGCCGAGCACGAGCAGCAGCCGGGGCAGGGTGGCGGCCAGCAGGGCGCGTACGGGGTCGGGGACGGCGGACGGGTCCTCGTACGCGGCGGGCCCGGTGGGGCGCTCGGTGGCGGGTGTGGCCGACACGGCCGTCGCGGCGCGGCGGGAGAGGGCGAGGCTGAACGCGGGCACCAGGACGAGCGCCATGGCGTCCTCGATGAGGAGCGTCGCGGCGACCTCGGGGAGCGTCCACGAGACCAGGAACGCGTCGGTGGCGGCGCCCGCGCCGAAGAGGTGCGCGAGGGTCTGGTCGCGTACGAGCCCGGCCAGCGCGCCCGCCGCCGTGAGCGCGGCCGTGACGGCGGCGGCGCGGGCGATGAACCCGCCCCGCTCGCGCGCCGGTTCGACGGCGGACGCGGACGCGGCGGACGCGGACACCTCGGGCACACCGGAGGCGTCGGGCCCGCCGGGCGCGGCGGCCGTGCCGCGCGGCGCCGTCACGGCGCGCCCTTCGGGAGCGGGCCGTACCCGCCCGGTCCGGCGCCTCGCGGCGCGACCGCGGCGGGCGCGAACGCCCACCAGGCGGCCAGCCCGAGCAGCACACCGGTCAGCACGGTGGAGGGCCCGCCGATGTCCGCGTAGAGGAAGTCCACGCCCTGCCAGACCAGCAGCCCCACGGCGGCCAGGCCGCAGCCCCGGCCCCCGGGGACCCCGCCGTCCCCGTCCTCTCCGCCGTGCCCGCGTGTCGCGTGCCGCGTCCGCAGGAGCCGCCGCGCCCCGGCCGCCAGCAGCGCGGCCCAGCTGCCCGCGACGAGCGTCAGGCCGGCGAGGCCCTGTTCGCTGAGCAGCAGCAGGTACATGTTGTGCGGCGACAGGAGCGGCTCCCGCTGGAAGTCCTGGCCCGCGCCCGCCGTGTCGCTGCCCGAGGACAGCCCCAACGAGGCGTGCCCGTCCCGGTGTTCGGGGAAGCCCTTCAGTCCGACGCCCGCCACCGGGGCGTCGCGCCACATGCTCACCGCCGCGTCCCACATCGCGTACCGGTCGGTGACGGAGCGGTCAGGCGCCGCCGTCACCCGGGTGATGCTGCTCAGCCGCTCGCCGATCAGCTCGGTGCCGACCCCGGCGCCGCCGACCAGCACCACGGCGGCGGCGAGCACGACCGCCAGCACCCGCAGCGCGCGGCGTACGCCGGTGAGCAGCAGCATCACGAGCGCCGCCAGCCCGGTGGCGATCCACGCGCCCCGGCTGAACGACACCGCCAGCGGCACCGCGAGCGCCGCCGCGCAGCCCAGCGCGGCACCACGGAACCAGCGGGGCGCGCCCGCGGGCGGCGCGAGCGCGAAGGCGAGCGCCACCACCGTCCCGTACGCGACCACCGTGGACATGCCCATCACGTCGAGCGCCCCGAACGTGCCGACCGCCCGCACCGGGCGTCCCGCGTACGAGGCGCCCGTGCCCGTCGCGTACTGGTGGACGCCGATCGCGCCCTGCACCAGCGCCAGGACCACCATGGCGCCCGCCACCAGCCGGAAGTCGCGCCGCGAGCGGAGCAGCAGCACGAGCGAGGCGGGCAGCAGGACGAAGACCTGCGCGTAGCGGCAGAAGCCGGTCAGCCCGGCGTACGGGTCGGCCGCGACGGCCGCCGCCAGCCCGAACGCCACGGCGGGCGCGGCGAGTACGACCGCGGCGGCGGGGCTCAGCACCCGCCGTCCGCCGCGCAGGACGGTGACCGCGCAGCACAGCACGAGCACGGCGGAGGCGGCGTCGGCGGGCGTGATCCGCGAGGTGGCGGCGGCGCCGGGGTCGGGTCCGGCCGTGGGGACGCAGAGCAGCAGGACGGTGGCCAGCGCGGGCAGTACGGGCGCGTACGCCACCACCGTGGGCGGCGGTCCGTACGCCGCGCGGGGGCGCACGGCGTGCCCCGCGCGCGCGGCGGGCACCCGAGGAGGCGCCGGTGCGGCGGAGGGGGCGGCGGGGGCCGTGTCGCACGCCGTCCCGGTGGTCCGTTCCGTGGTCACCGTCAGCCGCCCCCGGGACGCAGCAGGGTGCTCGCCGTACGCAGCAGGATGCGGACGTCCTGCCAGAACGACCAGGTGTCGATGTAGTGGTTGTCGAGACGGGCCCGGTCCTCGATGGAGGTGTCGCCGCGCAGACCGTTCACCTGGGACAGCCCGGTGACGCCCGCGGGCATCCGGTGGCGCGCGGCGTACCCGGCGTGCGCCTGGCTGAACTGCTGGACGTAGAAGGGGCGTTCGGGGCGCGGCCCGACGAGGCTCATGTCGCCGCGCAGTACGTTCCACAGCTGCGGCAGCTCGTCCAGCGAGGTGCGCCGCAGGAAGCGGCCCACGGGGCTCAGCCGCCGGTCGCCCGCGATGTTCCAGTGCGTCGCCGACTCGTGCTCGTCCACGGGCGCCAGCGTCCGGAACTTCAGCATCACGAACGCCCGCGACCCCCCGCCCGTGCGCTCCTGCCGGAAGAGGACGCCCGGCCCGTCCGCGATCCGTACGGCCAGCGCGCACGCCAGCAGCAGCGGTGACGCCAGCACCAGGCAGAGGGCGGCGACGGCGACGTCCAGCGCGCGCTTGCCCGCACGTGCCGCCCGGCGGCGCGGCGCCGGGGCCAGGCGTACGCAGCCGAAGCCCCACAGGTGCCCGTACGGGGCGCCCTCGTGCCGCCGCCACACGGCGGTGCCGGAGGCGGGTGCGGTGTCCACCAGCCAGACGGTGCAGCCGAGTTCGGCGCAGAGCAGGGCGAGTGTGGCGTCCTGCGGGTCGCCGTCGTACGCGCGGGTGACGACCGCGTCGGTCACGGCGTTCTGCACGACGGCGCGCACGACCTCGTCCGGGGTGCGCAGCACGGGGTCCGGGGTGCGCGGCACGGGTGTCGCGCCCGCCCGCGCCCGGACGTGCGGGTGCGTCGGGGCCGAGGTGGGGGTCGGGGTCGGGTGCGCCGGGTCGGCGAGGCCCACCGGGCGCAGGCCGTACTCGGGGTGCTCGTGCAGTACGGCGGCCACCCGCCGTACCGCGACCCCCGTACCGACCACGAGGGTGGCGCGCGGGCTGCGGCGGTGGGCGCGGCGGCGCGCGAGGTGGACGGCGCCGCGACCCGCGCAGCCCGCCGTCACGTGGAGCGCCACGAGGGCGACCAGCCCGGCCCAGCCGACGGGTGCGCCGGGGCGTACGGCGGCCGCGAACGTCGTCGCCACGCACCACGTCAGCACGGACCGGCCGAGCAGCAGCGGCAGTTCGTCGAGCGCGGAGGGCAGGAGGACCGGGCGGTAGAGGCCGCCGCGCGCGTGCAGGAGCAGCAGCGCGGGGAGGGCGGGGGCGAGGGGGAGGAGGGCGCGTCCGTCGGCGCCGCAGGCGACGAGCGCGGCCACGACGGCGGCCGCGCAGTCCACGGCGGCGAGCGCCGCGGCCCCGGCGTGCCGCCGGGGCGCCCGCGCGTCCCGCGCCGGTGCGGGGCGCGGGCCGGGCACGACGCGGGCCGGGGCCGCCGCGCGTGCGGGCGCGGTGTCCGGTCCGGCGGCGCCGGGCGGCCCCGCGTCGGGTACGTCCGTGTCCGGCGCCTCGGTGCCCACCGCGCCGGTGCTCTCGACCGTCATCTGCCGCCCGCCCCTTCGCGAGCGGGCCACGGCGTCGCCGCCGTGTCCGCAGCCCTGTCGGGCCCGTCGGGCTCGTCGGAGGCGTCGGACCCGGTGAGCGCGGCGGCGTCCACCCCCAACACCTCGCCGTACAGCGCCAGTACGGCCGCCGTCGTCTCGCGCAGGTCGTGCTCCGCGCGCACGTGCTCCCGCGCCTCCCGGCCGAGCCGTGTCCGCAGCGGTACGTCCGCGAGCAACCGGCCGACGGCCCCGGCGAGTTCGCCCGGCTCGTCCGGCCGTACGAGGCACGGCCCGGCGTGCCCCGGCGGCAGGCTCTCGCCCGCGCCGTCGACGTCGCTCAGCACGACGGGCCGCCCGCAGGCCATCGCCTCCAGGGGCGCCAGCGCCATGCCCTCCCAGCGCGAGGGCTGGACGACGAGGTCGGCCGCCGCGTACCAGAACCCGGCGTCGTCGCTCTCCCCCGCGAACAGCGGTCGCCCGCCGGTCGCCGGGGGCGCTCCCCCGCGTACGGTCCCGGCCCGCGCGCCCACGCCGTACGCGCCCCTGCCCGGTCCCGCACCCGCGCCGCCGTACGCGTCCAGCCGCCCGGCCACGGACGGCCCGTCCGCGAGCCGGTGCAGCGCGCGCCGTTCCGGTCCGTCGCCGACGAAAGCGAGCCGCGCGCCGGGCACCCGCGCCGCGATCGCGGGCCAGGCGCGCAGCAGCACGTCCTGGCCCTTCTGGCGGCAGAGCCGCCCCACGCACACGACGAGCGGCCCGCGTTCGGGCATGCCGTGCTCGGCGCGCAGGCGCGCGCGGGCGGCGCGGCGTTCCGAGGGGCCGGTGGGGCGGAAGTGGGCGGTGTCGACGCCGTTGCGCACCAGCGCCCAGTCGGCGCGTACGCCGGAGTGCTCCCCGCGCCGCCGTTCGGCGTCGCTCACGCACAGCACGCGCGCGGCCCAGCGGGCGGCGTGGCGCTCCCAGCGGAGCGCGAGCGCGCCGCGCGTGCCGGTGACCGCCTCGAACGGCCAGGCGTGCGGCTGGTACACGGTGGGCGTACGGCCGCGCACCGCGAGCCGCGCGGCCAGCCCCGCCTTGGCGCTGTGCGCGTGCACCAGGTCCGGGCCGGTGTCGCGGACGAGCCGGGCCACGTCGGCCACCTCCCGCGCCAGCCCGGGGCCCGGTTCGCGGACCGCCCGCCAGGGCAGCACCTCCGCCCCGGCCGCCCCGGCGGCGGCGCTCAGCGGGCCGTCGGGCGGGCAGGCGACGAGGACGCGGTGGCCGTCCCGGCGTTGGGCGCGCGCCAGTTGGGCCACGACGCGGGCCACGCCGCCCGTGGTGGGCTGGGCGACGTGGAGCACGGTCAACCGTTGGCTGTGTCGAAGGAGTCGCTGCACGCGTACCTCTCCACATGCGGAAGGAACGGGAGTCGGAGCGGACGTACGGTCACGCGGGTGTCACGCGGACCGCGCGCGGGGTCAGCGCCCGGAGGCGCGGTCCGGGACGCGGGCCTGGAGGAACAGCGCCCCCAGCTGGTAGCCCTCGGCGCCGGAACGGAAGCGGAAGGTCAGTCCGGAACCGTCCGCGCCGTCCCGGAGGGCGGGCGTCAGGTCCATGACGTCGGAGTCGAGGCCGAGGGTGTTCGGGTGCGCGGGCTCACGCCCGGCGCCGTCCGTGCGGCCGTGGTCGGAGATCGTCGAGTTCAGCACGTCCGTCGCGGGGTTGGCCGCGTCGTGCAGCCGTACGCCCGGTGCGCGGCCGCCCGTACGCCCCACGGTCACCGAGTCGCCGGTCGCGCCCCGGTCGCCGTTGTACGCGACCAGCCCCACGCTGCCCCGGGCGCCGCGCGGCACGCGGAACCCGTCGACGCGCAGCGAACGGGTGCCCTCGACGGCGGCGGTCGCGGTGCGGCCGTCCCACAGGGCGAGGCGGCGCAGCGGCTCGCGCGGGTTCTCGTACGCGACGACGAGCGTCCAGCCGCCCCAGGCGCCCGCGCGGGAGTGGCCCTTGGCGACGTTCAGCTGCCCGACGGTGTACGCGCCCGAACCGCTGCGCCGCACCAGCTTCGTGACGTCCGCCGAGGCCGCGTACGCGTCCCACGCGCCGGTGGTGCGGTGCGCGACCGAGTCGGCGCGGACCTCCTTGTAGCTGCCGCCCTCCTCGGCGAGGAGCACGCGGCCGTTGTCCTTCGCGGGCTTCTGCTCGCCGACGCGCAGGTTGCCGCCCCAGTACAGGCGGGCGTGGCTGACCTTCGAGCCGGTGGGCAGACTCAGGCGGGCGCGGCTGGAGTTGTACGTGTTGCGGTCGCGGTCCACGTCGACGTACGTCAGCTCGTAGTCGCCGTTGCGGCCCGCGCCGCCCGTGCGCGGGTCGGGGCAGCCGGGGGCGCCGCTGACGGCCGTACGCACGCAGGTGACCGCCGAGTTGGCGGCGCGGACGATGCCGCCGTGCTGCACGGCCTCGTAGCGGCTGGTGAAGGGGACGCGGCCGGGGTCCGCGCCGGGGGCGGGTGCGGCGGCGGGAGCGGGCGGCGCGGCGACGGCGGCCGCGGGGACGGCCAGTACCGCCAGCGAGCACAGCACGCTCCAGGTGGCCCGGCTGCTGCCGGTACGGCCGCTGAACACCCGGCTCTTACCCGTGACTCGACGCACGACGCCTCCGAAATCTCGTATGGATCGGGGCAAACCGTGACAGAAGGAATGGTGAAAATCACGTAAGCCACGCAAGCTTCATGTCATGCCGCAGCTGCGGATGATTAGTCGCATAACCATTCTGTTCGGTGGGGCTCCCCGACACCCCGCCCCGGCGCTCGGCGAACGGCTCCGCCGCTCCCACCTGGCACGCGTCGCTGAGGACTTGGCAGACGGCCACCAAGAGTAAAACTTTGTGAATCGCTTCACACTTTCTCTTGGCGGGGTGCCCCGGTTCGTGCTGTGATGCGTTTCACGATCCGGCTCGACGGCGCGCTTGGGGAGGGCACTGTGGCGGAGACCGCCATGTCACGTCCGGTTGTACGGGAGGCCGAGGAGCAACCTCCGGCCACGTTCGGCGGGGACACCCCGTCGGAACGGGCCGTGTGGCGGCTGCGTTCGCGCGGCTGCTGGGACGACGCGGCCGCACTGCTCGAACCGCGCGCGGCGGGCGAGTTCGCGGCGGCGCAGCACAGGGCGGCACTCCTCGTCGAGCGCTGCATGTACACGGCGCAGGGCTGGGCGGCGGCGGAGGACGCGCTCCGCACGGCGGAGGCGGTGGCGCGGGACGACGACGAACGCGGCACGGCGGCGTGCGAGCGCGGGCACCTGGCGTACGCGTCGACCGTGCTGAAGGCGCGCGACCGCGCCGACGAGGCCCGCGCGGCACTCGGCAGGGCGGCCGCGCTGCTCGCGCCGACGTCGGAGGGGCGCGCGCTGCTGGACTTCCGGCGCGGCCTCGTGGCGGAGAACCTGGGCGACAACCCGCAGGCGGCGAAGGCCGCTTACCGCCGCGCCCACGCGGGCGCCACCGCCCACGGCAACACGCTGCTGCGCTCGTTCACGTGGCGCCATCTCGCCGGGCTGGCACTGCGGGACGGCGAACTGGCCGAGGCACGCCACGGGTTCAGCGAGTCGCTGCACCTGCGCGAGCGCCTCGGCTTCCTCGTCGGCATGGCACCGGCGCTGGTCGCCCTGGCCGACGCCCACTCCCCGAAGGCCGAGGAGGCCACCCGGCTGCGGGCGGAGGCGCGGCGCCTGTTCCGGCTGCTCGGCGGCGTCCCCGTCTGGCTGGAGCCGCAGCTCGCTGACGCCTGAACGGGCCCCGGAGCGCGGCGCGTCGACGGCGCGCGACGGCGCCACCCCGGCGGGCGCGTCGGGTACGCCGCTCGCGCGCCCCGCGCGCGGCGGCCTCCGTACGTGGCGCCGGGCGCCCCTCGCCACGGAACGCGTACGCGTGGGGGTGGCGGAGCGGACCCCTCGGGGTAAGGTAAGCCTTACCTGCCTTCACCCGTCGAACCGGTGGCCGCCTCATGCCCGTCCCCGCGTCCGCACCCACTCCCGCCACTCCGCCCGCTCCCGTTTCCCCTGCCGTTCCCGCTCCCGTTCCCTCCCCCGGGCAGTCGCCGGTCGCCGCCGCGTACGCCCGGCTGGCCGAGGTGCTCCCCGACCCGCTCGTCGTCGAGAGCGCCGTGCCGCCGACCGGTGACGGCTGGGTGTCCGCCGTCCAACTGGCCACGGACGGGCCGACGTTGGACGCCTTCCTCACGTACGACGCCGAGCAGGTCGTACGCGACCACGGCCGGGAGGCGCGCCCCGACGTCGTCGCCGGATTCGCGCTGCACCGGTACGTGTGGCCCGTCTGCCTGCTCGTCACCACCCCCTGGTTCCTGCACCGCCGGGTGCCCCGACTCCCCCCGGAATCCGTCTCGTTCCACCCGGCGCGCGGCCGACTCGCCGTATCCGTACGGGACTTCGCGTGCCTCCCCGGCGACCCGGCGGCGGTGCTCCCCGGCGCGCGCACCGTACCGGACGAGGCGGCGCTGCGCGCGGAGGTCCGTACGTCCGTGGCCGGGCACCTCGGGCCGGTGCTGGACGCGTTCGGGCCGCGGATGCGGCGCGGGCGGCGGGCGCTGTGGGGTACGGCGACCGACGACCTCGCCGAGGGGCTGTGGCACCTCGGCACGCTGGTCGGCGAGGAGCGGCGGGCCGTGACCGAGGCCGGGCTGCTGCTGCCCGGCGGCACTCCGCCGTACACGCGCGGCGCGGCCTTCCGGGAGCTGCGCGGGCCCGCGGGCGAGGCGCTGCCGACCCGGGACCGGGCCAGCTGCTGCTTCTACTACACCCTCCGCCCCGACGACGCCTGCGGGACGTGTCCGCGCACCTGCGACGCCGAAAGAATCGAGCGAACGGCCCGCACACGCTAGCCAGTTCGACGGAGAACGCCCTGATCCGCGTCGGGTGACGCCCGTTGGCGGCGACTTGCGGGGAAAACGCCTGCGGCGGCGCACCGTTCCGTCAGGATGCTCCGCGACACCGACGCAAGGGCAAGGGACATCCCCCATGACAATGACGGACATACCCCTGAACTGGGTGCTGCCGAGCGCCGTACTGCTCGTGTTCGCCCTGGTGGCCGTCGTCGTGCTGGCGCGCGGACGCGGCGGGCGGGGCGGCGGGGGCAGCGGTGAGCAGGGCGGCGCGCAGACCGACTCCTGGGAGCGCATGGAGGAGCGCCGCCGCCGTAAGGAGGGGGTCTACGCCATGGCCTCCTACGTCCTCCTCTTCTGCTGCGCGGGGGTCGCCGCGGCCCTGTCGTTCCACGGCCTCGTCGGCTTCGGGCGGCAGAACCTCAACCTGTCCGGCGGCTGGGAGTACCTGGTCCCGTTCGGGCTGGACGGCGCGGCGATGTTCTCCGCAGTCATCGCCGTGCGCGAGGCGAGCCACGGCGACGCGTCGCTCGGATCGCGGCTGCTGGTCTGGGCGTTCGCTGCGGCGGCCGCCTGGTTCAACTGGGTGCACGCGCCCCGGGGCGACGAACACGCGGGAGCACCGCAGTTCTTCGCCGGGATGTCGCTGTCGGCGGCCATCCTCTTCGACCGCGCGCTCAAGCAGACCCGGCGGGCCGCGCTCCGCGAACAGGGCCTGGTGCCCCGCCCGTTGCCGCAGATCCGGATCGTACGGTGGCTGCGCGCGCCGCGTGAGACGTACCGCGCCTGGTCGCTGATGCTGCTGGAGGGCGTACGGACGCTGGACGAGGCCGTCGACGAGGTCCGCGAGGACCGGCGGCGACGCGAGGACGAACGCCAACGGCGGCGGGACCACGACAAGTTGGAACGCGCCCGGATCAAGGCGCTGCACCGGCAGCACCGGCAGGCGCGGCTCTGGCACCGGGGGCGCGGCGCGCCGACGGTGGCCGTCGAACGGGAGTTGGCCACGAGCCTGCCCGCACCGGCGGGCGGCGTGGCGGCGGCCGGTGCGCAGCAGGCGGGCGGCGGGAGCGCGCGGCCCGCGCTCCAGGCCGGGCCGGACGACCACGGCACGCGCGGGCACGACGCGCGCGGGAAGGAGCCGAAGGGCGGGCAGGACACCCGCGACGAGGACCTGGCGAACCCGGCGAGCCCGCGGCTCGACTCGCTGGAGGAGAAACTGGCCCAGATCGAGCGGCAGTTCGGCTGAGCCCATCGGCCCGACCGGGCCCGCGCCCCGAAGCACCGGACGCCCGTACGCACCCCGCGTACGGGCGTCCGCGCGTGGGGTGGTCTACGCCTCCCAGACCGCGGCGGCCGTACGGTCCTCGCCGTACCCGTCGTCGTCCGCGCCCCCCTGCTGGACCTCCACCAGGAACGCGGCCAGGTCCGGGGCGCCGGGCTCCTGCCCCCAGCGGGCGGCGAGCCGGTCCGCGAAGTGCGAGGAGGCGCGCAGGGGTTCGGCGAGGCCGGCGCTGCACAGCAGCAGCGTGTCACCGGGCCGGGCGACCGAGGCGCGGAACCGGAACGGCTCCGGCTCGGCCTCCTCCTGGCGGGCGCGCGCCTCGCGCCGGGTGATGCCGAGGTTCATCGTCGGACGCGGGTCCGGCAGGGGCGGGACCGAAGCCTCCGGGCCGGGCGCCAGCCCCGGCGGGGGGCCGCCCGGGACCCGCGGCTCGATGTCCTGCCAGACGCCGTCGCGCAGCCGGAAGAGGCCGCCGGAGCCGATGCCGAAGAACACGCGCGTACGGCAGTCGGGATCGGCCGGGAGCAGCAGGCAGCGCAGGTCGGAGCTGTGCTCGCCGGGCTCCAGGCCGAGTGCCGCCGCCTGGGCGCGCAGCCGACCGTGACTGCGGTCGATGAGCCGTTTGAGCCCGGACTTGAGCGCGGCCTTCTGCCCCGCCCTGACGTCCTCCGCGAGCCGCGCGTGGCTGCGGCCGATCGCCTCACCGATGGAGTGGCACGCCTCGCGGGCCGCGCGGTGCGCGCCGGGCGCGGGGCCCGCGCCGGTGGCGACGGCGACGAGCAGCAGCGCGTTGTCCCCCGCGCCGAAGCGGGCGACGAGCATCGCGTCGCCGCGCGGCTCGCCGCGCTCGCGCGCGAGGTCGCCGCGCAGGGAGGCGGCGCGGACGGCGAGCGGGCCGTGCCGCGCGCCGTCCAGCTCGGTGTCGGGCACCAGGTCGGACAGCGCGGTGGGGTCGGCGGCCCACGGCTCGCCGGGCTCGGCGCGCCGCGTCCACGGCTCCACGGGGTCGGGCCGCGGCGGGCAGACGGTGGGCGGAAGCATGTCGGGGGTGCCTTCGGCGTCGGGGGCGGGCGCCGACGGCCCGCCGGGGGTGGGCGGTTGGGCGGCGGTGGCGTCCGGGCCGGGCGCTCCGTCCGGTTCCGGTTCCGGTTCCGGTAGGGCGGCGGCGGGGGCGTCGGCCGGTACGGGCGGGGGCACGGACCCGCCGCCCGTGCCGGACCACTCGGGGGCCGACTCGTCGTTCCCGCCCAGCGTTCCACCGGGCTCCCAGGCGAACCGGCGCAACCTGGTGGTCTCCTCCGCGGGCGACTCGGGGCGGTCCACAGGCTCCGGTTCGGGGTCCGGTTCCGGCTCCCGGCGCGGGTCTGCGGGCGGTACGGCGTCCGGTACGGGCACGTCGCGCGCCTCGTCCGCCGTCACCCAGCCGTTCCCGCCGGTGCTCCCGCCCTGCCAGGCGAACCGGCCCGGCGCCACCGGCCCGTCCTGCGGCCGTCCCGTACGGGGGTCCGCGACACCGTCGCCCTCGGCGGGCGGCGGTACGGGCGCGGCGGGCCAGGACGGCGCGGAGGGCGGAGCGGACGGCGCGGCCGAGGCGGGCCTCGGGGCGGGCGGGGGTACGGCGGGCGGGGCCGCGCGCGGCGGTTCGGGGCGCTCGGGCTCGGGCCGCTCCGGCTCGCGGCGCGCGGCGGGTACGCGTACGGGCGGGCGTCCCGTACCGGCCTCGGGCTCCGGCCCGGACGACTCCCGGGGCTCGCGCCCTCCGTCGCCCTCGCGGAACCACTCCCACTCCGACGCGGGCGGCGGCGCGGGCTCCGCCGCGGACCGCTCCTCCGCGCCCCGGCCCCTGGGCTCCGAACCGGCGCGGCCCGCACCGCCGCGGTCGTCGACCTCGCCCTCGTCCGCCTCACGGTCGTAGACGGTGTCGGTGCCCGCCTCGCGGTCGTAGACGGTGTCGGTGCCCGCCTCGCGGTCGAAGACGCCACCGTCGTCGGCCTCACGGTCGTAGACGGTGTCGGTGTCGCTCCGGGAGGCGGAACGGGGCTCCCGTCGCGGCGGTTCGGCGCCGCGCGGGCCCGCGCCGCCGACCGTGCGGGTCACCGAGGCGAAGCGGTCGTCGAGCGTGTCCCCCGTCGACGCGCGCCCGGTGTCCGGGGTCTCCGCGTCGTACAACTCCGACCACCAGTCGCCCTGTTGGTGCGTGCGTCGCGGACCGGGCCGCTCCCCCTCATCGCTCATGCGCCCATTGTCCCGAAGGCGCCCGCGCGGACTCCCCGACCGCCGATTCCCGCTCCGTGGGGCCGACCGCACGGCCGGTGCGCGCACCGCGTACGCACCGTGCGCACCGTACGTACCACCGTGAGCCGGTGCGTTCACGCTCCGGAGATGTGACGCTGGGCGCATGACCGACATCTCACGCAACAGGGCGTTCACCACGGCTGAACGCGCCTATCTCGCCACACAGCCCCTGGGGCGGCTCGCGACGGTGGACCCCGACGGGCGGCCGCAGGCGAACCCGGTCGGCTACTTCCCGCAGGACGACGGCACCCTCCTGATCGGCGGCTACGCCATGGGCACCACGAAGAAGTGGCGCAACCTCCAGACCAACCCGCGGCTGGCGCTCGTCGTGGACGACGTCGTGAGCGTGTCCCCGTGGCGCGTACGGGGTGTGGAGATACGCGGCGAGGCCGAACTGCTCACCGGGCCGCACGGGTTGGGCGCCCACTTCAGCGAGGAGGTGATCCGGGTCCACCCCCGTTGGATACACAGCTGGAGCCTCGACGACGCCTGACGCGGGACCCGCCGGGGCGGTCGGGAGGGGCGCCTCACAGCAGCGCGCCCTCCAGGGTGAGCAGCCGCCGCTTGCGGTCGAGGCCGCCCGCGTAGCCGGTGAGCGAGCCGTTGGCGCCGATGACGCGGTGGCAGGGGTGGACGACGGTGAGCGGGTTGGCGCCGACGGCGCCGCCCACCGCCCGTACGGCGCGCGGGTCGACGCCCGCCATGGCCGCCAGCCGCCCGTACGTGACGGTCGCGCCGTACGGGATCTCGTCCAGCGCCGCCCACACCCGCTCGCGGAAGTCGGAGCCGCTGGTGGCCAACCGCAGGTCGAACTCCTTGAGTTCGCCCGCGAAGTACGCGTCGAACTGTTCCGCGGCGGCCGCGAACGCGGTGTCGTCCCGGCGCCAGTCCGGGCGCACCGTGGCGCCGCCCTTCTGGCCGGGCACGGTGACGGACGCGAGGGCGCGGGGTTCGGGCCCGGCGAGGAGCAGTTCGCCGAGGGGGCTGGGGTGGGTGGTGTAGAGCATCGGTGGGTCTCCTCGTCGTCGGTGCGCCACGGCGGGCACCGGGGGGGGTGGGTTGCGCGGTCGGTGGCTCAACCGCGCGGCGTGCGCGGCCTGTTGCCCGCACCGGACGGCCCGGCGGGCGGCGGCGCGGGCGGCCCGGCGGCGTTCCAGAGGTGGTGCAGCGCGTACGAGCGCCACGGCCGCCAGCCGTCCGCGTGCCGCGCGTCCGCGCCGACGGCGGCGAGGCCGTGCCGTACGCCCGCGTCGCCGGGGAGGAACACGTCCGGGTCCCCGAGGGCGCGCATCCGCACGTATCCGGCGGTCCACGGGCCGATGCCGGTCAGGGCGCGCAGCCCGCGTTCGGCCTCCTCCCGGTCGGCGCCGGGGTCGAGGACGACGGTGCCGTCGGCGAGCGCGGCGCAGACGGTGCGCAGGGTCCGCTTGCGGCTCCCCGGCATGCCGAGTTCGCCGAACGCCGCGTCCGCGAGCGTGTCCGCCGCCGGGAACAGGTGCGTGAGCGCGCCGTCGGGCGCGGCCAGCGGCTTCCCGTACGCGGCGACGAGCGTCCCCGCCAACCCGCGCGCGGCCCCCACGGTGACCTGCTGCCCGAGGACGGCGCGTACGGCGAGTTCGTGCGGGTCGGCGGCGCCCGGCGAGCGCAGTCCGGGGGCGGCGGCCACCAGGTGGCCGAGCAGCGGGTCGCCCGCGAGCCGTTCCGCGACGGCGTACGGGTCGGCGTCCAGGTCGAACAGGCGCCGTACGCGCCGCACGGCGGTCGTCAGGTCCCGCAGGTCCGCGAGGCGCAGCCGGGCTTCGAGCCAGCCGTGTCCGCCGGTCGCGGTGCCCCGGGCGCGCTCGTCGACCTCGACGACGCCGGGGGCGTGCGTGAGGGACAGCGTCCGCCGGTACGTGCGCCCGCGCGCGGCATGCCGTACCTCCTCCACTCCGGTGACCGCGCGCCGTTCGAGGAAGTCGAAGAGGCGGGCGGTGTCGTACGGCCCGCGGTACGCCAGCCGCAGCGGCACCCCGGCGGCGGGCGCCCCCGCTCCGACGCCGTCGGGCGTGAGCGGTACGGGCGGCCCCGCCGAGCCGAGTCCGCCGCGGCGGGCGGCGCGCAGCCCGCTCGGGGTCGTCGCGTAGATCTCCCGCACGGTGTCGTTGAACTGCCGCACGCTCGCGAACCCGGCCGCGAACGCGATCTCCGTGACCGCCAGCGGCGTCGTCTGGAGCAGCACGCGCGCGGTGTGCGCGCGCTGGGCGCGGGCGAGCGCGACCGGCCCGGCGCCGACCTCGGCGGTCAGCTGGCGCTGGACCTGGCGGGCGCTGTAGCCGAGCCGGGACGCGAGCCCGGCGACGCCCTCGCGGTCGACGACACCGTCGGCGATCATGCGCATGGCACGTCCGACGACGTCGGCCCGTACGTCCCACTCCGGGGAGCCGGGCACCGCGTCGGGGCGGCAGCGGCGGCAGGCGCGGAAGCCCGCGCCCTGGGCTCCGGCGGCGGTCGCGTAGTAGCGGACGTGGGCGCGTTTCGGGGTGACCGCAGGGCAACTGGGACGGCAGTAGATCCCGGTGGTCGTCACGCCGAGGAAGAACACGCCGTCGAAGCGCGCGTCCCGGCTGCGTACGGCCTCGTACCTGCTGTCTTCGGTCATCACGCCCTCCAGTGTGCGCCCGCGCCGACCCCGCCACTGGCGGGAATCGGACATGACCGTGCCCCCGGCGCGCGCGGCCCGTACGCGACCCGCCCGCGCGCCCGGCTCGTACGGTGGAGCCGTGCGCCTGCTGCTGACGTCCGACACCCACCTCCCGCGCCGGGCCCGCGCCCTGCCCGACGAACTCCTCGCCCGCGTCGACGAGGCCGACGCCGTCATCCACGCGGGCGACTGGGTCGACACCGCCACCCTCGACCTGCTCACGGCGCGCGCCCACCGCCTCGTCGCGGTCCACGGCAACAACGACGGCCCGGAGCTGCGCGCGCGGCTGCCCGAGGTGGCGTACGCGGAGCTGGGCGGCGTCCGGTTCGCCGTCGTGCACGAGACCGGGGCGGCGCGGGAGCGCGAGGAGCGTTGCGCCGACCGCTTCCCGGACGCCGACGTGCTCGTCTTCGGGCACAGCCACATCCCCTGGGACACGACGGCCGCGAACGGCCTCCGGCTGCTCAACCCGGGCTCCCCGACGGACCGTCGGCGGGAGCCGTACTGCACGTACATGACGGCGGAGGCGCGGGGTACCCGGCTGGCCGACGTCCGGCTGCACCGTCTGCCGCCGCGCGCGACGTCCCGTGCGGGCGCCCGTACGGGCGACGGCGACCGCCCCGTACGCCGCCGGACCGGGTCTCGACCGGACGGGTGATCGGGCCGGGGCGTCGGCCCGGCGCGGCGGCGGCCGTACGGCCCGTGGGGTCTCCTGGGCCCCGGCGTACGGGAGTTCCGCGGCGGTGTGCCGCGGGTGCCCGGACGCGCACATCCCCCATCCCCGCCAGAGAGAAGTGGTTCCGCCATGGCCGTGTGCGAGGTCTGCAACAACGACTACGCGATGTCCTTCGAGGTACGCACGGCGGGCGCCGTGCACGTCTTCGACAGCCTGGAGTGCGCCGCCCACCGGCTCGCGCCCATCTGCGACAACTGCCAGTGCCGCATTCTCGGGCACGGGCTGGAGGCGGCGGGCGAGTTCTTCTGCTGCGCCCACTGCGCCCGCATGAAGGGCCGCGGCGAACTCGTCGACCACGCCTGACCCCCGTGCCCGTACTCCGCGGTTCGGTCCGGCGGCTGGTCGTCCTGACGGCGGGCACGGTCCTGCTGCTCGTCGGGGTCGCCCTGCTGGTGCTGCCGGGACCGGGTCTGCTGCTCGTGTTCGCGGGCCTGGTGCTGCTCGCCCGCGAGGTGCCCGCGCTGGAACGGCACGTGGAACCGGCGCGGGCCCGCGCCCTGCGCGCCGCCGAGGAGAGCGTCGCCACGCCCCTGCGGATCGCGGGCTCCGTACTCGCCGGGCTGGCGCTCCTCGCGGCGGGCGTCGTGTGGGGCGTACGGCCCGAACTGCCGCTCGGCGGCTGGGCGACCGGCGCTGGCCTGATCCTCTCCGGGTGCATCCTGCTGGGCCTGCTGTGGTGGAGCCACCGCAACGCCCGGGCCCGCCGCCGTTCCCCGTGACGGGCGGCGGGGCGGTCCTGCGCCGGGTCCCCCGCCGCTCACGCCCGGCGCCGCAGCGCCCACGCCAGGGCCAGGTACGCGACCGCCACCAGCGCGAGCAGCGGCCCCGGCGGCGACCAGGCCGAGCCGAGCGCGTAGCCGGCGAACACCAGCACCGAGACGGCCTCCGCGCCCAGCCCCGCCAGGGAGCCGACGGTGGCGCGCGTACGGTCGGTGAGCCGGTCCTGGAGCCGGGCCTCGGCCGTGGCCTCCGCCCAGTTCCCCAGCCCGTACGCGGCGCCGACCAGCAGCAGCCCGGCCGGATGGCCGCTCAGCGCGCCGCAGGCGAGCGCGCAGGCGGCCGCCGCGAGGCCCGGCGCCAGCAGGCGCGCGCCCCGGCCCGCGTACCAGCCGCCGACCAGGGCGCCCGTGGAGACGGCGAGGAGCAGCAGCGGCACGGTGGCGTCGGCCGCGCCGGTGGAGACGGCGAGCAGCGGCACGTACTCCTCGTACGCCAGCAGCCCCGCCAGCACCGACGCGAGGAGCAGCGCGCGCGAGGCGGCGCGCGAGCCACGCACCTCGGCCAGGCCCGCACGGAGCAACCGCCGCATGCCGGGAGCCGGTTCGACGCCGGGCGGCTCCGGGTCGGGCGACTCCGCGTCGGGCGGTACGGCACCGGCGCGGCCGGGGAGTGCGCGCCGCTCCGGGAAGCGGAGCGCCACCGCCGCACCCGCCACGCACACCAGCACGCTGGCGACGCCCGCCGCGCGGTGCCCGCCCGCGGCGACGACCGGGGCGGCGAGCGCCGTCGCCGCCATCTCCGCCGACGTGCCCGCGCTCCGCGCGCGACCGGCGAGCCGCGCGTACGCGGCCGTGTCACCGACGCGCGCCAACTCCTCGTAGACCAGCGCCTGTACGGTGCCGGACCGCAGCGAACCGCCCGCGCCCCACAGCACGAAGCCCGCCGCGAACGAGCCGTACGACGGCCAGAACGTCCACAGCGCGAACCCCGTGCCGGTCACCAGCGGCGCGAGCACCAGCAGGCGGCGGCGCGAACAGCGGTCCGCCCACAGCCCGGACGGCACCTCCAGGGCGACCGACGTGGCCGACCAGAGGGCGAACAGCGAGGAGATCTGCGCGGCGGAGAGCCCGGCGTCCGCGAACAGCAGCGCGTACACCGGGTAGAGGAGGACCAGGTCCTCCAGGAAGGCGGAGGCGTAAAGCGTGCGCGCCAGCCTCGCCGTGGGGGTGGATCAATGTCGTCGTCGCGTCATCCGCCCAGGCTACCGCCGGGCGTTCCCGTACGGGAGGGACCGCACGTCGGGCGTCGGGCGTCGGGCGTCGGGCGTCAGGCCTCGGGCGCGTCGGGCGACGGCCGTACGTCCGGCAGGCGTTGGAGCAGCCCCCACGTGAACTCGGCCACGACCCGGTGCCGCCGCCCCTCGGCGTCCGGCGCGTGGAACTCCAGCCCCCAGCGCGTCGGAGCGGAGCCCTCCAGCGGGCGGGCGGGGGCGTGGGCGCGGGCGACCTCGTCCACGGTGCAGGACCAGGGGACCAGGTCCTCGACCGTACGGAGCGGGGGCGCGGGCGCGTCCGGGGCGCGTACCAGCCACTCGTTCCAGACGGGGCCGCCGCCCCTCGCGCACATCACCTCGAACCGCAGGTCGGGCCAGAGCGGCATGCGCCAGGTCAGCGCCTCGCAGTCGAGGTCGCCGACGCGGCGCGGCACGACGGCCTCGGGCGGGCCGAGCACGGAACGGTAGCGGGCGGCGGCGCCCCGGCCGCGCGGCGAGCGCAGCATGGCCTGCCAGCGGCGGTGGGCGTCGCGCAGGTCGGCGCGCGCGGCGCCGAGTTCGCGCAGGGCGGCCTCGACGCGGTCGGGCTGGAAGTCGGCCATGCGGCGCAGCAGGACCAGTTGGAACTGCCGCGGCCCGAAGGCACCGCCGGACCGCGCGGCACCGGGAGCCCCACCCGTACCGCGCGCGGCGCCCGTACCGTCCCTGCCGTCCCTGCCGTCCGTAGCGCTCACCGTTCGCCTCAGCCGAGCCGTACGTGCCGCAACGTCACCCGCGCCCGCCGCAGCCCCCGCCGCACCCTGCCGTCCCCGCTCGGCGCCAGCCCCAGGCCCGCCGACTCCGCGACGGCCTCGGCGACCTCCCGTACGGACCGCCCGTCCGTGACGACGTGCTCGGCGAACTCCGGCCGCGCCAGCGCCTCCAGGCACCGGTCCACCCGTTCCCTCGCCCACCCCTCGTCGCGCAGCCCCGCGAGTCCCCGGCCGCGCAGGCGGCGGTGCACGGTCTCCCGTTCCGCGAGGAGCGCGACGTGACGCACGTCGTGGCCGTCGGCCCGGAGCCGACCGACGGTGTCCGCGAAGCAGACCGGGTCGACGACCGTCATGGGCACGATGACCGGCCCGTGCCGGTGCCGCCGCAGCGCCACGTCCAGCATCTCGCGCACGCCGTGCCGCCACGCGGCGTACTCCTGGAAGTCGTCGCGCGCGTGCGGCGGGAGCATCCGGTGCAGGCCCATGCCGAGCTGTTCGGGGTCGGAGACGACACTGCCCGGGAGCCGCCGACGCAGTTCGCAGGCGGTGTGCGTCTTCCCGCCCCCGAAGGGGCCGTTGATCCAGATCAGCATGGGCCCACGCTACCGGTGCCCGCTTCTACGGCCTGCCGCCCGCACCCCGCTTCCGCTCCGTCATGTGCCGCCCCAGCGCCTGCCGCCGCTTGAACTCCTGCTTCCGTTCGGCCCGTAGCCGGGCGTCCGTACGGGCGGCGAGGCGGGCGTTCTCGCGGAGCAGCTTGCGGTAGCTGTCGAGCCTGCGGTGGGGCAGCGCGCCCTCGTCGACGGCGGCGAGGACGGCGCAGCCCGGTTCGGTGTCGTGGGCGCAGTCGTGGAAGCGGCAGTCAGCGGCCAGTGCCTCGATGTCGGAGAACGCCCGGCCGACCCCCTCGTCGGCGTCCCACAGGCCGACGCCGCGCAGGCCGGGGGTGTCGATCAGCACGCCGCCGCCCGGCAGCGGCAGCAGGTCGCGGGTGGTCGTGGTGTGGCGGCCCTTGCCGTCGCTGTTCCGGGTCCGCCGCACCTCCTGCGCGTCGCGCCCCACCAGGGCGTTGGCGAGCGTCGACTTGCCCGCGCCGGACTGGCCGAGCAGCGCGGTCGTACCCGCCGTCAGCACGGCGGCCAGCACGTCCACGCCCTCCCCGGTCTCGGCGCTGACGGCGAGCACCTGGACGCCGGGCGCCGACTCCTCGGTGTCCGCGAGGAGTTGGTCGAGCGTGTCCGGGTCCGGCACCAGGTCGGCCTTGGTGAGGACGACGAGCGGCTGCGCGCCGCCCGCCCACGCGAGCGACACGAACCGCTCCACGCGGCCGAGGTCCGGTTCGACGGCGAGGGAGACGGCGATCAGGGTGTGGTCGACGTTGGCGGCGAGCACCTGCCCCTCGGTGCGCTGGGAGGAGGTGGACCGTACGAAGGCGGTACGGCGCGGGAGCACCGCCCGTACCCGGTGCCCGCCCGCCGCGTCGGTGGCCAGCACGACCCAGTCGCCCGTGCACAGGGCGCGCGTCGGGTCGGCCGTGGCCACGTCGGCGGTGGCGGCGCGTACGGGGCCGTGCGCGGTGACGGCGTCGCAGCGCCCGCGGTCGACACGTACGACGCGGGCGGGCCGGAGGGCGCGCCCGCTGCCGGTGTCGGGCGCCGGGCCGGTGCGGTACGGGGCGAAGGCGTCGGCGAAGTGGGTGTCCCAGCCGTACGCGGCCAGGGCGGCGTCGGGATCGGTGGTGGTGCCGGAGGCCGGGCCGGCCCCGGGGGTGCGGGTGGTGCGGGTGGTGTCGGAGCGGCCGTGCGGTGCGGCGGACTCACGCATACGGGAGGACCCTTCGGGAGGGCGGTCCCCCGCCGTACGCGCGCGGACCGGCTCGGGCGCGGGCGCGGGTCGGCGCGGTGCGTCGCGAGGGGTCAGGCGTCAGCCGGGGACCACGGGAGGTGGTGGGGAGCGGGCTTACGCTCGGCGGGCTTCCGCGCCGTGGTGCGGTGCCCGGTGGTGGTCGCGTCGGCGGAGCGCCGCACGTCGGCGGCGTCCACGGCGACGACAGTCGTCGTCGTCACGGTCCGCACCTCCCTCCACACGTCCTCGTGCCCCGTACGCGCGGTGCGCCGTACGGGCGGTCGCGCCGTCGCCCGGCGCGCCTCACGGCAGCGTAGGCGGGGCGCCGTACGGCACGCCAGCGGTTATTCCGCGGGCCCCTCGTGCTCCGGTGAAGCGGCGTGCTCCGGCGCACCGGCGGGACGCGCCCCGCCGTGGCCGTCCGCGACCATCTCGAACAGCACGACCGTGGCGCTCACCCGTACCGCGTCCGCGAGGGCCGCCTCCGGCGCGCGGGCCGCCGCGTGCAGCTCCTCCCCGAGGGCCCGCGCCCGCGCCCGGATGCCGTGCCAGTCGGCGGGGTCGAGCCACAGTTCGGCATCGGTGAGGGCGCCCTCGCTGTCCGGTACGCGGTCGGCGGCCCGGCGGCGGAGCTCCTCCGCGAGGGCGGCGGCGACGGCCGGGTACGCGGCGGGGCCGCCGGGGGCGAGCCGGTCGCCGCTCCCGGGGTCGTGCCGGTAGCGCTTGGCGGTGCCGCCGCGCACGCCCACCTCCTCGACGAGGTCGACGAGTCCGGCGTTACGGAGCCTGCGCAGGTGGTAGCTGACGTTGGCCTGGGTCTGGTCCAGTTCCCGCGCGGCCTCGGCGGCGCTGTACGCGCGGCCCGTCAGCAGCGACAGCAGGCGCAGCCGCAGGGGGTGGGCGAGGACGCGGAGCCCGACCACGTCGTCGGCGGCGTCGTCGCGGGTACGCGGCGGGCGGGAGGCGGCGGGCATCGGCTCAGTATGCGGGGGCTGATCAAATCCGGTCAAAGGCGGTCGCCTCCGGTCCCTCGGCGGACGGGTCCCCCTTGCCGGGGCCGGTCGCGGCGCCGGGACCGGCCCCCGACGCCGCCACCGTCCCGGAGCCGGTCGTCAGCGCCCGTACGTCCCTGCTGCACAGCGCCGCCGCCGTCACCGCCGCGACCAGCGCGACACCGCCGAGCAGCGTCGGGCGCACCCCGACCCGTTCGGACAACGGGCCCACCAGCATCTCCCCCACGGGCAGCGCGAGCATCGAACCGAGGGCGTCGTACGAGTAGACGCGCGCGAGGCGGTCCTGCGGGATGTTCTCCTGGAGCGACAGGTCCCAGGCCACGCAGAACTGCTCGATCGCGACACCGTTCACGAACATCGCCGCCATCAGGAGCGCCACGTCCGACGACTGGGCGAGCGCGACCAGCGGCAGCGCGTCGAGCGCCACCACCGCGACGCCGATCCGCAGCATGTGCCGCGCCCGTGTCCGGGCCACGACGACGCCGCCCACCAACGCCCCGGCCATCTGCGTGGCCAGGACGAAGCCCCACGCCGTACGGCCGAAGGTGCTGTCGGCGACGGTCGGGCCGAGGACCTGGATGCCGCCCGCGGAGACCGCGTTGACGACGAAGAACTGCGACACGACGACCCACACCCACGTACGGGACGTGAACTCCGTCCAGCCCTCGCGCATCTCCCGCCACGACCGCGCCCGTACGGACTCCGCCCCGTCCACGGCCGCCGCGGCGGGGGCCGGGCGCGCGGGGGCGGGGAGGGCGCGGGCCGTCGCGCGGTACGCGGCCGAGGCGGCGACGAAGGTGACGGCGTTGCAGGCGAGGCCCCAGCCGGGGTCGACGACGGCGGTGAGCGCGCCGCCGAGGGAGGCGCCCGCGATGATGCCGCCGTTGAGGCCCATGCGGGCCAGCGCGTTGGCCGCGCGCAGCTCGCCCGGCGGCACCGTCTGCGGGAGCAGCGCGGCGGCGGCCGGGACGGAGACGGCGGAGACGGCGCCGTTCACGACGCTGAGCAGCACCAGCACGGGCAGGGTGGCGACGTCGAGGAGCAGCGTCGCGGCGACGGCGCCCTGGGCCAGCGCGGCGGCGAGGCTCGCGCCCTGGAGGACGACGGCGCGCGGCAGCCGGTCCGCGAGGAGGCCGCCGAGGAGGAGCAGCGCGGCGTTGGCGAGGGAGCGCGCGCCGACGACGAGGCCGACCTCCACGGCGGAGCCGCCGAGGTCGAGGACGGCGAAGGCGAGCGCGAGGGGCGCCATGGCGTTGGCGAAGTAGGTCAGGCAGCGGCCCACTCCGAGGTGCAGGAACGCGCGGTGGCGCAGCAGCCCGCGCAGCGGGTGACGCGGCGGGCCGCCGGAGGGTGCCGGGGCGGAGCCGGGGTCGGCCGGGCCCGGGTCAGGGTCAGGGGTCACGGAGGCGAGTGTGCGGCGCGGGAGCGGCGACCGTCAAACAACTATTTGACGCTGCCTCGCGCGACGGCCCGCCGCCGCACCCCGCCCGCCCGCGTCCTGCCCGCGCCTCACTCGCGGTCGCGCGCCCGAGCCCTCAGCCGCGCCCGTACGTCGCCGGGCGGCAGGAAGCGGGTCCAGCGCTCCGGGAACTCCGCGGGCGGGACCTCGTTCCCCTCGCCCTCCGCGTCGCGCATCGCGCGCCGCGCGGCCGCCGCCGCGACGACCTCCGCCGCGACCTCCTCGCGCGCCCGCTCGGTGGCGCGGCGCGCGGCGGCCGTGGCGACGGACGGCCAGACGTGGTCGATGGCGGCGTTCACGGCGGCCCCGACGAGTACGGCGAACGCGGAGATCCCGATCCACAGCAGGACGGCGACGGGGGCGGCGAGGGAACCGTAGATCGTCGGGCCCTCCACGGTGTTCGTGAGGTAGACGCGCAGCAGGAAGCTGCCGACGACCCACATCACCAGCGCGACGAGCGCGCCCGGCACGTCCTCGCGCCAGGGCGACCGCACGGGGACGGACACGTGGTACAGCGTCGTCAGGAAGACGATCGACAGGATCAGCACCACCGGCCAGTAGAACGTCTGCACCAGCCGCTCGGTCTCCGGCAGCAGCCGTACGGCCGCGTCGGGGCCCGCCACCATCAGCGGGAAGGCGACGAGGCCGATGACGAGCGCCGCCACGTACAGCGCGAAGGCCAGCAGCCGGGTCGCGACGATGCCGCGGTGGCCGTCGAGCCCGTACATGACGGTGATGGTGTCGATGAAGACGTTCACCGCGCGGGACCCGGACCACAGGGCGAGGGCGAAGCCGAGCGAGATCACGTCGGGCCGTCCGCCCTCGGTCACGTCGTCGATGAGCGGGCGGGCGATCTCGTCGACGCCCCGGTCGGAGAGGACGGCCTGCGCGGCGTCGAGGAAGTTGCGCCGGATCGAGTCGATCGTGTCGAGACCGAACCAGGCGTCGAGGTAGCCGAGCATCCCGACCATGCCGAGCAGCAGCGGCGGGATGGAGATCAGCGTGAAGAAGGCCGCCTCGGCGGCCAGCCCCACCACCCGGTGCTCCAGGCAGGAGTTGACGGTGTCCTTGAGCAGCAGCCACGCGAGTTTGCGTTTGGGCACGTTCCGGTAGACGGCGCGGGCCCGGCGCAGGGCGTCCGAGGAGCGCTTTCCCGGCGGTGGGGGTGCCGGGACCGCGCCGGACGGTTGCTCGGGGGATTCGTGGGCTGCTCGCACTTCCCCAAACTAGCCGCCACGGGCGCACCCGTACGCCACGCACCCCCCGCCCCGGAGGACGGGGCGGGGGGCGAGGACGGGTGACGGGGCGGGACGGCGGGCGCTGGTCACGCCTCCAGTTCGTGCTGCCAGGGCGGGTTGGCGCCGCGTACGGCGCAGACGGCCGCCGCCACCCGCGTACCGAGGGCCAGCGCGGCCTCCACCCCGTCCGTGCCGAGCCCGTCGAGGCGGCCGCCGAGGACGCCGTCGCGGTGCAGCGCGTGCAGGAAGCCCGCCATGAACGAGTCGCCCGCGCCGACCGTGTCCACCACGTCGACGCGCGGCGCCGGTACGCGCAGCCGCTTCCCGTCGAGGGAGGCGAACACGCCCTCGGCACCGAGGGTGATCACGACGAGCCGCGTCCCGTGGCCGTGGAAGAAGTCGGCGGCGGCCTCGGGCGTCTCACCGGGACGGAGGTGGGCGAGGTCGTCGTCCGACAGGCGCAGGATGTCGGCGGCGGCGCACCAGTGCGGGAGGCGCGCGCGGTAGTCGGCGGGGTCGACGAGCAGGGGGCGCACGTTCGGGTCGAGGGAGACGGTGGCCCGCTGCCGTACGTCCGCGAGCAGGTCCTCGACGTGCGCGCCGCCGGGCGGGCGGACGAGCGCCAGCGAGCCGGTGTGCAGGCAGGAGACCGGTGCGCGGGCGGCCTCGGCCAGCTCCTCGGGGGTCCACTGCCAGTCGGCGGCGCCCTCGGCGTAGAAGGAGTAGTCCGCGCGGCCCTCGTCGTCGAGGTCGGCCACGGCCAGGGTGCTGGACTCGCGGGCGGTGACCGTCGCGCCGAGGTCGACGCCCGACTTGTCGAGGTGCTCGCGGAAGAGGCGGCCGAAGACGTCGGCGGAGAGGCGCGCGAGGAAGCGCGTGGGGGTGCCGAGCCGGGAGAGGGCCACGGCCGTGTTCGCCGGACCGCCGCCTGGCAGCGCTTCGAGTCCCAGGGCGGCCGTACCCGGGGGCGTGCTCGCGGGCGCCGGGGTGACGAAGGCGTCGGCCACGCATTCACCGAGCACGGCGACGGGGGCGGCGGAGGGAGCGGTCATGGCGGCCTTTCAGCTGCGGGCGTCGGTGCGGTGGTGCGGGTCGTGCGGTGGTGCGGTGGTCCAGGTGCCGCGGTGGTGCCGCGGACGGCCCGGCGGACACGTGGTCCGGGGTGCGGACAGGGGCCCGTACGGGCGCGGGCACAGAGGTCCCCGCCGAGTTCAGCAGGCCCGTTTCCCGAAGTCAACGCGTCCGGGGACCCTCGCAGCACTCGGGCACGCGGGGCACGGGAAGCGGGCACGCGCGCGCGGTCGTACGGTCCGCGCCGGGCCGCCGGGCGGGAGTCCTACACTGCCGCCATGTCGACGGTCGGCGTCACCACGTGGTGGCTGGAGCAGCGGTCCCCGGCGGATCTCGTACCCGCCCACATCCCGGACACCCTGTCCGCCATACGGATCATCCGCGCCGAGGTGCCCAGCCCGGAGTTCAGCCGGTTCCTCTACACGGCCGTCGGCGGCGACGTCACCTGGACGGACCGGCTCGGCTGGGACCACGCGCGGTGGCGCGCCTTCCTGGAACGGCCCGGCGTCGAGACGTGGGTGGCGTACGACCGCGGGACGCCCGCCGGGTTCATCGAACTGGACGGCTCGGGCGACGGCGCGGACGGGAACGGGGACGGGGACGCGGGTGCCGGCGCGGTCGACGGAGCGGTCGAGATCAGCTACTTCGGCCTGCTCCCCGCCTTCCGCGGCCGCCGCGTCGGCGCGCACCTGCTGTCGTACGGCACGGCGCGCGCCTGGGACCTGGCCACGCGGTGGGACGGCCGTACGGCGACGGGCCGGGTGTGGGTGCACACGTGCAGCAAGGACGGGCCGCACGCGCTGGCGAACTACCGGCGGCGCGGCTTCCGGCTCCACGCCACCACCACGGCCGAGGAGCCCTCGACCGCGCCGCCCGGTCCGTGGCCCGGGGCGTACTGACGCGGCGCCGGAGCACGAAGCCCGGAGCACGAAGCCCGAGGTCGGCGGCGTACCACTCCGGCACCATCCCGGCATACGGGACCGAGATGTCCATATGATGGATTGTGGTGGACTGGCCACGGAGCACCGTGTCAGGCTTTCACCCATGTCCCGAGCTGGAATCGCCCTGGTGAGTCGACGCCACGTCGACCTCGGACGCATGTCCAGCGCGATGTGTCCGGCGGGCTGACAGTCCCAGCACCGCCGTCCCCCTGAGCCGCCCCCATCGGTGTGGGCCCGTGCTCTTCCGAGAACCTGTCGCGCCCCTGCCCGCGTCGCCCCCGTGCGTCATGTGTCCGCAGGTCACGCGTGCTGCCCTGGTACGGCCTCGGCCACCCCGCCGTCCGTACCTCGCGGCCCGGAGCGGCAGCTCTCCCGCCACCGTCAGTCCCGGAGCCGAAGGACGTATCCGCCATGGCCGACTCCCCCCAGACTCCCGCCGCCGAACGGCCCCGCCGCAAGGTGAGCCGCCACCGCGGTGAGGGCCAGTGGGCCGCCGGGCACTTCACCCCGCTCAACGGCAACGAGCAGACCAAGAAGGACGACGACGGTCTCAACGTACGGACACGCATCGAGACGATCTACGCACACGGCGATTTCGACTCGATCGACGGCGCCGACCTGCGCGGCCGGATGCGGTGGTGGGGCCTCTACACCCAGCGCAAGCCCGGGATCAGCGGCGGCAAGACGGCCGTGCTGGAGCCGGAGGAGCTGGACGACGAGTTCTTCATGATGCGCGTACGGATCGACGGCGGCGCGCTCACGACGCGTCAACTGCGGGTGATCGGGGAGATCTCGCAGGAGTTCGCGCGCGGGACGGCCGACATCACCAACCGGCAGAACGTGCAGTTCCACTGGATCCGGATCGAGGACGTGCCGGAGATCTGGCGGCGGCTGGAGGGCGTCGGCCTGTCCACGACCGAGGCGTGCGGCGACACCCCGCGCGTCGTCCTCGGCTCGCCGGTGGCCGGTATCGCCAAGGACGAGATCATCGACGGCACGCCCGCCGTCGACGAGATCACCCGCCGGATCGTCGGCAACAAGGCGTACTCGAACCTGCCGCGGAAGTTCAAGACGGCCGTCTCCGGTTCGCCGCTGCTGGACGTGGCGCACGAGATCAACGACGTGGCGTTCGTCGGCGTCGAACACCCCGAGCTGGGCCCGGGGTTCGACGTGTGGGTCGGCGGCGGCCTGTCGACGAACCCGAAGATCGGCGTACGGCTGGGCGCCTGGGTGCCGTTGGAGGACGTGGCCGACGTCCACGAGGGCGTCGTCTCGATCTTCCGCGACTACGGCTACCGGCGGCTGCGCACCCGCGCCCGGCTGAAGTTCCTGGTGGCGGACTGGGGCCCGGAGAAGTTCCGGCGGGTGCTGGAGAGCGAGTACCTGCTCCGTACGCTCGACGACGGCCCCGCCCCCGACCAGCCGCTCCAGCGCTGGCGGGACCACGTGGGCGTGCACGAGCAGCGCGACGGCCGGTTCTACGTGGGCTTCGCGCCGCGCGTGGGCCGCGTGGACGGTGCGACGCTCGGCAAGATCGCGGACCTGGCCGAGGCGCACGGCTCCGGGCGGGTCCGTACGACCGTCGAGCAGAAGATGCTGGTCCTCGACGTCCCGGAGGAGGAGGTCGCGTCGCTGCGCGAGGGCCTGTCGGCGCTCGGTCTGAGCAGCGCGCCGTCCGCCTTCCGGCGGGGCACGATGGCCTGCACCGGGCTGGAGTTCTGCAAGCTGGCGATCGTCGAGACCAAGCAGCGCGGCATGGACCTGATCGACGAACTGGAGCAGCGGCTCCCGGAGTTCGACGAGCCGGTCACCATCAACGTCAACGGCTGCCCCAACTCCTGCGCCCGTATCCAGGTCGCGGACATCGGCCTCAAGGGGCAGTTGGTCACCGACGGCTCCGGCGAGCAGGTCGAGGGCTACCAGGTGCACCTGGGCGGCTCCCTCGGCATGGAGCCCGGCTTCGGCCGCAAGGTCCGCGGCCTGAAGGTCACCGCCGACGAACTCCCCGACTACGTCGAGCGCGTGCTGCGCGCCTTCCAGGAACAGCGCACGGACGGCGAACGGTTCGCGCAGTGGGCGGCACGCGCGGACGAAGGGGCGCTCAAGTGACCGAGCGCGCCGCGCCGTTCTACTGCCCGTACTGCGGTGACGAGGACCTGCGTCCCTCCGAGGCGGAGGCCCCGCGGGGCGGCTCCCCGTGGGAGTGCGCGTCCTGCAACCGCGCGTTCACCCTCTCCTTCCTCGGGCTGCTGGCCAAGGGCCTGCGGCGCGAGGCACCCGGCAGCGAAGGGGGCACCACCCCATGACGACCGTTCAGGAATCCCAGGAGACATCCGCCGCGCACCACCGTCGGCTCGCCCTCGCGGCGGGCCGGGAGTTGGAGGACGCGCCCGCGTCGGAGGTGCTGCGCTGGGCGGCGGACACGTTCGGTAAGCGCTTCTGCGTCACCTCGTCCATGGAGGACGCGGTGGTCGCGCACCTGGCCTCGCGCGCGCTGCCCGGCGTCCACGTGCTGTTCCTCGACACCGGCTACCACTTCCCGGAGACCATCGGCACCCGGGACGCGGTGGCAGCGGTGATGGACGTCGAGGTGATCACCCTGACCCCGCGGCAGAGCGTGGCCGAGCAGGACGCGCAGTACGGGCCCCGGCTGCACGGACGCAACCCGGACCTGTGCTGCGCCATGCGCAAGGTCGAGCCGCTGGAGGAGGGCCTGGGGGCGTACGACGCCTGGGCCACCGGACTGCGCCGTGACGAGTCCCCGGCCCGTTCCCTCACCCCGGTCGTCGGCTGGGACGAGCGGCGGCAGAAGGTGAAGATCGCGCCGATCGCGCGCTGGACGCAGGCCGACGTGGACGCGTACGTCGCGGAGCACGGCGTCCTCACCAACCCGCTGCTGTCCGACGGTTACGCCTCGATCGGCTGCGCGCCGTGCACCCGTCGCGTACGGGACGGCGAGGACGCGCGCGCGGGGCGCTGGGCGGGCTTCGGCAAGAACGAGTGCGGGCTGCACCTCTGAGGACGCGCGTGGGAGCGGGCGGCCCCCGGGGCCGCGGCGGGAGGACGCAGCAGGGACATGGGGAGCAGCGGATGAAGGGGACGCGCATGACGACCGCGACCGTACGGGCGGGGGAGACGGGCAGCCCGTACGGGTTGTCGCATCTGGAGGTGTTGGAGTCGGAGGCGGTCCACATCTTCCGGGAGGTCGCGGGCGAGTTCGAACGCCCCGTGATCCTCTACTCCGGAGGCAAGGACTCCATCGTCATGCTCCACCTCGCCCTCAAGGCCTTCGCCCCCGCACCCCTGCCCTTCTCCCTCCTCCACGTCGACACCGGACACAACTTCCCCGAAGTCCTCCACCACCGCGACCACCAAGCCGCCCACCACAACCTCCGCCTCCACATCGCCCACGTCCAGGACTACATCGACGACGGACGCCTCCGCGAACGCCCCGACGGCACCCGCAACCCCCTCCAAACCCTCCCCCTCCTCGACACCATCACCACCCACCGCTTCGACGCCGTCTTCGGCGGCGGACGCCGCGACGAGGAGAAAGCCCGCGCCAAAGAACGCGTCTTCTCCCTCCGCGACGAATTCGGCACCTGGAACCCCCGACGCCAACGCCCCGAACTCTGGCAGCTCTACAACGGCCGCCACTCCCCCGGCGAACACGTCCGCGTCTTCCCCCTCTCCAACTGGACCGAACTCGACGTCTGGCAGTACATCGCCCACGAGAAGATCGAACTCCCCACCATCTACTACGCCCACACCCGCCAGGTCTTCCACCGCCACGGCATGTGGCTCGCCCCCGGCGACTGGGGTGGCCCCCACGACCACGAAACCCTCCAGACACGCCACGTCCGCTACCGCACCGTCGGCGACATGTCCTGCACCGGAGCCGTCGACTCCCACGCCGACACCATCGACAAGGTCATCACCGAGATCACCGCCTCCCGCCTCACCGAACGCGGCGCCACCCGAGCGGATGACAAACTCTCCGAAGCCGCCATGGAAGACCGGAAACGCGAGGGGTACTTCTGACCATGAGTTCCACGGGTACGAGCACCATCGACACGGGCGACGCCGCGCTGGCCGCGACCTCGCTGCTGCGTTTCGCCACCGCCGGATCGGTGGACGACGGCAAGTCCACCCTGGTCGGGCGACTGCTGCACGACTCCAAGTCCGTGCTCACGGACCAGTTGGAGGCGGTGGAGCGGGCGTCGTTGGACCGGGGCCAGGACGCGCCGGACCTCGCGCTGCTCACCGACGGCCTGCGCGCCGAGCGGGAGCAGGGCATCACCATCGACGTCGCCTACCGCTACTTCGCCACTCCCCGGCGCCGCTTCATCCTCGCGGACACTCCCGGCCACGTGCAGTACACGCGCAACATGGTCACCGGTGCCTCCACGGCGGAGCTGGCCGTCGTCCTCGTCGACGCCCGTAACGGCGTCGTGGAGCAGACCCGCCGCCACGCGGCCGTCGCCGCGCTGCTGCGCGTCCCGCACGTCGTCCTGGCCGTCAACAAGATGGACCTCGTCGACTACCGGGAGGGCGTCTTCGCCGCCATCGCGGCGGAGTTCACGCGGTACGCGGGCGAGTTGGGCGTCCCGGAGATCACCGCCATCCCCATCTCCGCCCTCCAGGGCGACAACGTGGTGACGGCGTCGGCGCGGATGGACTGGTACGGCGGGCCCACCGTCCTGGAGCACCTGGAGACCGTCCCGGTGTCCCACGACCCGTCCGGCGACCCGGCCCGTTTCCCGGTGCAGTACGTGATCCGGCCGCAGACGCCGGAGCTGCCCGACTACCGCGGCTACGCGGGTCAGATCGCCTCCGGCGTGTTCCGTACGGGCGACCGGATCACGGTGCTCCCCTCGGGCCGTACGAGCACCGTCGAGGGCATCGACGCGCTCGGCCAGTCCGTGGACGTGGCCTGGGCCCCGCAGTCGGTGACGTTGCGGCTCGCGGACGACCTGGACATCTCGCGCGGCGACCTGATCGCCCCGGCGCAGGCGTCCGTACGGCCGAGCCAGGACCAGACGGCGACCGTGTGCCATGTCGCGGACCGGCCGCTGAAGCCGGGCGACCGGGTGCTGTTGAAGCACGCGACGCGCACGGTGAAGGCGATCGTGAAGGACATCCCGTCGCGGCTGACGCTGGACGACCTGTCGCAGCACCCGGTGCCGGGCGAGCTGGTGGCGAACGACATCGGGCGCGTGGTGCTGCGTACGGCGGAGGCGCTGCCCATCGACGCGTACGCCGACTCGCGCCGCACCGGCTCGTTCCTGCTGATCGACCCGGCCGACGGCACCACGCTGACGGCGGGGATGGCCGGTGACGCCTTCGCGGAGGCGGCGCGGGACGTCAAGGAGGCGGAGGCCGCGGCGGACGACGAGGGCTGGGACTTCTAGGCCCACTGCCGCGACCAGAACCCGACCACCACCCGACACCGGAGGAGACCGCCCGTGCACAGCCCGTCCGCCGCCCCGGCCCTGCTGGTCGTCGCGCACGGCAGCCGCGACCCGCGGCACGCCGCGACGGTGACGGCGCTGTGCGCGCGGGTGCGGGCGGAGCGGCCGGGGCTGCGGGTCGAGGTCGCGTACCTCGACTTCTGCGCGCCGAGCGTGCCGCGGGCGCTGGAACGGCTGGCGGCGGAGGGCGTACGGGACGTGGTGGCGCTGCCGCTGCTGCTGACGCGCGCGTTCCACGCCAAGTCCGATCTCCCGTCCGTGCTGCGGGAGTCGGCGGCGCGGCTGCCGCTGCCGGAGGTGCGGCAGGCGCCGGTGCTGGGCCCGCACCCGCTGCTCGTACGGGCGTTGGAGCGGCGGCTGCGCGAGGCGGACCCGGCGGGCGCCACCCCCGGTGGGGGCCGCCACCGCAACGGCTCGACCGGGGTCGTCCTGGCCTCGGCGGGCTCCTCGGACCCGGAGGCGAACGCGGTGATCGCCGACGTCGCGCGGGAGTGGCGGCGTACCGCTGGTTGGTGCGCCGTGCGACCCGCGTTCGCCTCCGCCTCACCGCCCGGTACGGCCGACGCGGTGCGCGCGCTCCGGGCGGCGGGCGCCGCGCGGGTGGTCGTCGCGCCGTACGTCATCGCGCCGGGGCGGCTGCCGGACCGGATCGCGGAGGGCGCGCGGGAGGGCGGCGCCGACCTGCTGGCGCCGGTCCTCGGCGCGGCCCCGGAGCTGGCCCGGCTGGTGCTGCTGCGGCACGGGCAGGCGTCGGCGGCCGAACGGCCGTACGCGCGGCCCGCGTAGAGCCCCCGGTCAGCCCGCTCGCACCGCACGGCGCCCCCGTGCGCCCGCTCAGCGCGCCGCCAGCACCGCCGCCTCCCGCTCCGGGTCCAGGCCCGGCGCGGGCCGGTCGGGCCGCTGCGGCGCCGCGCCGCCGAGCCCCTCCAGCCACCGCCAGGTGTCCCGTACGGTCTCCGCCACCGGACGGCACCGCAGGCCCGCCGTCAGCGCCTTCGACACGTCCAGCCGGTGCAACGAGTCGTACAGCGGCCCCGGCGGCAGCCACACCGGCAGCTCCGTCCACGGCTCGACGCCCGCCGCCTCGATCACGTGCGGCTCCGTCCAGCACAGCCGCGCGCCGGAGCCGGTGGCGGCGACGCAGGCGTCGAGGAGCGCGCCCGTCGTCGTCACCCCTGGCGGGCCGACCAGGTTGTACGGGCCGCTCCGCCCCGCCGCCAGGGCGTCCAGCGTCCAGGCGGCGAGGTCCCGCGCGTCCACGTACTGGAGGCCGAGGTCGCGCGGCCCCGGCGCGAGCACGTCGCCGCCGCGCGCGACGCGGGTGAGCCACCAGGGCAGGCGGCCGATGTTCTCGTACGGGCCGAGGATCAGCCCGGCCCGCACGAGCAGGGCGCGGTCCGCGCCGAAGGCGGCGAGCGCGGCCAGTTCGCCGCCGCGCTTGTCGGCGGCGTAGTCGGTGGCGGCCGCGTCGGGCGAGGCGGCCACCACCGCTGCGGCCTCGTCCTGGCCGGGCGGGCCCGGCAGCGGGTACACGGAGCAGCTCGACACGTACGCGTACCGCTCGGCGTGCCCGGCCAGCAGTCCCGCCGCGTCCCGTACCGCCGAGGGGGCGCCGGACCAGGTGTCGACGACGGCGTCCCAGCCGCCCCCGTCCGCCTCCGAGGCCCCGCGCAGCGCGGCGAGCCCGGCGGCGCCGCCCGTACGGTCGCCGCGCAGCGCCGTCACGCCGTCCGGCACGGGGTGGCGGCCGCGGTTGAGGACCGTCACCGCCCACCCGCGCGCCAGCGCTTCCTCCACCACGGCGCGGCCCACGAACTCCGTCCCGCCCAGCACCAGAAGTCTCATGGGGCGAGCCTGCCCCACGGGCACGGCCCGTGGGGGTCCCGCACGCCGACAGCGGAATCGCTCTCGGCGCAACGCGCGCCGCCGCCCGAACGGCCGGTGCCGCCCCGGCCGTTCACGCCGTCAGCTCGATCAGCTTGGTGACCGTGCGCCAGTTCCGCCCCGTCGCCGTGAGCTGCGGGCGGACCGCGCCCAGCGCGTCGGCGAGCTTGCTGCGTCCCATGCCGTCGGGGAAGTAGCAGTACACCGCGTCACCGATGTGCGCGAACGTGTCCGGGGCGTACGTCCCGGGGTCGACCGACGCGAAGTGCGCCGGGTCGGGCGTCCCGTCGAGGAAGAGGACGAGCAGCTTCGCCGGGTCCAACTCGGCCGCCGGGTACGGGCAGGCGTCCGCGGTCGCGCGCAACTCCTCGTGCGTACGCACCAGGCAGGGCACCTCGAACCCGAAGTGCCCTGCGATGGCGCGCTCCAGCCGCGACCGGGGCGGCTCCTCCCGCCCGCCGTCGCCCCCGCCGGGGCCGCAGTCCGGTCCGGGCGTGGTGAACACCGCGTTGCCGCTCTGGAGGTAGGTACGTACGTCGGTCCAGCCCAGGGCCTTCATCAGGTCCCTCAGCTCCGCCATCGGGATCTTCCTGTGGCCACCCACGTTGATCCCGCGCAGTAATGCCGCGTAAGTAGTCATCCTCGCACCCTATGCGGTTGTTCTGACACGGCGTGTGCCCACGGGAAGGTACGTGTAAGGGGCACCTCACGTACCCAGGTAGGGTCCGCTCCCTTCGAAGGGTGTAGCGGGCTGCCCCCCGGCTCACCGGACAGCAGGATGGAGCCCGGCGGCCCCCGGTCCTAGCGTCTTGTGCGGGGGTGGCGGCAGTCGGCGGCCACCGCGTGCGAGGGGGCACAGCTGTGGACGGGAAACGCGGGATCGCCGCCAGAGCCGGGAGTTGGAGCGTCCGGCACCGGCTGGCCGCCGTGGGGATCTGGGTGCTGTTCGTGGTGCTGGCGATGGCCGCCGGTGCCGCGAGCGGCACCCGGGAGCTGAGCGGCAGCGAGCAGCTGCCGGGCACCGAGACCGGCGACACGATGCGCGTCGTGGAGGACGCCGGGCTGGAGGAACCGGCCGGTGAGTCGGTGCTCGTGCAGTCCGGGCCGGACGGGCCGAAGGCCACGTCCGCCGAGTTCCGCCGTGCCGTCGAGCAGGTGGTCGCGGCGGTACGGGAGACCGGCGAGACGACGGCGCCGACCTCCCCGTACGAGACGGGCACGGTCTCGGCGGACGGGCGCAGCGCGCTCGTCCACTTCGACATGCGCGGCGATCCGGAGACGGCGGGCGACCGCGTGCAGCCGGTGCTGGACGCCGTGCGGGACGTGCGGGAGGACCACGAGGGCACGCTGCGGATCGAGGAGATCGGCGACGCGAGCATGAACAAGACGTTCGACGACGCCTTCGGCGCGGACTTCCGGCAGGCCGAGTTCTCGGCGGTGCCCGTCGCGTTCGGCATCCTGCTGATCGCGTTCGGCGCGCTGGTCGCCGCGCTGCTGCCGGTGCTGCTGGCCCTCACCGCGATCATGGCCACGATGGGGCTGATGGGGGTCGCCAGCCGGTTCCAGCCGATGACGGAGACCGCCAACTCCGTGATGCTGCTGGTCGGTCTGGCCGTCGGCGTCGACTACTGCCTCTTCTACCTGCGCCGCGAACGGGAGGAGCGGGCCCGCGGCCGGGACGCGCGCACCGCGCTGGAC
Organism: Streptomyces sp. Z26; assembly: GCF_003665095.1. Taxonomy (GTDB): domain Bacteria; phylum Actinomycetota; class Actinomycetes; order Streptomycetales; family Streptomycetaceae; genus Streptomyces; species Streptomyces phytohabitans. Next base: position 5,622,351 of record NZ_RCHV01000002.1, on the reverse strand, counting down.
ATCGCCGCCGCCACCTCGGGGCGGGCCGTGCTGATCTCCGGTGTGACGGTGATCGTGGCGATGAGCGGCATGCTGTTCACCGGCCTCGCGGAGTTCGAGGGGATGGGCCTGGCGTCGCTGATGGTCGTCGCCGTCGCCATGGTGGGCTCCGTGACGGTGCTGCCCGCGCTGCTGTCGCTGCTCGGGGAGCGCGTCGAGAAGGGCCGGGTGCCGTTCCTGGCGCGGCTCAAGCGCGGCCCGGCGGGCGGGAGCGGGGAGAGCCGCGTGTGGCGCGCCGTACTGGACCGGGTGCTGCGCCGCCCGCGTACGGCCGTCGTACTGGCGGCGGGCGTGCTCGCGGCGGTCGCCGTACCGGCGGTCGGCATGAACACCGCGAACCTCACGCTGGACCAGGAGTTCGGTGACTCGCTGCCGATCGTGGGGACGTACGAGCGGGTCGACGCCGCGTTCCCGGGCGGCTCCGACCCGGCACGCGTGGTGGTGCGGGCCGACGACATCGACGCCCCGCCCGTACGCGCCGCCCTGGCGGACTTCCGCGCCCGCGCGGTCAGCGAGGGCGCGTCGCGGGGCCCGGTGGAGGTCGTCACGCACGAGCGGGAGAACGTCGCCACCATCGAGGTCCCGCTGGTCGGCGGGTCCGACCAGGCGAAGGCGGAGCGCAGCCTCGCCGTCCTGCGCGACGAGGTGCGCCCGGCCACCCTGGGGCGGGTGGACGGCGTGGAGGCGCCCATCGGCGGGTCGGTCGCCGCCTCGAAGGACTTCAACGACCGACTGGTGGGCGCCGTCGCGCCGGTCTTCGCCTTCGTCGTCCTCTTCGCCTTCGCGCTGATGCTGCTGTCGTTCCGCTCGCTGACCATCGCGGTCACGTCGATCGTGCTGAACCTGCTGTCGGTCGGCGCGGCCTACGGCATCCTCACGGTCGTCTTCCAACACGGCTGGGGCGCCGGGCTGGTCGGCGCGGAGGGCATCGGGGCGATCATCTCCTGGCTGCCGCTGTTCCTCTTCGTGATCCTCTTCGGGCTGAGCATGGACTACCACGTGTTCGTGGTCTCCCGTGTCCGCGAGGCCCGTACGGCCGGACGGGACACGGCGGACGCCGTACGGCACGGGGTGATCACCACGGCCGGTGTCGTCACCAGCGCCGCCGTCATCATGGTCGCGGTCTTCGCGATCTTCGGGACGCTGTCCATGCAGAGCATGAAGCAGATGGGCGTGGGCCTGGCCGCCGCCGTCCTCATCGACGCGACGGTCATCCGCGGGGTGCTGCTGCCCGCCGTGATGGTGCTGCTCGGCGAGCGCAACTGGTACCTGCCGCGGTGGCTGGACTGGCTCCCCGACCTGACGCACGACGAGGCCGTGCCCGCCGCGCGGGACACCCCTCCGGTCGCGGACCGGGGCGCGGACGGGCCCGCCGTACGGGTGTGAACGGGCGGGCGCGGCGCGGCGCGTGACGCGGGCCGACCGCCGGGCGCGGGGCCGGACTCCACGGGGGTGGGTCCGGCCCCGCACCCGTCCGTACGGGGGCCCGGCACGGCCCGTACGGCTCAGCCCGCCCGGTCGGCCACGGCTCGGTCGGCGCCGCCGAACGGGCCGTCCGCCGCGAACGCGTACGCCGCGAAGCGCTCGCCGATACGGCGGTGGGCGGCGGCGTCGGGGTGCAGGGCGTCGGGGAGCGGCAGTTCCGCGAAGTCGGCCGGGCCGTAGAGGCGTTCGCCGTCCAGCAGGTGCAGGTGCGGGTCGTCCGCCGCGCGTTGCCCGACGACGCGTGCCAGCTCCTCCCGTACGACGCCCAACGTCAGCTTGCCCGCGGCCCGTTCGGCCGGATCGCCGGTGGCGCGGAAGGCGACCCGCCCCTCGGCCAGCGCGTCCGTGTCGAACGCGCAGGGACCGGGGGTGTCCTCGTGCACCGGGCAGTGCAGCGGGGAGACGACGAGCAGCGGCACGTCCGGGTGGCCCTCGCGGACGGTGTCGAGGAAGCCGTGCACGGCGGGGCCGAAGGCGCGCAGCCGCATCAGGTCGGCGTTGACGACGTTGATGCCGATCTTGACGCTGACCAGGTCGGCCGGGGTGTCCCGCAGGGTACGCGCGGTGAACGGGTCGAGCAGCGCGCTGCCGCCGAAGCCGAGGTTGACCAGCTCCGCGCCGCCGAGCCGGGCCGCGACCACGGGCCAGATCCCGGTGGGGTCCACGGCGTTGGAGCCCTGACTGATCGAACTGCCGTGGTGCAGCCACACCTTGCGCCCCCGGTCGGGCAGGGGCGCGACGGGCGCGTCGGTGCGCAGGGCGACGAGTTCGGTCGTCTCGTTGTGCGGCAGCCAGAGTTCGACGTCCTTCGCGTCCCCGCCCCCGGGCAGCCCGTCGAACCGGAGCGTGACGGCGGAGCCCGCCGCGTACGCGCTGCTGCCGGCGGCCATGTCGATCGTCAGGGTGTTGCCGCCGTGCGCGGTGACGCGGTCGAACGGGCGGCCGTCGACGTGCAGTTCGTAGCGGCCCTCCGGGCGCGGGGGCAGGCCCGGGTAGACGCGCTTGGTGGGCAGGGTGTCCAGCTCGACGACGGTCGCGCGGGTGCGGAAGGCGACCCGTACGCCGGAGGGCTGGGACTCGACCATCGCCAACTGGCCGTCGTCGCACTGGGCGCGGGCGCGCGCGGGCAGCCGGTGCGGGAGCAGGCCGTGGGGCGTGCGCTCCAGTTCGAGGGCGCCGCGTACCAGCGCGGTGGTGAGGGGGGTGGTGGTCAGGTCGTGCGTGGTGTCCATGGTGTGGTCTCCCACCTGTCTCGCGGGGGCGCTGTTCGGGGCGGCACGGACCGCCCCGCTACCCCGGCCGGGGTACGGGTGGTGCCGTGCGGGCGTCACGGGTGCGGGCGGTACGTGCGGTACGGGTGCGGGCGGGGCCCGGTCAGGGCGCGGTGGGCCAGTGCCGCAGCAGGGCGTCGAGGGCGTCGAGGACGCGGGCCCAGCTCTCGTCCGAGTCCGGGGCGCTGTGGCTGAAGCCGCCCCCGGCCTCCAGGCTGACGTAGCCGTGGAAGACGCTGCCCAACATCCGCACGGCGTGCGTCTGTTCGGGCTCCACCAGGTCGTAGCCGCGCAGGATCGCGCGCGTCATCCGCGCGTGCCTGACCCCGGCGCTCGCGGCGGCCTCCTCGGGGGTGAGGCGGGCGCGGGCCGCCTCGTAGCGGCCGGGGTGCTCGCGGGCGTAGTCGCGGTAGACGTGCGCGAACGCGGTCAGCGCGTCCCGCCCGGACCGTCCGGCCAGGGCGTCGGCGCACCGGTCGGCCAGCTCCTCCAGGGCGAGGAGGGTGATCCGGGTGCGCAGGTCCTGCGAGCTTCTGACGTGCGAGTAGAGGCTCGCGACCTTGACGTCGAACCGCCGGGCCACCGCCGAGACGGTCACCTGGTCGAAACCCGTCTCGTCGGCCAGCTCGGCCCCGGCCCGGGTGAGCCGTTCCGGGGTCAGTCCGGCGCGTGCCATGGCGTACTCCCTTCCGTACCTGAAAGCATTATGGGGTTACCTAAAGACTTTAGGCAAATCGAAAGATGCTTCAGGCAGGAGGGCGCGCCCGGGACGGCGCCGGGCGCGGTCAGTCCTGGCGGCGGAGCCCGTCGACGAGGAGGACGACCATCCGGCGCGCGTCGTAGCGGTCGTCGCTGTCGGCGCCCACGCAGAGGTTCCCGACCGCGCGCATCAGCTCGTACGCCTCCAGGTCGCCGCGGATCTCACCGGCGGCGGCGGCCGCGTCGAGCAGCTCCGCGCAGACCGGCATGAGGCGGTCGAGGAAGTACGCGTGCAGCGTGTCGAAGCCCGTGCTGTCCGACTGGAACGCGGTCGCCAGCCCGTGCTTCGTGACGAGGAAGTCGACGAACAGGTCGATCCAGCGCCGCAGCGCCTCGTGCGGGGTGGCGGCGCTCGCGAGGAACGCGGGGCCCGCCTCGGCGCACGCCTCGATCTGGTGCCGGTAGACGGCGATGACGAGGTCCGCGCGGGTGGGGAAGTGCCGGTAGATCGTGCCCATGCCGACCCCGGCGCGGGCCGCGATGTCCCGTACGGGCGCCTCCACTCCGGAGGTCACGAAGACCGCGGCGGCGGCGTCGAGCAGCGTCGCCTCGTTGCGCCGGGCGTCGGCCCGCTTGGGCCGGGGCGTACGGACCGCGCCCCCGTCGCCGTCTTCGATCTCGCCGCCGCCCACCGCACCGCTCCCTCTCGTCCACCTGTCCGCCCGCGCCGTACGCCCGCACACCCCGTGCTTGCCGTCCGGCGCCGCACCCCGTAGGGTTTAGCGGAGCGTCGCTCCGCTTGCCCGCCATGATGCCAGAGCGCGCGGCGACGGCCAAGTCCGCGCTCCCGCGCGCCCGTACCGCTCCCCCGCCAGCCCGCCGTCAGCCCGCCCGGCCCGCCCCGCGCCCCGCCGGTTCCCGTCCGCCGGTCGGCACCTCGGCGTCGCCGGCCCGCACGCGCCGCCGCGCCTGCGCGACCGGGTCCGGCCGGAACAGCCAGTCCACGCGCGGCTCCACCACGCACCGGAACGCCCGGCGTACGGGCGCCGTGCACAGCGCCGTCACCACCGCCCCCGCCACCAGCGTCACCACGACCATGCCGAACGGCGTCCGCGGCCAGCCCGTGTCGTACCAGCCCCACCAGAGCGAGCCCTTCACCAGGAACCCGTGCAGCAGGAAGCCGTACAGCGTGCCCCCGCCCAGCACCGTGAACCACGTACGGCGCCCCGGCACCCACGCCAGGAAGCACACCGTCAGCACCAGCGAGCAGCAGAACAGGCCGAGCGCCATCGCCGCGCCGTACGCCGCGGGGACGCCCAACTCCTGGCCGCTGTCGCGGTGGTAGAGCCACGCGTGGTTCATCCGGGGCGCGGCCCAGTACGCGCACGCGAGCGCCGCCGCGGCCACCGGCACCGCGGCCCGACGCACCACGGGACGGCGTACGCGCGCGAAGTGGCGTGGTTCCAGGACCAGTCCGAGCACGAAGAACGGCAGGAACTGGAGCACCCGCTGGAGGTCCAGGTCCGGGCCGACGTCCGGGGTGACCTCGGCCAGCACGGCCAGCGCGAGCGCGACGGGCAGCGGCCACCGCAGCGTCCGCCACACCGGGGTGGTGAGCCGCCACACGAACAGCGCGACGAGGAACCAGTCGAGGAAGTACGGGTCGGTCAGGCTGACCGGGTACGTCGGGTCGTCGTGGGCCCAGCGGCGGAAGAGGGCGTACGCGCACTCGAAGACGACGTACGGCGCGAGCACCCCGGCGAGCAGGCGGCGCGCCCGGCGCGGGCCGAGGTCGAAGCCGCGCGAGAAGTGGCCGGAGACGACGATGAACGCGGGCATGTGGAAGGCGTAGACGAACAGGTAGAGCGCCGTCGCCACGCGGCTGTCCGACAGGTACGGCTCCCAGGAGTGGGCGCACGCGACGAGGACGACGGCGAGGTACTTCGCGTTGTCGAAGAACGGGTCCCGCCCAGGCTCCCGCGCGCCCCCGGGCCCGCGTTCCCGCACGTCCTCCGGCTCCGGTCGCCCCGGTCGCCGCTCACCCGGCTCCTGCTGCCCCCGGCCGTTCTCCGGCGGGAGCGGTCCGTACGCGTGCGGGCCCTGCATCGTCGGCGGCACACCTCCAGCGTCGTGCGGCCACCCGCCGGGCGGCCGGTCCGCGCGAGCGTGCCGTGGACGCCGTACGGACTGCGTGTACCGGCCACCGTAACCCGCCGCGCGGCTGGTCGGGGCGGCGCGCGGGCCGTGGCGCCCGCCGCTTCAGGACACGGGCCGGGAGTCGGTCCAGACCGACTCGAACTCCTCGCGGTACATGTCGAAGAGGCCGTGCTCCTCCTCGACGGGCATCCGGCTCCGCAGGCCCGTACCGGTCGCCGGGCCGCCCGTCTCGCCCGGCCCCTGCACGAGCCGCCGCCCGCCGCCGCCCCGCAGCACGAACACCGGCGCCTCCATACCCCGTACGCGCCGCAGGTACGTCTGCACGACCGCGAGGGCGTCCGGGCTGTGGCCGTCGACCAGGTACGCGGTGAAGCGCGGGGTCTCGTCGAAGACGTTGATCTCGAACGCGGCGGGGTCCCGCAGCCGCGCCCGCACCCGCCGCATGTGCAGGATGTTCGTCTCCACGGAACGGCTCAACTCGCCTTTCTTCAGGCCCAGTTCCCGTTCCCGGCGGCGTACGGCGGAGCTGGCCGGGTTGAGGAACAGCAGCCGGACCCGGCAGCCCGACTCGGCCAGCCGGACCAGCCGCCGACCGCTGTAGTTCTGCACCAGCAGGTTGAGCCCGATGCCCAGCGCGTCGAGCCGCCGCGCCCCGCCGAACAGGTCCTCGGCGGGCAGCTGCCGCTGGAGCCGTACCCGGTCGGAGTGCACGCCCACCACGTCCCCGAAGCGGTCCCCGACCAGCTGCTCCAGCGCGTCGGCGGGCAGCCGCGCGGACGGCGCGGCGGCGCTGCCGGGCGTGCTCAGCAGCTCCAGCAGCCGGGACGACATGCGTTCCGCCTGCGCCAGCACCGTCTCCGACAGCGCGCGGTTGCGGGCGACGGCGCTGCGCGCCACCTCCAGCTCGTCCAGGGCGAGTTCGACCTCGCGCCGCTCGTCGAAGTACGGCTCGAAGCACGGCCAGTGCTGCACCATCAGCTCGCGCAGCTGCGGGAGGGTCAGGAACGACAGGACGGTGTCGTCCGCGGGGTCCAGCAGATAGCCCTTGCGTCTGCTCACCTCGCGGACGGCGACCGCCCGTTGGACCCACTCCTGCCCGGCCGGTCCGGCCGCGGCGACGACCCACTCGTCGCCGTGCACGGGCTCGTATATCGGCCGCAGCACGGCCGCGACGACCGCGCGCAGGCGCTGTTCGACGAGGTTGAGCCAGATGTACGCGCGTCCGGCCCGCTGCGCGCGGGTGCGGACCTCCGTCCACGCGTCCGCGCCCCAGTCCAGGTCCGCGCCGATCTCCATGGGGCGTGCCAGTGACACCGCGCCGGAGGGCGCCTCGACGGCTTCCGCCGCGCCGTCGTCGCCCTCACCTGGAGGGAGTTCAAGCCCTCCCGAGCCCACCTGCGCACCGCCTTCCAGGACCCTGTTGTTCGATCAAGGAAGACTACTGCACCCGGGTGACGGCGCGACCGGCTCCGTCGAGTCCTCACCAATTCTCCGGCTAACCCTGGGGCGTGTGGTGCCCGTTGTGTCCGGACAGCTCCTTCGGCGTCAGCGGGTTCATCGCGGTCACGTCGCGCGGCGCGAGCTGGAAGCCCTGCCAGTGCACGGGCATGGGGTCCTGGTCCTCGTCCCTGGCGATGTGGTGGAAGCCGATGTTGACCCAGGTGACGGGGTGCTTGAGGGTCTGCCCGTTCACCCACTTGTCGACGCTCTTGCCGCCGCCGCGCCCGCAGTCGCGGACGTTGTGGCTGGCGAACTGTTCGCACTTCCGGTAGTCGGTGAAGTAGACGTCGTGCTTGGTGTAGCTACGTCCGGCGTACTTGTCGGTGTGGCCGGGGACGATCTCGTAACTGCGCGGGTGGCCGTCCTTGTTGCGCCCCGCCTCGCTCACCACGCGCCACCAGCGGTGCGGCGCCGCGTCCCCGGCCAGTTCCTTGGTGACCTTCGTGCGCGTGGTCTTCGTGGTGGGGGTGCCGCCGGGGCGGGTGGTGGTCTTCGAGTCGTACTGCTCGACGCGGCTCTTGGGGGAGCCGTCCAGGCCGAAGTTGAGCCGCCAGAAGACGTTGTGCGCGTGGCTGGTGGCGTAGTCGCTGGACCGCTTGCCGATGGGCCAGCCGCGGCCGTCACCCGCGTCGTAGTCGTCGGGGGCGAGGGTGCCGGTGGCGCCGACCTGGCTGGTGATGGTGCCGTCGGAGGCGAACCGCCACTCGGTGATGTACTCGTACCAGCCGGTCTGGTTGACCGTGTAGACCAGCAGGTCGCGTGACTGCGCCTGGTAGACCTTGCTGCTCTCGGGGTCCGTCATGCGGTACGCGTGGCCGCGCGCCCGGGTGGTCGCGCACAGGCCCTTGACCTTCGGGGGCCGCTCCTCGCCGGTGCCCGGCACGCTGACGGTCTTGATGCTGCCGCCGGGGCACTCGGCCGGGTCCATCTTCAGCAGCCCCTGGGCGAACCCGGCGCCGGTGAGGTCGTCGTACTCGGCCTGCCCGTCGTCGTACGGCACGTGGATCTGGCCGAGCTTCGCGGACGTGAGGATCTTGATGGGGGCGGGCTCGCCCGCGGGCTGGTACGAGATGTCGTCGAGCACCAGGCCGGAGTAGCCCTCGTAGTGCCAGCACATGCGCCAGGTGGTGCCGCCGTCGAGCTTCTGCTCGATGCGGTACGCCTCGCTGCAGGCGGGGGCGGCCGCCGCCGCCGGCGCGGCCGGGGCCGCGCCCGCCGGCCCCGCGGCGGCGAGCGAGGCGCCGAGCAGCGCGGTGGCCGCGAGGGCGGCGCCGGTGCGGCTGCGGGCGGCGCGGCCGAGGCGGAGGCGGCGGCGCGGGGTGGGCGGGTGCTGCGGGTCGCGCGGTTCGCGCATGGTGCGGTCTCCTGACAGAGGTCACGGTGGTGGGGCGGGAGTCGCCCCGTACGGCCGGAGGCGCCCGGGAGCCGTCGGGAGCGGCCGAGGGTGGCCGTCGCGGCTCCGGCGTCCGGCCGGTGAAGGCCCGGGAGGCGCCCGGGGGTTCAGCCCAGTCGGCCGACGGTGCGGGCGCTCAGGTCGACGACGAACCGGCGGGTGTCGATCCACGGACCGCCGTCGGCCCGCGTGAACAGCCGTACGCAGCGGTGCTTCCCGCACTCGCGCATCCCGTCGGCGCCCGCGTTCTCCGTGTCGACGCGGTAGACGTAGCCGGTGACGTCCAACTGCCCGGCGGAGGTGAGGGGCTTCCCCATGGCGTGCTCGTAGTCGCGCTTCAGTTCCGCCCCTCGCGGGCTCTCCAGCAGCAGCGCGGCGGCCTCGCGGGCCTCGGGCCGGGTGGGCGGTGGCTGTACGCCGCGCTGGGCGCCGTCGTGCTCGACCTTCCCCGTGTCGAGGTTGACGGTCCGGGTGACGAACGTGTCGTCGGCGTAGTCGTAGTAGGACACGTCGGCTCGGCGCGGGGCGTCCGCGCGGCCGACCTCCGACGGCTCGGGCTCGACCAGGTCGGTGGTGAGCGGCTGGGCGCCCTTGTCCCCCTCGACGCCCTCGCCGCGCTCGCGGAGGTCGCGGTCGAGGGCGAGCTTCGCGGCCCGCTCCCGTTCGTCCTCGGTCAGCGGGTCGCGCCCGGTGCCCTTCTCACCCTCCTCGGGCGCCTCCTCGACGGTCGCCGGGTGCTGTTCGGCCGACGCGGTCCCGCCGTCCTGCCCGTTCCCCCCGCCGCCCCCGTTCCCGTCGTCGCCGGAGGCGCCGCCCGGGAGGGTCACCGCGACCATCATGGCGGTGCAGGTCACGGCGATCGCCGAGCCCGCCACCACCTTCCCCAGATGGCGACGCAGTCTTATGCGCACTTACTCCCCCTTGTTTCCTTTTATGCCCTATTTGCCTGCATACTCTTGTGCGGCCACCCAGCAGGACGGGACGAGGCGGACCGGGGTTCCGCGTGAGCGAAGGGAGATGCGGTGAATCCACCGCGCAGCGAAGGCGATGGGACGATAGGCACCGTTCCGTCGCATTCGTCCGGCACGGTGCGCGCGACGCGCACCCCGCGTACGGCACCCCGCTCGTGCGTACGCGGCGCCCCCACCCTCCTCAGTGGAAGAGTCTTCGCATGCAGGTCTGGCCGGGACACGCGTATCCGCTTGGCGCCACCTACGACGGCGCGGGCACGAACTTCGCCGTCTTCTCCGAGGCCGCCGACCGCGTCGAGCTGTGCCTGCTGCACGAGGACGGCTCCGAGACCGCCGTCGAGCTGCGCGAGTCCGACGCCTTCGTCCGTCACGCCTACCTGCCGGGGGTGATGCCCGGCCAGCGCTACGGCTTCCGCGTGCACGGCCCGTACGAGCCGGAGCGCGGGCGGCGCTGCAACAGCGCCAAGCTGCTGCTCGACCCGTACGCCAAGGCCGTCAGCGGCCGCATCGACTGGCACGAGGCCGTCTACGGCTACCGCTTCGACGCGCCCGAGCGGCGCAACGACCTCGACTCGGCGCCGCACACCGTCTCCGCGGTGGTCGTCAACCCGTACTTCGACTGGGGCAACGACCGGCTGCCGCGCACCGACTACCACCGCACGGTGCTCTACGAGGCCCACGTGAAGGGCCTCACGATGCTGCACCCCGAGCTGCCGCGGGAACTGCGCGGCACGTACGCGGCGCTCGCGCACCCCGCCGTCATCGACCACCTGACCCGGCTCGGGGTGACGGCGCTGGAACTGATGCCGGTGCACCAGTTCGTGACGGACCACCGGCTCGCGGACAGCGGACTGGCCAACTACTGGGGCTACAACACCCTCGGCTACTTCGCCCCGCACAACGCGTACGCCTCCTGGGGCGACCGGGGCCAGCAGGTGCTGGAGTTCAAGCAGGCCGTACGGGCCCTGCACGAGGCCGGGATCGAGGTGATCCTCGACGTGGTCTACAACCACACGGCCGAGGGCAACCACCTGGGACCCACGCTGTCGTTCCGCGGCCTGGACAACGCGTCGTACTACCGCCTCGCGGACGACCCGCGCTACTACACGGACACCACCGGCACCGGCAACTCCCTGCTGATGCGCAGCCCGCACGTGCTCCAGCTGATCATGGACTCGCTGCGGTACTGGGTGACGGAGATGCACGTGGACGGCTTCCGCTTCGACCTGGCGGCCACCCTGGCCCGGCAGTTCCACGAGGTGGACCGGCTGTCGTCGTTCTTCGACCTGGTGCAGCAGGACCCGGTCGTCAGCCAGGTCAAGCTCATCGCGGAGCCCTGGGACGTGGGCGAGGGCGGCTACCAGGTGGGCAACTTCCCACCGCTGTGGACCGAGTGGAACGGCCGCTACCGCGACACCGTACGGGACCTGTGGCGCGGCGAGCCGCGCACGCTGGCCGAGTTCGGCTACCGGCTCACCGGCTCCTCCGACCTCTACCAGGACGACGGGCGGCGCCCGCTCGCCTCCATCAACTTCGTCACCTGCCACGACGGCTTCACCCTGCACGACCTCGTCTCCTACGACGGCAAGCACAACGAGACGAACGGCGAGCAGAACCGCGACGGCGAGAGCCACAACCGGTCCTGGAACTGCGGCGCCGAGGGCCCCACCGACGACCCGGCGGTGCTCCGGCTGCGGCGCCGTCAGGCCCGCAACTTCCTCGCCACGCTGATGCTGTCGCAGGGCGTGCCGATGCTGAGCCACGGCGACGAGTTCGGCCGTACGCAGGGCGGCAACAACAACGCGTACTGCCAGGACAGCGAGGTGTCCTGGGTGCGCTGGCCGGAGGTGGGCGAGCCGGACGGCATGTGCGCGTTCGTCACCGCCATGGTGCGGCTGCGCCGCGAGCACCCCGTCTTCCGGCGGCGGCGCTTCTTCCACGGGCGACCGGTGGAGGGCACGCACGACGAACTGTCGGACATCGCCTGGTTCACACCGCAGGGCGGGGCGATGACGCAACGGGACTGGCAGGAGGCGCAGGCGAAGTCGCTGACGGTGTTCCTCAACGGCAGCGCGATCTCCGAGCCGGGACCGCGCGGGGAACGCGTTGCGGACGACTCGTTCCTGCTGATGGTCCACGCCTGGCACGCGCCGCTGGACTTCACCGTCCCGGCCGGGCTCGGGCCGCGGTGGCAGGTCGTCGTGGACACGGCGCTGGAGGAGCCCGTCCCGGTCGGGGGCGGCCGCAAGGTCGCCGCGGGTGACCGGCTGACGCTGACGGACCGCAGCCTGGTGGTCCTCCAGCGGCCCGGCTGACGGCGGCGCCCACGCCCCCGGCGCCCGTACGGCGAAGGGGGCGCGTACGGGGGCGCGCGCGGGTCCGGTGGCGTGCGGTGCGGGCGGTTCCGGCCACGGACCGGACCCGTCGCGGGGGCGCCGGACGGCTGGAAGACGCGCACCGCGCGCGTGGCCGCGCGTGGCGGCCGCGCGGGCCGGGGTACGAAGGCGCGTATGACACCGACCGCCACGTACCGGCTCCAGCTCCGGCCGGAGTTCCCGTTCGCCGCCGCCGAGGAGGCCGTGCCGCGCCTCGCCCGGCTCGGCGTGTCACATCTGCACCTCTCCCCCGTGCTGACCGCCGTGCCCGGCTCGGCGCACGGCTACGACGTCACCGACCACGGCTCCGTACGCGCCGAACTGGGCGGCGAGCGCGGCCTCCGCGCGCTCTCGGGCACGGCGCGGCGGCACGGGCTGGGGCTGGTCCTGGACATCGTGCCGAACCACATGGCGGTGCCCGCCGACGTACGGCTCAACCGGCCGCTGTGGGAGACGCTGCGGGACGGACCGGAGTCACCGTACGCGCGCTGGTTCGACGTCGACTGGGAGGCGGGCGGTGGGCGGGTGCTGCTGCCCGTGCTGGGCGGGCCGCTGCGCGCGGAGACGGACGCGCTGCGCGTGGACGGCGGCGGTGCGGACGGCGGTGGGGACGCCGACCGGGACGGCCCCGTGCTGCGCTACGGGCCGCACGTCCTCCCGCTGCGGGAGGGCACCGCCGGGCTGCCGTTGCCGGAGCTGCTGGACGCCCAGCACTACCGGCTGGCGTGGTGGCGGCTGGCCCGCAGCGAGCTGAACTACCGGCGCTTCTTCACCGTTTCGGAGCTGATCGGCCTGCGCGTGGAGGACCCGGACGTCTTCGACGCGACGCACGCCACCGTGCTGCGGCTGCTCCGCGAGGGCGTGGCGGACGGGTTGCGCGTCGACCACCCGGACGGGCTCGCCGACCCCACCGGCTACCTGCGCCGCCTGCACGCGGCGACCGGCGGCCGGTGGACGGTCGTCGAGAAGATCCTCGCCCGCGACGAGACGCTGCCCGCCTGCTGGCCGGTCGACGGCACCACCGGCTACGACGCCCTGCACCGCGTCGACGGCCTGTTCACCGACCCGCTCGGGCACGCCGAACTCGTCGCGCTGCACCGGGACTTCACCGCCGCGCCCGCCGACCGTGGCGGCGACTGGCCCGCCACCGTGCGGCGCGCCGCGTACCGGGTGCTGACCGGCGACCTCGCCGCCGAGACCGACCGCCTCACCCGCGCCGCCGTACGCGCCTGCGAGGAGGCCGCCGGGCTGGGGCTGCGCGACCACGCGCCGCCGGTGCTCCGTACGGCGCTGCGCGAGGTGCTCGTACGGCTGCCGGTGTACCGCCCGTACGCCACCGCGGGCGGGCCCGCCGGTCAGACGGACACGCGGCTGCTGGAGACGGCGGCGGAGGGGGCGCGGGCGGCGGTCACGGCGGCGTACGGGGACGCGCGGGAGGCCGAGGCGGTGGACGTCGTACGGGACCTGGCGCTGGGGCGGCTCGGCGACGGGCCGGCGCCGCGCGACTTCGTGGCGCGCTTCGCGCAGGTGGCGTCGGCGCTGCGGGCGAAGTCGGTGGAGGACACGGCGTTCTACCGGTACACGCCGCTGCTGTCCGCGTGCGAGGTGGGCGGCGACCCGGGCCGCCCGCACGTGTCGCCGGAGGAGTTCCACGCGTACTGCGCGCGGGTGCAGCGCGACTGGCCGACCACCGCCACCGTGCTGTCCACGCACGACACGAAGCGCAGCGCCGACGCGCGCGCGGCCGTCGCGGCGCTCACCGAGTGCCCCGCCCGGTGGCGCGCGCTGCTGACGGCCGTCGCCGGAGCGCCCCCGCGCGGGGGTGGCCCGGCGCCCGACCCGCACCTGGTGTGGTCCGCCTGGCAGACGGCGCTCGCGCTGGGCACCCCGGACGCGGAAAGGCTCACGGGCGCGCTGCTCAAGGCGGTGCGCGAGGCGGCGCTGCGGACGAGCTGGACGGCACGGGACGAGGCGTACGAGGACACCGTCACGGACGTGGTGGCGGACCTGGCGGCGGCGGGGCCGCGCGACCCGGCCCGCCGCGCGCTGGCCCAGTGGGCCGCCGAGGCGCGGCCGTACGTCCGCGCCAACCGGCTGGGCATGGCGCTGCTCCAGCTGACGATGCCGGGGGTGCCGGACCTGTACCAGGGCACGGAGCGCACGTACCGGGCGCTCGTCGACCCCGACAACCGGCGCCCGCCGGGCGAGTTGGGCGTCCCGGGGACGGGGACGGGGCCCGGTGAGGACGCCGAGGACGGGAACGGGGAGGACGGGGAGAAGCTGCGGCTGACCCGTACGGCGCTGCTGCTGCGCCGCGAACGCCCCGACCTGTTCCTCGACACCGCCTCCTACGCGCCGCTGCGCGCCACGGGCGACGCCGCCGCGCACTGCGTGGCGTTCGTCCGCACCGGCGCGGTCGTGCCCGTCGTCACGCGGCTGGCGCGGCGGCTGCACGAGGCGGGCGGCTGGCGGGACACCGTGCTGCCGCTGCCCGAGGGGCGCTGGCGCGACCTGCTCGCGGACCGCGTGGTGGGCGGCGGCGGTCCGGTGGCGGTGGCGAAGCTGCTGGACGGCGGGCCGGTGGCGCTGCTCGTACGGGACTGAGGGGCGTACGGGCGCGTAACAGGCGTACGGGGGCGCGATCGGGTCGGGTCAGGGTGCCGTCAGCCGGTACCCGACCTGCCCGAAGCGCACCTCGTCGCCCGGCTTCACGACGGCGGAGCCCGTCACCCGGCGCCCGTTGACCCACGTGCCGTTGCTGGACCCGAGGTCGCGCAGGGTCCAGCCGTCGCCCGTGCTGCGCAGCTGGGCGTGCAGACGGGAGACGGAGAAGTCGTTGAGCCGCAGCATCGAGCCGGGCGCCCGCCCGATGGACAGCGGGTACGGGCCGGGCTGCGGCAGCAGCAGTTCGGGCAACCGTTCCTTCTGCCACGCGCTGCGCACCATCACCGGGAACGCCGACAGCGCGCCGATCGCCTGGAACAGCCGCCGCGTACCCCGCCTGCGCGTGTGCAGGTCCCCGACCGCCGCGTCCAGCTCGTCGTACTGGTGTGCCTGGAGGATCACCTCCATCCTGCGCAGGAACGTGTCCTGCGAGACCCGTCCCGCCACCGCGCTCTCGCGCAGCACCTCCAGCGCCCGCTCCCGGTCGGCGTCCGACACCCGCGGGGGCTGCGCACGGTGTTCGAGTGGGGTCATCGGCTCATTCTCCGTAGGCCGGGAAATCCTGTCCAGGCTGCCGACCGCGCGAGGGCCCGGGATCGGTCAACATCGGGGCCGCACCGGTCGGTTCGGTCCTGACCGGTACAGACAGCGAACCGTATCGTTCCGGTTCCGGTGGGCCGCGAGCGGAGCGTACGCGGCGTGCCGCCCGTACGGCGCGGGCCGGTGGCCGTGGCCGCACCAGGGCCCGTACGCGGAAACGCCGTGGACGCGCGCGCCGAGAGGCCGTTACGGTGCTCCCACGCCCGCGACGGAACCGGAAGGAGGCGAGAGCCCGATGCACCGCAGCACCCCTCCGCGCTCCCGCCCCGTACCCCGGGCGTCCACCCACCCCTGACCGGGAGCGCCCGCACGCCTTCCGGAAGGACCCCGCACCATGACCGATCCGGTCGTCCGCGCGCTCACCGCGACCGACGCGCGCACCCTCTTCACCTCCCTCGACGCCTCCCTCGACGACCAGCACCTGGTCGGCCGCGCGCTGCTCGGCCGCCCGTACGGCACCGTCGCCGAGGGCGGCGAGTACCGGCCCGACTGGACCTGGGTCGCCCTCCGCGACGGCCGTACGGTCGCGCGCGCCGCATTCTGGGCGCCGCCCGGCGCCACGGAACCGCACCTCCTCGACTGGTTCGACTTCGCACCCGGCGAGCACGACGCCGCCGTACGGCTGCTGCGCGAGGCGACGCCCCGCGTCGAGTACGAGCTGGTGCTGCCGCCCGGCTGGCGCGACGCGCCCGCCACACGCCTGGCGGCGGAGGCCCGGATCGGCGCGGCGGAGGCGGCCGGTTACCGGCCGCTGGTCGAGCGCTTCCGCTACGAGTGGACCACCGCCGACGGACTGCCCGCACTGCCCGCCCGGCTCGACCTCCGGCCCGAACCCGACGACGGCGCCGTGCTGGACGTGCTGCGCCGCGTCACCCACGGCACCCTCGACGCGCACGCCCGGCACGCCCTCGCGGCGGCCGCCGACCCGGCGGCGGCCGTGGACGAGGCCGCGCGGGAGGACCTGGAGCACCTGCTGCGGATGTCGTCACCGCGCGCGTGGTGGCGGGTCGCGTACACGCCCGACGGCGAGACGGTCGGGCTGCACGTGCCGGGGCTGATCCCGAGCGGGCCGTGCGCGGCGTTCGTCGGGGTCGTACCGGAGCAGCGCGGGCGCGGGTACGCGTACGACCTGCTGGCCGCCTGCACCCACCAGTTGGTGGGCGAGGGCGCGGAGACGATCGCGGCCAGCACGGACCTGGGGAACGCGCCGATGGCGGCGACGTTCGCGAAGGCGGGGTATCCCGTCGTGCAGCACCGCTACTGCATGACGCCGCCGGGGGCGACCACCGGCTGAGCCCGCTCCGGTCGCCGTGTTCGCCGTGACGGCCCGTCACCGTGGCGCGGCGGGGTGTACTGCCGCAGCATGGTGCCCATGCTTTTCGAGGTGTGGGCACCACTGGCGGACCGGGTCACGCTGCTGCTCGAAGGGAGCGAGCACCCCATGAGCCGGGACGGCGCCCCGGAGCGGGCGGGCTGGTGGACGGCGGGCGCGGAGGCGGCAGCGGCGGCGCGGCCCGGCGCCCGCTACGGCTTCGCGCTGGACGGCGGCCCGCCCCTGCCCGACCCGCGTGCGCGCCGCCTGCCGGACGGGCCGGGCGGGCTCGGCGCGGTCGTCGACCACGACGCGTACGCGTGGCGGCACCCGTGGCGGGGCGCCCCGCTGGCGGGGGCGGTGCTGTACGAGCTGCACGTCGGCACGTTCACCGCCGACGGCACGTTCGACGCCGCCCGCGAACGGCTGCCGCACCTGGCCGAACTCGGCGTCACGCACGTCGAGTTGATGCCCGTCTCCCCGTTCCCCGGCCGCCACGGCTGGGGTTACGACGGGGTCGCGCCGTGGGCGGTGCACGAGCCGTACGGGGGGCCCGACGGGCTGAAGCGGTTCGTGGACGCGGCGCACGGGGCGGGACTCGGCGTGGTGCTGGACGTCGTCCACAACCACCTGGGCCCGTACGGGAACCATCTCCCGGCGTTCGGGCCGTACTTCACCGACCGGCACCGTACGCCCTGGGGCGACGCCGTCAACCTCGACGGGCCCGGCTCGGACGAGGTGCGCGCGTATCTGACGGGCAGCGCCCTGGCGTTCCTCGACGACTACCGGTTGGACGGGCTGCGGTTGGACGCGGTGCACGCCCTCGCCGACACGCGCGCCGAACACTTCCTCGCCCAACTCTCCGCCGCTGTCGACAGGTTGGCCGCACGCACCGGGCGGCCGCTCTTCCTCGTCGCGGAGTCCGACCTCAACGACCCGAGGACGACCGCGCCCCGCGCCCTGCACGGGCACGGCGTGCACGGGCAGTGGAACGACGACTTCCACCACGCCCTGCACACCGCCGTGACCGGCGAATCCCACGGCTACTACGCCGACTTCGCCACCGCGCCGCTCGGCGCACTCGCCACGACGCTGGCGGGCGGCTTCTTCCACGACGGCACGTACTCGTCGTTCCGCGGCAGACGCCACGGCGCGCCCCTGACGCCGGGGCCGCGAGGGGCTGGGCTGCCGGGCGTGCCCGTGATCGGCGCGCACCGCCTCGTCGCGTACGCGCAGAACCACGACCAGATCGGCAACCGGGCCCTCGGGGACCGCGTCGCGGCCACCCACTCCCCCGGCCTGCTCGCGTGCGCGGCCGCCCTGGTGCTGCTGTCCCCGCAGACGCCGATGCTGTTCATGGGCGAGGAGTGGGGCGCCCGTACGCCCTGGCGGTACTTCACCGACCACCCGGACCCGGTCCTCGCGGAGGCCGTACGGACGGGGCGGCGGCGGGAGTTCGCCGACCACGGCTGGGCCGCCGAGGACGTACCGGACCCGCAGGACCCGGCCACCCGCGACGCCTCCTGCCTGGACTGGGCCGAGCCCGAACGCCCCCCGCACCGCGCCCTGTTGGCCTGGCACCGCACCCTGCTCGCGCTCCGCCGCGCCCACCCGGCGCAGGCGCACGCGGCGCTGGGCGAGGCGCGGGTGACGTACGACGAGTCGGCCCGCTGGCTGGTCCTCCACAACGGCCCCCTGCACACGGCCGTCAACCTCTCCCCCGACCGTACGGCGGAGATCCCCTTCCCCCACCCGCCGACCGAACTCCTCACCGCCTGGGCCCCGTCGGCCACCCACTACGACGGCGTACTGACCCTCCCCCCGGAGTCGGCGGCGGTCCTGCGCTGAGCCCGCGACGCCTCACGCACGCTCGCGCGCGAGCACGACGAACGCCCGCCACGCGGCGGACCCGAACGCCAACGGAGCCACCCCACCCCACTTCGAATCCCGCACGAACACAGCTCCTCCAGCGTCACGCAGCTCCAGGCACTCCCCGTTCTGCATGCTGTAACTGCTCTTGCGCCAGCCACGATCCCGACCGGTCATCCCGAAGCACCTTCCTGAGTGTGGACGGCCAATTCCTCCGCGAGGGAGCCAAGCAGTGCCTGCGAGTCGAGGGGACTCAGGGCCGCAGCCCGGAGGTGATCGAAGACGCTGCCGTAGTGCGCAGTGTCTGCCGGAGCCTCCAGGTACGCATGGCTCGTGAGGTTCTCCAGAAGCACCACGTCCAGACCGGAAGGCGGTGGGAACTGGTACATCAGGAAGGGAGCCGGGCCACCCATGTACGCCCCTGCGGTGAAGGGTAGTACCTGCAAAGTCACGTTCGGAAGCTGAGCTACGTCGACCAGCCGCAGCAGTTGACCACGTAGGACGGTTCTGCCGCCCACCTCTTGCCGAAGCGCCGCTTCACCCAGCACCAGCCAGACCTTGAGTGGGTCGGGCTCGGTCCTGTTGAGGACCTTCTGACGCTCCATGCGCACCTGGAGTCTGGTCCGCTGCTCCTCGGTAAGCGGCCCGGCGGCACCTCCTCGGATGACTGCGGTGGCGTAGTCCACGGTCTGGAGCAATCCGGGCACCACGCCGGGCTGCCAGCCACGGCACTCCGCCACTTCGTCCTCAAGACCGATCAAGTCCAGGAAGTCTTGAGGCAACCGGTCTTCCAACACCCTCCACCAGCGCTGCCTCCTACCGTCGCGGGCGAGAGCCAACCAACCTTCCCGCTCACGAGCACCCTCGACGCCGTAGAGGTCCAGCAGCGCTTTGAGATCAAGCGGACGAATCCCACTGCGGCCCGACTCGATACGGCTGATCTTGGCGGCGTGGCAACTCAGTTGCTCGGCTGCGTCCTCCAGCAGCAACTCGCGGTCCTCGCGGAGCCGTCGGAGATTGGTTCCAAGCACTCGACGTCGCACTGTCGGCTGCTGCTCTACTCCCACTCGACCCCCTCCAGCGAGCACGTCACCGCAGCATCCTACTTACCGAAACAAGGCTCGCAACTTCCCCAATCTGCAAGGCTTGCACTTTATTCGATGTGCAAGCATGCTACTTAGCGAAGCCAGTTCGTCACTCAAAGCACCTGACGAGCGTGCTTGCTTATGCCCGAACTCGCCAAAGGGGACGACTCGTGCGCTGGAATGAACCCGCTACTTCCGCCGACACACGACAGATGTGCGTAACACTTCCGCGCACAGCTCACGGGGCGCAGCGCGCGCGGCATGCGCTACGTGCTCAGCTCGATGCTTGGGGGGTCGCGCCGGAGGATGTCGAGACGGCCGAACTCGTACTCTCCGAACTGGTCACCAACTCCGTACGCCACGCGACGAATCCGCCGGACCGCGATGTCCAGTCGCGAGCCTCGCTCAGCGGGGACGGCGTGCTCCGGCTGGAGGTGAGCGACGCGTGCCGGGACCGGCCGCGTGTGCCCGCGGAACGGCCCGGACCGGACGCGGAGTGCGGGCGCGGGCTGCTGCTCGTGGCCGCGCTGGCGGCGGAGTGGGGGGTGTCGGAACGCCCCTACGGGATCGGGAAGACCGTGTGGGCGCGGCTCAAGGTCGGCACGGGGACTTAGAAGCCGTCTCATTTGGTGAGTCTGCGATAGCAGATGAGGGTGCAGGCGATGCTGGTGAAGGCGAGGAAGTGGTCGGCCTTGCGTTCGTAGCATCGGTAGAGGCGGCGGCAGCCGGCGAGCCAGGCCATGGTGCGTTCGATGGTCCAGTGGTGGCGGATGTCACGTCTCGTTGGGTCCCAACGCCAGGTGGCATCTGTCTTGTAGGTCCGTCAACCGACTGATGTGCTGCACATGCGGCCGATCCGTCGGATCTCGTCCAGCGGATAGGGGGTCTGCCTGCTCTCGCGCTGGAACTTGCGGTTGAAGTCTGATATCACGGCCGCGATCGGCGCGTGCCGGGCGAGAATCGCTGCGGCCTCTTCTGGGATTCCGGTGGGGCGCCTGCCCTCTGCGTAGGCGCGCACCAGCTCGTAGCGACCATCCTGGTCTCCCCTCTGGTATCCGAACAGAGCGGTGATCAGCCAGTTCACCAGATACGTAGCGGTGTAACAGCGATCGTAGGTCTGGTGCCGGTCGAAGAAGTCGGCCTCGTCCTGCGACAGTTCGAACTGAGAGGAGATTGCGAGGCCGTAGTCCGCGAAGTAGAGGCGCTGGCCGTCGGTCAGGATGTTCTCGAAGTGCGCGTCGAAATGCAGGAGCCCGCGGTTGTTCATGAACGAGATACCAGCTGCCAGTTCCCTCTCCACCATGGAGCAGGCCCGGTCTGCGGCCTCGTCGCCGGCTTCGACCTGAGTGCCCAGCCACTGGTGCAGGTTCTGCGGGATGTACTCCAGGAACAGCACGACGCTCGCCGAGGACTGCTGGAGGGCCTCGATCCGGTGGCGCACCGCTGATCCGTCGCCCCAGTAGGCAACAGCCCGTTCGATGTCGGCCAGTTCCTCGGGCAGGAGTGTCGAGTCGGGCAGCACCCTCCAGTGATACATCAGCGGGAAGCCCTCATACGTCGCCGCGAGCACCCAGTCCGTTGTCGTGGTGTGTACGGCGAGCTCTCTCCAGGCCCCGAAGCCCGGTCCGCCGACGGCGCCGACGCCGTAGTGGAAGAACACGGGCAGGTCGAACAGGTTCGCCGTGGACCGGACGTGCTCGGGCTGCCTCTCCAAGTCGGTGAGGGGCACCCGCTTGACGAAGACCGGGGTTCCGGCGACCTCCAGCAGGGCCGACTCCCCGCCGATGCCTGCTCCGATCGCCACGGCCGTGTCTACGAGCTCGTGCAGGGAGCGATCGCTGAACATGGCCAAGGCTGTGGAGACGGCGCTATGGGCGGTGAGACGCGAACCGCGCGACATGTCACGGACGTTCACTGTTGCCTCCACCGGTACGGTCTGCGATTCCCCGGTACAGTCTCACGGCACGTCCCTCGGTAACTTGCCGACGTAGACGTTCGATCTCGTCGTGCACCCCGGCGACTACCTGTGCCTGTACGACGTGGTGGGCGGCCCGCCGCGCGAAGTTGCGAGGCACGTGTTCCGGCTCGTCCGGGTCGGCCGCCGCCTGCCGTACCCAGCCCGCGAACCGCCCGGTAGCATTTGCCTCTTGGTGCGCGGCGCGCACGTCCTCGTCCAGCGCGATGGTGTGCGGCTGCGGCACACGGCGCTCATCGCCTCGTCCGCAGCGGCGACGGCCAGCTCGGCCGCTTCCCCTGCGACGCGCACGCAGGTCCGCGCCGTCGGATACCCCGCGCCGTCCGCCACGGTCAACGCGTCCCCTCACAGTGCCGGCCACAAGATGCGCAGCGCGCTACCTGCCATCATGGCCAGCGCTAGGACTTCCAGCAGGAGCGCCCCGAAGAGCCGCCGCGCGCACCCGCGGTTGTGCTGGCGCAGGGTCACCAGCAGCGTGCATTGGAACGCCAACTCTGTCTGGGGCGCTGCGGCATCGCGCTGCCCGATCAGGTCGTGAAGTTCCACCACCGGCAGGGGCCTGGGGAGATTGATGAGCAGCCCCAGTGCGGAGGCGGCGGTCAGCACGACCAAGGTCCCGATGAGTAGGCCAAGCGCCACCGACGGCATGCGCTCGGCGTCGCCGAGTCTCGTGAGGGACAGGAACCCAAGGACGATAGCGACGAGGGTTCCCGCACTGGAGATGACGGCGATCCCGCGCTGCTCGAGCGAGTCCTTCCGAACGCGTTCGTCCGCAACTTGCGCACCTATCAGGGGTGCGAACCCCGCTGCGGGCACCGGTGGTTGGGATGCGGGAGCCGTCATGAGCGCGCGCGGCTGAAGATCGGCAGGTTCTGCTCCGGCCGCTTCCAGACCGTGACCGGCCAGGTAAGGCGCCGCCAGGACAGCAGCCCGTGCGCTCCGGCTGGTTGCAGCCCGAGGGACTGGCTCGCGGCCGCCACGGCGGCCGCGAGCCATGGCCCGTTGACAGCGTTGTTCCGTTCCACTTTGAGGCTTTCAATCCAGCTCTCGAACGGGGTCAGGGCGTGCCTAGCGGCATTCTCGGCTGCATCCAGACGCCGGTTGGCCTCGCGATGGGCCTGCCGCTTCTCGAGGTACTCCTCGCGGAGTTCCTGAATACGCGGGATCTTGCTCGGCAGCCTCAGGAACGCCACGTTCGGCGAATCAAACAAACGCATGACTTCCTGCACTGCCTCCTGAACATTGCCGGTGAGTGGCATTCCGCTGGCCAGCACCTCGCTTACCCGGCGGCACAACTGGCCGTCGTGGTCAGTCCGCGTCCCGCCGAAGCGGGCCAGGACGTCTACTGCCTCATCCCGCTCGTCGTGCCAGGCCCTGAGCGCCACGTCCGCGCCGCGTTCGGCTGCCGTCGCGGCACGGCAGGCCTCCGCTATGTTGACGTCGAGGGGCACTCTGGCGATCCTCAACTCGTCTTCGGCTGCCGCGATATCCGCGTCGTAGCGCCGAAGTTCCGCCAGGTGATCCTCTGCCTGGGATTTCGTTTGCTTGAGCAGCCCATATACGCTGTCATCGTTCTCGAGCGCGACGGCGACGGCCTGTTGCTCGCTCAGGCATACCACCACCGCACACGGGAGCAGCGCCTCAGAGATCCCGAAGAATTCCTGCATGTCACTGACAGTGCGGGTGAGGTCGCTCTGATGGTCAACTGGTCTCCTCGGCAGGAAGTCGACGGCCGCGGTGTGCACGTGCACGTGAGTCTGCCACTCCCCTTCTGGACGCAGCCCGTCCGGATACCAGGAACTCGATGGATTGGGGCCATCCCGGCCAACGATCCGTCGCACTCCGCGCACGCGAACCTGCACTGACCCGCTGCCCCAGCGGGCCAGTCGCCCCAGCCGCAGTTCCTCCCACGGGCTCGGGATGACCACCCCTACGTGGCGCGCGGTGACATCGTGGATGTCAGCCCACTCCCTGAAAAACCTCTTCTGCAACTCCGGTGCGTCGGCCGTCCGAGAGATCAAGAAGACCAGGCCGGCGTAGCCGCCGACCGAGGGGACCGGAAACGGCAGGCTGAGGAATTCCTCAATGGAGAGAGAAGTGATCAAGCCCATGGCAACCCCCGTATAGCCGTTTCCCGATGACCATAGATGAAGCACTCGTGCACCTGTAGAGACCCCTTCCCCAAGTTCCGCTGCCCGCAGCAGGATCAGCGGGCGGCGGGCGCTCAAACGCCCGCCGCTGATCCGCTTCCGGAAGACAGCGGTGACACGACCGGCAAAGGTCGTGGTCCACGAACGCCTTCACTTCCCCGAGAAGCTCCGGACAGGCGAGCCGTTCTGGAAACCGCAGGTCAGCGAGATTGCTCCCGCCCGCAGGCCAACAACGCTCACCCGGGCCAATTAGGCAGCCGGGGCCGTCAGCCCTCCAGGGCGAGGCGGGCGCCGAGGGCCAGGAGGACACCGCCCGAGACCTGCTCCAGGCGGCGGTGCACGCGGGGGCGGGTGAGGAGGCGCTTCAGGCGGCCGACGCCCCACACGTACGTGGCGTAGTAGCCGACCTCGAAGACCGCCCAGAGCGCCGCCAGGCCCACCATCGCGGGGAGTTGGGGAGCGCCGGACGGCACGAACTGCGGCAGGAACGACATCGCGAAGAGGGCGGCCTTCGGGTTGGCCAGGTTCATCAGGAGGCCCGCGCGGTACGCGCGACGCCCCGCACGCGACTCGGCCGCCGCGCCGCTCCCGCCCCCGTCCCCGCCCGTGCTCGCGTCCGCGTACGGGGCGGGGCCCGTACCGTCGCCGCGCCGGGCCGCCCGTATCGCCTGCACGCCGAAGACGATCAGCACCCCGGCACCCACGAAGCGCAGCACGTCGTACGCCGCCTCGGACGCCGCCAGCAGCGCCGACAGGCCGAAAGCCGCGACGAGGCCCCACACGAAGACGCCGGTCTCGTTGCCGAGGACGGTGAGCATGCCGGTACGGCGGCCGCGCAGGGAGTTGCGGATGATCAGGACGGTGCTCGGGCCGGGCGACAGGGCGATGAGCAGGCAGGCGCCGAGGAACGGCAGCAGGGAGTCGTACATGCGCGCCATCCTGGGTGCGGGCCCCGGCGCCGTGCCAGCGATTTCAGGGTGACGCGGGGCACGGGGCGCGCGGCGTGTCCACCGGTACGAGGCGGACCCGGTCGGCGGGCAGCTTCAGCGGCCCGTCGGTGGCGGTGTCCCACAGGACGACGTCGCCGCCCGCGACGCCGAACGAGACGTAGGGCCGCTGCGGGCGCAACACGCCGCCCTGTCCCGGCAGTTCGCGTACGGGGACGACCGGCTGGACGCACGTCCACTCCGGCGTGACGCCGAAGTACGGGGGTGGCTGGGTGCGTTGCTCGGCCGCCGCGATCGTGTCGCGGGCGGCGCGGTCGGCGGATTCCAGGACGATGCCGACCACGGCGGCCGAACAACCGACGAGCGCGACGACGGCAACGCCCAGCCATGCACGTTCGTTACGCAGGTAGTGGAAGTGCTTGGCGAAGCCGTAGACAGCAGGCACCAACAGGACCGGGTCCACCGCTCGGAACAGCGCAAGCGCGGCGACGAATCGCCAGAAGCTCGTCACATCCAGAGCCTCAGGCGAAAGCGACAAGCTCTCCGCGTACAGAGCATGATTCACCGAGCCAGCAGTGAGCAACGCGGACACGATGAAGGTGGCGAGCACGGGGACGACGACGGCAAACCAGTCGCCCCATGTCCACTGCCGCACCAGTAGCCACAGACCGAGGCCGATGAACGCATGAGCCAGAGCGCCGAACGTCTGTCCGCGATCCAACCCAGGGCTGTCCCCGGCGCCCACTGTCCAGACGAGGACGAACGCGGCGAGACCGGTGACGAAGGAGACTGCCAGCCATGTGGGCAGGACGTCCCACAGCCTCACACCGACCATGACGGCGCCGCCGAAAGCCACAACCGCGAGGCCCGTTGCCAGCGTCCACACCACCGCACCGCTGTCCCTGGCTACGAGCGCAGCCAGCGCCATCACCAACAGCCAGAGGGCCAGGCCCGCGAGCCGTCGCCGGACGTCGTCCTCCCAGAGCAATCGCCTCTGGCTATGGTCAATCCCTTCCTCCGAGAGCACATCCACACATTCGTGCCTCGGTGAGTTCGCGTGCGGCATCCGAGCAAGCCGACGCGCCTCCGATGGCGTGCCGCTGACGAGCACGCCGACGTGAAAGCGACGCAGACGCTCCAGCCGCCGCGCCCGGAGCCGGGCCAGCCGGTACGCCCACACCTCCGCGCGCGCGGCGGGGCGCGGGGGCGGCGCGGGCCGGTGGGCGGTGGTGTGGGCGTGCCAGACCGGGAGCAACTCGCGGTCGGCGTGCAGGAGTTCGGCG
Organism: Streptomyces sp. Z26; assembly: GCF_003665095.1. Classification (GTDB taxonomy): domain Bacteria; phylum Actinomycetota; class Actinomycetes; order Streptomycetales; family Streptomycetaceae; genus Streptomyces; species Streptomyces phytohabitans. The sequence goes on along the minus strand of NZ_RCHV01000002.1, from coordinate 5,596,576 downwards.
CGGCGTACGTACATCTCCAGGCTGGCGGTACGCGCCAGGCGCTGCACCCGCCAGGCGGCGCCGCGTTCGGCGCGGCGGACGGCGCCGTAGAGGCCGATCTCCACGGACAGCAGCCACGCGCCCGGTTCGGGCGTCAGCACCCCGGCGGTGGCACCCGTGCCCCGCTCGTACGCGTCCACGACCCGCCAACCGCGCGCCTCGCAGGCCGACTTGGCGTCGTCCCTGCCGCGTTCTCCGCCGCGCACCTCGACGAGTGCCAGCACCCGCCGGTCGAACCGCCTCCGCAGCACCCGTCCTCCCCCGTGTCGGCGTGCGGTCACCTTAGACCGGCAGCGGGGCAACGGCGGGCGGTGTTCGCGGCATTGACGGCCGGATCGGCCTGTACGACTCTCGCTGAAATCGATTTCCCGAGCGGAGGGAATCCGCTCGCACCGCAGAGGAGCCCCCCACATGCCGTACGTCGGTCGCGCCAACACCCCTGCCCCGCAGCCGACTTCACCCGCCGCAACGTCCGTCGCCCCCGGCGTGAGCCGCGCGACGCTGCTCCGGGCCGCCGCGGGCGCCGTGGCCACCGGTGGGCTGCTCGCGGCGAGCGGGGCCGCGACGGCCCGCGCCGTGGGACGTACGGAAGTGCCGGTGCGCAGACCCCGCGCGCAGGCGCCGGGGGCGCCGGGCACCCGGGCACTGGAGGTGCGGAAGGTCGCGGACCTCACCGGTCCGGGCCTCACCACCCGCTTCCGGATGGAGGCCACGGACCTCGGCATCCCGGCCCGTACGCCCGACGGGCGCACCCTCTACGTCTTCGGTGACACCTTCGAGAACGCGGTGGTGGGCGGCGGTTGGTGGCGTTCGCCGGTCGCGCTCTGGTCGACGACCACCGACCTGAACGCGGGCGTCACCTGGTCCGGCGCGGTGGGCGGTGAGGCGGCGCAGCAGCTGTGGCCGTACGAGCACGACAACCCGGAGTTCTCCACGGTGCTGCCGTCGGACGTGATCACCATCGGCGGCAGCATGTTCCTGCACGTGATGGTCAACAAGGGCCTCGGCAACGTCGTGTGGACCGAGATCTGGCGCTCGGACGACTCGGGCGCCACCTGGACGCACACCGGCGCGAAGTTCGCCGCCGACCGCGACGGCGGCCTGTTCCAGTGCCTGAGCTGGGGGTTGGGGAACGACGGCTGGGTGTACGTGTACTCGACGTCGTTCACCCGCAGCAGGCCGGTGATCCTCAACCGGGTACGCGCCGATCGCGTCACCGACCCGGCCGCGTACGAGCCGTGGGGACACCGGGACGGCACCTGGGCCTGGGGCAACCCGGCGACGCCCGTACTGGAGGGCGCCTTCGGCGAGTTGTGTCTGCGGCCACTGGGCGGCAAGTGGGTGCTGACGTGGTTCAACGCGGGTGACTACCGCATCGACGGCATCATCATGGACACCCCGACCTCCGACCTGTACGCCGCCTACCGCCGCACCCTGGTCTGGGGCGGCGCCTGGGGTGAGGAGGACGACGCGCACGTCGCGCAGCTCTACGGCGGCTACATCATCCCGGGTTCGACGCTGGACGACCTGCACCTGTCGGTGAGCCAGTGGAACACGGACGCGAACTGGCCGTACCGCGTGATGCAGCACCGCGTACGAGGCTTCGGCAGCTGACGCCGTACGGGTCCGGGGCGCCGCGCCATCCGCCCGCGCGCCCCGGCGGACGCGACCGCGCCGCCCCGCGCCATCCGGCGGCCCCAGTCGGCGGGGGCCAACCCCAGGGCCCAGGGCGCGGGGCGGGGCGGGGCGGGGCGGCTCAGTCCTCGGTGGGGACGAGGCGGAGCGAGACGGAGTTGATGCAGTACCGCTGGTCCGTCGGCGTCGGGTAGCCCTCGCCCTCGAAGACGTGCCCCAGGTGGGAGCCGCAGGTCGCGCAGCGGACCTCGGTGCGGACCATGCCCATGGAGCGGTCGCTGATCAGCTCGACGGCCGCGCTGTCGGCGGGGTCGTAGAAGGACGGCCACCCGCAGTGCGACGCGAACTTCGTGTCGGAGCGGAAGAGTTCGGCACCGCAGGCGCGGCAGCCGTACACACCCGTCGTCTTCGTGTCCGTGTACTCACCGGTGAACGCCCGTTCCGTACCGGCCTCGCGCAGCACCCGGTACTCCTCGGGCGTCAGCTCCGCGCGCCACTGCTCGTCCGGCTTGTCGACGTCGTACGCCATGGCCGTGCTCCGTTCGCTCCGCAGGTCGTTCATGAGGTCGTCGGGTCGTCGTCGGTACGCGGGTGCCCGCGTACGTGACGCACGCGGGCGCCGGTCCCCCGGTGTCCGCCGGTCCCCGCCCGCCCGCCGTCAGTCCGCGAGCCGGTCGAGGATCAGCGGGCCGAGTTCGGTGACGTCGCCCGCGCCCATGGTGAGAACGAGATCACCGGGCTTCGTCATTCCCGCGACCAGCTCCGGCGCCGCCTCCCGGCTCGGCGCCCGGTGCGTGTCGGCGCCCGCGGCCCGCGCCGCGTCGATGATGACGTCGCTGGTGACGCCGGGGATCGGGTCCTCGCGCGCCGGGTAGATGTCCAGCACCACCGAGGCGTCGGCCAGCGCCAGCGCGGCCCCCATCTCCGCGCCCAGCTCCTGCGTACGGCTGAAGAGGTGCGGCTGGAAGAGGACCAGCACCCGGCCCCCGGTCGCGGCGCCGCGTACGGCCTCCAGGTCGGCGACCATCTCGGTGGGGTGGTGCGCGTACGAGTCGATGACCTGCGCGCCGTTCGCCTCGCCCTTGAGCTGGAGGCGGCGGTTCACGCCCGTGTACGAGCGGAGCGCGGCGGCCAGCTCCGGCGCGGGCACACCCAGGGCGACACCCGCGGTGAGGGCGGCGACGGCGTTGAGCGCGTAGTGGCGGCCGGGCACGGACACCGCGAACGTCAGCCGCTCGCCGTCGAGCACGACGGTGACCTCGCTGGTCAGGCCGTGCGGCACGATCTCCAGGACGCGTACGTCGGCGTCCTCGGCCTCGCCGTACGTACGGACGCGGAGCCCGTCCCGTCCCCGTACGCGCGCGGTCAGTTCCCGGGCGCCCTGCTGGTCGGCGGAGACGACGAGGGTGCCGCCGGGGCGCACCCGGTCCACGAAGGTGGCGAAGGAGTCGTGGATCTCGTCCATGGACGCGTAGTTGGCGTGGTGGTCCAACTCCACGTTGAGGATGATCGCGACCTCGGGCGCGTACTTGTGGAAACTGCGGTCGCTCTCGTCCGCCTCCGCGACGAAGATCTCGCCGCCGCCGTGGTCGGCGTTGGAGCCGGGGACGTCGAGGTCGCCGCCGATCGCGTACGACGGGGCCAGCCCGAGGGTGCGCAGGCTGACGGCGAGCATCGAGGTGGTGGTGGTCTTGCCGTGCGTACCGGCGACGGCGAGCGGGCGCAGGCCCTCCATCAGGGCGGCGAGCGCGTCGGAACGGTGCACGACGGGCACGTTCCGCTCCTTCGCCGCCGCCAGCTCCGGGTTGTCGGCGCGGATGGCGCTGGACACGACGACGCAGCTGGCGTCGTCGGCGAGATGCCCGGCGGCGTGGCCGAGGTGGACGGTGGCGCCCAGCGCGCGCAGCGCGGCGACGCTCTCCGACTCGCGGGCGTCGCTCCCGGCGACGCGGGCGCCGCGCTGGGTGAGGATCTTCGCGATGCCGGACATCCCGGCGCCGCCGATGCCGATGAAGTGCGGACGTTCCATGGCGGGCGGCGGCTCGGCGTTCACGGCGGTCATCGCGGGGGCTCCCAGGTCGTACGGATGCGCGGGCGCGGGCCGTACGGGGCCGCGCGCGGGAACCAGCCTATGCGGTGCGGGGCCACGCCGTGGCGGTGCGTCGCGGGGGCGGCGGGCGCGGGCGCGGGGACGTACGCGCGGCAGGACGTACGCGCGGGCGGCGCCCCGGGCCGGGGGCGCCGCGCGCGTCGAGGCGTGGGCGTTCGCGGGCGCTCAGACCTTCGCGGTCGGCCCCCGCGGCTCGTCCGGGTCCGCCGAGTCGTCACGGCCCCCGGCCCCGGCCGCCGCGGCGACCTGCCCCTCACCGCGCGCACCGGTCCCGGCTTCGTCGCCCGCCGCCGCGGCGGCCCGAGACGCGGCCTCGGCGCGCAGGTGCTCCCGTACGGAGTGGGTGACGGCGACGGCCCAGAGGGCGTAGACCGCGAGGTACACGGTCCAGACGACGAACTCGCTCGCGTCCACCCAGTCGCTGCGCAGCAGGGTGCGGGAGTTGGTGAGGATGATCACGCCGCCGACGGCGGAGCCGAGCACGCGCGGCGGGATGTGCCGGACGAGCCACGCGGCGATCGGCGCGGCGATCACGCCGCCGATCAGCAGCGCGGCGACCCAGGTGGCGTCGATGCCCTCGGAGCCGAGCCCGGCGAGGAAGCCGAGGCTGGCGGCGACGGAGACGAGGAACTCGCTGGTGTCGATCGACCCGATCACCTTGCGCGGTTCCATCCGCCCGCTGGCCAGCAGCGCCGGGGTGCCCACCGGGCCCCAGCCACCACCGCCGGTCGCGTCGACGAACCCGGCGAAGAGGCCGAGGGGCGACAGGAAACGCTTGCGCAGCGGCTTGTCCAGGTTGGTGGTGGGGAGCCCGGCGAGCGTGAAGCGCGTGAGGACGTAGATGCCGAGGCTGAGCAGGATGAGCGCCATCACGGGCTCGGCGGTCTCGGTGGAGAGGTTCGACAGGAACGAGGCACCGGCGAAGGCGCCGACCGCGCCCGGTACGCCGATGCGCCCGACGACCTTCCAGTCGACGTTCCCGAACCTCCAGTGCGACGCCCCGGACGCGAGCGTCGTACCTATCTCCGCCAGGTGCACGGTCGCGGAGGCGGCGGCCGGATTGGTGCCGACGGCCAGCAGCAGGCTCGTCGAGGTGACGCCGTACGCCATGCCCAGGCTGCCGTCCACCAGCTGGGCACCGAGCCCGGCCAGTGCCAGCACGATCAGTGTCCGCATGCCCGCCCTCGCGATTCCCTAGCATTCCTAGTGATTAACCAGGAATAGCGTGCCCGCGCCGCCCCGGGGTGGCAAGCGGCGTTCAGCATGCGGTCAAACATGTGGGACAACGCGTCCGGGATACGAGACGTCGCAGGTCAGGGCCGTACTCCACACGTAACGGCAGGGATACGGCAGCGCTACGGCAGGACTGCGCCCGGATGAAGCCGGACCCGGCGGCCCGTACGACGGCTCCCACGGCGGGGCTCCGAGCGCCCCGCGGCCGGTGTCAGGGGTTGGTCCAGGCGGCCGGGTTGTCGGCCAGCGACAGCACCCGCGGCGGCAGCGACGCCGCCGCCACGTCGGCCAGCGTGACCTCGCCGAGGATGGCGCGGACGTTGGCGCGTACGGCGACCCAGAGCGGCAGCAGCGACTCCGCGGGCCCGGTGTAGCTCAGCTCCGGCGGACGGGCGCCCCGTACGGACACCAGCGGGCCCTCGACCTCGCGGATCACGTCGGCGATGGTGATGGTGTTCGCGGGCGCCGCCAGGCGGTAACCGCCCTTGCCACCGCGCTGGCTGACGACGAGACCACCGCGCCGCATGTCGTTGAGGATGCCTTCCAGGAACTTGTGCGGGATGCCCTGGGCCAGCGCGATGGCCTCGGCCTTGACGGGGTGGCTGTCGCCCGCGGCAGCCAGTTCCAGCGCGGCACGTACCGCGTAGTCCGCTTTCGCCGAGATCCGCATAGGGACATTATCCGGCACGGCGGGCGTGTTGGTGCCCGTCCCCCTGACCCGGCGGGCGCGGGAGGCGTACGTACGGCACGCGGGCCGGTGCCGACCCGCGTGCCGTACGGCCCGTACGGGCTCAGTCGTCGTCGGAGTGCGCGAACAGCTTCAGCACCGGCACGCCCACCCGGTGCCGGGCGCGCGAGGCCCAGTCCCGGTGGAAGAACTCCTCGACGAGGTGAGGCGCCGTCAGCACGATCACCTCGTCCGCGCGGGTGTCCGCGACGACGGAGGTCAGCACGTCGAGCGGGTGCTTCTCGATGATCTGCCCGTCCGCCCCGGCGCCGGTCTCCCGGAGGGCCTTCAGCGAGTGCTCCAGCGCGAGCCGCGCGGGCCGGACCGCCTCGTCGCCCTCCGGCTCGTCGCCCTCGTGCACCGCGTCCTCCAGTTCGCCGAGGGCGACGTCGTCGAGGGCGCGCAGCAGCCGGTCCTGATCGCCGCGCGGCTGCATGAGGACGACGAAGGAGACCGGCTCGTCCCCGTGCAGGGTGGTGACGAGCTCCACATCGGCGGACACCAGCGGCTTCTCGATCATCAACACGGACGTGAACACGGAGGTGCCCTTCTCTTCCACGAGGCCAGCGGACCCCTACAGAAACCATTCTTCCCCGTGGTCACACGGGTCTGCTTGCCTCAGTCTGCCCGATCGAGGTTAAGCGGAAGACGTTATTCCGCTGATTCGGGCGCGCTCGTCGTCCCCGGACCCGGGCCCTCCGGCGTCCCGCGACCCCCTTCCGGGCCCGCCCGGAGGTAACGGGTGAACAGGAAGCCCTCCTCCTCCAGCACCGACTCCAGTACGTACTCCGCGGGCACCGCCACCTCCGGCCCCTCCATCACCCGGGGCGCGCCGCCCAGCGCCACGCGGGGCGATACCGCGAGGCACAGCTCGTCGAGTACCCCGGCCGCGGCGAACTGCCCCAGCAGCCGCGGCCCGCCCTCCGTCAGCTGCCTCGTCAGCCCCCGCTCCGCCAACACCCCGACCACCCGCGCCGGGTCGACGTCCTCGCCCTCGCCCGCCACCAGCACCTCGACGCCCGCCGCGCGCGCCGCCGCCACCCGGTCCGCCGGGGCGGCGGCACCGGTCAGTACGAGCGTCGGCACGGCGGGCTCCGTGAACAGCGGCCGCCCGAAGTCGAGTCGGAGGCTCCCGCTCACCACCGCGATCGCCGGTGCCGGTCCCTGCCCGGCCGCCGCACGCCGGGCCGCGAACGCCGGACGGCTGCGCGCCGGGCGGTAACCCTCGTGCCGTACGGTCCCGGCGCCCACGACCACCACGTCCGCCAGCGCGCGCAGCACACCGAAGACCCGCATGTCGGCGGCGGACGAGAGGGGCTTCGAGCGGCCGCCGTGGTGGGCGGCGCCGTCGAGGGAGCCGACCATGTTCGCGCGCAGCCAGCGCCGGGGCGCCGCCGGGTAGGCGTACGCGTCCGCGAGCGCGTCGAGGCTCCACCCGCCGCCCGCGTCGTCCGCGCCGCCGCCCCCGTCGGCACCGCCGCCGTCGTGAAGTCGCTGGTCGGCGGGGCGGGCGGCGGGGGACGGGGAGGGGAACAGGCGTCGCATGACCGGCAGTGTGGCATGCCGTACCGACACCGCACCGCCTTGTTGACGCGCCGTAGCATGAGGCGCGTGCCCACGCCCGCCTCCCCGACCTCCGGTCCCCCGTCCACCGCGCCACTCTCCCTCTGCGCCCGCCACCCCCGGGTGCCCGCCGAGCGGCTCGTCGCCGCGATGGTGCCGCCGCCGCGCTTCGACTCGGTCCGCTTCGCGACGTACGTCCCGGACCCCGGGCGGCCCAGCCAGCGCGAGGCCGTCGAGGTGCTGAGCGCCTTCGCCGCCGGGCTCGGTACGGGCGGCGGCACGGGCGCCGGGAGCGGTTCCGGCAGCGGGTTGCGGCGCTGGCTGCGGCGGGACGGCGGGGGCGCCCGACGGGCGGCCGGTACGGGCGGCGGACCGCGCGGCGTGTACCTCGACGGCGGCTACGGCGTCGGCAAGACCCACCTCCTCGCCTCCCTCTGGCACGCCGCGCCCGCACCGGCGGAGCGGAAGGCGTTCGGCACGTTCGTGGAGCTGACGCACCTCGTCGGGGCGCTCGGCTTCCAGCAGGCGGTGACCACGCTGAGCGGCCACGCGCTGCTGTGCATCGACGAGTTCGAGCTGGACGACCCGGGCGACACCGTCCTGGTGTCGTCGCTCCTCGGCAGGCTCGTGGAGGCGGGTGTGGCGCTGGCGGCGACGTCCAACACGCTGCCCGGCAGGCTCGGTGAGGGCCGTTTCGCCTCCGCCGACTTCCTGCGCGAGATCCAGGGCCTCTCGGCGCACTTCCGCTCGCTGCGCATCGACGGCGAGGACTACCGCCACCGCGGCCTGCCGGAGGCACCGGCCCCGGCGGACACCGCGCGCGTGGTCCGCGCCGCGCACGCCGTGCCGGGCGCCGCCCTCGACGACTTCCCCGCGCTCCTCGCCCATCTGGCGACGGTCCACCCCAGCCGCTACGGCGCCCTGGTGGACGGGCTGTCCGCCGTGTGCCTCACGGACGTACGGCCGGTGCCCGACCAGGCGACGGCGCTGCGGCTGGTGGTGCTGGCGGACCGGCTGTACGACCGGGAGGTGCCCGTACTGGCGAGCGGCGTCCCGTTCGACGCGCTGTTCGGCGAGGAGATGCTGACCGGCGGCTACCGCAAGAAGTACTTCCGGGCCGTGTCCCGGCTCACCGCGCTCGCCCGCGACGGCGAGCGGCTCGGCGCGGACTGAGGGCTTTTCGGCGGTCGCCGACACCGCCGCGCGGGGCAGGGCCGGTCAGGGGGTACGCCGCGACGCGCGGAGACGCACCTGGCCCGCCTGGTGTTCGACCGCTCCCGTACGTGGTACACACACGTGATCCGAACGTCCTGTCCGCCAACAGGGAGTGTCCATGAGCACAACACGACGTGAAGTTCTCGCGAAATCAGGTGTCTTGGGAGCGGGCATCGCGTTCGCGGGGAGCATCCCGGAGGTCTTCGCCGGTACGGCGCAGGCCCAGGGAACGGGCGGGGGTGACGGCTACGGCCCCCTCGTCGAGGACCCGGACGGCGTGCTGGACCTGCCCAAGGGGTTCCGGTACAAGGTGCTGTCCCGCGAGGGCGACGACCTCCGCTCCGGCGAGGGCAAGGTGCCCAGCAACCACGACGGCATGGCCGCCTTCTCCGGTGGCCACGGCCACGGCGGGGGGCACCGGCACGAGGAGCACGCCCGCGCGCGCGGCCGTGGCCAGGGCCACGACTCGGTGTGGCTGGTGCGCAACCACGAGAACCGTATGGACGCGAAGATCGGCGTCCCCACCGTGGACGGGCTGACGTACGACCCGGAGGGCAAGGGCGGCTGCACCGTCCTGGAGCTGGACGGGGACAACGACGTACGCCAGGAGCGCGTCGGCATCGCGGGAACCTCCACCAACTGCGCGGGCGGCCACACCCTCTGGAACACCTGGCTGACGTGCGAGGAGACGGAGTTCAAGGCCGGGGAGGAGGGCTACACCAAGGACCACGGCTTCATCTTCGAGGTCCCGTTCGGGGACCGGCACCGCACGGTGCCGGAGCCGCTCACCGCCATGGGCCGCTTCCAGCACGAGGCGATCGCCATCGACCCGGGCACCGGCGTGGTGTACGAGACGGAGGACGCGTTCGAGTCGCCCTTCGGCCTCTTCTACCGCTTCCTGCCGAAGCGCCCCCGAGGCGGCTTCGACTCGCTGCGCGCGGGCGGCAGGCTGGAGGCCATGCGCGTGCCGGGCGTCGCGGACCTGTCGGTGGTGCAGGAGACCGGCCGTACGTTCCACGGCATCGAGTGGGTCGAGGTCCCGGACCCGCTGGCGCGCGAAACGCCCATCCGGCACCAGGACTTCGGCCGCAAGGGCATGACGCACGCCCAGAAGCTGGAGGGCTGCTACTGGGGCGGCCGGTGCGTCTACTTCGTCTCCAGCTTCGCCAAGAGCGACGAGGGTTCCGCCGCCGACCACTACGGCCAGATCTGGCGCTACGACCCGGAGGGCAACCACCTCACCCTGGTCGTCGTCTTCGGCCCCGACACCGACCTCCAGCTGCCGGGCGAGGAGCCGGACAACATCTGTCTGGCGCCCAGCGGCGGCCTGATGGTGTGCGAGGACGGCGAGGGGGCGCAGCACGTGTTCGGGCTGACGCGGCGCGGCAAGGTCTACCCGATGGCGCGCGGCAGGCAGGACATCGGCACGCCGGAGGAACCGGCGTGGGGTGAGTTCGCGGGCGTCACCTTCTCCCCGGACTGCCGGACGATGTACGTGAACTGCTACACGCCGGGCACCACGTTCGCGGTGACGGGCCCCTGGCGCCACTGACCCGCAGCCGTACGGACACGTCCGCGGGCCCCCGTCCGCTTGGGTTCTAACGGTCCTCGCAACACCTGCGATCTGTGGGAGTTGCGAGGACCGTGGCTGTTGGGCGTGATGATCTTGCAGGGTTGAGGGAGCGTTTCCTTGCGCGGCTGGATGTCGTGGGGAATGTGACCGTGGTGGCGCGTGAGCTGGGGGTGAACCGGAACACGGCTTTCGGTTGGGCTCGGAAGGCCGGACGGATTTCGGTGCGTCTGCCGCGCCGGCATCCCGGGCGTGACGAGTACGAGCGGCTTCGGGCCGCTGGTGTCGCACGGCGGGTGGCGGCCCGGCAGGTTGGTGTGAACGAGCGCACGGCCAAGGACTGGGACTGGGGCGTCAAGAAGACCAGTTCTTCGCGCACTTATGCCGACGGGCGCCGTGTCGACTACGCCACCGGGACCGTCACGATGTGCGGTGTGACCACAGCACCGGTGGGCCTGACGGCCCTGGACAAGCAGCTCGACCCGCGGTTTCTGACACTGGCCGAGCGTGAACGGATCCGCGATCTGCGCGCGACAGGCACGTCGCTGCGGGCGATCGGACGGGCCCTGGGACGGTCGGCGAGCACCGTCAAGCGGGAGATCGACGCGAACTCGGGCAGCGAGGGCTACCAGCCCTACGCGGCCCACCGGGCGGCCGCCTCGCGCAGGCCCCGGCCCAAGGACCGCAAGCTGCTGCGCGAGGGACGGCTGCGACGCTTCGTGAAGGACGGACTGCGCAGGCGGTGGTCACCGGAACAGATCTGCCACGCTCTACGCAGGGAACATCCCGACGACGAGAGCATGCGGGTGAGCGTGGAAACGATCTACCAGGCGCTGTATTTCCAGGCTCGCGGCGGCCTGAAGCGGGAAGTACAGGCAGCCATCCGCTCCGGCCGGACCCGCCGCAAACCACGCCGGGACCCCCAGCGGCGCACACCGCGGTTCAACGACCCGATGATCATGATCAGCGACCGGCCCGCCGACGTCGAGGACCGGGCCGTGCCCGGTCACTGGGAAGGCGACCTGATCATCGGCGCAAACGGCCGTTCCGCGATCGCCACCCTGGTCGAGCGCAGCACCCGCTACACCATGCTGGTCCACCTGCCGGGCGGAGCCCACGACGCCGAGACCGTCCGCGACGGCCTCGTCACCACGGTCCAGACCCTGCCCGCCCACCTGCGCGGCTCCCTCACCTGGGACCAGGGCAGCGAGATGGCACGCCACAAGCAGTTCAGCACGGCCACCGACATGCCCGTCTACTTCTGCGCCCCGGCATCCCCCTGGCAACGCGGCTCCAACGAGAACACCAACGGACTGCTCCGCCAGTACTTCCCCAAGGGCACCGATCTGAGCGCGCACAGCCCCGAAGACCTCGAACACGTCGCCCAGGAACTCAACGGACGCCCACGCAAGACGCTCGGCTGGGATACCCCAGCCGAGCGTCTACGTGATCTACTCACCACCTAAAACCAAGTGGTGTTGCAACGACCCCTCGAACCCAAGTACGGCGAGGCCCGCGGGCGTGTGGGCGTCCGTGGGGCCGTACGGCGTCAGCGTCTGCGCGAGGACAGCGCGCAGGCCACCGCCGCCGCCAGCGCCGCCGCCCCGGCGGACAGCGCGAGCGGCAGCCACGGCGCCGGTACGGACCCCTCCCGCGACGCCGTCACCAGCCCGCCGACCGCGGCGTTCGCGGGCGAGCCCGCCGCGACGAGCGCCAGCGTCACCGCCGACACCGTCGCGCTCACCGCCCAGCCCGTGCCGTGCACCAGCGGCCGGTTGCAGAGCACGCCCACCGCCGTGCCCGACAGGGCGCAGGCGAGCGCCGCGAGCAGGCCCGCGCCCACGGCGGGCCCCAGCGGCACGGGCGTGCTCCCGTCCGTCGCGTGCGCGTCACTCACCAGCGCCACCACACCCGTACCGGCCGCGCCGAGCACCGCCGACGCGGTCAACGCCGCCAGCACGCCCGCCAGATGCGTGCGGCCGGGCCCCAGCGCGGCGGCGGCGCAGTGCCGCGCGGCCTCCGGCTCGCCCGTCACGCAGACCCGTACCAGCCAGGCGGCCACGGGCAGCAGCACGGCCGCGGCGAAGCCGAGCGAGTCCAGCACCGGCCGACCCACCTGGACGCCGACGCCGAGCGCGGCCACGTACAGGAGCAGCGGGGGCAGCCAGCGTTGCGCGCGCAGCAGCAGGGCGAGCTGGTAGCGGACGAGCGCGGTCACGGCCGGGCACCGCCCGCCGGGTCGGCGCCCGCGGCGGGGTCGGGCACGGGAAGGGGCTCCACGGCGCGTACGTGCCACGGCGGGCGGGCGGCGAGGAGGGCGCGCAGCAGCGCGTCCGAGTGGGCCGCCGGGACGGTGAGCCGCAGCGCGCCGTCCGGGCCCGCCTCCGGGGCGGACGCGCCGGGCGGTACGGGCGGCCAGGTGGCGCCGGGCGGACCGGTCACGGTGACGGCTACCCGGCCCGCCGTCCCGGCGCCGGGGGCGGCCGGGGCCGCTCCGTCCCGCGCGGGGCCGGGCACCGCGGCGACCTCCGTACCGGCGACCCGCAACAGGGTGTGCACGAAGCCCGCCAGGCGCCGCGGGTCGTGGTCCACGTAGACGACGGTCGCGCCGTCCGCGACCCGCTCGGCGACGGCCCGGTCCAGTTCCGCGCGCGCCGCCACGTCCAGCCCCGTCCACGCCTCGTCGAGCACCAGCAGCCGGGGCGCGGCCAGCAGGGCCTGGGCGACGGCGACCTTCTGGCCGCCGCCCTTGGACAGTTCGGCCATCGGCGTACGGGCGTGGCCGCCCGCGCCGAGGCGCTCCAGCCACTCGCCCGCGGCCCGTTCCGCCGCGCCTCGGCGCAGGCCGCGGGTGCGCGCCTGGTGGGTGAGGTACCCGGCGGCGGTGAACGGCAGCGTGGCGGGGAAGCGTTCGGGCACGTACGCGGTGGGGCGCGGCCGTCCGGTGATCCGCCCGGCGGACGGCGCGTCGATGCCCGCGAGCAGCCGCAGCAGCGTCGACTTGCCGCTGCCGTTGGCGCCCTCGGCCCGGAGCACGGCGGCCTCCGGCAGCTCCGCGTCGACGCCGCGCAACACCCAGGGGCCGCCGGGTCGGTGGCGCTTCCCGACGCCGCGCAGTCTCATGGCGGACCACCCTAGGGGGTGGCTGCCACCTGGCGTCGTCCGTGTGGTGGTGGTCGCGGTGGTCGGTGCCCCCCACGGGCCTGCTGGCAGACTTGGCGCGTGAGCGCACCCGTACCGCCGTCCCGGCCCGCCGATCCGCAGGACGAAGGCCCGCAGACCGACGACCCGCAGGACGGCGACCCGTACGGCCGTTACGCGCTCCCCCTCGTCGTCCGCGTCGAACGTGCCGCGCCGCCCGCCCGCACCGACGCGCTGGAGACCGCCGCCCGCGCGGTGCTGACGCTGCTCGCGGACCCGCGTACGGCGGACGGGGGTGGCGACTGGCACGGGCTCGTACGGCTCTGGGAGGAGCGCGGCATCCGCAAGGTCGTGCGCCGCGCGCGCGGGGCGGAGTGGCGGCGGGCGGAGGCGCTGCCGGGCGTCACCGTGCACGGGCGGAGCGCCGAGGTGCGCGCCTACCCGCCCGTGCCCGTCGACGCCTGGCCCCGCGACCTGGCCCGGCTCCAGGTCTCCGGCACCGACCTGGCGGACGCCGAGCCGCCGGGCCCGCCCGCCGCGGGGACGCCGGTGCTGTGGCTCAACCCGGAGCTGCGGATGTCGGCGGGGAAGGCGATGGCGCAGGCGGGGCACGCGGCGCAGTACGCGTGGTGGGGGCTGTCGGCGGCGACCCGTACGGCCTGGCGGGACGCGGGCTTCCCACTGGCGGTCCGTACGGCGGACGCGAACTCCTGGGCGCGGCTGGCCGGTTCGGGGCTGCCCGTCGTACGGGACGCGGGGTTCACGGAGGTCGCGCCCGGCTCGTCCACGGTGGTGGCGGACCATCCGGGGTTGCCGCGTGGCTGACCGCGCGCCCGCCGGCGCGGGACGTCCGTACGCCCGTTCGCCGGGGGTGCGGGCGGCCGGACAGGCGTGCGGCGTTCGGGCGCACCGGCTCCCCGCTTCGGGGGCATTCGGGCGACACCGCCCGCCGGTGCGCGACCCGTACGGCCCCCACGCCGAGCATCCCCCGTGTCCGCCCGCACCGGGACCGCAGAGGAACGAGGACACACGTGCGCGCAGTCGCCTTCCACGGGGTGCTCGGCGCCCTGGCCCTGACGGCGGCCGCCGTCGCCCCGGCGGGCAGCGCCCCCGCCACCCGCGACCCGTCGCCCGCGCGCGCGGCGGCCCCCGCGGCGGCGCACACCGCCGCCGACGCGCGCGGCGTCCGCGCCGCCGCCCGCGCGGCGCGGACGCGCGGCATCACCTGGGGCGCGTGCCCGGCCGCGGGCGGGGAGCCGGTGCCCGACAGGTGCGGCACCGTACGCGTGCCGCTCGACTACGCGGAGCCGCACGGCGAGCAGCTGTCCCTCACCGTCAGCCGCAACCGCGCCACCGGCGAGGGCCGCCACCAGGGTCCGCTGCTCTACAACCCCGGCGGCCCCGGCGGCAACGGCCTGCGTTTCCCGCTCTACGGCACGCGGCTGGGCGGCGTCTGGAAGCACCTCCAGCGGAGCTACGACCTGGTGGGGTACGCGCCGCGCGGCGTCGGCCCGTCCGCGCCCGTGTCGTGCGCGGACCCGGCGGACTTCGGCGCGGGGCCGGACCGTTCGCCGCGGCGGCCGTCGGCGGCGGACGAGCGCGCGCTGCGGGAGCGGGCCGCCGCGTACGCGCGGGGCTGCGCCCGTTCCCAGGGCGACCGGCTGGAGCACTTCACCACGGCGGACAACGCCCGCGACCTCGACGTGCTGCGGGCGGCGCTGGGCGCGCCGAAGCTCAACTACCTCGGCGTCTCGTACGGCACCTACCTCGGGTCCGTCTACGCCACCCTCTTCCCCGGGCACGTACGCCGCCTCGTGCTGGACAGCGTCGTGAACCCGGACCCGCGGAGGATCTGGTACCGCGCGAACCTCGACCAGAACGCCGCCTTCGAGCGCCGCTGGCACGACTGGAAGCGCTGGGTGGCCCGGCACCACTCCACGTACGGGCTCGGCGCGACGCCCGCCCGCGTGCAGCGGGCGTTCGACGCCGCGCGCGACGGCGTCGACCGCGACCGGCGCGGCGCGGACCGCCGCGTCGGCTCCCGCGAGCTGGTCACCGACTTCTTCGACGTGGTCTACACCGACCAGGCGTGGGCGGAGCACGCGGCGGCGCTGGCGGAGTACCGGCGGGGCGACCGGGCACGGCTGCTCGCCCTCGTCGCCCCGGAGAAGGGCACGTCGGCGGCGACCGCGCGGGAGAACGGCAACGCCGCGTACAACGCCGTCGAGTGCGCCGACGCCCCCTGGCCGCGCGACTGGCGACGCTGGGACCGCGACAACGACGCGTCCGCCGCGGACTCCCCCATGAACACCTGGGAGAACCTGCGCATGAACCTGCCCTGCGCCTACTGGCCGACGCGCCCCTCCCGCCCCGTCGACGTGGGCGCCGCGCCCGGCGCCCTGCCGCCGGTGCTGCTGCTGGCCGCGTCGCGCGACGGGGCGACGCCGTACGACGGCGCGCTGGAGACCCGGCGGCGACTGCCGGGCTCGTCGCTGGTGACGGAGCGCGGCGCGGGCTCGCACGGCGTCGCGGGTGGCCCGAACGCGTGCGTCAACCGGCACCTGGAGGCGTACCTGCTGCACGGCCGCACCCCCGCGCGCGGCACCGAGTGCGCGCCGCACGCCGCGCCCCGCGCGGACTACGGCGCCCCGCTGGGCGGCGGCGCGGGCTGAGCCGCGCGTACGCCGGGGTGGGACACGCGCCCCCAGGCGCGGGCGGCGACGACGCGGTGGTGGACGAGCTGCGGGTAGCCGAGTACGGCGTCGCGGTGCCGCTCGTCGAGGCCGGACAGCAGCCGGGGCAGGGCCCGTTCCTCCAGCGCGACGAGTTCGGCGACCTTGCGCCGCGCGAGTACGGAGGCGTGCCGCACGGCCTCGGGCCGGGTGCAGTGGCGGGTGGCCGCGACGACGCGTACGACGTCGGGCGGCCCGCCCCTGTCGCCGCGCCCGTCGCCGCCCCGCGCCCGCGCCGGTTCCGCCGTGTCCGACGCGACGGCCGCCAGGTCCGCGCCCAGCCGCCGTACGCGGGCCAGCGCCGGGTGGTGCCACAGCTGCGCGGGCACCTCGGCGCCGCCCCACTGCTCGGCGAGGTCCAACTGCCCGTACGCGCACACGGTGTCGGCGCGGAAGGCGAGGTACGCGTCGAGGTCGGCGTGGGCGTACCCGGTGGCGTGGTCGGCGGCGGCGGTGGCGCGCGCGGAGAAGTACCCGGCCCAGTGGTGGCGGAGCCGCCCCCGCAGGCGCGGCGACATGCCGCCCGCCATCCGCCCCCACAGGTCCGCGAAGGCCGTGACGGCGGGCGAGCGGCGCGCGGCCGGTACGGGCTCGCCGTGCACGATGCCGATGAGCGCGCCCGCGATCTCCGCGGTCCGCCGGGGGTCGCCGCCCGCGACGCGGTCGGGTCGGCCGCCGGAGGGCAGCAGGCACCAGCCCAGCATCTGCGCCGCCGTCGCGCTGTCCTCGGGCCCGGCGAACGGGTAGAGCCATCCGGCGGCCTCGGCCAGCCGCAGTTCGGTGAAGTCGGCGGCGGCGTCCTCGTCCCGGAGCAGCCCGAAGGCGCCGAGCCAGCCGAGCGCGGCCTCGCGCGCCTCCGCCACGTGCGGGTTGTGCCGCAGCGGCCACGGGGTGGCGAACCCGGCGCCGCGCGGATCGCCCCGACCGGTCATGGGTTCCCCCTTCTCCGGGGCCTGCCGGACGCGGGCGCGGCGCGCACCGTACGGCAGGGCGCGGCTCGGCGCTCCGCGCCTCAACGGCCCATGAGGCGAACGGACTTGCCGGTGGGGGGAGGCCCATCGTACCGAGGTCCGCGCCCCCGGGACCAGGGTGCGGAGGGACGCGTTCCGGCCCGCGTGCGGGACCGGAACGGCGCACGTGCGGAACGGGCGAAGCGACGCGCGTACGGGCCGGTCGCCGGGCGGGTCAGGCGAGTCCGGCGACCAGCTCCGCGACGGGCTTGCGGCGCCCGGTGTAGAACGGCACCTCCTCGCGCACGTGCAACCGCGCCTCGGACGCCCGCAGATGACGCATCAGGTCCACGATCCGGTGCAGTTCGTCGGCCTCGAACGCGAGCAGCCACTCGTAGTCGCCCAGCGCGAAGGAGGCGACGGTGTTGGCGCGCACGTCCGCGTAGCCGCGCGCCATCTTGCCGTGCTCGGCGAGCATCCGGCGGCGGTCCTCGTCGGCGAGCAGGTACCAGTCGTAGGAGCGCACGAACGGGTACACGCAGATGTAGTCGCGCGGCTCCTCGTCGGCCAGGAAGGCCGGGATGTGCGCCTTGTTGAACTCCGCGGGCCGGTGCAGCGCCATGTTCGACCACACCGGCTCCAGGCCGCGGCCCAGCCGGGTGCGGCGGAAGCGGTTGTACGCGTCCTGGAGCGCGTCGGCCGTGGCCGAGTGCCACCAGATCATGACGTCCGCGTCGGCGCGGAGCCCGGACACGTCGTACGTGCCGCGTACGGTCACGTCCTTCGCGGCCAGCTGCGCGTACAGCTCCTCGACCTCGTCCGCCCACCCGGCCCGGTCGTCGGGCAGCACGTCGCGCAGCCGGAAGACCGACCACAGGGTGTAGCGGATGGTCTCGTTGAGGTCCTTGGCCTTCTTGCCCGCGTTCGGGATCTTCTCCGGTGCACCAGTCATGCGGTCATTGTCCCGCGCCCGCGCCGTCCCCCCGCGCCAGGGTCTCGTCGGCCGCACGGCGCGCGCTCGCGACGCACGCCGGGATGCCGACGCCGTCGTACGCGGCGCCGCACACGGCCAGTCCGGGCAGCGCGGCGACGAGGTCGCGGACCCGGGCGACGCGGTCCAGGTGCCCCACCACGTACTGCGGCAGGCCGTCGTCCCAGCGGGTCACCCGCGTGTCCACGGGCTCGGCCGCGATCCCGGCGGCGGCCGCCAGGTCGCGGCGCGACGCGGACACCAACTCGGCGTCGTCGCACCGGAGTCGGTCCTCCTCGCCGTACCGCCCGACGGAGGTGCGCAGGACGAACAGGTCCGGGTCCCGCTCGGCGCTCCAGGCCCACTTGTTGGCGGAGAACGTGGACGCCTTGATCGTCCGGCCGTCCACCGGGGGCACCAGGAAGCCGCTGCCGGGCGGTACGGCGGCCAGGTCCGCGCGCCGGAAGGCGAGCGTCACGACGGCCATCGACGCGTACTCCACGGCGGCCAGTTCGGCGGCCGCCGCGGGCGCCTCCGCCGCGAGCAGCCGGGCGGCGGCCGGGGCGGGCACGGCGAGGACCACGGCGTCGGCGGTGAGCGCGCCGACGGCCCCGCCGTCGTCCGTCTCCACGCGCCAGCCCGCGCCGCCGCCGTCCGGGCCGCCGGTACGGCGCAGCGCGCGTACCGCCGTGCCCGTACGCAGGTCCGCGCCCGCCGCCCGGCACGCCTCGGCCGTCGCGGCGGGCAGCCGCCCGACGCCGCCGTCGACGCCCATGAAGACGGGCCCCGCCGGGGCGGCGGCCGCCGCCTGCCGCTCCTGGAGCGCGCGGACGCCCGCCAGCAGGGAACGTCCGGCGCGCGCCGCCTCGTACAGCTGCGGTACGGCGGCCCGCATCGACAGCCGGTACGCGTCACCCGCGTACACCCCGCCGAGCAGCGGTTCCACCAGCCGGTCCACGACCTCGCGGCCCAGCCGCTCCGCGACGTAACGGCCGACGGCCACGTCCTCGCCGACCTCCGTGGCGGGCAGCTCCGCGTCCCGCGCGATGCGCGCGACGCCCTCCGGCGACACCACCCCGTCCAGCGCGGCGGGGTCGCCGGGCACGCCCATGACGTGCCCGCGCGGCATGGGGCGCAGGGCGCCGCGCGTCCAGACGGTCGCGCCCGCGGTGGCGGGCGGCTGGAGCGCGTCGCCGAGGCCGACGGCGCGCGCCAGGTCGACGCCCTCGGGGCGGCGGGCGAGCATCGACTCGGCGCCGAGGTCGACGGCGACGCCCGCCACCTCCCCGACGCGCAGTTTCCCGCCGAGCCGCGGCGACGCCTCCAGCAGCGTCACCCGGGCGCCGCCCAGGAGGAGGCGGTGGGCGGCGGCCAGTCCGGCGATGCCGCCGCCGATCACGATCACGTGCATGGGCCCACTCTCGCAGAGGCCCGCCGACGCCCGGCGGGCGGTCACCGGCGGGCGTGTGGGCCCGTACGGTTCAGCGCGCGGTGGCCTCGTGCACGTACGCGACGAGCCGGGTCAGGGCGTCCGGGTCGGTGGCCGGGAGGACGCCGTGGCCGAGGTTGAAGATGTGGCCGTCGAGTCCGCGCGCCGCCTCCAGCACCTGCGCCGCCTGCGCCTCGACGGCCTCGCGCGGGGCGAACAGCACGGCGGGGTCGAGGTTTCCCTGTACGGCCTTGCCGGGGCCGACGCGCCGGGCCGCCTCATCGAGCGGTACGCGCCAGTCGGCGCCGACGACGTCCGCGCCCGCGGTGCCCATCAGGCCGAGGAGTTCGCCGGTGCCGACGCCGAAGTGGATGCGGGGGACGCCGTATCCGGCGACCGCGTCGAAGACCTTGGCGGAGGCGGGCAGCACCGTCTCGCGGTAGTCGCGGGGGCGGAGCGCGCCCGCCCACGAGTCGAAGAGCTGCACGGCGGAGGCGCCCGCCTCGATCTGCACGCGCAGGAAGGCGGCGGTGATGTCCGCGAGCCGGTCCAGCAGGTCGGCCCAGAGCTGCGGGTCGCCGTACATCAGCGCCTTGGTGTGCTCGTGGTTGCGCGAGGGCCCGCCCTCGACCAGGTAGCTGGCGAGGGTGAACGGGGCGCCCGCGAAGCCGATCAGCGGCGTCGCGCCCAGTTCCCCGGTGAGCATCCCGACGGCCTCGGCGACGTACGCCACGTCGTCCGGCTCCAGCGGGCGCAGCCGCGCGAGGTCCGCGCGGGAGCGGATCGGCTTCTCGACGACGGGTCCGACGCCGGGCTTGATGTCCAGGTCGACGCCGATCGCCTTGAGCGGTACGACGATGTCGCTGAAGTAGATGGCGGCGTCGACGCGGTGGCGGCGTACGGGCTGGAGCGTGATCTCGGTGACCAGGTCGGGCCGCATGCACGACTCCAGCATGGCCGTGCCCTCACGCGCCTTCCGGTACTCGGGCAGCGACCGCCCGGCCTGCCGCATGAACCACACCGGGGTGTGCGGCACCGGTTCGCGGCGGCAGGCTTTCAGGAAGGCGGAGTCGCGGGTGGCTGTCGGCGGGCCCGTGGGGCGGTCGTTGGCACTCACAACCCGAAGTTTCGCACGCTGCGGAGGGCCGGTTCGTGTCCCTACCGGCGGAGGCCACCGGCTGCGCCTACTCTTTCCGCCCATGGCAGCGGCGCGAACACGAACGGCGGGAAGCACCGGCGGCACCGGGGGTCCGGACGACGGCGACGGGAGCGGCCCCCCGCCCGCCTTCCGTACGGCCGTCGCGGCGCTGGACGCCGTACGGCACAGGCCGGAGGTACGGCTCTCCCCCCTCCCCGCGCCGAAGCGGCTCGCGCCCTTCGCGTACGCGCTGGAGGCGACGGTCGAGTACGGCGAGGAGGACCTGGCCGACGGGCGCTTCGTGCTGCTCCACGACCCGGACGGGCAGGACTCCTGGGACGGCACGTTCCGGGTGGTGACGCTGGGGCGGGTGGAGCTGGACCCGGAGATGGCGTCCGACCCGCTGCTGCCGGACGTGACCTGGTCCTGGTTGACGGGCGCGCTGGAGGGGCGGTCGGTGGCGTACGGGGCGGCGAGCGGCACGGTGACGCGCTCGGGCTCGTACTTCTTCGGCGGCATGGCGGACCGTACGCCGCAGAGCGAGCTGGAGGTGCGCGCCAGTTGGAGCCCGTTGCGGCCCTCCGGGCGTCCGGACGCGGTGCCGGACCTCGCGCCCCACCTCGCCGCGTGGTGCGACGTGTTGTGTCTGTGCGCGGGGTTGCCGCCGGGGCCCGGCGAGGGCGGCGCGGTCGTACCACTGCCGCAGCGGCGCGGTCCGCACCCCGCCTGACCAGGCGTGTCGAGCCGGACAGATCGAGCGACTGTCCGAATTGCACCATTTGTTATCACTGATTCGTGATCATTCTCTAAAGCCCCCCGGACCGGCTGCCGAAGGACTCTGTGACCCTTCCACAGGGAAAGTCCGGCTCGTCCCGTCGTCGCACGGCGCGTGTCCGTCGAGCCGGCTCCCCTCCCCCCGCCACTCCCCCAGGAGGCCCGGTGTCTGTTCTCCTCGAGCACCCCACAAGCCTGGTCGCCTACCGCCCGAACAAGCCGACGGCCATGGTCGTCGTGGCAGACCCCCGAGTGCGTTCCACCGTGACCCGCCACCTCTGGGCGTTGGGTGTACGGGACGTGATCGAGGCGTCGTCGATCGCGGAGGCCCGCCCACGAGTCGCCAACCCACGTGACATCTGCGTGGCAGATGTCCACCTGCCCGACGGCTCCGGGCTCACGCTCCTGTCCGAGACCCGCGCCGCGGGCTGGCCCAACGGCCTCGCCCTCTCCGCCGCCGACGACATCGGCGCCGTACGCAACGCCCTCGCCGGCGGCGTCAAGGGCTACGTCGTCACCGGCACCCGCAACAACCTCGGCGGCATGCTCCCCCACCGGCACGGCGCCGCCCCCATCGGCGCCGCGGCCGCCCGCATGCACCGCCGCCCCGGCGGCGGTCCGGGCGGCCCCGGCCACCCGGGCGGGCACCGCGAGCTCTCCGGCCGCGAGGTCGAGGTGCTGCGGCTGGTGGCGGAGGGCCAGTCGAACAAGGCGATCGGCGTCTCCATGGGCCTCTCCGCGCTGACCGTGAAGAGCCACCTCGCCCGGATCGCGCGCAAGCTCGGCACGGGCGACCGGGCCGGGATGGTCGCCGTCGCCCTCCGTACCGGCATCATCCACTGACGCACCGTCCACCCGCGTGGAGCGCCCGCCGACGTAACGTTCCGTCGGCGGGCGCTTCATATCGCGAGCGCACAGCTACCCTGGTCCGGTGACCGACGCCCAAGAGACCGCATCAGCAAACGCAGCTCAGGCCCCCTCCGAGGACCGGAGCCCGGCGCCGGTCCCCCTGCTGGAGCCGCGCGAGGGCATCCCCCCGGTGATCTCGGACGCGGCGGAGCTGGAGCGGACGGTCGCGGCGTTCGCCGCCGGGACGGGTCCGGTCGCCGTGGACGCCGAGCGCGCGTCGGGCTACCGCTACGGGCAGCGCGCGTACCTGATCCAGCTGCGCCGCGAGGGCGCGGGCAGCGCCCTCGTCGACCCGGTCGCCTGCCCGGACCTGTCGGGGCTGTGCGCGGTGCTGCGCGACACCGAGTGGGTGCTCCACGCGGCCACCCAGGACCTGCCGTGCCTGCGCGAGATAGGCATGGTCCCGGAGCGCCTCTTCGACACCGAACTGGCCGGTCGACTCGCCGGGTTCGCCCGCGTGGGCCTGGGCGCGATGGTCGAGAACGTCCTCGGGTACGCCCTGGAGAAGGGCCACTCCGCCGTCGACTGGTCGACCCGGCCGCTGCCCGACCCCTGGCTGCGGTACGCGGCGCTGGACGTCGAGCTGCTCGTCGACCTGCGGGACGCGCTGGAGGAGGAGCTGCGGGGGCAGGGCAAGCTCGACTGGGCGCTCCAGGAGTTCGCCGCCATCGCGGCGGCGCCGCCCGCGCCGCCCCGCAAGGACCCGTGGCGGCGCACCTCCGGGATGCACAAGGTGCGCAGGCGGCGGCAGATGGCCGTGGTACGGGAGCTGTGGACCGCCCGGGACCTGGTCGCGCAGAAGCGGGACGTGTCCCCCGGGAAGGTCCTCTCCGACCTGGCGATCGTCGAGGCGGCGCTCGGCATGCCCGCGAACGGCCAGGCCCTGGCCGCCCTGCCCGGCTACGGGCACCGCATGGGCCGCCGTCAGCTGGAGCAGTGGCAGGCGGCGGTGGAACGGGCGCGGGCGCTGCCGGACTCCGAACTGCCGCAGCAGGGGCCCTCGTTGAACGGTCCGCCGCCGCCCCGCTCGTGGGCGGACAAGGACCCGGACGCGGCGGCGCGGCTCGCGGCGGCGCGCGCGGTGGTGACCGCGCGCGCGGAGGAGGTCGACATGCCGCAGGAGAACCTGCTGGCCCCCGACACCGTGCGGCGGCTGTGCTGGGAGCCGCCCCAGGACGCGTCGGAGGCCGGGGTCGTGGCGGCGCTACGCGCGTACGGCGCCCGCGAGTGGCAGATCGAGCAGACCGCCGCGGGGCTGACGGAGTCCCTGGGCGCGGTGGCCCCGACGGCGGACTGACGGCCCGCGCGACGGAGGGCGGCCCCCCGTACCGGGGTGTGCCGCCCTTCACTGCGGGCGGCTCTTGCCAGGGTGTTACCGACAAGTAGCATGGCCCCGGGAAGCGCGCCGTACGGCGTCACCACCGCACCTGGAGGAGAGCCAACGTGCCTCGTACCGCTAGGGACGTCGTCTTCGTCGACGGCGTCCGAACCCCCTTCGGCAAGGCGGGCCCCAAGGGGATCTACCACGAGACCCGCGCCGACGACATGATCGTCAAGTGCATCCGTGAGCTGCTGCGCCGCAACCCCGGACTGCCCCCCGAGCGGATCGACGAGGTGGCCGTCGCCGCCACCACGCAGATCGGCGACCAGGGCCTCACCCTGGGCCGTACGGCGGGCATCCTCGCCGGGCTGCCGGAGACCGTGCCGGGCTACTCGGTGGACCGGATGTGCGCCGGTGCGATGACCGCCGTCACCACCACCGCGGGCTCCCTCTCCTTCGGCGCGTACGACGTCGTGGTGGCGGGCGGCGTCGAGCACATGGGCAGGCACCCCATGGGCGAGGGCGTCGACCCCAACCCGCGCTTCGTGTCCGAGAAGCTGGTCGACCAGTCCGCGCTGTTCATGGGCATGACCGCGGAGAACCTGCACGACCGCTTCCCCGAGCTGACCCGGCAGCGCGCCGACGAGTACGCCGCGCGCAGCCAGGAGAAGGCCGCGAAGGCCTACGCCAACGGGCAGATCCAGCAGGACCTCGTGCCGATCTCGGTGCGCCGCACCAACGAGGAGGCCGGGGAGACCGGTTGGGGCCTCGCCACCGCCGACGAGCCGATGCGCCCCGGCACCACGCTGGAGAGCCTGGCCGGGCTGAAGACACCGTTCCGCGCGCACGGCCGGGTCACCCCGGGCAACGCCGCCGGGCTCAACGACGGCGCCACCGCCTCGCTGCTCGCCGCCGAGGACACCGCCGTGGAGCTGGGCCTGCCCGTACGGATGCGGCTGGTCAGCTACGCCTTCGCGGGTGTCGCCCCGGAGGTCATGGGCATCGGCCCGGTGCCGTCCACGGAGAAGGCGCTGAAGAAGGCCGGTCTGACGATCGGTGACATCGGCCTCTTCGAGGTCAACGAGGCGTTCGCGGTCCAGGTCCTCGCGCTGCTGGACCACTACGGCATCGCGGACGACGACCCGCGCGTCAACCAGTACGGCGGCGCCATCGCGTTCGGCCACCCGCTGGCCTCCTCCGGCGTACGGCTGATGACGCAGCTGGCGCGGCAGTTCGAGGAGCAGCCGCAGGTGCGTTACGGGCTGACCACCATGTGCGTCGGCTTCGGCATGGGCGGGACCGTCATCTGGGAGAACCCCCACTGGGAGGGCAAGTGAGCAAGACCGCCGAGCTTCTCAAGGGAGCGGCCGAGCTGTTCCCCGACGAGGTCGTCACGCAGGCGCACGTACGCCACCTCGACCTGCCGTACGGGGCCGGGCGGTTCGCGCTGGTCACGCTCGACAACGGGCTGGACCACACCAAGCCGACCACGTTCGGGCCGCAGTCGCTGGCGAACCTGGACGCGGCGCTCGACCAGGTCGAGGCGGAGGCCGCGGCGGGCGACGTCGTGGGCGTCGGCCTGACCGGCAAGCCGTTCATCTTCGCGGTGGGCGCCGATCTCAAGGGCGTCGAGCTGCTGAAGCGGCACGAGGACGCGCTGGCCATCGGGCAGGGCGGGCACGCCGTGTTCGCCCGGCTGTCCGCGCTGGCGGTGCCCACGTTCGCGTACTACAACGGCGCGGCGATGGGCGGCGGCGTCGAGGCGGGGCTGCACTGCGCGTACCGCACGGTCAGCGCGGCCATCCCGGCGTTCTCGCTGCCGGAGGTCTTCCTCGGCCTGGTGCCCGGATGGGGCGGCTGCGCGCTGCTGCCGAACCTGATCGGCGCCGACCGCGCGGTCGACGTCATCATCGAGAACTCCCTGAACCAGAACAAGCAGCTCAAGGGCCGCCAGGTCTACGAACTGGGCATCGCGGACGCGATCTTCGAGGGCGCCGACTTCCTGGAGGAGTCCCTGAAGTGGACCGCCCAGGTCCTCAAGGGCGACGTGGAGGTCGTACGCGCCGAGATCGACCGCGCCGAGGGCTGGGACGCGGCCGTCGAGCGCGGCCGGGGCATCGCGGACGGCAAGGTGCACGGCGCCGCGCCCGCCGCGTACCGCGCGCTGGACATCATCGCGGCCGCGAAGAACGGCGACCTGCGCGCCGGGTTCGACGCGGAGGACCACGCGCTCGCGGACCTCATCATGGGCGGCGAACTGCGCAGCGGCATCTACGCGTTCAACCTCGTGCAGAAGCGCGCCAAGCGGCCCGCGGGCGCGCCGGACAAGAAGCTCGCGCGGCCCGTCACCAAGGTCGGCGTGGTCGGCGCGGGCCTGATGGCCAGCCAGTTGGCGCTGCTGTTCGCGCGCCGCCTGGAGGTGCCGGTCGTGCTGACCGACATCGACCGGGAGCGGGTCGACAAGGGCGTGGGCTACGTCCACGAGGAGATCGACAAGCTGCTGCTCAAGGGCCGGGTCGGGCAGGACAAGGCGAACCGCCTGAAGGCCCTGGTGACCGGCTCGCTGGACAAGGCGGAGGCGTTCTCGGACGCGGACTTCGTCATCGAGGCCGTCTTCGAGGAGATGGGCGTCAAGCAGCAGGTCTTCGCGGAGGTCGAGGCGGTCGTGCCGGAGCACGCCGTGCTCGCCACGAACACCTCGTCGCTCTCGGTCTCCGAGATGGCGTCGAAGCTGCGGCACCCGGAGCGGGTCGTCGGTTTCCACTTCTTCAACCCGGTGGCCGTGCTGCCGCTGCTGGAGATCGTGCGCGGCGAGCGTACGGACGACGCGACGCTGGCCACCGCGTTCACGGTCGCGAAGTCGCTGAAGAAGACGGCCGTCCTGGTGAAGGACGCCCCGGCGTTCGTCGTCAACCGCGTGCTGACCCGCTTCCTCGGTGAGGTGCTGGGCTCCATCGACGAGGGCACCCCCGTCGACGTCGCGGACCGCGCGCTGGCGCCGCTGGGCCTGCCGATGTCGCCGATCGTGCTGCTGGAGCTGGTCGGCCCGGCGGTCGCCCACCATGTCGCGGGCACCCTGAACGCGGCCTTCCCGGACCGCTTCGGCGTCTCCGAGAACCTCGGCCGGGTCGTCGAGGCCGGCAAGCGGAACCTCTACGTGTACGACTCCGGCAAGCCGGAGCTGGACCCGGAGGTGGCCGCGCTGTTCCGGACGGGCGACACCGTGCTGACGGAGGAGCAGGTCCGCGACCGCGCGCTGAACGCCATCGCGGAGGAGCTGCGGATCATGCTCGACGAGGGCGTCGTCGCGGAGGCCCAGGACATCGACCTGTGCCTGATCACCGGTGCGGGCTGGCCGTTCCACCTGGGCGGCGTCACCCCGTACCTGGACCGCGAGGGTGTCAGCGAGCGCGTCTCGGGCAAGCGGTTCCTGGAGCCGGGCGTGGCGAGCGTCCCGGCGTAGGACCCGCGCCGTACGGCAGGAACGGCAGGGGGCGCGTCCGCTCGGCGGGCGTGCCCCCTGCCGCGTACCCGGCCGCGAGCGGAACGGGACGGCACGGTGTACGGGAGCGGGAGCGGGAGGCGGGCGGGTTGGCGACACTCCTCGTGGTGGACGCGGCGAACGTCGTGGGCTCGGTGCCCGACGGCTGGTGGCGCGACCGGTACGGCGCGGCGGAACGGCTGCGCGACCGGCTCGTGCCGTACGCCGCCGACGGTACGGCGGAGCACCCGGGACCGGCCGAGGTGGTGCTGGTCGTGGAGGGCGCGGCGCGGGCGCTGCCGTCGGTGCCCGGCGTACGGACGGTGGCGGCGCCCGGGAGCGGTGACGACGCGATCGTGGAACTGGTCCGCGCGGCGGCGGGGTCCGAGGCGGGTGCGCCCGGCCGGGTCTGCGTCGTGGTGACGGCCGACCGGGAGCTGCGGGCGCGCGTACGGGAGTTGGGTGCCGAGGTGGCCGGGCCGCGGGCGGTACGCCCGGAGGCGGGGCGCGGGGGCGCGGAGTAGGCGGCCCGGTCAGTCCCGGACGCGCGCGTAGAACACCGCGCCGTCGACCGTCGTCACCCACTCGTAGTGCGCCGCGACATGGTTCCGCAGGGTCGGGATGCGCGCCAGCCGGTACGGCTTCCCGCGCGAGTCGTCCACGATGACCTCCGGAGGCCGCTCGGCCAGGTCCCGTTCGAACGCGCGCCAGCTGCCCGGCATCCCGTACCGCTCGGCCACGCGTACGCCGCCGCGCCCGCCGCTGTAGTTCGTGAGGAAGCCCGCCGTGAGGAAGCGGGAGGCGGGGGTGCGGTCGGCGAGCCAGTAGTCCTCCGGGTGCATGCCCCAGACGAGTACGGGGTCGCCGGGGTCCGTCCGCTCCTTCAGCTCGGCGGCGACCCGCTGCGCGTGGGCCAGTTCGGGGCGCGGCAGGACGACGCCCCAGACGACGTACCCGGCGGCCAGCACCGCCGTCGCGGCGAGCGCCGCCGTGACCGGGCGCGGCCGCAGCTCCATCAGGGCGGCGGTGCCCAACAGGGCGAGCGGCGGCACGAGTTGGAGGTAGTAGTGGCCGTAGAACTGGAAGCCGACCGCCACCGCGACTCCCGACGCGGCCAGCCACACCCACAGCTCCGGCACCGCGAGCGGCCGACGCCGTACCCACACCACGTACGCGAGGGCCGCGAGCAGCGGCAGGCAGGCGACGACGAGCAGGCTGGCGTTCCCGGCGCCGCGCAGCACGGCGAGGCCGACGGCGCCCTCCACGGAGGCGTACGAGCCGGAGCCGGTCGCCGTCCAGTACGCGAAGCGGCCGACGCCGAAGGCGACCGCGACGGCGCCCATCGGGAGCGCGTACGCCGCGAGCACGCGCGCCAGCGGCCGCACTCCCGCGCGGGAGTGCCAGAGGAGGAAGAGGACCGGCAGCAGTACGGCGCCGCCCGTCTGCTTGGTGAGGGTGGCGGCTGCGGCGGCGGCACCCGCCCAGGCCCAGTGGCGGCGGTCCGCGCACCACACGGCGGCGGCGGTGCACGGCAGCATGAACACCTCGAACGTCGCCGCCTGCGTGTCCTCCGGGTTGAGCCCGATGGACGTGAGCACCGTCAGCACGCCCGCGACGTACGCCCCCCGGTCGCCCCAGCGGCCCCGCGCGAGGGACGCGACGCACGCCGCCGTCACCACGACGGCGACCACCGCTGCGGCGCGCAGCGGCCACAGCGACTCGTCGCCGAAGACGGCGAAGGCGCCGCGGTAGAGCCACGGCAGGACGGGGGGCTTGCGGTCGACGACGGTGTCGTAGAGGGCGCCGCCGTCCGCGAGTTGGCGTGCCTGGGTGGCGAGGAAGCCCTCGTCCGGGTTCCACACCGTACGCAGGAAGGACGGCAGTCTGGTGAGGACGGCCAGCACGGCCAGTACGGGCAGCAGCCGCGCCCAGAACGCCGTACGGGGCGCGGTCGTCCCCGCCCCCGGGAGCAGCCGCGGGCCCGGTCGCGGTCCCTTCCCCGTTCCCGTTCCCGGCTTCGGAGCCCGCGACTCGGCGGCACGTGCATGCATGCCGGTCAACCTACTGCCGCGGCGGACGTACGGGCGGGCCGGGTCC
Organism: Streptomyces sp. Z26; assembly: GCF_003665095.1. GTDB lineage: Bacteria > Actinomycetota > Actinomycetes > Streptomycetales > Streptomycetaceae > Streptomyces > Streptomyces phytohabitans. The sequence goes on along the minus strand of NZ_RCHV01000002.1, from coordinate 5,567,542 downwards.
GTCCACCGGACCCGGCCCGCCCGTACGCGCCGTCAGCCGTACGCGTTCATCGGCCGTACGCGATCAACCGCGCGCGTTCATGCGGCTGCGCGACCGCCCGTACGCGAAGTACACGACGACGCCGACCACCATCCAGACGCCGAACCGCAGCCACGTCTCCCCCGACAGGTTCAGCATCAGCCACACCGAGGCGGCCACCGACACGACCGGCAGCACCGGCACCCACGGCGTACGGAACGCGCGCGGCAGGTCGGGGCGCGTACGGCGGAGGATGACCACGCCGAGCGCGACGACGGAGAACGCGAACAGCGTCCCGATGTTCACCAGGCTCGCCAGCTCCTCGATGCTGGTGAACCCGGCGACCACCGCGACCAGCCCGCCCAGCAGCACCGTCGAGCGGTACGGCGTCCCGAAGCGCGGGTGCACCCGCGAGAAGAGGCGCGGCAGCAGCCCGTCGCGGCTCATCGCGAAGAACACCCGGCTCTGGCCCAGCAGCAGGATGAGGCAGACCGTCGTGAGGCCGACGGCGGCGCCGAAGCTGATGAGCCCGGCGAACACCGGGTGCCCCGTGGACTTGAACGCGTCGGCGAGCGGCGCGTCGACGCTCAGCTGCGTGTAGTTCTGCATGCCGGTGACGACGAGGGCGACGGCGATGTAGAGCACGGTGCAGATGAGGAGCGAGCCGAGGATGCCACGCGGCATGTCGCGCGGCGGGTCCTTCGTCTCCTCGGCGGCCGTGGCGACGACGTCGAAGCCGATGAAGGCGAAGAACACCACGGACGCCGCCGTGAAGATGCCCTGCACGCCGAAGGTCGTGGGCTCGTAGCCCGCCAGCAGCTGGATCAGCGGGGCGTCGAAGCCGGAGCCGCTGACGTTCCCCTTCGACTCGGGCACGAACGGGCTGTAGTTGTCGGCCTTCACCAGGAACGCCCCGGCCACGATGACGACCAGCACCACCGTCACCTTGATCGCCACCACGACGGCCGTGACCCGCGCGGAGAGCTTCATGCCCAGCAGCAGGACGACGGTGAGCACGAGCACCAGCAGCGCCGCCAGCAGGTCGAAGCTGAACCCGTCGGTCGCGGACGGCCCCTGGAGCACCGTCGGCAGTTCCAGGCCCGCGGTGTCCATCAGCGACCGCACGTACCCGGACCAGCCGACGGCCACCACCGCCGTGGCGAGGGCGAGTTCCAGCACCAGGTCCCAGCCGATGATCCACGCCGGGAACTCGCCGAGGGAGGCGTACGAGAAGGTGTACGCGCTGCCCGCGACCGGCACCGTCGAGGCGAACTCCGCGTAGCACAGGGCCGCCAGGGCGCAGACCGCGCCCGAGATGGCGAAGGAGATCGCCACGGCCGGGCCCGCGGTGTCCTTCGCGACGGAACCGGTGAGGACGAAGATCCCGGTGCCGATGATGACGCCGACACCGAAGACCGTCAGGTCGAACGCGGACAGCGACCGCGTCAGCCTGTGCTCGGGTTCCTCGGTGTCCCGGATCGACTGCTCGACGCTCTTGGTCCGGAACAGCCCTCCGGACCCGCGGCGTCCCGCCTCCATGTCCTTGCCCATCCGTACCTCCGTGGTCGACAGGCGGCCATCGTCGTCCCGACACGGGGACGAGGCGGCCGCTACACCACCAAGAAGGATTCCTTCACACGAAGGGGCTACACCGGCGCGGAGGGACGGACCCCGTACGGACCGCGCGGGCGGCGTACGGGCACGGCTCCGTACGGCGGCCGGGCCCGCCCCCGTACGCGGGGACGGGCCCGGTCACACCGGTCGTACGGGTGGCCAGGACACCGCCTAGATGAGTGAGTCCGATGTCCGTCCTGGTCGCGACCATGGCGAAGGGCGCCCGTTGGTCAGTGTGTGAAGACAAACCTGGACGCCCTTCTGGCGGCACTGTACGTGTTCATCGACGACCACGTGGCGCCTTGTCGCCGGATCGGGCGACCGCCGAAGCTGACGGACGCCGAACTGATGTGCCTGGCCGTGGCCCAGGTCCTCCTCGGGTTCCCCTCGACCCGGCACTGGATCCGCTTCGCCCACGCCCGCCTCGGCCACCTCTTCCGCTACCTGCCCCAACAGTCCGCCTACAACAAGCGCCTCAACGCCGCAGGTCCGCTCATCAGCCGCGTGATCGAGGCACTGGCCAGGCAGGTGCCGACCTGGAACGACGACCTGCGGCTGATCGACTCCACCCCGCTGCCCTGCGCGGCCTCCCGCGAGACCGTCAAACGCTCCGACCTGGCCGGGCACTGCGGCTACGGCTTCTGCCGCAGCCACTCCCGCTTCTTCTGGGGCTTCCGCCTCTACCTGGTCACCACCGCCGAGGGCATGCCTGTCACCTGGTGCCTGGCCAACCCGAAACTCGGCGAACGGGAGGTGATGACCGCGCTCCTGGAACGCGAACACCACCTCGTCCGCCAAGGGCAGGTGATCCTCGCGGACAAGGGCTTCGCGGGCAAGGAGTTCGAAGCGTTCGTCGCCGAGCGGCTCGGCGCACACCTGGTGCGGCCGGACCGCAAGGACGAACCGGTCCGGCACGGGAAGATCGCCCGGGTCCGCCAGTGGATCGAAGCCGTCATCGACACCCTCAAAGGCCAGCTCAGCCTCGAACAACACGGCGGCAGAACCCCGGCCGGAGTCTTCGCCCGCACCGGACAACGACTCCTCGCCCTCGCCGCCGGCATCTGGCACAACTGGACCACCGGCGCACCCATCAAACGATCACTGATCGCCTACGACCACTGAAGACATCGGACTCATTCATCTAGTCGCGCGCCCGCTCCGCCTCGGACTCCGTCTCCGCGCCGGCCCCGTCGAACCGGCCGTCGCGGCCGCCGATCCGCGCCACCAGGCCGGTCACCTGGCGGGCGATGTCGGGCGCGGTCAGGCCGATCTCGGCCAGCACCTCCTTGCGCGAGGCGTGGTCCAGGAAGCGGGCCGGGATGCCGAAGTCCCGCAGCGGCACGTCCACCCCCGCGTCCCGCAGCGCCTGCGCGACCGCCGAACCGACGCCCCCGGCACGGCTGTTGTCCTCCACCGTGACGACCGCGCGGTGCCCGTCCGCGAGCGGCGCCAGCGCCTCGTCCACCGGCTTGACCCAGCGCGGGTCCACCACGGTCGTCGAGATGCCCTGCTTGTCGAGCAGGTCCGCGACGTCCAGGCACATGGGCGCCAGCGCGCCGACGGACACGAGCAGCACGTCCGGGTCGTCGCACCCGGCGGCGCGGAGCACGTCCATGCCGCCGACGCGGTCGACGGCCGGTACGGCGGGGCCGACGGCGCCCTTCGAGTAACGGACCACCGTGGGCGCGTCGTCCACCTCCACGGCCTCCCGCAGCTGCGCCCGCAGCTGGTCGGCGTCGCGCGGCGCGGCGAGCCGCAGCCCCGGCACGCACTGGAGGATCGACATGTCCCACATGCCGTTGTGCGAGGCGCCGTCGGAGCCGGTGACGCCCGCCCGGTCGAGGACGAACGTCACGCCGCACCGGTGCAGCGCCACGTCCATCAGCACCTGGTCGAACGCGCGGTTCAGGAACGTGGCGTACACCGCGAACACCGGGTGCAGCCCGCCCGTCGCCAGACCGGCGGCGGAGACCGCGGCGTGCTGCTCGGCGATGCCCACGTCGTACACGCGCTCGGGGAACGCCTCCGCGAACGCGTGCAGGCCCGTCGGCCGCATCATGGCCGCCGTGATCGCCACGACGTCCTCCCGCTCGCGGCCGAGCTTCACCATCTCCTCGCCGAACACCGAGGTCCAGTCGGCGCCCGAGGACTTGACGGGCAGCCCGGTGTCCGGGTGGATCACGCCGACGGCGTGGAACTGGTCGGCCTCGTCCTGCCGGGCGGGCTGGTAGCCGCGGCCCTTCTCCGTGAGGCAGTGCACGATGACCGGGCCGCCGAAGCGCTTCGCGCGCTGGAGCGCGGACTCGACGGCGGCGATGTCGTGCCCGTCGATCGGGCCGACGTACTTCAGTCCCAGGTCCTCGAACATGCCCTGCGGCGCGACCATGTCCTTGAAGCCCTTCTTCGCGCCGTGCAGCGTCTCGTAGAGCGGCTTGCCGACGACGGGCGTCCGGTTGAGCACCTCCTTCCCGCGGGCGAGGAAGCGCTCGTAGCCGTCGGTGGTACGGAGGGTGGCGAGGTGGTCCGCGAGGCCGCCGATGGTCGGGGCGTACGAGCGCTCGTTGTCGTTCACGACGATGACCAGCGGGCGGTCCTTGGCGGCCGCGATGTTGTTGAGCGCCTCCCAGGCCATGCCGCCGGTGAGGGCGCCGTCGCCGATGACGGCGGCGACGTGGTCGCCGGTGCGCCGCAGCTGGTTGGCCTTGGCGAGGCCGTCGGCCCAGCCGAGTACGGTCGAGGCGTGCGAGTTCTCGATGACGTCGTGCTCGGACTCGGCGCGCGACGGGTAGCCGGACAGGCCGCCCCTCGTACGCAGCGCGGAGAAGTCCTGGCGGCCGGTCAGCAGCTTGTGCACGTAGCTCTGGTGGCCGGTGTCCCACAGGACCCGGTCGGCGGGCGAGTGGAACACGCGGTGCAGGGCGATGGTCAGCTCGACCACGCCCAGGTTGGGTCCGAGATGCCCGCCGGTCTTGGCGACGGACTCCACGAGGAAGGTGCGCACCTCCTCCGCCAGTTGCTCCAGCTGCTCCGTGCTGAGCCGGTCCAGATCGCGCGGTCCCGTGATGCGGGTCAGCAGCGCCACCCGTGCCTCCTAGTGCTGTCGAGCCTGTGCCGCGAGGTGTGTGCGATTCCGCGAGTCTAGTGTTCCGCCCGCCGGGGTGTTCATCCGGCTGGTTCGGCGGAACGTGCGATACCGGTCACGCGGGCGCCCACCGGCCGTTCCGGACATGGCTGTGCCCGGCACCGCGAGGGTGCCGGGCACATGCGCCCGTACTGGTCAGGTACGGTACGGACGCGATCCGGGGGTGCCGCGGGGTCCGGCTACGTTCGTCCGGCGGTCTTCTGCGTACGGCGCGACACCGAGTCGATCACGACGGCGGCGAGCAGCACCGCGCCGGTGATCATGAACTGGACCTCGCTCTCCATGCCCTGGAGGTTGAGGCCCTGCTGGATCGAGATGATCACCAGGGCGCCGAGCAGCGCCGACCAGATGTTGCCCCGGCCACCGAAGAGGCTGGTGCCGCCGATGACGGCCGCGGCGATCACGTTCATCAGCATGTTGCCCGCGCCGAGGCTCTTGCTGGCACCACCGGACTGGCTGGCGATGAACAGGCCGCCGACCGCGGCGAGCGTGCCCGCGATGCCGAAGACGGTGATCCTGATCTTGTCGACGTTGATACCGGCCCGGCGGGCGGCCTCCGCGTTGCCGCCGACGGCGAAGATCTGACGGCCGTACGTGGTGCGGCGGGCCACGAAGTCCGCGAGCACGACGATGACCAGGAAGATCACCAGCGCGAGGGGCAGTCCGCGGGCGCCCGCGGGCTCGTTCAGCACGTAGGCGACGGCGAACGCGATGACGGCGATGACGCCCGTACGGAGCGCGATCTCGCTCGTCGGGCGGTGCGGCAGCGCGGCGGCGCGGCGGCGCTTGGCGTCGAGCAGGAGCGAGCCGAGGTACGCGAGGACGGCGACGGTCGCGACGGCGTACGCGGCGGCCTTGTCCGCGAAGTAGTAGCCGGACAGGTCCTCGACGATGCTGCCCGTCGGGGTGTTGATGGTGCCCTCGTCGCCCATCAGCCAGATCTGGAGGCCGCTCCAGCCGAGGAACCCGGCGAGGGTGACGACGAACGCGGGCACGCCGACCTTCGCGAAGAAGACGCCGTGCACGAGCCCGATGAGCCCGCCGACGGCGATCGCGATGACGACGGACAGCCAGTCGTTCATCTCGTGCGTGACGCTGAGCACGGCCCACAGCGCGGCGCCGACACCCGCCACCGAACCGATGGACAGGTCGATCTCACCGAGCAGCAGCACGAACGTGACACCGACGGCCATGATGCCCAGGCCCGCGGTGTAGACGCCGATGTTGCTGAGGCTGCTCGCGGAGAGGAAGCTGTCGTTCAGCGACTGGAAGACCACCGCGATGATGATCAGGCCCACGATGACGGGCAGCGAGCCCAGTTCACCGCCGCGCACCCGGCGGACGAAGTCGTTCGCGTAGCCCTTGAAGCCCTGCTCCCGTACGAGCAGCCGCGGGTCGACGGCGCCGGTGGGCGACACGGCGGCCACCTTCACGTCCCCGCTCACGTCCTCGTTCACGTCGGCGGCCGGGGTCTCCGGGTCCGGCGCGGTCTTCTTGAGGTCACTCATTTCGACGCCTCCGTCGTACGCGCCTGGCGACGGGTCACCGCGTTGTCCGAGGCACCGGTGATCGCGGCGATGATCTCTTCGTGGGAGGTGTCCTGCACGGAGAAGACACCGTTGTTGCGGCCGAGGCGCAGCACCGCGACGCGGTCCGCGACGGCCTGCACGTCGGCCATGTTGTGGCTGATGAGCAGGGTGGCGAGGCCGCGTTCACGCAGCCGCTCCACCAGGTCCAGCACCTGCGCGGTCTGCTCGACGCCCAGGGCTGCCGTCGGCTCGTCGAGGATGACCACCTGGGGGTCGCCGATCAGCGCGCGGGCGATGGCGACGACCTGCCGCTGACCGCCGGAGAGCGAGGCGACGGGGATACGGACGCTGGGGATGCGGATGGACAGCGTGTCCAGCAGCTCCTTGGCGCGCTTCTCCATCGCGACCTCGTCCAGCACGGTCGCGGTGCGCAGCTCGCTGCCGAGGAAGAGGTTGGCGACGACGTCGAGGTTGTCGCAGAGGGCCAGGTCCTGGTAGACGGTGGCCACGCCCAGTTCCTGCGCGTCGTGCGGTCGCTGGATCTGGACCGGCCTGCCGTTCCACTCGATGGCACCGTCGTCGATCGGGTGCACGCCCGCGATCGTCTTGACGAGTGTGGACTTGCCGGCGCCGTTGTCGCCGACGAGGGCGACGACCTCGCCGGGACGGATCTCAAGGTCTACGTCGGTGAGCGCCTGAACGGCACCGAACCGCTTCGAGACCCCGCGCAACGCCAGCACGGGTTCGTTCGGCACTGGGCCAACTCCGATCTGTGCGGGGCCGCAGCCGCCCGTACGCGCGTACGGGCGGGGGCGGGCCCCATGGACATACGTGGTCGTGGCGCACCGGGGCGGTCACCGCCGACGGCACGGGGGAAACGCCCGCCCGCGCGTGGCGGGCGGGCGGCAGGTCACTGGATGCCGGCGGACTTGCAGGCGGAGGCGAACTGCTTGGTGCAGATCTGGCTCGCCTTGTAGACCTTGTCCTTGAGGATCGTGTCCTTGATGTTGTCCTTGTTCACGATCTTCGCGCCGTAGAGCTTGGCGGGGATGCCCTCCTTGCTCTTGCTGTCCACGGTGGTGGGCGCGAACTCGTCGATGCCCTTGCCCTCGTGCAGCGCGACGGCGATGGAGGCGGTCGTCTCGGCCTCCGGCTTGATCGCCTTGTAGATCGTGAAGCTCTGCTGGTCGCTCACCACGCGCTGGAGACCGGCGAGTTCGGCGTCCTGGCCGCCCAGCGGCACGTCCTTGACCCCGGCCTTGCTGAGGGCGGTGGCGATGCCACCGGCCATGCCGTCGTTCGCGGAGTAGACGCCCTCGAAGCCGTCCTTGCCGAGCGAGGTGATCGCGGCGGCCATCTTCTTGTTGGCCTCGTCCGGCGACCAGTCCGGGATGTCCTGCTCGTAGACGACCTTCTTGACCTGCTTGTCCAGGACGGTGTGGGCGCCCTTCTTGAACAGCGCGGCGTTCGGGTCGGTGGGCGAGCCGTTGATCATCACGACGTTGGAGTTCTTCGCGTCGTCCCCGAGCGCCTCGACCAGGCCCTGGCCCTGGAGCTCGCCGATCTTCTCGTTGTCGTACGAGACGTACGCGGCGACGTCACCCTCGGCCAGCCGGTCGTACGCGACGACCTTGACGTCCTTCTTCGCGGCCTGGTCGACCCACGACTTGGTCGCGGTGGCGTCGACGGCGTCGAGGATGATCGTCTTGACGCCCTGCGTGACGAGCGCGTCGAACTGCCTCTTCTGGAGCTCGGTGTCCTGCGAGGCGTTGTTGTACTTGACCTCGCAGTCCGAACACAGCTCCTTGATCTTCGCCTCCATCAGCGGGCGGTCGAAGGTCTCGTAGCGGGTCGTCTTGTTCTCGGGCAGCAGCAGGCCGATCAAGTTGTTGTCGCTGCCACCGTCGTCGTCCCCGCCGCCCGCTTCGCCACAGGCGGAGAGGGTCAGAGCCATCGAGATGGCGGCCGTGCCAATGACGACGCGGCGCGTCATTGCGTTCATGGGTGTCAACCTCCCTGACGAGGCCGCGTCCTTGCGGCCGAGGTGGCTGGAAGTCAACTCGCAGCCACTGTCATCGTCAAGAAGTAAATCCTTAACGAGACGGCAACGATGCCATTCGTTATCACCATGAACGCACAACGGGTACGGGGAGTACCCGCGCGGTCTCACACCGGAGCCGACGCGGCGGGTGGGGCGGCCGCGCCGCCCGCCGGGACCGCCGAGTCGAGCAGCGTCGAGTCGCCCATCTCGCTGAGCACCAGCGCGAGCGACCCCAGCACCTCCGCACGGCCGCCCAGCGTCCCCGGAGCGACGGTCAGCTGCCGGGCCGCGCTGGGGATCGCGTAACGCGCCACGGAGTCGCGTACGGGGTCCAGGACCAGGTCCCCGGCCTCCGCGAGGTCGCCGCCGAGCACGACGCGGCTGGGGTTCAGCAGGTTGCACAGGTTCGCGACGCCGCTGCCGATGTGGCGCCCTATGTCCGCGACGAGCCGTCGGCAGCCCGGGTCCCCGTCGCGGGCGAGCCGTACGACCTTGGGCATCGTGATGTCGGGCCCGTGGCTGGAGTTGAGCAGCGGCAGCACGTAGCGCGCGGCGGTGAACGTCTCCAGGCAGCCGCGGTTGCCGCAGCGGCAGACCGGGCCGGACTCGTCGAGCGTGATGTGCCCTATCTCCCCGGCGGTGCCGCCGGGACCGCGGTAGATCTGCCCGTTGATGACCAGTCCGGCGCCGACACCGCTGCCGATCTTGATGTACGCGAGGTCGCCCGCGCCGCGCCCGCTCCCCCAGACCTGCTCGCCGAGGGCGCCGAGGTTCGCGTCGTTGTCCACGTGCACCGGCACGCCGAGCCGGGCGGCCAGCTCCTCGCGCGGCCGGGTCCCGGTCCAGCCGGGCAGGATCGCGGTGGAGCCGAGCGCGCCGGTCTCCACGTCGATCGGGCCGGGGACGCCCAGGCCGACGCCGATGACCTTGTCACGGCCCACGCCGGTGGTCGCGATCAGCCGCTCGACCAGCTCCTCGGCGCGGTCGAAGCCCTCGGACGACGAGGAGTCCACGTCGAACGGCTCGGCCTCCTCGGCCAGCACCTGGTGCGCCAGGTTGCCGACGGCGACGCGGAGGTGCGAGTGGCCGAAGTCGACGCCGACGACGATCCCGGCGTCACCGGAGAGCGAGACGCTGCGCGCCCGCCGCCCGCCCGCCGACGTGGGCGTCACGTCGACCGTGCCGCCGTCCTTCAACTCCCGGACGATGTTGGAGACCGTCGCGGCCGACAGGCCCGTGGAACGGGCGATCTCGGCCTGCGTGAGCGAGCCCGCCAGCCGTACGGCCCGCACGACCCGCTCCAAGTTTGCCCGGTGCAGCGAGGACTGCGATCCCGGAGTCTCCACGTCTGAACCACTCCCGCCTCGACGGCCGGCACGACGACCGTCCCGTCGGCCGCACCACGGCAGTGGGGTACGACCCGTTTCCAACATATGAACCCTAAGCACAGCCGTAAGGGTTCTCTCCCGTCAAGACCTTGAGCGGGGTCGTCGCTCATATGTGGGTCTACAAACCGGGGTGAGCGGGCATAACGGACCGGGCCCCCGGTGGCGGAGCCGGAAGCCCGGTCGGTACGCGTGCCTCGCTTGGGTCCGTTAGTTGACGGCGCCGTCGCGGGCTACTTCACGGCGCCCGCCGTCAGCCCCTCCTGCACCTGGCGCTGGAACACCATGTACACCAGCAGGATCGGCAGCATCGCGATGGTCAGCCCCGCGAACAGCGCGCCCCAGTCGCCCTCGTACCCCTGGTTCACCGACAGCTCCGCGAGGCCCTGCGTGAGGAGCGCCTTGTCGGGGTCGGTGGAGTTCAGGGCGAGCGGCAGGAAGTACTGGTTCCACTGGCCGAGGAAGTTGAAGATCCCGATGCTGATCAGGCCGGGCTTCGCCATCGGCAGCATGATCTGGAAGAACGTGCGCGTGTGCGACGCCCCGTCGATCAGCGCCGCCTCCGCGACGCTGCCGGGCAGGGTGCGGAAGAAGGAGGTCATGAAGAACGTCGTGAACGGCAGCGAGTACGCGATGTACGCCAGGATGATCCCGTGCCGGGTGTCCAGCAGCGCGAAGTTGTCCATGACGAAGAACAGCGGCACGACCGCCAGGATGATCGGGAACATCATCCCGCCCGCGAACAGCATGTAGACGACGCGGTTCCCGCGGAAGGTGAAGCGGGCGATCACGTACGCCGCCATCGACCCCAGCAGCATCGTGCCCGGCAGCGAACCGCACAGGATGATGAGGGAGTTGAGCGCGTACTTGCCGATGTTCGCGTCGGACCACGCGTTCGTGAAGTTCTCGAAACTCAGCGAGGTGGGCCAGCCGAACGGACTGCCGGTGATGTCGGACGACTCCCGCAGGGAGTTGACCATCACCCACACCAGCGGGCCCGCCGCCATCACCACCCACAGCACGAGAAAGGCGTTGGAGAAGACGTTCAGCGTCACGCCCTGGGCGTCGCGCGCCGGTTTCGCCGGGGCGGGGGCCGGTGCCTTCCCGACCACGTCGGCGGACCGGTCGTCCCGTGTGCGCTGCGTCGCGCTCGTCACCTGAATCTCCCCGCTCATCTCAGTACTCGATCCGCTCGCGCCTGTTGAACAGCATCATGACCGCCGCGAAGATCATCGTGATGATCAGCAGCACGACGCCCACCGCCGTGGCGTAGCCCGCCTGGCCCGAGTCGAACGCCTTCTTGTAGAGGTAGACCGGCGTGACCAGGGTGCTGTTACCCGGACCGCCCGCGTTGATCGTCATGATGTGGACGATGGCGAACGCGTCGAGCGCCTGGATGCCCATGTAGATCCAGCCCGTGTGCACGGTGTCCCAGATCAGCGGGAGCGTGACACGGAAGAACGTCGTCGGGCGGCTGGCGCCGTCGAGCAGCGCCGCCTCGTAGATGTCCTTCGGTACGGAGCCCATCGCGGCGGAGAACAGCACCACGTAGAAGCCGATGAACATCCAGCAGAGGACGAACAGCACGCACAGCATGGCGATGTCCGGGTTCGCCAGCCAGTTCTGCGTCCAGGACTCCAGCCCGGCGGTGCGCAGCACCTCGTTGATCGGGCCGGTGATGGGGTCGTACATGGCGCCCCAGACGACGCCGATGATGGCGACCGAGAGCACCTGCGGGAAGAAGTACACGACCTTGTAGAACTTCGCGCCGCGCACACCGGAGATCGCCTCCGACTTACGGTGCCGACCGCCCGCCTGGAGCATGAACGCGAAGAACAGGCCCAGTCCGAGGGTCGCCAACGGCGCCACGATCAGCAGCAGCAGGCTGTTCTTGACGGAGGCCCAGAAGTCCGAGTCGTCGAGCATCCGCTCGTAGTTGTCCAGGCCGACGAAGCTGAACTCGCTGCTGAATCCGGACCAGTCCGTCAGCGAGTAGTAGAACGCCTGGAAGAACGGCGAGATGACCAGCACCGCGTAGAGCACGACCGGGGCCAGCAGGAACCAGCAGATGAAGCGGTACTTGTCCAACGTGCGGTAGCGCCGGTCGTATCTCACCCGCTCCGGGGTGAACCGGGGCGGCAGCACGAGTGTCGCCGCGAACAGGAGGTAGTCCCCGAAGGACGCGCGCCGCGCGTCCTTGCGTGGTGCCGGTCCAGTGGGTTCCGTGTCCACTGCCCGCACGTCATTCGCCATGCCGCCCCGCTCCGTACTCCCGTTGGCACCGATGAAACCGATGGTCCGCTGATCCGCCGCGTCCGCCGACCGCGCGGCGGGCCCGGTCGAGGGGACCGGGCCCGGCGCGCGGAGGGATCAGCGCTTGTACTTCTTGACGGAGTCGTCCTTGGCCACCTCGTCGGCGGCCTGCTGCGCCCGCTTCATCGCCTCGTCCGGCTTGATGTCACCGGCCATCATCGCCGCGATGGCGCCGCCGACCTTCTCCTTGTGGAGCGTGAGGTACCAGTCGGGCAGCCGCGGGCTGACGATGTTGTCGCCCGCCGCGTCCAGCGCCTTCTTGGCGGAGGCCAGTCCGGGGCTCAGCTGGAGGCCGTCGGCGGCACCCTTCACGCAGGTCAGCGACGACACCTGCTTGGTGAAGTTCTGCGTGGCCTCCTTGCCCATCATCACGCGCAGGAACTCCATGCCGCCCTCGACGTTCTTCGCCTTCGCGGGCACGAAGAACGGCTCGCTGGCCTCGGCCCACAGCGTCTCGAACGGCATGGCGTCGGACTTGTCGAGGCCGGTGGGCGGCATGACCGTCATGCCGAAGTCCTTCGGCGTGGTCGACTTGGCCTCGTTCTCCACCCAGGAGCCGTTCGGGATGAACAGCGCGTTCCCCTTGGTCCACTGGGTCTGCGACTGGATGTGGTCGATGCCGGGCGTGCCCTTGAGGATGTAGTCCTTGGCGCGCAGCTCGTAGTACGCCTCGAACGCCTTCTTCACGGCGTCCTGCTTCCAGGCGTTCGGCTCCAGGTTGTCGATCGCCTTGAGGACGTCCTGGCCGCCGATCTTCCCGATGAACGGGTAGATCGTGAACGCGAAGTAGTACGGGTGCTTGCCCGCGTACGTCCAGCCCGCCATCCCGGACTTCTTGGCCTTGGCGCAGACGGCCAGCATCTCGTCCCAGGTCTTCGGGTACTCGACCTCCAGCCCGTCGAGCGCCTTCTGCGAGAACCACGTGCCGTACACCGTGTACGCGTAGTTCAGCTGGTACATCTTGTCGTCGCCGAACGTGCCCTTCTCGACGGTGCCCGGCATCATCAGGTCGCGCACCTTCTTCGACGGGTCGAAGAGCGACGGGGAATCGAGCAGCGTTTCGAGGTCGGAGACCTGCTTGTCGTCGATCAGACTGGCGATGTCCATGTTCTCGGCGCCGGAATTGTTGATGACGTCCGGCGGGTTTCCCTTGACCATCCGCGGCTGCATCTTGGTGCGGATCTTCTGCGTCTTGGAGTGGGTGACCTTGCCGTACGAGTCGGAGTAGACCTTCTCGGCGTCGAGCGCGTACTGGTCACCGAATCCGCCGTTGAAGATGACGACTTCGAGTCCGGCCTTCTCGTTGACGCCGAGCGGATTGTCCTTGGTCTTCTCCCCCTTGTCGACCTTGTCCTTGTTGTCGTCGCCGCCACCGCTGGCGCAGCCGGAGAGCGCCGTCATACCGGGCACCGCCACCAGGCCGAGCGCACCGGCGCGCTTGATCACGTCACGACGGTTGACATCGGAGGTCAATCCCATGCTCAAGTCCTCGCCTTCTCCAGGACTCAGGCGGTGTATCGGTCCGTCGGCTCGCTGACGGGCGAAAGGTCCGGCACCGCGGGTCATTTGAAGCTGGGTCATGCTGTGTGGAGCTGGATTCTGCGTCTGGATTTCTGCGTCTGGCTGGATATCGCGTGCAGCTGGATCGTGCCGTAGGGACCCGCCCGCTGTGTGGAGGCTCACGCAAGGTGCCGACAGGTATAGTCCACTCGTCGCCGAGGGGGCAAGATCGAAGACAACTTAGGTCATCAGTCTTTCCCTAGTTGAGACCTCACGGACATACGACGGCGCCGCGCCCCCCGACGAGGGGGCGCGGCGCCGGGTACGACCGGTGAATCCGCAGGCTGTCAGCGCTGGATGAGCGACCGCAGCACGTACTGGAGGATTCCGCCGTTCCGGTAGTAGTCCGCCTCGCCGGGCGTGTCGATCCGGAGCTTCGCGTCGAACTCGACGCCGCTGTCCGTCGTCACCTTGACCGTCTCCGGAATGGAGTCGTTCAGCGCGGTCACACCCGTCACGGAGAACGTCTCCTCACCCGTGAGCCCCAGCGATTCCGCCGTGGCGCCCGCCGGGAACTGGAGCGGCAGCACGCCCATTCCGATCAGGTTCGAACGGTGGATGCGCTCGTACGACTCGGCGACGACCGCCCGTACGCCCAGCAGGCGCGTGCCCTTGGCCGCCCAGTCGCGGGACGAGCCGGAGCCGTACTCCTTGCCCGCGAGGACGACCAGCGGGATGCCCTGGGACTGGTAGCTCTGCGAGGCGTCGTAGATCGAGGTGACCGGCCCGCCGTCCTGGGTGAAGTCGCGGGTGAAGCCGCCCTCGGTGCCGGGCGCGATCTGGTTCCGCAGCCGGATGTTGGCGAACGTACCGCGGATCATGACCTCGTGGTTGCCGCGGCGCGAGCCGTACGAGTTGAAGTCGCGGCGCTCCACGCCGTGTTCCGTGAGGTACGTGCCCGCAGGCGAGTCCGCCTTGATGGCACCGGCCGGGGAGATGTGGTCGGTGGTGACCGAGTCCCCGAGCTTGGCCAGCACGCGCGCGCCCTCGATGTCCACGACGGGCTCGGGCCGCTCGCCCATGCCGTCGAAGTACGGGGGCTTGCGGACGTACGTGGACTCCGCGTCCCACTCGAAGGTGTTGCCCGTCGGGATGGGCAGCGCCTTCCACTGGGCGTCGCCGGCGAACACGTCGGCGTAGCTGTTCGCGAACATCTCCTGCCCGATCGCGCCCGCGACGACCTCCTCGACCTCCTGCTCGGAGGGCCAGATGTCGCTGAGGTAGACGGGCTTGCCGTCCTGGTCGGTGCCGAGCGCCTCGGTGGTGATGTCCACCTTCATGGAGCCCGCCAGGGCGTACGCGACGACCAGCGGGGGCGACGCCAGGTAGTTCATCTTGACGTCGGGGTTGATGCGGCCCTCGAAGTTCCGGTTGCCGGAGAGGACGGCGGCGACGGCCAGGTCGTTGTCGTTGACGGCGGCGGAGATCTCCTCCGGCAGCGGGCCGGAGTTGCCGATGCAGGTGGTGCAGCCGTAGCCGACGAGGTTGAAGCCCAGCTTGTCGAGGTACGGGGTGAGGCCCGCGCGGTCGTAGTAGTCCATGACGACCTGGGAGCCGGGCGCGAGGGTCGTCTTGACCCACGGCTTGCGGGTCAGGCCCTTCTCGACGGCCTTCTTCGCCAGCAGCGCCGCGCCGACCATGACGGACGGGTTGGAGGTGTTGGTGCAGGAGGTGATCGCGGCGACGACGACCGCGCCGTGGTCGATCTCGTACACCTTGCCGTCCGGGCCGGTGACCTGGCTCGGCTTGGTCGGCACGCCGTTGGAGACGGCGGGGGCGTCGGAGGCGGGGAAGGACTCCTTGCCCGCCTCGTCCTGGTCGGCGTCGCTGACGTAGTTCCGCACGTCCTTGCCGAACTTCGCCTTGGCGTCGGACAGCGCGATCCGGTCCTGCGGGCGCTTCGGACCGGCGATGGACGGCACGACGGTGGCGAGGTCCAGCTCCAGGTACTCGGAGAAGACCGGCTCGTTCGCCGGGTCGTGCCAGAGGCCCTGCGCCTTCGCGTACGCCTCGACGAGCGCGAGCTGCTGCTCGGAACGGCCGGTGAGGCGGAGGTAGTTGACGGTCTCACCGTCGATCGGGAACATCGCGGCGGTGGAGCCGAACTCCGGCGACATGTTGCCGATCGTGGCGCGGTTCGCCAGCGGCACGGAGGCGACGCCCTCGCCGTAGAACTCGACGAACTTGCCGACCACGCCGTGCTCGCGGAGCATCTCGGTGATGGTCAGCACCAGGTCGGTGGCGGTGGTGCCGGTGGGCAGCTCGCCGCGGAGCTTGAAGCCGACGACGCGCGGGATGAGCATCGACACGGGCTGGCCGAGCATGGCCGCCTCGGCCTCGATGCCGCCGACGCCCCAGCCGAGGACGCCGAGGCCGTTCACCATGGTGGTGTGCGAGTCGGTGCCGACGAGGGTGTCCGGGTACGCCTGGCCGTTGCGGACCATGACCGTGCGGGCCAGGTGCTCGATGTTCACCTGGTGGACGATGCCGGTGCCGGGCGGGACGACCTTGAACTCGTCGAAGGCGGTCTGGCCCCAGCGCAGGAACTGGTAGCGCTCGCGGTTGCGGCCGTACTCCAGGTCCACGTTCTGGCTGAACGCCTCGGGCGTGCCGAAGCGGTCGGCGACGACGGAGTGGTCGATGACCAGCTCGGCGGGGGCCAGCGGGTTGATGCGCTCGGCGTCGCCGCCCAGCTCCTTGACGGCCTCGCGCATGGTGGCCAGGTCCACGACGCAGGGCACGCCGGTGAAGTCCTGCATGATCACGCGGGCCGGCGTGAACTGGATCTCCCGGCTGGGCTCCGCGTTCGGGTCCCAGCCGCCCAGCGCGCGGATGTGGTCGGCGGTGATGTTCGCGCCGTCCTCCGTGCGGAGCAGGTTCTCCAGCAGCACCTTGAGGCTGTAAGGGAGGCGTGCGGAGCCTTCCACCTTGTCCAGCCTGAAGATCTCGTACGACTCGTCGCCCACCGGCAGCGTGCTGCGGGCGTCGAAGCTGTTCGCCGACACGACAGTCTCCTTCAATGCATGAATTGCCGATCCGCTATGGTGAGCGCGGCTTGGTTAGGCAAGCCTTACTACCGGACGGTGGCGTGTGCGCCTTCGACAGGTATCTCGATGTCGAGATAACTCTAGTACACGACCACCGCACGGTCATGCCCGGCCCCGCCCGGCCGGTCGCCCCGGCGACCCCGGAGGGGCATGGTTTCCCGCGGGGCGGGTACCCGGCGCGGGCGCGGCGAACCGTACGGGGGTGGGTACGGCGCGACCGCGCCGGGCCGCCCCCGGGTCGACGGGCCCGACGGCGACGGGCGCGCGGTGCCCCAACCGCACCCGTACGGCCACCCGTTGACCTTCCGGCGACGACGCGGCACCACCGCTCCCGGGTCACCCGAACAGCCTCTCCGGTGGCGCCTCTATCTCACATCTGAGATACCGTCTTCTGTATGAGCGACGATTACCTCGCCCGCATCGGGCACTTGATCCGCGATGCCCGTCAGCACCGCGGCTGGACACAGGCACAACTCGCGGAGGCGTTGGGGACCAGCCAGAGCGCGGTCCACCGTATCGAGCGAGGCAATCAGAACATCAGCCTTGAGATGATCGCGCGCATCTCGGAGGCCCTCGACAGCGAGATCGTCTCGCTCGGCTACTCCGGCCCGATGCACCTCCGGGTCGTCGGCGGGCGGCAGTTGTCCGGCAGCATCGACGTGAAGACCAGCAAGAACGCCTGCGTCGCGCTCCTTTGCGCCTCGCTCCTCAACTCCGGCCGCACCGTGCTGCGCAGGGTCGCCCGGATCGAGGAGGTCTACCGCATCCTGGAGGTGCTCAACTCCATCGGCGTGCGCACCCGTTGGGTCAACGAGGGCGCCGACCTGGAGATCGTGCCGCCCGCCGAGCTGGACATGGCGGCCATCGACGCGGACGCGGCCCGCCGTACGCGCAGCATCATCATGTTCCTCGGGCCGCTGCTGCACCGCACCGAACGCTTCCGCCTCCCGTACGCGGGCGGCTGCGACCTCGGCACCCGTACCGTGCAGCCGCACATGATCGCGCTGCGCCGGTTCGGCCTCGACATCACCGCGACCGAGGGCATCTACCACGCACAGGTGGACCGTTCCGTCGCCCCCGACCGCCCCATCGTGCTGACCGAGCGCGGCGACACCGTGACCGAGAACGCGCTCCTCGCCGCCGCCCGCCACCCGGGCGTCACCGTCATCCGCAACGCGTCGTCCAACTACATGGTCCAGGACCTGTGCTTCTTCCTGGAGCAGTTGGGCGTACGCGTCGAGGGCATCGGCACCACCAGCCTCACCGTGCACGGCGTCGCGCGGATCGACGTGGACGTCGACTACTCCCCCTCCGAGGACCCGGTCGAGGCGATGAGCCTGCTCACGGCCGCCGTCGTCACGGAGTCCGAACTGACCGTGCGCCGCGTGCCGGTGGAGTTCCTGGAGATCGAACTCGCCGTGCTGGAGGAGATGGGCCTCGACTACGACCGCACGCCGGAGTACGCGGCGGACAACGGCCGTACACGCCTGACCGACCTGACCGTGCGGCCCTCGAAGCTGGAGGCGCCCATCGACAAGATCCACCCGATGCCGTTCCCCGGCCTCAACATCGACAACGTCCCGTTCTTCGCCGCCATCGCGGCGACGGCGCAGGGGCAGACGCTGATCCACGACTGGGTCTACGACAACCGCGCGATCTACCTCACCGACCTCAACCGCCTCGGCGGGCGCCTCCAACTCCTCGACCCGCACCGGGTCCTGGTCGACGGCCCGATCCGCTGGCGCGCCGCCGAGATGATGTGCCCGCCCGCGCTGCGGCCCGCGGTGGTCGTCCTCCTCGCCATGATGGCGGCCGAGGGCACGTCGGTGCTGCGCAACGTCTACGTCATCAACCGCGGCTACGAGGACCTGGCGGAGCGCCTGAACCAGGTGGGCGCGCAGATCGAGACGTTCCGCGACATCTGATCGGCCGGGTGTTGTGCCCCTTGGACTCGAGGGGCACAACACCGCAGCATGCCATCTGAGCTGCGAATACTCAGCTTCCAGGCCCGTCGCTGATCACTGTTTTTTCAGTGCCTTGTGCAACACATGTGCAAGATGATCTTGCATAATCGACGACGCGTCAGGCCGACCTGAGCGGCCGTCAGCCTTCACGCAGAGTTATCACGAAGCAACCTCGCAGCGTCCGCCCCAGGGGCGTCGAGGCTCGTGCCAGGGTTGTCCCATGACGCCGATGATCCCCGCCCACGTCCCCGACGAGCCGCCACTCACCTACGCCGACAGCTTCGACATACCGGTGCTGTTTCGTAACGGGCCCGCGGCCAAGCCCAGGAAGCAGTGGCGAACGGCCGAGCACAAGGCGTGGAGCGCAACGGACGGGTTCCCGAAGGCGGACGGCTGGTATGCCCCGACCACCACGTGGCGGGAGATCATCAAGGCGGCCACTGAGGTCGGCCGCGACATCACCCCGCACCTGCAGAACCAGCCGCAGTACACACATGGGGAGCTCGTCGCCCGAGTCGCCCCGTTGTACGCCTATCTAGGTGCGCACCCCTTCGAGCATCAGCCCCGCGTGCCGGGTGCCACGGGCCGGCGCCTGACGTTGAACCCGGTCTACGCGTACGGCGCCGAGCGCACCGCAAAGAGCGCTGCCGCCTACCAGCTGGGCATGACGATGACCGAGTGGGTCTGCCGCTCGCTGCTGGGTCTGGGGCAGACCGAGCACCTCGAACTCGGCGGCCCCGTCCCCGCCCTGAGTGCCACCTTCAAGGACCCCAAGAGGAAGCTGCCGGACCTGTGGGGACGGCACGAGGCGGAGAAAGCGTACTGGCTGATCGAGGCCAAGGGCGGTATCTGCGACTTCAAAACCTTGCGCGACGGGTGGGCGCAGCTGGAGGCCGGGAGCAAGGTCCTGGGCTCGTACGCGCACCGCAGCGTCCTGGTCGGAGCCGCCATGCGGCCTGGGGCCGACCTCTTTCTGACCATCGACCACGCGCTGCACCCCGGCCAGCCACCCCTTCCCCCGGCCGGATCCACCCCCGACGGCGAGGCAGCGGTGGGCGAGGGCAACCTCGAAGACCACCTCGGCGAGAACGACAACGCGCTCATCGGCGCGGCCCGCGCCCAAATGCTCGTCTACCTGGCGCTGCGCTCCGCGTCGCCCTCGCAGTTGCGCACGGTGCCGGTGCTGGCCGACCGCGCTTCGCGCCACCGACGCTACGGACTGACCACGCCGCTGGAGAAGGACGATAGCAACCTCGCCATGCGGGCCGACCTCCGCGGAGCGGCACTTCACGGCAAGTCACACCTCCCACGTGCCCAGATCCGTTCCTGGGGGATTGACGACTTCCTCACCTGTCGCATCCCCAGCACCGAGGTACATCTCGGTATGTCCCGGAAGCTGTTCGCCGTCTGCGCGCGCCTCCACGAGGAAGATCTCGCGATCACTTGGCGTACCCCGGGGCTGCGCGCCGAGAATCAGCTGGCCGTCGACGAGCGGGGCAGCGAAGACGCTCAGGACGAGCTGCGACTCACCCAGCGGCGGATTGTCCACGAACAGCGGGAGGAAGCCGGCCCCCGGCTGCGCTCCCTTCTCCGGGAAGCCTACGAGCGTGGAGCGACGAGCGACTGGAGCGACCTACTACGCCGTCCCGAGGAACCGGAGCTCGACCTGACGGGTGACGAAGGTCTTCTCGAGGCGGCCACCCCGGAAACATATCTGGCCGTCAGTCGCTACGGCCTCCCCCCGATCCATGCCTAGGGCGTGTCCGCAAAGTCACGGGAGCCAGAGTTGGAGGCAGGCGAGGGTGCCCATGGCTGTCTAGTGGCGGGCGCGTTTGTTGTAGCGGGTGGTGAGGGCTTTGTGGCGCTTGAGTTCGCCGACGTGGTCTGGCACCGCGCCGACGTACTCGTATGGCTCGACTTCCCGCTCCCCCTGATCGTGTACCGGATCGTGCGTCGGAGCCTGCGCCAGCTCACCGGCCGCGAGGACAGCGCGCAGGCCCGTCGACTGACCTGGCGCAAAGCGTTCTTCAGACGTCGATCGCTCCTGCGCACGGCGATTCGTAAGTACCGGGATAACCGGCCGCGTTACTCCCGGCAGGTGGCCGGGACCGCGCGGCTCGGCGTCGAAGTGGTGAGACTCCGCGGTGCTCGCGAGGTCCGCGACTGGATGGAGGCTGTGGGGCCGGCCTCGTCCGGGAGCAACTGACGGGCGGCGGTTCGGGCGTACGGCACACGCGTCGCGCCCCCGTCCGACGGTCGGTGGGGGCGCGACGCGTGTTCACGCTTCAAGTGCGGGGCGGGGTCAGTGGTCGTCCCAGTGGCCGTCGTGCGCCGCGTGGCGGTGGCCGTCGTGCACGTAGTCGACGTGGTCGCCGTGCGGGACCGCCACGTGCCCACAGCCCTCCCCGTGCACGTGGTCGTGCCCGGCGTGCTCCTGATGGCCACCGGCCTCGCACTCGTCGGCGTGCTCCTCGTGCGGGCGGTGCAGATGACCGTCGTGCGCGTAGTCGACGTGGTCGCCGTGCGGGACCGCCACGTGCCCACAGCCCTCCCCGTGCACGTGGTCGTGTCCGGTGTGCGGTTGGTGCTGCAAGGAAGTCGCCACGCTGCTCATCTCCACGGTTGCAAGGCCGCCCGTCCGCTGCGGACGGCGGCTCCGGTGTCTGCTGCCTGCCATGCCCGGGGAAGGCTTCCATAATGGACTTTTAATGGCAAACAGGCATTTCGACCGCGAAACCGGCAGTCCGGTCGGTGCCCCGACGCCTCACCGTGACGGGCCGCACCACGGCGGAGGGGCCGCCCGCGCAGTG
This sequence comes from Streptomyces sp. Z26, assembly GCF_003665095.1. Classification (GTDB taxonomy): domain Bacteria; phylum Actinomycetota; class Actinomycetes; order Streptomycetales; family Streptomycetaceae; genus Streptomyces; species Streptomyces phytohabitans. The sequence goes on along the minus strand of NZ_RCHV01000002.1, from coordinate 5,546,119 downwards.
CTGCGGACGGCCCCTCCGTGACGTGCGGGTGCCTACACGTGGGCGCTGATCAGACCGCGCGTGCTGAGCACGATGTACGAGTCGTTGGCGTCGAGCCCGGCGTCCTTGCCGTCCGCCTCCATCGTGGCCACCACCGCGCCCTCGCCGTCGAGGATGTCCGCGCGGTAGTGCTGCTCGCCGAGCTTCGTCACCTCGGCGGTCCAGCCGCCCGCGATCTCGTGCGTGCCCGCCCCGGTGTGCTCGCCACCGGTCCAGGAGTGGATCTCTCCGTCCACGCCGAGAACGACGTACATGGCGTTGGCGTCGAGCCCGGCGTCGTGGCCGTCCGCCTCCATCGTGGCCACCACCGCGCCGTCGCTGACGATCTCGGCGCGGTAGTGCAGGTCGCCGAGCTTCGTGATCTCGGCGGTGCTGCCGTCGACCAGGGTCTCGCTGCCGACCGGTGCCCCCGCCTCGGTCACGGAGACGGAGCCCTTCGTCACCGGGGCGGCGGAGGCCTCGCTGCTCCCGCTCTGGTACGCGGTCAGTGAGAGCGCCGCGGCAGCGGCGAGAGCGACGAGCCCGGCGGCGCGTACGGTACGACGAGTGGTCATGGTGAATCCCCCTACAGGTGGTCACGCGGCCGCCTCCGCCCGTTCCCGCTGGACGGTCGGGCGACCGCTTTGCGTTGCACCCCGTAAGAGGGTCCGCGGGCCCCACGCGGTTCGCCTGATCTTGTCCGCGGTCGGTAACAAACGGCGCTGGTGGCCGCCCACGGACGTCCCTACCGGCCGTGGGTGAAGGCGGACGCGGGGACGAACAGGGCGTGCCCCGTGGTGAATTCGACGCGGACGCCCGCCGCCGTCCAGTCGGTGTCCCCGACGCCCTGCTCCGCGAGGTACGGGGAGACGGGCAGGGCGTGCCCGTACGAGAGGCCCGGGTCGCGGCCGACGACCAGCGTGTACGACGTACTGCCGGAGAGGGTGCGCTTCCGGACCAGTCCCGCGTGGTGGCGCGAGTCGTCGTCGTAGCGTCCGGTGGCGGCGTCCGTGCTGCGGTGGACGACGTCGGTCCGGGGCCAGCGCAGTACGGCGTGGCAGCAGGTGGCCAGGAGCGCGCCCGCGAGCAGCAGACCCACCGGCTTCCAGCGGGCGGGGGCCCACCGCGACGGGCGGCGGGCGCCGTCGGCGGCGGGGCGGGGGGCATGCGGGGCGGGGCTCACGGCCCCATTGTGGCCGGGCCCCGTCCGGTGTTCAGGTGGCGGGTGCCGGGGTGCGGTGCCGGTACGCCTCGGTGTGTTCGAGGATGAGGCGCGTGACCGCGTCCGGGCGGTCGAGCTGGAGGAAGTGCCCGGCGCCCTGGAGGCGTTCGAAGCGCCACGGCCCGTCGACCCACTCCCCCGAGCGCGCGAGCTGTTCCAGGCCGCTGTAGCGGTCGCCGGTCGGCCAGATGCCGAGGACCGGTACGGAGACCCTGGGGACGGGGCTCATCGAGCCGTGCACCGGGTGGATGTTGGCGTGGTAGAAGGCCAGCATCGCCGTGACGGCGCCCGGTCGTTCCAGGTCGCTGATCCAGGCGTCGGCCTCCGGGTGGTCACCGACCCACCAGCGGAACGTGGACCACGGCCCGCCCTCGCCCTCGGCCTCGCCCCGGAGCCATTCCTCGGCGTCGGGGAAGAGCAGCCGCAGCATGTACCAGGACAGCTGCTTCTGCTCGTAGCCCGCGGCCTCGCGCGCGCCGGGGTGGCCGATGGACAGGGCCACGTGGGACTTCACCCGGTCCGGGCGGCGCGCGGCCATCGACCAGGTGGACGCGGCGCCCCGGTCGTGCCCGACGAGGTGGAACGTGTCGGCGCCGAGCGCGTCGGCCACGGCCCACAGGCGCCGCTCGTCCCGCGCGACGGTGTAGGCGGCGACGGTGGCGGGCAGGTCCGAGTCGCCCTGGCCGAGCAGGTCCGGCGCGATCACCCGGTACCCGGCCCGGAGGAGGCCGGGGACCTGGCCGCGGTAGACGGCCGAGGAGTCCGGTATGCCGGGGACGAGCATGACGGTCTCCGGGCCGTTGCCCGCCACGTGGACGCTGACGCGGTGTCCGTCGACGGTGACGTCGTGGCGGGTCATGCCGGTGAGGCGGTGCGCGGGTTCCGCCGGGGCGGGGGTCGCGGGGACGGGTGGTGCCGGTGTCCGAGCCATGGGGCTGCCCTGCTTTCCGTGCGCCCGTGCGGGTCTCGCCCGTACGGGACGGTCGTACGTGGTCGGAGCGGCGCGGCCCGCCGGAGCCGCCGACTCCCGTACGCCGTACGGCCGTTGGCCCGGCCCGGTCGAGCGCGGTCGGGGCGCGCGGCGACTGGGCGGCACCGCTAATGACCACTTGGTCATTAGCGAAGCTAGCACGCGCCCACCACCAATGACCACCCGTACACTAAGCGCGTGACCACGAACGGAGACGGGGACGCGGACCCCACGCGGCGCGCGGCGACCGGACCGCCCGCCGGGCGACGGCGGCGCGACCCGGAGGCGAGCCGCGGCGCGATCCTCGATGCGGCGCGCGCCGAGCTGAACGCGCACGGCTACAGCCGTATGACCATCCGCCGCGTCGCCGCCCGCGCCGGGGTGACCCACGGCCTGGTGATGCGCCACTTCGGCACGAAGGAACGCCTGTTCCTGGCGGCGATCCCCGGCCCGCAGCGGCTCGGCGCGGCCCTCGCGGGCGACCCCGCGACCCTGCCGGAACGGATCGCGCGCGCGTACGTGGACCGCATGGAGACCGCGGACGCCGACGACCCCTTCGTGGCCCTGATCCGCAGCGCCGCCGCCAACGACCCGACGGCCACCCGGCTCTACTCGGCGATGCAGGAGCACAGCAGGGCGGCGTACCGCGACGTGCTCGACGGCCCCGACGTGGACGCGCGCGTCGACCTGATCGCGGCGGTACTGCTGGGCGTCACCTTCAGCCGGTACGTGATCCGCGAGGGCGCCGTCGCCGCGATGGCCCCCGCGACACTGGCCGAGCACCTCACCGCACTGCTGCGGCCCGTCGTCCTGCCCGCATCCGGCACGGCGCCGGGCGACTGAGCACACGGCACCGCGAGCCCCCGGCCCCGGAATCCGTTGCGGCCCGTACGGTCCAGAACCAGTACCCTGGACGGATGGTCCGGCCTCGTGAGTTCGACGAAAGTCGCGTGCTGCTCGCCGTCCGCGACGAGTTCTGGGACAAGGGCTACGCGGCGACGTCGATGGCCGACCTGCTGCGCGTCAGCGGGCTCGGCAAGGGCAGCCTCTACGGGGCGTTCGGGGACAAACGCGCCCTGTTCCTCCGGGTGTTGCGCGACTACGACGACGCGAACCTGTCGACCCTGCGCGCCCGCGTGGACTCCGCGGCGCGCGGCATCGACGTGGTGCGCGAGTTCGTGCTCGGCCCGGCGGGCGACCCGACCGGTGCGGCCGCGCGCCGGGGCTGCCTGCTGGCCAACAGCAACGCCGAGCTGGCGACCGGCACCCCGGAGGTCGCCGCCGAGGCCCGCCGCAGCTACGCCGCGCTCACCACCGTCCTCGTCGCGGCGTTGGAGCGCGCCCGGAACGAGGGCGACCTCGACCCCGACGTCGATCCCGCCGAGGCCGCTCGCGCGCTCCTCGTCGCACAGCTCGGCATCCTCAGCCTCGGGCGCACCGGCGTGGACGTCGACACGCTGACCGCGACGGCGCGTGCCGTCCTGGACCGGCTGCTGCCCGCCCCCGCGCGGTAGCGGCGCCGCGCCGACCGCGACCCGTACCACCCGTTCCCGCGACCGCCCCGGTACGCGTACGGCCATCGCACGGGCACGATCTTGACCGTACGGTCCATATTCGGGTTATGGTTATGGACCTATCGGTTCATAACTTGAGGAGGCCGCCATGGGCGTGCTGGAGAACAAGATCGCCGTGGTCACCGGAGCGAGCAGCGGCATCGGGTACGCGACCGCGCGCGCGTTCCGCGACGAGGGCGCCACGGTGTTCGTCACGGGCCGCCGGAAGGACGCGCTCGACGCCGCGGTCACCGCGCTCGGGTCCGGCGTGACCAGCGTGGTCTGCGACGCGTCGGTGCCGTCGCAGCTCGACGCGTTCTACGAGACCGTGCGTGAACGGGCCGGACGCGTCGACGTACTGGTCGCCAACGCCGGTATCGGTACCGCCGCCCCGCTCGGGGAGGTGACGGAGGAGGTGATCGACTCGATCTTCGCCACCAACGTCAAGGGCACGATCTTCACCGTCCAGCAGGCGCTGCCCCTGCTCGGTGACAACGCCTCGGTGATCCTGACCGGTTCGACGGCGGCGACCCGGCCCGATCCGGGACTGGAGGTCTACGGCGCCTCCAAGGCCGCCATCCGCACCCTCGCCCGCGGTTGGGCCCGCGACGCCCGCGCCCAGGGCTTCCGCGTCAACGTCGTGTCCCCCGGCGCCACGCGCACCGCGGGCCTGCTGGAGCTGGTGCCGTCGGAGGTGCTCCGGCAGGCCGAGGCCGACATCCCCCTCGGTCGGCTCGCCGACCCCGAGGAGATCGCCGCCCTGACGACGTTCCTCGCCTCGGACGCGTCGAGTTACGTCAACGGCGCCGAGTTCCACGCCGACGGCGGGTACGCGCAGGTGTGAGACGCGCGGGCGCGAGAAGCGCCGAGCCCCCGCCGGACCGCGAACCGGACCGCGAACCGGACCGCGAACCGGACCGGCGGGGGCCACGGCGCCCCGGGGCCGTGCGTACGGCGTCAGTCGGGCAGCGCCGCGGTGAGGTCCACCTCGACGAGCTGTCCGGGGAAGCCGAGTTGGGCGACGCCCAGGAGCGTGCTGGCGGTGGTGAAGGCGGAGCCGAGGGCGGAGGCGGTCAGTCGGCTCCAGACGGCGGCGAGCACCTCGCGGTCCTCGCTCCGTACGTAGACGACCGACCGCACGACGTGCTCCGGCCGGGCGCGCACCGCGGCGAGGGCGGTGAGCGCGTTCGCGACGACCTGGTCGACCTGCGCTTCGGGGGAACCGGGGCCGACGAGGTCGCCGTTCCGGCCGAGTGGGCACTGCCCGGCGAGATGAGCCGTACGGCCCGCCTCGACCACGGTGACGTGGTGGTAGCCGGGCATCTCGTGCAGGGGCTCGGGGTTGATACGGGTGATCTTCTCCGTCATGGCCCCGAGTCTGACCGGCGTGGCGCCCGTACGCACCGGGGTTTCCCGCGCGCCGGGGCCGCCCTCGCGAGCGGGCGTCACCGCGCGTATTGACATGTCCGTTACAACGCTGGAAGCTGCGAGTGTCGTGCTTTGCCGCGATGCGGCACATTCGGCACCCCGGAGGCGCGGCCGACGCCCCTTCGGCCCGTACCTCCTCCGCACCTCTTCTGCGCACCGCCTTTCTCCCCACCGCTCCGCACCCGCCGGAGCCGAGCGAAGGACCGTGGACCGTGGACGTGAGACGCACCCGCCCGAGAGACAGCCGTACGAGACGCCTCCGCATCGGACGCACCCGCACCGGACGCGTCCGCTCGCCGCTCCGCCTGACCGCCGCGGGGATCACCGCGCTGCTGGCCGCCGCCCTCCTCACCGTCCCCGGCGAGGCCGAGGCCGGGCAGACCACGCTGCGCGCGGCCGACCCCAGCGTGCTCCGCGTGGGGAGTACGTACGTGTCCGCGCAGTCGACGGGCGGCGCGATCGTCGTACGCCAGGCGCCGTCGACCGAGGAGCTGGCCGGGGCGCCCGCGCGGACCGTCTGGTCCGACGCCGGGAACCTGGGCGAGGTCTGGGCACCCGAGATCGTCCGCGACGGCGGGCGCTACTACATCTACTTCTCCGCCGGTCGCGGCCCGGCCCACCGCATGTACGTGATCCACTCGGCCGGACCGGACAGCGGTTACGGCGCCGCGTCGAAGCTGGCCCTGCCGGACGACAAGTGGGCCGTCGACGGCACGCTGTTCACCTTCGAGGGGCGGCGCTGGTTCCTCTGGTCGGGGTGGGCGGGCGACACCAACGTGGAGCAGAACCTGTACCTCGTGGCGATGAGCGACCCGACCACGCCGACCGGCCCCCGATACGTCATCTCCCAGCCGCGCGAGCCCTGGGAACGCGTCGTCGGTGACCCGTTCATCAACGAGGCGCCGGAGGCCGTACGGGACCCGAACGGGCAGCTGCACGTGGTCTACTCCGCGAACGGGAGCTGGAGCGAGCAGTACTGCCTCGCGGACCTGCGGCTGCGCGCGGGCGGCGACCCGACGTACGTCTGGGACTGGTACAAGTCGAACGGCTGCCTCTTCGGCTCCAACCGCGACACCATGATGGCCGGTTGGGACCCGACGCTGCACGTGAACGGCCCCGGGCACCACACGTTCGTCCTCCTCGACGGCGACATCGGCACCAGCCCGCCCGCCGGGCCCCGGTTCCCGCTGATGTTCCACGCGGTGCCGAAGGGGACGCCGTACGAGTGGGGGAACCGCTACTGGTACACCGGCACGTTCACCTGGTGGGGCGACACCACCTACCGGCGGGCGAACGTGCCGGGGCCGACGAGTGACACCGGCTGGAGTCTCAAGTTCTTCGAGTGACGCGCCGGTCGGGCGCGGGCGGTGCCGCCCGCGCCCGACCACCGGCCCAACTCAAGGCCTGATCACCCGCGTTGGAAGCTCCGCGCTCAACTCATCGCGCGGTCCAGGTTGACGGCCGCGCTGATCAGCGCGAGATGCGTGAACGCCTGCGGGAAGTTCCCCAACTGCTGCCCGGTGACGGCGATCTGCTCACCGTAGAGGCCCACGTGGTTGGAGTAGGTGAACATCTTCTCCAGCGCCAGCCGCGCCTCGTCCACGTGCCCGCCGCGGGTCAGGGCCTCCACCCACCAGAACGAGCAGAGCGAGAACGTGCCCTCCTCGCCGTCCAGTCCGTCCGGCGCGGCGTCGGGGTCGTAGCGGAAGACGAGCGAGTCCGTCACCAGCCCCCGCCGTACCGCGTCCATCGTCGAGGTGAACAGGGGGTCGGTCGGGGACAGGAACTTCACCATCGGCATCAGGAGCAGCGACGCGTCGAGCACGGCCGTCGGCTCGCCGCCCTCGTCCGCCAACTCCTGCACGAAAGCGCCCAGTTCGGGGTTCCAGCCGCGTTCCATGATCTGCTCGTGGATCTCGTCCCGCACGCGGCACCAGCGTTCCAGGTCGGCGGGCAGTCCGCGGCGGCGCGCCATGCGCACCATCCGTTCGACGGCCACCCAGCTCATCAGGCGCGAGAAGGTGTGGTTGCGGCGCCCGACACGGGCCTCCCAGATCGACTCGTCCGGGCGGTCCCAGTGCTCCAGCAGCCAGTCCAGCACCCGGCGCAGGTCCTGCCACGTCCGGTGGGAGATGCCGGAACCGTGCTTGTCGAAGAGGTAGATGGAGTCCACGATCTCGCCGTAGACGTCGAGTTGGCACTGGCCGGACGCGCCGTTGCCCAGCCGTACGGGGGACGCGCCGCGGTAGCCGTGCAGGTGGTCGAGGATCCGCTCGTCCGGCGCGGGCACGCCGTCGATGGAGTACAGCGCGCGCAGGGGGCCTTCCCCCGTGCCCTCCCCGCCGCCGTCCCCGTCGGCTTCGGAGTCACCGCCGGCGTCACCGAGGCAGCGGGTCAGCCAGGCGACGAACGCCTCCGCCTCGTCCGTGAAGCCGAGGCGCAGCAGCGCGTAGAGCGAGAAGGCGGCGTCGCGGGGCCAGACGTAGCGGTAGTCCCAGTTCCGTTCGCCGCCCTCCACCTCGGGCAGGCCGAGCGTCGGGGCCGCCACGACGGCGCCGCTCGGCTCGTGCGTGAGCAGCTTCAGCGTCAGCGCGGAGCGGTGCACCGTCTCCCGCCAACGGCCGGTGTACGCCGACCGGGAGAGCCACGTACGCCAGAACCGCACGGTCCCGTCGAAGAGTTCGGCCACCTCGCCCGACGTCACCTCCGCCCGGGCTCCGCCCTCCGGGGCTCCGCACTCCAGGACGAACAGCGCCTCCTCCCCCTGCCGCAGCTCGAACTCCCCGCACGCCGCCGCCGGTTCACCGACGACCTCCAGCGGTACGGTGCCGCGCACCGTGATCCGCGCGTCGCCGGAGCGGAACTCCACGGCGTTCCCGTGCGCGACCGCCGTGTGCGGCGCGCGGGCGTAGTCGAAGCCCGGGGTGATCCGCGTACGCAGCCGCATCCGGCCCCGTACGCAGCTGACGCGCCGTACGAGTCGCTGCCGATGCTCCGGGTCGCGGGCGCGCAGCACGGGCATGAAGTCCTGGAGTTCGACCATGCCGTCCCGGGTGAGCACGCGCGTCACCAGGATGTTGGTGTCGGGCACGTAGAACTGCTGGTGGGTGGCGACCTCACGGGTCGCGTCGATCCGCCAGCAGCCGCCGCGGTCGGCGTCGAGCAGCGCGCCGAAGACGCTGGGCGAGTCGAACCGGGGGGCGCAGAACCAGTCGACGCGCCCGTCCGTGCCGACGAGTGCCGCCGTGCGCAGGTCGCCGATCAGTCCGTGTTCGGCGACGGGCAGGTACGGCTGGTGGGCGTCGTCGTCCGTGAAGTGCTCGCTCATCCGGCGGTGTTCCTCCTCCGTTCGCACCGGTGGCGGGCACCGGTGGGGCACGCCCCGGCGGGGCGGGTACGCGGGGCGCGTTCCCCGCACCGGTATGCCAGAACCGGGCGGCTTCCCGCCGTACCGACACCCGCGCCCCGGCTTGCGGGGGCGGCCCGCGGCGGGGTGGCAGCATCGGCGGCATGAGGAAAAGCGCGCTGATCGTGATCGACATGATCAACACCTACGAGCACGCGGACGCGGAACTGCTCATCCCCTCCGTCCGCTCGGCGCTGCCGCGGGTCGTCCGCCTGCTCGAACGGGCTCGGGCCACCGGGGTGCCCGTCGTCTACGTCAACGACAACTTCGGCGAATGGCGCTCCCACCACGGCGAGATCCTCGACAAGGCGCTGGCGGGCCCCCGGTCCGAGCTGGTCCGGCCGGTCCAGCCGGACGCGGACTCGCTGTTCGTGGTGAAGGCGCGGCACTCGATCTTCTACGAGACGCCGCTCGGCTATCTGCTGACGCGCCTGGGTGTGGACCACGTGGTCCTCACCGGTCAGGTGACGGAGCAGTGCGTCCTCTACTCGGCTCTCGACGCGCACATCCGCCACCTGCGGGTGAGCGTGCCGAAGGACGCGGTCGCGCACATCCACGACGACCTGGCCCCCGCGGCGCTCACCATGATGGAACGCAACATGCGGGCAGCCGTCGTCCCGGCCGACGAGATCGAGTTCTGACGGCGGTCGCGTCTGACGGCGGCCGGGTCTGACGGCGGCCGGTCCGTGCCCCGGGCGCGGGCCGGCCGTGCGGACGGGCCCCGCGCTGGGTAGCCACTCCGGCATGACGCACCGGCCGCTCACCCTCGACGACCTCGACCGCAAGATCCTCTCGGCGCTCGTGGCCAACGCCAGGACGAGTTTCGTGGAGATCGGCCGCGAGGTCGACCTGTCCCCCGCCGCCGTGAAGCGGCGCGTCGACCGGATGCGCGAGGCGGACGTGATCACCGGGTTCACCGCGCTCGTCCGGCCGGGCGCGCTGGGCTGGCGCACCGAGGCGTACGTCGAGGTGCACTGCGAGGGGGCGGCGCCGCCGCGCCGGATGGCGGAGGTGGCCCGTACGTACCCGGAGGTGGTGGGCGCCATGACGGTCACGGGGGACGCGGACGCGCTGCTGCACATCCGGGCCGCCGACATCGAGCACTTCGAGGAGGTGCTGGAGCGCATCCGGGCGGAGCCGTTCGTGCACTGGACGAACAGCGTGATCGTGCTGAGCCACCTGCTGCCCGTCGGCACGGAGGGCGGCGCGGTCGCGGGACCGGACGGTGTCACCGGCCCCGACGCCGCCGCGGCGGCGGACGCGCCCGGCCCGCCACCCGTACGGGCGACGGGCGACGGCCCCGGTCCGCGCGACGTACCGGGGCCGCGCGGCGGCCGTGGTCGGCCGCACGCAAAGAAGCGCCACTGAGGGCGCCCGCGACGCACGATCCGTGCGCGTACGCGCAATCCTCGCCGCTTGTGGCCGCCAGCCCGGCGTTCCTACCGTTGAGGCAATCCCTTCGACGAGAGGACGCCCTCTGGTGAAGACCTCCCGTGTCGCGCGCCGGCGCCGCTATCTCCTCTGCGAGCCCCGGCACTTCGACGTGCGCTACGCCATCAACCCGTGGATGCGGGTCGACGGCGGAGTCGACCGCGCCCTGGCGCTCGCCCAGTGGACGCGCCTGGCCGACACCTACCGCGAACTGGGGCACACGGTGGACACCGTGGAGCCGGTGCCCGGCCTGCCCGACATGGTGTTCGCCGCGAACGGCGCGGTCACGCTCGGCGGGCGGGTGCTCGGCGCGCGCTTCCACGCCGAGGAACGGCGGCCCGAGGCGGCCGCGTTCCAGGCGTGGTTCAAGGCCGCGGGGTTCGACGTGCACATGCCCGAGACGGTCAGCGAGGGCGAGGGCGACCTCGTGCCCGCGGGCCGCTGGGTGCTGGCCGGTACGGGATTCCGCACCACGCTCACCGCGCACCACGAGGCACAGGAGCTGCTGGGGGTGCCGACGGTCGGGCTGCGCCTGACCGACCCGTACTTCTACCACCTGGACACGGCCCTCTTCGCCCTCGACGACGAGAACGTCTGCTACTACCCCGGGGCCTTCTCCCCCGGCAGCCGCGAGGTGCTGCGCGGACTGTTCCCCGACGCGCTCCTCGCGACGCGCGAGGACGCGCTCGCGTTCGGCCTCAACTCCGTCTCCGACGGCCGCCACGTCGTGGTCGCGCCGCAGGCGGAGGGGCTGGTCGAGCAGCTGTCCGCACACGGCTACGTCCCCGTCCCCGTCGACCTGTCCGAACTGCACAAGGCCGGTGGCGGCATCAAGTGCTGCACCCAGGAGGTCCGTTCCGCATGACCACGACCCCAGCTCCCTCCCGTACGGCGAACGGTTCCGGCCCCACGGACGGCGGCGCGCGATCCTCGGCGGAGCTGATCCGCGCCGAGGACACCGCCGTCGCGCACAACTACCACCCGCTGCCCGTCGTCGTGGCCCGCGCCGAGGGCGTGTGGGTCGAGGACGTGGAGGGGCGGCGCTACCTCGACCTGCTCGCCGGGTACTCCGCGCTCAACTTCGGCCACCGGCACCCCACCCTCCTCGACGCGGCCCGGCAGCAGCTGGACCAGGTCACGCTGACCTCGCGCGCCTTCCACCACGACCGCCTCGCGGGCTTCGCGGAGGGCCTGGCCGCCCTGACCGGCCTGGACGTGACGCTGCCGATGAACACGGGCGCGGAGGCCGTGGAGAGCGGCATCAAGATCGCCCGCAAGTGGGCGTACGAGGTGAAGGGCGTCCCCGCCGACCAGGCCACGATCGTCGTGGCGGGCGGCAACTTCCACGGCCGCACGACCACCATCGTCAGCTTCTCCGACGATCCCACGGCCCGGGACGGCTTCGGCCCGTTCACGCCCGGCTTCCGCACCGTGCCGTACGACGACCTGGCCGCGCTGGAGGCGGCCGTCGACGAGACGACGGCGGCCGTGCTGATCGAGCCGATCCAGGGCGAGGCGGGCGTGCTCATCCCGTCGGACGGCTACCTCGCGGGCGTACGGGAGCTGACCCGGCGTACGAACACCCTGTTCATCGCGGACGAGATCCAGTCCGGGCTGGGCCGTACGGGCACGACCCTCGCCGTCGACCACGAGTCGGTGCTGCCGGACCTGCTGCTGCTGGGCAAGGCGCTGGGCGGCGGCATCGTCCCGGTGTCGGCGGTGGTGGGGCGGCGCGAGGTGATGGCGGTGCTGCGGCCGGGCGAGCACGGTTCGACGTTCGGCGGCAACCCGCTGGCGGCGGCGGTCGGTTCGGCGGTCGTGGACCTGCTGCGCACCGGCGAGTACCAGCGGCGCGCGCGGGACCTGGAGGCCGTACTGGTCGAGGGGCTGTCGGCGCTGACCGGGCGCGGCGTCGTCGGGTACCGCGTACGCGGCCTGTGGGCGGGCGTGGACGTCGACCCGGCGGTCGGCACGGGCCGCGAGGTCAGCGAACGGCTGCTGGCGGAGGGCGTGTTGGTGAAGGACACGCACGGTTCGACGATCCGGCTGGCTCCGCCGCTGACGATCACGGTGGACGAGCTGCGCTCGGCGCTGACCGCCCTGGAACGGGTGCTGGCGGAGTAGGCCCTCGGGCGCGGGCCCCGGCACCCCCGGCGGCCCGCGCTGACCCGCGCCGCGTACCGTCGGCGGCCGACATCCCGTCAACTCCCCTACGGCGTACGCGGGTAGGCTGCACGGAAGCGGGCCCGACCGACGCCGGGCCCCGAGCGGCCGGAGGACGCGACATGGCCAGCGACGACCGGACCGGGGCCACCCCGGGCGCCGAGGGAGTGCCGACCTCGGCCAGGGCCTACGGGTGGATGCTCGGCGGCAAGGACAACTACGAGGTCGACCGGCGGTTCCTCGTCGGCACCCTGCCGACCTTCCCGCAGTGCGTGGACGTGGCCCGGCAGAACCGGCAGTTCCTCTACCGGCTGGTGCGCCACCTCGCGCAGGAGGCCGGTATCCGCCAGTTCCTCGACATGGGCTGCGGCCTCCCCACGAACGACAACGTGCACCAGGTCGCGCGGCGCTTCGTGCCGGACGCGCACGTCGTGTACGTCGACATCGACCCGGTCGTGCTCACCCACGGGCACGCGCGGCTCGCCGCCGACACCACCTCCGTGATCACCGCGGACATGCGCGACCAGGAGTCCGTACTGGCGCACGAGGACGTCGCGCGCCTCATCGACTTCGACGAGCCGGTGGCGGTGCTGTTCCTCTCCGTCGTGCACCACCTGACCGACGCGGACGACCCCCGCCGGGTCCTGCGCACCGTCATCGACCGCGCGGCGCCCGGCAGTTACCTCGGTCTGTCGCAGGTCGTGGCCGACGACCCGGACACGGGCGCCGCCATGAGCGCGCACATCTCCGGCAAGGGCATCCCCTGGCGGACGCGCACGCCCGGCGAGGTCGACGCGTTCCTCGACGGGCTGGAGCCGGTCGCCCCTGGCCTGGTGAACCTGGTCGACTGGCGCCCGGACCCCGACCAGCCGCCGCTCGCCGCGGTGGACCCGGAGCTGGCGCCGTACGTGGGCGCGACGGAACGCGACAAGAGCATCTACGAGTACGGCGGCCTGCTCCGCAAGCCGTAGCGCGCGCCACCGCGGAACCGTTCCGCCAGGGCCCCGCCCGCGACCGTTCGGCGGCGGCCGAAACGTGCCGGGCGCACCATGGGCGGATGGACGCACCACGGTACGGGGACACGGCGGGCGGCTCCGCGCCCGCGCTCGCGCGGCTGGCGGGACTGCTGGCCGACCCGACGCGGGCCCGCTTCTGCCTGGCGCTGCTGGACGGACGGGCCTGGACGGCGGGCGAGTTGGCGCGGCTGGCGGGAGTGGCGGCGCCCACCGCCAGCGGGCACCTCGACCGGCTGGTGGGCGGCGGGCTGCTCGCGGAGGTCCGGCAGGGTCGGCACCGGTACGTACGCCTCGCCGACCCCGGCCTCGCCCAGCTCGTCGAGGACCTGGCCGCGCACGCCGGTCCACCGCCCGTACCGCCGGGCCCGCGCGGGCTGCGGCGCGCCTCGGCCGACGCGGCCATGGCCCGCGCCCGCACCTGCTACGACCACCTCGCGGGCGGTCTCGGCGTGGGGCTCACCGACGCGCTGCTGCGGCGCGGTCTGCTGGCGGAGTCGGCGGGGTTCGCGGTGACGGACGCGGGGCTGGCGTGGTTCCGGCGGCGGGGCGTGGAGTTCGCTCCCCGGCCCGGCGGGCGGCCCGTCGCCCGCGCCTGCCTGGACTGGACGGAACGCCGCACGCACCTCGCCGGGCAGGCGGGCGCCGCCCTGTGCGCGTACGCCCTGGCGGACGGCTGGTGCGCGCGCGTCGGTACCGCGCGGGCCCTGCGCGTGACCCCGCGCGGGCTGGACGCGCTCGGCGCGCTGGGCGTGGCGCCGGAGGTGCTGGCGGCGCTCGGCGGCGGGGACGACGCCCGTACGGCGCCGGGCCGGGGCCGGGCGTGAGCGCGCGGGACGGCGCGACGGGCGCCGCCGGTACGGGCGCGGGTGCGCGTACGGGCGCGGGTCGGGGTGTGCCGTCGCGCGCGGCGGCGTTCCGGGCGCTGCACCACCGCGACCGGCCGCTGCTGCTGCCGAACGCCTGGGACCACGCCTCGGCCGCCGCCCTGCACCGCGCCGGTTTCGAGGCCGTGGGCACGACCAGCCTCGGCGTCGCCGCGGCGGCCGGGCTGCCGGACGGGGCGGGCGCGGCGCGGGCGGAGACGCTGGCGCTGGGCACGCGGCTGGCCCGGCTGCCCGTGCCGGTGAGCGTCGACGTCGAGGGCGGCTTCAGCTCGGACCCGGCCGAAGTGGCTTACCTCGCAGCCGAGTTGGCGGAGGCGGGCGTCGCGGGGATCAACCTGGAGGACGGCCGCCCCGACGGCACCCTCGTCCCCGTGGCCCGGCAGTGCGCGGTGCTGCGCGCGGTGCGGGAGGCGGCACCCGGACTGTTCCTCAACGCCCGTACGGACACCCACTGGTCCGGCGCCGAGCCCACCGTCCCGGCCGCGCTGGCACGGGCGCGCGCGTACGTCGGGGCGGGCGCCGACGGGGTGTTCGTCCCCGCGCTGGTGGCCGACGCGGACGTCGCGGCGCTCGTGGACGGCCTGCGCGCGGCCGGTGCGGGGGTTCCGGACACGCCCCTGAACGTGCTGTTCGCGCCCGCCCGGCACACGTACGAGCGGCTGGCCGAGCTGGGCGTACGGCGCGTCAGCTGCGGCTCGTCGCTGTTCCGCGCCGCCGTACGGCAGGCCGTCGACCTGGCCCGGTGGGTGCGCGACCCGGACGCCGACCCCGGACCGGTGCCGGACTACGCGGAGGCGCAGTCGTGGGCGGAGCCGTGGGAAGCCCCGGGCGGCGCGGCGGGCTGAGCGCGCCACGCGCCGGCGTACGGCCCGTCAGCGCCCCGCGCCCACGTGCGGCTGACCGTGGTCGCCGGGGGCGGGCGGGGCGTACGCGCCGCCGGGCACGTCCGCCGGGTCGGCGGCCCGCGCGGTGCTCGTCAACGTGACCAACGCGGTGACCAGCGCGAAGGCGAGCGTGGCGAGCCGCAGCACGGCGGCGTCCTCCTGGAGGTACGGGCTGAACTCCCCGACCGTGCCCAGCGCGACGACACCGCGCACGGCGACGTACAGCAGGATGCCCGCGAGGACGAGCGCCGCGCCCCGCGCCGCACGCGGGCGCAGCACCAGCAGCGGGCCCACCGCGAGGAGGGCGCAGGCGAGGGCCGCCTCGTAGAAGGTGACGTTCGTGCCGTAGCCGACGCGGTCGGCGAGGACAGTGGGGTCGACGACGACGCGCACGTAGCCGCCGTGCCCCAGCTTCCCGGCGTCCCACAGCAGATGGGCGTTGTACGCGAACCAGCCCGTGTTCGCCAGCCCCTGCACGGTCAGCAGGACACCGGCCGCCCGGTGCCCGCGCCCCTCCGGCGGGCCCGGTTCGCGACCCTCCGGCCGGGACGCGCCCCGGCCGCGCGGGGAGAGCGTCAGGACGAGCACCGCGACGGCGACGGCCAGCCCCAGCACCCGGGTGGCCAGCGCCCACCGGCCCATGCCGGTGGCGAAGAACGACTCGCGGTACGTGGCGTCCAGCAGCCCCGCCGTCTCGCGCAGCGACAGCGCCAGCAGCAGGCCGCCGAGCAGCACGGCCCCGCCCCGCGCGGCGGGCGCGCCCCGCAGGCCGAGCACGCCGACGGTGATCAGGGCCGCGGCGGCCACCCACTCGTACGGGCCGAGGTACGCGGGCGGCGCGGGCACGGACGCGTCGACGAGCACCAGCAGCAGGTCCCCGAGGGGCGCGGACCCCGTCCAGCCGCCGTGGACGGTCCAGGCGAGCACCACCGCGCCGTACAGGAGCAGCAGCAGCCCGGCGCGCGCGTCGCCCGAGCCCCGCAGCAGGTTGTCCCGTGTGGTCGTCATCGCAGGTCGTTCCCCAGAGTGTCGGTTCCCCGAAGGGGCATCGTGGCACCGGCGGGCGGCCCGGAACGAGTGGTTGCGGGCGCATCGTTTCGGTGTTGCTACACATCGTCCCGCGCGGACCGATGAGTTCTGCGCGGGAGGGCCGTCTGTCCTTTCGTGAGCCCGCAGCGGAGCGGGCACCGAGAGAGACGAGAAGAACGATGTCCAAGGCGATCTTCGTGAACCTCCCCGTGAAGGACCTCGCCCGTTCCCGGGAGTTCTTCACCAAGCTGGGATTCTCCTTCAACGAGCAGTTCAGCGACGACAACGCGGCGTCGATGGTGATCGACGAGGACAACGGCATCCACGCGATGCTGCTCGTCGAGTCGTTCTTCCAGACGTTCACGACGAAGGAGGTCGCCGACGCCCACAAGACGACGGGGTCCACCGTCTGTCTGGGCGTGGAGAGCCGCGAGGTCGTCGACGCGCTCGCCGACAGCGCGTTGGCGAACGGCGCCCAGGCCGTGCGGGAGCCGATGGACGAGGGCTTCATGTACGGGCGGGCGGTCTACGACCTGGACGGCCACCTCTGGGAGTTCATGTGGATGGACATGTCCGCCGCCCAGGGCTGAGCGGTCCCACGGGAGGGCCGCCCGCGCGCCGCGCCCGCCGTACGACGCCACGGGGGCCGTACGGCGGGCGCGGGCGTGCCGGGCGGCAGGTGCTACGGCGTCGCCGGGTCGTCCAGCACCGCGATGCCGTCCAGTTCCACCAGCGCCTCCTCGTCCCAGAGGCGTACGACCCCGATCAGTGCCATCGCCGGGTAGTCGCGCCCGGCGTGCGCCCGCCAGACCCGGCCGAGGGCGGCGGCCCGCGCGCGGTACGCGGCCACGTCGGTGGTGTAGACGGTGACGCGGGTGAGGTCGGCCGGGGTGCCGCCGGAGGCGTGGAGCGCGGCCAGCAGGTTGCCGAGGGCCCGGTCGAACTGGGCGGTGAGGCCGTCGCCCTCGATCACGCCGTCCGCGTTCAGCGCGGTCTGCCCGGCGAGGAACACCAGCCGGTTCCCGGTGGCGGTGACGGCGTGCGAGAAACCGGCGGGGGGCGCGAGGCCCTCGGGGTTGGTGCGGTGGAGGCTCACCGGTACAGCTCCTTCGCGATGATCGAGCGCTGCACCTCGGTGGCGCCCTCGTAGATGCGGGGGGCGCGGACCTCGCGGTAGAGGTGTTCGAGGAGGTGGCCGCGCTGGAGGGCGGCGGCGCCGTGGATCTGCACGGCGGTGTCGACGGCGTACTGCGCGGTCTCGGTGGCGTGCAGCTTCGCCATGGCGGCGCGCCGGGCGATGCCCTCGTCACCCCGGTCGTACGCGGCGGCCGCCGCGTACACCAGCAGCCGGGCGGACTCCACGCGCGTGGCGGTCTCGGCCAGCTGGTGCGACACCGCCTGGAGGTCCCGGAGGGTGCCGCCGAACGCCTCGCGCCGGGCGGCGTGGGCGAGCGCGGCGTCCAGGGCGGCCTGCGCCATGCCGACCGCGAAGGCGCCGACGCTGGGCCGGAACAGGTCGAGGGTGCGCATCGCGACACCGAAGCCCCCGCCGGGCTCGCCCAGCACGTCCGCCGCCGCGACCGGCACCGCGTCGAAGTGGAGGGTGCCGATGGGGTGCGGGGAGAGCATGTCCAGCGGCTCGCCGGTGAGGCCGGGCCGGTCGGCGGGCACCAGGAACGCGGTGACGCCGCGCGCGCCCGGCGCCTCCCCGGTGCGGGCGAAGACGGAGTAGAAGTCGGCGTGCGGGGCGTTGGAGATCCAGGTCTTCGTGCCGGTCAGCCGCCAGCCCCCGGCCCCGTCCGGGCGGGCGGCCAGCGTCAGCGCCGCCGCGTCGGAGCCCGCGCCGGGCTCGCTCAGCGCGAAGGCGGCGACGGCCCGTCCGGCGGCGACCTCCGGCAGCCAGCGGGCACGCTGCGCGTCCGTACCGGAACGCACCACCGGGTACGCGCCGAGGCCCTGGAGGGCGAGCGCGGTCTCGGCCTCGGTGCAGCCGTACGCCAGGGACTCCCGCAGCAGGCACAGGTCCAGGGCGGACGCGGGGGCGCCGCCGGACGGGAAGACGCGGGCGAGGAGGCCGAGGTCGCCGAGGGCGGCGACCAGCGGGCGGTTCACGCCGCCCGCGCCGGGCCGCTGCCCGTCGCCCTCGCCGGGGCCCTGGCTCTTGCCGTCGCCCTCCGCGTGCCCGGTGGTGAGGGGGCGGAGCCGTTCGGTGGCGAGCGTGCGCAGTTCCGCGCACCATTCCTGCTGCTCCGGTTCCAGCGCGAACGCCCGCATCGGCAACGCCCTTCCTTATCGCGGCCCGTTGACTGTCGTCACCAACACGTTACGCTCATCGGGACGCCGGCACGCCGGGAACCACCGCCTTCCGCACCGCCGAAGGGGGCACGACCGCCATGCAGCTCAGCCCGTCAGCCCATGTCGACACCTTCGCCCGCGACCACCTGCCGCCGCCCGGCGAGTGGCCCCGGCTGACCTTCGGGCTGCCCGGCCTGGACTACCCCGACCGGCTCAACTGCGGCGCCGAACTCCTCGACGGCACCCTCGGGCGGCTCGGCGGCGACCGCCGCGCGTTCACCGGCGACGGCGTGGACTGGACGTACGAGGAGCTGCGCGCCCACGTCGACCGGATCGCGCACGTCCTCACCGACGACCTCGGCGTGCTCCCCGGCAACCGCGTGCTGCTGCGCGGCCCCACCACACCGTGGCTCGCGGCCTGCTGGCTGGCCGTGATGAAGGCGGGCGCGGTCGCGGTCACCGTGCTCGCCGCGCATCGCCCCCAGGAGCTGCGCACCCTCTGCGACCTCGCGCGCGTCGACCACGCCCTGTGCGACGCCCGCGCCCTCGACGACCTGGTGAAGGCGGACGTACCGGGGCTGCGCGTGACCGCGTACGGCGGCGAGGGCCCGGACGACCTGTTGCGCCGCGCCGCGCACCACCCCGACCGGTACGAGGCGGTGCCGACGGCCGCCGACGACGTGGCGCTCATCGCGTTCACCTCCGGCACCACCGGCCGTCCGAAGGGCTGCGCGCACTTCCACCGCGACGTGCTGGCGATCGCCGACACCTTCTCGGCGCACGTGCTGCGACCGCGCGAGGACGACCTGTTCGCGGGCAGCCCGCCGCTGGGCTTCACGTTCGGACTGGGCGGGCTGGTGGTGTTCCCGCTGCGGGCGGGCGCCGCCGCCGTGCTGGAGCAGTGGAACGGGCCGGGGCAGATGCTGGAGGCGGTGCGGCGGCACCGGATCTCCGTGCTGTTCACGGCCCCGACGGCGTACCGGGGCATGCTGGACCGCCTCGGTACGCCCGGGGCGGACGGGACGGGCGGGACGGGCGGGGCGGACGGGGACGACGGCGAGGGCGCGACGGACGGGGACGGGCAACCGTACGACGTGTCGTCGCTGCGCCGCTGCGTCTCCGCGGGCGAGAACCTGCCCGAGGGCACCTGGCACGCCTGGCACGAACGCACCGGCCTGAAGCTCATCGACGGCATCGGCGCCACCGAGATGCTGCACATCTTCGTCTCCGCCGCCGACGACGCGATCCGCCCCGGCCGTACGGGCGTCCCCGTGCCCGGCTTCGAGGCGCGCGTCGTCGCTGCGGACCGCGTGACGCCCGTACCGGACGGCGAACCGGGCCTGCTCGCCGTGCGCGGACCCGTCGGCTGCCGGTACCTGGACGACGAGCGGCAGCGCGAGTACGTGCACGACGGCTGGAACCTCACCGGCGACACGTACGTACGGGAGCCCGACGGCTACTTCCGGTACGTCGCCCGCGCGGACGACATGATCATCTCCGCCGGGTACAACATCGCCGGTCCCGAGGTCGAGAACGCCCTGCTGCGCCACCCCGACGTGCTGGAGGCGGCCGTCGTCGGACGACCCGACGCGCGACGCGGCCAGTCCGTCGTGGCACACGTGGTGCTGCGTGACGGCACCCCCCGTGGGAGTGAAACCGCGGACCGCCTGCGGGAGTTCACCGCGGCGGAGCTGACGCCGTACAAGTGCCCGCGGGAGATCGTGTTCGCGGACTCCCTGCCCCGCACGCCCACCGGCAAGCTCCAGCGCTTCCGGTTGCGCGCGGACGGGACGGCGCCCGGTGCCGCCCCTGGTCCCGCCTGCTGAATCCCGCCTTGCCGGAGGCGCCCGGCAGCACGTCCGCCGCGTTGTCGGAACATCCACGCAGCCCGCTGCGAGGACGCCCCTCCGCCTTGCGGCCGCACGCACCGACCACCGCCGGCACCCCGCTGGGGACGACGCTCGTCAGCAGACAGTCCCTAGAGTGACCGCGTGGCACAGCACCCTTCACCCGGCTCCCTCATCGTCACGTTCTACGGCGCGTACGGGCGCGAGTTCGCGCCGGACGGCACCGTGCCGGTCGCCGCGCTGATCCGCCTCCTCGGCAGCGTCGGCGTCGACCCGCCGTCCGTACGGTCCGCCGTGTCGCGGCTGAAGCGACGCGGACTGCTCGTGTCCGCGCGCGCGAGCGGCGGCTCCGCCGGATACGCGCCCTCGCCCGCCGCCCGCGAACTGCTGGAGGACGGCGACCGGCGCATCTACGCCCCGCCACGACCCGACGGCGACTGGCTGCTCGCCGTGTTCTCCGTACCGGAGACCGAACGCGGACGGCGGCACGTCCTGCGCTCACGCCTGGCCCGGCTCGGCTTCGGCAACGCGGCGCCGGGCGTCTGGATCGCCCCGTCCCACCTGGAGGACGAGACGCGGCACGCGCTGCGACGGCTCGAACTCACCCCGTACGTCGACCTGTTCCGGGGTACGCACGCCGGGTTCGAGCCGACCGGCGAGGCCGTCGCCCGCTGGTGGGACCTGACGGCGATCGGGGAACTGCACGAGGAGTTCCTCGCGGCGCACGAACCGGTGCTGCGCACGTGGGCGCGGCGGCGACGCGTACCGGCGGAGGACGCGTACCGCGACTACCTGCTGGCCCTGGACGCCTGGCGCCGCCTGCCGTACGCCGACCCCGGCCTGCCCGCGCGGCTGCTGCCGCCGGACTGGCCAGGCGAACGGTCGGCGCGGGTCTTCGCGGGACTGCACGACCGGCTGCGCGACGCGGGCGCGGGCTACCCGGCGCAACTGCGCGCGGCCGGGTAGCGGGGCGCTGGTGCGGGCGTACGGTGGAGGGGTGTACGCACGGCGGCGCAGGCGCTACTTCGCGCTGATGGCGGTCTGCCTCACCCTCTTCGTCGGCGCGTGGTCCGTGGTCCGGTTCTGGTCGGTCCCGGTCGCGGTCGGCATGTGCGTGGTCGCGATGGTGATCCCCCCGGTGGCCGCGATCGTCGGCAACAGGCGGGAACCGGACGACAGTTGGTGGGACGAGGACGACGACCCCGCACGGTGACCGGCCGCACGGCTAGAGTTTCCTCTCCCCGGAGGAAGGCACAGCCATGGCGACCGTCCCTGACCACGACTCCTACATCGCTGCCGCACCGGAGGCGTTCCGCCCGGCTCTCCAGCGCCTCCGAGACCTCCTGGGCGAGGCCCTCCCGGACGCGGAGGAGATGGTGGCGTACGACATGCCGGGGTTCCGGATGCGCGGCAAGGTCGTGGCGAGCTACGCGGCGTTCAGCAAGAAGATCGGGGTGTACTTCCTCGCCCCGGCGATCTCGGAGCATGCCGAGGAGATCGCGGCGAAGGGCCTCACGGCGAGCAAGACCGGCGTCACCTTCCCGCCGCACAAACCGGCCCCGGACCAGCTCGTGACGCGGCTTGCCACCGCGTCGAGGAAGCACGCCGACGCCTGAGCCCGCGTCCCAGCCGACATAGACCTTCCGGCCGACAGCCTCAGACGACGCCGAACCCGCCGTCCGCCACTGCCGTCACGAAGGCGGCGAACGACGCGGCGGGGACGGCCAACACCGGGCCGGACGGAACTTCGAGTCACGGACGGGGACCACGCCGCGCGACGCGACAACGTTCACGGCCACCTCCACGCACTGGCCACCGTTGCTGCTGTACGAAGAGGTGAACCAACGCGGGGGTTCGGTCGTCACGGGATTGCCCTTCCGTCGCAGAAGCTCAGGTCCGAGCGTAGGCCGCTTCGCACCTACCTGAACAGACGGCCTCAACTCCCGCCCGCTGGGGCGGAGATGACAGCACGGAGCCCCGTCCCACACGGGACAGGGCTCCGCTGCGGCTACGGGCGACGGTCTCAGACCGCGCCGAACTCTCCACCCGCCACGCCCGACACGAACGCGGCGAAGGAAGCGGCGGGGACGGCCAACACCGGGCCGGCCGGGACCTTCGAGTCACGGACCGGGACCACGCCCCGCGACGCGACGAAGTTCGCGGCAACCTCGACGCAAGCACCGCCGTTGTTGCTGTACGAAGACGTGAACCAACGCGGGGTCTCAGTCGTCATGGGGTGCCCTTTCGTAACTGTTGGATCATGGCCACGGAGGACGCTTGGGAGAGCGCTTCGGCCTGTAGCTGATGGTAGGCGTTCAGCATCGGTACGACACCCGAGGTCTCCCGGTCAAGATGTCCCTGCGCCTGCGATTCGGCGTACGCAAGCATCGACCTATCGCTGAGCGTCAAGAGGTAAACGGGTAGGTCGAACGTGCGCCGCTCGCCCATGTCGAACGGTGCCACCTGGAGCACCGTGTTCGGGCGGGCCGCGAACTCCGTCAGCCGTTCCAACTGCGCTTCCATGAGCGCCGAGCCACCGATCGTCCTGCGGACGCAGCTCTCGTCCATCACCACGAACACCATGGGTGGGCGCGTTCGTTCCAGCGCCTGTTGCCGTTCGAGCAGGAACGCCACCCGCTCATCGGCCTGTTCAGGTGTGATCGCGCCCCGCTGCACCGCGCTGTCCGCCAGCACGCGTGCGTAGTCCGGGGTCTGCAACAGGCCGGGGATGATGCCGATCTCGTACAGCCGGATCTCGACCGCCCGGCCCTCGTACCCCACGTACTCCGAGAAGCCCTCCAGCAGGATGCCGTGACTGAGTTCGCGCCACTTGCGCTGGAACAGGTCTCCGACGCCCAACGCCCGGTCAGCGCTGCGCGAGAACCGCGAGGTTGGCATTTTGCGTCCGGTTTCCACGGCCGAGATGTGCGTACTCGAATACTCCATCTCCGCGGCCAGATCCTCCTGCTTCCAGCCCTTCCCCTCGCGGGCTCTGCGCAGTTGCGCGCCGAAAGCGGCCTGCGGACTGCTGTCGGGGTGCAACTCCTTGCGGTTGACCAACGCCGTCACCAACTTTTCTGTCGTTCCTGACACGTTGAGCGGCTTCTCAGACTAGGTCACCCTGATGCCGCTTGGTAGTGGAATCACTACGGAGAGGAGCGGTCATGTCCGGTGAGTCCGGTCCTGCCCATCGGCAGGAACCTCCCACCCTGCCCAACGTCGGAACGCTCGTGGTGGACACCACCCACCAGGACCGGATCGGTGAGTTCCGCGGAACCATCGGCCCGTTCTGGGCGCTGCGGCCGGTCGGTGGCGGGAGGGAGTGGGAGGCGCCCCCGGAAGGGGTGCGGCTGGCGGACCCGAGGGAGTGGGAGGCGCCCCCGGAAGGGGTGCGGCTGGCGGACCCGAGGGAGTGCCTCAGTGCGCTGAACGCCCGCTGCAACGCCCGGAGTCGGGGTGAGGTGCTGTGAACCTCCCGGCATCGCGCGGTCGTTCCCCCTTGCGGAGGCCCCGGTGGCTCCGAGCGGCCTGGGACGCGGCACGAACCCCCGTACCTCGTACGCCTGTTGCGGGCTCGGCCACCGACGGCGGACCTCCCGCCCGCTACTGCGCGGAGGTGCGCGCCCGGGGTCCGGTCTACGGCACCGGGGAGTACGCCGAGTACGTCGTCGCCACGTGCCGGACCCTCTCCCCCGTACTCGCCCTGCGCTGGCTACGGGGCCAAGCCGTACGCGTCGCGGACCTCCTGGATCCCGACCCGACGACCTCCCCGTGGGTACGGCCCGGCATGCGCACCGAGACCACCACACCCGCACCGGACTGCCCCACCGAACTCCGCACCTGGGCCGCCGACTTGACCGCGCAGTACGAGGCACGGCGGCAGCTCAAGGACGGTGTCCCCGTCCTCGCCGCCTTCACCGACACCGACTGCGCCTACGCCTTCACCGCGCGCCCCACGCGGTGGACCGCCGAGCACGTACGAAGGGTCGAGCCGGAGCCGGTGGTGCACCGGATCGGCGGGTTGGCACACCCCCTGTACGCGGCGACGGAGGTGGTCCCGTGGCGCTGAGGTCGCACCCCGCCGCGCGTGAGGCGGCCCGCGCGGACCGGGAGACGATCACCGGCCGCTACCACGCCCGCGAACCCGTCAGCCGGATCGCCGCCGACTACGGCGTCTCCCCGACCTGGCTACGCAACCAACTCGACACCTGGGGCGTCCCCCGCCGCCCCGCACACGAACCCGAAACCCAACGCCGCCCCACCGCCCACGTCTTCAAAGGCCGCGCCGCACAACCCCGCACCCACGCCCAAGTACGCGCCGCACGCGCCGACTTCCTCCGCGACCGCACCCACGTCACCGCACGCTACGAAGCAGGCACCTCCGCCACCCGCCTCGCCCGCGAATACCGCGTCAGCCTCGCCTGGCTCACCGACACCCTCGACAACTGGTGCGTCCCCCGCCGCACCCGCCCCTGACCCCACACCCCCACAGCACCGCACGCCCCCACGACAACCCGCGCTACAGCGCGAGCCGTGGCTTCGGCCCGTCCGTGCGGCCCGTCGGTGGCTTGCGGCTGCCCGCCGCGTACTGCCGTGGCCAGGGGGCGCCCGGCCCCTCGTAGCCCTGGTCGGCGGCGGCGTGCAGCGTCCAGTGCGGGTCGTAGAGGTGCGGGCGGCCGAGGGCGCACAGGTCGGCGCGGCCCGCGAGGATCAGGGAGTTGACGTCGTCCCAGGAGGAGAGGGCGCCGACGGCGACGACGGGCACACCGAGGGCGTTGCGGATGCGGTCGGCGTACGGCGTCTGGTACGAGCGCCCGTGGTCGGGCCGTTCGTCGGAGACGACCTGCCCGGTGGAGACGTCGACGGCGGCGGCGCCGTGCTCGGCCAGCGCGGCGGCGACGGCGAGCGCGTCCTCGGCGGAGATGCCGCCGTCGGCCCAGTCGGTGGCGGAGACGCGTACGGTCAGCGGGCGGTCGGCGGGCCACACCTCGCGTACGGCGTCGAGCACCTCCAGGGGGAAGCGGAGCCGTCCGGTGAGGTCGCCGCCGTACACGTCGGTGCGCCGGTTCGTCAGCGGGGAGAGGAAGCCGGACAGCAGGTAGCCGTGGGCGCAGTGCAGTTCGAGCAGGTCGAACCCGGCACCGGCGGCGCGCCGTGCCGCGTCGGTGAACTGCGTGCGGATCGCGGCCAGTTCGGCGCGGGTCAGTTCACGCGGGGTCTGGCTAACGCCCGGCCGGTACGGGAGCGGGGAGGCGGCGGCGAGCGGCCAGTTGCCGTCGGGCAGCGGGTCGTCCATGCCCTCCCACATGAGGCGGGTGGAGCCCTTGCGGCCGGAGTGTCCGAGCTGGACGCCGAGGGCGGTGCCGGGGGTCTGCGTGTGGACGAAGTCGGTGATCCGGCGCCAGTGCGCGGCCTGTTGGTCGTTCCAGAGGCCGGTGCAGCCGGGTGTGATGCGGCCCTCGGGTGAGACGCAGACCATCTCGGTCATGACCAGTCCGGCGCCGCCGAGCGCGCGGGCGCCGAGGTGGACGAGGTGGAAGTCGCCGGGTACGCCGTCCTCCGCCGAGTACATGTCCATGGCGGAGACGACGACGCGGTTGCGCAGCGTCAGCCCGCCCAGCCGGAACGGGGTGAACATCGGCGGCGTGCCCTCCGGCACCCCCTGTTCCCGCTCCACCTCGGCGACGAAAGCGGGATCGCGCAGCCGCAGGTTGTCGTGGGTGACCCGGCGGCTGCGGGTCAGCAGGTTGAACGCGAAGCGGCGCGGCGGCTGCCCCACGTACGTGCCCAGGTCCTCGAACCACTCCAGGCTGGCCCGCGCCGCCCGCTGCGTGGAGGTGACGACGGGGCGCCGTTCCGCCTCGTACGCGGCGAGCGCGGTGGGTACGTCGGGCTGCTCCTCCAGACAGGCGGCGAGCGCGAGGGCGTCCTCGACGGCGAGCTTGGTACCGGAGCCGATGGAGAAGTGCGCGGTGTGCGCGGCGTCGCCGAGGAGGACCGTGTTCCCGTGCGACCAGCGGTCGTTGACGACGGTGCGGAACGCGGTCCACCGCGAGTCGTTGCCGCGCAGCGGGCGTCCGCCGAGGGTCTCGGGGAACAGCTTCGCGCAGTACGCGGCGGACGCCGCCTCGTCGAGCGTGTCCAGCCCGGCGGCCCGCCAGACCTCCTCGCGCATCTCGACGATGATGGTGGAGGCGCCGTCCCGGGCGCCGGTCGGGCCGTCGGGCGCGGGGGCCTCGTACGGGTACGCGTGCAACTGGGCGACGCCGTACGGCGTTTCCGCGATCTCGAAGCGGAACGCGTCCAGCGCGAAGTCGGCGGCGAGCCAGACGTAGCGGCAGCGGTGCGTGGTCAGACGCGGCCCGAACACGTCGGCGTGCGCGCGGCGGGTGGCGCTGTGCACGCCGTCGGCGGCGACCACCAGGTCGTGGTCCAGGGCGAGTTCGGCGGCGGGCGGCGCCTCCGTACGGAACCGCAGGCGTACGCCCAGCTCGCGGCAGCGCGCGTGCAGGACGGCCAGCAGGCGGCGGCGGCCGAGGGCGGAGAAGCCGTGGCCGCCGGAGGTGAGGGTGCGCCCGCGGTGCGTGACGCGGATGTCGTCCCAACGTACGAACTCGTCGCGGAGCGCCGCGTACACGACCGGGTCCGCGTGCTCGATGCCGCCGAGGGTCTCGTCGGAGAGGACGACGCCGAAGCCGAACGTCTCGTCGGGGGCGTTCCGTTCGTGGACGGTGACCTCGCGGGCGGGGTCGAGGCGCTTGAGGAGGGCGGCGGCGTAGAGCCCGCCGGGGCCGCCGCCGATCACGGCGACGCGGGCGGCCCGCGCCGGGCCCGTACCCGCCCCGGGCGCCGTCACCTGCCCTGCCACTTCGGGGGCCGCTTCGCGGTGAACGCGGCGTGGAACTCGGCGTAGTCCCCGCTGTTCATCAGCAACGCCTGTGTCGACGCGTCCAGTTCGACGGCGGCGGCCAGCGGCATGTCCAACTCGGCGGTGAGCAGCGCCTTCGTCTGCGCGTGCGCGAGGGCGGGGCCCTCCGCGAGCCGCCGGGCCAGCGCGTCGGCCGCGTCCCGTACGCCGCCCTCGTCGGCCAACTGGCTGATCAGGCCGATGCGTTCGGCCTCCGGGGCGCGTACCGGCTCGCCCAGCATCAGGATGCGGGTGGCGTGGCCGAGGCCCACGACGCGCGGCAGCAGGTACGCGGCGCCCATGTCGCCGCCGGACAGCCCGACGCGGGTGAAGAGGAACGCGAAGCGGGCGGTGGGGTCCGCGACGCGGAAGTCCGCGGCGAGCGCGAGGACGGCGCCCGCGCCCGCGGCCACCCCGTGCACGGCGGCGACCACGGGGAACGGCGCCTCGCGGAGCGCCCGTACGACCTGCCCGGTCATCCGGTTGAAGTCGAGCAGCTGGCCGGTGTCCATCGCGAGGGTGGCGCCGATGATCTCGTCGACGTCGCCGCCGGAGCAGAAGCCGCGCCCCTCACCGCCGAGCACGAGCGCGCGGGCCCGCCTCGTACGGGACAGCTCGGCCAGCAGGTCGCGCAGGTCGGCGTAGGCGCCGAAGGTCAGGGCGTTGAGCTTGTCGGGCCGGTCGAGGGTGACGGTCACGGTGCCGTCGTCCTCGGTGACCCTCAGGTGCTCCCACCGCTCGGCGGCGGGCACGGAACCGGTGAACGGGCTCATGCTGTCCTGCCTCTCGGACGCGGATCTGCCCTGCGAACGTATCACCGTTCCGTGACTGTCGTCATCGGCGCGCGATATGCGACGGGAGCCCGTACACGTCCCCGGACACGGCGACGCCCCGGACCCTGCCCGGGTCCGGGGCGTCGCGGTGGCGCGTACGGGCTCCCGGAGGAGCCCCGCGTCACTGGAGCTTCACGGGGCGGTACGGCTTGTACTCGCTGCCGGCGTCCAGCCCGTACGTCAGCGTGCGGTGGTCCGTGCCGTGGCCGCCGCGCTGCTCGTACGCCTTGTAGGCCGTGTGCGAGGCGTCGGTCCACTTCTCGAAGATCACCACGTGGCGCGTGGTGTTCGAGCCGTCCGCGTCGATCAGCAGGTCACCGGCCTTGAGGTTGCCGAGCGCGATGGGCGTGGTCAGCCCGCGGTCACCGGCGAGGCCCACGGTGTTGGGGCCGGGCGCCGGGAGCTTGAGCGCCATCGAGACGTAGCCGGAGCAGTCCTGGCGGTACCCGTCCGACCACGTCTGGGTCTGGCTGTACGGGACCTGCGCGCCGTTGTTCGCCGTCAGCCAGGTGCTGGCCCGGTTCAGCACCTCCTGCGGCGTGAGCGCGGCCTTCGTCTGCGCCTGCTGGGTGGCGGCGGGGGCCTGCGCGGGAGCGGGGTTCGCGGCGGCGGGGACGACCACCGCACCGGCGGCGAGAAGACCACCGGCCGCCGTCGCGGCCAGGGACATCCTGACGCGACGGCTCGTGTTCGACAGCAGAGACATGTCGCCTCCTTCACGTGGGGGGAAGGCTGCCTGTCGCCGGAACGGATCAACCGTTCCGGCGAGCGGCCTCATGGTGGCGCACCCGCACCCCGACTCACAGCCCGCTGACGAACTTTCACCGGTCCCACCTCTGCACCCGGGGTGACAACGGGGGACATGGCGCCCCGTGTCCGGACGCACGGCGGGCATGTGGAACGAGGCCGTCCGCGCGGAACGCGCGCCTCCGCCGGGGCCGCGGCGGCCGACCGGCCAGCCAGCGGGGCTCGCGGGTCAGGCCGCGTCCGTACCCGCGCCCGCCAGGGTCGCGACCAGCACCGCCTTGATGGTGTGCATGCGGTTCTCCGCCTGGTCGAAGACGACGGAGTGCCCGGACTCGAAGACCTCGTCGGTGACCTCCAGCGCCTCCAGCCCGTAGCGCTCGTGGATCTCACGGCCCACCTCCGTACCGAGGTCGTGGAAGGCGGGCAGGCAGTGCAGGAAGCGCACGTCGTCGTTGCCGGTGGCGCGGAGGACGTCCATGGTCACGGCGTACGGCCGCAGCAGTCCGATCCGCTCGTCCCACGCCGCCGCGGGCTCGCCCATCGACACCCACACGTCGGTGGCGACGAAGTCGGCGCCGCGTACGCCCTCGGCCACGTCGTCGGTGAGCGTGACGCGCGCGCCGCTCCGCTCCGCGAGCGCGCGGGCCCGCGCGACGACCGGCTCGCGGGGCCACAGCGCGCGGGGGGCGACGATCCGTACGTCCATGCCCAGCAGGGCGGCGGTGACCAGGGTGGAGTTGCCCATGTTGCTGCGGGCGTCGCCGAGGAACGCGTACCGCGTGCGGTCCAGGGGGCGGGTGCCGTGCTCGGTCATGGTGAGCATGTCGGCGAGCGTCTGGGTCGGGTGCCAGTCGTCGGTCAGACCGTTGTAGACGGGCACCCCGGCGTGCGCGGCCAACTCCTCCACCGTCGCCTGCGCGCTGCCGCGGAACTCCACCGCGTCGTACATCCGCCCCAGCACCCGCGCCGTGTCGCGCGCCGACTCCTTGCGGCCGATGTGCGAGCCGGACGGGTCGAGGTAGGTGGTGGCGGCGCCCTGCTGGGCCGCCGCCACCTCGAAGGCGCAGCGCGTACGCGTCGACGCCTTCTCGAAGATCAGCGCCACGGTGCGGGAACGGAGCCGCTGCCGCTCCGTTCCCGCCCGGCGCTCCGCCTTCAGCTCGGCGGCGAGGTCGATCAGGTGGCGGAACTCCTCCGGGGTGAAGTCCACCTCCTTCAGGAAATGGCGGCCTGCGAGGTCAATCGCCACGGGACGGCTCCTCGATCGCGGACGGGGACGACGACGTAAGCATATACGTCACACCGTATTGCTATACAGCGCCCCGGGCGACAGGAACCGGGCGAGAGGTACCGGACCCGCCGCCCGGACCCGCCACGGCCTTCGGCGCCTACACCGCGTCCCGCTCGACGGGACAGCTCATGCAGCGCGGCCCGCCCCTCCCCCGGCCCAGCTCCCCGCCCTGTACCTCCAGCACCTCGATGCCCTGCTTGCGCAGGTACGTGTTGGTGGTGACGTTCCGGTCGTACGCCAGGACCACGCCCGGCTCTATGGCCAGCACGTTGCAGCCGTCGTCCCACTGCTCGCGCTCGGCGGCGTGCACGTCCTGCGTCGCGGTCAGCACCCGCACCCGGTCCAGGCCGAGCGCGGCGGCGATCGCCCGGTGCATGTGCTCCGGCGGGTGGTCGGTGACCTTCAACTCGTGCGGCTCGGCGCCGGGTTCGATGGTGTACGAGCGGAGCATGCCGAGTCCGGCGTACTGGCTGAACGTATCTCCGTCGATCATCGTCATCACCGTGTCCAGGTGCATGAACGCCCGCCGCTTCGGCATGTCCAACGCCACGATCGTGCGCGCCGAGCCCGCCTCGAACAGGCCGCGCGCCAGCGTCTCCACGGCCTGCGGCGTGGTCCGCTCACTCATCCCGACGAGCACCGCGCCGTTCCCGATCACCAGCACGTCGCCGCCCTCGATGGTCGACGGGTACGAGACGTGGCCCTCGGACCAGAAACGGAAGTCGTTCGCGGTGAACAGCGGGTGGTGCTTGTAGATGGCCTCGAAGTGCACCGTCTCGCGGCGGCGGGCGGGCCAGCGCATGTCGTTGATGGACACGCCGTCGTAGACCCACGCCGAGGTGTCGCGGGTGAAGAGGTGGTTGGGCAGCGGCGCGAGGAGGAAGTCGTCCAGCTCCATCACGTGGAACCGCACGGACGTCGGCTCCGCGTGCCCGGCCAGGTACTCCCGTTTGGTCATGCCCCCGATGAGCGCCTGCGTCAGCTCGGGGAGCGGCAGCGCGTCGAAGGCGGCCCGCAGATGGCCGGTGGCGAGCGGCCCGTACTCCCGCTCGTCGAAGACGCGGTCCAGCACCAGCGAACGGGCCGCCGGGACGGCCAGCGTCTCGGCCAGCAGGTCACCGAAGAGGTGCACCTGCACGCCCCGGTCGCGCAGCGCGTCGGCCAGCCCGTCGTGCTCCTGCCGGGCGCGGCGCACCCACAGGACGTCGTCGAACAGGAGGTCGTCCTTGTTCGTGGGGGTGAGCCGCTTCAGCTCTAGGTCCGGCCGGTGCAGGATGACGCGGCGGAGCCGTCCGGTTTCGGAGTCGACATGGAATCCCATGGAGCCATCCTGTCCGAGGTCGGCGGCGTAGCCCAGCGTGTACATCACACGGCGGCCGTACGGTGACCGGGCGGACACCGTACGGCCGCCGCGCCACCCGGGTCCGTACCGGTCACCGCCGGGGGCCGACCGGCTCCGACTCCCGCGCCGACACGGCGGACACGGCCTCGCGCACGCGCCGCGGCGGCTCAGCGTCCGCGAGCCGGTCCAGCGCCACCAGGCCGGGCGCTCCGGCGCTCTCCCCGGGGCGGTCGGCGCCCGGGGCGCACCGGTGGCGGGTCAGGAACGCGTCCCCGCGCACGTCCGGTGCGCGCGCCCCGCCTCAGCCGACGGCCGCGTCCGCGCCCGGTGGTTCCGTCGTGGCCATCGCCCGCCCCAACGCGGCGACGTCGTGCGGGCCGACGCGGCAGCAGCCGCCGACCAGCCGGGCGCCGCGCGCCAGCCAGCCGTGCACGCGGCGGGGCGCGAAGCTCGCCGCGCCGTGCCACGCCTGCCGCCGCGGGTCCCAGCTCTCGCCGCTGTTGGGGTAGGCGACGACCGGCTTGCCGGTGCGGGCGGCGGCGATCTCCACGGCGTGGTCGACCTCCTCCGCCGCGCAGCAGTTGACGCCGACGGCGATCACCTCGTCCCGGCCCGCCGCGACGTCGAACGCCTCGTCCAGCGGCTGGCCCGCGCGCGTACGGCCGCCCGCGACGGTGTAGCTGAGCCAGACCGGGACGCCGCAGCCGCGTACCGCCCGCAGCAGCGCCTCCGCCTCCCGCAGGTCGGGCACGGTCTCGAGGGCCAGCACGTCCGGCCCGGCGGCGGCGAGGGCCGCCACCCGCGGCCGGTGGAAGCGCTCCAACTCCCGTACGGTCAGGCCGTACCGGCCGCGGTACTCGCTGCCGTCCGCGAGCACCGCCCCGTACGGCCCGACCGACCCCGCCACCCACACCGGCCCCGCGGCGCCGCCGGACGCGGCACCCGCGCCGGGGCCGGGGGCGTCGTCCGCGGCGGCCCGCGCCAGCCGTACGCTCCGGCCGAACATCGCCGCCGCCCGCCCCCGGTCCAGACCCCTGCGCGCGAAGCCCTCGAACGACGCCTGGTAGCTGGCGGTGATCAACACCCGTGCGCCCGCCCGTACGTACGCCCGGTGCGCCGCCGTGATCCGGTCCGGGTCGTCGACGAGGAGACGCGCGGACCAGAGCGTGTCGGACAGGTCGCAGCCGTACGCCTCCAGTTCGTTGGAGAGCCCGCCGTCGAGCAGGAGCGGTCCGTCGGCCAGCGCCCGCGCCAGGGAGCCGTACGGGCCCGGCCGGGGCGCGGGCTCCGGCGCGGGGTCGCGCCCCGGTCCCGGCCCCGTCATCCCAGTGCGGACTGCACCTGGTCGGCGATCAGCTCCAGGTGGTCGAGGTCGTGCAGGTCGAGGATCTGGAGGTAGATCCGGGAGGCGCCGATGTCCCCGAACCGGCCGATCCGGTCCACCACTTCGGCGGGCGTCCCCGCGAGCCCGTTCTCCCGCAGCTCCGACACCTCGCGCCCGATGGCCCGTGCCCGGCGGGCCAGCTCGGCCTCGTCCCTGCCCACGCACGCCACCAGCGCGTTGGAGAACACCATGTCCTCCGCCTTGCGGCCCTGCTCCGCCAGGGCGTCGCGCACCCGCCCGAACTGCCGCTCCGAGTCCGCCAGCGACGCGAACGGCACGTTGAACTCGTCGGCGAACCGGGCCGCGAGCCGTGGCGTGCGCTTCGGACCGAGACCGCCGACCAGCACCGGCACCTTCGACTGGGCGGGCTTGGGCAGCGCGGGGGAGTCCGCGAGGCGGTAGTGCTCGCCCTCGAAGCCGAAGGTCTCGCCCTCGGGCGTCCCCCACAGCCCGGTGACGATCTCCAGCTGCTCCTCCAGCCGCGCGAACTTCTCGCCGGGGAACGGGATTCCGTACGCCGTGTGCTCCGCCTCGTACCACCCGGAGCCGAGGCCGAACTCGACCCGACCGCCCGACATGGCGTCCACCTGCGCGACCTGGATGGCCAGCGGGCCGGGGAGCCGGAAGGTGCCGGCGGTCATCAGCGTGCCCAGGCGGATACGGCTGGTCTCGCGGGCCAGTCCGGCGAGGGTGATCCAGGCGTCGGTCGGTCCCGGCAGGCCGTCGCCGTCGCCCATGACCAGGTAGTGGTCGGAGCGGAAGAAGGCGTCGAAGCCCAGCTCCTCGGTGGCCTTGGCGACGCGGAGCAGGGTGTCGTAGTCGGCGCCTTGCTGGGGTTCGGTGAAGATACGCAGGTCCATGCGGTCCATCCTGCCTCCCGCGCCCCCGCGGCGCCCCCTCGCCCCGGGCGGGGACGGCGGGGACGGCAGGCGCGGCTGGTACGGCAGGCGCGGCGGTCGTGCCGGACGCGGCGGGCCCGGCGCACCGTACGCGGCGCGTCACTCCTCCTCCCCTCCGCCCCTCTCCGGCAGCGCGAGTCTGCGCAGCATGCCCGCGACCCGGTCGCCGGACTCGTCGGCGGCGTCGATGGCCTCCAGGCACTGCCAGTACAACCCCTCCTCCTCGGCGGCCACCGCCACGCCGACCAGCGCGACGCCCGACTCCCCGAGCAGGCCGCCCAGTTGGAGCAGCACGCAGCGCGGCTCCCGGACCGCCGACAGGCGCGCCGCCCGTACGTCCTCCGTGCGCTGCCCGGGTATCTGAAGGGAACCGCAGCCGCGTTTGCCCGCCTCGCTCAGCGCGACGGCCTCCGCGCGCACCACCGGCGGGCCGCTGACGGCCAACCGCGTCCCGACGGCCTCCACCAGCGCCTGTGCCTGCCACGCCTCCGCGATGATCTCCGGCAGGCTCGCGCACTGGGCGAGCGCGTGCCTGGTGGCCTCGATCAGGCGAGCTGCGTCCATGGTCGTCCCCCTCCACTGGTCACTACCCAGCGTGACCAGTAACGGCCGTACACGCCAGGGAGTTTGGGAAATCTGTGGATAATCCGGGACCTGTGAATAACTCGGTCATTCCATAGAGTGACCGTTTCCCGGTGCCGGGAAACGCTTCTCGTTCCTGTCGATCTTCGCGGAGAGCGCCGCGAGCGCGTCGATCCCCAACACCTCGCAGAACTGGAGGAGATACGCGAGGACGTCGGCCACCTCGTCCTCCACCCGCGCGCCGGACGCCGGGTCCGCCATCACGCGCGCCGACTCCTCGGGCGTGAGCCACTGGAAGATCTCCACCAGCTCCCCGGCCTCGACGCTCAGCGCGGCGGCCAGGTTCTTCGGCGTGTGGTACCGCCCCCAGTCGCGGGCCACGGCGAACTCCGCCAGCCTGCGCTGGAGCGCGGCGACCGTGTGCCCCTCGGCGGGCGGAGCGGACGGGGTGGAGGACGTCGGTACGGCGGAGGATGCGGGTACGGAAGAGGGCGCGGCCTCGGGAAGTTCACTCACGCCCCAGGTCTACCAGTACCACTCCCCCGCCCCGCCGCCGCCAGGACCCGTCCGGGAGACACCGACGTACGACGGGGACACCCCACGGGAACCCAACCGCCGTACGACGCGCCCCCGTTGCGCGCCGCACCGCGCCGGAACGCTCCGGAGCGGCGCCGCTCCCGGGCGTCGCTGTCGTACCCCGTGGGTACGGTCGGTGATGGTCACTCACCCCCCTGAACGGCCCGCCCCCTGACCGGAAGGCACCCCCGCGCCATGACGAACCGCACCGCAGCCGGGACCCCCGCGCTGTCCTGGCTCGCCGACGCCGTCTTCTACCAGATCTATCCGCAGAGCTTCGCCGACTCCGACGGCGACGGCGTGGGCGACTTCGCCGGGATCGCCGCCCATCTCGAATACCTCGTCTGGCTGGGCGTCAACGCCGTCTGGCTGAACCCGTGCTTCGCCTCCCCGTTCCGCGACGCGGGCTACGACGTCTCCGACTACTTCACCACCGCCCCCCGCTACGGCACCGACGACGACCTGGCCGCGCTCGTCGAGGCCGCCCGGGCCCACGGCATCCGCGTCCTGCTGGACCTGGTGCCGGGGCACACCTCGGACCGGCACCCGTGGTTCCGGGCGGCGGCCGACGACCCCTCGGACGGGCGGTACGTGTGGGCGCCGCAGGACGCCGCCGTGCCCGCCGCGTACGTGCCCTCACCGGGCCGCCGCCCCGGCTTCTACCTGCCGAACTTCTTCGACTCGCAGCCCGCCCTCAACTTCGGCTTCGCCCGTACGGACCCGGCCCAGCCCTGGCGGCAGCCCGTGGACGCCGACGGCCCGCGCGCCAACCGGCGGGCGCTGCGCGACGTGATGGACCACTGGCTGGCGACCGGCGTCTCCGGCTTCCGCGTGGACATGGCGTCGTCCCTGGTCAAGGACGACCCGGGGCATGTGGAGACGGGGCGGCTGTGGCGGGAGCTGCGCGGCTGGCTGGACCGGGAGCACCCGCACGCGGCGCTGCTCGCCGAGTGGGGCGACCCCGCCGTGTCGGTCCCGGCGGGCTTCCACGCGGACTTCTTCCTCCAGTTCGGCGGCGGGACCGACGGGCTGCCGATGCGCTCGCTGTGGGGCACCGGGGAGGGCACGGAGCACGCGCGCTGGGGCGAGGCGCGCTGCTTCTTCGACGCCGAGGCGCGGGGCACGACCCGGGCGTTCACCGACGCGTGGCGCGCGGCGAGCGACCGTATCGGCGACACCGGCCACACCGCGCTGCCCACCGCCAACCACGACTACTCACGGCTGGCCTGCGGCCCGCGCACGCGCGAGCAACTGCCCGCCGCGTTCGCGTTCCAGCTCACCTGGCCGTCGCTGCCCGCCATCTACTACGGCGACGAGATCGGCATGCGGTACGTGCCGGGGCTGCCCGACCACGAGGGCAGCGCGCTGGAGCCGGGGTACAACCGCGCGGGCTGCCGCACGCCCATGCAGTGGGACGCCTCACCGGGCGCGGGCTTCTCCACGGCGCCGCCCGACGCGTACTACCTGCCGCTGGACCCGGACCCGGGTCGCCCGGACGTGGCCTCGCAGCGCGCCGACGAGAAGTCGCTGCTGCACGCCGTACGCCGCCTGGTCACGCTGCGCCGGGCGACTCCCGCGCTGGGTCCGGCGGGCGGGGTGGAGGTGCTGCACGAGGGTTACCCGTTCGTGTACCGGCGCGGCGGCACCCACCTGGTCGTGGTCAACCCGGGCCGCCGGGCGGCCACCGCGCCCGTTCCGGGCGGCGTCCCGGACTCGGCGCGCCCGCTGGAGGTGGCCGGGGTGACGTTGACGGCGGAGGGGGTGGCGGCGGAGGGCTTCGGGTACGGCGTCTTCGCCCTGTGACGGCGTGCCCCCTGGCCGCTCCCCAGGCGCTCCCCGGCGCCGGGTGAACGGAGAGGCGGGCCGGGCGCTCCACGCGCCCGACCCGCCCCCGTTCGGCTAGGAACAGCAGGTCAACACATCGTCGGCCGCATGACGTCGTACGCGCTCGCCCAGCTCGCGCAGCCGGGGTCCGAGTGCCCGTACCAGTTGTGGCCGAACTCGTGGGCGGAGAGCAGCGCGAAGTCGCTCACCATGGTGGAGAGCATGATCCGCTGGCCCATGCCCCAGTTGCAGCCGACGGCGTTGCTGATGCCGCAGTCCGGCACGTAGCCGCCGGTGCACTCGACGGGGGTGCCGCTGCCGGACGTCTCCTGGGCCTCGCCCCAGTAGTTGGCGCCCTGACGTATCGCGCCCTCGTAGCCCGCGCAGGAAGCGGTGATGTGGTACGACCACGCCGCGACCTGGGCCTCGTCCGCGCGCGGCGCGGCGGGGGCGTCGACCTCGGGGTAGTGGCCGGTCTGGAAGCCGCCGGGCGGGGCCGGTTCGGCGGAGGGCTGCGCGGCCTGGGCGGCGGCGGGGGCGGGAGCGGCCTCGGCGGCGCTGGCCACCACGGGGAAGCTGAAGACCACGGCGGCGGCGAGGGTGGACGCGGCCAGTCTTCGGATCATCTTGCGCATGACAAGTCTCCTTGTGTGGGGGTGCGTGCTCCCGTACCGGCAGGACCGCCCGGCACGGCCACGGCCGCGACGTCCCGGCGAGACCGCCCGGTCCGTACGGCCGTTCGTCAGGAAAATACAAGGTCGAAGCCCGCACGCCTATCCGTCTGCACGCCAAAGACGCCGCGCGCCCGCGATCCGCCGCGCCCTTCCGGGGACCTGACCGGAGTCCCCGACGGGGTCTTGACAGCGCCCTCCCGGCAAAGGTCGCCTGGTCCGCACGCGCCGTTCCGCGTACGGACGCCTGCGTACGGGCGCCCGCGTACGCGGCACGGGCGGCGGCGGTCCGTACCGGGCAGGACGGTGCGGGCGCACGGGGAGCACAGGGGGAGAGGCGGGCCGATGCTGCGCGTGTACTTCACGTCCGAGGACCTGGCGCGGGTACGGGTCGCCTCCGGGCCGGACCACATGTGGGAGATCAGCAACAGCGTGCAGACCCTCCAACGCCGGGACGGCGCCCGGGTGTTCGGGGAGTGGCGGCGATGGGCGAGACCCCGGCTGTCCGAAAGCTGCCGGTTGCTGTCCCCCCTCCTGCCGCCGCACGGCTGCTCCCCCGACTTTCTCACGCCGACCTACGGCGACTGCGACAGCCTCCAGGCCGCCGTCGACACCCTCGTCCGCACGCCTCCGCCCCGGCTGCGCAGCGACCTGTCGCGGGTGGCCGCGTCGCGGCGGCTGCCGGACTGGGCGGAGTCCCTGGCGGGCGGCGACGGCGACACGCTCCGGCGGCTGGGGCAGGCGTTCCACACGTACCACCTGGAGGCGCTGGCCCCGTTCTGGCAGCGCATCCACGCGCACGTCGACGCGGACCGGATCGTACGGCTGCACAGCCTCCTCGACGGCGGTACGGACGGGCTGTTGGCCGGTCTGGGGCCGCGTTTCCGCTGGCGTCCGCCCGTGCTGGAGGCCGACTACCCGGTGGACCACGACCTGCGGCTGGACGGGCGGGGGCTCACCCTGCAACCGTCGTTCTTCTGCTGGCCCACGCCCATCACCCTGGCCGACGACGACCTCCCGCCGGTCCTCGTCTACCCCATCGAGCACGACGTGGACTGGTCCCGCCCCGCCGCCGCGGAGCGCCCGGACGACGGTCCGCTGGGCCCGCTCCTCGGGCACACGCGCGCCGCCGTGCTGCGGGCGTCCCGTACGGGCGCCTCCACCGTCGAACTCGCCCGCGCCCTGGCCGTGACGCACCCCGCCGTCAGCCAGCACGTGAAGGTGCTGCGGGCGGCCGGTCTGGTCACGACGGTCCGCAGGGCGGGCCGTTCGTTCCACGTGGCGACGGCCGAGGGCCGCGCCCTGCTGCGCAGCGCCGGGCGCGGCGGTACGTGACCGGGCGGGTACGTGACCGGGGCGGTACGTGACCGGGGCGGACGCACGCGGTACGCGGGAGGCACCCGTACGGGAACGGTCGCCGGGTCACCACCGGCGCAGGCGCGGTGGTAAGTCTGGGCTTTCATCCCTTGCGCCCGCGCTCCCCGCGAGCCGAAGCTGTGCGCGCTGTTGCACACGCATCCCCCCACCGCTCTGCGTCCCGACGGCCGCCCCGCGCGACGTTGCAGTACCGCCCCCGCGAACACCGCCGTGCCGGTCGGCCACGACCGGGCGGACTCCGGTGCGTGCGAGGGCGCGAGCGCACGCGCGTACGGCCCGGGACGTTCGACGTCCTACCGAAGGAGTGGCGTTGCGCACTTCCCGTTCCCTTTCCCGCCGTACTGCCCTCGCGGCCTCCGTCGTCGCCGTCGGCGCGCTGTTCTCCGCACCCGGCACCGTCCAGGCCGCCGACTCGCACTCCGCGTCCGCCGCGGCGCCCGGCCACGGCCTGGAGGCGTTCCAGGCGCGGCACGGCCTGCCGCGTACCGGCTCGGTCGACGCCGCGACCGCGCGGGCCCTCCAGCAGGCGCCGGACTCCGAACTGCGCCAGACGTTCCGTACGGCGCTCGACCTCGGCCCGGAGGAGCTGGCCAACGCCCGCACCGTCATCGGTGTCGGCAAGGGTGCGAACATCTCCGAGCAGGGCCAGGTCATCGCGCTGATGACGGCCATGCAGGAGTCGAAGTTCGTCAACTACCTGGTGCCCGTGGACCACGACTCGCTGGGCATATTCCAGCAGCGCCCGAGCACCGGCTGGGGCACGCCCGAGCAGATCACCGACGTCCCCACCTCGTCGAAGTCGTTCTACGGCGTGGCCCCGTTCGGCAGCAACCCCGGTCTGATCCAGATCGCGAACTGGGAGACCAGGCCGCCCGGTGAGGTCTGCCAGGCGGTGCAGCGGTCGGCGTACCCGGACCGGTACGCGCAGTGGGAGCAGTTCGCCCGCGACCTGCTCGCGGCCGAGGGCCCCACGGTGCCGCCGATCCCCTGACGGACCGTCGCGGGACCCGTCCGCGTACCGGAGCCCCGTGCGGGCGTCCGGGCGGGCGGGTCCCGTTCCGTTCCGTACGGCCGCACCCGCGAACGTTCCGCACGCGCACCCGCACCCGCACCCGCACCCGTTCCGTGAAGTCCGCCGCGTACCGTCCCCCACACCCCTCCCGGGAGTCCCCATGCGCAAGAGACTCGTGTCCACCGCCGTCGCCCTGGCCGCCGTCGGCGCGCTCGCCGTACCCGGCGCCGCCCTCGCCGACTCCGGCACCGCCTCCGACTCCGGTACGGGCCGCCCGCCCGCCGTGCAGGTGCTGACCGATGGCTCACGGGCCGGTACGGCCGTCGTCAGCGGGCAGAACGAGCCCGGCACCCGCCTGCGGATCGACGGGGTACGCACCGCCAGCGCGCACACCCTCGACGTCGACTACCAGGTGCAGGAGACCGGTTACTGGTGCGGCCCCGCCGCCACGCGCATCGCCCTCTCCGCCCGCGTGGCGCCCCCGAGCCAGTCCGCGCTGGCCGCGCAGCTGGGCACCACCGAGGCGGGTACGGACCACATCAGCCAGGTCACGGGCGTGCTCAACGCGAACCTCGGCACCGGCTGGTACGAGACGAAGGAGATGCCGAACGACCCGCCCAGCCAGGCCCAGAAGGACCTGCTGTGGAACGACGTCGTCCTCGACATCGACAACAACTACCCGCTGGTCACCAACATCGTCGCCCCGCCCGGCAACCAGCCCCCCGGCTACCCGTCGGACCAGACGATCTACCA
Source organism: Streptomyces sp. Z26 (assembly GCF_003665095.1). Lineage (GTDB taxonomy): Bacteria > Actinomycetota > Actinomycetes > Streptomycetales > Streptomycetaceae > Streptomyces > Streptomyces phytohabitans. The sequence continues at coordinate 5,505,775 of NZ_RCHV01000002.1, read as the reverse complement.
CTACTTCAGCGTGATCGGCTACGACGACGCCAACCGCACCGTCCTCATCGCGGACCCCGCGTCGTTCGGCGGCAACCAGATCTACTGGCTCTCCTTCGACCAGCTCGCCACCCTCATCCCCCCGAAGGGCTACGCGGCCTGACCACCCGCGTACGTACGGGAGTAGGGGAACGGCCCCGGGCGACGTCCTGTCGCCCGGGGCCGTTCCGCGTGCGCGCTCCGGCCGGTTCGGGAGCGGTTCACGACCGGCCGGAGCGGTGCTGCGGGTGGAGCTGGTGATGCGGGGTCAAGCTGGTGCTACGGGTGGTGCGGTGCCGCCGTGGTGTCACATGCCGCAGCTGGGGGCGGACCAGAACTGGCCGCCACCGCCCGCGACGTGGGTGTGGTCGTCGTGGCCGGGGTAACCCGGGCCGAGGATCTCACCGAAGCCGTGGTTGCGCGCCTGGAGGGCCAGCGCGCAGAAGCCCTGCGAACCGGCACCCAGGTCGGCCGCGTGGCCGTACATGTGGCGGCTGTTGGCGGCGCCGCCGACGTTGCTGTTGCAGGTGACGCTGCGGAAGCCGCCGTTGACCGTGATCGGCTTGTCGCCCATCGCGTGCCGCATGGCCTGGAGCTTCCACATGGTGACGAGGGCGTTGGCCTTCGCCGTGGCGGCGCTGACCTTGCCGCCGGACCAGTCGGAGTTGCAGTTGTTCAGCTCGCCGTAGTCGAAGTTGACGGGCGAGCAGTCGTCGTCCTGGAGCGCGTAGATCTTGTTGAACGTGGCCGAACCCGCGATCCCGTCGGCGCCCAGCCCGTACGCCTGCTGGAAGCGGGTCACGGCGGCCTTGGTGGCGGCGCCGAACTGGCCGTCGATGGCGATGTCGCCGCCGGAGCCCGGGTAGCCCGCGACTCTGATCTGGAGCTGCCGTACGGCCTCGCCGGACGAGCCCTCCTTGAGGGTGCCGCTCCAGGTGTAGCAGCCGTCGACGGCGGCCGGGGACTTGGCGGCCGTCTTGGCCGCGGGAGCGGGGGAAGCGGTGGGCGCGGGGCTGGCGGACGCCGGGGCGGCGAACATCAGGCCGACGCCGGCGAGGGCGGACACGAGTACCGTGCTGGAACGGGATGTCATGTGGGGGAACTCCGCTCGGTGGATGCCATGGTCAACGCCGGAGCTTCGCGGGCCCGCCGTCCGCTGTCAATGGAATCTCAACAAATAGTTGATCCCGCTCCGCAACGGCCGTCCTCCGACGGGGCCCGTGGGACTGCCGAGGCGGGGTTGTCAAAGCCCAACTCCCGTTATTACCGTGCTCATTGAGGTTTCAATAACGCTTGTTTCCCGAAGGGTTCCGCCATGCCCCTTCCGTCACGCAGAGCACCCTCGCCCCCACCCTCCCCCGCCTGGGGCAGCGCCCCCTAGCTCCACCTGACGCACCGTCAGGCCCCGCCAGGTCCCGTCGCGCGCCCCGGCCCGCGCGGGCTCCGGCCCCCGTCACCCCCCCCGTCACCGCACCCTCCACCCACCACCGGTGCGCCCCTCGTACCCGCCGCGTCGGCCACGCCTGCCCGGAAACCGGCCGTCGCCCCGGTCCCGTACGCCCGGCGCCGCCCGTCACGCGCCATCCCGCACCAGCCACGTACCGCGCCGCCCCGCGCCCGCGTGCCGTCACGCACGGCACCCGCGCGCACCCCGTACGCACACGGCCGTTGCCCGCGCCCCCACCCACCGAAAGGACGACACCGTGCAGAACGCACCCCTCGACCACCTCGTGATCGGCGGCGGACCCGCCGGACTCCAGCTCGCCCGGCAGCTCAAGGAGGCGGGCCACAGCTACCGCGTCCTGGAGGCCGGGGACTCCGCCGGCACGTTCTTCCGCACGTTCCCCCGCCACCGCAAGCTGATCTCCATCAACAAGATCCACAACGGCACGTCCGACCCGGAGTTGAACCTCCGCATGGACTGGAACTCCCTCGTCTCCTCGGACCCGGACCTCCTGTTCGGCCACTACAGCAAACGCTACTTCCCGCACGCCGACGACCTCGTCCGCTACCTCGCCGACTTCGCCGAGAAGTCCGACCTCGACATCGCGTACGACACCCGCGTCACCCGGATCGCGCGTGACGGCGACGGCTTCACCGTCACCGACCAGCACGGGCACGAGCACCGCGCCCGGCGCGTGGTGATGGCCACGGGCGTGAGCCTGTCCCGTACGCCCGACATACCGGGGATCGAAACGGCCGAGGAGTACCGCGACGTGTCGGTGGACGCCGAGGAGTTCACCGACAAGCGCGTGCTGATCCTCGGCAAGGGCAACTCCGCCATGGAGACCGCCGACCACCTCGTGGAGACGGCCGCCGTGATCCACGTGGCGGGCCCGTCCTCGATCCGGATGGCCTGGAACACGCACTACGTGGGCCACATCCGCGCCGTGAACAACAACTTCCTCGACACCTACCAGCTCAAGTCGCAGAACGCCCTGCTGGACGGCCACGTCCTGGCCATCGAGAAGGACGGCGACGGCAGCAACGGCCACGGCCCCGCGTACCGCGTCCGCTTCAGCTTCTCCCGCGCCGACGAGGTGGTGAAGGAGCTGCGCTACGACCGCGTCATCGTCTGCACCGGATTCCGCTTCGACGCCTCGGTGTTCGCCCCGGACTGCCGTCCGGAGCTGGTCATCGACGACCGCTTCGCCGCGCTCACCTCCGCGTACGAGTCCGTGAACGTCCCCGGCCTCTACTTCGCGGGCACCCTCATGCAGCAGCGCGACTTCAAGAAGTCCACCGGCGGCTTCATCCACGGCTTCCGCTACGCCGTGCGCGCCCTCGGCCACATCCTCGACGAACGCCACCACGACACACCCTGGCCGCACCGCGACCTCGACCCGGACCCGGCCGCGCTGACCGACGCCGTCGTGGCGCGGGTCAACCGGAGTTCGGCACTGTGGCAGCAGTTCGCCGTGCTCGGGGACCTGATCGTGGTGGAGCCCGGTGAGCGGGCCCGCTACCACGAAGAGGTGCCCGTCGCGTACGCGCACGACGGCGCGCTCACCGCGCGCGGCGACTGCTACCTGGTGACGCTGGAGTACGGGCCCGACCACGACAAGGTCGACCCGTTCGACATCACGGTGCGCCGCACCGCGCAGAACGCCGCCGACGAGGCGTTCGACGCCGCGTACCTGCACCCGGTGGTCCGCCACTACCGGGGCGGCGAACTGCTCGGCACCCACCACGTGGCCGAGAACCTGGAGAACGAGTGGGACCACCCGGACGCCCACCGCGCCCCGCTCGCGGCCTTCTTCGCGCGCCAGGCCGACCGGGCGGGTGCGGCGGACGGCGGGACGCCGGGCGCCGTCGGTACGGGTTCCGTCGGTACGGGGCGGTGAGGCGGCGGTGATGTTCTCCGTACGCGACTTCGAGGCCGCGGCACAGGACAAACTCGACCCCGTGTACGCCGACTTCATCGCGGGCGGCGCACGCGACGAGATCACCGTACGGGCCAACGAGGCGGCCTTCACCGGGACCCGGCTGCTGCCGCGGGCGTTGCGCGGCCGGGCCGTGGGCGACCTCGGCGTGACGCTGCTCGGGAGCCGGACGGAGCTGCCGGTGCTGCTGTCCCCGACGGCGTTCCACAAACTCCTCGTGCCCGAAGGGGAGTTGGCGACCGCGCGGGCCGCCGCAGCGGCGGGCGCCATCTTGATCGTCAGCATGGCGTCGACCGTGGCCGTCGGCGAGATCGCCGAGGCCGCGCGCGCGGCGGCCCCGGACGGCGGCCCGGCGCCGCTCTGGTTCCAGCTCTACATCCAGCCGGAACGGGAGATCACCGAAGCACTGGTGCGCCGCGCCACCGACGCCGGTTGCGCCGCCCTCGTGGTCACCGTCGACTCCCCGGTCCTCGGGGCGAGCGAACGCAACCGCCGCAACGGCTTCCACGACCTGCCCGCCGGGATGCGCTGCGAGAACCTGGTCGACCTGCGCGACGGCGAGCGCGGACACGTACGCCAGATCGCCATGTCCCCGGAGCTGTCCTGGGAACACGTCGCCTGGCTGCGCACGATCACCGACCTGCCGATCCTGCTGAAGGGCGTGCTGCACCCGGAGGACGCGCGGCTCGCCGTACGGCACGGCGCGGACGGGCTGCTGCTGTCCAACCACGGCGGGCGCCAACTGGACACCGTTCCGGCCACGTTGGAACTGCTGCCGGAGATCGTCGCGGCCGTCGGGGACCGGGTCCCGGTGCTGCTGGACGGCGGGGTACGGCGCGGTACGGACATCGTGAAGGCGCTCGCCCTGGGCGCCCGCGCGGTGGGCGTCGGCCGACCGGTGATGTGGGCGCTGGCGGCCGACGGGGAGCAGGGCGTGCGCCGCATGCTGGAGCTGCTGCGCGAGGAGCTGGTGGACACCCTGGCCCTGTGCGGCGCGGCCGGGTCGCACGAGCTGACCCCGGACCTCGTACGCCCGCCGGGCTGGGGTGCGGGGTGGCCCAGCAGGCCCTCGTACGGCCCCGGACACGGCGGGGTGCTCTCGTGACCGCCGCCGGGTGGCTCGCCGCCGTCGTGGCCGTGGCGCTGGTGGCGACCCTGCCGTCGTGGCTGCCGCGGGCCGTGGTCGCCCTGCGCGTCCGCATCTTCGCCCTCGTCAACGGCGAGGAGGGCGTCCCGGCGCCCGGACGCGAGGTGCCCGCGCGGGAGTTCAAGCGGGTGTACGGGCATCCCGCGGCGAACGGGCGCAGCCGCGGCGCCGCCCTGTCCGACCTGTTCTGGTACTGGCTCTCCCCCGGCCCACAGGTGCACCAGGAACACCTGGAGGCGGGCCCGCGCTACGACGACGTGGCCCGCACCACCCGGCAGATCCTGGCCGGGCTGTCCCGCGAGGAGTGGACCGAACTCGTCACCCGCTGCACCCGCCGGGTGCTGGACGAGACCGCCGGACCGCACCGCCCCGGCGACGCCACCTCCCGTACGGAACGGACACACGCCGTACGGCTGCGCGACCTGATGATGCCGGTCTGGGCGGAGGTCTACTACGAGGTGGTCTTCCGCGCGCCCTGCCCCCGCCACGCGCGGGACCTGATCGTCGGGAACGCCGACGACGTCGTCACCGCCCTCAAGTGCACCGGGCTGCGGCACATGGACCGGCGCGACCGGCTCACCGCGTACCTGCGCGACCGGCTCGCGCACGACCCGCCGCCGGTGCCGCTGCCCGCGCTGCTGACGGACGAGGAGCGGGCGTGGTACCTCCAGGGCACGTTCTTCAACACCGCCGTCGTGCAGATGTCCGAGGGCATGGCGCACCTGCTGCTGGCCCTCGCCACCCACCCGGAGGTGCAGGACCGCGTCCCGGTGAACGGGACGGACGGGGTCGGCCCGGCGGACACGGACCTCCTGGACCGGGTGATCAGCGAGACGATGCAGCACTTCCCGCTGTTCGGCGTCGCCCACCGCATCACCACCGGGGAGATCCCCCGCGAGGACGGCCCCGCCCTCCCCACGGGCTCCGTACTCCTCTTCAACTACCCCGAGTACCAGGGCTCGCGCGCCCTCGCCGCCGACGGCTTCGACCCCGACCGGTGGCTGTCGGACGCCACCCGGCCCACCGCCCACATCCCGTTCGGCGTCACGGCCAACCGGCCCTGCCCAGCCCGGGGTTTCGCCGTCCTCACCATGCGGGTCGCGGCCGAGGAGGTGCTGCGCCGCTTCGTGCTGCGCTCCTCGGCGGAGCACACCCGGTCGCTGCCGAGCCGCGGCCCCTGCCTGCTGGTCCCCCGTACGGACGCCCCCGCGCCCGCCGTACGGGTCCGGCTCGCGGCCATGCGTCAGGGCGACCGCTGGGCCGCGGTCCCGCGCAGTCTCGCCCAGCTCGTGCTCGGCAGCTACATGGTGTGGGACGCCCGGCGGCAGGGCCTGTGCCGCGACTACTTCGCCGAGGCGTCCGGGGGCCCGGCCCCCGCGGCGCCCGGCCGCCGTTGAGGAGGCGTAGGACATGACTCCCACGGAACTCGCCCCCGCCTTCTTCGCCGCCGCCGTGGTGATCCTGCTCACCTGCCGGGTCGTCGTCCGGGTGGCGGGCCGGTTCGGCCAACCGCCGGTGGTCGGCGAGATGATCGCCGGGGTGCTGCTCGGACCGTCGCTGTTCGGCCTGGTGGCGCCCGGCGCCTCCGACGCCGTCTTCCCCGCGGAGCTGAAACCGGTGCTGTACGTGGCCGGGCAGATCGGCCTCGTCACGTTGATGTTCGCCGCGGGCCACGCCTTCCGCGCGCACGCGGGACGCGGGCTGGCCGGGACCGCCGTCGCCGTCTCCTCGGCGGGTGTCCTGCTGCCGCTGCTGTTCGGCGTGGGCCTGACCGTCTTCGCGCACGGACACGTGCCGATCTACGTCGACGGCGTGTCGGTCACGGTGACCGCCGCGTTCGTCGGCGTCGCCCTCGCCATCACCGCGTTCCCGATGCTCGCCCGGATCATCACCGAACGGGGGCTGGCCGGGACCCGGTTCGGCTCCCTGTCCCTGGCCTCGGGCGCCACCGACGACGTGGTCGCCTGGATCATGCTCGCCGGGGTGCTGAGCGCGGCCTCGGGCGAACCGGGGCCCGTGGTCAAGGCGGTCGGCGGGTCGCTGCTGTTCCTGGCGCTGCTGCTCCTCGTCGGGCGGCGGCTGCTCGCCTGGGCCATGGAGCGGCCGGGCCTGGACCCCGACACGCGGCTGCTGGTGACGGTCGCCGTGCTGTTCGGCGCGGCCTGGTTCACCGACGTCATCGAGCTGTACGCGGTGTTCGGCGCGTTCTGCGTCGGCATGGCCATGCCCGGCGGCGAGGAGTCCGAACGGGTCGTACGCGCCACCCAGTCCGTGACGCAGGTGGTGTTCGTGCCGATGTTCTTCACGTACTCGGGGCTGAACACCGAGTTCGACGTCTTCGGCGACCCCGCGGTGCTGGCGTTCGGCGCCGGGGCGGTCGTGCTGGCGGTCGTCGGGAAGTTCGGCGGCTGCTGGGCGGCGGCCCGGCTGCGCGGCGAACGGCCCGACGTGGCGGTCCGGGTCGGCGCCCTGATGAACGCCCGCGGACTGATGCAGCTCATCGCCCTCAACATCGGCCTCACCGCCGGGATCGTCAACCAGGCGCTGTTCACCGTCCTGGTGCTCGTCGCCCTCGTCACCACCGTGATGACGGTCCCGGTCCTCAACTGGCTGGACCGGCGCGAGGCCGCGTTCCGCGGTTCCGCCGGACAGCACGACGCCAAGGAGGCGGTCCCGACATGAGGCTCACCGGAGCGGAGGCGCTCGTCGCGCAGCTGCGGCGGGAGGGCGTACGGCACGTGTTCGGCGTGCCCGGCGTGCAACTCGACCACGTACTGGACGCGTTGGCTCGTACGACCGGCGACCCGGACCCGATCACGTACCTCGCCGCCCGGCACGAGCAGGGCGCCGCCCACATGGCGGAGGCGTACTCCCGTACGAGCGACCGGCCCGGCGTCTGCCTCGTCGTCCCCGGGCCGGGCGTGCTCAACGCGCTGCCCGCCGTGGCCACCGGCTACGCCTGCTCGTCCCCGATGCTGTGCGTGGCCGCCGACATCCCCTCGCACCTGGCCGGGCGCGGGCTGGGCATGCTGCACGAACTCCCGGACCAGGACGGGACGTTGGCCTCGGTCACCAAGTGGTCCGGCCGCGCCGCCGACCCCGGCGGCATCCCGGGCCTCGTCCACCGGGCCGTACGGGAGTCGCGGCGCGGGCGTCCACGGCCCGTCGCGCTGACCGTGCCGGCGGACGTACTGGCCGCGAAGGCGGACGTGGCACCGGAACCGGGCCGTGACACCGGCACGGGTAGGGGCACCGACGCGGGCGCGGAGGAGCGGGCCGCCGCCGTCGCGGAGATCGCCGCCGTGCTCGCATCGGCGCGGCGGCCCCTGCTGTACGCGGGCGGCGGCGTGCTGGCGGCCCGCGCGGGCGACGCGCTCACCGATCTGGCCGAGGCGCTGGCCGCACCGGTGGTCACGAGCCGCAACGCCGGCGGCGCGATCCCCGCCGCCCACCCGCTGGCGTACCCGGCCCTGGCCGCACCCACCCTGCTGCCGCGGGCGGACGTGGTGCTGGTCGTCGGCAGCCGCTTCGTGTCACCGCGCGGTACGGCGCTGCCCACCGCGCCGGACGCGGCCGTACTGCTCGTGAACGCCGATCCCGCCGACCTCGGCGCGCCCCGTGCCGCGCGACTGACCCTGTGCGCCGACGCCGGGGTGGCGCTGGCGGAGATCCGCGCCGCCCTGCCGGACGCGCCCGCGCGGGACGGGGACGGCGCGGCCGGTACGGACCCGGGGTGGCGGCCCGAGGACCTCGCCGCCGTACGGGCCCGCTGCGCGGAGCGCGTACGCGGCGTCGAACCGCAGTGGGGCTGGGTACGGGCGCTGCGCGAGGCGATCCCGGACGACGGCTTCCTCGTCAACGAGCTGACGCAGGTGGGCTATCTGGCCTCCGTCGGCTACCCCGTACACCGCCCCGGCACCTTCCTCACCCCCGGCTACCAGGGCACCCTCGGCTACGGCTACCCCTCCGCCCTCGGCGTGAAGGTCGCCCACCCCGACCGCGTCGTGGTCTCCCTCAACGGCGACGGCGGCTTCGGCTGGAACATGCAGGAACTCGCCACCGCCCGGCGGTACGACATCGGGGTCACGGCCGTCGTCTTCAACGACAGCGCGTACGGCAACGTACGACGCATCCAGGCCGACGAGTTCGAGGGCCGCTTCCTCGGCAGCGACCTGTCCCCGGTCGACTTCGTCCGGCTCGCGGAGTCGTTCGGCGTCCCCGGCGTCCGCGCCCGCACCCCGGACCACCTCGCGGGCGCGTTGCGGGACGCCGCCGGGGAGCGGGGACCGTCACTGATCGAGGTCCCCGTCGGGGAGATGCCCAGTGTCTGGCCCCTGCTCCTGGGCGGCGACCCGGGCTCCGTACGGACCTGATCGGTTTCCGGGCGGCCCTCCCCGGGGCTCGCGTACGAGGCCCGCGCCCGTGACGCGCACGGCGGACGCGCGTCGTTCCGCGACCGGCTTGTTCGCGACCTACCGGAGGGATGTGCGCGTCCCTAGCCTGGTGCGCCGGGATGGGAACCGTCGGGGGAGGAACGCCATGTCGGTGTGTCCGAAGTGCGGCCGCGAGGAGGCCGCGTTCGGTGGGTGGAAGTGCGGTTACTGCGCGGGCCGCGAGCTGGGCGACGCGTACCACGCGGGCGGTATGCCGGAGGTCGAGCGCGTCGCCGAGCAGAAGCGCTCCGGCGGGGGCGGGGGCAGCGGCTGCCTGCTGGCGCTCTTCACCGGCGGCGCGTTGACGGCCGCGGCGGGGATGGCGACGGAAGTGGCGCGGCACTGGGGCTGACGCCGTTCCCCGCCTCCTCGCCGCGGACCGCCGCCAGGCACTGGTCGTACAGGTCCAGGATGTCGCCCCGCCCGTCGTTCTCGACCCAGGTCGCGGACGCGGCGTCGAAGCAGGCGAAGGACGTCGCGACGACGGCGCGGGCCCGCGCCCGGTCCGCGCGCGAGGAACCGAGTCGGGCTTCGACCAGGGGCAGCAACTCCTCCTGGCAGCGTACGCGTTTGCCCAGGTAGCCCGCGCGCAACGAGTCGGTGCGGTGCACCAGACGGAACCGCTGCAACGCGTCCTCGGGACTCTCGTGCAGCGACAGTGCGCTCTCGAAGGCCGCGCGCAACGCGCTCCACGCGTCGCCCTCCCCGGCGTGTGCGCGGACGGTCTCCGTCATGAGGGTCACGAACTCCTCCTGGTTGCCGCCGAGGAGGTCCTCCTTCGTACCGAAGTAGCGGAAGAGGGTGCGTTGGGAGACACCGGCCTCGCGGGCGATCTGCGCGATGGTCGTGGCCTCGTACCCCTGCTCGTCGAACAGGCGCAACGCCGTTCGCAGGATCTCCTGAACGGCCAGCTGCCGCGTGCGGTCCCACAGCGTGGGTGCCGCCGTCCTCTTGCCCGCCGTCGCCCTGTCCGGCGTCCCCTGCTCGGCCGGTGTCCCCTGCGTCATGCCCCCAGCCTAGCGTGGCCTGCCATACTGGCAGCACATGCATGCTTGGCAGTCACTGCCAGGTAGGCGTAGGTTGCCACTCAGGTCGCCGACGAAGGTCGACAGGCGGATCACCAGCGAGGAGAACGAGCCGTGCCAGCGAAGACAGCACTCATCACCGGCGGAACCAGCGGGATCGGCAAGGCCACCGCGGAACTGCTCCACTCACGCGGCCACCGCGTCATGGTCACCGGCCGCGACGGCGTCGACCAGGCCGACCTGCCACCGGACGTCGTCGCCGTACGTGCCGACGCCGCCTCGCTCGCCGACATCGAACGGGCCGTGGAGCACGCCCGCGCACACCTCGGCTCGCTCGACCTGCTCCACCTCAACGCGGGCGTCTCCCGGCCCGGCCCGATCGCGTCCGTCGACGAAGCCGCCTTCGACGCCCTCTTCGACATCAACGTCAAGGGCACCTTCTTCACCCTCCAGAAAGCCCTTCCCCTGCTCAACGAGGGCGCGTCCGTGGTGTTCACGGTCGGCGCGGGCGGCGACGGGCTGGGGGCCGCCATGACGGCCGCCAAGGGCGCGCTGCTGCCGATGATGCGAGCCGCCGCCCTCGAACTCGCCCCCCGCCGCATCCGCGTCAACGCGGTGAGCCCCGGACTGATCGACACCCCGGCGTACGGCAGGTTGGGCATCTCCGCGGAAGCGGTCGCCGCCTGGGGCGCGGACGTCCCCCTGGGCCGGGCCGGAGCGGCCGCCGACGTGGCCGAGGCGGTCGCCTTCCTCGCGTCCGAAGGCTCCGCGTACATCACCGGCGACGACCTGCTCGTCTCCGGCGGCCTCGGCCTGAACTCCCGCGCCGCGTAACGGACTTCCCGACGAAGAGAGGCACCACAGTGAAGGCACCACACGCGGAGATCATCGACGCGCACCTGCATCTGCCGAGCCCGCGGAACCCGTGGGAGCACGGCGAGGAGTCCTTCGCGGACCTTCAAACCGAGCTGCTGCTGGCGCAGTTGGACGCCGCGGGTGTCGACGCGGCCGTCCTGATGAGCGAAGCCCACTGCGCCCCCGCCGCGCGCTGCCGGGCCGCGGTCGCCCGGCACCCGGACCGTCTGGCGACGGTGCTCGACTACGACGAGATCGCGGCCGGAGCGGCCGAGTCGTCGACCGCCGGGCCCTCGGCCTCCGACCCCGGAGCGGCGGGGCTGGTGGCACGCGTCGCGGAGCAACCCGGCGTACTGGGGCTGCGCCTCACCACGGCGTGGCCGCCCGACAACATCGAGCGGCTGCGGTCCGGGGCGTACGAGGACATGCTGGACGCCGCGGAGACCCACGGCGTACCGGTGTGCTTCCTGGGCCCGGGACACCTCCCCGACCTGGCCGCGGTGGCGCGGGCGCACCCGTCCCTCCCCCTCGTCGTCGACCACTTCGGGCTCCACCAGCCGCCCTACATGCCCGCCGACGACCCGCCGTGGCACGACCTCGGGGAACTCCTGAAGCTCGCGGAACTCCCGAACGTCTCCGTCAAGCTGTCGGGCGCGCCCACCCTGTCGACCGCGCCGTACCCGTACCCGGACCTCCGGCCCCCGCTGGAACGGGTGCTCGACGCGTTCGGCGTCGGCCGGTGCATGTGGGCGACGGACCAGCACCGCGTCTTCGGCCGTCTCCACGGCTTTCCGGAGGTGCCGAGGTACCCCGGCTACCACTCGTACGCCCAGGGGCTCCACTACCTGCTCGACCACGTGGAGCTCTCCCCGTCGGAGAGGACCGCGCTGTTCGGCGGCACGGCGCGGCGGGTCCTGGGGTGGACGGACAGACACCGGGGCACCGGCACGACCGACGACCCGGCAACGGGCTGAGCGCCCCGGCCGGGGGCGGCTCGGGCCGGACGGTGGGCGGCGGAGGGGTACGCGCGGTCGCCGTAGTGACCGCGAAGAGCAGATCGGGGCCCTTGTCGAATCCCGGGCACGACGGCTGGCCGGTTTCGCCCGCTTTCGCGTCGATCGGCCGTCCGGCTAGCGTGCAGGTTCCGGTCGACCTCGGGAGGCAGGACGTGGACCCGGCACGACGCAGTGTTCTCAGCGCGGGCCTGTTCTCCGTCGCGGTGACCGTTCCCGGCTGGCCGGACGTGGTGGGGCGCATGGAGGCCGCGCAGACCGGCATCACACGCCGGGTCGGGACGGCCGAGGTGGACATGGTCGTCGCCATGACGGAGCGCGTGTCCGAACTGGACGACCAGTTCGGGGGCCGTCACGCCCGGCCGATGGCGGCGGCCTTCCTCGTGAACACGGTGGCCCCGTACCTCCGGGCCGACGCCACCGAGCACGTCCGCAAGGCGATGATGTCGGCCGCCTCCGACCTGTGCTACCTCACCGGCTACATGGCCGTGGACGAGGGAGTGCACGGCTTGGCCCAGCGGTACTACCTCAAAGCGCTGGAACTGGCCGGGGCCTCCGAGGACCACCTCACGTACTGCACGACGCTGCGGGGCATGAGCGTGCAAGCCGTGGACCTGCGGCACGGGAAGGTCGCCATGCGCCTCGCCGACGCCGCCGCGGCGGCCTCGCCGCAGGCGGGTCCCCGTATGCGCGCCTTCCTCGCCGGTCAACAGGCCCACGCCGCAGCCCAGATCGGCGAGCGGCGGGCCGCCCTCGCCCACCTGAGGGGCGCGGAGCACGCGATGGAACGCGCGGAGTCACGCGGCAGGGTGTTCGGCTCGTACGATCCGGCCTCGCTCAGCTACCACACGAGCCAGGTGCGTTTCGAACTGGGCGACACGCACGGCGCGGTGGCGGCGATGCAGGAGTCCGACCGGCAGCGGTACGGCATCTACCGGCGCACCCGCGTGAAGGAGCGCACGATCCTCGCGGAACGGCAACTCGCCGTCGGGCACCTGGAGGCCGCGTGCGAGACCTGGCACGCGGCCCTGGACGACTACCCGATGGTCCAGTCCGGGCGGGTCGACGCACGGATCGCGGGCATGTGCGGGCACATCCGCCCGTACCTCAAGAACCAGGCCGCCCGTGGCCTGTACGAGCGCGCACGCGTCGTCGCTCCCGCCGTCGTGGCGGTCTGACGCGAGCGGGGCCGCGAGATCGCGGCCCCGGGGCGGGGCGGGGCGGGTGCGGGGTGCGGGTGCGGGGATCAGCGGCGGCGGTTGCGGATCGACACGTACAGGACGATCAGCATGATCAGTGCGGCGATGACGAAGAGCTTCATCGGGAACGGGCTCCTTGCGTGCTGCGGACGGTACGTGGACGGCGGGGGCGTGATGCTCCGTTTTGCGCCGGTGGAGGGGGAGTTGGGGAGAAGAAGGTCTCCCGTGCGGGGTTCGGGACGGCGCCCCGTGGGGAAGCCGTGTGCCATGCGTGTCCCGCGTGGTGCGGGTGCGCGTGGCGTGACGTTCGAGAGGCACGGATGCCCTTCGGGGCCTCCGGCAAACCCACGCAGGTTCGGAGGTCGCACGATGGCGCAGGACGAGCAGGACGCCCGGCAGCAGCCCCAGGGGCAGCCCGACGGCGGCGGGGACGGGGACGCGTTCACGCCGGAGTTCTCCACCCCGGACTTCTCCGCGCCGGCTTTCGCGAGCCCCGAGTTCGAGAGTCACGGGTACGACAGCCCGGGGTTCGCCAGCCCCGGTTTCGCGAGTCCGAACACCCCGCACGGCCCGGCCCTGCGGACGGACGACCCGGCGCAGCTGCCCCCGTTGCCCGCCCCGGACACCGACATCGACCCGCATCGCGAACGCGGTCCCGGTTCCGAGCCGGGCTCGCCGTCCTGACGTACGGCTGACGGGCTCCGGGAACCCAGCGGAAACGCCCCCCGGAGCCCGCCGACCACCGCCCCGACCGTCCCGACCACCCCGCCGACCGCGCGTCGGCGGGGCGTTCGGCGTGACCGCAGCGTGACGGCCGTATGACGCAAAGGGGCCATGACGCACCCCGATCGTACGGAGAGTGACCAAGGCGACCATTGACAGGGTGAAAAGCTCGGTCCAATGATTGGCTCCGGCGGCCTTCACGAGGGGCCGTGCCACCCGCGCTCGGCCACCTCCTGAACCGACCGTCCACAGCACGCCGGAAGGGCCGCTCTTGTCGGCAACACGCACGCCCCGCACCCTTTCCCGTACGCCCTCGCCGGAGCCGCCCGGCCCCCGCGCCCTCCCCCCGCTGTCCTTCGGACAGCAGCGGTTGTGGACCCTGGCGCAGACGGAGGGCGAGGGGACGGCGTACAACGAGGCGATGGCGTTCTCCGTACGGGGCCCGCTGGACCGGGCGCTGCTCGCCCGCGCGCTGGACGCCGTGGCGGCCCGGCACGAGACCCTGCGCACGCGCTTCGTCACGGTGGACGGCGAGGCGCGGCAGGAGACCGTACCGGCGGACAGCGGGTTCGCGCTGGCGGTCGAGGACGTCTCGGCCGACCCCGACCCGGCGGCGCGGCTCGCGGACCGGCAGCGTGACGAGTGCGACATCCCGTTCGACCTGCGGCACGGGCCGTTGGCGCGGGGGCGGCTGCTGGTCCTGGCGCCCGAGCACCACGCGCTGCTGCTGACCCTGCACCACTCCGTCTTCGACGGCGGGTCCATGGAGGTCATGCTGGGCGAGGTGGGCGCCCTGTACGACGCGTACCGGGCGGAGACCGGGGCGGACGGCCCGCACGCCGACGGCGCGCACGCGGGCGGCGCCCGTACGGAGCCGCTGCCGCCGCTCCCCACGACGTTCGCCGCGCACTGCGCCCGGCAGCGGGCCTGGGCGGAGGGCCCGGAGGCCGCCGCGCAGGCGGCGTACTGGCGGGACCGCCTCGACGGCGCCCCCGCGCTGCTCGCCCTCCCCGCGGACCGGCCGCGACCGCCGCGGCAGAGCCACCGGGGCGGCCGGGTGCCCGTACGTCTCGACGCGGAGACCACGGCCGCGCTGCGGGCCGTCGCGCGCCGGGAGCGGTGCACGCTGTTCACGGCCGTACTGACCGGGTGGCACATCCTGCTGTCCCGGTTGTCCGGCGAGCCGGACACCGTCACGGGCATCCCGGTGGCGGGACGGCGCGGGCCCGAGGCGGCGCGGCTGATCGGCTTCTTCGTCAACTCCCTCGCCCACCGCGTCGACCTGTCCGGCGAGCCGACGGGCGCCGAGGCGCTGGGCCGGGTGCGGGCGTCGCTGCGCGGGGCGCTCGACCACCAGGACCTGCCGTTCGAGCGGGTGGTGGAGGCGGTGAACCCGCGCCGCAGCCTGGCGTACGGGCCGCTGTTCCAGACCATGCTCGCGTGGGGCACGACGCAGCAGGGCGCCCTACGGCTGCACGGGACCGAAGTGCAGCCGCTGCCCGTGGAGTTGGCGCCCGCGAAGTTCGACTACACGCTGTCCGTGCACGAGGAGGACGGCGGGGTGACGGGCCATCTCGACTACGCGCGGGACCTGTTCGACGCCGAGACCGTACGCGGGCACGCCCGCTGTCTGACGCGTGTGCTGCGGCAGTTGGCGGCGCACCCGGAACGCGCGGTCGCGGAGTACGACCTCCTGGACGACGACGAGCGGGAACGGCTGCGCGCGGCGGGCACCGGACGTACCACCGGACTCGCCGCCTCCCCCGGCCTGTTGGAGCGTCTCGCGCGGCAGGTACGGGAGCGGCCGGGGGCGGCGGCCGTGGTGGCGGACGGCGTACGACTGGACTACGCCGGGTTGGACCGGCGGTCCGACCGCCTGGCGCGTGCGCTGCTGGGTCGGGGCGTACGGCGCGGGGACGTCGTGGGGCTGCACTGCGGCCGTACGGTCGACCTGCTGGTCGGCGTCTGGGGCGTGCTGAAGGCGGGGGCGGCCTACCTGCCGCTGGACCCGGGGCAGCCGTACGGGCGGCTCGCGGTGATCGTCGAGGAGGCGACGCCCGCGCTGGTCCTCACCGACCGGGGCGAACGGACCGACCAAAGCGAACGGGCCGACGCCTGGCCGGAGTCGGCGGCGGTGCTGCCGTTGGCGGCCGTCGAGGCGGAGGCGGCGGACGGCGACGGCACGCCCGGGGTGGCGGTCGGGTCGTCCGACCTCGCGTACGTGATCTACACCTCCGGCTCGACCGGCCGCCCGAAGGGCGTCGCGGTCACCCACGGCAACGTTGTCAACCTCCTGGACAACTGGCTGCACCACTACGGCGCGACGCCCGACGAAGCCTCCTCCTGCTGGGCGAGCATCGGCTTCGACGCGTCCGTGCACGAACTCTTCGTACCGCTCACCACCGGGGCGGCGCTCCACCTCGTACCGGAGGAACTGCGCGGCTCCCCCGAGGAGTTGATGGCGTGGCTGCGCGCGCACGCGATCGTGCACGCGTGGCTGCCCGCGTCGTACGTCGCGTGGATCGACGAGGACTCGCGGGCGCGGCTGCGCGGCCTCGCGCTGCGGCAGCTCGCGACCGGCGCGGAGCCGCTGCCGGAACGGACGCTGCACCGGCTCCGGGAGGTCCTGCCGGACCTGCGGATCTGCTACGTCTACGGGCCGACCGAGACCACCGTCTACAGCATCACGTACAACGAACCGCGCGACCTCGACCGGCGGGCGCCCATCGGCCGCCCCGTCGACAACACGCGCATCCACCTGCTCGACGGGCGGCGGCGGCCGGTGCCGCCCGGCGTGACCGGCGAGGTGTACATCGGCGGGGCCGGGGTGGCCCGCGGCTACCTGAACCGGCCCGACCTGACCGAGGAACGCTTCCTGCCAGAGGCGGACCTGTTCGCCGACGGGCCGGGCCCGGACGGAGCGGCGAACCGAGCCCCGCACCCGGACGCCCGCGTCTACCGCACCGGCGACCTGGCACGCCTGCTCCCGGACGGCAACTACGAGTTCGTGGGCCGCGCCGACGACCAGGTCAAACTGCGCGGCTTCCGCATCGAGCCGGGCGAGGTGGCGGCGGCCCTACGGGAGCTGCCCGGCGTCACCGAGGCCGCCGTGCTCGCGGACCGGGGACCGGCGGGCGACACCGTGCTGGTCGCGGGGGTGGGCCGCGACGGGCCGCCGCTCGCGCACCACGAGTGGCGGGCGGCGCTGGCGGACCGGCTGCCGGACCACATGATCCCGGCGCGGTTCGCGGAGTTCGCGCGGCTGCCGTTGAACCGCAGCGGCAAGCTGGACCGCGCGGCGCTGCTGGAACGGGCCCGCGCCGCGCTGCCCGCGCAGGTCAACACGCAGGCGCCGCGCGACCACGTGGAGATGGCGCTGTACCGGATCTGGCGGCAGGTGCTGGTGCACCCCGGCATCGGCATCACCGACGACTTCTTCGCCGTCGGCGGCACCTCCCTCTCCGCCATCAAGGTCGCGCACCTCGTCCGCGAACAGCTCGGCCACGAGCTGCCCATCCGGGAGGTGTTGGAGCACCCCACCATCGAACGGCTCGCCGCCCGCGTCCGTACGGGCGTGCCGACCGGCGACGACTCGCTGATCGAGTTCCGGGCGGGCGACGGCGGCGGTGCCGGGCGCGTGGTGTGCGTCCATCCGGCGGGCGGTACGGCCTTCTGCTACCTGCCGTTGGCGACGGCTCTCCCCGACCGCTTCGCGGTGCAGGGCGTGCAGGCGCCGGGCCTCAACGCCGGTGAGGAGCCGTTGACTTCAGTGGAGGCGATGGCGGAACGCTATCTGGCGCTCGTACGCGCCGACCCCGACGAGAGCCTGGTGCTGTGCGGGCTGTCGTACGGCGGGCTCGTCGCGCACGAGATGGGCCGTCTGCTGGCGGCGCGCGGGCACCGGCGGGTCGCCGTGCTGCTGCTGGACACGCACGCGACGGACGACGAGGCGAAGCGGGCGGCGTTCGCGCCGGTGGAGGCGGCGGAGTTCCGGGACAAGCTGGTGCGCTTCAACGGCATGTACCCGGGCATCGACGACGCGCAGATCGACCGGTACTTCCACACGTACAACCGGAACCGGGCCGCCGCCCGCGACCACACCCCCCGTACGTCGGACGCGCCGCTGCTCCTCGTCCAGGCCGACGCCGACGCGGCGGACCCGGCGGAGGCCGCCGCCGCGGAGGAGGAGCAGCGCGGCTTCTGGCACGCGCGGGCCGGTGCCGGGCTGCGCGTCGAGCGGGTGGACGGCGGCCACTGGGACGTGCTGGAGGGCGAACGGGTTCCCCGTATCGCCGAGTTGATCACCGAGGAACTCGCCCGGCTCGGCACCCCGACCGCGACGGCCACCACGACGCCCGAGGCATGATGCGCACTCCCGCCACCCCCGTACCGTCCACGCCGTCCGTCCCGGCCACCGCGCCCGGTCTCGCCCGCGCCGTGTACGAGCAGTCCCGACGTACGCCGCACGCGCCCGCCGTCCGCGACGGCGCCCGTACGCTCGACCACGCCGCCCTCGACGCCACCGCCGCGCGCGTCGCCGCCGCGCTGGCGGCGCGCGGGGTGCGGCACGGGGACGCCGTGGCCGTGGGGCTGCCGCGTTCCTGGCAGCTGGTCTGCGTGCTGCTCGGGGTGCTGCGGCTCGGCGCCCGCGTCGTCCCGCTGGACGCGCAGAGCCCGCCGGACCGGCGGGACCACGTCCTCACCGACTCCGGCGCGGCGCTGCTCGTGCACACCGGGGAGGCGGCGCCGGACCAACTCCCGCCGGGGGTGGGGACGGTGGCGTCGGCGGCGCTGCTGACGGCGGACGAGGGTGAGGGCTCGGACGTGGACGGGCGTACGGGGGCGCCGCTGCCGCCGGTCACCGCGCCGGAGGTCTCGTTCCTCTTCTACACGTCCGGTACGACGGGCCGCCCCAAGGGCGTCGCCGTACGGGACGCGGGCGTGCTGCGGCTGGCCCGACCCGGCTACGTACGGCTGGAGCCCGGCGCGCGGTACGCCTGCCTCGCCAACCCGGCGTTCGACGCGCTGAGTTTCGAGGTGTGGGTGCCGCTGCTGACCGGCGGCTGCTGCGTCGTCGTGCCGGACGCCGACGTCCAGTCGCCGGAGCGGCTGGCGGAGACGCTGCTGCGGGAGCGGGTCGACACGGCGTTCGTGACGACGGCGCTGTTCGACGCGGTGGTGCGGGCCGTGCCCGCGTGCTTCGCGGGCCTCGGGCAGCTGCTCGTGGGCGGCGAACAGCTCAACAGCCGTGTGGTGCGCGCCTGGTACCGCCACAACGCCGACAGCCGCACGCAGCTCCACAACGTCTACGGGCCGACCGAGTGCACGACCTTCGCGCTCTGCCACCCCGTCCCGCGCGACTTCGACGCGCCGGTCGTGCCGATCGGGCGCCCGCTCCCGGAGACCGGCACCGCCCTCGTCGTCCCGGGCACCACGCGTACGGCGGCCCCCGGCGAGGTCGCCGAGCTGCTGCTGTCGGGGACGGGCGTCGCCGCCGGGTACGTCGACCTGCCGGAGGAGACCGCGCGGCGCTTCGTCCACCTCGCCGGGCCGGACGGTCGGCCCGTGCTCCACTACCGCACCGGGGACCTCGTACGGCGCGACGCGCAGGGCGACGTGACGTACGTCGGGCGCGTGGACCGGCAGGTGAAGGTGCGCGGATTCCGCGTCGAGCCGGGCGAGTTGGAGCAGCGGATACGTACCCACCCGGCGGTGCGGCAGGCGTACGTGTGCACGCGGCGCGCGGGCGGCGGTGGGAGTGACGACGGCGGGGAGGGGCCGAACGAGCTGCTGGCCTTCGTCGTCGTGGACCCGGGGCTGACCTGGGAGGAGTTCGACGGGCACCTGGGAGCCGTACTGCCCGCCTACATGCGTCCGCACCGGCTGCACCGGCTGGAGGCGCTGCCGCTGACCGCCAACGGCAAGGTCGACCAGGCGGCGCTGCTGGCCCGTACGGACCCGCCCTGGCGGCCGGACGACGACGGGCGACGGCACGGGGCGACGGCCGACGGGGACGGCGCCGTACTGGCCGAGGTGCTGGAACTGGCCGCCCGCGTACTGGAGTTGCCCGACCCGCGACCGGGCGACACCTGGGTCGCGTGCGGCGGCGACTCGTTGAAGGCGCTGCGGCTGCGCTTCGAGATCCGGCGCCGCTGGGGTCGCGACCTGCCGCAGAGCGCCGTACTCGACGGCGACCTCGCCGCGCTGGCCGCCGCCGTCGAGGCGGCCGGGGACGACACCGGGCCCGCGTACCCGGCCGTGACCGCGGCGGGTGCGCGCAGCGCGCCCGCGACCGGCGAGCAGCAGCGCCTGTGGCTGATCCAGCAGCGTTCCCCGCACTCGCGCGCGTACGACGTGCGGCTGGCGTTCGCCCTCGACGGCGCGGTGGACCGTACGGCGCTGCGTACGGGGCTGCGGCTGCTGTGCGCGCGGCACCCGGCGCTGCGCACGGGCTTCGAGGCGTCGGCGGACGGGCTGCTCCAGGTGGTGGGCGAGGCGTACGACCCGTGGGTGGAGCCCGACGGCGCGGCGGAAGCGGGCTCGGGCGCGGCGGAGGACGCGTTCTTCGCGGAGCCGTTCGACCTGGCGCGGCCCCGGATGCTGCGCGCGACGCTCCTCCCGACGGCGGCGGGCGGGACGCTGCTGCTGCATCTGCACCACGTCGCCGTGGACGGCTGGTCCCTGAACGTGCTGCTGCACGACCTGTCACGGGCGTACGCCGACGCGCTCAGCGCCGGGCACCCGGGAAACGCGGCGGGCCCCGAGGCCGAACAGGCCGCCGCGCCCACCCCGTTGGACTTCGCCGTCTGGCAGGAGGCGTGGCGGTCCGGCGCCGCCTACGCCGCGCAGCGCGACAAACTCCTCGCCCACCACGCCCGGTTGGCCGACACCACCGAGACCCCGGCCCTCCGCGCCGCCCACCCGGCGGCGGAGCCCGGTGCCGGGCTGCTGCACACGGAGCTGACCGGGCACGGGCGTGACGCCCTCGACCGGCTCTGCGCCGAACTGGGCCTGACACGCTTCCCGTTGCTGCTCGCCGTGTACGCGTGGGCGCTGTACGGGGTGACCGGCCGCACCCGGCTCCGGGTCGCGGCGCCCGTCGCCCAGCGGCCGGTGCGGGAGTTCGAGGACAGCGTCGGCATGTTCGCCAACACCGTGCTGCTCCCCCTCGCCGTGTCCCCGCTCGGCGCGCTGCGCGAACAGCTGCTGCTCCTGGCCCGCGACGCCCGTACGGTGCTGGAACGGCAGGACGTCGCGCTCGCCGACGTGCTGCACGGGCGGCCCGGGAAGGCGGGCGGCGGGCCGCCGTTCGACTTCCTCTTCGTGCTGGAGAACACCGACTTCGGCGCGCTGACGCTGCCCGGCTGCGTCACGTCGCCGCGGTGGCCGGTGCCCGCCGAGGCCAAGTGCCCCCTGACGCTGTCGGTGGTCGAACGGCCCGACGGGCTGGCGCTGTTGTGGGAGTACGCCCGGGAGCACTTCACCGAGGCGGAGGCGGCCGCCGCCGACGCGCTGTTCCGGCGGGGCCTGGCCGCGCTCACCGGAGACCCGACCGCGGACGCGACCCCGGCCGAGGTCGTCGCGGGGCACCGGCACGCGCTGCCCACGCCAGGTCGCGGCGCGGTGGGCGCGCCCGGCTGGAGCACCGTCGCGGAGGGCTTCGCCCGGCAGGTCGCCCGTACGCCCGCCGCTCCGGCGCTGATGACGGCCGAAGGGCCGGTCGACTACGGCACGTTGGACGGTATGGCCGAGGCGCTCGCCGCCGAGCTGCTGGCCACGTACGACGTGCCCGGCGGCGAACAGCCGTGCCACGTCGCGCTGTTCATGGAACCGTCCGCCGCGCACGTGGTGGCGCTGCTGGCCCTGGCCCGGCTCAACCTGACGGCCGTACCGCTCGACCCCTCGTACCCGCCCGCGCTGCTGCGGCAGATCCTGGACCGTACGGCACCGCTCTGCGTGCTGCTGCCGCCGGACGACGCGACGGCGAACGGGCCCGCGAACGGCGGCGGTTCGGCGTTCGACGCCGTGGACCCCGGCGGTGTGCCGCGCCTCACCGTCACCCTCTCCCCGGGCACCTCCGGTCCCGCCCGCGCGCCCGTCCCCCACGACGGCGCCCGGCCGCTCTACACCCTCTTCACCTCGGGCTCGACCGGGACGCCCAAGGGGGTACGGGTGTACGACCGGACACTGTGCAACCTGCTGCGGTGGCAGGAGAGTTCGGACGGGCCCGGCGGCGCGGCGGCGACGCAGCAGTTCTCGATGCTGTCGTTCGACGTGTCGTTCCAGGAGGTCTTCGGCACGCTGTGCGTGGGCGGCTGCCTGCACCTCGTGCGGCCCGGCTGGCGGCAGGACGTACCGGCGCTGCTGGAGCGGTTGGAGTCGGCCGGGATCGAGCGCCTGTACCTGCCGTTCGTGGCCCTCCAGATGCTCGCCGAACACGGCGCGCACCTGGGCCGCCACCCGTCCCGACTCCGCGAAGTGGTGACCGCCGGGGAGCAGTTGGTGTGCACCCCGGCCGTACGGCGCTGGTTCGCGGGCATGCCCGGCGCGCGGCTGTTCAACCACTACGGGCCGACGGAGACCCATGTCGTCAGCGGCCTGCGGCTCGACGGCGACCCCGCGCTCTGGCCGGACCGGCCCGCCATCGGCACGCCCGTCGACGGCGCGGTGCTGCACGTCGTGGACGAGGCGGGCCTGCCCGTACCGGCGGGCTGCCCCGGCGAGCTGCTCATCGGCGGCGTGATCGACACCCCCTGCTATCTGGAGGAGCCCGGGGCGGGCGGGCCGGAGAGCGCCGACGACGACGGCCTGAACGTCCGCCGCTTCACCCGACTCCCGTACGCCGAGGGGCTGTTCTACCGCAGCGGCGACCGCGCCGCGTTCGACACGGACGGGCTGCTGCACTTCCTCGGCCGCGCCGACGACCAACTCAAGGTCAGCGGCCACCGGTTGGAGCCCGGCCAGGTCGAGGCCGCGCTGCTGCGCCACCCGGCGGTCGTCGGGGCCGTCGTCGCCGTCGACGGGCGGGAGCTGGTGGCGTGCCTGCGCTGCCGCGACGACGCCGCGCCCACCCCCGCCGACCTGCGGCGACACCTGGCGGGGCTGCTGCCCGCGCACGTACGCGTCGACCGCTTCCGGCTGCTCGCGGAGCTGCCCCGTACGCCGAGCGGCAAGCTGGACCGCGAGGCGGCGCTGCGCGCCCCGGCGCGGGAACCGTACGCGGACGGCACCCCGGACCGTACGACTCACGGCGCGGGAGGGCGCGAACAGGCCCTGTCCGTAAGGGAGTCGGCGCTCGTCGCCGCGTTCGAGGAGGCGACGGGGTCACCCGTCGGCCCCGACGAGACGTACTTCGAGGCGGGCGCCTCCAGCCTCGACCTGATGCGCTTCCATCTGCGCCTCACCGCCGGGCTCGGGCTGCGGCTCACCGTCGCGGACCTCTTCGAGCACGTCACACCACGGCAGTTGGCGCGCCTCGTGGACGGGCAGGGCCCGGACGGCGCGGGTGACGCGGAGGGGACGGCCGGGGACACGGGCACGGAGACCGGCACCCGTACGGCGCACGGAGCGGGCCCGGCGGACGAGGCGACGGCCGTCGTCGGGATGGCCGTACGGGCGCCCGGCGCCCCCGACCTGGCCGCCTTCTGGGACCTGGTCACCACGGGCCGAAGCGGCATCGAGCACTTCGACGCGTCCCCGGGCCTGGTCGGCGCCCGCAGCCAGCTCGACGGCATGCTCGCCTTCGACCCCGGCCGCTTCGGGATCAGCCCGCAGGAGGCGCGGCTGATGGACCCGCAGCAGCGGCACCTGCTGATGACCTGCGTGGAGGCGCTCGCGCACGCGGGCGTCGGGGACACGGGCGCCGTGCGCGTCGGGCTGGTCGCGGGCGCGGGCGAGAACACGTACTTCCAGTCCATGCTGCGCGAGGGCGACCCCGCCGCGCTCCCCGACGGCTTCCAACTGGCGCTCCACCACGACAAGGACTTCCTCGCCACCAAGGCCGCGTACCACCTCGGGCTCACCGGCCCCGCCCTCACCACGCAGACGGCGTGCTCCAGTTCGCTGGTGGCGGTGCACCTCGCGGCGGACCTGCTGCGGCGCGGCGACGCCGACGTGATGCTCGCGGGCGGCGTCCTCGTCGACCCCACCCTGTCGGACGGCTACCGCTACCGCCCGCAGCACATCTTCTCCCCCGACGGCCGCTGCCGCCCCTTCAGCGACGACGCCGCCGGGACCGTCGGCGGCAGCGGCGCCGCCGTGCTCGTGCTGAAGCCGCTGTCCCGCGCGCGGCGCGACGGGGACACCGTCTACGCGGTGCTCACCGGGTCCGCCGTGAACAACGACGGTGCCGCGAAGCTCAGTTACAGCGCGCCGTCCGTCGCGGGCCAGCGCGCGGCGATCCGTACGGCGCTGCGCCGCAGCGGGCGTACGGGCGCGGACGTCGCGTACGTGGAGGCGCACGGCACCGGCACCCGGCTCGGCGACCCCGTCGAGGCGGACGCGCTGCGGCAGGCGCTCGGCACGACCGCGCCGGAGAGCTGCGCGCTCAGTTCCGTGAAGAGTCAGATCGGCCATCTGGGCGCCGCCGCCGGGGCGGTGGGCCTCGTGCGCGCGGTGCTCGCGGTGCACCACGGCGTCGTACCGCCGACCCCCGGCTTCCGCGCGTTCAACCCGGAGATCGGCCCCGACCCCGCGCCGTTCCACGTCCCGACGGAGGCCGCGCCCTGGCCGCCGGAACGGGAGCGGGTGGCCGCCGTGAGCAGCTTCGGCATCGGCGGCACGAACGCGCACGTGGTGCTGGAGGCGGGCACCACGGCGGACGCGGTGCCCACGACGGCGGTCGCCCCGGCGCACGCGGCGGCGGGCGCGGGTGCTGGTACGGGCGGCGTGCGGGTCGCCGGGGCCGTGCCGCTGCTCGTGCTGTCGGCCGCCGGTGAGCCCCAACTCCGGGCGGACGCCGCCCGGATCGCGGACTACCTGGAGCGCCGCCCCGACGCGTACGGGCAGGTCCTGCGCCACCTCCAGGCGGGCCGCGCGCACGGGCGGCTGCGCCGGGGCGCGGTCTGCCCCGACGCGCGGGCGGCCGTCGCCTGGCTCCGTACGGAGAACACGACCCGCGCCGAGGCGGACACGTCCGCGCCACCCGTACCCGCCGAGGGCCGGACCGCGGCGGACCTCGCCGGGGTGTGGCTGGCGGGTCGCGCGGTGGCGTGGCCGGAGGGCCCGGCGCAGGCGCCGTGGGACTTCCCGCCCCCGGCGTTCGACCTGACGGACCACGACTTCGCGCGGGCGGCCGCACGGTCGGCGGGGGCGGTACGGGACGCGGGGTCCGTACGGTCGGCGGGGGCGCCGGACACCGGGGTCGCGGTGCCGGAACGGCGGCCCGAGGCCGAGTGGCTGCACCAGCCGCAGTGGGTGCGGCTGCGCCGCGCCACCACCGCAGCGGGCGCGGGCACCGGCGTCGGCCCGACGCGCGCGGTGGTCCTGGTCACCGAGGGGCCCGCGGACCCGGCGCTGGCCGACGCGTTCGCCGCCACGGGCGGTCGCGTCGTACGGGTCGAGGGGGCGGAGGGCGCGGAGTTCGCCCGTACCGGCACCGACCGGTTCCGCGCGGACCCCGTGGACCCGGCCCAACTCCGCCTGGTGCTCGACGCGTTCGCCGGAGACACGCCCGGCAACGACGACAGCGACGGCGAAGGTACGGCGGCGCCCGACCGCGTCGACTGGGTGCACGCGCTGCCCCTCGCCCTCGACGGTCCCGTCTCCGCCGCCGTCCTCGACCGGGCGTCCCGCGCCTGCCTCGACACGCCCGCCGCGCTGGTACGGGCCGTGAGCGGCACCCCGTACGCGGCGCTGCTGCGGCCGTGGTGGCTGTCGTACGGGGCGCGGCCCGTGCTCGGCGGCGTCACCAGGCCGGAGGGCGCGCTGCTGGCCGGGGTCACGGAGGTCGCGCCGCAGGAGGGCGCGCCGTACGGGCACTGGGTGGACGTCGCCGTACCCGGGCCGGACGGCTGGGCGCGGCAGCTGGCCGCGCTGCTCGCCGGGGCCGAACGCGAGGCGCTGCCACGGCAGTTGGCGCTGCGCGGGGGCCACTGGTGGGAACAGGCCGTCCTCCCCGTCACGGACCCCGGGCCCGCCGCCGGGACCGGCGCCGTGTGGCCCGCCGACGCGCGCGGGGACCACGTGGTGCTCGGCGGTACCGGCGGGCTGGGCACCGCCCTCGCGGAGTGGCTGCTCACCCACACCGCCGGGCGCGTGCTGCTGCTGTCGCGCCGCCCGGAGCCGCCGGAGGCGCTGGCCCCCTGGGCCGACCGCGTGGACCTCGTCGCGGGCGACCTCGCGGACGAGCCGCTCGACGCGCTCGCCGCCCGGATCGCCGCCCGCGTCGCCGCGCGCCCGTACGGGCTGGCGTCCGTCGTGCACGCGGCGGGCACCGGCGCGGGCGGGCTGACCGCGCGCCGCGACGCCGCCGCCATGCGGCGGGCCCTCGCGCCGAAGCTGCGCGGGGCGCTGCTGGCGGAGCGGCTGATCGCGGAGCACGCGCCGTCGCTCGCCGTCTACTGCTCGTCCATGTCCGCCCACCTGGGCGGCGTCGGGCAGTTCGACTACGCCGCCGGGAACGCGCTCCTCGACGCCTTCGCCCACCACGACCCGGCGTACGACGCCCCGCCCAGCACGCCGTACGCCACCGGGTGCAGCGCCCCGTACGGCGACGGCACCGCGCGGCTCACCCTCGCGTGGGACGTGTGGCGGGAGACGGGCATGGCCGTACGGGCCCTGGGTGGCGACGCGCGGCACCAGGCGCACCTGTCGGTGGGGCTGACCGTCGCGGAGGGGCAGCGGGTCTTCGGCCGCGCGGTCGGGCTGGGGCTGCCGCACCTGCTGGTGTCGGCCACGGACGTGGCGGCGTCCCGCGTCTTCTACGCGGGCGCCGCACCCGCGCCGACCGGCCCCGCCCGTCCCGAACCGGAACCGCGAACGGAACCGGGAGCGGAACGAGGAGCGGAAGCGGGAGCGGAACGGCCCGCGCCGGAACGCTCCGCGTGGGAGCTGGTGACGGCGGAGCTGTGCGGATGGCTGGGCCTGGACGGGCTCGACCCGGACGCCTCGCTGTACGACATGGGGGCCGACTCCCTGCTGCTGCTCAGCCTGATCGACACGGTGGAGCAGCACCTCGGCGTCGAGCTCGACCTCGCCTCGCTCAGCCACCGCGTCAGCCTCAACGAGATCCTGGACCGCCTAGCCGACGCGGGCACGCCGGTCCCGCCCCCACCGGGAGCGGCGCCCGTACCCGTCGAGGTGTGGCAGGAGGGCACCGGCGACGACGTCCTGTGCCTGGTGCACCCGGTCGGCGGCGACGTGCAGGCGTACCGCGCGCTGGTGTCCGCGCTCGACCCGCGGCTGACCGTCGCCCTGATCGCGGACCCGGCGCTGCGCGACCCGGACCACCCGCGCTGGAGCATCGACGAACGGGCCCGGCACTATCTCGCCGCCCTGCACGCCCGGTTCCCCGGTACGGGGTGGCGCCACCACCTGGCCGGCTGGTCGTTCGGTGCGTGGGTGGCCGCGGGCATGGCGGCGGAGGCGGAGACCGCAGCCGCAGCCGCAGCCGCAGCCGCAGCGGGGAACGGAAACGGAACGGGAAGCGGAGCCGGGGCGTACGGCGGCCGGGTGCGGTCGCTGCACCTGCTGGACCCCCCGTCGCCGGGCAGCGGCGCGGTGTACCGGGAGTACGACGAGACCCAGCTGAAGACCCTGTTCGCCGCCGAGTTGGGCTCCGGCGACGGGAGCGGCGCGGGCGACGGGACGGACGGGAACGGTACGGGTGCGCGCGGACGCGCCTACGCGGACCGCCTCGCCCGCTGCTGCCTCGACAACCTCCGCAGCATGGACGGCCACCGGCTGCCCCGGATCACCACGACACCCACCCGGCTGTGGCTGGCCCGGGAGCCCGTCGAGGGCCTGCCCCCGCTCGGCCCACCGCGCGAGCGCCGCGCCCGCTGGCACGCCCACCTGCCGGACGGCGCGGGCACGGAGGTGCTCGGCACGACGCACTACGGGCTCGTCCGCCCGCCGTACGCCGCGACCGTCGCGGCGGACATCGAAGCGGCCGTCGCACGGTCGCGTCCGACCCCGGCGGCCCCCGGCCCGGAGACCGCCGCGCACCCGCGCCCCTGACCGGCCCCGCCCCTGACCGCCCCACCCCAAGCCGGACCCTCCGAGCCCGACCCCGAGCCGGACCCACCCACCGAGGAGTACGCGATGGAGCCCTACGAACTCGAAGCGCTCGAAGCCGTCACCACCCGCCCCCGCGCGACTACGCGACACTCGCCGTGTCCCCGCTGACGCCCGTCATCGGCGCCGAGGTCTCCGGCGTGGATCTGGCGCGGCTGACGGACGCGCAACTGGCCGAGGTGCGGACGGCGTTCCTCGACCACCACGTGCTGGTCTTCCGCGACCAGGAGATCACCGTCGAGGAACACAAGCGCTTCGCCGCCCACTTCGGCGAGCTGCGCCCCGTCAACCCGCCGCCGCCCGAGGGCGACCCCTACGTGCTGGACATCCGCACCACGGCCGCCGCCGCCAACGTCGCGGGCAACGCCTGGCACGCCGACGGCACCGCCGACCTCGAACCGTCCCTCGGCTCGATGCTCTACATCACCGAGACCCCCGACGGCGGCAGCGGCGGCGACACCCTCTTCGCCAACATGCACCTGGCCTACGAGATGCTGTCGCCCACGATGCGCGGCCTCCTCGACGGCCTCACCGCCGTCCACGACGGCGCGCAGAGCTTCCGCGGCTACACCATCCCGCCGGACTACGAGGTCCCGGTGAACGAGCACCCGCTCGTCGTACGGCACCCCGAGACCGACCGCCCGATCCTCTACGTCAACCAGGCGTACACCTCCCGCGTCCCGCAGCTCTCCGCCGACGAGAGCGACGCGCTCCTCGGCATGCTGTTCGCCGTCGCCAACCAGCGCCCGATGCTGAGCTGCCGGGTCCGTTGGGCCCCGAACACGCTGGTGTTCTGGGACAACCGCTGCGTGCAGCACCACGCGACGTACGACTACTACCCCCGTACGCGCTACGGCCGCCGCGTCGCGATCAACGGCGGGCCGCTCAAGGGCTGAGCCACCGGGCGCCCCGGCGGGTACGCGGCGGCTGGTACGGGCGGGCGACGCGGCGCGGAAATCGCCGCGGACCTCGCAACGGCGGGCCGCCGCACGCGTTGACACGGTACGGCCGCGGCACGGCGGTCGTACCGTACGGAGTCCGGCCGCGGCCGGCTGGAGGTCGACGCGCATGCCCCCGCCCGCACACTGGTTCTTCGGGGACCAGCTCGGCCCGCACTTCCTCGACCCGCGCGACGGCGGCCCGGCGCGGGACGCGCCGCTGGTGATGGTGGAGGCGAAGTCGGTGTTCCGGCGCCGCCGGTTCCACCGCGCCAAGGCCCACCTGGTGCTCTCCGCGATGCGGCACCGCGCCGCCGAACTGGGCGACCGCATGCGGTATGTACGGGCGGAGACGTACCGCGAGGGGCTCCGCGAGGCGGTGGGCGACGCCGACGTCACCGTCTTCCACCCCACGTCCCGCGCCGCCCTGGCGCTCGCGGAGGACCTGGAACGGGTGACGGTGCTCCCGGCCCGCGGATTCCTCGTACCGCACGGCGACTTCGCGCGGTGGGCGGCGGGCCGCGGCTCCCGGCGGCTGCTCATGGAGGACTTCTACCGCGGGGTCCGCCGCTCCCACGACCTCCTCATGGAGGGCGACGAACCCGCCGGGGGCCGCTGGAACCTGGACCACGACAACCGCGAGCCGCCCCCGCGCGGCGCCGCGACCCTCGGCGCACCCGCGCCGTGGCGCCCGGACGAGGACGCGATCGACGAGGAGGTGCGGCGCGACCTGGACCGGTGGGAACGGGACGGGGACGTGGCGTTCGTCGGCCGCGACGGGCCGCGCCTCTTCCCCGCGACCCGCCGCGAGGCGCGCGCCGCGCTGCGCCGCTTCGTCCACGACCGGCTGCCCGCCTTCGGGCCGCACGAGGACGCCATGCTGGCCGGGGACCCGGTGCTGGCGCACAGCCTGCTGTCGGCCGCCCTCAACCTCGGCCTGCTGGACCCGGCCGAGTGCGTCGAGGCGGCGGAGGCGGCCTGGCGCGCCGGTGACGCGGCGCTCGCGAGCACCGAGGGGTTCGTACGGCAGGTCGCGGGCTGGCGCGAGTACGTGTGGCACCTCTACTGGCACTTCGGTGAGGACTACCGGCACCGCAACGCGCTGCGCCACCACGCCCCGTTGCCCGACTGGTTCCTGGAGCTGGACGCCGACGCGGTGACCGCCCGCTGCCTCGGCACGGTCCTCGCGCAGGTCCGCGACACCGGCTGGACGCACCACATCCCCCGGCTGATGGTGCTCGGCGGCTACGCCCTCCAGCGCGGCTGGGACCCGGCGGCCGTCACCGACTGGTTCCACCGGAGCTTCGTCGACGGCTACGACTGGGTGATGCTGCCGAACGTGGTGGGGATGTCGCAGTACGCCGACGGCGGCCTGATGACCACCAAGCCGTACACCTCGGGCGGCGCCTACATCAACCGGATGAGCGACCTGTGCGGCCCGTGCGCGTACCGGCCCACGGAGCGGACCGGCGCGCGCGCCTGCCCGTACACCGCCGGGTACTGGGCCTTCGTGCACCGCCACCGCGCCCGCCTCGCCCACAACCACCGGACCGCGCGCCCGGCCGCCCAGCTGGACCGGCTGAACGACCTCGCGGAGCTGCTGCGCGAGCGGGAGGAGGCCGGGGACGGGCCGCCGTGAGGGGCCGCACGGCGGGGGTGTGGGTGGGGCGTACGGGCTCGGGGCGTACGCGGGCGGGGCGGCGATGAGTTCCGGGGGCGCGGGGAGTCTGCACGACCGTCCACCCCACTCACCACCGTCACGCGTACGCGCCACCCGGCGCCGTGCACCAGGAGGAAACCGTGTCCCAGCGCCCGCCCCGACCCCAGCTGTTGCGGGTCCAGAACTTCAACGTGTCCAGCGACGGGATCGCCGCGGGCGAGGACCAGACCCTGGAACGCCCCTTCGGCCACGTCGACCCCGGCCGGATGTTCGCCTGGGCGGGCGCCACCGCGAGCTGGCCCAACCGCACCGAACCCGGCGGCAGCCGCGGCCTGGACGACTACCTGACCCGCGACTTCACCCACAACATCGGCGCGGAGATCATGGGCCGCAACAAGTTCGGCCCGCAGCGCGGCCCCTGGCAGGACCACGAGTGGCAGGGCTGGTGGGGCGACGAACCCCCGTTCCACACACCGGTGTTCGTGCTGACGCACCACGAGCGCCCGTCGTTCACGCTGTCCGACACGACGTTCCACTTCGTGTCGGGCGAACCCGCCGACGTCCTCGCCCGCGCCCGCGAGGCGGCTGACGGCCGGGACGTTCGGCTCGGGGGCGGGGCCACCACCATCCGCCAGTTCCTCGACGCGGACCTCGTCGACACCCTGCACGTCGCGGTGTCACCGCTGGAGCTGGGCACCGGGGTGCGCCTCTGGGACTCCCCCGACGACCTGCTCGACCGCTTCCACCGCGACGTGGCGCCCAGCCCCAGCGGGGTGACGCACCACCTGTACTGGCGGAAGTGAACCGCACGGTACGGGAGTCGGGCGCCGCGCGCGTGACGGGTCGGGGCGGGTCCCGGCCCGTCCGCGCGTCGACCCGGCCGAGCCGGGTCGCGTCGTCCGCGACACGCCGCCCGGTCCGGCCGCCGCGCTCTGGTGCGCGGGCGCGGGCGACCCGTACGGTCGGGCCAGGTCCGGGGCGCCGGCGGCAGCGAGCCGCCCTGCGGGACCCGGCCGGAAGAGGCGGAGAGTGACGACGGCTGAGGAGGCCGGGCTCGGCCCGGTCGGGATCTGGACCGACGGCCTGAACGCGCTGCCCCCGGCGGCGGCCACCGAGACCGCCGCCGAACTGGACGAGCAGGGCTGGGGCACGCTGTGGGCCGGGGAGGCGTACGGCAGGGAGGCGTTCACCGGCGCCGGACTGCTGCTGGCCGGGACACGGCGGATGCGGGTCGCGACCGGCATCGCCAACATCTGGGCGCGCGACGCGGTCGCCGCCAACGCGGCGTCCCGCACGCTGTCCGCCGCGTACGGCGGGCGCTTCGTCCTCGGACTCGGCGTCAGTCACCGGCCGTTGGTGGAGAAGGCGCGCGGCGGCACCTACGCGCGGCCGGTGGCCGCGATGCGGGACTACCTGACGGCGATGGGGGACGCGACGTTCCTCGCCGCCGAGTCCGGGGAGCCCCGGCCGCCGGTCCTCGTCGCGGCCCTCGGCCCCCGCATGCTGGAGGTCGCCCGCGAACTGGCGGACGGCAGCCACCCGTACCTGGTGACGCCCGAACAGACCGCCGCCGTACGGGAGGCCCTGGGGCCGGACCGGATCGTGGCCGTGGAGCTGGGGGCGGTCCTCACCACGGACCGCGAGACGGCGCTGCGCCGCGCCCACGCGCACCTGGAGATCTACAGCGGCCTGCCCAACTACCGCAACAACTGGCTGCGCGGCGGCTTCGACGAGAGCGACCTCGTCCGTGGCGGCTCCGACCGGCTCGCCGAGGCGCTGATCGCCTGGGGCGACGAGGCGGAGATCCTGCGGCGCGTACGCGAGCACCACGCGGCGGGCGCGGACCACGTGTGCGTGCAGATGCTGACGGAGTCGCCGTTCGACGTGCCCGCCGCGGACTGGCGGGCGCTGGCGCCCGCCCTCGTCGGCGGCTGACGCACGCCCGGCTCCGGCCGGCCCACGGCCGGGGCCGGGCGGTGCCCCGAGCGGTCAGCTGACGCCGTAGCGCAGGTGCACGACGCCGTTGCCGAACCGGTGCTCGTCGACGAGTACGAGGTCGGCGCGTACGTCCGTCGGCAGCGCCGGGTTGCCCCCGCCGAGGACGACGGGCCAGACGTACAGGGCCACTTCGTCGACCAGTCCGGCGGCGAGCGCCTGCGCGGCGAGGTGCGGGCCGCCGACCAGGAGGTCTCCGGTGGCGGCGTTCTTCAGGTCGCGTACGGCGTCGGGGGCGAAGTGCCGTTCCAGCCGCGTCCTCGTGGTGGACGGCTCGGCGAGCGTCGAGGAGTAGACGACCTTCTCCGCGGTCTGCCACGCGTCGGCGTAGTCGGCCGTGAGGTCGGACCGCGCGGCCAGGGCGGGGGCGGTCTCCCAGACGGCGAGCGTCTCGTACATGCGCCGCCCGTAGAGGTACGTACGCGCGGACCGCATGAGGCCGGTGATGGACACGAACACGTCGTCGTCCGGCGGGGCCCAGTCGAAGGCACCGCGCGCGTCCTCGGTGCAGCCGTCGAGCGACATGTTCGAGGCGTAGACCAGCTTCGCCATGACCGGCTCCCTTCCTCGCCGTCCTCACCCTAATGCGAGGGACGATCGCGAGCCTCGTAGCCGGGCCCCGCCGCTGTTCGGGGCGGGCGAAGGAACGCTCGACCACACTGGCTCGGACTTCGGCGGACGCCCGCCTGCGGAACCAGGCGGCGACGGTGCTGCTGGTCACGCCGTTCAGGGACCTCGGTGATGCCACGGGCCTTGAGCACCCCTCGGATCGCGCGGGAGGAGCAAGCCTTGTCTCCGAAAGGAGTACCGGTGCGGTACCGGAAGACGATCGCCTCCACAGTGCGGCGCCGATCGGCCCACGGCCTGCCCCGACGACGACCGGCGCTGGAGGGCGGCAGAGGTCGTACGCGCTCCCCCTGCCGGTCGGCGAGCCGGGGGTGACGAAGCATCAGGATCAGACCGCCGAGGTACCGCGCACCCGGGCGTACGGCTCGGCCGGGCTCAGTCGATCTTCTTGATCACCCGGGCGGGCACTCCCGCGGCGACGGTGCCGGCGGGGACATCGCGAGTGACCACCGCGCCGGCGGCGACCACCGCACCGGCGCCGATGGTCACCCCTTGCGTGACCACCACGGCCGTCCCGATCCAGACGTCGTCCTCGATGACGATCGGGGCGTAGGAGAGGTACTCGCGGCGCTCCCCCAGGGGCAGCGGATGGCCTCCGGTGATGAGGCTGACCTTCGGGGCGATCATGACGCCGTTCCCGATACGGATGCCTCCCTTGTCCATGAAGGTGCACCCCTGGTTGACGAAGACGTTCTCCCCGAACGTCGTGTTCAGCCCGTACTCGGTGAAGAACGGCGGGTAGATCGTCACCGACGGCGGTAGCGGACCGCCGAAGACAACTGAGAGTAGTTCTCCGCGGCCTTCCGTGTCGCTGAACGGAAGCACGTTCAGCCGGGACGTCGCATCGGTCACCACCGCGATCCGCTCCGCGTGGCGCGTGAACTCGGGTGTCCGGACATACATGACGTGGTCTGTGCGAGTGGACATACGCGGATCCCACCACCGCGCGGAGCACGCGATCAAACAACTCCGCGCCGCCCCAGTAACAACTTCTCGTTGTGGAAGTAGGGTGGCGACGTGGATGCCGAAGCGCTGCGGACGTTCGTGACCGTCGCCGAGACCGGGCACTTCCAGGCCGCGGCAGACGAGTTGGGCATCAGCCAGCAGGCGGTCTCCAAACGGATCGCGGCCCTGGAGCGGCACCTAGGGGTCATGCTCCTGGTGCGGACCTCCCGAGGCTCGCGGCCGAGCCCGGACGGGCAGGTCTTCCTGCCGTACGCGAAGAAGGTCCTGGTGGTCGTCGAGCAGGCCGAGCAGGCCGTGCGTCCCGGGAGCCGTCCCCTGCGCGTCGACGTGCTCAACCGCCGTATCTCCCCGGCGCAGGCCGTCTACCGGTTCCACCGCTCCCATCCCGAGCGGGAACTGGACGTGGTCAGGCTGAGCTCGGAGAACGCCGCCCAGGCCGCCCAGGCGGTGCTCGAAGGGACGGTCGACGCGTCCTTCCGTGCGCTGGCGGCCGACCAGGTCCCGGCCGGGATCAGCGTCGAACGGCTGATGGACGCGCCCCTGGAGCTCCTGGTCGGCCCCGGCCACCCGCTGGCCGACGCGACCCACGTCCGTCCCGCGGAACTGGCCGGTCACCGCATCTGGATCCCGGGGATCACGCCGGGCACGGAATGGGCGGCCTTCTACCGGAGCCTGTCCGGAGCCTTCGGCCTGAGCATCGACGCGCTCGGCCCCGACTTCGGTCCCGAGGCCCTGATGGACACGCTGGCGGAGTCGAACTCCCTGGCCACCCTCGTGGGGCGCGGGGACCGCTACCTGTGGCCCCGGGCCCACGACCTCCGGCGCATCCCGCTGAGCGACCCGACCCCGGTCTACCCGCACGTGCTGCTCTTCCGCAGCGGAGACCAGCACCCCGTACTGACCGCGCTGCGCGCCTACCTGGGCACCGCGGGCCCGCGGTGCCCGCAGGACGTGTGGGCGCCGGAGTGGGTGGGGGCCGCTGACCGGACAACCGAACCAGCGGGCACGAACTAGCCCCGTGCCCGCGCCATGGCTCGCCGCCCCGGGCGTGCCATGGTGCGGGCACGCGCCACCAACGAACCACGCGAGAGGGAGCACCCGCGGATGCTGGAGTCGTACCACCGCCTCGTCGGCGCGCTGCGCGCGCGGGACTGGCTGCCCGCCGCGCTCGCGGAGCGCGCGCTCGTCGGGGGTGCCCGGTGACGGAGCTGTTCCTCGCCCGGCACGGCGAGACCGTCTGGCACGCGGAGAACCGTTACGCGGGCAGCAGCGACGTCGCCCTCACCCCGCGCGGGCGCGAACAGGCCCGCGCGCTCGGCCGCTGGGCGGCCGGTGCGGCGGGGCGCGGCGCGCTGTCGGCCGTGCGCTGCTCGCCGCTGGGCCGCTGCCGGGAGACGGCCGGGCCCGCGGCGGAGGCGACGGGCCGACCGCCGGTGGCCGACGCGCGGCTGCGGGAGGTGGACTTCGGGCGCGGTGAGGGGCTGACGCGCGACGAGATGCGGCGGGCGTTCGGCGCGGAGCACGCCGCGTTCGAACGCGATCCGGGTACGGTCGCGCTGCCCGGCGGCGAGGACCCGCGGGCGGCGGTGGCACGGGCGACGGACGCGCTGCGGGAGCTGGCCGCGGGGCCGGGCGGCGTGCTGGTCGTCGCGCACAACACGCTGCTGCGGCTGTGCCTGTGCGCGATGCTCGGCATCCCGCCGTCGGACTACCGCCGGGTGTTCCCGTCGATGGCCAACTGCGCGGTGACGACGGTCCGTCGGCGCGACGACGGCGGCTGGTCCCTCCTCGCGTACAACGTGCCCGTGCCGGACGCCCCCTGACCCCGCCGACCGCGTACGGTCACCGCCGGTCCGGCGCTCCCGGCCACCACACGCGCGGCCCGATGTCCCGTACGAGCGCGGGGACCAGCAGGGACCGTACGACCAGGGTGTCGAGCAGCACCCCGAACGCGACGATGAACGCGATCTGCACGAGGAACGCCAGCGGGATCACCCCCAGCGCGGCGAAGGTCGCCGCGAGCACCACCCCGGCGGAGGTGATCACGCCGCCGGTGGCGGTCAGGCCCTTCAGCACGCCGAAGCGGGTGCCGCGGCGCAGGGACTCCTCGCGGACGCGGGTCATCAGGAAGATGTTGTAGTCGACGCCGAGGGCGACGAGGAACACGAAGCCGTAGAGCGGCACCGAGGCGTCCGTACCGCCGAAGCCGAGGACGTGCTCGAAGACGAGCGCCGAAACCCCCAGCGTGGCCGCGAAGTTGAGCGCGACCGTCACGACGAGCAGCACCGGCAGCAGCAGCGAGCGCAGCAGCAGGGCGAGGACGAGCAGGATGACGGCGAGGACGACGGGGGCGATGAGCGCGCGGTCGCGTTCGGCGGTGCGCTGCGTGTCGTACTGCTGCGCGGTGTAGCCGCCGACGACTGCCTCCGCGTCGGGCACCGCGTGCACTGCGGCGCGCAGGCGCTGGACGGTGCGTTGCGCGGCGTCGCTGTCCGCCGGGTCGGCGAGGGTCACGTCCGCCAGGAACCGGCCGTCCACGGTGAGGGGTTCGCGTCCGCCGGGTCCGGTGGCGGGCGCGGCGGCGGACACCCCGGCGGTGCCGCGCGCCGCCCGCAGGACGGGTTCGGTCGCGGCGGCGTCCGCGATGACGACGGCGGGGTTGCCGGAGCCGCCGGGGAAGTGCTCCGCCAGCTCCTCCTGGGCGGCGACGGACGGCGCGTCGTCGACGAAGATCTCGCTCAACGGGACGCCGTCCGCCTTGAGTTGGGGTGCGAACGCGGCGCAGGCCAGCAGTACGGCGAGGGTCCCGGCCCAGACCCGGCGCGGCGCGCGGTCCACCAGCGCCGCGACGCGCGGCCACACGCCGCGCCCCGAGGTGCCGGGGTCGGCGGGGTCGGCGGCCCGGCGGGGGCGGGACGGCCAGTAGGCGGCGCGGCCGAGCAGCGCCAGCGCGGCGGGCAGGAACGTCAGCGCGGCGGCCACGGCGCAGACGATGCCGACGGCGCCGACGGGCCCGAGCGCGCGGTTGTTGGACAGGTCGCTGAGCAGCAGCGTGAGGAGCCCCAGCCCGACGGTGGCGGCGCTGGCGACGACGGCGCCGGTGGAGCGCCGTACGGCGGCCCGCATCGCCGTCGACCGGTCGCCGCCCGCGGCCAGTTCCTCGCGGAAGCGGGCGGAGATCAGCAGGGCGTAGTCGGTGGCGGCGCCGATGACGAGGATCGAGAGGATGCCCTGCACCTGGCCGTCGACGCGGACGGCGTCCCGTTCGGCCAGGGCGTACACCACGGCGCTCGCCAGCGACAGCGCGAACACGGCGGTGAGGATGACGACGAGCGGGAGCAGCACGCTGCGGTAGACGAGCAGCAGGATCAGCAGCACCACCGACAGCGCGACCACCACCAGCAGTCCGTCGACGCCCGCGAAGGCGTCGCCCAGGTCGGCCTGCGTGGCGGCGGGTCCGGCGAGCCGCGCCTCGGCGCCGGGTACGCGGGCGGCGGCCGTACGGATCTCCTCGACGGCGTCGCCGGTACGTTCGCCCAGGTCCGCGCGGAGCTGGACGACGCCCTGGAGTGCCTCGCCGTCCTCGGCGGGCACGGCGGGCGGGGGCGTGCCCGTCACGCCGGGGCGTCCGGCCAGTCCGGCGAGGACCCGGTCGGCGGCACGCCGCTGCGCGGCGGTCACGGTGCCGTCGTCGGCCGTCCACACGACGACGGCGGGGACGGTGCGGTCGTCCTGGAACGCCTCCTGCCGCTCCAGCGCCCGCGTCGACTCGGCGGTGCGCGGGAGGAACGCGGCCTGGTCGTTGATGGCGACCTCGCCGAGCTTCCCGGCGTACGGGCCGACGACCCCGGCGAGGGCGAGCCAGACGACGAGGAGGACGGCGGGCAGGAGTCCGCGCGGCGGGCGGCGGGCGGAACGCGGGGGTGCGGTCATGGTCGTCCTCGGTGCCTGCGGGGGCGGTGGCCCGGCGGAGCGGGTCCCCGCCACCACCAAGGTATCTCAATCATTGAGAGATATTATCCTGGGCACGTGGAGACACCCCCAGACGAACCGGCGCCCGCCCCCTCCCGCGCGGCCGCCGGACAGGACCCGGACGCGCCCACCGACCTGTACGCGTTCGCCGTCCAACTGCGCCGCCTGAACGCCTCGTTCAACCGCGTCGCCCAGGAGTTCGCGCACACCCAGGGGCTGCACCACACCGACGTGCAGGCGCTCGTCGCCGTCCTCGACGGCGACGGCCGGGGCGGCCCGCTCACCCCCGGCAGGCTGCGCGAACACCTCAACCTCACCTCCGGCGCCGTCAGCGCCTGCCTCCGGCGGCTGGAGGACTCCGGGCACATCCGGCGCGTACGGGACCCCGCCGACGGCCGTGTCGTGCACCTGCACTACGCGCCCGCCGGACGCGCCGTCGCCCGGGACTCGTTCCGCCCGCTCGCCACGCACACCGACGCGGCCCGGGCGCGCTTCACGGCGGACGAACTCCGCACCGTGCTGCGCTTCCTGGCGGAACTCAACGACAACCTCGACCGCGAACGCCTCCCGCCCACCTGACGGCCCCTCCGACGGCCCGGCGGTGCCGCCCCGGCGGCACCGCTCACCAGTGCGGGGTGGGCGCGCGCGGGGCACCGTCCTCGACGGCGCGTACGGGTCGGGGCGGCTGGTTGAGCACCTCCCGCGCGTACGTCCCGTCGTCGCCCGGGGCGTACCGCTCGGGCCGGAAGGGGGCACCCGCGAGACGCGCGAGGAGGTCCCGGAGCTCGCAGAGCGCGTCTGTGATTGGTTTCACGATGAATCCTTCTGGGAGCGGATGGGGAACTCCACCGTGCGACTGAACAATGTTCACCAGTGCGGGAGATGAGGCGTGACCGACAGGGACGAGTGTCCGACAGGGACGAGCGGTCGAGGGAGACGAGGGGGCCGGATGAGCGGTGACGGGGAGAACGGACCGCCGCCGGACCCGGAACGGGGGGAACGGCCGACGGTGACCGGGGGTGGCCCGACGGCCGTCGCGCAGCTGTCCGAGGACGCCGTCCGCGTCTTCCGCTGGGTGAGCGACCACGGCGTGTGCGCGGCACGCACGCTCGGGGAGGCGCTGGGCCTGCCGGAGGCGCGTACGGCGTCGGCGGTGACGACGCTCACCGGCCTGCTGCTCCTGCGCCGCCTGCCCGACGACCCCGACCTGCTGGTGCCGGTCGCGCCGGACGCGGCGATCGCCGCGCTGGTCGCGCCGCAGGAGGCCGCGCTGCGGCGCCAGCTCGCCGAGATCGACCGGCTGCGCGGCGAACTCGCCCTGCTCACCCCGTTCTACGCGGAGGGCCAGCGGCGGCGGCAGGGGCGTACCCCGCTGACGGTGGTCACCGACCTCCAGACCGTCGTCGGCATGATCACCGAGGCGACCATCCGGTGCGCCCAGGAGGTCCGCACCTGCCACCCCGGCGGCGGTCGCTCCCCCGCGCTGCTGGAGCAGGCGTACATCCGCGACCGGGACATGCTGCGGCGCGGCGTGCGGATGCGCACCCTCTACCAGCACACCGCCCGCTACCACCTGCCGACGCAGGAGTACGCGCGCCGGATGACCGACGAGGGCGCGGAGATCAGGACGCTCAGCGAACTCTTCGGCCGGATGGTCGCGTTCGACGGCGAGACCGTGCTCATACCGCACCAGGACGACCCGGACGCGGCCGTCGTGATCCAGGACCCGTCCACGGTCGCGTACCTGTGCGCGACCTTCGACCACGCCTGGTCGCTCGCGGAGCCGTACCACCCGGCGTGGACGGAGAGCCCGGTACGGGACGAGGTGAAGCAGGCGATCGTACGGCTGCTCGCTGAGGGCATGAAGGACGAGATGGTCGCCCGGCGGCTGGGGATGTCGCTGCGCACCTGCCGCAAGCACATCGCGGAGATCATGGAGCAGCTCGGCGCGGCCAGCCGCTTCCAGGCCGGGTACCTGGCCCGGGTGGAGTCCTCCGGCCCCGCCCCCGCCCAGCCCGGCGGCTGACGGCCCGGCACGGGGCCGGGCCGTCGGCGCCGCCGGGGGCGGGCCGGTGCCGCGGGGGGCGGCTACGCCGGGCACGGGGCGCCCCGTGCGGCCGCCTGCTCGCGGGCGAACAGCAGGGTGAGCCAGGGCAGTTCGTAGTGGTCGGACTCCTCGGGACGGCCCGGCCACGGCCCGGCCGCGTGCGCGACCACCTCCGGTTCGGGCACGGCGTACTCCGCCGGTACCGACGCGGCGTACTCCGGCAGGTCGGGCGCGGCGAGCACGCCGACGTCGATCAGCTCCTCCAGGGCGCGCTGCGCGCCGCGCGGGTCCAGCCCCAGCGCGCGGGCGGCATCCAGCAGGGTGAACGCGCGCCCCGGCAGCGCCGCCAGGCCGTACAGCGTCGCGCGGGCGGGCGCGGGCAGCCGGTGCCAGCTGCTCGCCAGCCGGGACCGTACGCCGAGGCCGCCGGACGCCAACTCGTCGAGCGCCTCGGCCGGTTGCTCCAGCCGGTCGGCGTAGCGGCCGAGCGGCATGTGCCGCAGTACGGACAGCCGGTTGGCGCCCGCCCGCAGCGCGAACGGGAGCAGCCCGGCGGCGGCGGCGATCCGCGCGGCGGCGGCCGGTTCGGCCTCCACCCGGTCCCGGCCGACGATCCGGGCGAGCAGCGCGCGGGCCTCCTCGGCGGTGAGCGGCGGGAGTTCGGTCCGGTCGGCGGGCTCCAGACAGGGCAGCCGACCACGCGAGGTGACCAGTGCGGCGGCGGTGCCCGCGGGCGGCAGCAGCGGGGCGAGCGCGGCGGCGTCTGGCGCGTCGTCGAGGAGCAGCAGGATCCGGCGCCCGGACAGCCAGGAGCGCCAGACGGTCGCCGCCTCCTCCCGGTCGGCGGGCAGCCGCTCGGGGCAGCCGAGGG
Source organism: Streptomyces sp. Z26 (assembly GCF_003665095.1). Taxonomy (GTDB): domain Bacteria; phylum Actinomycetota; class Actinomycetes; order Streptomycetales; family Streptomycetaceae; genus Streptomyces; species Streptomyces phytohabitans. Next base: position 5,464,668 of record NZ_RCHV01000002.1, on the reverse strand, counting down.
CGCGGGCCAGCTCCGCCAGCACCGACGCCCACGGGCGGGCGGTGCCGTCCTCGGCGCACAGCCGGGCGGCGACCACACCGTCGGGGTAGTGGGCGGCGACGCGGTGCGCGACCCGTACCGCCAGGGCCGTCTTGCCGACCCCCGCCGGACCGGTCAGCAGCACCGGCGGCCCGCCCTCGCGGCCGAGGCGCGCGGCGACCTCCTCCGTCTCGCGGTCGCGGCCGGTGAAGTCCGCGAGCGGCGGCGGCAGCAGCCGGGGCCCGGCGGGGGCGCCGCGGGTACGGGGCGCGGCCTCGTCCTCCAGCAGGGAGCGGTAGGCGCGCTGGAGGGCGGCGCCCGGTTCCAGGCCCAGCTCGCGGGAGAGCTGCTGACGGCAGTCGTCGTACGCGGCCAGCGCCTCCGTACGGCGGCCCACCCGGTGCAGGGCGAGGAGTTGGGCGGAGCGGAGGCGTTCGCGCAGCGGGTGGCGGGCGACCATCTCCCCGACGCTCTCGGCGACCGGGGCGGGCTCGCCGGTCTCCAACTGCGCCTCGGCCCACGCCTCGTAGACGGCCAGGCGCCGGGAGTGCAGTCGGGCGACGGCGTCGCGCAGCACCTCGGCGCGGGCGGCGAGGTCGCACAGCGGGTCGTGCCGCCACAGGTCGAGGGCCTCGCGGTAGAGCCGGGCGGCGGGGCAGGGCGCCCCGGCGCGCAGCTCGGCGTCGCCGCGGCGGGCCAGCTCGTCGAAGCGGAGGGAGTCGCACTCGTCGGCGGTGAGGTGCAGGACGTAGCCGCCGGGGCCGTGATGCAGGCGGCCGAGGTCGCGCGGGTCGAGCACGCGGCGCAGCGTCGACACGTACACCTGGAGGTTCTTGCGCGCGGTGCGCGGCGGGTCGTCCGGCCACACGGCGTCGGTCAACTCCTCCAGGGAGACCGGCGCGTTGGGGCGGGTGAGCAGGGCCGCCAGGACGAGGCGTTGCTTCAACGGGCCGAGCGGCAGGGGCAGTCCGCCCCGGGCCGCCCGCAGGGGGCCGAGGAGGTCGAGCCGGAGGAGGGCGGACGTCGCGTCGGCGGGGACACCGTCCGGCTCCCGGGGACTTTCCGGAAACGCTTCCCGCGTACGGCTCTCCGTGAAAGTGCCGGCCATTTCCCTCAGCCCTTTCCCCAGCCGGTGTCGTCGGCATGGCGGGCGGGAGCGGGATATCTGTGCACGAGAGCCTCCGATGAGCGGTCGAGACCCGAGCGGGTCCACGAAGGTGCCCTGAATACTCTGGAAATTCCGGGGAATTCCTTGGGTCTTCACAGCATGCCCACACGGCCGTTGGGGAGCTACGGGCGCGGGGGTGGCTCAAGGTGCATGCAGCAACGTACCCACCTGGAGAAAGGTCGCAGGGAGCGGCAAAACCTCCCGTAACGCCCCGCAGTTCGGGCTCTACGCGCGTCCCGCAGCCCCGGAGCACGGAGCGCGGACGCCGTACCCGGGGTTCGCGAGCGGGCCGCGTGGCGTCGGCGTACCGCCCCCGAACCGGACGCGAACCGCGACCGAACCGGCGCCGCACACCCTGACGCCGCACGCCCAGGCGACCGTTGGAGGTGACGATGCGGCTGGCGGAGATCATCGAACGGCGGCCGGTTCCGGCCGCCGGGCTGCTCGCCACGCTCACCCGGCGCTGCCCGCTGAGCTGCGCACACTGCTCCACCTCGTCCGGGCCGCGCGGCGAGGACACCCCGGCCGCCGCGCTGCGCCGCTTCGTCGGCGGCTTCACGCCCGCGGACCGCCCGGACGTCCTGATGCTCACCGGCGGCGAGCCGCTGCTGCTGCCCGCCCTCGTGGCCGACCTCGCGGAGCGCGCGACGGCGGCCGGGACGCGTACGGCGGTGCTCAGCGGCATGTTCTTCGCGTCCGGGGGCCGGGTCCCCGACCGCGTCCTACGGGCGTTGCGGCACGTCGCGCATTTCTCCGCGAGCCTCGACGTCTTCCACGAACGGGAAATACCGCGGGCCGATGTTTTCCGCGCCGTACACATCCTCGAGGACAGCGGAATCGACGTGAGTTTCCATCTCACGGGGAATTCCGTGGACGACCCCTATCTGGCGGAAATCACGGCGGCCGTGCGCGCCGAGTTCGCGGACCGGGTGGCCATGCTCGTGAACCACGTGCGGCCCGTTGGACGGGCGGCCGCCTGGGCGGGCGCGGGCACCGTGTCGAACGTCGGCGGGCTGAACGGCGGTACGAGGGACGGGACTTCGGCGGACGGCGTTCCGGCGGCGGACGGGACTCCGGCGGCCGACGCCGCGCCCTCGCCCTGCGCCATGGCCGCCTGGCCGGTCGTCGCCTTCGACGGCACGGTGGTCGCCTGCTGCAACCAGCGCGTGGTCGACACCCGCCCCGTACCGGAGCACCTGCGCCTCGGGCACGTCGCCGAGGACGGCTGGCCGGACGTACGGCGGCGCTGCCAGGACTCCCCCGTGCTGCGCGCCCTGCGCACCTCCGGCACCACCTCGTGCGCGGACTGCCGCGGTCTGGCCGGGGACGACCTGGCCGCCGCCGTACGGACCGGCTCCCGCCCGGCGGCCGGGGCCGTGGACGCCCTCGGCGCGCGGCTCCAGCGCGAGGCGGGGGCGGCGGTGCTGCTGCGGCGGTACGGCAGCGCCCCGTACGCGCCGCTGGTGCTGCTCGGCGGCGGTGGCCGTGACGGCGACGGCGCCGTACGCGCCCCCCGGGAGGCCACGGCATGAGTGTTCCGACGCACACCCCCACGGCCCCCGAGCCCACCGACGCCACCGCCCTCGGCCTCCAACTCGCCCTCGTACGGCCCGTGCTGCGCACCGCCGCCGCCCGCGTGTGGCGCGACGACGACGGCCTCACCGGCCGCTACCGGCACTACCTGCGCGCCATGCACCAGGTCATCCGCGCCTCCGTCCCGCTGCTGGAACGGGCCGCCGACCGCTGCGGGGAACGCACCGGCGACCCGGTGGCGGCGCCCCTCGCCGCGTACCTGCGGGCGCACGCCGAGGAGGAACGCGGCCACGACGACTGGCTGCTGTCCGACGCCGAGGCCGCCGGCTGGCCGCCCGGGGAACTGACCGGCTCCACCCCGCCCCCGGCGGTCGCCGCGCTCGTCGGCGCGCAGCACTACTGGATCGAGTACGCCCACCCCGTGGCCCTCCTCGGCTACGTGACCGTGCTGGAGGGCAACGCCCCCGCCCCCGGCCTCGCCGGGCTGCTGGCGCGGCGCACGGGGCTGCCGCCCGCCGCGTTCGAGACCGTACGGCTGCACGCCGATCTCGACGGCGGGCACAGCGCCGACCTGGCACGGCTGCTCGGCACGCTCCCGCTGGACGCCGCCCAGCGCTCCCTGGTCGCCGTCAGCGCGCTGCACACGGTCACCGCGCTCGCCGAGCTGTTCGACCGGATCGCCGAGGCCCCAACCGTTCAGGAGACCCCCCATGAGTGACCACGCGCACGCCCTCGGCCCGCTCCACGCGCTGGAGGACGCCGGTTTCCCGCTGCACTCCCTGTCGCCCGAGCAGCGCGCGGTGCTCCAGGGGCTGAGCGCCGAGGAACTGACGCTGCTGCTCGGTCTCAAGGAACGCCTGGACGCGGCCGAGCCCGAGGTGCAGGCGCACGGCGAGATCGCGGGCGGAGCGCTGTTCTGATGACCGCCCCCGCCCCGGTGCGGTGCCCCCGCTGCCCCGAACCGCCGCCCGACGGCGCCGCGTTCTGCCCCCGCTGCGGCGCCGCCTGCGAGGCCGCGGCGGACACGGCGGCCGTCGAGGAACGCCGTGTGGTGACCGTCGTCTTCTGCGACCTCGTCGGCTCCACCGCGCTGTCCGGGCGGCTCGACCCGGAGACGCTGCGGACCGTCACGCTGCGGTACTTCGCGCTGATGCGCGCCCGTATCGAGGAACACGGCGGCACCGTCGAGAAGTTCATCGGTGACGCCGTGATGGCCGTCTTCGGCGTACCCGCGCGCCACGAGGACGACGCGCGCCGCGCCCTGGCCGCCGCCCACGCCATGGTCACCGGCCTCGACGTGCTCAACGCCGACCTGGAACGGGAGCACGGCGTACGGCTCGCCGTCCGCATCGGCGTCAACACCGGCGAGGTCGTGGCGGGCATCGACCCCGCCGCGCGGCAGGCCCTGGTCTCCGGCGAGGTGGTGAACATCGCCGCCCGGCTGGAGCAGCACGCCGGGGCGGGCGAGGTCCTGATCGGGCCCGACACGGCGGACGCGGCGGGCCCGTCCGCCGTCACGGAGCCCGCCGGTTCGCTGGCGCTCAAGGGCGTCGCCGCCGCCCTCCCGGCGCGCCGTCTGCTCGGCCTCCACGAGGACGACCCGGAGCGCATGCGCCGCTTCGACACCCCGTTCGTCGGCCGCTCCCAGGAACTCGCCGAACTCCGCCTGCTGCTCGGCAAGTTGGCGGCCGACCCGGCGTCGTACCTGGTGACCGTCTACGGCGAGGCCGGGCTCGGCAAGACCCGGCTGCTGCGCGAGTGGCTGCGGGACTGCCCGGCGTACGGCGCGGGCCGCTGCCGCCCGTACGGCGAGACCGGCACCCTCGCGCCGCTCGCGGAGGCCGTACGGCACATCCTCGACACCGTCGGGGAGGACGCCGGGCTCGCCGGGCTGCCCGGCGCGGAACGCGCCGAGGCCGACCAGGCGCTGCGGCTGCTGCGTTCCGGGCTGCTCGCGGACGGCACGCCCAGCCCCTCCACGGACGACACCGTGATGGCCCTGGCCTGCCTGCTGGACGGCCTGTCCCGGGAACGGCCCGTGGTGCTCGTCCTGGACGACTGCCACTGGGCCGCCGAACCGCTGCTCGACATGGCCGCCCGGCTGCTCGACGAACTCGACCGCGCCCCCGTGGCCCTGGTGTGCGCCGCCCGCCCCGAGCTGCTGGAGACCCGCCCCGGCTGGGGCAGCGGCCGGATGCGCGCCGCCTCCCTGATGCTCACCCCGCTGACCCGGGAGGAGTCCGCCGAACTCGCCGGCGGGCTCGTCGAGGTGGCGGCCCACCGGCACGGGGTGCTGGAGGGCGCGCTGGACCGCGCCGAGGGCAACCCCCTCTACCTGGAGCACCTCACGGCGCTGGCCGCCGAGGGCGACGACGACCTGCCGGTGACCGTGCACGCGCTGCTCGGCGCCCGTATCGACGCGCTGCCGCCCGAGGAACGCGCCCTGCTCCAGCTCGCCGCCGTACTGGGCCGCGAGTTCCGCCGTACGGACCTCACGGAGCTGGCCGCCGGTCCCGGCGACGGCGCCGTACCCGGCGTGCCGGGCGAGTCCGCCGCGACGCTGCGCGGGCTGGTACGGCGGCGGCTGATCGAGACGGGCGGGCGCGGCCCGGTCGCCGGGGCCGAACTCCGGTTCGGCAGCGGCCTGGTGCAGGAGACCGCGTACCGGGGGATGGCCAAGAAGGTGCGCGCCCGGCACCACGAGGACGCCGCCCGCGTCCTCGGCCGTCACGCGGGCGCGGACGCCGCCGTCGGCAACCACCTCGCGCGCGCCCACCGGCTGCGCGCCGAACTGGGCACCCACGACGGCGACACCGACGCGCTGCGGGCCCGGGCCGCCGCGCTGCTCGCCCGCGCCGGTACGGCCGCCCTGGCCCGTTCCGACCTGCCGTGGGCCGACGACCTGCTCGGCCAGGCCCTCGACCTGGCCGCGCCCGGCGAACCGGCCGCCGCCGAGGCCGCCCGGGGCCTCGGCGAGACCAAGGTCGCGCGCGGCGAACCGGCGCGCGGGCGCGAGCTGTTGGCCGGGGCGCTGGCCGACGCGGAACGCGCCGGCGACCGGTACGGCTCCGCGCACGCCCGGCTCGCGCTCACCGCGCTCGACCCCCGGCACGGCTCCGCCGCCGAGGTCGCCGCGACCGCGTTGCCGCTGTTCGAGGCGGCGGGCGACGACCGGGGCGTCGCCCGCGCCTGCGTGCGCCTCGCCCAGGACCGCCAGCGGCGCGGCCGCCACGCGGAGGCCGAGGCGCTGCTGCGCCGGGCGTTGGAGCACGCCGACCGGGCGGACGCCGAGCCGGAACGCGCCCTCGCCCTCGGCGCCGCCGGGATCTCCCTGTGGCGCGGCCCGACACCCGTCGCGGACGCCGTGGCGCGCTGCGCGGAGCTGCTGGCCGCGCACGGCGCGGGGCGGCCGACCGTACGGGCCACGCTGACCTGCCCGTTGGCCGTGCTGCTGGCGCTCCGGGGCCGGTACGCGGAGGCGCGGGAGCGGCTGGCGGAGGCGGAACGGCTGGCCGACGGGCTGGGCTACGCGGAGGGCGCGCTCTTCATCCCGCTGTTCGCGGCGGAGGTCGAGGCCCTCGCGGGCACGCCCGAACGCCGCCTCGGGCTGCTCGCGGAGGCCGCGCGGGCGGGGCGCGAACTCGGCGCCGAGGGCGCCCTCCCGGGCATCGCCCGGGACCGGGCGCGGACCCTGCTGGACGGCGGCGACCCGGCGGAGGCGCTGGCCCTGCCGGACCCGGCGGACGCGGACCTGCCGCCCGCCGAGTCCGCCGACGCGCACGGGCTGCGGGCCCGCGCCCTGGCGCTCGCCGGGCGGGCGGACGAGGCGCGCGCCCGCGCCGTACGGGCCACCGCCGTCGCGGGCGACACGGACTCGCCGGTCGTACGCGGCACCGCCGCCCTGGACCTCGCGCGGACGCTGCGCACGCTGGGCCTGCCCGGCGAGGCGGCGCGCGAGGCCCGTACGGCGCTGCGGCACTTCACGGCGAAAGGGCACCGGCTGGGCGCGGACCGCGCGACGGCGTTCGCCGCGGACAGCGCCGCGGCGGCCGGGACGCCGGAGAACGGGACGGCACGGGACGGGACCGCGGTCGACGGACCGGCGGGGCGAGCGGCGGGGAGCAGCGTGGCGGAGGGCCGGGAGACCGGTCCGACGGACGCGCGGAAAGGCGGGACACCATGACGGCCGGGACGGCAGGAGGGCTCACCTGGAGCCTGCGCGACCGCACCCCCGACGAACTGACCCTGACGGCCGACACCGTGCCGGAGGTCCCGGCCGACCCGTGGGCCTGGTCGGACGGCACGGGCGTACGGGTCTGCGTGGTGGACACGGGCGTGGAGTCCGGGCACCCGGTGGTCGGCCCGCTCCAGGGCTCGTACGAGGTGACCGCGGACGCCGACGGCGCCCCCCACGTCGTGGACAGCGGCCCGCTGCCCGACGGCGAGGGCGACGGCTGCGGCCACGGCACGGCGTGCGCGGGGATCGTACGGCGGGTGGCGCCGGGCTGCTCGCTGTACAGCGTGCGGGTCCTCGGGGAGGGCTTCACCGGCACCGGCGACGCGCTCCTGACCGGGCTGCGCTGGGCCGTCGACCAGGGCTTCGACGTGGTCAACCTGAGCCTGTCCACGACCCGTCCGAAGTTCCTGGAGTCCCTGCGGGCCCTCGCGGACCAGGCGTTCTTCACCGGTACGACGCTGGTGGCGTCCGCGCACAACACACCGGTGGAGAGCTTCCCCTGGCGGTTCTCGTCGGTCGTCTCCGTCGGCACGCACCGCGAGGACGACCCCGGCCTCTTCCTCTACAACCCGGCCCCGCCGGTGGAGTTCTTCGCCCCCGGCCAGAACGTGCGGGTGGCGTGGACCGGCGGCAAGACCATCCGTACGACCGGGAACAGCTTCGCCACCCCGTTCATCGCGGGGATGTGCGCCCGCCTGCTCGGCAGCCACCCGAAGCTGACGCCGTTCCAGATCAAGCACGCGCTCTACCTCTCCGCCGCGAACGTGACCATCGGCGACCCAGGAACCCGAGGTGAATCATGAGCCAGACCCACGGCCTCGTACCCGCGGCCAGTACGGCCCCCGCGACCCGGCCCGGCAGCGCCGAACGCGAACTGCTCCAGTCCGTCGTGGAGACGGCGCGGGCCATCTTCGGGGCCGCCGCCAGCTCCGTGCTGCTGCACGACGAGGCCGCCGGGGAGCTGGTCTTCCAGGCGGTCTCCGGGGAGGGCGAGGAGTTCCTGGTGGGGTCCCGCTTCCCGGCGGGGCGCGGCCTGGCGGGCTGGGTGCTCGTCTCCGGCGAGCCGATGGTCGCGGACGACCTGCGGGAGCAGGGGATGTTCGCCAAGGACGTGGCGGAGGACACCGGTTACGTGCCGGACGCGCTGATGGCGGCGCCCCTCGCCCACCACGACCGGGTGCTGGGGGTGCTGGAGGTGCTGGACCCGGCCGAGCAGTCCCGTTCCAGCCTCTCCGAACTGGACCTGCTGGCCCTCTTCGCCCGCCAGGCCGCGGCGGCCCTCGCGGTCGTCACGGAGCGGCGCGAGGAACCGGCTCCGGCCGCCGTACGGGCGCGGAGCCTGGAGCTGGTGTCGGCGCTGCGGGACGTGCTGGAGGGGGCGCCGCCCCGGGGCTGACCCGGAGCGGGAGACGGTACGAGGACGGGCCGGTCGCCGGGGTGGCGACCGGCCCGTCGGGGCGTGCTGCGTACGGGTCAGCGGGCGGCGGTCTCCACCGCGTCGGCGGCGCGGGCCTCGCTCTTGCCGTCGGCGAGCAGACCGCCGACCTCCGCCGCCCGCGCCCGCAGCGCCGCGTCGCCCGCCGCCGCCGTGACGGCCGCGCGCAACGCGCCGTCCCCGGCGTCCGGTTCGGGCAGCCGCCGGGCGACCCCGGCGCGCAGGCAGGCGGCGGCGAGGACCTGCTGCTCGGAGCCGTTGGGGGCGACGAGCAGCGGGTGGCCGTACAGCAGGGCGCCCAGTACGGGGGCGGACGTCGCGTTGGTGAGGACGACCTCGGCGCGGGCGAGCAGCGGCCCCATCCAGGGCCGCCGCCCGACGACGAGGTCGGCGCCCGGGTCGGCCTCGGCCGGTGCGGAGCGGCCCAGTTCGACGACGCCCCGGTGGGTGCCCCCGGTGAACGCCGCGTTGAGGCGCGGCCAGAGGCTGCCGCCGCCGAAGGTACGGCCGAGGTGGACGTACGCCAGCGGCCGGTCGTCCGGGAGCGGCTCCGGCGGGGCGGCCTCCGGCGGCGCGTCCGGCTCCCACCAGCAGGGGCCCACGTGCCGTACGGACGGCGGGAGTTCGGCGCCCGACACCTCCAGCAGCGGGTGGCCGCGCAGCAGGAACGCGTCGCCCAGCAGCGGCGCGTCCGGCGCCCGCCCGGGCCGGGGGGCGAGCCCGGCGGCGTCGCGCACGGCCGCGTGGTGCTTCAGCGTCTCGGTCAGCCGCCAGGTGCGGCTCCGCGCGTCCGGCGCCTCCGGCCCGTCCCGGTACGGCCACAGGTGCGCCGCCAGACCGAGGACCACCACGGGCACGCCCGCGGCCTCGGCCGCGACCAGCGCGCCGTGGCACAGCACCGAGGTGAGCAGCACGTCGGGCCGCGACCGCCGTGCCTCCGCGGCCACTTCGGCGTACTGGGCCTCCCCGCGCACCGTCCAGTGCGACACCGACAGCGCGGTGGCGTCGGCGGTCACCGACGCGTCCAGGCCCGCCGCGGCCACCGCGGGCGCGCCGCCCGTACCGGTCAACACCCGGACGTCGTGCGACCGGCGGCGCAGCTCACGGCCGACGGCGAGCGCCGGGTAGAGGTAGCCCGGGTCGCCCAGCGGGCACAGCAGCACCTTCATCGCGGTCAGCCCTTCGTCGTACGGAGGTCCGGTCGACCCGGGTCGGCGCCCGTACGGAGCCCGGGGCCCGGGTCGAGGCCCAGGTGGCGGGCGAAGAACGCCATCACGTCCGCGTACAGCCCGGCGCTGCGCGCGGCGCCGCGGGCGCCGTGCCCGACGCCGCTCTCGGCGCGCAGCACGACGGGCGCGCCGTCCGGGCCCGCCCACTGGAGCGCGGCGCACATCTTCCGGGCGTGCAGCGGGTCGACGCGGGAGTCGCCGTCGAAGACGGCGAGCAGCACCGCCGGGTAGCGGGCGCCCGCGCGGACCCGGTGGTACGGGGAGTAGCCCAGCAGCCGCGCCAGGTCGTCCGGGTCGGCGGCGCTGCCGTACTCGTCGCGCCAGCTCGGGCCCATCCCGGACAGCTCGTAGCGCACCATGTCGAGCAGCGGCGCGGCGCACACCACGGCCGCGTACGCCTCCGGGCGGCGGGTCAGCGCCGCCCCCGCCAGCAGCCCGCCGCCGGAGCTGCCGAGCACGCCGAGGCGTCCCGGCGCCGCCCAGCCGTCGCGCAGCAGGTGGTCGGCGGCGGCCTCGAAGTCCCCGAACGACACGGCCTTGTGGGCGCCCGCCCCCGCCCGGTGCCACTCGGCGCCCTCCTCTCCCCCGCCGCGTACGCAGGCCACCGCGTACACGCCGCCCGCCCGCACCCACGGCAGGGCCTGCGGGGTGAAGCCGGGGGTCATGGCGGCGCCGAAGCCGCCGTAGCCGGTGAGCACGGTCGGGCGCGGCCGGTCCGGACGGCCGGTGGGCGACAGCACGAACAGCCGGACCGGCGTGCCGTCCCCGGCGCGCGCCACCTCCTGGGTGACGGCGACGCCGTCCGTGCCGGGCACGGCGGGCGGGGCACCGGCCCACGGCCGCAGGCGGCCGGTGCGGGCGTCGTAGTGCAGGACGGTGGTGGGCGTGACGTGGTCGGTGTACGCGAACCACGCCTCGTGGCCCGGCTCCGGACGGGCCGTCAGCCCGGTGACGGTCCCCTGCCCGGGCAGCGGGACGGTGCCCGCCGGGGCGCCGGTGAGGGCGTCGCGCAGCGCCAGTTCGCAGACGGCGTGCCGGGTCCGTACGACCGCCAGCAGCGGGCGCGGCAGCTCCGGGCCGTCCAGCACCGCGACGTCCTGGAGGACCGTGCCGGGCTCCTCCGGGACGAGGGTCCGCCAGCCGTCCGGGGCCGCGTCCGAAGCCGCGCCGGGGTCGGCCGGTTCGGCCGGTTCGGACGCGTCGGCCGGTTCGTACGGGTCGGCCACGGCGATCCGGCCGCGCGGCGCGCCCGCGGTGGTGCGCAGCAGCAGCGGGCCGCCGCCCGCGCGGAGGCGTACGGCGGTACGGCCGTCGGCGTGCCCGCCGAACGGGCGCAGGCGGGGCCGGTCCGGCGGGCACGCCGTCAGGTCGGCGGTCCACAGCTCGGTGCGGGGCTCGGTCCCCTCGCTGGCGCCGACGACGAGCAGCCGCCCGTCGGGTGCGGTGGCCACCGTGTAGTACTGGGTCGCGGGGCGCCCTGCGCCGAACACCTCCACGTCCCGGTCGGCCGGGGTGCCGACCTCGCGCAGCAGGACGCGCCGGGCCGCGCCGCGCTCGGTCCCGGTCCCGGTCCCGGTCCCGCCGTACGGGAGCCGCCGCACGTAGTAGAAGTGGCGGCCGCCCGGCAGCCACGCCACGGGCGAGCGGCGCACCCGGTCCACCGGGCCGTCCAGCACGGCGCCGGTCGCCACGTCGAGGACGCGCAGCAGCGACCGTTCGGTGCCGCCCGAGGAGGTCTGGACGGCGACGCGCGTGCCCTCCCAGGACGGTTCCCACGCGTCGATCACGGTCGTGCCGGACGGGTCGGCGGCGAGCGGGTCGAGGAGGACGCGCGTACGGCCGCCCTCGCGTACGGCGAGCACCGACAGGTCGCGGCCCGGCTCCCGCAGCAGGTGGAACTCCCGTTCCCCGCGCGGCGCGGGCGGGCTCGCGCCGCCGCCCGCGAGCCGTTCCGCGAGCCATCCGCGCAGCTCGTCCAGGCGCGGCCAGGACGCCCGTTCGGCGGCGAACACCCGGTCCTGGGCCGCGCGCCAGGCGGCGGTCGCCGGGGTGTCCGGGTCCTCCAGCCAGCGGTACGGGTCCGCGACGGGCCGCCCGTGGAGCACCTCCACCGGGCCGCTGCGGGGAGCGGGCGGGTAGCCGCGCCGGGCCTGCGCGGGCGCGGCGTCGCGGGGCGGGGACACGGTCATCGCGGCGCTCCAGGGAGGGCGTTCGGTCGCTGCGGGGTGGGCGCGGGTCAGCGGGCGTCGCGCGGTTCCGGCGGGGGGTCGGTGGGAGCGGCGTCCGGCGCGCGGTCCGCGTCCCGTACGCCGTCCGGCGCCCGTACGTCCCCGGCCCGCCGCGCGTCGTCGGCGTGCAGCACGACTTCCGGCTCGGCGTCGGCGGCCCGGAGGGGGCGCGCCTCGACCGGCCCGACCGCCTCGGGAGCGGCGCGGCGGTCGGCGGCCGAGCCGCCCGCGTCCGCGTCGCCCGCGTCGCCGCCCGTGCCGTCGTCGTCGAGCGAGGTCTCCCGCAGCAGCGGCACCGCGGACAGCAGGGTGACGACCGCGGCGGTGCCGGCCAGGGCCAGCCAGGTGCTGCTCGCCCCGAGCCGGTCGACGAACGAACCGGCCAGGACCGGGCCGAGGGAGGCGAGTCCGGCCATCATCAGCCCCGTGGCCGTACTGACCCGGCCGAGCAGGTCGCGCGGCGCGAGCACCAGCGTGGCGCGGCCCACCACGATCCCGGCGGGCGGGCTGAAGAAGACGATGACGACCAGGACCGGGCCGATCAGCCACGGGTCGTCGGTGCGGGAGAAGACGGCCAGCCCGAGCGCCCAGACGAAGCCGATGAGCAGGAACAGCCGGGACGCCGGTATCCGTTTGATCAGCCGCGCCGCCGCCGCCGCGCCGAGCAGCGCGCCGACTCCCGCGCAGCCCATCACCGCGCCGATCGCGGCGCCGCTGGCGCCGCTCTGGCGCAGCGAGACCACCATGGTGGTCTGCGCCGCCGCCGAGACGACGTTGATGCCCGCGGCGAAGACCAGCGCGGCGAGCAGCGCGCGCTGCCCGCCGAGCCAGCGCAGCCCGGCGGTGAGCCGGTTGTCGCGTTCGGCGCCGACGGCCTCCTCGGGCTGCCGCCGGGCGATGCGCAGCAGCAGTACGGCGGAGACCGCGTACGTGCCCGCGTCCACCGCGAACGGCAGGATCGGGTCGAGCGTGAACAGCCAGCCCCCGAGGAACGGTCCGATCAGCGAACTCGACGCCACCGCCGCCTGGTTGCGGCTCAACGCGTCGGTCAGGTCCTTCTCCGGCACCACGTCGCGTACGGCGATGGTGGCCGCGGGCGCGAACACCGCGGTGGCCGCCCCCTCGATCACCGCGACGCACAGGAGCTGCGCCTGCCCCAGCTCGTCCACCGCGGCGACCAGCGGGATGCTGGCCAGCGCGGTGAAGCGGACCAGATCCGCGCCGACCATGATCATCCGCCGGTCGACGCGGTCCGCGAGGTGCCCGGCCGGGAGCCGCAGCACCGTACGGGTCACCAGCGAGCAGGTCGCGACCGTACCGGCCTGTGCCGCGCTGCCCCCGATGGAGAGCACCAGCAGCGGGAACGCCAGCAACGACAGCTGCGAACCGAGCGTGGACAGCGTCGTGCTGAGCCAGAAGCGGCGGAAGTCGGCGTTGGTCCGCAGGACGCCGGCGGCTCTCATCCCAGCCGCCCCACGGCGTTCAGGCAGTCCAGGACGCCCGCGTCGACCCGGTCCTGGAACGAGGCGCGGACCGCGGCCTCCTCGTCGTACTGGTAGTGGTCGTGGCAGCTGACCCAGCGGCCCTCGGTCTCCTCGGCGCCGAGGTAGCCGTCCGCGACGGTCCCGACCTCCATGCCGGGCTTGCCCGCCGTCTCCCAGCAACTCGCCAGCACACCGTCGGCGTTGACGACGGCGCCGTACCGGCCGTCCGCGAACGAGCAGGCCTGGCAGGGGACGTGGGCGCGGGGGCGGGCGACGGAGAAGCCCAGTTCGAGGGCGCGGGCGTGCCAGCGTACGAAGTCGGAGACGAGGCCGTCCTCGTGCATCAGGTTGTTCGCGTAGCCGACGCCGACGTCGCCGACGCGGGCGAAGTGGAGGCCGCAGCGCGACGGGTCCAGCTTCTCGCCGAGGCGCTCCAACAGGCCGTCCATGCCGGGCTGGTTGAGGTGCGAGACGTTGACGCGCAGCATCCAGCGCAGCGACGTCGTCTCGATGGCGCGCGCGATGTTGGAGATGATCACGTCGAAGGTGCCGCCGCCGGAGCGCCTGATGCGGATGGTGTCGTGGTCGGCGCGGTCGCCGTCGAAGGTGACCTGCACCGAGCTGAGCCCGGCGGCGTTCAGCTCCTTGGCGATCAGCGGCGTCAACAGCACGCCGTTGGACGTCATCGAGGCGGTCAGCTGCCCCAATTCACCCGCGCGGGTGAGGAGTTCGCGGCAGCCCTTCGGGTTGAGCAGCGGTTCGCCGCCGAAGAGGAGCAGCGCGAGGCGGTCCATCTCCGCGGCGGCCATCCGCTCGCGGGTGAACTCCATGACCTGGTCGATGGCCTCGTGCGTCAGCCGCGCGTGCTTGATCCGCGGCGGCCGGGCGCCGCCCTTCGGGTCCTGCGCGGTGTTCTGGAAGCAGTAGCCGCAGCCGAGGTTGCAGTCCGTGCTGGTGAGCACGGTGAGGGAGTACGAGTTGTAGGGCCGTACGTCGTACAGCCCGGCCTCCCGCAGGTAGCGCTCGGCCGACGGGCGCAGCGTGCCGTCCGACTCGACCTGGCCGGGCTTCATCCGCGCGTAGCCGCCGCCGCCCAGGAACCACCACCCCCTGTCGGCACGGATCAGGCGGGCCCCCGCGGTGGGAAGGGCAACGGAATGCGTACCGGACACGACGACCTCCGGGTCGGGGCGGTGGCGGGGACGGACTGCGCCGGGAAGGACGGCGGGCGGAACGTTGGGGCGGGAACGCCCCGGGCCCCCGGCCGCGGCGGCGCGTACGCCGCCGCGGACGGGGAGGACCGGCACGGAGACCGGATCAGACGCTGTGCTCCTGGTGCACGCCGCACCAGGGGGTGTCCTCGCCCTCCTCGGAGTGGGCGACGACCTCGGGCTCGTCGACCGCCTCCTGGTGCACGCCGCACCACGCGACGCTGGACGCGGAGTGGGCGACGACCTCGGGGGTCTCCTCGGTGGGCTCGGTGTTCTCAGCCATGCTGGTCCTCCATACGACGGGCGATGGGACGACGGTGGCGGCTTGGCGCCGACGGGCCAGAAGTTAGGAGCGCCGGGTTCGGCACCGGTTCGGCACCGGTTGTCACCCGGTGAAGACCGCAGGTCGGGACGGTGTGCGGGGGTCGTACGGGGACGTGCGGCGGTGGGCGGGAGCGGTGCGGCGGGCGTACGGGGGCGTGCCGGGCGGCTGGTGGACCGGTGGCAGGTGGGCGGCATCGGGCGGCGGCGCTCGCATACCGAAACCGGACCGGTCCCGAACTGGCGGGCAACCGCCCGTTCCTACGGTGGCCGCCGCACGCCACGCGACCGCGAGAGGACGCCCGCGCATGGACACCGAGACCGCCGCCGCACCCCCGCCGGACGCCGCCACCGCCGCGCCGGGCTGCCCGGTACGGCGGCCGGAACCACGTACGGGAGCGGGGCCGGGCACGGGAGGGGGCACGGCCCCCGAACCGCTGCCGGAGCCGCTGGGGGCCGCGTTCCTGGCCCGGCCGGGCGAGATCCTCACGGAGCTGCGCGAGACCTGCCCGGTGACGCGGGTACGGACGCCGTCCGGCCGCCCGGCCTGGCTGGTGACGCGCGCGGACGACGTACGGGCCGGTTTCCTCGACCCGCGCCTGTCGCTGAGCGGCGGCCGTACGCCCGACCCGGAGGTACGGCGGCGCGCCCTCGACGTCACGCTGGTCAACTACGACCCGCCGGACCACACCCGTATCCGCCGCCTCGCCGCCCCCGCCCTCAGCCCCGCGCGCATGGGCGCCTACCGGGAGCGCATCGCGACCGCCGCCCGCGACCTCCTCGACGCGGCCGACGCGGCGCGCGGCGACGGGCCGGTGGAGCTGATGGAGTCCTTCGCCCGGCCGCTCGCGTTCCGGTCGCTGTGCGAGATCTTCGGCGTACGGGAGGAGGAACGGGCCGCCCTGTACGAGCCGGTGGCGTGCCTCGCGGACAAGGGCCGGTACACGCCCGCCGCCGTCGAGGCGAGCGTCGCCCGCATCGACGCGTTCGTCCGCGGGGAGATGGCCCGCCGCACGGCGGCGCCCGGCGACGACGTGGTGTCCCGCACGCTCGCCGCCTGGCACGAGCAGGGCGGCGCCGCGGAGGACGAGGTGGCCTCGCTGCTGGCGATGCTGCTGCTGGCCGGGTTCGACAGCACCGTGCAGGCGATCGGCATGAGCACAGTGGCGCTGCTGGAGCACCCCGAGGTGCAGCGGTCCCTGCGCGAGGACCCCGAGCGGGTCGCGGGCGCGGTGGACGAGCTGCTGCGCTGGGACACCCCCGGCCCGTTCAGCACGAAGCGGGTGGCGCTGGCGGACGTACGGTTCGGGGACACGGTGATCCCCCGGGGCAGCGGCGTGCTGCTGTCCGTCGCAGCCGCCAACCACGACCCGCGCCACCACGCCGACCCGGGCACCCTCGATCCGGGACGGGCCACCGCCGGACGGCACCTGACCTTCGGTCTCGGCCCGCACTACTGCCCCGGCTCGGCCCTCGCCCGGCTGGAGCTGACCCTCGCCCTGACCGCGCTCCTCACCCGCTGGCCCGGTCTCACGCCCGCCCTCCCGCTGTCGGACCTCACGTGGGGCGGCGGCTACCTGCACCGCAGGCTGGCGGCGCTCCCGGTGCTGCCGAGCAGCGTCTAGCCGATGTCCGGGGGCAGCACCTCGGCCACCGGGCCCCGCCGTACGCACCGCCCGTCCGCGAACACCACCGCCTCCTGCGCGACGGCCCGTACGGCGGGCACGTCGTGGCTGACGAGGAGCAGGGCCGTCGCCGCCGGGGCCAACAGGCCGGGCAGCGCGCCGAGTACGCGTTCCCGCGCGGCGGTGTCCAGCGCGGACGTCACCTCGTCGCACACCAGCAGCGCGGGACGCGCCGTCAACGCCCGGACCAGGGCGCAGCGTTGGAGCTGGCCGCCGGACAACCGGTCCGGGGTGCGGGCGAGTTGCGCGGCGTCGAGGCCGAGCGCCTCCGCCGCCGCGAGCGCCTCGGCGGTTGCCGCGTCCGGGGTGAGGCCGCGCAACAGACGTGCGGTGTGCGCGAGTTGAGGCAGCAGCGGACGGTGCGTCTCGAAGGAGTCGGCGCTGTTCTGGTGCACGTACTGCACGGCTCGGCGCTGCGTCGCGCGACGGCGGTGGACGCGGACGGGCAGCGGCACCCCGTTCTCGCGCACCTCGCCCGAGGTGGGCGCGGTCAGCCCGGCCAGTACGCGGGCGAACGTCGTCTTGCCCGCGCCGGACGGGCCGAGCAGCGCGGTGCGGCTGCCGGGCGGGAACGCCAACGTCACCGGCCCGGCGAGCGGTACGGCGGACCGGCGGCGTACGGCCACCCCCACCGCCGTCACCCCCTCCGTCGTGACCCGCGCCGCCGTGCCGCCTTCGGGCCGAGGCGCGCCCGCCACCGGGCCCGCCGCCGTACGAGCCGCGCCGCCCGCCGCCGTACGAGCCGCGCCGCCCGCCGCCGTACGCCGCTCCGCCGCGAGCAGTTCCCGCGTGGTCCGGTGGCGTACGGCGGCGGGCGCGCCCCCGGCCGTACCGGCGCCCAGCACCTCGGCCGTACCGCCCGCGTCCACCGCCCGCCCGTCCGCCAGCACCACGACCCGGTCCGCGACGGCGCGCACCGTCGGCAGGTCGTGGCTGAGCAGCAGGACGCCCGCGCCGTCGTCCGCGAGCGCCCGGAGCGTACGGCCGAGGGCGCGCGCGAGGTCCGGGTCCAGGCCGCTCGTGGGCTCGTCCAGGACGAGCAGCCGCGCGCCCGTCACCAGCGCGGAGGCCAGCGCCACCCGCTGCTGCTGGCCGCCGGACAGCTGGTGCGGGAAGCGCCGCCGTACCGCCGCCGGGTCGAGCCCGGCGGCGGTGAGGGCCGCCGCGGCGGCGGCCCGGCGCGCGGCGCGGCCGCGACCCGCCGCACCGGTCGCCCCCGCCAGCCCGGCCAGCTCCGCGAGCACGCCGTCCACCCGGCGCACCGGGTCGAGCACCGACTCCGGGTGCTGCGGCAGATGGGCGGCGCGGCCCGCCCGCGCCGCGCGGCGCGCGGGCGGCGCGAGGGCCAGCAGGTCCGCGCCGTGCAGACGTACGCGCCCGGCCAGCCGCACCCCGGCGCGCGACGCCCCGAGCGCGGCGAGCCCGAGCGTGGTCTTGCCGCTGCCGGACGGCCCGACGACGGCCACGACGCCGTACGGCCGTACGGTCAGCCCGACCCCGTCGAGCAGCGGACGCGCCGCCGACGCGGCGTGCGCCGAGAGCCCGTCGACCTCCAGCAGCGGTACGGCGTCGGCGCCGCCCGCGTACTCCCCTTTCACATGAGCCCCCTGCCGCGCGCGAGAGCCCGGTCCACCAGCAGGTTGCCGCCCACGCACAGCGCCGTCAGCAGTCCGGCGGGCACCAGGACGGCCGCGGGCTGGAGGAAGAGGGCGTCGCGGTTGCGCTCGACCAGCACGGCCCAGTCCGGGGAGGACGCGGGCAGCCCGAGGCCGAGGAAGTTGGCGGACGCCAGCAGGTACAGCACGGTGGTGAAGCGCCCGGCCGCGTCCGTGGCGAGCGGCCCGGCCGACTCCCGTACCAGGTGCCGCAGTTGGACGTACGCCCAGCCGTGGCCCTGCATGCGCAACGCCTCGACGACCGTACGGGCCCCGGGCGCGAGCGCGGCCCCCCGTACGAGCCGGGCGACGGCCGGGACCTGGAGCAGCCCGGCGACCGCGACCGGCCAGCCCCACGCGCGGTGGCCCGTCGCGGCCAGCGTCATCAGCACCAGCAGGCCGGGGAAGGCGAGCAGGACGTCGGAGGTACGCATGACGACCTCGTCCAGGCGGCGGCTCGGCCCGGCGGCGAGCAGCCCCAGCGGCACCCCGACGGCCATGCCCACCGCGAGCGCCGCGACGGCGCCGCCCACCACCGACGCGCCGCCCCGGAGCACGAGCCCCAGCACGTCGCGGCCCAACACGTCCGTGCCGAGAGGGTGTTGGCCGCCGGGCGGCCGCGACGGCAGGGCGCCGTCCGCCGGGGCGAGGTCGCCCCCGTACAGCAGCGGCCCCAGTACGGCGAGGAGCACCGGCACGCCCAGCAGCACCAGGGCGGCCCACGGGAGGCGGGGGCGCCGCGCGCGGGGCGGCGCGTACGGCCCGTCGGGCGCGCTCACGCCGTCAACTCCCGGCGCGGCGCGAGCCGGTGGGCGACCAGGTCCGCCACCAGGTTCACCGCGACGGCCGTCCCGGCGAACAGCAGCGCGTACGTCTGCACCAGCGGCAGGTCCCGGTTCTGCACGGCCTCCACGAAGCCGTCGCCCAGGCCGCGCAGCCCGAACAGCGCCTCCACCAGCACCGCGCCGCCGAGCAGCCCCTCCACGCAGCGCGCGTACTGCTGCGCCGCCGCCCCCAGCGCGCCGGGCAGCACGTGGCGCAGCACGACCGTACGTTCCCGCAGCCCGAGCAGCCGCAGGTGCTCGGCGACCGCGCCGTGCCGCTGCGCGGCGACGCCCGCCCGCACCTGCCGGGCCAGGTCGCACAGGTGGCGCGCGGTGAGGACGGTGACGGGCAGCACCAGTACGGCGGGCCGCGCCAGCAGGTCGCCCGGCTCCATGCCGACGGCGGTGGCGGGCAGCAGCCCCGCCCACAGCGACAGCGACGCGACGAGCAGCAGCCCGAGCACGAACTCCGGTACGGAGTGCAGCACCAGCGCGGCCGCGTTCAACGCCCGGTCCGGGCGGCTGCCCTCGCGCAGGCCCGACACCGTGCCCACGAGCGGCGCCAGCACGGTGACGAGCAGCAGCGCGGGCACGCCCAGCGCCAACGTGACCCCGGCGCGGCGGCCGAGGTCGTCCCCGACGGGCACGCCCGTGGTGAGGGAGGTGCCGAGGTCCCCGGTGAACAGACGGCCGAGCCAGTGCGCGAAGCGCGCGGGCGCGGGCTCGTCGAGGCCCAGCCGGGCGCGCAGCGCCTCGACCTGTTCGGGCGTGCCGAGTTCACCGCGGAGCACGTCCGCCGTGTCGCCGGGCAGCCGGGTGCCCACGACGAACACGGCGACGAGCACCACCAGGCACTGGAGCAGCGCCAACAGGCAGCGCCGCACGACGTACGCGCGCACCTCAGCCGACGCGGACCCGGTCGAAGCGGGCCCAGTCGCGGGAGTTGGGGGGCGCGGCGCGCAGGCCGCGTACGGAGCGGGCGACCGCGTCGTTCGCGTCGGAGAACGCCCAGACCAGCAGCCCCGACTCGGCGCGCGCCAGCCGCTGGGCGCGCGCGAGCAGACCGAGCCGCTCCCGCTCGTCGCGGGTGGTACGGGCCCGGTCGAGGAGCGCGTCGAACCTCCCCGAGGCGTACTGCGTCTGGTTGCGCGCCGCGCCGCCGCGCACCCGCTGCTGGAGGAAGTCGGAGACGGGCAGCGTCGAGGTGGTGTTGAAGGCGGCGACGCCCTTCGTGCGGATCTCGCTGAAGTACGTGCTGGAGGCGCGGGTGTTGACGGACATCCGCAGCCCCACCTCCGCGAGCTGCCGCGCCATCAGGTCGGCGGCGGGCTCCCACGCGGCGTCCACGGAGCTGGTCTCCACCGTGAACCGCAGCCCGTCCGCGCCCGCCTCGCGCACCAGCCGCCGCGCCTCGTCCACGTCCCGCTCCTCGGGCGCGAGCCCTTCCGGGTAGCCGTGCAGGCCCAGCCCGAACAGGTCGTCGCCCGGCTCGCCGTGCCCGGCGAGCGCGATCCGTACCAGCGCCTCGCGGTCGATGCCGAGCCGTACGGCGCGGATCAGCCGGGGGTCGTCGAACGGCGCGCGGCCCGTACGCAGCAGGAGTTGCTGCGCGGTCGCCCGTTCCGCGGTCAGCAGGCGCGTGGCGCCGTCCTGCCGCAGCCGTTCCACGGAGGCGCCCGCCATGTCGGCGGCGTAGTGCACCTGGCCGGAGAGGAGCGCGTTGAGCCGCGCCGACTCCTCGTTCGCGGGAACGATCTCCAGCTCCGCGACGTGCGGGGCGCCGTCCCAGTGGTCCGCCCAGCGGCGGTAGCGGGCGGTGCCGCCGGGGGTGAACGAGACGTACGTGAAGGGCCCGGAGCCGACGGGCTTCCGGAAGTCCGTCGTCCCGTCCGGCACGATCTCGGTGCCGGGGCCCGCGAAGACGGTGGGGAACGCGAAGTTCGGCGCCTTCAGCACCAGTACGACGGAGCGCGCGCCGTCCGCCCGGCTGGCGTCGAAGTCGATCGCCGACAGCAGCACCTGCGAGGGCGAGCCGGTCTCCGGGTCGGCGGCGCGCCGGTAGCTGTGGAGGACGTCCTTCGCGGTCACCGGCTTCCCGTCGTGCCACGACGCCTCGCGCAGCAGCACCCGCCACCGGGTGCCCGACGCGTCGCTCTCCCAGGAACGGGCCAGCCGCGGACGTACGGACATGTCGTCGGCGTACGTGCCGAGCGTGTCGTAGAGGGCCTTCGCGCGGGCCTGGTCGACGAAGTTGGGCGCGACGTGCGGGTCGAGGGTCTCCTGCGAGCCGCCCGAGGTGAACGCCGCCCGGAAGCGGTCGCCACCGCCGCCGTCCCTGGTGTCGCCGCCGCAGCCGGTGAGCAGCCCCGCCCCGCCGAGCGCCAGCGCTCCCCCGGCGGCCAACACCCCGCGCCTTCCGGGCGGTCGGCCCACGGCCGGTGCCGGTGCCGGTCCCGTACCCGCCGCCGGTGGCCCCGTCCCCGTCCGGGCATGCGTCGTCACATCGATCCTCTCCGGGGTGTCCTCGCCCCTGACAGCAGACCGGCGACGGGTCAGTCTCCTGGCTCCCGGATCGTCGCTCGCCTCCGCCTTCCCGTCCGCGTCAGCGGGCGGTGGCGTGCGGGAGGGTCGCTACCCGGTCACAGTGGCGGGACCGCGCCGGATTCGCACCGGCTTCCTGGTTCCCGTCGCCTCGTGGGCTCATTGTGGCGCACGCGCGAACGGGCGTACGGGTCCCGGGTCGTCACGACGCCCCGGAGCGCGCGCCCGGCCGGGGGCCGGGAAGTGGAGTCCCCGGCTCAGGCCGTGATCAGAGTTTCGCCTGCGGCTGCCCCTCGGACCACTGCCACCGAGGTTCCTCAGCGGGCCTTCGCTCCGAAGGGGCGGAGGAACCGGCTGGGCTCGCCGTTCCAGGAGATGGTGAGTGCGTCCCTCGCCCTGGTGGCCGCGACGAACAGCAGGGAGCGGGCCCGCTGGAGTTCGCGCCGGTGGCGCAGCCGGTCCGTCCGTTCCCAGGCGTCCACGGCCGTGCGGGGGACGAGGCCCTCCGAGACACCGGCGATGATCATACGCCGGAACTCCAGGCCCTTGAAGAGGTACATGGTGCCCACGTGCACCCCCTCAGCTCCCCGCACTCCGTCACCCGTGATCTTGGTGGACGTGATGCCGCGGCGACTCAACCGCGCCATCACCTCGTCGACCTTCTCGTTGGTGGGCACGCAGACCGCGACGGACTCCCGCGGGACGTCGTGCCACGCCTGCACCTGCTCCACGACGAGGTCGAGCTCCTGGTCCCAGCTGTCCGCGCTCCGCAGCGAGGGGCGTGCACCGTGCAGTACGGACCGGTATCCGGCGAGGTCTTCGGTGCTGCCGTCGAGGTCGTCGAACTCGGTGCCCTCCAGGATTCCGATCGCCGTGCCCAGGATCTCGCGTGTGGTGCGGTAGCTGAGCGTCAGTTTCGACGAGCGCCCCCGGATGTTGACACCCAGGCTTCCGAGGGTGACCTGGTTGTCGTAGATCCTCTGGTGCGTGTCACCGACGAGGAAGAGGTCGTCGGGCTCCTGGGGCACCATGGCCCGCAGCATCTTCCAGTGGGCGGGTCCGAGATCCTGTGCCTCGTCCACGATGATGTGCCGGTACCGGTGACGCAGCCACGCTCCGGTTCCCGATTCCACGTGGATGTTGCCCGGCCCGCCTCGCTCCTCGTCCTGACGGCGGCGTTCCTCGATCTTGTGCTGGCGGGCGATCTCCAACTGGGCCGCCCGCTCGGCCACTTGCCGGTGGGTCTCCAGCTTCTTGCCGTCGAGCCGCTGGGCGAAACGCTCGGCGAGCTGCCAGATCTCGGCCCGCTCGGGACGTGTGACGCTGCGGCCCCGTCCCGCACGCCGGGCCCGGAAGTACTCGACGCGTGACACTACGGCCTGGCCGAGAATGACCTGGTTCCACTCGTCGCTGAGGAACTCGGCGTCCCATCGGCTCTCACCTGTCTCCACGAGCAGCTGCCGCCACTCGCGGAGTGCCTGGGTGTCGTCGATCCTCCGTTTCGGATTCCCTGGATCGGCCTCGCTCACCACACGCTGCGCCAGCCGGTCGACATGGAGGATGTCGACGCGCGCGAGTGTCTGCGGCCCACCGAGCGACAGAAGGCGGGAGCGCAGGTCGGCCGCGAGGTTCTTGTTGAAGGTGGTGAGGAGAACCGGCTTGGTGTGGCCGGCGGGCAGCTGATCGACGAGGTGTTTCACCCGGTGCAGGGCGACGATCGTCTTTCCCGTCCCGGGGCCACCGCTCACACGTGCGGGCCCGGAGCACCTGCGCCGCACCAACTTTTCCTGAGTGGGGTGCAGGAAGACCTTCCACCGGCCGAAGTCGCCCTCTTCAAGGATGCTCCGCAGCGACTCGTCATCGGTGATCACCACGGCCTGCGAGCGGTCCGCTGCCGTCCGCCAGTCCTCGACGGTGTCACGCTCCGGGGCTCCCCCGGGCTCAAGCGCGACCGGTGCGGTGACCTCCCGCATGACCTGCTCGTACGGGACACCGTCACGCAGCCGCAACAGCACCTCTCCCGTGTGCCGTGGGGCGTACTCGGCGAGGCCCAGCAGCTCGTCGTCCGTGGTGAGTTTGAGGACGACCGGGATCAGCGGCTCGGCAACGCCCAGGCCGGCCAGTTGCTCCGGCGTGTACGCGGCGAACAGCGGTGCGTCCAGGACAGGCCGCGGAGCGGCGTCGACGGTGGTACCGGCACGCCGGGCGGCCCCCTCGGGGCCCAGTACGTCCTCCTCCACCACTTGGAGGTCGACGTACTCGATCGCGCCCGTGATCTGGTTGATGCCGTACGCGAACCGGTCGAGGTTGCGGTGGACGTGGCCGCGGTGTTTGACGGAGACCAGCAACCAGTCGTTGCCACCGAGCCGCACCAGCAGCGCCCGGTACTCGCGGTTGACCCGCGCAGACCACAGCCGCTCGTGCCCCTTGAGCTGTTTGAGATCGAAACCCGGCGCATCGGGGTTCTTCCGGAACTCGTGCTGGAACTTGTAGACCGCGCCGACTATCGCCCGGTCCAGTTTGACGATTTCCTTGTCCGCCTTGTCGAGCAGACGGAGGGTCGCGCCCGCGGTCGGTGCGCCGGTGCTGGTCATCGGTCCTGCTCCTCGTCGTTCACGGCCGGGAAGCCGTCTGTCTCGGCCGACCGGCTCAGCGTGGCCGCGAGTTCCCGCGCGTCCCATTCCACCGCCGTCCGTACGGTCCACCCCGCCGCCGCGTAGGCGCGGTCACGGTCCCGCGCCTCGGCAACGGAGGCTTCTTCGTTCTCCTCGGGGGCGAGGACGACACCGACCCGTTGGGCGGGCCAGGCCAGTTCGGCGGGCCATGCGGCGTCGCCGAGCTCGTAACCGGCTTCGGGGGCGGGGGCCCCGACCCGCACCAGTCCGTCGACGAGGCCGGCGAGGCCGGGTTCCTCCACGAGGTACGCGAGGACCTCGTCCCAGGCGGGATCGCCCTCAGCTTCCGTCTCCGGCTCCGACACCGAGGGCAACGGCTCCTCCACCGGCCGTACTTGGGCCTCCGCGGCTTCGGCGCCGGACTCGCCCGTCCCGGACCGCCCATTCCGCTTCGACTCCAGCCAGCCCACCCCGCCCGTCACTGCCAGCTCGGACGGATCGAAGCCGGGCAGTTGGCTGGTCGCCAGCTGGACCCCGTCGCCCTCGCCCTCGTTCAGGAATTGCAGCAGGTTGGTCCAGTACAACCAGCCCTGCCAACGTCTGCGATGGGCGTTCTGGTCCTGTTCCAGCGCTTCCGGGCTGTCGTCGAGCACGGCCAGCCCGGTCCACACCGCGCCTGCCTGCCCACCGCGCAGATCGAGGGCGACCGTCAGCGGGCAGCCGCTGCCGTCCCGAGTGGCCATCACCTGTACGGCACCCTTGCCGCCCGCGAGCCTCTTGCCCTCCAGCGCCTCGGCGATCCGGTGCCCGACCTCGGGTCCGTCCGCGAGGGCCCGGCTGGTCGCGGAGACCGCGGCGAAGCCCGCCAGCGCGCTCTGGGCACGCCGCCGCCACACCTCGGCATCAGGGGTGGTCAGGTAGCCGATGAGCGTCTCCACCGGATTCGTCCACACGAAGCGGTGCAGGTCGCGCGGATCGTCTCCGTGCAGACGCCGGTGGATGTCCGACGCGGTCTTCTGCGCCGTGTGCTGATAGGGCACCCACACCGGATCGGCGGAGGGCTTCGCCTCCCCGGCCCAGGCGCGCACGTCGTCCCAGGTCAGCTGGAACACCTGCCAGCCGTGTCCGCTGCGCAGCCGGGTGCGCTTGTCCGCGTCGGACGCGATCCTGTTGTGGCTGGGGCTCGCGTGGTAACGGTAGCCGTCGAGGTAGACCGCCACCCGCTTGCGGTCGTCGTCCAGGCTGCGGAAGACCACGTCGGGCACGGTGAAACCCAGGTCGGTCTGCGTCTCCATGCGCCAGCCGCTGACCTCGCCGCCGGGAGCTGTGAACCGCAGCGTCGTGTCGCGCTCGCCGTCGGGCGTCTGCGCGGTGCGCACGCTCACGTTGTCCACGTCTTCGGCCCACGCGAAGAGCCCCCGGCGGAACAGTGCTTCCAGCTCGCTCTCGACCTGCTGGACGAGGCTGATGTCCGCTGTCGTCCCGGCCTGTTCGACGTTCCAGGCGTCACCGGTGCGGCCCAGGAGCTCCCCGAGCATGTCGAGGGCGTGTGCCCGCGAGACCAGTTCGTGCTCACTGTTGCTGACGTGCCGCAGCAGACAGCGGTGGCAGGCGGGGCGGTCCTCGCCGACGCAGGGGCACTGCTCGATGACCTCACGGGCCCGCGTCAGCACCTCCCGCAACCCGTCGCGTCCCGCGAGCCGTTGGAGGTAGCCGGTACCGCCGGGCAGGGAGTCGTACAGCACCAGGAAGTGTCTGCGTACGTCGCTGCCGGGCTCGGGCATCGCGTCGGTGACCACGGCCAGGTGGTCGGGGTCGCCGCCGTAGCTCCGGGCGATACCCGCCAGGAGCAGGGCCTTGAAGGAGGCCAGGCGCTCCTCGGTGTGGGCGGTGACCGCGGGGATGAGGATGCGCAACGCCTCGCTGCGCAGTTCGTGGGCGAGCAGCAGTTTCACGCCCTGCTGTACGGCCGTCTCCCCGGCTCCGTCGCGCAGCTGCGGGCACCAGGGGCGGTGGTACTTCGAGGCGCTCGGGGCGCCGAAAGCGTGCCGCTGTCCGTTGTGCGCGGCGGCGGGCCCTCCGTCCGCGTCGGCCGAGCCGCAGGCGTCGCAGACCCAGAAGGGGTTGAGCCGGACCCGGCGCCCCGCGAAGGTGTCCTCCGCACCGGTGTCCAGGCGGGAGGCACCCACGTTGATGTGCCGGATCACCGCGTGCCGTGTGAACTCCCAGCCGAAGGTGGCCTGGCAGTGTCTCCAGGCCTCCTCGACGCATTCCCGCGCGATATCCACGGCGGGAACGACGGTGTAGTGGCGCTGCTCCCGCTCGTCGGTGTCGTCGCGTACGCGGACGTCGTCGCGCTGGTCGCGGGCCATCACACGGTGGGGCACGAGTACCTTGTGCAGGCAGCCGACGTCGCCGATGGCCGGGGACTGGCAGCGCGGGCACACCGTGGAGTCCTGCCGTGCCTGCTGGGTGCGGACGTACCCGCAGTCGGGGCAGACGCGCCACCACAGCCACGCCGGCCGCTTCGGACTGCCGATGTCGAGCCCGGTGATGCGGTGCTTGTAGCCCTGTACGTAGTAGTGGTTGCCGGGGGCGAAGTCGGCCAGGGCCAGGCGTGCCGAACGCTCGTACCTGAGCACCTTGCTGTGGTGCTCGAGCTTGTCGCCCGCATCGCCCTGAGCGGTCTCCCGCCAGACGAGGGTGGCCTCCAGCTCGGTGACCGAGTCGACGAGGCTGTAGTTGGGGAGCAGCCCGAGGTCCACGAGCGCGCCGTGCGCGGTGCTGCGGCTGATCTCGCCCGCGTACCGCGACACCGCCCGGCGTTCGGCCCGCAGTTCCCTTCGCTGCCGGTCGTGGTCCGGGTCACCGGCCACCAGGGCTTCCAGGGCCTCGTCGATCGAGCCGATCCGGCGTTGCATCTCGCCGCGCCGGTCCTCCCACTGGGCTCGGGCATCGGCCAGGGCTTCGGCGAGTCCGCCGGTCGCGTACGCGCGCAGCTCCTCCGCCGCCTGCGGGCTGACGCCGGTGCCTCGCGCCTCGTCGTACGGAGGGAAGAGCAGCAGGAACGCCTCGACGAGACGGGGACCCGCGGCAAGTGCCGCCTGCTGGAACTCCGGCAGCCACGCCGAGGGCCCGAACAGCTCGGTGGCCCTGCTGGGGAGCGGGCCGGGGGCCGCTGTGTCCTCCGGCCCGCCCGGGGCGGACGGCCCGGGCAGACGTCCGGCGCCGGCCAGGTCCAGGAGGTGTGCGAGGTACTGGCGGCGCAGGATCTCGCTCGCGGAGAGGAAGCAGCCGGGCGGCTGGATGTCCCCGGCGATCATCTGCCGGGGGTCGTCGAGGTAGTAGCGGTCCCGAGGACCCCGGTCGACCATGGTCAGCAGGTAGGCGTTGCCCGTGGCACGGCCGGCCCGGCCCACCCGCTGCACGTAGTTGGCGGGGCGCTTGGGCAGGGAGGCGAGCACCACCGCCGAGAGGTCACCGATGTCGATGCCCAGTTCCAGCGTGGGAGTGCAGGAGAGAACCTGCGGGTTGGCGTAGTGGGCCTGTACTCCGGCGCGGAACGCCTTCTCGACCGCTTCGCGCCTGGGACGGGTGAGGGTGCCCGTGTGCTCCGCGGTGTTGATGGTGAAGACGCCCGCTTCGCGGTACAACCGCCGGTAGAAGTCCCGGGTGAAGTCCCGCCGCCGGACGCCGCTCTCCAGGTCCTGACCGGTGCGCAGCAGGCCACCGCAGCGGTAGCGGGGGCACGGCTGTCCGTGCCACTGGTCGGCCAGGGCGGGGTGGACGGTCTGTTCCCATGAGCAGACCGGGCAGTGCGCCGAGGCGTCCGCCACCTCGTCGTCGGCCAGCTTGCGCACCCGTACGTGGCCGGGCTGGAGGCCGTAGACGCGGGTCGTCCCGTCCTTGGTCGTACGGGCGGACAGCACACCCGCGTCGACGAGTGCGGGCAGCAGCCGAACGAGGAAGGCGTTGGCGGCGTCGGGGCGTAGGCCGAGACTCCGCCGCGTCCAGTCCTGGTACCAGCCCAGGCGACCGGTGACCACGTCGAAGTCGTCGCTGCCCTGCTTGGGACTGCCGAGCAGGAACGCCGGGGCGGACACCCCGGGCGGGAACGCGGGCATCCCGGTCTTACGCCCGCCCCAGACGAGCCAGCGCCGCACGCCGGCCTCGTTCAGCCAGCCGTCGAGCCAGGCGTGCCGGATGGCGCCACGGGTGCGCAGCCGCTCCAACAGGCCGCGTACGTGCCCGGTCCAGCGGTCCGGGCCCGGTACGGAGCCGTCGGGCAACGCGATGTCCCCGGGAGTGGTGTGCAGGAGTTCCCGTACGATCTCGGCGACCGCGTCCGGGTCCTGGAGCGGGACGTCCGCCGCTATGGTGCGCGTCAGCTCCAGGGTGCGGCCCCGGCGGGACCTCAGCCCGAACTCCATGACCGCCGCGAAGGCGAGGCGCTGAGCGATGAGTTCCCAGGTCGACCGGGAACCGTGGCTGCGCCCGGACAGCAGGGTGTCGACACCGCGCACGACGTGCAGGTCGGGTGGGATCACCGCGGCCTGGACGGCCTTGCTGTCCACGACGTCCTCGATGAGGTCCGCGGCCAGGTCGTTGAGCGCCACCGGCTCCTGTTCGTCGATGCGGCTGGCGAGAAGGGCGCGCAGGGAGAAGGTGTACGAGCGGTTGGCGACGTATCCGGCGCGGTGGGCCGCGTCCTGCACTGAGTCGTTGAACAGGAGGGTCTTGTCCTCCCGCAGGTTCTTGTCGAGTTCGCCACCCGTGAACAGCTGGGTGATGGCGGCGGCTGCGAGTGCGGCGAGGCCCGTACCGAGGTAGCGGATGGCGTTGTACGTGCGGCAGGCCGGGCACTGGTCGCCGCGTGCCGCCCGGTCGTCGCCGAGGTCCGCCCAGACGAACGCCGCGTCGTGCAACGGCCTGGCCAGGCTCGGGCCCTCACCGCCGTGCGGAGGCTCGAAGTCCGTCTCGCGCGAGAGCGGGCGAACGCGTCCGGTGAGCCCGTCGAGCACCATGACGGTCGGTCCGCTGCGCTGCTTCTCGGACACGAACGCCGCGTCGTACGCCTGCCGCGGGGTCGCCGCGATCATGTTGCGGACCCGGCTCTTGTCACGGCCGACGGACGCCCGGCGGATCTTCGTGGCGTCCATGTTCAGCTCCGCCGGGTCCACCTCCGGGGAGAGCGCCGCCCAGCCTGACCGGCCGCACTCGCGGCAGAAGACGGCGGGCAGGAACATCTGCGGGGGCGGGGGCGCGCTGTCGCCCGCCGGGGCGGGCGGGGCCTGGTCTACGTCAGCAGCAGGAGAGTCGTCCTCACCACCCCCGCTCGTACGAGCGACCAGTCGGCCTCCCGCGGCGACCCGTTCGTCGTCCCAGCGGAACTCGGCCCTCGCCGCGCTGACGCCCCGCAGCACCCGGGAGACGGAGCGCACCCAGTGGTGCACCTCGACCATCAGGAAAGGGCGGGTGGGGTGTTCGGGGTCGCGGGCCGTCGAGAGGAGGGCGACGTAGCGCGCGAGGGCCTGGACGGCGACAGCCGGGTTCTGCTGAACGGCCATACCCCAGTGGTAGGCGTAGCGCGGCAGGACCTCCATGACCTCGGCCATGGTGCGCGGCCGGCCGTCGAGGATCTCCAGTACGGCAGCGGTCAGCCGGTGGCGGCGAAGCTGCCTGCCGAGCTGCGCCGCGTCCAGGCCCGTACGGCCGGTGAAGGCGGCGGCCAGTTGGTCGAGGGCCTGCGGGCCGCTGCTCGGGTCGTCGAGGTCCGCCACCTCGTGAGGAGAGGGGAAGGGCAGCCTGAAGTCGCTGTCGCCAGCGAAGTCCTGGACGCTGCGCCGCTCCTCCCCCACCACGGCGTCCGGCTCGAAGGGCACGCCGAACACCTGCTCCGCCACGTCCAGCATCGACCCGCCCGCCACGCCCGGAGCGCTCTCGCCGAGGGTCGCCGAGGTGGCGACCGGGCAGACCGGGCCGAGTGGCCGTCCCGGTTCGCTCAGCCCGGTGACCGCGCCGAGCCGACGCAGCAGCATCGCCACGTCCGTACCCTGGGCGCCGTCGTAGGTGTGGAACTCGTCGAGGACGACGTAGGCGAGCGCGGACCCGCCCGGCTCCTGCCACAGCCGCTGGTCCTCGGGCCGCTGGAGCATCAGGTCCAGCATCTTGTAGTTGGTGATCAGGATGTCGGGCCGGGTACGCCGGATCTCGTCCCGGTCGACCGCTACGCGCGGGTTGGCCTGCTTAAACTCCTTGGACGCCTTGTCCCCGATGTAGAGCCCGGCCCGTACGCCGGCGTCCCGCAGCCGGGCGTCCCGGGGGTTACCGAGGTGGTCGTTGATGCGGTGGGCCTGATCGGTGGCGAGCGCGTTCATCGGGTAGAGGAGGACGGCCTTGACGCCTTCCCGCCCCGCTTCGCGCTCCCGGCGGCAGTGGTCGAGGACCGGTACGAGGAACGACTCGGTCTTGCCCGATCCGGTGCCCGTGGTCACCAGTGTCGGTCGGGCGGGGCCGTGCAGCGTGGAAAGCCGTTCCCAGGCCCGCTCTTGGTGGCGGTAGGGGGTGAAACCCTTGGTCCGCGGCCACCAGGTGAGGTGCCGCTGCCAGTCGTCGCCCACGACCGGGCGGAAGGGCGTACGGATGCGCAGGTACGGGCCGCGGAAGATGCCGTCGTCCGCGTCTCCGAGGAACCGTTCGAGGGCGCCGCGGGTGCTCTCGTCGGCCAGGGCGTACGTCGTCGACAGGTACTGGCTCAGGCTGTCGCGTACCTGCTCGGCGGCGAGGGTGGGTCGCACGCGGAGTCCTCCTGGTGATCTGTTCGCGGGCACCCGTCAGGGGCCGGGCCTTACGTTAGTCGCCGCTCATGACTGTGCGCGGCCCCGGTCAGACGCCGAGCTTGCGTCCCACGTAGGCGATACGCAGGGTCCGCTGTTCGTGCAGCAGCCGGAAGTGCATGCGTCCGGGCGTCGGCAGGAAGTCACAGTGCCAGTCGAAAAGTTGCCGCGTGCCGTCGTCGTCGGTGAACCAGCAGAGTCGCCTGCGCATCTCGAACTCGGTGCGCACGTAGGACCTCCATTGCGGCGCGATCGGGCGCGCCTGCGGGTCCCACTCGGCCACGGCCTGCTGCAGCTCCACCAGGCGGTCGCGTACGGGCCGCGCCCATACGTCCGGCAGCTGCCGAAGGTCCTGCTCGACGCGCGGCAGGAATTGCAGGTCGGGGAAGTACTCAGCCCGGTGCTTCCAAAGGTCCTCACCGCGGCGTACCGCCCTGAGGCCGCCTGCGCGGACCGCTTCGACGCGCTGTCTGATCCAGGGCCCGTGCGTCTCGCAGTGCGCTGAGGTCGACAGGTGCCGTACCCCTACCTCGGCGGTTTCGACGGTTTCCGCACCGTCCGCGTCCTCGACCAGACGCTCGCGCTCCACCTGCACCTCGTCGGTGTCCCAGCAGGGCTCGACCGGTAAGGAGACCCCGAGGCCGTCCATCAGGTGCGCGGCCCCGAGCCCTTCGGCCGTCTCGCCCCGGTGCCGGTACTCGACGTCGTAGAAGCCCTCCCCCTCGGGGAAGACCACGCGGTGCGGCGACTTGGTCTGCATCAGGAGCAGCCGCCGCCATAAGTCCCTGCTCGCCGGCCTGCCCGACCACTTGGCCATCGGGTAACCAACCGCGATGTTCAGCGCGTTGAGCGGCTCTTTGCTGACCAGCTGGGTGTTCGCCGTGTCGGCGCGGCCCACCGCGAGTACGGCCTTCGCCAGCTCCGTCATGGCCCGCTCCGCGCGTGCCGGGTCGCAGTCGGTGTCGCAGGACAGCTCGTTCAGGAACAGCAGCGGCACATTTCCCCCTCGGTGATGTCGTACGCGCCCATCGACCGGCCCCCGGCCCGCGTGTCAGGTCAGCAGCTCGTCGAGCGTGTTCTCCAGCTCGTCGAAGAAGCCTTCCGGCCACTGGTCGAGGAGCCCGTCGCGGTCGACGCGGGGGCTGGCCACCTCGCTGCCCGTGGGGCCGCCCCGGAAGTAGTGGAGGACGGCGGCCTCCGGCGCCAGCACCCCGCGCTTGACGGCCAGCCGTACGCCATTGAGCACATGGTCGCTGTGCGTCTCGACGACCAGTTGTGCGCCCTGCGCCGCCGCCCCCGCGATAAGGGCCGCCATCCGCGTCTGACCGCGCGGGTGCAGGTGTGCCTCAGGGTTCTCCAGGAGGACCAGCGAGCCGGGTCGCGCCGTCAGGCAGGCCACGACGATCGGCAGGGCGTACGTGAGGCCGAAGCCGACGTTCGTGGGCCGCCGCCTGGCGCCGCTCGGACCGTCGAAGCCGTACGAGAGGCGCACCGAGTCCGTGCTCTCGATGACCACGGCCTGGAGGTCCACCCCCGGGCACAGCTCCCCCATCCACGCTGCCGCCTGGTCGAGCAGCCGCGGCGACTGGGCTCGCGGGTGACGCAGCGGCCCGTCGGGAACCTTGTCTTTGTCCCCGACGCGGTGATACAGGAAGTTGACGGTGTGCTGCCCACGCACGCCGAGGAAGCCACGTCCGATGGCCGCGTGGTGGTCGCGCGGATAGAACTCGGCGGGCGAGATGCGGTCGGCGTGCAGGTACTGAAAGCCAGCGGTGAGGTATGCGGGGGCGACGGCGGCGGCACCGGTGGGGGCCTTCCCGGCGTCGCTGATCAGCGCGACGTCCACGCGGGTCAGTGGCAGCAGGTTCTGCTCCGGCGCGTAAGCGACAGTCCAGGAGTAGCGGTGCATGCCTTCGCTCACCGCAAGGGTGATCTCCGGTTCGTCGCCGGTGAAGTCCTCGTGCAGGGCGTCGTGGCCGGTCCCCAGGGAGACAAGTTCACCGTTGAGCAGGAAGCCGGTGTCGCTGGCGGTGGCGTCTCCCGATCCGGCCTCCTCGACCAGGTCCCGTACGTCGTCCAGGACGTTGGCCGTGTACGACTGCTGGAGCAGCCCGAGCGCCTGGAGGACACTGCTCTTGCCGGAGGAGTTGAGGCCGGTCAGCAGGGTGAGCGGCCCGAGGGGCAGGTCGAGGTGCTGGAACGCCTTGAAGTTCGTCAGCGTCAGCTGGTCAATCACTGTCCACGACCCCCCGGAAGAGCTTCTTCATCTCGTCGAACCTCGTGCGCACCTTCTTCGTGTCGCCCGTGGCGACGGAGATGGCACGATCGAACTCCCACTCCTCCATCAGCTTGAAGAAGCCAGCGAGCACGTCGTCACGGGACGTTACCAGCGCCACACGCTCGCGGTCGTCCAGGGTGGCGAGGTTGACCGCCACGGTCTCGAACAGGGCTTTGTTGATGGGTGACTTGGCCTTGCCGCCGCGCCATTTCCGGAAGGCGTACGGGCCGAACAGCTCCGTCGCGCACCGCATCGCCCGCTGGAACTCCACCTTCACCTCCTTCCGCCGCTCCGGACTCAGCCGGTTCACCACGTGCATGGTGTCGATGAGGAACTGATCGAAGTCCCGCTGGGAGTGCTCGGCCGGGTCGCTCAGCCGGAACGCCAGGAAGCGCAGCACCATCTCGCGGTCGGCCATCCGCTCGTTGGAGATGCTGTTGCCGGTGGCCTCGCCGAAGGCGTGGTCCTCGGCGAGGTCGGCGAGGTAGTCCCGCACCTCACCGCCGACCAGCGCGTGCCGGATCTCCTGCGGTTTGAGCGGCATCCCTCCGGTGTTGATGCGCGCGAAGACGTTGAACTTCACGGCCTCGGGGGTGCCTTGCTGGATGATGTGCACGACGAGCTGGGTCTCGCGCAGCCTGATCTTCAGCCGCCCGCTCAGGTCCTGGTAGCGGTCGCCGTGGAAGTCCCGGAGGTAGTCGAGCCCGCACAGCCGCAGCGGCGGCAGCTCCACGGTGCCGGGCTCCATGAACCGGGCGATCGCCGTCAGGCGCTGGATGCCGTCGACCACGGCCCAGTTGTCGTCGTCGTCCTGCGCCATGTGGAAGGACGAGATGGGAATGCGCAGCAGCAGCGATTCGATGAGGCGGCTCTGCTGTACGTCGGTCCAGATGCCGGCCCGGCGCTGGAAGTCGGGCGCGAGGTCGATCATTCCCTCCCGCAACCGGGAGAGGAGGAGGTCGACGGTGGTCGTCTGCGTCTCGATCTTGATGTTCTCGGGACGGAAGGGCGCGGAGATCTCGCCCGGGTCGTGGGCCTCGCTCTCCTCGTCGTTGAACGTTTCCAACTCCACCCCGGTCGGCAGCCCGTCGTCCCCGACCTCCACGGGCCCGTGGAGCGACGGGAAGAGCCCGGCTTGCAGCTGCTCGGTGTCCTCCGGCGGGAACTGGTAGCGCCGGTACCCCACGACCCGCCCGCGTCCGGACGCACGCCCGCTGCCACTGTCCTCTAACCCTGCCATGGCTCCCCGTCACACTCGCCGGTGCGAAGGCTCGGCCGGTCCGCCGCCGATGATCTCCGCTGTGGTCCACGGCCAGCCTATAGACGGTGAGCGGGTCCGTCAGCGCGAAAGATCCAGCTCGGCACGGACCGTCTTGCCGACGGGTGAACGGTCGAGTACGGCCCACCGGTCGGACAGTGCCTCGACCAGCAGCAGGCCCCGGCCACCGACCACTCCGGGCGGCGGGTCGGTGAGGGTGCCGGGCGCGGCGGGGCGGCGTTCGCCGAGCGGGTCCGAGACGTCGATGCGGAGGGTGGACGCGTGGAGGCTGAGCCGCACCTCGAAGTCGCGGCCGGGTACGCGGCCGTGGGTGACGGCGTTCGCGGCCAGTTCGGCGACGAGCAGCGCGGCGGTGTCCGAGGCGTCGGAGCCGTACGGGATGCCCCAGAGGTGCAACCGGTACAGCGCGAGGTGCCGGGCCAGGCGGGCGCCTCGCGGGGTGGAGCTGAAGCGCTGCGCGAACACACATACGGTAACCGGCGCTTGCCGGGCTGGACTTGGCGTCATGGCACCGAATCTGGCCGCCCACGGGCCCTGCGTGCCAGGTCAGCGACTAGCACTCTGCGTGAGAGTACGAGTACGAGGAGTGGACAGGGTGGGCGACCGACCGTGACCATGACGGGGTCGGAAGCGGTTGGCGGGGCAGGCACGGGGGTCTCCCTGCCCGGACGGAGTTGAAGGCTCGGGGAAGGGAGGTGTCCCGCATGACGGACGGTACGGACGGTACGGGCAGCGCGGAAGGTACGGGCGGGACGGGCGGGTCAGCGGGGGGCGGTGAACCGGAGGTCTCGGACAGCCTCAGGACGTTCGGCGAGGTGTTCAAGGCGTTCCGCAGACGGGCTGGGCTGACGCAGGAGGAGTTCGCCGAACGGGTCCCGTACTCGGTCCAGACGATCGCCAAGATCGAACAGGGCCGCCGCTTCCCGCAGCCGGACTTCGTGGAACGCGCGGAGGAGGTACTGGACGCGTTCGGCGCGCTGAAGGGCGCGGCACGGCACCTCTCGCGGCAACCGGGGCTGGCCAGCTGGTTCCGTCAGTGGGCGCGGCTTGAGGCGGAGGCGGTGAGCCTCTACACGTACGAATGCCGGGTGCTGCCGGGCCTGCTGCAGACGGAGGCGTACGCGCGCACGCTGTTCGTGAACCAACTGCCGCCGCTGAGCGACGAGCAGATCGAGGCCCAGTGGGTGGCGAGGCGGGAACGGCAACGGCTCCTGCGGGAGCGACCGAACACGTCGTTCAGCTTCATCCTGGAGGAGCACCTGTTCCTCCGGCGTACGGGCGGGGTCGAAGT
Source organism: Streptomyces sp. Z26 (assembly GCF_003665095.1). Taxonomy (GTDB): domain Bacteria; phylum Actinomycetota; class Actinomycetes; order Streptomycetales; family Streptomycetaceae; genus Streptomyces; species Streptomyces phytohabitans. Next base: position 5,428,800 of record NZ_RCHV01000002.1, on the reverse strand, counting down.
GACGCGGGAGCTGATCGACCACGTGCTGGAGCTGGCACAGTTGCGCAACGTGGAGGTGCAGGTGATGCCCTTGGTGCGAACCGCGCATGCTGGCATGGCTGGACCGATGCAGCTCCTGGAGACGTCCGCGCCACGATGGTTCGCCTACAACGAAGCCCAGCGTGGAGGCCTGTTCATCACCGACTCGAAGGAGATCAGCGTCCTCCAGAGGAGGTATGCCAGGATGCGTTCGCAGGCTCTGGGTCTGGAAGACTCCCTGAACCTGTTGCAGGAGATGCGAGGAGCCTCATGAACACGGAACTGGCCTGGTTCAAAAGCAGTTACAGCAGCAGCGGCGACGGCGACTGCGTAGAGGTGGCGACCTGTCCCACTACCGTCCACGTGCGGGACTCCAAGCTGGAGCGGAGCCCACAGCTCGCCATAACCTCCGAGAGGTGGCAGAGCTTCCTCACCTACGCGATCCAACACTGACCCTCGCAACACGCACGAGCCCCCCCCGCACGGACACACTCCCGTGCGGGGGCGCCTGCTTACGCCTGAGCCTTACGCAACCTCTCCTCGAAGACAGCGTGCGCGGCACGCATTTCTTCTTCGCGATTGGCCTTGTAGAAGGGCGCGGTGTAACCCTCGGGAGGCTCAGCTCGCTCGCCCTCCAGGTAAGCGAGGAACTGCTCGTAATCCTGCTTGGTCTGGCCGAAGCCGTACGTGTGGCGGTTGCCTGCGATCTTGCGCTCGTTGGCATCGAACCAGGTGACTACATCGAAGTCCTGCATGATCGGGAAACGGGACTTGTACATGGCCACCAACGCGTCGGCGCTGACACCCAACCACACCGCCACGAGCGCGTCGATCTCAACGAGAGCAGCCCGACGTGCACGCTCGGTACGCAGCGGAGTTTCGCGGTTCCACCGAGGCGAGACGTCATGCAGGGGTCGGACGTCCGACCAGTCATGGGCCCAGGTTTCGTAGGCGGGCCACGTAAGGTCGTACAGCTCTTCCCAGAGTTCCGCGTAAGCATTCGTCAGACAGTTAAGACGAAGAGTCCGCAAGAGGAGAGCCGATGCCAGCGGGTGATCCACTTCCGGCATTGGCAGCCGCTTGGAGGGAGTCACGTCCAAGTGGCGGATGCGCGTCGTACGCAAAAGGTAGTCCAGAGGGATACCCGACCAAAAGCCAGCAGCCAAAGTCGTCGTCCGATTGTCGACTACATGAGCGCTGCGGACCGCATGAATATGTGAGGCACCGGGAGGCACGAGTGCTGTGTAGAAACTGCGCTCAGTGTCAGGAGCGATGAACTCGCGCCACGCGACCCGGTAGAACTCCGTGTACGGCCGCTCCAACCGCCGCAGGAGCTGTCCCTCCACCTCCTCCGTCGTGACCTCTCCGGGCGTAACCTTTCGCACATCGGCCACCACGGCACGCGCCCGCGCCACCTCGCGGTCCGAGGCCCGCAGCTCCTCCAGGGTCCGGTGATCACTCCACACGTCCTGAGCGGCGCGGTAGGCAGCGGGCTTCGCCACGTACACGTACTCGGACTCGGGTACGGCGTCGTCCGCGAGCGTCAGCGGGTTGAGTCCCAAGACCTCTCCGGCGCCCTGGCTCGGCTGTTTGAACATCGGGTTTGCCAAACCGAGTTGGGGGCCCTTGAGGATCACCTTGGACCAGTCGGCCGGTTGGTGCACGGCACCGGTCGCATCGGGCACGTTGTAGTCGATGAGATCGGCCGCCTTGGCGCCGCTCTCGTGGTAACCGCTGCTGATCTGCGGCTCGTAGTCCCCGAGCCGGAGCGAGTAGTCCGCCAGCGCCTCGATCGCCTGTGCCTCTGCGGTACTCACCGGCGAGAGCAACCGGCCCTGTCGCACGGGCTGCCCCTCGTCACCCGTCAACCGTTGCCACCGCTCCAGCGTCTCCTCGTCCACGCGGACGATCCGCTTGCGGTGCGGGCGCTCGTCCCAACTTCCGGCGTAGCGGACGCCGGGGTCAGGTGCTGTGCCGTCATCCTGAGCCGAGAGTCGTAGCGCGTCCACAGAGACAAGCCATGACAGGTGGTCGAAGCCGATCTCGCCTGCCCGCCCATAGATGTGCACACCGAAATGAGCGGCGTGCCCCACGGGTGGGGGGAAGAAGCGATTGCCCTGATTGACGAAGTCACCATGGATGCGGAGGCGGGTGTACGCAGCTTCGCGCAGTCGTCCCTCACGGTCCCCGCTGAAATGTGAACCGGGGTGGACAAGTCCGACAGCCCCCGCCTCCGTCATGTGCTCCCACGTCCGGCACATGAACGCCCGATACAGGTCCGGCTGGGTCCCCCGCAGCAACGGGTACAGCAGGCCGGAGCCGAGCATGGCCCCCGTACCGCTGTGTGCAGCCAGCTCGTTCAGCAGGTATCGGCGAACGGGCTCCGCCGTCATCAGCTCATCAAGGCGCCGCGTCCGCTCCAGCTTCGTCGGCTTCTCCTTGAGCATGAACCACGGCTCGTACTCGGCGAGCAGCGAGTTCTCCTCCCAACGGGGCCGTACCCAGGGCGGGTTGCCCACCTGGAGGTCGAAGCCGCCGTGCTCCCCCCGGAAGATGTGGGCGAAGTGCAGCTCCCAGTGGAAGAAACCGTGCCCGTCCTCCGTCTTTATGTCGCGATCGTTCGTGCCCGCGATCTCCTCGACCATGTGCAGCCACGGGAAGCGTTCCGTCAGCTTGAACGGCGAGTCCATGCCCAGGACGCCGTCGAGGCTGCGTTCGTACGCCTCCAGCAGCGGCAGCGCCTCGTCCACGGGGAGGTCGTCCAGGCCGTCCAGGAACGAACCGGCGTCCGCGTCCTTCGTGCCGAGGGTCAGTTCCAGGAACTCCAGCCAGTCCGCGAAGGCCTTCAGCGGGATGACCGAACGCCGCTTGTCCTCGGTGATGCGGGCTGTGCGGCCCGTGGCATTCTTCTTCTTGGTCCTCAGACCCGCGTCGTCGTCCTCGCCATCCCCCAGCTCGCCCTGCTCGCCGTCCGGATCACCGAACAACCCGGCGGCCCGCCAGACGACGTCACCCGGCGCGGGCCCGCTCGGGGCGGCGGCGGCCTCCGGTACGGCCGTCACCGGACCGCCCGCCGACTCGTACCGCTCAGCCGTCCCGTCCAGCAGTCCCACCTGGTCCAGCGGCCAGAACCACAGCGCGCACCAGGCGTCCATGACCGTCTTCAGCCGCCAGTACGGCGTACCGGCCGCCGTCAGGTCGTCCAGGACGCGCTGCTTGTCCGCTGCCTCCTTCGCCGGTTCCAGCCAGTCCGCTTCCCATACGTCGATCCGGCGGGAGACCTTGCGTTCGGAGAGTTCGAGGCGTTTGGCGACCAGGCTCCACAGGAACTCCGCGCGGCGGGCCACCGCCTGCAACCGGCCCAGTTCGGTCCCGGGCGCCGCCTTCGCCGAATTCCTGACCCACTTGTCGTAGCGCGCCTGCCGCTTCTCGTGCGGTTCGCCCGCCTTCTCCTTGAACGGATTCGGCCCCTTGGGCGCCTTCTGCACCTTCCGGCGCCACCGGCCGAGAGCGGTCGCCTGCTCCTCCGCGAGCTTCTTCGCCTCCGACTCCCCCGCCACCGCGCCCCAGCCGAGCGCGGGGAGGAGGAAGTGGTGCACGGCGCCCGTGGGCAACGCGCCGTCCCGGAAGGGGAGTTCGGTGGGCGCCAGCGGGGTGGTGCGCGACAGCCACTGGCCGTGCGGCAGCGCGTCCGCGCCGTACACCTTGCGGCCCGCGCCGATCAGCGAGTTGCCGCGCCGCAGGTGCAGGCCGAACCAGGGGGCGCGCATGCCGGGGTGCATGGAGTTGAGCCACAGGGAGACCTCGGCCAGCTCCACGGCGGTGGCGTTGAGGTCCACGCCGTACGCGTTGTGCAGGGCGACGTACGCCTTGGCCTTCTGGAGTTCGACGGGCCGCGCCTCCGGGTCGATACGGCGGCCCACCTCCCGTTCCCTGCGCCTCAGGTACTCCGCCGCCACCTGGTCGATGGCCTCGTTGAGGAACGCGCCCGAGCCCAGCGCCGGTTCGCAGATCTTCCAGCCGAGCAGCTCCCGCGCCGAAGTGGTGCTGCCGTCCTGGTCGAGGCGGCGCTTGAGCGCCAGCTCCACCGTCACCTCGGTCAGCGACTTCGGCGTGTAGTACGAGGCGGAGGTCTGCCGGTCGCGGCCCGCCAGGCGGTACACGAACGAGCCCCTGGGGTGGACGACGCGCTGCGGGCGGCCGGTCTCCTCGTGGGGGCGCTCGACGAACACCTCCTCCGGGTAGTCCTGGACCCGCTTGGCGGGGATCATCCAGCTGCCGCCGGACGCGTCACCGCCCTTGGCCACCTCGTACAGGTCCTCCTCCGCGATGAAGCCGGAGTAGGACATCAACCCCTCGTAGACCGCGCCCAGTTGGTTGATGCCGAGCTGGGCGTACGAGATGAAGCCGCCGCGCTCGCGGCCCTTGCCCCTGGTGAGCATCAGTCGGCGCAGCACCTTGTGCAGCGTCTCGTTGCGCAGCCGGGTGTCCACGAACTCCGGCAGCTCCGCGCCCTCCTCGTACGCGGGGTTCTCCACCTGGCCGTCCGAGATGAGGCGCACCGCGTCGTCCTTGAACAGGTCGGAGCGCAGCGGCTCGAAGCGCAGGCCGACATCGGCGCTGCGAGCAGCCGCCTTGCGGGCACGGTCGGCCTCACGGACCCGCTCCGTGTGCTCGTCACGGGTGATGGCACCGGAGGTGAGCAGATCGGCGGCCACCCGCTCGGCCTCGGTCGCCGCGCGGTCGGCGGCCTCGGCCTCCAGGTCCTCGGGCTCGCTGCCGTACTCCCGGTGCCCCTTCTGGACCTGCCGGAAGAGCAGGTCCAGGGACTCGTACAGATGGAAGCCGCGCCGGGACCGCTCGCCCACCAGGTCGCGGACGACGAGATCGCCGAGGCGCTGGAGGCCGTAGCCGCGGGTGTACTCGGGGTCGTCGGACGGCAGGATGCCGAGCGCCGGCTGGGCCTCGGCGTACAGCAGGAACAGGATGCGGTAGAGGTAGCGCAGCGACTGGCGGGCGAGTTCCTTGGCGAGGCGGGCCGGTTCGTCGAGCTGCTCCGGGGCGACGCCCTGCTCGCGCAGGCGGGCCAGCACCTCGTTGGCGATCCACTCCACGGACAGGCGCAGGCCCTCGCGCAGTTCGGTGGACACACCGACCGCGTGCTTGCCGGACCTCTCGACGAAACCGGCGAGCGGGGCGGTGCCGCCCTCCTCGGGCACCCGCAGGGAGTCCGCGCCGAACAGGGCGGCCACCGTGTCGAGTTCACCGCCGTTGCGCACGTCGCGCCGGTTGAGCGCCGCGTCCAGACCGACGGCGAGGTAACGGCCCTCGTGCCAGGCGAGACGGTCCGCGAGGACGACGGCACCACCGGCCAGGATCAGGACGTAGCGCGGCGGCTCGTCGCACTCCAAGAGGAAGTCGACCAGGGCCTTGGCGTCGGTGAGCCGGGCCGACGCCTCCAGCGTGACCGGGTGCAGCAGGCGTCCCGCGCCGTCCGGGTCGAGCGCCGCGTCCGGCTCGTCGGTCCAGCCGCAGGGGACGGCGACCAGACCGGGCTCGGCGTGCAGCACCCGGACCGGATGCTCGTGGCCCGAACGGTGGACGGTGACGGTCTGCTCGTGGGCGTCGGCGAAGCCGAGCGCGCGCAGCGTGGCCACATGCAGCCCGGTCAGGCGCTCCACCCAGTCGGCGGGAACCGGCGCGTCCGGGACGGTGAGGGCCTCCGCGTCCCGGGCGAAGTCCGCGCGGGAGGCGAACCAGGGGCCGTGCAGCGCCCGCAGCGTCTCGCGGGGCGTACGGGCGCGTGGCGGGACGGTCGCCGGATCGCGCCCGTCGGCTTTCGCCTCGGTGACGGCCGCGGCGTGGGCGCGCCGCTCCCGCTCCTCGGCCGCGGCCCAGCGGGTGAGGAGGCCGTCCTTCGCCTTGAGGTCCTTGGGCAGGACTTCGGCGAGGTAGTGCGCCGAGAGGTAGTCGCCGTGGTTGACCAGCGAGTCGTACGTCACGTCAGTTCTCCGCCGGGTCGAAGGCGTGGCCGGGAGCGTCCGGGCCGTAAGCGGTGTCCGGGGCGGGCCTGTCCAGGACCGCGAGCACGCGCAGCAGGGGACGCCCGGTGGTCTGCAACTGGTCGAGGAGGTCGGCCTGGTCACCCGCGGTCTTCTCGACCTGCCGCTTGCGCCGGACGCTCTCACCGGGCAGCGAGTCCAGCGACTCCTGGCGCCAGTCCGACAAGCGCTCGCGGTACTCGGCGAGCGGGCCGCTGATCCGGCTCGCCCACTCCACCTCGGACGACTCCAGGTGCTCGCGGGCCCGCGCCACCGCAGCGGGCACCAACGACTGGAGGTGTCCGAGATCGCGCGGATCGCCGGTACGGGCAAGGTCCGGTCCGACCTTCGCGGCGCGCAGCGCGTCGGTCATCTCCCCTACCGGAACGGCGGGATCGGCGCTGACGGCCATCCACCGCAGGACGGTGGGGCGGCCGAGTGCGTTGGAGCAGACCCCCTGGATCAGGAAGGTGGGGTGCACCACGTACGGGGAGGTGATCACCGGCGCCTCCTGCCGCCCGAACTGCACCAACACCTTGTCGGTGAGCCACTCCACCACCGGGTGGATGTCGCTCACGTAGGAGACAGCTGGCCAGATGCTGTCCGTGGCCTCGCGGGCCTTGACCAGCTCGTCCTGGGCAAGGCTACGGTCGAAGGAGAGGACCATACGCTTGCCCAGGACCTTCTCCTTGAGGTACGAGGGCGGCAGGGCCTTGAGGCGGCGCAGCAGGTCCGGGGCCGTTTCCGGGGAGAGCGAGAAGGACCGCCGGTGTTTGGCGTCCTCGCTGTGGGAGAGACCGATGACGTCCTCAGCCCGGTCCTCGTACAGCTCGTCCAGTGCCGCGCCGACGAAAGCCGCCGTATCACCGTCGAACAACGAGGGCACCTCGGCACGGGCCGGCAGCTCCTCCTCCGTGATGGTGTCGACCTGACCGAACAACCCCGCCAGGTCGGCGTCGCCCGCGGCGGGTGCGGAAGCGAGGAAGCCTTCGACCGTACCGCCTTCCATCAACTCCCTGATGAGGCGCCGTTCCTCCTCGTCGGCGCGGTAGAAGCCCGTCTCCGCCTCCGCCGTGCCGCTCAGCTTGTGGGCCTCCTCCTCACGGACGAGAAGCTTCTCGGCAACGGTCCGGTCGTCCTTGGCCCCCGGCTGGGCGGAAGTGAGGATCAATGCCCTGAACTGCGGCTCCCGCCGCTGTCCGTACCGGTCGATACGGCCGTTGCGCTGCTCGATACGGATCAGCGACCACGGGATGTCGTAGTGGATCAGGTGGTGGCACTCGCGGTGCAGGTTGACGCCCTCAGAGGCGACGTCACCGGCGAAGAGCAGCCGCACCGGGGCGCCTGCGAGGCTGAACTCCTCGCGGATCACGCGCTGCTGCTCCTCGGCGATCCCGCCGTGCATGACCCGTACGGCCTGGTGGACGCCGTCCTTGTCAGCGGTGAAACCGAGGCGCGCCGGGACCTTCGCGGCCAGCCACTTGAGAGTCTCGACGCGCTCGGAGAAGACCACCGCGCGCGTGCCGCTGCGCGGCCCGACCCCGATCTGCTCCAACTGCTCCACGAGGGCGTCCAGCTTGGTGGATTCCCCCGGCGCGCTGCCGTCTCCCATCGATGCCACGAGTTCACGGAGCCGGGACAGGGCAGCCTGTTCGGCGTCGATCGCCGGGGCGGGCCGCTGTCCGTCGGCCTCCGCCTTGCCAACCCGTTTGCCCAGAGCGGTCACCCGCCTGTCGACCAGCGCCCGCAGCGCCACATGGGAGGAGAGGAACGTCTTGAGGACGTTGTACGCGAAGAGCGGGTCCGTACTGACCGAGGTCCGCTCCTGGTCCGCCGTACCGAACTCGGCGCTGCCGGAGGGCTCGGGCAGCCAGTGCCCGGCAAGCTCCGCGAAGATCTTCTCCTCGGCCTCGTTGGCCGCACACCGCAGCGACCGGGTGGGGCCGCGGTCCGCCCACTCCTCGCCAATGCCGTTGCGGACCTCGGGGCTGATCTTCGTACGCCTGATGAAGAGGTGCCCGAGATCGCCCGCCGGGTCGTAGTGATCGCGGTCGGCGATGGCGGCGGGGTCGAGCAACGAAACCAGGTCGGCGAAGGAACGCTTGTCGCCGTTGTGCGGGGTGGCGCTGGCCAACAGCAGGGCGTCGGTGCGCGGGGTGAGCGTCTCGGCCAGGGCGCGGCGCTGACTGCCCTGGTTGATGAGGTTGTGGGACTCGTCGATGACGACCGCGTCCCACTGGATGCGCTCCAGATGGTGCCGGTACTGGCCGATGTTCTTGAGCGTGTCGACGGAGATGATGACGCGCTTGTAGTGGGTGAACGGGTTGCGACCGGCGGGGATCTCGCGCTGGATGCGCTGGATGCCCAGCGAGTCGAGCCGTACCAGCGGGATCGAGAACCGCGTCCACAGCTCGTGCTGAAACTGCTCCAGGACGCTCTGCGGGGTCACGACGAGGATGCGCTCGCCCCGGCCCCGGCGAATCAACTCGGCCAGAGTGAGGCCGATTTCCAGGGTCTTACCGAGGCCGACGACATCGGCGATGAGGATACGGGGGCGGAGATTGCGCATCGACAGCGCCAGTTCGGCGGGGCGTTGCTGGTATGGGAGCGGATCGAGAAGGAAACGGTCGGCAAGGGCCAGGCCCCGCTCGGTCTGCGGCAGGGGCGTCTTGCGTAGAACGGCCTCGAGGAAGAGGCGCCCGCGTCTGAAGTAGGAGGAGGAGTCAGGCACCAGACGCGTCATCTCCGGTTCCAGGAGCTGGACGGTGTCGATGCCCGTGAAGAAGACGGCCTCCTCGTCCCGCACGAACTCCGAGACACCGGTGGCTTCGATGCGGTCCCCGTCATGGGCGGTTCTGCGCGCGGCCCTGACCAGCCACTCCTCATCCCGGACGAGGATCTGGGCCCCGGGCGGGAACCGCGTCTGCCCCTGCTCTGCCACCCGTGGTCACTCCATCGTTCAGGCCGGGAAAGCGGCGTGATCAGTGAACCCCGAGTGTGTCACGGGGCGTTTACGGGCCGGGCCGGAATCCGACCACAGGGCCCTACCGTGGGAACGTCGGCGTGCCTCAGAAGCGCGCGTCGCTCGCGTAGGCGACCCGCAGGTCCTCGGCGATCCGCAGCGGCGCCGACAGCCGGACACCTGGCGGCACGGAAGCACTCGACCCCGGTTCGTCCGATGGGACTGTCTCGTCAGCGGGCCCACTCTCGACATGGGGCAGCCCATCGCCGGACGACGAGGAAACCCTCGGCCCCGGCAGGACCTCGTCCACCTCCTGCGCAGCGACATCCGCCAGCGTCGGGGTGTAACCGGGTCTGCTCTCAGCGGCCTCGACATATGCGGGCGGCGGCGGTGCCTCGGGCAGCGCGACTCCGGGCGCCCTCGCGGTGAGGCGACGCTTGGCCTGCACGGCGGTCAACCCCTGGTCAGCCATGACGCAGACGAGTTGCTCGATGACCTCCGGAAGCTTCGGCCGGTCGGCGACGTCCAGGGCGAGCATCCGGGTCAGGAGCGGCTTCAACTGGGGTGGTACATCGCTCAGATCCGGCGGGACAGCCGGGTTTTCGATCTTCAGGGCGACGGCCTGCCAGTTCGGGCCGGCGTACGGGTAGTGCCCCGTGACCGCGTACAGGAGGACCGCTCCCAACGCGTAGACGTCCGCCGGTCGCTCCAAATGGTGTTCACCGCGAGCCTGCTCCGGCGGCATGCACAGCACGGAACCCACCACCACACCAGTGGCGGTCAGCGTCGAGCGCCGCTCGGCCAACACCGCCAGACCGAAGTCGATCACCTTGGGGCCGGAGGGAGCGAGCAGGACGTTCTGCGGCTTGAGGTCTCGGTGGAGCAACCCCGCCTCGTGCACGGTGCCCAGGCCCTCGGCGAGAAGCGCCCCGAGACTCGCAGCCTCCGCGAGCGGCAACGGTCCGTGCTCGGTGACGTGGGCGAAGAGATCGGGGCCGTGCACGAACTCGACGGCCAGCCACGGTAGTTCCGCGCCGGCGTCGGCGGCGACGAAGGACGCGATGAACGGTCCGTACACCGTCTTGAGACTGTCCACTTCGAGCAGGAACCGGGCCCTGCTGTCCTCGTCGAGCACCGACGGCTTGATCACCTTCACCGCGACCAGGAGGCCAGCCGGAGACTCGCCGAGGTAGACCTGGCCCATACCTCCGGCGCCCAGCCGACAGACGAGCGTGTACGCGCCAACGATCCGCGGGTCGTCGTCCCTCAGTGGGTCCACGATGTGCGGGCCTTCCTAGTCGCCTGTTCTCCGTCGCCTCCGGAGTGTATCGACGGCTCTCGCCTCGGAGCTCTTCGCTCGCCACCTACGGCTCTGGGCCTGTCCGGCGTCCGCGAAGGGTGTTTCCGAAACTGCACCGTCGCCAGCGCGGAAAGCTTGAATCGTGCGACTCCGGCCTCCCGAACGACGCGAAGACCCCGGAGCCGGTCATGTGGTTCCCGCCAGTTCGGCACGAAGCCGTCTTCGTGGAAGTCGACGTTTCACAGACGCCAGGCGACCACCTCCCCGTTACGTGAGATCGCCCAGCGCCGGCCACAGCGATACCGGACCATCCGCCAGAGGTCAGCGAAGAAACGTCGCGGCCCGCGTCCGCCCGTCGCGCGCTCCTCCCCGCAATTCCGCGTTCCCATCCCTCACGACCGGCCCGCGTATGGTCCCCGGGGTTGGCATCTCGGCGTCGCCGCCCGGCCGGGGGCCGGGAACGGTGCCACACTCGACGGCATGGCGGACTCGGAGCGGGAGCCGGAACGGGGACCGGAGACGGAGCGGGGACCGGAGACGGAGCGGCAGCGCGCGCGGCGGCTGGAGCGGACCATCCTGGACCTGCTGGAACGCCGCGCCGACACGTCCTCGATCTGCCCGTCCGACGCCGCCCGCGCGGCCCACGACGGTGCCGACGAGGGCTGGCGCGACCTGATGGGACCGGTCCGCCGCGCGGCCTGGCGCCTGGCCGCGGCGGGGAAGGTCGAGGTGACGCAGGGCGGGCGCCCGGTCACCGAGGCCGAGGCGCGCGGCCCGATCCGCGTGCGCCGTCCCCGTACGTAGCGCCGCGCCGGGGACCCCCGTACGGACGGCCGGTGTCCGTCAGTCCAGGGGTGCGGGGCCCGTGCTGCCGCGCGGGACGAGTTCCACCGGCAGGACCACGTGCCGCTCCCGGTGCGCGGCGGGGTCGTGGATCACGCCGTGCGCGAGCTTCGCCGCCTCCTCGCCGAGTCGGCGGGCCGGTTGCGCCATCGTGGACAGGTCCCAGGGCTCGGCCATCGCGTGGCCGTCGAAGCCGAGGATCGACATCCGCCGCGGCACGGGGACGTTGACGCCGCGGAGGACCGTCAGCAGCCGGAACGCGATGTCGTCGGTCTCCGCGAAGATCGCCGTGGGGGGCTCCGCGAGGCTCAACAGCCGCCCCACCGCCGCCTCCAGGCTCGGTCCCTCCCAGTGGGCGACCTGGCGGACGAGTGCGTCGTCCCGGTCGATGCCCGCCTCGGCCAGGGCCGCGCGGTGCCCGTCGAGCCGGGCCCGGCTGCTCCAGGCGAAGCCGGAGGCGTCCGCCGGTTCCAGGTAGGCGATGCGCCGGTGACCGAGGTTGAGCAGGTAGCGCGTGCCGCGGTGGGCCGCCTCAACGTCGTCGACGTAGACGCCCGCCCGGCCCCGCTCGTGCTGGCTGACGAAGACCAGCGGCACCCCGAGGTCGTCCAGGCGGGCGCGTTCGGCGGGGGACAGCGCGAAGCTGACGACGAGGAGGGCGTCGGCGTTGCGGCGGACCGGGAGCCGGTCGAAGAACCGGGCGCGCTGCTCGGCGGTGGTGACGCTGTAGACCAGCATGTCCAGGCCGACGGCGGTGAGCGCGGGGGCCAGGCCCGCGAGCGCGGCGCCCAGGAACCACGAGTCGAGGTTGGGCACGAGCACGGCGACCCGCCCCGTACGTCCCGTGACCAGGCTGGACGCGCTGCGCGAGATCGCGAACGACAGCTCCTCCGCCGCCTTCTCCACCCGCGCCCGGGTCGCCGGGGACACCGTCGACAGACCGCGCAGGGTGCGGGAGACGGTCGAGGGCGAGACCCCGGCCCGCTGGGCGACGTCCGCCAACGTGGCGCCCCTGACAGCGTTTTCCTCGGCCATGCGCGGGACGTTAACACAGCAATCACCGCACTACGACCGAGGGATGACAACCCTGTCATCGCAGTCCACTCCCGTACCGAAGCGTCCGCGACCATTGACACCCTCTCCTGGCCGTCCCTACCGTGCTAGCGCTGTCATCAGGCAGTCAGAGAAGGGAGGAGCCCGCCATGTCCCTGCATCGCAGAACGCTGCTGACGGGTGCCGTGAGCGCCGCCACGGCGGGGCTGCTGTCCGGATGCGGCGGCGCGGACGTCGACGACCTGCTCGCGCGGGCCGCCACCGTGCCCGACGAACCGGCCGAGCTGAAGTGGTGGGTCTCCGAGATCCCCTCGCGCCGTGGCGCCGTGGTCGCGGACGAGATCATGCGGGCCTTCGAGCGGCGCCATCCCCGGATCAGCGTCTCGAAGATCAACGCCCTGTCCTCCTCGGACGGCAACCGCAGCGCCCTCGCGACCCAGCTCGCGGGCGGCTCCCCCGAGCCCGACGTGTACCTCGGCGACACCACGTGGCCCGCGCAGTTCGGCCACTCGTCGCTCGCGCTGCCGGTGGAGACGCTGCTCGCGGACGGCTTCTGGGACGCCTATCCGGAAGCCCTGCGCAGCAGTTCCACGTACCGGGGCAAGGTCTACGCGGTGCCGTTCTTCACCGACAGCGCCTATCTCTTCTACCGCAAGGACCTCCTCGCCAAGCACGGCCTCCGTGTCCCCCGCAGCTGGGAGGAGCTGCTGCACACCTCCCGCAAGGTGCAGCGCGCCGGTGACACGGAGTCCGGGTTCCTGTGGCAGGCGGCGGTGACCGAGTCGCTCACCGCCAACCTCACCGAGTTCCTCGCCGACGCCGACGCCGACGTCCTGGACGGGCGCGGCAGGGCCGTGCTGGGCGGCGCGGCAGCGGAACGGGCGTTCGCCCTGATGGCCGAGTTCACGGACAGCGGGGTCACGCCGCGCACCGTCGCCACGTACGAGGAGTCCGACGCGCAGGACGCGTTCGTCACCGGACGCGGCCTGTTCCTGCGCAACTGGTCGTACGCCTGGGTCAACGCGAGTACGCCCGAACTCTCCCGCGTCGCCGGGAAGGTCGGCGCCGTGCCGCGTCCGGGCTTCGAGGGCGGCGGCCGGTCGGGGATCTCCTGCGCGGGCGGCTGGAGCAACTTCGTCAACCCCGGTTCCCGGCACCTGGGCGCCGCCATGGAGTTCGCCCGGTTCTGCGCCGGTGAGGAGGTGCAGCGCCTGCTCGCCCGGGAGGCGGGCGTCGTCCCCGCGATGACCGCCGTGCTCGACGGCCCGGAGGCCCGCGCCGCCGGCGACCCGACGGTGCTGCGCGCCGCCGACCTGCGCCTGGTCGCCCGGCCCGTCCAGACGCCGTACTACCCGCAGGTCAGCAAGGCGTTGTACACCCCGGCGAACGAGGTCGTGCGCGGCACCCTCTCCCCCGCGGCCGGGGTGCGCGCCGCACGCGAGGGGCTGCGTACGGCCCTGGAGGGGAAGGCGCTGTGAGCTCCGTGTCGCACGTGAAGGCCCCGGCCACCGCGCCGGAGGACGGCGGCGGCAGCGCCGCCCCCACCCCGGGGAGGCCGCCGGTCTCCCTCAACCGCCGCCGGGTGCGCGCCGGTTGGCTGTTCGCCTCGCCCGCGCTGCTGGTCGTCGCCGCGGTGACGGTCTTCCCCGTCGTCTTCTCCCTGGTGCTGTCCTTCTGGGAGGTCCGGCTGGAGTACGGCGGCCTGCGGCTCGGCTCGCCCACCCTCGGCCACTACGAGGCGCTGCTGACCCACTCCGAGTGGTACCGCGCGCTGGCCTTCACCCTCGGTTTCACGGTCGTCTCCGTCACCGTCGAGCTGGTGCTCGGGACGCTCACCGCGCTCGTGCTGGAACGCCTCGGCGCCGCCCGCGGCTGGATACTGGCGCTGCTCCTGCTGCCCTGGGCGCTGATCAACGTGATCGCCGCGCAGCTGTGGTCGTACCTGTTCAACGGGACGTACGGAGCGGTGAGTTGGCTGTGCGAGCAGCTTCTCGGCACCCAGCCGGACATCCTCGGGCAACCGGTGCCCGCGATGGCGGCGATGGTCGTGGTGGACGTGTGGAAGACGACGCCGTTCGTCGCCATCGTCGTGCTCGCCGGGCTGATGCTCCTGCCGGGAGACGTCTACGAGGCGGCCGAGATCGACGGTGCGAACGCCTGGACCACGTTCTGGCAGGTCACGCTGCCGCAGCTGCGGCCGATCGTCGCCATCGCCGTCCTCTTCCGCATCCTCCAGGCGTTCGGGATCTTCGACCTGCCGTTCGTGCTGACGCAGGGCGGGCCGGGCACGGCCACCCAGTCGGTGGCGATCCTCGGCTACCGCGTCCTCTTCCAGAACCTCGACTTCGGCGGTGGCGCCGCCGTCGCCGTGACCACCGCTGTCATGGTCCTGGCCTGCTGCCTGCTGTTCCTGCGCGTGTTCCGCGCCCACGTCGACGAGGAGGGCCGGGCATGAGCCGCAACGTCCCGCGCAAGGGTGTCCGCCGCTACGTCAACGCCGTCAACCTCGGCGGACTGCTGATCGCCGCCTGCGCCACGCTGCCGCTGTTCTGGATGGCGTCCGCCTCCCTCAAGGGGCCCGGGGAGATCAGCGCGACGCCGCCGTCGCTGCTGCCGAAGGACCCCACGTTCGCCAACTACGACACGGCGTTCCACCGCAACGGCATCGGCCACTACCTCCTCAACAGCGTGGTCGTGGCCTGCGTGTCCACGGTGCTGATCCTGTCCCTGGCGTTCTTCGCCGGGTACGCCCTCTCCCGGCTGCCGGTGCGCGGGCGCGGGGCGATCATGACAGCGCTGCTCATGCTGTCGGTCTTCCCGCCGATCGCGATGCTGGTGCCGCTGTTCCTGATGGAGCGCCAGGTCGGGCTGCTCAACAGCTACCCGGGGCTGATCATCCCGTACGTCGCGCTGAACCTGCCGTTCGCGATCTGGATCATGCGCAACTATCTCGTCGGCATCCCGGGCGAGTTGGAGGAGGCCGCCGTCGTCGACGGGGCCGGTCCGCTGCGCACCGCCCTGACGGTGATCCTGCCGCTGGCCCGGCCGGGGCTGTTCACGGCCGGGGTGTTCTCCTTCACGGCGACCTGGTCGGAGTTCCTGCTCGCGCTCACGTTCAACGGGTCCGACGACCGCCGGACCGTATCCGTCGGCATCGCGCTGTTCACCAGCCAGTACCAGGTGCCGTTCGGGGTGATCTTCGCGGGCGCGATGGTGGCGACCGTGCCGATCGGGGTGCTGGTGCTGATCTTCCGCCGGTCGGTCGTCTCCGGCATGACCACGGGTGCCGTGAAGGGCTGACCGCCCGCACCCGTACGGCCCCGCACCGCTGTCCGAACCCGACCCCCCGTGTCCGTACCCGATCCTGGGCCCGCGCCCGAGAGGTTCACCGATGCCCCACGCCGACACGCCCACCACCATCCGGCACGACGCGGACTGGTGGCGGCAGGCCGTCATCTACCAGATCTACCCGCGCAGTTTCGCGGACTCCGACGGCGACGGCGTCGGTGACCTGCCCGGGATCACCTCCCGCCTGCACCACCTCGCGGAACTCGGCGTGGACGCCGTCTGGTTGAGCCCGTTCTACCCCTCGCAGCTCGCCGACGGCGGCTACGACGTGGCCGACCACCGCGACGTCGACCCACGGCTCGGCACCCTCGACGACTTCGACGCGATGGTCGCCGAGGCCGACCGGCTCGGCCTGCGGATCATGGTCGACATCGTGCCCAACCACTCGTCCGACCGGCACGTCTGGTTCCAGGAGGCGCTCGCGGCCGCGCCCGGATCGGCCGCCCGCGCGCGCTACGTCTTCCGCGACGGCCGGGGCCCGGACGGCGAACTGCCGCCCACGGACTGGCCGTCCAGCTTCGGCGGCCCCGCCTGGACGCGGGTGCCGGACGGCCAGTGGTACCTCCACCTCTACGCGCCCCAGCAGCCGGACTTCGACTGGGACAACCCGGAGGTCCGCGAGGACTTCCACACCACCCTGCGGTTCTGGGCGGACCGCGGCGTCGCCGGATTCCGCGTCGACGTGGCCCACGGCCTCGCCAAGGACCTGCGCGAACCGCTGCGCGACCTCGGCGAGGAACGCGGCTACGAGCCCGACGCGCTGCCCCTCGACGGCAGCCACCCGCTGTGGGACCGGGACGCCGTCCACGACGTGTACCGCGGCTGGCGGCGGGTCTTCGACGCGTACGACCCGCCGCGCTTCGCCGTCGCGGAGGCGTGGGTACGCGCGTCGCGGCGCACGGCGTACGCCTCCGCGGAGGGGCTGGGGCAGGCGTTCAACTTCGACTTCCTCGGCGCCCGGCTCGACGCCGTGGAACTGCGCGCCGTCATCGGCTCCGCGCTCGACGACGCCCGCCGCGCGGGCGCCACCAGCACCTGGGTGCTGTCCAACCACGACGTGGCGCGCCACGTCTCCCGCTACGCCCTGCCCCCCGGCTCCGCCAAGCGGGACGTCGAGGAGTGGCTCCTCACCGACGGCCGGGACCCGGCCCCGGACCTTCCCTCGGGCGCGCGCAAGGCGCGAGCCGCCGCGCTGCTGATGCTGGCGCTGCCCGGCTCCGCGTACGTCTACCAGGGCGAGGAGCTGGGCCTCCCCGAGGTCGCCGACCTGGACCGGGCGGACCTCCAGGACCCGATGTGGGTACGCAGCGGCGGGCGCGTCAAGGGCCGCGACGGCTGCCGGGTGCCGCTGCCGTGGACCCGCGAGGGCACCAGTTTCGGCTTCGGGCCCGGCGGTTCGTGGCTGCCGCAGCCCGCCGACTGGGGCACGTACGCGGCGGAGGCGCAGCGCGGCGACGGGGACTCGTTCCTGGAGCTGTACCGGGCGGCCCTGCGGCTGCGCCGCGCACTGGTCACCGACGAGGCGCTGGAGTGGGCCTGTTCGGAGGAGGAGACGCGGCGAGGACTGCTGCGCTTCGCCCGTACCGGCGGCTGGCACACCGTCAGCAACCTGTCGGACAGCGCCGTCCCGCTGCCGCCGGGCGAGGTCCTGCTCGCCTCCGGCCCCCTGTCCGGTGACCGGCTCCCGCCGTGGACGACGGCCTGGCTGCGGACCGGCGCGGCGTCCGCCCGGTGAGAGGCGCCGCACGTCCGGCGGGGAGGGCCGCCCGGCCCGTGGGGGCCGCGGCCCGGCCCGTCACGCGCGGGTCACCCACCGGCCCCGCGGCGCCAGCGCCCGGGATCGATCCGGCCGCCGTACAGGGGCAGTTCGAGCGGCGCCCGGCCCTCCTCGAACGGGTCCCACACCCGGGCGAGGCCCGCCGTCCCCCGGGTCCGCACCCGGCGGGCCTCGCCGAGGTCGAGCACGTCGGTGACGACCTCCTCCGGGCCCGGCCCCGCCTCGGCCCGGAGGTCCCCCTCGGGGCCGACGACGACGCTGCGCCCGACGCCGTCGGGGAGGGCCGCGTTGAGGCTGGCCATGAACACCTGGTTCACGATCGCGTTCGCCCGCGCGAGCACGACCTCCTGGGCGCGGTCGACGGTGGGCGTGCGCACGAGGTTCAGTACGAGGTCGGCGCCCTGCCACGCCAGGTGGCGGGTGGTCTCCGGGAACCAGGCGTCGTAGCAGATCGTCAGGCCGAGGCGGCCGTGGCCGGGCAGGTCGAGGACGACGAAGGTGCCGCCGGACGCCGTCGTCTCGTACGGGCGCCACGGAAAGATCTTGCGGTACTCCGCGACGCGTGCGCCCTCGGGCGAGTAGACGGGCGCCGTGTTGTAGACGAGTCCGTCCGCGCCCCGCTCGTAGACGCTGCCGGGGACGAGCCAGATCCCCAGCTCGCGGGCAAGCGCGGCCAGCCGCGCGCCGCGCGGCCCGTCCAGCGGCTCGGCCGCCGCGTTCATCACCGCCACCGGGTCCTCGTCCGGTTCGTGGCCGCACAGGTGCAGTTCCGGGTAGGCGAGCAGCCGCAGCCCGGGGTGGTCCCCGAGGACACGGCGCACGTCCGCGGCGAACGCGTCCGGGTCGGCGGCGGCGTGGTGCCGCGCGGCCGTCTGGACCAGGCCGATCGGGAGGGGGGTGGTGGTCATCGCCGGGGGCAGCCTTCCGCGCGCGGGACGTCCGGGTACGCGGTCGAGCCAACCACCGCGTCCGCCACCGGACAAGTGACCCTTTCCCTGCGGCGGCCACAGGAGGACCCGATGGCTCCGGGCCGGTGGTGGGCCGGCCCGGGCGGACGGGGAGGCGCCGGATGACCCTCAACCAGCTGCGGGCCTTCGTCGAGGCGGAACGGCTCGGGTCGTTCACCGCGGCGGCGGAGGCCATGGGCATCGCCCAGGCGTCCGCCTCCGAACTGGTGCGCCGCCTGGAGACGGAGCTGGACGCCGCGCTGTTCGCGCGCGGCAGCCGCACCCTGACGCTGACCTCGGCCGGGCGGGAGCTGCTGCCGTACGCCCGGCAGGCCCTGGCGGCGGCCGGGCACGGGGCGCGGGCGGTGCGCTCCCTCGGGTCGCTGGGCGGCGGCACGGCCACGTTCGGCGTCCTGCGCAACGCGGACTACTACCTGCTGTCCGACCTCGTACGCCACTTCCACACCCGGTACCCCTCGGTCCGCGTCCGGCTCGTCGGGCAGAACTCGGCCGAGACCGCGTCGGCCGTGGCCGCCGGGCGGATCGAGGCGGGGCTCGTCGTCCTGCCGGTCGACGACGACGGGCTGGTGGTACGGCCGCTGCTGCGCGACGAGGTGCTGTACGTCAGCGCGAGCGAGGACCGCACCCGTACGCCGGTGACCACGGAGGCGTTCGCCCGCGCGCCGCTGGTCCTCTACGACGCGCACTACGGCTGGCGGGACCCCACCCGGCGCCAGCTGGCGGAACGGGCCCGGCTCGCCGGGGTCCGCGTCGACCCTCTGATCGAACTGGAGCACGTGGAAGCCGCGTTGGGCCTCGTGGCCGCCGGGGTGGGCGACACCGTCGCCAGCCGCGCCGTGGTGAGCGGCGCCGCGTTCCCGCCCGCGCTGCGCACGGTCCCGTTCGCCGACCCGCTGTACGACACGATCGCGCTGGTGAGTCGGCGGGGCCACCCCCTGTCGCGGGCCACGAGCGAACTCGCCCGGATCGCGGAGGACACCCTGCGCGCGCTCCGTACCGACCCCGTCGACTGAGCGGCGCACCCGGGCCCGCGCACCCGGGCCCACCTGCGGGAACAGGGAAAGCCTGTGGTTCGGACAGGAACTGCCCCTCTGGTCCCGTGGCACCGCGGCCCCTAGCGTCCCCGCCATGCAGATCACGCAGAACGAGGCAGAGTCCCTCCCCCCGCTCCGCTGGCTCAAGAAGCCCGCCGTCGACGGCCCCCCGGCCCAGCGCGACCCGCAGGTGGTCGAACGCGTCTCCCTGATGCTGTCGGAGATCGAGCGCAAGGGCCTGGACGCGGTGCGCGCGTACGCCCTGGAGCTGGACGGCTGGTCCGGCGACCTGGAGATCGGCGCGGCCGAGCTGGCCGGGTCGGGCGACGCCCTGCCCCCGGACGTCCGCACCGCCCTGGAGCTGGGCCACGAGCGCACCCTCCGGTTCGCGGCGGCGCAGCGGGAGCACCTGGTGGACTTCGAGACGGAGGTCGCCCCGGGCGTCGTCGGCGGCCAGCGCTACGTCCCCGTGCCCCGCGTCGGCGCCTACCTCCCGGCGGGCCGCTTCCCGCTGCTCGCCAGCGCCTTCATGACGGTGAACGTGGCGAAGGCCGCCGGGGTCGGCACCGTACTGGCGTGCACGCCCACCTCGGGCGAGCGCGGCGCGCACCCCGCCGTGCTGTACGGCGCCCATCTGTCCGGCGCCGACCGGGTGTTCGCGCTCGGCGGCGTGCAGGCGCTGGGCGCGATGGCGTTCGGCCTGCTGGGCGAGGCGCCGGTCGACATGCTGGTCGGCGCGGGCAACGCGTACGTCACCGAGGCGAAGCGGCAGCTGTTCGGCCGCGTCGGCATCGACCTGCTGGCCGGGCCCTCCGAGGTCGCCGTCATCGCCGACGGCGGCGCCGACCCGGTGTGGGTCGCCGCGGACCTGCTGGGCCAGGCCGAGCACGGGCCCCACTCGCCCGCCGCCCTGATCACCACGTCCGAGAGCCAGGGGCGCGCCGTCGTCGCGGAGGTGGAGCGCCAGCTGGAGTCGCTGGCCACCCGGGACATCGCGGGCCCGGCGTGGCGGGACTACGGTTCGGTCATCGTGGTGGACGACCCGGCCGCCGCCGTCGCCGTCGCCGACGTGATCGCCCCCGAGCACCTGGAGATCCAGACCGAGGACGACGACTACTACCTGACGCACCTCACCAGCTACGGCTCGCTGTTCCTCGGTTCGTGGTCGACGGTCGCCTACTCCGACAAGGGGCTCGGCGGCACCAACCACGTGCTGCCCACGGGGAAGACCGCCCGCTACAACGCGGGGCTCTCCGTCTCCCGGTTCCTGAAGCCGCTGACGTACCAGCGCGCGTCACGGGAGGGGACGGCGGCGCTGGCGCCCGCCGTCGAGAGCGTCTCCGCGTTCGAGGGGCTGGCGGGGCACGGCGCGACGGCGACGCTGCGCATCGACCGGATCGGGCGGACGTCCGGCGCGTTCGACGACGTCCCGGCGCCCCTGCGCGAGCGGTGGTGACCCGGGGGCGTGCCGCCGCGTCGCGCGCGGCGGCACGCCCCCGGTGGCACCCGGTACGGGTGCCGGGCGCGGCGGTTCAGGGGACGCGAGCGTGGGTGGCACGGGGCACGAACTCGGTGGGCAGCACCACGCGTCGCCCCTCCGCGCCGGTGTCCCCGGCGATCCGCCGGACCAGCAGCCGCGCGGCCTGGCGGGACAGCTCCCGCAGGTCGTGCCGGACGGTGGTGAGCCGGAAGACCTCCCAGGCGGCCATCGGCAGGTCGTCGAAGCCGACGACGGTCAGCTCCTCGGGGACCCGCACCCCGGCGGCGAGGGCCGCGTTGAGGACGCCGATGGCGACGACGTCGTTGCCGCAGAAGACCGCCGTGGGCGCCTCCCGGACGTCGAGCAGCGTGGACAGCGCGCGGTAGCCGGTGTCGTACTCGAACGCGCCGCGCACCACCCGTTCCGCCGGGAGCCCGACGCCCGCCTCCGCGAGGGCGAGCCGGAAGCCCAGCTCCCGCTCGCGGCCCGTCGTGGTGTTGGCCGCGCCGAACACCCCGGCGACGCGCCGGTGCCCGAGCGCGACCAGCTCGCGGGCGACGAGCCGCCCGCCGCCCTCGTTGTCGACGACGGAGGCGACGTCGCCGGCGCGGCCCGTGTCGCGGTTGAGGAAGACGTGGGGCATGCCGCGCCGCTCCAGCTGGGCCGGCAGCCGGGAGTCCGTGGTGGCCGTGGCGAGGACGACGCCGTCCATGGACTGGTCGAGCAGCGTCTCCTGCGCGACGGCCTCGTCGGAGCGCTCGGTGATGAGCATCATCCGGTAGCCCAGACTGCTCAGTTCGTCGTGGAGCGGGGCGACGACGTGCGGGTAGAACGGGTTGGTGAGGTCGGTGACGATGACGCCGACCCGCCGCGTGGCGCGCGTCGACAGGGTGCGACCGGCCTCGCTCGGCACGTAGTCGAGCGCGCGGGCGGCCTGCCGTACCTTCTCCCGGGTGGCCGCCGAGACGCGCTCGTCGCCGCGCAGCGCGCGGGAGACCGTGGGCTGCGAGACACCGGCCAGTCTGGCCACGTCGTGACTGGTGATTGCCATCCGCACTCCTCGTCGCGGCGCCCCCGACGGCGCCCGGCCACTATACGTATGCCCGCCGCGCCGCCGTCCGGGCGGGCGCGTGGCAACACTCCCCGGTGGGCCTCTTGACATCGTGGCCGGGAGGACCGTTCATGGAATACATACGTATTCACAGCGAGGGAGCAGCCATGCCCGACGTCGTCGTGACCGCCGACGAGCTGGCCCGCCGCACGGTGCGCCGCAGCGATTTCGTCTCCTGCAACCAGGCATTCATCGACTGCCGTACGCCCGGATCGGACCGCAAGGAGAACTACGCGATGATCGGGCCCGGCGTCTCGCAGGCCGCCGGTCAGCACGTCAACCTCCGGCTGCCGCACGGCTACCAGATCGGCGCCGCAGCCATGCCGCACGGCATCACCAACAACCTGCACCTGCACTACACCGCGGAGGTGTTCGTCTGCACCGAGGGCGAGTACCTGCTGCGCTGGGGCGCGGACGGCACCGAGGGCGAACTCACGCTCAGGGCCGGCGACATCGCCTCCGTCCCCACCTGGATCTTCCGCGGCTTCACCAACACCGGGCCGGACGACGGCTGGCTGTTCACGGTGCTGGGCATGGACGACACCGGCGGGATCATCTGGGGCCCGTCCGTCCTCCGGGAGGCCCGCGAGCACGGCCTCCACCTCACCGCCGACCAGCGGCTCGTGGACACCGTCGCCGGGGACCCGCTCCCGCCCGAGTCCGAACTGGTCACCCCGCTGGGCCGGGAGCACCTCGACCGGCTGCGCCGCTGGACCCCCGACGAGATGCGGCGCCGCGTCGCCGCCGCCGACGAACTCGCCTTCTCCGAGCACCCGTTCCTCGACAGCTCCCTGCCCGGCGGCGGCGCCCGGCTGAGCTGCGTCATCGGCTACGGCATGACGGAGGACCCGCACCAGGAGCCCCGCGTCACCAACCCGCACGGGCACAACCTCGCCTGGCTCCGCGCCGACCCCGGCCAGGGCGTCTCCCTCCACCGCCAGCACGAGACCCAGACCCTGATCGTGCGGGACGGCCTGTGGGAGGTCGCCCTCAACCGCGACGACCCCCTCCGCGTACGCCTCGGCCCCCGCGACCTGCTCTCCGTGCCGTCGGACGCCTGGCGCACCGTGCGCAACGTCGGTACGGAGCGCGGCGACCTCCTCGTGGTCAACTCCGGTGACGGCCGCGTCCGCCTGGAGTGGGACGAGGAGGTGCGCAAGAGCGCGGCCGACGCGGGCCTGGGCATCGACCACAACGGCTACGTCGCCCCGTACGCCCTGCTGCCCCGCTCCGCCCGCGCCTGGTGACCGGCGTGCCGTACGCGGAGGGCACCCGTCCGCTGCCGCTCGTCGTGGTGCCGGGGATGCTGTGCGACGCGCGCCTGTGGAGCGGCGTCGACTTCCCACCGGGCCACGACGTCCACCACGTCGACCTGCGGCGGCCGGACGTCGGGGCGCTGGCGGAGGACGTACTCGCCGCGACCCGGGGCCCGTTCGTGCTGGTCGGGCTCAGCCTCGGGGCCATCGTCGGCTTCGAGGTGCTGCGCCGCGCGCCGCGCCGCGTCGCGGGGCTGTGCGTGATGTCGACGAACGCGGGCGCGCCGCGCCGCGAGCAGTACGCGGCCTGGCGCGCCATGGACGGGCTGATCGCGGCGGACCGGTTCGCGGACGTCGTCGAACGGACGCTGCCCGGCATGTTCCCCGACCCCGAGCCGACTCCCGGTGACGCGGAGCGCTACCGCGCGATGGCGCACGCCGTCGGCGCCCCCGCCGCCCGCGCCCAACTCGCCGCGCAGGCGACCCGTACCGACGCGGCCGACATGCTGCGCGCGGTCCGCTGCCCCACCGTCGTCCTGGCCGGGGCGCGGGACGCGCTGTGCCCGCCCCGCTTCCACCGCGCCATCGCGGACGCGGTGCCCGGCGCCGCCCTGGAGGTGCTGCCCGACGCGGGCCACCTGCTGCCGTGGCAGCGGCCGGACGCGGTGACCGACGCGCTGCGCTCGCTCGTCGGAGCCGCCGCCCGTACGACGCCCGCGGCCGCCGACTGACCACCCCGGCCGCGCGGCCCCGGCCGCACACCGCCCGAACCCGAACCCGCCCCCGCACCCGTTCCCCGTGGAAGAGGACCTCCATGCCCCGCCACCTCAAATCCCCCGTCCCCGCCGCGCAGGTGAGCGCGGCCCGTACGGACGTCGCCGAGCGCGTCCGGGCCATCCTCGACGACGTCCGCGAGCACGGTGACGACGCCGTACGCCGGTACTCCGAGAAGTTCGACAACTGGAGCCCGGAGTCGTTCCGCCTGTCCCCCGACGAGATCGACCGGATCGTCTCCGGCGTGCCCGACACCGTCCTGGACGACATCCGCTTCGTGCAGCGGCAGGTGCGCGACTTCGCGCGGGCCCAGCGCGACTCCCTGGCCGACGTCGAGATCGAGACGCTGCCCGGCGTCCGCCTCGGCCACCGCCACCTCCCCGTCTCCGCGGCGGGCGCGTACGTGCCCGGCGGCCGCTACCCGTTGACGGCGTCCGCCCACATGACGATCGTCACCGCCAAGGTCGCGGGCGTCCCCCGCGTCGCCGCCTGCACCCCGCCCATCCGGGGCGAGATCCCCGCCACGACGGTCGCCGCGATGCACCTCGCGGGCGCCGACGAGATCCACCTGCTGGGCGGCGTCCAGGCGGTCGCGGCGCTGGCGTTGGGCACCGCGAGCGTGCCGCGGGTGCCGATGCTCGCCGGGCCGGGCAACGCGTACGTGGCCGAGGCCAAGCGGCAGTTGTTCGGTGAGGTGGGCATCGACCTGTTCGCGGGGCCGACCGAGATCCTGGTGATCGCCGACGAGCACGCCGACCCGTTCGTCGTCGCCGTCGACCTCCTCTCGCAGGCCGAGCACGGGCCGGACTCCCCCGCCGTGCTCGTCACCACGTCCGAGGAGCTGGCCCGCGAGGCGGAACGCCACGTCGAACGGCTGCTGCCCGGCATGCCCACCCGGGACTTCGCGGCACCGGCCTGGCGGGACCACGGCGAGATCGTGGTCGTCGACACCCTCGACGAGGCGTTCACGGTCGCCGACTCCTACGCCAGCGAACACGTCGAGGTGCTCACCGAGGACCCGCGCCGAGCGCTGGAACGGATGCGGGACTACGGCGCGCTCTTCCTCGGCGAGGGCACCTGCGTCTCGTACGGAGACAAGGTCATCGGCACCAACCACGTCCTGCCCACCCGGGGCGCCGCCCGCTACACCGGCGGCCTGTGGGTCGGCAAGTACCTCAAGACGGTGACGTACCAGGAGGTCACCGACACCGCCTCGTCCGCCCTGCTGGGCGAGGTGTGCGGCCGCGCCTCCCGCGTCGAGCTGTTCGAGGGCCACGCCCGTTCCGGCGACGTACGCGCCGCGAAGTACGGCGACGGCACCCTGCCGTGGAACGGGGAGGGCGCCGCGTGAGCCCCCTCGACGGCCGCACCGCGCTCGTCACCGGCGGGGGCGGCGGCCTCGGCCGGGCCATCGCCCGCGCCCTGGTGGCCGAGGGGGCGCGGGTGGTGATCACCGGCCGCGACGAGGCCGCGCTCCGGGCGACCGCGGAGCGGCTCGGGCCGCGGGTGACGCACCGCGTCTGCGACGTGTCCCGCCCCGACGCCGTCGAGGCGCTGGCCCGGAGCCTCGACGGCGAGGAGGTCTCCGTCCTCGTCAACAACGCGGGCATCGCCGGGCCGGTCGCCCCGCTCACCGAGATCAGCCCGCGCGACTGGGACGAGGTCTTCGACGTGAACGTGCGCGGCGTCTTCCTGATGTGCCGCGCCTTCCTGCCCCCGATGACCGCGCGCGGCACCGGCGACGTCGTCAACATCGCCTCCGTCTCGGGCAAGCGCCCGCTGCTCCGGCGCACCCCGTACTGCGCGTCGAAGATGGCGGTCCTCGGCCTCACCACCACCCTGGCGGGCGAGGTCGGACCGCTCGGCGTGACCGTCAACTCCCTCTCCCCCGGGCCCGTTTCGGGGCCCCGCATGGAACGCAACTTCCGGCTGGAGGCGGCGCGTACGGGCAGCACGTACGCCGAGGCCGAGCAGGCGTTCGTCGGGCGCGCCGCGCTGGGACGGATGGTCACCGAGGACGAGGTGGGGGACGCCGTCACCGCGATGCTGCGCATGCGCGGCATGTGCGGGGCCGACATCGACCTCTCGGCGGGGATGGTGGCCCGGTGACGGGCGCCGGTACGCCGCGTCGCGGCCTCAAGCGGCGGCTGGCGGACGGCGAGGTGCTGCGGGGCGCCCTGCTCCGCATGCCGTCGGAGACGCTGGTGGAGATGGCGGGCGTCGCGGGCCTCGACTACGTCGTCATCGACTGCGAGCACGGCCCGGCCGACACCGTCCCGCTCCAGCGGCACCTCACGGCCGCGGCGGCGCACGGCGTCGACGTGCTGGTCCGGGTGGGCTCGGACGAGCCCGCGCTCGTCCTGCGCTGCCTCGACCTGGGCGCGGCCGGGATCGTCCACCCGCACGTCGACAGCCGTGCGGACGCCCTGCGGGCGGTCGCCGCCAGCCACTACCCGCCGTGGGGCGGGCGGGGCTTCGCGACGTACGGCCGGGCCGGCCGCTTCGGTACGGTCTCCGCCGCCGACCACGTGGCCGCGTCCCGCGAGACGCTCGTCGTGGTGATGGTCGAGACGCGTCGTGCCGTCGAGGACGCCGACGCGATCGCCGCCACCGAGGGGGTGGACGCCGTGCTGGTGGGCCCCGCGGACCTCGCGGCGGACTGCGGCTTCCCCGAGCCGGGCGCCGTCGACCGCCTGGTCGCGCGGGCGCACTGCGCGGCACGGGCCGAGGACCGCGCGGTGATGGCGATCGTGCCGGGCGTCGAGGCGGGCCGCGCCGCCGAGGCGCGGGGCGCGCGGCTGATCCTCTTCAACACGGCCCAGGTGCTGATGGACACCTTCCGCGCCCTGGCCGCGCCGGGGACCACGGACACGCCCGACGCCCCGCCCGACGCGGCGGGCCCGGCGGGCGGCCCGCGCCTACCCTCCTGACCACCGCCGCACCACCCCGACGCGACCCACCGCACCCACCACCGGAACGGACACACCATGCCCCTGGACCCCGTCGCGTACCTCCCGTACGAGGACCCGGACGACTTCATCCGCGAGGTCACCGACCGCATCTGGATCGACCGCGACATCGACCACATCGTGGAGAACTACGAGCCCGACTCGATCGTGCACACCAGCCTCGGCACCGTCGTCGGCCGCGACGGCGTCATCGAGGGCAGCACGATGCGCATGGCCGAGACGCCGGGCCACATCGGCCAGGCCGAGGACGTGG
The DNA here is from genome assembly GCF_003665095.1 of Streptomyces sp. Z26. Taxonomy (GTDB): domain Bacteria; phylum Actinomycetota; class Actinomycetes; order Streptomycetales; family Streptomycetaceae; genus Streptomyces; species Streptomyces phytohabitans. The sequence continues at coordinate 5,401,613 of NZ_RCHV01000002.1, read as the reverse complement.
TGTGGGAGGCGCGCGGCGACGACGCGTTCCTCAGCTCGCATCTCGTCTTCTCCGTCGACGAGCACCTCGTGGACGGCCGTGCCGTCCCGGTCCGCAAGCGTACGGTCGCCAACTGCCTGTACCGGCGCGGCCGGATGGTCGAGGAGTGGGTCGTCCGCGACGACCTGGCCGACTGCCTCCAGACCCGCCGCGACCCGGACGAGGCGGCCCGCGCGCTGACGTTCCAGGGGTACACCGGCTCCATGCTGGAGGAGCCGCCCGCGGACGTGCTGGCGCTGGGGGTCAGCGGTGCGCGGGCGGACGGGTTCCGGCCCGAGTGCGAGATGGTGCTGGAGTTCGTCGACGAGGTGTGGTCGCGGCGGCGGCTGCACCGGGTGAACGACTTCATGGTGCGCGACCTGTTCCTGCACACCGTCGGTGACCGCACCGTCATCCGCCCCCAGCACTACCAGAGCGATCTCCTCGCCATGGTCGGTCCGTTCCCCGACGCCCGGTTCGCCGTGCGGGACGTCCAGGCGCACCACTCGCCGCGCTACGCGGGGCTGCGGGTGGCCGTCCTGTGGACGATGCACGGCACGTACCGGGGCGTGCCCACGTTCGGCCCCCTCACCGGGAGCCCGGTGACGGTGCTGGGTGTCTCGCAGTTCCTCGTCCAGGAGGGCCGGATCGTGAAGGAGGTCCGCGTCTACGACGAGATCTCGCTGCGCGCGCAGATCAACGCCTCGCGCGGGGACGGCTCCGCCCCCGTCGAGGCCAACATCTACTGAGGCCCCGGCGCACGGACGGGCGGCACCACCGGAGGCGTGCCGCCCGTCCGCGCGCGCGGACGCCGTCAGTCCGCGCGGCGCAGGCGCAGCAGGACGGCCGCCGTGCCCAGCGGCGGGACGGTGACGGGGACGGCGCCGTCCGCGTCCCGTTCGAGGGGACGCGGGCGCAGTCCCAGGTACGTGGTGCGGTCCGCGCCGTCGAGGGGGAACGGGGTGCTGAGGCGGCAGGTGACGGCGGCGTCCGCCAGCGACTGGAGGCGTACGAGGAGGGTGCCGTCACCCGGTACGGTCGCCCCGACGAGCCGTACCCGGGGGTCGTCCAGCGCCAGGAACCGCGCCTCCCCGGGGGCTTCGGCCACGGCGGCGGCGCGGGCCCGTACCGGCACCAGCGGGTGGGAGGTCACCGCCGCGACGCGGGCGGCCAGCAGGTCCGCCCCGCCGCCTCCGTCCCCGTCCGCACCCGTCTCCGTCCCGAAGCCGACGCTGTAGCGGAAGACGTGGTCGAACGCCTGCTGCGAGGGGAAGTTGGTGTCCCAGATGTTGTTGTGCACCCAGGAGAAGACGGTGGCCGGTTCCTCCCTCGGCATCGACCGGGGGTAGGGCACGTACGGCACGGCGATCCCGCCGAGCTGGACGAGCGGCGCGTCGGCCGTCGCCAGTACGGCGTGCCGGGTGCCGTCGCTGAGGCTGACCCAGCGGCGGACGGCGCGCATGTGGGCCGCCGAGCCCGGTACGGTCGCGCGGTCGCCGCCCAGGACGCCGCCGGTGGCCTCCGTGTGCACGACGGGCTCGTCGAGGGCGAAGGGGAACGCGAAGAAGGCGCTCTCCTTGGTGAGGGTCGCGTCCTTCTCGACGCGGTTCTCGAAGTCGACGCGCGCCGCGTCGTGCGGGAGGTGCACGCGTACGCGCAGGCGGCGGGTGCCGGCGGGGGCGCACTCGTAGACGAGGGTCTGCCCGGTGGCGTCCGTCGTACGGTCGACGAGCGCCGCGGGCGGCGCGGTGCTGCGCGAGGCGAGCAGGTGCATCGAGTCGTCGGCGACGGTCTTGCTGGACTGGTGGTTGAAGCCGCCCGCCGTGGCGTACTCGTCGTACACGTAGCCGTTGAAGCCCACCGTGGCGTCCTGGCGGACCAGTTCGCGGCCGGTGGCCTTGTCGACGACGGAGGCGACGCACGCCGCGCGCAGGTCGACGGTGACGCGCAGGTGGTCGTTCTCCAGGACGGTCGCGGTCCCGTCCCCCGCCGGGACGGGCTCCGCCGTCGTGCCCTCGCCCGTGACGACGTCCAGCCGTACGGCGCCGCACGCCGGGACGTCCGCGACGGGCACGCGCAGGAAGCGGCCCGCCGCGCGGTGGCGCTCGTTGCTCTGCGCCTCCGCCGCGAACGGCAGCGGCGCGCCGGTACGTCCGTCGAGGACCCGTACGGCGTCCGCGAGGCCGACGGTGCTCTCCGGGAGGAAGATCCGTACGGTCTCGGTACGCGCCCAACCGCACGTGTTCACCGCGTAGAAGGACGCCGCCGCGTCCCCGGACGGGGCGAGCGCCTCACCGAGCAGGGCGGACGCCGTGTCGAGGAGCGCCTCGGCGCCGTCGTGGGCGCGCAGGGCCTGGGCGTACTTCCAGTGCCACTGCTTCTCGCCGGAACCGTGCCCGTGCTCCCCGTGGGTCCAGGGGTCACCGGCGCCCCAGGTGTGTTCGTTGAACAGCGACGCGGCCCGGTAGACCTCCGGCGCGCCCGCCGTGACGGCAGTGCCGCCGCCGACGCCCAGCAGGTGCGCGTACCCGGCCACCGTCTGCGCCTCCGCGAGGGCCGCCTGTCCGCGCCGGGTGGCGGCCAGCGGTACGGCTCCGGCGCCGACGCCGTCGACCCACCAGTCGGTCCAGTCGCCCCGGTAGGTCTCCACGCGGTCCCCGACGCGGCGCTCGGCGTCCGCGAAGAAGTCCTCGTTGCGGGAGGCGCGCAGTCGCGGGTACGCCCACTGCTCGTTCCAGCGGCGCACCGTGTCGGAGATGACGCGGCGCGGCGGCCCGTTGTCCGCGAACTTGCCGAGCACCCGCAGGTGCAGCACGTCCCACGGGTACGGGTCGGCCGCGCCGGGCAGTTCGAGCGCGGGGAAGCCGGGGACGCCGCGCCCCTGGTGCGGGTACGGGAAGCGGGCGAGGGCGCCGAGGTAGGCGGGCAGCAGGTCGTCGACCCGGGCGTACGACTCGTCGAAGCCGAGGATCGAGCCCTCCATGTAGGCCAGCCCGTGCGGGGTGTCCGTACGCCACACCAGGACGCTCGCGCCGCTCGGCGCCTCCCAGCGGAAGAGGCGCGGCAGGTCCGCGCCGCCGACGTGGTGGGGCACGGCGCGGCCCGCCCAGTTGTGCGCCACGGACAGGTGGCGTACGCCGTGGTCCGCGAGCACGTCGGGCAGGCCGACGACCTGGCCGGGCACGTCGGTCTGCATGGCGGTGGTGACGTGCACGCCGTGCCGTTCGCGCAACTCCGTGACGGGGCGCAGCAGTTCGTGCAGTTCGTCGGTGGAGCAGGTCTCGGTGTGCAGGTTGAAGGGGAGCGCCGTCAGCTCGACGCGGCCCTCGCGTACCCGGTCGAGGAACTCCTCGACCCGCCGCCGGGGCCGGTGGGCGCGCCAGTCCTCGAACGAGTGGAAGCCCTCGACGGCCCAGCGGAACCGGGCGGGTTCGGGCCAGTCGTCGGTGTCGCGGCACAGTTCGAGGAGGGAGTCGAGGTACGCGCGACTCTCGGCCAGCACCCGGCCCTGCGGGTCGGTGTAGCCGATGTCCAGGTGGGAGTGCTGCACCAGGTGCAGCGTCCAGTGGCGTTGCGGCAGCGCCTCGAAGGGGAGCCGTGCGCCCGCCGCGAGTTCGGGGAGTTCGAGCAGCAACGGCGTGGGCTCGGCCACCTCCGGGACCAGGAGACGCGTGTCGTCCCCCGGCCCCGGCAGCAGCTCGCAGTGCACGGGCGTGCCCCCGGCGGTGGTGACGCGCGCCGTGGTGACGCGCGGCCCGGGGTGCCCGCCCCCGGGACGGCGTACGCCCAGCCGTACGGACTGGAGCAGTCCGCCCGTACCGTCGCGGCGGAGCAGGGGCTCCCCCGACAGCCGCACCTCCAGGTCCCCGAGGGCGGCGGTGGTGACGGCGCGCTCCTTCAGCAGGTCGCGCGCGAGGTCGGAGTCCCACCAGGACGGCCGGGTCAGCGGTGGCTTGGGCATGGTGCGTGGGTGTCCTTCGTGTCGGGGGTGCGGTGGCGCGCGGGGCGGGGCGCGGTGACCGGGGCGGCCCGCCCCGCACCGGTCAGGAGTGCCCGTGGCGTCCGTGGGTGGCGTCGGCGAGGGTGGCGAAGATCTGCGTCATGGCCGACTGGTGGAGGGTCCCGGCGGGCGCGGCCGGGTCGTAGTCGCCGCCGCCGGAGGGCTGGAAGCGGAACAGGCCGGTGGCGGCGTCCCGGTTGGTGTCGTACGTGCTGTCCGCGTACGCGCTCATGGCCTTCAGGTAGGCGGGCTCGGCGCGTACGGCGTCGAGGTCGAGCAGGTCCTTGAAGTAGAACGCGTTGAACACGGCGGGCTGTTGGTGCAGGCGGTCGCCGTCGGTCCAGTGGGCGAGGGAGCCGCGGGCGTCGTCGACGGCCTTCGTCAGGTACGCCTCGTCGCCGGTGCCGCGGTAGAGGGCGGTGGCGGTGCCGATCATGGCGCCCGAGTTGTACGTCCAGAGCGTCTCGTTGGTGGTGCCGTCGTCGCCGCGGTCGTTGGCGTACAGGCCGGGCGAGAGCCGCATGCAGGAGTGCACCCAGCCGTACCAGCGCTCCGCCTTCTCCAGGTGGGCGCGGTCGCGGGTGTGCTCGTAGAGCCGGGCGGCGAGCTGGGCGGACAGGGCGGTGACGTTGGTGGCCCGTACGGTGTTTGCGGGCGAGTCGAACCAGTCCATGCCGCCGGGGCAGGGCTTCGCCGCGTCGTCGTCCCACGCCCGGGAGACGATCGGCACGACGCGCTCGGCCCGCTCCAGGAACCGGGCGTCGCCCGTCTCCTCGTACTGGTCGAGCTGCGTCAGGGCGACCACGGCGTTGTCGTCGTAGTACACGTCGCCGCCGGTGCCGAGTGGGGCGGGCAGGTACGACTCGTAGCCGGGGCGGTCGCCCGCCGTGAAGTAGCGCTCGGCGGTGCCGAACCGCTCGGCCGCGTCGTCCCGGTAGTCGTCCCCGGTGCGCGGCAGCCGCTGCATGTCGACGGCCGCCTGCGCGGCCTCGCGGAACGGCCACAGGAAGGAGTGCTCCGGGTCGGCGGCCTGCCGGGGCGTGTGCTCCAGGTACAGCCCGTGCTGGTCGGCGCCCTCGTACAGGTGCTGTTGGAGGGCGCGGTAGGCGTCGGTGGCGCGGTCGGCCCACGCGCCGGAGGAGACCGGGCGCGGCCGGTCGGCGCCCCGGGCCTGCGCGGCGTGCGCGGGCACGGCGGTGAGGAGCAGCCCGGCGCAGACGGCGGAGACGGCGGCGCGCGCCAGGGGTGAACGGGGCAGGGGTGAACGCGGCATGGGTGTGTCCCTTCGCGGGAGTGGGAGGGAGAAGCGGGCGTGCCTACGGGTGTTCAGCGGTGGATGCGGAGGCTGCTGACGAAGAAGCGCTGCGCGGAGAAGAACAGCACCACGGTCGGCAGCGAGACGAGGAGCGCCCCGGCCAGCACGACGGGCGGCCCGACGTTGGAGTAGTTGCCCTGGAGGTCGGCCAGCGCGGCCATCACGGGGCGGATGTTGCGGCTGGTGACCATGGTGATGCCGAACATCAGATCGTTCCAGACGGCCACGAACTGGAAGACGAACACCGCGACCATCGCCGACCGGGTCAGCGGCACGTGGATCTGCCAGAACAGCCGCCACCACGACGCCCCGTCCATCCGCGCCGCCTCCACGATCTCCCGCTCCATCGTCAGCGCGTAGTTGCGCAGCACGAAGAACGCGAACGGGACGGCGATCGCCGTGTAGACCAGCACGAGACCGGTCTGGGTGTCGTACAGCGACGTCTGCGCGTACGACAGGAACAGCGGCCGGATGAAGACCTGGAGGGGCAGCAGGGTGCCGGAGTACACCACCCAGAACCACAGCGCCTGCCGCCGGACGGGCATGACGACCGTCGCGAAGGCGGCGAACGCGGCGGTCACGGCGGCGGCCGCGGCGCTCACCACGGAGTAGAGGAGGCTGTTGCCGAGGGCCGGGCCGAGGCTGGCCCGGTCCCATGCCTCGGACATGTTGTCGAGAAGGCCGAAGCCGTCGGGCAGCCAGTGCGGACTGCCCGAGTAACTCTCGGCGGGCACCAGCGCGTTGACGACGAGCAGCCAGGTGGGGACCAGCCACAGCAGGGCGAGGACGGTGAGGGTGGCGTTGCGCAGGACTCGGCCGGTGGACATCGTCACACGCCTTTCACGTCGAGCTGGCGCCGCAGGTAGAACCAGGAGGCGGCCAGCACGATCACGGTGAGGACGACCGCGATCGCCGCGCCCGCGCCGGGCCGCAGTTCGAGGAACGTCTCGTTGTACATGGACACGGCGAGCGTCTCGGTCGCCCGCCCGGGACCGCCCTGGGTCAGCACCCAGATCAGGTCGAACGACTTGAGGCCGTTCACCAGGCTCATCCCGATCACGATGATCGACACCGGGCGCAGCTGCGGCAGGACGACGTGGCGGAACTGCTGCCAGCCGTTCGCGCCGTCCAGCGCACCGGCCTCCAGGGTCTCGGGCGGGATGGACCGCAGCCCGACGAGGAAGAGGATGACGGCGACGCCGGTGGCCTGCCAGGCGTTGGCGAGGATCATCACGACGGTGTTGCCCGGCCAGGTCAGCAGCCAGCCCTGGGCGAACGAGCCGAGCCCGACGTTCGTCAGGACCTGGTTGACGGCGCCGTCGGTGGTGAGCATGAAGTTCCAGACGACCGCCACCGCCGAGCCCGACAGGGCGTACGGCAGGACGACGCACAGCCGCGCGAACCGCGAGAGGCGGCTGGCGTCCGTCATGCAGGCGATGGCGAGCCCCAGCACGAACGGGAGCACGACCGTGCCCACCACCCACATCAGCGTGTTCTGCACCGAGCGGGTCAGCGCCGGGTCCGAGGCGAACAGCGCGTAGTTCTCGAACCAGCTGAACGGCGAGGTCCGCGTGTCGCTGAAGAAGCTGCGGTGCACCGTCCAGCCGAAGGGCGCGAGCAGGAACAGCGCGACCAGCAGCACGGCCGGGGCCAGGAACATCCCCGCCGTCAGCCGTTCACGGGTGCCGCTCCCCGTACGGGCGGGGGCGGGGCGGGCCGGCGCGGGCCGGTCCGCGGCGGGTGCGCCGTCGGCGGCCGGGGAACGCCGGTCGGTCGTACGGGTGCTCATGCCTCGTCCTTCTTCCACGCCGCCCACTCGTCGCCCGCGCGCTCCTGCATCCGGCGCAGCGTCTCGGCCGGGGAGGTCTGCCCGGCCATGAACCCGCCGAGGTCGTTGGTGTTGCCCTGGACGAGGCTGGGCGGGCTGGCCTCCCAGTAGCGGACGAGGGCCCGCGCGCGGTCCCGGGCGATGTCCCGTTGGAGCCCGGCGACGACCGGGTTGCTCGCGCGTACCTTCGGGTTGGCGGAGCTGTCCTGGAGGAAGTCGCTCCACACCCGCTGCACGGAGGGGTCGAGCCAGGCGCCGACGTTCGCCATGGCGGCGTCGTGCGAGGAGGCGCGGCTGGGCACCGCGAAGACGCCCGACTCGGCGATGACGCTCCGGGGGGTGCCGGGCCGCAGCGTCGGCAGGAGGAACGCGCCGTAGCCGCTGCCCGGTTCCATGCCGACGGCCGACATGCCGGACGCCTGCCAGGTGCCGTGCAGGAAGAGGCCCACGGTGCCCTCCTTCAGCGCGCCGGGGCCGCGCGCCTGGTCGAAGTCGGGGGCGGTCATCCAGCCCTTGCGCATGAAGTCGTGCCAGACGTCCATCGCGCGGCGGGCGGGCTCGTCGGTGTAGGACGCCTCGCCGTCGACCAGCCGCTGGTAGAAACCGGGGTCGGTCTTGCTGACCAGCTCCTGGAACCACTCGATGGCGGGCCAGCCGCCGACCTGGCTGGCGAGGAACGGCGTGATGCCGTTCCGCTTGAGCACCTCCGCGCAGTGCAGCAGCGCGTCCCAGCTGCCCGGTACGGACAGGCCGAGCTTCGCGAAGACCGGCTTGCTGTAGAACAGCACGTAGTAGGACTCGTAGAGCGGGACGCCGTAGACCTTCCCCCGGTAGGCGAAGGCGTCGCGCGACGCGCGGCGCACCCAGCCCCGGTCCGCGTACGCGTCCCAGACCGGCGTCAGGTCGGTGAGCCCGCCCGCCCGCGCCAGGCGCTTGAGCTGGTAGCCGGAGGCCCACTTGACGAGGTCGGAGGACTTCGAGGTCTGCAACGTCATCTGCACGACCTGCTGGTACGAGGTGACGGACGGGTTCGACAGCGGCCGGAGCGCGTAGCCGGTGTGCTTCTTCAGCTCGCGTCCGGCGGCGCGGTAGCCGTCGTCCCAGGTGGCGTTGTCGTTGGAGATGCTGGTGGTCCCGGGCTGCGCGGACGTGCTCGCCCCCCGGGCGCAGCCCCCGGCCGCCAGGGCGGCCGCACCCGCGGCCGCGCCGGCGAGGAGGCGGCGCCGGGCGAGCGGCGGGGCCGCGCTGCCGGTCCTGCCCGATGCTGACATCGATCACCTTCAGAGAACGGGCCATGAGCATGGCCGGAATGTGCGTCTCGGGGCGCGCACGACGCCTGGAAAGTCCCGGGACAGTCGGAGTGTGCGTTGCGTGGAGGTTAACGACACCATTCCGCCCGTAGCAAGGCTTCGGAGCCGGGCAATCCGTAACACGTCGAGGTAGGTCGCCAAATGCCCAGCTCAGCGGCCATCTTGGATTTCTCGACCCCGGCGGGTCGACCGTGGACACTCCCAGCCAAGCACTGTTATCGTTAACGGGCATGGTGGAGCCGAGTAAGGAGCAGATGTGCCCGCGTCCCGTTCGTACGACCCCCTCCCCAGCTACCGCCCGGTCGCCGGGGAGGTGGCCGCCGGTTGGGCGGCCCCCGTGGCCGGGCTGCCGCGCGGCCCGCTCGTCCTGGCCGTCGACGGGCCCGCGGCCCTCGACTGGTCCGCGCTGGCCGACGGCCTCGTGGGCGCCCTCCGCGCCGCGGGCCGGGCCTCGGAGCCGCTCGACGTCCGCGACCGCTACGCGGCGGACGCCCACGAGCGGCTCGCCGCCGCGCCCGTCCCGGCCGACGACCCGTTCTTCACCCCGCTGTCCCGCGCGGACGTCGCGGACCTCTTCGACTCCCCGCCCCGCGCCGGGCGTCCCGAAGGGGACGGCGTGGTGGTGGTGTACGGGCCGGGCGCGGCGCTCTGCGCGCCGGACGTGCTGTGGTACGCGGACCTGCCGAAGCGGTACGCCGAGGCGGCCGTCGCGCGCGGCGCGCTGCCCGTCGGCGCGAACCTCGGCCGCCCGGCCGCGCCGGGCGACCTGGTGCGGCTGTTCTACACCGACTGGCCCGTGCTGGACCGGCACCGCGACGCGCTCGCGGGACGCGTCGACCGCTGGATCGACGTACAGGACCCGGCCGCCCCCGCCTCGCTGGACGGCACCGCGTTCCGCGCCACCCTCGCGCACCTGGCGCGCGGGCCCGTACGCACCCGCCCGTACTTCAACTCCACGCCGTGGGGCGGGCAGTGGGCCGCGAGCGAACTCGGCTTCACCCCGCAGGCCGGGAACACCGCCCTCGGGTACGAGCTGATCGCGCCCGAGGCCGGGGTCCTCGTCGGGGAACGGGACGGCGCGCGGGTGGAGGTCCCGTTCCAGCTGCTGTGCGTCGAGCACCCCGGGGAGCTGCTCGGCGAGGAGGTGCGCCGCCGGTTCGGCACCTCGTTCCCGATCCGCTTCGACTACCTCGACACGATGGGCGGCGGCAACCTGTCGCTGCACCTGCACCCCCGCGAGCGGTACATGCGGGAGGTGTTCGGCTGGCCGTACACCCAGCACGAGACGTACTACGTCACCGCCGCCGAGGACGGCGCCCGCGTGCTGCTCGGCCTCACCGAGGACGCCGACACCGGCACCCTGCGGCGCGACGTGGAGGCCGCCGTCACGGACGGCACCCCGCTGCCCGTCGAGGAGCACGTCCAGTCGCACCCGTCGGACGTGGGACAGCTGTTCCTGATCCCGGCGGGCACCCCGCACGCCTCCGGCGCGGGCAACCTGGTGCTGGAGGTGAGCGCCACCCCGTACCTGTACTCGCTGCGGCTGTACGACTGGCTGCGCACCGACGCCTCCGGCGCGTCCCGCCCCCTCCCGTACGAGCACGGCCTCGCCAACCTGGACACGTCGCGGCGCGGCGAGGACGTCACGAAGGACCTCGTCCAGCGGCCGCGCACGCTGCGCGCCGGGGACGGCTGGCGCGAGGAGGTCGTCGGCGCCCTGCCCGAGATGTTCTACGCGGTGCACCGCGTCGTCGTCGCCCCCGGCGGCGCCGCCCCCGACGACACCGCGGGCCGCTTCCACATCCTCAACGTGGCCGCGGGCGAGGGCGCCGTCGTGGAGACCGGCGACGGGCGTACGCACGACCTGGCCTTCGCGGAGACGCTCACCGTCCCGGCCGCCGTCGGCCCGTACGTCGTCCGCGCCGTCGGCGACGCCGAGGTGCGGGTCGTCAAGGCGCTCGTGGTCGAGCCGTGACCGCCGGCCCCGGCGGCCCGGCCGCCCCCGCACCGCCGGTGCCGGTGCTCGACGTCGGCGGTACGCACGTCACCGCCGCGCTCGTCGACCCCGGCACGGACCGGCCCGTATCCGGCACGGTGGTACGGGCGCCCCTCGACGCGCACGCGGCGGCCGACGCCGTCCTCGACGCCCTGGCGGCGGCCGCCCTGGCCCTCCCCGCCGGGCACGGCCCGTACTGGGGCGTGGCGATGCCCGGCCCCTTCGACTACGCGACGGGGACCGGCCGCTTCGCCGGGATCGGCAAGTTCGAGTCGCTGTCCGGGGTCGACGTCGGCGCCGGACTGCGTACGCGGCTGGCCGACCGCTGCGCGCGGCTGCGCTTCGTCAACGACGCCGACGCGTTCGCCCTCGGCGAGTACGCCGCCGGGGCCGCCACCGGGCACGACCGGGTCGTCTGCCTGACGCTCGGCACGGGCGTCGGGTCGTCGTTCCTGGCCGCCGGGCGGCCCGTGCACACCGGCCCGCTGGTGCCGCCGGACGGGCACGTGCACCGGCTGACGGTGGACGGCGGCCCGCTGGAGGACACCGTCTCGCGCCGTGGCCTCCGCACCCGGTACGCCCGCCTCGCGGCCACCGGCACGGACGGCGCGGACGACCGGGACGCCCCCGACGTACGGGAGGTGGCCGTACGGGCCAGGAAGGGCGACGCCGCCGCGGCCGGGACCTTCCGCTACGCTTTCGACGCGCTCGGCCGGGCCCTCGCCCCGTGGACCGGCCGCTTCGCGGCCACCGCGGTGGTCGTCGGCGGCTCGGTGGCGCGCTCGTGGGACCTGGTGCACCCGGCGCTCGTCGCGGGGCTGGCCGCGGCCGACGGACCCGACGTACCCGTACTGGCGGCCCGGCGGCCCGAGGAGGCCCCGCTCGTCGGGGCCGCCCGCTGGGCGCGGGGCGGACCGGACGCCCCGTGACGACCAGGGCACCAGGCAGAGGAAGGGGCAGGGGCATGAGCGCTCGCCGTGGCAGCGGGCCGACCATGCACGACGTCGGCCGCCTCGCGGAGGTGAGCGCCATGACCGTCTCCCGCGTCCTCAAGAACGACCCCGGCGTGTCCGAGTCCACCCGGGAACGGGTCTTCGCCGCCGTCGACCGGCTCGGCTACCGCCGCAACCAGACCGCCCGCAGTCTCCGCCTCGGCGGCAGCGGCATGATCGGCCTCGTCGTCACCAATCTCGCCAACCCCTTCTACTCGCGCCTCGCGCTCGGCGTGCAGGAGGTCGCGACGGAGTACGGCTTCCGGATGCTGCTCAGCAACTCCGCCGAGCAGGCAGACCGGGAGCCCGCGCTCATCGACGGGCTCGTCGACCACCAGGTGGAGGGGCTGATCGTGGTCCCCGCGGGCAGCCGCCAACAGCACCTGGCGGGCGCCATGCGCCATGTGCCGGTCGTCCTCGCCGCCCGCCCGCCCGCCGGGCTCGACACCGACTGCGTGCTGGTCGAGGACTTCCACGGCGCTCGCGAGGCCACCGCCTGCCTGCTCGCGGACGGGCACACCCGGATCGCCTTCCTCGGCAACCCGCCCGCCCTCTACACCGGCGCCGAACGCCTCCGCGGCTTCTGGGCCGCGCACGAGGAGGTCGGCGTCGAACCGGACCACGACCTCATCCGGCAGGGGCTCGTCGACGCGGCGGCGGCGGAACGGGCCACCCTCGACCTGCTCGCGCGGGCCGACCGTCCCGCCGCGCTGTTCTGCACCAACAACCGCATCAGCCAGGGCGCGATCCGCGCCCTCTACAAGGCGGGCACGACCCTTCCCCTCGCCGGTTTCGACGACTTCGACCTGGCCGACGTCCTCGGCCTGCCGCTGACCGTCGTCAGCTACGACGCCGACGAGATCGGCCGCCAGGCCGCCCGCCTGCTGATCGACCGCCTCGCCCACCACGACGGCGCGCCCCCGGCCTCCCGCCGTGTCACCGTCCCCACCCGCGTCGTGCGCCACGGCGTGCCCGACGGCGCGGACGGTCCGGACGGCGCGACGCCGGAAGCCTGACGCGCGCCGCCGCCGTACGGACGGGGGCGCCGTACGCCCCGGCCGCGGCCGCCGTGACCGGGCGGGCGCGTCCGCCCGCCGACTCCCCCGCCCCACCGCCGAAAGGCCGCCCCATGCGCTTCCCCACCAGCGTCGCGGACCACCCGACCGTCCGCCGCGCCGTCCGCCGCCTCGACGACCTCGGTGACCCGCGCCTCGGCCGGACCCTGGTGCGCTGCCTGGACGACACCCTGGCCCGCACCGTACGGCCGATGCCCGACGGCACGGCGTTCGTCGTGACCGGCGACATCCCCGCGATGTGGCTGCGGGACTCGTCCACGCAGCTGATGCCGTACCTGGCGCTCGCCCCCGGCCATCCGGGCCTCCAGGAGCTGCTGCTCGCCGTGCTGCGGCGGCAGTTCGCGCAGATCGCCCGCGACCCGTACGCCAACGCGTTCAACGCCGAACCCTCCGGGCGCGCCCACGACCCCGCCGACCTGTGCGACGACCCGTGGGTGTGGGAGCGGAAGTACGAGGTCGACTCCCTCGCCTTCCCCCTCCTCCTCGCCCACCGCTTCTGGGTCGCGACCGGGCGCACCGACCACGTGGCGGGGGCGCTCCGTGCCGCGCGCGCCGCCCTCGGCGTCTGGCGTACGGAGCAGGACCACGAGCACCGCTCCCCGTACCGCTTCCGCCGCGCGGACGGCCCACCGAGCGACACCCTCCCGAACGACGGTCGGGGCACGCCCGTCGCCCCGACCGGCATGACCTGGAGCGGCTTCCGGCCCAGCGACGACGCGTGCCACCACGGCTACAACGTCCCCGCGAACCTGTGTGCCGCCGCCGCGCTCGACGGCGCCGCCGCCCTCGCCCGCCACGTACGGGACGCGGAACTCGCCGAGGACGCCGCCGCGTTGGCGGCGGAGCTGCGGGCGGCAACCGCGCGGCACGGCACCGTACGGCATCCCGAGCACGGGCTGGTGTACGCGTACGAGGTGGACGGCAGGGGCGGCGCGCTGCTCATGGACGACGCGAACATGCCGAGCCTGCTCTCCCTGCCCCTCGTCGCGGACGTCCCCGCCACGGACCCGGTGTACCTCGCCACGCGCCGGTTCGCCCTCTCCCCCGCCAACCCCACCTGGTACCGCGGCGCGGCGGCCGAGGGCATCGGCAGCCCGCACACCCCCGAAGGGCACATCTGGCCCATCGCCCTCGCCGTACAGGGGCTGACCGGCACCGACGAGGCGGAACGCGTGGCGGCCCTGCGCACGCTGCTGGTCACGGACGCGGGTACGGGCCAGATGCACGAGTCGTTCCACAAGGACGACCCGAGCCGCTTCACCCGCGCCTGGTTCTCGTGGGCGAACGCGATGTACGCCGAACTCGCCCTGGACGTGGCGGACCTGGGCACCCGCCCCCTCTGGGACGCCACCCGCTGACCGCGCCGGGCGCCCCGGCTCACCCGGCGCGGCCCTCCCGCAGCTCCTTCCGCTCCGGCGGCACCGGAGCCGGGAGCACCGACCGCTGCGACTCCGACCGCTCGGGGAGGGGCTCCTCGGGGACGTTGCGCACGCCGAGCACCAGCAGCGTGGCCAGCCCGGCGGCGAGGTACAGCAGCGCCTGCGCGTTGAGGAGGGGCACCGGCCCGAGGCGGTCCCCCAGCAGCCCGGCCGCCGCCATGCCCAGCACCTGCGCGCCGTTGAACGTGGTGTAGAACGAGCCCAGCACGCGGCCCAGGTAGGCGGGCGGCACCCGCTGCTGCACCATGCCCAGCGCACCCGCGAAGTAGACGCCGCCGGGCAGGCCGATCACGGCGAACAGCCCGACGTACACGCCCATCGCCGTCGTCACCGACGGACCGTTCCAGAGCACCAGCGCCAGCAGCGCGAAGCTCAGCGCGCCCCAGGTGATCAGCGGCCGGGGGTGGACCCTGGAACCCAGCACCCCCAGCGCGGCCCCGCCCGCGATGCCGCCGACGCCCTGGATGCTGCGCAGCAGGCCGATCTCGGCGTCGCTGCCGCCGAGGGTCCGGGCGACGAAGACGACGAACAGCACGACGAAGAGGCCCTGGCCCACGGCGCACAGGGTCGCGGACAGGAACGACACCCGCAGCCTGCGGTCGCCGAGGATGACCGCGACCCCCTCGCGCCACTCCGCCAGCGCCCCCCGGCGCGGCCCCTCCTCGACCGGGCCGCCCGCCGCCTCCGCAGGCGCCGACGGGGGCGCGGCGCGGGGGATGCGGCCGATCAGCGTGGCGGCGAGGAGCAGGCCGAGGAGGGCGCCGCCCACGACCGGCCGCAGCCCACCCGCCACCGCCACCCCGCCCAGCAGACTGCCCAGCAGGCGGCCGAGGTTGGTGTTCAGCACCACCAGGTTGCTGGCGGCCGCGGTGTGCCGGGGGCCCACCAGCGCGGGCAGCAGCGAGTTCTTCGACGTGAGGACGAACTGCGCGCACGCCGCACGGGCCCCGACCACCGCGTACAGCAGCCACAGCGTGTCCCGGGAGACGACGAACAGCAGCGGCAGGACGAGCAGCGCCTGGAGCAGCGTGCACACCAGCAGCAGCAGGCGGCGGTCGCAGCGGTCCGCGACGACACCCGCGAAGGGGCTGACCAGGATGCCGGGGGCCAGCCCGATCAGGAACGCCACGGACGTCGTCAGCGCGGATCCCGTCATGCGGTAGATGAAGATGGGGATCGCCGTGACGAGCATCCAGTCGACGGTGTCGTCCAGGATTCCCGCCAGCCACAGGGTGCGGAACCCCGGTTGGCGCAGGGGCGAGCCGCCGTCCGCGCCGGTCAAGGCCGCTCCTGCGGCCGGTGGACGGCCTGGAGGCTGAGGCTGACCTCCTCGGCCTCCGCCGGCGGGTCCTCGCGGTTGGCCACGATGTACGGCCGTACCAGCAGGTCGATCACCCCCGTCAGGTGCACCAGTTCGTCCGGGGTGGCGCACAGCGCGTACGAGTCGAAGACCGAGGCCCGCTGCCACCGCGGGTCGAGGGAGCCGAACCCCGCCAGGAACGACCGCCACAGCCGCGTCAGCTCCCCCAACTCCGCGCCCACGACGGCGGAGTGGGCCGCGAGCGACTCCGGGTCGTCCCCCTCGGGCAGGAAGTCGAAGCCGGTGGCGACCGCCCGCCAGGGCCGGTCCCGCCCGTCCGCGCCCTCCTCCGGCTCCACCCGCTCCACCAGCCCGTACCGGCTGAGGAGCCGCAGGTGGTAGCTGCAGTTCGACGCCGAGTCGCCGAGCAGCTCCGCGCAGTGGCTGGCGGTGCCCGGACCGGACCGCATCAGCTGGTGGAGCAGGCGCAGGCGCAGCGGGTGGGCGAAGGCCCCGAGCACCCGTACGTCGGTGATCCGGACCCTGCCGTTGCCCGCCGACCGGTCGACGCGGGATGTGAAAGACATGCTTCAAGACTCGCAGCACGGCGTACGCGCCCGCAAGGGAAACCGGAGAAACGGCAGGAAAGAGGCACATGCCCGCAGCAGGGACCGGAGAGATATGAAGGATCTGCTTCAGATATCCGGAGCCCCGGGCACGCCGCTGCCGCCGCCCCCTCCGGGAGGGGCGGCGGCGTCGCGGGCGGTGCGTCAACCGGCGGTGGCGGCCCGCAGGTAGGGCGCGGCGGGGACCGTCAGGCCCAGCCGCAGCCGACGCAGGGCGTCCCCGGACGGCGGCTCCGGCCAGGACGCGGTCAACTCCCGTACGGTGCGCCGCCCGTCTGCCGCCTCGTGGAGGTCCGTACGCGCCGCCGGGCCCGGCAGCAGCGGCAGGGTGCGGTCCAGTGGCCGGTAGCCGCCGGAGCGGCCCCGCAGCCAGACCCGTTCCCGCGCCGTGACCGGCGCCACGACGCTCTCCAGGAACAGCTCGTCGCGGTCCCGTTCGCCCAGCAGGGGCCAGGGGTTGTCCCGGCGCCGCAGGTAGAACCAGAGCAGCGGGCTGCGGTCGACCGTGAGCGCCTGGGTCAGCCGCCACCGGTCGACGTCGTCCAGCGCCTCCGCCCGCCGGGCCAACTGCCCGTCCGCGAAGGGCGGGCACCAGTCGTCCAGGCCGAGCCCGGCGGCCAGCGGCGTGGCGCACGGCGCCTCCAGCGCCAGTCCCGCCGCCGCGGCCAACCGGTCGAGGGTGTGCACGGTGAAGTTGCGTTCGCAGGGGTTGAGCCAGGTGTCCGCGAACTGCTCCTCCGGCTCGCCCAGGTCCTCGCGCAGCTGCCGGGTCAGCGCGCTCGGCCGGTTCAGCGCCCCCGCCAGCCGCTTGGCGGCCGCCAGGTCCCCGGCGCACCCCAGCAGCCGCAGCGCCTCCTGGAAGGAGGTGATCTCCCGCCGGTGGTGGGCGTTGTAGACCATCAGCTCCAGCACCCCCGCCGGCCGGAGCGCGGCGGCCAGCCGCCCCAGCAGCAGCCCCGGGTCGGGATGGTGGTGGATGACGCCGGTGCACACCACGTAGTCGAACGCGTCCCGGTGGGCGGTGTCGCTGATGCCCTCCTCCCGGAGGGTCAGGTTGTCGGCGCCCACCTGCCGCGCCGCCGTACGGCACAGCTCCAGCGAGTCGGCCGAGACGTCGCTGCCGACGACCTGCGCGTCGGGGAAGCGCAGGGCGACGATCAGCGCCTGGTTCACCCCGCAGCCGGGCACCCACACCCGGGCGTCGCGCGGTATCCGGCGGTGGGTGAAGTCGCCCAGCTCCTGGGCGAGCAGCGCCGGGTACAGGCCCGGGTCGTCGGGGGCCGTGAGCCGCTCGGCGTGCCAG
This sequence comes from Streptomyces sp. Z26, assembly GCF_003665095.1. GTDB lineage: Bacteria > Actinomycetota > Actinomycetes > Streptomycetales > Streptomycetaceae > Streptomyces > Streptomyces phytohabitans. Next base: position 5,384,410 of record NZ_RCHV01000002.1, on the reverse strand, counting down.
GGGTAGGGGAACTCGGAGTAGAACTCGCCGATGATCCGCTCCGGATCAGTGTCCGTGCTCACCGCCCGCTCCTCCCCTCTTCCCGATCAGCTCCCGCAGTGCCGCCGCGCTGGACGCGACGGCGGGCAGCCTCAGCATGCCGACGTGGTCGCCGTCGACCTGGACGTGCTTGACCGGCCCCCCGGCGTGCTGCTGCCAGCTCTCGACCAGCACCGCCTGCTCTTCCCGGTCCTGTTCCTGCGAGGTGAGGACCGTCATGGGGCCGTCGTAGCGGCCGAGTTCGTAGCCGCCGAGGATCTCCATCTGCTGCTGCCAGATGTGCAGCACGTCCTGCGGGAAGAGGGAGTAGTCGCGGCAGGTGGCCGGGTCGATGCCCATGGCCTGGAACAGGTCGCTGCGCAGCACCGCCTGGAACTCCTGCTCGCGCTGCTCGTCGTCGGCCAGGCCCAGCCGGGCGCGGACCCGCCGCAGCTGGCGTACGTAGCCGCGCCAACGGACGCTCTCGCGCGGGGTGCTGGGGTCGAGCAGCACCAGGTCCTCCACGGCCGTACCCGCCGCACGGAGCTGCCGGGCGGTCTCGAACGCCGTGACCCCGCCCGCGGACCAGCCGACCACCGTCACCGGGCCGCCGACGGTGTCGCGGATCTCCTGGGCGTAGCGCGCGGCGACGTCCTCCAGCCGCACGTCCTCCCCGGTGCTCTCGCCGCGCAGCGCGCCGAGCGTCAGCCCGTACAGGGGTGCCTCGCCGCGCAGCAGCTCGACCAGGTGGCGGTAGCTGAACACGGTCCCGCCCAGCGGGTGGACGAACACCACGGGCACCCCGGCGCCGCCCTCGGCCAGCACCGACAGCGACGACGGGTGGCCGTCCCCGTCCGCCGCGCGACCGCTCTCGGCGACGGCGGCGGCGACCCCCGCGACCGTGGGGTCCTGGAGGAACCGGGCGAAGGTCAGCCGCACGCCCAGCAGCCCGCGCAGCCGGGCCACCACGGTGAGCACCAGCAGCGAACTGCCGCCCAGCTCGAAGAAGTTGTCGCGCGGACCGAACGCCCCCGCCTCCAGCCCCAGCACGTCCGCCCAGGCGCGGGCGACGTCCTCCTCCGCCCCGCTCAGCGGCGCGTCCGGGCCGTGCGCCTCGCCGCCCCACGACGGCTGGGGCAGCGCGGAACGGTCGACCTTGCCGTTCTCGTTGAGCGGCAGCCGCTCCAGCAGCATGATCCGCGAGGGTACGAGGTGCGCCGGCAGGTCGGCGCGCAGCCGCGCGCGCAGCACCCCGGCGTCGAACCCCGACTCCGTCCCGGGCACCACGTGGGCGATCAGCGCGGTACGGCCCGCGGGTGTCGTCGCGGTCACCACCAGCGCCTGGCGGACGCCCTCGATCCCCGTCAGCGCCGCCTCGACCTCCCCCGGCTCGATGCGGTAGCCGTCGATCTTGACCTGGTGGTCGATCCGCCCCAGGAACTCGGCCTGCCCCCCGGGCAGCCACCGCCCCAGGTCGCCGGTGCGGTACAGCCGCGCGCCGGGCGGCCCGTACGGGTCGTCGACGAACCGCTCTGCGGTCGTCTCCGGGCGGTTCGCGTAGCCGCGGGCCACGCAGGCGCCGCCGATGTAGATCTCGCCCACCACGCCGGTGGCGACCGGCCCGCGGTCGGCGTCGAGCACGTACATGGTGGTGTTCGGGACGGGGCGCCCGATCGGCAGGGTGCTCGCCCCTTCCGCGTCCGCCGCGCCGACCTCACCCTCCGTGCCCACACCCACGCCCACCGGCACACCGGCCGCGGCCGGGACCTCGTACACGCAGTTGGCGACCGTCGCCTCCGTCGGGCCGTACTCGTTGAGCAGCGGCACCCCGGGGGCCAGCGCCCGCCACCCGGCCAGCACCGCGGGCGGGAAGGCGTCCGCCCCCACGACCAGCAGCCGCGCCAGCCCCGCCGCCTGCGCGGCGCTCAACTGACCGGTCAGCAGCTCCAGATGGCCGGGTGTCAGCTTCACGAAGCTGTACGGCGCCCCCTGCGCCAGCACCTCCCCCAGCCGGTCGGCGGGCACGTCCTCGGGGACGAGGGAGACCGTCTGCCCCGTCAGCAGCGGGGTGTAGAGGTTGGGCACGATCATGTCGAACGCCATCGAGGAGAAGAGCGGCGCGCCGCCGTCCCCCTCGGCGGCGTACCGGCGCACGCACCACAGCAGGAAGTTGACCAGACCGCGGTGTTCCACCAGGACGCCCTTGGGCTTCCCGGTGGAGCCCGAGGTGTGGATGACGTAGGCCAGCGCGTCCGGGTCCGTCGCGGGCGGCGGATCGTCGGCCCGGTGCGCGGCGACGCGGTGCCACGACTCGTCCAGCACCAGCACGTCGCCGCCGAGAGCGGCGGCCCGCCCGGCGAGGAGCGACTCGGTCACGACCAGCCGCGCCTCGCTGTCCCCGGTCACGAACCGCAGCCGCGCGTCGGGGAACGCCGGGTCGAGCGGTACGTAGGCCGCGCCCGCCTTCCACAGCGCCAGGCAGGCGACCACCAGGTCCGGCGAGCGGCGCAGCAGCAGCGCCACCCGGTCGTGGGGGCGGACGCCCCGCTCCTGGAGGTAGCGGCAGAGGCGGTTGGCCCGCTCGTTCAGCTCGGTGTAGGTCAGGGTGCGCCCCTCGCCGCCGAGCTCGCGGACGGCCACGGCGTCCGGCGTACGGCGCACCTGCTCCTCGACCATGCGGTGCGCGCACACCTCGGGCAGGTCCGCCCGCCCGCCGTCGGCCACCGCGCCCACCATCTCGGCGCGCGTCTCCTCCGGCATCAGGGGGAGGGCGCCCAGCGCGGTGTCCGGCGCGGCGAGAGCGGCCCGCAGCAGGGCGGTGAAGCCCTCGGCCACCGCCCGTACGCCGCTCTCGTCGCAGCGCGCCGTGCGGTAGGTGAACTCGCCGTACAGGCCCCCGCCGTCCGGGTCCCCGCCGTCGGGGCGGAGCACCAGCATCAGGTCGGCCTTCGGCGCGTGGTCGGGGAAGTCGAACCGCGCCGACGCGCAGCCGGGCAGGTCCAGGAGCGGCCCCGCCGCGTGGTCCAGCTCGAAGAACACGTTGAACAGCGGGTTGCGCAGCGAGGAGGAGGCGGCGGTGCGCACGGTGTCGAGGACGTCCTCGAACGGCGTGCGTACGTGCTCGAACCCGTCGAGGACCGTGTCGGTGGCCTCCTCCACCGCCTCCCGGAAACCGGTGCCCGCCGCCGTGCCGACCGGCAGGGCGAGGGTGTTGAACAGCGGCCCGACCGTACGCTGCGCCGCCTCCGCGAGCCGCGTCGAGACGGTCGTGCCCACCGTCACCCGCTCCGCCCGGCCCAACCGGCCGAGCACCGCGGCGAACGCGGTCAGCAGCACCGTGTAGCGCGTCGTACGGTGCTCGTGGGCGAACGCGTCGACCTCCCGCACCAGCGCCCCCGGCAGCGCGAAGCGGTGCCCCGCGCCCTCCCGTTCGCCCCGGTCGGCCCGCCCCACCAGGGGCAGGGCCAGCGGGCCCGCGCCGACGAGCCGACGGCGCCAGAACGCCAGGCCCGCTTCCCGTTCGTCCGCCGGGACCTCGGCGTGGCCGAAGTAGGCGGCCGGGCCGTCCTGCGGGCCGCCGCGCGCGTCCCCGTCCGGCGCGGCCCGCCCGGCGTAGACGCGGGCCACCTCCTCGAAGAGCACCTGGAGGGACGCGCCGTCGCAGACCGCGTGGTGCAGGTGCACCGCGAAGACGTGGTCGTGCGGCGCGAGGCGCAGCAGCATCGCGCGGACCAGCGGCCCGCCCTCCAGGTCGAACGGCACCCGCGCCGCGGCGGCCACCCGCTCCCGCGCCGCCCGTTCCGCGCCGCCCGCGTGGCCGGTGACGTCGGTGTACTCCACGGAGGCGGACGCGTCGGGGTCGACGGCGAGCGACAGCCCGGAGCGGCCGTACCGCACGAAGCGGGACCGCAGCAGGGGCTCCCCGCGCACCACCGCCTCCCACGCGGCGCCCAGCGCGGGCACGTCGAGGTCCCCGGTGACGCGCAGCGCCGCGGAGACCGTGAACTCCGAGCCGATGGGATCGAGTTGGGAGGCCAGCCACATGCCCCGTTGGATCGGGGAGGCGGGGTGGCCGAGAGTGGTCGTGGTCATGCTTCCATCCCCTCCAGGAGGGTGCAGCCGAGCAGGACGTCGGCGCCGTTGGCGATGTCGGCGGGCACGGTGCGTTCGTGCGGCACGTGGCTGGAGCCGCCCTCGCTCGGCACGAAGATCATGCCGGTGGGGGCGACGCGGGCCATCCACTGCGCGTCGTGCCCGGCGCCGCTGGGCATCGTGACGTGGCTCAGCCCCAGCGCGTCGGCCGTACGGCGGACGCTCTCCTGCCGCAGCGGGTCGCACGGCGTCGGGCTCACCCGCTGGACCTCGGCGACCTCGATCCGGGTGCCGGTCCGCTCGGCGGTGTCGTCGGCCATGACGCGCAGTCGGCCCAGCGCGGCGACCAGCGCCTCCTCGGACATGTCGCGCAGGTCCACGACCAGCCGGGCCCGGCCGGGCACCACGTTCCACGCCCCGGGCGAGACGGCGCAGTCGCCGACGGTGGCGACCCGTACCAGCCCGTCGGGCCCCGTCAGCAGGGGTACGCGCGTGATCAGCTCGGCGGCGGCCAGCAGGGCGTCCTGACGGTCGGTCATCGGGGTGGTGCCGGCGTGGTTGGCCTGTCCGTGCACGGTGACCTCGGCGGTGAGCCGCCCGGAGATCCCCTCCACCACGCCGATGGCGGTGCCGGAGCCGGTCAGCACGGGCCCCTGCTCGATGTGGAGTTCCAGGTAGGCGGCGACGCTGCCGGGTTCCCGGCGTACGCTCCCCAGCCGTCGGCTGTCCCCACCGGCCGCGTCCAGCGCCTCCGCGAGGGTGCGGTCCTGCCCGGCGACGGGCAGCTCCAGCTCCCCCGGCTCCGTGCAGCCGGCCATCGCGCGGGAGCCGAACATGGCGGGAGTGCCGGTGGTGCCCTCCTCGTTGCTGAAGGCGACCACGGCCAGCGGGCGGTCGAGGACCACCCCGTTCTCCTGGAGCGTACGGGCGACCTCCACGGCGGCCAGCACGCCGTACGCCCCGTCGTACGCGCCGCCGCCGGGGACGGTGTCCAGGTGCGAGCCGAGGACCAGCGGGGGCGCGGCGCTCAGGCGGCCCGGTCGGCGGCCCACCAGGTTGGCGGCGGCGTCCACCGAGACGTCGAGTCCGGCCTCCCGCATCAGGGCGGCCACGAACTCCCGCCCCTCGACGTCCTCCCGGCCGAAGGCGCAGCGCGTCACACCGCCGTCGCCGGTCGCGCCCACCGCGCGCAGCCGGTCCAGGTGCGTCAGCAGGCGGTCCGCGTCGACGCGCAGCGGACGCAGCGATGTCGTGGTCGTCGTCATCGTGTCAGCCCCGCCCGACCTGGTGGCGCCAGCCGTGGACGTCCGGTACGAGCCCGTGGTGGTGGCTGAGCAGCCGCTCCTTCACCGCTCGTGCCACCGGCCCGGGACCGCCCTCGCCCACCCGCCACTCGGTGTCGCCGTCCCGTACCCGGCCGATCGGCGTGACCACCGCCGCCGTGCCGCAGCCGAACGTCTCGGTGATCAGCCCCGCCTCGCAGCCGGTGCGCCAGTCGGCGACGTCGACGGGCTCCTCCCGTACCTCGTAGCCCAGTTCGCGGGCGACGGCCACCACCGAGTCGCGGGTGACGCCCGGCAGGAAGCTGCCGGTCAACGGCGGGGTGACGACGACCTGTTCGGAGCCGTGGCCCCGGACGAAGAACAGGTTGGCGCTGCCCATCTCCTCCACCCAGCGGCGTTCCACCGCGTCGAGCCACACCACCTGGTGGCAGCCGGCCCGCGCGGCCGCCTGCTGGGCGGGCATGGTCGGCGCGTAGTTGCCGGGGGTCTTGGCGCTGCCCGTGCCGCCCGGGAAGGCGCGGGGGAAGTCGCGGCACACCCAGGCGGCGAGGGACTCGGTGTCCTCGCCGAAGTAGCTGCCGATGAGGAACGAGATGACGACGACGGTGTAGGCGCGGGCGGGCCGCGGCACCAGGTTGGTCTCCGAGGCGAACATGAACGGCCGCAGGTACAGGCTGTAGCCGGGCCGGTCGGGCAGGCTCTCCTGCTCGGCCGCGACGAGGACCTCCAGCGCCTCGGTGAACAGCTCCTCCGGCAGCTCGGCCATGGACAGCCGCCGCGCGGACTCCCGGAAGCGGCGGGCGTGGGCGTCCGGTCTGAACACGGCGAACGAGCCGTCGGGCTGGCGGTGCGCCTTGAGCCCCTCGATGACGGACTGCCCGTAGTGCAGTACGGCGGTCGCCGGCGACAGCGACAGGTCGCGGTGGCCGGTGAGCCGCGGCCCGCTCCAGCCGTCCTCCTCGGTCCAGCGCAACGTCACCATGTGCGCGGTGAAGTCGCCTATCTGCGCGTTCTCGATACCGGCTTCTCCCTGGACGGTCGCGGCGTCGCGTCCGGCGGCGGGCCCGGCGGTGCTGACGGTCATGGTGTGGTCCTCACGTGCTCGGCGGTTTCCGGACGGGCGGATCAGAAGTTGACGACGAAGAGGAACGAGTCGCGGCGGGAGATCAGGCCGTCCGGTCCGAACTCGAAGATCTCCGCGAAGCGGTGGGACTGCGTACGGCCGTCGGTGAGGACCCCGTCGAAGCTGCCGTCGACGGCGACGGCGCCGTCGCTCAGCAGCACCCGCTCCAGCGTGTGGGTGCCGCTGCGGATGGTGCGCGCCTCGCGGTAGAACCTCTCGATGGCCCCGCGGCCGTTCAACGGCTCGGAGCCGGGCCGGTGGTAGACCGCGTCCTCCCCGAACAGTTCCCCGAACCCGGCGAGGTCGCCCTCGTCGATACGGCGGTACAGGGCGTGCACGGCGTCCTCGGGTGACATGGCTCCTCCAGGGGTGGGGCGCCTCCCGCGGGTGCGGACGGCGGGGAAGCGGGCGCCGGTCGTGGGGGTGGCCGCCCGGCCCGACTCGTAGGCCCGGATCTCGTCCTCGTGGCGCAACGTGCCGCCGATGAAATCGTCGCCGCCGAGCAGCCGGTCGCGGGTGTCGGCGTCCAGTTCGAAGCGGTGCTCCCGGCCGACCGCGGTCACCGTCAGCGTCCGCAGGTCGATGCGGACCTCGGTGCCCGGGTCGGTCTCGGCCGCCTCCCAGACGGCCGTGACGAGGTCCCGGGGGACGACGACGGCGAGCAGGCCGTTCACCCAGGCGTTCGCCCGGAAGATGTCGCCGAACCGGGGGGCGAGCACCGCCCGGACGCCGTAGTTGGCGAGCGCCCACACGGCCGCCTCGCGGGAGGAGCCGGTGCCGAAGTTCTCGTCGGCGACGAGGACGCTCGCCCCCCGGTGGCGGGGGTCGTTGAGGACGAACGAGGGGTCGGTCCGCCAGTCCGCGAAGAGGCCGTCCTCGAAGCCGGTCTTCTCGGTGTTCGTGCAGAACCGGGCGGGGATGATCTGGTCGGTGTCCACGTCGCGGACGCGCAGCGGCAGCACCGTCCCCGTGTGCGCGGCACCCGGCCGTACGGCGGTGGTGGGGGTCGTGGTCATGGCCTCTTCCTCGTCCTCTCGTCGTACGGGGCGGGGCTCGTCGTACGGGCCGGGACCGGCGCCGTGGTACGCGGGGGCCTCCCGCGGGGTCGTCGCGGTCACAGGTCGCCGGGGCCCGCGATGCGCCCGCGCACCGCCGTCGCGGCGGCCACCGGCGGGGAGACGAGGTGGGTGCGCGCCCCGGCGCCCTGGCGGCCCTCGAAGTTGCGGTTGGTGGTGGAGGCCGAGCGGGTGCCGGCGCCCAGCCGGTCCTCACCGAGCCCGACGCACATCGAACAGCCGGGCGCGGCGCGGAAGTCGGCGCCCGCCTCGGCGAAGACCCGGTCGAGCCCCTCCGCCACGGCCTGCGCCCGTACGCGTGCCGAGCCGGGGACGATGACGGTGTCGACCCGTACCCTGCGGCCCGCCAGGACGGCCGCGGCGGCCCGCAGGTCCTCCAGTCGGCTGTTGGTGCAGGAGCCGATGAACACCGTGTCGACGGCGATGTCGCGTACGGCCGTGCCGGGGGTGAGGGCCATGTACTCCAGCGCGCGCCGGGCGGCCGACTCCTCGGCGGCGGACGGCAGTTCGCCCGGGTCCGGGACCCGGCCGTCCAGCGGGACGCTCTGCGCGGGGTTCGTGCCCCAGGACACCCGCGGCTGCACGGCCGACCCGTCGAGCCGGACCACGCGGTCGAAGGCGGCACCGGGGTCGCCGTGCACGGCGAGCGCGTCGTACCGGCCGACGTCCCGGGGCGCCGCACGGCGCAGGTAGTCCGCGGTGACCTGGTCGGGGGCGACGAGACCGGCGCGCGCGGCCATCTCGACGGCCATGTTGCACAGCGTCATGCGGCCCTCCATGGACAGGGCCCGCACCGCCTCGCCGCCGAACTCGACCACGTGCCCCTGGGCGCCCGCCGTACCGGCGCGCGCGATCACGGCGAGGGCCAGGTCCTTGGCGGTGACGCCCGCCGACAGCGTGCCGGTCACCTCGACGGACATGTCCAGGGGGCGCTTCAGCACCAGCGTCTGGGTCGCCAGGACGTGCTCCACCTGGCTGGTGCCGATACCGAGGGCGAGCGCGCCGAACGCGCCGAGGGTGGTGGTGTGGGAGTCGCAGCACACGGCGGTCGTACCGGGCCGGACCAGTCCCATCTCGGGGCCGATGACGTGCACGATGCCCTGCGACGCGCTGCCCAGCCGGTGCAGGGGGATGCGGAACTCGGCACAGTTGCGGGCCATCAGGCGGCGCTGGAAGCGCCGGGCGGCGTCGGGGTCGCGCCGGTCCACCGCCACGGTGGGCGTCGTGTGGTCCTCGGTGCCCACCGTCAGGTCGGGGCGCCGCACCGTACGGCCCGCGGCGCGCAGACCCGCGAACGCCTGCGGAGTGTTCACCTCGTGCAGCAGGTGCAGATCTATGTAGAGCAGATCGTTCCCGGCACGGGTGCGGCCGACGACGTGCCGCCGCCACACCTTCTGAGCCAGTGTCTCCTGTGCCACAGCGGATACCTCCGCGTCGGTGGTCGCTTGGTCGGGTCATCGAAACACCCGCGCCGGGGGCCGGGAATCGGGAACGGTAATGAATTCACTCGTCCCCGGGTGGAGACCGGTCCGCCGGGTGACCGATGAATCGGGAGGGGCGCCCGGCGGACCATGGGGGGATGAAACCCATTCATGAACTGACCCCGGCCCAGCACGACGAGCTGCTCGCCGTACTCCAGAGCGTCCCGGGCAATCCGTACGAGGCCCACGAGGAATTCGTCGCGGCCGTTGCCGGGACCACGGCACCGGAATTCCTGACGGAGGTCTGCGCGCGTATCCGCGAGGACCGGGAGGCGGGCCGGAGCGAGGCGCACGTCGTACGGAACTGCCCGATCGACCCGGTGGTTCCGGACCTCGACCTGGACGACCCGATCGCGGACAAGTACCGCAAGAAGCGGACGTTCGTCGGCGAGGCGCTGCTGGCGCTCGTGGCGCGGCTCACCGGCACCCCGCTGATGGCCTACGGGAGCCGGAACAACGGCGACTTCTTCACCGACGTCATCGCCATCAACAAGTACAGCGGGATGAAGACCGGCTTCAGCGACAGCGAGCTGCCGTTCCACAACGACCGCACCGCGCACTGGGCCCGCGCCGACCACATCTCGCTGCTGGGCATGCGCTGCCCGGCGGACGAGGTCATCTACACCACCTTCGTCAGCTGCCGCGAGCTGCTGCGGCACCTCGACGCGCGGGACCAGGAGGTCCTGCGGCAGCCGTGGTTCACCACGTCCTTCGACGTGTTCTCGCAGGCCACCAACCAGAGCCAGCGCAGCTCGGGCGCCCATCCGATCCTGGAGCGGGAGCACAGCATCCGGTACCTGGAGACGACCACGACGGTGCTGCCCGAGGCCCCCGGCGAGGCCAAGGACGCGCTGCTGGCCCTCAAGAACGCCCTCGTCGTCGCCGAGAAGCAGCGGCACCGGATGCGGGACGGCGACCTGCTGCTCTTCGCCAACCAGGACGGGCTGCACAGCCGCGACCGGATAGAGATCCTCGACCCGGACCTCGCGGCCACCCGGTGGCTGCTGAAGACGTACGCGTTCCGCGACCGGGCGGCGGCGGACGCGTACGCCGACCGCTGGCAGGACGGCGTACCGGGACGCATCGCGGACTGACGTCCGGCGGGCGCACGGACCGGCCGGGGGGTACGGGCCCCCCGGCCGGTCCGTGCGCCCGCGGTACGGGCCGCGGGCGGGCGTCGCGGTGCGGGCTCAGCCGGTGGCCTTGAGCGCGAGCATCTCCTCGGCGAGTCTGCCGCGCAGGACGGAGATGTCCTCGCAGTCGCCGCCGCTGCGTTCGGTGATGTGCCGCCGGTACAGCGCCTCCAGCTCCTCCTCCCCGACCTCGACGCGCATCTCCGCCAGCAGGTGGCGCAGCACGGACCGGCCCGAGTGGCGGGCGATGAGGATGGACCGCTCGCGGCCGAAGCGGGACGGTTCCACGAACTCGTACGTGGCGGGGTCCCGCAGCAGGCCCGCCTGGTGGATGCCGGCCGCGCTGCCGAAGGCGTAGGCGCCGAAGATCGCCTTGTTGCGGGGCTGTTCGAGCTTGATGACGTCACGGAGCGCGGTGTACGCGGTGTACATGGCGGCGGTGTCGATGTCGGTGTAGAGGCCCAGCGTGTCGCTCTTGTACGCGAGCAGCGCCACCAGCTCCTCCATGGCCGCGTTCCCCGCGCGTTCCCCGATCCCGCCGAGGGTCGTCTGCATCCCGTCGGCGCCCGCGCGCAACCCGGCGAGGGTGTTGGCGGTGGACAGCCCGAAGTCCTCGTGGCAGTGGGTGAAGACGGACACCCCCGGCGGCGCCCAGGAGCGGATCTTGCCGATCAGCTCCCCGTACTCCTCGGAGGTCATGCAGCCCGAGGTGTCCGCGACCACGACGGTGTTCGCGCCGGCGTCCGTACCGGCCTCCACCTGCGCGCGCAGCAGCGAGTCGGAGCCGCGCGAGGCGTCCTCCAGGCCGACGGATATGTACGGGACGCCGAGCCGTCGGGCGTACCCCACCGTGTCCTGGATCTCGTGGACGGCCTCCTTGCGGCTGATGTTCCGCTTGCGGTCGAGGTGCAGCTCGCTGGAGGTGGCCAGGATCTGGACCTCGTGGTTCCGGGTGCCGCCGGCGGCGACGGCGCAGTCGATGTCCGAGCGCAGCGCGCGGCAGAAGGTCGTGAAGCGGGCCCGGGTGAGGTTGCGCGAGATGAGGCGGGTGGCCTCCGCGTCCAGGGCGGAGGAGGCGGGGAAGCCGGTCTCGACGACGTCGACGCCCAGCGCCTCGATCCGCAGCGCGAGATCGAGTTTCTGGTGCGGCGTCATCGTATTGCGCGGCGCCTGTTCACCGTCCCGGAGCGTCGTGTCGAAAATTGAAACCCTACGCTTTTCCATGGTGGTCCCTTCGGCGGCTTTCGGGATCCTCTCATCGAGCCACGGGGCTGCTTACGGGTCAATCATTCGCCCGTTCAAATGTCTCCACCCCGGGCGTAATCCGGTGCGTCCCGGAAAGCGGAGCGGCAAGATTCCGGTGAATGTTCCGGCCGGAACTTCCGGGAATTCCCAGCGGGTTGGCTAGTTTGGTGGCGAACGAAGTGCACCGGGATCTCACACCTTTCCACTAGGCCGGAGGCCGTATGAACGGCTCGCTGCGCGCGCCCGGATTCCCCGAGGAGGCGGTGCGCCACCGCGCACGCACGGGGATCGAGGCCGCCTTTCCGCCCCCGGGCGACTACGGGAGCACCCTCTACGGCAGCGGGTGGTCCGCGGGCGCCCGGGAGGACCCCCTGGAGCGGCTGCGGCTGCTTCCGCCGGTGTTCATGGAGCAGCGGCTGGAGAAGCTGATCGACCTGGGCCGGGAGCCGATGCCCGCCGACGTGCGGACGGACACCGCCATCGGCGGGTTCGCGTCGCGGCTGCCGGTGTACGTCTCCGCGTTCGGCTCGACGGCCGCCGCCAGCGGTGACCTGGGCACCGCGCTGAGCCGCCAGGCGGGCCGCCTCGGCATCCCGCTCGTCCTGGGCGAGAACGTCGTGCCGGTCCTCGGCTACGGGCGCCTCGGCGGACGGCCCTCCCGCGCGCTGCTGGCCCGCATGGAGGCGTACGGCGAGGGCGCGGACGGGGACACGTACGGCGGCGTCGTCGTGCAGCAGAGCACCGAGGACGCCGACGCCGAGGTGTGGAACCTGGTCTACAGCGACCCCTCCGCGCAGCCCTTCCTCACCACGGGCCGACTGGCGTTCGAGCTGAAGACCGGGCAGGGCGCCAAACCGGGGCTGGGCGGCATGACGCTGCTGGAGCCGGGAACGGCGGCGACCGTGGCCGAGCAGTACGCGCTGCGGCGGATGCCCGACGGTCGGCTGCTGCGGGCGTCCAGCCCCGGCACGTACACGGAGGAGATCCTCCGCCAGCAGATCAACCTGATGCGCAACAACTACCCGCGCGCCCGCGTGTGGGTGAAGCTGCACCCCGGCCGGGACGTGGGCGCCGCCGCCCGCGTGGCCTGGGCCGCCGGGGCGGACAGCGTCACCGTCGACGGCGCCGAGGGGGGCACGGGCTGGGCCCCGGGCGGCTTCCTCGACCACGTCGGACTGCCGCTGCTGGACTGCCTGTTGGCCGCCGGGGGCGGCGACGGGTGCCTGCTGGCGAGCGGCCGGATCTGGGAGGGAGCCCGCGCGGCGAAGTGCCTGGCGCTCGGCGCCCGCGCGGTGGGGCTGGGCCGCGCCGCGCTGCTCGCGGTCGACGAGGACCCCGGGGAGGGGCTGGTCAGGCTGGCCGCCTGCCTGGAGCTGGAGCTGGCGATGCTCGTCAGCGCCCTCGGCAAGTACGACACCGACACGTTGGACCGGGACGACGTCGGCCCGCTGCCGACGGTGCGGAAGGAAGAGGTGACCCGTGGCGAATCCGTTCGAGGATGAGTCCGCCCGCTACCTGGTGCTCGTCAACCACGAGGACAGGTACTCGCTGTGGCCGGCCGCGCTCGCGGTCCCCGCCGGTTGGCGGGTGGCGCTCGGCGAGACCGACCGGGCGGCCTGCCTGGCGTACGTCGACCGCCACTTCACGGTGGTGCTGCCCCGCGCGGGCGAGCCCGCGCCGGACGGCCCGGGACGGTCGGTGTGAGCACCCCGGCCCGCCTCTTCGCCGACCAGGTCGCCCGTACGCCGCGGGCCGTCGCGCTGGTGTCGGACGCGGGGACCGTCGACTACGCCACCCTGCACGCCCGGGTGTGCGGGGTCGCGGGGGCGCTGCGCCGCGCGGGTGTCGGCCCCGGCAGCCTGGTCGCGGTCCGCGTGGACCGCTCGCCGGACCTGGTGACGGCGCTGCTGGGGGTGCTGACCGCGGGCGCCGCGTACCTCCCGCTCGACGCGGGCACCCCGCCGCGGCGGGCCGGGACGATCCTCGACGAGGCCGCCCCCCGGCTGGTCCTGGACGCCCTCCCGGCGCCCGGCCCGCCGGGCGACGTCCGCGCCGCCGCCGCGGACCCGGGCTGCGGGGCGGGGCCGGGCGACACCGCGTACGTCATCTACACCTCCGGCTCCACCGGCCGCCCGAAGGGCGTGGTCGTCCGGCAGGAGGCGATCGCCGGGCACCTGGGGTGGATGGGGCGGGCCTTCCCGCTCGCCGCGGACGACCGGGTGCTGATGAAGACGCCGATCGGCTTCGACGTGTCCGTGTACGAGTGGCTCTGGCCGCTGCTCTCCGGCGCGGCGGTCGTCGTGTCGGCGCCGGGCCTGGAACGCGAGCCGCACCGCCTCGCGGACGTCGTGGAACGGCACGCGGTGACGACGGCGCAGTTCGTGCCCTCGATGCTGCACCTGTTCCTCGACGCGGACGTGGCGGCCCGCTGCCGTACGCTGCGGCGCGTCGTGTGCATCGGCGAGGCGCTGCCGGTGTCGGTGCGGGACCGGTGCCTGCGGCTGCTCGACGCGGAGCTGCACAACCTGTACGGGCCCACCGAGGCCACCGTGGCCGCCACCGCCTGGCACTGCCTGCCCGGCCGGGACCCGGAGACCGTACCGATCGGGCGCCCGGTGGACGGCACCGGGGCGCACGTGCTCGACGCGGAGCTGCGGGAGCCGCCGGTCGGGGAGGTCGGGGAGCTGTACCTCTCCGGCACGCAGCTCGCGGAGGGCTACCTCGCCCGCCCCGGCCTCACCGCGGAACGCTTCGTGGCCAACCCGCTGGGCCCGCCGGGCAGTCGCCTCTACCGGACCGGGGACCTCGCCCGGCGCCGTACGGACGGCGCCGTGGAGTTCCTCGGGCGGGTGGACGGGCAGGTGAAGTTCCGCGGGCGGCGGATCGAACTGGGCGAGATCGAGTCGGTGCTGTGCACCCACCCGGCGGTCGCGCAGGCCGCCGTCGTGCTCGCCGATCCCCCCGGCCGCGACCCGTGGCTGGCCGGGCACGTCGTGCCGGCCGCCGGGGGCGGGCCGCTGCCGTCGTGGGACGAGCTGGCCGCGTTCCTCACCGGGACGCTGCCCGCGCACATGGTGCCCGCCGCCTGGGCGGTGCTGGACCGGGTGCCGCTCACCGGCAACGGCAAGCTGGACCGCCAGGCCCTGCCCGCGCCGCCCGCGCCCGGCCGGGTCGGCGCCGCGCCGACGCCCCCCGGGCACCCGACGGGTGCCGCGGCCGCCCTGTGCTCCCTGGTGGACGACGTACTGCTGCTCCCTCCCGGCGACGCGGTCCCCCGGCACTCGTTCGTGGGCCTCGGCGGCGACAGCGTCTCGGCGATGCGGCTGGTCACCCGGCTCCGGCAGCGGGGCGTCACCGTGACCGTCGCGGACGTCATCGGCGCGGCCTCGCTGGCCGAACTGGCCGAACGGGCCGAACGGGAGGGGTCGGCCGCCGCCCCCTCCGCCACGCCCCGGCACCGGGCCGCCCCGGAGGAGCGGCCGGAGCCGGAGCTGCTGCCCGACCTCGACCCGCACGAGTACGACGCGCTCGCCGCGCAGCTGCGCGGTCCGTGACCGCTCGCCGCGCCACCCCGCCCGGCCCCGCCGACCACGCACCAGCCGAACACCCCGTGGAGGGACGCCCATGTCCGCCCCAGCCATCACCGACGTCCTCCCCCTCACCGCGCTCCAGGAGGGCCTGCTCTTCCACGCCCTCGCCGAACGGGAACGGCGCGACCTGTACGTCGCGCAGTACACCGTCCCGCTGCGCGGCCCGCTGGACGACGAGCGCCTGCACGACGCCGTACGGCACGTGTGGGAACGCCACCCCAACCTGCGGGCCCGTATCCACCACCGGGCCAACGGCCAGCCGGTGCAGGTGATCCCGCACGCCACGGAGCCGCCCTGGGCGGTGACGGGCCCGGGGGACGCGGCGCTGCACGCCGCGCGTACCGGCGGCATCGACGTGGAGCGCGGCGCGTTGATCCGCTTCGACCTGGTGCACGACGGCGGGGACCGGCACCGCTTCGCGGTGACCGCGCACCACTGCGTCCTGGACGGCTGGTCGGCGTCCGTACTGCTGCGTGAGGTGTTCACGCGGTACGCGGGCGGGGAACTGCCGCCGCCCGTGCCGTACCGCCGCTTCCTCACCTGGACCGCGGCGCAGGACCGGGCCGCCGCCACCGCGGCGTGGCGGACGGAGCTGGCCGACGCCCCGCCCACCCTGCTGGGCGGCGGGCCGTCCGACGCCACCTCCCGGATCGGCGTCGTCACCGGGACGCTCCCGGTGGACGCCACGGCGGCGCTGCGCGCCACGGCCCGCGACCTGGGGGTGACGCTCAACACCGCGCTCCAGGCGGCCTGGGCGCTGGTGCTCGCGCAGCGCACGGGGCACGACGACGTCAGCTTCGGGTCCGTCCTCAGCGGGCGGCCCGCCGAGGTCGACGGCGTGCACGAGATGGTGGGGATGCTCGTCAACACCGTGCCCGTACGGGTCCGGACCGGCGCCAGCGCCACCATGGCCGACCTGCTGGCGGACGTGCACGGACGGCGGCTGGCGATGCTGGCGCACGACCACCTCGGCCTCGGCGACGCCACCCGCGCGGCCGGGCTCGACGGGGACCTCTTCGACACCACGGTCACGGTCGACAACTTCGCCTCCCACCCGGCCCCGGACGACTGGCCCGGACAGCCGGTGATCGGCGAGGCCGCGTGCGAGGAGACCGCCCACTACCCGGTGACGGTGGTCGCCGCCCCCGGCGAACGACTCGCCGTACGGGTGCACCACGACACCGGCCGCGTCGGCGCTCCGCTCGCGCGCGCGCTGCTCGACCAGCTGCTGCGCGTGCTCGACGTGACGGCGCGCGCACCCCGTACCCCCCTGGCCGACGTCCAGCCCTGCGCGCCCGCCGAACGCGAACGGCTGCTCGCGGCGGGAGCCGGCGAGCGACCGGCGCCGCCCGTGTCGCCCTGCGTGCACGAGGTGTTCGCGGCGCGCGCCGCCCGCAACCCGGACGCCACCGCGCTCGTCTTCGAGGGCGCCCGCACGTCGTACGCCGAACTCGACGCCGCGGCCAACCGGTTGGCGCACCAGCTCCTCGCCTCCGGCACCGGGCGCGGCGACTGGGTGGGCATCCGGCTGGAACGGGGCCCCCGCCTCGTCGTCGCGCTGCTGGGGGTGCTGAAGACCGGCGCGGGCTACGTACTGCTGGACCCGGCCTTCCCGGCCGCGCGCACCGCGGAGTGCGTCGGCCTCACCGACTGCCGCACCGTCGTGACCGACGCCTCCCTGCCCGACCTGCCGCCGTACACCGGTGGTCCGGCGCCGCGGGTGGTCTGCCTGGACGGGCTCGCCGCGGAGATCGCCCGACGGCCCGCGACGGACCCGGGCGCGGAGTCGGACGGCGAGGACCCGGTGTGCGTGATGTTCACCTCCGGCTCCCAGGGCCGGCCGAAGGGCGTCGCCGCGCCGCACCGGGCGGTCGTCGGCAGCCTCCTGGGACAGGAGTACGCCCGGGTGACGGAGCGGGACGTGGTCCTCCAGTGCTCCCCGATGTCCTGGGACGCGTTCGCCTTCGAACTCCTCGCGCCCCTCTTCGCGGGGGCCGTCTGCGTCCTCCAACCCGGCCCCGTACCCGAGCCGTCCCACATCGCGCGCCTGATGGCGGAGCACGGGGTGACCGTCGCGCACTTCTCCGCCAGCCTGCTGAACTTCCTGGCGGACGAGCACCCCGCGCTGTTCGAACGGACCCGGCTGCTGCTGACCGGCGGCGAGATCGCGTCCGCCGGGCACCTCACGGCGCTACTCGCGCGCAATCCCGAACTGCGCCTGGTCAACGCCTACTCGCCGCTGGAATGCATGATGGTCACCGTGTGGCGGCAGGTCACGCCGGAGGACTGCGCCGCGGGCGCGGTCCCGCTCGGCGGCCCCGTCGCCGACAAGCGCCTGTACATCCTGGACGAGAAGCTGCGCCTGGTCCCGCCCGGCGTGGTGGGCGAGCTGTACCTGGGAGGCGTGGGGCTCGCGCACGGCTACCTCGGCCCGGCCCGGCTCACCGTCGAACGCTTCGTGGCCGACCCGTACGCGGCGCCCGGCGACCGCATGTACCGGACCGGGGACCTGGCCCGCTGGACGGCGGACGGCGTCGTCGACTTCGTCGGCCGCAGCGACGACCAACTGAAGCTCCGGGGCTTCCGGATCGAGCCCGCCGAGGTGGAGTCCGCGCTCGCCGGCCACCCGTTGGTGTCCGCCGCGCGCGTCGTGGTCCGCACCGAGGGCCCCGGCGACCGGCGGCTCGTCGCGTACGTCGTCCCGGGCGAGGACGTCACGGGCGCCTCGGGCGGGAACGACACGGGCGGGGGCCATGACGCGCGGACGCTGCCCGAGGAGCTGCGCCGCCACGCCGAGTCGGTGCTGCCCGAGCACCTGCGCCCGGCCGCGTACGTCCCCGTGGAACGCTTCCCCTTCACCCGCAACGGCAAGCTGGACCGGGACCGGCTGCCGCGCCCGGAGTACGCGGGCGGCGCGCGCGGCGACGGCGCGCAGGCCGACGGGGCGCCCCGCGACGCGCGTGAGGAGCGGCTGTGCGCCCTCTTCGCGTCCGTGCTCGGCTGCGAACGGGTCGGCGTGCACGACGGGTTCTTCCAGCTGGGCGGCCACTCGCTACTGGCGCTCCGGCTACTGGCCCGGATACGGGCGGAGTTCGGCGCGGAGATCCGGCTGCGGACGCTGCTGCGGCACCCGTCGGTGGCGGAGTTGTCGCCACGGCTGCCCGAGCCCGTCCCGGCGGACTGACGGCGTCGCGGCGGAGGCCGGTGCCCGTGGCAGGGGCACCGGCCTCCACCGCGGCGTTCCCGGCGGGTACGGCTCGTGGCCGGATCTCCGCGCCGAACTCCGCCGTCGGTGCCGGGCGTTCAGAACTCCCGTCTCCGGAAGCCCCGTTCAGAACTCCGCGGTCTGGAGGCCGCTGCCGAGGGCGGCCTGCATCAGCAGGACCGCTTCGAGCCGGTTGCGTACGCCCAGCTTGGTCAGGGCGTGCGAGACGTGGCTCTTGATGGTGGCCGGGGAGACCACCAGCGTCGTCGACACCTCGCTCGTGGACATGCCCTCGGCCAGCAGGGTCAGCACCTCCCGCTCCCTGCGGGTGAGGCAGCGCAGCCGGTGGGCCAGCCGGTGCACGCCCTCCATCGGCTTCATCGCCGCGAACAGCTCCACGAGGTCCGGCGAGAACACCACGTGCCCGGTGGCCGCCGCCCCGGCGGCCACCGGCAGGTGGGTCAGCGCCCACCCCTTGCTGAGGCAGCCGGAGACACCGGCGGACAGGGCGGCGTCCAGCCGGTGCTTCGTCCAGTCGACGCCCACCAGCAGCGACCTGACGCCGCCGCGCGCGATCTCCTGCGCCTTGAGGACGTGGTTCTCCGACGGGCCGGACACCAGGATCACCAGGTCGGCCCGGCGCACCGGCCACTCGGCGGGCTGCATCCGGCTGTCGTGCGCACCGATCAGGCTGACGCGTTCGTCGGCGTCGAGCGTGCCGCCGAAGACGAGGCGGGACACCGGGTCGCTGTCCAGCAAGAGCACACGGGGACGGTCCAGTTCCGGCCCGGCGGCGGTACCGCCGGATGTCGGCGTACGGACCTCCGGCCCGCGCTCCGCCCGTACTCCCGGCGGGGTGCGCGGGTCGGAGCGCGGTCTCCTGTCGAGGATGACGCGGCCGGGCGGCCGCGGGTCCCCGAGCGCGGCGTCACCGCGACTCGTGAGGTGGGGCATGGGGGGCATCGGGGCGTCTCCTACGGTCAGGGGGAAACCAGTCCGGGCAGCTTGGGGAAGGCCGCGGCCTGCCACACGTAGGTGGCACCGGCCAGGTAGCGGGTGAACCGCTGGATGCCCAGGCCGAAGCCCGCGCTCGGCGGGATGCCCTGCCGCACCTCCTCCAGATACCAGCCGTACTTCGCGGGGTTCTCGCCCGTCTCCCGCATGCGCGTGATCAGCCGCCGGTAGTCCGACTCGCGCTCGCCGCCGCTGATGACCTCGCCGTACCCCTCGGGCATGAGCAGGTCGAACGTGCGCAGGATGCCTGGGCGTTCGCTGTCCTCCCGTTCCAGGAAGACACGGGAGCCCTTGGGGTAGTCGGTGAGGAAGACCGGGCGGGGGCTGCTCTCGGAGAGGATCCGCTCGCCCTCCCAGTCGATCTCCGCCGCCGCGCTCTGCGCGTGCCCGGAGTCGATGAGGCGGGACACCGCGTCCGCGTGCCGGAGCCGCTCGAACGGGGCGGCGATCATGGCGCGCAACGCGTCGAGGTCACGGCCCAGCGCGTCCAGTTCCGGCTCCATCTCGCTCAGCACCCCCTCGACGGCACGGGCTATCAGCCGCTCCGCCAGGGCCGTGACCTCCTCGCGGCTGGTGTGCGCCATCTCGATGTCGAGCTGGTGGAATTCGACGAGATGGCGCTGGGTGGAGCAGGTCTCCAGCGGTTCCATGCGCACGTTCGGCGCGACGTAGAAAATCTTGTCGTAGGCCAGCAACGCGGTCTGCTTGTAGACGAACGCGCTCGTCATGAGTTTGTAGCGGTGGCCGTAGAAATCCACGTCGATCTGCTTGGCACCCCGGATTCCGGGGTCGGTCACCGGCCCGATGATGGGCGGCAGGAGTTCCACGAAACCCTCGTCGAGAAGGCAGCTGCGCGCATGGCGGAGGAACGCGTTCTGGAGGCGGAGAATACGCCGGGTGTCCGGCGAGCTGAGATGTGCCCGCGGGCCGGGCGGAAGCGTTTCGTCAGTCACTGCGGCGGGTGCCGTCACGAGAGGGACTCCTTTGTCCTCAGAGGCTTCCGGATGAGAACTTCACCCGTCTGACACTAAGGCGTCCGCCCCTGCGGTTCGGAATCTTCCGGCGGCATTCGACCGGCATCACACGCGTATCGCCTTGCACATCGCGGGCGGCGGAGAGGACGGGTACGACAGCGTGCGGGCATGGTGGCGGCAGCCCCCTCGAAGCGGCGTCTTCAGCGTCGTCCGCGCAGGTCAGTCGTGCTCCGGGGGCAGGGCGTCGTCAACGGGTCCGACCTGTTTCTCCTGCTCGTGGAAGATCACGCGTTCCAGGAAGGCGATGCCGGACTCCACCGCGGCGAGCCGCCACCCGGCACGCGCCTCGCGGTTCAGCACGGTCGCCGCGAGTTCCCGTCCGGCCGCTCCGGAAGGCAGTGCGACGGTCTTGTACTCGTAACCCGGATCTTTCCCGCGCGTACTCCTCCGAGGCTCCTCGCACACGTGCGGCGAACGGTTTTCCGCGTCGTCCGCCACCGGCCCGTCCGGAGGTCTGAGGAAGTGTGCGGAGAGAACGGGGAAGTCCGGTCTCTCCCCGTCCCCCACCGGGCACGTCGAACCGGACCGGCATTCCTCGGAATCCTCCTCCTCCGCCAGCTTCAGCAGATGGTTCCGGGTGACCCCGTCCATCCGCAAGGCGTCGGCGAGAAGCTTGACCGTCTCCTTGCGCGGATTACGGACATGCCCCTTCTCCAGATTCCTTATGGCACGCGAACTCACCGTGGAGAGATCGGCCAGCTGCTGCTGGGTGATACCCGACCGCATACGGATGCGGATCAACGTTTCGGCGAACTGGCGGTTCCCCACGTAGCGACTCCAGTTTCTCGTAAGACGTTTCCGAACACCCGGAAGAACGGCACGCCGCCCGCGGCTCCGCATTCCCCCTAGCGGGAGCAGGGTCTCCCCGGGCGACGGAAACGCGCGACTGGCGGCAGAGGGCGGGTCACGGGAATGCCGCCGCGTCGCGGAAATCCATGGCGGAATGACAGGACATGACCGCCGACCCCGGACACCCGTAGCGCCTGCCGCCCGTACGGCCATTCCCGGCACGCACCCGACCGGAACTACCTGTTCCGATGCCTCCGCCCACCCGGGTCCGCACCCCGGAGCACCCCGACGGCAGCGCGACGGGCAGGGGGAGCCGCGACCGTCCGCGCCCTCCGCCGCACCGCACCGGTCGAGGCGTTCGCACAGGTCAGAGGGGCCGCGTCAGCCCCGGGCACCGGAAGCGCACGGGAGGTCTCTGCGCGTAGACCGCGACGGGGAAGAGACCCCGCGCACGACGAGGATTCCGGCGCCACCACCATGCCCCGCGGCTCCCGACCCGGGCCGCGACACGGCCGCGCAGAGCATCCACACATATGCGGTAAAGCCTGGATGCGCAGCATATAGGTCTCCTCGAATGATCAAAATCGGCTTCGCGCCAACCTGTGAACTACCCCCCACCCCTTCCGGGGACTCGGCACCGGGTCATGATTCTTTACCGCGGCATGACCATGCGACGCATTACGTCTTGTATTAGCCGGTTGACTCAGGCAATTAAGCGTTATCGAACCGGGCGCCCCACCCCCGCGCCACCGAGGGCGCACGGAACCGCCGTCCACCGCGCTGACCAGCCCGGACGGCACCGTTCCCGCCACCGGGCGAAGCCGCGTGCGGCACCGATGACAGCACGTCACCGCACGGTCACGCGATTGACCGAAAACAGCCGCTCCCCAGCACGGCCCCACCCCGGCGCACGCGCCACCGCGCCTCAGGCGCCCTTGCCCACCCGCGTCAGGACCGCCACGCACTCCGTGTGGTGCGTCATCGGGAACAGGTCGAAGGTCAGGAAACGGGGAACCAGGTCGCCAGGCGCTCGGCAATGGCGGGTACATCGATGTCGTCCTGCGCGACGTCCTCGACGAACGGGCCGGCGAGGGAGACGGGTGGCGGGACGGCACTGGCGCTGACGCCGTTGAGCCGCAGGAAGACACGCATGGCAAGCCAGGCGGTGCGCTTGTTGCCGTCAATCAGCGCGTGATTGCGGGCGACGGAGTGCATCAGTGCCGCCGCCTTCTCGTGCAGCGTGGGGTACAGCTCGGCCCCGAACACGTTCGTCCGGGGCCGTTCGATCGCTGACACCAGAAGTCCCATGTCACGCACGCTGTGCTCGGTACCGTTGACCGTGCGAGCGATGGCCAGGATCTCGTCGATCTGGAGGTAGCGCACTTCGGTCACTTCAGGTAGTCCAGGATCTCCGCATCGCTGTCCATGAGTTCGGCCAGGACGTCACCGACCTTCAGCTCGGCCCGGTTCTGGGCTTCACGAATGGCCTCGATGGCAAGGTCCTGCTTGCTGCGACGCTCCCGACGAGCCCGCTCGGTGAGCTTCGCGTCAAGGTCGTCGGGGAGTCGGAGTGTCATCGCCATACGGCGATGATACCGGTCTGGTATCAAGGCGGCGAGGTGCTACCAGCCGCTCAAGACCGCGGACCACCACCCCGCCCCGGCGCACGCGCAACCGCGCCTCAGGCGCCCTTGCCCACCCGCGTCAGGACCGCCACGCACTCCATGTGGTGCGTCATCGGGAACAGGTCGAACGCCCGCAGGAAGTGCGGGGCGTAGCCCGCGTCCGCGAAGTAGCGGAGGTCGCGGGCCAGGGCCGCCGGGTCGCAGGCGACGTAGGCGACGCGGCGCGGCTTCAGGCCCGCGACGTGCTGGACGGTGCGCTTGCCCGCGCCCGCGCGGGGCGGGTCGAGGACGACGATGTCGGCCTCGGTGATGCCCGTACGGGGCAGCACCGCGTCGACCTTGCCGTGTTCGACGCGTACGCGCGGGAAGTCGCCCAGGTTGTGCCGGGCGTCCTCCACCGCGCGCTTGTCGGACTCGATGCCGAGGACCGCGCCGCGCTCCCCCACCCGTTCGGCCAGCGCGCCCGCGAAGAGGCCGACGCCGCAGTACAGGTCGAGGGCCATCTCCCCCTTGCGGGGCGTGAGTCCGCGCATCACCGCGTCCACGAGCAGGCCCGGTGCCTGCGGGTGGCCCTGCCAGAAGCCGCCCTCGCCGACGCGCCAGGTGCGCTCGTCGGCGCGCTCGCGCACGTACGGGCGGCCGTGCACGCGGTGGACGGCCTTGTCCTTCTCGCCGACGCGCAACACCGAGACGGGGCGGTCCAGTTCGACCAGGGGCAGCCTGCCGCCGGGGCGCGGGGTGAGGACCACCTGGCGGTCCTGGGAGCCGCTGGCGGCGATGGCCTCCACGGAGGCCATGTCCGGCCAGGTCCGCCGTTCCACGCCGAGTTCGGTGACGCCGGGCGCCGCGATCAGGCACCGGTCGATCGGCTCGACCTCGTGCGAGCGGTGCCGCCGGAGCCCCGCGCGGCCCTCCTCGTCGACGGCGTACTGCACGCGGGTGCGCCACGGGGGCACCTCCCCGCTCGGCACCTTGTCGCCGGGCGCGGGCTCGACGGTGCCGTCCCAGCGGACGTCCTCCGGGGTCATCCCCGCGAGCCGCGCCAGCTGCTCGGTGAGGACCTCGCCCTTCAGCCGCCGCTGCGCGCCCGGCTTGGCGTGCTGCCAGTCGCAGCCGCCGCAGCGGCCGGGCCCGGAGAACGGGCAGGGCGCGGGCACCCGGTCCTTCGACTCGTCGAGCACCTCGACGGCGTCGGCGCGCAGGAAGCGGGATTCGGTGTTCCCCTCGGTGATCCTCGCGCGTACGCGCTCGCCGGGCAGCGTGTGCCGTACGAAGACGACCTGCCCCTCGCCGGTACGGGCGACGCAGTGCCCGCCGTGCGCGACGGGACCGACCTCCAGCTCGTACTCCTCGCCCACGCGGGAGGGGGCGTCGCTGTCGGGCAGGGAGGTCTCGGACATGAGGGTGTTGCTCCGTACGTACGTGGGGCGGGCGGGCCGGTCGGGGACGGCCGGGCCGCGGGAAGGAGGGACAGCCCTCCACTCTACTGCCGGTGCTCGTCCCGCCCGCGCGCGCCGGGGACGGCTCCGGGGCCGGGGCCGCGGCGTACGGCGCCGGGGGCGTTCCACTCCGCGCGCTTGCGGGCGCGCCTGCGGGCGATCTCGGACGACTCCAGCTGCCAGGGCACGGACGTGACCATGACACCCGGGGTGAACAGCAGTCGGCCCTTGAGGCGCAACGCGCTCTGGTTGTGCAGGAGTTGCTCGTACCAGTGGCCGACGACGTACTCCGGGATGTAGACGCTGACCAGGTCCCGCGGATGCTCCTTGCGGAGCCGCTTCACGTACTCGATGACGGGCCGGGTGACCTCGCGGTACGGCGATTCGAGGATCTTCAGCGGCACCTCGATGCCCTGCGCGTCCCACTGCCGGCGCAGGTCCGCGGTCTCGTCCGGGTCGACGCTGATCGTCAGCGCCTCCAGGGTGTCGGACCGCATCAGGCGGGCGTACGAGAGGGCGCGCAGCGTGGGCTTGTGGATCTTCGAGACGAGTACGAGGGAGTGGACGCGCGAGGGGCGTACGACGGTCTCGTCCGGGTCGTCGGCGGCGAGTTCGGCGGCGACGCCGTCGTAGTGGCGGCGGATGGAGGTCATCAGCGCGTAGAAGAGGGCCATGCCGACGAGCGAGACCCAGGCGCCGTGCGAGAACTTGGTGACGAGGACGACGACCAGCACCATGCCCGTGAAGAAGGCGCCGAACGCGTTGATGGCGCGGGAGCGCAGCATGTGCGTACGGGCGCCGGGGGCGGTGGGCGCGGCCAGTTCGCGGTTCCAGTGCCGGACCATGCCGATCTGGCTCAGGGTGAACGACACGAAGACGCCGACGATGTAGAGCTGGATCAGCCGCGTCGAGTCGGCGTCGTAGATCACGACGAGTATCACGGCGGCGGCGGCCAGCAGCACGATGCCGTTGGAGAAGGCGAGCCGGTCGCCGCGGGTGTGCAGTTGGCGCGGCAGGTAGCGGTCCTGGGCGAGGATCGAGCCGAGCAGCGGGAAGCCGTTGTACGCGGTGTTGGCCGCGAGGAACAGGACGAGCGCGGTCGCCCCGGCCAGGAAGACGAACGGGATCGAGCCGTCCCCGAAGACGGCTGCGCCGACCTGCGAGATCACCGGGTTCTGGGTGTAGTCGGAGCCGGCGGGCTCCCCGTCGATCATGATCTCGGAGGCGGGCTTCTCCGCCATCTTCACGCCGGTCTCCAGCGCCAGCGCGATGATCCCGCAGAACATGGTGACGGCGATGACGCCCATCAGGGCCAGGGTGGTGGCGGCGTTCTTCGCCTTCGGCTTCCGGAAGGCGGGCACGCCGTTGCTGATCGCCTCGACGCCCGTGAGCGCGGCGCACCCGGACGAGAACGCGCGCAGCAGCAGGAACGCGAGGGCGAACCCGGCGAGCCCGCCGGAGTGCTCGGTGTGGATCTCGTAGTCCGCGGTCGGCGCCCGCAGGTGGTCGCCGAGGGCCACACTCCGTACGACGCCCCAGAGGATCAGGCAGAAGACGGCCGCCACGAAGCAGTACGTGGGGATGGCGAACAGCTTCCCGGACTCCTTGACGCCGCGCAGGTTCATCAGCGTCAGGAGCACGATGACGGCGATGGCGGCGGGCGTCTTGTGCTCGACGACGAACGGGACGGCGGAGCCCAGGTTCTCCACGCCGGAGGAGATGGAGACGGCGACGGTGAGCACGTAGTCGACGAGCAGCGCGCTGGCGACGGTGAGCCCGGCGCGGCGGCCGAGGTTGGTGGTGGCGACCTCGTAGTCGCCGCCGCCCGACGGGTAGGCGTGCACGTTCTGCCGGTAGGAGGCGACGACCGTGAACATCAGGACGATGACGGCGACGGCGATCCAGGGGCTGAGGTGGTACGCGGAGGCGCCCGCGATCGACAGGACGAGCAGCACCTCGCCGGGCGCGTACGCGACGGACGACAGCGGGTCGGACGCGAAGACGGGCAGCGCCACCCGCTTGGGCAGGAGCGTTTCCCCCAGCCGGTCGCTGCGAAGCGCGCGACCGATCAGAATGCGCTTCGGTACGTCGGTCAACTTGGGCACGGGGAGGATCGTATGCGGTCAGCCGTGCGATGCTGATACGGCCCGCTGTACGGGATGAGAGGGACGGGCGTGCACATTGTGATCATGGGGTGCGGACGGGTCGGTTCCGAACTCGCACAGGCTCTGGAGCAACAGGGCCACACCGTCGCGGTCGTGGACCGCGACCCGACCGCGTTCCGGCGCCTCGGCTCCGCGTTCGGCGGCCGGAGAGTGACCGGCATCGGATTCGACCAGGGGACGCTGCGCGAGGCGGGCATCGAGGAGGCCGGGGCGTTCGCGGCCGTCAGCAGCGGCGACAACTCGAACATCATCGCCGCCCGCGTCGCCCGCGAGACCTTCGGCGTCGACAACGTCGCCGCGCGCATCTACGACCCCCGCCGCGCCGAGGTGTACCAGCGGCTCGGCATCCCCACCGTCGCCACGGTGCGCTGGACGGCCGACCAGATGCTGCGCAGACTCCTCCCCGACGGCGCCGAGCCGCTGTGGCGGGACCCGAGCGGCGCCGTACAGCTGGCGGAGATCCACGCGTCGGCCGCCTGGGTCGGCCACCGCGTCAGCAGGCTCCAGGAGGAGGCCGGAGTACGGGTGGCGTTCCTCACCCGGCTGGGCGAGGCGATGCTGCCGACGTCCCAGACCGTCCTCCAGGAGGGCGACCTGGTGCATGTGATGATGCGCTGCGACGAGGTCGCGGGCGTCGAGGCGGCGTTCGCGAAGGGACCCGAGGAGGCGCAGCAGCGATGAGGGTGGCTATTGCGGGTGCCGGCGCGGTGGGCCGCTCGATCGCGGGCGAGCTGCTGGAGAACGGGCACGAGGTGCTGCTGCTCGACAAGGAGCCGACAGCGATCTCCGTGGAGCGCGTCCCCCAGGCCGAGTGGCTGCTGGCGGACGCCTGCGAGATCACGGCGCTGGACGAGGCCGCGCTGGAGCGCTGCCACGTGGTGATCGCGGCGACCGGCGACGACAAGGTCAACCTGGTGGTGTCGCTGCTGGCGAAGACCGAGTACGGCGTGCCGCGCGTCGTCGCGCGGGTCAACCACCCCAACAACGAGTGGCTGTTCAACGAGTCGTGGGGCGTCGACGTCGCCGTGTCCACGCCGCGTCTGATGTCGGCGCTGGTCGAGGAGGCGGTGAGCGTCGGCGACCTCGTACGGCTGCTGCGCTTCTCGCAGGGTGACGCCAACCTCGTCGAGTTGACGCTGCCGCCGGAGGCCGCCCTCGCGGGCACCCGCGTCGGGGACGTCACCTGGCCCCAGGACACGGCACTGGTGACGATCATCCGCGGCAACCGCGTACTGACGCCCGACCCGGACGACGCGCTGGAGGCGGGCGACGAGCTGCTGTTCGTGGCGGCGCCCGCGCGCGAGGAGCAGTTGGAGGACCTGCTGTCGGTCCGCGGCTGAGACTCGGACCGACAGCAGGGCACGACGAAGGGGCCGGGGTGAACTCCCCGGCCCCTTCGGCACGTTCGGCTCCGCTACGTACGGCCCGTACGGGACGGCCGCCGTCCGGAACGGGCTACCTCCGCCGGTGGCGCGCGCCACCCTCGCCGCGGGTCGGCTCCGGTTCCCCGGCCGCGACCCGCGCCGCGGCGGCGGCCTCCTTCTCGGCCTTCTCCGCCTTCTCCGCCTGTTCGGCGGCCTCCTCCTCGGCCTCCATCTCCGCGATCACGTCGATGGGCGGCGGCGCCTTCGCGAGGAAGATCCACGTCAGGTAGACCGCGAGCAGCAGCGGCGGGATCTTCAGCGCCACGGTCACCCAGCCGAACCGGGTCGGGTCCGACCACCAGTAGAGCGGGAAGAGGATCGCGGACTTGCCGAGGAAGATGAAGCCCCAGGCGTAACTCGCCTTCACGTACGCCTTCTTGCGGCCCGGGTTCCGGGTGCGCCAGGAGAGGTTCTCCCGGAAGACCGGCCCGAGGAGCAGGCCCAGCAGCGGGAACCCGACGGCGGCGCTGATGAGGTACGCGAACGCCAGGCCGAGCCCGTAGAGCATGCCCGGCAGGTAGAAGTCCTTGGCGTTGCCCGTCATCATCGCGAACGCGACGCCGACGACGACGCCGAAGACGCCGCTGAAGGCGTGCTTCAGGGTGTCGCGGCGGGCGAGCCGGGCCAGGCCCAGCACGCCGGAGAGCGCCAGGGCGGCGATCGCGGCGACGTGCAGGTCCTTGGTGACGGTGAAGAGGAGGATGAAGACGAGGCCGGGCACCGTCGTCTCCACCAGGCCGCGGACACCGCCGAACGCCTCGAAGAGGGCCGCCTCGGTGAGGCTCTGCGAGCCGTCCGGCCCGTCCTGGGCGTCCGGGCCGCCCTGCCCGTCCCGCTGGGCGTCGGCGCCGGTCGTCGGCTTGTCGAGGGAGGTCACCCGCTACTCCTGTCCGAGGGGTCGCAGCTCGTACTTCGGGTTGAACATCACGGGGCGGCCTCGGCTCGTCGAGACGCGTCCCCAGGCGATCAGCTTCCTGCCCGGTTCTATGCCCGCGATGGCCCGGCGGCCGAGCCAGACGACGTCCAGCGCCGCAGATCCGTCGAACAACTCCGCCTCCAACGTGGGCACTCCGGCGCGTGGCCGGAGAGTGACCGTGCGGAGTGTACCGGTGACGCGCACGACCTGGCGGTCGTCGCAGTCGCTGATCCGCGTGCAGTTGTTGACGACGGCGTCCTCGCGCAGCTCCGCGGAGCGCAGGTCCTCCTCGGAGGACGACAGCTTGTCCAGGAAGCGCCGGAACCGCCCGGTCGGCTTCGCGTCTCGGATCGCACCCGTCATGCCGCCAGCGTACCGGTGCCCCCGCGGCCCCCGACCCGCCTCGTCGGGCCGCTTCACGCCTCGAACCGGTATCCCATGCCGGGCTCCGTCACGAAGTGCCGCGGCCGGGACGGGTCCGCCTCGAGCTTGCGCCGCAGCTGCGCCATGTAGACCCGCAGGTAGTTGCTCTCCGTGCCGTACGACGGCCCCCAGACCTCCTGGAGCAGCTGTCGCTGGCTGACCAGCCGCCCGGCGTTCCGTACGAGCACCTCCAGCAGGTGCCACTCGGTCGGGGTGAGCCGTACGTCGCCGCCGTCGCGGTGGACCTTCTTCGCGGCCAGGTCGACGGTGAACGTGCCGGTCTCCACGACGACCGCGCCGCCGCCCGCCGGGTTCGCGGGCTCGGCCCGGCGCACGGCCGCGCGCAGCCGGGCCAGCAGTTCGTCCATGCCGAACGGCTTGGTGACGTAGTCGTCGGCGCCCGCGTCCAGCGCCTCCACCTTCTCGTCGGAGGTCTGGCGGGCGGAGAGCACCAGGACGGGGACACGGGTCCAGCCGCGGATGCCGCGGATGACGTCGACGCCGTCCATGTCGGGCAGCCCGAGGTCGAGGATGACGACGTCGGGGCGGCGCTCGGCGGCGAGGCGCAGCGCGGTGGCGCCGTCGGGGGCGGAGTCCACGACGTACTTCCGCGCCCGGAGGTTGATCACGAGGGCGCGGACGATCTGCGGTTCGTCGTCGACCACGAGCACCCGGTGCATGCGGGCGGGTCCTTCCTGTCTCGACCGGCTGGCTGTCACTGCGGATCTGCCACTGGGTATCCACGGGTACGGGCCCGCCGTCACGGCCCCCGCGCCACCTCCGTCGCGCGCAGGGTCAGCACCATCGTCATGCCGCCGCCCGGGGTGTCCTCGGCCTCCAGCGTGCCGCCCATGGCCTCGGCGAAGCCGCGCGCGACGGCCAGCCCGAGGCCGACGCCGGTGCCGCGCGGGGCGTCGCCGTGGCGCTGGAACGGAGCGAAGATGCGGCCCTTCTCCGCGTCCGGCACGCCCGGGCCGCGGTCCACGACCCGTACCTCGACACGTTCGCCCAGCGCGCTGGCGCGGACCACGACGGGGCTCCCGGCGGGGCTGTACTTGACGGCGTTCTCCACGACGTTGGCGACGGCGCGTTCCAGCAGCCCGGGGTCGACGGCGACCAGCGGCAGGGACTGCGCGACGTCCAGCACGGCGCTGTCCGGGGGCACGCCCGCGAGCGCCTTCGGGACCACCTCGTCCAGGCTGGTACGGCGGATCAGCGGCGTGACGGTGCCGGTCTGGAGCCGAGACATGTCGAGGAGGTTGCCGACGAGCTGGTCGAGCCGGTCGGCGCCGTCCTCGACGGCCTCCAGCAGGTCGGCCTCGTCCTCCGCGGACCACTCGACGTCGTCCGAACGGAGCGACGAGACGGCGGCCTTGATGGCGGCGAGCGGGGTCCGCAGGTCGTGCGAGACGGCGGCGAGCAGCGCGGTGCGGATACGGTTCCCCTCCGCCAGCTCCCGGGCCCGTTCCGCCTCGTCGAGCAGCCGCTGCCGGTCCAGTACGCGCGCGGCCTGCGCGGCGAACGCGGCCAGCACCCGGCGGTCCTCGGCGGGTAGCACCCGCCCGCTCAGCACGAGCGTCATGCGGTCGCCGACGGGCATGTCCACCTCGCCGTCCTCGGGCCGCGCGGGCGGCGTACCGGGCCCGGCCGGACCGGCGCCGCCGACGCGGCTCCAGCCCGCGCGCCCGTCCTCCCGTTCCAGCAGGGCGACGGAGTCCATCGCGAAGGTCTCCCGTACGCGCTCCAGCAGGGCGTCGAGGGAGTCGTCGCCGCGCAGGACGCTGCCCGCGAGGACGGACAGGATCTCCGACTCGGCGCGCAGCCGGGCGGCCTGGTGCGTACGGCGTGCCGCCAGGTCGACGACGGAGGCGACGGCGACCGCGATGGCCACGAAGACGACGATCGCGACCAGGTTGCGGGCACTGGAGACCGTCCAGTCGTGGACGGGCGGCGTGAAGTAGTAGTTGAGCAGCAGCGAGGCGGTGAGGGCGGAGGCGAGGGCGGGCAGCAGCCCGCCGATCAGCGCGGAGACGACCGTGACCAGCAGGAACAGCAGCACGTCGTTGGCGAGCCCGAGGTCCGTGTCGAGGTGCGCGAGGACCAGCGCCAGCAGGCAGGGGCCGAGCAGCCCGGTCGCCCACCCGGCGGCGATCCGGGCGCGGCCGAGCCGCGCGCCGCGCGCGACGGGCAGCCCGCGGCCCTGCGCGGCGTGCTCGTGGGTGACGATGTGCGCGTCCAGGTCGGGGCCGGAGCCACGGGCGACCCCGGCGCCGACGCCCGGCCCGAGCACGTACTGCCAGGACCTGCGGCGGCTGGAACCGAGCACGATCTGCGTGGCGTCGACCCCGTGCGCGAACTCCAGCAGCGCCTGCGGCACGTCGTCGCCCAGCACGTGGTGGTACGTGCCGCCGAGGTCCTCGACGAGGGTGCGCTGCGCGGCCAGTTCCTTGGGCGAGGCGCCGGTGAGGCCGTCGGCGCGGGACACGTGCACGGCGAGGATCTCGCCGCCGGAGCCCTTCGCCGCCATGCGGGCGGCGCGGCGGATCAGGGTGTGGCCCTCGGGTCCGCCGGTGAGGCCGACGACGATGCGCTCGCGGGCCCGCCAGGGGGAGCTGATGCGGTGCTCCTCGCGGTACTGCTGGAGGTACTCGTCGGCGCGGTCGGCGGTCCACAGCAGGGCGAGTTCGCGGAGGGCGGTGAGGTTGCCGGGGCGGAAGTAGTGGGAGAGGGCCGCGTCGATCCGGTCGGGCGGGTAGATGTTGCCGTGCGCCATCCGGCGGCGCAGCGCCTGTGGCGACATGTCGACCAGCTCGACCTGGTCGGCGCGGCGTACGACCGCGTCGGGGACGGTCTCCCGCTGCCGTACGCCGGTGATGGACTCGACGACGTCGCCGAGCGACTCCAGGTGCTGGATGTTGACGGTGGAGATCACGTCGATGCCCGCGACCAGCAGCTCCTCCACGTCCTGCCAGCGCTTGCCGTGCGGGCTGCCGGGCGCGTTGGTGTGGGCCAGTTCGTCGACGACGGCGACGGCGGGGCGGCGGGCGAGCACGGCCGCGGTGTCCATCTCGTCGAGGACGGTGCCACGGTGCGTGTACCGGCGGTACGGGATCTCCTCCAGCCCCTCGCACAGGCTTTCCGTACGCGGTCTGCCGTGCCGCTGGAGGTAGCCGACCACCACGTCCGTACCCCGCTCCGACCTGCGGCGGGCCTCGCCGAGCATCGCGTACGTCTTGCCGACGCCGGGGGCGGCCCCGAGGTAGATCCGCAGCGTGCCGCGCCGGGCGGCGGGCCGCGGGTGAGGTGGCTCCGACATGCGCCCATTGTCGCCGCCGGGCGGGCCGGGCAGGGGTGTGCGGGGGCCGTACGGGCGTCAGGGTTCCGTATGGATGCGCTCCGCGCCGTCGTCCGTACCGTCGCGCGCCGGGCCGGTACGCGGCGCGGCGGCACGCAGCGCGGCGACGGCCGCCGCGGCGTCCTCGGCGTGGAAGCGGAACGCGCGCGCCTCGGCGGCCCGGCCCAGCGGCCGCGCGTACGGCAGCGGGCCGGTCAGCTCCACCCGCACCGTGGTCGTACCGCCCACCGCCAGGTCGGCGGTGCCGTCGGCGGCGGGCACGGCGAGGCCGCCGTCGGGGTACCGGCGGTCGGCGCGTACGGCGGCGACGGCGGCGGCCGAGAGGCGGACGTCCAGCAGCGCGCCGTGGCGCAGCCGCAGCGAGCCGTCGGCGCCGACCACGTGCGGCCGCACCACGCAGGATGCGTGCAGGGCCAGCACGAGGAAGCAGCCCCAGAGGTCGACGGCGAGGGTCAGGGCGTGCGCGAGCGGCCAGGGGATCAGCAGCGCGAGGGCGGTGGTCTCGACGACGGCGGCACCGAACAGGCCGTACATCGTGGCGCTCTGCGCCGGGGCGTACGCGACGGGCACGTCGCCGTCGCCCACCCCGTGCGGCCCGCGGCGCAGCACCCAGCGCAGGAGGTCGGCGGCGAGGGCGGAGTGGGTGGCGAGCAGGGCGTACGGGAGGCGCCGGGGTGCGGGGCGGGCGGTCACGCGGCGCCCTCCGTGAGCAGCGCGATCGCACGGCGTACGGCGGCGGCCTGGGCGGGGGCCAACTCCGCGAGGACGACGTCCAGGAAGGTCTCCTCGACGCTCGCGGCCCCCTCGGCGCGCGGGCCGCCGGACCGCGCCGCCGCCTCCCGCGCCGCCTTCCGGTCGGCGTCCCGCGCCGCCTCCCGCGCCAACTCCCGGGCGGCGTCCGGCGGGACGCAGGCCACGACGGCGCGCGCGACCTCCTCCACCCGCGGGTCGTCCGGGTCGGCCCCGGCCAGCGCGTCGAGCCGGGCGTACACGTCGTACGTACGTCGCACGGCCGCCGGGTCCCCGCCGAGGCGGCGCCCCATCGCGTACAGCCAGCCGCGGTCGCCGTCGGGTGAGCCTGTCTCCAGCAGGGCCAGCAACTCCCGTTCCCGCGCGGCCAGTTCCGGTTCGGGGCCGGGCAGGTGCGCCGAGGCGCGCGCCATGTCGTCGAAGAGGGCGGCGAGTTCGGCGGAGACGGGCGCCTCGGCGGGCGATCCCCCGCCCTTCCCGTCCTGTTCGAGGAGGACCCGCAGCCGGGCGCGGCGCCGCCGTACGGCCTCCTCCTGGCGTGCCAGGTCCGCGTCCAGCTCCGCGAGGATCTCGGCGAGGTCCCGGCCCGCGTCGTCCGCGAGGACGTCCCGTACCTCGTCGAGGCTCAGCCCCAGCTCGGTGAGGCGGCGGACCCGGGCCAGCTCGACGGCGTCGCGGAGGGCGTACTCGCGGTAGCCGTTGGACTGCCGGGCGGGCTCGGGCAGCAGCCCGATGCGGTGGTAGTGCCGCACGGTGCGGGTGGTGACGCCGACGACGGCGGCGAGCTGTCCGATGCGCATGGCACCAGTAGAGACGTTGTCGCCGCGACAAGGTCAAGCCACGCCCGGGGACGCCGTACGGCCGCCCCTCGCGTACGCCGCGAGCCCCGCACCCCGGCGGGGGTACGGGGCTCGGGGCCCTGGCGTCGTACGGGTCTCAGCGGACCTCGGTGACCTCCGGGCCGCGCTGGAGCTTGTCGATGCCGCCCGCGAACCGGGAGCCCTCCTCGACGGTCTCCTGCTGGACGCCGTCCGGCACCATCTGCGCGTCGTCGGGAAGCTTCAGCGTGATCGGGTCGCGGGGGGCCATCGGCCCGTCGCCGCGCACGATCACCGTGTCCCGGAAGATCTGCTCCAGCAGCCCGGCCGCCTCCGGCTGCACCGCGCCCTGGCCGGAGATCACGCCGCGCAGGAACCAGCGCGGCCCGTCGACGCCCACGAAGCGGACGACCTGCACGCCGTGCTTGCCGTCCGGCAGCTGCACGGGGACCTGCGCGCGCAGCTCCCAGCCGAGCGGGCCCTCGACCTCGTCGATCATGCCGCCCTGCTTGGTGATCCCGGCCGCGACCTCCGCGCGCACCTCCTCCCAGATGCCCTCGCGGCGGGGCGCCGCGAACGCCTGGAGCTGGACGGCGCTGTCCCGGAGCACGATGGTGGCGGCGACGATCGCGTCACCCGCGACCTCGACCCGCAGCTCCATGCCCTCGACACCCGGCACGTACAGTCCGCCGAGGTCGACACGGCCCGTGCTCGGGTCACCGACCTCGCTGACGTCCCAGGGGCCGTCGGGGCGCGGCGCGGGCGGCAGCTTGACGCGGCTCACCTCGGCGTCGCCGACCTCCGGTCCCCCGTCCTCGGACCCGTCCGTCCCGAACTCGTCCGAGGCGCCCTCAGGCTCTTCGCTCTTCTTACGACGACGTCCGAACACGTCACTGTCCTCTCAGATCGGAGTCCTGGTCAGAACCGACCGCTACGAAACCATTCTGCCGTCCCGAGGACCGGCCCGCGTGGCCCCCGGTCGAACCGAAGCCCCCCGCGGCCCGTGCCGAGCCGGGCAGCTCCGCCACCTCGTGGAAGCGCACCTTCTCGACCTGCTGGACGACGAGTTGGGCGACCCGGTCGAAACGCTCGAACCGCACGGACTCGCGCGGGTCGAGGTTGACCACGATCACCTTGATCTCCCCACGGTACCCGGCGTCCACCGTTCCGGGCGCATTCACCATGGACACTCCACAACGGGCGGCCAGCCCGGAACGGGGGTGCACGAACGCCGCGTACCCGTCGGGCAGCGCGATCGCCAGTCCCGTCGGAAGCACCGCCCGTTCGCCGGGCGCCAGTTCGGCGGCCTCGGTCGTCACCAGGTCGCACCCGGCGTCACCTGGGTGCGCGTACGCGGGGACCGGCACCTCCGGGTCGAGGCGCCGCAGGAGTACGTCGACGGGGGCGCGTACGGGGCCGCTCACGGGTTCACCTCGAACGCGCGCGCCCGCCGGGTCTGATCCGGGTCCGCCATCGCCGCCCTGATCTCCTCTTCCCGGCCGTTCTCGATGAAGTGGTCGACCTTCACCTCGATGAACAGGGCGTCGGCGCGGACCGCGACCGGGCCGTCCGGGCCGCCGATGCGCCCGGTGCCGGTGCAGTACACCTTGCGTCCGACGCGTGCCGTGGCACGGGCGTCCAGGTGGAGGGTGGTGCCGACGGGTACGGGTCGTACGAAGTCCGTCTCCAGGCGGCCCGTCACGGTGATCACGTGCATCAGCCAGTTGAGCGAGCCGAGCGTCTCGTCCAGCGCGGTCGCCAGCACCCCGCCGTGCGCCAGCCCCGGGGCGCCCTGGTGCGCGGGCTTCACGGTGAACTCCGCGGTGACCGCGACCCCTTCACCGGCGCGCGCCTCCAACTGGAGCCCGTGGGGCTGCCCCGCGCCGCAGCCGAAGCACTCGTCGTAGTGGGCGCCCAGACTCACGCCGGGGGCGGGGGCGTCGGGATGGCGGACCGGGACCTCCGCGCCGGGCGGCGGCGTCGTGGCGGGTCTGGGACGTTCTACAGCACTCACGTGTGCAGACCTTACCGCCGAGTCGGGCGGTGGGACGCGGCCGTGCCAAGCTTGGCGCATGCAGCCCTACGACGAACGCCTCACGGCACCCCGTTCCTGGTGGCTGGTGGCCGCCCTGACCGGGGTCGCGCTCGCGCTGATCGTGCTGCCGCTGGGCACCCTGCCGATGTTCGGCGGACTGGTGACCGGGGCGGCGCTGGCGTCCGCCGCCGTGAGCGTCTACGGCTCGGTGCGGGTCCGCGTCGTCGCGGGGTCGCTGGTCGCGGGCGACGCCCGCATCCCGCTGTCCGCGCTCGGCGAGGCCGACGTGCTGGACGCGGAGGAGGCGCGCGCCTGGCGCACGTACAAGGCGGACCCCCGCGCGCACATGGTGCTGCGCGGCTACGTGCCGACTGCCGTACGGGTCCGGGTCACCGACCCGGAGGACCCGACTCCCTACGTGTACGTGTCGACGCGCGAGCCGGAGCGGCTGGTGGCGGCGCTGGCCGCGGAGCGGGCGGCCGGGGCGCGGAACGCGGGCCGCGACGGCACCAGTGCCGGTGCCGGGAAGGACGACGCGGCGCCGGCGGGCTGAGGGCACGCCGTACGGGGCGGGGTGCGGAGCGGTCGGGTCAGGAGGAGCGGCCGGGCGGCAGCGTCCTGCCGTCGCCGGACGGACCGGGGCCCTCCGTGCCGGAGCCGAGGCCGGGCACGGTGCCCGGCGCCGGGGGCAGCGCGTCCCAGGGGACCTGCGTCCGGCGGAGGTCCGCGCGGACGCTGCGGGCGAGCCGGGCGGTGTCGTGGCTGTTCATCACCGCGCCCACCGCGGCGCCGACCATGAACGGCGCGAGGTTCGGCAGGTTCCGCACGCTGCGCTTCATGATCTCCTGCCGCAGTCGGCGCTTGAGCTGGCCGCCGAGCGCGGCGTTGAGCGTGGTGGGCTTCGTGAGGTTGATCCCCCGCTGCGTGGTCCAGGAGGCCAGGTACGCCGCCGAGCGCTCGGACGCCGAGCCCGGTGCCCGGCAGCCGTACACCTCGTGCAGCTCCGCGATGAGCTTCAGCTCCACCGTGGCGACCCCGACCAGCTCGGCCGCCAGCTCGGCGGGCATCGCCGGGGGCACGGGCATCATCGCCGCCGCGCCCACCCCGGCCCCCACCGTCGCGGACCCCTTGGTGGCCGTGGAGACGAGCCGGTCGGCGATCTCTTCGGGACCCAGTCCCGGGAACTGCCGACGCAGCGTCTCCAACTCGCGTACGGGAATGCGGGGCGCGGTGTCGACGACACGGTCCGCGACGACGCCGAGGAACGCGCGGACCCTCCCGCGCCGTTCGCCCTCGCGCCGCTCGTCCCCGTCCGTGTCCTCGACGGCCACCGCGTCGTCGCGGCGCCGCCGCAGCCGCAGCGGGCCGCGACCGGACAGGGGGACGGGTGCGAGCGAGGCTCCCTCGGGATGTCCTCGCTCGGCATCGCGTGCGTCGTCCGCCGCCAAGATCCGGCGTCCGGTCAGGCCGCGCAGTCGCGGCAGATCGGGTGGCCGTTCTTCTCCGCGGCGAGCTGGGACCGGTGGTGCACCAGGAAGCAGCTCATGCACGTGAACTCGTCCGCCTGGCGCGGGAGCACCCGCACGGACAGCTCCTCGTTGGAGAGGTCGGCGCCGGGCAGTTCGAGGCCCTCGGCCTGCTCGAACTCGTCGACGTCGACGTTGGACGCCGACTTGTCGTTCCGGCGCGCCTTCAGCTCCTCGATGCTGTCCTCGTTGACATCATCATCGGTCTTGCGTGGGGTGTCGTAGTCCGTTGCCATGTCTCTCTCCCCCTCTGGGTTTCTGTGGTGTCTCAGCGCTCGTAACGCGTGAGAGGCCGAGCTTGTGCCCGACCTGAGGCGGAGATTTTGCCTCACATCAAGGTCTGTTACTCAATCGACACCCAACCGCACCCCTGAAGAGGTGAGGCCACGGTGTCGAACTCGATCGTGAACGGTCCGAATGTCGCACTTTGCGCACGCCACTCCGTGGTGTGCCCACGATCACCAGCTGCGGAAACCTGGACTTTCCCGGATTTCTTCCCGATCCGTCCTCACGGATGGTGGATGTCCGGAAAACCACGTGTGTGATCGATCACAACGGGGCTCCAGGGCCGGTCGCCGCGGGATGTCCGTACTACGACCCCCCTCGGCCCGCAACCAGCAGAGATGATCTCAGACGGGCAGAACGACTCGCACCACGAGGCCACCGTCCTCCCGCGGCTCCGCGTGGACCGTGCCCCCGTGTGCCCGCGCCACGGAACGCACGATCGAGAGCCCCAGCCCGACGCCCTTGTCGCTGCCGGTGCGCTCCATGCGTAGACGCCGGAAGGGCTCGAAGAGGTTGTCCACCTCGTACGCCGGTACCGCCGGGCCCGTGTTCTCCACCACGAGCACCGCGCGACCCGGCTGCGGCTCCGTGCCGACCTCGACCCATCCGCCCTCCCGGAGGTTGTAACGCGTGGCGTTCTGCACGAGGTTGAGCGCGACGCGCTCCAGCAGCACACCGTTGCCCTGGACGTACGCGGCGTGGCGCACGCCCCGCAGCTCGACGCCCTTCGTCCCGGCCTCGGCCCGGGTCTGCTCGACGGCCTGCGCGGCCACCTCCGCGAGGTCCACGGGCTTGCGGTCCACGATCTCGTTCTCGCTGCGGGCCAGCAGCAGCAGGCCCTCCACGAGCTGCTCGCTGCGCTCGTTCGTGGCCAGCAGCGTCTTGCCCAGGTGCTGCACCTCGGGGGCCGCGTCGGGGTCCGCGAGCTGGACCTCCAGCAGGGTGCGGTTGATCGCCAGCGGGGTGCGCAGCTCGTGCGAGGCGTTGGCGACGAAGCGCTGCTGGGCGGTGAACGCGCGGTCCAGCCGGTCGAGCATCTCGTCGAAGGTGTCCGACAGCTCCTTCAGCTCGTCGTCCGGGCCCTCCAGCTCGATCCGCTTGTGCAGGTCCGACCCGGCGACCTGGCGGGCCGTACGCGTGATGCGGCCCAGCGGCGACAGCACCCGCCCGGCCATCACGTAGCCGAACGCGAAGGCCGCCACGGCCAGCCCCAGCAGCGCCAGCAGGGAGCTGCGCAGCAGCCGGTCGAGGGCGACGGCGCGCTGCGCGTCCGTGCAGTCGCCGAGGCGCTCCATGAAGACGGCGCTCGGCATCTGCCCGGTCAGGCCGGGACACGAGTCGGAGGTCAGCTCGGCGTTGGCGTTCAGCACGCGGAACGGCAGCGAGCTGCCCTCGTGCAGGGCCTGCGCGGCGAGCAGGTAGATGATCGTGAGCAGCACCATGCCCGCGATGAGGAACATGCCGCCGTAGAGCAGCGTCAGGCGTATCCGGATGGTCGGGCGCAGCCACGGGTACGGGCGGACCGGTTCGCGCGGGTCCCAGGTCGGCTTCGGCGGCGTCCCGGACGGCTGGGCGTGGGACGGCGGCGGGGGCTGGGCGGGGGCGGCCACGGGCTCAGATCCGGTAGCCGGCGCCGGGCACGGTCACGATGACGGGCGGCTCGCCCAGCTTCCGGCGGAGCGTCATCACGGTGACCCGTACGACGTTGGTGAACGGGTCGGTGTTCTCGTCCCACGCCTTCTCCAGCAGCTGCTCGGCGGAGACGACCGTCCCGTCGTTCCGCAGCAGCACCTCCAGCACCGCGAACTCCTTGGGCGCGAGCTGGATCTGGCGGCCGTCCCGGAACACCTCGCGGCGGTTCGGGTCGAGCTTGATCCCGGCGCGCTCCAGCACGGGCGGCAGGGCGGTGGTCGTACGGCGGCCCAGGGCGCGTACGCGCGCGGTCAGCTCGCTGAACGCGAAGGGCTTGGGCAGGTAGTCGTCCGCGCCGATCTCCAGGCCCGCCACGCGGTCGCTGACGTCGCCGGAGGCGGTGAGCATCAGCACCCGTGTGGGCAGGCCGAGTTCGACGATCTTGCGGCACACGTCGTCACCGTGCACGAGCGGAAGGTCACGGTCGAGGACGACGACGTCGTAGTCGTTGACGTCTATGCGCTCCAGCGCCGCGGCTCCGTCGTAGACGACATCGACCGCCATGGCCTCGCGGCGGAGGCCGGTCGCCACGGCATCGGCGAGCAACTGCTCGTCCTCGACGACGAGTACGCGCACGGCGTCTGTCCTTCCTTCGGTGGGGGGAGGCGGGGAGTCCGCCCCCATCCTGCCCGCAACACGCGTAAACCGGCTGTAAGAGGGCCTGTTCACGGGCTCCGCGCGGCCACTCCGGGCCCCGCGCGGAGACCCGTACGCGATCCGTACGGGACCCGTACGGACAGCTGTACCGGGGACTCACGGATTTTTCAGGAGTGTTGAGGTTTCTCTGAGGTTTCCGGTGGGGAGGACGGTTTCACACCCCGGATCACGCCCTGCCCGGCGGCAAGCCGATCGGCTGCCGACCTGCTCGGGAACCACGCACGTGATCACCTTTCGTACCCTCGGCACACCCCCGTGCCACCGACACATGACGAGGGGGCGCACCCATGGACGCGTTCACCGCAGGCATCCTGCACCGTATAGAGACCACCGAGTCCGACCTGATCCAGGCCCGCCGGTCGGGCGACGACTTCCTCGTGGACGTCGAGCAGGCCGAGCTGGAGGACCTGCTCCGGCTGGCGGCGGAGCACGGCGTCGACGTAGGGCCCGCGAAGTCGCCCTGCTGACCGCCCGCACGGCGGGCGCGGGCCCCGGCCCGGACCCGCCCGGCGGACCGCACACGGCCCCGGCGCACCTGGTGCGCCGGGGCCGAGGCGTGTCCGGGGGCGGTGTACGCCTGCCCGTGCCCGGCGGTTCAGTCGTGCCAGGCGCCGAGTTCGTCGAGCAGCGGCTGGAGCGCGGTGAAGACGCCGGGCGACGCGACCACCGTCAGGTCGCCGTCCGGCGGCCCGCCGGGGCGGCCGCCGGAGAGGGCGCCCGCCTCGCGCGCGACGAGTTCGCCCGCGGCGTAGTCCCACGGGTTCAGGCCGCGCTCGTAGAAGCCGTCCAGCCGCCCGGCGGCGACGTCGCACAGGTCGAGCGCCGCGGAGCCGGAGCGGCGGATGTCGCGCAGCCGCGGGACGAGCTGCCGGGCGACCTCCGCCTGGGCCGTACGGCGGCTCCGCACGTAGTTGAAGCCGGTGCCGACGAGCGCCTCGTCCAGCGGCGGCGACGGGCGGCAGCTGATCGGCTTGGCGTTGAGGAACGCGCCGTGGCCGAGCACCGCGCGGAACGTCTCGCCCCGGCTCGGCACCTCGACGACGCCGACGACCGTCTCGCCCCCGTACTCGGCGGCGATGGACACGCCCCAGCTGGGCAGCCCGTAGAGGTAGTTGACGGTGCCGTCGAGCGGGTCGATGACCCAGCGCACGCCGCTGCCCCCGGCCGCGTCCGGGTCGGTGCCGTCGCCGGTCGCGCCGGAGAGGCCGCTCTCCTCCGCGAGGAAGGTGTCGTCGGGGCGGTGCTCCGCGAGGAAGCCGGTGATCAGCCGGTCGGCCGCGACGTCCATCTCCGTGACGACGTCGACGGGGCTGGACTTGGTCGCGGCGACCCCCAGGTCGTCGGGGCGGCCCTCGTGCAGCAGGGCCCCGGCGCGGTGGGCGGCGGCGAGGGCGAGTTCGAGCAGGTCGGCCTTGAGCTGGTCGAGCCGGTCGGCGGGGCCGGGCGGCGGGGCTTGCGCTTCGTTCACGGTGCTCCTCGGTGGTGCGGGCGTACGGAGGGTCACGGGCGGGCGGGTGCCGACGGGCGTACGGG
Organism: Streptomyces sp. Z26; assembly: GCF_003665095.1. Classification (GTDB taxonomy): domain Bacteria; phylum Actinomycetota; class Actinomycetes; order Streptomycetales; family Streptomycetaceae; genus Streptomyces; species Streptomyces phytohabitans. The sequence goes on along the minus strand of NZ_RCHV01000002.1, from coordinate 5,342,684 downwards.
CCCGGCGGTGGCGCTCAGGGGTACGGGCTGTCCGCGCCCGCCGCCGCGGGCCGCTCGACGCGGGCCGGGCAGCAGCCCTTCGGGCACACGTCGTGGCTCGGCCCGAGCGCGCCGCGCGCGCGGCGCTCCGGGCACCCGCCGCGTTCGGTGGCGGCGCGCTCCAGGGTCAGCTCCCGTACGGCGGCGGCGAACCGCGGGTCGGCGCCGACGGTGGCGGACCGTACGACGGGCAGGCCCAGCTCCTCGGCCTTCGCCAGCGCCTCGGTGTCGAGGTCGTACAGGACCTCCATGTGGTCCGACACGAAGCCGATCGGCACCATGACGGCGGCCGGGGCGTCGGCCGCGCGCAGCTCCGCCAGGTGGTCGCAGACGTCGGGCTCCAGCCACGGTATGTGCGGGGGGCCGCTGCGGGACTGGTAGACGAGCTGCCAGGGGTGGTCGACGCCGGTGGCGTCCCGTACGGCGGCGGCGACCAGCCGGGCCGCGTCCAGGTGCTGCGCGACGTACGCGCCGCCCTCGGGGCCCGCGGAGTCGGCGGCCGCGTCGGGGATGGAGTGGGTGGTGAAGACGAGGTGCGCGCCGTCCCGTACGGCGGCGGGCAGTTCACCGAGGGAGGCGACGACGCCGTCGGCGACGGGGTCGAGGAAGCCGGGGTGGTTGAAGTAGTGCCGGAGCTTGTCGACGCGGGGCGGCTCCAGGCCCTCGGCGGTGAGCGCGGCGAGGGATTCCGCGAGGTTCTCGCGGTACTGGCGGCAGCCGGAGTACGAGGCGTACGCGCTGGTGGCGAGCGTCAGGACGCGGCGGTGCCCGGCGCGCGTGATCTCGCGGAGGGTGTCGGTGAGGTACGGGGCCCAGTTCCGGTTCCCCCAGTACACGGGGAGGTCCAGGCCGTGGGCGGCGAAGTCGCGGCGCAGCGCGTCGAGCAGGACGCGGTTCTGGGCGTTGATGGGGCTGACGCCGCCGAAGAGGAAGTAGTGCTGCCCGACCTCCTCCAGCCGTTCGCGGGGGATGCCCCGGCCGCGCGTGACGTTCTCCAGGAAGGGGACGACGTCGTCGGGTCCCTCCGGGCCGCCGAAGGAGAGCAGCAGCAGGGCGTCGTACGGGCTTGCGTCTGGCACGTCGGGCATGGGTCCGATCCTGCCATCCGGAACGGGGAGGCGCGGGGGCGGCTCCCGCCCGTAGGCTGTCCGGCCGCGTCAGGTGCCCCGCCCGCCGGTCCTACGGGACCGGCGGCGGGCGACGAGTCGACGGAGGCCCACGAGCACAGCCATGCCCAGTCCCTGCCGGTTGCCCGGCCCCTACCGCGCGATCTTCGCCGTCCCCGGCAGCCGGTCGTTCTCCGCCGCCGGGTTCGTCGGGCGGCTCTCCCTGTCGATGCTGGCCATCGGTGTCGTGACGATGGTGTCGCAGCGCACCGGCCGGTACGGGCTGGCGGGCGCGCTGACGGCGACGCTGGCCCTGTCGGTGGCCGTGTTCAGCCCGCAGATCTCCCGGCTCGTCGACCGGTACGGGCAGCGGCGCGTGCTGCGGCCGGTGGTGCTGGTGTCCGTGCTGTCGGTGGCGGGGCTGGTGCTGTGCGTGCGGGCGGACGCGCCGGAGTGGGCGCTGTTCGCGTGCGCGGCGGCGTCGGGCTGCACGCCGAGCGTCGGCTCGATGGTCCGTACGCGGTGGGCGGCGGTCTGCCCGGACCGGCGGCTGCTGCACTCGGCGCTCGCGTTCGAGTCGGTGGTGGACGAGTCGTGCTTCGTGGTCGGCCCGCTGCTGTCGATCGGCCTGTGCACGGGCTGGTTCCCGGAGGCGGGGCCGCTGCTGGCGGCGGCGTGCCTGGCGGTGGGCGTGCTGTGGCTGTGCGCGCAGCGGGACACCGAGCCGGAGCCGCACGGCCGTACGCGGCGGGAGGCGGCCTCCGCGCTGCGGACGCCGGGGCTGCCGGTGCTGGTGGCGGCGTTCGTGTTCACGGGGGCGATCTTCGGCTCGGTGGACGTGGTGACCGTGGCGTTCGCCGAGGACCACGGGCGCAAGGCGCTGGCGAGCGTGCTGCTGGCGGGGTACGCGCTGGGGTCCGTCGTCGCGGGCACGGTGTACGGGCTGCTGCACTTCGCGTCGCCCGCGCCCCGGCGCTGGCTGCTGGGCGTGGCCGCGATGGCCGTGAGTATGATCCCCCTCCAACTGGTAGGGGACCTGCGGTCGCTGGCGGTGGCGCTGTTCGTCGCGGGCCTCACGATCGCCCCGACGATGGTGACCACCGTGGGCCTGGTCGAGCAGCTGGTGCCGCGGGCCGGGTTGACCGAGGGCATGACGTGGATCAGCACGGGGCTGGCCGTCGGGGTGGCGTTCGGCTCGTCGGCGGCGGGCCGCGCGGTCGACGCGTACGGGGCGGAGGACGCGTACGGGGTCCCCGCGGCGGCCGGGGCGCTCGCCGCGGTGGTGGCGTTGCTCGGCCACCGGCGGCTGCGGCCGCGGGCCGGGCGGACCCTGGGAGGGGTGGTCGTACATGAACGGGCCGACGGCAAGGACGGCGCGGACGGCACGGAACGGTCCGACGTGGCGTAACTGGGCGGGCAACGTCGGCACCCGGCCGCTGCGTACCGTCGCGCCGTCGTCGACGGCCGCGCTGGCGGAGGCCGTACGCCGGGCCGCCGAGGACGGGTTGACGGTGAAGGCGGTCGGCTCGGGGCACTCGTTCACGTCCGTGGCGGCCACCACCGGGGTGCTGCTGCGGCCCGAACGGCTCAGCGGCGTACGGGAGATCGACCGCGAGCGCGGCACGGTGACGGTCGCGGCGGGCACCCCGTTGCGGCAGCTCAACGAGGTGCTCGCGGGCGAGGGCCTGTCCCTCACGAACATGGGCGACATCATGGAGCAGACGGTGTCCGGCGCCGTCAGCACCGGCACGCACGGCACCGGGCGCGAGTCGGCGTCGATCGCGGCGCAGATCCGCGGGCTCGAACTGGTCCTCGCCGACGGCTCGGTGCTGCGCTGCTCGGCGAGCGAGCACGGGGACGTCTTCGCGGGGGCCCGGATCGGCCTCGGGGCGCTCGGCGTGATCAGCGAGATCACGTTCGCCGTCGAACCGGTCTTCCTGCTCACCGCGCGGGAGGAGCCGATGGGCTTCGACCGGGTGACCGCGGAGTTCGACCGGCTGGCCACCGAGAACGAGCACTTCGAGTTCTACTGGTTCCCGCACACCGACGGCTGCAACACCAAGCGGAACAACCGCAGCCCCGGCCCCGCCCGGCCGCTGCCGCGCGTACGCGGCTGGGTGGACGACGAACTGCTGTCCAACGGCGTGTTCCAGGCGGCCTGCGCGCTGGGCAAGGCCGTACCGGGCGCCGTGCCGGGCATCGCGCGGCTGTCCAGCCGGGCGCTGTCGGCCCGTACGTACACCGACGTCCCGTACCGCGTGTTCACCAGCCCGCGGCGGGTGCGCTTCGTGGAGATGGAGTACGCGGTGCCGCGCGAGGCGGCGGTGGCGGCGCTGCGCGAGCTGAAGGCGATGGTGGAACGGTCCCCGCACCGCGTCAGCTTCCCCGTCGAGGTGCGGGTCGCCCCGGCCGACGACATCCCGCTGTCCACGGCGGGCGGGCGGGAGACGGCGTACATCGCGGTGCACACGTACCGGGGGACGCCGCACGAGGCGTACTTCACGGCGGCGGAACGGATCATGACGGCGCACGGCGGGCGCCCGCACTGGGGCAAGCTGCACTCGCGGGACGCGGCGTACCTGGCGGGCGTCTACCCGCGGTTCGCGGAGTTCACGGCGCTGCGCGACCGGCTGGACCCGGGGCGGGTGTTCGGCAACGACTACCTGCGGCGGGTGTTGGGCGACTGAGCGGAACCGGCGGCCGGGCGGCGGATGCCCGTACGGGCGCGGGGCGGGCCGGAACGGCACGCGAACGGGCGGGCCCGACGCGGTGGTTGACACGGGTCACCCGCCCGTGGCGATCCCGTCGCGGCCGCCGGGTCCCGGTCGGCGCGGGCCCGCCGCACACGGCATGTTTACGGCGATCCGCCCATCTTCGCCGCCACTCCGGGAAGCCCGGTTCGTCCCGTCTCGCCCCTCTCGGGCGGCTGCCGCGCGTTTCCCCCGACATGCCGCGATACGAGAGGCTTGCCCCGGAGGGAAAGTTCCGTTTGTAGGGCTTCCCCGGGACAACGCGCGCCCGGACGGCGGGCGTTGGTCCGACGGGAGGCCCAACGGGCGGGCGCGCGCGCAAGTTCGGTGGCGCGTCGATCCACCCCCGATGGCACGAATGGAGTAGTGTGACGAGCCCTGGCCTCGACTCCAACCCGACAGCACAGCTCAGGGTGACCGCCGTCACCGTGAGTGGTGGCAGGTGACCGTGTCAGCACGGCGGATCAGGGCCCGGAATTGACGCGCCGGGCATGTCGGCAAAGTTGTAGCAGGGCTGCCCCCGGGCAGGCCACACTCGTCTAGCGGGAGCAGCGACGCACGTGACGTCGGCAGGCACCACCCGGGAGGTTCCCATGCCCGAACTGCGTGTCGTGGCCGTCAGCAACGACGGCACACGGCTGGTGCTCAAGGCTGCCGACAGCACGGAATACACCCTTCCGATCGATGAGCGCCTGCGCGCCGCCGTACGGAACGACCGTGCCCGGCTCGGCCAGATCGAGATCGAGGTGGAGAGCCACCTCCGCCCCCGCGACATCCAGGCCCGTATCCGGGCGGGCGCGTCGGCCGAGGAGGTCGCGCAGCTCGCGGGCATCCCCGTGGAGCGGGTGCGCCGTTTCGAGGGACCGGTCCTGGCGGAACGGGCGTTCATGGCCGAGCGGGCCCGCAAGACGCCCGTACGCCGCCCCGGCGAGAACACCGGCCCGCAGCTGGGCGAGGCCGTCTCCGAACGGCTGCTGCTGCGCGGGGCCGACAAGGACACCGCGCAGTGGGACTCGTGGCGCCGTGACGACGGCACCTGGGAGGTCCTGCTCACCTACTCGCTGGCGGGCGAGCCGCGCACCGCGACCTGGACGTACGACCCGCCGCGCCGCCTCGTGCAGGCGGTCGGCGACGAGGCGCGCGGCCTCATCGGGGAGACCGACGACACCCCGGAGCCGAGCTTCCCATTCGTGCCCCGCATCGCCCGGCTCCCCCGGGACCGCGGCGAGCGGCACGAGCGCGAGCGGGCGGAGCGGGCCGAACGCACCGAGCGGACCGCCGAGTTCGACCCGGCGCCCGCCGCGGACGCGGGCGACGGCGAGGCCGTCGGCGGGTCCGACTCGCTCACCAGCCTGCTGGAGGCGGTGCCCAGCTTCCGCGGCGACATGGTCGTACCGGAGGCACCCGCGCCGCCCGCGCTGCCGCCTCCCCCGGAGGCCCCGGCCGCCGAGCAGCCGCCGGTGGAGGACGCCGAGGAGGACGAGGCGGTGGAGCCCCCGGCTCCGGCGGCCAGCGCCGGGTCGGCGTACGCGGACGTGCTGATGCCCCGTTCGGTCGGCGCGCACCGCGACCGGCTGACGGGCAACACCGACCGGCAGGCGGAGGCGGACGGCGTGCGTCCGGGCCGCCGTGCGGCGGTGCCGAGTTGGGACGAGATCGTCTTCGGCACGCGCCGGAAGAAGGACTGATCCGCGGCGGCGGGGCGGGGCGCACAGCTCCACCCCGCCGCGGGACCACGCCGTACGGGCCCCGCCGCCCGACCCGTGCCGTACGGGTCGTACGGGCCTCGCCGCGTCGTGCCGTACGGGCCGCGCGCGGCGGGCGGGGGGCCGGGGCGTCAGCCGGGCAGCGGGCCCGTGGCGACCTCGCGGTCGGGATCGGCCGCCCACTCGCTCCAGGAGCCGACGTACAGCGCCGCCTCGACACCGGCCAGCTCCAGGGCGAGCACCTGGTGCGCGGCGGACACCCCGGAACCGCAGTAGACGCCGACCGCCGTGCCGTCGGTGGCACCCAACTCGCGGAAGCGCGCGGTCAGTTCGGACGCGGGCAGATAGGTCCCGTCCGGGCCGGTGTTCTCGGTCGTCGGGGCGCTGACCGCGCCGGGGACGTGTCCGGCGACGGGGTCGACGGGCTCGGTCTCCCCCCGGTAGCGCTCGGCGGCGCGCGCGTCGAGGAGCAGGCCGTCGCGCGCGAGGGCGGCGGCCCCGTCGGCGGAGAGCACGCCGCTCGTGACCGGACGCGGGACGAAGTCGCCCTCGGCCGGGACGGGCACCTCGGTGGTCAACGGGCCGTCCCAGGCGGCGAGTCCGCCGTCCAGCACGCGGACCGAGGGGTGGCCGGTGCGGCGCAGCAGCCACCAGGCGCGGGCGGCCGCCCAGCCCTGCCCGCCGTCGTAGACCACCACGTCGCGGCCGGTCGAGACACCGGCGCGGCGCATCGCCGTACCGAAGACGTCGAGCGCGGGCAGCGGGTGGCGTCCGGTCCCGGGGCCGACCGGTCCGGCCAGTTCCGTCTCCAGGTCGACGTGGACGGCGCCGGGCAGATGGCCCGCCGCGTACTCCTCGCGTCCGGGCGGCCCGCCGAGCCGCCACCGGGCGTCGAGAAGGACGGGCGGCACCGGGCCCGCCAGGTCGCTCGCGAGTCGCGCTGCGCTGATGATGGCTGTCATGCCCCCATCCTGGCGCAACGGCCCCCGGCCGTGTGGGCCGGAGCGGCGGAACGGCGACGCCTCGGCGGGTGTTTCGACGGCACGGCGACGGGCACGTCGGCGGGTGCTTCGGCGGCGGACACGCGACGGTACGCGACGGCGGGTACACGTACGGGCGCCGGGGATGCGAGCATCTGCCCGACACCGGTCTCCGGTCACCGGTCGCGGGACACCGGCCACCGGACGTCCGGCACCGGGCGGCGGGTACGGCGTACCGCTGCCCGGTCCACGCAGCACGACCGCATCGATGATGGTCCTGAGGAGAGAAGCAGATGACCGAGGCAGCGATCCGGCACCGGCACACCACGGGCACGCCCTGCTGGGCGAGTCTGATGGTGCACGGTCTGCCGGCGAGCCGTGAGTTCTACACCGGGCTGTTCGGCTGGGAGTACCGCCCGGGGCCGCGCCGACTGGAGCCGTACGTGCTCGCCGTCGTCGGCGGCCGCGACGTCGCCGGGATGGGCGAGGTGACGACGGCGCGCGCGCAGCCGCACAGCGCGTGGCTGCCGTATCTGGCGACGGCGGACGCCGACCTGACCGCCGCGCTCGTCCGCGAGTGCGGCGGCACCGTCGCCGTCGGGCCGCTGGACGTGGAGGACGCCGGGCGGCTGGCGATCGCGTCGGACCCGGCGGGCGGGGTGTTCGGGCTGTGGCAGCCCGGCACCCACCTCGGGCTGGGCACGGCGGAGGCGGGCGCGCCCGGCACCCCGGTCTGGTCCGAGCTGGTCACGCGGGAGACGGCGGCGGTCGGGCACTTCTACCAGCGGGTGTTCGGCTACGAGGCGAAGTCCCACGACGCCCCCGGCTTCGACTACCTGACGCTGCACCTCGACGGCACCCCCGTCGCCGGGGTGCACGGCGCGGGCGACGACCTGCCGCGCGAGCGGGGGCCGCACTGGGAGACGTACTTCGCCGTGGCGGACGTGGACGCGGCGGCCCGGCGGGTGACGGAGCTGGGCGGCCGGGTCGTACGGGAGCCGCGCGACTCGCCGTACGGCAGGCTCGCGACGGTGGCCGACCCGGAGGGCGCGCGGTTCAGCGTGATCCGGGCGGCCGGGGACGGCGGCACGGGAAACGGCGGTAGCGGTACGGGGAACGGCGGCACGGGAAACGGCGGCTGAGCGGGCCGCCCCGCGCGGGCGGGCTCCGTCCCGGCGGCGGAGGGGTGGACGGGGCGGTGACCGGCGACCCGGCCGGCACCGCCCCGCCGTACGCCCGGGGCCCCGTACCGAGCCGCGCTACGCCCGGGACCCGTCCGGCTGGGAGCCGATCGCCCGGCCGCCGCTCCCCCGCGCCCCGTTCTGCCGCGCCGTGCCGTGCTGCCGCGCGGGCGCGTCGACCGGCAGCACGTCCGGCGACAGGGTCGCCGCACCGGCCGACGCCGCCGTGAGCTGCCGCCGGTGGTGGCGGCGGCACAGCACCTCGTAGCCCACCTCGCCGGAGGACTCCGATCCGCTCATGTCACCGACGACGACCTGCTCGCCCTCGACGACCATCCGGCCGCCGACCGTACGGGCGTTGTGCGTGGCCCGCGCGCCGCACCAGCACAACGCCTCGACCTGGAGCGCCTGGAGCCGGTCGGCCTGCTCCATCAGCCGCTGCGAGCCGGGGAAGAGCTTGGTGCGGAAGTCGGTGGTGATGCCGAAGGCGAACACGTCGATGCCGAGGTCGTCGACGATCCGCGCCAACTGGTCGACCTGCTCGGGCGAGAGGAACTGCGCCTCGTCGGCGATGACGTAGTCCGTACGTCCGCCCGCCGTCAGGTGCCGCACCAGGTGCGCGTGGAAGTCGAAGCCCTCGCCCGCCTCGATCGCCTCGGTGACGAGGCCGAGCCGGGACGACAACCGCCCCTCCCCCGCCCGGTCGTTCCGCGTGAAGATCATGCCCTGGAGGCCGCGCGCCGACCGGTTGTGCTCGATCTGGAGGGCGAGCGTGGACTTGCCGCAGTCCATCGTGCCGCTGAAGAAAACCAGCTCTGGCATGGGGGGTCGGGCCTCTCCTGGTGAAGTACGGGCGCGGGGCGGCGCGTTCGGGCGGATCGTACGGGGTCCCGGGCGGGGTCGGGCGTGCCGGGGCGGCGGCCCGTGCGGGCGTTCCCCGGCGGGGAGTACGCGGGCGAGCGGCCCGCCCCGTGCCTCCCGTGCCCGCGCGCCTACGGGCGGGGGCGCGGTCTCCGGCTCATGTGCGGACCTCCAGCAGCGGCACCAGCTGCTCGGCGGCGGTCGCGGAGCCGTGCATGCCGATCAGCGCCGACTCGTTCGGCTCGGTACGGGTCGCCACGACCGCCGCGTCGCCGCTCATGGCCGCGACGACGTCACCGATCCGGTCCCGTACGCGCGGCTCGACGTGCGGCCCGAACCAGCCGAGGGCGACGGCCTCCTCGCGCGTCGCCACCCACGCGTCCCCGGCCAGCACCTCGCGCCAGACGGTGGCGACGTCCGCCGCCGCGCCCGGCACCGCGTACAGGTGGCGCATCCGGCCCTCGCCGCCGAGCTTGGCGACGCCCGCGCTCAGCTCCCAGTCCTCGTCGAAGTCGAAGCGGGCCCGTTCGGTGGACGGCACGTCGACCATGCCGTGGTCGGCGGTGACGTAGAGGGCGGCGCGGGGCGGCAGTTGCTCCGCGAGGCGCTGCGCGAGGCGGTCGACGTACTGGAGTTGGCCGCGCCAGGCGTCGGAGTCCATGCCGTAGCGGTGGCCGTTGCCGTCGAGTTCGGCGTAGTACGTGTAGACGAGCGTGCGGTCGGCCGCGCCGAGGCGTTCGGCCGCGAGGTCCATGCGCTCCTCGCCGGTGAGCCGCCCGTGGAAGGTGCCGCCCGACAGCGCGATCCGGGTGAGCGGCGTGTGCTCGAAGTGCGGTGCGGAGACCTGGCAGGTGGCGATGCCCGCGGTGGCGGCGCGCTGAAAGACCGTCGGGTACGGCTGCCAGGCGTACGGGTCGGTCCACGGCTGCCAGCGCAGCTGGTTCATCAGCTCGCCGGTCTCCGGGTTGCGCGCCGTGTAACCGGGGAGGCCGTGCACACCGGGCGGCAGGCCGGTGCCGACGGAGGCGAGGGACGTGGCCGTCGTCGAGGGGAAACCCGAAGTGAGGGGCGCGCCGCTGCCGTTCGACGACGACGCGAGGAGGGAGGTGAGGAAGGGAGCCTCGTCCGGGTGGGCCGCCAGCGCCTCCCAGCCCATGCCGTCGACGAGGAACACGCAGGCGCGGTCGGCCGGTTCGAGGGTGAACCCGGTGGCCAGGCCCGCCAGCTCCGGCACGCCCTGTCCCGACACGACCGCCGGGAGGAGGTCCGCGAGGGAGCCGTGGCCGTAGCGCGGTACGGGGGCGGTGCGCGGGTCGAGGGGCGGCTGCTCGTCCGGCGGGACGGCGGGGGCCGGTGCGCCGGTGCGGTGCGCGGCGGGGTCGGACGGGGTGGGGCCGGAGGAGGTCCGTGCGGTGTCGCCCGGTGTCACCGTGCGGGCCCCGGGGCCGCCACCGTCGCCTCGGAGAGCGCCTGCGCGAAGTCCAGCGCCTGGCGCACGGTCTCCGGCCCGTCGCCCGCCTCGCTGACGCGGAGCGACAGGTCGTCGGCGGTGGTGGAGCCGGTGTAGCCGTGGTCCGCCTCGCAGTTGGGGTCGCCGCACGCGGCGGGCTCCATGTCGATGCGGGAGACAGCGCCCCAGCCGATGGTGAGCACCACCTCGCGGGGCAGGGTGCCGGGCGTGTACGACTCGGGGTCCGCGACGACGCGGGAGAGCACGACCGAGGAGATGCGCTCCAGCTTCACCGATTCGGTGGACGTCGTGGCGTACGGCGCGGGCGACGTGCCGTCCGCGGCCTGCTCGTCGGTGTGGCTCACGATGAAGCGGGTGCCGGTGAGGACGAGGACGGTGACGTGGCGGCGCACCTCGTTGGAGTCGAAGGTGGTCTCCTGGTGCACCAGGTACGAGGCGACGGGCTCGCTGCCCACCGCCGCTTCGACGGCCTCGGCAACGAGTGCCGGGTAATAGCCACTGCGCTCGATCGCCGTGCGCAGCCCTTGCGTCGTCGTACTGGTCTTCGCCATGGGGCCATCCTACGGCGCTGCGGCGCTTCAGTAGGCAGGCAGTCGGCGGGGACCGCTGTCGTCCCGGACGGGTGGTTCGGCCACGCGTACGGACGCGCTGAGCACCGTCACGCCCCGCGGCGCCACTACGGCCGGTTCGAGGTCGACGGCGACGATCTCCGGGTGGTCGTCGAGCAGCCGCGAGACGCGCAGCAGCAGTTCCTCCAGGGCGCCGGTGTCCACGGGCCGCGCCCCGCGCCAGCCGAACAGGATGGGTGCCGAGCGGATCGTACGGACCAGTTCGGCCACGTCCCGGTCCGTGGCGGGGACGAGCCGGTGCGCCATGTCGCCGAGGAGTTCGGAGGGTGGCCCGGCGAGGCCGAAGGAGAGCACGGCGCCGATGGACGGGTCGACGGCGGCCCGTACGACCGTGTCGACGCCGCGCGGCGCCATCGCCTGGACGACGGGCCGGAGTTCGTCGGCCGGGCCGAGCGCGTCGGTCACCTCCGCGAAGACGCGGCGCAGTTCGGACCGGCCGGGCACGTCGAGGCGTACGCCGCCGAGGTCGGCCCGGTGCCGCAGGTGCGGGGCGGTGGTCTTGAACGCCACCGGGTAGCCGAGCCGCCGGGCGGCGGCGACGGCCGCCTCGCGGGTCGGCGCGGGCAGGGTGGGCTGCACGGCGATGCCGTAGTGGCCGAGGAGCGCGGCGACGTCGGCGGGCGCCAGCGGGATGCTGCCGCGCGCCTCCGGGGAGGGCGCGGGGCCCGCCGCCGTACGCGTGCCCGTGTCGGCGCGCGGTCGCGTACGGGGGCGCGCGCCCCTTCCCGTACGCGCCGGGGTCGCGGTCCCGGAAGGGGTCCCCGGCTCCCCCGGCTCGGCCGCCTCCGCCGCGTGGGCCTCCCGTGTGGCCCGCGCCAGCAGCTCGGCCGCCGCGGACTCGGCCACGTCGAACTCCGGTACGCGGCCCGGCGACTCGGCCGACCGGCGCCACGCGCCGAGGCGTACGGCGTGGGCGAGGGCGCGGACGGCGCGTTCGGCCGCCGGGTAGGCGGGGATGCCGCGTTCGGCCAGGGCCTCCGCCAGGCCGTCGATGGCCAGGTGGACGACGGCGACCGGCTTCGCGGGGCCCGGCGGGAGGCCGGTGCCGTCCGCGTCCCGCGGGGCGGTCCCGTCGTCCGGGGCGGCCTCTTCGTCCGGAGCGACCGCGGATGCCGCCTCCCGTACGGCGTCCGCCAGCGCCGTCGCCGGGTTGTCGTCCACCCACGGGATCACCGTGACCACGACCGCGTCCGTGCCCGGGTCCGCGACGGCGGCGCGGACGGCGCGACGGAAGTCGTCGGGGGTCGCGGCGGTCGTCAGGTCGGTCGCGGGCAGCGGCCGGAGCCCGTCGGTGAGGGCCGCGTCGTAGGTGAGCAGGCCCAGCGACTCGGTGTTGCCGAGGATGGCGACGCGGGGCCCCGCGGGCAGCGGCTGCGACGCGAGCAGCAGACCGGTGTCGAGCTGCTCCGTGACGGTGTCGACGGTGATCACGCCCGCCTGCCGGAGCAGCGACGAGACTGTGGCGTCGGGCGTACGGGTCGCGGGCGCGGCGTGGCCGGGCGGCGGCGCGCTGCCGCTGTGCCGGGCGCCCTTGACGACGACCAGCGGCTTCCGTACGGCGACGCGGCGGGCGATGCGCGTGAACTTGCGCGGGTTGCCGATCGACTCCAGGTACATGAGGACCACGTCCGTGTCCGGGTCGTCGTCCCAGAACTGGAGCACGTCGTTCCCCGACACGTCCGCGCGGTTGCCCGCCGACACGAACGTGGACAGCCCGGCGCCCCGCCGGTGCAGCCCGTCGAGCAGTGCGATGCCGATCGCGCCGGACTGGGTGAACAGCCCGACGCGTCCCCGCGCGGGGGACGTGGTCGAGGGCGTGGCGTTGAGGCGTACGTCCGGGTCCGTGTTGATCACGCCGAGCGCGTTCGGGCCGACGACCCGCATCCCGTACGCGCGGGCCTGCCGTACGAGGTCGCGCTGCGCCTCGCGCGTGAAGTCGGCGGACAGCACGACGAGTCCCTGCACGCCCCGCTCCCCGCAGTCCGCGGCGACCTCGGGCACCCGCGCGGCGGGCACGGCGACGACCGCCAGGTCGACGGTCTCCGGCAGGTCCCCGATCCGGGGGTGGGCGGGGACGCCCGCCAGCTCGGCGGGGCCGGTGAGGGCGGCGTTCACCGCGTACGTACGGCCGGTGAAGCCGCCCTCGCGGAGGCTCTCCAGCACGGAGCGGCCCGCGCCGCCGGGCGTACGGCTGACGCCGACGACGGCGACGGAGGCGGGGGCCAGCAGGCGGCCCACGGAGCGGCCCTCGGCACGCTGCTCGCGGGCGTGCATGACGGCGAGGGACTGCTCGGTGGGCTCGATGTCGAGGGTCAGCCGGACGGAGCCGTCCTCGAAGCGGCGCCGGGCGGAGTAGCCGACGTCGGTGAAGACCTTGATCATGCGGCCGTTGGCGGGCAGCACCTCCGCCATGAAGCGGCGGATGCCGCGCTCGCGGGCCACGGCGGCGATGTGCTCCAGCAGCGCGGAGCCCACGCCGCGGCCCTGCTGGTCGTCGCGGACGAGGAAGGCGACCTCGGCCAGGTCGGCGGGCGAGGCGGCGGGGCGCCCGTCGGCGTCGACGCGGTCGTAGCGGACGGTGGCGATGAACTCGCCGCCCACGGTGGCCGCGAGGCCGACGCGGTCGTCGTAGTCGTGGTGGGTGAAGCGGCGGACGTCGCGGTCGGAGAGGCGGGGGTACGGGGCGAAGAAGCGGTAGTACTTCGACTCGTCCGACACCCGCTCGTAGAACGCGACGAGCCGGTCGGCGTCGTCCGGCGCGATGGGCCGGACGCGGGCGGTGCCGCCGTCGCGGAGGACGACGTCGGCCTCCCAGTGGGTGGGGTAGGCGCGCTCGGCGTCTGCTGGCATGGTGTCAGCGTAACGAGCGGTACGGCGCTGTCGGCGGTCGCGCGCCCCGTGCGACACTGGTCTAGACAACAGTGACGACCTGAAGGGTTGAACCATGGTTGAGCGCCGCGTCTCCGTCGGCTGGGCCGAGGGCCTGCACGCCCGTCCCGCCGCGATCTTCTGCCGGGCGGCCGCGGCCGCGGGTGTCCCGCTGACCGTGCGGAAGGGCGACGGCGCGCCCGTCAACGCCGCCTCGATGCTGGGCGTGCTCGGACTCGGCGCCGAGGGCGGCGAGGAGATCGTCCTCGCCTCCGAGGCCGAGGGTGCCGACGCCGCGCTCGACCGACTGGCGAAGCTCGTCGCCGAGGGCCTGGACGAGATGCCGGAGACGGTCTGAACCGACCCGCGCCGCGCGCGGACGGCACAGCCCCGGCCGGGGAGCGGCCGGGGCTGTGCTTGTGTCGCCGCCGTGTCGCCGCCGTGTTGTCGCGGGGCGCCGGGCGACGCGTCAGAGCTTGACGCCGTGCTGCCTCAGGTACGACACCGGGTCGATGTCCGACCCGTAGTCCGGGCCGCCGCGCGCCTCGAAGTGCAGGTGCGGGCCCTGGCTGTTGCCGGTGCTGCCCGACAGGCCGACCTGCTGCCCCGGCGCCACGTGCTGGCCGGTGGACACCGCGAGGGACGACAGGTGGCCGTACTGCGTGTACGTGCCGTCGGCGTGCCTCACCACCACGTTGTTGCCGTACGCGCCGCCCCAGCCCGCCTCGACGACCTCGCCCGCCGCGACGGACCGTACGGACGTGCCGGAGGACGCGTGGAAGTCGATGCCGGTGTGCGTGCCGGAGGACCACATGCCGCCACCCGCGCCGTACTGCGTCGACACGTACGAGCCCTCGACCGGCGACACGTAACCGGCGGCCGCGGCGCGCTTGGCCTCCGCCGCGCGGGCCGCGCGCTGCTCCTCGGCCGCGCGGACCTGCCGGGCCTTCTCGGCGGCCTCCTTCCGCGCCTCCGCCTGCCGCTTCTTCTTCGCCGCCGCCTCGGCCCGCGCGCGCTCGTCGGCCTGCTCCGCCGCGACCGCCTCCGCGGCGGCGCCCGCCTGGCTGCTGGCCTGGTCGGTGAGCGAGTCCGCGAGGGAGTCGCCGAGGACGACCGTACGGGCCGGACCGACGTCCGTACCGCCGCCGTCCGTACCTCCGATGTCCGGCTGCGACTCCGGCTGCGGGGAGCCGCTCGCGGCGGCGCCCGCGGGCGAGGCGAACGAGCCCATCACACCGACGGTGGCGAGACCGGCGACGCCCGCCAGGCTCGCGCTTCTGCGGTGGACACGGGTGGGGCGGCGGTGCCGACCCGGAGCGCGATGGAACGCCATGCTGCGGCGAACTCCTTTCCTTCCCTGTCGCCTACCGGGTTAGCTGACGGGTTCGGAGCAGGAAGGTCTCCTACGGGCCGCCTCCGTGAGAGGCCGTCCGATTCACCCCAGGGACTGCGTGGGTCCCCGGCTCTCCACGGCTCGCACCGTGGGGACTCGGCGATGGCCGCCCGTCGGCCGCGGGCGCGGTCACTTCTGACGGACAACCGGACCGACGCTAGGCGGGAGATCCACCAACCACCAAGCCGTTCCGCCTCTTTGTCGCACACGCCACATTCCGGCCCGCACATGTCGGATGAATCAGACATGACGGCGCCCCCGTCGGCCGCTCGGACCGCCGGGGGCGCCGCTCATCCGTGCGACGCGCGAAGGGCCGTACGCGGGGCGCCCGTTCGTGCGCACCCGCCGTACGCGCGCCCCGCGCCCGCCGGACCGTCAGCCGGTGACGACCGTGACCTCCCCGATGCCCAACTCCCGTACGGGACCGGCGATCTGCTCGGCGTCCCCGACGAGGACGGTCACCAGCCGGTCCACCGGGAAGGCGTTGACGACCGCGGCCGTCGCCTCCACGGTGCCCGTCGCGGCGAGCCGGGCGTACGTCTGCGCCTGGAAGTCGTCCGGCAGGTGCTGCTCCACCTGGTCGGCGAGGGTGTCCGCGACGGCTGCCGCCGTCTCGTACTTCAACGGGGCCACACCCACCAGGTTCTGCACCGCGGAGTCGCGCTCCTCGTCGGTGAGGCCCTCCGCGGTGAGCGTGCGGAGCACCTGCCAGAGGTCGCCCAACGCCGGGCCCGTGACGTCGGTCGCCACCGAACCGCTGATGGCGAGCATCGCCGCGCCCGAACCGTCCGGCGCGGAACGCAGCACCTGCGCGAAGGAGCGGACGCCGTAGGTGTAGCCCTTCTCCTCGCGCAGCACGCGGTCCAGCCGGGAGGTGAGGGTGCCGCCCAGGCAGTACGTGCCGACGACCTGCGCGGGCCACACGCTGTCGTGCCGGTCCGCGCCGATCCGGCCGATCAGCAGCTGCGTCTGCACCGAACCGGGCCGGTCGACGATCACCACCCGGCCGCGGTCGTCCGCCGTGACCGGCGGCACCTGCCGCGGCTCGGCCGCCGAACCGGTCCAGGCGCCGAGGGTGTCGGCCAGCTCCCGGTCCAGGTCGATGCCGGTCAGGTCGCCCACGACGACGACGGTCGCCGTGGCCGGCCGTACGTGCGCGGTGTAGAACGCGCGGACGGCCGCCGCGTCGATCCGCTCCACGGTCTCGGCGGTGCCGAGCCGGGGCCGGGACATCCGCGACTCCGGCGGGAACAGCTCCCGCGACAGCTCCTTGGCGGCGCGGCGGGCCGGGTTGGCCAGCTCGTGCGGGATCTCGTCGAGGCGGTTCTGCACGAGCCGCTCGATCTCGCTCTCCGCGAAGGCGGGGGCGCGCAGCGCGTCGGCCAGCAGCCCCAGCGCCAGCGACAGCCGGGAGGCGGGCACCTCCAGCGAGACCCGTACGCCGGGGTGGTCCGCGTGGGTGTCCAACGTGGCGCCGCAGCGCTCCAGTTCGGCCGCGAACGCCTCCGCGTCGTGCTTGTCGGTGCCCTCGGACAGCGCCCGCGACATGAGGGTGGCGACACCCTCCAGGCCCTCCGGCTCGGCGTCGAGCGGCGCCGCCAGATTGACGTCGACCGCGATGACCTGCTGGCCGGGGCGGTGGCAGCGCAGCACCGTCAGCCCGTTGGGCAGGGTGCCGCGCTCGGGGGCGGGGAACGCCCACGGGGTGGGCTCGCCGCCGGACGGGCGGGGGTGGAAGTCCATCGTCGTCTGCGCGGGAGTGGCGGTGTCGCTCACTGGCCGGCCTCCTCGGTCGCGTCCTGCTGCTCGTCGTTCCCGCCGTCGGCGTCGGTGCCGTCGGCGTCGGTCCCGGCGTCCGCGGCCGTCGGCTCGTAGACCAGGACCGCCCTGTTGTCCGGGCGCAGCCGGGCGCGGGCGATGTCCCGCACCTCCTCCGCCGTGATGTCCAACACCCGTCCCACCGCGGTCAGGGCGAGCTGCGGGTCGCCGAACAGCACGGCGTACCGGCAGAGTTCGTCGGCGCGGCCGCCGACCGTCGACAGCCGGTCCAGCCACTCGCGCTCCAGCTGGGCCTGGGCGCGCTCCATCTCCTCGGGGCTGGGGCCCTCCTCCGCGAAGCGGGCCAGCTCGTCGTCGACGGCCGCCTCGATGGCGGCGATCTCCACGTCGCCGGACGCCTTGACGTCCAGCCAGCCCAGCGACGGCGCGCCCGCCAGCCGCAGCAGCCCGAACCCGGCGGCGACGGCCGAACGGTCGCGCCGCACCAGCCTGTTGTGCAGGCGGGACGACTCGCCGCCGCCGAAGACGGTGAGCGCCACGTCGGCGGCCTCGCACGCGCGGGTGCCGTCGTGCGGCAGGCGGTAGGCCGCCATCAGGGAGCGCGCCGGGACGTCCTCCTCCAGCAGCACGCGCTGCTCGCCGCCCATGACGTCCGGCAGGGTGCCGTCGCGCGGCGCCTTCTTGCCCTCGTGGCCGGGGATGGAGCCGAAGTACTTCTCGATCCAGGCGAGGGTGCGCTCCGGGTCGATGTCGCCGACGACGGACAGCACCGCGTTGTTCGGCGCGTAGTACGTACGGAAGAACTCCTGCGCGTCCGCGAGGGACGCGGCGTCCAGGTCGGCCATGGAGCCGATGGGCGTGTGGTGGTACGGGTGGCCCTCCGGGTACGCCATGGCCGTCAGCCGCTCGAACGCGGTGCCGTACGGCACGTTGTCGTACCGCTGGCGGCGCTCGTTCTTCACGACGTCCCGCTGGTTCTCCATGGACTCCTCGTCCAGGGCCGTCAGCAGCGAGCCCATGCGGTCCGCCTCCAGCCAGAGCGCCAGCTCCAGCTCGTGGGCGGGCATCGTCTCGAAGTAGTTGGTGCGCTCGAAGCTCGTGGTGCCGTTCAGCGAGCCGCCCGCGCCCTGCACCAGCTCGAAGTGGCCGTTCCCCGGCACCTGGTGGGAGCCCTGGAACATCAGGTGCTCGAAGAGGTGGGCCAGACCCGTGCGCCCCTTCACCTCGTGCCGCGAGCCGACGTCGTACCAGAGGCACACCGCGGCGACCGGTGTCAGGTGGTCCTCGGAGAGCACCACGCGCAGGCCGTTGGCCAGCCGGTGCTCGGTCGCTGTCAGCCCGCCGGTGGCCGGCGGTGGCGTGGCCGTGTGGCCCATGGGGATGGAGTCCCTTCGTCGCGGGAGTGCCGGGGCGGTGCCGGGCTGCGCGCCCGGACCCCGGGCCGGGACGTGTCCGTCCCGGCCCGGGTGACTGCCGTGCCGCCGCCCCGACTTCTTGCCGTCACTGTATGCAATCGCTCGGACAGGGCGCGAAGTTCCCGTACGGTACGAGCCGAGACCGGGCCGCGGGCCCGGCTGTCAGAGGCGCGGTCCACAATGGGCGGCGTCAGTCCACTCCGTACGTACGAGCACGTCCGCGGTCCGCCCCACGAGCCGGTCCGCGACCGCCTCCCCGCGCACGTCCGTACGCACGAGCACGCACGAAGGAGCACCTGCCGCGATGGCCCGCCGCAGTACGAAGACCCCGCCTCCGGACGACTTCGAGGAGCGCATCCTCGACATCGACGTCGTCGACGAGATGCAGGGCTCCTACCTGGAGTACGCCTACTCGGTCATCTACTCGCGGGCGCTCCCCGACGCGCGGGACGGCCTGAAGCCCGTGCACCGCCGCATCCTGTACCAGATGCACGCGATGGGCCTGCGTCCCGAGCGGCCGTACGTGAAGTGCGCGCGCGTCGTCGGCGAGGTCATGGGCAAGCTCCACCCGCACGGCGACAGCCCCATCTACGACGCGCTGGTCCGCATGGCGCAGGGCTTCTCCATGCGGGTCCCGCTGGTCGACGGGCACGGCAACTTCGGCTCCCTCGGCAACGACGACCCGCCCGCCGCGATGCGCTACACGGAGTGCCGGTCGGCGCCCGCGGCCGGGCTGATGGTCGAGTCGATCGACGAGGACACCGTCGACTTCACGGCGAACTACGACGGCAGCGAGCAGGAGCCGTCGACCCTCCCCGCCGCGTATCCGAACCTGCTGGTGAACGGCTCCGCCGGGATCGCCGTCGGCATGGCGACCAACATGCCGCCGCACAACCTGACGGAGGTCATCGCCGCCGCGCGGCACCTCATCAAGCACCCGGGCGCGGACCTGGAGACGCTGATGCGGCTCGTGCCGGGCCCGGACCTGCCGACCGGCGGCAGGATCATCGGCCGCGACGGGATCAAGGACGCGTACGCGACGGGCCGCGGCACGTTCAAGATCCGCGCGACGGCCACCGTCGAGCAGGTCACCGCGCGCCGCAAGGGTCTGGTCGTCACCGAACTGCCCTTCGCCGTCGGCCCGGAGAAGGTCATCTCCAAGATCAAGGACCTGGTCAACGCGAAGAAGCTCCAGGGCATCGCGGACGTCAAGGACCTCACGGACCGCGCGCACGGCCTGCGGCTCGTCATCGAGATCAAGAACGGCTTCAACCCGGAGGCCGTGCTGGAGCAGCTCTACAAGCTGACGCCGATGGAGGAGTCCTTCGGCATCAACAACGTCGCGCTCGTCGACGGCCAGCCCCTCACCCTCGGCCTCAAGGAACTGCTGGAGGTCTACGTCGACCACCGCTTCGAAGTGGTGCGGCGGCGCAGCGAGTTCCGGCGGACCAAGCGGCGCGACCGGCTGCACCTCGTCGAGGGCCTGCTCGTGGCGCTGCTCGACATCGACGAGGTCATCCGCCTGATCCGCTCCAGCGAGAACGCGGCGCAGGCGAAGGACGCGCTGATCGGCCGCTTCGGCCTGTCCGACGTGCAGACGCAGTACATCCTGGACACCCCGCTGCGGCGCCTCACCAAGTTCGACCGGCTGGAGCTGGAGGGCGAACGCGACCGGCTGCGCGCCGAGATCGAGGAGCTGACCCGCATCCTCGACTCGGACACGGAGCTGCGGAAGCTGGTCTCGTCGGAGCTGGCGGCGGTCGCGAAGAAGTACGGCACGGAGCGCCGTACGCAGCTGCTGGAGTCGGCGGACGTGCCGCTGACGGCCGTTCCGCTGGAGGTCGCGGACGACCCGTGCCGTGTGCTGCTGTCCTCCACGGGGCTGCTCGCCCGTACGGCGAACGGCGACGCGTCGTTCGACGACTCGGCGAAGCGGGTGAAGCACGACGTGGTCGTGTCCGCGGTGCCCGCCACCACGCGCGGCGAGGTGGGGGCGGTGACGTCGGCGGGGCGGCTGCTGCGGCTGGCCGTGGTCGACCTGCCGCAGCTGCCGGAGAGTCCGCCGTCCCCGAGCGTGGCGGGCGGCGCGCCGATCGCGGAGCTGCTGACGTTGGAGGGCGACGAACGGCTGGTCTGCCTGACGACGCTCGACGAGTCCTCCCCCGGTCTCGCGCTGGGCACCGAGCAGGGCGTGGTGAAGCGGGTCGTGCCCGAGTATCCGGCGCACAAGGAGGAGTTGGAGGTCATCAGCCTCAAGGAGGGTGACCGGATCGTCGGCGCGGTGGAGCTGCGTACGGGCGAGGAGGACCTGGTCTTCATCACCAACGAGGCGCAGCTGCTGCGCTATCCGGCCGGGCAGGTCCGCCCGCAGGGCCGCGCGGCGGGCGGTGTCGCGGGGATCAAGCTCGGCGGCCCGGAGGCCAGGGTCCTCTCGTTCACGGCGGTCGATCCGGCGGCGGACGCGCTGGTGTTCACCGTCGCGGGCTCGCACGGGACGCTGGACGACTCGGCGGCCACGGCGAAGGTGACGCCGTTCGACCAGTTCCCGCGCAAGGGGCGGGCCACGGGCGGTGTCCGCTGCCAGCGCTTCCTGAAGGGCGAGGACTGTCTGACGTTCGCGTGGGCGGGCGCGGCGCCCGCGCGCGCGGCCACGGCCGCGGGCGCGCCGAGCGAGCTGCCCGCGCCGGACCCGCGCCGGGACGGTTCGGGGCTGCCGCTGGAGCGGCCGGTGGGGGTCGTGGCCGGGCCGTTCTGACGGGGCGTCGCCCGGGCGCTGTTCGCTAGCGGTCGTCCGCCGGGTCGTACGGGTCCCCGGGCCCGTACGACCCGTCCGCGTCGGCGGGTTCGGCCGGTTCGCCGGGTTCGGCCGTCTCCGCCCGCGTCTCCGGCTCCCGCGGCTCCTCGTACTCCTCGGGCTCGGGCACGTGGCGCAGCACGCCCCACATGCCGTACGGGTCCTCGTCCGGCGCGCCGGGCACCACCACCGGCCCGCGCGCCTCGGCCAGCGCGCCCCGCAGCGCGTCCGTGTCGACGCCCGCGCCGATCAGCACCAGCTGGGTGCGCGACGCGTCCGTACGGTCCCGGGGCAGCGGCCGGAAGCGCAGGAAGCCGCCGACGGCGTGCACCTCGTACATGTGGTCCGGGTCGCCCGGACCGAAGTCGACGAAGCCCTTCACGCGGTAGAGGCCGTCCGGGCGGGCGTCCAGGAAGGCCGTCAGACGGCGCGGGTCCATCGGTTCGTCGGAGGTGAAGTCGACGCTCTCGTACGCCTGGTGGAGGTGCGGGCCGTCGCCGCCCGCGCGGGCCCGTGCCGCCTCGCGCTCCGCTTCCCGCGCCTCGTACTCCTCGCGGGCCAGCTGGTCGAACGACAGCTGCTCCACGTCGGGCCGTTCGCGCGGCGGCCGGTCGTACAGCAGCGCGGGGTCGATCCGCCCGTACTCGGCGGTGACCACGGGCACGCCCGCCGCCAGCCCGGACAGCGTCTCCAGCAGCCCGGTGGCGTCGGCGGCGGCGACCCGGTCCGCCTTGTTGAGGACCACCAGGTCCGCGAGGGCGACGTGCCGGTCCAGCTCCGGGTGCGCGACGCGGGTACGGGGGAACTCCGCGGCGTCGACGACCTCCACGAGCCCGCCGTACACGATGCCCGGTTCCGCGCTGCCGAGGATCATGCGGATCAGCGTCTCCGGCTCGGCCAGGCCGCTGGCCTCGACGACGATCACGTCCATCCGCGCCTCGGGCCGGGCCAGCGTCGCCAGCACCCCGTCCAGGTCGCTGGTGTCGACGGCGCAGCACAGGCAGCCGTCACCGAGGGAGACCATCGCGTCGGCCTGTCCGGCCACGGTCATGGCGTCGATCTCGATGCTGCCGAAGTCGTTGACGACGGCGCCGATCCGGGTGCCGCCGCTGCTGCGCAGCAGGTGGTTGAGGAGGGTGGTCTTGCCGGAGCCGAGGAAGCCGGCGAGGACGACGACCGGGATCGCTCGTGTGGTCACGGGTGCGGTTTCTCCTGGTGCTGCGGGGGCGTGCCGGGACGCCGGTACGTACGCGGGTGCCCGTGGCGTACGGCGCGGGACGGCCGACGGGGGCGGTTGCCGATCGTAATCGACACCGCCCCCGCGCCCCCGCCCGGCGGCCCGTCAGCCGCGGGCCGCGCCCGTCCCGCCGGGCTCCGGCCAGGTCGCGCAGTCGGGCCACTCGGTGTCCCAGCCGGAGTTCCCGCCGCCGTCCCGGACGGTGAAGGTGCCGCTGCCCTCGGGGAACGGGCAGTTGTAGACGCCCGCCGCGCCGCCACCCGTCACGACGACGTCGCTGAACTCCACCTCGCCCCGCGTCTCGGCCTGCACGGCCACGGTGCCGGTGTTCTCGACGGTGGCGCCGCTGACCGTCACGTTCTGCACCGCCAGCCCCTTGCCGCCGCCGGACACGAACTCGAAGACGCTCCACGGGCTGTCCCGCACCGTGGTGTCGGTGATCCGGACGTCCGCCTCGATGGCCGAGTCGTACGCGTCGACGCGCAGCGCGCCCATCGGGTGCTTCCAGTTGGGGTTGAGCGCGCCGGTGCGCACCAGTTCGTTGCCGGAGACGGTGATGGTGCCGGACAGCGGGAAGAACGGGTCCAGGAACTTCTGGTTGGAGACGGCGATGCCGCTGCCGAGGGCGTTGGTGTCCTTGACCAGGTTGCCGCTGACGGTGATGTCGGTGCCGCCGTAGATCGCGATGCCGTTGGCGAGGTTGGGCTGCACGACGGTGTTGCCGGTGAACGCGCACCGCTCGTTGGCGGCGTTCAGCGACCACATGGCGAGCGCGTCGTCACCGGTGTTGCGCAGGAAGTTGTCGCTGACGGTGACGTCCTTGGCGGTGCCGTTGAGGTTGAGGCCGTCCGCCGCCATGCCGAGGATGCGGTTGCCGGTGACCTCCAGCCCGTCGTTGGTGCCGGTGAGCCAGAGCCCGACCTTGAAGTTCTGCACCCACATGCCGGACACGGACGAGTTCGCGCCCAGCGAGCCGTTGACGAAGTTGTCCGCGTTGCCGTCGACGCGTTCGGTGACGTCGCCGAAGACGGCGAAGTCCTTGAGGTGGACGTTCCCGGCGGACTGCGTCTGGTTGACGAACCGGGAACCGCGTACGACGGAGTGCCAGTTGCCCGCGCCCTGGATCGTGACGTCCGACACGCCGTTCAGCTCGGAGCCGAGCGTGAAGTCGCCCTCGGGTATCCACACGGTGCCGCCCCGGGCCGCGGCGATCGCGTCCCGGAACGCCTGCGCGGAGTCGCCCGCCCCGGTGGGGTCGGCGCCGTGGTCGACCACGGAGACCGCGCCGGACGGCATCTCGGCGGGCGCCGCGACCTGTTCGAAGTCCGCGACGTCGACGGTCGTCTCGGCGCTCGCCGTGAGCGTGACGGTGTCCCCGGCCGCCGCGTCCCGGCCGAGGAGCAGCCGCGTGTCCGCGAAGAGGTGGTGCGTGGTGGAGCCCGCGATCCAGGGGGTGTCCAGGTAGCTGTGGCGGGAGGTGGTCGTCAACTCCCCCTCCACGGCCTCGCCGTTCACCCGTACCGCGAGTGAGCCCTCCTGCCCGTCGGGCACGTTGTACGCGACGTCGACCGCGTTCGCGGCGGCCTTCAGCTCGAAGTCGACGCTCTGCCCGGCGGCCAGCTTCACGGCCTTCCGCCCGGACGCCTCCGACGCGAGGGTGCCCTGGGTGTGGTCGGGCCCGACGACGGTGCCGTCGGTGGTGGCGTCCTCGGCCTCCTGCGAGGTGAAGGGCAGCGCGGCTCCGGCGGTGGCGGCGGGCGCCTTCGCCGGTGCGCCCGCCTCGGCGGCGTCGGGCAGCGCGCCGAGCGCGCCGACGACGGCCGCGCCCGCCACCGCGACGGCGAGCGCCGTACGCAGGGGGCGGCGCCCGGCACGTGCCGTACGCCTCCCCGCCGAACCTGGCGCGCGCTCCGGCGTGCCCTCGTTCGTGCCGTCCATGGCATCCCTCTCCGTCGTCGGTACGCGGTGTACGCGGTGGTGGTGCACGTGTCGTGGGCCGATCCGGCCGGTCATCCGGCGCGCAGCCAGACGGCCGTGTCGGCGGGCAGCCCGCCGTCCTCGTCCAACGGGCCGCTGGCGAGGAGGAGTTCACCGGAGCCGGGCAGCCGGACGGCGTCGGCCGTGAGGTTGACCAGGCAGGTCAGCCCGTCGCCCCGGGCGAAGGCCAGCACCCCGTCGGGGGCGTCCAGCCAGCGGAACGCGCCGCCCGCGAAGCCCGGTTCGGTACGCCGTACGCGCAGCGCCTCGCGGTACAGCGACAGCGTCGACGCCGGGTCGCCCGCCTGGCGCGCCACGGCGTACGGGGCCCAGTCGGCGGGCTGCGGCAGCCACGGCGCGGCGCCCTCCCCGAAGCCGTAGTGGCGCTCGTCGCCGTCCCACGGCAGCGGCACCCGGCAGCCGTCCCGGCCGGGGTCGACGCCGCCGGAGCGGAAGTGCATGGGGTCCTCGATGCGGTCCGGTGGCACCGCCGCCTCCGGGAGGCCCAACTCCTCGCCCTGGTAGAGGTACACGGAGCCGGGCAGCGCCAGCGACAGCAGGGCCGCCGCGCGGGCCCGCCGGGTGCCGAGCGCCAGGTCGGTGGGGGTGTCGAAGCGCTTGGCGGCGAAGTCGAAGCCGGTGTCCGCGCGGCCGTAGCGGGTGACGGTGCGCGTCACGTCGTGGTTGCACAGCACCCAGGTGGCGGGGGCGCCGACGGGCGCGTGCGCGGCGAGCGTCATGTCGACGGACGCGCGGAGCCGGGCCGCGTCCCAGGGGCAGGCGAGGAAGTCGAAGTTGAACGCGGTGTGCAGCTCGTCGGGCCGCAGGTAGCGCACGAAGCGCTCGGTGTCCGGCAGCCACAGCTCGCCGACGAGCACGCCGCCGAACTCGTCGGCCACGGCCCGCCAGCCGCGGTACACCTCGTGCAGCTCGTCCCGGTCGACGTACGGGTGCGGGGCCCCGTCGACCAGGTCCGGCAGCGCGGGGTCCTTGCACAGCAGCGCGGCGGAGTCGACGCGTACGCCCGCCGCGCCCCGCGCGAACCAGAAGCGGAGCACGTCCTCGTGCTCCTCGCGCACCTCCGCACGCGCCCAGTTGAGGTCGGGCTGACCGGCGGCGAAGAGGTGCAGGTACCAGTCGCCGGGCGTCCCGTCCGGGTCGGTCGTACGGGTCCAGGCGGGGCCGCCGAACTCGGACGTCCAGCCGTTCGGCGGTTCGGCGCCGTCCGGACCCCGGCCGGGCCGGAAGTGGAAGAGGTCCCGCTCCGCCGCGTCCGGGTCGGCCAACGCGGCCCGGAACCACGGGTGCTGGTCCGAGACGTGGTTGGGCACGATGTCGACCAGGGTGCGCAGCCCCAGGTCGCGGGCCTCGGAGATCAGCTTCTCCGCCTCGTCGAGGCTGCCGAACGCCGGGTCGACGGCGCGGTAGTCGGCCACGTCGTAGCCGCCGTCGGCCATCGGGGAGAGGTACCAGGGGTTGAACCACAGGGCGTCCACGCCGAGTTCGGCGAGGTACGGCAGTCGCGCGCGGACGCCCGCCAGGTCGCCCGTACCGTCGCCGTCGGCGTCGGCGAAGCTGCGCACGTAGACCTGGTAGATGGCGGCGTCGCGCCACCAGTCGTCACCGGAGAGGGGCACAGGGGTTCCTTTCAGGGACCGTCGGGGAGCGTGCGGAGGTCAGCCCTTCAGGCTGCCGGCGGTGAGGCCGGACAGGATCTGCCGCTGGAAGACGAGGAACAGCGCGATCAACGGGGCGCTGGCCAGGACGAGTCCGGCGACGAGGATGTTCAACGGCACGTCGGGGGCGACGCGTTGGAGGAAGACGCTGATCGGCTGGTGCGCCGGGTCCGGGAGGACCACGAGCGGCCAGACGAAGTCCTTCCAGGCCGTGACGATGGACAGGATGGAGACGACGGCGATGATCGGCCGGGACAGCGGCAGCACGACGCGGACCATGGTGGTGACGGGCCCGGCGCCGTCGATGCGGGCGGCGTCGAGGAGTTCGTCGGGGACGCGGTCGAAGAAGTTCTTCAGGATGTAGACGTTGAACGCGTTGGCCCCGGCGGGCAGCCAGACCGCCCAGGGGGTGTCGATCAGGTTGAGGTCGAGCAGCGGCACGTCCACGACCGTCAGGTAGACGGGCACGAGCAGCGCCGTCACCGGCATCATCAGCGTGACGAGCATCAGCCCCAGCACCACGTTCCCGTAGCGCGGGCGCAGCTTGGACAGCGCGTACGCGGCGGGGATCTGCACCGCGAGCTGGAACAGCCAGGCGCCGCCGACGAGGAGCAGGGTGTTCAGGAAGTAGCGCGTCAGGTCGAGTTCCTGCCACGCCTCGGCGAAGTTCCCGGGGTGCCACTCGTGCGGCACGTACGTGGGCGGGCTCTGCGCCGCCTCCCGCGCGCTCTTCATCGCGCCGGTCCCCATCCAGTACAGCGGGATGACGAAGGCGGCGGTGAAGAGGAGGAGGACGAGCGCGAGGACGGACCAGTAGACGGTCCTGCCGCGCCGCGTGCGGAGCACGGCCGGTCGGATCAGGGTGCGCATCGCGTCCGTTCCTCACGTCTCGCGGGTACGGGTGAGCCGCAGGTACGCGGCGGAGAACAGGCCCAGGACGATCAGCAGCAGGAGGCTGAGCGCGCTGGCGGTGCCGAAGTCGTCGTAGACGAAGGCGTGGCGGTAGATCAGGAGCATCACGGTGACGGTGGAGTCGTCGGGTCCGCCGCCGGTCATCACGAACGGCTCGGTGAACACCTGCATCGTGGCGACGATCTGGAGCAGCATGAGGATCAGCAGCACGAGGCGGGTCTGCGGGATCGTCACGTGCCGTACGCGCTGCCACAGGTTCGCGCCGTCCAGCTCGGCCGCCTCGTACAGCTCGCCGGGGATGGTCTGGAGCGCCGCCAGGTAGATCAGCGTGGTGGTGCCCATGTTGGCCCAGGTGGCGACGACGACGAGGGAGACGAGCGAGGTGTCGGCGGAGTCGATCCAGGCGGAGGTCGGCAGGTGCAGCGTGCGCAGCAGCTCGTTGGCCAGGCCGGGACCGGGGTCGTAGAACCAGTTCCACATCAGCGCGACGACCACGGGCGGGAGCATCACCGGCAGGTAGACGAGGACGCGGAAGTACGCGCGGGCGTGGCGGAACTCGTTGACGACGATCGCGGTGACGAACGGGACGGCGTAGCCGAGCAGCAGGGCGTAGAGGGTGAACAGCGCGGAGTTCCGCCAGGCGGTGACGGTCAGCGGGTCGTCCGCCAGCCGCCGGAAGTTCTCCAGACCGACCCAGCTGTTCCCGGTCGCGAAGTTGACCTCCTGGAAGGCCAGCGCCACGTTCCGCGCGATCGGATACCAGGAGAACAGCGCGAAGACGATCAGCGCGGCGCAGAGGAAGCCGTACCCGGTGACGTGCTCGGCGAGCCGTGCGCGGCGCCGCGCCCGCGCCCGTTCCCGTTCCGCCGGGTCGTGCGGTCCGTGCGGCCCGGTGGAGGCGGCCGGGGGGTGCGGCGACTTCACGGGGGTGCCCGTCGCGGCGCTCATCGGACGCGCGCGTAGATCCGGTCGACCTCGTCCTCGGCCCTGTCCAGCAGGCCGGGGATGTCGGCGTCCTCCTCGGTGAGGACCGCCTGCATGGTCTTGTCGAGGACGGCGTAGACCTGCTGGGCCTCGGGGGGCTCGATGACGCCGGGTACGTTCGCGTCGGTGAACGCACGGTAGTTGTCCACGGGGACGTTGGCGTGCTCCTTCTTGATCTTCTCCACGGCCCGCCGGGTCGCGCCGTTCCAGTTGTCGGCGGTGGGGGCGACGGGGAGGCCCACGGGGAGCTTCCGCTCGTGGTGCCACGCGGCGGTGCGCTCGATGGTGGACGGGGTGAGGAAGCGCCAGTGGATCCACTTCACCCCGGCCTCGATCTGCTCCCGGGACGCCTTGGCGTTGAACATGTAGCCCTCGCCGCCGATCAGCGTGCCCCGGCCGCCGGGCACGGGCGCGAGACCGTAGTCCTCGTAACGGCCGTCGAACTCCTTGACGACGATGGGGATGTTGTCACCCGCGGCGAGGTACATGCCGAGCTTCCCGGCGCCCATCAGGCGCTGCGCGTCGGCGTCCGCCAGCAGCTGCTTGCTGCCCATGGAGTCGTCCTTCCAGCGCATGTCGTGCAGCGTCCGGAGGACGTCCCGGCCGTGCGCGTCGTCGAACGACGCCTTCCAGCCGTCGCCGTCGCGCCGCGCGACGGTGCCGCCGCGGGAGTACGTCTCGGCGGTGAAGTGCCAGCCGCCCTGGTTGTTCTTCGACAGGTCGGCGTAGCCCACGTACCCCTTGCCCAGGCCCGCGATCCGCTTCGCGGCGGCCCGTACCTCGTCCCAGCTGGCGGGCGGCTCGTCGGGGTCGAGACCGGCGCGCTCGAACAGCTTCCGGTTGTAGACGAGGCCCATCGAGTAGTTGGCGGTGGGGAGGCCGAACTGGCGGCCCTCTTCGTCCTGGTAGATCTTCAGCAGCTCCGGCTTGAGGTCACCGTAGTGCGGCAGCCCCTTCACCGCGTCGGTGATGTCCGCGACCTGCCGCTTGTCGATCAGCCCGGCCGGGTCGGTGAAGTACGTGTAGAAGACGTCCTCCAGCTTGCCCCCGGCCAGCTTGGTCCGGAACGTCTCGGGCTCCATGAAGCCCTCGTGCGGCACCAGGTCGATGTCCGGGTTGGCCTTCTCGAACGCCTTCACATCCGCCTCGAAGAGGGCCCGCTCGTGCTGCTGGCTGCTGGGCGGCTGCCCGTTGACGTCCAGCCGGACCCGGCCGTCGGACGACTCGTCTCCGTCCGCGCCGCACCCGGCGGTGGCGGAGAGGACGAGGGCGGCGGCGAGCGCGGCGGTGAGCGCTGACTGGATACGGCGGGACCCGGAGCGTCTCATGGGTGGTTCCCCTCGTGGGCATGCCTGGTGAGCAGCCACGGCACCCTGCTGTGGCGTGGCGCACACTCAACCACCGTCGACACGTAGGCGCAATATCTCGAACGCAAGCTGCAAAATTTCGACAGCTACGTCGCAGGTGATGCACCTCCCCGCCCCGGCCCCCGGGCCACCCCGTGCGTCCGCCTCAGCCCGCGACCCCACCACCCGACGCGACGGGCCCGGTGGACGCCCGTACGACCAGCTCCGGCTCGAACAGGAGCTCGTCCCGCGCCACCTCGCGCCCGGCGATCTGCGCGGTCAGCAGGTCCACCGCCGCGCGACCCATGGCCTCGATCGGCTGCCGTACGGTGCTCAGCGGCGGGTCGACGCACGTCATCAGCGCCGAGTCGTCGTAACCGATCACCGACAGGTCACCCGGCACGTCCAGCCCGCGCCGCCGCGCCGCCCGCACCGCGCCCAGCGCGATCGGGTCGCTGGCGCAGATCACCCCGGTGACCCCGCGGTCCAGCAGGCGGGTGGTGGCGGCCTGGCCGCCCTCCAGCGAGTACATCGCGCGCGCCACGTACTCGTCCGGCAGCTCGCCGCCCCCCGCGCGCGCGGCGGCCCGCGCCGCGTCGAGCTTGCGGCGGGACGGCACGTGGTCGGCGGGGCCGAGCACCATGCCGATCCGCTCGTGGCCGAGCGACGCCAGGTGCCGCCACGCCTGCTCCACGGCACTCGCGTCGTCGCAGGAGACGCACGGGAAGTCGAGCTTGGCGATGGCCGCGTTGATCAGGACAACCGGCAGCCGCCGGTCCGCCAGCAGTTGGTAGTGGTCGTGGGGGGCGTCGGCCTGGGCGTAGAGCCCGCCCGCGAAGATCACCCCGGAGACCTGCTGCTGGAGCAGGAGGTCGATGTAGTCGGTCTCCTGGATGCCGCCGGGCGTCTGCGTGCACAGCACCGGGGTCAGCCCCTGCTGCGCGAGCGCGCCACCCACGGCCTCGGCGAAGGCCGGGAAGATCGGGTTCTGGAGCTCGGGGAGGACGAGGCCGACGAGTCGTCCCCGTTCGCCGCGCAGCTGCGTGGGGCGCTCGTAGCCGAGGACGTCCAGGGCGGTGAGGACGGCCTGCCGGGTGGCGTCCGAGACACCCGGCTTACCGTTGAGCACCCGGCTGACCGTGGCCTCGCTGACGCCCACCTTCTGAGCCACCTGAGCAAGTCGTCGTGTCATACACGCAAGATTAGCGCAAGACACGCAAATCGCTTACGGAGAGGCCCGGGACCAGCGAGATCGCCCACATCCCACCGTACGGGCATCCCCCTCCGGCCCGCGCACGGGCTACGGTCCGCACGTGAACGGAACGGACATACGGCCCCCGCACCGGCCCCGGCCCCACCCCCGCCCACCCGCGCACCGGCCGCTGCGCCTGCGCCTCGGCTGGCCGAAACGGGTCTTCTCGCAGGTGCTGCTGATGCAGCTGGCCATCGTCACCGGCGTCACCGCCCTCGCCACCGGGCTGTTCCTGGCGCCGCTCAGCGCCGAGTTCGACAACCGCGCCACCCAGCGCGCGCTGGCGATCGCCCAGTCCACCGCCGTCCAGCCCGGTCTGGCCGACCTGCTCACCGACCGGGACGGCCCCGACCCGGACGGGCCCGTGCAACGGCGCGCGCAGCGGGTGCGGGCCGCGTCCGGAGCGAGCTACGTCGTCGTGCTGGACGCCCGGGGCGTCCGCTGGTCGCACCCCACCACCGCGCGCATCGGTGAACGCGTCTCCACCGACCCCGGCCCCGCCCTCGCCGGACACGAGGTGGAGCACATCGACGTGGGCACGCTGGGCCGTTCCGCGCGCGGCAAGGTGCCGCTGCGCGACGGCCGGGGCCGGGTCGTCGGCGCCGTCTCCGTCGGCATCGACTACGAGGGGGTGCACGACCGGCTCCTCGCCGCCGTACCCGAGCTGCTGGCGTACGCCGGGGGCGCCCTCGGCGTCGGCGCGCTGGCCGCGCTGCTGGTGTCCCGGCGGCTCCAGAGGCAGACCCACGACCTGGCGTTCTCCGACATCTCCGCGCTGCTGTCCGAGCGCGAGGCGATGCTGCACGGCATCCGCGAGGGGGTCGTCGCCCTCGACCGGAAGGAACGCATCCGCCTGATCAACGACGAGGCGCAGCGCCTCCTCGACCTCCGGCCCGACGACACCGGCCGCCCCCTGGAGGAGGCGCTCGGCCCCGGCCGTACGACCGAGGTGCTCGCGGGCCGGGTCACCGGCGCGGACCTGCTGACCGTACGCGGCAGCCGGGTGCTCGTCGCCAACCGCATGCCCACCGACGACGGCGGCGCCGTAGCCACCCTCCGCGACCGCACCGAACTGGAGCTGCTGGGCCGCGAGTTGGACAGCTCGCACGGCCTGATCGACGCCCTCCGCGCCCAGGACCACGAGCACGCCAACCGGCTGCACGTGCTGCTCGGCCTGCTCGAACTCGGCCTCTACGAGGACGCCGTGGACTACGTCTCCGACGCCGTCGGCGTGCACCGGGCCACCGCCGAGCAGATCACCGGGCGGGTACGCGACCCGCTGGTCGCCGCGCTGCTCGTCGGCAAGGCGACCGTGGCCGCGGAGCGGGGCGTGGCGCTGACCGTCGCGCCCGGCACGCGGCTGCCCGACCGGCTCGTCGACCCGCGCGAACTCGTCACCGTCGTCGGCAACCTCGTCGACAACGCGCTGGACGCGGCGGCCGGTACGCCGGACGCGCGCGTGGAGCTGGAACTGTGCCCCCTGGACGGTACGGAGTCCCCCGACCGCCCGGACCCGGCGGGGGCCGATCCCGTGGACGCGGCGGACCGCCCGACCGGCGGGGACGGCACCGGGCTACGGCTGCGGGTGTGCGACAGCGGACCCGGCGTCCCGTACGAGAAGCGCGAGCTGGTCTTCGCCGCGGGGTGGTCCACCAAGCCCCCGCCCGCGCACGGCAAACGCGGCCTCGGGCTGGCGCTCGTACGGCGGCTGGCGGAGCGGCACGGGGGCAGCGCGCGGGTCGGTGAGGCGGCGGGCGGCGGCGCCGCCTTCACCGTCGTGCTGCCCGACGCCCTCCGCCCGGAGCCACGCGCGGAGGGAGGCGCGGCCGGGGACGCGGCGCGGGCCGGGGGCCCCACCGAAGGCGGGCACGGGCCCGCCCCGGCGGCACCCGCCGGAGTGCCTACGCGGCGCCCGCGCCCGTGAGCGACCGCACCTCCGTCTCCGCGTGCCGCGCCGCGTCCGGCTCCTCCCGCGAGGTGACCGTGCCCAGCCAACCCGCGAGGAAGCCGAGCGGGATGGAGACCAGGCCCGGGTTCTCCAGCGGGAAAACCGCGAAGTCCACCCCGGGGAACAGCGACTGCCCGCCGCCCGAGACGACGGGCGACAGCACGACCAGCACGACGGCGGGCACCAACCCCCCGTACACCGACCAGACCGCGCCCCTGGTGGTGAAGCGCCGCCAGAACAGGGCGTACAGCAGCACCGGCAGGTTCGCGGACGCGGCGACCGCGAAGGCCAGGCCGACCAGGAACGCGACGTTCAGGTTCTGCGCGGGCAGCGCCAGCCCGATGGCGAGCACGCCGGTGCCGACGGCGGCGGCCCGGCCCACGGCGACCTCGCCGTAGCGGCGGCGACTGCTCAGCGACGCGTACAGGTCGTGGGAAACGGCGGCCGACGCGGAGAGCGTCACCCCGGCGACGACCGCGAGGATCGTGGCGAACGCGACCGCCGCCACGACCGCGAGCAGCGCCGAACCGCCCGTCGAGCCCGCGCCGCCGCCCAGCTCCTCCGCGAGCAGCGGAACGGCCGTGTTCCCCGCCGCGTTGGCGTCACGCACCTCGCCCGAACCGACCAGGGCGGCGGCGCCGAAGCCGAGCACGATCGTCATCAGGTAGAAGCCGCCGATCAGCCCGATCGACCAGACCACGGAACGGCGGGCGGCACGCGCCGTCGGCACCGTGTAGAAGCGCGACAGGATGTGCGGCAGCCCGGCGGTGCCCAGCACCAGCGCGACACCCAGGCTGATGAAGTCGAGCCGCGCCGTCCAGTCGCCGCCGTAGCGGAGGCCGGGGGCGAGGAAGTCGCCGCCGTGGCCGCTGCGTTCGGCGGCGGCGGAGAGCAGCGCGCCCGGGTCGCCCGCGAAGCGCGCCAGCACCAGCACGGTCAGGGCGACGGCGCAGCACGTCAGCAGCGCGGCCTTGACGATCTGGATCCAGGTGGTCGCCCGCATCCCGCCGAAGGCGACGCAGACGACCATCAGCACGCCGACGCCGATCACCGCCGCGCTGCGCGCCGCCCCACCGGCGCCGACGGAGAGCATCGCCACGAGGGTGCCGGCGCCGACCATCTGGGCGACCAGGTAGAGCACCGACACGGTGACGGACGAGGCACCCATGGCGATCCGTACGGGCCGCTCCCGCACGCGCGCCGCGACGACGTCGGCGAGCGTGAACCGGCCGCAGTTGCGGACGAGTTCGGCGACGAGGATCAGCACGACGAGCCAGGCGACGAGGAAGCCGACGGAGTAGAGCATCCCGTCGTACCCGAACAGGGCGATCAGCCCCGTGATGCCGAGGAAGGACGCGGCGGACATGTAGTCCCCGGCGAGGGCGAATCCGTTCTCCATGGGTGAGAACATGCGCCCGCCCGCGTAGAACTCCACCGAGGAGCCCTGCCGTCGGGACGCGGCCCAGCGCGTGATGGCGAGCGTGGCGGCGACGAAGGCCCCGAAGAGGAGCAGGGTGAGCGTCTGGTGGCTACCGGTCAACGGACGGACTCCCGTTCCCGTACGGCGTGTTCACCGGTGGCGCCGTCCGGCACGTACGGCGCGTCGGGTCCGTCCACCGGGTCCGCCACGGGCGACGCGCCCGGTACGTACGCCGGGTCCGGTGCGTACGCCGCACCGGCCGCCGCGGCGGCGCCGCGCGTCATGTCCTGCGTCTCCCAGCGCAGTTCGAGCGCGGCACGGTCCCGGTGCCGACGCGCGTGCCGCACGTACGCCCACGTCAGCAGGAACGTCGTGGCGAACTGCGCGAGTCCGGCCACCATGCCCACGTTCAGCACCCCGTGCACCCGGCGCGCCATCAGGTCGGGCGCGGCGGTCGCCACCACGACGTACGCGAGATACCAGCCGAGGAACGCGACCGTGGCGGGCACCGCGAAGCGCCGGTAACTCCCGCGCACGCGCTGGAAGGCGGCGCTGCGCTGCACCGTCAGGTAGACGGCGGCGGACGCCTCGGGGTGGGGCCGGGGCGGCGCGCTCCCGTCCTGGTCCGGGTGCGGCGGATCGGGCGGACCTGAGGCGGGCGGCCGGGGCTCCTCCGCCCGGCCGGAGGCGAGGTCGTCGTGCCAGGGATCGTCGATGGGCATGCTCAAGGATGGGCACGTCCGCGGGGCCGCGGAGGGGGCAATACGGTGCGCACCACTCGTTCAGGTGACAATGCCGTGTCGGTACGCGTACCGCACGGCCTGGGCGCGGTCCCGTACGCCGGTCTTCGCGAAGAGGTTGTTGATGTGCGTCTTCACCGTCGCGGTGCCGATGTGCAGGGCGCGGGCGACCTCCTGGTTGCTCAGGCCCTCCGCGATCAGCGCCAGCACCTCCGTCTCGCGCTCCGTCAACCCGTCCGGCCCACCGGACCAGGCGCCCGTGGCGGCGGCCGTGTCC
Organism: Streptomyces sp. Z26; assembly: GCF_003665095.1. Classification (GTDB taxonomy): domain Bacteria; phylum Actinomycetota; class Actinomycetes; order Streptomycetales; family Streptomycetaceae; genus Streptomyces; species Streptomyces phytohabitans. Next base: position 5,307,943 of record NZ_RCHV01000002.1, on the reverse strand, counting down.
TCGCGCGGCGCCCCGTCCGGCGCCGTGCCGTACGCCAGTCGGTCCAGCAGCCGCGCCTGCACCGAGGCCGCGAGCCCCGCCTCGCCGGACAGGACGGCGTCGACGGCCCGCAGGACGGCGTCCGCGTCGGCGTCCTTCGTCAGGTAGCCGCGGGCCCCGGCGCGCAGCGCGGGGAACAGCGAGTCGTCGTCGTCATAGGTCGTGAGCACCACGACCTGCGTACGGGGATGCTCCGCCCGCACCCGCCGCGTCGCCTCCACGCCGTCGCAGCGCGGCATGCGCAGGTCCATCAGCACCACGTCCGGATCGAGCCGGGCGACGAGGCGCACGGCCTCCTCGCCGTCCGCCGCCGCGCCGACGACCTCGACGCCGGGCAGCAGCCCCAGCATCAGCACCAGCCCCTCGCGCACCACGGTCTGGTCCTCGGCCACCAGCACCCGCGCCGTCTCCGGCCGCCGCGCCCCGCCCGACCGTTCCACCCCGCCCGACGGCCCCGCGTCCCCCGGCCGGTCCGCCCGCCCGCTCCGCCCCGTCATACGGGCACCCGCAGCAGCACCGCGAACCCCCTTCCGTCCGGCCCCTCGTACGGGCCCGACTCCAGCGTGCCGCCGAGCAGTTCGGCGCGCTCCCGCATCCCCACCAGACCGTACCCGCCGCCGGACGCCGCCAGTTCGCCCGGCCCGGAGGCGCCCGTGTCCCGTACCTCCAGGACCACCTCGTCCGCGCGGACGTAGTCCAGCCGTACGCGCACCCGCGCGCCCGGGGCGTGCTTGCGCGCGTTCGTCAACGCCTCCTGCGCGACCCTGCGCACCGCGAGGCCCGCCTCGGCGGGCAGCGGGCGCGGCTCCCCCGTGATCTCCAGCCGCACCCCCTCGTGGCCGGTCACCGTCCGCAGGAACTCGTCCACCGGCACCAGCTCGCCCCGCAACGCCGAGAGCGCCTGCCGGGTCTCCGCCAGCCCCTCGCGGGCCATGCCGCGGGCGACGACGACACGTTCCAGTACGGCGTCGGGCCGCCCGCCGCGTTCGATCAGCAGCCGCGCCGCCTCCAGGTGCACCAGCTGGGCGCTGAGGCTGTGCGCCAGGATGTCGTGCATCTCCCGTGCGATACGGGCCCGTTCGGCCAGCGCGGCCGACTCGGCCTCCGCCTCGCGCGCGGCCCGCTCCTGGGCCAGCAGCTGGAAGCCGGTGCCGCGGGCCTCGGCGTCCAGCCGGATGGTGTAGCCCGACAGCAGGGTCACGCCGACGAGCACCACCACCTCGACCAGGTCGCCGAAGCCGGTCAGCGCGTACCCGCCCATCGGCACGAGCGCCGCCGGGAGCGACGCCGCGAACGGCAGCCGCCGCATCGCCACCGCCGCGACCGCGATCCACAGCACCAGCGCGGTCACCTCGGCCCCGGCGGCCAACGCGCACCCGCCCGCGGCGGCGATCACCGACAGGTGGCCGAGCGCGGGCAGCAGCCGGTGCCGGGTGGTGGCGGCGTGGAAGGCGCACAGGGCGGCGGCCACGCAGGCCAGTACGGCCGCCAGCGCGACGCAGCCCCACAGGTCGGGCCGCGCGTCCCGGACGGTCCGCCAGGTCAGCCAGCCGCCCAGGGAGAGCCAGCCCAGCAGGTCGAGCACGCGCCGCGCGCGGGGCACGCCCTCTCCGGACAGTGCCTCGCGCAGGGGCCACGCCAGCCATCGGTTCACCGGAGCGCCTGCTCCTTCCCGTGTCCGCCGCCGTACGCGCCGTGCGCGTGCCCCGGACCGTACGGGCCCCCGTGCGCGTCGTGCGCCGACCGGAGGAGCGCGCCGAGCCCGCCCGTACGGAGGATCACCACGGCGCTGCGCGTCAGCAGCGTCGCCGCGAGAGCCAGCATGGCGGTACCGTTCCCGTGCCGCACCCCGGCGAGCGCGGCCAGCCCGTGCGGTACGGCGCCCACCAGCACGCCGACCGCCCACACGGCGAGCGTCGCGCCGCGCCCCCGCGCCCAGTACGCCCCGTCGTCGTCCCGCCACACCCGCGCCGTCCACGCCCACGCGACACCGATCGCGGCACCGGCCAGCACCGTGGCGACGAGCAGCAGGGCGGACACCGTACGGTGCCGCGGGTCGGTCAGCCCGCCGTCGTCCACCGTCGCGATCACCAGCACGGCGGGCAGCACCCACCAGGCCCGCGCCTCCGTGCTCACGCGCTGCGGTCGCAGCTGCGCGACCGCCACGACCACGGCGATCCCGAGGACCACCACACCGTCCGGCACACCACCCATGACACACCCGCCTCCGTAGGCCGAGGGACTTCTCCGACGTCCTCGACGCTACGGAGCACCGCCCGGCGGCGGATCGGCTCCCGGGTGGGGGCGGGGTGGATTCCGCCGGGCGGTGACTCCACCCACGGGTGGAGGCACGGGCCCGCGCGGTGCCCGGCCGGGTCAGACGTCGATGCGCGACCGGTCCAGCGTCGCCGCCGACCCGGTGATGAACTCGCGCCGCGGCGCCACGTCGTTCCCCATCAGGAGGCTGAACGCCTCCTCGGCGGCCTCCAGGTCGCTGATGTTGATCCGCCGCAGGGTGCGGTGCCGCGGGTCCATGGTGGTCTCCGCGAGCTGGTCGGCGTCCATCTCCCCGAGGCCCTTGTAGCGCTGGACGGAGTCCTTGTAGCGGACGCCGGTGCGCTCCAGCTCCAGCAGGGTCTGCCGCAGCTCGTTGTCCGAGTACGTGTACACGTACTTGTCCTGGCCCTTCTTCGGGTGCGTCAGCTCCACCCGGTGCAGCGGCGGCACGGCGGAGAAGACCCGGCCCTGCTCGACCATCGGGCGCATGTAGCGCTGGAAGAGGGTGAGCAGCAGGCAGCGGATGTGCGCGCCGTCGACGTCCGCGTCGGCGAGGAAGATCACCTTGCCGTAGCGGGCCTGGTCGATGTCGAAGGTCCGTCCGGAACCCGCTCCTATGACCTGGATGATCGAACCGCACTCGGCGTTCTTCAGCATGTCCGAGACGGACGACTTCTGGACGTTGAGGATCTTGCCGCGGATCGGCAGCAGCGCCTGGAACTCCGAGTTCCGCGCCACCTTCGCCGTACCCAGCGCGGAGTCGCCCTCCACGATGAACAGCTCCGTACGCTCCACCTCGTCGCTCCGGCAGTCCGCCAGCTTCGCGGGCAGCGCGGAGGACTCCAGGGCGGTCTTGCGCCGCTGCGCCTCCTTGTGCTGCCGCGCCGCGATGCGCGTACGGGCCGCCGCGACGACCTTGTCCAGCACGGAACGGGCCTGCTGCTTGTCGTCCCGCTTCGTCGACGTCAGGAAGCCCTTCAGCTCCCGGGCCACCACCTGCGACACGATCCGCGACGCGGCCGAGGTGCCCAGCACCTCCTTGGTCTGCCCCTCGAACTGCGGCTCCGCGAGCCGTACGGTCACGACCGCCGTCAGGCCCTCCGTCGCGTCGTCCTTCGCCACGTCGTCCTCGGCCACGCGCAGCAGCTTCGACGCGCGCAGCACGTCGTTCACCGTCCGCGTCAGCGAGCGCTCGAAGCCCGACACGTGGGTGCCGCCCTTGGGCGTCGCGATGATGTTCACGAACGAGCGGACCGTGGTGTCGTAACCGGTGCCCCAGCGCAACGCGATGTCGACGGTCAGCTCGCGCTGCACCTCCGTCGGGATCATGTGGCCGCGGTCGTCCAGGACGGGGACGGTCTCCTTGAACGTGCCCTCGCCCTGGAGGCGCAGCACGTCGCACACGGGCCGGTCCTGCGCCAGGTACTCGCAGAACTCGCTGATCCCGCCGTCGTAGCGGAAGACTTCCTCGGCGGGCGGCTCGCCGTCCAGGCCGCGCTCGTCCCGTACGACGAGCGTCAGGCCGGGCACCAGGAACGCCGTCTGGCGGGCCCGCCCGTGCAGCGTCTCCAGGGACAGGCGGGCGTCCTTGAGGAAGATCTGCCGGTCCGCCCAGTAGCGGACACGGGTGCCCGTACGGCTCTTGGGGATCTTCTTCCCCTGGAGCAGCCCGCCCGACGGGTCGAACGGCGCGTCCGGCCCGGACTCGGTGAAGATGCCGGGCACGCCCCGCCGGAAGCTCACCGAGTGCGTACGGCCGTCGCGGTCCACCTCCACGTCGAGCCGCGCGGACAGCGCGTTGACCACGGAGGCGCCGACGCCGTGCAGACCGCCGGAAGCGGCGTACGAGCCGCCGCCGAACTTGCCGCCCGCGTGCAGCTTGGTCATCACGACCTCGACGCCGGACAGCCCGGTCTTGGGCTCCACGTCGACGGGGATGCCGCGCCCGTTGTCCCGCACCTCGACGGAGCCGTCCTCGTGGAGGGTCACGTCGATACGGTCGCAGTGGCCGCCGAGCGCCTCGTCGACGGAGTTGTCGATGATCTCCCAGAGGCAGTGCAGCAGACCCCGGCTGTCGGTCGAGCCGATGTACATCCCGGGGCGCTTGCGCACCGCTTCGAGTCCTTCGAGGACCAGCAGGTGCCGAGCGGTGTAGTTGGAGCCGCCGTCGCGGTCCGCTCCGGACAGCAGGGCGGTGGACGACGGCACGGACGTCTCGGCGGTCACGCGGTTCGCTCCTCGCTGAATTCTGCTTCGGTGGTGGCTGTGTTGCCGTCAGAGAGTACCGATGCCCAGGACAGCGCGTGTGCGGGGCGCTCAGTACGGGGCGAGTATCGCATGCGCGTTCGAGTCCCAACTGTGCTGACAGGCACATCGCGTTCCCTTTGAGGCATGAACCATTTAGGCTCCGGGCACGTCCTCATGAACGAACCGGTATCCGGTTCGGGGATCGACAACCAGACAACAACCGCCAGACAACGTGAACAGCAAGCAACCGACGTAAAACGGCTCATTCGCCGCCACCCGGCAGCATCGGCCAGTCCGTGGAGTTCTCCCAGAGTGAAATCTCCACGGGGGAAGCCCGGAGCGGGAACGTTTTCGGCCTGGTTGGATGTTGACCCTGGTACGACAGCTCGTCGAGCTAGAGAAGAGGCGACGTGACTACTGTTCTGACACCCGCGACCCCGCTGACGGCCGCTGACCGATGCGACCGCTGCAACGCGCAGGCCTACCTGCGCGTCGTGCTTCTCAGCGGTGGAGAGCTGCTGTTCTGCGCCCACCACGGCCGCAAGTTCGAGCCAGAACTCAAGAAGATCGCCGCAGAGATACAGGACGAGACGGAGAAGCTGACCGCGACTCCTGCCACAGCGGACGACGACGGCCGATGACGGTCCGTCGCACCTGACGCAGCACGTCCCAAACCGACGAGCTCGGACCGGCCCAGGGCCGGCAATGCGGCGGGCGGCCACCCCGGAACCCCGGAGTGGCCGCCCGTCGTCGTGTCCGCGCCCGCGGTGTCCGCGCCCTCGGGCGCGGTGCGGGGCGGCCCCGTCCCGCCTCAGGGCACGTCGCGCCCGTGCTGCCGGACGAGCGGGAGCACGTCGGACAGCCGCGTGTACACGCCGGGCCGCCCCCGTTCCCCGCAGCCCGCGCCCCACGACACGAGCCCGACCAGCCGCCCGCGCGCGACCAGCGGGCCGCCCGAGTCGCCCTGGCAGGCGTCGCGGCCACCACCGGCGACCCCGGCGCACAGCATCGAGTCCGCCCGGTACGTACCGTCCGCGCTGCCCGGATACGCGCGCTCGCAGACCCGGTCGGCCAGCACGTCCACCCCGGCGGCGAGCAGCCGGGACGGGTAGCTGCCGCTCCCGCTGGTGTCACCCCAGCCGTAGACGGTGGCCCGCGTCCCCGGCTCGTACGCGGCGTCGCCGGAGCCCGCGACGTCGATCACCGCGGACGCGGGGAGCGGCGCGTCGAGGGTGAGGACGGCGACGTCGCCCTCGTTCGTACGGGCGTCGTAGTCCGGGTTGACCCACACCTTCGCGGGCGCGGTCTCCTTGCCCGCGTCGCCCCCGAGGTCGTCGCGGCCCGAGATCACCCGCAGGTCGCGGACCTTCGCCCGGTCCGTACCGAGCACCTCCGGGCTGAGGCAGTGCGCCGCGGTGACGACCGTTCGGGTGCCGACGACGGCTCCGCCGCAGAACTGCCCGGAGCGCTCGTCCCCGAAGCGGTCCCGGCTGGCGAGTGCCACGACCCAGGGATGTTCGGCGACGCTGACCGGCTGGCCGCCCACCACCACCCGGTCCGTCTCCGGCGTACCGGCCGCGACCAGCGCGGTCAGCAGCAGGGGCACGAGGCAGAGGAGCGGGCGGGGGGAGCGGCGTGGACGAGGGCGCATGCGATCTCCTGTCCGTACGGGAGCACGTGACCACCCAGGGTCAGCCCGTCGGAGGCGCCCCGCATCTCGAACGGGCGGCAGCCGGACGGGCGGACCGCGCGCGCCCACGGCACCCGCCTGCCGTACGGGCGCGTGGTGACGGGCCCGCCGTACGGGCACGCGCGAGGGCCGCCGCCCGGGTGCGGGCGGCGGCCCTCGTACGCGAGGCGCCGCGCGGTGGCGGCGCTGAGCCGTCAGTCCAGGTAGTCCCGGAGGACCTGGGAACGCGACGGGTGACGCAGCTTCGACATCGTCTTGGACTCGATCTGGCGGATGCGCTCGCGGGTCACGCCGTAGACCTTGCCGATCTCGTCCAGCGTCTTCGGCTGGCCGTCGGTGAGGCCGAAGCGCATCGAGACCACACCGGCCTCGCGCTCGCTGAGCGTGTCCAGCACGGAGTGCAGCTGCTCCTGGAGGAGCGTGAAGCTGACCGCGTCCGCCGGGACGACCGCTTCGGAGTCCTCGATCAGGTCACCGAACTCGCTGTCCCCGTCCTCACCGAGCGGGGTGTGCAGCGAGATGGGCTCGCGACCGTACTTCTGGACCTCGACGACCTTCTCGGGCGTCATGTCCAGCTCCTTGGCCAGCTCCTCCGGGGTGGGCTCACGGCCCAGGTCCTGGAGCATCTGGCGCTGCACGCGCGCGAGTTTGTTGATGACCTCGACCATGTGCACCGGGATACGGATGGTGCGGGCCTGGTCGGCCATCGCGCGGGTGATGGCCTGCCTGATCCACCACGTCGCGTAGGTCGAGAACTTGTAGCCCTTGGTGTAGTCGAACTTCTCGACCGCGCGGATCAGACCGAGGTTGCCCTCCTGGATGAGGTCCAGGAACAGCATGCCGCGGCCCGTGTAGCGCTTGGCCAACGAGACCACGAGCCGGAGGTTGGCCTCCAGCAGGTGGTTCTTGGCCCGGCGGCCGTCCTCGGCGATGATCTCCAGCTCGCGTTCGAGCTTCGGCGCGAGCTTGTCCTCCGCGGCGAGCTTGTCCTCGGCGAAGAGCCCGGCCTCGATGCGCTTGGCCAGCTCCACCTCCTGCTCGGCGTTGAGGAGGGGGACCTTGCCGATCTGCTTGAGGTAGTCCTTGACCGGGTCCGCGGTGGCACCGGCGGCGGCGACCTGCTGGGCGGGGGCGTCGTCCTCGTCGTCGTCGGAGAGGACGAAACCCTCGTTCTCGTTCTTGCCCTCGGGCGCCGGGCCGTCCGCCTCACCGGGCTTGCCCGGCTTGGCGAGCGCCTCCTCCGGAGTCTCCTCGCCGCCTTCCAGCAGCTCGTCGACGACGGACTTCTTCCCGCCCGCGGTCTTCGTCGCGGCGGCGGCCTTCTTGGCGGGGGCGGCCTTCTTGGCCGTCTTCTTGGCGGCGGTCTTCTTCGCCGTCGCCGTCTTCTTGGCGGCGGTCTTCCGGGCGGGGGCGTCCCCGGCCGCGGACTCCGCGACGCCGTTCACCCCGGCGGTCGGGGCCGGATCGCCCTCGGCCGCGACCGGCGCGGGCTTCTTGGCCGGGACGGCCTTCGTCGTGACCGTCTTGGTGGCGGTGCGCTTGGCCGGGGTCTTCGCTGCGACGCTCTTACGGGTGCGCTTGGGCGCCTCTGCGGCACTCACCATCAGCGTCACACCCTCCTCGTCGAGGATCTGGTTGAGGCTGCGCAGAACGTTCTTCCACTGGGTTGGCGGAATCTGGTCAGCCTCGAAGGCCCGACGCACGTCGTCGCCTGCGATCTGCCCCTCAGCCTTTCCCCGCTCGATGAGCGCCATCACAGACTCGGACTCGGCGATCTCCGCAGGGAGCGTACGGGATGTGCTGGCCGACACGAACAACCTCTCGGAACGATGGAAATGGCGGACCGCCGGTGGAGCTGGCTACCGACGGCGCGGGCTGTACCGGGAAGCTCTACAGCGGCCGACACGGCCCCCGTATTCCCTTCTCGGCTGTCACCTCTTGAGTCATCGCGCTGCGGCGCGAAGCGTTACGTGCTATCCACGTGGCCCGAGTCACACCCAGTATCGGCCCGTATGCGGTGAGATTCGGACGAAGCCGGATCTTTCACGGACCGGCTGTCGGCACGGGCGTCTCCTGCCGCCCGTGTCGGCAGCCCCGGCACGGGCGGGCGTACGGGCACGCCCCGCGTCCCGTCCCGCCCCACCCACATGCGGCAGCGCCGCCGGGGACTCCGACGGCGCTGCGGGCGCACCACCCGGGAGCGCTCAGTGCTCGCGCGGCGCGGGCACCACGTGGTCCGCGCCACCCGGGGCGCCGGACTGCGCGGCTGCGGGGGCCTCACCGTGGGAGGCGAGGAGTTGACGCGTCGCGTTCTCGGCGGCGGCCGACTCGCCGGACGCCAACGCCTCGACGATCTGGCGGTGCTGGGCGACGGCCGTCTCGCTCGGACGTACGCAACCGGCGGTCGGGCCGCCCGAGACCTGGAGCGCGGAGGACACGATGCCGGAGAGGTGCTCCATCATGCGGTTCCCGGCGGACTGGAGCAGGAGGGTGTGGAACTCCGCGTCGGCGCGCGAGAACGTCAACGAGTCGCCCTGGCCGAGGGCCTGGGCCATGATGCCGACCATGTCCGCGAGACGCTGCTGCACCTCGTCGCGGCAGCGACCGGCGGCGAGCCCGGCCGCGAGGGGCTCGATCGTCCAGCGGAGTTCGGAGAGTTCGCGGCGCTGGTCCTCACGCTGGGGGCCGAAGGCGCGCCACTCGATGATGTCGGGGTCGAGGAGGTTCCAGTCGCTCACCGGGCGGACGCGGGTGCCGACGTTGGGGCGGGCGCTGACGAGGCCCTTGGCCTCCAGGACCCGGAGCGATTCGCGGACGACGGTGCGGGAGACCTCAAAGCGCTGGCCGATCTCCTCCGGGACCAGCGGACGGTCGGCACCCAGGTCGCCGGAGACGATCATCTGGCCGAGCTGCTGGACGAGTTGGCCGTGCAGGCCGCGGCCCCGGCTGCCCGCGGTGCGACGGCCGGGCCGACCCATGTCGGTCTCCGGACCGTCCCAGGCCGGGAGGTTGGTGGTCGTACGCGCCGAACCGGAGGACTCGGCGTACGCGTAGCGGTCGGACTCGGCCGGGCCGCCGAGGCCGGAGTCGAGGGGGCGGGCCGCGGTCATCGTGGAGTGCGCAAGGGTAGTCACGTGAGCTTTGTCGGCGGCCCTCCGGACGGGCTTGAGGGCTTTGGTGAAAAGCACACGAAAGGGTGATCGCTGGCTTTCCCATAATTGACGCCTTATCGGAAAGAAACAGGCTTCAGGGCGTCGTGTTCGATCGTTTCTGCGGCTTGGGCACCAGGGTGGGGCGCTGTCGTCCGCGGGAGCGGAGTCCCACTAGCAGATAACCGAAGAGCAGCACGACGGCCGACAACAACGCGGCCTGGCCGACGGGTTGGCCGAGCAGCCGCCAGCAGGCGGGTGCCCAGCGCTCGACGACGGTCGGCCAGGAGGCGACGGTGAACCGTACGAGCCGGTCCAGGAGTCCGTCGACACCGCTCCGGGAGACGCCGGACACCAACTCCCGTACGGGCGGCATCAGCAGCAGCGGGACGACGAGCAGCGCGACGAGGCCCGCGAGCGTCGAGCGGAGGACACCGGCCGCGAGCAGACCCGCCCAGGCGCAGCCGACGGTGACGGCGAGCACGGACAGCGCCTGCGCCGCGGGCGCGGGGGCGTCGGCCGGGACGGCCAGCACGTGGGGGCCGAACAGCACGCCGAGGACCGCGGAGTTGACTGCGGCGGTGGTGGCGAGGAGGCCGACCGCGACCGCGGCGGACACGGCGAGCTTGGCGGCGAGGAGTCCGGGGCTGTGCGGGACACGGGTGTTCGCGGGGGCCAACGCCGGATACGTGAACTCCTGCCCGTACGCGAGCGCGCCGAGCGCTCCCGCCACGACCGCCGCCGGTGGCAGGAGGAACACCGGGCCGGGCGGCCAGCCCGCGAGCAGCGGCAGCGGGTGCGCGGACCCGTGGCCGTACAGGCTGCTGTCCAGGGCGACCAGGACGAACGCCATGGCGAGGGCGACGAGCAGGGCGGCGCCCATCGCGTACCAGGTGGCGCGCAGCCCGAGCATGCGGTGCAGCTCGTAGCGGAACGGGGCCGCCGGTCCCGGGCGCGGGACGGCGGGCAGCCGGGGCGCGTCCGTACCGGCGCGGTAGACGGTGCCGTCGGCAGCCGTCCCGGCCGGCGCCCCCCGGTTCGGCGCCGACGCGGCCCCCGCCCGGTCGATCCGGGGGCGATCGGCCGAGGGGCGGCCTGCCTGAGCCTGGGCACCGCCAACTCCCGTCGCGGCACGAGGGTTCCGGTCGCCGACCCCCCGGACGTCACGGACCTCGCGCCCGTCGACCCGTGCCAGCGGGGCGTCGGCGGTGGCACCGACATCGGACGCCTCGTCCGCGAGCCGGTGCACGAGGATGCCGTTCCGGTACGCGATCTCACCGACCGCCGCGCAGTTGCTGCCGTAGACGGAGAGCCGTGTCCCTCCCTCCCTGACCACCTCCACGGTCTCGCGCGTACGGTCCGGGGCCTCACCCGTACGACGCTGACGCTCCTCCGTCGGGAAGCCGTCCCGCGCCTCCCGCCCGAGCAGCGTGGCGAGCCGCTCGGCGTGCGGCGAGCTGACGGTCACGCGCGGCCGGAGCCGGGAGCGCGCGTACTCAGCGACCTCCTGGTCCGCGACCAGCCGACCGTCGTCGATGACGACGACGCGGTCCGCGATCCGCGCCGCCTCCCGCGGGTCCTGGAGGGCGACGAGAACGGCTCCGCCCTGGTCCGCGTAACCACGCAGCAGACCGTGGAACCAGCTCGTCTCCCGCGGCGACAACCCCCGGCACGGCTCGTCGAGCACGAGCGTGTGCGGGTCGCCCAGCAGCGCTGCGGCCATGCCGAGCCGACGGTCCATGCCGAGCGAGAAGGTACCGAGCGGCTCGTCCGCGAGGCCGCTGAGGCCCACGAGGTCGAGCAGGTCGTCGGCCCGCTCGACGGGCACCCCGGCGACGGCGGCGAGCATCCGCAGGTGCCCCCTGGCGCTACGGGCCGGATGGCCGGGGACGTCCCCGAGGAGCACGCCGACCTCACGCACCGGATACGGGACCCGGTGCAGCGGACGCCCGCGCAGCAGGGCCACACCGCGTCCGCTGTCGATCCGCAGGACGAGCCGCAGAGCGGACGTCTTGCCCGCGCCCCGGGGCCCGAGCAGTACGGTGACGTGCCCGGCGGACGCCTCGAAGGTGAGGTCGTCGACACGGGGCCGCTCGTGCCGTCGGGGCACGCTGGTGAGTCCGATGGCTTGGATCATCGCTGGCGTCGGGGGATGCGGGGACGGCACACCCAGGGACGATAGCGCTGTATGTCCGATTTTCCGCGCAGGACGGAACGTCAGACCTCGGGTCGCAGCATCGGCGGATTCAGTACGGTCGCACCTCCGGCGGTGAACAGTTGGGCTGGGCGCCCGCCTTGACGCGTCGTCGACCCTCCGGTCGGGACCAGGAAGCCGGGCGTGCCCGTCACCTTGCGATGGAAGTTCCGCGGGTCGAGTGCGACGCCCCACACCGCTTCGTAGACCCGGCGCAGCTCCCCCACCGTGAACTCCTGCGGGCAGAACGCGGTGGCGAGCGAGGAGTACTCGATCTTCGACCGCGCGCGCTCCACCCCGTCCGCGAGGATGCGGCCGTGGTCGAAGGCGAGCGCGCCCGGCTGTTCCTCGTCCACCGCTTCCCCTCCGGCCGGGGCGACGAGCGTGTCGACGGGTGCCCAGCGGACGCTGTGCGCGTCGCCGCCGGGGGTGGGCGAGGGCAGGTCGGGCGCGAGCACCAGGTGCGCGACGCTGACGACGCGCATCCGCGGGTCGCGCTGCGGATCGCCGTAGGTGGCGAGTTGTTCCAGGTGGGCCTCGGTGGTGCTGTCACCGGACTCGTGGGCGCGGAGGCCGGTCTCCTCGTTGAGCTCCCTTGCCGCCGCGGACGCGAGATCCTCGTCCGCCTTGACGAACCCTCCAGGCAGCGCCCAACGCCCCTGGTAGGGCTGCTCCCCACGGCGCACGGCCAGCGCGCAGAGGGCGTGCCCGCGCACCGTGAGCACGACCAGGTCGACGGTGACGGCGAAGGGCGGGAAAGCTGACGGATCGTAGGGCATGGCGCGATGATAGTCGTCTCCCTGACGATAAACAGGGCCCTCCAGCCACCCGCGTACGGCACTTCACGCGCCTCCGCGCAGTACGCGTGGTGCGTTGCGGCGCACCGTCCTGGGCCGCCCGCGCCGCTTCCGGCGGCGGACGGCCCGCTCCTGGCGCATGCAGCGCCGGAGCAGCTCCGGATCGAGCCCTTCGTTGCAGGCCCGGTGCAGCAACTGCGCGAAGCGGTAGCGCGGATCGGTCTCGAGTGCCCGGCACAGCGCGACACGTGCCGCCGGTTCGTCGCCGCTCGACCACTCGATCCATCCGGCGAGGCTGAGCAGAGGGACCGCGTACTCGCCGTAGGCGCCGACGCAGCGCCGGGCGAGCGCGCGCCAGAGACGGAGCGCGCCCGCCGCGTCCCGACCCTCCATCCACTCCGCCGCCCGGTCGCGGGCGGCTCGGTCCTGCAGGCCGACGATCAGGGTCGCCGCCTCCTCGGGCCCGAGCAGCGCGTCGTCCTGCGCGTCCGCGACCGCCTGCCCCGGTGCACCGCCCGCCATCGAGGCCGCGCCCAGGCGCTCCATCAGCTGCCGCGCGAGCCTCAACGTCCTGCCGACCGCGGCTTCACGGTCGGCGCGCCGGAGCATGTGCGGTACGAGTGCCGCCGCGGCCTCGTCGAGAGCCCGCTCCTGGGGCCCCCGCAGGGGCTCTCCCAGCGGTTTCAGCCTTGCCTCCATCTCCCGCTGACTGCCGCGGACCCGGATTCCGGCGTAGACGGCCGAGGCGGCCACGGCCGAGGCGCCGGGCCGGGAGAGCGGGCCTCCCTCCGGTGGACAGCACGTGGGGTCCGGGCAGCAGTACGACCAGTACCTGCCGTCGGAGACGCAGAGCGCCTCGAAGACGGGCATGTCGAGCGCACCACAGGCCACTCGGAGGCGCTGCGCCAGCGGACGCAGCCGCTCCATCACGTCCTGCCCCTTCTCGCCGTCGGCCGGCTCCCGGCAGAGGAACAACAACGCTCCCTGCGGTGTGGCGCCGCCCGCCAGGGAGTTCCCCCTGAGACAGACCGCGAGCTGGTCCGCCACGGCGGGCCATTCGTCGGGAGCTGCCGGGATTCCGATCCTCAGCCTGCCGCCGAAGCGACCCCGCTGCCCGTGGAGGGCGACGAGGACGATCGAGTCGTCCGGCTGGAAGCCCAGCAAGTAGGGCAGTGCGTCGGCCAGTTCCGCCGAACCGCGCACGGAGATCTCAGGACGGGTCGTTCCGGGGAGCGGGCCGTGAGGGCTTGATTCGCCGCGTTGCTTCTTCATGGATCGAGAGTGACCCGAAGTGGGCTTTCCATGTCGGCAGTTGTCCACAGAAGCACTGCCATATCCGATGGTCATACGTGTCATGTCTTATCCACAGGCTTGGGTGGCTCTTGTCGAGACCTTCGGCTTCGATGACGACATGAGTGCGAAGGTGCGATCGTCCGGCGTCGGTGAGGTGGGTCCGGGCACCCTGGAAGGCGGTCACGAGGCTGCGGGACCCGGGGGTCCGGGCCAGCGGCGCGCGCCCGCGAAGGTCGAGGCCCGCCAGTGGGCGCGCGTCCGGTTCGGAGCGCGGTGCGGGAGCCGCGGCACCCGATGTGCCGCGAGCGGGATACGCCACGCGGCGCGGGGCGTCCTCATGGAGATCCCGCGGCTGATCCGGGCGGTGGTCGCCCTCTCTTCGGGGGAAGGCTCCGCGCGGCTCGGAGGGTCACGCCTTCCGCTGGGCGCCCGATCGTGCCGCCCGGCCGAGGAGCACCGCGGCCACCACGGTGCAGAGCATCATCCCCGCCCCCAGCCAGGACGCCGTACCGTATCCGCCTTCGGCGGGGAAGCGGGCGCCCGTCGGCGTGCGCGCCGCGAGAGTCAGGCCGCCGAGGGCGCTGCCGATCGAGAAGCCCACGCTGCGCACGACCTGGTTGAAGCTCATGGCACTGGAGGTCTCGGACGCCGGTGTCACGGCGAGGATCGCCGCGGGCATCGCCGCGGAGAAGAGGCCGACGCCCAGGCCCAGCATGCCCATCACCGTGAAGGACAGCCAGAGTTGGTCGCGGGCCAGGGCGAACAGCGTGAGTGCCGCCAGCACCACCGTGCCGCCCACGGCCAGCAAGGCCGTCGCGTGGAGCCGTTCCCGCAGTGGCGGCACCAGCCTGCCGCCCGCGAAGCCCAGTACGGAGAACGGCACCAGGACCAGCCCCGCGACGAAGACGCCCACGCCGAACCCGTAACCGGCCGAATCGGGGGTCTGGACATATCGGGTGACCAGAGTCAGGAGGAGGTACATGCCGACGCCGCCGAGCAGCATGACGGCGTTGGCCCCGGCCACCGCGGGATGCCGGAGCAGCGTCAGGTCGACCAGCGGCGCCACGGAACGGCGTTCGCGGCGCACCCACGCGGTGAGCAGCGCCGCCGACACCGCGAGCAGGCAGGTGGCGGCCCCGGGACGTTCGGTCCACAGGGACGACTGGCTGATGACGAGGAGAAGTACGAGCAGCCCTGCGCCCAGAAGGGCGGCGCCGGGCAGGTCGACCGTCGCGGAACGGCCGGACGGCGGCTGCGGCACGGCCCGCCACGCGGCCGCGAGCGCGAGGACCGTGACGAGCAGCCCGACGCCGTACGCGGCCCGCAGCCCGGAGAGGTCGGTCAGCAGTCCCGCCAGGGGGTAGCCGACACCGATACCGACGGTCGAGGCGACGGACAGCAGCGCGATCACCGGCCCGGAACGGCCGGTGGGCAGGTGGTCGCGGGCGACGCCCATCATCAGCGCCGTGAGACCGAGGCCCGTTCCCTGGGCGACGCGTCCGGCGAGCAGCCAGCCGAAAGATGGCGGAACGACGGTGAGCAGGCTGCCCGCCACGACGACGGCGAGCGTGGCCAGCACCACCTGCCGTCGGCGCGGGCCGGTGCCCAGCCTCCCGAGCACCGGCGTGGCGACCGCGCCCACCAGCAGCGGGGCGGTGAGCGTCCATTGCGCGGCGGCCAACGAGACGTCGAACTCGTCGGACACCGTGGTGATCAGCGGCGTTCCCAGGCTCCCCACGACGGCGACCACGAGCGCGATGAACAGCAGAGCGGGGACGAGCGGACGCGCGGCGGCGACCGGGGCGTTACCGCCGGAAGGGGTCACTGGTCGGCCTCCGTCACCCGGGCCGACTCAGGCCGCCGCGGCGAGGGTCAGCGGCAGCACGTGTTCGCTCCCCGCGCGGCGGAGCAGCCGGGCAGCGACGGCCAGGGTCCAGCCCGTGTCGGTGTAGTCGTCGACGAGCAGTACGGGGCCCCGCGACCCGGCCAGCGCGCCGGCCAGGTCGCCTCCGACGGCGAAGGCCCCCGAGAGCGCCTTGAGTCGTTGGGCCGAGTTGCTCCGGCGTACCGCGTGCGCGCCGTCCGGCCCGGTGTACGTCAGCGTGCCGAGGAACGGGAGGCGGCCGACGTCTGCGATCCCCCGCGCCAGCGAATCGACCAGCTGCGGTCGGGCCAGGGACGGGACGGCGACGACGCCGACCGGTCGGGTCATGGCGTCGGGCCCGTCCGACGCCCAACCCCCCGGCGAACGCGCCCAGTCGGCGAGGACCGCCACCGAGGCACGCAGGACCTCGTCGGGCACGGGCCCGTCGGGCGCGTTCTCCGCCAACAGCGAACGCAGCCTGTTGCCCCACCCGATGTCGGAGAGCCTGCCCAGCGCACGTCCCGTCGTGGACTGCTCCCCCGCCGGGATGCGCCCCTTGAGGTCGACGCCCAGCGCGGCCATGCCGGTCGGCCACATCCGACGCGGCTCGACCTCCACGCCCGGCCGGTCCAGTTCCCGTGTCGCGCCCGTCAGGGCGTCCGCCGAGACACCCGTGGCGGCCCATGGGCCCGCGCAGTTGTCGCACCGGCCGCACGGCTGGGCGCCCTCGTCGTCCAACTGGCGGCGCAGGAACTCCATCCGGCAGCGGGAGGTGTCCACGTAGTCGCGCATGGCCTGCTGTTCGGCGGACCGTTGGCGGGCCACCCAGGCGTACCGCTCGGCGTCGTAGGCCCACTCCTCGCCCGTGGAGATCCAGCCGCCCTTGACGCGCTTCACGGCGCCGTCCACATCGAGGACCTTGAGCATGGTCTCCAGCCGGGTGCGCCGCAGCTCGACGAGGGCTTCGAGGGCGGGTACGGAGAGCGGCCGGTCGGCGTCCGCGAGTGCGGCGAGGGTGCGGCGGACCTGGGTCTCGGGCGGGAAGGCCGTATCGGCGAAGTAGCGCCAGATGGCCTCGTCCTCCTTGCCCGGCAGGAGGAGTACGTCGGCGTGCTCCACGCCGCGGCCCGCCCGTCCCACCTGCTGGTAGTAGGCGATCGGGGACGAGGGCGAACCGAGGTGGGCCACGAAGCCGAGGTCCGGTTTGTCGAACCCCATGCCGAGCGCGGACGTGGCCACCAGCGCCTTGACCCGGTTCTCCAGCAGGTCGGATTCGGCTTGCAGCCGGTCGGCGTTCTCCGTACGCCCCGTGTACGAGGACACCCGGAATCCACGCTGCCGCAGGAAGGTGGTGGCCTCCTCCGCCGCGGCGACCGTGAGGGCGTACACGATCCCGGAGCCCGGCAGCTCGTCCAGGTGCTCCGCGAGCCAGGCCAAGCGGTGCGCGGCGTCCGGGAGCCGGACGACCCCCAGCCGGAGGCTCTCGCGGTCCAACGGTCCGCGCAGCACCAGGGCTTCACCCGCGCCGGTGCCCAACTGCTCGGCCACGTCCGCCGTCACCCGCGCGTTCGCGGTGGCGGTGGTGGCCAGGACGGGTACGCCGGGCGAGAGCTCGGCGAGCATCGCGCGCAGTCGTCGGTAGTCGGGCCGGAAGTCGTGGCCCCAGTCGGAGATGCAGTGCGCCTCGTCGACCACCAGCAGGCCGGTGGTCTCGGCGAGTTTCGGCAGCACCTGGTCGCGGAAGTCGACGGAGTTCAGGCGTTCCGGACTGACGAGGAGGACGTCGGTCTCACCGCGTTCGACCTCCTCGTGGATGGTGTCCCACTCCTCGGGGTTGGCGGAGTTGATGGTGCGCGCCTGGATACCGGCCCGCGCGGCCGCCTCGACCTGGTTGCGCATGAGTGCCAGCAGCGGCGACACGATCACGGTCGGCCCGGAGCCGCGGCGGCGCAGCAGGGCGGTGGCGACGAAGTAGACCGCCGACTTGCCCCAGCCGGTGCGCTGCACCACCAGGGCGCGGCGCCGCTCCCGCACCAGCGCGGCCACGGCCTGCCACTGGTCCTCACGGAGCCGCGCGGAGCCCTCCGGGGCCCCGACCAGTCCGGCGAGTACGGCATCCGCTTCGGTACGCAGCTCCAGATCGTCCATGCCCCCATGCAACCCGATGGCACTGACGGTCGGCCACCTCGGCCCCGTACCACCACGCGCGGACGACTCTGTTCCGCGGAGGCCGCATTGCCGGGGGACGGCCGTTGCGGCGACAATCGGACTGGTCCGACGGACCTCGACGGCCGAAGGGAGGACCGTGAGCGCCGGTTTCCGATCAGCCCCCGCCTCCGACCCCGTCTCCCGACTCGCCCGCACCCTCGAACCGTCCGAGTGGGCGACCGCGGGCATCCCCCTGCTGCGCAGCCCGCGCACGGTCGTCACGAGCCTGTGGGAGCTGCATCGGCCCACCCCGTCCACAGCCGTCGTCGCGGTCCTCGGAACGGACGAACGGGTCGCCGCCAGTGCCTCGTTCACGCAGCGCACGGACCGCCCCGACGGCTGGGCGTTCCGCAACTCCCTGCTCGACAGGCTCCGCCGGGTCACCCCGCACGACCTGCGGCGCCGCAGTCCGACACGTACGGCCGTGCTGCTGTTCTGCCGGGACGGCTCGTCCGGCTGGACCGACGTCGACGGCGCGTGGATGTGGGGGCTGCGGGACGCCTGCACGCTGCACGGGCTGCGCTGCGGCGCGTACATCACGTTGACCGGCGGGGGTTGGCAGGTGCTGGGCGAGGAGCGTGGCGGACGCAGACCGTACGCGGGCGCCACCTCGAACGGCACGCAGCCGGACCCGCGCACGGCACCCGGGGCACTCGCGGGACAGGCCGTCCCGCTCACCGTGCCCGTACGGCCCAAGGGCCCGCGGTCGTCCGACGGGGCGCCCCCGGGCGCGTACCGGCAGGCCGCCGCCGGCTGACGCCCCTGGCGGGGCGCCCTCCGGCACGGCACCGGCCGGGCCGCCCGGAGCGGAGTACGCGCTCCCCGCTCAGAGGAGCGCGCGCAGCCTCTCCGGGTCGCCGCAGACGACCAGTTCGCGGCCCGCCTTCGCGACCGCCAGCGGGAGGGCGGCGGCGACTTCCGCGTCCGTGCCGCCGTTGACGGCGAGCACGACCACGGAGCGACTGCCGACGCGCTCCGAGGCGGAGGCGTGTGCGCAGAAGACGTCTTCGCCGTCGGTCAGCTGACGCCAGTACGCCTCCTCGCCGAACGAACGCTCGTGCTGCGCCCACGGGTGCTCGGCACCGGTGGTGAGCAGCAGCACGTCGTTCGGGGCGAGGCCGCCGTCCAGGAGTCTGTCCACGGTCTCGTCCGCGATGTCCACGGCGGTCGTGTCCGTCGCGGCGACGAGCTGGATCTGAGCCTTTCCGCTGGCTTCAGCGGTGGGGCTGGGGGCCGGCGGGCCGCCGGCGCGTCCGCTGCCCGGGCGGCCGGGACCGGGCCGGTTCCGGTCCGCGCGCGGCGGCGCGGGACGCGGGGAGGGCCGGGGGCCGGGGAGCGGTGGTACGGAGCGGGAGACCGCAGCGGTGCGGGTTCCCGGGACACTCTCGTGAATCTGTGGCTCCTCAGGAGTGCGAGGCATGGTGAGTTGTCTATCAAACGCCGGTGCGGTACGCGTCGGCGGGTTGTCCCACGGTCGGTGCCGTAGGGGCCGGACCGGAGGGAGGTCCGCGGGGAGCTCCCGCGTGCCTCATCAGAAGAGTTCGGCCTGTTCGACGGGCGCGACCCGGGGCCGCTTCAGATGCTTCCAACGCGGCAGGGCGTCCAAGTATGCCCAAGACAGCCGGTGATGGGGAGTGGGGCCGTGCTGCGCGAGTGCTGCCCGGTGGACGGGAGAGGGGTATCCGGCGTTGTCGTGGAAGGCGAACGGCCCGTGTCGCGCGCCGAGTTCGGCCATCATGCCGTCCCGGCGGACCTTCGCCAGCACCGAGGCGGCCGCGACGGCGACGCAGGACTGGTCCCCCTTGATCACCGTACGCACCCGCCAGGGAGCGCCCAGGTAGTCGTGCTTGCCGTCGAGGATCACCGCTTCGGGCGTCACGGGCAGGGTCTCGAGGGCCCGTACGGCAGCGAGTCGCAGCGCGGCCGTCATCCCCAGCCGGTCGATCTCGTCGGGGGTGGAGTGCCCGAAGGCGTACGCGGTGACCCAACTCTCCAGCGTGCCCGCGATCTCGGCACGGCGTCTGGGGTTGAGCAGCTTGGAGTCGGTCAGTCCCTCGGGCGGGCGGCGCAGCCCGGTGACGGCGGCGCACACGGTGACCGGCCCCGCCCAGGCTCCCCGGCCCACCTCGTCAACTCCCGCGACCACCTTGGCACCTGTGGTGGCGCGCAGCGATCGCTCGACGGCGTGTGTGGGCGGCTCGTACGGCATGTCGGGGGCAAGCGTAGCCGGTGCGCCGTCGGGCATGTCAGCCGGTCCTGGGGGCCAGCAGCGGCAGCATCACCTGGTCGACCATCGCGGCGATGTCGGACTCGTCGAGTGGCGCGCCGACGACCTTGTGGCGGTACATCATCATGGCCGGGACGACGTCGGCGACGAGCTCACCGGTGGCGTCCTCGCGCACCTCGCCCCGTTCGACGCCCCGGCGCAGGATGTCGACGATGAGCTGCTTGCCGGGCTCGACGACGCCGCAGGTGACGAGCTCGTGGAAGCGTTCGGCCTCGGTGCGGTCGCACTCGTCGAGGATGGCCCGGAGCGCGATCCCCGAGCGGGAGTACATGGCGTCGAGCATGCGCCCGCAGAGGTCGATCAGGTCCTCCCGCAGGTCGCCGTGGTCGGGCGGACCGGCGAGTTCCGGCAGTCCGGCGCGCAGCGCGTCGGCCACGAGGTCGCCCTTGCTGGGCCAGCGGCGGTAGACGGCGGCCTTGCCGGTACGGGCGCGGGCGGCGACGCCCTCCATGGTCAGGCCGGTCCAGCCCTGGGTGCCGAGCTGCTCCAACGCGGCTTCGAGGATCGCGCGTTCCAGCTCCGCGCCACGGCGACGCGCGGCTGGCGGACGGGAGGTCACCATCGCCTTCTTTCTCCAGAGAACGCTTGCGTTCCCTAAACAGGGTCACTAGAGTAACGTACTTAGTGAACGCCTCCGTTCACTCTTTCTCGATGTGGGGGATCTCCGTCGTGGCCACCTCTTCACTGACGACTGACGACATTCCACCGAAAGCGGCTCCGCACGAGAGCCGGCGCGGCGTCGCGCTGGCCGTCATAGCCGCATGTCAGCTGATGGTCGTTCTCGATGCCACCATTGTGAACATCGCGCTTCCGCACATCCAGAGTGCTCTCGATTTCTCCACGACGGGCCTGTCCTGGGTCATCACGGCGTACACCCTGACGTTCGGGGGTCTGCTGCTCCTCGGCGGGCGGGCCGGCGACATCCTGGGGCGCCGTCGGGTGTTCCTGGCGGGTATCGCCGTGTTCATCGCCGCCTCCCTGCTGGGCGGGCTGGCGCAGGAGCCCTGGCAGCTGCTGACGGCGCGGGCGCTCCAGGGCGCGGGCGGGGCGATCGCGTCACCGACGGCGCTCGCGCTGATCGCGACGACGTTCCCGGAGGGTCCGGAGCGCAATCGCGCCTTCGGTGTCTTCGCGGCGGTCTCAGCCGGGGGTGGCGCCGTGGGTCTGCTCGCGGGCGGCATGCTCACGGAGTGGCTGAACTGGCGCTGGGTGCTGTTCGTGAACGTACCCATCGGCATTCTGATCATGGTGCTCGCCCCGCTGTACATCTCGGAGTCGACGCGGCATCCCGGTCGCTTCGACCTGCTGGGCGCACTGACGTCGACCGGGGGCATGGCGTCGCTGGTGTACGGCTTCGTGCGGGCGGCGGAGGACGGTTGGCGCGACGGATACACGCTCACGGCGTTCGGGGCGGCTGTCGTGCTACTGGCCGCGTTCGTCCTTGTCGAGTCCCGCGCGGCGGAGCCGATCACGCCGCTGCGGATGTTCACCGACCGCAACCGCTCCGGCTCGTACGTGATGATGCTGAGCCTGGCCGCCGCCATGTTCGGGATGTTCTTCTTCATCGTGATCTTCGTGCAGAACGTGCTGGGCTACAGCCCCATCAAGGCCGGGCTCGCCTTCCTCCCGGTGACGGCCGCGATCGCGGTCGGGGCGGGACTGTCCCAGCGTTTCCTGCCGGTGCTGGGGCCGAAGCCGTTCATGGTCACCGGTTCGCTGCTGACGGCGTCGGGGATGGCCTGGCTGACGCTCATATCCCCGGACAGCGGCTACGTCGGGGGCGTGCTCGGGCCGATGCTCCTGTTCGGGTTCGGGATGGGCCTGAACTTCGTCACGCTGACCCTCACCGCCGTCTCCGGGGTCGCTTCGCACGAGGCGGGCGCGGCGTCGGGTCTGCTCAACGCCACGCAGCAGGTCGGGGGTTCGCTGGGGCTGTCGATCCTGATGACGGTCTTCGGGACGGCGAGCCGGGACGAAGCGGAAGCGCGGATACCGGACTTCATGGCGCACGCGTCTCCGGCGGAGAAGGCCGAGTTCGCCAGGACGCACGAGCTGCCGGGGCGCTGGGGAAGCGAGGTGCTCGCGCACGGGATATCCACCGCGTTCGTCGCCGCCGTGGCGCTGGTGACGCTGGCCCTGGTGACGGCCGCCACGGTGATACGGGTACGGCGCAGCGATCTGGAGGCGCTGAGCGGCGTGGCAGGTCCGGGCGGGGCGGCCTGAAGCCCCGGGAGGACGCGTAGGAGGGGGCTCGGCCCCGGCACTCTCCGAACGGGCGCGAGTGCGGGACGGGCCGAAGCGGGACCCACCAGGTCCCGCCAGCGGGAACGGCGGGTGCCGCAGGGGATGTTGAGGGAGGCGAGGCCTTGCGGCTCACACCGTCCAGGCGGGCTCCAGATCGATCACGTCGCCCGCGATGGCCACCACGTCCGCGCCGGTCTGGGCGCGCAGCGCCAGCCGTTCCACGCGTTCGGCGCGGTACTTGCCGTGTTCGGCGGCCGAGTCCCACATCGACAGCACCAGGAACTCGTTCTCCGGTTCGGCCTGGGCGAAGACGCCCCGGAGCATTCCCGGGGAGCCCGCCATCGCGGGGTTCCACACCTTCTCCTGCATCAGGATGAAGTGGTCGACCCGGTCCTCCCGAATGCGGGAGTGCGCCACCCGCAGCAGGTCGGCCTCCGTGAAGACGGGCTGGAAGCCGGTCTTCACGTCGAACCGGTACTCGAAGAGCCGCACTTGGAGGTCCTTGTACGTCCCGATCTGAGAAGCGTGCAGCCGGTCGTGGGAGCGCGCCATGAAGGAGTCGTAGAACGCGCGGCTCTCCCAGAAGCTGAGGAGATGCGCGACGTCAGCCCGGGAACGGCTCCATCCGCCACCCTGCCCACGGAACCCTGGCTCACCGAGCAGCCCCGCCCACTTCCGCTGAGCCCGCTCGAACCCCCGACGGTCGACCACGGTGCAGCGCATCCACTTGACCAGCACCGCGCCATCGTACGGCCATACAGGTGACGGACCGTACGGTTGGGGCGCGCTCAGCCGTACGCGCGCCCCGCGTGCGCTGCCGTGTCCCATGGCCGCGCCAACGGTCGGTGGCGAAGCCGCAAACCCCCGGCGAAGCAGGCTCGTTGACGGCGCGCACGCGGGTACGGACGCGGGTACGGCCCGTCAGCCGGGTGCTCGACCGGACCCATGGGCGACGCCCCACGGGGGCACGAGCCGTGCACACCCCGCCGCCACGGGTCCGGTCGGCCCGGAGTCAGCCTCTCGGCTCCACCGGCGTCAGCACCCCCACCCGTTCCTCGACCACGGCCGCCGCGTCCAGGCACTGGTCCTCACGGAAGAAACGCCCGATGAGCTGCACCCCCTGCGGAAGCCCGCCGAAGACCCCACCCGCAACGGTGACGGCGGGGACCCCCACGAAGCTGGTGACGCTGCACAACGCCAGCGCCGCGCCGACGAACCCGTGCCCCTCCCTGCTCTCCGACTCGATCCCCGGAGCCATCGGCCGCTGCGTGAACACCGGTCCGAGGAGCAGCGGGTACCTCTCCTGGTACTGGGCCCAGGCCCGCTGGATGCCCAACCGGACGCCGGTCAGCCGCAGATACTCCGCCAGTTCGACGGGGGCGGACTTCTCCATGGACATCTCGATGTAGCGGTGGCCGTCCTCCCCGAGCAGGGTCCTGATCACGGGCCAACTCCCGCTGAACTCGGTCATGACCATCGCCGAGTACGCGTCCAAAGCGTCCTGGAACCGTGGGAGGTCCGGCGCCTCCTCGACCTCGTATCCGGCGTCGGAGAGCGCGGAGGCGGCCGCGTCCACGGCGGCTCGTACGTCCGGATGCGTGTCGGCCCCGTTCGGACGCGGGCACACACCGACGCGCAGCGGACCGGTCGCCTCCCCGAGCCGGGTCGGCACCGGTACGGCACGCGGGTCGCGGGGGTCCGCTCCCGGCCCGGCCAACGCCTCGAAGGAGAGCCGGAGATCACGCACCGTACGCGCCAAGGGCCCGTCCACCACGAAGACCTGGGAGGCCAGCGAGGGATCGTCCGGACCCAGCCGGTGATCGGCCGGGAAGCGGCCGGTCGTCGGCTTGAGCCCCGCCACCCCGCAGAACGCGGCGGGCAGCCGGACCGAACCCCCCGAGTCGTTCCCCAGCCCGAGGGGCACCATGCCGCTGGCGACCGCGGCCCCGTCGCCGCCGCTGGTGCCGCCGGGGGTGACGTCCCGGTCCCAGGGGTTCCAGGTGTCACCGAACAGTTCGCTCCGGGTGTGGACTCCCGCGAGGATCATCGTGGGCATGTTGCTGTGCCCCAGGGGAATCGCCCCGGCGGCGCGGAGTCTGGTCACGGGCGGCGCGTCGTACGGTGCCACGTGGTCCTTGAAGCGGACGGTGCCGAAGGTCGTCGGCACGCCCTCGACGGCGGTGCATTCCTTGACCGTGAACGGCACGCCCGCGAGCGGCCCCAGCCGCTCCCCCGCCGCGCGCCTGCGGTCCAGGTCGGCGGCCTGCGTACGGGCGCGGTCCGCGAGGAGCTGGGTCACCGCACGTACGGCGGGATTGACGTCGGCGACGCGTTCCAGGTGACTGTCGACCACTTCGACGGCCGTGACGTCGCCCGCCCGTACCGCGGCGGCCAGTACCGCCGCTTCCTGCCGCCACCATGCGCTGCCCATGCGTACCGCGCTCCTCGTCGTCGTTGCTGCCGGTTCCCGCGGGCTCGCACCCGCTCGCGCCCGTTCGCGTCCGTTCGCACCCGCGCCGGACCGAGACCGGCCGAGACCGGCCACGGCTGAACGCCGGCGGCCACGACACGGCCCCACCGTTCCGATGCGAGTGCATCACAACAGGAAGGGTAACCTCGAACCGATACAAGCGCATCGGAAAATGGAGTGAGCCGCCCCGTGCCCCGCCAGATCGACCACGACAGCCGACGCCGCCACGTCGCGGACGCCGTACTCCGACTCGCGGACGAGAGCGGCCTGGAGGGCGTCACCCTGCGCGATGTCGCCGCGCGCGCCGAGGTGTCGATGGGCGCGGTGCAGCGCTGCTTCCGCACGAAGGACGAGATGCTCGTCTTCGCGCTCCAGCAGATCGGCGCCCGCGTCAGTGCCCGTATCGACGTCCGCGTCGGCGCGTCACCCGCGCAGTCCGCGCGGACCGTCCTCGGCCACGCCCTGACCGAGGTCGCGCTGCTCGGCGAGCCGCACCGGGCGGAGGCCCGCGTCTGGCTGGCGTTCGTCGCGAGAGCCGCCGTCGCCCCCGCGCTGGCCGCCACGCTCCGCGAGCACTACGCGCACCTCCACGCGCTGCTCGTACGCCTCGTGGCCGAGGCCGTCCCCGCCCTCGACCCCGACGAGGCCGAGGGCGAGGCCCGTACGCTCCTCGCCCTGGCGGACGGCCTGACGACCCACCTGCTGCTCGGCCATCTCTCGTCCGCCGAGGCACTCACCGTGCTGGACGACCGGCTGCACCTGTTGTGGCAGCGAGGTGCTCCTCGAAGGTGACCCGCCCGACGGCCCGTTCCGGCGCGAGATGCCCGCCTTCCCGATAGTCGCGGAAGGCCGCGCCCGGCAGCCGCAACGGCACGACCGGGCGGCGCAGCCCGTGCGCGGCGAGGGTGCCGCGCGCCAGATCCGCGGCCGTACGCACCTGCGGCCCGGCCAGGTCGTCGGCGCGGCCGAGGGGTGCGCCCTGGACGAGGTCCACCAACCGTTCAGCCACCTCCCCCGGGTCGATCGGCTGGAAGCTGACGCCGGAGGGGACGCACACGGCGGGCAGCCAGCGTTGGGCGGTCGTCATCCGGGCGACGAGGGAGTGGAACTGGGTGGCGCGCAGCACGGTGTACGGCAGACCCGACCGCTCGACCTCGCGCTCCGCGGCCAGCTTCTTCCGGTAGTAGCCGAGGGGTACCCGGTCGACGCCCACGATCGAGACGTGTACGAAGTGCCGGCACTCCGCCCCGAGTCCCGCACCGCCCGCAGCAGCCCACGCGTCACCGCCCCGTCGTCCCCGGTGAACGTGATCGCGCAGTGCACGATCGCCCCCGCCCCCACGACCGCCGCCTCCACCCGGTGTCCCTTCACGAGGTCACAGGAAGCCCACTCGTACGGCTCGCGATCGCTCGCGGGACGGGCCCAGTGGCTCATGACGCGTACGGCGCGGTCCCGCGCCAGCAGCCGCCGTACCACCTCGCGGCCGAGCGTCCCCGTCCCGCCGGTCACCAGGACCGGCCCTCCGGTGCGCTCGGCGCCGCCTGCCCTGCCGGTGCCCTCGGTGCTGCCCGTGCTCATGGATACGGCCTCCGGGTTCTCGTACGACTGACCTTCCCGAAGACCGACCGTCGGGCCGCCCGAAACGTGACATCGACCCCGGCCACCCCGGCGGTCGCACCCGACCGCACCGATCACCGCAGGCAATATTCTCGTAAAGGCTCACCGCTCGGGGCCGTCTGACGGGCCGCCAGCAGGACGCGCCCCACCTCCCCGCCCGCACGGCCCGGTGCCCGCCCGACGGCCCACCCGATGTCGGCGTGACGTGGCAACATGGGTAATTCGCGTACGGCCCCTGGAAGTTGCGGACACCTTCTCGTGGCGAGAGGTGTCCACCAGGGGCCGCGGTCTGTCCGCGGCGGTGCCCCGACCGCGCCCGTCCGGTCCGCCGACACGGGGGAAGGGGTACGCGCTCCGCGCCGCCCGGTATCCGAGGGAAGGGAAGTGTCGTGAGCAGTCTCAACAAGGGCATCGGAAAGGTCGAGGTGACGCTCAAGTGGCAGCCGAGTCCCCTGGGAGCGCCCGACCATGACCTGGACATCGTCGCCGCGACGTACGCGGCCGACGACCCGTACGGCGAGCCCGTCTACCTGGTGCACTTCGACAGCCGTTCCCCGGACGGCACGATCACCCTCAACCGCGACAGCAAGACCGGCCAGGGCTTCGGCGTCGACGAGGTGATGACCCTGGA
This sequence comes from Streptomyces sp. Z26, assembly GCF_003665095.1. GTDB lineage: Bacteria > Actinomycetota > Actinomycetes > Streptomycetales > Streptomycetaceae > Streptomyces > Streptomyces phytohabitans. The sequence goes on along the minus strand of NZ_RCHV01000002.1, from coordinate 5,280,936 downwards.
GCTGGAGCGGCTGGCCGACTCCTACGGGCGCGTGGTCGTCGGGGTGGCCATACAGCAGTCGGAGGCCCGCGTGACGTTCGGCGAGGTCGCGGACACCGAGGTGCGCATCAAGGAGGGGTACCAGGAGCTGGCCGCGAACGACTTCGCCGTGGTCTCGGGGGCCACGGCGGCGACAGTCGCGGAGTTCACGCGCGAGGGCACCTCGGAGTGGTCGTTCAGCGACTTCGTGCACGGCTTCGACGTGGACCCGGCGGAGTTCGCCCGCGTCATGGGACGCCGCCGCGCCTGACCCGGCGGCGTCCGGGCCCCGCGGCGCGGGCGGGGAGCCTGCTCCTCAGAGGAGGCTCCCCCACCCGCGACGGGGTGTCGCTCAGCTGCAACCGCTCGTCGAACCGCAGCCCTCGCAGAGGTAGCAGCTGCCCGCGCGGCGCATCTTCGTGCCGCAGGAGAAGCAGAGCGGCGCGTCGGCGTTCAACCCCAGCTGCATCTCGACCAGTTCCGTCGAGTTGTGCGCCTGCGCCGGTGCCGGAGCGGCCGCCTGCGGCGCCGTGGGCGACCCGGTGGACACCGCACCGCCCTGCGGGTCGGTGCCCTGCCGCGGCGCGGACTGGGCCAGGCCCTCGACGTCCATCTCCTCGGACCCGGACTCGTACGAGCCGGTCTCCAGATGCCGCTGCCGTTCCTCGGCGGAGTGGATGCCGAGCGCGGAACGGGTCTCGAACGGCAGGAAGTCCAGCGCCAGCCGCCGGAAGATGTAGTCGACGATCGACTGCGCCATGCGCACGTCCTGGTCGTCCGTCATCCCTGCCGGTTCGAAGCGCATGTTCGTGAACTTCGAGACGTACGTCTCCAGCGGCACGCCGTACTGGAGGCCCACCGAGACGGCGATCGAGAAGGCGTCCATCATGCCCGCCAGGGTGGAACCCTGCTTGGACATCTTGAGGAAGACCTCACCGAGACCGTCGTCCGGGTACGAGTTGGCCGTCATGTAGCCCTCGGCGCCGCCCACCGTGAAGGAGGTGGTGATGCCGGGGCGGCCCTTGGGCAGCCGGTTCCGCACGGGGCGGTACTCGACGACCTTCTCGGGCTGCGGCTCGGCGGCCTTCTCCGGCTCCTTGCGCTTCGCGGAGAGCGGCTGGCCGACCTTGGAGTTCTCGACGTAGACGGCGAGCGCCTTCGTGCCGAGCTTCCAGCCCTGGACGTAGATCTCCTCGACGTCCTCGACGGTGCTCGTGGACGGCATGTTCACCGTCTTGGAGATCGCGCCGGAGAGGAACGGCTGCGCCGCGGCCATCATCCGCACGTGCCCCATCGGCGAGATGGAGCGCTCGCCCATGGCGCAGTCGAACACCTCGTAGTGCGCGGGCTTGAGGCCGGGCGCGTCCACGACGTTGCCGTGCTCCGCGATGTGCTCGACGATCGCCTCGACCTGCTCGGGCTGGTAGCCGAGGCGCTTGAGCGCCTTGGGGACCGTGTTGTTCACGATCTGCATGGAGCCGCCGCCGACGAGCTTCTTGAACTTGACCAGGGCCAGGTCCGGTTCGACGCCGGTGGTGTCACAGTCCATCATCAGGCCGATGGTGCCGGTGGGCGCGAGGACGGACGCCTGCGCGTTGCGGTAGCCGTGCTTCTTGCCCAGCTGCACCACGTCCCGCCACGCGGCGGTGGCCGCGGCCCACACCGGGGTGTCGAGGTCGTCCGTACGCGTGGCCGCCTCGTTGGCGTCCGCGTGCTGCCGCATGACGCGCTGGTGCGCCTCGGCGTTGCGGGCGTAGCCCTCGTACGGGCCGACGACGGAGGCGAGTTCGGCGGAGCGGCGGTACGAGGTGCCGGTCATCAGCGAGGTGATGGCGCCGGCGAGGGCGCGGCCGCCGTCGCTGTCGTACGCGTGGCCGGTGGCCATCAGCAGGGCGCCGAGGTTGGCGTAGCCGATGCCCAGCTGACGGAACGCGCGGGTGGTCTCGCCGATCTTCTCGGTGGGGAAGTCGGCGAAGCAGATGGAGATGTCCATCGCGGTGATGACGAGTTCGACGACCTTGGCGAAGCGCTCGGCCTCGAAGGTCTGGTTGCCCTCGTCGTCGTCCCGGAGGAACTTCATCAGGTTGAGCGAGGCGAGGTTGCAGGACGAGTTGTCCAGGTGCATGTACTCGCTGCACGGGTTGGACGCGCTGATGCGGCCCGACTCCGGCGAGGTGTGCCAGTGGTTGATGATGTCGTCGTACTGGATGCCGGGGTCGGCGCAGGCGTGTGCCGCCTCCGCCATCTTGCGCAGCAGCGCCTTGGCGTCGACCTTCTCGACGATCTCACCGGTCATCCGGGCGCGCAGCGGGAACTGCGCTCCGGCCTGGGCCGCCTTCATGAACTCGTCGGTGACGCGCACCGAGTTGTTCGCGTTCTGGTACTGGACGGACGTGATGTCGTCGCCGCCCAGGTCCATGTCGAAGCCCGCGTCGCGGAGCGCGCGGACCTTCTCCTCCTCCTTGACCTTCGTCTCGATGAACGCCTCGACGTCGGGGTGGTCCACGTCGAGCACGACCATCTTGGCCGCGCGCCGGGTGGCGCCGCCCGACTTGATCGTCCCGGCGGAGGCGTCCGCGCCGCGCATGAAGGAGACGGGCCCGGAGGCGTTGCCGCCGGAGGAGAGCAGCTCCTTGGAGGAGCGGATACGGGAGAGGTTCAGGCCGGCGCCGGAGCCGCCCTTGAAGATCATCCCCTCCTCCTTGTACCAGTCCAGGATCGACTCCATCGAGTCGTCCACGGACAGGATGAAACAGGCGCTGACCTGCTGCGGCTGCTTCGTCCCGACGTTGAACCAGACCGGGGAGTTGAACGCGAAGACCTGGTGCAGCACGGCGTACGCCAGCTCGTGCTCGAAGATCTCGGCGTCCTCGGGGGAAGCGAAGTAACCATTCTGCTCACCCGCCGCCCGATAGCTCGTGACCACGCGGTCGATGAGCTGCCTCAGGCTCTCCTCCCGCTGCGGCGTGCCGACCGCACCGCGGAAGTACTTGCTGGTGACGATGTTGACCGCGTTCACCGACCAGAAGTCGGGGAACTCGACGCCACGCTGCTCGAAGTTGACCGAGCCGTCGCGCCAGTTGGTCATGACGACGTCCCGGCGCTCCCACTTCACCTCGTCGTACGGATGCACGCCGGGAGTGGTGTGGACGCGCTCGATGCGCAGTCCCTTGCCCGCCTTGCCGCCCTTCGCGCGGGAGCCGCGCGCCGGACCGCTCGTCGTCTCTGTCATTCCGCCTCCCTGTACGGGCATAACGCCCCGATGTGCCCCGAAACTTCCCGGAACACGGTGTCTGTTCATGACGCGGCACCGTTACCGCCGTGCCGTCGTGGTGCGGTGGAGCCGTGACGCCCGGGCCGACTCGCGGTGGACCGCTCAGCCGGCGGCCCGCGCCGCGGGGGCGGGAACGTCGTCGTCCCCGTCGGCTCCGCCCGTTCCCGAGGAGGGCTGCACGGCGCGGAGCTCCGCGATGGCCGCCTCGAAGTCCTCCATCGACTCGAACGCCCGGTAGACGGACGCGAATCGCAGGTACGCGACAAGATCGAGGTCCTGGAGCGGACCGAGTATGGCGAGGCCCACGTCATGCGTGGACAGCTCCGCGCTGCCGGTGCTGCGCACCGCCTCCTCGACCCGCTGACCGAGCAGCGCGAGGGCGTCCTCGGTGACCGGCCGCCCCTGACACGCCTTGCGCACTCCCGCGATCACCTTGTCGCGGCTGAACGGCTCGGTGACACCGCTGCGCTTGATCACCATGAGCGACGCGTTCTCGACCGTGGTGAAGCGCCGGGAGCAGTCGGGGCACTGGCGGCGGCGCCGGATCGCGGTGCCGTCGTCGGTCGTACGGCTGTCCACGACGCGGCTGTCGGAGTGCCGGCAGAAGGGGCAGTGCACCGTTCCCCACTCTCCTTGAAAGCTCGCCGTGCATGACTGACCAGCCCGCTCGGGCGGCCCTTGCGGACCCCCCTCGGGGTTGCCACCAGCATAGTCCAATCCGGCGTTCACGAGACCGCGGGGACCACAACTTGTAGGTGGCTCGCGACAGGCTACCCACTAGATCTGGTGGCGGGGTAATCAAACACCCTTCGCGCGTGTCGCAGCCGGCACCGACCGCAGAGCGTACGCGAGCGACCTCGCGGCACCCCCGCCGGGGCACGCGTGGAGGGGGTGGACGCGGACCCCGGCGCGGACGCGACGGCCGGGAACGGGGAGGGGTCCGGGCGCGCGGCGCGGGCCGAACAGAGGAGCGGGCCAGGGCGCGGGGGCGACGGTGGCGCGGAGCCCGGCGGAGTCGACACGGGGGCGCGTCGGTGACGGTCCGTAGGGAGGTCGAAGGCACTCTCTACACCGATTCACGTGATCACGTCAGACGAATAGCAAATTTTCACTCGAACGTGTGTTTGGCGCAACCTTTCGAAAGCTACTACCGTTGTCCCCATTAGGGACAACCGCTCGAAAGGGGCTGACGTGACCACCACTGCAGACGGCGCCGTCATCACCGCGCAGGACCGTTCTACACCGGCGCCGGAATCCGCACACCGGGTCCCGGACGCCCCCGCAGGACCGGCGGGTGACGCACCGCCACCCGCCCGCGCGATGCCGGGTCGACCTCCCGGCATCCGGGCCGACAGCTCCGGGCTGACGGACCGGCAGCGGCGGGTCATCGAGGTCATCCGCGACTCCGTCCAGCGGCGCGGATACCCGCCGTCGATGCGGGAGATCGGCCAGGCCGTCGGCCTGTCCAGCACCTCGTCGGTGGCCCACCAGTTGATGGCGCTGGAGCGGAAGGGCTTCCTCCGGCGCGACCCGCACCGCCCGCGGGCGTACGAGGTGCGGGGCTCCGACGCCCCGAGCACCCAGGCCGCAGCCGACACCGCGGGCAAGCCCTCGGCGTCGTACGTGCCGCTGGTCGGCCGGATCGCCGCGGGCGGCCCGATCCTCGCCGAGGAGTCGGTCGAGGACGTGTTCCCGCTGCCGCGTCAACTCGTCGGTGACGGCGAGCTGTTCGTGCTCAAGGTCGTGGGCGACTCCATGGTCGACGCGGCCATCTGCGACGGCGACTGGGTGACCGTCAGGCGCCAGCCCGTCGCGGAGAACGGCGACATCGTCGCGGCGATGCTCGACGGTGAGGCGACCGTCAAGCGCTTCAAGCGCGAGGACGGCCACGTGTGGCTCCTCCCGCACAACGCGTCGTACCAGCCGATCCCCGGTGACGACGCGACCATCCTCGGCAAGGTCGTGGCGGTGCTGCGCCGCGTCTGACGCGGCCACAGCCGTACGACGGGCCGGACGGTGTCCCCGAGAGCCGGGCCCCGGAACCCCTGCGCCGGTTCCGGGGCCCGCAAGTCCCGGGTGACGAGGGCCCGTTGCTCCAGGGGCGCGCCCGCCCGTACGGCGCACGGGGCGGTGCCGCGCACCGCCACCGTATCCGTACGTACCGCCGCTACTCCGCCTGCTTGGCCGCCGCGTCGATGGCGGCCAGTGAACGGCGCACCTGGTTCCGGTCCGTCGTGTACCAGAAGTCGGGCATCGAGGAGCGCAGGAAGCCGCCGTACCGCGCCCGTTCCAGCCGTGGGTCCAGCACCGCGACGACCCCCCGGTCCCCCGTCGCCCTGACGAGCCGACCGGCGCCCTGCGCCATCAACAGCGCCGCGTGCGACGCGGCCACCGCCATGAAGCCGTTCCCCCCGGCGTCCTCGACGGCCTTCTGACGGGCACTCATCAGCGGATCGTCCGGACGCGGGAACGGAATCCGGTCCATCACCACCAACTGGCAGCTGCTGCCCGGCACATCGACCCCCTGCCACAGGGACAGCGTGCCGAACAGGCACGTCCCGGGGTCGTCCGCGAAGCGCCGGATCAGCTCGCCCAGCGTCTCCTCGCCCTGGAGCAGGATCGGTGTGTCCAGCCGCCCGCGCAGCTCCTCTGCCGCCGCCTGCGCGGCCCGCATCGAGGAGAACAGCCCGAGCGTACGGCCGCCCGCCGCCTCCACCAGCTCGGACAGCTCGTCCAGCATGTCCGTACGGGCGGTGTCGCGGCCGGGCTGCGCGAGGTGCTTCGCCACGTAGAGGATGGCCTGCTTGCGGTAGTCGAACGGGGAGCCCGCGTCGAGGCCCTTCCACTGCGGCTGGTCCTCGTCGCCCTGCCCCTCGGGGGCCAGGCCGAGGGACGCGCCGACCCCGTTGAAGTCCCCGCCGAGCTTCAGCGTCGCCGACGTCAGCACCACGGACCGCTCCGTGAACAGCTTCTCCCGCAGCAGCCCCGAGACGTTCAGCGGCGCGACCCGCACCGAGGCCCCGAAGCGGTCGTGCCGCTCGTACCAGATCACGTCGTACTCGCTGGCCTGCACGATGCGGTCGGCGACCGCGAGGACGTTCTCCATCGCGGCCAGGGCCTGCTTGCGTACGGCGTCCTCGTCCTGCACGGACTTGTCCCGGGTCTCGCCCAGGGCGGTGAGGCAGCCGCGGGCGGCGTCGCGGAGCGCCGTCAGCGCGTACGCCAGGTCCTCGGGCACCGTCTCCAGACGGCCGGGGAGGGCCAGCTCCATCAGCCGCTCGAAGGTCTCGGCGGCGGTCTGGAGCCGGTCGGCGGTCTTCTCGTCGATCAGCTTGGCCACGCGCCGTACGGCGCGGTTCACCCCGCCGGGGGTCAGCTCGCCGGTGGCGACGCCGGTCACGCGGGAGACCAGCTCGTGGGCCTCGTCGACGATGAGCACCTCGTGCGACGGGAGTACGGGTGCGCCCTCGATGGCGTCGATGGCGAGCAGCGCGTGGTTGGTGACGATGACGTCGGCCAGCTTCGCCCGCTCGCGGGCGCTCTCCGCGAAGCACTCCGTGCCGTACGCGCAGCGGGTGGCGCCCAGGCACTCGCGCGCGGAGACGGAGACCTGGGACCAGGCACGGTCGGAGACGCCCGGCCGCAGGTCGTCGCGGTCGCCCGTCTCGGTGTCGTCGGACCAGTCGCGGAGCCGCAGCAGGTCCTTGCCCAGCTTGCTCGTGGGCGCGGCGGCCTCGAACGGGTCGAAGAGTCCGTCCTCCTCTTCCTGCGGCACGCCTTCGTGGAGCCGGTGCAGACAGAGGTAGTTCGATCTGCCCTTGAGCATGGCGAACTCCGGCTTGCGCCGCAGCTGCGGATGGAGCGCGTCCACCGTGCGCGGCAGGTCGCGCTCGACGAGCTGCCGTTGCAGCGCGAGGGTCGCCGTCGCGACGACGACGCGCTCGCCGTGCGCGATCGACGGCACCAGGTAACCGAGGGACTTGCCGGTGCCGGTGCCCGCCTGGATGAGCAGGTGGGTGCCGTCGTCCAGGGCTTCCGCGACGGCTTCCGCCATGGCCACCTGGCCGGGGCGCTCGGTGCCCCCGACTGCGGTGACGGCGGTGTGGAGGAGGTCGGTGAGGGCGGGCTGGCTCATAGGTCACATACCCTACGTCGCGCCACTGACAGCGGATGCCGCGTCGGTTCGGCGGGGTACGACGACGCCCACGGGCACCGCCGCACGCCCGCACCTCGTACGCCCGACCAGCGCACGCCCCGCTCCCGTACGGCCGACTCCCGCGCCCCGGCGTGCGGTACGCCCACGCGCGCCACCGCCCCGTGCCGTACGCCCGCGCGCCGCACCGCCGTTCACGCCCCGTGCAGCGGGTTGGGCACGGTGCCGTGGACGGCGGCGTGCGGGCGTTCGGCGCGGTCGCGGTAGCCGTCGAGGTGGAGCCGGTTGCGGTTGAGGCAGAGCCGGGCAATCCGGGGCGTCAGCAGGTCGAACAGGTTGTAGCGGTCCTTGAGTTCGGGGAACCGCTCCTGGTGGCGGATGATCTCGGCGCGTACGAGCGGCCAGAAGTCCGCCTCGGCGAAGCCGAGTTGCTCCTCGCACAGCGGCGCCAGGTAGCGCAGCACCCCGACGAACAGCCCGGAGTGGATGAACTGCGGCAGGAAGCCCGGTTCCTCGGTGAGCAGCACGGCCCGTACGTCCGCGGGCATCGGTTCCTGCTCGGGCAGCCGCACCGCGCTGACGTTGACGTCGTCGACGAAGTCCTTGATCGCCAGCCGTACGGGGACGTCCTGCTCGTCGAAGACGACGATCGCGTTCTCGCCGTGCGGTGAGAAGACGGTGCCGTAGCGGTAGAGGAAGCGCAGCAGCGGCGGCAGCAGCGCGGCGAACAGGTGCCGGAGCCACACCCCCGGCTCCAGCCCGCTCCGCGCGACCAGTTCGGCGGCGAACGACCGCCCGTCGGGGTCGGTGTGCAGCAGCGACGCGAGCGTACGGGCCCGCTCCCCCGGCGCGAGCCGCGGCGCCAGCGGCTCGCGCCAGACGCAGCCGAGCAGCTCGCGGTACTGGTACGGGACGCCCGGCAGCGCGTCGTACGAGGGGTGGGCCACCGTGACGGACGCGACCTCCCCGAGCAGGATCACCCGGCACTCGTCGCGCAGGAACGGGTCGCCGTCGCACAGCCCCCGCACCCAGGAGGTGACGGCGGGCGCGGCGAGGGTGCGTTCGGTGGGCAGGCCGCGCCAGACGAGGGTGTTGAGGATCGACAGCGGCAGCTTGACGGTGTGCCGGTCGGGGCGGGTGGTGTTGAGGAACGTGCGGATCGACTGCTGCGGGAGACGTTCGTCGGGGTCGGCGGGCAGCGGTACGACGGCGCCCCGCGCGATCTCGGCGGCGAACAGCGGCACGACCGTCTCGTCCCACTGCCAGGGGTGCACGGGCAGCAGCAGGTGGTCCGCCGGGTCGAGGCCCCGGTCGCGCAGCACCGCCGCGTAACGGTCGCGGGTCGCGGCGTCCAGCTCCCGCGCGTACAGCCGCTCCGGGTCCGAGAGGGCGGGCACGCCGCGGTAGACGGCGAGGTCGCGGTGGACGGCGAGCCAGGGCAGCCGGTGGCGGCGGCGCGCCTCCGGGGACCAGTGCTCGGCGTCGTCGGCGGAGAAGCCGAGCCGCCCCTTGTTGGCCACGATCCAGGGGTGGCCGTCCATGTGGCCCTCCAGCTCGGCGTACCCGAGGTCGGCCAGCTCGGCCACCGGCAGGGCGCGCGCGGCGACCCGGGCGTCGGCGGTGAGCGTCGCGGTCAGTTCGCGGAGGAGGTGGCCGGTGGTGTCACCGCGGAGGCCGAGCAGCCCGTCGTGTGCGAGGGCGAGGAAGCGGAACGGGTCGCAGGCCGGGGTGAGCGACGCCGGATCGATGCGCCAGTGGCCGTACGCGCCCCGGCGTGCGCGGAAGCGGAGGGTGAGGTCGGGGCGGACGGGCAGCCGGTACGCGTCGGGGCCCGCCGACGCGTCGGGTTCGGGCCGGATGATCTCCTCGTACGCGAACTCGGCGAGCATCTTGACCAGGAGCCGTCGTGCGGCGGGTGGCCACGTGTCCTGGTCGAGGCCGGTGGGCAGCCGCAGGGCGGCGGAGTGCGCGGGGTACTGGTGCACCGGGTTTCTCCCTTGTCCGAGGTCGTCGGTTCCAGAGGTGTGCGGTTCCAGAGGTGGTGCGGTTTCCGGGGATACGGGCTTCCGGAGGCTTGCTGCGTACGGGTTTCCGGACGTGGGTGGTCCAGGGGGCGTACGGGTCAGAGCGCGTGGCGCAGGGCGCGGTCGCGGACCATCAGGGCGGCGCGCTTGTCGGGCAGGTCCAGTTCGGCGGAGAGCCGGAAGCCCGCCGCGAGGAACGCCGCCAGCGACGGGACGTTCCGGAGGTCGGGCTCCGCGACGACGCGGCGGCAGGCGGGCCGGTGGTCGAGGATCAGGTCGGCGACGGCCCGCAGCAACGCCGTGCCGACGCCGCGCCCCCGGTCGCCCGCTCCCCCGACGAGGACGTGGACACCGGTGTCGTGCGGGCGGGCGGGGTAGTGGCGGGCGAGGGGGTCGAGGTCGGCGCGGTAGATCTCCCAGTAGCTCATCGGGGTGCCGTCGAGGACGCCGAGGCAGGGCAGGCTCCTGCCGTCGCCGTGGAGTTGGGCGCGTACGTGCTCGGCAGTCCGTTCGTCGGGTCCGGCCAGCTCCCAGAACCGCGCCACCACGGGGTCGTTCATCCAGCCGCTGAGGAGCGGCAGGTCGCGGGCGAGCCGTACGGGCACCAGCTGGAGCAGCCCCACCGGGGTGTCGGCGGGACCCCAGTCGGGCACGGAGTCCAGCAGGTCGGGCCCGGCCAGCGGCGAGGGGCCTGGGGGCCGCACCGGGTCGACGACGGCCTCGACGCCGGTGCCGGGTGCGGCGGTACCGGGGGTGGCGAACACGGGCGGCGCCGGCACGGGGCCGGGGCCCGTGAGCCCGGTGGGGAGTTCGAGGTGCAGGGTGTCGGTGTGGTCGGGGTCCGTGGCGGTCCGGCGCGGCGTCGGTGCGGGCTGCTCCATGGCGGGACCTCCTGCGGGGATCGTCAGCGGCTGAGGGGATTGCGTACGGGTACGTACACGGACTGGGTGTCGACCGGCCCGACCAGCTCGTCCATCCCGTTCAGCCGGGTCAGCAGGTTCGCCTTGCAGCGCAGCGTCGGCGCCTCCAGCAGCAGCGCGGGCAGCGGCGAGACGGGGGCGCCGGGGGCGCCGCGCGCGTGCTCGTCGAGGAAGCGCCGGAAGGCGGCGAGCAGCGGCCGTTCGTCGGCCAGCCCCTGGGAGCCGAACGCGCCGACGAGCCCGAGGACGTTGTTGATCCCCAGGTAGTACGCGAAGCGCTCGTCGGTGACGTCGTCCGGGACGTACGAGTCGCTGGCGACGCCCACACCCGGCAACCGCCGGTCGAGGGCGGCGCGGTGGGAGGCGCGGAAGTAGTAGCCCTGGTTGTCGCGGTAGCGACCGCCGCGGGGCCAGCCGTCGGAGTCGAGCAGCACCAGCGTGTTCTGCTGGTGCGCCTCCAGGGCGATGCCCGCGTGCGCGTCCAGCCAGAGGACGGGCGCGACGACGGCGTCGAGGTAGCGCGCGAACCACTCGTCGGCCACCTCGTACGGCGGCCGCCCCGTACGTTCCGCCAGCCGCCCGACCAGGTCCGCGAGCCGGGACCGCAACTCCCTCGCGCGCCCGCCCGGCCAGGGCCGCGGCGAGGTCAGCGAGGCGAGGCAGACGGCGTCGTCGGCCGGGCCGAAGGGGTTGTGCCGCAGTACCGTGTCGAGACCGGGCACCGGCTCGCCGTACGGGTCGTCGACCCCGAGCCAGGCCGGATCCCGCACGATGTCGAACCCGGGGTGGGCCGCCCGCCAGTCGGCGCCGAGACCGGTGCGCAGCAGCCGGTGCACCTCGACGCCGCGCAGCAGCTCCTTGCGGAGGTTCTCCCGGCGGGAGTTGGTGATGCGCAGGCCGAGCGACAGCTTCACCATCGCGGGCGCGCCGGGCCGGTGGAGCGTACGGACGGACGACGTGGGGTACCACGGCGCGCCGCCCGGCCCGAGGTCGCGCAGCAGTCCGGCGGCCAACAGCCGCGCCACCGCGGGCCGGTGCCGCAGTTCGCGGGCCTGCCAGGGGTGCAGCGGCAGCAGGGCCGCGCCGTCGGGGAGGCGCGCGGCGACGTCGTCACCCGCGAGGCGGGCGGTGAGGTCGGCGGCGGGTACGGGGGCGGGCGACGGGGTGGCGGGCGGCGCCTCCCCGTCCTCGTACCAGGCCGAGCCCGTCGCGAGCACCGACGCGTCGACCGCCATCCAGTGCAGCGGGAACGAGCCGCGCAGCTCCGGCGAGTACGCGGGGGCCTCCGTCTCGGAGAGCCCTTCGCGGCTCTTGGGTGTGGGGTGCAGGGGGTGGCCGAGGAGCAGGGCCTGTTCGGCGTCGAGGAACGCGTCGACCTCCGGCGGCGCGTCCGGTGCCGCACGCCGGTCGGTGAGGAACTCGGCGGTGCGCCGCACGGAGTCGGCCACCCGGCCGACGAGCGCGTGCCCCTCGCCCAGCGCGGCGCCCGCGCGTCCCGCGCCTCCCGCGCCCCCGTTCCCGCTGCCCGCGCCGTACGCCGTACCGCCCGCGCCGTACGCCGCCTCCCGGCCGAGCAGGGCCGCCAGCGCCACCGCGTCGAGCGGCGCCGCGTCCAGGGGCGCGCCGTCCAGCAGCGGCGGCCCGAACCGGTGCCAGCCGGTGGGCGACCAGTGGCGTACGGGCACGCACAGGGTCGTCCCGGTGGCGTGCAGCGGTACGCGCAGCGCGCCGTCCTCCGGGCCCGGCAGCGCGCTCTCGCGGACCCAGCAGCGCAGCAGGTTCTCCGCCGCGGCGGCGTCCGCGACGACGGCCGGGTCGGCGTCCTCCAGCGGGTCGGGCACGTCCGTACGGTGCGCGGGGGCCGCGGGGGCGGTGCCCGCTCCCGGGCCGGTGCCGTGGGGCGAGGGGCGGGGCACGTCCGGGACGCTCGCGTCGCGGGGGGCGTACGCGGAGCGGGGGCGGACCGGGAGCGTGCCGTCGGCGGCGGTTCCCTCGGGTCCGGAGCGCGCGTTCACTGCTGGAGCCTCCTGGTGCTGTCGACTCGGCGCGCTGACGAGCGGGCCGCTGTCCCCCGTACGTACCAACGAAGGCGGCGGCGAGGGAGCACGGCCCGTGACAAGATCATCCCCAACGGGCCGGGGGCGCCCGGAGTTTGGCGGGAACCGTGGACCCGGTCCCTTCCGTCCCCCCATTCGCCGGGCATAGTGGGGTGCCGCCTCGCCCGAGGTGTATGACAGGTTCACAGCAGCTGATCCACACAGGGGGAGTTCGATCCATGTCACCCATAGGCAGATCCGTGCGTCGTCGGCGCGCGCTGGCCACGGCCGCCGCCGTGGCAGCGCTGGCGGTGACGGCGACCGCGTGCGGTCCGGAGGACGACGACGCGGACGCGAAGCCGAGCGAGTCGACCACGCAGGTGCCCAAGGACCTCAAGGAGGAACTGGGCCTTCCCGACGAGCTGCCGAAGGACCTCCCCGCCGCCATCGAGGACCTGAGGAACTGGCGCGACGGGGGCTGGAAGGACTGGGACCGGGAGAAGTGGCTCCGCGAGGCGGAGGACTTCGTCAACCCGATCATCGAGGACTTCTGGAACACCGACCGGATGGACGACGCGAAGGACAACGAGCCCGAACGCGACGTCGACGAGTCCGACATCGACCAGGGCGTCACCGACCCCGTACCGGAACCGGTGAAGGCGGCTGCGGTGCCCACCCCGTACACCGGCCAGGCTCCCCCCGTCGGCAAGATCTTCATGGAGACCCCCGAGGGCTCCATGGTCTGCTCCGGCGCCGTCGTCAAGGACCCGAAGAACCCCGGGAAGTCCAACCTCGTCGCCACCGCCGGACACTGCGTGCACGGCGGCAAGGGCAAGGGCTGGTTCCGGAACGTCGTGTTCGTGCCGCACTTCAACAGCGAGGGCCTCGGCCAGGCCGAACTGGAGGGCGCGCCCAAGTCGGACGTCGCCCCGCACGGCGTCTACTGGGCGCAGCACGCCCGCACCACCGACCACTGGATCCAGAACGGTGCCACCCAGGGTGGCAGCGGCGCCCCGCAGGACTTCGCCGTGCTGAAGGTGAAGCCCGAGGACGGCGGCGGTACGAGCCTGGAGGAGACCGTCGGCGACGCGGTCACCGTCAACTTCGACACCCCTGGCGTGAAGAACGTCGCGAGCCTTACGGCGCGCGGCTACCCGGCGGCGCCCCCGTTCTCCGGCGAGACGATGTACGCCTGCGAGGACAAGCCCGGTCGGCTGTCGCTCGACGCGTCGCAGCCCACGATGTACCGCATCGGCTGCACCATGACCGGCGGTTCCTCCGGCGGCCCCTGGCTGAGCGCGGACGGCGAGGAACTGCTCTCCGTCACGTCGATCGGCCCGGTCACCCACGACTGGCTCGCCGGTGCGGCCCTGGGCAAGGAAGCCGAGGCCGTCTTCGACGCCGTCGGCGGCCTGGACTGAAGCGCGGGAGGACCGCAGAGCCATGTCAGGTACGACGACCGGGCGCCGACGGCGTCCCGCGCTCGCGGCCGTGGCCCTCGCCTCGGCGCTGGCGTTGACCGTCACCGCGTGCGGCGGTGACGACGGGGGCGACTCCTCCGCCGAGGCGAAGCCCGACACCTCCGCCGACGGTGCGGCCGAGGACGGCGGGAAGGTCACCGACCGGCTGCCCGAGGACCTGCCCTCGTCGCTCCGCGACCTCGACAAGTGGAAGGAGGGCGGGTGGAAGGACTGGGACCGGGAGCAGTGGCTCCGCGACGCCGAGGACTTCGCCAACCCGTACCTCCCCGACCACTGGAAGCCCGAGCGGCTGAGGGAAGCGGAAGGCAACGACAACACCGTCACGGCGGACGTGGAGACCGCCGCGGGCAGCACCGACCGCGAACCCGACGCCGTACGGGCCGAGCCGGTGAAGACGCCGTACACGCGGCACGCGGCGCCCGCCGGGAAGATCTTCATGGAGACCCCCGACGGCCCCATGGTCTGCTCCGGCACGGTGGTGAAGGACCCGGGCAACCCCGGGAAGTCCGACCTCGTCGCCACCGCGGGCCACTGCGTGCACGGCGGTCAGGGCAAGGGCTGGTTCCGGAACGTCATGTTCGTGCCCGCCTACAACAACAGCGGGCTGCCCGAGTCCCGGGTCGACGGCGCGCCGCGGGGCGACGTCCACCCGTACCGGGACTGGTGGGTGGAGTGGATCCAGACCACCGCGTACTGGATGGAACGGGGCGCCGCGAGCGGCGGCGGGGGCGCGCAGCAGGACTTCGCCGTGCTGAAGGTCCGCACCGACCAGGAGTCCGGCAAGTCGCTGGAGGAGACGGTCGGTACGGCGGTGGAGATCGACTTCGACGCGCCGCCGGTCGAACGTTTCTCCGGCATCAGCTCGTACGGCTACCCGGCGGAGGCGCCGTACGGGGGCGAGCGGATGTTCCGGTGCACGGACCGGCCGGGGCGCTACACGCTGGACCCGACGCAGGAGCCGATGTACCGCATCGGCTGCACCATGACCGGCGGCATGTCCGGGGGCGGGGTCTTCGCCTCGGGCCGGGACGGCGAGGCGCGGCTGGTGTCGGTCAACTCCCTGATCAACAGGCCCGACGTCAGCTACGCCGCCGGGCCACGCCTCGGGGCCGCGGCCAAGGGCGTGTTCGACGCGATCAGTGAGAAGTACGCGGGCACGAGCTGACGCCCGTACGGCGGCGACACCGCGCGAGAGGAGCCCGCCCCGGCCCGGGGCGGGCTCCTCTCGTACGTCCGGTCAGCCGCGGGCGGCCGGGGCGTACGCGCGCAGCTCCGCGGCGAGCGCCTCGTGCACGCGCGCCGTGAGGAGCGTGCCCTCCGCGGTGTGCTCCTCGGAGACCACCTCGCCCTCGGCGTGCGCGCGGGAGACCAGCCCGCCCTGCGTGTACGGCACCAGCGCCTCGACCTCGACGGCGGGCCGCGGCAGGTCCTGGTCCAGCAGCTCCAGCAGGTCGTCGACGCCCGCGCCGGTGCGCGCGGAGACGACCAGGGCCTGCCGCTCCTGGCGCAGCAGCCGCTGGAGGACGAGCGGGTCGGCGGCGTCCGCCTTGTTGACCACCACGATCTCCGGCACGTCGGAGGCGCCCACGTCGCGGATCACCTCCCGCACCGCGGCCAGCTGCTCCTCCGGCGCGGGGTGCGAGCCGTCCACGACGTGCAGGATCAGGTCGGAGGCCGCGACCTCCTCCATCGTGGACCGGAACGCCTCCACGAGGTGGTGCGGCAGGTGCCGGACGAAGCCGACGGTGTCCACCAGCGTGTACAGCCGTCCGCTCGGCGTCTCCGCCTTGCGCACCGTGGGGTCGAGGGTGGCGAACAGCGCGTTCTCCACCAGGACTCCCGCGCCCGTCAGCCTGTTGAGCAGGGAGGACTTGCCCGCGTTGGTGTATCCGGCGATGGCGACGGACGGGACCTTGTTCCGCTTGCGGTCCTGGCGCTGGATGTCGCGGCTGGTCTGCATCTCCGCGATCTCGCGGCGCATCTTCGCCATCTTCTCGCGGATGCGCCGCCGGTCCGTCTCGATCTTGGTCTCACCGGGACCACGGGTGGCCATGCCGCCGCCCGCGGAACCGGAACCGCCACCACCCATCTGACGGGACAGCGACTGGCCCCAGCCGCGCAGCCTCGGCAGCATGTACTGCATCTGCGCCAGCGCCACCTGCGCCTTGCCCTCACGGGACTTGGCGTGCTGCGCGAAGATGTCGAGGATCAGGGCCGTACGGTCCACGACCTTGACCTTGACGACGTCCTCCAGGTGGATCAGCTGGCCGGGGCTCAGCTCACCGTCGCAGACGACGGTGTCGGCACCGGACTCCAGCACCAGGTCGCGCAGCTCGCGCGCCTTGCCGGAGCCGATGTACGTCGCCGGGTCGGGCTTGTCGCGCCGCTGGACCACGCCGTCGAGCACCTCGGCGCCCGCGGTCTCGGCCAGCGCCGCCAGCTCCGCGAGGGAGTTGTCGGCGTCCTGCGCGGTGCCGGAGGTCCAGACGCCGACGAGCACGACGCGCTCCAGCCGGAGCTGTCGGTACTCGACCTCGGTGACGTCCTGCAGCTCGGTGGAGAGTCCCGCCACGCGGCGCAGCGCCGCGCGGTCCGAGCGGTCGTACTGCTCACCGTCGCGCCCGCCGTCGACGTCGTCGCTCCATGCCACGTCCTCTTCCATCAGGGCGTCGGCTCGGCGGTCCGTCTCGGCGAGGCGCTGGCCGGTGTTCGGCAGGGAAGAAGAGGAGAGGGTCATGGGGTCCTTACGCCGTGGGAAAAGGGATGCTGTGCGGTGAACGCTTCCGGTCCCGGGAAGATTCCCGGTCGCCGCGCGGCCCCGCCGCTGCCGACGATGGTGGCACGGGGCGGCCCGCGCGTCACCGCAATTACCGCCCCGGAACGCTCCGCACCCGCGGACGAGCCCCGCCCGCGCCGCGCGACCGGCCCCGCCCCGCCTCAGCCCGTCGACCCCATGGGCACGCGGTGCGCGGCGCGGCTCACGTCGTACACGCCGGGCACCTTGCGCATGGCGCGCATCAGGGCGGGGAGGCCCGTGGCGTCGGGCAGGTGCAGCGTGTACGTGTGCCGTACGCGCTGCTCGCAGGGCGGTTCGACGTCCGCGGAGACCACGGCGGCGCCCTCGGAGGCAATGGTCTCGGTGAGGTCGGCGAGGAGCCGGGGCCGCCCGAACGCCTCCGCGCGGAGCGTCACGCGGCAGCCCGCCTGGAGCTTGCGCCAGCGTACGGAGACGGAGGAGCGCCCGGCGGCGGCCATCCGCACCACCGCCTGGCAGGAGTCGCGGTGCACGGTCACGGCTCCGCCCCGTACGGGGAAGCCGGTGACGGCGTCGGGCGGTACGGGCGTGCAGCAGCGCGCGAGGCGTACGGGGGCGTGCGGGTGCGGCGTGACGATGGAGACGCTGTCGCCGGGGGGCGCGGTCGCGCCGTGCGCGGCGGGGGCGGTGGCTTCCGTCACGGGCTCCGGTACGGATTCCGGCACGGGTCCCGCCGGGGTCTCCGTCGGCACCGTCACCGCGTCGGCGGCGGCCACCGGCGGGTGCGCGGCCAGCCACTTCCGGATGGAGATGCGGGCGGCGGGCGTACGCGCGTGGTCCAGCCACTCCGGCGAGGGCGCGTACGCGGCGGTGCCCGAGGTGGGCGCGAGGAACAGCTGCACCGTGTCGGCGTCGCGCAGCGCCGTGGCGAGGGAGGTCAGCCGCCCGTTGACACGGGCGCCGATACAGCGGTGGGCGGCCTCGCCGTGCAGCGCGTACGCGGCGTCGACGCAGCTGGCGCCCGCGGGCAGCGGCAGCGCGCCGCTGCTCGCGCCGGTGCCGGGCTCCGCGCAGTACACGGTGATCTCGCGGTCCTCGGCCAGCTCGTCCCTCAGCTCGCTCCAGAACGTGTCCGGGTCCGCGGTGCGGCTCTGCCACTCCAGCAGCCGGGAGAGCCAGCCGGGCCGGGTCGGGTCGACGCGTTCGCCGTCCCCGGCGGCCGCCTCCGCCTCGGCGTCCGCGGGGGTGGCGGGGTGCGGGTCGCCGAGGGTGATCACGCCCGCCTCCGCCACCTGGTGCATCTGCCGCGTACGGACGAGGACTTCGGCCACGCGGCCGTCCTGGTCCGCGAAGGCGGTGTGCAGCGACTGGTAGAGGTTGAACTTGGGCACCGCGATGAAGTCCTTGAACTCGGACATCACCGGTACGAAGCAGGTGTGCAGTTCACCGAGGGCCGCGTAGCAGTCGGCGTCCTCGGCGACGAGGATCATCAGCCGCCCGAAGTCGCAGGGGCCCAGCTCGCCGCGCTTCTTCCGCAGCCGGTGCAGCGAGACCAGGTGGCGCGGCCGGATCAGCACCTGCGCGTCGATCGCCGCCTCGCGCAGCACCTCGCGCACTCTCGCCGCGACCTGGGTCAGCGGGTCGGGCTGCGCGGTGTGCGCGCGGATCAACTCCTGCGTACGGGCGTGCTCCTCGGGCAGGAGGATCGCGAAGACCAGGTCCTCCAGCTCCCGTTTGAGCGCCTGCACGCCGAGCCGTTCCGCGAGCGGGATGAGCACGTCGCTGGTGACCTTGGCGATGCGTACCTGCTTCTCGGGGCGCATCACGCCGAGCGTCCGCATGTTGTGCAACCGGTCCGCCAGCTTAATGGACATCACGCGGACGTCGCTGCCGGTGGCCACGAGCATCTTCCGGAAGGTCTCCGGCTCGGCCGCCGCGCCGTAGTCGACCTTCTCCAACTTCGTGACACCGTCCACGAGATGGCACACCTCGTCGCCGAACTCGGCGCGCACCTGCGCCAGCGTGACATCGGTGTCCTCGACCGTGTCGTGCAGCAGTGAGGCGGTCAACGTGGTCTGCTCGGCGCCGAGTTGGGCGAGGATCAGCGTCACCGCGAGCGGGTGCGTGATGTACGGCTCGCCGCTCTTGCGCATCTGGCCGCGGTGGGAGGACTCCGCGAGGAGGTACGCGCGGCGCAGCATGTCCAGGTCGGCGCCGGGGTGATGGGCCCGATGGGCCTGGGCCACGTGCTCGATGGCGTCCGGCAGCGCACCGCGCGGGGACGGCCTGAGCAGGGCGGCCCGGCTGAGCTTTCGAAGGTTTCGTACCGCGCCCATGGCACCTCCCGCTCGTGTAACACCCCGCGTCCGGTGGTGTGATGCTACCGAGCCCACCACGAGCCGTTCACCGGCTCTCGCCCGGGGTGGCACGGATCACCCAATCGAGCGAGGTTCGTTATACGCGTGAGTGGAAAGAGCGCGCAAACCGTGACCCGTGGCGCCGGTCCCCCCGAAGCACCGTTCCGTGCGCGGCGGATCAGCCCGCGAGCAGGGTCCCGTCGAGCGTGCCCTCCGCGACGATCACGGCGGGACCCGTCATCTCGATGCCGCCGTCCACGCCTTCGCTGATGACGAGCCGACCGCCGGGCACGTCCACCGTGTACGTCACGGGGGTGCCGTCAGCGGTGGGGTCGGCGCCGTCCCGGCGCGCGGCGGCGACCATCACGGCGCAGGCGCCCGTACCGCAGGAACGCGTCTCCCCGGACCCCCGCTCGTACACCCTCAGCGCCACGTGCCGCGGCCCACGGTCGACCACGAACTCGACGTTCACACCCCGCGGGTAGGCGGAACCGGGCGCGACGAGCGGCGTCTCGCGCAGCGGACCCGCCTCCGCGAGGTCGTCGACGAAGGCGACGGCGTGCGGGTTCCCGACGTTCACGTGCCGCGCCGCCCAGCTGCGGCCGCCGACCGTCACGGTGACCTCGCCCTCCGGCAGCTCCGCCCGGCCCATGCCGACGGTGACGCCGCCACCGTCGGCGTCCAGCCGTACGCGGCGGAGCCCGGCGCGGGTGGCGACGGCCAGCTCACCGGCCGGGGCGAGGCCCGCGCGGACGAGGTGGCGGGCGAAGACCCGTACGCCGTTGCCGCACATCTCGGCGATGCTGCCGTCGCTGTTGCGGTAGTCCATGAACCACTCGGCGTCGCCCGCCATCGCCCGCGCCTCGGGGTGCCGGGCGGAGCGCACGACGCGCAGCAGGCCGTCGCCGCCGACGCCCGCGCGGCGGTCGCAGAGCCGCGCCACGGCGTCCTTGGACAGCTCGAACCGACCCTCGGGGTCGGGGATGATCACGAAGTCGTTCTCGGTGCCGTGTCCCTTGAGGAACGGCACGGGCCGCGCGTTGTCCACACGGTCGATCGTACGGGACCGGGCGTACGTGCCCGGGGCGCGCTCAGCCGAGCCGGGCGACGCGCCAGACGGCGAGGACGGCGACGGTGCCGACCACGGCCGCGTACAGCAGCACCACGCGCCAGTCGGCGCGCTTGCCGGAGCCTGGCGAGGGCAGGCCGGGCCAGGTGTGGCCGACACGGCGGGCGGCCATGACGCCCCAGCCGGCGGCGCAGGAGCAGATCAGCAGGCCGAGCATG
Source organism: Streptomyces sp. Z26 (assembly GCF_003665095.1). Classification (GTDB taxonomy): domain Bacteria; phylum Actinomycetota; class Actinomycetes; order Streptomycetales; family Streptomycetaceae; genus Streptomyces; species Streptomyces phytohabitans. The sequence continues at coordinate 5,260,631 of NZ_RCHV01000002.1, read as the reverse complement.
GAGACGACGGCGCCGGAGCTGGCACCCGGCTCGAAGGCCAGCGGGAACGCGAACATCAGTGAACCCAGCGCGCTCAGCACCACGATCGGCGCCAACTGCCAGAGCCGCAGGCGGCGCTGCGGCCGCAACTCGTGCGGCTCCAGCGGCTCGGCCGGTGGGCCGTCGGGGGCGTCCACCACGACCAGGTCGTCGTCGAGAGCCCCGCGTATCCCGTCCAGGTCCGGGATGTAGTCGACCCGGGACTCTTCGTTGTCGCGAGGGCTGGCCTCCATCGCCACGCGCCCTCCCCACTCCGGCTGCTCGGCTCGAACGATGGTTGATGATGGCACGTAGGAGCACCCCCGATCGGCGCCCGAGCGGTCCCGATGCCATGACGTGATCAGGCTGTGACCGCTCGTTCGAGCAACGCGAGGGCGCTCGACGTGAGTTCCGCCCTGTCGGCGGCTCCGCCGCCGAGCCAGTGGACGCGCGGGTCCCGGCGGAACCAGGAGTCCTGGCGCCGCGCGAACCGCTTCGTGGCGCGCACCGTCTCGGCCCGCGCCGCGTCCTCCGCGCACTCCCCGGCCAGGGCGGCGAGCACCTGCTGGTAGCCGAGAGCCCGGGAGGCCGTACGGCCCTCGCGCAGCCCTGCCGCCTCCAGCGCGCGCACCTCGTCGACGAGTCCGGCCTCCCACATGCGGTCGACCCGGTCGGTGATCCGCGCGTCCAGTTCGGGGCGGGCGACGTCGACGCCGATCTGGAGGGTGTCGTAGACGGCCTCGTGCCCGGGGAGGTGGGCGGTGAAGGGCCGCCCGGTGATCTCGATGACCTCCAGGGCGCGTACGAGGCGGCGGCCGTTGCTGGGGAGGATGGCGCGCGCGGCGTCCGGGTCGGTGACGCCGAGGCGGGCGTGCAGGACGCCGGGTCCGCGGTCGGCCAACTCGGCCTCCAGGCGGGCGCGTACGGCGGGGTCCGTGCCGGGGAACTCCATCACGTCGAGGGCCGCCCGCACGTACAGCCCGGAGCCGCCGACGAGCACCGGCACCCGGCCCGCGGCGAGCAGTCGGTCGATCTCGGCGCGGGCGAGCCGCTGGTAGTCGGCCACGTTGGCGGCGACGGTGACGTCCCAGACGTCCAGCAGGTGGTGGGGTACGCCCCGGCGTTCCGCGGGGGTCAGTTTGGCGGTGCCGATGTCCATGCCCGCGTACAGCTGCATCGAGTCCGCGTTGACGATCTCACCGCCCAGGTGCCGGGCGAGGCCGACGGCCAGATCGGACTTGCCGGCCGCGGTGGGGCCGACGACCGCGATGACCTGGGGAGTGCGCCGGGAGGCGGATACGGGGACTGTCACGGGCGTGATTGTCGCAAACGGCGCGGGTGGCCGCCGGGCCCCGGGCGGATCACCGGGACCGGGGTACGGGCAGGACGGAATCCCCCGGCTCCGGGTATGGTCTTCAGTGGATATGGGCGTTTCATCCCCTTTACGGTCGCGGCTCGCTCCCCGCGGGCGGGACGGCGGACCGGCGCGGCGACGGAACGCCCGCACACAGCCGCTCAACGGAAGGTGACCGCGATCATGGGCTTCATGGACAAGGTCAAGGGCATGCTCGGACAGCACGGCGACAAGGTCGGCCAGGGCATCGACAAGGGCGCCGACACCCTCGACCGCAGGACCGGCGGAAAGCACTCCGACAAGATCCGCTCCGGCACGGACAAGGCCAAGGACGGCATCGACCGCATGGGCGACGACCGGCACGGCGGCGGCGCCGCCTGACGGCTCGCGCACCCGCGCACGCCCGCCGGGTGCGGCCCTACGGGCCCGGGTCCGTACGGCCGCACCCGCGCGTCGCCGCGGCCGTCGCGCCCTCCGTCACGACCAGCTCGCCACCAGGTAGCCGACGCCGTACGGCGCCTCGTCGTACAGCAGGCGGCCGCTGAGGCCCGCGCCCTCCGCCGCCCCCGCGAGCACCTGCCAGCAGGCGCGGCCGGCGGCCTTCAGCTCGTACGCCAGCTCGTCGTCCAGCGCGAGCAGCCCCGGCAGGTCGGCGGCGCCCAGCGCGCGGGCGGCCTCGGCGTCGAAGGCGGCGGCGCGCTCGTCGAAGTACCCGGGCGCCTTCAGCGTGCGGCACGCGCTGCCGTCGCCCATCACCAGGAGCGCCGACCGGCCCTCCCCCGCGGCCAGTTCACGCCCGGCGGCCACGCAGCGGTCGCGCGTCAGCGGCTCGCCCACGCCGAGCCCCTCGACCGGCGCGGCACCCCAGCCCGTACGTTCCAGCAGCCAGGCGGCGACCGCCAGCGACGGCGGCAACTCGTGCGCGTCGGCGGCGGGTTCGCCCCCGCCCAGGGTCACGTCGAGGGGTACGCCGTAGCCGCGGAACGAGCCCGGCGCGCCCTGCGGGTGGCGGCCGCGCCCGGACCGCTCGGCGGGGCCGACGACGACCAGCCGGTCCGGCCGCGCCGCGGCCAGGACGCCGATCGCGTCGAAGCAGGCCGCGCGGGCGCCGTCCGTCTCGGGGGCGGCCGCACCGGACACCTCGGGCACCAGCAGGGGCGGGCAGGGGCACACGGCCGCGGCGACAAGCATGGCGCGCAGCTTAGGCGATGGCGAGGCGGAGGGGTCGACCGTACGGCGCCGGAACCGGGGCTCCGGCGGACACCGCCTAGCAGGCCGTGCAGCCGCCGCCCGTGCCCGACGCCGCGGGCTCCGCCGTCGGCACGCCCACGGTCGGCAGCCCGAGCAGCACGCCCGGCGCGGGCTGCGGCGCGGCGTTGCGGCGCTCCCAGGCGTCGCCCGCGCGCGTACGCCGCACGGCGCGGGCCGGGCCCTCGGCGAGGAGGTGGTGCGGGGCGGCGTACGTGATCTCGACCGTGGCGAGGTCGCCGGGGCGTACGGACAGGCCGTCCGCGGCGAAGTGCACGAGGCGGTTGTCGGGCGCGCGGCCCGACAGGCGGCGCGTGGCGCCGTCCTTGCGCCCCTCGCCCTCCGCGACCATGACCTCCAGGGTGCGGCCGAGCTGCCGCTTGTTCTCCGCCCAGGAGATCTCCTCCTGGAGCTCCACCAGCCGCTCGTAGCGCTCCTGCACGACGGCCTTCGGCACCTGCCCGTCCATCTCGGCGGCGGGCGTCCCCGGGCGCTTGCTGTACTGGAAGGTGAACGCCTGCGCGAAGCGCGCCTCGCGCACCACGTGCAGCGTCTCCTGGAAGTCCTCCTCGGTCTCGCCGGGGAAGCCCACGATGATGTCGGTGGAGATCGCGGCCTCGGGCATCGCGGCGCGGACCTTCTCGATGATGTCGAGGTAGCGCTCCTGCCGGTACGAGCGGCGCATCGCCTTCAGCAGCCGTGACGAGCCGGACTGGAGCGGCATGTGGAGCTGCGGCATCACGTTCGGCGTCTCGGCCATCGCCGCGATCACGTCGTCCGTGAAGTCGCGCGGGTGCGGGGAGGTGAAGCGGACGCGCTCCAGCCCGTCGATCCGGCCACACGCGCGCAGCAGCTTGCCGAACGCCTCGCGGTCGCCGATGTCGCTGCCGTACGCGTTGACGTTCTGTCCGAGCAGGGTGATCTCGCTGACGCCCTCGTCGACGAGGGCCTCCACCTCCGCGAGGATGTCGCCGGGACGGCGGTCCTTCTCCTTGCCGCGCAGCTGCGGGACGATGCAGAAGGTGCAGGTGTTGTTGCAGCCGACGGAGACCGAGACCCACGCGGCGTACGCGCTCTCGCGCCGCGTCGGCAGCGTCGAGGGGAACGCCTCCAGGGACTCCGCGATCTCGACCTGCGCCTCGTTCTCCACCCGGGCGCGCTCCAGCAGTACGGGGAGCTTGCCGACGTTGTGGGTGCCGAAGACGACGTCGACCCACGGCGCCTTCCGCGTGATCGTGTCGCGGTCCTTCTGCGCCAGGCAGCCGCCCACGGCGATCTGCATGCCGGGCCGGGCGGCCTTCTTCGGCACGAGCTGGCCGAGGTTGCCGTACAGCCTGTTGTCCGCGTTCTCGCGCACCGCGCAGGTGTTGAACACCACCACGTCGGCGCCGTCGGCGTCCGCGGGCGCGCGCACGTATCCGGCGTCCTCCAGCAGGCCCGCCATGCGCTCGCTGTCGTGGACGTTCATCTGGCAGCCGAACGTGCGGATCTCGTAGCTTCGTGTCTGGGTGTCCTGCGCGGTCATGCCCCCCAGGGTAGGCGCTCGCGGGGAGGGCGCCCGACCCGCGTGCGCCCTCCCGTACGCGTGCGCGCGTACGGGCCGCTCCGGCCCCCTCCCCCGCCGCTCAGCGCGCGCCGGTCGCGCCCGCCGCCGTGCGCGCCAGCCCGGCGGCCGAGGTGCCGAGCCCGCCGGGGCGCGGGGGCGTCCACGGGCGCCGTGGGGCGCCGGGCGGGGAGGCGGCGTGGCGGCGCAGGTCCTCCTCGCGGTAGCGGCGGCAGTCCCGGTGCCAGACGAGGATGCCGGAGAGCCAGTTCTCCAGGTCCCGCACGTAGTCGTCGAGGGCCGCGCGCGCCGCGGCGTCGAGCTGGAACTCCTCGTGCAGCAGCGGCAGTTCGTTCGCGACGACGTGCTGGAACTGCCGCATCCGGGAACGCATCAGGTCACCGACCACGGACACGGCCGTCGGCTGGTCGCAGTCGAAGAAGTCCTGCACCACCAGGACGCCGTTGTGCAGCTCGCCCTCGAACTCGATCTCCTTCTGGTACGAGAAGAGGTCGTTGAGCAGCGCGGCGAAGTCCGCCGCGGAGTCCTCCAGGGAACGCATCGGGCGGGTGGCGTGGAGCGCGGGTGGCAGCCGGTCGGCGTGCGCGAGGCGGCACAGGCTCATGGTGAGGTCCGAGCCGAAGGTCAGCCGCCGCATCTCCAGGTAGTCGACCGGGTCCGGGACGCGGTTCTGCGCCTGGTTGGCCAGCTCCCACAGCCAGCTGTGCGCCATCCGCTCGACCGCCCCGCGGAACGCCCGGCGCGACGCCGGGTCCATCGGCCCGGCCGTACGCGCCCACAGGTCCGCCAGGCCCCGTTCCAGCGCGCTGGTGGGGACGGGCGTGTGCGCGGACTCCAGCGGCATGAACGCGGACAGGCGTTCCGTGCACAGGTGGGCTCCGGCGAGGTCGCGGCCCCGGCCGAAGACCGCCGGGTAGTAGTCGTCGCCGTACGTGCCCCAGGCCAGCCAGGCGGAGGTGAGGTCGAGTTGGGCGGGGGTGGCGTCGGGGTGGATGCCGGCGGCGCACAGGGGGAGGTCGATGTCCCGCAGCAGCGGCTCGTCCCACACGTGCGAGCCGGGGACACCGGGCTGCGGCTCCAGGATGCCCGTACGGTGCGCCCACTCGACGACGTGGTCGCGGGCGGTGTCCAGGTGCGGGCTGAGGCGGGCGGTGAACGGGACGTCGATCGGCGGCAGCGGGGACGGGCCGACGCGGCGGTACGGCACGTGCCGGAAACGGCGCGCGCGGGCGGTCTCCGCGCGCGCGGTGGTCGGAACGGTGCCGGGGGCGGCCGTCCGTACGGTGGCGGCGAGAGCGGCGGCGGCCGTGCCGAGGCCGGTCGGGGCGAGGTCGAGCGGGGCGGGGTCGAGCGGGGCGGGGTGCGCCGGGGTGGGGTCCGCGGAAACGGCGTCCCTCCGCGCGGAATCGGCGTCCGCGCGCGCGGACGCCGATTCCGCGCCGGAGTCCGGGGCGCCGCCCGGACCTTCCGGCGTCCCGTGGCCGTTCATGTAGCGGCTGGACCGGGTGTGCCACTCGTGCCCGCCCGCCTGCCAGTCCTGGAGCCCCTTCACGTACGCCGCGACCGCCGCGCACGACGCCGCGTCGAGCCCGGTCGCGGCGAACAGCGGCGCCAGTTCGGTGGCCGCCGTGTGCTCGAACTGCTGGAGCCGTGAGGTCAACAGGTCGTTGACGGATTCGGCCGCCTCCTGGGTGGTGCAGCCGAGGAAGGTCTCCAGGACCAGGACGCAGTTGGCGAGTTCGCCCTCCTCCTCGGTCTCCCGCTGGTACGAGAACAGGTCGTTCCGCAGGTGCACGGCGTCCGCGAAGCTGTCCAGCAGCACCCGCAGCGGCCGCGACCCGGCGACCGCCGACGGCACCTCGGCCCGCGCCGCGTACTCCACCAGGCCTGCGGACCAGGGGGCGCCGCCGACCTTGCGGCGCATCTCCAGGTACTCGACGGGGTTGGCGACGCGGCGCTGGTGGATGTTGGCCAGCTCCCACAGCGACTCGTTCAGCAGGTTGCGGGTGCTCTCCGCGAAGCGCGCCCGCCAGTCGGCGGACATCGCGGGCACCGTACGGGCCCACAGGTCCGCGAGTCCCGCCTCGACGGGGTTGGCGGGCCGGGGGACGGCCGCGTCCGGGTCCGTCGGCATGAACGCGGGGAGGCGCGCGAGGTAGGCGCGCGCGCCGTCGCGGTCCTGCGGCTTCTTGAAGACCTCCAGGAAGTGGTCGTCGAAGAAGAAGACCCACACGTACCAGTCGGTGACCAGCGACAGGTCGGGGCCGGACGCGTCGGGGTGGGTGTAGCCGCACAGCAGCGCGTAGTCGTGCGCGTCGAGGTCGTCCTGCTCCCAGACGCCTGAGCCCTCCAGCATGCCCATCGACCGCGCCCAGTCGCGCGAGTGCGTCCGCGCCCCGTCGGTGTGCGGGTTCAGCCGGGCGGGGTACGGGGTGTAGAAGTCCGGCAGTACGAAGGGCTGTGTCACGTGCCCGGCCTTTCCTCGGTACGTCCGCGGGTGCGTCCCGCGGCGGCGGGCGGGACCGCGCCCGGCCCCGCCCGCCGTGGGCGCGCTCAGCCTTACCCCTGGTCGGCGGCGCCATCCGGGCGGCGGAAACAGTCATACGAACCACCCGCTGGTTCCGGCCACCCCCGGTGTCACCCACACGGGCAACAACGACACCACGGGCAACTCCCGTACCCCGTCACGCTTCTCACCCGGCGCCTCCGCGCCGCCCCGCACACGCGCCGAGTCGCACCGTTCCGGCACACGCCCGTGCGCGCCCTTGTGCCGCTGACGGCTGCCCGTTCCGCGCCGGGACTGGCAGGATCGTGCGCATGGTCCGACCCGAAGTCCCGTACGGCTCCGGCGCCGTACGCGGTGCGCGCGCGCTCGTACGCCGGCGCGCGGTACGGGCGGCGGGCGCCGTCGCGGTGGTGCTGGGGCTGCTGCTGTGGTGGCTGCTGCCGTCGTCCGATCCGGCGCCCAGCGGGAACGTCACCTTCGCGACGGGCGTGCCCACGGGCGTCTACGCGCGCTACGGCACCCTCCTCCAGCAGCGCCTCGGCCGGGACGCGCCGGACCTCGACCTGGGGCTGCGGGCCAGCGAGGGCTCCGTCGAGAACATCGAGATGCTGGTCTCCGGCAAGGCCGACTTCACCATCGCCCAGTCCGACGCCGTCGCCGACTACCTCGACAGCGGCGGCGAGGGCGCGGAGCGCCTGTCGGCGTGCGCGCGGCTGTACGACGACTACGTGCAGCTCGTCGTCCCCGCCGACTCCCCCGTACGCAGCGCGCGCGACCTGCGCGGGCTGCGCGTCGGCACGGGCGAGGCCCGCTCCGGCGTGAACCTGGTGGCGGGGCGGCTGCTCAGGGCCGCCGGGCTGGACCGCGAACGGGACCTGCGCGAGGAGGCGATCGGCATCGACCGGATGCCGTCCCTGCTGGCGAAGGGCGAGCTGGACGCGTTCCTGTGGACCGGCGGGCTGCCCACGTCGGCGATCGAGCAGCTGGCCCGGCACACCCGCATCCGGCTCGTGCAACTGGGCGACCTCGTACCGAGGTTGCAGCGCATGGAGCCCGAGACGCGGTACTACCGCCCGGCGGTGATGCCCGCCGACGCGTACCCGGACGTGCAGCAGGGCGAGCCCGTGGACACCGTCGCGGTGTCGAACCTGCTGGTCACCACGGACCGTACGGACCCTGAGGTCGCGGAGGCGGTGACGCGCTCGCTGATCAACAGCCGGGACCAGATCGGCAACGAGGTGCACGCCGCCCAGAAGGTCGACCTGCGCACGGCGATCTACACCGACCCGCTGCCGCTGCACACCGGGGCGGAGCGCTACTACCGCGCCGTCAAGCCCTGAACCGTACGCCCGCGCCCGTACGTACGCCCGCCCCGCCGCCTGCCCGCCGGATGACCCTCCGGTGACCGGCGGGCGACCCCGTGTGCACGGGACGCGGGTACCGGCAAACAACCTGCCCTGCGGGGAAGACGCCCGGTCGGAGGGGGTGATATCGATGTCGGAGGTCCTCCGAGTCGCCCACCGAGGGAGTCGCCGAGATGCACGACGACCACAGCATTGTCGAAGACCGGCTGCGCCGCGTCCTGGACGAGCGCGTACGCCCCGCGGTCCACGGCTCCGCCGTGCCGCTCACCGTCGAGCGCTGGGAGGCGCCCGGCGAGCCCGTACCCGTGGCCGAGGGCCTCGCCGCGACGTACGGGCCCGGCGCGGCCGGGGAGGAGTGGGGTCCGGCCTGGGGCACGACGTGGTTCCGGCTGACCGGCGAGGTGCCCGCCGAGTGGGCGGGCCGCACCGTGGAGGCCGTGCTCGACCTGGGCTTCGACCGGAACATGCCCGGCTTCCAGTGCGAGGGGCTCGTCTACCGCGCGGACGGCGAGGCGGTGAAGGCCCTCAACCCGCGCAACGACTGGGTGCGGATCGCGCGGCCCGCCACCGGCGGCGAGACGGTGGAGCTGTACGTCGAGGCCGCCGCCAACCCGATCCTCAACACCCCGCAGACGCCCACCTACCAGGGCGACCGGCTCACCGCCCACGACCGGCCGCTCTACCGGCTGGGCCGCATGGACCTGGCCGTCTTCGAGACGGAGGTCTGGGAGCTGGTCCAGGACCTGGAGGTCGCGGACGGGCTGATGCGGGAGCTGCCGCTGGAGGACGCGCGCCGCTGGGAGCTGCTGCGCGCCGTCGAACGCGCCCTGGACGCCGTCGACCTGGGCGACGTCCCGGGCAGCGCCGCGGCGGCCCGCGCCTGCCTGACCGGGGTGCTGTCGGCGCCCGCGCGCGCGTCCGCGCACAGGATCAGCGCGGTCGGGCACGCGCACATCGACTCGGCGTGGCTGTGGCCGCTGCGGGAGACCGTACGGAAGGTCGCGCGCACCGCGTCGAACATGGTGAACCTGATGGACGACCATCCGGAGTTCGTGTTCGCCATGTCGCAGGCGCAGCAGCTGGCGTGGATCAAGGAGCACCGGCCGGAGGTGTACGCCAAGGTCAAGCGGAAGGTCGCGGACGGGCAGTTCGTGCCCGTGGGCGGCATGTGGGTCGAGTCGGACACGAACATGGTCGGCGGCGAGGCCATGGCCCGGCAGTTCCTCTACGGGAAGAAGTTCTTCCTGGACGAGTTCGGGATCGACACCAGGGAGGTGTGGCTGCCGGACACCTTCGGCTACACGGCGGCGATGCCGCAGATCGTGACGCTGGCGGGCGCGAAGTGGTTCCTGACGCAGAAGATCTCCTGGAGCCAGACGAACGCGTTCCCGCACCACACGTTCTGGTGGGAGGGCATCGACGGCACCCGGGTGTTCACGCACTTCCCGCCGGTGGACACGTACAACTCCGACCTGAGCGGCCGGGAGATGGCGCACGCCGCGCGCAACTACCGCGACAAGGGCGCCGGTTCGCGCTCCCTCGCGCCCTTCGGGCACGGTGACGGGGGCGGCGGCTCCACCCGCGAGATGCTGGCGCGCGCGGAGCGGCTGCGCGACCTGGAGGGGTCGCCGCGGGTGACGGTGGAGAAGCCGTCGGAGTTCTTCGAGAAGGCGCACGCGGAGTACCCGGACGCGCCCGTGTGGGCCGGGGAGTTGTACCTGGAGCTGCACCGCGGCACGTACACCTCGCAGGCCAAGACCAAGCAGGGCAACCGGCACAGCGAGTCCCTGCTGCGCGAGGCGGAGCTGTGGGCGGCGACCGCGGCGGTACGGGTCGCGGGTCACGCGTACCCGTACGAGCGGCTGGAGGAGCTGTGGAAGACGGTGCTGCTGCACCAGTTCCACGACATCCTGCCGGGCTCGTCGATCGCCTGGGTGCACCGCGAGGCGCGCGAGACGTACGCCCGCGTACGCGCCGAGCTGGAGGACGTCATCGACTCCGCCCAGCGCGCGCTGGCGGGCGAGGGCGACACGGAGGTCGTGTTCAACGGCGCGCCGCACGCCCGCGGCGGCGTCCCGGGCGGAGGCGCGGCCGTACGGTCCCCCCGCGCGGACGACACCGCCGTGACGGTCACCGACCGGGACGGCGGCGGCTGGGTCCTCACCAACGGTCTGCTGCGGGTGGAGGTCGACGCGCGCGGCCTGGTGGTGTCCGCGTACGACCTGGCGGGCGACCGCGAGTCCGTCGCGCCGGGGCACGCCGCGAACCTCCTCCAGGTGCACCCGGACTTCCCCAACCACTGGGACGCCTGGGACGTCGACGCGTTCTACCGGCACAGCGTCACCGACCTGACCGACGCCGACGAGGTCGCGCTGACCGCCGACGGGCCGGACGCGGTGACCGTACGGGCCACCCGTACGTTCGGCGCGTCGTCCGTCGTGCAGCGGCTGACGCTGCGCGCGGGCGCCCGCGCGCTGGACCTGGACACGGAGGTCGACTGGCAGGAGAGCGAGAAGTTCCTCAAGGCGGCCTTCCCGCTGGACGTGAAGGCCGAACGGTCCGCGTCGGAGACGCAGTTCGGGCACGTGTTCCGGGCGACGCACACGAACACGTCGTGGGACGCCGCCAAGTTCGAGATCTGCGCGCACCGCTGGCTCCACGTCGAGGAACCGGACTGGGGCGTCGCCGTCGTCAACGACTCGACGTACGGGCACGACGTCACCCGCGACGTACGCCCCGACGGCGGCCAGACCACCACCGTCCGGCTGTCCCTGCTGCGCGCCCCCCGCTACCCGGACCCGGAGACCGACCAGGGCACGCACCGGCTGCGCTACGCCCTGGTGCCGGGCGCGACCGTCGGCGACGCCGTCCGCGAGGGCCACTGGATCAACCTGCCGGAACGCGCCGTGACCGGCGGCGGCGACCCCGTCGCGCCGCTCGTCTCCGTGGCCGGCGACCAGGTCGTCGCGGAAGCGGTCAAGCTGGCGGAGGACCGCGGCGGCGACGTGATCGTACGGCTCTACGAGTCGCGCGGCAGCCGCGCCCGTACGACCGTCACCGCGGGCTTCGAGCTGGCCTCGGCGGCCGTGGTGGACCTGCTGGAACGCCCGCTGGAGGACACCGCCGCCGTACCGGAACCGGCGGCGGACGGGGCGGTGGGCGTCGTGCTGCGCCCGTTCCAGATCCTCACGCTGCGGCTCACCCCGGCGCGCTGACGGCGCCCGCCGGAACGGCCGACGGGCCCTCCGTCACCGCGCCGGGGACTCCGCGTCCCCGGGCGGTACGGGGGGCCCGTCGCGCGGCACGGTGAGGGTGACGCGCAGGCCGTGCGGGCTGTTCGGCGCGAAGGACACCCGGCCGCCGCCCGCCGCGAGCAGCGCGCGCGTGATGGACAGGCCGAGACCCGAGCCCGAGACGTTCTGGTGCCGGCTGCTGCGCCAGAACCGGTCGCCGACCCGCGCCAGCTCCTCCTCCGTCAGCCCCGGCCCGCCGTCCGCGACGTCCACCGTCACGTGCGCGCCGCGCGCCGCCGCCTCGACGGTCACCCGACCGCCCTCCGGGGTGAACTTCACGGCGTTGTCGACGACCGCGTCCAGCGCGCTGGACAGCGCCACCGGGTCCGCCCAGCCCGTGACGGCCGCCGCGCCCTCCGACCGCAGCTCCACCCCGCCCTGCTCCGCGACCGGCTGCCAGGAGGCGACCCGTTCCGCCGCGAGCGCCGCGACGTCGGTGAGCCGCACGTCCGCCGGGGAGTGCTCGGCCAACGCCAGGTCCAGCAGGTCGTCGAGCACCTGCGCCAGCCGCTTGCCCTCGGCCCGTACGGACGCCACCTCCTGGTTGCCCTCCGGCAGCTCCAGGCCGAGCAGCTCGATCCGCAGCAGCAGCGCCGACAGCGGGTTCCGCAGCTGGTGCGAGGCGTCGGCCACGAAGGCGCGCTGCTGCTCCAGCACGTCCTCGACGTGGTCGGCCATCTCGTTGAACGAGCCCGCCAGGCGCTGGAGTTCCGGCGGGCCGCCGGACGCCGCGACACGTGACTTGAACTCGCCCGTGGCGATCTCGTGCGCCGCCCGGTCCAGGGTCCCGACGGGCCGCAGCACCCAGCGCGTCAGCAGGAACGCCGCCGCCACCGCGAGCAGCAGCGCCGCCGCCTCCCCCGCCGCGATCGGCAGCCAGCCGTGCAGGATGCGGGAACGCAGCTGCCCGGTGGGCGAGTCGGTGTAGACGACGGCGGCCACGTCGCCGTCGCGGATCACCGGGGAGGCGACGACGATACGGCCCCGCTGCCACGGCCAGACCTGCTTCGGGTCGTGGCTGCGGCGCCCCGCCAGCGCCTCCATGAACGCCTCCTCCCCCGCGCCCGAGGTGGACACGTGCCAGCCCTGGGGGGCCGCCGCCATGGTCTGGCCGTCGCGGTAGAAGACACCGGCGCGGACGCCGTACAGGTCGTGGTAGCGCTGGAGTTCACGGCGGAGCGTGGCCAGCCGCTCGCCCGGCTCGCTGCGCGCGGTGACGAACTGCGCGAGCGACGCGAAGCGCGCGGTGTCGTCGATGCGGTCGACGACGACGTTCTGCTGCTCCGCCGAGGCGAGGCTGACCGCCAGCAGCAGGCCGAGGGCGAGGGGCACCCCGGCGAAGAGCAGGAGGAGGAGCGGGAGGAGTCGGGCGCGCACGGGAACGTTCCGTCCGTACGGGGTTACGCGTCGGCCGGGGCGACGAGCCGGTAGCCCACACCCCGTACGGTCTCGATCAGCGCGGGCAGCCCCAGCTTGGACCGGAGCGACGCCACATGGACCTCCAGCGTCCGCCCGGTGCCCTCCCAGCTCGTACGCCACACCTCGCTGATGATCTGCTCCCGCCGGAAGACGACACCGGGCCGCTGCGCGAGGAGCGCCAGCAGGTCGAACTCCTTGCGCGTCAGCGACACGGGCAGGCCGCCCACGCAGACCTGCCGGGTGGGCAGCTCTATCGCCACGTCCCCCATCCGCAGCACCGTGGCGGCCGGGGCGCCGCCCGTCCCGGCGTCCTCCGCGGGAGCCTCGTCCGACGGCACGGTGCGCCGGCTGACGGCGTGGATACGGGCGAGCAGCTCGCCGGTGTCGTAGGGCTTCACCACGTAGTCGTCGGCGCCGAGGTTCAGGCCGTGGATACGGGAACGGACGTCCGCGCGGGCCGTCACCATGATCACCGGGACGGACGACAGCTTCCGGATGCGCCCGCACACCTCGAACCCGTCCTGGCCGGGCAGCCCGAGGTCCAGCAGCACCACGCCGAAGGGCGCGGCCGCGTCGCCGGGCAGCAGCTGCCGCAGGGCCTCCTCGCCGTCACGGGCGTGCACCACGGTGAAGCCGTGCCGCTCCAGCACGGCGGAGAGCGCACCGGCGACCCGCTCGTCGTCCTCGACCAGCAGCAGTCTCACTACGTGCCCTCCCCCTCCGGCGCGGCCGGTACGCCGTGCCGCTACGCTTGCGCTTCCCGCACGCGGGCCGACTCTGCATCCACGCGGATCGACCCGGGACGCGTCAAGGGGCCACGGAGGCCCCGCGACTTCCGTTATGCAGCCGGTACGCGCCCCGCCGCGCGTCCCCGCACCCGACTCACCGAGTGTGCCCCGCTGCGACCGGATCGTTATGCTCAATTTCCCCTCAGATGTAATGACGCTGGTGGCGGGGGCTCACTAGGGTCCTCGCAACCGACGAGGACGGAGCTGCGGCCGATGAGCAATGTATCGGTGACCAAGGACGCCGGACGGCCGGAACCGGCACCGAGCGGCCTGGTCGTCCTGGACAACGTCAACAAGCACTTCGGTGCGTTGCACGTGCTCCAGGACATCGACCTGACGATCGCCCGGGGCGAGGTCGTGGTCGTCATCGGACCGTCCGGTTCCGGCAAGTCCACGCTGTGCCGCACCATCAACCGGCTGGAGACCGTCGACTCCGGGCACATCGCGATCGACGGCAAGCCGCTGCCCGCCGAGGGCAAGGAACTGGCCCGGCTGCGCGCCGACGTGGGCATGGTCTTCCAGTCGTTCAACCTGTTCGCGCACAAGACGGTGCTCGACAACGTCATGCTCGGCCAGCTCAAGGTCCGCAAGACCGACAAGCAGCAGGCCGAGCAGAAGGCACGCGCCCTGCTCGACCGCGTGGGCGTCGCGAACCAGGCCGACAAGTACCCCGCTCAGCTCTCCGGCGGCCAGCAGCAGCGCGTGGCCATCGCCCGCGCGCTGGCCATGGACCCCAAGGTGATGCTGTTCGACGAGCCGACCTCGGCTCTCGACCCCGAGATGATCAACGAAGTCCTCGAGGTCATGCAGCAGTTGGCGCGGGACGGGATGACGATGATCGTCGTCACCCACGAGATGGGCTTCGCACGTTCGGCTGCGAACCGTGTGGTTTTCATGGCGGACGGTCGGATCGTCGAGGAGGCTACTCCCGACCAGTTCTTCAGCAATCCGCGCAGCGACCGTGCGAAGGACTTCCTGTCGAAGATCCTTCACCACTGAGCCCGGCCACGGACCACGGACCACCCACGATCACAGGGAAGCTCACCATGAATCTCCGCAAAGCCAGTCTGGCGGCCGCCGCCGCGCTCACGCTCGCTCTCACCGGCACCGCGTGCGGCAGCAACTCCGGCGATGACGACGGGCTCACCATCGGCATCAAGTTCGACCAGCCGGGTCTCGGGCTGAAGACCCCCGACGGCAAGTACGAGGGCTTCGACGTCGACGTCGCCACGTACATCGCCAAGGAGATGGGCGTCGAGGAAGCCGACATCAAGTGGAAGGAAGCCCCCAGCGCCGAGCGCGAGAACCTGATCTCGAACGGCGACGTGGACTTCATCGCGGCCACCTACTCCATCACCCCGGAGCGCAAGGAGAAGGTCGACTTCGCCGGCCCGTACTTCATGGCGCACCAGGACCTGCTCGTCCGCAAGGACGACAACTCGGTGAGCAACGAGAAGGACCTCAACACCAGTGACCTGAAGCTGTGCTCGGTCACCGGCTCGACCTCCGCGCAGAACGTGAAGAAGGAGTTCGCGCCCAAGGCCGACCTCCAGGAGTACGGCGGCTACTCGGAGTGCCTCACCGGCCTGGAGAACAAGGCCGCGGACGCCCTCACCACCGACGACTCGATCCTCGCGGGCTTCGCCGCCCAGAAGGAGCACCAGGGCAAGTTCAAGCTCGCCGGGCTCAGCCTGAGCGACGAGCCCTACGGCGTCGGCCTCAAGAAGGGCGACAAGGACATGCAGAAGGACATCAACGACGCGATCACCAAGATGGTCGAGGACGGCTCCTGGGACAAGGCGGCGAAGAAGCACTTCGGGCCCGCCAACTACCAGTACGACAAGGCGCCGAAGATCACGGAAACCAGCTGACAGCTGATGGCAGGGTGGCGTGCCGTCCCGTCCGGACGGCACGCCACTCCCATCCAACGAGGCGAGAGCGCGGGAGAACGTGTTCGACTTTCTTGATCAGTACGACGTGTGGGAAGCGTTCTGGGTGACGATCCAGCTCACCCTGTACTCGGCGGTCGGGTCCCTGGTCTGGGGCACCGCGCTCGCCGCCATGCGTGTGAGCCCGGTGCCGGTGATGCGGGCGTTCGGCACCCTCTACATCAACACCGTGCGGAACACCCCGCTGACGGTCATCATCGTGGCCACCTCCCTGGGCCTCTACCAGACCCTCGGCATCGAACTGGGCGGCGGCACCTCCAAGGACATCAGCTTCAAGCTGGCCGTCCTCGGTCTCATCGCGTACCACGCCAGCTTCGTCTGCGAGTCCCTGCGTTCCGGCATCAACACCGTGCCCGTGGGCCAGGCCGAGGCGGCGCGGGCGCTGGGGCTGGGCTTCTTCCAGGTGCTGACCCTCATCGTGCTGCCGCAGGCGTTCCGCTCGGTGGTGGCGCCGCTCGCGAACGTGCTGATCGCCCTCACCAAGAACACCACGGTGGCGGCGGCGATCGGTGTGGCCGAGGCGGCGCTGCTGATGAAGGAGATGGTCGAGAACGAGAGTGACGTCATCTTCCTCGTCTTCGCCGTGTTCGCCTTCGGGTTCATCCTCCTCACCCTTCCCGCCGGGCTGCTGCTCGGCTGGGTGAGCAAGCGCGTGGCGGTGAAGCGATGAGTGACCTGTCCGTCCTGTACGACGCCCCCGGGCCGCGCGCCAAGGTGCGCAACTGGCTCTACACCGTGGCGTTCGTCGCCGTCTTCGCGTTGATCGCGTGGTGGGTCCTGTCCGAGATGGCGGACAAGGACCAGCTGGCCGGGGAGAAGTGGAAGCCGTTCGTCGAGGACGGCCGGGTGTGGACGACGTACCTCATCCCGGGGCTGCTCAACACCCTGAAGGCGGCGTTCCTCTCGATCGCCATCGCGCTGCCGCTGGGCGCGCTGTTCGGCATCGGGCGGCTCTCCGAGCACAAGTGGGTACGGATTCCCGCGGGCGCCGTCGTGGAGTTCTTCCGCGCCATCCCGGTGCTGCTGATGATGGTGTTCGCGAACCAGGCGTACGCCGAGTACAGCACCATCGAGTCCGAGATGCGCCCGCTGTACGCGGTCATCACCGGCCTCGTGCTCTACAACGCGGCGGTCATCGCGGAGATCGTACGGGCGGGCGTGCTGTCCCTCCCGTACGGGCAGACCGACGCGGCGAAGGCCATCGGCATGCGCAAGGGGCAGCTGATGCTGTACGTGCTGCTGCCGCAGGCCGTCACCGCCATGCTGCCCGCGCTCGTCAGCCAGCTCGTCGTCATCGTGAAGGACACCGCGCTCGGCGGCGCCCTGCTCGGCTTCGACGAACTCCTGGGCCAGGTGCGGGAGATCACCGCGAACTACGGCGCGAACACCATCGCCGCCTTCACCGTCGTCGCGCTGATCTACATCCTGCTCAACGCGCTCCTCACGACCCTCGCCAGCTGGGTCGAGGGCCGCGTACGGCGGGGCAAGAAGTCCACCGGCGCCGTGGTGGCCGCCGGGCCGGGCGACACCGCGGGCGTGGACGCGCCCGGGGTCGACGCCGCGGGCGGTCCGGGCGGAGCTGGCAAGACCGGCTGACGCGCCTCCCGCCGCACTGGCGGAATCCCTCGCAACCCGCTGCCCGTTCGTCCGTCGCTTGACGGGGGAACGGGCAGTGGGTTGCATACGTTCTGTGATCGTGCACCGGCCTCCCACCGCCCCAACTCCCCGCTCTCCTACGGATCGTGAGAACTGCGAGGTCCCCCTGCCGTGGACCCGGTGATCATCGTCGGCGCGGGCCCGGTGGGGCTCACGCTGGCGCTGGCGCTCGCGCGCCATTCCGTTCCCTCCATAGTGCTGGACGCCGGAGACGGGCGGGTGGAGCGGCGTGCGGCACGCACGTGCGTGCTCCGGCCCGACACGGCGGCGCTGCTGCCGCCGGTCGGCGGCACGCGCTGGCGCGGCTGGCGCGCGGAGCGGCGGCGCCGCCTGGTGGACCGTGTGGAGCTGGACGACACGACGTCGCCGCTGCACGTCGAGCAGCACCGGCTGACGGGGGCGCTCCGCGCGGCCCTGGCACGGGAGCGGCTGGTACGCCTCGTGCCGGGCAGCCACGTGGACGAGCTGGAGCAGGACGCGGACGGCGTCCGCGTCCGCATGCGCGAGGGCAACGGCGCCTGGTGCCGCGGCAGTTACCTGGTGGGCTGCGACGGCGCCCGCTCGACGGTGCGGAAGCTGCTCGGCATCCGCTTCACCGGCCGTACGGCGGTGGAACGGCACGCGGTGGCCGCCCTGCGCACCCGGCTCCCCTGGGACGACGAGGCGCTGCTGCACCGGGAGTCGGGCGCCGACGGCACGGAGGTGACGGCGCGTCCGCTGGCGGACGGGCTGTGGCGGCTGGACTGGCTGCTGCCGCCGCGCGGTGAACTCGTCACGCCCGACCAGCTGTTGGCGTGGGTGCACGACACCCTGACCGACTGGCACCGCGTACGGGGGGACGACGGGGCGCCCCCGTCGTACGAGCTGCTGGACACCGGCGTCCACACCTCGCACCAGCGCCTCGCCCGCAGCTGGCGCTCCGGGCGCGCCTTTCTGGCCGGGGACGCGGCGCACCTGGTCGGCGCGCTGGGGGCGCAGTCCGTCGACGAGGGGCTGCGGGACGCCGCCAACCTGTCCTGGAAGCTGGCCCTGGCGTGGCACGACGGACACACGGGCGGCACCGAGCGGCTGCTCGACAGCTACGAGGCGGAGCGGCGCCGCGCCGTCGGCTCGCGGCTGCGGGCCGTGGACCAGGCGCTGCCCGTCGTACGGCGCGGGGGCGGTGTCCGCACGCTGCTGCCCGGGGGCGGTGCGCGCGGCCCGCTCGCGCTGCTGACGGACGGGCACCTGGGGCGCGGGCCGCTGGGGGCGCCGCCGGTGTACGGGCGCTCGCCGCTCGCCTACGGGGGCCCGACCGCGGCCGTGCCGCCGACGGGCACGCCGCCGGGCGCCGCCGTCCACGACGTACCGGTCACCGCGCTGGACGGGACAGCCGGACGGCTGCGCGACCGGCTGGGCGGCCACGGCGGCGAGCTGGTCGTCGTGCTCGTCGCCCCCGGCACCGGCGTCTGGGACAGCCGGCACTGGATGTCGGCCGGGCTGATGCCCGAACTGGCTGCGGCCGTCGAGGCGTTACCGCTGCGCACCGATCTGCTGGTCACCGAGGACTACCCCGGCGCGGCCGCCCACACGGTCGTGGTGGTGCGTCCGGACGGCCACCTGGTGGCGACGCTGCCGGGAGCCCGTACGGCCGACCTGCGCGCCTGCGCCGACGCCGTACGGGGGTTGGCCGAGCACCCGGTGGAGGTCCGCCGGTCGCGCCGCTGACCGGGGGCCGGGAGCCGGGGCCCGGGGCCCGGGGGAAGGCGTACGGGATTCCGTGCGGGCCGTCCTCCGCCGGTCCGGTCGTCCGCCGTCCGCGCGTCAGATGTCGGGGAGGTGCTGGTCCAGCCCCTCCGGGTCCTCCCCCTCCTCCTCCAACGCCTGCCGGACCACACGGAGCGCCAGACCCTCCGAGTACCCCTTGCGGGCCAGCATCGACGCGAGCCGACGCACCCGCTTGTCCCGGTCGAGTCCGCGCGTGGCACGGAGCTTGCGGTCGACCAGGGCACGCGCCGTCTCCGCCTCCTGCTCCGGCTGGAGCTGCCCGATCGCCGTGTCGATCACCGTGGCGTCGACGCCCTTCGTCCGCAGCTCGCGGGCGAGTGCCTGACGGGCGAGGCCCCGGCTGTGGTGCCGGGACTCGACCCAGGCGTCGGCGAAGGCGGCGTCGTCGATCAGCCCTGCCTCCTCGAACCGGTCCAGCACCTCCTCCGCGACCTCCGGCGGGATCTCCCGCTTCCCGAGCGCCGCCGCCAACTGGCCGCGGGTGCGGGGCGCGCCCGTCAGCAGCCGCAGGCAGATGGCCCGTGCCCGCTCCCCCGGGTCCTTCGGTGTGCGCGGTGGCCCCGCCTCGGCCCTCGACGAAGCGGGACCACCGCCGTCTCTCCTTCTTCCGGACGTCCTCCCGGACGCCGCGTACGACTCCGGGCCGGTGCCCGTCCCGGAGTCCTGGTCCGGCCAGTCGCTGCGCCGTGTCACGGGTCAGCTCTTGGCCGCGGCGGCCTTGGTGGCCTTCCCCTTGGCCGCCGGAGCCGGATCGGCCTTGTCCGCCGTCGCCTGACCACCCGCACCGGCCGCGCCGCCCGCGACGGGTGCCGCCGCTCCGGCCGCGTCCGCGCCCGGCTCCGCCGTCGGCTGCTCCGGCTTCGCCCCGATGCCCAGCTTCTCCTTGATCTTCTTCTCGATCTCGTTGGCCAGGTCGGGGTTGTCCCGGAGGAAGTTGCGGGAGTTCTCCTTGCCCTGGCCCAGCTGGTCGCCCTCGTAGGTGTACCAGGCGCCGGACTTGCGGATGAAGCCGTGCTCGACGCCCATGTCGATCAGGCCGCCCTCACGGCTGATGCCCTGGCCGTAGAGGATGTCGAACTCGGCCTGCTTGAAGGGCGGGGCCACCTTGTTCTTGACGACCTTGACCCGGGTGCGGTTGCCGACCGCGTCCGTGCCGTCCTTCAGGGTCTCGATGCGCCGGATGTCGAGGCGCACCGAGGCGTAGAACTTCAGCGCCTTGCCGCCCGTCGTGGTCTCCGGCGAGCCGAACATCACGCCGACCTTCTCGCGGAGCTGGTTGATGAAGACCGCGGTGGTCTTGGAGTGGCTGAGCGCTCCGGCGATCTTCCGCAGCGCCTGGCTCATCAGCCGCGCCTGGAGGCCGACGTGGGAGTCGCCCATCTCCCCCTCGATCTCCGCCCGCGGCACGAGCGCGGCGACCGAGTCGATGATGATCAGATCCAGGGCGCCGGACCGGATCAGCATGTCCACGATCTCCAGCGCCTGCTCGCCGTTGTCCGGCTGGGACAGGATCAGCGAGTCCACGTCCACGCCGAGGTTCCTGGCGTACTCGGGGTCGAGCGCGTGCTCCGCGTCCACGAACGCGACGGTGCCTCCCGCCCGTTGGGCGTTCGCCACCGCGTGCAGCGTGAGGGTCGTCTTACCGGACGACTCCGGCCCGTACACCTCCACCACCCGCCCGCGCGGGAGACCGCCGACGCCGAGCGCCACGTCCAGCGCGGTCGAGCCGGTGGGGATCACCTCGATGGGTTCGTTCGGCCGCTCGCCCAGGCGCATCACGGCGCCCTTGCCGAACTGCCGCTCAATCTGTGCGAGCGCGGCGTCGAGCGCCTTCTCGCGGTCGGTTCCTGCCATGGGTGCCACCCGGTTGCTTGCTTGATTCGATCGCTTCACGTCCAAGACGCTAGCGCCTGCCACTGACAATCGGCCCGAGCCTTCCCCCGGACCGCTCCGGCACCTCCATAAGAATGGTTGTTCGATTTCCGTGTCAAGTGACTCCCGAACCCTGTGGATAAGTCAAGAAAGCCGAGTTCAGGCTGAGTTCAGGGCGAGTCCGGGGACGAATTCCACCGCCGCGCACGGCGCCCCTCCGGGCGTCCCGACCGCCTCGGCCGCCCGTGCACCCGCGGGTCCGTGACGTCGTACCGCTTCACGTACGCCCCCAGGAAACCCTGGAGCGTCGCCGTCGCCGGCACCGCGATCAGCGCCCCCACCACCCCCATCAGCGCGGTGCCCGCGATCACCGAACCGAAGGCGACCGCGGGATGGATGTCCACGGTCATCGCGGTGACCCGGGGCTGGAGCACGTAGTTCTCGAACTGCTGGTAGAGCACGACGAAGCAGATCACCCACACCGCCGACCAGGGGTCCACCGTGAACGCGAGCAGCACCGGCAGCGCCCCCGCGAGATACGTGCCGACGGTGGGCACGAACTGCGAGACGACTCCCACCCATACGGCCAGCGCCGGGGCGTACGGCACCCCGAGCAGTTCCAGGAACACGTAGTGCGCCAGCGCGGAGACGAGGGCCATCAGTCCGCGCGAGTACAGGTAGCCGCCCGTCTTCGCGACGGCGATCTCCCACGCCCGCAGCACCTCGGCCTGCCGCGCGGGCGGCAGCACCGAGCAGAGCGCGCGCCGCAGGCGCGGCCCGTCGGCGGTGAGGTAGAAGGCGAACAGCGCGACGGTCAGCAGTTGGAAGACGCCGCCCAGGACGGTGGCCGAGAGCCCCCAGACGCTGTCCGCGTTCCGCTGCACGTACTCGCGCAGCCAGTCGGAGTGCAGCACTCCGGCGCGTACCCGCTCTGCGTCCAGGCGGGTGTGGAAGGTGGCGTTGACCTGGCGCACCAGGTGGTCCACGTACGCCGGGAGGTTGTCGGCGATGAGCGTGACCTGGTCGGCCAGTACGGAGCCGAGCGCCGCGAGGAACCCGGCCACCGCCGTCGCCACCCCCAGGAAGACCAGCCCCGTACCGGCTCCCCGGCGCACCCCCCGCGCGGCCAGCCAGTCGACGGCGGGCTCCATGGCGAGGGCGAGGAAGAACGCGATCAGCACGTTGAGCAGCAATCCCACCAGCCGGTCGAACGCCCAGCCCACCAGCTGGAAGCAGCCCAGCAGCGCGAGCCCGAGGACCATAGCGCGGGGCAGCCACTCCGGCATCCCGGCACGGATGGCGGGCGGTTCACCGTGAGTGGCAGGCCGTTCCGGCGGGGGTGCGGGGAGGTCGACGCCGTCCGCGGTCGCCCGTTCCACTGTTGCTGACATCCGGGGATTGTCCCGTATGTCCGTAAAAGTTACGGTGAACGGCTCACCTCTTGTGCGCGGGTACGTCCATCACGTCGCACACCACACGCCACACGTCCTTCGCCGCCCACCCCGCGTCGAGCGCCTCGCGCACCGTACGGCCCCCCAGCCCGGACATCACGTGGTCACGGGCGAACGAGTCCGCGTACGCCTCGCCGAAGTGGTCCGCCATCCGCTGCCAGAAAACCGTCAACCGCATGCCGCCAGTATCCCGCGCCAGTACCGCGCGGAGACCACCGCGCCCGCCGCTCCGTCCGGGCGCTGTCAGTGGCGGGGTGCACGATGGGGACATGGCTCAGCGGAAGTCGGCTCCGGTGCTCGACGTGTTCTCCCCCGCCACCCGCGCGTGGTTCACGGGGGCGTTCCGCGCGCCCACGGCCGCGCAGGAGGGCGCGTGGTGGGCGCTGGCCGAGGAGTCCGACGCGCTGGTGGTCGCGCCGACCGGCTCCGGCAAGACGCTCGCCGCGTTCCTCGCCGCGCTGGACCGGTTGGCCTCGGTGCCGCCGCCCGCCGACCGGCTCAAGCGCTGCCGCGTGCTGTACGTGTCGCCCCTGAAGGCGCTCGCCGTCGACGTCGAACGGAATCTGCGCAGCCCGCTGACCGGCATCCGGCAGGAGTCCGTGCGGCTGGGCCTGCCGGAGCCCGACATCCAGGTCGCGATCCGCTCCGGGGACACCCCGGCCGCCGAGCGCCGGTCGATCGCGCGCCGCCCGCCGGACATCCTGATCACCACACCCGAGTCGCTGTTCCTGATGCTGACCTCCTCGGCCCGGGAGGCGCTGACCGGCGTGGAGACGCTCATCCTCGACGAGGTGCACGCCGTCGCCGGGACCAAGCGCGGCGCGCACCTGGCGCTGTCCCTGGAGCGGCTGGACGAGCTGCTGGACCGCCCCGCCCGCCGGATCGGCCTGTCCGCGACCGTACGCCCGGTGGACGAGGTCGCCCGCTTCCTCTCGCCCCGGCGGCGCGCGACGGTCGTACAGCCGCCGTCGGGCAAGGAGTTCGACCTGTCGGTGGTCGTGCCGGTGGACGACATGGCCAACCCGGACGGAGGTGGCGGCACCTCCGCCGCCGCTGCCCCACGGGAGACCGGCGCCCCGGGCGGCGGCGCCGACCGGCCCTCCATCTGGCCGTCGGTCGAGGAGCGCATCGCTGACCTCGTGCAGGCGCACCGTTCCACGATCGTCTTCGCCAACTCCCGGCGGCTCGCGGAGCGCCTGTGCAACAGGCTGAACGAGATCGCGTACGAACGCGCCACCGGCGAGCCCCTCCCCGAGCACCACTCCCCCGCCGAGCTGATGGCCGAGGCGGGCGCCGCCCGGGGCGCGCCTCCCCTGCTGGCCCGCGCGCACCACGGCTCCGTCTCCAAGGAGCAGCGCGCGCAGGTCGAGGAGGACCTGAAGGCGGGGCGGCTGCCCGCCGTGGTCGCGACCTCCAGCCTGGAGCTGGGCATCGACATGGGCGCCGTCGACCTGGTGATCCAGGTCGAGTCGCCGCCCTCCGTCGCGTCCGGGCTGCAACGGGTGGGCCGGGCCGGACACCAGGTGGGCGCCGTCTCAGCCGGGGTGGTCTTCCCCAAGTACCGGGGCGACCTGGTGCAGGCCGCCGTCGTCACCGAGCGGATGCGGGAGGGCGCGATCGAGTCCCTTCGCGTCCCGGCGAACCCGCTGGACGTGCTCGCGCAGCAGCTCGTCGCCATGACGGCCGTGGACACCTGGGACGTCGACGAGCTGCTGGCTCTCGTACGCCGTGCCGCGCCGTTCGCCGCGCTCCCGGAGTCGGCGTACACCTCGGTGCTCGACATGCTCGCCGGGCGGTACCCGTCGGACGCCTTCGCGGAGCTGCGCCCCCGCGTCGTCTGGGACCGCGTCGGGCACACGGTGAGCGCGCGGCCCGGTGCCCAGCGGCTGGCGGTGACGTCCGGCGGCACGATCCCGGACAGGGGGCTGTTCGGCGTCTTCCTCGCGGGCGCCGACCCGAAGAAGGGCGGCGGCCGGGTCGGTGAGCTGGACGAGGAGATGGTGTACGAGTCGCGCGTCGGCGACGTCTTCACCCTCGGCACCACGTCGTGGCGGATCGAGGACATCACCCGCGACCGGGTCCTGGTCACCCCGGCGCCCGGGGTGCCGGGCAGGCTGCCCTTCTGGAAGGGCGACCAGCTGGGCCGCCCGCTCGAACTGGGCCGCGCCCTCGGCGCGTTCCTCCGCGAGGTCGGCGGCCTCCCGGCGGAAGCGGCCCGCGACCGGCTCGCCGCGGCGGGGCTGGACGAGCGCGCCGTACGGAACACGCTGGCGTATCTGGACGAGCAGCGCGCCGCCTGCGGCCACGTCCCGGACGACCGCACGATCGTCGTCGAGCGCTTCCGCGACGAGCTGGGCGACTGGCGCGTCGTCGTCCACTCCCCGTTCGGCGCGCAGGTGCACGCCCCGTGGGCGCTCGCCCTGGGCGCCCGGCTGACCGAGCGGCACGGCCTGGACGCCCAGGTCATGCACGCCGACGACGGCATCGTGCTGCGCCTGCCCGACGCCGACGTGCTGGGTCTCGACCTGCTGGACGCCGACCTGCCGGACGGAAAGGTGGGCGGCACGGGTGGCGACGGCGCGTACGACGCGGAGCGGGCGCCGGTCGGCGCGGCCGACGTGGTGCTCGACAAGGGCGAGGTCGACCAGGTCGTCACGGACCAGGTGGGCGGTTCGGCGCTGTTCGCGGCGCGCTTCCGCGAGTGCGCCGCGCGGGCGCTGCTGCTGCCCCGGCGCGATCCGGGCAAGCGCACCCCGCTGTGGCAGCAGCGCCAG
The DNA here is from genome assembly GCF_003665095.1 of Streptomyces sp. Z26. Classification (GTDB taxonomy): domain Bacteria; phylum Actinomycetota; class Actinomycetes; order Streptomycetales; family Streptomycetaceae; genus Streptomyces; species Streptomyces phytohabitans. The sequence goes on along the minus strand of NZ_RCHV01000002.1, from coordinate 5,235,608 downwards.
CGGGCGGCGCACCTGTTGGAGGTGACGAGCGGGTTCGGCTCGTTCCCGATCGTGCTGGAGGCGGTGCGGGAGTGCCTCCAGGACGTGTTCGACGTGCCCGGTCTGACGGAGCTGATGGGCGACATCGAGTCGCGCCGGGTCCGGCTCGTCGAGGTGACGACCCCAGAGCCGTCGCCGTTCGCCCGCTCGCTCCTCTTCGGCTACGTCGCGCAGTACCTGTACGAGGGCGACTCCCCGCTGGCCGAGCGCCGCGCCGCCGCGCTGTCGCTCGACTCCCGGCTCCTCGCCGAGCTGTTGGGCCGGGCGGAGCTGCGCGAACTGCTGGACGCCGACGCCCTGGCGCGGCTGGCGGACGAGTTGCAGTGGCGCACCGAGGAGCGGCGCGTCAAGGACGTCGAGGGCGTCGCGGACCTGCTGCGCGTCCTGGGCCCCCTGACCGACGAGGAGTTGGCCGCGCGGGGCGCGGAGCCGGGGTGGGCCGACGAGCTGCGGGGCGCGCGCCGCGCGATCCGGGTGCGGATCGCGTCCCGTGACCACTGGGCGGCGATCGAGGACGCGGGCCGGTTGCGGGACGCGCTGGGGGTGGCGCTGCCCGTCGGCGTGCCGGAGGCGTTCACCGAGCCGGTGGCCGATCCGCTCGGGGACCTGCTCGCGCGGTACGCCCGTACGCACGGCCCGTTCGCCTCGGCGGCCGTGGCCGAGCGCTTCGGCCTGGGGCCCGCCGTCGCGGACGGCGCGCTGCACCGGCTGGCGGCGGCCGGGCGGCTCGTCCAGGGCGAGTTCGACCCTTCGGGGACGGCGCAGGAGTGGTGCGACACCGCCGTGCTGAGGCGGCTGCGGCGCCGGTCCCTGGCGGTCCTGCGGGAGGAGCTGGAGCCCGTGCCGCCCGCCGCGTTGGCCGCGTTCCTGCCCCGCTGGCAGCAGGTGGACACCGGCGGTCTGCACGGCGTGGACGGTCTGGTGCGCGCCGTCGAGCAGCTCCAGGGCGCGCCCGTGCCCGCCTCCGCGCTGGAACGGCTGGTGCTGCCCGGCCGCGTACGGCACTACACCCCGGAGCTGCTCGACCAGCTCACCGTCTCCGGCGAGGTGCTGTGGGCCGGTGCGGGCGCGCTGCCCGGCAAGGACGGCTGGCTCTCCCTGTACCTCGCGGACACGGCGCCCCTGCTGCTCTCGCCGCCGCTCCCGCTGGAGCTGTCGCCGCTGCACACGGCGGTGCTCGACGCCCTGCACGGCGGTTACGGTCTCTTCTTCCGGCAGATCGCCGACCAGGTGCGGGCCACACACCCCGAGGCCACCGATCCGGGGCTGGCCGAGGCGGTCTGGGACCTGGCCTGGTCCGGCCGCCTCACCAACGACACGGTCGCGCCGCTCCGTTCACTGCTGGGCTCCGGCCGTACGGCGGGCTCCACCGCGCACCGCGCGAGACGTACGGTGCCCCGCGGCCGCTACGGCTCGCTGACCGGCGCGGTCCGCCCCGCGGCGGCCTCCCGCAACGGGCCGCCGACGGTCGCCGGGCGCTGGTCCCTGCTGCCCGCCCCGGAGGGCGAGCCGACCCACCGGGCGCACGCCCTCGCCCGTACGCTGCTGGACCGGCACGGCGTGGTCACCCGCGGCGCGGTGCAGGCGGAGGGCGTCGAGGGCGGTTTCGCCGCCGCGTACCGGGTGCTGTCGGCGTTCGAGGAGAACGGCCAGGCCCGGCGGGGTTACGTGGTCGAGGGGCTGGGCGCGGCCCAGTTCGCCATGGACGGCGCCGTGGACCGGCTGCGCGCGGTCAGCCAGGCGCGCGAGTCCGGGGCGCCCGCCCGGGGGGCCGACGGCCCGGCCGGACGGCCCGTGGTGCTGGCGGCCGCCGACCCGGCGAACGCGTACGGCGCCGCCCTCCCCTGGCCCGACCCGCCGCAGGGGGCGGCGCACAAGCCGGGCCGCAAGGCGGGGGCGCTGGTGGTGCTGGTCGACGGGGAGCTGGTGCTGTACGTGGAGCGGGGCGGCAAGACGCTCCTCGCGTGGCACGGCGGACCGGGCGAGGAGTCCGGTACGCAGGGCGGCGACCGGGTCGACGCGGCCGCCGAGGCGCTGGCCCGCGCGGCGCGGGACGGCGCGCTGGGCAGCGTCACCGTGGAGCGCGTCAACGGCGTCCCCGCGCTCACCTCGCCGTGCGCCGCGGCGCTGGAGGCGGCGGGCTTCCACGCGACGCCGCGCGGCCTGCGGATACGGGCCTGAGGGCGGCGCGCGCGTCCCGCCCTCCCGTACGACCGCCGCCACCGGACCATCGCGCCACCGCCACGTGCCACGACCGGGCCGCCGCGCCGCGGCACCGACCACCACGCCGGGCACCGCACGTACCGCATCATGGCCCCATGCCCGAGGGAGACACGGTCTGGCGCACCGCGCACGAGCTGCACGGCGCGCTCGCCGGTGCCCTGCTGACCCGCAGCGACCTGCGGGTGCCGAAGCTCGCCACGAAGGACCTGACGGGGCGCCGCGTCCTGGACGTCACCCCGCGCGGCAAGCACCTGCTGACCCGCGTGGAGGGCGGCCTCACCCTCCATTCGCACCTGGGCATGGAGGGCGCCTGGCGGCTGCACGCGCCGGGCGAGCGCTGGCGTGGCGGCCCGGCGTACCAGGTGCGCGCGGTGCTCGGCACCGCGGACCGCACCGCCGTCGGCTACCGTCTGCCGCTGCTCGACCTGCTCCGTACGTCCGACGAACACCACGCCGTGGGCCATCTCGGCCCGGACCTGCTCGGCCCCGACTGGGACCCGGACGAGGCACTGCGCCGGCTGCTGGCCGACCCCGCCCGCCCCGTCGGGGAGGCCCTGCTCGACCAGCGCAACCTGGCGGGAGTCGGCAACGTCTACCGCTCCGAGCTGTGCTTCCTCGTGCGCGTGGTCCCCTGGACTCCCGTCGGTGAACTCCCGTCGCCGGAACGGCTCGTGGCGCTCGCCCAGCGGCTGCTGGAGGCCAACAGGACGCGTACGGCCCGCAACACCACCGGGGACCGCCGTCGGGGCAACTCCCTCTGGGTGTACGGCCGCAGGCACCGCCCGTGCCTGCGCTGCGGCACTCCGGTGCGCTCGGCCGAGTCGGGCCCGGCAGCGGAGCGGCGCGTCGTGTACTGGTGCCCGCGCTGTCAGCCCGCGCCGTGACCACGTCGCGTACGCGCCGATCGCCCGGGCACGCGAACTCCCCGTCCCCGTAAGGCGACTCGCGCCCCGCCGCCGTACGCGACGAGGCCCCACCGGATGCTCCCGGTGGGGCCTCGTGCTGCGTCCACATGCGTCGTACGTCTGCGTCGCGGGCGTCTACCGCGCGCCGTCCTGCCGCGCGCGGCGACCGCCGGTCCGTCCGCCACACCGTGCGGACGGTGTCCCCGGGTCAGGCCGCGACGACGTCCACTGCCTCGGTCGGTGCCTTGATGGTGACGCGCTCGTCGGGCACTCCGGTGACCGAAGTCACAGACGTCATACGCTCGATCGGGTTGAGCATCGACCGCATCGGTGCCGGTACGGTGTCGCTGGCCGCGGACTCGGCGAGTTCCGCGAGCGCCAGCTCGTCGCTCACCTCGCGCATGACCTCCGACATCCGTACTTCGAGGGCGTCGCAGATCGAGGAGAGCAACTCGGATGATGCCTCCTTCTGCCCGCGTTCCACCTCGGAGAGATAACCCAGCGAAACACGTGCGGACGAAGAGACTTCGCGCAGGGTACGGCCCTGGCGCTGGCGCTGCCGACGCAGCACGTCACCCAACAGGCGACGGAGCAGGATCATCGGTGCTCCTCCCTCTAGAACGCGCGGCGTCATCTGCGTGCCCCATGCTGCGATGGTCATGCGGCTGGGCCCTGGGGGCCCGTCATCCTTCACGCACCACCGTACCCCCTTGGGCTGTGCCCGTGCGGGGAGCGCTGCGGTGTTCACTCAGGGCTGCAAACATCAAATCTCCCCGTGATGTTCCCCGTAGGCCGCCCCGCCATTCGCGAACAGTTCGTCCCGCAGCAGACCGAGTACGGCGTGAACAGCCGCTCCACGCACCGCCGTACGGTCTCCTTCCAGGTGGAACTCCCGAACGGCGCCCGCTCCGCGCCCCGGCCCGACCACCGCCACGAAGACCGTGCCGACCGGCTTCCCGTCCTGCGGCGCGGGCCCGGCCACACCGGTGGTGGCGATGCCCCAGTCGGCGCCCAACGCCCGTCGCACGCCCCCCGCCATCCCCAGTGCCACCTCCGGGTCGACGGCGCCACGGGCGTCCAACAGGTCACCGTCCACGCCCAGCACGTCCCGTTTCAGCACGGTGGCGTACGCGGTGACCGACCCGCGGAACACGCGGGAGGCACCCGGCACGTCCGTGACGCGGGCCGCCACGAGTCCGCCGGTCAGCGACTCCGCGACCGCGAGTGACCCGCCCCGCCGCGCCAGCTCCTCCAGGACGTCGGCGGCGTCATCCACCGACGTGGCCCCGGTGGCGCGCGCCGCCGTCGACGGGGTCCCGCGCCTCGCCCGCGGTCGCCGGTTCACCACCGGCCCCGACGGCCGACTCCACCTCGTCGACGACCGCCGGGGAAGCGACCTCCGGGGTAACGACGGCCGCCGCGACCTCCGCGACGACGGCCCCGTCCGCGACCACGGTCCCGTCCGCCAGCAACGTGCCCTCCGCCGCCACCACGACGACCGCCTTCTCCGCGGCCAGCCCGGCCCGGCGCAGGACGACCGCCTGCCGTACGTAGTCCGCGCCGGTGCCCACCGTCAGCAGCACGGCCGCGCCCATCACCCACCAGCGGAGCGACGCGAGCGGTCCGGTCAGCGCGAGCACGTACATGCCGACGGCCACGCCCTGCGTGAGCGTCTTCACCTTCCCGCCACGGCTGGCGGGGATCACGCCGTGGCGGATGACCCAGAAGCGCATGGCGGTGATCCCCAACTCACGGACGAGGATCACCACGGTCACCCACCAGTGCAGGTCACCGAGGGCGGAGAGGCAGACCAGGGCGGCGCCCATGATCGCCTTGTCCGCGATGGGGTCCGCGAGCTTCCCGAAGTCGGTGACCAGGTCGTAGCGCCGGGCCAACTCGCCGTCGAAGAGATCGGTGATCATCGCGACGGTGAACGCCGCCCAGGCGAACGCCCGCCACTTCGGGTCGTCCCCGCCGTCGGCCAGCATCAGGGCGACGAAGCCGGGCACCAGCAGAAGCCGGATCATGGTGAGGATGTTGGCGATGTTCCACAAGCTCACCTGCCGCACCGCCACCGCGGCCTTCGGCTTGGCCACCGGCCCGCTGCCCGCCGCGGAGGCCGGCACTCCCGTCATCCGCCCGCCTCCTCGCTCCCGCCGGTGAGCAGCTCCGCGACCAGGTCCACTCCCTCGGTCGCCACCACTCTCGCTTCGACCATACGTCCGACCACCGGCGCGTGTGACCCCGAGCCGGTGAGCAGAACCTGCCCGTCCGTCTCGGGCGCCTGGTGCGCCCCGCGCCCGGCCGGGCCCTCGGAGTCCGCGTCGCCGTCGCCCGCCGTCTCCACCAGGACCCGTACGGTGTCGCCCACGCGCTCCTCGGCCCGCTGCGCCGTCAGTTCCTCGGCCAGCCGTGAGATCCGTTCCAGCCGCGCGGCGACCTCCTCCGGGGCGTTCTTGTCCTCGTAGGTGGCCGCTTCGGTGCCTTCCTCGTCCGAGTACCCGAACACACCGATCGCATCCAGCCTCGCGGCCCCCAGAAAACGCTCCAGTTCCGCCACGTCCGCCTCGGTCTCGCCGGGGAAGCCGACGATGAAGTTGGACCGTACGCCCGCCTCCGGCGCCTTCCCCCTGATCGACTCCAGCAGCCCGAGGAAGCTGTCCGTGTCACCGAAGCGCCGCATCGCGCGCAGCACCCCGGGCGCGGAGTGCTGGAACGACAGGTCGAAGTACGGTGCCACCTTGTCCGTGCAGGTCAGCACCTCGATCAGGCCGGGGCGCAGCTCGGCGGGCTGGAGGTAGCTGACGCGGACCCGCTCGATGCCGTCGACGGCCGCGAGCTCCGGCAGCAGGGTCTCCAGCAGCCGTACGTCACCGAGGTCCTTGCCGTACGAGGTGTTGTTCTCGGAGACGAGCATGACCTCCCGTACGCCCTGCTCCGCCAGCCAGCGCGTCTCGTTCAGGACGTCCGCGGGGCGGCGGGAGATGAACGAGCCGCGGAACGACGGGATGGCGCAGAACGTGCACCGGCGGTCGCAGCCGGAGGCGAGCTTCACGGAGGCGACGGGGCTGTTCCCCGTACGGCGGCGCAGCGGGGCGCGCGGCCCGGAGGCGGGGGCCACTCCGGCGGGCAGGTCCGCGGGCGGCGCGACGGGCGTCTCGGCCGGGGCCTCGGGGGCGGCGGCGCCGTGTCCGGGCAGGGCCACCCCGGTCCCGGCGGACTGGCGCTCGGCGGGGCTCACGGGGAGCAGCTTGCGCCGGTCACGCGGGGTGTGCGGGGCGTGGACACCACCGGCGAGGATGGTCCGCAGCCGCTCGGAGATGTCCGTGTAGTCGTCGAAGCCGAGCACCCCGTCCGCTTCGGGCAGGGCCTCGGCCAGTTCCTTGCCGTACCGTTCCGCCATGCATCCGACGGCGACCACGGCCTGCGTTCTCCCGTGATCCTTCAGGTCGTTGGCTTCCAGCAGCGCGTCGACGGAGTCCTTCTTCGCGGCCTCGACGAAGCCGCAGGTGTTGACGACGGCGACGTCGGCGTCGGCGGCCTCGTCGACGAGGGCCCAGCCATCCGCCGCCAGGCGGCCGGCGAGCTCCTCGGAGTCCACCTCGTTGCGGGCGCATCCGAGCGTGACAAGGGCGACGGTACGGGGTTCGGGCATGGGAGCAGCCTACGTCGTCCCTGGCCGCCGTCCTCCAAAGGCCGAAAACAGAGGGCCGCCGGTCTCACCGGCAGCCCTCCGTCAGCCCTGCTCGGGGTCGCCGCGCGTGTAGCTGACCCGCTCCACGTTGCCCGCGTCGCCGATCCGGTCGACCTCCTTGCCGTTGACCCACAGGCGCACGGCACCGGCGTTCCCCAGGACGAGGTCGATGCGCTCGTCGTCCGTGAACGTCTTGGTCGCGCCGTCCTTCAGCGGGCCCTCGTAGAGCAGCTTGCCGGCGCTGTCCTCGGCGGAGACCCAGCTGTTGCCGTCGTCCGCGACCATACGGACGGTGACCTTGTCGACCGGGACGCCCGCGACGGCGCTCTCGGACGGCTTCGGGTCGGACGGGCGGGTCGGGGTCGGCTTCTCCTTGGTGGGAGCGGCCGACGGCTTCTTGTCCGCGACCTGGCTGCCGGACTCGTCGCCGCCCCCGTTGAACAGGGTGAAGCCGACGAAGCCGACGACCGCGACGATCGCCGCGACCATGGCCGCCGTCCAGTTCGGGCGGCGCGGCTCGGGACGGATTCTCTCCGCCTCGAACAGTGAGGCCGCGGGGGTGGGCTCGGGACGGCCGCCGTGCTCCTCGTCGTACTGCGCGACGAGGGCTTCCGCGTCGAGGTCGACGGCGCGCGCGAGCGTACGGATGTGGCCGCGGGCGTAGACGTCGCCGCCGCAGCGTGAGAAGTCGTCCTCCTCGATGGCGTGCACGATGGGGACGCGTACCCGGGTCGCCGTACTGACCTCGTCCACGGTCAGGCGTGCGTCGATCCGGGCCTGATGGAGGGCTCGACCGACCGTGGGCCGGTCCTCTTCGGGGAAGTTGCCGATGGACACGAGGGCGCCTTTCGAGCTTCAGCCACCTGCTGGAAGTTCAGTCTAGGGGGGTCGCGAAAGCGTGGGGCAAGCGGGCGGGCCGGATTTGTCCGCCATCAGGAGTGCCTGCCGCCTGACGGTGGGCCATCGAGCCGCCCCGTACTTCAGGTTGACGTACCGCGGTCGAAAACGGTTGCCTGACTCACTCTTACGTGTGAGTCTCCCCGCGGATCACGCCCAGCACGCCGTCCAAATCATCCGGCTTTACCAGCACATCGCGAGCTTTGGAGCCTTCACTCGGGCCCACGACTCCCCGCGATTCCATCAGGTCCATCAGCCGACCGGCCTTCGCGAAGCCCACCCGCAGCTTCCGCTGAAGCATGGAGGTGGAGCCGAACTGCGTGGAGACCACCAGCTCCGCCGCCTGGCAGAGCAGGTCCAGGTCGTCCCCGATCTCCTCGTCGATCTCCTTCTTCTTGCCCTGCCCGACCGTGACGTCGTCCCGGAAGACGGGGGCCATCTGCGCCTTGCAGTGCTCGACGACCCCGCCGACCTCGTCCTCGGTCACGTAGGCGCCCTGCATACGGATCGGCTTGCTCGCGCCCATCGGCAGGAACAGCCCGTCGCCCTTGCCGATCAGCTTCTCGGCGCCCGGTTGGTCGAGGATCACGCGGCTGTCCGCGAGCGACGACGTGGAGAACGCCAGCCGCGACGGCACGTTCGCCTTGATCAGGCCGGTCACGACGTCCACGGACGGCCGCTGGGTGGCGAGCACCAGGTGGATGCCGGCCGCGCGGGCGAGCTGCGTGATGCGGACGATCGCGTCCTCCACGTCGCGCGGCGCCACCATCATCAGGTCCGCCAACTCGTCCACGATGACCAGCAGGTACGGGTACGGCGTCAGCTCCCGCTCGCTGCCCTCCGGCGCCTGCGCCTTGCCGCTGCGCACCGCCGCGTTGAAGTCGTCGATGTGGCGGTAGCCGTACGCCGCGAGGTCGTCGTAGCGCAGGTCCATCTCGCGCACGACCCACTGGAGGGCCTCGGCGGCCTTCTTCGGGTTCGTGATGATCGGCGTGATCAGGTGCGGGATGCCGTCGTACGCCGTCAGCTCGACGCGCTTCGGGTCGACCAGCACCATCCGTACGTCCTCCGGCGTGGCCCGCGCCATCACGGACGTGATCAGGCAGTTGATGCAGGAGGACTTGCCGGAGCCGGTCGCGCCCGCGACCAGCAGGTGCGGCATCTTCGTCAGGTCGGTCGAGACGTAGCCGCCCTCGACGTCCTTGCCGAGACCGACGAGCAGCGGGTGCTCGTCGCCGCTGGCGAGGGCGGAGCGGAGGACGTCACCGAGGTTGACCATCTCGCGGTCGCTGTTCGGGATCTCGATGCCGACCGCCGACTTGCCGGGGATGGGGCTGATGATCCGGATGTCGGGGCTGGCGACGGCGTACGCGATGTTCTTTCCCAGGGCCGTGATCTTCTCGACCTTGACCGCCGGGCCCAGCTCCACCTCGTAGCGCGTGACGGTCGGGCCGCGCGTGAAGCCGGTGACCGTGGCGTCGACCTTGAACTCCGAGAACACGTTCGTCAGGGACGAGACGACCTGGTCGTTGACGGCGCTGCGGGTGCGTCCGGGGCCGCCGCGCTCCAGCAGGTCGAGGGACGGGAGGGAGTACGAGATGTCCCCCGCCAGCTGCAACTGCTCGGCGCGGGGCGGCAACGGGCCCGACTCGGGCGCGCTGCTGGCCTTCGTCAGGTCGGGCACGGGACCGGGCGTACCGCCCCCGCCCTGCCCGCCGCGGGCTCCGGGGACGGCCGGGGACGGGGCCTGCTCGACACCCACCGCGTCCTGCCCGTACGCGAGCGGGGCGCCGGTCAACGGGTCCGTGCCCAGGTCGTCGGGGTCCACCGGGGGCGGCTGGACGCCGTGCAGCACGGCACCGTCCAGGGCGGCGGCGGCAGCGGCGGCGACGTCCACGGGGTCGGGCGCACGGGGGCCGGAGTCCGTCTCCGCGACGTCCGGCAGCCGGGGCTGCGCGCCGCGCTTGCGTCCGCCGCGGCGCTGCCGCAGGGCCTCCTCCTCGGCGGTGGCCGGGTCGAGGTCCTTGCGCATGCTGACGCGGCCCGGACGGCGCTGGTCGGCGTCGTCGTCCAGGAGTTCGTCGAAGTCGGCGTACTCGTCGTCGCCTTCCTCGTACCCGTACTCCGCGTACGGGTCGGTCAGCAGGCCCAGCCGTACGAGCGCGCCGCGCATCCGCTGCGGAATCGTGTTCACGGGCGTCGCGGTGACGACGAGCAGCCCGAACACCGTCAGCAGGAAGAGGAGCGGAACGGCCAGCACGTCGCCCACGGTGCCGACCAGCGGCGCCCCCACGCCCCAGCCGACGAGCCCCCCGGCCTCGCGCAGCGCCTCGGCGCCCTCGCCCCGGCGCGGCGACCCGCACGCCAGGTGCACCAGGCCGAGCACGCCGATGAGGAGCGCCGAAAGGCCGATCACGATACGGCCGTTGGCCTCCGGCTTCTCCGGGTGGCGGATGAGGCGTACGGAGATGGCCCCGAGCACCACCGGCACCAGCAGGTCGAGGCGGCCGAAGGCGCCGGTCACCAGGATCTCGACCAGCTCACCGACCGGGCCGCGCAGATCCGACCACGTGCCCGCCGCGACGATCAGCGCGATCCCGAGCAGCAGCAGCGCCTGGCCGTCCTTGCGGTGCGCGGGGTCCAGGCCGCGGGCTCCCGCTCCTATGCCGCGGAACGTCGCGCCGACGGCGTGCGCGGTGCCGAGCCAGCAGGCGCGCAGGAGCCTGATCACGCCGCTGGTGGGCGACGGCGCGGGCTTGGGGGGAGTCTTCTTGGCGGCGGCCTTCTTCGCCGGGGCCTTTCTGGGTGCGGCCTTCTTCGCCGGGGCCTTCTTGGCCGCGGCCTTCTTCGCGGGCGCCTTCTTGGCGGCGGCCTTGCCGGGCGTACGTGAGGCCATGGTGCTGAGATTACAGAAGTTACCCGCATGGAGCACGGACGATCCGTGGGACGGCCGGAACGTACGGGGCGGCGACGCACGGCGGATGACGGCCGGTCAGCGGGCGTGCGGGCGGGCCGTGATGGCGCGATCCGTACGGCTGCCCACCACCGCCGTCACCGCACCTGGCCGGGCCGTGGTTGACCGGAAACGTGTGCTCCGGCGTGGTCGTACGGTCCGCCGCACGCGCCCGCGTTCGTACGCGCTTCGCCGGAGCCCGGTGCCGGGTCCCGCGTCGCGCTAGTTCTGCGAGGGCAACTGCGCGGCCGCGCCGCCCGCTCCGGGCTCCAGGGCGTCAAGTGCCCTGCGCAGACCGGTCAGTTTGCGCTCCAGATGCGCGGCCGTCGCGACGGCACCCGCGTCCGACGAGTCGCCCAACTGCTTGGACAGGGCTTCGGCCTGCTCCTCCACCGCGGCGAGCCGGGCGGAGAGCTCGGCGAGGAGACCGGCGGGCTCGGACGGCTCCGCGGCGGCCTCCACCTGTCTGCTGCCCTCCAGCTGGAGTCGCAACAGCGCGGCCTGCTCCCTCAGTTGCACGTTCTTCATGTACAGCTCGACGAAGACCGACACCTTCGCGCGCAGCACCCACGGGTCGAAGGGCTTCGAGATGTAGTCCACCGCGCCCGCCGCGTATCCGCGGAACGTGTGGTGGGGGCCGTGGTTGATGGCCGTCAGGAAGATGATCGGGATGTCACGGGTCCGCTCGCGGCGCTTGATGTGCGCCGCCGTCTCGAAACCGTCCATGCCCGGCATCTGGACGTCCAGCAGGATGACCGCGAAGTCGTCCGTCAACAGCGCCTTGAGCGCTTCCTCCCCTGACGATGCCCGCACCAGCGTCTGATCGAGCGCCGAGAGGATGGCCTCCAGCGCCAGCAGATTCTCCGGCCGGTCATCGACCAGGAGGATCTTGGCCTTCTGCACCATGGCCCGTCCTCCTCGCCCCGGCAGCCCACCGGACGCCGCCCCTGGGGGCGGCACCTGTCGGCCGCCGCCCGTCCTTGTGCCGGTCATGGTAGCCGCACCCGACGGCTCACCACACCCTGTCACCGTGATGTCACTGTGCACGTATCAGAAACGGCCCAGGACAACGGAAGGTTCCCGGTTTCCCGCGCTTCCACACGTAATTGACCACACTCCGTCAACAGAGCGCGGTTCTCCACCACCGTTTCACATCAGCGCGTGTCCATCCACTGTCCCATGACGGACAACAGGTGATCGGTGTCCACCGGCTTGGTGACGTAGTCGGACGCCCCCGCCTCGATGCTCTTCTCCCGGTCGCCCTTCATCGCCTTCGCCGTCAGCGCGATGATCGGCAGCCCCTCGAACTGCGGCATGCGACGGATCGCGGCTGTCGTCGCGTACCCGTCCATCTCCGGCATCATGATGTCCATGAGCACCACGGCGGCGTCGTCGTGCTGCTCCAGCACCTCGATGCCCTCGCGGCCGTTCTCCGCGTACAGCACCTGGAGCCCGTTCTGCTCCAGCACGCTGGTGAGCGCGAAGACGTTCCGGATGTCGTCGTCGACGATCAGCACCTTCTGGCCGTGGAACGCGGGCGTCGGCTCCGGACGTACGAGGTCCTGGCCGTTGTTGCGCCACGACTCACCGCCCTGGGCCGCCATCCGGTCCGGGAACTGCTGCTCCGTCAGCGGCGGCCCCAACTCGCTCCGCCGTCCCGCCCGGTGCCTGCGCCGGTGCGCCAGCGACGCGGCGGCGCGTTGTGCGTCCGCCTCCGGCCCTCCCGTGTCCTCCTCCGGCAGGGCGGACGCGTCGCCGTCCGCGGGGTCTCCGGCGGCGTCCTCCACGCCGTCCGGCACCTCGTCGGACTCCGCCCCGGGCCCGCCGTCCGCACTGGGCTCCGGTTCCGACACCGCGCCGGGAACCGTCGGCTCCGGCCGCGGGGCGGGCGCGAGCGCCGGCTTGGCCGCGGTGGTGAGCTGCGGGTAGCCCTGCGGGGGCAACTCGGCGGGCTGGAGCGGGAGGTAGAGCGTGAACGTGGAGCCGCGGCCCGGCTCGCTGACGGCGTGGATCTCGCCCCCGAGCAGCCCGGCGATCTCCCGGCTGATCGACAGGCCCAGCCCCGTACCGCCGTACTTCCGGCTCGTCGTCCCGTCCGCCTGCTTGAACGCCTCGAAGATCACCAGCATCTTGCTCTGCGCGATCCCGATGCCCGTGTCCGTCACGGAGAACGCGATCAGGTCCGCGTCCGCCTCCCGCAGCGAGCCGTGCTCCAGCATCTGCTCGCGTACGTAGTCCGGCACGCTCTCCCCCGCCGACCGGATGACCAGCTCGACGGCGCCGGTCTCGGTGAACTTCACCGCGTTCGACAGGAGGTTGCGCAGCACCTGGAGCAGCCGCTGCTCGTCGGTGTTGAGGGTGACGGGCAGCTCGGGCGAGACCCGTACCGAGAAGTCGAGCCCCTTCTCCGCCGTGAGCGGCCGGAACGTCGCCTCCACGTAGTCCACGAGCTGCACCAGGGCGATACGGGTCGGGGTGACCTCCATCTTGCCCGCCTCGACCTTGGACAGGTCGAGGATGTCGTTGATCAGCTGGAGGAGGTCCGAACCCGCGCCGTGGATGGTCTCGGCGAACTCCACCTGCTTCGGGGAGAGGTTGCCCTCGGCGTTGTCGGCGAGCAGCTTGGCCAGGATGAGCAGCGAGTTGAGCGGGGTGCGCAGCTCGTGCGACATGTTCGCCAGGAACTCGGACTTGTAGCGCATCGACACCGACAGCTGCTCGGCGCGCTCCTCCAGCACCTGCCGCGCCTCCTCGATCTCGCGGCTCTTGATCTCGATCTCGCTGTTGGTCTGCGCCAGTTGCTCGGCCTTCTCGGCCAGCTGCTCGTTGGACTCCTGGAGCGCCTTCTGCCGGTTCTCCAGCTCGCCGGAACGTTCCTGGAGCTGCTCGGTCAGCTCCTGCGACTGCCGCAGCAGCACCTCGGTCTTGGTGTTGACGCTGATGGTGTTCACGCTGGTCGCGATGACCTCGGCGATCTGGCTGAGGAAGTCCTTCTGGATCTGCGTGAACGGCTGGAACGCCGCCAGCTCGACCACGCCGAGCACCGTGCCCTCGAAGATCACCGGCAGCACGATCACGTGCGACGGGGGCGCCTCCCCGAGCCCGGACGAGATCTTCAGGTAGCCGGGCGGGGCGTGCTCCACCAGGATGGTGCGCTTCTGCTCCGCCGCCGTGCCGATCAGCGTCTCACCGGGCCCGAAGGTGGTGGGCATGGTGCCCATCGCGTAGCCGTAGCTGCCCAGCATGCGCAGCTCGTACGAGACGTTCTCGCCGGTGACCGCGCCGATCTCGCCGCCCCCTATGCCCTCCTTGCCGCTGCCGACCGGTACGGCCACGAAGAACGCGCCGTGCTGGGCGGAGACCACCGGCGTCAGCTCGCTCATGATGAGGCTGGCCACGTCCGTGAGGTCGCGGCGACCCTGCATGAGGGCGGAGATGCGGGCGAGGTTGCTCTTGAGCCAGTCCTGCTCCTTGTTGGCCAGGGTCGTCTCGCGGAGGTTCGTGATCATGGAGTTGATGTAGCCCTGCAGCTCCAGGATCTCGCCCGACGCGTCCACGTCGATACGTACGTTGTGGTCGCCGCGGGTCACCGCGGTGGCGACGTCGGAGATGGACCGGACCTGCGAGGTCAGGTTGTTCGCCATCTCGTTCACGGACTCGGTGAGGTCCTGCCAGGTGCCCGCCACGTCCCGTACGCGGGCCTGGCCGCCCAACTGGCCCTCCGTACCGACCTCGCGGGCGACGCGGATGACCTGCTCCGCGAAGAGCGACAGCTGGTCCACCATCGTGTTGATCGTCGTCTTGAGTTCGAGGATCTCGCCGCTCGCCTCGATGTCGATCTTCTTCGTCAGGTCGCCCTGCGCGATGGCCGTGGTGACCATCGCGATGTTGCGGACCTGGCCGGTCAGGTTGGACGCCATCGAGTTCACCGACTCGGTGAGGTCCTTCCACGTACCGGCGACACCGACCACCCGCGCCTGCCCGCCGAGCACGCCGTCCGTGCCGACCTCGCGGGCGACCCGGGTCACCTGCTCCGCGAACGACGACAGCGTCGTCACCATCGTGTTGACGGTGTCCGCGAGCTGGGCCACCTCGCCGCTCGCCTTGACGGTGACCTTCTTCGTCAGATCGCCGTTGGCGACGGCCCCGGCCACCTGCGAGATGTTCCGCACCTGGCCGGTGAGGTTGTTCGCCATCAGGTTGACGTTGTCCGTCAGGTCCTTCCAGATGCCGGACACGTCCCGTACGCGTGCCTGGCCGCCCAACTGCCCCTCGGTGCCCACCTCGCGGGCGACCCGCGTCACCTGCTCCGCGAACGACGACAGCTGGTCCACCATCGTGTTGACGGTCGTCACCAGGGCCAGGATCTCGCCCTTGGCGTCGACGGTGATCTTCTTCGAGAGGTCGCCCTGCGCGACGGCCGTCGTCACCTCCGCGATGTTGCGCACCTGCGAGGTGAGGTTGTTCGCCATGAAGTTGACGGACTGCGTGAGGTCCTTCCAGGTGCCCGCCACGCCCTTGACCTCGGCCTGACCGCCGAGGATGCCGTCCGTACCGACCTCACGGGCGACCCGTGTGACCTGCTCCGCGAACGACGACAACTGGTCGACCATCGTGTTGATCGTCGTCTTCAGCTCGAGGATCTCGCCCCGCGCGTCCACGTCGATCTTCTGCGACAGGTCGCCGCGCGCCACCGCCGTGGCCACCTGGGAGATGTTCCGCACCTGGGCCGTGAGGTTGCCCGCCATGCCGTTCACGGAGTCGGTCAGGTCCCGCCACACACCCGCGACACCGGGCACCTGCGCCTGGCCGCCGAGGCGGCCCTCCGTACCGACCTCGCGGGCCACCCGCGTCACCTGGTCGGCGAAGGCGGACAGCTGGTCGACCATCGTGTTGATCGTGTTCTTCAGCTCGAGGATCTCGCCCCGCGCGTCGACCTGGATCTTCTGCGACAGGTCGCCCCGGGCCACCGCCGTCGTCACCTGCGCGATCTGCCGCACCTGCGAAGTCAGGTTGCCCGCCATGGAGTTGACGGAGTCGGTCAGGTCCTTCCAGGTGCCCGACACCCCGTCCACGCGCGCCTGGCCGCCGAGGCGGCCCTCCGTACCCACGTCGCGCGCCATCCGCGTGACCTGCTCCGCGAAGGCGGACAGCTGGTCGACCATCGTGTTGACGGTGTTCTTCAGCTGGAGCATCTCGCCGGACACGTCCACGGTGACCTTCTGCGACAGGTCGCCGTTGGCCACCGCCGTCGTCACCTGCGCGATGTTCCGCACCTGGCCGGTGAGGTTGCGGAACGCGGTGTTGACCGAGTCCGTCAGGTCCTTCCACGTACCGGCCGCGCCCGGCACCTGCGCCTGACCGCCCAGCTCGCCCTCGACGCCGATCTCCCGCGCGACGCGGGTCACCTCGTCACCGAACGAGCGAAGCTGGTCGACCATCGTGTTGACGGTGTTCTTGAGGTCCTGCATCTCGCCGGACACGTCCACGGTGACCTTCTGCGACAGGTCGCCGTTGGCCACCGCCGTCGTCACCTGCGCGATGTCCCGCACCTGCGCGGTCAGGTTCCGGAACGCGCTGTTGACGGAGTCCGTCAGGTCCTTCCAGATGCCCGCCGCGCCCGGGACCTGCGCCTGACCGCTGAGCACGCCCTCCGTACCGACCTCGCTGGCGGCCCGCGTCACCTCGTCCGCGAGCGTACGGAGCGTCTCCGTCATCGCGTTGATCGTCTCGGCGAGCTGCGCCACCTCGCCCCGCGCGTTCACCGTGATCTTCTGCGACAGGTCACCGCTCGCCACGGCCGTGGTGACCTGCGCGATCTCCCGCACCTGCGACGTGAGGTTGCCCGCCATCAGGTTCACGGAGTCGGTGAGGTCCTTCCACACCCCCGCGACACCCTCGACCTGCGCCTGACCGCCCAACTCGCCCTCGGTGCCGACCTCCCGCGCGACGCGCGTCACCTCGGACTGGAACGAAGACAGCTGGTCCACCATCGTGTTCACGGTGTTCTTCAGCTCGAGCATCTCGCCGGCCACGTGGACCGTGACCTTCCGCGAGAGGTCGCCCTTCGCCACCGCCGTCGTCACCAGCGCGATGTCCCGCACCTGGGCGGTCAGCCGGGACGCCATCGTGTTGACGGAGTCGGTCAGGTCCTTCCAGGAGCCGGACATGCCGCGCACCCGCGCCTGCCCGCCCAGCTTGCCCTCCGTACCGACCTCGCTCGCCACCCGCGTCACCTCGTCGGTGAACGCGGACAGCTGGTCGACGAGCCCGTTGACCGTACGGCCGACCTTCAGGAACTCGCCCCGCAGCGGGTGCGCCGCCCCCTCCGTCCCCGGTGCGCGGAGGTCCATCCGCTGCTCCAGGTCGCCCTCGGCCACCGCGGTCAGCACCCGGCCGACCTCCGAGACCGGCCGTACGAGGTCGTCCACGAGGGCGTTCGACCCGTCGATCGCGGCCGCCCAGGCACCTTCGCACGCGCCCGTCTCCAGCCGCTCCGTGAGCTTGCCGTCCCGGCCCACGACCCGGCGTACCCGGGCCAGCTCGCTGGTCAGATGCAGGTTGCGGTCGGCCACGTCGTTGTAGACCGCGGCGATCTCCGCCATCGGGCCGTCGCCGGTGACGGTCAGCCGCTTGCGGAAGTTCCCGTCCCGCATCGACGACAGCGCGTTCAGCAGTCTGTTCAGGGAAGCCGCGTCGACCTCGACCGTGCCGCTCTTACGGGAGCGCCCGCCCTTCGCGCGCGTCGTCGTACCGCGCGTCGCTGCGCCAGACTCCACCGTGTCCCTCCCGTAGGGTCGACCGTCCTACCCGGGCATTTGCTTCGAGCCTTCCCAGTGTTTCACCCCGGCTGAACCAGGCGATAACAGTTCGGCAGCATGGCATACCTCTCTCCCGGCACGCTCCTCCGGGGAAACACCGGCATCCGGCGCCCGCGCACCATGCGAACGTAAGTAACCTGGCATGCGGCTGTCCACATGGCTCCGGTGCGCCGGGAGGGGGCGGCGGAGAGAGCACTACGGCAACACGGAGGGGCGCCGGGGAATGCCAGACAAGAGCGCCGAGCGAGAGCAGGCGGCCGTGATCGGCGCCCAGCGCACACCCGTCGCGGCGAGCAGCGACCAGACAGCCTTGGGGAGACCAGTGATCACCGCACGGGCCGCCGCCACCTTCGAGCCGGTCGGACGCTCGGTAGCCGCCGCCCGTGGCTTCGTACGGGACACGCT
Organism: Streptomyces sp. Z26; assembly: GCF_003665095.1. GTDB lineage: Bacteria > Actinomycetota > Actinomycetes > Streptomycetales > Streptomycetaceae > Streptomyces > Streptomyces phytohabitans. The sequence goes on along the minus strand of NZ_RCHV01000002.1, from coordinate 5,217,671 downwards.
CCAGGGGTGGGGCCTGGGGGACATCGTCGACGACGCGGTGGTCCTGACCAGCGAGCTGGTCACCAACGCCGTCGTGCACGCGGGCACCGCCGCCGACGTGCTGTGCTTCCGCGACGCCGAGGGCGTACGCGTCGAAGTGGCCGACCACTACCCCGAACGTGAGCTTCCGCTCCACGACGCCGGACAGCCGTTCGGCAGCCCCGACCGCGAGGGCGGCCGGGGCCTGCTCCTCTGCTCCGCGCTCGCCTCCCGCTGGGGCGTCGACTACACCGCGGCCGACAAACGCGTCTGGTTCCACCTCGACCTCCCCGACCGCCCCGTGGGCACCCGTTCCGCCGGGCCGTGCGTACCGGACACGGCACTGCCCGTCGCCGCGACGCGGGTACGGGTCGGCGTCGTCCAGGTGGACCGCGGCGGCAACGTCTCCGCCTGGAACAGCGACGCACGGGAACTCTTCGGCCACACGCCCGAACAGGTCCTCGGCAAACCCCTCACCGACCTCGCCGCCTGGCCGCACACCCCGGGCACCGGCACCGGCATCGCGGAGGCGCTCCGGCTGTCCCGCTGGGAGGGCTCGTACGGGGTGCGCGACCACGAGGGCCGTACGGTCCCCGTCTACGCCTCCCACCTCCGCGTCCGCGACAGCGACGGCGAGCCGTCGACCGTCTGCCTGCTGGTCCCCGACCACGAGCGCGCGGTCCTCCAGTCGCCGCAGCGCGGCCCGGCCCCCGACGCCGCCTCCGGCGACGGGCGGGAGCGGCCCACGTCCGACCCGTTCGAGGTCTTCATCGGCTCGCCCGCGCCGGACGACCTGGACGGCCTGCTGCAACGTACGGTCGAACGCGCCCGCGACATGCTCGACGGCGACGCCGCGTACCTGCTGCTGGCCACCGACGACGAGACCGAGTTGGAGGTACGCGCCTCGACCGGGCTGCCCGCCGCCCGCCAGCGGTTCGCGCGGGTGCCCGTGGAGGGCGGCAGCGGACGGTACGGCTCCGCGCGGATGCCGTCCGTCCACGAGGACCTGAGCGTCGTACCCGGCGCGGTGCCGCTGCTCTCGGGTACGGGCATGCGCTCGGTCGTCACGGTCCCGCTGAAGGTCGAGGGCCGCCTCACCGGCTCCCTCGGCGTCGCCGCCGAGTCCTCGGCGCGCTACACGAACGAGGAGGCGCTCCGCCTCCAGTTCGCCGCCGACCGCATCGCCCTGGCCGTCGAACGGGCCCGGCTCACCGAGCTGGAACGGCTGCGGCGCGGCTCGCTCTCGTTCCTCGTCGAGGCGTCCGACCTGCTGGCGGGCACGCTAGACCGGGACCAGACCCTCGCGCTGATGGCGCAGATGACCGTCCCCACCCTCGCCACCTGGTGCGCCGTCTACACAGTCGCGGACCAGGGCTCCGAGCCGACCCTCTCCTACGTACTGCACGAGGACGAGGACCGGATCGACAGCCTCAAGGCCCTGCTGGGCCGGGTCGACGCGCCCGACCCCGTACCGACGCCGGGCGCCCGGGTGTGGACCGCCCCGACGGAGGCGGCGCACTCGGCCGCCCTCCGCACCTCGCTGCGGAACGCGGGCATGGGCACCGACGACCACCGCTTCTCCCCCGCGGCCAGCCTCGCCACGGCGGCCGCGGTGGGCGGTGAGACGGTGGTGCTGCCGCTGGTCGCGCGCAACCGCGTCATCGGCATGTTGACCCTCGGCAAGCCCACCGACGAACGCTTCCGCCAGGAGATCCTGGAACTGGCCGAGGACCTGTCCCGCCGGGCGGCGCTCGCGCTCGACAACGCCCGGCTCTACTCGGAACGCACCGCCATCAGCCAGTCCCTCCAACGCAGCCTGCTGCCACCGGAGTTGCCCGAGGTGCCGGGCGTCGAGGTCGAGGTCATCTACCGCGCCGCGGGCGAGGGCAACGAGGTCGGCGGCGACTTCTACGACCTCTTCGAGATCCGCGACGGCGCGTACGGCTTCGCCATCGGTGACGTCTGCGGCACCGGCCCGGAGGCTGCCGCGGTCACCGGACTCGCCCGGCACGCACTGCGGTTGCTCGCCCGCGAGGGCTTCGGCGGACCGGCCGTGCTGGAACGCCTCAACGCCGCCATCCTCGACGAGGGCACCCGCAGCCGTTTCCTCACCCTGCTGTACGGGGAGCTGTGGCCGCAGCCGGACGGCAGCGCCGAACTCAAGGTCGTCTGCGCGGGCCACCCGCTGCCGCTCCGGCTCCGCCCGAACGGGACGGTGGCGCCCGCCGCCGAACCGCAGCCGCTGCTGGGCGTGATGGACGATCTCGAACTCTACGAGGAGACGGTCGTCCTCGACCCCGGCGACGTCCTGCTCTGCGTCACCGACGGCGTCACGGAGCGCCGCGAGGGCACGCGGATGCTGGGCGACGACGGCCTCAGCGACGCCCTCACCGCGTGCACCGGGCTCAACGCGGGCGCCGTGGCCGCGCGCATCATGCGTACGGTCGAGCGCTTCGCGAGCGCCGCGCCCTCGGACGACATGGCCATCCTGGCGATGCGGGTACCGGCGCCGCAGGCCGAGCCGGGCTGACGCACCGCGTGCTCCGGTCCGGTCGGCGGGGACGGCGCACACACGGGTGCCCCACAGGGTCTCCTGCGGGGCGCGCTCGGCGGAGACTCGGGGCCGTGTCAGCAGGCGGGTTCGAGGAGGAGTCCGCCGAGGGAGTTGCAGGCGGACACCACACGCTGGAGCTCGCGCCTCGTCATCGACGCGTCGACCGGCAGGGCCAGGCACTCGTCGGCGGCGCGCTCCGCCTCCGGCAGGCGCTCGCCGGAACGGAATCCGGGCATCCAGTGCACCGGCATCCTCACCGGCACCCAGCAGTTCACGCCGCGTGCCCGGAGGGCGTGCTTGAAGGCGTCCCGGTCGGGACGACCGTTTCCCGGCACCCGCACCACGTACTCGTCGTACGCGTGCTCCACCCCCTGCGCCACGGACGGCACCCGCACGCCGGTCAGACGCGAGGACAGGAAGTCGGCGTTCTTCCGGCGACGTACGGCGTCCAGCGACGGAGCGTGCGGCGGCAGCCCGAACTCGACGGTACGCAGCTCGTGCCGCTCCGCCAGGTCCCGCAGCCGCGCCATGTCGGCGGGGTGCCCGAAGAGGTGAACGGGCGCTATCGCGGTGGTCCGTCCGTTGACGGCGGTCGCGACCGCCGCCGGGTCTATGCAGAAGCTCCGGGGGTCGATGTCCACGACGACCGGACGCGCTCCCGTCTCCCGTACGGCCTGGGCGACCTCGCCACCGCCGTACGCAGGAAGTACCACCTCGTCGCCGGCGCGCAGCCCGGCGTCCCTCAACTGTGTCGTCCCCATGCAGCGGATGCTCCCCGCCCAACGTGAACTCGGGGTGACGTAACGCAAAATAGCCGTGGTCCCAGGATCGAAATCCCGGGACCACGGCTTCAATGATTGTTCGGCGGTGTCCTACTCTCCCACGAGGTCCCCCTCGCAGTACCATCGGCGCAGAAAGGCTTAGCTTCCGGGTTCGAAATGTAACCGGGCGTTTCCCTCACGCTATAACCACCGAAACCCAACCCAACACGCCGTATATGGCGGTTGTGGTCTCAGAAACCACACAGTGGACGCGAACATCTAAGGACAAGCCCTCGGCCTATTAGTACCGGTCAACTCCACCCATTACTAGGCTTCCATATCCGGCCTATCAACCCGGTCATCTCCCGGGAGCCTTAACCCCACCAAGGGGGTGGGAGCCCTCATCTCGAAGCAGGCTTCCCGCTTAGATGCTTTCAGCGGTTATCCTTCCCGAACGTAGCCAACCAGCCATGCCCTTGGCAGAACAACTGGCACACCAGAGGTCCGTCCGTCCCGGTCCTCTCGTACTAGGGACAGCCCTTCTCAAGACTCCTACGCGCGCAGCGGATAGGGACCGAACTGTCTCACGACGTTCTAAACCCAGCTCGCGTACCGCTTTAATGGGCGAACAGCCCAACCCTTGGGACCGACTCCAGCCCCAGGATGCGACGAGCCGACATCGAGGTGCCAAACCATCCCGTCGATATGGACTCTTGGGGAAGATCAGCCTGTTATCCCCGGGGTACCTTTTATCCGTTGAGCGACGGCGCTTCCACAAGCCACCGCCGGATCACTAGTCCCGACTTTCGTCCCTGCTCGACCCGTCAGTCTCACAGTCAAGCTCCCTTGTGCACTTACACTCACCACCTGATGACCAACCAGGCTGAGGGAACCTTTGGGCGCCTCCGTTACTCTTTAGGAGGCAACCGCCCCAGTTAAACTACCCACCAGACACTGTCCCCGATCCGGATCACGGACCCAGGTTAGACATCCAGCACGACCAGAGTGGTATTTCAACAACGACTCCACAACCGCTGGCGCGGCCACTTCACAGTCTCCCACCTATCCTACACAAGCCGAACCGAACACCAATATCAAGCTATAGTAAAGGTCCCGGGGTCTTTCCGTCCTGCTGCGCGAAACGAGCATCTTTACTCGTACTGCAATTTCACCGGGCCTATGGTTGAGACAGTCAAGAAGTCGTTACGCCATTCGTGCAGGTCGGAACTTACCCGACAAGGAATTTCGCTACCTTAGGATGGTTATAGTTACCACCGCCGTTTACTGGCGCTTAAGTTCTCAGCTTCACCAGAACGAATACTGATTAACCGGTCCCCTTAACGTTCCAGCACCGGGCAGGCGTCAGTCCGTATACATCGCCTTACGGCTTCGCACGGACCTGTGTTTTTAGTAAACAGTCGCTTCTCGCTGGTCTCTGCGGCCACACCCAGCTCACCAAGAAAATTGGATCACCAGACGTGGCCCCCCTTCTCCCGAAGTTACGGGGGCATTTTGCCGAGTTCCTTAACCATAGTTCACCCGAACGCCTCGGTATTCTCTACCAGACCACCTGAGTCGGTTTAGGGTACGGGCCGCCGTACGACATCGCTAGAGGCTTTTCTCGACAGCATAGGATCATCCACTTCACCACAATCGGCTCGGCATCAGGTCTCACCCACAAGTTGCACGGATTTACCTGCACAACGGGCTACACCCTTACCCCGGGACAACCACCGCCCGGGCTGGACTACCTTCCTGCGTCACCCCATCACTCACCTACTACAGACTTGGACCGTCGGCTCCACCACACCCCAACACCCCGAAGGGAGCTGGAGCGG
>NZ_RCHV01000002.1:3892500-5207500 GCF_003665095.1 Streptomyces sp. Z26 | reverse complement strand
GGATGGCGACGGCCAGCGCGTCGGGGATGGAGTGGTTGACGGCGACGAACTCGCAGTCGAACGGCCCGATGCGTTCCCGGTGGCCCGCGTGGACCTCCAGCGTGTACGGCCTGATGCGGTGCTCCTGGAGCTTGGCCTCGATGAGGGCCAGCGTGAGCTTGGAGCCGATCAGCGGGATGTCCGGCTTCTCGCGGAGCAGGTACGGGATGCCGCCGATGTGGTCCTCGTGGCCGTGCGTCAGCACGATGCCGTCGATGTCGTCCAGGCGGTCCCGTACGGACGTGAAGTCCGGAAGGATCAGGTCGATGCCGGGCTGCTCCTCCTCCGGGAAGAGGACGCCGCAGTCGACGATCAGCAGCCTGCCGCCGTACTCGAACACCGTCATGTTGCGGCCGATCTCGCCCAGGCCGCCGAGCGGGGTGACGCGCAGGCCACCCTCGGGGAGCTTCGGCGGGGAGCCCAGCTCGGGATGCGGATGACTCAAAAGACTCTCCTCACCACGCACGCCACGCGACCGGTGAGCGGTCACGTGGCGCGAGCGATCTTCGTTCACTTGCAGTTGTGTGTCGGTATTCAGTTGTGAAGTCTGGGGTCAGAGCTGCACTCCGCCGACTGCCAGGTCGTGCTTGAGCTGCTCGGTCTCCTCCGGCGACAGCTCGACCAGCGGCATCCGCAGCGGCCCGGACGGCAGCCCCTTGAGCGCGAGCGCGCCCTTGGCCGTGATGACGCCCTGGGTGCGGAACATCCCGGTGAAGACGGGCAGCAGCTTCTGGTGGATCTCCGTCGCCTTGACGACGTCGCCACTCACGTGTGCTTCGAGCATGGCGCGCAGCTCAGGGGTGACGAGGTGGCCGACCACCGACACGTAGCCGATCGCGCCGACCGAGAGGAGCGGCAGGTTGAGCATGTCGTCCCCGCTGTACCAGGCCAGGCCGCTCGTCGCGATGGCCCAGCTGGCGCGTCCGAGGTCGCCCTTGGCGTCCTTGTTCGCGACGATGCGGGGGTGCTCCGCGAGCCGTACGAGCGTCTCCGTGTTGATCGGTACGCCGCTGCGGCCGGGGATGTCGTACAGCATAACCGGCAGTCCGGTCGCGTCCGCGATCGCGGTGAAGTGCCGGTAGAGGCCCTCCTGCGGGGGCTTGTTGTAGTACGGCGTGACCGCGAGCAGTCCGTGCGCGCCCGCCTGTTCGGCGGCGCGGGCCAGCTCCAGGCTGTGCGCCGTGTCGTTCGTGCCCGCTCCGGCCACCACGTGCGCGCGGTCGCCGACGGCCTCCACCACGGCGCGTACGACGCGGGCTTTCTCCGCGTCGCTGGTGGTCGGGGACTCACCGGTGGTGCCGTTGACGACCAGACCGTCGTTCCCGGCGTCGACCAGGTGGGCGGCGAGCTGCTGCACGCCGTCGAGATCAAGCGCGCCGTCCGCGGTGAACGGCGTGACCATCGCGGTCAGGACCCGCCCGAAGGGCGTCTGCGGTGTGGAGGTCGGAGGCATGGGTCCCACGCTACTCGCAGCCAGCGGTCGGTCGCTCCCTCGGGGCCGCCCGACACGGAGCCCGGCACTGCCTGCTCGGGGGTTCAGACAGTGCCGGGACCGTTCAATCAGCCTAGATGAACTTCCCGAAATGTCGCAATACGGACACCGGCGAAGAGGGGCGTCACGGGGCCGTGCGCCCGTTGGCGTTGAACGCGGCGTAGGTGAGGGGCATCAGCTTCGCCCACTGCTCCTCCATCCCCTCCGCGACCATCTCGATCTCCCGCTGCGGGAAGGAGGGCGTACGCGCGTCCTCGTGCTGGGTGCGGAGGCCGAGGAAGTGCATGAGCGAACGGGCGTTGCACGTCGCGTACATCGAGGAGTACAGCCCGACGGGCAGCACCGCGCGCGCCACCTCGCGGGCGACACCGGCGGCGAGCATCTCCTCGTACGCGGCGTACGACTGCCGGTACGAGTCCGCCATCGCGCTGCTGACCAGCTCGTGCTGGGCGGGGGTGCCCTCGACGAAGACGTACTTGCCGGGGCGGCCCTTCTGGACGAGCCTGCGCGAGGTGTCGGGGACGTAGAAGACGGGGTCGAGGCGGCGGTAGCGGCCGGACTCCTCGTTGTACGACCAGCCGACGCGGTGCCGGTGGAACTCGCGGAAGACGAACAGCGGCGCGCTGACGAGGAAGGTCATGGAGTTGTGCTCGAAGGGGCTGCCGTGGCGGTCCCGCATCAGGTAGTTGATCAGGCCCTTGGATCGCTCCGGGTCCTTGCCCAGCTCCTCCAGGGACTGCTCCCCCGCGGTCGAGACCCGCGCCGCCCACAGCACGTCGGTGTCGGAGGCGCTGTGCTTGACCAGCTCGACCGTCATGTCGCTGCGGAAGCGGGGGGTCGGGGCGGGGGTGTCGGGGCGGGTCACCGGCGGTTCCTTCCACGTACGTGCGGGGCGGGCGGCGTTCAGCCTACGGGCCGCCCACGACAGCGGGTCGCCCAGCCCGCAAAGGAGACCCTTGGGGATGAATCGACGCCGCCTCCCGAATTCCTTCTCACAAGTTGCCCCGACCGGGCACCAATCCGGGAGCTGACGCGTTGTTCCTGATACAGCCCAGAACTATCCACAGGAGTCACAAGCATGTCCCCGCGCCGCGGAGAGCCCGTGCCCTTCAGCTTCGTCGCCGAAGCCGACCGGTTCCGCAGCAACGTCACCCCGCCCCCCAAGCCGCGTCCCGACGCCCGTCGGAGAGCGGGCGCCGTCCTGTTCAGCCTGACGATCACGTCCGGGTTGTTCGGATCCCTGCTGATGGGTCTTCCGGCACTCGACCAGGAGACGCAGTCGGGGCACAGCAAGCAGGCGGCCGGCGAGAACCGCTGACGCCCCCTCAGGCCCTCCCGTACGAACGGCGGGAGGGCCCGCGGGAGGCCCCAGGGGTGGTCGCTCCCGCCGCACCTCGCTAATCTCACCGGGCACACCGACACCACAGCCCCCGTGATCGAGGACCCGCCGTGCCCCTGACCTTCCTGACGGCCGACCGTGAGCAGGACGCCGACCCCGCGGCGCACTCCGGGGAGGCACCGCAGCCGTTCGAGGAACGCGACGAGTGGCGTCGGCCGTACCGCCCCGGGCCCTGGCGGGTCGCCGGAGGCGCGCTGATCCTGCTGCTCTCCTCGTACCTGCTGATATCCACCGTCATCATCGCCTTCGCGGGCGCGTACCCGGCCGCGGCCGTCTGCGCCGTGCTGTCCGCCGTCGTGATCACGCTCGCCCTGCGGCTGCTGCGCGTGGGCGTCTGGGTCAGCGCCCACGGGCTGCGGCAGACCGGCCTGTTCTCCACCGTGACGCTGCCGTGGCGCGAGGTCGCCGCCGTACGGACCGCGCAGCAGCCCGTACGGTGGCTCGGTCTGCCGCGCACCGTGCAGGGTCAGGCGCTGGTCGTCGTACGGGCCGGGGCCGCGGGCCCGACGGCGGAAGGTGAGCCGCTGCGGACGCTGCTGACCGACCACAACGCCGACTTCCTGAACCGCGTCCCCGCCTTCGAGCAGGCGGCCGACGTCATAGAGGCGTGGCACGACGAGTCGCGCGGGGCGTGACCGTCCCGGCCGAGGCCCGTCGCCGCCCCCGCCGTGGTCAGGGCCGCTCGGCCGCGTGCAGCGCGATGGCGCGCTGCATCGCCTTGCGGGCACGCGGGGTGTCACGCGCGTCGTAGTACGCCACCGCCAGCCGGAACCAGCTCCGCCAGTCGCGCGGGCTCTCCTCCGTCTCCGCCCGCCGCTTCGCGAACACCGCGTCCGCCGACGCCCGGTCGACGCGCCCGCTCGGCGTACGCTCCAACTCGTCGACCGGCAGGCCGCCTTCGGCCTCCAGCTCGCGGGCCAGCCGGTTCGCGCGACGGGCGAAGCGGGTGGTCTGCCAGAGGAACCAGGCACCGATCCCCGGCAGCACCAGGACGGCGATGCCGAAGGGCACGGTGAGGAGCGTGCCCTGCCGGATCAGGAGCACCCCGCGGCTGCCGACCAGCACGAAGTACACGACGAGGACGGCCGCCAGCGCGCAGTACGTGAGCCGGGCGCGCACGTCAGCCGTTCCCCGCCTCCGGCGCCACCGCACCGGCCCCCGCGGCGTCCGACCCGTCGAACAGGAAGTGCTCCAGACCGACGGTCAGCCCCGGCGTCGCGCCGATCCGCCGTACGCCGAGGAGCACGCCCGGCATGAACGAGCCCCGGTTCATGGAGTCGTGCCGGATCGTCAGCGTCTCGCCCTCGTCCCCGAACAGCACCTCCTGGTGCGCGACGAGCCCCCGCAGCCGTACGGCGTGCACGGGGACCCCGTCGACGTCCGCGCCGCGCGCCCCGTCCAGCGCGGTGCTGGTCGCGTCGGGCTGCGGCGGAAGCCCGGCCTCGCGCCGGGCCTCCGCGACGAGCTGCGCGGTGCGTACGGCGGTGCCGCTGGGGGCGTCGGCCTTGTTCGGGTGGTGCAGCTCGACGACCTCGGCGGACTCGAAGAACCGCGCGGCCTCCCGCGCGAAACGCATGGTGAGGACGGCGCCGATGCCGAAGTTGGGGGCGATCAGCACGCCCGTGCCCGGCGACCCGGCGAGCCAGCCGCGCAGCCGGTCGAGGCGTTCCGCCGTCCAGCCGGTGGTGCCGACGACGCCGTGGATGCCGTTGCGTACGCAGAACTCCAGGTTGCCGAGGACCGCTTCGGGGTGGGTGAGGTCCACCGCGACGTCGGTGCCCGCCTCGGTGAGGGCGTCGAGGCTGTCGTCGCGGTCGACCGCCGCCGACAGTTCCATGTCGTCCGCGGCCTCCACCGCCCGGACGGCCTCGCTGCCCATGCGCCCCTGCGCGCCCAGGACCGCCACCCTGATCCGCTCGCCCATCCCGTGCTCCTTCCGCTTCTCGTCGCCGACGCGGGCCACGTGCCGCGCCGGTTGCTGCTCCGCCGGTTGCTCTGCTGACCGCTCCACCGACCGCCGCCGTGCCACGGGCGTCAGGCGAGCGCCTCGCGCAGCCGGGACTCCTGCCGGTCGGTGAACGGCCCGAGCGCCGACAGCGACGGCCGGGCCCCCAGCACGTCGCGCGCCACCGCGCGGACGTCGTCCGGGGTGACCGCGGCGATCCGCGCGAGCAGGTCGTCCACGGACAGCTGCTCGCCCCAGCACAGTTCGCTCTTGCCCATGCGGTGCATGAGGGCGCCGGTGTCCTCCAGGCCGAGGACCGTCGAGCCGGACAGCTGGCCGACGGACCGCCGTACCTCCTCGTCGGTGAGGCCGTGCCGGACGACCCGGTCGAGTTCGTCGCGGCAGATCCGCACGACGTCCGGCACCTGGGCCGGGCGGCAGCCCGCGTAGACGCCGAAGAGGCCGCAGTCCGCGAAGCCGGAGGTGTACGCGTACGTGCTGTACGCGAGGCCCCGCTTCTCCCGGATCTCCTGGAACAGCCGCGAACTCATGCCGCCGCCCAGCGCCGTACTGAGCACGCCGAGCGCCCACCGGCGTTCGTCGTTGCGGGAGAGGCCGGGGAGGCCGAGCACCACGTGCGCCTGCTCCGTACGCCGGTCCACGACGTCGACGCGTCCGCTGGCCCGTACGGCGCGGGTGCCGCCGCGCGGCCCCACCGGCTCGGCGGCGTCCCCCGTACCGGGGGCCGCGTCCGGGCCGGGCAGCGCGCCCGCGCGGGCGAAGGCGGCGTGCACCTCCCGTACGACCGTGTCGTGGTCGACGTTGCCCGCGGCGGTGACGACCAGGTGCGTGGGGTCGTAGTGCCTGCGGTAGAAGCGGGCGATGCGGTCGCGGGTGAGGGCGTTGACGGTGTCGACGGTGCCCAGGACGGGCCTGCCCAGCGGGGAGTCGCCGAACATGGTGGCGGCGAACAGGTCGTGCACGCAGTCCCCGGGGTCGTCCTCCGTCATCGCGATCTCCTCGAGGATGACCCCGCGCTCGGACTCGACCTCGGACGGGTCGATGACGGAGCCGGTGAGCATGTCGCAGACGACGTCGATGGCGAGCGGCAGGTCGGAGTCGAGGACCCGCGCGTAGTAGCAGGTGAACTCCTTCGCGGTGAAGGCGTTCATCTCCCCGCCGACGGCGTCCACGGCCGCCGAGATGTCCAGCGCGGAACGCCGCTCCGTGCCCTTGAACAGCAGGTGTTCGAGGTAGTGGGTGGCGCCGTTGAGGGCGGGCGTCTCGTCGCGGGAGCCGACCCGGGCCCAGATGCCGAACGTGACGGAACGGACGGTGGGCACCCGTTCCGTGAGGACGCGGAGCCCTCCGGGGAGGACGGTCCGGCGGACGGGTTCGCCGCCGACGGCGGCCGTGGCCGGTGCGTGGGTACGGGCGACGGCCCGCCTCTCAGCGGAGTGGCGGGCCGTCGTCGTACGGGGCGTACGTGTCACGAGGAGGCGGAGTCCTTCTCGTCGCCGTCGGCGGAGTCGCCGTCCTCGTCCTCGACGACCGGGATCAGCGACAGCTTGCCGCGCTGGTCGATCTCCGCGATCTCGACCTGGACCTTCTGGCCGACGCCGAGCACGTCCTCCACGTTCTCCACGCGCTTGCCACCGGCGAGCTTGCGGATCTGGGAGATGTGCAGCAGGCCGTCCTTGCCCGGGAGGAGCGAGACGAAGGCACCGAAGGTGGTGGTCTTCACGACCGTGCCCAGGTACCGCTCGCCGACCTCGGGCATCGTCGGGTTGGCGATGCCGTTGATCGTGTTGCGGGCGGCGTCGGCGGCGGGGCCGTCGGAGGCGCCGATGTAGATGGTGCCGTCGTCCTCGATGGAGATGTCGGCGCCGGTGTCCTCCTGGATCTGGTTGATCATCTTGCCCTTGGGGCCGATGACCTCACCGATCTTGTCCACCGGGATCTTCACCGTGATGATGCGGGGCGCGTTCGGGGACATCTCGTCCGGAACGTCGATCGCCTCGTTCATCACGTCGAGGATGTGCAGCCGCGCGTCGCGGGCCTGCTTCAGCGCGGCGCCGAGCACGGAGGCGGGGATGCCGTCGAGCTTGGTGTCGAGCTGGAGCGCCGTGACGAACTGGCGGGTGCCCGCGACCTTGAAGTCCATGTCGCCGAACGCGTCCTCGGCGCCGAGGATGTCGGTGAGCGTCACGTAGTGCGTCTCGCCGTCGATCTCCTGCGAGATCAGGCCCATGGCGATGCCGGCGACGGGCGCCTTCAGCGGCACACCCGCGTTCAGCAGCGACATGGTGGAGGCGCAGACGGAGCCCATGGACGTGGAGCCGTTGGAGCCGAGCGCCTCCGACACCTGCCGGATGGCGTACGGGAACTCCTCGCGCGCGGGCAGCACCGGCACGATGGCGCGCTCCGCGAGGGCGCCGTGGCCGATCTCGCGGCGCTTCGGGGAGCCGACGCGGCCGGTCTCACCGGTGGAGTACGGCGGGAAGTTGTAGTTGTGCATGTAGCGCTTGCGGGTCACCGGCGAGAGGGTGTCCAGCTGCTGCTCCATGCGGAGCATGTTCAGCGTGGTGACACCCAGGATCTGGGTCTCGCCGCGCTCGAACAGCGCGGAGCCGTGCACCCGCGGGATGGCCTCGACCTCGGCGGCGAGCGTACGGATGTCCGTGACGCCGCGGCCGTCGATGCGCTTCTTCTCCTTGATGACGCGCTCACGGACCAGGGACTTGGTCAGCGAGCGGTACGCCGCGGAGATCTCCTTCTCGCGCCCCTCGAACTGCGGCAGCAGCTTCTCGGCCGCCAGTCCCTTGACGCGGTCCAGCTCGGCCTCGCGCTCCTGCTTGCCGGCGATGGTGAGCGCCTGGGCCAGCTCGTCGCGTACGGCGGCGCTCAGCGCGTCGAGCACGTCGTCCTGGTAGTCCAGGAAGATCGGGAACTCGCCGGTGGGCTTGGCGGCCTTGGCGGCCAGGTCGGCCTGCGCCTTGCAGAGGGCCTTGATGAACGGCTTGGCGGCGTCCAGACCGGCGGCGACGACCTCCTCCGTGGGGGCCTCCGCACCGCCCTTGACCAGCTCGATGGTCTTCTCGGTGGCCTCGGCCTCGACCATCATCACCGCGACGTCGCCGTCGGGCAGCACACGGCCGGCGACGACCATGTCGAAGACGGCGTCCTCCAGCTCCGTGTGCGTCGGGAACGCCACCCACTGGCCGCTGATCAGCGCGACGCGGGTGCCGCCGATGGGCCCGGAGAAGGGCAGCCCGGCGAGCTGGGTGGAGCAGGAGGCGGCGTTGATGGCGACCACGTCGTACAGGTGGTCCGGGTTCAGCGCCATGATCGTCTCGACGACCTGGATCTCGTTCCGCAGGCCCTTCTTGAACGAGGGGCGCAGCGGCCGGTCGATCAGCCGACAGGTGAGGATCGCGTCCTCGCTGGGGCGGCCCTCGCGGCGGAAGAAGGAACCGGGGATCTTGCCCGCGGAGTACATCCGCTCCTCGACGTCCACCGTGAGGGGGAAGAAGTCGAGCTGGTCCTTGGGGTTCTTGGAGGCGGTGGTGGCCGACAGCACCATGGTGTCGTCGTCCAGGTACGCTACGGCGGATCCGGCGGCCTGCCTGGCCAGCCGGCCCGTCTCGAAGCGGATGGTGCGGGTGCCGAAGGAACCGTTGTCGATGACGGCTTCGGCGTAGTGGGTCTCGTTCTCCACTCGGGATATCTCCTCGTCTGCGTCCACCACCCGTGTGGCGGCGGACCGTCGGTGGCGGAGCGCACCCCTGCGGTGCCGGTCTTCGATCGAAGCACCCGGAACCGTGTCTGTGTCCGGGAGCCACTACCGAGGACCGGCGTCGTGCGGGTGCGCCCGCCTCGTGCTCTGTACTGGTGTGCTCGACTGCTGGTCGTACTCGTCCGCGCGCCTCGTGCGCGCCGCGGCCCGTACGTGCGGCCGCTCGTCCGGCGCCCGTGTCCACGTCCGCGGACGTGGACGCCGTGCGGCCCGGAGCCGTGCCGCACGCGCCGTCGTGGAACCACCCTACAAAGGTTCCACACCGGGCGAGATACGGCGAAGGGAGCGGCCCCGTCGTACGCGGGACCGCTCCCTCTCCGTTCGCTAGCGGGCGCCCGCCGCGCCGCGGCGGATGCCGAGGCGCTCGACGAGGGCACGGAAGCGCTGGATGTCCTTCTTCGCCAGGTACTGCAGCAGGCGGCGGCGCTGGCCGACGAGCAGCAGCAGGCCACGGCGCGAGTGGTGGTCGTGCTTGTGGGTCTTGAGGTGTTCCGTCAGGTCCGAGATACGCCGGGACAGGAGCGCCACCTGGACCTCCGGGGAGCCGGTGTCACCCTCCTTGGTGGCGAACTCGGACATGATCTGCTTCTTCGTGGCGGCATCGAGCGACGACACACGTACTCCTCAGGGGTTCGGCCCGCCCGGTGTCCCCTGGTCTGCTTCACAGGGGAGTCTGTTCACACGCGGGAGGCCCGGCGATCCTACCAGCCTCAACTGGTCATGCTGCGCGCGGCCGAGTAGACCCCCAGCACCGCCAGGCACAGCGGGACGAGCGTGAGCAGCACGAACGTCTCGAAGATCTCCAGGAAGCGCGCCCAGAAGGGTGTCACGCCCTTGCTCGGCACGATCAGCCCGATCGCGGTGACCACCGCGGCGGCGCCCGCGAAGGCGGCCGTCAGCCAGACCGTACGGATGTCCAGGTCCGTACGGTCGCCGTCGAGCATGTCCGCGACGAGCCCGCCGGGGGTGTTCAACGCCAGCCCGAGACCGAGCAGGACGAGGGCGCCGAGCCCGGCCGCGAGGGCGCAGCCGACCTGCGAGGTGTAGCGGAAGAGGCGGGCGCGCAGCAGCATCGACAGGCCCGTGGCGAGCGCGAGCAGCTGGCCCCAGCCGGAGTCGGAGAAGCCGAGCACGGCGGTCGAGCCGAGGACCAGCAGGGCGCAGCCGCCGACGAGACCGACGAGCATCTCGTGGCCGCGGCGGGCCTGCGCGGCGACGCGTTCGCCGTCGACGGGGCCCGCGTGGGCGGGGGCGGCGTCCGGGTCCTCGTCGTAGCGCATCGGGGACGTACGGGGCGCGGTGTAGCCGACGGGGAGGCGGGCGAAGCGCGAGGACAGGCCGGGCAGGAACGCGACCATGCCGACCGCGACGGGCGCGCAGACCGCGGCGGTCTCCACCGCGCGCAGGTCCGCGAGGATCGCGACGAACGTGAGCACGGTGCCGACCGCCGCCGCCGACGCGACGGCCACGAACGGCCCGTCGCCGCCCGGCGTCACCGCCAGCAGCAGGACGAACGCCACCAGCACCGCCACGCACGCCAGCAGGAACTGGAGCCGCCCGATGCCGTGCCCGTCCTCCGGCGCCATCAGCCCGGACCCCGCCAGCATCACGTGCGGCAGCGCGCCCAGACCGAGCGCGACGGCGGACGCCCGGTCGTCGTACACCCGGGCGCGTACGGCCGCGAGCGCGACGAGCAGCACGCCCGCGACGGCCGCGAGGACGCCGGGCAGGCTGTGCATGTCGTGCCGTACGGGGTCGGCGAACCACAGCACGAACGCCGTGAGGTGGAGCAGCACCGTGCCGGCGGCCAGGCCCGCGGCGCGCATCAGGCCGTCGCCCCACAGGCGCCGGTCCCTGGTGACGGCGGAGGCCACGGCGTCCGACACGTCGTCGAAGACGGCGGGCGGCAGCGACTCCGCGAACGGGCGGAGGCTGAGCACGTCCCCGTCGAGGACGCGTTGCGCGGCGAACGAGCGGGCGCCGTCGAGGACGGTGCCGTCGCGGCGCACCAGGTGGTAGCCGACGGGGGCGCCCTCGGCGGGGCTCTGGCCGCTGAGTCGGAGGATCTCCGGATAGACGTCCGCGACCGGGATGTCCTCCGGCAGCGCCACGTCGATACGGCTGTCCGGCGCGACGATGGTGACCCGGCAGAAGCCGGTGGCGGGTGCCGATGCCGTCGTACTCACCTGGAAGTCCCCCTCATGCACTGCCTGTTGTCCGCCGCTGACGCGGACCGCCCGCCGTCCGGCCGCTGTTCGCGGCCGCGTACGCCTACGCTTCGCTGCCGCGCGGGCACCGCGCGACACCCTACCGCCCTTGTGCGCTTGTCATGCCAGTAGGATCGGCCCGCGCGGGCGGGCTCCGTCGCCACGGGGGCGTCGGCCGGGAACCGTCCCGTACACACGAGGGATTGGACGCCGTGAGCCAGATCGTCGTCAAGCGCCCGCCGCGGGCCCTGCCCCCCAGCGTACCCAGCGAGGACCTGACCCTGGAGCCGCCGCCGGAACTGCCGCGCGGGCAGCAGGAGGGCATGCTGATGCAGGTGCTGCCCATGCTCGGCATGGGTGGTTCGGTGGTCTTCTTCTTCATGCCGGGCGCGCACCCGTTCATGCGGATCATGGGTCTGGTGATGGTGGCGTCGACGATCGCCATGGTCATCGCGATGGTGGTGCGGTTTCGCAGGGGCACACAGGGCCAGATGTCCGACATGCGCCGCGACTACCTGAAGTACCTCGCGCAGACGCGGCGGAAGGTACGGAAGACCGCGCGGCGGCAGCGTGACGCGCAGTTCTACCTCCACCCCTCCCCCGAGCAGCTGTGGGCGCTCGTCGCGGAGGGCAGCCGGGTGTGGGAACGGCGGCCGGGCGACGACGACTTCGGGCAGGTGCGGGTCGGGCTCTGCGCGCAGCAGCTGGCCACTCCCCTGGTCGCGCCGGAGACGGCGCCCGTGGACGAGCTGGAGCCGCTGACGGCGGGCGCGATGCACCAGTTCCTCGCGACGCACGGCACGTTGGACGGGCTGCCGATGGCCGTCTCGCTGCGCGCCTTCTACCACATGACCGTCAGCGGCGAGGCCGAGTCGGTGCACGGCGCCGCCCGCGCCCTCGTCGCCTCCCTCGTCTCCCTGCACTCGCCCGACGACCTCGTGGTCGCCGTCGTCACCGGCCGTGGCGCGGCCGAGCGGTGGGAGTGGGCGAAGTGGCTGCCGCACGCGCAGGCGCCCGGCACCGTGGACGGCGCCGGGACCCGTCGGCTGATCGCCGCCGAGGCGCACGAGCTGGACGGGCTGCTGGCCGCCCGGCTGGACGGCCGCCCCCGCTTCCAGGCGGGCGGGCAGCCGCTGCTCGACCAACCGCACGTACTCGTCGTGATGGACGGGGGCGCCACCGTGTCGGCCGGTTCGATGCTGGCGTCCCCGGAGGGCCTCCAGGGCGTCACCGTCGTCGAGGTGGTGCCCGGCGAGATCGACCACCCGCGCGGTGGGCTGGCCGTGACCGTACGGCCCGGGAGCCTGCGCCTGGAGTCGGGCCACGGCCTGGTGTACGAGGGCGAGCCGGACGCGCTGTCCCTCCCCGCGGCCGAGGCGCTGGCCCGGCAGTTGGCGCCGTTGCGCATGGGCACCGGGGGCGACGACGACGAACCGCTGCTGGCGAAGCTGGAGTTCACCGACCTGCTGGGATTGGGCGACGCGGCGTCGGTGGACGTACGGCGCACCTGGCGACCGCGTTCGCAGGCGGAGCGGCTGCGGGTGCCGATCGGGGTGGGCGAGGACGGGCAGCCCGTCATGCTCGACCTGAAGGAGGCCGCCGAGGACGGCATGGGGCCGCACGGCCTGTGCGTCGGCGCCACCGGTTCCGGCAAGTCGGAGCTGCTGCGCACGCTCGTGCTGGGGCTCGCCGTCACGCACTCGTCGGAGACCCTCAACTTCGTCCTCGCGGACTTCAAGGGCGGCGCGACGTTCGCCGGGATGTCGCAGATGCCGCACGTCGCCGCCGTCATCACGAACCTGGCCGACGACCTGACGCTCGTCGACCGCATGGGCGACTCGATCCGCGGCGAGCTGAACCGGCGCCAGGAGATGCTGCGCGACGCGGGCAACTACGCCAACATCAAGGACTACGAGAAGGCGCGCGCCGCCGGGGCCCCGCTGGCGCCCATCGCGTCGCTGGTCCTGGTGATCGACGAGTTCAGCGAACTCCTCACCGCCAAGCCCGACTTCATCGACATGTTCATCCAGATCGGCCGCATCGGCCGGTCCCTCGGCGTGCACCTGCTGCTCGCCTCGCAGCGCCTGGAGGAGGGGCGGCTGCGCGGCCTGGAGACGTACCTCTCGTACCGGGTCGGGCTGCGCACCTTCTCGGCCGCCGAGTCGCGTTCGGCGCTGGGCGTACCCGACGCGTACCACCTGCCGTCCGTCCCCGGCTCCGGCTACCTGAAGTTCGGCACGGACGAGATGACGCGCTTCAAGGCGGCGTACGTCTCCGGCGTCTACCGCACCGGCGCCGCCGACGACGACGCGACGGGCGGGCCGCTGCCCGCCGACCGCCGGCCCGTGCCGTTCACCGCGGCCCCCGTGCCCGTACCGCACGTCGAACCCGCACCCGGCGCGCCCGCGCCCGCACCGGCCGTCGCCGGGGACGACGACGCGCTCGCGGACACCGTGCTGGACGTCGTCGTACGGCGGTTGGAGGGCCAGGGGGCGCCGGCGCACCAGGTCTGGCTGCCGCCGCTGGACACCGCGCCGCCGCTGGACGAGCTGCTGCCGGGCCTCGCCCCCGTACCGGGCCGTGGCCTGACCCGCGCCGACTACCCGGGCGCCGGGCGGCTCGTCGTCCCCATGGGCCTGGTGGACCGGCCGTTCGAGCAGCGCCGCGACGCGCTGCACTGCGACTTCTCGGGCGCGGCCGGGCACATGATGGTCCTCGGCGGCCCGCAGTCCGGCAAGTCGACGCTGCTGCGCACCCTCATCACGTCGTTCGCGCTCACGCACACCCCGGCCGAAGTGCAGTTCTACGGGCTGGACTTCGGCGGCGGCGGCATGTCCTCCGTCGCGGACCTGCCGCACGTCGGCGGCATCGCCTCCCGGCTCGACCCGGAGCGCGTACGGCGTACGGTCGCGGAGGTCGCGGGCATCCTCAACCAGCGCGAGGAGTTCTTCCGCGCCCAGGGCATCGACTCCATCGCCACGTACCGGCGCCGCCGCGCCCGCGGTGAACTCGCCGACCAGCCCTGGGGGGACGTCTTCCTCGTCATCGACGGCTGGGGCAACTTCAAGCAGGAGTACGACATGCTGGAGGAGGTCGTGACGAACATGGCGTCGCGCGGCCTCGGTTACGGCGTGCACGTCGTCGTCGCCGCCTCCCGCACCATGGAGGTACGGCCCGCGCTCAAGGACCAGTTGGCGAACCGGCTGGAGCTGCGGCTCGGCGACACCATGGACTCGGAGTTCAACCGGAAGGTCGCGGCGAACGTACCCGCCGACGTACCCGGTCGCGGCCAGTCGCCCGAGCAGCTGCACTTCATGACGGCCGTACCCCGCATCGACGGCGTCGGCTCCGACGACAACCTCTCCGAGGCCATGGAGGAACTGACCCGCTCCGTCGCCGCCGCCTGGCAGGGGCCCGTGGCACCGGCCGTACGGCTGCTGCCGCGCGACCTGCCCGCGCACCGGCTGCCGGGCGGCGCGGACCACCCGGAGCGGGGCATCGCGTTCGCCATCGACGAGAACAGCCTGGAACCGGTCTTCGTCGACTTCGAGACCGACCCGTTCTTCCTCGTCTTCGGCGAGAGCGAGTCCGGCAAGTCCAACCTCGTACAACTGCTCGCCAAGCAGATCACCGAGCGCTACACGCCGGACGAGGCCCGCATCGTCGTCGCCGACTACCGGCGTTCGCTGCTGGGCACCATCCCGGAATCGCACATGATCGTGTACGCCGCGATGTCCCACGCCATGGACACCCACATGGCGGCGCTCCAGGGCCTGATGGAGGCCCGCAGGCCGCCCGAGGACGTCACACCGCAGCAGCTGCGGGACCGCAGCTGGTGGGACGGGCCGAAGATGTTCGTGATCGTCGACGACTACGAGCTGGTGTCGACCTCCAGCGGCAACCCGCTCGCGGTCCTCACCGAACACCTCCCGTTCGCGCGGGACATCGGCGTCTGCTTCATCATCGCCCGCAGCGCGGCGGGCGCCTCGCGCGCCTCGTTCGAACCGTTCATGCAGCGGCTCAAGGAACTGGGCGCGCAAGGCGTCGTCCTCTCCGGCGACCCGAGCGAGGGCGACATCATCGGCAGCGTACGGGCGCGGCCGATGCCACCGGGGCGCGGCTTCTTCGCGTCGCGGAAGCGGGGAACGCCACTCGTCCAGCTGGGGCGGGTGGACGGCTAGACCACCGGCGACGGGGACGTTTTCGCGCTCCCGCGCCGGGGTGAACCGGCCGGGGGCGACGGGTATGACGGTTCAGGCAGACGGACGGGCGGACAGATCGGCAGGCGGCGCGGCGCGCGTCACGGGACCACGCGTTACGGGACCAGAGGCGCGCGCGGCCGTACGGGGACGGACGGATTCACATGACCACGTCATTCGATGAGCAGTGGGCGCGGCTCCACGCCGCGGCGGCCGAGGAGACCGCGGCCCGGGACGGAGCCGCGCGGATGCGGCTGGCGAGCAGCGGCTCGGGCTCCGACAAGCGGGGCGGCGGGCCGAAGTTGAAGGTCACCCCGAACGTGCTGCGGGGGAAGGCGACCAGGACGGACGAGACCGCGGGCGACTTCATGAAGGCCGACAACAAGACGATGACCGAGACCGGCCAGGTCGGCGCGAGCCTCAAGGGCTTCGCCTGCGCGGGCGCGTTCGAGGTCTTCCAGGACCGTTGGAAGGCCCAGATGCGGCACGTCCAGGGGGCGTTGAAGGAGGGCGTGGCGGACGGGCTGCGCAGCGCCGCGACGAACTTCGAGGCGAGCGACAAGTTCCCCCTCAAGGGCGGCGGGGACGAGAAAGTGGCGCGCTGACCCGGGCACGGGCCCGCCGAAGTCGTACGCTCCCCACCGACCCGGACTCCGAAGGCAGACATGGTCACCTACCAGAACCTCCTCGACGTCGACCTGGAACCGCTCGCGGAAGCCGTCACCAAGTGGCGCAACCTGCCCGGCCAGTTCCGCCAGATCGGCACCAACTTCGACACCGAGGTACGGTCCCCGCTCGCGCACTCCGACTGGGAGGGCGAGGCGGCGGACGCCGCGCGGGAGAAGATCCGCAAGGTCTCCGCGCAGTTCGACGAGGCCGCGGGCGAGGCGGCGGACGTCCACACGCTGCTCCAGACCGCGCACAAGAAGTTCAAGAGCCTCCAGGACAAGCTCAAGGGCTACAAGAAGGCCATCGACGCGGACGAGAACCTCACCGTCGACGGCTCCGGGAAGGTCACGTACGCGCCCGCCAACCTCTCCGAGCTGAGCCCGCAGGCACAGGGCGTCCAGGCGAAGAACTACAGCCAGGTCACCCTGGACTACAACCGCTACATCCGCGAGGTCCTCGACGCCGCCACCAAGGCCGACGAACTCCTCGACTGGGCCCTCCGCGTCGACCCCGACGCCCGCGGCAAGGGCTTCAGCGACGACGGGCTGAACAGCATGAAGGCCGCCGAGGCCGGACGCGAACTGGCCATCAAGGACGCCAAGGAACTGACCCGGCTCGCGAGCATCGACACCCGGGAACTCACCCCGGAGGAGCTGAAGAAGTCCAACTCGCTCCTCTCCCGGCACAGCGGCGACCCGTTCTTCGCCGAACGCTTCGCCACCAGCCTGGGCGCGAAGGAGACCCTCTCGTTCTGGCAGCGCGTCGCCGACGAACAGCAGACCGGCGACGACAAGACGAAGACGACCGCGGCCCTCCAGAAGAACCTCGGCCTCACCCTCGCCACCGCCTCCCACTCGGACAGCGCGGCGATGGAGAAGTGGAAGCACGACGCGATCCGGCTCGGGAGCCAACGGTTCGACGACACGAACCACTCCGTGGCCGGGCCCCCGAGCAAGGGCCCGTACGGCTTCCAGATCATGAGCAGCCTGATGCGGTACGGCCAGTACGACAAGGACTTCCTCACCGACTACGGCAAGGGCTTCGGGGAGGGGAAGAACCACGTACCCGGGCTCATCGAGTTCGACCGCGAAGCCGCCAAGGACGGCTCCCTGGAGGACTTCTGGCGCGGCGGCGACGAGGACCGCTACCAGGCGATGCTCAACCTCGGCCCCGGCGGCGACCACGGCCTGGACCCGATGGCCGGTTACATGGAAGCACTGGGCCGCAACCCGGAGGCGGCACGGGAACTCTTCAACCAGGACGGCTACACCACGTCCCACGACATGAAGCCGAACGCGGACCTCACGTACCTGCTGAAGGACCGCGAGTGGCCGAACGACTCCCTCGCGGACGACCCCGACGCGTACGGCTACGGCGAACTCGGCCACGCCCTCCAGGCGGCCACCCTGGGCCACCCGTACGACCAGCCGGAGTTGGGCCTGCACCGGACGCCGGAGGGGGCGAACGTGATGACGCAGGTGGTGGCGACGGTCGACGACAACTCGGGCCTGGTGGCGGACAAGCCGGGCCTGAGCAACAGCCTGGCCAGAATGGGCGCGGGCTACATCGACAACCTGGACTGGGCCACGGCGAACAGCAACGAGTACAGGTCCGGCGAGGCAGCACGTGACGCCGCGTTCGGCAGCCTCGGGGATTCTGACATCAAGGTCCAGAACGAGTCAGCAAAGAACTTCATGGCTTCCGTAGCGCGTGAAGAAGGAAGCCATGCGATCCTCTCGGCAGCTCAACAGGAATTCACCGTGAGCGCCATGAAAGCCCATCCTACGCCCGACCGCGCCCTCAGCGACATCTTCAGCATCGGAGCTGAGACACAGGGGATCCTGGACGAGTCTCGTACAAGCGCCATCCTCTCGGACGCAGAAGCCACCAAGGAGGAGCAAGCGCGCGCTCTTACGGAAGCCGGAGAATGGCAGAAGTACCAGAAATCGGCCGGCCTCGGCGGAGCAACCTCACTGATTCAAGTCCCCCTTGAATCAGCACGCGCGTTCCCTTTCGTTGCACCATTTGCCGATGCTCTCACCGGGGCTATCGACACCGAAACAGGCTTGGCAATCGACCGAGAGATCGAGAAGAAATTGGAAGTGCGCAGCGAAAAAATCGACAACGAATCCAGCGACAAACTTAAGAGCTTCATCGCCCTGGGCCAGCAGCGCGCGGGAGTGAACTTTGACTCATACGTACTGGCGAACCCCGAAGTGGAGAAGACCGACTGGTATTGGGAGACCCAAGACCGGATCACAAGCCGATACAACAATGGAGTTACAGACAATAAGCAAACAGGTAGCGGGGCATAGTAACTTCCCAGATTTTCCAGTAAACCACACAGGAGCAATGACTAGCGATGCCACGAAACATCAGCATTTCCGCTGCATCCTTGGCCGTTCTCAGCATCACCCTCGCATCTTGCAGCACCCAGAACGAGAGCCCCAAGGAAACCCCAAATAACCAATCGAGCAAAAATAGAAAACTCATGGGCGTCGAAGACACCTGTGAGGGCATCTTCGACAAGCAAATCACCGCCGAGGTAGAAGAAAATGCGCGACACAAGCGGGTCCATTCCGCCCTCGTCGAGGGATACACAAAATCCGCCACTGAACTCACAAACCAAAAGGATACTTGGGGTGGAGTAGGATACAAACTATGCAATCTCAAGGACGAAAAGGGTGCAGGACTCGCAGAAATAGATGTCATCTGGACCAGTCATCACGTTCCGGGAGGAAAACCATTCGCATACGCCCTAGGATCCGAAACAAATTACAGCTCCAGACTTGAAGTCGGCTGCATCTTGGATGAGCATCCCATTAGCCGTGAGTATGCCCTTCAGTTCAAGATTACCGACTCGTTTCCCATGAGCACGTACTCCCATACGAAACTACTCACAAAAGCCGCTAGCAAGGTTATATCAAAAATGGACTGTCGGGACCGAGTCGTTTTCCCAGAGCCGGACTCAGTCACATCGCCCCCAGAACCAGAAGAGACAACCGGGAAAGTTGCCCGCTGAATCCGGCTCACGAAATCAATTGGAGACTGCTCATCCGACGAGGCGTTGCCGAGCTCAGCTGCTGACGCCGCCTCTCTTCTCGTGAGCGAACCGTAGGAAGGACCCCGTGACTGCTCTCGGCGCCGTGTTCCGGCCCCAACTGCCCCCCGAGCGGCTCCGCGCCGTCGCCCGTGCC
Organism: Streptomyces sp. Z26; assembly: GCF_003665095.1. GTDB lineage: Bacteria > Actinomycetota > Actinomycetes > Streptomycetales > Streptomycetaceae > Streptomyces > Streptomyces phytohabitans. The sequence goes on along the minus strand of NZ_RCHV01000002.1, from coordinate 5,188,557 downwards.
GCGGACGACGCGGGCCTGGAACAACTCTGGCTCTGGGAGGACTGCTTCCTCGAGAGCGGCATCGCCAGCGCCTCCGCCGCACTCGCCTGGACCGAGCGCCTGCACGTCGGAGTCGGCCTGCTCCCCGTCCCGTTGCGGAACGTCGCGTTGGCCACGATGGAGGCCGCGACCCTGCACCGCTTGTTCCCCGGACGTGTCGTCCTCGGCATGGGCCATGGCGTCCAGAGCTGGATGGGGCAGGTGGGCGCGCGCGTCGAGTCGCCCATGACGCTGCTGCGCGAGCACCTGGACGCCATGCGCGCCCTTCTCCGCGGCGAACGGGTCACCGTGGACGGCCGTTACGTGAAGCTCCGCGACGTCGCGTTGGACTGGCCTCCGGCCACCCCACCGCCCGTACTCGCCGGCGCACGAGGCCCTCGCACTCTGCGCCTCACCGGCGAAGCAGCCGACGGGACGATCCTGGACGCGGGCGTGACCCCGGACGACGTACGGCAGGCGTGCACGCTCGCGCAGGAGGGTCGTACGGCAACGGGTCGTACGGGCGAGGGCGAGCACCAGGTGGTCGTGTACCTGTTGACAGCTACCGGCGCAGACGGCGCCGAACGCCTCCAAGCCGAACTCGAGGCCACGGGCGACGGCTCCGTACCCGACCTCGGCGTCGCGGGCGACGCGGTAGCGGTCGCGGAAGCCGTGCAGCGGATGGCGGACGCTGGTGCACACACCGTCATCCTGCAGCCGACGGCGGACGAGCCGGATCCCGAAGGGTTCGTCCGGTTCGTAGCGGAACGCGTCCGCCCGCTCGTTCCTTAACAGCACGACCGTCGCAACTGCTCGCCCCTGCGCGCGTGCTTTCGGCAGCCTCTTGCCACGTTCCCGTACGGGATCGAGGAGGCGCCCGCAGCAGGATCGCAAGCGAAGTAGTCTGGGAGCGGAAAACCTTGACGGCGTGGGGACTTGACCGCCGCACTCAACGAAGGGACCAGTCACTCGTGGCAAGTGAGCAGGAGAAGGCGGAGCTGTACGCGATGGACATCTCGGATGCCGTCTGGGAGGGCTCGCCCGACGGCCCGCAAGACGAGCGTGTCGAGATCGCACACCTTCCCGGCGGCGCGGTGGCGATGCGCAACTCCAAGGACCCGGACACGGTGCTCCGTTACACGGAGGCGGAGTGGCGCGCGTTCGTACTGGGCGCGCGCGACGGAGAGTTCGACCTCGAGTCCTGAACCGGGTGGCGACTGTGGAGCCGGACGCGTACCGACCGTAGTGCTCGTGAGGCGGAGCTTGAGGCGTTGGACCAGAAGCCATGGGTCACGTTGATGCGTGAAAAGAGATTCACGGCGTCAGATGGTTGTTCCCTCATAGCCGCGGTCGGTTCGCGGTACCTCCTGGATGCGCTTGAGTATCAACTCTGTGAATTCGATCGACGGCGCTTCCGAGGCAGCATCCGAGCCCATACGCAGTATGAGTATCGAGCCGTCTTCATGCGGTGAGGCAAAGGCCACGGACTCGAGGAAACCCAACGTTTCCGACCTATCGGAGATCTGCCAGCGTGTCCGGTAGGCATCCTGGCCCATAAGGTCCAGTGACTCCCTTTTTACGACTTTGCGCGTGACTCCAGAGCCGCCATAAGTATTCTCGGCGAACTTCCCCAAGTCGCGTGAGGCGATCGACTTGAGTGTCATGGTGGTTTTACCTCTATCTTCCTGACTCCTGTGGATAGAGGCGTGACCCATCACGCAAGAAGCCTGTTTGTCATCCCGGCATGGCGACTCTTTGCCGAACTCGATGACATCACCACCGGCTTCGTTAGGGGTGCCCTGCTTCCAACCGTCCAGGACGGGGAGCTTGACCCCGGAGGTAGGATTGAGGATTTCCTTCTCCGGCTTCGGGGAGTCCAGTCCTGGTCGAGGTCCTGGAGTCTCTTCTTCACCTCCATCGCTGACCCGTGGCGTTGAACTCGCTCTCTTCTTCGCACCGTCGGCGTCATCGAAGAACAGAGTCGCAGAGGCGGTCAAGGCAACGCCGATCACCACGCCCATGGCTACCAGAGCGAGCGAACGCGGACGCGAGGAACGCGCGCCAGTACCCGAAACACTCTCAGCCATCTGAGGGGAGGGAGCCATCGGCGTGAACTGATTTGGATGAACTCCTGCTTCAGATGCAGCAAGTCGAGTCTGCGTCGTCCACTGGTTGCCGTCCCACCATCGCTCACGAGCAGCCGTGTTTCCGTGAATGCGGCATTCGGGGTCTGGATACCATCCGGGCGGCATGTGCGTAGTCATGGGAAAGGCTTCCACGTCAAATAAGGGAAGATTCGAGAAGCGACAGAGCAAGCAAGCTGGCACGTCATGCGGCGAAACGCAAAGTTCTGGGCGGGCATCTCCACCGGAGGCGCCCGCCCAGGCCGTAACTTGGATGATCAGAAGTCGAACTGCTGCGCAGCCTTCTTGTCGGTGTGCTGGTAGCCGCTGGCTGCGCCGTGCACCGCCTGCGACAGCGCGCGGAGGGTGCTGGTGAGACCCTTGACGTTGGAGTCCCAGCCAGCGTGCTTGGCGTCGTAGGCGGCCTTGGCGTTACCATCCCAGTTCGCCACGACCTTCTTGACGCGGCTGTTGAGCGCTTCGAGTTCCCCCTCGATAGTCGTCGCAGCACTGTTGATGTCATCGGCCGCAGCGGTGACGGTGCCGTACGTGATCTTGATCGTCATGCTTCTCCTCCCCCGTTACCTTGCCGTCGGCGTCGAGCTGACACCGCTGAAGTCGCTGATCGGGCTCTGGTTGTCGATCTTCTTGAAGTTCTCGAGCTGGTCGATCTCTTCGCGCGTGAACCCGTCCTTCGAAGCCTGCAACGCCTCCTCCATCATCTGGAGCTTGAGGTCGAGGCTGCGGGCGTACTCGTTGGCCTTGCGCTGAGTCGCGTCGAACGACTTGTGGGCCTCGCCCTGCCAAGCGGCCTCGATCGCGTCGACCACCGCGTTCAGGTTGCTGATCTTGCTCTTCAGCGTCTGCTGCATCCTCTGCACGTCGGTGATGAGCGCCGCAAGTTCTGCGTCATGTGTCTGTAGGCTGGCCACTTCGTTCCTCCTTCAGTGTGTGATGCTGGTTTGCCCTTCGGTGCCATTCTTTTTTTCTGCGACACCAAACGACGAACTATTTCCGGCGCATTCTCATGAAAGCGAAAGCGCCACCTGCCAGAACGGCCACAGCGGCGCCCGTTCCGATGATCAGCCCTAGGTTACTGTCGTCGCCCGACTCACTGGATTCGGCGACATTCACCTTCTCGGCCGCACCCTTCTCGTCTTCGGAGCTTTCACCGGCAGGAGAGGGAGTCGGCGACGGTGATTCAAGAGGGTACTTCAGGGCAAGCGGGAACTTGTCGGGGTCACCGGGGTCACCTTCACCCTTGAGCAAAACCCGACTCGGGCGCACAGTGCCATAACCAATGTACTCGCTACTGCCCTGTGCCTTCTTGTCGGCCCTGCCAGCCGTTTCCAACATCACACGCAGGACTTGGTTGGCGGTCCAGTCCTTGTGCTCGGACCAAATGAGCGCCGCGGAGGCGGATGCGATGGCTGCGGATGCACTCGTGCCGTTCAAACCAAGACAGTACTGGTCAAAATTTCCACGGCACCATCCAGGAATATCAGTACCTGGGGCCGCCAGGTCGATATAAGCCCCATGCTGGGAGAACTTGGCAGCCTTCGCTGACTTATCCACGGCAGCCACAGCTACTGCTTCATCAGAATCAGCCGGGTAGCTTCTGGCATTTTTTCCGTCGCCATCATTGCCGGCTGCAACAAATACCAACTTCCCTTTCCTGAGGGCGTACTTAATTGCGTCCTCGGAAGCTGGATCATAAATTTCGCCCCCCATGGACACATTGATGATCTGTGCCGGACTCTCGGCTGCAGCCAGGATTCCCTTATCGGTGCCGCCCTTCTCCTCTTCCGACCAATCTATGGCCTCGCCGGGAGCTAGTGACTGTACGCGAAAAGGGACAATTTTTGCGCCTGGAGCGAGGCCCTTGATGCCACCGTTCTTGCCTGACCCCGCGATCAATTCAGCCATTGACGTACCGTGACCGTCTGGATCATCGTTCACGCCACCCGGCTGCTCACTGACGTCCTTGCCCGGCAGAACCCGGCCTTTCAAAGCCGCCGTGTCTTCACGGACACCACCGTCGACTACCGCAACCGTGATGCCTTCACCCGTGCTCACCTTCCACATCTCCTCCGCCTGCATGGCATCGAGATACCACTGCTCGGGGCCGGAGTCAGCGGTAGCGGCGGAAGTCAAGGCTACAGAGCTCAGCGTGAGCGCCCCGACAATAGTCAGCGGGGGAAGGACGCTTGCACGCTTGCGCCGCTGCCGCGATATCCCGCTTCCTCGCTTGAGTCGTACCGTCATCACTGTTCTCTCGTCGGGGACTATTCGACTACGGGCGGAGCACTGTCGCGCCGCCCAGTGGTCCAGGCCTCTGTGTCTTCGACCAAGTAGTCCGGGCGACGAGAGTCCTCGCGTTTGGGACCACTCGGGATCTGGCTGCGTGGCGCCGCCCCAATGGCATTACGACTATCCGCCCCAGTGCGACGTACCAGGCCGGTTCCGCCAGGAGTGAATGTCTGGCCCCCTTGGCCGCTCACGGACGAACGAGGGCTGCCCACGATGCCACCTGGCGTTGAAGTCAGCCTGCGGCCCGAATGAGCGGCGCCCGGAGTACTGGCGTTCCCCCCTCCGGGGATCATGGGGCTTCTCCCCATCGGTGCTCGTCCAGTTGTTTCGTTGCCTACAACTGTTCCACTTGGGAACCGGGATGAGCCTGCCGTCTGCCCCGTACGGGAGATGGGCTGACCACCAACGATCCCATTCCGACCGGAGGGTTGTGGTGTCGTTGGCGTGACAGGACGTCCGATTGGTCCCGTGGCGGCCGTAGGCGCACGCCCCAGCGGCCCTGCCGAGTCCGGGCGTCCCGGAGGCGCCATTGGTCGGGGACTTCCCGTAACGCTAGGCGGCTTCGGCCCTGTATGGCGTACTGGCGCAGCATTTATCAAGGGGCCGGCAGTAGGCATGGAGTGAGGACCCGCCGGGCCGTTGGGGCCGACCGGACGCGTCGTCGCTTCTCCAACTGTGGGAGCTGACGGCGCCTCCACACTGTCGATCTCGGTGCCCACGTGTTGGTCATGCACAATGGGCGAAGCGACGTTACCCAGGCCTGCGGAAGCCGCCCCTACCTCATGGCCCCCACCTCCAGAGAAGCTTTCCGCTCCCCGTGGTTCGCTGGCAGAGGAAGCTACTCCCTGCCTTGCGGAAGACTGATCCGACCACCCGGCTTCAAGGCCGAAGCGCGAGCCTTTACCGGATGGCTTCGGTACGGGAATCGTCGTCGGCATCGGCTTGAACATCGGTTCCTCAGCCGCGTACATCGTGTCGTGTGACACCTGGTAGTACGAACTGAGCTTGTCCATCTGGATGATGGCTTCTTGCCGTACGGACTCGCGCTTCGCAGCGTCGACCTTCTCCGCTTTCACGAAGTCGGGGTTCGACTTGACGCGAGCCGGGGACTTGATGTCCGCCACCTTAGGGCCGACGCCACCGTCGTCCCGGGGCGGCATCGCGCTCCGGACCTCCGTGAGGCCGATGCCTGCCGCCTTGATCTGAACGCCGGCAGAGCCGGTGAACGTGCCCAGCTTCTTCGTGTTCTTCGCGAGGTCGCCACCCCACTTGCGGAACGCCTCGCCCGCCTCGCCCTCCCATGGCACACCCTCGATGTGCTTGGCGAGGTCGATACCGACCTGTTCGATCTTCTCGGCCGCCTGGTAGAGCGCGTTACCGACGGCCTCCATGTCATCCGGCTTGGCGTTGTCGACCAAGTCGACCAAGTCGTTCAAGTCGAAGCCGTCAAACGACGTCTTGTTGAACGCCGTCTCCTTGTTGTCGCCGAAGCTCTGCTGCCCGAAGAACGGCGCGACCATTCTCCGGAGGTCCGTGAAGAGAAGCTGCCGCTCGGCGAGCGCGTCCTGCGGCGGCGGATTGTCGTTGTCGCCCATACGGGTCCCTCCCCCGTCAGTCGAAGTCACCGGTGCTGTCGTCGGTGCGCTGCTCATCGCCCTTGCCCAGGCGCTGAGCTTCCTCACGCTCGCGCTTGTCGTGGCGTTCCCGCTGGCCTTGGTAACGCTCTTGGGCGCGCGACTGGATCTGCCAGAAGCGGCGTCTGACGTCCTCCTCCAGGCCGTCGAAGCCGTTCTTCGCGCCCATCACCGCGATGCCCATCGCCTCGATCTGGTCGCTGAGCGTCTGCGAGAGCGTGGTGAGGAGGGTGTGGACACGGTTGTACTGGCCGTAGAGCGCGTCAGCTTCGGCGAACTGGCCCCCGAACGAGCTGCGGGGCACCTCCTGGTCGGCGATCCTGCCCCGCGACGCGGGCGACTTCTCCAGCTCCGTGAGGATGTCGTCGACCCTCTTCTTGAACGACTGCAGGTCCTTCGCCTCGACCTGTAGGTCCTTGGTCGGAACTCCCCCGTACATCGGCGCCCTCATCAGGCTTCCCCTCCACCCCGTGACGGCAGTCGCGATCCTCGCGACAACCGCAGACACTCTAGCCATTCACGTCCGCTGTTCCAACTGCAAATCAGCAGAGGTGACTTGGACCACGGGGCGCGCTCCCCCCGGTGGTCGGCCGGTCTCCGGCGGGTGGTCAACCCGCACGTGGAAACGACCGGAATTCATCCTCGCGGCTGACCGTCCGGAGGGCAACCACTCCTCCTCGCCAGCGGCCCGGCTTGTCCGGCTTTGCCGGGCCAACTGCCCCGTACCGTAAGGTTTCCGTGACTGTCACTCACGCACGGTACGGCGTCGCCAGTCACGGTGGACGCGTGATCCACCGCCGATAACAGCCACCAGTACGCCGCCGCCCACCACCGCGTACGTGCCCAGCCGTTCGTTCCGCTCCTGCGTGGTCTCACCGAGTTCGAGCTTTGCTGGAGTGGGTTTCTCGGCCTGCGTGACGCCCTCTCGAGCTTCCGGTTCCTGCACCGGCTGGTCGTCCTCGGTGAGCGCGCGTACGGGGTCGACGATGCCCCAGCCGACGTGCCGGTCGTGTTCACCGATCGAGCGTTCCGCGGTCTGCTCGATCTGGGCGACGATCTCCCGCGCCGTCCAGCCGTCGTGCTGCGCGCGGAGCAGCGCGGCCACCCCGGCGACGTACGGGGCGGAGAAGCTGGTGCCGTTGTCGGAGCAGTGGCCGCCCCCGGGCATGGTGGAGACCATGTCGACGCCGGGCGCGGCGATGTCCACGAACTCGCCGGACTGGGAGAAGACCGCCCGCTCGTTGTTGCGGTCGGAGGAGGCGACGGCGAGGACGCCCTCGTACGAGGCGGGGTACGTGGTCTTGACGTTGCCGTCGAGTCCGTCGTTGCCGGCGGAGGCCACGACGACGATCTCCTTGGCCAGCGCCCGTTCCACAGCCAACTCCAGGGAGGAGTCCGCGTTCAGCGGCTCGTCGGTGTCCTGCGAGATGTTGATGACGTCCGCGCCCGCCTTCACGGCGAGGTCGATCGACTGGGCCATGGAGCCGACGTTGCCGCCGCCCTGCCCGTCGTTCTGCCGGATCGGGATGATGGTCGCCGCGGGGGCGATGCCGACGAAGCCGGTACGCGCGTCCGGCCGCGCGGCGATGATCCCGGCGACCTTCGTGCCGTGGCCGACGGGGTCCGACGTCCCGTTCTCCTTGCCGCGGGGCAGGCTCTCACCGTCGGCGTCCTTCTTCGGGACCTTCGACAGGACGTTCTTCCCGAGCTTGGTGTCGACCGCGTCCTTGAGCTGCGGGTGCTTGTTGTCGACGCCGGTGTCGATGACGGCGACCTTGACGCCCGCCCCCTTGGTCTCCTTCCAGAGTTCGTCCAGGAGCACACGTTGCAGCGCCCAGGGCCGCCCTTTGTACGTCTTCGCCGGCATCGTGCACTGCCCGCTGTCCGCCGCCGCGGGCGCCGCCGGGACGAGTACGCCGAGCCCGGTCAGGGGTACTAGCCCCAGGAGCACCGCGACCGTACGCGCCCGGCAGGCGTCCGTACGGGTCGTACGCCCCTTCCGCGCGCCCATCACGAGCCCTGCGGCTGACGGGCAGCGCCCGTGCTGAGCCGCGGTCCGGTGGGGAGGAACTCGGACCAGGCGACGGGCACGCTGACGGGGTCGGCGTCCTCGAAGCCGAGTCGGATCTGTGCCTTGTTGCCCTCCGTCGTCTGCTCTTCCTGCTTGGCCTTCTTGTCGGTGCCGATGCCGGAGTCATCCCCGCCGCTGTCGCTGTTGCCCTGTACCACGTAGCGCAGACCGGTGTCGGTGACGAGGAAGGTGGCTCCCGTGTTGGTCGAACTGCCCTGGAACTGCCGGTACAGCAGCCCGGTGCCGGGTGAGACGTACGCGCTGGTGGCGCCGTTGGGGAGAGCTGCGGGGTAGTCGTCGCCGACCCAGGTGCTGAGGGTGGTCCGGCCCTTGTCGTCGACGTCGCGCAGGACGTTGCAGAGAGTCTTCCGGCCGCTGCCCGCCTTGTTGACGGTCACGGCTTCCGCCTCCGGCCAGGTCAGGCTGCCGCCCCACTCCTCGTCGAGGGGGGCGATCGCGGCCGAACTCACCTCCTCCGGCTGGCCGTTCTGCCCGAGCGGCACGGCAGCCTTGCTGGTCAGGAGCAGATTCGCCATGAAGGGGGAGATCGGCCGGACCTCCCCGCGCAGGACCACGTAGTGCTGGGGCCCGTCGCCGGTCTCGGCCCTGAGCACCATGCCGACCCTGTTCACGTTCGCGTCCAGGCCGTCCGACGTTCCGGCGGGTCCGCCGATGCCGTCGATGGGCGGGAACCGGATCGGGTCACCCTTCTTGAGCGTGTCCAGCCAGTCCTTGGTGACCTTCTGGGGCTCGTCCCTGCTCTTGCCGCCGACAACGGTGAGCAGGAGGTTCGGGTCGTTCCTGATCTGGTAGCGGGTACCACTGCGGTCCACCAGGTAGAGCAGTCCGTCCGGCCCCTCCACGTACATGACCTCACCACCGGCCAGCCGGTCGCGCCCCTCGACCTTCCCCTTCTCCCGGTCGGAGAAGACGAACCCGGCCTCCTGAACGCTCCGGCCCCGCCCGTCGGGCTGGGTGCAGACGGCCCAGCGCTTCTTCTTCGACGCCTCCCCGGCGTCAGGCAGGCGGTCGGGCGCGTACGGGATGCCGATGGTGGCGCCGTGCGGGATGTCGCCGTTGTCGAGGGTCGCCTCGTCGACCTTGACGATGCCGAACTTGTCCGGGTCGACGAGGAGTCGGCCGGACGCGAGGTTCAGTACGGGGTGCAGCTGCTTCTGACCGCTGTCGCCCGTCTCCAGGACGACGTAGCGCGTCGTCGAGTCGCTGCCGATGATGACCTTCGCCCCGACCTCGTCCCAGCCCTCGGGCGCCTTGGGCTTGAACATGCCCCACGCGCCGAAGCCCGCCATGATCACCACTCCGATGACCACGCCCGGGACGACCGCGCGCAGTGGGCGCGGCGCCCCCTCCTCCGTACCGCTGGGTGTGGGCTGGAGGAACGCCGCGAGCAACCGCTTCTTCGCGAAGGTGTAGGCGTTGAGCTCGTCCCGCCGTGATGCCATGTCTGGATGCTTCTCCCCACCGGCGGTCTCCCGTGTCCCCGTCCCGCCGCTGATACCCGATTGTCGGACCGGGCACCTACTATGCCCGTAGCCGATTCTCCCCCGCTGCTCCGGTAGGGTGACCGGTCGGTCAACGCCCCTGATAACCAGGGCGAATTCGGACATGAGGGGGCTTTGCGGCGATGGTCGGTGCGACGCGCAGCCGCGGAACCGCGGCCCGTTCCACAGCTCCGGGAGCGACCGCCCCCGATGCCGTGGCGAACGTCTCCCCGGCACCGCCCCCTGCCTCGACGACGCTCCGGGCGGAGACGCGTACGAGCCGGATCGGACCGTTCCGGTTGCAACAGCTCGTGCTCGTCGAGCTGGCGCTGGCCGCCCTGGTGGTCGGCGCCGCGATCGACGAGCTGATGCTGGTGCCCGCTGGCGTGGTGGCCGTGGGGCTGGTGGTGCTGGCGCTGATGCGCAGGCGGCAGCGTTCGCTACGGGAGTGGCTGTCCACCGTGCTGGAGCTGCGGGCCCGCCAGCGGCGGGCGGCGGCGCCGCTGACCGAGCGGGTGGACCCCGGCCTGGCACCGGCTGTGGAGTGCGCGCCGGGCCTGCGGACGTACGCGTTCGTCGACCGGGACCGGCGCACCGTGGGCATGATCGGCGACGGGGGCTTCCTCACCGCCCTGCTGCGGCTGGAGCCCGGTGACACGGCGCTGCGCCCGGCGTACGGCGCCCGCGCGCTGCCGTTGGGGCTGCTGCACGACGCGCTCGAAGTGGACGGCATACGGCTGGAGTCGGTGCAGCTGGTGCAGCACACCCAGCCCGCCCCGGCGCCGCACCTGCCCGAACAGGCCGTCGCGAGACGGAGTTACGCGCCGTTGCAGGCACAGGCCGGTTCGCCCGCGCTGCGGCTGACGTGGGTGGCGCTGAAGCTCGACCCGGAGCTGTGCCGGGAGGCCGTGGAGGCGCGCGGCGGCGGGCTGGCGGGCGCGCAGCGCACCCTGCTGCGTACGGCGGACCAGCTGGCGAGCCGGGCCACGGGCGCGGGCTTCCGGGCCACGTTGCTGAACGAGGAGGAGCTGATCGCCGCCGTCGCCACCTCGACGTGCGTCAACCCGATCGCGACCGCGCGGGCCGGTCAGCCGGACACCCCGCCGACCCGGCGCACGGTGGAGTCGCAGCGGGCCTGGCGGTGCGACGACCGCTGGCACACCACGTACGGGGTGGCGCGCTGGCCGGAGTTGGGGCTCGCGGCGACACCGCTGCCGCGCCTGGTGTCGCTGCTGACCGCCATACCGGCGCTGACCACCACGTTCAGCCTCACCCTCGCGAGTGGCCTGCGCCGGGGGTCGGTGTCGATGGACGGGCACATCCGGGTCACGGGGGGCTCGGACACGGAACTGACGGCCGCGCGGCACCAGTTGGAGCGGGTCGCCAAGGACGCGAAGGTGACGCTCGTACGGCTGGACCGCGAGCAACTGCCCGGTGTGCTGGCCACGTTGCCGCTGGGGGGTGCGCGCTGATGGCGCTCGGCATCAAGCAGCTGGGACGGCTGCGGGGTCCACGCGGGTCGCGGCACGCGCTGCCCGCGGAGCAACTGGCCGCGCTGTCCGTACCGATCGGTGACGACGGCGTGGTCGTCGGCGCCGACGCGGACGGGCGCCCGCAGGTGCTCGGTCTGCACCACCCCGTGCCGTACGACGTGGTGCTGGTCGGCGGCCTGTGGACCGCGCAGACGCTGGCGCTGCGGACGGCGGGCACGGGCACGCGTGTCGCGGTGGAGACCGGACGTCCCCAGGCGTGGACCAACATGGTGCAGGCGGCGGGCGGCGGCCTCGAATGCATCACGTTGCACGACGTAGGCCGGGTCCCTCCACTGGGGGCGACGGTGGGCAGTCCGGTGCTGGTGCTGCGGGACTGCGGGGTACGGCCGCCGCGCGGCCGGGTCGCGTCGGCGCCGTGGCAGTCGGTGCTGACGCTGCTGCCGTACCTGAGCCCGGTGGCACCGCGACTGCTGCGCGGGGCCGCGCTGGTCGGGGTGCAGCGGGTGTCGCCGGACGAGGCACGGCAGATCGGCCGGATCATGTCGCTGCCGGCGGTGGACGAGGAGGCGTTGTCCACGCTGGGTGACGGGGTGACCCTGTGGTGCACGCGGCGTGACCGCAGCTACTCGTTGACGCAGCCCACCGACGCCGAATCCGGCCTGCTGGGCGTTCCGCGGCGCGTCGACTGAGCCCTGTCCCGCCTGAGCGCCGCCCCCGGCTGAGCCCTGTCCCGGTGGACGAGTGAGCGCTGTCCCGGTGGACGGGGTGTCCGCGGGCGGTGTGCCGGTGGACGGCGTCCTTCCGGCCGGGCAGACCCTAGGTGTCTGTCCAGTTCTGCGGGGCGTCGGGCCCACCATGACCGCGATCGAGGGTGGTGGGCGCCGCCCGTCGGGCTCCCGTCATGGCTGCGGGGAGGCCCTGGCAACTACCATGCCGGTGTGCGCACGGCGCCGCGCGGGCGGAGGCGGGTCGGGGGACCTCCCCGGGTGCGGGGGCACGGTGGCCGGGGACCGGCTCACCGTTTTCCACAGGGCTGGATTCCCGTGGTGAAGTACCGCATCGTGGCGGCGTGTTCCGGGGGCTGGACGGCTGACCGCGTCCTGCGTAGGGGTGATTAGGCTGGGAGAGTACGCCCAGCCCTGACCGGGGTGTACGACCACAGCAGCAGGAGGCACTGTGAGCAGCGATCGGGACGAGATCCGCGTCGGCGGGAGCACACCCGACACCGATCGGCTCGATGCGGACCCGGAGTCCGAGCACGATACGGAGTCGACGGGCCAGTTCACCATCGACTACACGCCTCCGGCCTGGTACACGCAGGAAGCGGAATCCTCCGCGTCCGAGGCTGACGCCGCGTCCGAGGACGACGTGGACAGCACGCCTTCCGTGCCGTCGGCCGCCGTGGACGAGGAGCCGTCCCCGGGTGAGGGTTCCGCGCCCGTGGGCGCGTCCTCGCCGCTGGAGGAGAAGGCCCCGGCCGGGACGGACGGTTCGGGCGATGCGGACGCCACGGATGTCTCCGACGTGGAGTCGGCGGCTTCGGCGAGTGTGTCGGCGACCCCGGAGGCGGCAGCCACGGGTGCGGCCGACACGGTGGCCCCGGACGCCGACGGCACCCCCGTCGCGGACGAGGCACCCGCGGACGGCGGGGCGGAGGAGCCGGTGGGCGTCGCTCAGTCGGTCGGCACGCCGGTCGGCGGCGGCCGCAGCACCGAGACGATGCGCTTCTCCTCGGCGGCCCTGCGTCGCGAGATCGCCCGCTTCAAGAACGGCGACGAGCCGCACGGCCTGGACGGTTCGAGCGACGCCGAGGCGGCCGGAACGCCCGGGAGCGCTGACGCCGGGCGACCGACGGACGCGTCCAGTTCGCTGACGATGGACTTCAACGCCGCGTCGGTCGACGCGGAGCCGCAGGACGCCGTCCCCCAGGACGCGGTGCCCCAGGACGCCGTTCCCCAAGATGCCGTGCCGCAGGACGCCGTTCCGCGTGGCGCCGAGCCGTGGGACGCGATACCGCGCGACGCCGAGCCGCAGGACGCCGTACCGCCCGGCTACGGCACCAACCCGCCGCAGCCCTGGGACGCGCCTCCGCCGCACGCCGCTCCGGGCGGACTCCCCCCGCTCCCACCGGACTTCCAGCCCGCGCATCCGGCCGCTGGGGCCGACGGCCAGCCCGTGCCGCCCCCGCCCGGCACACCGTGGCACCCCGCGCAGGACGCCGTGCCGGGAGCCCCGGCACCGGCTCCCGGCGTGCCGGGGCAGTACCCGGGGCCCTACCCGGGCCAGTTCGCGCCGCCTGTGCCGCCGCCGGGGCAGCACCCCGCGCCGCAGGGCGCCCAGGGCGCGCCGTACTACCAGCCGGGCGTGCCCGTCCCGCTCCCCCCGAACGCCTACGGGCCGGGGGCCCACCCGCCGCAGGGGCCCGTGCCCCCGGCCGGTTACGGCTATCCGCAGCCTCCCGGTCCGGGCCAGCCGACCGGTACGGCCGAGGCCCCGTCGCAGGGGGTGCCCGGCGGCTACGGCTACCCGCCGATGCCGCCCCCGCCGCCCCCGGGACCGGCCCCGAGCCAGAGTCAGAGCCACAGCCAGGGGCAGAGCCACGGCCACGGCCAGCCGGTGTCCCAGGGCCCGCAGATCGCCGCGGGCGGTGCCGCCGCCCTCGGGCAGCAGCACCAGCCGTCCGCGGCGGCGCCACCGGCCCAGCCGCCGCAACCGCAGGGCGCTCCCGGCCACGCGCCACCGCCGGTGCCGCCCCCCGTGCCGCAGCACGAGCAGCACCAGCACCAGCACCGCGTCCAGGGGCAGGACCAGACGGCGTCGCCCTCACCGCAGCAGCCGCCGCTGCCCCAGCAGCAACCGCCGCAGGCCCCTCCTCAACAGGAGCAGGACCCGCGTCGGCAGGCGGCGGGCGCCGGTTCACCCCTCGGCTACACGGCCTCGGTCGAGCTGTCCTCGGACCGCCTCGTCAACCCCAAGAAGCGGGGGCGCTCGCAGAACCCGGCACGCGCCGCCCTCTTCCGGTTCGCGGGCAAGCGGGACGACGCGGAGCGGCAGCGGAAGCTGGACCTGATCCGTACGCCGGTGCTGTCCTGCTACCGCATCGCGGTGATCAGCCTCAAGGGCGGCGTGGGCAAGACCACGACCACGACCGCGCTCGGCGCCACGCTGGCGACCGAGCGCCAGGACAAGGTCATCGCCATCGACGCGAACCCGGACGCGGGTACGCTCGGGCGCCGCGTCCGGCGTGAGACGGGCGCCACGATCCGCGACCTCGTCACGGCGATCCCGTACCTCAACAGCTACATGGACATCCGCCGCTTCACCTCGCAGGCCCCGTCGGGCCTGGAGATCCTGGCGAACGACGTGGACCCGGCCGTCTCGACGACGTTCAACGACGACGACTACCGCCGCGTCATCGACGTCCTCGGCAAGCAGTACCCGATCATCCTCACCGACTCGGGCACGGGCCTGCTGTACTCGGCGATGCGCGGGGTGCTGGACCTCGCGCACCAGTTGATCATCATCTCCACCCCCTCGGTCGACGGCGCCAGCAGCGCCAGCACCACGCTCGACTGGCTGTCCGCGCACGGCTACGGCGATCTCGTGCAGCGCAGCATCACCGTGATCTCCGGGGTGCGCGAGACCGGCAAGATGATCAAGGTCGAGGACATCGTCGCCCACTTCGAGACGCGCTGCCGCGGCGTGGTGACGATCCCGTTCGACGAACACCTGTCGGCGGGCGCCGAGTTGGACCTGGAGATGATGCGCTCCAAGACCCGCGAGGCGTACTTCAACCTGTCCGCCATGATCGCGGAGGATTTCGCCCGCGTGCAGCAGGAGCAGGGCCTGTGGACGGCGGACGGCAACCCGCCGCCGCAGTTGGCACCCCCGCTCCCCGGCCAGCCCCTCCCGGGCCAGCCGTACGGGCAGGGCCAACCGTACGGTCAGTCGCCGTACGGACAGCCGCAGCAGCCCCCGCAGGGGGGCTGGCAGCGGTAGCCGGCCGACGCGACCCGCCTCGGCGGCGGGTACGGACGCCACGGATGAGGGGCGGTGCGTTTCCGCACCGCCCCTCACCGCTCGGCCCCCGCCTCGTCCGTGCCGGTCCCCTCCGGACCGGTGCCCCCGTGGCCCGTCAGGGTTTGAGCACCCGCAGGTACGCGTACTCGTCGGCCGCCCGCGGCCACAGCTCGACCAGCGGCAGCGGCTTGCCGCGCGGGTTCCCCGCGTCGTCGAAGTCGATCTGCCCGCTGACGCCGGACAGTCGGTGCTCACCGTTCAGCTGCACGAGCAGCTCCCGTACGGCGTTCTTGTTCACCTTCCCCCGCCCGTCGGAGCCCGCCGCGTCGCGGATGGCGGCCCCCAGGGCGAGTACGGCGTCGTGGCCGAGCATGGCCTGCCCGTTCAGCAGCTGGGTGTCGGCGTCACCGAACTCCTCGGCGTACGCGTCGCGGAAGGGCTCGAACGGGTTCGCGCGCGCCCCCGGGTAGATGTCGCCGCTCGCGTCGGGGTGCGCGAGGGCGGTGTACTGGACGCGGATTCCGGTGCGCTCCCACTTCCGGCGGAACCGCTCGTACGCCGAGTTGTCGTCCGCGCGCAGGTCGAAGAAGAGGCCGACGGCGTCGTCCGCCGTGTAGAGCGTGACCGGACACTCGCGGCCGGTGCCCTCGACGGCCTCGATGAGGCCCTTCATGTCCCGGCCCCGCCCGGCGAAGTAGACGGCGTCGGGCAGTTCGGCCTGGCGGCAGATCTTGTCCGCGACGGACTCCAGGGAGTTGGCGAGGGCGTCGCCGCGGGAGACGAACGGCAGGACGTCGGGGTCGAGTTCCAGCCCGGCGCGCCGTACGGCTCGGTCGAAGCCGTCGAGGAGGGAGGCGCTGTAGATGTCGTCGGCGTTCCGGTCCTTGACGACCTGGATACGGAAGCCCTTCTTCCGGCTCTGCTGGAGCCCCTTCAGGTACTTCGCCATGGCCGACGTCTGCGCCGAGTTGGGCGCGACGGCCCGGAAGAAACCCAGCTCGTCGGGGTCGCTGAGCTGGTCCGCGGTGACGGTCGAGCCGACCATGGGCACCCCGCGCTCGCGCAGCGCGTCGACGGCCCTGCGGGTCGTGTCGAGGCTCTGGCCGAAGCCCGCGACGGCGACGAGCGGGTGGTCGCCACCGGTCATGCCCGACAGCTGGTCGACGAGCGCGGACCACTGCTCGGAGCCGCGACCGGGGTTGGCGGGAAGCAGCTTGAGCTGCGGGGTGTCGCCCTGGCCGCCGCTGGGGTCGTTCACCCGCTTCTGCGCGAGGTACGCGCCCTCCAGCTCCTGCCGGATGCTCTCGCGGCCCTTGTCGCCGGGGCCGAGGGTCATCGGTTCGAGGTAGGCGACGGAGACCCACGGCTTCCCGGACTTCCCGACCCGCCGGTTCTCGGCGTGGATGCGCCGCGTCACGTCGTCGAGGGAGTCGTCGAAGGAGTACGCCCCGTCGGTCACCCCGGTGCACTCGTCGTCGGGCCCCCGCTCCCGTACGCCGTCCGCGCACCGCACGAACCACTGGTCGTACGCCTTGAGTCCGCCCGCGACCAGCGCGGCCACGACCGCCAACGCCAGTGCGACGCGCAGCTTCCAGCGCGGCGCGGGCCGCGGCACGGGCAGGACGTCGTCTCCGTTCACCACCACGGCTGCCTCCCGTACTGCTCGGACTTCCGCAGGAACACGTGCCGGTCGGCCTCGTCGTCGACCATGGCGCGCAGGGTGAGGAACTCCTCCCTGATGTCCGGGTACAGCTCGGCGTACGGGTCCCCCAGCGGGTTCCGGTACGGGTCGCCGACCCGGTCGGTGGCCTGTTCGTCGCGCGGCTCCGGCGCGATCCAACTCGCGGCCAGCAGCCGGGTGATGGCCTTCATCCGCCGGTCCCGGGGCCGTTCCGGATCGTTCAGGAAGCGCACCAGGGACTCGAACTCCCGCCGCGGCGGCCCCGGCAGCCCGCCGCCCCGCGTGCGTACGGGTGCCCTGCGCAGCCTGGCCAGCCCCCGGCACCACTCCTCCGCCGGTATCCGTCCGAAGCAGCCGTCGAGGTGCGTGGCGGCGGCCTCCAGGTGGCCGGAGGCCAGGTCGTGGTAGGCGACGGCCCAGCTCTCGTCGTCGTGTCCCGCGTCGGCGCGGGCGGAGGCGCGCAGGCTGAGCGCCGTGTGCGCGACGTCCCAGGTGTCGGAGGTGGCGTCGGCCAGGGCGAGTTCGCGCAGCAGGAGGAAGCGCAGCACGGGGTGGAGCGTCTCGTGCGGCCCGTCGCTGAGGGCGTCGCCGGTGGTCAGGTGCATGGTGCGCAGCGGGTCGCCGGAGAACCGGTCGTAGTCCGCGTGCACGGCCTCGCTGGCCTCGCGCCACAGCTCACGCGCGGCGCCCGCCTGTCCGAGGTGCACGGCCGCCGCCGCGCGGGCCAGCATCGTGCGCAGCTCGACGCTGGTGCCGGTGGGCAGCAGCCGGTCGAGCATGCCGTGCACCAGCTCGGGGGTGAACAGCCGCCGCAGCCGCTCGTCCCACGGTTCGGTGGCGGTCTGCGCGCGTAGCGCGCGCAGCACGGCGGCGGTGGCGGCGGGTTGGCCGCGGGTCAGTTCGTGCACGAGCCAGCCGAGCCACTGCGCGCCGTTGTCCGCGTCGGGCATGGCGGCGTCGTCGGGCAGCTGCGCGAGCGTCTCGTCCGCCGCCCGGTTGACCTCCCGGCGGTGCAGGTCGCGGAGCTGCCCGACCTGGAGCACGCCGTCCACGCGCACGGGCCGGAAGCGCCGGTCGCCGTCCCAGCACTCCAGGTACGTGCCGGACCGCGGCGGCCCGTACGCCTCACGCCGTACCAGCGCCTCGGGGCGGGCGGCCGCGGTGGCGAGCACCAGCAGCGGGTCGCGGCCGTCGGCCTTCTCGCGCGCCCGCAGCAGCGGTTCGAGGAACTGTCCGCCGAGGGGGCTGTCCGCGTTGTCCAGCAGGAGCAGGCAGTTGGTGGTGCGTCTACGTTGCGCGGAGCGGGACGCGTACGCCTGCTGGAGGTCGGCGACGAAGGCGTCGAAGAGGACCTGCTCGGCCCGTTCCCGCTCGGCGCTCTCGCGCTCGTTGTAGAGCATGTTGAGGTTGACGATGAAGTCGTCGGGGACTCCCCCGTCCTGGCGGCGTCTGAGGCGAGCGAGCCGCTGGCGGGAGACGAGGCCGAGGCCGCCGAGGCTCGTGGGCAGCAGGCGGAGGGCGGGCGCGATGGCGAAGCTGGGGGCGCCGAGCACGGTGGCCGCGGTCTCCGCGAACGCCTCCAGCACGGCCTGTATCCGCTCGCCGCGCTGTCCGCGCGGTGCCTCCAGCGCCTCCCGGAGCTGCTGCACGGCCCGTTCGCGGCTGGACAGGTCGACGCGCGTGGACACGGCGATGAGCAGCAGGCCGCAGGTCGGGAACGTCAGCCGGGGGAAGTCCCGCTTGTTCTCGTTGAGTTGGAAGACGAGCCGGGTCAGTACGTTGAGGGGTTTCTCGCCGTGCCGCCCGCGCGTCGCGAGGTCCACGTGCGCCACCGGCAACAGCCGTCCCCAGTCGGCGAGATGGCGCAGCAGGGTGGTCTTGCCGCTGCCGCGCGGCCCCAGCAGCAGCACGCTGACCGGCGGTTCCGCCTCGGGCGTACGGACGAGGCGCGTCCGTACGAACTCCCGTACGGCGCGGTCCCGTTCGGACTTCCCCGCCGGCTCCGTCTCCTCCACCACAGCACACCCCCCACCGTGCTCCGGAACGCGGCGGCGTGACGGGCGGTCAGCCGACGCCTGCGTTCCGTACATCCAACGGCCGGAACGCCGCCCGCACAAGGGCTTTACGGGGGTTGCCGGTCCGGTCGGCTTCCCGTTTTTCGCAGGTCAGCGGGGGCGCACGGTGGCGCGTGGAGGCATTCAGGGGCGCACGGAACGGACGTAGCGGTACGCGCCCTCGTCGCGCGGGTCCATCTCGACGAGGGCCAGCAGCTTGCCCACCGGGTTCCCGGCGTCGTCGAAGGCGATCGGCCCGGCCACGCCGCGTACGCCGCTCAACGCGTCCAGCTGGTCGAGCATCTGGAGGACCTCGCCCGGCCCGACGTGCTCCGTGCCGGTCTCCGACGCGGCGGCGCGGATCGCCCACCCCAGCGCGAGCACCGCGTCGTGCCCCTGCATCGCCTGCCCGCTGCGCAGCCCCGCCTCCCCGCCGAACCGGCGCTGCTCGAGGTAGGACCGGCGGAAGCCCGGGTACGGGTCAGCGTCGCCACCCGCGTACGCCTCGGCGGGCACCTCGGGATGGGTGAACGCGGTGTAGCGCACCTTCACCCCGCTCTCCGCCCAGCGCTCGGTGAAACCGGCGCGCGCGCCCTCGTCGTCCCGGATGCCGAAGTAGAGGCCGACGGCGCTGGAACCGCTGAGCACGGTGGTCGGGCAGCGGCGCCCGCCGGAGCCCGCCGCCTCGATGAACGCGCGCAGCTGCGGGCCGCGTCCGGCGAAGAACACCGCGTCGGGCCGTTCGCCGCGCGGGCGTTCGCAGATCTTGTCCGCGATCGAGGCGAGGGCGTTCTCCACGCCGGGGAGCGAGGAGTCGTAGCTGAGGTCCCCGCCCCGCACCTCCAGGTCGCGGCGTGCGGCGGCCGACGCGAAGCCCTCGCGCAGCGAGGCGCTGTAACTGTCGTCCCGTTTGCGGTCCTTGACGACGGCGACCCGGAACCCGGCGTCGTCGCGCTGCCGTTCGGCGAGGTAGCGCGCGGAGGCGGCGCTCTGGTCGGCGTTGGGCGAACTGACCCGGTAGAAGCCGGGCTTTGTCGCGGACGCCAGCTCGTCCGCCGCGACGGTCGCGCCCACCATCGGCACGCCCCGCTCGCGCAGCGCGGCGACGAGCGCGCCCGTGGTCTCCGTGCTCTGACCGAAGCCCGCCACGCCGACGAGCGGCCGCGACCCGTCGTCGGCCATCGCGCCGAGCTGCGCGGCCAGCTCCTCCCCGTACGCGCCGCCGGGTCCGCTGTTCGCCAGCAGCAGCCTGATCTGCGGCAGGGTGCCCCGGCCGCCCCGGCCGTGGCTGTTCAGCTCGCGCTGCGCGAGGTACGCGCCCTGGAGCGCCTGCTGTACGGCTGCCGCGCCCCGGTCGCCCGGCCCCCGGGTGAGCGGCTCGGTGTACGCGACGGAGACCCACGGCCGTCCGGACTCCGCCACCCGGCGGTTCTCGGCGGCGATCCGGGCGCTGACGTCGGCCAGTGGCCGCCCGCCGAAGACGTAGGTGCCGTCCGTCACCCCGACGCACACGCTGTCGGGTCCCCGTTCGCGCACCCCGTCGGCGCACCGCACGAACCACTCGTCGTACGCCTTGAGTCCGCCCGCCACCAGGACGCCCACGACGGCCAGGGCCACCCCGGCCCGCAGCCACCACCGGCGCGCGGCGCGCGGCGGTACGAACACGTCCGGACCCACTTCGCCCACGGCCCCCGCCCCCCGGCAGTCCCGCGCTTCGTCGTCACGGGAACGTCACCCTGCGCCCACACGGAAACACGAACTCCCGTGCCTAGCAAGGGAGTCGACGCGGTCCGCGAGCGGGGAGCCGGGCGCCGGTCAGGCTCCGGCGGCGGCCTCGTCGGCCGCCGCGACCAGGGCGCGGGCCTCGTCGACGTCCCGTGTCATCCGGCGCGTCAGCGCGTCCAGCGTGTCGAAGCGCTCCTGCCCACGGAGGTACGCGTGGAACGCGACCGCCACGTGCAGCCCGTACAGGTCGAGTCCGACGCGGTCGATCGCGTACGCCTCCACCGTCCGCTCGACGCCGTCGAACTGCGGGTTCGTACCGACGGAGATGGCCGCGGGCATCCGTTCGCCCGCCGCCGTGAGCCAGCCCGCGTAGACGCCGTCGGCGGGGACGGCGGTGTGCGGGAGCGTCTCCAGGTTCGCCGTGGGGAAGCCCAGCTCCCGGCCGCGCTGCGCGCCGCGCACCACGACGCCCTCCACCTGGTGCGGCCTGCCGAGGACCTCGGCGGCACCGGTGACGTCGCCCTCGGCGACGAGGCGGCGGGTGAGGGTGGAGGAGAAGGGTTCGCCGCCGCCCGCGGTGCCGCGCTCGTAGAGGTTGACGACGAGCACGTCGTAGTCGTACGTGCCGCCCAGCTCCGCGAGCGAGTCCACGTCGCCCGAAGCCCGGTGGCCGAAGCGGAAGTTGGGGCCCTCGACGACCGTACGCGCGTGGAGCTTGTCGACGAGCACCTTGACGACGAAGTCGGCGGGCGACAGCTGCGAGAACTCCCGCGTGAACGGCAGCACCAGCACCGCGTCCACCCCCAGCCGCTCCATCAGCGCGGCACGCAACGGGTGCGGCGCGAGCAGCGGCGGGTGGGTGCCGGGCCGTACGACCTCGCTGGGATGCGGGTCGAACGTGACCACGACCGCGGGGACGCCCAGCGCGCGGGCGCGCTCCACCGTCCTCCCGATGATCAGCTGGTGCCCGCGGTGCACCCCGTCGTACGAGCCGATGGTGACGACGCTGCGCCCCCAGCCCTCCGGGATGTCCTCCAAACCACGCCAGCGCTGCACTCTGCCCGCTCCTCGTCGAAACCGATGGGGGCCGTCCGGCCGCCGGTCCAAGGGTGCCATGGCGGCGCGCCGTCCCCGCACGTGACCCGGTGTTGGCCGCGCCACCGAGGCGACCGCGCCGACCCGCACACGGCCCGTACCGTCCGGGGCGGCCCCGCACCCCCGGTGGGCCTACGCGCCCGCCGGGGCGGGCGGCAGCGCGGGCGCGCCGGGTGCGCCCAGCGCCGCCCAGGCGCCGGGGTCCGCCGCCGACCAGGACCGCAGCCGCTCCGCGAAGCCGGGCACGTCGCGGGAGAGCGCGGCGGTACGGCGCGCGAGGAGGGCGGCGCCCCGCGGCGTACGCGCCATCAGCAGCCCGGCCCGCCGCACCTCCTCCGCCGGGGTGTCGGCGCCGTGGGCGCGTACGGTCGCGTCGAGGACGCCGTCCAGCACGACCGGGTCGCGCTCACGGCCGAGCAGGACGGTGAGCAGCTCGTCACGGAGCGGCCCGCGCCCCGCGCCGAGCACCTCGCCGAGAGGCGCCCGTACGGCGGCGTTGCGCGCCCGCGCGACCGCGTCGGCCAACGGTACGAGCACGCCACGCGCCGCCGCGCCCTGGTCCAGACGCCGCCCCACGAAGGCCGCCACCGCCTCGCCCGCGCCCCGCGGGCGCCCGTGGTCCGCGCGTTCCCGTACGAGGGCGGCGAGCCGCGCGGCGGTCCCCGGACCCGTACCGGGCCGGGCCCCCGTACGCCCGCCCGCGCCCGGCAGCTCCGCCAGCGCGCGCAGCAGCAGGGCCACACCGCCGTCCCGGGCCGCGACGCCGGACGGGCCGCGCGGACCGTCCCGCAGCGCCGCGAACACCGGCTCGGGATGGGTGGCCAGCGCCGCGCCGAACGCGCTCGCGAGCACGGGCGAGCCGGTGTCCGCGAAGTGGGCCAGCGCCTCGTCCAGGTGCCGGGCCCGGCTGGCCGGATCGCGGACGAGCAGCGCCAGCGCGGGGGCCGACGGCTGGTCGCCGGGCCGCCGCAGCAGCTCCAGCGCGGCGAGGCGCAGCAGTTCGCGGCCGGTGTCGGTGCGTACGTGGCGGGCCGTCCGCAGCCCGTACGCCGCGGCCGCCGCCCGCCGCTCCGGGCGCCGGTCGCGGGCCCAGCGCTCGACGGCGCGGCACATCGAGGCGGGCTCGTCGCGGGCGAGTTCGGCCAGCAGCTCGGCGGCGCGCGGGTGGTCCACACCGACGAGCATGTCGGCCAGGGCGTCGGTGTCCGGCCTGCGGTGGGTGTGCAGCAGCGCGAGCGCGGCGGCGGCGACCGTCGGCGCGGGCTCCCCGGACCGCGCGGGGGCGGGTACGGGTGCGGCGAGGGGGCGCTCGTCGTCGAACCAGTCGCACAGCAGCGGGCGTACGGTGTGCGGCTCGGCGGCGAGCAGCGCGCCGACGGCGTCCAGGTGCCGGCCGCCGGGGCGGGCGGCGTCGTACGGCGCGTCGGTGGGCAGCAGGCGGCGCAGCAGCCCGATCCGGTCGGCGGTGCCCAGCGGCAGCCGCCGCCAGAACCACGGCCCGAAGTCGCCCGTGCCGCCGCTCGCCGCGATGTGGTCCGCGAGCGCGGTCAGCACCCGCAGGTACGGGGTGGCGTCCGGCAGCCGGAGCAGCGTCTCACCGAGCAGGTGCGCGGCCCACCAGGCGCGTTCGGGGTCGGCGGGCGCGGTCGGCCCGTACGGCACGACCGCCCACGACGGCCCCGCGCCGTCCCGTACGCCGGAGCCACCGGGCGCGCGCGGGGCGTACGGGCCGCCGGTCGCGCCGACGGCGCGCGGTGGGGCGTCCGCGCCGGGGAGCGCGCGGACCAGCCCGAGCAGGTGGCGGGCGAGCGTCAGCGGCCCCGGGTGGTCGGCGGTCTGGAGCAGCGCCTGCACCACGGGCCCGATGCGGTGCCGTGGCACCGTCACCGGCAACGCCGCGCGCCTGTCGGCGGGACGTACCAACGACTCCAGCGCGGCGTCCAGCCCCAGGTGCCGGCCCTGGAGCCATTCGCCGAACTCCTCGTCGGCGAACCGGTACCCGTCCCCCGCCGCCGTCAGCACCCCTTCCGCCAGCACGGCCGCCGCCCAGCCGCCGCCGCGCGGGAACAGCTCCTCGAAACCCGCCCGGTCCAGCGCCCCCTCGCCCGGCCCCAGACAGCGCCGCGCCGCCTCGTGCAGCTGACCCGCGACCCGTACCGCCAGCCGCCGCACCGCCGCGGGCGCGGCACCGCCCGGTCGGGCCGTACGGCCGAGCCGTACGGCGACGCGCAGCGCCAGCAGGTCGAGGTGGACGGCGAAGACCTCGCCGCGGGACGGCGGCGGGCGCCGTCCGTGCGCGGGCGCCGCGGCGGCGGCGTCGGCCGCCGCACCGTCCCCGGCGTCGCCGCCCGGGGCCTGGGCACCGCCCGGGGCCCGGTCGTCGCCCGGCCGCTGGGCCGCGCGGATCTCCGCGAGCACGCGCACCGCGAGCGGGTGCCCCGCGTCCGCCGGGGTGAGCGCGCCGTCCGGCAGTCCGTGGTACGCCCGTACGCGCGCCGCCTGTCGGGGCGGCAGGTCACCGATCCGCAGACAGGGCGGCAGCACGGCGGCGCTGCGCCCGCGCGCGCCCACGGCGGACACGTCCGCGCCCCCGCCCGGTACGTGGAGCATCTCCGCCGGGAAGAGCGCGCCCGCCCGCTCCCAGAACTCCGGCCTGCACGCCAGCACGAGCCGCGCCCCCGCCGCCCGCAACCAGCCCGACGTGCTCAACGTCCAGCGCCGCAGGCCGTGCGCCAGCTCCGGCGGCAGCTCCTCCGGCGCGTCGAGCAGCACCACCAGGGAGCGCCCGGCGTCCCGGGCCAGCCGCGCCACGACGTCCGCGTTGACGGACCCGCCGCCCGACCGCTCCGACCCGCCCCCGGACCGTACGTCGCGGTCGGCCGCCGTCAGGGCCCGCCCCACCGCGTCCCGCACCCCGGCGTCGTCCGCCCGCAGGTCGGCGCCGCGCAGCCAGACGCTCGGCGCGGGCGCCACGCCCCGCGAGCGCCGGGCGGCGAACGCGGCCAGCTCCGTCGTACGGCCGGTGCCCGGCTCACCGACCAACGCCGTCACCGAGGCGCCGCTGTTCCCGAACGACCGCAGCTCGTCGACGACTTCGGGCCGTACGGTCGGCTTCCGCGCACCGTCCGCGATCGGCCCCGCGCAGCCCTCGGTGAGCCGCAGGGTCCCGGCCAGGTTCAGGTCCGGGCCGAAGCCGGGGACGGTGACGCCGTTCCGCGCCAGCAGGCGGGCCAGCGGGCCGCCGGGCTCCAGCGGCGCCAGCACCCGCGGCTGGACGCCGTACGCCGCGAAGCCGCCGCCCGGCGCGTGCAGCGCCGTGCCCAGCACGGCCAGCACCGCGCCCGTCTCCGCGTCGAGCACCGGCGAACCCGAGGCCCGCCTGCTCAGCCGCAGCCGGGTGGCGGCTTCGCGCGGCACGTCGAGGACGAGGACGTCGTCGAGCGGGTGGAAGCGCTCGGTCGAGGTGTACGTGGCGGGGGTGGTGCCGCTGATCCGGGCGTCCAGCCAGCCGTCCTCCCAGAGGCGTACGGGGGTGCCCTCGGGGCGGGCCCGTTCGGCTCCCGTCACGAGCGGGGTGAGGCCCAGGCCCTCCGTGTGGAGCAGCGCGAGATCCCACTCCGGCAGCGGCGTGATGTGCGCGGACTCGACGAGCCGGGTGCGTTCGCCCGGCGCGTGGACCACGACCCTGCTGAGACCGTCCACGGTCTCGTGACTGGTGACCAGCGTGCCGAGGGCGTCCGCGGCGAATCCGGTGCCGCGTTCACGTCCCGCCAGATCGCAGATGCGGACCAGCGAGGTCCGCACCGTCGCCGAAACCATCGCCGAACCTCCCCGCCCGACCGACCTCGTGCCCCGACCGTAGGGCGCGGATGATCAGCGGGAACGGCACTCGACGGAACGCGCCCCCTTTCACGCCGTCAGTTCACTCCGCGCGCCCGCTCGTCAGGGTGAAACCGCGCCGAGGAGTGGACAGAGAGACAAAGGGGGCCCAGGAGGGGGGCCGTGGGTCGGCTGCCCCGGCCCGACCGCGCGCCGCGGCAACCGCCCCACGGCGGTCCGCCTCCGCCCGCAACGCACCGCACGGCACCGCTCAGCGACACCACGTCGGACACCGCACCACGCCGGGCCACGGCCTGCCCCGTCCCGGCACGCGAACGGCCCGCACCCGCCGGGGAGTCACCCCCGGAAGGTGCGGGCCGAACGTCTCCGCCCCGCGCCCGTACGACCGTTCAGTCGCGCGGCGGCGCGAACACCGCCAGGCTCCGGGCCCGCCCCGCGTGCCCCTCGACCAGCGCCACGAACCGGCCGTCCGGTCCGAACGCGGCCACCGGCACGCCGTCCCCGGCCCCGGCCGCCGGACCGGTCAGCGCGATCTGCACGCCGTTGGCCAGCAGACCCGCCCGCCGGTCGTCCACGTCCCAGCGCGGGAACGCCGCCGACGCCGCGTCCGCCAGCGGCAGCAGCCCGATCGCGTCGGACCCGTCCCGCTCCGCCTGGAGCTTCTCCAACGTGCGCGCGGTGTCCAGCCCGTACGGGCCGACCCGGGTGCGCCGCAGCGCCGTCAGATGCCCGCCGACGCCGAGCCCGGCGCCCAGGTCGCGGGCGAGCGCGCGGATGTACGTACCGGAGGAGCACACCACCGAGACCAGCACGTCCAGCACGGGCGTGCCGTCCTCCGCCCGCTCCTCGTGCACGCCGTGCACCACGAACGACGAGACCGTCACCGGACGCGCCGGGATCTCGAAGTCGTCGCCGTCCCGGGCCCGTTTGTACGAGCGCTTGCCGTCGATCTTGATCGCGCTGACCTTCGACGGCACCTGCATCACGTCGCCGGTCCACTCCGCGACGCCCGCCTCGATCTGCTCCCGGGTCACCCCGGAGGCGTCCCGGGACGCGGTCGGCTCGCCCTCCGCGTCGTCGGTCAGGGTGCTCTGCCCGAGCCGTACGGTGCCGACGTACTCCTTCTCCGTCAGCGCCAGGAACCCGAGCAGCTTCGTGGCCCGCTCCACCCCCAGCACCAGCACCCCGGTGGCCATCGGGTCGAGCGTCCCCGCGTGCCCCACCCGGCGGGTACGGGCCATGCCGCGGAGCTTCGCGACCACGTCGTGGGAGGTGTGCCCGGCGGGCTTGTCGACGATGACGAGCCCGCCGGGCTCGTACGGGCTGCCGCGCTTCACTCAGCCGCGCCCCGGTCGGAGCCGCCGTCCACGTCGCCGTCCGCCTCCACGTCGGAGTCCGCGTCGGCGTCCTCGTCCGCGGGCTTGCGGTACGGGTCGGCCTCGCCCGCGTACACCGCGCCGGACGACGCCTTGCGCACCTGCTCGTCGGAGGCACGCGCGCGGGCCAGCAGGTCGTCGATCTGCCGCGCGTTGTCGGGCACCGCGTCCGCCACGAACGCCAGCGTCGGCGTGAACTTCACCCCGGCCGCCGCGCCCACCGCGGAACGCAGCATGCCCTTGGCGCTCTCCAGCCCCTGCGCGGCCTGCTGCCGCGCCTCGTCGTCGCCGTACACCGTGTAGAAGACGGTCGCCTCCCGCAGATCACCGGTGATCCGCGTGTCCGTGATCGTCACGTGCGAGCCCAACCGCGGGTCCTTGATGCCCCGTTGCAGCTTCTCCGCGACCACCTCACGGATGAGGTCAGCCAACCTCTTCGCCCGCGCATTGTCGGCCACTGGTCCGTCTCCTGTCCCGCTCACTGTTCGTCTTCGTCGCCGTGCAACCGCCGCCGTACCGACAGCAGTTCCACCTCCGGCCGCGCCGCGACGGCGCGTTCGCACCGGTCGAGCACGTCCGTCACGTGCCCCGTGTCACCCGCCACCACCGCCAGGCCGATCACGGCCCTGCGGTGCAGGTCCTGGTCGCCGACCTCCGCCGCGCTCACCGCGTACTTCCGTTGCAGCTCCGCGACGATCGGGCGGACGACCGACCGCTTCTGCTTGAGCGAACGCACGTCGCCCAGCAGCAGGTCGAAAGAGAGAGTCCCCACGTACATCCGGTGATCGTACGGGGAACGCCGGGGCCGATCGACGGAGTTTCCCTCCGCCGACCGGCCCCGTGGGACCGGCGGGCGCGGTCGTGCCGCGCCCGCCGGTCGTGCCGCGTCAGCCGCGCGGCTTCTCCCGCATCTCGTACGTCGCGATGGTGTCGTCGATCTTGATGTCGTTGTAGCTGCCGAGGTTGATACCGCCCTCGAAGCCGTCACGGATCTCGGTGACGTCGTCCTTGAAGCGCCGCAGACCCTCGATGTTGAGGTTCTCCGCGACGACCTTGCCGTCGCGCAGCAGCCGCGCCTTGGTGTTCCGGCGGACCTCTCCGGAACGGACCAGGACACCCGCGATGTTGCCGAGCTTGGACGAGCGGAAGACCTCGCGGATCTCCGCCGTGCCCAGCTCGATCTCCTCGTACTCCGGCTTGAGCATGCCCTTCAGGGCCGCCTCGATCTCCTCGATGACCTGGTAGATCACCGAGTAGTACCGGACGTCCACGCCCTCGCGGTCGGCCAGCTGCGTGGCACGCCCCTCGGCGCGCACGTTGAAGCCGATGACGATGGCGTCGGAGCCGGTCGCCAGGTCGATGTCGGTCTCGGTGACCGCACCCACGCCCCGGTGCAGGACGCGCAGGTCGACCTCCTCGCCGACGTCGAGCTGGAGCAGCGAGGACTCCAGGGCCTCGACCGAACCGGACGCGTCGCCCTTGATGATGAGGTTGAGCTGCTGCACCTGACCGGCCTTGAGCACCTTGTCCAGGTCCTCCAGCGAGACCCTGCGGGTCCGCTTGGCGAAGGCCGCGTTCCGCTCGCGGGCGGCGCGCTTCTCCGCGATCTGACGGGCCGTCCGGTCCTCGTCGACCACCAGGAAGTTGTCGCCCGCGCCCGGCACGTTGGTGAGACCGAGCACCAGGACCGGCGTCGACGGCAGGGCTTCCTTGATTTGCTCGCCCTTGTCGTCGAGCATCGCGCGCACCCGGCCGTAGGCGTCGCCCACGACCATGGTGTCGCCGACCCGCAGCGTGCCGCGCTGGACCAGCACGGTCGCCACGGCGCCGCGACCGCG
This sequence comes from Streptomyces sp. Z26, assembly GCF_003665095.1. Taxonomy (GTDB): domain Bacteria; phylum Actinomycetota; class Actinomycetes; order Streptomycetales; family Streptomycetaceae; genus Streptomyces; species Streptomyces phytohabitans. The sequence goes on along the minus strand of NZ_RCHV01000002.1, from coordinate 5,159,777 downwards.
GTCGAGGTGCGCCTCGATCGCGATGCCCTGCGCGTCCTGCTCCGGGTTGGCCCGCAGGTCGAGCGCGGCGTCCGCGGTGAGGACGACGGCCTCCAGCAGCGCCTCGATGTTCTCGCCCTGCCTGGCGGAGATGTCGACGAACATGGTGTCGCCGCCGTACTCCTCGGCCACCAGCCCGAACTCGGTCAGCTGACCGCGGACCTTGGTCGGGTCCGCGCCCTCGACGTCGATCTTGTTGACCGCGACGACGATCGGCACGTCGGCGGCCTTGGCGTGGTTCAGCGCCTCCACCGTCTGCGGCATGACGCCGTCGTTGGCGGCGACGACGAGGATCGCGATGTCCGTCGACTTGGCACCACGGGCACGCATGGCGGTGAACGCCTCGTGGCCCGGGGTGTCGATGAACGTGATCTTGCGTTCCTGGCCGTTCACCGACGTCGACGCCTGGTACGCGCCGATGTGCTGGGTGATGCCGCCGGCCTCGCCCTCGATGACGTTGGTCTTGCGGATCGCGTCCAGCAGACGCGTCTTGCCGTGGTCGACGTGACCCATGACGGTCACGACCGGCGGACGCGGCATGAGCGCCTGCTCACCGCCCTCGTCCTCACCGAACTCGATGTCGAAGGACCCGAGCAGCTCGCGGTCCTCCTCCTCCGGGCTGACGATCTGGACGACGTAGTTCATCTCCTCGCCGAGGAGGTTCAGCGTCTCGTCCGGCACCGACTGGGTCGCGGTGACCATCTCGCCCAGGTTCAGCATGACCTGCACGAGGGACGCCGGGTTCGCGTTGATCTTCTCCGCGAAGTCCGTGAGGGACGCACCGCGCGACAGCCGGACGGTCTCGCCCTTGCCGCGCGGCAGCATCACGCCGCCCACCGACGGCGCCTGCATCTGCTCGTACTCCTGGCGGCGCTGCCGCTTGGACTTGCGCCCACGGCGAGCCGGACCGCCGGGACGGCCGAACGCGCCCTGCGTGCCACCGCGGCCACCGGGACCGCCGGGACGGCCCGCGAAACCGGGACGGCCACCGCCGCCGGGACGACCGGCGAAACCGCCGCCACCACCGGGACGGCCACCGCCGCCACCACCGGGACCGCCGGGGCGACCGGCGAAGCCGCCGCCACCGCCGCCGGGACGACCGCCACCGGCACCGCCGGGACGTGCGCCGCCACCGCCGCCGGGACCGCCGCGGCCGGGACCGCCCGGACGGGCACCCGCGGCCGGACGCTGCGGCATCATGCCCGGGTTGGGGCGGTTGCCGCCGCCGGGACGGGGACCGCCCTGGCTGGGAGCGCCCTGCGGGCGCGGCATGTTGCCCGGGGTGGCGCGACCGCCACCCGGAGCCTGCGGACGGGGTCCGCCGCCCTGGCCCTGGCCGGGCTGCGGCGGACGGCCGCCACCGGGCTTCGGCGCGCCGCCGGGACGGGGCGCCTGCGGGCGCGCCATGCCGGTCGAACCGCCGGACGTGAACGGGTTGTTGCCCGGACGCGGGCCGGTCGGACGGCCGCCGCCCGGCTTCGGTGCCTGCTGGCCGCCGCCCTGGCCGCCGGGCTTGGCGCCCGGGGCGGGACGGGGCGCACCCGGCTTGGGCGCGCCGGGCCGCGGCGTCGCCGCGGGCGGCGCCGTGAACTCGGGCTTCGCCGGTGCCGCGGGCTGCGCGGGCGCCGGCTTCGGCGCGGGCGCCTTCGGCCCGGGGCGCGGTGCCGCGGGCGCCTCCTGCTGGGGCGCCTCGGCCGCGGGCGCGGGGGCCTGCGGCTCGGGCCGCACCGGGGGCTGCCCCGGCTTCGGGACGCCCGGCTTGGGCGCACCCGGCTTGGGTGCCGCGCTCGCGCCCGGCTTGGGCGCCGCGGGCTTCTTCGGTGCCGCGGGCTTCGCGGCGGACTTCTTGGCGGCGCCGCCGCTGCCCGCGTCGAACGCGTCGGTCAGCTTGCGGACCACGGGCGCCTCGATGGTCGAGGACGCCGAACGGACGAATTCACCAAGTTCTTGGAGCTTGGCCATGACGACCTTGCTCTCCACCCCAAGCTCCTTGGCGAGCTCGTATACCCGGACCTTAGCCACTTCGCTCCTTTACGGTCCGGGGTTGGGTGTCCGCCGGACCTTCGCTACTTGTGCATGGGCGTACTCATCGCGTACTCATCGAGTGCTCATCGCAATCTCGACCTACTTCCGACTCGCGAGGTACCAGAACCCGTGCGGGAACCCCGCACCGGTCTCTCTTACGGTGTCACCTGCGGTGAGGTCTGCAGCTCCGCGGTTTCGAGCGTGCCCGGGGCCCGGAAGGCCCTCTGGAACGCCCGGCGGCGGACCGCCAGATCGACACAGGTCTGTGCAGGGTGCACGTACGCACCCCGGCCAGGCAGCGTACCGCGAAGATCGGGAACACACCGGCTCTCGATCAACACCACACGCAGCAGGTCACGTTTCGCCGAACGCTCCCGGCACCCCACACACGTTCGTTCGGGGCATGCACGGGCACGCGTCCGGTCAGACATCCTCAAGTCTACCTCCCCGCGGCCGTCCGACTCCCCCAGGGGTCCGGCCGCCGCCACTGGCCGAGCGCCCGCCCGCGTGCTCCCGAACGGGCGGGAGCGGACCGCGCGGGCGGGCGCCCGTACGATCCGCTCCCGGCACCCGGCTCAGGGCTGCTCGGCCGTACGCTCCCGGTCCCGCTCGCCCCGCTCGCCGTCCGGTGCCGCGCCGTCCGCCGCCGTGTCCGGGCGGATGTCGATGCGCCAGCCGGTCAGCCGGGCGGCGAGGCGGGCGTTCTGCCCCTCCTTGCCGATGGCGAGCGAGAGTTGGTAGTCCGGGACGATGACGCGCGCCGAACGGGCCGCCATGTCCACGATCTCGACCTTGCTGACCCGGGCCGGGGACAGGGCGTTGGCCACCAGGTCGGCCGGGTCCTCGGACCAGTCGACGATGTCGATCTTCTCGCCGTGCAGCTCCGCCATCACGTTCCGCACCCGGCCGCCCATGGGGCCGATGCAGGCGCCCTTGGCGTTCAGGCCGGACCGCGTGGAGCGTACGGCGATCTTCGTACGGTGCCCGGCCTCGCGCGCGATGGCGGCGATCTCCACCGAACCGTCGGCGATCTCCGGGACCTCCAGCTCGAACAGCTTCTTCACCAGGCTGGGGTGCGTACGGGACAGCGTCACGGACGGGCCGCGCACGCCCTTGGCGACCCGCACCACGTACGTCCGCAGCCGGGTGCCGTGCGCGTAGTCCTCACCGGGCACCTGCTCCTGCGGCGGGAGGATGGCCTCCAGCTTGCCGATGTCGACCAGCACGCTGCGCGGGTCCTTGCCCTGCTGCACCACCCCGGCGACGATGTCGCCCTCGCGGCCCGCGTACTCGCCGAAGGTGACCTCCTCCTCGGCGTCCCGCAGCCGCTGGAGGATGACCTGCTTCGCCGTGGTGGCAGCGATGCGCCCGAAGCCGCTGGGCGTGTCGTCGAACTCGCGCGGCTCCGCGCCCTCCTCCAGGTCGTCCGGGCTCTCCTTCGCGTGCACGGTCACGTGCCCGGTCTTGCGGTCCAGCTCCACGCGCGCGTCGCGGTGGCTTCCCTCGGTGCGGTGGTACGCGATGAGGAGGGCCGACTCGATCGCCTCGACCAGCAGGTCGAAGGAGATCTCCTTCTCCCGGACCAGTCCCCGCAGGGCACTCATGTCGATGTCCACGGCTACGCCTCCTCCTGGCTCTCGTCGTGATCCGCCGCGGACACGTCGTCCGCACGCTGCTCCGCGGCCTTGCGGTTGAACTCGATCTCGACGCGCGCCCCGGCGACCTCGTCCCAGGCGAGACGCCGGTGCGTCGGCTTCCGCCCCTTCACGCCGGGCACCTCGACGTCCAGCCCGTCGTCGTCCACGGCGGTGAGCCGGGCGACCAGCTCCCCGCCCTCGCTCAGCCGCGCCTTGACCAGGCGGCCGACGGCGCGCTCGTAGTGGCGGCGCTCGGTGAGCGGACGGTCGACGCCGGGCGAGGTGACCTCCAGGACGTACGGTGCGCCGCCCATGGCGTCCGAGTCGTCCAGCACCTGGGAGAAGCCGCGGCTCAACTCGGCGCACAGGTCGAGTTCGACGCCGTCCGCAGAGTCGACGACGACGCGCAGCACGCGCCGTTTCCCGGCGGGGGTCACGGTGATCTCTTCGAGATCCAGTCCCCTCTCGCCGACGAGTGGCTCCAGCAGTCCGCGAAGCCTCTCGCTCTGGGTGGTGCTCATCCGGGTGACTCCTCGGCCGCGTGTGCTGTTGTAGGGAACGTCGCGTGTCGAGGTCAAAGCCTAGCGCCTGCGGGGTGCGACGCCGACCGCGAACGGCGGGGCCGCCCCCGGCGCGCGCGGTCGGCGCGCCCGGGGAGCCGCCGGTCCGCCGCGTTGCGCCGCTGGAGTGCGCCGCGGGCGCGCCGGAGGCGGCCCGACGGCTAAGCGGGAAATCACACAGGTACCCTCACCTGGCGTGACGGCCGCTGCCGGGCCGTGCGCCGAGCCACCCGACCGGGACCGACCGGGACCCCCACCCTTCCCCGCACGGGGACGCGCCACTGCTCAGGGAGTGCAGACCATGCCGCTCACGCCTCCGCGCGACGCCGCGCGGCCCCGACGGAGATCGCTGCTGGCGGGGGCCGTGTGCGCCGTCGGTGCCACGGGGCTGACCGGCGCCTGCTCCGACGACGGCGACGCCTCGGGACACGAACGGTCCGACGGCGCGCGGAAGTTGCGGCGGGCGGCCGCCCGGGACAGCGTGGAGCTGCTGGCGCTGTACGACCGTACGGCCGCCGCCCACCCCGACCTGGCCGACCGGCTGGAGCCGCTGCGCGCGGAGGTCGTACGGCACGTCGGGGAGCTGGACGGTCCGGAGCGCCCGGAGAGCGCGCCGCCGGGCCGTGACGGTGACGCGAAGAACCCGGCGGCCGGTCGGGGCGGCGTACCGGACGACCGCGGGGAGGCGCTGGCCGCCGTGGCCGCCGCCGAACGCCGTACGGCCGACGCGCGCACCCGCGCGCTCGCCGCCGCGCCGCCCGAGCTGGCCCGGCTGCTGGCCTCCGTGGCCGCTTCCGGCGCTGTGCACGCGTACCTGCTGACGGGGAGCGGTTCATGACCGACGGGGAGCTGGCGGACGGCGAACTGGCCGCGGTGCAGGCGGCGTTGGCCGCCGAGCACGCCGCCGTGTACGGCTACGGCGTCGTCGGCGGGCGCGTCGAGGACGGCCGCCAGGACGAGGCGCGCGCGGCGTACGACGCGCACCGCGCGCGGCGGGACGCCCTGTGGCGCTCCGTACGGGACCTGGGCGACACCCCGGAACCGGCGGCCGCCGCGTACGCGCTGCCGTTCGGCGTCCCGGACGGCCCGGCCGCCGTACGGCTCGCGGCCGAGCTGGAGGACCGGGTCGCCGCGGTCTACGCGGACCTGGTGCGGGCGAGCGGGGGCGACCGGCGGCGGGAGGCGGCGGGCGCGCTGCGGGAGGCGGCGGTCCGGGCGGCGCGGTGGCGCGGGGGCGGCGTAGCCTTCCCTGGGCTCACCGAACGCTCCGCGCAGGCGCGACCGAGCACCTCGGGCTCGCCGGACGTTCGGCCCCGGACGCTCTGACCGCATCCCGCCCGATCGGAAAGGCCCGTACGGCATGCCCTCCGCCCCGCACCCCGACCCTCCGCAGCGGCTGGCACGCGCGCTGGAGGGGCATCCCGAACCGGCCGTCGCCGCGCGCTGGCTGGCGGAACTGCCGGAGCTGCGGGAACGGGCCCTGGCGCACTGGGGGTTGACGGCGGAGCGGGTGGTGTCGCCGGGTGGGCGCGGCAGCCTCGTGGTGCTCGTACGGCGGGCGGACGGCACGCCCGCCGCGCTGAAGCTGGCGACGCCGGTCGGGGGCACCGCGCGGGAGGCCGCGGCCCGGGAGGCGGCGGCGCTGGCGCACTGGGACGGGCGGGGCGCCGTACGGCTGCTGGACGCGCGGCCCGACGACGGCGCGCTGCTGCTGGAACGGCTGCACGGGGAGGTGTCCCTGCGCTCGCTGGCGGAGGCGAAGGCCACGCTGGAGGCCACATCGGCGCTGCGGCGGCTGTGGGTGGCGCCACCGGAGGGGCACGCGTTCGAGACCGTGGAGAAGCACACCGCCGCCGGTGCGGAGCGGGTGCGCGCGGGAGCCGACGCCGACGTACGCCCGCTGGTGGACGAGGCGTTGGCGGCGCGCGCGGCGCTCGTGGCGGACCCGGCGGAGGCCGTGCTGCTGCACGGGGACTTCCGCCAGGGCGCCGTACTCGCGTCCGACACGGGGCGTACGCCGTGGCTGGCGGCGGGGCCCGAACCGCTCGTGGGTGAGCGGGCGTACGACCTGGCGCGGCTGGCGCGCGACCGGCTGCACGACCTGATGGCGTCCGGCGGCGCCGCCGCGATCGCCCGGCGGCGGCTCGGCAAGCTGGCCGACGCGCTCGACGTGGACCGGGAGCGGCTGCGCGGCTGGACGCGCTACCGGGCGGTGGAGTCGGGCGTACGGCATCTCGCGCGGGGGCGGCGGGCGGAGGGCGAGGCGCTGCTGGAGTTCGCCGGGTGGCTGTGACCCGGCGGCCGTGACCCGGCGACCCGTGCCCCGGGTGGGGCGCGGGGTACGGGCGGCGCGCGCCCGTACCCCTCCGCGGCTCACTCCGCGGCGGCCCCGGCGCCCTCCGGCGCGGCCACCAGCGCGGTGAGGCGAGCGACCGCCTCGTCCACGGTCAGCTCCTCGCGCTCGCCCGTACGGCGGTCCTTCAGCTCGACCAGCCCGTCCTTCGCGCCGCGCCCGACGACCAGGATGGTGGGCACGCCGATCAGTTCCGCGTCGGTGAACTTCACACCCGGCGACACCCCGGCGCGGTCGTCCACGAGGACGCGTACGTCCGCGGCGCCGAGCCGTTCCGACACCTCCAGCGCCAGCTCCGTCTGCGTCGCCTTGCCCGCCGCGACGACGTGCACGTCCGCGGGCGCCACCTCGCGCGGCCAGCACAGGCCCTGCTCGTCGGAGGTCTGCTCCGCGAGCGCGGCGACGGCGCGGGTGACGCCGATGCCGTACGAGCCCATGGTGACGCGTACGGGCTTGCCGTCCTGCCCGAGGACGTCCAGCTCGAAGGTGTCGGCGTACTTCCGGCCGAGCTGGAAGATGTGGCCGATCTCGATCGCGCGGTCCAGCTGGAGGCCGGTGCCGCAGCGGGGGCAGGGGTCGCCGGGGACGACGACGGCGACGTCCAGGTACTGGTCGACCTCGAAGTCGCGGCCGCAGACGACGTTGCGGGCGTGCGTGTCCGGCTTGTTGGCGCCGGTGACCCAGGAGGTGCCGGGGGCGACGCGGGGGTCCGCGAGGTAGCGGAACGCCTTGCCCGCCATGCCGCCCTGCGGGCCGACGTAGCCGCGTACGAGGTCGGGACGGCCGGTGAAGTCCTCGGCGGTCACCAACTCGACCTCGGCCGGGGCGAGATGCTCGCCGAGCTTGCCGAGGTCGACCTCGCGGTCACCGGGCACGGCGACGGCGGTGATCTCCCCGTCGACCTTGACCAGCAGGTTCTTCAGCGTGGCCGAGGCGGGCACGCCGAGGTGCTCGGCCAGCGACTCGATGGTCGGGGTGTCCGGGGTGTCCAGCTCCTCGACCGGGGGGTGGCCGGAGGGGTCGACGGCGGGCACGGTGACGGTGACGGCCTCGGTGTTGGCGGCGTAGTCGCAGTTCGGGCAGTTCGCGAAGGTGTCCTCACCGGCGGCGGCGGGCGCGAGGAACTCCTCCGACGCGGAGCCGCCCATCGCGCCGGACACGGCCGACACGATGCGGTAGTCGAGGCCGAGCCGCTGGAAGATCCGCTGGTACGCGCCCCGGTGCAGCGCGTACGAGGCGGCCAGCGCATCGTCGCTCACGTCGAAGGAGTACGAGTCCTTCATCGTGAACTCGCGCCCCCGCAGGATGCCGGAACGCGGCCGGGCCTCGTCGCGGTACTTGATCTGGATCTGGTAGATCCGCACCGGCAGGTCCTTGTACGAGGAGCACTGGTCCTTGACGACCTGCGTGAAGATCTCCTCGTGCGTGGGCCCGAGGAGGTAGTCGGCGCCCTTGCGGTCCTGGAGGCGGAACAGCAGCGGGCCGTACTCCTCGTAGCGCCCCGACTGCTCGTACGGCTCCTTCGGCAGCAGCGCGGGCAGCAGCACCTCCTGACCGCCGATCGCGTCCATCTCCTCGCGGACGACGCGCGTGACGTTCTCCAGGACCCGCTTGCCGAGCGGCAGCCAGGTCCAGATGCCGGCGGCGGTGCGGCGGACGTAACCGGCGCGCACGAGCAGCTTGTGGTTGATCGTCTCGGCGTCGGCCGGGTCGTCGCGCAGCGTCTTCAGCATCGACCGGGACAAGCGCTGGACACGGGCTGCCATGGGGATCTCCTGCGAGCGGATTGCGTTGAGGGGAAAGCTGAGACGAAACGATATCCGCTGACGTTCAGGTCGCGAAAACGCGTTCTCCGCGCCCACGCGGGGACTTCGCTCCCCCGCCGCGGGCCGCGCGGGTCACCGCAGGGGCAGCCACGCGCCCATCACCGCGTACGGGCTGGGGGCGGAGGGGAAGCGTACGCGGCGGGCGAGGTCGTGGTAGCCGAGCGAGCGGTAGAGGGCGCGGGCGGGGCTCTCCCGGTCGAGGGCGGAGAGCAGCGAACGCGGCTCGGTCGCCGCGGACACCAGCTCCGTGATCAGCCGCCGCCCGACGCCGCGGTGCTGGAAGGCCGGGTGCACGTGCAGCTCGGTGACGACGAACGAGTCGCTGAGCCAGCCGTCGTTGCCCTCCTGCCGCAGGTACGGCTGGACGACGGTGGACCACCACTGCGTGCGGTCGTTGGGCATCCCGTACACGAAGCCCACCAGCCGCCCCTCCTGCGTCGTCGCGCCGAGCGCGCGCGTCGACGGGGCGGCGAAGTGCCGCAGCACGATGTGGTGGCGGACGGCGATCTCGTCGTCCGTCAGCCCGAAGGCGAGCGCCTGGACGGCGAGGGCGTCGTCCACCCGCGCGGCGAGATCGAGCGGGCCGACGGTGATCTCCCGGGGGTCCGGGGCGTGGTGCCCGGAGAATGGCCTCATGGCGGGGAGGCTACTAAAGGCGGCCCGTACGCGACCCGTCGCGGCGGCTTCCGACCGGACGCGGGAAGAGGGCTCGGGAACCGGGCGCTAGAACAGGACGCTCATGAACGCGCCGTTCTCCCGGAAGCCGACCCTGCGGTAGGCGGCGCGGGCGGCGGTGTTGAAGTCGTTCACGTAGAGGCTGGCGACGGGCGAGAACTCGCGCAGCGCGTACCGCAGCACGGCGGCCATCCCCGTCACCGACAGGCCCTCGCCGCGCCGGTCGGGGGCGACCCAGACGCCCTGGATCTGGCAGGCGTACGGGGTGGCGGCGCCGATCTCCGCCTTGAAGACGACACGGCCGTCCTCGACCCGGGCGAACGAGCGCCCCGCGCCGACCATTTCGGCGACCCGCGCCTGGTAGATCAGCCCGCCGTCGCCCGCCAGCGGCGACACCCCGACCTCCTCGGTGAACATCGCGACGCAGGCGGGCATCACGAGGTCCATCTCGTCCTTGCGCACCCGGCGCACCGCCGGGTCCGGGGTGACGTCCGCCGGGGCCGTGCGGTCGGTGACCATCAGCGGCTGGCAGGCGCGTACGTCACGGGCGGGGCCCCAGTACGGCTCCAGCAGGGACCACAGCCCGGCCGTCGGACCGGCCGGGCCGACGATGGACGAGCAGCGGCGGCCCTGGCGGCGGGCCCGGTCGGCGAAGGAGCGTATGGCCTCGGGACCGGCGCAGAGGGGCACCAGGTTGGCGCCCGCGTAGCAGAGGGACTCCAGACGGCCGTGGTCGTACCAGCCCCACATCTCGCCGCCCAGGCGCCAGGGGTCGAGCCCGGCGTCCTGCACGCGGGCGGCGACGAAGGCGTTGTTGACCGGCTCGCGGCGCAACACGTCGAGAGTCGCCTCGAGTTCGCCGGAATCGAGGACCTTGGTGGTGGGAGTCGTCAACACGTGCTGGCTGCCTCGCGGTGCTGTCCGTGGGCGTGGGAACGATCTCCCCGCACTGTACCTCCGGCGCGCCCGCCCCGCTGCCGTACGCCCGCGCGCACGGGGGCGGCGGGGGCGCACGGCGCGGACGTACGGGACGTGCGGGCGGACGCGCCGGGAGCGTACGGGCGTTACTCGCCCGCCGCCGTGACGACGGGCTGGCCGGAGGCGACGCCGTCCCGCTCCATCTGCTCCGCGATCTTCATGGCCTCGTCGATCAGCGTCTCGACGATCTTCGACTCGGGAACGGTCTTGATGACCTCGCCCTTGACGAAGATCTGGCCCTTGCCGTTGCCGGAGGCGACCCCGAGGTCGGCCTCGCGGGCCTCGCCGGGACCGTTCACGACACAGCCCATGACGGCCACGCGCAGCGGGACCTCCATGCCGTCGAGCCCGGCGGTGACCTCCTCGGCCAGCTTGTACACGTCGACCTGGGCGCGGCCGCAGGACGGGCAGGAGACGATCTCCAGGCGCCGCTCGCGCAGTCCGAGGGACTCCAGGATCTGCATGCCGACCTTGCACTCCTCGGCGGGCGGCGCGGAGAGGGAGACCCGGATGGTGTCACCGATGCCCTCGGACAGCAGCGCGCCGAAGGCGACGGCCGACTTGATGGTGCCCTGGAACGCGGGGCCCGCCTCGGTCACGCCGAGGTGCAGCGGGTAGTCGCACCGGGCGGCCAGCTGCCGGTAGGCGTTGACCATGACCACGGGGTCGTTGTGCTTGACCGAGATCTTGATGTCCTGGAAGCCGTGCTCCTCGAAGAGCGAGCACTCCCACAGCGCCGACTCCACCAGCGCCTCCGGGGTGGCCTTCCCGTACTTCTGGAGCAGCCGCTTGTCGAGCGAACCGGCGTTGACCCCGATCCGGATGGGGGTCCCGGCCGCGGACGCCGCCGTGGCGATCTCCTTGACCTTGTCGTCGAACTGCTTGATGTTGCCCGGGTTCACCCGCACCGCCGCGCAGCCCGCGTCGATCGCCGCGAAGACGTAGCGGGGCTGGAAGTGGATGTCCGCGATGACGGGGATCTGCGACTTCTTCGCGATCGTCGCGAGCGCGTCGGCGTCGTCCTGCGTGGGGCAGGCCACCCGTACGATCTGGCAGCCGGACGCGGTGAGTTCGGCGATCTGCTGGAGCGTGGCGCCGACGTCCGCGGTCTGCGTCGTCGTCATCGACTGCACGGAGACCGGCGCGTCACCACCGACGGCCACGGCGCCGACCTGGATCTGCCGGCTCTTGCGGCGCTCCGCGAGCTTGATCGGTACGGACGGCATTCCGAGCGAAATCGCTGTCATCGTGCGTGCAACCCCATGGTGTGAATCGAGGTCCCGAGATCGACGGGCTCCAGCGACGAGAGTACGCCACGGGCACGGGGCCGATGTCGCACTCCACCGACCCCGGAGGAGTGCGACATTCGGGGTCAACCCGTCAGTCGTACGGGGTTCACCACGTCGGCCACCAGGACCAGCAGCGTGAAGCAGACGAACACTCCCGCCACCACGTATGCGACCGGCATCAGCCGCGCCACGTCGAACGGTCCCGGGTCGGGGCGGCGCAGGACGCGCGCCACCTGGCGGCGCAGCGACTCCCACAGGGCGCCCGCCATGTGGCCGCCGTCGAGGGGCAGCAGCGGGAGCATGTTGAAGAGGAACAGCGACAGGTTGAAGCCCGCGACCAGGAACAGCATCGTCGCGACGCGCTGCTCCGGCGGGATGTCCAGCGAGAAGACCTCGCCGCCGACCCGCGCGGCGCCGACGACACCCATCGGGGAGTCCTGCTCGCGCTCGGCGTTGCCGAGGGCGGCGTCCCACAACTCCGGGATCTTGGACGGCAGATCGATCAGCGCCTCGACGCCGGAGACCATCATGTCGCCCATGCGGTCGACGGCCTGCGGGAACGACTGCTCCACGATGCCGCTGGCCGGGGTGAAGCCGAGGAAGCCGGTGGTGACGTACTCGCCCTCGACGTAGCCGCCGCGGCCGTCGAACTTCGCGACCTGGTTCTCGACCAGGTCCGCGTGGAGCGTCCGGCGCTGCCCGTCCCGTTCGACGGTGAGGGTGGCCGGGCCGATGGTGTCGCGGATGTCGGCCTGCAGCTCGTCCCACTCCTCGACGGGGTGGCCGTTGAACGCGACGATCTCGTCCCCGGGCTTCATGCCCGCGGCCTTGGCCGGTGAGTCCTTGGCGCCGTCGGTGCACTTGTCGGTGCGGGCGGACGCCTGGATGACGCACTCGGAGACGCTGGAGACGGTGGTGGTGGTCGTGTTGACGCCGAACGTCAGCAGCACGCCGAGGAAGATCACGACGGCCAGCACCAGGTTCATGAACGGACCGGCGAACATCACGATCAGCCGCTTCCACGGCTTCCGCGTGTAGAACAGCCGCTTCTCGTCGCCGGGTTGCAGCTCCTCGAACGCGGCGGCGCGCGCGTCCTCGATCATGCCGCGGAACGGCGACGTGGAACGCTGCCGCAGTGCCCCGTCCTCACCGGGCGGGAACATGCCGATCATGCGGATGTAGCCGCCGAGGGGCACCGCCTTCACGCCGTACTCGGTGTCGCCGCGGCGTCGGGAGAAGATCGTCGGGCCGAAGCCCACCATGTACTGCGGCACCCGGATGCCGAACATCTTCGCGGTGGAGAGGTGCCCCAGCTCGTGCCAGGCGATGGAGAACAGCAGGCCCACGACGAATACGACTATGCCGAGGATGGTCATGAACGTCGTCATGCGCGCGCCTCCACTACGGCCCGGGCCGCCAGCTCACGGGCGCGGGTGCGCGCCCATCCCTCGGCGGCCAGGACATCGTCCAGGGTCAGGCCGGTTCCCGCGGCGGAGTCCGTCGCCGTGCGCTCCGCGGTGTGTTCGCCGACCACAGCGGAGACCGTATCGACAATTCCTGTGAACGGCAGTCTCCCGGCGAGGAAGGAGTCGACGCACTCCTCGTTCGCCGCGTTGAAGACGGCGGGCGCGGTGCCGCCCAGCGCCCCCACGTGGCACGCGAGCGGTACGGACGGGAACGCCTCCTCGTCCAGCGGGTGGAAGTCCCACGACATGGACCGCGTCCAGTCGAAGACCGGCCCGGCGTCGGGTACCCGGCGCGGCCAGCCCAGCGCCAGCGCGATGGGCAGCCGCATGTCGGGCGGGCCGCACTGGGCGAGCGTCGAGCCGTCGGTGAACTCCACCATCGAGTGGATCGCGGACTGCGGGTGGACGACGACCTGGATGCGGTCGAAGGGGATGTCGTAGAGCAGGTGGGCCTCGATGACCTCCAGGCCCTTGTTGACCAGGGTCGCGGAGTTGACCGTGATCACCGGGCCCATGGCCCAGGTGGGGTGGGCGAGCGCCTCCTGCGGGGTGACACCGGCCAGCTGCGCGCGCGTACGACCGCGGAACGGGCCGCCCGAGGCGGTGACCAGCAGCTTGCGCACCTCCCGGCGGGCGCCGCCCATCAGCGCCTGGAACAGCGCGGAGTGCTCGGAGTCCACGGGCACGATCTGGCCCGGCGCGGCCAGCTCGCGGACCAGCGGGCCGCCGACGATCAGCGACTCCTTGTTGGCGAGCGCCAGCAGTCGGCCCGCCCGGAGCGCGGCGAGGGTGGGGGCGAGGCCGATGGAACCGGTGATGCCGTTGAGCACGGTGTGGCACTCGGAGGCGGCCAGTTCGGTGGCGGCGTCCGGCCCGGCCAGCACCTCCGGCACGGGCTCGCCCGCGCCGTACTCCGCGCGCAGCGCCTGCCGCAGCTCCACCGCCTTGTCCTCGCGGGCGACCGCGACCGTACGCACCTGGAGCCGGTGCGCCTGCCCGGCCAGCAGTCCGACCCTGCCGCCCGCCGCGGACAGCCCGGTCACCCGGAAGCGGCCGGGGTTGTTCAGCACCACGTCCACGGCCTGGGTGCCGATGGAACCGGTGGAGCCGAGGATCACGATGTCGCGCGGCCCGTCGGGGCCCCCCGGGCCGTCGGGGTCGGCACCGGCCGGGTACCGCGTGTGCGGGTCAGCGAGGGAGTCGGTCATGCTCCCATTGTGTCTGGTCCGGGACGAGGCGTGTTCAGCGGTCCGGCCGAGGAGTCGGCGCGCGCCACGCCCCGCGCGGGGCCGTACGGCGGGGGCACCGGGGCGGTCCGTGGGCGCCGGTCCGCACGTGTCGGTCCGCACGTGTCGGTCCGCACGTGTCGTCCGTACGGTCGGCGTGGTCCGTGCGGACGGTCAGCCGGGCGGGCCCGGGGTGCCCTCGGACAGGCGCAGCACGGTGTAGCGCTCTGTGGGCGCGTCCGGTGCCCCGTACGGGCGGTCCTCGTCGGCGTCGGGTGCGGGCGGGCCCGAGCGCAGGACGAAGCGGACCAGCTCCCAGCGGTACGGGTCGAGCCCCAGCGCGGCCGTGTGCACACCGTCCGCGCGCGCGGTGCGCCGCAGCGCCTCCGTCGCCTCGGTGAGCTGCGGGTCCAGCGGGGTGTCCGGACGCAGCGTCCGTACGGTCCGTTCGGCGCGGTTCGGGGGCTCCGCGCGCGCGGAGCCGTGTTCGCGCGCGACGGTGTGCCAGTGGCGCACGGAGGGACGGCCGAAATCACCGCTGAGGGCGTCGAATCCGGGGCCGCGGAGGAAGCCGGTCAGGGCGGCGGGGTCGTCCCACAGGTAGAAGGGCGCGTACTCGTTGACGGGGGAGCCGTCCCGGCCGCGCTCCCGCACCGCGTACGCCTTCAGGCCGAGGCCGGGGGCGCCGTCGAGGAGGTGGCCGCGGGTGGCGACGCGGTCGCGGATGACGCCCATGTCGTAGTCGGCGGGCAGGGTGATCTCGTACTGCATGGCGTGCACGGGCACGGCCCTCCTGGGGGTTGTCGGGTCGGCGGCGTCGTCCGCGCCGTGGGCCGCGGCGGGTCGCGCCGGACGGTCCCTGGTGCGCGGCGCGGTCGGCGGGGAGCTACGGACGGGGCGCGGTGGCGGACGCGCGGAGCAGCGCGAGCAGCCCCTCCACCGCCTGCCGGAACGGGGCGGGGTCGGCGGCGGAGCGGGCGAGCACGTAGCCGCCCTGTACGACGGCGACGACCGCCGCCGCCGTGTCGCGGGCGTCGAGCGCGGCGGTGAACTCCCCACCGGCACGCCCCTCCTCCAGCACCTCGGCGAGGCGTCCGCGCAGCCACCCGAAGGTCTCCTCCAGCGGACGCCGCAGCTCCGGGTCCGCGGCGACGTCCGGGTCCTGTGCCAGCCCGCCGAGTCGGCAGCCGCGCAACACGTCGCGCTCGCGCAGGAGATACGCCTCGACCCGCTCCACCGCGCCTCCCCCACCGCCCAGATCGGCCTCGGCGGTGGCGCGCAGCTCCTCGGCGGTGCGGCGGATGGCCGTACGGGCCAGGTCGTGCTTGCCGTGGAAGTGGTGGTACATGCTGCCCTGTCCGGCGCCGGAGCGGCGTTGCAGGGCCTTGGGGCTGGTGCCCACGTAGCCGCGCTCCCAGAGGAGTTCCTGGGCGGCCTCGACGAGCTTCTCGGAGGTGCTCACGAGCGCATCGTACATACTGGTAGGTACAGAGGGCGAGAGGTCGGACGAACGCCGGAACGGACCGGAACGAGACCCTCCGCGCCGACGGCGGGCGTCAGCCAACCATGCCTCGTGGCGGGGAAGTTCAGCACTTCGGGCGACAAACGGACGGTTTCCCGCGGAGTGCCGCCCGCGCTTCCGCATTCTCTGCTTGTGACGACACGACTCCGCCGCAGGCAGGCCGCCGCCGCGGGCCTCGCCGTGCTCGCCGCCGTATCCGCCCCGGTGGCGGCCGCCGCCGTGCCGCGCCCGCCGGGGCCCGGTGCCGACGTACGGGTCGACCCCGTCGACGGGGTACGGGTCGCGGCGCGCGCCGGGGACGCGCGCGCCGTGGTGATCGTGCGCCCGGGCCACCACGGGTGCGGCGGCGTCGTGGAGGTGCGCGCCGGGCTGCGCGGCCTGCGGACGCACGTCGTGCTGCACGGGCCGCCGTGCCCGCGACCGCCGCACACCCCCACGCCCACACCGACCCCGACCCCCACGCCGAGCCCGACACCGACGCCGAGCCCGACACCGACGCCAACCCCCACGCCACCGGAGCCGACCACCACCCCGGCTCCCACCCCGCCCGCACCCTCCACACCGGCACCGGACCCGCCGCCACCGCCCCGCGCGGAGCCGCCCGCCCCGGCGCCTCCCGCCGCCCGCACGCCCGCCACCCAGCCCGTACGGCGCACCACCGGGCCCGCGCCCGCTCCCCCGCGCCCGCCGGAGAGGTCCGCGCGACCCGCGCCGGGCCCGACCCGTGCACCGGACCCGGCGCCGTCGCCCGTCGTCGCGCACGCGGTGGCGCCCCGTACGGACCCGCCCGCCGGGATGTCGATGATCACGCGGACGCTGCTCATCGTCGCCCCGGCCGTACTCGCCGCCGCCGCGCTGCGCCCCCGCGGCCGCAGCGGTGGTCCCCCGTCGTCCTCTTCGCAGCCGTCCCGCTGAGGGACCCCCAGGAGTCCGTGATGCCACAGTGGCTGATCCTCGCCCTCTGCACGCTGGTCGCGTGCGGCCTCGTCGTCGGCGTCGTCTTCCTCCGCCAGCGGCGGGTGGGGGACGACGACGACCCGTCCGAGACACCGGACGTCATCGAGTACATGACGATGATGATCGGCGTGGTGTACGCCATCGTGCTGGGCCTGGCCATCGCGGGCGTGTGGGAGTCGCGGAACGCCGCCGACGAGGTCGTCCAGCGGGAGGCCCTGGCGCTGCACGAGGTCAGCAGCCGGGTGGAGGTCTATCCGGCCGAGGAGCGCGAACGTATCCGCCGGGACGTCACGGACTACGTCCGGTACGCGGTGCGGGACGAGTGGCCCGAGATGCTCGACACCGGCGAACTGACCGACGAGGGCGACCGGTTGCTGGAGCGGCTGCGCCGGGACGCGATGGCCGTGGAGCCGGACGACCCGCGCGCGGTGCAGTCGTACCAGGGCGTCGTCGACCAGGTGGCGGCGGCGGACGCCGCGCGGACCGAGCGCGCCGGGCAGGCGGGGCCGACGCTGCCGACGGTGGTGTGGTTCGGGCTCATCGCGGGCGGGGCGCTGACCGTGGGGATGGTCTTCACGCTCCAGATCCAGCGTTCGCGCCGGGAGGTGATGCTCGCGGGGCTGTTCAGCGCGCTCGTCGTCTTCCTGATCTTCCTGGTGTGGCACTTCGACGCGCCCTTCGCGCGCGGCCTGGAGGAACCGACGGGGGCGTACACCTCGCTCTTCCCGGACGCGGGCAGCTGACCGGCGCCGGAAGCGCCGGAGGCGGACGCGCCGGGGGCGGGGAGCCGCGTGCGCTCCCCGCCCCCGTGCCGTACGCCGTCGGCGGCGGTCAGAGGTCGAGGCCGGTGAGCACCATGACCCGCTCGTAGGTGTAGTCCTCCATCGCGAACTGCACGCCCTCGCGCCCGACTCCGGACTGCTTGGCGCCGCCGTACGGCATCTGGTCCGCGCGGTACGACGGCACGTCACCGACGATCACGCCGCCCACCTCCAGCGCCCGCTGCGCGCGGAACGCCGCCTGGACGTCGTGCGTGAACACCCCCGCCTGGAGGCCGAACGGCGAGTCGTTCGCCGCCGCGTACGCCGCCTCCTCGCCGTCCACGCGGGTCAGCGACATGACCGGCCCGAAGACCTCGTCGCAGCCGATCCTCGTGTCGGCCGGTACGTCCTCCAGCACCGTCGGCGCGTACGTGGCGCCGTCCCGCGTACCGCCCGTGAGCACCTTCGCGCCCGCGGCCACCGCCTCCTCGACCCACGCCTCGACGCGCTTGGCCGCGTCCTCGCTGACCAGCGGGCCGACGTCGGTGGCCGGGTCGGCGGGGTCGCCGGTGCGCAGCGCCTCCACGTCGCGTACGACGCGCGGCACGAGACGGTCGTACAGCGAGGCGTCCGCGATGACGCGCTGCACGGAGATGCAGGACTGGCCGCCCTGGTAGTTGGAGAAGGTGGCGATGCGCTGCGCCGCCCAGTCGAGGTCGGCCTCGGAGGAGTAGTCGCCGAGGACGATCGCCGCGCCGTTGCCGCCCAGCTCCAGCGTGACGCGCTTGCGCGGCGCCGAGTCGAGGATGGACCAGCCCACGGGCGCGGAGCCGGTGAAGGAGACGACGGGCAGCCGCTCGTCCGCGACGAGGTCCGGCATCCGGTCGTTCGGCACCGGCAGCACCGACCAGGAGCCCTCGGGCAGTTCCGTCTCGGCCAGCAGCTCACCGAGGAGCAGGGCGGAGAGCGGGGTGGCGGGCGCGGGCTTGAGCAGGATGGGGGTGCCGACGGCGATGGCCGGGGCGACCTTGTGCGCGCACAGGTTGAGCGGGAAGTTGAACGGCGCGATGCCCAGTACGGGCCCGCGCGGGAAGCGGCGGGTGAGCGCGAGGCGGCCGACGCCGCCCGCGTCGGTGTCGAGGCGCTGCGCCTCGCCGCTGTTGAACCGGCGCGCCTCCTCGGCGGCCAGCCGGAACACCGACACGCACCGGCCGACCTCGCCGCGCGCCCACTTCATGGGCTTGCCGTTCTCGGCCGAGATCAGCGTGGCGATCTCCTCGGAGCGCTCCGTGACACGGCGGCAGACGTGGTCGAGGGCCGCGGCCCGTACGTGCGCGGGGGTCGCCGCGAACTCGTCGGCGACCGCCGCGGCGGCGGCCACGGCCTCCTCGACCTGGCCGTCGGTGGGGACGCTCACCGTGCCGACGAGGCGGTCGTCCCAGGGGGAGGTGACGTCGAGGGTGCCCTCGCCGGTGGCCTGCCGACCGGCGAGCCAGAACGCGTGGACGGGGGCATTCTTCGGGTGTGACACAGCGGATCCCGGCCCTTCCGAGTGGTGCGGACGTAACAGCCTGTCCGTCCACCGTAGGGGTCGGGCGGGGGAAGGGTGATTGTCCGACGCGGCACAGTCCGTACGGAGGGCGCACCTGTTTGTCGGTAAGCGGCGGGTGCCCGGTGCCGGGCGGCCGGTACGGGGCCCGCGCCGGACCCCGTCCTTCTTGACCAGCGCATGCCACGCAGCGAGGATGCGCGCGCAACAGCAGCACGACGACCCCCCCACCCGTCGCACTGGACACCCCAGGAGTCGCGATGAGAACACGCACACGCCGTACCAGGCGGAACGCCGCCGCGGCCGTACTGCTGGCCCTCGCGCTGGCCGCCCCCGTGGCCGCGCAGGCCGCCGAGTCACCGTCCGACGCCGAGGCGCGGCCGCGCGCGCGGGAGGCCGCGCAGCAGCCGAAGCAGTACGAGGTCGCCGGTGTCGAGACCCGCGGCCAGCGCACCGACGTGGCCGCCGCGGGCGCCTCCGTCGACGCCGTACGCGCCCACTCGGTGGTCATCACCGCCGACGCCGCGCAGGCCCGCGCCGTACGCGCCCTCGGGCACGAACTGACGCCGCTGGCGGGCCCGCCCACGCGGACGGAGGCCGGTCCGGAGCCGAAGGACTTCCCGTCGGACGACTCGGACTACCACACGTACGACGAGGCGAACGCGGCCATCGACGCGTACGTCGAGAAGTACCCGGAGATCATGAGCAAGGAGGTCATCGGCACCTCACACGAGGGGCGCGACATCGTCGCCGTGAAGATCAGCGACAACGTCGCCGAGGACGAGGACGAGCCGGAGGTCCTCTTCACCCACCACCAGCACGCGCGCGAGCACCTGACCGTCGAGATGGCGCTCTACACGATGGGCGAGCTGGGCGGGAAGTACGGCAGCGAGGACCGCGTCACGAAGATGGTCGACGAGCGCGAGCTGTGGATCGTGCCGGACGCCAACCCGGACGGCGGCGAGTACGACATCGCCACCGGCGAGTACCGGATGTGGCGCAAGAACCGGCAGCCCGACTCCGGCTCGTCGGAGATCGGCACCGACATCAACCGCAACTGGCCGTACAAGTGGGGCTGCTGCGGCGGTTCCAGCGACAGCCCGGCCAGCGAGGTGTACCGCGGCCCGTCCGCGGGGTCCTCGCCCGAGGTGCAGGTCCTGATGGACTTCGCCCGGAGCCGGGTCGTGGACGGCGAGCAGCAGATCAGCGCGCACATCGACTTCCACACGTACAGCGAACTGGTGCTGTGGCCGTACGGCTACACCGACGACGACACCGCGGAGGGGCTGACGCGGGACGACGCGGACGCGTTCGCGGCGGTCGGGAAGGCGATGGCGGACAGCAACGGGTACACGCCGCAGCAGTCCAGCGACCTGTACGTGACGGACGGTTCCGTCAACGACTGGATGTGGGCGGACCAGGGGATCTTCTCGTACACCTTCGAGATGTACCCCGGGTCCGACAGCGACGAGGGCTTCTACCCGCCCGACGAGGTCATCGGTGAGCAGACGGCGCGCAACAAGGACGCCGTGCTGCTGCTGATGGAGAACGCCGACTGCATGTACCGCTCCATCGGCAAGGAGGCGGAGTACTGCGACGCGGGGTGACCCGCTCCGACCGCACCGTGGCGGCGTCCCGGCCGGGGCGCCCCCACGGTGCGGTCACTCCCAGCGGAGCGCGCCGTCCGCACCGCGCCGATACGCGCGCGTGCACTCGGAGTTGAGTACCTTCATCGGCCGCCACCCGTCCCACTCGCGGGCGATCAGGAGCAGGCTCCCCTCCCTGCGCGGCACGTGGTCACCGGCAGGCGTGACGTGCTCGGCGATGTACCAGGTGGCGTCGATCGCGCCGACGCCGTCCGCGATGCCGCACCCGCGCACCCCGGTGCAGGTCAGGGTGGCGGACGCGAACAGCTGGGCGAAGAGGGCGCGGTGCCCGTCCGCGACCTCCGTACGGCCGCGCTGCGTCTCCCCCTTGACGGTGGTGAACTCCACGTCCTCGGTGAAGACGCGGGCGAACGCGTCGGCGTCCTTGGCGTTCCAGGCGTCGAAGAAGCTGCGGGCGACGGCTTCGTACGGTGCTTCGACTCCGACTGACGAGATGCTGGTCATGGATTCCCCCCATGAGTTGTCGGACGGCCCGCGGGGACCCGGGCCGGGGGCCGGTTGCGGGCAGGCGTCCCCTGCCTGCTCCTGACGCGGTCGGCCGCCGGGCGCGGGGCGGATGCCCTCACCGGGCGCGGAGCGCGGGGCGCCGCGGGCGGCCCGCCCACCGCGCGCGCCCGGCACCGCGGGTCCGCAGGACACCGCGGTGCGCGCGGGAGCCGCACTGCTGCGTTTCACGCTACAGGTGCCCGGCCACGGCGGCTCCCGGCGGGCGCGTACGAGGTGGGCCGTACTCGGTGGCGCGTACGAGGCGGCGGGCGGGCGGCGGGCGGGCGGTGGCCTCAGCCGGTGGCCTTGAGGGCCAGCCACAGCTCCATCCGCACGTCCGGATCGTCGAGCGAACGCCCGAGGATCTCCTCGACCCGGCGCATGCGGTAGCGGAGGGTGTGCCGGTGCACGCCCAGGTCGGCCGCCGCCGCGTCCCACTGGCCGTGCCGGGACAGCCAGGCCCGGAGCGAGGCGACGAGGTCGCCCCGGCCGTGCGCGTCGTGCTCGTGCAGCTTCCGCAGCAGGCCGTCCGCGAAGGCGCGTACGGCGTCGTCCGCGAGCAGCGGCAGTACGGAACCGGCGGCCACGTCCTCGTGCTCCACCAGCACCGCGCCACGTCTCCTCGCCACGGACAGCGCCTGCGACGCCTGCTTGAACGCGACAGCGGTGGCCGGGAGTCCGGCGGGCGCCGACACCCCGATGACCGGCCCGTCGTCGTGGCGCGCCCCCGGGTCCGTACGGGCGCCGGGCTCGCCCTCGTCGACGGTGGCGTCCGCGGCGAACCGCACGCAGGCCGCGACGGCCGCTCCCCCGTCGGTGGCGAGCACGACGAGGCGCTCGCCGTCGGGGACGACGAGCACGGCCTCGCCGTTGCGCGCGGCGGCCGTCTCCACCGCGTCGGCGAGGTCGTCGAGCTGCCCGGCGGCGGGCGGGCGCGCGTCGACGGCGACGGGCGCGACGTGCCGGGAGCCGGGTGCGAAGGACGGGCCGGGGCCCTCGACGGGAACGCCGGACGGGGTGATCGTGGCGCCCGCGCCGGGCCCGGGACCGGCTCCCGGCCCGGTGCCCGCGACGGCGTCCGCGTACGTGCCGCCGCCCGACGCCACCGCGCGTTGGCGGGCGGCGGCGCCCGCGGCGGGCTCGGCCACGACGACGCGCATCGGGGCGTCCAGCAGACCGCCGTACAACCGGCCCGCGACGGCGCGCGCGTGGTTGACCTCGCCGGACAGCAGCATGCGCAACACGGCGGCGCCGAGGCGCTGTTCGGCCTCCTGGAGAGCGCGGGAGCGTTCCATGGTGAGGGTCAGCAGGGCGACGGCGGAGTGCACCGCGTACCGCTCGGCGGTGCCGAGGCGGGCGGCGGTGCCCACGGCCAGTACGGCCTTCGCGCGGCGCCCGGTGCCGACCGACTGGAGCTCCACCCGGTCGTCGCCCGCCTGCGACTCGCTGACGACGGCGCTGGCGGGCGCGGGCCGGTCCCGGAGGCGTTCCGCCTCGTCGGTGAAGCGGGCCGCGCGGCGGGCGGCCCACGCGGGGGCGGTGGCGACGACGGCGCCGGACGCGTCGTACAGCGCGGCCCAGCCCTTCACATGGCCGGACAGCCGGGCGAGCAGCGCCGCGGGGCCCTCCTGCGAGAGCGCGGCCGTGGTCATGTCTCGCTGCGCGTCGAAGCCCGCGGTCACCGCCTGGTACTGCTCGGCGGCGATGGCGGCGGACACGACCTTGCTGATCGCGATGAACGGCGTGCGCCGGGGCACCTCCAGCAGCGGCAGCCCCACCTCGCGCGCGGCCTTCACCAGTGCCTCGGGTACGTGCTCGTGGTGCACCCCGGCGGCGAAGGCGAGGCCGACGACGCCGCGGTCGGCGAGCAGCCGCACGTAGTCGTGCATCGCCTCGTGGTCGTCGGTGTCCATCTTCAGCGCGGTGATCATGATCAGTTCCCCGCCGTCCAGATACGGCGTGGGATCAGCCAGCTCGCTGGCGTGCGCCCAGTGCACGGGCGTGTCCAGACGCTCCTGCCCGGCGAGCACGGACAGCCGGAGGGAGGAGTGCTGGACGAGGCTGGCAAGAGTCGGTGGCATAACGTCCTCACCGTACAGGCGGACTCCGCAATTCGGTCATCGAGTACGTACGGACCGGCTCACTCCCCGAGCCTGGCCAGCACCGGCGGCGTACGCTCCCCGCGCACGGTCGTCAGCGACACGACCGCGTGCCCCGGCGGCAGCTCGTTGGCCAGGTCGGACGCCGACCAGCGTTCCCGCTGCACGGTCCGTACGGTCACCGACTCCGCCGTCACGTGCTTGCCGGTCGCCAACCGGCGCACGCCGTGCACGAGCCGGGTGAACGGCTCGTCCGACACCAGCTGACGGTTGGTCACGTCCCGGGTCTGCACCCACTCCGTGCCCCACGCCTCGGCGAAGTGCTCGGCGTCCCACGGCGTCACGCCCGCGCACACCATGCGGCAGCCGACCGCCCCCAGCAGCGGCGCGCGCAGCGGCGCGGGCACCTCGTCGAGCGCCCGCAGCGTGAGCAGCACGCCCGCGTGGCCGGAACGGAGCCGCTGGAGGCTGCGCAGCGACTGCGGCGTGATCGCCTGCGCGGCGTCGTCCAGCACGAGGCAGGCGAACAGCGACTGGTCGGCGCGGGCCACGGCGCACTCCGCGAACTGCGCCAGCAGCAGCCGTACGAAGATCCGCGACGCCTCCGCGTGGCCCCGTTCCGGGAGGTCGACGCGGACCCGCAGCGGGTGCTCCAGCGCGCGCAGCGAGAACGGGCGGTGCGGGGTGGGCCCCTGGGCTGCGCCTGGTGCGGCGTTCCCGGAGGCGGGATCGGCGGGCGGCGGGGCCGCCGCGGGCGCGAAGAAGTCCGCGAAGGCGGGCCGGTCGAGCAGCGCGATCCGGTCCGCGAGGAGCGCGCCGGTGTCGCCGGGGCGGCCCGACTGCCGCTCGTACGCGTCGAGTTCGCGCACCTGCGCGCGGTGCCCGCCGTCCTCCAGAGCCGCCCGGAGCGCGCCCAGCGCGTGCCCCGCGCCGTCCAGCAGCTCGCGCAGCTCCGGCACGGCGGGGAACCGCCCGTGCACCGTACGGAACGGGCCGATCAGCTGCGCCAGCGCCGTCGCCGCCCGACGGCTGTCACCGCCGGGCAGGGTCTCGGTGAGGTCCCCGACCAGCGCCTCCGCGAGCATGCCCGCCGCCTCGTCGGGGTCGTCCGTACCGCCGTAGAGGTCCAGGTCGTACACGGAGTCCGGGCTGCCGAGCCGGACGACCGCGTCGAACGCGTCGTCGGGCGCCAGCCGCGCCCCGGAGGCGGTCACGGCCACCACGGCCGCCTGGCGGGTCAGCGCCTGGAGGCAGAGCGACTCGACGACGGGCCGCACCAGGCGCGTGGTCTTGCCGGAACCGGGCGGGCCGACGGCCAGCGCCGACGTGCCGAGCAGGGACGGTTCGAGGGCGATGCCCGCACCGCGGTACTCCTGCGGGTTGCGGGCGTGGTCGGCGGCCGTACCGATCCGCACCTGGCGCACGCTCAGGTCGTGCCGCGCCGCGCGGGTCGGCAGGTCGCGGTCGCCGGACGGGTGGACGCGGGCGGCGGAGCCGTCCCGCAGGACCTCCGTGACGAACCCGCGCAGCCGGTCCGTACGCCCGCGCGCTGACTGCCACGCGCGCTCGATACGCGCGTGGTCCACGTCGCCCATGGCCCCGCCGCGCACCTCGCCCGCCAGCCGCTCGGCGGCCTCGGGGGCGCCGCCGAGGCGCAGTTGGGGCCACTCCGCCGGGTCGGCCTCGGGCGCCGGGGCGTGCCGGGGCGCGGCGACGGGCGTACGGCGGCGGGCGGCGGCGCGCTGCCGCCGCACGCGGGCGACGACGCGGCGCCACACCTCGTCCCAGTGGCCGACGCGGCTGAAGACCGCCGCGATCACGAGGAGGACCAGCACGTAGTAGACATTTGTGGCGTCCGAGTAGAGACCGATGTCGTCACCGGTGCGCCACGACTCCGGGGTGAGTGCGAGCAGCGGCCACATCCAGTACTTGCCGAGATAGTTGTTGTAGAGCAGCGACCAGACCAGCCAGCCCATCAGGAACGACACGAGCGCGCCGCTGATCAGCTGCCGCGCGGGGGTGCGTTCCGGGTCCACGGGGGGCAGCGGCTCGTAGCCGCAGCGCCAGATGCCGGGCTCGGCCTCGGGGCGGGGGATGCGCAGCCAGTCCGCCAACGGCGGCCCGGTGACGGGCGCTTCGGTCGGCAGCGGCGGCGGTGTCCCCGGCGGGAGCGGCGCGGTGGACGGTACGGCGGGGGTGGTGGGCGGCAGCGGCGGTGGGCCCGCCGCGGGGGGCGCGGACGGCGGGGGTCCCGCCTGCCGCGGCACCCCGGCGCCGTTCCGCCCCGGTTCCGGCTGCGGCGGCCCGCCCTGGTCCGCGGCGCCGTGGCCGTGTCCCGCGCCCGTCCCGTGTCCACGACGCGGTGAGCCCATGTCCATCGAGTGCCTCTACCCCTGATCAGCCCGCGAGTGTCAGTGCCTGCTCACCCAATCTAGCCGTCAGCCGGGCGAGTTGCGCCGCTCCGGGGCGGTACGCGGTACGGACCGGCCACTCGCGTACGTCCGCCGGTACGCGTCCCTCCGCACGCCCGTACACGCCCCTCCGCACGTCGCCCCCTCCCTCCGCAACGCCCGTACGCGTCCCTCCGCACGTTCTCCGCCCTCCGCGCGCGCGGAGGGCGCCCTATGTCCGCCGCGGCCAACACGACACGGCCACTGCTCCGCGACGGTGCATGTCTCGCCCCCTCGGCTGCCCCTAGCCTGCGGGAGGACGAGCACACCACTTCCTCCTGAGGAGACCGCTATGACCACGATGACCGATGTGCCCGCCGGCTCGGAGCTCCCGCAGGAGCGCCGCGTCGTCACCGCCGTCCCCGGCCCGAAGTCGGAGTCGCTGATGGCCCGCAAGCGGGCCGCGGTGGCGGACGGCATCGGCACCGTGATGCCCGTGTTCGCCGCGCGCGCGGGCGGCGGGGTGCTGGAGGACGTGGACGGCAACTCGTTCATCGACTTCGGCTCCGGCATCGCCGTCACCTCGGTCGGCAACAGCGCGGAGGCCGTCGTACGGCGGGCGACGGCGCAGCTCCAGGCGTTCACGCACACGTGCGTGATGGTGACGCCGTACGAGCCGTACGTGGAGGTGTGCGAGCGGCTCGCCGAGCTGACCCCGGGCGACCACGCGAAGAAGTCCGCGCTGTTCAACTCGGGCGCGGAGGCGGTGGAGAACGCGGTCAAGATCGCCCGTACGTACACGAAGCGGCAGGCCGTCGTCGTCTTCGACCACGGCTACCACGGCCGTACGAACCTCACCATGGCGCTCACCTCGAAGAACATGCCGTACAAGCACGGCTTCGGGCCGTTCGCGCCCGAGGTGTACCGGGTGCCGGTGGCCTACCCGTACCGCTGGCTGACCGGGCCCGAGAACTGCGCCGAGGAGGCCGCGGCGCAGGCCGTCGACCAGATCGCCAAGCAGGTCGGGGCGGAGAACGTGGCCGCCATCGTGATCGAACCGCTCCTCGGCGAGGGCGGTTTCATCGAGCCCGCGAAGGGCTTCCTGCCGCGGATCGCGGAGTTCGCGCGGGAGAACGGGATCGTGTTCGTCGCGGACGAGATCCAGTCCGGTTTCTGTCGTACGGGACAGTGGTTCGCGTGTGAGGACGAGGGCATCGTGCCGGACCTGATCACCACCGCGAAGGGCATCGCGGGCGGGCTGCCGCTGGCGGCCGTCACGGGCCGCGCGGAAATCATGGACGCGGCGCACTCCGGCGGCCTCGGCGGCACGTACGGCGGCAACCCGGTGGCGTGCGCCGCCGCGCTCGGCGCGATCGAGACGATGCGGGAGCTGGACCTGCCCGCCCGCGCGCGGCAGATCGAGGAGGTCATGAAGCCGCGGCTGCGCAAGCTCGCGGAGCAGCACCCCGTGATCGGTGACGTGCGCGGACGCGGCGCGATGCTCGCGATCGAGCTGGTGAAGCCGGGCACGAAGGACCCGGACCCGGCGGCCACGGCCGCGCTGGCGAAGGCGTGCCACCAGCAGGGCCTGCTGGTGCTCACCACCGGCACGTACGGCAACGTGATGCGCTTCCTGCCGCCGCTCGTGATCGGTGAGGACCTGCTCAACGAGGGTCTGGACGTCCTGGAGAGCGCCCTCTCGGAGCTCTGACGGCGCGCGGCGGGGGCGCGCGCCACCTCCGTCGCACCGCCCGCCGCCACCCCGCGCGGGGCACCGTGAAGAATCTGTGGGAGCACCATGCCGGGTCCGTGTCCTGCCTGTCCGGGCCGGATTCCCTGACGTACGGTTCCAGCAGATGAAAGCCGAACCCCTTCTTCCCCAGAACGGGTCCGGACGTGCCCTCGCGCACATTCCTCACAGATCGGATGGCTGCCCGCCCCATACCCCCCGGGGCGAGCGGCGATCTGGTCCCCACGGCCGTCTCGGCGCTCTCCCCCCTGCTCCGAGGCGGCCGTTTCCTGTGCGCGTCCCGGCGCACGCGGCCGCCGTCACGGCGCTCGCCGCCCTCTTCGCGCTCCTCACCTGGCAGGTCGCCGTCGACGGCCCGTTGCTGCGCGCCGACACCGCCCTCCGCGACGCGGCCGCGCGGGCGGCGCCCGGCGGCGGCGCGGTGAGCGGTGCGGCGCAGGTCTGCGCCGACCTGGGCGGGGCGCTCGTCGCGCTGCCGGTGCTGGCGTTCGGCGCGTGCCTCCTCGGCGTGCGGCGTCGTACGCCCGTCCCGGCCGTGCTCGCCGCGCTGTCGGCGCTCGCCGTGCCCGCGCTGGTGCTGCCGCTGAAGGAGGTGTGCGCGCGCGTCGGGCCGGACGGCGCGCCCCTCGGGGAGTACGCCGGTTACTACCCGTCCGGCCACACCGCGACCGCCGCCCTGGCCTACGGCACGCTCGCGCTGCTGTACGTACGGCGCGGCCCGCGCGCCGCCCCCTCCTCCCCCGCGCCCCGCTCCCGCTCCGGGTACGCCGTCGCGGCCGCCGTCGTCGTCAACCTGTGCGTCGGCGCCGGGCTGGTGCTGCGCGGCTACCACTGGGCGACGGACGTGGTGGCGAGTTGGGCCCTGGCCGGTCTGGTGCTGTACGCGCTGGCGGCGCTCGGCGACCGGCTGGGCGCCCGGCGGGAACAGGCCGGGGAACGGGCCGGGGAACGGTAGCGGCTCACCCCCGGGCGATCCGTACGGCCGCCTCGTGCATCGCCGTCTCCAGCACGTCCGGGTCGGTGAGGGTGCCGGTCCCGTCGGGCGGGATCAGCCAGCGCACGCCTCCCGTCGTACGCCCCGGGTACGGCGCGACGATCCAGGTGCCGCGGCCCGCGCCGCGTACGCCCGTGCCCAGCCAGCGCGTGGTGGTGCCCGGCGGTACGAAGAAGCCCGTACGGGCGTCGCCGAAGTCCGCGAGCACGGGGCCGGGCCGGGGGACGCGGCAGGTGAGGATGTCGAGCGTCGGGTAGCCGAGGGCGCCGGTGAGGATCAGGACGTCCCAGCGGCGGCCCGCGGGCAGGAGTGCCACGCCGAGCGGGTTGCGTTCCCATTCGCTGCGGCAGGCCGCCGGGTCGGGGGCGACCGACGCCAGCCATTCGACCGGGTCGGGTACGTCCGCGGTGCCGTCCATGGTGCGCGCCTCTCTGCTGTGGTGCTCCGTCACCTGTGCAGAGGCGCGCGCGGGCGAATCCTTACACCACTTCGCGGGAGGAATTTCCGGCGGCGCCCGTACGCGCCCGGCCCGCCCGCGGCGGCGGCCCGCCGTCAGCTGTCGAATCCGAGCCCCGTCCGGTCCAGCGCCCGCAGCCAGAGGTTCCGCCGCCCGGTCTCGTCCGCGCGGCGCATCGCCCACTGGGTGAGGCCGACGCCCGCCGCGCGCACCGGTTCGGGCGGGAACGGCAACGGCTTCTCGCGCACCATGCGCAGTTCGGTGCGTTCCGTACGGGCGCCGTCCAGCAGGTCGAGGACGACCTCCGCGCCGAAGCGGGTGGCGCCGACGCCGAGCCCGGTGAAGCCCACCGCGTAGCCGACGCGCCCCTCGTGGGCGGTGCCGAAGAACGGCGAGAAGCGTGAGCAGGTGTCGATGACGCCACCCCAGCGGTGGGTGAAGCGGACGTCCGCGAGCTGCGGGAACGTCTCGAAGAAGTGCCGGGCGAGCCGTTCGAAGGTCTCCGGTCGCTGGTCGTACGCGTGCCGGATGCGGCTGCCGTAGTGGTACACCACGTCGTAGCCGCCCCAGAGGACGCGGTCGTCGGCGGTGAGGCGGAAGTAGTGGAAGTGGTTCGCGTTGTCGCTGAGTCCCTGACGGCCGCGCCAGCCGAGGGCGGCGCGCTGGTCGGCGCTGAGCGGTTCGGTCATCAGCGCGTAGTCGTAGACGGGTACGAGGTACGGGCGCAGGCGGCGTACGAGCGACGGGAACGCGTTGGTGCCCAGCGCCACCTGGCGGGCGCGGACACTGCCGCGCGGCGTGCGGACGGTGACCGCCGGGCCGCCCGCCCCGGCGCCCGGGTCGGTGTGCAGGGAGAGCGCGGGGGTGCGTTCGTGGACGCGGACGCCCGCCTCGCGGCAGGCGCGCAGCAGTCCCCAGGCGAGGCGGGCCGGGTGCAGCATGGCCACGCCGTCGCGGTCGAGGACCCCGGCGAGGAAGGCGGGCGAGTCGACCTCGGCGCGTACGGCGTCCCGGTCGAGGAACGTGAGCCCGCCCAGACCGGCAGCCTCCGCGTCCGCGACGGCGTCGCGCAGCTCCGCGACGTGGTGCGGCCTGGTGGCGAGGACGATCTCGCCGGTGCGCTCGAAGTCGCAGTCGATGCCGTGCCGTTCGACGGTGGCGCCGATCGCGTCCAGGTTGCGGGCGCCCAGCTCCTCCAGCCGCGCGATCTCCTCCGGCCAGCGGGCTAGCCCGTTGGCGAGGCCGTGCGTGAGGGAGGCGGCGCAGAAGCCGCCGTTGCGGCCTGAGGCGGCCCAGGCGACCTGCCTGCCCTCGACGAGGACGACGTCCCGGTCGGGGTCGCGTTCCTTGGCGAGGAGCGCGGTCCACAGGCCGCTGTACCCGCCGCCGACGACCAGCAGGTCGCACCGTTCGTCGCCGTCCAGGGCGGGCAGCGGGGCGGGGCGGCGGTCCGGTTCGTCCAGCCAGTACGGGACGGGGCTCGCGCCGTGGAGCGCACGGGCCACCGCGGCCGCGGGCGCGGTCATCGGCTCCTCCTGCGGTGGTTGGCGGTGACCTGGCCGACCAGGACGATCGCCACGGCGAGCACGAACATGGCCGTGCCGATCACGTTGACCTGGACGGGTGTGCCGCGTTGGGCGGCGCCCCAGACGAACATCGGGAACGTCACCGTGGACGGGCCCGCGTTGAACTGCGTGATGATGAAGTCGTCGAAGGAGAGCGCGAAGCTCAGCAGCGCGCCCGCCGCGATGCCCGGCGCGGCCAGCGGGAGCGTCACCCGCAGGAAGGTCTGGACGGGCCCGGCGTAGAGGTCGCGGGCGGCCTCCTCCAGGCGCGGGTCCATGCTCATCACGCGGGCCTTGACGGCGACGATGACGAAGCTGAGGCAGAACATGACGTGCGCGATGAGGATGGTCGTGAAGCCGAACGCCACCCGCATGTTGAGGAAGAGCGTGCCCAGCGAGGCGGCCATGACGACCTCCGGCATGGCCATCGGCAGGAAGATCAACGCGTTCGCGGTGCCCTTCGCCCGGAAGCGGTAGCGGGCCAGCGCGAACGCGGCGAGCGTGCCGAGGACGGTCGCGCCGAGGGTGGCGAGCACGGCGATGCGCAGGCTCAGGGACAGCGAGCCGCACATGTCGGCGACGCCGCACGGGTCGGTCCAGGCGTCGGTGGAGAACGTCCGCCACTCGTAGTTGAAGCGCCCGGCGGGCTTGTTGAACGAGAAGACGAGCACGACCAGGTTGGGCACCAGCAGGTACGCGAGGGCGAGCGTGCCCGCGACGACGACGGCGTGCCGCCGCAGCAGCCGTACGGGCGCCAGCAGCGGATGCGGCCGCCGCGCGCGGGGGACGGCGGAAGGGGTGCGCGGGGGTGGCGGGACGGTGTCGGAGGGAGGGGCCATCAGACGAGTTCCTCCGTTCCGGCGCGGCGCATGTAGACCGTCACGGCGACGAGGATGAGCGCCATGAGGACGAACGACATGGCGGCGGCCGTCGGGTAGTCGAGGACGTTGAGGAACTGCTTCTGGATGGCGTTGCCGACCATCTGCGTGTTCGGGGAGCCGAGCAGTTGCGCGTTGATGTAGTCGCCGGACGCGGGGATGAAGGTCAGCAGGGTGCCCGCGACGACGCCCGGCAGCGACAGCGGGAACGTCACCTTGCGGAAGGTGGTGGCGGGTGTCGCGTACAGGTCGCGGGCGGCCTCGTGCAGGGACGGGTCGATGCGTTCGAGGGAGCCGTACAGCGGCAGGATCATGAACGGCAGGAAGTTGTACGTCAGTCCGCAGACCACCGCCAGCGGCGTGGCCAGCACCCGGTCGTCGCTGGTGAGTCCGAGCCGGCTGGTGACGTCGAGGACGTGCAGCACGTCGAGCGCGCCGACGACGGGGCCGCCGTCGGACAGGATCGTCTTCCAGGCGAGGGTGCGGATGAGGAAGCTGGTGAAGAACGGGGCGATCACCATCACCAGCAGCACGTTCCGCCAGCGTCCGGCCCGGAAGGCGATCATGTACGCGAGCGGGTAGCCGATCAGCAGGCAGAGGGCGGTGGCCGCGGCGGCGTAGCCGAAGGAGCGCAGGAAGTGCTCGCCGTACCGTTCGAGGACCTCGCCGTACGTGGCGAAGTGCCAGGTGACGCGGTAGCCCTCCTCCAGGGAGCCGGTCTGCACGGAGGTCGACGCCTGGTAGACGAGCGGCGCCACGAAGAACACCGCGAGCCAGAGCGCGGCGGGCAGCAGCAGCCAGTACGGCGT
Source organism: Streptomyces sp. Z26 (assembly GCF_003665095.1). Lineage (GTDB taxonomy): Bacteria > Actinomycetota > Actinomycetes > Streptomycetales > Streptomycetaceae > Streptomyces > Streptomyces phytohabitans. Next base: position 5,127,819 of record NZ_RCHV01000002.1, on the reverse strand, counting down.
GAGGCGGCGCCGGGGACGGCGCCCGGGGGGCCGCTCCGCGCCGGGGGTGCCCGGTGGCGCGGCGGGGGCGCCGGGGGTGACGACGGCCGTCATGTCGCGTCCTCCCCCGTGCCCGCGTCGGCGTCCTGCGCGGCGTCCAGACCGAAGGTGTGCGCGGGGTCCCAGTGCAGGACGACGTCCGCGCCGGGTACGAGCCGGGGGTCGGGGTCGGTGTTCTGCCGGTAGACGGCGAAGGCGGGGCAGGCCGGGGTGTCGACCAGGTACTGGGTGGAGACGCCCAGGTAGCTGGCGTCCCTGATGCGCCCGTCGAGCCGGTTGCGCCCGGCGGCGACGCCGTCGGCGTCGGCGCCGTGGGTGACGGTGATCTTCTCCGGCCGTACGCCGACGAGGAGTTGCCCGCCGGGGTCGGTCGCGACGCCGTTGCCGCGGGCGGCGGGCAGCCGCAGCGGGGAGCCGGACGCGTCGAGGCGCAGCTCGTCGGCGTCGGCGGCGGTGACGCGGGCGGTGAGGAGGTTGGAGGTGCCGAGGAAGTTCGCGACGAAGGCGGTGCGCGGGTTCTCGTACAGCTCGGCGGGGGCGGCCAGTTGCTCGACGCGCCCGCCGCGCATCACGGCGACCGTGTCGGCCATCGTCATGGCCTCCTCCTGGTCGTGCGTGACGTGCACGAAGGTGATGCCGATCTCCGTCTGGATGCGCTTCAGTTCGAGCTGCATCTGCCGCCGCAGTTTCAGGTCCAGCGCGCCCAGCGGCTCGTCGAGGAGCAGCACCCGCGGCTGGTTGATCAGCGCGCGGGCCAGCGCGACGCGCTGCTGCTGCCCGCCGGAGAGCTGCCGCGGGCGGCGTCGCGCCATGCCGCCCAGCTCGACCAGCTCCAGCATCTCGTCGACCTGCTTGCGTACGGACCTGATGCCGCGCCGCCGCAGCCCGAACGCGACGTTGTCGTGCACGTCGAGGTGCGGGAACAGCGCGTAGTTCTGGAAGACGGTGTTCACCGGGCGGCGGTGCGGGGGCAGCGCGGTGATGTCGTCGTCACCGAGGAGGACGCTGCCCGCGGTGGGCTCCTCCAGTCCGGCGATCATGCGGAGGGTCGTGGTCTTGCCGCAGCCGGAGGCACCGAGGAGGGCGAAGAACGAGCCCTCGGGGATGGTGAGGTCCAGCGGGTGGACGGCGGTGAAGTCGCCGAACTCCTTGGCGAGTCCGGAGAGCCTGATCGTCATGGGTGGGTGCCTCCGTCCCGTCACGCGCCGATGAGGTCGGCGAACCGGCCCTCGTAGCGCTCCTCTTCGCGTTCCGTGAGCTGCCGGAAGGGATGGCCCTTGGCGATCATCTCGGCGTCGGGGAAGATCAGCGGGTTCGCCGCGACGTCCTTGTCGATGCGCTCCATCTCGGCCTTGGCGCCGGTGACGGGGCAGATGTAGTTGACCCAGGCGGCGAGTTCCGCGGCCGTCCTCGGCTGGTAGTAGTGGTCGATGAGCGCCTCGGCGTTGGCCCGGTGCCGGGCCCTGGCGGGGACGAGGAGGTCGTCGGTGCCGAAGAGGTAGCCGCTGTCGGGCAGCACGTACTCGACGTCGGGGTCGTCGATGCTCAGCTGCACGATGTCCCCGGCCCAGGCCATGCACGCGGCGATGTCGCCCTTGCTGAGGCCGTCGACGTAGTCGTTGCCGGTGAAGCTGCGGATCTGGTTGCGGTCGACGGCCTTCTGGATACGGGAGACGGCCTTGTCGTAGTCGTCGTCCGTGAACGAGGCGGAGTCCGCGCCGGAGTCGAGGAGCGTCAGGCCCATCGTGTCGTGCATCTCGGTGAGCAGCGAGACGCGGCCCTTCAGCGCGGGGTCCTCCAGCAGCTGCGTGACGCTGGTGACCTCCTTCCCGCCGGTGGCCTTCCGGTTGTACGCGATCACGGCGGCGGTGCCCGCCCACGGGTAGCTGAACTGCCGCCCCGGGTCGTGCGCCGCCGTACGGAAGCGGTCCTCCAGGTTGGTCACGGCGTGCGGCATGTGCGCGGGGTCGAGGCGCTGGGCCCAGCCGTGCCGGATGAGGCGGCCCGCCATCCAGTCGGTGAGGCAGACCAGGTCGCGTCCGGTGTCCTGGCCGGCGGCGAGCTGCGGCTTGATCTTGCTGTAGAACTCGTTGTTGTCGTTGACGTCCTCGATGTACTTCACCTTGACGCCGCTGTCGCGCTCGAACGCCCGCAGCGAGGGCCGGTCGTCCTCGTCGTCGTCGGCCACGTCGACGTAGAGCGGCCAGTTGGAGAAGGTCAGTTCCCTCTCCTTCGCCGAGTGGTCCTTGCTGCGGTGCGAGCCGCCCTCGTCGCCGGTGGAGGCGGCGGGCGGGATGCCGCAGGCGGCGAGGGCCGCGCCGCCCGCGGCGAGGCCGCCGGTGCGCAGCAGGGCGCGTCGGCTCATCGCGGACCGGCCGCGGGACATGCTGCGCCGCCAGGCCGCGCGTACGGCGGGCGGCATCGCGTCGTACGGCTCCATCAGCGGCCTCCGGTCCGGTCGTCGGGCGCGGCGGGCAGCCGGAACACCGTGCGGTGCCAGTCCTTCCGCGGTTCCCCGGTGATGTCCGACATGACGTGCTTGACCTGCGTGTACTCGTCGAAGGAGTACGCCGACATGTCCTTGCCGTAGCCCGACGCGCGGTAGCCGCCGTGCGGCATCTCGCTGACGATCGGGATGTGGTCGTTGACCCACACGCAGCCCGCCGCGATCGCGCGGGAGGCCCGTGCCGTACGGAAGACGTCGCGGCTCCACACGGAGGCGGCGAGCCCGTACGGGGTGTCGTTCGCGAGCGCGAGGCCCTCGTCGTCGGTGTCGAACGGCAGCACCGTCAGCACCGGCCCGAAGACCTCGCCCCGCACGATCTCGCTGTCCTGCGGCGCGTCGGTAACCAGCGTCGGCAGGTAGTACGCGCCGGGGGCGAGCGGTCCGCCGGGCGCTTCGCCGCCGGTGACGACGGTGGCGTACGCGCGGGCCCGGTCGACGAATCCGGCGACGCGGTCGCGGTGGGCGTGGGAGACGAGCGGGCCGATGTCGGTGGCCGGGTCGGCGGGGTGGCCGACGCGTACGGCGGCCATCAGGTCGGCGACGCCGCTCACGAAGGCGTCGTACAGGGGGCGTTGGACGTACGCGCGGGTGGCGGCCGTGCAGTCCTGGCCGGTGTTGATCAGGGCGCCCGCGACGGCGCCGTGCACGGCGGCCGTCAGGTCGGCGTCGTCGAACACGAGGAACGGGGCCTTGCCGCCCAGTTCCAGGTGCACGCGCTTGACGGTCTGCGCGGCGAGGGCGGCGACGCGCTTGCCGACGGCGGTGGAGCCGGTGAACGACGTCATGGCCACGTCGGGGTGGGTCACCAGGTGCTCGCCGGTGTCCGCGCCGGTGCCGGTCACGATGTTCACGACGCCGTCCGGGAGGCCCGCGGTGTGCGCCGCCCGCGCGAACATCAGCGAGGTGGCGGGCGTCAGTTCGGACGGCTTGAGGACGATGGTGTTGCCCGCGGCGATGGCCGGGAGAATCTTCCAGCAGGCCATCTGGAGCGGGTAGTTCCAGGGGGCGACGGAGCCGATGACGCCGAGCGGTTCGCGGCGGACGTACGACGTGTGGTCCGCGCTGTACTCGGCGGCGGCGACCCCGTCGAGGCGGCGGGCGGCGCCCGCGAAGAACGCCACGTTGTCGAGCGAGCCGGGGACGTCGAACTCCTCGGTGAGCCGCGTCGGCTTCCCGCACTGGACCGACTCGGCCCGCGCGAGGTCCGCGGCCTCGCCGTCGAGGACGGCCCTCAGCCGGTGCATCGCGTCGGAGCGTTCGCCCGGCGTGGCCCCGGCCCACTCGGGCAGCGCGCGCCGCGCGGCCGCGACGGCGGCGTCCACGTCGTCCGTACCGGCGAGCGCGTACTCCCCCGCCGTCCCGCCCGTCGCCGGGTCGACCAGGGTGTGCCGCCGCCCGGAGCCGCCGTGGTGCTGCCTGCCGCCGACGTACTGCGCGCCGTCCGCGAGCGGGGCGAGGGACGCGTACGGGCCTCCCGGGTCGTACGGCGCGACCGGGGCGGGCGCGTCGGAGCGCTGGTCGGTCATCGGGCCTCCTGCCCCCGCTGCGGCGCGGACTGTACCGGTGGTGGCTGCCGATCCTGACAGGCTGCACACGGTTGAACAAGTGATTCCGTCGTTTGAGTTTGAGCAGGCGACGGAATCTGTGCCGCGACCCATCCCGGCCGCCAGCAGGCGGAAACGTCCCCGCAACGCGCCGTCCGCGCCGGTCGCACCGCCACCACCCGGACCGTACGACCGCCGCTCCTGCGGCCCGGTCCACCCCTCGGCCGCGACACGGCACCCGATTACGATGATCGCGACCCATCGAACCGGAGGCCCCGTTGTCCGAGTTGCCCGAGCTGCCCGACCTCACCACCTTCATCGCGGGGCTCCCCAAGGCCGAACTCCACGTCCACCACGTGGGTTCCGCGTCCCCCCGCATCGTCGCCGAACTGGCCTCCCGGCACCCCGACTCCCCCGTGCCCAAGGACCCGGACGCGCTCCGGGACTTCTTCACGTTCCGGGACTTCGCGCACTTCATCGAGTTGTACCTGTCGGTCGTCGACCTGATCCGCGACGCCTCCGACATACGCCTCCTCACGTACGAGGTCGCCCGGGACATGGCCCGGCAGAACATCCGCTACGCCGAGCTGACCGTGACCCCCTTCAGCTCCGTGCGCCGGGGCATCCCCGACGCCGCCTTCATCGAGGCCATCGAGGACGCGCGCCGGGCCGCCGAGAAGGAGCTGGGGGTGGTGCTGCGCTGGTCGTTCGACATCCCGGGCGAGGCGGGTCTGGAGGCGGCCGAGGAGACCGTACGTATCGCCACGGACAGCTCGCTCGGCGCGGACGGGCTCGTCTCGTTCGGCCTCGGGGGGCCGGAGATCGGCGTGCCGAGGCCGCAGTTCAAGCCGTACTTCGACCGCGCCCTCGCGGCCGGGCTGCACAGCGTGCCGCACGCGGGCGAGACGACCGGCCCGCAGACCGTGTGGGACGCGCTGACCGACCTGCGCGCCGAGCGCGTCGGCCACGGCACCAGCGCCGCGGAGGACCCGGCGCTGCTGGCGCACCTCGCGGAGCGCGGCATCCCGCTGGAGGTGTGCCCCACGTCGAACGTCGCGACGCGCGCCGTCGAGTCGCTGGAGGCGCACCCGTTGCGGCGGTTGGTCGAGGCGGGCGTACAGGTGTCGATCAACAGCGACGACCCGCCGATGTTCGGCACCGACCTCAACACCGAGTACGCCGTCGCCGCGCAGCTGCTCGACCTGGACGAGACCGGCGTGGCCGACCTCGCGCGGAACGCCGTCCGCATGTCGTTCCTCGACGCGCCCGCCAAGGGCGCGCTGTGCGACGAGATCGACGCGTACGTGGCCGCGTGGCAGCGGTGAGCGCGCCGGAGGGAGCGGGTACGGCGCGTGTCACGGCGGTGGCGCACCGCGGCGCACCGTACGTCGCGCGGGAGAACACCCTGCCGTCGTTCGCCGCCGCCGTCGCCGCGGGCGCCGACGCCGTCGAACTGGACGTGCGGCTCACCCGCGACGGCGTGCCCGTCGTGGTGCACGACCGCACCCTGGAACGGCTCTGGGAGCGCCCGGAGGAGGTCGGCGCCCTCACCGCGGACCGGCTGCGTGAGCTGACCGGCGGGGAGGTGCCGACGCTGGCGGAGGCGCTGGCGGCGACGGCCGCCGTGCGGACGCTCGTCGACCTGCCGGACCCGGCCGCGGCGTCCACCGCCGTGCGGGCGGCGCGCGAGGCGGGCGCGGCGGACCGGGTGTACTACTGCGGCGGGCCCGTCGCGATGCGCGGCGTACGGGCGGCCGACGGGGACGCGGAGATCGCGCTGACCTGGTCGCGTACGGCGCCGCCCCGCGCGACGCTGCTGGCGGACGTACGCCCGCGGTGGCTCAACTTCCGCTTCACACTGCTCACCCCGGAGCTGGTCGACCGCGCGCGGGCCGACGGCTACCGCGTCTCGGCCTGGACCCCGGACACCGGCCGGAACATGCGCGCGCTGGTCGCGATGGGCGTGGAGTCCGTCACGACCAACCGCGTGGACGCCCTCTGCCGCGTGCTGCGCCGCACCCCGCCGGGGCCGGCCCGTACGCGCTGAGCGGCACGTACGCACGGGGCGCGGACGGCGTACGGGGCCGGGCGCCCGCGCGGCTCAGGACTGGTACGGGTTCTGGCCGTACGGGCCGCCCGGCTGCTGCGGCTGACCGGCGAACGGGTTGCCGCCGCCCTGCTGCTGGGGCGCGCCCGTACCCGGCTGCGGGCCCTGGCCGCCCGCCTGCGCGAGCAGCTGCTCGGCGTTCTCCTTGCTGATCTCGCTCTCCGCGCCGCAGAAGGTGCACTGGAGCCGGTACTTCGCGGGCGCGACCGGGAAGAGGGGGACGAAGAACAGCGAGAACTTCCGGACGAGCTTGCGCAGGCCGTGCGCGGACGGGTTGCCGCAGTAGCCGCACAGCAGGTTGAGCATGGCCAACTGGACCAGCTTGGACGACATACCGAAGATGATCACGACGGTGCCTCTCGGGGAGCGGAGGGGGCGGAACGGGAACGGGCGGGGCCCCCGACAAGGGAACCACCGCCCGCACACCGTGCGTCAAGCCCGGAAGGTCACAACTCCGAACCACTCCGAACGAACCCCTCGGACCGGCCCGTACGCCACCCGCTACAGCGCCGTCATCACGTGCTTCACCCGGGTGTAGTCGTCGAAGCCGTACGCCGACAGGTCCTTGCCGTAGCCGGACTTCTTGAAGCCGCCGTGCGGCATCTCCGCGACCAGCGGGATGTGCGTGTTGATCCACACGCAGCCGAAGTCCAGCACCTTGGACATCCGCATCGCGCGCGCGTGGTCCGTGGTCCACACCGAGGACGCCAGCGCGTACTCCACGTCGTTCGCCCAGGTCACCGCCTCCTCCTCGGAGGAGAACGACTGGACGGTGATGACGGGTCCGAAGACCTCGTTCTGGATGATCTCGTCGTCCTGACGGAGGCCGGAGACGACGGTCGGGGCGTAGAAGTAGCCCTTGTCCCCGACCCGTTCACCGCCCGCCTCGACCTTCGCGTGGGCGGGCAGCCGGTCGACGAACCCGGCGACCTTCGCGAGGTGGTCGGCGTTGTTCAGCGGACCGTAGAAGCAGTCCTCGTCCGTCGGGTCGCCGGTCTTCACCTCGGCCGCGGCCTTGGCGAGCGCGGTGACGAAGTCGTCGTGCACCGACTCGTGCACCAGCACGCGGGTGGCGGCGGTGCAGTCCTGGCCCGCGTTGAAGAAGCCGCCGTCGCGGATGCCCTCGACGGCCGCCGGGATGTCGGCGTCCTCGAAGACCACGCAGGGCGCCTTGCCGCCCAGCTCCAGGTGCACCCGCTTGAGGTCCTTGGCCGCGCTGCCCGCGACCTCGGTGCCCGCGCGGACGGAGCCGGTGATGGAGGCCATGGCGGGCACGTCGTGCTCGACCATCAGGCGGCCGGTGTCGCGGTCGCCGCAGACGATGTTGAACACCCCGGCGGGCAGCTCCAGTTCGGCGAGCACACCGCCGATCACCTCGGCCAGCAGGACGGTCGACGCGGGCGTGGTGTCGGACGGCTTCAGCACCACGGCGTTGCCCGCGGCGAGGGCCGGGGCGAACTTCCACACGGCCATCATCATCGGGTAGTTCCACGGCGCGACCTGCGCGCAGACGCCGACCGGCTCCCGGCGTACGAACGAGGTGAGCCCGTCCATGTACTCGCCCGCGGACTTGCCCTCCAGCATCCGCGCGGCGCCCGCGAAGAAGCGGATCTGGTCGAGCATCATCGGCAGCTCCTCCTGCCGGGTCAGCTCCAGGGGCTTGCCCGTGTTCTCGCACTCGGCGGCGAGCAGCTCGTCCTGCCGCGCCTCCAGCACGTCCGCGATCTTCAGGATCACGCGCTGGCGGGTGGCGGGCGTCGCGTCCCGCCAGACGGGGAACGCCTTCGCGGCGGCGGCCATGGCGGCGTCGACGTCCGCGGCCCCGGAGAGCGGCGCGGTCGCGTACGCCTCGCCGGTCACCGGGTCGACCACCTCGGTCGTCCGGCCGTCCGCGGCATCCCGGAACTCCCCGTCGATGTAGTTGCGCAGTCGACGCAGCTCGGCGGTCACTTCGCACCCCTCCTGTCCGCTGTCCATTGGGTGAGACGACCACCCTAACCAGGAGGGTGACGCTTTCGATACACCCAACACCCTGGTACAACGAATTCAGCATCCCAGAGCCACCAAGACAACGGATTACATCGCTCCAGGGTTGCCAGAGTGTCGAGTCCTCGTGCAGGGTGTGCCTGTGGCTCGCGACTCCAAGAACACCCACGGCCCGTCGTCGATCGACGCCGTCTCCCTGGCCATCATCGAACAGCTCCAGGAGGACGGACGCCGCCCGTACGGCGCGATCGGCAAGGCCGTCGGCCTGTCCGAGGCGGCCGTACGGCAGCGGGTGCAGAAGCTGCTCGACCAGGGCGTCATGCAGATCGTCGCCGTGACCGACCCGCTCACCGTCGGCTTCATGCGCCAGGCGATGGTCGGGATCACGGTGGACGGCGACATCGACCCCGTGGCCGACGCGCTCGCCGCGATCGACGAGGTCGACTACGTGGTGGTGTCGGCGGGCTCGTTCGACCTCCTGGTCGAGGTCGTCTGCGAGGACGACGAGCACCTCCTGGAGATGCTCACCAAACGCATCCGCACCGTGCCGGGGGTGCGCTCGACCGAGAGCTTCGTCTACCTCAAGCTGCGCAAGCAGACCTACGCATGGGGAACCCGATAGCCGTGAGCAACGACCTGTCCCGTACCGCGTACGACCACCTGTGGATGCACTTCACCCGCATGTCGTCGTACGAGCACGCGCCCGTACCCACCATCGTGCGCGGCGAGGGCGCGTACGTCTTCGACACCGACGGCAAGCGCTACCTCGACGGCCTCGCCGGACTCTTCGTCGTACAGGCCGGGCACGGCCGTACGGAACTGGCCGAGGCCGCCGCGAAGCAGGCGCGGGAGCTGGCGTTCTTCCCGATCTGGAGCTACGCCCACCCGAGCGCCGTCGAACTGGCCGAGCGGCTCGCCGGGCACGCGCCGGGCGACCTGAACAAGGTCTTCTTCACCACCGGCGGCGGCGAGGCCGTGGAGACCGCGTGGAAGCTGGCGAAGCAGTACCACAAGCTCACCGGCAACCACACGAAGTACAAGGTGATCTCCCGCGCCGTCGCCTACCACGGCACCCCGCAGGGCGCGCTGTCCATCACCGGGCTCCCGGCCCTCAAGGCGCCGTTCGAGCCGCTCGTACCCGGCGCCCACAAGGTGCCGAACACCAACATCTACCGCGCCCCGCTGCACGGCGACGACCCGGTGGCCTTCGGGCGCTGGGCGGCCGACCAGATCGAGCAGGAGATCCTCTTCGAGGGCCCGGAGACGGTCGCCGCCGTCTTCCTGGAGCCGGTGCAGAACGCGGGCGGCTGCTTCCCGCCGCCGCCCGGCTACTTCGACCGCGTCCGCGAGATCTGCGACCGGTACGGCGTGCTGCTCGTCTCGGACGAGGTGATCTGCGCGTTCGGCAGGCTGGGCACGGTCTTCGCCTGCGACAAGTTCGGCTACGTGCCGGACATCATCACCTGCGCCAAGGGCATGACCTCCGGGTACTCCCCGATCGGCGCGGCCGTGATCTCCGACCGGGTGGCCGAGCCGTTCTTCCGCGGCGACGACACGTTCCTCCACGGCTACACCTTCGGCGGCCACCCCGTGTCCGCCGCCGTCGGCCTCGCCAACCTCGACCTGATGGAACGCGAGGGCCTGTACCGCCACGTGCTCGACCAGGAGGGCGCCTTCCGCGCCACCCTGGAGAAGCTGCTCGACCTGCCGATCGTCGGCGACGTGCGCGGCGACGGCTTCTTCTACGGCATCGAGCTGGTCAAGGACCGGGCGACGAAGGAGACGTTCACCGACGAGGAGTGCGAACGCGTCCTGTACGGCTTCCTCTCCGGCGCCCTCTTCGAGGCGGGCCTGTACTGCCGCGCCGACGACCGCGGTGACCCCGTCGTACAGCTGGCGCCGCCGCTCATCGCGGACCAGGCGGTCTTCGACGAGATCGAGCAGATCCTCCGCGGCGTCCTCACGGAGGCGTGGAAGCTGCTCTGACCCCCGTCACCCCGACTGCACGGCTCGGCGCGGACGCCTCCATACGGACGTTCCTGCGCGCCCCCGCGCCGAGCCTGCGCCGCTCCCCCGCCACGCTGTCCCTACGGTGCCAGTGACCGAACCCCCCGCCGGTCGTTCGCACCTCGGGGGATGGCGATCAGCAGAGCAGACGGAGCAGAGGTGAGTGGGAGGTGCCTTCGATGGCTGCCCCGCCGGACGACGACGTGCTCTGGGCACGCGGACTGCACTACTCGTACGACGGCTCCCCGGCCCTCCAGGGGATCACCCTCGGAGTACGCCCGGAGGAGATCGTTTCCGTGTCGGGCCCACGCGGCAGCGGCAAGAGCACGCTGCTGGGCTGCCTGTCGGGGCGGCTGGTCCCGACGGAGGGCGAGGTGTGGTTCGACGGCGTGCCCCTGCACTCCCTGGGCCGCGCCTCGCGCGAGCGGCTCCGCCGCGACCGCTTCGGCTGGATCGGCAGCGCGCCGGAGCTGGTGCCGGAGCTGACCGCCTGGGAGAACGCCGCCCTGCCGCTGCTGCTGACCGGCGCCCGGCAGCGCACGGCGCGGGCAGCCGCGTACGAGTGGCTGGACCGCCTCGACATCGGGGACTGCGCGCGGCGGCGCCCCGCGGACCTGCTCCAGTCGCAGCGCCAACGGGTCGCCATCGCACGGGCGTTGGCACCCGGACCGACCGTGCTGTTCGCGGACGAACCGACCGCGCCGCTGCACCAGTTGGACCGTATGCAGGCGCTGCGCACGCTCACCAGCGCCGCCCGCTCGCACGGCATCACGGTGGTGCTCACCTCGCCCGAGCCCGCGCCCGCCGAGACGGACGACTCCACCGGCACGTCGCTCGTCGACCGGTGCGTCCCCCTCGTCGACGGCCGCCGCACCCCCACCGCTCCCCGCCCGGTCACCGAAGCGGAGGGCAGCGCCGCGTGCTCGCTCTCCGCCTAGTCCGCGGCGCGCGCCCGTGGACGCTGCTGCGGCGGCTGTCCGTGGCGTGCGCGATCGCCGTCGCCGGTTTCCTGCTCCTCAGCGCGCTCGGCTACGGCCTGGCGCACCCCCGCGACTCCGGCGACGCCTCCGTACGCCTCCTGTGGTGCCTCGTACCGCTCGCGGCCGCCGCGCAGTTCGCCGCCGCCGTCGCCCGTACGGAGACACCGCCACGGCAGCCGTCCGCGCTGGACACGGCGGGGGTGGGGGCCGCGCGGCTGCCGCTGCTGGCGGCCGGTTCGACGGCGGTGACCGGCGCGTTCGGCAGTGCGCTGGCGCTGCTCGTCTTCCTCCAGCTGCGCGGCGGCAGCGGCAGGCTGCCGTTCGACGGTGCCGCCGCCGACGTCCTCGGCGGCGACCGGCCACTGCCCGCCGCCGCCGTACTGACCCTGCTGTGCCTGACCCCGGCCGTCGCCGCCGGGGCGAGCGCCCTCGCCGTACGATCCCGGGCGCGTACGGGTTCGCGTACGACGGAGGCGGCCCGCGCGGCGGCGATGTCCGGGCTGCCCTGGGGCGCGGCGCTGACCGCGACCGGCATCACGGTGGTGGCCCTCGCCCGGCGCTCCGCGCCCGTGAAGGGCGGCGACGCGGCGCTGCTGCCGCTGCCCGGCACCGTGGACGGCAGCCCGCCCGCCGTGCTCGGCGGATGGCTGCTCGCTGCGGTCGGCCTGGTCCTCGCCGGGCCCGGACTCGCCCACCTGTGCGGCCGGTTGATCAGCCTGGGCCGTCCCGGCGCGCTGCGGCTGCTGTCGGGACGGGTGCTCCAGCAGGAGGCCGTACGCGTCGGGCGGCCGCTCGGCGTGCTGTGCGCGGTGGCGTCCGGGGCGCTGGCGGCGGCGGAACTGTACGGCACGGCGCCGGACGGCGGCGCGCGGGCGTTCGGGCCGCTGACGGCGCTGGGCGCGGCCCTCGTCGTGTGCTGCGCCACCGCGAGCGCGCTGACCGCCGCGACCGCGTGCCGCGCGGAACGGGCGCCGGTCACCGCGACGCTGCTGCGGCTCGGCGCCCCGCGCGGACTGCTGCGCGGGGCGGCGGCGCTGCGCGGCGCGGTGCTCCTCGCCGTACTGGCCCCGGTGACCTGGGGCGTCGGCGTGCTGGCGGCGCTGCCGCTGCACCAGGCCGTGGGCTGAGCCGACGCGGGGCGGGAGCGCGGCAAGTGCCGTGCGGCGGCCGTACGTTCCCCCTCCCCGAACCCCTCGCCGGGCAGCCCCTAGATGAGTGAGTCCGATGTCCGTCCTGGTCGCGACCATGGCGAAGGGCGCCCGTTGGTCAGTGTGTGAAGACAAACCTGGACGCCCTTCTGGCGGCACTGTACGTGTTCATCGACGACCACGTGGCGCCTTGTCGCCGGATCGGGCGACCGCCGAAGCTGACGGACGCCGAACTGATGTGCCTGGCCGTGGCCCAGGTCCTCCTCGGGTTCCCCTCGACCCGGCACTGGATCCGCTTCGCCCACGCCCGCCTCGGCCACCTCTTCCGCTACCTGCCCCAACAGTCCGCCTACAACAAGCGCCTCAACGCCGCAGGTCCGCTCATCAGCCGCGTGATCGAGGCACTGGCCAGGCAGGTGCCGACCTGGAACGACGACCTGCGGCTGATCGACTCCACCCCGCTGCCCTGCGCGGCCTCCCGCGAGACCGTCAAACGCTCCGACCTGGCCGGGCACTGCGGCTACGGCTTCTGCCGCAGCCACTCCCGCTTCTTCTGGGGCTTCCGCCTCTACCTGGTCACCACCGCCGAGGGCATGCCTGTCACCTGGTGCCTGGCCAACCCGAAACTCGGCGAACGGGAGGTGATGACCGCGCTCCTGGAACGCGAACACCACCTCGTCCGCCAAGGGCAGGTGATCCTCGCGGACAAGGGCTTCGCGGGCAAGGAGTTCGAAGCGTTCGTCGCCGAGCGGCTCGGCGCACACCTGGTGCGGCCGGACCGCAAGGACGAACCGGTCCGGCACGGGAAGATCGCCCGGGTCCGCCAGTGGATCGAAGCCGTCATCGACACCCTCAAAGGCCAGCTCAGCCTCGAACAACACGGCGGCAGAACCCCGGCCGGAGTCTTCGCCCGCACCGGACAACGACTCCTCGCCCTCGCCGCCGGCATCTGGCACAACTGGACCACCGGCGCACCCATCAAACGATCACTGATCGCCTACGACCACTGAAGACATCGGACTCATTCATCTAGGCTGACGGCATGCAGCCCCACGACCCCTCCCCCGCCGCGCACGGCCCCGAAGCCGCGGGCGCTCCCGAAGCACTCGGCCCCGTCGACCACGACTGGGAGATGGAGACGCTGGAGGAGTTCGACCGGGTGCTCGCCTCCGCCGGTTCGCTGGCGGGCTGGCGCGTCCAGTCGGTCGACCTCCGCGAACGGACCGCCGCGCTGCGCGGCGTGGCCACCGACGGCGCCGTCTTCCTCGGCTGCCCGATGGAGCCGGAGGCCGCCGCGGCCGCGCGCGCGGGCGGCGCGCTGGTCTTCCCGCCCGTGCCGGACCTGCCGTTCGACCCGTACCGCGGGCTGCTGTACGACGCGCACGAGCTGTTCGAGAACCTGTCCGCGGGCTACGAGGGGACGCCGGACGCCCGCGCGTACGCCTGGTTCCGGGAGACCGGCGGCGACGGCGACATCTTCAGCTCCATGCTGCGCGCCATCCACGACGACTCCGTCAACGACGCCCTCGACGAACTCCTCGTCGGCGCCCGCGTCGTGGGCGTCATGGGCGGCCACGCGCTGAAGCGCGGCTCGGACGCGTTCGCGGACGCGGCCCGGCTGGGCCGCACCCTGGCGCGTTCCGGTCTCACCGTCGCGACCGGCGGCGGACCGGGGGCCATGGAGGCGGCGAACCTCGGCGCGTACACCGCCCCGTTCGAGGACGGCGTGCTCGGCAAGGCCCTGGAGATCCTCGCGGGCTCCCCCTCGTTCACGCCGTCGGTGGGCGCGTGGGCGGAGGCCGGGTTCGCGGTGCGCGACGGGTGGCCCGACGGCGGGCGTTCGGTGGGCATCCCGACCTGGTTCTACGGGCACGAGCCGCCCAACGTGTTCGCGTCGCACATCGCGAAGTACTTCGTGAACGCCGTACGCGAGGACGGCCTCCTCGCCCGTTCCAACGCCGGCGTGGTCTTCCTGCCGGGCGCGGCGGGCACGTTGCAGGAGATCTTCGACAACGCGACGCCCAACTACTACCAGTCGCGCGGCGGGCCGACCCCCATGGTACTCGTCGGCGAGGAGCACTGGACGCGTACGCTGCCCGCCTGGCCGCTGCTGTGCGCGCTCGCGGAGGGCCGCCCGATGGCCGGGCGCATCGCGCTGGTCGACTCGGTCGACGAGGTGCCGGACACCCTGGAGCGGCTGGGGCACGGCGGCGGCGACGGCGCGTAACCGGACGCCGGTCGCGCCTACCGCTCCTCCGGCAGCACCACCACGTCGTCCGCGGCGAAGGCGACACCGACCTCCGCGTCCGTGTCCGGGGCGTCCCGCAGGTCGCAGCTCGCCTCCAGCGGCGGCCCCTGCTCCGGCGCCAGCAGCAGCGCCACCGACGACGACGCGCCACCGCGGAACGTCCGCCCGGTCACCCGGCACGGCAGGCCGTCGGCGGGCGCGGTGAGGCGTACGCCGGTGGGGCGGACCAGCAGCGTACGGGGGCCGCCGGGCGTACCGTCCGGCACCGGTACCGGGCCCCACGGGGTCACTGCGGTGCGGCCCGCGACGTCGGCGCGTACGACGTTGTCGAAGCCGAGGAAGCGGGCGACGAACTCCGAGGCGGGGCGCCGCCACACCTCCAGCGGCGTACCGGCCTGCGCGATCCGCCCGTCCCGCATGACGACGACCCGGTCGGCGAGCGCGAACGCCTCACCCTGGTCGTGGGTCACGGCGAGCACGGTGGTGCCCAGGCGACGGAAGAGGGCGCGGAGTTCGACGACGAGGCGTTCGCGCAGGCCTCGGTCGAGCTGCCCCAGCGGCTCGTCGAGCATCAGCAGGCGCGGCTCCGGCGCGAGCGCGCGGGCCAGCGCCACGCGCTGCTGCTCGCCGCCCGACAGGGAGGGGATCGCGCGGCGGGCGGCGCCGGGGAGGCCGACCAGGTCGAGGAGTTCGACGACGCGCTCCTCCACCGCGTGCCGCCCGAGCCGCCGCATCTCCAGCCCGAACGCGACGTTCGCGCCCGCGTCCCGCTGCGGGAACAGCTGGTGGTCCTGGAACATCAGCCCCAGTCCGCGCCGGTGCGCGGGCACCCCGGCCTGGTCGCGCCCGGACAGCCGGACCCGCCCCGCGTCCGGCTGTTGGAGCCCGGCGACGACGCGCAGCAGCGTCGACTTCCCGCTGCCGCTCGGCCCGAGCACGCACACGGTCTCGTGCGCGGCGACGGTCAGGTCGACGGCGTCCAGCGCGGCCCGCGCCCCGTACCGTACGGTCACGCCCTCCAGGCGCAGCATCAGAACTCCCCCGCGGGTCGGTGCGTACGCGTTCCAACGCGAGCAGCGTCACCGCGCACACCAGCATCAGGATCGTGCTCAGGGCCATCGCCTGCCCGTAGTTCAACTCCCCGGCGCGGCCCAGGAAACGGGACACGGCGACGGGCAGGGTGGGGCTGTCCGGGCGGGCGATGAAGACCGTCGCGCCGAACTCACCGAGCGACACGGCGAACGCGAAACCCGCCGCGACCAGCAACGCCCGCCCCACCAGCGGCAGTTCGACCGCCCGCCACGCCCGCCACGGCGAGGCGCCGAGCACGGCGGCGGCCTCCCGCAGCCGTACGTCCACGGCGCGCAGCACCGGCAGCAGCGTACGGAGCACGAACGGCACGCCCACCAGCGCCTGCGCGAGCGGCACCAGCAGCCACGACGTACGCAGGTCGAGCGGCGGCTCGTCCAGCGCGATGAGGAAGCCGAAGCCGACGGTCACGGCGGACGTGCCCAGCGGCAGCATCAGCAGCGCGTCGAAGCCGCGGACGAGACGTCCGGCGCGGCGGGTGAGCGCGGCGGCCGCGAGACCACCGACGACGAGGGCGACAAGCGTCGCGACGGCGGCGTACGCGAGGGAGTTGCCGACCGCCTCGACGGGCGGTACGAGGAACGTGCCGTCGGCGTCGAGCCTGCCCAACGCGCGGTAGAACATCAGCCCGTGGGAGCCGTCGGAGGCGCGCAGGGAGCGTTCGACGAGGACGGCGAGCGGCGCCAGCAGCAGTACGGCGACGACCGCCAGCACCGACCAGAGCAGCGCCCACTGCCCCACGCCCTCGGGGCGGCGCGCGGTGTGCCGGGCGTCGACCAGGCCGAGGGCGGTCTCCCGGCGGCGTACGGACCAGGCGTGCACGGCGAGCAGCGCGCCGACGGCGGCGAACTGGAGCAGGGTGAGCACGGCGGCGGTCGGCAGGTCGAGGAGACCGGCGGTCTGCCGGTAGATCTCGACCTCCAATGTGGCGTAGCGCGGCCCGCCGAGGACCTGCACGACGCCGAACGACGTGAACGTGAACAGGAACACCATCAGCGCCGCCGCCGCGACCGACGGGGTCAGCGCCCGCAGCGTCACCTTCCGCCAGGCGGCGAGTCGCCCGGCGCCCAGGACGCGCGCGGCCTCCTCCTGACGCGGGTCCAGCTGGGACCACAGGCCGCCCACCGTCCGTACGACGACGGCGTAGTTGAAGAACACGTGCGCCAGCAGGATCGCCCACACCGAGGTGTCCAGCCGCAGCCCGAACGCCTCGTCCAGCGCGCCGCCCCGACCCAGCAGCGCCAGGAACGCGGAGCCGACGACGACCGTCGGCAGCACGAACGGCACCGTCACCAGCGCGCGCAGCAGCCGCTTGCCGGGGAAGTCGAAGCGGGCGAAGACGTACGCGCCGGGCAGCGCCAGCAGCAGCGTCAACCCGGTGGACGCCGCGGCCTGCCACACCGTGAACCACAGGACGTGCAGCACGTCCGGGTCGGACAGCACCTCCCCGGCGCGCGCCCACTGCCAGTGCCCGCCGTCGCGCAGGCCGCGGCCGACGATCGCGGCGACGGGGTAGCCGAAGAAGAGGGCGAAGAAGGCGGCGGGCACGGCCATCAGCGCGAGCCGTACGGCGGCGGCGCGGCGGGGGGCGTACGGGCGCGGGGCGGGTCCGTCGGGGCCGGGGGGCGCTCCGGCGGGCGGTTCCGCGCCCCGTACGGTCACTTCAGCACGAGCGAGGTCCACGACTTCACCCACTGCTCCCTGCCCGCACCGATCCGCTCCGGCTCCATCACCACCGGCCGGTCGGCGGTCGCACCGTAACGGGTGAACAGCTCCGGCAGCTTCGCGTCCGCGCGCGCGGGCTTCACGAACATCTGGAGCGGCAGGTCCTCCTGGAACTCCCTGCCGAGCAGGAAGTCCAGCAGCGCCTTCCCGCCCTTCTCGTTGCGCGCGCCCGACAGCAGCCCGGCGAATTCCGTCTGCCGGAAGCACGTCCCCTCCGCGACCCCCGTGGGCGCCTCCTTCGGCAGCGGCTCCTTGCCCAGCACCTCGACGGGCGGGCTGGAGGCGTACGAGACGACGAGCGGGCGGTCGCCCTTGCCCTTGCCGGCGGCCGAGCCGCTGAAGCGGTCGTTGTACGCCTGCTCCCAGCCGTCGACGACCTCGACACCGTTGGCCCGGAGCTTCTTCCAGTAGCCCTCCCAGCCGTCGTCGCCGTACGTCTCGACGGTGGCGAGGAGGAAGCCGAGGCCGGGTGAGGAGGTGGCGGCGTTCTCGGTGACGAGGAGGTCCTTGTACGCGGGCTTCGCCAGGTCGTCGAGCGAGCGCGGCGGGGCCAGCTTCTCGCGGGCGAACCAGTCGCGGTCGTAGTTGACGCAGATGTCACCGGTGTCGACGGGCGTCACCCGGTGCCCGCCGGTGCCGTCCCGCAGGGCCGCCGGGACCTTGTCGAGGCCCTTCGCCTCGTACGGGGTGAAGACGCCGTTGTCGAGCGCGCGGGACAGCAGGGTGTTGTCGACGCCGAAGAAGACGTCGCCCTGCGGGTTGTCCTTGTTGAGCACCGCCTGGTTGACGGCCGAGCCCGCGTCGCCGCCCCGCAGGACCCGCACCTCGTACCCGGTGCGTTCGGTGAAGGCGGCCAGCACCTTCTTCGACGCCGCGAACGAGTCGTGCGTGACGAGCGTGACGGTCTTCGACGCCTCGCCGTCGCCGGAGCCGCCCGAGCCGCAGCCCGCGAGCAGCGAGGCGCCCAGCGCGACGGCGAGGCCGGTGGTCACGGTCTGTCTCATACTGCCGCCCTCGGTACGGGTACGCGGGCGCACGTGGGCAGCACAAGAGATTGGCCGAACTTCCTACCCAGCATGACCTGGGCGAGGTTCGAGGGTCTGCGGCTGGTGCCGCACTCTCAGCGCTGCTCGCGCTCCCCTGTCGGTGTGTACGTTCTTTCGAACAGTACCAGCCCGGCCGTGACGGCCCCGGTCAGCGCCCGGCGGATGACCCGCGTGACCGACGGATGCCCGGCCGCGACCGTACGGCGGCCGGTCAGCTCTCAGCGTTCGGTGGCCGCCAGCTGCCCGCAGGCGCCGTCGATCTCCTGGCCGCGGGTGTCCCGTACGGTCACCGGCACCCGGTGCGCCTCCAACGCCCGTACGAACTCCCGCTCGTCCTCCGGCCGGGACGCGGTCCACTTCGAACCGGGCGTCGGGTTGAGCGGGATGAGGTTGACGTGCACCCGCTTGCCCTTGAGGAGGCGGCCGAGGAGATCGGCGCGCCACGCCTGGTCGTTGATGTCGCGGATCAGCGCGTACTCGATGGAGACACGGCGGCCGGAACGCTCCGCGTACTCCCAGGCGGCGTCCAGCACCTCCCGTACCTTCCAGCGGGTGTTCACCGGGACGAGGGTGTCGCGCAGCTCGTCGTCGGGCGCGTGCAGCGAGACCGCGAGGCGGCACGTGAAGCCCTCGTCCGCGAAGCGCAGCATGGCCGGAACGAGACCCACCGTCGACACCGTGATGCCGCGCTGGGAGATGCCGACACCGTCCGGCTCCGGGTCGGTCAGGCGGCGGATGGCACCGACGACGCGGTTGTAGTTGGCGAGGGGCTCGCCCATGCCCATGAAGACGATGTTGGAGAGCCGGGCGGGACCGCCGGGGACCTCGCCGTCGCGCAACGCCCGCATGCCGTCGACGATCTGGTGCACGATCTCGGCGGTCGACAGGTTGCGGTCGAGGCCCGCCTGACCCGTGGCGCAGAACGGGCAGTTCATGCCGCAGCCCGCCTGCGAGCTGATGCACATGGTCACCCGGTCCGGGTAGCGCATCAGCACCGACTCCACGAGGGTGCCGTCGTGCAGCTTCCACAGCGTCTTGCGGGTGGTGTCGTCGTCGCAGCTGATGTGCCGTACGACCGACATCAGCGGAGGCAGCAGCTCCGTCGCGAGCCGCTCGCGCGCGGCCGCGGGGATGTCCGTCCACTGCGCGGGGTCATGGGCGTAGCGCGCGAAGTAGTGCTGCGACAACTGCTTGGCGCGGAACGGTTTCTCGCCGAGCGCCGCGACCGCCTCGCGGCGCTCCGCGGGGGTGAGGTCGGCGAGGTGCCGCGGCGGCTTGGCGGCGCCGCGGGGCGCGGTGAAGGTCAACTCTCCGGGTGCAGGCATAACCCCACCAGTGTCGCAGACGCGCGGAGCGGGTAGGGGCGCCGCCCGAGCCCGCGACGGCCGGGGGGGCCGACTCCCGTACGGCCGGTGCGGGAGGACCGGCCGTACGGTTCGGTTCCGGTCAGCCGGAGCCGACGAAGGCCACCAGCAGCAGCCAGGCGACGGGGGCGGTCGGCAGCAGCGAGTCCAGCCGGTCCATGATGCCGCCGTGGCCCGGCAGCAACGTGCCCATGTCCTTGATGCCCAGATCCCGTTTGATCATGGACTCGCCCAGGTCACCGAGGGTCGCGCTGACCGCGACCGCCAGCCCGAGGACGATCCCCTGCCACCACACGCCGCCGTCCACGGCGAACTGCATGCACAGGGCGCCCGCCACCATGGCGAAGCCGATCGCGCCGAACAGGCCCTCGCGGGTCTTGCCGGGGCTGATCCGCGGGGCGAGCTTGTGCGTGCCGAAGCGCCAACCGACGGCGTACGCGCCGGTGTCGCTCACGACGGTGAGCACCAGGAACGTCATCACCCGCTGAGGGCCGTCGTCGGCCGCGAGCATCAGGGCCACGAACGTCGCCAGGAACGGGACGTAGAACGCGACGAACACCGCCGCCGTCACGTCCCGCAGATACTGGTCGGGCGCATCCGTCATCCGCCACACCAGCACCGCGAGCGCCGTCATGGCCATCGCCACCCAGGCGCCCTCCGCACCACGGGCGTACCCCGCGAAGATCATCGCGGCGCCGCCGACGGCCAACGGGACCAACGGGACGCGGATGTCCTTGCGTTCGGCCAGCCGCGTCGTCAGCTCCCACAGCCCGACGCAGACGGCACCGGCGACCACGACGACGAACGCCGCCTTGTAGACGAAGAGGGAGACCACGATCAGGGCGCCGAGGGCGAGGCCGACCCCTATCGCCGCCCCCAGGTCACGACCGGCACGCTGCTTGCCCGCCGCCTTCCGCTGCTCCTTCTCCTGCTCCGCTCCCCCGGCACGCGCGCGGGCCCGGCGGCCCGGCGGGGGCGCGGGCGGGCCGGAACCCCCGGGGTCGTCGGGTCGGCCCGGCCGACCGGACGGGTCGGGGGGCGACGCGTGGTCCCACGGTCCGGGGCCACGGCGTCCTGCGTCGTCGCCGCCGGGGCCACCCCGGTCAGGCGTGTCGGGCACGATGGGCATGGGCCGAGTCTGCGACGCGTCCGCCAGGTCGCCGTCCAGGCGCGCGGGACCGCCCGCCTCGCTTCGCTGCGGGGGGTGTCCCGGCATGCCGGGTGGCCGGTCGGGGGCGCCCCGGAAGCCGCTGCCCGGTGGCGGGAACCCCCGCGATGAGTCAGTCACGGATCACAGCCTCAGACTTCGAGCAGCTCGGCTTCCTTGTGCTTGAGCAGCTCGTCCACCTGCCCGACGTACTTCGCGGTCGTGTCGTCCAGCTCACGCTCGCCGCGGCGGCCCTCGTCCTCGCCGATCTCGCCGTCCTTGATCGCCTTGTCGAGGCTCTCCTTGGCCTTGCGGCGCACGCTCCGGATGGAGATCTTGGCGTCCTCGCTCTTGGTCTTCGCGACCTTGATGAACTCCCTGCGGCGCTCCTCCGTCAGCTCCGGCAGCACCACCCGGATGAGGTGCCCGTCGTTCGACGGGTTGACGCCCAGGTCGGAGTCGCGGATCGCCTGCTCGATGTTGCGCAGCGAGCTCTTGTCGAACGGGGTGACCACCGCCATCCGCGGCTCCGGCACCGAGAACGACGCCAGCTGGTTGATCGGGGTCATCGTGCCGTAGTACTCCGCCACGATCTTGTTGAACATCGCCGGGTGCGCACGACCGGTGCGGATCGCGGCGAAGTCCTCCTTGGCGACGACGACCGCCTTCTCCATCTTCTCCTCGGCCTCGAGGAGGGTCTCTTCGATCACCACGTGCTCCTGGTTCGATGAATGAGCCTGAGGGGCTGCCTGCCTGCTCCGGTAACGGCTGCCGGAGGCGAGCAGTGCCCTGATTCCCTGCACGGTGTCCGACCGGCAGGCTGTTGTCCATCCCCGTACCGCGCCGTTCCGGCCACCCCAACGGCACGCCGTCGCGGGCGACTTCAGGTGACGTCACGCGGCCGGGGAGCCGGTCAGTCCCTGGTGCTCCGGCTGCTCACCAGGGTGCCGATCTTCTCACCTTTCACCGCACGGCCGATATTGCCCTCGGCCAGCAGCTCGAAGACGAGG
Source organism: Streptomyces sp. Z26 (assembly GCF_003665095.1). Classification (GTDB taxonomy): domain Bacteria; phylum Actinomycetota; class Actinomycetes; order Streptomycetales; family Streptomycetaceae; genus Streptomyces; species Streptomyces phytohabitans. The sequence continues at coordinate 5,105,873 of NZ_RCHV01000002.1, read as the reverse complement.
ATCGGCAGTTCGTTGTCCCGGCAGAGGGTGACGGCGGTGGCGTCGGCCACCTTGAGGTTCCTGGTGATGACCTCGCCGTACTCCAGGGCGTCGAACTTCACGGCGTCCGGGTTCGTCGCCGGGTCGGCGTCGTAGACCCCGTCCACACCGTTCTTGCCCATGAGCAGCGCCTCGGCGTCGATCTCCAGGGCGCGCTGCGCGGCGGTGGTGTCGGTGGAGAAGTACGGCATGCCCATCCCGGCGCCGAAGATGACGACGCGTCCCTTCTCCAGGTGCCGTACGGCACGCAGCGGGATGTACGACTCCGCGACCTGGCCCATGGTGATGGCGGTCTGGACGCGGGAGTCGATGCCCTCCTTCTCCAGGAAGTCCTGGAGCGCGAGGCAGTTCATGACCGTCCCGAGCATGCCCATGTAGTCGGAGCGCGCCCGGTCCATGCCCCGCTGCTGCAACTCGGCGCCGCGGAAGAAGTTGCCTCCGCCGATCACGACGGCGATCTCCGCACCCTCGCGGACCACGGAGGCGATCTCCCGTGCCATCTTGTGCACGACGTCGGGATCGACCCCCAGCCCCCCGCCACCGGCGAACGCCTCGCCGGAGAGTTTCAGCAGGAAGCGACGCCGTCCGTGGTCTTTGTCGGTGTCGGTGTCATTGCTCATGGAGATCTCCTCGTGCATACGAAGGAGGCCACTGCCGGTGGACCCTGTCGGCTCCTCTTGGCAATGGCCTCCTCGTCAGAACTGCCGTGTGCCCGACCCTAACGGGTGCCTTCCCGGCTCGCGGACCAGGTAGGGGGCACCGGAATCGGCGGGGTGGGTCAGGCGCCGACGCGGAAGCGCGCGAACTGCTTCAGCGAGACACCGGCCTCTTCGAGCACCTTCGCCACGGACTTCTTGTTGTCCTTGGCGAAGGGCTGGTCGAGGAGGCAGTTCTCCTTGTAGAAGCCGTTCACACGGCCCTCGACGATCTTCGGCAGGGCCTGCTCGGGCTTGCCCTCCTCGCGCGCGGTCTCCTCGGCGATACGGCGCTCGCTCGCCACCGTCTCGGCCGGGACGTCGTCACGGGAGAGGAACTTCGGCGAGAACGCGGCGATGTGCTGCGCCACGTCCTTGGCGATACCGGCCTTCGCGGCGTCGTCCGAGACCGAACCGGCGTCCAGCTCCACGAGCACGCCGACCTGCGGGGGCAGGTCCGGGCTGGTGCGGTGCAGGTACGTGGCGACGTAGCCGTCGGAGAACTTCGCGAAGCGGTCCAGCACGATCTTCTCGCCGAGCGTGGCGTTGGCCTCGTCCACGTACGCCTGCACGGTCTTGCCGCTCTCGATCTCCGAGGCGAGCAGGGTCGGGGTGTCGGCCGGGTCGGTGTTGTCGACGTGGAGGGCGATCGCGTCGGCGACGACGGTGAACTTGTCACCCTTCGCCACGAAGTCGGTCTCGCACTTCAGCTCGACGAGCACACCCGAGGTGTTGCCGTCGGCGATACGGGCGACGACCGCGCCGTTGGACGCCGTACGCGACTCGCGCTTGGCGACGCCCTTCTGGCCCTTGACGCGGAGGAACTCGACGGCCTTGTCGACGTCGCCCTCGGCCTCGTCCAGCGCCTTCTTGCAGTCCATCATGCCGGCGCCGGTGAGCTCGCGCAGCTTCTTGACGTCAGCGGCGGTGTAGTTCGCCATCCTTCTTTCCTTCTGTGCACTCGGCCCCGCCGCGCGCTGTGCGCCGGGCGGGGCTGTCCGTCATGAGGTCGCTGTGGTGGCGGGCCGGGCGAGCGGTTTCGCACCGCTCAGCCGGGCTGGTCCGCCGTACGCCCGGCGGTGGGAAACGGGTCCCCTCCGCCGGGCGTTCACACGTGTGGAGCGTCAGGCGTCGGCGGGCTTCTCGGCCTCGGCCGGGGCCGCGGCGGCCTCGGGCTCGGCGGCCTGGACGGCCTCGTCGGCCGGCTTCTCGTCGGCCTTGTCCTCGGCCTTCGCCTCGTCCGGCTTGGGGGCCTCGGCCTTCTCGCCCTCGAGCAGCTCGCGCTCCCACTCGGCCAGCGGCTCACCGGCGGCCTTCTCGCCCTTGCCCTCACCGGAACCGGCCGAGCGGGCGATCAGGCCCTCCGCGGCGGCGTCGGCGATCACGCGGGTGAGCAGGGTGACGGAACGGATCGCGTCGTCGTTGCCCGGGATCTTGTAGTCGACCTCGTCGGGGTCGCAGTTCGTGTCCAGGATCGCGACGACGGGGATGTTGAGCTTCCGCGCCTCGCCGACGGCGATGTGCTCCTTCTTGGTGTCCACGATCCAGACGGCGCTGGGCACCTTCTGCATCTCGCGGATACCGCCGAGGGTCTTCTCGAGCTTGGCCTTCTCCCGCGAGAGGACCAGCAGTTCCTTCTTGGTGAGGCCGGAGGCGGCCACGTCCTCGAAGTCGATCTGCTCGAGTTCCTTCAGGCGCTGGAGGCGCTTGTAGACGGTCGAGAAGTTGGTCAGCATGCCGCCGAGCCAGCGCTGGTTCACGTAGGGCATGCCCACGCGGGTGGCCTGCTCCGCGATGGCCTCCTGCGCCTGCTTCTTCGTGCCGACGAACATGATGGAGCCGCCGTGCGCGACGGTCTCCTTGACGAACTCGTAGGCGCGGTCGATGTACGACAGCGACTGGAGCAGGTCGATGATGTAGATACCGTTGCGCTCGGTGAAGATGAAGCGCTTCATCTTCGGGTTCCAGCGACGGGTCTGGTGCCCGAAGTGGACGCCGCTCTCCAGCAGCTCCCGCATCGTGACGACGGCCATGGCCGTTCTCCTTGAGGTGCTCGGTTGTCTCACGCGGGCCGTACGACCCGCGCGCCTGACGCCCCTGACGCGCTGTGCCTGCGGAGTCCCGTACGTGCGGGGAGGCTTCCGAGGACCGAGGTACGCGGCCACCGGGTGAGGGTGGCGGGGCGTGCGAAGTCGACCCGATGACCCGGATCGCCAGCAGAAGTGTACGGGACCGGGGAAGCGGCGTGCGACCGGCTCCGGGAGGACCGGGACGGGGCGTTCACGGGCGGTGGTCGCGGCCCCCGGGGTGGCGGCGGAGGCGGCCGGGACCGGGTGGATTCACGCGCCGGGGTGAGCGAGTTGTCCACAACCCGCGGGTTGTCCACCGTTCCCCACCATGATCCACAAGGAGGCCGCCGGAGCCGTCACGCTCTGCCCATGCGAAACCGACATTCCGTACGCGCCGATCTGCCGTCCTCGCCCGCCTGCCGCCCGTCGGCACTTACGCTGGCGCTGGCCGTGCTGTTCGTGGCGACACTGGCGCTGCTCACGATGACGCGGCCACCGTCCCGCGGCGGCACCGATCCGGGCGCCGCCCGGGTGCCCGCGCCCGCCGCCGCATCCGTCGGCGCGACGAAGGCCGACGGGCGTGAACCGTCCCGCGGTTGGCCCGTCGAGGGTGCCGCCGGGGGCGTCCGGCCCGTGGTCGTGCGCGGCTGGGAGCCGCCGCCCGCACCGTGGGCCGCGGGTCACCGTGGCGTGGACCTCGCGGCCCGCGCGGGACAGGCCGTTCGCGCGGCCGGGGCGGGCACGGTCTCGTTCGCCGGGCCGGTCGCCGGGCGGGGAGTGGTCGCGACCGAGCTCTCGGGCACGGGCGATCCGCCGCTGCGCACCACGTACGAGCCCGTGCGCGCGTCCGTCGCGAAGGGCGAACGGGTGCGGGCGGGCGACGTGGTCGGGACGGTGCAGCGGGCACGCTCCGGGAAGTCGGGGCGGCCGGGGCGGCCGGTGGCGTTCCACTGCCGCTCCGCCTGCCTGCACTGGGGTCTGCTGCGCGGCGACCGTTACCTGGACCCGCTGTCGCTGCTGCCACCGCACATGCTCCGTGGGGGGCCGGCTCGGCTGCTGCCGTATGCCGACGTGCCGGAGCCACGGGAGGACGCCGGAGACGGGGGCGGAGGCGCGGACGTGAGCGCGGACGGCGTACGGCTCTCCGGCGAGGGCTCACTCACCGCCAGAACGTCCCGCACCAGCGCACCGTCGGGCGGTGGCGCCGCACCGCTCACCGCCGCGGCGGCCCTGGCCGGCGCCGCGTTCCAGGCGCGCCGGAAGCTACGGGAAGGGCGGAGACCGACGGTCGCGGCCGCAGCCAGCACGCGCCCGACGCCCCGGCGACGGTTCAGCCGCGCACGCCGTTCAGCACCATCGACACCGCGGCCTCGGTGACTCGTACGGGGTCCTCGGCGGCACCGAGTTCGATCCGCCGTACCGCCGCGTCGACCACCCCTTGGAGGAGCATCGCGGCGAGCCGGGGCTGGGTGTGGCCGAGGTCGGCGAGGGCCTCGACGACCATCGCGACCAGGCCGCCGTGCGCGGCGCGGATCTGCTCGCGGGCGGCGGCGTCGAGTTCCCCGGCGGAGATCGCGACGACCGCGCGGTGTCGGCGGTCACCGACGAGCGCCAACTGCTGCCGCACGTACGCCTCGACCTTCGCCTCGGGTCCGTCGGCCTCCGCCATGGCGAACTCGACCTCGGCCGCCCACACCGGGAAGTCGACCGCGCACAGCTCCTCGACGACGGCGGCACGCGAACGGAAGTACTCGTACACGGAGGACCGCGCGAGACCCGTGCGCCGCGCGAGCGCCGGGAACGTCAACGCCTCCGTGCCGCCTTCGGAGAGGAGGGAACGCGCCGCGTCCAGCAGGGCGCCACGCTGCAAGGTCCGGTGCTCGGCCACCGAGGCCGCTCGAATCCTGGGCACCCGTCCACTCTACGGACGGCAGTACCGATTCAGCGACCCATCTCCGCAAGCTTCCCCCGGAGCTGGAGGACCGACTTGGTGTGGATCTGGCTGACCCGGCTCTCGGTCACGCCCAGTACGTGCCCGATCTCGGCGAGCGTGAGGCCCTCGTAGTAGTAGAGGGTGACGACCGTCTTCTCCCGGTCCGGCAGGGTGTTGATGGCCCGCGCCAGGAGCCGCCGCAGCTCCCTGTCCTCCGCGATCTCCACCGGGTCGTCGGCGGCGGTGTCCTCCAGCTTGTCCATCAGGCTGAGGCCGTCCCCGCCCTCGCCGCCCGCGTGCGACAACTCCTCCAGCGCGACGACGTTCGCCAGCGACAACTGGCTGAAGACCCCGTGCAGTTCCTCGACGGAGATCTCCATCTCGGCGGCGACCTCGGCCTCCGAGGGCGTTCGCCGCAGGGACGCCTCCAACGTGGCGTACGCCCGCTCGACCGCGCGCGCCTTCTGCCGTACGGAGCGGGGAATCCAGTCCATGGCCCGCAGTTCGTCGATCATCGCCCCGCGGATACGGGTGATCGCGTAGGTCTCGAACTTGATGGCGCGGTCCGGGTCGAACTTCTCGATGGCGTCGATGAGCCCGAAGACACCGGAGGAGACGAAGTCCGCCTGCTCCACGTTCGGTGGCAGGCCCACGCTGACGCGCCCGGCGACGTACTTGACCAGCGGCGAGTAGTGGAGGATGAGCTGTTCCCGCAGCCGACCGTCGCCCGTGCCCTTGTACGACCGCCACAGCTTGTCCAGCGCGCTGGGGCCGGTGCTGGGCGCGACGGCCTCGACAGCGACCGGCGCCTCGGCGGTGGCCGTACGGTCGGGCCCGGAATTGTGCTGGGGCATTCGTCGCCTTGAGCCGTTCTACTGGGGAGTCAGAATGAGGTGAGCGTAGCGTGACCGCCTGATCGCCATGCGCGATGAGCACTCGATCAGGTATGCGCAGATACGTTCCGCTGCACGCACCCCTGGGTTACGCCGCAGGCAGGCACGTTCCATGGGTTGCGGAGCGGATACCGGCTGAACCAGCGGGCTACGCTCACCCTTTCACCCCGCAGCCGCGGGTCAAGGACCGCACCGTCACACGTTGGGGTGTCTGGCCCCGGCCGGTGCGGGCGGCAGCAACCACCAGTGGTCGCCCTTCCGTTCGACGAATCCGAGTGATCTCAGTTCGTGGAGGCGCACGAGCGTGAGCTCACTCGGCGTGCCCGCGGCACGCGCCAATTTCCCCACCGGAACGGCGTTCCGCGCAGGCATCGCCTCCAGGACCCGCGCCGCCGCCGGGGGCAGCAGGTCGCGGGGCAAGGCCGGTCCCCTGCGTTCGGGGGCCAGCTCCCCGATGTGCCCGACGAGTTCGATCACCTCGTCGGGGTCGGTGACGAGTGCGCCGTCGGCCCGCAGGAGCCGGTGCACTCCCGAGGACAACCCCGACGTGACCGGGCCCGGCACCCCCATGACCGTCCGGTGCAGCTCCCTGGCCCGTCGCGCCGTGACGAGGGAGCCGCTGCGCAGCTCCGCCTCGACCACGACCGTGCCGCGGGTGAGCGCGGCGTTTTGTTGGGGTGGGTGCTCTGTCGTGTGACGTTGCATGAAAGTCTCTTGCGCGGCCTGTACACAACACCTCTGTATGGGTGTCGTGCATGTGGCGTGGCGTACATCAGATGAGAGAGAGCACCAGGTTGAGGGCGTTTCATGTGACCCTGCCGTCGGGGCAGCGGTACTGGACGGTGTTGGACGGTCAGTTGATCCCGGTGGCGGCTGCGGATCGGTATTTGCAGCACGTGCGGTTCGGGAAGGGCAAGGCGGAGTCGACGACGCAGACGTACGCGTACGCGATCGCGCTGTTCTTACGGTGGTGTGTGCGTACGGAGCGGGACTGGCGTACGGCGGCGCCGGACTTGGGTCTGTTCATGACGTGGCTGCGTTACGCGCCGAAGGGCGTTTCGGGTGTCGAGGCGTTGTCGGGGTCGGTGGTGATGGCGGGGCCGGGGCGCAAGCCGGTCCGCAGTGAGAAGCGGGTCAACGGGGTGTTGAGCGCGGTGCGCGGGATGCTCGCGCACGCGGTGACACATGGTGAGGTGCCCGCGTCGGTGCTGCCGGTGCTGTTCGAGATCGCCTTGACGCAGGATCTGCCGGCCGCGGCTCGGGGCGAGGCCGCCGGGACGGGGCTGCGTCTGGGGGTGAGGCATCGGATGCGGGAGCCGAAACGGCCGGTGGACCGGGCCAGTGACGAGGAGATCCTGGGGCTGCTGCGGGCCTGCCGGACGGCTCGGGATCGGATGATGCTGCTGTTCATGGGCCGCGGTGGTCTGCGGCGCGGTGAGCTGGTGGGGCTTCGCCGCGAGGACATGCATTTCCTGCTCAGTTCGGTGTCGCTGGGCTGCTCGGTGGCGGGTGCGCATCTGCATGTGGTGCGCCGGGAATTGAATCCGAACGGGGCGTGGGCGAAGTCGAGGCGGGAGCGGGTGGTTCCGGTCGATCGGCTGCTGGTGCAGGCGCACGACCGGTATGTGATGGAGCGGATGGCCTGCCGCGCGGCGGCGGCCTGCGATTTCGTGCTGGTGAACCTGCAGCGTGAGCCGCTGGGAGCGCCGATGCCGCCGCGGGCGGTGAACGAGCTGCTGACTGCGCTCAGCGAGCGGGCCTGCCTGCCGCGCAGGGTCCGGCCGCATCAGCTGCGTCACGCTTTTGCCAGCAATGCCCGGGCTGCTGGGGCGGAGTGGGATGAGCTGTCGGAGCTGATGGGCCACGAGTCGCCGGAGTCTTTGACCCCTTACTTGCATGTTGATTCGCAGGTTCTGCGGGACGCCGTCGAGCGGGTTCCCTCGCCGCGGCAGTTGGTCACCGGTGCGGAGAGGACATCGCGATGACGATCACTGCGGTGCGTGAGGCCGAGCAGCTCACCGGCTCCGATCCTGAGGTGGAGCGGCTGCGGGCGCGTCTGGACCCCCAGTTCCTGGCAGAGGCGGGCTGGGACGAGGGCACCTTGACGTTGATGATCCCTGCGGGTCATCCGTTGCTGGCTTGGACGCGGTGCGTCAATCCGGCGTGTGTCTCCGGCGCGACGTTGCTCTCGGGGCTGTGCCACGCCTGCCAGACCAGGTGGAACCGGTCCGGGCTGGGCTTCGAGGAGTTCTTGGGCAGCGTGGAGGCGGATAAGAAGAAGCCGCGGCAGCGCTGCGTGGTTCCGCAGTGCGCCCGGATGTGGGCGAGTTCCGTTCAGAAGCTGTGTGAACCGCACCGCTCCCGGTTCCGCAACCTGGGTCTTTCGAGGGAGGAGTTCTTCGCTCATCCGCTGGTCAAGCCGATGCCGCCACTGGGGATCTGTGGGGTGGTTGCATGCTCGCGGGAGCGGGAGCTGACGACGAGCCCGTACTGCCAGGCGCACATGATGAAGTGGAAACGGCTGGTCCGTGACGGCGAGCCGGAGGCCGCGGACGAGACGCGCTGGGCGCGGACGGAGGCTCCGGCGCCGGATCATCCGGGGGCGGTGCCGCTGGCGGGGCTGTCCCCGCTGCTGGTCGTGGAGGTGCTGTTCGCGACGCAGGAGCGGATCGGGCAGGAGGTGAAGGTGTCGCCGCAGAAGCTGCGGTCGACGGTCAACTGGCTCCGGCGGCAGGAAGTGCCGTCTCTGATGGACGTGCCGGATCTGGACGACAAGAGGATCAAGAACACCGCCGCCCTGCATGCCCGGCTGCTGCGGGACCACGTGGTGCGGGCTTTCCTGGACCCGGAGGTGGAGCGGCGGAAGCCCGACCAGTGGGATGCCCGCGCGTGGGGTCACCGCGGGGTGCTGGATTTCAAGGGCATCAGCCAGAAGTGGCTGCGCGAGGCGGTGATGATGTGGCTGGTGGACGAGTTGCCACGGCACTACGGCAAGAGCGCGACCCGGTTCCTGCAGGCTCACGTTGGCGCGGCGGCCCGGCTGTCGAAGAGCCTGCGAGCTTTCCGCGAGGACGGTGGCGACGTCGCGACGGCAGTGGACCGGGCGGACATGGAGAACTTCATGGGTCGGCTGACGTTCCAGGTCGCCCAGGTCGACGATGACATGACCGAGAGCCTGCGGCGCAACACGCTGCGGATGCTCCGCAAGCTGCTGAACCGGACCCGGGCGCTAGGCGCCTCCCGACCGGGCGGCCCGATGGCGGGCGTCTCGGAGGACTTCGCGCTGCGGGAGTCCGACATCCCCAAGGAAGACAAGCGCAGGAAGCCCCGCGATCTGCCGGCCGTCGTGCTGCGGCAGGTTTGCGGGCAGCTGGACCGGCTGGAGGAGGCCGCTTCACGGGAGGTGCGGGTGGCCATCGACGTGATGATCGACACCGGCCGGCGTCCGGATGAGATCTGCAAGCTGACTTGGGACTGCCTGGCCACCGATCCGAGGGGGAAGTACGAGCTGATCTGGACGAACTTCAAGTGCAACCGCTTGGGCCTGCGGCTGCCGATACCCCAGGCCACCGCTGATGTGATCCGGGAGCAGCAGCAGCGGGTCCGCGCCCGGTTCCCGGACACGCCGTTGTCGGAGCTCGTGCTGCTGCCTGGCTCGATCCGCAACCCACGCGGCACGCGGTCGGTCGCATTGGGCACGATCCAGGAACGGCATTCAGAGTGGGTCGCGGCGATGCCGCCGATCGTGATGGAGGACGGCAAGACGCAGTTCGACCGGTCCAAGGTGGTGATGTATTCCTACCGGCACAGCTATGCCCAGCGCCACGCGGACGCCGGTGTCCCGATCGACCAGCTCCGCAAGCTCATGGACCACGATCTTATGGAGTCGACGCGCCGGTACTACCGGGTGACGGAGGAACGGACCCGCAAGGCCGTCGACACGGTCGCCCGGTTCCACTTCGACCGGCACGGCAACCGCACCTGGCGTGAGGCGAGGCAGCTGCTGGAGTCCGAGCACGTGCGGCGGGGTCTCGAATCGGTGCCTGTGGCGTTCGGCGGCTGCCAGGAGCCCTCCAACGTCCAGGCCGGAGGGGGCGAGTGTCCGATCCGGTTCCGCTGCATGGGCTGCGACCACTACACCACGGATGTGTCCTATCTGCCGGACCTGGAGCGCTACCTGTCCGACCTGCTGCAGTCGAGGGAGCGTATTGCCGCGCTGAGCACGGCGGATGAGTGGGCGAAAGCGGAGGCGATGCCTTCGCAGGAGGAGATCGCCCGGGTCCGGCGGCTGATCGCGACGGTGAAGGACACGCTCGCCGAGCTTGAGCCGGATGAGCAGGACCAGGTGCAGGAGGCGATGGTGACCATTCGCAAGAGCCGGGCTGTCATGCTCGGCATGCCCCGCGTCGGCCAACCGGTGCCGGACGTTCGGATCGAGAGGCCTTGACCATAATGAGCAAGCCCGGTTCCCGCCGCACCGAGGCGATGGTCCGTGGCCGGCAGGCCGACACCGAGCGACGTCGCGTCCGGGTCGAAAAGGCGCTCGGCGACCTGCAGGCCGCCGGCGAGGAAGTGTCGGTGGCCGCGGTCGCCCGGCGGGCGGGCGTGGACCGCACGTTCCTCTACCGCCACCGCGATCTGCTGGCCCAGGTCCACACGGCCGAGCAGGCGCCGGCCGAAGGCGCCGTGGCGGGAGCCGGGGTCTCACGGGCCTCGCTGATGGCGGACCTGGCAGCCGCAGGTGAGCGCAATGCCCGGCTGATGGGCCGGATCAGCTTGCTCGAACAGCGGCTGTCGCAGTTGATGGGTGAGCAGACCTGGAAGGACTCCGGGCTCGGCGCCCCCGGCAGCGTGGAGAAGCTCCAGCAGAGGACCGTGCAGTTGGAGCAGGAAAAGGGCGAGCTCAAACTCAAGCTGGAGGAAGCCCTAGAGGACCTGGAGGCGGCGCGGGCAGCCAACCGGGAACTGACCCGGGTGCTGAATCAGCAGGGCTGAACACCGGCCGCCGCCCCCTGACCCCTGTTCACTTGCCGATCATGTCGCCGGCGCTAATCCGTGTCTCCTGCCCGGTTCCTCCCCCTTCGGGTGGCGACTTCGTCGCGGATGGGACGGATCACATCCAGTTCCTGCCCGGCACCGGGCCGGCCAGCCGCCAGTTGGCGCTTTCGCGCGATGACGACGCGAGCAAGATCAGAACGCTGCCAGGACGACATCGGCCTAATCGTTGGCCGGCGGTGCATGCAGAACATCCAGTCGCACAGCGCGGGCGAAATCCTTAAGGCAGTCGCACTGGCGGGGAGCATCGGTACATACTGCGGCATGTCACGGATGCTGGAAGACCTGCTTGACGAGAGCAGGGCTACGGGGTGGGCGGCAGGCCAGGGAACCCTTGCGCAGGTGCAAATGGACGCCGCGGTGCTCGGGTGGGTCGAGGTGCCAACGCGTCGTGGTGGCCCAGCGGTCAGCACTTTGAGACCGGTCGACCCGGCCGAGGCGGAGCCAAATTCCCTGAGCGCACGCTACGGCAGGGACGCCCAGCCTCTGCACACCGACGGCGCACATCTGTCGAAACCCCCCGACATCGTGGTCCTCACGTGCGCGACCACGAGCACAACGCCAACGCGCCTTTGGAACAGGCCGCGCTACGGCCGCGCCAGGACCCAACTGCCGGAGCACGTGCGCCACGGCGTTTTTCTGATCAGCAGTGGCGCCGAGAGTTGCTTCGGCACTGCCTACTCGGGCGGCCGCTTCCGCTACGACCCGGGATGCATGCAGCCCTGCGATGCGCGAGCACGACAGACGGTGCAATATTTCGTTGACGTTGCAAAATATGCCGATGAGCACATATGGGGCGAGCCTGGCCAAGTGCTCTTGATCGACAATCGTCGGGTCCTCCACGCTCGAGCCTCGGCAACGCAAGAGCCTCAGCGAGAGATCCAGCGAGTCAGTTTTCACCTGAAACGCGAGGCATCATGACCGGGCCCTTCGACCACGAAGCCCTCTGGACCAAGGCGAAGCTCTTCCTCAACCGTGCCATGGACGACGACACCAGGTCGTTTGACGAGCAGGCTCTATGGGCGGCCCTGGCACTTGAGCTTTTGGCCAAAGCCGCCCTCGCACGCGTCTCACCGCTCTTGATCGCGGAGCCGAACGAAGAAGGCACCAACCTCCTCATTGCGAGCGGACTCGTCAAGGGCGACGCCAAGTTCACTTCTGTGCGCGCGAAGACCCTGATGGCCCGCTGCCACAAAGCGTTCAAGCCCTTTGATCAGGCAGAAGCAATGAAGATCATTCATGGCCGGAATGAGTATCTCCACAGCAGCGGTACTGGCTTCATGGCGATCCCATCGCACGCCTGGTGGCCCAGATACTGGGCGCAGGCTGCCATCCTAGTCACAGCTCTTGATCGTGACGTGGAAGAACTGGTAGGCGGAGATCGCGAATTTACGGTCACCAAATATCTCGAACAGAACGCCAAGAATCTTGAACAGCGCACCGAAGCACTGATCGAGCGGGCCAAACAGCGTCGACAGCAGTGGCTCGACGGAACCCTCCCCGCGAAAGTCGCTGCGGAGTGGAAGACTGGGCAGTACCTATCGGCTCAGATGTCGCACAGCGAGGCCGCGACCTGCCCGGCCTGCGAGTCGGCTGGACTCATCGAAGGCGAGGAAGAACTCGGCCAGGATGTTAATTACCGGCCCAGCGCCGACTCCGGGCAAGACGAGGAATACTATGAATATCTAGAGGACGTCTCGGTGACTTTGACCATCGGCGCCGAATACTTCAGCTGCCCCGCCTGCCAGTTGGTCTTGAACAGCTACGACCTAATCAGGCAGGCAGGAATGGACACTGAATTCGATGTTGAGGGCGACATCGACGACATCGCTCAAGAGCCAGAGTACGGAAATGACTAACTGAGCATGTTCGCTGGCCTCTCGTCGCTCTCGCGCTTTACGCCGCGGCGACGCCCCGTTCATAACCCGAAACAGAAATGACGCGCCCATCGGCGAGCGTCCTCTTGTGCCCGACCACCGAGTGCCTGACGGAGGGTTGGTGTGGCTCGTGCACTGCCCCAGGGCCGGCGACCGACCCGAAGTCCTCGGCGTCCCGAGCGGTGCTTTGCTCCATGGTGTGCCTGACGGCCACGAAGACGGCGGCCAGTCCCAGGGCGCCAACGGTGAGGATCGTCGGCTTGTGCTTCTTGATCAGGTTCTTCGCGGCCTTGGTGAAAGAGACGGGCTCGCCGTCCTCGGAGGTGGGGTCGCTGGGTGTGTCGTCATTCACCCGCACAGATCTACAGGACCCAGCCCGCACCTGTCAGGCAATCACCTGACATCAAATGAGGCCACGGGCAGCCACAGTCGGATGCGTCGGCGGCAGAACTGGCCGCTTCCGCAACACGACGACAGCCGTCCACAGCCCAACTGCGTCCCTTGCACGACACCTGTTGCACTCGATAGGATTCCCCTCAATCGGCCACTGAGCTGCACGTATTGAGACTTCCGCAACCCTCAGAAGCACGCGACCCCAACAGAAGGAGCGATCACGCGGTTCCGCTGGACGAAGCGGCTGCGCGTGGGGTGGGCGCCCGCTGGCAGCTCCGCGAGCAGCAGTCCGTGCTCCCCGATGCTCCGGATCAGCCGCTCGTGTCCGCGTGGGTAGGCGACGTCCACTCCACAGGCCAGTACGCCGACGGTCGCGCCGTCGACTCCGAGCGCGCCCCGGTGCGCGGCGCCGTCCACGCCGTAGGCGGCGCCCGACACGACCGTCCAGCCGCGTTCGGCCAGCCCGGCGGACAGGGTGGCGGCCATGTGCACGCCGTAGTCCGTGCAGGCTCGGGCCCCGACGAGCGCGACGGAACGGAGCGCCCAGAACCGCAGCGAGGGTGCGCCGCGCACCCAGAGCCCGACCGGTCGTCCCGTGCCGAGGTCGTCGAGCTGCGCGGGCCACTCCGGGTCGCCGGGGCAGACGAAGCGGCAGCCCGTGTCCTCGGCCGTCGCGAGGTCCGCCTCCGGGTGCGGGAGGTCGCGTGCCCGCAGTCGGAAGCCCTCCCAGCGTTGTGGAGACGCACCGTCCAACCGCCCTCCGCCGCCCCGGAGGGCGCGAAGGACTTCCTCCGGACCGCGCTCCGTCAGCCAGCGGCCGACCAGTTCGTCGCCGGGCTCGGTGACCCGCGCGAGCGCGACGCGCGCCAGCCGTTCGCCGTACGGGACGCCCGGCCCCGGGATGCCCCCGCCCGGCCCGGTCACCGCCACCGTCTCCACCGGCTCCGCCGACCACGGTTCCTCCGCTCTCACCACCGCTCCTGCGTCGACGGACGGCTCGCTGGTCGTCCCGGCCGCGCCGTCCGACGCCGCTGCCACCGGCTCCCGTTCACCGCGCACGGCCGACCCCCGAGAGAGTGCTCCCCCGCGCGACGCCCGTACGCAGCTCCAGCGCGCACCCGACGTCGGCGGCCGTGGGTCGGCCGTGGCCCGCGAGGTCCGCCACCGTCCACGCGACGCGCAGCACCCGGTCCAGTCCACGGGCGGTGAGCATGCCCCGTTCCATGTCCTCCTCGGCGGCGCGCAAGGCACCGGTCACCACCGGCCATCGTTTGCGGAGCGCGTGCCCCGGCACTTCGCTGTTCGTGGTCCAGCCGGTGCCCTCGTACCGCGCCGCCGCCCGCTCCCGCGCCTCGCGCACCCGCGCGGCGACCGTCGCGGTGGACTCCGCCGAGCCCTCCAGCGCCGACAGCTCGGAACGGGTGAGCGGCTGGACGGTCACCCGCAGGTCGACGCGGTCCAGCAGCGGCCCGGAGAGCCGGGCCCGGTAGCGCCTGATCGAGGACGGACGGCACTCGCACCCCGCCGCGCTCAGACCGTGCCGTCCGCAGGGACAGGGGTTGGCCGCGAGCACCAGCAGGAAGCGTGCGGGGAGCCGCATCATCCCGCTGGCCCGCGCCACCACCACGTGTCCCGATTCGAGCGGTTGCCGCATCGCGTCCAGCACCCGCCCGCTGCATTCGGCGGCCTCGTCCAGAAAGAGCACCCCGTGGTGTGCCACGGAGACGGCGCCGGGGTGGGGCAGTCCGGAGCCGCCGCCGATGAGCGCGGCCATGGTCGCGGAGTGGTGCGGCGCGCAGTACGGCGGCCGCTCCACGAGCGGGTGGCCGGGCGGCAGGGTCCCCGCGACCGAGTGCACCGCCGTCACCTCCAACGCCTCCGCGCGGCTCAGCGGCGGGAGCAACCCCGGCAGCCGCTCCGCCAACATCGTCTTGCCGGCACCCGGCGGCCCGCTCAGGAACAGGTGGTGCCGGAACTGCGCGGTATTGCATCTAATGCACGATCCGAAAGGGCTTCAAGTCGCTGATCTCGGACAACCCTCCCCCTGTCCATCGCCGTACGCCAAGCCTGTGGCCTGCTGGTTTGCTGAACACTTCCCGCCTAATGCAAGATTCGTGCACTTGACGGGAAGGATGTACAGGGTGTCGAACGGCGCAAGACCGCCCATTGTGGGTGCGGCTCGACTAGAGCTGTTGGACGGGGTTGCTCTTCTGCGTCCCGACGACGCGGTGTTCGAGGCAATGCTCAGCGGGTTCGCCAAGCAACAGCGGGGCGGCCGCCGGCTCGACAGGAAGACCATCAAGGGCCGCGACGGGCAACTGCGCCGGTTTGCCAGGTTCACGAACGAGTACCCGTGGAACTGGACCGCCTCGCACATGGACGAGTGGATGGTGTCCCTGATCAGCGAGAAGGGGATCGCACACTCGACGCTGCGGTCCTACCAGCTAACGGTGCGGCTGTTCTGCAACTTCCTGACCAGCCCGGCCTACGAGTGGGCGGCCGAGTGCGAGAAGCGGTTCGGCACTCACCCGGTGCAAATCTGTCATGAGTGGAACACCGTCCAGCACTTGACCGACTACGAGGGGCAGGGCGAGAGGCGGCCGTTCACCCGGGAGGAGCTGCAGAAGTTCTTCGATTACTGCGACGACCGGATCGACGTAGCTGCCCGCAGCCGCCGCAAGGGTGCCTTGGCGGCCTACCGCGACGCCACGCTGTTCAAGGTGCTCTACGGGTGGGGCCTGCGGAGGAATGAGGGCTGCAAGCTCGACCTGGTCGACTTCCACCGCAACGCTGCGGCGCCCGAGCTGGGCCGGTACGGGATGTTGCAGGTCCGCTGGGGCAAGGCGACCAAGGGTTCTCCGCCGCGGCGACGGAACGTCGCCAGCGTGATGCCGTGGACGGTGGAAGCCGTCGAGGACTACGTGGTCAACATCCGGCCACGGTTCGGCGTGCCGGACCACCCGGCCTTGTGGGTAACCGAACGCGGGGGCCGCCTACAGCCACGCGAGGTCAACGACCGTTTCACCACCTACCGCGACGCGATCGGCCTAGCCCCCGAATTGACTCCGCACTCGCTTCGCCACAGCCACGTCACGCACCAGATCGAGGACGGCGGCGACCCGAAATTCGTTCAGGACCAGGTCGGACACCGCTATGCCAGCACGACCGCCATCTACACGGCGGTCAGCGGCGACTTCATGAACACAATGATGCGCAAGGCCTTGGACCGGGCCTTCGAGCGGGACTCGGACATGGGAGACACCGGATGACGGCCAAGTTGGACTACACCTGGCGGCTGCGCGAAATCATGGCTGAGCAGGGCATGTTCACCACTGCGGCTCTGCAGCCACTGCTGGCCGAACGCGGGGTGACACTCTCCACCAGCCAGGTCTACCGGCTGGTGACGGAGAAGCCGGAACGGCTTAGCCTCAAGGTCCTGATGGCCCTGATCGACATCTTCGGCTGCCCCATGGACGACCTGATCAAGCCGATCGCCTCCGCCAGGGCCACCCGTTCCAAGCGCACGGCCGACGGCACCGAGGCGGGCATCGGCAGTTTCCGCCCGAAGCGAGCACGCATCACCGGCCCGGAGAAATGACCACTGAACTTCCCGTTCCGCTGCCCGAACCGGACGACACCGTCGTCTCCGTCATGGCCAGCATCGAGCCGGACCTGACCGAGGAAGTCGTACGTCAGGCGGTCGCCGAGGCCGCCGTGTCCCGCAGCAAGCGCCGCCGCCTGGCCCGCGCCCTCACCGAGGACCCGGATCTGCTGGTCTCTGGTCGCCCCGAGGGCCCGGCCGTGATCGGTGACTTCATCCGGGCACTGCTCGCGCACGGCTCCCGCCGGGCCGTTCTGCCTCGCTGCGCCGAATGCGGCAGCGCGAAGAAGCTAACCAGCCTGCGAGCCGACGGTAGACGCATCTGCCAGCCCTGTCATCATAAGAACCGTGCTGCGTCGCTGAGTTGTGTCGAATGCTCCCGGCCAGCCCGCATCTACCGCCGCACCCGCACCGGCGAGGCGATCTGCCGTGACTGCTGGCGGTTGCCCGATGGCGACCCAGTCGCCATGATCAGCGCGGCCGTCACCACCGTCGCCCAAGACGCCGATCCCATGGCTGTCCGCCGGGCCGTCGAGTCCGTCGCGCCGGTCGGCAACGTCTATCTGATGTTCCGGCTTCTCTGGGAGATCGAGGACACCCCGAGCCTACTGACCGGGGAGGGCGCCACGGGGTCCGCGCGGGCTGCCCGGCTGATCACCGCGCTCACCGGCGCTGGCGTCGCCGTCACCGCGCCGGCCTGCCACGGCTGCGGCGAGATCCGGCCGCTCTCCTACGTATTGGACGATCGTCGCTGCTGCCTGACGTGCTATCGAAAGTCCAATTCCGCGCCCTGCGGACACTGCGGCAAGGAGCGGGCGATCGCGACCCGCCGCCCAGACGGGACACCGCTCTGTTCGGGCTGCCTGCGCCACGAGGCCGACCGGGTGGTCACCTGCGTCCTCTGCGATCGGGTCCGCCCCGTCGGGCGACGGACCAAGGACGGGGCTCTCTGCCGCGCTTGCTTCCGGCCCACCCTGCGGACCTGCTCGTTCTGCGGCAAGGGACCACGACGCTGCTACCGGGCCGCGACCGGGATGCCCCGCTGCGACACCTGCTCACGCGCCCGCCGGACCTGCATCGGCTGCGGCAAGGACAAGTACGCTGCGGCTCGGACCGAGGACGGTCACCTTTGCGAGACCTGTTGGCAGAAGAACCCGATCTCCTTCAACCCTTGCCGGCTCTGCGGGACGGTCGAGTACCTGCACAGCTACGGCCGCTGCCACAGCTGCGTCCGCGACCAGCAGGTCCGTCAAGCGCTTTCCCGCGATGGCATCATGCGCCCTGGCCTTCAGCCGGTCCACGACGTCTTGGTCGTCGGCGGAGCAAAGGCCGGGCTGAGCTGGCTGGAGCGGCCCAGTGCCCGCACGATTCTCGACGCCCTCGCCGACGGCACCTGCCTGCCCACCCACGAGGGCCTGGACACACTGCTGCCGAACAAGTCCGTGGCCTTCCTGCGGGCCGCCCTCGTCACGGCTGAAGTCCTGCCTGCCCGCGACGAACGGTTCACGGCCCTGGAGCAGTGGATCATCTCGGCGACCGAGGCCGTCCCGGACGACGGCGAACGCAAGCTCGTCCGACGCTTCGCGACCTGGCATCACCTACGGCGCCTTCGGCGCAAGGCGGCGAAGCGTCCTGTCACCTCGCCCCAGGCGACAGCCGTCCGGGCCAGCGTCCGCGCCGCCGTCGCCCTCCTGGTTTGGCTGCGCGAACATGGCACCGACCTCCAGCACTGCACCAAAGCTCACCTGGACGAGTGGATCGATGGCGGGTCCACTACCCGCTACGACGCCCGCGGTTTCGTCGAGTGGTGCCGCAAGAACGGGCACATCGGCAAGGACCTGGAGATTCCGGCCCGCGAGAAGCTGAGCCCTGTCCGGCCGACGGACGAAGACGAGCGTTGGGAAGTCAGCCGTCGCCTGATGCACGACGCCGACCTCGCCATCGAGGATCGGTTCGCCGGGCTCCTCGTCCTGCTCTATGCCCAGCCCCTCACGGTGGTCTCACAGCTGCCGGTCACGGCGGTGATCGTTGAAGGGGCGCGGACGTCGCTGATACTGGGTGACACGCCCCTGCTGCTGCCTGATCCCGTCGACAAGCTCGCCCGGCAGCTCGTCGCGCGGCGACGAGGACACGCCACGATCGGCACGACGGCGGACTCACCCTGGCTCTTCCCGGGTGCCCTTACCGGCCAGCCCCTCAGCAGCTACCACCTCGGGAAACGGCTGAAGCGCCTGGCCATCTACTCACGTCCGGGCCGGACCTCCGCACTGATGAACCTCTCCGCCCAGCTGCCGGCGGCAATCCTCGTCGAGCTACTGGGCATCAGCCCCGAGACTGCCACTGCCTGGACTCAGGAAGGCGGCCACTGGGCCCGATACGCGGCAGAACTTCAGGAACGGCCGCACCCACGGGGCTGAGGTCGAAAAAGTCGACCCGCCTCATGGCCGAATCGGCCTAGGGTCCAGCACATGCAACCCAAACAACTCAAGATCTCGTCGCAACGGTGGATGTCTGGGGCGCTGGCTGCCTTCTCTCAGGGGTCGGAGTCATACGACTTCGCGGTCCATCACGCCGGGGTCGCGGCAGAGCACCTACTCAAGGCATACCTCGCAAGCCTGCACCCAGCGTTGATCGTCGAGGGCAAGGACTTCAACTCACTGCTTCATGCGACAGGCCACGGCACCCTTGCCTCCCTCGACCTCAGCCGAGCCAAGACCATCGGCGTCGTCGAGGCGCACGCGCGAGTGCACGGGCTCCTGCGGAAGCAGATGCCCATCGACGCTAAGACCTTCCTGCCGGTCGCCGTCGCACGCAACGGTGTTGCACATCTCGGCATCCACGACGTTGCTGAGGTCCAGACGGTCTTCACGACATGCCTCCGGGTGATTGACCCCCTACTCACAGAGCTACAGATCGACCCGAAAACCTACTGGGGCGGCTACGGGCAACTTCACGAGATACTGATCGCCAAGCATGTCGAGGAAGCTCGCATCGCTCTGGCGAGCAAATTTGCCAAAGCGCAAGCGGTCTTCGAGCAGCGTTACGCTCACTTGGCTCCACATGAACGAGAAGCTGTGCTGGCCACGATCACTCAGCCACAGCCGTCACCCAACCACGGGGAACACGTCGAGGAAGCGCTATGCCCCGCTTGCGGGTCACGCGGCGATCTCATTGGGGAGACCCACGCCCTGCCTCCTGATGAAGGCGTCTACTTCGCTCCCTACGCCTTCACCTGCTCCGCCTGCGGCCTTGACCTCGATGGCGACGAGGAGCTGGGAGGTCTTGCTGATGAGGTTCCCATCGACATGACGCTCGACGAGTACTACTCCGATTGGGAGCCCGACGAGGACATGTATCGAGGCAGGTGATCCCTCCGGATCCGAGGTATTCCCCAACGTCCGTTAGCCGTAGTTACCAATACCCGCCGCCGCCACCTCCAGCGCCTTGCGCGCCCCGGCCTGTCCCGCGACGTCCGCCAGGTCCAGGTGCCGTTCGCCCCCGGCCGTCACGGCGCGCCCCGAACCCGGCACCAGGAACCCGCCGAGGACCGCCTCACGACGGCCCGGCGCACCCGGCCCTTCCCCGCTCCCCTCGTCCGGCCCGGTCTCGTCCGGCACCGGTTCGTCGGTGAGCAGCGCGATCAGCTGCCGCAGGCTCCGCACCCCGAGGACGGCCATGTCCGGTACGAGCGACGCCTCCGCGACCGCCTGCTCCGGGACGACGACCTGCCGGTAACCGGCGTCCGCCGCCGCCAGCACGGCGGGCAGGATGCCGCGGACATGGCGGACCCGTCCGTCGAGCCCCAGCTCACCGATCATCATCAGGTCGGCGATGGCCCGGGGGTCGATGCGTTCCGCCGCCGCGAGGACGGCGCAGGCGACACTCAGGTCGAAACCGCTGCCGCTCTTGGGCACGGAGGCCGGGCTCAGTCCCACCGTGAGCTTCTTCTGCGGCCACTCCGCGCCCGCGTTGACCACCGCCGCCCGCACGCGGTCCCGGCTCTCCACGAGGCTCTTGTCGGGGAGCCCCACCAGGGTGAACGCCGCGACGCCCGGTTCGAGATCCGCCTGGACCTCGACCACGACGCCCTCCACACCCACCAGTGCGACCGAGCACGTGCGCGCGAACGCCATCACGCCACCCCCCGTACGTGCTCCACGCGGGGCGCGCCCCGGACCGGCAGGACCACGCCGACCAGGTCGATCCGGACCCCTCCGGTGGGCGGGCGGCCGTACCGCGCCAGCCAGCGTTCGTGCAGCCAGCGCGCCGCCAGCCGGCGCAGCCGGGCGGCCTTGTTCGGGGTGAGCGCCGCCATCGGGTGTTCGTAGACACCCGCGCGGCGCGTCTTCACCTCGCAGATCACCAGCGAGTCCCGGTCCCTGGCGATGATGTCGACCTCGCCGTCGGCACAGCGCCAGTTCCGTTCCAGAACGGCCATGCCGGTCTCGCGCAGCCTGCGGGCGGCCAGGTCCTCGCCGTAGCGGCCGAGTGCTCCTCGGGCATTCATGGGTACCACCTCCGCCACCGACTCTGGCGGCGGAGGCGACACCCGGATGATCTTGCTCGATTCCGGTGGACAACTCGCCGGTTGTGGAGAAGTCCGTCACCCGCGAGGGTCAGCGGCGCGACGCGGCAGTGACGTACGGCGGCCACCGTCGTTCAGTCCGTGGAGCCGCGTGGGGGCATGAAGCCGCGCGCGTCGTAAGCGGCCCGTCGGGCACCGACGCCGGGCCCGGCCCAAAGCCGCGCGCGTACGGGCGCCGGGTCGCCGCTCAGCCCTTGAAGCCGGAGTCCTCGGGGAGGTCGAGTTCGTTCTTGTTCAGTTCCTCGACGTTCACGTCCTTGAACGTGAGTACCCGCACCTGCTTGACGAAGCGTGCCGGTCGGTACATGTCCCAGACCCAGGCGTCAGCCATGGACACCTCGAAGAAGACCTCACCCTGGACCGAGTGCACCTGCATCTCGTAGTCGTTGGTGAGATAGAAGCGCCGTTCCGTCTCGATCACGTACTTGAAGAGGCCGACCACATCGCGGTACTCGCGATAGAGCTTCAGCTCCATCTCGGTCTCGTACTTTTCGAGGTCCTCGGCGCTCATGGCATGTTCCCCTTCAGCCGTGCGTCCCCCCATTGTGCGTCAGCCCAGACGAGCACGTGCAGCCCTCGCCCGGCGTCGCACGATCGGCCCATACGCCGCACCGCCCATGATCAGCGCGGCACCCGCCACGATCGCGACCAGCAGCAGAAGCAGCGGCCCGGGGTCGGACACCCCGCCGGGCAGGTCCGCGAACGCGTCCGGCCGGTCCACCGCGCCGAGGCTGCCCACCGGCCACGCGGTCGCGTCGACCCGTGCGTTCACCGCCGAACGCGGGACGGCCCAGTCGTCGCCCTGGAGGCGTACGCGGGAGTCCTGGGAGCCCTGCCGGTAGTCGCCGAGCAGGAACAGCCCGTCGTCGGGGACCGTCTCGTCGAAGCCCGTGGAGGACGCCGGTCCGCCGCCGCGCAGATACGGCTCCGCGACCGGGCGGCCGTTCACGCTGAGCCTGCCCGCCTTGTCGCAACAGACGACCTTGTCGCCGCCGACCCCGATGACCCGCTTCATCATCGGCAGGTCGCCCCAGAGGGAGTCCTCGAAGACGACGACGTCGCCGCGTCGCACGTCACCGCCGTCTATGCGCTCCGCCAGTACGCGGTCGCCGGCCTTCACCGTGGGGTGCATCGACTCGGTCGGCACCGTGTAGGGCTGGTAGGCGATGGCGCCCCAGACGAAACCGCCGAGGAAGAGCACGCAGCCGAGCGCCACCGCGAGACCGGACAGCGCGTTCCCCCGTGCGCTGCCCGGTACGCCGTCGCCCGTACGTCCTGCTTTGCCCATACGTGTGCTCCCGGGTGTCGCCGCAAGAACCTGGGGAAGGTCCGGGCGCACCTTACCGGGGCGTACGGAATCCGTCAGCCCTTGATCGACTGCTGACCGGCGGACTCGCCCGTCACCGCGTCCTCACGGCGCCCACGTCGCCACAGGACCAGCGGGACCGCGCCCACGAGGCCGAGTGCGGCCGGGGTGGCGCTCGCGACGCCGCCCGCCAAGCCGTCCTGCTCGAACGTGTCGGGCACCGGCAGCGGCCCCATGCGGTCGATCGGCCAGGCCACGACGATGGCACGGCCGACGGCCTTGTCGACGTCCACCATGCCGCCGTCGGTCTCCTGGTGGTAGCGGGAGTCGAGCGAGTCCTCGCGGTGGTCGCCCATCACCCACATCTTCCCGTCCGGGACCTCGACGGGACCGAACGGCTTGTCGTCACAGGCGGCGTTGCCGGGGAAGAGGTACGGCTCGTCCAGGGACTTCCCGTTGACCTTGACGGGGCCGCCCTTCTCGCACTCCACCGTGTCGCCGCCGACCCCGATGACGCGCTTGATCAGGTCCTTCTCGTCCGCCGACGGCATCAGGCCGATGAAGCTGAAGGCGCTCTGCACCACGTTCTGCTCGGTGTCCTGCTCGGGCAGCCAGCCGCCCGGGTCGTGGAAGACGACGACCTCGCCGCGCTTCGGCTCCGCGCCCCACCAGGGGCTCAGCTTGTCCACCAGCACCCGGTCGCCGATCTGCAGGGTGTCCTGCATCGAGTTCGACGGGATGGAGAACGCCTGGAGCAGGAACGTCTTGATGACCAGGGCCAGCACCAACGCGACGCCGATCAGCAGCGGAAGCTCCTTCCAGAAGGAGCGCGCCTGCTTCGGCTTCGCGTGTCCCCCCTGCCGCTCCGGCGCGGGCTCAGTCACGCTGCCCGTCTCGCCCGGCACGCCCAGCACGTCCGCGCGGCCCGGTTCCCCGGCCCCACCCGCCGAACCTCCGGGTACGTGCTCCTCGCGCGGCGCGGGCGGACCGCCCGGCGTCTGTTCCCCGGTCCCCCTCGGCCCTTCCGTGTCGCCCGAACCGGACCGCGCGCCCACCGCCACGTCCCCCACACCCACTCCTCACACTGCGCTGTTGCCTGTCCCACCACCGGGAAAAGCCCACCACTCCCATAACGAGCGGGAGTTCCGCAGGAGTCGGGAGCTGAAGCATCCGATTGTCCCCGAGACCCTCCGCCGCAGTCGGGGCGCCCTTCGCGTCCGGCACGGAGGCGTACGTCTCCCGTTCCTCCAGGCCCTGCCAGTGGTCGAAGGGCCACGCGATGACGACGGCACGCCCGACGATCTTGTCCTCGGGAACGGTGCCCCGGCCCTTGTCGTCCAGGTGGTACCGGGAGTCGGCGGAGTTGGAACGGTGGTCGCCCATCACGAAGACGCGACCGATCGGCACGTTCACCTCGAAGCGCATCTTGGACGGCTCGTTGTCCGGATGGAGGTACGGCTCGTCGAGCGGCTCGCCGTTCACCGTCACCCGGCCGTCCTTGCCGCAGCACTTCACCGTGTCACCGCCGACCGCGACCACGCGCTTGATCAGGTCCTGCTCGTCGTCCGAGGGCAGCAGACCGATGAACGTGAGGAACTCCTTGCCCTGCTTGATGCCGACAGGGTCGTTCACCGTCGTGTTCTGCTCGTTCTCCAGCCAGCCGCCGGGGTCCTTGAAGACGACCACGTCACCGCGTTCCGGTTTCGATCCGAACCACGGTGTGAGCTTGTCCACGAGCACCCGGTCACCGATCCGGATCGTCTGCTCCATCGAGCCCGACGGGATCACGAACGCCTGCACCAGGAACGTCTTCAGGACCAGCGCGATGAGGAGCGCCACCCCGATGAGGATGGGTATCTCCTTCGTCATCGACAGGCGCCTGCGCCGCTCGATGCGCTTCGCGGCACGGCGTCGCGCCGCGCGGCCCTCCCCGGGCCCGCGCAGCGGCGTGGCCGGGGCCTCGTCCGGCGGTGGCGGGGGGCTTCCCTCGGGCCGCCGGTGGTGTCCGTACGACCGGCCGTGGTTACCCATGGCCGACCGTCCCCGCGCCTTCCCCCGCGGCGGAGGAACGGACGGATTCCCAGCGGCCCACGGGCCAGCCGATCCAGTCGGCCCGGCCGATCACCCGGTCCACCGGGACGGTGCCGCCGCCGGGGCTGCCGAGGTGGTCGCGGGAGTCGCTGGAGTCGGAACGGTGGTCGCCCATCACCCACAGCCGCCCGCCGGGCACCGCGATGTCGAACGGCACGGTCGACGGCTCGTCCCCGCGACGCAGGTAGTCCTCCTCCACCGGCACGCCGTTCACCTCGATCCTCCCCCGCTTGTCGCAGCACCTCACGCTGTCCCCGCCGACTCCGATGACGCGCTTCACGTAGTCGGTCTCCGACGGTTCCACCAGGCCCACCGCGGCACCGGCCTCGTGCAGCAGGCCGGTCAGTGGGTTCCCCTGCGACTCCTCCTCGGCTGCGAACGATCCGGTGCCGTCAAAGACGACAACGTCTCCGCGCTCCGGATGGTTGCCGAAACGATAGGCCAGTTTGTTGACCAGTACACGATCGCCCACCCGCAGGGTCGGCTCCATCGAGGAACTCGGAATCAGAAAAGGCTGCACCACGAAAGCGCTGACCAGCAAGGGCGCCACCAGCACGGCGACCGCGGGCACCCCCAAACGAAGGGAGCGCGACCGGCGTCGCCGTCCCTCCTCCGGGACCGGTGAGCGGTCGCGCTCCATGCCGTCGTACTCGTACGGCGCTTCGTCGTTGTGCATCGGACCGAGAGCTTAGCCAGCCGCCCCCGAACGCCCGACAGGAGATCAGTTCTCGCGCTTCTCCTTGATCTTCGCGGCCTTGCCGCGCAGGTCACGGAGGTAGTAGAGCTTGGCACGGCGGACGTCGCCGCGGGTCACGACCTCGATCTTCTCGACCACCGGGGTGTGCACGGGGAAGGTGCGCTCCACGCCGACGCTGAAGCTGACCTTGCGGACCGTGAAGGTCTCGCGGATGCCGGAGCCCTGACGGCGGATGACGACGCCCTTGAACTGCTGCACACGGGAGCGGTTGCCCTCGACCACGCGTACGTGGACGTTGACCGTGTCACCGGGGCGGAACGGGGGGATGTCGTCCCGCAGGGAAGCGGAGTCGACGCCGTCGAGAAGGTGGGACATGTCCGTCTGCTTTCCTCGCCGATGCCACAGGTCATCAGCGGAAGTGTCGTGTTGCTGGATGAGGGGCCACCGCTCCGAGCGGGCGTCGGTCCCCCTGTGGCAGGGGCGCGCGCCGGACGTGAGGCAGCGGCCTATTCTTCCACGGGCTCGCCCCTACGCCCAAATCGGCCCTGCCCAGGGGCGTTCCCACCGGAAGCGGCGGGTCCGGCGGAGCCGTCCACCGGCTGCCAGCCCAGCGCGGCGAGGGCGGCCCGGTCGTGCTTGTCGAGCGCGGCGGGGTCGGAGCCCTCGATCAGGTCGGGGCGGTTGGCGCTCGTACGGGCCAGGGCCTGGTCCCGGCGCCAGCGGGCGATACGGCCGTGGTGACCGCTCAGCAGCACCTCGGGGATGCCGCGCCCGCGCCACTCGGGCGGCTTGGTGTAGACGGGGCCCTCCAGCAGGCCGTCCATCGCGCCCGGCGCGAACGAGTCGTCGCGGTGCGACTCGGCGTTGCCGAGCACCCCGGGCAGCAGCCGCGCGACGGCCTCGACCATGACGAGGACGGGGGCCTCGCCACCCGCCAGCACGTAGTCGCCGACGGAGACCTCGCGGACGTCCAGCCGGTCGCCGTACTCGTCGATGACCCTGCGGTCGATGCCCTCGTAACGGGCGGGGGTGAACACCAGCCAGGGTTTCGCGGCGAGTTCGACCGCCAGCCGCTGGGTGAACGGGCGTCCGCTGGGCGTGGGCACGACGAGCACCGGCCCGGCGTCTTCGGCCCCGCCCTCGGCACCCGCGCCGTCCGCGACGCCGTCGGGCGCCGCAGCGCCGGAGGCGAGGACCGCGTCCAGCGCCTCGCCCCAGGGCTCGGGCTTCATCACCATGCCGGGGCCGCCGCCGTACGGGGTGTCGTCGACCGTGTGGTGCCGGTCGTGCGTCCACTCCCGCAGGTCGTGCACGCGCACGTCGAGCTGGCCACGGGCGCGCGCCTTGCCGACGAGTGAGACGTTCAGCGGTTCCAGGTACTCCGGGAAGATCGTGACGACGTCGATCCTCATGCGGGGCCGTCCTCGTCGAGGAGGCCGGGCGGCGGGTCGACGACGACGCGCTGGGCCACGAGGTCGATCTCCGGCACGATCTGCTCGACGAACGGCACGAGCACCTCGTCACCGCCGGGTCGGCGCACGACCAGTACGTCCTGCCCGGGGAGGTGGGCGACCTCCGCGATACGGCCGATCTCGCGCCCGTCGCGCGTGACGACGTCCAGGTCGGCCAGCTGGTGGTCGTAGAACTCCTCGGGGTCCTCCGGCCGTTCCTCCGGATCGACCTCCGCGATCAGCAGCGTGTTGCGCAGGGCCTCGGCGGCCGTACGGTCCCGCACCCCGGCGAAGCGCAGCACCAGCCGTCCGCTCTGGACGCGACCGCTCTCGATGGTGAGCGGGCCGGTGGCGGCGGGCTCGGTGGCGAGGACCGCGCCGGGGCCGAGGCGCACCTCCGGCTCGTCGGTGCGCACCTCCACCGTGACCTCGCCCTTGATGCCGTGGGCGCGGCCGATACGCGCGACTACCAGCTGCACTTGCTCGTTCCCCTTCACAAAGACCGGCAGCGGCCGAGGGAGGCCGAAGCCACCCCCGGCCGCTGCCGGTACTGCCTGCTGCGGTTCAGCGGACCTGGTCGACGTCGACGAAGTCGACGCGGACGCCACGGCCGCCGAGTGCTCCCACGACGGTGCGCAGGGAGCGCGCGGTGCGGCCGTTGCGGCCGATCACCTTGCCGAGGTCGTCGGGGTGCACCCGGACCTCGATGACCCGCCCCCGACGCAGGTTGCGCGCGGCGACCTGCACCTCGTCGGGGTTGTCGACGATGCCCTTCACCAAGTGCTCGAGGGCTTCCTCGAGCATCCTCAGGCTCCGGTCGACTCGGTGGCGGCCTTGTCGGAGTCGGCCTGCTCGGCCTCGTCCGCCTTCTTGTCGGCCTTCTTGGCCTTGGGGGTGATCGCCTCACCCTTCGGGCCGTCGGCGGCGTCCTTGGAGGCGGCCTCGAACAGCGCCTTCTTGTCGGCCTTCGGCTCCGGCAGCTTCATCGGCTCGGGAGCCGGGAGGCCCTTGAACTTCTGCCAGTCACCGGTGACCTTGAGGATGGCCGCGACCGGCTCGGTCGGCTGCGCGCCGACACCCAGCCAGTACTGGACACGCTCGGAGTCGACCTCGATGCGCGAGGGGTTCTGCACCGGGTGGTACAGCCCGATCTCCTCGATGGCCCGGCCGTCACGGCGGGTACGGGAGTCGGCGACGATGATGCGGTAGTGAGGCGAACGGATCTTGCCCAGTCGCTTCAGCTTGATCTTGACTGCCACGGGTGTGGTGTCTCCTGGTCTTGACGTGGTTGGGCACGAGGGAAAGCCACGTGGGGTTGTGGTACCCGAGTGCCCGAATGGACGCGTCAGCCGGAGGAGAGAGGGGTCCTGTGCGACTGTCGAGTACAACCGCACATGATGCCACACCTCACCCGGTCGGCAGAACGCGGCCGGTCTCCCCGGCCCCTCCCCCACGGCCCGCGCGCGCCACTGGCGCCCGCGCACCGCTCCCCTCCGGTCGGCTCAGCCCGCGACCGCCAGCGGTTCCGCCGTACTGCCTCCCGTCGGCTCCGGGATGCGGAACGGCTTGAGGCACGCCCCGCACATGATGGGCGCCTGCTCCAGGACGGACGGGACGACGCGGACGTTGCGCCCGCAGTCGCAGACGGCCTTGACGCGGACGCCGCCCCCGGAGGAGCCGTGCCGCGCGGCCGGGCCGCGGAAGCTGCGGCGGGTGTCGGTGGCGGTGGCGGCCACGGTGTGGGCCTTGAGGGCGCGCTGGAGACGCTCGATCGTGGGGCGGTAACGCGTTCTCGTCTCCGGGGCCAGCGTGACGAGGGAGAAGCCGCTGCTGGGGTGTGGCTCGTCGGCGTGGTCCAGGCCCAACTCCTCCGCGATCGCGAGGAAACGACGGTTGTGGTAGCGGCCCGCGCGGGAGGTGTCGCGGATGCCGCGGGCGGCGGCGATCCCGTGGACGGCCTCGTGCAGCAGGCGTTCGAATGAGAGCTCGGCGCCACATGCGGACGACGACTCTCCGATCAGCGATTCGGGCGCGGCCAGGTCCGGAAGCTCGGTGTGGTGCCGTTGAATATCGGCCCAGGCGGCTGCCAGCTCGGCGGCGAGGACTGGTGTCGTGCTCACGTCGCTTACAACGAGCGGGGACCCTCTGGTGTTCCGATTCCGGGCCATCCCAAATATTTTGCACGTACCGGTCAGTTCACTCCGATGGTCCTGGACACGGTCGGGTACGCAGATCTGCGGAGAAGTCGCACACCCGCCCCATCCCGGGGCGTACCACCGGGCCGCCACGTACGAGCGGCGCCGCCGCCAGTGACCCGTACGGCGCACACCCGCCGCGACCGGCCGCCCTCGTACGGGACTCCACGCCACGCCGGGGTGCACACCCTCTCAGAAGCACCCCCGCGCCGTACGGGCGCCCCGCGCACGCGGGGCACGCGGGGGTACGACGGCACGCGCCGCCCGCGACGCGGATGCCGGGGCGAAATGATCGGTTTAGCATCAATTCGCGTACCGGACCGTTGTCGGCCCGCTGTGTACCGCCCGGGTGCGCCCGGCGTGCCGCGGCGCCCCAGACGGCGACACATCGGCAGCGGATTGGGGCGCTCGATGACATCCACGCTCGTACAGGAAACCGACCTCCCACAGCGTGCCCGCGACTGGGCCGAACTCCAGGAACGAATGCTCGTGCCGCTCTACGAGGCGGTGTACGACCGTCTCGACGTCGGGGCCGGTACGCGGCTGCTGGGTCTGGGCTGCGGCTCCGGGCTGGCGCTGCTGCTCGCGGCCGCGCGGGGGGCGACCGTCACGGGGGTGGACAGCGACGCCAGCCGGCTCGACCTCGCCCGCGCGCTGTTGCTGCCGCGCCCCGAGGAGACCCCCCGGGGCGACGCGCGGCTCGTACGACGGGCGACGGACGGGGCGGCGGGCACGGACGGGAGCACGACCGGTACGGCGCACGCCGCGCGCGCGGACGGCCGGGAGCGGCCGGACGGGGCGGAGGACGCGGACGCCGTGCTCCCCCCGCGCGGTCCGCGCCCGGACGTGGTGACCGCCTTCGACGCGCTCGCGGAGTCCGCCGAACTGGCCCGCACCGCCGCCTCGTTGGACCGCGGCACGCCCGTCGTGCTGGCGGGCTGGGGCCCGCCGGAGCGGTGCGGCGCCGCCGCCGCGCTGGACGTGGCCGCGCGCCTGTCGGGTCCGCCCTCCGGCACCACCGGGGAGGCCGGCGTCCGGCCGCGGCCCGGTGGCCGGGACGACCTGGAGGAGCTGGCGCGCCGTTCCGGGCTGCGGCCGGACGGTTCGGGGCGGGTGGCGTGCCCGTTCACCTACGCGGACATGGACAGCGCCGTACGCGGACTGCTGTCGACCGGCCTGTACGACGACGCCGTACGCGTCACCGGTGAGGTGGACGTGTGCCGGGAGCTGACCGACGCCCTCCGTCCGCACCTGCGTCCCGACGGGACGGTGTGGATGCCGAACCTCTTCCGCTACGTCATCGCCCGCACCTGATCCCGGAAGACGCGCCCGCGGACACACCCGACGGGCGCGTCCACGGAGGGGGGACGCGCCCGTCGGGCACTCGCGGCCGGGCGTACGGGGTGCCCGTACGCGCGGCTGGTCTACTTCCGTTCGCCGGTGATCCGCGACGCGCCGCCGGGGCCGGTCCCGCCGAGCGGGCCCTCGGACGTACGGGGTGCGGCGATGCCCGGCGTACCCGGGGCCGCGCCCGCGCCCTCTCCGAGGAGCGCGTCGTACAGCGCGCGGCCGCGCACCATCGCCTCACGCAGCTGCTCGGTGGTCATCTCGCCGAGCGTCGCCGCGTGCAGCAGCCGGTGCCCGTCGACCTGGAACGGGTGGTGCACGGACAGCGCCTCGGACTGTCGGTCGTGCTGCCCGGCGGCCGGGAACCCGCGGTCGGCCGCGAGCTGGCCGAGGAGGGCCTCCGCCTCGGTCACCGCCTGCTGCGGTGAGGCGACGAAGCGCTCCTGCACGACGGTCCAGCGGGAGAGGTACGCCTCGTGGCTGCCGACGGGCAGCGGGGTCGGCGTGAGTTCGCCGTACTGGTCGACGCGGGCGCGGAGTTCCCGTTCGGTGGCCTTGGGGTCGCCGTTGTGGCGGGCGAGCACCCGCTCGTACTCGGGGCCGAAGCGCTGCCGCAGGGTGCGTCCGCCGACGCCTCCGCGACTCCGCCTCGCGTAGAGCGCGCCCGCGATGGCGAGGGCGGCGACGACGACCAGTAGGACGATCAGGACTGTGGACACGGCTGTCCGCCTCCGGCTCTGTCGGGGGTCCGGCTTCTCATCCCACGAGTGACCGCTCCAACGCGCCGTAAACAAGGGCCTGTTGAGAGGCCCGTACGTGCGTGCCCCCGTACGCGCCGACCGTCCCACCCGTCCGTCCGGCCCCCGTTCAGGCGCCGGGCCACTCCTCCGCCGTGAGGGCGAAGCGCTCGTGGTCGCGCCAGTCGCCGTTGAGGTGGAGCATCCGCGGGGAGTAACCCTCGTGCCGGAAGCCGAGGCGCTTGGCCATCGCGAGGGAACGCTCGTTCTCCGGCTGCACGTTGATCTCCAGCCGGTGCAGGCCGAGGCCGTCCGGCCCGGCGGCGAAGCACCGGTCGACGATCAGCCGCAGCCCCTCGGTCATCCGGCCGGTGCCCGCGTACGGGACGTAACTGTCGTAGCCGAGCGAGGCGTTGCGGAAGCGGCCGCGGACGATGTTGGCGACGTTGACGCGGCCGACCAGCCCGTCGTCCTCGTGGTCGAAGATCATGAAGGAGCGCAGTGCCGTGCCCTGCCGCAGCACCAACTCGGGCAGTCCGTCCGGCTCCACCGGGTTCCACGGGCCGAGGTGGTCGGCCGATCGCACTACGGCCTCGCTGTACGCCCGTTCGTCCTCGGGCCGCGGGGGGCGGATGTATACGCGCATGGCGCACATCATCCCCCGGCGCGGGCCGCCGCGCGTACGGCGGCCCGCCACGCGGTCACTTCGGCGGGAGGATGTCCCGGAACTCCTTCGGCAGTTCGAAGTCCCCCGCGTCCTGGCCCGCGCCCGGCAGCCCGAACGCGCCGCCGGACGGACCGGCCGCGCGCCGCTCGGCGGCGGCCTTCTCCTCCTGCTGGCGCTTCATCGGGTTCCCCGACTGGCGCTTGCCCTTGGCCTTCTTCTGCTGCTTGCCCTTCTTGCGCGCGGCACCACCCATGCCCGGCATCCCGGGCATTCCCGGCATGCCGCCGCCCTGGGCCATCTTGGACATCATCTTGCGCGCCTCGAAGAAGCGCTCCACCAGGTTCTTGACGGCGCTCACGTCCACGCCGGAGCCCTTGGCGATACGCGCCCTGCGGGACCCGTTGATCAGGGTGGGCTCGGCGCGCTCGGCGGGCGTCATGGACTTGATGATGGCGGCCGTACGGTCGACGTCGCGCTCGTCCAGGTTGTTGATCTGGTCCTTCATCTGGCCCATGCCCGGCATCATCCCGAGCAGCTTGGAGAGCGAGCCCATCTTGCGGACCTGCTCCATCTGCGCCAGGAAGTCGTCGAGCGTGAACTCCTTGGGCCCCTTCGCCAGTTTGGCCGCCATCTGCTCGGCCTCTTGCTGGCTGAAGGTCTGCTCGGCCTTCTCGATCAGCGTGAGCATGTCGCCCATGCCGAGGATGCGGGACGCCATGCGGTCCGGGTGGAACGCGTCGAAGTCGTCCAGCTTCTCGCCGTTCGAGGCGAACATGATCTGCTTGCCGGTGACCTGGGCGACCGACAGGGCGGCGCCGCCGCGCGCGTCGCCGTCGAGCTTCGACAGCACCACGCCGTCGAAGCCCACGCCGTCCCGGAACGCCTCGGCCGTGGTGACGGCGTCCTGGCCGATCATGGCGTCGACGACGAAGAGGATCTCGTCCGGGCTCACCGCGTCCCGGATGTCCGCGGCCTGCCGCATCAGTTCCTGGTCGATGCCGAGGCGGCCCGCGGTGTCGACGACGACCACGTCGTACTGCTTCTCGCGGGCGTGGGCCACGGAGTCGCGGGCGACCCGGACCGGGTCGCCGACGCCGTTGCCCGGCTCCGGCGCGTAGACCGCGACGCCCGCGCGCTCGGCCACGACGGACAGCTGGTTGACCGCGTTCGGGCGCTGGAGGTCGCAGGCGACGAGCAGCGGGGTGTGGCCCTGCTGCTGGAGCCAGCGGCCGAGCTTGCCGGCCAGGGTCGTCTTGCCCGCGCCCTGGAGGCCGGCGAGCATGATCACCGTCGGCGGGTTCTTGGCGAACCGGAGGCGGCGGGTCTCGCCGCCGAGGATGCCGACCAGCTCCTCGTTGACGATCTTGACGACCTGCTGGGCCGGGTTCAGGGCCTGCGAGACCTCGGCGCCGAGGGCGCGCTCCTTGACCTGCCTGATGAAGGCCCGGACGACGGACAGCGCGACGTCCGCCTCCAGCAGGGCGATACGGATCTCGCGCGCCGTGGCGTCGATGTCCGCCTCGGTGAGGCGGCCCTTGCCCCGGAGGTTCTTGAAGGTCGCTGCGAGGCGATCGGAGAGAGTGTCGAACACGGCGGTCGCGGGTCCTTCGGGTCGGAGGTCGTGCGGGCGGTCGACCCCCAAGGGTATCCGCCCGGCGGCGCGAGCGGCCCTCCTCGTGAGTCGGCCGTCAGCCGGTGAGCGCCCGTTCCAGCTCCCGTACCAGCTCGGAGGCTTCCGCCGGGGGCAGCGGGGCGCTCTCGGGGCCGGTGACGTAGAAGGCGTCGACGGCGTTGGCCCCGAGGGTGCTGACGTGCGCGCTGCGCACCGTCACGTGTGCGTGCTCCAGCGTACGGGCCACGCGGAACAGCAGCCCCGGCGCGTCCTGCGCGCGCACCTCGATGACGGTGGCCAGCCGCGACCCGGTGGGCGCGACGGTCACGCGCGCGGGCGGCGCGCCGGACGTACGGTCGCGGGGCCCGCGGTACGCCTGCTCGCGCTCCGCGAGGCGGGCGGCGACGTCCAGGGTGCCGTCGAGGGCGCGTACGAGGTCGGCCCGCAACCGTGCCGGGTCGGGCAGGGCGCCGTACTCGGCGGCGATCCGCCAGCTCAGCAGCAGCACGGGCGGCTCGTCGCCTCCACCCGTGCCGTCCGCCGCCCCGGGCTCCGGGTGCGCGGGGAGCCGACGCAGTTCGGCGGCGCGCACGGTGAGCCGGTGCAGGGCGAGTACGCCCGCCACCGCGGGCAGGACGCCCGGCCGTTCGCCCAGGGCCACCAGCAGCTCCGCGCCCGCCGCTTCGGGCTCCCCCGCCTCTCCGGCGTCGTCGTCCTCCGCGCGCAGGACGAGCGCCGGGCCGTCGGCGTGCCGGGCGTCCCGGACCAGCCGGTCCGCCTCCGGCGTCGGCGCGTACGCGGCGGCCCGCTCCTCGGGGTCGCCGCCCCGGAGCACCGCCGCGGTGCGCTTCACCAGGTCGGCGACGAGCCCGGCGCGCCACGCGGACCACGCGGCGGGGCCGGTGGCGAGGGCGTCGGCCTCGGTGAGGGCGTGCAGCAGCTCCAGCGTGCCGGGGCCGCCGACCGCCTCGGCCACCGCCGCGACGGTCGCCGGGTCGTCCAGGTCGCGGCGGGTCGCGGTGTCGACGAGCAGCAGGTGGTGGCGTACGAGCGTGCCGAGCACGTCCGCGTCCGCCGCGCCGAAGCCCATCCGGGCGGCGGTGTCCCGCGCGGCGGCGGCGCCGACCACGGAGTGGTCGCCGGGCCAGCCCTTGCCGATGTCGTGCAGCAGCGCGCCGACGAGCAGCAGGTCGGGGCGGTGCACCCGGCGGGTGAGGGCGGCGGCGCGTACGGCGGTCTCGATCAGGTGCCGGTCCACGGTCCAGGTGTGCACGGCGTTGCGCTGCGGGCGGCACAGTACGCGTTCCCAGTCCGGCAGCAGCGCGCCGACCAGCCCGGCGTCCTCCAGCGCCTCCCACACGGGCACCGTCGCGCGGCCCGCGCCGAGGAGACGTACGAACTCCTGCCGTGCCGCGGCGGGCCACGGCACGGGCAGCGGCGGCGCCGCCCGCGCCAGCCGCCGTACGGCCGACGGTGCCAGCGGCACTCCGGCCTGGGCCGCCGCGGCGGCGGCGCGCAGCGGCAGTACGGCGTCGCGTTCGGGGCGCGCGGTACGGGCGAGGGCGGCCTCGCCGTCGTGTGCGACGACGCCGTCCGCGAGGGGCGTACGCTCCTGGCGCGCGCCGCCGGTACGAGTGCCGCCGAGCAGGCCGCGCAGCCGCTGCCGCCCGGAGCGGGCGCGTACGACGCGGCCGACCTCGCGCCAGGTGACGTCCCCGGCGTACGCGAGGGTGCGCGCCGCCTCGTAGACCCGGCGCAGCAGTTCGTCCGCGTCGGCCAGTCCGAGGTCCGCCGCGACCTGGTCCTGGTCGTGCAGCGACAGCCGGTCGCCCGCCCGGCCGGTGGCCAGCTGGAGGGCGTCGCGGACGTCGAGGAGGGAGCGGCGGGCCTGCTCCAGGCCCTCGCGCGGGGCGTCCGCCAGCCAGGAGGCGGCGACGGCGCGGAGCGCGGTGGCGTCCCGCAGCCCGCCGCGCGCCTCCTTCAGGTCCGGCTCCAGCAGGAACCGCAACTCGCCGTGGCGCGCGGCCCGTTCGCGGCACAGCTCGTGCAGCTCGGGCAGGCGGCGGGTGGCCTGCGCGCGCCATCGGGCGAGTACGTCGGAGCGCAGCGCGGTGGTCAGCGCGGGGTCCCCGGCGAGGTGCCGGGCGTCGAGCAGGCCGAGCTGCACCCGCAGGTCGTCGTCGGCGGCCCGGCGCACCTCGGCCGGGCTCCGTACGGAGTGGTCGAGGGCGACGCCGAGGTCCCACACCGGGTACCAGACGCGGTCCGCGAGCCCCGCCAGTTCGTCCGGCGCGAGGCTCCCGTCGTGCAGAAGCAGCAGGTCGAGGTCGCTGCGCGGGGACAGCTCCCCGCGCCCGTACCCGCCGGTGGCGACCAGGGCCGTGCCCGGCGGCGCCCCGCCGAACAGCCCGGCCAGCCAGTGGTCGGTCAGCCGGGACAGCTCTGCGCGGCGGGCCGGGCCCGACCGGGCGCCGCCGCGCAGGAGGCGGCGCCGGGCCGTCGCGTAGTCGCGGGGCGCCACGTCAGAGGGCGTCCGGGCCACGCTCGCCCGTCCGGACCCGTACGGCCGTGTCGACCGGCAGGCTCCACACCTTGCCGTCGCCGATCTTGCCGGTGCGGGACGCCTTGACGACCACCTCGATCAGCTGCTCCGCGTCCTCGTCCTCGACGAGGACCTCGATGCGCACCTTGGGTACGAGGTCGACGGTGTACTCCGCGCCCCGGTAGACCTCGGTGTGGCCGCGCTGCCGCCCGTAGCCGCTCGCCTCGGTCACCGTGAGGCCCTGCACGCCGAACGCCTGGAGCGCTTCCTTGACCTCGTCGAGCCGGTGCGGCTTAATCACCGCCGTGATGAGCTTCACGCTTCCACCTTCCTGGTCTTCGTACCCGTGGTCCCCGCCGCCCCCGTGACACCCACCGTGCCCGTGCCGCGGGTGGCGGACGAGCCGCCGGAGGCGCTGGAGTCGTACGCCGTCTCCGCGTGGAACGCCTGGTCGAGGCCGGTCACCTCCTCGTCCTCCCCGGCGCGGAAGCCGACGGTGGCCTGGACGAGCCGGGCCAGCAGCCAGGAGACCACGAACGAGAACGCCATCACCGAGAACGCGCCCACCGCCTGCTTCCCCAACTGCCCGGCGCCGCCCACCCCGTCGACGGCGAGGACGCCGACGAGCAGGGTGCCCACGACACCGCCGACGAGGTGCACGCCGACCACGTCGAGCGAGTCGTCGTAGCCCAGCTTGAACTTGAGGCTGACCGCCCAGGAGCAGAGGGCCCCCGCGACGACGCCGATCAGGACGGCGCCCATGGCGTTGACGTGCGCGCCGGACGGCGTGATCGCGACCAGTCCGGCGACCGCGCCGGACGCGGCGCCGAGGGTGGTGAACGCGCCGTGCCGTACGCGTTCGTACGCGAGCCAGCCGAGCATCGCGGCGCCGGTGGCGACCTGCGTGTTGAGCGCCATGGTGGCGGCGGTGCCGTCGGCGGCGAGGGCGGAGCCCGCGTTGAAGCCGAACCAGCCGAACCACAGCAGCGCCGTGCCGAGCATCACCAGCGGCAGGCTGTGCGGGCGCATCACGTCCTTGCGGAAGCCGATGCGGCGGCCGACGACGAGGACGGCGGCGAGGGCGCCGACACCCGCGTTGATGTGGACGGCGGTGCCGCCCGCGAAGTCGATGACCTCCAGCTCGAACAGCCAGCCGCCCTCGGCCCACACCCAGTGCGCGACGGGGAAGTACACGAAGGTCACCCAGAGCGTGATGAACAGCGCCCAGGAGCTGAACTTCACCCGGTCCGCGAGCGCCCCGCTCATCAGGGCGGGCGTCAGGACGGCGAACATCAGCTGGAACGTGACGAACGCGAAGACGGGGATGCCCTCGTCACCGCCGGTCAGCGTGGTGGCGTCGATGCCCTTGAGGCCGATGTGGTCGAAGTTGCCGATGACTCCGCCGTTGTCGGAGCCGAAGGCGAGCGAGTAGCCGTACAGCACCCACAGGACGCTGACGATGCCCAGCGAGACGAAGGACATCATGAGCATGTTGAGTGCGCTCTTGACCCGGACCATGCCGCCGTAGAAGAAGGCGAGGCCGGGCGTCATCACCATGACCAGCGCTGCGCTGATCAGTACGAAGGCGGTGTCCGCGCCGTTCAATGTGACGTCTCCCTCGGAGTCGGAGACCCGCCCGGGGCAGGATCTGATGGGCCGGAATGCGCCACAGAATCCCGAGCCCCCGTTTCCACGGGCGCCGAGGGGCGTTTCGCCGCGGTGACGAACGCGCGGACGTTGTTACGCCTCGGTGAACGAACGCTCGCGGGCCCCTCAGCCCGCCAGCGCGGAGTCCTCCTCGTCGGGCAGCTCACGGCTGAGCCGCTCGGTCAGCCGCGCCACCGCGGGCACCTGCCCGAAGTCGCGGGCCGCCGTCGCCGCCGTCCGGCGGATGCGGTTGTTGACCCGCTCCGAGCGCAGCCGTCGGGCCACGTCCATCGCCTCCGACGCACGTGAGGCGCACCGCTCCGGGTCCTTCTGGAGGAGGTGCACGCTGGCCATGCCGATGAGGTTCAGCGCGTACGACCGCTGGTGGCCGCCACCCTCCGCCGCCGACTCGGCCACCTCCCGCCGGTACAGCTCGATGGCGCGCTCCATCGCGGGCTCCGCCAGCGAGGCGTACGTGGGGCTGCGGCCCGCGGAGTACGCCAGGTCGCGGTACGAGTGGGCGTTCTCCGCGTGCAGTTCGGCGGCGGAGAAGAAGCGGATCCAGTCCGGCTCCGGGGCGAAGCCGTCGATGTCCTCGAAGGTGTCCTCTGCCATCCGTACGGCCCGCTTGCACTTGCCGGGCTGGCCCATGTTCGCGTACGCCCGCGCCTCCACCGCGTGCAGCATCGCCTGCGTACGGGCGGTGGCGCCCTCGCGGCTGCCGTACTGCGCGAGGTGGATCAGCTCCAACGCGTCCTCGGGGCGGCCGAGATGGATCATCTGGCGGCTCATGTCCGAGAGCACGTACGAGCCGAGCGGCCGGTCCCCGGCCTCCTTCGCCGCGTGCAGCGCCAGCACGAAGTACTTCTGCGCGGTGGGCTGCATGCCGATGTCGTACGTCATCCAGCCCGCCAGCTCGGCCAGTTCGGCGGTCACGCCGAAGAGGCGGCGGGTGATCTCCGCGGAGTGGCTGTCCTGGAGCAGCTCCGTCACCTCGTGCAGCTGCCCGACGACGGCCTTGCGGCGCAGGCCGCCGCCGCACGCCGCGTCCCAGCGGCGGAACATCACGGTGGTCTGCTCCAGCAGCTCCAGCTCCGGTACGGACAGCCGGGCCGTACGTCGCGCGCCGCCCGCGTTCCCGCCGGCGCGCGGCCCCGCGTCCCGGGTCGGGAACGGCGCGGCCGTCTCCACCCCGGGCGGCGGGCCCGACGCGGGGGCGGGCGGCACGGCGCCGGGGTCCGTGGGCGGGGCGGGAGCGGCGTCCGGCGCGACGGGGGCCGTCGGGGTGGGCACCAGCCAGCGCTGCATGGGCTCGATCAGCGCCTGCCCGGCGGCCATGGTCAGGGAGGTGCCGAGGAAGCCGCGGCGCCCCAGCATCAGGTCGCTGCGCGAGAACTCGCTGATCAGCGTCACCGTCTGCGGCCCCGCCCAGGGCAGGTCCACGCCGGAGGCCGCCGGGGAGGTGCGCGCCGGGCGCAGCCCCAGGTCCTCGACGGCGACGACGCAGCCGAAGCGCTCCGAGAACAGCTCCGACAGGATGCGCGGTATGGGCTCGCGCGGCTGCTCGCCGTCCAGCCAGCGCCGTACGCGCGAGGTGTCCGTGCTGACGTGGTGGGCGCCGAGCTGGCGCGCCCGCCGGTTCACCTGCCGGGCCAGCTCGCCCTTCGACCATCCGCTCCGGACGAACCACGAACCCAGCTGCTCGTTCGGGCGCTTCTCGGGCGCGCCGACACCGCTGTCGCCGTTGCCGCTCACGCGTGACGCCCCCATCCGGCCCCGCCCCGCGCCGTCCCCCCGGCGTACGCGTGCACTGGGCTTCTCGCCGCTGTGTGTACCGAAAGTAACCCCACGGTCACCGCCCCCGCGACGGCGTTTGAACAATCGCCACCATTCGCCACCCCATCGGATGAACCTTTCCGTCGCGTCCCACGATTGACTTGACACCGGGGACGAGCCGATACGCCTGACCCGCGTCGGTCACGGTCCGCAGTCCCGTCGTAACCATCGGCACGCGGGACCCGTTGGAGGGAACATGGGGTTCACGATCGGCGCCCTCGGCAGTGGCATCCGGGACATCCGGGACCTGCGCGAGCTGCGCCCGGGGTCCCGGCGCCGCAGCCGGGCGTCGGAGCACACGGCAGTCGCGGAGTACGCCGGGTTGTGGGGCTGGGCCGTCGTGCCCGGCGCACGCGCGGCGCGCACCGGAGGGCGTACGAGATGCTCGTGCGGCGCGGACCGCTGCGCCTCCCCCGGCGCCCACCCGCTGGACCCGGCGCTGGAGGTGCCCGCGGGCGCCACCCTCGGCGAGGCCACCGAGGCCTGGGCGCGTGTGCCGGGTGCCGCGCTGCTGCTGCCGGTCGGCCGCACCTTCGACGTGATCGAGGTGCCCGAGGCCGCCGGGCGGCACGCGCTCGGCCGGATGGAACGCATGGGCCTGCCGCTGGGGCCCGTCGCGGCCACCCCGCACGGCCGGGCGTGGTTCCTGGTGGCGCCGGGCGCCGCCGCCGAACTCCCCCGGCTGCTCTACCGCATGGGCTGGGACGACTCCTGCCTCGACCTGCGCTGCCTCGGTCCCGGCGACCACATCACGGCGCCGCCGTCCGACCTCGGCGGTCTCGGCCCGGTGCACTGGCTGCGCCCGCCGACCCCGGCCGGGGCGGCCCACCCGCCGGAGGCCAGGCTGCTGTTGGGCACGCTCGCGTACGTCTGCCACCGTTCGGCGGCCTGACCCCCGTACGGCGCCGACGCGCGGGAGGGGGCCCGTAGGCCGCCCCGCCGCCCGTCGTCCGTACGCCGGTGGCGCGTGCGCACGCCGTACGCGCGCGCTTCGTAAGTCGCTCACTCGTCGTCGATCAGCGCGTCCACGAACGCCTGCGGCTCGAACGGCGCCAGGTCGTCCGCGCCCTCACCGAGGCCCACCAGCTTGACGGGCACGCCCAGTTCACGCTGCACGGCCACGACGATGCCGCCCTTGGCGGTGCCGTCGAGCTTCGTCAGCACGATTCCGGTGATGTCCACGACCTCCGCGAACACCCGCGCCTGGACCAGGCCGTTCTGCCCGGTGGTGGCGTCCAGGACCAGCAGCACCTCGTCGACCGGGCCGTGCTTCTCCACGACGCGCTTGACCTTGCCCAGCTCGTCCATGAGCCCGGTCTTGGTGTGCAGGCGGCCCGCGGTGTCGATGAGGACGACGTCGGCACCCGCCTCCGTACCCTCCTTGACCGCGTCGAACGCGACCGAGGCCGGGTCGCCGCCCTCGGGGCCGCGCACCGTACGGGCGCCCACCCGCTCGCCCCAGGTCTGGAGCTGGTCGGCGGCGGCGGCGCGGAAGGTGTCGGCGGCGCCGAGGACCACGGACCTGCCGTCGGCCACGAGGACGCGGCCGAGCTTGCCGGTGGTGGTGGTCTTGCCGGTGCCGTTGACACCGACGACGAGCACGACCCCGGGCCGGTCCTCGGCGCCGCGGGTCTCGGTGTGCACGGTGCGGTCGAGGTCGGGCCCGACGAGCGTGAGCAGCTCCTCGCGCAGGAGGGTGCGCAACTCGTCCGGCGTACGCGTGCCGAGCACCCGTACCCGCTCGCGCAGCGCCGTCACCAGCTCCTCGGTGGGGGCGACGCCGACGTCGGCGGTGAGCAGGATGTCCTCGACCTCCTCCCACGTCTCGTCGTCCAGACGTTCCCGGGAGAGCAGCGTCAGCAGGCCCTTGCCCAGCGAGTTCTGCGAGCGCGAGAGCCGCGCGCGGAGCCGTACGAGGCGACCGGCCGCGGGCTCCGGCACCTCGATCTCGGGTGCGGCGGGGGCGGGTGCGGTCGTGGTGTCCGGCAGATCGACCTCTTCGATCGTTCTGCGCGGCTCCTCCAGCGCGGTATCCGCGTCCTCGCCGACCTGCGGTTCGGCGGGGGGCGCGGTGGTCGTGGCGGCGGGCGTGGCCGCGGCGCGCGATTCCCGGGTCTTCTTCCTGCGACCGGTGATCACGAGCGCGCAGATCCCGAGGAACGCGGCCACGGCGATGACTACAGCAAGGATGACGATGTCCATAACGCGGCCCAGTATTCCAGTGCCGGGCGCGCGTACTGCCCCGGCTCGGGTCGAGCCGGGGCAGTATCCGTGCGAGGAGTGGGCGGCGGGGAGTCAGCCCATCTCCTCCAACGCCTTGCCCTTGGTCTCCGGCACCCATTTCAGGATGAACGGGATCGAGAGCAGGGCGAAGACCGTGTAGATCACGTACGCGCCCGAGAGGTTCCAGTCGGACAGGCTCGGGAAGCTCACGGTGACCAGCCAGTTGGCGACCCACTGCGCGGCGGCGGCGACGCCGAGCGCGGCCGCCCGGATGCGGTTCGGGAACATCTCGCCCAGCAGCACCCACACGACCACGCCCCACGAGAGCGCGAAGAAGAGGACG
Organism: Streptomyces sp. Z26; assembly: GCF_003665095.1. Classification (GTDB taxonomy): domain Bacteria; phylum Actinomycetota; class Actinomycetes; order Streptomycetales; family Streptomycetaceae; genus Streptomyces; species Streptomyces phytohabitans. The sequence goes on along the minus strand of NZ_RCHV01000002.1, from coordinate 5,064,039 downwards.
AAGGCGTGGGCGGAGACGAGCGCCACGTTCCCCTGGAGTTCGGGCAGCTCGATGTCGGTGCCCGTACCGGACTTGTACGAGAAGGCCCACGCGGCGAGACCCAGCGAGACGGCCATGCCCGCGGAACCGGCGAGGACGAGGGGCCTGCGGCCGATCCGGTCCACGAGGAGGACGGCGATCACGGTGCCGACGATGTTGATGATCGACGTCGTGAAGCTGTAGAAGAACGAGCCGGACGGGTCGACGCCGACGGACTGCCACAGCGACGAGCTGTAGTAGAAGATCACGTTGATGCCGACGAGCTGCTGGAAGACGGAGAGGCCGATGCCGATCCAGACGACCGGCAGCAGGCCGTAGCGGCTGCTCGCGAGGTCCTTCAGCGTCGGCTTGTGCTCGCTGTCCAGCGCGCGCTCGATCTCCGCGACGCGCTCGTCGGGGTCGTGGTCCGTCCCCTCGACCTGGGCGAGCACCTGCTTGGCCTCGTCGGTGCGGCCCACCGCGATGAGGTAACGGGGCGATTCGGGGATGGCGAAGGACAGCAGCCCGTACAGCACGGCGGGCACGACCATCACGCCGAGCATCCACTGCCAGGCCTCCAGCCCGGCGATGGTGCCGCGCTGGTCGCCGTCCGCGAGGTGGAGGATGCCCCAGTTCACCAGCTGTGAGACGGCGATGCCGATGACGATGGCGGCCTGCTGGAAGGAGGCGAGGCGGCCGCGGTACGCGGGGGGCGCGACCTCCGCGATGTACGCGGGGGCGATCACCGACGCCATGCCGATGGCGATGCCGCCGACGACGCGCCACAGGGCGAGGTCCCAGAGGGAGAAGGGGACGGCCGAGCCGACGGCGCTGAAGGTGAAGATGACGGAGGCGAGCTGCATGACGCGGATGCGGCCGACGCGGTCGGCGAGGCGTCCGGCCGTCGCGGCGCCGATGGCGCAGCCGATCAGGGCGGCGGCGATCACCTGGGCGAGGGCTTCCGAGCCGATGTCGTACCGGTGCCGGATGGCCTCGACGGCGCCGTTGATGACGGAGCTGTCGTAGCCGAAGAGGAAGCCGCCCATGGCGGCCGCGGCGGTGATGAAGACGACGTGGCGGAGCTGCTGCGGCCGGGCGGCGCGCGCGGCCTCCGGGTCCGGGGGTGCGGTGCTGGTCAAGGGGTGCTCCTGCGGTGCCCGGCATCGTCGCCGGGGTGGGGGACGTGTCACCTCCGCCCGGTGGACGTGCGGCACCACGGGAGGCCCGCTTGTCACCAGTTGAAGGTAAGAGCGACCCGACAGACCTTATTCGTTCAAGTGTCGAAGTCAATAGTCGCACCAGGACCGCCCGGAGCCGGACTCCCGTACGGGGAGCAGACGTTGTGTTGATGCCGTGAAGTGATGTCGGTTCGGTGCAGCGGACGTGACCGCGTCGCTCAGCCCAGCCGCTGGCTGATGACCTTCGAGACGCCGTCGCCCTGCATGGACACGCCGTAGAGCGCGTCCCCGACCTCCATCGTCCGCTTCTGGTGCGTGATGACGATCAGCTGGGAGCTGTCCTTCAGCTCCTCCATGATCCGGATCAGCCGCTGGAGGTTGGTGTCGTCCAGCGCCGCCTCGACCTCGTCCATCACGTAGAACGGGCTCGGCCGCGCCTTGAAGATCGACACCAGCAGCGCCACCGCCGTCAACGACCGCTCGCCGCCCGAGAGCAGCGACAGCCGTTTCACCTTCTTGCCCGGCGGACGGGCCTCCACGTCGACGCCGGTGGCCAGCATGTCGTCCGGGTCGGTCAGGACGAGCCTGCCCTCGCCCCCGGGGAACAGCCGCGAGAAGACGCCCTCGAACTCGCGCGCCGTGTCGTGGTACGCCTGCGTGAAGACCTGCTCGACCCGCTCGTCGACCTCCTTCACCACCTGGAGGAGGTCGGCCCGCGTCTTCTTGAGGTCCTCCAACTGCTCGCTGAGGAACTGGTGCCGCTCCTCCAGCGCCGCGAACTCCTCCAGCGCCAACGGGTTGATCTTCCCCAGCTTCTGGTACGCCCGTTCCGCCGCCTTCAGCCGCCGCTCCTGTTCGGCCCGTACGAACGGGACCGGCAGGTTGCGCGGATGTTGCGGGTCCTCCGGCAGCTCCTCGCCCTCCGCGGGCGGGGACGGCGGCACCGGCTGGTCCGGGCCGTACTCGCCGATCAGACCGGCGGGTTCGACGCCCAGCTCCTCCAGCGCCTTCGTCTCCAACTGCTCGATCCGCATCCGCTTCTCGGCGCCCAGCACCTCGCCGCGGTGGACCGAGTCGGTGAGCTTGTCCAGCTCCTCCTTCAACGCGCGCCCCTCGTCGCGCTCCACGACCAGCGCCCGTTCCCGCTCGGTCTTCGCCTCCTCGGCCCGCTCCCGCTCCTCCTGCGCCCGCGCCAACGACGCCTCGACGTGCGCGAGCAGCTGCCGCGTACCGTGCGCCACCGCCGCCGCGACCTCCGCCTCGTGGCGCATACGGGCGCGGCGGCGCTCGGCGCGCGCCCGCGCCTCGCGTTCGGCGCGCGCCCCCCGGTCCAGCGAATCCGCCCGCCCGGCGAGGCCCTTGGCACGCTCCTCGTGCGTACGGACCTGGAGCCGCGCCTCCATCTCCGTCTGCCGGGCGTTGGCGCCGTCGGCCGCGAGCCGGTCCCGTACGCCGGTGTCCGGCTCGACCTCCTCCTCCTGCGCCTCCTCGGCCACGGCGAGCCGTTCGGCCAGCTCCTCGGCCTCCTCCGTGGCCCGTACGAGCGCCTCCCGCGCCCGCGTGACCGCCGCCGCCGAGCGCTCCACCTCGCCCGCGGCGGCCCGCGCCTGGCCGCCGAGGCGGCCCAGCTCCCCCGCGACCTTCGACTTCTCCCGGTCCGCCGCGCTGCGCCGCGCGCCCAACTCCTCGACCAGCGCGGCCGCCTCGCCCCGCTGCTCCTTGGCCCGTACGCGGTCCCGCGCGGTGTCGGCGCAGCGCGTGGCCAGCTCCTCCAGCTCCGCCGCCGCCTCGTCGACGGCTGCCTGCGCCTCCAGCATGCTGGGCGCGCCGGCGGAGCCGCCCTGCGCGAAGTGGACGCCGAGCAGGTCCCCTTCGGCGGTGACCGCCACCGAACCGGGCTCCGCGGCGAGAAGCCGCTCCGCGTCCTCCAGGGTGCCGACGACCACGACGTCGCGCAGCAGCCGCCGTACGGCGGGCATCAGGTGCGCGGGCCCGGTGACGAGCCCGGCGGCGGTGCGGCGGTCGCCCGTACGGTCCGATGGGGCGCCCGCTTCCGCCCGTTCCGGCCGCCCGTCCGCCGCCACGGCGTCCTCGGGCGCGCCGAGCAGCAGGGCCGCGCGGCCGCCGTCCTGCTTGCGCAGGAGGCGGAGCGCGTCGGCGGCGGTACCGGTGTCCGCGACGGCGAGCGCGTCGGCGGCGGCGCCGAGCGCGGCGGCGACGGGGACCTCGTACCCCGGCGCCACGGTGAGGAGTTCGGCGGCCGGGCCGAGCAGGCCGGTGAGCTGGTCGCGGGCGCCGAGGAGGGCGCCCGTGCCGTCCTTGCGGCGCAGACCGAGGGCGAGCGCGTCGTGCCGCGCGGAGGTGGCGGCCCGCTCCCGCTCGGCGGTGGTGGCCGCCTCGCCCGCGGCGGCCAGGGCCCGTTCCGCGTCGGCCAGCGCGGCCTTGGCGGCGTCGTGCCGCCCGGCCAGCGCCTCGTCCCCCGCGTCGAGCCCGTCGACCTCGGCCCGCAGCGCCTCGTACTCCTGCTGCGCGGTCGCCGCGCGCCCCTCCGCGTCCGCGCGGCTCGCGGCCAGCCGGTCGATCTCGGCCTGCGCCGAAGAGGCCCGGCCGCGCGCGGCGTTGGCCTTGCCCTGCAACCGCGCCAGGCTCTCCCGGCGCTCCGCCTCGGCGCGGGCCGCGTCCCGGAGGCGGCGCTCCTCGTCCTCCAACCGGCGTTCCAGCTCGGCGCGGTGGGACACGGTGTCGTCCAGGGCCCGGGTGGCCGCCTCGATGGCGGCCTCCAACTCGGCCTCCTGCTCCCGTACGCGCGCCGCTTCCCGTTCCATGTCCTCCGGATCGCGCCCGCGCCGCTCCTCCTCGGGCCGGGCCGACGCGCTCTTGACCCGGGCGTCCGCGAGGCTGACGGTGCCGCGTACGCGCTCCGCGAGCTGCGACAGCTCGTACCACGTCTGCTGCGCGCGCTGGAGCCGCGGTGCCAACGTCCGCACTTGCTGCTCCAGTTCGGCCTCGCGGCGCAGCGCCTCCTTCAGCCGGGCCTCGGCGGCCTCCTTGCGCTCCTTCAGCGCCGCCTCGTCCGCGACCTCGGTCCGCAGCGCCTCCCGCAGCGACACCAGGTCGTCGGCGACGAGCCGCAGCCGCGCGTCGCGCAGGTCGGCCTGGATGACCTGCGCCCGGCGGGCGACGGCGGCCTGGCGGCCCAACGGCTTGAGCTGGCGGCGCAGTTCGTCGGTCAGGTCCTGTACGCGCGCGAGGTTCGCCTGCATCGCGTCCAGCTTCCGCAGCGCCTTCTCCTTGCGCTTGCGGTGCTTGAGTACGCCCGCCGCCTCCTCGATGAACGCGCGGCGGCCGGTGGGGTCGGCGTGCAGGACGGAGTCCAACTGGCCCTGGCCGACGATGACGTGCATCTCGCGGCCGATGCCGGAGTCGGACAGCAGCTCCTGGATGTCGAGCAGGCGGCAGGTGTCGCCGTTGAGCTGGTACTCACTGCCGCCGTTGCGGAACATGATGCGGGTGAGGGTGACTTCGGCGTAGTCGATGGGCAGCGCGCCGTCCGCGTTGTCGATCGTCAGCGACACCTCGGCGCGGCCGAGGGGCGGGCGGCCCGTCGTACCGGCGAAGATGACGTCCTCCATCTTGCCGCCGCGCAGCGACTTGGCACCCTGCTCGCCCATCACCCACGACAGGGCGTCGACCACGTTCGACTTGCCGGAGCCGTTGGGGCCGACCACGCACGTGATGCCGGGCTCGAAGCGCAGCGTGGTGGCGGAGGCGAAGGACTTGAACCCGCGCAGGGTCAGGCTCTTGAGATGCACGCCGTCGGACTCTACCGCGCGTCGCCGTCAGGCCGCCGTCCCCGCGCTGGCCGGTAAGCGCGCGCCGGATCATCTTCGGGGTTTTGACACGGAGAGTGCCGGGCACATCAGACGGTAAGCAACGCGAGGACGGCCTCCGGGCGAAGGCGGGCGGCAGGGGGAAACGACGAAAGGGACGCCGGAGCGTCCCTTGATGTGCCGAAGCGGTTGGCGTCGCGAACGCCCGACCGTCCCTTGTGGGGCGAGGTCAGGTGAGAGCAGGCTCTGCCGTGGGTACGTCGATGCTGTCCAGCAACGAGTCGCTGTGCCGTGCCGCGGCAGCCGACAGCGCGTCGTTCTCGGACTGCATCCGAACCAGCTCGGATTCGAGGTCCTGCACGCGCTGCTGAAGCCGTCGCATCTCGACGAGAACTCGGGGGTCGGAGCCGCCGACGTAACCGAGAAGCGCCTTTGCCATGATGGATGGTCCTCCACAATGAGTGACCGACCGTAACGGTGTGGGTCGTGAGGGATTCGCACCCTCGGTGACTGCTCCACATGCGGTTCTCAGAGAGCAGACCTTAGAGGTGCGCGGGGTACTAGAAGCGTCTCACCAAACGGATGGACGGTCAACACGATCACGCCCCGGTAGCCCGCGCGGCCCTGCCTCGACGGCGCCTCGTGGCGCCGGATGCGGCCGCCCGCCGGAGGGGGGCGTAGATCACTTGTGACGGCAGCCTTGCACGGGCGGCGAGAATTGGCAACCAGTATCCACATACCGGCTGACCAGCACCCCCTTCACGGGAGGGCCTCCGGACGATCACCGGATGGCGAACCCGTCGTAGCCTCCGCGCGGCTCGTCCCAGATCTCCGTGACGCCGTCGACCCGCCCCGGGGTGTCGCCCGTACGGAGCCAATCGAGGAGTACGTCACACCGCGCCCGGCTCCCCTCGGCCACGATCTGCACCCTCCCGTCCCGCAGGTTCACGGCGAACCCCTCGATCCCGCCCACCCGCAGCGCCGTGGCGCGGGTGAACCAGCGGAAGCCGACGCCCTGCACCCGGCCGCGCACCCACGCGGTCAACCGGACGGGCTGGTCGGGGTCGTCGGCGGCGTCGGGACGCGTACTCGCACACATGACATGCACACTATCGGGACAATTTCTCAACCGGAGGGTCGGGCCACCTCTCCATGCCGTAGTCTCCGGCGTCAACCGGAATCACTCGCACGGGTGAATCACTCCGCTGTCGAGCATGTGAGGAATGCCGAGATGGGCCGCCATCGCCGAGCCACCCCCGCACCTTCCGAGCCTCTCGTCTACCTGCCGGAGGCCGGTCGACACCGCGCGCACCGCAGGCGGGCAGCGGCACCCGTACGCACCGGACTGCTCGGCGCGTCGGCGGCGGTCGCGATGGGCGCCGTGGCTGTCGCCTCCGGACTGATACCGGGGCCCGGCGGCGGATACACCGTCGGTGACTCCCGCGACCCCGCCGAACGCGTACGCGCGGGCGGCCCCTCGGACCTCGCGACGCAGAGCGCCCCGGTGTCGCGGACCCCGTCCGCGTCCGCCTCCGGAACGCCCAGCGAGGAGGCGAAGCGGAAGAAGTCACCGTCCGCGAAGCCCTCCGAGAAGCCGAAGGAACGCAAGTCGTCCGCCGCCCCCACCCCGACCCGCGAGACGAGCAAGCCGAGCGGCGGCCGGGCCGACGACGACCGGGGCCCCGGCGGCGGCGGTGGCCAGGGGAAGCCGACGAGCACCGGTACGCCCCAGTCGGACCCGTCGTCCGGCGGCAGCGGCGAGGAGTCGGCGGCCGAGGCCCAGGTGGTCAAGCTCGTCAACCAGGAGCGCGCCCAGGCGGGTTGCCAGCCGGTGACGTCCGACCCGAAGCTCGCGGAGTTCGCCGGGGCCTACAGCCTGGACATGGCCGTACGCGGCTTCTTCTCCCACGAGACACCTGACGGAAAGAGCCCCTGGGACCGCGCCAAGGAGGCCGGGATCACCAACCTCGGCGGCGAGAACATCGCACGCGGTCAGGCCAACGCCCAGTCGGTGATGGACTCCTGGATGGACAGCCCGGGCCACCGCGCGAACATCCTCAACTGCGACTACCGGACGATGGGCGTGGGAGCCCACTTCGCGGAGGGCGGTCCGTGGTGGACCCAGAACTTCGGCTTCTGAACGGCCGCTGGCAGCGCGGACAGAAGTAACTGGAGCGGTTCATCCACGGGCGGCGGCGCATCGGCGTGCCGCACCGGCGGCAGGGCTCGTCCTCGCGCCCGTACGCGTCCAGGGAGCGGGAGAAGTAGCCCGACTCGCCGTTCACGTTCACGTACAGGCTGTCGAAGCTGGTGCCGCCGACGGCCAGCGCCGCCGACATCACGTCCCGGACGTGGCCCAGCAGTTCGGTGCTACGGGCGGGGGTGAGCCCGGCCGTCGGGCGGTCGTAGTGGAGTCGGGCGCGCCACAGCGCCTCGTCGGCGTAGATGTTGCCGACGCCGCTGATCAGCGACTGGTCGAGGAGCGCCCGCTTCAGCGTCGTACGGCGGCGGCGCAGCGCGGTGTGGAACGCGGCCTCGTCGAAGGCCGGGTCCAGCGGGTCCCGCGCGATGTGGCCGATCACGTCGGGCAGCGCCTCGTCGCTCCCGGGGCTCTCCGGGTGCGACGAGAGGCCGCCGAAGGTGCGCTGGTCGACGAAGCGCAGCTCGGTGCCGAGCGCGTCGTCGAAGGCGATCCTGATCCGCAGGTGCTTCTCGTCCGGAGCGGACCCGGGCTGGACGAGCAGCTGCCCGCTCATGCCCAGGTGCGCCAAGACGGACGTGCCGGTGTCGGCGAGCGGCAGCCACAGGTACTTGCCACGCCGCCGCGCCGGACCGAACGCGTGCCCGGCCAGCCCGGCGGCGAAGTCCGCGGCCCCGGCGGTGTGCCGGCGTACGGCCCGCGGGTGCAGCACCTCCACCCGGCCGACCGTACGGCCGCTGACCCAGCGCTCCAGACCCCGCCGGACCACTTCCACCTCGGGCAGCTCGGGCATGGGCGGCTACGCGTCGACGGTGTCGGCGGAGTCGCCGTCGGCCCCGCCGGGGCCGGACGTGTCCGACGCCTTGGCGGCCTCCGCGCGGATGCCGCGGTACGCCGCCTCGGCCGCCTGCTGCTCGGCTTCCTTCTTGCTACGGCCGGTGCCGGTGCCGTACGAGACACCACCGACGCGGGCGGCAGCAGTGAAGACCTTCTCGTGGTCCGGACCGGTCTCGGTGACCACGTACTCGGGCACGCCCAGGGTCTCGGCCGCCGTCAGCTCCTGGAGGCTGGTCTTCCAGTCCAGGCCGGCGCCCAGGCTGGACGACTTCTCGATGAGCGGGTCGAAGAGCCGGTGCACCAGCTCGGAGGCGGCGTCCAGGCCCTGGTCGAGGTAGACCGCGCCGATCACCGCTTCCAGCGTGTCCGCGAGGATCGACGCCTTGTCACGGCCACCGGTCCCCTCCTCGCCCCGGCCGAGCCGGATGAACGCGCCCAGGTCGAGTCCGCGCGCGACCTCGGCGAGGGCACGCGAGTTGACGACCGCGGCGCGCAACTTGGCGAGCTGCCCCTCGGGCAGGTCGGGGTGGATGCGGTAGAGCGTGTCGGTGACGACCAGACCGAGGACGGAGTCCCCGAGGAATTCCAGCCGCTCGTTGGTGGGCAGCCCGCCGTTCTCGTACGCGAACGAGCGATGCGTCAGCGCACGCACCAGAAGGGCGGACTCAAGCTGGTACCCGAGCCGCCCTTCCAGCAACGTGTGCGACGAGGCCGCGTCCACCAGTTCCGCCGATGCCGTCGGTGCGACCTCGCTGGGGCGAGGCGGCGTACCAGGCGTGGTGGCGTCTGCCATGGAGCGTGTCACCCGCCGATCAGACCTCGAGGACCTGACGCTTGTTGTAGGTGCCGCAGTTCGGGCACGCGGTGTGCTGGAGCCTCGGCTCCTGGCAGCGCTCGCACTTCACCAGGTTCGGGGCCACAGCCTTCCACTGCGACCGGCGGTGGCGCGTGTTGCTGCGCGACATCTTCCGCTTCGGAACAGCCACGGCTACTTCTCCTGCTTCTCGTCGGCGTCGGGTGCGGCGCCGGCCTGATCGTCCTTCTCGCCGTCCGGGATGGTCCCGGCGAGTTCCTGCAGTGCCGCCCAACGGATGTCGACGGCGTCGTCGTGCCGGTGCTCCGGGTCGTCCGCGAGCCGTACCCCGCAGTCGGGGCACAGTCCCGGGCAGTCCTCCCGGCACACCGGCTGGAGCGGGAGCGACAGCACGACCGCGTCCCGCAGCACGGGCTCGAGGTCGAAGAGATCGGCCTCGAGGAAGAGGGTCTCCTCCTCCTCGGCGTCGTCGCCGGGCTCCGCCGTGGGGCGGCTCCAGGCGTCGGCGTCGGGGTAGGAGAACATCTCCTGGAATTCCGCTTCGCATTCCTGCCGGAGCGGTTCCAGACACCTTACGCACTCCCCCCGCAGCGGCGCACGGCCGGTGCCGGTGACGAGCACACCTTCCATGACCGACTCCAGGCGGAGCTCCAGCTGCACGGTCGCGTCCTCCGGAACCCCGATGAACTCGACACCGAGGTCCTTCGGCGCGGGCACCGTGCGGGAAAGCTTCTTCATCGCACCAGGCCGCCTGCCCAGCTCGCGTGTGTCGAACACGAGAGGGGAACGGTGGTCCAAGGGGGCGTTCAGGGCTTCCTGCTTTCTACGGGCGTCACATGGCTGCCGGGACGCTGTCCGGGCAGCGCGCATCGCGGAGCTGGCCGCGACCGAACCGCCAGGATACTGGACGGTTCGCCGCTCGCCCAATCCGGTGCCCGGACCGCCGTACGGGACCCGCCGCGGACGTCAGCGGCCCTGGTCGTACCGCTCCTCGTACTGCCGCACCTGCTCCAGGTCGATCATGCTCGTGTCGAAGAAGCTGGTCTCGTCGAGCGCGGCGGGCTGCTGCTGCGGCTCCTGCTGCTGGCCCGTGAAGTACGGCCGCGCGTAGTCCTGGTGCGGCTGGTGCTGCGGGTCGTACTGCTGGGCCTGCGGGTCGTAGCCCTGCCCGGCCTGCTGCGCGTAGTAGGCGTCCTGCTGGGCCTGCAACTGCTGGGCGTAGTACGCGTCCTGGTAGGCGTCCTGCTGCTGCCCGTAGTACGGGTCGTGCTGCCCGGTCTGCGGGTCGTAGCCCTGGGCGGCCGGTTGCGCGTAGTACGGGTCGGCCGCGGGCTGCGGCGGCAGCTCCGGCTGCGGGGGGACCGGGGGCGCGGCGGGCTGCGGCACGGGGGCCGGCGTCTCCCGGCGCTGCGCGGGCATGTCCGCGGCCAGTCCGGCGAGGTAGTCGGCGTCGCTGGTGTGCGGGAGCCGTCCGGCGGCGGCCGCGGCCTCGTCCTGGGCGTCCATGTGGGCGCCGAGGTCGGCGGCCGGGTCGTGGCCGAGGAGCTTCTGCCGCCCGCGTCCGACGGCTTCCAGGGTCTTGGCGAGCACGGCGGAGACGGAGGCGAGGCGCGCGTCCACGTACGCGTCCGCGCGCTGCCGCAGCTCGGCCGGGTCGGCGGTGCGCTCGGGGGCGTCCTCCGCGTACTGCTCGTCGTACTGGTCGGCGCCGCGGCCGCTGCCGAGCAGCTTCTCGCGGCCCCGGTCGACGGAGCCGACGGTCTTGCTCAGCACGACCTCGAAGTTGGCGAGCTTGCTGTCGACGTACTCGTCGGCCTCCGCCCGGATCGCCTCCGCCTCGCGGCGGGCCTCGGCCAGGATGCGGTCGGCCTCGCCCTGGCTGTGGCGGGCGACCTCCGTGCCGGAGACCAGGGAGCCGCGCTCGGCCTGCGCCTCCTCGATGATGCGCCGGGCCTCCTGCTGCGCCTCCGCGACCATCTGCTCGCGTCCGCCGAGCAGTTCCTGCGCCTGCGCGAGGGAGTCGGGCAGGGCGTCGCGCACCTCCTGGAGCATCGCGAGCAGTTCGCCCCGGTTCACCACGCAGGAGGCCGACATGGGCATCGAGCGGGCGCCGTCGACGGTCGCCACGATCTCGTCGAGTCTCTGCTGTACGTCCACGGGTGTGACTGTACGGCCCGCCGCCCGTGCACCGACACCTGATGCGGCGGGCCGGGACGGTCAGCGGGCGGCGACGCGTTCTGTCAGCCGCTCCAGCACGGCCGGCGGTACGAGGTGGGTGACGTCGCCGCCCCAGGCGGCGACCTCCTTGACCAGGCTGGAGGAGAGGAAGGAGTACGTCGGGTTGGTCGGTACGAACAGCGTCTCGACGCCGGAGAGACCGATGTTCATCTGGGCCATCTGGAGTTCGTAGTCGAAGTCGCTGACGGCCCGCAGGCCCTTGACGATCGCGGGGATGTCGCGCTGCTTGCAGAAGTCGACGAGGAGGCCGTGGAACGACTCGACGCGCACGTTCCCGTACGAGCCGGTGACCTCGCGGATCAGGTCGATGCGTTCGTCGACGGTGAAGAGTCCCTGCTTGGACTTGTTGATCATCACGGCGACGTACACCTCGTCGTACAGCCTGGAGGCGCGTCCGATGATGTCGAGATGGCCGTTGGTGATCGGATCGAAGGAACCGGGACAGACCGCGCGACGCACTGGCGTCTCCTCGCTCTCTGAACTCTTCATGACTCGGGGGCCGCCTCCTGTGCGACCGTACGGCCGTACCAGAGGGTGCCCTCCCCGTACCGGCGGGAGCGGAGTCCCTCGAAGCCTCGCGGCCAGCGGAATTCGCCCCCCCGGGTGCTGCGCTCCACGGTGGCGAGTGCCGACCGGGACAGCCAGCCATCCGAGCGGAGTGTGAGCAGTATCTCGCGCACCTCGTCGTCCGGCACGGCGTAGGGCGGGTCGAGGAACACCAGGTCGTACGGGGCGTCCGGGGCGGTGCCGCGTACGGTCTGCTCCGCGCGCGCGGAGCGCACCTCGGCGCCGGGGAGGCCGAGGGCGCGGACGTTCTCCCGGATGACGCGGGCCGCGCGGGCGTCGGCCTCCACGAGCAGGACGTGGGCGGCGCCGCGCGACAGGGCCTCCAGGCCGACGGCGCCGGAGCCGCCGTACAGGTCGAGGACGCGCAGCCCCCGCCAGCCGCCCGCGCCGCCCAGCTGCGACTCCCAGCTGGAGAACAGTCCTTCGCGCGCGCGGTCCGAGGTGGGCCGGGTGCCGGTGCCCGGCGGCACCGCCAGCCGTCGTCCACCGGCCGCGCCGGCGATCACGCGGGTCATGGGCTTCGGGTCCTCCGTCCGGATACGGCGGTGCCGTACGGCCGCCGGACCCCCACGATATGGCGTGTCCCGCGGGCGGGTCCCGCGCCCTACGGGCCGCTTCCGGTCAGCCCTTGTCCAGGTACTCCTCGCGCTCCTTGTCCAGCAGCGCTTCCAGCGCCGTACGCAGCTCCGGGACGCGGGTCAGGCCCGGGTCGTCGGCCACCAGCGCGGTGGCCTCGGCTCGGGCGGCGACGATGACGTCCTCGTCGTCGAGGACCGACAGCATGCGCAGCGAGGAGCGGACGCCGGACTGGGCCTGCCCGAGGACGTCGCCCTCGCGGCGCTGTTCCAGGTCGATACGGGACAGCTCGAAGCCGTCGAGCGTCCCGGCGACGGCACCCAGGCGCGTCCGCGCGGGCGCCGCCTCGGGCATCTCCGTGACCAGCAGGCACAGGCCGGGGGCGGCGCCGCGGCCGACCCGGCCGCGCAGCTGGTGCAGTTGGGAGACGCCGAACCGGTCGGCGTCCATGATCACCATGACGGTGGCGTTGGGCACGTCGACCCCCACCTCGATCACGGTGGTGGCGACCAGCACGTCCACCTCACCGGCCGTGAAGCGGCGCATCACCTCGTCCTTCGCCTCCGGCGGCATGCGGCCGTGCAGCGGTTCGACGCGGAGCGCGGCCAGCGGGCCCGCCGCCAGCTCGCGGGCGATGTCGAGGACGGCGAGCGGCGGCCGTTTGTCGGCGTCCGGGCCGCTCCCGCCGTCCGGGCCGTCCTCCGGGTCGCGCGCCCCCCCGCCCGTACCGCCGTCGCCCGTACCGGCGCCGTCCTCGTCCCCGATGCGGGGGCACACGACGTACGCCTGGTGCCCGGCCTCCGCCTCCTCCCGTACGCGCTCCCAGGTGCGGGCCAGGAAGTGCGGCTTGTCGGCGGCGGGCACCAGATGGCTGGCGATCGGGGAACGGCCCGCGGGGAGCTGGTCGAGGACGGACGTCTCCAGGTCGCCGAAGACGGTCATGGCGACGGTGCGCGGGATGGGCGTCGCCGTCATCACCAGCAGGTGCGGCGGCTGCTTGCCCTTGGAGCGCAGCGCGTCGCGCTGCTCGACCCCGAAGCGGTGCTGCTCGTCCACCACGACCAGCCCCAGGTCGTGGAAGCGCACCTTGTCCTCGATCAGCGCGTGCGTGCCGATGACGATCCCGGCCTCGCCCGTCGCCAGGTCCAGCAGCGGCTGTCTGCGGGCGGCGACGCCCATCGAGCCGGTGAGCAGCACCACCTTCGTGGCGTGCTCCGCGCCGCCCAGCATGCCGCCCTCGGCCAGCTCGCCCATCAGCCCGGTGATGGACCGGTGGTGCTGCTGGGCCAGCACCTCGGTGGGCGCGAGCAGGGCGGCCTGGCCGCCCGCGTCGACGACGGCGAGCATGGCGCGCAGCGCGACGAGCGTCTTGCCGGAGCCGACCTCGCCCTGGAGCAGCCGGTGCATGGGGTGTTCGGTGGCGAGGTCGGTGAAGATCTCGTCGGTGACGCGCCGTTGGCCGTCGGTGAGGGTGAACGGCAGCCGCGCGTCGAACGCGTCCAGCAGCCCGTCCACGGCCGGTTTCCGCGCCACGGCGGGCAGTTCGGTCTCGGCGGCGCGGCGGCGGGCGAGGGCGACCTGGAGGACGAACGCCTCGTCCCACTTCAGCCGGTCGCGGGCGGCGGCGATGTCCGCCTTCGTACGCGGCCGGTGCACCTTGCGCAGCGCGTCGGGCAGCGGCACCAGGTCGCGTTCCTCGCGCATGGACCGCGGCAGCGGGTCGGTCACCGCGGTCCAGCCGGTGGCCTCCATGGAGGTGAGGACGGTGTCGACGGCCTGCTCGATGTTCCAGGACTCCAACTGCCTGCACGCGGGGTAGAGCGGCAGCAGCTCGCTCGCGAACCGCTCGACGGTCTCCTGGCCGGTCTCGTCGTCGAGCAGCTTGTACTCGGGGTGGGCGAGCTGGAGCTTCCGGTTGAACGTGCCGACCTTGCCCGCGAACATGCCGCGGCGGCCGGGCAGCAGCTTCGTCTTGTGGGCGTGCACGCCGCGACCGAAGAAGACCAGTTGGAGCCGTCCACTGCCGTCGGTCAGGGTCACCTCGAGGCGCTGCCCGCGCCCCCGGTTGAACGCGAGCACGCGGGCGTCCGCGACCCGCGCCACCACGGTCACGTGCTCGTCCGGCGGCAGGTCCGCGAGGCGCGTCAGCTCACCGCGCTCGGCGTACCGGCGCGGGTAGTGGTGCAGCAGGTCACCGACCGTGTGCAGGTCGAGGTGGTCGGCCATCACCTTCGCGGTGTTGCCGCCGAGGACCTTCTTCAGTGGTTCGTCGAGCGAGGGCACGCACCCATTGCACACCATGGCTCGGACACCGTGGCGCCGACGACGCGGCACGGGACGCTGCCCGGCGGCGTACGGCCGTCACTCGACGCCGATCAGCAGGCGGCCCGGCCGCTGGTGCCCCTCGTAGACGACGGTGTCGACGGCCAGGTGCCCGCTGCGTACGCGTTCCCGGAGGCCCTCCGCGAGCCCGTCCGGCGCGTCCGCGCCCAGCACGAGCGTGACCAGTTCGCCGCCCGCGGCGAGCATCCGTTCCAGCACGTCCGCCGCCGTACGGGACACGTCGTCGCCGATCACCGCCACGTCGCCCTCGACCAGGCCCAGCACGTCCCCGGCCTGGCAGACGCCCGCGGTCGTCCAGGAACGGCGTTCCGCGACGGTGACCTCGCCGTAGCGGGTGGCACCGGCGGCGGAGGTCATGGCCACGACGTCCTCGTCGAAGCGGCGGTCCGGCTCGTGCATGGCGAGGGCGGCGAGGCCCTGCACGGCGGCGCGGGTGGGGATCACGGCGGTCCGTACGCCCGCGGCGCGCAGCCGTTCGGCGGCGTCGGCGGCGGTGTGCTGGAGGTCGGGGTCGTTGGGGAGGAGGACGGCCTCGGTCGGGCGCGTCCGCAGGACCGCGTCGGCGAGGGCGGCGGCGTCCACGCCGCCGGGCCCGCCCCCGGACCGTACGACCGTCGCGCCCGCCTCGGCGCACAGCCCGGCGAGTCCGTCGCCGCCGACGACGGCCACGACGGCGCGGGGCGGCGGCGCTGCGGGAGCGTCCGGGGCGGCGTCCGGCGCGGGGTGGGCCGGGGCGGTACGGGTCGGGGCGGCGCACGGCGCGGGTACGGGCGCCGGCCCGGGTCGTCCGTGGGCGGCGGCGAGGTGGGTGACGCGGACCCGGTGCGGGCGGCCCGCCTCGATGCCCGCCTCGACGGCGGCGCCCGCGTCGCCGGTGTGCACGTGGACGTTCCACAGGCCGTCGCCGCCGACGACGACCAGCGAGTCCCCGAGGGCGTCCAGCCGCGTGCGGAGGACGCGTACGGCGTCGTCCTCGGCGTCGAGGAGGTACATCACCTCGAACTCCGGCGCGCGCGGCTCCCGTTCACCCCCCGTGGGCGCCCCGGCCGCCGGCGCGGGCGCCGGTGCGTCCGCCCGCGTGGGCGCGGGCGGACGCCCCTCCCCGGCGAGCGCCGCGTACAGCGCGCCGAGCACCGCCACCAGGCCGCGCCCGCCCGCGTCCACCACGCCCGCGCGCGCCAGCACGTCGAGCTGCCCGGTCGTCGCCGCCAGCGCCTCCCCCGCCCCGGCGTACGCCGCGCGCGCCACCGCGGCGGTGTCGCCGTCCGCGCGCGCGGCCGACTCCGCCGCGGCCGTCGCGACGGTCAGCATGGTGCCCGCCACCGGGCGGGCCACCGCCGCGTACGCCGACTCCGCGGCCCGGCGCAACGCCCGCCGCAGCAGCTCCGCGTCGGCCGTCGCCGCACCGTCCCGCGCGGGTGCCGTCGCCGTCCCGGGGTCGTCCTCCGCGCCGTACGCCTCCGCCATCCCGCGCAGCAACTGGGCGAGGATCGTGCCGGAGTTGCCGCAGGCGCCGACCAACGCGCCGCGCGCCATGGCGCGGAGGGCCTCCGCGGTGGCCGTACGGTCCCCGGCGGCCGTACGGTCCCCGCCCGCCGCATCCGTACCGGCACGGTCCGTACGGGGCGCGGCGGGCAGGCGTTCCAGGGCGGTGGCGGCGGCCTCGACGGTGCGGTGCATGTTGGTGCCGGTGTCGCCGTCCGCGACGGGGAAGACGTTGATCGTGTCGATCTCCGCGCGCCCCCGCGCGAGCGCGTCGAGAGCCAGCGCGCACCAGGACCGCACCGCGGCGGGATCGAGCGGTTGCGGCACGTGGGTCCTCCTGGGACGGGTGGGGATCATGCTGGTTTCGCTGTTCGAGAGAGGCCGTTGTATGCTGCTCCGGTTGCCCGGTGCGAATCGGGCAGAACCTCTCCCTGGCTGTGCCGGTCACTCATGATCCAGCGACGCCGGGATTTACCGTAAGCGCATCTGAAGTCTTTGGAGTATCCCGTGGCTGCCAACTGCGACGTCTGCGGCAAGGGGCCGGGCTTCGGCAACAGCATTTCCCACTCGCACCGCCGCACCCCGCGCCGCTGGAACCCGAACATCCAGCGCGTTCGTGCCGTGGTCGGCGGGACGCCGAAGCGGCTCAACGCCTGCACCTCGTGCATCAAGGCCGGCAAGGTCTCGCGCTGACGTCAGCGCGGCCACCTCACTGGCTGCCGTGAAGCCGGTCCTCCCTCGGGCGGACCGGCTTTTCGCATGCCCACGCGCCCACCCGCCGCAGTCCGGCGCACGCCCCGCCCCGGCGCACGCCGTACGGCGCCCCTCAGGCGGGCCGTAGCCGCCAGCCGTGACCGACCGGGCCGATGCCCGCGCCCAGCGGGAAGCCCGCGGCGATCGCCCCGGTCACGTACTCCTTCGCCGCCGCCACCGCCTGCGGCACCGCCCGCCCGTGCGCGAGCCCGGCCGCGACGGCGGCGGCCAGCGTGCAGCCGGTGCCGTGCGTGTGCCGGTTGTCGTGCCGGGGCGCGCGCAGCCAGTGCTCCTCGGTGCCGTCCGTGAGCAGGTCCACCGCCTCGCCGCCGCCGCTCCCCGACGGCCCGGCGGACGGCGGCAGATGGCCGCCCTTGATCAGCGCCCAGCGCGGCCCGTACGCGAGGACCGCCTCGGCCGCCCGCCGCAGGTCCGCCTCCTCCCGTACGCGTACGCCGGTGAGTTGGGCGACCTCGTCGAGGTTGGGAGTGGCCACGGTGGCCAGCGGCAGCAGGCGGCCGCGTACGGCGTCGAGCGCGTCGGCGGCCAGCAGCGCGTCGCCGTGCTTGGAGACGCCGACGGGGTCCACGACGACGGGCACCGCGGTCTCCGCGAGGAGTTCCGCGACGGTCTCGACGAGGACGGCGGAGGAGAGCATCCCGGTCTTGACGGCCTGGGTGCCGATGTCGTCGACGACGCTGCGGTACTGCGCCCGTACGGCCTCCGCGGGCAGCTCCCAGGCACCCTGCACGCCGAGGGAGTTCTGCGCGGTGACCGCCGTGAGCACGCTCATGCCGTGCGTGCCGAGCGCGAGCATCGTCTTGAGGTCGGCCTGGACGCCGGCGCCGCCACCGGAGTCGGAACCGGCGACGGTCAGCACACGTGGTGGTGTCGGCATGCGCACGAATCTACGGCGCGGCGCGCGTGCGCGTACGGGCGCCCCGCGCCCGCCGGTTCCGGACCTCCGGCGCGCGCCCCCGCGCGTACGCCCGCGCGACACCGTCACGGGCCCCAAGTCGCCGCCCCCGTACGGGAGTCCGGACATCGCCTAGTCCCGGAAGTGGTTCCAGCCCCCGGCCTTGTCCCAGGGCGCCCCGTCCACCGTGACGTGCGGCAGCGCCGAGGGCGCCAGCACCTCACCGATGGTGCGCCAGCGCGCGGGGAGCTTCTGCTCGGCCGGGAAGGTGGCCACGATCGCGTGGTCCTCGCCGCCCGTCAGCACCCACTGGAGGGGGTCGACGCCGACAGCCTGGCCGATGTCGTACATCTGGGCGGGCACGTCGAGTTCGGCGGAACGCACGTCGATCCGGACCTTGCTGCACTCGGCGATGTGGCCGAGGTCCGCGACGAGGCCGTCGCTCACGTCGGTCATGGCCGTCGCGCCGAGGGCGGCGGCGGCCGGGCCCGCGTGGTACGGCGGTTCGGGCCGCCGGTGGGCCTCCACGAAGGCGCGCGGGGAGCGGAAGCCGCGGGAGAGGACCGTGTGCCCGGCCGCGGACCAGCCGAGCCAGCCGGTGACGGCGACCGCGTCGCCGGGGCGCGCGCCGGAGCGCGTGACGGGCTCCTGGTTGCGCATGTCCCCGAGCGCGGTGATCGCCACGGTGATCGTGTCGCCGCGTACGACGTCGCCGCCGACGACCGCGGCGGCGGCGACCCGCGCCTCGTCGCGGATGCCGTCCATCAGCTCCGAGGGCCAGTTCACGGCGAGTTCGGCCGGTACGACGAGGCCGAGGAGGAGCGCGGTCGGCACGGCGCCCATCGCCGCGATGTCCGCCATGTTCTGCGCGGCGGCCTTCCGCCCCACGTCGTACGCGGTGGACCAGTCGCGGCGGAAGTGCCGCCCCTCGACGAGGACGTCCGTGCTGGCGACCACCCGGCGGTCGGGCGCGCTCACCACCGCCGCGTCGTCGCCGGGCCCGACGCGTACCGCGGACGTGGTGGTGAGCCGGGCGGTCAGCTCCCGGATGAGCCCGAACTCCCCCAACTCCCCCACGGTGCTGGGGGTGTGGGAGCGTCCCCCGGAAGAACTCAGCATCGATAAGCCCCTTCACGATCCGACATCGTCAACCCGGCGTTCCCGCCGCCCCCGCGGGTCTCCCCGGCACGGGCGGGGACGCGGTACCGTAGCGTCCCCCTTCCCCCCATGATCCTCGTGGCCGCCCTGGAGGTTCCGTGGTACAGGCGTACATCCTGATCCAGACCGAGGTCGGCAAGGCCTCGACCGTCGCCGAACTCATCACCAAGATCCCGGGGGTGATGCAGGCGGAGGACGTGACCGGCCCGTACGACGTGATCGTGCGCGCGCAGGCCGACACCGTGGACGACCTCGGGCGTCTCGTCGTCGCCAAGGTCCAGCAGGTGGAGGGCATCACCCGCACCCTGACCTGCCCCGTGGTCCATCTGTAGCGCCCCCGTATGCTCGCTCGGTGAGTTCCGCACGCCGCCGCGCGGCACGCCCGCCGCTCCCGCTTCCGCTCGCCGTCTGCACGGCGGTCGTGGTCGCGGCGGCGGGCTGCTCGCCGTCGGACGGCGGTGCGGGACCGGCGGCCCCCAGCCCCTCCGGGCGGGCCGCCGCGGTCTGCCGCGCCCTGCACGGGAAGCTGCCCGAGCGCGTGAACGGGCAGGAGCGTACGGAGCCCGATCCCGCGTCGGACTTCACCGCCGCGTGGGGCGATCCCACCATCGGGCTGCGCTGCGGAGTGCCGCGGCCCGAGGTGCTCACGCCTGGGAGTGAACATTACAACCCCACGTCCGACGCGGCGGAGGTGAACGGGGTCTCCTGGCTCATCGAACAGCGCGCCGGGGGCTACCGGTTCACCACCACGGACCGCGCCGCGTTCCTGGAGGTGACGGTGCCCGACGCGTACGCGCCCGAGGTCGGCGCGCTCACCGACCTCGCGGCGGCCGTACGGTCCGCGCTGCCGCTCGGCACTCCCCCGCCCGCCCCCGCCGACGACTGACGGCGCCCGCCCCTCCCGGAGCCGACGCCGCCACGTGCGGGCGTACGCGTGCGCGTACGGTCAGCGCAGGCCGGTCTCGCGGCGCAGTGCCGACGCGATCAGCCGGTCGACCAGCTCGGCGTAGCCGATGCCGGTCTCCTCCCACATCCGCGGGTACATCGAGATGGGGGTGAAGCCGGGCATCGTGTTGATCTCGTTGATGACGAACTCGCCGTCCTCACCGAGGAAGAAGTCCACGCGCGCGAGCCCCTCGCAGGACAGCGCGTCGAAGGCCCGTACGGCCAACTCCCGTACGCGCTCCATCTGTTCCGGCGTCACGGGGGCGGGGACGATGCCACGGGCGGAGTCGATGTACTTCGCCTCGAAGTCGTAGAACGCGTGGTCCTGGACCGGCGGGATCTCGGCGGGCACGCTCGCGCGCGGCCCGTCCTCGAACTCCAGCACACCGCACTCGATCTCGCGCCCGCGCAGCAGCGACTCGACGATGATCTTCGGGTCGTGGCGGCGGGCCTCCTCGACGGCCTCGTCCAGTCCGGCGAGCCCGTCGACCTTGGTGATGCCCATGGACGAACCGGCCCGCGACGGCTTCACGAACAGCGGCCAGCCGTGCTCCCCGGCGAAGTCGACGATCCTCCGGCGTACGGCGCCCGGGTCCTGCTCCCACCCGCGGGGGCGGATCACGACGTACGGCCCGACGGGCAGGCCGAACGACGCGAACACCCGCTTCATGTACTCCTTGTCCATGCCGACGGCGGACGCCAGCACGCCCGCCCCGACGTAGGGCACGCCCGACAGCTCCAGCAGGCCCTGGAGCGTGCCATCCTCGCCGTACGGGCCGTGCAGCACCGGGAAGACCACGTCGACCTCGCCGAGCGCCTTCGGCACCTGGCCGGGCTCGGTGACGGTGATCTCGCGGTCGGCCGGGTCGAGGGGCAGCAGCACGCCGCCGGTGTCGGACTCGGCCAGCTCGGCCACGCTCGGCAGTCTGCGGTCCTCGATGGCCATGCGCTCCGGGGCGTCGGCCGTCAGCGCCCAACGGCCCTCCGAGGTGATGCCGATGGGCAGCACCTCGTACCTCTCCCGATCGATGGCGCGCAGCACGGCACCGGCGGTCAACACGGAGATCGCGTGCTCGGAGCTGCGGCCGCCGAAGACGACGGCGACGCGGGGCTTGTGGCTGTGGTCGTGGCTGCTCATCGCGGAGACTCTACCGCTTCGCCCCCGGGTGTCCGGGAGCCCTCGGGCCGGAGTTTTCCGGCCCGCGCCGCCCGGCCGCGCGGCACCGCCGCACCGTGGGCCCCGCGCGTACGGCCGTTGCCCGTACGCACCACGGGGGCCGTACTCCTGACGGCGCGTCAGGCGCGACGCGGACGGGCCGGGCGCCGTGCGAGCGGACGCGGCGGCTCAGACGCCCTCCGCCTTCGCGCTGCGCGACATCAGCTCCTTGAGCGCGACGAGCGGCGGCGTGCCCTCGTGGACGATGCCGACGACCGTCTCCGTGATCGGCATCTCCACACCGTGCCGCCGCGCCAGGTCCAGCACGGACTGGCAGGACTTGACGCCCTCGGCGGTCTGCCGGGTCACCCCGACGGTCTCCTCCAGCGTCATCCCGCGGCCCAGGTTCGTACCGAACGTGTGGTTCCGCGACAGCGGCGACGAGCAGGTGGCGACCAGGTCGCCCATCCCCGCCAGCCCCGCGAACGTCTGCGCGTCGGCGCCCATCTCCAGCCCGAGCCGGGTGGTCTCGGCGAGCCCGCGGGTGATCAGCGACGCCTTCGCGTTGTCGCCGAGGCCCATGCCGTCCGCGATGCCGACGGCGAGCGCGATGACGTTCTTCACCGCGCCGCCCAACTCGCAGCCGACGACGTCGGTGTTGGTGTACGGGCGGAAGTACGGCGTGTGGCACGCCGCCTGCAACCGCCGCGCCACCGCCTCGTCCCGGCAGGCGACGACGGACGCGGCGGGCTGCCGCGCGGCGATCTCCTTGGCGAGGTTGGGGCCGCTGAGGACGGCGACGCGGTCCGGACCGGCGCCGGTGACCTCCGCGATGACCTCGCTCATGCGCTCGGCCGTGCCCAGTTCCACGCCCTTCATCAGCGACACCAGGACGGTGTCGGGGTGCAGCAGCGGCACCCAGCGCTCCAGGTTGCCGCGCAGCGTCTGCGAGGGGACGGCGAGCACCGTGAACTCCGCGCCGCGCGCCGCCTCCGCCGGGTCCGCGGTGGCCCGTACGCCGTCGGGGAGCCGGGCCCCGGGGAGGTAGTCGGGGTTGGCGCGGGTGGTGTTGAGGGTGTCGACGATCTCGGGTCGACGGCCCCACACCGTCACCTCGCACCCCGCGTCGGCCAGTACCACCGCGAAGGCGGTGCCCCAGGAACCGGTGCCGAAGACGGCGGCTCGCGTCACGCGTTCTCCTGTTCGTCGGCCTGTGCGGCCGGTTCGTTCCGCTGCTCGCGCCGCGTGGGCGCGGTGTCCTGCGCCCGCCCGGCGGGCGTGGTCCCCGTGTCCGGCGCCCCGGGCTCCCCGGCGGCGCCGCGCTCCCGTTGGCCGAACCTTTCGGCAGGCGCGGCCTCGCCGCGGATGTCCGCGAGCTGCCGGGTGAGCGCGTCCATGATGGCGTCCGTGGCGGCGTGCAGCACCTCGGCGCTCAGCACCTCGCCGCTCCGCTCGGCGCCGTCCCGTTCCGCCGCGTCGCGTTCCGGCACCTGGAACGCCGACAGGTCCACCGGCGGCCCCGCGCTCACCGTCAACGTCCTGCGCGGCAGCAGCCGCAGCCGTGTGAGGCCCGCGTACGGC
The DNA here is from genome assembly GCF_003665095.1 of Streptomyces sp. Z26. Classification (GTDB taxonomy): domain Bacteria; phylum Actinomycetota; class Actinomycetes; order Streptomycetales; family Streptomycetaceae; genus Streptomyces; species Streptomyces phytohabitans. The sequence goes on along the minus strand of NZ_RCHV01000002.1, from coordinate 5,041,444 downwards.
GGCAGGGCGCGGTGGGCGCCCCACTGCGCGACGGGGATCACCGGCGCCCCGGTGAGCAGCGCGACCCGGGCGGCGCCGGTCTTGCCCTCCATCGGCCACAGCCGCGGGTCGCGGGTGAGGGTGCCCTCGGGGTAGAACGCGACGCACTCGCCGTCCCGCACGGCCCGTACGGCGGCGCGGAAAGCGCCGTTGGCGTCGGCGGAATCGCGGTACACGGGGATCTGCCCGGTGTTGCGCATCATCGCCCCGACGAAGCCGCTCTCGAAGAGACCCGCCTTCGCCAGGAAGCGTGGCAGCCGCCCGCTGTTGTACTGGAAGTGGGCGTACGAGAACGGGTCGAGATAGGAGTTGTGATTGATCACCGCGAGAAAGCCGCCGTCGGCCGGAATGTGCTCCATTCCGCGCCAGTCCCGCTTGAAGAAGAGCACCAGCGGGGGTTTGGCTATTACCACTCCGAGGCGGTACCAGAAGCCGATTCTGCGGCGGGACACCGTGACCTCATCTCCTCTCGCGTGGTGGCTGCGCGCAGCCGTACGGCGCTCCCGGCGGACCTCGGCTGTCGTGGACACCGTAACCCCGGTGCCGTGGGCGCGCGGTGGGTGCTGACGACAATGGGGCCGATGCGACAAGACGAGACACCGGGCTTCCCGCCGCCCCGCTGGCGCCTGGTCATTCCGCTGAAACCGCTGGCGCGCGCCAAGAGCCGACTCGCGGCGTACGCGGACGACCCGCGCCGTACGGGCCTCGCCCTCGCCTTCGCCCAGGACACGGTGAGCGCGGCCGTCGCGTCGACCGCCGTGGCGGGTGTGGCGGTGGTGACGGACGATCCGCGTGCGGCGGCCGAGCTGGCCGCGCTGGGCGCCCGTGTCGTCCCGGACGTCCCGTCGGGCGGCCTGAACGCGGCGCTCGCCCACGGGGCCGCGGCCGTACGGGAGGTGGCCCCCGGCGCACCGGTCGCGGCGCTCAACGCGGACCTGCCCGCGCTGCGGCCCGAGGAGCTGACGCGGGTACTGGCCGCCGCGGCGGGCCATCCGCGGGCGTTCCTCGCGGACGCCGCGGGCACCGGCACGACGCTGCTGGCCGCGGGTCCGGGGCGCCTCCTCGCGCCGCGCTTCGGCCCGGGCTCCCGCGCCCGCCATCTGGCGTCCGGCGCCGTGGAACTGGGCCTGGCGGACGTGCCGGGCGCGCGCCAGGACGTCGACACGGAGGCCGACCTGCGGGCGGCGCTCGCGCTGGGAGTGGGGGCCTGCTCGGCGGCAGCGGCGGCGCGTACGCTGCTGGCCATGCAGGCGACCTCGTACACGTACGACCCCGACACCCGTTCCGGCAGCGTCCTCCTGGACGACGGGACCCCGTTGCCGTTCGACGCCCCGGCGTTCGACGCGGGCGGGCTGCGGCTGCTGCGGCCGGGGCAGCGCGTACGGATCGAGGTGGAGGGCGAGGGTGACGGCCGCCGGGTCACGCTCGTCACGCTCCAGACGTTCTGACGGGCTCCCCTCGCGAAGAGCCCGGACACGCCCGCGGGCCGGCCTCCCCGAGGGGAGCCCGGCCCGGCGTCGTGTCGTACGGCCGTCGCCCTAACGCTTGCGGGCGGTCGTCTTCTTGGCGGTCCTGCTGCGCGCCGCCGACTTCCGGCCGGGCGCCTTCTTGGCGGTGCTCTTCTTGGCCGGCGCCTTCTTGGCGGCGGCCTTCTTCGACGTCGTCTTCTTCGCCGCGCTCTTCTTCGCGGTGGTCTTCTTCGCCGCCGTCTTCTTCGTGGCGGTGGTCTTCTTGGCGGGGGTCTTCTTCGCGACCGTCTTCTTGGCGGTGGTCTTCTTCGCCGCGACCGCCTTCGCCGGGGCCTTCTTCGCCGCGGCCTTCTTGGTGGCGGCCTTCTTCGTGGCCGTGCCGCCGCCCGAAAGGCTTCCCTTGGGCGCCTTCTTGACCGCCACGTCGTTCCGCGGGAGCTTCTTCGCGCCGCTGACCAGGTCCTTGAATCCCTGGCCCGCGCGGAAGCGCGGCACGGAGGTCTTCTTGACCCGTACGCGCTCGCCGGTCTGCGGGTTGCGCGCGTAGCGGGCGGGCCGGTCGACCTTCTCGAAGGAACCGAAGCCGGTGACCGACACCCGCTCGCCCGCGCACACCGCGCGGACAATCGCGTCCAGTACGACGTCGACCGCGTCCGCGGCCTGCTGACGTCCACCGAGCTGATCGGAAATTGCTTCAACGAGCTGCGCCTTGTTCACGTCTTCCCCTTCGGAGCATTGCCGGAACGAATGTGTTCAAGCTTTTTCGCACGGTAGGCAGATATATACCGCAAATCAAACACGAAACGGGCTAATCACCCTTGTGCCGCAACGAAGTCGGCGCGCAAGGAGATCCGTCGGCACCCGGACCCCCTCGTCTGCCGGGTAACCGCTCCTCGTCGATGTCGGCCATCAGCCGGTCCAGACGCCGTACGGCGTCGGCCGGGTCGTGTTTGGCGGCAGCCGTGATCACGAGCAGCTTCCGCGTCAGCGCCACCCGTACGCTCTCCGGGACTTGCAACGTGCGCACTCGCGCGTGTGCGTCTTTCAAGCGGGCGGCGACGCGGTCGTAGAGATCGAGTTGACCGTCGCGTTCCATGCACCGATTGTGCCATCTGAGGTGAGTTGTCACCTCGGGAGCGCCCAACAAAGCGCCGCGCCCCCTGTCCGAGGACCGGGGGCGCGGCGTCTCCGTGGCGGGAAACTCCCTTGTCAGGCCGCCTGTGTCCGCGGTTTGAACGAGGGGCGGCGCGCCTCGTAATCAGCGATGGCGTCTTCGTTCGACAGGGTGAGACCGATGTCGTCCAGGCCCTCCAGGAGCCGCCAACGCGCGTTCTCGTCCAGGGTGAAGTCCGCGTCGACGCCCGGCGCGAGGACCTTGCAGCGGACGAGGTCGACGGTCACCTCGGCGGTCGGGTCGCTCTCCGCCAGCTCCCACAGGGCGCGTACGGTCTCGTCCGGCAGGACGACCGTGAGGAGGCCGTTCTTCAGGGAGTTGCCGCGGAAGATGTCCGCGAAGCGGGGCGAGATCACCGCCTTGAAGCCGTAGTTCTGCAACGCCCACACGGCGTGCTCGCGCGACGAGCCGGTGCCGAAGTCGGTGTCCGCGACGAGGACGTCGGCGCCCGCGAACCGCGGCTGGTTGAGCACGAACTCCGGGTCCTTGCGCCACGCCTCGAAGAGGCCGTCCTCGAAGCCGTCGCGCGTGACCTTCTTCAGCCAGTGCGCGGGGATGATCTGGTCGGTGTCGACGTTGCTGCGCCGCAGCGGGACGATCCGGCCGGTGTGCGTGGTGAACGCTTCCATGTTCCTCAGACCCCCACGGTCTCGCGGCTGCTCGGATTTCCGGGACCGGTCGACAGGTCGGCCGGTGACGCCAGCCGCCCCAGCACCGCGGTGGCGGCGGCGACCTGCGGCGAGACGAGGTGCGTACGGCCGCCCTTGCCCTGCCTGCCCTCGAAGTTGCGATTGGAGGTGGACGCGGCGCGTTCCTTCGGCTTGAGCTGGTCGGGGTTCATGCCCAGACACATCGAGCAGCCCGCGTGCCGCCACTCGGCGCCCGCCTCGGTGAACACCTTGTCCAGGCCCTCCTCGACGGCCTGGAGCGCGACCCGTACGGAGCCGGGTACGACCAGCATCCGTACGCCGTCCGCGATCCGGCGGCCCTCGACGACGGACGCGGCGGAGCGCAGGTCCTCGATGCGGCCGTTGGTGCAGGAGCCGACGAAGACGGTGTCGACGGTGATCTCGCGCAGCGGCTTGCCCGCGGTCAACCCCATGTACTCCAGGGCCTTCTCGGCGGCCAGCTGCTCGCCCGCGTCCGCGAACGCGGCCGGGTCCGGCACGGACGCGGACAGCGGCGCGCCCTGCCCCGGGTTGGTGCCCCAGGTGACGAACGGCGCCAGCTCGGCGGCCTCGATGACGACCTCGTGGTCGAAGACGGCGTCGTCGTCGGTGCGCAGCGTCTGCCAGTACGCGACGGCCTCGTCCCAGTCGGCGCCCGTCGGGGCGTGGTCGCGGCCCTCCAGGTAGTCGAAGGTCGTACGGTCGGGGGCGATCATCCCGGCGCGCGCGCCCGCCTCGATGGACATGTTGCAGATGGTCATGCGCGCTTCCATCGACAGTTTCTCGATGGCCTCGCCGCGGTACTCCAGCACGTAGCCCTGGCCGCCGCCGGTGCCGATCCTGGCGATGATCGCGAGGATCAGGTCCTTGGCGGTGACGTCGTCGGGCAGTTCGCCGTTGACGGTGATCGCCATGGTGCGGAACGGCGCGAGCGGCAGCGTCTGCGTGGCCAGCACGTGCTCGACCTGGCTGGTGCCGATGCCGAACGCGAGGGCGCCGAATGCCCCGTGCGTGGAGGTGTGGCTGTCGCCGCAGACGACCGTCGTACCGGGCTGCGTCAGCCCCAGCTGCGGTCCGACGACGTGCACGACGCCCTGCTCGACGTCGCCCAGCGGGTGCAGCCGTACGCCGAAGTCCGCGCAGTTCTTGCGGAGGGTCTCCAGCTGCACGCGGGAGACGGGGTCGGCGATGGGCTTGTCGATGTCGAGGGTCGGGGTGTTGTGGTCCTCGGTCGCGATCGTGAGATCCGTACGGCGCACCGGGCGGCCCGCCTTGCGGAGACCGTCGAACGCCTGGGGGCTGGTCACCTCGTGGAGCAGGTGCAGGTCGATGAAGAGGAGGTCGGGCTCGCCTTCCACCCGTCGGACGACGTGGTCGTCCCAGACCTTCTCCGCAAGTGTCCGTCCCATCGGAATCCCTTCGGACGGCAACGTCGCCGCCCTCTGCTCGGAGCTTCGCCGCCACTCGTACTTCCGCTTCCCGGGTGGCGGCCCTGACCCCAGACTGGCGGGTGCGGGCCGGAAGTGAACTTGCGTTTCACACTCTGAGACGCGAGTATCGACGCATGGACAACACTGGTGTGTCGAGCGGAGTGGGTGTTCTCGACAAGGCGGCCCTGGTTCTCAGCGCCCTGGAGTCCGGTCCGGCGACGCTCGCCGGACTGGTCGGCGCCACGGGTCTGGCCCGCCCGACGGCCCACCGGCTCGCGGTCGCCCTGGAGCACCACCGCATGGTGGCGCGGGACATGCAGGGACGTTTCATCCTGGGCCCGCGGCTGGCCGAACTGGCCGCCGCCGCGGGCGAGGACAGGCTGCTCGCCTCGGCGGGCCCGGTCCTCACGCACCTGCGGGACGTGACGGGCGAGAGCGCGCAGCTCTACCGGCGGCAGGGCGAGATGCGGATCTGCGTCGCCGCCGCCGAACGGCTCTCCGGGCTGCGGGACACGGTGCCCGTCGGCAGCACGCTGCCGATGAAGGCCGGTTCCGCCGCGCAGATCCTGATGGCGTGGGAGGAGCCGGAGCGGCTGCACCGCGGCCTCCAGGGCGCCCGGTTCACGGCGACGGCGCTCTCCGGCGTACGGCGCCGGGGCTGGGCCCAGTCCATCGGTGAGCGGGAGCCGGGCGTCGCGTCCGTCTCCGCGCCCGTACGCGGCCCGTCGAACCGCGTGGTGGCGGCCGTCTCCGTCTCCGGCCCCATCGAGCGGCTGACGCGGCACCCGGGGCGCATGCACGCGCAGGCCATCGTGGACGCGGCGGCGCGGCTCAGCGAGTCGCTGCGGCGCGGCGGGGGGATATGAGCGCACGGAGCGGACGTGGCGCCCGGCCCCGTACGGCGGCCCCCGGCGTACGGTGACGCCCGTACCGTCCGTCGTGGCCGAACTCACAGCGCCCGTACGGCACTTGCGGCCGCACCGGCCGTACGGCCCACGGGCGCGGACACGAAGAAGCCCTCCTCCGGCGACTGCCGTGAGGAGGGCTCCTGTTGTACTCGATCGCGTACCCCCGACCGGATTCGAACCGGCGCTACCGCCTTGAGAGGGCGGCGTGCTAGGCCGCTACACAACGGGGGCCCTAGCGAGGTTCCGAGGAACCAGTACCCCCGACCGGATTCGAACCGGCGCTACCGCCTTGAGAGGGCGGCGTGCTAGGCCGCTACACAACGGGGGCATCGATCTTGTGAAGCGAGATCGCGCTGGGCTACCAGGACTCGAACCTAGACTAACTGAACCAGAATCAGTCGTGCTGCCAATTACACCATAGCCCACCAAAACACAACCCCTGTCGGGGATTCCGTCTGGGTGACCGCCTCCCGGTGTCCCGGCCCTGTGGGCCCGTCCCGTTCGGCGACAGGAAGAACATTACCCGATCGCGCTGCCCGCTCCAAAACGGGTTCCCGGGCGCCCCTCACCACCCCCGCGCCGCCCCCGCCGCGCAGGTGGCGGGCGGGTGCGGCGGCGGTCCCGTCACTCCACCGTGGGCGGCTCCACGGGCAGCGCGGGCAGGTTCCTCCTCAGCGCCTTCGCCCATGTCCCGTCCGTCGTCATCTTCTTCAGCGCGGCGGTGAGGTCCTCCTTGTACGGGCTGTTCTTCGGCAGCCCGATCCCGTAGCGCTCGTCGCTCAGCCCGAAGCCGCCCAGCTTGTACGTCCCGGGCGGCTCCGTCGCCGCGTAGCCCGCGAGGATCGCGTCGTCCGTCGTGACGGCGTCGACCGTGCCGGACTTCAGGGCGGCGACGCACTCGGTGTACGTGCTCCGCTCGACCACCTCGGCCTGCGGGGCGACGTTCGTCTTGAGGTTCCGCGCGGGCGTGCTCCCGGTGATGCCGCAGACGGGCCTGCCGTTCAGGTCCTGGGCGTCGTCGATGTCCGACTCGTCGGCGCGCAGCAGCACGTCCTGGTGCGCGACGAGGTACGGGCCGACGAAGTCCACCTGGCGGGAACGGCTGTCGTTCATCAGGTACGTGGCCACGACGAAGTCCACCTGCCCGTTCTGGATCATGTCCTCGCGCCGGGCGGCGCTCACCTCGCGCCACTCGATGTCCTCGGGGCCGCGGCCGAGGGCCTCGGCGAGGTACGTGGCGGTGTCCACGTCGAAACCGGAGTACGTGCCGTCGGGCGCCTTGAGGCCGATGCCCGGCTGGTCGCTCTTCACGCCGATGGTGAGCTTCTCGACCTTCCCGGAGCCGTCGCCCGTCGTCTCACCGTCCGCCTCGGCGCCGTTCCCGCCGTCGCCGCCACCGCTGCCGCCGTCGGGGAGCAGCGTCCAGAGGAGGGCGCCCACGAGCGCCACGGCCCCAGCCCCGGCCGCGTACGCCCCGAGGCGCCTGCCGCGCCGTGCGGCGGGCGCGGGCGGGCCGGGGGTGGACGGTCCGGGGGCAGCCGGGTACGGCGCGTGGAGCGGCGGCGTGGGACCGTACGGCGTCGCGTGGGACGGAGCGGGTACGGGCGGGGAGGCGGGGCGCGGTGGCGCGGGCGAGTACGACGTCACCGAGGGCGGCGCCCCGCCCGCCCCCGCCGTACCGGGCGTCCCGTCCGCCCCGGCCTTGTCACCCGTACCCGCACCCGTGCCCGTACCGGCCAGGGCCAGCCGTTCCGCCTCCGCCAGCAGCCGGTCCAGCGCCGCCGCGTCGGGGCGCTCCGCCGGGTCCCGTACGAGCACCGCCGACAGCGCCTTCGCGAGCGGCCCCGCCCGGCCCGACGGCGGTACGTCCTCGCTGAGGACGGCGGCGAGCGTGGCGAGGGTGTTACCGCGACGCAGCGGATGGTGGCCCTCGACGGCGACGTACAGGGTCAGGGCCAGCGACCACAGGTCGGCGACCGGGCCGCCCTCCTCGCCCGACACCCGTTCCGGCGCCATGTAGTCGGGGGTGCCGATGACCGACCCGGAGACCGTGAGGGCGGTGGCGCCCTGGACGGCGGCGATGCCGAAGTCCGTCAGGACGGGCCGCCCGTCGGGCCGCAGCAGGATGTTGCCGGGCTTGATATCCCGGTGCTGGATGTCGGCCGCGTGCGCCGCGCGCAGCCCGGCGAGGACCCCGCGCCCCAGCTCGGCGGCCTCGGCGGGCGACAACCGCCCCCGCGCGAACCGGTCCTGGAGCGAACCGCCGCGGACCAGCTCCATCACCAGCCAGGGGTACGTGCCCTCGCCGCCGTCCACGATGTGGTGGATCGTGACGACGTGGGGATGGTCGACCCGCGCCAACGCGCGGGCCTCGCGCAGCACCCGTTCCCGCAGGGTGCGGGCCGCCTCCGGGTCGTGCTCGGCCAGGTCCGGGCCCGGCGGGCGGACCTCCTTGAGGGCCACCTCGCGGTGCAGCACCTCGTCGCGGGCCCGCCACACCAGGCCCATACCGCCGCCCCCGAGCCGGTCCAACAGAGTGAACCGGCCGTCGATCGTCCGCGACACCCGCGCCCCGCCCCCTCACGCGTCGGCGCCCGCCGGCCTCCCCGCCCGCGCACCCGCGCGGACCGCCGTGGCGCTCGGCCAGACTCTGCCACAGGTACGGGGTGGGGGTGTCGCCGGTACGGCGACCGCGGGGCTCAACTCCCGGGCTGCGCCGCCAGTTTGGCCAGCGTCGCGTCCACCCGGAGCAGCGTGCGCTCGCGGCCGAGGACCTCCAGCGACTCGAACAGCGGCAGCCCGACCGTACGGCCCGTCACCGCGACGCGGAGCGGCGCCTGCGCCTTGCCGAGCTTCAGGCCGTGCGCCTCCCCGGCGGCCAGGACGGCCTCCTTGAGGGGCTCCGCGCGCCACGACCCGCCGTCCAGCTCGGCCAGCCGGGAGTGGATGGACCGCAGCACGTCGGCGGCGCCCGGCTTCATCGCCTTCTGCCAGGACGCCTCGTCCGCGACGGGCTCGGGCAGGAAGAGGAAGTCGACGTTCTGCGTGATGTCGGCCAGTACGGTCAGCCGCGTCTGCGCCAGCGGGGCCAGCTCGTCGAACGCGGCCTGGTCGAAGTCCTCCGCCGCCCAGGTCGCGTACGGTGCCGCCAGCCAGGGCGCGCAGGCCGCCGCGAACTCCGCGACGGGCAGCTCGCGCAGGTGCGCGGCGTTGATGGCCTCGCACTTCTTCAGGTCGAAGCGCGCCGGGTTGGCGTTCACGTCCGCGACGTCGAAGGCGGCCACCAGCTCGTCCATCGAGAAGATGTCCCGGTCCTCGGACAGCGACCAGCCCAGCAGGGAGAGGTAGTTGAGGAGGCCCTGCGGGAGGAAGCCGCGCTCGCGGTAGAGGTTGAGCGAGGACTCCGGGTCGCGCTTGGAGAGCTTCTTGTTGCCCTCCCCCATCACGTACGGCAGGTGACCGAACTCCGGCGTCGCGCCCTTGCCGACGCCGATCTCCGCGAGCGCGCGGTACAGCGCGATCTGCCGGGGCGTGGACGACAGCAGGTCCTCGCCGCGGAGGACGTGCGTGATCTCCATCAGCGCGTCGTCGACCGGGTTGACCAGGGTGTAGAGGGGGGCGCCGTTCGCGCGCACGATGCCGTAGTCCGTGACGTTCTCCGGGGCGAACGTCAGCTCGCCGCGCACCAGGTCGGTGAAGGTGATCGGCTCGTCCGGCATCCGGAAGCGGACGATGGACGTACGGCCCTCGGCCTCGTACGCCGCGATCCGCGCCGCGTCCAGGTCGCGGCACGCGCCGTCGTACCCGGAGGCCCGGCCCGCCTTGCGCGCCGCCTCGCGGCGCTCCTCCAGCTCGGCGGGGGTGCAGAAGCAGCGGTAGGCGTGACCGGCCGCGCGGAGGCGCTCCGCGACGTCCCGGTAGACGTCCATGCGCTGGGACTGGCGGTACGGGGCGTGCGGGCCGACGGCGCCGCCGTCCGTACCCTCCGCGTCGGCGGCGTACGCCTCCGGGCCCTCGTCCCAGTCCAGGCCGAGCCAGCGGAGGGAGTCGAGCAGCTGGTCGTACGACTCCTCGGAGTCGCGGGCCGCGTCCGTGTCCTCGATGCGGAGCACCAGGGAACCGCCGTGGTGCCGGGCGAACGCCCAGTTGAACAGGGCGGTCCGGACCAGCCCGACATGCGGGTTGCCGGTCGGGGAGGGACAGAACCGTACGCGGACGGGGGTCGCGTTAGTCACGCTTGATCACCTTGTTGGTGAGAGTGCCGATGCCTTCGATGGTGACGGCGACCTCGTCGCCGACGTGGAGCGGGCCCACCCCCGCGGGGGTGCCCGTGAGGACGACGTCCCCGGGAAGCAGCGTCATCGCCTCGGAGAGGTGCACGACCAGGTCCTCGACGGAGCGCACCATCTCGCTGGTGCGGCCCAGCTGGCGCTGCTCGCCGTTGACCGTGCACTGCACCGCCAGGTCCGCCGGGTCCAGTTCGGTCTCGACCCAGGGGCCGAGCGGGCAGGACGTGTCGAAGCCCTTCGCCCGCGACCACTGGTTCTCGGCGCGCTGCACGTCCCGTGCGGTGACGTCGTTGGCGCAGGTGTAGCCGAGGACGACCTCGTGCACGCGGGCGCGGGGCACCTCCTTGCACATGCGGCCGATGACGACGGCCAGTTCGGCCTCGTGGTGCACCTCGGAGGAGAACGCCGGGTACGCGATGGGGTCGCCAGGACCGGCCACGGACGTGGACGGCTTGAGGAACGCCACCGGGACGTCCGGGACCTCGTTGCCCAACTCCCGTGCGTGCTCGGCGTAGTTGCGGCCGATGCCGATGACCTTGCTGGGCAGGACGGGCGGCAGCAGCCGCACCTTCTCCAGCGGGATACGGCGGTCCGTACGCTCGACGCCCGCGAAGGGGTGGCCCCTGATGATGTCGAGTTCGTCGCCGTCGACGACGCCGAAGCCGACGGTTCCGTCCAGGGAGAATCTGGCGATGCGCACGGGATGTTTCCTTCTGGCCTGCTGACGCTGACGGTGCGGCCGGGCTGAGCTGAAGCTGCCGGCACGCGGGCGGTGGGAGCCCCGCACAGCGTAGGCGATCGGACCCGGGAGGGGATCAAGCCCGCCCGGCGACGCCGGACGGGCTCGGACCGGGCCGTACGGGCCGCGCGGGCCCGTACGGAACGGGGACTACCGGAGGCGCGCCATCAGCGCGTGTTCGACGAGGGTGATCAACGCGCTCTTCGCATCCGCCCGATGCCGCGCGTCCGTGATGATGATCGGCGCGTCAGGACCGATCTGCAACGCCTCACGCACCTCCTCCGGCGTATACGGCTGATGCCCGTCGAACCCGTTCAACGCGATCACGAACGGCAGACCACTGTTCTCGAAGTAGTCCACCGCCGGAAAACAATCCGCCAACCGACGCGTATCCACCAACACCACCGCACCGATGGCACCACGCACCAAGTCGTCCCACATGAACCAGAAACGATCCTGACCCGGCGTACCGAACAGATACAGAATCAGATCCTGATCCAACGTGATACGACCGAAGTCCATCGCCACCGTCGTCGTGGTCTTGTCCGCCGTATGCGTCAGATCATCGATCCCCGCCGACGCCGACGTCATCACCGCCTCGGTACGCAGCGGATTGATCTCCGAAACCGCACCGACGAAAGTCGTCTTACCCACGCCGAACCCACCAGCCACCACAATCTTGGCCGAGGTCGTGGAGCGGGCAGCCGCACCGCCGCCGCTAGAGCTTGCGAAGTCCACTGAGCACCCTTTCGAGCAGTGTCACGTCTGGCTGGCCGTCGGCGGTGGACTCGTCACCACCGGGCTGGTGGATGGCGACGAGTCCGGCCTCGGCCAGGTCGGCGACGAGAATCCGGGCGACGCCGAGCGGAATGGAGAGGAGCGCCGAGATTTCGGCGACCGATTTGATCTCGTAGCACAACCGGCAGATCCGCTGGTGCTCGGGCAGTTGACCCCCGAGCTGGGCGAACTCCGCGGTCGTGCTCACCAGTGCCTCGATGGCGAGCTGGTAACGCGGACGGGTCCGGCCACCCGTCATGGCGTACGGCCGCACCAACTGCTGCGGCTCGCCCCGGCCTTCCGAACCGCCCTGCTCCGAGCGGGGCCGGGGCGGCTGCGCCGGCTGGATGCGCGAGGACGAGGACGACTGGTGCGACCGGGACTGTGGCGCCGACTCACCCTGCGAGTACGGCTGTTGCCCATCCTGGGACTGTCCCGACTGCGGGAACGGCCCCGGCTGGTAGTGCTGTGAGGACTGCGCGTGTGAACCGGGCGACGGCTGGGGAGATGACTCCTGCGACCGTCCACCGTGCACGTGCTCGCTGGGCGCGGAGGGGAAGTTGAAGCGCTTCAGGGGTGCACCCTGGGAGTGCTGCTGGTCGCGGCCACTTCCGTACGACGGACCGCCTGGGGGCGTTGTCACGTTTCCTCCTCCGACTCACGGACTCGTGGGCCACACTTGCCAGTTACTGCCTCAGCATCCGAGCGGACACCACGTCCCCGCACCCTAATGGGGCGGAGACGCAATGCGCACGGCCTGTCTCATGTTTGCGCCCTAGTTGAGAAGGGTTCCCTGGAGTTCGGCGCGGAGGTCGGGCGTCAGCACCGTCCCCGCGCGGTCCACGAGAAGCGCCATCTCATAACCGACAAGACCGATATCGGCCTCCGGATGCGCGAGCACGGCCAACGACGAACCATCCGAAATAGACATGATGAAGAGGAACCCACGCTCCATCTCCACCACCGTCTGGTTCACCAGACCACCCTCGAAGATCCGCGACGCCCCCGCGGTGAGCGAGGTCAACCCCGACGCGACAGCCGCCAACTGATCGGCCCGATCACGCGGGAAACCCTCGGACATCGCAAGAAGCAGTCCGTCGGCGGAGACCACCACCGTGTGCGACACACCCGGAGTGTTGTCCACGAAGTTGGTGATCAACCAGTTCAGGTTCTGCGCCGCCTGGCTCATCGGGCTCACACTAACGCTCCTGATCGTAGGTGCTGCCGGGGCCGTAGCCCTGTCTGTCATTCTGGGTGTTCTCGCCCGCGGTGCGTCCTCTGCGGATGCCGCGGTGCAGGTTACTCAGCCTCCCACGGACATCCTCCGGCGCCCTCGAAACCTGGGCACCGCCCGCCGCCTGCTGCTCCGCGGCACCCTCGACCAGGTTGGCACGGGGCACGCGTCGCGGCAGGCCGGACAGGGTGACGCCACCGGCTTCCGGTTGCCGCAGCCTGCTGGCCCGGTTCCACCGTTCGTCATTGGCCGACTGCCACCCCGGATCAACGGATTCCCGCTGGTCCGGACCTGTCTGGCGCGGTAGCTGAGGCGGCCCGGACGGCACGGCCCCAGGAGGTTCCGCTTGTGGCTGCTGCTGGGCATTCGGACCCCCTTCCGGCTGCTGCCGTCCGGGCTCCCGCTGAGGCAGTCCCGCGCCGGTCGTGGCGCGAACGCTGCTCGGGGAGGGGCCCAGACGGTCGAAGCCTACGCGGTCACGGGTGGCGTCGGGAACGTTCCCGGCTGATTCCGCTTGTGACGGCTGGGGTGGCTGCGCACCGTACGAGGAGGGTGCCCCGGCGTAGTCGTCCGCGGGGTATCCGGGCTGCTGGTAACCGCTCGCGGGGTCGTACGGGACGGCTCCGGCGTCGGGCTGCGGGGTCGCGGCGCCGGGCGGCAGCTGGGGGCTGACACCGGCGTCGGGGGCGGGCTGGGCCGCCCGTGCCTGCCAGGGGTCCCAGCCCTGCTGCTGGGCGTCGTGGCCCGGCTGCGGGTAGCCCTGCGGGTGGCCGGGCCGGGCCGCCGGGTCGTACCCGTACGGCGCGGGTTGCTGCGGGGGGTGCGGCTGCTGCGGGACTCCCTGCGGCGGCACCGGGCCCCGCGGTTGCCCCTGAAGCTGGTCCGGCCCGGGGTACCGCTGCGGGTACGCCTGGTGCGACAGCTGGCCCTGGTACTGGCCCTGGCCCTCCGGCAGGCCGGGCTGACCCTGCTGAACTGGCTGGATCTGGTGGCCCGGCTGCGCCTGTCCACTCTGCTCGCCCTGCTGCCGCGACGGCTCCTGCTGCTGCGCCTCCAGCGCCGCCCGGCGCCCGTCGCGCTGGAGCGAGCGCCCGACCGGGTCGAGGTTCCCCGGCGCGGGCGGCCCGGTGGGCGCGGGCGCCTCGGCGCCGTAGCGGGAGTCGTCGAAGCCCAGCTCGGCCGCGGACCGCGGGATGCCCCTGGCGGGCGTCTGCGGGTCGTTCGGCTGGTCCGGGACGATCCGGGAGACCGTGAACTGCTCCTCGGCGGGCTGCGCGTCGCCGCCGCCGCCGCGCGTGATCTCCTCCGGCAGCATGACGAGCGAGGTGGTGCCCGCCTGCTCGCCCGAGGGCCGCAGCTGGACGCGGATGCCGTGCCGGTTGGCCAGGCGGCCGACCACGAAGAGGCCCATGCGCTGGGAGATGGCGGCGTCCACCGTCGGCGGGTTCGCCAGCTTGTGGTTGATGTCCGCGAAGTCCTCGGCGGTCAGACCGATGCCCTTGTCGTGGATCTCGATCATCACGCGGCCGTCCGGCAGCCGTGTCGCGGTGACCTGCACCTTGGTCTGCGGCGAGGAGAACGACGTGGCGTTCTCCAACAGCTCGGCCAGCAGGTGCACGAGGTCGGTCACGGCGGCGCCGTGGATCTCGTTCTCCGGGACCGGCGACAGCTCGATGCGCTCGTAGTGCTCCACCTCGGAGGAGGCGGCCCGCAGGGTGTCGATGAGCGGTACGGGCCGGTTCCACCGGTGGCCCGACTCCTCGCCCGCGAGGACGAGCAGGTTCTCCCCGTTGCGGCGCATGCGCGTCGCCAGGTGGTCCATCCGGAAGAGGTTCTGGAGCTGGTCCGGGTCGGCCTCGTTGTTCTCCAGCTCGGAGATGAGGGCGAGTTGGCGCTCGATGAGCCCCTGGTTGCGGCTGGAGAGGTTGGTGAAGATCGCGTTCACGTTGCCGCGCAGCAGTGCCTGCTCGGCCGCGAGCCGTACCGCCTCGCGGTGCACGTGGTCGAAGGCGCGGGCGACCTCCCCGATCTCGTCCCGGCTGTCTATCGGGATCGGCCGGACCTGGGTGTCGACGCGGCCCGGGTCGGTCCGCGAGAGCTGGTCGACGAGGGACGGCAGTCGCTGCTCGGCCACCTCCAGCGCGGCCCCGCGGAGCGTACGCATGGCCCGCCCCATGGAACGGGCCATCATCCCGGCGACGAGGAACGCCAGCAGCAGCGCGGCCAGGACGACCGCGGCGTTGACGAACGTGTCCCGGCGGGCGTCCGCGGAGATCTGCTCGGTCTCCCGTACGGCGTCGCCCGTCAGCTCCTTCTCGACCGCGCGGTACGCGTCGAACTTGCCCGTCGCGGCGGCGAACCACGACTCGGACGTGACGCCCCGCGGCTTCAGGCTGCTCTCCCCCGCGCCGCTGCCGATGGCCGTGACCATCTCCTTCATGGGCGGCGGGGAGACGAACGGCTCGTCGTCGGCCTTCGCCTTCTCGCGCGCCGCCTCGGTCTTCGCCTGGCCGCGCTGCTCCGCCTCACGCAGCTCGCGGCGCAGCAGCTCGGCGTCCTGCGGGCGGGCGCCGGAAATGTACTCCTCCAGCGCGATGTTCTCCAGGTAGGCGTACGAGGCGAACGCCGTGAGCTGCTTCTTCTTCGCGGCCGGTGACGGGCCGGGGTCGAGCAGGAGGTGCGTGCCGAGGGAACGCTGGAGGGACTCGGCGGACTTCGCGAGGGAGATGGCGTACACGGAGCGGCCGTAGGAGGTGACGTTGCCGGTGCCCAGGCCGAGTTCGTTCGCGAACTCCATCAGCGGGTGCTGGATGCGGACGTACCCCTCCTCCGTCTGCGCACCGCTCAACTCGTCGGTGTACGCGGCCGCGCGGAGCGGGCCGAGGCTCGGCTCGGCCTTGCGGAGGGCGGCGAGTCTGCGCTGGATGCCCGCCTTGTCGGGGATCTCGCCGACGCGGTCGTCGAACCGTCGCTTGGCCTGATCCGTGGCCGCGCGCAGGTCCTTCACCTGTTGGCTTTCGCGATCGCCCGCGAGGAACGGCTCCGCGCTGCGGTCCCGCTCGTCGAGCAGGGCGTGGGCGTAGTCGGCCGCCGCCTCGACGAGTTCCGCGACGTGGCGGGCGTCCTCGGCGTCGTTCCAGGTGTCGACGGTGTGCTGCACGCGGAAGCCGCCGAAGACGAGCGCGACGAGCACGGGGATGAGCAGGATCGCGTTCAGACGGGTCGGCACCCGCCAGTTGCGTACCGCTAAACGGCTGCCGCCACCGCTGCCGGCGGGCGGCTCGGGCATGTCCACCCGCCCCGCGCCGGCTCGCGACGGCGGGGTGAAGTTCCCCCGCGATCCGTCACGCGCCTGCGGGGCAGAGCCCGTACTGCTACGCCTCACTCGACTACTCACCTCTCGGCGCTCGGCCCCGACTCAGGTCGGGTCGCGGCTACTGCTGAGTTCTCCGAATTCCAGCACGCCACGGCACCTCTTTCCAAACTCTTGACGTGCCGAGGAATTTATGGCAGGCGAGTATCGATATTGCGTGCATTGCCCGTTCTAAACCGACAAAGCACCATAGAACCGTGTGCAGAGTGAGGTGTTCCGCTCGCCGCCCGTGTTGGTCTCGTGCAAATCGCGTATCGAAATGTTATGAAGCACTCGGGGCAGCATGGCAGAGATGACGACGCCCCGCAGCAAGTACCTTACGGGCGGGGGCGGTTGAAGATCAGCCGAATCACTTGAGACGTGCGAGCAGCGCGTGTTCGACGAGGGTGATCAACGCGCTCTTCGCATCCGCCCGATGCCGCGCGTCCGTGATGATGATCGGCGCGTCAGGACCGATCTGCAACGCCTCACGCACCTCCTCCGGCGTATACGGCTGATGCCCGTCGAACCCGTTCAAAGCGATCACGAACGGCAGACCACTGTTCTCGAAGTAGTCCACCGCCGGAAAACAATCCGCCAACCGACGCGTATCCACCAACACCACCGCACCGATGGCACCACGCACCAAGTCGTCCCACATGAACCAGAAACGATCCTGACCCGGCGTACCGAACAGATACAGAATCAGATCCTGATCCAACGTGATACGACCGAAGTCCATCGCCACCGTCGTCGTGGTCTTGTCCGCCGTATGCGTCAGATCATCGATCCCCGCCGACGCCGACGTCATCACCGCCTCGGTACGCAGCGGATTGATCTCCGAAACCGCACCGACGAAAGTCGTCTTACCCACGCCGAACCCACCAGCCACCACAATCTTGGCCGAGGTGGCGGCACGGGGCGTCGGCGCCCCGTACCCCATCTGACTCGTCTGCCCCGTCTGCGGGCTAGAGCTTGCGAAGTCCACTGAGCACCCTTTCAAGCAAGGTCACATCTGGGGCGCCGCCGGGCTCGGCACCGCCGCCGGGCTGGTGGATGGCCACCATCCCGGCCTCGGCGAGGTCGGCGACGAGAATCCGGGCCACGCCCAGGGGGATGGCCAGCAGCGCCGAGACCTCCGCGACCGACTTGACCTCGCGGCACAGGTGGCATATCCGCTGGTGCTCGGGAAGCAGCCCCTGCAGGTGCATCGGATCGGCACTGGTGCTCACCAGCGCCTCGATCGCCAGCTGGTAACGCGGACGGGTCCGGCCACCGGTCATGGCGTACGGCCGCACCAGCGGCTGGTCGCCCTCAGCCCCGTACGGTGCGTGGTGGTTCGAGGCACCGTACGGGCCGGGCGAGGCGGGCGGCGGGGTCATGGCTCCTCCGTGCGAAGCATGAGGTCTGAGTGGACTGGGGTGCTCATGTGGGGGGAGCTGGCGGTCAGTTGAGGATGCTTCCTTGCAGTTCGGCGCGGAGGTCGGGCGTCAGCACCGTCCCCGCGCGGTCCACGAGAAGCGCCATCTCATAACCGACAAGACCGATATCGGCCTCCGGATGCGCGAGCACGGCCAACGACGAACCATCCGAAATAGACATGATGAAGAGGAACCCACGCTCCATCTCCACCACCGTCTGGTTCACCAGACCACCCTCGAAGATCCGTGACGCCCCCGCGGTGAGCGAGGTCAACCCCGACGCGACAGCCGCCAACTGATCGGCCCGATCACGCGGGAAACCCTCGGACATCGCAAGAAGCAGTCCGTCGGCGGAGACCACCACCGTGTGCGACACACCCGGAGTGTTGTCCACGAAGTTGGTGATCAACCAGTTCAGGTTCTGCGCCGCCTGGCTCATCGGACTCAACTAACGCTCCTGCTGGTAAGTGGGGCCAATGCCATGGCCGTCAGTGGCCTGTCGGCCCTGCCGGATACCACGGCGGAGATTGGTCAGTCGCCCACGCACATCGTCGGGCGCGCGCGAGACCTGCGGCCCGGTCTGGGCCGTCGACTGCTGCTGCGCGGTGCCCGCCACCAGGTTGGCGCGCGGTACCCGGCGCGGCAGGCCGGAAGTGGTGACACCGCCCGCGGCGGGCTGGCGCAGCTGCTCCGCCTGCCGCCAGCGCTCGTCGTTCGGAGACGCTCCCCACGTCGCGGCCGGGACCTCCCGGGTGCCTCCGGCACCGTTCCCGTTGCCGTTGCCGTTCCCGTTGCCCTCCGCGGGGCGCCCGACCGGACGCTGCGGCAGCGAGGACGCGGCGGTGACGTCGGGAAGCGGGTCGGTCAGGGGGTCCGGCTCGCGCTGCGGGGAACCGTCGCCGTTGGGGCTCTGCCGCGGCTCGGCCGCGGGAGTGCCGCGGAACCAGTTCGACCCCATCGACTCGAAGATGGGCGTCGGCGTGTCGGCCGCGGCGGGCGGGACCGCGGGTATCCCGAAGTCCGCGTCGTTCTGCGGCAGTTGCGGCAACCCGTACTCGCCGGTGGTCTGCGCGGCGTACGGGTCCGGCTGGGCGTACCCGCCGGGCCCCCGCTCGCCCTGGTCCTGGCCGCCCTGCTGCGGCTGCGCCGGGTACCCCTGGCCCTGGGGCGGCTGGCCGGGACCCTGCCGGCCGTACCCCGGCTGCGGGTACTCGCCGCTGACCGTGTCCTCGTGGCCGCGCGGCGCCTCGTCGCCGGTCGCCCAGCTGGGACGCTGCTCGCCCGTGCCCGGACCGGCCGGGCCGCCCTGGACACCAGCGGGCGGCAGACCGCCGAAGTCGGGCCGCGCGAACTCCGCGGTGTCCCCCGGACCGCCGGGCTGCTGCTGGTACGCCTGCGCGGGCTGCTGCTGCGGGTACGGCGCCTGGGGGAACTCGCCGGTGTCTCCCGGGCCGCCGTACTGCGGCTGCGCGGGCTGCTGCGGGGCCTGCGGAAGCTGCGGGAACTCACCCGTGTCACCGGGGCCGGAGCCCGCGCCGCCCTGCGGCTGCGTCGGCTGCGGGAACTCCCCGGTGTCGCCGGGACCGCCCGGCGTCGACGCGGGCAGCTCCCCGACGGGGCCGCCGCCGCGTACGGGCAGGGCCGCCGGGCGCTGGGGCTGCGGGCCCTTGCCGGGGGCCGAGGGAGGCGAGCCGAGAGGGCGCGGCGGGGCGCCGTTGCCGAAGAAGTCGGTGGGCGTGGAACCGCTGTCGGCACCGGCCGGGGCGCCGCCCCGGGGCCGCACGGGCAGGCCCGCGCCCGGCGTGGTCTGCGGCTGCTGCGGCTGCTGCGGCTTCTCCTCGCCGCTCCCGCCGCCGCTGCCGGGCAGCGCGGGGCGCTTGCTCCCGCCGCCGACCTGGCCGCGCGGCGTCACTGCGCCGAGGCGTGAGGTCTGGCCGACGCCGCCGCGCGGCTCGCGCTGGAGCGCGGCCGCGAGGCCGGTGCCCTTGGGGGCGCCCGCGGGGGCGCCACCGGCGGCTGCGCCCGGCTTGCCCTTGGGGCCCTGCGCGCCGCCCTGGGCGACGTCTACGGGCAGCATGACCAGCGCGGTCGTACCGCCGGAGTCGGACGGCCTGAGCTGTATCCGGATGCCGTGCCGCAGCGACAGGCGGCCGACCACGAAGAGACCCATGCGGCGGGAGACGGAGACGTCCACCGTCGGCGGGTTCGCCAGCCGCTCGTTGATCGCGGACAGGTCCTCGGGCGAGAGGCCGATGCCGGTGTCGTGGATCTCGACGAGCACCCGCCCGTCGGGCAGGGCGTGGCCGGTGACCTTCACCTTGGTCTGCGGCGAGGAGAACGACGTGGCGTTCTCCAGCAACTCGGCCAGCAGGTGCACGAGGTCGTTGACGACGCGGCCCGCGACCTCGGTGCTCGGCACCGAGCTGAGCTCGATGCGCTCGTACTGCTCCACCTCGGACGCCGCCGCGCGCAGCACGTCGACGAGCGGCACGGGCCGCGTCCAGCGACGGCCCGGCTCCTCGCCCGCGAGGACGAGGAGGTTCTCGCCGTTCCGGCGCATACGGGTCGCGAGGTGGTCGAGCTTGAAGAGGGACGACAGCTGGTCCGGGTCGGCCTCGCGGGACTCCAGCTCGGAGATGAGCGACAGCTGACGCTGGATGAGGCCCTGGCTGCGGCGGGAGAGGTTGGTGAACATCGCGTTGACGTTGCCGCGCAGCAGCGCCTGCTCGCCCGCGAGCCGTACGGCCTCGCGGTGCACGTCGTCGAACGCCGACGCCACCTTGCCGATCTCGTCCCGGCTGTGGACACCGACCGACTCGACCGAGGTGTCCACGTCCTGCGGGTCGGACTCGGACATCTGGCGGACCAGCTCGGGCAGCCGCTGGCGGGCGACCTCCTGCGCGGTGTCCTGGAGGCGGCGCAGCGAGCGGACCATGGAACGGGCCACGACGAACGCGCCGACGAGCGAGATGCCGAGGACGAGGAAGATGACCGCGCCGTTGAGGATCGCGTCGCGCTGCGCCTCCGAACGGAGCTTGCGGGCCTGCTGCTCCATCTCGGAGAGCAGCGTGGCCTCGATCTTGCCCATCTCCTCGATCTTGCTCTTGTCCTGGTCGTACCAGTCCAGGTAGGAGCGCTCCTCGCTCCGGATGCCGTCCTCGGACTTCAGCACGCGGTCGCGGTACGTGTCCGCCGCGGTGATGTTGACGATGCCGCCCTCGAGGGGCTTCAGCAGCTCGGCGGCGCCCTCGCCGTTGATCTGCCCGAACGTGGTGAGCTTGGCGTCCTCGCTCGCCATGGCCGTACTCGCGTAGAGCCGGTCCGTCTGGGACAGCTCGGCGCCGTCCTTGCGGGCGAGGCCGGCGCTGATGATCGCGCGCTGGACGGAGGCGAACTCCTTGGCGGAGGAGAACGCGGCGAGGGCACGCGTGCTCTGGATCATCTCGGTGTTGCTGGTGGCCTGCGCCATGTCGAGCGAGAGGCCGAGCAGCGACTCGATCAGCCGGCTGTACCGGTCGACGGTCTGCGAGGTGTACTCCGGGTTGTCGTACGCGTCCTCGCGGATCTCCTTGATGTTGTTCAGCTGGCGGGTGATGTCGACGACGGTGGTCTGCACGCCGGACATCACCGCGTCGTCGGCGTTGATGTCGCCGGTGGCCTCGTTGAACGCCTGGCGGACCCGGTCGGTGTCCTCACGGGCGCCGACGACCGAGTCGTCCTTCTCGTTGCCCGTCTGGATCAGCGGTCCGGCCGACTTGTCGCGCTCCTCCTGGAGCGCCGCGGCCAGCTCCGTGGCGTGCTCCGTCATCTCGGTGAGGAGCTTCATGTTGTCGAGCTGCTCGACGTCGTTCAGCGAGTCGTTGATCCGCAGGCCGCCGAGGGTGGTCGCGGCGACCACGGGCAGCGCGAGCAGGGACACCAGACGGGTGCTGATCCGCCAGTTGCGCAGGGCGAGCCGGGACCCCTGGCCGGGCGGGGCGCTCCGGGCCTTCGTGGCTCCCGTGTCGTCACCGGGGGGACCGCTCGTGGTGCCGGCGGAGTCCGCGGCGGCGGCGTTCGTCCCGCTGCCGCTCCCCTGGGCACGCTGAGGAGAGGAGCCACGGTCGGTCGAGCCGCGCAGCTCCGGGTCCCCCACCGTGCTGCCATTCCTCTTGAAACGTCCCTGCACTAGCGTCGCAACCTCTGGACCAGGCGTCCCTCCGCGCGCGGCGGTGGGACGGTATCGAGTCATGGGGGTCCCGGGCCCCCTGGGCGTTCGTGAGTGACCGGCGCGTCCCCTGTGACCACCGTGTGGCGCTTCAGTGCGCCCTCTGCGCGCCGGCTGTTGTCCTCGGCGGTCCGTGGAATTCCAGCACAGTGCCGGATCTCCAACAAGGGCTGTGGATAACCCTGTGACGGGCGTGACGCTACGCAGACGCCGGGTCACGTGCTGTCGAAAAAATTGCCCGCGATACGGGACGTACCCGTACGAGTGTCCTGGACAGGTGCGTCGATTCGACCGGATTCCCGGTCCGCACGGGTGCCCCTTTCGGGCTGAATGTTCGATTTCCCATAGGGTACCGGGTGCGCCATTTGCCGCTTCCGCGATCACTGAGTGAGGAAACTCACACGCATTCAGTTGCCTAAGTCACATGATCCCTGGGAATGACGCGCCTACCCTCAAGGTTTACACGCTACCCGGAAACGACAAGCGACCCGCTGGGGAATCTGCCTCGTGAAGACCACCATGATCATGCGCAACACCGCCAACCCGCAGCGCACCACCCTCGCGCATCTCAAGGATGCCGACGATCTTACAGAGCGCCCCGCCGAGCCCGTCAGCGGCACCCCCGGCAGCGCCGCGCAGCTTCCCCCGCAGACCGCGAACCCGCGCCGTACCGTCCTCGTGGACCTTCCCGGCAGCGTCTGAGACACCGCGGGCCGACACCCCCGTCCGGGGTATCGGCCCGCCGCCGGACCGCGTACCGGCATTCGACGGCGGAGGGCCCGCACACCCGAAGGTGTGCGGGCCCTCCGCCGTCACGGCTGTCCGGTGGTGTCAGTGC
Organism: Streptomyces sp. Z26; assembly: GCF_003665095.1. GTDB lineage: Bacteria > Actinomycetota > Actinomycetes > Streptomycetales > Streptomycetaceae > Streptomyces > Streptomyces phytohabitans. Next base: position 5,018,899 of record NZ_RCHV01000002.1, on the reverse strand, counting down.
CGCCAGCTGTGCGCCGCGCTGAAGCCCGGCGAACGCTCCAGGCGTCGCCATCCGGCCTTGCTGCGGCCCCTGCCGGCCACGTCGTGCGCCGGCTGGGTGGCCGCGCGGGCGAGCAGGATGGCGGTGACGGCGGCCAGTTCCTCGGGGCTGGCCTGCCCCTTCTCCACCCGTACGAAGTGCGGTGCGGGAGCACTCATTGCGATTTCCCCGTCTGTCGGTCGTTCGGTCGGTGGTGCGGGTCGGTCGTGCCTCGTGCGTCGTGCGTGTGGTGCGGCGCGTCCGTGTGGTGCGGCGCGCGGGTCACTGCGGCGGGTTGCCGTGCTTCCGCGACGGCAGGTCCGCGTGCTTGGTGGCGAGCATCCCGAGGGCGGAGATCAGCGCGGCCCGGGTCTCGGCCGGGTCGATGACGTCCTCCACCAGACCGCGTTCCGCGGCGTAGTAGGGGTGCATCAGCTCCGCCTTGTACTCCTTGACCATGTGCGTCCGCATCGCCTCCGGGTCGTCGGCGGCGGCGATCTGCCTGCGGAAGATGACGTTCGCGGCGCCCTCGGCGCCCATCACCGCGATCTCGTTGGTCGGCCACGCCAGCGTCACGTCGGCGCCGATGGACTGCGAGTCCATGACGATGTACGCACCGCCGTACGCCTTCCGCAGCACGAGCGAGACGCGCGGCACCGTCGCGTTGCAGTACGCGTACAGCAGCTTCGCGCCGTGGCGGATGATGCCGCCGTGCTCCTGGTCGACTCCTGGCAGGAAGCCCGGCACGTCCAGCAGCGTGAGGATCGGGATGTTGAACGCGTCGCACATCTGCACGAAGCGCGCGGCCTTCTCCGACGCCTCGATGTCCAGCACGCCGGCCAGCGACTGCGGCTGGCTGGCGACGAAGCCCACGACCTGGCCGCCCATGCGCGCCAGGACGCACACGATGTTGGTGGCCCACCGCTCGTGGACCTCCAGCATCTCGCCGTCGTCGACGATCTCCTCGATGACCTTGTGGATGTCGTACGGCCGGTTGCCGTCGACGGGAACGAGGTCCAGGAGCGATTCGTTCCTCCGGTCGGAGGGGTCCTCGGTCTCCACGACCGGCGGGTTCTCGCGGTTGTTGGCCGGGAGCATCGAGAGGAGGTAGCGCACCTCCTCCAGGCACGACTCCTCGTCGTCGTAGGCGAAGTGGGCCACGCCGGAGGTCCCGGCGTGGACGTCCGCGCCGCCCAGTCCGTTCTGCGTGACCTCGGCGCCGGTGACGGCCTGGACGACGTCCGGGCCCGTGATGAACATCTGCGAGGTCTCACGGACCATGAACACGAAGTCGGTCAGCGCCGGCGAGTAGGCCGCGCCGCCCGCGCACGGGCCGAGCATCACGGAGATCTGCGGGATGACGCCGGACGCGCGGGTGTTGCGCTGGAAGATGCCGCCGTAGCCGGCGAGGGCGGCGACGCCCTCCTGGATACGGGCGCCCGCGCCGTCGTTGAGCGAGATCAGCGGGGCACCGGCCGAGATGGCCATGTCCATGATCTTGTGGATCTTCGCCGCGTGCGCCTCCCCCAGCGCACCGCCGAAGATACGGAAGTCGTGCGCGTAGACGAAGACGGTCCGGCCGTGCACCTTGCCCCAGCCGGTCACCACGCCGTCGGTGTACGGCCGCTTGCTCTCCAGCCCGAAGCCGGTGGCGCGGTGCCGTCGGAGCCCCCCGACCTCGTGGAAGGTCCCCTCGTCCAGGAGCAGGTCGATCCGCTCCGGCACGGTGAGCTTGCCCTTGGCGTGCTGCGCCTCGGTGGCCTTCTCGCTCGGCCCGCGACGGGCCTGCGCACGGATGTCGTGCAGCTCGGCCACTCGGCCGCGGGAGTCCTGAGACAGATCGGTCATGTATAGACCCTACGAAACGGGGGGCCCTCCTGCCCTCGTCAGATCCGCACAGTCTCCGTCGCGGTTTCATGGCCGCGCTGGACAGAACCGCAGTTTTCTAGGGGTTCGGTATAGGGGTCCCTCACAGAGTCGGGGTGGTCAGCTGTCGGGTTTCCACAGCGTTACCCCAAAGAGTGTGCAGCTACCTGCAATCTGCGTGCTCCCACCCCGTATCGACGGTGACTGCCGTATCCTGCGCGCTCCCCGCGCACCGGCACCACGCCCGCACTCCACCGTATCGGGCGGTGCCCGGCGCCCGTACGCCGGGCACCGCCCCCGCCGCCCCTACTGCTCCGGCGTCAGCCCGGCGCGCAGCAGACCGAAGGTGTACGCGTCGTCCAGCGCCTGCCAGGAGGCGGCGATCACGTTCTCCGCGACCCCTACCGTCGACCACTCCGAACTGCCGTCGCCCGTCGACACCAGCACCCGCGTCGTGGACTCCGTGCCGTGCGTGCCCGCCAGGATGCGCACCTTGTAGTCGACCAGCTCCAGCCGCGCCAACTCCGGGAAGACCGGCTCCAGTCCCCCGCGCAACGCCCGGTCCAGCGCGTTGACCGGGCCGTTCCCCTCGCCCGTCGCGACGACGCGCTCGCCCTTGGCCCACAGCCGTACGGTCGCCTCGTTCGCGTGCGTCCCGTCCGGGCGTTCCTCGACGATCGCCCGCCACGACTCCACCCGGAAGAAGCGCGGCGCGTCCCCGCCCCGCACCTCGTCGCGGAGCAGCAGCTCGAAGGAGGCGTCGGCCGCCTCGTACGAGTAGCCGCGCAGTTCCTGCGCCTTGACGCGTTCCACGACGCGGCCGACGAGTTCGCGGTCGCCGGTCAGGTCGTACCCCAGCTCCCTGCCCTTGAGTTCCACGGAGGCGCGGCCCGCCATGTCGGAGACGAGCATCCGCATGGAGTTGCCGACGCGCTCGGGGTCGATGTGCTGGTACAGGTCGGGGTCGACCTTGATCGCCGAGGCGTGCAACCCCGCCTTGTGCGCGAACGCGGAGGTGCCGACATACGGCTGGTGGGTGGAGGGGGTGAGGTTCACGACCTCGGCGATGGCGTGCGAGATGCGCGTCATCTCGGCCAGGGCGGCGTCGGGGACCACCTTGCGGCCGTACTTGAGCTGGAGGGCGGCGACGACGGGGAAGAGGTTGGCGTTGCCGACGCGCTCGCCGTAGCCGTTCGCCGTGCACTGCACGTGGGTGGCGCCCGCGTCCACGGCCGACAGGGTGTTGGCGACCGCGCAGCCCGTGTCGTCCTGCGCGTGGATGCCGATGCGGGCGCCGGTGTCGCCCGCGACGGTCCGTACGACGGCCTGCACCTGGGCGGGGAGCATCCCGCCGTTGGTGTCGCAGAGGACGACGACCTCGGCGCCCGCGTCGTGGGCGGTGCGTACGACGTCCTTCGCGTACGAGGCGTTCGCCTGGTAGCCGTCGAAGAAGTGCTCGCAGTCGACGAACACGCGGCGGCCGCGCTCCCGCAGGTACATGACGGTGTCGTGGACCATGCGCAGGTTCTCGTCGAGGGTGGTGCGCAGGGCCAGTTCGACGTGCCGGTCGTGCGACTTGGCGACGATCGTCACCACGGGCGCCCCCGCGTCGGCGAGCGCGACGACCTGCGGGTCGTCCGCCGCCCGTACGCCCGCCCTGCGGGTGGCGCCGAACGCGACGAGCCGCGCGGCGCGGAAGTCGATCTCGGCCTGCGCCCGGCGGAAGAACTCGGTGTCGCGGGGGTTGGCGCCCGGCCAGCCGCCCTCGATGTAGCCGACGCCGAAGTCGTCCAGGTGGCGGGCGATGGCCAGCTTGTCCGCGACGCTGAGGTTGATGCCCTCACGCTGGGCGCCGTCGCGGAGAGTCGTGTCGAAGACATGGAAGTCGTCGCCGGGGACGTCCGTCGTCATGGTGGTCTGGCTCCTGTCGGTGAGCGGTAGTCCGGACGACTCGACCACGTCCGGAAGACTCGGCTCCACTTGCCCCCTTCGTACCGCGCGCCCCCGCCCTCCGGCTCGGTGGCCCGGAAAACGAAAAAACCCCTCGCGGGTGCGAGAGGTCTGCGCGCGGGTCTGGGACACGGTGTTCCGCTGCCGCTCGGGTTGAGTGCGGCTCAGCGGTCACTGCGGACCGGCGCGCTGTCACCAATAATCATGGCGAACGAGAGCACGCACGGAGTGTGGCACGCGCGGCACGGCGTACGCGGGGGCGTCTCACGATGCGGAAGGCGCGGGCGCGCGTCACGGTCTGAGTACACGTACTCACGCGCCCAGTACGCTGCGCCACCAGAATGCGTCCAGGAGTGACGGACTCGAACAACCACGGAGAAACCAGCATGGGAGACGAGCGCCACTCGGCGATCTCGACGTTCGTCGGCACGGGCGGCGACGGTGGCGGTGCGGAGGACGGGGACGCCGAGCGTGGGGACGCGCGGACCTCACTCGCCTCGGCGGGGAGGCCCGATCCTCCCTCCTGGCACGAGAAGGGCGGTTCGGGTGGCGGGCTGAGATCCGACACCACACTGTGGAGCGGCGCCTCGGAAGGGCTGAGCGGAGTGCGGAGCACCCTCAGGAAGGGGGCGACCGAACTGGACGAGAACCAGGCGGGCCTGCGCGCGAAGGACATTGCCGTGACAGAACTGCGTACGGGCTCGGCGCAGCTGGCCGTCCACAGGTCCTGGAACCGCTACCTGGACCTGATCGTCCGTGAGTGCGTCGAGTTGACGGGCAAGCTGGAGAAGGCCGGCAGCGACCACTACCGGAACGAGCAAGAGATCAAGCGGGCATTCCGAGCCGAGGAGACCAGGCCGGTCGGCAACGACCCTTCCGGCGGCCACTCGTCCCGGGAACGGTGACCGGAAGTGCTCTCGTACAGAACGCTGCGGCAGGTGAAGCCCGCCGAGTTCGAGCAGGCGGCCGACGGCTACCACGCGGTGAGCACCGCCGCACGGGTGTCCAAGGACCGCCTCGCCCACCAGATCGTGGCCAAGACGTTCCCCGATCCGGCAGCGTCGTCGGTGGACAAGAGCGAGGGCTTGGTCGGCGAGGGCGCCTCCGCCGCCCGTGCTCGGCTGACCCGCCTGACCGACAGCCTGCACTACACGCAGGTGGAGTGCGGCCTGATCAGCGCCGCCCTGAACGCGTTCGCCGCGGAACTGCGGGCCGCGAAGAAGAAGCTCCGAACGGCTGAACTGGAAGCTCGGAACGCGGGGTTCACGGTCGACGGAACCGACGGCTCGGTCAGCTGGAGGTCCGAGGAGAACCCGTTCCTCGGCCAGAAAGGCGTGACCTCCCAGGACAGTTGGGTGCCGCTGGCCGACCCCGAGGCGAAACGGGTCGAGGCGCAGACGTTCGCGGACCGCATCGGCCGCGCTCTCGCGGACGCCGCCGAAGCCGACGAGCGGTGGGCACCGAAGCTCCGCCGGTTGAAGGCGCAGAACGACCTGACCGTGAGTGCCGCGGACTGGGCCGATGTGCACGGGGACCAGGGCGCCGTACAGAAGGTCGCGACCCCGTACCTCGACGAGAGCGACATTCCCCGGGGACGGGACCCCGAGGACAACGCCGCGTGGTGGAAGGGGCTGAGCGCACAGGAGCAGGCCGACTACGTCTCCCTGTACCCCGCGTCCGTCGGCGCGCTGGACGGAGTGCCCGCCGACGTTCGCGACGAGGCCAACCGCGCGGTGCTCGCGGAGAAGAAGGGCCACTACCAGCTGGAACTGGCCTCCATCCCACCGAAGCCCGGTCTGTACGCCCATCCAGGCGGCTCCGACGCGCAAGGCTGGCGGGAGCAGCGGGAACGGGTGCGGGAGTGGGAGGAGAAGTACGGGTCCAGGAAGGATCGTCTCGAACGCAACCTCCGAGGTATCTCCCACATCGACGAACGCTTCGCCGCGACCGGGAACGACGGGCTCCCCCCGGCGTACCTGCTCGGATTCGACGCCACCGGCGAGGGGAACGGCAAGGTGATCCTCGCCAACGGCAACCCCGATCACGCCGACCACACAGCGGTGTTCGTCCCCGGCACAGGAACGGACCTGGGCCAGATCGGTGGAAACATCGAACGCGGTGAGCGCCTCTGGACCGAGAGCAACAGGATGTCACCGGACACGAAGATCTCCACGGTGCTCTGGTTCGACTACGACGCTCCTGACGGGATTCGTGAAGCGGCGCAAGGGTCGCGCGCCGAGAACGGGGGGCCGCGCCTGCGTTCGTTCCTCGAGGGAACGGGTGTGGCACACGACGGCTCCGACGGCCGCACCGGCGGCGCGCACACGACCGTGATCGGCCACAGCTACGGGTCCACGACGATCGGCGAAGCGGCGTACGGAGGGAGCTGGAAGGACAAGCCCCTGGCCGATGACATGCTGTTCGTCGGCAGTCCGGGCGTTCAGCAGGACCACGCCGCGGACCTGGGTATCGGTGCGGAACACGTGTGGGCGATGGGTGGCGCGTGGGACGACCACGCCGTACGACTGGGCGGGCGGGCCGCCGGACACGGGGATGACTTCATCATTCCGACGGATGAGCGATTCGGGGGCAACGTCATGCGGTCCGACTCCCCCGACCACAGCGGTTTCTGGAACGAGGAATCACTCAGCCTGAGGAATCAGGCGGCGGTCATCACGGGGCGAGACGACAGGGCAGAGCTTGAGTAGCAGAACAACCGCGATGGCGATACTCGCGGCAGCCGTGGTTCTCTCAGGATGCGGGCAGGAGGAAGGACCGAAAGTGCAGGTTGGCGATGAGAAGGAGTTCACCGCACAGGTCGAGCACGCCTCGAGTGAGATCTTCGATCTACTGGCGGTCAAGGGAAAGGCCACCGAGCCCGGGGCGGCAACGGTCCCGTGTGCGGGCTATCCGGACGAGAACGATGTCCGTCAAGCCCGTCACGCCTGGAGCCTCCACGGTGCGCCGGTCAAGGACCTGGCCGGGGCGATGGAGCGGCTGCGGGAGCAACTTCCGCGTCGGGGCTGGAAGATCGTCAAGGACGGCCCGGACGGGAGTCGGGCGAGAACCCCGCAGATCGTCGCGGACTCGGCCGACGGGAAGAACTCGGTGGACGTCAGGTTGCTGGCCGAGAGCGAGGAGAGCGACAAGACGTCCCTGATCGAGGTCACCGTCGTGTCCGCCTGTTACCAGCAGGCATGACGGCCGCAACGCGCCCCCGTCCCCGGCCCGTTCGTGGTCCGCGCGGGGCACGGGCCGGGGGCGGCGGGGTTCGGGTCAGGTCAGGCGGTGCATCCAGGCGTACGGGTCCGGGGCCTGGCCCGTCTGGATGGCGAGGAGCGCGTCGCGGAGGCGCTTCGTCACCGGGCCCGTCTCGCCGTCGCCGACGGTCCACTCCGCGCGTGCCGACTTCACATGCCCGACCGGGGTGATGACCGCCGCCGTGCCGCAGGCGAAGACCTCGGTGAGGGTGCCGTCCGCGTTGCCCGACTGCCAGTCGTCGGTGGAGACGCGCGCCTCCTCCGTGCCGTAGCCGAGGTCCTCCGCGATCCTCAGCAGGGAGTCGCGGGTGATGCCCGGGAGGAGGGTGCCGGTGAGTTGGGGGGTGACGATGGTGACGTCGTCGCCCGTGCCGCGCACGAGGTAGAGGTTCATGCCGCCCATCTCCTCGATGTAGCGGCGTTCCAGCGCGTCGAGCCAGACGACCTGGTCGCAGCCCTGCGCGGCGGCCTCGGCCTGGGCGACGAGCGACGCGGCGTAGTTGCCGCCAGTCTTCGCCTCGCCCATGCCGCCGGGCGCGGCGCGCACGTACTCCTCGGAGAGCCAGACGGAGACGGGCTTGACGCCCTGCGGGAAGTACGCGCCCGCCGGGGAGGCGATGACCATGAACAGGTACTCGTTGGACGGCCGGACCCCCAGGCCGACCTCCGTGGCGAACATGAACGGCCGCAGGTAGAGGGACTGTTCGCCCTGGCTGGGCACCCACTCGCGGTCGGTGGAGACCAGCAGGTCGCACGCCTCGACGAAGGTCTCGACGGGCAGTTCGGGCATGGCCAGGCGGTGGGCGGAGCGCTGGAAGCGGCGGGCGTTGGCGTCGGGCCGGAAGGTGGCGACGGAGCCGTCGGGCTGCCGGTACGCCTTCAGCCCCTCGAAGATCGTCTGCGCGTAGTGCAGCGTCATGTTGGCCGGATCGATCTGGAGCGGCGCGTACGGCTGGAGCTGCGCGTCGTGCCAGCCGCGGCCCTCGGTCCACTTGATGGTGACCATGTGGTCGGTGAAGTGGCGGCCGAATCCCGGGTCGGCCAGCACCGCCTCGCGCTCCGCGGCGGACAGCGGCTGTGCCGAGGGCTTGAGGTCGAAGTCGATTCGGGTCGTCATGAGCGCGTCCTTCGCTGAGTGTCGTGTCGGACCGCGCCGCGCCGTCCCGGCGTTACTAGGACGTCCGAGCTTCCCCCCGCGAGGTGGCCCACGTCGATTGTGGCGTGTGCCGGACCGCGGGACGGACGCGGGTGGCGGTCCTGCATAGATGGTGACACCCAACCGCCCGGTTGCCCAGCGACCCGGGTACGGGCGACGGCGGCGGTCGGGTGTCGGGTGATGGGCGCCCACGGCGCCGCCGCCCGCCGCGCCCCCACGGGGGGCGGGGGTACGGCGGGCCGGGCGCGGCGGGTGCGGGAGGAGCGCGGCGGCTCCCCGGGCACTTCCTAGCCGGCCACCCGTACGGCGATCGCGTCGCCGGTCTCGTCCGTCGTACGGTTCGCGGGCCGCTCCGCCAGGTCGGCGGAGACGGCGTCCTCGACACGGGTGGCCTCCGGCTCGTGGCCGAGGTGCCGCAGCAGCAGGGCGACGGAGAGGATGGTCGCGGTGGGGTCGGCCTTGCCGGTGCCCGCGATGTCCGGCGCGGAGCCGTGCACCGGCTCGAACATCGAGGGGAAGTCGCCCGTGGGGTTGATGTTCCCGGACGCGGCGAGGCCGATGCCGCCGGTGACGGCGGCGGCGAGGTCGGTGAGGATGTCGCCGAAGAGGTTGTCGGTGACGATCACGTCGAAGCGGGCCGGGTCGGTGACGAAGAAGATCGTCGCGGCGTCGACGTGCAGGTAGTCCGTGGTGACCTCGGGGTACTCGCGGCCGACCTGGTCGAAGAGGTTCTTCCACAGGTGACCGGCGTGCACCAGGACGTTGTTCTTGTGCACGAGGGTGAGCTTCCGGCGCGGGCGCGCCTTGGCCCGCTCGTACGCGTCGCGCACGACGCGCTCCACGCCGTACGCCGTGTTGAGGCTGACCTCGGTGGCCACCTCGGCGGGGGTGCCGGTGCGGAGGCTGCCGCCGTTGCCGACGTAGGGGCCCTCGGTGCCCTCGCGGACGACGACGAAGTCGATGTCCGGGCGGCCCTCCAGCGGGGTGGCCGTGTTGGGGAACAGCTTCGAGGGGCGCAGGTTGACGTAGTGGTCGAAGGCGAAGCGGAGCTTCAGCAGCAGGCCGCGTTCGAGTACGCCGGAGGGTACGGACGGGTCACCGATGGCGCCGAGCAGGATCGCGTCGTGCTCCTTGAGCCGCTCCAGCTCCGCGTCGGGCAGGGTCTCCCCGGTCTCGTGCCAGCGGCGGGCGCCGAGGTCGTACTGCCGGGTCTCCAGCTTCACGTCCTGGGGAAGGACCGCGGAGAGGACCTTGAGCCCCTGCGCCACCACTTCCTGGCCGATGCCGTCACCGGGGATCACTGCGAGATCGATGTTGCGCGCCATGCGGCGGAGCGTACTCCCGGTCCCAGGGGGTGACACAAGTACGTCCACGATGCGGACGAGCGTGTGCCGGTCGGGTGTGGTTCACCGCGTGTACGCGCCGACGACGCCGGGGAGTTGCCGTGCGCTGCGAGCTTTCTCCCATGGAGACACCGCGGATGGGGATTCCGGACCGGTTGGCGGCGCGGATGAGCATGGCGGAGCAGCACGAGTACCTGCGCGCGCGGCTGTCGTCACGCGGCGTGTCCCGGCGCGGCCTGCTGCGCGCCGGCGGCCTCGCCGTGGCGGGCGCGGGCACGGCCGGTGCGGGACTGGCGGGCTGCACCTCCGACGGGTCGGACGGCGGGGGCGGTACGGGCGGGGGCGGTACGGGCGGGGGCGGTACGGCTCCGGCCGCGCTGTCGCCGGTACGGGTGGACGGCTCGCTGGTGGCCCCCTTCGGGCGCCGTCTCGCGTTCGGCGACGACCCGCGCACCCGGATGCGGGTGGCGTGGCAGGTCCCCCTCGCCGTACGGAATCCGTACGTCCGGATCGGCCTCCGCCCCTGGGAGCTGGACCGGAGGATCGAGGCGGAGGTGCGGAAGCTGCACACGCCCGCGCTGTCGCGGAAGCTGCCGGAGGTCACGCAGTTCCATCTGCACGCGGCGTTCGACGGGCTGCGGCCGGGGACGACGTACTACTACGGCGTCGGCCACGACGGCTTCGACCCGACGGCGGCCGACCGCCTCGGCACGCTCGGCTCGTTCACGACGGCGCCGGACGGGGCGGACGAGCCGTTCGTCTTCACGGCCTTCGGCGACCAGGGCGTGAGCTACGAGGCGCTGGCCAACGACCAGTTGCTGCTGGGGCAGAACCCGTCGTTCCACCTGCACGCCGGTGACATCTGCTACGCGGACGAGTCGGGCCACGGCGAGCGGGAGGACACGTACGACGCCCGCGTGTGGGACCAGTTCCTCGCGCAGACCGAGCCGGTCGCGGCGCGCGTGCCGTGGATGGTGACGACCGGGAACCACGACATGGAGGCGTGGTACTCCCCGAGGGCTACGGCGGCCAGTCCGCCCGCTGGTCCCTCCCGGCCAACGGCCCGGACCCGCAGAAGGCGCCGGGCGTCTACTCGTTCCGCTACGGCAACGTCGCCGTCGTCGCGCTCGACGCGAACGACGTGTCGTACGAGATCCCCGCCAACAGGGGCTACACGGACGGCGCCCAGACCCGCTGGCTGGCCCGGCGGCTGCGCGAGCTGCGCGGGGACGGGGACGTCGACTTCGTCGTCGTCTTCTTCCACCACTGCGCCTACTCGACGAGCACGCACGCCTCCGAGGGCGGCGTCCGCGAGGAGTGGGTGCCGCTGTTCGAGAAGCACCGGGTGGACCTGGTGATCAACGGACACAACCACGTCTACGAGCGCACCGACCCCGTACGCGGCCACCGGGCGACGCGGAAGCTGCCCCCCGGCGGCACCACGGACCCGGCGCGGGACGGCACGGTGTACGTGACGGCGGGCGGGGCGGGCAAGAAGCTGTACGACTTCCCCGTGCCCGACAGCTACGAGGGGCACGAGAAGGAGCGCGACAGCGTGCCGTCGTTCCGCTGGGCGGGGACGGGCGAGCAGGTGACGGAGGAGGTCGAGTGGTCGCGGGTGCGCTACACCGGCTTCTCGTTCCTGGCCGTCGAGTCCCGGCCGGGGACGTCGGGGCGGGCCCCGCGGCTGGAGGTGACGGCGCTCGCGCAGAGCGGCCGACGCGTCGACCACTTCACGGTCGAGCGCCGGCCGACGGGCTGAGCGCGTGCCGACGGGCTGGGCCCGTACGGGACGCCGGGCGCGTGCGTCGTACCCGTACGGGCGCGACGGGCGCGGGCCGGGTCAGTGCCCGGTCGAGCCGCCGTTGTCGCGGCGGTCCAGGGCGCGCTGGAGGGCGGCCGCGGCGTTGCGCCGGTCCGCGTTCCGCGGGTCGGCGGGGCGGGTGTTGCGGCGGGCGGCGTGACGGGTGCGGCGGCGGGCGGTCTCGTCCATGGTTCAGCAGCTCCTTCAGGACAGTGCGAGAAATGGGGGATTCAACGCGCCGGAAGGGGCGGGGGCTCCGGTGCCGCAGGGGTCGCCTGCTCGATCGCACGGTGCCGCGTCCGCCAGTCGCCCGATGGAGCGAGACGTTCGGCTCATTCCAAGGTAAGAGCCGTGGGCGCCGATGTCTCGCTTTTACTTGGCCTTCCTAGCATTTGAGACGGCACCCCTTCCCACCTGCGGTTCTCCACTGTGACCACGGTCACGGACCCGGCACCGCGCACCCTTCGGGGCGCACGCCTGAGGCCCGGCGCCCGCCGATGAGCGGGTGCCGGGCCTCAGTGGTGCCGCGGAGCGCGGGACGTACCCGCGACGCGGTCAGCCCATGTGCGGGTAGCGGTAGTCGGTCGGGGCGACCTGCGTCTCCTTGATGGCGCGCGGGGACATCCAGCGCAGCAGGTTGAACTTCGAACCCGCCTTGTCGTTGGTGCCCGAGGCGCGCGCGCCGCCGAACGGCTGCTGCCCGACGATCGAGCCGGTCGGCCGGTCGTTCAGGTAGAAGTTGCCCGCCGCGAAGCGGAGCTTCTCCGACGCGGCCGCCAGCACCTGCCGGTCACGGGCGATGACGGCGCCGGTCAGCGCGTACGCGGAAGCCGACTCCATCTGCTCCAGCATCGCGTCGAACTCCCCGTCCTCGTACACCAGGACGGCGATGATCGGGCCGAAGTACTCCAGCTTGAAGACCTCGTTCTCGGCGTCCGTGCAGCTGATCACGGTCGGCCGGACGAAGTACCCGACGGAGTCGTCGTACGTGCCGCCCGCGACGATCTCGCACGTCGGGTCGGACGCGGCGCGGTCGATCGCGGCCTTGTTCTTGGCGAACGCGCGGTCGTCGATGACGGCGCCGATGAAGTGCGACAGGTCGCTCACGTCGCCCATCGTCAGCCCGTCGACCTCGGCGGCCAGCTCCTCCTTGAGCCCGCCCTCCCACAGGGAGCGCGGGATGTAGGCGCGGGAGGCGGCGGAGCACTTCTGGCCCTGGTACTCGAAGGCGCCGCGCGTGATCGCCGTCTTCAGCAGGGCCGGGTCGGCGGTCGGGTGGGCGACGATGAAGTCCTTGCCGCCGGTCTCGCCGACGAGACGCGGGTACGCCTTGTAGCGCGCGATGTTCTCGCCGACCGTCCGCCACAGGTGCTGGAACGTGGCCGTGGAACCGGTGAAGTGCACGCCCGCCAGGTCCGGGTGGGGCAGCGCGACCTCGGAGACCTCCTTGCCGTCACCGGTGACGAGGTTGATCACGCCCTTGGGCAGACCGGCCTCCTCCAGCATCTCCATGAGCAGTACGGCGGAGTGGGTCTGCGTCGGGGACGGCTTCCACACCACCACGTTGCCCATGAGGGCGGGGGCGGTGGGGAGGTTGCCCGCGATGGCCGTGAAGTTGAACGGCGTGATCGCGTAGACGAAGCCCTCGAGCGGCCGGTGGTCCATCCGGTTCCAGACGCCCTGGGGCTGGACGAGCGGCTGCTCCTCCATCAGTTCGCGGGCGAAGTGGACGTTGAAGCGCCAGAAGTCGACCAGTTCGCAGGGGGCGTCGATCTCCGCCTGCTGCGCGGTCTTCGACTGGCCGAGCATCGTGGACGCGGCGATGGTCTCGCGCCACGGACCGGCCAGCAGCTCGGCGGCCTTGAGGATGATCGCGGCGCGGTCGTCGAAGGAGAGCGCGCGCCAGGCGGGCGCGGCCGCGAGCGCGGCGTCGATGGCGTCCTGCGCGTCCTGCCGGGTGGCGGTGGCGAACGTGCCGAGGACCGCCTTGTGGTCGTGCGGCTGCACGACGTCGACGCGCGCGCCGCCGCCCATGCGCTTCACGCCGTCGATCGTCATGGGCAGGTCGACCGGGTTCTCGGCCAGCTCCTTGAGCTTCGCCTCCAGACGCGCGCGCTCGGCGCTGCCGGGGGCGTAGGTGTGCACCGGCTCGTTGTACGGGGCGGGGACCTGGGTCACAGCGTCCATGGCGGCCGTGTCTCCTTCGCGGTTCGGTTGCGGCGGTTCGGGTTCGGCGGTTCGGGTCGTACGGCGGGCTCGTCGTACGGCGGTCCGGAACGCGCGGCGGTGCGCCGCTCCGGGTGGCGCGGCCGGGTTCTCCGGCCGACCGACTGCAATGGTGGGCCGCTCAGCCCCGGGTGGCCAGGGAGCGCAGGAAGAACGCCGTGTTGGCGGGGCGCTCCGCGAGGCGGCGCATGAAGTAGCCGTACCAGTCCGTGCCGTACGGGACGTATACCCGCATACGGTGCCCCTCCGCCACGAGGCGCAGCTGCTCGGCGGCCCGGATGCCGTACAGCATCTGGAACTCGTACCCGTCCGGCTTCCGCCCCGCGCGCCGCGCCAGCTCCTGTGCGATCGCGACGATCCGCGGGTCGTGCGAACCGACCATCGGGTAGCCGTCCCCGGTCATCAGGATGCCCAGGCAGCGCACGTACGCGCGGTCCACGTCGCGCTTGCGCTGGAAGGCGACGGTGGCGGGCTCGTCGTACGCGCCCTTCACCAGCCGCACCCGCGAGCCCTCCCCCGCCAGCGCACGGCAGTCGTCCTCGGTCCGGTGCAGGTACGACTGCACGACGGCGCCGGTTTGCGGGAAGCGCTTCCGCAGCTCCGCGAGGATGGCGAGGGTGGAGTCGACCGTGGTGTGGTCCTCCATGTCGAGGGTCACGGTGGTGCCCGCGGCGGCGGCCTGCTCGACGACGGGGAGCACGTTCGCGTACGCGATGTCGTGCCCGTTCGGCAGCGCCTGCCCGAAGGCGGAGAGCTTCACGGACATCTCCGCGCGCGGGCCGAGCCCCTGGGCGGAGAGGGCGTCGGTGAGCGCCAGGTACGCGTCGCGGTTGCGGAGCGCCTCGGAACGGTCGGTGATGTCCTCGCCGAGGTGGTCGAGGGTAACGTCCAACCCCTGGTCGGTGAGGGCGCGGACGGCGGGCAGCGACTCGTCGAGGTGCTCGCCCGCGACGAAGCGGTCGACCACCGGCCGGGTGACGGGCGCGGCCGAGACGGCGCGACGGATCGCGTCGCTGCGCGCGGCGGCGAGGAGCACGGGACCCAGCACGGGCACCTCCAGCGGAAACGGGGTCGGACGACGGGGTGAGCCTCCGTGAAACCTAGGGACAGCGCCGCCCCGCTGCCATCGACAGCTGTCACGCATCCGTGTGCCGTATCTCAGACATGTGTATGAGAATGGGGAGCGAGTACGGAACGGGCGGGGGCGAGGAGCGTATGCGCGAGGACTACCAGTCGTTGGTCGACGAGATCTCCGTCCTGCTCGACACCCTGGCGACACTGGAGAACCGGGACTTCGGGCTGATCGCGTTCGGCGCGCACGAGGGCCGCGCCGACGGCCCCGAGCCGGTGCTCGACCCGGTGCGTACGCGCTCGATCCTCCACCGGCGTTCGACGGCGGCGGTCCGCGCCTGGTTCGAGAGCTACGGCATCACGCGCGCCACCGGCCCCGTCCGCATCCCGCCCGACCCGTCGGCGGGCGTCGTCACGGGGCGGATCTGCCTGCCCGTACGGCACGGGGGCGTGGTGTACGGCTACGTGTGGCTGCTGGACGAGGGCGTCCTCGACCTCGACGACCCACGGCTCGCGCAGGCGCAGGCCGCCGCCGTGCGGATCGGCGCGCTGCTGGCGGCGGAGACGCGGTCGGGCGCGGAGGCGGGCGAGCTGCTGCGGGCGCTGCTCACCTCCGGGGCCGGGGACCGCGCGGCGGCGGCGGACCGGTTGCGGACGGCGCTGGGGCAGGCGGGCGGCGGGCCGTTCGCGCTGGTGGCGGTCGCGCCGTGGCCGGGCGGCGGGGGCGACCGTGGGGGCGGCGCGGATACGGACGCCGGGGAGACGGGTGGCGCGGGCACGGACGCGGGGCGTACGGCGGGGACGCCCGTACCGCCCAACGTGCTGGCCCGGTGCGTGCTGCCGCCCGGCACCACGGGCCCGCGCGGGCCCGTTCGGGACGCGCCCGCGCTGGCCGCGCTCGTGCGGCTGCGCGCGGGCGACAGCCTCGGCCCCGCGCGGACGGCCGCCGAACGGCTGCTGTCCGCCGCGCCCGGCGGGGCGGCGGAGGGCGGGGCGGGGGCCGGGATCGGTACGCCCGCGCGTGACCTCGCCGCGCTGCCCGGCGCCTGGCACGAGGCGCTGGCCTCGGCGCGCGCCGCCCTGGCCGAACCGCGCTACGGGCCCGTCGCCGAGTGGGCGTCCGTCGGCCCGTACCGGCTGCTCACCGGACTCGCCCCGCCCGCCGCCCCGACCCCGGCGGGCCGGGGCGGCGCCGGTACGGAGGACGGCGCGCGGGAGGGCGCGCCAGGTGCGCCCGACCCCGTCGTACGGAAGCTGCTGACGCCCGCGCACCGCGAACTGGCCGTCACCGCCGAGGTGTTCCTCGACCGCGCGGGTCAGGCGGGGCGCACGGCGGCGGAGTTGGGCGTGCACCGGCAGACGCTCTACTACCGGCTGTCTCGGGTGGAGCAGCTGACCGGCCTCGACCTGCACGAGGGCGCCGACCGGCTGCTGCTGCACATGGCGCTGAAGGCGGCGCGGCTCACGTACGCCTGGCCGCCGTAGGGCCCCGTCGTAAGGTCGCTGCCGGAGCGTGCCGTCAACGGCACCCGCGGCGGCGGGAGTCGGCCGGGCCCGCCGGTACGGACGCGGGCGCGGGCGCCGGTTCGGCCAGCAGCGCCCCGTTCACCGCGCCCGCCGGACGCGCTCCCGTCATGCCCACCTCGGCGCCCGCCGCGCCGTCCCCCTCCGGCACGCAGGGCCCGGTGCCGCCCGCCATCCGCTCGCGGACGCGCCGGAACCAGGCCGCGCCGATCGCCGGTCCCGGCAGCTTCTCGCGGCGCGGCCACGCGGCCGACGGGCGTAGTCCGTCGACGTAGATCTCCAACTGCCGGTGCGCGAGCGCCGTGTCCTGCGGGAAGCCGCCGCCGGGCAGCGGTCGGGTCAGCCGTACGACCATGAACACGACGTCCCCCGGCGCCACGTCCGCCCGCAGCAGCGCCGACTCCTGCGCCCTGGCCATCAGCCGCTGCAACGGGACGACGGCGTCGGGCGCCTCCCGCAGCACCCGTTCCGTCTCGAAGCGGCCCGCCAGCGACGGCATCACCGCGCCGATGTGCAGGTCGAGCACCGTGTGCGTGAAGCGCCGCAGCGCCTCGAACGGGTCGCCGTCCTCGGCCGCCGCCCGCGCTGCCGCCGCGTACAGCGCCTCCAGGGTGTCCACGACGACCGCCCGGATCAGCTCGTCACGGGACGGGAAGCGGCGGTAGAGCGTCGCCACGCCGACGCCCGCGCGCCGGGCGATCTCGTCCAGCGGCGCGTCCGGGCCCTCGTGGGCGAAGACCTCGCGGGCGGCCCGCAGGATCTGTACGCGGTTCTGCTGTGCGTCCGCACGCATGCCACACCTCCGCTGGCGACCGGCACGGAGGCACAGGTGGATGGTTTTCCTCCGGCTACGGTGACGCTAGGCCACAAGCGGAGGAAATTCATCCGCCCCCGGGGAAGTGAGAGCGAAGCGGTCGCCCCGCCTCCACATACGCCCTCGCGCACGGAACGCGGCACGCGCGAGGGCCCGGACCGCGCGGCTGCTTCCGCGCGGTCCGGGCCCTCGGACGTACGGCGCCGGTCCGTCCCCCGGCGCCGGAACTCCCCGGTCAGTCCTCCAGGTTGACGCTGCGGGCCGAGGTCGCGCCGACCTCGCCCGCGATCTCCGTCAGCACCGCCTGCGGGATCGTGTCGTCCACGGTGAGCGCCACCAGCGCCTCGCCGCCCACGGTCGCCCGGGACACCTGCATGCCCGCGATGTTGATGCCCGCCTCGCCCAGCACCCGGCCGACGGTGCCGACGACACCCGGCCGGTCGCTGTAGCGCAGGAACGCCATGTGGTCCGCGAGCGTCAGGTCGACGTCGTGCTCACCGACCGCGACGATCTTCTGCTGGTTCCGCGGGCCGCTCAGGGTGCCGGAGACCGACACCTCCTCGCCGGTGCCCAGGGTGCCGCGTACGACCACCACGTTCCGGTGCTCGGGCGACTCGCTGGACGTGGTCAGCCGCACCTCGACGCCGCGCTCCTGCGCGAACAGCGGCGCGTTGACGTACGACACGGTCTCGTCGACGACGTCCTCGAACACGCCCTTCAGCGCGGAGAGTTCGAGCACCTTCACGTCGTGCTGCGTGATCTCGCCGTACACCTCGACGTCCAGCCGCACCGCGACCTCGCCCGCCAGCGCCGTGAAGATCCGGCCCAGGCGCTCCGCCAGCGGCAGCGCCGGGCGTACGTCCTCGGCGATCACGCCGCCCTGTACGTTCACCGCGTCCGGCACCAGCTCACCGGCCAGCGCCAGGCGCACGGAACGGGCCACCGAGATGCCCGCCTTCTCCTGCGCCTCGCCGGTCGACGCGCCCAGGTGCGGGGTGCAGACGACCTGGTCGAACTCGAACAGCGGGGAGTCCACGCACGGTTCGGAGGCGTAGACGTCCAGGCCCGCGCCCGCGACGCGGCCCTCCTTGAGCGCCGACGCCAGCGCCTCCTCGTCGACGATGCCGCCGCGCGCGGCGTTCACCACGCGGACGCCCGGCTTGACCTTGTGCAGCGCCTCGTCGCCGATCAGGCCCAGCGTCTCGGGCGTCTTCGGCAGGTGGACGGTGATGAAGTCGGAGACCTCCAGCAGCTCGTCCAGCGACAGCAGCTTCACCCCCATCTGCGCCGCCCGCGCGGGCTGCACGTACGGGTCGTACGCCACGACCTTCATGCCGAAGGCCGACATCCGCTGCGCCACCAGCACGCCGATCCGGCCGAGGCCGACGACGCCGAGGGTCTTCTCGGCCAGCTCCACGCCGGTGTACTTGCTGCGCTTCCACTCGCCGTTCTTCAGCGCCGTGTTGGCCTGCGGGATGTTCCGGGCCGTGGCGACGAGCAGGCCGCAGGCCAGCTCGGCGGCGGTCACGATGTTGGAGGTGGGCGCGTTGACGACCATGACGCCGGCCTTGGTGGCGGCGGGCACGTCGACGTTGTCGAGGCCGACGCCCGCGCGGGCGACGACCTTCAGCTTGCGGGCCGCCGCGACGGCCTCGGCGTCCACCTTGGTGGCGCTGCGCACCAGGATGGCGTCCACGTCGACGACGGCGGCGAGGAGCTCCGTACGGTCGGCGCCGTTGCAGTGGCGGATCTCGAAGTCCGGACCGAGCGCGTCCACCGTGGCGGGCGACAGCTCTTCCGCGATGAGTACTACGGGCTTGCTCACTTGGGTCTCAGTCCTCACGTGTCCAGGGGGCACCGCCCGTGTGCGCGGAGCCACGGGAGGAGGGACGGCCGCGTCCCGTTGGCCGAAGGCGGTGGACGGTTGGCAGTCGCGTGGAGACGCACGACGCTGTGAGCCTGTGACGCGCATGTTTCCGGCAAGTGTAGCCACCGGTGAGGAGGCGCACCGCCCGTTCCGGCGGACCGGTCACCCGTCCGTGACCTGGCCCGGGGCACGGGCGCACGGCCCGTCCCGGCGGCGTGCTCCCCCGGTGCGCGCGGCGCTCGTACGCGCCGTGCGCCGCCGCCCCGGCGCCGGTGGCACCGGGGCGGCGGGACGGCGGTCGCGCGGGGCGGGCCGCCGTCCGGTGCGCGCGTCAGCGCTCGTCGTCGACCCAGCTCATCAGCTTCCGGAGCTTCTTGCCGGTGGTCTCCAGCAGGTGGTCCTCGTCGGCCTTCTTGTACTCGTTGTACTTCGGCAGACCCGCGTTGTACTCCTTCATCCAGTTGTTCGCGAACGAACCGTCCTGGATCTCCGCGAGCACCTGCCGCATCTCGGCCTTGGTCTGGTCGTTCACGATCCGCGGGCCCGTGACGTAGTCGCCCCACTCCGCGGTCTCGGACACCGACCAGCGCATCTTCTCCAGGCCGCCCTCGTACATGAGGTCCACGATGAGCTTCAGCTCGTGCAGGCACTCGAAGTACGCGATCTCCGGCTGGTAGCCCGCCTCGACCAGCGTCTCGAAGGCGGCCTTCACCAGCGCCGTCGTACCACCGCACAGCACGGCCTGCTCACCGAACAGGTCGGTCTCGGCCTCCTCGGTGAACGTCGTCTTGATGACGCCCGCCCGCGTGCCGCCGATCGCCTTCGCGTACGAGAGGGCCAACGGGAACGCCTTGCCCGTCGCGTCCTGCTCGACCGCCGCGATGCACGGCACGCCGCGCCCCTCCTCGTACTGGCGGCGCACCAGGTGACCCGGGCCCTTCGGGGCCACCATGCACACGTCGACGTTCGTCGAGGGCTTGATGAAACCGAAGCGGATGTTGAGGCCGTGGCCGAAGAACAGCGCGTCGCCGTCCTTCAGGTGGGGGGCGATCGACTCCTCGTACACCTTCGCCTGGATCGGGTCCGGCACCAGCACCATGATCACGTCGGCTTCGGCGACCGCCTCGGCGGGCGTCACCACACGCAGGCCCTGCTCCTCGGCCCGCGCGCGGGACGCGGAGCCCTCGTGCAGACCCACCCGCACATCGACGCCCGAGTCGCGCAGGGACAGCGCGTGCGCGTGCCCCTGGCTGCCGTACCCCAGCACGGCCACCTTGCGGCTCTGGATGATCGACAGGTCGGCGTCTTGGTCGTAGAACAGCTCGGCCACTTCGGGAATCTCCTTGCTTGTCTGGCTCGGTGCTTGTCCGTGCTCGAAGGGCTCGGCGCGCGGACGAACGTGGTGCCGCCCACCGTATGGCGGGCGCGGTACGGGTGAGCGGGCGGTCTCAGGCGCTCCGGTCGAGCGCGCGCAGGGAACGGTCGGTGATGGACCGGGCCCCGCGCCCGATGGCGATCGTGCCGGACTGGACCAGTTCCTTGATCCCGTACGGCTCCAGCATCTTGAGCATGGCTTCCAGCTTGTCGCTGCCGCCGGTGGCCTCGATGGTCACGGCCTCCGGCGACACGTCGACGGTCTTCGCGCGGAACAGCTGGACGATCTCGACGATCTGGGAGCGGGTCGCGTTGTCCGCGCGGACCTTCACCAGGACGAGTTCGCGCTGGACGGCTCCGCCCGGCTCCAGCTCGACGATCTTCAGGACGTTCACCAGCTTGTTGAGCTGCTTGGTGACCTGCTCCAGCGGCAGGTCCTCGACGTTCACCACGATGGTGATGCGCGAGATGTCGGGGTGCTCGGTCACGCCGACCGCCAGCGAGTCGATGTTGAACCCGCGGCGGGAGAACAGTGACGCGATCCTGGCGAGGATTCCCGGCGTGTTCTCCACCAGGACGGAGAGTGTGTGCTTGGACATCCGTGGTGTCTCCGTATCCTCAGTCGTCGCCGTCGCCGAAGTCGGGGCGGACGCCGCGCGCCGCCATGACCTCGTCGTTGGAGGTGCCTGCCGCGACCATCGGCCAGACCATCGCGTCCTCGTGGACGATGAAGTCGACGACGACGGGCCGGTCGTTGATGGAGTTGGCCTTCTCGATGACCGCGTCGAGCTGGTCCGGGTGCTCGCAGCGGATGCCGACGCAGCCCATCGCCTCCGCCAGCTTCACGAAGTCGGGGACGCGCGTGCCGTGCGACGGCGTCTTGCCGTCGGCCTCCGGGCCCGCGTGCAGGACGGTGTTGGAGTAGCGCTGGTTGTAGAACAGCGTCTGCCACTGCCGGACCATGCCGAGCGCGCCGTTGTTGATGATCCCGACCTTGATCGGGATGTTGTTCAGCGCGGCGGTCACCAGCTCCTGGTTGGTCATCTGGAAGCAGCCGTCGCCGTCGATCGCCCAGACCGTACGGTCCGGCACGCCCACCTTGGCGCCGAGCGCGGCGGGCACCGCGTAGCCCATGGTGCCGAGGCCGCCGGAGTTCAGCCAGGTGGCGGGGCGCTCGTAGCGGATGTAGTGCGCCGCCCACATCTGGTGCTGGCCGACACCGGCCGCGTACACCGTGTCCGCCGGGGCGAGTTGGCCGATGCGCTCGATGACCTGCTGCGGGGAGAGGGAGCCGTCGTCGGGCAGGTCGTAACCCAGCGGGTACGTCTCGCGCCAGCGGTCCAGCTGCGTCCACCAGTCCCGGTAGCCGTCGGGGGCGGCGCCGTCCGCGCGGCGCGACTCGTACTCCGCCTGGACCGCGACGACCAGGTCCGCGATGACCTCGCGGGCGTCACCGACGATCGGCACGTCCGCGGCCCGGTTCTTGCCGATCTCCGCCGGGTCGATGTCGGCGTGCACCACCTTCGCGTACGGGGCGAACGAGTCCAGCTTGCCCGTCACCCGGTCGTCGAAGCGGGAGCCCAGCGCGACGATCAGGTCCGCCTTCTGGAGGGCGGTGACGGCGGCGACGGTGCCGTGCATGCCCGGCATGCCCAGGTGCTGCGGGTGGCTGTCGGGGAACGCGCCGATGCCCATCAGGGTGGTGGTGACGGGCGCGTGCGTCAGCTCGGCCAGGACCTTCAACTCGCCGGTGGCGCGCGCCTTCAGGACACCGCCGCCGACGTACAGCACGGGCCGTTCGGCCGCCGCGATCAGCTTCGCGGCCTCGCGGATCTGCTTGGCGTGCGGCTTGGTGACCGGGCGGTAGCCGGGGGTGTCCTGCTGCGGGGGCCAGGAGAAGGACGTGGTGGCCTGGAGCGCGTCCTTGGCGATGTCCACGAGGACCGGGCCGGGGCGGCCGGTGGAGGCGATGTGGAACGCCTCCGCGATCGTACGGGGGATCTCGGCGGGGTCCGTGACCAGGAAGTTGTGCTTGGTGATCGGCATGGTGATGCCGCAGATGTCGGCTTCCTGGAACGCGTCCGTGCCGATCGCCTGCGAGGCCACCTGACCGGTGATCGCCACCAGCGGCACCGAGTCCATGTGGGCGTCGGCGATGGGCGTGACCAGGTTGGTGGCGCCGGGGCCGGAGGTCGCCATGCACACCCCGACGCGGCCGGTGGCCTGCGCGTAACCGGTGGCGGCGTGTCCCGCGCCCTGCTCGTGGCGGACGAGGACGTGGCGGACGGCGGTCGAGTCCATCATCGGGTCGTACGCGGGCAGGATCGAGCCGCCCGGGATGCCGAACACGGTGTCGGCGCCGACTTCCTCGAGAGAACGGATGAGGGACTGGGCGCCGGTCATCTGCTCGACGGTGGCGGGTTGCTGGTGCCCGCCGCTACGGGCCCGCGGCTGCGGTTTGGGGGCCCCGGTGGCCTGCTCGGTCATCGTCTGTCTCTTCTCGGAGAGTGAGGGTTGACGCTGGTGGCGCGCGAGTGGCGCGCGGTGCGCGGTCTTTCGGTGCTGCGGTGTCGCGGTGGTGCGGTCCTCGGGTGCTGCGGTGCTCGGGTGGTGCGGCCTTCGGATGGTGCGGTGGCGCGGTCCTGCCGTGGCGCCGTTTTGCCTGCTTTGCGGTGGGGACGGCGGGTGGTGCTCCGGTGCTGGTGCAACAAAAAACCCCCCGTGCCGGATGGCAAGCGAGGGGAGCGCGCCGCTGGGACGCGGGACTTGGGGGTCCCGGTCAGCAGACGCGCTGTCCAAGTACGAGAATTCGGGTGCGCATGGGACTGACCTTCCTCCGGCAGGCCACGAAGTGTCAAGTTGGTGGGACGGACGTCTCACCATTTGAGCGTAAGGGGGGATGCGTCACGGGGTCGGGCCCGGACAGCCCTCCCCGCCGGACCGGCAGCCCTCCGGCCACCACGACGGAACGTCCGCCGCCTCTGCGCTCCGCCGCCGCCCGGTCCGGCGGCACCCGGTCGGGGTGCCCGCGGTCCGCCGGGACGCGGTCGGCACCGACACCGGCACCGACCCGCTCGGCACCGACCCGCTCGGCCGCGGCCCGGTCGCCCCGTACGCGCTCCTCGCCCCGCGCCCGGTCCGCCGCGACGCGCTCCGCGGCGGCGCGGTCGGCGCCCCTGCGGTCCCGCGCCGCCCGTACCGGGCCCGCCAGCGGTCCCGCCGCCGGGCCGGTGCCGGGAACCGGGTATCCGCCGCGGGCCAGCGCCCGGCGCAGCCGGTGCTCGTCCAGCGCGCCGGAGAACGCCGCGCCCTGACCGTGCGTGCAGCCCATCGCGCGCAGCAGCGTGACCTGCTCGGGCAGGTCCACCCCGTCCGCGATGGACATCAGGCCCAGGTCGCCAGCGATGCGCAGGAGCCCGGCGGTGATCTTGCGCAGCCGTACGGACTCCACGATGCCGTCGACCAGCCCCCGGTCCAGGCAGAGGATGTCCAGCGGAAGCCGCCGGAGCGCGGCCATCGCGGCGTACCCGCTGCCGAAGCCGTCCAGCGCGATCCGTACGCCCAGGCGCCGCAGCGCGTGCAGGCGCTGCTCCAACTCGTCGAGCGGTATGCGCGGATCGCTGTCGGACAGCTCCAGGATGAGCGAGCCGGGCGGCAGCGCGTGCCGGGCGAGCAGCTCCTCGACGCGGCTCAGCGCCAGCGACGGGTCGGTGACACGACCGGCGGAGAGCCGTACGGTCACCGGCGCGTCGATCCCGGCGCGGTGCCGGGCGGCGGCCTGGGAGACGGCCTCCTCCAGCAGCCAGCGGCTCATCTCGCCCGCCCGGTCGCCCTGTTGGGCACCTCGGGAGCGGCTGTCGGTGCGGAGGAACTCGGCGGGGGTGAAGAGGATGCCCTGCGCCGACCGCCAGCGCGGCTGCGCCGCGACGCCGGTGACGGTGCCGCTGCCCAGCTCCACGATGGGCTGGTGCAGCAGGGCGAACTCGCCGCGGTGCAGCGCGCCCCGCATCTGGTCCGCCCGCTCGGTCCGACGGGCCACGTCCGTCTGCATCTGCGGCGCGTACAGCTCGACGCGGGCCTTGCCCGCCTGCTTGGCGCGGTACATCGCCAGGTCGGCGTTGCGCAGGAGGTCGGCCGGGGAGATGCCCGGCTCGGCGAAGGCGATGCCGATGGAGGCGGCGACGCGCATCTCGGCGCCCGCCACGCGGTACGGCTCGGACAGCCGGAGTCGCAGCCGGTCCGCGATCTCCCGGATACGGTGCTCGCGCGCCGCCTCGTCGGCCGGGTGCGGGCCCGGGTCGCCGAGGATCAGCGCGGCGAACTCGTCGCCGCCGAGCCGCGCGGCGGTGTCCCCGGCCCGTACGGATTCCCGCAGCCGCTGGGCGGCCTGGATCAGCAGCTCGTCGCCCGCCTGGTGGCCGACCGTGTCGTTGACGGCCTTGAAGCCGTCGAGGTCGATGAAGAGGACGGCGGCCTCGCTGTCACCGCCGCGGCGGCCGGACAGGGCCTTGCGCACCCGGTCGGTGAAGAGAGCGCGGTTGGGCAGGTCGGTCATCGCGTCGTGCGAGGCGTTGTGCTGCAACTGCGCCTGGAGTCGGACCCGTTCGGTGACGTCGCGGCAGTTGAAGATCAGTCCGCCGTGGTAGCGGTTGACCGTCGACTCGACGTTGAGCCAGTGGCCCGCGCCGTGCCGGAAGCGGCACTCGATACGGGTGGAGGACCCCGCGCCCGGCGGTGCGGCGAGGAAGCGGCGGACCTCGTGCAGGACCCGCGCGAGGTCCTCCGGGTGGATGAGGGCGGCCAGTTCGGACCCTATGAGCGAGTCGCTGTCGCGTCCGTAGACCCCGGCGGCGGCGGGCGAGACGTACCGCAGGGCTCCGCTGGGGGCGGCGATCATGATGACGTCGCTGGAGCCCTGCACCAGGGACCGGAAGTGGTTCTCCTTGTGGGCCAACTCCTGCGTCAGCGCGATGTTGTCGAGGAGCATGATGCCCTGGCGCATGACGAGGGCCAGCACCACCGTGCAGCCGGTGAAGAGGACGACGCGGTCCAACTCGCTGCCGTCCAGGGAGTTGTAGATGATGCCGAGCGTGCAGACGGCGGCCGAGAGGTACGGCGTGAGGGCCGCCAGCGAGCTGGCGATCGGACGTCCGTGGTGCGGCGTCTCCGGTCGCGGCGTGTCCGCTCCGGCCTCGGCGGGCACGGGCTGCTCGGGAGCCTCGGCGCCGGAGCGCCGCCCGACCCAGGGCGCCCACGCCAGCATGAGCGAGCCCGCGAACCAGCCCGCGTCCAGCAGGTGGCCCGAGGTGTAGCTCTCGTGCAGCAGCGGGAAGGTGAACAGCGCGTCGCAGAGCACCGTCAGGGCCAGCGCGCTCACCGCCGTGTTGACCGCGGTGCGGCTGGCGCCGGTGCTCCGGAAGTGCAGTACGAGAGCTATGCTCACGAGCGCGATGTCGAGCAGCGGGTAGCCCAGGCTCAGCGCGGCGCGCGCGGGACTGCCGTCGCGCCAGGCGTCGGTGTGCGCCAGGGCCAGGGACCAGCTCAGGGTGAGCAGCGAGCCGCCGATGAGCCAGGCGTCCAGCCCGAGGCAGACCCAACCCGCCCGGGTGACGGGGCGTTTGGCGAGCACCAGCAGGCCGATCAGCGCGGGCGGCGCGAACAGCAGGAAGCACAGGTCGGCCGCGGAGGCGACGGGGACGGGGCGCCCGAGCACCACCTCGTACCAGCCCCAGATGCCGTTGCCGAGGCCCGCCATCGCGGACGAGAGGCCGAAGAGGAACCAGGCGGGCCGGAAGCGGTTGCCGCGGTGCGTCTTCGCGTACCAGAAGCAGGAGGCGGCGGCGAGCAGCGCCGAGGCGCTCAGCCCGAAGTCGCCCATGATGAGCGCGACCATCTCGGAGCCCCAGCCGAACGCGGCCCCCGTGGCGTACGCGCCGCAGACCACGGCGAGCACCAGCTGTGGCACGGGGCAGGACCGTGCGCGCCCGTCGGCGCCGACCCGGAGCCGCCCGACCCCGGGGAGCGGTGGGAGGCGGAACCGGGAGCCCGTACGGCCCCCGTCCGGCGCGGACGGGCCCCGCCGGGCCTGTCCGTCGCGCGCGTCCGACCGCTGGTCGGCCCGCCCCCAGCAGTTCTGTCGCGGAGTCGCTCCTTCAACGCTCATCGCACCCCCAACAGGACGGCGGCCGTCGCACGGGTTCGCGGTGCAGGCCCCCCGGTGCGTGCCGCACTGGATGGGCAGCCCCATGGCCGCGCATTCGCCCGTCGCCCCCCTCGTGTCCTGGTTTCTCCCCGGTCGGGACGATACACCAGTTGGTCACACACCGGAATAGCCCCGATACAGACCGTAACGACTAGGATTACTGCCCACTCATCCCGCGGTGGCAACCACATGCCCGAGGGGTTCGTCCGCGGCCCACAGGTTCAACTGCCGCCGCAGCAGCCGCCGGGCGCGCGGCAGGAACGCCGAACTGGCGCCGCCGACATGGGGGCTGACGAGTACGCCCGGAACCGTCCACAAGGGGTGGCCGGGCGGCAGCGGTTCGGGGTCGGTGACGTCGAGGGCCGCGCGCAGCCGCCCCGAACGCACCTCCGCGAGCAGCGCGTTCGTGTCCACGACCCCTCCTCGCGCGACGTTCACGAGCACCGCGCCGTCCTTCATCCGGGCGAGGAAAGCCTCCCCCGCCAGGCCCCGCGTCTCCTCCGTGAGCGGGGTGCAGAGGATCACGACGTCGGCGCACGGCAGCAGCCGCGGTAGTTCGGCGAGCGCGTGCACCCCGCCGCGCGCGGTCGTACGGGCCGTACGTGCGACGCGCAGCACCTCCGCCACCTCGAACGGGAGCAGCCGGTCCTCGACGGCGGCGCCGATGGCCCCGTAGCCGACGATCAGCACGGTACGGTCGGCGAGCGCCGGATACACCCCCGCCAACCACTCGCCTTCCCCCTCGGCCCGTACGAACTCCGGGATGCGGCGCAGCGAGGCGAGCGTCAGGGCGAGGGCCAACTCGGCGGTGCTGGCGTCGTGGACGCCCTTCGCGTTGCACAACCGGGTGCCCCGGGGCAGATCCGGTAGGGCCGGAGTGACGTGTTCGACCCCGGCCGTGAGAGTCTGCACCACCCGGAGGCCCGTCATCTGCCGCAGGGGGCGTACGCAGACCTCCGGAGGCCGCATGTACGGGACGACGTAGAAGGCGCAGTCCGCCGGGTCGGCGGGGAAGTCGTCGGCGCCGTCCCAGTGGCGGTACGTGAGGGAGTCGGGGAGGCCGTCGATCTCGTCGGGCGGTACGGGGAGCCACACTTCGGCGCCGGTACGGGGGGCGGTCCCCGGGGTTCCTGATGTCACTGAGGCCATGGCCCGAGGCTATGCGAGGGCTGTCGGGGACACCCGCTACTTTGGGTGCCTCGCGGGAGGGAGCACGTCCAGGTGGAGCGCAGGACTGTCGGTGCGGCGGCACTCGGGGTGGGGGCGATCGGGCTCGGCTGCATGCCGATGAGCTGGGGGTACACCTCGTCCCAGCGGGACGGCGAGTCCTCGGTGCGGGCGGTCCACGCAGCGCTCGACCACGGCACGACGCTGCTGGACACGGCGGACATGTACGGCCCGTACACGAACGAGCTGCTGCTCGGCCGGGTGCTGCGGGAGCGCCGGGCGGACGTGTTCGTGGCGACGAAGGGCGGGCTGCTCGCCGGGGAGCAGCACATCGTGGCGAACGGGCGGCCCGGGTACGTGCGGCGGGCGTGCGACGCGTCGTTGCGGCGGCTCCAGACCGACCGGATAGACCTCTACCAGCTGCACCGGCCCGACCCCGAGGTGCCCGTGGAGGAGACCTGGGGCGCGATGGCGGAGTTGGTCGCGGCCGGGAAGGTGCGCGCGCTGGGGTTGTGCGCCATGGGAGCGCGGGCCGACCGGCGGGCGGACCGGCGTACGGACGCGTCGATCCACGCGACGACGCTGCGCCAACTGGAGCGCGTGCAGCAGGTGTTCCCGGTCAGCAGCGTGCAGGCGGAGCTGTCGGTGTGGTCGCGGGAGGCGTTGGAGACGCTGCTGCCGTGGTGCGAGACGCGCGGGGTGGGCTTCCTCGCGGCGATGCCGTTGGGCAACGGTTTCCTCACCGGCACGCTGACGCCGGGCAGCGGCTTCGAGCCGGACGACGTGCGGGCGCGGCACCCGCGCTTCACCGCCGAGATGATGGCCGCGAACCAGCCGATAGTGGCGTGCCTGCGGCGGATCGCCGCGCGGCACGGGGACGTGACCCCGGCGCAGGTGGCGTTGGCCTGGCTGCTGGCGCAGGGGCGGCACGTGGTTCCGGTGCCGGGGACGAAGAAGGCGGCGTGGGCAGTGGAGAACGCGCGGGCGGCCCAACTGCTGCTGACGGTGGGCGACCTGGCGGAGATAGGGGCGCTGCCGGAGGCGCAGGGCTCGTGGGACTGACGGCCCGCGCCCCCGGCGGGCACCGGTCCGTACGGGCCGCGCGGCCCCCGGGTGTGGTGTGCTGGGAGGTACGGGTGCGGCCGCGGTGACGTGGTACGGCCCGTACCGGTGGGGTGTTGGCGAATTCGGGAGGCGCTGATCGTGCTCAGGCAACCGTTGTCCGTACGGCCCGTACGGCCCCTGCGGGCGGCCGCGGTGGCGCTCGTGGCGGGGTCGCTGTTCGCGGCGGGCTGCTCGTCGGACGGGGGCTCCGGGGACGGCTCCGGCGAGAGGTCACCCGGTCCGTCGGCGGACGGCACGGCCTCCGGGAAACCGGACGGGAACGCGACCGGCGCGCCGCCGAAGGGCTCCGTGAAGGTGGAGCGGACGGTGACGACGGGCCTCGACTCGCCCTGGGGCATGGCCGCGCTGCCGGACGGCGACCTGCTGGTGTCCTCGCGGGACACGGGCAGGATCCTGCGGGTCGACGGGAAGAGCGGGAAGAAGACGGAGCTGGGCTCCGTACCCGGCGCGGCGCCCGGCGGGGAGGGCGGCCTGCTGGGCATCGCCGTGCGGGCGGGCACGGACGACATGGTGTACGCGTACGTGACGACGGCCTCGGACAACCGCATCGTGCGGATGCTGTACGACGCGGGGAAGGAGCCGGGCAGCCAACTCGGGGCGCCCGACACGGTGTTCAAGGGCATCCCGAAGGGCGCGATCCACAACGGCGGGCGGATCGCGTTCGGGCCGGACAAGATGCTGTACGCGGGTACGGGCGAGGCGGGCGACCGGGAGCAGTCGCAGGACGAGGAGTCCCTGGGCGGCAAGATCCTGCGGATGACGCCGGACGGCGAGCCGGTCGGGCACGGCAGCCCGAAGTCGGACTCGGTGGTCTACAGCTACGGGCACCGCAACGTGCAGGGTCTGGACTGGGACGCGGACAAGCGGCTGTGGGCGGCGGAGTTCGGCCAGGACACCTGGGACGAGCTGAACCTCGTACGGCCCGGCGGGAACTACGGCTGGCCGGAGGCGGAGGGCAAGGCGGAGAAGGGCGACGGCGGCGGGTTCGTCGACCCCGTCGAGCAGTGGCCCACGTCCGACGCCTCACCGAGCGGCATCGCCGTGGCGAAGGGCTCGGTGTGGCTGGCGGGTCTCGGCGGGGAGCGCCTCTGGCGCGTCCCGCTGAAGGGCGCGAAGCCGGTGGCGGAGCCGCAGGCGTTCCTGGAGGGCGAGTACGGGCGGCTGCGCGCGGTGGTCTCGGACGGCGCCGACGGGCTGTGGGTGATGACGAACGAGACGGACTCGCGCGGCACCCCGGAGAAGGGGGACGACCGCATCCTGAAGGTGAAGGTGACCTGAGCGGGACGGCGCCGCGCCCGTGCCCGTACGGCGTACGGGCACGGGCGCCCGCCGTCAGACGACCGTCTGCCCCATCCGCTCCAGCAGCTGCCGCACCTGCTCGCTCGACACGGTCTCGCCGGGGTCCTCGCCGGGCCGCCGGTCCCGCAGCGGGTGCGCCCGCGTCACGGTGGGGCCGCTGGGCGCGTCCGCGCCGTCGCCGGTGTCCGCGCCGGGGCCGTGGCCGGGCGGCGGGGCCTGCTCCAGGAACACCAGGTTGCCCGTCGTGTCGTGCCGCAGCGCCGACAGTAGCGCCGGGGAGTGCGTGGTGGCCAGCAGCTGCCGGAAGCCGCTCACGTGGGCCGCGCGCGCGGGCATGTCGGCCCAGTCGTCGACGCCGCTCCGCAGCAGCCGTACGAGGGCGGCGAGCGTCGTCGGGTGCAGCCCGTTCTCCAGCTCCTCCACGGCGAGCAGCCCGGCGCGGGTGTCGTCGCGCCAGGCGGCGAGCAGCGCCAGGACCCGCAGGGTGCCGCCCGCCAGCATGGGCGGCGACGTCCAGCCCTGGTGGCGGACGCGCACGTCGAAGTCGTACTCGCCGCGCCGGTCGTCGAACAGCGCCCGTACGCCGGTCGCCTCGGGGACCAGCGCCGCCAGGTCCGCCTCCAGGCCGGGCTCCGGCTCGGTGCCGAGCCGGTGGAGCACGGCGGCGAGGTTGCCGCCGTCGGCGAGCAGCGGGGCCAGTTCGCTGCCGCCGGAGGCGCGGCGCATCGCCGCCGGGTCGAGGGTGACGGGCTGCCAGGTCTCGCACTCGCGGTGCAGGAGCTGGAGGAGTTCGCCGTCACCGGGTCGGCCGCGGCCCGCCGTGGGCGCCTGCGTGCCGTCGAGGGGCACCCACTCCGTACCGGTGCGCCGTACGAAGCTCTCGCGCGCCTCCGCGAGCGCCGTCCGCAGCTCGTCGGGGAGGCCCAAGCGCCGCATCCAACCGGTGCGTTCCATGCTGCTGACCCACACGCTGCCGCGCAGCGCCGGGGCGGCGCCGGGCGAGCGCGGCGCCTCGGCCCGTTCCACCTCCAGCCAGACGACCATCGGCAGGGGCCCGTCGGCGGACGGGACGATCATGCCGACCTTGATGCTCATCACGGCGGACGACCGTCCGTCGGCCCGGTGGAAGAGGTGGCGCGGCGCGAGGGGCGCGTCCCGGCCGGGCGTGACGGGGAAGCCGGTGGCGACGGTCTGCCGTACGAGGTCGAGTGCGGCCAGCAGGTTGGACTTCCCCGCCCCGTTCGCGCCCACCAGGACGGTGCACGGGTGGACGTCGAGTTCGAAGCCCAGGAAGGACTTGAACCCGTCGATCTCGATACGGGTGATCATGATTCCGCCTCCCCGGCGAGCCTGCGTACGGATCTGCCGTGGGCAACCGTAGTCGGAACGGGCACCCTCCCGTGAGACCCCCGTCCCCGACGCGGACTCCCGGCCGCCCGCGTCGCCGCCGAACACGGGGTCGTGGACGGGCCGTTCGGGAGCCGTACGCGGCCCGCGCCCGTACCCGGTCCGCACACGCCGGGAGGGCGGCCCCGCCGGAACGGTGCCGCCCTCCCCCGCGTACGTGCGCGGGCCCTCGTACGGGCCCGCCGCGCCGCGCGTGTCGTCCGCGTCAGCCCTCGACGCCGAGCCGCTCCAGGATCAACTCCCGTACGCGCGCCGCGTCCGCCTGCCCGCGTGTGGACTTCATGACCGCGCCGACGAGCGCGCCCGCCGCCGCGACCTTGCCGCCGCGGATCTTGTCCGCGATCGGCGCGTTCTCCGCGATGGCCGCGTCCACGGCCGCGCCGAGCGCGCCCTCGTCCGAGACGACCTTCAGGCCGCGCTTCGCGACGACGTCGTCCGGACCGCCCTCACCGGCGAGCACGCCCTCGATGGCCTGCCGGGCCAGCTTGTCGTTCAGGGAGCCCTCCGCGACCAACGCGCAGAGGCGGGCGACCTGTTCGGGCGTGATGGGGAGGTCGGCCAGCTCGGTGCCGTGTTCGTTGGCGCGTCGGGCCAGCTCACCCATCCACCACTTGCGGGCCTGGTCGGCGGGGGCGCCCGCGTCGGTCGTGGCGACGATCAGGCCGACGGCGCCCGCGTTGAGCACGGACTGCATCTCGAACGGCGAGATGCCCCACTCCTCCCGCAGCCTGTTCCGGCGCAGCCGCGGCAGCTCCGGCAGGGCGGCGCGCAGCTCCTCGACCCACTCGCGGGACGGGGCGACGGGTACGAGGTCGGGCTCGGGGAAGTAGCGGTAGTCCTCCGCCTCCTCCTTGACCCGGCCGGACGTGGTGGAGCCGTCCTCCTCGTGGAAGTGGCGGGTCTCCTGCACGATCGTGCCGCCGCCGTCGAGCACCGCGGCGTGCCGCTGGATCTCGAACCGGGCCGCGCGCTCCACGGAACGCAGGGAGTTGACGTTCTTCGTCTCCGAACGGGTGCCGAACTTCTCCCTGCCGTGCGGCCGCAGCGACAGGTTCACGTCGCAGCGCATCTGGCCCATCTCCATCCGGGCCTCGGAGACGCCGAGCGCCTTGATCAGCTCGCGCAGCTCCGCCACGTACGCCTTCGCCACCTCGGGCGCGCGGGCGCCCGCGCCGGTGATGGGCCGGGTGACGATCTCGATCAGCGGGATGCCCGCCCGGTTGTAGTCCAGCAGCGAGTGCGAGGCGCCCTGGATGCGGCCCGTGGCGCCGCCGACGTGCGTGGACTTGCCGGTGTCCTCCTCCATGTGGGCGCGCTCGATGGCGACCCGGAAGACCTCGCCGTCCTCCAACTGCACGTCCAGGTAACCGTCGTACGCGATGGGCTCGTCGTACTGCGACGTCTGGAAGTTCTTCGGCATGTCCGGGTAGAAGTAGTTCTTCCGCGCGAAGCGGCACCACTCCGCGATGTCGCAGTTCAGCGCGAGGCCGATGCGGATCGCGGACTCGACGCCGGTCGCGTTGACGACGGGCAGCGAGCCGGGCAGCCCCAGGCAGGTGGGGCACGTCTGGCTGTTCGCGTCGGCCCCGAGGCCGGTCGAGCAGCCGCAGAACATCTTGGTCCTGGTGCCGAGTTCGACATGGACCTCCAGGCCCATGACGGGGTCGTAGGAGGCCAACGCGTCCTCGTACGAGACCAGTTCAGTGACGGTCACGGATTCTCTCGCCTCTCAGTCGTCGAGGATGTCGACGACGTCGTCCACCACGTCCAGCCGCCGCAGCTCCCGCAGGAGCAGCGCCACGCTGGTCGCGATACCGGCGGCCGTGACGGCGACGTCGAGCAGTTGCAGCGTGTCGCCCTCGTCGCGGGCCTGCCTGCCGCGCTTCACCGTGCCGACCACGCCGAAGAGGGAGGTGGCGATGGACACGTACATGCCGGCCCGGGACTTCTTGAAGCCCTTGGCCTTCTCCAGCTTTCCACTCACAGCGACGGTGCCTCCTCGATCAACGGGTGTCCCCAACGTGCCTGGAGGGCGGCCTCGACCGCCGCACCGACACGGTAGAGCCGGTCATCTGCCATGGCGGGGGCGATGATCTGCAACCCCACCGGGAGCCCGTCCTCCGGGGAGAGCCCGGACGGCAGCGACATGGCGGCGTTCCCCGCCAGGTTGGACGGGATGGTGCACAGGTCCGCGAGGTACATGGCCATCGGGTCGTCGGCGCGCTCGCCGATCGGGAAGGCGGTGGTGGGCGTGGTGGGCGAGACCAGCACGTCCACGCTCTCGAAGGCCCGCGCGAAGTCACGGGTGATGAGGGTGCGCACCTTCTGGGCGGAGCCGTAGTACGCGTCGTAGTAGCCGGAGCTGAGCGCGTACGTGCCGAGCATCACCCGGCGCTTCACCTCGTCCCCGAAGCCCGCCTCGCGGGTGATCGCGGTGACGTCCTCGGCGGACCGGGTGCCGTCGTCGCCGATCCGCATGCCGTAGCGCATGGCGTCGAAGCGCGCCAGGTTCGAGGAGCACTCGCTCGGCGCGATCAGGTAGTACGCGGCGAGCGCCTTGGTGAACGACGGGCAGGAGACCTCGACGACCTCGGCGCCCAGCTCCCGCAGCAGCGCGACGGACTCGTCGAAGCGCTGCATCACGCCCGACTGGTAGCCCTCGCCGCGGAACTCCTTGACGACGCCGACGCGCATACCGCGTACGTCGCCCTCGCGCGCCGCCGCGACCACGTCCGGGACGGGCTGGTCGACGGACGTCGAGTCCATCGGGTCGTGCCCGGCGATCACGGAGTGCAGCAGCGCGGCGTCCAGCACCGTGCGGGCGCACGGCCCGGCCTGGTCGAGCGACGAGGAGAAGGCGACCATGCCGTAGCGGGAGACACCGCCGTACGTCGGCTTGACGCCGACCGTGCCCGTCACGGCGGCGGGCTGGCGGATGGAGCCGCCGGTGTCCGTGCCGATGGCCAGCGGCGCCTGGAACGACGCGAGGGACGCGGACGAACCGCCGCCGGAACCGCCGGGGATACGGGTGAGGTCCCAGGGGTTGCCGGTCGGGCCGTACGCGCTGTTCTCCGTGGAGGAGCCCATCGCGAACTCGTCCATGTTGGTCTTGCCCAGGATGACCACGTCGGCCTCCCGGAGGCGGCGCGTCACCGTCGCGTCGTACGGCGGGACCCAGCCCTCCAGGATCTTCGAACCGGCCGTCGTGGGCATGCCCTCGGTGGTGAAGATGTCCTTCAGCGCGAGCGGCACACCGGCCAACGGGCCGAGCCGTTCGCCGCGTTCGCGCTTGGCGTCCACGGCGCGCGCGGCGGCGAGGGCGCCCTCGCGGTCGACGTGCAGGAAGGCGTGCACCTTCTCGTCGACGGCCTCGATACGGGCCAGGTGGGCCTCGGTGACCTCGACGGCGGAGAACGCGCCGGAGGCGATGCCCGTCGCGGTCTCGGCGGCCGTGAGCCTCGTCAGATCGCTCATCTCGGTCACTCCTCTCCCAGGATCTGCGGCACCTTGAAACGCTGCTGCTCCTGGGCCGGTGCGCCGGACAGCGCCTGCTCGGGCGTCAGGCTCGGGCGGACCTCGTCGGGGCGCATGACGTTCGTCAGCGGCAGCGGGTGGGAGGTGGGCGGTACGTCCTCGTCGGCGACATCCGCCACGGCGGCGACTGCGCCGATGATGTCGTCGAGCTGTCCGGCGAAGTGGTCGAGCTCCTCGGCCTTCAGCTCCAGACGTGCCAGCCGTGCGAGGTGGGCGACCTCCTCGCGCGTGATGCCAGGCATGCGGTCCTCATGGGTGAGTGCGGGCGTTCTTCTCGGTGCGCTTCGGTGCGCGCGGCCGTCCGGTGCGGACGTCCCGGCTCCGGGTGCCCGGCCAATCCTATGGGGACGCGGGAGCGGGCCGCGAAACGGTTTGGTCGGCCGGTACGCGTACGGGGACCGTACGCGTACCGGTGCGCCCCCGCCGCCACCGGGGCGGGCGGGGCGGTTCCGGTGGTGGGCGGAGCCGGTCGCGCACAGGTCCGGCCGCGCTCAGGTCACCGGCTGGTCCGCGCCCTCCTCGGCCGGGGCCGGTACGGCGGGTCCGGCCTCCAGCGCGGCGGGCGCCCCCTCGGGCGCGGGGGCGGCGGGCGGTGTCGTGGCCCGTACGGTGCCGCGGCCCGCGGCGCGGGACCGCAGCCAGGCCGTCGCCTCCGGCGGGGGCATGGCGGCGGCCACCAGCCAGCCCTGCACGGCGTCGCAGCCCAGGTCGCGCAGGCGCTCCCAGGTCTCGTCGTCCTCCACGCCCTCGGCGACCACGAGGAGTCCGAGGGAGTGCGCGAGGTCGACGGTGCAGCGGACGATCTCCGCGTCCTCGGCGTCGACGGCCAGCCGTGCCACGAACGAGCGGTCGATCTTCAGCTCGCTGACGGGCAGCCGCCGCAGGTGCACCAGCGAGGAGTAGCCGGTGCCGAAGTCGTCCAGCGACATCTTCACGCCGTGCCCGGTGAGCCCCGCCAGGGTGTCGGCGGCGCGCTGCGGGTCCTCCAGCAGGACGTGTTCGGTGATCTCCAACTGGAGCGCGCCCGGCGGCACTCCGTGTCGCGCCAGCCGGGCCGCGACGGAACCGGCGAAGCCGGGGCTGTGCACGTCGCGCGGCGAGACGTTCACTGCGACGGGCACCGTGAGGCCGTTCCGCCGCCAGTGGGCGACCTGGCCGAGCGCCGTCTCCAGCACGTACTCCGTCAGCTGCGGCATCAGGCCCGACGTCTCGGCTATCGCGATGAACTCGTCGGGCGGCACCTTGCCCCGCTCCGGATGCGTCCAGCGCACCAGCGCCTCCAGCCCGGCGACGCGGCCGTCGAAGCCGACCTTCGGCTGGTAGTGCAGCTCCACCTCGCCCGCGTCGAGCGCGCGCCGCAGGTCGGCCAGGAGGCCGAGCCGGTCGGGGGTGTTGCCGTCGCGGGCCGCCTCGTAGACCTCGACGCCCGTACGGTCGCGCTTCGCCTCGTACATCGCGACGTCCGCCCGCCGCAGCAGGCCCTCCGCCTCCAGCGCGTGCTCGGGGAAGACGGCGACGCCCGCGCTGGCCTCGAGTACGAGCGTGAGCCCGTCCAGGTCCAGGGGCGAGCCGAGGGCGGAGACCAGGGAACGGGCGACGCGCTGCGCGCTCGTCGTCGAGTCCGTCGCCGGGAGCAGCACCGCGAACTCGTCGCCGCCCAGCCGCGCCGCCTCCGCGCCCCGCGGCAGCGCCGTGCGCAACCGGTCCGCTATCTGCAACAGCAGCCGGTCGCCCGCGAGATGGCCGAGGGTGTCGTTCACGGAACGGAAGCGGTCGAGATCGATCAGCACCAGGGCGGAACGCGTACCCGCCCGGTCCGCGTCGTCCAGCGCCGACCACGCGCGCTCCATCAGCCACAGCCGGTTGGGCAGCCCGGTGAGCGGGTCGCGCAGCTGCTCCTCCGCCCGCGCCCGCGCGATCCACAGCGTCGAGTCGAGGGCGATCAGCGGGACCGCGAACAGCGGCAGCAGCAGCGGCTTGTGCACGGCGACCACGGCGATCAGCGGCGAGATCCCGAACACCGCGACGGCGACCAGCGCCTGACGTACGAGCGCGGTGCGCGCCACCGTCGCGAAGGCGGCGGCGGGTCCGGCGAACGCGTACCAGATCAGGGTGCGCGTCAGCACCAGGTACGCCAGGGCGGCCGCGCCGACCTCGGGCAGCGCGGCGAGACTCCAGGAGCCGGGCTCCCAGGGGCTCTCCACGGACGGGCGGGTGCCGAACGCGGCGAGCGTCAGCGCCGCGCCGCCGATGCCGACGATGTCGACCGCGCCGTGCACCAGCGCCTGCCGCCATCGTCGGCGGCGCGCGCCGCCGACGAGCAGCACGACCGCGAGCGACACCAGCGTCGCGGCCATCCAGCCGTACAGCAGGAGGATGGCCAGGGTCAGCGCCGCGCCGGAGCCGGTGCCGCCCCACCACCGGTCCCGGCCCAGGGTCACCAGATGGCCGACGATCACTCCGGTCAGGACCGCGAACGACCAGCCCACCGTGCCGTCCGGGAAGAGCGCGCGATGCTGGTCGAGCGCTCGGTACGCACCGGCCGCGAGCGCGAGCGCCGCGAACGCGACGATCGCCACCCGTGTCCCGGGCATCCTGGCCGACACGAGCCGGTGCAGCCATGGCGTCGCGTCGGCACCGCGGGATTCCTGCATGCCCGTCCCTCTCACCACGTCCGCACCTGACGCCGCCACGACAGGCTCACACGTCAACAGTAGGCGGGGGTCGCTGTCAGGGGCAGCGATCGGCCGGGGTTGCCTCAATGCGGACCGGCCCCGGGTCGCCATCTGCTATGCGCCGTACGGGTACGGGAGGTGCCCGCGGGGACCGTTCGCGGAGGTGGACGGCGTACGGTCCCACCAGGCGTTCCCTGTACGGGCGTTCGGGCGCACACACGTCCGAACGAGTGTCCGCCGGGCGCTATTCGGGTGGCTGAAGTGCGGCCTCCCGCGCCGCGTCCGGGCCCTCCGCGAGGAGCTTCTCGAAACCCTCATCGTCCAGAATCGGCACTTTCGCCTGGACTGCCTTGTCGTATTTCGAGCCAGGGTTCTCGCCCACAACGACGAATCCGGTCTTCTTCGAGACCGCTCCGCTCACTTTCGCGCCCAACCGCTGGAGCGCCTCCTTCGCGCCGTCCCGCGTGTGCGCGGCGAGCGTGCCGGTGACGACGACGCTGACGCCCTCCAGCGGACGCGGCCCCTCCTCGCCCTCCTGCGGCTCCTCCTCCATCCTGACCCCGGCGGCGCGCCAGCGCTCCACGATCTCCCGGTGCCAGTCCTCCGCGAACCACGCCTTCAGGGACGCGGCGATCGTCGGCCCGACGCCCTCGGCGGCGGCCAGTTCGGCCTCGTCGGCCGCCGCGATGCGGTCGAGGGAGCGGAACTCCCGTACGAGCGCCTCCGCCGCGACCGGCCCGACGTGACGGATCGACAGCCCGGTGATGACGCGGGCCAGTGGCCGCTGCTTGGCGGCCTGGATGGCGTCGAGCATGGCGAGGGTGTTCTTCTTCGGCTCGCCCTCCTTGTTGGCGAAGAAGGTGACGACCTTCTCCTCACCCGTCTCCGGGTCGCGCTTGGGCAGACCGCTGTCCTGGTCCAGGACGTGCGAGCGGATCGGCAGCAGCTCCTCCAGCAGCAGGTCGAACAGCTGGCTCTCGTCCCTCAGCGGCGGCTCGGACGGGGCGAGCGGCTGGGTGAGGGCGGTCGCCGCCACGTACCCGAAGTGCTCGATGTCCAGGCACTTGCGCCCCGCCAGGTAGTAGATCCGCTCGCGCAACTGGGCCGGGCAGAAGCGGGCGTTGGGGCAGCGGAGGTCGATGTCGCCCTCCTTCATGGGGCGCAGCTCCGTGCCGCAGTCGGGGCACTCCGCGGGCATCGCGAACTCCCGCTCGGTGCCGTCCCGCAGGTCCGCGACCGGCCCGAGGATCTCCGGGATGACGTCGCCCGCCTTCCGCAGCACGACGGTGTCACCGATCAGCACGCCCTTGGCGCGGACCACGTCCTGGTTGTGCAGGGTCGCGAACTCGACCTCGGAGCCCGCCACCGTGACGGGCTCCACCACCGCGTACGGCGTGACCCGGCCGGTGCGTCCGACACCGACCCGGATGTCGACGAGCTTGGTGTTGACCTCCTCCGGCGCGTACTTCCAGGCGATGGCCCAGCGCGGCGCGCGCGAGGTGGAGCCGAGCCGCCCCTGGAGGCGGATCTCGTCCAGCTTCACCACGGCGCCGTCGATCTCGTGCTCGACGGCGTGTCTGTGCGCGCCGTGGTGCGCGATGAACTTCCGTACGCCCGCCAGCCCGTCCACCACGCGCGTGTGCGGCGACGTCGGCAGGCCCCAGTCGCGCAGCAGGTCGTACGCCTCCGAGAGCCGGCCGATGTCGAAGCCCTCGCGGGCGCCGATGCCGTGCACGACCATGCGCAGCGGCCGGGACGCCGACACCTTCGGGTCCTTCTGCCGGAGCGAACCCGCCGCCGCGTTACGGGGGTTGGCGAACGGTTTCTCCCCCGCCTCGACCAGTCGCGCGTTCAGCTCCTCGAAGCGCTCCATCGGGAAGAAGACCTCGCCGCGGATCTCCACCAGCGCCGGGACGTCGTCGCCGCCGAGCCGCTCCGGGACGTCCTCGATGGTGCGGACGTTCGGCGTGATGTCCTCGCCCGTACGGCCGTCGCCGCGGGTGGCGGCGCGGGTGAGGCGCCCGTGCTCGTACGTGAGGTTGACCGCGAGGCCGTCCACCTTCAGCTCGCACAGCAGATGGTGCTCGACGCCCTCCAGCTCGCGGGCGACGCGCTCGCCCCAGGCGTCCAGCTCCTCGTCGTCGAAGGCGTTGTCCAGCGAGAGCATCCGCTCCCGGTGGGCGACCTCGGTGAACTCCGTCGCGTACTGCCCGGCGACCTTCTGCGTGGGCGAGTCCGGCGTGCGCAGCGAGGGGTGCTCCCCCTCCAGGCCCTCCAGCTCGCGCAGCAGGCGGTCGAACTCGGCGTCGCTGACGACGGGCGCGTCCTTCACGTAGTAACGGAAGCGGTGGCCCTCGATCTCCTCCGCCAGCCGGGCGTGCCGCTCACGCGCCTCCGCGGGCACCGCCGTGTCCTGTTCGCCAGCCACCGTCTCGTCCTCCCGTCACGCAGGGTTGTCAGCGAGGGATCTCGCGGCCCGGACGCAGTGGGCGAGCACCGCGCGCGCGTACCCGGGAGACGCGCCCGCGAGTCCGCACGCGGGAGTGACCACGACGGACTCCGTGAGGAGCGCCGGGGCCAGCCCGAGCCTGCGCCAGAGCGACCTGACACCCATGACGCTACCCGCCGGGTCTGACAACGCGTCCGCGTCGTGGCCGTCGCCCGGCACCACCCCGGCGAAGAGGGCGACGCCGCCCTCGACAGCCTCCCCGAGCAGTTCGTCCTCACGCTCGGTGAGCAGCCCCGCGTCGAACGAGATGCCGGTGACCCCGGCCCGGCGCAGCAGCGCGAACGGCACGCCGGGCGCGCACGAGTGCACGACCAGCGGCCCGTCGTGGACGGCCGCCACCTCGCGCAGCGCGCCCTCCACCACGGAGCGGTCCACGGCGCCGTACGTGCGGTACCCGCTGGCCGTACGGACGTCGCCGCGCAGCACCCCCGTCAGCGCCGGCTCGTCGAGCTGGAGCACCGGCTCGGCGCCGGGCACCCGCCGCCGCAGGTCCGCGAGGTGCGCCCGCAGGCCCTCGGCCAGCGACGCCGTCAGGTCGCGGCAGGCGCCCGGGTCGCCCAGCATCGCCTCGCCGCCGCGCCGTTGGAGTGTGGCCGCCAGGGTCCACGGGCCGACGGCGGACACCTTGAGCGGGCCGCGGTGCTCGCCCGCGAACTCCTCCAGGGCGTCCAGGTCCTCCCCCAGCCAGGCCCGCGCCCGCCGGGTGTCCCGGCCGGGCCGGTCGGCCAACCGCCAGCCACTGGGCTCCAGTTGGACGTACAGCTCGGCGAGCAGCCCCGCCGTACGCCCCGTCATGTCCGCGCCGGGCCCGCGCGCGGGCAGCTCCGGGAGGTACGGCAGCGCCTCCAGCGAACCCGTGATCGTTCTCACTGCCTCGCGTACGTCCCCGCCGGGCATCGACCCGATCCCGGTCGCGGCCGCGGCACCCCAGCTGAACTCGTGCTTCTCCGTCACGCGGGCAAGCGTACGGCGGCCGGGCGCGCCCGTCGTACGGGCGCACGGGAACCGGCCCGCGCGGCGGGAGCGCCCGCCCGGCCCGTTCAGGCGCCGCCCGGACGCACGCTCAGGTCGGTGATCTCCGCGCCGCGCGGCAGGTCCAGCGCGGTGAGCACGGTCGTCGCGACCGACTCGGGCGTGATGAAGCGCGCCGGGTCGTACTCGCGGCCCTCCTGCTGGTGCACCTTCGCCTGCATGGGGGTGGCCGTACGGCCGGGGTAGACGGAGGTGACGCGGACGCCGTTGCCGCTCTCCTCCCAGCGCAGCGCGTCGGCGAGCGCCTTGAGGCCGTGCTTGCTGGCGGCGTACGCGCTCCACTCGGCGTGCGCGCGCAGCCCGGCGCCGGAGTTGACGAACACGGCGTGGCCGCGCGCGGAACGCAGCTGCGGCAGCAGGAGGCGGGTGAGTTCGGCGGGGGCGACGAGGTTGGCGGCGAGGGTCGCCTGCCAGACCTTCGGGGTCAGTTCACCGACCTGGCCGAGGTCGACGACACCCGCGACGTGCAGGAGCGAGTCCAGCCGGTCGGGCAGCGTCTGGTGCCCGAGCGCCCACGACAGGCGCTCGGGCTCCGCGAGGTCGCCGACGAGCGTACGGGCGCCGGGGAAGCGCTCCCGCAGCTCCTTGGCGCGGCCCGCGTCGCGGGCCAGCAGCCAGAGGGTGTCGCCGCGCGCGAGGAGGCGGGCGGCGATGGCCGCGCCGATGCCGGAGCCGCCGCCGGTGAGCAGGTGGGTCGCGGGGGCCGTGGACGCCGGGGGCGTCGGGGAGGTGTCCTGTGCCGTCATACGGGCATCCTCTCGCGGCGCCCGTACGACACCGGCCGCCGCCCGTGCCCGTAAATCGTCACCCGCGCCCGTACGCCGTCAGCCACCGAGCGCGGACAGCGCCTCGTCGGGGCGGTCGGCGAAGGTGCACAGGTCGTCCAGCGGGACCGGCAGGAAGCGTTCCGCGTCCATCCGCTGGAGCTGCCGCTTCAACCCGTCGTAGAAACCGGCGGTGTTCAGGACGACCACGGACTTGCCGTGCATGCCGTGCTTCTTCAGCTCCAGGATGTCCGTGGCCTCGTCCAGCGTGCCGGTGCCGCCGACCAACACGGCGACGGCGTCGGCCCGTTCGAGCAGCAGGGCCTTGCGTTCGGCGAGGCTGGCCGTGACGATCATCTCGTCGGCACCCTCGCGGGCCCTGCTCCGCAGGAACTCGACCGTGATGCCGACGAGTCGTCCACCGGCGTCCTGCACGCCGTCCGCCATGACCTTCATCAGGCCGACGTCGGAACCACCCCAGACCAGGGTGTGTCCGCGCCGACCGAGGAGTTCGGCGAACTCGCGGGCGGCGGCCGTGTAGACCTCGTCGAGGTCGGCGGCGGAGCAGAAGACGCAGACGTTCAAGGGGGTGGCACTGTCCGTGGGTTCCATGGACGGCAGCGTAGGCGGGGGCCCGCGGGTACGTCCCCACATGGTCGTCTGCGGGGACAACTCCCTCGCGCAGCGGCTCACGAAGGAGCTGGCGACCGTCTACGGGCAGCGGGTCTGCGTCGTGCTCCCCTCCCTGCGCGGTGGTGACCACGGTCCGCGGATCGCCGCGCTGGTGGGTTCGGCGGAGCTGTCCGTACGGGCCGTGGAGGCGCAGATCCCGGACGACGCGGCGCTCCGCGCGGCGGGTGTGGAGGAGGCCGCGGCGCTCGCCCTGACCTCGGGCGACGACCAGCTGAACATCCACATCGCGCTGCGCGCCCGACGCCTCAACCCCCGGCTGCGGCTGGTGATCCGGATGTTCAACCGGACGCTCGGCGGCTATCTGGAGAACCTGCTGGACCGCGCCGTCGAGGTGAACCACCCCGACATGGACGCGGCGGCCATCGACGCGTCCACGACGGTGCTGTCCGACGCGGACACCGCCGCGCCCTCGCTGGTCGCGGCGGCCGTGGTGGGCAGCGACAAGATCGTGTCGGCGGACGGCCTGCTGCTGCGGGCGCAGGAGCGCACCATCGGCACCCGCGAGCGGCACCGGCGGCAGCTGTGCACGCTCGCCGTGCTGCCCGACACCTCCGACGACGCCGAGGGCGAGGGCGACGCGGACGAGGAGCCGCACGGCGGGAACGTACCGGTGCTGCTCCCCGACGAGGCGGGCCTCGACGGGCTGCCGCCGGACCGCGGCGCCGTCGTGCTGGAGGCGATCGTCCGGCGTACGGACTCCGAGGGCGCGGCGGGACGGCTGCGGCGCAGGCTGCCGTTCCAGCCGCTGAAGGAGCTGTTCTCCCGGCGCCTGCGCTACTCGGTGGCGGCCATGGGCGGCGTGCTGGCCGCGCTGGCCGCCGTCAACTGGTGGATGAGCGGCGGCAGTCCGGTGCACGCGAGCTACGTGGTGCTGCTGGACTTCTTCGCCATCAACGACCCGAAGGTGGACCAGCCGCCCGACGAGCAGATCCTCCAACTGCTGTCCGGCATGGCCGGGTTGATGACGCTGCCGCTGCTGCTGGCGGTGGTCCTGGAGAGCTACGGCGCGTTCCGGCAGGCCGCGTCGCTCCCCGACCCGCCGCGCGGACTGTCCGGGCACGTGGTGCTGCTGGGGCTCGGCAAGGTCGGTACGCGGGTCCTGGACCGGTTGCTGGAGATGGAGATCCCGGTGGTCTGCATCGAACGCGACCACGAGGCGCGGGGCATGGCGGTGGCCCGTTCGCGGCGGGTGCCGACGCTGATCGCGGACGTGACGGAGAGCGGCGTACTGGAGGCGGCGAAGATCAAGCGGAGCCGCGCCCTGCTCGCCCTCACCAGCGACGACGGCACCAATCTGGAGGCCGCCCTCTACGCCCGGCAGGTGAAGCCCGAACTGCGGGTGGCGATGCGCCTGTTCGACGACGAGTTCGCCACGACGGTCTACCGCACGCTGCGCGACACGTACCCGCTGGCGCAGACCCGCAGCCGTTCCGTGTCGGCGCTGGCGGCACCGGCGTTCGCGGGCGCGATGATGGGCCGCCAGGTGCTGGGGGCGATCCCGGTGGGTCGGCGGGTGCTGGTGTTCGCGGCCGTGGACGTACGGGACAACCCGCTGCTGGAGGGCAGTACGGTCGCCGGGGCGTTCCGGGCGGGCACCTGGCGGGTGCTGGCCCTGGACGCGGGGACGCCGGGGCGGCGGCGGTCCGAGCTGTCGTGGATGTCCTCGGCCGAGATGAGCGGGCTGGAGTGGACGCCGCCGCCGGACCACGTCCTGCGCGCGGGCGACCGCGTGGTGGT
This sequence comes from Streptomyces sp. Z26, assembly GCF_003665095.1. Classification (GTDB taxonomy): domain Bacteria; phylum Actinomycetota; class Actinomycetes; order Streptomycetales; family Streptomycetaceae; genus Streptomyces; species Streptomyces phytohabitans. Next base: position 4,974,482 of record NZ_RCHV01000002.1, on the reverse strand, counting down.
CGCCGCGAGCAGGCGCGGCCTCGGCCTGCTGCTGGCGGCGGGGCCCGAGCCGGGCCCGCCGCCGATCCCCGGCTCCGCCTCCCGGCGGGTCCCGGCACCGGCACCGGCACCGCCGCCGTCCCCGGACGACGGCGGGTGACGGCGGACGGCGGACGGCGCGAGGCCGTACCGGCGCGCTAACCGCGGACGAAGTGGAAGATGCCCCAGGTGAGGTGCGCGCGCTCACCGCCGTGCACCCAGTCCGCGAGCCCCTTCTTCATCCGCGTGAGGTACTCGGCGCTGACCTGCCCGGCCAGCCCCTCCGCCTCCTGCCGTTCGGTCTCCCGCAGCACCCGCCCGTAGTGCGTGGCGAGCTGCTCGCGGTGCTCCTCGAAGCCCCCGTCGGGCGCCTCGGTGAAGCCGAGCCGGGCCAACTCCCGCCCGTAGAAGCCGGGTGAGCCCATGTCGTCCAGGTGGATGCGGTCGAGGATGGGCTGGAGCACGCGCGTCGGGCAGCCGTCGACCGCCATCGGGTCGGTGAAGATCAGCCGCCCGCCGGGCCGGAGGACGCGCGCCACCTCCTCCAGCGTGCGACGCCTGTTGCCGCTGTGCAGGAACGCGTCCTGCGACCAGACGACGTCGACGGACGCGTCCGGGTACGGGATCTTCTCGAACGAGCCGTCGACGACCTCGATCGCGCCGGTGAGCCCGCGTTCGGCGTTGAGGTGGCGGTGCCGCTCGTTCTCCACCTCGCTGAGGTTGAGCGCGAGGACCCGGCAGCCGTGCTCCTCGGCGAGGTAACGGGCGGAACCGCCGTATCCGGAGCCGAGATCCAGCACGACGGTGCCCTCGGCCGGGGCCAGCTTGGCCGCCATGCGGGCGACGGTGCGGCGGCTGGCGTCGGGTATGGGCTCGTCGGGGTGCGCGTAGAGGCCGATGTGGATGTCCTCGCCGCCCCACACGGAGGCGTAGAACGTGTCGGCGTCCGACGAGTTGTAGTAGCTGCGGGCGGTGCTGACGGCGGCCGAGTACGCGTCGCCCTCGGCGTCCTCCATCACGTACTCCTTCTCCGCCACGTGCACGAAGAAGTCGGGCTGCTCGTCCCGGTAGGTGTGCTGGAAGTCGCCGTACGTCTCGATGCGCTGGAAGCCCACCTCGGTCATGAGGCGCCGGGTGTACTCCTTGCGGAGCGGATACATGTTGAGGTGGTACACGGATTCGTCGGGGAATCGGTACCGCATTCGGCACAGTCCCTCGTCCATGTATTCCGGTTCCACCGCGACGTCCTCGCCGCAGTAGTAGAACGTGTGCTTGCTGGAGAATCCGCTGTCGAGGATCGCGTCGTAATTGCGCTGGTCCAGGATGAGGACGCCGTCGTGTTTCAGCATCGCGTAGAACTCCGCGAGTGCTTTCCGTCGGTCACGCTCCGAGAACAGGTGCGTGAAGGAATTGCCGAGGCAGACGATGGCGTCGTACTCGCCGTGCACGTCGCGGTTCAGCCAGCGCCAGTCCGCCTGGACGACACGGAGGATGTGGTCGCCGTACCGCACCCCGTTCGCGAACGCCTGGGCCAGCATCTCGGCGCTGCCGTCGGCACTGACGGTCTCGAAGCCCGCGTCGAGGAGCTGCACCGAGTGGTAGCCGGTGCCGGTGGCGACGTCGAGGACGCTCCGTACGCCGCGCTTGCGCAGCAGGTCGATGAAGAAGTTGCCCTCGCTCTGCGAGCGCTTGTCCCAGTCGATGAGGGAGTCCCATTTCTCGACGAAGCTGGGGACGTATTCCTCTGTGTAGTGCCCGGTCTCCCGAACGTCTACCGGGTTGTCTCCGAATTCCTGCACAGGTCGCGCTGAAATGACGAAACCTCCGGTTCTAGAGAGGATGCGGCCTCGCTGCGCGGCCGGGCCCCTGTGGTGGAGGTCTTCCGGGAACCACGCACGGGCTCCAAGCGCATCACTGTCCAGAGGGGACCGAAGTCATGCCGCCGCCCGCACGGGGCGGCACCCGCCCGTCGGCCCGAAAGCGCGCTCGACCAGCGCCTTCCCGTCCGAGAAACTTTTCTGCACGACAGAGGGACGATCCACCACGCAACGGACAGGTCGGACGGCGGCCAGCGGGCCGCCCGACGCCGGAACGAGGCACTCCGTGTCACGCGTAGGCGACGGGGCACCCGTACGCGACTCGCAGCGGGCGCCGTCCTCGGGCGGCGGTACCGTTGGGGGACGAAAGGCGCATTCCTAGAGAAAGCGATTCCATCGTGTCGAACGCAGTCAAGAGCACGCTCCCCGAGCGGGACCTGAAGACCGTCGGAGAGGCGCTCCAGGGCACGCTCGTCGACCTCGTCGACCTGTCCCTGGTCGCCAAGCAGATCCACTGGAACATCGTGGGACCGCGCTTCCGCTCCATCCACCTCCAGCTCGACGAGGTGGTGGACATCGCCCGGCAGTACTCGGACACCGTCGCCGAACGCGCCTCCGCCCTCGGCGTACCGCCCGACGGCAGGGCCTCGACCGTCGCCGCCGGGAGCGCCATCGGCACCGTCAAGGAGGGCTGGCTCCAGGATTCCGTGGCCGTCGGCACGATGGTCGCCGCGCTCTCGTCGACCATCGGCAGGGCACGGGAGCGCATGGGCGCCGTCGGCAAGGCCGACCCGGTCACCGAGGACGTGTTCATCCAGCTCACCGGCGACCTGGAGAAGCAGCACTGGATGTTCCAGGCCGAGAACCAGAACTGACCGGGCGGTCGGGACCGGCCACCCGGCCGCGCCCCGCCCTCCCCGTCCCGAACTGCCGTCGGCGGCACCGGAGTTCCCCTCTCCGGCGCCGCCGCGGCACGCGTACGGGGGCGTACGCGCCCGAGCGCCCGCCGTGCGCCCCCGCGCGGGCTCGTAGAATCGTCGGCACCATGGCAAACTCCGCCTACTTCGACCACGCCGCGACCACCCCGATGTTCCCGGAAGCCGTCCGGACCATGACCGAGCAGCTGACGGTCACCGGCAACGCCTCCTCCCTCCACGGCGCCGGACGGCGCGCCCGGCGCACCGTCGAGGAGGCCCGCGAGACGCTCGGCGAGGCGCTCGGCGCACGCCCCAGCGAAGTGGTGTTCACCAGCGGCGGCACGGAGGCCGACAACCTCGCGGTCAAGGGCCTGTACTGGTCCCGGCGCGCCGCCGACCCGGCCCGTACGCGGATCCTGGCCAGCCCCGTCGAGCACCACGCGGTGCTGGACGCCGTGCGCTGGCTGGCCGACCACGAGGGCGCGGCCGTGGAGTGGCTGCCGGTGGACACGTACGGGCGCGTGCACCCCGACGCGCTGCGCGAGGCCGTCGAACGGGACCCCTCCGACGTGGCCCTCGTCACCGTGATGTGGGCGAACAACGAGATCGGCACCGTCCTCCCCGTACGCGAACTCGCCGCCGTCGCCGCCGAGTTCGGCATCCCGACGCACGCGGACGCGGTGCAGGCCGTGGGCCAGCTGCCGGTCTCCTTCGCGGACTCCGGGCTGGCCGCGCTCACCCTCACCAGCCACAAGATCGGCGGGCCGTACGGCATCGGCGCGCTCCTCCTCGGCCGCGAGCACACCCCGGAACCGCTGCTGCACGGCGGCGGTCAGGAGCGCGACGTGCGTTCCGGCACCCTGGACGTGCCCGCCGTCGCCGCCTTCGCGACCGCCGCGCGGCTCGCCACGGAGCGCCGCCCGGAGTTCGCCCGGGACGTGGGCGCGCTGCGGGACGCGCTGGTGACGTCCGTACGGGCGGCGGTGCCCGAGGCCGTGCTGAACGGCGACCCGGACCCGGACGGGCGGCTGCCCGCCAACGCGCACTTCTCGTTCCCCGGCTGCGAGGGCGACTCGCTGCTGCTCCTGCTCGACGCGCGGGGCATCGACTGCTCGACGGGCTCGGCCTGCACGGCGGGGGTCGCCCAGCCCAGTCACGTACTGCTGGCGGCGGGCGCCGACCCTGAGCTGGCGCGCGGCACGCTGCGCTTCTCCCTCGGGCACACCTCGACGAAGGCCGAGGTCGAGGCGCTGGCCGCGGCGATCGGGCCGGCGGTGGCCCGCGCCCGCTCGGCCGGGCTGTCGTAGCCGCCGGGCGGGGTCGCCGTACGGGGCGTCGTACGGCGGCTCAGCCGCCCGACGGCTCCGCCGAGGCGCTCGGCCCGCCCGACTCCCCTGGCCGCCCCGACCCGCGCGCACCGGCCTCCGCCGCCTCCTTCGCCGCCGCCCGCACCAGCCGCAGATAGCGGTCCCAGTCCCAGTGGCGGCCCGGGTCGGTGTGGTCGGCGCCCGGCACCTCGTGGTGGCCGATGATGTGCTCGCGGTCGAGGGGGATGTCGTGCCGCGCGCAGATGTCGGCGGTCAGCCGCGCCGACGACGCGTACATCACGTCCGTGAAGTCCCGCGGCCGGTCGACGAAGCCCTCGTGCTCGATGCCGACGCTCCGCTCGTTGTACGCGCGGTTGCCCGCGTGGAACGCCACGTCCAGCTCCCGTACGCACTGTGCGACGTGCCCGTCGCTGCCGCGCACGACGTAGTGGGTGGCGGCGCCGTGGCCCGGGTCGCGGAAGACCTTGAGCGCGACCGCGTAGCTGCCCTGGACGACGTGGATGATCACGCGGTCGACGGTGTAGTCGTCGGGTCGGTCGCCCCGGCGCCAGTTGGCGCTGGCGGCCGCGACCCACTCGGCACCCCGGTAGTCGACGGCGCCGGGCGTGCGCGGCTTGTCGTTCCCCGGCACCCGCCACCACCAGCGGCTCAGCTCGTCCCACGCCGCGACCCCGGCGGCGCCGACGCCGACGGCCGCGCCGCCGAGCAGCAGGGCGCGCCTGCCCGGCCCGCGCCGCGCGGGCGCCGCCGGGACGGCGCCCGCGTCGGGCTCCCGTTCCCGATCCGGCTCCCGTTCCCGTCCCGGCTGTCCGGGCTCCGGCTCGGGCCGTTCCGGCCGACCGTCACCGGGCCGTACGTCGTCCGCCACGTCTCTCCCGTCGGTCGCGTCGGTGGGGGCCGCGCCCCTGGCCGGGACCGGCGGTCCGGGCGCTCCCCGGTCACGGGTCCCACGGCCTCGAACAACGCGTACGACCTCCGCACCGTTCCCCGTACCCTGTAAGGGCTATGACTGCCACTCCTCCCAGCATCCCCGAAGCCACCGCCCCCCGGCTGCGCGTGCTCGCCGCCATGTCCGGCGGCGTCGACTCCGCCGTCGCCGCGGCCCGCGCCGCCGAGGCCGGGCACGACGTGACCGGCGTGCACCTGGCGCTGTCCGCGAACCCGAAGTCGTTCCGTACGGGCGCCCGCGGCTGCTGCACGGTCGAGGACGCGCACGACGCCCGCCGCGCCGCCGACGTGATCGGCATCCCGTTCTACGTGTGGGACCTCGCGGAGCGCTTCCGCGAGGACGTGGTGGAGGACTTCTTCGCGGAGTACGAGGCGGGGCGCACCCCGAACCCGTGCCTGCGCTGCAACGAGAAGATCAAGTTCGCCGCGCTGCTGGACAAGGCGCTGGCCCTCGGCTTCGACGCGGTGTGCACCGGGCACTACGCGACCGTCGTACGGCGTGCGGACGGCGGCCGGGAGCTGCACCGCGCCAGCGACATGGCGAAGGACCAGAGCTACGTGCTGGGGGTGCTGGACGAACGGCAGCTCGCGCACGCGATGTTCCCGCTGGGCGACACCCTGACCACCAAGGACGAGATCCGCGCGGAGGCCGAGCGGCGCGGGCTGGCGGTGGCCGAGAAGCCGGACAGCCACGACATCTGCTTCATCGCGGACGGCGACACCCGGGGCTTCCTCGCGAAGCGGCTGGGCAGCGCGGAGGGCGACATCCTCGACGAGTCCGGCGCCCGCGTCGGCACCCACGAGGGCGCGCACGGCTTCACCATCGGCCAGCGCAAGGGCCTGCGCATCGGCCATCCCGCGCCGGACGGCCGACCGCGCTACGTGCTGGACATCTCCCCGGTGGAGAACACGGTCACCGTCGGCCCCGCCGAGTCGCTCGACGTGTCCGCGCTGAGCGCCGTTCGCCCGCGCTGGTGCGGCGCCCCGCCGCGCGGCGCGGGCACGTACACCGCGCAGCTGCGCGCGCACGGCGGCGAGACGGAGGTCACGGCGGAGCCGGTCGGGGACGGGCGGGAGCTGCGGGTGCGGTTCGCGGAGCCGGTGCGCGGGGTGGCGCCGGGGCAGGCGGTGGTGCTGTACGACGGGACGCGCGTGGTCGGTTCGGCGACGATCGCCTCGACGGAGCGGGCCCGCCCGCTCCCGACCGCCGCGGAGTAGCCCCGCGAGCGAGCCGAAGGGCGCGCCGGTGCCGAAAGCGACGAGGCCAAGGGAGCGAGGCACGAGCGAGCGCCGCGCCGAGGAACGTCGGCACCGGACACAAGCGCCCGGAAGCGAGCCGAGCGAAAATACAGCGAGCGAGCCGCACCCTATTCCAGCACCCGCGCCAGCTGCCGGGACTGGGCGACGAGCCGGTCCGCCGAGTCCCACACCTCGGCGTCCTCCTCCAGGTAGCCGCCCGCCATGTTCCGCGTGGTCAGCGCGACGCGCAGCGGTCCGGGCGCCGGGCGGCAGCGTACGTGCGCGGTGAGTTCGACGGTCGGCACCCAGCCCTTGAGCCCCAGGTCGAACGCGGTCGGCGGCAGCGCGTCGACGGTCAGCAACAGCGACAGCGGGTCGGGGTCGCGGCCGTCCGCGAGGGCGAACCAGGCCCGCATCTCGCCCTTCCCCGAGGGGCTGCCGACGGCCCAGCCGACGCTCGTCGGGTCGAGCCGCAGCGCGAGCCGGTGCACGAGTTCCGGGGAGAACGACGGGTCCGGGTTCTCGTCGGTGCTGACGCACTCCTCGTACGGGGGCATGTCCGGCGGCCGGGCGCTGGTGCGCACGTCGTCGCGGAGGCGGTCCAGTTCGCCGTACGTGGCGAGGACGCGGATGCGTTCGACCTCCGTGCCGTCCTCGTCCCGCTGGAACAGCGAGGCGGAACCGGTCGACAGGCTGAAGCCGGCGCGCGCGACGTCCGTGCGGACGACGGCGGGGCCCGCGCCGGTGGCCGCGAGGTAGTGGGCGCTGACGGTGAACGGGTCGGGGTGCGGGAGCGCGTCGGCGAGGGCACGGCCGACGACCGCGAGGAGGTAGCCGCCGTTGAGCACGTCGCCGAAGGCCCATCCCTTGGCGAGGTCCGCGGCGTACTCGCCGGGCGCGACCCTCCGGACGGCCGTGTCGCGGTCGAACTCGCTGCTGATTTCGTCGGACATGGGGGGCACAGTACACCGGCTTATTACCGGCGGGTATGCGGATTGGCCCTGGTGACCGCGTATGGGGGTCAACTCCCCTGCCACGTACGTAACATGGAAGATCCCGGCAGCATGTGTGCGCGGTGTTCTACGGAGAGGCCAACGATGTCGTATTTCTCGGAGTTGACACTTCAGTACATCGCGGGTGAATGGCGTCCAGGCTCCGGCGAGTGGGACATCATCGACTTCGACCCGTACAGCGGCGACAAGCTGGCCGCCCTCACCGTGGCCACCGCGGACCAGGTCGACGAGGCGTACCGGTCCGCGCAGCGCGCCCAGCGCGACTGGGCCGCCGCCGGGGGCGCCGCACGGGTCCCCGTCTTCGAACGGATGCTGCGGCTCGTCGAGGAGAACGAACCGGAGCTGGCCGAGACGATAGTCCTGGAGACCGGGAGCACGCAGGCGAAGGCCGACATCGAGCTGGCCCGCGTCAAGGAGTTCCTGGTCGAGTCCTGCGCCCTCGCCCTGCTGCCGACGGACCGCGCGCTGCCCTCCCAGGAGGAGGGGAAGGAGAACGTCGGACGGCAGGTGCCGGTCGGCGTCGTCGGCGTGATCAGCCCGTTCAACTACCCGTTCCTGCTGGCCGTACGGTCCGTCGCCGCCGCGCTCGCCCTGGGCAACGGCGTCGTGCTGAAGCCGCACCAGAGCACGCCGGTCACCGGCGGCACCCTGGTGGCCAAGCTGTTCGAGGACGCGGGTCTGCCGCCGGGCCTGCTGAACGTGGTGATCACCGATGTCGCCGAGGTCGGTGACGCGCTGCTGGAGCACCCGGTGCCGAAGGTCATCTCGTTCACCGGCTCGGACCGTACGGGCCGCCACATCGCCACCGTGGCCGCCTCGCACTTCAAGCAGTCGGTGCTGCACCTGTCGGGGAACAGCGCGCTGATCGTCATGGACGACGCCGACCTGGACGCCGCCGTGGACTGCGCGGTGCTCAGCCGCTTCGCGCACCAGGGGCAGAACTGCATGGCGGCCAACCGCATCCTCGTGCAGCGCGGGGTGCAGCGGGAGTTCACCGAGGCGTTCACGGCACGGGTACGGGCGCTGCGCGTCGGTGACCCGCGGGACCCGGAGACGCAGATCGGCCCGCTGATCAACACCTCGCAGGTGGACGGCGTCCAGGCCGCCGTCGAGTTGGCCCTGCGCGACGGCGCCACCGCGCTCGTACGGGGCGAGGCCAACGGCTGCGTCGTCGGCCCGACCGTGCTGGCCGACGTGCCCGCCGGGTCGGAGGTGCTGCGGCAGGAGATCTTCGGGCCGGTGGCGCTGCTCGTCACCTTCGACGACGTGGACGAGGCGGTGACGATCGCCAACGACACCCCGTACGGCATCAGCGGCGCCGTGCACACCGGTGACGTGGCGCGCGGCATGGAGATCGCGAAGCGCGTGGAGACGGGCATGTTCCACGTCAACGGCGGCACGATCGACGACGCGCCGGTCATCCCGTTCGCCGGGGAGAAGAACTCCGGCATGGGGCGGCTGAACGGCGAGGCGATGGTGGCGGCGTTCACCACGCAGCGGTGGATCTCGGTGCAGCACGGGCGGGGCGCGTTCCCGTTCTGACGGCGCGGGCTGAGGGGGCGGGCCGCGAGCCCCGCGCGCGAAACGGCGCCGCCCCCGCGAGGCCCCCTGAGGGGTCCCCGCCGGGGCGGCGCCGCGCGTACGGCGTGACCGGGCCGCCGGGGCCCGGACGTCCCGCGTCACTCCTTGCCGACGGCCTCCCGGTCGCGCTGGGCGACGGCCGTCTTGTCCAACGCCGCCTGCTCGTTGGCCTTCTCGACCTCGCTCAGCAGCTCGGTGTCGTCGGGCTGCTGGTCCTCGAAGTTCTCCGGGTGGTGGCAGGCCACCTGGTGCCCGGTGCGGAGCGACACCAGCGGCGGCTCCTGCGCCTTGCAGATCCGCGTCGCCTTCCAGCACCGCGTGTGGAAGCGGCAGCCGGACGGCGGCTTGATCGGCGAGGGCACGTCGCCCTGGAGCAGGATGCGCTCGCTGCCGCGCTTCGCCTTGCCGCGCGGGTCGGGCACGGGTACGGCGGAGAGCAGGGCCCGGGTGTACGGGTGCAGCGGGCGGTCGTAGAGCGACTGGCGGTCGGTCAGCTCGACGATCTTGCCGAGGTACATCACCGCGATCCGGTCCGACACGTGCCGGATGACGGACAGGTCGTGCGCGATGATCACGTACGTCAGGCCCATCTCCTGCTGGAGGTCGTCCAGCAGGTTGACGACCTGCGCCTGGATCGAGACGTCCAGCGCGGAGACCGGCTCGTCGGCCACCACGAGCTTCGGCTTGAGCGCCAGCGCCCGCGCGATGCCGATGCGCTGCCGCTGACCGCCGGAGAACTCGTGCGGGTAGCGGTTGTAGTGCTCGGGGTTGAGCCCGACCACCTCCAGCAGCCGCTGGACCTCCTTCTTCACTCCGCCCTCGGGCTCCACGTTCTGGAGCTTGAACGGAGCGCCGACGATGGCCCCGACGGGGTGCCGCGGGTTCAGCGACGAGTACGGGTCCTGGAAGATCATCTGGATGTCCCGGCGCAGCGGGCGCATCCCCGCCGTACCGAGGTGCGTGATGTCCTGGCCGCCGAACTCGATCGTGCCCGACGACGAGTCCAGCAGCCGCGTGATCAGCCGGCCCATCGTGGACTTGCCGCAGCCGGACTCACCGACGACACCCAGGGTCTCCCCCGCGCGTACGTCGAAGTCGAGGCCGTCGACCGCCTTCACCGCGGCCACCTGGCGCTTGAAGATGCCCTTGGTGACGGGGAAGTGCTTCGTCAGCCCGGAGACCCGCAGCAGCGGTTCGCCGTCGGGGACGACGTCACCGCTTCCCGTGGGTTCCTTGCTGAGCACGGCCCGCCCGCCGGACGGCGACTCCTTGCTGAGCGCGGGCGTGGCCGAGGCACCGGCTGACGGCTCGGGCGCGCCCGCCCCTTCGGGGTTGGTCATCTGCTCGTCCTCGCTCACAGCTTCGGCTTGATCTCTTCGTTCCAGATCCGCTCCCGGTCGTCCTTCGACAGGTGGCAGGCGGAGTAGTGCGCGGAGCCCACCTCCAGCAGTTCGGGACGCTCGGTGCGGGTGACGTTCCCCTTCGGCACGTCCGCGTACGGGCAGCGCGGGTGGAACGCGCAGCCGTCCGGGATGTTGATGAGGCTGGGCGGGGAACCCTTCACGGGCAGCAGGCGCTCCGTACGGTCCCGGTCGATCCGCGGCATCGAGCCGAGGAGGCCCCAGGTGTACGGGTGCTGCGGCTCGTAGAACACCTCTTCCGCGGGGCCGCGTTCGACGCACCGGCCGCCGTACATCACCAGGATCTGGTCGGCGAGTTCGGCGACGACGCCCAGGTCGTGGGTGATGATGATGACCGCGGAGCCGAACTCCTTCTGGAGGTCGCGGATCAGGTCCAGGATCTGCGCCTGCACCGTGACGTCCAGGGCGGTCGTCGGCTCGTCCGCGATCAGCAGCTCGGGGTTGTTGACCAGGGACATGGCGATCATCGCGCGCTGCCGCATGCCGCCGGAGAACTCGTGCGGGTAGCTGTCCACCCGCTGGTTCGGCTGCGGGATGCCGACGCGGTCGAGCATCTCGATGGCGCGCTTGCGGGCCGTCTTCTTGTCCACGTCGTGGTGGATGCGGTACGCCTCGACGATCTGCTTGCCGATCGTGAAGTACGGGTGCAGCGCCGACAGCGGGTCCTGGAAGATCATGGACATCTCGCGGCCGCGGAGCTTGCGCACCGACTGCGGGTCGGCGCTCAGCAGCTCCTTGCCGTCGAGCCAGATCTCGCCGGAGATACGGGCCTTCTGGCGGCCGTACTGCCCGACCGTGTGCAGGCCCATGATGCCCAGCGACGTGACCGACTTGCCGGAGCCGGACTCGCCCACGATGCCGAGGGTCTGCCCCTTCTCCAGCCGGAACGAGAGCCCGTCCACCGACTTGACGACGCCGTCGTCGGTCGGGAAGTGGATGACCAGGTCGCGGACGTCCAGGAAGGAGTCCGAGGGGCGGCCCGCGGTCGGTTCGCCGACGGCCGCTCCGGTCTTGCCGAGGTCTGTCATGCGAGCCTCACTCGTGGGTCGATCACGCTGTACAGGATGTCCACGACGAGGTTCGCGACGACCACCGCGGTGGCCGTGATCAGCGTGACGCCGAGGATCAGCGGCAGGTCGCGCTCGCCGATCGCCTTCAGCACGGCCTGGCCGAGGCCCGGCAGGCTGAACGTGGTCTCCGTCAGGATCGCGTTGCCCATGAGCATGCCGAGGTCCACACCGAGGAGGGTGATGATCGGCGTCATCGTGGACCGCATCGCGTGCTTGCGGATGACGACGGACTCCTGCACGCCCTTGGCGCGCGCGGTGCGGATGTAGTCCTCGCCCATCACCTCCAGCATGGTGGCGCGGGTGAGGCGGGCGTACATCGCGCCGAAGAGGAACGCGAGCGTGACCCACGGCAGGATCATGCCGCTGAACCAGTCGGCGACGTTCTCCTCCAGCGGCGTGAACTCGTTGTTGACCCAGCCGAGCTGGTACGAGAAGACGGCCAGCGAGATCAGGCCGGTGAAGTAGATCGGCAGCGAGACACCGGCGAGGGCACCGGTCATCGAGAACCGGTCCCAGATGGTGCCGCGCTTGAGGGCGGAGAGGATGCCCGCGCCCAGACCGATGATGAGCCAGATCACGGCCGCGCCGATGGCCAGCGCGAAGGTGACCGGGAAGCGGTCGGTCAGCACCGGCCAGATGGCCTGCTCGGTCTTGAAGGAGTAACCGAAGCAGGGGGCCTGGCACTTGATGGTGTCGCCCGCGCTGGAGTAGTCGCGGCCGACGAAGATGCCTTTGAAGAACTCGAAGAGCTGGACGAGGATCGGCTCGTCCAGGCCGAGCTTCTGCCGGATGCCCTCCAGGGCGGCGGCGTCGGACGCCTTGCCGACGTACATGGTGGCCGGGTCCACACCCGTCCACTTGGGGATCAGAAAGAAGATGCTGAAGACCACCAGAACGATGGCGACGAGCATCACTGCGGCGGCGAACAGCCGCCTGATCAGGTATGTGAGCACTGCTCTCGGCCAGGCGGCGGACCGGGTCCCTCCGGAGGTCGTCCGGAGGGACCCGTGGCCACCGCCGCGGCCTTCACCTGCCCTTCGTGCCTATGTGGCGGGTGTGCCAGCGGTCGGTTACTTCGTCACGCCGAGGGAGGCGTAGTCGTACTGGCCGCTGTAGGCACCGCTGGAGTAGGTGTTGGTCAGACGGCTGGAGCGCCAGCTGATCATCTTCTCGAAGGTGAACGGGAGGTAGTACGCCCCGTCGGTCACCTCGTTGTTGATCTCGGTGGCGATCTTCGCGGCCTTGCCCTTGTCCAGCTCCGCCTCGAAGTCGGCGAACAGGCCGTCGATCTTCGGGTCGTCGATCTCGGCGAAGTTGTTGTTGCCGTTGGGCAGGATGTTGGAGCTGTGCCACAGCGGCTTGCCGTAGCCCTGGACGGAGTTGAAGTCCGGACCCCAGCCCATGATGATGATGCCGTAGTTCTTCTTCTTCACGACGTCCGGGTTGCCGACGATGCCCGCGATCTGCGCGCCGTCGTACTCGGAGACCTGCGCGTTGATGCCGACCTTCTTCAGCGACGCCTGCATCGCCTCGGCCGAGTCGACCTCGACGTCCTTGTTGTTACGGACGGCGATGGTGGTCTTGAAGCCGTTCGGCTGACCGCACTTCTTCAGCTCTTCCTTGGCCTTGGCCTCGTTGGCCTTGCCGTCGCTCTTCGCCAGGCCGTACGGGTCGTGCTTCGGGTCCGAGCCGGGCACCACGGACGGCAGCATGTTCGTGCCGATGTCACCGCCGGCCATCGGGCCGCCGCGGGCGGTCTGGATGGACTTGTGGTCGGAGCCGTAGATGACCGCCTTGCGGCAGTGCACGTTGTCGAACGGCTTGACCGACTGCGGGAACGCCGCGTAGCGGATGAAGCCGGTCTCCGGGTTGTCGACGTTCTCCTTGTGCTCCTTGAGAGCGGAGGCGCGACCGGCCGGGCTGAGGCCCGTGGCGTTCAGGTCGACGTCGTAGTCACCGCTGATGAGGCGCTTGTCCAGCTCGTCCGCGTTGGAGATCAGCGTGACGGTGATCTTGTCCGGGAGGGCCTTGCGGACGGTGTCCGTGGCCTTCTTCCAGTTCTTGTTCCGGACCAGCGTCAGCTTCTTGTTCGGCTGGTAGTCCTTGAACTGGTACGGGCCGCTGGAGTACGGGCTGAGGCCGTACTTCGACTTCGTGTCCTTGTCCTTCGGCACCGGCGACGACGAGGTCATCGACAGCATCTGCTCGAAGTCGCTGTTCGGCTTCGGCAGGTTGAAGACGATCGTCTTGTCGTCCGGCGTCTCGATGGCCTTCAGACCCTCCTTGGAGGTGTCCTTGTACGGGCCCTTGTACTTGCCGTCCGGGTCCAGGGTGTTCTTGACGTGCACCGGGCCGCCGGAGAGGACGTCCTGCGCCCACTGCCGCTCGATGCCGTACTTGATGTCCTGGGAGGTGATCTGCTTGCCGTCCTGCCAGGTCACCCCGTCCTTCAGCTCGTACGTGTAGGTCTTGCCGTCGTTGGTGACCTTCGCCAGGCTCTTGGCCAGGTCGGGCTTCAGCTCCAGCGCCTTCTCACCGGGCGCCGCCGAGGGCGTCACCAGGGTGCGCGTGTAGTAGCGCATGAAGTTCCAGGCGAAGCCGTAGTAGCCGCGGGTGGGGTCCCACGAGTCGGCGTCCTGCACGCCGATGAACTTCAGCGTGCCGCCCTTCTTGTCGGAGCTGTTGGCGACCTTGCCGATCGCCGCGTTGAAGCCCGCCGCGTCACCGCCGCCGCTGTCGCTGTCGCCGCCGCCCCCGCATGCCGCGGTCGACAGCAGGGCCGCGACCACAACGGCTGACGCCGCGGCGCTGCTGCGCCTCGATGTGCCTAGGAATCTCACGATGTCGCATCCTTCGAGTTGTCACGGACCGGACGTTCGACCGGGCCGGTGTCTGGCATGGGGGGAGTCAGCGGGTGCCCTTCGGGTCCAGCGCGTCGCGTACGCCGTCGCCGAAGAGGTTGAACGCGAGGACCGTGATGAAGATGGCGACACCAGGCACCACCATGTACATCGGGTCCGTCTCGTAGTAGCGCACGGCCTGGTTGAGCATCTGGCCCCACGAGGCGGTCGGCGGCTTCACGCCGGCGCCGAGGAAGCTCAGCGCGGCCTCCGTGAGGATGTTCGTGGGGATCATCAGCGTCGTGTAGACGGTGATCGGCGCGATCAGGTTGGGCAGCAGCTCCTTGAAGAGGATGTACCGCCTGCCCGCGCCCAGGCTCCGCGCGGCCTCGACGTACTCGCGCTCACGCAGCGAGAGCGTCTGACCGCGCACGATGCGGCCGATGTACGGCCAGCCGAAGAAGCCGATCACCAGGATCATGACCAGCAGCCGTACGCCCGTGCCCTCCAGCCCGAGCAGCTTGTCCGGCATCACCGCGATCAGCGAGATGATGAAGAGGAGCTGCGGGAAGGCCAGCAGGCCGTCCATCACGCGGCTGATCAGCGCGTCGACCCAGCCGCCGAAGTACCCGGCGAGGATGCCGAGGACGGTGCCGAGGACGACGGCCACGACGGCGGAGAGGAAGCCGACCAGCAGGGAGATGCGGGCGCCGTAGACGATGCGCGCGAAGACGTCGCGCCCGTTGACGGGCTCGACGCCGAGGAGGTGGTCGGAGCTGATGCCGCCCAGGGACCCGGTGGGGGTGCCGAAGAGGGGGTCGATCAGGTCCTGGTTGTACTTGTTGGGGTCCTGGCCGATGATGCTGGTGATCACCGGAGCGAAGATCGCGACCAGGATCAGGAACAGCACCACCACGCCGCCCGCGACGGCGAGCTTGTCGCGCTTCAGGCGGGTCCAGGCGATCTGACCCAGCGAACGGCCCTCGACGGAGCCCTTTGCGACCTCGGCGGTGACAACGGTGTCAACGTCGTCTGCCTTGACCGCGTCGTGCAATGGTGCCGTCATCGTGGTGAGGACCCCTCTCGACCGGCGATGGCCGGCCCACGCCTGCCGCTGTAGCGGCGAGATTCACAGCTGCTCGTACACAAGGCCGACGGCCTATGGATCGGGAGTCTTCATTGCGCTCGCGATCAGTCGCCAGAGGTCCCGGCGAATGGATGCGCAACTGTGATGCGACCAAGGGGGTTCCGTTATACGGACCGGGAGCACTGGTCAGCGGTGCACGAACACCGCCCGCCACCGCTCCCGGGCCACCTCGCCCGCGAGCTCAGTACGCGCGCGGGTAACCGTACCCGTGGCCCGGCGCCGCGCCGGGAGCCGCGCCCACCTGCGCGTCGCGGTCGAAGAACGGGCGGGCGTGCGCGCGCAGCCACATCGTGACCGGATCGTGGTCGTCGGACATGGCGACGCTGGACACCGGCAGCCCGTCCGGGATCGCGCCGACCGACTGCTGCATCATCTGCTGCACCGACTCCACGGACGGCGGCCCGGTGTCGTAGAGGTCCAGCCCGATGGCCAGGTACGGCGTGCCCAGCGCGGGCTGCACCCAGGCGCGGCGCAGCGAGCGGACGACGGGGGTGCGGTGCGCGTTCTGCGTGAGGAGCGCGTAGAACTGCGGCAGGTCCAGGGACGGTTCGGAGATCCGCAGCGGCCCGGCCGGGAGCCGGTCGAGGCCGGAGACGATGCGCCGCAGGTCGAGCCAGGGGATGCCGACGCCGCCGCCCGGGGAGTGCGGGTTCAACCAGATGCCCCAGCGGTCGGGGTAGAGGGCGGCGGCGATGTCGCGGCCGCCGACGACCTCGTGCGCGCGGTTCCAGCCGGAGGCCGCCAGCTCCTGCGGGGAGGTGACACAGGGCGCGTAGCCGTGGCCGTCGACCTCCATGTTGCCGTACTGGGCGTCCGGGGAACCGGCCTGCCCGTTCCACAGCAGCATCCACAGCTGCGCGCCCGACAGCGACTTCAGCAGTGACTCGTAGACGTCGTACCGGCCGGGCGACACCTGACTCAGCAGCTGCTCGACGCTCTCACCCGCGCTCACGTGGCCGCCCCCCTCTTCCCTCGGCCGGATGCTACGGAAACGCACCCGCGTCCCGCCCGACAGTCAACCAGCTTACGAGTACCGGATGACAGCACGCGCCCCACTCACCGGCCGTGTGCGCAGATACTCAGCCACCGTCAGACGTCGTACTCACGCGAGTAGAACGGCCGTACGCACTGCCGCATCCAGTCCACGACCGGGTCGCGTGCCGCGTCCAGCATCACCTGCTGCACGGGCCAGACCACCGGGTGGCGGGCCAGCGCGCGGGCGAGCGCGTCGTGCGACCGCTGCCACGCGTCCGGCTCCAGCAGGTCGAGTTCGACCCCGACGTACAGCGCGGGCGGGCGCCCCTCCGCGCTGGCCAGCGCGCGCCGGGCGGTGCGTATCGGCGGTACGACGGCGAACTCGCCCGCCACCTCGGCCAGGAAGTCCACGGGCTCGTCCTGCCAGTCCGGTTCGAACAGCCGGACCCGCGCGCCGCTGGCCACGCCCGGGACCCGCGCGCCCGGGGTCGTACGGCACAGCTCCGCGACCGCGTCCGGCGGCAGGGGGACGCCGACGGCGCCGTCCGGGTTCACGGCGATGCCGAGCTGCGGCGGCAGGCCGCGCGCGAACTCGGCCGCGGGCGCCACGGTGAACGACATGTGGGTCCCGACCACCTGGAGGAACTGCTGCTCGGAGCTGAACACCGGTACGTACGGCGCCCCCTGGAGCTGCACCGTCGGCAGGTCGAGGTGGGCGCTGGCGGGGCCGCCGCCCTCGGGGAGCGGCACCCACAGGCTGCTGCGCGCGAGCACCTCCAGCAGGCGGGCCGAGGCGTGCGGCGCGGTGAGGGAGGCGGCGAGGGTCTCCTCCAGCTCGTTGCCCGGCCAACCACCGCCGTGGCCCGGCCCGTACTGCTGCGGAATGGTCATGCGCGCAAGCCTAGAACGTGTGCGCGTGCCGTCCGACCACGTGGTCGGGGGCACGGGCGTCGGGGCACGGGCCGGGCGCGGGGCGGGAGTTGGGGACGCCCGTACGGGGGCGGGCGTACGGGCCGGGGCGTACGGGGGCGGGGCGTACGGGGGCGGGGGCGCCGGCCGGGCTGCCGTAACCCGGATGGTCACCCGGCGCGAGCCTCCGGTTGCGGTGCGCTCCGGGCTGGCGAAAAGTGGGCCGCGTCCCGTTACACCCGCAAAAAGAAGGATTTGCTCCCATGCGCGTCCACACGACGACGTCCCTCGCCCTCGCCGCCGGTCTCGTGCTCGGCACGGTCGGCACCGCCTCCGCGGCGATCGCCGCCGACGCCCGGCCCGCGCCGAAGACCGCGGCCGCCCCGGCGCCCGCCCTGCCCGGCGCCGAACAGGTCTCGCGACAGGCACAGGTGCTCCAGAACACCGGCCGCGTGGTCAAGCCGGTCGTCACCGCCGTGCAGGAGGTCGTGAAGGCCCCCGAGGGCAAGGTGTCCGCCGACCGAGCGGACAAGCTGTCCGCCGCGGTGGCGCGGGCCCTCGCGGACGTACGGGAGCAGCGCGCCGGTGCGACCCGGTCGGACTCCGCGACGGCGCCCGCGCCCGTACTCGGCGAACGCGTCGCGCCGCGACGTGCCGACCTGACGCCCAAGGCCGCGGCGGCGCTCCGCAAGCAGGTCGACACGATGCTGAAGGCGTCGGTCTCCGGTGAGCGGCAGCAGCTCGGCAAGGAGCTGAAGCGGACGGTCACGGCCACCGTGAACCTGATGGCCTCCGCCATGGCCGACGGCGGCCTCCCCGCCCCCGACATGGCGGGCCTGCCGCAGGTCGCGTCGGCCGACGGGCAGCAGCGCGGGGACGCGCGCGAGCAGGGTCGGCAGCAGGAGCTGATGGAGCAGGGCACCTCCGCGCCGACCGGCGCCGGTTTCGCGCGCTGACCCTCCGGGACCGTTCCGGCGCCGCTTCCTCCGGCGCGGAACCCCGTACGCGGCCCGCCGCCCCCACCCGGGGCGGCGGGCCGTCCCGCGCGTACGGGCCCGGGGACCGCGCCGCCGCCGGGGCACCGCCGTCACGCGCCCCGGTCGAAGGCCACGCCGCGCAGCGCGCCCGCCGCCTCCCGGTCGAGCAGGACCACCGAGGCGCAGCTGGCCGGAAGTCGCCCCTCGGCCACGTCCGCGAGGAGCCGCCGCACCGCGCGGCGGTGCCGCGCGAAGGCGTACCCGGAGACGCCCCGCCCCCGCTCCGCCTGCCCCGCGAGCGCCGTGTCCGGCGGCACGTCCAGCAGCACCAGGTGCAGCCCCCGGCCGCGCCGCCGCGCGTCGGCGGCGATCCAGCGCCGGACCCAGGTCTGGGTGCCGCAGTCGTGCACCACGACGCTCGCGCCGGACGCCAGCGCGCGGCGCAGCCCGGCGTAGTGGGCGACGCGGACGAGCGGGCGGTAGACGACGTACGGCAGCCAGTGCGGCAGCCGCCGTGCCCAGCGCTCCCGGGCGTCCTGCGAGTCGACGCGGCGCACGGAGCGCTGGTCCACCGCGACGGTCCGGCGGATCAGCGTGGACTTGCCGCTGCCCGGGAGGCCGGAGACGACGATCCGGTCCCCGGCGGGGAAGCGAAGCGTTCTGGCCACGGTCGTGCCGCGGAGATCACGGCCCGCCACGGGGACGGTCGGACGGGCCGGCAGACCCGCCCCCGACGGTGTCGCGTACGCGCTGCGCAGACTCTCCACCTGATGTCTCCCCCCGGTCGGCACCGCGTGCTCGCCCACGGTCTTCTTCCGAGAGTGTCAAGAAAAGGTAATGAGCGACAAGGCGATTGCCCGCCGACCATGCCGTGCGATGATGTCGAGGCCAACTCCATACAGGCCGTTCGTAATCCGCGCGGGAGAGTTCCCGGCCGTGCGTCGGGGCGCCGAAGGAGCAAGATCCTCCCTTGAATCTCTCAGGCCCCGATACCGCGCGGACGAGGCACATCTGAAAAGCGGGCCGCCGTGGCGGCGGTCCCACCCAAGGTGCAAGTCGCGGTCCGTTCGCGGGCTCGGGGCGAACCTCTCAGGTTCCGATGACAGATGGGGAGGACATCGGATTCACCGTTCCCGGGAGCCTGACATGACGAGCACCCCCACCCATGCCGACGGCGGCGCGCCCCAGGGCGAGCCGCGCCGCACCGCGCTCGACGCGGTCCACCGCGCCCTCGGCGCCACCATGACCGACTT
The DNA here is from genome assembly GCF_003665095.1 of Streptomyces sp. Z26. GTDB lineage: Bacteria > Actinomycetota > Actinomycetes > Streptomycetales > Streptomycetaceae > Streptomyces > Streptomyces phytohabitans. Next base: position 4,955,029 of record NZ_RCHV01000002.1, on the reverse strand, counting down.
CGCGGGCTGGGACATGCCGCTGCGGTACGGCAGCGAGCGCGACGAGCACCACGCCGTACGCGACCGCGCCGGTCTCTTCGACCTCTCCCACATGGGCGAGATCACCGTCAGCGGGCCGCAGGCCGCCGAGCTGCTGGACTACGCGCTGGTCGGCAACCTCGCGGCGGTCCGGCCGGGCCGCGCGCGCTACACCATGATCTGCGACGAGCGGGGCGGCATCCTCGACGACCTGATCGTCTACCGCCTGGCGGACGACGCGTACATGGTCGTCGCCAACGCCGCCAACGCCCAGGTGGTCCTGGACGCGCTGGTCGAGCGGCAGGCGGGCTTCGACGCCGCCGTACGGGACGACCGCGAGGCGTACGCCCTGCTCGCCGTGCAGGGCCCGGAGGCGGCCGGGGTGTTGAAGTCCGTCACCGACGCCGACCTGGACGGGCTGCGCTACTACGCCGGGCTGCCGGGCACGGTGGCCGGGCGGGAGGCGCTGATCGCGCGCACCGGCTACACGGGCGAGGACGGCTTCGAGCTGTTCGTCGCGCCCGCCGACGCGGTCGCCGTCTGGGAGGCGCTGACGGCGGCGGGCGAGGGCGCGGGGCTGGTGCCCTGCGGGCTGAGCTGCCGGGACACGCTGCGGCTGGAGGCGGGGATGCCGCTGTACGGGCACGAGTTGAGCCGGGACACCACGCCGTTCGACGCGGGGCTGGGGCGGACCGTGAAGTTCGAGAAGACGTCGAACGAGGGCCGCTTCGTCGGCCGCGAGGCGCTGGAGGCCGCCGCCGAGCGCGCGGCGACGGCGCCGCCGCGCAAGCTGGTCGGCCTGGTGGCGGAGGGCCGCCGGGTGCCGCGCGCGGGCTACCCGGTGGTCGCCGCGACCGGCGGCGCGGACGGTGACGCGACCGGCGGCGCGACGGACGCGCGGGTGGTCGGCGAGGTCACCTCGGGCGCCCCGTCCCCGACGCTGGGGAAGCCGGTCGCCATGGCGTACGTGGACGCCGCGTACGCCGAACCCGGCACGGCGGGAGTGGCGGTCGACATCCGCGGTAGCCATGAACCGTACGAGGTCGTCGCCCTGCCCTTCTACCAGCGCGCGAAGTAGCCCCCCGGCGCCCGGTCCGCCGGGTGCCGCGTCCGCCCGCCCCCACGCCCGACCGTCCGCCCGGACCCCTCATCCAGGAGAATCGCACCATGAGCAACCCCCAGCAGCTGAGCTACAGCAAGGAGCACGAGTGGCTGTCGGCCGCCGAGGACGGCGTCTCGACGGTCGGGATCACGGCGCACGCGGCCGACGCGCTCGGTGACGTCGTCTTCGTGCAGCTTCCCGAGGTCGGTGCGCAGGTCACCGCGGACGACACCTGTGGGGAGCTGGAGTCGACGAAGTCGGTGAGCGACCTCTACTCCCCCGTGACCGGTGAGGTCACCGAGACGAACGAGGACGTCGTGAACGACCCGTCGCTGGTGAACTCCGCGCCCTTCGAGGGCGGTTGGCTGTTCAAGGTGCGGGTGGCGGGCGAGCCGGAGGGCCTGATGTCCGCCGACGAGTACGCCGCCTTCACCGCCGGCAACTGAGCACGTACCCGCCCGCCAGGTCTCCCCTGCCCGGACTCCCTTAGGAAGACTTCATGACTCTTCTGAACAGCTCCCTCCACGAGGTGGACCCGGACGTCGCCGCCGCCGTCGACGCCGAGTTGCACCGCCAGCAGTCCACCCTCGAGATGATCGCCTCGGAGAACTTCGCGCCCGTCGCGGCGCTCCAGGCGCAGGGCTCGGTGCTCACCAACAAGTACGCCGAGGGCTACCCCGGCCGCCGCTACTACGGCGGTTGCGAGCACGTCGACGTGATCGAGCGGCTCGCGCGGGACCGGGTGAAGGAACTCTTCGGCGCCGAGGCCGCCAACGTGCAGCCGCACTCGGGCGCCTCCGCGAACGCCGCCGCGATGTTCGCGCTGCTCAAGCCGGGCGACACGATCATGGGTCTGGACCTGGCGCACGGCGGGCACCTCACCCACGGCATGAAGATCAACTTCTCCGGCAAGCTCTACAACGTGGTCGCGTACCGCGTGGACGAGCGGTCCGGGCAGGTCGACATGGCCGAGGTGGAGAAGCTCGCCCGCGAGCACCGGCCGCAAATGATCATCGCGGGCTGGTCGGCGTACCCGCGCCAGCTCGACTTCGCCGCGTTCCGCCGCGTCGCGGACGAGGTCGGCGCGCTGCTGATGGTCGACATGGCGCACTTCGCCGGGCTGGTGGCCGCGGGCCTGCACCCGTCGCCCGTGCCGTACGCGGACGTGGTCACCACCACGACGCACAAGACGCTCGGCGGGCCGCGCGGCGGCGTGATCCTGTCGAAGCAGGAGTACGCGAAGAAGATCAACTCGGCGGTCTTCCCCGGCCAGCAGGGCGGTCCGCTGGAGCACGTGATCGCGGCGAAGGCGGTCTCGTTCAAGATCGCGGCGAGCGACGAGTTCAAGGAGCGCCAGCGGCGCACCCTGGACGGCGCGCGCATCCTGGCCGAGCGCCTGCTGCGGCAGGACGCGGTGGACGCGGGCGTCTCGGTGCTGTCGGGCGGTACGGACGTCCACCTCGTCCTCGTCGACCTGCGGCACAGCGAGCTGGACGGGCAGCAGGCGGAGGACCGGCTCCACGAGATCGGCATCACCGTCAACCGGAACGCCGTGCCGAACGACCCCCGCCCCCCGATGGTCACCTCCGGGCTGCGTATCGGTACGCCCGCGCTGGCGACCCGCGGGTTCCAGGCGGAGGACTTCACGGAGGTCGCGGACATCATCGCGGAGGCGCTGAAGCCGGGCACCGACGAGGCAGCCACGAAGGCGCTCGCCGAGCGCGTCACGGCGCTCGCCGCCAAGCACCCGCTGTACCCGGGGCTCGGCGCGTAGCGACGGCCGGGGCGCCCGGACATGCTCCGGGCGCCCCACCGCGCGCCGCGCCGTCCCCCGCGTCGCCACCACCGCGCGCATCACCGCCACCCGCGCCGCCGTCCCCCGGCCCGACTCCCGTTCCCCGTACGGCCGTTCCTCCGTACGCCCGCCCACCGCGTACGCCCCGCGCGCCGCGGTGCGCCGCTCCTCACGCCCACACCCGCCTGACCGCCCGGAGGTCGTCATGGCACTCTCCGTCTTCGATCTCTTCTCCGTCGGCATCGGCCCGTCCAGCTCGCACACGGTCGGCCCGATGCGGGCGGCGCGGATGTTCGCCCGTCGGCTGAAGAACGAGGGCCTGCTGGCCCACACCACGTCCGTACGCGCCGAGTTGTACGGCTCGCTCGGCGCCACCGGCCACGGCCACGGCACGCCCAAGGCCGTACTGCTGGGGTTGGAGGGCCACTCGCCCGCCACCGTCGACATCGAGCAGGCCGACGGGTGGCTGGAGCGCATCCGCGGCACGAAGCGGCTGCGGCTGCTCGCGGCCGAGATCGGGGACGCGCACGAGATCGCGTTCGACGAGACGCGCGAACTGGTGCTGCACCGGCGCCGCTCCCTGCCGTACCACGCGAACGGCATGACGCTCTTCGCGTACGACGCCGCGGGGACGCCGCTGCTGGAGAAGACGTACTACTCGGTGGGCGGCGGCTTCGTCGTCGACGAGGACGCCGTCGGCGAGGACCGCATCCGGCTGGACGACACCCCCCTCACGTACGCCTTCCGCACCGGCGACGAACTGCTGCGGCTGACGCGCGAGACGGGGCTGTCCATCTCGGCGCTGATGCTGGAGAACGAGAAGGCGTGGCGCACGGAGGCCGAGGTACGCGCCGGGCTGCTGGAGATCTGGGCCGTGATGCGGGAGTGCGTGGCGCGCGGCCTGTCGCGCGAGGGCATCCTGCCCGGCGGCCTCAAGGTCCGCCGCCGCGCCGCCCCTTCGGCCCGCCAGCTGCGCGCGGCGGGCGACGCGCAGGCGCACGCCATGGAGTGGATCACGCTCTACGCGATGGCCGTCAACGAGGAGAACGCCGCGGGCGGCCGCGTCGTCACCGCCCCCACGAACGGCGCGGCCGGGATCATCCCCGCCGTCCTGCACTACTACATGAACTTCGTGCCCGGCGCCGACGAGGACGGCGTCGTCCGCTTCCTGCTGGCGGCGGGCGCCATCGGCATGCTGTTCAAGGAGAACGCGTCGATCTCGGGCGCCGAGGTCGGCTGCCAGGGCGAGGTCGGCTCGGCCTGCTCGATGGCGGCGGGCGGCCTCGCGGAGGTGCTGGGCGGGGGACCGGAGAAGGTGGAGAACGCCGCCGAGATCGGCATCGAGCACAACCTCGGCCTCACCTGCGACCCGATCGGCGGCCTCGTCCAGATCCCCTGCATCGAGCGGAACGGCATGGCCTCGGTCAAGGCCGTCACCGCCGCCCGGATGGCGCTGCGCGGCGACGGCCGCCACCACGTCTCGCTGGACAAGGCGATCAAGACGATGAAGGACACGGGCGCGGACATGAAGGTGAAATACAAGGAGACCGCGCGCGGCGGCCTCGCGGTGAACGTCATCGAGTGCTGACCCCCGTACGCGGCACGCCGGCGTCCGGTGCGCCGCGCCCCGTACGTCGGACAGCGAACGGAGAGCGGAGACTCCCTTGAGCAGCGAACCAGCGGGCGCGGAGCCCCGCCACGTCCTCGTCATCGGCATCGGCGCGGGCGACCCCGACCATCTGACGCTCGCCGCGGTGAAGGCGATCCGGCGGGCGGAGGTGTTCTTCGTCCTCGGCAAGGGGCCGGAGAAGGAGTCCCTGACGAACCTGCGGCGGCGCATGCTGGAGGAGCACGCCACGGGCCCGTACCGCGTGGTCGACGCCGAGGACCCCTGGCGGGACCGCACCCGCGGGGACCGCGCGGGGTACGCGTCGGCGGTGCACGACTGGCGGGCGCGGCGCGCGGAGGTGTACGAGCGGCTCGTACGGGAGCACCTGGAGCCCGGCGGGACCGGCGCGTTCCTGGTGTGGGGCGACCCCTCGCTGTACGACAGCACCCTCGGCGTGCTGGACCGGGTCGCGGAGCGCGGGACGGTGGCGCTGGACGTCGAGGTGGTGCCCGGGGTGACCAGCGTGTCCGCCCTGGCGGCCCGGCACCGCGTACCGCTCAACCAGGTGGGGCGGCCCGTCCACATCACGCCCGCCCGGCGGTTGGACGAGGCGTCCCTCGACGGCGGGGACGTGGTGGTGATGCTGGACGCGCACGAGTCGTTCGGCGAGGTCACGGGCGACGACGTGTGGATCTACTGGGGCGCGTACCTCGGCACCCCCGACGAACTCCTCGTTTCGGGGCGGCTGGTGGACGTGGCCGACCGCATCCGCGAGGTACGGGCGGAGGCGCGCGCCCGGCACGGCTGGATCATGGACACGTACCTGCTGCGGCGGCCCGAGGGGGAACGGGACACGGAGGGCTGACGGCTGGCGGGGGGGGCGTACGCCGTCCCCCGTACGCCCGCCCCGAGTCGTCCGCGCGTCCTCAGCCCGCCGCGTCCTCCGGGCCCGGCGCGAGGCCCAGTCCGCCGTCGCCGCGCGGCGCGAAGCACCGCTCCACGTCCGCCTCCGCGACCCCGGCCAGTGTGGCCGGGGCCCAACGCGGGCGGCGGTCCTTGTCGACGACCTGCGCCCGGATGCCCTCGACCAGGTCCGGGCTGTCGAGGCAGGCGCGCGAGACGCGGTACTCCTGCTCCAACACCCGTTCCAGCGTGCCCAGTCGGCGGGCCCGGCGCAGCGCCGCGAGCGTCACCTTCAGCGCGGTCGGGGACCGCCCGGCGAGCGTCTCCGCCGCCTCCTTGGCGGCGGGCGCCCCGTCGGCGGCGAGACGGTCGACGATCTCCTCGACCGTAGCGGCGGCGTAGCAGGCGTCGATCCAGCCCCGGTCCGCCGCGAGCACGCCGGGCTCCGGCGGCGTCGCGTGCGCGCGTACGGCCTCCTCGGCGGGCAGCCGGGCGAGGTCGCGCAGCAGGGCGGGCAGCGCCTCGGACGGCACGTGGTGGTCCGCGAGGCCGCACAGCAGCGCGTCGGCGGCGCCCGCCTGCGCGCCGGTCAGGCCGAGGTGCGTGCCGAGTTCGCCGGGGGCGCGCGCCAGCAGGTGCGTGCCGCCGACGTCGGGGACGAAGCCGATGCCGGTCTCCGGCATGGCGACGCGGGAGCGTTCGGTGACGACGCGGACGGAGCCGTGCGCGGAGACGCCGACGCCGCCGCCCATCACGATGCCGTCCATCAGCGCCACGTACGGCTTGGGGTAGCGGGCGATACGGGCGTTCAGCCGGTACTCGTCGCGCCAGAACGGGCCCGAGGCGCCGCCCCGTACCCGCGCGTCGTCGTGGATGGCGCGGATGTCGCCGCCCGCGCACAGGCCGCGCTCCCCCGCGCCCGTGAGCACGACCGTACGGACGGACGCGTCGTGCTCCCACTCCGTCAGCGCCGCGTCGACACGCAGCACCATGGCGTGGGTGAGCGCGTTGAGGGCGCGGGGCCGGTTGAGGGTGACGCGGGCGGCGTGGCCGTCGATGTCGAACAGCACGTCCTCGTCGGCGGCGTCGGGGCGGTCGGTTCCGCCCGTCGGGCGGGTTCCGTCGGTCACCGGGACTCCCCCGTACGGCCGCGGGTCTCGTGGGTGCGCATGGTGTGGCTGGTCCTTCCCGGGTCGCCGGAGGCGGGCAACCGACCCTATGGGCCCGGGTCCCGGCCGGTCCAGCGCGTACCGACCGGCCACGCGCGCCCGCCCGCTCCCCCGCGCCGCCCCGTACCGCGCCCACGCCTCGGGACGCACTACCCACCCGCGCCGTACGGCGTCTACGCTGGCCGGTGCAGCTGGTTCGCCCCGTCCGCCAGGCGGGAGGCGTCGTAAGAGGGAACCCGGTGTGAGTCCGGGACTGCCCCGCAGCGGTGAGCGGGAACGACCGCCGTCATACGCACTGGGTCCGTACGGGCCCGGGAAGCGACGGCCAGTAGGTGCCCGCCGGGAGACCGGCAGGCGCGCCCGCGAGTCCGAAGACCTGCCCGTTGCCCGCGTGCGTACGTGACGTGCGCGGACGTTCCGTGACCGCGAGGGCCGGTCGGCGACACCCACGGAGGACCGACGGCGCGTGCCGCGCGCCGCACGTCCGCCGCTGTCCGCCTTCGCGCGCTCGTACGGTCCGGGACCCGACGAGACATCTCGCGAAGGAGATCTCCGTGACATCCGAGTCCGCAGCCGCGGCGGCACGGGCCACCGTGTACGGCTACCCGCGTCAGGGCCCCGACAGGGAGCTGAAGAAGGCCGTCGAGGGCCACTGGAAGGGCCGCGTCACCGCCGACGCCCTCCGGGCCACCGCGGCCGACCTCCGCGCCGCCGACTGGCGACAGCTCGCCGACGCGGGCGTCCACGAGGTGCCGACCGGCCACTTCTCGTTCTACGACCACGTGCTGGACACCAGCGTGATGGTCGGCGCCGTCCCCGAACGCCACCGCGCGGCCGTCGAGGCGGACGCCCTCGCCGGGTACTTCGCGATGGCGCGCGGCACCCAGGACGTGGCGCCCCTGGAGATGACGAAGTGGTTCGACACCAACTACCACTACCTGGTGCCCGAGTTGGGCCCCGACACCGTGTTCACCGCCGACTCCGCCCAGCAGGTCGGCGAGGTACGGGAGGCGCTCGCCCTCGGCCTGGCGCCCCGGCCCGTGCTGGTCGGCCCGGTCACGTACCTGCTGCTGGCCAAGCCCGCGCCCGGCGTCGCCGCCGACTTCGCGCCGCTGACCCTGCTGGAGCGGCTGCTGCCCGTATACGCCGAGGTGCTGGCCGACCTGCGCGCCGCGGGCGCCGAGTGGGTGCAGCTGGACGAGCCCGCGCTCGTCCAGGACCGCGACGCGGCCGAACTGGCCGCGGCCAGGCGGGCGTACGACACGCTGGGCGGTCTCACCGACCGTCCGAAGCTGCTGGTCGCGTCGTACTTCGACCGGCTCGGTGACGCGCTGCCGGTCCTCGCGAAGGCCCCGGTCGACGGCCTCGCGGTGGACTTCACCGGCCCGGCCGCCGCCAATCTGGACGCGCTCGCCGCCGTCGGCGGGCTGCCGGGGAAGCGGCTGGTGGCCGGTGTCGTCGACGGCCGCAACATCTGGATCAACGACCTGGAGAAGTCCCTCTCCACCCTCGCCACCCTGCTCGGTCTCGCCGACCGGGTCGACGTGGCGGCGTCCTGCTCGCTGCTGCACGTACCGCTCGACGCGCGGGCCGAGGACGAGATCGACGCCGAGGTGCTGCGCTGGCTGGCGTTCGCGCGGCAGAAGACGGCCGAGGTGGTCACCCTCGCCAAGGGCCTGTCCCAGGGCACGGACGGCATCGCCGCCGAACTCGCCGCCAACCGCGCCGACCTGGCGTCCCGCGCCGGTTCCGCGCTGACGCACGACCCGGCCGTACGGGCCCGCGCCGCCGCCGTCACCGCGGCCGACACGCGCCGCCCGGAGCCGTACGCCGAGCGCGCGGCGGCGCAGCGCGCGCACCTCGGGCTGCCGCTGCTGCCGACGACGACCATCGGCTCGTTCCCGCAGACGGCGCGCATCCGCACCGCGCGCGCCGACCTGCGGGCCGGGCGGATCGACACGGCGGGGTACGAGCGGCGCATCGAGTCGGAGATCCGCGACGTGCTGGCGTTCCAGGAGGAGGCGGGCCTCGACGTCCTGGTGCACGGCGAGCCCGAACGCAACGACATGGTGCAGTACTTCGCGGAGCAGCTGACCGGCTACCTCGCGACGCGGCACGGCTGGGTCCAGTCGTACGGCACCCGTTACGTACGGCCCCCGATCCTCGCCGGGGACATCTCCCGGCCCGCGCCGATGACGGTCCGCTGGACGACGTACGCCCAGTCGCTGACGCGGCGGCCCGTGAAGGGCATGCTGACCGGGCCGGTCACCATGCTGGCCTGGTCGTTCGTACGGGACGACCAGCCGCCGGGCGACACGGCGCGGCAGGTCGCGCTCGCCCTGCGCGACGAGGTGGCCGACCTGGAGGCCGCGGGCACCGCGGTGATCCAGGTCGACGAACCGGCGCTGCGCGAGACGCTGCCGCTGCGGGCGGCGGACCGGGAGGCGTATCTGGCGTGGGCCACCGAGGCGTTCCGCGTCAGTACGGGCGGGGTGCGGGCGGCCACGCAGATCCACACGCACATGTGCTACGCGGAGTTCGGTGACATCGTGCAGGCCATCGACGACATCGACGCGGACGTGATCAGCCTGGAGGCCGCCCGATCGCACATGCAGGTCGCGCACGAACTGGCCGACCACGGCTACCCGCGTGAGGCGGGCCCGGGTGTCTACGACATCCACTCCCCGCGCGTGCCGAGCACCGAGGAGGCGACGGCCCTGCTGCGCGAGGGACTCGAGGCCATCCCGGCGGAACGCCTGTGGGTCAACCCGGACTGCGGTCTGAAGACCCGCGGCTGGCCGGAGACCCGCGCGTCCCTGGAGCACCTGGTGGCGGCGGCCCGCACCGTACGCGCCGAACTCCCCGGCGCCCGGGGCTGATCCGCGCCCAGGCCGCCCCGCGCCGCTCGCCCGTCCGGGCGGGCGGCGTGGGACGCGGACGCGGACGCGGACGGGCGGGGCGTGCGGCCGGGGCGGGTCAGCGGGACTGGAGGGCGTCCAGGGCCACCGCCTGGGCCACGGCCAGGCGGCGGTCGAGGTCCGGGGACGCGATGTCGAGCACGTAGCGGTCGCGCAGGCCGATCTTCTTGTCCACGGACATCACCGGGCGCCCGCCCTCGGCGAAGTCGAAGTGGTACGGCCAGGCGAACGGCAGCAGTTCGAGGAACGGGATGAAGCCCCACACCCGGCGTAGCAGCGCCACCAACTTGCTGCGCTCGCGGCCCGTGGTGTCGGCCCGCGCGCCCACGCCGCGCAGGTGCCAGGTGCTCTGGAGCAGGGACGCCTTGAAGTCCTTGCGGAACTGGCCGAGTTCACCGCCGACCACGTCGCGTACCTCGTACGTCGCCCCGGGGTCCAAGAGCTGCCGTGCCTGGAAGGTGAACAGCGCCTTGGCGGCCGACTCGTCGGCGTAGAAGGTGACCTGTTCCTTGAAGGCCATCCGCTTCTGCTGCGCGAACGCGACGACCGGCCCCTCCTCGCCGTTCGGCCCGGCCGCGTGCACCACGTAGCGGTTCACCATCGGCGTCAGCTTCTGACGGATGACGAACCGTCGCTGCGACTGGTCAAGACTCACGTTCCACTCCCGATGCCGTTGTCGTGTACCAGACGATGCCCTGCGCCGGGGTGTGCCCACCAGTCACCGTTCGTCGTTGTCCGCCGGGCCGAAAGACCCACACGGGCGGGCGAGGATTTTTGTCGTACGTCGGTACCATGAAAAGTGACCGGCGCCACGGCAGTACCGAGAGGGGCCCGAGATGACGGAACGCAAGCCGCCCGGCCTGGACTTCGAGAGCTGGGTCGACCGCCAGATCCGCGAGGCGGCGGAACGCGGCGAGCTGGACGACCTGCCCGGCGCGGGCCGACCGCTGCCGGACGCCGACCGGCCGTACGACGACCTGTGGTGGGTCCGTTCGAAGATGGAACGCGAGGGACTGTCGTACCTGCCGCCCTCGCTCGCCCTCCGCAAGGAGGCGCAGGACGCGCTCGCGGAGGCGGCGCGGGCCCCGTCCGAGGCGCGGGTCCGCGCGATCGTCGCGGACGTCAACGAGAGGATCCGCGCCGCCCTCCGCCACCCGCCGGAGGGGCCGCCACTGCGCCTGACGCCGTACGACCCGGAGCGGGTCGTACGGGACTGGCGCGCCGGACGGCGGGACTGACGCGACGCGGCACCGCGTACGCCCGTTCCCCTGTGTCCCTTTCCGTACGGTCCGTCCGCACCGGACGTTCCGCGCGGACGACGGCCTTGTCATCACCCCGTAACCGCCCTTCCCCGCAGGCCGGGGCCGGGGTCAAGGTGGAGACCGACCAAGCAAGGGCAGCGGCGTGGCGCGGCAGCGCCGTCCGCGGCCACCGCACGTGACCTGGGGGAAGCACCATGCTCCGCACCTACCGCCGCAAGACCGCCCTCGCCGCCGCCGCGCTCCTCGCGACGAGCGCGCTGCTCACCGCCTGCGGGGGCGACGACGACTCGGACGACACGAAGTCGGACAGCTCCTCGTCACAGGAGCGGAAGGCGGGCGGGAACGAGGACGCGGGCGGCGACGCGGCCGACGACGGCACCGGGGGCGGCGACCAGGGCGGTGGGAGCACCGGTGGCGACGACGCGACCGGCGGGGACGACGCCGGTTCGGAGCCGGAGAAGGAGTCCGGGGAGCAGGCGAAGGGCGAGGGCGTCACCGGGACCTGGCTCGGCAACGTCGAGTACATGGCGCCCGGCAAGTACACGGTGACCGACATGAAGGGCGTCAAGCAGGCGTTCTTCACCTCCACCGAGACCGACATCCAGGGCACGGGTGACGTCTGCGGCGACGAGGAGGGCCAGGCCGCGACGCCGTGCACCGAGGCCGAGTTGGAGGCCGCGTCGAAGGAGGGCTTCTCGGCCGAGGTGAAGATCGAGGACGGCGTCGCCACCCGCATCGTCGACGACCACTGAGCCACGGCGCACGCCGCGAGCCGTACGCCCGCGCCGCACGCGGGAGCCGTACGCCCGCGCCCACCGTCCACCGGTGGTCGCGGGCGTACGCGCGTACGCGGGCCTCAGCGGAACGCGGCGGCGTTCCGGGCGGCCCACTCCGCGAACGTGTGCGGGGCCCGGCCGAGGACGCGCTCGACGTCCGGACTGACGCGCTGCTCGGCCTCGTTGGGGGCGCCGAGGATGTCCAGGGTGTCGTCCGCCAGCTCCACCGGCATGGACTGCGCCATCCCGGCCCTGGCCTCCGCGCGGGTCAGCTCGTGGAACCGCACCGGCGCGCCGACGGCCGCCGCGAGCGCCTCCGCCTGTCCGCGCGGGGTGATGACCTCCGGTCCGGTCAGCTCGTACACGGCGCCGGTGTGCCGGTCGTCGACGAGGCAGGCCGCCGCGACCGCGGCGATGTCCGCCGGGTCGACGACCGGTACGCCGGTGTCGCCGAAGGGCGCGGCGACGACCCGTTCCGTACGGACGGAATCGGCCCACCACAGCGCGTTGGAGGCGAATCCGCCCGGCCGCAGGACGGCCCAGTCCAGGCCGGAGTCGCGCACGGTGTCCTCCAGCGCGCGCATCGCGACCCGCGTCGTACCGAACGGGCGGGTCACCACGCCCAGCGTCGAGAGCAGGACGATCCGGCGCACCCCGCTGTCGACGGCCTCGCGGACGAGGTCGGCCGGGTTGGCCCCGGTGGCGTGCAGGTCGCCGGACAGCAGCAGGAAGAGGGCCTTCGCCCCCTCCAGCGCGGGCCGGAGACCGGCCGGTGCGCCGAGGTCCGCCACCCTGTGGTGGACGCCGTCGGGCACCGTGGCCGCGTGCCGCGAAACGGCGGTCACGCGGTGGCCCGCTTCGGCCAGTTCGCGTGTCAGCGGCGTGCCGATGTTTCCGGTGGCTCCGGTCACCACGATCATGTTCAGCTCCTTCGGTGTGCTCTCCGTACGGCGTGCACGCTAGGAGCTGGGGCTAACTTTCCGTAAGTACATACTTAAAGGTAAGCTCCTCCCATGACGGAAGGCGCGCAGCGCAGAACGGCCGCACCGGGCACGCCGTATGAGGTGTTTCACACCGGCTGCGTCGCCCGCGAGGTGGTCGACCACGTGACCAGCCGGTGGGGCGTGTGGGTGCTGATCGCCCTGCGCCAGCAGGACCTCCGCTTCCACGAGTTGCGCGGGAGCATCGAGGGCGTCAGCGAGAAGATGCTGTCCCAGACGCTGCGCGCGCTCGTCCGGGACGGGCTCGTCTGGCGGGAGGTCGAGCCGACGACGCCGCCCCGGGTGACGTACGGGCTGACCTCCTTCGGGCAGGAGGTCGGCGAGCCGCTGACCGAGCTGTTCGACCGGATCACGCGGCGGCTGTCGGCGGACGGCGCGGAGTAGCGCCCGTACGCGCCTCCGCCCGGCCCGGTGGTCGGAGCACCCGGTTGGGGCCGTCCGGAGCGGCGGGTCCGGCCGTAGCGTGGGCACCGCAGCGACCGTCCGACCCGCGAGGGGTTCCATGACCGAGAACGGCGCCCACGCGGCGCTCGCCCACGCCTTTCTGCACGCGTTCAAGGAGCGGGACTGGGACGCCCTGCGCGCGCTGTTCGCGGAGGACGTCACCTGGACGATGCCCGGCGCGGGCTCGATCTCCGGCACCGCGCGCGGCGCCGACGCGGCCGTGCGCCGGGCGCGGGAGATCGCGGGCGGCGGCGTGCGTACGGAGCTGCTGCACGTGCTCGTCGGCGCCGACGGCGTCGCCCTGTCCCTGCGCAACACCGCGGAGGCGGCGGACGGACGCGTCCTCGACGAGCACCTGGCGACGGTCCTCGGCATGCGGGACGGGCGCGTCGTCCGCGTCGACAGCTACCTGTCGGACGTCGACGGCATGTCCGCCTTCTTCCGCGCCTCCTGACCTCCGGCTCGGCGGGACCCCGGACCGGCCGTCAGGCGCGCAGCTCGCGGAAGAACGCCCGTACGTCCGCCACCAGCGCCTCCGGCTGCTCCAGCGCCGCGAAGTGCCCGCCCCGCCCGTACTCGGTCCACCGCACGACCCGGTCCGTGCGCTCCGCGACGTGGCGCAGGGCGAGGAAGTTCTCGTACGGGAAGACCGCGAGCGCCGTCGGCGCGGTGGAGGGCTCGGGGGCGGCGTCCCGGTACGCGGCGTGGGCGCGCTCGTAGTAGAGGCGGGCGGCGGAGCCGGCGGTGCCGGTCAGCCAGTACAGCATCACGTTCGTCAGCATCCGGTCCCGGTCGACGGCCTCCTCCGGGCGGTCCCGCGAGTCCGTCCACTCCTTGAACTTCTCGACGATCCAGGCGAGTTGGCCGACCGGCGAGTCCGTCAGCCCGTACGCGAGGGTCTGCGGCCGGGTCGCCTGGATGTCCGCGTAACCCTGGCGTTCGCGCTGCCACTCGCGCGTACGGTCCCATGAGCGGAGCGTACGGGCCCGCTCCTCCGGAGCCAGCGCGGCCAGCTCCGCCGGGGTGGGCTCGGCGGTGGCGTGCGCGCCGGGCAGCAGGTTGAGGTGGACGCCGACGACCCGCTCCGGGTGCGTACGGCCCAGCTCGCGGGAGACGGCCGCGCCCCAGTCGCCGCCCTGCGCGCCGAACCGCTCGTACCCGAGGCGGGTCATCAGCTCCGCGAACGCCGCCGCCACCCGCCGGAACTCCCAGCCCCGTTCGCGCGTCGGCCCGGACAGCCCGAAGCCGGGGATGCTCGGCAGCACGAGGTGGAACGCGTCGGCCGGGTCGCCCCCGTACGCGCGCGGGTCGGTCAACGGGCCCGCCACGTCCGCGAATTCGACGAGGGAACCCGGCCAGCCGTGCGTCATCAGCAGCGGCGTCGCGCCGGGCTCCGGGGAACGGAGGTGCGCGAAGTGGACGGTGGCGCCGTCGAGGACGGTGGTGAACTGCGGCCACCGGTTGAGCGCGGCCTCGGCGGCGCGCCAGTCGTACGCGTGCCGCCAGTGGTGGACCAGCTCCCGGAGGTAGTCGCGCGGGACGCCGTAGTCCCAACCGGCGTCGGGGAGTTCGTCGGGCCACCGGGTGCGGTCGAGACGGTCGCGCAGGTCGTCGAGGTCGGCCTCCGGCACGTCGAGGCGGAACGGGTGGAGGCGGTCGTCGGCGGGCACGGGGCGGCCGGTGCGTGGGCTGTGGGTCACGTTTCCGCATGCTAAGGCGGCGTACGGCGGGGCGCCTCCGGTTATCGGCCGCCGCCACAGCGGAGGTCACGGGCGGACGTGGCGCACGAGCAGCGGCTTGCTGCCGCCGGGTGAATTCCCGTTGGCGAATCGATCGTGCTCCGTGTCGGTGCGCGCGCTTCCGTAGCCTCGTCCCGGCCGGACACCGGGCGCGGGGACACCGGGCGCCGGACGGCAGGGGCCGGACGCCGGAGCGAGGAGCGGACGATGCACAGCGGGACGCACGGCAGCACGACGACGGCACGGCGGCGGGCGGCGGGCGCGCTCGCCGCGCTCGCGCTGACCGGGGCGGCGGCCACGGAGGCGCACGCCGACGAGACGCACCACGGCTCGCACAACGGGCCGCACGTGTCGCTGGTCTCCACCGGCCAGATCGACGACCCGATGGAGGACGTGCTGGAGCACTTCTCGCTGACGCACACCGTCCGCTACTGAGCCCGGCGGCAGGCCGTACGCCCGCCCGTACCGTCCCTCAGTCCTCGCCGGGCCGCACCGTCGCGTACTCGCCGGTCGCGCCGTAGTGCCCGGTGGTGCCGCACACGCGGGTGAGGAAGGCGCGGAAGGCGGCGTTGAACTCGGCGGGCCGCTCCAGGTTCGGCATGTGGGCGGCGCCCTGCACCACGGTGAGCGTCGAGTCCGGCAGCAGCCGGTGCATCGCCTCGGCGTCGCGCACCGGGGTGTACGCGTCGTCGCGGCCGACGACGACCAGCGCGGGCACGGTGACGCGGGTCAACAGCTCGCAGTAGTCGGGCCGTTCGGCCCGGCCGCGCAGCGCGGCGGCGGCGCCCTCGGGGGGCGTCGACCGCATCATGGCCCGCACGTCGGCGGCGACCTGCGGGAGGGCGGTGACGTTGTACGGGGCGACCATCCGGTCGAGGACCTCGTCCGCGTACGCGTCCATGCCCTCGGCCAGCAGCCGGTCCGCCATCGCGTGGCGCGCGGCCCGGCCCTCGGGCGTCTCGGCGGCGGCGAAGGTGTCGGCCAGCAGCAGGCCGCAGACGCGCTCGGGGAACATCCGGTAGAAGTCCATGACGATCTGGCCGCCCATGGACAGCCCGCCGAGCACGACCCGTTCGAGCCCCAGGTGGTCCAGCAGCGCGAGCGTGTCGCGGGCGAAGACCTCCAGCGTCGTGACGCCGGGGACGACCTCGCTCTCGCCGTACCCACGCAGGTCCGCGGTGACCACGCGGTGCCCGTCGGCGGCGAGCGCGGCGGCCTGCGGGGCCCACATCCGCCGGTTGAACGGGTGCCCGTGCACGAGCACCACGGGCGGCAGGTCGACCGCGGAACGGCCGTTGGCGCGACTGGGAGGTACGTCCCGGCAGACGTGTTCGTCGTAGCCGAGTGTGACACCGTTCACGGACACATAAGCCATACCATCACCTTACCGGCGCGGGGGCTTAGAGGGAGGTTGCCGGATGACACGCGTACTCGTGGTGCAGAACGGTCCGAGGGGTGGGCCGAAGCGCTTCGGCGACTGGCTCACCGAGCCCGGCGCGGACGGCGGGAACGGCGTCGACGTCGGCGCGGGCGGGCCGTTGGCCCTCGACGTCGTGCACGCCTACGACGGCGCCCCGCTGCCCGCCCGGCTCACCCACGGCGCGCTCGTCGTCCTCGGCGGCGGCCTCATGCCGGACGACCACGCGCGCGCCCCGTGGCTGCGCCGCACCCGCGAGCTGGTCGACCAGGCGCTGGAGGCGGCGGTGCCGGTGTTCGGGATCTGCCTCGGCGGGCAGTTGCTGGCCCAGGCCGCGGGCGGCACCGTACGGGCGGAGCACGGCGTCCCGGAGGTCGGCAGCACGGCGCTGACGCTGCGCGCCGAGGCGGCCGACGACCCCCTCTTCGGCGGGCTGCCGCCCCGGCTGACGGGCGTCGAGAACCACGTCGACGCCATCACCGCTCTGCCGCCCGGCGCGCGCTGGCTGGTGGAGAGCGAGAACTGCCCGTACCAGGCGTTCCGCTCCGGGGAACGGGCCTGGGGCGTGCAGTTCCACCCCGAGGCCTCGGCGGCGGACGTCGCGGGCTGGCCCCCGGAGCGGATGACGCGGCACGGCCTCGACCCCGGCGAGGTCCGCCGTACGGCCGAGCGGGACGACCCGGCGTCCGCCCGCGTCTGGCGTACGGTCGCGCACCGCTTCGCGGCCGTCGTCCGCGAAGCGGGGTGAGCGTACGGCCGTACGGGCACGGGCGGGCGTACGGGCCGGGAGCGCGCGGGGTCGGGAGCGTACGGGGAACGGCGGGCGCGGGGTCGGCCGTACGGCGCGCGGGGCGTGGCGCACCCGGCGGGACACGCGCGGGAACGGTGCGTCGGCGGGGCGGGGCGCGGCAAAGAGGAGTAGGAATCAGGAGTAGGAGCGGGAGGGCGCGGGAAGCCGAGGTGTCCTCGGGCCCGCCGCGCACGCCCGTTCCGCCCGACCTTCCCGTCGGGCGCCACGGACGACGGGCGGGCCCCCGCTCGTGACGACCGCGAGACCGCGCAACGCGAAAGGTGCCCTCATGATCCTCCGCCGCATCGCCCGGCCCCTGTTGGCCGCGATCTTCATCTCCGGCGGCGTCAACGCCCTCCGTAACAGCCAGGAGCACGCCAAGTCCGCCGGCCCGTTCCTCGACAAGGCGCTGGGCGACCGTGCCGAGCAGCTGCCCGACTCCGTGCCCACCGACGCGGAGACGCTGGTGAAGGTGGACGCGGCGGTGAAGATCGGCGCGGGCACGCTGTTCGCGCTGGGCCGGTGCCCGCGCCTGTCCGCGGCCCTGCTGCTGGGCAGCCTCGTACCGACGACCGCCGCCGCGCACGCGTTCTGGGAGCACGAGGACGAGGAGGCGCGGCAGCAGCACCTGATCCACTTCCTGAAGAACGCGGGCCTCGCCGGTGGCCTGCTGCTGGCCGTCGCGGACACCGAGGGCAAGCCCTCGCTGGGCTGGCGCACCCGGCACGCCGCGCACTCGGCGGGAAAGCACGTGCAGACCACCCAGCAGCGCGTGCAGAAGAACGCGCAGAAGAAGGGGAAGCAGGTCAGGAAGCAGGGCAAGCGCGTGGGCGACGAGGTCAGCCGATACCGCCCGTAGCGTGCACGAGCTGGCCGGTCAGCCAGCGGCCGTCGGGACCGGCCAGCAGGGCGACGACGGACGCGATGTCGTCCGGTTGGCCGAGACGGCGCAACGGCGTGAGGCGGGCGACCTGCTCCAGGGACTCCGCCGGGTTGGTGCCGCGCAGCAGATCGGTGTCGGTGGCCCCCGGGCAGACCGCGTTGACGGTGATGCCACGGGGGCCCAGCTCTGTCGCGGCGACCTTCGTCAGCTGCTCGACGGCGCCCTTGCTGGCGGCGTAGGCGGCGGTACCGGGGGCGGGGCGCGTGGTGTTGAGGGTGGAGATGTTGATGACGCGCCCGTTGTCCCGCATCGTGCGCGCCGCGTGGCGCATCGTCAGGAACGTGGAACGGGCGTTGACCTCCATCGCCGCGTCGTACAGTTCCTCGTCCGTCGCCGCGAGCGACGTCGGGGTGAACTCCGCGGCGGCGTTGTTCACGAGGATGTCCAGGCCGTCGAGCATCTCGTCGGCGGCGGCCATCAGTTCGGCGGCGGCGCCCCTGCGGGCGAGGTCGACGCGGATGCCGTACGCCTTCGAGCCGCCCGGTCCGCCGCCCACCGCGCGCTCCACGTCGGCGGCGGCCTCCGCGCTGTGCGCGTAGTTGAAGACGACGGTGGCGCCCTCCGCCGCCAGCCGCTCCACGATGGCGCGGCCGATCCCGCGCGTACCGCCGGTGACCACCGCTCCCTTGCCGCTGAACTGGCCCATGCCGGTTCTCCTCCCCGTTTCCCGCTCGTGGTGCGTGGTGCGGTGTTCACCGCTCTCGGTCGTTTCGTCCCCTTTTTCCGTGGCTCGCGCACGGATGTCGGCGCGTTCATGCATGGGACCCCGTCTCGCGTGGTACCGGAGAGGGACTCCGCGCGTTCGACAGGGAGCCCGCGGACCAGTGCCCAGCGCCCGTCCCGGGGCGGTCGTGGGGCGCGGCCGTCGGGGAGCCGTCCGTTCGGGTCCGCCCCGTCCGGACCTCCCGGCGGTGTCCAATCCCCTCGCTGAGGGGTCGGTCCAGCGGGGGCCCGGACCGGACCTCCCGCCGAGGGCCCGTCACCCGTCAACCGGGGGGCGGTGGTACGCGCATCTCGAACCACGTCGTCTTGCCACGCGGCAGCAGGTCCACGCCCCAACGGTCGGACAGCAGGTCGACGAGGAAGAGTCCGCGCCCGCTGGTGTCCAGCTCGTGCACCGGCAGCAGGCAGGGCAGGCCCCGGGAGGGGTCGCGGACCTCGACGCGTATCCAGGTCTGCCGCCGCTGCATCCGCAGCCCGAAGGCGTGGGCGCCGGTGTGCCGTACGGCGTTCCCGACCAGTTCGGAGACGAGCAGCACGGCGTGCTCGGTGGGTTGCGGCGGCAGCGCCCAGCGCAGTTGGAGAACGGCCTGCGCCAGTCGGCGTGCCGTGCTCGCGGACTCCGGCCGGTTGGGCAGCCGCACCTCGCCCGCCGTGGGGTCTCCGACGAGTTCGAGGACGGTGCGCGCCGACTCGCCGGGCACCGTGTCGCCTGCCGCGTCCGGTGCCTCGGTCGCACTCGACGCGTCTCCCTCTCCCGCCATGGGGACCATCATGGCTGGCGCGCGGTGAATTCGTGGCCGATCCGCGGGATTGCGGAGAGTACCGGCGAGTAGGCCGCGTGCGAGCGCCCTCCGGCGTACGCGTCGCGCCCCGACGTGCGCCCCGCGCGGCGCGTACCGCATCCTTGTATCCGCCCGCACCCGCCCGTGACCTGCCCCTCGGCCGGCCCACGGGCCCGTGGCGGTCCCGCGCCCGCGCGCGCGTACGCCGTACACCCACGGCGCGCGCGTACGGGACCCGGCGGAGCGCGGCCGGGGTCGCGGCGGCGCCCCGGTGGGAGACTGCACCGTGAGCTGACGCCCGGTCAGCCCGCGCGGACGGGCCCTCCGTACGAGTGTCCCCGGGCGGGTGGGGAACGGGCGGGCAGCACGACCGGGCGCCGACACGCGGCGGCCGCCGGAGCACAGTGGCGTACAGGAAGGCGAACGGACATGGCGGACGGCGGCAACGAGGCCGGCATCCCGGCGGGCGACCGGATCGACAACACCCGGCCGCACTCGGCGCGCATATGGAACTACCTGGCCGACGGCAAGGACTACTACCAGGTCGACGCCGAGGCCGCCGAACGCGTCCTGGCCGTCTTCCCCGGCATGCGCGACGTGACCGCCGAGTCGCGCGCGTTCATCGGCCGGGTCGTACGGCACCTGGCCGAGGAGGAGGGCGTACGGCAGTTCCTGGACGTCGGCACCGGCCTGCCCACCCGGGACAACACCCACGAGGTGGCGCAGCGTGCCGCGCCGGAGTGCCGGATCGTGTACGTGGACAACGACCCGCTGGTGCTCGCGCACGCCCGCGCGCTGCTGTCCAGCGCGCCCGAGGGGCGGTGCGACTACGTGGACGCCGACGTACGCGACCCCGACCGCATCCTGGAACAGGCCGCCGAGACCCTGGACTTCACGCGGCCGGTCGCGCTGCTGCTGATGGGCATCCTCGCCTTCATCCCCGACTACGACGACGCGCGCGCCACCGTGCGCCGCCTCGTCGACGCCCTCCCGTCCGGCAGCTACCTCGGCCTGAACGACGGCTCCGCGACCGACCCCGCGTACGTCGAGGCCCTGCGCCGCCACAACGAGAGCAGCGGCGCCGCCCCGTACACGGCGCGCACCCCGGTGGAGATCGCCGGGTACTTCGACGGGCTGGAGCTGCTGCCGCCCGGCGTGGTGTCCTGCGCGCGGTGGCGGCTGGAGGCGACGCCGCTGGAGGAGCCGCGGGAGGTCGCGGTGTACGGGGGGCTGGCGCGCAAGCCGTGACGGGCGGGCGGCGTACGGGCGTACGGTGCCGCGCCGTACGCCGCCGTCGGTCAGCGGGTCAGCGGAAGCGGGCCTTCCCCGGGCCCTCCTCGACGAAGCTGCGCATCCCGGTCTCCCGGTCCTCGGTGGCGAACAGCCCGGCGAACCAGGTGCGTTCGAGCGCCAGACCGGTGTCGATGTCCGCCTCCAGGCCGCTGTCGACCGACTCCTTCGCCGCCCGCAGCGCCGTCGCGGGCCCGGCCGCCAGCGCGGCCGCCCACTCGTGCGCCCGCGCGTACACCTCGTCGTCCGGCACCACCCGGTCGACGAGACCGAGCGCCAGCGCCTCGTCCGCGCGGACCTGGCGGCCGGTGAAGATGAGGTCCTTCGCCTTCGACGGGCCGATCAGCCGCGGCAGCCGCTGCGTGCCGCCCGCGCCCGGGATCAGCCCGAGCAGGATCTCGGGCTGGCCGAGCTTCGCGCGCTCGCCCGCGACGCGGAAGTCCGCGCAGAGCGCCAACTCGCAGCCGCCGCCCAGCGCGTAGCCGGTGACGGCCGCGACGACCGGCTTGGGGACGCGCGCCACGGCGGTGAACGCGTCCTGGAGGCCGCGCGACCGGGCGACCATCGCCACGTGGTCCATGCGCTGCATCTCCTTGATGTCCGCGCCCGCGGCGAACACCTTCTCCCCGCCGTAGAGCACCACGGCGCGCACGTCGTCCCGCGCGGTGACCTCCGCGGCCAGCGCCCGCAGACCGTCCTGCATGGCGATGTCGAGCGCGTTCATCGGGGGCCGGTCGAGGCGGACGGTGCCGACGCCGTCGGCGACTTCCAGGTTCACAGTCATACGGGGCAGGTTAGCCGCCGTTCACACGGACGGGGCAGGGCGCCGGTACGGGTCCGGGGACCGTACGGCGGCGGCGTCCGGCCGTGACGTCCCCGGTCACCCGCGATGGCGCCGTATGTCCGATCTTGCCGCACCACAGCACCATGTACATGATCGAGCGGTGACAGTCTCCGACCGCACCGGCGGACACGCGCGCCCCCGTTCCCCGCTCCCCCTCACCGCCCCGCTCCCGCCCCGTACATTCGTCGGGTCCCGTACGCCCGTCGAGGCCCGGCGCCGCGTGCCGCGCGCCCCGGTCACCGCGGCGCTCGCGGCGGCGGGCGCGCTCGGCGCGCTGTACGGCGCGGCGCTCGCCACCTCCGGTACGGGCGAACCGTACGCGCCCGGCGCCGGACCGGCGGCCCTGCTGCGCGCCGGGCTGTACCTCGCGCTCGCCGTGCTCCTCGGCGAGGCCGCGGGCGCGCGCATGGCCCGCACCCTGCCGGAGGCGCCCGGCCCGCCGCCGCCGAGCCGGGCGACGTGGGCCGCCCTGGCGGGCGTGGTCTGCGCCGAGGCGCAGCTCCTGCTGCTGGACGGCGGCGGGTTCCTGGACGGCGGGCCGGGCGGCGGGCAGCACCTCGACGTGTACGGCACCCGTACGGGCGGACTGGCCCATCTCGCCGCCAACGGCTTCCTCCTCGCCGCCCTCTGCCTCGGCACCGGCCGCCGCGCCTGGGCGCCCGTACCACTGGCGGCGGTCGTGGTCGCGGAGGCGCTGCGCGCGCACCCGGAGGACGACACCCCGCTGGTCGGCGCGCTGCTCACGGCCACCCACCTGACGGCGGCCGCGCTGTGGGTCGGCGGCCTGCTGTACGTGCTGCGCGTCGGGGTGCTGTGGCGTGGACACCCGTACGCGGTACGGGCGTTGCTGCTGCGCTGGGCCCGGCTGGCGGCGGCCGCGTTCACGGCGGTGGCCGTCACGGGCACGTGCAGCACGCTGCGGCGGCTGCCGCCGGAGGAGGTGCTGAAGACGGCGTACGGGCGGACGCTGCTGGTGAAGCTGGCGCTCTTCGCGGCGGTCAGCGCGCTGGCGCTGGCCGCGCGGCGCGGCCTGACGGACGGGGGTGGGGAGCGTGACGGGGACCGGGAGCGGCGCGGGGGCCGGGAGGGCGAACCGGGGCCCGACGGCCCGGGGTGCGACCAGGTGCTGCGACCGGCGCGGGTGGAGTGGTGGGCGCTTGCCGCCGTGGTCGTGGTGTCCGCGGTGCTGACGGTCGTACCGGTGCCGACGCCGGGATGACCGGCCGGGACCTCACCGGTCCCGGCCCGTGGCGGGCGGCCGGGTCAGGACTTCGTCCACTCCTTCCAGTCCATGTTCCAGCCGTTGAAGCCGTTCTCCGGGGCGATGGTCTCGTCGTCGGACTTCGTCACCTCGACGACGTCACCGACGAGGGAGTTCTTGAAGAACCACGCGGCGGGCGTGGACGAGCCGCCGCCCTTGTGGTCGAACAGCCCCACGCAGCCGTGGCTGGCGTTCTGCGCGCCGAACGTCGCCTCGCCCGCCCAGTAGTTGCCGTGGATGAACGTGCCGGAGGTGCTCAGCCGCATCGCGTGCGGCACGTCCTTGATGTCGTACTCGCCGCCGAAGCCCACGGTCTCCCCGTCCATCCGGGTCACCTTGTGCTTCTCGCTGATCACCATCTTGCCGTTGTACGTGGTGTTGGGCGCCTTGCCCGCCGTGATCGGGATGGTCTTGATCTTCTTCCCGTCCCGCGTGACGGTCATCTCCTTCTTCTTGGCGTCCACCACGCTGACCTGGCTGCGGCCCACCGTGAAGTCGATGCTCTTGTCCTGGGTGCCGTAGACGCCCGAGGCGCCCTCGACGCCCTTCAGGTCCATCCTCAGGCTGACCTTGGTGCCCTTCTTCCAGTACTCCTCCGGCCGGAAGTCGATCCGGTCGTCACCGAACCAGTGCCCGCGCACGTCGACTTCGGGGTCGGCGCTGACCTTCAGGGCCTTCTCGACGTCCGCGCGGTGCTCGACCGGCCGGTCGAAGGTGATCGACACGGGCATCCCGACGCCGACCTCCTGGCCGTCCTCCGGTGTGAAGCGGCCGAGGAACGTCTCGTCGGCAGCGACCGTGCGGAACGCGGAGTTCTTGGCGGAAACCCGACCCTCGGAGTCCTCGGCGCGCGCGTCGACGGTGTACTCGGTCTCGGCCCGCAGCCGCCCGTCCGGCTTCCAGGACGCGCCGTCCGCGGCCAGCTTGCCCGCGATCTCGCGGTCGTCGCCGTCCCGCACGACGACCTTCGTGAGCTTGCCGCCCGACGCCGTCACCTTCAGCGCGCCGGACGTGCCCACGCCCTTCGCGCCGTCCTTCGGGGCGACCGCGACGACCGCGTCCGAGGGGCCCTTCGGGGTGTCCTCGCCGCGCTGCCGGTCGGCGGCGGCCGAGTCGCCGTCGCCGCCGAACGAGGCGACGGCCAACAGCACCAGGACCAGCAGCAGGCCGAGCACCGCGACGGACCCGCCGATGACGCGGCCCCTGCCGTCCCCGTTCACCGCGCCACGTATCGCGTCCGCTTTCAGCATGGCTTTGAGATCCACGACGGCTCCCCCTTGAGTCCCGCTCGCACGTGCCGCGCACTCCGCGTGCGCCCCCGGTTCCGCGTACGTCCTCCGCGCGGCGGGCCGTGACCCGGATCGCCACCGGCGGGCGTGATTTTCGGACACCTGAAGAAAACCACACCGTCATACGGCGTCGAGCACCACGGATGTCACCGTTCGGTCGCAGTTTCCTCCGCCCGCACGGATACTGCCCAGGCTGCCCCCGGCGACACCCGGCACCCAACGGGCGGCGCGGCGCGGTGGGTTGGACGCGTGACGGAACGCCTCGGTGTGTGCCGGGAACTCCGTGGACACGTCGCACGGTCCGCACGAGACTCGGGCCCCGTGACCGAAGCCGCCGCCGGGACGCCCGCCGAGCCCCACGCCGAGACCGCCCCCGCACCCCGCTCCGCGACCGCGCCCCTGCCCCCGCCCCGGCTGTGGAACCGGGACTTCGCCCTGTTCTTCACCGCGCGCGGCGTCGCCAAGCTCGGCGACGCGATGCTGCCCGTCGCGCTCTCCGCGGGACTGCTCGGACAGGGACTCGGCGCCGGGGCGATCGGCTACGCGCTGGCGTCGTTCTCCGTGTGCTTCGCCGGTTTCGTCGTCTTCGGCGGCGTGTTCGCGGACCGCTTCGACACCCGCGCGCTGATGGTCGGCGCGGACGTGGTCCGGGTCTGCTCGCAGTCCTTGGCGGCGGCGCTGTTCTTCGGCGGCCACGTGGTGCTGTGGCAGATCTGCGCCATCGGCGCGGTGAACGGCGTCGCCGCCGGGCTGTTCCAGCCGGGCGTCGCCAGCACCGTCCCCCGGGTCGCGCGGGACGTGCAGGGCGCGAACGGCACGATCCGCACGGCCGAGTCCCTGACGATGCTCGCCGGACCCGCGCTCGCCGGGGTGCTGGTCGCGCTCACCTCCCCCGGCGGGGTGTTCGCCGCGCACGCGGCGACGTACGCGCTGAGCGCGGGCTGCCTGCTGCTGCTCCGGCCCGCACCGTACCCGCACGAGTACGCGCACGGGCGCGCGCCGGACGCGGGGCGCGCGGCACGGCGGCGTACGACGTACCGGGCCGATCTGGCCGAGGGCTGGCGGGAGTTCAGGGCGCGCGACTGGATGTGGGGCGTGATCCTCGTCTGGATGGTCCTCATGGTCACGGCCACCGGCCCGCTCGTGCCGCTGACGGCGGCCGAGATCATCCCGGCGCACGGCGCGGGCGCGTACGGGCTGGTCAACTCGGCGCTGGGGGCGGGTACGGCCGTCGGCGGGCTCCTCGCGCTCCGCGCCCGCCCCGTACGGCTGCTGCGCGCCGGGTCGTTCGCCCTCTTCGGCTACGCGCTCTACCCGGCGGCGGTCGGCGCGCAGCTGCCGCTGCCGGCCGTGACGGCGTGCACGGCGGTCTCCGGCGCGTCGGTCGCCTTCTGGGGCGTGATGTGGGCGACCACCGTGCAGACGCAGGTGCCGGGCCCCGTCCTGAACCGCGTCCACGCCTACGAGGTGGCGGGCTCCCTCGCCATGCTGCCCGTGGGCCAGGCACTGGCGGGTCCGGCGGCGGCGGTGTTCGGAGCGCGTACGGTGCTGCTCGCCGGGGCGGTCATGGTCCTCGCGGTGTGCGGCGCGCTGCTGTCCGTACCGGCGATCCGTACGCTGCGGCGCGTGGAACGCCCCGTCGGGACGGGACCGAAAACCGGGTGAGCGATGTCAGCGGCCGACCGTAACCTCGCTCGTGATGACTGCCACCCCCACGTCCGGCGCCACCGCGAGCCCGGCGTCAGCCGACCCGACCCCGGCGCCCGCCTCCGCGCCGGAGCCGAAGCGGTCCGCCGTACGGTCGCTGCTGCGCCTGTGGCCCTACGTACGGCCGGTGCGGGTGCGGCTGTCCGCCGCCGCGCTCGTCGGGATCGTCGCCTCGTGCCTGGGCCTGGCCATCCCGCTGATCCTGAAGTGGCTGGTGGACGGCCCGGTGGCGGACCGCGACGCGGGCGGCGTGTGGCTCGGCGGCGCGCTGCTGCTCGGTGTGGGCGTGGCGGAGGCGGCGCTGTTCGGGCTGCGGCGCTGGCTGGTGGCGCGGCCGTTGGCGGGCGTCGAGGCGGCGATGCGGGCGGACCTGTACGGGCGGCTGCAACGGCTGCCGGTCGCCTTCCACGACCGGTGGGCGAGCGGCCAACTGCTGTCGCGGGCGACCACGGACCTCCAGCTGCTGCGGATGTTCCTCGCCTTCCCGTTGACGTTCCTGCTGGTCAACACCGCGACGATCGTGGTGGGTTGCACGATCATGCTGCTCCAGGAGTGGACCCTGGGGCTGGTCGTCCTCACCCCGCTGCTCCCGCTGGCCGCGCTGTGCTGGCTGTTCGAGGTGCGCTACGCCGTGGCGGCGCGCCGGGCGCAGGACCAGATCGGTGACCTGACGACCGTCGTCGAGGAGGCGGTCCTCGGCATCCGCGTCATCAAGGGCTTCGGCCGCCACCGCAGCCAGGCCCGCGCGTTCCACGCGCAGTCGGACCTGCTGCTGCACACCGAGCTGCGCAAGGCCCGGCTCCTGGCCGGGATCTGGGCGCTGATCATGGCGCTGCCGGAGGTCGCCGTGGGCGCCGCGCTGGTCCTCGGCACGGTGCAGGTCGCGGACGGCGACCTGTCGGCGGGCACCCTGGTGGCGTTCCTGTCGACGGCGCTGGCGCTGCGCTGGCCGGTGGAGTCGCTGGGCTTCCTGCTCGCGATGAGCAACGAGGCGGCGACGGCGACGGACCGCTTCTTCGAGGTCATGGACACCCCGGTCCCGGCGGACGCGGCGGCCCTGGAGCGGGAGACGGAGCCGGAACGGCCCCCCGCCACCGACCCGGCCGCGCGTACGGCGCCCGCCGCCCCGGCCGCCCCCGACGGGCTGCGCCTCAGCGGCGTCACCTTCCGCTACCCGGACGCGCCGCCCGGCGCCCCGCCCGTCCTCGACGGCGTCGACCTGCACGTCGCGTCCGGCGAGACGCTCGCGCTCGTCGGCGGCACGGGCAGCGGCAAGACGACGCTCACCGCGCTCGTACCCCGGCTGCACGAGGTGACGTCCGGCCGGATCACGTTGGACGGCACCGACGTCACCACGCTGCCTCGGGAGCGGCTGCGCTCCCTGGTGGCCGTGGCGTTCGAGGAGCCGACGCTGTTCTCCGCGACCGTCGCCGAGAACGTGCTGATGGGCGGGGCGGACGCGGGTGCGCGGGAGTTGCGGCGCGCGCTGCGCGTCGCGCAGGCCGAGGGCTTCGTGGACGCGCTGCCCGAGGGCACCGGCACCCAGGTCGGGGAGCAGGGCCTGTCCCTGTCCGGCGGCCAGCGGCAGCGCCTCGCGCTGGCCCGCGCGGTGGTCGGCACCCCGCGCTTCCTGGTGATGGACGACCCGCTGTCCGCGCTGGACGTGCGGACGGAGGCGGCGGTCGAGGCGGCGCTGCGCGAGGCGCTGGCCGGTACGACCGCGCTGGTCGTCGCGCACCGCCCGTCGACGGTGCTGCTCGCGGACCGGGTGGCACTGCTGTCCGGCGGCCGGATCACGGCGGTGGGCACCCACCGCGAACTGCTGCGCCGCAGCCCGGAGTACGCGGCGCTGATGACCGGCGAGCGGGGCGGCGAGCAGCCCGACGGTGACGGGGCCGACACCCCCGGGGACGCGGACGGCGGCGCCCGTACGGCGGACGCGGCGACCGAGGGGAGCGTACGGTGACCACGACCGTGGACGGGCAGGCGCCCGACGGCACGGGTGACCCGGAACGGGCGGCCGAACCCACGGCCGCCACGCCCACGGCACCTCCCGCACCCCCCGAAACCGCCCCCGCCGACGACCCGTTCGACCGCGACGTGCTGCCCGCGCCCCCCGGCGCGTCCCGCGCGCTCCTCGGCTCGCTGCTGCGCCCGCACCGCCGCCGCGTCGCGCTGGCCGCCGTCCTGCTGCTGGTGCAGCAGGCCGCCGTGCAGGCGGGCCCGCTGCTGGTGGCGTACGCCATCGACCGCGCCGTCCCGGCGTTCCGCGACGACGGCGACCGGGGGCCGCTGGTGGCGGTCGCCGTCGGGTACCTGGTGTGCGCGCTGGCGGCCGGGCTGCTCCAGTTCGCGTTCATCCGCACGGCCGCCCGCGTCAACCAGCGGGTGCTGCTCGCCCTGCGCGGCCGGATCTACCGGCACGCGCAGGCCCTCAGCGTCGACTTCCACGACCGCTACACCTCCGGTCGGCTCATCTCCCGCGCCACCACCGACGTGGAGTCGCTGCGCGAGCTGCTCGACGAGGGCCTCCAGGAGCTGCTGACGATCTCGGTGTCGGTGGCGTACATCTGCGCGACGCTGCTCTGGCTCGACCTCGGTCTGGGCGCCGCCGCGCTGCTGTCGTTCGTGCCGCTGGCGCTGCTGGTACGGAACTTCCAGGTGCGTTCGATGCGCGTGTACCGGCTGCGGTCCACGGCCATCGCGGCGGTCATCGTGAAGTTCGCGGAGACGATGAACGGCATCCGCCCGGTGCAGTCGTTCCGCCGCGAGGCCGCCAACGACGCGGCGTTCCGCGAGCTGAACCACCGCCACCTGCGGGTCAACGGCGACGCCATCCTGGAGATGGCGCGCTACGTCGTCTCGTCCCGGCTGACCGCCAACACCGCCGTGGCCGCCGTCGTGGTCTGGGGCGCGTACCGGGTGGCCGACGGCGGTCTCGCGCTCGGCGTGCTCGCCGCCGCCGCGCTCTACCTGCGGCGGCTGTACGACCCGATCGACCACCTCGGGATGTTCCTCAACTCCCTCCAGTCCGCCGCCGCGTCGCTGGAGAAGATCGCCGGGCTGCTCGCGCAGCGCCCGTCCGTGCCGGAGCCCGCCGAGCCGCGCGGACTGCCCGCGCGCGCGGAGCGGGGCCACGGGCGCGAGGTCGTCTTCGAGGGCGTGCGCTTCACGTACCGTACGGGCGCCGAGGTGCTCGCCCCGTTCGACCTGACGCTGCCCGCCGGGCAGACGGTGGCGGTCGTCGGCTCGACGGGCGCGGGCAAGTCGACGCTGGCGAAGCTGCTGGCGCGCTTCTACGACCCGTCCGCGGGCCGCGTCCTGCTCGACGGCACGGACCTGCGCGACCTGGACACGGCCACGCTGCGGGACGCGGTCGTGATGGTCACGCAGGAGGCGTTCCTCTTCTCCGGCACGGTCGCGGAGAACATCGCGATCGGTCGCCCGGACGCGTCCCGCGCGGAGATCGAGGGGGCGGCGCGGGCGATCGGCGCGCACGACTTCATCACGGAGCTGCCCGACGGGTACGACACGGACGTGCGCAAGCGCGGCGGCCGTATCTCCGCCGGCCAGCGGCAACTCGTCGCGTTCGCCCGCGCGTTGCTCGCCGACCCGGCCGTGCTGATCCTGGACGAGGCGACGTCCTCGCTGGACGTCCCCGGTGAACGGGCGGTGCAGCGCGCGATGGACACGGTGCTGCGAGGCCGTACGGCCGTGGTGATCGCGCACCGGCTGTCGACGGTGGACATCGCGGACCGGGTGCTGGTGCTGGCGGACGGCCGGATCGTGGAGGACGGCACCCCGGCCGAACTGACCGCGGGCACCGGCCGCTTCGCGGACCTGCACCGCGCCTGGCGCGACAGCCTGGCCTGAACGCCGCGCCCCGCGCCGCCCCGTGGGGCCGGGCTAAGCGGAACGCCACTTTCCGCACGGTCCGACGAACGTACGATACGTGCCTCTATCGGTTATGACCCGCCATTCCGGAAGTGCCCGTGTCTGTACGTGGGTAGCTGTCCTGCGCCCCCTTCCGACTCCGAGTACGCCACGTGGGAGCGCACATGGACGACGCAGCCCGAGTGTGGGACTGCCCCTTCGACTACGCCGAGGGTCTCGAGTTCGACCCGCGGCTGCGCCGCCTCAGCACCGAGGAGCCGGTCGCCCGGATCAGGATGAAGTACGGCGAGGGGACGGCCTGGCTGGCCACCCGCTACGACGACGTGCGCACCGTCACCAGCGACCGCCGGTTCAGCCGGAACGCCCTGGTGGGCCGGGACTTCCCGCGCATGACACCCGAACCGATCGTGCAGTCCGAGTCGATCAACCTGATGGACCCGCCCGCCAGCAGCCGACTCCGCAGCCTCGTCGCCAAGAGCTTCGCGCCACGCCACGTGGCACGGATGCGGACCCGTACGGAACGCGTCGTCGACGAACTGCTCGACGGGATGGAGGAGGCGGGGCCGCCCGCCGACCTCTTCGCGCGACTGGCGGCGCCGCTGCCGCTGACCACGGTCTGCGAGGCCCTCGACATCCCCGAGGAGACCCGGCCGTGGCTGCGCGGCCACGCCCTCACCATGATGAACACGGTGCGCAGCGGCAAGGAGGCGGCCGTACGCTCCAAGGCCGAACTGCGCGCGTACTTCACGGAGATCACCGCCGAACGCCGCCGCGCCCCCGGCGAGGACCTGATCAGCACCCTCGCCACCGCCCGCGACGACGACGCCGGGCTGCTGGACGACGACGAACTCGCCGTCATGGCCATGGTGTTGCTGATCACCGGACAGGACACGACGACGTACCAGCTGGCGAACATCGGCTACACGCTGCTCACCCGCCCCGACGTGCTGGACGCCGTACGCGCCGACCCGACGCGGCTGCCGCGCGTGCTGACGGAGCTGCTGCGCCACATCCCGTTCCGCAAGGGCGTCGGCATCCCGCGGATCGCCCTGGAGGACGTGGAGCTGGGCGGGGTGCTCGTACGGGCGGGGGACGTCGTGCACGTCTCGTACCTGACGGCGAACCGGGACCCGGAGAAGTTCCCCGAGCCGGACGAGGTCGACCTGGAACGCGACGCGGTGCCGCACATGACGTTCGGCTGGGGCGCGCACCACTGCCTGGGCGCGCCGCTCGCCGAGATGGAGCTGGAGGTGGCGTTCACGAAGCTGCTGGCGCGCTTCCCCGGGCTGCGGCTGGCCGTCGACCCGGCCGACGTGCCGTGGAACACCACCTCCATCTGGCGCCATCCCCTCGACCTCCCGGTCGCCTGGTGACCTCCGTGTCGCCGGTCGCCCCCAGCACCTCCCGATCCGAGCGGAGAGAGACTCCATGGCCACACTGTGCCGGCCGGCGGTCGCCGTGCCCGACCACGTCATCACCTGCGAGGAGACGATGGCACTCGCCCGGCGGATGCACGCCGGACACCCGCAACTGGACCTCGTGCTCCGGCTGATCGAGAACACCGGGGTCCGCACCCGGTACCTCGTCCGGCCGCTCGACGAGACCCTGAGCCACCCCGGCTTCGAGGCGCGCAACAAGGTCTACGAGGCGGAGGCCAAGGCACGCGTACCGCGCGTGGTGGACGGGGCGTTGGCGTACGCGAAGCTGGCGCCGGAGGACATCGACCTGATCGTGTACGTGTCGTGCACCGGCTTCATGATGCCGTCGCTCACCGCGTACCTGATCAACGCGATGGACTTCCGCCCGGAGACACGGCAGTTGCCGATCGCCCAACTGGGCTGCGCGGCGGGGGGCGCGGCCATCAACCGGGCGCACGACTTCTGCACGGCCTATCCGGGGTCGAACGTCCTCATCGTGTCCTGCGAGTTCTGCTCGCTCTGCTACCAGCCGGAGGACATCGGCGTCGGCTCGCTGCTCTCCAACGGCCTGTTCGGGGACGCGGTGTCGGCCGTGGTGATACGGGGTGAGGGCGGCACCGGCATGGGCATCGAGCGGAACAGCTCGCACCTGGTGCCGCACACGGAGGACTGGATCTCGTACGCCGTGCGGGAGACGGGATTCCACTTCCTGCTCGACAAGCGCGTTCCGGGCACGATGCGGATGCTCGCACCGGCGGTGCACACGCTCGTGGAACACCACGACTGGGAGGTGACCGCACTGGACTTCGCCATCGTCCACGCGGGCGGGCCGCGCATTCTGGACGACCTTTCGCATTACCTGGGACTCCCCGACAGCATGTTCCGTTTCAGTCGCGCGACGCTCACGGAGCGCGGCAACATCGCCAGTTCGGTGGTCTTCGACGCACTCGACCGGATGTTCACGGAAGGGTCCGCGACCGACACCGCGCGTGGTCTCGTCGCGGGTTTCGGACCGGGAATCACGGCGGAACTCGCCGTCGGCAGATGGCGGGCCTGAACGGCGTCCGGCGGGGGCGGATGCAGGTCAGGCCCTCACGGTTCCATTCCGTTCGTCACATTTCCCGGCCCGTGCAAAATTCTGGCCAAGGTCCCTCTTTTCGCCGATGCACTGGTGACATGTACGCGATCTCAATGGCAGGCTGCCGGAGCACCAAGAACGCGTACTGACATTCGTCACACGTACCTCGGTTCTGTCCGGACCAGCCCCCGGGGCTGGTCCGGTCCCCCATGACAGAGGAGAGACCGTAGTGAGAATCAGCAAGAAGACCCGCATATCCGCGCTCGCCGCCACGGCCGCCCTGGTCGCTGCGGGCGTCACCGCGGGGACCGCGGGTGCGTCCGCGCCGAAGCAGGCGGACGTGCCGGGCGGTGCGCCCGCCGCGCTCTCCGCGTCGCAGTACACCAAGATGGTGAAGGCCGCGGACACGGCGGACGCGAAGGCCGCCACGGCCAAGGAGATCGGCCTCGGCTCCAAGGAGGGCCTGGAGGTCAAGGACGTCATCAAGAACCAGGACGGTTCCGTCCACACGCGGTACGCGCGCACCTTCGACGGCCTGCCCGTCCTCGGCGGCGACCTGGTCGTCCACGAGACGAAGTCCGGCTACGCGAAGCGCGTCACCAAGGCCACCAAGGCCGAGATCAAGGTCTCGACCACCACGGCCGCCGCCGCGCAGAAGCCCGCCACGCCGAAGGCGAAGGGCAGCGAGGCCCCCCGCAAGGTCGTCTGGGCCGCCACCGGCAAGCCCGTACTGGCCTGGGAGACCGTCACCGGCGGCCTCCAGAAGGACGGCACGCCGAACGAGCTGCACACCGTCACGGACGCGCAGACCGGCAAGAAGCTGTACGAGTACCAGGGCATCCACAACGGCACCGGCGAGAGCATGTACGCCGGCAGCGTCGAGCTGGGCACCTCGGACGCGGACGGCAAGTTCACGCTGACCGACGCCGACCGCGGCGGCAACCAGACCCTCGACCTGGCCAACGGCCAGGGCGGCGAGGGCTCGCCGTTCACGGACGACGACGACAAGTGGGGCGACGGCACCGCGGCCGACAAGCAGACCGCCGCGGTCGACGCCCACTACGGCGCGCAGCTCACCTGGGACTACTACAAGAACGTCCACAAGCGCGACGGCATCGCCGGCGACGGCAAGGGCGCGGTCAGCAACGTCCACTACGGCGACAACTACGTCAACGCCTTCTGGGACGACAGCTGCTTCTGCATGACGTACGGCGACGGTGAGAACAACGAGCACCCGCTCACCTCGATCGACGTCGCGGCCCACGAGATGTCGCACGGCGTCACCTCGCACACCGCCGGTCTGGAGTACGCGGGCGAGTCGGGCGGCCTGAACGAGGCCACCTCCGACATCTTCGCGGCGGCCGTCGAGTTCAGCGCCGACAACCCCGAGGACGTCCCCGACTACATGGTCGGCGAGGAAATCGACATCAACGGCGACGGCACCCCGCTGCGCTACATGGACGAGCCCAGCAAGGACGGCTCCTCGCTCGACTTCTGGGACGAGAACGCGGGCGACGTCGACGTGCACTACTCGTCGGGCATCGCCAACCACTTCTTCTTCCTGCTGTCCGTCGGCAGCGGCGAGCGCGAGGTGAACGGCGTCAAGTACAACTCGCCGACCGCCGACGACTCGACCGTCGAGGGCATCGGCATCGAGAAGGCCGAGCAGATCTGGTACAAGGCCCTCTCCGAGGAGATGACCTCGACCACCGACTACGCCGCCGCCCGCGCGGCGACGGTCACCGCCGCCACCGGCCTGTACGGCGAGGGCAGCGAAGAGGTCAAGACGGTCGAGGCCGCCTGGGCCGCCGTCAACGTGAAGTAGTCGCCAGGCGACAGTCGTTCCGCACGTCGCGTCCCGTACGCGGCACCTGAGCGGCACGCGTGACAGCGCCGCCCTGCCGGAGGCCCCGAGCCCCCGGCAGGGCGGCGTCCGCCGTTTCCGGGACGTACGCCGTCCCGGCTTCCACCGCCGTGTCAGTCCGGGCGGCCGGGCGGCGTCGCGTCGGCCGACGGGCCCGCGACCAGGCCGAGTTCGGCCGCCCCGGACAGCAGCCGGTGCGCGGGCACGATCCGCACGGTGTAGCCGTACGGCCCGGTACGGTCCAGCGCGAGCGGCCCCTCGTACGCCCAGCGCCCGTCCAGGTCCGGACCGCCGACCGGCTTCAGCGGCACCCGTACGCTGTCCTGCCAGGCCAGCGCGTCCGCCTCGTCCACCCGGCCCGCGACGGCCTGCACCTCCACCTCGTCCGGGCGCAGGGCGCCCAGCGTGACCCGTACCCGCAGCGTCAGCGCGCCGCCCAGCTCCAGCGCGTCCCCGTCGGCGCCCGCCTGCTCGACGTGGTCGACGGCCACACGGGGCCACTCGGCGCGCACCCGCGCCTTCCACGCGGCCGACTCCTCGGCCGCTACGGCGTCCAGGGCCCGGTGTGCGCGGGCCGCGGGCACGTACAGCCGCTCCACGTACTCCCGCACCATCCGGTCGGCGTGCACGCGCGGGCCGAGCCGGTCCAGGGTCTGCCGCACCATCTCGATCCAGCGGCCGGGCACCGGTTCGCCGGCGCCGTCCGCCGGGGCGCCCGGCGCGGGCGCGCGGTCGTAGAAGCGCGGGGCGACGTGCCGTTCCAGCAGCTCGTAGAGGGCGCCGGCCTCGATGGCGTCGCGCCGCTCCGGGTCGAGCGCCGCCTCACCGTCGGCGGTGGGCACCGCCCAGCCGAAGTCCGGCTCGTACCACTCGTCCCACCAGCCGTCCCGTACCGAGAGGTTGAGGCCGCCGTTGAGCGCGGCCTTCATCCCGGACGTGCCGCACGCCTCCAGCGGGCGCAGCGGGTTGTTGAGCCACACGTCGCAGCCGGGGTACAGCTGCTGCGCCATGCCCATGCCGTGGTCCGGCAGGAACACGATCCGGTGCCGCACCGCCGGGTCGTCCGCGTACCGCACCAGTTCCTGGATCAGCCGCTTCCCGCCGTCGTCCGCCGGGTGCGCCTTGCCCGCGACGACGAGCTGCACGGGCCGCTCCGGGTCCAGCAGCAGCCTGGTGAACCGCTCCCGGTCGTGGAGCATCAGCGTCAGCCGCTTGTACGAGGGCACGCGGCGCGCGAAGCCGACCGTCAGCACGTCCGGGTCCAGCACCTCGTCGATCCACCCCAACTCGGCGTGAGCGGCGCCGCGTTGCCGCCACGACGCGTACAGCCGGGCCCGTACGTCCCGCACCAGCCGCTCCCGCAGCACGCGCCGCAGCCGCCACAGCGCGGCGTCGTCCAGGCGCGCCGGGTCGGGCGGTACGTCGTCCGCGACCCACGTCGGCGCGTGCACCCCGTTGGTCACCGACGCGACGGGCACCTCCGCCGGGTCGAAGCCCGGCCACAGCCCGGCGAACATCTCCCGGCTCACCGCACCGTGCAGCGTGCTCACGCCGTTCGCGCGCTGCGCCAGACGCAGGCCCATGACCGCCATGTTGAAGACGGTCGGGTCGCCGCCGGGGTAGCTCTCCGCGCCCAGCCGCAGCACCTCCTCGCCGTCCACGCCGGGGAGTTCGCCGTCGGCACCGAAGTGCCGCGCGACCAGCTCCCGGTCGAAGCGGTCGATGCCCGCGGGCACCGGGGTGTGCGTCGTGAACAGCGTCCCGGCCCGTACGGTCTCCAGCGCCGCGTCGAACCCGCGCCCCGCCGCGGTCAGTTCCCGTACGCGCTCCAGGCCGAGGAAGCCCGCGTGCCCCTCGTTCGTGTGGAACACCTCCGGCTCCGGGTGGCCGGTGAGTCGGCAGTACGCGCGCACCGCCCGTACGCCCCCGACGCCCAGCAGCATCTCCTGGAGCAGCCGGTGCTCGCTGCTGCCCCCGTACAGCCGGTCGGTCACCTCGCGCTCGCCACCGGCGTTCTCCTCCACGTCGGAGTCGAGCAGGAGCAGCGGCACCCGCCCGACACGCGCCAGCCACACGTGCGCGCGCAGCGAACGTCCGCCGGGCAGCGTGAGCACCGGCTGCACGGGCGAACCGTCGTGCTCGCGCAGCATCTCCAGCGGCATCTCGTCCGGGTCGAGCAGCGGGTAGTGCTCCAGCTGCCAGCCGTCGCGGGACAGGCTCTGCCGGAAGTAGCCGCGCCGGTACAGCAGTCCGACACCGATCAGCGGCACACCCAGGTCGCTCGCCGCCTTCAGATGGTCCCCGGCGAGGATGCCGAGCCCGCCCGAGTACTGCGGCAGCGCCTCCGCGATGCCGAACTCCGGCGAGAAGTACGCGACGGCGGCGGGCAGCCCGCCCGCCTCGCCCCGCTCCTCCCGTACGCCCTGGTACCAGCGCGGCGCGTCCACGTACGCCCGCAGATCACGCGCCGCCTCGTCCAGCCGCCGCAGGAACTCCCCGTCCCCGGCCAACTCCTCCAGCCGCCGCGCGGAGACGGCGCCCAGCAGCCGTACGGGATCGCCGCCCGCCGCCTCCCACCCGGCGGGGTCCGCGGACCGGAACAGCTCACGCGTGGCGGGGTGCCAGGACCAGCGGAGATTGCGGGCGAGTTCGCCGAGGGGACGCAGCGGCTCGGGGAACACAGGACGGACCGAAAAGCGACGAATTGCCTTCATTTCGCCGAACGTACCGGCGCGCCCCACCGGCTCCCCGCCGACGCGCCAACGACCCGCTCACCCC
Organism: Streptomyces sp. Z26; assembly: GCF_003665095.1. Lineage (GTDB taxonomy): Bacteria > Actinomycetota > Actinomycetes > Streptomycetales > Streptomycetaceae > Streptomyces > Streptomyces phytohabitans. The sequence continues at coordinate 4,918,215 of NZ_RCHV01000002.1, read as the reverse complement.
TTGCCCGGCACCGGCGCCCGGTCGGACCAGAAGTCGGAGTGCTCGTCCGGCAACGGCGGCTTCCGCCCGGTGTAGTCCGGAACCCCGGGCCGCGCCCCGGGCGGCGGCACCTCGGACCGGTCCGCACACGGGCTGGCGGCCTCGAAGAACGCCTGCCCCCTGTAGCCGAAACTGAGGCTCAGCGAGAAGCCCTCGGAGGTCTCCACGTAGACAGCCGGCAGTTTCTTGTCCGAGTTCACGGACGTCACCCGGTACCCGCGTTCCTTCCAGTGTCTTTCCACCACCCCGAGGAAGCTGCCGCGGCGCTCGTCGGAGATGACGGTGGAGACGGCACGACGCCGCAACACAGCCCCCTTCTCCGCCCCCTCGTCCATACCGCCACCGGTACAGGCGCTGTCGCTCACTTGACCGTGCTCCCAGCGCACCCCCGGGTGAACCGCCTCCAGCGTTTGGTCGAGGAGGGCGTCTGCCTGTTCGGCGGCTTCCCTCATGTTCACGTCCAGCACCTCTGGGTTCGCCCCGTCGTCGTCCCAGGACCCGTCCGACGCGCCGCATCCCGTCAGCGAGAGCAGCAGAGCGGACACCAGACTTCCGAGGACGACCGTCACCCTCATCGGTGTTCCCGCCGCGTGATCGCCATGCCCTCGCCGGTCACGATCGTTCCCGAGCAGTGCCAACCAGCCGCTCACCCTTCCCCCGACACCGGCGCCCGGTCGGACCAGAAGTCGGAGTGCTCGTCCGGCAACGGCGGCTTCCGCCCGGTGTAGTCCGGAACGCCGGGCCGCGCCCCGGGCGGCGGCACCTCGGACCGCGTCATGCAGGGCGTCACCACATCGATGAAGACCTGCCCTTGGTAGCCCACTACCAAGGACATGCGGAAAGCGTCCGGAGTGGTGGCGAACATCGCGGGGCTCTCCTTGTGCTTCCGGACTTCGGTGATCTCATCACCACGCTTCTTCCAATGGCGTTCGATCACACCCAGCAGGCTGCCCCTGCGCTGCGATGAGACGTCCGTCGTGATTGCCGCGCGTCGCGTGACGCTCCCGGTCCCCGCAGGAGCACCTCCTTCGCAGACACCGTCCGTCGAGGTGCCGTGTGCCCACCGCACCGGTGGCACGACAGCGCCCATCGTGCCGCTGATGACCTCGTCGGCGTACCGCGCCGCTTCCCGCATGTCCATTTCGGGTTTGACGTCTTTCGCGTCTCGTGAGTTCGCGAGGACACCGCACCCCGCGAGGGATGTCGCCATGATCAGCGCGAGCCCACACCGCAGCCTCACCGGGGCTCCCCTCTTCACGCGAGATCGGGTCGATCGGCCACGACGCCCCCGACGCAGGCGATGGACTACGGGCATCTACCGGGACGAGACGGTTCGAGTGCGTCGGCGTCCCGTCCGCCGTTTCACCTTCCGCGGGTACGGCGCACCGGCGCATGAGTACGCGTACTCAGTCCGGTGCGCCCCTCGGTGTCGGGCGCGGGGCGGGGAGTCGAACGTCTGCGCCGACGCACCGCCAGGCGGGTGAGCACGCCACGGGGGTCACCGGCGCAGCGCCCTCGCCGCGTACACAGAGGTTACAAATAGGCGGATAACCGCCCGCCTCCACGCAGATCCACCAGGTGAGCCCATGATCGGTCGCATCCCCGTTTTGGACGTCCAACCGCTCGTCGACTGTGGTCGGCGCGCGGCGAAGGCGGTGGTCGGTGAGACGTTGCAGGTGTCCGCCACCGTCTTCCGCGAGGGGCACGAGGCGGTCGGCGCCAACGTCGTCCTCCGCGACCCCAACGGGCGGTCCGGTCCGTGGACGCCGATGCGGGAGTTGGCGCCCGGTTCCGACCGTTGGGGCGCGGACGTGACGCCCGACTGCGAGGGCCGCTGGACGTACACGGTGGAGGCGTGGAGCGACCCCGTCGCCACCTGGCGGCGGCACGCGGGCGTCAAGGTCCCGGCGAACGTCGACACCGAACTGACCCTGCTGGAGGGCGCCGTCCTGCACGAGCGCGCCGCCGCCGGGGTGCCCAAGGTCGACGGCCGCTCCGTCGTACTGGCCGCCGCGGGCGCGCTGCGCGACGCCTCGCTGCCGCCCGCCGGGCGTCTGGCCGCCGCGCTGGCGCCGGAGGTGGCGGAGGTGCTGGCGCGCTACCCGCTGCGTGAACTCCTGTCGTCCTCGCTGGCGTTGACGCTCCAGGTGGAGCGGGAGCGGGCGCTGTTCGGTTCCTGGTACGAGATGTTCCCGCGCTCGGAGGGCGCCGAGCTGCGCCGGGACGCGGCCCCCGTGTCCGGCTCCCTGCGCACCGCCGCCGAACGGCTGCCCGCGCTCGCCGCGATGGGCTTCGACGTGGTGTACCTGCCGCCGGTGCACCCCATCGGCGAGTCGTTCCGCAAGGGCCCCAACAACGGGCTCACGGCGGGCCCGTACGACGTGGGTTCGCCGTGGGCGATCGGTTCGGCGCTCGGCGGGCACGACGCGCTCCACCCGGACCTGGGCACGTTCGAGGACTTCGACCACTTCGTGGCGACCGCGCGGGAACTGGGCGTCGAGGTGGCGTTGGACTTCGCGCTCCAGTGCTCGCCGGACCACCCGTGGGTGAAGGAGCACCCGGAGTGGTTCCGTACGCGGGCGGACGGCACGATCGCGTACGCCGAGAACCCGCCGAAGAAGTACCAGGACATCTACCCGGTCGCGTTCGACGAGGACTTCCGCGGCATCGTCCGGGAGACGCTGCGCGTGCTGCGTTTCTGGATGGACCGCGGGGTGCGGATCTTCCGGGTCGACAACCCGCACACGAAGCCGGTGGTGTTCTGGGAGAAGGTGCTCGCGGACATCAACCGCACCGATCCGGACGTGATCTTCCTGGCGGAGGCGTTCACGCGGCCCGCGATGGTGCACACCCTGGCGAAGATCGGCTTCCAGCAGTCGTACACGTACTTCACCTGGCGCACCGGCAAGCGGGAACTGACCGATTACGTGCGGGAACTGACCGGCGAGGCCGCCGCGTACATGCGCCCGAACTTCTTCGTGAACACGCCCGACATCCTGCACCGCTACCTCCAGGAGGGCGGCCGTCCCGCCTTCGCCGTACGGGCCGTGCTCGCCGCGACGCTCTCCCCGACGTGGGGCGTGTACGCGGGGTACGAGCTGTGCGAGGCGACGCCCGTACGGGAGGGCAGCGAGGAGTACCTGGACTCGGAGAAGTTCCAGCTGCGGCCGCGCGACTGGGCCGCCGCCGAGCGCGACGGGACCTCGCTCGCCCCGCTCCTCGGCACGTTGAACTCCCTCCGCCGCCGCCACCCCGCCCTGCGGCGGCTGCGCGGCACGCACTTCCACGCCACCGACAACGAGCACGTGATCGCGTACTCGCGCCGGAGCGCGGACCCGGCTGACGACACCGTTCTGGTCGTGATCAACCTTGATCCGCACCACACCCACGAAGCGACGGTGTCGTTGGACACGACGGCGCTCGACCTCACTCCGTCGCAGGTGAGAGGGGCCACGCCGATCGAGGTGAGCGACCTGCTCACCGCTGAGTCCTATCACTGGGGCACCGAGAACTACGTACGTCTGGAGCCGGGCCGCGCGCCCGCGCCCGCGCACGTGTTCTCGCTGCGACCGTCCCCATCGAATGGAGGGTCACCCAATCCATGATCGTCAACGAGCCCGTCCCCGACACGTTCGAGGACACCCCGGCCAAGGACCGCGATCCCGACTGGTTCAAACGCGCGGTCTTCTACGAGGTCCTCGTCCGTTCCTTCCAGGACAGCGACGGCGACGGCATCGGGGACCTGAAGGGCCTCACCTCCAGGCTCGACTACCTGCAATGGCTGGGTGTCGACTGCCTGTGGCTGCCGCCGTTCTTCAAGTCCCCGCTGCGTGACGGTGGTTACGACGTAGCGGACTACACGGCGGTGCTGCCGGAGTTCGGTGACCTGGCCGACTTCGTGGAGTTCGTGGACTCCGCGCACAAGCGGGGCATGCGGGTCATCATCGACATGGTGATGAACCACACCAGCGACCAGCACCCGTGGTTCCAGGAGTCCCGGGCGAACCCGGACGGCCCGTACGGCGACTACTACGTCTGGGCCGACGACGACAAGCAGTACGCGGACGCCCGCATCATCTTCGTGGACACCGAGACGTCCAACTGGACGTTCGACCCGGTCCGCAAGCAGTACTACTGGCACCGGTTCTTCTCGCACCAGCCGGACCTCAACTACGAGAACCCGGTCGTCCAGGACGAGATGATCTCGGCGCTGAAGTTCTGGCTGGACCTGGGGATCGACGGCTTCCGGCTGGACGCGGTGCCGTACCTCTACGCGGAGGAGGGCACCAACTGCGAGAACCTGCCCGCCTCGCACGCGTTCCTGAAGCGCGTACGCGCCGAGATCGACGCGCACTACCCGGACACCGTCCTGCTGGCCGAGGCCAACCAGTGGCCGGAGGACGTCGTCGACTACTTCGGCGACTACGCCGAGGGCGGCGACGAGTGCCACATGGCGTTCCACTTCCCGGTGATGCCGCGCATCTTCATGGCCGTGCGGCGCGAGTCGCGCTACCCGGTGTCGGAGGTCCTGGCCAAGACGCCGGCCATCCCCGAGCGCTGCCAGTGGGGCATCTTCCTGCGCAACCACGACGAGCTCACCCTGGAGATGGTGACCGACGAGGAACGCGACTACATGTACGCCGAGTACGCCAAGGACCCGCGGATGCGGGCCAACATCGGCATCCGGCGGCGGCTCGCCCCGCTCCTCGACAACGACCGGAACCAGATCGAGCTGTTCACGGCCCTGCTGCTGTCCCTGCCCGGCTCGCCGATCCTCTACTACGGCGACGAGATCGGCATGGGCGACAACATCTGGCTCGGTGACCGCGACGCGGTACGCACCCCGATGCAGTGGACGCCGGACCGGAACGCGGGCTTCTCCTCCAGCGACCCGGGACGGCTGACGCTCCCCGCGATCATGGACCCGGTCTACGGCTACCAGGTCACGAACGTGGAGGCGGCGATGAGTTCGCCGTCGTCGCTGCTGCACTGGACGCGCCGGATGATCGAGATCCGGAAGCAGAACCCGGCGTTCGGGCTGGGCACGTACACCGAACTGCCGTCGTCCAACCCGGCGGTGCTCGCCTTCCTGCGGGAGGCGCCGCTGCCCGGCGAGGGCGGCGACGACCTGGTCGTGTGCGTGAACAACTTCTCGCGCTTCCCGCAGCCCACCGAGCTGGACCTGCGGGCGTACGAGGGGCGGGTGCCGGTCGAGCTGATCGGCGGCGTCTCCTTCCCGGCCATCGGGGAGCTGCCGTACCTGCTGACGCTGGCGGGCCACGGCTTCTACTGGTTCCGGCTGCGGCGCGGCCCCGCGCCACGGGCGGAGGCGGGGGCGGAGCAGCCCGCGCCCGAGGCTCCGTCCGGGCCCCCGGCGCGGCCGACGCGCCAGCCGTGACATGACGCCGGGAAGCCGCCGCGAGGACGCTTCCCGGCGTCGGCCCCGCCGGGGCGGTGCGGGGCACGGGTCCCGTCCGCCGCGGCGGGGCGCGTACGGCGTACGGCGCGGGCCGGGACCGGACGACGGCCGGGCCACGACGGCACCGCGGGACCGCGGCGCGTACTCCCGGGCCCCGGGACGGGGGCCGTGGTGCCGACGGACGCGGCGTACGGCGCGCAGAAACCTTCAACCACGTTGGCCCGCCCGACGGAATCACCTCGACACGTCCCGCACCGCCGGGAAGCCCATGCCGCAAACCGGGACACTTTCGCCTACCTCTCGTGTGCCCGGGGAAAGGACGCCATGTCGGAAAGCTCCTTGCCCCTGACGGTGACCGCTGCCGGTCGCCCCGCCCCCGGGCAGCGCGCCGCCGGAGGACTCCTCCGGTCGCTCGCGCCGCTGCTGACGGAGTGGCTGCCGCGGCAGCGGTGGTTCGCCGGGAAGGGGCGGCCGATCAGCGGCTTCTCGCTGGTGTCCGCCACGGAGCTGCTGCCGTGCGCGCACGCCGGTTCGGACGCGGGCGCCACCCCCGGGCTGCTGCACCTCCTCGTACGCGCCCGGCAGCCCGCGCCGCCCCACGAGCCCGGCGACGGCACGGGAACGGGGTCGGGCACGGACGGCTCACCCGACGCGGACTGCTACCAACTGCTGGTCGGCGTACGGCCCGTGCTCCCGCCCGAGTTCGCGCCCGCCTCCCTCGGCACCCCCACCGACGGGCCGCTGCGCGGTCGCGCGCTGTACGACGCGCTGCACGACCCGCGGCTCACCGGCCTGCTGCTGGAACGGCTGCGCTCCCCCGGCCGTCTCGGCCCGCTCCGCTTCGTCACCGCGCCCGGCGCCGCCGCCGTACCGTCCGGGCTGCGCCCGCGCGTCCTCGACGCCGAGCAGTCCAACTCCTCGGTGGTGTACGGGAGCGCGTACATCCTCAAGCTGTTCCGCCGGGTCGACCCGGGCCTCAACCCGGACCTGGAGCTGCCCCTGGCGCTGGCGCGCGGCGGCTGCGCCCGCGTACCGGCGCCGACGGCCTGGTTCGAGGCGGCGGCCGGGCCGGACGGGGACGCGCCGGACGGGCCCGCGGCCGAGGGCCCCGGGCTGACCCTCGGGGTGCTCCAGCCGTACCTGCCGGGCAGCGGCGACGGCTGGCAGCTCGCGCAGCGGGCGCTGGCCGGGCGGCGGGACTTCACCGCCGCCGCCCGCGGCCTGGGCCGGGCGACCGCCGAGGTGCACGCCACGCTCGCGGACACGCTGCCGACCGCGCCGCTGCGCGGCCCCGAACTGGAGCGGCTGGCCGCCGGGATGGCCGCCCGGCTGGAGGTGGCGGCGCGGGCCGTACCGGCGCTGCGCCCGTACCGGCCGGGGCTGCGGAACGCGTTCGCCGCAGTCGCCGGGCTGGCCCGCCTCGGGCAGGCGCGGCGCGTCCAGCGCGTGCACGGCGACCTGCACCTGGGGCAGGCGCTGTGCGGGGCGGGCGGCGACGAGTGGACGCTGATCGACTTCGAGGGCGAGCCCGCCCGCCCGCTGCACGAACGCCGCCTGCCGCAGCCCGTCGTACGGGACGTCGCGGGGATGCTGCGCTCCTTCGACTACGCGGCCTGCCAGCAGGGCACCGGCGAGCGCTGGACGCGGGACTGGGCCGCCGCCAACCGGGCCGCGTACTGCGCCGGTTACGCCGACGTCGCCGGTACCGACCCGCGCGACGACGCGCGGCTGCTGCGCGCCTTCGAGACGGACAAGGCGGTCTACGAGGTGCTGTACGAGGCGCGGCACCGGCCCGCCTGGCTGCCCATCCCGCTGTCCGCCGTACGCCGCCTCGCCGCGGCGGGCGACTGACCCCGGCGCGCGCCCCGACCGTACGCCCGCACCCCGTACGCCCGCGTCGCTCCCGCACGCCCCGCGACCGTTCCCACCCGTCCCCGACGCCCCCCACCCGTCCCGACCCCGTTCTCCCCCGGAGGCCCCCCGTGATCCCCCGCACCGACACCGCCGAACCGACCGCGACCGCCGTACGCCACGCCCCGCCCGTCCCCACCGTCCCGCCGACGCCGCCCACCCCCTCGACGCCGCCCGCCGCGCCCCTCGCGGAGCCGCACGGCGGCAGCCGCGGCGTCCGCGTCGCGGACCCGCTGCCCGACGCCGACCGGGAGCGGCTGCTCGCCGGGGCGCACCACGACCCGCACGCCCTGCTCGGCGCGCACCCGGTGCGCGGCGGGGTGGCCGTACGGGTGCTGCGCCCGTACGCCCGTGCCGTGACGGTCCTCGCGGAGGCGCAGGGGTTGCGCGCGGAGCTGCACGCGGAGGGCGGCGGGTTCTTCGCGGGGGTGCTGCCGCTGCTGGAGGTCCCGGCGTACGAACTCCTCGTGCGCTACGGCGAGGAGCCCGGCACCGACGAGCTGCGCGTCCCCGACCCGTACCGCTTCCTGCCCGCCCTCGGCGACCTGGACCTGCACCTGCTGGCGGAGGGGCGGCACGAGCAGCTGTGGCACGCGCTCGGCGCGCGCGTCCTGACGCACGCCGGGGTCGCGGGCACCCGCTTCGCGGTGTGGGCGCCGAACGCGCGGGGCGTGCGCGTCGCCGGTGACTTCAACTGCTGGGACGGTACGGCCTTCCCGATGCGCTCGCTGGGTTCCAGCGGCGTGTGGGAGCTGTTCGTGCCGGGGGTCGCGGAGGGCGCGCTCTACAAGTACGAGATCACCACCCGCGACGGCACCCGCTCCCTGCGCGCCGACCCGATGGCACGCCGTACGGAGTGCCCGCCCGCGACGGCGTCCGTCGTGGAACGGTCCCGCTACGAGTGGCGCGACGCCGAGTGGCTGGCCGCGCGGGCGGACCGTACGCCGCACACCGAGCCCATGTCGGTGTACGAGCTGCACCTCGCCTCCTGGCGGCACGGCCTGGGCTACCGCGAGCTGGCCGAGCAACTGCCCGCGTACGTACGGGACCTGGGCTTCACGCACGTGGAGCTGATGCCGCCCGCGGAGCACCCGTTCGGCGGCTCCTGGGGCTACCAGGTCACCGGCTTCTACGCGCCCACCGCCCGCCTCGGCACCCCCGACGACTTCCGCGCGCTGGTCGACGCGCTGCACCGGGCGGGCATCGGGGTGCTGATGGACTGGGTGCCCGCGCACTTCCCGAAGGACGAGTGGGCGCTGGCCCGCTTCGACGGCGAGCCGCTCTACGAGCACGCCGACCCCCGGCGCGCGGAGCACCCGGACTGGGGCACGCTCCAGTTCGACTTCGGGCGACGCGAGGTGCGCAACTTCCTGGTGGCGAACGCCGTCTACTGGTGCGAGGAGTTCCACATCGACGGCCTCCGCGTGGACGCCGTCGCCTCGATGCTCTACCTGGACTACTCGCGCGAGGACGGCCAGTGGTCGCCCAACGCGTACGGCGGCCGGGAGGACCTGGACGCCGTCGCCTTCCTCCAGGAGATGAACGCCACCCTCTACCGGCGCTGCCCCGGCGTCGTCACCCTCGCCGAGGAGTCCACCGCGTGGGACGGCGTGACGCGCCCGACCGACCGGGGCGGCCTGGGCTTCGGCTTCAAGTGGAACATGGGCTGGATGCACGACTCCCTGGAGTACGTGGCCAAGGACCCGGTGCACCGGAAGTACCACCACGGCGAGATGACGTTCTCCATGGTCTACGCCTGGTCGGAGAACTACGTCCTGCCCGTCTCGCACGACGAGGTCGTGCACGGCAAGCGGGCGCTGGTGTCGAAGATGCCCGGCGACTGGTGGCAGCGCCGGGCCAACCACCGCGCGTACCTCGGCTTCATGTGGGCCCACCCCGGCAAGCAACTCCTCTTCATGGGGCAGGAGTTCGCGCAGGGCGCCGAGTGGTCGGAGGCGCACGGCCCGGACTGGTGGCTGCTCGACCCGGCGTACGGCGCGGAGGCCGACCACCGGGGCGTACGGGACCTGGTGCGGGACCTCAACACGGTGTACGCGCGCACGCCCGCCCTGTGGGAACGGGACACCGACCCGGGGGGCTTCCGGTGGATCGACGCGGACGCGGCGGAGGACAACGTCTTCTCGTTCCTGCGCTTCGACGCGGCGGGCCGCCCGCTGGTGGCGGTCTCGAACTTCTCGCCCGTCGTGCGGCACGCGTACCGCGTGGGCGTCCCGGCGGAGGTGCCCGGCTGGCGGGAGGCGCTGAACACCGACGCCCTCGCGTACGGCGGCGGCGACGTGCGGAACGCGGGCACGCTCACCCCCGAGCGGGTCCCCTCGCACGGGCACGACGTGTCGCTCGCGCTGGACCTGCCACCGCTGGCGACGGTGTGGCTGCACCCGGAACGGCCCGGCGGACTGTGATTTCCGTACCGGAACCCCCGTACGGGCACTGGCCGTTCGGCGCAATGTCGTCACCGGTACGGGTGTCGCCGCGTGGGGCTCCCCGCGCCGCGCCGTGCCGCCCGCAAACCTGACTCCGGTGCCGCCGTCGTGAGCGCGAGGACGGCGCGCCTCTTTCGGGTCACGGATCAGTGGAAGGACATGGACTCATGAAGCGTTTCGCACGTGCGGTTGCCGTCGCGGGTCTCACCCTCGGCCTCAGCGCCGTCGCCGCCCCCGCGGCGTTCGCCGACATCGACATCACCCACATCACCCACACCGGTGAGGGCGACCTGGAGTACGTCAACCAGGAGGACTCCCCCTTCGCCGGACAGTCCGCGCAGAACCGGCCGGTCATGATCGACGAGTTCGAGGCCGAGGCCAAGACGTACATCGTCAAGAGCTGGCTCAAGCACAGCCCGATCGGCTACGACATCGAGGGGCCCGAGGTCGAGCAGGAGGACTGACGGACTCCCCCACCCGCCCGCGCGCCGCGGCGGGGACGGGACACGCGGAAGGGGCGGACCCGGTTCGGGTCCGCCCCTTCCGCGTGCGCGGTGGTCAGCCGCGCGCGGTGGTCAGCCGCGCGCGTCCGCGAGCAGCCCGCCGCCCGTCACCGGGCGGGCGCCTGCTCCTTCGTCAGGTCGGCCTTGCCGTCGGTGTCCGGGTCGGCGTCGGGGTCCGCATCGGCGTGCCGCTCCACCGCGGCGTCCACCCGCTCGTCCGGCTCCGGGTCGCCGCCGTAGCCGTGGTCGTCGGTGAGCGTCGCCTCGTCGAACGGGAGCTTCCCGGCGAGGACCTGCTCCATCTGCTCGCGGTCGATCTCCTTCGTCCAGGTGCCGACGAGGACCGTGGCGACGGCGTTGCCCGCGAAGTTCGTCAGCGCGCGGCACTCGCTCATGAAGCGGTCGATGCCGACGATCAGGCCGACGCCGTCCACCAGGTCGGGCCGGTGCGACTGGAGGCCGCCCGCGAGCGTGGCCAGTCCGGCGCCGGTGACGCCCGCGGCGCCCTTGGACGCGATGACCATGAAGACCAGCAGCGAGATCTGCTCGCTGACCGCCAGCGGGTCGCCCATCGCCTCGGCCACGAACAGCGAGGCCATGGTGAGGTAGATGGCGGTGCCGTCCAGGTTGAACGAGTAGCCGGTGGGCACCGTGATGCCCACGACCGGCTTGCTGACGCCCAGGTGCTCCATCTTCGCGATGAGCCGCGGCAGGGCCGACTCGGACGACGAGGTGGACAGGATCAGCAGGAACTCCCGGCCCAGGTACTTCAGCAGCAGCCAGATGTTGATGCCCGCGACCAGTCGCAGGATCACGCCGAGCACCACGAAGACGAAGAGGAAACAGGTGATGTAGAAGCCGATCATGATGACGGCCAGCGACTTGAGCGCGTCCGTGCCCGTCTCGCCGACCACCGCCGCGATGGCGCCGAACGCGCCCACCGGGGCGGCCCACATGACCATGCCCAGGACGCGGAAGACGAGCCGCTGGATGTGCCCGATCCCGCGCAGCACCGGCTCCCCGGCGCGGCCCATGGCCTGGAGCGCGAAGCCCACCAGCAGGGCGACCAGCAGCGTCTGGAGCACCTCGCCCTCGGTGAAGGCGGAGACCATCGTCTTGGGGATGATGCCGAGGAGGAAGTCGGCGGTGCTCTCGTGCGTGCCCTCCGCCTCGGCGGCGCCCGCCTCCCGTACCTCGTTGGTGAGGTTGAGGCCGTGGCCCGGCTCGATGATGTTGCCGACGACGAGGCCGAGCGCGAGCGCGACCGTGGACATCAGCACGAAGTAGCCGAGGGCCAGGCCGCCGACCGCGCCGACCTTGGCGGCCTTCCGTACGGAGCCGATGCCCAGGACGATGGTGCAGAAGATGACGGGCGAGATCATCATCTTGATGAGGTTGACGAACCCCTCACCGATGGGCTTCAGCTCCACCGCCACGCCGGGGGCGACGAAGCCGAGCGTGACACCGACGACGACGGCGGCGATGACCGCGAGGTAGAGGTAGTGGGTTCGGTCCCGCTTCTTCGGGGTGTCCCGCTTGTCCACGGGGGGAGACTGGCCTGACACGTCGGCTCCTCGGAGGGTTCGGGCTGCTCGGGGATTCCGGTGACTATGCACCCGCCATGTGGCGGGGGTCACTGTTACGTGCATTACGTGCACGGAACGACCCCGAAACGTCACATTCACTTCCGGCCACTCGCGGAGGCACACTGGCCGGATGCGCGTACCCCGCCCCCGTAGCCTCGCAGGTCAGCTGTTCACCATGCAGGTGGTGCTGGTCGCGGTGCTCGTGGCGGGCTGCGCGGTCTTCGTCTACGTGAAGGACCGGCACCAGGCCGAGGCGTCGGCGCGGCACCGGGCGACGGCCACCGCCCACGCGGTCGCGGACTCGCCCTCCGTACGGCAGGCGATCCGTACGCCGGAGCCGAGCGGCGCGCTCCAGCCGTACGCGGAACAGGTGCGGCGGGACACCGGGGTGACCTTCATCACGATCATGAGTCCGCAGCGTACGCGCTGGACGCACCCCAACCCGGCCGAGATCGGCGGCACCTTCGTCGGCCACACCGCACCCGCGCTGCGGGGGCACACCTTCTCCGAGACGTACACGGGCACGCTCGGGCCGTCCGTACGGGTGGTCACGCCCGTACGCGACGGCGACCGCATCGTCGGGCTCGTGAGCGCGGGCATCGCCGTGGATACGATCACCGAGCAGGTGCGCCGGCAGGTCGCCGTACTGCTGCTGGCCGCGGGCATCGCGGTGGCGCTGGGCGGCACCGGCACGTACGTGGTGAACGCCCGGCTCCGCCGCCACACCCACGGCATGAACGCCGCCGAGCTGAGCCGCATGCACGACTACCACGAGGCCGCGCTGCACGCCGTACGGGAGGGGTTGCTGATGCTCGACGGACAGCGCCGGATCGCCCTCATCAACGACGGGGCGCGCGAACTGCTGGGCGTCACCGACCCGGACGTGATCGGCCGCAACCCCGCCGAACTGGCCCTGCCCGCGCCCCTGACCGGCGCGCTGCTCTCCGCCGAGCCGCGCGTGGACGAGGTGCACCTCACGAAGGAACGGGTGGTCGTCGTGAACATCTCGCCGGTCTCCGGCGGCGAGCGGCGCGGCACCGTCGTGACCCTGCGCGACCACACCGAACTTCAGGCGCTGACCGGGGAGTTGGACTCCGTACGGGGCTTCGCGGAGGCGCTGCGCTCGCAGGCGCACGAGTCCGCGAACCGGCTGCACGCCGTGGTCTCCCTGATCGAACTGGGGCGGCACGAGGAGGCCGTCACCTTCGCCACCGAGGAGCTGGAACTGGCCCAGGCCCTCACCGACCAGGTCACCGCCGCCGTCGCCGAACCGGTGCTGGCCGCGCTGCTGCTGGGCAAGGCGGCGCAGGCCAACGAGCGGGGCGTCGAGCTGGTGCTGTCCCCGGACAGCGACGTGGACGACGGCAGCGTGCCCCCGGAGCTGCCCGCGCGCGACCTGGTGACGCTCCTCGGGAACCTCATCGACAACGCGGTGGAGGCCGCGGCCCAGCCCGGGGCGGCGGCCGTACCGGACGGCGCGGCCCGTACGCGGGGACGGGCGCCACGCGTGACGGTGACGGTGCGTACGGGCGCGGGCGCGGGTGACGGGCCGGGGGCGGCCGGGCAGTTGGTGATCGGCGTGGCCGACAGCGGCCGGGGCATCTCTCCGGAGGCGGCCGAGGACGTCTTCCGGCGCGGCTGGTCCACCAAGCGGCCCGGGGACCGGGGGCCGCACGGCTCGGGGCTCGGGCTCGCCCTGGTGCAGCAGATCACGCACCGGCACGGCGGCACGGTGTCGCTGGGGGAGGCGGCGGACGGCGGCGCGGAGTTCACCGTACGGCTGCCGCTGCGGCCGTACGGGGGCGGCGCCGCGCCGGGCGGCACGGACCGCGCGGGCGCGACGGGCGGCGCCCGGTGAGCGCGGACGGCGGTACGGGCGCGGGGTCGGGCGGCGGTACGGGCGCGGGGGCGGGGCCCGGGGGCGTGCCCGTGCAGGTGCTCGTCGTCGAGGACGACCCGGTCGCCGCCGACGCGCACGCCCTCTACGTCTCCCGCGTCCCCGGCTTCGAGGTCGCCGGGATCGCGCACTCGCGCGCCGAGGCCGGGCGTCTGCTCGACCGGCTGCCGGTCGACCTGATCCTCCTCGACCTCTACCTCCCCGACGGCCACGGCCTGTCCCTGCTGCGGGCGTTGCGCGGGGCCGGGCACACCACGGACGTCTTCGCGGTGACGTCGGCACGGGACCTGGCGGTCGTACGGGAGGGGCTGTCGCTGGGGGTCGTGCAGCACGTGCTGAAGCCGTTCACGTTCCCGACGCTGCGCGACCGGCTGCGGCAGTACGCGGAGTTCCGCAGCACGGCGGGCGCGGGCGGCGGCGAGGCGGGCAGCCAGGCGGAGGTGGACCGGGCGCTGTCGGCGCTGCGGGCGCCCCAACCGGCCACGATGCCCAAGGGGTTGAGCGAACCGACGCTGGAGCGGGTGACCGGCGCGCTGCGCGCCGCCGGGGACGAGGGGCTGACGGCGAGCGCGGCGGCCGAGGTGATCGGCGTCAACCGGATCACCGCGCGGCGCTACCTGGAGCACCTGGTCGACGCGGGTCGCGCCGAACGGCGCCCGCAGTACGGGCACGTGGGCCGCCCGGAGTTCTGCTACCGCTGGTCGCACTGACACCTCGTGTCGACGACCCGCCGCGGGACCCACCGCTGCGGCCCGGCCAAGGGGCGGTCAAGAAAGTAAGGTTTCCTGACCTTTCCCTTGTCTGGACCAATGCCACCCCGCTAGCGTGCCGCCCAGCCATGACCCCCACCATGGATGGGATGCCACCGTGCGCCACCTCTCCACACGCAGCAGGATCACCCTCGGCATAGCCACCGCCGTGGCCGCCGCCAGCGCCTTCGCCGTCAACGCCCAGGCCGCGCCTGGCGACGCCCCCGCGAAGAAGACCGAGGCCGCCGCGCCCAGCGGCATGAACGGCCCGTACCTGTACCTGGGTTGGGGCAACCCGCCGGACGCCGCCCAGTTCCTCCAGGAGACCGGCAACAAGCAGCTCACGATGGCGTTCATCCTCGCCCAGGGCGGCTGTACGCCCGCCTGGGACGGCCAGCGTCCGCTGAAGGGCGGCCAGGACGAGCAGACCATCAACGCCGTCAAGGAGGCGGGCGGCGACATCACCCCGTCGTTCGGCGGCTGGAGCGGCAACAAGCTGGAGGAGGCCTGCGGCAGCGCCGAAGAACTGGCCGCCGCCTACCAGGAGGTCATCGACGCGTACGGGCTGAAGTCGATCGACATCGACATCGAGTCCACCGCCGTCGAGTCGGAGGAGGTCCGGCAGCGGACCGTCGACGCGCTCAAGATCGTCCAGGGCGAGAACGCGGACGTGAAGATCTACCTGACCTTCGGCACCACCCCCGCGGGCCCGAACGCCAACGGCGAGGACCTGATCAAGAAGGGCGCCGAGGCCGGGCTGGACGCCGCCTGGGCCGTCATGCCGTTCGACTACAGCGACGGCACCACCGACATGGTCGGCGCCACCAAGTCCTCGGTCGACGGGCTGAAGGACATGGTCAAGGGCGCGTACGGGATCTCCGACGAGGAGGCGTACCAGAAGGTCGGCTTCTCCTCGATGAACGGCGTCACCGACGTCGAGGGCGAGTCCATCGCGGCGGCCGACTTCCAGCAGATGGTCGACTACGCGAAGGAGCACAAGCTCGCCCGCGTCAGCTTCTGGGCCGTGAACCGCGACCGGCCCTGCGAGGGCGGCGGCGAGGCCAGCGCCTCGTGCAGCGGGATCGACCAGGGCACCTGGGAGTTCTCCAAGATCCTCGCGGGCTACCAGGGCTGAGCCCCCGCACCCGCACGGCCACGCGGCCGCCGGTCCACCCCCTCCACCGAGGACGGGGGCGGGCCGGCGGCCGCGTCGCGCGTACGGGGAACGCGACGCGCGCGGCGGCGCGTACGGGCCCGGTCCGGAGCGGACTTCGCGAAACCCCGTCCGTTCCATTGACCTGTCATTAGGACCCCTCGTACGGTCGCCGGGCAGCAGCCGCCGCGCCCCACGCGCACCACCGGCGGGCCGCCCAGGTCCGTACGGCGCCTAGGTCCTGTCTGGCGCATGGCGTCGTCCGTGGTGTGGAGGTGGTCGCGGTGGTCGGTGCGTGCGGCCGCAAGGCGGAGGGACGTCCTCGCAGTGGGCTGCGTGGACGTTCCGACAACGCGGCGGACGTGCGTGCCGGGCGCCGCGACCAAGACGGGATTCGCCAGCCGGGACCTAGGAGGTCATGCCCGTGCGCCCCACCGCTCCGCTGACACTCGCGCTCAGCGCCGTCCTCACCGCGGGCGCGCTCACCGGTTGCAGCATCGGCCCCGACGACGACCCGAACACGGTCGAGATCGCCTTCCCCAAGGACATCGACAACAACGTCACGGTCCGCGACGACTACCTGGAGTTCGTCGCGAAGCAGTTCGAGGAGGAGAACCCGGGCAAGAAGGTCAAGCTCGTCCCGATCCAGGCGCCGCAGAACGACTACTACACCAAGATCCAGATCATGATGCGGTCCCCGAACACCGCGCCCGACCTGGTCTACGAGGACACCTTCCTGCTCCAGTCCGACATCGAGAGCGACTACCTCCAGCCCCTCGACGAGTACCTCGGGAAGTGGGACGACTGGGACCGCTTCGAGGACAACGCCAAGCGGGCCGGGCTGGCCGAGGACGGGAAGACGTACGGGGTGCCGGACGGCACCGACACCCGCGGCCTCTGGTTCAACAAGAAGATCTTCAAGAAGGCCGGACTGCCCACCGACTGGGCCCCGAAGACCTGGGACGACGTGCTGGACGCGGCCCGCACGATCAAGAAGAAGGTCCCGGACGTCACCCCGTTCAACATCTTCACCGGCAAGGCCGTCGGCGAGGCCGCCGCCATGCAGGGCTTCGAGATGCTGCTCTACGGCACGCAGGACCAGCTCTACGACGAGAAGTCGAAGAAGTGGGTCGTCGGCAGCAAGGGTTTCCGCGACAGCCTGGAGTTCGTCGACACGGTCTTCTCCGAGAAGCTCGGCCCGGACGTCTCCGACGCCCTCTCCCCCGACATGCAGACGCAGGTGATGACCGACCACCTGCCGCAGGAGAAGCTGGCCATCGCACTGGACGGCTCCTGGATCAACCAGCAGTGGATCAAGACCGGCGGCAGCCCCTGGCCCGAGTGGAACGACACGATGGGCGTCGCCCCGATGCCCACGCAGGATGGCGGGGAACCGGGCAGCACCAGCATGTCCGGCGGCTGGGCCTGGTCGATCCCGCGCAAGTCCGGGAACCACGACCTGTCGTGGAAGATGATCGAGACGCTCCAGCGGCGCGAGAACGCCCGCGAGTGGTGCGTCCGCGGCTCGCAGATCGCCGTACGCGAGGACGTCGCCGCCGACCCGGCGTACCTGAACGCGATCCCCCGCACCAAGTTCTTCACCGACCTCGTGGACGTCACCCACTACCGGCCCGCGCTGCCCGTCTACCCGCGCGTCTCCGAGGCCATCACCGTCGCCATGGAGAAGGTCACCACGGGCGACGCGAGCCCGGAGCAGGGCGCCCGGTCGTACGACGAGCAGGTCAGATCCATCACCGAGGGTGAGGTGGTCGAGCGATGAGCCTCACCAAGGCCCCCACGGCGCCCGGCGGTCCGGGCGCCGACGGGCCGGACTCCGGCGGACCGGGTGCCACCGGCCCGGACGTACCGGCGGAGCGCCCCCGGCGCCCGTACGACGGCGTACGCCGGTACGCGCGCTGGCTGCCGGTCGCGCCCGGCACGGTGCTGCTGCTCCTCTTCCTCATCGGCCCCATCGGCTACTGCTTCTACCTCGCCTTCACCGACCTCCAGCTCACCGGGCAGGCGTCCGCGTCGTTCGTCGGCTTCGACAACTTCACGCGCGCCTTCGGCGACGAGGACTTCGTCAACTCCGTCGTCCTCACCCTGGTGTTCACCCTGATCTCGTCGATCCTCGGCCAGAACACCCTCGGCCTCGCCCTCGCCGGGCTCATGCAGCGGGCGAGCAAAACCGTACGGACGATCACCGGCGCCATCGTCATCTGCGCCTGGGTGGTCCCGGAGATCGTCGCCGGGTTCCTCCTCTACACCTTCTTCCACCGTCGCGGCACCCTCAACGAGGTCCTCGACTTCCTCCATCTGCCCACCCAGAACTGGCTGTTCACGCTGCCGATCCTGGCGGTGTCGTTCGCCAACATCTGGCGCGGCACGGCGTTCTCCATGCTCGTCTACTCCGCCGCGCTCTCCGAGATCCCCGACGAGGTCACCGAGTCCGCGCAGATCGACGGGGCCAACGGGTGGCAGCGGCTCGTCCACGTCACGCTGCCGATGATCCGCCGCTCCATCGGCACGAACCTCATGCTCAACACCCTCCAGACGCTGTCGGTCTTCGGCCTCATCTGGGCCATGACCCGCGGCGGCCCGGGAGGCCGGAGCGAGACGCTGCCGGTGTTCATGTACGACCAGGCGTTCAACAAGGCGCTCATCGGCTACGGCACCGCCGTGGCACTGCTGCTGCTCGTCGTCGGCGGCCTCTTCTCGGTCGTCTACCTGCGCCTGATGCGCGAGGAGGTCTGAGCCATGTCCGACGCTCCCGCCCCGGCTCCCGCACCCGGCCCGTCCGGCACGTCCGGCCCCATCGGTACGGGCGCGCGCACCGGCCTGCTCCCGTCCCCTACGGCCGCCACCACCCGTACGTCCCGCCCGCCCCGGCTGTCCCGGCAGCGGCGGCAGCGCGTCGCCGCGGACCTGGGGCTGCTGGTGGCGGCGGGAGCGTTCGTGGTGCCGCTGCTGTGGCTGGTGTTCGCGTCCCTCGACGCGGAGGCCAAGCTGAAGGTCAGCCCGCCGTCGTCACCGACGATGGAGAACTTCTCCGCCGTGTGGACGGACGAGATCACGTTCACGCCGATGCTCAACAGCTTCCTGATCTGCGGCAGCGGCACCCTGCTGACCATGGTGTGCGCGGCCCTCGCCGCGTACCCGCTCTCCCGCTACCGCTCCCGCTTCGGCCGCCCGTACCTCCTCGGCATCCTCTTCACCACCTGCCTGCCGATCACGGCGGTGATGGTGCCGATCTACAGCCTCTTCGTACAGATCAACCTGATCGACACCATGTGGGGCACGTCGCTGTTCCTCGCCACGTCCCAACTGCCGTTCGCCATCTGGCTGATGAAGAACTTCATGGACGGCGTCCCGATCGTCCTGGAGGAGGCCGCCTGGACGGACGGCGCCAGCTGGTTCCAGGCACTCGTACGGGTCATCGTGCCGCTGATGGGGCCGGGCGTCACCGTCGTCACGATCTACAGCTTCATCATGATGTGGGGCAACTTCTTCGTCCCCTTCATGCTGCTCCTCGACCCGGAGAAACTCCCGGCGTCCGTCAGCATCTACACGTTCTTCGGCAACTACGGCGTCGTCGTGTACGGCGAACTCGCCGCGTTCTCCATCCTCTACTCGACGCCGGTGCTGCTGCTCTACATCCTCATCTCCCGCCGCATGGGCGGCGGTTTCACCCTGGGCGGCGGCGTCAAGGGCTGACGGGGGCGGCAGGCGGGGACCCGTCGTCCCCCTCCGCCGTCCTGCGGACGGTGAAGCACACCACGGGCCCGTCTTCCGTCTCCACCACGCCCCCGTCGAACGCACGGCCGGGGAAGTCGGCCTCCAGCGCGGAACGCCAGCCGACGGCTACGGCCCTGGCGAGGACGCGCAGGGCCCGCTCCTCCTCGGGATCGCCGTCCACCACCTCGACGAACTGCCACAACCGCACCTGGTTGAGCAGCCACTCGATGGACGTACGGTCGCCGGCCAACTCCTCGTACCAAGAACGGAAGTTCGCGGGCTCGTACACCTGCTCCCAGACCACGCACCCGGAGACCCCCACGAAGCGGGGACGGAACAGCCGCGCCACGGCCTCCCACTCACGGACGGCCAACTTCGGGAGGACGAACAGCACCGGGCGGTGGCCGCCCGAGGGCTCGGGTTCTTCGACGGGCGCCGACCCGTACGGACCGCGTGCTGGTTCGCTCACCGACCGCCCCTCCTCCACGCCGCGGTCACCCTGCGGTCAGGCCGACCTCTCCCCCTCCATCACCTTCCGCGCGAACGCGATCAACTCTCCGACCAGGTCCGCGGCCACGTTCACATCAGGTGGACATCCGCGCTGAATTCCGGTGCCAGATTCTCGTTCATTCATGCGGTGTGAACCCCGAGCCATTGCCGCGTGTCCGCGTCTTCCGTCGTCAACTCGAGCAGCACATAGTCCACTACCCCGACCGTGTCGGCGGACGACTCCGCGCACACCCGAGGCGCGGGCGGCCAAGTCGCGTGGCGCCCGCGCACGTTCACCCGTTCCTGTCAGAAGACGGCCTCGGTCTCGTCCATCCGGTCCTGCGACACGTGCTTCAGCTGGGCCACCGCGTCCGCGAGCGGCGCCATCACGATGTCCGTGCCGCGCAGCGCCGTCATGTTGCCGAACTCGCCCCGGTGCACCGCCTCCACGGCGTGCCAGCCGAAGCGGGTGGCGAGCACCCGGTCGTACGCGGTGGGGACGCCGCCGCGCTGTACGTGGCCGAGGATGACCGGCTTGGCCTCCTTGCCGAGGCGGTGCTCCAGCTCGATGGCGAGGCGGTTGCCGATGCCGACGAAGCGCTCGTGGCCGTACTGGTCGATGACGCCCTTCTCGTACGGCATGGAGCCCTCGGCGGGGTGGGCGCCCTCGGCGATGCAGATGAGGGCGAAGCGCTTGTTGCGCGCGAAGCGCTCCTCGACCATCTTCGTCAGGTCGTCGACCTCGAAGTTCCGTTCGGGGACGCAGATCGCGTGCGCGCCCGCGGCCATGCCCGCCTCCAGGGCGATCCAGCCCGCGTGGCGGCCCATGACCTCGACGACCATGACCCGCTGGTGCGACTCGGCGGTGGTCTTGAGGCGGTCCATGGCCTCGGTGGCGACGCCGACGGCCGTGTCGAAGCCGAAGGTGCGGTCGGTGGCCGAGATGTCGTTGTCGATGGTCTTCGGCACGCCGAC
The DNA here is from genome assembly GCF_003665095.1 of Streptomyces sp. Z26. Taxonomy (GTDB): domain Bacteria; phylum Actinomycetota; class Actinomycetes; order Streptomycetales; family Streptomycetaceae; genus Streptomyces; species Streptomyces phytohabitans. Next base: position 4,897,315 of record NZ_RCHV01000002.1, on the reverse strand, counting down.
GACCGGCAGGCCCGCGTCCGCGAGCATGCGGGCGGCGGTGAGGGTGCCCTCGCCGCCGATGGGGATGAGGGCGTCGAGGGCGAGCCGCTCGATGAGTTCCTCGGAGTTGTCGCACGCCTCGCGGAGCCGGTCGCGCTCCAGCCGGGAGGAGCCGAGGATGGTGCCGCCGCGGGCGAGGATGCCGCTGACGGAGTTGATGTCGAGGGTGCGGTACCGGCCTTCCAGCAGGCCCTTGAAACCGTCTTCGAAGCCGATGACCTCGTCGCCCCGGTCGGCTACGGCGCGGTGCACCACGGACCGGATCACGGCGTTCAGGCCGGGGCAGTCGCCGCCCGCGGTAAGGACTCCGATGCGCATGAGGTTCGCTTCTCCTGATCGGTGGTGATCGCTTCTGGAGCTTCGGACTTCCGATGAGCCGGTCCGAGTGTTTCACGTCCGGAAAGCACCCCGCACCGGGCGTCCACCACGCGAACACCTGCCGCGCGGCGGCGTCCGTACCGCAGGTACCGTCAGGGAGGGAACCGGCCCTGCCACCGCGGCGACGGGTCCCCACCACGGACCCGGAGGACCCAGAGCCAGAGGGAGAGCACGCGTGACCCGCAGCGTGTACGTGACCGGCATCGAACGGGGGGACGGCCGCCAGGTCGTCGAACTGGGCGTCATGGAGCTGTTGACGCGCCAGGTGGACCGGGTGGGCCTGTTCAGGCCACTCGCCCATGACGGCCCCGACCCCATCTACGAGCTGCTCCGCTCCCGCTACCGCCTCACGCAGCCCGCCGGGAGCGTCTTCGGTCTGCGGTACGACGAGGCCGCGGACCTCCAGGCGGAGAAGGGCACCGACGAGCTGGTGTCGCGACTCGTCGACCGCTTCCACGCGGTGGCCCGCGAGTACGAGGCCGTGCTCGTCCTCGGCACGGACTTCGCCGACACCGGTCTGCCCGCCGAGCTGGCGCTGAACGCCCGGATGGCCAACGAGTTCGGCGCCGCCGTCCTCACCGTCGTCGGCGGCAACGGCCAGACCGCCGCCTCCGTCGTGGCCGAGGTGCGCAACGCCCACCACGCGTACGCCTCCCTCGGCTGCGAGGTGATCGCCATGATCGCCAACCGCGTACGGGGGGACGCCGCCCACGACGCCGCCACCGCGCTCGCGGGCCACCTGCCGGAGCCGGTGTACGTCATCCCCGAGAACCCGAGCCTGTCCGCGCCGACGGTGGCGCAGGTCCGCAGCACGCTGGGCGCGGAGGTGCTGCTCGGTGACCACGCCGGGCTGTCGCGCGACGTACGGAACTTCGTGTTCGGCGGTGCGCACCTGCCGAAGTTCCTGCCCGCGCTGACGGAGGGCTGCATGGTGGTGACGCCCGGCGACCGGGCGGACCTGATCGTCGGCTCGTTGGCGGCGCACTCGGCCGGTTCGCCGCCGATCGCCGGTCTGCTGCTGACGCTGGACGCGCTGCCGGGCGACGAGACGATGGCGCTGGCCGCGCGGCTGGCGCCCGGTACGCCGCTGCTGGCGGTGTCGGACGGCTCGTTCCCGACCGCCGCGGAGCTGCTGTCGCTCCAGGGGAAGCTGACGGCGACGACGCCGCGCAAGGCGGAGATGGCGCTCGGCCTGTTCGAGTCGCACGTGGACACCGGGCAGCTCACGGACCGGATCTCGGTGGTGCGCAGCGGGCGGGTCACGCCGATGATGTTCGAGCACGACCTGATCGAGCGGGCGCGCGCCGACCGCCGCCACGTGGTGCTCCCCGAGGGTGCCGAGGAACGGGTGCTGCGCGCCGCCGAGGTGCTGCTGCGGCGGCACGTGTGCGACCTGACGCTGCTGGGCGGGGAGACGGCCGTACGGAAGCGCGCCGCCGAACTGGGCATCGACCTGCGCCTGTTGGGCGACGGCGAGGTGCCGGACACGTCGGCGGCGTGCGCGCGGATCGTGGACCCGGAGACGTCACCGCTGCGCGAGCGGTTCGCGGAGCTGTACGCGAAGCTGCGGGCGCACCGCGGGGTCTCGTACGAGCTGGCGTACGACGTGGTGGCGGACGTGTCGTACTTCGGGACGCTGATGGTGCAGGAGGGTCTGGCGGACGGCATGGTGTCGGGCGCGGTGCACTCGACGGCGGCGACGATCCGGCCCGCGTTCGAGGTGATCAAGACGAAGCCGGAGGCGGACGTCGTCTCGTCGGTGTTCTTCATGTGCCTGGCCGACAAGGTGCTGGCGTACGGCGACTGCGCCGTCAACCCGGACCCGGACGCGGAGCAGCTGGCGGACATCGCGATCCAGTCGGCGGCCACGGCCGCGCAGTTCGGGGTGGAGCCGCGGATCGCGATGCTGTCGTACTCGACGGGCAGCTCCGGTTCGGGCGCGGACGTGGACAAGGTGCGGGAGGCGACCGCGCTGGTCCGGGAGCGGCGCCCGGACCTGCTGGTGGAGGGGCCGATCCAGTACGACGCGGCGGTGGAGCCGTCCGTCGCGCGGACGAAGCTGCCGGAGTCGGAGGTGGCGGGGCAGGCGACGGTGCTGATCTTCCCGGACCTCAACACGGGCAACAACACGTACAAGGCGGTGCAGCGTTCGGCGCACGCGGTGGCCGTCGGACCGGTGCTCCAGGGGCTGCGCAAGCCGGTGAACGACCTGTCGCGGGGCGCGCTCGTGCAGGACATCGTGAACACCGTCGCGATCACCGCCATCCAGGCGCAGGCCGCCGTACGCAGGCCGCCGCGGCCCACCGGACCGGCCCGCGCCACCACCGCGGCCACCACCACGTCCGCCACGTCCGCCACGTCCGCCGACCACGCCACCGACCCGCAGACCCGTGAAGGGGACACCTCCGCATGACCGCCACCGGCTCCGACCGCGCCAGCGCCCCCACCCGGGTGCTGGTGCTCAACTCCGGCTCGTCGTCGGTGAAGTACCAGCTGCTCGACATGGCCGACGGCGCCCGGCTGGCGACCGGCCTGGTGGAGCGGATCGGCGAGCGCTCCTCGCTGCTGCGGCACACCCCGGCCGCCGGGGACGCCCGTACGCGTGAGGCGCCCGTGGCCGACCACGGCGCCGCGCTGGAGGCCGCCGCCACCGAACTGACCGCGGACGGCCTGGGGCTGGACTCGCCCCGGCTGGCCGCCGTGGGGCACCGGGTGGTGCACGGCGGTCGCCGCTTCACCGAGCCGACGCGCGTCGACGACGACGTGCTGGCGGAGATCGAACGGCTGGTGCCCCTCGCCCCGCTGCACAACCCGGCGAACCTCACCGGCATCCGTACCGCCCGCGCGCTCAACCCGCGGCTCCCGCAGGTCGCCGTCTTCGACACGGCGTTCCACACCACCGTGCCGGAGCACGCCGCCCGCTACGCGATCGACGTGGCCACGGCCGACGAGCACCGCGTACGCCGCTACGGCTTCCACGGCACGTCGCACGCGTACGTCTCACGGCGTACGGCCGAACTGCTGGGCCGCGACCCGTCCGAGGTGAACGTCATCGTGCTGCACCTGGGCAACGGCGCGTCCGCGTCGGCCGTACGGGGCGGGGTGTGCGTGGAGACGTCGATGGGGCTGACGCCGCTGGAGGGGCTGGTGATGGGGACGCGCTCCGGGGACGTCGACCCGGCGGTGATCCTCCATCTGTCGCGGGTGGCGGGCATGTCGGTGGACGACATCGACACGCTGCTGAACAAGCGGAGCGGCCTCGTCGGCCTGTGCGGCGACAACGACATGCGGGAGATCCGCCGCCGGGTCGACGAGGGCGACGAGGCGGCGGCGCTCGCGTTCGACGTGTACGCGCACCGGCTCCGCAAGTACGTCGGCGCCTACTACGCCGTGCTCGGCCACGTGGACGCGATCGCCTTCACGGCCGGTGTCGGGGAGAACTCCGCGCCCGTACGGGAGGCCGCGACGGCCGGACTGGCGGGTCTGGGCATCGAGGTGGACCCCGTACGGAACGCGGCGCGCGCCGCCGTTCCCCGGCTGATCTCGCCGGAGGGCTCGCGCGTCGCGGTGGCGGTGGTGCCCACGGACGAGGAGCTGGAGATCGCACGGCAGACCTTCGCCCTGGTCGACGAGGGGTGACCGGGGCTCGGTTACCCGGGTCGGCCCGGCCCACGATACGTTTCGCTCCTGAACAAAGTGAGAGGATGCGCTCCATGCGCCGTTCCAAGATCGTCTGTACCCTCGGCCCCGCGGTCGACTCCTTCGAGCAGCTGAAGACGCTGATCGAGGCCGGTATGAACGTGGCCCGCTTCAACATGAGCCACGGTTCCCACTCCGAGCACGAGGAGCGGTACCACCGGCTCCGCAAGGCCGCCGAGGAGACGGGCCGCGCGGTGGGCGTCCTGGCCGACCTCCAGGGCCCGAAGATCCGCCTGGAGACCTTCGCCGAGGGTCCCGTCGAGCTGGTGCGCGGCGAGGAGTTCGTCATCACCACGGAGGACGTGGCGGGCGACCGGTCCATCTGCGGCACCACGTACAAGGGCCTGCCCGGCGACGTCACCAAGGGCGACCCGGTCCTCATCAACGACGGCAACGTCGCGCTCCAGGTCGTCGAGGTCGACGGCCCGCGCGTGCGCTGCATCGTGATCGAGGGCGGCGTCATCTCCGACCACAAGGGCATCAACCTGCCCGGCGCGGCCGTGAACGTCCCGGCGCTGTCCGGGAAGGACGTTGAGGACCTGGAGTTCGCGCTCCACATGGGCTGCGACATGGTCGCGCTGTCCTTCGTACGGGACGCGGCGGACGTACGCGACGTGCACGCCGTGATGGACCGGGTCGGACGGCGCGTCCCGGTCATCGCCAAGGTGGAGAAGCCGCAGGCCGTGGCGAACATGGAGGAGGTCGTCCTCGCCTTCGACGGGGTGATGGTGGCCCGCGGCGACCTGGCGGTGGAGTACCCGCTGGAGAAGGTCCCGATGGTGCAGAAGCGGCTGATCGAGCTGTGCCGCCGGAACGCCAAGCCGGTGATCGTGGCGACCCAGATGATGGAGTCGATGATCACCAACTCCCGTCCCACGCGCGCCGAGGCGTCCGACGTCGCGAACGCGATCCTGGACGGCACCGACGCGGTGATGCTCTCCGCGGAGTCGTCCGTCGGGCAGTACCCGATCGAGACGGTCAAGACGATGTCGAAGATCGTCGAGGCCGCCGAGGAGGAGCTGCTGAGCCGCGGCCTCCAGCCGCTCGTACAGGGCAAGAAGCCCCGTACGCAGGGTGGTTCGGTGGCCCGTGCCGCCTGCGAGATCGCGGACTTCCTGAACGCCAAGACGCTGATCGCCTTCACCAAGTCCGGCGACACGGCCCGGCGCCTCTCCCGCTACCGCGCCTGCCAGCCGATCCTCGCCTTCACCTCGGACGAGCCCACGCGCAACCAGCTGTCGCTGAGCTGGGGCGTCGAGACGTACGTGGTGCCCTACGTCAACACCACCGACGAGATGGTCGACCTGGTCGACGGGGAGCTGCTGAAGCTCAAGCGGTACGACGCGGGCGACATGATGATCATCACCGCCGGTTCGCCCCCCGGCGTGCCCGGCAGCACCAACATGGTGCGGGTGCACCACCTGGGCGGCGAGTCGTAACTCCCGCACGCCCGCCGCACGGTGGGCTGCGGACGCGGAACGCGCGAAGGGCGGGCCGGGGATCTCCTCCCCGGCCCGCCCTTCCGTCGCCGTCGCCGTCGCCGTCGCTACGGGAGCGTCAGCGGCTGATGCTCTGGTGCAGTCCCGGCACGGTGAGCGTGCCGCCGAACTGGGCCGCCTGCGTGACCTTCACCTTGGTGAAGAACGCCTCGGGCAGGTTGACCGGCGGCGGGTGCTCCGGGTCGAAGACGATCGGGATCAACCCGAAGAGATTGCCCTGCAACCGCTCGGTGTACATGGTGACCTGGCCGTCGCGGATGGTGGACGTGGAGCCCTGGGCCGCCTGTACGTGGTACTTCACGCCGCCCTGACCGTCGACGATCTGGTGCAGGTCCCCGATGTCGAGACCGGAGGCGGTGAACTTCAGCGCCTGCTTGGTCTGGCCGTTCGCCGTCGTGACGTTGACGACGCCCTTGTAGTCCAGGCCGTGCAGGGCGAGCGACGAAGCCTCCAGGAACCAGGGCTGGTTGGGGAGGGCGGTGGGGGTCTCCTGGTCGGTGCCCGCGACCTTCTCCTCCTCCACGCAGGGGAACGGCTTCTTGCCGTCCTCGTCCTCCGCGTCGGCGGCCCCGTCCCGCTGCTCCTTCTTCCCGTCCCGGTCGTCGTCGCGGGAACCGTCCCCGCTGCCGGAGGGCGAGGGCGAGGGGCGGGACTTCCCGTCCCCGGCGTCCTTCGCGCCGTCGCGCAGACCGTCGACGGTGTCCTCGACGCCCTTCTCCACCTCGTCCACGGCGTCCTCGGCAGGGTCGGGGGCCTCGTCCTCGGCCGAGGACGACGGCCCGGGAGCGGGCCGCTCGGACGCGCCGCCGTCCCGCTCGGCTTCGTCCTGCTCGGCCTTCTCCTTCGGGGTGAGTACGTCCTTGAGTATATCGCCGAGCCCCAACGGGTCGAGGGGGTTCCGGTCGCCGGAGTCCGTACCGTCGTCCGCGCCGTCGCCGGACTCCGTGGAGCCCGCGCCCGCGTCCGCACCGGCGTCCGCGCCCGCGTCGGCACCGGCGTCGGCACCCGCGTCCGCGCCGGGCTCGCCACCGGAGCCCGTACCGCCGTCACCGCCGGACGTACCGCCGTCCGAAGCGCCGCCGCCGGACGTACCGCCGTCGGAGGCGCCGCCGTCCGAGCCGTTCGCGTCGTCCTCGCCGCGGCCGCCCTTCTCCCGGGCGTCCTCCTCGGCCTTCTTCCGCGCCTTCTCCGCCTTGGCCTTCGCCTCGGCCGCCTTCTTCTTCGCGGCCTCCTTCTCGGCCTTCTCCTCCGCCTTCTTCTCGGCCTCCTCGTCCTTGTCGGGCGCGGAGACGCAGGGCCCGTCCTTGAACGGGTTCTTGGGCTGCTGCTTCGCGTTGGCCAGCTGGGGGGTGAGCCCCATGCCCATCAGGACGGCGGACGGCATCGCGGCCATGGCTATCGCCTTGCCCGCGGGCACGTGCAGCCGTGTCAGCAGCGGCTTGCGGGGAGCGGCGTGCCGTGGGCCTCTTCGCTCCCGGTCGGCGCCCGTCGAGGCGGTGGCGTCCTCCCGCATCTCGTCACCCGGCACCGTGCCTCCCGTTCACGTCGTTCGCGTCGGCTGCGGTCGCGGTCGGGGAGGCCGCGGCGGAAGCCGTTCCACTGACTGACAGATCGCCCGCGTCCGGAGCGGTGTACGCGTCCTTCGTCCCGCCGTCGTCCGCCCCGTCGCCCTTCGTCCCGCCGCCGTCCGCGTCGTACGCGTCGAGGGCGGCGGTGTGCTCCGTGTCGCGGAACGCGTCGCGGTCGTCGCGGTCGCGGTCGTCCCGGTCCGCGTCGTCGTCGCGCGGCCGGAGGGGTTCCCGTACGTGCCGCCTGCCCCGGACGGGGTCACGCCCGCCGGGAGATTCACCGGGGGCCCAGGAGACGCCGAGGGCGCCGCCGATCATGCCGAGCAGGAAGCCGATCAGGAAGGCGCCGAAGTTGGAGACGACCAGCGAGACCAGCGCCAGCAGGATGGCCGCGACACCGGCGAACACCCGGGACTCCGGCTGGTACCACATGGTCAGGCCGAGCACGACGAGCAGAACGCCGATGATCAGCGAGCCCGCTCCCGCGGTGGTCGCCATCCGGATGGTCAACGAGCCCAGCGTGAGGTTCTGGTACGGGATGTACATGATCGGGATACCGGCGAGCAGGGTCAGCATCCCGCCCCAGAACGGCCGCTGTCCTCGCCAGACCCGGAAATTCGCGCGCGTCCGGGCCAGCCGGTCGGCGGGCCGCTCTCGCGTGTCGGCGCTCATACGTACAGCTCCTCGGGGACTGTCGAGAACTTGCAGGTGGAGCATGCGTACGGGCGCGGGAAAGGGGGGTGTCCCCGCGCCCGTAGGCATTCAGTGCCTCAGAAGCACTCGTGAGCGCCCTTCTTGACGCTCATCTTGAGACCGCTGAGTTTGAACGTGCCGGCCGTCGTGGCCCACGCGCGCTGCTTGACATCGGTGAAGACGACGCTGTCGGCCTGCTGGGCGAAGGAGCCCGGCAGGTACTTGTCGCCCTTCTGCGGGCCGGGGCCCTTGGTGGTGTCATCGACGGAGACGCCGATGTCGATGTTCTTGAACGTCGCGTTGGTCGACAGGTCGTCCGCGTCGATGTACAGCTTCTTCGCTTCGACGGGGGTGCTTCCGCTGCCCGCGCCGAGCTTCATCGACACTTCACCGAAGACCGGCACCGGTATGACGACCGACTGGCACAGGTTCTTGATCGTCGCGTCGTTCATGCCGACGACCGTGACGGGCTTGGTGCCCGCCTTGGTGCTGTCGATCGCGCCGTACTGTGCGAACCCGGTGCCCTCGAGCCGGTCGGCAGTCACCTTGAACTGCTGGCCGGACACACTGAACGAGGCCGCCAGCGCACCCTGGGACAGGGCTACTCCGATGGCGGCCGTAGCGGCAACGCTGGGCACCATGACGACGGCGAACCGCTTCCATCTGGTCCCGCCACGAGCCAGGGACTCCATGACTTTCCTCCTTCTCGGACGTACATCTCAAGAAACGGGCTGCGGACCCGCGCCTGGGATGGGAGAAGTGCTACGTCCTCGGGAAAGGGAGCGCCGTCGACTGGAGCGAACTGCTGCGTGCGTTCCGAGCTGCCGGCGATCACCCCCGAGCGACAACCACTGGCCACGCTCTCGCGCAACCCTCCATGGCGGACAGGCTCCGCCGGGCGGCAGAGACCCCCCTGCCCGCGGACCGCGGTGACACCGCCGGTCCACTCGGTGGGGACCCATCGCCCTTGGGCGCCCGACTGGTTGACGGGCCGGGTAATGGACCGAGCCTGGCTGATCGTGGTGCATCGGGCGCCGACATACAAGGGGCTCATTACTTGCGAGTAACGCTCGGATCACCGCGAAGGCTCCGAACGGCATCGGTCGAACACCCCACGTAGCGGGGAAACTTCACGTGACAAGTGCATTATTCGGACATGTCAGGCCGATTTCCCGCGTGTTGCTCACCGAGCGTCACAGCGGCTGCGATTGCCAAGCTTTGGCAAAACACAGCCGCTGATGTCGCTAAATCAATGAGCGGCGGAACGCCTCCCACCGCCGCCCCGGAGGGCGGCGCGGAGCGCCCGGCTCAGAACAGGACGCGCGCCAGCGCGCTGCGCGCCGTCACCACACGGGGATCGTCGCCGCCGATCACGTCGAAGAGGTCGAGGAGCCGCAGCCGTGCCCGCTCCCGGTCGTCCCCCGCGGTCCGCCGTACGGTGTCCACGATCCGCCCGAACGCGTCCTCCACGTGGCCACCGGCCAGGTCCAGGTCCGCCGCCCGCAACTGGGCGTCCACGTCGGCCGGTCGGTCCGCCGCCTCCTTGCGCACCTGCTGCGCGTCGAGCCCCTGCACCCGGGCCAGCAGCTCGGCCTGCCCCAGCCCCAGCCGGGCCTCGGTGTTGGCCGGGTCGGCGGCGAGCACGTCCTTGTACGCCCGCACCGCGGCGTCCAGGTCGCCCGCGTCCAGCGCGTCGTGCGCGGCGGTCAGCGCCGGGTCCTCCGGCGGCTCCGGGGGCCCCTGCCGTACGGCGTCCGCGCCGTCGGCGCCCTCGGCGCCGTCCTCCGGCACGTACGGCAGGCCGGTGATGCCGAAGCGCTGCTCCGAGACCTGCACGAGCTGGTCCAGGGTCTCCCGGATCTGCGCCTCGGGAGCGGCGCCCTGGAAGAGGGGCAGCGCCTGACCGGCGACGACCGCGAAGACCGCGGGGATGCCCTGCACGCCGAACTGCTGGAACAGCATCTGGTTCTGGTCGACGTCGACGCGGGCGAGCAGGAAGCGGCCGACGTACTCCCGCGCGAGCCGCTCCAGGACCGGCCCGAGCTGCTTGCACGGCTCGCACCACTCGGCCCAGAAGTCGATGACGACGGGCACCTCGGCGGAGCGCTGGAGGACCTCCGCCTCGAAACCGGCCTCGTCGACGTCGATCACCAGGCCGGACGGTGCGGCGCTGCCGCCGCGCTCGGCCGCGTCGGCCCGCGCCTGCTCCGCCTTCTGCTTGGCCTCTCCGGCCGCCTTCACCGCGGCGAGGTCGACCACTCCGCTCATGGACACATTGCGTGGCTGCATGGAACCAGTCTCCCCCTTCCGCGCGGTGTTCGTTACCGGGTCCCCACCCTGCGTGCCGCCGCCGCGCCGGACCCGCCCCCCGGGCCCGTACGTACGCCGTTCCGCTACGGCTCGTAGCGTAACACCGGCCGTCCGGGCAGTACGGGGGTGGCCCCGGCCGGAGGGCTGAGTAGGGTGCGCCCATGGCCCGACCACGGAGCGCGGCGGCGGAGCGCGCGATGCTCGACGCGACGCGCGCCGCCCTCGTCGAACTGGGCTGGTCCAAGCTGACGTTGGGGGACGTGGCCGCCCGCGCGGGTGTGGCGAAGACCACGCTCTACCGCCGCTGGCCGGGCAAGAGCGCGCTCGTCGTGGACGCCGTCGCGGTCCTCTTCGACGAGCTGGAACTGCCGGACCGGGGCAGCCTCGCGGCGGACGTCGGCGGTGTGGTCCGCTCGTTCGCCGCGCTGCTGGAGCGGCCCGAGACGGCCACCGCGCTGATGGCCCTGGTGGCCGAGTCCACCCGGGACCCCGGTCTGCGCGACCGCATCCGTACGGCCGTCGTGGACCGGCAGAAGCGGCTCGTACTGGAGGGCCGCGCCCGCGCGCAGGCCCGCGGCGAGCTGCCCCCGGACGCCGACCCGGTGGCGGCCGCCCGGCAGGCGGACCTGGTGTTCGACGTGATCGCGGGCGCCGTCGTCCACCGCGTGCTGGTCAGCGGCGAACCGGCGGACGACGCGTGGGTGACCGCCTTCACCGCCCTCCTCGTGGCCGGGCTCGGCGCGCTCACCCCACCGGGGTGAACGCGCCGGGGTGAACGCGCCGGGCCGAGCGCCGGCTCAGAAGCCGGGCGGCTCCGTGTAGACGCCCCACTCGTCGCGCAGCACGCCGCAGATCTCGCCGAGCGTCGCCTCGGCCCGTACGGCCTCCAGCATCGGTTCGATCATGTTCGCGTCGCTGCGGGCCGCCGCGAGCATCGCGTCCAGCGCGGTCCGTACGGCCGTCTCGTCGCGGGCCTCCCGGCGCGCGCCGAGGACCCGTACCTGCTCCCGCTCCACCTCGTGGCTGACGCGCAGGATCTCCAGGTCGCCGGTGACCGAGCCGGTGTGGCAGTTGACGCCGACGACCCGCTTGTCGTCCTTCTCCAGCGCCCGCTGGTATTGGAAGGCCGCCTCGGCGATCTCGCCGGTGAACCAGCCGTCCTCGATGCCGCGCAGGATGCCGGACGTGATCGGCCCGATGGGGTGCTCGCCGCTCGGCACCGCGCGCCGCCCGCGCTCCCTGATCTGCTCGAAGATCTTCTCGGCGTCGGCCTCGATCCGGTCGGTCAGCTGCTCCACGTACCACGAACCGCCCAGCGGGTCCGCGACGTTGGTGATGCCCGTCTCCTCCATCAGCACCTGCTGCGTGCGCAGCGCGATCTCGGCGGCCTGCTCGCTGGGGAGCGCGAGGGTCTCGTCGAGGGCGTTGGTGTGCAGGGAGTTGGTGCCGCCGAGGACGGCGGAGAGCGCCTCGACGGCCGTACGGACGACGTTGTTGTACGGCTGCTGCGCCGTGAGCGAGACGCCCGCGGTCTGGGTGTGGAAGCGCAGCCACTGCGCCTTCGGGGACTTCGCGCCGTACTCGTCGCGCATCCAGCGGGCCCAGATCCGGCGCGCGGCGCGGAACTTGGCGATCTCCTCGAAGAAGTCGAGGTGCGCGTCGAAGAAGAAGGACAGGCCGGGCGCGAAGGTGTCCACGTCGAGCCCGCGGGAGAGGCCCAGCTCCACGTACCCGAAGCCGTCCGCGAGGGTGTACGCCAGCTCCTGCGCGGCCGTCGCACCGGCCTCGCGGATGTGGTAGCCGGAGACGGAGAGCGGCTTGTACGCGGGGATGCCGCGCGCGCAGTGCTCCATCAGGTCGCCGATCAGCCGCAGATGGGGCTCGGGCTGGAACAGCCACTCCTTCTGCGCGATGTACTCCTTGAAGATGTCCGTCTGGAGCGTGCCGTTGAGCACGCCGGGGTCGACGCCCTGCCGTTCGGCGGCCACCAGGTACATGCAGAAGACGGGGACGGCGGGCCCGGAGATGGTCATGGACGTGGTCACGTCGCCCAGCGGGATGTCCCGGAAGAGGACCTCCATGTCGGCGGCGGAGTCGATGGCGACGCCGCAGTGGCCCACCTCGCCCAGCGCCTTGGGCTCGTCCGAGTCGCGGCCCATGAGGGTGGGCATGTCGAACGCGACGGAGAGGCCGCCGCCGCCCGCCTCCAGGATCATCTTGTACCGCTCGTTGGTCTGCTCGGCGTTGCCGAAGCCCGCGAACTGGCGGATGGTCCAGGTGCGTCCGCGGTATCCGGTGGCGTGCAGGCCGCGGGTGTACGGGAACTCGCCGGGCCAGCCGATCCGCTCGAAGCCCTCGTACGTGTCGCCCGGCCGGGGCCCGTACACCGGGTCGACCGGGTCGCCGGACAGCGTGGTGAAGTCGGCGTCGCGGGTGCGGGCCGCGTCGTAGCGCTCCTGCCAGCGCCGCCTGCCCTGCTCGATGGCCTCAGCATCCATGGGGTCTCTTCGCCTCTCCGCGGGCGCGCGTCCCACGGGGTCTGCCGGGGGCGGGCTGCGATGGGATAATTACTAGGACGTCCAACTAATAGTCCGCCCGAGACCCCGCCCGGCGCAAGTGACCCCCGGGCGGGGCGTGTCACACGGCGGCGTACGCGGCGGGGGTCACGCCCGCGCGGGTGTGCCGGGCGCGTCCGTGAGCAGCGGCTCGGTCTCCCGTACGATCCGGCGCTCGACGAAGAACGCGGCCGTCGGGATCGTCCCCGACAGCAGCACCCACAGCAGCTTCCCGAAGGGCCACCGGGCCTTCTGGCCGAGGTCGAAGGCGCAGACCAGGTAGACGATGTAGAGCAGGCCGTGCGCCTGCGAGACCACGAACGTCAGGTCCTCGCCCTTGTCGAAGCCGTACTTGAAGACCATGCAGCCGCACAGGAGCAGCAGCATGACGGCGGTGACGTAGGCCATCACCCGGTAGCGGGTCAGCACGCTCTTCTTCATGCCGGAGAGCGTATCCGCCCCTTACGGGGCGATCGGCACACCCCCCGGGCACACCCCGCCCCGCTCCGTGGGTCCCGCGTCAGTCGCGCGCCTCGAGGTCCCGCGTCTCGAAGTCCCGCGCCGCCACCCGCAGCGGCCGCAGCAGGTCGAAGATGTCGGCGCAGCCCTCCGCGTCGTACGCGCCCAGCCCGAAGTCCATCGCCATCAGGTCGTGGGTGGCCGCGTCGCACACCTGGCGGCCCTTCTCCGTGATGGAGGCGAGGGTGCCGCGCCCGTCGTTCGGGTTCGGCCGCCGGGCGACCAGCCCGGCGCGCTGGAGCCGGTCCACGGTGTTGGTGACGGAGGTGGGGTGCACCATCAGGCGCTCACCGATCTTCGACATCGGCAGCTCCCCGGCGCGCGAGAAGGTGAGCAGCACCAGCGCCTCGTAGCGCGCGAACGTCAGCCCGTACGGCTTGACCACGGCGTCGACCTCGGCCAGCAGGATCTGGTGCGCCCGCATGACCGAGGTGATCGCGGCCATCGCGGGTGCGGTCCCCCAGCGGCGCGACCACAGCTCGTCGGCGCGTGCGATCGGATCGAACGGCAGGCTCAGCGGCTTGGACACGCGCCCGACCCTACCGGTCGGTCACCTGTCGGACGCGGCCGTCTTGAAAGGTGGGCGGAAGCGGTACGGCGGGCGGGTCGGACGGCGGGCGGGGACCCGTACGCCGGACCCCGCCCGCCCCCGTCAGCCGCCCGACGCCGTGAGCACCGGCTCCCGCTCCCCCACGTGCGCGGGCGCCTGCTCGACGAACACGTCACCGAACAGGGCACCCTCCCCGCGCACCGTGCGCCGGGCGCGCGGCAGCGCGCGCAGCAGGTGGCGGCCGGGCGCGCGCCCCACCCGGTACTCGCCGTACCACCACGCCGCGACCGGCGCGAGCGCCACCGCCAGCGCCAGTACGGACCAGGTCCGCATCGCCGCGTGCGTGTGCCCCAGCGCCACCGACGCCAGCAGCGAGCCGCCGAGCACCCCGGCCCAGGCCAGGTGCGTACGGAACGTCGCGGGCTGGTCGAGGCTGGCCGAGCCGCCCTTGGGCGTGACGACGAAGCGGCACGGGCGGCGGAACACGGCGGCGGCGAGCGAACGGGCGTAGATGGGCGCGGACAGCGCCGACATGGCGATCCCGGCGAGCCCGCCGGAGCCCTTGGGCTCGTGGGGCGAGACGTTGTGCCGCCGGTTCCAGACGTAGATGCCGATCTGGAGGGCGGCGGCGTCGGCGTAGAGCATCAGCCAGACCGACGGCGCGACCTGCGTGCCGGACGCGCCGAACCACAGGAAGAGGACGCAGCTCAGCCCGCCGAGCATCCAGGTCAGCGCGCTCATCGGGTAGTACGCGAGCATCAGCGAGTAGCTGAACAGCCGCCCCGCGGACAGCCGGTGCGAGGTGCGCCCGTACTGCGTGAACAGCGTCTCGTACGTGCCACGGGACCAGCGCAGCTGCTGCGTGAAGAAGTCCGTCCAGGACACCGGGCCCTCCCCCACCGCGAGCACGTCGGGCGTGTAGACGGAGCGCCAGGGTCGGCGGGTACGGGGGTTGCGGCGGCGGTGCAGCTCGAAGCCGGTCGCCATGTCCTCGGTGATGGAGTCGCAGAGCCCGCCGATGGACTTGACGGCGCTGACGCGCACGCAGTTGTTGGTGCCGACGAACATCGGGGAGCCGTAGCGGTTGCCCGCGCGCTGCACCAGGGCGTGGAAGAGGAACTGCTGGCTCTCCGCGAACTTGGTGACGGCCCGGTCGTAGTTCCCGTACACCTGCGGGCCGACGACGAACGCCACGTCCGGGTCGCGGAAGTAGCCGAGCATCCGCTCCAGGTAGTTGGGGAGCGGGACGTGGTCGGTGTCGACGGACGCGAAGAAGTCGTAGTCGTCGCCGTGCGCGTCGAGCCAGGCGTTGTAGTTGCCGTGCTTGGTCTTCGCGCGGTGCGGGCCGCGCGGCCGGTTCCAGTCGGGTATGCCCTTGCGGGTGAAGTGGTGGACGCCCAGCTCGGCGCAGAGCGCCTTCGCCTCCGCGTCGTCGCCCTCGTCCAGCAGCCAGACGTGCAGGCGGCCGCGGTGCCGGACGCGTACGGCGGCGGTGAGGGTGGCCCGCACCATCTCGATCGGTTCCTTGCCCGGCACGTACGTGGTGAGGAACGCGACGCTGCTGCCCTTCCGCGGCCGTACGGGCACCGGGTCGCGGGCGACGAACGCGGCGTGCGCCACGGAGACGACGTTGACGAGGCGGAACAGCTCGACCAGCCCCACCGACACGAGCATCAGGCCGTCGGCGGTGGCGAGCCACGCCGTCGGGTCGTCGCGGCGGGTCCAGTGGGTGGGCCACACCAGCCAGAGCAGCAGCACGAGCGAGAACGCGGGGGCGGCGGCCATGAGCAGGATCGCCCGTACGCGCCGGGGCTCCTGGGACAGGAGGCTGCGGTAGCGGACGCGGTATTCGGGCCCGGCCGTTCTGAACGGCCCGGCGAGGCGGCTGTGGCCCTCGTAGTCGTATCCCTCCGGCGGCACGGTCCCTCCAGCGGTCAACTCGTCTGACTTTCCCACCAAAAGGGACAGTTCAGCCGGTGTCGAACCGGGAGGGGCCGTGCGGGGGTCACCCGCCGTCAGGAGCCGTGCGCCGGGCGTGCGCGGCGCGCGTCAGGAGGTACGCGCCGGGAGGTACGCGTCAGGAGTTGACCGTGCGTCCGACGCGCTCCGCGCGGGCGCGGGCCGCGATCACGCCGTCCGCCTCGTCACGCCGGAGCACGCGGTCGCCGTACAGACCGCCGAACGGCACCAGCGCCAGCACGAAGAAGAACGCCACCCGCTTCAGCGACCACCTCGCGCGCTTCCACACGTCGGCGAGGAGCACGAGGTACGCGACGAACAGCACCCCGTGGATCATCCCGAGCGGCATCATCAGGAAGTCGATGTCGGAGACCCGGCTCAGCAGCGAACCGAAGAGGAGCAGCGCCGGGAACGAGAGCGCCTCCGGGACGGAGACGAGGCGCAGGCGGTGCAGGGCGGCGGCGGTCTTGATGTCCACGAGGGTGCCTTTTGTCGGGGATCGGGGCGTGGGTGGCGGAACCCGCCCATTGTCGCAGGCGGCCCGTACGCACTCCCGTACGGGTCCCGTTCGGGCGGCGGAACGGTCGACGGCCCGGTACGGACCCTGGTGACGGCCGGTCGGGCCGGTTATGTTCACCCTTGTGGCTCAGTTCCAGCTCCGGGGCGGCAAGGTGCTCGCCGTGACCCTGACCGGCGACACCGTGAAGGCGAAGAACGGCTCGATGGTCGCGTACGACGGCCGGATGGCGTTCAAGAAGCTGTCCGGCGGCGGTGACGGGCTGCGCGGCATGGTCACCCGTCGGCTGACGGGCGAGCAGATGACCGTGATGGAGGTCAAGGGCGAGGGCACCTGCTACTTCGCGGACCGCGCGAGCGACCTCAGCCTGGTCCGGCTGGACGGCGAGACGCTGCACGTCGAGTCGAGCAACCTGCTCTGCGCCGAGGGCACCCTGCGCACCGGCACCACGTTCACCGGGCTGCGCGGCGCCTCGCAGGGCAACGGCCTGTTCACCACCACCGTCGAGGGCAGCGGCCGGGCCGCGCTCATGTCGGACGGGCAGGCCGTGATCCTGCGCGTCACGCCGGGCACCCCGCTCCAGGTCGACCCCGGCGCGTACGTGGCGCACACCGGCGGGCTGCGGCAGGAGCTGCGCGGCGGCGTGGGCTTCCGGACGCTGCTCGGGGAGGGCTCGGGCGAGGCGTTCCAGATCCGCTTCGAGGGGGACGGCCTGGTGTACGTGCAGCCCAGTGAGCGGAACACGCTCGGGGGTGACGTCTGATGCCGTTCCGCGAGATCAGCGCGAAGATGGTGCAGGCCGAGGTGACCCCCGGGCAGCGGGTGTTCAGCCAGCGCGGCGCGATGATCGCGTACAAGGGCGAGGTGTCCTTCACGCCGAACACGCGGAGCGGCCAGGGCGGCGTGCTCTCCATGATCGGGCGCCGGGTCGCGAACGAGGCCGCGCCGCTGATGACCGTCGAGGGGTCCGGGCAGGTGTGGTTCGGGCACGGCGGGCACCACGTGCAGGTGGTGGAGCTGGCCGGGGACACGCTGTACGTCGAGGCGGACCGGCTGCTGGCGTTCGACGGGACGCTGGAGCAGGACACCGTGTTCCTCGGCGCGCAGGGCGGCGTGCGGGGCGTGGTGCGCGGCCAGGTCACCGGGCAGGGGCTGTTCACGACCTCGCTGAGGGGCACCGGCGGGGTGGCCGTGATGGCGCACGGCGGCGTGCTCCCACTGCCCGTCACGCCGGGCCGTCCGGTGCACGTGGACCCGCAGGCGTACGTGGCGCACCACGGGGACGTACGCAACAAGCTGTCCACGGCGCTGGGTTGGCGGGACATGGTGGGGCGCGGCTCGGGCGAGGCGTTCCAGCTGGAGCTGTCCGGCGAGGGCACCGTCTACGTGCAGGCGAGCGAGGAGAAGCTGTGAACACCCCGGACGCGCTGGACTTCCACACGCTGCCCTCCGACGACAACGTGAACGCGTACGCGTTCTGCGTCGACCTGGACGGCCGGTGGTTCCTCCAGAAGGGGAAGATGATCGCGTACTACGGGGAGATCGACTTCCACGCCATCGGCCACGGCCCGCTGGACCGGCTCGTCGCGGGCAGCTTCCACTCCCCGCTGCACGCGGCGGACTGGGTCGTCGCGGAGGGCCGCGGGAAGATGCTGCTCGCGGACCGGGCGTTCGACGTCAACTCGTACGACCTGGCCGACGGCAACCTCACCATCCGCTCCGGGAACCTGCTGGCGTTCGAGCCGTCGCTGTCGCTGAAGCAGTCGATCATCCCCGGCTTCCTGACGCTCATCGGCACCGGCCGGTTCGTGGCCGCGTCCAACGGCGAGGTGCACTTCGTCGAGCCACCCGTACGAGTGGACCCGCAGGCGCTGGTCGGCTGGGCCGACTGCCCCTCGCCGTGCCACCACTACGACCACGGGTACCTGCGCGGCGTACTGGGCGGGCTGCGGGCGCTGACGGGCCTGGGCGGGGCGTCGGGCGAGGAGCACCAGTTCGAGTTCACCGGCAGCGGGTCGGTGCTGATCCAGTCCACGGAGGTGCTGCGGGAGGAGGCGGCCACCGGCGCCGTACCGCACCAGGCGGGCGTGCCCGGCGGCGCGGGCGGAGGCGGAAGCGGAACCGGCGGGCAGCCGTCCCGTACGGGGCAGCAGACGCCCCGCATGCCGGGTCAGCTCGGTGACCTCCAGCGACGGTTCGGACTGTGAACCGTGAACGGAACGTGATCACGTCGGTACGGAACTCTGGGTAGGGTCGCGTGGTATGGACACCGAAGACGGCAGTCTCTGGCTCACGGAGGACGAACAGCGGGTGTGGCGCACACACCTGGAGGTGAGCCGCCTCCTGATGCACCAACTGGAGCGCGACCTCCAGCCGTTCGGCCTCACGAACAACGACTACGAGATCCTCGTCAACCTCTCCGAGGCCGAGGACCGCCGCATGCGGATGAGCGAACTCGCCGCGAGCACCCTCCAGTCCAAGAGCCGCCTCTCGCACCAGATCACGCGGATGGAGAACGCCGGGCTGGTGCGCCGCGAGAGCTGCGACTCCGACAAGCGCGGCCTGTTCGCCGTGCTGACGCAGCAGGGCTGGGAGACGATGCGCACGGTGGCGCCGCACCATGTGGCGTCCGTACGGCGGCACTTCATCGCCCGGCTGCCACCGGAGGCCATGACCGAACTGCGCACCGCGCTCGCGCCGGTGGCGGAGCACCTGCACGAGGTGCGCGGCGGCTGAACCGTACGGGACGGGCGGTCCTCACGTACGAACCGTCCCGGCGGACGGGCCCCGGTCCGCGACCGGCAGCCGCAGCGCGAACAGCGCGCCGCCCTCCGGCGCCCCGGTGACCGTCAGCGTGCCGCCGTGCCGCAGCGCCACGTCCCGGGCGATGGCCAGGCCGAGCCCGGCGCCGCCCTCGTCGCGGGTACGGGCGTCGTCCAGCCGTACGAACCGCTCGAAGACCCGCTCCCGTTCGGCCTCCGGCACCCCGTCGCCGTCGTCCGCGACCTCCAGCACGGCCCAGCCGCCCTCACGGCGCAGCCCGACCCGTACGGAACCGGCCGCGTGCCGCTGCGCGTTGTCCAGCAGGTTGCCCAGCACCCGCGCCAACTGCCCGCGCGAGCCGGTCACGGCGAGCCCGTCGGCGTCCTCCGGCCCGTCGTCCGCCGCGTCCCCGTCGTCCCCCGCGTCCGTGTGGCGCACCGGGTGGCGCTCGTCGCCGCGCCGCGCCAGCTCCTCCCGTACGAGCGCCGCCAGCGGCACGCGGCCGGCGCCCGGCCGCTCCCCCGCGTCGAGCCGGGCGAGCAGCAGCAGGTCCGCGGCGAGGCCCTGGAGCCGTACGGTGTCCTCCACCGCGCCGTCCACGTCGAGGAGTTCGGGGTGGGCGGCGCCCACCTCCAGCTGCGTACGGAGCGACGCGATCGGGCTGCGCAGCTCGTGCGAGGCGTCGGCGACGAAGCGGCGCTGGCGCTCCACGGAGGTCTCCAGGGCGGCCAGCGTCTCGTTGGTCGTACGGGCCAGCCGCGCCACCTCGTCCCGCGCGGCGGGCTCGGGCACCCGCCGGGACAGGTCGGTGCTCGCGGTGATCTCGGCCATCCCCCGCCGGATGCCCTCCACGGGCCGCAGCGCGCGCCGTGTGACCAGCCAGGTCACGCCTCCGACGACGGCCAGCACGGCGGGCAGCCCGACGAGCATCGCGCGGCTGACGGAGGACACGGCCTCCTCCTGGGCCGCGAGCGACGTACCGGCGTAGACGCTCACCGGGGTGCCGTCGCGGGTAACGGACTGGACGGCGACGAGGTGGAAGTCCTGCTCGCCGGCCGCGTCGCCGTCGGCGGTCACCTCGCCCTCGTCGTCGACGGGGAGGGCGGCGCGGGTGTCGGTGCTGTTCCGGTCCAGTTCGACGGGCTCGGCGGGCGGGGTCGTGACGACGGGGGAACGGCGGCCGGGGCCGTCGTCGTCGGAGTCGTCGTCCCGGTCGTCCGGGTCGTCGCGGTCGTCGTCGCGGTCGTCGTCGGAGTCGTCCGGGTCGTTCGAGTCGTTCGAGTCGTTCGAGTCGTCCGGGTCGTCGTCCGAGGCGGTGGCACCGGCCGTGGGCCGCAGGGTGCTGGGCCGCGGGTCGGGGCGCTTCTCCGGCGGCCGGGCGAGGTCGCGCAGCGCCGGGCGGCCACGCAGGCCGTCGGAGGCGCCGAGGACGGTGCCGTCGGCCCGCACGATCTGCACCGGGTCGTCGCTGTCCAGCCCCTCGACGTCCCCGAGCTTCCGGGTGGTCGTGTCGCTGACCTGCGCCGCCACCTCGCGCGCCGCCGACTCGGCCCGGAGCCGCGCGTTGTCCGTCAGCCCGGCGCGCAGCGTGGCGACGACGGCCAGCCCCGCGGCGATCAGCGCGACCGCCACGACGAGGGTGGCGCCGACGGCGGCCCGGGTGCGTACGGAGCCCCTACGCACGGGAGTTCACCAGCCGGTAGCCCGCGCCGCGCACGGTGGTGATCCAGCCGGGGCCGAGCTTCCGGCGCAGGGCGCTGACGTGGACCTCGACGGTGTTGACGTCGCCGTCGTACGCGGAGTCCCAGGCGTGTTCCAGGATCTCCGACTTGGAGACGACCTCGCCCGCGCGCGTGGCCAGGTGCTCCAGCACCGCGAACTCCTTCGCGGTGAGCACCACTTCGCGGGCGCCCACGGACACCTGCCGGGAGCCGGGGTCCACGGTCAGCTCCCCGACGCGCAGCACGGCCGCCCCGGCGCGGGTACGGCGGCGCAGCAGGGCGCGTACGCGGGCGACGAGCACGACGTACGAGAAGGGCTTGGTCAGGTAGTCGTCGGCGCCCGTGTCCAGGCCCTCGGCCTCGTCGTACTCGCCGTCCTTCGCGGTGAGCATCAGGATCGGCGTCTCGTGCCCGGCGGCGCGGAGCGCGGCGCAGACGCGGTAGCCGTTCATGCCCGGCAGCATGATGTCCAGGATCACCAGATCGTACGTACCCTCGCCCGCGAGATGCAGGCCCTCCAGGCCGTCGTGGACGACGTCCACGGCGAAGCCCTCCGCCGTCAGGCCCTTCGCGAGGGACAGGGCGAGACGGCGTTCGTCCTCGACGATCAGCAGGCGCATGCGTCCAGCTTGCCCGACGCCGCCTGAAGCGTTCTTCAGGTGGCTTCAGCGTGGCTTCAGGTGCATCTTGCGACGGTGGACCACGTCATCGAGCACCAGGGAGGAACACCATGACCCGCACCGCTTCCAGCAGGAAGAAGCTCCTCGTCGCCGCCGTCGCCACGGCCGCGCTCGCCGTGGGCGGCACCGCGTTCGCGTTGGACGGGGACGGCTCGGGCTCCGGCTCGGACGACCGTACGGCGTCGCAGTCCGACAGCCGGACCACGGACGACGACAACGGCCGGGACGACGACCGGGACGACCGCGACGACGACGGCCGGGACGCCCGGGACGACGACCGCGGCGAGGCGGACCGGCTGGCGAAGGCGGGCATCGACGCCAGGGACGCGGCCGGGAAGGCTGCCGCGGCGGTGCCGGGCGGCGTCGTCGAGTCGGTCGAGCTGGACGACTACCGCAACACCACCGCCTGGCAGGCGGACGTCCTCGGCAAGGACAAGAAGTGGTACGAGGTCAGCCTCGACGCGTCCGACGGCAAGGTGCTGAACAAGCACGTGGACCAGGACGACGACAACGGCGACGACGACAACGGCCGGGACGACGACCGGGACGACCGTAACGACGACCGCGACGACGACTGACCGTCCCTCCTCCCCCGGGCACCGCCCGCCCCCGCACCCCCGGCGGGGGCGGGCGGCCCGCCGCCGGGAGCCCACGCCCCCGGCCGTCCCACCCGCGCGCCGCCCGCCCGGCGCGCGTCCGCGCGGCTACTCCTCCGTGAGGCCCGCGACCAGCTCGTCCGCCGCGGCGTACGGGTCCAGCGCGCCGCTCACGATCCGTTCCGCCAGCGCGTCCAGCCGCCGCCCGCCCCGGAGTTCGCCCATCCGCTCGCGCAGCGCGGTCACGGCGATCGTCTCGACCTCGCGGGCGGCACGGCGCGTACGGCGCTCGGTGAGGGCGCCGCGCTCCTCCAGCCACGCGCGGTGCTTCTCCAGGGCCTCGACGACCTCGTCCAGGCCCTCGCCGCGCGCCGCGACCGTCCGGACGATGGGCGGGCGCCAGTCGCCGGGCGCGCGGGCCTCGCCCAGGCCGAGCATGTGGTTCAGCTCGCGCACGGTGGCGTCGGCGCCGTCCCGGTCGGCCTTGTTGACGACGTACACGTCACCGATCTCCAGGATGCCCGCCTTCGCGGCCTGGATGCCGTCGCCCATGCCCGGGGCGAGCAGGACGACGCTGGTGTCGGCCTGCGCGGCGATCTCCACCTCGGACTGGCCCACGCCGACCGTCTCGACGAGGATCACGTCGCAGCCCGCCGCGTCCAGTACGCGGATCGCCTGCGGCGCCGCCCACGCGAGGCCGCCGAGGTGTCCGCGGGTGGCCATGGACCGGATGTAGACGCCGGGGTCGGAGGCGTGGTCGCCCATCCGCACCCGGTCCCCGAGGAGCGCGCCGCCCGAGAACGGCGAGGACGGGTCGACGGCCAGCACCGCGACGCGCTTCCCGGCCCGCCGGTACGCGGTGACCAGCCCCGAGGTGGACGTCGACTTGCCGACGCCGGGCGAGCCGGTGAGCCCGACGACGTACGCGTTGCCGGTGTGCGGCGCCAGCGCCGCCATCACCTCGCGCAGCTGCGGGGAGGCCCCCTCCACCAGCGAGATCAGCCGGGCGACGGCACGCGGCCCGCCCTCCCGCGCCTGCGCCACCAGCGTGGGGACGTCCACCATCCGTCGTGCTCCTCTGCTCTCACCGGCGCCACCGGCACCGTTCGTCCACCGTGCCGCGTCCCGCCGCGTCGTGTCCTGCCCCGCCCGTACCGCGTCGTGCCGTACCCGCGCCCGTCCCGTACGCCACGGCCGTACGCGTCGACCGCACCCGTCACGCGTACGCACCCGCCGTACGCCCCGCGCCCGGTCCCGGGTACGCGGCGCGTACGGCCGCCCGTACGCCGGCGCGACCGCCCGCGTACGAACGGCCGCCGCCCGCCGCCTACTTCGCCTGCCGCTCCGGCACCCGCAGGATCAGCGCGTCGCCCTGCCCGCCGCCGCCGCACAGGGCCGCCGCGCCGGTGCCGCCGCCGCGCCGCCGCAGCTCCAGGGCCAGGTGCAGCACGATACGGGCGCCGGACATGCCGATGGGGTGGCCCAGCGCGATGGCGCCGCCGTTGACGTTGACCTTCTCCGGCGCGACCCCGAGGTCCTGCACGGACTGGACGCAGACCGCCGCGAACGCCTCGTTGATCTCCACCAGGTCGAGGTCCCCGACGGACAGGCCGTCCTTCTTCAGGGCGTGCTGGATCGCGTTCGACGGCTGCGACTGGAGGGAGTTGTCGGGCCCGGCGACGTTGCCGTGCGCGCCGATCTCCGCGATCCACTCCAGGCCCAGCTCCTCGGCCTTCGCCCGGCTCATCACGACCACGGCGGCCGCGCCGTCCGAGATCTGCGACGCCGAACCGGCCGTGATCGTCCCGTCCTTGGCGAACGCCGGGCGCAGCTTGCCCAGCGACTCGACCGTGGTGTCCGCGCGGATGCCCTCGTCCTGCGTGACGACGACCGGCTCGCCGCGCCGCTGCGGGATCTCCACGGGGGCGATCTCCTCGTCGAATCGACCGTCCCGCTGCGCCGCCGCGGCCCGCTGGTGCGAGGCGGCCGCGACCTCGTCCTGCGCGGCACGGCCGATGCCCAGGCGGGTGTTGTGCTTCTCCGTGGACTCGCCCATGGCGATGTTCTCGAACGAGTCGGTGAGACCGTCGTACGCCATCGCGTCGAGCATCTCCACCGCGCCGTACTTGTAGCCCTCACGGGACTTCGGCAGCAGGTGCGGCGCGTTGGTCATCGACTCCTGGCCGCCCGCGACGACCACGTCGAACTCCCCGGCGCGCACGAGCTGGTCGGCGAGCGCGATGGCGTCGAGGCCGGAGAGGCAGACCTTGTTGATGGTGAGCGCGGGCACGTTCATGGGGATGCCGCCCTTGACGGCCGCCTGACGGGCCGGGATCTGCCCCGCACCGGCCTGGAGCACCTGGCCCATGATCACGTACTCGACCTGCTCGCCGCCGATCCCGGCCCGCTCCAGGGCGGCCCTGATGGCGAAACCGCCCAGGTCGGCGCCGGAGAGGGACTTCAGGGAGCCGAGCAGCCGACCCATGGGCGTACGGGCGCCTGCGACGATCACGGAGGAGGTGCGGCTGGGCGTGCCAGTCATGAGGGTTCCTTCCAGCGGGAGGAAGTTAACGAGGGTTATCACCAAGATACTGAGCGGTACGCCTCCGGGTCACCGGCGGACCCGTGTGACCGTGCGCACGTTGGTGTGACCGCGCGCACGTTGCGCAACGGGCCGCGAGGCGCTGCACTGTGTCCATGCTGACGCGCATCGACCACATCGGGATCGCCTGCTTCGACCTGGACAAGACCGTGGAGTTCTACCGCGCCACCTACGGTTTCGAGGTCTTCCACAGCGAGGTGAACGAGGAGCAGGGGGTCCGCGAGGCCATGCTCCGCATCAACGGCACGGACGACGGCGGCGCGTCCTACCTCCAGCTCCTGGAGCCCGTACGGGAGGACTCCGCCGTCGGCAAGTGGCTCGCCAAGAACGGCGAGGGCGTGCACCACATCGCGTTCGGCACGGCCGACGTGGACACCGACGCGGGCGCCATCGCCGAGAAGGGCGTCCGCGTGCTCTACGAGCAGCCGCGCCGCGGGTCGATGGACTCCCGTATCACGTTCCTGCACCCCAAGGACTGCCACGGCGTCCTGACCGAGCTGGTCACGTCCGCGCAGCCGTCGGCGGCAACGGACCACTGACGTCCGCTTCCCCGGCCGGTAGAGTGACGGCCGGGGCGGACTCTCCGGCAGCCGTGGAGAGTTCCGGGCTGCGCTCGGTCCACGTTCCGCCGATGATCTGACACCATTTCCCGTGCATGAGGCCCGGGACGAGGGCCAGTTCGCCACATAACGACCAGGGGACGGATGGGACCGCGTAGTGCCGGGCTACGACCGCCACGAGCCTGACGACCAGCTCTCGCAGCTCGAAGCCGGGATGGAGCGGCTGAAGAAAGAGCGCGAGAAGGCCGTCGAACACGCCGACGACCTCGGATACCAGGTCGAAGTCCTGCGCGCCAAGCTGCACGAGGCGCGTCGCGCCCTCGCGCTGCGCCCCGCCGGGTACGAGAACCTCTCCCACCAGGCCGAGCAGCTCCTCCACAACGCCCAGATCCAGGCCGACCAGCTGCGCGCCGACGCCGAGCGCGAGCTGCGCGAGGCCCGCGCCCAGAGCCAGCGGCTGATCCAGGAGCAGACCGAGCGGCACGCGCAGCTCGAGTCGGACCTGCACGCCGAGGCCGTACGCCGTCGGCAGCAGCTCGACCAGGAGCTGTCCGAGCGCCGGGCCACCGTCGAGTCCCACGTGAACGAGAACGTCGCCTGGGCCGAGCAGCTGCGCACCCGCAGCGAGGCCCAGGCCAGGCGCCTCATGGAGGAGACGCGGGCCGAGACCGAACGTTCCCTCGCCAGCGCCCGCGCCGAGGCCCAGCGCCTCACCGAGGAGTCCCGGCAGCGGCTGACGAGCGAGGCCGAGGCGGCCCGCGCCGAGGCCGAGGCCCTGCTGCGCCGGGCCCGCGCCGACGCCGAGCGCATGCTGAGCGCCGCGTCCACGCAGGCGCAGGAGGCCGTCGACCAGGCCGAGCAGGTGCGTACGGCCAGCAGCGGCGAGGCCGAGAGCAGCCGCCGCGAGGCCGCCGACCTCGTCCGCCGCGCCGAGCAGCGCATGCAGGAGGCCGCGGCGGCGCTGCGCGAGGCGCGGGCCGAGGCGACGAAGAACGTCGAGGAGGCGCAGGAGTCGGCAGCCAAGCTCCTCGCGGACTCCGAGTCGGAGAACGAGCAGCGGGTCCGTACGGCCAAGGCCGAGATCGCGCGGATGGTCGGCGAGGCCACCAAGGAGTCCGAGACCCTCAAGTCCGAGGCCGAGCAGCTGCGGGCCGACGCCCGTTCCGAGGCCGAACGGCTCGTCGCCGAGGCCAAGGAGGAGGCGCGGACCCGTACGGCCGAGGAGTCCGCGAACCAGCTCGCGGAGGCCGCCCGCGCCGCCGAGGACGTCCTCAACAAGGCGTCCGAGGAGGCCAAGGCCACCACCCGCGCGGCCACCGAGGAGGCCGAGCGGCTGCGCACGGAGGCCGAGGCCGAGGCCGACCGGCTGCGCGCCGAGGCGCACGACACGGCGGAGGAGCTGAAGGGCGCCGCCAAGGACGACACCAAGGACTACCGCGCCAAGACCGTCGAGCTCCAGGAGGAGGCGCGGCGGCTGCGCGGCGAGGCCGAGCAGCTGCGCGCCGAGGCCGTCGAGGAGGGCGAGCGCATCCGCGGCGAGGCCCGCCGCGAGGCCGTCCAGCAGATCGAGGAGGCCGCCACCAGCGCCGAGGAGCTGCTGGCCAAGGCGCGGACCGACGCGGAGGACATGCGCGGCGACGCCACCTCCGAGAGCGAGCGCGTACGCACCGAGGCCATCGAACGCGCCGGGACCCTGCGCCGACAGGCCGAGGAGGCGCTGGAGCGGGCCCGTACGGAGGCCGAGGAGCTGCGGAGCACGGCCGAGGAGCAGGCCGTACGCACCCGGGCCGAGGCCGACGAGGCCGGGCAGCGCATCCGCGAGGACGCCGAGCAGTCCGCCGCCGACCTCAAGGAGGAGCGCGCCGCCGAGCTGGAGCGCCTGCACACGGAGGCGCGGGAGCGGGACGCCGCCGCCGAGGAGGCGCTGCGCGAGGCGCGCGCCGAGGCGGAGCGGCTGCGCGAGGAGGCGCGCGCGGAGACCGAGCGGCTGCGGAACGAGGCGGCGGAGCGCCGCGGCACCCTTCAGCGGCAGGCCGAGGAGGAGAGCGAGCGGCTGCGGAACGAGGCGGCCGCCGACGCCTCGCAGTCGCGCGCCGAGGGCGAGGCCGTCGCGGTGCAGCTGCGCAGCGAGGCCGCCGCCGAGGCGGAGCGGCTGCGCACGGAGGCCCAGGAGACCGCGGACCGGGTGCGCGCCGAGGCGAACGCGGCGGCGGAGCGTACGAACACCGAGGCCGCAGGCGCGCTGTCCGCCGCGCAGGAGGAGGCGGCGCGGCGCCACCGCGAGTCCGAGCAACTCCTCGCGGAGGCCCGCGAGGAGGCGCACCGGGAGCGTACGGCCGCGCGCGAGCAGAGCGACGAGCTGCTGGCCGCGGCGCGGCAGCGGGTCGAGGACGCGCAGACGGAGTCCGCGCGGCTGGTGGACGAGGCCGAGCGGCGCTCGGCGGAGCTGCTGGCCACCGCCGAGGAGACCGCGCAGCAGGTGCGGGACTCGGTGAGCGGGCTGTACGAGCGGGCCGAGGAGGAGATCACCGCGCTCCGCGCCTCCGCCGAGCAGGACGCGGCCGCGGCACGCCGGGACGCGCGCGAAGAGGCGGAGGCCGCGCGGGAGTTGGCGGAGCGGACCGTCACGGAGGCGCTGGAGGAGTCCGAGCGGGTACGGGCGGACGCCGAGCGCGTACGCGACGAGGCGCGCGACGCCGCCGCGAAGCGCCGTACGGAGGCGGCCGAGCAGGCCGACCAGCTCCTGTCCAAGGCGCAGGAGGAGGCGGGCAACACCTACACGGCGGCGGAGAAGCAGGCCGACGGCATGGTGGGCGCCGCCCGCAAGGAGTCCGACCGGCTGGTGGCCGAGGCGCGCGGCGAGGGCCGCGAGATCGTCGAGAAGGCCCGCCGCGACGCGGACACGATGCTGGACGAGGCGCGGAACGACGCGGTGGCCGTACGGGATCGGGCGGAGGAGCTGCGTACCCGCGTCGAGACCGAGGTCGAGCAGCTGCACGACCGGGCCCGGCGGGAGTCGGCCGAGGCGATGCAGTCGGCGGGCGAGCGGTGCGACAAGCTCGTCAAGGCGGCGCAGGAGCAGCTGACGGAGGCGGAGGAGAAGGCCAGGAACACGCTCGCCGAGGCGGACTCGGAGGCGAGCAAGGTGCGTATCGCCGCGGTCAAGAAGGCGGAGGGGCTGCTCAAGGAGGCCGAGCAGCGGAAGGCGTCCACGGTGAAGGAGGCGGAGCGCATCCGCGCGGAGGCCGAGGCGGAGGCCCGGCAGACCGTGGACGAGGGCCGTCGCGAACTCGACGTCCTGGAACGGCGCCAGGAGGACATCAACGCCGAGATCTCGCGTGTCCAGGACGTGTTGGAGGCGCTGGAGTCGTTCGAGACGCCGGGCGGCGGGGGCAACTCCCGTTCCGGCGGCTCGGGGAGCGGCTCCGGGGGCGGTGGCAAGAAGGGTGCCGCGGGCTCCGGCCCGAACGGCGGGGTGAAGGCGGGAGTTGGCGGGAGCACCACACGGACGAGTGGCAAGTCATCCGATGGGTAGCCACTCGAACGAGCGCACATTCTCCCGTTCAAACCGCCATTGACTCGATGGCACGACCCTTGTCCCCCTAGGATGAATCCCCCCAACACTCCCCCGTCTGATAACCCGTCCGACCCGACAGGAACCCCATGAGCGACACTTCCTCCCCCTTCGGCTTCGAGCTCGTGCGACGTGGCTACGACCGCGGGCAGGTGGACGACCGCATCACGAAGCTCGTCGCCGACCGTGACAGCGCGCTGGCCCGCATCACCTCTCTGGAAAAGCGCATCGAGGAGCTGCACCTCGAAACGCAGAACGCCCAGGCCCAGGTCACCGACGCAGAGCCGTCGTACGCCGGTCTGGGTGCCCGGGTCGAGAAGATCCTCCGCCTCGCCGAGGAGGAGGCCAAGGACCTGCGCGAGGAGGCGCGTCGCGCCGCCGAGCAGCACCGCGAGCTGGCCGAGGGCGCGGCGCAGCAGGTGCGGAACGACGCCGAGGCGTTCGCCGCCGAGCGCAAGGCGAAGGCCGAGGACGACGGCGCCCGCGTCGTCGAGAAGGCGAAGGCCGAGGCCGCCACGATGCGCGGCGAGGCCGAGAAGGACGCGCAGTCCAAGCGGGAGGAGGCGGACTCCCTCTTCGAGGACACCCGCGCCAAGGCCGCCCAGGCCGCCGCGGACTTCGAGACGAACCTCGCCAAGCGGCGGGAGCAGTCCGAGCGCGACCTGGCGTCCCGGCAGGCGAAGGCGGAGAAGCGGCTCGCGGAGATCGAGCACCGGGCGGAGCAGCTGCGCCTGGAGGCGGAGAAGCTCCGTACGGACGCCGAGCGTCGCGCGCGCCAGACGGTGGAGACCGCGCAGCGCCAGGCCGAGGACATCGTCGCCGACGCCAACGCGAAGGCCGACCGCGTCCGCAGCGAGTCCGAGCGCGAGCTGGCGGCCCTGACCAACCGCCGCGACAGCATCAACGCCCAGCTGACGAACGTCCGCGAGATGCTGGCCACCCTGACCGGTGCCGCGGTCGCCGCGGCGGGCCAGCCCGACGACGACGACTCCGACGAGTCGCTGTCGCGCGGGGTGCCGGCGCAGCAGTCGCGCTGAGTCCCCGACGTGCGGCGGGCGTTCGGCCGGGAGACGGCGGGCGCGCGGCGGACGTAGCGGCGGAGTTCCACGGAGCGCCCCCGTCCGGATATGTACGCATACCGAACGGGGGCGTATCTGTGGACGCCACCCGCCCGGTCCCGTAGCGTCGCCGCATGATCGAGCTCGAAGGGCTGACCAAGCGTTACGGTGAGAAGACGGCCGTCGACCGGCTGACCTTCTCCGTCCGGCCGGGTGTGGTCACCGGTTTCCTCGGGCCCAACGGCGCGGGCAAGTCGACCACGATGCGCATGATGCTCGGTCTGGACAGCCCCACCAGCGGGCACGTCCGCATCGACGGCAAGCGCTACGACCAGCTCCAGGAGCCGCTGAACCACATCGGCGCGCTGCTGGAGGCGAAGTCGGTGCACGGTGGGCGTACGGCGTACAACCACCTGCTGTGCCTGGCCCAGAGCAACGGCATCCCCGACCGCCGGGTGGACGCGGTCCTCGACATGGTCGGGCTGGCGTCCGTCGCGAAGAAGCGGCCGAAGGGCTTCTCCCTCGGCATGGGGCAGCGCCTCGGCATCGCCGCCGCGCTGCTCGGGGACCCCAGGATCGTGATGTTCGACGAGCCGGTCAACGGCCTCGACCCCGAGGGCATCCACTGGGTGCGGAACCTGATGCAGCAGCTCGCCGCGGAGGGCCGTACGGTCTTCGTCTCCAGCCACCTGATGAGCGAGATGTCCGTGACGGCGGAGCATCTGGTGGTCATCGGGCAGGGCAGGTTGATGGCGGACACCTCCATGGCCGACTTCATCGCGGAGAACTCGCGCACGTACGTACGGGTGCGGACGCCCGAACCGGAACGGCTGCGGGACGCGCTGCACGCCACGGGCGTCAACGCGGTGGCCGCGGACGACGGTTCGCTGGAGGTCGACGGGCAGCCGGCGGCGCGGATCGGTGACGTGGCGGCGCAGCACCGGGTGGTGCTGCACGAACTGAGCCCGCAGAACGCGTCGTTGGAGGAGGCGTTCATGCGGCTGACGGCCGAGTCGGTCGAGTACCACGCGCACACCGCGGCGCAGGGGCAGCCGCCGGGGCCCGCGCCGGGGCAGTCGCAGCCACCGGGCGGTGACCGGCCGACGCAGCAGTGGGGCACGGGCTGGAAGGAGGGGCGCTGAGCCATGGCACACACCACGCGGGTCCTCCGCTCGGAATGGACCAAGGTCAGGTCCGTCAGGTCCACCCTGTGGACGCTGCTGATCGCGGCCGTCGTCACGGTCGGCCTGTCCGCGCTCATCTGCGCCTTCACCGCCTCCGACTTCGACTCCATGGCGGAGTCGGAGAAGGCGGTGTTCGACGCGACGTACGTCAGCTTCGCCGGGATGTCGCTCGGGCAGCTGGCGATGATCGCGTTCGGCGTGCTCGTCGTCTCGAACGAGTACAGCACCGGCATGATCCGCAGTTCGCTGAGCGCCGTCCCGCAGCGGGGCACGTTCATGTTCTGCAAGATCTTCGTGGCGACCGCGCTCGTCCTGGTCGTCGGCATGGCCACGAGCTTCACCACGTTCTTCGTCGGCCAGCAGCTGCTCGGCGACCACGGCACGACGATCGGTGAGCCGAACGTGCTGCGCGCGGTGATCGGCGGCGGGCTCTACATGACGCTGATCGCGCTGTTCACGATGGGTGTCGCGTTCGTGCTGCGCAGCCCGATGCTGGCGTTCGGCACGCTGATGCCGTTCTTCTTCATCATCTCCGGCATCCTCGGCGGCGTGAGCGCGACGAAGAAGTTCGCGCACTACCTGCCGGACCAGGCGGGCACCATGATCATGACCGTGGAGACGGGCGGCGGCGGGGAGTTCGGCGTCGGGGACCGCCCGTACGGGCCGTGGGGCGGGCTGTTCATCATGGCCCTGTGGGTGGTCGCGTCGCTCGTCGCGGGTTACCTGGTGCTGAAGAAGCGCGACGCGTAAGGCCGTCGGCGGCGGGCGGCGGGGCCGTCCGCGACGCTCCGCCGCACCGTCGGGTACGGTGCTCCGGCGCCCGGGAGAACGCTTCCCGGGCGCCGGAGCCGTGTCGTACGGTACGCGCGGGCGGCGCCCGTACGGGGCCGTGGGCCCGGGGCCGCACCCGAGGTCGGCCCGGCCCCGGTGGGCCCGGCGGGAACCGAAAGCGCGCCCCGCGGCCTCCTAAGCCCTGTCAGGGGGGCGACTCGCCGTCCCCGCCACCCGCGTCCAGAGGCGACGGCATGATCGAGGCGTACGGCCTGACGAAGCACTACGGTGCCAAGACGGCCGTCTACAACCTGTCCTTCCAGGTACGGCCGGGCGCCGTCACCGGCTTCCTGGGGCCGAACGGCTCCGGCAAGTCCACCACGATGCGCATGATCCTCGGACTCGACACCCCCTCGTCCGGACAGGTCACCATCGGCGGCCACACCTTCAGGCAACTCCCCAACGCGCCAAGGCAGGTGGGCGCGCTGCTGGACGCGAAGGCGGTGCACGGCGGCCGCAACGCGCGGAACCACCTGCTGTCCCTGGCCCAGCTGTCGGGCATCCCCGCCCGCCGGGTGGACGAGGTGCTGGGCGTCGTCGGGCTCCAGGACGTGGGCCGCAAGCGTTCCAAGGGCTTCTCCCTCGGCATGGGCCAGCGCCTCGGCATCGCCGCCGCCCTGCTGGGCGACCCGCAGGTGCTCCTCTTCGACGAACCGGTCAACGGCCTCGACCCGGAGGGCATCCTCTGGGTGCGGAACCTGATGAAGGGGCTCGCGGCGGAGGGCCGTACGGTCTTCGTCTCCAGCCACCTGATGAGCGAGATGGCGCAGACCGCCGACCACCTGATCGTCATCGGGCGGGGGCAGTTGATGGCCGACACGTCCGTCACCGAGTTCATCACGCGGAACTCGGTGGGCTTCGCCCGCGTGCGTACGCCCGAGGGGGACCCCGCGCAGCGCGAGAAGCTGAGCGCGGCGCTGACCGAGGCGGGCGGGCAGGTGCGGACGGAGGACGACGGCGCGCTGCGGGTGTCGGGCGTACCGCTGCCGCGCATCAGCGACCTGGCGCACGGGGCGGACGTACGGCTGTGGGAACTGTCGCCGCACCAGGCGTCGTTGGAGGAGGCGTACATGCGGATGACGCAGGGCGCCGAGGACTACCGCTCGACGGTCGACCAGCGGTCCGGGCTCCAGGAGCCCGTCATGGCGCCACCGGGGTACGGCGCTCCGGGGTACGGGGCCCCGGGCCACGCGCCGCCGGGTCACGGCGCTTGGGGGTACGCGCCGCCCGGCCCGTACGCCGCGCCCCCGCAGGCCGGTTGGGGGCCGCCGCCCCCGGCCGGGCCCCCGGCCGCTCCTCCGGTGGCGCCGCCCGCCGCCGCGCCCGTTCCGCCGCCCGCCGACCCGCACACCGAGGACGCCCGATGAGCACGCCGTACGCGCAGCAGCCCCCGCCCTCGCCCGTGCCCACTCCCCCGGGGCACGCGCCGCACCCGCCGTACACCGCGCCGCCCGGCGGCGGGTACTCCTCGCCCATCCCGGTCACCCGCGCCCACCTCGGGCACGCCCTCGCCTCGGAGTGGACGAAGATCCGCTCGGTGCGCTCCACGGTGTGGACGCTCGGCATCATGTTCATGCTGGTCGTCGGCATCGGTCTGCTGACGGCCGTCGGTCTGGACTCCGAGGGCGACGGCTACATCGACATGCCGCTGCTGGCGGGCGGCCTCTTCGGGCTGATGCTCGGCCAGATCTGCGTCATCACGCTGGGCGTGCTGGTGATCACGTCCGAGTACGGCACCGGCATGATCCGTACGACCCTCACCGCCTGCCCGCGCCGCGGCCGGGTGCTGGCGGCGAAGGCGCTGGTCTTCTTCCTGCTGGCGTTCGTGACGACGACGCTGGCGTGCACGCTCACGGCGATGATCCAGTCGTCGATGCTCGGCGGCCGGACCGTCTCCCCGGAGGACCCGGTCGGCGAGGCCGTACGCGACTCCATCCGGAACGGCGAGTTGATCGCCACCAGCGACGAGTGGCTGGACGCCACGGTCGGCGCCGGGCTGTACGTGGCGCTGCTCGGGCTGCTGTCGCTGGCGGTCGGCGCGATGCTGCGGCACTCGGCGGGCGCGATCACCACCATGATGGGCGCGGTGCTGCTGCCGCCGATCCTTTCCGCGTTCATGATCGGCGAGAGCCTGGAGGGCGTCCGCGACGCCCTCCTCGACTACTCGCCGCTGAACGGACTCGCGACGCTCTACGGCGTGCCGATGAGCGACGAGGTGAACGCCTCCGGCTGGCCGCTGCTCGGCGTGCTCGCCGTGATCACGGCGGTGGCGGTCGGCGCGGCGGCGGCGCTGATCAACACCCGCGACGTGTAAGGGAGTTCGTACGGTCGCCGGGCAACGGGGCGACCGTACGGGCCCGTTCGTACGCACGCCCGGCGGGTGAACCGCCGGGCGTCGTGCTGACGGGCGTACGGGCGCGGCACCCGCTTCGGGCCGAAGCCCCGCCGGGGGCGCTCAGTAGCGCGGCGCGTTGCGCGACCGCTGGAGCCGCGCCCCACGGCGGTCGCGCGCGTTCCAACACGAGCGGTGCCAGTGCCGCCGGTCGTCCACCTGCCCCTCGCGCGGCCACGCCACGACGTGCGGGACGCCGGGCGGGATCTCCTGGTCGCAGCCGGGGCAGCGGTAGTGCTTGCCGGAGCCGCCCCCGACCTGCCGTACGGCCCACTCCTCGCCGCCCCAGTCCTCCGTGCGCTCCAACCCGTAGCGGTCGCCGCCGGTGCCGCCGTCAGCGCCGTCGTCCCTGCGGGCGGCGGGCCTGCCGCCGCCGCGGCGTTGGTGGTTGCGGCGCGGGGACACGGGACACCTCGTTCGGCCGGGAGCGGTTCACCGGCCGCGTACGGCCGTGCCCCCAGCGTACTGACCGCGCGCACCGGGCTCATCGAACGATTTTCATGCCAGCCCGTGCCTTTGGCACGTGTCACGCGTTAGTGCCTCGGGGAAGCCCGGCGGACTTCCACGGAGGGCGAAGGAGGCGCATGACATTGCGAGTCGGAGCGTTCGTACTGGCCGCGCAGTTCCCGGGGCAGGGGCAGGGGGAGGCGCTGCACCGCGCCGTACGGGCCGCGGAGGAGGCGGAGGCGGCCGGGCTGGACTCGGTGTGGCTGGCCGAGCACCACTTCGTGCCGTACGGCGTGTGCCCCTCCGCCGTGACACTCGCCGCGCTGCTCCTCGGCCGCACCCGCCGCATCGGCGTGGGCACGGCCGTCAGCGTGCTGCCGAACACGCACCCGGTGACCCTCGGCGAGCAGACCGCGTTGCTGCACCTCACGTCGGACGGGCGGTTCACGCTGGGCGTGGGCCGGGGCGGGCCGTGGATCGACCTGGAGGTGTTCGGCGGCGGGCTCGACGCGTACGAGCACGGGTTCCCGGAGGCCCTGGACCTGCTGCTGCGCTGGCTCCGCGAGCCGCGCGTCGGCGCCGGGGCGGGCGCGGGGTCGGGCGCGGGGGCCACCGGGATCGGGGCCGAAAGCAGCGGTGCGACGGCGGCGGAGGCCACGGACGGGGCCGGGGACACGACGGTCCCGCGCTACGACTTCCGCGCGGTGGACGTCGTACCGCGCGCCACCGAGCGGTGCGCCGACCCGGCCGACCACCCACCCGTGGTCGTCGCGTGCACCTCACCCGGCACCGTACGGCTCGCCGCCCGGCGCGGGCTGCCGATGCTGCTCGGCATGCACTGCGGGAACGAGGAGAAGGCCGGGATGACGCGGTTGTGGCGGCGCGAGGCGCTCGCGTCCGGGCTCGATCCGGACGTGGTGGCCGAGACCGCCACGCTCCATGTCTCCGCGGGCGTCGCGCAGGTGGCGGACACCCGCCGCGAGGCCGTCGAGTCGCTGACCAAGGCGATGCCCGGCTGGCTGCGCGAGGGACTGGGCGCGCACCGCACGGTGGACGACCGGGAGCGGAACCCGCGCGACCCCCTCGCCTACACCGAACTCCTCTGCTCCCTGCACCCCGTGGGCCCGCCACGGCTGTGCGCGGACCGGCTGGCGGAGACGGCGAAGGTGACAGGAATCAGTCGTTTCGCACTACTGGTCGAGGGTACGGGTGATCTTGCCGCCACGGAGGCGAACGTGCAGCGACTCGGCAGCGAGGTGCTGCCGCTCCTCCCCTGAGCAGCGGCAGCACCCACGTCGCCGTACGGCCCGGCCCCGACCACCCGCGCCGGGGCCCGGACCGGTCGCGTGGGGCCAGGTCAGCAGTCGCGCAGCTCCGGTGACTGGTTGAGCAACTGGCCGCGCACCGAGGTGAACTTGGCCAGCCGGTCGTCCACCGAGGCGTCCAACGGGAAGACGGCCACGCGGTGGCAGTTCTGGAAGGCGAGCCGGACGCCGAAGTGACGTTCCAGCGCGCCGCGTATCGCGTCGCTGGCCAGCGCCCGTAGCAGCTGGCCGCGCGCCTGCTCGTTCGGCGGAGGTGTCTGGTTGTCGGCGAACTGACCGCCGTCCACCTGAAGTTGCGTCACCAGCGAACTGATCATCTCCCATGCGAAGGGCAGGGAAGTACGGACGCAGTCGACGAAGTCGGCTTCATCGACGTCACCTCGCTCGGCCTGTTCGAGGAGGGCCGGTGAGACGTCGAGCGACATGAGTACTCCTCTCGCGACCCCGGGGCCCGGGGTCTCACGGACGTGACAGGGACCCCACCCGGGTCACGCAGTTCCGGACGGCGACGCCCCCGCTGCGTAGCGTAAGCCTGAGCGCGCGAATGCCAACAGGTGACGCCGTATACAACAAGCCATTCGTCAGCACGGCCCGAACACGCCTGGACGACTCCCCCGAACCGCCGCCACCACGGCCGTACGGCGGCCCAACTGCGGTGCTCCGCGCCCCGAATCGCCTCCCGGACGTCCCGTCGAGTAGCGTGACCGACCATGCGACTCGTCATCGCCCGCTGCTCAGTCGACTACGCGGGCCGGCTCACCGCCCATCTCCCCTCGGCCCCGCGCCTCATCCTCGTCAAGGCCGACGGATCGGTCTCCGTGCACGCGGACGACCGCGCGTACAAGCCGCTCAACTGGATGTCCCCGCCCTGCTCCGTCAAGGAGGCCACGTCGGACGGCGGAGCCGTGTGGACGGTGGAGAACAAGGGCGGGGAGAAGCTCATCATCACGATGGAGGAGATCCTGCACGACTCCTCGCACGAGTTGGGCGTGGACCCCGGGCTGATCAAGGACGGCGTGGAGGCACACCTCCAGGAGCTGCTCGCGGACCGCATGGAGACCCTCGGCGACGGCTGGTCGCTGATCCGGCGTGAATACCCCACGGCGATCGGGCCGGTGGACATCCTCGGGCGCGACGCGGACGGCACGACGATCGCGATCGAGATCAAGCGGCGCGGCGAGATCGACGGCGTGGAGCAGCTGACGCGCTATCTGGAGCTGCTCAACCGCGATCCTCGACTCGCCCCGGTCAAGGGCGTGTTCGCCGCGCAGGAGATCAAGCCGCAGGCGCGGGTGCTCGCGACGGACCGCGACATCGCCTGCGTGACGCTGGACTACAACGCGCTGCGCGGCATCGACGACGACAAGCTCCGCCTGTTCTGAGCCCGTACGGGCCCCGGCCGCCCGCCCGCGTCGCTACGCGCGGGCCGACTCCCCAGCGCCCCCGGGCGTACCGCTGTCCGTCTCCGACGGCGTGCCCTCCGGGGGCGTCGTCGGGTCGTCCCCGGGCGGGGTGGTCGGGTCGTCCTCCGGGGGCGTCGTGGGATCGTCCTCGGGCGGGGTGGTCGGGTCGTCCTCGGGCGGTGTCGTCGGATCGTCCGGGGGCGTCGTCGGGTCGTCCGGCGTGGACGGCGGCCGGGACGAACTCCGCGTCGGCGAGGGCCGGTCGGGCGACGAACCCGACGACGACTCGTCCCCGGACCCCGGTCGACCGGGGTCGGAGGACTCCGAGTCGGAGGGCGAACGGCCGTCCTTCTTCCCGTCCTTGTCCTCGCCCTTGCCCTTCCCCGCGCCCGCGGGCGTGTCCGACGCGGCCTCGTCCGTGTCGTCGCCGACGTCGTCCGACTCGTCCGGCTGCGACGACGTACGGTCGGGCTTCACCGAGTCCGACGAGCCCTTGGTGCCGTCCGAGACGGTGTTCACCGTAACGACCGTGCCCAGCGCGAGGGCCATCAGCGCGCCGGCACCGGCGGCGTACACGTTCCGGCGGGTCGTACGCGCCGCGAGTCTGTGGGAGCCCGTTCTGCTCCCGTTCCCGTCGGGGTTCGCGGGCGCGTTCGGGGCGTGCGAGCGGGAGACCACCGTGTCGAGGTCGTCCGCCCGCGCGGCTGTCGCGCCGAACGACGGCACCGGCGCCGCCGGCGTCCGGTCCGTACGCGGTTCGGCGGCGGTGTCCGCCACGCCGGGCGCCCGTACGCCGCGCGCCGGGCCCGCCCCGGACGCCGGTACGGCGGGGGTGGACGCGGCCTCCGGCGCGGGAGCGGCGGGGGCGGCGGGGTGCGGGACGGGTCCGGCGGCCGGGCCGGACGCGGGGGGCGCGGCGGGGGTGGGGCGCCCGTTCCCGAAGGCGTCCACGGCGGAGGCGGCGGAGGCCGCTCCCGCGCCGCCGACAGGACCCGCGACCGGTGCCGCGTTCGGCGGGTGGGCGGCGGACGCCGCCTGGAGCCGGTCCGTCACGAGGGCCAGCGCGCGGCGGCCCGCGACCGTACCGCGCTGGTCCGCGAGGACGCGGCGCAGCGCTATCGACGCCTCCAGCTCCGTCGCCGCCCGCTCCGGATTCCCCCCGCACAACGCGAGGACGCCCAACTCGTGGTGGAAGTACGCCTCTTCGGCCACCTCACCGGACTTGCGCGCCGCCTCCTGGCCGCCCCGCAGCACCCGTTCCCAGGCGCCCCAGTGCAGGCCCGCGGCGAGCGCCGGGGCCGCCGAGTGCGCCAGCAGCACGGCCACGCTCGGCCGCCCGCCGCGCTGCGCCCCCTGGAGCGCCGCCACGATCGTCTCCGACT
Organism: Streptomyces sp. Z26; assembly: GCF_003665095.1. Taxonomy (GTDB): domain Bacteria; phylum Actinomycetota; class Actinomycetes; order Streptomycetales; family Streptomycetaceae; genus Streptomyces; species Streptomyces phytohabitans. Next base: position 4,858,511 of record NZ_RCHV01000002.1, on the reverse strand, counting down.
CGGCGACCGCGCTCTCCGGCGTCACCGAGGGATGGGCCACCCACCAGCCGTAGTGCTGCGCGGCGGCCCGTACGCGCGCCCCCGCGCCCTCGTCGTACCCGGCCGCCGCCAGCTCCGCGGTCACCCCGGCCGCCAGCCGACGGTGGGCACCGGCCGAGCTGGCCAGCCCGGAGGCGGCCAACTCGGCGAGCGCGTCGTCCGCCTGCGGATCACCGACGAGCGCGGGCAGGTGCGCGGGGTGCGGCAGCCCGCCGCCGAGGGCGACGGCGAACCGCAACGTCTCCTGGGCGGCGGCCGACAGCCCGGTGGCGACGACGGCGGCGAGGCCGTACGCGCTGCTCCGCGCGTCGGGCGTCGGCAGCTGCGGGACGACGGGGCCGCCCGGGGCCGTACCGCGCTGCCGCAGCAGCGCACCCGCCTGCACGAAGGTCTGCGGGCGCCCCTCGCTGCCGAACCAGAGGTCGCCCGCCCAGTCCGACTCGTCGTCGGCCAACTGCCGCCGGGCGGTGTGCTCCAGCAGCTCCAGGCACGCGGTGCGGCTGAGCCCGGCGAGGAAGATCTCCTCCAGCCTGGACTCCGGCGAGGGCGCGGCGACCTCGGGGGTGGCCGCGACGAGGAAGGCGCATTCGGGGGTGGTGTCGAGGAGTTCGTCGAGGGCTGCGCCCCCGAACTCCAGGTCGTCCAGCAGGACGATCGCGCCGACGGTGCCCAGCGCCTCCTGGAGCTGCTCGCGGTCGGGGCGTATCGAGGGCGCGTCGTAGACGGCCGCGAAGAGGGCGTGTAGCAGGTCGTCCACGGTGCGCCGGTGACCGTTCAACCGCACGACGCCGTCGGGGGCCACCTCTGCGACGTCGTCCGCGACGGCGTCCAGCAGGACGCTGCGGCCGGAGCCTGAGGGGCCGGTGACCCGTACGGAACGGCCCTGCGACAGCAGCGCGGTCAGCCGCTCGCGCTCCTCCTCGCGCTCCAGCAGCGGCGGGCGCCCGGAGGTGACGGCGGCGGCGCCGCTCAGCGCGTGGCCGGGCCGCGACTGGCCGGGCCGGTCCTCCGGCGGGCGCTTGCGCAGCGGGCCGGGCCGCAGGTTGGGCGGGCACGGCTCGATCTCGCTGCCGTCCACGGGGTTGAGCGTCAGCAGGTCCTCGCCCGCTATCAGTCGGACAGTACGGACAGGCGACTCGCCACCGTGCTCCTGCGGCTCCGCGCCCGCGGGCTGCTCACTCTCGTGCTGAACCATGACCTCCGCCCCCAAGACGCGTTATCGGCAGCACACCACGTTCCGCAGCAGAGTATCCCGGAGGGGTGGGGGCGGGGGCACGCGCCCGTACGTCACGGCTTGGTGAGGATCTGCACCTGTCCGGAGTGCACGGCGTCCGCGGGCGCCGAGGCGGCGGGGGCGACGGCCGGATAACCGGCCGACCCGCCCTCGATCGCGAGGATGCGGTGCAGCCGGGTGGCCACCAACAGCCGCTGCATCTGCGGCGGTACGTCCCGCAGGACGAGTCTCCGGCCGCAGCGGCCCGCGCGCCGGTGCGCGCCCATGATCACGCCGAGCCCGGTCGCGTCCCAGGAGTCCAGCTCCGCCAGGTCCAGTACGAGGTCGCCGCATCCCGCGTCCACCGCGGTGTGCAGAGCCGTACGGGCGTCCGCTGCGTTACGGACGTCGAGTCGGCCTCCGACGACCAGCGCCGCGTGGTCGCCCGTGATGTGCATAACCGCTCCCCGGAATATCGAATGCGCGCGTCGGCCTTTACGTCTGAATGTCTCACCACAACTGACTGCCCGACGGGCAGCGAAGTTGCCGTCTGTGCCCGGAACGGTCCCGAATTCACCCCTGCGAGTGAGTCGCACCGAACCGTGTTCCCGTATTCCCGCGCCTTCCCCGTCAATCACGGTCGACGCGGGGAAGGGTCAGTACCGGTAGAAGCCCTGACCGCTCTTGCGGCCGATATCACCGGCGTCGACCATGCGGCGCATCTGCTCCGGCGGCGCGAACTTCTCGTCCTGCGACTCCGTGTAGATGTTCTCCGCGGCGTGCAGCAGGATGTCGACGCCCGTCAGGTCCGCCGTGGCCAACGGGCCCATGGCGTGCCCGAATCCGAGCTTGCAGGCGATGTCGATGTCCTCCGCCGACGCGACGCCGGACTCGGCCAGCTTCGCCGCCTCGACGACGAGCGCGGCGATGAGCCGGGTGGTGACGAAGCCCGCGACGTCGCGGTTGACGACGATGCAGGTCTTGCCGGTGGACTCGGCGAACTCACGGGCCGCGGCGAGGGTTTCGTCGCTGGTCTTGTGGCCCCGTACGAGCTCGCACAGCCCCATCATCGGTACGGGCGAGAAGAAGTGGGTGCCCACGACGCGCTCCGGGCGCCGTGTCGCCGCCGCGATCTTGGTGATCGGGATGGCGCTGGTGTTGGAGGCGAGGATCGTCTCGTCCTTCACCAGACGGTCGAGCGTGGCGAAGATCTCCCGCTTGACCTCGATCTTCTCGAAGACCGCCTCGACCACCACATCGGCGTCGGCGGCGGCTTCCAGTTCGGTGGTGGTGCTGATACGGGCGAGTGCCGCGGCGGCGTCCTCGGCCGCCAGCTTGCCCTTGCCGACGAATTTGTCGAAGGACGCCTTGATTCCGTCGGTGCCGCGCGTGAGTGCCTCGTCGGTCACATCGCGGAGGACCACGTCCCAGCCCGCCTGGGCCGAGACCTGCGCGATACCGGAACCCATCAGCCCGGCTCCGATGACGGCGAGTTTCTTCGCCACGACATCCACCTTTCCCGAACGTTGCGTGGAGCGGACTTTAGCGCTTTGGCAAGCGCCCATGGAGCGCGAAGAGACACGCATCACGTCTCACATGGCGGACGTCACACCGGCGGGCGTCCGATCCGTGGCGTTGGTGCTCATTCCGCCCGCGTTCCGAACTCCCGCTCGACCCGCGCCACCGGCCGCCCGGACGCGACCGGACGCGCGCGGCGACCCGTACGGGCGACGCGCTCAAGACGGCCGGCGCGGCGCGTAGTTGAGGACCTCGTCGCTCAGCAGCGCCTCGTACGCGTCGAGTCGTACGAGCATCCGCGCGGCGATCTCCTCCGGCGGCAGCCCGGTGAACGTGCCGCGCCCGGCGCCGCCCACGACCGCGTTGTGCAGGCCCATCAGCTGTTCCGCGACCAACTCCGGCGTGGGGTCGTCCGGTTCGGCGCCGCTCTCCTCGCGGAGGGTGGCGGCGAGGGCGGCGCTGATGCGGTAGTGCATCAGGGACAGCCGGGCCATCAGGGCGGTCGACCGGCGCATGACGAGCAGGAACCGGTCGAAGCCGTCCGCGAGCCCGAGCACGGGGCTGCACTCCTCCACCTCGGCGCGCATCCGCTCCAGGATCGCGTGGGCGGCGGACTGGCCGGGGGCGCGCTCCCGTACGAAGCGGCTGTACCGGTCGACGGTCTCCTCCTCCCGGTCGAAGAACAGGTCCTCCTTCGCCGGGAAGTAGTTGTAGACCGTGGCGACGGAGACGTCCGCCGCCTCCGCGATCTCGGCGATGGTCACCTCGTCGAAGCCGCGTTCCAGGAAGAGGCCCGTCGCGATGTCCGAGATGAGCCGGCGCGTCTGCTGCTTCTTCCGCTCCCTGAGGCCCGTCATGGGGCCATCCTATCGTAGAGCGCGCTGATTTTTATAGTCGTTGCAAACTTTGAATCGCTCTGCTTCTCTGGCTGTCATGTCACCTTCGCCAGCTCCACCGCGAGACGACGACGCCAGCGGCGTCCCCGCCATCAGCACCACCGGGCTCACCCGTACCTTCGACACCAAGGCCGGGCCCGTCGAAGCCGTCCGCGGTATCGACCTCACCGTCCGGGACGGCGAGATCCTCGGTTTCCTCGGGCCCAACGGCGCCGGGAAGACCACCACCCTCCGCATGCTCACCACCCTCCTCCCGCCGACCGGCGGCACCGCGACCGTCGCCGGGTGCGAGCTGGCCACCGACCCCGGCGGCGTACGGGCGCGGATCGGTTACGTGGCGCAGTCCGGCGGCGTCGACCCGCACATCTCCGTCCACGAGGAACTCACCACGCAGGGCCGCTTCTACCGGCTGTCCAAGGCCGAAGCCCGCGCCCGTACCGAGGAGTTGGCCGCCGAGCTGGGGCTCACCGAACTGCTCGGGCGGAAGTGCTCGGCGCTGTCCGGCGGGCAACGGCGGCGCCTCGACATCGCGATGGGCCTCACGCACCAGCCCCGCATCCTCTTCCTGGACGAGCCGACCACCGGGCTCGACCCCGCCAGCCGCGCCGACCTGTGGGACCTGGTGCGGCGACTGCGCGCGGAGCGGGGCATGACCATCTTCCTCACCACGCACTACCTGGACGAGGCCGACGCCCTGGCCGACCGCCTGGTGATCGTCGACGACGGTCTGATCGTCGCGGAGGGCACCGCGGACGCGCTGAAACGCGCGTACGGAGGCTCCCCCGACGCCACGCTCCAGGACACCTTCATCGCCATCACCGGGCGCGGCACCGGCGCGCGGGACGACGACGCTCCGCTCGCGGTCTGAGGAGGCACACCATGACCCACCCCGACCGGTTGCTCACCGACACCGGCATCATCTTCGGCCGCTATCTGCGGCAGACGCTCCGCTCACGCGTCTCCCTGGTCTTCGGGCTGCTCCAGCCGATGCTGTTCCTGGTGTTCTTCGGTCCCCTGCTCCGGGACGTACCGCTGGGCGGCAAGGGCGACTCGTGGCAGACCCTGATCCCCGGGCTGCTCATCCAACTCGGCCTGTTCAGCTCGGCGTTCGCGGGCTTCGGCATCATCATGGAGAAGCAGTACGGCGTGGTGGAACGGATGCGGGTGACTCCCGTGAGCCGCCTCGCGCTGCTGCTGGGACGCCTGTTGCGGGACGCCCTCCAGCTCCTCGTGCAGTCGCTGATGCTGGTCGCCGCCGGTGTCGCCTTCGGGCTCCGCGCACCGGTGCTCGGCGTCGTCGTCGGCTGCCTCTTCGTGTGCGTACTGGCGATGTCGCTCGCGTCGCTGTCGTACGCGCTGGCCATGCGCGTCAACACCCCGCAGGAGTTCGCCCCCGTCATCAACTCCGTGAACCTGCCCGCCATGCTCCTCTCCGGCATCCTGCTGCCGATGTCACTCGCGCCCCACTGGTTGGACGTGGTCTCGCACTTCGTCCCGTTCCGCTATCTCGTGGACGCCGTACGGGCGGGGTTCGTCGGCGAGTACGGCGGCACCATGGCGCTGGGCGCGGGCGTCGGGCTGCTACTCGCCGCCGTCTCCCTCACCCTCGGGACCCGCGTCTTCCGCCGGGCAGGCGCGTGACGCCGTCGGCCGGGCGGAACCCACGAGCTACGCTCTGCGCATGGTCAACCTGACGCGCATCTACACCCGCACCGGCGACGACGGCACCACCGCGCTCGGCGACATGAGCCGCACCGCCAAGACGGACCCCCGCATCGGCGCGTACGCCGACGCGAACGAGGCCAACGCCGCCATCGGCGTCGCGATCGCCCTGGGCGACCTTCCCGACGAGGTCCGGGCGGTGCTCGTCCGGGTGCAGAACGACCTGTTCGACGTGGGCGCCGACCTGGCCACCCCGGTGGCCGAGGACCCGGAGTTCCCGCCGCTGCGCGTCGAGCAGGGCTACGTCGACAAGCTGGAGGCGGACTGCGACACCTTCCTCGCGGAGCTGGAGAAGCTGCGCAGCTTCATCCTCCCGGGAGGCACACCGGGTGCGGCACTGCTGCACCAGGCGTGCACCGTCGTACGCCGTGCCGAGCGCTCGACGTGGGCGGCGCTCGCGGAGCACGGCGAGCTGATGAACCCGCTGACGGCGACGTATCTCAACCGCCTCTCCGACCTGCTGTTCATCCTCGCCCGCTCGGCGAACAAGGAGGTCGGGGACGTCCTCTGGGTGCCCGGCGAGAACCGCTGACCCCGGCGGGCGCCCCGCGTGCGCGCGACGCCCGCCCCAGCACTGCACCGGGGACGCCCCCGGCGTCCGGCCCGTCACCGACCGATCCGGTCGTGCTCCGGGTCGCGCGCCGCCGCGGCCCGCTCCTCCGCCAGGACCTCCGCACGCACCTCGCGGCGCATCTCCTCGCGCAGGTCGTCGCGCACCTCCGCCTGCGGGTCCTCCTTCGGCCAGAGCGTGTAACTGACCGCGATCACCAGGCTGATGACCACGACGAAGCCCATCTTGACCTGCCAGGCGCGCAGCGACTCCGTCTGCCCCGCGTCGTCCACGTACCAGACGGCGGCCTGGAGCAGGGCGGCGGCGATGGCGGCCGCGCCTATCGCGCGGAGCGACATCTTCCACTCGTGGACGGTGCGCCCCCTGCCGTACTTGGGCCGGGTGACCGGCGGCGGCCCGCCCGCGAAGCGGTGCGCGAAGTGGCCGTCGGCCCACCGGATCATGTAGTGACCGTGGGTGGCGGTGAAACCGATGTAGACGGCGGCGAGACCGTGCTTCCAGTCGGGCTCCGCCCCGTTCTTCAGGTCCATCGCCGTGACGACGAGCAGCACCAGCTCCAGCAGCGGCTCGCACAGCAGGACGGCGGCTCCCGTGCGCGGCATCCGCGCGAGGTAGCGCAGCCCCAGTCCGGCGGCGAGCAGCACCCAGAAGGCGATCTCGCAGGCGAGGATCAAGGCGACGAGCACGATGACGGCTCCTCTCGTACGGTCCCGTCCCCCGCCGTCCCGACGGGTCGGGGGCGGGTGCCGACGGGCTGCCCCCGCGGCTGGTACCAGCTTCCCGCGTACGCACCGCCACCACGTCGTCACCAGCGACGATCCCGCGCTGCATCCTTCGATGTACGCCCGCGAGCCGACGCGGCGGGCGGGCGCCGCGTGCTGTGATGGACGCATGCCTCCCCCGCGCCGCCCGTCCCTCCCCCGACGGTTCCCGCGCGCGCCCCGGTGGTTCCGCCCGGAGCGCGACGACTTCCTCATCGCGGGCACCGGGCTCGTCGGCGGCGTGTTCGCGTGGGCCGTGGGGCTCCAGGGCGACTGGCCGGACGTGCACCTGCCGGGGTGGGTCGCGCTCGTACCGCTGGCGGTGATCTCCGCCGCCGAGCTGCTGCGCCGCACGGCTCCGCGCGCGGCCCTGGCCGTGGGCACGGCCGCGCTGGTGGCGGACTCCACGGTGGGCACGCTGGTGCCGACCGTGCTGATGTTCACGGACCTGATCTACGCCGGGGTGGTCTACGCCGAGCGCCCGTTCGCGCGCCGTCTGCCGCTCGCGACCCTGTCCGTGACGCTGGTGTCGACGTTCGTGCCGGTGGTGATCCTCCGCAGCGCCGACTCGCTGCTGCTCGGCCTCAGCGTCGGACTGATCACCGTGGCGCCGGCGTTCACCGGCGTGATCGTCCGCGACCACCGCGACGAGGCGGCTGCCGAGCGGTTGCGGGCCGAACAGACCGCGTTGCTCGCCGAGATGGACCGCACGCAGGCGGTGAACGCCGAACGGGCCCGCATGGCACGGGAGTTGCACGACATGGTCGCCAACCACCTGTCCGCCATCGCCATCCACTCCACGGCCGCCCTGTCCCTCCCCGAGGGCCCCGAGGGCCACGGCGACCCGTCGGCGACGCGCGACGCGCTCGGCGTCATCCGCGAGAACAGTGTGCAGGGCCTCACCGAGATGCGCCGCCTCATCGGCCTGCTGCGGGCGGCGGAGGGCCCGGAGGACGCGGCGGCCGTCGCCTCCCCCACGCTGGACGGCCTGGACGCGCTGCTCACACGCGCCCGCGGGACGGCGGCGCCGGGCTTCACGTTCACCCTGGTCGACGAGCGCGTCGGCGCGGACGACGGGGGCGACGGCCCGCGCTCCCTGCCCACGCCCGTGGAGCTGGCCGCGTACCGCGTGGTGCAGGAGTCCCTGACGAACGCGCTCAAGCACGCCTCCCCCGGCGCCGTCACCGTGCGTCTCACCCTGCCGGACGGGGACGGCGGCCCCCTCGTCGTCCGCGTCACGAGCCCGCTCGGCGGCGCCGCCGTACCCGCGGGGCCGCGCGCGCCCGGCTCGGGCGCGGGCCTGGTGGGGATGCGGGAGCGGGTGGAGCTGCTGCGCGGGACGCTGTCGGCCGGTCCGGCGGACGCGGCGTACGGCGGCGCGCACTGGGAGGTGCGGGCCGAACTGCCCCTGGCGGAGCCGTAGTCGGGGACGGCACGCGGGCCAGCGGCACGACGACGGAGGTACGGGAGTGGGAGTGGACGACGAGTCGGCGCGGCCGATCCGGGTGGTGGTGGCCGAGGACCAGCGGGCCGTACGGGCCGGGCTGCTGCTGATCCTGCGCGGCGCGGGCGACATCGAGGTGGTCGGGGAGGCGTCGGACGGCGAGGAGGCGGTGCGCCTCGCCCGCGAGCTGCGCCCGGACGTCGTGCTGATGGACATACAGATGCCGCGGCTCGACGGCGTCTCCGCCACCCGCCTGGTGGCGGCGGAGGGGCTGGCGGACGTGCTGGTGCTGACGACGTTCGACCTGGACGAGTACGTCTTCGGGGCGCTCCGGGCCGGTGCCGCCGGGTTCCTGCTGAAGGACAGCGAGGCGGTCGCGGTGATCGAGGCGGTCCGTACGGTCGCGCGCGGCGAGGGCATGATCGCGCCCGCGGTCACGCGTCGGCTGATCGCGGAGTTCGCCCGGCCCCGCGCCGTACGCGCGCCGCAGTCCGCACCGGCCGGGCTGGGCGAGCTGACCCGGCGCGAGCACCAGGTGCTCGGTTGTCTCGGTGAGGGCATGTCGAACGCGGAGGTGGCGGAACGGCTGGACATGGCGGAGGCGACGGTGAAGACGCACGTGAGCCGGTTGCTGCGCAAGCTGGAGTTGCGCAGCAGGACCCAAGCGGCAGTGCTAGCACAGGAGTTGGGGATCGGACCGGACTGAGAACGGGCGGCGGCGGGGGTCGCGGCGCGGTGACCTCAGGTTCCCTTAAGGCGTGGATATGGTCCAGACCTATTGACCACTGGTCCAGACCTCCTTAGTCTCCCGAACACTGCGGCGAGCGTGCCCCACACACCTCGCGTGGCGGCGCAGGTCCCCGTCCCGACCCCCATCCGGGTTCTCCGGACCTAACCGAGGAGCATCCTTGAGTTCTGCAACCACAGGTCGTCGCATCAGACGCAGGGTGACGGCCATCGTCGCCGCACTGCTGCTGCCCGTCGGCGTGATCGTCGGCGTGGGCGCGGTCGCCCAGGCGGACGAGGAGCCCGCGAAGGCCCCGCTCAGCTCCGAGGCCACGACCATGGCCTCCGGCGTCAAGCTCGGCTACTTCACCGAGTGGGGCGTCTACGACCGCAACTACCACGTCAAGAACCTGGTCAGCAGCGGCACCGCCGACAAGATCACGCACATCAACTACTCCTTCGGCAACGTCCAGGGCGGCAAGTGCACGATGGGCGACTCGTTCGCGGCCATCGAGAAGTCGTACACCGCCGACCAGAGCGTCGACGGCCAGGCCGACGCCTGGGACCAGCCCGTGCGCGGCAACTTCAACCAGCTGCTGAAGCTGAAGAAGGAGAACCCGGACCTCAAGGTGCTGTGGTCCTTCGGCGGCTGGACCTGGTCCGGCGGCTTCGGCGACGCCATGAAGAACCCGGAGGCGTTCGCGGACTCCTGCTACAACCTCGTCAACGACGAGCGCTGGAAGGGCCTGTTCGACGGCATCGACCTGGACTGGGAGTACCCCAACGCCTGCGGTCTGAGCTGTGACACCAGCGGCCCCGGCGTCCTCACGGACATGATGAAGGCGTTCCGCGGCAAGTTCGGTGACCAGCTGGTGACCGCCGCCATCACCGCCGACGCCTCGGACGACGGCCGCATCGACAAGGCGGACTACGCGGCCGCCTCGGAGTACGTCGACTGGTACAACGTGATGACGTACGACTTCTTCGGCGCCTTCGACGCCCAGGGCCCGACGGCTCCGCACTCGCCGCTCACCTCGTACGACGGCATCCCGAAGGACGGCTTCAACTCCGACGCCGCCATCAAGAAGCTCAAGGACAAGGGCGTCGCCTCCAACAAGCTGCTGCTCGGCATCGGCTTCTACGGTCGCGGCTGGACCGGCGTCAGCCAGGCGGAGCCCGGCGGCACCGCCACCGGCCCGGCGCCCGGCAAGTACGAGCCCGGCATCGACGACTACAAGGTCCTCAAGGACCGCTGCCCCGCCAACGGCACCATCGGCGGCACCGCGTACGCGCACTGCGGCGACCAGTGGTGGAGCTACGACACCCCGGAGACCATCAAGAACAAGATGGGCTGGGCCAAGGAGCAGGGCCTGGGAGGCGCGTTCTTCTGGGACTTCAGCGGTGACACCGCCGACGGCGAGCTGGTGACCGCGGTCGACAGCAACCTCTGACGGACCGGTCCCGGCGGCACGTCCGCCGGGACCACGCACCCGCACAGCGGCGGCGCACCGTACGGCAGCACCGCACAGTGGCAGCGCACCGCACAGCAGCAGCACCGCGTCGGAAACCCGAGAAACCGCCGGGGAGGCGGGACCGCCTCCCTCCTCCCCGGCCCCCGCGCGCGAAGCCGGAGTCCGCACTCCCGGTTTCGCGCGCGACGCGTTTCCGGGGCGGCCCGGACCAGGCGGGGTACGGGGCGTACGCGCCGGGGCGTACGGCAGCGGGCCCGTACGGAGACGCACGGCGGCGCGTACGGACCGCCGCTGGCGGGGCGGCCCACGGCCACCTCGGAGGGGTCACCCGTACGACTGGCGTACCGTTACGCCACGTTGACGCGCTGCCCCGGAGGGGCCGCCTCCAGCCACGCCAGGAAGCCGGTCAGCGCGTCCTCGCTCATCGCCAGCTCGACGCGTACGCCGCCCAGCGAACAGGCCAGCACCACCTGGCCGGAGAGCAGCGCCAGCTCCTCCTCGCCGGTGGGCATCCGGCGGGCCAGCACCTCGATGGCGCCGCGCTCCATGGCGCGACGCGGCCGGGGCGCGTACGAGAACACGCGGAACCAGTCGACGCGGTCCCCGTTGTAGCGGGCGACGCCGTAGACCCAGCCCTTGCCGTCCGGCTCGGCGTCACCGGTGTCGGGGACGTCCCAGCGCAGCGAGCAGTCGAACGTGCCGCCCGAGCGCTGGAGCAGTCTCCTGCGCAACCCGAAGACGAACAGCCCCACCAGCACCAGCAGCACGACCGCGCCGCACACCAGCAGTGCGAGGACCATCTTCACCGACCTCCCCGCTCCGTCCCCGGTCGTGCGACCCCGTCGCACGCCCACCGCACCTGTATGCCTTCAGCCGCGGACCGCCCTGGAGGAGTCCAGTGCGGTCCGCGGCTGAGGGTGTCGTCCTCGGGTCCCCGCGTCAGTGGGCACCCGCCACCGCGCGCAGACGTACGTCCGCGCGCCGTTCCGCCGCGGCGTCCGCGTCCGACTTGGCGCGCTCCAGCGCGCGCTCGGCACGCTGCACGTCGATCTCGTCGGACAGCTCCGCGATCTCCGCGAGCAGCGACAGCTTGTCGTCGGAGAACGAGATGAACCCGCCGTGCACGGCGGCGACCACCGTGCCCTCGCCGCTCTCACCCGTCGTACGGATGGTGATCGAGCCCGTCTCCAGGACACCGAGCAGCGGCTGGTGACCGGGCATGACGCCGATGTCGCCCGACGTGGTCCGCGCGATGACCAGGCTGGCCTTTCCCGACCAGACCTTGCGGTCCGCGGCGACCAACTCGACGTGCAGCTCAGCCACTGTGGCTCCTCAGACTGGGATGGGGAAAAGAATAGGGGGTGCGGGCGGGGGCGGTCCAAAGGACCCGCCCCCGCCGCGGGGCGTACGCGTCAGGAGACGCCCAGCTCCTTGGCCTTGGCCTTGAGGTCGTCCAGGCCACCGCACATGAAGAACGCCTGCTCCGGGAAGTGGTCGTAGTCGCCGTCGGCGATCGCGTTGAACGCGGCGATCGACTCGTCCAGCGGCACGTCCGACCCGTCCAGACCGGTGAACTGCTTCGCCGCGTGCGTGTTCTGCGACAGGAAGCGCTCGATACGGCGGGCGCGGTACACGACCAGCTTGTCGTCCTCGCCCAGCTCGTCCATGCCGAGAATGGCGATGATGTCCTGGAGGTCCTTGTACTTCTGCAGGATTCCCTTGATGCGCGAGGCGCACTGGTAGTGGTCCTGCGAGATGTAACGGGGGTCCAGAATCCGGGACGTCGAGTCCAGCGGGTCGACCGCCGGGTAGATGCCCTTCTCGGAGATCGGACGCGACAGCACCGTGGTGGCGTCGAGGTGGGCGAACGTGGTCGCCGGCGCCGGGTCGGTGAGGTCGTCCGCGGGCACGTAGATCGCCTGCATCGAGGTGATCGAGTGGCCACGGGTCGAGGTGATGCGCTCCTGGAGGATGCCCATCTCGTCCGCGAGGTTCGGCTGGTAGCCCACCGCGGAGGGCATGCGGCCGAGCAGCGTGGAGACCTCGGAACCGGCCTGCGTGAAGCGGAAGATGTTGTCGATGAAGAACAGCACGTCCTGCTTCTGCACATCGCGGAAGTACTCCGCCATGGTCAGACCGGCCAGCGCGACGCGCAGCCGGGTGCCCGGCGGCTCGTCCATCTGACCGAAGACGAGCGCGGTCTGGGGCAGCACCCCGGAGTCCGTCATCTCGTCGATGAGGTCGTTGCCCTCACGGGTGCGCTCACCGACACCGGCGAACACGGAAACGCCCTCGTGCAGCTTGGCCACACGCATGATCATTTCCTGGATGAGGACGGTCTTGCCCACACCCGCGCCGCCGAAGAGGCCGATCTTGCCGCCCTTGACGTACGGGGTCAGCAGGTCGACGACCTTCAGGCCGGTCTCGAACATCTCGGTCTTCGACTCGAGCTGGTCGAAGGCCGGGGCCTGGCGGTGGATCGGCCAGCGCTCGGTGACCTCGGACTCGGCCTCCGGGTCGTTGAGGATCTTGCCGAGGGTGTTGAACACCCGGCCCTTGGTGACGTCGCCGACGGGCACGGTGATGCCCTTGCCGGTGTCGGTCACGGGGGCCTGGCGGACGAGGCCGTCGGTCGGCTCCATGCCGATCGCGCGGACGACGCCCTCACCGAGGTGCTGCGCGACCTCCATGGTGAGGATCTTCTTCTCACCGGCCTTGGCCGGGTCCGCGACCTCGACCGTCAGCGCGTTGTAGATCTCGGGCATCGCGTCGACGGGGAACTCCACGTCGACCACCGGGCCGATGACACGCGCGACGCGGCCCGTCGCGCCGACGACCTCTGGGGCCGTCTCAACAGAGGTAGTCATGTTTACCTGTCACTCCCCGCGGAAGCGTCGGCCAGCGCGCTGGCACCGCCGACGATCTCGCTGATTTCCTGGGTGATGTCGGCCTGTCGGGCCGCGTTGGCAAGCCGCGTGAGCGACTTGATGAGCTCTTCGGCGTTGTCCGTCGCCGACTTCATCGCACGCCGGGTGGCGGCGTGCTTGGAGGCGGCCGACTGGAGCAGCGCGTTGTAGATGCGGCTCTCGACGTACCGCGGGAGCAGCGCGTCGAGTACGTCGTCGGCGGACGGCTCGAAGTCGTACAGCGGCAGGATCTCCTTGCCGCGCTGGAGCACCTCGGCCGAGTCCTCCGCGGACTTGGTGAACGTCAGCGGCAGCATCCGCTGGTCCACCGCGCTCTGCGTCATCATCGAGTGGAACTCGGTGTAGACGATGTGCAGTTCGTCCACGCCGCCCTGCGCGGTCTCCGCCTTGATCGCCTCGATCAGCGGGGCCGCGACCTCCTTGGCGTCGCCGTACGACGGGCTGTCCGTGAAGCCGGTCCAGGACTCCTGCACGGGGCGGTCGCGGAAGCCGTAGTACGCCACGCCCTTGCGGCCGACGACGTAGTGCAGGACCTCCTTGCCCTCACCGATCAGCCGGTTGGTCAGCAACTCCGCCTGCTTGATGGCGTTGGAGTTGTAACCGCCGGCCAGTCCGCGGTCGCTCGTGACGAGCAGCACCGCGGCCCGGGTCGGGCGCTCCACCTCGGTGGTGAGCCAGTGCTCGGTGTTCGAGCCGTAGGCCACCGCCGTGACGGCGCGCGTCAGCTCCGTCGCGTACGGCTCGGAGGCCGCCACCCTGCGCTGCGCCTTGACGATGCGCGAGGCGGCGATCATCTCCATCGCCTTGGTGATCTTCTTGGTCGCAGTGACGGACTTGATCCGCCGCTTGTAGACCCGGGTCTGGGCACCCATGCTCAGCCCTCGCCCAGCAGCTTGCCGTCCGAGGTCTCGAACTGCTTCTTGAAGGAGTCCACGGCGTCGCTGAGCGACTGGATCGTGTCGTCGGACATCTTGCCGCCCTCGACGATGCTCGTGAGCAGCGACTTGTGCTCACGGTGCAGCGTGTCGAGCATCTCCCGCTCGAAGCGGCGGATGTCCGCGACCGGGACGTCGTCCATCTTGCCGTTGGAGCCGGCCCAGATCGCCACGATCTCGTCCTCGGTGGAGAACGGCGCGTACTGGTCCTGCTTCACCAGCTCCATCATCCGCTGACCGCGGGCGAGCGCCGCCTTCGAGGCGTCGTCCAGGTCGGAGCCGAACGCGGCGAACGCCTCCAGCTCGCGGTACTGCGCCAGGTCCAGCTTCAGTCGGCCGGACACCTGCCGCATCGCCTTGTGCTGGGCGGAGCCGCCGACGCGGGAGACCGAGATACCGACGTTCAGCGCCGGGCGCTGGCCCGCGTTGAACAGGTCGGACTCCAGGAAGCACTGGCCGTCGGTGATGGAGATGACGTTGGTCGGGATGAACGCCGAGACGTCGTTCGCCTTGGTCTCGACGATCGGGAGACCCGTCATCGAGCCCTTGCCCATCTCGTCGGAGAGCTTCGCGCAGCGCTCCAGGAGCCGGGAGTGCAGGTAGAAGACGTCGCCCGGGTACGCCTCGCGGCCCGGCGGGCGGCGCAGCAGCAGGGAGACCGCGCGGTAGGCGTCGGCCTGCTTGGACAGGTCGTCGAAGACGATCAGGACGTGCTTGCCCTGGTACATCCAGTGCTGGCCGATGGCCGAGCCGGTGTACGGCGCCAGGTACTTGAAGCCCGCCGGGTCCGACGCGGGAGCCGCGACGATCGTCGTGTACTCCAGGGCACCGGCCTCCTCCAGCGCACCGCGTACGGACGCGATGGTGGAGCCCTTCTGGCCGATGGCGACGTAGATGCAGCGGACCTGCTTCTCCGGGTCGCCCGAACGCCAGTTGTCACGCTGGTTGATGATCGTGTCGACACCGAGCGCGGTCTTGCCGGTCTGCCGGTCACCGATGATCAGCTGACGCTGGCCGCGGCCGATCGGGGTCATCGCGTCGACGGCCTTGTAGCCCGTCTCCATCGGCTCGTGCACCGACTTGCGGTCCATGACCGTGGGCGCCTGCAGCTCGAGCGCGCGGGTGGCCTCGGAAGCGATCTCGCCGAGACCGTCGATCGGCTTGCCCAGCGGGTCCACGACGCGGCCGAGGTAGCCCTCGCCGACCGGGACCGACAGCACCTCGCCGGTGCGCTGCACCGGCTGGCCCTCCTCGATACCGCTGAACTCACCGAGGACAACTGCACCGATCTCGCGCTCTTCGAGGTTGAGCGCGAGGCCGAGGGTGCCGTCCTCGAACTTCAGCAGTTCGTTCGCCATGGCCGAGGGAAGACCCTCGACCTTCGCGATGCCGTCGCCGGCAACGCTGACCGTCCCGACCTCTTCGCGCGAGGCCGCGTCCGGCGTGTACGACTGGACAAAGTTCTCCAGCGCGTCCCGGATCTCATCCGGCCGGATCGTGAGCTCCGCCATCTGGGTTCCCTGCTCTCCTTGTTGGGCCCGTAAGTTGCCTCGGGGGCTCTGGGGTGCTCCCAGAGGGTCCCTTGATACGGCCCAACCCGGGCCGCTGGTCATGCTTGTTGAGTTGGTGGGCGGCGTGTGCCGTCAGCCGGCCATCCGCCGCTGCGCCTCGTCGAGGCGGTCCGCGATGGAGCCGTTGATGACCTCGTCACCGATGCGCACCGCGATCCCGCCGAGGACGTCGGGGTCCACGTCGAGGTTGAGGTGCACCTGACGCCCGTACAACGAGGCGAGCGCGGCGCTCAGCCGCTCCCGCTGCCAGTCGCTGAGCGGCACCGCCGAGGTGACGACGGCGACCGAACGGTCCCGGCGCTCCGCGGCCAGCTTCGAGAGGGCTTCGAGCCCACCCTCCAGGCTACGTCCACGCGGCTGACCCACGAGGCGGGTCACCAGCCGCTCGGTCGCGGGCCTGGCCTTGCCGCCGAGCAGCGTGTGCAGCAGTTCGGTCTGCGCCGTCCTGCTCGCCGTACGGCTGGTCAGCGCCGCCCGCAGCTCGGACGAGGAGGCGACGGTCCGGCCGAACCGGAACAGCTCGTCCTCCACGTCCTCCAGCGCGCCCGCGCGTTCGGCCGCCACGAGGTCGGCGGTGTCCGCCAACTCCTCCAGCGCGTCCACCAGGTCGCGCGAGCGCGACCAGCGCGACCGCACCATCCCGGACACCAGGTCGACGGCCGCGCCGCCGACCTGTCCGCTCAGCAGCCGCCCGGCCAGCTCGGCCTTGGCCTCCCCGGCCTGCGCCGGGTCGGTCAGGACCCGGCGCAGCGACACCTCGCGGTCGAGCAGCGCGGTGACGGCGGCCAGCTCGTCGGCGAGGACCGTGGCGTCGACGGACGTGCTGTCCGTCAGCGCGTTCAGGTTCTCCCGTGCGGCTGCCAGTGCCTCGCGGCTCGCTCCGTTCATCGGGCGGCTCCGGTGGACCCGGCCGTGGTCTCCGCGTTGGCCTCGAGCTCGTCGAGGAAGCGGTCGATCGTACGGCTCTGGCGTGCGTGGTCCTCCAGGGACTCCCCGACCAGCTTGCCGGCCAGCTCGGTGGCGAGCTTGCCCACGTCCTGGCGGAGCGCCTGCGCGGCCTGCTTGCGGTCGGCCTCGATCTGGGCGTGGCCGGCCGCGATGATCTCCTCGCGCTGCCGCTGACCCTCCGCGCGCATCTCGGCGATCAGGTCGGCGCCGCGCTGCTCGGCCTCGCTGCGCATCCGGGCGGCCTCGTGCCGGGCCTCCGCGAGCTGCGCCTTGTACTGGTCGAGCGTCTGCTGAGCTTCGAGCTTGGCGTCGTTGGCCTGCTCGATGCCGCCCTCGATGGCCTCACGACGCTGCTCCAGAACGGTGTTGATGTTCGGGAGGAGCTTCTTCCAGAGGAAGAAGAAGACGATGCCGAAGGCGATCAGACCGATGACCAGCTCTGGGATCGGCGGGACGAGGGGGTTCTGCTCCTCCTCGGCCGCGATCAGTGTCAGGGCGTTCACATCAGTGCCTTTCGTTGAAAAAAGGGCTGTTGTCCGGCACTGATCAGGGGCCGTAGACGAAGGGCATGACGATGCCGATCAGCGCGAGCGCCTCACAGAAGGCGAAGCCCAGGATCTGGTTCTGACGGATCAGGCCGGCCGCCTCGGGCTGACGGGCCAGGGCCTGGGTGCCGTTACCGAAGACGATGCCGACGCCGATGCCGGGGCCGATGGCGGCAAGGCCGTAGCCAACGGAACCGAGCGAGCCGGTGACGCCTTCTGCAGCGATGGTCTGGAGAGCAGACATGCCGGTTCTTCCTTCTCTTTCACGATCCGATGGGGGTTGGCCACCGGAAGTACGGGACGGGCGGGTGGTGCTCAGTGGTGCTCGGCGAGCGCACCCTGGATGTAGGTGCAGGTCAGGAGGACGAAGACGTACGCCTGGACGGCCTGGATGAACAGCTCGAAGCCGGTCATCACCACGGCCATCAGGAACGAGACGCCGGCGTACGCGATGCCGACCCCGTTCAGCAGGTACCAGGCCGCGATGGTGAACATCACGATCAGCAGGTGGCCCGCGAACATGTTGGCGAAGAGCCGTACCGCGTGGGTGAACGGCCGCACCAGCAGGTTGGAGAAGAACTCGATCGTCATGGCCAGCGGCAGGACCGGGCCGAGCGACTTGTCGTAGCCGGTGAAGTTCTTGAAGGCGCCGACGAATCCGTGCCGCTTGAAGGTGAGGGACACCCAGAGCACGTAGACGATGGCGGCGAGTCCGGCCGGGAAGGCGATGATCGACGTCACCGGGAACTGCGCGAGCGGGATCACCGACCAGAGGTTCATGATCCAGACGAAGAAGAACAGCGAGACGACCAGCGGTACGTACTTCTCGCCCTCCTTCTTGCCGAGCGTCTCGTAGACGACACCGCGGCGGATGAAGTCGTAGCCCGCCTCACCGACCATCTGGAGCTTGCCGGGCACCACCTTGGGCTTGGCGAAGGCGGCCCAGAAGAAGGCGACGATCGCCACGGAGCCCAGCAGGGCGAGCAGCATGGCCTTGTTGAATTCGAAGCCGCCCACCTCGAACATCGGCTTGAACACAAAAGAGTGCAGGCCCGGAGCCGGGAAGCCGCAACCGTCAAAGATGTGGCAATCGGTCTCGAAGGCAAGCGTCTGGTCAGCACTCACCGCGAGCTCCTTCTGCATGGCGCATGGATACGGCTACCTCGATGTGTCGGCGCGGCGTACCGCCGCGGAACGGCACTGGACTGGTCTTGCGAATGTGGCGGCGGCTGATCAGCGAGCGGGGCTGCCCGCCCCACGCTGTGGGACACGACATGTCAGCCGTCTGCACCTGCTGCGCCGCAGTTGGGAACGGACGATAGCAGTTGCCCGGCCGTGCTCCCGTCGCGCCCCTGGGCTTCATGAACTCGCCTCCGTCGAGGAGGCTTTGGCGGCGGTGCCGCCCGGACCCGCGGCCTCGGGCTCGACGTAGAGGATCTTCGCCTTCATGTGCGCCCTGGCCTGCGAGACGACCCAGACGAGGGTCGCGCCGAGCAGCGTGAAGCCGAACGCCTTGGTGTTGAAGAGCGTCGTGTCGCGGAACACCGCCAGCACGACGGCGAGCAGCAGGATCTGCGTCGTGTAGAGCAACAGCCCCATGGCCTGGAAGAGATGGGGGAAGGACCGCGCCACCCATTGCAGGACGTACAGGCCGAGGCCCATGAAGAGGATGACGACGACGGCGCCGAACGCCCCGCCGATCGCGCCCTTTCCGCCGGCCAGCGCACCGCTCACAACGGCGCCCACCACGCCCGCGAGGGCGGTCGGCACGGCGCAGTGCAGCAGCATGCGGGCATCGTTCGGCGGCACGGGGGTCGCTCCGGGGAGTCGGGGGCGTCTGTCGTCGTTGACGAGCGTATCCCCGGCGTGGAGGGCCGCGTCCGAGAGGGGACGTCGGTCCTGCCGAGAACCGTCTCACTGCGGTTCTTCGGACTGTCACCGGGTTTCGTGAACGGTATCACAAACTATTTGATGAGGTCTTTACCTGCTTCCGTACTCCACCTCACACGCGTGAGCGAGCGGATGTGAACGCACGGACGCCTGACCGTTTGTCCGGTTTGGGAGGTCTCATCTCCCCGTCGTACGGACCCGGTTCCGGCTATGTTACGAAGCGCTATCGATCTTCCTGCGCCTGGTGAAGCGGTGCCGGTCACCGATCGCGGTCGAGCCGTGCAGCCCCGCGAGGGCCGGTTCCCGTTCCCCGTCCGTCGCGTCCGCGTCCGCCTCCCCGTCCGCTCCGGCGCCCGAAGCCGTACGCGGCGCACCGCCGTTGGCGTCCGACGCCGTCGTGGTCCGCCCGTCGGCGGCGGCCGACTCCCGTTCCCCCGGAGCCGGTTCGGCGCCGTGCGCGGCCGGGCCCTCGCCCGCCGGGCCGGGCCGGTAGCGCGGCGGTGCCCAGCGCAGCGCCCAGTCCGGGACGCGCGGGGTGAACCGCGGGAGCAGCAGGATCACCAGGCCCATGGCGCTGAGCAGCACCACCATGAGGACGATCACGAGGCTGGACGACTGCACGGAGAAGGCGACCGCGCCGAACGCGATCAGCGCCGACCAGAAGTACATGATCAGCACCGCCCGGCTGTGCGAGTGCCCGATCTCCAGCAGCCGGTGGTGCAGGTGGCCGCGGTCGGCGGCGAACGGCGACTGACCGTTCCACGTCCGCCGTACGATCGCCATCACCAGGTCCGCGAACGGCACCGCGATGATCGTCAACGGCAGCAGCAGCGGCATGTACAGCGGCACCATCGTGTGGACCGCGTCCCGTTCCGAACCGGCGTGCTGCACCATCAGGTCGGGGTCGACCTGGCCGGTGATGGAGACCGCACCGGCCGCCAGCACCAGGCCGATCAGCATCGACCCGGAGTCGCCCATGAAGATCCGGGCGGGGTGCATGTTGTGCGGCAGGAAGCCGAGGCACATGCCCATCAGCACGGCGGCGAAGAGCGTCGCGGGCGAGGCCGCCTCGATGCCGTAGCCGTACCAGATGCGGTACGCGTACATGAAGAACGCCGCCGCGGCGATGCAGACCATGCCGGAGGCGAGGCCGTCGAGGCCGTCGACGAAGTTCACGGCGTTGATCGTGATGACGACCAGCGCGACGGTGAGGAGCGTGCCCTGGAGGGGCGTCAGCGCGACGTTGCCCACGCCGGGGACCGGCAGCCACAGGATGGTGAGGCCCTGGAGGACCATCACGCCCGCGGCGATCATCTGGCCGCCGAGCTTGACCAGCGCGTCCACGCCCCACTTGTCGTCCAGCACGCCGAGCAGCCAGATCAGTCCCGCGCCCGACAGCAGCGCGCGGGGCTCGTCGGAGAGCGTGAACACCACGCCGATGTTGGTGAGTTGGGACGCGACCACCAGTCCCGCGCACATCCCGCCGAACATCGCGATGCCGCCGAGTCTCGGCGTCGGCTCACGGTGCACGTCCCGGGCCCGGATCTCCGGCATCGCGCCCGCCGCGATGGCGAACTTCCGCACCGGCCCGGTCAGCAGGTAGGTCACCGCGGCCGTGACGCAGAGCGTCAGCAGATATTCACGCACGGGCTCCCCAGGGGTCTCGCCGGCAACTCAGGCCCACAACTCTAAGACACCCGGAAACCGGAATCGGTTCTGCGTCCGGTGAAAGCTGTGCCTTTCCACGTGCTGTTCCGTGGACGTTCCGCGTGCCGCGGCCCACCGCGCCGCCCCCGTACGGCAGTCCGCGCGCCGCTCCCCGCACCGCCCGCGCGCCGCTCCCGTACGCCGTCCCCCTACGCCCGCGCCGGCATCCCCGTCAGCGCGGTCACCACCGGGTCCAGCGCCTCGCTGATCTCGTCGCCCACGCTGCGGAAGTACGGGATCGGGGCCCCGTACGGGTCGTAGATCTCGTCCGCGTCCGGGCTCGGCGCCAGCAGCCAACCGCGCAGCGCCGCCGCCGCCTGCACCAGCGCGCCCGCCCGCTCCACGACGCTGACGGCCGTACGGGGCGCGGGTAGCGTCGCGGGGTCTATCGCGCGCACGAGCCGGGTGAACTCCTTGAGCGTGAACGTCCGCAGCCCCGCCGAGTGCCCCATCGAGATGACCTGCGCGCGGTGGTCGCGGGTGGCCGTGAGCACCAGGTCGGCGCGGATGACGTGCTCGTCCAGCAGTTCGCGCGCGAGGAACCCCTCCGGGTCCGCGCCGTACTCCAGCAGCACCGCCGCCGCGTGCTCCTCCATCGGCGCGCCCTCGTGCCCCCACGTTCCCGCGCTCTCCACCACGATGCCGCCGCTGCGCGCGCCGCCGAGCCGGTCCGCCAGGGCGTGCCGGGTCAGCCGCTCGGTCAGCGGCGAGCGGCACACGTTGCCGGTGGAGACGTGGAGGATGCGGAAGACGCCGGAGAGTGCGGCGTCCCCGGGGAGTTCGGCCTGTGCCGGTATGCCACGCCCGTCGGGCGGGGTCGTCAATTCCCCACCTCGAGGTCCGGTACGACCTTGCGCAGCTCCTCCGCGCTGAGCGCGCCCGCGCGGAGGAGCACCGGGACGCGGCCCGTCACGTCGACGATCGACGAGGGCACCGAGGCGGGCGTCGGGCCGCCGTCCAGGTAGACGGAGACGGACTCGCCCAGCATCTCCTGCGCGGCGTCGCAGTCCTGCGGCGCGGGGTGGCCGGTCAGGTTGGCGGAGGAGACCGCCATCGGGCCGAACTCCGTGAGGAGTTCGATGGCCACCGGGTGCAGCGGCATCCGTACGGCCACGGTGCCGCGCGTCTCCCCCAGGTCCCAGGTCAGCGACGGCTGGTGCTTGGCGACGAGCGTCAACGCGCCCGGCCAGAAGGCGTCGACCAGTTCCCAGGCCAGTTCGGAGAAGTCCGTGACCAGCCCGTGCAGCGTGTTCGGCGACCCGACCAGCACGGGCGAGGGCATGCCTCGGCCACGCCCCTTGGCCTCCAGCAGGTCGCCGACCGCCTCCTTGCTGAACGCGTCGGCGCCGATGCCGTACACGGTGTCCGTCGGCAGCACGACCAGCTCCCGGCGGCGTACCGCCGAGGCGGCTTCGCGCAGTCCGGACCTGCGGTCCGTCGCGTCGGTGCAGTCGTAACGGCGTGCCATCTACGGCACCTCCCTGCGTGCTGTGGCGAATCGGGGGCGGTTGTTGAGATCAGGGTGGTCCGCGGCGTCCGCCCAGCCGCGGTCGTCCGCGAAGATCCACGGCACCTGGCCCCCCTGGGTGTCGGCGTGCTCGACGACGACGACGCCGCCGGGCCGCAGCAGGCGGTGTGCCGCGCGTTCCAGGCCGCGGATGGTGTCGAGGCCGTCCTCCCCGGAGAACAGCGCCAGTTCGGGGTCGTGGTCGCGTGCTTCCGGGGTCACATACTCCCACTCGGTGAGCGGGATGTACGGCGGGTTCGCGATGACGAGGTCGACCTGGCCGTCGAGTTCGCGGAAGGCGTGCAGCGCGTCCCCGTGCCGCAGGGTGACGCGGGAACCCTCGACGTTCTTGCAGGCCCAGCCGTACGCGGCGGCGTCCAGCTCCACCGCGTACACCCGGGAGCGCGGCACCTCCTGCGCGAGCGCGAGGGCGATGGCGCCGGAGCCGGTGCACAGGTCGACGATCAGCGGCTCGGCCGCGTCCATGGCGCGTACGGCGTCTATCGCCCAGCCGACCACGGACTCGGTCTCCGGGCGCGGCACGAACACCCCGGGGCCCACCTGGAGTTCGAGGTAGCGGAAGAAGGCGCGGCCGGTGATGTGCTGCAACGGTTCGCGGGCCTCGCGCCGGGCCACCGCCTCCCAGTAGCGCGCGTCGAAGTCGGCGTCGGCCACGCGGTGCAGCTCACCGCGCTTGACGCCGTGCACGTACGCCGCCAGTTCCTCGGCGTCGAAGCGTGGCGACGCCACGTCGGCGTCGGCGAGCCGCTGCGTGGCCTGGGCGACCTCCGCGAGCAGCACGGACTGCGCGTACGGCCCGCGGCGGGGCTGGGGATCGTGGTGCCCTCCGGGAGATGGCTGCACTTCTGGTGTCCTCCACCCAATCCGTCCGTACGGCGGTTACTGCGAAGCCGCCAGCTTGGCAGCCGAGTCGGCGTCGACGCACGCCTGGATCACCGGGTCCAGTTCGCCGTCGAGCACCTGGTCCAGGTTGTACGCCTTGAAGCCGACCCGGTGGTCGGAGATGCGGTTCTCCGGGAAGTTGTACGTGCGGATGCGCTCCGACCGGTCCACCGTACGCACCTGGCTGCGGCGGGCGTCCGACGCCTCCTTCTCCGCCTCCTCCTGGGCCACGGCGAGGATCCGGGCGCGGAGGATGCGCATGGCCTGCTCCTTGTTCTGGAGCTGGCTCTTCTCGTTCTGGCAGGAGACGACGATGCCGGTCGGCTCGTGGGTGATGCGCACGGCCGAGTCGGTGGTGTTGACGGACTGGCCGCCGGGGCCGGACGAGCGGTAGACGTCGATCCGCAGGTCGTTGGGGTTGATCTCCACGTCCACGTCCTCGGCCTCGGGCAGCACCAGGACGCCCGCCGCGGAGGTGTGGATGCGGCCCTGCGACTCGGTCGCGGGCACGCGCTGCACGCGGTGCACGCCGCCCTCGTACTTGAGCCGGGCCCACACGCCCTGCCCCGGCTCGTCGCCGCCCGCGGAGCGGCGGGCCTTGACGGCGATCTGGACGTCCTTGTAGCCGCCGAGGTCCGACTCGTTCGACTGGATCAACTCGGTCTTCCAGCCGGTGCGTTCGGCGTACCGCAGGTACATCCGCAGCAGGTCCCCGGCGAACAGCGCGGACTCGTCGCCGCCCTCGCCCGCCTTGACCTCCAGGATGACGTCCTTGTCGTCGCTCGGGTCGCGCGGCACCAGCAGCAGCCGCAGCCGCTCGGTCAGCCCCTCGCGGCGCACCTCCAGGTCCTTGACCTCGGCGGTGAACTCGGCGGCGTACTCCGGGTCGTCGGCGGCGAGTTCGCGGGCCGTACGGATGTCGTCCCCGGTCTGCTTCCAGGCGAGGTAGGCGGCGATCACGGGCGTCAGCTCGGCGTACCGCTTGTTGAGCGTGCGGGCGCGTGCCTGGTCGGCGTGGATCGTCGGGTCGGCGAGCTGCTTCTCGAGGTCGGCGTGTTCGCCGATCAGTTCCTCGACCGCCTCGAACATCGTGTCTTCCCTTGTCTGGGGGGTGTGCCGGTGCGTCCGTACGGGATGCCCGTACGGGCGGCGTGCGGCGTACTGCTGCGGGCAGGCGGTGCGGTACGGGGCCGTGCCGCGCGCGGTGCGCGGGGCCCGTACGGGCCGGGGTGCGCGGTGCGCGCGGGCAAAAAAGCGCCGGTCCGGCCGCCCGCGGTGGGGCGGCGGAGGACCGGCGCTGTCGGGCCGCTACTTCGAGCCGGACCCGGCCTTCTTGCCGAAGCGGGCCTCGAAGCGGGCCACGCGGCCACCGGTGTCGAGGATCTTCTGCTTGCCCGTGTAGAACGGGTGGCACTCGGAGCAGATGTCGGCACGGATGGTGCCGCCGGCCACGGTGCTACGGGTGGTGAAGGAGGCGCCGCAGGTGCAGCTGACCTGGGTCTCCACGTACTCCGGGTGGATGTCGCGCTTCAAGGTGTCTCCTAGGTTCGGGAGGGCGCCGGGTCGCGAGGCCGTTTGCGTCGCGTGAACCGGAGCCGACGTACAAGTCTGCCATCACAGACCGCACCCCCCAAAACCGGGGGCCGGAACCGTTTATTCCAGAGCGGACGCGTGCGCGGACGCTCCGGGGGCGTACGCGCCGGACGTGCGCGCGCCCTACCGTACGACTCCCTCGGCGTCGCCCTCCCCGCCCGCGGTGTCCGCGGTGGCGGCGCGCGGTATCGGCCGGTCCGCGCGGAGCGCGGCCCACACCTGCCGGGCCTTGCGGTCCACGGGCAGCACCCTGTTCGGGTCGGCCGGGTCGTACTCCACCGGCATCGTCACCATGCGGATGTCCGCCGACCCGATGCCCTTCAACGTCTTCGCCAGCCCCGTCAGGTCCCCGACCGAGTCCAGCTCGGAGTCGGTGGTGAGGGCGGACGTCGCCGTGTCGGCCAGGTCGAACAGCCGCTTCGGGTCGCCGAACAGCCCGACGCTGTCGACCTGGTCGACCAGCGCCCTGACGAACGCCTGCTGGAGCCGGATGCGCCCCAGGTCGCTGCCGTCCCCGACGGCGTGCCGGGTGCGTACGAGACCGAGCGACTGCTCGCCGTCGAGGGTGCGCGTCCCGGCGGAGAGCGTGAGATGGCTGTCCCGGTCCCGGATCGGCTGCCGTACGGTCACGTCGACGCCGCCGAGGGTGTCGACCAGGTCGCGGAAGCCGGTGAAGTCGACCTCCACGTAGTGGTCCATGCGGATGTCCGTCATCCGCTCCACGGTCTTCACCGCGCAGGCGGGGCCGCCGACCTGGTACGACTCGTTGAACATCGCCTGGGGCGCGGGCGGGGCCGTACCGTCGCCGCCGCCCTCCCCGTCGTCCGTGCCGTCCGTACCCGTCTCGCAGCGGGGGCGGCTGACCAGCGTGTCGCGCGGTATCGAGACGATGCTCGCCCGGTCGTGCTCCCGGTTGACGTGGACGATCATCGCTGTGTCGGCGCGGGCCGAGCCGCCGTCGGCGCCGCCGAAGCGGGCGTTGTCCCCGGCACGCGAGTCGGAACCCATCACCAGGATGTCCAGGGAGCCGTTCGCGGTGTCCGCGGGGCGGTCGCCGCCGAGGGCGGCGTTGATGTCTATGCCGGAGATGTTGCCGTCCAGCTTGAGGTAGAGGTAACCGACGCCGAGGCCGCCGAGGAGGACCAGCCCGGCCGTCGCGGAGACGAGCGCCGCGGCGACCCGGCGCCGTACGGCGCCGGGCGCGCGTCCGCCCGCGGAGCCGCCTGACTCCGCCCCGCCACCGCCGGTGCTGTGCTCGTCCGCCATCGCCCCTACTCTTCCCTCTCCGCCGACCGGTCAGACCCCCGTCGTCCCGGCGGGCACGCCGTCGCCGTACGGTTCCGGCTCGCCGCGCGCCGGGGGCGCCGGTCCGTCGCCGCCGGGCGGCGACACGTACTCCCTTCTACCGGCGGCGCCACGACAGCGCGCGGCGAGCCGGGCCCGTACGGGCGGACTCGCCGGGCCCGTACGGAGGCGGCGGCCGGTGCCGGACACGGCGCGAGGGCCGTCCCCCCGCGGTGGGGGGACGGCCCTCGTCTGCGCCGATCGAGTGGCGACGGCGGCGCGGCGACGACCGTCAGTCGTTGCCGTCCGCCGTCGACCGTCAGTCGTTGCCGTTGCCCGGCGTCGGCGTCGTCTTCTGGAGCCCCGTTTCCACGGCGCACCTCGCGCCGCTCGGCCCCGGAGGGCCTCCCGGGCTTCGGCACGCTGCGCCGGACTCCGTCCGTCGACCGTCAGTCGTTGCCGTTGCCCGGCGTCGGCGTCGTCTTCTGGATCTGCATCAGGAACTCGGCGTTCGACTTGGTCTGCTTCATCTTGTCCAGCAGCAGCTCGATGGCCTGCTGCTGGTCGAGGGCGTGCAGCACCCGGCGGAGCTTCCAGACGACTCCCAGCTCCTCGCTGCCCATCAGGATCTCCTCCTTACGGGTGGCGGACGCGTCGACGTCCACCGCCGGGAAGATCCGCTTGTCCGAGAGCTTCCGGTCGAGCTTCAGCTCCAGGTTGCCGGTGCCCTTGAACTCCTCGAAGATCACCTCGTCCATCCGCGAGCCGGTCTCGACCAGCGCGGTGGCCAGGATGGTCAGCGAACCGCCGTCCTCGATGTTCCGCGCGGCGCCGAAGAAGCGCTTCGGCGGGTACAGCGCGGTCGAGTCGACACCACCGGACAGGATGCGCCCGGAGGCCGGGGCCGCGAGGTTGTACGCACGGCCGAGGCGGGTGATCGAGTCGAGCAGCACGACCACGTCGTGACCCAGCTCCACCAGGCGCTTGGCGCGCTCGATGGCCAGCTCGGCGACCGTGGTGTGGTCCTCGGCGGGGCGGTCGAAGGTCGAGGAGATGACCTCGCCCTTCACCGACCGCGTCATGTCGGTGACCTCTTCCGGACGCTCGTCGACGAGGACGACCATCAGGTGGCACTCGGGGTTGTTGGTGGTGATCGCGTTGGCGATCGCCTGCATGATCATGGTCTTGCCGGTACGCGGCGGGGCCACGATCAGACCGCGCTGCCCCTTGCCGATGGGCGCGACGAGGTCGATGATCCGGGTCGTCAACTGGCCCGGGTCGGTCTCCAGCCGCAGCCGCTGCTGCGGGTAGAGCGGCGTCAGCTTGTTGAACTCGGGGCGGGCCTTGCCGCCGTCGGGCGTCACGCCGTTCGCCGAGTCGAGCCGTACCAGCGCGTTGAACTTCTCGCGGCGCTCGCCCTCGCGGGGCTGCCGTACGGCGCCGGTCACGTGGTCACCCTTGCGGAGGCCGTTCTTCCGGACCTGGGCGAGGGACACGTACACGTCGTTCGGACCGGGCAGGTAACCGGAGGTCCGTACGAAGGCGTAGTTGTCGAGGATGTCGAGGATGCCCGCGACGGGGATCAGCACGTCGTCGTCGGACACCTGCGGCTCCGGGCCGCCGAAGTCCTCGCGCCCGCGACGGCCGCGCCGGTCGCGGTAACGCCCGCGGCGCCCGCGGCGCCCGCCCTCGAAGTCGTCCTCGTCGCGGCGGTTGCCGCCGCCGCCCTGACCGCCGCCCTGGCCGCCCTGGGCCTGCTGGCCGCCGCCGTCGTTCTTGTTGCGGTTCCGGTCGCGATCGCGGTCGCGGTCGCGGTCGCGCTGGCGGTCGCGCTTGGACTGCCGGTCCTGCTGCTTCCCGGCGTCGTTACGCGCGTCACCCTTGCCGCCGTCGCCACCCCGGCCGCCGTCGCGGGCCCCGTCGGAGCCGCCGTCCTGCGCGTCCTGCCGGGTGTCCGTACGGCCCTCGGCCGCGTCGGCGGCGGCCTCGCCCTTGTCCCGGCGGCCGCGACGCTCGTCGGCGGGCTGGCCGGGGATGTCGATCTGCTGCTGGGAGGCGGACTGCTCGCCCGCGTCCGACTCGCCCGTACGGGCCTTGGAGGTCGCGCGGCGCTTCGGCTTCGACTCGGTGGCGGCGTCGGTCTTGGCCGACTTGGCCGTGTCGGCGGGCGCGGAGGCGGCGGCGCCGCCTCCCTGCTTCTCCTTGATGACCTCGATCAGCTGGCTCTTGCGCATCCGCGCGGTGCCCTTGATGCCGAGGCCGGAGGCGACCTGCTGGAGCTCGGCCAGGACCATGCCCTCCAGTCCGGTGCCCGAACGGCGCCGCTTGGGGGCGGCGGGAGCGTCCGCGGCGGCAGCGTTGCTGTCGGGGGTCACGCCCATCAGATCGGTGGTGTCGCTCACGAAGGGTCCTTCCCTGGAGCGGGCGTCGGCCTGTCTGGCTCGGCGACCGGTTGTGCTGTCCGGCTGCGGTCCCTCCGATGCGGACCGGGCCGGGGCGGTGGTTCCGCCTGTGTCTGTGGCGGAGAGATCAGTTCATGGTTCGGCGCGATCCGTCGACATGGATTCGTCGCGCCGGTCCCGGAGCGTGCACATCACTTCGGCGTGCACAACCGCTGCTCGGCAGGCTGCTCAGGCAGGGTGGGAGACTCCCGGAAGAAGGGGTGATCCCTGACAGGGACACCGTGCACCGCACTCTACGGGCCATACGTACAACCCAGGAGACTGCGAGTGCAGACTTGAGGTTAACACTACCGGCTCCAACAAACATTCCCCCTCTCGTAGACCGGCAATCAGGTGTCACCGGGGTGCGCCGCCCGCGTTGAGCGGCAGCACGCTGGCACCGGTGGTGTCGAGAGCCAGCCGGTTGGCCGTCCAGTTCTCCCCCGCCAGCCGTGCGATCTTGTCCGCCGCGCCGTCCTCCGCCAGCGCCAGGACGGTGGGCCCGGCACCGGAGATGACGGCCGGAACACCGTCCGTGCGCAGCCTGTTGACCAGCGCCGCGCTCTCCTCCATCGCCGGTGCGCGGTAGTCCTGGTGCAGCCGGTCCTCGGTCGCCGGGAGCAGCAGTTCGGGGCGGCGGGTGAGCGCCTCGACGAGGAGCGCCGCGCGGCCCGCGTTGGCCGCCGCGTCGACGTGCGGAACGGTGCGCGGGAGCAGGCCCCGCGCGGTCTCCGTGAGCAGCGGACGGGCGGGGACGAACACGACCGGCGCGATCGAGTCCGCGGGCGTCATACGGATCGCCCGCGCCACCCCCGCCTCGCTCCAGGCCAGCGTGAAGCCGCCCATCAGGCAGGCCGCGACGTTGTCCGGGTGCCCCTCGATCTCGGTGGCCAGCTCCAGCAGCGCGCGGTCGTCGAGCCGTGCCTCGCCGCCGGTCGTGACGGCGCGGGCGGCGATGATGCCCGCGCAGATCGCGGCGGACGACGAGCCCAGGCCGCGGCCGTGCGGGATGCGGTTCGCACAGACGACCTCCAGGCCCCGGGGCTGGCCGCCGAGCAGGTCGAAGGCGGTGCGCAACGACCGTACGAGCAGGTGGTCCTCGTCCCGCGGCAGCGTCTCCGCGCCCTCGCCCGCGATGTCGATGTGCAGCCCGGAGTCGGCGACGCGGACGACCACGTCGTCGTAGAGGCCGAGCGCGAGGCCCAGGGAGTCGAAACCGGGGCCGAGGTTGGCGCTGGTGGCGGGGACGCGCACCCGTACGGCGGCTGCGCGGAACGCGGGACCGGCCATCTTTCGATGACTCTCCTCATCGGATTGCG
Organism: Streptomyces sp. Z26; assembly: GCF_003665095.1. GTDB lineage: Bacteria > Actinomycetota > Actinomycetes > Streptomycetales > Streptomycetaceae > Streptomyces > Streptomyces phytohabitans. The sequence continues at coordinate 4,828,579 of NZ_RCHV01000002.1, read as the reverse complement.
GCTCGACATGACGTGCCGCGAGATGCGGCAACCCCCCTGTGGACCGCGGCAGCCTTGCCGGACCGGTCACTGACCCGACGCACTCTTCCGTACGTGTGTGGGACCGGGGTGAAGGCCAGCCTATCGAAGGAAGGTTCACCTGCGACACAGGGCGCACGGGAGGCGCATGAAGCGTGTCGCGCGACGGCCGTGCGCTCAGCTCGCGTACGGGGGAAGGGGCGCGGGAACAGGGGGCACTACCGGTGGCGCCGCCCCGCGCGGTGGCGTAGGGGCCGGAGCGGGCGGCGCCCGTACGGCGGGGCACCGGCCGTCCCTCGGGTACGGCCGGTGCCCCCAACCCTCAGGCCAGGCCCAGCCGTTCGGCCGCCGCGTCGGCGTCGACCGGGACCGTGACCGGCTGCGGGGCGCCCGCCACGGCCCAGTCCGGGTCCTTGAGGCCGTTGCCGGTGACGGTGCAGACGACGCGCTGTCCGCCGTCGAGCGCGCCCTGTTCGGCGGCCTGGAGCAGACCGGCCACGGACGCCGCCGAGGCGGGCTCCACGAACACGCCCTCCTCGGCCGCCAACAGCCGGTAGGCGCGCAGGATCTGACGGTCCGTCACCGCGTCGATGAAGCCGCCGGACTCGTCGCGGGCGCGCTCCGCCTGCTGCCACGACGCGGGGTTGCCGATGCGAATCGCGGTGGCGATCGTGCTCGGCTGGCGCACCGGTTCGCCGTGCACGATGGGCGCGGAGCCGGACGCCTGGTAGCCCCACATCCGGGGGGTACGGGTGGCCGGGCCGCCCGTCGTACGGTCCGCGTACTCGCGATAACCCTTCCAGTACGCGGTGATGTTGCCCGCGTTGCCCACCGGCAGCACATGGATGTCGGGGGCGTCGCCGAGCATGTCGACGACCTCGAAGGCCGCCGTCTTCTGTCCCTCGATACGGGCCGGGTTCACGGAGTTCACCAGTGCGACGGGGTACTTCTCCGAGAGGCCCCGCGCGAGCGTCAGGCAGTCGTCGAAGTTCCCCTCGACCTGGAGGATCTTCGCGCCGTGCACGAGCGCCTGCCCCATCTTCCCCAGCGCGATCTTCCCCTGGGGTACGAGCACGGCGCACACCATGCCCGCGCGCACCGCGTACGCCGCGGCCGACGCGCTGGTGTTGCCCGTGGAGGCGCAGATGACGGCCTGCGCGCCGGACGCCTTCGCCTCCGTGATCGCCATCGTCATGCCCCGGTCCTTGAAGGACCCGGTCGGGTTGGCGCCCTCGACCTTGAGGTGGACGTCGCAGCCGGTCTGCGCGGAGAGGACCCGCGCCGGTACGAGCGGGGTGCCGCCCTCGCGGAGGCTGACGACCTCCGTACCGGCGCCGACGGGCAGCCGGTCGCGGTACTCCTCGATGATGCCGCGCCACTGCCGCGACGTGCCCGGCCCCGGCGGGGCGTCGGCCGCGGGCGGCACGGGGGGTGTCCTGTCCATGATGCTCATCGTTTCCCTACTCCCCTTCGACCCGCATGATGCTGGCCACGCCGCGGACGGTGTCGAGCCTGCGGAGTGCCTCGACGGTCGCGCCCAGCGCGGCGTCCGGGGCCCGGTGGGTGACCACCACGAGCCACGCCTCGCCGTCCTTGCCCTGCTGGCGGACGGTGTCGATGGACACGCCGTGCTCCGCGAAGATGGTGGCCACCTGGGCGAGGACACCGGGCTTGTCCGCGACGTCCAGGCTGATGTGGTAGCGCGTCACGACCTCGCCCATGGGGGACACGGGCAGCCGCGCGTAGGCCGACTCGCCGGGCCCCCGTGCCCCGTTGAGCTTGTTGCGGCAGGCGGCGACGAGGTCGCCGAGGACCGCGGAGGCGGTGGGCGCGCCGCCCGCGCCGGGCCCGTAGAACATCAACTGGCCCGCCGCGTCCGCCTCGACGAACACCGCGTTGTACGCCTCCCGCACGGACGCCAGCGGGTGGCTCAGCGGGATCATCGCCGGGTGCACCCGGGCGGTGACGGAACGGCCGTCGGCGGCGCGCTCGCAGATGGCGAGCAGTTTGACGGTGCAGCCCATCCGTTTCGCGGACGCGATGTCCGCGGCCGTGACCTCGGTCAGCCCCTCGCGGTGCACGTCGTCGAGGCGGACCCGGGTGTGGAACGCGATCCCGGCGAGGATCGCGGCCTTGGCGGCGGCGTCGAAGCCCTCGACGTCGGCGGTGGGGTCGGCCTCCGCGTAACCGAGCGCGGTCGCCTCGTCGAGCGCCTCCGCGTAGCCCGCGCCGCTGGAGTCCATGCGGTCGAGGATGAAGTTGGTGGTGCCGTTGACGATGCCGAGGACCCGGTTGACCTTGTCGCCCGCGAGGGACTCGCGCAGCGGGCGTACGAGCGGGATGGCGGCGGCGACGGCCGCCTCGAAGAAGAGGTCGGCGCCGTGTTTCTCGGCGGTCTCGTGGAGCGTCGCGCCGTCCTGCGCGAGCAGCGCCTTGTTGGCCGTGACGACGCTGGCCCCGTGCTCGAACGCGGAGGTGATCAGGGCGCGGGCGGGCTCGATGCCGCCGATGACCTCGACGACGACGTCCACGTCGTCGCGCCCGGCGAGCGCGGCCGCGTCGGTGGTGACCAGGGCCGGGTCGACGCCCTCGCGGACCCGACCCGGCCGCCGTACGGCGATGCCCGCCAGCTCGACCGGCGCCCCGATCCGGGCGGCGAGGTCGTCCGCGTGCGTCGTCATGATGCGTGCCACCTCTGAGCCGACGACTCCACAGCCCAGCAGCGCCACCTTCAGCGGACGCGTACGCATCATTCGACCTCGCTCAGCTCACTTGTCCATCGTGGTGGTGCCAGTCTCACGCACCGGTCGGCAGATTCCCCGCCGATTCCAGGATGTGGGACGTATGTCTCGCCAACCGACATACGGGGGTGCCGGTCCCGGCCCCGACGCCCCCGCCCGCCTGCCCGCCTGCCCGCCTCAGCCGACGTCCAGGCGCAGCAGGTCGTCCTCCGTCTCGCGCCGGAGGATCACCCGGGCCGCGCCGTCGCCCACGGTGACGACCGGCGGCCGCAGCGCGTGGTTGTAGTTGCTCGCCATGGAACGGCAGTACGCGCCCGTGGCGGGCACCGCCAGCAGGTCGCCGGGCGCCACGTCCGCCGGCAGGAACGCGTCCCGCACCACGATGTCGCCGCTCTCGCAGTGCTTGCCGACGACGCGCGTCAGCATCGGCTCCGCCGTCGACGCGCGGGACACCAGCGCCACCGTGTACTCGGCGTCGTACAGCGCCGTACGGATGTTGTCGGACATGCCGCCGTCCACGCTCACGTACGTGCGCAGCCCCTCCAACGGCTTGACCGTGCCCACCTCGTACAGCGTGAACGCCGTCGGCCCCACGATCGCCCGCCCCGGCTCCACCGACAGCCGCGGCACCGTCAGCCCCGCGCTCTCGCACTCGCGCGTGACGATGTCGCGCAGCGCCTTGGCGATCTCGTGCGGCTCGCGCGGGTCGTCGTCGGCGGTGTACGCGATGCCGAGGCCGCCGCCGAGGTCGATCTCCGGCAGCTCCACGCCGTGCTCGTCGCGCACCTGCCGCAGCAGGCCCACCACGCGGTGCGCGGCGACCTCGAAGCCGGAGGTGTCGAAGATCTGCGAACCGATGTGGGAGTGGATGCCGACCAGTTCGAGGCTGTCCAGCTGGAGCACGCGCCGTACGGCCTCCGCCGCCGGACCGCCCGCCGCGTCCGGCCGGGAACCGCCCCCGGCCAGCGCCAGCCCGAACTTCTGGTCCTCGTGCGCCGTCGCGATGAACTCGTGCGTGTGCGCCTCGACCCCGACCGTCACCCGGATCTGCACGCGCTGGCGCTTCCCCAGCTCGCGCGCGATGTGCGCGACGCGCGCGATCTCCTGGAACGAGTCCAGCACGATCCGCCCGACGCCCTCCTCGACCGCGCGGCGGATCTCCTCGGTCGACTTGTTGTTGCCGTGCATCGCGATCCGCTCGGCGGGCATCCCGGCGGCCAGCGCGGTGGTCAACTCGCCCAGCGAGCACACGTCGAGGTTCAGGCCCTCCTCGTTCAGCCAGCGCACGACGGCGCGGCAGAGGAACGCCTTCCCCGCGTAGAACACGTCGGCGTCCGCGCCGAACGCGTCCCGCCAGGCACGGCAGCGCGCGCGGAAGTCCGCCTCGTCGAGGAGGTACGCGGGGGTGCCGAACTCCTCGGCCAACTCCCGTACGTCCAGGCCGCCCACGGTCACCGCGCCCTCGGGCGTACGGGCGACGGTGCGGGACCAGACGCCCGGTTCGAGGTGGTTGAGGTCGGCGGGCGGGGCCGAGTAGTGGCCCTCGGGCAGTACGTCGGCGTGGCGGGGCCCGGCGGGGTGTGCGGAACGGCTCATGACTTCTCTGAATCCCCTCAGAGGTGTGCGGGTGCGGTGACGCCGAGCTGTGCCAGGCCGCCGGCCAGCACCGACCCGGCGGCCTCGGCGAGGGCCGTACGGGCGCGGTGGGCGGCCCCGGGTTTTTGGTCCCCCTGGGGGAGGGGCGGGCAGGTGTCGCGCAGGTCGAGGAAGGCGTCGGCGACGGCGACGAGATGGCGCGCGAGGCGGGAGACGGCGTCCGCGCGGGGGGCGGACGCGGCGGCGGTGGCCGCGCGGGGGGCGGTGGCGGGCGCCGTACGGAGGGCGGGCGACGTGCGGAGGGCGGGGGCGGGGAGGGCGGCGGCGGCCAGGCGGTCGTGGTCGGCGAGGAGGGCCAGGAGGGCGCGTTCGGCGGGGGCGGCGTAGGCGTGGCCGTCCGCCCCGGCCTCCGGGCGCACGCCCAACGCGTCGGCGCCGCGCAGCACGGCGCGGGCGCGGCTGTGCGCGTACTGCACGCGGAACAGCGGGCTGTCGGCCGTACGCACCAGCAGCGCGCCGACCGACGCGCGAGGGCCGTCCGCGGTGGCGGCGGCCCAGCGGGCGGCGTCGCGGGCGGGGGCGTCGGCGACGCTCGACGGGTGCGCGGGGCGGGCCAACTCCCGTACGAGGGCGGCGCGGCCGGACGCGTTCAGCGTGACGTTGACGAAACCGGCACCGGCGATGTCCGTACGCGCCACGCCCGGCAGCGACTCCAGGCGGGCGCCGAGGCGCCGGGCGAGGTCGAGGGGGCCGGGCGGCGTCGCCGCCGCGCCGCCCGGGGCGGAGCCGGGGCGGAGATGCCGGGCGAGCTGGAGGACGACGCCGGTGCCGTAGTCCCCGCCGCCGCGGCGCGGGGGCGACTCGACCACCGCGCGTTCGGGAAGTTCCACACCGCGCAGCCCGGCGTCACCGACCACGCCGCGCAGCGAGAGCAGCACGGTGCGGGAGAGCTGTGCGGGTGTCACGGTGCAAGCGTAGGGGAGGAGAGGGAGTGCTACGCGAACGGTTTACCGCGACGACCCGTCCCGCCCCTCCTGACCTGCGGCGTCGCGGGCGGAGGAAGTCCGTCCGCTTGAGGACGCGAAGCCCCGGGGGGCGTCGGGCGCGAAGGGGCACGGCTCAGCGCAGGGGCCGTACGGCCGACTCGGAACCGCCCTGCACCGGCGGCTCCGTACGCCCGTCACCGCCGTCCGCCTCGCCGTACGCGAGACGCCGCACCATCCGTACGAGCGCCGCCGGATCGAACGGCTTCGCCAACACGGCGTCCACACCGGCACCACCCTCCGCGTCGATCTCCGCCTGCGGACAGGCGGACACGATGGCGACGGCTATGTGCCGCGTACGCGGATCGGAGCGCAGCCGGGCGGCCGTACGCAGACCGTCGAGCCGTGGCATCACGACATCGAGCGTGATCACGTCGGGCCGTACCCGGTGGACGACCTCCAGGCACTCGGCACCATCGTCCGCGGTCACGACCTCGAAGCCCTCCAGCTCGAGATTGACCTTGATCAGCTGCCGGATGACCTTGTTGTCGTCGACGACGAGGACCCGACCGGAGACGCCTTGCACACGACAGAGCCTAGGCGCGCGGCACGGACTGCGTCCGGGTTTTGCCCATTTCCACCCGTGCGTGGAACGGCCGAAACCACGCTGACGCACCACCCCCACACCCCTCCCCCACGGGGCCCACCACCTCCACCCGCTCCCGCCCCGCACCAACTCCCTTGACACCGGAGCCACTTCACCCGACCGCAACCGCGCCGACACGACCACGGAAGCCCCGGGCGGGCGGACGCCACCACCCGGCGAAACCTGTTCCGGATCACCGTCCGGGTGCTGGTAAGGTTTCACCCGTCGCCACCACGACGACAGCGCCCCCGTAGCTCAGGGGATAGAGCAACGGCCTCCGGAGCCGTGTGCGCAGGTTCGAATCCTGCCGGGGGCACCTCGCAGAAGGTGCCACAACGCCCCGCCACCAGGGACTTCCCTGAACGCGGGGCGTTCGCGCGTGCGCAGCCGGATGCGACTCGGAGCGGCTGTTTGCCAGCGGTCACGTTGTAATGGCGTGATGATCTTGGAAGCCATACGGGCAGGCCAGCGGGCGACTCTGCGCACCCTGATACACGAGCCTGAGCCTCACGACAGGTCGGCGGGATCGCCCTAACCCTCAGGGATCTGAGCCGGGCGCCATGACTCGCTGCTCGAACGATCCAAACAGGGTGGCTCTACATGCTGAGGCATCGGGGTACCTCCTATCACCGCTTCCAACGAAAACTGCACGTAGCGGAGGTAGGCACGTACATCGCGTACCGATCGCCCGGGGTGTGCTTGTCCGGCACCGCGCCAGCCAGCGTCGAAGGTGAGCTTGACCAAAGCACGGTAACGCTCCCGAACGGCCTGGTCTCGGACAGAGAGGAGATCCGTCTGCATGCCCCTGCGGAGAGACTCCATTGCCTTGCGACACTCGTTACGAGCATGCTCGCTGAGCCGCGGCTGGTCTGAGGACACATCGGGCAGCGAGGGCAACCAGGCGTAGAGGTCTGCCAGCCTCTCCAGCAGGGCACGCGCTGCACCAGCGGAGTGCTCGTGCGCGTGCAAGCTGCTGCTGGTGTGATTCTGAGACGCGGTGAGGCGGGCCTGCGCTTCGGCGCTCTTCGCTGTCTGCCACCACGTGACGAAGAAGGCTATGCCACCGCCCACCACGGCACCGATCAGAGCCGTAGTCAGATCTCCTAGAAATGCCGCCCAATTACTCACATGCTCATACTCTGAGCCATTTCTCTGTGCAACAAGAGGAGTTGGTGTCAGCAAGAGGGCGCCCCCGAAGGATCTGGGGGGCGCCCTCAGGTGTGCAAGTCAGGGCGTAGGTAATCCCAGACCCTTCATGATCCTTTCGTTCATCTCGGCTTCCTGCCCGTCGACGCACTTGGCGTAGATCTCGAGCAGCACCTCTACCGAGTGACCGGCTCGCCGGGCGACCTCCGGTGCTGGCACACCGGAGTTGAGCCACTGGGACACGCACGCGTGGCGCAGGTCGTACGGCTTGGCCGCCAGCACCGTCGACACCTGATCCGGCATGAGTGCCAGTTCTCTGGCCCGCGTCCACACCCGGTAGTACGACGAGGACGCCACCACGTTCCCGCGCTCACTGGCGAAGATCCGGCCGTCCTCAGCCGTGCCGAAGTCCGACAAGTGGTCGCGCAGCATGGAGACGAGCGGCGGCGGGATCGGCACGATCCGTACCTCACCAGGGCTCCGCTGCTTCAACCCGCGCCTGTCGTGCGCCTCACCGGTGTCGGTCCACGTCCTTCCGACGGAAGGCCGGGTCTCCTCCACCGTGATCCGGCCCCAACCCGAATCCGGCAGGAAGCAGTCGGACTCACGCAGTCCGAGCGCTTCGCCTGGTCGAGTCGCCGCGTAGTAGAGGCACCCGAAGAACGCGCGCAGGCGACGGCCCGACGCACGCTCCCAGCCACCCACGTAGGTAACGGCCGTCAGCAGTTCCCGAGCCTGCCGAGGGTTGACGACAACCCGGTTGTCGACCTCCTGCACCGGCCGTTGGCCCCGCTTGCGTCGGACCTTGTCCAGCGGGTTGGCGGTCAGCTGCTCCATTTCGACGGCGTACTCAAGGGCGTTGTACGTCACCGCACGGCGGCGCCGGTACGTCTGGTTCGCGGCGGGCTTGCCGTCGAGTTTCCGGCTGAGCCCGTCGACCAGAGCGTGTACGTGGTCGATCTCCCCGAGTTCCGCCAGGGGCAGGGAGGCCCGTTCCAACCAGCGCACGCCAGCCGCGATCTCGTCCGACCGTTCCCTTTCACGGCGGGTCGGAGGCAAGACGTACGACCGCAGCACTTGCCGCAGGAGTGGAGGCTCGGGCCGACCGCGCAGCACTCGGGTGAGGGCGGGTACGGCGACCGCCAGCGAGTCGGTCATGCTGTCGCGCTGTTTGGCCGAGGCATCCGGCCAACGGTGGTCGACGTACTGGACTGCCAACTCCAGCATGCTGAGTGCCGCCTTCCCTCCCCGCAGGGAGTCCGGAAGGCCCGTCACCGTGTCGAAGGGCTCGCCCCTCTCCGCAGCGCGGAGGAGCTTGGCCCGGAAGCGGTCCGCGAGCGTCTTCGTCTTGTGGGACTCACCGAACGTCTGCCCCTCCACCTTCCAACGGGCGACATACGTCGGCTTCTTCGTCGTCCGGTTGACGCTCAGCTGCCAGACGGAGACCTTGTACGACTTCATCGCGCCCCCTCCGCCCGTTCCCGGAGCCAGTCCTCCAACGCGTCCCGCCGGACGCGCAGTTCACCGTTGGGCAATCGGATGCAGCGCGGGGCCGTCCGCAGTTCGCGCCAGCGGTAGAAGGTCCGGCGGGAGACACCGCCCAACTCGTTCAGGACCTCCCGCACGGTCAGCAGTTCAGTGCGGTGACGTGTCATGCCCGTCACCCCCTCCCCGCAAGGAGGCCGCGACGAGGGTGCCCTCCGGGTCGTAACCCCGTCCCGCGTAGCGCCAGTTGCCGACCAGAACCGTCGTGCCGTCGTCCAGGCCGAGGGCGGCGCGCTGCTCCTGGGCGCGGTGTTCGGCGCGGGCCTCCCGCAGGGCGGTGAGGGTGGTGGAGTAGCGGCGGGACTTGGTGGAGAAGTGGCCGCGATAGCCGAGCATGTGGGCCCAGCGGCGCAGGCGCAGCGGAGCGAAGGGTTCCAGCGCGCCGAGCCACCAGCACGTACCGATCATGCGGAGGGCGTGCGCCCGGACAGGCAACAGCTGTAGCTCGGTCGCATGGTAGATACGGCCGTCGACCGCACCGGGCCGACTCGGCGCCCTTGGTCGCGTACTTGGCGATGTAGCCCGCCACCGCCGACGAGGACAGTTCACCGGAGCCGAACGCGGCGACCGGCCGTACGTCGGCCTGCCGACCGAAGCGCAGCACACGTCGCCCGACCACGTCGGCCCCGTACGAGGGCAGCCGTACCCGACCGACCGCTTCCCGTACGGCCCCGCTGAGGAGCCCGGCCGTCGCCCAGTCCGGCGGTTCCTCCGCCGGGCCGTCGGGACCGTCCAGACGGATCACCGCGTGGAAGTGGATGAGGCCGCGCCGCTGGTACTCGGCCACCTTCGCGTACGACAGCCGGACCGCGTCCGCGAAGGCGCCGCGCGAGAGCCCGCTCCTGCGCGCCAGGACGCGCCGCAGCTCCAGCGTGAAGCGGTGCCACAACTCCCCCGCCTGTGCCTGCCACAGCACGGCACCCGCGTAGTCGTAGCAGCGCGCGCACAGCGGCTCACCCAGTCGACGTTCACCTTCCGTGTGCCGTACGGGGCACCCGACAGGCACACCGTGCGAGCAGCGTTCCTCGGCCCGACGGGGACGGCAGGGCCGTACCCGACCATCCTGTTCACGACGGGTATGCACCGGGCCGAAGCCCGGCGCGGTCAGCGTCGCGAACACGCGCGGGTGGCCGCCGACCTGTGGGGCGACCTCCTTGCCGCCCACCAGCCCGGCCCGGATGAGCTGGTAGGTGTCGGCCCGGTACACGCTGGCGCAGGTCGGGCAGACCGACGCACGCCGGTTGCCGCAGGCCACGAGCAGCCGACCGCCGTGCGTCCCGGAGCCGTAGGCGTGCAGCACCTCGCCCGTCGCCCGGTCGACGGCAACCGAGCCGCCGACAAGATGTACGGGATTGGTGCAGCCGTCGAGGCGGACGATGTTGCGGCGCCAGGCGTCGAAGTCGGGGCGAGCCGCACGTTCGAGCAGGGCGCCCACGGAGTGGGGAACGGGGGTGTTCATCGGTCACCTCCGAAGGCGTGCCGCATGGCGGAGCCGATGGCGTCCGGGTTGGTCTTTGCGGAGAACCGGTAGGTCGGTTCGGTGAGCCAGAGGGCGGCGGCGTGCGCGGGGCAGACGTGGCGTTCGCGGTCGTCCGTTCCGACGAGCACCACGGGTTCCCGTCCGGCGCAGGTCGGGGCCTCCGGTTCCCACAGCTCGCACCAGGGGCGAGGGGATTTGCGCGATCGATGCGCGGTGGACAAGGTGGGGTTACTCCTTTCACTGCTGATGTGGCGGATGGAGTGGGTTCCTGGCGGGGTCGGGTTTGGCGACTTCGCGCCCCGTCGGGAACCCGTCTGTACGGCGGTCACGGCCGCCCCCTGATGTCGGGTCCGGGCATGGCGGGTCCCTCCTTTCTGTCGCGGTGAGCGGGTCAGAGCTGGCCGAGGAATCCGGCGACGCCTTCGAGGAGTTCGCGGACCACCGGGGCCGCCGCCGACTCCGCGAGGAGGAAGCCGAAGGTGGAGCAGATCAGCACCTCCAGCCACTGGAAGTAGCGGACCTTCATCAGCAGCCAGATCACGAGACCGAGCAGGACGACGCCGGACATGGAGACGAGCACGGGGTCCTCCCTTCACTGCTCGCGGTCGAGTCGTTCGATGTGGATGTCCGGGTCGTCCGGCTCGACGCCGCTGACGACGCCGACGAGTTCGGGCAGGCAGGGCGTCAGGTGGGCGTACTCGGCCGCCACCTCTTCCGCCTGCGCTTCGGTGACGAGGTGGGAGCGGGCACGGTCCCAGCCGTCGGAGGAGGCCAGGACAGCCGTTCCGGCCTGCTCCGGCGAGATCGACTGAGCGGCGTGGAGAGCGTCCGGGTGGAGGTCTCCGAGGGCCATCTCCGCCGTACCGGGGTCGGCCACCCGATGACAGATCCGGCCGCCGAGCTGAGCACGCAGAGCGGTCACGCCGGGACCGAGGTCCGAACCGACCCGCTGTCCGGCGACTACGAGGAACACGCCGAGAGCGGCGCCGAGTTGGGCGAGGCGGATCAACGCCGTGGCCGCCGCCTGTGCTTCGTCCTTCTCGCCGCGACTGGCGACGAGGAACAGCTCAGCGATCTCGTCCACGATCACGACCACGGGTACGGGGCGTTCCTCTTCCAGCAGCCCCCACACGTTCCTCACGTGGGCGTCCCGGCAGACCGTCATCCGGTCGAGGGTGAGGTCCACGAGCGCGCCGAGCAGTTTCACCGCCTGTGCCCGGTCGGTGGCCAGAGCGGACAACCGCGGGCCGTAGAGCGACAGCTCCATGCCGCCCTTGCAGTCGATGCCGACCAGCGCGACCGGTTGCCGGGCCAGACCCGCGACGAGCGCGTTGATGAGCGTGGACTTCCCGGAACGGGTGGCGCCGACGATGAGCCAGTGCGGTACCCGGCGCAGGTCGATGACCCACTGCGCGCCGGTCTCCAGCACGCCGACGGTGACCCGTAGCAGCTCGGTACTCCCCCGCTGCCGGGGAAGGCGCGGCTTCTTGAGGGGGTCGGCGGCGGAGGCCACGATCCGTACGACGCCCGGCCGCCAGGTGGTGACGCGGACCGCGTGCACCTCCCAGTCGTGTGCCATGGCCGGGGCCGCCTTGACGAAGTCCTCCGGCACCTGACCGGGCAGGAGACGCACCAGGAGGGAGAAGCCGCCGCCGGTCGGCAGTACCGGACCACGTCGGGGCACACGGGGAAGAGGCGGCGGTGCGCCGTTGCCGATGAGCCCGGAGACCACCGTCAGCGCGGCCTTGCGGCTGACAGCGAGCCCGCACCCGGCCATCAACGGGCGCCACGTACGCACCACGCGTAGCCAGACGACCGGGAAGCCGAGGCAGAACCACCAGGCAACGGGGAAGCGGTGGCGCAGGGCCGGGCCTGCGAGCAGCAGACCCGACGCCAACGCTGCGGCCACCAGCAGTACCGCGCTCGGTGTGACGTCCGCACCCGGAGTGGCGGAGGCCGAGACGATCACTGCCCGGCCCCCTTTCCGGGCGCTCCGGCGGTCGAAGTACCGGGCGCGGAGAGGGGCTTGATCTCGGCGGCGCGGAAGGCGACCCCGTGCCTCCCCTCGTTCTCCCACGGGGTGGCGATCAGGTCGCGGACCTGTACGGGGACACCGTTCTGTACGCCGCTGGGCTCGCCGGGGACGTTGACGTTCACGACGTCGGCCGTGGTTCCGGCCATCAGGCACAGGCCGACCTGGTAGACGGTCTTGCCGGTGTCCCGGTCCACGCGCACCTGTCCGGTCTCCCGGTTGGCGAGGCGCGGTGTCGGGGCGACGGCGCAGATGATCGCGGTGAACTTCGCGGTGTCGATCGGTAGGGCTACCACTTGTTGGACCTCCTTCGTCTCGGGCGTCCGAGGGTCGACCCCTCGAACTGCTAGACCACCCGTAGTACGGGTGAAGAGACTCCAGAGTGCGCACCCGTAGTACGGGTTGTCAACCGATTGAGGATGGGGGAAGCTGTCTGCGGGCTGTAGACCGGTCTACAGCCCGCAGACAACAGCAGGATGACCAGCGCTTCCGGGGAGCCAGATGCCGATTCAGAGGTCCGGGGACCAGCAGAAGAAGCCCAAGTACCGCGAGATCGCGGACTACTTGCGGGCGGGCATCATGGACGGCACGTACCCGTCGGGGCAGCCGCTCCCGTCGGAGGAATCGCTTGCGAAGCAGTTCGGCGTAACCCGCCCCACAGTGCGCCAGGGCATCGCGGAACTGCGCGCTTCGGGCCTGGTCGAGGTCATGGCGGGACGAGGTGGCTTCGTCCGCTCCCCACACGCCCGGCCAAGCATCACGCGACCGCGCGGCGTGCGCCGTGAGCCCGACGGCGGGTACGTCGAGGCGGACGGCCTCCGCTGGACGAACGCAGAGGAGCCGGTAGCCACGCGCACCGACGCCCCGGTCGCGATCGCGGATCTCCTCCGCGTCCCGCCGGGCGAACCGCTCTACACGTACGACGCGTTGCAGACCGCCGACAACGGCCTTCTCCGCCAACTCCACCGGACGTACGTGCCGTTCTCGGTCCTGGTCGGCACTGAGTACGAGGAGAAGGCGCCACCACCGGCACCGGCCCTGTACGGCGCGATGGAGCAACTCGGCCACGAACTCCACTTCACGGAGTACGTACGCACCCGCATGCCCCAGCCGGACCAGTCGGAAGCGCTACGCCTCTCCGACGGCGTCCCGATAATCCACATCCTGCGCGTCACGCTCGACGCGACCAGCACCCCGCTCGCACTGGAGGAGTTCCACGTGCCGGGCAACGACCTGGAGTTGACGTACCCGCTCTGATGCTGGGGTGGCTCAAACCTTCTCTACGTCTTCAAGGCGCCTCGCTCCGCTCGCCGCGCGCCCCGGCTCCCGGCCGGGCCGACGCTCCTGTCTCCGCCTCGCTCCAGCCCAGCCGCCACCCCCGCGCGACACAAGCTGGCTGCCAACTAGCGTCAGAGAAAGAGGGGCATCGTGGCTGGGACGGTCGGCTCCACGGCTTTAGGCAGCCACCATGGGGCGAGCCTCGAAGATCGGGGGCCCACTTCGGGCTGTTGCGGGCAGGCTAGGTGCTGCCCGAGTCGCAGCAAGCTTACGGGCCCCGATCCCTCGCCCCATGGCAGCTCCAGCCCAAATCCGCTCCGTCTACCTTCCAGCGGCGGCATCCCCGATCAGGTCAAGAGCCGGCACGCGTTCCCGGCAGAGTCGCGATGAATGACTCGATGTCAAGTACTGCACGCCTGATAGCGCGGAGATCCTGAGTTGGCACCTCGACGTACTCGGGCTCCTCGTCCTCGGGGCCGATTGGCAGCACTCCTTGTGGGGCGTAACGAGTCTGCATGAGGTCCACGTAAGCGCCGTAGTCGATCACGTAGACGTCATACCTCTCGCCGGGTTCATCCTGCGCGGAGTAGCCCCTCCTAACGACATGGAGAACCCGAGCGTCAAACAACGCCAGCAATAGCGCATTATTAGCGTCACGTTGATTGACCAAGAATCCACGAGCGCGTCGTTCACGGATTACCTTGTCAATGATCCAGTTCAGTAGCCTGGAGGCCTCTTCGCTGCTTCTGAGAGCTGCCTCTTTGTCTGACTGGAACCATCCCCGCCCAGCAGCCCGCACATCGTGAACGGAAATCTTCTCCGTAGCGGCCCTTACGGCCGCTTTTGCGGCGATGTTCAAGGCATCGCGAGGAACCCCTTCAGCCGCGCGCACCAATTCATCAAAAGCGCGCGTATCAGTGAAACCTTGCCGAACAATCCCTTGCGGGCTAGAAATGCTTGCAACGGGCGAGTTGGGGGCACCACCCAAGGTGAGGTGATTAAAGAATAGACTCTTGAAGAACTCGCGCGACCTTTCCTTATTCTCCTCGAAAACCATGAACTCGTCAAGGCTCACGTTGGCCGCAATATCGGCGCCGAGTTCGAGGCCAATCAACTGACTAGATGGTAGCGCGGTCCGGAAGTTGGTTTGCTGTTCGATCGCCGCGATCTTAACAGTAAGACCTTGAAGGGGCAGAAGGCATCGGACAAGGAACTCGCCCAGATAGGGCTGAATTTCCCCAGGAGCGCTGCTCCACTCGTCAAGCAACAGCCACACGCGGCGACTTTTGAGTGAGTCGAAAAGAGAACGCAAGCTCCGTGCTATGTCGCTGAAATTGAGCGAGATGCTTTCGGTGCCACGACGAGTTTCCGTCGTCATCTTTCTGGTCTCGTCAGAGTCTTCCGCTGAGAGATCCACCTCGGGGGCTCTAAAGCCGAGCCTGACAGCCAGACTCGATTTTGCCCCCTTCACTCTTTCGCCCTCGTTGGAGACTTCAATCTCGCCAGAGACCCGAACCGTTGAGATGGAATCGAGAAGTGCATCAAGTTTAGAGATCAGGGCAACATCTGCGATCAGATCATCATCTTCAAGAACGGCTTCCATGAGAGAGGCGTGAAACTGGTTAAGCAAGTCAACCAGCAACCTGGAAGCTCGTTCCGTGGGTTTCACTTCCTCCCCCAAGAACAAACCCTCGGGAGACCCTACGGTGCGCAAGTCAAGATAGATAGGGACGTCCCCGTTGACCCTTAAAACGGTCTCAAGGTACCTGAAAGCGTGAGTCTTTCCCGTACCTCGTCGACCATAGATGATTTGATGATCGACCGACTCCATGACGACAGCGACGCCTGAGTCAACGAAAGTGTCCCTCAACTGTTCCGACTGACGCGACTCAGCCCGCTTGGGCACGAGGTTGAGGGCTCGGTTCAATGGGGAAAGTCCGGTTGCCATGTCGCGATGGTAAGGCCAGTAGGGCCTCGATGGGACACCTTCGAGCAACTGCGAGTGGAGTCTCCTCGTCCCTCGCAGTCTGGATGAGCACACGCGCGCTCGCAGAACCTTCCCGTCACCGTGACGCAATCGCTGCAGGCGCTATCGCCCATGTCGTGAGCTTGTTCCAACACGCAGCCGTCAAAGACCCAAGGGTCCCCCAAGCTGAGGGCGCGCGCACCGTGGTCACGACGACGGCCGTCGCGGATTGCTCTCGGTCGACGACCCAACTCGGCAGCGTGGCTGAGGCCGGCGGGGGTGCATCGAGACGGAAGCGGCGAAGTGCTCCAAGCGGTGCGTGACCGCGTCGAGCAGTCCGGCCGGGAAGGAGACTGAGCGCGCCCCGACTGCGGATTTCCGCGCCTTGCCGAAGAGCCGACCGTCTCGCAACTCGACCTGGGCACCACACGGTGACGGTCAGCCCGTCCCGGTCGATGCCCCCGCTGCAGGGCTGGCCAGCTCGCCGAACCGCAGGGGTGGTGAAGGCAGCCAAGAGCACGAGCAGCCGGTTGCGCGGCGCTATCGAGTGGGCGATGGCGAAGACCTCCACCACCCTGAGGACGGCCGCTCGGCCACGTCCTAGCGGGCCTCAGACGTCTCGCGAACTACTCACGATCCATTGGTCGCCGCCGTCCACCGGAGTTATGCACTGACGGAAGGACTCGACGACGGGTCCGAAGTCAACATGCTGCAGAAGCTCCTGAAGAGGTTGTACCCCCGGCCACGAGACGCCATCTGCGCCGCTCGGGATTCGCCGCAAATTGCCATCCTCCACAATCAGTTGACTCGGAAGAGCGGAATCACCTGGAAGGAATTCAAAAAAGGAATATTTCAATCCAAGGGACCTCAACAAGTCCATATCCTTCTCGTAGACAACCCCAAGCGCCCTCGCCATTCCCCAGTCAGCCACGGTGGGATAAGCAGCATGAATTGCTTGCAACAAGTCCTTGATTGGCCTCCCGTCCCATGTCAGAAGGCCATGAATTAGCTTGCCATCGCCTCTCGGGGCGTCAACAGCTCCAGAGATGCCGGGAACCATCGAGTGCAAATCTCCACCATAGCCATGGACGAGGGAAGCCAAGAAGTCGGCGGGATTATACACTTGCAAAACTACGTCAAGACTACTCTCTTGATGTTCCACTTCGTCGAGCCATAGCCTCAACATCTGTGCCCAATCCGGGTTACTTTCAAGGACATAATCGATGCGCGCACGGAAACGCCCCCATGCGAGAGAATGAGAAGTGTTAGCAGACGACCGGAAGAGTACTTGATTCCAACCAGCAGCGTGCTGAGCCATTGTAGCCGCTTCGGAATCATCTATGAGATCACGCCACTTTTCAAAGCTTCCCCTGCGATATACGTGAGCAACCTCCAGTGAGTTTGTTTGCATGTATCGAGTTAGCTTCTCGGGTACTGTAACTTCAGCCTCTGGATGCTCAAACCCGACAGCACAAGCGGCACGATACTCAGCCGCATGCAATTCCGGCTCCTCAAGCCCTTCGTTCTCATCTGGAGCCGGCAGCCTGGGGTCATTACAATCCGCCACACCGAGGGCCACATGGAGGATTCCCGTCTCATCATGAGGCCTCACTGCAAGGACACCAATCAGATCCCCTACCCCTACCTTCACCAAGGATCTTGTTAGTGAATCCCATTTCTCGTCAGCATCAGATCGATTTACGATGGACATTCGGATTGCGACTACGGAGAGATCTCTTTCGTTCGGGACCGGCAACGGCTTGATAGGCTCCACTAGCATAGATGCAGGGAAATCTGTCCCGACATCAATCTTCACTCCCGTAATGGGATACACACTCGATCGACTTATCTCGCTAAACGGAACGATGAGCTCTTTCCAATCGGTGCTAGCGATCACCGCTCTGACTTGATCGACTCGCATCCCACGCTCCCGCCGCAAGAGTTCACAGTATTTCAGAACTTCGTGAATTGCCTCCCGGGCGGTGTTGTCGGATTTTTTTACTTCGATCGGAACGAATATACCGTGACGATCGCGAGCGAGTATATCGACAAAGCCACGCGTGCCGGCACTATTCTGAAGGTGATAGTTCTCCTTAATTAGCTTCATTCCGGGCTCGATGGCTCCTAGGCGGTCGGCCAGAGCGTTCTGGATTGCCAACTCGGTCTGCTTGGTAGACATCGATAGCCCTTCGTAAGCGTTGATAATCTGAGGGTACTCTCCTTCTCCTGTATTGTCCGCGTAACGAATGATTCCAGTGCACCTCTCCCTACTGGAATCCCGCTACCACTAGCCCCATATGTCCCGCTGCACCCCCACTGCGCTCAGCCACGCTACCGACTTGCGCGATCGACCAGGGCAAGCCGCGACGGCTGTCCGTAACGACGACGCGAGCTTCCCAAGCTTATAGCGCGGGTTCGATTCCCGTCGCCCGCTCCATGACAAACCCCCAGGTCATCCGACCCGGGGGTTGTTTGCTGTCAGCGGTGATCACTCACCACGTGCCAGATCCGTGCCAGAAGACCGGCGCATCCGGCGCACCGACTCATCAAGACCGGCAGCGACCTCGCGTTGACGCTCATCGTCGGAGTGTTGGTAGATCAACGCCGCCTTTTCCGAGGACTGGCCCGCACGGACCATCGTGTCTTTGAGCGTGGCACCCGAGCGCGTGGAGAGCGTATGCCCCGTGTGTCGAAGATCGTAGAACCTGAAGTCGTCTGACATGCCGACAACGTCACGAGCCCGACGCCAGGTTCGACCGAAGGTGCTGCGCCGGAACGGGGCACCGCGCTCCCCGACGAACAGCAGTCCGCGAGGCCCGAACTCGGCGTACAACTCCATATGGGCACGCAGCTCCGATCGCAGGAAGCCGGGTAGCACCACGGTCCGAGTACCCGCCTCCGACTTGGTGTCGCCCGGAGCGCGACGACCGTTGGTTCGTTCCGGCTCGGCACATCGCACCGTGATCGTCATAGCGCGTACATCAACATCCCGCCGACGAAGCGCCGCCAACTCCTCCGGACGTAGCGGTCCGTACGCCCCAAGGAACACCATCAAGCGCCACCTGGTACCGACCGCGCGGGCCAGGGCATCCACCTGAACCACGGTCGCGATCCTCCGCTCGGCCGCTTTCTCGATTCCCGCACCCTTGATCCGGCACGGGTTCCGCTTGATCAGCTCATCGTCCGTTGCGGTTTCCATGACCGCTTTCAGCAGCCGGTACGACTTGGCCACGGTCGTTGCTCCAGTGGCTTTAAGTCGTTCGGCTCGCCAGGTGCGCACGCGCGGCGGGGTGATCTCATCCAGGTCTAGGTCCCCAAGGGCCGGCGCGAGATGTTGCGACAAGAGACGCCGATAGAGGTCTTCAGTTGTAATCGACAAGCCGCGTTCGCTAATCCATTTCAGCGCGTATTCCGCGAAGTTCACGGTCCTGGAATCCGGGTTTTCCCATTCACCGCGCCGAATTTCAGTCTGCTTCTCGGCAAGCCAATCATCGGCATCGACGGTGGCCGCGAAGGTCTCCGGAGCAGGTCGCATGACGCCATCCGGCCCGGGATAGCGAGCCTGGTACCGCCCGGAAGGCAGCTTCCGGATCGCACCAAAGCGGCGACGCCTCCCCCTGTTATTCGCCATTAGGCAGCCCTCCCGTAGCGAGCCCGCGATCGACAGATCGGAGTAACGGTATGGGAGGCGATGAACTGCTGAACGGCACTTTCAGGAATGCGAACGTGTCGACCAACCTTGACGAAAGTGATCCGTCGTTCTTCAATCAGACGGCGAGGGAATCGGATTGTCGTGCCGAGGATTTCCGCGACTTCCTGCACAGACAAGAGCTTTTCCACGGTCACCATTCCCCCTCATGGTCGTTGATCACGGTGCGTTGTTGGCGTGCGGTTTCGCGGTTGGCGGTGATGTCGCGGTGGATGGTGGCGGCGAGCCAGGATTCGCCGGGGGTGTGGCCGTGTCCGGCGTAGGTCCAGTGGGTGAGGGTGAGGGTGGTCGCTTCTTCTGGTGTGTCGTCGGGGTTGGGGAGGCCGAGGGCTTCGCGTTGTTGTGTGGCGCGGTAGTCGGCACGGGTCTGGCGCAGCGCGCCGAGGGTGGTGGAGTAGGTGCGGGACTTGGTGGAGAAGTGGCCGCGGAAGCCGAGCATGTGGGCCCAGTCGCGGAGTCGTCGTTCGGGGTAGGCGGGGTGGAGGTCGAGGCAGGCGGCGATGAGTCGGGCGGGGTGGTCGGGGATGTCGAGTAGGGCGATGGCTTCGTGGCTGCCGATGCGGTGGTCCACGGTGCCGGTGGTCTCGGCGGCTTTGGTGGCGTACTTGGCGACGTAGGAGGCGACGGCCTGTTCGGTGAGGTCTTCGCCGTTGCCGAAAGCGCCGATGGGCTGCACGTCGATCTGCTGCCCCCAGCGCAAGTCCCGTTCGGGCAGGCCGTGTTCGTCAACGGCCGGGATGGTGACCTGGACGCGTGCGGCGGCGGCGCGGATCGCCGCGTCGAGGAGGGCTGTGGTTGCCCAGTGCGGGGGCGGGGTGTCGGGGCCTTCGGGGCCGTCGAAGCGGATGACGGCGTGGAAGTGCACGGCCCCGCGCTTCTGGTACTCCGCGACCTTCCCGAACGACACCCGGCATTGTTCGCGGGCGGCTTTCTGGGTGAGTCCGGCGCGGGCGGCGATCTCCCGGCGGAGGTAGATGGTGAAGCGCTGCCACAGTTGGGAGGCGTGGTTGTTCCACAGCACCGCGCCCGCGTAGTCGTACGTGCCTGGGTCGAGGGGTGTGCCCAGGGCGGGGTCGGTGTCGGTGTGGCGGGTGCCGCAGCGGCAGGGCCGGTTCCCGGGCCGGTTGTGGACCGGGCCGAACGAGGGGGCGGTGAGGGTGGCGAACACCCGGGGGTGGTCCCGCACGGCGGGGGTGACGCCCTTGGTGTCGTCGCCGGTGAGCCCGGCGCGGATGAGGTGGAAGGTGTCCCCGGCATACGTCCAGGCGCAGGCGGGGCAGCGGGAGGCGCGGCGGTTGCCGCAGGCGATCCGTAGGCGTCCGCCGGGTTCGGTGTCGGTGCTGTAGTGGTGCAGGACCTCACCCGTGGCGCGGTCGCGGGTGACCGTGCCGCCGGTGAGGTGGATGGGGTCGGAGCAGCCGCCGGTGCGGCGGATCTGGTCCTGCCAGCGGTCGAAGCCGGGGGCCCCGGCGACCCGGAGCGCATCGCTCAAGGTCGCCGGGGCCAGGCCCGCCGAGGTGGCGGTGTCCGTCATGTGGTCACCCACCCTGCCGGTTGTGGGCGGGGCCGTGGTTGGCGGTCCAGCCCTGGACCAGGAGGGCGACTTGTGCGTCCCCGTTGGCAGTGGCCGAAGCGCCGCAGTGGCAGCGTGCGGATGCGGTAGCCGGAGCCGAGGGCGCGTTCTTGGTGACGTGCAGGCCGGGGCGGTCCTGGGACGGAGTGAGGTCAGTCATCAGGCCACCTCGGTCCGAACCGGGAGCGGAGTGTTGAGGCGACTGCGGCGGGTGCCGGTGCCGTGGCAGGTGCGGCAGTCGACGGGGACGGTGGTGCGGGTGCCGTCGGTGTGGCGGGTGCCGGTGTCGATGTGGACGCGGGGGAAGCCGTCGCAGTTCGGGCAGAACCGTGCGCGGGCAGGGGTGGGCTGGGTCATGATGGTGGTGTCCTTTCGGATCTTCGGGTCTGGAAGGGGATGGGCCGTCCGGGGCGGCGAAAACTTGCCGGTTGAGGCCGCCCCGGAGGGCTGTTACAGGTGCTTGCGCGGGCGCCGTACGGGGCGCTTGCCGGGCCGTCCCTTGGTCGCGGGGCGGGGCTTGGTCTTGCGGCGGGTGGGGCGGGTGAAGCTGTAGCCGATCCCGCAGCTCGCGGTGAGGACCGCGACCATGGACGCGGCGATGATCTGGGCCACGAAGGCGATCACCAGCAGCACGACCACCGTGCCGACCGTGATGGTGAAGGCGAGCAGGATGGGGCCCTTGTAGGAGCGGGGCGCTTCCTGGACGATCACGACTTTCCGCAGGTCGGTGCCCGGAGGCATCCGGCGGTAGAGGTCGGTGGGGATGTGTCCGGCGCGGAGCTGTTCGTCAGGCAGTCGCATGACAGGGGTCCTTGTCAGGTGCAGCGATGGGTACGAGCGGCGAGTTCGGCCGCCGAGCGGTCGGTGTAGTCGGCGGAGAAGCCGCAGCGGGGCGCGGTGCACGCGGCGGTGTGCTTCTCCAAGCCCCGGCGGTTGCGGTAGCTGCCGACCTGGACCGGACCGAAACGGCGCACGTCGTAGAAGCGGTTCGGACGAGACATTCGGTCAACCTCCTTTCATCTCAAGCGAGTTGAGCGGCGATGGCATGGGCGAGTGCTTCCGGGACACCGAGCCGGGCACGGAGGGTGCCGGTGTCGATGTGCTCGCCGGTCCGCACACGGTGAGCCTCTGCGAGCTTCCGGGCGTGTTCGATCAGCGCCGGAGGAACACCCGACGCCGCAGCAGCCGGAACAGGAACCGGAGGCGGTGCGGGGGCCGGGGCTTCAGGCAAGGCCGGAACGGGCTCCGACTCGGGGAACTGCTCACGCTCGGCCGGAGACTCGGGCACGGGGATCTGTTCCACCTCGGGCACCACCGGGGCCGCGTCCTGCACCGGGGCAGGTGGGGCGGTGTGGGCGAGAAGGGTTCCGCCGAGGAACGCCAGGGCGGGCCATCCGGCGACCAGGATGCGCAGCCAGTCCGGCACGTTCTCCAGATCGAGGAGCCCGGCGGTGGCGATGTTCGCGCCGAGTGACGCGGCGAGCGCGATCATGAACCAGCACCACGCCGCGACCTTCTCCGAGCCGGTGCGCAGCCGATGCCACGCGGCGACGAGCAGCAGGTCAACCGAGATGGGGTAGGCCCAGGCCTTCCAACCGTCCTGCCCGGCAGCAGCGGCGAGGTCGTGCAGGTGGGCGAAGGACAAGGCCCCCGCGATCACCGCCTGTACGAGTACCGCGTCCAGCCGGAACGGCAGTTTGCGGATCATGTCGTCACCTCCTTCCAAGGGGTTGGGCCACCGGGGGCGGGCGACGGGCGATCTTCGGCCGCCCGGCCCCCCGGGGGGCGGGATCAGTCGGCTTCGCCGGAGCCCCAGCACGAGGGGCACATGGCGGTCTGCTGATCGGCGGTGGCACGGCCCTTCCGGGTGCCGACGCGGACCGATTCGCGGATCTCACCGGCGCCGTCGCAGGTCGTGCACTTCTTCGCCGTGCGCTTCGGGGTCGTCTTCCGTGTCGCCATGGAGTGGATTCCCTTCCGATTTCAGGCATGGGCGGGGTAGGGACCTGGCGCGAGGAACGGCCGCGCCGACCGTGAAACGAGGGAGTGTCAGTCGGTGATCGGGCGCGGAATCAGCAGCGGCGGCACACCGTCCGGCACGAGGGCCGGTTCGGGTCGTACGGCCGGGCGGAACGGGGCCAGCACCGGCAGGTGCGGGGTCAGGTGCGCGAACTCCCGGCAGGCGGACACGGTTTCGGCCTGGGAGACCTCGGGGGTGCGGATGCGGGACCAGCCACCGGAGGCGTCACCGGCCACCGCCACACCGGGTTGGTCCGGCGGGATCGTGGTCACAGCGGACACCGCGTCCGGAGCGATATCGCCCAAGCCCATCTCGGCAGACGCCTTGTCGTTGACGCGGTGGACGACCCGGCCGGTCAACTGCGCGCGGAGCATGGTCGCTCCCTTGCCCAGCTCGGAGCCGAACCGCTGCCCGCACACCTCCAGATAGATCCCGACCGCGCGGGCCATCTGCGCCAGCCGCACCAGGTGTTGCACCATGCGGTCCCGGCGTTCCTCCTCCTTCTTCGCCGTGACGAGGAAGAGTTCCGCGACCTCATCGATCAGCACCACCAGCGGCACCGGCCGTACCTGTTCCGGGAGCTGCCACAGGTCGGACACGCCGTGCTCGGACAGCACGTCGAACCGGCTCTCCATCTCCGCTACGAGGGCTTCCAGCAGCTCCGATGCCGTCTGCGGAGTCGTCGCCAACGCCGACAGGCGCGGAGCGTAGGAGGACTGCTCCACCCCACGCTTGCAGTCGATCCCGACCAGGCCGACCGGCAGGCGGGCGAGGCCCTTGATCAGGTTCCGTTGGAACATCGACTTGCCCGACTGGTTCGCGCCCAGCGTCAGCGAGTGCGGCACCTTCCGGTACTCCCGGGCGAACACACTCCCGTCCTCCCGCAACGCCATCGGGACCACCATCAGCCCGACCTCGACCGAACGCGGGAGACGGACGCGGGCCAGGACGTCGTAGCCGGTCATCCGCAGCTCGACCACACCCGACTTCACTTCCACCACGGTCACCGACCGCATGCCCCAGGCGTGCCGCAGCCGTTCCGAAGCCGCCGCCACATCCGCCGGTTCCAACCCGGCCGGAAGCCGCAGACGCACCCGCAGCCCCGTCGAGGTGGGACGCACCATGCGCTTGACCGGGACCACCGGCCGCACCTCACGGCGGGCCACGTTGCGGGACATGAACGCCCGGAACCCGGAAGGCTGCACGGTCAGACCGCACACCTCCATCGTCGAGCGGTAGGTGAAGGTGAACCGGCCCCACGCGGCGGGCAACCCCACCAGCGACCAGTACACCCCCGGGGCACGGACCTTCGCGTAACCCAACCCACCGGCACCGGCAGCCACCGAAGCGACCTCAACCGCCACCCCGAGATCCGCCATGATCAGGCCCCCAGCGGGGTGACCGCGACGGCGCGGAACGCGATCCCGTGCCGCTTCTGGCCGTTGAACTCGTTCTCCCAGTCCCGCGCCTTCAGCCCCGTCACCGACACCGGCATCCCCGGGGACAACCCGTCCGGGAGACCCGTCTCCAGGACCGTCACCTGGTAGAGGTTTCCCTCCCCCTCGTCCGACACCAGCAGCCCCACCGTCGACAGACCCGCACCGGTCTCCCGGTCCACCGCCCGCTCCCCCGTCTTCTTGTTCGCCATCTTCGGCTCCGGCGCCGTCGCCACGAACACCACAGCGGACGACAGATCGATCTTGAACGAAGGCATACGCCTGTCCTTTCAACTTGCGTTCGCGTACTAGCTTACGTTGAGAGTACGCATGCTAGTACGCGTGCGTCAAGCGAAGACATCGGCCGACTTCAGCCCTGCGGTTAGGCGGTCCGCCTCCTAACATGAGTACGCGAGCTAGGGCGCGGGAAGTAGCAAGCCCTAGCATGCGACCGGAAAGGAAGGGAGAGGATGACTCCGAAGATCGAGCGAAGCACCCCACCGTTCATGCAGATCGCGACCCACTTCAGGGCGAAGATCGTCAACGGTGAGCTGGCGCCGGACGCTCAACTGCCAGCGATCACGACGATTGCCAGCGATTGGGGCGTCGCATCCGCCACAGCCGCCAAGGCGATCAAGCAGCTTCAGGCGGAGCGCTACGTGCGCTCAACGTCGCAGGGGACGTTTGTTGATCTCGGGCGCAGGCAGACAACCGGACCTGACCGACTTCAGATGCTCCGCGTCGGTGGTTCCGGGTTTCGACCGGGGGAGCGGGTGGAGATTCTTGACGCCCAACTCGTATCTGCCAGCGCCGAAGTAGCCGAAGCTTTCGAGGTCAACGAGGGCGCTTCCGTCGTGCAGCGAAGGCGTAGGTATCTCGACGATGAGGGCGTCGTGTCGGTCTCAACGTCTTGGCTGTCCGGCGAACTCGCAGACAGCGCGCCTGAGCTGATCTCTACAGAACCCTTGCCGAAGATGACGTTCGGCTTGATCGAGGACCGCACTGGCCGAATCGTCGTGCGGCGACGGGATCTTGTATCACTACGCCCTGTGCCGGATAGCTTGGCTGAGTGGTTGGACCTTGAGCCCGGAACGCCCGCTCTCACCATGACCAATCAGTACTGGGACCAGTACGGCACAACTACGGAGTATGCGACGGACTTCCTTGGCGCAGGACGCATGCTCTCTGCCGAGCAGGACGTGGCATAGCGGTCAACCGAGCTGTTACAGGTTTCCCTACTTCATCAAGGCTCGCTGCGCTCGCGGGGTGGGGAGGGGGCTCCCTTCGGGAGTTGCCGCGCGGGGGAGGCGCCTACCGGGGCGTGGTGGGCTGCCGGAGGCGGGCGCGGGAAAGGCCGTTCGGGGACCTGAGCCCCGGGGCGTGCGGTGAGTCGTACCGCTGGCGCGGGGAGACGGGCTTGGGCTTCGCCGCTTCCCCGGGCGGGCATCTCCGCTCGCGTCCGTCGAGCCGGGTCCCTTGCCCTTCGGGCAGCAGACGCCCGGCGGATCAACTGCTTCGTCAGCAGACGCTACGGACACACCCTCGGCCCGCCCACGCGGGCCCGTCGGGGCTCGTGGCGGCGCCTGCCTTCGGCGCGCCGCCACGGCCCCACAGCAGCAACTCACAGCTATGGGATGTCCGCTTCACGCTTCGACACGCCTCGAACGACAGCGTCAGCCCGACCCCCCAAGCCACTCCGACCACCACGCCGACACCCACCACCAGGCGACCAGCCGAGCCAACACCCCCGACGCTGCGACGACACCGAGCCCAGGCGACGAGACCCCAACACCGACGCACCGCCACGAGCACAACGGCCGCAAAGCGCCGAAAGCGGGATGGAGGTGGGGAAGTGGGTGGCGGGGGCGGTCGGCTCCATGACTTTAGGCAGCCACCATGGGGCGAGCCTCGAAGATCAGGGGCCCAGTGGGGAAATCGGGTGGGGTGGCAAGCCTCCCCACTACGCCGGGCAAGCTTACGGGCCCCAGATCTCTCGCCCCATGGCAGCTCCAGCCCAAAGTCATTCCACCGACCTCATGGACACCTACCGGCCGTGCCACAGCCATGCCAGAACAGACGGGGAACCACGGTAAATGGCGGACACAGGACACGCGGGTAGCGGCAGCTCGTGAGCGCGTAAGTGCAGGTCAACTAGCAATCTGGCGACCAAAGACCGCTGATTCCCAAGCTCATACTTTGGAAAGTGTCAGTAGCGCCTGGGTAAGCCGCCGCACTGTCCGGGCTGCGGCGCTGGGGCGCCGGTCCCGGCCGTGCGGCGGCGTACCCCGAACGCAGAGGGCTCGATGGCCTTGACGCTAGGCCGCATCAACCGGGGCGTCGTCATCGTCGTCCGGGCGGTTCTCGTTTCGGCCCATCTCCGCCG
Source organism: Streptomyces sp. Z26 (assembly GCF_003665095.1). GTDB lineage: Bacteria > Actinomycetota > Actinomycetes > Streptomycetales > Streptomycetaceae > Streptomyces > Streptomyces phytohabitans. Next base: position 4,802,027 of record NZ_RCHV01000002.1, on the reverse strand, counting down.
TGAGGCCAGCCGTGAGCAAACGGACGAGGAGGGACGCAGCGTCCGGGCGGATGGCGCCGAGGCGGACCACGCCGTCGCCGCGCACGTTCACATCGGCCTTGAGGGCGGGGAAGTCGGCGCTGAGCCCCAGCTCCGTGAGCTGCTCGGCCAGTGCGTCCGTGCTTTGTCGCGCAGCAGACCAGCCACGTACATACGGCACCGCCGGGTCCAAGGTCTCCGCTTGAGGCATGCACACGCCTCGCGCGTCCGTCATTCCTGCCCCTCCTCCGTCTGTTCGGGCAAAGTCGCACAGTCCATCGACGAGAGCGCGAGCCTCAACAGCTCGGCAAGGCGCTCGGCCGTCTCCGGGGACACGCGGCCGAGTTCGATGAGGCCGTGACCGAAGGCGTTCAGGTCCGCGCGCAGGTACGGGAACTCCCTCTCCAACCCAGCGGCGGTGAGCACGTCCCGTAGAGCGACGACCGCGTCCCGCGCCTCGTACCACTCGCGGCTTTCCAGCGGCGACCAGCTCGCGGAGTCGTGTCGGTCGCGGTACTGCTCAGCAGCCACGGGACAGCTCCCTGCCGTACTGGTCCGCGCGGACGAGCAGCGAATGCGCCGCGACGAACATGGCTGCCAGCGCGGCGATCCGGGCCGGGCTCCAGTCCGAGTGCCGTACGGGCGCCCGCAGCCACTCGTAGCGGTCGCCGCTCAGCGCGATCGGGCCGGGAACGACGATGTGCCCGCCGACGCCCAGGTACTTGTGCGCGGGCGATCCGTCGTCGGCGCCCTCGGGCAACAGCCGCGCGAAACGCTGCTCCGACTTCGCGGGCAGGAGGAAGCCGACCTGTCGCGAGGCGTGGTCGACCATGACCGGGCCGAGAGGCAGCCGCCGACGGTCGAGTTGGTCGAACGTCTCCAGGCCGACGCGTTCGTCCAACACCACCGCGTCGAAGTGTTTCCCCGTCGGCAGCACGCACGGTCGTCGAGGATCGTCCGCCCATACGGCCTTGCACTTCATCGGCTCGTCCGCCGCAGCAGCGAGCCAGTCAATGCCGCGTCGTGTCATCCTCTGCACGTCATCTCACCTCGGTCGGCGTGTCCGACGGCACATCAGCCGCCTTGTGCGACAAGCCTCCTGCGCACACCCCTGAGCTGGGGAGATGACGACGGGTGACGGGGGATGATCCGTCACCCGAACCCGCGTCATCCCCCGTCACCCCCGCCGACCGCACCACCAGCGCCGGTGATGCCTTGACTTCGCAGCGTGACGCGGTGAACGGTGGGTTGGAGAACGGCAAGGGGGCAGCGGTGGCGATTGAGGCACAGCCGACAGGCGTACTCGTGCAAGCCGCCCGCAGAGATCGCGGGTGGAGTCAGTCACGGTTGGTGAACGAACTCCGGCGCCTCGCGGCCCGTCGCGGTCAGGCACTCCCGAGCGACGCGAGCGTGAAGCGACGGGTGGCGAGTTGGGAGAACGGGCACAGCGGCCCCGATGAGTTCTACGGCGCGCTGCTCTGCGAAGCGCTGGACGTGACCGGCGCGCAACTCGGGTTGAACAGCCCCACCACACAGGACGGGCAACTGCTGGAGACGCGCTATCCGCCCAGCCCGGAGAGCGCGATCAACGGAGTCGACCAGCTGTGGCGCGCTGACCTCAACGGCTACGAACCCTTGCTCCTCTCCGAGACCTCCGCCGCCGCGTGGAGCGAGGCGTCCTTGCGCTGGCTGGTGGCGCCCGAGCCAGCGTTCCCCAGCGAGCCGGTCGACGGACGCGTGCGCGTGGGGCTCTCGGACGTGGCCACCGTGAAGACGACGAGCGACATGTTCGCCGCCCTGGACGATCGCTTCGGAGGTGAGCACGCGCGGCACGCGGTGATCCAGTACCTCAGCCGCGACGTGGCCCCGCTCCTCAAGGGCCAGTACAAGGAATCCGTAGGACGCGCGCTGTTCTCAACGGTCGCTGAGGCGACGCTCCTCGCGGCGTGGATGTCGTACGACTCCTGTCATCACGGACTCGCGCAGCGGTACTTCCTCCAGGCGCTACGGCTCGCTCAGGACGGCGACGACCGACGACTCGCGGGCAGCATCCTGTCCGCCATGAGCCACCAGGCCACGTTCCTCGGGAAGTACACCGAGGCCGCCACGCTCGCCCGCGCGGCGCGGATGGGCATCTCGGGAGTGGCCACTCCGACGCTGATGGCCCAGTTCCACGCCATGGAGGCCCGCGCGTTGGCTCGGACCGGCGACCGGCAGGCATGCGAGACGGCGCTCGCGGAGGCAGCGAGCGCGCTGGAACGTCGGAACGACACCCACGAGCCTGAGTGGATCACGTACTTCGACGCGGCGGAGCTGGCGGCCGAGGCCGCGCACTGCTTCCGCGACGTCAACAGCGCCCGCCAGGCCGTCGCCAACGCCGAGAACGCGATGAGCGGCAGCCATGTGCGGAGCGACTTCTTCGCGACCATGGTGCTCGCGGACGCGCATCTTCGCGCGGGCGACGCGGAAGAAGCCTGCCGCGTGGCGCTGGACGCGCTCGACCTGGGCGAACAGCTCAAATCCGCGCGCTGCGTCAGCTACTTGGCGGAGTTCCGGCAGCATCTCGGAACGGTCGGTGACACGGCGTTCGTCCGCGCTTTTCACGACGAGGCCGCCGCTCACAGGCTGTGGATCGCTGCCGGGCGTACGGCGTGAGGAGCATCAGAACGGTTGCCAGTCCCGTCGGCTGCCGTCCGTACGAATGGTCTCGACCCGGCGTGCGAACTCCTCCGCGGATTTGCCGCTCGTCGTGACCTGCTGGCCGAGCCAGAGCATCATCATCAGCTCGCGGACGTCGGCCAGGACCGGGTAGCCGGGCCAGTTCATCAGGTCGAATCCGTAGTGGTGGACGAACGACTCGTACTCGGCGCGTGTGTGCCAGCCGAAGCGGTCGTAGTAGAGGGCGGTGAGTACGAGATCCCATTCGCGCGGGGCGAGGGCGAAGCCGTCCAGGTCGATGAGGATGGCTTGGCCGTCGCGGTCACGGAGGAGGTTCCCGATGTTCGCGTCACCGTGGATCATCCCGAAGGGCAACACGAAGTCCAGCCGGTCGTACTCCTTGTTGAGCCGCCCGGCGCGCTCCTCCAGGAACTTCCGGTCCTCCTCCCGGACGCCGTCCAGACGACCGAGCGAATCCCACCCTTGGCGAACGGGTCGAAGTACGGCAGGCCAAGGACCTCCGGCTCCTCCAGCCAGTGCAGCCGCTTCAGCAGGTCCGCCAGCTCATCCAGCCGCCCGTACTCGATCTCGTCCTGAGCGCTCCGCCAGTACGTGACGACCCGGCCGCCGACGAACGCCGGCTGCTCCACGTCCGGCATGACGCGGGTCGCGGGGAAGTCCTCCGACTCCAGCCAGCGTGCGACGCCGACCGCGCGCCGCATCTCCTCCAGCGCTTCCGGATCACGGGCGATGCGGACGATCACAGGGGGCGAGGCGAGGCGGTAGACGGCGTTCGAACCGAGCCGCAGCAGCTCCGCCCCCGACGGGTCGAGGCCCGCCGTTTCGCACGCTTCTCTGAAGACGGCGTCCGCGCGTTCCTCCGTCAGGTCTGTCGCTCCGTTCCGCGATGTGCCGTCGCCCGAGATCATGCGATCGACGCTACCGCCCGGCCTCCGGGGCCGACAGACGGTCCGCGTAAGAGGGGCGTGATGATCTTGGCTTGCGACGGCCAGGACGCCCCGTCGTCGCTGGTCAGATGCCGGGCGCTGACGAGCGGTTCACAGCCTCCGGAGCCGTGTGCGCAGGTTCGAATCCTGCCGGGGGCACCTCGCAGAAGGTGCCACAACGCCCCGCCACCAGGGACTTCCCTGGACGCGGGGCGTTCGCGCGTGCGCAGCCGAATGCGGCTCGAAGCGGCTGTTTGCCAGCGGTCACGTCATGACGACGTGATGATCAAGGCATCGGCTCTGAACTCATGCAGGCGCTCGCCTATCAGCGACGCTGGCCGCCGACTCGCGGCGCGGGCCGTCGCTACGGGCGCCCCTCGTGGGCTAAGCGGGCCGTCACAACTGCCAGGTGGTGCGACGTTGCCCAAGCACGCCACTCCTTCGCACCGCCCGCCTTCTCACGTCGACGTTGGGCGCATTCTTGCAAGCGTTCATCTCCCCATGATGTGGCAGCCCCAGTCGCAGGCCAGTAAGGAGAATCGACCAAGTCCTTGCTCAGATCAAAGAAGTCGTCGTTGCCCGCTTTGACCTTTGGATAGACGAACACCTGCCAGTCGCCCTCCGCGGTGTAGCGCATGTTGGGATGAGGTGCCCCGCGACTCTTGGACGGCATCCACGGGTGCGTCACTCCGAATTCACCGAAATCCAACTGTGGCCCGCGCCATATCTCAACAACGTCACCCCAGAACTTTGCATCCTCACGGATCACGCGTGTAGATGTACCTCGGGGAAATCCTGTGAGGTTGCGAGGAAAAGCCCCTGACGCCAGACATAGACTCCTCCAAGGCCAACTCGACAGTGATTCCAGGGTACTGAGTACTCGGGCAGTCAACCGTTCCCTCGTTCGACCAGCCTGGACAGGGCCCGCGTCAACGAGCAGGTCGACTTCTTCTGGGGCCAGCTGCACCGCTGCAAGCAACTCGCGCATCTGTCGTTCATCCGGAACCACGTCGACAGTGTCCGCAGCTGCGGTGAACCTCATGCAGGCTCCATGCCCGTGAGCAGCAGCCGCCTCGGCGACTTCGCCCAAGACTTCCTCTCGGTCGAGACACCTGAAGACAGGGCGCATCGGACGATCTCGCAATCCCAATGACTCGCTTACTCGCGCCACGGGACCACCGGCAGCACCTTCGAGTACGCGAACGTTCGGCAACTCTCCGCAATCAACCGTGATGACCATGTCGTTGGGAACGTGATGCATCGCGTGGTCACAGAAGGTTTCCAACAGGTCTCGCAGCTCATCGTCCGGAACAAGCTCCATTACAGGACGCACTAGATTCTGAACGGTGGCCGAAGTATGCCCCAGAGCATAGAACTCACCCGCTTTGCCCTTGAGTACCGGAACGTAGACCACGAGCACCCCCGCACTCTGCTACTTGCCGAGCCTGTCGCTAACGACAGGGTGACGAGTGCCGCAAGCAAGAAAAAGGGCGCTGTTCGAGCCAAGCGGCTCGAAGTTGAAGGGTGGACGGAGAGATGCAGAGCCGCTCTCCTCAGTCCCATAGAGATGCGGCCATCCGACACTCCTTCGACGCACAGGAGGCCGTGGTACCCCCGTCGCCTCGCATCTTCACTGGTCAACCCGTCGGCGGACATCGATCCGCACGATGATCTCGGAGCCGTGTGCGCGGGTTCGCATCCTGTTGGAGGCACCTCGGCTACCGGTGATCGCGCGATGGCGAAATGCCAGTCGGACTCCCCACCCAAGGCCGGGGCTCGCGGTGATCACGTAGCGGCGTCGTTCGAGCGAACGGGCGTCGCAACGGTACGGCTACCGGCCTGGGCGGGCGGGGTGGCGCGATGAGTTCCGGCCGGGGTCCCCGTCTGTCCTGTCGACACCCCGCGGACCGTACGAGGAGCGCGCCATGACCGCCGTCTACACCTTCGACGTCTTCTCCAGCCTCGACGGCTTCGGTGCCGCCAGCGGCGGCTGGCCCGGCTACTGGGGCAAGCAGGGCCCCGAGCTGCTCGCCCACCGCCTCGCCGTGTACGAGGAGGAGCAGCGGATGGTGCTGGGTGCCCGTACCTACCGGGCGTTCGCGCGGATGCTGGCCGCGAACGAGGAGTCCGGTGAGGGGGACGAGGTGCGCGACGCGTGGGTGACGCGGATGCGGAACCTTCCGGCGACGGTGGTCTCGTCCACCCTGGAGGCTCCCCTCGACTGGCCGGACGCGACCGTCGCGCGCGGCGACGCCGTCGATGTCGTGGCGCGGCTGAAGGAGGAGTCGGCGGTGCCGTTGCGTTCGCACGGGAGCCTGTCGATGAACCTGGCGCTGATGGCCGCCGGGCTGGTCGACCGGGTGCAGCTGACCGTCTTCCCCGTGGTCACCGGCCGGAGCTGGCTGGAGCCCGTGTTCCGGGGCGCGGCCGACTTCGACCTGGAGCTGCTCGAACAGCGGACGCTCGACGGCCGCGTGCAGGAGCTGGTCTACCGTCCCGGCCTGCACGCCTGACTCCCGTGGGCGCCGGGTCAATCCGGGCCGCCGTCAAAGCAGTTGGCGGGGCGCAGGACACCCGTTAGCGTCGGAGCGGCGCGAGAGACGCGTGTTCCCGGACACGGGAGGTTGATGAATATGGCCGCCGTCGGCCTTCTTCAGCCTGCCCTTGTCCGGTCCGCGCGGTAGGAGAGCGCGGCCGGGTCGTTCCCGACGACCAGGAGAGACCCATGTCTTCCCTCGCTTCATCCCCCTCCCACCACCCCACCGACCTGCGCACGGCGCGTCTGATCCTGCGGCCGTGGAGTGCCGCCGACGTCGCCGCCGTGGTCGACGGCTCCGGCACCCGGGCCGCCGACTGGGCCGACGACTTCCCCGCGGAGGGTGACCGGCTGATGGCCGGTCTGTTCGCGGAACGCCCCGCCTGGCTCGGCCCGTACGGGCACCGCCTGGTCGTCGAGCGCGCGAGTGGTGTGCTCGTGGGTTCCGTGGGCCTGTTCTGGCCGCCCGCCGAGGGCGTGCTGGAGCTGGGTTACGGCATCGTGGCGTCCCGCCGCGGCTGCGGCTACGCGACGGAGGCCGCGCGGGCGATGGCGGCGTACGCGCTCACCGCGCCCGGCGTCCGTACCGTGTCCGCCGGTGTGGAGCCGCCCAACCCCGCCTCCGTACGTGTGCTGGAGAAGGCCGGTTTCCGGTACGCGGGTGGCACGGAGGACGCCGTCCGCTACACGTTCGCCACCGCGCGCCCGGAGCGGCCCACGGACGGCTGAGCCCGACGGGCCCCGGCGGCGGTCGTGTCGCCGGGGCCCGTCGGCACCCGTACGTTCCCGTCCGCCCGCGCCCTCGCCGTACGGCGACGCCGACGCGCGGCGTGACGCCCGCCCGCGCCGTCCGGTCGACGGCGCCTCCCTGAAGGAAGTACCCCCGCATGCACGTGTTCTCGCGCGTCGACGAGCCGTACGTTCCGGCGCCGCCCGCGCCCCGCTGGGCGGTTCGGGCCGCGCACGCCGCCGCCCTCGTCACCCTGCCGACGGGCGTCTGGCGGCTGCTGCTCGCCGCCGGGTTCCCGGCCGGATACACCGCGACGGGTTACGCCGCGATGGACGCCACCGGTCGGGGCGCGGTGTACCTGGTCGCGCTGAGCGTGGTGAGTGAGGTGTTGGCGCTGCTGACGCTCGGGCTGGTACGGCCGTGGGGTGAGGTCGTCCCGTCCCGCGTGCCCGGGTGGGGAGGACGGGTCGTCGCGCCGAGGCTCGTCACCGCGGTCGCCGGTTGCGGGGCGGTCGTACTGACCCTGCTGTGGACGCCGTTCGTCGCGTGGTGGGCGCTGCCCCATCCCGATCTGACGGACACCGGTGCCGTCGTCGTCGGTCTCCTCTACCTCCCGTTGACCGCCTGGGGGCCGTTGCTCGGCGCGGTCACCGTGGCGTACCACCGCCGGCACCGCGCGTCCCCGTCACCGAACTCGGCGACGCGCTCGGCCTGTTGAGCCCCCGCGTGCGGGAGCGGCCGTGCCGCCGCCGTGCCGCCTGCCCGGGTACGTGTCGGGCTGGGTACCGGACTGCGTGCCGGGCGTACGGCCGTCGGCGTCCACGAGCAGCCACGGGTGGAGGAGCGTGCCGCCCACCGTGACCACGACGGCCAGCCCGGCGGCGATCCAGCGGTCCGCGTCCGGTACGCGGTCGCCCAGCAGCGCGTTGCCGCTCGCCGCGACGGCGTGCAGCGGCACGTACGCCGCCGTGGGCTCCCGGCACCCGCGGGCACCCCGCGAGGCGTCCCTACCGGGCAGTATCATGTGACGCCCACCGGCCCGGTCGCCGTCGACCGGCGGTCCCGGCCCGCACCCGCGCGGCCCGCACCCGCGCGACCCTCCCCACCGGCAGCGGGCCGCCCTCCCCACCCAAGGCGCTGACGCACTGATGACCACCGACGAGATCCGCGAGGCACGCCGGAAGCTGGTCCTCGACCACTTCCACGACGAGGTCCGCCAGGACTGGGACGACGTCCTGGCCACCTTCCCGCACCCGCACTACGAGCTGATCCCCACCATGCAGGTGCACGACGGCGACTCGGCGGTCCGCGGCTACTACCACGACACCCGCGTCGCCTTCCCCGACCAGGACCACGAGATCATCGCGCTGCGGCACAGCGACGACGCGGTCATCGTCGAGTTCTGGCTGCTGGGCACGCACAAGGGCCCGCTCGGTTCCATCCCGGCCACCGGCAGCCGCTTCCGCGTGCGCATGACCGCGTACTTCCTCTTCGACGAGGACGAGCGACTCGTCTGCGAACGCGTCTACTTCGACACCCTGACCATGCTCAAGCAGCTCATCGGCGGCCTCGACCTGAAGAAGCCGAGGAACGTGCTGCTCGCCCTCCGCTGCCTGCGCGGCCTCCTCAAGATGTCCGGCGAGGCGCCGCACCCGTCGCTCGTCGACACTCCGAAGGCCGACCTGCCGTGAAGATCCACCACCTCAACTGCGGCACCATGCGCATGCGTCGCACGCGGCTCGTCTGCCACGTGCTCCTCGTCGAGACCGACCACGGCCTGGTCCTGGTCGACACCGGCTACGGTCTCGACGACATCGCCGATCCCGCCGCCCGCCTCGGTCCCGTACGGCACCTGGTCAGGCCCGCGCTCGACCCCGAGGAGACCGCGGCCCGGCAGGTGGAACGGCTCGGCTTCCGGCGGGAGGACGTACGCCACGTCGTCGTCACGCACTTCGACTCCGACCACGTCGGCGGACTGTCCGACTTCCCGCACGCCGACGTCCACGTCACGGCCGACGAGGCCGCAGGCGCCGTCCACTCCCCCTCCCGCCGGGAACGCGTCCGCTACCGGGCGCCGCAGTGGGCGCACGGGCCGCGGCTCGTGGAGCACCATCCGGACGGCGAGGCGTGGCGCGGCTTCCCCGCCGTGAAGCAGCTCGACGCGGAGATCGCCCCCGGCATCGCGCTCGTCTTCCTCCCCGGCCACACCCGCGGCCACACCGCCGTCGCGGTCGACGCGGGCTCCCACTGGGTGCTGCACGCGGGCGACGCCTTCTACCACCAGGGGCAGCTCGACGGCCTGACCCACGTGCCGGCGGGCGTACGCGCCATGGAGACGGCCGTGGCGTACGACCGCGCGAAGGTCCGCGCCAACCACCGCCGCCTCACCCGCCTCCACCACGAGGCGGACCCCGCCCTGACCCTGGTCTCGGCCCACGACCCGACCCTGCTGGACCGGGCCCGCGCCCGGACGTAGCGGGCCGCCCTCAGCCGACGCCGCCCGGAAGGTGCTGCCAGTCCTCGGTGGCCACGTCCAGCAGCCGGCGGACGTGGTCCTCGCCCTCGTGCCGGGCCACGTCGCGCAGGCAGGCGCAGTCGGGGAGGCGGCCGTCGAGGGCGCACGCGCAGATTCCGGCGATCTGCAACCCGCGTGCGGCGGCGGCGAGTTGAGCTCCGGGCGGGAGCGGGAGCCGACGGGCGAGTTCCCGTGTGAAGAGCCGTTCCACGGGCGTACGGGCCAGGCTCCCGAGGGCGTCACCGACGGCGTCCTGGAGCAGGTCCCTTCCCGCGAGCACCGCGCGGGCGAGCCGCGCGAGGTCGTCGCAGCCGCCCCCGCGACGCCCGCGTACCAGCTCCTGCCAGGCACCGCGCGGGGCGTACGCGCCCGCGCGGGCGCCGATCGCGTCGACCGCCCCGGGCGTCAGCAGTTCGGCGTACGGGGCGCTGCCGCCCGCGCCGGGGAGCGGACCCGCGGTCCTCCCGCTCGGCGCGTGCGTCGGTCGTCGTGCGGGCCGCCGCGGGGAGCGGGCGGGTGAGGCGCTGAACCGTGGCTTCCCGGGGTGCCAGAAGCACCGGGTGTCGGGGACGCGTACGGGCTGTCGGCAGGGTCTTCTTCTCGTCGTGAGCGCGTGACACAGATACGCCGCCATGACCGGCAGTGTCCGGGCGTACGGGCCCCTCCGACAAGCGGGCCTATTCGGCCAACCGGCCGCGTGGGTACGGGAGTTGCCCGCGAGACGGCGGAGGCGTGCGCGGGCGCGGTGGGCGCGGTGGGCGCGGCGGGCGCGGTCCGCTCAGGTGGCGGTCGAACGGGCGCGGACGTGCAGGCGTTCGCCCTGGGGGCCGTAGAGGGCGAGCCATTCGACGGGCCGGTCACCGGCGTTGGCGACCGCGTGCGGGACGCGGGTGTCGAACGCGGCGGCCTCCCCCGCCGTCAGCACCAGGTCGTGCTCGCCGAGGGCGAGGAGCAGGCGGCCGGAGAGGACGTACAGCCACTCGTAGCCCTCGTGCGCGCCCTGTTCCAGCCGCCCCTGCCGGGGGCCGTCGGGCGCCGGGAGGATCTGCTTGTACGCGTGCAGGCCACCGAGGTGCCGGGTGAGCGGGATCCACGTCTGGCCGTGTCGGGTGAACGGGCGGGGGTGGACGCGGGGGTCGCCGGTACGGGAGCCGACCAGCTCGTCCAGCGGTACGCCGTGCGCCTTGGCCAGGGGCAGCAGCAGCTTCAGGGTCGGCTCGCGCCGCCCGGACTCCAGCCGGGACAGGGTGCTCGTGGAGATCCCGGTGGTGGCGCTGAGCTGGGTCAGGGTGGCGCCGCGGGCGTGCCGCAGGGCGCGCAGCCGGGGCCCGACGGCGGTCAGTACGTGTGCGAGGTCGTCGTCACCCATGCGGCCAAGTCTGCGGGAGCGGCGGCGGACGGTGTCAAGGCGGGCCGGGCGCGGGCGGTAACGGTGGGGCGCCCCGTCCCCCCACCGGCCGCGGCGGGCCGGACCGGTGGGCGGACGGGCGGTGACGCCGTACGTCAGGACGCGTCGACGAGCACGCGGCCGTCGAAGGGCGTACGGGCGGCGGCGCTGCCGTAGTAACCCTCGACCTCCGACTGCTCCGCCTCGTCCGGGGTCGCGTTCTTGCAGTCGGTGCCCGCGGACGCGCCGGACATCAGCTGCGTGCAGGGGCCGGGCTTGGTGTCGGGCAGGCCGAGGTTGTGGCCGATCTCGTGGGCCGCGATCCGGGTCTTGTCGTGGCCCTCGGTCACGGCCTCCTCGCCGAGTTCGACGGTGCCGCTGCCGCCCGGCTGCACGGGGCCGAGGGTGGCCTGCGGCCAGCCGTCGGTGGCGACGATGGTGATCTCGGCGTCGGCGCCGGACTCGGCGGGCACCAGCTCGACGTTGTCCACGTTGCTGTTCCACTGCTCGACGCCGGCCGCGACCGCGTCCTCCCAGCCGGGGGCCTGGCTGGCGTCGTAGTGGAGCGTGGTCGGCGCGGCGGCCTCGGGCGCGGGGGCCGGGGCGGCGAGCGCGGTGGGCCCGGAGGCGAGCGCGACGGTGGCGACACCGGCGAGCACGCCGATCCTGAACTTCCTGAGCATGGGGGGTCCTTCCTTCGGGCCGTCCGGGACCGCGCTCGGGTCGCGGTCGCGGTCGCGAACAGCAAGGGCACAAAGAAGCGGCCCGAGCCTAGGGGAGGCTCCCGGGGGCAACAAGAGGTCCTCCCCCGCCGTCGGTTCGGCGGAGGGCGACGGGCCCGGCGTTCCAGGGGGCGGAGCGCGCGGGCCCCGCCCGGCCCCTCCACGTACGGAGGGGCCGGACGGGGCCGGGTGACGCCGACCGTGCGACGGCTGTCGCGGGTCCGGCCGGTGCCGCGCGGAGCCGCGGGTCAGTAGATGCTGACGCCGTACGCGCTGAGCGCCTCGGTGACCGGCTGGAAGAACGTCGTACCGCCGGAGGAGCAGTTGCCGCTGCCGCCGGAGGTCAGGCCGACGGCCTTGTCACCGGAGCGCAGGGAGCCGCCGCTGTCGCCGGGCTCGGCGCAGACGTTGGTGCGGATCATGCCGTAGACGATGTCGCCGCCGCCGTAGTTGACGGTCGCGTTCAGGGCGGTGACCTGGCCGCTGTGCGTGCCGGTGGTGCTGCCGTGCCGGGTGACGCTCATGCCGACGGTGGCGTTGGCCGCGCTGTTGATCTCCGCGCCGCCCGCGGTGCCGGGGTGGGCGACGCTGCCGTCGTAGCGGACGATGCCGTAGTCGTTGGTCGGGAAGCTGGAGCCGACGGTCGGGCCGATCAGGGTGGTGCTGCTGGAGTTGGCGTACCAGTTGCCGCCCAGCTCCGTGCAGTGCCCGGCGGTCAGCATGTAGTACGTGCTGCCGGAGCGGACGTTGAAGCCCGCGGAGCAGCGGGCGCCGCCGGTGTAGATGGCGTCACCGCCCTGGATGTAGCTGCGGAACGTCCCCGAGGTTCTCTCGACCTTGAGGGCGCCCGCGTTGACACCGGCTCTCTTCTTGATCTTCGCGATCTGCGCGTCGGAGACACGCTTGTCGACCGTGAGGACCACCTCGCCCGTACGGGCGTCGGTGTGCCAGGCGGTGCCCGCCACGTCCGCGTCGAGGACCGCGTCGCTGGCCTTGGCCAGCTGCGTGGCGCTGAACTTCTCCGCCGTGGGGGCGGGTTCGGCACTGGCGGTCGTGGCAGCCAGGGTGAGTCCTGCCACGGCCGCGAGGCCGGTGGCGATGGCGGTGAGCCGGGCGCGCCCGGTCGTGCCACCGTGGGGAGTGCTGCGCTTGGTCATTCTTCCTCCCGAGAAGAAGGACGGTCCTGCCCGATGGGGGTGGTGGTGCGCGCGCCTTGCCTCGGTGCTGCCACGACGTCCCGCGACGGTGCTCCCACGGGACGGGGGCTGCGGGGGTGCGGGGGTGCTGGGTGCCGTACGGGTGCTGTGCGCGGTACGGACCACGGCCGGATCGCTCCGCCGTGACGGTCCGCCCGCCGCGACCACCGGAGGGGGAAACGGTTCCGGTTGTGCGGCGGCTCCCGCCGGACGCATGAACAGTCGCACCGCGCGGCCGGTGCGTCAACGCGCCGCGGCCCCGCACGGCGGGTTGGCAAATCCAGGCAACACGGCGCCCGACGAAGGTGCTATGGCGGGATGAAGGCCGACAAGGTATACAGCTGCCACAGGACACCCGCGCGGCACACCGCACCCGCCGTATCGCCCACCACCCCGTACGGGTGCGGCCCGCACCGGACTCCTTTTCGGTTCCACTCGTCTCAGCACGCGCCTGGGAGGGAACAGTGTCCGTCGAGGGTCACGGGGACGTGCGGACCGCGGCTGCCTTCAGCCGACGGCTGCGCGCGTTCCGCAGACAGCGCGGCATGACGCAGCGTCAACTCGCCGCCGTCGTCGGCTACGACCACAGCATGGTCAGCCGCTGGGAACGCGGCACGCGGGAGCCCCCGCCCGCCGCGACCGTGCTCCGGCTCGACGTGGCGCTGGACACCGGCGGGCAGCTGGCCGACGCGCTGGTCCGCGGTCAGCTGCCGCCGGGCGGCCCGCCCCACCCGTCGCCGTCCGCGCACGCGCCCGCGCATCCGTCCCGTACGGCGGCGTCCGCCACGGCGCACTCCCCCACGACGGCGTCCCCGCTGCCGTTCCCGCTGCCCCGTCCGCCGCTGCTCCCGGCACCACCCGCGCGCGCGGCGGAGGCGTACGGCGGGCCGCTGTCCGCGTCGGCGCTCGCCCGGTGGCCGGAACGGCTCCCGCTGCGCGAGCTGAACTGCCCGCTGCACGGCAGCGCCGCGCACTGCCCGGTGCCGGACTTCGCCACGGTCCACGCCCTGTTCGACGGTGTCCGCGGGTTCGGCCGGTCCGGGGCGCCGTTCCCCGACGGCTCCGACGAGGACGTGCTCCACGGGCTCACCGCACTGCTGGAGTGCCTGGTGGTGGAGAACCGTACGGATCTCGCCAGCGACGACACCGCGCACGTGGAACGCGTACTGCGCGCCCTCACGGGCTGGGCCGAGCACCTGCACGCGGCCGGGCGCGCCCCGCGCGGGCAGCTCGTACTGGGCGCGCACTACGCGGTGCTCGCCGGGCGGCTGCGACGGCAGAACGGGCAGAACGCGGCGGCGATGGCCTGGTTCGGGCACGGCGCCCGGTGGGCGGAGGCGGGCGAGGACGTGTCCGCGCGCGCGGAGCTGCTCGGCGAGATGTCGACGCTCGCGCGCGCGGAGCACGATCTGGGCTCCGCCCTGTCGTACGCGCAGGCGCTCGGCGCGCTCCGTCCCGACCGCGGCTGGACCGCCGTGCTGTCGCACATCTTCCAGGCGCGTGCGTACGCGCGCGCCGCCGACCCGTACGAGACCCGCCGCCACCTGACCCTCGCGGGACGCCGACTCGACCGGCTCGACGGGCGGGACGTCGCCGAGTCGCCGTGCCTGGAGGGCGCGCAGGGCACGCTGCACCTCGACTCCAACACGGGCGCGTCCCTGCGCGACCTGGCCGTGTCCACCGGGGACCGCCGCGCGGCCCGCCGGGCGGTGGCCGCGACGGGGTCGGCGCTGGGTCAACTGCCGCAGTGGATGCGGCCGATACGGCTGCTGCTGACCGTACGGCTGGCGGACGGGCACGCCTGCGCGGGCGACCACGACGCCGCGTGGGAGACGGCCGCACCGGTGCTGCGGTCGGCCGCGCTGTCGCCGCGGACGGTGATCGCGGAGGAGCTGCGGGGGCTGTCGCGGCGGCTCGTCCGCACGTGACCCGGACGCGCGCGGGCGGGGGGTCGGCCGGGGGCCGGGGCCCCGGTCAGGCGTCGTCGAAGCGGCGCCGCGACCCCTCGATGTGGCCGAGGTAGCGCTGCGTCCAGTCGCACATGCCGTTGACCATGCGCTGCAGCGCGCGGCCGGGCTCGGTGAGGGTGTACTCGACGCGCGGCGGCACGGTGGGGTGCACCTCGCGTACGAGGAGGCCGTTGCGTTCCATCATGCGCAGGTTCTGGGTGAGCATCTTGTGGCTGATGCCCTCGACCTCCCGGCGCAGCTCGCTGAAGCGGAGGGTGCGGTCGTCGAGGACGTTGATGATCAGGAGCGCCCACTTGTTGGCGACGTCCGAGAAGATCTCCCGCGCCAGCGAGTCCGCGCGCGTCAGGTCGGCGTGCTCGGGCAGGCCCCCGAGCTGCTTGGTCACCATTCGGTTCCCCAGTCACTGAAAAGTGCGTTCTTCCATGTCAGCGGCTACTTTCCTACGGTTCTCCAGTAACCGCAAGAGAGCACGCGTACGGGGTGACCCGCACGCGTGGCCACCGCGCGACAAGGAGAAGGACAGCATGCCGATCACCCTCGTGGACCCCGACGGACTGCCGAAGGTCGACGCGTACCGGCAGGTGTCGGTCGCGACCGGTACGCGGCTCGTGCACGTCGCCGGGCAGGTGTCCTGGGACGCCGGTGGGAGGACCGTCGGGGAGGGCGACCTCGCGGCGCAGGTGGAACAGTGCTACCTGAACGTCGCCACCGCGCTCGCCGCCGTCGGCGGCACCCTCGACGACCTGGTGAAGCTGACGATCCACGTCGTCGACTGGACCCCCGACAAGATGCCGCTGCTGCTGGACGGGATCGCCCGTGCCTCGGCGCGGCTGGGCACCACGCCGGTGCCGCCCGGCACGCTGCTGGGCGTCCCCACTCTGGACGTGCCCGAGCACCTGGTCGAGGTCGAGGCCACGGCCGTACTCGACTGAGGACGCGAACTCCCGCCCCGCGCCCGCCCGTTCGGCGAGGCGGACGCGAGGCGGGCCGGGGCGGGGCCGCCCCGGCGGAGGGTCAGCCGTCCGCCGTGACCCGCAGCAGCACCGTCCCGTGCGCGGGCACCACCGCCGAGATGTCGCCCGCCGTGCTGCCGTCTTCGTGCCGCCACAGGTCGCGCAGCGCGTACGAGTCCGCCTGCGGCAGTCCGAGGGCCGCGGCCGTGGTGGCGACGGTCTGCTCCGCGCCGGTCTCGTTGAACAGCGCCACCGCCCGGCCGCCGTCGGCCAGTTCCCGGCCGACGACCCAGCGCCCGTCCTCCTCGGACACCACTTCGCCCTGCTTGCCGAGCGGGTCCTGGTCCACGGCGACGACCTCCTCGTTGCCGAGGATCTCCAGGGTCTCCGGGGAGGCCGTACGCAGGTCGGAGCCGATCAGCAGGGGCGCGGCCATGACCGCCCACATGGAGAAGTGGGTGCGGTACTCGGTGTCCGTCATCCCGCCGTTGCCGACCTCCAGCATGTCGGGGTCGTTCCAGCGGCCGGGGCCCGCGTACGGGGCGAGCGGCAGATTCTGCTTCATGATCGACAGCATCGAGTCCCAGCTGTCGCTGATGTCGCCCGTGGTGCGCCAGAGTTGGCCGAGTTCGCTCGCCCACTCCCAGGGTTCGTTCTCGCCCCACTCGCAGATGCTGTAGACGATGGGGCGGCCGGTGGCGGCGAGGGCGTCGCGCATGGTGGTGTAGCGCGTCCTGGCGTCCTCGCCCTGGTTGTTGCAGTTGTCGTACTTGAGGTAGTCGACGCCCCAGTCCGCGAACTGCCGCGCGTCGCCGTACTCGTGGCCGAGCGCGCCGGGGAACCCGGCGTCGTTGCACGTCTTGGTGCCCGCGCTGGTGTAGATCCCGAGCTTCAGCCCCTTGTCGTGGACGTAGTCCGCGACGGCCGCGATGCCGTCGGGGAAGCGCGCCGGGTCGGGTACGAGCTGGCCGTCCGCGTCGCGTTCGGGCAGGGCCCAGCAGTCGTCCAGGTTCACGTACTCGTAGCCGACGTCCTTGAGGCCCTTCTCCACCAGGACGTCCGCGACGCCCTTGACCATGTCGGCGTCGAACTCGGCGCGGCAGTGGGTGGAGTTCCAGTTGTTGAAGCCCATGGGCGGGGTGGCCGCGAGTCCGTCGGCGGCGGGCGTCGCGGCGGGGGCGTGCGGGGCGGCCGGGGCGTACGGCGCGGGCTCCGGCGCGGCGTGGGCCGCCGTGGGGGTGAGGGTCGCGGCGCTCAGCAGCGCGGCGGCCAGGGTGGCGGTGACTCGGCGGTCCGTACGGACGGTGTGGGGTCTCATCGTCGCCTTCCTCCGGGGTCAGGGACGTGGCGGATGTGGCATGTCCGTGCCAAGTACGACATCTCACCGTAGGGACTGTGCGGTTCCGTCGGAAGAGGTGCGGTCGTGATCGCTTCTGCGCGTACGACCCGTTCCCGCCACCCGCCGTCCACCCCGTACGTCCCGTACGCCTCGGACGTCCCGCCCACCCCGTACGCCCCGCCGCCGCGACCCCCGCACGCACGACCGGGCGGGCCCCGACCTCGAGGGTCGGGGCCCGCCCGGTGTGCCGCTCCCGTTCGGCCGCCCCGCGACGACGGCCGGGCGGGATCAGCCGCCCGCGGCGGCCGCCGCGATGGCGATACGGGTCCGCTTCACGGTGTAGGCGACGGCGGGCTTGATCCAGCTGCCCTCCGAGATCTCCTCCATCCGCTTCTTGACCTGCTTGCGGTCCGCGTCCGGGAAGGCGAGCTTCCAGAGACGGGCACCGTGCAGGACGGCGATGAGGGAGGCGGTGCGCTCATCCGGGTCCTGGCCCTGCAGGACCACCTCGTCCAGCCGCTTGCGGACGGCCAGTTCGGGGCCGTCCTGCCCCTTCGGGTAGCGGTTGACGGGCACCAGCCCGAGCACGCGCTTCTTCTCCTGCTTCAGCACGCCCTGCGAGACGAGGGAGTTCACCGTGCCCTCGACGACCCCCTTGCGGGTGTGCTTCAGCACGTCCTTCAGTTCGGCGGTGCCACCGTCGGCGGCGATCTTCGACAGCTGCCCGTCCAGGAACGAGTTACCCATCGGGGTCTTGTCCACGACCCGCACGACCTCGTCGTCGCCCACCTCCACCCGGCCCGAGAGGGACAGCTCCACGAGCGCCATCCCCGCCACCGCGTAGTCCGTACCGGGGCGGGTCTTGCCCCGGCCGGAGTCGTCGTCCAACGCGATGAGCATGAACTCTTCCGGCAGCGTCAAATTAGTCATGCGCTCCGCCTTTCCCCCCGACGGCCCGCCAAACGCCTGAAGCGGAACCCTCCCAACAAGTAGCGGAATCCCTAGTATTGGGGCCAGCGGGCCGCTCCGGACGGCGGAGCGGAATGCTTTCCGCAAAGCCCCACGGTACGCAACCGGAAGCGGTGCGGAGACACCCGCCGCTCCTCCCCGTTCACCCGAACGGATGCGTGCACATGTGCGACCGGTCGCCCCGGTGCACCGTGATCCGTATGCGTCTCGCCAAGCTCGCCCTCGTCGCGGCGGCACTGCCCCTGGCCGTGCTGACCCGCTGGGACGCCCCCGCACGGGAGCGCCCCCCGGAGCACCGCACCCCGTCGACCGCCGCCGCCCGCCCCGCCGCGGCGCGCCCCGACGTGGTGAGCCGGGCGGCGTGGGGCGCGGACGAGAAGCTGGTACGGGAGCGGGCCCCGTACGTCACCCGCGTCAGCGCCGTCTTCGTGCACCACACCAGCCACCCCGACGCGTACGACTGCGCCGACACGCCCCGCATCATGCGCGCCCTCCAGCAGCAGCACGTGCACCGGATGGGCTGGGACGACGTGGGCTACAACTACGTCGTCGACCGCTGCGGCACCGTCTACGCGGGCCGCGTCGACCATGCGGGCCGGCCGCTGCGCGGCGCGCACGCCACCGGCTTCAACGCCCGCAGCGTCGGGATCGCCGCGCTCGGCGACTTCCGCGAGGGGGCGCGCGTACCGCGCGCGATGCTGGCGTCCATCGCCGCGGTGGCGGCGTGGCAGCTGCGGCCCGGCGCCGATCCGCACGGCAGGGTGCGGCTGGTGTCGACGAACAGCGACAGCCGCTACCCGAAGGGCGCCGCCGCGCTCCTCCACACGATCTCCGGCCACCGGGACGGCTTCGAGACGGCCTGCCCCGGCGAGGCGTTGTACGCGAAGCTGCCCCGGCTGCGGGACGACGTGGCGCGACGGCGGTGGTGAGGCGGAACGGCGCCGCCGCCCGCCCGTCCGCCCACCCCGTCAGTGCCCGTGCCCCGCGCCGCCGTGGTCCCCACCCGCGTCACCCGCGCCGTCCGTGCCGCCCGCGCCCGACGCCGTCCCCGCCCGTACGGTGAACGCGGCGGTGCGCACCTCGCCCCGGTGCTTGAAGTCGAGGAACAGCCGGTACGCCCCCGCGCTCGGCGCCGTCGCCGTGAACGACACCTCCGGGCCGGGCTCCGTGGCGCCGTCGCCCGGTGCCCCGTTGGGGTGGACGTGCAGATACGCCAGGTCGCCGGAGCGGAGCGCGACGAGGTGCCCATACGCCCCCAGGTACGGCTCCAGGTCGGTGACCGGCCTGCCGTGCCTGGTGACCGTGAGCGTCAACTCCCGTGCCGCGCCCGGCCGCAGCGCCCCGTCGAGGCGTACGCGGTAGCCGTCCACCTCCGCCGTACGGGTGGGCGCGGGCAGCTCCCGCGGCGCGTACGGACCGGCCACGGCGAGGTCCGTGCCCAGCGTGACGCCCTCGGCGTCCGCGCCCGCCTCCGGGTCCGCGCCGGGCACGAAGTCCGCGAAGACACGGTGGTCACCGGCCACGGGGAGGGTCAGCCGGGTGCTCCAGGTGCCGTCGGCGGCGCGGGTGGGGTGCACGTGGCGGTACGTGCCGAGGTCGCGGGAGGCGACGACGAGGTGCAGCTCCTTGTCGTGGTCCCGGCGGTACTCGGTGAGGGGACGCCCGTCGCGGTCCAGCACCCGGAAGCGGAGGGTGGCGGCGCGGCCCGCCTCGACCCGGGGCGTACGGAGGTCCAGCGCGTAGCCGCCGGAGGAGACGCGGAGCCCGCCGACGGGCTCGTCCGACGCGGGGTCGGGCTTACGTCCCCCGTGCCCGCCGTCCTCGCCGTCGCCGTGACCGCCGTGCCCGCCGTCGGCCGAGCGGTCGGCGCCGCCCGCCTCGCCGCCCGGGTGGCGTTCGTGGGCGGCGGGCGCGGGGTCGTCGACGAGCGGGTCGAGCCCCGAACCGAGGCCGTAGGCGCCGCCGAAGACGGCGGCGAGGGCGGTGGCGAAGGCGGTGATCCGCAGCCCTGTGGTCGTGCCCGTGTTCATGGCGTTCCTTTCCGGGAAACCGCCGCGGGAGAGGACGGCTCGGAATCCCGAGATTACCCCCAGGGGGTATCATGCCAAGCGAGGGGAACGCTTGCGCGAGCATACCGGGTAGGGGTATAGAGGAGCCCTCGGTGGCGCGCGTACGGGACGCCCCGCACACACCGCGCCAGCGGCACCGCAGTCTTCAGCGAGGAGCGACGATGACCACCACGGCACCGCACGGGACGGCCCGCGCGGGACGGGCGGACCGGCCCGCTCCCACCGGCGCCCCCGCCGACGGGACGGCGCGCGCGACCGAGCTGGTCATCGGCGGGATGACGTGCGCCTCGTGCGCGGCCCGCGTGGAGAAGAAGCTCAACCGCATGGACGGCGTCGAGGCCACCGTCAACTACGCGACAGAGAAGGCGAAGGTCACCCACGCCGAGGACGTCGCCGTCGCGGACCTGGTCGCCACCGTGGAGGCCACGGGCTACACCGCGACGCCGCCCGCCCCCACCCGTACGCCCCCGGCACGTACGGACGCGGGCGCCGGGGAGCCGGACGCGGGCGCCCCCTCCGCGTCCACCCCCGCCGACGAACTGCTGTCGCTGCGGCAGCGGTTGGTCACGGCGGCGGTACTGGCGGTGCCGGTGATCGCGCTGGCGATGGTGCCCGCCTGGCAGTTCACGTACTGGCAGTGGCTGTCGCTGACGCTCACCGCGCCCGTCGTCACGTACGCCGCCTGGCCGTTCCACCGCGCCGCCGTCACCAACCTGCGGCACGGCGCGGCCACCATGGATACGCTGGTCTCCGTCGGGGTCTCGGCCGCGTTCCTGTGGTCGGTGTGGGCGCTGTTCCTCGGCACGGCCGGTACGCCCGGCATGACGCACCCCTTCGAACTGACCGTCGCGCGCGGCGACGGCGCGGGGAACCTCTACCTGGAGGCCGCCGCCGGGGTCACCGCCTTCCTGCTGGCCGGGCGGTACTTCGAGGCCCGCGCCAAGCGCCAGGCGGGCGCCGCCCTGCGCGCGCTGCTGGAGCTGGGCGCCCGGGAGGCCACCGTCCTGCGCGACGGCCGCGAGGAACGGGTGCCCGCCGCCTCGCTCGCCGTCGGCGACCGCTTCGTGGTGCGCCCCGGCGAGAAGATCCCCACCGACGGGGTGGTGCGGGAGGGCACGTCGAGCGTCGACGCGTCGATGCTCACCGGCGAGTCCGTACCCGTCGAGGTGGCGCCCGGCAGCGCCGTCACGGGCGCCACCCTGAACGTCGGCGGCCGGTTCGCCGCCGAGGCCGTACGCGTCGGCTCCGACACCCAACTCGCCCGCATGGCGCGGCTGGTGGAGGACGCGCAGAACGGCAAGGCGGCGGCGCAGCGGCTGGCGGACCGGGTCTCGGCGGTGTTCGTGCCGGTCGTCATCGCCCTGGCGCTGGGCACCCTCGGCTTCTGGCTGGGCAACGGCGCCGAGCCCACGGCCGCGTTCACCGCGGCCGTGGCCGTGCTGATCATCGCCTGCCCGTGCGCCCTCGGCCTGGCCACACCGACGGCGCTGCTGGCGGGCACGGGCCGGGGCGCGCAGCTCGGCATCCTCATCAAGGGCCCGGAGGTGCTGGAGTCCACGCGGCGGGTCGACACGGTCGTGCTGGACAAGACCGGCACGGTCACGACCGGCCGGATGACGCTGCTCGCGGTCCGTACCGCCGAGGGTGTTCCCGAGGCCGAAGTGCTGCGCCTGGCGGGCGCGTTGGAGCACGCCTCCGAGCACCCGGTCGCCCGCGCCGTGGCGCGCGGCGCGGTGGCACGCCTGCGCGGGCGCGACGGCACGGAACGTACGGACGGCGCCGACCGTACGGACGCCCCCGACGCCGTGCCCGCGCTGCCCACCCCGGAGCACTTCGTGTCCGTCCCCGGCCTCGGCGTACGGGGCACGGTCGACGGCCACGACGTCGTCGTCGGCCGCCCGGCCCTGCTCGCGGCGGAACCGTCCCCCGTGGAGCTGCCCCCGGAGCTGGCCCGTGCCCGTACGGAGGCGGAGGCGGCCGGGCGTACGGTCGTCGCCGTCGCCTGGGACGGCGAGGCGCGCGCCGTGCTGGAGGTGGCCGACGCGGTGCGGCCGACGAGCCGCGAGGCGGTCGTACGGCTGCGGGCGCTGGGCCTCACGCCCCTCCTGCTGACCGGCGACAACGAGGCGGTCGCGGCGTCCGTGGCCGCCGAGGTGGGCGTCGACGAGGTGATCGCGGAGGTCCTGCCGGAGGACAAGGTCGACGTGGTCCGGCGGTTGCAGGCCGAGGGGCGCCGGGTCGCGATGGTCGGGGACGGCGTGAACGACGCCGCCGCCCTCGCCCAGGCCGACCTGGGCCTGGCCATGGGCACCGGCTCGGACGCGGCGATCGAGGCGGGCGACCTCACGCTCGTACGGGGCGACCTGCGGGTGGCCGCGGACGCCGTACGGCTGGCGCGGCGGACGCTGGGCACCATCCGGGCGAACCTGTGCTGGGCCTTCGGGTACAACGTGGCGGCACTGCCGCTGGCGGCGGCCGGGCTGCTGAACCCCATGATCGCCGGGGCGGCGATGGCGTTCTCCTCGGTGTGCGTGGTCGCCAACAGCCTGCGGCTGCGCGGCTTCCGCCCGACGGGGTGAGCCGTACGGCGCCCCTCCCGGCACCTCTCCCGGCCCGTGCCGGCGCCGTGTCCGCCGGGTCCGCGCACCGGCCGCCACACGGTCGCTCTGCGGTCAGCACCACCGGCGGGGGGTGTCGCTAGGTCCACCCCGTTCTGGTGCGTAGAGCCCTCGTGACGGCCCGCCGCGCTGCGTAACTTCTTACTCGAAGGCGCACACGGCGCCGTCGCCGAAGGGAAGTGACCACCATGTTCCGTCACCACGACAACTCCAGGAGCGCCGAAGCCCTTCGCCTGGTGTCCGTCAGCAAGACGTACGGAACCCCCGGTCACCCCGAGAGCCGCACCACGGCCCTGGACAACGTGTCCCTCAGCCTGGCGGCCGGCACCTTCACCGCCGTGATGGGCCCCTCCGGCTCCGGCAAGAGCACGCTGCTCCAGTGCGCGGCGGGCCTGGACAGCCTCGACAACGGGGTGGTCGTCGTGGACGGCGCGCAGATGGCGGGGCGTACGGAGGCGCAGCTGACCAAGTTCCGCCGGGAGCGGATCGGCTTCATCTTCCAGCAGTACAACCTGCTCGACACCCTGACGGTGCTCCAGAACGTCACGCTGCCGCTGCGGACGGCGGGCAAGCGCCCCCGCCCCGGCCACGCGGAGCACATCCTGACGCAGGTCGGCCTCGGCAACCGGCTGGACGCGCTGCCCTCGCAGCTGTCCGGCGGCCAGCGCCAGCGGGTGGCCGTGGCCCGTGCCCTGGTCACCAACCCCAGCGTGATCTTCGGTGACGAGCCGACCGGCGCCCTGGACACCCGCAGCGCGAAGAACGTACTGGAGCTGCTGCGCGAGACGGTGCGGAACTTCGGCCAGACGGTCGTCATGGTGACGCACGACCCGGTCGCCGCCTCGTACGCCGACTCGGTCCTCTTCCTCGCGGACGGCAGGCTCGCGGGCCAGCTCCACCAGCCGACACCCTCCGCGGTCGCCGAGCGCATGGCGCACCTGGGCGACGCCTCCCTCGCCGCCACTGCCGCCAGCCAGGACCGGACGCTGGTCGGCGTCTGATCCGGGGCCGGGCCCGTACGGGCCCGGGGCGGAACGTCAGGAAGCGGCGCGCGGCGAGCACCGGGAACTGACAGCGGAGAGTGACGAGTTGCGGGCACAAAGTAGGACATTTAGCGTGATGCCTGCAAGGAGTGAACGGGCCGTCACGGACCGTGCTCCGCGCGCTTCCCAGGACCCCCGCTCCCAGGGGCCCGCTCCCACAGGAGAGACGATGCTCGACTCCACCCTCAGCAAGTTCGCCCTCTGCGCCGCGGGCGGCGCCGTCGCCGCGATGACCGCCGTCGGTCCCGCGACGGCCGCCACCGACGCCCCCACCCCGCCCGCGAACACCCACACGTTCAGCGCCGAGGAACTGCCGCGGCTCGGCGGCAGCGGGAAGGTCTACTGGGGCAGAGTGATCGCCCGCACCGGCCTCAAGGTCCGCTCCGGACCCAGCCAGAACTACCGCGTCACCGGCGTGCTGCACTACGGCCAGACCGTCAAGATCAAGTGCAAGGTGAACGGCGGCTGGGTCAACGGCAACCCGCGCTGGTACAAGCTGGCCGACGGTCGCTGGGCCTGGGCCTCCGCCCGCTACATCGAGAACATCGGCAAGGCCCCCGAGTGGTGCCGCGCCCGCTGACCCCACCCCCCGCACGTGTGACCGGCCGGTAGCACCCTCCCCTCCACCGGCCCGGTGACACGACCCACCGTGCCCCCAGTCGCCCGAGCGGCCTGGGGGCACGGTGCTGTCCGCGTGCGGGCGCCACGTACGCGGCCGGTACGTACCACGGGCGGCGCCAGCCCGTACGGCCCCGGCCTTACTCCCGGGTCAACAAGTCGCGCCCAGGGGATTGACGTGCTTGCTGACGCGCAGTCTCATAAGAGACGGCCGCAAAGGTGACCACCGGTAACCCGGACGACGACTTCGCAGCGAGGTGTCCCCAGCGATGACGACGATGACCGAGAACGAGGTCCTCCGGGACGCGCTCGGCCTGCTCAAGGACCGGGAGCAGGTGGCCGAACGCCTCCTGGAGTCCTCCCGCAAGCACTCCTTCGACCCCGACACCGAACTCGACTGGGACGCCCCCTTCGAGGACGGCAAGTGGTTCTGGCCCCCGGAGCTGGTGTCCCTCTACGACACCCCCCTGTGGCGGCGGATGTCCGAGGAACAGCGCTTCGACCTGGCCCGGCACGAGGCAGCGTCGCTGGCGTCGCTCGGCATCTGGTTCGAGGTGATCCTGATGCAGCTGCTGGTCCGGCACATCTACGACAAGCCGCTGACCAGCTCGCACGTGCGGTACGCGCTGACCGAGATCGCCGACGAGTGCCGCCACTCCATGATGTTCGCGCGCATGATCACCAAGGCGGGCGCGCCCGCGTACCCGGTCAGCCGGACGCACCACAACCTGGCGCGGGTGCTCAAGACCATCTCCACCACGCCGGGTTCGTTCACCTGCACCCTGCTGGGCGAGGAGATCCTCGACTGGATGCAGCGGCTGACGTTCCCGGACGAGCGCGTACAGCCCCTCGTCCGCGGCGTGACCCGTATCCACGTGGTGGAGGAGGCCCGGCACGTGCGGTACGCGCGGGAGGAGCTGCGCCGCCAGATGGTCAGCTGCCCGCGCTGGGAGGCCGAACTCACCCGGCTCAGCTCCGGCGAGGCCGCGCGCGTCTTCTCCGTCTCCTTCGTCAACCCGCAGGTGTACGCGGACGTGGGCCTGGACAAGCGGGAGGCGCTCGCCCAGGTGAAGGCCAGCGGGCACCGGCGCGAGGTGATGCAGCAGGGCGCGAAGCGGCTCACCGACTTCCTGGACGAGATCGGGGTGCTGCGGGGCGCGGGCCGCCGGATGTGGAAGAGCTCGGGACTGCTCGCCTGAGGGCGTACGGGACACGGACGCCGGGGCGGCTACGCTGCCCGGTATGAGCGCCCCGGCGTACCGCAGACTCAGCGTCGAGCAACGGCGCACCCAGCTGATCGAGGCGGCGCTCGGCCTCTTCGCGCACCAGCTGCCGGAGGACGTCTCCCTGGACGGGGTCGCGGCGGCGGCCGGGGTCTCCCGGCCGCTGGTGTACCGCTACTTCCCGGGCGGCAAGCAGCAGTTGTACGAGGCCGCGCTGCGCTCCGCCGCCGACGAACTGGAGCGCTGCTTCGACGAGCCGCACGAGGGGCCGCTCGTCGAACGGCTCGGCCGCGCCCTGAGCCGCTACCTGCGGTTCGTGGACGAGCACGACACCGGCTTCATGGCGCTGCTCCAGGGCGGCAGCGTGGTGGAGACCTCCCGTACGCACGCCATCGTGGACGAGGTGCGGCGCACCGCCGCCGAGCAGATCCTCGCGCACCTGGGGGCACCCGAACCCGGGGCGCGGCTCCGGCTCATGGTGCGGACCTGGATCAGCGCGGTCGAGGGCGCGTCGCTGATCTGGCTGGACGAGGACAAGCAGCCGCCCGTGGAGGGGCTGCACGACTGGCTGCTGGACCACTTCGTGTCCCTGTTGACGATCACGGCGGCGGGCGACCCGGAGACGGCGGCGATCGCGCGCCGCGCGCTGGCGCGGGAGGAGGCGGACGGGCGGGTGGCCGGGCTGGTGCGGCGGCTGCTGCCGGTCGTGGCGGACGGCGCGCACCTGCTGGCGCCGCCGGAGGGCTGAGCGCGGCCCCCCGGGCGACTTAAACGCAGCTTCAACAACGGGCTACGCTGGCCGCATGTCGACTCACCTCTCCTGGAACGCCAAGGAAGCCACAGTCGGCGAACTGGCCGAACGCGCCGGGGTCGCCACCTCCGCCCTCCGCTTCTACGAGCGCGAGGGCCTCATCCGCAGCAGGCGCACCAGCGGCAACCAGCGCCGGTACAGCCGCGACACCCTGCGCCGCGTCGCGTTCATCCGCGCCTCGCAGCGCCTCGGCATCCCGCTCGCCGCCATCCGCGAGGTGCTGTCCCTGCTCCCCGACAACCGCACGCCCAACCGCGAGGACTGGGCGCGGGTCTCGGAGTGCTGGCGCGGCGACCTGGACCAGCGGATCAGGCTGCTCCAGCAGTTGCGCGACAACCTCACCGACTGCATCGGCTGCGGTTGCCTCTCTATCGACGTGTGCGTGCTGGCCAACCCGTACGACCAGCTCGGGGACGAGGGGCCGGGCGCCCGTCGGCTGGCGCAGCCCTGCGCCCCGGACGGGGAGTGAGCGGGTGCGGAGCGAGGACACGGCGTTCACCGGCGGCCCGCTCGACGGCCGGGCGCTGCCGGTGCTGCTGGGACCGACGGGGCGGCCGCCCGCGACGTACGAGGTGCCGGTGCCGGGGGTGGACGGCGGGGCGGGGACGGTGCACGTGTACCGGCTGGAGGCGGCGTCGGTGACGCCCCGGCTGCGGCTGCCGCGCGGCTGGGTCTACGTGTACGACCCGGACGCGGACGCCGCGGAGCGCCGCCCCAAGTGGCCCTGGAGCGGCCGGGGTTCGCGGGCGGCGCGGCGCCGGGCCGCCGGGTCGGACGGGGTCACGGGCACGGACACCGGCGCGGACCGGGACGGGGACGGGGACGTGAACAGTTCTGGTACGGACCATTGACACACACTGGTCTAGTCCTGTTTGCTCCCTGACCAGGGCCGCCGCCCGGGATGGCTCCCGCACACGAAGACTTCCGGGCGGTGCGCCGACCAGCTCGACCGTACGTACGCCCCACCCGCACGTCCGACGTCGACCCAGGAGCGTCCCCCCATGCACCATCGCCGCCGCAGTATCCCGCACACCCGCACGCTCGCCGCCGTAGTGGCCGGAGTCGTCGGCACGGGACTGTTCATCTCCGGCGCGTACGCCGGCCAGTCCGACGGTTCGGACGCGCCAGCCGCCACCGGCGCGAAGACGAACGCCGCGGCAGCCGACCTGCCCGAACACGCCCTCGTCGGCTATCTGCACACCAGCTTCGCCAACGGCTCCGGCTACACGCCGCTCTCCGAGGTGCCCGACAGCTGGGACGTCATCCAACTCGCCTTCGGCGAGCCCACGTCCACCACCTCGGGCGACATCCAGTTCCAGCTCTGTCCCAAGGACGAGTGCCCGAACGTGGAGTCGGAGGACGAGTTCAAGGCGGCCGTCAAGGAGAAGCAGGCCGCGGGCAAGAAGGTGCTGCTCTCCATCGGCGGCCAGAACGGCCAGGTGCAGCTGAAGGACGAGGCCGCGCGGGACAAGTTCGTGGAGTCCGTCAGCGGGATCATCGACCGGTACGGACTCGACGGCCTGGACATCGACTTCGAGGGCCACTCCCTCTCCCTCGACCCCGGCGACACGGACTTCCGCGAGCCGAAGACCCCGGTCGTCGTCAACCTGATCGACGCGCTGAAGACCCTCAAGGGCAAGTACGGCGACGGGTTCGCGCTCACGATGGCGCCCGAGACGTTCTTCGTGCAGCTCGGCTACCAGTTCTACGGCCCCGGCCCGGACGGTGCCCAGGACGCGCGCGCGGGCGCGTACCTGCCCGTCATCCACGCGCTGCGCGACGACCTGACGATGCTGCACGTGCAGGACTACAACTCGGGCCCGATCAAGGGGCTCGACGACCAGTTCCACACCATGGGCAACGCCGACTTCCACATCGCGATGACCGACATGCTGCTCACCGGCTTCCCGGTCGCGGGCGACAAGGACAAGGTCTTCCCCGCGCTCGACCCCGGACAGGTTGCCATCGGCCTGCCCGCGTCGGAGTCCGCGGGCGGCGGGCACACCCCGCCCGCCGAGGTGAACAAGGCGCTCGACTGCCTCACCAAGGGCAGCGACTGCGGCTCGTACGAGCCGTCCGGCACCTGGCCGGACCTGCGCGGGCTGATGTCCTGGTCGATCAACTGGGACGCCTTCGGCGAGTGGCAGTTCATGAAGAACTTCGACAGTTATTACGGGTCCTGACCCCGTGAGGGCCCATCGGGCCTAGTCTGCCCAGCGTGTTCGAAGGGATGACGCGCCTCGGTGACGCCGACCCCCGTCGGCTCGGTCCGTACCGGCTGCACGGGGTGCTCGGCTCCGGCGCGCTCGGCACCGTCTACGCCGGGCGCGGTACGCCGGGGCGCGGCGGACGCAGGCGATCCGTGGCGGTTCGGGCGCTGCGCCCGGAGCTGCTGCGGGACCGCTCGCTGCGCGCCCGGCTGCGGCACGTCACGCGGACCCTCGCGGACGAGGTCGCCAGCCCGTACGTGGCCGGGGCCCTGGACTGCGAGCTGGACGGCGAACGGCCCTGGCTGGCGGGCGAGTTGGTGCCGGGCACCGCGCTGGCGACCCTGGTCGCCCGGTACGGGCCGCTGCCGGAGCCGGGGCTGCGCGCGGTCGGCGGCGCCGTGGCCCGCGCGCTGGCGGCGCTGCACGCCGCCGGGGTGCCGCACGGCGACCTGCGCGCGGCCAACGTACTGCTCACCTCCGACACGCCCCGCGTCGTCGACCACGCCCTCGGCACGGTCGTCGGCGACCGCGGCTCCGACGACGGGACGGTCGAGCCGACCGCCGCCGACCTGTTCGACCTGGGCGCGCTCCTCTGCCACGCGGCGGGTGCGCGCCCGTCCCCCCGCGGCCCGGCGTCCGCCGCGCGCGCGGCGCCCGACGTGGCGGCGGTGCCCGAGGCGCTGCGCCCCGCGCTCCTCGCCTGCCTGCGCGCCGCCCCCGGGGCGCGGCCGGAGGCGCACGAGCTGGCGCGGCTGCTCGACCCGGCGGGGCGCGCGGAGCGGGAGGCGACGGAGTGGCTGCCGGAGGCGTACCTGGACGAGATCGTCCTGCGCGCGCAGGACGTACGGGAGTCGCGGGGGCGCCGCTTCCTCGGCCGCTGAGCCGGGGGCGTACGGGTCGGGGCACGGCGCTTTCCCGGTGTCCGCGCGCGCGGACACCCTCCCGTTTCTCGCCCTCCGCGCGCGCGGAGGGCATCGAGCCGCCGGACGGGTGACCACCTACCCGCCGCCCCTCCCCCAACGGGTGACACCTGTCGCCGGATCGCCCAGTCCACCGCGCGCGCGTACCGCACACCTGGCGACGATCGCCTCGGGGCCCCGGCCGGAGGGCGCCGTCGCGGAGGTGAGAGAGCTGATTCCCGTACGGTCCGTCAGCGCGGTGGCCGTGGCCACCGCGGCCATGGTGGTGGTGACCGCCCAGCCGCCGCAGCGGGCGGAGGCGGCGCGGGTGACCGACGCGGCGCGGGCCGCCCGGCACACCCAACCCGCCCAGCACGCAGGGCACACCCGACCGACGCACCCCACAAGCCAGCCGCGGCCGGAGGACGCCGCAGCGCCGGGGGTCGGTGAGCTGCTGGTCCGGATGCGGGCGCTGTACCGCGCGTCCGAGGCGGCCTCGGAGGCGTACGACGGCGCCCGCGAACGGCTGGAGGCCCAGCGGACCCGGGTGCGCGCGCTCGACACGCGGCTGGCCCGTACGCGCGGCGCCGTGGACGCCGGGCGGGCCGAGGCCGGGCGGCTGGCCCGGCAGCAGTACCGGGAACAGGCGGCGGGGCTGCCGCCCTCCGTGCAGGTGCTGCTCGCGGAGGACCCGGTGCGCGCCCTGCAGGGCGGGCACGCCCTGCGGCGGGCGGTGAGCCGCCAGGCCGTCGCGGTGAAGCGGCTGACCAGCGGGGAACGGCGGCGGGACGCGCTCGCGCGCCGCGCGCGCGGCGCGCTGGAGAAGCAGCGCGGGCTGGCCGCCGAGAGCAGGCGGCAGCGCGACACGGCGCAGCGGCGGCTGCGCGCCGTGGAGCGGACGCTGTCCGCGCTGCCACCGGAACGGCTGGAGCGGCTGCGGCGGCTGGAGAGCCGGGAGGGGGAGCGCGCGCAGGAGGCGTTCCTCGCGCGCGGCGCGCTGGGCGACGACGTCCCGGCGGGCGGCGCCCCCGACGGCACGCGGGACGGCGGCGCGGGGGTCGCGGGCACCGAGGCAGGGGGCACCCGCGCTCCCTCCGAACGGGGCCTGCGCGCCCTGGAGTTCGCCCTCGCGCAGCGCGGCAAGCCGTACGCCCCGGGCGGACGCGGCCCGCAGGCGTACGACTCGCCGGGGCTGACCGCCCGCGCCTGGGCGGCGGCCGGGCTGACCCTGCCGCACACCGCCCGCGCGCAGTGGCGGCGGCTGGCGCGCGTGCCGCTGGACCGGCTGCGCCCCGGCGACCTGGTGGTCTACGCGGGCGCCACCCGCGTCGGCCTGTACGCGGGCGACGGCCGCGTCGTACGGTCGCCCCGCCCCGGCGCCCGGGTGGGGCTCTCCCCGGTCGCGGCCGACCCGGTGCTCGGCGCCGTACGCCCGGACCCGGCCGCGCCGCCCCTGCCGTCGTACACGCCCCCGCCCCTGGACACGGATACGGACCCGGGCGCGGGCGGCGACACCGGCGGCGACTACTCCGGCGCGGCACCGCCCGCGACGGACGCCAGATAGCGCTCCGCCGCCTCCGGCTCGTAGAAGAAGTCCTCGAAGTCGGCCGGATCGTCGAACCCGTTGGCGATCCGGTCGGCCACCGGCTGGTGCCGCATCCCGGCGCCCAGCAGCGTGCGCACGTGCGCGGGCGGCGGCGCGAGCATGGTGTTCGTCCACCGGGTGACGTGCAGGGCCTGGGCCCAGTAGCGGTCGAACGTCCGCCGCATCCACGCCTCGTCGAAGGGCAGGTCGCCCCGTTCGACGATGGCCTCCAGATAGCAGGCTGCGCACTTCGACGCGGAGTTCGAACCCTGGCCCGTCACGGGGTCGTTGGCCACCACCACGTCGGCCACCCCCAGCGCCGCGCCGCCACCCGGCAGCCACCCGACGGGATGGCGCACGGTCGGCGCGTACCGCCCGGCGAGGGTGCTCTGACCGTCCGTCAGCTCCACCCGTACGGCCCGCGCGTACTCCCACGGGACGTGCCGCTCCATCAGCTCCAGCACGAGGGACAGGTGCTCGCCCGGGTCGTTGACGCCCTGGAAGACGTCCAGCGGGCCGCCGGGCAGCCCCTCCCAGAAGAGGATGTCGCACCGCCCCGACACGGTCAGGCACGGGATGACGAACAGCTCGCCGACGCCCGGCACCAGGTTGCACCGTACGGCCTCGACGTCCGGCGCGTCCGTACGCGGCAGCAGCCCGTGCACGTACGCGACGGAGAGCGCGCGCTGCGGCCGGTCGTACGGCGAACGGGCCCCGTCCCGCGCGAACATCGACACCAGCTCGCCCTTGCCCGCGGCGACCAGCACGAGGTCGTAGCGGCCCGCGAAGAAGTCGAGGTCCGAGACGGCGGCGCCGTGGATGACGAGCTGGCCGCCGCGCGCCGCGAACAGCTCCATCCAGCCCGCCATCTTCACCCGCTGGTCCACCGACTGCGCGAAGCCGCGCAGGCTGCCGAGCCAGTCGACGGCGCGCGCCGGGAAGTCCGGCGCGGTGCCCGTGGCCGGGTCGGCCGCGGCGACCGAGACTCCGAGGCCCTCGATCACCGGGGCCTTGTCCTCCCAGCAGTGCAGCCCGGCGTCCCGCTCGTGCTGGAGCGCCCGGTCGAACATGACCTGGGTGGACGTGACGCGGCCGTGGCGTATCTCGTCCGGTGTCCGCTGCGACATCACGGTCACCTCGTAGCCCCTGCTCTGGAGCCCGAGCGCGAGCTGGAGGCCGGCCTGCCCGGCACCGACGACGAGTATCTTCCGCATCGCGGATCTCCCTGTGTGGCGGACCCCTCAGACGACGGCCAGCTCCCGCGCGTGGCCCACCAGGGTGACCAGCGTCTCCGCGACGTCCGCGCGCCGCCGCGCGTCGATCACCCGCACCGGCACGCGGTCGGGCACGGTCAGCGCCTCGCGCACGTCCTCCACGGCGTACGCGCGGGTGCCCTCGAAGTGGTTGACGACGACGGCGTACGGCAGCCCGCTGGTCTCGAAGTAGTCGATCGCCGGGAAGCAGTCCTCCAGGCGCCGCGTGTCGGCGAGGACCACCGCGCCGATGGCGCCGCGTACGAGGTCGTCCCACATGAACCAGAACCGGCGCTGGCCGGGCGTACCGAAGAGGTACAGCACCAGGCCCTCGTCGATGGTGATCCGGCCGAAGTCCAGGGCCACCGTGGTCGTGGTCTTGTCCGGCGTGGCGGCGATGTCGTCCGCCAGCTCCCCGGCCCGGGTCATCAGGGCCTCGGTGCTCAGCGGTTCGATCTCGGAGATGGCGCCGACGAAGGTCGTCTTGCCGACCCCGAAGGCACCCGCCACCACGATCTTCGTGGAGGTGGGCGCATGGCCCGGCTCGGCGCGCAGACGCGCGGCGGCGCCTCGCGGGAAGTCCTGTTCACAGTCGGCGGAGTCCACCCAACACCCTTTCCAGCAGTGCGTGATCGGGCGGCCCGAGCCCGTGTCCGGTGCCGTGCACCCGGATACGGCCCTGGTCCGCCAGTTCGCTCAGGAGCACCCGCACCACGCCCAGCGGTATCCGCAGGAGGGCGGATATCTCCGCGACCGTCCGCGTACGGCGGCACAGTTCGACGATGGCGCGGGCCTCCGGCAGCCCCCGTTCCGCGAGCGGGCGCTGGGGCCCGTCGCGCCGCACGGTGCGGCGCGGGGGCAGTTCGGCCGTGGCGACGAAGCTCTCCAGGAGCAGCACCCAGCACGGGCCGGTACGGCCGGTGCCGGGTGGCGCGTACGGACGCACCCGGGCGGGCGCGCGTACGGGCAGTGCCACGGGTTCGTTCACGGACGGGGCTCCTGCTCCGTCCGCTTGTGCTTCCGCTTGCGCGGCAGCGGCGGCAGTTCCGCGCCGGACTCCATCGACCGGCGCAGCTCCGTGCGGAGCTCGGGCGTCAGCAGGTGTCCGGCGCGGCCGACGAACAGCGCCATGTGGTACGCGACGGCGCTCATGTCGCACTCGGGCGCGGCGTACGCGCCGAGCAGCGAACCGTCGCTGATGGACATGACGCACAGGCTGCCGTGGTCCATCGAGACCATCGTCTGCTTCACCACCCCGGCCTCCATCAGCTCGGACGCGCCCGACGTGAGCGAGGCGAGCCCGGAGACGATGGTGGCGAGGTCGGTGCCGTTGTCGCGGGACACGGCCTGCGGGGCGGAGTCCGCCTCGTCGTCGGACGACAGCATCGGGAGCCCGTCCGCGGACACGACGACGACGGACAGCAGTCCCGGCACCTCGTCCACGAGGTCCGACAGCATCCAGCGCAGACTGCGCACTCCGCTGCTGACAGGTGTGTGCTCCGTGGTGGGGGCGTTCACGGCCGAGCCTCCTCTTCGTTCGCACCTCGTTCAGCGGCGATCTCCGCCGCCGCGTCACGTCGGCCCTTCTGCGCGCCTCTCTGCAACCCGCCGAGGCGCCGGCGGAGTTCGTCGGGGTCGGCGCCGCCCGTACGCGCCGGGGGCGGGCCCACGGGGGGCCTGCCCTGGGCCTTCGGCGTGCGCAGGGGCAGCCCCGTCTCCGTGGTCGGCTGGTCCGCGGGCGGTTCCGCATACGGTTCCGCCTGCGGCGGGACCACGGGGGTGCCGCGGCCGGAGCCACCGGGTCGTCCGGGCTCCTCGCGTACGGCGTCCTCCGCGGTGTCGTGCCGCGGCACGTCCCGGTCGGCGGGGACGGCGTCGGCCACGGGTACGGGCGGGGCGACGTTCCGTTCCAGCGCCGGAGGGTGGGGCACCGAGCCGGTGCGGCGCTGCCGTACGGGCAGGCCGCCCTGCGTGTCCCCCGGGTCCGCCGCGGCGGACGCGTCCGTACGGCCGAACGGGCCGTCGGCGTCCGGCACTTCGGGCGCCGCGGGCGTACCGGCTGCGGGGGTCGCGGCGGCCGGGTCGGGGAAGGCCGCGTCCGGGAAGGCCGCGTCGGGGAAGTCGGGGAAGTCCGGCACCACGGGGAAGTCCGGGACGACGGGGAAGTCCGGGACGTCCGCGCCGGGCCCGACGGACCCCGCCGACACCCCCGCGTCCGTCCCCGCCAGCACGTCGAGCGGCAGCACCACCGTGGCGGCGATGCCGCCCCGCGACCGCAACCGCAGCTCCACGCGCAGCGCGTGCCGCGCCGCCAGCCGCGCCGCCACGTGCAGCCCGAGCCCCGTACCGCCGCCGGTCCCGCCGGGCGGCACGACGGCGTACGGGTCGGGGGCGGCCAGCAGTTCGTTCAGCTCCGCGAGGCGCTCCCCGGTCATCCCGGTGCCGTTGTCCCGTACGGACACCATGACCTGGCCGTCCTGGAGCAGCCACGCGGTCAGCTGCGCCTGGGAGCCCGGGGCGGAGAACGTGGTGGCGTTGTCGAGGAGTTCGGCGACGAGGTGGCTCACGTCGTCCGCCGCCTGCTCGGTGACGAACGCCTGCGGCGGCAGCGGCTCCAGCCGTACCCGCTCGTACTGCTCCGTCTCGCTGACCGCCGCGCGCAGCACGTCGAGCAGCGGCACGGGGCCGTCGTGGTGCGGGACCGGCCGTACGGCGCCGGCGAGCGTCAGCAGTCCCTCGCTGTGCCGCCGGGTGCGGGTGGCGAGGTGGTCGAGGGTGAAGAGGGTGCCGAGGCGCGCGGGGTCCGTCTCGTCGGCCTCCAGCGACTCGACGACGCCCAGCAGGCGTTCGATGAGCACGAGCGTGCGCTGCCCCAGCAGCGCCACCGGACTGTCGGGGGACGCCTGCTCCGCCGCGGCCGACTCCCGTGCCAGCGCGGCGTGCCGGGCGCGGAGCCGGTCGGTGTCGAGGGCGGCGACGGCCGGTTCGGGTGTCCCGGCCGGCGCCGGTCCGCGCGGCTCGTCCACCGGGTCCCCGGCCACCGGTTCCGCCGCCGTGGCCGCCACGGCGGCGCGCGCGGCGGCCACGGCGGCCACGGTGGTGGCGGCGCCCTGGCCGCCGTCCGCCGGGGCCGCGCCCTCGGCCCGCCCGGCGGCCGCGTCGGCACCGGTCCGCCCGCGCAACGCGAGCGCGGTGTCCCGCAGTTCGTTCAGCGCGGCGACCACGTCGGCGAACTCGTCGTTCCGGCCGGTGAAGCGCACCGGCTCCGCACCGGCCGGGTCCGCGGCGAGCCGCCGCGCCCCGCGCCGTACGACCGCCAACGGCCGCGCCACGGAACGCGCCGACCACACCCCGGTGCCCAGCGCCACCAGCAGGGCGCCGCCGACCAGCGCCGCCTGGAGTTCCGCCGACGTCACCTCGTCGTCGCGCAGCCCCTCCAGCCGTCGGACCTCGGCGGCGGCGAGCGACGAGTGGACACCGCGCATCAGGCTCACGCGCGCGGTGAGGGCGGCGGCGACGGGTTCGGCGTCCACGTCGGACCAGTCGGCCTGCCCGGGGGTGCTGCGTTCGGTGAGCCGCCGCAGGAACCGGTCGGCGGTGTTCACGTCGCCGCCGGTCACGGTCTTCTCGAAGGTCTCGCGCGGGCCACGGGCGGCCGTCTCCTCGAAGTCGGCCCGCGCGCCCTCGTCCCGTACGCGCGCCAGCTCGGCGCCCGCCATCAGGTCCGGCTGCGAACCGGGCGCCAGCAGGGCGCCCTGGAGCATCCCGCGCGTGCCCGACGCGTGCGCGACCGCGCGGTCGAGGTGCCCGAGCGCGGCGGCGCCGGCCGAGTCCCCGGTGCCGGTGCGGGCGACGGCCTGGAGGCCGCGGATGGTCTCGCTGTACGCGTCGTACGTCGCCAGCGCCGCCTTCTCGCCCCGCTTCTGCCGTCCCGGCTCGGCCAGCCGCGCCAGCCGCTCCCGCAGGGAGGAGGGCAGTGCGTCGGAGCCGCGGACGGCGGCGATCTGCCGTTCCAGCCGGGCCCGTTGGGCCTCGGACAGGCCCGCCTCGCCCGCACCGGCGGCGGCCCGGACGACGCGGTCGTCGCGCTCGTCGGCGAGGGAGTGCGTGAGGGCGATGATCCGCTGGTTGAGTTCCGCGCGGTCGACGCGGTCCTGCGCGTCGGCGAGGGTGCCGGAGGCGGCGAGCACCGTCGGGGCCCCGGCCGCGGCCACGCAGGCGGCGGTGAGCGCGACGGAGACGAGCAGCCGGTTGCGTACGCGTGCCCGTGGCGGCGCCGAGGAGGCCGCCGTGGCGGCAGGCTTGCCAGCTTTCCGAAGTCGGTTCGTCCGCACCCGCGCTCGCAATCTCGTCCCGCCCGGCCCGGGAACGGCCCCGGAGGCGACAGCCCCACTCATGTTGCGCCAGAAGGCTCCCGCCCCGACTGACGACGCACGACCCTTCCAGTGCCGAATTGGGGCGGGCGTGGTTCCCCTGCCCCACCACCCGAAGGAGTGAACAACACGCAGTAGTCGAGGGACAACTCGGATCGCGGCTGCGTACGGGCTCGTTCGCGGACACGGCTGGAAATCCGCGCGGGACCCTGGCAGTATGCGCGCCCGCACCCGCGCCGGGCCCCGACCGCGGGCCGCGCGGGACGCCCGTACGGGCCCGTGCGGCGCCCGCCGTACGGCCTGACCTGCCGTTCCGCCCCCGTGTCACGCCCGCGTCGGCTCCGGCGCCCGCTCCCGTACGCGGGGAACGCGCGACCGCGGGGGGCCTCCGCCGGGCGCTCCGGGCCGGGCCCTCCGGCAGACTGGCGGCATGCGCATCGAGATGGCCAGCGAACCGGGTGACGCGGGACGTCCCAACGAGGACCACACGTCCGTGGCGCTGCCCGCGTCCGGCGACGGCGGGGCGCTCGTCGTACTGGACGGCGTGACACCGCCCGACGACGACGGATGCGCGCACGGGGTTCCGTGGTTCACCTCACGTCTGGGCGGCGCGCTGCTCGAACTCGCCGCGTCCCGGCGGGATCTGACGCTCGCCTCCTGCCTGTCCGAGGCCATTACCCGTACCTCCGAGGCCCACCGCTCAACCTGTGACCTTTCTCACCCACGCACTCCGCAGGCGACGGTGGTCGCGGCCCGCTGGGACGAGGACGTCGTCGAACACCTGGTGCTCTCCGACTCGGTGCTGCTGCTGGAGGGCGTCGACGGCACCGTCACACCGCTGTTGGACACCCGCCTCGACCGACTCCCGGAGAGCGTCCGCTCGTTGGCCGCCGAGGCGCGCGCCCTGCCGCGCGGCTCCGCCGAACGCGCGGCGGCGGGCGCCGTGTACGCCCGCGCGGTCGAGGCGCTGCGCAACTCCCCCTGCGGCGACGGGTTCCACACGGCGGCGGCCGACCCGGACGTGGCGCGGCTCGCGGTGACCGGCACGACGCCACGGGCGGACGTCGGCGCGCTGCTCGGACTGACCGACGGAGCGTCGCGGTGGGTGGAGACGTTCCGGCTGGGCGGCTGGCCGGAGCTGCTGGAACTGGTGCGCAAGGAGGGCCCGTACGCGCTCGTGGCGCGGGTGCGCGAGGCCGAGTCGGCGGACCCGGACGGTACGGCCTTCCCGCGCGGGAAGGCGCACGACGACGCGACGACGGTGTACGTGGAGCTGCCGCGCCCTCAACTGGCCTCGGACGCGCGGTAGTTCACGCCGAGTGAGGCGCACCGGGCCCGGCGGGACCCGGCCGCGCGTCAGTCGTCCGCCGCGCTCAACCCGTTGAACCGGTGCAGCAGGCGGGCGAGTTCGGAGATCTCCGCACGGTCCCACGCGGCCAGCTTCCGCCCGTACCGCGCGCGCCGCGCCCGCCGTACGCGCGTGAAGCGCTCCCGTCCCCCCGG
Source organism: Streptomyces sp. Z26 (assembly GCF_003665095.1). Taxonomy (GTDB): domain Bacteria; phylum Actinomycetota; class Actinomycetes; order Streptomycetales; family Streptomycetaceae; genus Streptomyces; species Streptomyces phytohabitans. The sequence continues at coordinate 4,763,882 of NZ_RCHV01000002.1, read as the reverse complement.
CGTGAACTCGACCAGGGAGGCACGCCCGTCGGCCGGGTCGCGCGAGCGCACCACCAGGCCGAGCGCCTCCAGCGCCGCCAACTGGCGGCTCATCGTGGCCTTCCCGACGCCGAAGTACGTCGCCAGCTCGGTGGCGCGCTGCGGCCCGACGTCCTCCAGCCGTACGAGCAGCCCGTACGCGGCGGGCTCCAGGTCGGGGTGGACCTCGCGGGCCATCTCGCCGGAGGAGGCGCGGGCGCGGCGCAGGAAGACGGCCAACTCCCGTTCCAGGTCGAGGAACTCGGGCCCGTACGGTCCGCCCCCGGCACCGGGGTCGCCCGCCGCGCCGCCCGGCCGACAGCCCTCGGCGCCGCCCGTCGCACCCCCTGCCGCACCGCCCGGCGGATTCGTCGAAGCGTCACCCTCGGTCCCGGCATTGTGCACGTCAGCGCCCTCTCCGGCGTTTCCCATGATGAAAGTTCCCGTCAGCGCACGCGATCGTCGCAGCTCGGCCAGTATTTCGCAGGAGTAGACCAACGGCAGCCCTCGGGCCCTCTTCCACGGGGCATTTCTACGCGCGTACCTTCCTGTGACATGTGCACACCACATCAGGTTCCGTGGTGTGCCGGACCTCCACGACACCTCCGCACCCCACGTCCCCGCACGGCACACCCCGCGTCTCCCCGCACCAGACCGCACCGCACCGCGCACGCCCCGCTCGGCACCACCCCCACGGCACCATCCCCCCACTGAGCCTTCCGGAGGCAGCGATGCCCAGCTACAGATCCGGTTCCAGCCGCTCCACCCACCGCACCGCGACCGCGGTCGGAATGCTCCTCTCCGTACTCGCCCTCCTCCTCACCCTGCCCGGCACGGCCACCGCCGCCCCGGACGACGGTCCGGCACCCGCCGAACCGGCCCCGCGCGGCAACGCGTGGATGGGCATGACCGTGCCGGGGCACGAGGGCGGCCGCGGACCCGACCGCACACCGCCCGGACTCGCGGCCAGCGTGGAAGGCGTCGACGTCTCCAGCCACCAGGGCAACGTCGACTGGAACGGACTGTGGGGCAGCGGCGTCCGCTGGGCCTACGTGAAGGCGACCGAGGGCACGTACTACCGCAACGACTACTTCAGCCAGCAGTACGGCGGCTCGTACAACGTCGGCATGATCCGCGGCGCCTACCACTTCGCCAACCCGAAGGACTCCGGCGGCGCCGCGCAGGCCAACTTCTTCGTGGACCACGGCGGCGGCTGGTCGAAGGACGGCAAGACGCTGCCGGGCGTGCTCGACATCGAGTACAACCCGTACGACGGCAACGACTGCTACGACATGAGCGCCTCCGCGATGGTGAACTGGATCCGCGACTTCACCAACACCTACAAGGCCCGCACCGGCCGCGACGCCGTCATCTACACCACCACGAGCTGGTGGACCGCGTGCACCGGCAACAACGGCGGCTTCGGCGCCACCAACCCGCTGTGGATCGCCCGTTACGCCTCCGCGCCCGGCGGGCTCCCCGCGGGCTGGGGCTTCCACACCTTCTGGCAGTACACCTCCACCGGGCCGATCGTCGGCGACCACAACGTCTTCAACGGCGCGTACGACCGCCTCCAGGCGCTCGCCAACGGCTGACGGCGACGACCCACCGGAGCGGCGCGCCGCCGCTCCCCCGGAACCGGGAACGGCCCCCTCCACCAGGGCGGGAGGGGGCCGTTCCTTCTGCGCCGGGCACGCCCGGCGGGCCGACGGGCCGTCGCGACACCGCCCACGACCCGTACGGCCGCGCGGTGTGAGCGCGCGGCCGTACGTCCCCGGGCGCGTCCGTCACGCCGCGACCGGGAGCTTCGCGGAGCCGGAACCGGAACCTGAACCGTCGGCGGCGGAAGCGGACGCGGGCGTCAGGGCCAGCTCCAGCACCTGCCGCACGTCCGAGACCGGGTGCACGTCGAGACCCGCCAGGACCTCCGCCGGCACGTCGTCCAGGTCCGGCTCGTTCCGCTTCGGGATGACCACCGTGGTCACCCCGGCCCGGTGCGCGGCCAGCAGCTTCTGCTTGACGCCGCCGATCGGCAGCACCCGGCCGGTCAGCGAGACCTCGCCGGTCATCGCCACGTCCGGCCGCACCTGGCGCCCGCTGAGCAGCGACGCCAGCGCGGTGGTCATGGTGACGCCCGCGCTCGGCCCGTCCTTCGGCACCGCGCCCGCGGGCACGTGCAGATGGACGCCGCGCTCCTTCAGGTCCCCGACGGGCAGCTCCAGTTCGGCGCCGCGCGAGCGGAGGTAGGAGAGCGCGATGTGCGCGGACTCCTTCATCACGTCGCCCAACTGCCCGGTCAGCGTGAGCCCGCTGCCGCCGGTCTCCGGGTCGGCGAGCGACGCCTCGACGTACAGCACGTCACCGCCCGCGCCCGTGACCGCCAGCCCGGTGGCCACACCCGGCACCGACGTCCGGCGCTCGGCCGGGTCCTGCGCCGACTCGGGCGTGTGGTGCGGGCGCCCGATCAGCTCGCGCAGGGCGTCCGGCCCGACGGTGAACGGCAGCTCGCGCGCGCCGAGTTCGTGCTCCGCGGCGACCTTCCGCAGGACGCGCGCGACGGCGCGCTCCAGGTTCCGTACGCCCGCCTCCCGCGTGTACTCGCCCGCGAGCTTGCGCAGCGCCGCCTCGTCGAGCGTCACCTCGTCCGGCTCCAGCCCGGCCCGTTCCAACTGCCGCGCCAGCAGGTGGTCGCGGGCGATGGTGACCTTCTCGTCCTCGGTGTAGCCGTCGAGGCGTACGACCTCCATCCGGTCGAGCAGCGCCTCCGGCACGGCCTCCATGACGTTGGCGGTGGCGAGGAACACCACGTCGGACAGGTCGAGTTCGACCTCCAGGTAGTGGTCGCGGAACGTGTGGTTCTGCGCCGGGTCCAGCACCTCCAGCAGCGCCGCCGCCGGGTCGCCGCGGAAGTCCGAGCCGACCTTGTCGATCTCGTCGAGGAGGACGACCGGGTTCATCGAACCGGCCTCCTTCACCGCCCGTACGATCCGTCCGGGCAGCGCCCCGACGTACGTACGACGGTGGCCGCGGATCTCCGCCTCGTCCCGCACGCCGCCCAGCGCGACCCGTACGAACTTCCGCCCCATGGCCCGCGCCACGCTCTCACCGAGCGAGGTCTTGCCCACGCCCGGCGGGCCGACCAGGGCCAGCACGGCGCCGCCACGGCGACCGCCGACGACGCCGAGGCCGCGCTCGTCCCGCCGCTTGCGCACCGCCAGGTACTCCGTGATGCGCTCCTTCACGTCGGCCAGGCCCGCGTGGTCGGCGTCCAGCACCTCCTTGGCGCCCGCGATGTCGTACGCGTCGTCCGTCCGCTCCCGCCACGGCATCTCCAGCACGGTGTCCAACCAGGTGCGGATCCAGCCGCCCTCGGGGCTCTGGTCCGACGACCGCTCCAGCTTGTCGACCTCCTTCAGCGCCGCCTTGCGGACGTCCTCCGGCAGATCGGCCGCCTCGACCCGGGCGCGGTAGTCCTCGCCCTCGTCGCCCTCACCGGGGGAACGCCCGTCCAGCTCGGCCAGTTCCTTGCGTACGGCCTCCAGCTGGCGCCGCAGCAGGAACTCGCGCTGCTGCTTGTCGACGCCCTCCTGGACGTCCTTCGCGATGGACTCCGCCACCTCCTGCTCGGCGAGGTGCTCGCGGAGCGCGTCGACGGCCGCACGCAGGCGGCGCACCGGGTCGGTGGTCTCCAGCAGCTCGATCTTCTGGGCGGTGGTGAGGAACGGCGAGTATCCGGCGTTGTCCGCGAGCTGCGCCACGTCGTCGATCTGCTGCACCCGGTCGACGACCTCCCAGGCACCGCGCTTGCGGAGCCAGCTGGTGGCCAGCGCCTTGTACTCCTTCACCAGCTCCGCGACCGCGCCGGGCGACGGCGCCTCGCCGCCGGGACCCGCGGCGGTCTCCGCGACCTCGCTGCCCTCGACCCAGAGCGCGGCGCCCGGCCCGGCCGTACCGGCGCCGATGCGCACCCGGCGCAGGCCGCGGATCAGCGCGCCGGGGTCGCCGTCGGCGAGGCGCCCGACCTGCTCGACGCGGCCGAGCACGCCGATCCCGGCGTAGTTGCCGTCCACCCGCGGGACCAGCAGGACCCGCGGCTTCTTCCCCTCGGGGGCGGCGGACTGCGCGGCCTCGACCGCGGCGCGCACCTCCGTGTCGGACAGGTCCAGCGGCACCACCATTCCCGGCAGGACCACCTCGTCGTCGAGGGGCACCACGGGCAGGGTGAGTGTGTCGGACGTCAAAGCCATGATCTCTCCCTAGGCAGGCAAGTTGAGCTATGTGGACTCAATGCATGAGCGGGGTCGGATGTTCCCGAGGGGCGGCGCCGTTCGCTGCCAGCGATCAACACGGCGGGGGCGACGGGACCCGGAAGCGGCACACGGGCGGGCGGGAAGCGTCCTCCGTACGGGGGACACCCGCGACTGCGACACGGAGGCGACAACGGCGGCGGGCCGACGGCTGTTCCCCGGTACGCCGCAGGTGAACGGGCTTACGGGCCCGGGGCGAACGGCCATGCGGCGCCGGTACGGGCGGTGCGCGCGGGGTTGTTCGCTCTGAGCGATCCGCGATACTCCGGACATGCCCTCACGCCGTGTCACCCGTCGCGTCCTCCTGGCCGGACTCCTCTTCGGCTCCTTCGCGGGATGTTCGGGAGGTGCCCCGCGCGCGGACTCCCCCCGGTCGCCGGAGCCGTCCGCGCCCCGGCCACCGGCCCCGGGCCCGTCCGACCCGGGACAGCGACCCGACGCGGCCACCCCGTCCGACCCGGCGCCCGAGCCGCAGGGCGGCGCGGCGGAGCTGGTCACGCTGCACATGTCCGGGGGCTACGCGGGCCTCGACGACGAGATCGTCGTGCGTACGGACGGCTCGTACACCACCTCCGGGCGCCGCGGTCCGGGCCGCCCCGGCAGCTTCGACGGCGCCGAAGTCGCCCGGCTGCGGCGCCTGTTGGACGAGGCCGCCCTCACCAGGCTGCCCGCGCGCAGCGTCGACCCGAACCTCCGCGACAACGTGCTCTACCGTGTCACCTACCGTGACCACGTCGTCGTCACCGACCTGTCCGAGCCGGTGCCGGCGCTGTCCGACGCGATCACGCTGCTGCGCACGGCACTGACGGAGGCCCTCAGGCGCTGACGCCGGGCCACGGCGGCGGGGACCCGAGAGAGGAACGCACCTTTGTACGCACCGGAGCAGGACCGGCCCGCCGTGCTCGACCGCCGCACCGGGCCGTACGGGGAGGTCGTCCTGCGCCGTCACGGCGACCGGCTGGAGATCATCGCCAACGGCTGCTTCCTGATGGACACCTCGGACGGCCGCTCCGAACGCCTGCTGGTCCGCTCCGCGCTCGCCGCCCTGCCGTCCGAAGCCGTCGCGGCGGACGACGCGAGCGCCGCGGGCCCCGGCGTCGGCCCGCACCTGCTGCTCGGCGGCCTCGGCGTCGGCTTCTCCCTCGACGAGGCGGCGGCCGAAACACGCTGGGGCCGCATCACCGTGGTGGAGCGCGAGGCGGCCGTACTCGACTGGCACAGGTCTGGACCACTCGGCCCGTACAGTGCCACCGCCCGCGCCGACGCCCGTACGCAGCTGGTGCACGCGGACCTCCTGGACCACCTGCGCGACACCCGCGACCGCTACGACGTGCTCTGCCTCGACATCGACAACGGCCCCGACTGGACCGTCACCGACGGGAACCGTTCGCTGTACTCCCCCGCCGGACTGGCCGCCTGCCGGGAGCGGCTCGCCCCCGGCGGAGTGCTCGCGGTGTGGTCCGCCGGACACTCCGCCGCATTCGCGGAAGTACTGCGGAATAACGGATTCTGCGCCGTCCGTACGGAAGAGACACCGGTCGCCCGGGGCGTCCCCGACGTCGTCCACTTCGCGACCAGACCGGCGTAGCCCGCACGTGCACGAGGCCCTTACTCTGCTGCCAGTAGGCATACACAAAGCCACAGGGGCAAAGCAGGGGCGGCACGGCATGGACCAGACCAACACCACAGCAACGCACAACGGCCAAGCCGGTGCGTCGACCACCCCCGGGGCCCAGCGCCGCATCCTGGTGGTCGAGGACGATCCCACGATCGTCGACGCGATCAGCATGCGACTGCGCGCCGAGGGCTTCCAGGTGCAAACGGCCGGGGACGGCCCGGCGGCCGTCGAGACCGCCGAGGCGTGGCAGCCGGACCTCCTCGTCCTCGACGTGATGCTCCCGGGCTTCGACGGGCTGGAGGTCTGCCGCCGCGTGCAGGCGCAGCGCCCGCTGCCGGTGCTCATGCTCACCGCCCGGGACGACGAGACCGACATGCTCGTGGGCCTCGGCGTCGGCGCGGACGACTACATGACCAAACCGTTCTCCATGCGGGAGCTGGCCGCGCGCGTGCACGTGCTGCTGCGCCGGGTGGAGCGGGCCACGCTCGCCGCGCACACCCCGCGCAGCGGCACGCTCCGCCTCGGCGAGCTGGAGATAGACCACGCGCAGCGCCGGGTCCGGGTGACCGGTGAGGACGTGCACCTCACCCCGACCGAGTTCGACCTGCTCGTCTGCCTCGCGCACTCGCCGCGCGCCGTGCTCTCGCGCGAGCAGCTGCTGGCGGAGGTGTGGGACTGGGCGGACGCCTCCGGGACCCGCACCGTCGACAGCCACATCAAGGCGCTGCGCCGGAAGATCGGCGCGGAACGCATCCGTACGGTCCACGGCGTCGGCTACGCGCTGGAGTCGCCCGCTCCCGCCACCCCCGGCCAGTCCGGCGGCGCGGCCGCCTCCGTCCCCGCGCTGCCCGACGGGGCGTGACGCGGCGTGGCAGTCGCTTCGCCGCGCGTACGCGCGTTCTGCGGCCGTACGTGGTCCCGCGCGTGGGAGGGGCTGCGGCCGCTCGACCCGTACCGCTCGATCAAGGCGGCGCTCGGCGCGGTCGTGATCGTCTCGGTGGTGATCACGACGTTGCTCGCGCTGTTCGCCGTGCACTCGGCGACCGAGCTGCGCGTGATCACGATCCTGTCGATCATCGTCTCGCTCCTCATCACGCAGTTCGTGGCGCAGTCGCTGACCGCGCCGCTGGACGAGATGACGTACGCGGCGCGCGGCATGGCGCAGGGCGACTACACGCAGCGCGTACGGGGCGGACGGCGCGACGAGTTCGGTGAACTGGCCGCCGCCTTCAACCAGATGGCGGCCGACCTGGAGGCCGTGGACCAGCACCGCAAGGAGCTGGTCGCCAACGTCTCGCACGAGCTGCGCACCCCGATCGCCGGGCTCCGGGCCGTACTGGAGAACGTCGTCGACGGCGTCTCCGACGCCGACCCCGAGACGATGCGCACCGCGCTCCAGCAGACGCAGCGCCTCGGGCGGCTGGTGGAGCACCTGCTGGACCTGTCGCGGCTGGACAGCGGCGTGGTGCCGCTGCACGCGCGGCGGTTCGAGGTGTGGCCGTACCTGGCGGGCGTGCTCAAGGAGGCGAACATGAGCAAGGGCCAGGGGCACGCCCGTACGGACGTCCACCTGCACCTGGACGTCTCGCCGCCGGAGCTGACCGCGCACGCCGACGCGGAACGGCTGCACCAGGTGGTCGCGAACCTCATCGACAACGCCGTGAAGCACAGCCCGCCGCACGGCCGGGTCACCGTCCGCGCCCGCGCGGGCAACGGCCCGGAGAGCCTGGAGGTCGAGGTCCTCGACGAGGGGCCCGGCATCCCGGAGGCGCAGCGGTACCGCGTCTTCGAGCGCTTCAACCGCGCGACGGGCGGTGCGCCCGGTTCGGGCGACGGGGGTACGGGGTTGGGGCTGGCCATCGCGCGCTGGGCGGTCGATCTGCACGGCGGGCGCATCAGGGTGGCCGAATCGCCGCGCGGCTGCCGTATCCAGGTCATGCTTCCGGGTCGGTAGCGGGCGGCCTGTTGACGTAGGGTCGCACGAGCACGCGGACACGGACGCCGAGGCGACGTCTCCCGGTTGGTGACTGAGGCAGAACGTCGTGTGTTTCCCGCCAAAACCTGACTCGAAACCAGGTCTCGGATGTGACTTGCACGACGACGGCCCGTTCAGACTGCAACGAACCGGCTGGGAGGCGTAGCCTTTACTTCCGCTGTCCACCATCTTAGGAAGCGGAAGAGGGCGGTTGTCGCCGTGTCGTCACAGTCCCCCAATACGTCGAGCGTCTCTGCCGAACTGCACGGTGCGGGGATCAACCCCGCCGCCGCGTTCGGACCGAACGAGTGGCTCGTCGACGAGATCTACCAGCAGTACCTCCAGGACCCGAACTCGGTAGACCGAGCCTGGTGGGACTTCTTCGCGGATTACAAGCCAGGGCCGGCGGGGGCCAGTCCGAAGGGCGACGGGAAGCCGGAGGGCGCCGCCGCCGCTCCGCCCGCCGCCCCGGCGCAGGCCGCCCCCGCCCCGTCGGCACAGGCCGCGCCGCCCGCGCAGGCCGCGCCGCAGCAGGCACCGCCCGCGCAGGCCGCGCCCGCGCAGGCCCCGCAGGCCGCACCCGCGAAGCCCGCCGCCCAGGCACCGGCACCCGCGCAGGCACCGGCGAAGGCACCCGCCAAGGCCGCCGCGCCCGCGAAGCCCGCCCAGCAGAGCGCGGGCGCGGGGGCCCCCGCCAAGGCGGCCGCCCCCGAGGCGGAGGAGTCGGCCGGGCCCGAGTACGTAGCGCTGCGCGGTCCGTCCGCCGCCGTCGCGAAGAACATGAACGCCTCGCTGGAACTGCCCACCGCCACCTCGGTGCGGGCGATCCCGGTGAAGCTGCTCATCGACAACCGCATCGTCATCAACAACCACCTCAAGCGCGCCCGCGGCGGCAAGGTGTCCTTCACGCACCTCATCGGCTACGCCATGGTGCAGGCGCTGAAGGCGATGCCGTCGATGAACCACGCGTACGCCGAGCGCGACGGCAAGCCCACGCTGGTGAAGCCGGAGCACGTCAACCTCGGCCTCGCCATCGACCTGGTCAAGCCGAACGGCGACCGGCAGCTCGTCGTGGCCGCCATCAAGAAGGCGGAGACGCTCACCTTCTTCGAGTTCTGGCAGGCGTACGAGGACATCGTCCGCCGCGCCCGCAACAACAAGCTGACGATGGACGACTTCACCGGGGTCACCGCGTCGCTGACCAACCCCGGCGGCATCGGCACCGTCCACTCCGTGCCGCGGCTGATGCCCGGTCAGGGCCTCATCGTCGGCGTCGGCGCCATGGAGTACCCGGCGGAGTTCCAGGGCACGTCGCAGGACACCCTGCACCGGCTCGGCATCGCCAAGGTGATGACGCTGACCAGCACGTACGACCACCGCGTGATCCAGGGTGCGGCGTCCGGCGAGTTCCTGCGGATCATGCACCAACTGCTGCTCGGCGAGAACGACTTCTTCGACGACATCTTCGAGGCGCTGCGCATCCCCTACGAGCCGGTCCGCTGGCTCAAGGACATCGACGTCTCGCACGACGACGACGTCACGAAGGCCGCGCGCGTCTTCGACCTGATCCACTCCTACCGGGTGCGCGGCCACGTCATGGCCGACACCGACCCGCTGGAGTACAAGCAGCGCAAGCACCCCGACCTCGACATCACCGAGCACGGGCTGACGCTGTGGGACCTGGAGCGGGAGTTCGCCGTCGGCGGCTTCGCGGGCCGCTCGATGGCGAAGCTGCGCGAGATCCTCGGCGTGCTGCGCGACTCGTACTGCCGCACCACCGGCATCGAGTACATGCACATCCAGAGCCCCAAGGAACGCAAGTGGATCCAGGAGCGCGTCGAGCGGTCGCACTCCTCCCCGGAGCGTGAGGAGCAGCTGCGCATCCTGCGGCGGCTGAACGCGGCGGAGGCGTTCGAGACGTTCCTCCAGACCAAGTACGTCGGCCAGAAGCGCTTCTCCCTGGAGGGTGGCGAATCGGTCATCCCGCTGCTCGACGCGGTGATCGACGCGGCGGCCGAGGCACGCCTCGACGAGGCCGTCATCGGGATGGCGCACCGCGGGCGGCTGAACGTGCTCGCGAACATCGTCGGCAAGTCGTACGCGCAGATCTTCCGCGAGTTCGAGGGCAACCTCGACCCGAAGTCGATGCACGGCTCCGGCGACGTGAAGTACCACCTCGGCACCGAGGGCAACTTCACCGGGCTGGACGGCGAGCAGATCAAGGTCACGCTCACCGCCAACCCGTCGCACCTGGAGGCCGTCGACCCGGTCGTCGAGGGCGTCGCGCGGGCGCGGCAGGACATCATCGGCAAGGGCGGCACGGACTTCACCGTCCTGCCGATCCAGGTGCACGGCGACGCGGCCTTCGCGGGCCAGGGCGTCGTGGCCGAGACGCTGAACATGTCGCAGCTGCGCGGCTACCGCTGCGGCGGCACCGTGCACATCGTCATCAACAACCAGGTCGGCTTCACCGCCGCCCCGGAGTCGGCCCGTTCGTCGATGTACTGCACCGACGTCGCGCGGATGATCGAGGCACCGATCTTCCACGTCAACGGCGACGACCCCGAGGCCGTCGTACGGGTGGCGCGGCTCGCGTTCGAGTACCGGCAGGCGTTCAACAAGGACGTCGTGATCGACCTGATCTGCTACCGGCGCCGCGGCCACAACGAGATGGACAACCCCAACTTCACCCAGCCGGTGATGTACAGCCTGATCGACAAGAAGCGCTCGGTGCGCAAGCTCTACACCGAGTCCCTCATCGGTCGCGGCGACATCACCATGGAAGAGGCGGAGCAGGCGCTCCAGGACTTCCAGGGGCAGCTGGAGAAGGTCTTCTCGGAGGTGCGGGAGGCGACCACCACGCCGCCGCCGGCCGAAGTGCCGCCGCCCACGGCCGAGTTCCCCGTGCCGCTGGAGACCGCCATCAGCCAGGAGGTCGTCAAGCGGATCGCGGAGTCGCAGGTCAACATCCCCGACCGGATCAAGGTGCACCCGCGGCTCATGCCGCAGCTCCAGCGGCGTGCGGCGCAGATCGAGGACGGGACCATCGAGTGGTCGATGGGCGAGACGCTGGCCTTCGGCTCGCTGCTGATGGAGGGCACGCCCGTACGTCTGGCGGGCCAGGACTCCCGGCGCGGCACCTTCGGCCAGCGGCACGCCGTACTGGTCGACGGCGAGACCGGCGAGGACTACACGCCGCTGCTCTACCTCTCCGAGGACCAGGCCCGCTACAACGTCTACGACTCGCTGCTCAGCGAGTACGCGGCGATGGGCTTCGAGTACGGCTACTCGCTGGCCCGGCCCGAGGCGCTGGTGATGTGGGAGGCGCAGTTCGGTGACTTCGTCAACGGCGCGCAGACCGTCGTGGACGAGTTCATCAGCTCGGCCGAGCAGAAGTGGAACCAGACGTCCGGCGTCACGCTGCTGCTGCCGCACGGCTACGAGGGGCAGGGCCCGGACCACTCGTCCGCCCGTATCGAGCGCTTCCTCCAGCTCTGCGCGCAGAACAACATGACGGTCGCGATGCCGACCCTGCCGTCGAACTACTTCCACCTGCTGCGCTGGCAGGTGCACAACCCGCACCACCGGCCGCTGATCGTCTTCACGCCGAAGTCGATGCTCCGGCTCAAGGCGGCGACGTCGAAGGTCGAGGAGTTCACGTCGGGCGGCTTCCGTCCGGTCATCGGGGACGACACGGTGGAGCCGGAAGCGGTGCGCAAGGTCGTGTTCTGCTCCGGCAAGGTCTACTACGACCTGGCGGCCGAGCGTAAGGAACGCGGCATCACGGACACCGCGCTCGTGCGCATCGAGCGGCTCTACCCGCTGCCGGGGCAGGAGATCCAGGACACGCTGGCGCCGTTCACGAAGGCCCAGAAGTACGTGTGGGCGCAGGAGGAACCGGCCAACCAGGGCGCGTGGCCGTTCATCGCGCTCAACCTGGTCGACCACCTGGACCTGATCATCGGCGCGGCGCCGGACAACGCGGACCGGCTGCGCCGGGTCTCGCGGCCGTCCTCCTCGTCGCCGGCCGTGGGGTCGGGCAAGCGGCACAGCGAGGAGCAGCGCCAGCTGGTCAACGAGGTGTTCGAGCTCTGACCGGGGGCCGTGGGCCGTACGCGGTCCACGGCCGGGTGATGTGCATCGCTTCGCGGGGCGGGGGCTGGTTGGCCTCCGCCCCGCGGCGTTAGCGTGGCGATCATGTTTGCTGCCTACGCCGCGCGCCTCGACCGGGACCAGCCGCTGAACGGCCTTGAGTCGGGGGAACGGCCCGAGCCGCAGACTCCGCCGGGTTGGACGACCGTCAACGTGCGGGCCGCCTCGCTCAACCACCACGACCTGTGGTCGCTGCGCGGTGTCGGGCTGAACGAGGAGTCGCTGCCGATGATCCTCGGCTGCGACGCGGCGGGGGTGGACGCCGACGGCAACGAGGTCGTCGTGCACTCCGTCATCGGGCAGACGGGGCACGGGGTGGACGCGCGCGAGACGCGCTCGATCCTCACGGAGAAGTACCAGGGGACGTTCGCGGAGCGGGTCGCCGTACCGCAGTGGAACGTGCTGCCCAAGCCGCCGGAGCTGACCTTCGAGGAGGCGGCGTGCCTGCCGACGGCGTGGCTGACCGCGTACCGCATGCTGTTCACCAACGCGGGCGTACGGCCCGGTGACACGGTGCTCGTGCAGGGCGCGGGCGGTGGCATGGCCACCGCGGCGATCGTGCTGGGGGCGGCGGCGGGGCTACGGGTCTTCGCCACGAGCCGGGACGAGGAGAAGCGGCGGCGGGCGCTCGAACTGGGCGCGGAGGGCGCGTTCGAGACCGGTGCCCGGCTGCCGCTCCGGGTGGACGCGGTGCTGGAGACGGTGGGCGCGGCGACCTGGTCTCACTCGGTGAAGTCGCTGAAGCCGGGCGGCACCCTGGTGATCTCCGGCGCGACGAGTGGGCCGAACCCGGCGGCGGCGGAGCTGAACCGGATCTTCTTCCTGGAGCTGAAGGTCGTCGGCTCGACCATGGGCAGCAAGGAGGAGCTGGCGTCGCTGCTGAGCTTCTGCGCGGCCACGGGGGTGCGGCCGATCATCGACTCGACGCTGCCGCTGGACCGGGCGCGTGAGGGCTTCGAGCGGATGTCGTCCGGCGACCTGTTCGGCAAGGTCGTCCTGACCGTCTGAGGCCGGGTCGTGCCCGTCCAGGTCCCGTACGGGCGGGCCGCGTAAGGGGGTTCAGCCGCTCGCCTTCTCCTCCTCCTGGCGCAGGAGCCCGCCGATGTGCGCGGCGGCCGTCGCGAGGTGGAGGCGGACCAGCCGCACCTGGGCGTCGTCGACGCCGTGGTCGCGTGCCGTGTCCCGTACGTCGTCGCGGAAGCGGTCCAGCAGCCGTTCCAGCTCGCGTGCCGGGTCGCCGCCGGACGCGCCCCCTTCCGGCTCCCGCGCCCAGTCGGGCGTCCCGGCCCCGGCCGGGTCGGGCTTCACGAAGGAGTGCCAGGGCGTCGTGTAACCACCGAGGCTCAACTCCCCCATCTGCTTGGCCAGTTCGAACCCGGACGCGACGACGCCCTGCCAGTCGCCCGCCTGCGCCTGCGCCCGCAGCTGCTGCTCGGCCTCCCGCGCGATCCGTCCGGCCTCCTCCGCCGTCCGGGCGTGCGCCTCCCAGCCCTGCTGCCCCCGCTGCCCTCCGTGGCGGTCGCCGTCGCCGGTCCGCCGCGCCTCCTCCGTCCCTCGGCGGCCCCCACCGCCTCCACCGGACCCGCCGCCGAAGCCGGACCCGCCGAACGGTCCGCCGCCCGCGTCCGCGCCCCGGGCGCGCTGCGCCTGCTCCCGCATCTCCAGCCGCAGCGCGCGGGCCGAGCCGCTCACGTCCTCGCGGATGTCCGCCGCGAGTGACGCCAGCGAGTCGCGGATCTCCCGTTCCAGATCGGTGAGTTCGTCGGATCTGCCGTCCAGCTCGGCCAGGCCGCGGTCCGTGATCGAGTACACCTTCCGGCCGCCCTCGGTGGCGTGCGTGACGAGTCCCTCGGCCTCCAGCTTGGCGAGCCGTGGGTAGACGGTCCCGGCCGACGGCGCGTACAGCCCGTGGAAGCGCTCCTCCAGCAGCCGGATCACCTCGTACCCGTGGCGCGGTGCCTCCTGGAGGAGCTTGAGGAGGTAGAGACGGAGGCGTCCGTGGGCGAAGACGGGAGGCATGTCAGAGATCCTTACCTGTCAGGGGGCTGTCGCCGCCGGGCCCGCCGGACCGCGCGCCGTGCAGCACGTCGTCCGGGTCGTCGTGGTGCGGGCGGCTCAGCAGGGACACGGCGCCGGAGACGGAGGTGGCCCGCAGCGAGCCTCTGCCCGCGCCGAGGACACCGGCGGCCCGTCGCGCGCCCCACTGGCCGTCGACCCGCAGTCCGTCGAAGGCACTGAAGAGGGCGCCGCTCGTGGTGTTCGCCTCGACCCGCACGTCGGGCGGGTCCGGGAGTCTGACGGCGACCTCCCCGGAGACGGTCCTGAGCCCGATGTCCGCGGCCTGTGCGGAGGCGCCGAGGTCGAGGATCATCGCGCCGCTGACGGACTCCGCACGGACACGGGGGCCGCCGCCGTCGGTGACGGTGAGGTCGCCGGAGACCGAGTTCATCCGGAGGGAGCCCGCGAGGGCCTGCGTCTCCACGTCCCCCGAGACCGTCTCGGCCCGGACCTCCCCGGAGAGCCCGACGAGGGTCGTGCGGCCGGACACCCCGCGCACGTCCGTACGCCCGCTCGTCCTGGTGATCACCGCGCTGGCGCCGACCACGCCGACGGTGAGTCGCACCCCGCGTGGCACGGACGCGGTGACGACGGCGTCCCGGCGCCAGCCCTTGCGGTCCAGCCACTTGAGGAAGCCCTTCCAGGGCAGGTCCTCGTACGCCACGACGAGTCTGCCGCCCTCACGCCGCACGCACAGCGGCGGGCCGTCCAGCTCGCCGATCTCCAGCCGCGCGGTGGGCTCGTCGGTGCCCACCACGTTGACCGCGCCGTTGACCACGCGGATCTGCAACTCCTCGACCGGGGCGTCGAAGTCGAGCTTCCGCGGCTCCGAGATCTGCCATGAACTGTCAGCGGGCACGACGGCCTCCCTGATCGACGTACGACGACATATCGCGTCCTCGTGGACACGATATGTCGCGACCCTCACGGAGTGCAAGCGTTCCCGCCTCGCGACTTACGCGACTTACGCGTCACGCGACCCGTACCGCCCGTTACCGCCCGGCGCCGCGCCGTGTCAGTCGTCGTCCTCGTCGTCGTCCAACCGCGCCAGCCAGGTCGCCAGCCGCTCCACGGGCACCTCGAAGTCCGGGTTGAGGTCCACGAACGTACGCAGCTGCTCGGCCAGCCACCCGAGGGTGACGTCCTCCTCGCCGCGCCGCTGCTCCAGCTCCTCGATGCCGCGGTCGGTGAAGTACAAGGCGGTGCTCCAGAGTTGCGGGGACGGTACGCGTCCAGGGTATGCGGCCCCGGACACGCCGGAGCGCCCGCGGCACCGTGGCCGCGGGCGCTCCCGGTAGAACGTCAGAGGACCTTCGACAGGAACGACTTCGTCCGCTCGTGCCGCGGGTCGGTCAGCACGTCCCGGGGGCGGCCGGACTCGACGACCACGCCGTCGTCCATGAACACCAGCGAGTCCCCGACCTCGCGCGCGAAGCCCATCTCGTGCGTCACGACGATCATCGTCATGCCGTCCTCGGCCAGCCCGCGCATCACGTCCAGCACCTCGCCGACCAGCTCCGGGTCGAGCGCCGACGTGGGCTCGTCGAACAGCATCAGCTTCGGCTCCATCGCCAGCGCGCGGGCGATCGCCACCCGCTGCTGCTGGCCGCCGGAGAGCTGCGCCGGGTAGTGCCCGGCCTTGTCGCGGAGACCGACCCGGTCGAGCAGCCGCTGGGCGCGCTCCACCGCGCTCGCCCTGGTCTCGCCCTTGACCTGGACGGGCGCCTCGGTGACGTTCTCCAGGGCGGTCATGTGCGGGAAGAGGTTGAAGCGCTGGAAGACCATGCCGATGTCCCGGCGCTGGGCGGCGACCTCGCGCTCCTTCAGCTCGTAGATCTTGTCGCCCTTCTGCCGGTAGCCGACCAGCTGGCCGTCCACGGAGAGGCGTCCCGCGCTGATCTTCTCCAGGTGGTTGATGCACCGCAGGAACGTCGACTTGCCGGACCCGGACGGGCCCACCAGGCAGAACACCTCCCGCGGCGCGACCTCCAGGTCGATGCCCTTCAGCACGTGCGAGGCGCCGAACGACTTGTGCACGGCCTCGGCCTTCACCATCGGGGTCATGCCTTGGCCCCCGATCCGGTGCCGCGGGTGAACGTCATCAGGTTTCTCCTCGCCCTCTGTAGCGGCGTCTCGGGCAGCGTGCGGGAGGAACCGCGTTGGAAGTACCGTTCGATGTAGAACTGCCCGATGCTGAAGACCGTGGTCAGTACGAGGTACCAGATCGTCGCCACCATCAGCAGCTCCATCACCGCGAGGTTGCGCGAGGAGATGTCCGTGACGGACTTCATCAACTCCTCGAACTGGATGGCGAAACAGAGCGACGACGTCTTCAGCATGTTGATGAACTCGTTGCCGGTCGGCGGCACGATCACGCGCATCGCCTGCGGCAGCACGATCCGCTGCATGGTGCGGGTCCGGGTCATGCCGAGCGCCTGCGCGGCCTCCGTCTGCCCCTCGTCCACGGACTGGATGCCGGCGCGGCTGATCTCCGCCATGTACGCGGCCTCGTTGAGCCCCAGGCCGAGGAGCGCGGCGAGGAACGGCGTCATGACGTCGTTCATCTCGTCCTTGTAGAAGCCGAGGTTGAGGATCGGGAAGATCAGCGCCAGGTTGTACCAGAGCATCAGCTGCACCAGTACGGGAGTGCCGCGGAAGAACCAGACGTACCCCCAGGCGACACTGCTGACCACCGGGTTCTTCGACAGGCGCATCACGGCGAGCAGGGTGCCGAGCAGCACGCCGATGAGCATGCCGAGCACCGTGATCAGCAGCGTGTTGCCCGCGCCCTTGAGCACGGTGTCGTAGTCGAGGTAGTCGGGGACGGTGCCCCACTTGATCTCGGCGTTGGAGAGCGCCCAGCCGAGCAGCCCGAGCATCACCAGGACGAGGACGGCGCTGATCCAACGACCGTAGTGGCGCACCGGGATGGCCTTGATGGCCTCCGGTGGCACGTGCGGCACCTTCTGCTTCACGACGGGTTCTGACACGGGGCGGCTACCTCACTGCACGGCACGGCGGGACTGCACGGGCACGGCGGACATCACGGCGGACTGGCGGGGGCTGCCCGGGGCGGGGCGCGCGGACGGGTGCCGCACGCCGCGCGGGCCCCGGGCGGGGCGGGTCACTGACCGGCGTTGACGGTGGCCTCGGTCAGCGCGCCGTTGGCGACGTCCCACTTCTCGAGCACCTTCTCGTACTCCCCGTTCTTCATGATCGCCGCGAGGGCGGCCTGCACCGCGTCCCGCAGTTCGGTGTTCTTCTTGCTCACCGCGATGCCGTACGGGGCGGCGTTGATCTGGTCGCCGACGACCTCGAAGTCCTTGCCGCCGCCGGAGGTCTTCGCGTTGTACGCGGCGACCGGGAAGTCGTTGAGGTCCGCGATCGCGCGCCCCTGCTTCAGCTGGAGCAGCGCCTCGGTGTCCTTCTCGAAGGCGAGCACCTTGATCGGCTTGTCGCACTTCTTGCTCTGCTCCTTGGCGAGGTCCTCGTTCGCCGTGCCGCGCTGGAGCGCGACGGTCTCGCCGCAGAGGTCGTCGAGGGAGCTGACGCCGTCCGGGTTCCCCTTCTTGACCAGGATCGAGGAACCGGCCTTGAAGTAGTCCACGAAGTCGGCGCCCGCGCCGACCTTCTTGCCGCTCTCGTCCAGGCCCTCCTGACGGTCCTTGGTGTCCGTCATGGAGGACATGATGACGTCGTGGCGGCCGGAGTTGAGGCCGGTGACGAGTCCGTCGAACGTGCCGTTGGCGAACTTGAACTCGACGCCCAGCTGTTCGCCCAGCGCCTTCGCGACGTCCGGGTCGATGCCCGCGACCTCGTTGTTCTCGTCCATGAACTCGACGGGCGCGTAGGCGATGTCCGAGCCGACCTTGACCACACCCGCGTCCTGGATCTTCTTGGGCAGCTGGTCGAAGAGGGGCGCTTCCTTGCCCTCGCTCTTCTTCCCGCCGCCGTCCGCGTCGTCCGTCTGGTCCCCGCAGGCGCTCAGCAGCAGGGCCCCGGCGACGGCGACGGCCCCGGCCGCAGCGGCCCGCGATCGCACGGTCGTGGAGCGGCGGGTGGTGCTTACGGTCATTGCCGGGTCCTCCTGCTGGGTGACGGTCGCCTGCCGGGAACGCATCTTCGAGCTTCACGACCTTGTGTGATGGGGGGCATCTTGCCATCCGGACCACGGGCAGCAGAGCGCCGTCGATGTCAAAATCGGATAACGGATAGCTCACTCCGCATACAGGGCGCGGCGGCGCTCCGGTCCGGACGCCTCGCGGGAGTCCGTTCCCCCGCCGCCCGAGGCACCGCCTAGGTGGTGTCCGGGCGATCTTTGAGGGATGGCTCGCGGTGTCGGATGCGGTGCATCGCAAGGCGGAGGATCGTCCTCGTACCGGGCCGTACATGGACGACTCCGACAACGCGGCGAGGTGCCGTAGCCGTCGTCGCGAGCCCGACAAGATCGCCCGGACACCGCCTAGAGGAATCCTCAGTTCATGCGGTGACTCGGCCCCTTTTGGTCTGACTTTCCGCACAGTGTGGAAGCGGTGTGACCAAAGACGTTCGTGCGGGGCCACCGTCATCCGGTACAAAAGACAGTTACACCCCTCACCCGGGGACCCAGGGCGCGTGTGCGGCGCGCCCGGCGTCCGCAACTCCCCCGGTGGCAGCGGCCAACCGCGGCCCCGGCCGCGGACGTGGTGCCCGCCCGTTCCCCACACCGGGAACGGCCACCCTCGCCATATTCACGATAAAGGGGTCCACAAAGTGGCAGCGGAGATCGTCAACTCAGAGGACAGGCTGGAAGGGGATGTCATCGATCCGGCATTCGCCCTCCACCGTGGCGGCAAGATGGCGGTCCAGGCGACCGTTCCCGTGCGGAACGCGGACGACCTGTCCCTCGCGTACACCCCCGGGGTCGCCAAGGTGTGCACCGCGATCGCGGAGAACCCGGAGCAGGTCCACGACTACACCTGGAAGTCGCAGGTCGTGGCCGTGGTGACGGACGGCAGCGCGGTGCTGGGGCTGGGCGACATCGGGCCGGAGGCGTCGCTTCCGGTGATGGAGGGCAAGGCCATCCTCTTCAAGCAGTTCGGCGGCGTGGACGCGGTGCCGATCGCGCTCGACTGCCGCGAGGTGGACGACCTCGTGGAGACCGTCGCGCGGCTCGCCCCGTCCTTCGGCGGCATCAACCTGGAGGACATCTCGGCGCCGCGCTGCTTCGAGATCGAGGACCGGCTGAAGGAACGCCTGGACATCCCGGTCTTCCACGACGACCAGCACGGCACCGCCATCGTCACCCTCGCCGCCCTCCGCAACGCCGCGCGCGTGAGCGGTCGGCAGCTCGGGCAGCTGCGCGCGGTGATCTCCGGCGCCGGGGCCGCCGGCGTGGCCATCTCGCGCATCCTGGTCGAGGCGGGCATCGGTGACGTCGCCGTCTGCGACCGCAAGGGTGTCGTCTCGGCGGACCGTACGGACCTCACGGCCGTGAAGCGGGAGCTGGCCGGGTTCACGAACAAGGCGGGCCACAGCGGTTCGTTGACGGACGTGCTCGCCGGGGCGGACGTGTTCATCGGTGTCAGCGGCGGCACGGTGCCGGAGGACGCGGTGGCGACGATGGCCCCGGACGCGTTCATCTTCGCGATGGCCAACCCGAACCCGGAGATCCACCCGGACGTGGCCCGCAAGTACGCGTCGGTGGTGGCCACGGGCCGCAGCGACTACCCGAACCAGATCAACAACGTCCTCGCGTTCCCCGGCGTCTTCGCGGGCGCCCTCCAGGTGCGCGCCTCGGAGATCACCGAGGGCATGAAGATCGCCGCGGCCGAGGCGCTGGCCGCCGTCGTGGCCGACGAGTTGAGCGCGGAGAAGGTCATCCCGTCGCCGTTCGACGAGCGGGTCGCCCCCGCGGTGACCGCCGCCGTGGCCGCGGCCGCCCGCGCCGGGGGCGTCGCCCGCCGGTAGGCGTCGGGCGCTCCGCCCGGAGGGACGACGCGGGGGTGGTACGGGTGCGCCCGTACCACCCCCGTACGCGTACGGGGTCAGCGCAACCCGAGCACCAGGCCGTCCGACGGCGAGCACCAGACCGCCTTGGCCTCGGCGAAGCCGTGCCCGCGCAGCGTACGGACGTGCCAGTCCACGGACTGCACCTCGCCGTCGGCGTGGTCGCCCCGGACCGGGTTGCCCAGCAGCGCGAACCGCTCGGCGGCGAGCCCGGACAGCCGCTCGTCGGCGGCCACCCGCTGCCACCAGCCCGCCCAGTCCTCCGCCCCGGCGTCCCTCGCCGCCTCGCGGCGGGCGCGGTCGAAGGCGCGTTCCGCCGCGTCGACGCGCGGGGTGGTGGCGTCCGGCATGTGGTCGGCGTTCATGAACACGCCACCCTCGCGCACCACTCCCGCGAGCCGCCCGTACAGCTCGCCCAGCGCGTCCGTACGCAGCCAGTGCAGCGCGGTGGCGGTGAGCACGGCGTCGTACGAGTCGTACGGGAGCGCCTCGGTCCACCTCGGGTCGGTGAGGTCGGCCGTGACGAACGCGGCGCGCGGTTCGTCCGCGAAGTGGCCGCGCGCGATGGCGAGCAGCACGGGATCGAGGTCGACGCCGACGGTCTCCGCCCGGGGGAACCGCTTCAGCACCCGGTCCGAGATACTGCCCGTGCCGCACGCGAGGTCCAGCACCCGGGGCGCGTCCCCGGCGAGTGCCTCGACCATGTCGAGCATCACCCGGAAGCGTTCCTCGCGGTCGGGCAGGTACCACTCCTGCTGGCGGTCCCAACTGTCCTGCCACGCCTGCCATTCGGTGGGCTCCGCGTTCCGCCGGCCCGTAGCCTCGATCGTCACCGCTCGTCCTCCAGCCCGCATGTAATAGCCTGAAACACCCTTCAGCTCTTACCGACCATAGACGGCCCGCCGTAAGGATCACAAGTGGAACTGAGCTATTACGCAGACTTCGCCGTCCGCCTGGTCAACACCGAGGAACCCGAGCGCGGCACCGACACCCTCACCTCCGTCGAGGCCGTACGCGAACTGTTCGGCCCCAGCCAGCAGGCCGCCCGCCGCGCGACGGACGCCGACGTGACGCGCCTGCGCGGCGTACGCACCCGGCTGCGCGCCGTCTTCGGGGCCGCGTCCGAGGGGGACCAGGTACGGGCGGTGGACCTGCTGAACTCCCTGCTCATGGAGTTCCCCACCAGCCCCCAGATCTCCGGGCACGAGTACCTGGACGACGAGGGCCGCCCCCGCTGGCACATGCACCTCGCCGACCACGCCGCCAACGCGACCGCCGGGTACGCCGCCACCGCCTGCATGGGCCTCGCGTTCAGCCTCACCGACCTCGGCGTCGACCGGCTCGGCGTCTGCCAGGCGCAACCCTGCCGCAACGCCTACCTCGACACCTCCACCAACCGCTCCCGGCGCTACTGCTCCGACCGCTGCGCGACCCGCGCCAACGTCGCCGCCTACCGCGCCCGGAAGCGCCTGGAGAACGGTCCCAGCGGACGCACCGCCGACAGCAGCCAGCCGAGCACCGGCAGCGGCGAGAACTGAAGCCCGCGCGGGGGGCGCAGCCGCAGCCACGCGCGGGCGACCACCAACTCGTCGGGTACGGCGCCGAACTCGCGGCTGTCGTTGCGCACCTCCGGGTTGTCGCCGCGCACCCACCAGCCGCCGCCGCGCCGCCCCACCGCCCGCTTCACGATCAGCAGGTCGTGCTGGAACGGGTGCCGCAGCACCACCACGTCCCCCGTCCGCACCGGCGTCCCGTAGTGCACCACCAGCCGGTCGCCGGGACGCAGTGTCGGCAGCATCGACGGGTTGTAGACCTCGGCCAGGCCGATCCGCGCGAACGGGCTGCGCGCGTACGGCTCCCGCGGCTCCCGTTCCCGCGCCCCGGGCTCCCCCGACTCCCCGTACGGCCGACGCCACGACCGTTCCCGCGCCCGCTCCGGCATCTGTCCGCCTCCGGTCCGATCCTGCACCTGTCTCAGACTCCTACTGGACTTTTGTCCTAGGCACCCCGGGGCACACGCGAAAAGCGCTCCCGCACGGAGTAATCTCGCACGGGAGAAGACGATCACGAGGAAGGACAGCTTTATGCTTTCCCGCCTGTTCGCCCCCAAGGTGGAGGTCAGCGCCCACTGCGACCTCCCCTGCGGCGTGTACGACCCGGCCCAGGCACGTATCGAGGCCGAGTCCGTCAAGGCCATCCAGGACAAGTTCCAGGCGAACGAGGACCCGCACTTCCGGGCCCGCGCCACCGTCATCAAGGAGGAGCGCGCCGAGCTCGCCAAGCACCACGTGTCGGTGCTCTGGAGCGACTACTTCAAGCCGCCGCACTTCGAGAAGTACCCGGAGCTGCACCAGCTGGTGAACGACACCCTCAAGGCGCTCAGCGCCGCCAAGGGGTCGAGCGACCCGGCGACGGGCCAGAAGGCCCTGGACCACATCGCCCAGATCGACAAGATCTTCTGGGCGACCAAGAACGGCTGACCAGGCCGGGGTCCCACACGACCGCACCCGGCCCGCGACGCACGCCGTGAGGCGTACGCGCGGGCCGGGTGCGGTCTTTCGTCGTACGAGGGTCCTGCGCCGTACGGGGAGGGCGGTCAGCCGAGGGTGGCCAGCGCCTCGTTGAAGACCTTCGACGGCCGCATGACCGCCGCGGCCTTCGCCGCGTCGGGGCGGAAGTAGCCGCCGATGTCGGCGGACTGGCCCTGGACCGCGAGCAGTTCGGCGACGATCGTCTCCTCCTGCTCCCGGAGGGTGTCCGCGAGCGCGCGGAACGCCTCGGCCAGCTGCGCGTCGTCGGTCTGCGTCGCCAGCTCCCGGGCCCAGTAGAGCGCCAGGTAGAAGTGGCTGCCGCGGTTGTCGAGGCCGCCGAGCTTGCGGGTCGGGGACTTGTTCTCGTTCAGGAACGTGGCGGTCGCCCGGTCGAGCGTGTCGGCCAGGATCTGGGCCCGCGCGTTGCCCGTCTTCTGGGCGAGGTGCTCGAAGCTGACGGCCAGGGCGAGGAACTCGCCGAGGCTGTCCCAGCGCAGGTAGTTCTCCTTGACGAGCTGCTGCACGTGCTTCGGCGCGGAGCCGCCCGCGCCGGTCTCGAACAGTCCGCCGCCGTTGATCAGCGGCACCACCGAGAGCATCTTGGCGCTCGTGCCCAGCTCCAGGATCGGGAACAGGTCGGTGAGGTAGTCGCGCAGCACGTTGCCGGTGACGGAGATGGTGTCCTCGCCGCGGCGAATGCGCTCCAGGGAGAAGGCGATGGCGTCGACCGGCGCCATGACCTCGATCCGCAGGCCCTCGGTGTCGTGCTCC
Organism: Streptomyces sp. Z26; assembly: GCF_003665095.1. Classification (GTDB taxonomy): domain Bacteria; phylum Actinomycetota; class Actinomycetes; order Streptomycetales; family Streptomycetaceae; genus Streptomyces; species Streptomyces phytohabitans. The sequence continues at coordinate 4,740,464 of NZ_RCHV01000002.1, read as the reverse complement.
GGGAGGTACTGCTCGACCTTGGCGATGAGGTTCGCGTCGTGCGCGCGGCTCTCGTCCAGCCAGAAGACGGCCGGGGTGCCGGTGGCGCGGGCGCGGGTGACGGCGAGCTTGACCCAGTCGCGGATCGGCACGTCCTTGGTCTGGCAGACGCGGAAGATGTCGCCCGCGCTGACGACCTGCTCCAGCACGGCGTCGCCCGCGCCGTCGACGACGCGTACGGTGCCGGTGACCGGGACCTCGAACGTCTTGTCGTGGCTGCCGTACTCCTCGGCCTTCTTGGCCATCAGGCCGACGTTCGGCACGGAGCCCATGGTGGCCGGGTCGTACGCGCCGTGCGCGCGGCAGTCGTCGATGACGACCTGGTAGATGCCCGCGTAGCTGCTGTCGGGGATGACCGCGAGGGTGTCGGCCTCCTGGTCGTCGGCGTTCCACATGTGGCCGGACGTACGGATCATGGCGGGCATCGAGGCGTCGACGATCACGTCGCTCGGTACGTGCAGGTTGGTGATGCCGCGGTGCGAGTCGACCATCGCCAGGTCGGGGCCCTCGGCCAGCTCCGCCTCGAAGGACGCCTTGACGGCGGCGCCGTCGGGCAGCGACTCCAGGCCCTTGAGGATGCCGCCGAGCCCGTCGTTCGGGGTCAGCCCGGCCGCCATCAGCGTCTCGCCGTGCGCGGCGAACGTCTTCGGGAAGAACGCCCGTACGACGTGCCCGAAGATGATCGGGTCCGACACCTTCATCATCGTGGCCTTGAGGTGTACGGAGAACAGCACGCCCTCGGCCTTGGCGCGGGCGATCTGCGCGGTGAGGAACTCGCGGAGCGCCGCGACCCGCAGCACGGCGGCGTCCACGACCTCGCCCGCCTGCACGGGCACCGACTCGCGGAGCACGGTGGTGCTGCCGTCGTCCCCGACGAGTTCGATCCGGAGGCTGCCGTCCTCCTTCACGACCACGGACTTCTCGGTGGAGCGGAAGTCGTCGGCCGTCATGTGCGCGACGTTCGTCCTCGACTCCGGCGTCCAGGCGCCCATGCGGTGCGGGTGCTGGCGCGCGTAGTTCTTGACGGACGCGGGGGCGCGGCGGTCGGAGTTGCCCTCGCGGAGGACGGGGTTGACCGCGCTGCCCTTGACCTTGTCGTAGCGGGCGCGGATGTCGCGCTCCTCGTCGGTCTTGGGGTCGTCGGGGTAGTCCGGCAGGTCGTAGCCCTGGGACTGGAGTTCCGCGACGGCGGCCTTGAGCTGCGGGATCGAGGCGGAGATGTTGGGCAGCTTGATGATGTTCGCCCCGGGCGTGCCCGCCAGCTCGCCCAGCTCGGCGAGTTCGTCGGCGATGCGCTGGCCCGGCTCCAGGTACTCGGGGAAGACGGCGATGATGCGCCCCGCCAGGGAGATGTCGCGGCTCTCGACGGAAACCCCGGCCGTCGAGGCGTACGCCTTGACCACCGGCAGGAACGAGTACGTCGCCAGGGCCGGGGCCTCGTCAGTGTCCGTATAGATGATGGTCGAGTCAGTCACCGGAACTCCGCTCCATGCTCCAAGATTGCATCGTCTCGATATCAAGATATCTGGTGTCCGCGGCGCCGCGACACCAGCCCCCTCGCGGGCGCCCGCACGACGTACGGGCACGACGGGGCGCGCCCGTACGGGCCCCGCCGGGGCGCGACGGACGGGTGACGGGGGCGGGCGGCGCTACGCCGCGTGCGAGCGCAGCAGCGGACTGTCGTGCGACATCAGCCACCGGCGGTACGCGGTGCTGGTCCAGGCCACCTCGCGGTACGCGCTCTCCAGGTCCGCGAAGGCCGCGTCGAGGCTCGCCTCCGCCTCCGCGGAGACCACCTCGCGGCTGGCCAGCAGCAGCCGTACGGTCAGCGGGTCGCCCTCCAGCGGCCGGATGGCCATGCCGGGACGGGGCCGGGCGGTCGGCTGGCAGGGGCTGACCACCTGCCCGGCGACGACGAGGTCCGCGCCGGTGAGGTAGTCGCCGTGCACCACGCGGGGGTTGAGGCCCTCGGCCGCGAACACCCGGCGCAGGCCCGCCCATTCACCGTCGGCGCTCGAATCCACCAGCCAGCTTTCCCCGGCGAGGTCGGCGAGCGACACCTGCTCGCGGTCCGCCGCGGGATGCGAGGCGGGGAGCGCGACGAACTGCGGTTCGCGTTCCACGAGCACCCGGTGGCGAACGCCGTCGGGGAAGTTCAACGGGCACCCCGCCACCTCGTGCACGAAGGCGGCGTCGAGCTGGTTCTCCGCGACCATCTGGAGCAGGGTGCTGGGTGAGACGTCGATACGTATCGGTATGTCCGCCTCGGGAAGCCGCGCCTGGAGACGTCTCAACCACCCGGCCACGGCGCGGTTCCCGGTGCTGCCGATACGGAAGCGCGCCCCTCCGGCGAGCATCACGGTGTCCTTGGCCTCCGCCACCAGCGCGGACATCTCCGCCACTATCGGGCGGGCACGGGAGAGCACGGAGGTGCCCAGCGGGGTCGGACGGCTGCCCGTACGTTCGCGGGTAAACAGCTGGCCACCGAGGGCCCGTTCGATACGGCCCAACTGGGTCGTCAGCGAAGGCTGGGTCACGCCCAGCTGGCGGGCCGCTTTCCGCACACTGCCCGTGTCGGCTATCGCGCACAGGGCACGAAGGTGCCTCACCTCGAGCTCCACGCAGGGAGCATAGCCGCGCGCCTGTTCGTCGCACCAGTGCCCAAAACCGACATTCGTTCGCCCCGGCAACCTGCGAAGCGGGCGATCCGCGGGTGGGGGTATTCACCGGCGTTATCGCTTCCTGACATCATCCCGCCGCCCTGTGACTGATCGAGACTCTGCCGTGACCGAACCTTCATCCGAGGAGCCAGTCGCCACCCCACGTTCGGGCGGCTGTCACTTCTCGGACGAAACGAGGAGGAAACCCCCCATGAGATTCTCCCGTACCGCCCTCACCGGTGTTGTCGGCCTCGGCCTCGCGGCCGGCATGGCCGCGGTCCCCGTGGCTTCGGCCTCGGCGGCGCCCGTCCAGCAGGACAGCAGCGTCTCCGCTTACGCGGGCAGCAAGGCCGAGGCGAAGAACAACCAGGCGTTCTTCGAGGCGATCCGCAAGATAGCCATCGAGAAGCAGGCCGAGAAGCCCGGCATCCAGGCCGTCACCATCGGCTACGACGCGAGCGGCGCCCCGACCTTCGCCGACCAGATCGCGTCCAGCACGCAGATCTGGAACAGCTCGGTCGAGAACGTCCAGCTCCAGGAGGGCGGCAGCGACTTCGAGTACCGCGAGGGCGACGACCCGCGCGGCTCGTACGCCTCGACGGACGGCCACGGCAGCGGCTACATCTTCCTCGACTACGCGCAGAACGAGGAGTACGACTCGACCCGCGTCACCGCGCACGAGACGGGTCACGTCCTCGGCCTCCCGGACCACTACGAGGGTCCCTGCGAGGAGCTGATGTCGGGTGGCGGCCCCGGCCCGTCCTGCACCAACTCGCAGCCGAACGCGGAGGAGTCCGCCCAGGTGAACGAGTTGTGGGCGAACGGTCTGACCGACCAGATCGGCCTCAACGCGGCGTTCGTCAAGTAACACCGCGTCCCGGTCCTCCGTGACCGTCCGCTGACCGACCCCTCCGGCGGGCTGGCCACAGCCGGGACGGTCAGCGGCGGTCCGCACCCTCGGCGCCCGGTCCTGCAACCAGCGGACCGGGCGCCGTCACGTGTACGGACCCGATCAGGCCCCCGCCGCCGCGAGCCGCCACAGGGACGTGGTCTCCGCCGCGCGCGCGGTGTGCAGCGGGTCGTCGGTGTCCGAGGCGCGCGGGTGGCGCGGAGCGGTGTCCGCGCGCCCCACGACGCGCAGTCCGGCGGAGCCGATCCAGCCGTCGAGTTCCGCGCGCGTGCGCAGTCCCAGGTGTTCCGCCAGGTCGGACAGGACCAGCCAGCCCTCGCCGCCGGGCGTCAGATGGTCGGCCAGTCCGGCGAGGAACCCGCGCAGCATCCGGCTGCCCGGGTCGTACACCGCGTGTTCCACCGCCGACGTGGGCTTCGCCGGGACCCAGGGCGGGTTGCAGACCACCAGCGGTGCCCGCCCCGCCGGGAACAGGTCCGCTTCGCGCACCTCCACCCGGTCGGCCACGCCCAGTCGTTCGGCGTTCGCGCGGGCGCACGCCAGGGCGCGCGGATCGGTGTCGGTGGCGACCACGCGCCCCGTGCCGCGCCGGGCCAGCACGGCGGCCAGCACGCCGGTGCCGGTCCCCACGTCGTACGCGAGCGGCACCGCGCCGCCCGGCAGGGGGGCGTGGGCGACCAGGTCGACGTACTCGCCGCGTACGGGTGAGAAGACGCCGTACGTCGGGTGCACGTGGTCCCCGTCGAGCGCCGGTACGGGTACGCCCTTGCGCTGCCACTCGTACGCGCCGATCACGCCGAGCAGTTCCCGCAGCGGCAGCACGGACGGGGTGCCGTCCGGGGGGCCGTAGGCGGCGGCGCACGCGTCGGCGACGGACGGGGCGCGGCGGAGGGGGACGGCGTGGGCGCCGTCCAGGGGCACGAGCAGCATGCCGAGGACGCGGGCGCGCTGGGCCTGCCGCGCGCGGTGCCGGTGGAACCGCGCGGCCCGCTCCTCCGGCGACTCCGGCGCGTCCGGTCGCTCCGGGCCTCCCCGCCCGGCGTCCGCCGTGCGGGAACCGCCGCCCGCCGTACGCGGCTTGCCGTCCACCCTGCGGGTGAGCGCGGCGAGCAGCTGGCGCGCGTTCCGGTGGTCCCCGCGGTACAGCAGCGCGGTGCCCTCGCACATCAGCTTGTACGCGTCCGCCGCACGCGTGCGGTCGTCCGCGACGGCCACGCGCGCGGGCGGACGGGCACCGTTCTCGGAACGCCACCGGGCGGACCGTTCCGTGCCGTCCTCGGTCCAGTGGAGGGTCTGGCGTTCGCTCACCGCACCACCCTATGCGGCGTCCCGCGCCTCCTACGTGGGCGGTGCGCCGTCCACCGCGCGCGCGGCGGCCGTACGCGGCCGGGTGCGTACGGCACCCACGCTGGCGGCGATGACCAGCGCGATCGCCAGCAGCTGCACCGGCTCCATGTCCTGCCCCAGCACCAGGAACCCGGCGGTCGCCGCCGCCACCGGCATCAGGCTCATCAGCACGGCGAACGTCGCCTGCGGAATCCGCCGCAGGGCGAACAGGTCGAGCGTGTACGGCAGTCCGGACGACAGCACCGCCACCGCCGCGCCCAGCGCCAGCGTCACCGGGTCGAGCAGGGCGGTGCCCGCGCTGACCACCGCGAGCGGCGCGCTCACCAGGGCCGCGACACCCATCGCCAGCGCCAGCCCGTCGGCCTTCGGGAAACGGGCGCCGACGCGCGCGTTCAGCATGATGTACGCGACCCAGGCGCCGCCCGCGGCCAGCGCGAAGGCGACTCCGGCCGGGTCGAGTTCACGGAACCCGCTGCTGCCCAGCAGGTACACGCCCGCCAGCGCGAGCGCCGCCCACAGCAGGCTGACCGCGCGGCGCGCGGCGACCACCGACAGCACGAGGGGGCCGAGCAGTTCGAGGGTGACCGCGGCGCCGAGGGGGATGCGGTCGATCGCCTGGTAGATCAGGGTGTTCATGGTGCCCAGCGCCAGCCCGAGGCCCGCGGCGGCGCCCCAGTCCGCGCGCGAGTGGCCGCGTACCCGGGGGCGGCACAGCGGCAGCATGATCAGCGCGGCGAACGTGAGCCGCATCGCCACCACGCCGATCGCCCCCGCGCGGGGGAACAGCAGGGCCGCCACGGCCGCGCCGAACTGCACCGAGAGCGCGCCCGCGCACACCAGCCCGACCGCGCCCGCCCGGCCCGCGCCGTCCGCCGTACGCGCGCCCGTACCGCCGGGCCCGGCCCGACCGGCACCGCCCGGGGCCGTCGTCCCCGCCGCGTGCGCGCCCTGCCCCGCCGCCTGCGTGCCCCGGCCCGCCTCACCGCCCATGACCTCACCGCCCATGCGGCCACGCTAGAACGGTCCGTGCCGCGCGCGGCACGCCGGGTCGGCGTCCGGGGAACCGGGTCGGTGCCGCGTACGTTCACGGGGCGGAGGGGCACAGCCTTCCGTACCCATCCCGTTCCAGCACAGGAGACGACCATGGCAGGGTTCCTCGACAAGGCCAAGGAGCAGGCCCAGCGCGGTCTCACGCAGGGCAAGGAGAAGGTCGGCGAGGTGCAGGCGCAGCGCGCGGGGCACGACCTCGTCCGCAAGCTGGGCGCGGCGTACTACGCGGAGCGGCACGGCACCGGCTCCGCCGCGAGCACGCAGCAGGCGATGTCCGCGGTGGAGCAGCACATCGCCCAGCACGGGGACGGCGCCCTGCGCTGAGGGCGTTCCGGCGTAGGGGCGTCGCCCGCGCCGGACACCCGCGCAGCACGGCCGCACCGCGCCGGCACCCGCACCACGCGCGCGGCCCCGGCTCCCGGCCCCGCCGTGCTCGACGGGGTCCGGGGGCCGGGGCCTCCTGCGCGGGCGACCCGTGCACCAACCGGGTGCGCCGCCCGGTGCGCGCCGCGCGTCAGCCGAAGCGCAGGCTGTGCAGCATCAGCAGCGCCGCCGCCGAGTTGGCCGCCGGCACCTCGCCGCGCGCGATCAGTTCCGGCGCCTCCTTCAGCGGTATCCACTCCCGCTTGTCGGACTCGAAGTCGTCCTCCGGGTCGCCGACGTACGCGGCGCTCTCCGACCAGTAGATGTGGTGCCGCGCGTCGGCCAGCCCGTTGGACGGCTCGACGGTCATCAGATGCCGCAGCGGGCCCGGCCGCCAGCCGGTCTCCTCCAGCATCTCGCGGCCCGCGGCGGCGGCGACGTCCTCGCCGTCCTCCACCACGCCCGCGGCCAGCTCCCAGCCCCAGCTGTCGGTGATGAAGCGGTGCCGCCAGAGCAGCAGCACCTCGTTCCGTTCGTTGACGGCGGTGGCCATGGCGACCGGCCGCAGTCTGATGAGGTAGTGGTCCAGATGGCGCCCGTCCGGCAGCTCGACGTCTGCCAGGTTCACGCGGAGCCACTGGTTCTCGTACACCGTGTGCTCACCGAGGTTGTTCCACAGCACGTGAAGTGCCCCCTTCCCCATGGAGGTTGGGCACTCCAGCATGCGGCTTCAGAGGGGGACGCGCAGTGCCTCGTCGATCAGGCGGGCGGCGTCGGCGGCGGACGTGCTGGGGTGTCCGGCCAGGTGGTCGCGGACCGCCCGCATCCGGTCCCGCAGCCGCTGCGACTCGATGCCCTGCGCGTGCCCGACCATCTCGGCGGCGGTCGCGGCGGCCCGTTCCGCCTCCCCGCTGCGCAGTTCGACGTCGGTGAGCGTGGCGAGCCGGTTCACCCTCCCCCGTACGTGCGCCGGCGCACGCGCGGCCATCTCCGCGTACCGACCGGCCTCCCGTACGTCCCCCAGCACCAACAACGCCTCCGCCAGCCGCACTTCGGCCAGGCCCGGCTGGACGTAGCTGGTCTCGTCGGGCTCCTCCTCCGGACGTATCCGCGTGGAGAACGTCTCCGCGAGCCGCATGCAGCGGTGCGCGCTCGCCCGGTCCCCGAGCCGGGCGTACGCCTTCGCCTGCATCGCGTAGAGGTCGGTGGCCAGCGCGGGGCTGGCGTGCGGGCCGGTGGTCCGCAGCACCGACTCGGCGCAGGCTATGGAGTGCCGGTCGTCGCCGAGGAACAGTGCCTGGTTCACCAGGAGCGCCACCACGTAGCCGCCGAACAGCCGGTCGCCGGAGGCTTTCGCGAGGCGTAACGCCTGGTGGAAGTAGCGCTGGGCGAGGCCCTGCGCGTCGGCGTCGTACGCGCAGATGCCGCAGACCGCGGCCAGCGAACCCGCCGCGCGGCACAGCCTGCGCCCGGTCCGGTCGTCGTACGTGCCGCGCATCAGCGGCGTCACCTCGGCCGTCAGGAAGCCGACGACGCGGGGGCGGGTGGCGACGCCGCCCGCGTTCCGGTAGAGGTGCTCGTAGTGGCCGCGGGCCGCGTGCAGCACCGCCACCTCGGCGTCGGTGACGCGTCTGCGGCCGCCGTGCGAGACGTCGAGGTCCTCCGGCGGGTTCTCCCACTCCCACACGGGGCCGACCGCCGCGGCTCCCGTCAGGAGCGACGGGCCGGGCGCCTCGGCGTGCATCCGGTCGGACCGCCACAGCACGGCGGCGCGGTCGAGGAAGCGGTTCAACCCGCCGACGTCCACGCCGAGTTGGGCGGCCGGTTCCGAGGGCGCCGCCATGCCCACGTCGTCCAGCGTGAGCGTACGGGCGAGCTGTTCGCCGAGGATCTCGCAGATCAGCTCGGGGACCCGGCCGCGTGGCCGTTGCCCCTTCAACCAGCGCGCCACGGCCGTGTGGTCGTAACGCAGGGTGGTCCCGGCCTCCCGGCCGCGCCGGTTGATCCGTGCCGCCAGTCCGGCCCTCGACATCCCGGACTGGTCGAGCAGCGCGTCCAGCTGACGGTTCGGCTCCATCACGGCCCTCCGGTGCTTCAACACGTGTTTCGCAAAGTGACGGCGCGTCGGTTCACACGGGGTGCGAACGGCTCACGACCACCGCACGGAGGCACATCCTCCCCTTCGTAGGTTACGTGCGGTTGGGTCGAAGTACCCCTCCGTAGGCGGAAATGCCTACGGAGAGCAACCAAGGAGGGCTCTGTGAACGACCCGATCCGCTTCCGTCCCGACCTCCGGAAGGAGGCGCACGATGCGCTCGGCTAGCCGCACCCGCACCCCCAACGACGCGCTCCGCGCGCTGCTGGAGGAGTCCGGCTGGACGCAGGCGGCCTTCGCCCGCGCGCTGGCCAGGCTGGGTGCCGAGACGGGCACGCACCTGCACTACGACCGCACCTCCGTCGCCCACTGGCTGCGCGGCAGCCGCCCCGGGCCCACGGTCCAACGGCTGATGGCGGAGGCGTTCAGCCGCCGCCTGCGCCGCCCGGTGACCGTCGCCGACCTCGACATGGGCGGCACCGGGGGACCCGGGCGGCGCCCCCACGGGCGTACGGCGGCACCGCCCGAGTGGCCCGACCCGCGCACCCGCCCGCTGGACACGCTCGCGGCGCTGACGGCGCCCGCCACGGGCGCGCACCGCGCCCACGCGCGGACGCCCGCCCCGTACCGGCTGATCCTGCTGACGGAGCCGAAGTCCGCCCCGCCCGGCGCCACTTCGGGCACGGCCACGGGTACGGACCCGCGCCCGGCGACCGCCCCCGCCGTACGGGCACGCCCGACCGGCAGCGGCCCGGCGGACGTGGCGTCCGTCCGCGCGCACACGTACTTCTTCGCCGAGCAGGCCGACCGCCGCGGCGGCGGGCACATCCGCGCGCCCCTCGCCGCGTACGTCTCCGGGCTGACGCGCAGGCTGCGCGGCCCGGACGCGGCGGGGCGCTTCCGCGGCGAACTGCTGTCGGGCGCGTCCCGGTTGAGCTACCTGCTGGCCCGCGTGTACGCCGACGAGCAGCGGCACGGGCTCGCCCAGCGCGCGTTCCTCACCTCCGGCGAACTCGCGGAGGAGGCGGGCGACCCGGCCGGGTCGGCGCTGGCGCGCCGCGCCCTGAGCACGCAGGCGCACGAGTTGGGGCACCACCGGCACAGCCTCGCGCTGGCGGAGGCCGCCTGCGAGAAGGCGCCGCGGGACACCGAGCCGTCCGCGCGCGCGTTCCTGTACGCGGGGCTGGCGGTCGCCGCCGCGGAGGGCGGCGGGAAGGCCGACGCGCTGGCGGCGCTGCGCCGCGCGGAGCAGTCGATGGCGCACGCCGACGCGTTGGGCGGCGGCCCCGTCGGGGGCTACCAGGAGGCGGCGCTCCAGTACCAGACGGGCCAGGTGCACGCGGTCCTGGGCGACCGGGGCGGCGCCATCCGGGAGTTACGGGCGTCCCTGCGCTCCCGCCCGGTGGACGAGCGGCGCGCCCGCGCGCTCAGCCACGCGGAGCTGGCCGAACTGCTGCTCTCCTGCGGCCGGTTGGAGGAGGCGTGCGCCTCCTGGGAGGTGTTCCTGGAGGACTGCTCGATGGTCCGCTCCGGTCGCGCGCGGCGCGCGCGAGAGCGCATCCCGGGCCTGATCCGCCCGTACCGGCGCGAGGAGTGCGCGCAGGCGCTGATGGCACGTTCGGGCGCCCTGGCAGGGACGGGTGATTTCCCGTAGAAGCGGGAATACGGGCTTCGGGCCCCGACGGAATTCCGAGACCAGGAGAAACAGAGGCGAGCATGGCCACACCCATCACCGCGAGCACCTTGGTCGCGGCTCTCAAGGACGAGGGCCTGACCGTCGTCGAGGTACGCGACTGGCGGAATCACCACCGCAACCACCAGGGCGACTGGGGGCCAGTGCACGGCGTCATGATCCACCACACCGTGACCAGCGGCGCCGAGCGGACCGTCGACCTCTGCTACGACGGCCACCCCGAACTGCCCGGCCCGCTCTGCCACGGCGTGATCACGAAGGACGGCAAGGTCCATCTGGTCGGCCACGGCCGCGCCAACCACGCGGGTCTCGGCGACGACGACGTGCTGAACGCGGTGATCGCCGAGAAGGACCTCCCGTCGCCCAACGAGCAGAACACCGACGGGAACAGCCGCTTCTACGGCTTCGAGTGCGAGAACCTCGGGGACGGCGAGGACCCGTGGCCGGCGGCGCAGTTGGAGGCCATCGAGAAGGCGGCCGCCGCGCTCTGCCGCCACCACGGTTGGAAGGCGCCGTCCGTCATCGGGCACAAGGAGTGGACGGACCAGAAGATCGACCCGCGCGGGTTCAGCATGGACGACATGCGCGACCGCATCGCGGAACGGCTCAAGTGACGGCTGGGGTGACGGCCGTACGCGCCCGGTCGCGGGCACCCGCGCCCGTACGCGTGGACCGCGCGCCGACGGCCTGACCCGCGTCACCGCGCGGCGCGCACACGTGGGCCCCGTGTGCGCGCCGCGCGGCCCCGTTCGCACGACCGGGCGGGCGGGTTCGTACGACCACGCGGGCCGGGCGAGAATCGGCGTGTGCACCGCGAGACCCCCGCGCACCCCGGCGTCCTCGCCCCGCGCCTGCCGTCGCCCCTCCAGGAGGTGGCCGACGAGCGGTTCGCGCGGCGGGGCGTTCGGCTGCTGCTGAAGCGGGACGACCTGATCCACCCGGAGCTGCCCGGGAACAAGTGGCGGAAGCTGACGCCGAATCTGCGCGCCGCCACCGAGGGCGGCCACCGTACGCTCCTCACCTTCGGCGGCGCCTACTCCAACCACCTGCGCGCCACCGCCGCCGCGGGCCGCCTGCTGGGCTTCCGCACGGTCGGCGTCGTCCGCGGCGACGAACTGGCCGACCGGCCGCTCAACCCGTCGCTGGCGCGCTGCGCCGCGGACGGCATGCGGCTTCTCTTCGTGTCCCGCGCCGAGTACCGCCGCCGGGACGACTCCGCCTGGACCGCCGAACTCCGCGCGCGGCACGGCGACTTCCACCTGATCCCCGAGGGCGGCAGCAACGCCCTCGCCGTACTCGGCTGCACGGAGCTGGGACGCGAGCTGCGCGGCCGTACGGACGTCGCCGCCGTCGCGTGCGGTACGGGCGGCACGCTGGCGGGGCTGGCGGCGGGCCTCGCCGCGCCGGGGGCACCGGCACGCGCCCTCGGCGTACCGGTGCTCAGGGGCGGCTTCCTCGGCGCGGAGGTGGCGCGGCTCCAGCGGGAGGCGTTCGGCGGCCGCCGCGGCGACTGGTCCCTGGACGACCGTTTCCACTGCGGCGGCTTCGCCCGTACGACACCCGAACTGGAGCGCTTCGCCGCCGACTTCACCGACCGGCACGGCGCCGTACTGGCGGACGCCGCCGCCGGGCGCGCCCCCGGTGCGTACGCCGGGGACGTACGCACCACCCCCGACGGCACCGGTACGGGCTCCGGCCCGGCGCCCGTGCGCCTCGACCGCGTCTACGTGGCCAAGCTGCTGTTCGCGCTGCGGACGCTCACGGACGAGGGCGCGTTCCCGGCGGGGAGCACGGTCACCGCGGTGATCACCGGTTGAGCCCCGTATCGCCGTGACGCTCCGTGTCCGTCGCCGCCGGAGCACCGTCTCGCGCCCTTTCCGCGACCGTCACGGAAAGGTACCGCCCGCCCGCCGGGGCCAGTTACGTGCCGGGGGATGCTATGAACCCCGCGACTCATGGGTATTGAACCTGTGGCACCCCGTTCCATCGGCCGCGATACGGGCCGGGGGGCGCCGAGCGGCCGGGCCGCCGCAGGGACCTCCGGGCCTCCCGAGGGGCACCGCACGCGACGGCCGTGACCAACGCAGCGTAATCGTCCCGGATTTGGGGGCTCCACCCCCTAGCCACGGACAGTACCCATGTGTTTACTATGGGTGACGCCCCCAGGATGGGGCGGCTGCGGCGGATCAAGATTCGTCCGGGCGACATCCCGAGTCGGATCGCGATAGCGTCGCAGTCGTACCATCCGCCGCGTCGGCCCGCGCGGTGCCGCGCCTCTCGGCGCGGAGCCGCGGGGACCGGCGCGTTGGTCAACAGCCATCGAGCCTAACCAGCTTGCGCCACCTTGGAGGTGAGGGTGTCCCAGATCGCAGGCGAGCCCGGAGACAAGGACTTCGTCGAGGTCCGGCTGCCCGCTGCGGGTGCCTATCTGTCCGTGCTGCGTACGGCCACGGCCGGGCTCGCGGCCCGGCTGGACTTCACCCTCGACGAGATCGAGGATCTCCGGATCGCGGTCGACGAGGCGTGCGCCATCCTGCTCCAGCAGGCCGTCCCCGGTTCGGTGCTCAGCTGCGTCTTCGAGTTGATCGGGGACTCGCTGCGGGTGACGGTGTCGGCGCCGACGACCGACGGCCGGGCACCCGAGCGAGACACGTTCGCCTGGACGGTGCTTTCCGCCCTGGCCGGGGAGGTGGGTTCCGTGGTGTCGGAGGACCGCACGGTCAGCATCAGTCTGCGCAAGCAGCGCGGCGCGGGTCCGGAATCGTCGTGACCGAGCACGAGGCACGAGAAGCGTGGGCGGGCCGCCTGGAGGCGGCCGGCCCCGGCATTCCCGAGCAGCAGGCACGGCCGCACCCGGCAGACCCGGGCAGTCAGCGAGTGGAGCGGACGGAGCAGGCGGAGCGGGCGGTCGCGATGGACGAGCAGCTGAACGGGAAGCACGAGCACACCGGGCGCGGGCAGCACGACCCGCGCGACCGCAGCGGCGCGCGTTCCCTCTTCATCGAGCTGCGCGAGCTGCCCGACGGCTCCCCCGCCCGCGCCGAGCTGCGCAACCACCTGGTGCGGATGCACCTGCCGCTCGTCGAGCACCTGGCCCGCCGCTTCCGCAACCGCGGCGAGCCGCTCGACGACCTCACGCAGGTCGCGACGATCGGTCTGATCAAGTCGGTGGACCGCTTCGACCCCGAGCGGGGCGTGGAGTTCTCGACGTACGCGACGCCGACCGTCGTCGGTGAGATCAAGCGGCACTTCCGCGACAAGGGCTGGGCGGTCCGCGTACCGCGACGGCTCCAGGAGCTGCGGCTGTCGCTGACGTCCGCCACGGCGGAGCTGTCCCAACTCCACGGACGCGCCCCGACGGTGCACGAGCTGGCCGAGCGGCTGGCGATCTCGGAGGAGGAGGTGCTGGAGGGACTGGAGTCCGCGAACGCGTACAGCACCCTGTCCCTCGACGTGCCCGACACCGACGACGAGTCCCCCGCGGTCGCCGACACCCTCGGCGCGGAGGACGACGCGTTGGAGGGCGTGGAGTACCGCGAGTCGCTCAAGCCCCTCCTGGAGGAGCTGCCGCCGCGGGAGAAGAAGATCCTGCTGCTGCGCTTCTTCGGGAACATGACGCAGTCGCAGATCGCCCAGGAGGTCGGCATCTCCCAGATGCACGTCTCCCGGCTGCTGGCCCGCACGCTGGCCCAGCTGCGCGACCGGCTGCTCGTGGAGGAGTGAGCCGAGGAGCGAGCCGGTACGGGGCGTCCCGCCCACCGTCCGGCCCGCACACCCGCGCCGGGCGCTCTCCGGGCCGTACGCCACGGACCGGCGCCCGAGGCCCTGGACCCCGCGTCCGGGGCGGGACGGGGCGTCCGCGACCGCGCCCCGGGCCGTACGGCGGACCCGTGGCCCGCACCGCGCCCGAGGGGGCGGCTACGCGTCCCGCGGTCCGATGCCCAGCGCTTCCGTCGCGGTCGGGTTGACCACGCAGACGAGTACGGCGAGGGCGATCGCCCCGATCAGCGCTCCCCCGGCGGCCCAGGCGCCGCCGTTCTGCGCCATCTGCCAGCCCACGGGCAGCGCCAGCAGCTGCGTGATCATCGAGGGCCCCCGGCTCCAGCGGCGCCGCAGCCACAGCCCACGCGCGGCCAGCAGCGGGAGGGCGGCCAGCGCGAGCACCGTGAGGGCCATCGTCAGCGCCTGCGTCATGCCGTCCGGATCGCCGGTGAACAGCATCACGAGGGAGCCCAGTCCGAAGGCCGCGATCACCGTCCCCTCCAGGGCGGTCAGCACGGCGGCGGCCGTGACACGGGCCGGACGGGTCTGGGGCGCGGTGCTGTCACTCACCCCAGCAGGGTAGCCCGGCACCGGACTGGGGACGCCCACGGCACCGTGGGTACCCTGCACTCCATGCGCGCTCTCCTCGTCGTCAATCCCGCTGCCACCGCCACCAGCGCGCGGACGCGTGACGTCATCTCGCACGCCCTTGCCAGCGATCTGAAGCTGGAGGTGGCGACGACGGAGTACCGGGGCCATGCCCGCGACCTCGGTCGGCTGGCCGCGCGGGACGGCGAGACGGAGCTGGTGATCGCCCTCGGCGGCGACGGCACCGTCAACGAGATCGTCAACGGCCTGCTGCACGACGGCCCCGACCCGGAGCGCCTCCCCCGCTTCTCGGTCGTCCCGGGCGGCTCCACCAACGTGTTCGCCCGCGCCCTCGGCTTCCCGAACCACGCGGTGGAGGCGACGGGCGTCCTGTTGGACGCGCTGCGCGAGGGCCGTGAACGCACCGTCGGGCTGGGCCTCACGTCGGGTCCGCGGGATTCCGACGACGCGGAAGTCCCGGAACGCTGGTTCACGTTCTGCGCGGGTCTCGGATTCGACGCGGGAGTGATCGGCCGGGTGGAACAGCAGCGGGAGAAGGGGAAGCGTTCGACTCACCCGTTGTACGTGCGGCAGGTGGTGCGCCAGTTCTTGAAGGAACCGCACCGCCGGCACGGAACGATCACCCTCGAACGACCGGGCGAGAAACCGGTGGAGAGGTTGGTGATGTCCATAATCTCCAATACGGCGCCGTGGACCTATCTGGGCAACCGCCCGCTCTACACCGTGCCCGGGACCTCCTTCGACACCCGCCTCGACCTGCTGGGACTGTCCCGGATGACGCCCGTCGCGATGAGCCGCTACGGGACGCAGCTGCTCGCTTCGACACCCGAACGCGGTCCGCACGGAAAGCACGTGACCTCCCTGCATGATCTCGGCGCCTTCACCTTGCATTCGCAGGTCCCACTCCCGTTCCAGATGGACGGCGACCACCTGGGACTCCGCACCAGCGTTCAGTTCACAGGTGTAGGGCGTGCACTGCGTGTGATTGTGTAAGTCGAAGGCCCTAAAGTCCTTTTACTCGAACGTTTAGGCTGGCCTCCACCCACTGGAAGTACGGCCCGGGGCGACACCAAACCAAGGATTCAAAAAAAACTTGCGGCAGGGGGTTGTATCCGCCGCCGAGGTTTGCGAGTCTCTTCATGGCGATCGGGACGGCCCACTGGCGGCCCCCTTGAGAGCCCCGAATCCCCCTCCTGAATCCCGTGGGATGCGCATCACATCTTGCGCGACACCCCTTCCCCCGTCGGGGGATTCGTGAAAGCGTTCACATTCACAAGCAACGTACCCGTAACACCACGAGGAGAGGTAGCAGCCATGGACTGGCGTCACAACGCCGTTTGCCGCGAGGAAGACCCCGAGCTGTTCTTCCCCATCGGCAACACCGGTCCCGCGCTGCTGCAGATCGAGGAAGCCAAGGCCGTCTGCCGCCGCTGCCCCGTCATGGAGCAGTGCCTGCAGTGGGCGCTGGAGTCCGGTCAGGACTCCGGTGTCTGGGGTGGCCTCAGCGAGGACGAGCGCCGGGCGATGAAGCGCCGCGCCGCACGCAACCGCGCGCGGAACAACGCCGCGACCGCCTGACCCACCCCGCGACTGCCACCAACTGCCCCCTCGCATCGCAGCGCGCAGTGCCCTGACAAGCGCCTGACACGCGGCGCACACAAGACCTGAGAGCCCCGGTACGCGGCGACGAAAGCCGCCGTTCGGGGCTCTCGGTCTGTCCGCGCACCGACGGTGTCCGCCCCGAACACCCGTAGCGCGTGCGGGAGTACGGAGGTACGGGGGTACGCGAAGCGCGGGCGTACGGGCGCACCCCCGGTCGCGCGCCCCGCCGCGCGCGCCCGGTCAGGGCTTCTCGGGCGCCACCGGCAGGTCGAACGTCACGCGCGTGCCCCGCTCCGGCGCCGGCACCATGTCGAACGTGCCGCCCAACTCCCCCTCGACCAGGGTCCGTACGATCTGGAGCCCCAGGTTGCCGGACTCCCGCGCGTCGAATCCGTCGGGCAGCCCGCGCCCGTCGTCCTGCACCGTGACCAGCAACCGCCCCTCCTCCCGGCCGACATCGCCGCCGCGTACGGCGCCGACCTCGACCGTGCCGAGGGTGTCCGGGCCGAAGCCGTGCTCCAGCGCGTTCTGGAGCACCTCGGTGAGGACCATGGCCAGCGGCGTGGCCACGTCGGCGTCGAGGATGCCGAAGCGGCCGGTACGGCGGCTGGTGACCCGGCCCGGCGAGAGTTCCGCCACCATCGACAGCAGCCGGTCCGCGATCTCGTCGAACTCGACGCGTTCGTCGAGCGTCTGCGACAGGGTCTCGTGCACGATGGCGATCGAACCCACGCGCCGTACCGCCTCGTTGAGCGCCTCGCGCCCCCGGTCGGAGTCCATGCGCCGGGCCTGGAGCCGGAGGAGGGCGGCGACCGTCTGGAGGTTGTTCTTCACCCGGTGGTGGATCTCCCGGATGGTGGCGTCCTTGGTGAGCAGTTCCCGTTCCCGGTGGCGCACCTCGGTGATGTCCCGCAGCAGGACGAGTGAACCGATGCGCGTGCCCTTGGGTTTGAGCGGGATCGCGCGCAACTGCACGACGCAGTCGTTCCCTTCGACCTCCGCCGCGCGCGGCGCCCAGCCGCTGGCCAGCTTGACGATGGCCTCGTCGACCGCGCCACGCGCCGGTGCCAGCTCCGTGGTGGCCTCCCCCAGGTGCAGGCCGACGAGGTCGGCGGCGAGGCCCAACCGGTGGTACGCGGAGAGCGCGTTGGGGCTCGCGTACTGCACCAGGCCGTCCGCGTCCAGCCGGATCAGGCCGTCGCCGACGCGCGGGGACACGTCGGTGTCGCCCTGCTCCCCCGGGAAGGGAAACGATCCGGCGGCGATCATCTGCGCCAGGTCGGACGCGCTCTGGAGGTACGTCAGCTCCAGCCTGCTCGGGGTGCGTACGGTCAGCAGGTTGGTGTTGCGCGCGATGACGCCGAGCACCCGGCCCTCGCGGCGTACGGGGATGGACTCGACCCGTACGGGCACCTCCTCGCGCCACTCCGGGTCGCCCTCCCGTACGATCCGGCCCTCGTCGTGCGCCATGTCCAGCAGCGGGCGGCGGCCGCGCGGCACGAGGTGGCCGACCATGTCGTCCTGGTACGAGGTGGGGCCGGTGTTGGGCCGCATCTGCGCCACGGAGACGTAGCGCGCGCCGTCGCGGGTGGGGACCCAGAGCACCAGATCGGCGAAGGACAGGTCCGAGAGCAACTGCCACTCGGAGACCAGCAGGTGCAACCAGTCCAGGTCACGGTCGTCGAGGGTGGTGTGCTGGCGTACGAGGTCGTTCATGGAGGGCACGCGTCGAGCCTACCGGCGGGCGTCGGACAAGAAGTCGCCCCGGCCCATGGACAGCGTCAAAAGGTCTAGTCCACAATGGGTGGTCCGGGGCGAGCCCCGCGGACAACCACATACTTCTGCCCTCCCCGCACAGGAGGGCGGAACGAGACCCGAGGCGCTCTCTGCCCTGACCGCGCCAGGGTCTCCGAACTCCGGGCTGCGGTGCCGGACGGGCTGAGGGTCCCGTCCCGGCGCCGCGGCCCGAAGTGATTCCCGGGCCCGTACGGGACGGCGGGACGGGGCGCGTGCGGCACGGGCGCACGGCGCGCGCGTACGGCGACGGCCGCCCGCGCCGGAAGTCCGGTACGGGCGGCCGCCGTCGGGGTCTCGCGCGCGGGTGCCGTCAGTGCGTCTCGGTCACCTTCGCGAGCGCGCGCGGCGCGTCCGGGTCCTGGCCGCGCGCGATGGTCACCTCGTACGCCAGCATCTGGAGCGGCACGATCTCCAGCACCGGCTGGAGCTCCTCCGCCAGCCCCTCCGTGGGCAGGACGAAGCCCGCCGACGCCGCATCGACCTGCGGCTCCGGGCCGAAGACGACGAGGTCCGCGCCCCGGTCGCGGAGCCGGTCCAGCACGGGCTGGAGCGCCGCCCCGCCCTTGCCGTCGGTCACCACGGCGATGACCGGCGAGATGTTGTCGACCATGGCGAGGGGGCCGTGCAGCAGGTCCGCGCCCGAGTACGAGAGGGCGGGGATGTAGCTGGTCTCCATCAGCTTGAGCGCGGCCTCCTTCGCGGTGGGGTAGCCGTAGCCGCGCGAGGTGATGACCATGCGCTCCGCGAAGCGGTAGCGACCGGCGAGCGCCTTGACCTCGTCGCCGCGGGCGAGCACCGACTCCACCAGCTCGGGCAGCGCCTTGGCGGACGCGGCGCCGTCGCCGCCGCGCATGCCGTCCACGAAGAGGTACAGGGCGAGGAGTTCGGCGGTGTACGTCTTGGTCGCGGGCAGCGCCTTCTCCGGACCGGCGAGCACGTCGATGTGGAACTCGCTGACCTCGGCCAGCGGCGACGCCGCGTTGTTCGTGACGGCCAGGGTGATCGCCCCGGCCTCGCGGGCGGCGCGGGTGGAGGCCACCAGGTCCGGGGAGCCGCCGGACTGGCTGACGGTGATCACCAGGCAGTCGGTGAGGTCGGCCCGTGCCTCGTACGCCGTGGTGGTGGACATGGACGTGAGCCCGCAGGGCTTGCCGAGCAGCACCTCCAGGAGGTACTTCGCGTACAGCGCCGCGTTGTCGGACGTGCCGCGCGCGGTGAGAAGGACGAAACGGGGGTTCCTGCCGGCGATCTCTTCGGCCGTCCTGCGGATCGCGGGCGCGCCCTCGTCGAGGATGCGCCGGAGCACGGCGGGCTGCTCGGCCATCTCACCGGACATGATCCGCCCCGGCACGAGGGGCTGCGGGGACGGGCTCGGGGCGGACATGCTGGGTGCCTCCAGGTGGCTTGTGCTGTGCGGCCCGCGAGGGTTCAGCCGCCGGCCCCCTTGCCGACGATGACCTCCGCGGCGGCCCGACCGCATACGCGGGCGGCGCCATGGGTGGCGATGTGCAGGGCCCCGGCGGGCGGCGACTGGGGCAGCCCCATCTCGACCACGACGGACTCGGGCCGTGCGGCGATCAGGGCGTCCAGGGCGTCGGCCATCCAGGAGTGGCGGTGGACGTCGCGTACCACCGCGACGATCCTACGGTCCGCCGCCGCGTCGAGCACATTTGCGACCAAGCCGGACGGGTCCGCGTCCGAGGCCGCGTCCTTCCCGTACGTGGCCGTACGGGTGCCGGGCAGCAGCCGTTCCAGTTCGGGTGCCACGCCCCAGGGCGTCGAGTCGCCGACGGCGATGTTCGCCAGCGGGGAGAACGCCGCGACGAACGGGGGCGAGGCCAGCGGGTCGTAGTCGTCGGAGACGGTGACGCGCAGCGCGCGTCGGGCCGCCCGCAGACCGACGTCCGACGCGTCGTCGGCGGCGTGGCCGGCCGCCGGGGCGCCGGTCGGCGCGGGCCGGGAGGACGAGGGCACGGGCGCGCTCCCCCCGTTCACGCGCGCGCCCGCCTCCCCCGTCCAGCGCGCGAGCGCGCGCACCCGTGCTGCGGCGTCGGCGAGTCGCTCCCGGGGGAGCTCGCCGTCGCGTACGGCCCTCACCAGCGCGTCGCGAAGCCGCAGCACGGTGTCCTCGTCGGCCAGTCCCCCGCCGACGCAGATGGCGTCGGCACCCGCGGCGAGGGCGAGCACGCTGCCGCGCTCGAGGCCGTATGTGGCGGAGATGGCCTGCATCTCCATTCCGTCGGTGACGATGAGCCCGTCGTGGCCGACGCCGCCGCTGCTCTGCGGGGCGCGCAGCAGCCCGTTCAGCGCGGCCGGGCTGAGGGTGCCGGGCAGCGCCTCGTCGAGCGCGGGCAGCAGGATGTGCGCGCTCATCACGCACTTGCTCCCGGCGGCCACCGCCGCGCGGAACGGGACGAGTTCGCGGTCGTGGAGCGTGCTGAGGTCGGCGTCGATGCGGGGCATCGAGTGGTGCGAGTCGACGGCGGTGTCGCCGTGGCCGGGGAAGTGCTTGACGCAGGCCGCGACGCCCGCCGCCTGGAGGCCCTCGACGTACGCCACGGTGTGCCGGGCGACGAGCTGCGGGTCGCCGCCGAACGAGCGGACGCCGATCACCGGGTTGTCCGGGTTGGAGTTGACGTCCGCCGACGGCGCCCAGTTGAGGTTCACGCCGCAGGCGGCGAGCCGCCTGCCCAGCTCGTGGGCGACCTCCCAGGTCAGTTCGGGGTCGTCGACGGCGCCGAGCGCGAGGTTGCCGGGGAAGGAGGAGCCCGTACGCGCTTCGAGGCGCGTGACGTCGCCGCCCTCCTCGTCGATGGCGACCAGGATGTCGGGCCGGGCCTCGCGCAGTTCGGCGGTGAGGGCGGCCAGCTGCTCCGCGGACTCGATGTTGCGGCCGAACAGGCCGACGGAGCTGAGCCCTTCGCGCAGCTGCGCGAGGAGCCACGCGGGGGCGGTGGTGCCGGTGAAGCCGGGCTGGAGGACGGCGAGCGCGTCGCGGGTGAGGGTCCCGGAGTCCGTGGTGAGGGTCGTCATGCCGGTCATCCCTTCACAGCGCCGGCGCTCAGGCCGCCGACGGCGCGTCGCTGGAGGAAAAGGAAGAGGAGGAGCACCGGAACGGCGAACAGCGAGGAGGCGGCCATGGTGGCGCCCCAGTCGTTGCCGAAGGCGCTCTGGAACTGCGTCAGCCACAGCGGCAGCGTGTACGCCTCGGACTCCTTGTTGAGGACGAGGACCATGGCGAACTCGTTCCACGCCGTGATGAAGCCGAACAGCGAGGTCGACATCAGGCCCGGCGCGAGCAGCGGGAAGATCACCCGGAAGAACGCCTGGGTACGGCTGCACCCGTCGATCAGCGCGGCCTCCTCCAGCTCCTTCGGCACGGCGGCGATGAAGCCGCGGAGGGTCCAGATGGTGAACGGGAGGACCATCACGAAGTAGATGAGGGTGAGGAAGCCGATGCTGTTCAGCATCTCGGCGTCCCGGGCGATCAGGTACATCACGATGACCATCACCTCCCAGGGCGCCATCTGGGCCATCATCACGGCGAGCACCAGGCCCTTACGGCCGCGGAAGCGCATCCGTACGATCGCGAAGCTCGCCGCCAGCGCCACGACGAGCGCCAGCAGGACGGCGCCGATGGTGACGGTGAGGCTGTTCTGCACGTACGTCCAGAACATGTCGACGCCGGTGGCCGTGCCGTAGTGCTCGAAGGTCGGCGTGAAGAGGAACGTCGGCGTCTTGGTGAGGATCTCGGACGACGGCTTGAACGACGTCGAGAACATCCAGTAGACGGGGAAGAGGAAGACGGGCACCAGCAGCAGCGCCACCGCGTTGGGCCAGACCTTCCCCAGGGTCCTACGGCGTCTGGCGCGCACCGCCGCCTTGTCGACCGGCAGGGTGTCGCTCACCTTGCCCGTCGTGCTCACCGTTCCCGTGGTGCTCACCGAACCCGGGGTGCTCACTGTTCCTGTGTGGCTCACTGCTCCTCCTCCTGCTTGAGGATCAGGCGGAAGTAGAAGGACATCGCGATCAGCAGGATCAGGATGGTCAGCACGGAGGCCGCCGCGGCGGTGCCGAAGTTCATCTGCGCCATGCCCTCGACGTACGCGAAGACGGGCAGGGTCTCGGACGCGCGGTCGGGGCCGCCGCCGTTCAGGGCCACGATCTGGGCGAACGCCTTGAAGACCCAGATGATCTCCAGGAACGTGGTGATCAGGAAGAACGGCTTCATCATCGGGAAGACCACGGAGCGGAACAGCCGCACGCTGGACGCCCCGTCCATCCGCGCCGCCTCGTACAGCTCGCTGCTGATGGTGGTGAGCCCGGCGTACATGTTGAGCGCCACGAACGGGATCGACGCCCACACGATCATCACGGTGACGATGGTCAGCGTGGAGAGGCCGGTCTCGAACCAGTTGTGCTGCTCGTAGCCCGCGAAGCCGAGGCCGCGCATCACCCAGTTCATGACGCCGAACTGCGTGTCGAACAGCCAGCGGAAGACGGTGGCGGAGGCGACGATCGGCATGGCCCAGGCCATCACCAGGGACAGCGAGAGCACCAGCCGCATCTTGGAGCCGAGCGTGTTCAGCAGCAGGCCGATCAGCGTGCCCAGCACCATGATCAGTACGACGTTGACCGCCATGAACACGAAGGTCCGCAGGGTGACGGTCCAGAACGTGTCGTTCTTCAGCAGGTCGGTGTAGTTGCTGAGGCCGGTCCAGACGGTCGTACGGGAGATCATCTCCGTACGGCCGAGCTGCTGCGCCGAGAGGACGACGTTCCGGATCAGCGGGTAGCCCAGGAAGGCCAGCAGGGAGACGACGGCGGGCGCGATCAGCGCGTACGGCAGCCAGGCCGCGTTCTCCGGGCGTCTGCCGCGGTCCTTCGGTCCGCTCGGCGACACGCCGTCCGTCGGCTCCGGTTCGCCGGGCGGCGGCTCCTCCGCGACCGGGGTCGCGCCCTGGGTGTGCACGGTCATGTCAACTTCCTCGGGGTGAGGGCCGGGGACGAGGGGGCGGGGTGCCGCGGGCGGGCGATCGCCCGCGGCACCCGTTCGGGCCTCCCGGCGACGGGCGCCGGGTGACGGTTCAGCTCTTGTTGATGCGTTCGTCGATGACCTTGTCGGCGTCCTTGCCCGCCTGCGCCGGGGAGGTGCCCTTGAGCACCTTGGTCATGTACTCCTTGATCGGGTTGGGCTCGGTCTCGACGTTCGCCCAGCCCGGCGTGATCGGCGTGAGCGCGCCGACCTCGGAGGACTTGACCATGGCCTCCGCGAAGGAACCGGCCGCCGGGTCGACCTGGGCACCGGGGCTGTTGGGCAGCAGCCCGCCCTCGGTGGCCTCGGCGTACTTCTTCATCCACTTCTCGGAGGTGGCCATCTTCAGCCACTCCTGGGCGAGTTCCTTGTCGGGCGAGCGCTCGGAGACGGCGAGGTTCGAGCCGCCGAAGAAGACCTTGCCGGGCTTGTCGGCGGTCTTGCCCGGGATCGGGAAGTAGCCGAAGTCGGCCTCGGAACCGGCCTTCTTCATCGCGTCGATCGCGCCCCCGGCCTCCCAGCCGAGGCCGATCCAGGACGCGACCTTGCCCTTGGGCACGACGTCCGTGGACTGCTGCGGCGTCGCCTCGTCGGCGTCCTTCGGGGCGGTGGAGAAGGACTGGAGCTCCTTGTAGAAGTCCATGGCCTTCTGCGCCTCGGGGCTCGCGAGGGTGCCCTTCCACTTGTCGCCGTCCTCGGCCGCGAGGTCGCCGCCCTCGTCCCAGAGGAGGCCCGCGAAGACGTACCAGCTCTGGCCGGGCAGGTAGATCGGCTGCGAGTCGGTCTTGTCCTTGATCTTCCGGAGTCCGTCGAGCCACTCGTCGCGGGTCTTCGGCGGCTGCACGCCGGCGTCCTTGAACGCCTTCTTGTCGTAGACGACGACGCGGTTGGCGGCGTACCAGGGCGCGCTGTAGAGCTTTCCGTCCAGCTCGGTGGAGGGGACCATGCCCTTGTTCCACTTGTCGTAGCCCAGCTCACCCTTGAGGTCGGTGAGGTCGGCGAGGCCGCCCGTGACGGCGTACCCGGCGGTCTGGGTGTTGCCCAGCTCCAGCACGTCCGGCGGCGCGTCCTCGGAGAGGGCGGTGGTGATCTTCTCCTGGATGCCGTTCCACTGCTGGACCTTGATCTCGACCTTGGCGCCCTCGTGTTCGGCCTCGAACGCCTTGTTCAGCTCCTTCACCCAGGGCTCGGGGGCGGAGCCGTCCATCGCCCAGATCGTGAGACTCTTGTCGCCCTCGGCCCCGCTGTCACCGGAGCCGCAGGCCGCCACCCCGGCCATCATGGCCGCGACACCGACTGCCGCTATGAGCTTGCGCTTCACGCCACCCTCCTCAAGGGACCCCCGACACCCCCCGCCCAGCGACGAACCACCGGGGACAGACGAAGCCTTGCGGCGCGTACCGCCCGTGGGACCGGGATTGATCATTAATGGTTTAGACCAGTCCGCGCAGCTTGGCCTAGACCTATGGGGGTGTCAACGGTGTATAAAGCTCGCAGTCCTTTCCGTTACCGGAACGACATCTGAGCTGCGCCGCCCTCCCGGGCCGGGCTCGTGCCACGATGTGAGCCGCTAGACACACGGAGGAGCCGGTGACGGCAGCACGACACGAGCCGGGAAGGCGCGCCATGGGCGGCGACGGGATCGCCGCGGCGCCCGGCGCGGGCGGTACGGGCCCGGCGGAGACCGCCGGGAGCAACGGCGGTGCCGCCGCGCGCACCGCCCGGGTGCCCAAGTACTACCGCCTGAAGCGGCACTTGCTGGAGATGACCGAGACGATGCCGCCCGGCACCCCGGTGCCGCCGGAACGCACTCTGGCCAGCGAGTTCGACACCTCGCGCACCACCGTGCGCCAGGCGCTCCAGGAACTGGTCGTCGAGGGACGGCTGGAACGCATCCAGGGCAAGGGCACGTTCGTCGCCAAGCCGAAGGTGTCCCAGGCGCTCCAACTCACCTCGTACACCGAGGACATGCGCGCCCAGGGCCTCGAACCCACCTCCCAGCTGCTGGACATCGGCTACATCACCGCCGACGACCGGCTCGCCGGACTGCTCGACATCCCCGCCGGGGGGCGCGTGCTGCGCATCGAACGGCTGCGGCTGGCCAGCGGCGAGCCGATGGCCATCGAGACGACGCACCTCTCACAGAAGCGTTTCCCCGCGCTGCGCCGCAGCCTGGTCAAGTACACCTCGCTCTACACCGCGCTCGCGGAGGTCTACGACGTCCACCTCGCCGAGGCGGAGGAGACGATCGAGACGTCCCTGGCCACCCCGCGCGAGGCCGGACTGCTCGCCACCGACGTGGGGCTGCCGATGCTGATGCTGTCCCGGCACTCGCAGGACAGCACCGGCGAGCCGGTGGAGTGGGTCCGCTCCGTCTACCGCGGCGACCGCTACAAGTTCGTCGCCACCCTCCAGCGCCCGCGCGACTGACGCGGGACGGACGTACGACGCGGCACCCACGGCACGTACGTACGGCACGCGCGCGTACGGCCCCCGCACACGTCGCTGACCGGCGGCGGCGTGGCCGGTCCGTTATGCCGTGGGGTAGTGACTCCGCGCTCCGCCGTGGCTAGATTTCCTGGGCGGCCAGCAGTGATCGACCAGCCAGGACGGAGCGCGCCCACACATGTCAGCCCCCGATAAGGCACCAGGCGGGTCGGTGATCACGCCCACGCGCGTGGTGATCGGGCTGTGCCTGGTCGTCCCGTTCGTCGCGATGCTCTGGGTCGGCTCGTACGACCGGGTGGACCCGACGTTCATCGGCATCCCGTTCTTCTACTGGTACCAGATGCTGTGGGTGCCCCTGTCCACGCTGCTGACCTGCGTCGCGTACGTCCTGGTCCGCCGCGAGAAGGCCGCGCGGCGCGCGGCCGCCGAGGGCGGTGCGGCGCGATGAACGACGGCGTGAACGGAGTCGCGCTCGCGGTCTTCGTCTTCTTCTTCGTGCTGGTCACGGTCATGGGCTTCCTCGCCGCGCGCTGGCGCCGGGCGGCGGAGGCCGACAACCTGGAGGAGTGGGGCCTCGGCGGGCGGAGCTTCGGGACCTGGATCACGTGGTTCCTGCTCGGCGGCGACCTCTACACCGCGTACACCTTCGTGGCCGTACCGGCGGCGATCTACGCGGGCGGCGCGGCGGGCTTCTTCGCGGTGCCGTACACCATCCTCGTCTACCCGCTGATCTTCACGTTCCTGCCGCGCCTCTGGTCGGTCTCGCACCGGCACGGCTACGTCACCACCTCGGACTTCGTGAAGGGCCGCTTCGGCTCCCGCGGCCTCTCCCTGGCGGTCGCGCTGACCGGCATCCTGGCGACGATGCCGTACATCGCGCTCCAACTCGTCGGCATCCAGGCGGTGTTGGACGTGATGGGCGTCGGCGGCGGGGAGTCGACGCACTGGTTCGTGAAGGACCTGCCGCTGCTGATCGCGTTCGGCGTGCTGGCGGCGTACACGTACTCCTCGGGGCTGCGGGCACCGGCGCTCATCGCGTTCGTGAAGGACGCGCTGATCTACATCGTGATCATCGTCGCGATCATCTACATCCCGATCGAACTCGGCGGCTTCGACGACATCTTCAGCAGCGCCGAGGAGAAGTTCGCGGAGAAGGGCGGCTCGGTGGTCCCGGCGGCGGACGCGCAGTGGGCGTACGCGACGCTGGCGCTGGGCTCGGCGCTGGCGCTGTTCATGTACCCGCACGCCATCACCGCGACCCTCTCCAGCCGCAGCCGCGAGGTCATCCGGCGGAACACGACGATCCTGCCGCTGTACTCCCTGATGCTGGGCCTGCTCGCACTGCTCGGCTTCATGGGGATCGCGGCCGGGATCGAGGTGGAGAACGGGCAGTTGGTGGTGCCGCAGCTGTTCGAGGACATGTTCCCGGCGTGGTTCGCGGGCGTGGCCTTCGCGGCCATCGGGATCGGCGCGCTCGTCCCGGCCGCCATCATGTCGATCGCGGCCGCGAACCTGTTCACGCGGAACATCTACCGCGACTTCTTCCGGCCGGACGCCACCCCGGCGCGGGAGGCCCAGGTCTCCAAGATCACGTCGCTGCTGGTGAAGGTCGGCGCGCTGGTCTTCGTCCTCACCATGGACAAGACCACGGCGATCAACTTCCAGCTGCTGGGCGGCATCTGGATCGTCCAGACGATGCCCGCGCTCGTCGGCGGCCTGTTCACCCGGTGGTTCCACCGCTGGGCGCTGCTCGCGGGCTGGGCCGTCGGCATGCTCTACGGCACCCTGGCGGCGTACGGCGTCGAGAGCCCCACGCAGAAGCACTTCGGCGGCAGCAACGACACCATCCCGCTGATCGGCGAGATCGGCTACATCGGGCTGACGGCGTTCGTGCTCAACCTGCTGGTGACGGTCGTCCTGACGCTCGTCATGCGGGCGCTCGGCACGCCGGACGGCGTGGACGAGACGACCGCCGGCGACTACACCGCGGACGTCGGTGACGCGGGCGTACGGGAGGAACTGCCGCCCGCCACCAAGGCCCCCTGACCCACCGGGAGTCCCCGGAGCACCCTCGGCACCCCACCGGCGACCGGCCGGTGGGGTGCCGCATGCTGGGGCCATGGACTTCACGATCAGGGCGGCGCGGGACGGGGAGCTGGACGGGGTCGGCGGGTTGACGGCGGACGTGTACCTCGGGGACGGCCTGCTCACCTTCGGTGAGTCGGACTCGTACCTGGCGAGGCTGCGCGACGCCCGGCACCGGGCCGCGCACTCGGAGGTGCTGGTGGCCGTGGAACGGGACGCGGCGGGCGAACGACTGCTGGGCACCGTGACGTTCGTCGGGGACGGCGGCGCGTACGCGGACATCGCGGTGCCGGGCGAGGGCGAGTTCCGGATGCTGGCGGTACGGGAGGAGGGGCGCGGCCGGGGCGTCGGGGAGGCGCTGGTGCGCGCGTGCCTGGCCCGTACGCGGGCGCTCGGGCTGGCGCGGCTGGTGCTCTCCAGCCAGTCGCGGATGACGGCCGCGCACCGGCTTTACGGGCGGCTCGGCTTCCGGCGCGCGCCGGAGCGGGACTGGTCGCCGGTGCCGGGCATGGAGGCTCTGTGGGCGTTCACGCGGGAGACGGGCCCGGAGTGAGGCCGTACGGCGGGGCCGCCGGGGTGCCGCGGGGGCCGTACGAGAGCCGGGCGATCGACACAACATATGGGGGTGCTCGCATGAAGCGCCACCAGATGTATGGTGGTGCTTGCTGTCGCCGCAGGGGAATCCGGTGCGAATCCGGAGCTGACCCGCAACGGTGTGGCGGGCGCTGACGCGACAACACGCACCCAGCCCCCGCCGAGCCCGAGCACCTGCCGACGGCGTCGTACAACGTCCCGGGCTCCGCGGATTGGGCCGCCGGACGCGAGCGGAGCCGTGCCCTGGTGCCCGGCCGCCACCTCGCGCCCGCGCGCACCCCTCCTCGTGGCTCCGGCCGAGCGAGGGAGAGCACGCCCAGTGACCACCGCACCAGTCGCCGCACCCGCGACCGACCCCGCGACTGCGCCGCCCGCGGCCCGGCCGCCGGTGCCGACCGCCGTCCCCGCCCAGGGCGAGCCCCCGGCCGCCGCCGACCACGGCGCGGCGGCGCTCACCCGCCTCCTCGCCGGGCTCGCCGCCGACCTCCCGGCCACCGACCCGGAACGCGTCGCCGCCGCGGCGCTCCGCGGCCGCCACGGGGGTTCGGACGACGCGGAGTTGCGCTCCCTCGCGACGGAGGCGGCCGCCGGGCTGATCGGTGAGGAGCCGGAGTACTCGCGCCTCGCCGCCCGGCTGCTCACCCTCGCCGTACGGGAGGAGGCCGCCGGGCAGGGCGCGCGTTCGTTCGCGGAGTCGGTGGCGGTCGGGCACCGCGAGGGCCTGATCGCGGACGGCACGGCGTCCTTCGTACGGGCGCACGCGGCCCGCCTCGACGCGCTCGTCGCGGCGGCGGAGGCGGACGGCGCGGACGACCGCCTCGGCTACTTCGGGCTGCGCACCGTCCACACCCGCTACCTGCTGCGGCACCCCGTCACCCGCCGCGTCATCGAGACGCCGCAGCACTTCCTGCTGCGCGTGGCCTGCGGTCTCGCCCCCGACGAGAGCGAGCGGGCGCTCGCGGAGGTCACCGAGCTGTACGGGCTGACCAGCACGCTCGCCTATCTGCCGTCCTCCCCCACGCTGTTCAACTCCGGCACCCGGCACCCGCAGATGTCGTCGTGCTACCTGCTGGACTCCCCGCTGGACGACCTCGACTCGGTCTACGAGAACTACGGCCGGGTCGCCCGCCTCTCCAAGCACGCGGGCGGCATCGGCCTGTCGTACTCCCGTATCCGCAGCCGCGGTTCGCTGATCCGCGGCACCAACGGGCTGTCGAACGGCATCGTGCCGTTCCTGCGCACCCTGGACGCCTCGGTCGCCGCCGTGCACCAGGGCGGTCGGCGCAAGGGCGCGGCCTGCGTCTACCTGGAGACGTGGCACGCGGACCTGGAGGAGTTCCTGGAGCTGCGCGACAACACCGGCGAGGAGGCGCGGCGTACGCACAACCTCAACCTCGCGCACTGGATCCCGGACGAGTTCATGCGCCGGGTCGAGGCGGACGCCGACTGGTCGCTGTTCTCGCCGTCGGACACGCCGGAGCTGACGGATCTGTGGGGCGACGACTTCGACGCCGCGTACCGTCGCGCCGAGGCCGAGGGGAAGGCCGTACGGACGCTGCCCGCACGGGAGTTGTACGCGCGGATGATGCGTACGCTCGCGCAGACCGGCAACGGCTGGATGACCTTCAAGGACACCTCCAACCGCACCGCGAACCAGACGGCGGAGCCCGGCAACGTCGTGCACTCCTCCAACCTCTGCACGGAGATCCTGGAGGTCACGGACGACGGGGAGACCGCCGTCTGCAACCTCGGCTCCGTCAACCTCGCCGCGCACCTGCGCGCGGACGGCGAGGTCGACTGGGAGCGGCTGGACGAGACCGTCCGCACCGCCGTCCTCTTCCTCGACCGCGTCGTCGACGTGAACTTCTACCCGACGCCGCAGGCCGCCGCCTCCAACTCCCGCTGGCGGCCGGTCGGCCTGGGCCTGATGGGCCTCCAGGACGTCTTCTTCCGGCAGCGGCTCCCGTTCGACTCGGCGGAGGCGCGGGAGCTGTCCACCCGGATCTCCGAGCGGATCATGCTGGCCGCGTACGAGGCGTCCGCCGCCCTCGCGGAACGCCACGGCCCGCTCCCCGCCTGGGAGTCGACCCGCGCGGCGCGCGGCGTGCTCCACCCCGACCACTACCCGCACGTCGAGCACGCCTGGCCGGAGCGCTGGACGGCGCTGCGCGAACGGGTCGCCACCTCCGGGCTGCGGAACGCGCTGCTGCTGGCCATCGCGCCGACGGCGACGATCGCCTCCATCGCGGGCGTCTACGAGTGCATCGAGCCGCAGGTGTCGAACCTGTTCAAGCGCGAGACGCTGAGCGGCGAGTTCCTCCAGGTGAACGCGTACCTGGTCGCGGAGTTGAAGCGGCTGGGGCGCTGGGACGACGCGACCCGGGAGGCGCTGCGCGAGAGCAGCGGCTCGGTGCAGGACGCGCCGGGTCTGCCGGACGACGTACGGGCGCTCTACCGCACCGCGTGGGAGCTGCCGCAGCGCGCGCTGATCGACCTGGCGGCGGCGCGCACCCCGTACCTGGACCAGAGCCAGTCGCTGAACCTCTTCCTGGGCTCGCCGACCATCGGGAAGCTCAGCTCGATGTACGCGTACGCCTGGCGCAGCGGCATCAAGACCACGTACTACCTGCGTTCGCGTCCGGCCACCCGGATCGCGCGCGCCGCGGGCGGCACGGCCGCCACCGCACCCGTACCCGCACCCGTGTCCGGGTCGACGGTGACCGCGTACGACGACGCCGCGGCCGCCGCCTGCTCCCTGGAGAACCCCGAGTCCTGCGAGGCATGCCAGTGACCACCACACCGACCACCCCGGCCGCCGTCACCCCCCGGCCGAAGAACCTGCTCGACCCGGGCTTCGAACTGACCCTGCGCCCCATGCGCTACCCGGAGTTCTACGACCGCTACCGCGACGCCATCAAGAACACCTGGACCGTCGAGGAGGTCGACCTCCACTCCGACATCGGCGACCTGGCGAAGCTCTCCCCCGGCGAACAGCACATGATCAGCCGCCTCGTGGCGTTCTTCGCCACCGGCGACTCCATCGTGGCGAACAACGTGGTGCTCTCGCTCTACAAGCACATCAACTCGCCCGAGGCGCGCCTCTACCTCTCCCGGCAGCTGTTCGAGGAGGCCGTGCACGTCCAGTTCTACCTGACGCTGCTGGACACGTACCTGCCCGATCCGGACGAGCGCGCCGAGGCGTTCGCGGCGGTCGAGAACATCCCGTCGATCCGCGAGAAGGCGCAGTTCTGCTTCCGCTGGATGGCCGCCCTGGAGGAGGGCGACGGCGTGGCGCGGACGGGGCGGTTGGAGTCGCGCGCCGACCGGCGGCGCTTCCTGCTGAACCTCATCTGCTTCGCCGCCTGCATCGAGGGGCTGTTCTTCTACGGCGCCTTCGCGTACGTCTACTGGTTCCGCTCGCGCGGTCTGCTGCACGGCCTGGCCACCGGCACCAACTGGGTCTTCCGCGACGAGTCGATGCACATGTCGTTCGCGTTCGACGTGGTCGACACGGTGCGGGCGGAGGAGCCGGACCTGTTCGACGACGCGCTGGAGGCCGAGGTCACGGCGATGCTGGACGAGGCCGTGGAGGCCGAGTTGCAGTTCGCGCGGGACCTGTGCGGCGACGGGCTGCCCGGGATGAACACCGACTCGATGCGCGACTACCTGCGGGCGGTGGCGGACCAGCGGCTCGTACGGCTCGGCTTCCCGGCGCGTTACGGGGCGCGGAACCCGTTCTCGTTCATGGAGCTCCAGAACGTGCAGGAGCTGACGAACTTCTTCGAGCGGCGGGCCTCCGCCTACCAGGTCGCCGTCGAGGGCTCCGTCTCCTTCGACGACGACTTCTGAGCCCCTCTCCGTCTCCCCGCGGGGAGGACCGTGCGGTCCCCGGCGCCTGACGGGCCGGGGACCGCACGCGGCTCAGCAGCCTCCGCAGTTGTGGTAGGTCACGTCCCAGTGGTTGCCCTCCCGGTAGTACACGTTCCCGGAGCCGGACTGCCACTTGGAGCCGCCGATGGAGGTGAAGGTCCCCGTGATGTAGTTGTCCAGGCAGCTCGACAGGCTGAAGTCGACCTTGTAGCCGTTCCAGTGGCTGTACGTGCCGCTGGCGTGCCCGGTCTCGGTGCCGCCGGTGAGGTTGATGGCGCAGCCGGTGGCGCCCTTGAGCGTGATCACGCCGTCCACCGTGGCGGAGTTGATCTGGTCGAACGAGGTGCAGGTCGAGGTGTTCCGGTCCGAGCAGCCGCCGCTGGAGGACCAGGAGATCCCGGCCGCCTGGAACTTGGCGGTCGCCTGCCCGTGGCTGAGCTTCGCCAGGGGCTGCGCCGCGGGCGCCTTCGCGGGCGCGTCACCGGTCGCGGCCACGGCCGTGGTGGCGGTGGCGCCACCGGCGACGAGCGCGATCGCGGCACCGGCCGCGGCCAGGACGCGCAGCGGACGGCGCGACCCCGACCGCAGGTCACGGCGGTGGTCCGGAACGGTTCTTTCGAGCATGACGCCTCCGTCGTTGTGGGGAACACCTGAGATTGGCGTGCCCAAGACAAGGCGTCAACATCATCGGGGAAGTGCCAATGGGCGTGCCATTGAACGGAGTTCACCCACGGCGCGCCGGACCACCGCCGGTGTCACGCGAGGCGGGCGCGGACGCGGACGGCGGCCGACGGGTCAGGCGTTCGGCACCGTCTCGTACCGCGCCGTGCCCTCCTCCATCTGCCGGAGGGCGTCCTTGCGCTCCCGCTTCGACAGCCGGTCGATGTACAGGTAGCCGTAGAGGTGGTCCGTCTCGTGCTGGAGGCAGCGCGCGAAGTACCCGGTGCCGCGCACCGCGATCGGCCGACCCTGCGCGTCCTGCCCGCGCACCACGGCGGTGTCGGGGCGGGCGAGCGCGGCGTACGCGGTGGGGACCGACAGGCAGCCCTCGTTGGAGTCGTCCAGCACCCGCCGGTCGGCGGGGAGTTCGTCCAGCACCGGGTTGCAGACGACGCCCACGTGCCGTACGCCGTCGTCGTCCGGGCAGTCGTAGACGAACACCTTCAGGTCGACGCCGATCTGGTTGGCCGCCAGGCCGACGCCCTCCGCCGCGCGCTGGCTGGCGAACATGTCGTCGACGAGCGCGGCGAGTTCGTCGCCGAACTCGGTGACGTCCCGGCACTCCTTGTGCAGGACCGGATTCCCCACCACCGTGATCGGGCGCGCGGTGCCGCGCTCGACGTGTGCCGCCTCGCGCTCCGCGGTGTCCTCCGTGTCGACCACGAACTCGACGGCGGACTCCGCCCGGGTCTCCTGCTGCTGCGCCATGCCGTCGTACGCCTTCCTCACGCCCGGGTGCCCCGGGACCACACTGTCCGTACGCCGTACAGCCTACGGCGCGGTCAGCAGACCTCTTCCAGATCCCGCCACTCCCGGCTGTCCGGACTGTCCGCCGCCCAGCCGTCGAGCAGCCCGCGCACCAGCCCGGCCGGGGCCGCGAGCCCGCACTCGCGCTCCGGCACCCACAGGTCGCCGGGGCCGCCCGCCGTCATGTGCCCCAGCGGTCCGGGGTGGCCGGGCGAGCTGTGGTCGTGCGGGTCGAGGTGCAGCGTGCCGTCGCCCTCGTCGCTGGGCATCCGGCTCTCGGAGCAGGAACGACACAGCAGTCGTACGGACGACGACCAGTCCTCGGCGGCGAACCCGGCCTCGGCCGCGAGCCGTTCGAGCGCGTCCCGGTCGGACTCGGTGGCGGCGTCGATGAGCACCACCCAGGTCGGCACCGGCGAGGGGGCCCACAGCTCGATCTCGTCGAAGACCGGGTACGCCGGGCCCGCCGCGGTGGTCCGCTCGCCGTGCGGGACGCCGTCGTGCAGCACGACCTCGCCCCAGCGGCGGCCGGACGACGGCAGCGGGATGCTCTGGATCTCCAGCCGTGCCGGATCGATCCGCCGCCCCCAGACGACCTCCGCCTCGCCCTCCGGCGAGAGCCGTACGGCGGCGCTGCCCAGCTGCATCCCGGTCGGCTCCCCGGCGGCCGCCGAGCCGTGCGCCTCGCCCGGCACCCGCAGCCCGTACGCCTGCCAGGCGCGCCGGG
Organism: Streptomyces sp. Z26; assembly: GCF_003665095.1. GTDB lineage: Bacteria > Actinomycetota > Actinomycetes > Streptomycetales > Streptomycetaceae > Streptomyces > Streptomyces phytohabitans. The sequence continues at coordinate 4,706,311 of NZ_RCHV01000002.1, read as the reverse complement.
CGAGCGGCCAGTCCTGGAGGGCGGTGGCGGCGATGCCGACGTTCCACCAGTCGGGCGCCCCGGCCTCGCGGTCGAGCAGCGCCACGGCGCGCAGCCCGGCGGCGCGCGCCTGCTCCCAGTCGTGCCGGAACTTGTGCAGCAGCGCGAGGTTGAACCACGACTCCGAGAGCCACGGCTCCAGGTCGGCGGCACGCGTCAGCAGGGCGCCGGCGTCCTCGTAACGCCCGTCGCCTATGAGCGTGAACGCGCGGTCCGTCGCCTGCCGCCAGGAAGCGGAGGGCCGGTGCCGCACCTTGCCGAAGATCCTCACGATGTGCCGCCTGATTCCCGCCTGCCGGTGGTCTGCCATGTCCCGCACGGGGCCCGTACGGTGCTCCACGAGCATGTCCCGCGGGCCGCTTCCGCGCTTTCCGGTTCCCCTCTTCGCATCCAACCATGCCCACTCGGGTGCCCGCTCACTACCCGTGCGTCAGGCCACCTTGCCCTCGGCCACGACCCGGCTGAGCGCTTCCACCACACGGGGGTCGTACTCCCTCGCGCACCCCAGCCGCAGCCGCTCCAGCGCGTGCAGCGGACCGGCGATCCCGTCCCGCACGTCGCGTACGTCACACGCGTCCCGCACGTCCCGCCCCCGTTCCTGCCCCGCCCCCGTACGGTCCACGGACGCCGGCCGCCCCGTACCGCCGTCGCCCGCTCCGTCGCCGTCCACGCCGTCCGGGTGACTGTCACCGGATCGGGCCACGAGGTCCTCGTACGCGTTGACGGCGCGCACGATGCGGGCGGTGAGCGGCTGCTCGCGGTACGGGTCGGCCTGGCGCTCGACCACGACGGCGACCTCCGCGGGCACCCCCGTCTGCCGCACGACCGCGCCGCCCAGCAGGGCGATGCGGCGGCGCTCGGCGGGCTCCAGCGGCTCGGTCGCCCCGGCGGCCACCGGGTCGACGAGGGAGAGCTGCCCGATGTCGTGCATGAGGGCGGCGTACTCCAGCACCGTCAACTCCGGCTCGCCCAGCCCCAGTTCGCGTGCCACCGCGCGACTGAGCGCGGCGACGCGGCGGGCGTGGCCCGGCCGGGTGTAACCGGCGACCTCGGTGGCCCGCGCGAGGGACGTGATCGTCTGCCGGTAGGTGGTGCGCACCGACGCGTACCGCCGGAACGAGAACTGCGTGAGCAGCAGCGGCACGCAGAACACCGGCAGCGCCCACAGCCCCGCCACCGCGACGGCGAGCGCGATCACCGCCCCGGTCGCGGCGATCGCCGGGACGATCCCGACGGTGGCCCGCAGCCGGTCGCGCAGCAGCGGCGCGTACGGCCAGCCCGTACGGCCCGCGGCGAGGGCGGCGGCGAGCACCGCGTCGCACACGGCGGAGAGCAGGACGACGGCGAGCAGCCACAGCGCGTAGTACGGGCCGGTGCCGAGCCAGCGCTCCCACACACCGGTGCTGTACGCGGGTTGGAAGCAGACGGCGGCGAACGCGGCGACGTGCACGCGGCGCACCGCCTGGTCCAGCACGGGGGCGCGGTCCGCCGCGCCCGCCCCGAGGAGGTGCGGCGCCAGGCCGGTCAGCGTCGCCGCCACGACGACGGCGACGACCTGGAGCACGCCGTGCCCGGTCGCCTGCCCGCCCGCGTCACCGAGCAGGGCGTACCCGAGGGCACCGGCCGCGCCCAGCGGGCCGACGGTGCCGTCGGCGCCGTCCGCCGGGCCGTCCACGCCCGGCAGCCGCACCCGTACGGCCTCGCCCACCGCGATCACCAGCCCGAAGGCGAGCGCCACGGTGGGCTGTTGGAGCCCGCGCGCCAGCGTGTACGCCGTCGCGGCGACGCCGAGCAGCAGCGCGCCCGCGTACACCACCGCCACCCGGCGGCTCATGCCCGCCGCCCGCCCGCCGGGGCCCGGCCCCCGGACCGCGCGCCGGGCAGGCCCGCGAGCAGGTCGGGAAGGTCGGGAAGGTCGGGGGCCGGTCCGTACGGCTGCGTACCGGCCGGGCCGTCGGCGTACGCCGCGTCGCCGGTGTCGTCGGCCGTCGCCGCGGGCGACCAGCCCTCCCGCTCCAGCGCCCGGCACAGCGCCGCGACCATCCGCGGGTCGAACTGCGTGCCCGCGCAGTCCTCCAGCTCCGCGACGGCGCGCGGCACGGGCAGCGCCCGGCGGTACGAACGGGTGGAGGTCATCGCGTCGAACGCGTCCGCCACCGCGACCACCCGGGCGAACTCGGGAATCTGCCCGCCGCTGAGCCCGTACGGGTAACCGCGCCCGTCGAGGCGCTCGTGGTGGTGGAGGATCGCGCACCGCACGTCGCCGAGGAAGCGGATGCCGCGCACCATCTCGTGCCCGTACTCGGGATGCAGCCGCACGACCCGCGTCTCCTCGTCGGTGAGCGGGCCCTCCTTGCGCAGCAGCCGGGTGGGCACGCCCAGCTTCCCGACGTCGTGCAGGATGCCCGCGAAACGGAGGGCCTCCGTACGCTCCTCGTCCATGCCCAGCTCGCGGGCGATCAGCACGGAGGCGCGGCCGACGCGTTCGCTGTGGCCGCGGGTGTAGCGGTCCTTGATGTCGACGGCCTGCACCAGGGCGCGGATGGTGGCCTGGTGGGCGGCGCGCTCGCGGTGGTACTGCGCGAAGACCCAGGCGCACAGGTACATCGGCAGCAGCACGAACAGCGCGGCCACCGGCCCGTACGGGCTGCGCCACAGCACCGCCATCATCAGCCCGGCCAGACCGTGCACGGCGTACGCGCCCGCGTCCCGGAGCAGCCGCCCGCGCCACGCGGCGCGCGGCGCGCAGCGTTCGGCGGCGACCAGGACCGCGCCGTCGAGGAGCCCGACGACGGCGCAGAACGTCAGCGCGGTGGCGCACGCCGGGAGCAGCGCGCCGGGGAAGTCGGCGGCGGCCGCCACGGCCGCGTCCGGACCGGCCAGCAGCAGCCGCACGTGCGCGGCGGCGTACGCGGCCAGCGCGAGCTGCGCGGCGTGCCACACGCGGCGCGCGGACGCGTGGCGCGGCTCGACCCGGCCGCAGAGCGCGCCGGGGAGCGGGGCGAGCGCCGCGGCGGCGGGCGGGAGCAGGAAGGCGGCCGTGAGGAGTACGGGGAACAGCGGGCCGATGCGCTGCGGCACCCGGTGGCCGACCAGGGGGCAGCGGGGCACCCACTCGCACAGCGCGTAGAGCGCGGCGAGCGGCAGCAGCGCGGCCCAGTCGGTGCCGCCCGGCTGGGCGACGGCGGGCAGCGCGCAGCCGGTGGCGGCGGCCGCGGCGCACACGATGAGGAGGCGCCCGCCCCACGGCAGCGCCGCACCCCGTTCCCGCATGGCGACTCCTCCCCCGTACCGCGCGGTGGTGTGCCACGCGGTCCCGTAACGCACAGGTTGGGGAGAATAGGCCGCCGCCGGGGGTTCGCGCGGGCTCATGCGCGCATTGGTCCCGGCGGGTGACGGCGGGCCCACACGATCGGGTGAATCGGCGGCTGGAGGCTACCGTTCCGCGCTCAACTGCCGTACGGGCGGCGGCCGTTACGGCCCGCGCGGGGGCGTCGGAGCGCGCCGGACCGCGTGCACCGGGGCGCGCGCCTCAGGCCGTGCGCGTCAGGCGAGCTTCCCGCGCGGGCCGCCCGCCGGGGTGTCGCCGCCGGCGGACTCCTCGGGGGCCGCGTCGCCCGCGCGGATCATCTCGATCCGGCCCATGACTTTCGAGCGCAGGTCCGACGGGACGTCGTCCCGCCCGCAGCAGCGCTTCACGAGCTTCTTGACCTCCTGCTCCAACCCGTACTTCTCGAAGCACGGGGAGCATTCGTCGAAGTGCTCCTTGAACTTCTCGCAGTCCCTGTCGGGCATCTCCTGGTCGAGGTACTCGTAGAGATGGTCCAGGACCTCGGAGCAGTCCATCTCATGCGGCTCTCCGCAACTCATGAACCCGAGCCTTTCCGGTCGTGCGACGTGTCACCCGGACCCGCCGGGGAGCCGTCGTGTCCCGACTGCGCCGGGGAGGTGCCGTACTCCGGCCGCCCCGGAGCCGACCCGCTCGACGCGGACGCGGTGCCCGCCGGGACCAGGCCCCGGTCGCGGGCGTAGTCCTCCAGCATGCCGCGCAGCTGCCGCCGTCCGCGGTGCAGACGCGACATCACCGTGCCGATGGGTGTCCCCATGATGTCCGCGATCTCCTTGTACGCAAACCCCTCGACGTCCGCGAGGTACACCGCGATGCGGAATTCCTCCGGGATCGCCTGGAGCGCCTCCTTCACGTCGGAGTCCGGCAGGTGGTCCAGCGCCTGCGCCTCCGCGGAACGGAGCCCGGTCGACATGTGCGACTCGGCGCGCGCCAGCTGCCAGTCCTCGATCTCCTCGGCGGCGCTGCGCTGCGGCTCACGCTGCTTCTTGCGGTACGAGTTGATGAAGGTGTTGGTGAGGATGCGGTACAGCCACGCCTTGAGGTTGGTGCCCTCGCGGAACTGGTGGAACGACGCGTACGCCTTCGCGTAGGTCTCCTGTACGAGGTCCTCCGCGTCGGCCGGGTTCCGCGTCATACGGAGGGCGGCGGAGTACATCTGGTCCAGGAACGTGAGGGCGTCCCGCTCGAAGCGCGCGCTGCGCTCCGCGGTGGTCTCGTGCGGCGTGTTCGGCGTGCTCTCCGTGCCGTCGTCGGTCCCGGTGACCGGACCCACCTCCTCCGATGGTGTGCCGGGCCCGAAGAAGGACCCGCTCGAATCGGAGAATAGACGACGATCCACTTCCCGCGCCGCCGGGATCTTCGGGGCACCGGCCAGCGCGAGCGTGGCCCAGTCCAGGTCAGCGGCCTGGGGACGCTGCGGGCAAGCGACAGAACCCATGGGGGCGGCTTCCTCTCGTCGAGACGTGCTTGGTGTACCCGTCAACAGCCGCACCGCCCGACGCATTCCCGTACGGCCGCACACCGGCGGTCGGCGCCGGCAACCGGGGCCGACCGGTCAGGGCAGCGCGCGCAGCCAGTCCCGTACGCCCTCCGTGAGCACCCCCAGCGCCTCCTCCTGCCCCGTCGCCGCCCGCTTCGGCACCGCGAAACCGTGGTCGCCGTCCGGCACCTCGACGAGCCGCGTGCCCGCCGGGAACTCGGCGGGCCGGCCGAAGGGATCACGTCCGCCCTGCACGACGAGCGTCGGCAGACCCGTACCCGCCAGCTCGTGCGCCCGCGACTTCCGCGGCCCGCCCGCCGGATCGGCCGCTGCGCCCGCCCGCGCGGGCGGGTGCAGCGGGAACGACAGGGCGAGCACCGCGCACGCCCCCAGCCCCGCGCCCGTACGGCAGGCCACGCGCGCGCCGGCGCTGCGCCCGCCCGCGACGACCGGCAGGCCGCGCGCGGTGAGGGCGGGCCACAGGGCCGTCCAGGCGGTGTCGAGGGTGCGGGGCGCCGGGGCGACCCGCTTCCCCGCGACCCGCCACGGCTGTTCGACGAGGGCGACGGTCACGCCGTCCGCGGGCAGTACGGCGGCGAGCGCGGCCAGGTCGCGGGCCTCGACGCCGCCGCCCGCGCCGTGGCCGAGGGCCAGGACGAGCCGTGCGTCGGGGGCCTCGCGCCAGGTGACGCGGGCGTCGCCCATGGGGGTGGGGACGGTCTCGACGGCCGCGCCGTCCGTGTGGCCGTTCAGAACAGCGTCTCCTCCTCGGGCGCCGCCAGCTCCTCCAGCAGCTCCGGCCCGTTGTTCCGTACGTTGCTCACGTCCGTCGACACCGGGTACGCGCGCATCAGCCCCGTGGGCGGCGGCTCCAGCAGCCCGCGCAGCTCCTCCGTGTCCGTACGGGCCGGGTCCAGCCAGGCGTCCCAACGGTCCGGCGTCAGCATCAGCGGCATCCGCGGGTGGATGTCCGCGAGCGACTGCGGGCCCGGAGCGTCCGCCTCCCCCGTGGCGTCCGCCAGCAGCGCGGTCTCCGCCTCGGTGGTGATCACCGTGCACGTCGCCCACCACGCCTGCGGATGGTCGTCGGCGAGCGTACGGTCCCGCCAGAACTCGTACAGCCCGGCCATCGCGAACACGCTCCCGTCCGCCGGTGTCACGAAGTACGGCTGCTTGCGGGCGCGTTTCCGCTTCCCCTCCTGCTCCAGGTCCAGCTCCTGCCTGCCGGTGACCCACTCGTAGTAGCCGTCGGCGGGCAGCAGGCAGCGGCGGGCGGCGAAGGGACGGCGGTACGAGGACTTCTCGTGCACCGTCTCCGCCCGCGCGTTGATCATCTTGACGCCCAGGTCCGGCGACTTCGCCCAGCCCGGCACCAGCCCCCACTTGAGCGTGCGCAACTGCCGTACGGGGCGCGGGTCGTCGGCGCCCTTCAGCGGGCGGTCCAGCACGGCGTGGACCTGCTTCGTGGGCGCGACGTTCCAGTCGGCCGCCACGGTCTCCGTGGGCTCCCACTTCTCCACCCCGAACACCCCGGCCAGGTCCTCGGGCTTCCTGCTCGCCGCATAACGTCCGCACATGAGTGCCAGACTGCCACGGCACGCGGCGCCGGGGCACGGAGCACCGGGACACCGGGAGCGCGGGTGCGGGGCGGGACGCGTACCACCCCGCCCCGGAACCGCCGGGGCACCACGGGGCGTCACCGCCCGTTGCAAGGGGAGAACAGGGGAGGACGCAGCGACACATGGACATCGCGAGCATCACAGAACTCTGGGACCGGGTCTTCGGCACCCAACCCGATCCCGACCGGTGGCTGGTCTTCGCCACCGGCCTCGTCGCGCTCGCCGCCGTCACCCCGCACGGCGTGTGGCGCGTCGCGCGGAACGCGGTGACGATCGCGCACGAGGGCGGCCACGGCCTGGTCGCCCTGCTCACCGGACGCCAACTCGACGGCATCCGGCTGCACTCGGACACCTCGGGGCTGACCGTCTCCCGCGGCAAGCCGTACGGCATCGGCATGGTGCTCACGGCCGCCGCGGGCTACACGGCGCCGTCCCTGCTCGGCCTCGGCGGCGCCTGGCTGCTCTCCGCCGACCACATCACCGCCCTCCTGTGGGGGGCGACCGCGCTGCTGCTGGCGATGCTCGTGATGATCCGGAACGCGTACGGGGTGCTGACCGTCTTCGTCACCGGCGGCGCGTTCCTGCTGGTGTCGTGGCTGACGGACGCGCAGGTGCAGGCGGCGTTCGCGTACGGAGCGGTGTGGTTCCTGCTGTTGGGCGGCGTCCGGCCGGTGTTCGAGTTGCAGGGGAAGCGGCGGCGGGGCGGCGCCCCCGACTCGGACGCGGACCAGCTGGCGCGGCTCACGCACGTACCGGCCGTGATGTGGCTGCTGCTGTTCCACACCGTGTCGCTGTGCTCGTTGATCGGCGGTGGTCGCTGGCTGCTCGGGCTGTGACCGGGATGTGCCCTGGTCGGCAGCCACTAAAGTGAGGTCCATGACCGAACCCGCCGGACACGCGCTCACGGCCCCCGACCTATGGACCGCACCCCTCGCCGAGGGGGCCGTCGACGCGACCGTCACCGTGCCCGGTTCCAAGTCGGTCACCAACCGCGCCCTGGTGCTCGCCGCCCTGGCCTCCGAACCGGGCTGGGTACGCCGCCCGTTGCGGTCCCGCGACACCCTGTTGATGGCGGGCGCGCTGCGCGCGCTGGGCACCCGGATCGAGGAGACGGTCCCGTCGAACGCGTCGCACGGCGGCACCGGCGAGACCGGCGAGGTGTGGCGCGTCGTCCCCGCCGGGCTGCACGGCCCGGTCACGGTCGACGTCGGCAACGCGGGCACGGTGATGCGTTTCCTGCCGCCCGTCGCCGCCCTCGCGGACGGCCCGGTCCGCTTCGACGGCGACCCCCGCGCGTACGAACGCCCGCTGCACGGCGTGATCGGCGGGCTGCGGGCGCTGGGCGCGCGCATCGACGACGAGGGGCGGGGCGCGCTGCCGATGACGGTGCACGGCTCGGGTGCGTTGGCGGGCGGTGAGGTGGCGATCGACGCGTCGTCGTCCAGCCAGTTCGTCAGCGCGCTGCTGCTGTCCGCGCCGCGCTTCAACCAGGGCCTGGAGCTGCGGCACACGGGCGGCAGGCTGCCGTCGATGCCGCACATCCGGATGACGATCGAGATGCTGCGCGCCGCGGGCGCCCAGGTCGACGCCCCCGAGGACGGCGGGGCGCCGGACCTCTGGCGGGTCACGTCGAAGGCGCTGCTCGGCCGCGACCTGGTCGTGGAGCCGGACCTGTCCAACGCGCAGCCGTTCCTCGCCGCCGCCCTCGTCACCGGCGGCCGGGTCACCATCCCGGACTGGCCGGAGCACACCACGCAGCCGGGCGACGCGCTGCGCGACCTCTTCACGCGGATGGGCGGGAGGTGCGTCCTGGACGAGCGCGGCCTGACGCTCACCGGCTCCGGACGCGTCCACGGCATCGACGCCGACCTGAGCGAGGTGGGCGAACTGACGCCCGGCATCGCGGCCGTGGCCGCGCTCGCCGACTCCGAGTCGGTGCTGCGCGGCGTCGCCCACCTGCGGCTGCACGAGACGGACCGGCTGGCCGCGCTCCGCCGGGAGATCAACGGCCTCGGCGGCGACGTCACCGAGACCGACGACGGCCTCCGCATCCGGCCGCGCCCGCTGCGCGGCGGGGTGTTCCACACGTACGACGACCACCGGCTCGCCACGGCCGGGGCGCTGCTGGGGCTGGTGGTGCCGGACGTACGGGTCGAGGACATCGCGACCACCGGTAAGACGCTGCCCGACTTCCCCGACCTGTGGCACGGCATGCTCGGAGCGAGAGCCTAGAGGGCGCGCCGCGATGCGCCGCTACGGCAAGCACACCGACGAGGACGACATCCGCGTACGCCCCGGCCGCCGCGGCAGCCGTCCCCGTACGCACATCAGGCCCAAGCACGAGGACGCCACCGGGGGCTTCGTGCTCACCGTCGACCGCGGCCGGATCACGTGCCTCGTCGAGGGCCGCACCGTCACCGCGATGAAGGCCCGCGAACTGGGCCGCAAGAGCGTCGTGGTGGGCGACCGCGTCGGGCTGGTGGGCGACCTGTCCGGGGAGAAGGACACGCTGGCCCGGATCGTACGGGTGGAGCCGCGGGCGTCGGTGCTGCGGCGCACGGCGGACGACGACGACCCGTACGAGCGGGTGATCGTCGCCAACGCCGACCAGCTCGCCGTCGTCACCGCCCTCGCCGACCCGGAACCCCGGCCGCGCCTCATCGACCGCTGCCTCGTCGCGGCCTTCGACGCGGGCCTGGAGGCACTGCTGGTGCTCACCAAGTCTGACCTGGCGTCCGCGCGTCAACTGCTCGACGCGTACGCCCCGTTGGGCGTACGACACGTGGTGACCAGCCGCGAGGAGCTGGCGACGGGCGGGGCGGCGGAACGGGTGCGCGAGCTGCTGTACGGGCGGAGCACCGCGTTCGTCGGGCACAGCGGCGTCGGCAAGACGACGCTGGTCAACGCGCTCGTACCGGCGCGGCAGCGCGCCACGGGCGTCGTCAACGCGGTCACCGGGCGCGGTCGGCACACCACGACGTCCGCGCTGGCGCTGCCGCTGCCCGGCGACGACGGGTGGGTGATCGACACCCCGGGCCTGCGCTCGTTCGGGCTGCACCACGTGGAGGCGGCGCGGGTCGTGGCGGCCTTCCCCGACCTGGTGCCCGGCACGGAGGGCTGCCCGCGCGCGTGCAGCCACGACGAACCGGCCTGCGCGCTCGACGACTGGGTGCGCGACGGCCACGCCGAACCGGCGCGGCTCTACTCGCTGCGGCGGCTGCTGGCGTCGCGCGAACGGCGCGAGGGCGACTGAGGGCGGGCGCCTCGGCGGACGACCCGCACGCGGCGCGCCGCCTGCCCGGTTCCGGCGGGCGCGGTGTGCATACTGCCTCTCGCGACCGGCGCCCGCCGGGCGCGCGCGGGGCGAGCGACCGGAGGCGGAAGTCCATGGCATGGCTGCTGGTGGTCGTCGCGGGACTGCTCGAAACGGGCTTCGCCGTCTGCCTCAAGCTCTCGCACGGCTTCTCCCGGCTGTGGCCGTCCGTCGCGTTCTGCGCCTTCGCGCTGAGCAGCTTCGGCCTGCTGACGCTGGCGTTGCGACGGCTCGACGTGGGCCCCGCGTACGCCGTGTGGACGGGCATCGGCGCGGCGGGCACCGCGATCTACGGCATGGTCTTCCTCGGTGACGTCGTCTCGGCGCTGAAACTGGTGTCGATCACGCTGGTGATCGTGGGCGTGATCGGCCTCCAGCTGTCCGGCGGGGCGCACTGACGCGCGGGAGGGCACACGTACGTCCGCGCGCCCCCGTAAGCCGATCCCGTACGCCGGGCTCGTACGCCACTCCCGTACCGCCGGGTCAGCGGAGCAGCGCCCGCACCACCTCGTCGACCCGTACGCCCGGCTCCTCCCCCGCGCCCCTCTCCGGCGCCACCAGGTAGGACAGCGCGAGCCGCAGGCCCACCTCGCACGCGCGGCGCACCGTCTCCGCGTCGTACGCGGCTCCCTGCCCGGCCAGTACGGGGACCAGCCGGTCGCGCAGCTCGGTGGCCAACTCCCCCGGCCCGGCGGGCCGTTCCAGCGAGGGCAGCGGCATGCGGCGGCCCCAGCACCCGGTCAGCGCGGCCCGTACGAGGGGCTCGCGGGGCGCCGTGCGCAGCATCCAGGCGGCGGTGGCCGCGCAACCCGCCGCCGGGTCGGCTCCCCTGCGCACCGACTGGGCGGCCACCGCGGTCGCGCCGTCCAGGAAGTCCGCCACCCGACGGCTGACCAGCGCGCTGCCCAGGCCCTCCTTGCTCCCGAACTCGTTGTAGAGGGTCTGCCGGGAGACCCCGGCGCCCGCGGCGATCTCCACCATCCGGACGCCCGCCCACGGGCGGACCGACACCGCCGCGTGCGCGGCTTCGAGCAGGCTCTCCCGTGCAGACGGCATTACGCGCCTCCCGCGCCCGTTGCTGGCTGGCTGCTGCTGGCTGGGTCGTTGCTGGCTGGCTCGCGCCGTCAGAATTGACGCGCGGGCAGGGGGTGTCAAGACGGCGCACACGCCCACATGGCCGTTGCCGTGTGGCCCGGACCAGGGGTCCTGGATACTGTTCGCACATGCCGGGATACCACGATGATCTGCGTTTTGCCCACGTGCTCGCCGACGCCGCCGACGCCACGACCATGGAGCGGTTCAAGGCGCTCGACCTCAAGGTCGAGACGAAGCCCGACATGACACCGGTGAGCGACGCGGACAAGGCGGCGGAGGAGCTGATCCGCACCTCGCTCCGGCGCGCCCGGCCCAGAGACGCCGTACTCGGCGAGGAGTTCGGCACCGAGGGGCACGGCTCCCGGCGCTGGGTGATCGACCCGATCGACGGCACGAAGAACTTCGTCCGCGGCGTGCCCGTCTGGGCCACGCTGATCGCCCTCACGGAGCTGAGCGAGGGCGGCGACCACCCGGTGGTCGGCGTCGTCTCCGCCCCGGCGCTGAACCGGCGCTGGTGGGCGGTGCGCGGCGGCGGCGCGTACACGGGGCGCAGCCTGTCCCAGGCGACCCGCCTCCAGGTGTCCCACGTGGGGCGGGTGCCGGACGCCTCCTTCGCGTACTCCTCCCTCTCCGGCTGGGAGGAACGCGGCATGCTCGGCGGCTTCCTGGAGCTGACGCGCGACTGCTGGCGCACGCGCGGGTACGGCGACTTCTGGCCGTACATGATGGTCGCCGAGGGCTCCGTGGACATGTGCGCCGAACCGGAGCTGTCGCTCTGGGACATGGCCGCCAGCGCGATCATCGTGGAGGAGGCCGGTGGGCAGTTCACCGGTCTCGACGGGCGCCGGGGGCCGCTGAGCGGCAACGCGGCGGCGTCCAACGGGCTGCTGCACGACGAGCTGCTGAGGTATCTCAACCAGTAGCCGTACGCGGGGTGTTCGGGCGGTTGGAGGTGGACCGGGGGTCGACCGCCGACACCAGCCGACACCCGCGGACGAGGGCGCGACGGGCGCGCGCGTGAGCCGTACCGGCTCCGCGTGCGCCCTCTTGCTGTCCCCGGAAGCGCGTGTGAGCATGAGGATCGAGCGCTTGTGACTTTGTGAATCACTTCCCGAAAGGGGCTCACCCTCATGCCCACGCTCGTCCAGGACGCCATGAGCACCCTCGTACTGACCATCGGACCGACCCACACCCTCCGCCAGGCCGCCCAACTGATGTCCGCACGCGGCGTCGGCGCGGCCGTCGTACTCGACCCGGAGACCAGCGGCATCGGCATCCTCACCGAACGCGACGTCCTCAACGCCGTCGGCGCGGGCCTGGACCCCGAACACGAGCGCGCGCACGCCCACACGACCACCGACGTCGTCTTCGCCAGCCCCCGGTGGACGCTGTCGGAGGCGGCACAGGCGATGGCGCACGGCGGCTTCCGGCACCTGATCGTGCAGGACGACCACGAGCCGGTGGGCGTGGTGTCCGTACGGGACATCGTGCGCTGCTGGTCCGGCATCCCGGACCGGTACGACGAGCGGCGGGCGGCGGCACCGGCCGCCACCGGGACCGGCGCGGCGTAGCGGCGCGGGAACGGGTACGGGCGCGGGCCCACGGGGAGCCCGTTCCCGGGCCCGCCCCCCCGGCCGTACGGTGTCCGGACCGAGAGCGGACCGAGCCCCGTACGTGCTCTGGCCACGCAAACACCCGCTGCTAGCCTGGTCCGCATGAGCGACCTGCTGCAACGACTCCGTGAGCGTGGCTGGCGGCTGACCGCCCAGCGGCGCGTCGTGGCCGAGGTGCTCGACGGCGACCACGTGCACTACACCGCCGACGAGGTGCACGCCCGCGCCGCCGACCGGCTCCCCGAGATCGCCAGGGCCACCGTCTACAACACGCTGAGCGAACTCGTCACCCTCGGCGAGGTGCGCGAGGTCAGCACCGACGGCCGCGCCAAGCGCTACGACCCGAACGCGCACCACGCGCACCAGCACCTGGTGTGCTCCCACTGCGGCACGATCCGGGACGTGCACCCGACGGGTGATCCGCTGACGTCCCTTCCCGAGAGCGAGCGGTTCGGCTACACCCTCTCCGGGGCCACCGTGACGTACCGCGGGCTCTGCCCGTCCTGCGCGGCGAGCGCGGGGGCGTAGCGCGCGGAGGCTGATCCCGGAGCTGACCGGCCGTCAACCACTGTCGTGTCACGCGCACAGCACTGAGGGCCCGAATCATGGATTCGGGCCCTCAGTATCGAGTAGCGGGGACAGGATTTGAACCTGCGACCTCTGGGTTATGAGCCCAGCGAGCTACCGAGCTGCTCCACCCCGCGGCGATGTCGTAACTCTAACCCCGGCCCGACGACCAGCGCAAATCCGTTCCGCGCCGCCCGCCGGGCGACGGTACGGGCCCCGCGCGGCGGCGCCGTACGCGGACCGGGCGGGGCGCCCCGGCGCCCGCGTGGCGCACGGGCGCGCGGGCGGCGAGCCGGGCGACCCGAGAGCCGCCCGGCTCGGCCGACGGGCCGTCAGGCCGTCAGCTCGTCCCGCAGCGCGTCCCGCAACTTCGCGGCACGGGCCGCCACTTCGTCCGGGCCCAGCTCCACCGCGCGGGCGCACCAGTACTGCCCGTCGGCCAACTCCCCGCGCCTGGCACTGATCAGCGCCAGCCGCAGCGCCGCCCGGCCGTGCCCCGCCTCGGCCGCGCGCGTCCACCACAGGGCCGCCTCCGGCTCGCTGCCCTCACGGGCCAGCAACAGGCCCAGGTTGAACGCCCCGTTGGGGCTGCCCGCCTCGGCCGCCGCCCGGTACCAGTGCGCGGCCTCGACCACGTCCCCCCGCGCGGCGGCCGACATGCCCAGCCGGACCTGCGCGCGGCGGTGGCCCCGCTCGGCCGCCCGCTCGTACCACTGCTCGTGCTCCGCGGGGGCGTCGTCGCCGTCCGCGCCCCCGACGCGGCCGATGACCACACCCGTACCGGTGTCCGGCGGCTCGTTCCCGCCGCGCCGCTCCAGCAGCGCGCCGAAGCGGAACGCGCCCTCGACGCTGCCGCCCTCCGCCGCGCACCGCAGGTGCCGCTCGGCGGCCTCGGTGTCGCCCTCGCGGAGGCTGACGATGCCGACCTGGAGCGCCGCCTCGGCGTGGCCCGCCTCCGCCGCCTGCTCGTACCACCCGCGGGCCGCGGCGTCGTCGCCCCGGCCGACGTACAGGATGCCGAGGTTGAACGCGGCGTCGACGCTGCCCGCCTCGGCCGCCTTCGAGAACCACGGCTCGGCGCCCTGGGCGTCGCCGCGCTGGAGCAGCAGTACGGCGAGCGCGTTGGCCGCCTCGCGGTGGCCCGCGTAGGCCGCGCGGCGGTACCACTGCTCCGCCTGCGCCGTACGCCCCTGACCCGCGCAGAGCAGCCCGAGGTTGAACGCGCCGTTGTCGTCACCCGCTTCGAGCGCCACGCGGTACCAGCGTTCGGCGGTCTGCCGCTCGCCCCGCTCCGCGTGCAGCGCGCCCAGGGCGTTGGCGGCGTTGCCGTCGCCGCTCTCGGCCGCGCGACGCCACCACACGGCGGCGCTCTCCTCGTCGCCGGCGTCCCGCAGCAGGAAGCCGAGGGCGCAGGCGGCGCGCGACTCACCGGCGCGGGCCGCGCTCAGGTACCAGCGTCCGGCCTCCTTCGCCTCACCCCGCTCCTCCAGCAGCGCGCCGAGGCGCAGCGCGGCCCGGCGGTGCCCGCGTGCAGCGGCCTGCATGTACCACTGCTCGGCCTCCGCCGCGGTGCCCGCGGCAGCGCCGTCCGGGCCCGTGCCCTGCCCGCCCGTGGCCGCCGGGGGCGTCGAACCGGCGCCGCCACGGCGGGCGTTGGTGGCGGGGCCGCGCTCCGCCTCGTACGCGATCCGCTCGGTGATCAACTGCGCGACGCGGTACGCCGCCTCCCGGTGACCGTGTTCGGCCGCGGCCCGGAACCACTCCTCGGCGCCGCTCTCACCTCGGTGTTCCAGCAGGTCCGCCAGGGCGTACGCGCCCAGCGCGTGGCCCGACTCGGCGGACTGGCGCAGCCAGTAGTGCGCGGCGGGCTCGTCGCCGCGCTCCCGGTGGTGGCGGCCGAGGGCGTGGGCGGCGGCGGCCGAACCGGCGACGGCGGCGACGCGCCACCAGCCCGCCGCCTCGTCCGCGTAGCCGCGCTGGTGCAGGAGGACTCCGAGATTGTTCGCCGCGGCCCGGTCGCCCCCCGCGGTGGCGGCGCGCAGGTACGGCTCGGCGCCGTCCAGGTCGCCACGGCGCAGCAGTTGTGCGCCGAGTACGCTCGTGGCACCGGCATCTCGGGCGTTATCCACGCCCTGCCCGGCAACCTTCGCCTTGTCCCCCATAAGCCCCATCGTCGCACCACCCGCAACCCTCGTACACCTGGTATACCGCAGCCAGTGAGGTCACTTCAGCGGTTTGTCGACTTCCCGACAGAGAGACACTCCAAACGCCTCATACCCAAAGACCCCCCACTCAAGCGAAGGGCCCGGAGTCAGTTGACTCCGGGCCCTCGGGCGCCACGCTCACTCAGTGAGCACTAACTGGACGAACCGCCCTGGGAGTTGGCCGCGCGCTCCAGAGCCTCCTTGAGGTCCTCCTGAGCCCTGCCGTACTCCTCCCAGTTGCCCTTCTCCATCGCCTCCTGGCCCTTGTCGTACGCCTCCTGGGCGTCCTTCAGGGCCTCTTCGGCGGTCGGGTCGCCGGACGACGGCGGGTCCTTCTGCTCGTCCTCGTCCTGACCCGGGTCCTCGTCGCCGCCCGGATCCTTCTCCCCGTCCCCGTCGGTCGGGAAGACGCCGTCGAGCGCCTCCTTGAGGGTGTCCTCGTAGGCGATCTCCTCACCGAAGGTCGCCACGACCTTTCTCATCCGCGGGTAGTTGGTGTCGGCCCCTCGGATGTAGACCGGTTCGATGTAGAGCAGCCCGCCCTCCAACGGCACGGTCAGCATGTTGCCGTACTCGATCTCGGAGTCGCCTCTCTTGAGGATGTTGAGGTCGTTGGCGATCTCCGGATCGGAGTTGATCTTGCTCTGCACCTGTTGCGGACCCGAAACGGTGGTGTTCGACGGCAACTTGAGCATCGTGATCTTGCCGTAGTCCCGGCTCGCCGCGTCCGCGTCCACCGCCATGAAGGCACCCAGCGTCTGCCGTTCGACCGGGTTGAAGGTCGTCGTCAGGGAGAAGCGCTGCTCCTTCTGCTGCGGCATCTTCATGCTCAGGTAGTACGGCGGGACCGCGTTGCCCTTGTGCGTCGGGTCGTCCGGGATCTGCCAGCGCTCACTGCCGCTGTAGAACTGCGACGGCGACGTGACGTGGTAGCGCGTCAGCAGCTCCCGCTGCACCTTGAACAGGTCCTGCGGGTAACGGAGATGGGCCATCAGCGAGTCGTTGATCTCGGCCTTCGGCTTCACCGTGTCCGGGAACGCCTTCATCCACGTCTTCAGCACCGGGTCCTTGGTGTCCCACTGGTACATGTCGACCTTGCCGCTGTACGCGTCGACCGTCGCCTTCACCGAGTTCCGGATGTAGTTGACCCGGTTCTGCTGGGCGACCACCGAACGCTGGCTGTCCGTCAGCGCGTCGGCCGTGGTGTCACCGAGCGTCGTACGCGACGAGTACGGGTACTGGTTCGTGGTCGTGTACGCGTCCACGATCCACTTCACCCGGCCGTCCACCACCGCCGGGTACGGGTCGCCGTCGATGGTCAGCCACGGCGCCACCGCCTCGACCCGCTCCTTCGGCGTCCGGTTGTAGAGGATCTGCGAACCCTCGCCGATCGCGCCCGAGTAGAGGATGCGCGGCTCGTTGAAGTTCACCGCATACGCCGCCCGGTTCACCGGGCTGGACAGGTCCACCCCGCTGCTGCCGGTGTAGGTGTACGTCTTCTCGCCGTTGTCGTCGGCGTAGTCCAGCTCCTGCTGGGGGCCGCCCACGATCGAGTACTGCGAGGTCTTCTCGCCGTAGTAGATCCGCGGCTGGTACTTGCCGATCTGGCCCTTCGGCGGCAGGTCCTTCTCCGTGAAGACGGGCTCGCCGTCCTCGTCCACCTCGGTGCCCTTGCCCGCGACCATGCCGTAGCCGTGGGTGTACTTGAAGTGCTCGTTGATCCAGCCCTTCTTGGGGATGCCCTCGGTGTTGATCTCACGGAGACCGACGACGGTGTCCTGCTCCTTGCCGTCCTTGTCCGTGTACCGGTCGACGTCCAGCGTGGACGGGAACTGGTAGTACCCGCGGACCTGCTGCTTCTGCTGGAACGTGGGCGACACCACGTTCGGGTCGAGCAGCCGCATGCTGGCCGCGCTGTCGGCGGCGTCCCGCAGGGTGCCCTTCTCCGACGTGGACGTGCCCGGGTAGTCGTTCACCTTCGCGTCGTCGATGTTGTACGCGTCGCGGGTCGCCTTGATGTTCTTCTGGATGTAAGGCGTCTCCTTGGCCTGCTCGTTCGGCTCGACCTGGAACTTCTGCACGATCGCCGGGTACAGCCCGCCGATCAGGATCGCGGAGAGCACCATCAGCCCGAAGCCGATCATCGGCAGCTGCCACGTACGGCGCCAGAGCGTCGCGAAGAACAGCAGCGCGCAGATGATCGCGATGATGAACAGGATCGTCTTCGCCGGCAGGTACGCGTTGGCGTCGACGTACTTCAGGCCCGTCCAGTTGTCCGTCGCCTTGAAGTCGCTGCCCTTGACGGCCAGCCCGTACCGGTCCAGCCAGTACGCCACCGCCTTCAGCGCCACGAACGTGCCCAGCAGCACCGACAGGTGGCCGGTGGCCTGCGCCGTCGCGCGCGCGCCGGGACTGGTGATCCGCAGCCCGCCGTAGAGGTAGTGCACCAGCCCGGCCGCCAGCAGGGACAGCACCGCGGCCGCGAAGCCGAAGCTCAGCAGGAAGCGGTACCACGGAAGGTCGAAGGCGTAGAACGACACGTCCTTGTGGAACTGCGGGTCCTTCTGCCCGAACGAGACCCCGTTCACCCACATCAGCCACGTGCGCCACTGGCCCGCGGCCGACGCCCCGGAGATCAGCCCCACGAGAGCGGTGACCCCGAGGAGGATCCACTTCTTGTACGGCGCGACGCTCATGCGGTACCGGTCGAGGCTCTGCTGCTCCAGCGACATCGCGCTGAGCGGCGGCCGCAGCCGGTGCGCCAGCCAGATGTTCACCCCGACGACGCCCGCCATCAGCAGGCCGAACACCGCGAACAGGCCGATCTTGGTCCACAGGGTCTTGGTGAAGACCGAGCGGTAACCCACCGAGCGATACCAGAGCCAGTCGGTCCAGAACCCGGCGAACATGACGAAGAGCATGGCCAGGACGGCGAGGACGCCGACTGTCATCAGCAGCGTGCGTGCGCGCCTCGACGGTCGGCCGACTCTGATCCGTGGCCCGGTGGGGCCACCCGAGCCCCGGTCCGGCATCTGGAAAGCCAAGGTGCGCACCTCGAAGATTCGCTGTGGATGGAACGGACCGCATCGTCGGCCCACTAAGGCAACTTACTCAAGCTTTACTCAGTTCCCGTTTCCGGGGTCTTCGAGTGCACGATATGGGGATGGACAACTTCCACCACGACGGCACCCCCCTCGCGGGCACCCCGCTGACCCGCGCCGTCCTAGAGATCGACGAGTACGCCGCCGGGCTCGGCTGGGACCAGCCCGCGCGCCTGTTCGCCCTGGTCGACACCGCGCAACTGCGTGCCGAGGAACCCTCGCTCGCCGCCCAACTGGCCCCCGGCGCCCACCAGGACGAGGCCGCGGGCACGTACACGCCCGTCGAGCAGGAGGCGCTCCCGGCGGGCACCGCGCTCGACGAGTTCCTCGGTACGGTCGCCTGGCCCGGCGCCGTCGCGGGCTGCGCGCTCACCGTGGAACGCCTGATGCTGCCGCCGTCGGCGGAGGAGTCCGTACCGGACGGGCTGGACGGGTCGCGGCTGGCGGAGTGGGTGGCCGCGCACCCCGAGCGGCAGGAGGTGCGGATGACGGTGGCCGTCCTGCGGGACGGCGCCCGGGACTCCGCGCTGCGGCTGCGCGACAAGGACTCCGCCACCGAGGTGCTCACGGGCGCGGGGCTCGTACCGGGCCTGGCGGACGCGCTGGCCGCCACGTTCGAGGACTGACCCGCTCCGCGCGGGCCCGTCCCGCGCCGGGGCGCCCGGGTCCGGACCGTGCCCCACGGCACGGCCGGGCCCGCGCCCGCCGCTCCACCGTCGCGCGTCACGGGCGGTTCACCCCGCGGAGCAGCGCGGCAGCTCCGACGTACGGTCCTCGCGGATCTTCTTCAGCGCGTCCATCGCGTCGTCCATCGTGTCGACCTTCACCAGGGTCAGTCCGTCCGGCGTGTGCGCCGCCGCCGCGGAGCAGTTGTCCTTCGGTGTCATAAAGAACTCCGCTCCCTTGTCGCGGGCCGCCACGGTCTTCATCTGGATGCCGCCGATCGCGCCGACCTTCCCGTCGGCGTCGATGGTGCCGGTGCCCGCCACGAACGCCCCACCGGTCAGGTCGTCCTTCGTCAGCTTGTCCACGATGCCCAGCGCGAACATCAGCCCGGCGCTCGGCCCGCCGACGTCCGCGAGCGTGATGTCGATGGGGAACGGGAACGTGTGCGCCGTCCCCGGCTGTATGCCGACGAGTGCGCGCCCGTCGTCAGGTGCCTTCTTCGTCGGCACCGTGATCCGCTTCCCCTTCAGGTCGTTGGGGTCCTTCTCCGCCTTCTCCGCGGCGTCCGCCTCGGCGGCCGGGACGATCGTGAAGTCGACCTTCGCCCCCGGCTCGTGCTTCGTCACCAACTCGCCCACGTCCTGCGGGTTCTCGACCGGCTTGCCGTCCACCGCCTGGATCACGTCACCGGCGTGCAGCCTGCCGTGCGCGGCACCGTCCTTGACCACCGACTGCACCACGACGCGCGTGGGAACGGTCTTCCCGAGCGCCTTGAGCGCCGCCACCTTAGCGCTCTCCTGCGACCTGCTGAACTCCTCCGCGTTCTCCTCGTCCACCTCCTTCGCCGACTTGTCCGACGGGTAGAGCGTGGAATGCGGCACGACCGCGTTGTCGTCGGCCAGCCAGCCGTAGACCGCCTCGAAGAGGTTCATCCGGTACTCGGAGCTGGTGACCCGTACGGTCGTCATGTTCAGGTGCCCACTGGCCTTGTTCCCGGAGTCCTCCTTGCCCGGGAAGCTCAGCACCTGCTTGCCCTTGACCGTGCCCAGCGTGTTGTACGTGGGGCCGGGCGACATCGCCGCGTACGGCACCTTCATCAGCATGGCGGCGCAGAGCACGGCTATCAGCAGCAGCATGGACGCGAGCATGGTGGCGGTGCGGCGTGGCATGCCGAAACAGTACGGGACGGGTCCGTCAGCGGGCTTCCCGGGCCGGTCCGTCCGTGGCACCGGGCGCCGGCACGGAGCCGACCGCGACGCGGGACGGGGAAGGGGAGGAGGAGACGGGAGGCGCCGTGGCGGAACGCTCTATGGCCTGCCGGAACCGTTCGTATCCGGCCACGCCGTCCGCGTCGGGGATCACGGTGCGGCGCCGTGCGGCCAGACCGCCCCACACGCTCGCCACCACACCGGCCACGACCGGGATGAGCAGCCAGAGGAGAGCAGCCATCTAGTCCTCCTGTGCCTCACGTTGAGCCGCGTCAACCGGAACGACCGGCTGATGAGCAGGTTAACCGTCGCAGTTCCCAACGCTGCGGCCGCCCCACCGGTCACGCAACCGGAACGCGCCCGCGAGGGTAACGCCGCCGAACGGGGGCAATCCCACCCGCACTTCGCCGCACGGGGCCGGGTACTCGCCCCGCCCTCCCGTCGCCCGGCCACCACCCCGATACGAGGGGCTAAAGCCCCACCCGCCCTCCCGTCACCCGGCCACCACCCCGACCGGCGGGCTAAAGCCCTGCCCCGACCCATTCCTCCTGGCCGTCCGTGAAGGTCTGGTGCTTCCAGATCGGGACCTCCGTCTTGAGGTCGTCGATGAGGCGGCGGCACGCGGCGAACGCCTCCGCGCGGTGGGGGCAGGACACCGCCACCACCACGGCGAGGTCGCCCACCGCCAGGTCGCCCACGCGGTGTACGGCCGCCAGCGCCCGTACGGGGAAGTCCGCCGCCACCGCCTCCGCGACCCTGCGCAGCTCCGCCTCGGCCGTCGGGTGCGACGAGTACCCGAGGCGGTCCACGTCCGTGCCGCCGTCGTGGTTGCGGACCGTGCCCACGAAGAGGGCGGTGCCGCCCGCGGCCTCGTCGCCCACCGCCTTGAAGACCTCGTCCAGCGACAGCGGGCCGTCGCGGACCTCCAGCAACCTGATCGGGTCCGGAGCGCCCCGTTCGCCGGGGTGATCGTACGTCTGTGCCATGCCTGTCATGCTGCCGTACCGACCCGCCCGCGAGCACATCCGCAGGCCGTACGATGCGGCGCGCCCCCGTACGTACGGCCGCGGCCCCGCTACAGGCCGCGCCGCTTGCGCGCCCGGCGGACCAGCGCCGCCGTGCCCAGCAGGGCCACGGTCGCGCCCGCGGCGGTGGCGCCCGCGGCGGTGGCGTCCTTGCGCCCGAGGCGGCGACCGGCCACGGTGTGGCGGCCGGATACCTCCTCGACGAGTTCCGCGAGGACCTCCTCGTTCGTCCACCCCGGGCGCCAACCCGCCTCGTGCAGGCGGCGGCCGCTGACGACCCAGGGGTGCATGGTGTACGCGAGGTCGCCCGCCGGGGACGGGGTGAGGCCCAGGCGGTGCAGGCGGGAGGCGGCGCCGAGCGCGACCGCGGAGGGCAGCTCCATGCGGCGCGTGCCGGTGAGTTCCTCGACCTCCTCCTGCTCCAGCCAGCCGTCGCACCCGACGGCCAGTTCGCCCTCCGCCTTCTCCAGCGCGGCGTACTCCAGCGCGCTCACCAGATCCTCGATGTGGCAGAACTGCCAGCAGGGCCGGGAACCGGCCACGACGAGCAGCCGCGGCGACTCGAAGTGCCGCGTCAGCGCGGTGTCGGTGCCCCCGACGAGGATGGCGGGGCGCACCACGGTGACGTTGAGCCCGGGGTGCGCGCGGGGGGCGCGGCGGGCGAGGCGTTCGATCTCCAGCAGGTCACCGACGCCGGTGGCCTCCGCCGTGGCGCGGAGTTCGGCGTCCTCCGCGAGGGGCACGTCGTTGTCCGGGAGCGCCCCGTAGACCATCGCCGACGTGCACAGCACGACGCGGCGCACACCCGCGGCAGCGGCGGCGGTGAGCACGGTCTGGGTGCCGCGGACGTTGTACGCGGTGCGGGCCGTGGGGTCCCGTTCCAGGTCGAGGTCCAGGGCGAGGTGCACCACGACGTCCGCCGGGCGACCGTCGCCGCGCAGCCTGTCGGCGATGGCCGGATCACGTACGTCCAGGGTGTGCCACTCCGCCTCCGCGACCTCCCCTCTCCGCTCGTCGAGGGCCATGACCCGCCGTACCTCGGAGGAGGCGGCCAGCCGCTCGGTGAGCAGCGCACCGACCCCGGAGGCAGCGCCGGTCACGGCGACGATGGGGGTTCGCGCTGCGCGAACGTCGGTCTGGGTGGAACTCACCGGGCGTCTCCAGCGGTTGTTTCCGGTACGAGGTGCGCAGGCTCCATCCTGCCTGACAGGTGTCTAGGCTGGAGTCGGAGCCCACCAGATCGCACCGACAGAACCGTCCGACGAGACAGATCCGAGGCAACCCGTGAGTGACATCCCATTCGGATTCGGCGTACCTCCCGAGGAGCCCGAGGACGGGGACGAGGGCAGGCGGAAGCAGGGCGGCGGCCAGGGCGGCCAGCCCAACCCGTTCGGCTTCGGCGCAGGCCAGGGCGGTGCGGACAATCCTCTGGCCGCCATGTTCGGCTCGCTGGGCGGCGGTGCCGGCGGCTCGTTCGACGCAGGCGACCTGGGTGCCGCCTTCCAGCGGCTCGGCCAGATGATGTCGTACGACGGCGGCCCGGTGAACTGGGACATGGCCAAGGACATCGCCCGGCAGACCGTCGCCCAGGGCGTGCCCGAGGACGCGCCGGGCGCGGGCGCCGGGGCCGGTTCGAAGGACGCCAGCGTCGGGCCGCAGGAGCACGCGGCGGTCGCGGAGGCCGTACGCCTCGCGGACCTGTGGCTGGACGGCGCGACGTCGCTGCCGTCCGGTTCCGGCGCCGCCGTGGCGTGGAGCCGCGCGGAGTGGGTCGAGGCGACGCTGCCCGTGTGGAAGGACCTGGTCGACCCGGTCGCGGAGCGGGTCGGCGCGGCGATGGGCGACGTGCTGCCCGCCGAGATGCAGGCGATGGCGGGGCCGCTGCTCGGCATGATGCGTTCCATGGGCGGCGCCATGTTCGGCACCCAGATCGGGCAGGCGCTGGGCGTGCTGGCCGGTGAGGTGGTCGGCTCGACGGACGTCGGGCTGCCGCTGGGCCCGGCGGGCAAGGCGGCGCTGCTCCCGCAGAACGTCGAGATCTTCGGCGAGGGGCTGGGCGTACCGCAGGAGGAGGTACGGCTCTACCTGGCGCTCCGCGAGGCCGCGCACCAGCGGCTGTTCGCGCACGTGCCGTGGCTCCGGTCGCACCTGTTCGGCGCGGTCGAGGGGTACGCCCGTGGGATCAAGGTGGACACGGGGAAGCTGGAGGACGTCGTCGGGCAGCTCGACCCGCAGCACCCGGAGGAGCTGCAACAGGCGTTGCAGCAGGGCATGTTCCAGCCCGAGGACACGCCGGAGCAGAAGGCGGCGCTGGCCCGGCTGGAGACGGCGCTGGCGCTGGTCGAGGGGTGGGTCGACGCGGTGGTGCACAGTGCCGCCGAGCCGCACCTGCCGTCGGCGGGCGCGCTGCGCGAGACCCTGCGGCGGCGGCGGGCGTCCGGTGGTCCGGCGGAGCAGACGTTCGCCACGCTGATCGGTCTGGAGCTGCGGCCGCGTCGGCTGCGGGACGCGGCGCGGCTGTGGGCGTCGCTCACCGACGCGCGGGGTGTGGACGGGCGCGACGGGCTGTGGGAGCACCCGGACATGCTGCCGACGGCGGAGGACCTGGACGACCCGGACGGGTTCGTGCACCGCGAGCACCTGGACTTCTCCGAGCTGGACAAGATGCTCGGCGACGCGGCGGAGCAGCAGCGCGGCGCGGCGGGCGGCGGCAAGGGCGGGAGCGAGGGCGGCACCGGATCGGGTGACGCGGGCACGGGTGGTACGGACGGCACGGACCGTACGGACGGCGCCGACGGTACGGGTGACGGCGGCGACGGCGGCGGCCCGGCGAAGTGACCCTGCACGACGACGCGTCCCGCGTCCTCAAGGAGTGGTCCGCGCCCGAAGCGGACCAGGACCGGCTCCGGCTGGCGTACCTCGACCACCTGGCCGACCGCCCCGACGCGATGCTCCGGTCCTGCGGGGACGGCCACCTCACGGCGAGCGCCCTGGTGGTCGACCCCGTACGCGGCCGGGTGCTGCTGACGCTGCACCGCAAGCTGCGGATGTGGCTCCAGACCGGCGGGCACTGCGAGCCCGGTGACACCACGCTCGCGGGGGCGGCGCTGCGGGAGGCGGTGGAGGAGTCCGGCGTCGCGGGGCTGGAGCTGCTGCCCGGCGGCCCCGTCGGGCTGGACCGGCATCTGACGCCGTGCGCCTGGCACCTGGACGTGCAGTACGCGGCGGTGGCGCCGCCCGGCGCGGTGGAGGCCGTCAGCGAGGAGTCGCTGGAGCTGCGGTGGTACGCGTACGACGACGTGGCGGCGGTGGCCGACGCGTCGGTCGTACGGCTGGTGGAACGCACCCGCGCCCGGCTGTAGCCCGGACGCGGGCGGCGGTCCCGTGCGGCGCGGAGCGTACGACGAGGGCCGTGCGGCGGGTCCGGGGGTCCCGGTCCCGCCGCGTCGCGCGTCGCGGGTGGCTCAGTTGGTCCAGATGTTGCCCTGGTTCTGGCCGCGGGCGCCCTGCTGACCCATGCCGAACTGCGCCGCGCCCCGCCCGATCACCGCGTTCTGCGGCGGCAGCAGCTCGCTGGGCTGCACCAGGGCGAAGCCCTGCCCCATGAAGCTCAGCTCCCAGCCCTCGCCCGTGTTGCCCCGGCGGCGCCAGACGCCCGACGAACTGGTCTGCGCCTGCATCTGGACGCGCAGCGAGCTGGACCAGGCGACGACGGCGTCGGAGTCGGCGTTCGCGTACGTCTCCGGGGTGACCCGGAGCATCAGCGGCTGGCCGGAGGTCATGAGCGCGACCTTGCCCTGGCCGGTGATGTTCAGGTTGTACTTGCCGGACCCGGACACGCCGTACTGACTGTCCACCGAGATCACCTCGTGGTGGAGGCCGGAGTCCAGCGCGAGGACGTACTGCCCGTCGACCGTCAGCCCCTCGTGGTCGACGTCCACGATGTGGATGTACTGCGCGAGGTTGGCCAGGAAGACCGTGCCCTGCCCGGAGCAGCGCATCAGGTCGAGGCCCTCACCGGTGCGGGCGCGGTCGCGGCGCTGGCCGCGCGAACGGTATTCGCCGTCGAACTCCATCAGCCCCTGGTACGCGACCATGCTGCCCTGCCGGGCGAGCACGTCGTCGTGGCCGGTCAGCGCGACGCGCAGCAGCCGCGGGTTCTGGAGGCTGTAGCGCTCGGCGGACTGGACCTCGGTGTAGCCGAAAAGCGGACTCTGCATGTGTGGTTCCCCCCTCAGCCCCGCGCCCGCAGGCGGTCGGTGCTGTCCTCGCTGGGCTGCACGACGACGAACCCCTGGCCGGAGAAGCCCATCTGGTACGCCTCCCCGCTGCCGCGCCCGATCATCGACGACGCCTTGAAGCTGCGCTTGCCCTTCATCTTCAGATGCGTCGACCAGGCGACGAGCGCGTCCGGGTCGACGTACGTCTCGTCCGCGCCGCGTCCGCAGTCGACCACGACGGGCGTCCCCCGGGTGGTCAGCGCCACCCAGCCGGTGCCCTGGATCGCGACGTTGAACAGGCCCTGGCCGGAGAACTTGGCCATGCCCTTCACCCGCTGGACGCCCCAGCTGAGATGGGCGTCGAAGGCGAGGATGTTGCTGCCGTTGACGGAGAGGCTGTCCTCGTTGAGGTTGAGCACGACGACGTCCGCGCCGTAGTCCGCGAGGTAGAGCAGGCCGTCGCCGTGGCACCGCATCAGCGGCGCGCCCTCGCCCGTCAGCCACTGGGAGGCCATCTGGCGGACGGCGGGCGGGTTCGGCTCGTACTGCACGAAGCCCTCGTACGCGACCATCGAGCCGGTACGGGCGAAGAGGTCCTGACCGGACTGCATGGCGACCCGGAGCATGCTGGCGCCGTGGTTCTCCATGCGGGCGGCGGGGGCGGTCGGGGCGTAGCCCGAGATCGATTGCTGGTGCATGACGGGCTCCTCAGACCTCGCAGGGCTGGACGACGATGAAGTTGCCGGGGGCGCCGCGGAACTGGAGGTTCACGGTCTCGCCGCTGTGCCCCGGGTACGCCTGGCGGCGCAGCCGCACCTGGCTGGACACGATGACCTGCGCGGCGGCCGACCAGGCGACGACCGCGTCGGCGTCGGCGAACGTCGTCGGCGTGACCGGCAGGACGACCGGGGTGCCCTGGGTCTTGACGATGACGGTGCCCGTGCCCTGGAACTGCATCGTGAACAGCGCCCCGCCCGGAATCCCGTGGCCCTCGATGCGCCGTACCTCGTGCTGGAGCGTCTCGTCGAACGCGAGGACGTTCTCCGCAGAGACGCAGATCGCGTCGCCCTGCAACTCGATGGGGTGAAGGTCGCCCGCCTCCTCGGCGAAGAACACCTGGCCGCCGCCGGAGCAGCGCATCAGCTGCATCTCCTGGCCGGTGGCGTTGCCGACGACCCGGCCGCGGAAGCCCGCTCCCTTGTAGCTGAAGTCGACCTTGCCCTGGTAGAGCACCATGCTGCCCTGCTTGGCGAGGACGGGCGTGCCCTCGACGCCGAAGTCGACACGGGCGAGGTGGCTGTTCTGGAGGGTCCAGCGCTGCCCGGTGGGCGCCTCGCGGTACTTCTCCAGGGTGACGGCGATTCCGGCCGCCGGTCCCTGCGGCACGTGCGGTGCCTGCGGCATCCCGGGGGCGCCGGGCTGGCCGAACGGGTTGGGCACGGACTGGCCGGGCGCTCCCTGCTGGCCGCCGGGCGGCGGCACGGGCAGCGGCTGGCCCGGGGGCTGCTGCCCGAAGGGCGGCGCCTGGGCGGGCGGTTGGCCGAACGGGGCGCCCTGCGGAGCGCCCGGCGGCGGGGGCACGGGCAGCGGCTGGCCCGGGGGCTGCTGGCCGTACGGCGGGGTCTGGCCCGGGGCGCCGGGCGGGCCCGGTGGCGGCACGGGCTGGCCGGGGAGCTGGCCGGGCGGTACGAGGGGCGCGGCGATGGTGGGGGCACCGGCGTGCGCGGCCGAGGGCGACGGGGCCTGGGGCGCCTGGGGCGGGGCGAACCCCGGTGCGGGCTGCGGCTGTTGCGGCGCGGGCGACCCGGGAGGCGGCGCGAAGCCGGGCACGCCACCCTGCGGCGCGGCGGGCTCCTCCTCCGCGACCTCGCCGCCGAAGTGCCGGAGCAGCGCGTCGAGTCCGCCGTCGAAGCCCTGGCCGACGGCCGCGAACCGCCAGACGTCCTTCAGGTAGAAGTCCGCGAGCATCACGGCGCGCTCGGTGCTGAACTCCGAGCCCTGGAACGCGTACCGCGCGACCTCCTCACCACCCGCGACGATCCGGACGTAGCCGGGGGCGATCTGCGACATCTGCCCGCCGCCGTCGACCGTCGCGCTGAAGGTCAGCCGCTGGATGCTCGGGGGGACGCGGTCGAGGGTGACCCGGAACGACTCCGTGTCACCGGCCTGCGCGCCGAGCTGCTGGATGGACTCCTCGGGCGACTTCGGCTGGTTGAAGAAGACGAAGTAGCGGTCGTCGGAGAGCTTCTCCTCGGCGTCCAGCCCGAAGCAGCTGATGTCGAAGGTGAGCCCGGGACCCGTGATCTGCACGCCGACGTACAGATCCGTTCCCGCTGTCAGGTCACTGATCTTGGCCTTGTGGCCTCGCTGGAATTCCCTGCCCATGCGTAACGACCGTCCCCCATCCGTCTGCCATGTGTACGTCGCGCCAGGCTAACCGGTACGACCGACAGTTCACTCGTCGCGGACGGCGGGAAGATACGGCAGCCGGTCGGCGGCGCTGACGCCCTCCAGGAATCCGCGCGCCCGCTCCGTACGGGGATAACCGTCGAGGAGGCGCCAGAAGCGGTCGCCGTGGCCGGGGACGAGGAGGTGCGCCAGCTCGTGCAGGAGGACGTAGTCGATCACGTACTCCGGCATCCCCTGGAGCCGGTGCGAGAGGCGGATGCTGCCCTCGGCGGGGGTGCAGGAGCCCCAGCGGGTGTTCTGGTTGGTGACCCAGCGTACGGACGCGGGCCGGGCACGTCCCTGGAGGTGGCGCGCGGAGAGGTCCGCGGCGCGTTCGGCCAGCTCCGCGTCGCTCAGCAGGCGGCGGCTCTCCTGCGCGGCGAGCTTGTCGAGCATCACGCCGACCCAGCGCTCCTCCTCGGCCACCGTCATGCGGGCGGGGATGAGCACGACGGTCCGGTCCCCCTCGCGGTAGGCGGAGACCGTGCGGCGGCGGCGGGCGCTGCGGCGCACCTCGACCGCGCCCCTGCTGGTGCTGTTCAGCGGGTCGGCGGGCACGTGCCGACGTTACCCGCAGTCGCCCGCGGAAGTCCCGGCTCCGGGCCGTATCACGCGGACGTGCCGTGACGGGCCTGACTCGTACGACTAGTCAACCCCACCTGTGGACAACCTCGACGGGGTTCCGGCGCGAACCTCCATGCTGTCCCCATGCACCCGATGATCAAGCCCGCGCTGCGGCGCGGCTGGCGCGACAGGCAGACCGTTCAGTACGGCGTGGCCGCGGCCCACGCCGTGCTGCTGGGGCCCGTGGACGACACCACCGCCGTCCTCCTCGACCTGCTGGACGGCACCCGGAGCCTGCCCCGGCTCCGGTCGGAGGCCACCGCGCTGGGGCTGCCGCCGGACGCGGCGGACAGACTCGTCGAACGGCTCACCAGGGCCGGGCTGATCGACGACGCCACCGCCGACCGGCAGGCCGCGGCCGGTGTCGGTGAGCGGCTGCGCGCGGACCTCGCGTCGCTCTCCGTGGTGCATCCGGAGCCGGGTGGCGGGCCGCGCAGATTGGCGGCCAGACGGGCCGGGCGGGTGCAGGTGCGCGGCGCGGGCCGGGTCGGCGCCACCGTGGCCGCGGCGCTGTCGGCGGCGGGCGTCGGGCGGGTGGACGTGGTGGACGGCGGACAGGTGGAGCCCTGGGACACGACGCCCGGCGGCATCCCCGGCACGGGCGTCGGGGAGCGCCGCGACGCGGCGGCCCGCAAGGCGGTCAACGGCGCGGCACCGTGGCCGACGCGCGGAAGTCCGGCGGACGAAGGGGCGCGGGACGGGCTCAGCCTGGTGGTGATCGCGCCACGGGACGGCCTCGACGCGTACGCCCCGGACCCGGCCACCGCCGAGCGGTTCGTGCGGGCGGGCATCCCGCATCTGTACGGCGGCGTCATCGAGGGCACGGGCGTCGTGGGCCCGTTGGTGCTGCCCGGCGTGACACCGTGCGCGAGCTGCCTGATGCGGACCCGTTCCGAGCGGGAGCCCAGCTGGCCGCTGGTGGTGGGGCAGTGGCGCACCGCGGCGCGGCGGCGGGCGGGGGTGGCGGCCTGCGACACGGCGCTGGCGTTGATGGTCGCGGGGGCCGTCGCCTCGTACGCGCTGAGCTATCTCGACGGCGACGGCGGGTGCGCCGCCGGGTACCGCATGCGGCTCGTCCTGCCCCACCTCGTACCGGACACGGAGCTGTTCACGGCCCACCGGGAATGTCCGTGCGGTGCCGATTCAGCGACGGTGGAGCGCCCACCCTCGGCGCGGGAGGCCGGACAGGCCACAATGGCGGGGTAGTGGGCGGTCCCGGATGCGCCGACGTGTCGTCGGTGCCGCGATCCGGTGGTGCTGTCAGGGAGTTGGAGGGGCGCATGTCTGATCTTCCCCGCAAGGCGGTCACCCGCACAGCGAAGCTGGCCGCGCTGCCGCTCGGGTTCGCGGGTCGGGCCACCTGGGGGCTCGGCAAGCGGATCGGCGGCTACTCCGCGGATCTGGTCGGGCACGAGCTGCAACAGCGCACCGCCGAGCAGCTGTTCAAGGTGCTCGGGGAGCTGAAGGGCGGCGCGATGAAGTTCGGGCAGGCCCTCTCCGTCTTCGAGTCGGCGCTGCCCGAGGACATAGCGGGTCCGTACCGCGCGGCGCTCACCAAGCTCCAGGAAGCCGCTCCCCCGATGCCGACCGCCACCGTGCACGCCGTGCTGGCGGAGCGGCTCGGGGAGGACTGGCGCGACCTCTTCGAGGAGTTCGACGACAAGCCTGCGGCGGCCGCCTCGATCGGCCAGGTGCACCGGGCGGTGTGGCACGACGGCCGCGAGGTCGCCGTGAAGGTGCAGTACCCGGGCGCGGGCGAGGCGCTGGTCTCCGACCTCGCCCAACTGGGCCGCTTCGCCAGGCTGCTGGGGCCGCTCATCCCGGGCATGGACATCAAGCCGCTCATCGCTGAGCTGCGGGAACGGGTCACCGAGGAGCTGGACTACGCCCTGGAGGCGGAGGCCCAGCGGGCGTACGCGGCGGAGTTCGCCGACGACCCCGACGTGTTCGTCCCCGACGTGGTGCACCAGGGCGACCAGGTGCTGGTGACCGAGTGGATGGGGGGCGTGCCGCTGTCCGAGGTGATCTCCGACGGCGGCGAGGAGGAGCGGGACCGCGCGGGGCAGCTGCTCGCCCGGTTCCTCTTCGCGGGCACGGCCCGTACGGGCCTGCTGCACGCCGACCCGCATCCGGGCAACTTCCGGCTGCTCACCGGGGGTTCCGGCCCTTCGGGGAACGAGGGCCCCGCGTCCGCCTGGCGCCTGGGCGTCATGGACTTCGGCACGGTCGACCGGCTGCCCGACGGGCTGCCGCCCACGATCGGCACGGCGCTGCGGATGACGCTCGACGGCGAGGCCGACGAGGTGTACGGGCTGCTGCGAGACGAGGGCTTCGTGAAGGACTCGATAGAACTGGACCCGGCCGCCGTGCTGGACTACCTGCTGCCGATCATCGAGCCGGCACGCGCGGAGTCCTTCGACTTCGACCGCGGCTGGATGCGGGACCAGGCCACCCGGATCGCTGATCCGCGGTCGCCCGCGCACCAGTTGGGCAAGCAGCTCAACCTGCCGCCCTCGTACCTGCTGATCCACCGGGTGACGCTCAGCACCATCGGCGTGCTGTGCCAGCTGGGCGCCACGGTCCGGATGCGGGACGAGTTGGAGCAGTGGGTCCCGGGCTTCGCGCCGTCACCACCAGCTGGAGTCGATGCGGCCCTCGATGGAACGGAGGTGGGTGCGTGAACACTGCTCGCAGAAGTACCGCCGGTCGCCGTTCTCGACGGAGCAGACCCACGTCACCGGTGGCTCCGGGGCGGCGGTCCCGCAGAGGTGGCAGACCGTGGCGCCGGTCGTCTTCTCATCCATCCTCATGAAGATAACGGCGGCACGCGAGGGAACCGGGGCGCGACGCCCCGGTTCCCTCCTCGGTCATCTGTCTGCCACCCCGGTCCGGGCCCGGCGCAGCGCCGTCCGCCGGGGCACCGTGCCCGTGCCCCGGCCCCGGATCACTGCATGACCGCCATGGCGATCGCGCGGCGGGCCCGCAGGGAGGCCCGTTCGGCACGGCGCTGCAAGCGGCGGGCGGTCACCACGCGCAGCGCCCTGCGTTCGGATTCGGCGGCGCGCAGCTGTGTCTCCATATGGGCGCGCGCCAGGGATTCTGGCATGAGTTGCATGTCTCGGGTCCTGTTCTGGGGTGACACGTCCGCGAGCGTCTGACGACGGGCGGCGGTGCCGGTGGTGGAGGTGCTCATGATCGGGTCCTGCTTCGGAAGGTGACGCAGCTGCGGATCGCGCGTCGACGGTCGGCTGATCGTGCCCGAGGTGTTCATGCGACGACCGGGTTCTTGCGGGGACGGCCGCGCGGACGCTTCCGCGGGACGACGACACCCTGGACGAACAGCTCGCCGCCCCAGACGCCCCACGGCTCGCGCCGGTCCTTGGCACCGGCGAGGCAGGCCTCACGCAGCGGGCAGGTCTGGCAGAGGGACTTGGCGTACTCGACGTCGGCGGGCGACTCGGCGAAGAACACCTCCGGGTCGTACGACCGGCAGGGAACGGTGACGCCGAGGCGCTCGATGGCCTCGTCGAGTTCGGTGAGAGTGGTGAGCGGCGCGGTCAAGGTGTCCTCCGTGGCATCGGGTGGCATCAGATCGGTGGTCGGTGACGGGGCGTGCGTCTCGGTCTGCACTGTCGGGTTCGTCCTCGTCTGTCGTGTCTGTTGTCTGGTCGGCCCGGCTGGTGGCCGGGCTGGGGCAAACAGAAGGGCCGCGGATCCCGGTATGGGTTCCGCGGCCCTGGAAGGTACCGACCTGATCGCGCCGATCAGGCTGGATCTCTCCAGGGGTCGTGGCCACGGAAGGCCCACATCGTGTACTGCTGCTTCTTCTGGCGTCCTTCGCCGGCACCATTGGCCGCCGCAAAGACGGAGGCATACGCCTGCGCCTGCGCCGCTACTGCCGCCGGTGCCGTCGTCGGTCGCTCATTGCCGCCGAGCCGCAGGCCACCACTCGCGCTGACACCGGACACACCGGTGCCGCCGACGATGAGCTGGGGCAGGCAAGAGGCGACGACCGAGTGATCGGTCAGGTCGACGGTCGCGACTGTCTCGATGATTGCGCTCACTGGGCTCGCCTCCTCTCGGCGTCTCGGGGGACCGGTCGAAGGCCGGTCCGAAGGGGTTCTGAGTTCAGTACAGCATGGAAGGTGTGGAGCTGAGAAGCCCCGCCCTCGCCATGTCCGGAAGGCTATGAGGCTCCCCGCCACCCGCGCAAACTATTTTTCCGACTCTTCTGTAACAGCCTCCTCGGCGGGCTCCTCACCCGCGCAGAGCGCCAGCACGTCGGGGCCGAAACGCTCCAACTTCCGCGCGCCGACACCGGAGATCCCGGACAGCTCGCTCTCGCTGCCCGGCACCCTCTCCGCGATGGCCATCAGCGTCTTGTCGGTGAAGACGCAGTACGCGGGCTGGCCCAGCTGCTGCGCCTGGCCGGAACGCCATTCGCGCAGCCGCTCGTACAGCTGCTCGTCGAGGTCGGACGGGCAGCCCTCGCAGCGCATCAGCTTCATCTCGCCCGCGTCCGTGAGTGTGCGCCCGCACACCCGGCAGCGCACCGGACCGCGCCGCTTGCGGGACCGGCCGCGCTCGACGCCGCCCTCACCGCCCGCCGTACGGGCGCCCGCCGCCGGGGAGCCCGGCCGCAGCCCGTTGAGGAAGCGGCTCGGCCGACGGCCCGCGCGGCCCCCCGGCGAGCGGGACAGGGCCCAGGACAGCCCGAGGTGGGTGCGGGCGCGGGTCACCCCGACGTACAGCAGGCGCCGCTCCTCCTCGACCTGCTCGTCCGTCTTGGCGTACGTGATCGGCATCATGCCCTCGGTGAGACCGACCAGGAACACGGCGTCCCACTCCAGGCCCTTCGCGGAGTGCAGCGACGCGAGCGTGACGCCCTCGACGGTCGGGGCGTGCTGCGCGTTCGCCCGCTCGTCCAGCTCCGCGACGAGGTCGGACAGCCCGGCCTCCGGGCGTGCCTTGCCGAAGTCCTCCGCGAGCCGCACCAGCGCGGCCAACGACTCCCAGCGGTCGCGGGCCGCGCCCGAACCGGCCGGAGGCTCGGTGGTCCAGCCGCGGGACGTGAGGACGGCGCGCACCTGCGAGGGCAGGTCCGCGGCGTCCTCCAGCAGCGGGTCGTTGCCGCCCGCGCGCGCCGCCCCGCGCAGGGCGACACCGGCCTCCCGGACCTCGGCGCGCTCGAAGAAGCGCTCGGCGCCACGGAGTTGGTACGGCACGCCCGCGTCGGAGAGGGCCTGCTCGTAGATCTCGGACTGCGCGTTCACCCGGTAGAGCACCGCGATGCCGCTGGCGGGCACACCCGCGTCGATCAGGTCGCGGATGCGCTTGGCGGTGCCCTCTGCCTCGGCGGGCTCGTCGGCGTACTCCACGTAGGCCGGTTCGGGGCCCGCGGGGACCTGCGAGACCAGCTCCAGGCGGTGCTCGGCGGCGCGGCCGCGGGCCTGTCCCAGCAGCCCGTTGGCCAGGTGGACGACCTGGGGTGTCGAGCGGTAGTCCCGGACCAGCTTCACCACCGTGGCGTCCGGGTGGCGGGTGCGGAAGTCGAGCAGGTGGTCGGGGGTGGCGCCGGTGAAGGAGTAGATCGTCTGGCTGGCGTCACCGACGACGCACAGGCTGTCCCGGTCGCCCAACCACAGGTCCAGCAGCCGCTGCTGGAGGGGGCTGACGTCCTGGTACTCGTCGACGACGAAGTGCTGGTACTGCCCGCGGACCGTGTCCGCGATGTCCGGCCGGTCCTGGAGCACGCCGACGGTCAGCAGCAGCACGTCCTCGAAGTCCATGACGGAGCGGTCCCGCTTCAACTGCTCGTACAGCGCGAAGATCCGGCTGGTCTCCGCCGGGTCGCGGGGCGCCTCGCGGCTCGACTTGGCGACGGCTGCCGGATAGTCCTCCGGCGTGGTCTGGGTGACCTTGGACCACTCGATCTCGCCGGTGACGTCCCGCAGTTCGTTCCGGTCGAGGCGGATACGGGAGCGTGCCGCCGCCTCCGCCACCAGCTGGATCTTGCGCTCCAGCAGCTGCGGCGGCTCACCGCCGACCGCTCGCGGCCAGAAGAACTGGAGCTGGCGCAGCGCCGCCGAGTGGAACGTGCGCGCCTGCACGCCGGTGGCGCCGAGCTGGCGCAGCCGCCCGCGCATCTCCCCCGCCGCGCGGTTGGTGAAGGTGACGGCGAGGACGCTCGCCGGGGGCAGCAGCCCGGCCCGCACCCCGTACGCGATGCGGTGCGTGATGGCGCGCGTCTTGCCCGTCCCCGCGCCCGCGAGCACGCACACCGGTCCCTGGAGAGCGGTGGCGACGGCCCGCTGCTCGGGGTCGAGGCCGTCCAGCACGGCGTCGGCGTCGCGGGGCGGCTCGACGTGATCGGACCGGTCGGGGACGGAGGGGAAGAGGGTGGCGTCCGTTGTTGCAGTCACCCCGCCATGCTGTCAGGTCCCCGGAGGCTCCCGGGTCGGTTGTCCACAGCCGGGGTGGATTGTTCGTACGAATACGGGCGGGTCCGCGCTGCGGCGGTACCGGCGGCGCGGACGCTCCGGCGGCGGGTCGTACGCGGTCGGCCGCCGGAACGGGAATGGTTCCGGGTGGTCGCACGTTCCCCTTCTGCCATCGCCGACCACACGAAGGAGCGCGAGCAGCCATGCCCGGAACCGTGACCATGTACAGCACCACCTGGTGCGGCTACTGCCGTCGCCTCAAGGGTCAGATGGACCGCGAGGGCATCGCGTACACGGAGATCAACATCGAGCACGACCCGGAGTCCGCCGCCTTCGTGGAGAAGGCCAACGGCGGCAACCAGACCGTGCCCACCGTGCTCGTGGTCCCCGAGAGCGGCGGCGAGTCCAGCACCATGACGAACCCCTCGCTGGCCCAGGTGAAGGCCGCCCTCGCGGTCTGACCGGCCGGTCCGACGGACCGGTCCGCCCGACCGACCGGTCCGGCCGCCACGGGGAGGCGCACGCGTCGACGGCGCCTCCCCCGGCGGCGGTTCAGGCGTGCGGCCTCAGCGCGGACGCGGCAGCGGCTTGCCGTACCACAGCTCCACCAGGCGTGCCCCGATCGAGACGCCCGACAGCGGCAGCACCTCGCCCGACGCGATCGCCGCCGTCAGGTCGTCCCGGGAGAACCAGCGCGCCTCCTCGATCTCGTCCCCGTCCACCCGCACCTCGGGCGACGTGGCGTGCGCCATGAAGCCCAGCATCAGGCTGGAGGGGAACGGCCACGGCTGGCTGCCGACGTACTCGACGTCCCCGATCGTCACGCCCGCCTCCTCCGCGACCTCGCGGACGACGGCGTGCTCGATGGACTCGCCGGGCTCCACGAATCCGGCGAGCGTCGAGAACCGCCCCTCCGGCCAGTGCATCTGGCGGCCGAGCAGCGCCCGGTCGTCGTGGTCGGTGACCAGCATGATCACGGCGGGGTCGGTGCGCGGGTAGTGCTCGGCGCCGCAGGCCGGGCAGCGGCGGATGTGGCCGGCGGCGGCGATGACCGTACGTTCGCCGCAGCGGGAGCAGAAGCGGTGCAGGCGCTGCCAGTTCTCCAGGGCGACGGCGTGTACGAGGAGCCCGGCGTCCCGTTCGGACAGCAGCCCGCCCGCCTCGCGCAGACCGGCCGGGCGGGCGGCCTCGTCCATGCGGCCGGGCAGGGAGTCCTTCTGGAGCGCGAAGTAGCGTACGCCGTCCTCGTCGATGCCCAGGAAGTAGCGGTGCGACTCGGTGATGGGGGCGTCGAACGTGCCCATGGTCACCAGTTCCGTACGGCCGTCCGCCGTGTCCTCGACGAGGACCTGGCCGCCGGAGACCACGAAGACGCGTGTCGTCGGGTGGCTCCACGCCGCGGCCAGCCACGCCTCGTCCAGCCGGTGGTGGGCGGCGCGGTCGATGCCGCCGTCCCCGGTCAGCATGATCGGCCGGTCGGCACTGCGGTCGTCGGTCCAGGTCGTCACGTGGTCTTCCCGATTCCCTTCGTCGTCGGCGCCGCCGGTCGTACGGCCGCTGGTGCGGGTCGGCCGACGGTACGGGGGTGTTCCCGAGCAGTACCGGACCACGCGGCGCCCACGACCGGCCCCCGCTCGGCGCCGAACCACCCTCGCGGGTGACGCGGTACGGGCCCACGGGCGTGCGGCTCTTCGACGGTGCGGCGGGCGTGCGTACGGGCGGCGGCCACGGGAGCCGGGACGGCGCCGTCCGGTGGGCTGCTCATGGCCACGAGCCTAACCGTCCTGCCCGGCGGCCCCCTCATCCGGCCGCTCGCCGGGGTCCGGGCCCCGGTCGCCGTCGCCGTACGGGTCGAGGTCGCCGTACGGGTCGCCGTACGGGCCGGGGTCGTCGTACGGGTCCGGTTCCCGCTCGTCCGCGGGCCACAGTTCCGGTGCGGGTTCGTGCCGCGGCCCCGGTACGCGTTCCGGCGGCGGACCGCCGCCCGCCCCCGGTCCCGGTCCCGGTTCCGGTTCCGGTTCCGGTTCCCGCAGCAGCCGTGCCAGCTCCTCCCGCCCCGGCAGGGACGCCGGGCGGACCAGCTCCCCCGTGCGCACGTACAGGAACGCGGCGTCCACCGCTTCCAGCGGCACGCCCCGCCGCTCGGCCCAGGCGAGCCGGTAGACGGCCAGTTGGAGCGGGTCGGCGTGCCGCCCGCGGCCCGTCTTCCAGTCGACGATCTCCCACGCGACGCCCTCGCCCGCGCCGCCGCCCTCCGCCCGGTAGACGGCGTCGATGCGGCCCCGGACCGTACGGCCGCCGAGGGACAGCTGGAACGGGACCTCCACGCGGTACGGGGTGCGGCGCGCGTACGCGGTGCGCTCGAACGCCTCCTTCAGCTCCGCCAGATCCCGCTCGTCCTCGATCCCGGCGGGCGTGTCCGCCGACTCCCCGTCCGCGCCGGGGAGTTCGTCCGGGCCGAGCATCGGCAGGGGCAGGGCCTCGAACCGGGACTCGACCCAGGCGTGGAAGCGGGTGCCGCGCCGCGCGGCGGCGGGCCGCGGCGGTTGTGGCATGGGGCGGGCGAGTTCGCGGGCGAGACCGTCGGGGTCGGCGGCCAGGCGCAGCAGTTGGGTGGCGGAGAGCGACGCGGGCAGCGGCACGTCGTGGACGGTGGCGCGGGCGCGGCGGAGTTCGGCGGCGAGCGCGTCCAGGTCGCGGTCCCAGGAGCCGGTGAGCCGCGCCTCCTCCGGCGTCAGCCCGGACGGAGCGGGCCCGGCCGCGCGTACGGCCCCCGCACCCGCCGCCGTGTCCGCGCCCCCGTCCGTACCGGCGCCCTCCTCCAGCCGCGCCAGCACCCGCGCCGCCGCCGACCGCCGCCGTGCCAGCGCCTCGCCGTCCAGCGGCATCGGCCAGGCCCGCTCCTCGGCGGGCGCGTCCAGCGCCGGGTTCGACTCGTGCGGCGCGGGCGCCTCCGCCCACGCCTCCACCTCGCCGTGCGCCGGGTCGGCCTCGCAGTGCGCGCGCAGCGCCTCCAGGAACGCCGACGGGCCGCGCGCCCGCTTCTGGTTCGGCCCCCACCAGTGCCCGGAGCCGAGCAGCAGCGAACGGGCGCGGGTGAACGCGACGTAGCCCAGCCGCAGCTCCTCGGTGGCCTGGTGGTCGCGCAGCCCGGTGTCGTACTCCTTGCGGGCCTTCGCCGTCCACGCCTCGACCGCGGGCAGCGTGGCCGCGTCGCCGCGCAGCGGGTACGGGAGGACGCCGGGGCGGCTGAGCCACGACTCGCGGCCCTGCTCGCTGGGGAACTGCCCGCCGACCAGCCCGGGGGTGGCCACGACGTCCCACTCCAGGCCCTTCGCCTTGTGGGCGGTGAGCACCTTCACCGTGTCCTCGCCGCCCGGCAGGGAGGTGTCGAGGCCCTTCTCGTACTGGGCGGCCGTACGCAGGAAGCCGAGGAACGCCAGCAGCGTGGCCTCGCCGTCGAGCCCGGCGAATCCGGCGGCGACGTCCAGGAACGCGTGCAGCGTCTCGCGCCGCCGTGCCGCCAGGGCGTGCGGGGACGCGGACAGCTCCACCTCCAGGCCGGTCACGGCCAGCACCCGGTGCAGCACGTCCATCAGCGGGTCGGCCAGCGACCGCCGCAGGTCCCGGATCTCCGCCGCGAACCGGGCGAACCGGACCCGCGCGTCCGCCGAGAACGGCAGCTCGTCCCCGTACCCGCCGTCGCGGCCCCCCGGCGCGTCCCGCGCACCGGGGACGTCCGTGCCCTCCCCCGCCAGGAACGTGTCCAGCGCGTCCGCCAGCGACACCACCTCCGTGGGGTCCACCCCCTCGACGGCCGCCGCGAGCCGCCGTTCGCGGTCCTGCTCGCCGTCGCGCGCGCGCCGTACGAGCAGCCGCGCGCGCCGCCCGAGGAGCGCCAGGTCTCGGGGGCCGATCCGCCAGCGGGGGCCGATGAGGAGGCGGACGAGGGGGGCGTTCGCGGTGGGGTCCTGGAGCACCTCGCACATGGCGATCAGGTCCGCGACCTCCGGCAGGTGCACGAGCCCGGACAGTCCGACGACCTCGACGGGGACCTCGCGGGCCACCAGCGCGCCCTGGATCTCGGCGAAGTCGCCGCCCGTACGGCACAGTACGGCGATCTCGCCGGGCGGTGTGCCCGTACGGACGAGGTGCGCGACGGAGTCCGCGAGCCACGTCAGCTCCTCGGCGTGCGTCGGCAGCAGCGCGCAGCGGACGCGCCCGTCGTGCTCGGCGCCGGGCGCGGGGCGCAGTGCCCGTACGCCCTCGTGGCGGGCGCGCAGCGGGGCGGCGAGGTCGTTGGCGAGCCGGAGGAGGCGGCCGCCGCTGCGCCTGTTCTCGCTGAGGGAGAGGCGGCGGGCGGGGGCGCCGTCGGCGTACGGGAAGTGGCCGGGGAAGTCGTCGAGGTTGGCGACGGAGGCGCCGCGCCAGCCGTAGATGGCCTGGCAGGGGTCGCCCACGGCGGTCACGGGGTGCCCGGTGGGGGCGCCGAAGAGGCCCGCGAGCAGGACGCGTTGGGCGACGGACGTGTCCTGGTACTCGTCGAGGAGCACCACCCCGAACTCCTCCCGCAGCAGCCGCCCCACCTCCGGCACGTCGCGCGCGAGCCGGGCGGACAGCGCGATCTGGTCACCGAAGTCGAGCCGGTCGCGCTCGCGTTTGCGGGCGCGGTACTCCTCGACGAGGCCAAGCAGTTCGGTACGGCCGAGCGCGGCCTGCGGGATCTTCCGCAGCTGGTCGTTGGTCAGCTCCGCGTCGGCCAGCTCCGCGAGCAGCCCGGCGTCGTACGCGCGCAGCCGGTCGGGCGGTACGAGGTGCTCGGAGAGTTCGGAGTCGAGCGCGAGCAGGTCGCGTACGTGCGTGCTCAGCCCGTTCCGCAGGCCCTCGAACGGGCCGGGCGCCGCCGCCAGTACGCCCGCCGCGAGCTGGAAGCGGGTGGCGTCCGCGAGGAGGCGCGCGCCCGGTTCGAGGCCGAGCCGCAGGCCGTGCTCCTTGAGGAGGCGCCCGGCGAACGCGTGGTACGTGAGGATCTGCGGCTCGCCGGGCGCGTGGTCGGGGTCGGCCGGGTCGGGGTCGGTGACGCCCGCGCGGACGAGGGCGGAGCGGACGCGTTCGGCCAGTTCGGCGGCGGCCTTGTTGGTGAAGGTCAGGCCGAGCACCCGGTCCGGGGCGACCTGCCCGGTGCCGACGAGCCAGACGACGCGGGCCGCCATGACGGTCGTCTTGCCGGAGCCCGCGCCCGCGACGACGACCTGCGGGGCGAGGGGCGCGGTGATGCACTCCGTCTGCTCAGGGGTGAAGGGGATGCCGAGCAGCTCCTTGAGCTGTTCGGGATCGCTGAGCTGTACGGGCACACCGGAGACGCTAACTCCCGGCACCGACAGGCGGCGCGGGGGTGGCGTCCGTACGGTGCGCGCGACGCGGGCGTACGGTGCGCGCGGCCCGCCGTGCGGTGCGCCCGTACGGTCCCCGCCCGCGTCACTCGACGACCTGCCGCCCCTCCGGCTGCGCCGAACACGCCCCGCGGAACGCGCAGAACGCGCAGTGCCCCCCGGTGGCCGGGGTGAACCGCTCGTCCAGGACGCGGCCCGCCGCCGTCGCCAGCAGCTCAGCGACCCGCTCGCCGTCCAGGGGCTCCTGCCGCTGCACGGCGGGCAGTTCGGCACCGCCCTCCTTGCGGGTGGCCCCGAGCCGCAGGTGGACCAGTTCGGCGCCGCCGGGCTCCGGGCGCGCGCCGTCGAAGAGTTCGTCGGCGGCCCCCTCGCGTACGGCCAGCTGGTAGACGGCGAGCTGCGGGTGGTCGGCGACGTCGGCGGCGGAGGGCTTGGCCTTGCCGGTCTTGAAGTCCACGACGTACGCGCGTCCCGCCGCGTCGCCCTCCACCCGGTCCATGCTGCCGCGGATGCGGACGGTGAACTCCCCGGCCTCCAACGTCACGTCGAAGCCGTGCTCGCTGCCGACCGTACGGCGGCCCTCGCCGCGCGCGGTCACGTGCCAGCGCAGGAAGCGTTCGAGGGCGGCGCGGGCGCTCTCCTTCTCCTGCCGCGACCGCCACGGCGCGTCGAAGGCGAGGCCGTCCCAGACGGAGTCGAGACGTTCCATGAGCACGTCGAGGTCGGCGGGCGTCCCGCCGGAGGCGACCTCGTCCGCGAGTACGTGCAGCACGTTCCCGAAGCCCTGGGCGGCGCCCGCCGGTTCGTCCGCGCGCACCTCACGGCCCAGGAACCACTGGAGCGAGCAGGTGTGCGCCAGCTGCTCCAGCGCGCTGCCGGACAGCGCCACCGGCTGGTCCCGGTCCCGCAGCGGCACCTTCGAGCGGGTCGGCTCGTACATGCCCCACCAGCGTTGCGGATGGGCCGCGGGCACGAGCGCGTACCCGTCGTCGTCGCGCAACGCGGCCAGCCGCGCCAGCCGTTCCGCCGCCGCCTCGCGCAGCGCGGGCGAGGCGGCGGGGTCGACGGTGGTGGCGCGCAGTTCCGCGACGAGCGGCGCCACGGCGAGCGGGCGGCGCGGGCGGGTGGTCACCGCGCGCGGCTCGACGCCGAGTTCGGTGAGGAAGCGGGACGGCTGGTCGCCGTCGTCCGCCTGCGCCCGTACGGCCGTCACGACGAGGCGTTCCCGGGCGCGGGTCGCCGCCACGTAGAACAGCCGCCGCTCCTCCGCGAGCAGCGCGGCCGGGGTGAGCGGCTCCGCCAGCCCGTCGCGGCCGATGCGGTCGGCCTCCAGCAGCGAACCGCGGCGCCGCAGGTCGGGCCAGAGGCCCTCCTGCACCCCGGCGACGACGACGAGCCGCCACTCCAGGCCCTTGGCGCGGTGCGCGGTCATCAGCCGTACGGCGTCGGGGCGCACCGCGCGGGGGGCGAGCGTGTCGGCGGCGATGTCCTGGGCGTCGACCTCCTCCAGGAAGTTGAACGCGCCCCGCCCGCCGGTACGTTCCTCCGCGCGGGACGCGACGGCGAACAGCGCGCACACGGCGTCCAGGTCGCGGTCCGCGTTGCGCCCGGCGGCGCCGCCGCGCAGCGCCGCGCGCTCCAGGCGCTGCGGCCACGGGGTGCCGTCCCAGAGGCGCCACAGCGCCTCCTCGGCGGTGCCTCCCGCGGCGAGCACGTCGCGCGCCTCGCGCAGGAGGCGGCCGAGGCGCTGGGCTCCGCGCGCGTACGCGGGGTCGTGCGCGACCAGGCGCTCCGGTTCGGTGAGCGCCTCGGCGAGCAGCGTGTCGGAGGGGCGCGGTACGGCGTGGCCCGCGGCCCGTTCCTCGTCGCGCAGGGCGCGGCCGAGGCGGCGCAGGTCGGCGGCGTCCATGCCGCCGAGCGGCGAGGTGAGCAGGGTGAGCGCGGTGTCGGTGTCGAGGGGCGGCGCCGCCCCGGCGGGCGGGACGTCCCGTTCCGGAACCACCTGTTCCGTCGACGCCTCCCCCGCCGACACCTCCCCCGTCGCCGCCTCCCGTGCCGCCACCCGCAACGCGGTCAGCAGCGGCGCCACCGCCGGTTCGTGCCGCAGGGGCACGTCGTCGCCGTCGACGGCCAGCGGCACACCCGCCGTGGTCAACGCCCGCCGTACGGACGGGATCGTGCGTCCCCCCGCGCGCACCAGCACCGCCATGTCCCGCCACGGCACCCCGTCCTCCAGGTGCGCGCGGCGCAGCACGTCGGCGACGGTGTCGAGTTCGGCGCCCGGCGTCGGGCACGTCACGACGTCCACCGCGCCGCCCCCGCGCACCGGCCGCAGGTCGCGGTGCGCCCGTACGGCGTCGGCGGGGAGGCGCGTCAGCGGCATGCGGCGGGTGATCTCACGGGTGGCGCGCAGCAGTTCCGCGCCGGAGCGGCGGTTGGTGCCCAGCACCTCCACGCGCGCGGGGCGCCCGTCGCGGCGGCGGAAGTCCGTACGGAAGCCGAGGATGCCGCCCACGTCGGCGCCCCTGAACGCGTAGATCGACTGGTCCGGGTCCCCGAACGCCGTCAGCGTCCGCCCGTCCCCCGCGAGCGCCCGCAGCAGCCGCACCTGCGCCGGGTCGGTGTCCTGGTACTCGTCGACGTACACCGCGTCGTACGCCGCCCGCAGCTTCCGCGCGACCTCGTCGCGCTCGGCCAGCAGCACCGCGCGGTGGACGAGTTCGGCGTAGTCGAGGACGCCCTGCGCGTCGAGCACGTCCAGGTACTCGGCGAAGAAGTCCGCGGCGGCCGCCCAGTCGGGACGGCCCGTACGGCGCGCGAAGGCGCCCAACGCGTCCGGGCCCAGGCCCAGTTCGCGGCTGCGCGCGAGAACGGCGCGGACCTCGTCCGCGAAGCCGCGGGTGGTGAGGCAGGCGCGCAGGTCGTCGGGCCAGGTGACGCGCGCGCGGGCACCGGCCGCCAGCTCCCGCTGCCCGGCGAGCAGTTCGCGCAGGTACAGGTCCTGCTCCGGCCCGGACAGCAGCCGCAGCGGTTCCGCGAACAACTCGGCGTCCTGGTGCGCCCGTACGAGCGCGTAGCAGTACGAGTGGAACGTCGACGCCTGCGGCGCCCCCCGGCCGCCGATCCGCGCGGCCATCCGGTCCCGCAGCTCGACGGCGGCCTTGCGGCTGAAGGTCAGCACCAGGACACGTTCCGGGTCGGCGCCCCCGCGCACGCGTTCCGCGACGGCCTCCACGAGCGTGGTGGTCTTGCCCGTGCCGGGCCCGGCGAGGACGAGCAGGGGCCCCGCCCGGTGGTCAACCACCGCACGCTGGCGTGCGTCCAAGGCAGGGAGCTCCACGGGCCCGACGGGCGTACGCACCAGACGGTACGCACCGGCCCGTGGCGCGGTCCGGTGCGTCGTGGTCGGGAGGGAGCTGTTCACGTGGGTCGCCTTGGGACGGGGCCTTGCTCGGTGGAGCCGTACGAGGTGGGGCGGTACGGAGCGGGGCCGTACGAGGTGGGGCCGTACGAGGTGGAGACCGCCGGGGCGGGCCCCCGCGGGGCGGTGCGGTGCCGGACGGTGCCGACGCTACGCCAGGGGGCACACGGGGCGCGGCGGCTCCCCCGGGTCACCGACCCCCGGCGCGGGCGCCCGGCACCCGCGCCCGCGCGCGTCCCCCGTACGGGCGGACCGGTGGCTGGCTCCGGGGGACATGACGGAAGCTGGTACCTGTGAGCAGGCCGAACCGCTGGTCATCCGTCCACGCCGTCCCACCGGGCCCGGCGCATGTCGACGCGCGGGACGTGCCCCTCCGCCGAGCGCCCGGCGCCGCGGAGGGGCGTGCCCTCCGCGCGGTAACGCGCCATGGCCGCCAACTCCTGCCCGGGGAGCAGCACACCGTCGGAGCGCACCACACGCCACCAGGGCACCGCGCCGCCGTACAGCGCCAGCACCCGGCCCACCTGCCGGGGCCCGCCGGTGGCACGCCGGTCGCGCTCCTCGTCCTCGTCCCGCAGCCACTCCGCGACGTCGCCGTACGTCAGCACGCGGCCCGGCGGGACCCGTTCGGCCACGTCCAGCACCCGCTCCGCGTACTCGGGCAGTTCCGGCGGACCGGCGGTCTCCGGCGGCCCGGCGGTCTCCGGGCGCTCGCTTGCTCGCATGGCCCTCATGCTGCCGTACCCCACCGACAGCGTCGGCGCGGTGTTAACAATCTCGCGCTACCGGAATGCGCCCCCTTGTCCCCCGTAGCCGTACTCGCGTGCCACCATCTTCCCGGCGGTGACACGTGATACGAGACCAGGACGA
The DNA here is from genome assembly GCF_003665095.1 of Streptomyces sp. Z26. GTDB lineage: Bacteria > Actinomycetota > Actinomycetes > Streptomycetales > Streptomycetaceae > Streptomyces > Streptomyces phytohabitans. The sequence continues at coordinate 4,661,616 of NZ_RCHV01000002.1, read as the reverse complement.
GACGGCGACCGAGCCGTGGCGGGGGGCCGAGCCTCAACAGGCGGCGGCGCTCCCGTCCGTCGGCGCGTCCGCCACCGCGGAGCACCCGGGGGCCGACGCGGACCCCGGTGACGGGACCGGGGACGCGGACCGGGCCGAGGGCGCCCCCGCGCGCGCCACCACCCCCGGCGACCCCTCCGGGGGCGACCACATCGAGAGCGACGAACCGCTGCTGCCCGCCCGGGTGCACCGCCCCTCGGACCTGATGCGGATGGGCCTCGGCCTGCTCGGTATCGTCGTCGTGCTGACCATCGCCGCCTTCGCGCACGGCACCACGGCCGGTCTGGAGGACGACGTCAAGAAGGGCACCGAGCAGGCGCCCGCCCTCCTGATCAGCATCACCGGCCTCGCCTCCAGCGTCGCCGTGCTGCTCGTCCCCGTCGCCTTCGCCGTCGAACGGCTCGTGAAACGCGACGGCCTGCGCATCGCGGACGGCGTCCTCGCCGCCGTACTCGCCCACGGGACGTCCCTCTCCATCGACCTGTGGGTGACGGAGGTCGCGCCCCGCTCCGTCCACGACGCGCTCACCAAACCCCTCACCGACGGCTCCGTCACCACCCCGGTGCACAGCTATCTCGCCCCCGTCATCGCCTACATGACGGCCGTCGGCATGGCCCGCCGCCCGCGCTGGCGGGTGCTGCTGTGGGGCGTGCTGGTGCTCGACTCGTTCGCGGTGCTCATCGCGGGCTACTCGACGCCGTTCTCGATCCTCGTCACCGTCCTCATCGGCTGGACCGTGGCGTACGCCACCCTGTACGCGGTCGGCTCCCCCAACGTGCGGCCCACCGGCCAGACCCTGCTCGCCGGGCTGCGCCGCGTCGGCTTCCACCCGGTGAGCGCGCTGCGCGTGGAGGAGGCCGACACCGAGCAGGCCGACACCAACGACCGGGGTCGCGCGTACCGCGTCACCCTGGAGGACGGCCCGCCGCTCGACGTCACCGTCGTCGACCGGGAACAGCAGGCGCACGGGTACTTCTACCGCGTGTGGCGCCGACTCGCCCTGCGCAGCCTCACCCAGCGCCGCAGCCTCCAGTCGCTGCGGCAGGCGCTGGAGCAGGAGGCGCTCCTCGCGTACGCCGCGATCGCCGCCGGTGCCAACGCGCCGCGCCTCATCGCGACCTCCGAACTGGGCCCGGACGCCGTGATGCTGGTCTACGAGCACATCGGCGGCCGCCAGCTCGACTCGGTCCGGGACGAGGAGATCACCGACGAACTGATGGACCGCGCCTGGCGGCAGGTCGCGGCGCTCCAGTCGCGGCGCATCGCCCATCGGCGGCTGACGGGCGAGGCGCTGCTGGTGGATCGTTCCGGCTCGGTCTTCCTCACCGACCTGCGCGGCGGGGAGATCGCCGCGGGCGACCTGCTGCTGCGGATGGACGTGGCGCAGCTGCTCACCGCGTTCGGGCTGCGGACCGGTGCCGAACGTGCCGTCGCGGCGGCCGTGGGCGTCCTCGGCCCGGACGCCATCGCGGACAGCCTGCCGCTGCTCCAGCCGATCGCGCTCAGCCGCAGCACCCGTACGACGCTGCGGAAGCTCGCGAAGGAGCGCGCGCAGCGGGAACGGGACGCGGTGCTGGAGGCGTCGCGCGCGCAGAAGGAGGCGAAGGGGCTCGCCGCGTCGGCGAGCGACCGGAAGTCGCTGCGCGCGGAGCAGCGGGCGCAGAAGAAGGCCATCGACGAGGCGTTGGAGGAGGCGCGCGAGGAGGACCTGCTGGTGCAGATCCGGCAGCAGGTGCTGCTGATCCGTCCGCAGGCCCCGATAGAGCCCGCCCGGCTGGAACGCATCAAGCCGCGCACCCTGGTCAGCTTCATCGCCGGGGCGCTCGCCGCGTACTTCCTCTTCTCGCAGCTCAGCCACGTGCAGATCGACGAGGTGGTGGCGCAGGCGCAGTGGGAGTGGGTCGCGACGGCACTGCTGTTCTCCTCGTTGACCTACGTGGCGGCGGCGACGGCGCTGCTCGGCTTCGTACCGGAGAAGGTGTCGTTCCTGCGCACCGTGCAGGCGCAGGTCGCGGGCTCGTTCGTGAAGCTGGTCGCCCCGGCGGCCATCGGCGGCGTCGCGCTGAACACGCGCTTCCTCCAGCGGGCGGGCGTACGGCCCGGCCATGCGGTGGCGAGCGTCGGGGCGTCGCAGCTGTTCGGCCTCGCCAACAACGTCATCCTGCTGATGGTCTTCGGCTACCTCACCGGTACGGAGCACACGCCGACGTTCTCGCCGTCCCGTACGGTCATCGCGGGCCTGCTGACGGCGGCGGTACTGGCGCTGATCGTGACGGCGGTGCCGACGCTGCGGAAGTTCGTGTACGACCGCGTGCGGTCGCTGTTCGCCGGTGTGGTGCCGCGCATGCTGGACGTGGTGCAGCGGCCGAAGCAGCTGCTGTCGGGGCTGGGCGGCACGCTGATGCTGTCGATCGCGTTCGTGATGTGCCTGGACGCGTCCGTACGGGCCTTCGGCTGGAACGAGATGAGCTACGCGACCGTCGCCGTCGTCTTCCTCGCGGGCAACGCGCTGGGCTCGGCCGCGCCCACCCCCGGCGGTCTGGGCGCGGTGGAGGCGGCGCTGATCGCGGGCCTGATCACGTTCGGCGTCCCGAAGGAGATCGCGACGCCGGCGGTGCTGCTGTTCCGGCTGATGACGTTCTGGCTGCCGGTGCTGCCCGGCTGGATCTCGTTCACGCAGCTGACGCGGAAGGGCGCGCTGTAACGGGCGCGCCGTGTCAGGGGGGCGGCACGCGGGAGGGGCGGCCACCCGGTTCCGCCTGTGGGCCGTCTACGGGATCGAGGCCGCTCCCGAAGGCGCGATCGATCGCCTCGCGAGCCCGCTTCTCGCTGCTCGGGGGAGACCACTACCGTCCTTGCAGGTCAGCGGCCCACGGTCTGTCAGCACTGCGACAGGACGGGCGGGGCGGACGACGCGACTTCCGGAACACGTCTCAGGGCTGTTGCGGGGCCGGGACCGGCAGGGGGCTGGCGCTCTCGGGACGCAGGCCGTCGACGACGATGGTCAGGTAGCGCCGCCACAGATCCGGGGCCGGGCCCGGCCCGGCCGCGGCGGTGTGGACGGTGGCGCAGGTCAGCAGCAGGACGTCGGCCCCGGTGACATCGGCGCGCACGATGCCGTCCCGGCGCGCCCGCTCGACCAGCACGTCGGCGCTCGCGAGCAGCCGGTCGCGGCTTCCGGCGACGACGGGGCTGCACTCGCTGGCCGCCCGTAGGAACGTGAGGCCCTGCTGCTGCAGGACCTCCGCGGTCGCGGACGTGAACTCCCGTAGCGCCGCACCAGGGTCGGGTGACTCCGCGAGGCGCCGGGCGACGGCTTCGAGCTGCGCGAAGCGATCACTGGCCACGGCCGCGACCAGGTCGTCCTTCGTGGCGAAGTGACGGAAGACCGTGCCCTTGGCCACGCCCGCGCGCTGGGCTATGCCGGCGATCGAGGCGTCGGTGCCCCGTTCCGCGAACTCGGCCTCTGCTGCTGCCAGCAGCGCGGCGCGGTTGCGGACGGCATCGACGCGAGCCGGACGAGCTGCTGGAGGCATGACGGCATCCTAGCAAGTTGACCAGTCGGTCATCTTCGGCCTAGGCTCGATTATGACCATGCGGTCATCTTTCTTGCTCGTCACCCCGACAGAATCGAGTGGATCTTCCATGCACATCCACGGCGCCACTGCTCTCGTCACCGGTGCGAACCGGGGGTTCGGTCGCCATCTGACCGAGGAACTGCTGCGGCGCGGCGCCAAGGTCTACGCGACCGCCCGCCGCCCGGAACTCGTCGACGTCCCCGGCGCCCGAGTACTGCCGCTCGACATCACCGACCAAGACTCCATCGACGCCGTCAGCCGGACCGCCGCCGACGTCGACCTCCTGATCAACAACGGCGCCTCCACGGCCGTGGCAAGCCTGATGAACGGTGACCGCGCCGCGATCGGGCAGATGATCGACACCCATTTCTTCGGCACCCTCGACATGATCCGGGCCTTCGCTCCCGTCCTGGCCAGGAACGGCGGCGGCGCCATCCTCAACGTCCTGTCGCTCACGGCCTGGACCAGCGTCGAGGCGAACACCGCCCTGGCCGCCGCCAAGTCCGCCCAGTGGGGCCTGACCAACGGCGTGCGGCTGGAGTTGGCGGGCCAGGGGACTCTCGTCTCCGCACTGGTCCCCGGGCTCATCGGCACCGCGACGCTGCGCGAGGCCATGAAGGACACCGGACTGACGTTCTCCGCCGAGGTGATGAACGACCCGGCCGCCCTCGCGCGCCTCGCGCTGGACGGCGTCGAAGCAGGAGAGGTCGAGATCCTCGACAGTCTCGGCGCCGAGGCCAAGGCGGCCCTCGCCGGCCCCCCGCGCACCTTCGACCTGGCGGCCGTGGCAACCCGCTGACACCGGGCGAGCCATCCGACGAGGACAGGCGACGTCACGGAGCCCGGCGACCCAGCCGTCCTCGAACCGCGGCCCGGACCCGTGCGGGGGAGGGGGCTCGGAGATCCATCTGCGGCACGACCTGCCGCACGCGGTGCTCGGCCCGCTGTTCGGCGTGGATCGCTCCACCCTCACCCGCGCGATCGCAGAAGTACGCACGCTCCTCGCCGAACGGGGGTGCGCGGTCCCCGACCCTTCCGGCCTGCGTCTGCGGACGATGACGGACGGGGCCGAGCCGTGACCACCGTGGGCAAGCGCACACACCACCCAGAAGACCGCGGCCGGGAGCACGGCCCGGCAGAGCCGAGCAGTGGCAACACGACCGCCGCGCGCCCTCGCCGGCCTCGCCTCCGACCGCACCGCCCAAAGCCGAACAGCGGTCCTCGATCGAACCGAACGCCTCACCCGCACATCACGCACCCACTCGTACGAGCCGCCACCGAGCCGGGCCGTCTGTGGGCCGTGCGACGAGGGCCACGGACGGCCGACAACGACCGACGACGGCGGCACTCCCCCACGAAAAAGCGGGCCTGCGGCAGTCGCCGCAGGCCCGCCCATCAGCCGGTCAGTAGACGGGCTTGTCCGGCTCGATCTGGTGCACCCAGCCGATGACGCCGCCGCCGACGTGCACCGCGTCCGAGAAGCCCGCGTTCTTCAGCACCGCGAGGACTTCCGCGGACCGGACACCCGTCTTGCAGTGCAGGACGATCCGCTTGTCCTGCGGCAGGTCGCCGAGGGCGTCGCCCATCAGGAAGCCGTCCTTGGGGATCAGGCGGGCGCCGGGGATGGAGACGATCTCGTACTCGTTGGGCTCGCGCACGTCGATCACGTCGATGGCCTCGCCGTCGTCCATCCACTCCTTGAGCTGCTTCGGAGTGATCGTGGACCCGGCCGCGGCCTCCTGCGCCTCGTCGCTGACGACGCCGCAGAACGCCTCGTAGTCGATCAGTTCGGTGACCGTCGGGTTCTCGCCGCAGATCGCGCAGTCCGGGTCCTTGCGGACCTTGACCTGCCGGTACGTCATCTCCAGCGCGTCGTAGATCATCAGGCGGCCGACCAGCGGGTCACCGATGCCCGCGAGGACCTTGATGGCCTCGTTGACCTGGATCGAGCCGATGGACGCGCAGAGCACGCCGAGCACGCCGCCCTCGGCGCAGCTGGGCACCATGCCGGGGGGCGGGGGCTCGGGGTAGAGGCAGCGGTAGCAGGGGCCGTGCTCGCTCCAGAAGACGGACGCCTGCCCGTCGAAGCGGTAGATGGAGCCCCAGACGTACGGCTTGCCGAGCAGCACGCAGGCGTCGTTGACCAGGTAGCGGGTGGCGAAGTTGTCCGTGCCGTCGACGATCAGGTCGTACTGCGCGAAGAGGTCCAGCACGTTCGACGAGTCGAGCCGCTCCTCGTGCAGCCGCACGTCCACGTACGGGTTGATGCCGAGCACCGTGTCCTTCGCGGACGCCGCCTTCGACCGGCCGATGTCGGCCTGGCTGTGGATGATCTGGCGTTGCAGGTTCGACTCGTCGACCTCGTCGAACTCCACGATGCCGAGCGTCCCGATGCCCGCCGCCGCCATGTACATCAGCGCGGGCGAGCCCAGGCCGCCCGCGCCCACGCAGAGCACCTTGGCGTTCTTGAGCCGCTTCTGCCCGTCCATCCCGACGTCGGGGATGATCAGGTGGCGGGAGTACCTGCGGACCTCGTCGACGGTGAGCTCGGGAGCCGGCTCGACCAGGGGTGGCAGCGACACGAAGACCTCAACAAGGGTGGTCGGTGACGTTCGGGTGTTCGCTCAACACTGCCACGTGCTCTTTCATTCCGAGACACCTGGTCCGAGGCGCGAGATGATTTCGTCCCAGTAGCCGGGCAGCCCCTCCCACGGGTCCGCGCCCCGCGCCGCGGAACGGTCCGTGAACCACACCGTCCCCGCCCCCTGCCAACGCGCGATGCGCAGCGCCTCGTCCAGGTGCGTGCGGGACACCCCGTGCACGAGGTGGCAGAAGCGCTCCGGCGGGAGTGCGGCGGTCCACTCCGGCGCCTGCGACCAGCGGTAGTCGGGCCAGCCGCCCGCGAAGGTCACCAGCTGGTCGGCGCAGTCGGCGTAGCCCGGGTACGGGTGCCGCCCGTGCCCGAAGACCAGCGGGCCGTCGTCGCTCAGGGCGCGCAGGGTGGTCGCCGTGCGCCGCGTCTCGTCCAGCTGCGCGGGGGCGCACGGGCAGTGCGCCAGGTAGAAGCCGTCCACCCCGTACCAGTCGAGAAAGCGGTGCGCGTCCGACACCAGTTCCCCGAACGGGCGCGCGCCGTCGCGCAGTTCCAGGTTCCCCAGGACGGGGCGGCCCCGCGCGCGCAGCCGGTCGGCCGCCTCCCGGCAGGCCGGGTCGGGGCCGCCGCCGGGCCCGCGGGCCACGTCCAGCACCGCCCAGTGCAGCGGCGCCGCCGGGCGGGCCAGCTCGGCCCACTCCAGCGGGGCCAGCAGCGGGTGCGCGTAGCCGGGGACGCCGAGGCCGAGCCGGCCCTCCGTGCCGCTCGCGGGGCGCGCGCACCCCGGCTTCGTCACATGCGGCACGCCGCCTCCATCCAGATGTCGGCCAGCGACTCCTCCAGCGCGATACGGGGCCGCCAGCCGAGCCGGTCGCGCGCGGTGCGCACGTCCGCCTGCTGCCAGCTGCCGCAGCCGTCCGGGTACGGGTAGGCGCCACCCCCGCCGGTGAGGCCCGCCGCCTGCGTGTCCAGTTCGTGGACGGCGCCGGTGTAGCCGGAGACGCGGGCCAGTACGGAGGCGGCGTCGCGGAGGCGTACGGAGCGGCCGGTGCCGATGTTGACGACCCCCTGCGCGGCCGACAGGGACGCGGCGTGCACCGCGCGCGCGACGTCCCGTACGTCGACGAAGTCCCGCTGCACGCCGAGGCCCGGCAGCTTCAGCTCGCTGTCGCCCTGCTGGATCGCGCGCCGCATCGCCTCCGCGAGCCTGCCCAGCGGCGAACCGGCGGGCGTGCCGGGCCCGACCGGCGAGAACACCCGCAGCACCACCGCGTCCAGGCCGGAGCCCAGCACCAGTTCGGTGGCGGCGAGCTTGCTCACGCCGTACGGGCCGCCGGGGCGCGGCATCGAGTCCTCCGCGGTGGACGAACCGGCGGGCGACGGGCCGTACTCGGAGGCGCAGCCCGTGTGCACCAGCCGCGCCCCGCAGCCGCTGCGGCGCAGCGCCTCGCAGACGGTGGCCGCGCTGACGGTGTTGTGCCGGGTGAGGTCGCGGGCGCTGCCGCGGGTGGTGCCCGCGCAGTTGACGACGACGCCCGGGTGCACGGCGTCGAGGAACCGGGTGAGCGCCCCGGGACTGCCCGTGGACAGGTCGAACCGCACGTCGGAGTCGTCGCTCCGGCCCAGGGCGGTGAGCGTCACGGCGGGGTCGGCCAGCAGCCGGTCGGCGACGAAGCGGCCGAGGTATCCGTGGGCGCCGAGGAGCAGCACTCTCATCGCGCGGCCTCCTGGTGGGGGTGGGCGGGAACGGCGGTGCGGTACGGCGGGTGCGCGGCCTGCGCGCTCCGCGACGGCTCAGCGGTCATCGGGCGTGTGCTCCTCAGGCGGTGGGTCGAACGGTGGTGCGGGACGGGCCTGTTCGGGGACGGGCGGGGCGGAAGGGGGACGTGGGGTGGGTGTCGGGGACGGCGGTCAGGGGGCGGCCGTCCCGTCGTACGCGAACGGGGTCGGGTGCGCGGGCGGGCCCTGCGGCGCGGCCGGTACGGGGTGCGCCCGCGGTACGGGGTGCGCGGCCGGTACGTGGTGCGCGGACGCGCCGGTCAGCACGCGGGCGGCGTACGCCAGCAGCGCGAGCGCGACGGCGGCGCAGAGCAGGGCGGGCACGGCGGACGGCCCCCACTCCCCCGCCGTGCGCGCCACCGGCACGTCCAGCGCCTCGGCGCCGGGCAGCCGGGCGGCGAGCACGGCGCCCAGGGCCAGCGCCTCCAGCGCGCAGGCCGCGCCCGTACCGACCACGGCGGCGCGCGCGAAGCCGTGCACGGCGAGCAGCAGCGCGACGAACAGCAGCACGCCGAGCGCGGCCGTGGCGGCCTGCGTACCGGCGGGTGGGAGCGCGCCGTCCGCCACGAGCCCCGCCGCGCACTCCACGGCGAGCAGCAGCGCCGCGAACACCGCGACCGCGACCGCGAGCAGCGGGCGTACCCCCGACGCGAACTCGGCGAGGGTACGGCTGCGCGCCAACCGCCGCCGGGCGCGCGCCGCGAACCACCGCGCGCACCAGACGGCGGGCGCCACGGCGCACGCGAGGGCGATCGGCACGGACCGGCGCGTTCCGGCGGGCGCCGCGTCACCGGGGTGCGGGCCGCCCGCGAGGAGTTCGGCCAGGAGCCAGTCGCCGCGCAGGGCGTAGCCGAGGAGCGCGCAGAGGGCGAGTGCGGGCACGACGGGGAGCGGGGTCCGGGGCGGCTCGCCGTGCACGTGCCCGTCCTCGTGGGCGTACGCGTGCCCGTGCCGTACGGGGGACGCGTGCGCGGCGTCGCGCAGGAGCGGCCGTACGGCCCACCACAGGGCGGCGAGCACCGCGACAGTGCCCAGTACGGCGACGCCCTGGCGGGCCGGGCCCGGCAGGTCCGGGCGCGCGAGCGCCGCGAACGCGGCGCAGCACAACACCCCGGGCAGCAGCGGCACGGCGACCCGGAGGGCGGCCCGCCGGAGCGCGGCGGCGACGCGGCGGCGCAGCGGCGGACGGCCCGCCGCGCGCGCGGCGGGTACGGAGGGCGCGGACGGTGCGGCCGTACGGCGCCGGGCGGTACGGGTGCGGGCGGCGCGGCCGGTACGGGTGCGGGCGCGGGTGGCGGGCCCGGCGGAGGTGCCGCCGCCCTCGCCGTCGGGGTGGTCGGTGCCGTCGGTGCTCTCCGCGTGGGGCACGCGCGCGTACAGCTCCTCGGCGAGCGAGAAGACGTCGCGGTGCCGGAAGCGGGCCGCCGTACGGTCCGTGACGCCGCGCGCCTCCAGCCCGGCGGCGATCTCCAGCGGGTCGACGGCCCGTTCGCACAGCTCGCGGTACTGCCGCATCAGCGCGCGCACCGGGTCGGCGGACACCCGCCCGCGCGGGTCGCGACCCGACCCGTCGGGCGCCTGCGGCTCGGGGGCGGGGGCGGGGGCGTCGGGGGCAGGGTCGTCGGGGACGTGCGGCTCGTCGTGCGCGCCGGGCGCGTCCGGGCGTACGGCGTCCTCGGCGGGCGGCCCGTCCGCCGGGCGCGGGTCGGCCGCCACGGACGGGGGCGCGGCGGACGGCACCGGCACGACGGGCCGGTCGCGGCGCGGCCCCTTCGTCACCCCGGTCTGCTCCACGGCGGGCACCCGCGCGGCGTCCAGCGGCGCCACGTCGTCGGCCTGCCCCGCCTCGGGCCAGACGACCCGCGGCGCGTCCGGCGTCGGCGCGTCCGCCGGAGGCGGACCGTCCGCCGCGGGCGCCGTACGGACGGGGACGTGCGTCGCGTCCCCGGCAGTACGGGGCGGCACACGACCGCCCACGACGCCGTGGACGCGCGGCGGCTCGCCGTACGGCTGCGGCGCGGGCGCGGCGGGCGCCGCGAACGGCCCCGGCTCCGGCTCGGGCCCGTCCAGGAGCACCCACGAACGGGCGTCCCAGGCGCCGGGGTTGACCGGCGCCGACGCCGCCGGACCGGGCCCGCCGGGCCGCTCGCCGTCCGCGTGCGGCCCGGCGTCGGGGGCGGGGGCGGGGGCGCCCTCCGGGCCCGCGCGCCACCCGCCTGCGTCGCCCGTCGGGCCCGCCGCGCCGACGTCCTCCGTGCCGCCCCCCACAGGCGGACCGGAGGCGGGCGCGGCGGACTCGGCGGACCGCGGTGGGGGCGGGGGCGGGAAACCAGGTGCGTGGGGGGTCACTTGGGGTCCTCCTTTCCGTGCCGGGCGGACACCCGCGGCGGCGCGGCGCCTCGTACGGCGTCGGCGCGCCCCGTACGGCGTGCCCAGGTGGGTGGGGTGCCGGGGCGGGGGGCGCCCGGCTGCGGTTCGGTGCGCGCGGGCGGCCGCTGGCCCCCGGCGTGGTGCCCGGCGGGGCCGCCGGAGGCACCCGTGGGCGGGCGCGTGGTGCCCGCCCAGCGGCCGGGCAGGTGCGCCTCGGCCGGGCGGGCGAAGGGCAGCGGGTGGCGGGTGCCGTCCTCGCCGGTCGCGTCGGCGGTGTCGCGGCGCACGGGGCAGTGCGACATCAGCTCCAGGTAGATGGCGCGGAACGCCTCGATGTTCTGCTCGGCGGTGAAGAGTTCGAGCGCCCGCGCGCGGGCCGCCGCCCCCAGGCGCGCGCGGCGCGCGGGGTCGCGCAGCAGCGCGACGCACGCCTCCGCCAGCGCGCGCGGATCGCGCTGCGGCACGACCAGCCCCGTACCGCCGATCACCTCGCACACCGCTCCGGCGTCCGTCGAGACCGTCGCCCGCGCGCAGAACATGGCCTCCACCAGGGAGACGGGGAACCCCTCGACAAGGCTCGACAGGACGACCACGCCCGCCGACGCGTACGCGTCCGCCAGCGTCGGCACCCCCGGACCGCCGACCGCGTCGAACACGACCGGCGCCTCCTCGGGGCGCGCCTGCCCGCCCGCGCGCCCGGCCGCCGTACGCGCCCGCTCCGCCGCCCGCTCCGCCGCGCCCGTACGCGGCCCGTCGGCCGTACGGTGCGCCGCCTCGTCCGCCGTACGGCCGGCGCGGGCGTCCGCGACGCCGCCGGGGAAGAGCTGGCCGGCCAACTCCCGGCAGTGCGCCGCGTATTCGTTCGCGGCCGCCTCGTGCGCGCCGGAGGTGTCCACGATGCGCAGCCGCGCGCGCGGCACGGCCTTCCGCACCTCGGCGAACGCGTGCAGCAGCGCCACCAGGTCCTTCGCCGGGGCGATCCGCCCCACCCAGACCAGCGTGCCGCCCCCGCCGCCCGCGCCGCGCGCCGCCGCGTCCGCGGTCTCCTCGACGACCCCCGCGAAGGGGGTGGCGTCCATCCCCGGGTACACGGTGCGCAGCCGCTCGCGGCGCGCGCCGAAGCGCTCCTGCCAGCGGCGGGCGTGCGCGTTGCCGGGGGTGATCAGCTGTGCCCGCGTGTACGTCTCGCGGGCCAACCGGGCCTGGAACGACGCCAGCAGGGCACGTACGGGAGCGCCCGCGGCGGACGGCGCGACGGCGTCCGCGGCGCTCGCCAGGTAGTGCTCGCGCAACCGCACGCCGTACTCGGTGACGAGCAGCGGCGTGCCGTACGCGCGGGCCGCCAGCAGCCCCGCGAGGGCTGCGGTGCCGCCGCCCACGGCGTGGCAGAGGTCGGCGGCGGCGAGGCCGCTGTCGCCGTCCGGCTCGCCGTACCAGTCCAGCGACAGCGGGCGCAGCGCGCGCTCCAGCCGGTCCACGACGGCCAGCAGGTCGGGCACCTTCGCGGACTGCGCGGAGCGCAGCGCGCCGGGCGCGCGGCAGGCGGACTCCAGGATGCGGACGGCCCGTTCGGAGCGGAGCGCGGCGGGGAGTCCGCCGTGCTGCCGGGCGAGGGAGGCGAGGCCGTACAGGCCGGAGGCGAAACGGTCCGCCAGGGCCGTGGAGCCGTCGTCGGGGCCGACGGCGCAGACGGCCGCGGCCAGCTCGCCGAAGTGCGCCTCGAACAGGCGCCGTTCGCGCCGCCCCTCCAGGCCGCGCCCGCCGCCGGGCTCCGCCGCGGGGGCACCGCCCCACAGGGGGGCGACGGACACCCGCGCGACGTTCCGCGGCAGGTCGCACCAACCGGCCCGCTCCTGGCGGGCGCTGCGGGTCAGCGCGTACAGCTCGAACTCGTGGCTGTCCAGTCCCCGCAGCAGCCGGTCGCACCAGAGCACCGACTCACCACGCGCAGACGGGTAACCACCCTCCGTCAGCAGTGCCACGCGCACGGGCGCACCCCCGGTCCGTCGTCGTCCATGCCACTGACGGGGCTCCGCAGTGGTGTGATGCGACCGACGGTATGCGGCTGACGCCCGACAGTGATGGACGGTTGTCCGTCGCGCCACCAGAAGGGGTGAACGGTCGTGACTTTCCCTGCGGTGAGGCGTTCCGGGCGGCTAGAGGCCGGACGCGCGCCGAGGGGAGCGCCCGTACGCCCCGCGCGCGGGCCGACGCGACGGGGCCGCGCGCGCCCCGCGTACCGAGCGCGCCGCGCACGCCGTACGCGCCGGGCCCGCTACGCGTGCGGGAACGGCCAGGCGTTCGGGCGGCACGTCCGGCCGTCCGTCGTCAGCGTCTTGGTCTGCTGCATCATCACGGGCGCGGCCTCGCCCCGCTTCTCGCAGCCCACGTGGTCGTGCCCGAGGCGGTGGCCCACCTCGTGGTTGATGAGCATCTGCCGGTACTCGCCCATCAGCTTGTCCCCGAAGGTCTTCGCACCCTGCGCCCAGCGGTAGGCGTTGATCATGACTCGGTTGGTCGCGGCGGAGTCGCAGGAGACGTTCTGCTCGCGGGTGTCCAGGCCGGACTTGGCGCACCACTCGGCGGTCGTGCCGGGGCTGGCCAGGGTGATGACGAAGTCGGCCCGCCCGGAGGACACGCGCTCGAAGCTGCGGGCGTCGTCGTGCGCCCAACTCCGTTCGTCGTTCAGGGTGGTGTGCACGGCCTGCGCGAACAGCTCGCCGTCGAGCGGGAGTTCCTTCTCCACGTCGACCCGGTAGCGCATCACCGGGCCGCCCTCGGCGCCGGTCTGACGGCCCGGTACGGCCGTGAAGTCGCCCGGCCCCTTCAGCTTCCCGTCCAGCGGCAGCACCGCGGCCAGCTTGTCGTCGTACGTGAGCGGCGCCTCGGGCTTCGCGGGCCCCTGCGCGGGGCCGGGGCGCGCGTCGGAGCGGGAGGCGTCGTCGCCCCTGCCGCGGTCGACGTCGCGGCTCGCGGCCCGGGTGTCACGGTCGTGCGAGCCGCTGACGATCTGCCCGCCCACGACGACCGCGAGCACCGTCGCGACGGCCGCGGCGCCCACCCCCGCGAACGTGCGCTTGCGGGCGGGCTTCCCACCGCCCGTGTCGACCACCGCCAGGGGCGCGTACGGCTCGTCGTCGTCCGGCGGGCGCCTTCCCGGGCCCGGCTCCGGGCCGCGGTCCTCGTCGTCCCGGTCCCCGTCGGGCGCGCGCCGCTCCCGTACGGCCAGGGGCTTCACCGGGAAGTCGTCCAACGGGTGGCCGGGCTCCGGGGGTTCGAACTCCGGGGGGCCGGGGTCCGGCTCCTCGCGCCCCGCCCGCGCCGGTGGCTGCTGCTGCGACTGCTTCTGTGGCTGCGACGGCCGCCGGGGCTGCGGTTTCCGCTGCGGGGCGCCCGCCGCGAAGACGTTCTCGCCCGTGTCGTCCAGGGCGTCGAACGCGTCGAGGTACTCCTGCCGGGGCCCGGACGGCCGGTTCGGCGTCCCCCGGCCGGGCAGCGGCGACACCCGCGGCACGCCGCCGGTGGGCGGGCCCTGGCCCGCGCCCGACGCGCCCCAGCCGCCGCCCGGTTCGCGGTGCTGCGGGTGCCCGCCACGGGTGGCGGGGCCGACGCCGGGCACACCGCGCGGCGGCGTACCGGGCCCCGGCCCGGCCGCGGGGCCGCCGAACAGCGACGTCCCGTGCGCGGGCGTCCCCGTCGCGTCGGCGCCGGGCGCGCCCCGCCCACCGGGCGGTCGTGCCGACGGCGGCGGCTGCCGCGGCACCTCGGCGGCGGCACCCTCGGGCGCGTCGGGGCTCCCGGCGTCCCCGCCGCGGCGCTTACGGCTGTGGCGTCCCACTAGGCACCCCTCGTCAGGGTCTCGGAGTTCACGGCGGTCCCGTCCGGCGCGCGGCCGGTCTCGGTGAGCAGTTCGCGGAAGGCGCCCGCGACCACTTCGGGATACTCCATCATCGCCACGTGTCCGGACTCCGGCAGGGTCAGCAACCGCGAGTCGCGGAAGGCCGCGTTCGCCCGGCGCGCCATCCGGTAGGACACCAGCAGGTCGCGCCCTCCGTACACCAGCAGCGTCGGCGCGAGCACCCGCTCGGCCTGCCGCCAGAGGGAGTGCTGGCCGCCCATCGTGTACGCGTTGACGATGCCGCGCGCCGAACCGGCCAGCGAGTCCCAGAAGTACGGGAGCGTGAGCCGCCGTTCGTACTCCTCGACCGCCAACGCGAAGCCCTCCGGTGTCACCCGTCCGGGGTCGCCGTAACAGAGCGCCAGTACCTCACGCGTGCGGCGTTCCGCCGTCCAGCCCTTGGTGAGGCGCCCGAACAGCCCGGCGACGCCGGGTACCGCGAGGAGCGCGGTGGGCACGGCCGTACGCTGCGGCCGCAGTTCGGGCAGCGCGGGCGAGACGAGGGTGAGCGTACGGACGAGGTCGGGGCGTACGGCGGCGACGCGGGTGGAGACGGCGCCGCCCATCGAGTTGCCCAGCAGGTGCACGGGGCCGCGGTCGGCGGCCTCCAGGTAGCGGATGACGGCGCGGGCGTGGCCCGTCACCGAGTAGTCCCCGTCGTCGGCGGGCGGGGAGTCGCCGAAGCCCGGCAGGTCGACGGCCTCGCCGTCGACGGTGTCGTCGAGCAGCTCCATCAGGAGCGACCAGTTCTGCGAGGAGCCGCCGAGCCCGTGCACGTACAGCGCGGGCGGCAAGCCGTCCCGTCTCGGGACGCGGGACCGCACTCCGAGCGTGAGGCCGGGCAGCCGCACGGCGCGCAGCGACTCGCCGTCTCCGACGCGCGCGCTGCTGGTGGGAGGGACCGCGGGGGGCATCGCGGCCTGGATGTCGGGCTGCTCGGTCGACGACATGGGGCAATGTTACGAGACGATCACGTACGGGCTCACGTGTTCGGCCGCACGGAGGGGGAATTCGTACGACCGGCGACCTGCTGGCGACGGCCGGAGGACGCTCGTACGCTCGTACGAAGGGCTCCGGCCCGGAAGGGGATCGACATGAACGTGGACCCGACCGACCCCGACACCTTCGAGGACGGCGAGGACGGCGGCGAGGACGGACCGGGCGAGATCGCCCTCGAAGCCCCCGAAGCGGACACCACGGAGCAGCGCACGCACGCGCTCCGACAGCGGGAGGCACCGCTGACCGCCCGTGGCGGCGAGGAGGCGGACCCCGCGGACGCCGCCGAGCAGGCGCGGGAGGTGGAGGTGAACGAGGACGAATACCGTTAAAGCGGCACGACTCGGTCCGGCTCTCCGTCCAGCCGGTGAAATTCTCCGCCCGCGGGACGCACAGCGCTGTTACCGAAAAGTACGATGACGGTTCGGCGCGCGCGGCGCGCAGGATGAACGTCCCCCGGTTCCGCCGGGGAAGTACCGGGAGGCGAGCGTGACAGCGACCGAGCCGACAGCAGAAGCGCGCCCGCGCGGCACGCGCCTGCCGCGCAGGGCGCGGCGCAACCAGCTGCTGGGCGCCGCCCAGGCGGTCTTCGTCGCGCAGGGCTACCACGCGGCGGCCATGGACGACATCGCGGACCGGGCCGGGGTCAGCAAGCCGGTGCTGTACCAGCACTTCCCCGGCAAGCTCGACCTCTATCTCGCCCTCCTCGACCAGCACTGCGAGTCGCTGCTGGCCGCGGTGCGCGCGGCGTTGGCGTCCACCACGGACAACAAGCTGCGCGTCGGCGCGACCATGGACGCGTACTTCGCGTACGTCGAGGACGAGGGCGGCGCCTTCCGGCTGGTCTTCGAGTCCGACCTGACGAACGAGCCCGCCGTACGGGAGCGGGTCGACCGGGTCAGCCTCGACTGCGCCAAGGCCGTCAGCGAGGTCATCAGCGAGGACACCAAGCTCCCCGACGAGCAGGCGATGCTGCTGGCGGTGGGCCTGTGCGGGATGGCCCAGATCACCGCGCGGTACTGGCTCGGCGCGGGCCAGCGCATCCCGCGCGACGCGGCGGCGCGGCTGATCGCGTCGCTGTCGTGGCGGGGCATCGCGGAGTTCCCGCTCCAGTAGCGCCCGCCTCGCAGGGCCCCGGCACCGGGCGTCGTGTTCGCTGTTGGCATGCGGCCTCGTGCGCCGCCGCGGTACGCGGGCGGGCTAATCTGTGCTGCGTACCGCGCGGCTGGCCGCGCACCCAACTGACCGTTCGGAGGGACATAGCCGTGGAGGTCAAGATCGGCGTGCAGCACGCGCCCCGCGAGATCGTCATCGAGAGCGGGCAGACCGCCGACGAGGTGCGGAGCGCGGTGGAGACGGCGCTCGGCAAGAACGGCACCGTGCTCTGCCTCGAGGACGAGCGCGGACGGAAGGTCCTGGTGCCGTCCGACCGCGTGGCGTACGTCGAGATCGGCGAGCAGGCCGCCCGCAAGGTGGGCTTCGGCGCCATCTGACCTGCCGTGCGCCCCTGTTCGCGGGGCGCGCGCCGCAGCCGACGGCGGCCGCGGTGAACTCCCGGGCACACACCCGAGAATTCACCGCGGCCGCCGTTTCACATTCTCTTCACCCGGGGAGTACGGGAGCGACCGCACGACACCACCTCTGGGAGGCCCCGTGTTCTGGGAAGCGCTCGGCTCCGCCGTCCTCGGACTCGTCCTCGCGCTCGCGGCCGTCCGCTGGCTGCCGTCGCGGCTCCCCGACCGGGTGCTGGTCCTGGGCACCGGGACCGCCGCCGCGCTGCTCGGCGGCGTGATCACCCGGATCGTGCTGGGCACCGGGCACTCGCTGGTGACCCTGTCCGTCGCCGCCGCCGTGAGCGCGGCCATCCTCTCGCTGCTGCTGGGGAACGTGCGGCCGCCCGTCACCTTCCGACCGGAGGTCGCGCCCCGACCCCGCGTCCCCTGACCCGCCACCGGACCCGCCCTCGGCCGCCGCCACCCGCGGCGGCCGTCCCGCGTCCGGCCTCCCGTACGCCGTACGCCACGGGTCCCGTGTCACCGGCCGTACGGCACGACCCGTACGCCGCGCCCCCTACGTCACCGGCCGTGCGTCACGCCGCCAGCCCCAGCGCCGCCATCCGCTTCGTGTGCGCCTCCGTGATGCGCGAGAACATCCGCCCGACCTCCGCCAGGTCGAAACCGTCCGCGACGCCGCCGACCAGCATCGTCGACAGCGCGTCCCGGTCCGCGACCACCCGCTGGGCCTGCGACAGGGCCTCTCCCATCAGCCGCCGCGCCCACAGGGCGAGCCGCCCGCCGACCCGCGGGTCGGCCTCGATCGCGGCGCGCACCTTCTCGACGGCGAAGCTGGAGTGACCCGTGTCGTCGAGGACGCCGAGGACGAGCGCGCGGGTGTCGCTGTCGAGCCGTACGGCCACCTCGCGGTAGAAGTCCGAGGCGATCGAGTCGCCCACGTACGCCTTGATCAGACCCTCCAGCCAGTCCGAGGGCGCGGTCTGGCGGTGGAACTCGTCGAGCGGCTTCGCGAACGGCCGCATGGCCTCCGTCGGGTCCTCGTCGATGTCCGCCAGCCGCTCGCGCAGCCGGTCGAAGTGCTGGAACTCCGCGGACGCCATCGACGCCAGCTGCGCCTTGTCGGCGAGCGAGGGCGCGAGCTTGGCGTCCTCGGCCAGCCGCTCGAAGGCGGCCAGCTCGCCGTACGCCAGCGCGCCGAGCAGGTCGACGACCGCGGCGCGGTACTGCGGGTCGGCGGACGCCTCCGCCCAGTCCTGGGCGGCGATCCCGCCGGTCTCGCCGCTGCTGTCGTCGTCGGCTGCCGCCGCGGTGTCGGGGGTTGTGTCAGACGTCTCCATGCCGTGCACGATAGCCCGCACGACCAGGGTCGGGAGGCCCTGTTCCGGCTGCCGGACCGCCCCACGGAACTCGTACACAACAATCGCCCCGGTACACATGCGCGTATCCGGGGTACAGTGATATCGGCCCACCTGATGTCGGTGGGCTCCACGCATATGCGGATGCCCGGTCGGTGGCCCGATCGGCTCCGACCCGAAAGCCCTCCGCCGGGCCCGTGCTCCCCGCACGGACCGCGGCAACGAGGGGCCGCTCGCGCGATACGGGCGCTAGAGCGAGAGCTTGTGGTCCCGCACCGACTGGCGGACCGAGGCCGAGAAGGCCGATCCGCCGTCCGGTGCGGTACGACCCGCCCTCGCTCCGCTGGGGACCAGGTCCCCTACGACGCCCCGTTCCGCGTCACACAGAAGAGGACAAGCATCCTGTCCACCACGTTCCGAGAGCTCGGAATCCTTTCCGAGACAGCCGAGGCCCTCGAAGCCGTCGGCATCACCGTCCCCTTCCCCATCCAGGAGATGACCCTCCCCGTCGCACTCGCGGGCAGCGACGTCATCGGCCAGGCCAAGACCGGCACCGGCAAGACGCTGGGCTTCGGGCTGCCGCTGCTGGAGGCCGTCACCGTGCCCGCCGACGTCGAGTCCGGCCGCGCCGGACCCGACCGGATGACCGACGCCCCGCAGGCGCTCGTCGTCGTACCGACGCGTGAGCTGTGCCAGCAGGTGACCAACGACCTCCAGACCGCGGGCAAGGTGCGCAACGTCCGCGTGCTGTCCATCTACGGCGGCCGCGCCTACGAGCCGCAGGTCGAGGCGTTGAAGAAGGGCGTCGACGTCGTCGTCGGCACCCCCGGCCGCCTGCTCGACCTGGCGGGCCAGCGGAAGCTGGACCTGTCCCACGTCCGGTCGCTGGTCCTCGACGAGGCCGACGAGATGCTGGACCTGGGCTTCCTGCCGGACGTCGAGAAGATCATCCAGCTGCTGCCGGTGAAGCGTCAGACGATGCTGTTCTCGGCCACCATGCCGGGTCAGGTCATCTCGCTCGCCCGGCGCTACATGAGCCAGCCCACGCACATCCGCGCCTCCGAGCCGGACGACGCGGGCCAGACCGTGGCGAACACCACGCAGCACGTGTTCCGCGCGCACAACATGGACAAGGCCGAGATGCTCGCCCGCATCCTCCAGGCCGACGGCCGTGGCCTGGTGATGGTGTTCTGCCGGACGAAGCGGACCGCGGCGGACACCGCCGAGCAGCTCGTACGGCGCGGCTTCGCGGCCGGTGCCGTGCACGGCGACCTCGGCCAGGGGGCGCGCGAGCAGGCGCTGCGCGCGTTCCGCAACGGCAAGGTGGACGTGCTGGTGTGCACGGACGTCGCCGCGCGCGGCATCGACGTCTCCGGCGTGACGCACGTCGTCAACTACCAGACGCCCGAGGACGAGAAGGCGTATCTGCACCGCATCGGCCGTACGGGCCGCGCGGGCGGGTACGGCACGGCCGTCACCCTGGTCGACTGGGACGACATCCCGCGCTGGCAGCTGATCAACAAGGCGCTGGAGCTGGACTTCAACGACCCGGAGGAGACGTACTCCACGTCCCCGCACTTCTACGAGGCGCTGGGCATCCCCGCGGGCACCAAGGGCATCCTGCCGCGCGCCGAGCGCACCCGGGCCGGGCTGTCGGCGGAGGAGGTCGAGGACCTGGGCGAGCCCGGTTCGCGGGCGCCGCGCGGGCGTCGGCAGGCCGCCGAGGAGCGGCCGAAGCGCACGCGTGCGCCGCGGGAGCGCCGCCGTACGCGCGGTGGCAGGTCCGTGGACGGCGCCCCGGGTGACGCGGTCGCGGCCGTGGACACCGCCGGGGGGCAGGCCGCCGAGGCAGCGGCCGGTCCGCAGGCGGACGGCGAGGCGCCGGCGCGCGCGCCGCGCCGCAGGCGGCGTACGCGCTCGGGCGGCGGCGGCACCGGCCAGCAGGCGGCCGCCGAGGCGGCGCCCGCGGCGGAGGGCGACGCGTCCGCGCCGTCCGACGAGTCGGCCGCGCGCAAGCCGCGCAGGCGGCGCCGGTCCCGGCCCAAGTCGGGGACGGGGACGTCCGAGGGCTGAGCCCCGGACACCACCTAGCCGTACCCCTGGCAGCGTCACCGCGCCCGTCGTGCCCCGCGCACGGCGGGCGCGGTCGTGCGTACGGGGGTGTTGGCCGGTGCGTACGGGACGGGGCGCGCGTACGGGCCGCGTGCCCGGGGGCGCGTGCGGGGGCGGGGCGCGCGGGCAGTAGCGTCCTCGCATGAGCAAGCCGCCGAACGTCGACCTCCCGGCCGGTGCCCGCGCGTTCCCGCTGGTGACGGAGCGCGGCGAGTTCGCCGCGCACGAGGCCGGGAGCGCCCGGCACGGTACGGCCCTGCTGCTGCCCGGTTTCACCGGCAGCAAGGAGGACTTCATCGCGTTGCTGACCCCGCTGGCCGACGCCGGTTACCGGGTCGTGGCCGTCGACGGGCGCGGCCAGCACGAGTCCCCCGGGCCGTCCGACGAGGCCGCGTACGGGCAGGACGAGCTGGCCTCGGACGTGCTGGCGCTGCTGGCCGCCGTGGGCGAGGGCGACCGGGTGCATCTCGTGGGGCACTCGCTGGGCGGCCAGATCTCGCGGGCGGCCATGCTCCGCGACGCCTCCCGCGCCGCGTCGCTGACGCTGCTGAGCAGTGGTCCGGCGGCCGTCTGCCGGGCCCAGCGGGAGCGGCTGGAGCTGCTGGTCGCCGGGCTGGCCGTGCTGGACATGGAGGCCGTCTGGCAGGCGATGCGCGAGCTGGACCCGCCGGAGGCCGCCGACGAACGGACGCCGCCCGCCGTACGGGAGTTCCTGCACCGCCGCTGGATCAACACCGCGCCGCAGCAGGTGACGGCGGCCGCCCGGCAGCTGCTCGACGAGCCGGACCGGGTCGCGGAACTGGCCGCGCTGGACCTGCCGGTGCACGTGCTGTCCGGGGAGGCGGACTACGTGTGGCCGGTGGACTGGCTGGACGACATGGCCGTACGGCTGGGCGCGCGCCGTACGGTCGTCGCGGGCGCCGAGCACTCGCCGAACGTGGACCGGCCGTCGGAGACCGCGCACGCGCTGGTGCGCGGCTGGGAGGCGGCGGCGCGCACCGGGCGGTGACGCACCGGCCGGTGAGGCGGCCCGCCCGGGGGCTCAGCCCGTGATCGGCTTCGCGCCCGTCGCCCGCGCGACGAGCCGCTCGTACGCCTCCGGGGACGTGGTGTGCGCGCCGAGCGCGACGTCCTTGCGGCTGCCGTGGTAGTCGCTGGAGCCGGTGGCGAACAGGCCGAGGTCCGCGGCCATGCCGTGCAGCCGGGTGCGGGTGGCGGGCTCGTGGTCCATGTGGTCCGCCTCCAGTCCGTCGAGTCCGGCGGCGGCCAGCTCGGCCAGGACGGACTCGGGCACGCACTCGCCGCGCTTGACCGCGAGCGGGTGCGCGAAGACCGCGACGCCCCCGGCGCCCTTGATGAGGCGGACGGCGAGGAACGGGTCCAGCTCGTGCTTGTCCACGTAAGCCCGCCCGTCGTTGGCGATCCACTCGCTGGTGAAGGCGTCGGAGACGCTGTCCACGACGCCCAGTTCGACCATCGCCGTGGCGATGTGCGGCCTGCCGACGGCGCCGTCGCCCGCGATCTCCGCGACCCGCTCCCAGGTGACCGGCACGCCCAGCTCCCGCAGCTTCCCGACCATGCCGCGCGCCCGCGGCACCCGGTCGTCGCGCACCAGCTCGCGTTCGCGGGCCAGCTCGGGCTCGGCGGGGTCGAAGAGGTACGCGAGCATGTGCAGGCTGATGCCCTCGTAACGGCAGGACAGCTCGGCGCCGGTGACGAGGGTGAGCCCGGTGGGCAGCGCCGCCGCGGCCTCGTCGTGGCCCGCGACGGTGTCGTGGTCGGTGAGGCCGACGACGTCGAGGCCCGCGGCGGCGGCGTTGCGTACGAGTTCGCCCGGGGAGTCGGTGCCGTCGGACGCGGCGGAGTGGGTGTGCAGGTCAATACGCACGGGCGGCGCTCCAGCGGGGCAGGCGGCGACGGTCGCGGCCCACCCTACCGGCGGGCGGGGACGCGCCCGCCGGTCTGGGCGATGTCCTAGGCGAGGATGCGGGGCGACAGGGCGCCCAGCGGCAGCAGGTCGACCTCGGCTCCGGCGTCCCGCAGGTCGGTGAGGACCAGTTCGTCGTAGAGCAGCAGCCCGGACTGCTCCGGCCAGACGATGGCCCACAGCCACAGGCCGCGCGCCTCGCCGGCGAAGACGGCGCGGTCGGCGGGGGCGTCCCCGACGTGCCAGAGCGGGGTGGGGCGCCCGGCGGCGAGGACCTTGGCCTGCGGGGGCTTGTCGACGCACATGTACGGGCCTGGGTCGGGGCCGTCGATCCCGGCGTAGCGGGCGCCGAGGCCGACGCCCAGCTCCTCGGCGACGAGCAGCAGCTCGCCGGGGCCGCCGAGCGGTCCCGGTCCGGAGCAGGCGACGACGGTGGCGCGGCCGCCGTTGCGGTCGTCGCCCGCGCAGGCGACGCCGGAGAACAGCCAGCCGACGGGCAGCGGCCAGGGCATCCACACGGGGACCCGGGTCCGGCCGACGACGACGGCGAGCGCTTCGACGCTGGGCGGTATCACCGGTTGCAGCGGGTGGACGCTGCCGTGCGCGTCGCACTGCCAGGTGTCCGCGAAGAGACCGGGCGCCCGGACCCGGCCACCACATTTCGGGCAACTCGGTTCGCCCCTCATGAAGCACCACGTTCCTACCAGGCCGCCACGGCGTCAAGGACGATCACCCGCCGACCCTCTTCCGAGGCGCCCGAAAGCACCCTCCCGGGATAGATGTAGCTTGCATTAATTAGCATGCCTAACCTAATATGCGGAGCGGACACCGCGCGAGGCGGAGAGGGGAAGGACGACATGGCGGACGCGCACGACCCGTACGACCCGTACGACGGAGACCGCACCGACGGCGGGAACGGGACCGGGAACGGCGGAGACGACGGCGGCGGCATCCTGCGCCAGCCGAAGGCGGTCTGGGCGACGGCGGGGGCGGCGGTCGTCGCGTTCATGGGCATCGGCCTCGTCGACCCGATCCTGCCGTCCATCGCGGCGGGCCTGGCGGCGTCACCGAGCGAGGTGTCGCTGCTGTTCACCTCGTACTTCCTGGTCACGGCCGTGGCCATGCTGTTCACCGGCTTCGTGTCCAGCCGGATCGGCGGGCGCCGGACGCTCCTCGCGGGCCTCGCGCTCGTCGTCGTCTTCGCCGCGCTGTCCGGGACGGCCGGGTCGGTGGACGAGCTGGTCGGCTTCCGTACGGGCTGGGGCCTGGGGAACGCGCTGTTCGTCTCCACGTCCCTGGCCGTCATCGTCGGCGCCGCGTCCGGCGGGAGCGCGGCGGCGATCCTGCTGTACGAGTCGGCCCTCGGCCTCGGCATGGCCTGCGGCCCGCTGGTCGGCGCCGTACTGGGCGACCTGAACTGGCGCTACCCGTTCTTCGGCACCGCCGTCCTGATGGCCGTCGGCTTCGCCGCCATCGCCGCGTTCCTGCGCGAACAGCCGCCGCCCGCGCGGAAGACGGGGCTGCTCGACCCGCTGCGGGCGCTGGGGCACGGCGGGCTGGCGTCGACCGCGGCGGCGGCGTTCTGCTACAACTACGCCTTCTTCACGGTGCTCGCCTTCACGCCGTTCGTGCTGCACATGTCGCCGTACCGCTCCGGCGCCGTCTTCTTCGGCTGGGGCCTGCTGCTCGCCGTCTTCTCCGTGCTCGTCGCGCCCCGGCTCCAGCGCCGTTTCGGCTCGCTGCGGGTGCTCGGCGGCTCGCTGCTGCTGCTCGCGGCCGACCTGCTGGTGCTCGGGTACGGCGGGCACGCGGCGGCCGTCGCGGGGACGGTGCTGTCGGGGGCGTTCATCGGGGTCAACAACACGGTGTTCACGGAGCTGGCGCTCGGCGTCTCGGACAGCCCGCGGCCGGTGGCCAGCGCGGGCTACAACTTCGTACGGTGGTTCGCCGCCGCGGCGGCCCCCTACCTGGCGCCGAAGCTCGCGGAGTGGACGGACACGCACGTGCCGTTCGTGGTCGCCGCGGTGGCCGCCGTGACCGGCGCGGCGATCGTGTGGGCGCGCCGGGACGCGCTGCGGCACGGCGCCGGAGACGCCGGGGAGCCGCGCGCGGACCGCGCCGGACGGGCGCCCGCGCCCGCCGCCTCCACCGCCTGACGGCCGGTCAGTCGCCCAACGGGACCGGCCCGCGCAGGGGATCGCGCAGGTCGGTGCCGTGGCGCAGCCAGCGTTCCTCCAGCGCGGCCGCGCCGTGCACCCGCTTCCACGCCGCCTCGGTCGGCGCCATCGGCAGCAGCGGCAGGAACCGTACGGCCTCCCGCGCCCCGTCCGGCTCCAGGTCCGGCACCAGCCCGCCGCCCTCGGCGACCAGCACGGAGGTGAACCCGGCGCCGGGCCACAGCGGTTC
The DNA here is from genome assembly GCF_003665095.1 of Streptomyces sp. Z26. Classification (GTDB taxonomy): domain Bacteria; phylum Actinomycetota; class Actinomycetes; order Streptomycetales; family Streptomycetaceae; genus Streptomyces; species Streptomyces phytohabitans. The sequence goes on along the minus strand of NZ_RCHV01000002.1, from coordinate 4,637,049 downwards.
GCCCACGTCGAGCGACGCGCCCGGGGCCACGACGACGCCCTCGACCTGGGGCGACGCGGCGAGCACGGCGAGCGGACGCAGCACCTTGTCCAGGGTGCCCGCGGGCACCCGGCCGGACCGCAGGGACAGCAACAGCTCGGCGCGCGGCCCCCGTTCGGGGTCCGCGAGGAGCGCGGCGGGGTCGGCCATCGGGGCGGCGGACATGCCGAGCGTCGCGTACCGTACGACGGCCTCCGGCCCGCCCGCGCCGAAGCGCAGCACCTCGATGCGTTCGGTGCCCAGGAAGGTCACCGCGGCGCGCGCGTCGGGCTCACCGAGCGCCGTACGCAGCCGGGATTCGGCGCGTTGCAGGACGTCCACCATACGAGCGAGCATAGAGCGCGTAAGCAGTCGGCAAACTGCGGCCCGCCCGGCCCCTGTCTGGTCCGGGCGGCGTCCCGTGGGTGCTAGCGTGGGCCGTCGGCCAGAGCCGCGTGATCGTCCCCCACGGGGGACCGGCTGGAGGAGGTGGGGCGCATGGATCCGAGTCGACCGTGCAGTACCGACGGTTCCTCCGCCAGGCACCCACGCCCCCGCGTCTGAGGCCCCTTCCCACCGCTGAACCGCTGAGCGGTGACGTCGCGGGTCCGCCGGGAGTGCGTACGACGGAGGAGCGCCCACGTTCCGCTCCCCTTCCCACCGTCAGCGAACGCCGTCAGCGCGGCCTCGCGCGGTGCCCGCTTTGCAGACCTCCGGCCGTGTCCCGTACGGGGACCGCCGGACCGTAGGTCCCCATTCCGGGCAGCGTTGCGCCTGCCGCCGACGGCTCGGCATCCCCCAAGGAGCCAGCATGTCGATGATCCGAGACCTGCGCGCCGCCGTACGCCCCGCCCTCCTCCGCCGGGGCGGCCACACGTCGTACGCCTACGACAACACCCGCACCCCGGCCGCCAGCGCCGTCGTGGACTGCGCCGTCTACCGCGACGGGTGCCGCGAGGAGAACCAGCTCAACCCGGCGGAGGCGCTGCGCATCGTGCGGTCCGGCGCCGGGGACGGCGAGTTCGTGTGGATCGGGCTGCACGAGCCCACGGAGCAGGAGTTCTCCGGCATCGCCCAGGAGTACGGGCTGCACCCGCTGGCCGTCGAGGACGCGGTCCACGCGCACCAGCGGCCGAAGCTGGAGCGCTACGACGACAGCCTCTTCACCGTCTTCAAGACCATCCACTACGTCGAGCACGCCGAACTCACCGCCACCAGCGAGGTCGTGGAGACCGGCGAGGTGATGTGCTTCACCGGCCGGGACTACGTCATCACGGTCCGGCACGGCGGCCAGGGCTCCCTGCGGGCGCTGCGGCACCGGCTGGAGAGCGACCCGGAGCTGCTGGCCAAGGGCCCCTCGGCGGTGCTGCACGCCATCGCGGACCAGACGGTGGACGGCTACCTGGCGGTGGCGGACGCCGTGCAGGACGACATCGACGAGGTCGAGATCGAGGTCTTCTCGGACAGCGCGGTGCAGCGGCGACGCGGCGGCGACGCGGGCCGGATCTACCAACTCAAGCGCGAGGTGCTGGAGTTCAAGCGCGCCGTCTCCCCCCTGCTGCGGCCGATGCAGCTGCTCGCGGAGCGTCCCGTACGACTGGTGGACCCGGACATCCAGAACTACTTCCGGGACGTGGCCGACCACCTGACCCGCGTGAACGAGCAGGTCCTCGCCTTCGACGACCTCCTCAACTCCATCCTCCAGGCGAACCTGGCGCAGGCCACCGTCGCCCAGAACGAGGACATGCGGAAGATCACCTCGTGGGCCGCGATCTTCGCCGTGCCCACGATGATCGCGGGCATCTACGGCATGAACTTCGAGCACATGCCGGAGACGGAGTGGACGTACGGCTACCCGTCCGTCCTCGCGCTCACCGCCGTGATCTGCGTCGCCATCCACCGGGGATTCAAGCGCAACGGCTGGCTGTAGCCTGCCCCCATGACCGCCCAGCAGCCGCCGCAGGACCCGTCCGGGACGCCCGGAACCGCCGACCGCGCCCTCGTCGAGGAGGCCGCGAAGAAGTCGGGGCTGCTGTGGGTGCGCGGCCCCGTGGGACCGGCCCGCGCGCTGTGGCACGTGTGGCACGAGGGCGCCGTGTGCCTCGTCGGTGACGGGCCGCTGGAGCAGCCGCTGGACGACCTCGGGCTCACCGACGGCGCCGCGGCGACGGTGACGGCGCGCAGCAAGGACAAGGGCGGACGGCTGGTCGCCTGGCCGGTACGGGTCGCGGTGCTGGAGCCCGGCGGCGAACGGTGGACGGCGGCCGTCGAGGAGTTGAAGGGCAAGCGGCTCAACGCGCCGGACGCGGACACCGTCACGGACCGCTGGGCGCGCGAGTGCCGGGTGCTGCGGCTGGAGACGGCGGGGGCGCCCGGCGAGCGCCCCGGCGCGATGCCGGACGGGTCGCACGCGGCGGCGCCGCTGCCGACCCCGGCGACGACGCGCCGCCCGGCCCCGGCGGCGCTGCCGCGCCTGCTGTTCGGCCGGAAGCGGCGCGCGACGCGGGGCTGAACGCCGGGGCGTTCGGCGCGGCCCGGCGTACGCCGTACGGCCCGCCCGTACCCGTACGGCGACGGCGGCTCAGCGGCCCGACGAACCGTCCGACGAGCCCTCCGGGGAGACCGCCTCGCCGTAGTCGACGACCTGCTCCTCCTTCGGCGCGCTCAGCGCGAAGCTCTTGTTCCAGTCGTCGAGCCGCACCGTGCCCGCCGAGCCGCCCCGTTCGAGCCGCAGCGGGTACGGGGTGCCGTCCAGGGCGACCTCGAACATGCCGCCCTTGCCCTCGCCCGCCCGCAGTTGCAGCGTGGCGGTCCCGTCGACCTCGCCGTGGTCGCCGGTGTCGCGTTCGCCGTCGAGGGTCAGCAGCCCGTCGAGCATGACGCGCATGTCGGTGAAGACGCTCAACTGCTCGTACGCCGGGTCCTCGTGCGGCACCTTGACGTACTTGCCCTCCAGCTTGCCGGCGGCCGCCACGTCCGCCTCCGACGGCTTCGCGTCGTCGCCCTGCTCCTTGTGCGCCCAGAACTCGGAGTCGGCCTTCAGGTACAGGTCCTTGTCGACGCGCATCAGCTCGAACGTGTCGCCGCCCTTGCTGGACACCTCGCCGACGCCGCCGTTCTGCTTGAGCCGCATCTCCAGGCGGTACGTCTGCCCCTTGCTGACGACCGTCCCCGACAGCCGTACGGACCGGGCCCGTTCGACCGCCGCCCGCGTCTTCTTCTCGATCTTCGGCGCGGACAGTCCGTCCACCCCGTTCGACCCCTTGGGCCCCTCGTCCTCGCCGCCGCACGCCGTGAGGACCGCCGCCAGTCCCACGCACAAGGCCCCCGCCACAGCTGTGTCACGTCGCGTGCGAACGCGTACAGTCACGTCGGCTTCCTCCTGCGGTTCGGCGGGTGGGCGAAGCGGGAACGACCGCACCTTACCGGGGTCCGGCCGACGGTCCGTCAGGGAGCCGTCCCGGACGGTGCCGGTCCGCACCCCCGGGCCGGTGCACGTTAGCCTGAACCGGACATTGCACCCGCCGGAACGACCGCGCGGGACCGCGCGCACGGCGCGGACGAACGGACGTGAGGAGGCAGCCGGATGGCGGCGAGCTCCTCACGGGTCTTCGTGTCGCACCTCTCCGGGGTCGCGGTCTTCGACCCCAACGGCGACCAGGTCGGCCGCGTACGCGACGTGGTGGCGCTGCTGCGCCCCGGCGGGAAGCCGCCCAGCGTGCTCGGCCTGGTGGTGGAGGTGGTCAGCCGCCACCGCGTGTTCCTGCCGGTTACCCGGGTGACGGGCGTCGAGTCCGGCCAGGTCGTCACCACCGGCGTGCTCAACATGCGCCGCTTCGAGCAGCGCGCGGGCGAGACCCTCGTCCTGGGCGAACTGCTGGACCGCCGCGTCACCCTCGTCGAGACCGGCGAGGAGGTCACCGTGCTGGACGTCGGGCTGATCCGGCTGCCCGCCCGGCGCGACTGGCGGATCGACAAGGTCTTCGTCCGCAAGGGCGGCCGTACGCTGCGCCGCCGCCGCGAGACGCTCACCGTCGAGTGGTCCGCGGTGACCGGCTTCGCGCTGGACGAGACGGACCAGGGCGCGGCCAACCTCCTCGCCACGTTCGAGCACGTCCGCCCGGCCGACCTGGCGAACATGCTGCACCACTTCTCCCCCAAGCGGCGCGGCGAGGTCGCGGCGGCACTGCACGACGACCGGCTGGCGGACGTGCTGGAGGAGCTGCCCGAGGACGACCAGGTCGAGATCCTCGGCAGTCTCCAGGAGGAGCGCGCCGCGGACGTCCTGGAGGCGATGGACCCGGACGACGCCGCCGACCTGCTGTCCGAACTGCCCGAGCAGGAACGGGAACGGCTGCTGGAGCTGATGCGGCCGAAGGACGCGGCACCCGTACGGCGCCTGCTGTCGTACGAGGAGGACACCGCGGGCGGCATGATGACCACGGAGCCGATCGTGCTCGGGCCGGACGCCACGGTGGCGTACGCGCTGGCCCGCGTACGGGTCGCGGACCTGTCCGCGCCGCTCGCCGCGCAGGTGTACGTGTGCCGGCCGCCCGACGAGACCCCCACCGGCCGCTACCTGGGCGTCGTGCACTTCCAACGGCTGCTGCGCGACCCGCCGTTCACCCTCGTCGGCTCGATCGTCGACACCGACCTCCAGCCGATCGCGCCGGACACCCCGCTGCCGGAGCTGACCGGCTACCTGGCCACGTACAACATCGTCGCGGCACCCGTCGTCGACGAGGGCGGGCACCTGCTGGGCGCCGTCACCGTGGACGACGTGCTCGACCACCTGCTGCCGCACGACTGGCGCGACTCGATCGGGCCGGGCGCCGGCGAGCCACCGCACGGGCGGGACGACGGCACGCGGGACGACGACGGCGGCGGTAGGGGCGGCGACACGGGTGGGAGCGGCGAGGGGCAGGGTGCGGGCGGTGGCTGAGCGCGAGGAGCGGACACAGCGGCGGGCGGAACGGAGCCGCAGGCTGGACGTACCGCGGGCACCGCGCCGGGGGCTGCTGCCGGAGTACGACCCGGACGCGTTCGGACGGCTGTCGGAGAAGATCGCCCGCTTCCTGGGGACGGGGCGGTTCCTCGTCTGGATGACGGTCACGGTCGTCGCGTGGATCGCCTGGAACTCGGTGCTGCCCGCGGAGATGCGCTTCGACGAGTACCCGTTCATCTTCCTGACGCTCGCGCTCTCCCTCCAGGCGTCGTACGCCGCCCCGCTGATCCTGCTGGCGCAGAACCGGCAGGACGACCGGGACCGGGTCAACCTCGAACAGGACCGGAAGCAGAACGAACGCAGCATCGCCGACACCGAGTACCTGAGCCGCGAGATCGCCGCGCTGCGGCTGGGGCTGGGCGAGGTCGCGACGCGCGACTGGATCAGGTCCGAGCTGGAGGAGGTGCTGAAGGAGCTGCGGCAGGGCGACGGGCACACCCAGCGGTACGGGCCCCCGGAGCGGGACGCGGACGACACGCGGCAGGACGTACGGGACGGGCGGGGCGCGCGCGACGTACGGCGCGAGCGGGACGACGTACGGCGGGAGCGCGGCGACGCACGGCGCGAGCACGGCGGGGACGGGCCGCGCCCGGAGGCGTGACCAAGACCGCCGTCCTCGCTTTCCACGGCGGGCCACGGGAGCCGTACCATTTCGGCATGGCTACCGACACGCCCTCAGACGCCACCCCCACGGAAGACGCGGTCCGTGCCGCGCTCGCGACGGTGAACGACCCGGAGATCCACCGGCCGATCACCGACCTGGGGATGGTCAAATCCATCGACATCGCGGACGGCGGCGCCGTCGCGGTCGGGATCTATCTGACCGTGTCCGGGTGCCCGCTGCGCGAGACGATCACCGCGAACGTCACCGAGGCCGTCCAGGGCGTGGCCGGTGTCACCGGCGTCAGCGTCGAGCTGGACGTGATGAGCGACGAGCAGCGCCGCGAGCTGCGCGACTCGCTGCGCGGCGGCAAGCCGGAGCGGGAGGTGCCGTTCGCGCAGCCCGGTTCGCTGACCCGCGTCTACTGCGTGGCGTCCGGCAAGGGCGGCGTGGGCAAGTCCTCGGTCACGGTGAACCTGGCGGCGGCGATGGCGGCCGACGGGATCAAGGTCGGCGTCGTGGACGCCGACATCTACGGCCACTCCGTGCCGCGCATGCTCGGCACCGACGACGCCCGGCCCACCCAGGTCGAGGACATGATCATGCCGCCGTCGGCGAACGGCGTGAAGGTCATCTCCATCGGCATGTTCACGCCCGGCAACGCCCCCGTCGTATGGCGCGGCCCGATGCTGCACCGCGCCCTCCAGCAGTTCCTCGCGGACGTCTTCTGGGGCGACCTGGACGTGCTGCTGCTGGACCTGCCGCCCGGCACGGGCGACATCGCGATCTCCGTGGCGCAGCTCGTGCCGAACGCCGAGATCCTCGTCGTCACCACCCCGCAGCAGGCCGCGGCGGAGGTCGCGGAGCGGGCCGGTTCGATCGCCGTGCAGACCCACCAGAAGATCGTCGGCGTGATCGAGAACATGGCCGGACTGCCCTGCCCGCACTGCGACGAGATGGTCGACGTCTTCGGTACGGGCGGCGGCGAGCGCGTCGCGGAGGGGCTCACCCGGAGCACCGGCGCCCACGTCCCGGTCCTCGGCTCCATCCCGATCGACGTACGGCTGCGCGAGGGCGGCGACGACGGGAAGCCCGTGGTCCTCAGCGACCCGGACTCCCCCGCGGGTGCGGCGATCCGCTCCATGGCGGGCAAGCTGGGCGGCCGCGAACGCGGCCTGGCGGGCATGTCGCTGGGGCTGACGCCGAGCAACAAGTTCTGACCGTTCCGCGCTGGAACGGTCGGCGCCGACCGTTCCCGTCCGGCCCCGGACGGACGTGTGGCGGCGGTGGCCCCCGGGGCCCGACCGCCGCCACGTCGCGCACCCGTCCGGTGCGAGGAGACGTACGCGCGTACGCGGTTCAGCGCACGTAGTCCCCGATCTCCTTGATCACGGAGAAGCCGAGGCCGTACGCGCTCATCCCGCGCCCGTACGCGCCGAGCAGCACACCGTCCCCGGCCGCGCCCGCCAGCACCCAGCCGTACTCCGACTCGCGGTAGTGGAACTCGGTCGCCACCCCGTCCACCGGCAGCGAGAGCCCGGACCAGTCCGGGGCGGCCAGGTCGTCCGCCAACTCCCAGGCGATCGCGGTCTGCTGGTCCAGCCAGTCCTGCCGCAGCGAACGCTCCATCTCGGTGGGCCAGGTGCGGGACAGCAGCCCCGAACCGGCGAGCCAGGCCACCGTCGACACGGACGAGGCGTCGAGCACGCCGGTGCCGTCCGCGCTGCGCCGTACGGGGCGGCTGGCGACCGTCACGACCACCACGAAGCGGCCGTTCTCCGGGCCGACCTCCAGCCGGAGCGAGGGCTCGTCCCCGTGGCCGGTGGAGCCGTGCTCGACCGTGCCGTCGGAGGTGGCACCGACCTGGTTCAGCCAGCGGGGCCCCGTGAACGCCTCGTCGAGGCCGTACCAGGGGAACGCCGCCTTGAGATAGCCGTCCACCGAACGGCGTCCCGCGGACTCGTCACCCGTGGCGGTCGCCGCTCCGTCGCCCGGCGTGCCGCCGGGCGCTCCCTGCGGTCCTACGCGACTCGTCGTCTCCATCTGCGCGACGCCTCCTAGTTGCCCCGTGCCATGGACGGCCGCCCCCCTCGGACGGCCCGACCCCGGACACAGGGAGAATAGCCACCCGCAACGGCCGTGTCGGGCATGACCGGTGATACGCGCCCGGATAACGACTCCAGCGGAGGGCGGGATGTCCTGTTTCAGGTGGCGTCGGAGTCGAAGGGCGGCGGCTCGTCCTTGGCGGTACGAGTCGGTTCGCCCTTCGTCAGGTTCGGCCGCGACGCGGTGCTGTCCGCGCCCTCCGCGCCGGTGCCGCCGCCGCTGCCACCGGCCGTCCCGGAACCGTTCGCGGTGTCCTTGCCGTTCACCGCGTCGGTCACCTCGGCCAGGTCTTTCCGCAGGTCGAAGCCGTTACGGATCTCCTTGATGCCCAGGTCGTCGTTGTCCATCAGATGCTTGCGGGCGAAGGTCTTCGGGTTGAGGTCCTCGAACTCGAAGTCCTTGAACTCCGGGCCCAGTTCGGTCCGGATGTCCTCCTTCGCGTTGTCCGAGAACTGTCGGACCTTGCGAATGAATCCCGTCACATCCTGAATCATCTTGGGCAGTTTGTCCGGGCCGAACACCAAAATCGACAGAATGATCAGCGCGATCAGCTCGAGGGGTCCTATGTCGAAGAACACCTGACAGCTCCCTCTCTACGTCCACGCCTGTCCTGCCCGGAGTCACGGTACCCCAGCGGACCGCCCGCGGACCGGGTCGATCGTTCAGAAACAGGCACCCGTACCGGCCGGTCCCCGCACCTCGTCGGGCACCTCACCGGCCGCTCGCCGTACCGAGCTTGAGGCGTACGGACTTCTCCTTGCCGTCCCGTTCCAGCCGAAGGCCCAGCACGTCGCCGGGGCGGTGGCTGCGGATCTTGACGATCAGCTCCTCGCCGCTGTTCACCCGCTGGCCGTCCACCTCGGTGATCAGGTCGCCCGCGCGGATACCCGCCTTGTCACCGGGGCCGTCGGGGGTCACCGGCTCGCTGCCGCTGCCCTTGTCCACGACGCGGGCGCCGTTGCCCGCGTACGCCATGTCGAGCGTCACGCCGATCACGGGGTGGATCGCCTTGCCCGTGTTGATCAGCTCCTCCGCGACCCGCTTCGCCTGGTTCACCGGGATGGCGAAGCCCAGGCCGATGCTGCCGCCCTGGGTGTCGCCGGGCGCCTGCTGGCCTTCGGCGGCGGCCTTTATGGCGCTGTTGATCCCGATGACGCGGCCCTTGTGGTCGACCAGCGGGCCACCGGAGTTGCCGGGGTTGATCGACGCGTCCGTCTGGAGCGCGTCCACGTAGCTCATGTCGCTGGCGCCGTCCTCGCCACCAGCCGTGATGGGCCGCTCCTTGGCGCTGATGATGCCCGTGGTGACCGTGCCGTCCAGGCCGAAGGGGGCGCCGATGGCGATCACCGGGTCCCCGACCCGTACGGACTCGGAGTTGCCCAGCGGCAACGGGTCCAGCCCGGAGACGCCCTCGACGCGGACGACCGCCAGGTCGTACCCGCCGTCGCGGCCGACGACCTCGGCCTCGGCGGTCTCGCCGCCGTTGAACGTGACCTGGACCTTGCCGCCGTTCCCCGCGGGCTCCACCACGTGGTTGTTGGTGAGGATGTGGCCCTTGTCGTCCAGCACGAAGCCGGTGCCGGTGCCCTCGCTGCCGCCACCGCGCACGTTGATGGTGACGACGCCCGGCAGGACCGCCTCGGCGATCCCGGGCACGCTGCCGGGCGCGCGGCCGGTCTTCTCCGCGGGGGCCTGCGCCAGCTCGACGTCGCCGAAGCCGCCCTGGCGCTCCACGTACGCCCCGGCGGCGCCGCCGAGACCGCCCGCGAGCAGCGCCAGCAGGACCGCGCCGATGACGGCGCGGCGGCGGCCGGAGCGGCGGGGCTCCTCGGGGGCGGCGTGGGGCGCGGCCCAGGGGTCGTAGCCGAGCCAGGGGGACTGCGGGAAGCCCTGTGCCTCGGGCGGCGCGGCGGCCTGCGCCGGTGCCGCACCCGGGAGTTGCCCGGTCCGCCCCGGCGTGGCGGCCTGCGCGGGCGGGTGCGGTCCGGCGGCCGCGGTGCCCTGCGCGGGGGTCGTGCCACCGCCGGGCGGCGGGCCGGGGCGCTGCACGGGGGGTGCGGGCGCCCACGGGCCGGGGCCGCCGTACGGCGGTGTGTGGTACGGGTCCTCGGCGTGCAGCGGCCGCGGGGCAGTCCCACCCGGGCCGCCGGGCGCCCCGGCTGGCGCGGACGGTCCGGGCGGCGGCGTGGCGGCCTCGGGCGGCGGCATCCCGCCGTCACCGCTCACGCCGCCGTACGGCTCGTCAACGGAGGCCCTGCGTGGGCGGCTCCACCACTTCGGCCGGGTGGCCTTCCCCTCGTCCATGCTCTCCCCATCGTTCTCCGCGCCTGGCACAGGATTCAACCAGGTCCACGGGGGCCGGGCCCAGCGAGGCGGGCGATCAGCGCTCCGGGGTGACCGCCGACGTGGCGGGCGAGGGCGCCGGGGCCTTCGGCGCGGGGGTGCGGCCCGGCACCGCGTCCAGCGGCGTCCGCTTCTCCGCCGCCAGAGCCCGGGACAGCGATGGCGGCCCCGGCAGCGAGGGCGTGAAGGCCGACGAACCGCGCATCAGCGGATGGTCTCGCATGGGCTCCGACATCCCGGCCACCAGCTGCGTCCGTACGGACTGGCTGGCCGCCGGACGCGGCGACGCGGTGGCCGCGCGCTGCTGCCCGGACTCGCCGCCGCCCCGGCGGCGGGACTCCCGCTCGGCGGCCGCGGGCGACGTGGGCGCACGGGTCGGGCCCGCCGAGGCACCACCGCGCTCCCCCGCCGCGACCGGCGAGCCCCCGGCCGAGCCGGAGTTGAGCGGGCCGCTCAGCGCGAGGGCCGCGACGGAGAACGCGCCCGCCGCGACGAACGCGAACCGGCGTCCCCGTGACGGCGCCCGCTCCGGCTCGTGCGCGCGATGTATCCGGAAGCCGCGGTCCGGGGTGAGCACGCTGGCGCCACGCCCGCCCGGGAAGTAGTCGAGGGCCAGCGGGGGCCGGGTGCGGCGCAGGACGCCGGGAAGGGAACCGCGTTCCTCGTCGTCGTCGCCGAGGGTCCCCCCGGAACCCGGGCCGGAGCCGGGGTCGCCGCCCGCCGGCAGCCCCTGGAGACGCGCCAGCAGGCCGTCCGAGGGGGGCGGCGGCGCGGCGTCCGCGAAGACGTTCTTCAGGCGGCGCTGGGCGTCGGCTTCGGCCTTACAGCTCCAGCAGGTGGCCAGGTGCGACAGGACGCGCTCGCGCGCGTCGTGCCCCAACTCGCCGTCCACGAGTGCCGCCAGACGGTCGCCGAGATGCTCCTCGGCGGGCGTCAGGCCGTTGTCGGCGCCGTTCACTCCGCCACGACCTCCTCCGTCAGCGCGCCCGGCACCGCCGGGATGACGGCTCTCAGCGCGCGCTGCTGCTCGGCGCGCGCCGCGGGAGAGCGGTGCTTCAGCGCCTTGCGCAGGTGCGACCGCCCGCGGTGGATACGGCTGCGCACCGTGCCGAGCTTCACGCCGAGGGTGGCGGCGATCTCCTCGTACGACAGGCCCTCGATGTCGCAGAGGACCACCGCCGCCCGGAACTCGGGCGCCAGGGTGTCGAGTGCCTGCTGCACGTCGGCGTCGAAGTGCGTGTCGTTGAAGTGCTGCTGCGGGGTGGGCTCCCGGCTGGGCAGCCGCTCGGCGGCGTCGTCCGCGAGCGCGTCGAAACGGATGCGCTGCTTGCGGCGCACGGTGTCCAGGAAGAGGTTGGTCGTGATGCGGTGCAGCCAGCCCTCGAAGGTGCCGGGGGTGTACGTCGACAGGGAGCGGAAGACGCGGACGAAGACCTCCTGGGTGAGGTCCTCGGCGTCGTGCTGGTTCCCCGTCAGGCGGTACGCCAGCCGGTAGACCCGGGCGCTGTGCGTGCTGACGATCTCCTCCCAGGTGGGAGGGGTCCACGTCGGGGAATCCGCATCGGTGTCGAAAGTCGCGGTCGCGGCGGAGTCGGCTGGGTGGACGTGGTCAGCATTGTTGGTCACGGATTTCGGCTCGTCCGCCGACCAGCGAAAGCGCCGAAGCACTCCCCGGCCCCCGGCCGCAGCCGCACCTCCCCTGTCGGCTCTGGTGGTGTCCAGTGGAGCCCCTACCATAGCCACCTCGCCCGTTAGCTCCGGATAAGCAGAATTGACCTGCATTTGCGACTCGCTTCTCGTCCATTCACCCACTCTCCCAACGCCCGGTCCCACCGACGGGTTCCCGGGGCAGCCGATACAGTCTCGGTTGCGTCGACCACGGGGACGGGAGAGGGCCATTAGCGGCAACCGGCAGACGAGCTGGGCGTTCGCCGACGCGTACTCCTCCGAGCTGGTCGAGAACGCCGAGGGCGCCGCGCTCCGCTGGGCCCGCGACCGCGCGCGCGAGGCGGGACTGTCCTCGGTCTCGTCGGCCACCGGCGCCGCTCTCCGGCTGCTCGCCGCCACCGCCGACGCCAAGGCGGTGGCCGAGATCGGCACGGGCACCGGCGTCTCGGGAATTTACCTGTTGCGGGGCATGCGCCCCGACGGCGTGCTGACCACGGTCGACATCGAGCCGGAGCGGCAGCAATTCGCGCGCCAGGCATTCCGCGGCGCCGGATTCGCGGGCAACCGCGCGCGGTTCATTCCGGGCCGCGCCCTGGATGTGCTGCCGCGCCTCGCGGACGGCGGTTATGACCTCGTCTTCTGTGACGGTGACCGCATGGAATACCCCGATTACCTCGGTGAATCCCTGCGCCTGCTGCGGACCGGCGGCCTCGTCTGCTTCGAGGGCGTCTTCGCCGACGGCCACACCGTGGACTCCGGCGTCCAGCGCAGCGAGGTGATCCGGCTGCGCGAGGTGCTGCGGACCGTACGGGAGAGCGCCGCGCTGGCCGTCTCGCTGCTGCCGGTGGGCGACGGGCTGCTGTGCGCCGTCAAACAGGGCCGCTGACGCCCGTACGCCGCCGGGACGACCCACGGATGCGCGGGCCCCACGAGCCCCGGAGGCGCCGGGCCCGCGGGTGCGCAATCTCACGCGGCCCGCGCCGTCCCCACCGTCCCGTCCCGCCCCCGGACAAGGCGGAGCCCCGGGGCGTCTGCACGCTCCGGGGCAGCCCGATGGTCACAGGTGTCAGCCGCAGACCTTCTTCAGCTCCTCGCCGAGCGCCACCGCCTCGTCCGGGGTCAGCTCGACGACGAGTCGCCCACCGCCTTCGAGAGGAACGCGCATGACGATGCCCCGCCCCTCCTTGGTCACCTCGAGCGGGCCGTCGCCCGTTCGCGGCTTCATGGCCGCCATGCTCGTTCCCCTTCCTGAAACCAGCTCATCGTCAGCCGACGGCCTCCGTAGGCACGTGTGACCGGCATCGAACACATTGCTTCCCACCCATTATCCCGCATGCCGTGACCCGATGACCAACAGCGGTCTGCATCCCTTCGGCAACGCTCCCTCCCAAACCACCCCAATCCGGCGATCAAGCCCTGCTCCGGCTCGACGTTCCGCTTCCGGGCACCCGTCGCCCGTACGTCGCGGACCGCGCGGGAGCCCGCGCGCGTCACGGGGTCCGGCGGGCGGCGGGACCGTCTTCCGGCTCCCGGTGATCTGGGCCATGCTGTGGCGCATGGCCGACACCGTGCTCTACGACCTCACCGAGGGTCTCGCGACGATCACCCTGAACCGCCCGGACGCAATGAACGCGCTCGACCACGAGACGAAGGAGGCGTTGCGCGACGCGCTGCGGACGGCGGCGGACGCGGAGGACGTACGGGCCGTGCTGCTGACCGCGAACGGCCGCGCGTTCTGCGTCGGGCAGGACCTCAAGGAGCACGTCGGGGCGCTGCGCGAGCGGGGCGGCAACGCGCTGACCACCGTGCACGACCACTACAACCCGATCACCCTGGCGATCGCCGGGATGGCGAAGCCCGTGGTGGCCGCCGTCAACGGCGTCGCGGCGGGCGCGGGCGCCGGGTTCGCGCTCGCGGCGGACTACCGGCTGATGGCCGACACCGCCGCGTTCAACACGTCCTTCGCGGGGGTCGCGCTCACCGCCGACTCGGGGATGTCGTGGACGCTGCCGCGGCTGATCGGGACCGCGCGCGCGACGGAGCTGCTGCTGTTCCCCCGCAACGTCAAGGCGCCAGAGGCGCTCGAACTGGGCCTGACCAACCAGGTGGTGGCCGCCGACGAGCTGGCCGCCGAGGCGGAGGCGGTGGCACGACGGCTGGCGTCGGGCCCGACGGTGGCGTACGCCGCGCTCAAGGAGTCGCTGGCGTACGGCGCGTCGCACTCGCTGGCCGAGACGCTCGAGAAGGAGGCGGCGCTCCAGGTCCTCGCCGGCGGGTCGGCGGACCACGCCCTCGCGGTGCGGGCGTTCGTGGACAAGGAGCAGCCCCGGTACACCGGGCGCTGACCCCCGTACGTCAACAGGCGTCGGTCAACAGGCGTCGCGCGCGCAGCAGTCCGCGAGGTGGTCGTTGACCAGGCCGCACGCCTGCATGAGGGCGTACGCCGTGGTGGGGCCGACGAAGCGGAAGCCGTGCTTCTTGAGCGCCTTCGACAGCGCGGTCGACTCCGGGGTGATCGCGGGTACGTCGCTCAGCGCGCGCGGCGCGGGGCGGTCCGCCGGGTCGGGCGCGAACGACCAGATCAGCGCGTCCAGTTCGCCCGGGGGCAGCGCGGCGGCGACGCGGGCGTTGGCGACGGTGGCGGCGATCTTCGCGCGGTTGCGGATGATGCCCGTGTCGCCGAGCAGCCGCTCCTCGTCCGCCGCCGTGAACGCCGCCACCACCGGAATCCGGAAGCCGCCGAACGCGGCCCGGAACCCCTCGCGGCGGCGCAGGATCGTCAGCCACGACAGCCCGGACTGGAACGCCTCCAGGCTCATCCGCTCGTAGAGCGCGTCGTCGCCGTGGACGGCGCGGCCCCACTCGTCGTCGTGGTACGCCGTGTAGTCCGCGGCGGAGAGCCCCCACGGGCAGCGCGGGCGGCCGTCCGGACCCGGCAGCGCGCCGCCCCCGGCGTCCGGCGCGTCCGGTGCTCCCGTGTCGTCAGTGCTCGTCACGCCGTCTCTCCTCCACGCCCTCGAACAGGTCCGTACGCCCCATGGCCGCCGCCTGCGCGCCCGCCAGCGCGGACTCCAACTCGGCGATGCGCGCGTCCCGTTCGGCCAGCTCGGCGCCCAGCCGGTCGAGCACCTCGTCGACCTCGCGCATGCGGTACCCGCGGGCGGCCAGCGGCAGCCGGAGCGTGTCCACGTCCGCGCGGCCCACCGGGCGGTGGTCCGGGAGCGGGTCGTCCAGGCGGTCCGGCGGCACGTCGGTCAGTCCCCCGACCGCGGCGCCGTCCGGGTCGTGGCCGTCGCCGCTGCCGAGCACCGCGAGCGTGACCGCGGCGACCACCACGACGAGCGAGATCAACAAGAACCAGAACACGGCCATCTCCCCGAGGTCCGACGGATTGTGCGGCTGCCCATGGTGTCCGATCGTCCCACGCGGCACCGACAGCCGGACATCGCCCGGACATCGCCCAGGTGGTGTCCGGGCGGTCTTCGCGGGGTGGCTCGCGGCGTCGGACGCGGTGCATCGCAAGGCGGAGGATCGTCCTCGTACCGGGCCGTACACGGACGACTCCGACAACGCCGCGAGGTGCCGTGGCCGTCGTCGCGAGCCCGAGAAGATCGCCCGGACATCGCCTAGGGTCGGCAGCGGTGCCCGGGGAGAGGGCACCGGGCAGCCGTCACGTGGTGGCGGCGCGAGCGAGAGGACGGCGATGCTGCGCCTGGGGACACGCGAGTTCGGCGTGAACGAGCCGGTGATCATGGCGATCGTCAACCGGACGCCGGACTCCTTCTACGACCGCGGCGCCACGTTCCGCGACGAGCCCGCGCTGGACCGCGTCGAGCAGGCGGTGGCGGAGGGCGCCGCCGTCATCGACATCGGCGGCGTGAAGGCCGGTCCCGGCGACGAGGTGACGGTCGCGGAGGAGGCGCGCCGTACGGTCGGCTTCGTGGCCGAGGTGCGGCGGCGCCACCCGGACGTGGTGATCAGCGTGGACACGTGGCGGCACGAGGTCGGTGAGGCGGTCTGCGCCGCCGGTGCCGACCTGCTCAACGACGCCTGGGGCGGCGCCGATCCGAAGCTCGCGGAGGTGGCCGCGCGGTACGGCGCCGGGCTGGTGTGCACGCACGTCGGCACCGCGGAGCCGCGTACCCGCCCGCACCGGGTGGCGTACGAGGGCGGCGACGTGATGGCCGACATCCTGCGGGTGACGCTGGGGTTGGCGGAACGGGCCGCCGGGCTGGGCGTGCGCCGGGACGGGATCATGATCGACCCGGGGCACGACTTCGGGAAGTCGACGCGGCACTCGCTGGACGCCACCCGGCGGCTGGGCGAGATGACCGCGACGGGCTGGCCGGTGCTGGTGTCGCTGTCCAACAAGGACTTCGTCGGGGAGACGTTGGACCGGCCGCTGAAGGAGCGGCTGGTCGGGACGCTCGCGACGACCGCCGTGTCCGCGTGGCTCGGCGCCCGCGTGTACCGCGTGCACGAGGTCGACGAGACCCGCCAGGTGCTGGACATGGTGGCGTCCCTCGCCGGCCACCGGCCCCCGGCGGTGGCCCGGCGCGGCCTGGCCTGACGTACGGGCTCGGGGCGCGTACGGGCGCGGGCGCGCCGCCGGGCGTACGGGCGCGGCCACCGTACGGGCGCCGCGCCCCGGCCCCGGCCGTCGCTACACGGGGCTGCCGCCCGCCTCCTTGGTCACCAGCGCCACGGCCTCGTCCAGGTCGTCCGTGACGTGGAACAGCTCCATGTCCTTCGCGGACGCCTTGCCCGTGGCCGCCACGGAGTCGCGCAGCCAGTCGATGAGGCCCTGCCAGTACGCGGTGCCGAGCAGCACGATCGGGAAGCGGGTGACCTTCTTCGTCTGCACCAGCGTGACCGCCTCGAACAGCTCGTCCAGCGTGCCCATGCCGCCGGGCAGCACCACGAAGCCGGTGGCGTACTTCACGAACATGGTCTTCCGCACGAAGAAGTAGCGGAAGTTGACGCCGATGTCGACGTACTGGTTGAGGCCCTGCTCGAAGGGCAGCTCGATGCCGAGGCCGACGGAGGTGCCGCCCGCCTCCAGGGCGCCCTTGTTGGCGGCCTCCATCGCGCCCGGACCGCCGCCGGTGATCACCGCGAACCCGGCCTCCGCGAGGCGGCGGCCGACCTGCACGCCCGACTCGTACTCGGGCGAGTCCACGGGCGTACGCGCGGAGCCGAACACGCTGACGGCCGGGCCGAGTTCGGTGAGGGCGCCGAAGCCCTCCACGAACTCGGACTGGATGCGCATGACGCGCCAGGGGTCCTGGTGGACGAAGTCCGAGGACCCGGCGGTGTCGAGCAGCCGCTGGTCGGTGGTGCCCTCCTGCATGTGCCCGCGACGGCGTACCACCGGCCCGAGTCGCTGCTCCCGCGGCTCCCGCCCGCCCCGCTCCTCCTGCTGTTCCTCGGGCCTGCTCATGCCGTGCTCCCCTCTGCCGCCGATCTTCCGGCAAGGGTACGCAGTCGCGGGTGACGGGCGGCGCACCTCCCGTGGGCGGGAGGGCGTACGCGGGTCCACGACGTACGGGGTCCGCTCAGCCCGTGAGCCAGTCGCGCAGCGCCGCCTCGCAGTGCAGCACCGTCTCCGTACGGACGTGCTCGTCCCGCTTGTGCGCCAGGTTCGGGTCGCCCGGCCCGTAGTTGACGGCGGGCACGCCCAGGGCGCTGAACCGGGACACGTCCGTCCACCCGTACTTCGGCTTCGGCTCGCCGCCGACCGCCGCCACGAACGCGGCCGCCGCCGGGTGCGCCAGCCCCGGCAGCGCGCCGGGCGAGCTGTCGGCGACGGTCAGCTCCGCCACCCCGCACCCCGCGAACACCTCGCGCACGTGCGCGAGCGCCTCCTCGGGGCTGCGGTCGGGCGCGTAGCGGAAGTTGACGGTGACGACGCACTCGTCCGGGATGACGTTGCCCGCGACACCGCCCTCGACGCGGACGGCGTTCAGCCCCTCGCGGTACTCCAACCCGTCGATCACCCGGCGCCTCGGCTCGTACGCGGCGAGCCGGGCCAGTACGGGCTCCGCCGCGTGGATCGCGTTGACGCCGAGCCAGCCGCGCGCGGAGTGGGCGCGGGTCCCCTCCGTACGGAGCAGGACCCGGAGGGTGCCCTGGCAGCCGCCCTCGACCTGGCCGCTGGAGGGTTCGAGGAGGACGGCGAAGTCGCCCGCGAGCCAGTCGGGGTGGGCGGCGGCGAGGTGGCCGAGGCCGTTCAGGCTGGCGTCGACCTCCTCGTTGTCGTAGAAGACGAAGGTCAGGTCGCGCAGGGGCGCGGGCACGGTGGCGGCGACGCGCAGCTGCACGGCGACGCCGGACTTCATGTCGCTGGTGCCGCAGCCCCACAGGACGCCGTCGTCGTCGAGGCGGGACGGGACGTTGTCGGCGGCGGGCACGGTGTCGATGTGCCCGGCGAGGATGACGCGTTCGGCGCGGCCCAGGTCCGTACGGGCCACGACGTTGTTGCCGTACCGGTCGACGCGCAGGTGCGGCAGGTCCCGCAACGCGGCCTCCACGGCGTCCGCGAGGGGCTTCTCGGCGCCGCTCTCGGAGGGGAAGTCGACGAGCTGCGCCGTGAGCGCGGCCGCGTCCTGCTCCAGGTCAAGTCCCTTGTACGACATGGCCACACCCTAGTCGCGGCGCACCGGTACCTTGGACCCCGTGTCAGCGACCTCCACTCCCCGACGGCGGCACGGCCGCGCACTCCGTGCCCTCGCCGCACTGGCCGTACTGCTCGGCGTCGCCGGTTACCTGGCGACGCAATACGTCATGGGCGGCGCGGGCCCCGCGCGGTGCACCGTGCGCGCGTCCGGGGAGGGCGAGGACGGCGACGGGGCGGAGTACCGGGTGCGGCCCGAGCAGGCGGTGAACGCCGCGACCATCGAGGCCGTCGCGTCCTCCCGCGAACTGCCGGAACGCGCCGTGACGATAGCCGTGGCGACCGCCATCCAGGAGTCCGGGCTGCGCAACATCTCGCACGGCGACCGCGACTCGCTGGGCCTCTTCCAGCAACGCCCCTCGCAGGGCTGGGGAAGCGAGCGGGAGATCCTCGACCCGGTGTACGCGTCGGGGAAGTTCTACGACCACCTGGTGGAGGTCCCGGGCTACTCCCGCCTCCCCCTCACCGTCGCCGCGCAGAAGGTGCAGCGCAGCGGCTTCCCGCAGGCGTACGCGAAGCACGAGGCGAACGCCGCGCTGCTCGCCTCCGCCCTCACCGGCCGCCGGGCGGCGGCGCTCAACTGCACGACGGGGCCCGGCGGGATCGACCGGGCGGGCGACCCGGAGGCCGTACGGAAGAAGCTGGCGCGGGAGTTCGGCGAGGACGTGCTGCGCGGGTCGGGCCCCCCGTCCGGCACGGCGGACACCCCGGCGGGCGGCGGCGAACAGCCGGGCGCGGAGCCGGTGGACGGCGGGGACACGGCGAACGGCGGGGACACCGCCGCGCGTACGGCCGCCACGGAGGCGGCCGACCCGGAGGTCGTACTGAGCGCGCCCACGCGGAAGCGCGGTTGGGAGCTGACGCACTGGGCGTTGGCGCACTGGGAGGAACTGCGCATCGACAAGATCGCGTACGACGGCCGCGAGTGGACGGCCGACCGGTCCGAGGAGGGCTGGCGCGAGACGGACGACGAAGAGGCGGGCGGCGGCCGGGAGTCCGTCGTACTGGGGCTGGCGACGGAGCCGTCGTAGCAGCGCACGGGGTGTGCGAGGGGCGTACGGGGAGCCGCGCGGCACGGGTGTCGCAAGACCGATAATGCGACGCGTTACCAATCCTTTACCGAGTTGGCCCGCAACTTTCGGCCCGCTCCACGCGATAGGCAGGGCGTTCCGGTCGACAGCGAGTACGGCCGCGAACGTACGGAACCACCACACCCTCGCCGTCAAAGGAGCAACATGTCCCTCCCCCTCACGCGCCGGATCGCCCAGGCCGCCCTGCTCGCCGCAGCGGGTGCCGCCTCCGTCGTCGGCGTGGCCGGTGCGGCGAGCGCCGCCGACCAGGCTTCCGGTCTGGGCGGACTGACCAACCTCGACAGCGCGGACGCCGGCGACACGCTCGACGGCACCACCAAGAACGCCACCGGCCTCGCCGGTCAGGCGGGCAAGGACGTGGTGGACTCCGGCGTCCCGGCGGCGACGAAGGTCGTGGGCGACACCGTCGAGGGCAACAACACCGAGTCGAACTCCGGTGGCCTGCCCGGCGGTCTGCCGCTCTGACGTACGGGATGTCCTGACGTACGGGACACGCGCGGCCCCGCGGGGTCCCGGCCACGGGACGACGCGGGCGCGACAGGGGCGAGGGGCCCGGGAGTTCGACTCCCGGGCCCCTCGTCCGCGTACGGGCGCACCCCGCGCCCCCGCGCCTACCCCGCGAGCCGCTTCACCGCCGCCTCGACCCGCTCGTCCGTCGCCGTGAACGCGACCCGCACGAAGCGCGCGCCCGCCTCCCCGTAGAACTCCCCCGGCGCGACCAGCACTCCGTGCCGGGCCAGGTCGCCCACGGTGTCCCAGCACGGTTCGTCGCGCGTCGCCCACAGGTACAGCGACGCCTCGCTGTGCTCGATCCGCAGGCCGTACGCCTCCAGCGCCCCGCGCAGCGCCGTACGCCGCTCCGCGTACCGCGCGCGCTGCTCCGCCACGTGCGCGTCGTCGCCCAACGCCGCGACGGCCGCGGCCTGTACGGGCGCGGGCGTCATCATCCCGCCGTGCTTGCGCAGCAGCAGCAGGTCACCGAGGACGGCCGCGTCGCCGACGGCGAACGCCGCCCGGTAACCGGCCAGGTTGGACCGCTTGGACAGCGAGTGGACGGCGACGATCCCCTCGTACGAGCCGCCGCACACGTCCGGGTGCAGCACCGACACCGGCTCGGTGTCCCAGCCCAGTTCGAGGTAGCACTCGTCGC
Source organism: Streptomyces sp. Z26 (assembly GCF_003665095.1). Classification (GTDB taxonomy): domain Bacteria; phylum Actinomycetota; class Actinomycetes; order Streptomycetales; family Streptomycetaceae; genus Streptomyces; species Streptomyces phytohabitans. The sequence goes on along the minus strand of NZ_RCHV01000002.1, from coordinate 4,616,394 downwards.
TGACGAGCAGCACCCCGTGCGCGCGCGCCCAGGCCACCGCCGTACGCAGCTCGTCGGCGGAGAGCACACGCCCGGTGGGGTTGGACGGGGAGTTGAGCCAGAGCAGCCGCAACCCGGCCGGGTCCAGCTCCGTCACGTCGTCGTACGGCACCGGCTCCGCGCCGGCGGCGCGCGCACCCACCTCGTACGTCGGGTAGGCCAGCCTCGGGTGGGCGACGCGGTCGCCCGCGCCCAGGCCCAGCTGGGTCGGCAGCCAGGCGACCAGCTCCTTGGAGCCGACGACGGGCAGCACGTTCCCGTGCCCGACGCCCTCCGCGCCGAGTCGGCGCGCGCACCAGCCGGTGATCGCGTCGCGCAGGGCGGGCGTACCCCAGACGGTCGGGTAACCGGGGCTGTCCGCGGCGTCGGTGAGCGCGCGCCGGACCAGTGCGGGGACCGGGTCGACGGGGGTGCCCACCGACAGGTCGACGATGCCGCCCGCGTGGGCCGCGGCCGTCGCCTTGTACGGCTCCAGGCGGTCCCAGGGGAAGGCGGGCAGCCGGGCGGAGAGGGATGACACGGAGTTGCTCACTTTCTCTGGGAACGCAGCGGTCCCGTACGGACAGGCCGTACGGGACCGCCGGGCACGCCCGCCGTCAGGTCACTCGTCGTGGCTCTGCGGGGGCAGCGCGGCGATGAGGGGGTGGTCGCGCTCGATCAGGCCCAGCTTCGAGGCGCCGCCGGGCGAACCGAGGTCGTCGAAGAACTCGACGTTCGCCTTGTAGTAGTCCTTCCACTCCTCAGGAGTGTCGTCCTCGTAGAAGATCGCCTCGACCGGGCAGACCGGCTCGCAGGCACCGCAGTCGACGCATTCGTCCGGGTGGATGTACAAGGACCGCTGGCCCTCGTAAATGCAGTCGACGGGGCACTCCTCGATGCAGGCCTTGTCCTTAAGATCGACACAAGGCTCCGCGATGACGTAGGTCACGCTGTCGTTCCTCTCGATAGGGGCGGCGGAGCGAGTAAGGCCCTGCCGCGGGGCGCGCGGGAGCGCGGCGTCGTCGATGCCCGCACCCAGTATCCCCGGTCCCCGGCGTGCGACGAACAGGAGGGTGGGTGCAGCGGTGGAGTACACCACAGGCGGGCGCCTGGAGGTCCGCGTTTCCCCGGAGGATGTGGGGAAGCGCGTGTCCGTCCGGACCAGGACGGGCCCGGAGGAACCGAAGGCGGCCTTCACCGACACTGTAGGGGTTCTGACGTCGTGGTCGGAGGGCACCCTGCACGTCACGCGACGCGACGGGCGGAGCGTCGCCCTGCGCGAGGAGGCGCTGGTGGCGGGCAAGGTGGTGCCCGCCACGCCGGCGCGGCGGCGGGGCGTACCGGCGGCGGGCGCGTACGAGTTGCAGCGGGTCGCGGCGCGCGGCTGGCCCGCCGTCGAGACGGCGGCCCTCGGGGAGTGGACGCTGCGGGCGAGCCCCGTACGGGCGGCCGCCGCGCGGGAGGGCGCGCGCCCCGCGCCGCGTGAGGGCTTCACCTCGCGCGCCAACTCCGTACTGCCGCTGGGCGACCCGGGGGCGCCGCTGGACGAGGTGCTGCGGTATGTCGAGGGCTGGTACGCGGAACGGGGTCTGCCCGCGCGGTTCCAGGTCACGACGGGGCACGCCGGTACGGACGAGATGCTGGCCGCCGCGCTCGACGCGCGCGGCTGGACCGCCGAGCGGCACACCCTGATGCGTACGGGCGCCCTCGCGCCGCTGGCCGACCGGGCCCCGGACGCGCGGGTACGGCTGGACCGCCGCGTGAGCGCGGCGTGGCTGCGGGCGTACGGGCGGACGGGGGACGCGGGGGCACCGGCGGGGCCGGGCGGGGGCGCGGGGCGGGGCTCCGGCCCCGGTCCCGGAAGCGGCTCCGGTCCCGGCTCCGGCTCCGGCTCCGGCTCCGACGACGCCGTACGCGCGACCGCGACGCGCGTGCTGAGCGGCGGCCCCTCCGTCTGGTTCGCGACGGTCCCCGGGGAGGCGGACGGCGACGGGCCGCCCGCCGCCATCGGACGGTGCGTCGTGGACGGCCGCTGGGCCGGATTCTCAGCCGTGGAGGTCGCCCCCGCCCACCGGCGACGCGGTCTGGCGGGCGCCGTCATGGCGGAGCTGGCCCGTACGGCGCTCGCGGAGGGCGCCTCTGCCGCGTACCTCCAGGTGGAGACGGAGAACGCCGCGGCCCGCGCCCTCTACGACGGTCTCGGCTTCGCGGACCACCACGCCTACCACTACCGCCGCGCACCGCGGAACTGACGCCAGAGGTCCTCCATGACGAACGACAACCGGGAGCGCTTCCGCCGCGAGGCCACCGGCGAACGCCCCGACCTGGCACTGCTGTGCCTGCTGATAGGCAACGAACGGGACGCCGGGGCCCGGGACCCCGGGTGCCCCGACGCCGCCACCCCCGGCGGCGACGCCGCGATCGACGCGGCGCAGATCGAGTTGGACCGGCTCGCCGGGGAACTCCCCGCCGGGCTGCCGCCGGACGCGCCGCGGGCGTGGGCGGAGGCGCTGCGGCGGCTGCTCGGCGAGCGGTACGGCTTCCACGGCACCCCCGCAGACTACCGGCGCCTCGACTCCTCCCTCCTCCAGGCCGTGCTCGGCCGCCGCCGCGGGCTGCCGATCCTGCTCTCGGTGGTGTGGCTGGAGGTCGCCCGGCGGGCGGGCGCGCGGGTGTACGGGGTGGCGCTGCCCGGCCACTTCGTCGTCGCCTTCGGGGACCCGGACGGCGAACACGTACTGGCCGACCCGTACGCGGGCGGACGTACGCTCTCCGCACCCGACGTCGACCTGCTCGTCGCGCACGCCACCGGCGAACGCAGATCCGTGCCCCGCGCGCTGCTGCGCCCCGCCGACCCGCTGGAGACGGTGCTGCGGGTGCTGAACAACATCCGGGCGTGGGCGGCCGCACGGCCCGAGCACTCGGACGTACGCCTCTGGGCCCTCGAACTCGCGCTGCTCCTTCCCCACCACCCGCTGCGGCTGCGCCTGGAGCACGCGCAACTGCTCGTGGAACGCGGCGACTTCGTGGCGGGCGCGCGGGCGTTGGAGGAGTACGCGGACCTGGTGGCCGCGATGGAGCCCAGCTCGGCGGAGTCCGTACGGCGCGAGGCGCGCGCGGCACGGGCCCGGCTGAACTGAGCGCCGCCCGCACCGCGTTCCGACCGGCACACGAGGGGAGCCGCCCCGTCGCCTGCGCGACCGGGCGGCTCCCCTCGGTGTGCTGCCGGGCTACTTGCTGCGGGCGCCCTCGACCTCGGCCACCCGCTTGTCCGGCTCCGCCGGGGCCGGTTCGCGCAGGGCCTGGAGCATCGCCGCCGCCGCGTGCTTCGGCGTCATCTCGACGGTGCCCGCGCCGCCCTCGACGACGACGCCGTCGAAGGCCGTGCCGTACGTCTTCTGCAACGCCTCCGGGTCGATCACCGGCTGGAGCGAGCTGCCACCGGCCCGCATCGTGAGGAACGTGCCGATCGTCTTCTCGCTGAACGGCACCTCCACGTCGCCCGCCTTGAGCCACACCCAGCCGGACATCGCCGTCTTGCCGAAGCCCCGTACCGCCGCCTGGATCTCCCGCTCACCGATCTTCGGCTGCTGCGTGCTGACCGGGAGGTTGATCGGCGCGTTCTCTCCGGTGGCGGCGCGGTCGCGGTACGCGTCCTCGATCGTCGACACCGCCTCACCCGTGTCGATGCCCTTGTACGGCTTGCCGGGCACCCCGACGGCCTTGCCGTTGGTGAACTTCACCATGCCGTCCCGGGGGCCCGCGGCGTCCGAACCGGTGCCGAGCGTGGCCAGTTCGGCCTCCAGCTTCTCCTCGTCGACCTCCACGGCGGCGTCGGCCTCGCGGCTGCCGCCGAACAGGGAGCCGATCACGGAGACCGGGTTGTAGTCGCGGCCCGCCGCGTCCCGCACGGTCGCCTCGGTGTCGATGCTCAGCCCCGCCACGGTCGGCTTGAGCTGGCTCTTCTGCCCGTCGGCGACGATGGTCAGCGGCGCCGTGACGCGGTCGCCCAGCTCCGCGTCGAGCGTGTCGACGGCCGCCTGCTTCTCCTTGCCGCCGATGTCGACGCCGAGGACCGTGGTCCCGTTCGGCACGTCGGCGTGGTCCAGCAGCAGCCCGGCGCCGTACGCGAGGCCGAGCACGCCGACCAGTCCGGCGCCGACGAGCACCAGCTTGGACCGCCCCTTGGAGGCGGGCGGCGGCTCGGGCCGGTCGTCGCGGGCGGGCGGCTCGTCGTGGGCGCCGGGGGCGTCCGGGCCGCCGAGGTCCTGGTCGGGCCCGGCGCCGCCGGGTCCCGCCGCCGGGCCGCCTGGGTGGTCGCTCCCGTCGGAGGGCACCCGGGGGATGCCGCCCACCAGGGTGTCGCTGGTGACGTGCCCGCCGCCCCCGCCGTACGGGCCGCCGCCGGGCCGGTCGTCGGCACCCGGCGCGCCGGAACCGCTCCGCGGCCCGGTCCCCTGCGTGTAGAGCGACGAGATCGGGCTCGTCGGGCCGCTCTCGCCGCCGAAGCCCACGGGCCCGGTGCCGAGCCCGAACGTCGGGTCGCGCGGCAGGTCGTCGTCCGGCGGCCCGAGCGGCATGTCGCCCTCGGCCGGTCCGGTCGTCGGGCCGACGGGCCGGGGCGGGCCCATCGTGCCGGAGGGGGTGCCGGGCGCCGCCGACGGGTCCGGTACGACGGGCATGGCGCCCGTCGCGTCGGCGTCGGGCAGTCCGGACAGCCCGCTGTACGGGAAGCCCGCGGAGGTGTCCTCCGGGCCGAGGCCGACCTCCGGGAAGCCGTCGGCCGGGGTGTCGGCGTGGTCCTGGTACGGCCGGGCGTAGGGGTCACCGTACGGGTCGGCGTACGCGTCCGCGCCGGACCGGCCGTACGGATCGGCCTGCCCGTACGGGTCCGGCCGCCCGTCGTACGGGGTGCTCCCGCCCGCGCCGTCGCCGTGGTCGCCGTAGTCGTCGTCGGGGCGGTACGGCGCGTCCGCGCGCCGGGCGCCGCCCAGGCCGCCGAACGTCGCGTCCGGGTCCGCGCCGCGGCCCGGGTCGGGCTCCGCCTTCGGCGTCCTGCGCGGGGCGAACCAGTCGCTGGTGCCCTGGCTGAACCCGCCGTCGGCGCCGTCGGGCGCGCCCGCGCCGCCCGGACTCCCGCCGTCCGCGCCCCGGTCGGCGCCGCCGCCCGCCATCGACGCCGCACCCGGCGCACCGGGACGCTCCGCGTCGGGCGCCTCCTCGGCGGACGCGTCCTCGTCACCGACGGGCTTGCGCATCACCACGGGGGGAATCGGCCGCGACCCGGGGATGTTGATGCGGATACGGGTCGTCAGCGTCGTCTCGGTCTTCGGCTCACCCTTGCCGCCCTTGTTGGACTTGCCGGGCCGCTCGGCGCGGGCCTCGGCGTCGGGGTCCGGTCCCGGGGCACCCCGGTCCGGCGGACCCGCGGGCCCGTCGGCGGAGCCGTACGGCCCGGTGCCCGGGGGTAGACGGGGCCACCGCGCCCGTCGGACCCGGAGGACGAACTGTCAGTTTCACGGCTCAAAGCAGGTTCTCCCGGTTGGATTCGCCGCCCTCGCGATTGTCCGAAAGCGGCTCTCCGGCGCGCACCACCATACTTGGGGCCGCCGACACCGGTACGCGGACCGGTGGATCGGCACCCGTGCGGGTGCTCCGGCGGCACTCGACGCGGCTACGGCCCGTACGTTCCACGGCGCTTGTCCACGGGCGCCGGCACCGCGGGCAACGTGAGCGTGGCACAGATCACGGCGACGAGCATCCCGCCGAACAGGAAGACGTACGCCCCGAGTCCGGCGCCGAAGACGAAGTCGCCCTCCGGCCGCGGCAGCGTGAGCAGCATGACCGCCAGCAGCCAACCGGCCGCCGGGGCGACCGCGCCCGCCTTGGCGCGGGTCAACTGCGCGCCGCCCCAGAAGAGTCCGGCGGCGCCCGCGAGCGCCAGCGGCACGCCCCCCGCCGACCAGCCCGCCTGGACGAGCGAGCCCGCGGCGCCGGTCAGCAGGCCAAGCACGACCAGCAGGGCGTACACGGCGTAGCGGAGCCGGGTGCCCATCGCCTCGCCCGTGCCGGTGCTCACGACGCCACCGGGGCGAACAGGTCGCCGACGGGGGCGCCTTCGGGTGCGTCCTCACCCGCGAGACGGTAGTGCTCCACGCGCAGGAGCGGCTGCCCGAGGTCGTTCGAAAGTGCGAAGAACGCGCCGTCGACCGCGATCTGTGACGCGTGCGCCCGCATGGCCGCGGCCTTGCGGGCGGCGTGCTCCGTACCGGCGTCGACGGACACGGCGACCTCCGCGTCGTCCACCACGCCCGGAATGTCGGTCGCGTCCGCGATGCCCGCGAACGCGTGCGCGTCCGTCTCGCGGAGCGCGGCGAGCCCCCGCTCGACGACGGAGCGCGGTACGCAGTTCCAGTACGTACGCGTCACGGCGTGCGGCTCCCCCGCGCCCGGCCGGTGGTCGGGGTCGGCCGCCAACTCGGCGGCGCGCATGGCGACACGGTGCGCCTGGACGTGGTCGGGGTGGCCGTAGCCGCCGTCCGGGTCGTACGTCACCAGCACCTGCGGCCGCACCTCGCGGACGACGGCGGCGAGGTGCGCGGCCGCCTCGTCGAGGGGCGCCTGCCAGAAGCAGTCGGGGCGCGCGTTCTGCGGAGCGCCCTTCATGCCGGAGTCGCGGTACCGTCCGGGCCCGCCGAGGAAGCGGTGGTCGGTGACACCCAACTCGCGCATGGCCGCGGCGAGTTCACCGACGCGGTGCGGGCCGAGGGTGTCGTCGCGGTCGGGCGCGAGATGCGCCAGCTCCGCCGGGATCACCTCGCCCTCCTCGCCGAGGGTGCAGGTCACCAGCGTGACGAGGGCGCCCTCGGCCGCGTACTTGGCCATGGTGGCGCCGTTGTTGATCGACTCGTCGTCCGGGTGCGCGTGCACGAACAGCAGACGGCGGTCGGGGACATCGGTCATGCCCCGACCCTACGACGCGCGCGCGGCGACCGACGACGGCCGCGCCCCGCGACCGCCGGAAGCCGGTACGGAGGCCGCCAGCGGGAGTCGGCGTCGACTGACGCCGCCCGTGGCCGCCGTCAGAAGCTGATGTCCTCGACGATGTTCGCCACGTTGGCCGACAGGTCCTCGATGGACGGCGCGAAGGAGGTGCCCGCCAGGTAGAAACCCAGCAGCACGCACACGAGCGCATGCCCACCCTTGAGCCCTGACTTCTTGACGAGCATGAAGACGATGATCGCCAGCAGCACGACCGCCGAAATCGACAGGCCCACGGCGGTTCACCTCCCAAGACACGCACTCGCGAACGGAAACCGGATTCTTCATACCCCAAGACCCAGCATGCGCAACGGATCATAACTATCCGTGAGCCAGCATGGTCCAGTGCACGGGTGCAGGGCAGGGGCGCATATTCGATTCAAGCCAGTCCGGGACCCTCTACGCTCGGCCCCATGGCTATGACCTTCCCCCGGCAACACGCGCGAACCAACCGATTCTCACTGGGTGCCCCGCGTGCCTTCACCGTGGCGCCCGACGGCGGCCGCGTCGTCTTCCTCCGTTCCCGGGACGGCGCTGACCGGGGGAACGCCCTGTGGGTCCGGGAGTTGCCCGACGGCGGGGAGTTCCCGGCGGCGGACCCGGAGGTGCTGCTGGACGGGGCGGCGGAGGAACTGCCCCCGGAGGAACGGGCGCGGCGCGAGCGCAGCCGCGAGGGCTCGGCCGGGATCGTCGGCTACGCCACGGACGCCGCCGTGGAACTGGCCGCCTTCGCCCTCTCCGGCCGCCTTTTCACCGCCGAGCTGCGGGCGGGCACCGCCCGCGAACTCCCCGCCGCGGGCGCCGTGGTGGACCCCCGCCCGTCCCCCGACGGCCGCCGCGTCGCGTACGTCACGGGCGGCGGACTCCGTACGGTCGACTCCGACGGCACGTCCGAACGGGCCCTCGCCACGCCCGAGTCGGGCACGGTGACGTACGGCCTCGCGGAGTTCGTGGCCGCCGAGGAGATGGGCCGCCACCGCGGGTACTGGTGGTCGCCAGACAGCGAACGGCTGCTGGTGGCCCGCGCCGACGACGCGCCCGTCACCCGTTGGTGGATCTCCGATCCCGCCAACCCGGACCGGGAGCCGACGGAGGTCGCGTACCCGGCGGCCGGTACGGCGAACGCCGAGGTCACGCTGCACCTTTTCGACGTGGAGGGCGACGGGCGGCTGGACGTCACCTGGGACCGGGTGCGGTATCCGTACCTGGCCCGCGTGCACTGGTCGTCGTACGGCCCGCCAGTGCTCCTCGTCCAGGCCCGCGACCAGCGCAGCCAGCTCTGCCTGACGGTCGACACGGAGACCGGCGCGACCTCGCCGCTGCACGCGGAGGACGATCAGGTTTGGCTCGAACTCTTCGCTGGTGTGCCCGCCTGGACCCCTGACGGGCGGTTGGTGCGCGTCGAGGACAAGGGGGGCGCACGGTTGCTCATGGTGGGCGACCGCCCGCTCACGTCGTCCGCGCTGCACGTGCGCGCGGTGCTGGACGTCGGGGACGAGGACGTCCTCTTCTCCGCCTCTCCCGGCGACCCCGCCGACGCGCGGCCCGGCGACACCCGTCGCACCGACGCGGGCGACATCGGCGTGTACCGCGCCGCGTTCCGCGGCAGCGGCGCGAAGGGCGGCTGGGAGCGCGTCGCCACCGACCCGGTGCCGCACGTGGCGTCGGCGGTACGCGGCGGCGACACCGTCGTCCTCAGCTCCGCCACCCCGGACCGCCCCGGCGCGCTCGTCTCGGTGCTGCGGCTGACGGAGGACGGCGGTACGGAACCGCTGGGCACCGTCGCCACGTACGCGGAGGAGCCCGTCCTCCGCGCGGCGCCCCGGCTGCTGCACGTCGGGAAGCGCGAGATCCCCGCCGCCGTACTGCTGCCCACCGGCCACCGGGAGGGCGACGGCCCGCTGCCGGTGCTGATGGACCCGTACGGCGGGCCGCACGGGCAGCGCGTCGTGGCGGCGCACAACGCGCACCTCACCTCGCAGTGGTTCGCGGACCAGGGCTTCGCCGTCCTCGTGGTGGACGGCCGCGGCACCCCCGGCTACTCCCCCGCGTGGGAGAAGGCGATCTCCCGCGACCTCGCCGACGTCAACCTGACGGACCAGGTCGACGCCCTGCACGCGCTGGCCGAGGCGTACCCGCTGGACCTGTCGCGCGTCGGCATCCGCGGCTGGTCGTACGGCGGTCTGCTGGCCGGGCTCGCCGTGCTGCGGCGCCCCGACGTGTTCCACGCGGGCGTCGTGGGCGCGCCGGTGACGGACCAGCGGCTGTACGACACGCACTACACGGAACGCTATCTGGGCACCCCGCAGGACGACCCGGAGACGTACGCCGCCAACTCCCTGATCACGGACGCCGGTCTGTCCCGGGCCGCCGCCGAGCACCGGCCGATGATGCTGATCCACGGCCTCGCGGACGACAACGTGGCGGTGGCCCACACCCTCCGGCTGTCCTCCGCGCTGCTGGCCGACGGGCGCCCGCACGAGGTGCTGCCGCTGTCCGGTGTCACGCACATGACCCCGCAGGAGGAGGTAGCGGAGAACCTGCTGCTGCTCCAGGTGGCCTTCCTGAAGCGGTCGTTGGGCCTGGCGTAACCCCGTTTGGGCCGCGCCCGGACGGCGAGGGGCCCGTACGCACACGGCGTACGGGCCCACCCGGGTCACTCGGCGCGGTGCGCCGGTGTCAGTCGCCCTTCTTGACCTTGCCGACCTGCCCGTCACCGGAGTGCGCGCCCTCCAGCGAGACCAGCGCCTCGTCGAGGATCACGTCCTTGCCGCGGTCCGCGATGGTGCCCTCCTCCGGGAAGTGGCAGGCGGTGAGGTGTCCGGCGGCGTTGCCGCCGATCTGGACCAGCGGCGGCGCCTCGGTCGCGCACTTGTCCTGCGCCTTCCAGCAGCGCGTACGGAAGCGGCAGCCCGACGGCGGGTTCACCGGCGAGGGCACGTCGCCCGCGAGGCGGATGCGCTCGCGGCCCGCGTTGTCCGCCACGTCCTCGTCGAGGGACGCCTCCGGTACGGCCGACAGCAGCGCGTGCGTGTACGGGTGCCGGGGCCGGGTGTAGATGTCCTCGCGGTCGCCCACCTCGACGATCTTCCCGAGGTACATCACCGCGACGCGCTGCGAGAAGTGCCGTACGACGGCGAGGTCGTGCGCGATGAACAGGAACGCGATGCCCATGTTCCGCTGGACCTCCTGGAGCAGGTTGACCACCTGCGCCTGGATGGACACGTCCAGCGCGGACACCGGCTCGTCCGCGATGATCAGCTTCGGTTCGAGCGCGAGCGCCCGCGCCACCCCGATGCGCTGCCGCTGACCGCCCGAGAACTCGTGCGGGAAGCGGTTGTAGTGCTCGGGGTTGAGGCCGACCGTCTCCAGCAGCTCGCGGATCTTCTTCTCGCGACCGCCGGGCGGGTTGATGCCGTTGACCTCCATGGGCCCGCCGACGATCGAACCCACGGTCTGCCGGGGGTTGAGCGACGAGTACGGGTCCTGGAAGATCATCTGGATCTCGGACCGGATCGGCGCCAGCTCACGCCGCTTGGCGTACGTGATGTCCTGGCCGCGGTACGTGATCTTCCCGCCGGTCGGCTCCAGGAGCCTCGTCAGCAGCCGCCCGGTCGTGGACTTGCCGCAGCCGGACTCGCCGACGAGGCCGAAGCTCTCGCCCGCGTGCACGCTGAGGTCGATCCCGTCGACGGCCTGCACGGCGCCGACGGTCCGCTTGATGGGGAAGCCGCCCTTGATCGGGAAGTGCTTCGTCAGCCCCTCGGCCGTCATCAGCGGTTCGCCGGAACGCGGTTGGGCGCCTTCCGGCTTGGTCAGGGTGAGTTCGTCACTCATGTCTCGTTCTCCCTAGCCCAGCCGGGGCTTGATCTGCTCGATGAAGAAGGTCCGCTTCTGCTCGGCCGTCAGGTGACAGGCCGAGCCCCGCCCCGGGGGCAGCAGCGGGCGCTCGCCGGTGCAGGAGGCGCCCGCGGGCACCTCACCGACGAACTCGCAGCGCGGGTGGAACGGGCAGCCGGACGGCGGGTTCAGCAGGCTGGGCGGCGAACCCTCGATCGGCTTCAGTTCCTCGTCCACGTTGGACGTGATCCGCGGCATCGAGCTGAGCAGGCCCCAGGTGTACGGGTGCTGCGGGGCCGTGAGGACCTCGCGGGTGCTGCCGCGCTCGACGGCGCGGCCCGCGTACATCACCAGGATGTCGTCCGAGACGTTCGCGATGACGCCCAGGTCGTGCGTGATGAAGACGATCGCGGAACCGAACTCCTGCTGGAGGTCCTTGAGCAGGTCCAGGATCTGCGCCTGCACCGTCACGTCGAGCGCGGTGGTCGGCTCGTCCGCGATCAGCAGGTCCGGGTTGCAGACCAGCGCCATGGCGATCATGGCGCGCTGCCGCATGCCGCCGCTGAACTGGTGCGGGTAGTCGTTGACGCGCAGCTTCGGGTTCGGGATGCCGACCTTGTCGAGCATCTCGATCGCCCGCAGGTGCGCCTCCCGCTTGGAGGCGCCCATGTGCTTGCGGTAGGGCTCCCCGATCTGGCGGCCGATCGTGTAGAAGGGCGACAGGGCCGTCAGCGGGTCCTGGAAGATCATCGCCATCTTGTTGCCGCGGAGGCGCTCCAGCGTCTTCTCCTTGGCGCCGGTCAGCTCCTCACCGTCGAGCAGGATCTCCCCGGTGATCTCCGTACGCTCCGGGTTGTGCAGCCCGAGCACCGTCATGTTGGTGACGGACTTGCCGGAGCCGGACTCGCCGACGATGCCCAGGGTGCTGCCGCGTTCGAGATCGAACGAGAGCCCGTCCACCGCCTTCACGATGCCGTCCTCCGTGGAGAACCGGACGTGCAGGTCGCGTACCGACAGGAACGGGTCCGACCCGGCCGGGGTCGGCTTCTCCTGGGTCTTGGTGATTGTGGTCACGGGTCGATCTCCTAGGACAGCCGCACACGCGGGTCGATGAAGGCGTACAAGGCGTCCACGATGATGTTGCAGATCAGGATGAAAGCCGCGCCGACCAGCATCACGCCCATCGTCATCGGCAGGTCCTTGTCGGTGACGGAGTCCACCGCGAGCCGGCCGAGACCGGCGAGGCTGAACGTGAACTCGGTGACCACCGCGCCGCTGAGCAACGCGCCGAGGTCGACGCCGATGATCGTGACGATCGGGATCAGCGAGCCGCGCCACGCGTAGCGGAAGAAGACGTACTTCCGGGACATGCCCTTGGCCTTGGCCGTACGGACGTGGTCCTCCTGGAGCTGCTCGATCATCGTCGAGCGCGACATACGCGTGTAGTTCGCGGTGAAGATCAGCGACATCACGAACCAGGGGATCAGCAGGCCGCCCGCCCAGGCGAAGACGCCGCCGCTGATGGGCTCGTACTTGGGCGCGCTCAGCCAGCCCGTGTTGTACACGAGGAGACCCAGGACGATCGGACCCAGGAAGTAGATCTGCATGGAGCTGAAGACCAGGGAGGCGGAGCTGACCGTCTTGTCGATCAGCGTGCCCTTCTTGCGGGCGGCGATCATGCCGAGGCCGATGCCGACGGTCAGGAAGATGACCAGGCCGCCGATGGTGAGGGACACCGTCAGCGGGAGACGGTCCATGATCGTGTCCCAGATGTTCCGCTCGCTGTCGAACGAGATGCCGAAGCAGGGTGAGTCGCAGTGCCCGACGGCGAAGTCACGTCCGGCGACGATGCCCTTCATGAATTCCCAGTACTGCACGGGAACCGGGTCGTTCAGACCCATCTGGTTACGGATGAGCTCGAGGTTCGCCTCCGTGCAGTTGCGACCGCACGAGAGGGTCGCGGGGTCCTGCGGGATGGCGAAGAACAGGAAGAACGTGAACGCACTGATCAGGATCAGGATCACGAAGGCGCCGAGCAACCGGCGACTCAGATATTTCAACATAGGGGGTTCGCTGCTCTCAGCACGGCTGCTTCGACGGGAGAGGACGGTGCGCTCCGGACCGGGCCCGGAGACGCGCGCCCGTGGCCGGACGCGCGTCTCCGGGAGACCCGGGGTGGAACGGTGTTACTTCTTCAGGAACAGACGCGTGATGTCGATGTAGCTGCGCTCCGTGCTGTACCGGGCACCGCCGACGTTCGAGCCGTAGATCTGGAGCTGCTTCGTGTAGTACAGCGGGGCGGCCGGGTTGACCTTCTCCACGATGTACTTGTGCAGCTTCGTCCACTCCGGGGTCGCCTTCTCCGGGTCCTGGATCTTCAGGATGCGGGCGATCTCCGAGTTCACGTGCTTGTCGTTGATGTGCGAGTAGTTCGACGCGCCGTCCGCGATCTGCGTGCCGTCGTACGACGGCGGGATCACGGTCGAGGGGGTCGGGAAGTCCTGGCCCCAGCCCGTCATGTAGAGGTCGAAGCCGTTCTTGACCTTGCCCATCTGCTCGTACCAGGTGGCCTGGTCGACGTCCTTCTTCTGGATGTCGAAGCCGATGTCCTCGAGGGCCTTGGTGATGATCTCGGCCTGCTTCTGGCGCTGCGGGACGTTGGCGTAGGCGTAGACGAGCTTGGTGCCCTTCTTGACGCCGGCCTCCTTCAGCAGCTCCTTGGCCTTCTCCGGGTCGCCGTTCGGCTTCTTGAGCTTGCCGTACGGGTCGTAGCCCTTCTCGTAGCCCGGCAGCGTCGGGGCCAGCAGGCCACCGGCGGGCTCACCCGCGTACGTGCCGCCGTCGGGACGCAGGATCTGCGCGTTCGGCAGGGCGTACGTGATGGCGTCGCGGACGCGCTTGTCCTTGATGCGGTCCATGTTCATGTTGAGCTGCCACACGTACGGCTGGTAGCCCTTGATGGTGCGGTCGTCGGCCTCGGTGACGACCTTCTTCACCTTGGACGAGTCCACCGAGCCGCTGAACTGCGTGGCGTTCTTGCCCTCGCCGCGGTCGGAGAGGATGCGCTCGGTCTGGTCCGCGCGGCTGTGGTTGAACGTGATGTTCCAGCCGTCCAGGTACTGGTGGCGCTTCGGGTCCGTCTTCGGGTCCCACTGGTCGTTCTTGACCAGCTTGAGCGCCTTGCCCGGGTTGAACTCGGAGATCTTGTACGGACCGAGGGCGACGAGACCCTTGCCCTGGTCGTACTTCTCCTTGGTGTCGTTGTCCTTCGGGACGATGGCGTAGCCCGCCATCGCGAGGGCCTGCGGCGCGTCCGGCTGCGGGTCCTTGAAGTGGAAGATGACGGTCTTGTCGTCCGGCGTCTCCAGGACGTCGTCCGGCAGGTGCTTGCCCTTGTACGGGCCGTCCGGGAGCGCCTTGCGGTACGAGGCGCCGTTGCCCGAGAGCCACTGCTGCACGTACAGCGGACCGTCCGTGATGACCTCGGAGTACAGCCGCTCGATCGAGTGGCGCACGTCCGCGGAGGTGATCTCGTCGCCCTCCTGGTCCTTCACGCCGTCCTTCAGCGTGTACTTCCAGGTGCGGCCCTTGTCGGACATGGTGCCCGCGTCGGTGGCGATGTCGCCCACGACGCTGGTCTTGCCCTTGCCGTCCTCCTGGAACGTGGTCAGACCGCGGTGCAGCAGACCGGCGAGCTGGCCGGCGTCGCTGACGTAGATCTCGCCCGGGTCCAGGTGGGAGAAGTCGTCCTCCTGGTACGCGCGGATGGTGCCGCCCTTGCGGGCCCCCTTGACCTCCGCGGCCGGGCCCTTGGAAGCCGCGGCGTCGAGGTACTCGACGGCCTCGGACTGCGACTGCGCGTCGTCCTGGGTGTTGGACTTGTCCTCGCCGCCACTGCTGCCTTCGCTGCACCCCGCGAGCAGGAGCGAGCCGGTCGCGAGGAGCACTACTGCTCCACGGGCTCTGTGCGATCGGATGGAGTTCATGATGGGGAATGCACCTGCCTGTCAGTTGGGAACCGTCTGCTGCTGCTGCCCTGTAGCCCTCCGGAGACCCGGTGCAGGGGTGGCAGCCCCCCTCGGTGGACGGTCAGCGTCCGGACTTGGGATCGAAGGCGTCTCGTACGGAGTCGCCCAGAAGGTTGAAGGCCACCACGAAGACCACCATGGCGATGCCGGGGAAGAACATGTACGTCGGGTCGTTCTCGTAGATGTTTCCGGCGATGGCGAACATCCGGCCCCAGTCGGGGGTGGGTTCCACGTAGCCGACACCGATGAAGGAGAGGAAGGCGACGCTCAGGATCGCGGAGGGCAGCATGTAGGTGCCCTGCACGAGGACCGGCGTGAAGATGTTGGGCAGCAGCTCCTTGCGGATGATCCGCCAGGGCGAGGCGCCGGTGACCTTCGCGGCCTCGACGAACTCGCGCTCCCGCAGGGTCAGCACCTGGCTGCGGACGAGCCGCGCCATGGCCATCCAGCCGAGGAACCACAGCACCGAGATCATCGCGATGGCCCGCAGGTACGTGGGCGTCTCCTCCGCGGGGTCGACGAACACGGCGGTGACCACCGGCATCGTCGCGATGAAGAACAGCTGGCTCGGGAAGGACATCAGGAAGTCGGTGACACGGCCCAGCCAGTAGTCCACCTTGCCGCCGAAGTAGCCGCCGACGAGGCCGACGAGCACGCCCGTGGCGACCATCAGGATGGTCACGATCACGGCGGTGAACAGCGAGGTGCGCATGCCGTACAGCAGCTGCATGAAGACGTCGCGGCCCAGCTCGGGCTCCAGCCCGAACCAGTGCTCCCCGGACATGCCGCCGTTGGCGCCGGTCGGGAAGCCGAAGTCGTCGAGCAGGCCGTACTGGTTCTGGCCGTACAGCGTGTACGGGTCCTTGCCGTAGATCTTGGAGATCACGGGGGCCAGCGCTGAGACCGCGAAGAAGAAAATCACTACACACGCGGAGACCACGCCGGTACGGTCGCGCTTGAAGCGCGTCCACATCAGCTGGCCGGGGGAACGCCCGACGGCCTCCGCCGGCGCGCCCGCCTTGGCGAGCCCGCCGCCCTGCTCTTTGCTCAGGCCCTCCGACTCGGGACCTGGGGTATCGCCCCCGGCTTTCACAGCCTGGGATGGATTCGTCATCGCGTAGTGCCCCCGCGCTCGTGGTGCTCGCTGGACCCGTACAGATGGCACCGGGGTGTGCCGTGGGTTGAGCGGACTTTTGCAAGTGAATAAGTACGCAGTCAAGGGGTGTTGGCCCCGGTGCCGGGACCTGACACGCATCTTGAGCGAAGATTGTGCAGATCGAGGTGCCAGCGTGCTTGACACGGCACCAGCTCAGTGGACATTAGCGGACATTCATTCAACAAGTGCCTTAACGCAGTTGCAACACAGCCGACGTGGCACCGATATACGGACGCCGATCTCTGAAGTCCGTACGGGAATGTCCGTGCCGCTCTCCCGGTCCACAGGTCCACCGGAGGGCTTGCCGACGTGCGTGTGACGCGTGTAGACCTAGGGTAGACCCTACGGCGCGGGGGCGACGTGTGCCCTCGGTGCGAAGGCGATCGACGGACCCCCGCGGCGGGTGGCGGCCCACGGGCCGCACACCGGCCGCGCGGCCGGGCGGGTCGCGGCCCACGGGCCGGACATGGGGGGCGGTACGCATGGGGCAGGGGCACGCACTCGCGCGCGGGGCACGCGTCTTCGGCACGGTCTGCCTGCTGCTGCTCGCCCTGATCAGCCTCGGCTGGATCATCCGCGACTTCACCGAGGCCGACGAGGTCTCCCACGTCTGGTGGATGTGGACGGGCGTGCCCACCCGCGCGTCGGGCGGCCTGTGGACCAGCTCCCCGTTCGACCCCGTGCTCCTCGTCGTCTACGTGGTCGCCGCCGCCGTCACCCCGCGCTCCTCCTCCTCGGCCGGCATCCTCGCCGCCACCGGCACGCTGACCCTGGCGCTCCGGCTGCCCAGCCTGTGGACGCTGAACGCGGACTGGATGCAGGGCGTCGACGAGGGCCTCAAGTCGAAGGCGCTGTTCAGCTCCCTCGGCGCGGTGGTCCTCGGCGCGGCGCTCGTCGTCGCCGTGGTGGTCGGGCGGCGCCCCGCGGACGGCCCCGGACCGTACGGCAGCACGTACGGCAGCGGCGCGTACGGCGGCTACGGCCCCGCGCTGCCCGCCGACCCCGCCGACGGACCGCCCGGCAGACCCGCGACCGGCGCCGCCGTGACGGCGGCGCTGCTGCTCGGGGTGAGCGCGGCGGTCCTCGTCAGCTGGGAGATCGACACGTGGCGGCGGCAGGACTGGGAGGCGTACGAGATGACGCTGACCGGCGAGCGCACGCTGATCTCGCTGCTCTCCCCACCGGCGGCCCTGTCGTCCTGGCTGCTGGCGGCCCTGCTGCTGGTCGCCGCCGGGGCGGCCGCGGCCCGCGCCACGTTCGCCCGCCCGCTCGGGCTGGTGACGGGCGGTGTGCTGCTCGGCTCCGGTGTCCTCTTCACCACGCTGGTGGTGAAGGAGAGGCTGATGGAGCACTACGGCGACCTGAGCCTCCGCGAGCAGCTCTCCATCAACACGCACTACTTCTACGTCGTCGCCGGGCTGGGCATCCTCCTCGCCCTGGCGCGGCGCGCCGTCCCGGCGACGGCCTCCGGCAGCCCCGGCGGGTTCGGCGGCGCGGGCCCGTACGGCGGTTCCAGCGGGTACGGCGGCTTCAGCGGTTACGGCGGCCAGGGCGGTCACAGGAGCCCCGGCGGCGCCCCGCCGCACGATCCGGGCAACCCGTACGCTCCCCCGCCGCCCGGCTGGTGACCCGGCGGCTCGGGCGCGGACTGCGGTGACTGACGGACCCGGTTGCGGCACGGGCACCAGGCAACACCGCTCGACGGACCCCCGGCCGCCACCGACATCCCGGACCCGCGGGTAACCCCCGTATGCGGGAGGGGTGCTTCGCCGTCGCGAAGCACCCCTCTCCTGTCCCTCCGGCTACCTCCGGACGGTCACCGCTTGGCGCGGGACGCCGCCCGACCACGCTCGCGCGCGTCGAGCACGACCTTGCGGATGCGGACCGTCTCCGGGGTCACCTCGATGCACTCGTCCTCGCGGCAGAACTCCAACGACTGCTCCAGCGAGAGCTTCCGCGGCGGCACCAGGTTCTCCGTGGTGTCGGCGGAGGCGGCGCGCATGTTGGTGAGCTTCTTCTCCTTGGTGATGTTCACGTCCATGTCGTCGGCCCGCGAGTTCTCACCGACGAGCATGCCCTCGTACACCTCGGTGCCCGGCTCGATGAAGATCGTGCCGCGCTCCTGGAGGTTCATCATGGCGAAGGGCGTCGCCGAGCCGGAGCGGTCCGCGACCAGCGAGCCGCTGTTGCGCGTCCGCAGCTCGCCGAACCACGGCTCGTGGCCCTCGGAGATGGAGTGCGCGATGCCGGTGCCGCGGGTGTCCGTCAGGAACTCCGTACGGAAGCCGATGAGGCCGCGGGACGGCACGATCCACTCCATCCGCACCCAGCCCGAACCGTGGTTGACCATCGTCTCCATACGGCCCTTGCGCGCCGCCATCAGCTGCGTGATCGCGCCCAGGTGCTCCTCGGGCGAGTCGATCGTCATGCGCTCGATGGGCTCGTACGTCTTGCCGTCGATCTCGCGCGTGACGACCTCGGGCTTGCCGACGGTCAGCTCGAAGCCCTCCCGGCGCATCGTCTCGACCAGGATCGCGAGGGCCAGTTCGCCGCGGCCCTGCACCTCCCAGGCGTCGGGCCGCTCGGTGGTCAGGACGCGCAGCGAGACGTTGCCGATCAGCTCCTTGTCGAGGCGGTCCTTCACCTGGCGGGCGGTGACCTTGTGGCCCTTGCCGCCCTTGCCGACGAGCGGCGAGGTGTTCGTGCCGATGGTCATGGAGATCGCCGGCTCGTCGACCGTGATCAGCGGCAGCGCCACCGGGTTCTCGGCGTCGGCCAGGGTCTCGCCGATCATGATCTCGGGGATGCCCGCGACGGCGCAGATGTCACCGGGACCCGCCTCCTCGGCGGGCTTGCGGGTGAGCGCCTCGGTCATCAGCAGCTCGGTGATGCGGACGTTCTGCACGGTGCCGTTGCGCTGCATCCAGGCGACGGTCTGGCCCTTGCGGAGGGTGCCGTTCTGCACGCGGCAGAGCGCGATGCGGCCGAGGAAGTTGTCGGCGTCGAGGTTGGTGACGTGCGCCTGGAGCGGCGCGTCCTCCTCGTACGTGGGCGCGGGCACGGTCTCCAGCAGCGTGCTGAAGAACGGTTCGAGGCTGTCGCTGTCCTGCGGCACCGTGCCGTCGGCGGGCTTGGTGAGGGAGGCGATGCCGTCGCGCGCGCAGGCGTAGACGATGGGGAACTCGATCTGCTCCTCGTCCGCGTCCAGGTCGAGGAACAGGTCGTACGTGTCGTCGACGACCGTCGCGATACGGGAGTCGGACCGGTCCGTCTTGTTGATGCAGAGGATCACCGGGAGGCGGGCCTCCAGGGCCTTCCGCAGCACGAACCGGGTCTGCGGCAGCGGGCCCTCGGAGGCGTCCACGAGGAGCACGACCGCGTCGACCATGGAGAGGCCGCGCTCGACCTCGCCACCGAAGTCGGCGTGGCCGGGGGTGTCGATGATGTTGATGACGACCGGGTCGCCGCCGCCCTTGGGGTGGTAACGGACGGCGGTGTTCTTCGCGAGGATGGTGATGCCCTTCTCGCGCTCCAGGTCGTTGGAGTCCATCATCCGGTCGTCGACGGACTCCAGCTGGTGTGCGGCGAAGGCGCCCGCCTGCTTCAGCATGGCGTCCACCAGGGTCGTCTTGCCGTGGTCGACGTGGGCGACGATGGCGACGTTACGGATGTCGTTGCGCGTGGGCATGCGAAGGCGCTTCTTCCCGGTCGGATGGATGGCGGCGCGACCGGTGCGGTGCGCGCGCCCGCCGGGCTCATCCCTAGGTGTGCGCCGCGGCCAGTACACCCATCGTACGGGCCCGGAGCGGCGGGGGCCGCCCCGGGCCGCGCGGGGTACCGGCGCGGGGGCTACTTCCGGAAGCCGATGTCCTGGTAGCGCGGGGTCTCGAAGCCGAACGCCCCAGCGTTGACGATCTTCGTACGGGCCGCGACGAGCTGCGGCCGCTGGTAGAGGGGTACGGAACCGGCCGCGGCCCAGATCCGGGCGTCCGCGCCGTGCAGCAGGTCCTGCCGCGCGCCGTCGTCCAGTTCGGTCGACGCCTCCTCGAAGAGCTGGTCGATACGGTCGGTGCCGACGCGCGTGTAGTTCTGCTCGACGGTGAGCGAACCGTCCTCGGCGGGGACGGGCTTGGCGAAGATGGGCCCGGCGTCGGTGGCGGGGTAGCCGCTGGCGGGCCAGGTGTAGAGGGTCAGGTCGTAGTCGCCGGAGGCGACGCGGTCGCGGAAGCGGCCGTCGTCGGCGACGTGCTCGATCTCGGTGCGGACGCCGACGGCGTTCAGGGAGCGCGCGATGCGCTGCCCGCTGCGCCGCACCGTCTCCGTGGAGGGGCCGGACGGCAGCACCATGCGGAGGGAGAGCGGCTGCCCGCCGCGGACCCGTACGGCCGTCGCGCGGCCGTCGGTCAGCAGCCGCATCTCGTCGGCGCGGGCCCGCGCGTCCGCCGCGTCCCGCCGGGTGGCGCGGGCCCGGCGCTCCTCGCGTCCGGTGTCGTGCGCGCGCGCCTCCCGGTCGGCCGCGCGGGCGAGTTGGGCGAGCAGCCCGGCGCGCTGGGCGGCGGCGTCGGGGGCGAGGGTGAGCGGGCCGCTCTGGATGCGGGCGGCCTCGGCGGCCGTGACGGGTGCGGCGAGGTCCCCGCCGGTACGCGTACGGGCGCGGGGGGCGCGGTCGTCGGTCTCGGCCTCGCCGTCGCTCTCCCCTTCTCCGTCGGCGTTCACGTCCTGCCGCGGGCCGTCCCCGTCCCGTTCGGGCCCGGTGACGGTGGCGCCCTTCCAGCCGGCGTCCGCGAGCAGCGCCTGTGCGGACTCCACGTCGCGGCCGCCGAGCGCGTCGCTGCTGTCGTGGTAGCCGTGCTGGTCGCGCATCCGCAGGTGGCTGCCGAGCGGTTCGGCGGGGAGCCCGGCGCTGCCCAGTGCCTCCTCGGCCAGCGCCTCGCGGTCCACCGTACGGGCGACGGCGCGGCGGACGCGGGGGTCCGCGAGGGGCCCGCTGGAACCGTTGAGGGCGAGCTGCGTGTACGCGGGTTCCAGGGCGCGGCGCACGGTGAAGCCGCGCAGCTGGCGGCGGCGTTCTCCCTCCGGCTTCCCCTTCTCCTGGTCCTGCCCCTTCGCCTCCTTCTCCCCCGTCTCCGCGCGCTTCTTCGCGTCGGCGTCCCCGGTCGTCTCGGCGTCACCGGCCGCCGAGGCGGGGGCGGCGGCGTCGATACGGTCCGCCACCGCCGGGTCGACCTCCGCGAGGTCCAACTCCCCGGCCGCCAGGGCCTCCTCGCGCTCGGCGCGCGGTACGGCGCGCAGCACGATCCGTTCCAGCTTCGCGGGCGGGCCCCACCAGCGCGGGTCGCGTTCGAGC
Source organism: Streptomyces sp. Z26 (assembly GCF_003665095.1). Taxonomy (GTDB): domain Bacteria; phylum Actinomycetota; class Actinomycetes; order Streptomycetales; family Streptomycetaceae; genus Streptomyces; species Streptomyces phytohabitans. The sequence continues at coordinate 4,594,964 of NZ_RCHV01000002.1, read as the reverse complement.
GTCGTGGTGTCCTCCTCGCGGTCCGTCCCGCGTACCCGGAACGGGCCGCCGGAGACGGGGAGTTCGCGGCGGGCCGACTCGTTGAACGCCTTCGGGCGGTCCATGACGGAGCGCGGGTAGAGAGGGGTGAAGAGGGACTGCCACTCGGCGTACGGCTGCCCGAAGGTGACCTCGACCTGGCGGGGGCCGGGGCCCTTGCCGATCTTCTCGATCCGGTCGTAGCCCGCGTTGCGCGCCGCCCAGTACGCGCTGTCGCCGCCGTTCAGGGCCCGCCACTGGGCCTGGAAGTCGGCCACCCCGATGGGCCGTCCGTCGCTCCAGCGCGCGTCGGGCTGGAGGGTGTAGACGACCTTCTGCTGCGGCTCGCGGGCGGTGACCTCGGCGTCGCTCAGGTACGCGCCGTTGCGCTGCGGCCGGGCCCGGCTGTCCAACGTGAACAGCTGCGGGAGCGTCGCGGCGGCGACGCGGGCGGTGGTCTTGTCGGCGTCGGACTGGAAGGCGTTGAGCGTGGTCGGCCGCGTGTCGACGGCCCAGCGGAGGGTGCCGCCGGTGGCGACGTGGTCGCGCGCGGCGGCGGGTACGTCGCGGGCCGCGCCGCTGCGGCCGTCGGAGCCGTCGTCGTCGGAGGAGCACCCGGCGACGGGGGCCAGCAGGGTCACGGCGAGGAGTACGGCGGCACAGCGCCGGGCGGCGGTGTCGACGGCGGGCACGGCTGGCATCGCTCAAACCTCCGGGGCCTGCCGCACGCCCCGCGGCCGTACGTCGCGCACGACGGTCGCGCCGGTGGCTTTGCGGCTCATCACATCTTCGTCCGGGGCCCACTGAAGGTGACGCGGCCGCGTCCGGCGCGGCGACACGGCGCGGCCCCGGCGGCACGCCACCCGTGCGGCGGAGCCCGCCGCGCGCGCCCCGCCCCGTACGCGCCCCCGCCCGCACCCGCACGCCGTACGCGCGCCTCGAACACGCTCCCCGTAGGCGCCGCCGCCGGGCCCTCACCCGGCACCCGCGGGGGAACCTGCGCACTCCGTCGGGGGAAACCGGTGCAGCGCCCTTCCCAACGGAAGTGTGACCAGGAACACTCGCATGCGCGTGAGCCGATCCGGCCACCAGCCCGCGGAGGTACGCAGAACATGTCACTGCAGGACGAACTGACCACCGTCCAACGCTGTCTGGACGAACTCACCCGGAGCGTGAGCCGCCTCGAGCAGGAGGTCGACAACAGCCTGGAACTACGGCGCATGCGCAGCGACATCGAGCACCTGCGGGAGTCGCTCGCACTGCTCCGCGCGTCGAGCCCGGACCAACCCGCCACGCAGCGCCCCGAGATGGTGAGCATCCCGGACGCGCCGTACGACAGCGCTCTGTGGACGGACGCGGAGGACGAGGGCCTGGGGGCGAAGGACCGACGCGCGCCCTGACTCCCGGTCCCGCCGGGGCACCGTGTCCCGGGCGCTGACCGCCACCCCCTCCCCCTTTCTCCGACGGAGACACTCTTGGCCACCGGAACCACTCAACCCACCGGGCCCGCGGGCCCGGACAGCCCCGAGCACCGTCCCGCGCCCGGGGGCGTCACGGACGCCCCCGGGCGCGCCGCCATCCCCGAACGCCACCTGCGGGTCGACCGCTGGTGGCTGGCACCGGCGGCGACGGCGTTCGGGCTGCTCTGCTTCGTCGTGTACTCGACGTGGCGGGCGTTCGCGAACACGGACTACTACGACGCGCCGTACGTCTCCCCGTTCTACTCCCCCTGCCTCGCGGAGAACTGCGAGACGATGCGGGGCGGGCCCAACTGGGAGGTCTTCGGCGGCTGGTGGGGTCTGTCGCCCGCGCTGCTCATCCTGATCTTCCCGCTCGGCTTCCGGCTCACCTGCTACTACTACCGCAAGGCGTACTACCGGGGCTTCTGGGCCTCGCCCCCCGCCTGCGCCGTGGCCGAGCCGCACAAGAAGTACACGGGCGAGACCCGCTTCCCGCTCATCCTCCAGAACCTGCACCGGTACTTCTTCTACGCCGCCCTGCTGGTCGCGGTCATCCTCACCTACGACACCCTGCTCAGCTTCCGCGACGCGGACTACGAGTGGGGCCACATGGGCCTCGGCACGCTCGTGTTCCTGGCCAACATCACGTTGATCTGGGCGTACACCCTCTCCTGCCACTCGTGCAGGCACATCATCGGCGGACGGCTGCGGCACTTCTCCAAGCACCCGGTGCGGTACCGGATGTGGGGCTTCGTCGGCAGGCTCAACGAGCGGCACATGCAGCTCGCCTGGGCCTCGCTGATCAGCGTGGGGGTGGCCGACTTCTACGTGTACCTGCTGGCCAGCGGGGCGTTCGACGACCCGCGCTTCTTCTGAGGGCCGCGCGGGACCGGAGCGCGCTCCGGGACACACACGTAAGCCCGGGGACACGGAAACCCGCCGGGACCGGAGAGATGTTGAGAGGGATCGACCACACATGACGCAAGTCGAACGCCGGCAGTGGGACGTCGTGATCGTCGGAGCGGGCGGCGCCGGGCTGCGCGCCGCCATCGAGGCCCGGGAGCAGGGCCTGCGCACCGCGATCATCTGCAAGTCCCTGTTCGGCAAGGCCCACACGGTGATGGCCGAGGGCGGCATCGCCGCCAGCATGGGCAACGTCAACGAGGGCGACAACTGGCAGGTGCACTTCCGCGACACGATGCGCGGCGGGAAGTTCCTGAACCACTGGCGCATGGCCGAACTGCACGCCAAGGAGGCCCCGGACCGCGTCTGGGAGCTGGAGACCTGGGGCGCGCTCTTCGACCGTACGAAGGACGGGAGGATCTCCCAGCGGAACTTCGGCGGCCACGAGTACCCGCGGCTGGCGCACGTCGGCGACCGTACGGGCCTGGAGCTGATCCGCACCCTCCAGCAGAAGATCGTCTCGTTGCAGCAGGAGGACTTCAAGGAGACCGGGGACCACGAGTCCCACCTCAAGGTCTTCCAGGAGTGCACGGTCACGCGCGTACTCAAGGACGGCGACCGGGTCTCCGGCGTCTTCTGCTACGAGCGCGAGACCGGCCGGTTCTTCGTCGTCGAGGCGCCGTCGGTGGTGCTGGCGACGGGCGGCATCGGCAAGTCGTTCAAGGTGACCTCCAACTCCTGGGAGTACACCGGGGACGGGCACGCGCTGGCGCTGCTCGCCGGGGCGTCGCTGATCAACATGGAGTTCGTGCAGTTCCACCCGACGGGCATGGTCTGGCCGCCGTCGGTGAAGGGCATCCTCGTCACCGAGTCCGTACGCGGCGACGGCGGCGTGCTGCGCAACTCGGACGGCAAGCGCTTCATGTTCGACTACGTGCCGGACGTCTTCAAGGAGAAGTACGCCGAGTCCGAGGAGGAGGCGGACGGCTGGTACGAGGACCCGGCCAAGCACCGCCGTCCACCGGAGCTGCTGCCCCGTGACGAGGTGGCGCGCGCCATCAACTCCGAGGTGAAGGCGGGCCGCGGCACCCCGCACGGCGGCGTGTTCCTGGACGTGTCGACGCGGATGTCCGCCGACGTCATCAAGCGCCGACTGCCGTCCATGCACCACCAGTTCAAGGAACTGGCGGACGTGGACATCACCGCGCAACCGATGGAGGTCGGTCCGACCTGCCACTACGTGATGGGTGGTGTCGACGTCGACCCGGACACCGGTGAGGCGCTCGGCGTCCCCGGCCTGTTCGCGGCGGGCGAGGTGTCCGGCGGCATGCACGGCTCGAACCGGTTGGGCGGCAACTCCCTGTCGGACCTGCTGGTGTTCGGCCGCCGCGCGGGGCTGTACGCGGCGCGGCACGCGGAGTCGTTCGCCGCGGGCGAGCGCCCGCTGGTCGCGGACGCGGAGATCGACCGGGCGGCGGCGGAGGCGCTGCGGCCGTTCACGCCGGAGGAGGTGGCGGAGGGTGGCACGCCGGAGAACCCGTACACCATCCACCAGCAGCTCCAGCAGTCGATGAACGACCTGGTCGGCATCATCCGGCGGGACGAGGAGATGGCCCGCGCCCTGGAGAGCCTGGCGGAGCTGCGCGAGCGCGCGCGGCACGCGGGCGTCGAGGGGCACCGGCAGTTCAACCCGGGCTGGCACCTGGCCATCGACCTGCGGAACATGCTGCTGGTCAGCGAGTGCGTGGCACGCGCCGCGCTGAACCGCACGGAGTCGCGCGGCGGCCACACCCGGGACGACTACCCGGCGATGGACCGCGAGTGGCGGCGCGCGAATCTCGTCTGCACGCTCACCGACCCGGACGCCACGTCGGGTGCGGGGGCGGGCGCCGCGGGCCAGATCTCGTTGCGCCGCCGGGAGATGCCGCCGATCCGCGCGGACCTGCTGGAGCTCTTCGAGAAGGAGGAGCTGATCAAGTACCTGACGGACGAGGAGCTGACGGCGTAGTGAGCACGACGAGTGCGGAGAACGGTACGGCGGACGCCCCGGCCGGGGAGCGCCCGAGCACCAGCTACGACGCGCACTTCCGCGTCTGGCGCGGCGACACGGACGGCGGCGGGCTGGAGGACTTCACCGTCGAGGTGAACGAGGGCGAGGTAGTCCTCGACATCATCCACCGGCTCCAGGCGACCCAGGCGGGCGACCTGGCGGTGCGGTGGAACTGCAAGGCGGGCAAGTGCGGTTCGTGCAGCGCGGAGATCAACGGCCGCCCCCGGCTGCTGTGCATGACGCGCATGTCGGTCTTCGAGCGGACGGACACCATCACGGTGACGCCGCTGCGGGCCTTCCCGGTCGTACGGGACCTGGTGACGGACGTGTCGTTCAACTACCAGAAGGCGCGCGAGGTCCCGTCGTTCGCGGCGCCGGAGGGGCTGGGTCCGGGCGAGTACCGGATGCAGCAGGAGGACGTGGAGCGCTCGCAGGAGTTCCGGAAGTGCATCGAGTGCTTCCTGTGCCAGGACACCTGCCACGTCGTCCGCGACCACGAGGAGAACAAGCCCGCGTTCGCCGGTCCGCGCTTCCTGATGCGGGTCGCGGAGCTGGACATGCACCCGCTGGACGCGGCGGAGGAGCAGGGCCTGGACCGTAAGACGACGGCGCAGGACGAGCACGGGCTGGGGTACTGCAACATCACGAAGTGCTGTACGGAGGTCTGCCCGGAAGGCATCAAGATCACCGACAACGCGCTGATCCCGCTGAAGGAGCGCGCGGCCGACCGGAAGTACGACCCGCTGGTCTGGCTGGGCAACAAGATCCGCCGGCGGGAGTGACCCGTACGGGGGCGGGCGCCACGGCCCGTCCCCACAAGGCCTCACGCGTACGGCCCGTGCACCCGTCGGCCCCGGCCGGGCGGGTGTGCGGGCCGTACGCGCACAATGGCGGCGGACGCACCCGGCACGCCCCGCAGCGGAGGACGGCACCATGAGCGACGAGCCCCGCGCCTGCTGCGCGCCCGCCCGCGACGCCGGGGGCGGGCCGGTGCCGGACGTCCCCGCGCCGGAGCCGACGCGGGCCGGTGCGGGGGCCGCGCGGCCCGGCGCGTGGTGCGAGCTGGACGGCGGCCCGTTCCTGATGGGCTCCGACAGCGGCCCGTACCCGGCGGACGGCGAGGGCCCGGTGCGCGAGGTGCGCCTCGACCCGTTCGGGATCGCGGCGACGGCGGTGACCAACGCCGAGTTCGCCGCGTTCACGGAGGCGACCGGCCACCGTACGGACGCGGAGCGGTTCGGCTGGTCGTTCGTCTTCGCGGGCTTCCTGCCCGACGACTTCCCGCCCACCCGCGCCGCCGTCGGGACGCCGTGGTGGCGGCAGGTGTTCGACGCGGACTGGCGGCGCCCCGAGGGCCCGCACTCGTCGGTGGCGGAGCGCGCGGACCACCCGGTGGTGCACGTGTCGTACGACGACGCGCGCGCGTACTGCGCCTGGGCGGGCGTACGGCTCCCCGCCGAGGCCGAGTGGGAGTACGCGGCCCGGGGCGGGCTGAGCGGCGAGCCGTACCCGTGGGGCGGTGAGCGGGATCCGGGCGGCGCGTACCGCATGAACATCTGGCGCGGCTCCTTCCCCGACCGCAACACCGCCGCCGACGGCTACCGGGGCACCTGCCCGGTGGACGCGTTCGCGCCCAACGGGTACGGGCTGTTCAACACGACCGGGAACGTGTGGGAGTGGTGCGCCGACCCGTTCGGTCCGGGCACCCGGGCGCTGCGCGGCGGCTCGCACCTGTGCCACGAGTCGTACTGCCTGCGCTACCGGACCTCCGCCCGCATGGGCAACACCCCGGACAGCTCCAGCGGCAACACCGGCTTCCGCGTCGCGCGCGCGGCGGCCTGAGCCCCGGACGGCGCCCGGCGCGGTGTCGCCCGGACCCGGGCGCGTCAGCCCTCCCGGTGGTCGACCAGTACGGGCTCCTCCCCGAAGCGCAGCCGGTCGCCCGCCCGTACCCGTTCGGTCCGGCCGTCCATGTGCCGCAGCCGGTACGCGCCCGGGGCCAGGGACGCCGAACCGTCGCCGCGCGACGTCCAGTACACGCGGAGGCTCTCGCCGCGCCGCTCGAAGCGGCAGGTGTACGCGTCGCCCGTCAGCCGCGCGCGGACGCCCCGGCCGCAGGCCGCGACGCGGGCGCCGTCCAGCCACTCCCGCAGCCTGCCCATCCGCCGCCCGGCCTCCGTCGGGGCCCCGTCGACGGGCTCGACGACGAGGGGCACGTCCGTGCTGCCCCAGCTGTAGAAGTACGTGCGGCGCAGGCGGTCGTGCCAGCCGTAGATCCCGACCAGGTAGAACCGGACCGCGTAGTCGCGGGCGCGGCGCTCGTCGAGCGGGGGGACGACGGCGACGTCCCGGTCCGTCCCGGTGTTCCACACCGGCAGGTCGGGACAGCCCTCCTCGTACAGCAGCCGGTGCGTGCTCGCGACCAGGTCCAGCATCTCCTCGGGGCGGCCGTCGGCCGTGCGCGGCGGGGTCTTGAGCGCCGCCGCGTCGCAGTGCTCGTACGCGCCGGTCCGCGCGAAGTCCCGCAGCCGCTGCCGCCCCTGGTCCGTCCACAGCTCGCCGAACGACGGGCAGACCACCAGCGCGTCGGGGTCGGTGTCCTCGATGACGGCCGCCGCCCGCTCGGTCATGCGGGCGAGGGTGTCGACGCTGCCGGAGAAGCTCAGCGGGTGGCCCGCGTAGTCCCACAGCTCGTACGACTCGACGCGGCCGCGGTAGCGCGTGACGACGTGCCGGACGAAGCGGTCCCAGTCGGCCAGGTCGGCCGGGGGCGACGCGAGCGAGTCCCCGTAGGCGGACCTGCGGCCGCCGGGGGCGGCCCACAGCGGGGTGCCGCTGAGGGTGAGGAGGACGGGCAGGCCCTCGCGTTCGGCGGCGTCGACCATCCGCTCCAGGACCTGCCAGCGGTAGTGGCCGCGCCGCGGCTCCAGGGCGCCCCAGCGGGTCTCGCTCTCCCAGAGCCGTACGGCCCCGGTGGGGAAGCCGGGCATCTGGCCGGTGTCCGTATTCAGGGTGAGGCCGAAGAACTCGCTCGGCACGGGGCGCGGGGCGACGGACCAGTCGGGTCCCTCGTAGCCCTGCCGGTCGGCGGAGCCGTCGCGGACGCCCGGGTGGGCGGGCACGCCGGTGGCGCGCGGCGGGGCGCCGTCGTACGGGCCGTGCGGGCCGCCGTACGGCAGGCCGCTCGCGGTGGACGTGACGGCCAGCACGAGCAGGAGCGCCAGCGGGCGGAGGCGGCGCCACGCGCCCGCCAACGGCGCGGGCGCGGGCCGCGCGCGCCCGCCCGGGGGCGGGGCGGCGAGGGCGGCGGGGGCGGGCGCCGGGTGCGGTGGGCCGGTGCCGTCGCCGCTGCCGCTGCCGCCGCCGTACGGCGGTCCCGGTACGGCGGCCCCCGCCGACGCCCGCGACCACGTCCGGTACAGCACGTCCAGCTCGGCGCGGCTCGCCCCGCAGACCCGCGCCAGCCGCTCGACCGGCTCGAACGTGCTCGGCACGATCGAGCCCCGGCAGTACCGGTGGAGCGACGACCGGCTCATGCCGCAGCGGTGGGCGAGCGCGGTGTAGCTGCGCCCGCTGCGTTCCTTCAGCTCCTGGAGCAGCTCCGCGAGCGCGGTGTCCCCCGCGTTCCCCGCCTTCCCCGCCTTCCCGACGGCGTCCGGTGGTCGCCGCCGCTCCCGTGCCGCCTTGTCCGATGACATCGCGTCCCCCTCTGTGCCGTCCCCCGAAGGCGCCGCCGGGTGAGTCGTCCCCGGCGCCGTCCCAGTGCTCCGGGACGCCGCAGCTCATGTGCGTCCCCGCGTCCCGTTGTCCCATTTCCCCGGATCTCCTTGTCTGGAACAGAGAGTGACGGCAAGGTCGCACAACGACCGGGCCGGACCGCCGCACGTACGGCGGGCCGGAGTCACCGCACGGGGGCGGTGACCACGCCGCACGGTCAGGGGGAGACATGCTGCGCGTCCACTTCACCGCGGGAGACCTGGCACGTACGAACGTCGCCGACGCGCCGGACCCGTTCTGGGAGTCCGTGCTGAGCCTGCACCGGCTGCGGCGGACCGAGGCCGATCCCGTACTCGCGGGCTGGCGGGAACACGTCCTCGCGCACGGCCGGAGCGCGCTGCGGCTGCTGCTGCCGCTCGTACCGGCGCACGGCTACTTCCCGGACTTCCTCACGCCCGCCGCGAGCACCGACGGGTTCGAGGCCGGGCTCGACGCGCTGCTGTCGACCCCGCGCGCCCGACTCCGCGAGCAGCTCGGGCGGCTGGCCGGAGCGGGGCCGCCCGACCCGTGGACGCGCACCCTGGCCGAGGGTTCCGGCCCGGCCGTACGCCGCCTCGGCGCGGCCCTGCGCGAGCACCGGGACCAGGCCCTCGGCCCGTCGTGGCCGCAGATCCGCGCGCGCGTCGAACAGGACCGCGCACGCCGGGCGCGCACGCAGTGGTACGAGGGCACGGACGCGCTGCTCCGTACGTTCGCGCCCGCCATGCGCTGGCGGGCCCCGGTGCTGGAGGTGGACTATCCCGTCGACCGCGACCTGCGTCTGGAGGGGCGCGGCATCCTGCTGATCCCGTCGTACTTCTGCCGCCGTACGCCCGTCGCGCTCGCCGACGCGGAGCTGCCGCCGACACTCGTGTACCCGGCGCAGGGGACGTGCGCCCGCGCGGAGCGCGCCGAGAGCGCGCCGCTCGCGCGCGACCTCGCGCGGCTGCTCGGGCACACGCGGGCGGCGGTGCTCCAGTCCCTCGGCGGCGACTGCACCACCAGCGAACTCGCCCGCCGGGCCGGTGTCTCCGTCTCGTCGGCCAGCGAGCACGCGGCCGTGCTGCGCGACGCCGGGCTGATCGTCAGCGACCGGCGGCGGAACCGCGTCCAGCACAGCCTCACGCCCGTCGGCCTGGCGCTGAGGGCGGGCGCCCGCGAGCTCGTCCCGCCCGCCGTCCGGTCGCCCGCCGTCCCGCCGCCCGGCACCTGACCGTGCGGGCCGTACGCGTGCCGCCCACGCCGGGCCCGTACGCGCGCCGCCACAGGTCCGACCAACGGAACCCCCGCCGACGGGTCCCGGTCCCCGCTCCGGCCGCGTACGCTGCGGGCCCGTGCCCTCGTACCCGAGGACGCGTACCCGGTGCCGCGCCGGAACCGGCACCGGCACCGGCCCGACCGACAGGGGGCAGCGCACCGTGATGAGACGTCGGCACTTCCTGGGCGCCGCGGGCGGCCTCGCCGCCCTGACCGGCCTGTCGGGGGCGGGCGTGCCCGCCGCGGCCGACTCCGCCCCCGTACGCGCGGGCGACACCGGGCCCCCCACCGTGACCCCCGGCGACCTGCGGTTCCGGCCGCGTACGCTGCGGCCCGGCGACGCGGCACGGGCGGGCCTGCTGGCGGAGCACGTGGCGCGGATGGTCCCGGCCGCCGCCGAGTACCTGCGGCCCGGCCCCGGCCGCCCGCACCCGTCCCACCCCGGCTTCGTGCTGCTCGCCGCGCGGGACGGCGTGATCGTGGAGCACGCCGCGCGGGGCCACGCGCTGCGGTACGAGAGCTGGGACGCCGCCGCCGGGAAGCCCGTGGAGCTGCCGCGCGACGCCTGGGTGCCGATGCGCGCGGACACCGTCTTCGACATGGCGTCGGTGTCAAAGCTGTTCACCTCGGTCGTGCTGGTCGCCCTGGCCAAGCAGGGCCTCGTCGACCTGGACGCGCCGGTGGCGCACCACCTCCCGGAGTTCGACCGCGCGGACCCGGCCAAGTCCGCGATCGTCGTACGGCAGTTGCTGACCCACACCACCGGCATGAAGTCCTGGCACGACCTGGGCCCGTACCCGGACAACGAGGCGCGGATGGCGGCGATCTACGCGCAGCCGCTGACGTTCGAGCCGGGCAGCGCGTACACGTACTCCGACCTGAACCTCATCACCGCCGGGCGGCTCGCCGAGGAGGTCACCGGTAAGGGCCTCGACCGGCTCGTCGCCCAACTCGTCACCGAACCGCTGGGCATGGCGGACACCGGCTACAACCCGCCCGCGTCACGGCTGGACCGGATCGCCGCCACCGAGTACCAACCGGCCCTCGGACGCGGCATGGTGCGCGGCTCCGTGCACGACGAGAACGCCTTCCACCTCGGCGGCGTCGCCGGGCACGCGGGCGTCTTCTCGACCGCCGCCGACATGGCCGTCCTGGGGCAGGCGGTGCTCAACGGCGGTACGTACGGCGGGCACCGCGTGCTCGGTGAACCCTGGGTGCGGAGGCTGCTCACCAACCAGAACCCGGACCTGGGCGCGGAGGCCGCCCGCGGTCTCGGCTGGCAGCTCGACCAGCGTTTCTTCATGGACGCCCTGACCTCACCCGTCTCCTTCGGCCACACCGGCTTCACCGGCACCAGCCTGGTGGGCGACCCGCTGTCCGGCAGCCTGCTCGTCCTGCTCACCAACCGCGTGCACCCGACCCGCGAGTGGGGCGCCACCAGCGACTACCGCCGCGCCCCCGCCCGGCACCTGGCCCGCGCGCTGCCGGTGCGTACGGGCGACCGCCGCGCCGCCTGGTTCTCCGGTCAGCGCGACGGGGCGACCGCGACGCTGCTGGTGCCGCTCGCGCGTGCGGGCGGGGACGACCCGTCGCTGGACTTCCGCCTCTGGTACGACACCGAGCCGACCGACACCTGCGCCGTGGAGGCCAGCACCGACGGGGGCTCCACCTGGCGGCCGGTGCCGCTGGAGTTCCGCGCGGACGGGCACCGCTGGCAGGGCTCCGGCACCGGCGCGGGCACCTTCTCCGGCTTTTCCGGCCGCCGTTGGGCGCGCGCGAGCGCGCCGCTGCCCGCCGGAGTGACGTCCGTACGGTGGCGGTACACGACGGACGGCGAGCAGCAGGGCCGCGGGGTGTACGTGACGGGCGTACGGGTGCTGGACGGGCGGCGGCCGGTGTTCCTGAGCGACCGGCCGCGGGACAACGCCCGTATCCGCGCGGAGGGTTGGGCGGAGTCCACGGACTGACGGGCCGGGGCCGCACACGGGCGGGGTCGGAGGGGGGCCGAAGTGCGCCCGCCGCGGCGGCCCGCGCTCAGAACAGGCTGAGCAGCGCCTCCGTCGGGTCGACCGGCTTCGCGCCCGCCTCCGGGAGCCGCTGCTCGAACCAGACCGTCTTGCCGTGCGGGGTCCGCCTGCTCCCCCACGCCTCGCTGAGCAGCCCGACCAGTTGGAGCCCGCGCCCGCCCTCGTCCGTGGCCCGCGCGCGCCTGCGCCGGGGCTGGACCAGGCCCGCGTCCCACACCTCGCACACGAGGGTGCGGTCCAGCAGCAGCCGCAGCCGGATCTCACCCTCGCCGTGCCGGAGGGCGTTGGTCACCAGCTCGCTGACGAGCAGCTCCGTGGTGTCCGCGAGGTCCCCCAACTGCCAGGCGGTGAGCTGGTCGCGGGCCAGTTCGCGGGCGCGGGACACCGAGCGCGGCTCGGAGGGCAGCCGCCAGTCGCCCACGGCGGAGGACGGCAGGCCGTGCACGCGGGCGACGAGGAGGGCGATGTCGTCCTCGCCGTGGTGCACGTTCAGCCGGTTCAGCACCCGGTCCGCGACGTCCTCCAGGGCGGGCGGCGGGTCGGCGAGGGCCGTACGGAACGCGGTCAGGCCCTCGTCCAGCGGGTGGTCGCGGGACTCGACGAGCCCGTCGGTGTAGAGGGCGAGCAGCGCGCCGTCGGGGAGTTCGACCTCGATCTGCTCGAACGGTTCGCCACCGACGCCGAGCGGGACGCCCTTGGGGACCTCCAGCAGCAGCGCGGAACCGCCCTGGTCCTCCGGTTCGAGGAGGATGGGCGGCAGATGACCCGCGTTGGCGAAGGTGCAGCGGCGGGTGACGGGGTCGTAGACGGCGTACGCGCACGTGGCGAGGTACACCTCGGCCAGGTCCTCCGCCCCCGCGCGCTGCTTGCGGGCGTGACGGCCCCTGCCCTCGGACGGGGGCGCCCCGAGGCCGAGCGCGATCTCGTCCAACGCGGTGAGCACCTCGGCCGGTTCGAGGTCGAGCAGCGCCAACGTCCGTACGGCCGTACGCAGTTCGCCCATCGCCACGGCGGCCCGCAGCCCGCGCCCCATCACGTCGCCGACGACCAACGCGGTGCGGTGTCCGGGGAGTTCGAGGACGTCGAACCAGTCGCCGCCCACCTCCGTGGCCGGATTGCCCGGCAGGTAGCGGCAGGCGATGTCGAGCCCGGCGGCCTCCGGGTTGCCGGGCGGCAGCAGGCTGCGCTGGAGGATGAGGGCGCGCTCGTGCTCGCGGCGGTACAGCCGGGCGTTGTCGATGCAGACGGCGGCGCGCGCGGCGAGTTCGGCGGCGAGCGCCGCGTCCCGTTCCCCGAACGGCTCGCTGCCCTTGGCCCGCGAGAACTGCACCAGCCCCAGCACCCGTTCACGCGCCGCCATCGGCACGGAAAGCGTCGACTGCACCACCGTGCCGAACTGCGCCGGTACGGAGCCGTCCTGGCCGCCGGTGTGCTGGACCCGGCCCGTACGGAGGGCTTCCGCGCTCGCCGAGTGGGAGGCGTAGCTGTGCGTGGAACCGACCGTGATCGGGTTCGCCTCCGCCTCGTCGTACGAGGACAGCGCCAGCGGCGCGTCGGACACGGAGCTGGCGAAGCCGACCCGGCGCAGCTTCCCGTCCCGGCCGGGACCGGCGGCGTGCGGCTCGTCACCGGCCAGCACGTCCTCGTACAGGTCCACGGAGGCGAGGTCGCAGAACTGCGGGACGGCGACGTCGAGCAGTTCGCGGGCCGTGGTCTCCAGGTCGAGGGAGTTCCCGATGCGCGCGCCCGCCGCGTTCAGGAGTGCGAGCGCGCGGCGTACGTCGTCCGGCTTGCCGGCCGCCTCGACTGGGATGTCACTCAACGCCGCCCCTTCCCGTCCCCGGTGTGTTCGCCGGTCGGAGCAGTCTCGCAGGCGCGGGCCGAACGGGACATGCTCTTCGCGATCACTGCACGAATTGTCGTCGGTTGCGACAGAATCCGGGCCACCCGGGACACCTCCGTGCCTCGTTCCCTGCCATCCGTCAGCTTTCCCCTCTCTCCTAACCCGGCAGAGGGAGCTCGAACCAGACAGTTTTCCCCAACGCGCCGTGCCGGGTACCCCATCGACGGGATTCACGCGCCACCAGCTGTATGCCGCGCCCGCCTTCGTCCTCCTCCGTGGCGTTCCGTACGCGCGGCGGGTCGGGCAGCGGATCGGACACCTCGACGAGCAGCGACGTGCCCCGCACCATCCGTACGCCCACGGGGCCGTGGGCGTAGCGCAGGGAGTTGGTCACCAACTCGCTGACGAGCAGCACCGCTTCGTCCACGACGGCGTCGAGCCCCCAGTCGAGGAGCGCGTCGCGGACGGCGGCGCGGGCACGGCGTACGGCGTAACTGCCCGCGGAGAACGTCCAGGAGGCGGAGCTGCCCTCGGGAAGGCCGCCGAGCTTTGCCATCAACAGCGCGGCGTCGTCGGCCGAACCGGGCGGGCGGCCGGAGCCGGACGGGCCCGGCGGGTGGGGGGCGCGGGACGTGCCGGGCGCCTCGGAGATGAGGAGGGTGGCGACGACCTCGTCGCAGGCGTCCTCCAGGGTGGGTTCGGGGCGTTCGGCGCCGAGGAGGGCGCGGAGGCGTTCGATGCCGACGGTGATGTCCTCGCCGCGGCGCTCCACGAGCCCGTCGGTGTAGAGCACCAGCACGGCGCCCTCCTCCACCTCCAGTTCGACCGACTCGAAGGCGGCGGTCTCCACGCCGCCCCCGCCGACGCCCAGCGGCGCGCCCGACGGCAGCTCCACGGCGTCCGCGTGCCAACCGCCGCCCTGCCGGGGGCGCAGCAGCAGCGGCGGCAGGTGCCCGGCCTTCGCGAGGGTGCAGCGGCGGGTGGACGGGTCGTGGACGGCGTACAGGCAGGTGGCCATGAGCGGGTCGTCGGGGCCCTGCGCGAGGTCGTCGGCCAAGTCGTTGACGCGGCGCAGCAGTTCGTCCGGCGGCAGGTCGAGACCGGCCAGGGTGCGTACGGCCGTCCGCAGCCGCCCCATCGTCGCGGCCGCCCGCAGCCCGTGCCCGACCACGTCACCGACGACGAACGCGACCCGCCCGCCAGCCAGCGGGATCACGTCGAACCAGTCGCCGCCCACCTCCGTCCCGGTGCTCCCCGGCACGTAGCGGTACGCGACGCCCACTCCCGGCGGCGCGGGCACCCGCTGCGGCAGCAGGCTGCGTTGCAGCATCAGCGCGCCCTCGCGCTCGCGGGCGTACAGACGGGCGTTGTCGAGGGATGTGCCCGCGCGGTCGGCGACGTCCATGGTGAGCGTCATGTCGTCGCGGTCGAACGGGTCGCGCCCGTCGGCCCGGCTGATCACCAGCAGCCCGAGCACGATGCCGCGGGCCCGCAGCGGCGCGATCAGCAGCGAGTGGACCCCGAGGTCGAGCGCCGCCTGCACCTTCGGGTCGCCGGGGTACGTCGCGACCCGCAACTCCTCCTGCGACTCGATGAGATGGGGCTCCCCGGTGCTGAGCGTCCGGCCGAAGTGCGAACGCGGCTCGAAGGCGATGTCCTGCCCGGCCCGCAGCATCCGTTCCACCGCGGGCCCGCGCTGCTTCGCCGCCACCCCGAGCTGGAGCAGCGGCGTACCCGCGCCGGGGTCCGTGGCCGGGAGGTCGCCGCCGTGGACGAGCGGGCCGATCAGCATCACCCCCGCGTAGTCCGCGAACCGCGGCACCAGCGCGTACGCGAGCGCCCGCGCGATCCGCGGCACGTCCAGCAGGTCACCGAGCGCGACCCCGACGTGGTCGAGCAACGCGAGCCGCTGCCGGGCCCGTTCGATCTTCGCGAGCGCGTGACGGCGCTCGGACACGTCCATCACGGTGCAGCTCAGCCCGAGGACGTGGCCCAGGTCGTCGGTGAGCCTGCTGTACGAGGCGGAGCGGGCGCCGCCGTCGGGCGCGGAGGTCACCATGTCGACGATGGGACGGCCGGTGCGCAGGACGACGTTCTGGAGGCGCTGGATCTCCGCGGCCATGTCGGGCGGCAGCGTCTCGTACACGGTCCGGCCCACGTGGTCGCGGACGGGCAGCCGGTTCAGCCGGGCCAGCGCCTCGTTGACGCGGAGGTAGCGCAGCTCGGTGTCGAAGAGGGCGATGCCCAGCGGCGAGGAGTCGAAGAGGGCGCCGAGCGCGGCGAGGTCCTGCTCGATCGACCGCAGTCGGCCGGTCTCCGCGATGCTGGCGACGCAGTACGCGGTGCCGTGGCCGTCGTGCAGCAGCGCGGCGCGGATCTCGATCTCGACGCGGTGGCCTTCGAGGTGGCGGGCGTGCAGGACGCCGCGCCAGGTCCGGTCGCTGCGCAGGGTGTCGTAGATGCCGCGGGCCAGTTCGGCGGGGGTATCGGCCCCGGTGGGGGCGAGCAGGGTCTCGACCTGGCGGCCCGCGAGGCGGCCGGGCGGCCAGCCGAGGATCTCCTCGGCCGCCGGGCTCCACAGCTGGACGCGGCCGCGGGCGTCGATCATGACCACGCCGACGTGCAGCGTGTCGAGCAGGGACGAGACCGTCTCGTGCGAGGAGCCGGGCGCCGTCCCGTCGAGATCACCGGGCGGGCGTGCGGCGCCCTCCGGTCCAGCGGTGTCTGCCACGCCGCCCACGTCCCCGATCGGGTACAGAGGTGGCCGGGAAAGTCCGGCCAAGTAGGACTAAGACCCACATACCCGAATTTGACCGCGATCAGCCGCGATCCGCTCCTTCGACGGTCCGGCTTTCGACCAGATAGCTGTCAGCGTCACCGTCCGACCCCGCGCACGGTCCGGACCGCGACCCCGCGCCGCCCGCCGGAACGGGTCCGGCCCGGCGGCCGAGCCGGGCCGCGATCTGTTCCGCCTCACCGCGGGTGGCATAGCTGCCCACGCGGTAGCGGTTGCCGTGCCCGTCCTGACGTATGAGGAGCCAGGGCAGCACGGGACTGCTGTCGCCGCTCGCACTTCGCATATGCCGGAGCCTACGCGTCTGAACTCACGCAGTGCATTCAACTTTGCACAAAGGGCAAACATTTTCGGCCAGATGTTCGCCCACCCGAACCGGAGCTGTCGCGGGCCGTGGCCGCCTCACTTCACCGGCAGGTGGTACGTGGCGCGGAAGCGGTCCGCCGGGATCACCACGTCCGCCGTCTCCACCGGCTGCCGTCCCGCGAAGTACGTGCGCTGGATCACCAGCAACGCGTGCCCGGGGACCCCGCCCAGCAGCATCGTCTCCTCGGCCAATCCCGGCCGGGCGCCGACCTCCTCGACCACGTTGTCCACCACCACGTCGATGGCGGCCATCCGCTCCACCACGCCCTGGCCCGCCAACGGCCCCTCCTCGGGCAGCATCACGGGCGTACGACCGGTGACCGACAGCGGCTCCCACGAGGTGGAGAGCATCGTCGGCTCGCCCTCCGAACGGAACACGTACCGCGTACGCATCACCCGCCCGCCCTGCTCGACGCCGAGCCGCGCCGCGATCGCCGGGGTGGCCTCCTCCTGCTCGCTGCGCGCCTCCCAGGTGCCCCGCACCCGTTCGTCCGCCTGCTCCTGGCGGAACGGGCTGGCGTCGGGCACCGAGCGGTACGCGGCGCGGGCGATGCCGCGCGGCGCCAACTGCTCGCGCACGTACGTCCCCGAGCCGGACCGGCCCTCGACGAGGCCCTCCGCCATGAGCACCTTGCGCGCCTCCAGCGCGACGGTGTCCGATACGCCGTACTGCTCGCGGATGCGCGCCTGGGAGGGCAGGCGGGTGTGAGGCGCCAGCTTCCCGTCGACAATCTTCTGGCGCAGATCGCCGGCGACACGCAGATACGCGGGCTGCTCACCGAATGGCACGTGCCCCTCCCAACAGGTTGACCGTGTGCGACAGCCTGGCAACCCAGGGTGGCGAGCGCAAGAGTCGGCCAAAGATTCACCCGAAGTGATGACCTGCTGTTCAGGGCACCTTCACCGGACCGTGAAGCCCTTCACAAACCCGGCCGAACCCTCCCCGAAACGAACCGAGGCGAACCGAAGCGACCGCGTTCCGCTACGGGGTCGGACCGAAGTGATCTTCAACCGCTCCGAAGAAGTCGCGAACGGTCACCCGGCCCCGTACGGCACGCGCGTCCACCGCCCTCGTACGCCGCGGGTCACCGCGCCCCGCTCACCGCGCCCGGTCGAAGTCCACCGCGCTGTACGCGCGCAGCTTCGCCAGCTGGTGCGTCGAGTCGATCTGCCGGATGGTGCCCGACTTGGACCGCATGACGAGCGACTGCGTGTACGCGGTCTCCGCGCGGTAGCGCACCCCGCGCAGCAGGTCGCCGTCCGTGATCCCGGTGGCCACGAAGAAGACGTTCTCGCCGGCCACCAGGTCCTCGGTCTGGAGCACGCGGTCCAGGTCGTGCCCCGCGTCCAGCGCGCGCCGCCGCTCCTCCTCATCCTTCGGCCAGAGCTTGCCCTGGAGCACACCACCCAGGCACTTGATCGCGCAGGCCGTGATGATGCCCTCGGGGGTGCCGCCCACGCCCAGCAGCATGTCGACGCCGGTCCCCTCCCGTACGGCCATGATCGCGCCCGCCACGTCGCCGTCCGCGATGAACTTGATGCGCGCCCCGGCCTCGCGGATCTCCCGGACGTTCCCGTCGTGCCGCGGCCGGTCCAGCACGACGACCGTGACGTCCCCGGGGGTGAGGCCCTTGGCCTTCGCGACGCGCCGCACGTTGACCGACGCCGGGGCGTTGATGTCGACGAACTCCGCGGCCTCGGGCCCGGTGACGAGCTTGTCCATGTAGAAGACCGCGGAGGGGTCGAACATCGCGCCCCGTTCGGCCACCGCCAGCACCGAGACGGCGTTGGCCATGCCCTTCGCGGTGAGCGTGGTGCCGTCGACCGGGTCCACGGCGACGTCGCACTCCGCGCCGGTCCCGTCGCCCACCCGCTCGCCGTTGAACAGCATCGGCGCCTCGTCCTTCTCGCCCTCCCCGATGACGACGACGCCGTTCATCGAGACCGTCGAGACCAGGGTGCGCATCGCCTTCACGGCGGCACCGTCCGCGCCGTTCTTGTCGCCGCGACCGACCCAGCGGCCCGAGGCCATGGCACCGGCCTCGGTGACGCGTACGAGTTCGAGCGCGAGGTTCCGGTCGGGCGCCTCCGGGCTGACCTCCAGTGGCGAGGGGAGCTGGTGGTGTTCCGTCCGGCGTTCCGTCTGGTGTTCCGTCATCGGGACGCACCTTTCTCCGCGGCGGCGGCCGCACGGGCGAGGGTTCCCCGACTGTACCGAGCCGCCGCCAGAATGAGCAGACCACCCCACGTTTGAGCACCCGCCGGGAGCAGCGGCCCGGGGGCCCCGTGGCCGGGCGCGACATGGCCATGGGAGACGATGGGGGTGTGGCAGCAGACAAGAAGCGCGGCACCCAGACGGCGCGGGACATGGTCCTCTCGCTCGTCGTGATCACCCTCTTCGCCGGGCTGATCTACCTGTTCGTCCCGCACGACGAGGACAAGGACCCGGTCAAGACGGTCGGTTACGGCATCGAGGTGAGCACGGCCCGCCGCGCCGCCCCGTACCCGGTGGCGGCCCCCGAGGGGCTGTCCGACGAGTGGCGCGCCACTTCCGTGCGCTACGAGGGCACCGGCGACCACGGCGCCGCCTGGCACCTCGGCTTCCTGGCGCCGGGCGAGGAGTACGCCGCGGTGGAACAGAGCGACGGCCCCGCCGGCCCGTTCGTCCGGTCCGTCACGCAGGGCGCGCGGAAGACCGCGAAGACGGAGCGCGTCGGCGGCGAGGAGTGGACCCGCTACGAGGGCGGGAAGTACGACGCCCTGGTCCGTACGGAGTCCGGCGCGACGACCGTGGTCACCGGCACCGCCCCGCTCGACCGGCTGACGGAACTGGCGGCGGCGCTCCGTACGGAGTGACACCGCGCGAGGTGACGCCGGGCGAGGTGGCGGCCGGAGCGAGCCGAGGCGTACGGGCCGTACGGGCCGGGGCGCGGCTCAGCTGACACCGGCCGCCGTTCTGGCCGCGCCCTCGTCGTCCCCGTCGCCGTCCTCGTCGTCGTCCGCCTCCGCGCCGTCCCCACCGTCCAGCGCGTCGTCCTCGTCGTCCTCGGCCTCGTCCGCTCCGGCGTCCGCCTCCAGCACCGCGTCCAGCCGGGCCCGCGCGCCCTCCAGCCAGTCGCGGCAGACGCGCGCCAGCTCCTCGCCCCGCTCCCACAGTGCGAGCGACTCCTCCAGCGTCGAACCGCCCGCTTCGAGCCGCTGCACCACCTCGACCAGCTCACCGCGCGCCTGCTCGTAACTCAACGTGGACCCCGTGGACTCATCCGTCGTCATGGCCCCCAGGCTAGGGGGTGCCTGTGACAACCCCGTCCGGCCGCGACGCGCCGCCGCGACCGTCCCGTCCCCGGCGTCACTCGGTCACCGTCACCCCGAACTCCCCCTCGGCCACCCGCGCCCGCAGCGCCGTCCCCGGCACCGCCTCGCCCGGTCTGCGGACCACGGAGCCGTCCGCGCGCTGGAGCACCGCGTACCCCCGCTCCAGCGTGGCCGCCGGGGAGAGCGCCACGACCCGCGCCCGTGTGTGCGCCAAGTCGTCCTCGGCGCGGTCCAGTCGGTGCCCGAACGTACGGCGGGCGCGTCCCAGCAGCGACGCGACGTCCTCCGCCCGGTCCTCGACGACGGCGTGCGGGTCGGCGAGCGCGGGTCTGCTGCGCACCTCGGCCAGGCCGCGTTCCTCGCGGTCCAGGAAGCCGTTGACGACCCGCCAGGCGCGCTCGCGCAGTGCCCGTACCCGCTCGTGCTCCTCCCCCACGTCCGGCACCGTCCGCTTCGCCGCGTCCGTCGGGGTCGACGCCCGCAGGTCCGCGACCAGGTCGAGGAGGGGCGCGTCGCGCTCGTGGCCGATCGCGGACACCACCGGCGTACGGCACGCGGCGACCGTCCGCACCAGCTCCTCGTCCGAGAACGGCAGCAGGTCCTCCAGGCTGCCGCCGCCCCGCGCCACGATGATCAGGTCCACCTCCGGCAGCGCGTCCAACTCCCGTACGGCGCCGACGACCTGCGGCACCGCGCGGGCGCCCTGCACCGCCACCTGGCGCACCTCGAAGCGGACGGCGGGCCAGCGGAGCGACGCGTTCCGCAGGACGTCGCGCTCCGCGTCCGAGGCGCGGCCCGTGACCAGGCCGATGCGCTGCGGCAGGAACGGGAGCGGCTTCTTCCGCTCCGCCGCGAACAGCCCCTCGGCGGCGAGCGTCCGCTTCAACTGCTCCAGCCGTACGAGCAGTTCACCGACGCCGACCGGCCGGACGCGCGCGGCGCGCAGCGAGAGCGTCCCCCTCGGCGCGTACCAGGACGGCTTGGCGTGGACCACCACCCGCGAGCCGTGCGTGACCGTCTCGGCGACCTCCTCGAACACGTCGGGCGGGCACACGACGTTGACCGAGACCTCGTGCGAGGGGTCGCGCAGCGTGAGGTAGACCCAGCTCTGCCGGGAGCGCCGGTTGAGCTGCGTGATCTGTCCCTCGACCCAGACCGCGCCGAGCCGGTTGATCCACTCACCGATGAGCCGGGACAGCTGCCCGACGGGCACCGGCGACTCGGCGGACGTTTGGAGTGCCATACAAAGAGGCTACGGCCCGTCACCGACAACTCCCCGTACCCGTCACGCCGTACGCCCCCGCCCCCGTGCACCGGCGGGCCGGGCGCCACGGCACGGCCCGTACGATGGGAGCCATGACCGCTACGCCCGTCAGCCGCCCCGCCGAGCGCCGGATCCTCCTCGCCGCCCCCCGTGGATACTGCGCGGGCGTGGACCGCGCGGTGATCGCGGTCGAGCAGGCTCTGGAGCAGTACGGCGCACCCGTGTACGTACGGCACGAGATCGTCCACAACAAGTACGTCGTGCAGAGCCTGGAGCAGAAGGGCGCGATCTTCGTCGACGAGGCGACGGACGTGCCGCCCGGCGAGATCGTGATCTTCTCCGCCCACGGCGTCGCCCCCACCGTCCACGAGGAGGCGGAACGCGGCGCCCTCGCGACCATCGACGCCACCTGCCCGCTGGTCACCAAGGTGCACAAGGAAGCGATCCGGTTCGCCAAGGACGACTACGACATCCTGCTCATCGGCCACGAGGGCCACGAGGAGGTCATCGGCACCAGCGGTGAGGCGCCCGACCACATCACGCTCGTGGACGGCCCGGAGGACGTGACGAACGTCGAGGTCCGCGACCCGGACAAGGTCGTCTGGCTGTCCCAGACCACCCTGTCCGTCGACGAGACGATGGAGACCGTCGAGGCGCTCCAGGGCCGCTACCCGAACCTGCTGAGCCCGCCCAGCGACGACATCTGCTACGCCACGCAGAACCGGCAGACCGCCATCAAGATGGTCGCCGCCGAGTCCGACCTCGTGCTGGTCGTCGGCTCCAAGAACTCCTCCAACTCCGTACGCCTCGTGGAGACCGCCCTCAACCACGGCGCCTCCGCGGGCCACCTCGTCGACAACGCGAGCGAGATCGACGAAGCCTGGCTGGACGGCGTCACCACGATCGGCCTGTCCTCGGGCGCCTCGGTGCCGGAGGTGCTGATCGACGGCGTGCTGGAGTGGTTGCGCGAGCGCGGCTGGGAGGGGCTGAAGGTCGTGCAGCCGGTGAAGGAGCACATGACGTTCTCGCTGCCCAAGGAGCTGCGCAGGGACCTGCGGGCGGAGGCGGCGGAGAAGCGGAAGCGGCACGTGGAGGACGCGGGCTGAGGGGTACGGGCGGGGGACGGCGCCGCCCTCCCGTACTTCAGGCCCGGCCCACCGTCGGCTCAGGCCCGGCCCTCCCGGCTTCAGGCCCGACCCACCGCCGCCGCCACGGCGCGCGCACGACGCCGCGCGCGCCGGCGGCGTACGTACGCGATCCGGCGTACGAGCGCGATCACCCCGGCCACGCACGTACCGCCGTACACCCACCCCGCCTGCAACGACAGGCCTGAGACCAGCCCCATCACGGTGTTGCCGAAGCCCTCACCGCCGGGGCTGACGAAGAACAGCCCGGCCACGTACGCGAGCGGCGCCGCCACCGGCGCCCCGTACAGCTCCGCAGGCCGTACCCACCCGGCGGAGGCCGCGCTGACCAGCACGAAGAACACGCCGTAGACCGCGGGCGAACCGTCCAGGAGCAGCGCGTCGAGCGCGCCCACCACGGTCATCAGGAGCACGGCGAGCACGCCCGCGCCGAGCGCGGTCAGCCGCGGTGCGGGCAGCCGGGACATGGCGGTGGTGAGCGCCTCCCTGGAGGGCCTACGGGTCAGCACCCGGCGCAACGCGGCGCCCGGGACGGCGCGCGGCGCGCGCCCGGAGCGGGACGCGGCGGCGCGGGGGCGGCGCGCGCTGGGCGGCGCGGGCGCACGCGCGGGGCGCCCCTCGGGCGTCCGGCGCGGCTCACGGGCGGGCCGCAGCGGCCGGGGCGGCCTCGGCCTCCGGGCGGCCGGTACGGCCTGCTGGTCGCTCTGCGGGGTCGCCCGCGCGCTGTACGGCTCCACCGCACCAACGTAGGGCCCGCACCCCGCAGGGTTCCGGCATGGACACGCAGGGGGGATCATCTTGTCCTCCTGTTCGACGAATCGTGACCCAAACGGGTGTCGGAGGACGCGGAGCGGCGGGTGACGTACGGGCGCGGGGCCGGCCGGGTCGCGTACGGGCGCGGCGCGGGTGGCGCGGAACCCGGTCGCGTACGGGCGCGGGGCCGGCCGGGTCGCGTACACCCTTTCCGGGAGCCCGAGGCCCGCCCGTAGACTGGTGGATCGGTCCGCGTACGGCGGGCTCGTCCTCGCCAGGGTCCCACCCGGCCACGGTCCACTCGCTACGGGAAGTCGCCACGTGTCGCTCACGATCGGAATCGTCGGCCTGCCGAATGTCGGCAAGTCGACCCTGTTCAACGCTCTCACCAGGAACAACGTGCTGGCGGCCAACTACCCGTTCGCCACCATCGACCCGCACGTCGGCGTCGTCGGCCTCCCGGACCCGCGACTCGACAAGCTCGCCGAGGTCTTCCACTCGCAGAAGGTACTGCCCGCCACCGTCGACTTCGTCGACATCGCGGGCATCGTCCGCGGCGCGAGCAAGGGCGAGGGCATGGGCAACCAGTTCCTGGCCAACATCCGCGAGGCCGACGCCATCTGCCAGGTCATCAGGGCGTTCCAGGACGACAACGTGATCCACGTCGACGGCAAGATCTCCCCGCGCGACGACATCGACACCATCGACACCGAACTGATCCTCGCGGACCTCCAGACCATCGAGAAGGTCCTCCCGCGCCTCCAGAAGGAGGCCCGCGTGAAGAAGGACAAGCAGGCCGAGGTGAAGGCCGTCGAGGAGGCGCAGACCATCCTGGAGGACGGCCGCACCCTCTTCGCCGCGGGCATCCGCCAGGGCACGGAACGCGCGGAGCCCCTGCGCGAACTGCACCTGCTGACGACGAAGCCGTTCATCTACGTCTTCAACGTCGACGAGGACGAACTGACCGACGAGACCTTCAAGGACGAGCAGCGCGCCCTCATCGCCCCGGCCGAGGCGGTCTTCCTCAACGCCAAACTGGAGGCCGACCTCGTCGAACTGGACGACGACGCCGAAGCCCTGGAACTCCTCCAGACGGTCGGCCAGGACGAACCGGGCCTTGCCACCCTCGCCCGCGTCGGCTTCCGGACCCTGGGCCTCCAGACGTACCTGACGGCGGGCCCGAAGGAGTCCCGCGCCTGGACGATCAAGCAGGGCGCCACGGCCCCGGAGGCGGCGGGCGTGATCCACACCGACTTCCAGAAGGGCTTCATCAAGGCCGAGGTCATCTCGTTCGACGACCTGGTCGCGACGGGCTCGGTCACGGAGGCCCGCGCGAAGGGCAAGGCCCGCATGGAGGGCAAGGACTACGTGATGCAGGACGGCGACGTGGTGGAGTTCCGCTTCAATGTTTAGTGGGTGACATATCACCACGTCGCTGATCTGGCAAACATGCAGGTCAGAGAGGGTCCTGCTCTTCGGAGTCGGGCCCTTGGTTTTTCCCGTGCTGGGATGGTGCTGGGATAGCTGACCTCTCGTCACCTGTCGTCATCCCTGGTCATCCGTACCGTGCTGGGAATGTGCTGGGATGTGGATGGGCTGACGGTGCTGGGATGGGCCCCGGCGCGTAGCTCGGCCCGTCCGTTTTGAGGGCGGTTGGCGGGACTAGGCAGCTGCCGTGAAGCCCGGCTTGGGCGGGCGCTTCTCCTGGGACTCCGGGATGCCGATCACTTCCACAGTGATCCCGGCCTGTTCCAGGGCCCGTGCGGTCTGGGCGAGGGTGATCTGCGAGAACGGGAACAGAGTGTCCGGGGCTAGTGTGGACCCGTTGCCCAGCTTGATGGCGAAGACGACGCGACGCGGCACGAAGTCGGCAGGCAAGAGGATGTCGCCGTTACTCTCTGCGGCCACGCGCTCGGTGAACTGGCGGCGCACCTCCGCGTCCTGAAGGAGCTGCACAGCAACGATGCTCTGGTTGAACAGGTGGCTGAGCGGGCCGGAGCCACCGTGGGCGGGCTTGACCATGATCAGAGTGCCGTCATGGGTGAGCAAGTCGCAGACCTCGAAGTGGCTCTGGCTGGGGCCGAGCGGGTTGCGTGCGTTCCTGCGGTCCATGCAGAGCAGATGCGGATGTGTATCGGGGGCGCTCTCGTTGTACTGGCGCTCCGTTTGACCCTTGTACCAAGTAGGAAGGACTACTGAGGGCGAGGGCTGGAAGAGCCGGGCGATGGTCGCGCGGATCTGGTCCACGAAGCGTGCGCCGAGCTCGTACCACTCGCCGTCGGTTAGGCAGAACCGGCGCGATTCCAGGGAGATCTGGGCCTCGATCCAGCGCAGGGCGGAGGTGGTGAACAGCTGTTCCCGGCCTCCGCGATGGGGGTAACGGTACCCAGTCACCGTCCCCGCGCGCAGCGCGCCCAGGCGCATCCCGTGACGCTGCACCCGAGCGCGGTTGAGGAGATAAGACAGGTCGAAGTCGTCACGGTGGCCGGGCTCGCTGCTGTTGACCGTGATGCGAAACATGCTGGCCATCTGGTATGGCTGCCAGATTTCCGCGGGAACGGCGGAGACGATCCTGTCGTCGGCAGGCTCCCCGAGGGCCGTGTCCAGGGCGGCGTCGAGGAGTTTGAGGGTTGCGGCATCCCTGACGGGCGTGATGTGTTCGACGAACTCCAGCTCCGGTTGCGGGTTCTCGTCCCGCAGCACGCGCCCGATCTCACGGAGGTCCGCGATCAGGTCCTCGCGCTCGACCCCGAGGGGGATGCGCAGCCCCGCGCCGCCGTCCGCGCTGAACTGTTCCACGCGCCCGAGCCGTGAACGGGTGAGCTCGAGGTTCTTGAGGTAGGCACCGAGCCGGTCGACGTGCTGGGCGTACTCGCGGATGGCCAGGCTGAGCACCGGCTTGCCTGAGGGTGTCAGCGCGATGTCGGTACGTGCTTCGCCGATCGACCGGGCCACGAAGCCCCGCAGCTGGTACGGATTCCCGGCCCGCATCACGAACGCGAGCCCGAACCGCTTGTTGATGTAAGAGTTTTCCAGCATCCGGTAGCCCATGTCTGAGCCCAGGGCGTACACCATGCCGTCGACGGCGAGCAGGTGGAGGCCAGCGGGCCGCCGCGAGGGGATGGTGAAGGAGGTCCCGAAGCCGCTGGAGAACACCTCACCCCACCCCACCTGCTCCTTGTCGTTGGGGACGATGACGGCGATCTGCTGGATCGGGTCCTCCGACGCAGACACTTCCAGGATGGCGCCCGGAGTCTTCAGGTACTTCTGGTCGACGGCCTCCAACATCGCTTCGACGGTCGGGGTGACGCTGGGAAGCTGGTACACGGTGCGGGGGTGGGTGCGAGCGGTCATACAAACCTCCAGGCGGCTGGCATGCGCGGGATGCGATAGCAGGGGCCCTACGGGTGTCGGATGAGGCGTGGCAGAGGAAACGCGGTGACCAGGCCGGTCGCCGACCAGTCCGCACAGAGCGTGGTTCGTGTGCGGAAGCGAGCGAACCTTGGCCTGTGAGACAGCAGACGACGCGTGCCCTTGGGGGCATCGCGCCAGATGCGGTCTCGGACTCAATGGACGCGGCCAGTGAAAGCCTCACCAGGAAAGCAAAGACTGAAAGCACCGTCAAACGATTGATGCGAGTCGGGTGGCTGTGTACACTGGCATTAGTGACAGAGCCTCCTTTTCCAGCTGCTGACAGGATGTTTGGATGCCCCAGCAATCCGATCCGCCGACCTTGGTGACGGCCGCAGACATCTCGCGTCTCGCGGATGTCACGCGGGCCACGGTCAGCAACTGGCGCCGACGGCACGCCGACTTCCCCTCCCCCGTGGGAGGCACGGAGGCCAGCCCCGCGTACGACGTGCGCGAGGTCGAAGCCTGGCTGGCGGGTCGCGGTCAGCTGCCCGCAGGGTCCCCCGTGGGCGCATTCAAGGCGGAGCTCCGCCGGCACACGGCCGGGAACGAGCTGGTTGGACGCCTGAGCCTCGCGGTACTCGCCGCTGTACGGCTCGGGCCAGAGGGGCAGGAGAAGGTGCTCGCGCTCGCGGACCCGGCGCTCGTGCGAGCAGTCGGGAGGGCGATAGGGGACCACGCCGAAACCGGGCCGGGCGGTAGGGAGACGGCCGGGTTCGAGAAGCAGGATGCGCCGGTTCTGCGCGCGCTGGTGCGGTGCGTACGGGAGGCTGGCGGGCCTTCGGCGCTCGACGCGCTGGCCGAGCGCACCCCTGCCGACACCAGTGTGCGCGGCGTCTACGCCACGCCTGCGCTGCTCGCCGATCTCATAGCAGACCTGGCATCCGGGGCAGGGGACGCGTACCCGAAGAGCGTCTTCGACCCGGCTTGCGGCTCGGGCGGTCTGCTCGCCGCTGCGGCCTGGCGGGGAGCGGAGCATCTGTATGGGCAGGATGCGGTCCTGGCGCAGGTCGACCAGGCTGTGGCCCGCCTTGGAATCCTCTCCCCGGTGGCGGACCCGGCATCTCTCGCCGTCCGTATCGAGGGGGGCGACAGCCTGCGGCAGGATGCCTTCCCGGATCTCGGAGCCGGGGCCGTCCTGTGTAATCCGCCCTACGGTGATCGCGACTGGGGTTACGACGAGCTCGCCTACGACGCGCGCTGGGAGTACGGAGTGCCCCCGAAGGGCGAGCCGGAGCTCGCCTGGGTGCAGCACTGCCTGGCACACCTGGAGCCGGGCGGTTATGCGGTCCTGGCCCTGCCGCCGGGCACGGCGGAGCGTGCCTCGGGGAGGCGGATCAGGGCGGAACTGGTGCGGCGTGGAGCGGTGCGGGCCGTGATTGCGCTGCCCTCCGGGATCGCGCAGCCGCTCCATGTCGGACTGCACGTGTGGGTGCTGCGGCGGCCCGCGCAGGAGGGGCCGGGCACCTCGACGGTGCTGTTCCTGGACGCGGCAGCGCTGGATGCACTGGCAGACAGCCGTACGGCCGGTTCCGTAACCGCCAGGGACCGCACCCCGGACCGGTTGCGCACAGCCGTCCGACAGTACTGGCACGCCTTCGTCGCCGACCCCGACCACTTCGGGTCCGAGCCGGGCATTGCCCACGCGGTGGGCGTCGTTGACCTCCTCGACGAGGTCACGGACCTCACGCCCGCGCGCCACACGCGGTCCGCCGCTGTCGCCATCAGCCCCGCACGCTTCGCGGAACAGGCTCGCCAGGCGGGGACCGAACTGTCCCGGGCAGTCACGGTTCTGGCCGAATTGAGCGGCGAACAGCAGTGGCCGCCCGCCGGGGAACAGGCCCGAAACTGGCGTACGGCGACCGTGGCCGACCTGACCCGGGGGGCGGCGTTGACCGTGCACCGCACGACGGGGACGGGCCGCGCCACCCGTGCGAGTCGGGCGGCTGGCGCCACGTCCCAGCGCCCCGAAGCTGTCGCGGGACTCCGCGTCCTCATGACACGAGACGTGGCATCGGGGTCTCCCGCCTCCGGTACCTCTGACGACGCCCCAGGCGCGGCCGCGGTCGAGATCCAGCGAGGGGACGTGCTGCTCCCGGAGATGCTGCACGTGCAGGGCGCGAGCAGCGGATTCCGTGTCGCCGGCGATCAGGACGCGGGCAGCCTGCTCGGCCCGAATCTCTGGCTCTTCCGCCCCGACCCCACGCGCCTGGACCCCTGGTTCCTCGCGGGGTTCCTCGCGGCGGAGGAGAACGTCCACAGTGTCGCCACAGGTAGCACCATCATGCGCGTCGACGCCCGCCGCCTCCGCGTCCCGCTGCTCCCGCCGGCAGAGCAGCGCGCGTACGGCGAAGCCTTCCGCCATCTCCATGCGCTACGGGCAGCAGCCACCGAGGCCGCCCGCCTCGCCACCGACACAGCCCGGGACATCGCCTCGGGCCTGACCGGCGGAGTGCTGCTGCCACCCATAGTCAATGACGGGTCATCAACTCTCTAACACCACAAGCACATCAGTGCGCGCCCAGACCTGCAAAACTTTACCAACCGCTTCTTGAACCACACGGCGGGCCCAGCGGGAAGGAACCCCTTGAACAACAGCAAGCACGCGGCAATGGCGGGCCACATCTGGTCCGTCGCCGACAAACTGCGCGGCGACTACAAGCAGTCGGAGTACGGCAAGGTCATCCTGCCGTTCACTGTGCTCCGCCGCCTGGAGTGTGTACTGGAGCCCACCAAGGCCAAGGTCATCGCACAGGCTGAGGCGCTGAAGGACAACGAGGGCATCGACCCGGACCGCTTCCTGCGCCGGGCCTCCGGCCAGACCTTCTACAACACCAGCACGTACACGCTGAAGAAGATCGCGAGCGACGCCGGGCACGCCGCTGAGCACCTCATCGAGTACATCGGTGCGTTCTCGTCGAACGCCCAGGAGGTCCTGGAGCAGTACGAGTTCCCCCGCCAGATCAAGAAGCTTGACAACGCGAACCTGCTGTACGAGGTGATGGGGCTCTTCGCGGACCTCGACTTGCGCCCCGTCGAACTCGACGACGAGGGTAAGCCCGTCCTGGACGAGAAGGGCAAGCCTAAGGTGGTGATCTCCAACCACCAGATGGGTTACATCTTCGAGGAGCTCATCCGCCGATTCGCGGAGCAGTCCAACGAGACCGCTGGTGAGCACTTCACCCCACGCGAGGTCATCGACCTGATGGTGAACCTCCTCATTGCCCCAGACGAGGACGCGCTCACCCTCCCCGAGACGCACCGCAGAGTGCTTGACCCCGCTTGTGGCACGGGCGGCATGCTCACCGCGGCTGAGGACCTCATTGGGGACCTCAACCCTGACGCGACTGTGGCGGTGTTCGGGCAGGAGCTCAACGCCGAGTCCTGGGCAATCTGCCGGTCTGACCTGATGATCAAGGGGCAAGCCCCGGAGAACATCAAGTTCGGCAACTCCTTCAGCAATGACGGCCACACGGGCGCGAAGTTCGACTACATTCTCGCCAACCCGCCCTTCGGCGTGGAGTGGAAGAAGGTCAAGGACGAGGTCGAGGCGGAGCACGAGACGGGTCGCGGCGATAACCGCTTCGAGGCCGGCCTGCCGCGCATCAACGACGGCTCGCTCCTCTTCCTCCAGCACATGATCTCCAAGATGCGGCCGACGGAATGGGTTCCCGGTGACGCGGCTTTGGGTGAGCCGGGCTACTTCAAGGGCGGCGGCCGTGTCGCGGTCGTCTTCAACGGCTCCCCGCTGTTCACGGGCGCCGCGGAGTCCGGAGAGTCCAAGATCCGCCAGTGGATCCTGGAGAACGACTGGCTGGAGGGCATCGTCGCCTTGCCAGACCAGCTCTTCTACAACACGGGCATCTCCACGTACTTCTGGATTTTGACCAACCGGAAGTCGAAGGGTCACCAGGGCAAGGTCGTCCTCCTCGACGCGCGCGAGCACTTCGCCAAGATGCGTAAGGCGCTGGGCGACAAGCGGAAGTACATCACCAAGGACCAGATCAAGGAACTGACCAATCTTTACGGCGAAGCCCTCGACGTCGCCGCGAACGCGGCCCATCCGCTGCACAACAAGGTCAAGGTCTTCAAGAACACGGACTTCGGCTACCACCGCGTCACGGTCGAGCGTCCGCTGAGGCTGCGCTTCGAGCTGACCGAGGAGACGCTCGCGGCTCTCGAAGCGTCGAAGCCGATCCACAAGCTGGCCGCTCCTGCGGACTTCATCGCCGCGCTGAAGCCCCTGATCGGGCAGAGCTGGGGGACGAAGAGTGAGGCATGGGTGGCTCTGAAGGATGCCGTGGTCGAGGCGGGCGGGACCTGGCCAACAGGCGCCCCCTTCAACAAGGCGCTCCGCGACGCGGTCGGCGTCCGCGACCCGGAGGGCGAGATCCAGAAGCTGAAGGACGGAACCCTGGAGCCGGATCCAGAGCTGAGGGACTACGAAAACGTGCCGCTGGAGGAGGACGTCGAGGAGTACCTCAAGCGAGAGGTCCTGCCGCACGTCCCGAACGTATCGGACGACCCGTACGTGCCGGGCGCGTGGATCGACCACGGCAAGACGAAGGTGGGGTACGAGATTCCCGTCACTCGATACTTTTACGTATACGAGCCGCCACGGCCCCTAACGGAGATCGATGCTGAACTGAAGGCTCTGGAGACAGAAATTCAGACATTGCTGGGCGAGGTGACGGCATGAGCACAGTCTTCGATACCGAGCTCCCTGCCAGCTGGTCCGCGTCGCGACTTAAGAGGGTCACGACATTGCTCAATCGAGGGACCGCACCGAATTATGTCGACGCTGGGCCTGTACGGGCAATTAGTCAAGCAGCGAATCAGGAATCGGGGCTGGACTGGACGCGCACCCGATTCCATGGTCATATTGGAGACCCTGCCAAAATAAAGGGGCATCTGAAGCCTTCGGATGTCCTTATCAACTCGACCGGAACGGGCACGTTGGGGCGAGTTGGCTATTTCGAATTCGATCCGGACGGTTTCCCGTGCATGGCAGATAGTCACGTGACTATCGCAAGAGTAGATGAAGAGAAGATGAATCCTCGATTCGCCTACTATTGGCTGGGGTCGAGACCCTTCCAGGGTTTCGTCTATAGCGTGCTTGCGGTGGGTGCCACCAATCAAATCGAGCTCAACCGTGACCGACTCTCGGATGCGCCGGTCCCACTCCCCCCGCTGGACGAGCAGTGCCGCATCGCCGACTTCCTCGATATTGAGACGGGGAAAATGGATGATCTGGTGCGCACCCAAACCCGTTTGGTTCAGGTGCTCAACGAGCGAATCGACCATCAAGTCCTCGAAGTCATCGGGCGTAGCAAACTGGCGAACCTTCGAGATGGGACGCCGCTTGTTGCCATGCGGTGGCTCTTGCAGAAAAATGTGCGTCCGACGGCGAACACTCCTGAAGTGGTTACAGCGTTTCGCGACGGTCAAGTTACCGCCCGTTCTCTTCGGCGCGCTGAAGGCTACACCAATTCAGCTTCCAGTGAGCCCCAGGGTCAGCATGTACTTGTTGGCGACGTCGTCGTACACGGTTTGGACGGGTTCGCCGGAGCGATTGGAACAGCAGAGGCGGAGGGGAACTGCAGCCCTGTCAATCATGTGCTGTCCCTCAAGGGGGAGGGTGACACGTTCTATTATGGGCGTCTATTGAGGATTCTCGCCTTGCAGGGCTACCTAACGGGATTCTCGTTCAGTACCCGGGAACGCGCCTTCGACTTCCGCAACTGGGACATGTTCGGGCGCATTCCCATCCCAGTCGGTTCCGTGAGCGAGCAGCGGCGTATCGGACGCGACATTCGCAAGCTACGGCCAATCCGCGAAAAGATTGACCAATTTACTGCGCGAATCACTGAACGCCGCCAAGCCCTCATTACCGCCGCCGTAACCGGCCAATTCGACGTAACCACCGCCAGCGGACGCAACGTAACGGACGGGGTCACCCCATGAGCCCCATCCACCACGAGTCCGCCTTCGGCGACGCCATCGTCGCCTCCATGCTCGAGCACGGATGGACCGGGACGTCCCCTGCCGACTACCGCCCCGAGCTCGGCCTCGATACCACCCAGCTCTTCACCTTCATTGGCACCACCCAGGCCGCCGACTGGGCGGAGATCGTCGCCTACTACGGCGGCGACCCCAATGCCGCCCAGCGCGGCTTCGCCCAGCGGCTCGACCAGGCCATCACGACGGAGGGCCTCCTCGACGTCCTACGTAACGGCGTGAAGGATAAGGGCGTCAGGATCCGCCTGGCCTACTTCAAGCCGTCGCTTGTCGAGTCGGAGTCGATCCTCCGCAACTACAACAAGAACCGCCTCACCGTCGTCCGCGAGCTGGAGTACGCCACCAAGCAGGCCGACAAGGGAAACCGGCTCGACCTGACCCTGTTCCTCAACGGAATCCCGGTCGCCACGGCCGAGTTGAAGAATCCGCTCACCGGGCAGGGTGTGGAGCAGGCCAAGGAGCAATACCGCAAGTCCCGGGACGCCAGAGAGCCGATCTTCACCCGCCGCGTGGTCGCCAACTTCGCCGTCGATCCGGACCTGGTCTTCGTAGCGACCGAACTCCGCGGTGAACGCACCCGATTCCTGCCGTTCAACACCGGTTCCGAAGGGCCGGGCCTGCCCGGCGGCGCCGGCAACCCCTCTGCCCAGGCCGCCCCCGGGACGTACGCCACCTCCTACCTTTGGGAGACCGTCTGGCAGAAGGACAACTGGCTCGACCTGCTCGAACGGTTCGTGCACGTCCACAAGGCGAAGATGAGTGAGGGCAGGACGAAGAAGTCCGTCATCTTCCCGCGCTTCCACCAGTGGCACGCCGTCCGCGAACTCGCGGCTTCAGCGTCCTCGTACGGTGCCGGCCGTGACTACCTGGTGATGCACTCCGCCGGCTCCGGCAAGTCGAACACCCTCGCCTGGCTCGCGCACCGGCTCACCTCGCTGCACACGCACACCGACCCCGCAGCCCTCGACCCCGAGACCGTCGAGAGGAACGGTCTGCAGCCTGGTAAGCCCGTCTACGACAAGGTCATCATCATCACCGACCGCACCGTCCTGGACCGTCAGCTCCAGGAAACGGTCGGTAGCTTCGAGCAGACGGCCGGGCTCGTCGTGAAGATCGGCCGGGAGGGTGGCTCGAAGTCTGAGCAGCTCGCCAAGGCGCTGTCCCGGGAGACCGGGAAGATCGTCATCGTGACGCTCCAGACCTTCCCGGCGCTTCTGGACTACCTGCGCCGCGAGGAGACCACGATCCGCGGCGGCAAGTTCGCGATCATCATCGACGAGGCGCACTCCTCGCAGTCCGGCGACGCCGCCAAGGACGTACGGAAGGCCCTGCGCGACCTGGGTCTCGACGCTGCCGACGAGGACCAAGGCACCAGCGAGATCGAGGCTGAGCTCGACACCGACGCCAAGCTCAAGAAGGCCGCCGAGCATCGAGGCCGCAGCGCCAATCTCTCCTACTTCGCGTTCACCGCCACCCCGAAGTCGAAGACGCTCGAACTGTTCGGCACGCTCACGGAGTCCGGTGACCGGGCCACGTACCGGCCCTTCCACACGTACTCGATGCGGCAGGCCATCGAGGAGGGGTTCATCCTCGACCCGCTGAAGAACTACGTCACATACGACACGTACTGGAAGCTGGTCAACAAGAACCCCGACGAGCGCGAGGTCGACCCGTCGAAGGCGAATAGCCTGCTTGCCCGGTACGCGCTCACGCACGAGTCGACCGTCGCTCAGCACGCACAGGTCATCGTTGAGCACTTCAAGACCCACACGGCACCCAAGCTCGGCCACCGGGCCAAGGCCATGGTCGTGACCGCTTCCCGGCACAGCGCAGTACAGATGGCCCGTGCGCTGAAGAAGTACATCGGTGACCGCGGACCGGGCTACGAAGACATCGGCGTGCTCGTCGCCTTTTCCGGCTCGCTGTCGTACGACGGAGAGGAGACAACCGAGACGCAGGAGAACGGCGGACTGTCGGAGGGCGCGCTGCCCAAGGCGTTTGCGTACACCCGGGCTGACGACAGGGGCGCGCGGCGCGGTACGGCGGGGGCCAAGAAGGAGTACCGCATTCTGGTCGTCGCCGAGAAGTACCAGACCGGCTTCGACCAGCCGCTCCTGACGACGATGTACGTCAACAAGAAGCTGGGCGGCATCTCTGCGGTGCAGACGCTGTCGCGGCTGAACCGCACCCACGAGCGCAAGTCCCAGGCTGACCTGGCGGTCCTGGACTTCGTCAACGACACCGAGGAGATCAAGCAGTCCTTCGTCCCGTACTTCGAGGACGCCGAGACGCTGCCCAGCGACCCCAACATGCTGTACACGGTGCAGGGCAAGGTCCTGCGCGCCGCGGTTCTCGTGGAGGCCGAGATGCGGGCCTTCGCCGAGGCTTTCCTGGCGGCCCAGGAACAGGCGGCCGGCAGCGCCGCCAAGTGGGAGCGGCTGCACGCCGAGCTGTACCGACACACCGACCCCGCAGTCGAGCGCTTCACCCGCCTGCTTGACAGCGACGACGAGGAACAGCAGGAAGAAGCGGAGGAGTTCCTCGCGAACCTGTCGGACTTCACCCGCAAGTACGGCTTCATGGCGCAGATCATGGGCTTCCCGGATGCGGACCTGGAGCGGCTGCACCTTTTCGGTCGGCACCTGCTCAACAGACTGCCTCGGCGCCAGGACGGCGGCGTGGACATAGGCGAGGTCGACCTGACGCACATGCGTGTTCAGAAGACCGGCGAGCACGACATCAGCCTGACCTCCGAGGGCACGGCAACGCTCAAGGGACTCGGCGACGGGTCGGGGGCAGCGAAAGAGCAGGACAAGTCGCTGCTGTCGGAGTTGATCGTCAAGTTCAACGACAAGTTCGGCACGGAGCTCACTGAGCAGGACGTCCTGCCCGCCTTCCAGAAGACAGTCGAGGACAAGCGGGTCCGCCAGGCCGCCGTGGCGAACGACTCGGAGGAGGCCTTCGGACACCGCTTCAACGAGGTCTTCGAAGACAACATGATGGACCACGTCACCGTGACCGCCGACCTCGGCAAACGGTACTTCGGCTCCGCCGACCCGGACTTCCGCACCTCCCTCAACCGCAGCGCCCGCCGGGCTGCCTGGCGGATGATCCGCCGTGAGGAAGGCGTGGAGGAGTAGGCGGCGAGCAAACGGCAGAGCACTGCCGGTGCGGCGTTGTGGCCAAGCCGAATAGTTTCGGACACAACGCCGCCGGCCGTCGGCATCAGGCTGGACGGAAGATCGCAACGGCCACCACACTGGACGCGCGCGTCCGCGCACGGCCATCACGTACAGCTGAAGCTATGGGGGCACGGTGCCGCCTCGGTTGATTTCCGACCGTTACGAACTCATCGAGCAGTTCGGCAACGGTGGCATGGGCAATGTATGGCGCGGCTTCGACCGGGTTCTCGACCGGCCCATCGCCATCAAGGTGGTGCGCGACGACGCCATCACGTCGGTCGAGGCGGCCGTCGAGTTCGCCAAACGGTTCCGCCGCGAGGCCCGGATCACCGCACGGATCCAGCACCCTGGCGTCCCGCAGGTCTTCGACGCCGTACTCGACCCCGAAGGCTCGTACGAGCAGCTGTACCTGGTGATGGAGCTGATCGACGGGATTCCGCTCAGCGCCTACATCCATCCCGAACATCCGTTGCCGATCTCCTGGGCCATCGCAGTGGCCGCGCAGGTGAGCACGGTTCTCTCGCACGCCCATGACGTGCCCGTCGTTCACCGCGACCTGAAGCCCGGCAATGTCCTGGTGGCGCGGGACGGCACGGTGAAGGTCCTCGACTTCGGCATCGCGTCGATCCTGCGCACAGACGTCACCAAACTGACTGCAACCGGTCGCCCGATCGGGACCAGCGTTTACATGTCACCCGAGCAGGTGCAGGGTGGTCGGATCACCCCGCAGAGCGACCTGTACTCGCTCGGCTGCGTCCTGCACGAACTGCTCTGTGGCCGCCCCCTCTTCACCGGCAGTGACTTCCAGGTGATGCGGCAACAGGTAGAAGCCGCGCCCACCCCGCTGAGGCAGCTGCGCGCCGATGTGCCGACGGAGATCGAGGACCTCATACGTCAGTTGCTGCTCAAGAGGCCGGACCGGCGGCCGGTGGACTCGCAGGCCGTGTACGAGAGGCTGTTGCCGTTTCTGCCTCCTGCCGGGCAGCCGCCAGCATCTGGCGAGACAGGGCCGGCCGGCGTCCCAGATCCCACCGGGGTGTTCCGGCAGCCGTTCGCCCCGCGTCCGCGCCGTACGGCCGCTCCTGTCACCCCGACCCCCACGGTCGTCGACCCGAACGCGCACCAGACACCCGTCGTGGTACCTGAGCAGCTGCGGGACGAGATCAAACATGCCTACGCCCACTCGAACGCCCTCCTGGAGGAGGATCGCTTCGCGCAGGCCGCCGAGGTGCTTGGCGAGATCGTCGGCGCGGCGGCCCAGGCTCTTGGTGCGGAGAGCTCCGAAGTACTGGGGCTCCGTCGGCAGCGCGCCGCCATCCGGTTCCTGGGTGGTGACTACCGCCAGGCACTGCCCGAGTTCGACGCGCTGGCTGAGGCGTACGACCGTACCGCAGGGGTGACCAGCGAGGACGCACGAATGTGCCGTACCCAGGCCGCGCACTGCCGTGCCGAACTCGGCCAGGTAACCGTCGCGCTCCAGCAGTTCCAGACCATCCTAGGTCAGGTCCGCACCATCGAGAGCGACGCCAGCGACGAGGCGGTCGATCTGCGGCGCAGCATCGGGTTCTTGCTGCTCGCAGAGAGCCGGCTCACCGATGCCCGGTCGATGCTCGAACCGCTCCACGCCGACATGTGCGTCGTGTACGGCCCTGATGATGCTGAGACCAGAGAGATCGCCAACGTACTGGCCCGTATCGACTACGGCCTGTCCCAGGGCTGAACCGCCGACACCGGAGACGTCGTCGGCACCGTTGACGTACGAACCCGCCGCATTGCGGACCGGGAGGAGACCGCCGCCATGCCGCATCTCGCCTTCGACATCGGCTTCTGCCAGCAGCTCGGCAAGCTTCGGGGCAGTGTGAAGCAGGGCGTGTTCAAACGCCTGGGAGAAGTTCGAGCGGCTCCCCCTCGACCAGCTCTTCAAGGACCCCGGTCTGAAACTGGAGACCCTGAAGTCGGCAAAGGACCGGCAGCACATCCGCTCCATCCGCATCGACCAAGGCGACCGCGGTGTCGTCCTCGCACCGGACACTGGCGACACCTTCGTACTGTTGCGCGCCATGTCGCACGACGAGGCGATTCGCAGCGTGGTGTCGTCGATGCCGAGGGCGGCTAGGTTTCGCCCGACTGGCGCGCGACGGTTGGTTTGGCGCGAGACGTGTACCCCTCGAGGTGGACTGGGTGGAGGCCACGATCGACACGGCTGGTGTTGCGTTGGTGGTAGTGGACTTCAGCTTCCGGCAGCGTGGCAACGGGTCGGGGATCAAGACGCGAGACTAAGCGATCAAGAAGACATCACCAGTGGGAAGGCAATCATCCATGGCCACCTCGGGGGCGGACATACCTCGCCAGGTAACGCAGGTGCGCGAGCAGCTGCACGAGACATTTGACGGGGTGATAGACGACAGCGATATTGCCCACTTCCGCGGGGGCAACTACGAACTGCGCTTCCTCTCCCGTGCCCTCGCAGCTCTAGCGGTACGACGCGTGGCTAAGTGCAGCGTGGCCGAGGCCGCCCGCTTCGTGACCGATGGCATCGCAGACCAGGGAATGGATGCCATCGCGCCCCTACCGGAGAGCGGGCAGGCTCTGCTGGTCCAAGCGAAGTGGAGCGATAAGGGAACGGCGACATTCGATGTGGACGCCGCCAAGGCGATGGTGGACGGTCTCAACCGGATCGAGAACGAGCTGTACGACCAGTTCAACCAGCGTGCCAGCGCCCTCGCCTTGGAGGCCAGGTCGTTCATCGTCAACGAGAGAGCCACTCTGGTCATCGCGCTGATGGGCACTGTGGAGCCCTCTCCGCCCGCACGCGAGGTTCTGGACAACGCTCTCGACGAGTTCAACAAGCACGGCGCCCGATTGAGCGTCGAGGTGCTGTACGCCGCGGACTTCCACGACCAGATTCATGCGGACCTTCGGCGGGAGCCCATCCGCCTGGATGTACGTCTTGACGACTGGTACCAGCAGAAAGGACCGCTCGAGGCGTATCAGGGCACGGTCTCCGCTGAGAGCGTCGCTGAGTGGTACGAGACGCACGGTACCGGTCTGTTCGAGCAGAATCTCCGGGCCCCGCTCGGGCCCACCGTCACCAATGCAGAGATCGGCCAGACGCTCACGTCCGATCCCACCAGATTCTGGCACCTGAACAACGGCATCACCATGATCTGCGACTCCCTTACGGCGAAGCACGACAGCGCCAAGGCACCGCAGAGTAGGCCAACCACTCTCACCCTGACAGGGGCGAGCATCGTCAACGGTGCCCAGACGGTAAGGGCAGTCGCCAGAGCCATGCATGATGATGGTGAGGCTGCGGCCCACGCGACTCTGAGCATCAAGGTCATCAATACATATGAGGACCGGAAGTTCGGCGTGCAGGTCTCGCAGGCGGCGAACCGGCAGAACGCCATTGAGCAGCGTGATCACATCGCGCTCGAACCCGTGCACCAGGCGATCAAGGCTAACCTGCGCGCCGAACTGCGCAAGCAATACGTGATCAAGAGGGGCGAGCCGGTCGCTGCTCCCGAGACCGGCTGCTCACTGGACGAACTTGCCCTTGCCCTTGCCTGCCTGCACTCGGATGCAGAGCAGGCCGCCCGGGTCGCTAGTTCCACGGAGAACCTTTGGGAGCAGGGTTCCAAGGGCAGCCACACCGTGCTGTTCAAACGCGAACCCTCTCCGCAGAAGGTGTGGCGCTCCGTACTCACGCTGCGCGCGGCACGGAGCGCGGTCTACGAACTGGGCAGTGGGGAGAATAGTCGCGAGGCCGCGACCACGGAGCATGGAGGCTTTCTCGTCACCCACTTGGTCTTCCAGTATCTCGGCGCCACGAGTATCGATGACCCCGACTTCGACTGGGACAGTGAGGTGCTGGAGAAGATTCCTGCCCTTGTACCGGAATTGGTCCGTCGTCTGACG
This sequence comes from Streptomyces sp. Z26, assembly GCF_003665095.1. Classification (GTDB taxonomy): domain Bacteria; phylum Actinomycetota; class Actinomycetes; order Streptomycetales; family Streptomycetaceae; genus Streptomyces; species Streptomyces phytohabitans. The sequence goes on along the minus strand of NZ_RCHV01000002.1, from coordinate 4,555,484 downwards.
CATCTGATTGTGACTCAATACGGGCCGCGCCCCCAGATCAGGACTGCTTTCCAGACCGCGCAGACTTGTAGGGAACTCGCGAAGCATGTCCTTGGTGATCTGGCCGAGGGCGTCGCTGTTCCCGAGCCTCCCGCGAAGGAGCGCAAGCCGCGTCGCCCGAATACCGTGCCGCTGTTGGTCGACCGGCGTGTCATCAAGGATGGAGCCCCCCTCCGGTACGAAGCCCTGAACGAGCCCGAGCGTGACGCCATGGAAGGGTGGCTTGGTGAAGACGAAAGGCGACGCCAGGCGACCTGGGTTAATCACCGGACCAAGCCGATCTTGTGGGCCTACGACGAGCAGCAGTACTCGCCCTCCGGTCTGGTGTCGAAGATGTGGGCGGACGCCGACTGGGACGAGCGGCCCGTGGCCAATCAGGGAACGGCTCGCTGGTATCAGTCGGATGGCTTGAGCCTGTGGGATCTGGCTCAGCGCATCCACAGCGAAGAGGCAGAGGATGAGGTCTGACGGCGTGCGTACCGCGCCAGCCAGTAAGAGGAGAACCTCTTCGGGCTGCTCAGCCGCTTCGGACGGCCATGGTCACCTCCGCGGTCCGATCCGATGGCACGCTCATGCAGCCGTGCCGCTTCCGCTGTTGTGTAGCGTTGGCGGTCCTGAGCGCGGTTGTACTTTGTCGTAAATCCCGTGCTGGGATGGTGCTGGGATGTGCCCGCATAACCGCAGGTCAGAGTGGTTGTGGTGGAGTTCCGGTTCAACGTGTGACCGGGTGGCAGGCGGCCACGTCGCTTACGTATGTCGGAAGGGGTCGGACTCCGTCGGTTCCGACCCCTTCGGCGTCACCGGCCAGCGGCGGTCAGGTCTCGTAGACGGTCGACCGGCGTCCCACGTGGACGACCCAGACCACGAGTTCTCCGTTGTCGATCGTGTACACGACGCGCAGGCGTCGACCGTCGGGGTACGCCACGGCGCCTCCGGGGCCGGAGCGTCAGGGGGCTGACGTAGACAGTGGGGAACGTGCGCGCCGCCGAGGGTGAGAGGTGGGTGCCAAGCGCCTTGGATGGAGCGGGACTTGGAGGGTCTGCGTACGGGCCACGGTTCGGCGGTGGGCAGGGTGGGGTGGGGCGTGGCACGATCGCGGGTGTGAGCAGCACACCGCACGCCCGGCCCACCGGGCCCGCCCCGTCGCAGCTGCGCGAGCTGGCGCTGCTGCGGCGCGTACGGGACCGGATCGACCGGGAGTACGCGCGGCCGCTGGACGTCGAGGCGCTGGCGCGCGGGGTGAACATGTCGGCCGGGCACCTCAGTCGCCGGTTCCGCGCCGCGTACGGGGAGTCGCCGTACGCGTACCTGATGACGCGCCGTATCGAGCGCGCCATGGCGCTGCTGCGGCGCGGCGACCTGAGCGTCACCGAGGTGTGCTTCACCGTCGGCTGTTCGTCGCTGGGTACCTTCAGCACCCGCTTCACCGAGCTGGTCGGCGTACCGCCCAGCGTCTACCGGCGGCAGGCCGCGGACGCCACCGTGGGCATGCCGTCCTGCGTGGCGAAACGGGTCACGCGACCCGTCCGGGAGCGGCCGGTGCGGGACCGGCCCACGGGCGACGGAACGGTCAGGAATCGAGAAGCGCCCGCGCCCGGCCCCGCCTAGCGTGATCGGCATGGACCTCACCATTCACTCCAGCTTCCTCCCGCACGACGACCCCGACGCCTCCCTCGCCTTCTACCGCGACGCCCTCGGCTTCGAGGTGCGCAACGACGTCGGTTACGGCGGCATGCGCTGGATCACCGTCGGCCCCGTCGGCCAGCCCGGCACCTCGATCGTCCTGGAGCCGCCCGCGCCGGAGGGCTGCGGCATCACCGACGACGAGAAGCGCACCATCGCCGAGATGATGGCCAAGGGCACGTACTCGGGCGTCAACCTCGCCACCCCCGACCTGGACGAGACGTTCGCCCGGCTCCAGGCGGGCGACGTGGAGATCGTGCAGGAGCCGACGGACCAGCCGTACGGGGTGCGCGACTGCGCCGTACGCGACCCCGCGGGCAACCTGATCCGCATCCAGGAGCTGCGCTGACGCGTCCGGCCACGCGCGCTGCCACGCGTGCGACCACCGGCCGTACCGGGAGGCCCCGGCCCCGCACCGGCCCGTACCGAGCGAGAGGAACGAGCATGACCGAGCGGACGGACCCCCGGTCCGCGCCCGCCCCGCACGTCGCCGACAGCCACGGGCTGATCCGGGTGCACGGCGCGCGGGTCAACAACCTGAGGGACGTCAGCGTCGAGCTGCCGAAGCGCCGGCTGACGGTGTTCACCGGTGTCTCGGGCTCGGGCAAGAGCTCGCTGGTGTTCGGCACGGTCGCCGCCGAGTCGCAGCGGATGATCAACGAGACGTACAGCGCGTTCGTCCAGGGCTTCATGCCGTCGCTGGCGCGGCCCGAGGTGGACGTGCTCGACGGGCTGACGACCGCGATCGTCGTCGACCAGGAGCGGATGGGCGCCGACCCCCGCTCCACGGTCGGCACCGCCACCGACGCGAACGCGCTGCTGCGCATCCTGTTCAGCCGCCTGGGCACGCCGTACGTCGGCCCGCCGGGCGCGTTCGCGTTCAACGTCCCGTCGGTACGGGCGAGCGGCGCGATCACCGTGGAGCGGGGCGACTCCCGTACGGTGAAGCAGACGTTCAGCCGTACCGGCGGCATGTGCCCGCGCTGCGAGGGCCGCGGCACGGTGTCGGACATCGACCTGACGCAGCTCTACGACGACACGAAGTCGCTCGCGGAGGGCGCGTTCACCATCCCGGGCTGGAAGTCGGACAGCTGGTGGACGGTGCGGACGTACGCCGAGTCGGGCCTCCTCGACCCGGACAAGCCGATCCGGGACTACAGCGCGCGGGAGATGCGGGACTTCCTGCACAAGGAGCCGACGAAGGTCAAGGTCGAGGGCGTGAACCTGACCTTCGAGGGGCTGATCCCCAAGATCCGGAAGTCGTTCCTGTCGAAGGACCGGGAGGCGATGCAGCCGCACGTCCGCGCGTTCGTGGACCGGGCGGTGACCTTCACCGACTGCCCGGAGTGCGGTGGTACGCGGCTGAGCGAGGCGGCGCGTTCGTCGAAGATCCAGGGCGTGAGCATCGCCGACGCCTGCGCGATGCAGATCAGCGACCTCGCCGCGTGGGTACGGGGTGTGGCGGAGCCCCGGCTGGCGCCGCTGCTCGGCACGTTGCGGGACACCCTGGACTCGTTCGTGGAGATCGGCCTCGGCTACCTCTCCCTCGACCGCCCCTCCGGCACCCTCTCCGGCGGCGAGGCGCAGCGCGTCAAGATGATCCGGCACCTGGGTTCCAGCCTCACCGACGTCACGTACGTCTTCGACGAACCCACCACCGGGCTGCACCCGCACGACATCCAGCGCATGAACGACCTGCTGCTGCGGCTCCGCGACAAGGGCAACACCGTGCTCGTCGTGGAGCACGAGCCGGAGACGATCGCGATCGCGGACCACGTCGTGGACCTCGGGCCGGGCGCCGGTTCGGCGGGCGGCACGGTCACTTTCGAGGGGACCGTCGCGGAGCTGCGGTCCAGCGGCACCGTCACCGGCCGCCACCTGGACGACCGGGCGCCGCTGAAGGGGACCGTACGGAAGCCGACCGGCGCGCTGGAGATCCGCGGCGCCTCGGCGCACAACCTGCGCGACGTGGACGTGGACGTACCGCTGGGGGTGCTCACGGTCGTGACGGGGGTGGCGGGCTCCGGGAAGAGTTCGCTGATCCACGGCTCCGTACCGCGCGGCGCCGAGGTGGTGTCGGTCGACCAGACGCCGATCCGGGGCTCGCGGCGCAGCAACCCGGCGACGTACACGGGGCTGCTCGAACCGGTGCGGAAGGCGTTCGCCAAGGCCAACGGCGTGAAGCCCGCGCTGTTCAGCGCCAACTCCGAGGGCGCCTGCCCGGAATGCAACGGCGCGGGCGTCGTCTACACCGACCTCGGGATGATGGCCGGGATGTCGACCACGTGCGAGGAGTGCGAGGGGCGGCGCTTCCAGGCCGCGGTCCTCGAACACCGCCTCGGGGGCCGGGACATCAGCGAGGTACTGGCGATGTCGGTGGCCGAGGCGGAGGAGTTCCTCGGGGCGGGCGAGGCACGCGTACCGGCGGCGCACCGCGTCCTGCGCCGTCTCACCGACGTGGGCCTCGGGTACCTCACCCTCGGGCAGCCGCTCACCACGCTGTCCGGCGGTGAGCGGCAGCGGCTGAAGCTGGCGACCCACATGGGCGACAAGGGCGGCGTCTACGTCCTCGACGAGCCGACGACCGGGCTGCACCTGGCCGACGTCGAGCAGCTGCTCGGCCTGCTGGACCGGCTGGTGGACGCGGGGAAGTCGGTGATCGTCATCGAGCACCACCAGGCCGTCATGGCCCACGCCGACTGGATCATCGACCTCGGGCCGGGCGGCGGGCACGACGGCGGGCGGGTGGTCTTCGAGGGCACGCCCGCGGCGCTCGTCGCGGACGGTTCCACGCTCACGGGGCGGCACCTGGCGGCGTACGCGGCCGGGGGCGCGTAAGAGGGAACGGCGGGCGTACGGCGGCGCGTCGGGCCGTACACGTGCGCGCGCCCGGACCGGGGCGGACCCGGTCCGGGCGCGCGCACGTCAGGCGATGCGGCGTATCTGGGTGCCCTCCGCCGCGGCCGCGGCCCGGCGGCGGTGGGCGAGGACGACGCGGCGCTCGGCGGCGGTGAGCCCGCCCCACACGCCGTACGGCTCCGGCTGGACCAGCGCGTGCTCGCGGCACTCGACCAGCACCGGACAGCCCGCGCAGACCCGCTTGGCCGCCTGCTCCCGGGACAGCCGCGCGGCCGTCGGCTCCTTCGAGGGAGCGAAGAACAGGCCCGCCTCGTCACGTCGGCACACCGCCTCCGAATGCCAGGGGCCGGCCTGGTCGCCGCGCGCGGGCGCACGCTGGGCGGGAACGGTGGCGGCCTGCAGTGACTGATGCGGCGGTTGCAGCACGGTCTACTCCCTGACGAGACGGCTACGGCGGGTCGATCTGTCGATTGATCACCTTCACCCGTCCTGCTGCGCACGGCAGGTCACGCGGATCATGCCGATCACGCTGCCGCCGTACGAGAGACGATGCCGGAGCAATACCCGCTGTGCGCACGCTTACTCATACGGTGGCAGGGGTGCGCCCGGGCCCCGGACCGTCCAGCTCCGCGACCGCGAACGGCGTACGCCGACCGGGCCGGACCGCCCACGCGACGCCGAGGGAACGCGCCACGGACGCCAACGGCCGTACGGCGCGCGCCCGTTCAGCGCCTCCTGCCAGCGCCCTCGTCAGCGCTCCTTGCGCAGGTCGCGGAGGAACTTGCCGCGCTTGGGCCGCGCTTCGACCGCGCCGAAGATGCCCGCGCCCTGCACCAGCACGACGGGGGCGTCCGGGTCGGGCGAATCGTGCGGAGAGATGTCGAACCCCCCGAATATCCCGGCCCCTTTGCCCCGGAGCGTCACGTTCTCCGGGACCTTCACGCTGATCCCGCCGAAGAGGGACGTGGCGTTGATCACTATGCGGCGCTGCTCGAAGATCGCCTCGGTCAGGTCGATCCGTACGGAGCCGAAGCACGCGAAGACGTTCGTCTTCGGGCCGATGCGCCAACGCCCCTTGCGCGACGTGTCGTTGAAGATCGCCACCAGGTGGTCGCTGGCGCCGTGCGGCGGCCACGGGCCCTCGTCCCGCGGCGGCGCGTACGCGCTCGGCGGCGTGGGGCGCGGCAGGTCGCGGACCAACGGCTCCAACTGCCCCATGGTCTTGGCCGAGTAGGCCGCCTCGACCCGCTCGGAGTGCTCCTCCGCGTCGAGCCGCCCCTGCGCCAGCGCCTCCCGCAGGATGTCCGCGACCTGGTCCCGGTCGGCGTCCGAGGCGCGCACGTCCACGTCGGGGGGCGCGTCCACCTCGGGGCGCGCGGACCCCGGACGCGCCTGTACGGGTCCGGGCTCGGCCTTCGCCGGTGCGGGCACGGGCCCGGCAGCGCCCTCCTCGCCGGGCTTGCCGAGGCTCACCGCCGGGCGCCGCGCCGCGTCACCGCTCGCGTGTCCGGCCTGCTTGTCGAGCGGGGGTTCGTCGAGCGGGAATCCAGTCACGCCACCCAGAGTACCCAGACGCGATAGATCGCGACTACCCCGGAACGGGAGGCGCTCGCCGCGCGTTCTACGCTGGGACGCGCTCACCGCCGAGAGGAAGTTGTCCGATGGCCGCCAGCCCCACCCGTACCGCCGGTTCCGCCGACTCCGGCCCGCAGCGACCGGAGTTCGCCTACACGGACCTGCTGCCGCTCGGCCCGGACGACACGCCGTACCGTCTGGTGACCGCCGAGGGCGTGCGGACCTTCGAGGCGGACGGGCGCACGTTCCTGTCCGTCGCGCCGGAGGCGCTGCGCACGCTGGCCGCCGAGGCGATGCACGACATCTCGCACTACCTGCGGCCCGCCCACCTCGCGCAGCTGCGCCGCATCCTGGACGACCCGGAGGCCAGCCCCAACGACCGCTTCGTCGCCCTCGACCTGCTGAAGAACGCGAACATCGCCGCCGCCGGCGTCCTCCCCATGTGCCAGGACACCGGCACCGCCATCGTGATGGGCAAGCGCGGACAGCAGGTCCTCACGCACGGCGGCGACGAGGCGGCGCTCTCGCACGGCATCCACGACGCGTACACGAAGCTCAACCTGCGCTACTCGCAGATGGCCCCGCTGACGATGTGGGACGAGCGGAACACGGGCACGAACCTGCCCGCGCAGATCGAGCTGTACGCGACGGACGGCGACGCGTACAAGTTCCTGTTCATGGCCAAGGGCGGCGGCAGCGCGAACAAGTCCTTCCTCTACCAGGAGACGAAGGCGGTGCTGAACGAGGGCTCGATGATGAGGTTCCTGGAGGAGAAGATCCGTTCGCTGGGCACCGCCGCCTGCCCGCCGTACCACTTGGCGGTAGTCGTCGGCGGCACCAGCGCCGAGTTCGCGCTGAAGACCGCCAAGTACGCCTCCGCGCACTACCTGGACGAGCTGCCCGGCGAGGGCTCGCCCGGCGGGCACGGTTTCCGGGACCGGGAGCTGGAGCAGCGGGTGTTCGAGCTGACGCAGCGCATCGGCATCGGCGCGCAGTTCGGCGGCAAGTACTTCTGCCACGACGTGCGGGTCGTACGGCTGCCGCGGCACGGCGCGTCCTGCCCCGTCGCGATCGCCGTGTCCTGCTCGGCGGACCGCCAGGCGCTGGCGAAGATCACGGCCGAGGGCGTCTTCCTGGAGCAGCTGGAGACGGACCCGGCGCGCTTCCTGCCGGAGACGACCGGCGAGGAGCTGGCCGAGCAGGACACGGCGGACGTGGTGCGGATCGACCTGACGCGGCCGATGTCGGAGATCCGCTCGGAGCTGTCCCGGCACCCGGTGAAGACCCGGCTCTCACTGACCGGCCCGCTGGTCGTCGCGCGCGACATCGCGCACGCCAAGATCAAGGAGCGGCTGGACGCGGGCGAGGAGATGCCCGCGTACCTCCGTGACCACGCCGTCTACTACGCGGGCCCGGCGAAGACCCCGGAGGGGTACGCCTCGGGCTCGTTCGGGCCGACGACGGCGGGCCGCATGGACGCGTACGTGGAGCAGTTCCAGGCCGCGGGCGGCTCGTTCGTGATGCTCGCCAAGGGCAACCGCAGCAAGCAGGTCACCGACGCCTGCGCGGCGCACGGCGGCTTCTACCTCGGCTCGATCGGCGGCCCGGCGGCCCGGCTCGCGCAGGACTGCATCAAGAAGGTGGAGGTCCTGGAGTACGCGGAGCTGGGCATGGAGGCGGTCTGGCGGATCGAGGTGGAGGACTTCCCGGCGTTCGTGGTCGTGGACGACAAGGGGAACGACTTCTTCACCGACCCCGGCCCGGCGCAGCCGTTCGTGACGTCCATCCCGGTCGGCCCCGGCCGGTAGCCCGGCGGTCGGCCCCGCGCGGCACCGTACGACCGCGGCGGAACCGTACGGCCGCAGTAGATTCGAGGCATGAGCGACGACGCGGCGGACGACACCGGTTTCCGTACGGAGCACGACTCCATGGGCGAGGTGCGCGTCCCCGCGCACGCCAAGTGGCGGGCGCAGACGCAGCGCGCCGTGGAGAACTTCCCGATCAGCGGCCAGCGCCTGGAACGCGCGCACATCCGGGCGCTGGCCGAGATCAAGGCGGCGGCCGCCGTGGTCAACGCCGAGCTGGGCGTGCTCGACGCGGAGCGCGCGGCGGCCGTACGGGAGGCGGCGGAGGAGGTCGCCGACGGGCGCTGGGACGAGCACTTCCCCGTCGACGTGTTCCAGACGGGCTCCGGCACGTCCTCCAACATGAACATGAACGAGGTCGTGGCCACCCTCGCCACCGAGCGCCTCGGCTCCCCCGTGCACCCCAACGACCACGTCAACGCCAGCCAGTCGTCCAACGACGTCTTCCCCTCCTCCCTCCACATCGCCGCCACCGCCGCCGTAACCGACGACCTGATCCCGGCCCTGGAGCACCTCGCGGCGGCCCTGACGCGGAAGTCGGAGGAGTTCGCGGACGTCGTGAAGTCCGGCCGTACGCATCTGATGGACGCCACGCCCGTGACCCTGGGCCAGGAGTTCGGCGGCTACGCGGCACAGGTGCGCTACGGCGTGGAGCGGCTGCGGGCGTCCCTGCCGCGGCTGGCGGAGCTGCCGTTGGGCGGCACGGCCGTCGGCACCGGCATCAACACTCCCCCGGGCTTCGCCGCGCGGGTCATCGCGGAGACCGCCCGCACGACCGGGCTGCCGCTGACGGAGGCCCGCGACCACTTCGAGGCGCAGGGCGCCCGGGACGCGCTGGTGGAGACGTCGGGCCAGCTGCGTACGGTCGCGGTGGGCCTGACGAAGATCTGCAACGACCTGCGGTGGATGGCCTCCGGCCCGCGCACCGGCCTCGCGGAGATCGCGCTGCCGGACCTCCAGCCGGGTTCGTCGATCATGCCGGGGAAGGTCAACCCGGTCGTCCCGGAGGCGGTGTTGATGGTCGCGGCGCAGGTCACGGGGAACGACGCGACGGTGGCGGCGGCCGGTGCGGCGGGCAGCTTCGAGCTGAACGTGATGTTGCCGGTGATGGCGAAGAACCTGCTGGAGTCCGTACGGCTGCTGGCGAACGCCTCGCGGCTGCTCGCGGACCGCACCGTGGACGGCGTCACGGCGGACCGGGAACGGGCGCGGGAGTACGCGGAGTCGTCGCCGTCGGTGGTGACGCCGCTGAACAGGTACCTCGGTTACGAGAACGCCGCCGCCGTCGCGAAGCGGGCGCTGGCCGAGCGCACGACGATCCGCGAGGCCGTCCTCGCCGCCGGGCACGTGGAACGCGGCGACCTCACGCTGGAGCAGCTGGACGAGGCGCTCGACGTGCTGCGGATGACGCACCCGTAGGCCGACCCCGGGCCACCCGGGGGCCCGGGTCCGGTCGGGACGCCCCCGCGTACGCCCCCCGCCCGAACGGGTGCCCTGCGGCATGCGTCACGGCGCGCCACGGGCGTCCCCACTACGCTCTGCCCATGACAGCGGACACGGCGGGATCGCGTACGGGTGACCGTGACGGCGCCCCCGGCAGCCGCCGGGGCGGCGCCCGGCGCGCGTGGGCGCCCGGGGACCGGGTCCTGTGGCGGTACCGCGCCAACGGCGCCGGGCGGGACGGCGTCCCGCACATCTGCCGCCCGGTGACCGTCGTCCGGGACACCCCGGACCTGCTGGCCGTGTGGGTCGCCCCGGGCACGGTCTGCGTCAAGCCGCAGCTCGCGGACGGTACGCCGGTGCACCGCGAGCCGCTGGCCACCCGCTACACGAAGCCCCGTACGACGGTGACCAGCCCGTGGTTCGGCACCGGGGTGCTGAAGCTGGCGCGGCCCGGCGACCCCTGGTCGGTGTGGCTGTTCTGGGACCGCGGCTGGCGCTTCAAGAACTTCTACGTGAACCTGGAGGAGCCCCGGACCCGCTGGTCCGGAGGCGTCGACTCCGAGGACCACTTCCTCGACATCGTGGTCCTCCCCGACGGGCGCTGGGAGTGGCGGGACGAGGACGAGTTCGCGGAGGCCCGACGCGTCGGCCTGCTGGACGAGGCGGGTGCCCGGCGGGTGCGGGAGGCGGGGCGTGCCGCGGTGGAGGAGATCCGGGAGTGGGGATCGCCGTACGCGGACGGCTGGGAGCGCTGGCGCCCGGACCCGCGCTGGCCGGTGCCGTCGCTGCCGGACGACTGGGACCGCGCGCCGGAGCCGGACGCCGTGGAGCGGGCGGCGGGGCCGGGGGCGCTGGACCGCCCTCCGGCGCAGGCGGAGGGGCCCGTACGGCGCGCGCGGAACGGCGGTTCGGCGCCGTGAGGCGGGCCTGTCGATCACAGCCGGGCGACAACCTCCGTGCACCCCTTGATGCGCCCCCCGGTCGCAAACGTAGGATCAAGCTCCGTAAACATGACGCTGCTGCGCAACTCCCATCCCCACCAGGGGACTTGGCACCAGGCCGGAGAGGAGCCCTCACATGAGCAGCACCGACGGCCAGGGGGCCTACGCGGGCTTCAACCGGTCGGAGATGGACCGCAGCGGCCAGGCCGAGGCGTTCGACCTGATCGGCGACCGCTACGACGAGGCGTTCCCGCACAAGGAGGGCCAGCTCGCGGCGGGTGCCTGGCTGGCGGCCGAGCTGCCGCCCGGCTCCCGCGTGCTCGACCTCGGCTGCGGTACGGGGCTGCCCACCGCGCGGCAGCTCGTCGAGGCGGGACACGAGGTGGTCGGCACGGACCTGTCGCCCGGGATGCTCAAGCTGGCGCGGGAGAACGTGCCCGGCGCGGAGTTCCACCGGGTGGACATCGCCGACACGGAGCGGCAGGCGCTGGGCCCGTTCGACGGTGTCACCGCCTTCTTCTCGGTGCTGATGCTGCCGCGTGAGGAGATCCCGTACGCCCTGCGCATGCTGCACGGGCAGTTGCGCGAGGGCGGGCTGATGGCCCTGGGGATGGTGGAAGCGGATGTGAACGATTTCTCGATACCGTTCCTGGGTAACACGATCCGGGTATCCGGCTACCTCAGAGAGGATCTGCGCCGGATCGTGCGCGACACCGGGTTCGAACTCGTCGGGGAGGACGCGTACGCCTTCGCCCCGGCCAGCACGGAAGTACCCCCCGAGATCCAGCTCTTCCTGCATTGCCGACGGCGTGCCTAGGCCCGCCGCCCCGCGAGCAGAAAGCTCAGGGCGCGCGCCTGGCGCGCAAGCCCCGGACGGATGGAAACCCAACGCGTGACGGAGCACGAAACCCCCGCGGCGAGCAGAGCCGAGCCGCCGGACCCGCCGACAGGGCCGCCCGCCGGTCCTGCCGCGGCCACGCCCGCGGACGGCGCCGCACCACCGGCCGGTGGCACGGCGGACCGGCCCGCGCCGTACGAGTCCGCGCCGTACGAGGACGAGACGGCGCACGCCGCCGTCCCCGACCCCCGCGAGCAGGCGGCCGCGCCGGTGCGCGGCGACGGGCGTCGAAGGGGGTCCGGTACCGCCGGTGACGCGGGTAGCGTGAGCGACGTGGGTGACGCGGCGGGTACGAGTGGGACGAGCGGCGGTGGTGCGGAGCGCGCCACGGGCGGCGGCAAGACGACCGGCGCCAAGTCGGCGCGCAAGCGCGCGGGCGCGAAGCGCCCGACGGCGGCGCGGGCGCAGAGCGCGGCGGGCGACCGTTCGGCCGCGGCGGCGACCAGCAGACGCCGACCGGAGGACGCGGCGGACCTCGACCGGAACGCGGCACGCGGCGCGGCCCGGCGGCGTACGACGGGCACGGTGGCGCCGGAGGCGACCGCCGCGGCGGAGCAGGCGGGCGGCCCGGCGACGGGCGGTCCCGGCGACGCGGCGACCACTCCCGCACCCGCACCGGCCGCGCCCCTGAGCGCGGAGGACGGCGAGACCGCCGAGCGGGAGCGGCGCGGCGGCGACCGGCTGCGCTTCGTCGGCGCGGCCACACGGCGCATCGCGCGCGGCGTGGACCTCGACGAGACGGTCCTCGGGCTGTGCCGGGCCAGCGTGCCCGCGTACTCGGACGCCATCCTGGTGTACCTGCGCGACCCGCTGCCCGTCGGTGACGAGCGCCCGTCCAGCCCGTTCGTGCTGCGGCTGCGGCGCAGCGACCGCATCCCGGAGGCGCAGCACCCCGACAGCGGGCTGCCGCTCCTCTTCGGGCAGCCGGACGCGGCGACGTCGGGCGCCGCCGAGCACACCAACGTGCAGCCGGGCGGCCCGCTGGCCGAGGTGCTGCGCGGCGTACGTCCCGTCTTCGCCGACTCGGACTCCGCCAGCTCCGCCCTGCCCGAACTGCTCGGCCCGGACTGCGAGCTGCCGGACGGCCACCGCGCCGTCCTCGCCCCGCTGCGCGGGCGGCGCCGGGTGATCGGCGCGGCGGTGTTCCTGCGCCGCCCGGAGCGGCCCGCGTTCGAGCCGGACGACCTGCTCGTCGCGGCCCAGCTGGCGACGCACACGGCGCTGGGCGTGGACAAGGCGGTGCTGTACGGGCGCGAGGCGTACATCGCTGACGAGTTGCAGCGCACGATGCTCCCGGACGCCCTGCCGCAGCCCACCGGCTGCACGCTCGCCAGCCGCTACCTGCCCGCGGCCGAGACCGCGCGCGTCGGCGGCGACTGGTACGACGCGATCCCGCTGCCCGGCAGCCGGGTCGCGCTGGTCGTGGGCGACGTGATGGGCCACTCGATGACGTCGGCCGCGATCATGGGCCAGCTGCGTACGACCGCGCAGACGCTCGCCGGGCTGGACCTGCCGCCGCAGGAGGTGCTGCACCACCTCGACGACCAGGCCCAGCGGCTGGGCAGCGACCGGATGGCCACCTGCCTGTACGCGGTCTACGACCCGGTCGCGCACCGCCTGCTGGTGGCGAACGCGGGGCATCCGCCGCCCGTCATGCTGCACCGGGACGGGCGCGCCGAGGTGCTGCGGATACCGGCGGGCGCGCCGATCGGGGTCGGTGGCGTCGACTTCGAGGCGGTGGAGCTGGACGCGCCGGAGGGCGCGACGCTGCTGCTGTACACGGACGGGCTGGTCGAGTCGCGCGTACGCGACGTGTGGACCGGCATCGACTTCCTGCGCCAGAAGCTGGCCGACACGGCCCGGCTGACCCGGCCGGGCACGGCGCCGCCGCTGGAGCCGCTGTGCGACGAGGTGCTGGACATCCTCGGGCCCGGCGACCGGGACGACGACATCGCGCTGCTGGCCGCCCGCTTCGACGGGATAACCCCGAGCGACGTCGCGTACTGGTATCTGGACCCGCGCGCCCAGACCGCGGGCCAGGCCCGGCGGCTGGCCCGGCGCGCGCTGGCGCGCTGGGACCTGGAGGAGCTGTCGGACTCGGTCGAGCTGCTGGTCAGCGAGGTCGTGACGAACGCCGTCCGGTACGCGGAGCGCCCCATCACGCTGCGCCTGCTGCGTACGGACATGCTCCGCTGCGAGGTCGGCGACGACGTGCCGCAGCTGCCGCGGCTGCGGCAGGCGCGCGCGACGGACGAGGGCGGGCGCGGCCTGTACCTCGTCAACCGGATCGCCCGGCGCTGGGGGGCGACGCGGCTGTCGACGGGCAAGGTGGTCTGGTTCGAACTCCCGCTGCCGTAGCGGTTCTTCGGACAGCGGACGGGGCGGCACCGGGGCACCGGTGACCGCCCCTCGGCGTGCCCGGGGCGGCTCGCGGGCCACCGGCGCGCGCGTCAGTCGCCGAGCACCGCCTCCGCGTCCAGCGTGGTGCCCGCGGCCTGGATGACCGCCGCGATCCGGAACGCCTCCTGGACCGCCTCCCGTTCGACGCCCGCCCGGCGCAGGGCGCGCTCGTGCGCGTCGAGGCAGGCGCCGCAGCCGTGGACCGCGGAGACGGCGAGCGCCCAGGTCTCGTGGTCGATCCGGTCGACCCCGGGGTGGCCGAGGACGTTCGTCCGCAGGCCCGCACGGAGAGTGACGTACGCGGGGTCGGAGAGCAGGTGGCGGCCGCGGTGGAAGACGTTGGTCATCGCCATGGCCGAGGCGGCGGCCTTCGCCGCCGTGTACTCCGCGGGCGTCAACTCCTCGCGCGCCTGCGGTCCGAGGGCGCGCAGCACGGGTGGGGAGCGTACGGCGACGGCGCAGGCGAGCACCGTTCCCCAGAGGCGTGGCCGGGGCAGCGGGGAGCGTCCGATGACGGAGCGCAGGTTCGCGCCGAGGTCCCCGGCGTAGTCCGGCAGTGCCGCGACGAGGTCGTCCAGTGCCATGCCGCCTCCCTGTGGTCGGCTCCACGGTGCCACATCCGAGGGGGTGGACGTGCGGCGGTCGTACGGCGGTCCGCGCGGCGGTCGTACGTGCCCCGTAGGCCGCCGGGAACCGGCCGGAGCGGCATCATCGCAGCTCAGCGGCTCACCATGGGCGTACACAGAACTCTGCACCCGATGTATACGCAAGGTGTATACACGTGGTGTAGAGTCCCCGGCATGTCCATCAGCCACACCCTGCTCGGTCTCCTGGAGTCCGGCCCCCGCCACGGGTACGACCTCAAGCGCGCCTTCGACGAGCGCTTCGGCCACGACCGCCCCCTGCACTACGGGCAGGTCTACTCGACGATGTCGCGCCTGCTGAAGAACGGCCTCATCGAGGTCGACGGCGTCGAGGCGGGCGGTGGTCCAGAGCGCAAGCGGTACGCCATCACCGACGCCGGTGTCACCGACGTCGCCGAGTGGCTGGCGCGCCCGGAGAAGCCGGAGCCGTACCTCCAGAGCGTCCTCTACACGAAGGTCGTCCTCGCGCTGCTCACGGAGCGTGACGCCGCCGAACTCCTGGACACCCAGCGCGCGGAGCACCTGCGGCTGATGCGCGACCTCACCCGCCGAAAGAAGGACGGAGACCTCGCGGACCAACTGATCTGCGACCACGCGCTCTTCCACCTTGAGGCCGACCTGCGCTGGCTCGAACTGACCGCCGCGCGCCTCGACAAGCTCGCGAAGGAGGTGCGGCGATGACCACGCCCACCGCGACGGGCGCGCTCCTCAGCGCGCACGACCTGCACAAGACGTACGGCAGCACGCCCGCCCTGGCCGGGGCCGACTTCCAGATCCACGCCGGGGAGGTCGTCGCCGTCATGGGCCCGTCGGGCTCCGGCAAGTCCACCCTGCTGCACTGCCTCGCCGGGATCGTGCCGCCGGACTCGGGGACCGTGCGTTACAAGGACCGCGACCTGTCCGCGATGGCCGACGCCGGGAGGAGCGCGCTGCGCCGCTCGGAGTTCGGCTTCGTGTTCCAGTTCGGGCAGTTGGTGCCGGAGCTGACCTGTACGGAGAACGTGGCGCTGCCGCTGCGTCTCGTCGGCGTGCACCGCAAGGAGGCCAACGCCCGCGCCCGCGAGTGGCTGGAGCGGCTGGAGGTCGACGACGTCCACGACCACCGGCCCGGCCAGGTCTCCGGCGGCCAGGGCCAGCGCGTGGCCATCGCGCGCGCCCTCGTCGGCAACCCCGGGGTGATCTTCGCGGACGAGCCCACCGGCGCGCTCGACTCGCTCAACGGCGAGCGCGTGATGGAGCTGCTCACGGACGCCGCCCGGGACACCCGCGCGGCCGTCGTCCTGGTCACCCACGAGTCGCGGGTGGCGGCGTACTCCGACCGCGAGGTCGTCGTACGGGACGGCAAGGCACGGGACATGGCGGGCGTCGGATGACGGGCACGAGGACACCCCCACGGGTGCGTACGGGGGCGGCGCCGCCCGACGGCGCCGACGGGTCCCGCGGCGGCGACGGCGGCGGGCACGGCGGCGGCGGCTCCGGTGGTTCTCGCGGCTCGCGCGGCTCGCGCGGCTCACGCGGCTCCGGCGGCGGGTGGCTGGCGGACCTGGCGATGGGCGCGCGGTTCGCGGTCGGCGGCGGGCGCGAGGGCTGGACCCGTACGGCGCTCACGGCGCTCGGTGTCGGCCTCGGCGTCGCCGTGCTGCTGCTGGCGGCGTCCGTGCCGCACATGATGGCCGCGCGCGAGGCGCGGAGCGACGCGCGGAACACGATGGGCATCGACGAGATGGTGCCCAAGTCGGACCGGTCGGCGCTCTTCGCGGACGTCAGCACCCAGTTCCGCGGGGACGGCGTCGACGGCCAGGTCGTCAGACCGGAGGGCGCGCATCCGCCCGTACCGCCGGGCCTGGACGCGCTCCCGGCGAACGGCGAGATGGCCGCGTCCCCCGCGCTGAGGAAGCTGCTGGAGTCGGACGAGGGTGAGCTGCTCCGGGAGCGGCTGCCGTACCGGATCACCGGCACCATCGCGGACGAGGGCCTGACCGGCCCGACGGAGCTGCTGTTCTACGCGGGCGACGAGAACCTCGACGACGGCCCCTTCACCTCGGCGATGCGGGTCGACAGGTTCGAGGAGCCCGCCGAGGCGCCACCGCTCCAGCCCGAGCTGGTCATCCTGTTGATCGTCATCTGCGTCGTCCTGCTGCTGCCGGTGGCCGCGTTCATCGCCGCCGCCGTGCGCTTCGGCGGCGAGCGCCGCGACCGCAGGCTGGCGGCGCTGCGGCTGGTCGGCGCGGACACCCGGATGACCCACCGGGTGGCCGCGGGCGAGGCGGCGACCGGCGCGCTGCTCGGACTGCTGGTGGGCGGCGCGGTGTTCCTGCCGATGCGGCAGCTGATCGGGGTGGTGGAGAGCCAGCGGTTCACGGCGTTCCCGACCGATGTGACTCCCGGCGCGGGCTTCCTGGCCCTGATCCTGCTCGGCGTCCCGGCCTGCGCCGTCGCGGTGTCCCTCCTGGCGCTGCGCGGCGTGGTCATCGAACCGCTGGGCGTCGTACGGAGGTCGAGCCCGCCGCGACGGCGCCTCTGGTGGCGGCTGGTCCCCACGGTGGTGGGTCTGGCGCTGCTCCTGCCCCGGCTGAACGGCTTCGACAGCGTGTCCACGGCCGCCACGTACCAGGTCGCGGGCGGCATCGTGCTCGTCCTCGTCGGGGTCACGGCGATGCTGCCGTGGCTGGTGGAGGCGGCCGTACGGCGGCTGCGGGGCGGTGCGGTGCCGTTCCAACTGGCCGTACGGCGGCTCCAGTTGGACAGCGGTACGGCGGCGCGCGCGGTCAGCGGGATCACGGTGGCGGTGGCCGGGGCGATCGCGTTGCAGATGCTGTTCACGTCCGTCGAACAGGACCAGACGGAGGACACCGGCCGCTCGGACCGCGCCGACCTGATGGTCTCCACCCAGTACGAACTGGGGGCGCCCGCACAGCTGTCGCGGAAGCTGGCCGAGACCAAGGGCGTCGCCTCGACCCTGGACGTCACGACGGGGTACGTGGAGCTGACGGGGAAGCAGGCCGAGGCGGGGGGCGAGAACATCGCGGTCGCCGGATGCACCGCGATCACGCGGATCGTCCGCACCGACTCCTGCCGGAACGGCGACACGTTCGTCGTCGACCTCCCGGCCAAACGGATCGGCCCGGACCCCGTGCGCGCCGGGTCCGTGGTGGACCTCACCGGGGGCGACGACGGCGAGGGCGGCAAGCACCGCCCGGACCACTGGACCGTACCGGAGGACGCGCCCACGGTGCGGTCGCGCCCGAGCGAGCTGGGCAACTTCGTGCCGCGCGTCCTCGCCACCCCGGGGGCGCTCTCCGAGAAGCGGCTGGCGAACGGCACCACCGAGACGTACGTGACCCTCGACCGGGACGTGCCGGACGCCGCGGAGCACGTACGGAACACGGCCGCCGCGTTCGACCCGACGATGTACGTGTCGAAGCTGGAGTCGCAGCAGGCGTCGGACGAGTTCACGAGCATCAAGCGGGGGCTGTACCTGGGTGCCGTGGGCGTCCTGCTGCTGATCGGCGCCAGCATGGTCGTCTCCACGCTGGAGCAACTACGGGAGCGCAAGCGGCTGTTGTCGGTGCTGGTCGCGTTCGGCACGCGGCGTTCGACGCTCGCGTGGTCGGTGCTGTGGCAGACGGCCGTGCCGGTGCTGCTGGGGATGGCGCTGGCCGCCGTCACCGGGCTGGGGCTGGGCGTGGTGCTGCTGAGGATCACGGAGCAGCCGCTGTCCGTCGACTGGCGGGGCCTGGGCGGCATGACCGGGCTCGGGGGTGTGCTGATCCTGCTGGTGACGCTCGTCAGCATGCCGGTGCTGTGGCGCCTGATGCGGCCGGACGGGCTGCGTACGGAGTAGCGGGCGCACCGGGCGACGGGCCTCGCGACGGGGGCGCGCGGGGGTGAACGGGGGACGGGCGGTCCGGGCCACTGGCCGGGGCCGCCCGGCTTCGGTTAAAGTGCTATCACTTTGCTAGACGGCAGAGCGCGCACATCGCGACCATCGCCGCACCGACGGGGAGCCCGTATGACCAGTCAGCACCCAGTGGACCCGCAGCCCGCCCCGGACACCACGCCCCCGGTCGCGGACCACCCGGCCCCGGCCCCGAAGCCCGCTCCGGCCGCGACGCCGGACCTGCCGGACATGCCCTCCCCCGAGGTGCGCGAGATCGCCGCGCACAGCCTCCCCGGCGGCCTCGCCCTGCTGTTCGGCCTCGTCGGCGTACTGGTCGGCTCCGGGCTGACCGTGCTCGGCGGCGTCCTCGCCGGGGACGGCGCGCTCGGCCCCGTCCTCATCGTCGTCGGCGTACTCCTGCTGCTCGGCTCGGTGTTCGCGATGATCGGGCTGAACATGGTCGCGCCGGGCGAGGCCCGCGTCGTGCAGCTCTTCGGCCGGTACACGGGCACGATCCGTACGGACGGCCTCCGCTGGGTCAACCCGCTGACCACCCGCGCCAAGGTCTCCACCCGGGTCCGCAACCACGAGACGGCCGTCCTCAAGGTCAACGACGCGTACGGCAACCCGATCGAGCTGGCCGCCGTCGTCGTCTGGCAGATCGCCGACACCGCGCAGGCCAGCTTCGCCGTGGACGACTACCTGGAGTTCGTCTCCACCCAGACCGAGGCGGCGGTGCGGCATATCGCGATCGAGTACCCGTACGACGCCTACGACGAGGACGTCAGCTCCCTGCGCGGCAACGCCGAGGAGATCACCGAGAAGCTCGCCGTCGAACTGACCGCGCGCGTGCAGGCGGCCGGGGTGAAGATCATCGAGTCCCGCTTCACGCACCTCGCGTACGCGCCCGAGATCGCCTCCGCCATGCTCCAGCGGCAGCAGGCGGGCGCCGTCGTCGCCGCGCGCAAGACCATCGTCGACGGCGCGTGCGGCATGGTGGAGGACGCGGTGCTGCGCATCACCGAGCAGGGCCTCGTGGACCTGGACGAGGAGCGCCGGGCCACCATGGTCGGGAACCTGCTGGTGGTGCTCTGCGGCGACCGTTCGCCCCAGCCCGTACTGAACACCGGGTCCCTCTACCAGTGACCGGCCGCGCCGAGGACGGCACCGGGCCGGACGCCACGGCCCGCGACGCGGACACCGGGGAGACGGCGGACGCGCCCGGGGACCTCGAAGGAGCGTCCCCGGGGCGGCGGATGAGCCGCCAGCAGAAGCGCAAGCAGGTGCTGCTGCGGCTCGACCCGGCGGTGTACGAGGCGTTGGCGCGCTGGGCCGCCGCCGAACTCCGCTCCACCAACGCGCAGATCGACTACCTGCTGCGCAGATCCCTCAAGGACGCGCGGCGCCTCCCGAGGGACGCCGCCCCACCTCCGCGCCGCGGCCGCCCGCCGCGCGACGGGGGCGGACACGACTGAGCCCCGGACCGTACGCGGAAGGCGTACGGGCCGGGGCTCGGCCACGCGGTGGGCCACCGAGCGGGCGACCGGTCCGGGACGGCGGCTCAGGCGGCTCCGCCGCCGGGCAGGCCGGCGCCGCCGTCGGAGCCCCCGCCGGAACCCTCGGGCCCGCCGGGCAGGTCCGGCGTCGCCGCGCCGCCCGCCTCCGGGCGCGTGGCGGTGGCCGTGGCGCCGCCGCCGGGCTGCGCGCCGCTCTCGGTCACGGGGATCTCGCCGACGCCCGCCGTGCCCGGCAGCGCGGAGACGGCCGTGGCGCCGTGCGCGTGCGGCCCGTGCGGCTGAGGGGGCGTCTGGTCGTCGGAGTACGCGCGCAGATAGCCGACCACCGAGTTGGTGACCGCCACCAGCGGTACGGCCACGACCGCGCCGGGGATGCCCGCGATGAGGCTGCCGCCGGTGACGCCGAGGACGACGGCCAGCGGGTGGACGCGGACGAGGCGGCCGAGGATGAACGGCTGGAGGATGTGGCTCTCGATCTGCTGCACGACCAGGACCACCAGCAGCACCATCGCCGAGGTGAACACGCCGTTCGTGACGAGCGCGATCAGCACGGCGAGCGCGCCGGACATGACGGCGCCGACGATCGGGATGAACGCGAACAGGAAGATGAAGACGGCCAGCGGCACCGCCATCGGCACGTCCAGGAAGTAGATGCCGATGCCGATGAACACGGCGTCGATGAGGGCGACTATCACCGTGCCCTGCACGTAGCCGGTCAGCGTGGCCCAGGCGCGCGGCCCGGCGCCGGCGACGGCCTTGCGCGCGGGGCCGGGGACGAAGTTGAGCGTCCACTCCCAGATGCGCTTCCCGTCGTACAGCAGGAACAGCGTGACGAACACGGCGAGCAGCGCCCCGGTGAGGAACTCGAAGATCACCGTCACGCCCTCGATACCGGCGGTGGTGATCTCCTCGCTGTTGTTGCCGACGGACTCGCTGAGGTTCTCCGCGATGCCGTTGATCTGCTCCTCGGACACGTGGAACGGGCCGTCGATCGCCCAGGTCCGCAGGTCCTCGATGCCCTCCTGGACCCGGTCGGTCAGCGTCTCCAGGTTGTCCATCACCTGCCACACCACGAACCAGCCCATGAGGCCCATCACGGCCAGCCCCGCGATGAACGTGACGGCCGTGGCCAGCCCCTGCCCCAGCCCGATCCGGCGCAGCCGGGCGACGGTCGGCTGGAGCAGCGCGGTGACGAGCAGACCCGCGGCGAAGGCCATGATGAGCAGCCCGATGGAGCTGACCACCTTCATCAACACCCAGATGACACCGGCCAGTACGAGCAGCCGCCACCCGGCCTCGGCCGCGACCCGTACGCCCCACGGCACGACGGCCGCGGGTTCCGGCCGGGTCGGCGCGGTGTACGCGTACGCGGGGTGCGCGGGCTCCGGTACGGCCTCCCGCTCACCGCCGTCCTGCCGGGAGCCGTGCCGTACGGCCCCGCTCCCCCCGTCGGGCGCCGTCGCCCGCGCCCGACGCTCGGCGAGTCTCCCCGCCACGTCCTGAACGCCGCTCAGGAACCTGTCCACCCTGCGAGTCATGCCGCCCTCCGCCCCCCGTCGTACCGGGATCCACGTGCCCGTTGCCGTGTGGGGGACGACGTTACGGTGTGGAAGGTTGCTTCCGACCCGCGCCCCCGTACGACACCCGCCCCGGGCGGCTCGCGTACGGCGACACACCGCTGCCCCCGGTCCGTTTCCGGTGCCAGGGGCAGCAGCGACGCGGCGGGCGGGCCCGCCGGTGAGACTCGGCGGGTACTCAGTACCAGTTGTTCGCCTGCCAGAAGTCCCAGGCTCCGCAGGGGCTTCCGTAGCGGTCGTTCATGTAGTTGAGACCCCACTTGATCTGCGTGGCGGGGTTCGTCTGCCAGTCCGCGCCCGCGGACGACATCTTGGAGCCGGGCAGGGCCTGCACGAGGCCGTACGCGCCGGAGGAGGGGTTGCTCGCCTGGTAGTTCCAGCCCGACTCGTGGTCCACGATGTTCGAGAAGCACTGGAACTGGCCGGAGCCCACGATCTGCTGGGCCATCGACTTGACCTCGGAGATCGAGTACGAGCCCTGCGCCGGGAAGTCGCCGCTGTCGGCGCGCTCCTCGGAACGGCTGGCCGTCTCCAGCTCCTCGGCCCGCTCCTTCTCCGCCTTCTCCTCGGCCGCCTTCTTCTCGGCGGCCTCCTTCTTGGCGGACGCGGCCTCGGCCGCCTGCTTGCGGGCGGCCTCCTGCGCGGACTGCTTCGCCGCCGAGTCGGCCGCGATGGACTGCGAGTCCGCCTGCTGCGACAGGGAAGCTGTCTGAACCTGGGTATTGCCACCCACGGGGATGTCCGCGAGGACGGTCGCGTCAGCGGCGGTCGCCTCGACGTCGTTCGTCGAGTCGCCCTGCTCACTGCCCGTGGCCACTCCGACGACGGCGCCAACGGTGGTGACCGCGGTGGCGGACGCCACGGCGAATCCCCGGACCGAGATCCGGCTCACACGGTTTCCTTCCAGCCTGCCCGCGGGGTGACCTCGCGGGCGCAATCGTGCCCCTGACCCGGGCCTCCCTCGTGCTTGGTCACGGGAGGCGCTGGCCCGGCAAGCCATTCCGTCCGGACGAATCCGAACCGGGCTGGCCCGCGTGGTACTTCGGGCGGCATGCGACGAACAGCTGTTGACTTGTGTGGTGCTGCGTCCCCAGAGGGACACGTGAGTCGCATGCGGGGCCTGACAGAAACCACACCCTGCCGGACGCCCGAGGGTTGAGGCAATTCTGTGCCGAGTGGGAAAGCTCACAGGGCGTTTGGGTCTGGCGCTTGCCGGAAAAACAAGCGCGACCGGGGCCGCGTGAGTAAGCTCTTTCGCTCACCCGCGCGAACCCCGGTCGCGAATGACCGGGTCCGGCTCGCTAAATCCGGCCTTCCTCCAGCATTTCGGTCACCAGTGCGGCGATCGGCGAACGTTCGGAGCGGGTCAGCGTGATGTGCGAGAAGAGCTGATGCCCCTTCAGCCGCTCCACCACCGCCACGATCCCGTCGTACCGCCCGACCCGCAGGTTGTCCCGCTGCGCCACGTCGTGCGTGAGGACGACCCGGGAGTCCTGGCCGATCCGGGACAACACCGTCAGCAGCACGTTCCGCTCCAGGGACTGCGCCTCGTCCACGATGACGAACGCGTCGTGCAGCGAACGCCCGCGGATGTGCGTCAGCGGCAGCACCTCCAGCATGCCGCGGCTCACGACCTCCTCGATGACGTCACGCCCGGCGACCGCCCCCAGCGTGTCGAAGACGGCCTGCGCCCACGGGTTCATCTTCTCGTCGTGGGTGCCCGGCAGATAGCCCAGGTCCTGTCCGCCCACCGCGTACAGCGGCCGGAACACCATCACCTTCCGGTGCTGCCGCCGTTCCAGCACGGCCTCCAGCCCTGCGCAGAGGGCCAGCGCGCTCTTGCCCGTACCCGCCCGGCCGCCCATCGACATGATGCCGATGTCCGGGTCGAGCAGCAGGTCCAGCGCGATGCGCTGCTCCGCGCTGCGGCCCTTCAGCCCGAACGCCTCCCGGTCGCCGCGGACCAGCCGTACCCGCCCGTCGGCGGTGACCCGGCCCAGTGCCTTGCCCTTCTCGGACTGGAGGACGAGCCCGGTGTGGACGGGGAGTTCCGCCGCCTCCGGGACGTACACGCTGTCCGCGCTGAAGAGTTCGTCCACGTCGTCGCCGGGGAGCGTCAGCTCCGCCATGCCCGTCCAGCCGGACTCCGTGACGGCCAGCTCCGCGCGGTACTCCTCCGCGAGCAGCCCGACCGACGACGCCTTGATCCGCAGCGGCAGATCCTTGGAGACGACGGTGACGTCGTACCCCTCCGCCTGGAGGTTCCTGGCCACGGCCAGGATGCGGGTGTCGTTGTCACCGAGCCGGAAGCCCGCCGGGAGCACCGTCGTGTCGGTGTTGTTCAGCTCCACCCGGAGCGTCCCGCCGACGTCCCCGATGGGCACCGGGGCGTCGAGTCTGCCGTACTGCACGCGGTACTCGTCGAGACGGCGGAGCGCCTGCCTCGCGAAGTACCCCAGCTCGGGGTGGTGCCGTTTCGCCTCCAGCTCGGTGATCACGACCACCGGGAGCACGACCTCGTGCTCCTCGAATCGGACCATGGCGGACGGGTCGGCGAGCAGCACACTGGTGTCGATGACATATGTGCGCCGGCCGTTCGGACTGCGCTTCTTGCTGGTCACCACGGTTTGACGTACCCCCTCGGATGAGGTCGGGGTGCGACGGCGTCGCGGGGGATGTGACCGGGTCCGGACCGCGCAGAGCGGGCCGGACTCCGGCCCTCCGCGTCCTGCTCCGCGGCGCTGCCGCGGACGTCCGTGGTGTGCAACGGGCCTCCCGGGGCCGACGCCCTGGGACGGGCCCGGCCATGAGGGATATTCCCCTCATCCGGGGCCGCCATGCAACGGCATATGACGGCGGTGGGCTGAACGATCAGTGACGGTCAGTTGCCGTACCGGCGATGGCGTGCGGAGTAGTCACGCAGCGCCCGGAGGAAGTCGACCTTGCGGAAGGCGGGCCAGAAGACCTCGCAGAAGTAGTACTCGGAGTGCGCGCTCTGCCAGAGCATGAAGCCCGAGAGGCGCTGCTCGCCGCTGGTCCGGATGACGAGGTCGGGGTCGGGCTGGCCGCGCGTGTAGAGGTGCTCGGAGATGTCCTCGACGGTCAGCGTCTCGGCCAGGTCCTCCAGCTTCGCGCCGCGCGTGGCGCGGTCGGCGAGCAGGGAGCGCACGGCGTCGGTGATCTCCTGCCGTCCGCCGTAGCCGACGGCGACGTTGACGAGTATGCCCTTGTTGTCGCGCGTGTCCTGCTCCGCCTCCTTCAGCACCTTCTGCGTACCGGCCGGGAGCAGGTCGAGCTGGCCGACGTGGTGCACCCGCCAGCGGCCGTCGGCGGCGAGATCGCGCACGGTGTCCTCGATGATGCCGACGAGGGGGAGCACCTCCTCCTCGGCCCGGTTCAGGTTGTCCGTGGACAGCATCCAGAGGGTGACGACCTCGACGTCCGTCTCGGCGCACCAGCCCAGCAGCTCACGGATCTTGACCGCGCCCGCCTGGTGGCCCTGCTCCGTGGTGCCGCCGGAGGCGCGGGCCCAGCGCCGGTTCCCGTCGAGGATGACGCCGATGTGCTTGGGCACCCGCTCGTGGTCGAGACGGTCCTCCACCCGGCGCGCGTAGAGCCTGTACACCAGGTCGCGAAGCTTCATGGGAATGGCCAGCCCCTCCGTGCCGAGTCCGGGAACCCCAGAACCTTACTGCCGGTCGAGGTGACCGAAGAAGCCGAAGGTCGCACACGGACTCGAAAAGCACGGAAACGCGTGCGCGCTTGATAGGAAAGTCCCATGACCGACGACACTCCCCTCCACCAGGCCGCGGCCACGCGGTACGACTCCATGGAGTACCGGCGCACCGGCCGCAGCGGCCTGCTGCTGCCCGCCGTCTCCCTCGGCCTCTGGCACAACTTCGGCGACGACCGCTCCGTCGAGTCCCAACGGGCCATCCTGCGACGGGCCTTCGACCTGGGTGTCACCCACTTCGACCTCGCGAACAACTACGGGCCGCCCGCCGGTTCCGCCGAGACCAACTTCGGCCGCGTCCTCGCCGAGGACTTCCGCGCGTACCGCGACGAGCTGGTGCTCTCCACCAAGGCGGGGTACCTCATGCACCCCGGCCCGTACGGCGAGTGGGGCTCCCGCAAGTACCTGCTGTCCTCGCTGGACGCCTCGCTGAAGCGGATGGGCGTCGACTACGTCGACGTCTTCTACTCCCACCGCTACGACCCGGACACCCCGCTGGAGGAGACGATGGGCGCCCTCGCGTCCGCCGTGCAGCAGGGGAAGGCGCTCTACGTGGGGGTGTCCTCGTACAGCTCCGAGCGCACGCGCGAAGCCGCCCGGCTGCTGCGGGAGATGGGGGTGCGGCCGCTGATCCACCAGCCGTCGTACTCGATGATCAACCGCTGGACCGAGGACGACGGGCTGCTCGACACGCTGGAGTCGGAGGGCATGGGCTGCATCTCGTTCGCGCCGCTTCAGCAGGGGATGCTCACCGACAAGTACCTCGGCGGCATCCCGGAGGGCTCGCGGGCGTCGCAGGGCAAGTCGTTCGACCCGGGGTGGCTGACGGACGAGGTACGGCGGCGGCTGAACGGCCTGAACGACATCGCGCAGCGGCGCGGGCAGTCGCTGGCGCAGCTGGCGCTGTCGTGGGTGCTGCGTGACGGGCGGATGACGTCGGCGCTGATCGGCGCGAGCAGCGTCGCCCAACTGGAGGCGAACGTGGCCGCGTTGGGCGCGCCGCCGCTGACGGACTCGGAGCTGGCGGAGATCGACACGTACGCCACGTCGGAGCCGGGCGTGAACATCTGGTCGCGCAGCAGCGACAGCTGACGGGCGGGCGCGGCTCGCGGAGCGTCGTCCGCCGTTCGCCGTCCGCCGTTCGCCGTTCGCGGTGACAGCGGGCGGCTCCGGCGGGAGCCGGGGGTGGGGCGGGGTGCGCGGCCCGGTGGGTGACGCGCCCCCCGTACGCCTCCCGCGCCGCCGTACGCCCCGGGCCGCGCGGGCGCCGCGGACCGTACCGGGAAGCGCCCGCGGACCGGCCCCGGACAGAAAGCGGGCCGGTCCGTGGGGGGATACGGACCGGCCCGAGGGGGGGGTTTCCACCATAGCCCCTCACCGTGGCCGATCCGCGCAACCGCGTGGCGTGTTCACACATCCGGCGCCGAACACGCGCCCCGTCCCCTACGCCGCGAGCCCCCCGAGTACCACCCCGGCGAGCGCCCCCAGCACCATGAACGGGCCGAACGGCACCTCCGTGCCACGCTCCGCGCGACCGCGAAGCAGCAGTACAGCGCCGTACGCGGCCAGCAGCAGGAAGCCGAGGAAGGCCCCCACGAGCAGCACGCCCCAGCCGTACCAGCCGAGGGCGACACCGAGGGTGAGCGCCAGCTTCACGTCCCCGAATCCCATGCCACTCGGATTGATGAAGAACAGCACGAAGTAGACGCCCGCCAGTACGACGCCCCCGAGCAGGGCGCGGGGCCAGCTGCCCGCCGCGTCCGGGTGGAGCGCGGCGAGGCCGAGGAGCGCGGCCGTACCGGCGGCGAGCGGCAGGGTGAGGACGTCCGGCAGCCGGTTGACGGCCCGGTCGACGGCGGCGAGCAGCACGGCGAACGGGGCGGCCAGCAGCCACACGCCCAGCTCCGGGCGTACGCCCACCGTCGCCGCGAGCAGCGCGCACACGAGGGCGCACGCGGCGACCGACGGCGGCTCCCCCGGCCCGTACGCGCCGCCGCACGCCCCGCAGCGCGCCCGTCCCCACCAGCCGCGGGCGACGCCGTCCAGCGGGTGCCCGTACGGGCAGTGGGCGCGCCAGGGCTCGTCGGGGTCGACGGCGAGGCGGTAGACGGCGCGGGGCAGGAGGAGGCCCGCGGCCGCGCCGTACCAGGCGGCCAGGGCCGTCCACAGCGTCAGCACACCGGGAGCCTACGCGGGCGCCCGGCGCGCCCGGTACGGCACGTCGGGCGGGCGGGGGCGGGCGGCGGGCCCGCGCCGGGGGCGCGCGACCGCCGGCTCAGGCCGCGTCGCGGCCGAGCCAGGCGGCCAGCCGCCCGTACGCGTCCGCGCCCTCCGGCGCGGGCCGCACCGGCCCGAACGGGCCGGGGACGGGGCGGCGTTCGGCCGGTACGGCGTCCCCCGCGAACGCCAGCGTGTACTCCGCCAGCTCCTGGTCCAGCTCCCGTACGGCGTCGCCGCCGAGGGCCCGCGCCAGGTCCCAGCAGTGGGTGACGGTGTCCAGCAGGCAGCCGGAGAGCGCGACGCGGCCCGGCACGTCACCCCACGGCAGCGTGAACGGCGCGTCGAGCAGCGCGTCGTCCGCCCATACGGCGGCGAGCCCGGCGCGCGCCGAGGCGTACGCCCCCGTCCAGGCGGCGGCGTCGTCCGGCAGGCCGGTCGGTACGGCGGGGGCGCGCATCCGCGTACCGGCGCCGCCCTCCCCCAGCTCCGCGAACCGGCGTGCGCCGTCCAGGACGTGGCCGACGAGCGCGCGTACGTCCCACCCGTCGCAGGGGGTCGGCCGGTCGAAGGCGTCGGCGGGTACGGACGCGATCAGCGCGGTCATCGTGTCGGCGGCGCGCGCGTAGTACGGGCGGGGGTCGGGGGCGGGGCTCGGCGCGGCGGACCGGGCGGTGGCGGTGGTCCGGGTGATGGCGGTGGGCGTGGCGTGGTGGTCGGTGGCCGGTGTGGTCATGGCGGGGTCTCTCTGCTCGACGGGAGTGGTGCGCGGCGCGGGCGGGACGACGTACGCGTGGTGCGGGCGTACGGCCCGGTGCGGACGTACGGCCCGGTGCGGACGTACGGCCGCGGGTCCGTGCCGGTGCCGACGACTCTGCGGCCCAAACGTGACAGCTTCCGTCAGGTATCCCGGGCACTCTGGAGAACGTGAAATCCGACCGGCTGCTGTCCATCCTGCTGCTCCTCCAGACCCGCGGCCGCGTCCGCGCGGGCGAGCTGGCCGAGCGGCTGGAGGTGTCCGTCCGCACCATCTACCGCGACGTCGAGTCGCTCTCCGCCGCGGGCGTCCCCGTCTACGCCGAACGCGGGCGGTACGGCGGCATCGCGCTGCTGCCCGGCTTCCGTACGGACGTCACCGGGCTCACGTCCGACGAGTCGCGCGCCCTCTTCGTACTGGCCGCGCAGAGCGCGCACTCCGCCCTCGGCCTCGACAAGGCGCTCGGCTCGGCCCTGCGCAAGGTCATGGCGGCGCTCCCGGCACCGCACCGGCCCGCCGCCGAGCTGACCAGCCGCCGCATCCTCGTCGACCCCGACCGCTGGCTGGCGCACGGGCGGCGGGGGCCCGACTCCCGTACGGGCGGGGCGGGTTCGGCCGCGACGGGCACCGGGGCGGGTGCCGGGGGAACGGGCTCCGACGGGGCGGCGGTCGACCTGGACGTGCTCCACACGGCCGTCTTCGCGGACCGGCGGCTGCGCATCCGCTACCGGCACAGCGGGGAACGCGAACGGCGCACCTACACGGTCGACCCGTACGGGCTGGTCGCGAAGGCGGGCACCTGGTACCTGGTCGCGGACCGGCGCGGGCGCCCGCGGCTGTTCCGCGCGGACCGCGTCGCGGCGGCCACGGTGACCGACGCCCCCGTGCGGCGCCGGGACGGGGTGGAGCTGGCGGACGCGTGGGAGGTGCTGCGCCGGGAGGTGGAACGGCGGCCCGAGGGCGTACGCGTACGGGCGCGGGTGCGGCGGGAGCGCCTGGACATGTTCACGCGGCTCGCGGGGTCCGACCTGGCGGCGGTGCTGCCGGAGGAGGGCGGGGGCAGGGGCGACGGGGGCGGTGGTGACGACGGGGGCGGTGGCGGCTGGGTCGGTGTGGAGATGGCGTACCCGGTGCTGCGGGCCGTTCGCCAACTGCTCCAGTTCGGCACGGACGTACGGGTGCTGGGGCCGTCCGAGGCCCGTACCGAACTCGCCCGCGCCGTCGCGGAGTTGCACGCGCTCTACGGGCAAGGGGCGTCGGACGCCGAGGAGTCGGGGAAGGCGGACGGGGCCGGTGCCGGTTAGCCGTCAGTCGCGCCCGGCCTCGTCCCGGCGGTCCTGCTCGCGGACGAAGTCCAGCAGTACGGCGGTGAGTTGGGCGGGCGCGTCCTCCTGCACCAGATGGCCCGCGCCCGCGATCAGCTCCAGCCGGGCGCCCGGGACGCGGGAGGCGAGTTCGCGCCCCTTGGCCGCCGGAATCCACGTGTCGTCCGCGCCCCAGCAGACGAGCGCCGGGATCGCGATCTCGCCGTACCGCTCCTGCACCTCGTCGGTGTGCCGCTGGTCGGCCTGCGCGATCTGCCGGTAGAAGGCGGCCTGCCCGCGCGCGCCGAGCCACGGCTCGACCAGCCGGTCGAGGGTCGCCGCGGGCAGCCCGGCGCTGCTGGCGGAGGCCACGTACTCGCGTACGAGAGCGCCGTGCAGCGCGGGCGGCAACTCCTCGAAGACCGCGGCGTGTTCCGCCACCAGCCGGAAGAACGGCGAGCCCCACGGCGCCAGCGCGACCGGGTCGACGAGGGCCAGCGCGGCGTAGCGGGCGCCGTGCAGCAGATGGGCGCGGAGGGCGGTGGCACCGCCGAAGTCGTGGGCGACGACGAGGGGTTCGGCGTACGGACCGGCGAGCGGACCACCGGAGAGACGCCAGTGCGCGAGCAGTTCGGCCAGCACCCGGCCCTGCGCGGCCAGGGAGACGTCCTGGCCGGGGGCCTGCTCGGACCGGCCGTAGCCGGGCATGTCCCAGACGAGGACCGTACGGTCGCGGGCCAGCGCGCGGGCGACGGTCCGCCACACGTACGACGAGAACGGCGTGCCGTGGCACAGGACGACCGGCCGCAGCCCACCGGGCCCCGCGCCCGCCTCCGGCCCGAGCCGCGCCCAGCGCACCTCCCCGGACGTACTGGGGAAGCGTTCGCCCAACGGCCAGTCGTCCACGGTCACTTGCCGCTGGGGAAGGAGACCTCGACCCGGCGGTTCTTCTTCCGGCCCTCCTCCGTGCCGTTGTCCGCGATGGGGTAGTCCTCGCTGTAACCGCGCACGCTGAACGTCACGTCCGGGTCCAACTCCGTGGACAGCTCCTTCTGCACGGCCGTGGCGCGCTTCTTCGACAGCGTCTTGCCGCTCTCGTACGAGCCGAGGTCGTCGGTGAACCCGAACACGTTCACCTCGGTCGCCTGCTGCTTCTCCGCCTCCGCCGCGATGTCGGCGATACGGGAGCGGGCCGCGCCGTTCAGCTCCGCGCTGTTCTTCGGGAAGAGGACCTCGGCCTGGAGCGTGAACTTGGTCTTGTTGTTGCTGTCCTCGCGCCGCTCCTCACCGCCGATGTCCTCGGTGACGAACTTGATGTCCAGCACCTTGCTCGCCGCCAGCTCCGCCCCGTCCGCCAGCTTCAGCCCGGAAGCCCGCGCGTCGACCTGCGTGACGGGCTTCGCGTCCCCGATGTTGTCGGGCGCCTCGCTGTAGTCGGGACCGGGCCCGCCCGTCTCCCCGGGGAGCGTCGGACCACCGGTGGGGATGGTCGTCGGGTTGCCGTCACCGGGGAGGGTGGGCTTCGGTGCCTCGACCCCGGTCGGCGGCGAGGGCTCCGCGTGCACGGTGGCCGCGGACAGACCGGTGAGCAGGACGGCGGACGTGGTCGTACACGCGGCGAGACGCAGGGCGCGGGCATGAGAAGGCTTCATGACGCCCTCACTCCTCGGAGATGGTGATGTCGGCGGGCGGCATGTCGGCGATCTGGAAGTCGACCTTGTCGTTGCCCTTGGGCGGGGCCGGGAACTGCGCGTACCAGGACTCGGTCTCGCCCCCGTTGATGCCCTTGGAGAACGAGGTGCAGAGGCAACGGCCCTCCGTGTCGCGGAGGATGTAGTAACGCTTCTTGCCGCTCTTGTCGGTCAGTTTGGCGCCGGCCATCGACGTCTTGTTCTTCGCCGCCAGCTCCTCCTCGTCGCCCGACCAGCTCGGGGAGATCCACAGCTTGCTTCCGGTGTTCGTGAGCTTCCCCGTCACCGTGACGAAGCCGCCCTCCTCACGCTTGGCGGAGTTGAACGTGAGCGTGAGGTCGTCGCCGCCCTTGACCTCGGCCAGCACCTCGTTGTCGTCGGCGCTGTCCGAGCCGTCGTCACCGCCGCCGTCGTCGTCCTTCTCGGACTGCTCCGACGACTTGTCGGAGTCCGAATCACCGTCGTCCCCTCCCCCGCTGCAACCGGTGACCGCGAGGACCAGCCCAGTCGTGATCGCCGCAGCGGTCAATGCCCTGCGGGCCTTCGTGGTGCGCCGAACGTTCATGGATCGCTTGTCCTTTACTCGTCTGCTCGTCGTTCGCTCGTCAGTCGACCAGGACGACGGTGAACAGGTCGGAGGGCTCCACGTCGAGATCGAGGTCGTCGGGGTCGAGTTCGAAGTCCTCGCCGTCGCAGCTGATCTCGATCGGCTCGCTCCCCTTGTCCCCTCCCCCGTCGTCCTCGCCGTCGTCGTCCCCTCCGGCTTCGTCCCCGCCTGCGCCGTCCTCACTCCCGTCGTCCCCGCCGCCCCCGCGCTCGAAGTCGCAACGGGGCCTGACGACGGCCGTGGCCTCCGCCGTGGCGGTCTTGTCGTCCGTGCCGGGGATGATCGTCTTGCCGGTGGTGAACCGGGTCTCGATGCTCACCGTGTACCCGGGGTCCCGCTCCCGGGTGACGGCGTCGCACGCGACGACGTCGGAGTCGTTCTTCCCCGCGTACTCGCCCGCGGCCCCGCAGCCGTCACCGGTGAGGGGCGCCACGAGATCCAGCCAGTCCTGCCAGGAGTCCTTGTCGCCCAGCGCGTCGAGGAAGCCGTCGAAGAACTGGTCGCGGTCGTCGCGCGCCGCCGCCAGGGCAGCGGCGTCGGCGGCGGACTGGCCGCCGTTCCGTACGGTGGCCGCCTGCGCGACGGCGAAGAAGGCGAGCGCCAGGAACAGCAGCCCGGATATCACCGTGCCGTACAGGATGACCGTCGCGCCCCGGTCGCCCCCGCTCCCTCGTGCGGCTAGCCGATGATGGCGGAGACCCATGTGTTGATGGCGCCGGAGATACGCCCGGAGAGGCCGAGTCCCTGGATCGCGAGGATGATCCCGGCGACCAGGATGACGATGCCCGCGTACTCGATCGCTCCGGCGCCCCGGTCCGCGCCGCGGCCCCGCATCTGGTTGATGGCCGTGGTGCTCCACTTGCGGATGGGCTTCATCTCGTTCTCCGTCTCCTCTGGTGTCGGCCGGACCGCTCGGGGCGGTGCGTTCCGTAACGTACGGGGTCGGCTCGCGCGGAGTGCTGGCCGTCCGCGGACCGGTGCTGCCCATCGCGTCCAACTCCCTCACCTCCGCCTCCCGTTCGCCCGGTCCGTACCGAACGTCGCCCACCGTCGTTGCTCCATTGCCGACTGTTTCATGCCCCGTGCAGGCAGCCCAGGGT
This sequence comes from Streptomyces sp. Z26, assembly GCF_003665095.1. GTDB lineage: Bacteria > Actinomycetota > Actinomycetes > Streptomycetales > Streptomycetaceae > Streptomyces > Streptomyces phytohabitans. The sequence continues at coordinate 4,522,754 of NZ_RCHV01000002.1, read as the reverse complement.
TTTGGGACTCCCGCGACGTATTCGATACCCACGGCGGGAAAACCGGACACCGCCCCCGCCGCGGGTGCCGTGCCTACTCGTTCAGGATCGAGCCGAAGTCGGTGTCCGAGCCGAGGACGAACGTGGCGACGATCAGGATGAGCGTGCCCGGCAGCAGGAACGCGATGGTGCTGATCGTCGCCTTGGGTACGGTCTTGGCGGCCTTGCGGCGGGCGTTCTGCGCGTCCGTGCGGCGCATGTCGGTGGCGATCTGCACGAGGGTGTCGGCGATGGGCGCGCCCAGTTCCTCGCCCTGTTGGAGGGCGGTGACGAACTGGTCGACCTGCTCGGACGCGTTCCGCTTGCGCAGCTGGGTGAACGCCTCGCGGCGGCTGACGCCCATGTCCATCTGGCGCAGGGTGATGCTGAGTTCGTCGGCCCAGGGGCCCTCGTAGCGTTCCGCGACGCGTTCCAGCGCCTGCCGGAAGGAGAGGCCCGCGGAGACGACGACGGCGAGGACGTCGAGGAAGTCGGGCAGGGTGCGTTCGATGACCCGCTTGCGGTCGCGGATGGCCTGGTCGAGGGCGAGGTCGGCGGCGATCCAGCCGAACGCGAGGGTCAGCAGCGTGAACAGCGGGCTGCCCGCGGAGAGTCCGACGAGGCCCATGACGAGGCCGAACACGCCGTAGACGGCGCGGCGGGCGGCGTACCGGTCGAGGGTGAGGCCGCCGGGGTTGCCCGCCTGGTCGATCTTGCGGCGCTTCCGTTCCATGAGCTTGGGGCCCATCAGCCGGAGCACGGTGGGCGCGAAGCGCATGCCGAGCCGGTCGACGGCCTGTTCGTGCGTACGGGCGCGGCTGGCGCCGACCTCCAGCGCGAGGCTGAGGTCGGCGGGGAGGGGCGCGTCGGCGCGGTACATGCGTACCCCGGCGACGGCGCAGACCGTGGCGACGGCCGCGAGCAGGGCGAGCAGGAGCGGGATCATGCGGCGTGCCTCCTCAGACCTCGATCTTGCCGAGCCGGCGGATGACGGCGAAGCCGACGGCGAACAGCGCCACGGCCACCAGCATCGCGAACTGCCCGATCGGTGAGCCCGTGACGTTGTCGAGGGCGCCCGGCGACATGGAGTTCATCATCAGCATCGCGCCGACGCCGAGGATGGGGATGGTGTACGCGGTGGCGTTGACCTCCGCGAGCATCGTACGGACCTCGCGCCGGGTCTCCTTGCGCTCCTCCAGGGTGGTGGTGAGGTTCCGCAGGGAGCTGACGATGGTGCCGCCCGCGCGGTGGGAGAGCACCAACGTGGTGACGAGGACGACGAGTTCGCGGGAGGGCAGCCGTTCGGCCAGCTCGTTGAGGGCGTCGTCGATGGAACGGCCGACGGCCAACTGGTTGGTGACGACGGTGAGTTCGTCTCCGGCCGGGGACTCCAGCTCCTCGGCGGCCATGCTGAGCGCGGTGCGCAGCGCGAGCCCGGCGGAGGTGGCGTTGGCGAGGATGCGGGCCAGTTCGGGGAGTTGGCCGATGAACGCCTCGATGCGCTTCTGGCGCTGCCAGGTGAGGAAGGCGTTCGCCGCGAACAGGCCGAGGAGTCCGGCGATGGGCCCGAAGAACGGGGCGAGGAGCGACGCCGCGACGAACCAGAGCCCGCCGGACGCGGCGAGCACGTAGACGACGAACTCCCCGGCGCTCAGGTCCAGTCCGGTGGCCGCGAGCTTCAGCTGGACGCCCCGGCCCAGGCGCGTACCGCGGAGCCTGCGGTCCACGGCGACGAAGTGCCGTCGGCGGCCCGGCGGCAGGTCGACGCCGTCCGCGGTGGAGAGCCGGTCGAGGAGGGCCTCGCGCTGGGCGCGTCCGGCGGCGAACGCCTGCACGCCCGCGACGGCGAGCGCGCCCGCGAGGAGCGTGCCGCCGAGGGTGAGGAGGGCGAGTCTGTCCATGGGTCGGGTCCTTGGTCGGGCGGGGAGGGCGTACGGGTCCGGGAGGGGCGGGATCGTACGGGCGCGGGGGTCGTACGGGCGCGGGGCCGGGGCGGTCAGGGCCGGGGCTGGCGGGGCTGCGGGCGGTCAGGACCGGGGCCTACACCGCCTGCCGCGTCGTGAGCTGCGCGTCGGCCGCCGCCACCCCGAACGCGGGCGGCACCGCCTCGCCCGCCATGGCGAGCCGGGCGGCCGTACGGCGCGGCAGCGGCAGGTGCGTGAACGTGCCGTGCACCCGGGCGTCCGGCGACATCGGCCGCGCGTCGAAGCGGGACACGGGCACGATCTCGAACGACTCCCGGCCGTGCGAGGCCAGCAGGCAGATCTCCACGATCTTGCGGGAGCCGTCGGCCAGTCGGGCGAGTTGCACGATGACGTCCACCGCGGAGTTGATCTGGTCCTGGAGCGCGGCGAACGGCACCTCCACCTCGGACATCGACGCGAGCGTCTGGAGCCGCATCAGGGCGTCCTCGGCGCTGTTGGCGTGCACGGTGGCGAGTGAGCCGTCGTGGCCGGTGGACATGGCCTGGAGCATGTCGAGCGTCTCACCGCCGCGCACCTCGCCGACGATGATGCGGTCGGGGCGCATGCGCAGGGAGTTGCGTACGAGGTCCCGTACGGTGATGCGGCCCCGGCCCTCGACGTTCGGCGGGCGGGTCTCCAGGCGGATGACGTGCTGCTGCTGCAACTGGAGCTCGGCGGCGTCCTCGACGGTGATGATCCGCTCCGACTCGGGGATCAGCGCGGAGAGCGCGTTGAGGAGCGTCGTCTTCCCGGAGCCGGTGCCGCCGGAGACGATCACGTTGAAGCGCGAGCGGATGAACGACGAGAGCAACAGCAGCATGTGCTCGTCGAGCGTGTCGAGCTGGATCAGTTCGTCCAGCTTGTACGCGCGGGGGAAGCGCCGGATCGTCAGGGTCGCGCCGGTGAGGGAGAGCGGCGGGATGATGACGTTGACGCGCTCGCCGGTCGGCAGGCGGGCGTCGACCATCGGGTTCGACTCGTCCACGCGGCGGTTGACGGTGGAGACGATGCGTTCGATGGTCTGCATCAGCTGCTCGTGCGAGGCGAAGCGGACGGGGACGCGCTCGACGCGGCCGGAGCGTTCGACGAAGACCTGGTCCGGGCCGTTGACCATGATCTCGGTGATCGAGGCGTCCTCCAGCAGCGGTTCGAGGACGCCGAGGCCCAGCGCCTCGTCCACGACGCGGCGGATGAGGAGCGCGCGGTCCTGGGTGGCCAGGACGGGGCCCTCGCGGCTGATGATGTGGCCGAGGACCCGTTCGAGGCGGACGCGGCGCTCGGCGGGCGAGAGGGTCGACATCTCGGCGAGGTCGATCTCCTCCAGCAGCTTCGCGCGGTACGCGGGTACGAGGTGCCCGGTGCCGTCGCCGCCCGCGCCGGTCGCGTCACCGGAGCCGGCGCCCGGACCGGGGCCGATTCCGGAGCCGGTTCCGGAGGGGGAGGCGGAGCGGTTGCCGAGGCCCGAACCGGAGCCGCGGGGCTCGCCCTCGGGGCCGTTCAGCCGGGAGCGCAGGCTCACGGGTGTGCCTCCTTTCCGACCGGCTTTCCGTCCGGCTTTCCGTCCGGTCGCCGCGCGCCGTCGGGTGACGCGGGCGCGGTACGTCGTGGGTGCGGGTGTGCTCGCGGGTGGTGCCCCGCCGGGGCGCCCCCTGGTGCCTGTCCGCCAGGTCCCGTCCTGGTCGCGGTGGTCGCCATGTGCCGGACAGCCCCTAGTCGCTGGGCATGGTCACGGTCCGGCTGGCGGAGCCGAAGCTGTCGATCCCGGGGATCAGCGACGGGATGGTGACCTCGGTGGTCGCGGTCGCCTCCTCGTCGCCGCCGGAGCAGTCGACCGACGCGCGGCCCGCCGTCCAGCCGCTCATGGCCGACCGGCCCGCGCCCGCGCAGTCCCCGGCGTCCTGCTGGCCCGCCGTACGAGCGGCGGCGCGGGCGCCCGTACCGGCCTGCTGCACCGCGTAGCCCGCCAGCCCCAGCTGGATCCCGGCGAGGCCGACGAGGAGCAGGAACGGGATCATCCCCGCGAACTCCAGGCTGGACGCGCCCCGTTCGCGGGTCCGCCGCGCGGACGCCCGCCGCAGTACGGCCCGTACGCGCGACCACGCCGGCGGGCGCGCCCGCCGTACCGCCCGCACCGCCACCGGTGTCGGCATGGGTCACCCCGCTTCCGCTTCGACTGCCGCGCCCGCGCTGCCGTGGACGGTGAAGGGGAGGTTGGCCGCGCCGGGGAAGAGGACCGGGGTGGCCAGGTCGACGTCGGCCTTCCAGACGCCGCCCGCCTGGTAGCAGCTGACGGACGCCTCTGCGTCCCAGGCGCCCGGCAGGTGCTCGCGGGCGGCGAACTCGCAGGCCGAGCCGGGGTCGCCGTACGCGGCGGCCGAGGCGGCGGCGCGGGCGCCCTCGTCGGCGGCGTTGCCCGCGAGGGTGAAGGTGAAGCCGATCAGCACGCACTGCCAGAGCAGCGCGAGAACGACCAGGACGATCGGTGCCATGCCCGCGAACTCGACCGTGAGCGCGCCGCGTTCGCCCGCGCCGCCGCGCGCGGCGGTGCGCGGGTCCCGGGCCGTGCGCGGGTCCGCCGCCGTACGTCGACCGGCGGCCGTACGGCTGCCGCGGTCCGTACGCGTACGCCAGCCCGCGCCCGTACGTCCCGCGCCCCGCCCGGCCGCCGTGGCGGCGTCCCCGCCCGGGGGCGCCGCGCCACGGCGGCCCGGTGGCGCGGGGAGGCCGCGCGGGACCGGGACGGCGGGGAGGCCCGGGAGGGCGACGGAGCCGCGGTCGTCCCAGCTCCGGCGGTGCCACAGGCGTACGGCGCCGCGGTCGGAACCGCCGCGCCCGCCGGAACCGGAACCCGTACCGGAGCCGGAAGCGGAGGACGAAGTGGAAGAGGAGGAGCCGGAGGTCAGCGCGGCGGGGCGGGCCGCGCTGCCTATGCTGCCCGCGCTCTCCCCCGTACCGCCGCCCCCGTCGCCGGACGCGTCGCCGCCCTTCCCGCCCTTGCCGTGCCGTCCCTTGCCGCGGCCCCCACGGCCGCCCTTGCCGCCCTCCGGGAGCGGCGCCGCCGCGCCCAGCTCCGCGGCGAGCGACCACAGGGCCTGCTTCACGGTGCTGCGGTGGTCGACGTCCTGGATGCGGCCCGCGTCGAGCGCGGTGTGCAGCTCCTTGAAGTTCGCCGGTACGGTCGCCTGCGCGACGGGCGTGCCGACGATACGGGCGACCAGCGCGGGCTGTATCTCCGTGTGCTTCGAGGCGCGGTTGACGACGGTGACGGTCTCCTCGGCCTTGCGGATCTGGAGCCGGTCCCACAGCCGGACCATGCGCTTGGCGGCCCGTACGGACACCACGTCGGGTGTCGTGAGGAGCACCGCGCGGTCGGCCATCTCGATGGCGGCGGCGTTCGCCGCGTGCATCTGGGTGCCGCAGTCGACGACGACGACCTCGTACCGCGCGCGCATCGCGCCGACGATCTGGCGCGCGGCCCGGTCGTCGACCTCCTCGCCGCGCTCGCCCTCGGCGGGCGCGAGCAGCAGCGACAGGCCGGTCTCGTGCGTGAACACCACGTCCTGGAGGACGCGTGGCGTCAGGTCCGCGATCCCCGCCAGGTCGACGACCGACCGCCGGAACTGCACGTCCAGGAACGAAGCGACGTCCCCCGACTGGAGGTTGAGGTCGACGAGCGCGGCGTTGCGGCCCGACGCGCGGGCCGCGAGGGCGAGTTCGACGGCGGTGAGGGTGCAGCCGACGCCGCCCTTCGCGCCGGTCACGGCGACGACCGTGCCGCCGGGGCCGCGGAACGGCTCGGGTCCGGCGCCGAGATGACTCCGTACGCCCGCCGCCCACGTCGCCGCGGCGCTGATCCGCGCCGCCAACTCGTCGTACGCCAGCGGCAGTCCGACGACTCCGCGCGCGCCCGCGTCCATGGCCGCCGAGTACAGGTTCGGGGACGTGTCCCGGGTGACGAGGATGACGGCGACGGCCGGGAAGCGGAGCGCGACCTCGCGGATCAGCTCCAACGCCGGGAGGGAGCCGATCAGTTCGTGGACGAGCACGGCCTCCGGCAGGTCCGCGAGGGACTCCGCGGCGGTCTGCGCGAGGGTGTTGAGGAGCTGTGTGGAGTCCACGGCGGGCGGCTGCGGCTCCGCCTCGGGCAGCTGGTCGAGGAGGGTGGCGAGGGCGCGCGCGGCGTCCGGGTCGCTCACCGCCGGGAGGATACGGGTGACCATGGTGGCCTCACTTGTTCCCGGCGAGGGTGTACGTGCGCTCGTCGTCCGGGATCGGCTCGCTGCCCGGCGCGACCAGCGCGAGGCGTACGTGCTCGGCGAACGACTCGGCGTACGCGACCCGTTGGGCGTCGGACGTGGACAGCGCGAAGGTGATGGGGACGCCCTCGCGTTCGCGCTCCCGGGTGCGGGCGTCGTCGTCGCCGCCCTCCTTGAACGGGGTCAGCTCACCGACGTCGATCACCTGCGCGTCGTTGACGATCACCTTGGACTGGGACGGCTGGTCCTTGCCGCCCGCTCCGGCGCGGTCGCCCTCGAAGGTGGCGTAGATGTTGACCTTGTTGCCCGGGTTGATCTTGCCCGCGACACCGGTCGACGAGTCGATCATGATCGCGATCTCCTGCTGGCCCGGCTTGAGCGCCGGTCGGTCGGCCACCATGTCGGACTGGAGCAGCGAGCCCTTGCGGAGCGGGTTGACGGCGATCTTGCCGCGCAGGTCGTCCAGGTCGGTGACGGCGGTGTCGGGGAGCCAACGCTCGGGCATCGAGACCTTCTTGAACCGGTCGCGGTCCAGGGACTCGTAGGCCGGTATGTCGCTCGTCAGCTCGTACGCCGTGGTCTCCGGGCCGACCTTCGACTCCACGTTCCGGATCACCGCCAGGACGCCCGCGAAGACGCCGAGGGCGCACAGTGCGGAGATCGCGATGAGGAGGACGCCGCGGCGCTGGCGTGAGTTCATGGACGGGGGACCCCTTGGTGGACGGTGACGGCGTTGCTGGGACTGCTGCTGGGCCGGTCCGCGCGGGGCGGCGGACCGTGGGCCGGGGCGGACGGCCCGGCGGCGGGCGGGCCACCGGGGCCCGGGGCGGGCGGGCCCTGGGAGTACGGGTGGGTGGCGTACGAGCCCTGGGCGTACGGGTCCTGGGTGTGCGAGCCCTGGGGGTACGGGTCCTGGGCGTACGGGTTGCCGGGTGCCGGGGCGCCGGGGCGCGGCTCGCGGGCGTACGGCCCCGGGTCGGGCGGCGGGCCCTGCGGCGACCGCCCCGGCACGGGCTCCCCCCGGCCGGGCTCCGCCGGTAACGGCGTGCCCTGGACCGGCGGTTGACCCGACCCACCGGACGCATCCGCCGGATCCGTCGCACCCGGTTCGCCCGGCTGACCCGACCGACCCGACCGGGCCTGCCGCGCCGACAGCCCCTCCCCCGAACGCCCGTCGACGGACCGCCCTTCGACCGGCCGCCCCTCCACGGGCCGCCCCGGCGCGGTCTGCCCCGGCACGGACCGCCCCTCCGCCGAACGCCCCTCCGCCCGCGGCTGCGGGGCCTCCTGCGGCCGCGGCTGGCGCGGGGCCTGCGGGCGCGGCCCGCGCGGACGCGGCGCCTTCGCCCGTACGGCACGCGCGGCGGCTGCCGTACCCGTACCGGCGCCCGTACCCGGGGGCTCCGGCGGGAGCGTCGCGGAGCAGAACGCGCAACGGTCGCCGATGATCTCCAGCCCGCACCAGTGGCACTCGTCGCGGCGTACGGACGCCACCAGTTGGTAGAGCACCGACAGGTCCGATATGGCCGCCGCGAACTCGACCAGCTTGCCCGTGCCCCACCAGCGCGCCGAGTCGTCCGGCAGGTACGCCTCGTGGATGTCGCTCACCCGCCACTGCGTGGCGAGCGTCCGCGTCACCCACTCCCCGTCGATGCCGCTGCTCGCGACGGTCAGCCGGGTCGCGTACTGCGGACCCGCCAGCTTCCCCTGCTCACCGCTGCCGCCGAGCCGGACCAGCGCGGGTTCGGGCGCGGCCAGTACGCCGAACTGGGTGCCCGGCATCCAGGACTTGGCGTGCGCGGTGAGCGAGACGGGTATGCGGTCGAGCTTGGCGACGGAGTTCAGCAGGGCGCCCGCGTGGATGTAGTGCCCCAGGAGGCGCGCGGCGGAGCCGAGCACGCCGGGGCTGAAGTCGCAGAGCGACAACTGCCGCAGCTGCCGGGCCAGTACGCCCGTGGCGAGCGGCGGCAGCGCGGTGGGCAGCAGCGCGATCCGGTCGCTCTCCAGGATGGACCGGATGGCGTGCAGCCGGTGCACGTACGGGGTGGGCAGGGTCTCCGGATACACCGCGATCAGGTACCCGTGCTGCTCCAGCAGCGTGTGCGTCTCGGTGAGCGCGTCGTCCAGCGACTGCTCGTCCGGCGGCGTGAAGATGTGCGCCCGCGGCGTGTGCCGGTCGGGCGGGGTGAGCATGTGCCCGTGGCTGGTGACCGCCAAGGCAGTCGTCACGTCTCGGTCCCCCTGTCCACGACGGCGTGGCCACGGGTCCGCCTCGCGAGCCCGGTCCCGCCGTCCTGCTGGTCCGCCGCCCGGTCGGGGACCCGGCGCGGAGTCCGGTCATCCGCTCAACCGACTGACGACATAACACCCTATCGGGGCGGCCGCGGCCGGAGAACCACTCCCGCCCCACCGCCCGGCACTCCCTCCGGGTCGCTCCCCCGGAGTTCCCCCGTCCCCCTACCCCGGCGCGCTCCGGGATAAGTACGGGTCGTGCGCAAGCCCTTGACAGAATTATTGGTCTGGACCAGTCTTCCCCCTCAACGCGGCAGTGGCCACCGCCGCGTTCCACCCCACGTACACCGACGTCTCCACCCCCCACATCCCCCCATGCCACGGAGGCAACAGTGCAGCCCAGCACCGAATCCAGGCGTAAGCGAAACCGCGGCATAGCCGGCCTCTCCGGCCGCACCGCGATTGCGGTGGCCGGGGCCGCCGCGCTGGTGGCGGCAGGACTCGGCGCCATGTCGGCGGGCGCCGCCGAGGGCGGTTCCGGCCAGGACGGCCCGTCGGCCGCCGAGGTCCCCGCCCACGCCCTCACCGGCTACGTGCAGAACTTCGACAACGGCGCCGAGAAGCAGCGCGTCAGCGACGTGCCCGACGCGTACGACATCATCGCCGTCGCGTTCGCGGACTCGACCGACAAGCCCGGCGAGATCACGTTCAACCTGGACCCGGCGCTGGCCTCCTCCGAGGACGAGCTGAAGTCCGACATCGCCGCCAAGCAGGAGGCGGGCAAGTCCGTCGTCATCTCCGTCGGCGGCGAGAAGGGCAACGTCTCCGTCACCGACGACGCCTCCGCCACCGCCTTCGCGGACAGCACCGTCGCGCTCATGGAGGAGTACGGCTTCGACGGCGTCGACATCGACCTCGAACACGGCATCCAGTCCCAGTACATGGGCAAGGCCCTGAAGGCGATCGCCGAGAAGGCCCCGGACCTGGTGCTCACGATGGCGCCGCAGACGATCGACATGCAGTCGACCGAGACCGAGTACTTCAAGCTGGCGCTCGACGTGAAGGACATCCTCACCGTCGTCAACATGCAGTACTACAACAGCGGTTCGATGAACGGCTGCGACGGCAAGGTCTACGCCCAGGGCACGGTCGACTTCCTGACCGGCCTCGCGTGCATCCAGCTGGAGGGCGGCCTGGACGAGTCCCAGGTCGGCATCGGCGTCCCCGCGACCTCGCAGGCCGCCGGTGGCGGCTACGTCGAGCCCAAGGTCGTGACCGACGCCCTCGACTGCCTCACCAAGGGCGAGAACTGCGGCGAGTTCAAGCCGGAGAAGACCTACCCCGGCCTGCGCGGCGCGATGACCTGGTCCACCAACTGGGACGCGACCGGCGGCAACGCCTGGTCGGACGCGGTCGGCCCGCACGTGGACGGCATGTCGTAACGACGGCCTCCCGCGGCCGGTCGTACGCACCCCGTGCGTACGACCGGCCGCACCGCCACCCCGAAGGGGCCCGTGCGCTGCGGAAGCACGGGTCCCTTCGGCGTGTACGGGCACCCGCACGTCACGTCGGGCACGCGGGCGCGCCGGCACCGGGGCGCCGTCGTCAGGGCGCCGTCACCAGGGCAGGTCGCGGACCTGCTGGACGCAGAGCACGAGGAACAGCACCGCGGAGGCGCCCAGCATGCCGTTGCTGAGGAGCCCGCTGCGCCACTCCGGGGGCGTACGCGAGGTGTTGAGCAGCCACAGCAGCGTCACCGCGAGGAACGGCATGAAGAACGCGCCCAGCACCCCGTACGCGATCACCAGCCCGAACGGCTGGTCCAGCCAGAGCAGCGCCATCGGCGGCACCGTCAGCCACAGCAGGTAGCCGCGGAACGCGAGCGACCGCTCCTGCTGCCCCCGCGCCACGACCTCCACCCCGGCGTCGCCACCGGCCCGCGTACGGTCCACGAAGTCCGCGAACATCAGGCTCACCCCGTGCCACACGCCGACCAGCGACGAGTAGGAGGCGGCGAAGAAGCCGACGAGGAACAGCTTCGCGGTGAAGCCGCCGTACCGGTCCTCCAGCACGTCCGTCAGGTCCAGCAGCCCCTTGTCGCCCTCCGCCAGCGAGATCCGGCCCGCGTGCAGCAGCTCGGCGCCGACGATCAGCATGGCGACGACGAAGATGCCGGTCGTCGCGTACGCCACCCGGTTGTCGAAGCGCATCATGCGCATCCAGCCGGAGTCGGTCCAGCCCTTGGCGTTGATCCAGTAGCCGTACGCCGCCATGGTGATGGTGCCGCCGACCCCGCCGACGAGGCCGAGGGTGTAGACGAGCGACCCGTCCGGCAGTACGGGCAGCAGCCCCGCGAACGCGTCGCCCAGGTGCGGCGTGGCGCGGATCGCGACGTACACGACCACCACGAACATCACGCCGACGAAGACCATCATGATCTTCTCGACCACCGCGTACCGGTTGAACCACACGAACGCCAGCCCCAGCAGCCCCGTCGTGATCCCCCAGAACTTCAGCCCCGGCCCGTCCGGCCACAGCGCCTGGAGCGGCAGCGCGCTGGAACTCATCGCGGCGGCGCCGTAGACGAAGCCCCAGACCACGACGTACACCGCGAAGTAGTACGTGGTCCACGGACCCAGCGTGCGCCAGCCGTCGAACAGCGTCCGGCCCGTGGCCAGATGCCAGCGGCCCACGGCCTCGGCGAGCGCGATCTTCACGAGGCAGCCGACGACGGCCGCCCACATCAGCGTGTAGCCGAACTTGCTGCCCGCCAGCAGCGTCGCCACCAGGTCGCCCGCGCCGACCCCGGTCGCGGCCACCACGATGCCGGGGCCCAACAGCCGCCAGCTGGGCCGCCGTTCGGCCCCGCCCGCCGTACCGGACCCCGCACCGGGGCCGGACCCCTCCGCCGCGCCGGGCCCCTCCCCGCCACCCGGGGCTCTCTCCTGCTCCGCCATGCCCGCCTCCCGACTCGTCCCTGACCGGTGACGTGACCGGTGACGGCGAATGAAACAAGCCCGCGCCGATCAGCACAAGAGGGCACGGCTGATCACCGTGCAGGGCCGCCACCGCGCGTACCGGGCCCGGACGCGCGGTGGGGCCCTGGACCGGGAGGTCCGGGGCCCCGTCGGCCGGGCACCGGCCGGGTGGTCCGGCGGGGTGCGCGGGCAGCACGTCAGCGTGTCAGGAGGTCACGGGCTGGGCAGCGCGCACTCCGGGAGGCTGAGGTCGATCTTGTTGCCGGTGGTGATGCAGTCCGCGAAGAGGTAGACCTGCTGCGCGTACCCGGTGCCCTGGTGGACGGTGACGTTGCCCGCCTCGTCCTTCTCGCACGGGTTGTTGAGGGTGCACTCCTCGCCGTTCTCGTTCGTGGTGTTGTTCACCCCGACGACCTGGCCCGTGGCGTCGTCCACGAGCGGCGAGCCCGAGGTGCCGCCGATGACCTGGCACTCGGGGGTGTAGCGGATGGAGTCCTTCTGCGTCCAGCCGCCCTCCTCCAGCTGGTACGCGAAGCCGTCTATCGCGCAGCTGTAGGTGTCCTTCCAGTAGCCGGAGACGACGGTGACGTTCGTCCCGGCCGTGGGGTGCTCGGGGGCGATGTCGAGGGGCTCGATGCCGTACTCGGACTCGATCTCCTCGTACGTGGAGCTGAGTTCGTAGATCGACGCGTCCGTGTCGGTCATGGTGCCGTACGCGATCTTGGTGGCCTGGAGCGTGCCGACCTCGTTGGCGCCCGCGTCGAGGAGGTCGAAGCTGCGGCTGGACGGCTCGTCCACGACGACCGTGCCCGGGTCGGGCATGCCGCTCTCCAGGCAGTGGCCGTTGGAGAGGACCAGGGCGGGGTCGGTCGGCTGGGACTGCGGGACGCGGACGACGGAGCCGGAGCAGTTGCTCAGGGCAACCGTACCGGCGAAGTCGGGGGCGGCCGCCTTCGTCTGCTTCCCCGCCTCGGCGGAGGCCGTGGCGGTGGTGTGGCCGGTGGCCGTGGCGGGGTTCGCGGTGAGGCCCGTGAGGGCGGCGGCTCCGAGGAGGGCCGCGGTCAGGGCACCGGCGAGAGGTCTTTTCATGTGTGGGGGTCCTCTCTGGTGGACCGAAAGGGCATTCGGTCTGGTCGCACCGCATTGTTCGTCGCGGGCGTCGGGCGCACAAGGGGGCGTGCGCCCGACGCGTACGGACGACGCCCCCGCGCGCCGTGGCGCTACGCCAGCAGGCTGACCGTCGCCGCGACCGCGAACCCGGCCACCGACAGCACCGACTCCAGCACCGTCCAGGACTTGAGGGTGTCCCGTTCGGAGATGCCGAAGTACTTGGCGACGATCCAGAAGCCGCCGTCGTTGACGTGCGAGGCGAAGATCGAGCCCGCCGAGATCGCCATGATGACGAGCGCGGTGTGCGCCTGCGAGTAGTCGCCCTGCTGGATCAACGGGGCGACGATGCCCGCGCTGGTGACGATCGCGACGGTGGCCGAACCCTGCGCGACGCGCAGCACCAGCGAGATGAGGTACGCCAGCACGATGACCGGCAGGCCCATGTCGTTGAACGTGTCCGCCAGCGCGTTCGCGATGCCGCTGCCCGCCAGGACCGCGCCGAAGACGCCGCCCGCGCCGACCACCAGCAGGATGTTGCCGACGGGCTTGAGGGAGGCGGTGCACACCGTCTCCAGCGAACGCCGGGACCAGCCGCGGCGGATGCCCAGCACGTAGAACGACAGCAGCAGCGCGATCGTCAGCGCGACGAACGGGTGCCCGACGAACTCCACCACCGAGCGGGCCGTGGACGGGTCGAACGCGATCGACGAGAACGTCGAGGCGAGGATCAGCACCAGCGGCGTACCGATGATCGCGAGCACCGTGCCCACCGACACCGGCGTCTCCTTCGGCTCGACGCCGGACGCGCGCTGCTCGTCCGCGATGGCCTTGCGGGACTCCTCGACGGCCTCGACCATGTCCTGCGGCACCTCGACGAAGATGCGTTCGCCGATCCAGGCGGCGTACGCCCACGCGGCGAGTACGGCCGGGATGCCGCAGACCGTACCCATCAGGATGACCATGCCGAGGTCCACGTCGAGCAGTCCGGCGGCGGCCACCGGGCCGGGGTGCGGCGGCAGGAACGCGTGCGTCATGGAGAGTCCGGCCAGCAGCGGCATCGCGTACAGCAGTACGGACTTGCCGGAGCGCTTGGCGGCGGCGTACACGATCGGCGCCAGCACGAAGATGCCGACGTCGAAGAAGACGGGGATGCCGAAGATCAGGCCGGTGAGGCCCATCGCCAGCGGCGCCCTGCGCTCCCCGAACAGGCCGAGCAGCCGCGCCGACAGCGCCTCGGCGCCGCCGGAGACCTCCAGGATCGCGCCGAGCATGGTGCCGAGCCCGATGATGATCGCGACGTGCCCGAGGATGCCGCCCATGCCGGACTCGATGACGGACACCGCGTCCGACTTCTGCACGGTGCCGAAGAGTTCGGTGACGGACAGGCCCGCGGCGAGGCCGACCGCGATGGAGACCGCGAGCAGCGCCACGAAGGGCTGGAGGCGGACCTTGATGATCAGGTAGAGCAGCAGGGCGATGCCGAGGACGGCGACGGTCAGCAGACCGGCGGTCCCGTCTATGAGCAGCAGCAGACCACCGGTGTGCGGTGGCGCCTCGGGGTCCGGGGCGGCGAGCAGCATGGGGCGACCTCGTTCGGGTTCGGCCGGAGTCCTTGGGGGCGGGCTCCTCGGGTTTCCTGGGGACGGTGGTACGGGGGTGGTGCGGGGGGGGTACGGCGGTGGTGCTGGTGCCCGGCCGGGCCCCGCGCGTGCGGGACCCTGCCGGACGGCGGGGGCTCAGTCCAGTACGGCGAGCGCGTCGATCTCGATGAGCAGCCCGGCGGGCAGCCCGACGTACACGGTCGTACGGGCCGCGGGCGGCGCCTGGAGGTCCTGCTCCGCGAAGTACGCGTTGTACAGCTCGTTCATCTCCGCGAAGTGGCCGGTGTCGGTGAGGTAGACGCGCAGCATCATCACGTCGTCCCAGCTCGCGCCGCCCTCCGCGAGGATGGCCCGTACGTTCTCCAGGGTCTGGAGCGTCTGCTCCCGCAGCGTCGGCCCGGCCGGGGTCGGGGGCTGGCCCTCGACGGCGGGCAGGAAGCCGACCTGCCCGGCGACCTGGAGGATGTTGCCCTTCCGCACACCGTGCGAGAACGCGGCGGGCGGGGTGGTGTGGGTGCTGGGGGTGAGGGCGGTCTTGTCGCTCATGGTGTCGCTTCCTGCTCTCCGTACGGGGACGGGGTGTGCGGTGACGGGGTTCTCGGTGACGGGGTGCGGGGGCTCACGCGGCCCGCGGTGACGGGTCCCGGGGCGGCCGGGCGTTCATCGGGGCTTCCCGGAGTAGTCGGCGCTGACGGCGTCGGCCGTACGCCGTACCAGCGGGAGCAGCGTGAGGAGTTCGTCGGCGGTCACGACCACGCTGGGCGCCGAGACGGACATCGCCGCGACGACGCGCCCGTCGGCGCCCCGGATGGGCGCGGCGACGCAGTTGATGGACTCCTCGTGGCCGCCGAGGTCGGTGGCCCAGCCCTGTTCCCGTACGCGCGCCAGCTCGGCGAGGAACGCGGCGGCGTCGGGCGTCGACCTCGCGGTGTACGCGGGGTAGTCGAGGCCGTCCGCGATCTCGCGGCGCTCCTGCTCGGGCAGGTCCGCGAGGAGCAGCTTGGCGACGGCGGCGACGGTGATCGCGACGGGCTTGCCGATGCGCGAGTACATGCGCACCGGGTAGCGGCTCTCGACCTTGTCGAGGTAGAGCACGTCGCTCTCCTCGTACACGGCGAGGTGGACGGTGTGGCCCGTCTTCTCGTTGAGGCGTACGAGGTGGGGGTGGGCGATCTCGCGTACGTCCAGGTTCTCGATCGCCTCCTGCGCGAGGGCGAAGAGGCGGGCGCCGAGGCGGTAGCGCTGGTCCGGCTGGCGGTAGACGATGCCGTGCTCGTGCAGGGTGCGCAGCAGGCGCAGCGCCGTGGACTTGTGCACGCCGAGCTGCTGCGAGACCTGCTCCAGGTTGGCCGGTCCACGGGCCAGCAGGGGCAGGATGCTCAGCGCTCTGTCGACGGTCTGACTCACGGTGCGGTCGCCTTCTCTGTCGTCCAGCCGGGGGCGAGTCGCAGTGTGCCCCACGCCTCGTGGTCGAGCGCCGCGAGCCGGTCCACGTCGGCGCGGGCCGGGGGTTCGGCCAGGTCGCCGGGGACGGTGAGGGCGGCGGCGGCCAGCAGGTGGCCGTGGCGCAGCCGGTCGCGGAGCGGCAGGCCGCGCAGCGCGGCGGAGAGGTACCCGGCGGCGAAGGCGTCGCCCGCGCCGACCGGCGCGACGACGTCGACGCGGGGCGCGGGGACGCGCACGCGGCGGTCGTCGCCGTACGGGGCGTCGTCACCCCCGTCGCCGTACGCGCCGTCGCCGCTCCCGTCGGCGCCCCCGCGCACGTACGCCGTCGCGCCCGCCGCGCCGTGCTTCACGACGAGCGTCGCGGGCTCCGGCAGCGCGTCCCGTACGGCGTCCGCGCCACCCGTGACGCCCCAGGCCGCCTCCGCCTCGTCCTCACCGACGAACACCAGGTCGCAGCCGCGGGCCAGTTCGAGCAGCACGCGCGGGTCGGCGGGCGGACGCCACAGCGCCACGCGGTAGTTGACGTCGAACGAGACGAGCGGGCGGCCCTCGTACGGCGCGGTGAGCGTACGGCTCAGCGCCAGGCACCCGGCGGACAGCGCGGCGGTGATGCCGGTGAGGTGCAGGACCCGGCCGGAGCGGGCCGCGGCCAGGTCGACGGTGTCGGGCGCCATGGCGGAGGCGGCGGAACCGGCGCGGTAGTACACGACCTCGGCGGTGGAGGCGGGGCCGCCCGCACCCTCCCCCGCGCCGCCGAGGGAGGTGGCGCGCTCGCCGTCCGTACGGAAGTACACGCCGGTCGGCCGGTCCGGGTCCCGTTCGACGGCGCCGGTGTCGACGCCCGCGGCGGTGATCGTACGGAGCAGGTGGTCACCGAAGCCGTCCGCGCCGACGCGGCTGACCCAGCGGGCGCGGTGCCCGGCACCGGCGAGGGCGCAGGCGACGTTGGACTCGGCGCCGCCGATGGCGCGTTGGAACGCGGGCACGTCCGCGAGGGGGCCGGGCCGCGACGGCAGGAACGTGACCATGGACTCGCCGAGGCAGACGACGTCGGCGGGCGGGGGGCTGGTCACGATCCGTCTCGCTCCTTCGGGCCGGGTGCCCCGTACGTCCGGTGCGCGGTGGCGCCCGCGCTCCATTGACCGGGGTTCGCCGGGATGCTAGACAGCAGTAAGCGTTATGCGCAATGGGTGTTGCATTCCCTGCAACAAGATCTTTTACGGAGCCGCCATGCCCCGCCCGGCCGACCACGCCGCCGACGCCCCCGGCACCCCCGCCGCCCGCACCCCGGACCTGGCCACCGACCGGCTCGCCGCGCTCGCGGACGACCTCGTCGACCACCGCTGGAAGGGCCTGCCGCCGGACGCCGCGGGCAGCCGCGTCGGCGCGCTCGCCGGGGCCCGCCGCGACCTGTTCACGGGCGGCTTCACCACCCCGGTGCTGGCCCTGTCGGCGGAGGCAGTCGAGCACAACCTCCGCCAGCTGGAGGACTACACCGAACGGCACGGGCTGGCCTTCGCGCCGCACGGCAAGACGTCCATGGCCCCGCAGCTGTTCGCCCGCCAACTCGCGTACGGCGCCTGGGGCATCACCGTCGCCGTACCGCACCAGGTGCGCGTGTGCCGGGAGTTCGGCGTGCGTCGCGTCTTCCTCGCCAACGAGCTGGTGGACGCCGCCGCCCTGCGCTGGCTCGCCGGTGAGCTGGCGGCCGACCCGGACTTCCGGTTCGTCTGCTACGTCGACTCCGTACGCGGCGTCGCCCTGATGGACGAGGCCCTGCGCGGTGCCGAAACCGGCCCCGCCACCCCCCGCCGCCTCGACGTCGTCGTCGAGCTGGCGGCGGGCGAGGGCGCCCGCACCGGCGCCCGTACGGAGGCGGACTGCGCCGCCGTCGCGGACGCCGTGGCGGCCACGGACACGCTGCGGCTCGTCGGCGTCGCGGGCTACGAGGGCGAGGTGCCGCAGGCCGACGGCGACCGGGTACGGGCGTGGCTGCGGCGGCTGACCGCGCTGACGGCGGAGCTGGACGCGGCGGGCCGGTTCGGCGCGGACGTGGACGAGATCGTGCTGAGCGCGGGCGGCAGCGCCTGGTTCGACGCGGTCGCGGACGTCTTCGCGGAGGTGCCGGAGCTGTCCCGGCCGGTGCTGAAGCTGCTGCGCTCGGGCGCGTACGTGTCGCACGACGACGGGCACTACGAGGAGCTGACCCCGTTCAACCGCGTACCCGACGAGGGCGCGCTGCTCTCCGCGTTCACCCTCTGGGCACAGGTCGTCTCGCGCCCCTCCCCCGGCCAGGCGTTCCTCAACGCGGGGAAGCGCGACGCCGCCCACGACCTGCACCTGCCGCGGGCGCACGCGGTGCGCTCGGCGCGCGACGGGACCGTACGGCCCGCCGACGGCATCACCGTGACCGGCCTGTCCGACCAGCACACGTGGCTGCGTACGGACGGCGGCGACGGCGGTACGGGCGCCGAGCTGGAGGTCGGGGACTGGGTCGGGCTGCGCATGTCGCACCCGTGCACGATCTTCGACAAGTGGCAGCTGATCCCGCTCGTGGAGCCGGACGGCACGGTCACCGACCTGATCCGCACCTTCTTCTAGTCGCCACTCCCCGGCGGACCACCCCGGCGGACCACCCCGGCAGAAAGGGCACCGGCAGACATGGACACCGTGATCCGCGGAGCGCGCGTCGTCGACGGCTCCGGCGGCCCCTCGTACGTGGCGGACGTCGCCCTCGACGACGGCCGGATCGCCGCCGTACGGACGGAGGGCGACGGCCCGCGCCTCTCGGCCCGGCACACGCTGGACGCCGACGGGCTGGCGCTCGCCCCCGGCTTCATCGACATGCACGCGCACAGCGACCTCGCGCTGCTGCGCGACCCGGACCACTCCGCGAAGGCCGCGCAGGGCGTCACCCTGGAGGTCGTCGGGCAGGACGGGCTGTCGTACGCGCCGGTGGACGACCGCACGCTGGCCGACGTACGGCAGGCCATCGCGGGCTGGAACGGCGCCGCGCCGGGCGCCCCCTCCGACGTCGACTTCGACTGGCGCACCGTCGGCGGCTACCTGGACCGGCTCGACCGCCAGGGCATCGCCGTCAACGCCGCGTACCTGGTGCCGCAGGGCACCGTCCGCATGCTCGCCGTCGGCTGGGAGGACCGCCCGGCGACGGCGGACGAGCTGACCCGGATGCGGCAGCTCGTCACCGAGGGCCTGGAGCAGGGCGCGGTGGGGATGTCGTCCGGACTCACGTACACGCCGGGCATGTACGCGCCGACCGCCGAACTCACCGCACTGTGCCGGGTCGTCGCCCACCACGGCGGCTACTACTGCCCGCACCACCGCTCGTACGGGGCGGGCGCCCTCGGCGCGTACGAGGAGATGGTCGGACTCTGCCGTGAGGCGGGCTGCGCCCTGCACCTCGCCCACGCCACCATGAACTTCGGCGTGAACAAGGGCCGCGCCCCCGAACTCCTCACCCTCCTCGACGACGCCCTCGCGGCGGGCGCCGACATCACCCTCGACACGTACCCGTACACCCCCGGCTGCACCACCCTCGTCGCCATGCTGCCGAGCTGGGCGAGCGAGGGCGGCCCGGACGCGGTCCTCGCGCGGCTGGCCGACGACGACACCTGCGCCCGGGTCCGGCACACGATGGAGGTCGAGGGCGCCGACGGCTGCCACGGGGTGCCGATCGAGTGGGACACCATCGAGATCTCCGGGGTGACGGACGACGCCCTGCGCGGGTACGTCGGGCGCACCGTCGCCGCCAGCGCGCGGGAGCGCGGCGAGGAGCCCTTCACCACGGCCCGCCGCCTGCTGACGGAGGACCGGCTCGGCACCACGATCCTCCAGCACGTGGGCCACGAGGAGAACGTGCGCGCCATCATGCGGCACCCCGTGCACACGGGCGGCAGCGACGGCATCCTCCAGGGCGCCAAGCCGCACCCGCGGGCGTACGGCACCTTCCCGCACTACCTCGGCCGGTACGTACGGGAGTTGGGCGTCCTCTCCCTGGAGGAGTGCGTGGCCCACCTGACGTCCCGCCCGGCGGCCCGGCTACGGCTGCCGGACCGGGGGCTGGTCCGCGAGGGGTACCGCGCGGACCTGGTGCTGTTCGACCCGGGGACGGTGGCGGCGGGGTCGACGTTCGAGGAGCCGCGGCAGCTGCCGGTCGGCGTCCCGCACGTGC
Source organism: Streptomyces sp. Z26 (assembly GCF_003665095.1). Lineage (GTDB taxonomy): Bacteria > Actinomycetota > Actinomycetes > Streptomycetales > Streptomycetaceae > Streptomyces > Streptomyces phytohabitans. The sequence continues at coordinate 4,502,957 of NZ_RCHV01000002.1, read as the reverse complement.
TGATCGACGGCCGCCCGGTGATCCGCGACGGCCGCCGTACGGACGTCCTGGCGGGCCGCTCGATCCGCCGCACCCCGCTCAACGGCCGCTAGGCGGTGTCCCGGCCGGACCGGCGGTACGGATGCCAGCCCTCGGTCCGCACGGTGAACCCCATGGGCGCGGGGAACGTGAGGTCCTGGCCGAAGAGGCCCCTGTCCGTCTCCACGTATTGGCTGCCGTCCAGCTCCAACACGTGCCAGGTGGCGTCGTTCGGATCGACGATCAGATAGACGGGGATGCCCGCCGCCGCGTAGCGCAGCCGTTTGTCCTCCCAGTCACGCTTGATCACCGTGGGCGTGGTGGACACGGTCTCCACCACCGCGAAAACGATCTGAGCGGGCCGGTCGGCATCGGCATCGTCGCCCGGCAGGTCCAACTCGTGCCACGCCTTGATCAGCGCGGTCATACGGGACATGGGTGCCTCCTGGATACATCGCCCGGCTCCAGCGTGGGACAGGCCTCTAGGGCCCGGTTCGGGCCGCAGGTCCGCGCCGGGGCGGCCTGGGCGGACACCGCCTAGCCGTAGGCGACCATGGAGATGCCCACGTAGTGGGCCGCGAAGGCCGCCAGCGTGAGCGAGTGGAAGACCTCGTGGAAACCGAACCAGCGCGGTGACGGATTCGGGCGCTTGAGGGCGTAGACCACGCCGCCGACGCTGTAGAGCAGGCCGCCCGCGACGACCAGGGCGAGCACCACGGCGCCGCCGTTGCGCAGGAACTCGGGCAGGAAGAAGACGGCGGCCCAGCCCATCGCGATGTAGCACGGCGTGTAGAGCCAGCGTGGGGCGCCGACCCACAGGACGCGGAACGCGATGCCGAACAGGGCGGCGATCCAGACGCCCCACAGCAGCAGGTTCCGGCTGTTGCCGGAGAGCAGCAGGATGGTCAGCGGGGTGTAGCTGCCCGCGATGATCAGGAAGATGTTGGCGTGGTCGAGGCGCCGCAGCACGGCGTTGACGCCGGGGCTCCAGTCGCCGCGGTGGTAGAGGGCGCTGATGCCGAACAGCATGCAGGCGGTGAGCGTGTAGACGGCGCAGGCCAGGCGCCCGGCGGCGGTGTCCGCGAGGGCGGTCAGGAACACGCCGGAGACGAGCGCCGCCGGGAACATGCCCGCGTGCAGCCAGCCGCGCAACCGCGGCTTGATCGGCGTCAGTTGGGGCACGTGCGGCAGGTGCGGGCCGCCGCCCGCGTCCGCCGTGTCGTCGCGCCGCTCCTCGCGTACGGCCTCCGCGTACGCGCCCTCCTCGTACACGCCCTCCCCGCCCGTACGCGCCCCGGGTACGGCCGCCCCCGCCACGTCCGCCTCCCCCGCCGCCCCTCGGCTGCGTTCCATGCGTCCCGTCCCCCTGGTCCGTCCCGCGGTTGCTCGCTCGGGCCCGTGCGCGGCAGCAGTCATGGCCACAGGCTACCTACGGTTCCGTAAGTTCGGTCCCGCGTCCCGCTCTCCGGACCCGCCGTGCGGCCACCCTTCACGTGGTGGACGCCGCCCTGTCGTACGGCTGACACACGTGAGTGGCGATGCTCACCTGAGCTGCCCCCTGGACACATGAGTCTTCGCACGCCAACATCAGATGAGCGAGTGCGGCACCGGATGAGCGTTGCCACGAATGCATCCGGGTCGCGGCCCCCAAGGGGCGAGCGGTGATCCACCCTGTAGAAACGGATATGCGTGCTCATATCCGTACGAACCTCACACCCTCACACCGTCTGGAGCGATCGTGGCGCGCAGCATTGCGGCTCCCACCACCACCCCGACCCGCCATCAGGAACTGCTCGCCTGGGTCGGTGAGATCGCCGATCTCACCCAGCCCGACCGGGTCGTCTGGTGCGACGGCTCGGAAGCCGAGTACGACCGCCTCTGCGCGGAACTGGTCGAGAACGGCACCTTCCGGAAGCTCGACCCCGTCAAGCGCCCCAACTCGTACTACGCCGCCTCCGACCCGTCCGACGTCGCCCGCGTCGAGGACCGCACCTTCATCTGCTCGGAACGCGCGGAGGACGCCGGCCCGACCAACCACTGGAAGGCGCCCGCCGAGATGCGGGAGGTCTTCACCGGCCGCAAGGGCGTCTTCCGCGGCTCGATGCGCGGCCGGACGATGTACGTGGTGCCGTTCTGCATGGGCCCGCTGGGCTCACCGCTGTCCGCGCTGGGTGTCGAGATCACCGACTCCGCGTACGTCGCCGTGTCCATGCGCACCATGACGCGCATGGGGCAGCCCGTCCTCGACGAGCTGGGCGACGACGGCTTCTTCGTCCGGGCGGTGCACAGCGTGGGCGCGCCGCTGGCCAAGGGCGAACGGGACGTGCCGTGGCCGTGCAACAGCACCAAGTACATCTCGCACTTCCCCGAGACGCGCGAGATCTGGTCGTACGGCTCCGGCTACGGCGGCAACGCGCTGCTCGGCAAGAAGTGCTACGCCCTGCGCATCGCCTCCGTGATGGCCCGCGACGAGGGCTGGCTGGCCGAGCACATGCTGGTGCTGAAGCTGACGCCGCCGCGCGGCGAGGCCAAGTACGTCGCCGCCGCCTTCCCCAGCGCCTGCGGCAAGACGAACCTGGCCATGCTGGAGCCCACCGTCCCCGGCTGGACCGTCGAGACCATCGGTGACGACATCGCGTGGATGCGCTTCGGCGCGGACGGCAGGCTGTACGCGATCAACCCCGAGGCGGGCTTCTTCGGCGTCGCGCCGGGCACGGGCGAGCACACCAACGGCAACGCCATGAAGACCCTGTGGGGCAACTCCGTCTTCACCAACGTCGCGCTGACCGACGACGGCGACGTGTGGTGGGAGGGCATGACCGAGGAGACGCCCGCCCACCTCACGGACTGGCGCGGCGACGAGTGGACACCGGACTCCGACACCCCCGCCGCCCACCCCAACGCGCGCTTCACCACCCCCGCCGGGCAGTGCCCGATCATCGCGCCCGAGTGGGAGGACCCGCGGGGCGTCCCGATCTCCGCCATCCTCTTCGGCGGGCGGCGCGCGTCGGCCGTACCGCTCGTCACGGAGTCCTTCAGCTGGCAGCACGGCGTCTTCCTCGGCGCCAACGTGGCCAGCGAGAAGACGGCCGCGGCGGAGGGCAAGGTCGGCGAGCTGCGCCGCGACCCGTTCGCGATGCTGCCCTTCTGCGGCTACAACATGGGCGACTACTTCGCCCACTGGCTCCGCGTCGGCGCCGAGGCGGACCAGACGAAGCTGCCGAAGATCTACTACGTCAACTGGTTCAAGAAGGACGAGGACGGCAGGTTCGTCTGGCCCGGCTTCGGGGAGAACGGGCGCGTGCTGAAGTGGATCGTCGGGCGGCTGAACGGGGAGGCCGACGGCGTCGAGACCCCCATCGGCGTACTCCCGACGAAGGAGGCCCTGGACACGGACGGCCTCCGACTGTCCGACGGGGAGCTGGACTTCCTGCTCGCCGTGGACAAGGAGGTGTGGCGCGACGAGGCGTCCCTGGTGCCCGAGCACCTCAACACCTTCGGTGACCACACGCCGACGGAGCTGTGGGACGAGTACCGGGCGCTGGTGGCGCGCCTCGGCTGAGGCGGGACGGGGACGGGCGGCGTACGGGGACCCGCGGGGGTACGTGACCCGCGGGCGGCGCTCCGTACGGCCGCCCGTACCAGCGACAGCGGTGCGGGGGCCGCCCCGTCGCGTCGACACCCGTACCCGCGACGCCCCTTCGGGCACCGCCCGTTCAGGCGCTGGCGGTGAGGCCCAGCGCGGCCCCGTGCACCTCCAGCCGCTCGGCGGCCAGCGCGGCCGCGTCCTGGTCGGCGCGGGAGGTGGCGATCACAAGCGCCATCCCCGCGAGGTTGTGCGCGCGCTGGTGCAGCGCGGTGACGTGACCCGCGCTCGCGCTGCGCGCGGACGGCTCCACGCGCAGCGGCGCCCGGCCGCCGCCCAACCGGGCCGACTGGGCGGCGAGGCGCTGCCCCGCGTCGTCCAGATCGGGGTCGGGCGTGAGCGCGCGCAGCTCGTCGGTCACGGTCAGCAGTGCGGTGAGGTGGCCGGCGAGGCGGATGTCGAGTTCCTCGTCGCGCGAGCGGTGCGGCCCGTCCCCTTCGGCCATGCTGTGGACCGACGGGTCGCGGATCGGTTCGTACATGGGACGGCCTCCTGGCAAGTTCCGGGAAACCATCCTAGCTTGGACAATGTCTAAAGTTGACCCGGAGCGGTGAACTTCCGGAAATCCGCAAGAGCGCAAAACCACCGGTAACGGCCCGCCACAGAAGGTGACTTGGGCCGGGCCGCCCCGGGCCCGTACGCGCGTCAGGGCTGCCCGTACCCGTCCAGGAACGCACCGATACGGGTGACCGCGTCCGCCAGCTCCGTCGCCGCGGGCAGCGTGACGATGCGGAAGTGGTCGGGCTCCGGCCAGTTGAAGCCGGTGCCGTGCACGACCATGATCTGCTCCGCCCGCAGCAGGTCGAGCACCATCTGCCGGTCGTCCTTGATCTTGAAGACCTTGGGGTCGAGCCGCGGGAAGAGGTACAGCGCGCCCTTCGGCTTGACGCACGTCACGCCGGGGATCTGCGTGAGCAGGTCGTACGCCGTGTCGCGCTGCTCCAGGATGCGCCCGCCGGGCAGCACCAGGTCGTCGATGGACTGCCGCCCGCCGAGGGCGGTGGCGACGGCGTGCTGCGCGGGCATGTTCGCGCACAGGCGCATGTTGGCCAGGATGGTCAGGCCCTCGATGTAGCTCGCCGCGTGCGTCTTCGGGCCGCAGACGGCGAGCCAGCCGCTGCGGAAACCGGCCACGCGGTAGTTCTTCGACAGCCCGTTGAACGTCAGCGTCAGCAGGTCGGGGGCGAGCGCCGCGGTGGGCGTGTGGGTGGCGCCGTCGTAGAGGATGCGGTCGTAGATCTCGTCGGAGCAGACGATCAGCCGGTGGCGGCGGGCGATCTCGGTCAGCCCGCGCAGCAGCTCCTCGCCGTAGACCGCGCCCGTGGGGTTGTTCGGGTTGATGACGACGAGCGCCTTCGTACGGTCGGTGATCTTCCGCTCGATGTCCGCGAGGTCCGGCATCCAGTCGGCCTGCTCGTCGCAGCGGTAGTGCACGGCCGTACCGCCCGCGAGGGACACCGAGGCCGTCCACAGCGGGTAGTCGGGGGCCGGGACGAGCACCTCGTCGCCGTCGTCGAGCAGCGCCTGCATGGACATCTGGATCAGCTCGGAGACGCCGTTGCCCAGGTAGACGTCCTCGACGGACAGCTCTATGCCCTTGGTCTGGTAGTGCTGCATCACCGCGCGGCGGGCGGAGAGGAGCCCCTTGGCGTCGCCGTACCCGTGCGCGTCGCCGACGTTCCGGAGCATGTCCTCCAGGATCTCGGGCGGGCACTCGAAGCCGAACGCGGCCGGATTCCCGGTGTTGAGCTTGAGGACGCGGTGACCTGCGGCCTCCAGCCGCATCGCCTCCTCCAGCACGGGTCCGCGGATCTCGTAGCAGACATTGGCGAGCTTCGTCGACTGGATCACCTGCATGTTCGCCACTGTACGGGGGGCCCGTTCGGCACGCCCGGTGTTTTCGGTCACCCCGTGCGCGGGAGTTCCCCGGCCCCCGCACGACATGAACATGGCCGTGGCGAACGGGATGGCGAACAATGAGTTCCATGACCGCCGCATGTATCAAGTCCGTCGCCAGTTGCCGTAAACCGGGGCTGCGGGAGCGGAAGAAGATCCGGACCCGCAAGGCGATCCGCCAGGCCGCGTACCACCTCTTCGGCGAGCAGGGCTACGACGCGACCCCCGTCGACCAGATCGCCGAGGCCGCCGAGGTGTCCCCGAGCACGGTCTTCCGCTACTTCCCCACCAAGGAGGACATCGTCCTCACGGACGAGTACGACCCCCTGTTCGCGGAGGCGCTGGCGCGGCGGCCGAAGGACGAACCGCCCGTCACCGCGCTGCGCGAGGCGCTGTGCGGCACCCTCGCGCTCCAGGTGGACGAGCGGGAGCGCGCGGAGGCGATGCAGCGCATGGCGCTCATCCGGGACGTACCGGCGGTCCGCGCGCGCATGGCCGAGCACATGGCGGAGACGAAGCGGCTGCTCGCGCTCGTGCTGTCGGAGCGCACCGGGCGGCCGGAGGACGACCTGGAGCTCCAGGTCGTCACGGCCGCCGTGCTGAGCGCGCTGATCGAGGCGATGTACCACTGGCTGGACGACGGCATGAAGGGCGAACTCACCGTCCCCGTCTCGCACGCCCTGCGCGTGCTGGAGCGCGGCCTGACGCTGTGACGCCCCGTACGCCGTGACGCCGTCGGGCGTACGGGGCGGGAGCGTACGGGGCGTACGGGGCGTACGGGGCGTCAGTCCGCGTCGAGCGCGCGGGCCAGGGTCTCCGGGTCGGCGATCGGGGCGGCACAGGTGAAGTTCCGGCAGACGTACGCCGCCGGGCGCCCGTCCAGCAGCGGCCGGTCGCGCAGCAGCGGCACCTGCTCCGACACGGGCCAGGACTCCGCCGCGTCGGCACCCGTACCCGAGCCCGCGCCCGTACCCGCCGCGGGCTCGCCCACCGCCACCGCCGCGCCGGGCGCGGTGGCGAGCAGCGCCGTACGGTGCAGCGCGGCCCGCGCCGGGTCGCCGTCCGGGCCCACGACCGCCACCTCGCGCGGCCCGTCGAGCGCGGCCTCCGCCGCGGCCAGACCCCAGCCGACGAAGCGCGGCACCCGCCCGGCGAGCGCGCCGACGATGCCCAACGCCCGTTCGGCGGCGGCCCGGTGGCGGTGGCTGCCGGTGTAGGCGGCGTACGTGAGCAGGGCGTTGGTCGCGGCGGTCCAGCCGGAGGGGGTGGCGTTGTCGGTGGGGTCCTGGGGGCGGCGGATCAGCTGCTCGGCGTCGTCCGCCGCGTCGTACAACATGCCGTCCTCGCCGGTGAAGTGGCGCAGCACCTCCTCCAGCAGACCGCCGGAGAGCTGGAGCCAGGCGCTCTCGCCGGTGACCGCGTAGAGCGTCAACATCCCCTCCGCCACGTCGCCGTAGTCCTCCAGCACGCCGGCGCTGGGACCGGCGACCCCGTCGCGCGAGGTACGGAACAGCCGCCCGCGCTCGTCCGTGTGCACCGCGACGAGCAGGTCGGCGGCTCCGGACGCGGCCTCCACCAGGTCGGGCCGGTCGAAGTACGCGCCGGTCTCGGCGAGGGCGGCGACGGCCAGGCCGTTCCAGGCCGCGACGACCTTCTCGTCGCGCTCGGGGCGCGGGCGGGCCGCGCGGGCGGCGAGCAGCCGCTCCCGTACGGAGGCGGCGCGCGCGTCCTCGTAGATGGCCGCGGCCCAGTCGTCGGCGTCGGTGTCGGTGTCCGTGCCCGTGTCGGCGGCGTCGTCCGCGCCCTCGTCCGCGTCGCTCACCGGCCCGCGCAGGCGGAGGACGGACGCGCCCTCCTCGAACGTGCCCGCCGCCGTCACCCCGAACAGCCGCGCCGCGTACGCCGCGTCGTCCTCCCCCAGCGCCTCGACGAGCTGCGCGGGCGTCCACACGTAGTACGCGCCCTCCCGGTGCCGCCCCGTGCCGTCGTCGCTGTCGGCGTCGAGCGCGGACGCGAACCCGCCCTGCGCGGTACGCAGTTCACGGACGAGGAAGTCGGCGGTCTCCAGCGCGACCCGGCGGGCGAGAGCCGAACCGGTGGCGCGCCACAGGTGCGCGTGGAGACGGCAGAGCAGGGCGTTGTCGTACAACATCCGCTCGAAGTGCGGAACGATCCACTCCGCGTCCACCGAATAGCGCGCGAAACCGCTGCCCAGCTGGTCGTACAGGCCGCCGCGCGCCATCGCCGCACACGTCTCCCGCACCATCTGGAGCGCGCCCTCCGAACCCGTACGCGCGTGGTGCCGCAGCAGGAACTCCAGCACCATCGGCGTCGGGAACTTCGGCGCCCCGCCGAAACCGCCGCGCGCCGCGTCGTAGTCACGGGTGAGCCCCAGCAGGGCGGCCCCGGCCTCCTCGGCACCCGGCGGCTGCATCCGCCCGTACGCCCCGCCGCGCCCGGACAGGTCCCGTACGATCCGGCCCGCCACCTCCGCGACCTCGTCCCGCCGCTCCGCCCACGCCGCCCGCACGCCCTCCAGCACCTGCGGGAAGGACGGCATGCCGTGGCGCGGCTCGGGCGGGAAGTACGTACCGAAATAGAACGGCTCCGCGTCGGGCGTGAGGAACACGGTCATCGGCCAGCCACCGTGCCCCGTCGCGGCCTGCACGGCCTCCATGTACACGGCGTCGACGTCGGGCCGCTCCTCCCGGTCGACCTTGACGGACACGAAGTGCTCGTTGAGGAACGCGGCGGTGGCGGGGTCGGCGAAACTCTCCCCGGCCATGACGTGGCACCAGTGGCACGCGGAGTACCCGACGCTGAGCAACACCGGCACCCCACGCCGCCGCGCCTCCTCGAACGCCTCCGGCGACCAGGGCCACCAGTCGACGGGGTTGTCGGCGTGCTGGAGGAGATAGGGCGACTGGGAGTTGGCCAGGCGGTTCATCGTGGCAGCCTCTCACGCCGACGAGACCCTGACGGTTCGGCCCGCAAGTCCCCGCGCTGCATAGCCGATCCGCGCTGGAAGCGGGCAGTACGCTGAGTCGAGGAGCGCCGCGTCCTCGAAGGACGTACGTCATGACCGCCGAAATGGTGGCGCCCGCGTGGATGCACTCGCAGATCAACGCGGAGCAGTACGACTCCTGGCCCGAAGAGCAGTGCGACGGCATCGAGATCGTGGACGGGATGGTCGTCGCGAGCCCGAGCGCCTCCAAGCGCCACAACCGGCTGGCCCGCCTCCTGGCCAACGCCCTGGACGCCGCCGCAGGCCCGGACTGGAACGCCGACACCGACTGCGACGTCCGCCTTCAGGACGTTCCCCCCACCGACCGCCGCCCCGACGTCATCGTCTACCGGGCGGAAACCCCCGACCTCACGCCCACCCGCCCCGAGCACGTACTCCTGGTCGTCGAGGTCGTGTCGCCCGGCTCGGAGACCACTGACCGAATCGTGAAGGTGGACCAGTACGCCAAAGCCGGTATTCCCTTCTACTGGCGCATCGAGCAGCCCACCACCGGTGTCCCCATCGCCTACACCTACGTCCTCGACCCCGCCACCAAGACGTACAGGGACGGCGAGATGTTCACCGACGTGATCAAGACTGCCGCTCCGTTCCCCGTCACATTGATGAGACGTTGAAGTGACAGGCGCGCGACATCAGATGTAGCGGCGTCCCGGCCTGTCGCGAGGGGGGTCGCCTCGGTCGTCCGGCTCCAGGATCACCATGACGCTCGTCCACTTCTCCACGGACCCATCAGCCCACAGTCGACGGGGTTGTCGGCGTGCTGGAGGAGATAGGGCGACTGGGAGTTGGCCGGGCGGTTCACGGAGCCATGGTTGCGCGTGGCGCCGCACCCGGCCGGGCTCCGCCGCACCTGCCCGCCGCTCCGGTCATGCGCGCACGAGGGTCGCCGCGAGACGGGCGAGCGACTTTCCCTCCGTTCGGCGCCACAGGAACCAGGACGCCGTGGCCAACGAAAATCTGCCCTCGCCAAGGTAGACATCCGGATCGACGGAGGCTAACGTTTCTCCCGTAGCCGAGAAGTCGAAGGGTGCGGCAGAGACGAACTGCCGCGCAGACCGGTGGACGCGGAACGGTCCGGCCGCGGAGTGGTGGAGCCATGAGCGAGAGGTTCCACCACTGGCGACCGGAACGGGTGGCCCCAGGGGTCGCACGGCAACACCGCGTTCGCCGTCAGTACGGATGGATCGATCGAAACAGCAGTAAGGAGCAGACACCATCAGGATCGCCCGGGCTCGGACAGTGTCCTCCCGGGTACCGCAGGCCCCGGATTGGAAGGTGGTCCCCGGTCACGCAACCGCGATCCTCGCGGTCCCTCCACGGACGGACCCGCGATACGAGAGAACCGGCGCGGTCAGCCGGTAGATGGTGTTGAAAGCTCGGGGCCCGGGTGCCATTGGCACCCGGGCCCCCCGGTGCGTTCCCGAAAGAAGAGGTCTATGCCCCCTCGCAGTACCAGTACCGCCGACAAGTTCGACGACGACGACTATCCCGCCTACACCATGGGCCGGGCGGCCGAGATGCTCGGCGCCACTCCGGCCTTTCTGCGCGCTCTGGGCGAACACCGTCTGATCACCCCGCTGCGCTCCGAGGGCGGCCACCGCCGCTATTCCCGGTACCAACTGCGTATCGCGGGTCGGGCCCGCGAACTCGTCGACGCGGGCACACCCATCGAGGCCGCCTGCCGCATCATCATTCTCGAGGACCAGCTCGAAGAAGCTCAGCGCATCAACGAGGAACTCCGCAGCCGGTCGGAATCCTCCACCTGACCGGGGTAAGCCCCTTCCGCCGCACTTCCCGCCCGGGCGGCGCACCACGCTCTGGGCTCCCTCGTCACGCCCGTCCCGGCTCCACGCCTGCTTCCTCGCCGGGGCGGACGGCCCGCGTTCCCAGCATGGCGGAAGCCCGCTGATACGGACTGGCCGTCGACGTCGGCGCGACGGCGGAGGGGGTGTGGCAGGTGAAACCGAGCCGCGTCATGGCTCTCAGCACTTCCGCGCCGCTGAAGTCCCGGCGGTCCTGGCGGGTGACGACCTGACCGACCTGTTTGACGGGGTAGCGACGGCGTCCGATGGTGACGAGATCGCCGGTGGCCGACTCGGGCTTGACGCCCTTCATCGACTCCAGCACACCGTTCCTGGTCAGGTCGAAGGGGAAACGAGCGATGACACAACGCATGGTGCCTCACAGGGAGAGGGACGAGGAGCCGAGCCCGTTCGAAGTGCGGCTTCTGCCGCCGTGTACGGCGGACGTGCGAAGCCTTTCTCCGTGGGGCGCGCACCGGGAAATGCTTTGCTGAACGAATTCCTCGAAGAGCCGCGTGAACGGGTCGCGCGGAACGCATTCGAGACCTGGTCGCGTACGACCGCACCGGCTCGCACAAGGGCGGTACGCAGAAGTTTCCGAGGACCGTTCTTCACACGGAGGAGGTTCGCGCACCTGCTCCGGGGCAGATGTCGCGGCAACGCCGACCACGCGGAACCGCCCCGCGGGGGAGCGCCGCGCGAGCGGAACGCAGCTGGGGCCCGCACCCCGTAGGATGCGGGCCCCAGCTGCGCGTCAGTCGATTCAGGCGGGAACGATGTTCTCGGCCGTCGGGCCCTTCTGGCCCTGCGCGATGTCGAAGGTCACCTTCTGACCTTCGAGCAGCTCGCGGAAGCCCTGAGCGGAGATGTTCGAGTAGTGGGCGAACACGTCGGGGCCGCCACCGTCCTGCTCGATGAAGCCGAAGCCCTTTTCCGAATTGAACCACTTCACGGTACCAGCACTCATGTCATTCTCCTTCGGGGCATTGCACCGACATCCGCACCGTGCGGATGTCGCGTCGCCGCGATGATTACCCCGACCACCAGATACCGGAATCGCCGGGAATACTTCGGCGGCACGAAGCCGACCGAGAATCCCGAAGTTTTGGGAACCACAACTGCAACCAGGAGCGACAGTAGCACGGCGAAGCAGTACGCGTTCAACGAATGTGGCGGCTCCAAGCGCCGCGGAAACAAATCTGCAAGCATTCCCCGTCACATACTCATTCCGCCGCACCAGATATTGAGGAAGCCCGGACACAGCATTCCAGGAGCCGTGGCGACCGACCGTCCGACCGGAGGGACGAGCCGCGCGGTCTCGGCGGGTACGACGGGCCACGGTTGACGGTCGACTTTACCGCAACTACAGTCGTGGCAGTTGACAGTGCGGGCCACGGCACGGAGCGGGCCACGGCACAGGCGTGCGGGACCGCGAGTGATGGGCGGGGAGCGGGACATGGCGGGGCTCAGCAGCAGGAGCGCGGTCGCGATCCACGCGCTGACGATGCTCGCGCACCGCGGCGGCGGCTCCCTCACCTCGACGGAGATCGCGGACAGCCTGGCGGGCAACCCCGTACTCGTGCGACGCGTGCTCGGCCGCCTGCGGGACGCCGGGCTCGTACGGTCCACCGAGGGCCGGGGCGGCGGCTGGTCGCTGTGCCGGGCGGCGCGGGACATCACGCTGTACGACGCCTATGCCGCCGTCGAGGACGGCCCGGTCCTGTCGCGGCACACCCACCCGCCCAGCGACGCGTGCGAGGTGGGGCGCCACATCGGCGCACTGCTGGACGCGGAGTTCCGCGAGGCGGAACGGGCCCTGGAGGAACGGCTCGGCCGTACGACGGTCGCGGCCCTCCTCAGCAGGGTGCGCAGCGCCGAGGGTCCACCCGCCACCGCACGCTGACCCGGCAGCCCGACCCCGCACGTACCGACACCGACCCGACCCGGGCCCACCCCGGCCCGTACTGCCACCTCCAGAGTGGCGGTTGCGGTCACCACACCCACCGACCCCCAGGAGCGCACCCCGTGCACCCCACCGCCACCGCACCCCCCGACCTGGTCATCGGCCGCGCGCACGTCTTCGACGGCCGCGCCGCGCTCCCCGGCCTGTACGACGTCGCCGTCAGCGGCACCGACGTCTCGGCCGTCTCCGCGGTCTCCGTTGACTCGGCACCACCGCGCGGCGTACGGGAGGTGGACGCGGCCGGGGGCTGGGTGGTGCCGGGGCTGATCGACACGCACGTCCACCTCTACGACGTGGCGGCGGTGACCGACGAGGCGTCGCTGCGCGCGTTCGAGCGGGACCGACTGCCGGGGCTGCTCGGCCGGTTCCCGAGGTACGGCGTCACCACCGTCCGGTCGGTGGGCGACCCGGCGGAGGCCGTGCTGGGGACCCGCGCCCGGATCGCCGCCGGAACCGTGCCCGGCCCGCGGCTGCTGGCGACCGGCCCCGGCATCACCGGCCGGGACGGGCACCCGGCGGCCACGGTCCTCCGCCGCAACCCCTGGGCGCGCGCACGGTTCGCGGCCGAGGTGGACGGCGTACGGGAGATGCGCGACCTGGTGCACCGGCTGGCCGACCAAGGGGTGGACGCGGTGAAGCTGCTGTCGGAGGGGGCGTGCGCGCACGGGGACGCGCCGGGGTACGTGTGGCGGGTACCGCCGTTCCCCGACGCGGTCCCGCTCGTACGGCTCCCCCGCGACCTGCTCCGCGCGGGCGTCGAGGCCGGGCACGAGCGCGGGCTGCGGGTGACGGTCCACACGACCCAACAGGCCGCGGCGCGCGAGGCGGTGGAGGCGGGAACGGACGGGCTGGAGCACGGCGTCACGGTCGAACCGCTCACCGACGACGGGCTGGTGACGCTGCTGCGGGACCGCGGGGTGACGTACGTGCCGACGCTCTGGGCGCACGACGCGAACCACCCGCATCTACGGGGGAACGTACGGAAGTTGGCGGCGGCGGGCGTCCATGTCGCCCTGGGCAGCGACTCGTTCACCGGGCACGGCACGTTCGGCGCGAACACGTTGGACGAGGCCGCGCTGATGGTCGCCGCTGGCATGACTCCGACGCAGTCGCTCGCCGCCGGAACGAGTGGCGCGGCACGGCAGTTGGGACGGCCGGACCTCGGCGCGGTGGCACCCGGAAAACGCGCGGATCTGCTGTTGTTGGGCGCGGATCCGACCACGGACATCAGAAATCTCCGCGAACTCCGGCTGACCGTCCTGGACGGAGGGATCGTCACCGGTGAACGCGCGTCGACCGGGCACCCCACGAGTCGGCGCCCGCCGACAGGACGCCCGTAGGCGCCTTTCCGACCCGTCGTCGCCCGAAGTGCGGGGGCACGGTAGCAGAACGGGCCTCACCGGCCCGCGCGTTCGCGTCAGGAAGGCGTCCGGACCGACCGGTTCCACCCCGTTCGTCACCGGCCACTACGCGGAAGCGGAATCCCGAACGCGACGCCGTACGGCCCTCCGCGCACCACCGTCGCCCGCCTCACCTGCGAACTCCCGCGCCGGCGGCGCCCCTTGCCCGACCACGGCGACCCGTATCGGGTGGAGAGCGGAACGGCCTTCACTGACCAGGCATTTCGCCCGCGCATCCGGGCACGTTCCGGGCGTCGACGGGGGGTCGTAGATGCCGTACGGGGGTCCGTACCGGACCTGCGCGGACCATCCGGGCGCCCCGCGTGCGACCCGTCGAACACCCCGTCAACTCCGGCTTGCGGAACTCGCGGAGACAGGGTTTAGTCCGTCCGGAGAGAGGCGTCGCCGTGCATATGCGGTGATAGCATTTCGGCGTCCTCGGCCTTGATCCACTTTGATGGTTGGGCGCTCTGGGTCAGCCTGCTCACCCGTGTGGCAATGTCCGTGCCTTTCTGGTGGCTTCACCACGGATTTCAGCGAGATGGGTCGGCGGCCGCTGCCTACTACGCGCCAGGGAAGGTTTTCATGTCCCTAGATGTGCTGATGTGGTGCCTGGTCGCGGCCTTGGCGATAGCCATTGCCGTAGCCGCGGCCCTTGTCGCCCGCAACAGAGCCCTGGAGACGAAGAAGGGAGAAGCCGAGCACGCCCTGACCCAGCGACTGAACCTGACGCAAGGCCAACTGGACTCGGCACAGGCCGCGTTGGAGCGGTTCCGGCAGCAGCAGGTCACCGCCATCCGGGAGGCCGAGCGCGCGTCGGAGGAGAGCACGAAGGCCGTCCTCAAGGGCGCGGCCCGCTTCCTCCAGAGCCTCGCCGCGGAGCAGACCACGCTCCTCGACGACATCCAGCGCAAGTACGGCGGCCACGCGGTGCTGTCCGACCTCCTCGAGGTCCACCACGCCAACGCGCAGATGGGCCGTAAGGCCCAGGGCATCGCCGTGATGTGCGGCGCCCCCCTCGGCCGCCGCAACAAGCCCGCCAGCGTCTACGACGTGGTGCGCAGCGCGCAGGGCCAGATCCGCAACTTCCAGCGGGTCGAGCTGGTGCAGCAGAGCGGCATGGCGCTCAAGGCGTCGGCGGTCGCCCCCGTGGCCCTCGCGGTCGCGGAGCTGCTGGACAACGCGGCGAGCTTCTCGCAGCACGACGCACCCATCGAGGTCACCTTCCAGCGCGTCCAGGGCAACCTGTGCATCGTCATCGACGACGCGGGCGTCGGCATGAGCGACGAGGACCGGCAGAAGGCCGTCGCGCTGCTGTCCGGTGAAGCGGTCCCCGGGCTCTCCCAACTGGGCAACCAGCCGAAGTTCGGGTTCCCCGTCATCGGTCTGATCGCGCGCCAGTACGGATTCAAGGTCGACGTGACCGGTGTGTCCCGCTACGGCGGTGTCCGTGCTGTCGTCCTGCTGCCCAAGGAGCTGTGGACCATGGAAGAGACGCCGGCGCCGGAGCCCGAGCGGGACGCCAACGCCCCGATCAACATCCGCCGCGGCGAGAGCCAGGCGCGCGCCTCGTCCCGTACGGTGCACGGCCTCCCGAAGCGGGCGGCGCGGCAGGCGCCCCTGACGAGCGCCACCGGCGGCCAGGACGGCAACGTCGGGCAGTACGGCGGCCAGCACGCCGCTCAACCCGGTGACCAGTACGGCGGTCAGTACGGTGGCCAGCCCGGCGGGCAGCAGGCGGGTACCCCGCCGCTCCAGCGCCGGTCCGGCGGCAGCCTCGGCGCCCTGCAACGCGGCACGCTCTCCGGCCGCAACCTGGACGTCCCCTCCCCGGAAGAAGGGACCGAAGACGCATGACCACTGACGATCTGTCGTGGATGCTCAAGGACATCGTCCACAACGTCCCGCGCGCCCGGCACGCCGTGCTGCTGTCCGCGGACGGCATACTCCGCGGCGCCACGGACGGTCTCACCGAGCAGGACGCGCGCACGATCTCCGCCGCCATGTCCGGCATGCAGTCGCTGAGCCGGGCCACCGCCCACTTCGCGGGCGACGCGGAGGACCGGCAGTGGAACCAGACCATCATCGAGTTCGCCCACGGCTGGGTGTTCCTCATCGGGGCGGGGCAGGGCGCCTATCTGGCCGCCGCCGCTGAGCCCGACGTGGACATGCAGCAGATCTCGTTCCGGATGCACCGTCTGGTGGCGCGGCTGGGCGACAACCTCGTCTCGCACGCCCGGGTCAACGCCAAGGAGCGGACCGGGCACGCGAAGGCGTCGTACGGCACCGGGCCGAGCGGGTCGGGGCTCGTCCTGCCCGAGCTGGACCGGGTGATCTCCGAGGTGCCCGGCGCCAGCCACGCCCTGCTGCTCGGCGCCGAGGGGCTGCCGCGCGGGGCGAGTTCGGGCATCAGCCGGGACCTGGCGGACACGATCTCCGCGGCCATGACGGGCATCCACGCCTACAGCCGCGCCACGTTCCACTTCATAGGGTCCGTGGACGAGACCGAATGGCGGCAGACCGTCATCGAGTTCGCACACGGTTGGATCTTCCTGATCGCGGCGGGAAAGCGTGCGTTCCTCACGGCGGCGGCCGAACACGACTGCGACATCGAGGAGTTCGCCAACCGCCTGCACGAGATCGCGCCTGCTCTGACCCGGGACGGGGCCGTACGAGGCGAGGGAGTCGGCGATGCCTAACGATCCGGAGCAGGACCTCGAACTGACCTCGGACTTAGTACCCCTGTTCGTGATCACCAGTGGTCGTGCGCTGCCCCCCGAGCACCAGTACGCGCACACCACCCTGGTGACCGCGCAGAAGGGCGCCCACTCGGCGCGCACGCTCTCCCCGGAGGCACGTGCCGTGATGGAGGTCATCACCGACGGCTACCTGTCCGTCGCCGAGGTCGCGGGCTACACGCACCTGCCCCTGGGCGTCGTGCGCATCCTGCTGGCCCAGATGGAGGAGCGCAACCTGCTGCTCGTGAGGAACCCCGTTCCGCGTGCTGAGCACACCGACCTCGAAGTGCTCATGGCCGTCCTGGACGGCCTGAAGACCCGATTCGGAGCTTGACCGTGTACCTGAATCCAGATGTCTCGCACGCAGTGAAGATCCTCATCGTGGGTCACTTCGGAGTCGGGAAGACCTCCTGCATCGCCAGCATCTCCGAGATCGAGCCGCTCCAGACCGAGGAGGAGATCACCGAGGCCAGCGAGGGCTTCGACGACCTCTCCGGCACCCCGCACAAGACGACCACCACCGTGGCCATGGACTTCGGTCGGCTGACTCTCAGCGAGACGCTGGTCCTGTACCTCTTCGGGACGCCCGGCCAGGAGCGTTTCAAGGAGATGTGGGAGGGGCTGTCCCGGGGCGCGCTGGGCGCGCTCGTCCTCGTCGACCCGGCGCGGCTCCACGAGAGCTTCCCCGTCCTGGACCTGGTCGAGCGCTTCGGCCTGACGTACACGATCGGCGTCAACCGGTTCGACGGGACGACCGACTACCCGCTCGACGAGGTACGCGAAGCCCTGAACCTCTCGGACGAGACCCCCGTCGTGCACTGCGACGTACGCGACGAGCAGTCCTCCGCGCAAGCACTCATCACCCTCGTCAAGCACTTGATGTCCATACTGAACTAGGAGCGACGGCAATGCAGCAGCATTCCAGCGCCGACGGTGAAACCACCGGCTGCCCCGCACACAACAACGTCCAGTTGTTCGGGCCCGACTTCGGGTCGGACCCGGAGGGCCACTACGCCTACCTGCGGACGCTGGGCCCCAGCGCACCGGTGGACATCGCTCCGGGTGTGGAGGTCGAGCTGATCACCAGCTACGACGCGAGCCTCCACATCCTCCAGAACCCGGTCTCGTTCGTCCGGGACTCGCGCCGCTGGAACGCGTTGAACGAGGGCCGGGTCCCGGCCGACAGCCCGGCCCTGCCCATGATGGGCTACCGCCCCAACGCGCTGTTCAGCGACGGGGCGGCACACGCCCGGCTGCGGCAGGCGGTCACGGACAGCCTCGCCACGGTCAACGAGATGCAGCTCGTACGGCAGACCCAGCAGTCCGCCGACTACCTGATCAGCCAGTTCAGCCCGGGCTCCCACGGCCAGGCGGAGCTGATGGCCGACTACGCGATGCCGTTGCCGCTGCTGGTGTTCAGCGACCTGTTCGGCTGCCCCCCGGAGATCGGTGACCGGGTCATCACCGGGATCAGCGGCATCTTCGAGGGCACGCCCGGCGCCGACGAGATCCTGGGCGGCGCCCTGTCGGAGCTGATCGCCCTCAAGCACCGCAGTCCGGGTCAGGACCTGACGACCCGTCTGATGCAGCACTCCGCGAACCTGACGGACGAGGAGGTCCTGCACCAGCTCGTCACGCTGCTGTCCGGCGGGACCGCGCCGCTGACCGCCGTGATCGGCACCAGCAGCGCCCTCTACCTCAGCGACGAGCAGCAGGCGAAGCTGCCCGTGGAGGACGCGACGGCGCAGGCCCTGTGGAACTACGCGCCGATCGCCAACTACGCGGCCCACTACCCCACGCACGACGTCGAGTTGGCGGGTCGCACGCTGCGGGCGAACGACCCGGTGCTGATCTCGTTCGCCGCCGCCAACACCGACCCGAAGCTGACGGAGCACCGCGAGCAGCTGAGCGCGAAGGCGCATCTGGCGTTCGGCGCCGGGCCGCACGCGTGCCCGGCGAAGGACCCGGCCTTCATCATCTCGGTGACCGCGGTGGAGTCCTTGCTGAACCGGCTGCCGGACATCGAGCTGCGCGTCCCGTTCAAGGAGCTGAACTGGGTGCCCGCGCCGTGGAGTCGGTCCCTGGCGGCCATCCCGGTCGGCTTCACGCCGCGCGTCATGAAGCCCATGGCGGCGCCCGGTTCGGGTGCCTCGGCCACGCAGCCCGTCCCGAAGGCGGCCGGCGGCGGGGAACGGTCCCGCCCGGTGTCGCACGCGGCCCGTCCGGCCCCGTCGCAGCCCAAGGGGGGCCTGTTCAGCCGCTTCCTGGCGTGGACGAGAGGCGAGTGACGTACGTTACACGGCGAGTCACCGTGATACTGGATGTTTCAATCATCCGAGGGGTACGCATGACGGCTGTGCCAAGCAAGGAGCCGTCATCGTGACCGAAACGCCGACCCTCACCACGGACCGCCGGGCCACCCTCTCCCTCTTCTCCCGCCTCCGCACCGCGGAGGGGCAGAAGGACCCGTACCCGATCTACCAGCAGCTCAGGGCACGGGGCGGGGTCGCTCCGGCCCCGTGGGGAGGGCATCTCGTCACCAGCTTCGAGCTGTGCGACCGGATATTACGGAGTGGTGACTGGCTGGAACCGGACAAACGGTGGCGCGAGAAGCAGGGTGCGCGGACACGCTGGAACGCCTCCTCGGCGCGCGAGATCAGCAGCACCCTGCCCGCGCTCAACCCCCCGGAGCACACCCGGGCCCGGCGGGTCACCGGCAGCTTCGACCGCGGGACCATACAGGGCCTCAGCGCCACGGTGGACGGTACGGTCGAGCGGCTCTGCGACTCGCTGGCCGGGCGGCTGCGGGACGACGGGACGGCGGACTTTGTCGAGCTGGTGAGCGAGGAGCTGCCGGTCGCCACGATAGGCAGCTGGCTCTCCATACCGGCCGCGGACTGGCCGTACCTGCGGGAGTTGACCCACGAGCAGGTGTTCACGCAGGAACTGCTGCCCGCGGCCAGCCAGTTGGCCCGCTCGGATACGGCGATGGCGCAACTCAGGGCGTACTTCCTGGAGTTGGTACGGGATCGCCGTAGACAGCCGGGTGACGACCCTGTCTCGCAGTGGACGCGGAAGTGGGACGACCTGGAGCCGGACCGGGAGAAGGCCGACGAAGGCGCCTACTACGTCGCCCTGTTCGCCCTCCTGGCCGCGCTGGAGACCACCTCGACGCTGCTCTCCCTGATGGCCCTCCGGCTCGTCGAGGAACCGGACCGGTGGCAGCAGGTCGCCGAAGTCCCCGACCAGATCCCCTCGTTCGTCGAGGAGACCCTGCGCTACGACTCCCCCGTGCACGTCATCAGCCGGGTCGCCGCCACGGACTGCGAACTGTCGGGCACCTCGTTCCGGGCGGACGAGATGGTCCACCTGATGGTCGGCGCCGCGCACCACGACCCGGACAAGTACGCCGAGCCGGAGCGGTTCCACGTCTCCCGCAGACCCACGCACCTCGCCTTCAGCGGCGGTATCCACTACTGCCTCGGTGCACCGCTCGCCCGCCTGGAAGCGCAGACGCTCCTGCGCGAGCTGACCAGGCGCCTGCCCCGCCTCACCCTGGTACGCCGGCCGACCATGGCTCCCCGCGTGGCGTTCCGGCGTCTGATGAACCTGGACGTCGCCCTCGCATGAACGAGCAACCACCCGTCTTCCCGTCCCCCTTCCCGTACGAGGACCTCGGCGTCGAGCAGGACGGCGCGCTGCTCCACGTACGGCTCAACCCCTCGCGGCGCGACGACGCCCTCGGCAACGCCGCGATCGACTCCCTCCTCGGCCTGCTCGGCACCCTCGACGGGCACCCCGAGATCCGCGTCCTCGTCCTCTCCTCGGACGGCAAGGACTTCTGCCTGGGCGCCGACCGCACCGAGTACCAGGAAGCCGTCGCCAAGGACCCCACGGGTGCGGCCCTGCGGCACCTCGCGGACAAGGCGCACCGCCTGTGCCAGGCGCTGGAGAGCACGCACGCCGTCACCATCGCCCGGCTGCACGGCCGGACCGTGGGTGCGGGGCTGGCCCTCGCCTCGTACTGCGACCTGCGGGTGGGCGCCGACACCTGCCAGTTCCGCATGCCGGAGGTGGGGTTGGGGCTGCCGCCCGCCTGGGGCGGTGCCATGGGCCGCCTCGTGTCGGAGGCGGGCGTCGCGCGCATCCGCGAACTGATGCTCACCTGCCGCCCGTTCGACGCGGAGACCGCGCTGCGGATGGGCGTCCTGCACGAGACGGCGCCGCTGGAGCGGTTGGACGACGCGGTGGAGGCGTGGACGCGGCCGCTGCTGCGGCGCCCGCCGGAGGCGCTGGTCCTCACCAAGCGGATGCTCGCCGGGTACGCGCGGGCCGAACGTACGGTGGACCCGGCCATGCTGGACGCCCATCTGCTGGCGTCGCAGCTGGCGTTGGCGCAGCCACGGCCGGAGTGACCCGGGCCGCGGTGACCGGACCGCGGTGACCGGACCGGAACGACGCCGGGGCGCCGGGCTGGGCGCGTGGGCGACGGTACGACGGGCGAGGAGCGTCCCGCGGGTGCGGGGCGCTCCTCGCCGCGTACGGGCCCGGTCCGCGTACGGTGCCGGTCCGCGCGGGTGCCGGACTCAGCGCAGCAGGCTGCCGAGCCGCGCCTTCGTCACCGGGGTGCCGAGGTCGCTCGGGCCGAACGACGTGGCGCCGTCGGTCGTCAGCCCCGTGTCGGTGCCGCGCAGCGACCAGACCGCGCCGGAGCCCTCGTTCTCCTCCGTGGAGGAGGCCTGGAGGTCGCGGTGGCCGTCGCCGTCGACGTCCGCGAGGACGCAGCCCGCGCCGAACTCGTCGCCCTCCTCCGCGACTCCGGGCACGCCCGTGGTGTCCTGGTGCAGCACCTGGCTGCCCGCGCCGGTCACGCCGGACTCCGTACCGTGCAGCAGCGCGATCGCGCCCGCGTCGGTCTTGGTCCCGACGTCCTTCCAGCTGATGCCGAGCGCGACCTCCGCCTTGCCGTCACCGGTCACGTCCGCGACCGCGACGCACGAGCCGAGCATCTCGCCGTCCGACGGCGGCTCGCCGGGGAACCCGTCGATGCTCTGGTCGAACTTCTGCCGACGGTCGGCGGACAGCCCGTCCTCCGTACCGAAGACGACCACCACCTCGTCGTACAGGTCGCTGCCGCCGCTCACCACCAGGTCGTCGTGGCCGTCGCCGTCGACGTCGCCCAGGTCCATGTCGGCGCCGCCCCGGTCGGGGCCCCGCGAGACGGTGAAGCCGTCGGGACCGCCCAGGAGCGCGTCGCTGCGGTACACGCCGTCGCCCTCGTACGACCAGAACGCGAGGTCCTGCGTACCGTCGCCGTTGACGTCGCCCACCGCGCGGGCCGAGGACGGGCCGCTGATCGAGGTGCCGGTGTTCTGGTCGCCGTCCTGCCCGGCCGGGGCGAGGAAGTCCAGCTTCCCGGCGGGCGTACCGGACCGCGTGAGCGGGCCCTTCCACAGCGCCGCGGGCTGCGCGACGGGGTCGTCGCCGCTCGGGCCCGGGTCGCCGAGGAGCGCGAGGTCGGCCTGTCCGTCGCCGTCGAAGTCACCGATCTGCGGCGTCGTACCGTACTTCGCGACGGCCGTGCTGCCCACCAGCCCGTCGGCGGAGCCCCACAGGACGACGCTCCCCGACGCGGGGTCCTCGGAGCCGACGACCAGGTCGCCGTAGCCGTCGCCGTCCAGGTCGCCCTTGCTGAAGGACGCGCCGAACTGCTGCTTGGCGGCGGGCGATCCGGGCACACCGCTGGTCGCGCGGCTCACCAGCTGCTTGCGGGAGGCGTCGAGGCCGTCGGCGGAGCCGTACGTGACGACCACGTAGCCCGCGGCCGACTTGCCGCCGACGGTGGCGCCGGGGGCACCGCTGACGAGGTCCGCGTAGCCGTCGCCGTTGAGGTCCTCGGAGGCGTCGGCCTCGTGCGCGGCCTTCTTCGCCGCCTGCTGCCCGGCGGTCCCCTCCGCGGCGGGCCGCGGCTTCTCCGGCGCGGCGTACACCGTCTGCGCGGCCAGCATCCCCGCCGTCAGACCGCCCGCCGTCAGCAGCAGCGCGGCACGGGCGGCCGTCCTGCGGGAGGGGCGCGTACGACGGGGCCGGGGCTGCGGCCCGTCGGCGTCGGCCGTGCTCTTCACGTCATTCATGCACAATTTCCTTCGCGTTCAGGAACGGGTTCGGTGACAGAGATGGCCGAGGCCCCCCGGGGGTTGCCCTCCCGTCCGTCACCGTCTCGCCACAGCCACAGCCACAGCCACAGCGCCCGGCCCCCGGCCCGCGTCAGGTCGGGCGGGGGTGCGTGCGCGGGTGGAGGGCCTCGGTGACGGACTCCTCGCGCCAGCGCGCCAGGAGCCGGTGGAAGGCGACCGCGCCGTGCGGGTACGAGGTCGGGCCGTTCGGGCGGCCCCGGCCCTCGGCGTTGTAGTAGCCCGGGGTGCACTCGGCGTGGAACCACTCGTGGTCGGGGGCGTCCTCGGCCAGGACGGCGAGCCACGCCTCCTCCGCCTCCGGCGCCGGTTCCACCAGGGCGTCCGCGGCCTCGGCGGCGGCGACGAGGGCGGCGGCGTGCACGGCCTGTTCGTCCAGGACGTGGGTGAAGTTGACGCTGCTGGCGTTCTGGAGCGGGCCGAGCTGGATGAGGTTGGGGAAGCCGTGGCTGGTGAGGCCGTGCAGCGTACGCGGTCCGCGCGCGGCCCACCGGTCCCGCAGCAGGACGCCGTCCCGGCCGCGTACGGGGAGGCGTCCCGAAGTGAGGCCGGAGCGGCCGACGTTGAAGCCGGTGGCGAAGATCAGGCAGTCCAGGGCGTACGTGGTGCCGCCGACGGTGACGCCGTGCGCGGTGACGTGCTCGATGCCGTGGGTGTCGGCGGTGTCGACCAGGGTCACGTTGTCGCGGTTGAACGCCGGGTAGTACAGGTCGGAGAAGGTGGGGCGCTTGCAGGCGTAGCGGTACCAGGGCTGGAGCCGCTCCGCCGTCCCCGCGTCCGTGACGGTACGGGCGACGCGGGCGCGCAGTTCGTCCATCTTGGCGGCGTCGGCCGCCTCGTACGCCGCCTCGAATGCGGCCCGGTCCGCCGCGGCGGAGCCCGTACCGCCGCCGGGGCGCCGGAAGCTCGTCAGCTTCTCCAACAGGCCCGCGGACGCGGTCCACCGGTCGGCCACCAGGTCCTCGTCGACGTCCTCGCCGGACACGATCCGCAGGTAGTTCTCGCGCCGCCGCCGGGCCCAGCCCGCGCGGTCGGCGCCGACGTCGGCGGCGGTCGTACGGCGGTTGCCGCGTACGTCCACGGTGGAGGGCGTGCGTTGGAAGACGTAGAGGTGCGCGGCGTCGCGGGCCAGCATCGGGATGGCCTGGACGCCGGTGGCGCCCGTGCCGACGATGCCGACGCGCTTGTCCGCGAGGCCGGTCATGCCGCCCTCGGGGGTGCCGCCGGTGTACGCGTAGTCCCAGCGGGAGGTGTGGAACGTGTGGCCCTTGAAGTCCTCGATGCCGGGGATGCCGGGCAGCTTCGGGTCGGTGAGGGTGCCGGTGGCGTTGACGACGTACGTGGCGTGGAAGGCGTCGTCGCGGTCCGTGCGTACGAGCCAGGTCTCGGACGCCTCGTCCCAGGTGAGCGAGGTGACCTCGGTGGAGAACAGCGCGTCCGCGTACAGGTCGAACTGCCGCGCCGTACGCACAGCGTGGCGGCGGATCTCCTCACCGGGGGCGTACTTCCACTCCGGTACGTAGCCGGTCTCGTCGAGCAGCGGCAGGTAGACGTGCGACTCGATGTCGCAGTGGACGCCCGGGTAGCGGTTCCAGTACCAGGTGCCGCCGAAGTCGCCGCCCCGCTCCATGACGCGGACGCGCGCGACGCCGCGCTGCCGCAGGCGCGCCCCGGCGAGGATGCCGCCGAACCCGCCGCCGACGACGGCGACGTCGACGGTGTCGCGCAGGGGCGCGCGTTCGTGCGGCCCGTCGGTGTACGGGTCGGCGGCCCAGTAGCCGAACCCGGCGTCGGCGTCCCGGTACTGGGCCGCCCCGTCGGGCCGTACGCGGCGCTCCCGCTCGTGCCGGTAGCGGCGGCGCAGCGCGGCGAGCGCGTCGGGGTCGGGCGTACAGGGAGCCGGGTCCGGCGTACGGGGGTCCGGGGTGGTGCGCACGGGCTGCTCCGGGGTGCGGGGGGTGGTCATGCGGGGCCTCGTTCCTGGCGGTGGGGCCGCCCGGAGGCGGCGGCCGTCGGCTACGGTAGCAACTACCGGACAGCACTGTCCGGTTGGTCCCCGACCACCCGCGTACGACGCCCGGCCCTCGACCCCCGGGCGTACGAAGAGAGCGAGACCCCCCATGCAGCGACCCCCCGCCCGCCCCCTCGCCGTCCTCGCGGTGCTCGGTGCCCTGACCCTCACCGGCTGCGGAACGGAGCGCGCCGCGACGGCGGACGCCCCGGCGCCGCACGCCGGGCCGGGCGACACGGCGGCGGCCGGGCCCGCCGCCCGTACGCTCCGGGCCGAGCGGGTCATGCGGCTCACCCGGCCGCACGGGGCGACCGGGATGACGCTGCTGGAGGGACCCACGTTCGGCCGGGACGGCGGCCTGTACGTCGTGGACGTCACCGCGCCCGCGGGCGCCCCCAAGGTGCTGCGGGTCGACGTGGACCGGCGGACGTCCCGCGCGGTCCACACGGACGACCGCGGGGCGTACACGTCGGCGCAGTTCAGCCCGTACGACGGACGCCTCTACCTGAGCGACTTCGCGCACGGCGAGATCGTCAGCCTGGCGCCCGGCGGCGACGACCGGCGCACCTTCTTCTCCGGCGAGGTCGACGGGGCGCGGATGAACCCCGACGACATCGCCTTCGACCGCGACGGGAACCTCTACGTCAGCGACTCACGCGGCCTGTCCGAGGGCGAGGCGCACGGGCGGGTGGTACGGATCGACCGCGCGGGCGAACAGGCCGACGTGCTGGCCGGGGAGCTGGCGGCGCCGAACGGCGTCTCGTTCGACGCGGACCACCGCGGGCTGTGGTTCAGCGAACTCACCGAGAACCGCGTCTCGTACCTGCGGCTGGACGACAAGGGCGCCGTCACCTCCCGGCACACCGCGATCCGCGTGGACGGCGGCGTCGCGCAGACCGACTCGATCGCCGTGGACGCGGACGGCAACCTCTACCAGGGGCTGCACGGGCGGGCGGCGATGGCCGTGTACGACCCGTACGGGAAGCGGTTGGCGACCGTCGAACTCCCGGCGGGCACCAAGGGGTTGGAGTCCGCGACGAACGTGGCGATCACGCCCGGCGGCACCCGGGCGTACGTGACGGTGAGCGGCCCGTCCGGCGGCTACCTGTACGCCTTCGACGCGCTCGCCGAGGGCACCCGCCAGTCCAACGGCGGCTGACCCGCCCCCACCCTCAGACGTCGTGCTCCTCGGGCCCCTCGCACGCCCGCACCGGGCCCACCTCGACGCCGAGCAGCCGCCAGGCGGCCAGCGCCCGGTGCTCCCGTTCCTCGCGGGTGGCGCCGATGACGGCGGCGGACACCATGGCGACCGACAGCCCCAGGTCTTCCCCGCCGCTCAGCGGGTGCGCGTCGGGCAGGTGCCTGCGCAGGGCGCGTTGCACCCGTACGGAGAGGGCGAGGGAGTGCGCGCGGATGCCGGAACGGTCCCCCGGGCGCTCGGCGGCCAACAGGCCGATGAAACCCGCCGACTCGGTCAGGTGCCAGGTCAGCACACCGAGGACGCCGGCGAACGTCGCGTCCGCCTCGTCGGCCGCCCGCTCGATCTGCCGTACGTTCCCCTCCAGGACGGCGGCGACGGCGGCGGCGCGGTCCGGGAAGTGCCGGTAGAGGACGCCCTGTCCGACCCCGGCGCGGCGGGCGATCGCGGACAGCGGGGCCGCCAGGCCCTGTTCCGCGAAGACCTCGCGGGCGGCGGCGACCAGCGCGGCGCGGTTGCGCGCGGCGGCGCGCGGCCCGTCGTTCGCGGGCCGCCGCCCGTCCTGCCGCCCGCTGCGCTCCGTCACCCGGGAAGCGTACCGGCGGGCGTACGGGCCCGGCCCCGTACGGCCGCCGGTCCCGTACGCGTGCCCCTCTGGTGCGTACGCACCAGGTGGCGCGGGCGGCTGGTACGGGCGCACCAGAGCGGGTCGGCGGCTGCGCACGATGCCCTGCGGGGTGCCGGACGGAAGTGTGGGAGACCGCGCGGGAACCACGCGCTCCCCCCCCCTTCCCCATCGGCGTCTGGAGTGATCGACAGGTGGCTACGTACCTCTACCGGATCGGACGGTGGGCCTTCCGCCGTCGCCGCCTCGTGGGCAGCCTGTGGCTCGGCGCGCTGGTGCTGGCGGTCGTCGCGGCCGCGACGGCGCCCGCCGGGGAGGAGGAGGACCTCGCCATGCCGGGCACCGAGTCGCAGCGGGCGTTCGACCTGCTCGACGCGCGCTTCCCGGAGGCCAACTCGCAGGGCGCCGAGGCCCGTCTGGTGTTCCGCGCCCCCGACGGGCAGCGGGTGACGGCGGGCGAGCACCGGGCCGCCGTACGGGGCGCGCTCGGCTCGCTGGAGGGCGGCGGGCAGGTCGCGTCGGTCACCGACCCGTACGAGACGGACGCCGTCAGCGCGGACGGCACCGTCGCGTACTCCACGGTCACCTACGACGCCGACACCGCCGACCTGACCGCGCCCACCAAGTCCGCCCTGGAACGGGCCGCCGAGCGGGCCCGCGACACGGGGCTCACCGCCGAGGTCGGCGGCTCGGCGCTGGACGTGGAGGAGGAGCCGGGCGGTACGACGGAGATCGTCGGCGTGGCCGTGGCCGCCGTGGTGCTGGTCGTCGCCCTCGGGTCGCTGGCGGCGGCCGGGCTGTCGCTGCTCACCGCGCTCGTCGGGGTCGCCATCGCGTTCGGCCTGGTCACCGCGCTGGCGGTGCCGCTGGGTCTGACGTCCACGGTCGCGATCCTGGCGCTGATGCTGGGCCTGGCCGTCGGCATCGACTACGCCCTCTTCATCACCTCCCGCTACCGCGACGAACGCGCCCGTGGCCGCGCCCCGGAGGAGGCCGCGGGGCACGCGGTGGGCACCGCCGGGTCGGCGGTCGTCTTCGCCGGGGCCACCGTCTTCATCGCCCTCGTCGGGCTCGGCGTCGTCGGCATCCCGGAGCTGACCCGGATCGGTCTGGGCGGGGCGGGCGCCGTGGGTCTCGCCGTGCTCGTCGCGCTGACGCTGGTGCCCGCGCTGTTCGGCTTCCTCGGCCCGCGGGTGCTGTCCCGCGCCGAGCGGAAGGGCACCCGGCGCGGCGTCCCGCCCCAGCACCGCGCGCCGGGGACCGGTGCCGGTACCGGGGTGGAACGGCCGGGGCTCGCCGTCCGCTGGGCGCGGTTCGTGCTGCGCCGCCCGGTGCCCGTGCTGCTGGCCGCCGGACTCGGCCTCGGCGCCGTCGCCGTACCGGCCCTCAGCCTCGAACTCGGCCTGCCCGGCGACGAGTCCAAGTCGACCGAGACGACGCAGCGGCGCGCGTACGACCTGCTGTCGGACGGTTTCGGGCCCGGCTTCAACGGCCCCCTGACCGTGGTCGTGGACACGCCGAGGTCCGGCGGCGCGCGTGGCGCCGCGGACCGGGTCGCCGAGACGGTACGGGGTGTGGACGGCGTCGCGTCCGTCGGCGAACCCACCGTCAGCCGCAGCGGGGACACCGCCCTGCTCACCGCCGTACCGGAGACCGCGCCGAACAGCGGCGAGACGAAGGACCTGGTGAACGCGCTGCGGGACACCGTCCCCCGCGTCGAGGCCGACACCGGCGCCACCGTCCTGGTGACCGGCACCACCGCGATGAACATCGACATCTCCGAAGCCATGTCCGACGCCCTGCTCCCCTATCTCACCGTGGTCATCGGCCTGGCGGTGCTGCTGCTGACGGCGGTCTTCCGCTCCGTACTGGTGCCGGTCAAGGCCGCGCTCGGCTTCCTGCTGTCGGTGGGTGCCGCGTTCGGCGTGCTCGTCGCGGTCTTCCAGTGGGGCTGGGCGGCGGACCTGGTCGGGATCGAGCAGACCGGCCCGGTGATGTCGCTGATGCCGATCCTGGTCATCGGCATCGTCTTCGGCCTCGCGATGGACTACGAGGTGTTCCTGCTGACGCGCATGCGGGAGACGTACGTGCACGGCGCGACCCCCGAGGAGGCAGTCGTCAGCGGCTTCCGGCACAGCGGGCGGGTGGTGGCCGCGGCGGCGGTGATCATGGTCAGCGTGTTCGCCGGGTTCATCGGGATGAGCAGCCCGACGATCCAGACGATGGGCGTCGGCCTGGCGTCCGCCGTCGCGTTCGACGCCTTCGTCGTCCGCATGGCGATCGCGCCCGCCGTGCTGGCGCTGCTCCGCGACCGGGCCTGGTGGCTGCCCCGTATCCTGGACCGCGTGCTGCCGAACGTCGACATCGAGGGCGAGGCACTGAGCCGTGGCGAGGAGCTGAGCCGTACCGCCGCCGCGGGCCCCACCTCCGGGCCCACCGCCGGAACGCCCGACGCCGGGACGACGTACGGGTCGGACGCGACCGTGCCGCTGCTCCCCCTCGACAGGCGCTGACCCACCATGACGGACACGGGTGACGGTGCTCCCCTGTCGCACCTGGCTCCCCTGCCGCAGGGACGGTGGCGGCGCGAAGCGGTCGTCACGGCGGTGGCGTTCACGCTCTGCCTGCTCGGCGGCGTGGTCGGGGTCGGGGTCGGGAACGACGACACGGTGGCACCGCCACCCGTGGTGGCGTACGTCCTCGCGACGGTGTCCTGCGCCGTGCTGCCCGCGCGGCACCGCGCCCCGCTGGCGACGCTGGCGGCCACGACGGTGTGCGGGCTGCTGCTGCCGGTCCTGGGCCTGCTGCCGAACCCGCTGATCGTGGCCCCGGCCGTGGTCGCCGCCTACTCCTGCGCCCTCACCGCGCGCACCGAACGGCGGGCGGCGGGCACCGTGTCGTTCGCCGCCGCGGTGCTGCTGGTCGCGTCGGTGCCCTTCTTCGAGGCCGACTCCTGGCAGGACACCAGCCGGATGGCCACGGTGGCGGCGTTCCCGCTGGTGGCGGGCGTACTGGGGCGTTCCACGCACCACCGGCGCGCGTACGTCGCCGCCGTGGAGGAACGGGCCCAGCGCGCCGAGGAGACCCGGGACAGCGAGGCGCGGCAGCGGGTGGGCGAGGAGCGGGTACGCATCGCGCGGGACCTGCACGACGCGGTGGCCCACCAGATCACCCTCGCCAACGCGCAGGCCAGCGTGGCCTCCCACCTCTTCGACGCCCGCCCGGAGCAGGCCCGGCAGAGCCTGCGGGAGCTGGTCCGTACGACCGGGGACGCCCTCGACGACCTGCGGGCCACCGTCGGGCTGCTGCGCCAGACCGGGGACACGGCCGCGCCCGCGGGCCCGCCGCCGGGGCTGGCGCGGCTGCCCACGCTCCTGGCGTCGTTCCGGCGCGCGGGGCTCGACGTCGCGGTCGACGAGGAGGGCACGCCCCGCCCGTTGGCGCCGGGCGTGGACCTGACCGCGTACCGCATCGTGCAGGAGGCGCTGACCAACGTGGCCAAGCACGCCGGGACCGGCACCGCCCGGGTCGGTCTCGTCTGGGGCCGGGACCGGGTGGCCGTCACCGTGTCCGACGACGGCGCGGGCAACCGTACGGGAGCGGGCCTGACGGGAACGGGCGGTACGGGAGCCGGTGGCGGTGTGCCGGTGACGCCCGCGATGGGCGAACGCGCCCCCGGTTACGGCCTGATCGGCATGCGCGAACGCGCCTCCGCCATCGGCGGCCGACTCTCCGCCGGAAGCCGCCCCGAAGGCGGCTTCCTGGTGTCCAGCGAGCTGCCCGCCCCACCCGTGGACGGGACACCGGCCGAAGCGCCGTCGCCCACGGCCCCCGCCCCCGGAGTACCCGCCGACGGAGGTGCGGTGTGACGCTGCGCGTACTTCTCGCGGACGACCAGGCGCTGTTGCGCGGCGCGTTCCGGATGCTCCTCGACAGCGCCGACGACCTCACCGTCGTCGGGGAGGCCGCCGACGGCGCCGAGGCGGTGCGGCTGACCCGCGCGCTGCGCCCGGACGTGGTGGTGATGGACATCAGCATGCCCGACGTCGACGGCCTCGACGCCACCGCGCGGATCTGCGCGGACCCGGAGCTGCACGCCGTACGCATCCTGATCCTCACCACGTACGAGACGGACGAGTACGTCGCGCAGGCGCTGCGCGCGGGTGCCGGGGGCTTCATCGGCAAGGGCATCGGGGCCGAGGACCTGCTGGCCGCCGTACGCACCATCGCGGACGGCGACACCCTCCTCTCCCCCGCCGCGACCCGGTCCCTGGTCACCCGCTTCCTGGCGACGCCGGACCGCTCCGGCTCGCCGCACCACCCCGACCGCCTCGCCGTACTCACCCCGCGCGAGCGCGAGATGGTGGCCCTGGTCGCGACCGGGCTGTCCAACCAGGAGATCGCCGAGCGGATGTTCCTCAGCCCGTTCACCGTACGGGCCCACGTGCAGCGCGCCATGACGAAACTGGACGCGCGGGACCGGGCGCAGCTCGTCGTCATCGCCTACCGCACCGGGCTCGTCGACCCCGGTGACACGGCGTCCTGAGACGCCCCGGAGCACATCCCTCGACGCTGGTTCCGCGTACGCCGGCGCGCGGGGCACCGGGGCACCGCTTAACCGGGCGCCACGGCCCGGCACTTGAGCGGCCCGGGGCCCTCTGGTCACCGCACGCGGCGGCCGTCAGGCCCGGACGGCGGCGAACTCCCGGCCGGAGACGGCACGTGGATCGCTGATCATCGTGCGGGCCTCGCGGGCGGCGACCGTGACGCCCCCCGACGACGCGAACCCGACTTCCCGGTGGGCGCGCTGATACCCACTCATCGATGCCCG
Source organism: Streptomyces sp. Z26 (assembly GCF_003665095.1). Taxonomy (GTDB): domain Bacteria; phylum Actinomycetota; class Actinomycetes; order Streptomycetales; family Streptomycetaceae; genus Streptomyces; species Streptomyces phytohabitans. The sequence continues at coordinate 4,471,610 of NZ_RCHV01000002.1, read as the reverse complement.
TATGAGGAGACCCGTGCTGAGCCCGAGGAGAACGACGACGGCGAGCGACCCCAGCGTCAAGAACCCGGTATCCATGCCGACCACGGTGGACACGACCCCGACCGCGAGCCCCGCGAGAGCCACGTAGGTCAGGTGGAGCAGGGCCCGGGCCCTCCGCTCGCCGGAGGCGCTGGCACGGAGCCGTTCCTCCTCCATGGCGTCGAGTTGCTCGATCTCCGGCGTCCGCGTCGTCGCGAACTCCTGGAACAGCTGTTCGTGCTCCGCGCTCCCCCGAGACCGCTGCTTGATCACCGTGCCGTCCGCGGCGATGTGCCACTGGATCGTCCAAGGCTTCTTCTGTTTCACGTCTCACACCGCCTCGTCAGCGGGCGACGGCCTTCACCTCGCCACGTCGGCGACGATGCTACGTCTTCCCGGCACGGCCCGATCCGCGCTCCGGTCAGGCCCACGACCGCCGCCCGCACCCGGCGGAGGGGACGCGCGGCGGCTACGCCGTGTCCCCGGGGCGCGGGCGGCCGTCGTGGCGGAGGCGCAGCCGCCGCCGGGGGTGCGAACGCAGCACGGGGTGGAGGTCCCAGCCGCGCGGCCGGGCGACGCGCAGGACGTGGCCCGCGCCCGCGCCGCGGAAGTGGTGGACGCCCAGGTCCAGTTCGCGGTGGTGCTCGCGGGCGTGCGTCGCGGTCGCCACCCGCCGGGTCCGCCGCGCGATCCGCCGCTCCACGCGCGCCCGGTAGTAGGCCGTGTCCCCCTCCCGTACGAGCGCGACCGGGGTCACGCACCACAGCGGGAGGAACGGCACCCGGCCCAGCGTGGCGTCGAGCAGCCGTACGGCGCCGTTCTCCGTACGCGGCATCAGGTGGACGACGAGCTGGGCGAACGGCGCCAGGCAGAGGAAGAAGGCCGCCAGCAGGAGCCAGACCACCCACCACAGGGGCAGGAACGCCAGGGTCGGGACGACGAGCGACAGCCGCAGGGGCAGCGGGCGTACGGGTGGCGGGCCCCAGCCGGGCGGGTCGACGCCGTCGTCCGGGGCGCCCTCGTCGCGGGCGCCGTCGTGGTCGTGCACGGGCAGTGGCCCTCCCCCCGGTCTCCGCCGCGGCCACCGGCGACGTGCCGGTGAGTGTACGCGCGGGCCGGGCACCCCGGTGGTGCGGGCGTCGCCCGGACACCGCCTACGTCGGATCACGGGGCTCCGGGGCCCGGCGCAGCAGGAGCGTGACGAAGCCGAGCGTGCCCCGGTAGCCGTGCAGCCACGCGTCGCGGTGCCCGGTCGCGGCGCGGAGCACCTCGTCGTGGTCGGGGTGTTCGGGGCGGTCCAGGGCCCAGCGGGTGAGCGCGCCCGTCCAGGACCACTCGTAGTCGTCCCACTCGCGGAGGGTGCTGACGTGCCCGTGGACCGGGAGCCAGCCCTCGGCCACGACCCGGTCGACGGTCGTCGCCAGGTCGTCGTACTCGTCGGCGGCGAACCCGGCGTCCAGGGTGGCCCGGCCGGGCGGGCGCTCCCAGAAGCCGTCCCCGACGAGCACGGCGCCGCCCGGCGCGAGGTGTTCGCGGGCGGCCCGCAGGGTGGGCAGCAGGCCGCCGAACGCGTGCGTCGCGCCGACGCACAGCACCAGGTCGTGCCGGTACGGGAAGCGGGCTGCGGAGGCGTCGCCCGTGTGGAAGGCGACGCGGTCGCCGAGCCCCGCCGCGTCGGCGGCGCGGGTGGCGGCGGCGACGGAACCGGGGTCGTGGTCGACGCCGTCGGCGCGGAGTCCGGGCCGGTCCGCGAGCGCGCGGGTCAGCCAGACGCCGGTGCCGCACCCGAGGTCGAGCACCCGCCCCGGCCCGTCCGGCGACGCGCGGTCCAACAGGGCCCGTACGGAGTCGTCGCCCAGTGGCGCGGCGACGGGGTGGTCGGCGTGGGCGAGGGAACTGATCCGTGCGCGGTCCATGGCGGGCATTCTGCGCACGCCGTACGGCCCCGCGTCACCCGGTTTCCGTCCCACCGTGCGGGAGCGTCCCGGCGTCCGCGCGCGCGGTGCCGCCGTTTCCGCGCACGGTGGGGCCGTTCCGCGCGGACAGTGGCACCGTTCCGCGCGGAGGGACGCGGCTCGTCGGCGCGCGCGGGGGTGGTCGTTCCGCGCGGAGGTGCCGCGTTTCCGCGCGCGGTTTCCGGCGTCCGCGCGCGCGGACGACGGGGTCAGCCGGTGAGGACCCCGCACAGCTCCTCGGACACCCGCCAGACCCGCCGCGCCTCCTCGGCGTCGCGCAGCCGCCCGTACAGCTTCTGCTCCGCGGGCGGACCGCCCATGTGCCCGGGCCCGGCGGGCCCGTAGAAGCGGCCGGGTACGGCGTCGGGCGAGGTGGCGGCGTACAGCGCGGGCAGCTGCGCGGTCCGTACGGTCCCCACGAGTACGCCCCGCGCGGACAGCGCGCGGATCACGCGCACCCCCGTGGTGTCCTTGTCGCGGCGCAGTTCCGGTCGGGCGGCGAGCAGGCTCGTCGGGGCGATCCCGGGGTGGCAGAGGGTGCTGGTGACGCCCCAGTCGCCGACGCGGCTGCGCCGGTCCAGCTCCAGCGCGAAGAGGCCGAGCGCGATCTTCGACTGGCTGTACGCGTGGCGGCCGTCGTACGAGCGCTCCCAGTTGAGGTCGTCCCAGTGGATGGAGTGGCTGTTGGCGGCGACGCTCAGCTGCGAGGTGACCCGGGCGCGGCCCGCGCGCAGCAGCGGCAGCAGGTGGTGGACGAGGGCGAAGTGCCCGAGGTGGTTCGTGCCGAACTGCAACTCGAAGCCGTCGGCGGTCGTCTGCCGGTCGGGCGGGGTCATCACCCCGGCGTTGTTGATCAGGAGGTGCACGGGCCTGGCCTCGTCCCGCAGGGTCGCGCCGAGCGCCGCGACGGAGGCGAGCGAGGACAGGTCGAGCGCGCGCAGCGACACGTCGGCGTGCGGGGCCCGCGCCCGTACGGCGGCGAGCGCCGCCTCGCCCTTGTCGGGGTTGCGTACGGGGAGGACGACCTCCGCGCCCGCGGCGGCCAGCCGGGTCGCGATGCCGAGTCCGATGCCGTCGCTCCCGCCGGTGACGACGGCGCGTTTCCCGGCCAGGTCCGGGACGGTGATGTCGATGTCTCCGCGTGGCATGTGCTGTCTCCCTCGTCGTGTCGTCCCCTCCACGATGACGCGTGCGGCCGGTCCCCTCCAGGGACTGCCGATCCGCTGATACGGGGTCCGCGCCCGGCGCCGCACGGGGGGATCGGCCCGATACGCGTACGGCGGCGGTGGGCCGTACGGGGGGATCGGCGGTCCGTGGCTGCGCGCGGGCAGCGGCGGTAGAAAGGGGGCAGCACGGGGACGGCCCCGGCGGACGTACGGAGGAGACAGGTGGAGATCGACCGGGCCGGGCTCGCCGCGTTCCTGCGGCACCGCCGTGAGCTGCTCCAGCCGGAGGACGTGGGTCTGCCGCGCGGGCGGCGGCGCAGGACGGGCGGGTTGCGCCGGGAGGAGGTGGCCGCGCTCTGCCACATGTCGACGGACTACTACGCGCGGCTGGAACGGGAGCGCGGCCCGCAGCCGTCGGCGCGGATGATCGCGTCGATGGCGCAGGGGTTGCGTCTGTCCCCGGAGGAGCGGGACCACCTGTTCCGGCTGGCCGGGCAGGCGCCGCCGGTACGGGGCGCGGCCAGCGAGCACATCAGCCCCGGCCTGCTGCGCATCCTCGACCGGCTGGCCGACACCCCCGCGGAGATCGTCACGGAGCTGGGCGAGACGCTGCGGCAGACGCCGCTCGGGGTGGCGCTGACCGGGGACACGACCGGCTGGACCGGGCCCGAACGCAGCATCGGCTACCGCTGGTTCACCGACCCGGCCACCCGCGCCCGGTACGCGCCCGCCGACCATCCGCTGCTGTCGCGGGTGTTCGCGTCCGGGCTGCGCGGGGTCGTCGCGCTGCGCGGCCCCGGCTCGCCCGCCGCGCGCTACGCCGAGCTGCTACGGGAGCGGAGCGAGGAGTTCCGGACGCTGTGGGAGCGCCACGAGGTCGGCGTACGCCCGCGCCACCGGAAGCGGTTCCTGCACCCCGAGGTCGGCGCGCTGGAGCTGGACTGCCAGACGCTGCTCGACCCGGAGCAGTCCCACTGCCTGCTCGTCTACACCGCCGCCCCCGGCAGCGAGAGCTACGAGAAGCTGCGGCTGCTGTCCGTCATCGGCACCCAGACCGTCCCCTGAACCCCCGGCACCTCTGAGCCGCGTCGGCCGAAGCGCGTCAGCCGAACAGCGCGTACGACTCCCGGTACAGCGGGTCCGTACGCTCCCGGATGCGCCCGTACACCTCGGCCAGCCCCGCGTACACCGCCTGGTTCCCGGGGTCGGGTGCGAAGACCCGGCCGGGGCGGACCATCGCGTCGGTCGCCGCGTCGAAGTCCGGGTACGTGCCCAGGCCGACCGCCGCGCAGAGGGCCGCGCCCAGACCGGCCGCGTCGGTGACCCCGGCGCGGTGGGCGGGGACGCCGAAGACGTCCGCGAAGATCCGCATCATCAGGTCGGAACCGGCGCCGCCCCCCGACAGGACGGTGCGCGTGAACGAGGTGCCCAGCTCCGCCGCCATCGTGCCCGCCGCGTCGTGCAGGGTGAGCGCCAACGCCTCCAGCACCGAGCGGTACAGGTGGAACGGCCCCTGCCGCCCGTCGAAGCCGAACATGCCGCCCTTGCGGTACGGCGCGTCCGTCGGCGCCAGCCAGTCGAGGACCGTCATCAGCCCGTCGCAGCCCGGCGGCACCTCCGCCGCCCGCTCGTTGAGCCAGTCCTCCACCGACAGCCCGGCCTCCCGCGCGCCCGTACGGGCGTCCTCCCCGAGCAGGTCGCGCACCCAGCTCACCGTCCACATGCCGCGCCGCACCCCGCCCGACTCGTACAGGTAAGCGCCCGGCCGGCAGGCGTAGTTGGTCCACAGGCCGGTGGCGTCGGGCAGGTGGCGGGGGCCGGTGGTCATGCCCGCGACGTACGTGCCGAGGGAGACCAGCAGCGTGCCGGAGTCGCGGAGGCCGCAGCCGAGCGCCTCCACCGCCTTGTCGTTGGCGGTCGCCACCACCGGCAGGCCCTCCGGGAGGCCGGTGTGCCGGGCGGCGGCCGCGGTGACCCGGCCCAGCACGTCGCCCGGCGACACCAGGTCGAACAGCATCGCGCGCGGCATCCCCGTACGGGCGCGCGCCTCCTCGTCCTCCGTCCAGGCCCAGGTGTCGGGGTCCAGCGGCCACACGCCCGCGTAGTTGGCGGCGGTGTCGCGGAACTCGCCCGTCATGCGGTGCGTGACGTAGCCGGACGAGGTCGTCACCCAGCGGGCGCGCGGGTCGGTGTGCTCGTACGGGCGGGAGACGCGGTCGTCCATCCAGCTCATCACCGGCTGCGCCAGCGACCCGTCCTCCGCCAGCACCGCCCGGCAGAACCGGATCGTGCACAGGCCGACGCCCACGATGTCGGCGGGGTCACCGGGGAACGCCGCCATCGCCCGCCTGCTCGCCTCCCCGACGGACGCCCACAGGTCGTCGTCCGGGTGCTCGACGACGCCGGGCCGCGGGGTGTCGTACGGGCGCAGCGCCTGCCGCCCCGCGCACACGGCGCGCCCGCGCGCGTCGAAGACGGTCACCTTGGTGCTCTGCGAGCCGTTGTCGATGCCGATGAGGTAGCGAGTCATGCCCACTCCGGGTCGGTGGTGCGGGAAGGGTGACGCGGGAACGGTGGCACGGTCAGGAGTCGAGCGGGAAGATCGTCCCGCCGTTCATGATCCCGTTCGGGTCGAACGCCGCCTTCAGCGTGGTGAGGATGTGCCAGGCGCTGCCGTGCTCCTCCGCCGCCCACGGCGCCCGGTACTTGCCGACGCCGTGGTGGTGGACCATCGAGCCCCCGGCCTTCAGCGCCTCCTCGACGATGATCGCGTTGAGGGGCTTGTGGTACTTCTCGATCTCCTCGCGGGGAGCGCAGTCGATGCGGTAGTCGTAGACGAAGTAGAGGTTCGTGCCCGTCTGGTAGCTGTGCGAGGAGTGCGCGCCGAGCAGGGTGAGGTCGCCGTGGGCGGGGAACTCGTCGCGTACGCGCGCCATCACGCTGTCGTACAGCGCGACCGTGCGCGACCAGTCGACGGAGACCTCCGTGGTGTAGCCGAGGTGCGCCTCCTCGCGCATCACCCGCTTCTCGGCCTCGATCTTGTCCGGGCCCCAGTTGAGGTTCCCGAACCACTCCTCGATCAGCGCCGGGTCGACCCGTACGTGCGCGTGCCCGGCGACGACCCGCTCGATCTCCTCGCTGGTGGCGCGGACGATGCCCTTGGGGCCCTCGGCGACGAACACGACGACGCACTTGCCCTCGTGGAAGTGGGCGAAGTGCTGGCGGGCGTCGTCCGGGGAGTAGACGCGTACGACGGAGGGGCGGAAGCCGCCGGTGACGACCTCGCGGACGACGGCGATACCGGTCGCCATGTCGTCGACGAGGAAACCGTGGAACTCGTTGTTCTCCGGCAGGTGCCGGAAGATCCGGACGGTGACCTCGGTGACGTAGCAGAGCGCGCCCTCGTTGCCGATGACGACGTGCCGGATGTCCGGACCGGCGGCGCGGCGGGGCACGTTCTTGATCCGGGACACGGTGCCGTCCGGGAAGACCGCCTCCAGGCCGACGACCATGTCCTCGATGGCGCCGTACAGCGTCGACAGCTGCCCGATGGAACGGGTCGCGACCAGGCCGCCGTACTGCGCGAGCGGCTTCGACTGCGGCGAGTGGCCGGTGGTGAACCCCCGCGCGCGCAGGGCGTCCTCCAGGGTCTGGAGGCCGACCCCGCAGCCGACGGTGGCCTGCATGTTCTCGGTGTCGATGGAGACGATCGTGTCCAGCCCGGAGCCGTCGAGGACGACGGTGTCCGCGACCGCCGTCTCCAGGCCGCCCTCGGTGGCGGTACGGCCGGTGCGCGGCACGACGTTGATCCGGTTCTCGTTCGCGAACGCCAGCACGCGGGAGACGTCCTCGGTGGAGGCGGCGTTCACGATGGCCGCGGGGAACGGGCCGTCGAAGATGCCGTGGACGGCCGTGTACTTCCGGAAGCGGTCGACGCTCGCCTCCCGCAGCTGCCGCTCGTCGGTGACGACGCGCTCGGCGCCGACCAGCTCCGTGAGGCGGGCGACGATCTCCGCGCGGCCGAGCGGGGAGAGGGACTTGGCCATGGGGTTCTTCCTTCGGGGTGCGGTGTGTGCGGTGGCGGGGTGCGGGTGGCGTACGACGCGGGCGTACGGGCTGGGACGTACGGGCTCGGGCGTACGAACGCGGGTCAGCGGACCAGGTAGCCGCCGTCGACGGGGAGGGTGTGCCCGTTGACGTAGTCGGACGCGCGGCTCGCGAGGAAGACGACGGTGCCCATCAGGTCCGCCGCGTCCCCCAGCGGCCCGCGGGGATGTGGTCGAGGACGCGGCGGGCGGCCTCGGGGTCCGCGCGGGTCGCGGCGGTGATCGGGGTCGCGAAGTAGCCCGGCGCGATGGCGTTGACCTGGACGTTGTACTGCGCCAGCTCGTCGCAGTACGCCTTGGTGAAGCCGGTCACGGCGTGCTTCGTCGCGGCGTACGCGGGCGACCACTGGCCGCCGAGGAACGAGAACAGCGACGCGACGTTGATGATCTTGCCGGAGCGCCGCGCGACCATGTGCCGCATCGCCTCGCGGCTCAGCTCGAACGGCGCCGTCAGGTTCACGTCCAGCATCGGGTCCCACTCCGCGCGGCCGAAGTCCGCCACGGGCGCCAGCCGGCAGACCCCGGCCGAGTTCACCAGGATGTCCACCGAGCCGAGCGTCTCCACGCAGCCGTCCACGATCCGCCGCGGTACGCCGGGCTCGGTGAGGTCGCAGGCGACGAACTCCATCCGGCGCCCCTCCGCCACGACCAGCTCCGCGGTGGTGCCGTCGTCGGGCGCGGCGCTCGGCACGTACACGTCGGCCCCGGCCTTGGCGAGTGCCACGGTGAACGCCTGTCCGAGACCGGAGTTGCCGCCCGTGACGATCGCGTTCCTGCCCTTCAGGGAGAAGAAGCCGGTGGAGAACTCGGTGATGTCCATCGGTGCTGCCCATTCGTCGCTCGGCCGGGTGGTGCCCGGGAAGATCAGGGAAAGGCGGGCGTCGCAGCGGAGGTGCGTACGGGTGCCGGAGCGGCCCGGTAAAGGGCCTTGACCAGCGACGTCATGGGTGCGTACACGGTGAGCACAGCCTGGGCCACGGGAAGGCGGCTGGATATCCGGGCACAAAAAAGAACAGTAATCCCCCGCTGCGGGGAGTTACTGTTCTCTGGTCTCTAGTAACCACTCCGGTCGAATCCGGATCCGATATGCGATTGTCGGCGCGGTGACGTATACGGACACCGCGCGTATCAAGCTAGGTCGCGTCCGTAACGGGTGTCAAGCCCGCCCATTCCACACCGGATCACATCTCCCACACCGCGTGGTTGGAGGACGCCACCGCGGCCGCCCCCGCCCCCAGCGCGGCGAACACGTCCTCGCGGTCGCAGACCAGACCGCCCGCGATGAGCGGCACGTCGATGTCCGCGACGACCCAGCCGATGACGCGCGGCATGCAGCCCGGCAGGATCTCCACCGCGTCGGCCCGCGACTGCCGTACCTGCCCGGCCAGCTTCCGGTACGACAGGGAGTCGATGAGGAAGAACCGGTGCACCGCGAAGATCCCCAGCTCACGGGCGGCCCGCACCAGGTGCGCCTTGGCGGAGAGCACGCCGTCCGCCCCGGCCCGCTCCCGTACGTAGCGGACGACGACCTCCTTGCCGCCGAAACCCTCCAGCAGGTCCACGTTGACCAGCACGGTCTTGCCGTGCGTCTTGAGCCGGGCGACCAGGTCGGGGAGGTTCATCAGCGTGCCGTAGAGGAGGAAGACCACCGCGCGGTCGGAGCGCAGCACGGCCCGCAGGTCGTCGTCGTCCTTCACGGTCGCGACGACCGGGTGGTCCTCCAGGAGACGGGACAGCTCCTCGCGCATGCTTCTCCCCACGGCTCCACGGCTCCCTCGACGCCGTCGCTCCCCCGGCACCGGGCGGCCCGCACGCAGCGTATCGCCGCCCGCGGCGGGCCCGACGGGCCGGGACCGGCGGGGCGGTGGCGGCGCTCCCGCGCGGGCGGTGGCACCGGCGGCGCAGGGGGGCGGGCGGCGCGGACGTGACGAAAAAACTCAGCCGCTAGTCGATTACCCACAATTTCCGTGGGTCCCCGATTGCAGGGCACACTTCCGCTCGCGGCGCCCGTCTCGTGTCTGCCATGATCCGTTTACCTGGCCGAAGGGGGGATCTTCAACAGGCGCGTGATCTTCCGCGCTGCACGACGATTGCAGTCAACTATGAGTCACAGAACGAATACGCGCCGTACACTGGTGTCACAATCGGGAGCGTCCAGACGTCAAATCCGCACGTGACACGTGAAAGCACGCCCTCACCACGAAGGAATGACCGCTTTGACTCGCCGGCCAGGTGTAGGACACCGCATCAGACAAGCCCGGTTGAGAACCGGGCTCTCCCAGACGGAGCTCGCCGGAGCCGACATCTCGCCCAGCTACGTCTCCCTCGTGGAGCACGGCAAGCGGGTCCCGAGCGAGGACGTCCTGCGCGTGCTGTCGCACCGGCTCGGCGTGCCCGTACGGGATCTGCTGGAGGAGGTCGAGGAGCCGGAGCCGCAGACCGCGCGGCCCACGCTGAGCCTCGACGTCCGCCGGGTCGACCTGGTCAGCCGCTTCGTGCAGGCGCGCAAGCAGTGGGAGAACGGCGACCCCGAGGGCGCGCTGAAGCACTTCACCGCCGTGCTGGAGAACGACTCGGCCGCGCAGCACCAGGACGTGCTGCTGGAGTCGCGGCTGTCGGTGGCGGAGATCCTGCGCGAGCTGGGGCGCACGAGCGAGTCGCTGGAGTCCCTGGAGTCGCTCCTCGGCAACCTGGACGCGGCGGAGAAGCCGGAGCTGTGGCAGCGCGTCCAGATCACCACCGCCGACGTGCTGGAGCGCACCGGCCGCGTCGGTGACGCGCTGCGGCACGCGCACGCGGCGTACCTCGCGGCGCCCTCGGGCCGGGTGAGCAGGCTGCGGGCGCTGGAGGCGATGGTCCGCTGCTGCTACTGGACGGGGAACGTCAGCTGGGTCGCGGACCTCGACCCGACGGAGGGCGGCGCGCAGACGGCGTTCTCGCCGCTGCTCGGTTCCGTCCGGCTCTACCAGGCGCTGGTCCTGCGCGAGGAGGGCCGTTACGAGGAGGCCATCGAGGTCGTCGCCGCGTCGGTCGCCCGGCTGAAGCCGATCGAGGACCCGGAGCTGTGGGGCCGTACGACGGTGCTGTACGCGAACATGACGCTGCTGAGCCGCGGTGACGCCGCCGCGGCACGCGAGTCGTTGGAGCGCGCGCGGCAGATGATGTGGTTCGTCAGCATGACCGAGGTGCCGCACTGGCTGATCGCGGCCGACGCGGTCTGCGCGCACACGGAGGGCCGTACGGAGGCGGCGGTGGAGCTGGCGCGGCGCGTGCTGCGCGACCGGGACGACGTACGGGCGCACAGCCTGGGTGCCAGTCTGCTGTCGGCGGGGCTGGTCCTCGCGGAGTCCGGGCTGGCGGCCGAGGCGCGTGACTGCCGGGTGCGCGCGGCGGGCCTGTTCCAGCAGGCGCAGGCGTACCGCTACGCCGCCCTCGCCTGGGAGCAGCTGAGTTCCCCGCTGGGACCGGCGAACCGTACGGCCCGACCGGGCGGCACCTGACGACCTCACCAACGTCTTCCATCTCTACGCGCGTCCGACCGTTTCCACGGTCGCGGTCGTCAGGTCGTCACCGGTACCGGGTGCGTTCAGACGGCGGCCCAGTTCTTCAGCGACGTGTCCAGGCCCGCGCGGGCGGGGTCGTCGCCCCAGTACCGGACCTCTTCCGGGCGGTGCCAGGTCGCTATGGCGCAGACGTGGTCGTCGCTCAGTCGTACGTCCGTGACGTGCACGGAGGAGACGACGCCGTCGGGGTGCTCCAGGCGGACCCGGCCGCGGTCCCCGGAGTGGCTGGCGTCGATGCAGCCGGGGTCCACCTCCAGCCCGTAGCCGAGCAGTTGGAGCGCGGCGTCCTTGCGCACCCACATCTGGGTGGCGAGCTTGCCGCGGTCGGCACGGCGGGCGGTGTGCACCTTCTGCCACTCGGCGGCGTGCAGCAGGCGGGACTCGGAGAGGCCCAGGTGCGGGATGGCGGTCTCCACGGAGGCGCCCATCCGTTCGATGTTCTCCCCGAGGGCCACCGCCCACAGCCCTTCGGCGGCGATCTCGACGCGCGCGCCGAGCCACTTGCCCCCGGCGGTGGTGGGCGGTGTGAGGGAGGACACGTCCCGTGACTCACGGCGGACCGGACCCGTCCCGGCCTGGCCCGCTTCGACGCCCCGGCTCCCCGGCCATCCGGCGTGCGTACGCGCCGGACCGCCAAGGACGTGGATTATGCCTTGGTTGGTGTGTCCGTTCTGCACGCTGAATCCCCCGCTTCGGCAACGAATGGCCGTGTACGACTTGGTCGGGTCGTACCCTCGCTGGCTGCCCATTGAAGAGGCAGCCGATCCGCATTGCAAGCGCTTCCCCAAGCGGATACACGCATCACTTGAGCCGCGCGATACCCCCCGTCAGGTGACCGGCCGGTAGCCCCGGCGTCCTACCTACTTGTTGGGCATCTGCGCACAGCTTAGTCAGCGGCGGCCACAGCTCAACCTCTCGAATGGAAGAATCTGACAACGAGCGTGTTGCCGTCCGGTTAAGTGGCGGCGCCGATCAACTTCCGCGCGGGTGTGGGGTTTTCCCCAGTAGCCCTACGGAAGGATGGGACCCGGCCGGAGGAGACGTCGCGGCCGGCGAGCTTCCCCCGTGCTCGCCTCGGCGGCGGCACCCCGGCACCCGCGTGTCCCCGCCGGGCCGTCCCGGGTCGGCGGGCACACCGCTCCCGCGCAGGCGTACGCGACCGGCCCCGGCGGGGGCGTACGGACCGCGCGGTTGCCCCTCCGACCGACCCGACCCACCGGCACGTACGGCGGCCGCCGTACGCGGAGTGGGGTGAAAGGACGTGGCGATGTCGAGCACGGAGTCGTCGGACGGCGCACCCGCAGCCGCCGCACCCCCCGGCACACCTGACGCGGCGGCAGTTCCCGGCGGCCCGGGAGACACCGGCGGCCCGGGTGGCCCCGGCCCGGCGGCGGCGCCCGGACTCTCCGCGGACCTCGACGCCTGGACCCGCCGGGTCCTCGCGCGCCACTTCGACCCGGAGCAGGGCAGCCCGTTCTGGCTGGAGCGGCTGCCGACCCTCGGCTTCGACCCGTTGGAGATCACCGGCTACGACGGGCTGGAGCAGTTCGGCCCGTTCGCGCTGGAGGCCCTGCGCAAGACCGACCCCGTCGACCTGCTGCCGCGGAACGTACCGCGCCCGCTGTCCGGCCGGGTGTACGAGACGGGGGGTACGACGGGTGCGCCGTGCCGCCTGTTCCACACCGGGGCGATGCTCGCGCAGCAGGCCGCGTGGCGCCGGTTCGCGCTGCGGAGCGCCGGGTTCGCGGAGGGCCGCACCTGGCTGCACGCGATGCCGAGCGGGCCGCACCCGGTGGGCGAGAGCGCCGGGCGGACGGCGAGCCTGCACGCGTCGCTGGTGTACGCGGTGGACGTCGACCCGCGCTGGATCAGGGAGTTGATCCGGGACGGGCGGCTGGCCGAGGTCAACCGCTACGTCGGGCACGTGGTCCGGCAGATGACGGACGTGCTGGAGAGCACCCGCGTCCACTACCTGGAGACGACGCCCGCGCTGCTCCAGGTGCTCGTACGGCAGCGCCCCGAGCTGGTGGCCGCGCTGGACGGCATCGCGCTGGAGGGCACGCAGGTGATGCCGTCCATGTACCGGGAGTTCGTGGCGGCGCTGGACGGCGGCGTCATCGGCACCTCGTACGGGAACGCGCTGGGGAACGCCGTGGGGCTGCCCGCGCGGCTCGGCGCGGGACCGGACGAGGACCTGCTGCCGTACGTGCCGCACTACCCCGAGGTGACGATGGCGGTCGTCGACAAGAAGGACCCGCGCCGCGTCGTCGACTTCGGCGAGGTGGGGCAGCTGCGGATCACGACGCTGCACGACGACCTGTTCCTGCCGAACGTGCTGGAGCGCGACCAGGCCGTGCGGTGCGCGACGCCGGACGGCTGGCCCTGCGACGGGGTCGCCAACCTCCAGCCGCTCCAGGTGGCGTGGGAGCTGCCGGACGGCATGTACTGACGGTCCCGCGTGGCCGGGGCGTACGGGCCGCCGCGGCGACCGTACGCCCGGCTGAACCGTACGACCGGGCGGACCGTACGACCCGGCCGTGCCGCGGCCGGGTCGGCGCGGGTCAGCCCGCCGCCGGGACGCCCACGCCGTAGTGCAGCAGGGCGGCGATGGCGTCCTCGACCCGTTCCGGTGCGTCCACGTGGACGACGGGGAACGGGAAGTCGACGACGTGGCGCGGCAGCGACGGGCCGAGCACCAGCGCCAGCCGGGTGCCGTGCGCGACCAGACCGGACACCAGCGCGCCGATGTCGGCCGGTTCGGCGGCGCAGCGGCCGAACAGCTCGCGCACCTCGTCGGCGCGCGTCAGCGTCCGCGGTTCCAGGCAGGAGCAGACGGGCGTCGCGGGGTCGTGGAACGCCAGCCCGTCGAGCCGCCGCGCGGCGCTCTCGCGCGCGCCCGCCGCCAGCGGGCTGTGCAGCACCGCGGGCCCGCGCCCGTGCAGCCGTACGGCGCCCTCGGGCGCCTCGTGGGCCAGGGCGCGGAGGGCGTCGGCGTCACCGTTGAGGAGCAGCACGCGGTACGTGCGGTCGGGGTCGGTGCCGAGTGAGACGCCGACGCGGACGCGGCGCCGGTCCAGCGCGGCGTACCAGTCGGGGTCGTGGTCGCGCGGCAGGAACACCACGGCGCGCGACCGGCCCTGCCCGTCGTCGTCCGCGACTTCGCCGCCCCCGTCCGCGCCGTCCGTGAGGTCGCCGAGCAGCAGCGTGAACAGCTCCTCGCGCGTCACCGCCCCGGCCAGGCAGCCCGCGGTGAGGGCGCCGACCCCGAAGCCGCCCAGCACCGACGGGCGGATGCCGTGCACCCGGAGCACGTCGTGGATGCCGAGCATGGCGGAGGGGAGGGCCACCCGGCGGGCGCGCGCGCCCGGTTCGGTGTCGGGTGCCCCGGTCGCCGGGTGCAGCAGCGCGTCCACGTCGACGCCCGCCCAGGAGGCGAACTTCGCGAACTGGTAGCGCATCACGGGTGACTGCGTGTGGAAGGCCGACGTGCCGCGTGCCTCGCCGTCCAGGAGTTCGGTGCCGCAGAGAAACGCCAGGCTCATTCTTCGACCTCTGGTGACATCGGGCGGGGACCCCGCGGACACGCGGGGCGCCGCGGGCGCGCGGGCCTCGTGTGCGGGGGCCGCGCGGGGAACCGTGTGCGCGTGGCCCCTTGGTGACAGTAGGTTGTGCCCGGAGGGCCGACCAGGGCAGTCGCCGCCGGTGGTCAAGATTCGGGGAAACCACCAGACTTACGCCGCCCGCACCGGATTGCCCTTGTTCTCACGGGCGGGGCGACGGGTCAATGGGAGTGGTCGGCTCCCGGCGTACGACCGTTCCCCACCCCGTCCCGGAAAGGACACCCAGGTTCCATGAGCGCAGTTCCCGCAGGCGACGGTCTCTGGTGCCGGAGGTTCCACCCCGCACCGGACGCGAGTGAACGCCTGGTCTGCTTCCCGCACGCGGGCGGCTCTGCGAGCTTCTACTTCCCGGTGTCGGCGGCGCTGAACCCGAACGTGGACGTCGTCGCCATCCAGTACCCGGGCCGCCAGGACCGCCGCAAGGAGCCGGGGGTCGACTCCGTCGAGGTCCTCGCGGACCGCGTGGCCGAGGCGTTGGGCGACCTGACGGACCGGCCGACGACGTTCTTCGGGCACAGCATGGGCGCCGTCGTGGCGTTCGAGGTGGCCCACCGGCTGGAGAAGGCCGGGCAGAAGCCCGTACGCCGCCTCTTCGCCTCCGGGCGCCGCGCGCCGTCCCGGCACCGCGACGAGCAGGTTCACAAGCGGGACGACGACGGCCTGGTCGCCGAACTGCGCGAGCTGGCGGGCACGGACGCGCAGGTCCTCGGGGACGAGGAGCTGCTGCGGATGATCCTCCCGGCGATCCGCAGCGACTACACCGCCGTGGAGACGTACGCCTCCGGCGGCGACCTCACCGTGGACGCCCCGATCACCGTGCTGATCGGGGACAACGACCCGAAGTCCTCCGTCGAGGAGGCCGCCGACTGGTCGAAGCACACCACCGCGGGCTCCGAGATGCAGGTGTTCACCGGCGGCGGGCACTTCTACCTGTCCGAGCGCGCGGCGGAGGTAACGGCCCTGCTGCGCAAGCACTTCCAGGACGGTGCCTGAGATGGCCCTTCCCGGCCGCCGGTCGGACCGTGGCAAGGAGCCCCCTCCGCGCACCTTCACCGTACGGTCCGGGACGACCGGCGACCGGATGCGGCTGAACGCCCTGGACATGATCACGGGCGGCCTCTACGTGGACCGCGCGTTCTTCTACCGCGAGACGCTGGACGGCGCCGCGCTGCGCGAGTCGCTGGCCGCGACGATGCGCCACTACCAGCCGCTGAGCGGGCGGCTGGCGGAGGACCCGGACGGCGGCTGGAGCGTCCTGCTGAACGACCGGGGCGCCGTCTTCGAGGAACGGGACTCCGCGCTCACCCTCGACGCGCACGCGTACGGGCGGCCGGGGCGACCGGAGTTGAAGGAGCTGCTGCCGCCGGTGCCGCTGCTCAAGGCCGTGGGCGACGACGTGCCCGCCATGGCCGTACGGCTCACGCACACGGCGGGCGGGGGCGGCATCCTCGCCGTACGGATCAAGCACGCGCTGGTCGACGCGGGCGCGTTCACCACGTTCCTGGAGCACTGGTCGCGTGAGCACCGCGGGCTGAGCTACCCCGCGCCGTACCTCGACCGGGAACTGCTCGACGAGCACGCCGCGAAGGCGCCGCAGGAGGCGGGCGAGCGCAGTGCCCGCTTCCGGGTGCCGACCCGCCGGTCGCGGGCCGTGCTGCTCACCCGCATCGCCTGGAACGGGCACCACGGCTCCACCGTCGTCAGCCGCCTGTCGGCCGCGGAGACGCGGGCGATGAAGGACGCGGCCGCGGCCGACCTGGCGGGCACCGACCGGTGGGTGTCCACCAACGACGCGGTCACCGCCCATGTGTGGAAGACCCTCGCGGAGCTGCGCAACAGGCCCGCCGAGGCGCCCGAGACGCTGGGCCTGATCGCGCGGTTCACCAGCCCCGCCCCGGGCGTCACGCTGCCCGACGACTACTGGGGCAACACCATCACCAGCAGTCCGCCCAGCATGACGGCGGACGCGCTGCGGACCCGCCCGCTGGGCGAGATCGCGCTCACCGTACGGGACAGCCTCGCGTCGATCACCGGCGAGCAGGTGCGGGCGGAGTCGGCGTACCTGCTGGCGCAGCGCGCCGCGGGCCGCCACAAGCGCGTCATGCCGCACATGCCCTTCGGCGCGTTCAGCGACGTCGTCCAGCTGAACAACCTGTCCCGGCTGCCCACGTACGACATCGACTTCGGTGCCGGCGGCCCGATCTGGTGCGAGCTGCCGGACATGGTCATCCCGTGGATGGTGCACATCATGGGGACGCCGGAGGCGGAGGAGTCGCTGGACGTGCACGTCAGCATGCCGGACTCGGCCGCCGAGCTGTTCCGCGGCGCCGCCTGGCAGCGCCGCCTGCACGCGTACGCGCCGGAAGAGGCCGCCGACGGCGCCTGAGGTGCGGTTGTGAGGATTTCCCCAAGCGGTGCGGCGAGACGATGGACGCGCCGCCCGCGCCCCCGTCCGGCGGCACCGCAGCCGCCTGAGAGGAACAGCCATGACGGCCACCGACGCACGCGAGCCGTTCTCCGTCGAGCGCGCGCTCGACACGGACCTGGACGCGTGGACGCGTGACGTCCTGCGCCGCCACTTCGACCCGGAGTCGGGCAGCCCGTACTGGCTGAAGCAGCGGCCGGAGCTGGGCTTCGACCCGCTCGACATCACGCGTTACGACGAGCTGTCCGCGTTCGGCAACTTCGACCTGACGCAGCTGCGCGACATGGACCCGTTCGACATGCTGCCGCAGGCCGTGCCGCGCCCGCTGTCGGGCCGCGTGTACGAGTCGGGTGGCACCACCGGCTCCCCGTGCCGGGTGTTCTACACCGAGCGGATGGCGCAGCACCACGCGGCGTGGCTGCACCGGGGGCAGCAGGTCGCGGGCTTCGAACCGGGCCGCACCTGGGTGTTCGCCGGGCCGAGCGGCCCGCACATCATCGGCAACGGCATGGAGCGGGTGACCCGCCTCAGCGACTCGGTGCTGTACGGCATCGACCTCGACCCGCGCTGGGTCAAGGAGTTGATCCGCGGCAGCCGTCTCCGTGAGATGAACCAGTACGTGGACCACGTCACCGGGCAGGTCATCGACATCCTCGCCAGCCGCGAGGTGGACTACCTGGAGACGACGCCCGCCCTCTTCCAGGTGCTGCTGCGCAAGCGGCCGGAGCTGGTCGCGAAGCTGGCGGGCATCGGGGTGTCCGGCACGCACATCTCGCCCAGCCAGTACGCCGACTTCAAGGCCGCCATCGCGGGCGACGTGGTCGGCCTGCGCTACGGCAACACCTTCGGCTGCGGCATGGGCCTCCCCGTGGAGGAGGGCTCCGGCACGATGGCGTACGTCTCCAACTACCCGCAGGTGACGCACGCGGTGGTGGACCGGGACGACCCGACGCGCGTCGTGGGCTACGGTGAGCTGGGCCGCGTACGGCTCACGGTGCTGCACGAGGACCTGTTCGTGCCGAACGTGCTGGAGCGGGACCAGGCCGTGCGCCACGACACCGGCCCGCAGTGGCCGTGCGACGGCGTGGCCAACGTGGAGCCGCTGACCAAGAGCAACTCCGCGCCGGAGGGCCTGTACTGAGGCGGCGCGCCGGACCGGAGCCACCCGTAGCGTAGAGGAGCCGCGACCCACGTGCCGATCCCCGCGGACCCGGCGAGCCAGCCCCCGTACCTGCGTATCTGCGCCGAGATCCAGCGGCGCATCTCCGACGGCGAACTCCGGCCGGGGGACGCGGTGCCCTCCACGCGGCAGATCGCCCGGGAGTGGGGCGTGGCCCTGGCCACGGCCACCAAGGCGCTGACGACGCTGCGGCTGGAGGGGCTGGTGGAGACCCGGCCGCGGTCGGGCACGGTCGTCTCGGGTACGGCTCCGGTGCCCGCGCCGCGGCGGCGCAGGGCCTCCGTGCCCGTGGCGGAGCCGGAGTTGACCCTCGACCGGATCGTCACGGCGGCCGTCGGGATCGCGGACGCGGAGGGGCTGGCGGCGCTGTCCATGCGCGGCGTCGCGGCCCGCCTCGGCGTCGCCGCCATGGCCCCGTACCGCTACGTGCCCAGCAAGGACGAGCTGGTGCTGCTGATGGCGGACGCCGCGTTCGGTGAGGTGTGCGGGGACGGCGCCCCGTACGGGGACGGCGCGGGGGCCGAGGCGGGCCGTGCGGACAGCTGGCGGTTCCCCGTGGAGTCGGCGGCGCGCACCCTGTGGGCGCTGTACCGCAGACACCCGTGGCTGGCCCAACTCGGTTCGCTGACCCGGCCATTGCTCGTACCGAACGTGATGATCCACGGCGAGCGGATGCTGCGCGCCCTGGGGGGCCGTGGTCTCGACCCGACCGAGCTGTTCGACATCCACCTGCTGATCCACAGCCATGTCCAGGGCATGGCCGTGCACCTGGAGTGGGAGGCTCAGGCGGAGGCCGTCACGGGCCAGTCGGAGCACCAGTGGCGGGACAGCCGCGCGCCCGTGCTCCAGGCGCTGGAACGGTCCGGGCGCATCCCGGAGTTCACCCGGCTGATGGGGGCGATGGGCGGCACGTACGTGCTGCGGCTGGACGTCCTCTTCGACCTGGGCCTCCAGGCGCTGCTGGACGGCCTGGCGCCGCGCATCGAGGGCCGGGGCGGGCCGCACCCCCGGGAGTGACGGGCACTCCCGGGAGCGGCGGCGGTCACGCCGTCGGCGCCGGTCGGGGCGCCGTCAGCGCTTGTCCATCGGCACGTCGAAGTGCTCGTAGTAGAAGGCGAAGCGTTCCCGCAGGGCGTCCACGTCGAGGGCGAAGTCCTCGGCCGCGTACTGGTTGCGCCCGCCGCGCTTGCCCTCGGAGGTGGCGTAGTCCCGCATGGCCCGCTCGGTGTCGGGGTCCAGGTCGCGGTCGGCCGCCTCGTAGATCCGCTTCATCTCCCCGATCGGGTCGGAGACGAGGTCGCGGAACCGGACGTCCACCACCCGGTCGTCCTCCCGGCCGCTCGCCACGGCCGCGCGCAGCAGCCGCTCGATGAAGTCCGTGGCGCACCGGCCGACCAACAGCGGGTCCGGGTGGTCGAAGTAGATCCGGGCGCCGTACGTGACCATGTTGGCGAACGACGTGACCGAGGTGACCGGGTCGCGGTGGGTGCGGACCACCGTGGCGTCGTCGAAGGCCGCGAGCAGCGGGCCCAGCATCTCCAGGTGGCCGGGGGCCTTCAGCGACCAGCGGTCGCCGTCGGGACGGCTCCACTGGAGGTACTGGAGGACGCGGGCGAAGTCCCGGTAGCCCGCAGTGTGGTCGGCCGCCGCGTACCACTCGCGGTAGGCGGGGGCGAGGACCGTGTTCTCGTACATGGACGAGCAGTGGGAGATCGCCAGCAGCGGGTTCTCCTCCTCCGGCTCGTCGTACGCCAGCCCGTGCATCGTCGCCTGCTCGGGCAGGATCTTGTCCGTGAGGCGGACCTCGGTGCGGGTCTCCTTGATGCGCGGGTCGGGGTCGGGCTGCGGCGCGGCCGGGTCGCCCTTCGGCAGCGGCTTCGCGCTCTCCCACAGCGGGAGGGAGCGGAAGCCGCTGTCCTGCCAGAGGAGCTTCTGCACGAAGGTGGTGCCGGTGCGCGGCATGCCGCACACGAACAGCGGGCGGCGCACCGGCTCCGCGAAGATCTCCGGGTGGGTCTCGGTGAGCCGCTGGAACCGCAGCCGGTTGACGAGGCTGCCGAGGATCTGGTTGTGGAGCACGAACTTGCCGTTGGTGCTCAACCGCAGCTCGGTACGGGCCGAACGGCAGAGCACCTCCAGCGGTTCGTCGAGCGGCCCGTCGCCGCCGAAGTCCGTGAGGCCCGTCTTCTCCCGCGCCTTCGCCTTCAGCTCGTCCGGGTCGAAGCGCCACAGCCGGTCCTGGAACGGCCCGGCGGCGCCCGCGAGCGCCCGCATGGCGAGCGGCAGCTTCGGGTACGCCAGCGCGACACCGCGCGGCGTCAGGTCCGCGCGGCGGGGCGCGGGCGCGTCGTACAGCATGCCCGTGCCCGCCGCCGTCACCTGGACACTCCGCGGTAGCGGCGGACGGCGATCGTGCGGAACACCAGGATGATCAGCACGGACCAGCCGAGGGACGCCAGCGTGGCGTTCTGCATCGGCCAGGAGTCGGACGCGGGCGCTTCGTTGCCGAACAGTTCGCGGGCGGACTGCACGGTGGCGCTGTACGGGTTCCAGTTGACGACGTGCTGGAGGACCCGCGGCAGCGTGCTCGGCGGCACGAGCGCGTTGGACAGCATCGTCAGCGGGAAAAGGATGACGACGACGCCAGCGGCCGCCTCCGGCGTGCGGACCATGGTGCCGATGGCCGCGCCGACCCAGGAGAAGGAGTAGGCGAGGAAGAGGATCACGCCGAAGCCCGCGAGGGCCTTCAGGAAGCCCTCGTGGATGCGCCAGCCGACGATCAGCGCCATGACGATCATCATGAGGAGCATCATCACGTTCTGCACGAAGTCCGCGATGGTGCGCCCGGTGAGGACGGCGCCGCGGGTCATCGGCAGCGAACGGAAGCGGTCCATCATGCCCTTGTGCATGTCCTGGGCGATGTTGGTGGCGGACGAGCTGACCGTCGCGAAGAGGATGCACTGGGCGAAGAAGCCCGCCATCATGAACTCGCGGTAGTCGTCCCGGCCCTCCGCGCCGCCGCCGATCGCTCCGGCGAAGACGTACGCGAACAGCAGGATGAACAGCAGCGGCTGGAGCAGGTTGAACGCCATCAGCTCGGGCAGCCGGAACATCTTGATGATCTGGCGCCGCGCGCACACCATCGCCTCACGCGGGAACCTGCCCGGCGTGGTCGGGTACGAGGCGACCGTGGCCACCGGCGGCGTCGCGCCCGTACCGGCCTGGATGCTCCCGGAGTTGACGCCGGGGTCGATCGTGGGAGGCGTCGAAGCTGACATCGTGGTCACACCCGATTCGTCGTCTGAACGATATGCGTGAGCTTGAGCTGGAGCGTGGTCTCGGCCTCGCGTATGTCCGCCGGTGAGCCCTCACCGTAGACGGTGGCGTTGCGGCGGGCCTGGCGGGCGTCCTCACCCGTCAGGTAGAGGAAGACCTCGTCCAGGGTCGGGCGGCGCAGGCCGATGTCGTCCACCTCGATGTTGTGCTTGTCCAGCTCGGAGAGGATCTTCCCGAGCCGCTTCGCGCCGCCCTCGATCGGCAGCGTGATCTGGTGCGCGGAACGGTCCGTCACCGGCTTGCCGGTGCCGAAGCGGGTGAGGAACTCCACGGTCCAGTCGAACTGTTCCGGCCAGCGCACGATCAGCTCGACGCGCTCGTGCCCGGCCAGCCGCTTCAGCTCGTTGGAGGTGCCGCTCGCGATGACCTTGCCGTGGTCGATCACGGAGATCGAGTCCGCGAGGCGGTCGGCCTCCTCCAGGTACTGGGTGGTGAGCAGCAGCGTCGTGCCGTTGGCGACGAGCGCCTCGACGGCCTCCCACAGCAGCAGCCGGTTGTGCGGGTCGAGACCCGTGGTGGGCTCGTCCATGAACATCACCGGCGGGTTCCCGACCATGGCCGCGGCCAGGTCGAGGCGGCGGCGCATACCGCCGGAGTACGTCTTCGACTGGCGGTTGCCCGCGTCCGTCAGGCCGGACCACTCCAGCAGCTCGTCGGCGCGCATCCGGGCGTGCCGGGTGCTCATGCCGAACAGCTCCGCGATCATCTGGAGGTTCTCGCGGCCGGTGAGGATCTCGTCGACCGCCGCGTACTGGCCGGACAGGCCGATGTTGAGGCGGACCTTCTGCGGGTCCTTGAACACGTCGTGGCCCGCGACCATGGCCGTGCCCGAGTCCGCGCCGAGCAGGGTGGTGAGGATGCGCACGGTGGTGGTCTTGCCCGAGCCGTTCGGCCCGAGCAGACCCAGAACGGAGCCCGACGGCACCGACAAGTCCATTCCGTCCAGGGTGGTGACGTCGCCGAAGGTCTTCTTCAGACCTTCGGCGT
Organism: Streptomyces sp. Z26; assembly: GCF_003665095.1. GTDB lineage: Bacteria > Actinomycetota > Actinomycetes > Streptomycetales > Streptomycetaceae > Streptomyces > Streptomyces phytohabitans. Next base: position 4,449,254 of record NZ_RCHV01000002.1, on the reverse strand, counting down.
AGATCGCGCCGGGCATGGGTTCTCCAGCTTCTCGGTGTTCAGATGGATGTGCGCAACTCAGCTGTCCGGGATGTCCACGCCGTGCTCGAACAGGGCGGACACCGCCTCGGGGATGGCGCCCGGGCGGTCCACGTACCCGACGGGGAACGGGAACCGGAGCAGGTCCTTGATCAGCGACGGGCCGACCACCAGGGCCAGTTGGGCGCCCTCGTGCTTCATCCCCTCGGCGAGGTGGACCATGCTCATCGGCTCGGCGACGTTCCGTACGAACATCTCCCGCACCTCCTCGGCCGTCGTCAGCGTCTGCTGCTGGATCGACGAGCAGAGCTTCAGCCGGGGGGCGGCGAAGGCGACCTCGGAGACCTGCTGCCGGGTCTCCTCGCGGGCCGCCTCGCGCAGCGGGGTGTGGACGGCGACGTCCACGTCGTAGCTGACGGTGACCGTGTGCTCGGGGGCCGCGTCGCGGAGCTTCTCCAGGGCGTCGCGGTAGCCCGCGAGCATGAGGACGCGGCTGCGCCCCGTCGGCTCCAGCCCGAAGTCGCCGCCCAGCCAGACGCCTTCGTGCTCGTCGCCGTAGTACCACGCCGGGTCGCCGTCGAGGGACGCGAACACGGTGGCGGCCGCCTGCGGGCGGCCGTCCTGGTGCGGTTCGAACCGCTGGTTGCTGCGGAAGAGGAGGGAGATCAGGTCCTCGCGTGACAGGGCACCCGCGACACAGCTCGCCACCAGGCCGCCCAGGCTGAGTCCGCCGACGATCGCCGGGCGTATGCCCTTCTCGACCAGGATGTCGTGGATGCTCAGCTGAGCGGCCGCCAGTCCCACCAGATTGATCCGCACCTGGTGCTCCGGGTCGCCCTCGGCGGCGACGTCGGCGCGCAACAGGGTCTCGACGTCGACCCCGGTCCACTTGGCCACGTCGTGGAACGTGTCCCGGACCGAGCTGTTGCCGTCGTAGAACTCCAGGATGCCGTCGGGCTGGTAGTTGAACTGGTTGGAGCCGAACATGAACGCAAGTGCCATCTGCCACCTCGGTCGGGACTGTTTCGATAGGAGACGGGCGCGCGGACGGCGCCCGGTTCACTCCGCTACGTACGTGGAACCTGTCCAGTCGAACGCCAGCAGCTCGCGCCCCTCCACGGAGACCCGCTCCGTGGACGGTTCGAAGTGCTCGTAACGGTCCGACCGCACCAGTTTGATCCGTGCCGTGATGTCGTCGACCCGCCGGACCCGGTCCCGTTCGGGAAGATCCTGGGCGGGACCACCTCGGAGAATGACGTTCGCCTCGTTCGACCCCATGGCAGATCCTTCCTGAAAGCTGACCGATCGCACACGCCAGGTGGTGCCGGAAAACCCTTCAACCGCCATTCCATCAGCGCGGCGCTCATGAGATCCCTAAATGAACGGGTCCACGGGCGCCGCGGGGTCTCAGGCATCCCCTCCCGGCAGGGCCGCGAGCAGCTCCGCGGCGGTGCGCGCGGTCTCGGTCGCGTGCTCCTCCACCATCGAGAAGTGACTCCCGGTGACGTCGACGGTGCGCGTCGCCCGGTCCCACTCGGTCTGCCACGCGTCCGCGTCGTCGCCCAGGGCCTCCCGGGGCAGCGGCGGCTCGGAGGCGCGGAGCAGCAGCGCGGGCGTGCGCAGCGGTCCGGGCTCCCACTCCCCCACCATGTCGATGTACCAACTCATCGCTGTCAGGCGGTCGTTGTCCATCTGCGCGAACATCGACTCCCGCGCGAACATACCCTTCAGCATCTCGGCGGAGAACCGTACGAACGGCGAGTCCGCCCGCGGCATGTACGTGTCGAGCATGAGGACCGCCGGGGGCCGTACGCCCTCGCGCTCCAGGTGCTCGGCCACGGCCAGCGCGAGGTTGCCGCCGGAGGACGAGCCGACGAGCACCGGCGGTACGCCGCCCGTGCAGGCCATCGCCGACTCCGCGAGGAGCCGCGCGACGGCGTCCAGGGACTCCGGCAGCCGCTCGCCGCGGCCGAAGCCCTGGGTGTGCACGGCCCAGACGTCGCGTTCGCCGCGGAAGGCGGAGGCGAAGCGCGCGTACTGGTGCACGCCCGCCAGCGCCACGTACGAGCTGAAGCAGACGAGCGGCGGCGGCACGGCGGCGGTGTCCGCGCCGCCGTCCGCGCCGGTGCCGGCGCTCGTGCCGCGACGGCCGCTCGCGGCGGCCAGCTTGACCGGGGCGGCGACGGAGTCCAGCTCGTCCGGCGCGGCGAAGGTCGGGCGCAACCGGGCGGCGGCCAGCAGGAGTTCGAACCCGGCGTCGATCCGGTTCGCCTCGGTCGCCTGCCGGAACAGGGCGCCGAGGGTGCCGTCCCGCTGCCCGCCGTCGCCGCCCGCGTCCCGGTCGCCCGGGTACGGCTCGGCGGAGGCGGTGTCGCCGCCCTCGGCGAGCAGCGCGTCCAGGTGCCCGGCCAGGGCCTCGGCGGTCGCCAGGTCGAAGACCAGGGTGGGCGGCAGCCGCAGGCCGGTGGCCTCCACCAGCTGGTTCCGCAGTTCCACCGCCGTGAGTGAGTCGAAGCCCAGCTCGGTGAACGACTGGTCGGCCTCGACCGTCGCCGCCGAACCGTGCCCGAGCACGCCCGCCACCCGGTCCCGTACCAGCTCGAACAGCACCTTCGCGCGTTCCTCCGCGCCGAGCCCGGCGAGCCGGGAGCGGAGCGTCGGCGCGGACGAGCGCGCCTCGCCCGCGGTCCGCCTGCCCTGCCCGCGCGCGGGCAGGGGACGGCCGCGCAGCAGCGCGTCGAGCGCGGCGGGCGCCATCCGGAGCGCGGTCAGCGCGGGCTCGCCGGAGGCCAGCGCCGCGTCGAACAGCGCCATGCCGTCCGCCGCCGTGAGCGGGCGCATGCCGCCGCGCTCCATGCGGTGCCGGTCGGCCTGCCCCAGCCCGGCGGTGAGCGAGCTGTCCGCCGCCCACAGGCCCCAGGCGAGGGACGTGGCGGGCAGCCCGAGGGAGTGCCGGTGGGCGGCGAGGGCGTCCAGGAACGCGTTGGCCGCGGCGTAGTTGCCCTGGCCGGGCGAACCGAAGGTGCCCGCCGCCGAGGAGTACAGCACGAACGCCGACAGGCCCAGGTCCGCGGTCAGTTCGTGCAGCAGCCAGGCCGCGTCCGCCTTCGGACGCAGCACCCGGTCGAACTGTTCGGGGGTCAGCGAGGTCACGGTGCCGTCGTCCACGACGCCCGCCACGTGCACCACACCGGTCAGCGGGTGCGCGTCCGGCACCTCGTCGGCGAGCAGCGCGCGGAGCGCGTCGCGGTCGGCGACGTCGCAGGCGGCGAGGCGCACGTCGGCGCCGAGGCCGGTGAGTTCGGCGACCAGTTCGTCGGCGCCCTCGGCGGTACGACCGCTGCGGGCGGCGAGCAGCAGCCGCCGTACGCCGTGCCCGGTGACCAGGTGGCGGGCGACGACGCGGCCGAGCGTGCCGGTGGCGCCGGTGACGAGCACGGTGCCGCCGGGCGCGAAGACGGGCGCGGCGGCGGGCTTCGTGTCGTCGGGTGCCGTGTCGTCGGGTGCGGTGCCGGGTGCCGCGACCCGGGTCAGCCCCGGGTACCGCAGCTCCCCGTCCCGTACGGCCGTCAGCGGGCGTGCCGCGGCGACCGCCCCGAGGACGGCGGCGCGGGAGGCGTCCGCGTCGTCCAGGTCGATCACGCACAGCCGCTCGGGGTACTCGGCCTGCGCGGAACGGACCAGGCCGCAGAGCGCGGCCCCCGCCAGGTCCCGTACGGGCTCGCCCTCGGTGGCGGCCACCGCGCCCCGGGTGAGCAGGAACAGGCGCGCGTCCGCGAACCGTTCGTCCTCCAGCCAGCGGCGGCACAGCTCGTGCGCCTCGGCCAGCAGCTCGCGCACCGCCTCCGGCGGCGTACCGGCTCCGGAGCCGCCCAGCGGGGCGAGCACCACCGCGGGCACGGCCATGCCGGTGTCGGCGGCGAGGGCGACGGACTCCAGGTCGGCGTACGTCTCCAGGTGCACGCCCGCGGCGTCCAGGGCCTTGCCGACGCCGCCGTCGTCCTGACCGCCGAGCAGGACCCAGCGCAGCGACTCCGCGGCGGGGCGCGGCGGCGCGGTGTCGGCGGGCTGCCAACGGGTGCGCAGCAGGGGCGGCGCGGTGGCCGTGTCGGCACGCATCTGGTCGGCGGAGAGCGCGCGGAGGCTGAGCGCCTCGGCGTACGCCACGGGGTGGCCGTCGGGGTCGGCGACGAGCACGGAGAACTCGTTCGCCCGGTCGGTCGGGGCCAGCCGTACGCGCAGCGCGGAGGCCCCGACGGCGTGCAGCGTCAGTCCGCTCCAGGCGAAGGGCAGCATGGCGGTGGCCCCGGCGTCCGTGCCCCCGGCGGCGTCGGCGTCGCCACCGTCGCCGCGCTGCTTCGTGATGAGCGCCTGGAGCGCCGCGTCGAGCAGCGCCGGGTGCAGGGCGAAGCGCGCGGCGTCGCCGCGTACCTCCTCCGGCAGCGCGACCTCCGCGAAGATCTCCTCGCCCCGCCGCCAGACCGTCTCCAGGCCCTGGAAGGCGGGCCCGTAGGCGAGGCCCCCGACGGCGATCGTGTCGTACAGGCCGTCCGTGTCGAGGCGTTCCGCGTCAGCGGGCGGCCAGGCCGTGAGGTCCGCCGGGGGCGCGGTGGGCGCGTCCGGGGCCAGCAGGCCCTGGGCGTGCCGCAGCCACGGGTCGTCGGGTGCGGCGCCGGACGGGCGCGAGTGCACGCCGAAGGGCCGCTGCCCGGTGTCGTCGGGCGGCCCGACGACCACCTGGAGGTGCGTCGGGGCCCCGTCGGGGACGACCAGGGGCGTCTCCAGGGTGAGTTCGGCGACGGTGCCGCAGTCCGTACGGTCGCCCGCGTGCACGGCCAGGTCGAGGTAGCCGGTGGCGGGCAGGATCGTACGGCCGAGGATCACGTGGTCGGCCAGCCACGGGTGCGTACGCGTGGACAGGCTGCCGGTGAACACGACGCTGTCGCTGCCGACGGGCGCGACCGCCGCGCCGAGCAGGGGGTGCGCGGGCTGTTCGAGGCCCGCGGCGCCCATGTCGCCGTGCTGGACGGCGGTCCTCAGCCAGTAACGCCGGTGCTGGAACGCGTACGTGGGGAGGTCCACCCGCCGCCCGCCGGGCAGCAGCGTGTCCCAGGCGACGTGCGCGCCCCGTACGTACAGCTCGGCCACGGCCGTCAGCAGCGCGCGCGCCTCCGGGCGGTCCTTGCGCAGGGCGGGCGTGACGTACGGGTCGTGGTCACCGACGCTCGCCCCGGCGAGCGCGGCGAGCGTGCCGTCGGGGCCGATCTCCAGGAAACGGCTGACGCCCTGTGCGGCGAGCAGCGCGACGCCGTCGGCGAACCGTACGGGCTGCCGGACGTGCCGCACCCAGTAGTCGGCGGAGCACAGCTCCTCGGTGGTGGCGGCGGCGCCGGTGACGTTGGAGACGAGGGGGATGCTCGGGGCGGCGAACTCCACGGTGTCGAGCACCCGCCGGAAGGCGTCGAGCATCGGCTCCATGAGCGGCGAGTGGAACGCGTGGCTGACCCGTAGCCGCGTCGTCCTGCGGCCGAGGGTGTCCCGTACGTGCGCGGCGACCTCCTCGACGGCCGCCTCGGTGCCGGAGACGACGGTGGCGCGCGGCCCGTTGAACGCCGCGACGCCCACGTCGGCGCGGCCGTCGAGCAGCGCCAGCACCTCGTCCTCGGACGCCTGGAGCGCCACCATGGCGCCGCCCGCGGGCAGTTGCTCCATCAGGCGGCCGCGCGCGGCGACGACCCGGCAGGCGTCCTCCAGGGTGAGCACCCCGGCGACGTGGGCGGCGGCCAGCTCGCCGACGGAGTGGCCGACGAGGTGGTCGGGGACGAGGCCCCAGGACTCGGCGAGGCGGTAGAGGGCGACCTCGAACGCGAAGAGGGCGGGCTGGGTGCGGCCCGTGCGGTTCAGGGCCTCGGCGTCGGCGTCACCGGCGCCGAACACCAGGTCGCGCAGGGGCCGTTCGTCCCCTCCGGCGGCGCGGGTCTCGGCGTCCAGCAGCGCGCACGCCGCGTCGAACGCCTCGGCGAACACCGGGAAGGCGGCGTGCAGTTCGCGGCCCATGCCGACCCGCTGCGCGCCCTGCCCGGCGAACAGGAACGCCGTACGGCCGCCGCGCTGCGTCGCGCCCACCGGCGCCCGCTCGGCCGACGCGTCGCTCCCGGCCGACGCGCCCTCGGGCGGGGCCTGTTCGGCGAGTACGGCGAGCTGGGCCAGCAGTTCGTCCCGGTCGGCGCCGAGCAGCACCGCGCGGTGCTCCCAGGGCGTACGGGTCACGGCGAGCGAGTGGCCGACGTCCACCGGGTCGGGGTCGGGCCGGTCCGTGACGTGCGCGAGGAGGCGTGCGGCCTGCGCGCGCAGCGCGTCGCGGGAGCGGGCGCTGAGCACCCACGGCACCGGCGGCGCGGCGACGGCGGGCAGCGTCGCCCGTACGGCTCCGGGCGCGTCCTCCGCGGGTCCCTCGGGCGCGGTGTCCCGGGTTTCCGGCGCGGGGGCCGGCGCCTCCTCCAGGATGACGTGCGCGTTGGTGCCGCTGATCCCGAACGCGGACACGCCCGCGCGGCGCGGCCGTTCGGCCGCGGGCCACCCGGTGGCCTCGGCGAGCAGTTCGACGTGCCCGGCGGACCAGTCGACGTGCGAGGACGGGGCGTCCACGTGCAGGGTGCGCGGCAGCACGCCGTGCTCTAGGGCGAGCACCATCTTGATCAGTCCGGCGGCGCCCGCCGCGGCCTGGGTGTGCCCGATGTTGGACTTCACGGCGCCGAGCAGCAGGGGCCGTTCGGCGTCGCGGTCGCGCCCGTAGGTGGCGAGGAGCGCCTGCGCCTCGATGGGGTCGCCCAGCGTCGTACCGGTGCCGTGCGCCTCGACGGCGTCCACGTCGCCCGGTTCCAGGCCGCCGCTGGCGAGGGCGGCGCGGATGACGCGCTGCTGGGAGGGGCCGTTGGGCGCGGTGAGACCGTTGGACGCGCCGTCCTGGTTGACGGCGGAGCCGCGTACGACCGCCAGCACCGGATGCCCGTTGCGGCGCGCGTCCGAGAGCCGCTCGACGAGGAGCATGCCCGCGCCCTCGCCCCAGCCCGTACCGTCGGCCGCGTCCGCGAACGCCTTGCAGCGGCCGTCGGCCGCCAGGCCGCGCTGACGGCTGAAGTCGACGAACAGGCCGGGCGCGGACATCAGCGTCACCCCGCCCGCCAACGCCAGGTCGCACTCCCCCGCGCGCAGCGCCTGCACCGCCCAGTGCAGGGCGACCAGCGACGACGAGCAGGCCGTGTCGACGGTCACCGCCGGGCCCTCCAGCCCGAACGTGTACGAGATCCGCCCGGACATGACGCTCGCCGAGTTGCCGGTGCCGAGGTGGGCGTCGGCGCCCTCGACGGGGACGAGCGGACGGGACGCGTAGTCCTGGTAGTTGGTGCCGGCGAAGACGCCCGTACGGCTGCCGCGCAGCGTGTCCCGCGCGATGCCCGCGCGCTCGAACGCCTCCCAGGACGTCTCCAGCAGCAGTCGCTGCTGGGGGTCCATCGCGAGCGCCTCGCGGGGCGAGATCTCGAAGAACGCCGGGTCGAAGTCGGCCATGCCGTCCACGAACCCGCCGTGCTTGGCGTAGCTCTTGCCGGGCAGTCCGGGCTCGGGGTCGTAGAGGGCGTCCACGTCCCACTCGCGGTCGTCGGGCCACTCGGTCATGGCGTCGGCGCCGCGTGCCAGCAGGTCCCAGAACTCCTCGGGGGAGTTCGCGCCGCCGGGGAAACGGCAGCTCACCGCGACGACGGCGATGGGGTCGCCGTCCACCCGCGCGGGCGCGGCGCCGTCGGGCGCGGCCACGGCCTCACCGGTGGCGGGGGCGAGTCCGGCGCGGAGGTGGTCGGCGAGGGCGGCGGGCGTCGGGTAGTCGTAGACGAGCGTGGCGGGCAGCGGCTGGCCGGTGGCGGCGGTCAGCGTGTTGCGGAGTTCGACGGCGGTGAGCGAGTCGAAGCCCAGCTCGCGGAAGGCGCGGGTGGGCTCCACCTCGTCCGGGCTCGCGTGGTTGAGGACGTACGCGATGTGGCCGCGTACGAGTTCCAGCACCGCGCGCCGCTGTTCGCCCTCGCCGAGCGCGGCGAGCTGCCGGGCGAGGCTCCGCCCGTCGTCCGCCTGGCCCTCGGCGGGCCCCTCGGCCGCGCGGGCGGCGACGCGGGCGCGCTGCGCCTCGGGGAGTTCGGCGTAGAGGGGGCGGGGGCGGCCGGTGGCGAGTTCGGCGCCGAAGACGTCCCAGTCGATGTCGGTGACGACGGTGTTGGTGTCGTCGTGGTCGAGCGCCTGCTGGAGCGCGGAGACGGCGGTGCCGGGCGCCATGCGCCGTACGCCGTGCCTGCTGAGCCGCTGTTCGACGGCGCCGCTGGCCATGCCGCCCTCGGCCCAGCCGCTCCAGGCGACGGAGGTGGCGGGCAGGCCGCGGGCGCGGCGGTCCTGGGCGAGGGCGTCCAGGAAGGCGTTGCCGGGCGCGTAGTTGCCGTGCCCGGGGCCGCCGAAGGTGCCCGCCGTGGAGGCGAACAGCACGAAAGCGGACAGGTCCAGGTCGGCGGTGAGCGCGTCGAGGTGGAGCGCGCCCCGCGCCTTGACGCGGAGCACCCCGGCGAGGCGTTCGGGGGTCAGCGCGGTGACGACGCCGTCGTCGAGGACGGCGGCGGTGTGCACGACGGCGTCGAGGGGGCGGTCGGCGGGGATGTCCGCGAGGAGCGCGGCGAGCGCGTCGCGGTCGGAGATGTCGCAGGAGGCGACGGTGACCCCGGCGCCCGACGCGCGGAGTTCCGCGGCGAGTTCACCGGCGCCGGGCGCGTCCTCGCCGCTGCGGCTGACGAGCAGCAGGTGCACGCCCTCGTGGCGGGCGAGCCAGCGGGCGACGTGGCCGCCGAGCGCGCCGGTGCCGCCGGTGACCAGGACCGTGCCGGAGGGGGTCCAGTCGCGTACGCCGGGCACCCCGCCGGTGCCCGACCGTACGAGCCTGCGCCCGCGTACGCCCGTGGCGCGTACGGCCACCGCGTCCTCGGTGCCCGTCTCGCCGCCGATCCCGGCGAGCACCGCGGCGAGCCGGTCGCCCGCCGCCGCGTCGGGCACGGCGGGCAGGTCGACGAGGCCGCCCCAGCGCTCGGGCTGTTCGAGGGCGACGACGCGCCCGAAGCCCCAGACGAGGGCCTGCTCGCGGAAGCCGGGGCCGGGCTCGTCGCCGGGTACGGCGAGGACGGCGCCGGTGGTGGCGAGCCAGGTCGGCGCGTGGGTGCCGAGGTCGTCGAGGGCCTGGACGAGGGCCACGGACGCGGCGTAGCCGCAGGGGAGTTCCGGCTCGGAGGCGTACGGGGTGGTGTCGAGCGCCAGCAGGGACAGCACCCCGGCGGGGGCCTCGGCCCCGGCGGGCGCGTCGCCTTCTGCGGGCGCGTCCCCCTCGGCGGGCGTGCCGCCGAGGACGGCGCGCAGCGCGTCGGCGTACTCCGTACGGCTGCCGCGCGGGTCCAGCGGCACCGGTACGGGGCGGGCACCGGCGCGGGTCAGCGCCTCCACCACGGCGGTGACGTGCGGGTCGTCCGCGCGCCCGGCGGGCAGCGGCAGCAGCCAGCTGCCGCGCAGCGGCGGCGCGCCCTCGGTGCCGACGGGCTGCCACGCGACGCGGTAGCGCCAGGAGTCGACGGTGGCGCCCTCGACGGAGCGGCGCCGGTAGCCGGAGAGGGCGGGCAGCAGCCGGGCGAGGGTGTCGGTGTCGACGTGCAGGGCGCGGGTGAGGGCGGTGACGTCGCTGTTCTCCACCGCGTCCCAGAACGGGGCGTCGGTGGTGGCGCCAGGGTCCTGCCGCGCGTCCGCGCTGGCCTGCGGCCAGTAGCGGCGGCGCTGGTAGGCGTACGTGGGGAGGTCGACGCGCCCGCCCGCGCCGCCGAGCACGCCGTGCAGGAGGGTGCGCCAGTCCACGGGCCCGCCGCGTACGGCGAGTTCGGCGGCGGAGGCGAGGAAGCGGTCGGCGCCGCCGTCGTCCCGGCGGAGCGTGCCGGCCACGACGGCGTCGGTGACCCCGGCGTCCTCCAGGGTGTCGCCGATCGCGGTGGTCAGCACGGGGTGCGGGCTGACCTCGACGAACGCGCGGTGCCCCTGCTCGGCGAGGGCCCGTACGGCCTCCTCGAAGCGGACGGTGCCGCGCAGGTTGCGCATCCAGTAGTCGGCGTCGAGGCTCGCGGTGTCCACCCAGTCGCCGGTGGCGGTGGAGAAGAACGGCACGTCCCCGGCGCGCGGCCGGATGGCGGCGATGTCGGCCAGGAACCGGTCGCGCACCTCGTCCACGTGGTACGAGTGCGACGCGTAGTCGGCGGGCACCCGCCGGGTGCGTACGCCCTCCGCGGACAGCTCGTCGAGCAGCTCCACCAGCGCGTCGGTGTCGCCCGACACCACCACGGCGCGGGGGCCGTTGACGGCGCCGACGCACAGCGCGCCGTCCCAGCGCGCGATGCGCTCCTCCACCTCGGCGAGGGGCAGCGCCACGGAGGCGAGGCCGCCGCGCCCGGCGAGGACGGTGAGGGCCTGGGCCCGGCGGACGATGACCAGGGCGGCGTCGTCGAGGGTCAGCGCCCCGGCGACGTACGCCGCGGCCACCTCGCCCTGGCTGTGCCCGACGACGGCGGACGGCGTGACGCCGCGGGCGCGCCAGAGGCGGGCCAGCGCCGTGTTGACGGCGAACAGCAGCGGCTGGATCACGTCGAAGCGGTCCATGTCCGGCGCGCCGTCGGCGCCCTTCAGGACGTCCAGCACGGACCAGTCGGCGTACCGGCCGATGGCCTCGGAGATCTCGGTCAGCGCAGCCCGGAAGTCGGCGTCCTGCTCCAGCAGTTGTACGGCCATGCCGCGCCACTCGGGGCCGCTGCCGGGGAAGACGAGGACGCCGCGGCCCTCGGTGTCGGCGACGCCGCGTACGACGCCCGCCAGCGGGCTGCCGTCGGCGACGGCGTCCAGGCCGCGCAGCAGCGCGTCGCGGTCGTCCGCGACGACGACGGCACGGTGGTCGAACGTCGCCCGGTGCGCGGCCAGCGACCACGCCAGGTCGGCGGGCCGCAGGCCCCGGCCGTCCGGGCCGTGCAGGTGCGCGCGGAGCCGCGCGGCCTGCGCGCGGAGCGCGGCCTCGGTGCGGCCGGACACGGGGAACGGGAGCGGGCGCGCGGGCACTTCGGCGGGAGCGGCGGCACCGGGCGCGTCCGCGTCCGCGTCGGCGGTGTCCGGCTCGGACGCTTGGTCCGGCTCCGGCTCGGGCGCCTCCAGGATGACGTGCGCGTTGGTGCCGCTGACGCCGAACGACGACACGCCCGCGCGCCGCGGCCGTCCCGTCTCCGGCCAGGGCCGCGCCTCGGACAGCAGCCGCACCTCTCCGGCGGTCCAGTCGACGTGGCTGGACGGCTCGCCGACGTGCAGGCTGCGCGGCAGCGTGCCGTACCGCATGGCCTGCACCATCTTGATCACTCCGGCGAGCCCGGCGGCGGCCTGGGTGTGCCCGATGTTGGACTTCACCGAGCCGAGCCAGAGCGGCCGTTCGGGATCGCGGTCCTGCCCGTAGGTGGCGAGGAGCGCCTGCGCCTCGATGGGGTCGCCCAGGGTCGTACCGGTGCCGTGCGCCTCGACGGCGTCCACGTCGCCGGGGGCGAGTTCGGCGTTGTCGAGCGCCTGCCAGATGACGCGCTGCTGGGAGGGGCCGTTGGGCGCGGTGAGGCCGTTGGACGCGCCGTCCTGGTTGACGGCGGAGCCGCGTACGACCGCCAGCACCGGGTGCCCGTTCGCGCGCGCGTCGGACAGGCGCTCGACGAGGAGCATGCCCGCGCCCTCGCCCCAGCCGGTGCCGTCGGCGTCGTCGGAGAACGCCTTGCAGCGCCCGTCGGCGGCCAGCCCGCGCTGCTTGCTGAACTCCAGGAACAGGGTGGGTGTGGCCATCACCGTCGCGCCGCCGGCGAGCGCGAGGTCGCACTCCCCCGCGCGCAGCGCCTGCATCGCGAGGTGCAGCGCGACCAGCGACGAGGAGCAGGCCGTGTCGACGGTCACCGCCGGGCCCTCCAGCCCGAACGTGTACGAGATCCGCCCGGAGACGACGCTCGGCGAGTTGCCCACGCCGTCCTGCGCCTCGGGGTCGCGGGCGGCGCCGAGGAGCGCGGGGTAGTCGAGCATGTTGGTGCCCGCGAAGACGCCCGTACGGCTGCCGCGCAGCGTCAGCGGATCGACTCCGGCGCGCTCGAACGCCTCCCACGACGTCTCCAGCAGCAGCCGCTGCTGCGGGTCCATGCCCGTGGCCTCGCGGGGGGCGATGCCGAAGAACCCGGCGTCGAAGTCGGCGGCGCGGTCGAGGAACGCGCCCATCTTCGTGTACGCCTTGCCGGGCTTGCCGGGCTCCGGGTCGTACAGCTCCTCGGTGCGCCAGCCGCGGTCGGCGGGCCACTCGGCCATGGCGTCGGTGCCGGAGCCCAGCAGTTCCCACAGGTCCTCGGGCCCCTCGGCGCCGCCGGGGAAGCGGCAGCCGATGGAGACGATCGCGATCGGCTCCCTGTTCTTCGCCTCGGCGGCCTGGAGCCGCTGACGCGTCTGGTGCAGGTCGGCGGTGACCTTCCGCAGGTAGCCGAGGATCTTCTCTTGGTCGTCGCCCATTGCCGCTCCTGTGTGTCTTCCTCGCCCGTCCGGCTCGCGGCCGCTCACGAGAGCCCGAGGTCGTTCTCGATGAAGTCGAAGATCTCGTCCGCCCCCGCGGAGCTGATCCGTTCGCTCACGTCGCGGGTGTCCTCGCCGCCCCCGGTGGTGTCGCCCACCGTACGGTCCGTGCCGCCGGTGCCGCCGTTCCACTGCGCCAGCAGCGACCGCAGCCGGGCGCCGATGCGGGAGCGCTGGGTGTCGTCGCCGGGTACGGCCGCCAGGGCCTGTTCCAGCCGGTCGAGTTCGGCGAGCACGGGCGCGCCGCCGGTGTCCGGGGCCACCAGCTCGCCGCGCAGGCGCACGGCCAGCTCGCGGGAGGTGGGGTGGTCGAACAGCAGCGTCGCGGGCAGCGGCAGGCCGGTGACCAGGCCGAGCCGGTTGCGGAGTTCGACCGCCATCAGGGAGTCGAAGCCGAGCGCGCTGAACGGGCGGTCGGGCCCGATCTCGTCCGCCCCCGCGTGCCCGAGCACACCGGCCACCTGAGTACGTACCAGCAGCGTCAGCTTCCGCTCCCGCTCCTCCGGACCGGCGGCGGCCAGCTCGGCGCGGAGCTTCGCCGCGCCCGCCTCCGCGTCGGCGCTCGGCGCCGCCTGCGCGCCGAGCGCGGCGACCTCCGGCAGTTCGGCCAGCAGCGGGCTGGGCCGCATGGCGGTCAGTCCGGGCGCGAACAGGCCCCAGTCGACGTCGGCGACGGTCGCCGTCGTCCCGCCCCGGGCGAGGAGCACGGCGAGCGCGGCGAGCGCGCGCTCCGGCTCCATGGGCCGGGCACCGGCGCCGCGGACCCGGCCGGCGACCTTCGCGTCCCCGGCCATGCCCCCGCCCGCCCACGGGCCCCACGACACGCTCGTCGCGGGCAAGCCACGGGCGTGGCGCCGCTGGGCGAGCGCGTCCAGGTACGCGTTGGCCGCCGCGTAGTTGGCCTGCCCCAGCGAGCCGACCGAACCGGCGATGGAGGAGAACAGCACGAACGCGGACAGGTCCTGGTCCCGCGTCAGTTCGTCCAGGTTGCGCGCCGCCGCCTGCTTGGGCCGCAGCACGGCGGCGAGGCCGTCCGGCGTGAGCCCGTCGATCGGGCCGTCGTCCAGCACGCCCGCGGCGTGCACCACGACGTCGACCGGGTGCTCCGCGAGCAGCGCCGCCAGCGCCGTACGGTCGGCCGCGTCGCAGGCGGCGATCGTCACGCGGACGCCGGTGCCGGTGAGTTCGGCCTCCAGCGCGGCCGCGCCCTCGGCGTCCCGGCCGCGCCTGCTGACGAGCACCAGGTGCTCGGCGCCGCGCTCGGCGAGCCAGCGGGCGACGTGCGCGCCGAGCGCGCCGGTGCCGCCGGTGACCAGGACCGTGCCGGAGCACTTCCAGCCGGAGCCGTCCGGCTCCGGGACGGTGCCCGGTGTGCCGGAGTGGTGGGCGTGCTCCAGCCTGCGGACGAAGAGGCCGGACGACCGTACGGCCGCCTGGTCCTCGGCGGGCTGCGGGCCCTGCGCGCCTCCGGCCGCCCGCGCGCCGTCGAGGACGGCGCAGAGGCGTTCCCCGGCCCGCGCGTCGAGGGCGTCCGCCGGGTCGGTCGCGGCGGTCGGGTCGGTCGCGGCGTCCCGGGCGGGGAGGTCCACCACGCCGCCCCACAGCCGGGGGTGTTCGAGCGCGGCGACACGGCCCAGGCCCCACACCCCGGCCTGCTCGGGCGCGGGCACGTCCTCCTGCGCGTGCACGGCGACCGCGCCCCGGGTGACGCACCACAGGGGCGCGTCACCGCCGAGGCCGGACAGGGCCTGGAGCAGCACCGTGGTGGCGACGAGCCCGGCGGGCGCCGCCGTCCCGTGCGCGTCGGCGTCCGGTGCGGCGGCGAGGAGCGACAGGACACCGGCGACGGGCCCGTGCGCGTCGAACTCCGCGCGCAGCCGCTCCGTCAGCGCCGTACGGTCCAGGGCCGCCGGGTCGGCGGTGTCCAGCGGTACGGGGACGACGTGCGCGCCGTGCGCGGTGAGCGCGTCGGCGACGGACACGGCCCAGGCGTCGCCGTCCAGCGCGGACGGCAGCGGCAGCAGCCACGTGCCGGAGACGGACGCGGCGGCGCTGCCACCGGCGGGACGCCAGGTCACCTCGTAGCGCACGGAGTCGAGCGCGGAACGGTCCTCCTCGCGGCGGCGCCACGACGACAGCGCGGGCAGCACCTCGCTGAGCCTCGCGTCGGCGTCCAGCTCCAGCCGGGCGGCGAGCCCGTCCAGGTCGGCGCCCTCGACGGCCGCCCAGAACTCGGCGTCCGCCCCACCGGCCGCCGTACCGGACGCCGCCGGGACCTCTTCGGGCACCAGCCAGAACCGGCGTCGTTGGAAGGCGTACGTGGGCAGTTCGACGCGGCGGGCGCCCTCGGCGGGCAGGTCGCCGTACAGCGTCGTCAGCCCGGCGCCCGCGCCGTGCGCGTGCAGCGTGCCCGCGGCGAGCAGCGCCGTACGGGCCTCCGACCGGTCACGGCGCAGCAGCGGTACGGCGACGGTGGCGGTGGTGGCGCCGGTGAGGCTGTCCACGGCCATCGCGGTGAGCGCGCTGTCCGGGCCCAGCTCCAGGAACGTCCGTACGCCGTCCGCCTCCAGGGTGCGGACCCCGTCGCGGAACCGTACGGCCTGCCGGGCGTGCCGGACCCAGTAGTCGGGCGAGCACAGCTCCTCGTCGGTGGCCCGCTCGCCGGTCAGGTCGGAGACGACGGGGACGGTCGGCGGGCTGAACCGCACGCTCCGCGCCACCTCCGCGTAGTCGTCGAGCATGGCGTCCATGCGCGGCGAGTGGAACGCGTGGCTGACCCGGAGCCGCGTCGTCCTGCGCCCCTCCCCGGCGAAGTGCGCGGTGACGGCCTCGACCGCGTCCTCGTCGCCGGAGACGACGACGGACATCGGACCGTTGACGGCGGCGAGGCCGACCTCGGCCTCGCGTCCCGCCAGCAGCGGCAGCACCTCCTCCTCGGTGGCCTGCACGGCGGCCATGGCGCCGCCCTCCGGCAGCGCCTGCATCAGTCGGCCGCGCGCGGCGACCAGCGCGCACGCGTCCGCGAGGGTGAGCACCCCGGCGGCGTGCGCGGCGGTCAGGCCGCCCACGGAGTGGCCGATGAGCACGTCCGGGTGGACGCCCCAGGAGCGTACGAGCGCGTGCAACGCCGTCTCGACGGCGAACAGCGACGTCTGCGTCCAGGCCGTACGGTCCAGCAGCGCCGCCTCGTCCGTGCCCGCCTCGGCGAACACCACGTCGCGCAGCGCCGGGCCGCCCGGCTCGGCGAGGTGCCGGTCGAGTTCGGCGCAGACCTCGTCGAAGGCACGGGCGTACACGGGGAACCGCTCGTACAACTCGCGGCCCATGCCGGGGCGCTGCGCGCCCTGGCCGGTGAAGAGGAACGCGGTGCGACCGGCGCCGCCGCTCTCGCCGCGTACGACGCCCGCGGGCAGTTCGGCGGTGGCGTCGCCGTCCCGCCCGAGGGCGGTCAGCGCGTCCAGGAACTCCTGGTGGCTGTCGGCGACGACCACCGCGCGGTGCTCCAGTACGGCACGGGTCGTGGCCAGCGAGTGGCCGAGGTCGCGCAGCGCGGGCGGCGCGTCCTGGGCGGACAGGTGCGACCAGAGGCGCTTGGCCTGGGCGCGGAGCGCGTCCGGGGTCCGCCCGTACACGGGCAGGACGACCGGCCCGGTGGACGCGTCACCGGACGCGTCGGCCTCGGGCCCGGCGGACGCCCGCCCGGCGGGGGTGGGTACGGCGGCGGGGGCGGGTCCCTCCTCCAGCACCACGTGCGCGTTGGTGCCGCTGATGCCGAAGGAGGACACGCCCGCGCGCCGCGGCTGTGCGCCGCGCGGCCAGGGCCGCGCCTCCGTCAGCAGCTGTACGTGGCCCGCGGTCCAGTCGACGTGCGGGGACGGCACCTCGGCGTGGAGCGTGCGGGGCAGCTCCTCGTGCCGCATCGCCATGACCATCTTGATGACACCGGCGGCGCCCGCGGCGGCCTGGGTGTGCCCCAGGTTCGACTTGGCGGAGCCCAGCCACAGCGGCCGGTCCTCGTCGCGCCCCTGCCCGTACGTGGCGAGCAGCGCGTGCGCCTCGATCGGGTCGCCGAGCGAGGTGCCGGTGCCGTGCGCCTCCATGACGTCCACGTCGGCCGGGGACAGTCGGGCGGCGGAGAGCGCGCTACGGATGACGCGCTGCTGGGACTTCCCGCTGGGCGCGGTGAGGCCGTTGGACGCGCCGTCCTGGTTGACGGCGGAGCCGCGCAGCACGGCCAGGACGTGGTGTCCGGCGCGTTCGGCGTCGGAGCGGCGCTCCAGCAGCAGCATGCCGACGCCCTCGGAGAAGCCGGTGCCGTCGGCGTCGGCGGAGAACGCCTTGCAGCGCCAGTCTGCGGCGAGCCCGCTCTGCTTGCTGAACTCGCCGAAGGTGCCCGGCGTCGCCATCACCGTGACACCGCCCGCGAGCGCCATCTCGCACTCGCCCTGCCGGAGCGACTGCACCGCCATGTGCAGGGCGACGAGGGACGACGAGCACGCCGTGTCGACGGTCACCGCCGGACCCTCCAGCCCGAACGTGTACGCGACGCGGCCGGACATGACGCTGCCGGACACACCGGTGCCGATGTAGCCCTCCACGCCGTCCGGGAGGGACGTCAGGCCGGCCCCGTAGCCGGAGGTCATGGCGCCGATGAAGACGCCCGTACGGCTGCCCTTGACGGACGACGGGTCGATGCCGGTGCGTTCGAAGACCTCCCAGGACGTCTCCAGCAGCAGGCGCTGCTGCGGGTCCATGGCGAGCGCCTCACGGGGGCTGATGCCGAACACGGACGGGTCGAACTGCCCGGCCCCGTACAGGAATCCGCCCTGCCCGTCCGGCATCGCGGACAGCTGCCAGCCACGGTCGGCGGGGAACGCGGAGATCGCGTCGACACCGTCCGACACCAGTCGCCACAGGTCCTCGGGGGACTCGACGCCGCCGGGGTACTGGCAGGCCATGCCGACGATCACCACGGGGTCGTCGTCGGCCGCGGTGACGGTCGCCGTCTCGGCGACGGCCTCGACGCCGCCGAGGAGTTCGCCGCGCAGGAAGCGCGCCAGCTCCAGGGGGCGCGGGTGGTCGAAGACGAGGGTCGCGGGCAGCCGCAGGCCGGTGGCGGCGCCGAGCTGGTTGCGCAGCTCGACGGCGGTCAGCGAGTCGAAGCCCAGGTCCTTGAACGCCTGGTCGGCGCCGACCGCGTCGGCGTCCGGGTAGCCGAGGACGGCCGCGGCCCGCTTGCGCACGGTCTTCAGCAGCAGCCGTTCCTGGTCGGGTTCGGGCAGCCCGGTCAGCTGCTTGACGAGCGCGCTGCCGCCGTCGCCGGAGCCGCCCGCGACGGTGCGCCGCGAGACGACCCGCACCATGCCGCGCAGCATCGTGGTGAGCCGCCCGGCGGCGGCCTGCTTGCGCAGGGCGGGCAGGTCGAGCCGTACGGGCGCCAGCAGCGGTTCGTCGGTGGCCAGCGCGGCGTCGAGGAGGCCGAGGGCCTGCTCGGTGCTGAGCACCGGCAGCCCGGACGCGGCGATGCGCGCGATGTCCTCCTCGCGCAGGTGGCCGGTGGTGCCGCTGTGCTCCTCCCACAGGGACCAGGCGAGGGAGGTGGCGGGCAGCCCGTGCGCGTGGCGGTGCTGGGCGAGGGCGTCCAGCAGGGTGTTGCCCGCGGCGTAGTTGGCCTGCCCGGAGCCGCCGAGGAGTCCGGCGGCGGACGAGAACAGCACGAAGGAGGTGAGGTCGCGGTCGGCCGTCAGCTCGTGCAGGTTCAGCGCGGCGTCCGCCTTGGGGCGCAGCACGCCCCGCAGGCGTTCGGCGGTGAGGGACGCGAACACGCCGTCGTCGAGCACGCCCGCCGTGTGCACCACGGCGCGCAGCGGGTGCGCGTCCGGTACGGAGTCGAGGAGCGCGGCCAGCGCCGCACGGTCGGCCGCGTCGCAGGCGGCGACGGTGACGTCGGCGCCCAACTCCCGCAGTCCGGCGGCGAGTTCGTCGGCGCCGGGGGCGTCCGCGCCGCGGCGGCTGGTGAGCAGCAGGTGGCGTACACCGTGCCGGGTGACGAGGTGGCGGGCGACGAGCCCGCCGAGGGTGCCGGTGCCGCCGGTGATCAGGACGGTGCCGTCCGGGTCCCAGGCGCGCGGCACGGTCAGCACCAGCTTGCCGGTGTGCTTGGCCTGCGACATGAAGCGGAACGCCTCGGGGGCGCGCCGGATGTCCCAGGCGCGTACGGGCAGCGGCTCCAGCGCGCCGGAGCGGAACAGCTCGGCCAGTTCGGCGAGCATCTCCCCGATCCGGTCGTGCCCGGCCTCCCACAGGTCGAACGCCCGGTAGGCGACGCCGCCGTGGGCCTCGGCGACCTGCTCCGGGTCGCGGACGTCGGTCTTGCCCATCTCCACGAAGCGGCCGCCGCGCGGCAGCAACCGGAGGGACGCGTCGACGAGTTCGCCGGTGAGCGCGTCCAGGACGACGTCCACGCCCGCGCCGTCGGTCGCGTCGAGGAACGCCCGCTCGAAGCCGCTGTCGCGGGACGACGCGAGGTGCCGCTCGTCGAGGCCCATGCCGCGCAGCGCGTCCCACTTGGCCTCGCTGGCGGTGCCGTACACCTCGGCGCCGAGGTGCCGGGCGAGCTGTACGGCGGCCATGCCGACGCCGCCCGCGGCGGCGTGCACGAGGACGCGTTCGCCGTCGGACAGGGCGGCGAGGTCGCGCAGCGCGTAGTAGGCGGTGAGGAACACCATCGGGGTGGTCGCCGCCTGCTCGAACGTCCAGCCGTCGGGTACGGGGGCGACCAGCCGCCGGTCGACGACGGCGACCGGCCCGAACGCGCCGGACACCAGGCCCATCACGCGGTCCCCGACGGCGAGGTCGGTGACGCCGGGGCCGGTCTCGACGACCGTACCGGCGCCCTCGTTGCCCATGTTGCCGCCGCCCGGGTACATGCCGAGGGAGATCAGCACGTCGCGGAAGTTGAGCCCCGCGGCGTGCACGGCGATCCGTACCTCGCCCGCCGCGAGCGGTTCGCCCACCGCCGGGTACGGCACGAGCGCCATGCCTTCGAGGGTGCCGCCGCTGCCCTGCGCGAGCAGCCACGTGTCGTGGCCCTCGGGCGGCGTGAGCGCGGCTCCCGTACGGGCGGGCGCGAGGCGCGGGACGAGCAACGCGTCGCCCCGTACGGCCAGTTGGGGTTCGCCGTCGGTCTCCGCTCGGTCGAGCGCGCGGGCCAGGGCGGTGCCGTGGCAGGCGGCCGCGTCGAGGTCGACGAGGACGAGACGGCCGGGGTTCTCCTCCTGCGCGGAGCGGATCAGGCCCCACACGGCGGCGTCCGCGAGGGCGGTGACGTCCTCCCCGTCGCGGGTGGCGACGGCGCCGCCGGTGACGACGGCGAGCCGCGCGTGCGCGGACCGCTCGTCCTCCAGCCACTCCTGGACCGTGGTCATGACGGCGGCCACCGCGTCCCGCACGGCGGCGCCGTCGGGCACACCGGTGCCCGTGCCGGGCCCGGCGCACGGCAGCAGTACGGTCGCGGGCTCCGCGGGCAGGTCGGTGATCCGCTCGGCGCTGCCCAGCGCGGCGGGGTGCGCGGCGAGCAGCGCCGCCGGGTCGTCCGTACGGGCGGCCGCCGCCTGCGGGAGGGCGGCACGCAGCACGTGCCAGCGGCGCGGCTCGGGCGCGGGGCCGCCCGCCGCGTCGTCCAGCGCGGTCCAGGCCACGCGGTGCAGCGAGTCCTCGGCCTTGGGCTCCGCCGCGCGGAGCGCCTCGGCGGACACGGCGCGGGACACCAGCGACTCGACGGTCGCGACGGGGTTGCCCCCGGAGTCGGCCAGGTCGAGGGTCACGGCGCCGTCGCCGCCGGGGGCGATCCGGACGCGCAGCGCCGTGGCGCCCACCGCGTGCAGCGCGACCCCGCGCCACGCGAACGGCAGGCCCACGCCGCCGCCCTCGCCCTCGCCCGTACCGGCCAACTGGCCGTGCAGCGCGGCGTCGAGGAGCGCCGGGTGCAGGCCGAAGCCCGCCGTGGCGGCGTGCTGCGCCTCGGGCAGCTCCACCTCGGCGTACACCTCGTCGCCCTGCCGCCAGGCGGCGCGCAGTCCCTGGAAGGCGTCGCCGTACTGGTAACCGGCCCCGGCGAGGCGCGGGTAGAAGTCGTCCAGCGGTACGGGCCGGGCGCCGGGCGGCGGCCACGCCGTCAGGTCGGCGCCGGGCGCGGCGGTGCCCGGGGCGAGCGCGCCGCTGGCGTGCCGCGTCCAGAGGGCGTCGGGGTCGTCGCCCTCGGGCCGCGCGTACACGTCGAGGGGGCGGCGTCCGGCCTGGTCGGGCGCGCCGACGACGAGTTGGAGCTGTACGGCGGTGGCGCCGGGCCCGGTGCCGAGCACCAGGGGGGCCTCCAGCGTGAGGTCGTCCAGCAGCGGGCAGCCGACCTCGTCCCCGGCGCGTACGGCGAGTTCGACGAAGGCGGTGCCCGGCAGCAGGACCGTGCCGGACACGGCGTGGTCCGCGAGCCACGGCTGCGCGGCGGTGGACAGCCGCCCGGTGAGCAGCACCTGGTCGCCGTCCGCGATGCGGACGACGGCGCCGATCAGCGGGTGGTCGGCGGCGCCCAGCCCGGCGGCCGCGGCGTCCCCGAGCCCGGCTCCGGCGCTCATCTTCAGCCAGTACGGCTGCCGTTGGAACGGGTACGTGGGCAGCTCGGTGCGGCGGGTGGACTGTCCGGCGAAGACGGTGGTCCAGTCGAGCCGCGCCCCGTGCGCGTACGCGCTGCCGAGGCCGGTGAAGAGGGCCGCCACCTCGGGCCGGTCCTTGCGCTGCGCGGCCATGGCCACGCGTACGGTGTCGTCGCCGCGCGCCTCGACGTCGGCGAGGCAGCTCTGTGCCATGGCCGTGAGGGTGCTGTCGGGGCCGATCTCGACGAAGCGCGTGACGCCCTGCTCGACGAGGGCCCGCATGCCGTCCGCGAACCGCACGGACCGCCGTACGTGCCGCACCCAGTGGTCCGGGGAGGTCAGCTCCTCCTCGGTGGCGAGGGCGCCGGTGAGGTTGGTGACGACCTGCATCCTCGGCGCCCGGTAGGTGACGGACTCCGCGACCCGCCGGAAGTCGTCCAGCATGGGTTCCATCAGCGGGGAGTGCGACGGGTGGCTGATACGCAGCCGGCTGACCTTGCGGTCGAGGGCGCGGAAGTGTTCCGCGACGGCGTCGACGGCGGTCTCGGTGCCGGAGACGACGAGGGAGTTCGGGCCGTTGACGGCGGCGACGGACACCTCGTCGGTACGGCCCTCCAGCAGCGGCAGCACCTCCTCCTCGGTGGCCTGGACCGCCGTCATGGCGCCGCCCTCCGGCAGCGCCTGCATGAGGCGGCCGCGCGCGGCGACCAGGCGGCAGGCGTCGGGGAGCGACCAGACGCCCGCGACGTACGTGGCGGCGAACTCACCGAGGGAGTGCCCCATCACGTACTTCGCCTTGAGGCCCCAGTGCGTCAGCAGCCGGTACATGGCCACCTCGAACGCGAACAGCGCCGGGTGCGTCCAGCCGATCGTGTCCAGGCGGGTGCTGTCGGCGTCCCAGGCGACGTCGCGCAGGGGGCGGTCCAGCTCGTTCTCGAACTGCGCGCACACCTCGTCGAAGGCCGCCGCGAACACGGGGAACGCCTCGTACAGTTCGCGGCCCATCCCGGCGCGCTGGGCGCCGCCGCCGGAGAACAGCAGGGCGGTGCCGCCCTGCACCGTACGGCCGGTGACGACGCCCGCGGGGACGCCCTCCTCCTCCGGGTCCGCGAGGGCGGCGAGCGCCTGGAGCGCCGCGTCGCGGTCGGCCGTACCGGCGACGACGACGGCGCGGTGCTCGAAGGCGGCGCGGGTGGTGGCGAGGGCGTGGGCGACGTCCAGGACGCCGGGGGCGTCGGGGGCGTCGGCGCCGTCGGTCAGCCGCTCCAGGAGGTGCGCGGCCTGCGCGCGCAGGGCGGTCTCGCTGCGGGCGGACAGCAGCCACGGCACGGTGGTGAGCGCGGGCACGGTCCCCGCCCCGGACCCCGTGTCCGCCTCCGGCGCCGCGTCGGGCTCCGGGGCCTCCTCCAGGACGGTGTGCGCGTTGGTGCCGCTGATGCCGAACGACGACACGGCGGCCCGGCGCGGCCGGTCCAGGCTTGGCCAGTCACGCGGCTCGCTGAGCAGCCGTACGGCGCCCGCGTCCCAGTCGACGTGCCCGGACGGCTCGCTGACGTGCAGGGTCTGCGGCAGCCTGCCGTGCCGCATCGCCATCACCATCTTGATGATCCCGGCGACGCCCGCGGCGGACTGCGCGTGCCCGAAGTTGGACTTGAGGGAGCCGAGCCACAGCGGCTGGTCCTCGTCCTTGGCCTTGCCGTAGGTGGCGAGCAGCGCCTGCGCCTCGATCGGGTCGCCCAGGGTCGTACCGGTGCCGTGCGCCTCGACGGCGTCGATGTCGCCGGGCTCCAGGCCCGCGTTGGCGAGGGCCTGCCGGATGACGCGCTGCTGGGAGGGGCCGTTGGGGGCGGTGAGGCCGTTGGACGCGCCGTCCTGGTTGATGGCGGAGCCGCGCAGCACGGCGAGCACCTGGTGCCCGTTGGCGCGGGCGTCCGCGAGGCGTTCGACGAGGAGCAGGCCGGAGCCCTCGGACCAGCCGGTGCCGTCGGCGTCGTCGGAGAACGGCTTGCAGCGGCCGTCGGCGGCGAGCCCGCGCTGCTTGCTGAACTCGGAGAACATGCCGGGCGACGCCATCACGGCCACGCCGCCCGCGACGGCCAGGTCGCACTCGCGGCTGCGCAGCGCCTGCGCCGCCCAGTGCAGCGCGACGAGCGACGAGGAGCACGCGGTGTCGACGGTGACGGCCGGGCCCTCCAGCCCGAAGTGGTAGGCGATACGGCCGGACGCGACGGAGGTGGCGTTGCCGACGAGGAGCATGCCGTGCAGGTCCTCGGGGATGTCGGTGACGCCGACGCCGTAGCCGGAGGTGGCGGCGCCGACGAAGACGCCCGCGTTGCCGCCGCGCAGGGTGGCCGGGTCGATCCCGGCGCGCTCGAACAGCTCCCAGGCCGTCTCCAGCAGCAGCCGCTGCTGCGGGTCGGTGGCGAGCGCCTCGCGCGGGGACATGCCGAAGAACGCCGGGTCGAACGCGGAGGCGTCGTGCAGGAAGCCGCCCTCGCGGGCGTAGAAGGTCCCCGGGTTGTCGGGGTCGGGGTCGTAGCCCGCCTCCAGGTCCCAGCCGCGGTCGGTGGGGAACTCGGAGATCGCGTCGCCGCCCTCCGACACGACCCGCCACAGGTCCTCGGGGGACCGTACGCCGCCGGGGTAGCGGCAGCTCATCGCGACAATCGCGAGGGGCTCCGCGTCCTTCTCCTCCGCCTCGCGAAGCTGCCGCTTGGTGTC
The DNA here is from genome assembly GCF_003665095.1 of Streptomyces sp. Z26. Lineage (GTDB taxonomy): Bacteria > Actinomycetota > Actinomycetes > Streptomycetales > Streptomycetaceae > Streptomyces > Streptomyces phytohabitans. The sequence continues at coordinate 4,425,171 of NZ_RCHV01000002.1, read as the reverse complement.
CCGCAGCTCCGCCGTGACACGCTTGAGGTACTCCAGGTACTTGTCGTCGTCAGCCACAGCAATCACTTTCTCAAGGCCGCACGGGAGTGCGGGCGGCGCGGGTCGTTACGGGGGCCACGGGCGGTAAGGGAGTCGCTGTCGGTACGGGCGGCGCCGTCGGTACGGGAGTCGCGGGCAGGGCGCCGGGGGTGTCGGGCGCGGGGCCCGTCGCGGAGGGTCACAGTCCGCCCAGCTCCTTGTCGATCAGGTCGAACAGCTCGTCGGCGCTCTCGACGGAGTCCAGCTCGGCGTCCGGCTCCTCGGTACGGGGCCGCCGTACGGGCGCTGCCCCTTCCTGGACCCGGGCCAGCAGCTCCTGGAGGCGGGCGGCGATCCGCGTCCGGTCCTCGGCCTCGACGGACGCGGACGCCCAGGCGCTCTCCAGCCGGTCGAGTTCGCCGCTGACGGCCTCGGCGCCGGAGACCTCCGGCGGCGCGATCTCCGTCAGCAGGTGCCGGGCCAGCGCCATCGGCGTCGGGTAGTCGAACACCAGGGTGGCGGGGAGGCGTACGGCGGTGGCGGCGCCGAGCCTGTTGCGCAGCTCCACGGCGGTCAGCGAGTCGAAGCCCAGGTCCTTGAACGCCTGGTCGGGCTCGATGTCCGCGGCGGAGGCGTGGCCGAGCACGGCCGCGGCCTGCGCGCCGACCAGGTCGGTGAGCAGCTGTTCGCGGTCCGGGGTGGACAGCGGCGCCAGCTGGTCGGCCAGGGTGGCGCCGCCCGCCGCCGCGCCGCCCGCGGACGCCTCGACGGCGCGCCGCTGGGTGGTGCGGACGAGGCCCCGCATGAGCGGGGTGACCAGCTCGGGGTGTTCGCGCAGCACGGACACGTCGAGGTTCATGGGGAGGAACACGGGACGGTCCAGGCCGCTGGCGGTGTCGAGCAGGGCGAGGCCCTGGTCGACGGCGAGCGGCAGCATGCCCGTACGGGCCATGCGCTGCATGTCGGCCTCGCTGAGGTCGCTGGTCATGCCGGCGCCGGGTGCCCAGGCGCCCCAGGCGAGGGACGTGGCCGGGAGGCCGCGCGCGCGGCGGTACTGGGCGAGGGCGTCGAGGAAGGCGTTGGCCGCCGAGTAGTTGCCCTGTCCGGCGCCGCCGAACGTACCGGCGATGGAGGAGAAGACGACGAAGGCGGCGAGGTCGGCGTCGGCGGTCAGCTCGTGCAGGTTGGCGACCGCGTCGGCCTTCGGACGCAACACCGTGTCCAACCGCTCGGGCGTGAGCGACCCGATGACACCGTCGTCCAACACGCCCGCCGTGTGCACCACGGCCGTCAACGGACGCTCCAGCCCCGCCAACAGCCCGGCCAAAGCCTCCCGGTCGGCGGCGTCACACGCCGCCAGCGCCACCTCCGCACCCTCGGCACGCAACTCCTCCGCCAACTCCGTCGCGCCCGGAGCCCGTTCACCCCGACGCGACGCCAGCACCAGATGCCGCACGCCCCGTTCCGCGACCAGATGCCGGGCCAACAACGCACCCAGACCACCCGTACCACCCGTCACCAGCACCGCCCCCTCCGGGTCCAACCCGGCCGGAACGGTCAACACCACCTTGCCCACGTGCCGCGCCTGCTGAAGATGCCGGAACGCGTCCGGCGCACGCCGCACGTCCCAGGTGGCGACGGGGAGGGGGCGGAGGACGCCGGTCTCGAAGAGCGCGACGAGTGCGCGGAGCATCTCGCCGATGCGGTCGTGTCCGGCTTCCCAGAGGTCGAAGGCGCGGTAGGTGACGCCGTCGTGGTCGGCGGCGACCTTCTCCGGGTCCCGGATGTCGGTCTTGCCCATCTCCAGGAACCGCCCACCGCGCGGCAGCAGACGCAACGACGCGTCCACGAACTCCCGCGCCAACGAGTCCAGCACCACGTCCACGCCGCGACCGTCCGAGGCCACGAGGAACTTCGGCTCGAAGTCCAGGTCGCGGGAGGAGGAGATGTGCGCGTCGTCCAGGCCGGACGCCCGCAGCGTGTCCCACTTCCCCGGACTCGCCGTGCCGTACACCTCGGCGCCGAGGTGCCGGGCGAGCTGCACCGCGGCCATGCCCACACCACCGGCGGCGGCGTGCACCAGCACCGACTCGCCCTTCCGCACACCGCCGAGGTCCACCAGCGCGTAGTACGCCGTGAGGAACACGATGGGTGCGGCGGCGGCCTCGGCGAAGGTCCAGCCGCGCGGTACGGGGGCGAGGAGGCGGGCGTCGGCCACGGCGGTCGGGCCAAACGCGCCGAAGAACATGCCCATCACGCGGTCGCCCACGGCGAGCCCGTCGACGTCCGGCCCCAGCTCGGTGACGACACCGGCGCCCTCGCTGCCGAGCGCGCCCGCCTCGCCCGGGTACATGTCCAGGGCGTTGAGCACGTCGCGGAAGTTGAGCCCGGCGGCCCGTACGGCGATCCGCACCTCGCCGGGGGCGAGGGCCCGTTCGGCGTCGGCGTCGGCCGTCAGGTGCAGGTTCTCCAGGGTGCCCTTCTCCGTGAGGTCGAGGCGCCACGCGGTGGTGTCCTCGGGCACGGCCAGGGTCTCGTCGGTGGCGACGCGGGCGAGGCGCGGCGCGAGCAACGCCCCGGCGCGTACGGCCAGTTCGGGTTCGCCGGACGCGAGCGCGGCGGGCAGCAGCGTCAGCGCGTCGGCGGACCGGTCGGTGTCGAGGAGCGTGAACCGTCCGGGGTTCTCCGTCCGCGCCGCCCGTACGAGGCCCCACACGGGTGCGGTGCCGGGCACGGCGTGGTCGGTGTCGGCGGCGGCCACGGCCCCGTCGGTGACGAAGACGAGCCGGGCGTCGTCGAACCGCTGGTCGTCGAGCAGTTCCTGGACGCGGGCCAGCGCGCGGTGCGTCGCGGTGTGCGCGCCGCCCGCGAGGTCGCCGTCCGCCTCGTCCGCCGTGAGGGCGCACGGGACGAGCACGGTGCCGGGGGCCGTACCGCCGGAGTCGCCCGCGAGCGCGTCGAGCCCGCCCGCGACCCGTACGGGCACGCCCGCGGCACGGAGCGCCGCCGCGAACTCCTCGGCGTCCGCCGTGCCTTCGGCGCCGCCGTCCCGCGCGAGCACCGCCCAGTCGCCGTCCGCCGGGGCGGCGGCCGTGCCGGACGCCTGCACGGCGGTCCAGTCGAGGCGGAACAGCCCGTCGTGGAACGGGCTGCGGCGGGCGCCGCTGAGGAGTTCGCCGGACACCTGGCGCAGCGTGAGCGTGTCGACGTGGGCGACGGGCTGCCCGGTGGTGTCCGCCAGTTCCAGGGAGACGGACTCGTCGCCCGCCTGCACGAGCCGTACGCGCAGGGCGGCGGCGCCCGAGGCGCGGAGGGTGACGTTGTTCCAGGAGAACGGCAGTCGGCCGCTCTCGGTCTCCGCGAGGGACACGAACATCATGGCGTGCAGCGCCGAGTCCAGCAGCGCCGGGTGCAGCCCGAACGAGGGTGCCAGCTCCTCGTGTTCGCCGGGCAGGCCGACCTCCGCGAAGATCTCGTCGCCGCGGGTCCACACGGAGTGCAGGCCGCGGAACACGGGTCCGTAGGCGAACCCGGCCTCCGCGAACCGCTCGTAGAAGTCGGTGACCTCCGCGGCGACCGCGTCCCGGGGCGGCCAGGCGGTGAAGTCGTACGCGTCGGGGCGTTCGTCGGCGTCCGCGGTGGACGACAGGACGCCGCTGGCGTTGAGCAGCCAGGGCTGCTCGTCGGGCGCGTCCTCCGGGCGGGAGTACAGGTCCAGGCTGCGCCGCCCGCCGTCGTCGGCGGCGCCGACGGACAGCTGGAGGCGTACGGCGCCGTGTTCGGGCAGCACCAGCGGCGCGGCGATGGTGAGTTCGTCGACCTGTTCGCAGCCGACGTGGTCGGCGGCGCGGAGGGCGAGTTCCAGGTAGCCGGTGCCCGGGAACAGCACGGTGCCGCCCACGGCGTGGTCACCGATCCAGGCGTGCGTACGGAGCGACAGCCTGCTGGTGAAGAGGAACGTGTCCGCCCCGGCGAGTTCCACGGCCGCGCCGAGCAGCGGGTGCCGCGCGGAGCCGAGGCCGACGGAGCCGATGTCGCCGGAGCCCGGCGCGGGCGCCTTCGGCCAGTGGCGCTGGCCCTGGAAGGCGTACGTCGGCAGCCCGACGCGGTGCGCGCCGCGGTCCGCGAACGCGCCGTCCCAGCGCAGCGGCACACCGGCCGTCCACAGCGCGGACCAGGCGGCGAGCAGCCCGGCGGCCTCGGGGCGGCCCTTGCGGAGCGCCGGTACGAGCAGCGGTGCCGCGCCGTCCGGTTCGGTGGTGTCGAGGCAGCCCTGCGCCATGGCGGTGAGGGTGCCGTCGGGACCCAGCTCCAGGAAGCGGGTGACGCCCTGTGCCGCCAGGGTGCGGACGCCGTCCGCGAAGCGCACGGCCTGCCGTACGTGCCGCACCCAGTAGTCGGGGGCGGACAGTTCGGCGGCGTCGGCGAGCCGGCCGGTGACGTTGGAGACGACGGGGATGCGCGGGGCGGCGTACTCGACGCGTTCCGCGACGGCCCGGAAGTCCGCGAGCATCGGCTCCATGAGCGGCGAGTGGAAGGCGTGGCTGACCGACAGGCGGCGCGTACGGCGGCCCTCCTCGCGGAAGTGCTCCGCGACGGCCAGGGTGGCGGCCTCGGCGCCCGCGACGACGACGGCGCGGGGGCCGTTGACGGCGGCGAGGCTGACCTCGTCCTCGCGGCCCGCGAGGAGCGGCAGCACCTCGTCCTCGGTGGCCTCCAGCGCCACCATCGCACCCCCGGAGGGCAGCGCCTGCATCAGGCGGCCACGGGCGGCGACCAGATGGCAGGCGTCGGCCAACGACAGGACACCCGCCACGTGCGCGGCGGCCAGCTCACCGATGGAGTGCCCCACCAGGAAGTCCGGCTTCACCCCCCACGACTCGACCAGCCGGAACAGCGCCACCTCGACGGCGAACAACGCGGGCTGCGTGTACCCCGTCTCGTCCAGCACGCCCGACCCGTCCGCGATCACGTCCCGCAGCGGCCGGTCCAGCTCCGCGTCGAAGTGCGCGCACACGGCGTCGAACGCCTCCGCGTACGCCGGGAACGCCTCGTACAACTCCGCGCCCATGCCCGGCCGTTGCGCGCCCTGACCGGTGAACAGCACCGCCGTACGGCCCTCGGCGCGGGCCGTGCCGGTGACGACGTCGGCGGCGTCCTCGCCCGCGGCGAGCGCGCGCAGCCCGGTGAGGAGCGCGTCCCGGTCGGGGCCGAGGACGACGGCGCGCTGGTCGAAGACCGTACGGCCGGTGGCGAGGGACAGCCCGATGTCCTGCGGGTCGAGCGCGGGGTGCGCCTCGGCGTGCGCGAGCAGCCGTTCGGCCTGCGCGTGCAGGGCGGTACGGGTGCGGGCGCTGAGCGTCCACGGCACGACGGGCAGCGGCGCGACGGCGAGAGCCTCGGGGGCCGTGTCCGGCGCGGCGTCCGGGCCGGTGTCCGCGTCGTCCGCCGGGGACGGCGCCTCCTCCAGGATGGTGTGCGCGTTGGTGCCGCTGATGCCGAACGACGACACGGCGGCGCGGCGCGGGCGGCCCGTCTCGGGCCACGCGGTGTTCTCCGTCAGCAGGGAGATGTCGCCCGCGTCCCAGTCGACGTGGCTGGACGGCGCGTCCACGTGCAGGGTGCTGGGCAGCACGCCGTGCTCCAGCGCCAGCACCATCTTGATCAGTCCGGCGACACCGGCGGCGGCCTGGGTGTGCCCGATGTTGGACTTCACCGACCCCAGGTACAGCGGCCGTTCGGCGTCCCGGCCCTGCCCGTAGGTGGCGAGGAGCGCCTGCGCCTCGATCGGGTCGCCCAGCGTCGTACCGGTGCCGTGCGCCTCCACGGCGTCCACGTCACCGGGCTCCAGTCCGCCGCTGGCGAGCGCGGCACGGATGACGCGCTGCTGGGACGGGCCGTTCGGCGCGGTGAGGCCGTTGGAGGCGCCGTCCTGGTTGACGGCGGAGCCCTTGACGACGGCGAGCACGGGGTGCCCGTTCCTCCGCGCGTCCGAGAGCCGCTCGACGAGGAGCATGCCCGCGCCCTCGGCGAACCCGGCGCCGTCGGCCTGGTCCGCGAACGCCTTGCTGCGCCCGTCCGACGCCAACCCGCCCTGGCGGCTGAACTCCAGGAACAGGCCCGGCGTCGTCATGATCGTCGCGCCGCCCGCGAGCGCCAGGTCGCACTCGCCGCTGCGCAGCGCCTGCGCCGCGAGGTGCAGGGCGACGAGCGAGGCGGAGCAGGCCGTGTCGACGGTCAGCGCGGGCCCTTCGAGGCCGAAGGTGTACGCGATGCGGCCGGAGACGACGCTCGCGGCGTTGCCGGTGCCGAGGTAGCCCTCGAAGTCCTCACCGGAGGCGACGAGCAGGTGCGTGTAGTCGTTGCCGTTGGTGCCGGCGAAGACGCCGGTACGGGTGCCGTGCAGCGCGTACGGGTCGATGCCCGCGCGCTCGAACGCCTCCCACGACACCTCCAGCAGCAGCCGCTGCTGCGGGTCCATCGCGGCGGCCTCGCGCGGCGAGATCCCGAAGAACGGCGCGTCGAACCGGTCGATGTCCGGCAGGAACCCGCCGAGCTGCGCGGTGATGTTGCCGGGTGCGCCGGGCTCGCCGGACGACATCCGGTCGGTGTCCCAGCCGCGGTCCTCGGGGAACGGCCCGATCGCGTCGCCGCCGTCCCGCAGCAGCTGCCAGAACTGCTCGGGCGTACGGACGTCGCCGGGCAGGCGGCAGCTCATCGCGACGATCGCGATCGGCTCCTCCTCCAGCCCGGTGCCGCCCGCGGCGGGTGCCGTCCCGGCGGCGGCCGGTGCGGCGGCCGTCTCGGTCATCTCCTCCAGCAGCAGCCTGGCCAGCGCGGCGCACGTCGGGTAGTCGAAGACGAGGGTGGCGGGCAGCCGCAGGCCGGTGATCTTGTTCATGCCGTTGCGGAGTTCGACGGCGCTGAGCGAGTCGAAGCCCAGGTCGCTGAAGGCGCGGGACGGCTCGACGGCCTCCGGCCCGGGGTAGCCGAGGACGGTCGCGACGTAGCTCCGTACGACGTTCAGCACCGCGTCCTGCCGCTCGTCGCCGGAGAGTCCGGCGAGGTGCTGGCGCAGCGCGGACAGGTCGCCGCCGCCGTCGGCGGCGTCGCTCGCGGACGTGAGGTGCCGTACGGCGTCGGGCAGGTCGCGCAGGAGCGCGCTGGGGCGCGGCGCGGTGAAGGCGGGCGCGAAGCGTTCCCAGCCGATGTCCGTGACGGCGATCCAGGTCTCCTCGTGCTCGATGGCCTGGAGCAGCGCGGACGCGGCGAGTTCGGGCGCCATGTCGTACACGCCGTAGCGCCGGAGCCGGTCGCCGACCGCGCCGTCGCCCATGCCGCCGTCGGCCCAGTGGCCCCAGGCGACGGCGGTGGCGGGCAGGCCCTCGGCGGCGCGCTGGTGGGCGAGCGCGTCGAGGAACGCGTTGCCCGGCGCGTAGTTGCCGAGGCCGGGGCCGCTGATGGTGCCGGACGTGGAGGAGAACAGCACGAACGCGGACAGGTCCTTGTCCCGCGTCAGCTCGTGCAGGTGCAGCGCGGCACCGGCCTTGGTGCGCAGTACGGGCTGCATGCGGGCGGGGTCGAGCTGCTCGATGACACCGTCGTCGAGGGAGCCCGCGACGTGGAACACCGCGTCCAGCGGGACGTCCCGCGGTACGGAGTCGAGCAGCGCGGCGAGCGCGTCCCGGTCCGCCACGTCGCACGCGGCGATCGTGACGCGGGAGCCGCGTCCGGTGAGGTCGGCCTTCAACTCGGCCGCGCCGGGCGCGTCCTCACCCCGGCGGCTGGTGAGGAGCAGGTGCTCCGCGCCGAGGTCCGCGAGCCAGCGCGCGATGTGGCTGCCGACGGCGCCCGTGCCGCCGGTGACGAGCACGGTGCCGCGCGGGCGCCACGACGTGGTGGGCGCGGACTGGCCGATGGGCGCCCGTGCGAGGCGGCGCGCGTACACGCCGGAGGGGCGTACGGCGGTCTGGTCCTCGCCCGCCGGGTCCGCGAGGAGCCCGGCGAGGCGGGCGGCGGCACGGGAGTCCAGTTCGGGGTACGCGCGGAGCGCACCGTCCGGGGTGGTGGCTGGGCGACGGGAGGGCAGATCGACGAGGCCGCCCCAGCGGTCGGAGTGTTCCAGGGCCGCGACGCGGCCGAGGCCCCAGACGAGGGCCTGTGCGGCGCTGGTCACCGGCTCGGAGCGGCCGATGGCGACGGCCCCGCTGGTGGCGCACCACAGCGGCGCCTCGATGCCGAGGTCACCGAGGGCCTGGACGAGGGTCAGCGTCGCGGACAGCGACAGGGGCACGTCGGGGTGGTCGGGGTGGGCGCGCTCGTCGAGGGCGAGCAGCGACAGGACGCCGGCGACGGCGTCGCCGCCGGTCGCGGCGCGGACGTGCTCGGCCATCGCGTCGCGCGCGGTGTCGCCGGCGGTCTCGACGGTGCGTACGGTCGCGCCGTGCGTCTCCAGCGCCCGCGCGACGGACGCGGTCAGCGGCTCGTCGGCGGCGGCGGACGGGACGACGAGCAGCCACGTACCGGACAGTGCCCGGCCGGAGCCGCCGGTCAGGGGCGTCCACTGGACGGTGTAGCGCCAGTTGTCGACGGTGGACTTCTCCTGGCTGTGGCGCCGCCAGTGCGACAGCGCGGGCAGCACCTCGCTGAGCGGGGCGTCCCCGCCCAACTCCAGGGACCGCGCCAGGGTTTCGAGGTCCTCGCGTTCGACGGTCTCCCAGAAGCGGATCTCGGCGTCGGTGCCGGTGGCGCCGACCGTGTCGTCGGCGGCGGCGCCGGGGGTGAGGACGGGCCAGTAGCGCTGCCGCTGGAAGGCGTACGTGGGCAGCTCGACCGTACGGGCGCCGCTCCCGGCGTAGACCGCGCGCCAGTCGATGTCGACGCCCTGTACGTGGGCCTCGGCGAGGGACAGCAGGAACCGTTCCAGGCCGCCGTGGTCCCGGCGCAGCGAGGCGAGGACGGCGGCTTCGACGCCGCTGTCCTCGACGGTGTCGCGCATGCCGACACCGAGGACGGGGTGCGGGGACACCTCGATGAAGTGCCGGTGTCCGGCGTCCAGGAGGAGCCGCAGCGCCTCCTCGAAGCGGACGGTCTCGCGGAGGCTGGTGTACCAGTAGTCGGCGTCCACGAGCTTCTCGCCGTCGTGCCACCGTCCGGTGACGGTGGACGGGAACGGCAGCTCCGCCTCCTGCGGCCGTACGGGGGCGAGGGCGTCCAGCACCTGCGTACGGATGGCCTCCACCTGCGCGGAGTGCGACCCGTAGTCCACGGACACCTTCCGCGCCTGCACCCCGTCGGCGGTCAGGGCCGCGAACAGGTCGTCGAGGGCGTCCGCGTCGCCGGAGACGACCACGGACGTCGGGCCGTTGACGGCGGCGACGGACAACCGGCCGTCGTACGCGCCCAGTCGCTCGCGTACGGCGTCGGCGGCCAGCGGCACGGACATCATGCCGCCGCTGCCCGCGATCTCCACGATGGCCCGGCTGCGCAGAGCCACCACGCGCGCGCCGTCCTCCAACGACAGCGCACCGGCGACGACCGCCGCGGCGATCTCGCCCTGCGAGTGGCCGACGACGGCGGCGGGCACCACGCCGTACGAGCGCCACACCTCCGCCAACGACACCATCACGGCCCACAGCACGGGCTGGACGACGTCGACCCGGTCCAGGTCGGCCGCGTCCTCGTCGCCGCGCAGCACGGCCGTCAACGACCAGTCGGTGAACGGGTCGAGGGCCGCCTCGCACGCGGCGATCCGCTCCGCGAACACCGGCGACTCCACGAGCAGCACGCGTCCCATGTCCGCCCACTGCGCGCCCTGCCCCGGGAACACCAGGACGGGGCCCTCGCCCTGTCGTACGAGGCCGGTGACGGCGCCGGAGCCGCCGGAGACGCCGCCTTCGGCCACCTCCCGCAGCTGCGCGTCGAGCGCGTCGCGGTCGGCGGCGGGCAGCACCGCGCGGTGCTCGAACGCCGTGCGGCTGACCGCCGTCGAACGTCCGAGGTCCACGAGGTCCGTGTCCGGGTGCGCGACGAGCCGCGCGCGGAGGCGGCGGGCCTGCTCGCGCAGCGCCTCCTCCGTACGGCCGGAGAGCGCGACCGGTACGACGGGCAGCGCGGCGCGGTCGCGTACGTCCGGGGCGGCTTCGGGTGCCGCGTCCGCGTCGGCGGGCGCGTCGGGTGCCTGCTCGATGATGACGTGCGCGTTGGTGCCGCTCATCCCGAACGAGGACACCCCGGCGCGGCGCGGGCGGCCGGTCTCCGGCCACTCCCGCGCGCTGGTGAGCAACCGCACGTCGCCCACGGTCCAGTCGACGTGCGTGCTGGGCTCGTCGGCGTAGAGCGTCCGCGGCATCAGCCCGTTGCGGATGGCCTGCACCATCTTGATGACGCCGCCGACACCGGCGGCGGCCTGGCTGTGCCCCACGTTGGACTTCAGCGAACCGAGCCACAGCGGCCGGTCCTCCGGCCGGTCCTGCCCGTACGTGGCGAGCAGCGCCTGCGCCTCGATCGGGTCGCCCAGCGTCGTACCCGTGCCGTGGCCCTCCACGAGGTCCACGTCGGCGGTGCCGAGGCGGGCGGAGGCGAGTGCCTGGCGGATGACGCGCTGCTGGGACGGGCCGTTGGGGGCGGTGAGGCCGTTGCTGGAGCCGTCCTGGTTGAGGGCGCTGCCCTTGACGACGGCGAGCACGGGGTGCCCGTTGCGCCGCGCGTCGGAGAGGCGTTCGACGGCGAGCATGCCGACGCCCTCGGCCCAGCTGGCGCCGTCGGCGTCGGCGGAGTACGGCTTGCAGCGGCCGTTCTCCGCGAGCGCCCGCTGACGGCTGAACTCGATCAGCGAACCGGGTGTGGACATGACGGTCACGCCACCGGCCAGTGCGAGGTCGCACTCGCCCTGCCGCAGGGCCTGCACGGCGAGGTGCAGGGCGACGAGCGACGAGGAGCAGGCGGTGTCGACGGTGACGGCCGGGCCCTCCAGCCCGAGGACGTACGAGATGCGGCCGGACAGCACGCTCGGCGAGTTGCCGGTGCCGACGTACCCCTCGTAGCTCTCCTCCGCGGCGGCGAGGAGCGTGGTGTAGTCCTGGTACGTGACGCCCGCGAAGACGCCCGTACGGCTGCCGCGCACGCTCTGCGGGTCCATGCCGACGCGCTCCAGCGCCTCCCACGACGCCTCCAGCAGCAGCCGCTGCTGCGGGTCCATCGACGTCGCCTCACGCGGGCTGATCCCGAAGAACGCCGGGTCGAACGCGGACGCGTCGTGCAGGAAGCCGCCCTCGCGGGTGTAGCAGGTGCCGGGGTTGTCGGGGTCGGCGTGGTACAGCGCGTTGAGGTCCCAGCCGCGGTCGGTGGGGAACGGCGAGATGCCGTCGCCCCCGCTGGCGACCAGCTCCCACAGCTCGTCCGGGCCGGTCACGCCGCCCGGGTAGCGGCAGCTCATGCCGACGATGACGATCGGGTCGGTGTCGAGCGGGGTGCCCGGCGCCGTACGGGCCAGGGCCCCGGCGGCGTCCGCGCCGAACAGTTCGCCGTCGAGGTGCGCGGCGAGTTCGGTGGGTGTGGGGTGGTCGAAGACGAGGGTCGCGGGCAGGGTCACGCCGAGGGCGCCGCTGAGCTGGTTGCGCAGTTCGACGGCGGTCAGCGAGGTGAAGCCCAGGTCGGTGAAGGACCGCGCGGAGTCGACGTCCTGCGGCCCGTCGTAGCCGAGGACGGCCGCGACCTGCGTGCGTACGGACGTGAGCAGCGCGCGCCTGCGCTCCTGCTCCGGCCGCCCGGCCAGGCGCCGTACGGCGTCGGTGGCGCCCGGGGCGGCCTCCGCGGCCGTACGGCGCTCGGGCGCCTTCGGGGCGGCGGCGGTACCGGCCGACGCGGTGGCGGTCGCGGCGGCCGCGCCAATGCCCGCGGTGTCGGCCTGGCGCATCAGCATCGAGTCGACCGCGAGCACGGGCTGTCCCGAGCCGTCGGCGGCCTGGAGGGACAGGGTGTCCGCGCCGGTACGGGCGAGCCGTACGCGCAGGGTGGTGGCGCCCGCGGCGTACAGCGCGGCGCCGTTCCACGCGAACAGCATGCGGCCCGCGCCGAGCCCGTCCAGCACGCCGAGGCCCAGCGGGTGCAGGGCGGCGTCCAGCAGGGCGGGGTGCAGCCCGAAGCGGTCGGCCTGCGCGCCGGTGGCGCCGGACCCGGACTCGCGGGCGCCGACGGTCACTTCGGCGTACACGTCGCCGTCGTGGCGCCAGGCGGCGCGCAGGCCGCGGAAGGTGGCGCCGTAGGCGAAGCCGTTCTCCGCGAGGCGGTCGTACAGCCCGTCCGTGTCGACGGCCTCGGCGCCCGGCGGCGGCCAGGCCGTGAAGTCGAACGCGTCGTGCCCGGCGCGCGGCGGGCGCGGGTCGAGCACGCCACCGGCGTGCCGGGTCCACGGCGCGTCGGGTCCGGCGGCCTCGGGGCGGCCGTACACGCCGAGCATGCGGACGCCGTTCCCGTCCGGCTCCTCGACGCGCAACTGGAGCTGCACGGCGCCCTGTTCGGGCAGCACGAGCGGCGACTCCAGCAGCAGTTCCCGTACGTGGCCGCAGCCGACCTGGTCACCGGCGCGTACGGCCAGCTCCAGGAACGCGGTGCTGGGCACGACGGCCGCACCGGCCACGCGGTGCTCCGCCAGCCACGGTTGCGCGCGCAGCGACAGCCGCCCGGTGAGGACGGCCGTACGGCCCGACACCATCGGCACGGCCGCGCCGAGCAGCGGGTGCGCGGCGGGGACGAGGCCGAGGGCGGTGGCGTCGACGGCGGCCTGCGGGGTCTCCAGCCAGTACGGGCGGTGCTGGAACGCGTACGTGGGCAGGTCCACGCGGCGGCGCGCGGCGCCGTCGAACAGCGCGGCCCAGTCGACGGGGACGCCGTGCGCGAAGGCGGCGGAGACGGCGGCCAGCAGGGCGGCGGCCTCGGGCCGGTCGTCGCGCAGGGCGGGGACGAGGAGGGGCGCGGGGGCGTCCGGGTCGGTGGCGGTGGCCGTGTCCGTCGCCGTGGCGGTGGTGTCGAGGCAGCCCTGTGCCATGGCGGTGAGGGTGCCGTCGGGGCCCAGCTCCAGGAAGCGGGTGACGCCCCGCGCCGCCAGGGTGCGGACGCCGTCGGCGAAGCGCACGGCCTGCCGCAGGTGGTCCACCCAGTAGGCGGGCGAGGTCAGTTGCTCCTCGGTGGCGAGCACGCCGGTGACGTCGGAGACGACGGGGACGCGCGGTGGGTAGTACGTGACGCTCTCCGCGACCGTACGGAAGTCCGCGAGCATCGGGTCCATGAGCGGCGAGTGGAAGGCGTGGCTGACGGAGAGGCGGCGCGTACGGCGGCCTTCGGCACGGAAGTGCTCCGCGATGGCGTCGACGGCGGCCTCGGTGCCCGAAACGACGGTGGAGCGGGGGCCGTTGAGCGCGGCGACGGACAACTCGTCGGCGCGGCCCGCGAGGTGGGGCAGCACCTCGTCCTCGGTGGCCTCCAGCGCCACCATGGCACCCCCGGAGGGAAGGGCCTGCATCAGGCGGCCACGGGCGGCGACCAGACGGCAGGCGTCCGCCAACGACCACACACCCGCCACGTGCGCGGCGGCCAGCTCACCGATGGAGTGGCCGATCAGGAAGTCCGGCTTCACGCCCCAGGATTCGACCAGCCGGTACAGCGCGACCTCGACGGCGAACAGCGCGGGCTGCGTGTAGCCGGTCTCGTCCAGCACGCCGGAGCCGTCGGCGACGATCTCCCGCAGGGGGCGGTCCAGTTCGGTGTCGAAGTGCGCGCAGACGGCGTCGAACGCCTCCGCGTACGCCGGGAACGCCTCGTACAACTCCGCGCCCATGCCCGGCCGTTGTGCGCCCTGACCGGTGAACAGCACCGCCGTACGGCCGCCGGGCGCGACGGCGCCCGACACGGCGTGGGCGGCGGGGGTGCCTTCCGCGAGGGCCGACAGGCCCGCGAGGAGCGTGTCCCGGTCGGCGCCGGTGACGACTGCGCGGTGCTCGAAGACCGCGCGGGTGGTGACGAGCGCGTACGCGACGTCGCGCGGGTCGAGCGCGGGGTGCGCCTCGGCATGCGCCAGCAGCCGTTCGGCCTGCGCGCGCAGCCCGGCGGCCGTACGGCCGGACAGCACCCACGGGATCACCGGGGCGTCCGCGCCGGAGCGCGCCGCCGGGGCGTCGTCGGCACGGTCCGGGGTCGCCGCCACGTCCGGGGTGGTGCTGTCCGGGGCCTGCTCGATGACGACGTGCGCGTTGGTGCCGGACACGCCGAACGCCGACACACCGGCGCGGCGCGGCCGTCCCGCGTCCGTACGCGGCCAGTCCACGGCCTCGTGCAGCAGCCGTACGGCACCCGCCGACCAGTCCACGTGCGTGGACGGGGCGTCGGCGTGCAGGGTGCGCGGCAGCCGCCCGTGCTGGAGCGCGAGCACCATCTTGATGACGCCCGCGACACCCGCGGCGGCCTGCGTGTGCCCAAGGTTGGACTTCACCGAGCCGAGCCACAACGGCCGTTCGGCGTCCCGGTCCCGCCCGTAGGTCGCGAGGAGCGCCTGCGCCTCGATCGGGTCGCCCAGCGTCGTGCCGGTGCCGTGGCCCTCGACGGCGTCCACGTCGTCCGGGGTCAACCCGCCCTGCGCGAGCGCGGCACGGATGACGCGCTGCTGGGACGGGCCGTTGGGCGCGGTGAGGCCGTTGGAGGCGCCGTCCTGGTTGACGGCGGAGCCGCTGACGGTGGCGAGGACGGTGTGCCCGTTGCGGCGCGCGTCGGACAGCCGCTCGACGACGAGCACGCCGACGCCCTCGGACCAGCCGGTGCCGTCGGCCTCGTCCGCGAACGCCTTGCAGCGCCCGTCGGGCGCCAACCCGCCCTGCATGCTGAACTCGACGAACGCGCCCGGGTTCCCGATGACCGCGACGCCGCCCGCCAGCGCGAGGTCGCACTCGCCGTTGCGCAGCGCCTGCGCGGCCCAGTGCAGCGCGACGAGCGACGACGAGCACGCCGTGTCGACGGTGACGGCCGGACCTTCCAGGCCCAGCGTGTACGAGACGCGCCCGGACACCACGCTGCCCGCGCTGCCGGTCAGCAGATGACCGCCCAGCCCCTCGGGCGCCTCCTGGAGCCCGCTGCCGTAGCCGGACGTGCTGGCGCCGACGAAGACGCCCGTACGGCTGCCGCGCAGCGACGTGGGCGCGATGCCCGTCCGCTCAAGGGCCTCCCACGACGTCTCCAGCAGCAGCCGCTGCTGCGGGTCGATGGCCAGCGCCTCGCGCGGGCTGATGCCGAAGAAGACGGGGTCGAAGCCGGAGGCGTCGTGCAGGAAGCCGCCGCTGCGGGTGTCGCTGAGCCCGGACGTACCGGTGGAACCCTCCGCGGTGGCAGCGCCCTCGGCGCCGCCGAACAGCGCGTCGAGGTCCCAGCCGCGGTCGGTCGGGAACCCGCCGATCGCGTCGCCGCCCTCCTCGACCAGCCGCCACAGGTCCTCCGGCCCGGCGACGCCGCCCGGCAGGCGGCAGCCCATGCCGACGATGACGACCGGGTCGTCCGAGACGGCGCTCCCGCCGAGCGCGGCGGGCACCGCGCCGGAGGTGTCGGCGCCGAACAGCTCGTCGCGCAGCAGCTCCGCGACGGCCGTCGGCGTCGGGTGGTCGAAGACGAGGGTGG
The DNA here is from genome assembly GCF_003665095.1 of Streptomyces sp. Z26. Lineage (GTDB taxonomy): Bacteria > Actinomycetota > Actinomycetes > Streptomycetales > Streptomycetaceae > Streptomyces > Streptomyces phytohabitans. Next base: position 4,409,493 of record NZ_RCHV01000002.1, on the reverse strand, counting down.
CGGGCAGCGTGAGGCCGGTGTCGGCGCCGAGCAGGCCGCGGAGTTCGACGGCGGTGAGCGAGTCGAAGCCCATGTCGCGGAACGCGCGGGCCGGTTCGACGGCGGACGCGTCGCGGTGGTTCAGGACGGTCGCGGCGTGCTGCCGTACGAGGTCCAGCAGCGCGCGGTCGCGCTCCTCCGCCGCCAGCCCGGCGAGCCGCCCGCGCAGCGCGGGGGCGGCGTCCTGGAGGACGACGCCCTCCAACGCGCCTGCCGCCTCGGGCAGTTCGGCGAACAGGGGGGCGGCGCGGCGGCTGGTGAACGTGGCGCCGAAGCGCGCCCAGTCCACGTCCGCGACGACCACGGTGCTGTCGCCCGCCGCCAGCGCGCGGTCGAGCGCGCGCAGCGCGGCGTCCGGCGCCAGCGCGTCGAGGCCGCGGCGCCGCAGGTGCTCCCGCGCCTCGTCGGAGGCGGCCATGCCCGCGTCGGCCCACGGGCCCCAGGCCACGGACGTACCCGCCAGCCCTTCCGCACGACGGGACTCGACGAGCGCGTCGAGCGCGGCGTTGGCCGCCGCGTACGCCGCCTGCCCGCCGCTCCCCCACACACCCGCGATCGACGAGAACACCACGAACGCCGACAGGCCGTGCTCGCGCGTCAGTTGGTCGAGGTGGCGCGCGCCGCGCACCTTCGCGCGGAGCACCGGTTCGATCCGGTCCTCGGTGAGCGCGTCGACCGCCTCGTCGTCCAGTACGCCCGCCGCGTGGAAGACGGAGTCCACCCGGTGCTTCCGCAGCAGGCGCGCGACGGCGGCGTGGTCGGCCGTGTCGCAGGCCGCGAACGACACCTTGGCGCCCGCCTCGCGCAGCTCCGCCTTCAGCTCACCGGCACCGGGCGCCTTGCTGCCCCGGCGGCTGGTGAGGACGACGTGCTCGGCACCCCGGGCGACGGCCCAACGCGCCACCTGCGCACCCAACGCACCCGTACCGCCCGTGACCAGCACCGTGCCACCCGGCGTCCACTCCCGCACCGGACCCTCGGGCGCACCCGCCCGCACGATCCGCCGCACGAGCGCGCCCGAGGCACGCAACGCCACCTGGTCCTCACCCGACACGCCACTGACGACAGCAGCCAGACGGGAGACCGTACGCGCGTCCAAGGTGGCGGGCAGGTCGACCAACCCGCCCCAACGCTCCGGGTGTTCCAGCGCCACCACCCGACCCAAGCCCCACAGGGCGGACGGCGCCAGGAGCGGCGCCGCGTCGGAACGGCCGGTGGACACCGCGCCGCGCGTCAACGTCCACAGCGGCGCCGCCAACTCGGCGTCACCCAGGGCCTGTACGAGGGAAACGGTCTCCCACAGGCCCGCCGGGAGCGCCGTGTCCGCCTCGTCGGCGGGCGCGTCACCGGTGGTGAGGGCGAGCAGGGACAGTACGCCGGTCACGTCGGCCTGCTCGGCTGCGTCGCCCAGGAGGGCGGCGAGCACCGTACGGTCCGCGCGCGCGGGCACCCGTACCGTCTCCACGCCCGCACCGAGAGCGTCCAGCCCCTCCGGCACGTCCGTACCCTCCGGCACCAACAGCAGCCAACGGCCCGCCAGTTCCGGGCCGGGCGGCACGGAAAGCGGCTGCCAGCGGACGCGGTAGCGCCACGCGTCGGCGGCGGACTCCTCGCGGCGGCTGCGGCGCCAGGACGCGAGGGCGGGCACGAGCCCGTCCAACGCGGCCTCGTCCACACCGAGCGTCGTACCGAGCGACGCCAGGTCCCCGGCCTCCACGGCCTCCCAGAAGCGCGCGTCCACCGCGTCCTGCGCGCCCAGCGGCCCGGCGTCGGCGGCGGATGTACGGCCGGTGGCGACGGTGGGCCAGTAGCGCTCGCGCTGGAAGGGGTACGTCGGGAGGACGACATCGCGCGCGCGGCGCGGGAAAGGCACGGACCAGTCGACGTCCGCGCCGTCCACGAACGCGGCAGCCAGGCCGTTGAGCAGGGATTCCGCCTCCGAACGGTCCTTGCGCTGCAACGCCACCAGCGCCGCATCCGCAGGTACGGAGGGCTGGGCCATGGCGGTCAGGGTGCCGTCGGGGCCGATCTCCACGTAGCGGCGTACGCCGCGCTCGGCGAGAGTGGCGATGCCGTCCGCGAACCGGACGGCCTCACGGACATGGCGGACCCAGTAACCCGGGTCCAACAACTCATCCGCAGTGGCCAGTTGACCCGTCACGTTGGAGACGACGGGGATGGTGGGGGCCGCGTACGACACGGACTGCGCGACCGTACGGAACTCCGCCAGCATCGGCTCCATCAACGGCGAATGGAACGCGTGACTGACGGAGAGACGGCTCGTACGACGCCCTTCGCCCCGGAAGTGCGCCGCGACCTCCTCGACGGCCTCCTCGGCACCCGAAACCACCGTGGACGACGGACCGTTCAACGCCGCGATCGACGCCGTACGACCCTCCAACAGCGGCAACACCTCCGCCTCGGAAGCCTCCACCGCCACCATCGACCCACCAGAAGGCAGCCCCTGCATCAACCGACCACGCGCCGCCACCAGACGACACGCGTCCGCCAACGACCACACACCAGCCACATGCGCGGCAGCCAACTCACCGATCGAATGCCCCACCAGGAAGTCAGGCCGCACACCCCACGACTCCACCAACCGGAACAGCGCGACCTCGAACGCGAACAACGCAGGCTGCGTAAAGCCCGTCTCACTCAACGCACCCGAACCATCCGCAATCACATCCCGCAGCGAACGCGCCAACTCCCCATCAAAATGCGCACACACCTCATCGAACGCCTCCGCGAACACCGGGAACGCGCCATACAACTCAGCACCCATCCCCACCCGTTGCGCACCCTGCCCCGCGAACACGAACGCCGACTTGCCCTCCGTGGCGGCGCCCAGCGCCACCCCCGGGCCCGGCCGTCCCTCGGTGACCGTCTCCAGGGCGGACAGCAGGTCCGCGCGCGTGGATGCCACGACGACCGCGCGGTGCTCGAAGCGCGCCCGCGACGTCGCCAACGCACCGGCCACGGCGGCCGCTTCGTACGCGTCGCCGCCCGCGGTGCCCAGCTGCTCCAGGAGGTTCCGCGCGGTGGCGCGCAGGGCCTCCGGCGTGCGGGCGGAGAGAGCGAACGGCACGACGGACGACGGCTGTTCGGGGACGGGCGCGGCGCTGTCGGCGTCCGCTTCGGCGGTCTCCGGGGCCTGGCCCAGGATGATGTGCGCGTTGGTGCCGCTGAGGCCGAACGAGGACACACCGGCACGCCGTACGTGCCCGTCCCGTACGGGCCACTCGACCGGCTCGTTCAGCAGCCGTACGTTCCCGGCCGACCAGTCCACGTGCGTGGACGGCGTCTCGGCGTACAGGGTCTGCGGCAGTTCGCCGTGCTGGAGCGCGAGCACCATCTTGATGACGCCCGCGACACCGGCGGCGGCCTGCGTGTGCCCGAGGTTGGACTTCACCGAGCCGAGCCACAACGGCCGTTCGGCGTCCCGGTCCCGCCCGTAGGTCGCGAGGAGCGCCTGCGCCTCGATCGGGTCACCCAACGACGTACCCGTACCGTGCGCCTCCACCGCGTCCACATCACCCGGCGCAAGACCCGCCTGCGCCAACGCCGCACGGATCACCCGCTGCTGCGACGGACCGTTCGGCGCCGTCAGACCGTTCGACGCACCATCCTGGTTCACCGCCGAACCGTTGACGGTGGCGAGGACGGTGTGGCCGTTGCGGCGCGCGTCGGAGAGGCGTTCCACGGCGATGATGCCGACGCCCTCGGACCAGCCGGTGCCGTCGGCGCCGTCCCCGAACGCCTTGCAGTGCCCGTCGGGCGCCAATCCGCCCTGGCGGCTGAACTCGATGAACGCGCCCGGCGTCGACATCACCGTCACACCACCGGCCAGCGCGAGGTCGCACTCGCCGCTGCGCAGCGCCTGGACCGCCCAGTGCAGGGCGACGAGCGACGACGAGCACGCCGTGTCGACCGTCACCGCCGGGCCCTCCAGGCCCAGGGTGTACGAGATGCGGCCGGACGCGATGCTGGCGGCGTTACCGGTGCCGATGTATCCGGCGAAGTCCTCGGTGGAGGCGGCGAGCAGCGCCGGGTAGTCCTGCCCGTTGGTGCCGACGAAGACGCCCGTACGGCTGCCGCGCAGCGACGCCGGGTCGATGCCCGCCCGCTCGAACGCCTCCCACGACGTCTCCAGCAGCAACCGCTGCTGCGGGTCCATGGCGAGGGCCTCACGCGGCGAGACGCCGAAGAAGCCCGCGTCGAAGCCGTCCACGTCGCGGAGGAAGCCGCCGACGTCGGTGACGCTGGTCCGCTCGCGCCGCCCGTCCGGGTCGTACAGCGCCTCCAGGTCCCAGCCGCGGTCGGCGGGGAAGGCACCCATGCCGTCCTCGCCGCCGCTCAGCAGCCGCCAGAAGTCCTCCGGCGTCCGTACGTCGCCCGGGAAGCGGCAGCTCATGCCGACGATCACCACGGGGTCGTCGTCGGCGGCGACGTGTCCGGCGGCGGGCTGCGCCGCGTCCGCTCCGGTGACGGTGCCGAGGATCTCGTCGCGCAGGAAGCGGCTCAGCGCCAGCGGCGTCGGGTGGTCGAACGCGAGGGTGGCGGGCAGCGCCACGCCGCAGTCCACGCCGAGCGCGTTGCGCAGCTCGACGGCGATGAGCGAGTCCACGCCCAGGTCGCGGAACGCGCGGTCGGCGGGCACCGCCTCCGGGCCGGGGTAGCCGAGGACGGCGGCGGCGCGGGCGCGTACGACCTCCAGCAGCGCCCGTTCCTGCTCCTCCGCGCCCATGCCGGTGAGGCGGCCGCGGAGTTCGGACGACGGGGTGTGCCGGACGGCGGCGGCCTCGGGCGCGGCGTACAGCTCGCCGAGCAGCGCGCTCGGCCGCGTCGCGGAGAACGCGGGGCCGAAGCGCGCCCAGTCGATGTCCGCGACGAGCACGGACGCGTCGGCGCCGGGGACGGCGCCGCGCAGGGCCTCCAGGGCGGCGCTCGCGGCGAGCGGCAGCACGCCGCCGCGCTGTTGGCGGCCGGTGAGCAGCCCGGAGGCGTCGGCGGCCATGCCGTCGCCCTCCCAGGGGCCCCAGGCCAGCGACGTGGCGGGCAGCCCCTCGGCGGCGCGGCGTTCCGCGACGGCGTCGAGGAGGGCGTTGGCGGCGGCGTAGTTGGCCTGTCCGGCGGAGCCGACGGTGCCCGCGTACGAGGAGAACAGCACGAACGCCGACAGGTCCCGGTCGCGCGTCAGCGCGTCGAGATGGCGGGCCGCCGCCTTGGCGCGGAACACGGAGGCGAACCGATCCGGCGTCAGCGCGTCCAGCACGCCGTCGTCCAGGACACCCGCCGTGTGCACGACGGCGTCCACGGGGTGCTCCGCGAGGAGCGCGGCGACCGCGTCGCGGTCGGCGATGTCGCAGGCGGCGACGGTGACGCGGCCCGCGCCCAGCTCCGTCAGCTCGGCGGCGAGGGCGTCCGCGCCGGGCGCGTCGGCGCCGCGGCGGCTCGTCAACAGCAGGTGCGCGGCGCCCTGTTCGGCCGCCCAGCGGGCGACCTGCGCGCCGAGCGCGCCGGTGCCGCCGGTGATCAGCACGGTGCCGGACGGTGTCCAGCCCGCGCCCGCCGTGGACGTCGCGGACGCTGTCGTACGGGCCAGCCTGCGGCCCAGCACGCCCGACGCCCGTACGGCCACCTGGTCCTCGCCCGCGCCGCCGAGGACGGCGGCGAGCCGGGCGAGCGTACGGCGGTCCAGGTCCGTGGTCAGGTCGACCAACCCGCCCCAGCGGTCGGGGTGTTCGAGCGCGGCCACCCGGCCGAGGCCCCAGACGGCGGCCTGCGCCGGGTCGGGCGCCGCGTCCGTACGGCCCGTGGACACGGCGCCGCGCGTCAGCGCCCACAGCGGCGCCGTGAGCCCGACGTCGCCGAGGGCCTGGACGAGGGTGGCGGTGGCGGGCACGCCCGCCGGTACGCCGTCGGGCTCGCCCTCGGCCAGCGCCAGCAGCGACAGGACCCCGGCGACGGGCTCGCCGTCGGCGGCCAGACGCAGGCGCTCGGCCAGCGCGGCGCGGTCCAGATCCGGGGCGCAGTCGAGCAGTTCGAGGGTGGCGCCGTGCGCGTACAGGCCGTGGGTCAGCGACTCGTACCAGGCCGCCCGGCCGCCCGTCGCACGGTCCTCGGGCGTGACCAGCAGCCAGCGCCCGGACAACCGCGCCTGCCCGCCGGAGAGGCCGGAGAGCGGCTTCCAGGCGGTGCGGTAGCGGCGGCCGTCCGCCTGCGAACGGTCGCGCTGCCTCCGCCGCCACGCGGACAGCGCGGGGAACGCCTCGCTCCACGACGCGTCCCCGTCGATCCCCAGCTCCTCGACGAACGCGCCGACGTCCTCGCGCTCGATCCAGTCCCAGAAGCGCGCGTCCACGAGGTCCTGCGCGCCCGCCGCGAGGTCCTCGGCGGCCGTCGTGCTGGAGGGCAGCCAGTAGCGCTGGCGCTGGAACGCGTACGTCGGCAACGCGACCGTGGACGCCCCCGCGAACAGCACCGACCAGTCCGGCGACAGGCCGTCCGCGTGCAACCGACCCACACCGACCAGCAGCGACTCCGCCTCCGAACGGTCCTTGCGCTGCAACGCCACCAGCGCCGCGCCCTCGGGCACGGAGGGCTGGGCCATCGCGGTCAGCGTCCCGTCCGGGCCGATCTCCACGTAACGCCGTACACCGCGCTCGGCAAGCGTGGCGATGCCGTCCGCGAACCGCACGGCCTCACGGACATGACGCACCCAGTAACCCGGGTCGGACAGCTCCTCAGACGAGGCGAGTTGACCCGTCACGTTCGACACCACGGGAATCGTCGGGGCCGCGTACGACACGGACTCCGTGACCGTACGGAACTCCCCCAACATCGGCTCCATCAACGGCGAATGGAACGCGTGACTCACCGACAGACGGCTCGTACGACGCCCTTCCGCACGGAAGCGCGCCGCGACCTCCTCCACATCCGCCTCGACACCCGAAACCACCGTCGACGAAGGCCCGTTCAACGCCGCGATCGACGCCGTACGACCCTCCAACAGCGGCAACACCTCCGCCTCGGAAGCCTCCACCGCCACCATCGACCCGCCCGCCGGAAGCGCCTGCATCAGACGACCACGGGCAGCGACGAGACGGCAGGCGTCCGCGAGGGACCACACACCGGCGACGTGCGCGGCAGCCAACTCACCGATCGAGTGCCCCACCAGGAAGTCAGGCCGCACCCCCCACGACTCGACCAGCCGGAACAGCGCGACCTCGAACGCGAACAACGCAGGCTGCGTAAAGCCCGTCTCACTCAACGCACCCGAATCATCCGCAATCACATCCCGCAGCGGACGCGCCAACTCCCCATCAAAATGCGCGCACACCTCATCGAACGCCTCCGCGAACACCGGGAACGCGCCATACAACTCGGCACCCATCCCCACCCGCTGCGCACCCTGCCCCGCGAACACGAACGCCGACTTGCCCTCGGCGCGTGCCGTGCCGGTGACCAGGTGGCCGGTGGTGGGCTGGGGGTCGCCGTTCGCCAACGCCTCCAGGGCGGCGAGCAGTTCGGCGCGTCCGCCGCCGAGCAGCACCGCGCGGTGGTCGAGCGCCGTACGGGTCGTCGCGAGCGAACGGGCGATGTCCCGTACGTCGTGCCCCGGGTGCGCCCGGAGTGCGCCGAGCAGGCGCGCGGCCTGCGCGCGCAGCGCCTCCGTGCCCGCGCCGGACAGCGTCCACGGCACGAGCGGCAGCTCGGGCGCCGCCACCTCGGCGGCCTCCGCGACCTCCGCCGCCGCCTCCTCGGGCTTCGCGGCCCCGGCCTCCGGCGTCGCCGGGGCCTGGGGCGCGGGCGACTCCGGTGCGGGTGCCTGCTCCAGGATGGCGTGCGCGTTGGTGCCGCTGACGCCGAACGCCGACACGGCGGCGCGGCGCGGCCGTTCGGCGTCGGTACGCGGCCAGGCGCGGGACTCGTTCAGCAACCGTACGTTTCCCGCCGACCAGTCGACGTGCGTGGACGGCGTCTCGGCGTGCAGCGTGCGGGGCAGTACGGCGTGCTGGAGCGACAGTACGGTCTTGATGACGCCGACGACGCCCGCGGCGGCCTGCGTGTGGCCGAGGTTGGACTTGGCGGAGCCGAGCCAGAGGGGTTCGTCGCGCTGCGCGCCGTACGTGGCGAGGAGGGCCTGCGCCTCGATGGGGTCACCCAACGACGTACCGGTGCCGTGCGCCTCCACGGCGTCGACGTCGGCGGGGGCGAGACCGGCGGCGGCGAGGGCGTTCCAGATGACGCGCTGCTGGGAGGGGCCGTTGGGGGCGGTGAGGCCGTTGGAGGCGCCGTCCTGGTTGACGGCGGAACCGCGCAGTACGGCGAGGACCTCGTGCCCGTTCGCGCGGGCGTCCGACAGGCGTTCCACGACGAGCATGCCGACGCCCTCGGACCAGCCGGTGCCGTCGGCGCCGTCCGCGAACGCCTTGCAACGGCCGTCCGGGGCCAGCCCGCCCTGGCGGCCGAACTCGACGAACGCGCCCGGTGTCGACATCACCGTCACACCGCCGACGAGCGCCATGGTGCACTCGCCGCCGCGCAGCGCCTGCGCGGCCAGGTGCAGCGCGACGAGCGACGACGAGCACGCCGTGTCGACCGTCACCGCCGGACCCTCCAGGCCCAGCGTGTACGAGATACGGCCGGAGGCGACCGAAGTGGAGTTGCCGGTGAGGAGGTGACCGCGGACCTCGTCGGGCACGTTCTTGAGGCCGCTGCTGTAGCCCATCTCGCTGCAACCCACGAAGACGCCGCTGCGGCTGCCGCGCAGCGCGCGCGGGTCGATGCCCGCCCGCTCCACGGCCTCCCACGAGGCTTCGAGGAGCAGCCGCTGCTGCGGGTCCATGGCGAGGGCCTCGCGGGGCGAGATCCCGAAGAACGCCGGGTCGAAGTCGGCGGCGTCGTGGACGAAACCGCCCTCGCGCGCGTAGCCGGTGTCGCCGTCCGTGTCCACAGCCGTACCGGAGGCGCCGTCCGCGCCTGCGCCGCCCGTACCGGAGCCGGGCGCGCCCGAGCCGGACAGCGCGCCCTCGTCCCAGCCGCGGTCCGTCGGCCACGGCGAGATGGCGTCGACGCCGCCCGTCAACAGCTCCCAGAAGTCCTCCGGGGACTCCACCGACCCGGGCAGCCGGCAGCTCATCCCGACGATCGCGACCGGTTCCTGCTGCTGCGACTCCAGTTCCTGGAGCCGCTGCCGCGTGCTGTGCAGGTCGGCGGTGACCCACTTGAGGTAGTCCCGGAGCTTCGCCTCATTCGCCATTGGAACGTGCCCCATACGGTCGTGGTGTGGAACGGTCTCCACGGCCCGTCAGGAGCGTCCTAGCTCCTGGTTGATGAAATCGAAGATCTCGTCGTCCGAGGCCGTGTCCAGCTGCTGGGAGACCCCGGCCTTCTGCTCTTCCTGAGCCGAGGCACCCAGCTCCGACAGCATGCGTCGTAGACGGGCCTCGATGACCGGGCGGGCGTCGTAGTCTGGGGAAAATCTTGAAATCGCCGCCGCGATCCGCTCCAGATCCGCGATGACCGTCGCGCCGTCCTCGGCCGTTCCGGAGAACAGCTGGTCAGTGACGTGCCGCGCGAGGTCCGCCGGAGTCGGGTGGTCGAAGACCAGGGTGGCGGGGAGCGCCACGCCCGTCTCGGCGCTGAGCTGGTTGCGCAGCTCGACGGCCGTCAGCGAGTCGAAGCCCAGGTCCTTGAACGCGCGGCGCGCCTCCACGGCCTTCGGGTCACCGTACCCGAGAGCGCGCGCGGCACACGTACGGACGACCGAGAGGACCGCCTCCGCCCGTTCGCCCTCCGACGCGTCGGCCAGGCGGCGCAGCAGCTCGCCACCCGCGTCACCGTCCGTGACCGCCCCGTCGTCGCGGGTGGTCGCGGCGGCGGCCTCCGGCAGTTCGGTGAAGAGGGGTGCGGCGCGGCGGCTGGTGAAGGCCGCCGCGAAGCGGGCCCAGTCGACGTCCGCGACGACCACGCAGCCGTCCCGTACGTCGAGGGTGCGCTGGAGCGCGCGGAGCCCGCCCTCCGACGCCAGCGGGTTCAGGCCGCGGCGGCGCAGCTGCTCCTGGGCGTCGTCGGAGGCGGCCATGCCCGCCTCGGCCCACGGGCCCCAGGCCACGGACGTACCCGCCAGCCCTTCCGTACGACGGGACTCGACGAGCGCGTCGAGCGCGGCGTTGGCCGCCGCGTACGCCGCCTGCCCGCCGCTCCCCCACACACCCGCGATCGACGAGAACACCACGAAGGCGTCCAACTCCTGTGTGCCCAGCAGCTCGTGCAGGTGGTACGCGCCCCGCACCTTGCCGTCCCAGACGGCGGCGAGCGCGTCGCCGGTCAGCTCGTCGACGGCGCCGACGTCGAGCGCGCCCGCCGCGTGGACCACCGCGTTGACGGGGTGCTCGGCGAGCAGCTTGGCGACGGCGTCACGGTCCGTGACGTCGCAGACGGCGAGGGAGACACGGGCACCGGCCTCGGTCAGCTCGCGTTCCAGGTCGGCCGCACCGGGGGCGTCGGCGCCCCGGCGGCTGGTGAGGACGACGTGTTCCGCGCCCCGGGCGACGGCCCAACGCGCCACCTGCGCGCCGAGGGCACCCGTACCGCCCGTGACCAGCACCGTGCCACCCGGCGTCCACTCCCGCACCGGACCCTCGGGCGCACCCGCCCGCACGATCCGCCGCACGAGCACACCCGAAGCACGCAACGCCACCTGGTCCTCACCCGACACACCGCTCAACACGGCAGCCAGACGGGAGACCGTACGCGCGTCCAAAACGGCGGGCAGATCCACCAACCCACCCCAACGCTCCGGGTGTTCCAGCGCCACCACCCGACCCAAGCCCCAGACACCGGCCACAGCCGGGTCGGTGACCTTCTCCGTACGGGAGGTGGAGACGGCTCCGCGTGTCAGCGTCCACAGGGGCGCCGCCAACTCCGCGTCGCCCAGGGCCTGTACGAGGGACACCGTCTGCCGCAGGGCGTCCGGTACACGGAGCGTCGCGCCGGAGGCGGCGCCCGCGGGGAGGAGGGACAGTACGCCGCTCACGTCGGCGTCGTCGGAGAACTCCGCTTCGCGAAGGAGGGCGGCCAGCGCCGTACGGTCCGCGCGCGCGGGCACCCGTACCGTCTCCACGCCCGCACCGAGAGCGTCCAGCCCCTCCGGCACGTCCGTACCCTCCGGCACCAACAGCAGCCAACGACCCGCCAGTTCCGGGCCGGGGGTGAGGGAGAGGGGCTGCCACGCGACGCGGTAGCGCCAGCCGTCCACCTCGGAACGGGCCAGGCGACCACGGCGCCAGGAGGCGAGCGCGGGCAGCGCCTCAGCCCAGGAGGCGGAACGGTCGATGGCCAGCTCGCCCGCCAACGACTCCAGGTCGTCGTTCTCCACCGCGTCCCAGAACGGCGCGTCCGACTCGGCCGCCGTACCGCCCGCGGAGGGGCGCTGCACGAGCCAGTAGCGCTCGCGCTGGAAGGGGTACGTCGGCAGCACGACGCCGCGCGCGCGGCCCGGGAAGAGCACCGACCAGTCGACGTCCGCGCCGTCCACGAACGCGGCAGCCACGCCCGTGAACAACGCCTGCACCTCGGAACGGTCCTTGCGCTGCAACGCCACCAGCGCCGCATCCGCAGGTACGGAGGGCTGGGCCATGGCGGTCAGGGTGCCGTCCGGGCCGACCTCCACGTAACGCCGTACGCCGCGCTCGGCGAGAGTGGCGATGCCGTCCGCGAACCGGACGGCCTCACGGACATGGCGGACCCAGTAACCCGGGTCCAACAACTCATCCGCAGTGGCCAGTTGACCCGTCACGTTGGAGACGACGGGGATGGTCGGGGCCGCGTACGACACGGACTCCGCGACCGTACGGAACTCCGCCAGCATCGGCTCCATCAACGGCGAATGGAACGCGTGACTGACGGACAGACGGCTCGTACGACGACCCTCGCCCCGGAAGTGCGCCGCGACCTCCTCGACGGCCTCCTCGACACCCGAAACCACCGTCGACGAAGGCCCGTTCAACGCCGCGATCGACGCCGTACGACCCTCCAACAGCGGCAACACCTCCGCCTCGGAAGCCTCCACCGCCACCATCGACCCACCAGAAGGCAGCCCCTGCATCAACCGACCACGCGCCGCCACCAGACGACACGCGTCCGCCAACGACCACACACCAGCCACATGCGCGGCAGCCAACTCACCGATCGAATGCCCCACCAGGAAGTCAGGCCGCACACCCCACGACTCCACCAACCGGAACAGCGCGACCTCGAACGCGAACAACGCAGGCTGCGTAAAGCCCGTCTCACTCAACGCACCCGAACCATCCGCAATCACATCCCGCAGCGAACGCGCCAACTCCCCATCAAAATGCGCACACACCTCATCGAACGCCTCCGCGAACACCGGGAACGCGCCATACAACTCAGCACCCATCCCCACCCGCTGCGCACCCTGCCCCGCGAACACGAACGCCGTTTCGCCTTCGCCCAGTGCCGTACCGGTCACCGCGTGCCCGGCTGTGGGCTGCCGTTCGCCGTGCGCGACGGCCTCCAGGGCCGTCAGCAGTTCGGCGCGCGTGGAGCCGACGACGACCGCGCGGTGCTCGAAGCGCGCCCGCGACGTCGCCAACGCACCGGCCACAGCGGCGACTTCGTACGTGTCACCGCCCGCGCCCGTCAGCAGCGCGGCCAGTTGCGCCGCCTGCGCGCGCAGCGCCTCCGCGCTCCGCGCGAAGAGCAGCCACGGCGTCCACGGGGCGCCGGGGGCCTCGGCGGGCGCCTCCGGCGCCGTGCCCGCGGCCTCGGCGCCGGTGGTCTCGCTGTCGGGTGCGGCGATGACGACGTGGGCGTTGGTGCCGCTGAGGCCGAACGACGAGACGGCGGCCTGCCGGACGTGGCCCTCGCGTACGGGCCACTCGACCGGCTCGTTCAGCAGCCGTACGTTCCCGGCCGACCAGTCCACGTGCGTCGAGGGCGCGTCCGCGTACAGCGTCCGGGGAAGCTGCTCGTGGCGCATGGCCTGCACCATCTTGATGACGCCCGCGACACCGGCGGCGGCCTGCGTGTGCCCCAGGTTGGACTTCACCGAGCCGAGCCACAACGGCCGTTCGGCGTCCCGGTCCCGCCCATACGTGGCAAGGAGCGCCTGCGCCTCGATCGGGTCACCCAACGACGTACCCGTACCGTGCGCCTCCACCGCGTCCACATCACCCGGCGCAAGACCCGCCTGCGCCAACGCCGCACGGATCACCCGCTGCTGCGACGGACCGTTCGGCGCCGTCAGACCGTTCGACGCACCATCCTGGTTCACCGCCGAACCGCGTACGACGGCCAGCACCTCGTGCCCGTTCGCCCGGGCGTCCGACAGGCGCTCGACCAGGAGCATGCCGACGCCCTCGGACCACACCGTGCCGTCCGCCTCGTCCGCGAACGCCTTGCAGCGTCCGTCCGGCGCGAGGCCGCGCTGACGGCTGAACTCCACGAACGACGCGGGCGTCGACATCACCGTCACACCGCCCGCGAGGGCCAGGTCGCATTCGCCGCTGCGCAGCGCCTGCGCCGCGAGGTGCAGGGCGACGAGCGACGACGAGCACGCCGTGTCGACCGTCACCGCCGGACCCTCCAGGCCCAGGGTGTACGCGATACGGCCGGACGCGACGCTGCCCGCGCTACCGGTCAGCAGGTGGCCGTGCACGTCCTCGGGTACGTCGTCGGCGGCGGCCCCGTAGCCCTGGTACGCGCAGCCCACGAACAGGCCGCTGCGGCTGCCGCGCAGCGTGTGCGGGTCGATGCCCGCCCGCTCCACGGCCTCCCAGGACGTCTCCAGCAGCAACCGCTGCTGCGGGTCCATGGCGAGGGCCTCACGCGGTGAGATGCCGAAGAACGCGGGGTCGAACTCGGCGGCGCCCGGCAGGAATCCGCCGCGCGACGTGTAACTCGTGCCGCTGCGGCGGGAGTCCGGGTCGTACAGCGCGTCCGTGTCCCAGCCGCGGTCCTCCGGGAAGTCCCCGATGGCGTCCGTACCGGACGCCACCAGCTCCCAGAGCTGTTCCGGTGTGGCGATGTCGCCCGGCATGCGGCAGCTCATCGCGACGATGGCGACGGGCTCGTCGACGGCGGACGCGGCACCCGTACGGTCGCCGCCCGCCGCGTCCGACAGGGCGTCGCCGCCGAGGAGTTCGGCGTGCAGGTGCGCGGCGAGCGCGGCCGGTGTCGGGTGGTCGAAGACGAGGGTGGCGGACAGCGGGAGCCCGGACTCGGCGGTGAGCGCGTTGCGCAGCTCGACGGCGGTCAGCGAGTCGATGCCGAGGTCCTGGAACGCGCGTCCGGGCTCGACGGCCTGCGGGCCGGGGTAGCCGAGGACGGCGGCGGCGCGCTCGCGTACGAGACGCAGCAGCTCCCGTTCGCGCTCGGCCGGGTCCAGCGCGCCGAGCCTGCCGCGCAGGTCGGTGCCGGTGGCACCGCCGGGGGCGGCGGCCGACGGGGCGGCGGCCTCGGGGAGTTCGCGGAACAGCGGCCGTACGCCGCCCTGCCGCCCGGCGGTCTGCCCGCCCGCCGCGAGGGCGCTCCAGTCGATGTCGGAGACGACGAGCTGCGTCTCCCCCTCGCGCAGCGCCGCCGCGAGGACGGCGAGCGCCGGGGCGGGCTCCATGGGGGTGAGTCCGCCACGGCGCAGCCGGGCGAGGACGGCGGGGTCGTCGGCCATGCCGCCGCCCGCCCACGGGCCCCACGCGACGGAGAGCGCGGGCAGGCCGTCGGCGCGACGGCGCTGGGCGAGGGCGTCGAGCGCGGCGTTGGCGGCGGCGTAGTTGGCCTGCCCGACGGAGCCGAGGGCGCCGGCGACGGACGAGAACAGCACGAACGCCGACAGGTCCCGCTCGCGCGTCAACTCGTCGAGCAGCAGCGCCGCGTCCAGCTTCGCGCGCAGGACGGTGGCGAAGCGGCCCTCGTCCATGGTGGTGAGCATGCCGTCGTCGAGGACGCCCGCCGCGTGGTAGACGGCGGTGAGCGGGCGGTCGGCGGGGATCTCGGCCAGCAGCGCGGCGAGCGCGGCGCGGTCGGCGGGGTCGCAGGCGGCGACGGTGACGCCCGCCCCGAGGGCGGTCAGTTCGGCGACGGTCGTGTCGATGCCGGGGGTGTCCGGGCCGCGGCGGCTGACGAGCAGCAGGTGCTCCGCGCCCTGCTCGGAGAGGCGGCGGGCGAGCTGGACGCCGATGGTGCCGGTGCCGCCGGTGATGAGCGTGGTGCCCGTGAGGGCGTACGGGGCGCTGTCGGTGCCGGTGCCCGTGTCCTGGGTGCCGGTGTCCGCGTCGGTGGCGGTGGTGTCGGCGCCCGGCGCGCGGACGAGGCGGCGGGCGAGGACGCCGTTGGCGCGGACGGCGAGTTCGTTCTCGCCCGCGCCCGCGCCCGTGCCGGTGTCGGCGGCCGAGGCGGCGAGTACGGCGCGGAGGCGCGCCCACGCCCGTACGTCCGGTTCCTCCGGCAGGTCCACCAGGCCCGCCCACAGCCCGGCGTGCTCCAGCGCGGCGCCGCGCCCGAGGCCCCAGACTGCGGCCTGCTCCGGGGCGCGCAGCCGGTCGGAACGGCCGGTGGAGACCGCGCCCGTCGTCACCGCCCACAGGGGCGGTGCCGCGCCGTCGCGCGCGGCGAGGGCCTGGAGGAGGTGGTTGGTGAGCGCGAGGCGTACGGGGACGTCGCCGGAGAGGGCGAGCAGCGACAGGACGCCGACGGTGCCGTCCGTACCAGCGGCGTCGCCGTTCCCGTCCGCGTCCGTGTCCCCGTCCCCGTTCAACGCGTCAGTCAGGAGGCGGGTCACGTCGTCGCGGTCGTGGCCCGGACCGAGGGCGAGCGTGCGGGGCGCGTACGCCTCCACCGTCCCCAGCGCCTCCGTCAGGCCGCGCACGAGCGGGTGCCCGGCGTCGAGCCCTTCCGGTACGACGACCAGCCAACGCCCGGACGGCACCGGCGCGTCGGGCAGCGTGCCGAGCGGCTTCCACTGCTCGCGGTAGCGCCAGGACTGCGTCGTGGCGTGCTGCCGCTGCTCGCGGTGGTAGCCCGCGAGGGCCGGTACGACGGGCGCCAGCAGCGAACGGTCCAGGCCCAGGCTGTGCGCCAGCCGGTCCACGTCGCCCTGCTCGACGGCGGCCCAGAAACCGGAGTCCGTGGCGCGCGCCGGGCCGCCGGACGTACCGGCCGGGTCGGACGGCTCCAGCCAGTAGCGCTGGCGCTGGAACGCGTACGTCGGCAACGCGACCGTGGACGCCCCCGCGAACAGCACCGACCAGTCCGGCGACAGACCGTCCGCGTGCAACCGACCCACACCGACCAGCAGCGACTCCGCCTCCGAACGGTCCTTGCGCTGCAACGCCACCAGCGCGGCGTCGTCGGGCGCGGAGGGCTGGGCCATCGCGGTCAGCGTGCCGTCCGGGCCGATCTCCACGTAACGCCGTACACCGCGCTCGGCGAGCGTGGCGATGCCGTCAGCGAACCGCACGGCCTCACGGACGTGGCGCACCCAGTAGCCGGGGTCGGACAGCTCATCCGCAGTGGCCAGTTGACCCGTCACGTTCGACACCACGGGGATGGTCGGGGCCGCGCACGACACGGACTCCGCGACCGTACGGAACTCCGCCAGCATCGGCTCCATCAACGGCGAATGGAACGCGTGACTGACGGAGAGACGGCTCGTACGACGCCCTTCCGCACGGAAGTGCGCGGCTACCTCCTCCACGTCCGCCTCGGCACCCGAAACCACCGTGGAAGACGGACCGTTGAGGGCGGCGATCGACGCCGTACGACCCTCCAACAGCGGCAACACCTCCGCCTCGGAAGCCTCCACCGCCACCATCGACCCACCAGAAGGCAGCCCCTGCATCAACCGACCACGCGCCGCCACCAGACGACACGCGTCCGCCAACGACCACACACCAGCCACATGCGCGGCAGCCAACTCACCGATCGAATGCCCCACCAGGAAGTCAGGCCGCACACCCCACGACTCCACCAACCGGAACAGCGCGACCTCGAACGCGAACAACGCAGGCTGCGTAAAGCCCGTCTCACTCAACGCACCCGAACCATCCGCAATCACATCCCGCAGCGAACGCGCCAACTCCCCGTCAAAATGCGCACACACCTCATCGAACGCCTCCGCGAACACCGGGAACGCGCCATACAACTCGGCACCCATCCCCACCCGCTGCGCACCCTGCCCCGCGAACACGAACGCCGTACGGCCGCCCCGCCGCACCGAGCCCGTCACCACGCCCGGTGTCGACTCGCCCTCCGCGAGGTGGCGGAGGCGGTCGAGGAGGGTGTCGTGGTCGGGGCCGACGAGTACCGCGCGGTGTTCCAGCGCGGCGCGGGTGGTGGCGAGGGAGCGGCCGATGTCGGCCGCCGCCGGGGCCGTTCCGGGCTGGCGGGTCAGGTGGGCGAGCAGCCGCGCGGCCTGCGCGCGGAGCGCGTCCGCGCTGCGCGCGGACAGCGTCCACGGCACGGCGGGCAGCGGCGCGGCGGCCGGTGCGGCCTCCGGTGCGGCGTCGGCCGGGGGCGGCGGGGGTGCCTGTTCCAGGATCGCGTGGGCGTTGGTGCCGCTGATGCCGAACGACGAGATGCCCGCGCGCCGTACGTGCCCCTCCCGCGCGGGCCATTCCACGGGCTCGTGCAGCAGCCGTACGCCTCCGCCGCCCGCCGCCCAGTCCACGTGCGTGGTGGGCTGCTCGGCGCGGAGGGTGCGCGGGAGTACGCCGTGCCGGAGGGCGAGGACGATCTTGATGAGTCCGGCCGCTCCGGCGGCCGACTGGGTGTGCCCGATGTTGGACTTCACCGAGCCGAGCCACAACGGCCGTTCGGGGTCGCGGCCCCGCCCGTACGTGGCGAGCAGGGCGTGCGCCTCGATGGGGTCGCCCAGTGACGTACCGGTGCCGTGCGCCTCCACGGCGTCCACGTCGCCGGGCTCCAGACCGCCTTGTGCCAAGGCGGCGCGGATGACGCGCTGCTGGGCGGGGCCGTTCGGGGCGGTGAGACCGTTGGAGGCGCCGTCCTGGTTGAGCGCGGAGCCGCGCAGTACGGCGAGGACCTCGTGGCCGTTGGCGTGGGCGTCGGTGAGACGTTCCAGCAGGAGGAGGCCCGCGCCCTCGCCCCAGCCGGTGCCGTCGGCGCCTTCGGAGAACGCCTTGCACTGGCCGTCGGCGGCCATGCCGCCCTGGCGGCTGAACTCCACGAACGCGGCGGGCGTCGACATCACCGTCACACCGCCCGCCAGCGCCAGGTCGCACTCCCCGACGCGCAGGGCCTGCGCCGCGAGGTGGAGGGCGACGAGCGACGAGGAGCAGGAGGTGTCGACGGTGACGGCCGGGCCCTCCAGGCCCAGGGTGTAGGCGATGCGGCCGGAGACGATGCTGCCCGCGTTGCCGGTGAGGATGTGGCCCTCGATGCCCTCGGGCACCTCGTCCAGTCCGGAGCCGTACTCCTGGTTGCTGCATCCGGCGAAGACGCCCGTACGGCTGCCGCGGAGCGTGTGCGGGTCGATCCCGGCGCGTTCCAGCAGCTCCCAGGAGGTCTCCAGGAGGAGGCGCTGCTGCGGGTCGGTGGCGAGCGCCTCGCGCGGGGACATGCCGAAGAACGCGGGGTCGAACTCGTCCGCGTCGTGCACGAACGCGCCCCGCGTGGTGGCGCTGCCGCCCGTGCGGGCGCCGGTGGCGCCGCTCAGGGTGTCGAGGTCCCAGCCCCGGTTCGCGGGCATCTCGGACAGCGCGTCGCCGCCGTCCACGAGGAGCTGCCAGAACGCCTCGGGGCTGTCGGCGCCGCCGGGGAAGCGGCAGTTGACGGCGACGATCGCCACCGGCTCGGGGGTGGCCCCGGCCAGCCGCTGGTTCTCCTTCCGCAGCTGGTCGTTCTCGCGCAGCGATGCCCTGAGGGCTGCGACTACTCGGTCCTCGGACGTGGCCATCTTCAGCTCCGCAGGTGGTGCGTGGTGGGTCGTTGGGGTCAGCCGTCGTCGCCGAGGGCGAGCCGTACGAGGTCGTCGACCTCCAGGGCGTCGTACGCGTCGTCGTCTCCGTCGGCGTCTCCGGCGACACCGTTGTCGCCGGTCCCGTTCCCCTTCCCGGCGCCGTTCGCGGCGAGGGCGAGGACGGTGTCCAGGATGCCGGAGGCGCGGAGGGCGTCGAGGGGGACGGTCGCGAGTGCCGTACGGATCGCCGCGTCGTCCGGCGTACCGGAGTCCGCGCCTCCGGCGCCGGAGCCCGTACGCGCGCCGGGGTCGGCGCCCGTGTCGGGGATCAGGTCGGCGCACACGTGGCTGGTGAGCGCGTCGGGCGTCGGGTAGTCGAAGACGAGCGTCGAGGGCAGGGGGACGCCGAGGGCGGCGCCGAGCCTGTTGCGGAGTTCGACGGAGGTGAGCGAGTCGAAGCCCAGCTCCTTGAACGTCTGCTCGGGGCCGACGTCGCCGCTCGACCCGTAGCCGAGGACGCCCGCGACCTGGCCGCAGACGGTGTCGAGCACCAGCCGGTGCCGGTCGGCGGCGGACAGTCCGGCGAGGCGCTGTTCCAGCGACTCGGCGGCGTCGGCGCCCGCGGCTCCGGCGGCGGCCGTACGGCGGCCCGCGCGGACGAGGCCGCGCAGCAGCGGCGGTACGGTGCCGCTGCCGCCGAGGGCGCGGGTGTCCACGGCCATCGGGAGGACGGCGGCGGCGGGCTGGTCGAGCGCCTGGTCGAAGAGGGTGAGGCCCTGTTCGGGGCGGAGCGCGGGCAGTCCGGCGCGTGCCATGCGGCGCAGGTCGGCTTCGCCGAGGCCACTGGTCATGCCGGTGGTCTGCGACCAGGGGCCCCAGGCGAGGGATGTCGCGGGCAGGCCGTCGGAGCGGCGGCGGGCGGCGAGGGTGTCCAGGTAGGCGTTGGCGGCGGCGTAGTTGCCCTGTCCGGGGGCGCCGAGGACGCCCGCGGAGGAGGAGAAGACGACGAACGCGGCGAGGTCGGCGTCGGCGGTCAGCTCGTGCAGGTTGGCGACCGCGTCGGCCTTCGGACGCAACACCGTGTCCAACCGCTCGGGCGTGAGCGACCCGATGACACCGTCGTCCAACACGCCCGCCGTGTGCACCACGGCCGTCAACGGACGCTCCAGCCCCGCCAACAGCCCGGCCAAAGCCTCCCGGTCGGCGGCGTCACACGCCGCCAGCGCCACCTCCGCACCCTCGGCACGCAACTCCTCCGCCAACTCCGTCGCGCCCGGAGCCCGTTCACCCCGACGCGACGCCAGCACCAGATGCCGCACGCCCCGTTCCGCGACCAGATGCCGGGCCACCAACGCACCCAGACCACCCGTACCACCCGTCACCAGCACCGCCCCCTCCGGGTCCAACCCGGCCGGAACGGTCAACACCACCTTGCCCACGTGCCGCGCCTGCTGAAGATGCCGGAACGCGTCCGGCGCACGCCGCACATCCCACGCGGCGACGGGGATCGGGGTGAGGATGCCCGCGTCGAACAGTTTGACCAGTTCGGCCAGCATCTCCTTGATGCGGTCGGGGCCCGCCTCGATCAGGTCGAAGGCGCGGTAGGCGACGTCGTCGTGGTCGGCGGCGACCTTCTCCGGGTCCCGGATGTCGGTCTTGCCCATCTCCAGGAACCGCCCACCACGCGGCAGCAGACGCAACGACGCGTCCACGAACTCCCGCGCCAACGAGTCCAGCACCACGTCCACGCCACGACCGTCCGTCGCCGCCAGGAACTTCGGCTCGAACTCCAGGTCACGCGACGACGCGATACGGCCCTCGTCCAGGCCGGACGCCCGCAGCGTGTCCCACTTCCCCGGACTCGCCGTGCCGTACACCTCCGCGCCCAGATGACGCGCCAACTGCACCGCGGCCATGCCCACACCACCGGCGGCCGCGTGCACCAGCACCGACTCACCCTTGCGTACCCCACCCAGATCCACCAGCGCGTAGTACGCCGTGAGGAACACGATGGGCACGGAAGCGGCCTGCGCGAACGACCAGCCCTCGGGGATGCGGACGACGGTCCGCGCGTCGGCCACGGCCGACGGGCCGAACGCGCCGGGGAACATGCCCAGTACGCGGTCGCCCACGGCCACGTCCGCCACGTCGGCGCCGATCTCGGTGACGACGCCCGCGCCTTCGAGGCCGAAGTCGCTGGCGTCGCCCGGGTACATGCCGAGGGCGTTGAGCACGTCGCGGAAGTTGACGCCGGCGGCCCGTACGGCGATCCGCACCTCGCCGGGCTCCAACGGGCGGGTGCCGCGGTCGCTGGCGAGCAGCGCGAGGCTGTCGAGGCTGCCCTTCTCCGGGATGTCGAGGAGCCAGGCGTCGGCGCCCGCCGGGGCCCGGAGCGTGTCGTCCGGTGTGACGCGGGCGACGCGCGGGGCGTGCAACGTCCCGGCGCGTACGGCGAGTTGGGGCTCGTCGGCGGCGAGGGCGGCGGGCAGGGCCCGGTACGAGGCGTCCTGGCCGTCGGTGTCGAGCAGCAGGAAGCGGTCGGGGTGCTCGGACTGCGCGGAGCGCAGCAGGCCCCAGACGGCGGCGTGCGCGGCGTCGTGCCGGAGGGTGTGCGGGGCGTCCACGGCGTCGCGGGTGAGGAACGCGAGGCGGACGCCCGCGAGCCGTTCGTCGGCCGTCCACTCCTGGACGAGCGCGAGGGCGCGCGCGGCGGCCGTACGGGCGTCGCCGCCCGTGACGGGCGCGACGACGGTGCCGGGCAGGGCGGTCCCGCCGCCGTGGGCGGCGAGGAGGGCGGCGGTGTCGGCGTACGCGGCGGAGGCGGACCCGGCCGCGCCCTCGGCCCCGGCCGGGTCGCCGAGGAGGACGAACGCGGCGGCGTCGCCCGGGACTCCGCCGGCGCCGGGCGTGGTGACGAGGGGCCAGTCCAGGCGGTACAGCGGGTCGAGCGCGGCGGCCTGGGCCGTACGGGCGGCGGCGATCTGGTCGGGCGACGTCTGCCGCAGCACCAGTTCGTCGACGGTGGCGACGGGGCCGCCCGCGCCGTCCACGACGGCGAGCGAGACGGAGTCCGGGCCGGTGGCGGCGAGCCGTACGCGCACCGCGCCCGCGCCGGACGCGTGCAGGCGTACGCCGCGCCAGGCGAACGGCAGCCGCCCGCCCGTACCGTCCTCCAGCGGCAGGAACGAGGTCGCGTGCAGCGCCGCGTCGAGCAGCGCGGGGTGCAGCCCGAAGCGTCCGGCGTCGTCGTGGGCGCCCTCGGGCAGCGCCACCTCGGCGAGGACGCCGCCGGACACGACGGGGTCCTGCCAGGCGGCGCGGAGGCCCTGGAAGTGCGGGCCGTAGGCGAACCCGGCGTCCTGGAGGCGCGCGTACACGTCGTCGACGGGCAGTTCGGCGGCGCCCGCGGGGGGCCACGCGCCGGGGTCGGCGGTCAGGTCGGCGGCCAGGTCGGGCGCGTCGTGCGCGGCGGTGCCGAGCAGGCCGGTGGCGTGCAGGGTCCAGGGCGCGTCGGGGGTGGCGGCGTCCCGCGCGTGGATGCTGACGGGCCGCTCGCCGCTGCCCGCCGCGCCTTCGGCGCCGACCCACACCTGGACGCTGGCGTGGCCGGTGTCGGAGAGCAACAGGGGGGCGAGCAGGGTCAGTTCGGTGACGACGTCGCAGCCCGCGCGGTCGCCCGCGCGCACGGCCAGCTCCAGGAAGCCGGTGCCGGGGAAGACGACGGCGTCGCCCAGCGCGTGGTCGGCCAGCCAGGGCTGGTCGTGGACGGAGAGGCGGCCCGCGAAGAGGTGGCCCTCGGCGTCCGCGACGTCCACGGCGGCGCCGAGCAGCGGGTGTCCGGCGGCCTCCAGGCCCGCGGCGCCGAGGTCCCCGAGGGAGCCCGCGCGGCGGGTCGGCCAGTGGCGTCGGCGCTGGAAGGCGTACGTGGGCAGGGGCGCGGGAACGGGCGCGTCCCCGGCGGTCCCGGCGGCGGTGTCGGTCCCGGCGCCGGTGTCCGTGTCCGTCCCGGCGCCGGTCAGCGCGGGCCAGTCGACGTCCGCGCCGTCCACGTACGCGCGGGCGAACCCCTGGAGCACGGCGGCGTGTTCGGCGGTGCGGCCCCGTACGAGCGCCACGACGGTCGTCCCGTGCGGCGCCCCCTCGGCGGCGCCGTCCGTACCGGCCGGGGTGGTGCCCTCCGGCGCGCGGCTCTCCTCCGCCATGGCGGCGAGGGTGCCGTCGGGGCCGATCTCCACGAGCCGTTCGGCGCCCTGGGCGCACGCCTCGCGGACGCCGTCCGCGAAGCGCACGGCCTGCCGTACGTGCCGTACCCAGTAGTCGGGCGAGCGCAGTTCGTCGGCGGTGGCGAGGACGCCGGTCACGTTGGACACGACGGCGGTGTGCGGCTCGTGGTGGTCGACGCTCTCCGCGACGGCGCGGAACGCGTCGAGCATCCCGTCCATGTGCGGCGAGTGGAAGGCGTGGCTGACGGTGAGCCGCTTCGTACGGCGGCCCTGTCCGGCCAGTCCGGCGGCGACGTCCAGTACGGCCGCCTCGTCGCCGGAGAGCACCAGGGAGCGCGGCCCGTTGACGGCGGCGACGCACACCTCGTGCGTGCGGCCGTCCAGCAGCGGCAGCACCTCGTCCTCGGTGGCCTGGACGGCGACCATGGCGCTGCCCTCGCCGGGCAGCGCGTCCATGAGCCGCCCGCGGGCGGCCACGAGGCGGCAGGCGTCGGGGAGCGACCAGACGCCCGCGAGGTGGGCGGCGGTCAGCTCGCCGATCGAGTGGCCGAGGAAGAGGTCGGCGCGGAGCCCGGCGGACGCGGCGAGCGCGTGCAGGGCGACCTCGTACGCGAAGAGCGCGGGCTGCGTGTACGCGGTGCGGTGCAGCAGCGGCTCGTCGTCCGCGAACATCACGTCGCGCAGGGGCCGTTCGAGCTCCGCGTCGAAGTGGGCGCACACCTCGTCGAGGCGGGCGGCGAACACGGGGAACGCGGCGTGCAGCGCGCGGCCCATCCCGGCCCGCTGCGCGCCCTGCCCGGTGAACAGGAACGCGGTGCGCGCCGTACGGGCGGTGCCCGTCACGGCGGACGCGGCCCCGGCCGGTGCGGGGTCGGCCAACGCGGCGACGGCGGCGAGGAGTTCGTCGCGGTCCTCGCCGAAGACGACGGCGCGCCGGTCGAAGGCGGTACGGGTGCGGGCGAGCGCGTGGCCGAGGGCCGCGGCGGAGAGTTCGCCGTGCGCGGTGGCGTGCGCGTGGAGCCGCGCGGCCTGCGCGCGCAGCGCCTCGGGCGTACGCCCGGACAGCGGCCACACGGTGGGCCCGCCGGTCGGGGCCTCGGCGGCGTCCGCGTCCGTACGGTCCGCGGCGGGCGCCTGTTCCAGGACGACGTGCGCGTTGGTGCCGCTGAAGCCGAACGACGACACGGCGGCGCGGCGGGGCCGCCCGCCGTCGGTGTCCGGCCAGTCGGCGTTCTCGGTGAGGAGCCGTACGCCGCCCGTCGACCAGTCCACGTGCGTGGACGGCGTGGAGACGTGGAGGGTGCGGGGCAGTGCGCCGTGCTGGAGGGCGAGGACGGTCTTGATGATCCCGGCGACACCGGCGGCGGCCTGGGTGTGCCCGATGTTGGACTTCACCGAGCCGAGCAGCAGGGGCCGTTCGGCGTCGCGGTCCCGGCCGTACGTGGCGAGGAGCGCCTGCGCCTCGATCGGGTCGCCCAGCGTCGTACCGGTGCCGTGCGCCTCCACGGCGTCCACGTCGCCCGGTTCCAGACCCGCGTCGGCCAGGGCGGCGCGGATGACGCGCTGCTGGGAGGGGCCGTTGGGCGCGGTGAGGCCGTTGGACGCGCCGTCCTGGTTGATCGCGGAGCCCTTGACGACGGCGAGCACCGGGTGCCCGTTCGCGCGCGCGTCCGACAGCCGCTCGACGAGCAGCATGCCGACGCCCTCGCCCCAGCCGGTGCCGTCCGCGTCGTCGGAGAACGCGCGGCACCTGCCGTCCGCCGCGAGCCCGCGCTGGCGGCTGAACTCCAGGAAGGCGGCCGGTGTCGTCATCACCGTCACGCCGCCCGCGAGCGCCGCGTCGCACTCGCCGGACTGGAGGGCGCGTACGGCGGAGTGCAGGGCGACGAGCGACGACGAGCAGGCCGTGTCGACGGTGACGGCCGGGCCCTCCAGGCCCAGCGTGTACGCGATGCGGCCGGAGACGACGCTCGCCGCGTTGCCGGTGCCGAGGAAGCCCTCGCTGTCCTCGGCGGCGTCCCGCAGGACGTTGGTGTAGTCCTGCCCGTTGGTGCCCGCGTAGACGCCGGTACGGCTGCCGCGGAGCGTACGGGGGTCGATCCCGGCGCGTTCGACGGCCTCCCAGGACGTCTCCAGGAGCAGCCGCTGCTGCGGGTCCATCGCCAGGGCCTCGCGCGGCGAGATCCCGAAGAACGGCGCGTCGAAGTCGGCGACGCCGTCGAGGAAGCCGCCGTCGCGGGTGTAGCTGGTGCCCTCGTGCTCGGGGTCCGGGTCGTACAGCGCCGCGGTGTCCCAGCCCCGGTCCTCGGGGAACCGCACGATGCCGTCGCGGCCCTCGGCCAGCAGCCGCCAGAACGCCTCGGGTCCGTCGACGCCGCCGGGGAAGCGGCAGCCCATGCCGACGATGGCGACGGGCTCGTCCGCGGTGGCGGGCCGCGCGGGGCCGCCGGGGGCGGACTCCGGTACGGCGCCGAGGAGTTCGTCCATCAGGTGGCGGGCCACGGCCGCCGGGGTCGGGTGGTCGAAGATGAGGCTGGCGGTGAGCGTGAGGCCCGTACGGCGGCCCAGCGCGTTCCGCAGTTCCAGCGCGGTCAGGGAGTCGAAGCCCAGCTCGGTGAAGGCGCGGTCGGCGTCGACGCGGGCGGCGGACGCGTGACCGAGCACGGTCGCGACCTCGGCGCGCAGCAGGCCGAGCAGCGTCGGGAAGCGTTCGCCGTCGGGCAGGGCCGCCAGCGTCGCCGCCAGCTTGACGCTGCCGATGTCCCCGGCGGACGTGTCCACCGTCGCGATCTTCCGCGCGCCCTTGCGGCCCGCCAGCTCGCGCAGCAGCGCGTGCGGCGCGTCGTCCGCCGCGGCGGCGCGGAGCACGCCCAGGTCCATGCGCAGCGGCAGCACCGTCGTACGGTCGCTGCGCAGCGCGGTGACGAACAGCTCCAGCGCGTCGTCCGTGGGGAGGCTGCCGATGCCGGTGCGCTCGCGGCGCTGCCGGTCCGCGGTGGCCAGCCCGGCCGTCATGTCGCTGTTCGCCGCCCACAGGCCCCAGCCGAGGGCCAGTCCGGGCAGGCCGTCGGCGCGGCGGCGCTGGGCGACGGCCTCCAGGTACGCGTTGGCGGCGGCGTAGTTGCCCTGGCCGGGGCCGCCGAAGGTGCCGGACGCGGAGGAGAACAGCACGAACGCCGTGAGGTCCAGGCCCAGTTCGCGCGTCAGCTCGTCCAGGTGCGCGGCGGCGTCCACCTTGGGGCGGAGGACCGTACGGACCCGTTCCGGGGTGAGCGACGACACGATGCCGTCGTCCAGCACACCGGCGGCGTGCACGACGGCGCCCAGCGGCCGGTCCGCGGGGACGGCGGCGAGCAGCGCCGCGAGGGCGTCGCGGTCGGCGGCGTCGCAGGCGGTGACGGTCACCTCGGCGCCGGCGGCGGCGAGTTCGGCGCGGAGCGCGTCCATGCCGGGCGCGTCCGGGCCGCGGCGGCTGGTGAGCAGCAGGTGGCGCACGCCGCAGGCGGTGACGAGGTGGCGGGCGACGGCCGTACCGACGGCGCCGGACGCGCCGGTGACGAGCACCGTGCGGTCGGGGTCGAAGGGCGGGGCGGCGTCCGGCCGCGTGGCGGGCGGCGTGTGCCGGACGAGGCGGGGGGCGAGCGCCCGCCCGCCGGGGCGCAGCGCGATCTGCGGCTCACCGGACAGGGCGACGCGTACGGCGGCGTCGACCTCGCGCCTCGCGCTGCCGGCGACGGCCGCGGCCATGCCGACGCCGGTGCCGGTCTGCGCGTCGACGAGCACGATCCGGCCGGGGTTCTCCGACTGCGCGGAACGCAGCAGGCCGCAGGTGGCGGCGGCCACCGGGTCCTTCAGCCGTTCGCGGTCGGAGGTGGTGACGGCGCCGGAGGTGAGCAGCACCAGCTGCGCGCCGGACAGCGACTCGTCGGCGAGCCAGCGCTGCACGTGCGCCAGCGCGGCGTTGACGGCGGCGTGCACGGCCTCGGGGGACGCGGCGTCGCCGGACCGGGCGCCGCTCGCGACGGCGGACTTCCAGGGGAGCACGACGACGTCGGGGGCGGTCTCGCCGCGCGCGACGGCGTCGCTGAGCGCGCCGAGGTCGGCGTGCGTACGGCCGAGCACGGCGACGGTGGCGGCGCCCGCCTCGGGCAGGGTGACGTCGACCCAGTCGACGGCGAACAGCGCGCTCTCGGGGCCCGCGGCCTCGCTGCGGGCGGTGGCGGGGCCGTCGAGCCAGTAGCGCTCGCGCTGGAAGGCGTACGTGGGCAGGTCCACGCGGGGCGCGGGCGGCAGCAGCGCGTCCCAGTCGGGGGAGGCGCCGTTGACGTGGAGGCGGCCGAGCGCGCCGACGAGGGCGGTGCCCTCGGCGCAGTTCTTCCGCAGGAGGGACAGGAGGGTGGCGTCGTCGGGCACGGACGGTTCGGCCATCGCCGTGAGGGTGCTGTCGGGGCCGACCTCGACGTAGCGGCGTACGCCGCGCTCGGCGAGCGTGGCGATGCCGTCGGCGAACCGGACGGCCTCACGGACGTGGCGGACCCAGTAGCCGGGGTCGGACAGCTGCTCGGGGGTGGCGAGTTGACCGGTCACGTTCGACACCACGGGGATGGTGGGGGCCGCGTACGACACGGACTGCGCGACCGTACGGAACTCCGCCAGCATCGGCTCCATCAACGGCGAGTGGAACGCGTGGCTCACCGACAGACGGCTCGTACGACGCCCTTCGCCCCGGAAGTGCGCCGCGATCTCCTCGACGGCCTCCTCGGCACCCGAAACCACCGTGGACGACGGCCCGTTCAGGGCGGCGATCGACGCCGTACGACCCTCGAGCAGCGGCAGCACCTCCGCCTCGGAAGCCTCCACCGCCACCATCGAACCGCCCGCCGGAAGCGCCTGCATCAACCGGCCACGGGCGGCGACGAGGCGGCAGGCGTCAGCCAGGGACCACACACCCGCGACGTGCGCGGCGGCCAACTCACCGATGGAGTGGCCGACCAGGTAGTCCGGCTTCACACCCAGCGACCGCACCAGCCGGAACAGCGCCACCTCCACGGCGAACAACGCGGGCTGCGTGTAGCCCGTCTCGCCCAGCACGTCGGACGCGTCCTCGAACACCACGTCCCGCAGGGGCCGTTCCAGTTCGGCGTCGAAGTGCGCGCACACCTCGTCGAAGGCCGCCGCGAACGCCGGGAACGCGCCGTACAGTTCACGGCCCATCCCCACCCGCTGCGAGCCCTGCCCGGCGAACACGAACGCCGTACGGCCGCCGCGCCGCGCCGACCCCGTCACCACTCCGGTGAGGGTCTCGTCGTGGGTCAACGCCCGCAGCAGGTCGAGGAGTTCACCCCGGTCCGTACCCACGACGACCGCGCGGTGCTCGAACGTCGCACGCGTCGTGAGCAGCGAACGGGCCACCGCGTGGAGGTCCGCGTCGGGGTGCCGCTCGGCGTACGCGAGGAGGCGTTCCGCCTGCCCGCGCAGCGCCTCCGGGGTGCGCCCGGACAGCGCCCACGGGACGGCCGGGGGCTGCGGCACGGCCGTCCTCCCGGCGGGCTCCGCCGACGGCTCCGCCACGGGCTCCTCGGGCGGCGCCTGCTCGATGATGGTGTGCGCGTTCGTACCGCTGACGCCGAACGCCGACACCGCCGCGCGCCGCGGCCGCCCCGTCTCGGGCCACTCGCGGCCCCGCGTGAGCAGCCGTACGTGTCCCTCGGTCCAGTCGACGGCCGTCGCGGGCTCGTCCACGTGCAGGGTGCGCGGCAGGACGCCGTGCCGGATGGCCTGCACCATCTTGATCACGCCGCCGACGCCCGCGGCGGCCTGCGTGTGCCCGACGTTCGACTTGAACGAGCCGAGCCACAAAGGCTGTTCGGCGTCCCGGTCCTGGCCGTACGTGGCGAGCAGCGCCTGCGCCTCGATCGGGTCGCCGAGCTTCGTGCCGGTGCCGTGCGCCTCGACGGTGTCGACGTCGCCGGGCTGGAGACCGGCGTTGGCGAGGGCGGCCTGGATGACGCGCTGCTGCGAGGGGCCGTTGGGCGCGGTCAGGCCGCTGCTGGCGCCGTCCTGGTTGACGGCGGAACCGCGCAGCACGGCGAGCACCTGGTGGCCGTTGGCGCGCGCGTCGGACAACCGTTCCAGCAGGAGGATGCCGACGCCCTCGCCCCAGCCGGTGCCGTCCGCGGCGTCCGCGAACGACTTGCAGCGGCCGTCCGCCGACAGCCCGCGCTGCCGGGAGAACTCCATGAACGTCACCGGCGTCGACATCACGGCGACGCCGCCCGCCAGCGCCAGGTCGCACTCGCCCTGCCGCAGCGCCTGCGTCGCGAGGTGGATCGAGACGAGCGACGACGAGCAGGCCGTGTCGACGGTGACGGCCGGGCCCTCCAGCCCGAAGAGGTACGAGATGCGGCCGGTGGCGACGCTGGCGGCGCTGCCGTTCGCGATGAACCCGTCGAGGCCCGGAGGCGGTTCGGGGAAGCGGGAGCCGTAGTCGTTGTACATGACGCCCATGAAGGCGCCCGTGTTGCTGCCCCGGAGGTCGGCGGGGCGCAGCCCGGCCCGCTCGAAGACCTCCCACGCCGCCTCCAGCAGCAGCCGCTGCTGCGGGTCGACGGCCAGCGCCTCGCGCGGGGACATGCCGAAGAAGTCGGCGTCGAAGTCGGCGGCGTCGTGCAGGAACCCGCCCTCGCGGGTGTAGCACGTGCCGGGGGTGGCGGGGTCGGGGTCGTAGAGGCTGTCGACGTCCCAGCCGCGGTCCTCGGGGAACCGCGTGACACCGTCCGTACCGCTCTCGACGAGCCGCCACAGGTCCTCGGGCGAGCTGACGCCGCCGGGGTAGCGGCAGCTCATCGAGACGACGGCGACGGGTTCGGAGGCCTTCGCCTCGAACTCGCGGAGCCGGGTGCGAGTGTGGTGCAGATCCGTGGTCACCCGCTTCAGGTAGTCACGGAGCTTGTCCTCGCTCACTTGTCCTCGCTCACTGTCGCTGTGTCCTCGTCGCTGTCCTCGTACGGGTTGGCCGCACGGGTGCAGCCATTGCACTCGGCTTCGACTACGGTTCGGTCTCGACGACGGTTTCGGTGCACAGCGGCGGGTCGTCGGTGGCGGGCACACCGCGCGACGCCCCGTACCGGGCCGGTTCGGCCCGAGCGCGCACGCGGTCCCACCGATGTCCGTCCCACCGATGCCTCGGCCGATTATGCGTGGGCGTCCCGTATGCCCGGAGGGGCAGTGACCTGCTCTAAGAGAACCCCTAGCGTTGGCCGGACGCGTGCCGCACACACGTATGAGTGACCGATTCCCTAGACATCGCGGCGCACACTGGCCCGCTGTCACGGCTTCGTGCTCGGCTTGGTCACCGAGCATTCACGGGAGGAACCAGTGGTAGTGCAGCAGCACGGGGACGAGCAGTCCGCGCGGGAGCCGGAGCAGGCGCTGTCCGGCGCTCCCGGGGCGGGGGCCGCTCCCGCCACCGGCACCACCGGGGTCCCCGGGCCCGAGGTCGACCGCGTGCCCAAGGTCGATCCGGACGGCGGCGCGACGCTGCTCGGCTGGCTCGCCCGCATGCGCCGGGAGGCGCCGGTGTGGCACGCGCCGGACGGGCACGCGCACGTCTTCCGGCACGAGGACATCACGAAGGTGGTCACCGACCCCGCGACGTTCTCCAACAACCTGATGCTGTTCGGCGGCCCGCGCCGGGGCGGCGGCGACGCGAACGCCGAGCAGGCGGAGACGGCGGAGCAGGCCACCGGGCAGGCGGAGGCGGCGGCTCCGGAGACGGCGGAGGCCACCGAGGCACCGGCCGCCGAGGCACCCGCCGCGGACACCGACGCCGCATCGGCCGACACCGCCACCGACGCCGAGTCCGCTGCCGAGGACGCCGACGCCGCCCCCGCGCAGAACCCGGCCGGCGGGCAGCTCCTCATGCTCGACCCGCCCGAGCACGGCAAGCTGCGGCGCATCGTCAGCCGCGCGTTCACCGCGAAGATGGTGGCCGAACTGGAGCCGCGCATAGCGGAGATCACCAACGAGCTGCTGGACACGGTCGCCGGCGCCGACGGCTTCGAGATGAACGGCACCCTCGCCAACCCGCTGCCCGTCTCCGTGATCTCCATGATGCTCGGCGTGCCCGTGTCCGACCGGGACCAGTTCCAGGAGTGGGCGAACAACCTCCTCGCCGTCGACCCCGAGGACCCCGAGAGCGTCGCGGGCCTCGCCTCCACGGCCGAGGCGCTCGGCGCGTACCTCCAGGGCTTCGTCACCACCCGGCGCGCGGAACCGCAGCAGGACCTCATCAGCCAGCTGTGCTCGGCGGACGTGGGCGGTGAGCAGCTGAACGACATGGAGGTCATCAACTTCTCCGCGCTGCTGCTCCTCGCCGGGCACGTCACCACGTCCGTGCTCCTCGGCAACATACTGCTGTGCCTGGACGAACACCCGCACCTCTACAAGGAGTTGCGCGAGGACCGCGACAAGGTGCCCGCGTACATAGAGGAGACGCTGCGCCTGCGCTCCCCCTTCACGAAGATCGACCGGGTCGTGGCCCGGGACACGGAGCTGAACGGCGTACGGCTCGCCAAGGGCACGTACCTCTGCCTCTGGATGCTCTCCGCGAACCGCGACGAGGACGTCTTCGACGACCCCGACACGTACCTGCCGAGCCGCGCCAACTCCCGGCAGCTGGCCTTCGGTCACGGCATCCACTACTGCATAGGCGCACCGATAGCGCGCCTCGAAGCCCGCATAGTGCTGAACCTGCTGCTCGACCGCTACTCCGAGATACGCGTGGACCGCAGCGAACGGCTGTCGTTCCACGGCAGCAACATCTTCGGCGCCCGCAGCCTCCCGTTGACGGTGAGCCGGGCGTAACGACGCCCCGCCCGGCGCGGGCTCCGGCGCCGCCACATGTGAGACCCATGAGAAAGGAACACGCCGCCATGGTCGATGCACCGGTGGTACCGAGCAAGCGGACCTGCCCGTTCGATCCGGCCGAAGAGTACGCCCGCCTCCGCGAGGAGGAGCCGATCAGCCCGATCACGTTCAAGATCGCGCCGAACGATCCGAACGGCTGGCTGGTCACCCGGCACGACTACGTACGCCAGATCCTGTCCGACAACCGCTTCAGCCACCGCAACGAGCTGTGCGCGCACCTGATCGAGCCGCCGTTCCCGATCGAGAAGTACGAGCCGGAGCCGTCCGCGCCGGGTTCGTTCGTCCGGATGGACAAGCCGGAGCACACCAAGTACCGGACGCACCTGGCCGGTCACTTCACGGTGCGCAAGATCCGCGAGTACGAGCCGACGCTCGCCGTGCTGATCGACGAGGTGCTGGACGAGCTGGCGACGAAGGAGCGGCCGGTCGACCTCATCAAGGAGTTCGCCGAGGTCATCCCGGCCCGTTCGGTGTGCTCGATGATGGGCGTACCGCCGGACATGGTCGCGGACATGTCCAAGCACTTCCACGCGATCTTCACCCTGGAGTTCTCCATGGAGGAGTTCGTCTTCCACATGGAGGAGGTGCAGAAGCTGCTCGTGCAGCTCGTCGAGAAGCGCATCGAGGAGCCCCTGGACGACATCTTCAGCCACCTGCTGGCCTCGGGTGACCTGACGGTCGACGAGATCGCCAACATGGCGTGGATCATCATCGGCGGCGCGCTGGACACCACCCCGAACATGCTGGGCCTGTCGACGTTCGCGCTGCTGGAGCACCCGGAGGAGCTGGCCCGGCTGCGGGCGGACCCGGAGCTGGCCGAGGGCTCCGTCGAGGAGCTGCTGCGCTATCTGACGGTGTCGCAGTTCGGCGCGAGCCGGGCGGCGTTGGAGGACGTGGAGATCGGCGGCGTCACCATCAAGAAGGGTCAGACGGTGGTGCTCTCGCTGCCGGCGGCCAACCGCGACCCGGACTTCTTCAAGGACGCCGACCACCTGGACGTGACCCGTTCCGCGCGCAAGCACGTCGCGTTCGGCTTCGGCATCCACCAGTGCCTCGGCCAGCACCTGGCGCGGGCCACGCTCCGCATCGGCCTGACGAAGCTGTTCGACCGCTTCCCGACGCTGCGGCTCGCGGTCGACGCGTCCGAGGTCCCCCTGCGGGAACGGGCGATGCACTACGGCGCGAACTCGCTCCTGGTCACCTGGGACGACTGAGCGCCCCTGAGACAGCGGATGCGGGCAGTGGGCGCGGCGGCGTCCACTGCCCGCATCCGTCATTTCCGGCGGCCCCCGGGTGCCGCGCCCGCCGCCGGAACGCGCCGGTGCAGGTCGTCGTGCAGGTTCCGCATCGCCGTACGGAAGATCTCCGCCCGGTGCTCGCCGAGGAACGCGGTGTGCCCGAACACCTCCAGCACGACCAGCCCGTGCAGGTGGCCCCACGCGGAGAGGAAGAGTGCCATCGCGGGCGCGGGCAGGACCTGCATGCTCTCGCGCGGCGGCTGGTCCGCGAAGTCCCGTAGCCCGGCGGAGAGTTCGGGCGTCTCGGCCGCCGCGAGCTGCGCGGTGGTGTAGCGGCCGAACAGCTCCGCCGCGAAGAGCTCGCTCATCCGCCGGAGCGCCTGCGTCGTCGGCCCCTCGACGGGCGCCTCGTAGTCCCGCAGCGGCGCGCCGTAGAGCAGCTGGAAGCGCTCGGGGTGGTCGATGGCCCAGCGCCGGTACGCCTCGGCGGCGACGACGAACCGCGGCAGCGCCGGGCCCTCCCCCGCCGCGCCCGCGTCCCCCCGTTCCCCCTCCCCCGCCGGGTCCGGCTCGGCCATCGCCGCCTGCACGGCGTCGGCCAGGTCGTCGTACGCCTTGGTGATGAGCGCCGTGACGAGGGCGTCCCGGTTCGGGAAGTAGTGGTAGAGCGCCTGCACGGTCATGCCGAGGCTCCGCGCGACGGCCCGCAGGGACAGGGCCGACGGCCCGCGGTCGGTGATCTGCTGCTCGGCGGCGCCGAGTATCTCCCGTACGGCGGCGGCCCGGCGCCGCTGCCGCAGGGAGGTGGGCGCCGTTGCTGGTGGCTCTGGAGGCATGAGGCGACCGTACGTCGATCTTGCCGTTACGTCACCAGGGTGATGAAACCTGTCAAGAAATTCTCACACTGCCAAATCTTCTTTGACCCCGCTAGCGTCGCGGTGCGGGACGACGGACCGACCGCCGACACCGGCGGAACGGGCCCCGCGTCACCGCTCTTTCCAGGTCGCCAGCGCGAGCACGGGTACGCCCGCACGCGTCTGCCCGGCCGCCGCACCGCGCATGGGGAACCTCAAGGAGACCGGTCGTGTTCGAACGTATAGCGGAACTCACCATTCGCCGGGCGAGATGGGTGCTCGCGCTCACCGTCGTCGCCGTGGTGGCCATGGGCGCGCTGGGCGCGGGGGCGTTCAGCACGCTGCTGGGCGGCGGTTACGACGACCCGTCGTCCGAGTCCAGCCGGGCCACGAAGGTGCTCGACGAGAAGTTCGGCGGCGAGACCAACCTGATCCTGCTCGTCCGCGCCGCCGACGGCCGCGTCGACGCCCCGGACGCCCGGGACCGCGGCGAGGCGCTCGTACGGGAGCTGCGCGGCGAACGGGACCTGGAGAACGTCGTCTCGTACTGGGACACCGGCAGCTCCGACCTGCGCTCCCGCGACGGACGGGAGGCGATCGTCCTCGCCAACGTCAAGGGGAAGGACAAGGAGCTGGAGGAGAACAGCGAGCGGATCATCGACGCGTACGGCGGCACGTACGGCGAGGGCGAGGGGAACGGCGACGGCGCCGCGCTCACCGTACGGGTCGGCGGCGGCGCCAGCGTGAGCGCCGACATGGGGTCGCAGACGGAGAAGGACCTGGTGCTGGCCGAGTCCATCGCCGTGCCGCTGATCCTGCTGCTGCTCCTCGTCGTCTTCGGCACGGTGGTCGCCGCGCTGCTGCCGCTGGCCATCGCGGTCATCGCCATCGTGGGCGTCTTCGCGGAGCTGTACGTGCTCGGCAGCGTCACCGACGTGTCCATCATCGCGATCAACCTGACGACGGCCCTCGGTCTCGGACTCGGCGTCGACTACGCCCTGTTGATGATCAGCCGCTTCCGCGAGCAGCTGGCGTCGGGGGCGACCGTCGAGGACGCCGTACGCAAGACGATGAGCACGGCGGGCCGTACGGTCGCGTTCTCCGCCGCGACGGTTGCGGCGGCACTGGCGGCGCTGATGGTGTTCCCGCAGTACTTCCTCCGGTCGTTCGGCTACGCGGGCGTGGGCGTCGTGGCCGTCTCGGCCGTCAGCACGCTCCTGGTGATGCCCGCCCTGCTCACCGTCCTGGGGCACCGGATCAACAGCGGCCGCATGCCCTGGTACCGGCCGGGCCGCACCTCGACCCGTACGCCGCTGTGGGGCCGCCTGGCCCGCACCGTGATGCGGCGGCCCGCGCTCACCGCGCTGCCCGTGCTGGCGGTGCTGCTGCTGGCGGCGAGCCCGCTGCTGGGCATCACGTTCAGCACGCCGGACGAGCGGGTGCTGCCCGAGGACGCCGAGAGCCGACAGGTCACCGAGACGCTGCGGGAGGACTTCAACGGCAGTGAGGACGGCGCGCTGCACGTCGTCTTCGACGAGCCGGTGGGCGAACGGGCGCTGGCACCGTACGCGGCCCGCCTGTCCGGCCTGGACGGCGTGCTCCGCGTCGAGGCGAGCACCGGCGTCCACAGCGACGGGAACACCACCGCGACCGGCCCCGGCAACCCGGCACTGGGCCGGCCCGACGGGCAGCAGCTCACCGTGGTCAGCTCCCTCACCCCGAAGTCCGACGCGGCGAAGGACCTGGTCGAGAAGGTGCGTACGGCGCCCGCGCCCGCCGGGGCGGAGCCGCTGGTGGGCGGCGCCGACGCGGAACTCGTCGACTCGAACGACTCCATCGCCGCCGAACTGCCGCTCGCCGTCACGCTGATCGCCGTCAGCACGTTCGTCCTGCTGTTCCTCTTCACCGGCAGCGTCGTACAGCCGCTGCGCGCCCTGGTCCTCAACCTGATCAGCCTGGGGGCCACCGTCGGCGTCATGACGTGGATGTTCCAGGACGGCCACCTGTCGTCCGCGCTGGGCTTCACCCCACAGCCGATGGAGACGTCGATGACGGTGCTGATGTTCTGCATCGCGTTCGGCCTGTCGATGGACTACGAGGTGTTCGTCACCAGCCGCATCAAGGAACTCCACGAGCTGGGCGAGGACAACGAGTCGGCCGTGGCGAACGGGCTCGGCCACACCGGCCGCATCGTCAGCGCGGCGGCCCTGCTCATCGCGGTGAGCTTCTTCGCCTTCGGCACCTCGGAGATCAGCTTCATGCAGATGTTCGGCCTGGGCAGCGGCCTGGCCATCCTCATCGACGCGATCGCCGTCCGCGGCGTGCTCGTACCGGCCGCGATGCGGCTGCTGGGCCGGTCCGCCTGGTACGCGCCGGGCTTCCTGCGCGCCTTCCACGCGCGGTTCGGGCTGAGCGAGAGCGGCCCCGAGCAGGACCCCGTACCCGCGCCGAGCGCGCCGTACGCGAAGGACTCGGCGGGGGTCTGACCACGCACGTCCGTCGGCGGCGAGCCGAGGGACCGGGGCGGGGGCCCACGGGGGCGGACGCGCGAACCCGCGCGCCCGCCCCCGCGCACGCGCGCTGGTGGTCAGGCCGGGGTGCGGGCGGCTCGCCAGGCGCGGTGGTGGGTCTCCGGGGCGTCGGTGAACGCGAGGTGCCGGGGGCGCCAGCCGAGCATCCGGTGGGCCTTGGCGCTGGTCACCAACTCGTCCTGGTCGGCGGCCAGTTGCAGCATCCCACCCGCCTCCGCCGACTCCCGCGCGACCTCCCCGGCCCAACCGGCGGCCCGTACGGCGGCGTACTGGAGGTCGAGGGCGCGCGTCCGCTGGTCGTCGGCCACGACGAAGACCTCCCCGTCGACGGCCATCGGGTCGTCCAGCACGCGGACGTACGCGTCGGCGAGGTCGTCGACGTGCACCCAGCTCCAGCGCTTGGTGGTGTCGCCGTGGAAGACGGGGCGGCCCGCCTCGGCGGCGGCGAACCACTCGCCGGTCAGGGACGTGGTGGCGGCGCCGCCGTAGAGGAAGCCGGGGCGGACCACGGTGTGCGGCAGGCCGGACGCGGCCAACTCCCGTTCCAGGGCGAGGCGGAAGGCGAGCGGGCTCGCGGGGTCACCGGGCGTCCGCTCGTCCATCAGCGGCGAACCGGTGCGCCCGTACGCGGAGATGCCCGTCGTGTAGACGAGATGGCGGGCGCGTCCGTCGCGCTCCCGCGCGGCGGCCAGCTCCGCGAACAGCCGCCGGTCGCTGCCGACGGGGTCGCCCGCCTCCAGCAGCAGGTGCACCACCGCGTCCGTACCGTCGAGGTGGCCGCGCCAGCTCTCCGGCCGGGCGAAGTCGCCCCGCACGGGGTTCACTTCAGCGACGGTGAGGCGGCGGGCGGCCGGGGAGTCGGGGTCGCGGGTGAGGCCGCGGACGGTGTGCCCGGCGCGGGCGAGGGCGGCGGAGACGTGCTGGCCGGCGTAGCCGGTGGCGCCGATGACGAGGATCTGCATGCTGCTGCTCCGTGGTGCGTACGAAGGGGCTTTCGGGGAGGCGCGTACGAGGGCCGGGGCCCGCGTACGGGGGCCGGGCTACGGGACCGGCGCGCGGTGCGGGGCGGCCTCGGCGGTGAGGAAGCGGGCCAGCCGGTCGGCCGTCCAGCGCGGGTTGTCGGCGGCGAAGGTGTGCCCGGCGCCGGGCACGGTGTCGGCCCGTATGTCGGTCGCCACCGCCCGCGCGCCGTCGAGCAACACCCCTTGCGGCAGGCCGTGTTCGCCGTTCAGCACCAGTACGGGCATGGGCAGCGGGCCGGTGGCCGCGCGGGCGGCGCGCGCCGCGCGGCCGTCCTCGACCAGCGAGGCGTAGTGCTCGAATCCGCCGCGCATGGCGTCGGGCGCGGTGTAGGCGCGGAGGAGTTCGGCGCGGTCGGCGCGGGTGAGGCCGCCGCAGCTCATCATGGACCAGTAGCCGTCGAGGTAACGCTCCTCGCGGCCCTCGGTGAGCATCGCGGCCAGTTCGCTGCGCGCGTGGAAGCCGAAGTGCCAGTGGCCGCCGGTGGCCGGGTTCATCAGCTCCTCCAGCCCGTGGCCGGGGAGCGCCGACTCCGCGAGGACCAGGGCCCGTACGTCGTCCGGGTACGCGGCGGCCCACGTGTACGCGGTCATGGCGCCGACGTCGGTCCCGACCACGTACGCCTCGTCGTGCCCGAGCCGTCGCAGCAGCCGGTGGAGGTCGTCGGCCTCGGCGCGCTTGTCCCAGTGCCCGGCGGGGATCGCGGAGTCGCCGGAGCCGCGCAGGTCGGGGGCGATGACGGTGAAGCCGTGGGCGGCCAGCTGCGGCAGCAGGGCGCGCCACTCGATCCAGGTGAACGGCCAGCCGTGCAGGAGGACGACGGCGGGGCCGTCGCCACCGGTGACGTGGTGGAGCCGTACGCCGTCGACGTCCGTGTCGCCGTGGCGGAAGCCGGGCGGGGCGGCCATCGGCGCGACGGGCGGCGGCGCGACCGGCACCGGCGGGACAGAGGGCGGAACGGGGGGCGAGGGCATGGCGACCTCCAGAAAGTTGCTTGCGTCGGCAATAATGCAGCTGATTGATTGCCTCGTCAAATACACTGCCCGCATGCCCGCCTCACCCCCGTCCCCGAAGCCCTCCCCCTCCCCGTCCGGCCCGCCGCCCGCGCCGCTCTCCCCCGACGAGCAGCGGCTCTGGCAGAGCCTCGGCCGCCTCGCCCACGCCCTGCCGCGCGTGCTGGAGGACGACATGTCGCGTACGGGCCTCACGATGACCGAGTTCGCCGTACTGCACCTGCTCGGCGCCGCCCCCGACCGGCGGCTGCGGATGTCCGCGCTGGCCGACGCCGCCGGGCTGACGCCGTCCCGGATCACCCGCGTCGTCGACGGCCTCGGCAAGCACGGGCTCGTACGGAAGGAGCGGCACGGGCAGGACGCGCGCGGCAGCGAGGCCGTACTCACCGACGCCGGGCTGCGCACCATGGAGGCCGCCCAGCCCGCCCATCTGGCCAGCGCCCGGCGCCGCGTGCTGGACCGCGTCCCCGCCGAGCAGGTGCCCGCCCTCGCCGAGACCCTCGCCGCACTGGCCGACTCCCTCGCCCAGGGGCACCGCCCCCACACCCGCTGACCCCGGCGCGGCGCGAGTCCACTCGACGGCGGGCCGTACGGAACGCAGCGAACGGCCGCTCCCGCGCGGGGTGCGGCCGTTCGCCCTTCCGTCGCTCCGGCTTCCGCCTGTCCCCTGGGGGGGAGGGGAGAGACGGGCGGCGACGGGGCACGGAGGGTGCCCGTTCAGCGTCCCAGGGGGACGGCTGCGGTGTTCTTCTTCAACGGTTCCCACCAGGCGCGGTTGTCGCGGTACCAGGCGACGGTCTCCGCGAGGCCGGTCGTGAAGTCCTTCCGCGGGTGGTAGCCCAGCTCGGTGCGGAGCTTCGTCCAGTCCAGGGCGTAACGCCGGTCGTGGCCCTTGCGGTCCGCGACGTGCTCGACCATGTCCCAGCCCGCGCCGCACGCGTCGAGCAGCAGCTGCGTCAGCTCCTTGTTGCTCAACTCGGTGCCGCCGCCGATGTGGTAGACCTCGCCCGCGCGCCCGGCCCGGCGCACCCGCTCGATGCCCTGCACGTGGTCGTCGATGTGCAGCCAGTCCCGTACGTTGCCGCCGTCGCCGTACAGCGGCACCGGCAGGCCGTCCAGCAGGTTCGTGATGAACAGCGGGATGACCTTCTCCGGGAAGTGGTGGTGCCCGTAGTTGTTGGAGCAGCGGGTGACGCGGACGTCGAGGCCGTGGGTGCGGTGGTACGAGAGGGCCAGCAGGTCGCTGGACGCCTTGGCCGCCGCGTACGGGGAGTTGGGCGCGAGCGGCCACTCCTCCGTCCACTCCCCCTCGTCGATCGACCCGTACACCTCGTCCGTGGAGACGTGCACGAAGCTCCGTACGCCGTGCCGCAGCGCCGCGTCGAGCATGACCTGCGTGCCCAGCACGTTGGTGCGGACGAACTCGGTGGAGCTGAGGATCGACCGGTCGACGTGCGACTCGGCGGCGAAGTGCACGATCTGGTCGTGCTCGGCGGCGAGCGAGTCGACCAGCTCCGCGTCGCAGATGTCGCCCTGGACGAAGCGGAAGCCGTCGTGCCCCTTCACCTCCTGGAGGTTGGTGAGCGTCCCGGCGTACGTGAGCTTGTCCAGCACCGTGACGCGTACGCCGCCGGGCCCGTCCGGGCCGAGCAGGGTGCGCACGTAGTGGGAGCCGATGAAACCGGCGCCGCCGGTGACGAGGAGACGCGTCACGTCGCCCCCTTCGGACGGGGTGGTCGGGTCGCTCATGACGAGATCTGCACCTTGCCGTGGTCACCGATGACGAGCCGGTGCGTGGCGGGCACGCGGGGCGCGTACGAGACGGCGACGTGGCGGCCGACGAGCGAGCCCTCCACCCGGCGTATGCCCTCGAACGACGCGTCGCTCATCACGATGGAGAACTCGATCTCGCTGTTGCGGACCGTGCAGTTCTCCGCGATGGACGTGGACGGGCCGATGTAGCTGTTCTCCACGACCGTGCCGCTGCCGATGGTGGCGGGGCCGACGATCCGGGAGCCGCGTACGGTGGCGCCCGCGTCGATGCGGACGCGGCCGACGATCTCGCTGGCGTCGTCCACGTCGCCCTCGATACGGGTCTCCAGCCGCTCCAGGAGCGTGCAGTTGACCTCCAGCATGTCCGGGACGTTCCCGGTGTCCTTCCAGTAGCCGGTGATCATCGTGGAGCGGACGTCGCGTCCCTCCTCGATGAGCACCTTGATCGCGTCGGTGATCTCCAGCTCGCCGCGCCAGGACGGCTCGATGGCGTCGACGGCCGCGTGCACGGCGGGGGTGAAGAGGTACACCCCGGCGATCGCGAGATCGCTCTTGGGGTGCGCGGGCTTCTCCTCCAGCGCGGAGATCCGGCCCTCGTCGTCCAGCGTGGCCACGCCGAACGAGGAGGGGTCGGACACCTTCGTCAGCAGGATGCGCGCGTCCGGACGCTCCCGCTGGAAGTCCTTCACCAGCTCCGTGATGCCGTCGAAGACGAAGTTGTCCCCGAGGTACATCACGAAGTCGTCGTCCGCGAGGAAGTCGCGGGCGATGGCGACGGCGTGGGCCAGGCCCAGCGGGGAGTCCTGCCGGAGGTAGGTGACCTCCAGGCCGAACTCCGCGCCGTCACCGACGGCCTGCCGGATCTCCGGCTCCGTCTGCCCGACGATCATGCCGACCTCGGTGATCCCGGCGGCGGCGATGGCTTCGAGCCCGTAGAACAGGATGGGCTTGTTGGCGACGGGAACGAGCTGCTTCGCGGACGTGTGGGTGATGGGCCGCAGACGCGTACCCGATCCCCCCGAGAGCACCAGTGCCTTCACGATTCCATCCCGGTGGTGTGTGCTGCGCTGTGGGTGGACTTCAGTCGAAGTCCACAGTGATGGCGCGGGACGGGCACATCAGCTCCGCCTCCTCCGCCATGTCGGCCTTCTCCTCCGGCGGCTCGGCGACGAGGAGGTTCACCCGGCCGTTGGACTCGTCCTGCTCGAACAGCTCGTCGGCCGCCAGTACGCAGTTACCGGCGCCCACGCACCTGTTCCTGTCCACCGTGATCTTCATCGTGGTCCTCGGTCCTTTCCGGTGTCGCGGTGCGCTGCCCGCCGGTACGGGTCGTCCCCGCACACCGCGCGCAGGTCTCCCATCGTGGTGGGTGTCCCCGCCGGTGTATCCCGTCGCCGTCAGGGTCTGGGGAATCGCTCAGACAATCGCGTACGGCCGTACCCGCTGGTCCGTACGGCCGTCACGCCCGTACCCCGGTCACGCCCGTGCCGCCGCGCGCTCCGCGCGGTGCTCCGCGACGACCTCCTCCAGCCGCGCCACCAGCTCCGCCGGGCTGGGCAGCCGGGCCGCCTCGGCCTGGAGCGCGCGGGCCGCCTCGGCGTACGACGGCTCCTCGACGAGCCGCCGCACCGCGTCCCGTACGTACGCCGCGTCGGCGTCCTTCCAGTGCGCGAAGTCGCCCGCCCCGGCGTCGCGCAGGCCGGT
The DNA here is from genome assembly GCF_003665095.1 of Streptomyces sp. Z26. Lineage (GTDB taxonomy): Bacteria > Actinomycetota > Actinomycetes > Streptomycetales > Streptomycetaceae > Streptomyces > Streptomyces phytohabitans. The sequence goes on along the minus strand of NZ_RCHV01000002.1, from coordinate 4,367,221 downwards.
GCCGCGCAGCTGGTGGTCGGAGATGTACGTGGACAGGACGAGCTGCGGCACGCCGTGCGCCAGCGCGGTGGCGTACGAGCCGAAGCCGCCGTGGTGGATGATCGCGGAGCAGGTGGGGAGCAGCGTGTTGAGGGCGACTCCGTGGACGGCGCGCGCGTTGCCGGGGAGGGTGCCGAGCTTCTCGATCTGCGCCTCGGAGAGGGTGCAGACGACCTCGACGTCCAGGTCGGCGAGGGCCTCGCAGATGTCGGGCACGGAGACGAAGTCGGTGCCGTAGTCCTCGCTGTTGGACGTGCCGAGGGTGAGGCACACGCGGGGCCGCGCGGGCTTCTCGCGCAGCCACTCGGTGACGACGGCGTGGCCGTTGTAGGGGACGTAGCGCATGTCGACGACGTCGAGGTCGGACGGCAGGCGCAGGCTGGGCGGCATGGTGTCGAGGGTGAACCGGCCGTTCGCCAGCTCCTCGTCGTACTCGACACCGGCGGCGGCGCAGCGGTCCGTCAGCCACTCGGCCAGCGGGTCGTTCTGCTCCTCCGGCGGGGCGTCGGGCAGCATCGCGAGGTACGTGTGCCGCGTACGGGCCCACACGTCGGCGCACCACAGCAGCCGCGCGTGCGCGGCGTCGCAGGCACGGGCCGCGATGCCGCCGGCGTACGCCAGCGGGTCGCGGATCACCAGGTCGGGCCGCCACTCCCGGGCGACGGCGACGAGGTCGTCGATCATCGGGTCGTTGTAGGCGGTGACGCCGTGGTTGACGCTGATGTCGTAGCGGAACTTGATGTCCTTCCACGAGATGTCGCCCTGCTCGGTGCGGCTCCAGTTGGCCGTCTCGATGTCCTGCGTCCAGGGGTGGGCGGCCATCTGCTCGTGGAGGAGGGTGTTGACCTCGCCGACCGGTACGGCGGTGAGCCCGGCGCGGGTTGTGGTCTCGGTGAGGAGCGAGGTCGACGCGACCCGGACCTCGTGCCCGGCCGCGGTCAGCGCCCAGGCCAGCGGCGCCTGGCAGTACAGGTGGGACTTCTCCGCCAGGCTGACGAACAGGACACGCATGGGACTACTCCGGTGATGAGGCCCGTACGGGTACGGGTGCGGACTCGGGTGCGAGTGCGAGTGCGGCTACGGGTGCGGGGCGGGCAGTCGGTCGGGGCCCGGTACGGGGCGGGGGCGGTGGACGCCCCCGTCCCGTACCGGCTGGTCCGGCGCGTACCGGCTGGTCCGGCTGGTCCGGCTGGTCCGGTCAGGCGCCCCCGAGTTCGTTGTCGATGAAGTCGAACAGCTCGTCGTCCGACGCGCCCTCGACCCGGCTCTCCACACTGCCCTCGGCGGGACCCGCCGCGCCCAGCCGGTCGAGCAGCGTCTGGAGCCGGGTGGACAGCTCGGTGCGGGCCGCGTCGTCCCGCACGATCCGGTCGAACTCCGCCTCCCACGTGTCCAGCCCGCCGAGCAGCCCGCCGGACGCGTCGGCGGTGCCGTTCGCCGTGGGCCCCGAGGGCTCCGGCGGCGCCGCCTTGGCGAGCAGGTGCGCGGCCAGCACGGGCGGCGACGGGTAGTCGAACAGCAGCGTCGCGGGCAGCCGTACGCCCGCGAGGGCGCCGAGCCGGTTGCGCAGCTCCACGGCGGTCAGCGAGTCGAACCCCAGCTCCAGGAAGCCGCGTTCGGGGTCGAGCGCGTCGGCCGAGGCGTGGCCGAGGACGAGCGCGGCCTGGGTGAGGACGAGGTCCAGTACCGCCGACGGGCGCTCCGCCAGCGGCAGTTCGGCCAGCTGCTCCCGCAACCCGACGGTCTGCTCGGCCCGTTCGGGGCCGGCGGACGCGGCGGCGGACACGGCCCGCCGGGCGCGCGGCGGCGCCAGGCGGTGCAGCAGGTGCGGGACGCCGCCGTCGGGCGCCCTGAGCCCGGCGATGTCCAACTGGGCGGGCACCAGGTGCGGTTCACCCGTCGCCAGCGCCGCGTCCAGCAGGGCCAGGGCCTCGTCGGTGGCCATCGGACGCACGCCGCCGCGCGCCATGCGGTGCAGGTCGGCGCCGTCCAACTTGCCCGTCATGCCGCTGCGTTCCGCCCACAGGCCCCAGCCGAGGGAGGTGGCGGGGCGGCCGTGGGCGCGCAGCCGGGCGGCGTGGGCGTCCAGGAAGGCGTTGGCCGCCGAGTAGTTGGCCTGTCCGGCGCCGCCGAGGGTCCCCGCGAGCGACGAGTACAGCACGAAGGCCGACAGGTCCAGGTCCCGGGTGGCGTCGTCCAGGTTGAGTACGGCGTCCACCTTGGCGCGCAGCACGGGCTCCAGGCGCTCGGGGGTGAGCGCCGCGAACACGCCGTCGTCCAGTACGCCCGCCGTGTGGAAGACGGCCGTCAGCGGGTGCGCGTCGGGCACGGTCTCCAGCAGCGCGGTGAGCTGCGCCCGGTCCGCGACGTCGCAGGCGGCGAGGGTCACCTCGGCGCCCTCCGCGCGCAGTTCGGCGCACAGCTCGGGCATGCCCTCGGCCTCGGCGCCGCGCCTGCTGGCGAGGAGCAGCGACCGTACGCCGTGCGCGGCCACCAGGTGCCGGGCCAGCAGCTTGCCCAGCATGCCGCTGGCGCCGGTGACCAGGACGGTGCCGCCGTCGGTGAAGCCGGTGAACGGCCCGGTGGCGGCGGTGGCCTCGGTCGCGGTGGCGTCGGCTCCGGTGTCCCCGGCCGCGAGCTCCTGCGCGGTGACGCGGACGAGGCGGGGCACCGACAGGGCGCCGTCGCGCAGCGCCGACTCCGGTTCGCCGGTGGCCAGCGCGCGGTTCAGGGCGCCGTACGAGGCGTCCGTCCCGTCGTGGTCCAGCAGCGCGAAGCGGCCGGGGTTCTCCGTACGGGCCGCACGCAGCAGCCCCCACACCGCGGCCTCCGCCGCGGCCGGAGCCGCGCCGGCGCCGGTGCCGGTGCCGGTGCCGGTGCCGGTGCCGGTGCTGGTGCCGGTGCCGGTGCCGGGGGCGACGGCCCCGCGGGTGCACAGGACGAGCCGCGAGTCCGCGAACCGCTCGTCGGCGAGCCAGTCCTGCGCCACCGCGAGGGCGCGCGCCGTGGCGCGGCGCACCGCGTCGGCGGTGCCCGTGGCGCCGGTGTCCGTGCCGTCGGCGGCGGGCGCCAGCGGCGCCAGCGGCGCCAGCACGGTCTCCGGTACGGGCAGTCCGGCGGCGACGGCCGCGCCGAGCGCGGCGACGGTCGCGTACGCGCCGTCGGGCGTGCCCAGTTCGGCCAGGTCGTCGGCGGCGCCGACGACGGCGACGCGGCCGGTGTACGCCTCGGGCAGCGGCAGTGCGGTCCACTCGACGCGGTGCAGGCCGCGCGGGCCGCTGCCGGGAGCGGCCAGCTGGCCGCCGCCCACGGCGCGCAGCGCGAGGCCGCCGACGGTGGCGACGGGTGCGCCGGTGGTGTCGGTGACCTGCACGGCGTACGTGGTCTCCGGTCCGCCGTCCGAACCGCCCCCGCCCGTGCCTCCGTCCGCCGCCGCGCCGTCCGAGCGCGGGTGCGGCGTGAGCCGTACGCGCAGCGCGGTGGCGCCCGTCGCGGCCAGCGCCACCCCGGTGAAGCTGAACGGCGCCACCGCGCGGCCCGCCGCGTCCGGCGCGAGCGCGAGCGTGTGCAGCGCCGCGTCGAGCAACGCCGGGTGCAGCGCGAACCGTTCGGCCGCCACGTGCTGCTCCTGGTCGAGGGCGACCTCCGCGTACACGGTGCCGCCGTCCCGCCAGGCCGCCGTCAGCCCGCGGAAGGCGGGCCCGTAGTCGAAGGCGCGGGCGGCGATGTCCTCGTAGAGGCCGGTGACGTCGACGGGTTCGGCGCCGGGCGGCGGCCACGCCGTCAGGTCCCGCTGCTCCGCGGGGGTGTCCGTGAGCACGCCGGTGGCGTGCCGCGTCCACTCCGCGTACGGGTCGCCGTCCGGCCGCGAGTGCACCGTGACGGCGCGGCCACCGGTGGAGTCCGTTCCCTGCACGGCGAGTTGGAGCTGTACGGCGCCCGACGCGGGCAGGATCAGCGGCTGCTCCAGCGTGAACTCCTCGACCTGCGCGGCCCCCACCCGTTCGCACGCCTGGAGCGCCAGCTCCAGGAAGGCGGTGCCGGGGAAGACGGCGTTGCCGTCGAAGGCGTGGTCCGCGAGCCACTGCTGGCGGCTGACGGACACCAGGCCGGTGAAGACCGCGCCCTCGCCGCCCGCGAGCGGCACGACGGCGGCCAGCAGCGGGTGCCCGGCGGCCTCCAGGCCGGTCGCGGCCATCTCCTGCCCGCTGTCGGAAGCCTCCAGCCAGTACCGCTGCTGCTGGAACGGGTACGTCGGCAGGTCGACCGTACGGGCGCCCAACGGGGCGAGCACGCCCGCCCAGTTGAGGCCGTGGCCGTGGACGTGCAGCCGGGCCAGCGCGGTGGTGACGGACTCGGCGTCGTCGGTGCCGCGCCGCAGCAGGGGCACCAGCAGCGGCGCGGGCGCGCCCGACGCCACGGGGGCCCCCTCGGCGTCGGCGGCCTCGGCGTGCTCCGCGAGGCAGTCGCCCGCCATGGCGGTCAGCACCCCGTCCGGGCCCAGCTCCACGAAGGTGCCGACGCCCTCGCCCGCGAGCAGCCGTACGCCGTCGTGGAAGCGGACGGCCTGCCGCACGTGCCGTACCCAGTAGTCGGCGGTGCGCAGGTCGTCGCCGGTGGCGAGGCGGCCGGTGACGTTGGAGACGACGGGAATCCGCGGCTCCTCGTACGTGAGCCGCCCGGCCAGCCGCCCGAACTCCTCCAGCATCCCCTCCATGTGCGCGGAGTGGAACGCGTGGCTGACGGTGAGCCGCTTCGTCTTGCGGCCGTCGGCGGCGAGCGCCTCGGCGACCTCCGTCACCGCGTCCTCGTCGCCGGAGAGGACGGCCGCGCGGGGCCCGTTGAGGGCGGCGACGGACACGCGGTCGCCGTACGGCTCCAGCAGCGGCAGCAGTTCCTCCTCCGTCGCCCGCACGGAGACCATGGCGCCCGGGACGGCGGTGCCGTCGTCCGAGATCCGGCCGGGCAGCGCCTGCATGAGGCGGCCCCGGGCGGCGACCAGCGCGCACGCGTCGTCGAGGGACAGGACCCCGGCGACGTGCGCGGCGGCCAGTTCGCCGACGGAGTGGCCGAGGAGGTAGTCGGGGTGCGTCCCGTACGACTCCAGCAGCCGGAACAGCGCCACCTCCAGCGCGAACAGCCCGGCCTGCGTGTACGCGGTCCGGTCGAGCAGCCCGGCGGGCTGCGTGTCCGGGTCCGCGAACAGCACCTCGCGCAGCTGCCGTTCGACGGGCGCGTCGGAACGGCCCTCCAGCGGTGTGTCCAGGTGCGCGTCCAGGTGGGCGCAGACCTCGTCCAGCGCGTCCGCGAACACGGGCGACGTGTCGTACAGGCGGCGGCCCGCTGCGGCCCGCTGCGCGCCCTGCCCGGTGAACAGCAGCGCCGTCTTCCCGCCGCGCGCGCGGCCGGTGATCAGCCGCGGGTGCTCGGTGCCCGCCGCGAGCGCGGCCAGCGCCTCCGCCATGTCCGCGGCGGCGGCCTCCGCCGCCGGGGACGCGCCGGTGCCGGGCGTGCCCAGCGTGGCCAGGCCGATGACCGCGGCCCGGTCCTCGAACCCGGCGCGCGTCGTCGCCAGCGACAGCGCCACGTCGGCGGCGCACGGCGCGCCGGGCCCGCCGGGGGCTCCGGCCGCCGCCAGGTGCGCGCCGAGCCGTGCGGCCTGCTCCCGCAGCGCCGCCTCGCCCCGGCCGGACAGCAGCCACGGCACGGGCACGCGCGACACGCCGTCCACGGCGGTGCCGGCGTCCAGCGCCTCGGCGGCGGGCGCGGGTGCCGGTACGGAGACGGCGGGCTCCGGTTCGGGCCCGGCCTCCTCCAGGATCACGTGCGCGTTGGTGCCGCTGATGCCGAACGCGGACACGCCCGCCCGGCGCGGCTCGTCCGTACGGGCCCACTCCCGCTGCTCCTGGAGCAGCCGTACGGTGCCCGCCGACCAGTCGATGTGCGGGGACACCTCGTCGGCGTGCAGGGTCCGCGGGAGGGCGCCCTCCGCGAGCGACATCACCATCTTGATGACCCCGGCGATGCCGGAAGCGGCCTGCGTGTGGCCGATGTTGGACTTGACCGCGCCGAGCCAGAGCGGCTTCTCCGGCGTGTGCGCCTGCCCGTAGACCGTCATCAGGGCCTGCGCCTCGATGGGGTCGCCGAGCGACGTGCCGGTGCCGTGCGCCTCGACGGCGTCGACCTGGCCGGGCTCCAGCCCGGCCTGGCCCAGCGCGGCACGGATGACGCGCTGCTGCGACGGACCGTTGGGGGCGGTGAGGCCGTTGGACGCGCCGTCCTGGTTGACGGCGGAGCCCTTGACGACGGCCAGTACGCGGTGCCCGTTGGCGCGCGCGTCCGACAGCCGCTCCAGCAGCACCAGGCCGACGCCCTCGGCCCAGCCCGCGCCGTCGGCGTCCGCGCTGAACGCCTTGCAGCGCCCGTCGGGCGCCAACGCCCGCTGGCGGCTGAACTCGATGAACGTGTCCGGCGTCGAGATCACCGTCACGCCACCCGCGAGCGCCATCGAGCACTCGCCGCTGCGCAGCGCCTGCGCCGCCTGGTGCAGCGCGACGAGCGACGACGAGCAGGCCGTGTCGACGGTCACCGCCGGGCCCTCCAGCCCGAAGGTGTACGCGATGCGGCCGGACGCGACGCTGCTGGCGCTGCCCGTCGCGAGGTAGCCCTCCATGCCCTCGGGGGCGCGGCGGACGCGGGAGCCGTAGTCGTTGTAGTTGGAGCCGACGAACACCCCGGACTGGGTGCCGCGTACGGACACCGGGTCGATGCCCGCCCGCTCGAACGCCTCCCACGCCGTCTCCAGCAGCAGCCGGTGCTGCGGGTCGATGGCGAGCGCCTCGCGGGGCGAGATGCCGAAGAACGCCGGGTCGAAGTGGTCGGCCTCGTAGAGGAATCCGCCGTCACGCGAGTAGAACGTGCCGGGCTTGTCCGGGTCCGGGTCGTACAGCCCGTCCACGTCCCAGCCGCGGTTCTCCGGGAACGGCCCGATCGCGTCCGTACCGTCCGCCACCAGCCGCCACAGGTCCTCCGGGGACCGTACGCCGCCGGGGAAGCGGCAGCCCATGCCGACGATGACCACCGGGTCGCGGTCCACCGCGACGACGGGGGCGGCGGTGGCGCCCGACTCGTAACCGTCCGCGAAGAGTTCGCCGTGCAGGAACGTCGCCAGCGCGCTCGCCGTCGGGTGGTCGAACGCCATCGTGACGGGCAGCCGCAGGCCGGTGGCCTCACCGAGCCGGTTGCGCAGCTCGACCGCCGTCAGCGACTCGAAGCCCAGGTCGCGGAAGGCCCGCGTCTCCGGCACCGCCTCCACCCGGTCGAAGCCGAGCACGGCCGCGGCCTGCGCCCGTACGGCCTCCAGCAGCGCGCCGCGCCGCTCGCCCGCGCTCAACGCCGCCAACTGCCGTACGAGCGGCGCCGCGTCCTCGGGCGCCGCGTTCTCCTTGCGGGTCGCGCTCTCCTCCAGCTGCGCCTCGGGCAGTTCCCGGAGGGCGGCGGCGACCCGGGCCGCCGCGACGCGCCAGTCGACGTCCGCGACGACGACGAACGTGTCCCGCTGGTCCAACGCGTTCTGCAACGCGGAGATCGCCAGGCCGGGGTCCATCGGGGGGACGCCGAGGTGGCGCAGGTTCTCCGCCAGCTCCTCGTCGACGAGACCGCCGCCCGCCCACGCGCCCCACGCGACGGAGGTGGCGGGCAGGCCGTCGGCGCGGCGGCGTTCCGCGAGGCCGTCGAGGTACGCGTTCGCCGCGGCGTAACTGCCCTGGCCGGGGCCGCCGAGCGTGCCCGCCATGGACGAGAACAGCACGAACGCCGACAGCTCCAGGTGCCGCGTCGCCTCGTGCAGCACCTGCGCCGCGTCCACCTTGGGCCGCAGTACGGCCGCCGCGCGCTCCGGGACGAGCGCGTCGAGCATGCCGTCGTCGATGATGCCCGCCGTGTGCACCACGGCCGTCAGCGGCTGCCCGCCGGGCAGGTCGGCCAGGAGCGCGTCGACCGCCGCGCGGTCGGCCACGTCGCAGGCGACCGCCGTGGCGGCGGTGCCGGACGCGGCCAGTTCCGCGACGAGTTCGGCCGCGCCGGGGGCGTCGGCGCCCCGGCGGCTGGCCAGTACGACGTGGTCGGCGCCGCCGCGCGCGAGCCAGCGCGCCACGTGGCCGCCGAGGCCGCCCGTACCGCCGGTCACCAGCACGGTGCCGGTGGGGCGCCACGGCTCCACGTCCGCCGGGCCGTTGACGGCGCGCAGCATGCGGCGCGCGAACACGCCGGACGGGCGCACCGCGACCTGGTCCTCGTCCAGCTCGCCGGAGAGCACGGTGAGGAGACGGCGGGCCGCGCGGTGGTCGACCTTCTCGGGCAGGTCGATGAGGCCGCCCCAGCGCTGCGGGTACTCGAACGCCGCGATCCGGCCCAGCCCCCAGGTCATCGCCTGCGTGGGGCTGGTCAGCGTGTCGGGGCGGCTGACCGTCACGGCGCCGCGCGTGGCGCACCACAGGGGCGCGTCGACACCCGCGTCGCCGAGGGCCTGGAGCAGCGTCGTGGTCAGCACGAGGCTGGTGGGCAGCGCCTGGTCCTCGCGCCAGCGCCGCTCGTCGAGCGGGACGAGGGAGAGGATGCCGGACAGGGCGCCCTGCACCTCCGTACGCAGCCGGTCGGCCAGCCAGTCGCGGTCGGCGTCGTTCTTGCCGACGACGAGGGTCTGCGTCTGCGCGCCGCTGACGGCGAGCGCCTCGAACATCCGCTCCACGAGCGGGTCCTCCTGGTGCGCGTCGGGTACGACGACGAGCCAGGTGCCGTTCAGGGAGGCGTTCGACGAGGCGGGCGTGGCACGCCAGGCGACGCGGTAGCGCCAGCCGTCCACGATGCTGGCCTGCTGCCGTTCACGCCGCCAGGAGGAGAGCGCGGCGACGACGCTGTGCAGGGACTCGCGGTCGAGCGAGATGTCGAACTCGCTGGCGAGCCCGTCGATGTCCTCGGACTCGATCGTCTCCCAGAACTTCGCGTCCACCACGTCGAGGGCACCGGCCGTCTGCGGGACGGGCGCGGGGGCCGGGGCGGACTCCAGCCAGTAGTGCTGGCGTTGGAAGGGGTAGGTGGGGAGGCCGACGGGGGTGGCGGGGCGGCGGTCGGCGGGGAACGCCGGGGACCAGTCCACCTCCACGCCATGCGCCCACAGGTGACCCAGGGAGGCGTAGAGGCGGTCGAGGCCGCCCTCGTCCCGGCGGAGCGTGCCCGTCACCGTCACCTCGGTGTCGGTCGCCTCAGCCGTGTCCTGCACCGGAACCGTGAGCACGGGGTGCGGGCTCATCTCCGCGAACGCACGATGACCATCCTCGATCAACGACCTGATCGCGGGCTCCAGTTGCACCGTCTGCCGCAGATTCGTGTACCAGTAGTCCGCGTCCACCAGGGTGTCCGCGTCCAGCCAGTCACCCGTGACGGTGGAGAAGAACGGCACGGACGGCACACGCGGCTGGACCGGCGCGAGAGCGGTCAGGATATCGTCGCGGATGCTCTCCACATGCGCCGAGTGGGAGGCGTAGTCCACCTCGATACGACGCGCACGGATCTCCCGCTCGTCGCAGTGGGCGCGGAGTTCGTCGAGGGCGTCGGCGTCACCCGAAACCACCACAGCGGAGGGCCCGTTGACGGCGGCGACCGAGATACGGCCGTCCCACCCGGAGATCAACTCATCCACCTCGGCACGAGGCTTCGCCACCGACACCATGCCACCACGACCCGCAAGCGCCGTAATGGTCTGACTCCGCAACGCCACCACACGCGCCGCGTCCTCGATCGACAACGCGCCCGACACACACGCGGCGGCGATCTCACCCTGCGAATGACCCACGACAGCGGCGGGCTGGACACCGTACGAGCGCCACACCTCCGCCAACGACACCATCACCGCCCACAACACCGGCTGCACGACATCCACCCGGTCAAACCCCGGAGCACCTTCGACGCCCCGCAACACACCGGACAACGACCAGTCCACGAACGGCGCCAACGCCGCATCACACTCAGCGAACCGCGCCGCGAACACCGGCGAGGAATCGAGGAGTTCACGCCCCATACCCACCCACTGCGCACCCTGACCCGGGAACACGAACACCGGACCACGACCCGACCCGTCCTCCGGCACCCCGACGGAGGTCCCGGTGGCGATGTCGCCGAGGCGCGCCACGAAGGTGTCCACGTCGGCGGCGGCCACGACGGCGCGGTGCTCGAACTCGGCACGCCCGTTCAGCAGCGCGTGGCCGACGCCCGACACGTCCGGACGGCCCGCCTCCACGAACGCGGCCAACCGCTGCGCCTGCTCCCGCAGGGCCTCCGCCGAACGCGCCGACAGCACCCACGGCACCACACCCGCGCCGTCCTCCACGGCCACCGGTTCCGCCTCGACCTCCGGCGGCTCCTCGATGATCAGGTGCGCGTTCGTACCGCTGACGCCGAACGACGAGACGCCCACGCGCCGCGGGTGCCCGTTCCGCTCCCACGGGCGGGCCTCCGCCAGCAGCTCCACGGCACCGCTGGACCAGTCGACGTGCGGCGACGGCTCGTCCAGGTGCAGCGACCGGGGCAGCAGGCCGTGCCGGAACGCCTCGATCATCTTGATGACGCCCGCGACGCCCGAAGCGGCCTGCGCGTGCCCGATGTTGGACTTCACGGAGCCCAGCCACAGCGGCTCGCGCCCGGCCTCCCGCTCCTCGCCGTACGTGGCGAGCAGCGCCTGCGCCTCGATCGGGTCGCCCAGCTTCGTACCCGTACCGTGCGCCTCCACCGCGTCCACGTCACCGGGCTCCAGGCCCGCGTTGGCGAGGGCGGCGCGGATGACGCGCTGCTGCGACGGGCCGTTGGGCGCGGTCAGACCGTTCGACGCGCCGTCCTGGTTGATCGCGGAACCCCGCACGACGCCCAGCACCTGGTGCCCGTTCGCCCGCGCGTCCGACAGCCGTTCCAGGACGATCATGCCCGCGCCCTCGGCCATGCCCATGCCGTCCGCCGAGGCGGCGAACGCCTTGCACCGCCCGTCGCGGGCCAGGCCGCGCTGGCGGCTGAAGCCGATGAGCCCGATGGGCTCGCCCATGACGGCCGCCGCGCCCGCGAGGGCGAGGGTGCACTCGCCGCTGCGCAGCGCCTGTACGGCGAGGTGCGTGGCGACGAGCGACGACGAGCAGCCGGTGTCCATGGTCACCGCCGGGCCCTCCAGGCCCAGGGTGTACGAGATGCGGCCGGAGGCGATGCTCGTCACCGTGCCGGTGATGAGGTGGCCCTCCAGGCCCTCGGGCGGGGCGGCGGTGTTGCCGTAGCCCTGGTAGGCGGCGCCGACGAACACGCCGGTCGCGGTGCCGTGCAGGCTCTTGGGGTCGATACCGGCGCGCTCCAGCGCCTCCCACGACGTCTCCAGCAGCAGCCGCTGCTGCGGGTCCATCGCGAGGGCCTCGCGCGGCGAGATCCCGAAGAACGCGGCGTCGAACTCGCCCGCGTCCTCCAGGAATCCGCCCTCACGCGCGTACGTGGTGCCGACGGTGTCCGGGTTCGGGTCGTAGAGCCGCTCGACGTCCCAGCCACGGTCCGTGGGCAGCGGCGACACGACGTCCAGCTCGTCGCGTACGACGCGCCACAGGTCCTCCGGGGACTGCACGCCGCCGGGGAAACGGCAGCTCATGGCGACGATCGCGATCGGCTCGTCGTCCACGGTGCCGGCGGTGCCGGTCGGCAGCGGCCGTACGACGGTGCCGGGCGCGGCCGGGCCGGACGCGGCGTCGCCGATCAGCTTGACGGCGAGGTGCCCGGCGAGGGTCCGGACGTTCGGGTAGTCGAAGACGACGGTCGCGGCGAGCTTCAGGCCCGTCGCGGCGTTGAGGCGGTTGCGCAGCTCGACGGCCGTCAGCGAATCGAAGCCCAGCTCCTTGAACGCGCGCGTGGCGGACACGTCCGAGCTGTCGGTGAAGCCGAGGGCCCCGGCGACGTGGACGCGTACGAGGTCGACGAGCGTACGTTCCCGCTCCCCCGCGTCCATGCCCAGCAGCTGCGTCTGGAGCGTCGCGGACGCGCTCTGCGCGCCCTCCGTCTCGGCCTCGTCGGCCGCCATCAGCTCCGCGACGTCCGGCACCTCGTGCAGCAGCGGCCGGGAGTGGGTGGCGGTGAACACCGGGACGAAGCGCGGCCAGTCGATGTCCGCGACGGCGAGGAACGTCTCGTCGTCGTCGAGCGCCTGCTCCAGGCCCTGCACGGCGAGACCCGCGTCCATGAACGGGATGCCCCGCCACTTCAGCTGCTCCTTCACCACCTCGACGGCCATGCCGCCGCCCTCGGGGCTCCAGATGCCCCACGGGATGGTCGTACCGGCGAGTCCGCGCGCGCGGCGGTGGTCGGCGAGGGCGTCGACGTACGCGTTGGACGCGGCGTACGCGCCGTGGTCGCCGCTGCCCCACACGCCCGCGACGGACGAGTACAGCACGAACGCGTCGAGCCCGTCGCGGTCGAACACCACGTCCAGGTTCTGCGCGCCGAGGAGCTTGGCGCGGGCGCCCTCGTCGAAGTCGTCCATGCTGACGTCCGCGACCGGCACCAGCAGGCCGTAGCCCGCGGTGTGCACGACCGTGCGGAACGCCGGGCCGTCCGCCTCCACCTGCTCGACCAGGGCGCGCACCTGCGCGCGGTCGGTGACGTCGCAGGCGGCGACGGTGACGCGGGCGCCCAACGCGGTGAGTTCGTCGCGGAGTTCGGCCGCGCCCGGCGCGTCCATGCCGCGGCGGCTGGTCAGCACCAGGTGCTCGGCGCCCCGGCGGGCGAGGAGCCGCGCGGTGTGTGCGCCGAGGCCGCCCGTACCGCCGGTGATGAGCGCGCTGCCGCTCGTACGCCACGGCTCGCGGGGCGTACGGGGGGTGGCGCGCGGGGTGCGGACGAGGCGGCGGTCGTACGGGCCGGAGGGGCGGAGGGCCACCTGGTCCTCGTCGCCGCCCTCCGCGAACTTCGCGGTGAGCAGCCCGGCGACGGTGTCGTCGAGCGCGGCGGGCAGGTCGACCAACCCGCCCCAGAGCGCGGGGTGTTCGAGGGCGACGACCCGGCCGAAGCCCCAGACGGCGGCCTGCATCGGGTGGTGCACCGGGTCGTCGGCGAGACCGGTGGTGTGGGACTCGGTGGTGAGCATCCAGATCGGCGCCTCGACACCGGTCGCGAGCAGGCCCTGCGTGAACGCGAGGGACAGCGCGAGGCCGACGGTGACGCCCTCGTGGCCGGGCTGGTGCGCCTCGTCGAGGGCGAGGAGGGACACGATGCCGCGCGGGTCGGCGCCGAACTCGCCGGAGGACAGCAGCTGTTGGAGCTTCTCCGCCACGGAACCGTCGTCGACGGCGGACGCGTCGAGCGTCAGCACGCTGACGCGGGCGCCCGCGGCGGCGACGGCCTCCCTGACCTGGCCGACGAGTACGTGGTCGCGCTGGGCGGCGGGGACGACGAGCAGCCAGTCGCCGTCCAGGACACCGGACTTGGGGAGTTGGCGGGGGCGCCACACGATGCGGTAGCGCCAGCTGTCGAGGGTCGCGCGCCGCTGGCGGTCGCGGCGCCAGGAGGAGAGGGCGGGCAGCACCTCACCGAGGGAGCCGGGGTCGGTGATGCCGAGGGTTCCGGCGAGGGCTTCGAGGTCCTCGCGTTCGACGGTCTCCCAGAACTGCGCGTCGACCGGGTCCGCCGCGACCTTCGCGTCCGGCACCTCCAACCAGAAACGCTGCCGCTGGAACGCGTACGTAGGCAGGTCGACGACATTCGGGCGGCACGCCGCGAACGCCGGGGACCAGTCCACCTCCACACCATGCGCCCACAGGTGACCCAGGGAGGCGTAGAGGCGGTCGAGACCGCCCTCGTCCCGGCGGAGCGTGCCCGTCACCGTCACCTCGGTGTCGGTCGCCTCAGCCGTGTCCTGCACCGGAACCGTGAGCACGGGGTGCGGGCTCATCTCCGCGAACGCACGATGACCATCCTCGATCAACGACCTGATCGCGGGCTCCAGTTGCACCGTCTGCCGCAGATTCGTGTACCAGTAGTCCGCGTCCACCAGGGTGTCCGCGTCCAGCCAGTCACCCGTGACGGTGGAGAAGAACGGCACGGACGGCACACGCGGCTGGACCGGCGCGAGAGCGGTGAGGATGTCGTCGCGGATGCTCTCCACATGCGCCGAGTGGGAGGCGTAGTCCACCTCGATACGACGCGCACGGATCTCCCGCTCGTCGCAGTGGGCGCGGAGTTCATCGAGGGCGTCGGCGTCACCCGAAACCACCACAGCGGAGGGCCCGTTGACGGCGGCGACCGAGATACGGCCGTCCCACCCGGCGATCAACTCATCCACCTCGGCACGGGGCTTCGCCACCGACACCATGCCACCACGACCCGCAAGCGCCGTAATGGTCTGACTCCGCAACGCCACCACACGCGCCGCGTCCTCGATCGACAACGCGCCCGACACACACGCGGCAGCGATCTCACCCTGCGAATGACCCACGACAGCGGCGGGCTGCACACCGTACGAGCGCCACACCTCCGCCAACGACACCATCACCGCCCACAACACCGGCTGCACGACGTCCACCCGGTCAAACCCCGGAGCGCCCTCAACACCCCGCAACACACCGGACAACGACCAGTCCACGAACGGCGCCAACGCCGCGTCACACTCAGCGAACCGCGCCTTGAACACCGGCGAGGAGTCGAGGAGTTCACGCCCCATACCCACCCACTGCGCACCCTGACCCGGGAACACGAACACCACATCCGGGCTCTCACCCGAGGTCTCGTCCACCCCCTGCACAGCCCCGGCGGGCAGCTCACCACGCGCCACCGCGCGCAGCCGCTCCACCAACCCGTCCACGTCCGAACCGGTCACGACCGCACGGTGCTCCAACCCCGCACGCGCCACCACCAACGAATGACCCACATCCGCCACACCCGCACCCGCACCGGCCGCGAAATCCGCCAACCGCTCCGCCTGCGCACGCAACGCCTCCCCCGAACGCCCCGACACCACCCAGGGGATCGGGCTGCCCGCGGGGGGCGCCGTCGCGGCGGCCTCCTCCGCGTCGACGTCGGCGGCGGCGGCGAGTACGGCGGCGGTGACCGCGGCCTTCTCCTCCGCCGGGCTGTCCGCGTCCTCGATGGACGCGTCGGCGGCGGGTGCCTGCTCCAGTACGACGTGCGCGTTGGTGCCGCTGCCGCCGAACGACGAGACGCCCGCGCGGCGCGGCGCGTCGCCCGTGTCGGGCCACTGCCGCTGCTCGGTGAGCAGCCGTACGGTGCCGACCTCCCAGTCGACGTGCGGCGTGGGGTCGTCCGCGAAGAGGGACTTGGGCAGGACGCCGTGCTGGAGCGCCTGCACCATCTTGATGACGCCGGCCATGCCGGAGGCGGCCTGCGTGTGGCCGATGTTGGACTTCACGGAGCCGAGCCACAGCGGGCGTTCGGGCTTGTGCGCCTTGCCGTACGTGGCGCTGAGCGCGTCGGCCTCGATGGGGTCGCCGAGCTTCGTGCCGGTGCCGTGGGCCTCGACGACGTCCACGTCGCCGGGCTCCAGCCGGGCGTTGGCGAGGGCGGCGCGGATGACGCGCTGCTGGGAGGGGCCGTTGGGCGCGGTCAGACCGTTCGACGCGCCGTCCTGGTTGATCGCGGAACCCTTGAGGACGGCCAGCACCTGGTGCCCGTTCCGCCGCGCGTCGGACAGCCGCTCCAGCAGCAGGACACCGACGCCCTCACCCCACCCCGTACCGTCCGCACCCGCCGCGAACGGCTTGCACCGACCGTCCGGCGCCAACCCCCGCTGACGGCTGAACTCCACGAAGTTACGGGTGGACGACATGACGGTGGCACCGGCGGCGAGCGCCATGGTGCAGTCCTCGTCGCGGAGGGACTGGATCGCGAGGTGCAGTGCCACCAGCGACGACGAGCACATGGTGTCGAGGGTGACGGCCGGGCCCTCCAGGCCGAAGTGGTACGCGACGCGCCCCGACAGCACGGCCGCCGAACCGCCGGTGAGGAGGTGGCCCTCGACCTCGTCGGGCGCCATGGAGCCGTCCACGGCGTAGCCCTGGTTGCTGGACCCGACGAAGACGCCCGCCCTGCTGCCGCGCAGCGTGCCGGGGTCGATCCCGGCGCGCTCGAAGACCTCCCACACGGTCTCCATCAGGAGCCGCTGCTGCGGGTCCATGGCCAGCGCCTCGCGCGGGGAGATCTCGAAGAAGGGCGCGTCGAAGTCGGCGGCGTCGTAGAGGAAGCCGCCCTCGCGCACGTAGCTGGTGCCGAGCTGGTCCGGGTCCGGGTCGTAGAGCGCGTCCAGGTCCCAGCCGCGGTCGGTGGGCAGCGGACCGATGGCGTCGGTGCCGTCGGTGACCAGCTGCCACAGCTGCTCCGGGCTGGTGACGCCACCGGGCCAGCGGCAGGCCATCGAGACAACGGCGATCGGCTCGTGCTGCCGTGATTCGACCTCGGACAGCTTGCGGCGGGTCTGCCGCAGGTCCGTGGTGACCCGCTTGAGGTAATCGCGGAGCTTGTCCTCGTTGTTGTCCATGGTGAAGCGTCAGCCCTTCAAGAAACGGGATGTCTGCACGTGCTGGCTCAGGAGATCCCGAGTTCCCGGTCGATCAGATCGAACATGTCCTGGTCGCTGGCGGCCGCGACTTCCTCGTCGATGCCGTCGTCGTCCTCTTCCCGCGGTGTCCCGCCGTCCCACGCGCTGAGCAGCGCGCGCATGCCGTCCGCCATCGCCCGGCGGGCGTCGTCGTCCGGCGCCTCACGGTAGGCGGTGTCCAACTGCTGGAGTTCGGCGGGCAGTTCCGGGCCGCCCTCGGCGCCGTCGCCGCCCTCGGGGAGCAGTTGGGCGCGCAGGTGGGCGGCGAGCGCGTTCGGTGTCGGCTGGTCGAAGACCAGGGCGGCGGGCAGCTTGAGGCCGGTGGCGGCGGCGAGCCTGTTGCGCAGCTCGACCGCCGTCAGCGAGTCGAAGCCCAGCTCCCGGAACGCCCGGTCGGCCTTCACCTGGTCCGGCGACGCGTGCCCGAGCACCGCGCCCGCCTCGCCGCGCACCAGGTCGACGAGCGCCCGCTTCCGCTTGGGCTCCGGCAGCGCCTTCAGCCGCCGTACCAGCTCCGCGCCCGGGTCCTCCGCCTGGCCCGCGTCCGCCGCGTCCTGCTCGCGGCGCCGGGCGGCGAGCAGTTCCCGTACGTCGGGCAGGTCGTCCAGCAACGGCCGGTGGCCGCGGCTGGCGTACGCGGGCAGGAAGCGGTCCCACCGGATGTCCGCGACGACGAGCGCCGTCTCGTCCCGGTCGACGGCCTCGCCCAGCGCCCGTACGGCCAGGTCCGGCGCCATCTCCGGCACCCCGCGGCGGCGCAGCTGCTCCGCCACCGCCTCGTCCACCATGCCGCCGTCCGCCCAGGCGCCCCAGGCGACGGACGTCGCGGTACGGCCCGTGGCGCGGCGGCGTTCCGCGAGCGCGTCGAGCTGGGCGTTGGCGGCGGCGTACGGGCCCTGACCGCCGTTGCCCCACACCCCGGCGCCGGAGGAGAACAGCACGAACGCCTCCAGCTCCGCGTCCGCCAGCAGCTCGTCCAGGTGCAGGGCACCGGCGACCTTGCCGCGTACGGTGGCCGCCGCGTCCGCCAGGGACGTACCGGCCAGCGGGCGCGGGTCACCGACGACACCGGCGGTGTGCATGACGGCGGTCAGCGGCAGGTCGGCGGGGATCGCGGCGAGCAGTTCCGCGAGCGCCGTACGGTCGGCCACGTCGCACGCGGCGACGGTGACGCGGGCGCCCAACGTGGTCAGCTCCTCGCGGAGTTCGGCCGCGCCCGGCGCGTTCTCGCCGCGGCGGCTGACGAGCAGCAGGTGCTCGGCGCCCTCGCGGGCCAGGTCGCGGGCCACGTGGCTGCCGAGCGCGCCCGTACCGCCGGTGACCAGGACGGTGCCGTGCGGGCACCACTGGCGTACGGACGGCGAGGCGCTCAGCGGCGCCCGGACCATGCGGCGCGCGTGGACGCCGGACGGGCGGAGGGCGACGTCCTCCTCGGGCGGCTCGACGGACGACTCGTCCGCGCCCGCCGCGCCCGCGTACGCCTGGGCGTGCGCGAGGAGCGGGGCGAGGAGGTCCAGGGCGGCCGTACGGTCGTCCGCGCCGTACCCGCCGTCCGGGCCGTCGTGCGCGGGGAGGTCGACGAGGCCGCCGAACCGCTCCGGCTCGTCCAGCCCGAACACCCGGACCAGGCCGCGTACGGCCGCCTGCGCGGGGGCGGGCGACGCGTCGTCGGGGCCGGTGGAGACGGCGCCGCGCGTGAGGCACCACAGGGGGGCCGCGGGGACGACGCCCTCTTCGAGGGTCTGCGCGAGCGCGATGGTGGCGAGGAGGCCGCGGCTGACGCCGTGGCCGTGGGCGCTGTCGGCGTCGTCGAGGGCGAGGAGGGAGAGGACACCGCGCGGGTCGGCGCCGAACTCGGCCTCCGTCAGCAGCTGTTCGGCCAACGTGCCGTCGTCCACGGCGGAGGGGTCCACGGTGAACACGTTCACGCGGGCGCCCGCCGCCATGACGGCCTCCGTGACCTGGCCGACGAGCGGGTCGGCACGGTGGGAGGCGGGGACGGCCAGCAGCCAGTCGCCGTCCAGGACACCGGACTTGGGGAGTTGGCGGGGGCGCCACACGATGCGGTAGCGCCAGCTGTCCACCGTGGCCCGCTGCTGCCGGTCGCGGCGCCAGGACGACAACGCGGGCAGCACCTGGCCCAACGCGCCCGAGTCGGTGATGCCGAGGGTGCCGGCGAGGGCTTCGAGGTCCTCGCGTTCGACGGTCTCCCAGAACTGCGCGTCGACCGGGTCCGCCGCGACCTTCGCGTCCGGCACCTCCAACCAGAAACGCTGCCGCTGGAACGCGTACGTAGGCAGGTCGACGACATTCGGGCGGCACGCCGCGAACGCCGGGGACCAGTCCACCTCCACACCATGCGCCCACAGGTGACCCAGCGAGAGGTAGAGGCGGTCGAGACCGCCCTCGTCCCGGCGCAACGTGCCCGTCACCGTCACCTCGGTGTCGGTCGCCTCAGCCGTGTCCTGCACCGGAACCGTGAGCACGGGGTGCGGGCTCATCTCCGCGAACGCACGATGACCATCCTCGATCAACAACCTGATCGCGGGCTCCAGTTGCACCGTCTGCCGCAGATTCGTGTACCAGTAGTCCGCGTCCACCAGGGTGTCCGCGTCCAACCAGTCACCCGTCACCGTCGAGAAGAACGGCACCGACGGCACACGCGGCTGGACCGGCGCGAGAGCGGTCAGAATCGCCTCGCGGATGCTCTCCACATGCGCCGAGTGCGACGCGTAGTCCACCTCGATACGACGCGCACGAATCTCCCGCTCATCGCAGTGGGCGCGGAGTTCATCCAGGGCGTCGGCGTCACCCGAAACCACCACAGCGGAGGGCCCGTTCACCGCCGCGACCGAGATACGGCCCTCCCACCCGGCGATCAACTCATCCACCTCGGCACGGGGCTTCGCCACCGACACCATGCCACCACGACCCGCAAGCGCCGTGATCGTCTGACTCCGCAACGCCACCACACGCGCCGCGTCCTCGATCGACAACGCGCCCGACACACACGCGGCAGCGATCTCACCCTGCGAATGACCCACGACAGCGGCGGGCTGCACACCGTACGAGCGCCACACCTCCGCCAACGACACCATCACCGCCCACAACACCGGCTGCACGACGTCCACCCGGTCAAACCCCGGAGCGCCCTCAACACCCCGCAACACACCGGACAACGACCAGTCCACGAACGGCGCCAACGCCGCGTCACACTCAGCGAACCGCGCCTTGAACACCGGCGAGGAGTCGAGGAGTTCACGCCCCATACCCACCCACTGCGCACCCTGACCCGGGAACACGAACACCACATCCGGGCTCTCACCCGAGGTCTCGTCCACCCCCTGCACAGCCCCGGCGGGCAGCTCACCACGCGCCACCGCGCGCAGGCGTTCCACCAACCCGTCCACGTCCGAACCGGTCACGACCGCACGGTGCTCCAACCCCGCACGCGCCACCACCAACGAATGACCCACATCCGCCACACCCGCACCCGCACCGGCCGCGAAATCCGCCAACCGCTCCGCCTGCGCACGCAACGCCTCCCCCGAACGCCCCGACACCACCCAGGGCACCACGCCCGGAACAGCGTCGACGGCTTCCGGAACCTCCGGAGCGGCCTCCGGCGGCTCCTCGATGATCAGGTGCGCGTTCGTACCGCTGACGCCGAACGACGAGACCCCGGCGCGGCGCGGCTGCCCGTTCCGTTCCCAGGGGCGGGCCTCGGCCAGCAGTTCCACGGTGCCGCTGGACCAGTCGACGTGCGGCGACGGCTCGTCGATGTGGAGGGTCGCGGGGAGCAGGTCGTGCCGCATGGCGAGGACCATCTTCATGACCCCGGCCATGCCCGAAGCGGTCTGCGCGTGCCCGATGTTGGACTTCACGGAGCCCAGCCACAGCGGCTCGCGCCCGGCCTCCCGCTCCTCGCCGTACGTGGCGAGGAGGGCTTCGGCCTCGATCGGGTCGCCGAGCTTCGTACCCGTGCCGTGCGCCTCCACCGCGTCCACGTCCCCGGCGGAGAGTCCGGCCTGGGCGAGGGCGGCGCGGATGACGCGCTGCTGCGACGGGCCGTTGGGCGCGGTCAGACCGTTCGACGCGCCGTCCTGGTTGATCGCGGAACCTCGCACGACGCCCAGCACCTGGTGCCCGTTCACCCGCGCGTCCGACAGCCGTTCCAGGACGATGACGCCCGCGCCCTCGGAGAGGGCGAAGCCGTCGGCCGCCGCCGCGAACGGCTTCGAGCGGCCGTCCGGCGCCAGCCCGCGCTGGCGGCTGAACGCGATGAACTGCGACGGGTCGGACATGACCATCACCGCGCCCGCGAGCGCGAGGGTGCACTCGCCGTTGCGCAGCGCCTGCGCCGCCATGTGCAGCGCGACGAGCGACGACGAGCAGGCCGTGTCGACGGTGACGGCCGGGCCCTCCAGGCCGAGGGTGTACGAGATGCGGCCGGAGGCGACGCTGCCGACGGCGCCCGTCGCGAGGTAGCCCTCGGCCTCGCCCGCCGCGGCGCGCAGCCGGGTGCCGTACTCCTGGTCGGTCATGCCCACGTACACGCCGGTGGGTGAGCCGCGCAGCGCCGCCGGGTCGAGTCCGGCGCGCTCCAGCGCCTCCCAGGAGGTCTCCAGCAGCAGCCGCTGCTGCGGGTCCATGGCGACGGCCTCGCGCGGCGAGATGCCGAAGAACGCGGCGTCGAAGTCGGCGGCGTCGTGCAGGAATCCGCTGCGCCGTACGTAGCTCTTGCCGGTGCTGTCGGGGTCGGGGTCGTAGAGGCCGTCGAGGTCCCAGCCGCGGTCGGTGGGGAAGTCGGAGATGACGTCCACACCGTCCCGTACGACGCGCCACAGGTCCTCGGGGGACCGTACGCCGCCGGGGAAGCGGCAGCTCATCGCGACGATCGCGATCGGCTCGTCGGCCTCGCCGTCCCGCGCGCCCGCCGCCCGTACGGCGCCGGTCGACAGGGACGCGGCGGACGGCCCGTCGGAGCCGGTGAGCTTGCCCGACAGGTGCCCGGCGAGGGCGCGCACGGTGGGGTAGTCGAAGACGACGGTCGCGCCGAGCTTCAGGCCGGAGGCGGTGTGGAGGCGGTTGCGCAGTTCGACGGCCGTGAGCGAGTCGAAGCCCAGCTCCTTGAACGCGCCCTGCGGGTCGACGGACGCCGGGTCGGCGTGGCCGAGGACGGAGGCGACCTGTTCGCGGACGAGGGCCACGAGGCGTGCGTTCCGGCGGCGTTCGTCGAGTCCGGCGAGTTCGCGGAGGAACGCGGAGGGTTCCGCCGTACGTGCGGCGTCGTCGTCGGCGGCGGGCTGCGCGGCGGGGATCTCGTCCAGCAGCCTGCTGGGGCGTACGGACGTGAAGACGCCGCCGAAGCGCGGCCAGTCGACGTCCGCGACGGCCACGACGGTGTCGTCCAGGTCGAGGGCGCGCTGGAGGCCGTGGAGGGCGGTGTCCGGGTCGATGACCGGTACGCCGCGCTGCCGCAGCACGTCCTGGAGGGAGTCGGCGATCATGCCGCCGCCCGCCCAGGGGCCCCAGGCGACGGAGAGGGCGGGCAGGCCGTCGGCGCGCTGGCGGGCGGCGTACGCGTCGAGGGCGGCGTTGGCGGCGGCGTACGCGCCGTGGTCGGCCACGCCCCACGTGCCAGAGATCGAGGAGAAGTGCACGACGGCGTCGAGGGCGTCCGAGCCGAACGCCTCCGCCAGGTGCTCCGCGCCGCGCACCTTGCCGCCGAGGGCCGCTTCGAGGTCGGCGGTGTCCGCCTCCTCCAGGGTGCCCAACTGGCTGACGCCCGCGGCGTGCACGACGGCCCGTACCGTGTGCCCGTCGGCCGCGAGGCGTGCGGCGAGCGCCCGTACGGCGTCGCCGTCCGACGTGTCGCAGGCGGCGACGGTGACACCGACGCCCTGCTCGGCCAGTTCCGCGCGCAGCTCGGGGACGCCGTCGGCGTCCGCGTCGCCGCGCCGGGAGGCGAGCACGACGTGCTCGGCGCCGCCGCGCGCGAGCCAGCGGGCGACGCGGGCGCCGAGGGCGCCGGTGCCGCCGGTGACGAGGGCGGTGCCGCGCGGGCGCCAGGTGCGGGGCGCGGCCTGGGTGGCGGCGGGGGCGGCGACGAGGCGGCGGGCGTACACGCCGGAGTCGCGGAGGGCGAGTTGGTCCTCGGCGTCGTCGGCGGTGAGGAGGGCGGCGAGCCGGGTCCGCGTACGTTCGCGCGCGTCGACACCGCCGGCGTCGGCGTGCTCGTCGGTCGCGGTGGAGCCGGGCCCGGTCGCGGTGGGCGGCGGCAGGTCCACCAACCCGCCCCAGCGGTCGGGGTGTTCGAGGGCGGCGACGCGGCCGAGGCCCCAGACGGCGGCCTGCGCGGGCGCGTACGGGGCGGCCTCGCCATCGGCGGCGACGGCGCCACGGGTCAGGCACCACAGGGGCGCGTCGAACGTGACCTCGCCGAGCGCCTGCACCAGCGCCAGCGTCACGGCGAGCCCGGTCGGCACGGCGGGCCGGTCCGGCAGCGGCGACTCGTCGAGCGCGGCGAAGGACAGTACGCCGGAGACGGTGTCCGTGCCGTGTTCGGCGGTCCGCAGCCGCTTGGCGAGGAGTTCGCGGTCGGCGGCCTCGGCCTGCCCGACGAGCACGGTGTACGCCTCGGCCCCGGCGGCGCGCAGCGCCTCGGTGGCCTGGGCGACGGGGGTGGAGTCCTCGTGGCCCTCGGGTACGACGAGGAGCCAGGCGCCGGTGGCGGTGCCCGCGGCCGGTTCGGGGCGGCGGCGCCAGACGGCGCGGTGGCGCCAGGAGTCGGCGGTGTCCCGCTGGCGCCGGTCGCGGCGCCAGGACGACAGGGCGGGCAGCACGGCGGCGAGCGCGCCGGGGTCGCTGAGGCCGAGG
Source organism: Streptomyces sp. Z26 (assembly GCF_003665095.1). Classification (GTDB taxonomy): domain Bacteria; phylum Actinomycetota; class Actinomycetes; order Streptomycetales; family Streptomycetaceae; genus Streptomyces; species Streptomyces phytohabitans. The sequence goes on along the minus strand of NZ_RCHV01000002.1, from coordinate 4,343,679 downwards.
GTGCCCGCGAGGGCTTTGAGGTCCTCGCGTTCGACGGTGTCCCAGAAACGTGCGTCCGCCGGGTCGGCGGCCGTACGGTCCGCGCTGTCGGTGGCGAGCCAGAAGTGCCGCCGCTGGAAGGCGTACGTGGGCAGGTCCACCAGCGCGGGCCGGTGCCCGGCGAACGCCGGTGCCCAGTCGACCTCGACGCCGTGCGCCCACAGCTCCCCGAGGGAGGCGTGGAGGCGCGGCAGGCCGCCCTGGTCGCGGCGGAGCGTGCCCGTGACGGTCACGTCGGTGTCGGTGGCCTCGGCCGTGTCCTGCACCGGCATGGTGAGCACGGGGTGGGGGCTCATCTCCGCGAACGCGCGGTGGCCGTCCTCGATCAACGACCGTACGGCGGGCTCCAGTTGTACGGTCTGCCGCAGGTTCGTGTACCAGTAGTCCGCGTCCACCAGGGTGTCCGCGTCCAGCCAGTCGCCGGTCACGGTGGAGAAGAACGGCACGGACGGCTTACGCGGCCGGACCGGCGCGAGGGCGGTCAGGATCTCCTCGCGGATCTCCTCCACGTGCGCCGAGTGCGAGGCGTAGTCGACCTCGATGCGGCGGGCCCGTACCTCGCGCTCCTCGCAAGCTTCCACAAGGGCGTCCAGAGCGGCCACATCACCGGACACCACCACGGCGGAGGGCCCGTTGACGGCGGCGACGGACAGGCTTCCGGGCCATGCGGCGATCAGCTCCTCGGCGTCGGCGCGGGGCAGCGCGACGGACACCATGCCGCCGCGGCCCGCGAGTGCGGTGATGGTCCGGCTCCGCAACGCCACCACGCGTGCGGCGTCCTCGATCGACAACGCGCCGGACACACACGCGGCGGCGATCTCACCCTGCGAGTGGCCGACGACGGCGGCGGGCTGGACACCGTACGAGCGCCACACCTCCGCCAACGACACCATCACCGCCCAGAGCACGGGCTGTACGACGTCCACCCGGTCAAACCCCGGAGCGCCCTCGACACCCCGCAGCACACCGGACAACGACCAGTCCACGAACGGCGCCAACGCAGCGTCACACTCAGCGAACCGCGCCTTGAACACCGGCGAGGAGTCCAACAACTCCCGCCCCATACCGACCCACTGCGCACCCTGACCCGGGAACACGAACACCGGACCGCGCCGGTGCTCGCCCGCGACCGCGTCGACGTGGCCGGCGGCCACCTCCCGCAGTCCGGCGAGGAGTTCGTCCCGGTCCGCGCCGGTGACGACCGCGCGGTGGTCGAGCGCCGCGCGCGCGGTGCGCAGGGTGTGCCCGACGTCCACGGGGCGCGGTGCGGTGGTCGCCGTGTCGAGGTGGGCGAGCAGCGTCTCCGCCTGTGCCTTGAGCGCGTCGGCCGTACGGGCGGAGAGCAGCCAGGGGGCGACGGCCTCCGACCCGTCGCCCTCGGAGGCCACGGAAGCGGTGGGGGCGGCCTCTGCGGCGGCCTCCAGGATGACGTGCGCGTTGGTGCCGCTGATGCCGAACGAGGAGACGGCCGCGCGCCGCGTACGGGCAGCAGTGTCCCCGGCGGTGTCCCACTCCCGCGCCTCGGCGAGCAGCCGTACGGCGCCGGACTCCCAGTCGACCTGCGGCGACGGGTCCTCGGCGTGCAGGGACCTGGGCAGGACGCCGTGCCGCAGCGCCTCGACCATCTTGATGACGCCGCCGACGCCCGCGGCGGCCTGCGCGTGGCCGACGTTGGACTTCAAGGAGCCGAGCCAGAGGGGCCGTTCGGCGTCGCGGTCCCGTCCGTACGTGGCGAGCAGTGCCTGTGCCTCGATGGGGTCGCCGAGGGTGGTGCCGGTGCCGTGGGCCTCGACGACGTCCACGTCGCCGGGCTCCAGCCGGGCGTTGGCGAGGGCGGCGCGGATGACGCGCTGCTGGGAGGGGCCGTTGGGCGCGGTCAGACCGTTCGACGCGCCGTCCTGGTTGATCGCGGAACCCTTGAGGACGGCCAGCACCTGGTGCCCGTTCCGCCGCGCGTCGGACAGCCGCTCCAGCAGCAGCACACCGACGCCCTCACCCCACCCCGTACCGTCCGCACCCGCCGCGAACGGCTTGCACCGACCGTCCGGCGACAGGCCGCGCTGGCGGCTGAACTCCACGAATATGCCGGGGCTGGACATCACCGTCGCGCCGCCCGCGAGCGCCATGGAGCACTCGTCGTTCCGCAGCGACTGGGCCGCCATGTGCAGTGCCACCAGCGACGACGAGCACGCCGTGTCGACGGTGACGGCCGGGCCCTCCAGGCCGAGCGTGTAGGCGATACGGCCGGACGCGACGCTCGTCGTCGTACCGGTCAGCACGTGCCCCTCGACGTCCTCGCCGCCCTGGTGCAGCCGCGGCCCGTAGTCCTGCGCCATCGCGCCGACGAACACGCCGGTACGGCTGCCGCGTACGGACGTCGGGTCGATGCCCGCGCGCTCCAGCGCCTCCCACGACGTCTCCAGCAGCAACCGCTGCTGCGGGTCCATCGCGAGGGCCTCGCGCGGCGAGATCCCGAAGAACGCGGCGTCGAACTCGCCCGCGTCGTGCAGGAATCCGCCCTTGCTCACGTAGCTCGTACCGGAACGCTCCGGGTCCGGGTCGTGGAGCGCCGCCAGGTCCCAGTCGCGGTTCGTGGGGAAGTCGGACACGACGTCCAACCCGTCGCGTACGACGCGCCACAGGTCCTCGGGCGTACGGACGTCGCCGGGGAAGCGGCAGCCCATCGCCACGATCGCGATCGGTTCGTCGGCCTCGCGCGGGGTGCGCGGGAGTACGGCGTCACCGGCCGGGTCCGGCTGCCCGCCGGTCAGCTCGGTGTCGATCTGCCGGGCGAGGCGTACGGGCGTCGGGTGGTCGAAGAGGGCGCTGGAGGGCAGGCGTACGCCGAACTGGACGTTCAGGCGGTCCCGCAGCTCCACGGCCGTGACGGAGGTGAAACCGAGGTCCTTGAACGTACGGCCGCTCTCGACCGTCTCCGCCGAGTCGTGGCCGAGGACGGCGGCGGCGCCGTCGAGCACGGCGTCCAGCGCGGCCTGCCCGGCGGGCACGGGCACGGGCGCGGACACCGGGGCGGCGGCGGGGAGTTCGGGCCGGGGCGCGGGGATTCCGACGGCGTCGATCCAGCAACGGCGCCGCTGGAAGGGGTAGGTGGGGAGGTCGACGGGGGTGGCGGGGCGGCGGTCGGCGGGGAACGCCGGGGACCAGTCCACCTCCACGCCATGCGCCCACAGGTGACCCAGCGAGAGGTAGAGGCGGTCGAGACCGCCCTCGTCCCGGCGGAGCGTGCCCGTCACCGTCACCTCGGTGTCCGTCGCCTCAGCCGTGTCCTGCACCGGAACCGTGAGCACGGGGTGCGGGCTCATCTCCGCGAACGCACGATGACCATCCTCGATCAACGACCTGATCGCGGGCTCCAGTTGCACCGTCTGCCGCAGATTCGTGTACCAGTAGTCCGCGTCCACCAGGGTGTCCGCGTCCAGCCAGTCACCCGTGACGGTGGAGAAGAACGGCACGGACGGCACACGCGGCTGGACCGGCGCGAGAGCGGTCAGGATATCGTCGCGGATGCTCTCCACATGCGCCGAGTGGGAGGCGTAGTCCACCTCGATACGACGCGCACGGATCTCCCGCTCGTCGCAGTGGGCGCGGAGTTCGTCGAGGGCGTCGGCGTCACCCGAAACCACCACAGCGGAGGGCCCGTTGACGGCGGCGACCGAGATACGGCCGTCCCACCCGGAGATCAACTCATCCACCTCGGCACGAGGCTTCGCCACCGACACCATGCCACCACGACCCGCAAGCGCCGTAATGGTCTGACTCCGCAACGCCACCACACGCGCCGCGTCCTCGATCGACAACGCGCCCGACACACACGCGGCGGCGATCTCACCCTGCGAATGACCCACGACAGCGGCGGGCTGGACACCGTACGAGCGCCACACCTCCGCCAACGACACCATCACCGCCCACAACACCGGCTGCACGACATCCACCCGGTCAAACCCCGGAGCACCTTCGACGCCCCGCAACACACCGGACAACGACCAGTCCACGAACGGCGCCAACGCCGCATCACACTCAGCGAACCGCGCCGCGAACACCGGCGAGGAATCGAGGAGTTCACGCCCCATACCCACCCACTGCGCACCCTGACCCGGGAACACGAACACCGGACCACGACCCGACCCGTCCTCCGGCACCGCCCGCGACGGGGCTGCGGCCACCTCGGCCAGGCGGGCGACGAGGACGTCCCGTTCGGCACCGGCGACCACCGCGCGGTGCTCGAAGACCGCGCGCCCGTTCAGCAGCGCGTGGCCGACGCCCGACACGTCCGGACGGCCCGCCTCCACGAACGCGGCCAACCGTTCCGCCTGCGCCCGCAGGGCCTCCGCCGAACGCGCCGACAGCACCCACGGCACCACACCCGCGCCGTCCTCCACGGCCACCGGTTCCGCCTCGACCTCCGGCGGCTCCTCGATGATCAGGTGCGCGTTCGTACCGCCCATGCCGAACGACGACACACCCGCCGTACGCGGCCGTACGCCGTCCCGTTCCCACGGGGCGGCGTCCTGCTGCACGCGCAGGTTCAGCTCGTCGAGGGCGATACGGGGGTGCGGGCGGGAGTAGTTGAGGCTCGGCACGAGGGTGCCGTGCTTGACGCACAGCAGCGCCTTCAGCAGGCCCGCGATGCCCGAAGCGCCTTCCAGGTGGCCGATGTTGGTCTTGACGGAGCCGACGCGCAGCGGCGCGCGCCGCCCCTCGGCCGTGCCGAGGGCGGCGCCGAGCGCGGCCGCCTCGACGGGGTCGCCCGCGGGGGTGCCGGGGCCGTGCAGTTCGACGTAGTCGACGTGGGCGGGGTCGACGCCCGCGCGGGCGCAGGCCCGGCGGAGCACGTCCTCCTGGGCGCCCGCGTCAGGGCTGACGACGGTGTCGCCGGTGCCGTCGTTGTTGACGGCGCCGCCGCGGATGACGCCGTGCACGCGGTCGCCGTCGGCGAGGGCGCGGGACAGGGGCTTGAGGACGAGGATGCCGCCGCCCTCGCCGCGTACGAAGCCGTTGGCGCGCTCGTCGAAGGTGTAGCAGAGGCCGTCGGGGCTGAGGGCGCCGAAGCGGGCGGCGGCGATGGTGCTCTCGGGCACGAGGTTGAGGTGGACGCCCCCGGCGAGGGCGAGGTCGCAGTCCCCGGCGCGCAGGCTGTCGCAGGCGTTCTGGACGGCGACGAGGGACGAGGACTGCGCCGTGTCCACGGTCATGCTGGGGCCGCGCAGCCCGAGGGCGTACGAGACGCGGTTGGCGATGAGGCCGCGGTTGAGGCCGGGCATGGTGTGGTGCCCGATGGCGGCTTCGCCGTGCCGGTGGACGAGGGCGGCGTAGTCCTCGACGGTCGCGCCGACGAAGACGCCGCCGCGTTCGCCGCGCAGCACGTCGGGGTCGAGGTGGGCGTTCTCGACGGCTTCCCAGCCGAGTTCGAGGGCGAGGCGCTGCTGGGGGTCCATCGCGGCGGCCTCGCGCGGCGAGATGCCGAAGAACGCGGGGTCGAAGTCGGCCACGTGCGCGACGAACCCGCCGCGCGCGGGGACGGGCCGCCCGTCGGGGGCGACGGCGGCCTCGCGGTACGCGTCGGCGTCCCACCGGTCCGCGGGGACGTCGGTGAGGGCGCTGCGGCCTTCGGTCAGCAGGTCCCAGAGTGCGGCGGGGGTGTCGGCGCCGGGGAGTCGGCAGGCCAGCCCGATGACCGCGATGGGCTCGCGGTGCGGCGGGCGGCGGTCGGAGGCGTCGGCGCCCTGCGGGAGGTCGTGCTGCGGGAGAGGGCTTCCGGTGCCTTCGGGTTCCGACATGTTCATCTATCGCACTCCAAACGACCAAGTCACCCTTAGTGGAGCCTCACAACCGCGTTCAGAGTTCCACAGAGGGGTGTGCGCCACCTGTCCCGGGTGGACAGCACTAGGGGAATTTCCAGTCGCTGACACCGTCCGGGCGACCCCCGGTGAACTGGGCTTACGCCCCTCACGGAGGTCCTCGGGAGCGCTCGGCCGCACGGCCTCGCGCGCACCTCCCCGCCCCGTCCGCGGCACCCCCGGCACCACTTCCGGAACGGGCGGAAGCGGACATACGACGTGCGGTGCGGCGTACGTTCCGGCACGCGGCGTCGCGTACGGGCTCGGCGTACGGCCTCGGCGTACGGGGCCCGCGTCCAGCGGCGGTTTCCCGCCACGGGGCGCCGTCCCGAACGGGCGGGAGGGCCCCGGCGGTTCACGGCCGCCGCTCCGGCGCGGAGGCCGCCCCGTCACCGCGCCGCCGGACCCGCGTGGCGGCGGGTCCGGCGGCGACGGTGCGACGGTGCGACGGGGGGTGACGGGCGAACCCGCCCGCCCCCGGGCGGGTCACTTCGCGGGCGAACCCGCGATCCAGCCCTCCAGCACGTCGGCGGCGCGCACGGCGCCGCCCGCCTCACGGGACTCCTGGCCGACCCGGGCCACGTTCTCGCGCACCTGGGTGTCCGCGGCGAGCTTGTCCACGGCGGCGCGCAGCGTGTCCCCGGTCAGGTCCTCCGGCAGCACGGTGGTGCCGAGGCCCAGCTCGGTGAGGCGCTGCGCGTTGAAGCGGGTCTCCGGGGTCTGCGGCACGACGACCATGGGGGTGCCGTAGTGCAGCGCCTCGGTGACGCTGCCCGGACCGCCGTGCGTGACGAGCACGGAGGCGTGCGGCAGGACCTGGGGGTGCGGCAGGAACGAGTGCGCCTCGATGTGGTCCGCGAGGCCCAGCGCGGCCGGGTCGGCGCCCTTGCCGAGGGTCATCACGACGTGCCACTCGTCGTCCTTGAAGGAGTCGCTGAACGAGCGGAAGAACTCGGCCTGCTCGTTGGACTCCGTACCCATGGACGCGAGGAGCACCTTCGCGTCGGACGACGACGGCGGCTGCCACGCGTCGTCCGCCTTCCCTGCGTCGGCGGCGAAGCAGGGGCCGACGAACGCGAACCGCTCGTCGAACGTCTCGCCCTTGGGCTGGAACGCGCGGGTCAGGAAGACCAGGTTCCGCTCGTCGAAGCCCGCGGCGAAGACGGGCATGTCGGCCTCGGTCACGCCGTTCGCGTTGGCCATGGCGAGGAGGGCGGCGTAGCCGCGCCCGAACTCCGCCATCGCGGACTCGTCGGTCTGGATCGCGGCGTCGGGGCCGCCGAACAGGGAGAAGTGCTCGTTCGAGGCGATCTGCGGGAACAGCTGCACCGTCGGCACGGACCACTTCCGCGACAGCATGCGCGCGGAGGGGAAGCTGCCGAAGTCGTAGAGGATCAGGTCCGGCCGGTCGTCCGCGAGGGCGGACTCGGCCAGCGGCAGCACGGTCTCGGCGCCGTCCTGGATGAAGTCCGCGAAGAGGCTGGCCATGTGGGCGCCTTCGAGGCTCTTCTGGCCGGGCAGCTGGCCACGGATCGACCGGTACGTGACCGTACGGGCGCCGGCCTCGGCGACCACGTCCGCGTACCCCTCGTCGATGACGTACGTGACGCGGTGCCCGCGTCCGACGAGTTCCCTGGTGAGTTCGATCGTCGGGCCGACGTGGCCGTAGCCCGGTACGACGAAGATTGCCAAGTGACTCATGCTGTGTGCCTCCCGCGTTCGCCCCGCGTCCGTACGGGCCGGGGGTCCCCCACGGTAGGACCGGCGGGGGCGCGCCCACGGGCCCCGCGATCCGGAACTAGGTGATTCCCGGAACCTCGCGCGTACGCGTCCTCACCACCGCGCGTCCGGCGCGGGCGGCGGCGCGGAATCGGGCCGGGCGGCGAAAGTCTAGGCGGTTCCCGGTATCCCGCCAGGCAGTCTGCACACGGTGGACGACTCCGTTCCAGCACACGCAGTGGGCGACTCCGTTCCAGCACGGGAGAGGCGAATCATGCACAAGGCCAGCGCGGCGCCGACGTCACGCGGTTCCGGCGCCGGAGGCGGCGGGCCCGCGGCGCGGCTCGCCGTCTCCGCGGCGGCGACGGACGGCGTGGCCATGAGCAACGCCGCGTTCTTCGAGTGGCTGGACGAGCGGCGGCGCGAGCAGCCGCAGCGGGTCCGGCGCGTCCCCTTCAGCGAGCTGAAGGGCTGGGGCTTCGACCAGGCGACGGGCGACCTCCGGCACCGCAGCGGGCGCTTCTTCACGGTGCACGGGCTGCGGGTGCGGTCGGACTTCGGGCCGGTGCCCGAGTGGGAGCAACCGATCATCGACCAGCCGGAGTTCGGCATCCTCGGCATCGCCGTACGGGAGATCGACGGCGTACTGCACCTGCTGATGCAGGCCAAGTCCGAGCCGGGCAACGTCAACGGCGTGCAGCTGTCCCCGACGATCCAGGCGACGAAGAGCAACTACTCGCGGGTGCACGGCGGTTCGGCCGTCGCGTACCTCGACTCGTTCTACCGCCCGGCGCCCGGCAGCGTCCTCGCGGACTCCCTCCAGTCGGAGCAGGGCACCTGGTTCCACCGCAAGCGGAACCGGAACATGGTCGTCGAGGTCGGCCCGGAGGTGGAGGCGGGCGAGGACTTCTGCTGGCTGACGCTCGGCCAGGTCAACGCCCTCCTCGGCTTCGACAACCTCGTCAACATGGACTCCCGTACGGTCCTGGCCTGCCTCCCCGACTGGCAGCCGCCCGCCGACGGCGGCGCCCCCGCCGTCTCCCTGCACGGCGACGCGGAGGTACGCAGCTGGCTCACCCAGCGCCGCGTCGAGCACGAAGTCACCACCACCCGGCTGCCGCTCAACGACGTGGCCGGGTGGCAGCGTTGGGACGACCGGGTCGAGCACGAGCGCGGCCTCTTCTTCAGCGTCATCGGTGTCGACGTCAGCTCCGGCCGCCGCGAGGTGCCCGCCTGGACGCAGCCGCTGCTGCTGCCGAGCGGCGTGGGCCTGTCGGGCCTGCTGCTGCGGTACGTGGCCGGGGTGCCGCACGTACTGCTGCGGGCGCGCGTCGAGCCGGGCCTGATCGACGTGGCGGAGCTGGGCCCCACCGTGCAGCTGACGCCGGGGAACTACGCTCATCTCCCGGCGGAGGACCAGCCGCCGTTCCAGCGGGAGCTGCTGGAGGGCGGGGCGGGCAAGCCCCTCTTCGACTCGGTGCTCTCGGAGGAGGGCGGCCGCTTCCACCACGCCGAGTGCCGCTACGTGATCACCGAGGTCGAGGACGACGTGCTGGAGACACTGGAGACAGGGGACGGGCCGCGCGCGTGCGCGGCGGAGTTCCGTTGGACGAGCGTGACGCAGCTGGACGAACTGCTGCGGTACGGCGGCCAGTTGAACGTACAGGCCCGGACGCTCGTCGCGGCGCTGCGGAGCGTCCGGTGAGCCTCGTGGGTGCCGCGGAGTCCGCGGCCGCGCCGGTACGGATCGGCGCGCTGGGCACGTCCGCCATCGCCAACCGCCGCGCGCTGCCCGCGATGGTGGCGAGCGACGCGGTGGAGCTGACGGCGGTCGCGGGACGCGACGAGGGGCGGACGAAGGAGTTCGCCGGACGGTTCGGCTGCGCGGCGGACACGTACGACGGGCTGCTCCAGCGCGACGACGTGGACGCCGTGTACGTCTCCGTGCCCACGTCGCTGCACGTGCCCTGGGCCGAACGGGCCCTGCGCGCGGGCAAGCACGTGCTGGTCGAGAAGCCCGCGGGCGTCGCGGCGGCGGAGGTCGGGGACCTCGTACGGCTCGCGGCGGAACGCGGCCTGGTCCTCCGCGAGAACTACATGTTCCTGCACCACCCGCAGCACCAGCGCGTCCGCGCGCTGGTCGCGGAGGGCAGGCTGGGCACACTCCGGTCGTTCCACGGCGCGTTCTGCATCCCGCCGCTGCCCGCGGACGACATCCGCTACGACGAGTCGCTGGGCGGCGGCGCCCTGCTGGACCTCGGCGTGTACCCGCTGCGGGCCGCGCGGCTCGTCCTCGGGGAACGCCTCGCGGTGGCGGGCGCGACGATGCGGGTACGGGAGTCCGACGGACTCGACCTGTCGGGGCAGGCGCTGCTGACGTCCGCGTCGGGCGTCCTGGTCACCGTCGACTACGGCTTCGAGCACGACTACGGGCAGTCGTACGCCCTGTGGGGCAGCCGGGCGCGGCTCTCCGTGGACCGGCCGTTCACACCGCCGCCCGCGTACCAGCCGCGGCTGGTCCTGGAGGAACAGGACCACGGCGAACGGTTCACGCTGCCGCCCGCCGACCAACTCGCCCACGGCATCGCCGGGTTCGCGCGGGCCGTGCAGGCCGCGGCGGCGGGCACGGCGGGCGGCGCGTCGGCCGACCCGGTGGAGGCCGACTGGCGGGCGGCCGCGCTGGAGACGACGGAACTGGTCGACCAGGTACGCGAGTTGGCCGTACGTGTCACGGCGGACGCGCGCACGACGGGCGACGCGGCGGGCGAGGGGTGACGATGCGGATCGTGGGAAACGGCTTCGTCGCGAGCCATCTGCGCGAGGCTTTCGACGGGCGCTTCCCCCGGGTCACCGCGATCGCGGCCGGGGTGTCGAGCACGTCGACCGCGGTCGCGGAGGAGTTCGACCGCGAGGCGCACCTGCTGTACGAGGTGCTGCGGGAGTGCCGCCGCGAACGGCGCACGGTGGTGTTCTTCTCCACGGCGTCGTTCGCGATGTACGGCGCGCCCGAGTCGCCCGCGGCGGAGACCGACCCAGTGTTCCCGCCGAGCGTGTACGGGCGGCACAAGCTGGCCCTGGAGTCGTGCGTCCGCTCCTCCGGCGCGGACCACCTCATCCTGCGGCTCAGCCATCTGATCGGCCCGCGCCAGCGCGCGCACCAGCTGCTGCCCGCCCTCGTACGGCAGGTGGAGTCCGGCGAGGTGACCGTCTACGACGGCGTGTACCGCGACCTCGTCGACATCCGCGACCTGCTGCACGCCCTCGACCGGCTGCTGACGGACGAGGTGTCCGGCGAGACGCTGAACGTGGTCTCCGGGCGGCCGGAGTCCGTCGAGGACGTCATCGACGGCATCGAGAAGCGGCTCGGCACGGCGGTGGAACGCACGCGGGTACCGGAGCACGGCGGACCGTTCCGCACGCCGGTGTCGACGGCCCGACTGCGCAAGCTGGTACCGGACTTCGACGCCGGTTCCGGCCCGCCGGGCGCGTACCTGGACCGCGTGCTGGACGCGTACGTGCCGCTGTACGCGACGGGTGCGACCGGCACGACGGGGTCGCGGGGGACGTACCCGGCGCGGGGCTGAGCCCGACCGCCGCACCCCGCCGCCGTACCCGGGCCGGTCACCGCGGCAGGTGGTCCGCGACCGGTCCCAGGGTGAGCAGGCCGCTGCCCGCGCCCGCGAACTCCCCGGCGGCCGGGGCGAGTTCCGCGTACGCGCGGCGCAGCGTCACCTCGTCCCCCAGCTCGCGCGCCGCCCGTACGGCCAGGCACCACATCGCCTCGTACAGCAGGTCGCGGGGTGGTTCGGGCAGCGCGCGCAGGGCCGCGGCGGCGGCCGTACGGTGGCCGCGGGCGAGCAGCACCAGCGGCCGCGCCCAGGGCGCGTACGGCCCCCAACCCGCCGGTCCCCCGGGCGGTTCGCCGGTCGGGGCGGGCAGGCCGCGGCGCAGCCGGAGGCACAGCAGGGCGAGCGGCAGCAGGCCGTGGGACAGGCCGGGCATGCCCGCGCCGTCCAGGAGCGCGGCGGCGTCGCGGTAGGCGGCCTCCGCCACGGGCGGCGGGACGGTGTCGTCGGCGGCGCGGCGCAACGCCCCGTACCAGCGCGTGAACACCCCGGCCAGCGGCAGCTCGTGCCGCCCGGCCAGCCGGTCCACGGCGGCGGCGTGCGCGTCGGCGGCGACGTGGTCGCCGAGGGCGGCACGGGCCTGGAGCCGTACGAGACGGCCCAGCACCTCGTACGTGGGGAGGCCGTTGCGGGCGGAGAGCGCGACGAGTTCGGCGCCGATCGCGTCCCGTTCCCCGGCCAGCCCGGCCCGCCGGAACGCCTGCATGAACGCGCCGTTGAGCGCGAACGCCAGCAGCGCCGGATCGTCCAGACCGCGCGCGATCCGCACCGCCTCCCCGGCCGCCGCGCGGGCCGCGTCGGCGGCGGCGCCGGGCACCTGGCCGCGCGACTCCACGGCCACCGTCGCCAACAGCCGGGCGCGCGCCGCCCCGTGCGCCCCCTCCGGGAGCGCGGCGAGGGCGCGGCGGGCGGCGGCCACGATCCGCGCGGCCTGCTCCGGGTCGTCCGCGCGGGTCCACACGGCGGGCACGTCGTACGCGCCGATGACCCGCGCCGTCAGCTCCGGGTCGCCCACCTCCTCGGCCGCCGCGACGGCCGCCAGCCGGTGCCGCCGCGCCGCCACCAGCCCACCGCCGCCGGTCACGGCGAGGCCGCGGAGCAGGTCGACGGTCGACTCCAGGCGGACACGGGCGCCGGACCCGGCGGTCCGGTCGTACGCGGCCGCCGCCTCGGACCACACACGGGCGGCGGCACCACCGGGGTCGGGGGCCGTGGGGGCGCCGGGCGTACGGGCGTCGGGGGTGTGGGCGCCGGGCGTACGGGCGTCGGGCGGGCGCAGGTGCTCCGCCTGCCGCAGGATGTCCGCCTCCAGGCGCCGCAGCTCCGGCCCCGGGTCCACGCCCAACCGCCCGACGAGCAGCGTACGGGCGCGCCGCAGCACGGCCAGCGCGTCGCCCTGGCGGTCCGCGCGGTACAGCGCGAGGGCCAGCAGCCGCCACCCCTCCTCCCGCCACGGGTGCTCCGCGACGTGCGCGTCCAGGTCGGGTACGGCGTCGGGCGCGCGGCCGAGCGCGAGCCGCGCCTCCGCGAGCCGTTCCACGGCCCGCGCGCGCAGCTCGCCCAGCCGGGCCCGTTCCGCGCGCGCCCACGGCTCGGCGCCGAACTCCGCGTACGCGGGCCCCCGCCACCACTCCCCCGCCTCCGCCAGCCGCGCCGCCGCCCGCGCGGGCGGCAGGTCGCCCGCCTCGGTGACGGCGTCCTCGAAGCGCCAGGCGTCGACCGCGTCGCGCCCGGCGCGCAGCGCGTACCCCGGGCCCTCGGTGACGAGCAGCCGCGCGGGCGCGCGGGGCGCGCGCTCCGGCTCCAGGGCGCGGCGCAGCGCGGCCACGAAGGTGCGTACGGCGCTCACCGCGCCCGGCGGCGCCTCGCCCGCCCACAGGTCCTCGACGAGGAGACCGACCGGCACGACCCGGCGGCGGGCGACGATCAGCCGGGCCAGCACCGCGCGGTGCCGCGGCCCCTTCAGCGCGACCGCGTCCCCGGCACCGTCCCAGCCGCCGTCCCCGGCGGTCTCCCAGGCGGCCACCGGCCCCAGCACCCCGAACACGACCATGCGCCGCCGACCGCCTTCCCGGGGACGCCGCCCCTGGTCGGGGGCCCTTCCGGTCGCGGGTCCCCCGGCCGGGCCACGGTAGCGCGCGCCCGTACGCGGCTCCCGTACGCGGCGCTCATCCGCTGCTCATCCGCGCCGGGGACGCTGGAGCACGCCGTGCCGCCCGCACGGTGTCCACCGCTCACGGAAGGGGCGCCCATGCCTCCCGCGTACACCGGCCACCGGTTCGCCGACTGCTCCGACACCACCGCCCCCGTCGGCCCGTACGGCTTCACGTACGAACGTGTCACCGTCGCCGACGGGGTCGCCCTGAACGCCGCCGTCAGCGCCGCCTCCGGCGGCAGCCCCGTCGTGCTGCTGCACGGCTTCCCGCAGACGCACCTGATGTGGCGGCACGTCGCCGCCGACCTCGCCACCGACCACACGGTGATCTGCCCGGACCTGCGCGGTTACGGCGCGAGCGACAAGCCCGCCGAGGCGGATGGTACGGACCGTGCCGACGGCGGGGCGTACGCCAAGCGCACCATGGCCGCCGACGTCGTCGCCCTGGCCCGCGCCCTCGGGCACGAGCGCTTCGCGCTGGCCGGGCACGACCGGGGCGCGCTCGTCGCGTTCCGCGCCGGGCTCGACCACCCGGACGCCGTCACGCACCTCGCGTGCCTGGACGTGCTGCCGACCGTGGACATGTGGGAGGCGATGCGCGGCGTCGACGCGGCTGTCGGCTTCCACCTGTATCTGATGGCGCAGCCGCCCGGCCTGCCGGAACGGCTGATCGGCGCCGAACCCGAGGCGTTCTTCGGGCACTTCCTCGACATCTGGACCCGCGACCCGGCGGCGATACCGGCCGACGTACGCGCCGCCTACCTGGCCGCCTGCCGCGCCGCCGTACCGTCCGTCGTCGCCGACTACCGCGCCTCCGCCGGGGTCGACCTCGCCCACGACCGCGCCGACCGCGCCGCCGGGCGGCGGCTGCGCATGCCGGTCGCCGTGCTCCAGCAGGACTGGGGCGCCGCGCTCGGCTTCGACGCGGCCGCCCTGTGGCGCGCGTGGGCGCCGGACCTGCGGCACACCACCGTCGACCACGGCCACTTCATGGCGGAGGAGGCGCCGGCCGTGGTCACCGGCGCCCTCCGCGAACTCCTCGCCCGCTGACGCCCGTTGACCCCGGTCACATCACGCCCGTGGACGCGGACCGGGCGCGTACCCTCCGGTGCTACGGCCGCCCGGTCGGGGCCGTCTCCGGCACGTCCGCCGCCGCCTGCTCCTCGGCCGCGCGCGTCGCCTTGCCCTTGCCGCCCTTGCGGAAGCGGGCGAACGGGGTGTCACGCTCGCCGAAGATCTTGGTGAACGTGCCGGTCTTGCTCAGGGCCAGCTGCGTGACGAGCTGGAGCAGGCACCACGTCACGGCGTAGAGGATGCCCTCCAGCGCGGGGACCGAGTCGACCGGCAGCGTGTACGCCATCACCAGCCGGATCAACGCGTCGATCAGCAGACCCACGCCCCACAGCAGCGTCAACCTGTTCCACAGGCGGCGGAACGACGGGTCGTTGTGCCACAGTTCGTCCATCTTCGCGCGCTTGGCGGGCAGCAGCGCCTCCATCGCGCGGTAGACGAACGGGCGGGCCAGCCAGATCGTCGACAGGATCCACAGCGAGATCAGACCGGTCAGCACCGCGCCCCGGACGAGCACGGCGCGCGGGTCGCCGGAGATCACCGAGACCGCCGCGCTGAGGCCGACGATGAGGATGACGAAGACGCCGATGGTGTCGACCTTGCGGTGCTTGACCATCGAGTAGAGCGTGTGGATCAGCGGCGGCGTCGCGCTCAGCAGCAGCGCGGGCAACTGGCCCATCCCGACGGCGCGGAAGACGTAGAACAGCACCATCGGTGCGACGAGGTCGCAGAGGAGCGTGATCGCGAACTCGCCCTTCGACGCGTTCGACGTCCCCGAATCGCCGTCCTGCCGGGAGGGGGTCGGCGCGTGCTCGGCCTCGTGCGCGTCACGTGGGGCAACAGTCATCGAGATCTGCTCCTTCGCTCAGGAGTCGGTCGAGTGGCGGTGTGCTGCGGGCTGCTGTGCTGTTGTGGTGCGGTGCGGGTGCTGCCGTGGTGCTCGGTGCTGCTGTGGCGCCGTACTGCCAGCGTGGTCGGTGTCACCGCTCCCGGAGATGTTGCCGCCAGGGTTGTGAGCACTGGTGGTGCTGGTGTGCCGCTTCGGTGAAGGCGTCGTCCCCCGGGCCGACGGGAGGCCGAACCGGGCGCGCGACCGCCCCGCCCGTCCCGGCCGCCTCAGACCGCGTCGGGCCCCGCCGTCGCCAACAGCCCGGCGTCCGCGGGCGGTTCGACGTGATCGGGGTGGAACTTCTCCAGCACGTAGAGCCGTACGCCGTCGTCGCACGCGATGACGTACTCCTTGTACGCGCACGGGCGGCCCGAGTCGTCACCCGGCCACCGCGACGCCCCGAACGACAGCACCTCGCGGTGCTGCCGGGTGCGTGCCTCGCGCAGCCGCTTGCCGAGCGGCGCCGTGTCGCTGGCCGAGCCGGACCAGCCGCTGGGCGGCGCGGCGAAGAAGACCAGGTTCATGCTGGCGGGCACGCCGTCGGGGGTGACCAGTGCGGACCGCCGCTCGATGACCGGGTCCCCCGGCGCCAACCCCAACGCGGTCACGGCGCGGTCGGGCAACTCCTCGACGGACACGTCCTGCTGGGACTCGACGAGCACCACCAGCGGGCATTCGAGCAGCGCCTCCAGCAGGACCGTGGTCGAGCCGTCACTGGCGAGCAGCATGCGCGTGACGCTCGCGCTCTCGGATACGTGCGGCATGATCCGGTTGACCCCGTCCCTGTCGACTGTGTGCCTCATCCTCCAGCGCCCCCGTTTGGGGAAATCCCCACACACGTCGCCCGTGGACGTACGGAACGACCCGCCGTACGGCACGCGCGCCCCGCGCCGCCGCTCCGCACGCCCGCCCGGGGCGTGGAACGACGCGGGCCCGGTGCGCCCGCCTGTCGAGGGCGGGGCTCCGGGCCGGTACGCGAGCGGAGGAGGCTACTTGGCGTCCTTCACGAAGTCGGGGAGCACCCGGGGCGGCCAGCTGCCGACGGTGAGCATCCCCATCGAGTGGGCGCGGGCGACGAGCGCGGCGCGGTTCGGCACCTTCATGCGGCGGAGCATCAGGCCCACGTGGTACTCGACGCCCTGGCGGCTCAGGTAGAGCCGGGCGGCGAGCTGCACCGTGGACGAGCCGCTGGCGACGCCCTCCAGTATCCGGGCGTCGAGGTGCGAGAAGACGGCCTTGTTGCGGCGGGCCGCGGCGGCGGTCTCGGGGACGTCCACCGGGCCGTCGTCCGGGCGGAGGATCATCACGCAGGAGAGGGAGTTGCCCACGCTCTGCACGGCGACGCCGGTCATCTCGGCGGAGAACACCTTGTCACCCTCGCGCAGGCCCACGACGCGCTCGGCGAAGTGCGTACGGCGTCCGTCCGCGAGGCGCGCGAAGTGCCGGTCGAGCATCTGCGGGGCGCTGGGGTGCAGCAGCTCGTAGAGGTTGCGGCCGAAGATCTCGGCGGAGGTGGCGCCGAACTGCCGGAGGAAGGCGGCGTCGGCGGCGACCACGGTGAGGGAGGAGTCGAGGCTCGCCATGCAGGTCCGCTGTTGCCCGTTCGGGCGTCGGACCTCGGGGGCCGGTTCTTTGGTTCGCTGAGGAGTCAAGGGGATCAGTGCCTTTCTCTCTCAACACACGGGAATCGTCCCCCGAATCCCATGTGTTCGCACCGTCTCCCTCCGTTACCGAAGGGGTCATCGGTTATCACGATCGGCCCACTTGGTCGCAGCCTTTACACGCGGTCCGCGAAGTCCCGGAATGCTTTCCCCGGTCTTCCTTTCCGCACGGAAAGACGATGGAAGGGCGCCACCTGGGCCGAGGTGGGGGGTGCCCAGAATTTACAACTCGTCAATAGGTGCGAAGCCACAGCACCGTCACTCTCGTTTAATTACTGCGTTACCCCCGAGTAGCAGAAATGACTGCCGCGTGGGGCGCTCACCACCGAGCGCCGTGACCTGTTCGTCACCGGAACCGATAACCACGCCTCCGACCCCACGGCCCGTTTCCGCGCCGGGAGCGCCGTTTCCTGCCCGCGCCGCGGTCGGGACGACCGCCACGGGGGCGGGTCGCGGAGCGCGCGCGAGAGGTGCGGAGAGCGGGGAACGGGAGTGCGTACGGCCTCGACCAGCGCGTTTCGCTACTGGGGAGTACGTGGAACCGTCGACCGGACGGCACGAAGAGAAGACCCCGAGGTGTGACACTCCGACGATCCGGAGTTGCTCGTTCCGGCTCATCAACCTCCCCCTCCGGTTGCCGTGAACAGCCGTCGTGGGAAACCTGTCACAAGTCACAGATGATAGTCAAGTCAGAGCAGTCACAGCTTGACAATACCCTCCCCTGAACTGGGAATTCACCAGTCAAGTTGAGTTATCAAATTACCCGGGAGGGTGACGCGGGGGGTATCGGTCATGTCCACGACGAGAAGTCTATGCGTACGCTTTTCTGCGGCGACTCCGGTCAGTAGTCCGACCATTACTCTGGAGGAGGAGCCGGGGCCGCTCAGTTCGGCAGGATCGCGGTGCCGCCGGAAGCCTCGAAGCCGCTGATGGCGAGCGCGCGGTAAGCGGCGTACGAAGCGGCGGGGTCGGCGCTGTCGACCCACGGAACGGCGCCCACGAAACCGTCCACCACCTGTAGCGCGTCCATCGCCTCGGCGTATCGCTCGGCCCGTACGAGGAACCAGACGAGCAGGTGCAGCACGTGCGGCCTGACCGGATGGTCACCCTCGACCTGGTCCACGGCGAACTCCGCGGCCTCGATCGCCGTCTCGATCTCCGCGCTCTGGTAGAGGCCGCGCACCACGTTCACCTCGGGCAGGTGCTCCAGCACCGCGAACAGCGGCAGCGCGGCCAGCAGCGTGCCCTCCGGGGACGCCGCCGCGGCCGTGCGCGCGAACGTGTCCGCGTCCTCCTTGGAGCCGCTCCACCGCTCCGACCAGTACGGCAGCGCGACCAGATGGGCGCCCATGTGGTGCGGTGCCCGCCGCGTCACCTCGGACCACAGCTCCTCGAAGTCCGCCCTGCGGTAGCTGAGCACGCGGGCGACGTGCAGCTCCGTCACGTACGGCGTGGGGTCGGCGGGCGCCAGCCCGGCGGCGGTACGGCAGACCGTACGGGCCTCCTCGAGGATGATCCGGTGGTCGGCGGAGCCGGTGTCGGCCATCGCCTGCCAGACCAGGAACTGCGCGTACACCTGCGCGCCCCCCGGGTCCGACGCCCGCTCGGACCGCCAGGCCCGCAGCCACCGCGCGTCCCGTACGACGTCCCCCTTCGTGAACGAGACGCCCGCCCCGTCACCCTCTTTCCGCGCACCGTCCGCGCCGGACCCGCCCTCCGCGCGCGCGGAGTCGCCTTCCGCGTCCCGCGCCCGCGACTCCGTCAACTCCAGGGCGGCGGCGCCCGCGATCGACAGCACGCGCTGCCAGCGCAGCTCCCACTCGTCACCCGTGAGGGCGAGGAGTTGCGCGACGGGCTCCCACGTCTGCGTACGCTGCGTCTCCTCCAACGCCTCGACCAGCGCCGGGTCGGGGCCCGGCAGCCGTACGTCGAGCTGCCCCACCGGCACGAAGCCGTACCCGGCGGACGGCGAGGCCGCCTTCGCCAGTCCTTGCACGCCCTGCTGCGCCAGCCGCCGCCTGCGCAGCGCGGGTGCCACGAGAACGCCGAAGACGGCGGTGAGGGCGATCAGCAGGAGAAGGGCTTCCATCGCGGCGAACTCTCCGGGAACAGGGGGAAGGTGGGGCACTCGACTCCACCGTACGGCCCATTACGGTGGCCGCATGAACGAGCACAACTTCCCGCAGAGCTTCGAGACCCGCGCCATTCACGCCGGGCAGCCCGCCGACCCCGCCACCGGCGCGGTGGTGACACCGATCTACCAGGTGTCCACGTACAAGCAGGACGGTGTCGGCGGCCTCCGCGGCGGCTACGAGTACAGCCGCTCGGGCAACCCCACCCGCACCGCCCTGGAGGAGAACCTCGCCGCGCTGGAGGGCGGGCGCCGCGGCCTGGCGTTCGCGTCCGGGCTGGCCGCCGAGGACTGCCTGCTGCGCACCCTGCTGCGCCCCGGCGACCACGTGGTGATCCCGAACGACGCGTACGGCGGCACGTTCCGCCTGTTCGCGCGGGTCGTCGAGCAGTGGGGCGTGGAGTGGTCCGTCGCGGACACCTCCGACCCGGCGGCGGTACGGGCGGCGCTGCGCGACCGTACGCGCGCGATCTGGGTGGAGACCCCGTCGAATCCGCTGCTCGGCGTGACGGACATCGCGGCGCTCGCGGACATCGCCCGTACGGCCGGGGTGCGGCTCGTCGTCGACAACACCTTCGCCAGCCCCTACCTCCAGCAGCCCCTGGCGCTGGGCGCGGACGTCGTCGTGCACTCCACGACGAAGTACATGGGCGGCCACTCGGACGTGGTCGGCGGCGCGCTCGTGACCGCCGAGGCGGAGCTGGGCGAGCAACTCGCCTTCCACCAGAACGCGATGGGCGCCGTGGCCGGGCCGTTCGACTGCTGGCTGGTGATGCGCGGCATCAAGACGCTCGCCGTCCGCATGGACCGGCACAGCGAGAACGCCACCCGTGTCGTCGACCTGCTCACCGGCCACCCCTCGGTCACCCAGGTCTACTACCCGGGCCTGCCCACGCACCCCGGGCACGAGGTGGCGGCGAAGCAGATGCGGGCGTTCGGCGGGATGGTGTCGTTCCGCGTCGAGGGCGGCGAGGAGGCGGCCGTACGGGTCTGCAACCGCGCGCGCCTGTTCACGCTGGGCGAGTCGCTGGGCGGCGTCGAGTCGCTGATCGAGCACCCGGGGCTGATGACGCACGCGTCGGTGAACGGCTCCGCGCTGGAGGTACCGGCCGACCTCGTCCGTCTCTCCGTCGGCATCGAGGCCGCGGACGACCTGCTCACGGACCTCACGGAGGCCCTGGGCTGACCCCGCGCACGGCACGGGGCGTCGCCCGCGGCGCCCCGGCGGGACGCAGACCCTAGGTCTTGACCCAGAAGGGCGGGGAGTGCGTCCCGCGCCGGTGGACCGGCGCCGCGGACCGGCCGTACGGTACCGACGCGTCCCGTACGGCTCCGTACGGGAGCCCGCGAACGGGGTTCCCGCGCCAGCCGGGGCCCGCGTACCGGAGTCCGCGCCGCCGAGAGGGAGTCAGGTCCATGCGCACGCGCACCCAGGTGGGGATCGTCGGAGCCGGCCCGGCCGGGCTGCTGCTCGCGCAGCTGCTGCACCGGCAGGGCATCGACACCGTGGTCCTGGAGCGGCAGGACGAGGCGTACGTACGGGCGCGGGTGCGGGCGGGCGTGCTGGAACCCGGCACCGTGCGCGCGTTGTGCGACGTCGGCGCGGGCGAACGGATGCTGCGCCAGGGCCTCGTGCACGGCGGATTCGAGCTGAGGTTCGCGGGGCGGGGTCACCGGATCGCGATGGACGAGCTGACCGGCGAGTCCATCACCGTCTACGGGCAGCAGGAGGTCGTCGCCGACCTGATCGACGCCCGGCGCGCGGCGGGCGCGGACGTGGAGTTCGAGGCGACCGTGACCGAGGTCGCCGGTACGGACACGGCGACGCCCGTCATCCGCTACGAACAGCACGGCCGTACGCACGAGCTGCACTGCGACTGGATCGCCGGGTGCGACGGCTTCCACGGGGTGTGCAGACCGCCGGAGTCGCCCGCGTACCAGCGGGACTACCCCTTCGCCTGGCTCGGCATCCTGGCCTCGGTGCCGCCCTCCTCCGACGAGTTGATCTACGCACGGCACGACCGCGGATTCGCCATGCACAGCATGCGCTCGCCGTCCGTCAGCCGCTTCTACCTCCAGGTGCCGCCCGACACGGACCTCGCGGAGTGGCCGGACGAGCGCGTCTGGAAGGAGCTGCACCTGCGGCTCGCCACCGACGACGGCTGGCGGTTGGCGGAGGGCGAGGTGACGGAGCGGAGCGTCACCGGCATGCGCGGCTTCGTCAGCCGCACCATGCGGCACGGACGGCTGCTGCTGGCCGGGGACGCCGGGCACATCGTCCCGCCGACCGGCGCCAAGGGGCTCAACCTGGCCGTGTCCGACGCCCGTTTGCTGGGGGACGCGCTGATCCGCCGGTACGCGGACGGCGACGAGGGCCCCCTCGACGCGTACTCGGACACCTGCCTGCGGCGCGTGTGGCGCGCGCAGGACTTCTCGCAGTGGATGACGGGGCTGCTGCACCGTACGGAGGGCGCGGAGTTCGAGCAGCGGGCGCAGCTGGCGCAGCTCGCGTACGTCTGCCACTCGAAGGCGGCGTCCACGATGCTCGCGGAGAACTACGTGGGCGCGACCGGGATGTGACCACCGGCGGGCCGGGCGCCGGGCGTACGCGGGCGGGTCGTACGGGTGTGGGGCGTGCGCGGGCCGCGCGGCGTCAGGTGTGGGGGCACGCCGTACGGGATGTCGTCCCGCGCCCGCAGGCAGGCGCGGGACCGGGGCGTCACGGCTGACGGGTGGCGTACACCATGTGGTAGCGGTACTCCTCCGGCATCTCCGCGCGCTCCTTGACCACGGAGAACCCCTTGTCCTCCAGCAGCGCGACGATCGTGTCGAGCCGCCCGTCCAGGTCCTGAACCTCGATGACGGTCTGGTCGACGCGGGCCCAGTCCTCGTCGTCCAGGCCGCGCATGACGTCGAGTTCGGCGCCCTCGACGTCGATCTTGAGCAGGTCGATCCGCTCCCCGGGCGCCCAGTCGGCGAGCACCGTGGACAGCCGCTCCACCTGGGCCTCGACCTCGATGCCCGTCATCACGCGGTCCACCTCGGCCTGGCCGATGTGCCCGACCGTCAGTTCCTGGCCGACCTTCTTCTGCTCCGGGTAGCGGGTCGAATTGCCCGGAATGACAGGGTAGAAGGTGAACTTCACCTGCTCACTCTTCTCCCCCAGGGCGAGGTTGCGGGCGTCGACACCCTCCACGCCGTGCGCCTCCAGGTTGCGCTGGAGAGCCTCGTAAATCGGCGGAATCGGCTCCATCGCGAGCACACGGGCGCCGGGGAACTGCTGCTTGACGAAGACGCTGAAGAGACCGGCATTCGCGCCGGCGTCCACGATCCGCGACGTGTCGGAGAGCTTGATCCCGTGGCGGAGATATGTACGGTCCTCGAAAATCTCGTGGTAGATGAAGGAGACCTCGGAGAACTGGCCATCCCCGGTCTGGGGCACGAAGAACGAAACGCCGTCCGCGACCTGTACGGACTTGATCTCAGTCATGATGCGCTGCTTCCCCTGCGTTGAAGTGGCACGGGTCATCGGCGCCCGCCGTGTCAGCGTGCACCACGCATTACCAGCAATCCCCTCGAATTCGCGGCGCCCGCGGCGTGCCCGAGCGCTGCCCGGAGGGCGGCCCGGCGCCGTGGAACGGGCAGTCGGCGGGCCCGGGGGTCCGACGCGCCCCGGCCCGCGCACCGGCTGACGGACGCCGGACACCCACCGGCCGTCACCAACCGTACGACGGCGAGGTGCGGTCCGGCCGCGCCACCCAGGGCTCCACGGACAGCGCCCACACGGCGAACACGACGACGGCGACGCACAGCAGCACCCAGAGGACGGCGCGCAGCGCGTGGCGGCGGCGCGACCGGCGCGCGCCCGCGGCGACGGCGCGCGCCGCCAGGTCGGTCGGCACCGGCGCGGGGTCCCGCTCCAGCATCCGCCGGACCTCCGCCTGCTTGCGGTCGGGGGCGCTCACGCCGCACCCGCCCGGGTCCCCGCGGCCGTACCCGTACGCGACGGCGACCGCCGTACGGGGGCCGCCGTCGGAGGGCGGCTGCGCAGGGTGGCGCAGGCGCCCACGCACAAGGCGCGGACGCGCTCGACCGGCAGTCCGAGCGCCGCCGCGACCTGCTCCTCGGCCACGCCCTCGTACAACCGCAGCACCAGCACCAGCCGTTCGCGCGGCGGCAGCCCGCCCAGCAGCCCGCCGCGCGGGGCCCGATGGCGCCACGCGCCGTGCGCGAAGGCGGCGGCCAACTCCTGCCGCGCGCACGCGTACGGGTCCTCGCCGCGCAGCCGGTCCCACGACGCGTACGTCCGGGCCAGCGCGGCGGTCAGCAGCCGCTCGGCGGCCGGTGCGGCGCCGGGGCGCTCGCCGGTGAGCAGCGTGGCGGCGTGCAGCAGCCGTCCGCCCGCGCCCGCGACGAACGCCTCGAAGTCGCGGGCCCGGCGGGAGTCCTGTCGCGCCTGCCGCATTCGCACAGTACGTACCCCCACGTTCCATGGGACGGCACGCACAGTGATCAAATCAAGAGCCGGGAGTCACCGTCACCGCGTTCTGCGCGCCGTGGAGCGCCGAGTTGAAGCGGGTGAGCAGGGCGCAGAACACGTCGCGCTCCTCCTCGGACCACCCGTCCGTGAGCAGTTCCATCAGTTCGCGCCGCGAGGAACGCACCTGCTCCAGGCGCGCGGTGCCGCGCGGCGACAGCTGGAGGACGACGGCGCGGCCGTCCTCCGGGTGCGAAGTGCGCTTCACCAGGCCGGAGTCCACGAGGGGCGCCACCTGCCGGGTGACGGTGGAGGAGTCGATGCCCATTCCGGCGGCCAGGGCCTTGACCCCCATGGGGCCTTCCAGGTCGAGGCGGTTGAGCAGCAGGTACGCGGCACGGTCCATGGAGTTGCGGGCCTGTCCGACGCCGCCGAGCCGGGTCTGCTCCGCCCGCCGGGCGAAGACGGCGACCTGGTGCTGGAGCGCGTCGAGTACGGGCGGTTCGGGCGGTTCGGGCAGCTCCGCGTCGGGGACGGCGGAGTCGTCGTCGGGGAGTTCTGTCGTCATGTCCGGGTGCGTGGGCATGGCCGGGATGCTCGCTTCTTTGGAAGTTCAAATACGTACGACCGAAAGTGTGGGGCACAGGGTACGCGCACCGGCAGCCCCGGCGTAGCGCCCTTCGCGAACCCGGACCGCGCACGGGAACACCCCCTGTTCCGGGGGCGGACCCCGGCCCCGGAGCGGTTTTCCGCCTCCGCGCGCGCGGACGACGGAAGTGGGCGGTGGGAGGCGTACGGGCTCCGCGCGCACGGGCGACGGAGACCGACGGGGGACGCGTACACCCCGGTACGGAAGCGGTGCGTACGCGGGCGCACGCGCTGCGCGACCACGCGGGGAGCGCGTGCCATCGGAGGCACCCTCGCGATACGCGCCGGCCGGAACGGTACGCCACACTGGCGGCATGGTTGACAGCACCGGCGGGGACCTCGGCACCGCCCTCGCCGTATCCGTGGACGACGTGCGCACCGCGCAGAAGACGCTCTCCGGCGTCGCCCGCGCGACCGCCCTGGAGGGCAGCCGCCACCTGAGCGCACTGGTCGGCTCCCCCGTACACCTCAAGTGCGAGAACCTCCAGCGCACCGGCTCGTTCAAGCTGCGCGGCGCGTACGTGCGCATCGCCGCCCTCTCCGCAGACGAACGCGCGCGCGGCGTCGTCGCGGCGAGCGCGGGGAACCACGCGCAGGGCGTCGCCCTAGCCGCGTCCCTGCTCGGCGTCGCCTCGACGGTCTTCATGCCCGTCGGCGCACCCCTGCCGAAGGTCGCCGCCACCCGCGACTACGGCGCACGGGTGCGCCTGCACGGACAGGTGGTGGACGAGACGCTGCGCGCCGCGCAGGAGTACGCGCGGGAGACGGGCGCCGTGTTCATCCACCCCTTCGACCACCCGGACGTGGTCGCGGGGCAGGGCACCGTCGGGCTGGAGATCCTGGAGCAGTGCCCGGAGGTGCGCACCATCGTCGTCGGCGTCGGGGGCGGCGGCCTGGCCGCCGGCATCGCGGCGGCGGTCAAGCAACTCCGGCCGGACGTGAGGGTCGTGGGCGTTCAGGCGGAGGGCGCCGCCGCGTACCCGCCCTCGCTGGCGGCGGGCGCCCCCGTGGTGCTGACCGCGCCGTCGACCATGGCCGACGGGATCAAGGTCGGACGTCCGGGGGACGTCCCTTTCGCCATCGTCAGCCGCCTGGTCGACGAGGTCCGCACCGTCTCCGAGGACGCGCTGTCCCGCGCGCTCCTGCTGTGCCTGGAACGGGCCAAGCTGGTCGTCGAACCGGCGGGCGCGAGCCCGGTGGCCGCGCTGCTGGAAGCACCCGACACGTTCGAGGGGCCGGTCGTCGCGGTGCTGTCCGGCGGGAACGTCGACCCCCTCGTGCTGCAACGCACCCTGCGCCACGGCATGGCCGCCGCCGGTCGCTACCTCTCCCTGCGGCTGCGGCTGACGGACCGGCCCGGCGCGCTGGCGGCCCTCCTGCGCGAACTGTCGGAGGCGGACGCGAACGTCCTGGACGTCAGCCACGTACGTACCGACTCCCGCCTCGGCGTGGAGGAGGCGGAGGTCGAACTGCGTCTGGAGACGAAGGGGCGGGAGCACTGCGCCGCCGTCGCGGACGCGCTGCGCGCCGCGGGCTACACCGTCCTGGGCTGACACCGGCCCTCCCCTCGCGCCACCCTGGCATCTCCCGCCCCACTCGCGACTGTCGCGAGTGGGGCGGTGGCGTTCTCCGGGACGGTCGCGACACGGCCGCGAGGCGCCTCTCCCCCTCAACTTACTGATAGTTCATGACAATTCAGCCGCGCCGCACACCCTGCCCGGGGACTCGTCCCCACGCTTGACGCGCTATATCGCGTCTGCCAGAGTGAGGGAGTCGCGGGGGTCACCGGCGACGCGGACCGCACATGCCGTACGGGCGCGCTGTCCGTAAAATCCCTTATCGGACCCACTCCATCCCACTCTGGGGGCCCCATGCCGAGCGCCATCTACGCCGAAGGTCTCGTCAAGACCTTCGGCGAGGTCAGGGCACTGGACGGCGTCGACCTCGACGTCCCCGAAGGCACCGTGCTCGGCCTGCTCGGACCGAACGGCGCGGGCAAGACGACCGCGGTCCGCGTCCTGACCACCCTGCTCCGACCCGACGGCGGCAGAGCGGTGGTGGCCGGTGTCGACGTCCTGAAGCATCCGAACGAGGTACGCCGCTCCATCGGCCTGTCCGGCCAGTTCGCCGCCGTCGACGAGTACCTGACCGGCAGGGAGAACCTGCGCATGGTCGGACGGCTCCACCAACTCTCCGCGCGCGACGCCAAGAAGCGCGCCGCCACCCTGCTGGAGCGCTTCCACCTCACGGACGCGGCCGACCGTACGGCGAAGACGTACTCCGGCGGGATGCGGCGCCGCCTCGACCTCGCCGCGGCACTGGTCGTGAGCCCTCCGGTGATGTTCATGGACGAGCCGACCACCGGCCTCGACCCGCGCAACCGGCAGGAACTGTGGTCCGTCATCGAGGAGTTGGTCGCCGGAGGCACCACACTGCTGCTCACCACGCAGTATCTGGAGGAGGCCGACCGGTTGGCCCACGACATCGCCGTGGTGGACCACGGCCGCGTCATCGCCCGCGGCACCTCCGACCAGCTGAAGGCGCGCACGGGCGGCGAACGGGTCGAGGTCGTCGTGCACGAGCGCGCGCTCCTCCCGACGGCCGAGGAGGTGTTGCGGGGCTTCGGCGAGGGCGGCGGCTCGCGGGTCGAGGAGCACACCCGGAGGATCACCGTTCCGGTGACCGGCGGCGCGAAGCTGCTCGCCGAGATCATCCGCGAACTCGACGCGCGGAGCGTGGAGATCGACGACATCGGCCTGCGCCGCCCCACGCTCGACGACGTGTTCCTCTCGTTGACGGGCCACGCGGCCGCGACGGAACGGGGCGCGGGTACGGGAGCGGGCGGCGGCGATCCGGGCACGGGGGCACGTACGGGTACGGGCGCGGAGTCACGTACGGGCACGGGAGCGCGTACGGGGACCGGCCCGGACACCGCCACCGGCTGGGACGTCGGCCCGGACGCCGACACGGGCACCCGCGCGCAGATCGGCGCGGACAGGACAGGAGCGGCGTCGTGACCACCGATGACGGCGCGGTGCTCGCACCAGCCACGCCACGGGCCAAGGGCGGCTTCGGCCAGGCCGTGTCCGACTCGCTGGTCATGGCCCAGCGCAACCTCATCCGGATGCTCCGCATCCCCGAGGTGGTGATCTTCGGCCTGATCCAACCGATCATGTTCGTGGTGCTGTTCAGCTACGTCTTCGGCGGCTCCATCGAACTGCCGGGAGCGGGCACGGACGCCGACGCCTACCGCGAGTTCCTGATGGGCGGCATCTTCGCGCAGACGGTCACCTTCGCCACGGCGGGCGCGGGCGCGGGCATCGCGGAGGACATGGACAAGGGCCTCATCGACCGCTTCCGCTCACTGCCGATGACGCGCGGCGCCGTACTCACCGGCCGCACCCTCGCCGACCTGGTGCAGACGGCGCTGACCCTCGTCGTCCTCGCACTCGTCGCGCTGCTGGTCGGCTGGCGCACGCACGAGAACCTTCTCAAGGTCCTCGGCGGCTTCGGCCTGCTGCTCCTGCTGGGGTACGCCTTCACCTGGATCGGCGCGCTCATCGGCCTGTCCGTCCGCTCGCCGGAGGCGGCCACCTCGGGCGGACTGGTCTGGCTGTTCCCGCTGACGTTCCTCTCCAACGCCTTCGTCCCCTCGCAGAACATGCCGTCCGCGCTCCGGCACGTCGCCGAGTGGAACCCGTTCAGCGCCACCGTGCAGGCGTCCCGCGAGCTGTTCGGCAACATACCGCCGGGCTACCCGACCGCGGACGCCTGGCCCATGCAGCACCCGGTGCTCGCCTCGCTGCTCTGGTCGATCGTGATCATCGCGGTGTTCCGCACCCTGGCGGTCCGCAGATACAAGTCGGCCACGGGGTGACGGCGTGGGGCCACGGGAACCCGCGCGGCGCGGCGGTCCACAGCGGGGCGCTCCACAGCGCGGCGCGGCACCCGCACCGGACGCGGAGGGGCCGGGCACGCCCCGCGCGCCCGGCCCCTCACCACCGCCTCATCCGCGGCGGCCGTCTCCGACGGTGCTCACCCCTGGTAGGGCTTGGCGTCCATGATCCGCACCGATGCCATCTTCCCGTTCGGCAGCTCGTACTCGGCGTCGGCGCCGACCTTCTTGCCGTTCACACCCGCGCCCAGCGGGGACTGCGGCGAGTACGTCTCGACGTCCGAGCTGGCGTACTCGCGCGAGGCCAGCAGGAAGGTCATGGTGTCGCTCTCGTCGCCGTCGAACGCGATGGTCACGACCATGCCGGGCGCGACCACGCCGGTGTCGGCGGGCGCCTCCCCCACCTTCGCGGACTCGAGCAGCTGCGTGAGCTGCCGCACGCGCAGCTCCTGCTTGCCCTGCTCCTCCTTGGCCGCGTGGTATCCGCCGTTCTCCCGGAGGTCGCCCTCCTCACGAGCCGCCTCGATCTTCTTGGCGATCTCGGTGCGTGCAGGACCCGACAGGTACTCCAGCTCGGCCTTGAGCTGGTCGTACGCCTCCTGGGTCAGCCAGGTGACGCTGTCGCTCGTCTGGGTCACAGGTCGCTCCTCGTCGGTGCTGGGATATAAGCAACGCCCTACCCAACAGGCTGCGCCTGGGTGGGCGGGCGGAAACTACGAGCCTAACAATTACGGCGGAAAAGGGAAGAAGGAGAAACAGAAAGTCAGCACGGAGACACTTCCCGTCATCGGACGCCCACGGAACGGACGTTGCGGACCCCGCGCGGGGAACCGCGCCTCAGTTCTCCCGTACCGACTCGCAGTTGACCAGCTCGACACTGGCGGCGAGCCCCGTCGTACGCATCGTGACCACGGTGTCGACGCGGCTCTCGTCGCCGTCGACCCGCACGTCCTTGCGCCCGACCTCGCCGTCCTCCTTGTCCATCGCCCGCAGCGTGCACACCCCGCGCACGTCCGAGTCCTTGCGGATCTCCAGATGCGCCTCGACCGAATCGTCCGAGACCACCTTGAACTTGATCAGTTCTCCGCTGACATCCGCACCCGAGACGTAGGAGAATCCGAACCAGCCGACCAGCGCCAGCGCCAGCACACCCAGCACGAGGCCGACGGTCCTCAGCGTGCGGTCCGCACGGGCGTCGGCGGAGCGGCCGTACCGACCCTCGGGCGGTGTCTGCTGCGCTGCAACCATGTCCTGAGCCTTCGGTCTGGGCGGGGGAATAGACCAGGGTGCTGGTGCGGTCACTATAGAAGCCGTCTGAAGTGACGAGATGACGAGGATCGGGTCTTGACTGAACAGCTGCGACTGATGGCCGTGCACGCGCACCCCGACGACGAGTCGAGCAAGGGTGCCGCGACCATGGCGAAGTACGTGTCCGAGGGGGTGGACGTGCTGGTCGCCACCTGCACGGGCGGCGAGCGTGGCTCCATCCTCAACCCCCGGCTCCAGGGCGACCCTTACATCGAGGAGCACATCCACGAGGTCCGCAAGAAGGAGATGGACGAGGCCCGGGAGATCCTCGGGGTGAAGCAGTCCTGGTTGGGCTTCGTCGACTCGGGCCTCCCCGAGGGCGACCCGCTGCCGCCGCTGCCGGAGGGCTGCTTCGCACTCCAGGACGTGGACGAGGCGGCGGGCGCGCTGGTGAAGCTGATCCGCGAGTTCAAGCCGCACGTGATCACCACGTACGACGAGAACGGCGGCTATCCGCACCCGGACCACATCATGACGTACAAGATCTCCGCGGTCGCCTTCGACGCCGCCGGCGACCCGGAGCGCTACCCCGACGCCGGTCCCGCCTGGCAGCCCCAGAAGCTGTACTTCAACCAGGGCTTCAACCGCCCCCGCACCATCGCCCTGCACGAGGGGCTGCTGGCCCGCGGCATGGAGTCGCCGTACGGGGAGTGGCTGGAGCGCTGGGAGAAGATGCGGGCGAAGGAGCGCACGCTCACCACGTTCGTGCCCTGCGCCGACTTCTTCGAGATCCGCGACAAGGCACTGATCGCGCACGCGACGCAGATCGACCCCGACGGCGGCTGGTTCCGCGTCCCGCTGGACGTCCAGCGGGAGATCTGGCCGACCGAGGAGTACGAGCTCGCGAAGTCCCTCGTCGACACCTCCCTCCCCGAGGACGACCTCTTCGCGGGCATCCGCGAGAATTGACGTATGAGTGCGACGCAGAGCAGCGCGGTCCTGCTTCTCCCCCTGGCGAAGGAGCTGGACGAGAACAAGGTGACGCCCGGTGTCCTCGGCTTCATCGTCTTCGCGGTCATCGGTCTCGCGGTGTGGATGCTGATGAAGTCGATGACGAAGGAGATGAAGAAGATCGACTTCGAGGAGACGCCGGAGGAGCCTCGCGGCGGGTCCAACGGGGACGCGGCGGCGGGCGACTCCGGCCGGGACGCGGCCGAGACCGCGGACGCGGAACGGGTGACGGCCGACAAGACCGAGCGCGCGGACTGACCACCCCGGCGGGACCGCGCACGGACCGGACCGCTCCGGGCCGTTCCTGACCGTTCCCGGCTGTCCGCGACCGTTCCGGGGCGTTCGGGAACGTTCCCGCCGTTCCGCGGCGCGGCGGGGGAATTCGGGGCGCGGCACGCTCGTTGAACGGACGCTGCCCTTTCCGTACGCCCCACGGGAGCCACCATGATCTTCGGCCGCCACAAGTCCCACCTCCCGACGCCCGACGAGGCGCTGCCGGGCCGCCCGGCCCCGACGTACGCGGTCGAGGACCGGCACACGGTCCTGGGCAACGCGCTGCTCGGCCCGTACCCGGAGCACCTGGAGACGGCCGACTTCGGGCTGGGCTGCTTCTGGGGCGCCGAGCGCAAGTTCTGGCAGACGGAGGGCGTGTGGACGACCCTCGTGGGCTACCAGGGAGGCCACACAGAGCACCCCACGTACGAGGAGGTCTGCTCGGGCCTCACCGGTCACACCGAGGCGGTCCGTGTCGTCTTCGACCCGGCGAAGGTCTCGTACGAAGCGCTGCTGAAGCTGTTCTGGGAGTCGCACGACCCGACGCAGGGCTTCCGCCAGGGCAACGACGTGGGCACGCAGTACCGTTCGGCGGTCTACACCCACAGCCCGTCCCAGCAGTCGACGGCCGAGGCGTCCCGCGACGCGTACCAGAAGGTCCTCGCGAACTCGGGCTACGGCGAGATCACCACGGAGATCCTCCCGGCGGCGCCCCGGACCTTCTACCCGGCGGAGCCCTACCACCAGCAGTACCTGGACAAGAACCCCTCGGGCTACTGCGGCATCGGCGGCACGGGCGTGAGCTGCCCCGTGGGCGTGGCCCCGGCGGAGGGGTAGCACCGGCCCCGGCAGGTGACGGGTGCGTCACCCGTTCGGGCGGCGGACGGCTGATCCCACTCGGTACGCTGGCCGCAGGCAGCACACTCTCACCCATGGGAGAAGCCCTGACCTCCGCCGCCGGGCAGCCTCTCGTGCCCGAGCCGCCCGCCACCGTGTCCGGTCTGCGCCAGGCCTTGGCGCAGATCGCGCCCGCCTCGCTCCCGGCCTACACCCGCGAGCTCGACCAAGCGGCGGACCAGTCCCGGCAGGGAGCGGACCTCGCGCCGTTGCAGCGCTTCATCGCGCAGTGGGCCGTCTACGTCCACATCCAGCGACAGCCGGACCTCGCCGCAAGACTCCGGCACTGGGAGGAGTTGGCGGCGTCCGGCTACGCGTCGGAGGCGCGGAAGGCGGCGTCCGAGATCGGCCGCCTCCTCGACGAGGCCCACGCGGCGCTCGCGCTGACGCCGCGGTGAGCGGCGGCTGGCGCTGGGAGTACGACCCGGACCACGCCCACGTCGCCGGCGGGGTGCCGACGTACGTGGTGTCGGAGGTGGAACGTCTGACCTCGCAGCTCGTCGAACTGGCCGCGACGGGCGTGGATGTGAGCGACTTCGGCGACGCCCCCGGCCGGGCGGACTACGGCGCATGGACGCGGCGGGAGGATGGTTCTCCTTCCCGCGTGCGGGCCTGATCGTCGTCGTACGGATCATCCCGCCCTTCGAGGAGCTCTGAACGCAGATCCCGGCCGAAGGCGTTCCTCACAAGCGGTGACCGGGCAGGCACGACCCGGCTGCGTTCCGCGGCACGGCCCCTCCACCAATGCCCTGGTCAGCACCGTGCTCGGCGTGCTGGGCGCCGTCGTGTCCGGCGTCGGCGGGCCTGTACGAGACGCGGCAGACGATGCGGCGGAGCCCGGGCATCTCCGAGCTGCCGATGGGCAGACCCTAGGATCACGACAGGACCTGGGAGCACGGACCCGGCGGGGCCGAGGGCAGGGCTGGCCGCGGCCGAGGCGGATCGACCACGGGCCCGGGTGGGCGTCGTTGAGGCCGTCGAGGACCGGGGCCGGAGGGCGCCGGCGTCGCGTACGGGCTCCTCGATCGGACGGTGCGCTCCGAACCGTACGGCGACGCGCAGCCTGCCGGAGACGAAGTCGAGCGCCTCGAAAATGACTTCCGGCAGGTGCGAGACGGTGCCCGCCTTGAGGACGTACGGGAACTCGTGGTGCTCGTCATCCACGTCGAAGGACACCGGCGCCGTGATCACCACCGAGGGGTGGAACGCCGACGTCGTCGTCCACGCCTCGCGGAAGCCGAGGTCCCTGCCCAGGCGGAGTCGCCAACGGGGCCTGCGCAGGCGGTTGTTGTGGTGGTGGAGCCAGACCATGTAGCCGATCACCTCCACGTCGAGCCGTCCCGTGTTGGTGACGCTGGTGGTGATCAGCCAGTGGTCGTCCACGCGGATCTGCTGTGCGGACACCCGTACGCGCCCGCCGGTGAGGCGGTGGCTCCACATCGTCCAGCCGAGGCTCCCGGCACCGGTGACCGCGCCGAAGAGGGCCAGCGCCGTGGTGAGGTCCATGCGCACGCAGCGTAGGACCGGCGGCGGAATCCGGAACCCCCGTGCCGTGACAGCAAGTCGGCGCCAGAATTGTCCGCCATCGCCGCATGCTTTCCGGCGAGCCCCGTGAGCACGTGAGTCGGCCAGCCCGTGAGCCGGTCACCCCGTGAGCCGCCGATCGGCACGCCCCTCCGCCGCCCTCACCCCGTCAGCGCGCGCAGTTCCGCCGTGTCCTCCAGCCGGAGGTCCGCGAGGTGGACGACGCCCGTGAGGGGGCAGCCCGTCAGGTCCGCGTCCGTCAGGGTCAGCCGGGCGGCGTCCACCCCGTCGAGGGACCGTACGTGCACCTGCGCGTCCCGGTCGGCCAGCGGCTCCTCCCCCATGTCGTCGCCCAGCGGACCGGTGAACGGGCGGGGGTACGTCACCAGGGTGACCGGGTGCTCCAACACCGCGCCCGCCAGGTCGACGGTCGCGCGGCGCAGCCGCAGCGCCGCCGGGGCCTCCCAGCGCGTACGCCGGAACGACACGCCCGCCGCCGCGATCTCCACCGTCACGGGCGCGCCGAACTCGGCGCCGTCGAGCCGTACGGTGCCGCCGCACACCAGCGGCCCCAGCCGCCGCGCCGCGCCGAAGCGGGCCCGGTCGAAGCGGACGCGGGCGCCGAACTGCGCGCCGCCGAAGTGCGCGTCACCGCCGAACCGCGCGCCGAGGTGCGCCTCGCCGTGGAAGGCCGCGCCCGCGAGGTCGGCGGCGCCGCCGAAGCGCGCGTCCGTGAAGTGGGCGGCGGCGCCGAACCATGTCCCGTGCAGGTCGGCGCGGCCGGTGAACGTGGCGTCGTCGAAGTCGGCGGCACCCGTGAACGCCGTACCGCGGAAGTCCACGTCGCCCGCGAAGACCGCCCCGGCGAACGAGGCGGCGCCGGTGCGCGGACGACGCTCCGCGTCGTCGTGGACGGCGGCGAGCAGCCGGTCGAGCAGGGCCTGGGTGAACGGCGTGCCGCGGTGGTCGAGGTCGGCGCCGGGGGTGAGGGCGGCGAGGTACGCGGCGCGGTCGGCCTCGTCGAGGTGCGCCAGGCACGCGGGGTGCCCGCCGACCGGCGTGCCCTGGCAGCCCGCGAGGGCGTACGGCGTGGCGCCCTGTCCGCAGTACGGCCCACGGTTCGGCCCGTGGTACGGCCGGGCGCCGGGGCCGCCGGACGGGGCGGGGCCACGGGTGGGCCGCCCGGCGGACGGTTCGGGGAACGGTTCCGCGAGGGGGCCGCGCGGTGCTTCCGAGGTGGGGTCTGCCATGTACGGGAGGACGGAGGTCCGGGCCGATCGGTTGTCCGCGTCGGGCGTGGGAAAGACGACGCCGTACCGGCGGGACGGCCCGACGCGCGTACGGCACCCGCCGGGCGCCCCTCGTACACCGGTCGGGGCGGTACGTGCGCCGGCCGGGCCGGAGGTGAGGTGGCGGTCAGGGCGCCGCCGGTCGGCCCGGCGCGGGGGCCGCCGCGTACCGGCCGCGCAGCATCGCCGTCATGACCGCCATGAAGCGGTCCGTACGGCGGCGGCCGAGCACGAACGGGTTCGGCCCGGACGGGTCGGCGCGGAGTCGGGCGGCGCGTTCGAGCCCGTGGTCGTTGGGGTGGTTGGAGAGTTCCACGTCGACGCCCGCGAGCCGCATCCGGTGCCGGAAGGTACGCAGGGACTCCAGGTACGCGGCCAGTTCCGCACGGCTCTCCGGCGGGTTGGCGCCGCCCCACAGCATCGCCGTACGGCGCTCGCGGCCCGCCCGTACGGGAAGGATCGGTGAGACGGTGCCCGGCGTGTGGCCGGGCGTGTGGTGGAAGCGGATCGTGGTGCCGCCCAGGGTGAGCCGCTGCCCGTCGGCCAGGTCGAGGTCGCGTACGGGGGCGTGCGCCGGGCCGGTGCGGGCGACGAGGTCCCAGTCGGCGGGGGACATCAGGACGCGGGCGCCGTAGCGCTCGGCGAGGTGGCGGGCGGCGCCGTAGTGGTCGGGGTGGCCGTGGGTGACGGCGACGTACCGGATCGCCGCCGGGTCCGCGCCCACCTCCCGCAGGCCGGGGAGCAGCACCGTCTCGGCCTCCTCCGGGGTGGCGAGGGCGTCGAGCAGCACGATGCCGTCGTCCGTGAGCACGGCCAGGGCGGAGACCCAACCGGCGCTGAGCAGCACGAGGTTGTCGAAGAGGCGCAGCGGGGGTTGCGCGGGCGGGCGGGGCAGCTCGTAGTCCGGGGTGAGCGCCGTCATGATGGCGCGCAGGACGGGGTCGTTCCCGGCGAGGCGGCGCGCGTGGGCGTAGTGCGCCTGCGGGTCGCCGCCCGCGCCGTACGGTGCGCCCCTCCTCGCGCCGCCCCCTCCGCCGTACGTGTCCGTGACGCCGTACGTCTCCGTGACGCCGTACGTGTCCGTGGCGCGGGCGCCCGCCGAGGTGGCGGCCACGCCCGTGGCGAGGCCGAGTCCGGCGGCCAGCCGTCCGAAGCGGCGGCGCGAGGTGCCGTCGGCGCGCGGGTCACGAGGGGGCGGGCACGTCACGGCGGCGGCTCCTGCGGCTCGGGGAGAGGACACCCTACGGCGCGCACGCGGTGCCCGCACCACCATGGGCCGGTACGGGTCGGGGCATACGGGGCGCGGGAGTTCGGGTCCGCGCACGGGCCGTGCGGGTTCACCTCCGTGCGGGTTCACCTTCGGATGACGGCGCGGCCCGCGCGTACGACTTTCGGCACCCGGCGGGCTGCTCCCGGCCGATGGTCCGCGCGGCGCACGGCTCCTACGTTCGACGGGGAACACCGGACGCGCCGGAACACCGGACGCGACCGGCCGCAGCACGCGCCGAGCCGGAGACGGATGAGTGTCGATCATGACGAGGGACCAGGAGCCGCAGAACCGGGGGCCGAGCGGCCCGGAGCCGGAGCGGCCACGTACGGCCGGACCGGACGCCGACCCGGGCAAGGGTACGGGTACGGGCGGTGGCACCGAGCGCGGCGGGGTCACGCGGCTCGCGCAGCCGCACTGGATCGCGTACGCCCTGACCGTGCTCGGCGCCGGACTCGCCTGGGCGGTGACGCTGCTCGCGGACCGGCTGGTGGAGATCCCCCTCATCCCGTTCGAGAGGCCGCTGGAGCTGCTGGGCTCGGTGCCGCAGCCGTGGCTCACCGTCGGCGCGCTCTGCGCGGGCGGGGTGGTGGGGCTGCTGGGCGGCGCCGTCATCCTGCACCACGAGCTGTCGCTGTCCGTGTCGGCCGAACGCACCGTCCTCACCAGGGAGGACAGGTCGCGCGACATCCCGCGCGAACGGATCGGCCTGGTGTGCCGGGACGGTAAGCAGCTCGTGGTGTTCGGCCACGAGGGCGAGGAACTGGCGCGCGAGGAGTGCGACTTGGACGCGGGCCGGCTGGCGGCGGCGTTCACCTCGTACGGCTACCGCTGGGCCGCCGAGGACCCGTACCGCGACGCGTTCCGGCGCTGGGTCCCCGACGCCCCCGGGCTGCCCGCCGGCGCCGACCCGCTGCTCAGGGCGCGCGACCGTACGCTCCGGAAGTCCGGCGCGGACACGGCGGACGCGCGGGAGCTGCGCGAGGAGCTGGCGCGGCTCGGGGTGTTCGTACGGGAGGTGGACAAGCGGCAGTTCTGGCGGACGGCGCCGGGGCCGGACCGGGGGCAGCAGCGCGGGCCGGGCGGGAGCTGAACGGCGCGCGCCCCGGCCCGTACGTACGGGCGGCCGGTCGACGCGCGCGGCTCAGCCGGAGGTACGCGCGGCGGTACCGGCTGCCGTACGCGTGCCCGCCGTCCGTCCGGCGATCGCGATCAGCTCGCGGGCCTTGGCCTCGCTCTGGTCGTAGCGGTCGGGGAACGCCGAGCGCTGGACGCTCTGGGCGAGCTGGCCGGGGGTGTAGGCGGGGTTCCGGGCGTCGTTGCGGACGGCCTGTTCGAGGAATCCGGCCGTCGCGTACACCGGGTCCGTGATCTGCTCCGGCGTGCCCCAGCCCGCGCTCGGGCGCTGCTGGAAGACGCCGAGGGAGTCCTTGTCGCCGCAGTCGAGGTTGTGCATGTGGGACTCGACCCAGCCCGCCTCGAAGGCGGCCAGCAGCACCTTCGGGGTGACCTGGTGGTCGAGGGCGACCTGGTGGACGGTGTCGATGATCGCGGGGTCGTGTTCGGGCGGGACCGCGCAGGCGCCGAGGAGTTCGGCGTTCGCCCGGTGCTCCCCGTCCGGCTCCGACGAGGGAGCGGGCTCCGGCGCGTACTCCCCCGCGTACGCCGTGGCGGACACGCTGCCGAGGACGAGCAGGCCGCCCGCGACGCCCGTCAGTCCCCGCCGGAGCCGACCGCGGTGCCGTGGTCCGCGTCCCGTTCGCGACATGGAGGTCTCCTTCCAGGTGGGGGCGGGGCGGCGCCCTCCGTCGCCTACGCTCCGAGGTCTACCCGTCACTCCCCCGCGCCCCGGCGCCCGCGCCCAACGGGCAGGTGTTTCCTCAGACTTGGTGCGTGAAGTCCGGTTCGCCCCGCCCGCGTCCGCCAGCGCGTCCGGGAGCGCGGTCCACCGGACGTGCTCGTACCGGCGTACGCCCACAGGAAGTCGCTCCATCCGCCGCCGGGGTCCTCCGGGCACACCGCCCGGCCCCGCTCAGCGCCTGGAGGCTCATCGCCCGCCAACTCACCGCCACTGGGCGGGCCTTGACGACCACTGCGGGGGCAGCGCGCGGTGCGCACGGAGGCGGGTGGCGGGCGGTCGGGCGCGGTGGTCAGGGCCGCCGTTCGGCGACGGCCAGCACCCGGCGCGACATCAGCGGGATCTGGTACGCCAGTTGGTGCCGCACCGAGGCGACCACCGCGTCGGCCGCCTCCGGCCCCTCCTCCGCCGCGAGCCCGTCGCGGTGCGCGATCAGGCCGTGGCTGACGGCCCGCATCCGCCGCCGCCAGTGCGGGGTCTCCTCGTACGCCCGTACGGTGAAGCCCGCGCGCGTCAACAGCGGCCGGTGGTCCGGGACTTGGGGTGGGCGGTCGTCCGGGGTGCGGTCGTAGTCCCAGCTGGTGAAGACGGCCCGGCCGCCGGGGGCGAGGACGCGGAACACCTCGTCGAGCGCCCGCTGTTTGTCGGGGGCGAAGGTCAGCGCGTCGACGCTCATCACGGCGTCCGCGGCGCCGTCCGGCAGCCCCGTCGCCGCGAACTCGCCCCGCCGGTAGGTGACGTGGGCGGGGTCCAGGCCGGGGAAGCGGGCCACGGCCGTACGGGCCTCGCGCAGCGCCACCTCGGAGATGTCCAGCCCGAGCAGCCGCACGTCCGCACCCGTATCCGTATCCGCCCCGCCCGCACCCGTCGTACCGGCACCGGCACCCGCACCGGCACGCGCACCCGCCGTACCCGCGCCCGCCAGCGCCGCCGCCACCGTCAGCCCGGTGCCGCCCCGCCCGCACCCCAGGTCGACGAGCAGCCCGCCGCGCCCGACGCGGACCTCCGCCGCGATACGGGCCAGCTCGGTGCGCGTCGTGTAGCTGTACGGGTCGGCACCCTCCGGGTACTCGTCGCCGTACACCTCCCGCCACACCCGCCGCCGCGTGTCCCGCCGCCGCTGCCGCGTGTAGCCGTCGTCGAACACGGCCGTCCAGTCGGTACGCTCCGCCACCCCGAACCCCTCTCACCCGCGCTCCGCGCCCCCGCCGCGGTCACCGTACGCCCGGCCGCCGGGCCGGTGGGGACGTTCGTGTGCATGACCTGGCGCGTACGGGACACCCGCCACCGACGGAAACCGCAGCCTGACGAGCCGGAGAGGAGTGACGATCGTGAAGATCGCCTTTCTCGTGGCCCCCGCGGGGGTCGAACAGATGGAACTCACCGATCCGTGGCGAGCGGTGGTCGAGAGCGGCGGAACCCCGCGTCTGGTCTCCACGACGGAGGGCCGGGTGCAGGCGTTCCACCACCTCGACAAGGCCAACACGTACGCCGTGGACCAGACCGTGGACGACGCGTGCGTCGACGAGTACGACGGTCTGGTGCTGCCCGGAGGCGTCGCCAACCCGGACGCGCTGCGCGCCGACGCCGACGCCGTACGGTTCGTGAAGGGCTTCTTCGACGCGGGCAAGCCCGTCGCGGCGATCTGCCACGCGCCGTGGACGCTGATCGAGGCGGACGTCGTACGCGGCCGTACGCTCACGTCCTGGCCGAGCCTCCAGACGGACCTCCGCAACGCGGGCGCCACCTGGGTCGACGAGGAGGTGTTCGTCTGCCGGGGCGGCTCCAACACGCTGGTGACGAGCCGGAAGCCGGACGACCTGCACGCGTTCGACGACGCGTTCCTGCGGGAGTTCGCGCGGGACACCGGCGCGTTGGCGGGCCACTGACACGTACGGCCACGGACGCAGGAGTCCACAGGCACGAACGGGAAGCGGGGCACGGGAGTCGACTCCCGTGCCCCGCCTCCCGTACGCGCTGTGCGCCGGTGCCGTACGTCGGCGCCGTCAGGTCGGGCCGTACGTCGGCGCCCTCGCGGATCAGGCCGCGGAGCCCGCCTGCCACTCGGACCAGGACATGTTCCAGCCGTTGAGGCCGTTGTCCGGCTTGATCTCCTTGTCGGGCGAGTTCTTGACGATGACGACGTCGCCGATCATCGAGTTCTCGTAGAACCAGGCGCCGTCCTGCTTGGAGTCGCCCGCGCCCTTCACGTCGTTCAGACCCACGCAGCCGTGGCTGGTGTTGACGGAGCCGAAGATCGAGTCCGCGCCCCAGTAGTTGCCGTGGATGAACGTGCCGGAGGTGGAGAGGCGCATGGCGTGCGGTACGTCCTTGATGTCGTACTCGCCCTTGCCGTCGTCGTCCGTGAAGCCGACCGTCGCGCCGTTCATCCGGGTCTCCTTGTACTTCTCGGAGATCACCATCTCCCCGTTGTACGTGGGGTTCTCGGCGTTGCCCGCGGAGATCTGCACGGTCTTGACCGTCTTGCCGTCGCGGACGACGGTCATCTTCTTGGACTCCGCGTCCACGGTGCTGACCTGCGAACGGCCGACGTTGAAGGAGAACTCCTTGTCCTGCACGCCGGTGACGCCCTCGGCGGCGTCCACGCCGTCCAGCGCGAGGTCGACCGTGACCTTGGAGCCGGACTTCCAGTAGTCCTCGGGGCGGAAGTCGATCCGGGTGTCACTGAACCAGTGCCCCACGACCTGCTGGCCGCTCGTGGTGTCGACCTTGATCGCCGACTGGACTTCCTTCTTGTTGGTGACCGGCTTGTCGAAGTTGATCGACACTGGCATGCCCACGCCGACGGTCTTGCCGTCGTCCGGCGTGAAGTAACCGATGAAGCTGTTCTCCGGGGAGACGGTGGTGAACGTCGAGGTCTCGTGCGCCTCGCGGCCGTCCCCGTCCTCCGCCACGGCCTTGATCACGTACCGCGTGGCCCGCTCCAGGGCACCGGTGGGCTTCCACGACGTGCCGTCACCGGCGATCTCGCCCGGGATCTCGGTCCCGGACTGCGCGGCCGTCATGGTGACGTCGGTGAGCTTGCCGTCCTTGACCGCGACCTTGCCGCCCGAGTTGATGCTCGCGCCGGACTCGCCGTCCTTGGGATCGATGGTTATTCGCGCGTCGGACGACTCCTCGGCGGCCGCCTTGTCAGCGCTGCTCTGGGAGTTGGACTTGTCCTTGCCGTCCTTGCCCCCGTCGCCGTCACCGTCGTCGCCGCCGCAGGCGGTCAGTGCCAGCGCACCGCTCAGCAGCATCGCCGCCGCCGTCACGGCCCTGCGGTGCTTCCCCACCTTCATCACACACTTCCCCATCTGATTGCCGAGTCCAAGAGTCCCAGAACCCCTGCCGCCGTACACCCCGTACCGGCGAAAACCGGACAAGCGTATCCCAGCTGTACCCATCAATACGCAGCGGCGCTGTGATCCGTTCCACCTCGGCGCAAAGTGTGGGGCAGGACACCAGATCGTGACCCGCGGACCGCGGGGGTTCGCGGAGTCGGAGACGGGCGACGGCCGTTCCGGACTCCGGATCGCGTGCCCGGTCGTCCCCCGGCTACACCTCGCGCCGCACTTGCGCGACGTCGCCCATGTCACACTTTCCCGGCGCCGACATACCACACATGTACGACATCACGGGACGGGTCCGGCGCTCACGGACGGCACATGTGGCATATGCGGAGCGTACGGGGGCCCGTTCGGCCGCGGGGGCGCGCGGCTCGGGGCACCGCGCCTTTGCCCTGCCGCGCGGTATCACTAACATCGGCCCCCGCACTGCCTACTCGCAGCTAGGGGGCTCCCCGTGCCCATACCGCCCACCGCAGCCGCTCACCGCAGGCCGCTGGCCACCGCGGTCGTCGCGGCGGGGGCGCTGTTCGCCGTCGCGTTCCTGCCGTCGGCGGAC
Source organism: Streptomyces sp. Z26 (assembly GCF_003665095.1). GTDB lineage: Bacteria > Actinomycetota > Actinomycetes > Streptomycetales > Streptomycetaceae > Streptomyces > Streptomyces phytohabitans. Next base: position 4,302,237 of record NZ_RCHV01000002.1, on the reverse strand, counting down.
ACCTCACCGGACGTCAACTCGACCGGCACGACGCATCACGTGCGCACCGCCACGGACAACGGGCCCGTCACACACGCCAGATCGGCCTCGGACGCGTCGGACTCCTCGGCCGCGTCCGACCCCGACCCCGGTTCCAGTTCCGGTTCCGGTTCCGACCGCGACCACGGCTCCACGGAGCAGTGGACGGACGGAGCGGCCGGGGAGACGGAGGAGGGCTCCGGCGGTGTGCCGACGTCCGTCCTCGTGGGGACGGCCGCCGGCGCCGTCGGGCTCACCGGCCTGCTCGCCGTACGCGCCGGGCGGCGCGGCGCCGCGTAACCGCGCACCACCACCGGCACCGCACGCGCCAACGCGCGCACGTACCAACGCACGCACCACGTACGGGCGGGCGCCCCGGGCACCACGCCCCGGACGCCCGCCCGTACCGCGTGCTCAGGCCAGCGGCCCGGTCACCGACTCCGCCGCCGCGACGAGCCCGCCGCTCCGTACGAACTCCTCGGCCGCCGCCAGGTCCGGTGACAGGAAGCGGTCGCCGCCCGCGCCCGCCACCCCGGCCGCACGCGCCGCCGCGAGCACCGCGCGCGACGCGGGCGCGGGGTCGGGCAGCGCGGCGCGGCCCGACCCGTCGTCGGCGCCGCGCAGTTCGACGGCGCGCGCCGCCGCGTACAGCTCGACGGCGATGATCCGCGTCAGGTTGTCCACGGCCGTACGCAGCTTGCGCGCCGCCGACCAGCCCATCGACACGTGGTCCTCCTGCATCGCGGAGGACGGGATCGAGTCGGCGGAGGACGGCACGGCGAGCCGCTTCATCTCGCTGACCAGCGCCGCCTGCGTGTACTGCGCGATCATCAGCCCCGAGTCCACCCCGGCGTCCTGCGCGAGGAACGGCGGCAGCCCGTGCGAACGGTTCTTGTCCAGCAGCCGGTCCGTACGGCGCTCCGCGATCGACCCGAGGTCGGCGGCGGCGATGGCGAGGAAGTCGAGCACGTAGGCGACGGGCGCGCCGTGGAAGTTGCCGTTGGACTCCACGCGGCCGTCGGGCAGCACCACGGGGTTGTCGACGGCGGCGGCGAGTTCGCGCGCCGCGACCGTACGGGCGTGCGTGAGGGTGTCCCGTACGGCGCCCGCGACCTGCGGGGCGCAGCGCACCGAGTACGCGTCCTGGACGCGCGGGGCGTCGTCCTGGTGGTGCCCGGTGAGGCCCGAACCGGCCAGCACCTTCAGCATGTTGGCCGCGCTGTCGGCCTGCCCGGGGTGCGGGCGGAGGGCGTGCAGCTCGGGCGCGAGCACGCGGTCCGTGCCGAGCAGCGCCTCCATGGTGAGCGCGGCGGTGATGTCGGCGGAGGTCAGCAGGCGTGCCAGGTCGGCGCAGGCCATGACCAGCATGCCGAGCATCCCGTCGGTGCCGTTGAGGAGGGCCAGGCCCTCCTTCTCGCGCAGTTCGACGGGGGCGATGCCGTGCTCGGCGAGGAGTTCACCGGCGGGCCGTACGGCACCTTCGGCCGACCCGTCGGCGGGCGGGCCCTCGGCGTCGCCCTCGCCGAGGAGGGTCAGCGCGCAGTGCGAGAGGGGCGCGAGGTCGCCGGAGCAGCCGAGGGAGCCGTACTCGTGCACGACGGGCGTGATGCCCGCGTTGAGCACGTCGGCCATGGCGAGCGCCACTTCGGGGCGGACGCCCGTACGGCCGGAGCAGACGGTCTTCAGCCGCAGGAACATGAGCGCGCGCACCACCTCGCGCTCCACGCGCGGGCCCATCCCGGCGGCGTGCGAGCGCACGATGTTGCGCTGGAGGCGGGCGCGCAGGTCGGGGCTGATGTGCCGGACAGCGAGGGCGCCGAATCCGGTGGAGACGCCGTACACGGGCTCGGGCTTGGCGGCCAGGTCCTCGATGTGTCCGCGCGCGGCGGCGACGGCGTCCAGCGTCGCCCGGGACAGCTCGACCCGGGCACCGCCCCGGGCGACGGCGAGAACGTCCTCGGCGCTGGCGCCGGAGGGTTCCACCACCACGGTATGCATATTCATATTCAGGCACCCTAGAGAGTGAATCGCGTTCTGTCACGGCCGGTACGGAGCGGACCGCGCGGCGCCGGAACGATCCGCCGACGCCACGGACGACGCTCCGCCGAAACGATTCGTCAACGCGGGGCGCTCCCCCGGAACCGCCTCCGCTCACCCCCCGGCCGCTCCCCGCCCGGCCGCGCCGGGGTGTCCGCCAGCCGCACGACCGGGTCCCGCGGCCCCTCCCGCCCCGCGACCACCGGCTTCTCCGCCCGAGCCGCCTTCGCCTGGTACTGCGCCGCGTCCGCCAGCCGGAACAGACGCCGCGCCGACCGTACGGGCCCGATCGGATCGCCCGTCGACGCGACCCCGCACGCGACCCCCTCGCCCCACTCCAACCGCCCGGCCCGGCGGCACAGTTCGTCCGCCGCGCGGACCACCTCGTCGGCGGGCAGCCCCACCGCGAGCAGGCAGAACTCGTCCCCGCCGAGCCGCGCCGCCAGCGCGCCCGGCAGCATCGCGCCGCACAGCGACAGCACCGAGCCGAAGCGCTCCAGCAGCCGGTCCCCGGCGGCGTGCCCGTACTCGTCGTTGACCCGCTTCAGACCGTTGATGTCGCACACCGCGAGGCTGACGACGGCGGCCTCGGAACGGTGCAGCGCCATCGCCTCCTCCAGCCGCGCGTCCACGGCGCGGCGGTTGGCGAGGCCCGTGAGCGGGTCGGTGAAGGCGAGCCGCCGGACCTCCTCCAGCCGCTCATTCTGCGCGATCCCGGCGGCGATGATCGCGGCGAGTACGGCCGCGAAGTCGGCGTCGTCGCGCCGGAAGACGGGCTCGTCGGTGTTCCGGGCGACGTACAACTCGCCCCACGCGCGCCCGTGCAGCACGATCGGCGCGACCACGCAGCACGCCCGCCCGCGCCTGCGCAGCATCTCCGCGCGCCCGCCACCCGCGTACGGGGCGCCCGCCGGGCCTCCTTCCGTACCGCCCGCCGTACCCGTGTCCTCGGCCGCGCCGCCCGCCGCCGTCTCGACCCAGGCGCGGGGCGTCCCGTCGTCGCCCACCGGTTCGCCGTGCGGGAAGCCGGTGATCTCCGGGAAGTCGTGCACCGGGTACGACTCGTCCGCCGGATGGCGCGCCTCGCCGTCCGCGAGCGTGCCCGCGTTCGCCAGTACGCGCAGCCGCCCGCGTTCGCGTTCCCACACGGACACCGCCGCGAACGCGCCGCCCAACGCGTCCCGGGCACCCGCTGCCGCCGCGTACGCGACCTCCCGCGACGTGTGGGCCACCGCCATGGCCTGCGCCAGTTCCACCGCCGCCCGCAGCCGCGCGTCCTCTCCCATGTGCCCAGCCTAGAAGCGTTCGGTACCCTCCGCCGTGTCACGCGCGCCGGGTATTCCACCCGTCGTACGCCCGCGCGCGGCAAGCGGCGTAAGCCGTTACGGCACGCGCCGTACGGTGGGCGCCGCCGCGACCCGTCCGGACCTCCCGGACCGACCCCGCCGCGCGCCGCCCGTCACTCCCCGGGCCACTCCGGCTTCCGCTTCTCGTTGAACGCGGCCACGCCCTCCGCCCGGTCCCCGGAGAACGCGACAGAGCGCCACGCCGCGTCCTCGATCTCCAGCCCGGCCCGGAGGTCGGTGCCCCAGCCCGTACGCAGTGCCCGCTTCGCCGCGCGCAGCCCGACCGGCGAGTGGGCGGCGATGCCCGCGGCCAGCGCCAGCGCCTCCGTACGGTCCTCGCCGGGGCCGACCAGCCGGTCCACCAGCCCCAGCCCGTGCGCCTCGGCGGCGTCCACGCGGCGCGCGCTGAAGATCAGCTCCGCCGCGCGCGCGGCGCCCACCCGGCGCGGCAGCAGCTGCGTACCGCCGCCGCCGGGGATCACCCCGACCGACACCTCCGGCAGCCCGACCACGGCGCTGGGGTCGGCCACGATCAGGTCGCAGGAGAGCGCCAGCTCGAAGCCGCCGCCCAGCGCGTAGCCGTGGACGGCGGCGATCGTCGGTACGGGCAGCTCCAGCACGCCCGTGTACGCGGCGCGCGCGTGCGGGCGCTGGCGGCCCAACTCGGCGTCGGTGAAGGAGTTGCGCTCCTTGAGGTCCGCGCCGACGCAGAACGCGCGCTCGTGCGTGGACGTCAGCACGACGGCCCGTACGGAGGTGTCCCGCGCGAGGTCCGCGCAGGCGTCCGCGAGCGCGCGGGCCAGGTCGGTGGAGACCGCGTTCATCGCCGCGGGCCGGTCGAGCACCAGCTCCGCGACGTGGGCGGCGCCCGCGCCGGAACCGGCGTCCGCGGCCCCCGTCCTGACCTCGATCCACTCGCCGTACCGCGTCATCGCACGCTCCTCAGCTGTTAACGGTCGCTCACGCACTCGCGCTGCGCAGCATCATCGCGTACGCGGCGGGGCGGCGGGAGACCGGGCGGCGACCGTACGGGGCGGCGCTAGCCCCGGCGGCCGAGCAGCCAGGGCTCGACGACGCCGAGCCCGCGCACCGGGCGCCGGTAGAGCGGCTGGAGGGCGAAGCGGAACCCGGTGAGGTCCGCGCTCTCCTTCTCCGACTCGGGGGCGTCGCCCGCCGCCGTCAGCTCCGCGCGGAACGCGTCGTCGACCAGCACGGTGTCCTTCGGCGCTATCGACGTCAGCCTGCTCGCCAGGTTGACGGTGTTGCCGAAGACGTCGCCCATGCGCGTCGTCATGGTGCCGAAGGCGATGCCGACGCGCAGCTCCGGCATGGTCGCGTCGTTCCCCAACGTCTCGATGAGCCGCAGCCCGATCTCCGCCGCGGTGCCCGCCTCCTCCGCGACGTACAGCACCTCGTCGCCCAGCGCCTTGATCAGCCGCCCGCCGTGCGCGGCGACCAGGTCGGCGGCGGTGGTCTCGAACGCCTCGACCAGCTCGCCCAGTTCCTCGTCCTCCAGCCGCCGGGTCAGCCGCGTGAAGCCCACGAGGTCCGCGAAGCCGATGGCCTGCCGCCGGTCGACGGTCTCCTCGTCGGTCTGCACGACCCGTCCGGTGGCGGCGGCCAGTTGGCGCCGCCAGACGTACACGAGGAACTCCTCCAGCTCCGGCAGGAGCAGCTGCACCAGCGGGTACGTGACCTCGTTCCGGGTCATGCCCGGCTCCGGCGGGTCGGTGAGGCTCTCCAGGAACGAGTCCACCTGCCAGTCCGCCAGCCGCGCCGAGGTCTGCCCCGCCGAACGGGCCACCTGGATCGCCATCGGCTCGCTCAGCAGCCCTGCCTCGACCAGGCCCGACAGCCGCCGCAGGGCGAGCACGTCGCCCTCCGTCAGCGCCCGCGCCTGGCCGACGTCCGCGAAGCCCATCGCGCGCCAGAAGCGGGACGCCAGATCCATCGACACCCCGGCGGCGCGCGCCGCCTGGAACGGGGTGTACTGGCGCGGGGCGCCGAGGATCAGCTCCTCGATCCGCAGGGCGCTGGGGTCGTCCTCCGTGCCGCCCTGCCGGGGGGCGGCGGGCGTCCCGTCGCCGGGAGGGTCCGGCTCATCCACGGTCACTGCCCGCCCCTTGCCAGGTCCGGTCGTCCCTGTGCACAGACCTTCCCGTTCTCTTCCCGTCTGCGGAACGCCCACAATACGGCAGGTGTGTGCCAGCTCACTCTGCTTCGGCCACACCCGGTCCGGCCCGCGTACGTCTCCGCCACCGCCCGTCAGCCGTCGGTGCCGCGCAGGTGCACGATGTCGCCCGCCGCGACGGGCCGCTGCACGCCCGCGGACGTGGCGAGCACCAGCCGACCGTCGCCGTCGAGCGCCACGGCCTCGCCGGTCAGGGCGTCGCCGCCGGGCAGTTCGACCCGTACGGAGCGGCCGAGCGTCGCGCAGCCCGCCGCGTACGCCGCCTGCGCGCCGCTCGCGCCCGGGTCGCCGTCCGCCTCGTCCCAGCGCCCGTACCACTCCTCCAGCGACCGCAGCACCGCGCGCAGCAGCGGGTCCCGGTCGGTGCCGTCCGCCCCGGCGAGCGCCAGCGATCCGGCGGTGGGGACGGGGAGTTCGTCGGCGCGCAGCGAGACGTTGAGGCCGATGCCGATCACGACGGTGTCGTCGCCCGTGCGTTCCGCGAGGATGCCGCCGATCTTCCGTTCGTCGCCCGCGACGTCCGCCAGCAGGTCGTTCGGCCACTTCAGGGAGGTGTCGACGCCCGACGCGCGGGCCAGGGCCGTCGCGGTGGCGACGCCCGCCAGCAGCGGCAGCCAGCCCCAGCGCTCGACGGGCGCGGACGGCCGGAGGGCCACGGAGAAGAACAGTCCGGAACGCGGCGGCGCGGTCCAGGTGCGCTCCAGCCGGCCGCGTCCGGCGGTCTGCTCCTCCGCGACGACGACGGCGCCGGGCGCGGCGGTCCCGGCGCTCAGGCGCCCGACCAGCTCGGTGTTGGTGGAGCCGATGGCGTCGAGCACGTCCAGGGAGGTGTAGAGGCCGCCCTCGCGCACGAGGGCGCGGCGCAGCGCGTCGGCGCTGAGCGGCGGCCGATCAAGGTCGGACCAGCGGTTTCCCGGCCCGTCGGGCGGTTGCGGGGTCATACGTCCACACCCTAGTCCGGGGAGGTGGCGTACGGCTCGGAACCGGTACGACGCGTACGTCCCGTACGCCCCCGCGGGTGTCCGGCGGGTGACGGCGATGTGTCCAACGCCGCAGCGACGCGACGGGGCCGCACGGATAACCTACGAGCGAGTAGCCCCGAGACGAGTAGGAGCCGAAGGCCGTGTCCGAGCAGGAGACCAGCCCCGACATCCATACGACCGCGGGCAAGATCGCGGACTTCCGGCGGCGGGCGGAGGAGGCCGTCCACGCGGGGTCCGCGCGCGCCGTCGAGAAGCAGCACGCGAAGGGGAAGCTGACCGCGCGCGAACGCGTGGACCTGCTGCTGGACGAGGGTTCCTTCACGGAGCTGGACGAGTTCGCCCGGCACCGCTCCACCGCGTTCGGCATCGAGCGCAACCGGCCGTACGGCGACGGCGTCGTCACCGGCTACGGCACCGTGGACGGCCGCCCCGTCTGCGTCTACTCGCAGGACTTCACGATCTTCGGCGGCTCCCTCGGCGAGGTCTACGGCGAGAAGATCGTCAAGGTCATGGACTTCGCGATGCGCACCGGCTGCCCGGTGATCGGCATCAACGACGGGGGCGGCGCCCGTATCCAGGAGGGCGTCACGGCACTCGGCCTGTTCGCGGAGATCTTCCGCCGGAACGTGCACGCGTCCGGCGTCGTCCCCCAGATCAGCCTGATCATGGGCCCCTGCGCGGGCGGCGCGGTCTACTCCCCCGCGATCACCGACTTCACGGTGATGGTCGACCAGACGTCGCACATGTTCATCACCGGCCCGGACGTCATCAAGACCGTCACGGGCGAGGACGTCGGCTTCGAGGCGCTCGGCGGCGCCCGTACGCACAACACCACGTCGGGCGTCGCGCACCACATGGCGGGCGACGAGAAGGACGCGGTGGAGTACGTCAAGGCGCTGCTGTCGTACCTGCCGAGCAACAACCTCTCCGAACCGCCGGTCTTCCCCGAGGAGGCCGACCTGGAGACCTCGGACGAGGACCGCGAGCTGGACACCCTCATCCCGGACTCCGCGAACCAGCCGTACGACATGCACACCGTCATCGAACACATGCTGGACGACGGGGAGTTCCTGGAGACCCAGGCCCTCTTCGCGCCGAACATCCTCACCGGCTTCGGGCGGATCGAGGGCCGCTCCGTGGGCGTGGTGGCGAACCAGCCGATGCAGTTCGCCGGCTGCCTCGACATCGACGCGAGCGAGAAGGCGGCGCGCTTCGTCCGCACCTGCGACGCGTACAACGTGCCGGTGCTCACCTTCGTGGACGTCCCCGGCTTCCTGCCCGGCACCGACCAGGAGTACGACGGGATCATCCGGCGCGGCGCGAAGCTGATCTACGCGTACGCGGAGGCGACCGTTCCGCTGATCACGGTGATCACGCGGAAGGCGTTCGGCGGCGCGTACGACGTCATGGGCTCCAAGCACCTCGGCGCCGACCTCAACTTCGCCTGGCCCACCGCCCAGATCGCCGTCATGGGCGCCCAGGGCGCCGTCAACATCCTGCACCGCAGGACGCTCGCGGAGGCCGGATCGCCGGAACGCACCGAGGAGTTGCGGGCGAAACTGACGGAGGAGTACGAAGACGCGCTCCTCAATCCGTATGTCGCGGCTGAACGTGGGTATGTAGACGCCGTCACCATGCCGTCGGAGACCCGGCGCCACATCGTCCGCGGGCTACGTACGCTCCGCTCCAAGCGCGAGCAGCTGCCCCCCAAGAAGCACGGCAACATCCCGCTCTAGAGCGGCCGTTCCGCCGCCGCAAGCACGGAACACGGAGAGGGGCAACACCATGATCAAGGTCGTACGCGGCAACCCCACCCCCGAGGAGCTGGCCGCCGCCCTGGCGGTGGTCCGTGCGCGGGCCGCCGCTTCGGTGGCGGGCGACCACACGGTGGCCGAGGCCGACGAGTGGTCCGACCCGGCCCGCACCATCCCCCGCTCCCAGGTCCCGCACCCGGGCCCGAAGGCGTGGCGCACGACGTTCTGGCCCGCCTGAGCGAGCCGAGGGGCGCGCCGGTGCCGAAAGTGACGAGGTCAAGGGAGCGAGGGACGAGCGAGCGCAGCGCCGAGGAGCGTCGGCACCGGGACCAGCGCCCGGAAGCGAGCCGAGCCCCAGAAAGAGCTTGAGTACGGGTACTCAGGCGCCGTCGCCCCTTCCGGCGCACCATCGGGGGCATGCTCTGGTCCGACCCTCGTGACGAACCGCCGGAGGAACTCCGGGCCGCTCAGGCCATGTTGCGGCGCCTGAGCTGGCTGCTCGCCGTCGCCGTCCTCTCATGCGTCCTGCTGGCGGCGGGCGGGCGCTGACGCCCCGCACCGCGGACGACGCCGCCTAGTATCGGCCGCATGATCGACAGCACCGGCCGACCGCCGCTCCCCGCACGCCGTCTCGTTCTCGCCTCCGGCTCACCCGCGCGCCTGGGGTTGCTCCGGCAGGCGGGGTTGGCGCCGGAGGTGATCGTCAGCGGGGTGGACGAGGACGCGCTGCACGCGGACACGCCGAGGGAGTTGGCGGGCGTGCTGGCGGAGGCGAAGGCCGACGCGGTGGCCGTTCGGGACGAGGCCGCCGGTGCGCTCGTCGTCGGCTGCGACTCGCTGCTGGAGCTGGACGGGGAGCCGTTGGGCAAACCGGCCGACGCCGCGGAGGCCACGGCGCGGTGGAAGGCGATGCGGGGGCGTTCCGGGGTGCTGTGCACGGGGCACTGCGTGGTGGACACGGCGAGCGGGGCGCGCGCCGCGGCCACGGCCATGACGACGGTGCACTTCGGCGTCCCCTCGGACGCGGAGATCGACGCGTACGTCGCCTCCGGTGAACCGCTGCACGTGGCGGGGGCGTTCACGTTGGACGGGCTGTCGGCGCCGTTCGTGGACGGCATCGAGGGAAGTTACGGGAACGTGATCGGCCTGTCCCTGCCGCTGCTGCGCACGTTGCTCGCGGAGGTGGGTGTCGCCGTCACGGACCTGTGGGCGCCGGGCCGGTGAGCGGCCCGGCGGGGCCGGGGGCGTCGCCGTCGGCCGCGCCGTCACCCGCGTCCGCAACCGTCGCACCCGCACCCGTACCGCCCTCGCGGCCGCGCTCGCCGTAGGCGACGAGGGACCACACGATCAGCCCGAGCACCAGCATCATGAAGAGGAACGCGGCCCAGCCGACGAGCCCGATGCTGAACGCGCCCAGCAGCCCGTGCACCACGGCGGCGCTGATCAGCAGGATGCGGAGGAAGTCGCGGGGCGCGCGGTCGCGGAGCGCCATGTGGACCAACACCCCGGCGCACACGAGGAGATAGCCGCCGAAGAGAATGCCGCCGATGACGGTGGCGACGCTCATCGAGCGCGGCGCGAGCCCCGCGAGGGACATCTGCTGGTCGTCGACGACCATGCTGAGGAATACGTGGACCAGCACGATCCCCAGCGCTTCGAGTATCAGCACTGCCGCGCCGACCGCCGCTACGGGCCTCCGAGGCACCCCGACCCACCCCTAATTTCTCTCGCCAGCCGAGCACGTTCGCGCGGCAACGGAACGCTACTCACGGGTAAATGAGGCGGCAAGTGCCTGGACAGAACCCTAAAGAATCCGTGGGACGTTAGTAGGGGTTCCACAAACGGCACCAGAATGACCATGCTTTACGCCACGGAGACCTTAGCCACAGGGGTGTTCGGCGGGCAGCCCGCAAAACCCGGCGTACCGTGTAGAGACAAGGAATGACGGGGACGCAGCCGCCCCCGGGGTCGCACTCTGTGGGCAAGCTCACCCCTGTGAGCCGCTCGGCGTGTGGTGTCACCAATACCTAAACTCACCTTGTTTCCAGGAGGGAGTCATCGTGCGCAAGGTGCTCATCGCGAACCGCGGCGAGATCGCTGTCCGGGTTGCCCGGGCCTGTCAGGACGCCGGAATCGCGAGCGTAGCGGTCTACGCGGAGCCGGACCGGGACGCTCCGCACGTCCGGGCCGCCGACGAGGCATACGCGCTGGGCGGTGACACACCGGCGGCGAGCTACCTCGACGTCGCCAAGGTGCTGACCGCGGCGGCCGATTCGGGAGCGGACGCGATCCACCCCGGGTACGGCTTCCTGTCCGAGAACGCCGAGTTCGCGCAGGCCGTCCTCGACGCGGGGCTCACCTGGATCGGCCCGCCGCCGCAGGCGATCCGCGACCTCGGCGACAAGGTCGCCGCGCGGCACATCGCGCAGCGGGCCGGAGCGCCCCTCGTCGCGGGCACCAAGGACCCCGTGTCGGGCGCCGACGAGGTCGTCGAGTTCGCCCGGGAGCACGGCGTCCCGATCGCGATCAAGGCCGCCTTCGGCGGTGGCGGCCGCGGCCTGAAGGTCGCCCGCAACCTCGAAGAGGTGCCGGAGCTGTACGACTCGGCGGTACGCGAGGCGGTCGCCGCCTTCGGCCGTGGCGAGTGCTTCGTCGAGCGCTACCTGGACCGCCCCCGGCACGTCGAGACCCAGTGCCTCGCGGACACCCACGGCAACGTCGTCGTCGTGTCCACCCGTGACTGCTCGCTCCAGCGCCGCCACCAGAAGCTGGTGGAGGAGGCGCCCGCGCCGTTCCTGACGGAGGAGCAGAACGCGGAGCTGTACCGCGCGTCGAAGGCCATCCTCAAGGAGGCCGGTTACGTGGGCGCGGGCACCTGCGAGTTCCTCGTCGGGCAGGACGGCACCATCTCGTTCCTGGAGGTCAACACCCGCCTCCAGGTGGAGCACCCGGTCACCGAGGAGGTCACCGGGATCGACCTGGTCCGCGAGATGTTCCGCATCGCGGAGGGCGAGGAGCTGGGCTACGACGACCCGAAGCCGCGGGGCCACTCGTTCGAGTTCCGCATCAACGGCGAGGACCCGGGCCGCAACTTCCTGCCCGCTCCCGGCACCGTCACGACGTTCGCGCCGCCCTCCGGTCCCGGCGTACGGCTCGACGCGGGCGTCGAGAGCGGCTCGGTCATCGGCCCGGCATGGGACTCGCTGCTGGCGAAGCTGATCGTGACCGGCGCGACGCGCGAGCAGGCGCTCCAGCGGTCGAAGCGGGCGCTGGCGGAGTTCACGGTCGAGGGCATGGCCACGGCGATCCCGTTCCACCAGGCGGTGGTCGTGGACCCGGCGTTCACCTCGGACCCGTTCACGGTGCACACGCGGTGGATCGAGACGGAGTTCGTCAACGAGATCAAGCCGTTCGCCGTGCCGGGCGCCGACGAGGACGAGGCGACGGACGGCCGCGAGGTCGTCGTCGTCGAGGTCGGCGGCAAGCGCCTGGAGGTCTCGCTGCCCGCCTCGCTGGGCGCGTCGACCGGTGTGGCCGCTCCCGCCAACGGCGGCAAGAAGCCCAAGCGCAAGGCCGCGAAGAAGGGCGGCGCCGCCGCTTCCGGCGACGCGCTCGCCTCGCCCATGCAGGGCACGATCGTCAAGGTCGCCGTCGAGGAGGGCCAGCAGGTCGAGGAGGGTGAACTCGTCGTCGTGCTGGAGGCCATGAAGATGGAGCAGCCGCTGAACGCGCACCGCGCGGGCACCGTCAAGGGCCTCGCGGCGGAGGTCGGCGGCTCGCTGTCGGCCGGTTCGGTCATCTGCGAGATCAAGGACTGAGCCGGGACCGCCACCGGGCGGGAACGTTCTGTCGGCCGGGGACCGTACGCCGTACGGTCCCCGGCCGACGTGCTGGCGGGGGGCGGCCGTACGTGGCGCGGGTGCGCGGTCCGTACGGCCGCCGCCCGTCAGCGGAAGCCCTCCGGCAGCGCCGAGGGCGGCGTCGGCGCGCTCCGCAGCGTGGGGGGCGTGCCCGTGCCGCCGTTCCGCAGCGGCCGGTTGCGGCGCTGCCCCGGCAGCGGCTCCCGGCGCCCCGCGCCGGGCCCGTGCCCGGCGTGGCCGCCGGGACCGCCGTGGCCGGGGCCCTGGGCGGCGCCCGGCTGGTACGAGCGCTCCGGGCCCGTACCGGCGCCCGCCGGGCCGCCCGCGACGCTGATCTGCACGCCCTGGTCGGCCAGGGCCTGCAACTCCCGTGACCCGCGGTCGTCGTGGGTCATCGGCTCGTCGGTGACGAGGCGCGTCATCAGCTCGGTGGGCACGGTCTGGAACATCGTGTCGGTGCCCAGCTTGCCGTGGTCGGCGAGGACGACGACCTCGGACGCGGCCTGGACGAGCGCCCGGTCGACGCTCGCGGACAGCATGTTGGAGGTGGAGAGGCCCCGTTCGGCGGTGAGGCCGCTGCCGGAGAGGAACGCCCGGGACACCCGCAGCCCTTGGAGGGACTGCTCGGCTCCGCTGCCGACGAGCGCGTAGTTGGAGCCGCGCAGGGTGCCGCCGGTCATCACCACCTCGACCCGGTTGGCGTGCGCCAACGCCTGGGCGACGAGCAGGGAGTTGGTGACGACGGTGAGTCCGGCCACGCGGGCGAGCCGACGGGCCAGCTCCTGCGTGGTCGTCCCCGCGCCGACGACGACGGCCTCGCCCTCCTCGACGAGACCGGCGGCCAGTTCCGCGATGGCGGTCTTCTCGGCGGTGGCGGCGAGCGACTTCTGCGGGAACCCGGACTCCCGGGTGAACCCGCCCGGCAGCACCGCGCCTCCGTGACGGCGGTCGAGCAGTCCTTCGGACTCCAGTGCCCGCACGTCGCGTCTGACGGTCACTTCGGAGGTCTGGACGACCCGGGCTAGTTCACGGAGGGAAACGGCTCCATTGGCGCGGACCATTTCGAGGATCAGTTGGCGACGTTCTGCAGCGAACACAGAACTGACAGTAACTCCCCCGACCGTCTGCTTTCAGCTCCTTGCGGCAATTATCGGAAATTGTTCGTACCGCGGATGCCGAAGTGGTATAGCCACGCGCCCGGTTCGCCGGGGCTCAGCCGTCGGCGCCCTTACGGCTGTGCAACTGCCGTGCCACCTCGGCGATCGAGCCGCTCAGCGACGGGTACACGGTGAACGCCTTCGCGACCTGCTCCACCGTCAGGTTGTTGTCGACCGCGAGCGAGATCGGGTGGATCAGTTCGCTCGCGCGGGGGGCCACGATCACCCCGCCCACGACGATTCCCGTACCGGGCCGGCAGAACAGCTTCACGAAGCCGTCCCGGATGCCCTGCATCTTCGCGCGCGGGTTGCGCAGCAGCGGGAGCTTCACGACGCGGGCGTCCATGATGCCGCCGTCGATGTCCGCCTGGGAGTAACCGACGGTGGCGATCTCGGGGTCGGTGAAGATGTTCGCCGACACCGTCTTCAGGTTCAGCGGGGCCACCGCGTCGCCGAGGAAGTGGTACATCGCGATCCGCCCCTGCATCGCCGCGACCGACGCGAGCGCGAGCACGCCCGTGCAGTCGCCCGCCGCGTACACGCCGGGTGCGGACGTACGGGAGACCTTGTCCGTACGGATGTGGCCGGAGTCGTGCAGCCGTACGCCCGCCTCCTCCAGGCCCATGTCACCGGTGTTGGGGACGGCGCCGACGGCGACGAGGCAGTGGGTGCCGGTGACCGTACGGCCGTCGCTGAGGGTCACCTCCACGCCGTCGCCCGCGAGCTTCGCGGAGGCGGCGCGGGAGCGCGCCATGACGTTCATGCCGCGCCGCCGGAAGACGTCCTCCAGCACGGCGGCGGCGTCCGGGTCCTCGCCGGGCAGCACGCGGTCGCGCGAGGAGACGAGGGTGACCTGCGAGCCGAGGGCCTGGTACGCCCCGGCGAACTCGGCGCCGGTGACGCCGGAACCGACGACGACCAGCTCCTCCGGCAGCTCCTCCAGGTCGTACAGCTGCGTCCAGTTGAGGATGCGGCGCCCGTCCGGGCGGGCGTCGGGGATCTCGCGCGGGTGGCCGCCGGTGGCGATCAGCACGGCGTCCGCGGTGAGGTTCTCCTCGCCGCCCTCCGCGTCCCGTACGACGACCTGCCGGGAGCCGTCCGGCGCCTGGTTCGGCTCCAGCCGCCCCCGGCCACGGATCACGCGGGCACCGGAACGGGTGACGGACGCGGCGATGTCGTGCGACTGGGCCAGCGCGAGGCGCTTGACGCGGCGGTTCACCTTGCCGAGGTCGACGCCGACGACGCGGGCGGCCTGCTCTATGGGCGGGGTGTCGTCCTCGATCCGGATGCCCAGCTCCTCGTGCGAGGAGTCGAAGTTGGTCATCACCTCGGCGGTCGCGATGAGCGTCTTCGACGGTACGCAGTCGGTGAGCACCGAGGCGCCGCCGAGGCCGTCGCAGTCGACGACGGTCACCTCCGCGCCGAGCTGCGACGCCACCAGCGCCGCTTCGTAGCCGCCAGGTCCGCCACCGATGATCACGATCCGAGTCACCTGTCCAGTGTCCCCCACACGTCCCGCGTTCCGCGCCCCGCCCCCGCGGGGAGGCCGTGCGCCGGTTTCCGGACGCGTCGGTTCCGCCCACGCGCGCACCGTGGCGTACGTCCCGCGCGACGTCCTGTGCGGTGAACCCGGCGGAGCACTCCCGTACTCTCGACCCATGTCGCTCTTCGCCGCCTACGCCGGCACCCTCGACGCGCGGCTGATGTCACGCCGCGCTCCGCACTCGCCGCTGCGCGGCACCGGATGGCTGGACGGCTGGCGCCTCACCTTCGGTGGCGAGCACATGGGCTGGGAGGGCGCGCTGGCCACCGTGGTCGAGGCGCCGCGCTCGCAGGTCTTCGTCGCCATGTACGACATCGCGCCCATGGACGAGGACGCCATGGACCGGTGGGAGGGCGTCGGCCTGGACATCTACCGCCGGATGCGGATCAGGGTCCACACCCTGGACGGGAACGAACCCGCCTGGTGCTACGTCCTGAACGGCTACGAGGGCGGCCTCCCCTCCGCGCGCTACCTCGGGGAGATCGCGGACGCCGCCGAGTCGGCGGGCGCCCCGCACGACTACGTGACGGAGCTGCGCAAGCGCCCCTGCTAGAGGGCCGCCCGGCGGGCCGCGTGTGCCGTGCGCGACGGCCGTGACCAGGGAGGGCGTACGGACCCGGCGGTGCGTCAGCGCGCTCCCGGGTCAACTGCGCCCCAGGTGGCCGGAATCCGCCGTTCCGCAAGACTGCCCCATCACCCCGTCTACGCGCGTAGGCTCATGCAGGCTACCCTCGTGCGCGTGAACGCATCTCCCGTATCGGGCACTCCCGAAGACCACGGCACCCCCTCCGCCGAGGCCGCCGCCAACCGCCTCCGGGAGCTCACCGGGGTGGACAGCCACGACGTCGCCCTCGTGATGGGCTCCGGCTGGCATCCCGCCGCCGAGGTGCTCGGGGCGCCCGAGCACGAGTTCCCCGTCACCGAGCTGCCCGGCTTCCCCCGGCCGACGGTCGAGGGCCACTCCGGGAAGGTCCGCTCGTACAAGGTGGGCGAGAAGCGCGCGCTCCTCTTCCTCGGCCGCACGCACTACTACGAGGGCCTCGGCGTCGCCCCCGTCGCGCACGGCGTCCGTACGGCCGTGGCCGCGGGCTGCAAGTCCATCGTGCTGACGAACGGCTGCGGCGGCCTGCGCGACGGCATGCGCGCCGGGCAGCCCGTGCTGATCCGCGACCACATCAACCTCACCGCCGCGTCGCCCATCGTCGGCCCGCACTTCGTCGACCTCACCGACCTGTACTCGCCGCGCCTGCGCACCCTGTGCCAGGAGATCGAACCCTCCCTGGAGGAGGGCGTGTACGTGCAGGTCACCGGGCCGCACTACGAGACGCCCGCCGAGATCAACATGCTCCGGACCCTGGGCGGCGACCTGGTCGGGATGTCCACCGTGCTGGAGGCCATCGCCGCGCGCGAGGCGGGCGCCGAGGTGCTCGGCATCTCCCTCGTCACGAACCTCGCCGCGGGCATGACCGGCGAACCCCTCAGCCACGAGGAGGTCCTCCAGGCGGGCCGCGACTCCGCCAGCCGCATGGGTTCCCTGCTGTCGCAGGTGCTCGGCCGCATCTGAGCGGGAAGACCGTCGTCCCGGGCAGCGCGTGCGGCCCGGACCCCGTAGTACGGACCGGACCGTTCGAGAGGCAGGAACCCCCGTGCACAACGATGTCATCGCCCAGGCCCGCGCATGGCTCGCCGAGGACCCGGACCCGGGTACGCGCGCGGAGCTGGCCGGACTGGTCGAGCGGGCCGACGCCGGGGAGGCCGCGGCCGCCGGGGAGTTGGTGGACCGCTTCGCCGGCACCCTCCAGTTCGGTACGGCCGGGCTCCGCGGCGAGCTGGGCGCCGGGCCGATGCGGATGAACCGCGCCGTGGTGATCCGGGCGGCGGCCGGGCTGGCGGCGTACGTACGGCGTACGTACAGCGGCGCGGGCGGCGGGCTCGTCGTCGTCGGGTACGACGCGCGGCACAAGAGCGCCGAGTTCGCGCGCGACACCGCCGCCGTGATGACCGGCGCCGGGCTGCGCGCCGCGCTGCTGCCGCGCCCGCTGCCGACGCCCGTGCTGGCCTTCGCCGTACGCCACCTCGGCGCCGCCGCCGGGGTGACCGTCACCGCCAGCCACAACCCGCCGCGCGACAACGGCTACAAGGTCTACCTCGGCGGCGAGGGCGCCCAGATCGTGCCGCCCGCCGACGCGGACATCGCCGCCGCCATCGCCGCCGTCGGCCCGCTCGCCGGGGTGCCCCGGCCGGACGACGGCTGGGAGACGCTGGGCGAGGAGATCGTCGAGGCGTACCTGGACCGTACGGGCACGGTGCTCACCGAGGGCTCCCCGCGCCACGTGCGCACCGTGCACACGGCGCTGCACGGGGTGGGCGCGCGTACGCTGCACGACGCGTTCGTACGGGCGGGCTTCCCCGCGCCGGTCGCCACCACCGAACAGGCCGAGCCGGACCCGGACTTCCCGACCGTCGCCTTCCCCAACCCCGAGGAACCGGGCGCGATGGACCTCGCGTACGCCACCGCGCGCGCCGCCGACCCCACCCCGGACCTGATCGTCGCCAACGACCCCGACGCCGACCGCTGCGCCGTCGCCGTCCCCGACCCGGCGGCGGAACCGGGCTGGCGGATGCTGCGCGGCGACGAGGTCGGCGCGCTGCTCGCCACGCACCTGGTGGGCAAGGGGGCGCGGGGCGCGCTGGCGACGACGATCGTGTCGTCGTCGCTGCTGGAGCGCATCGCGATGGCCGCGCGGCTGCCGTACGAGGAGACGCTGACCGGCTTCAAGTGGCTGGCCCGCGTGGACGGGCTGCGGTACGCGTACGAGGAGGCCCTCGGCTACTGCGTCGACCCCAGCGGCGTACGCGACAAGGACGGCATCACCGCCGCCCTCCTCGTCGCCGAACTCGCCGCCGAACTGCGGGCGTCGGGCCGTACGCTCACCGGCCTGCTCGACGACCTCGCCCTGGAGCACGGGGTGCACGCCACGGACCAGCTGTCCGTACGCGTCGAGGACCTCTCCCTGATCGCCGCCGCCATGGAACGGCTGCGCACCAACCCGCCCACGACGCTCGCGGGGCTGCCCGTCGCCTCGGCCGAGGACCTGACCGAGGGCTCCCCCGACCTGCCGCCGACCGACGGGCTGCGCTACCGGCTGGGCGACGGCGCGGCCCGCGTCGTCGTACGGCCGAGCGGCACGGAGCCGAAGCTGAAGTGCTACCTGGAGGCGGTCGTGCCGGTGGCGGACGCCGCCGCGCTGCCCGCAGCGCGGGAGCGCGCCGCGGAGGTGCTGGCGGCGCTGAAGGCGGACCTGGGCGCGGCGGCGGGCATCTGACGACCGGCGGTCGAGGGCGGCGCGCGCCGGACCACGGGCGCGCGCGAGGACACGGGGGCGGGGCGTACGGGGGACGCCCCGCCCCCGGGTGCGTCCGGCCCCGCGTGCGTCCGGCCCCGCGCCGTACGACGCGCCCCGCGCTGCCGCGTCCGCCGAGGTGTCAGCGCGTGCCGACGAGGAGCGCGAGCGCCACGGCGCCGAGCAGGGCCGGGACGAGCACCTCGTACGCCCACCGCACCGTGACCCGGCCCGCCGGGGCGGGCGCGTCGCCGTCCTCGGCGTGCCGGAACGCCAACTCCCGCAGCTCGTCGATCGCCTGGTCGGAGCTGGCCCGCCGCTCGACCATGTCCGCCTCGGAGGTGACGGCCTGGCCGCCGATGCCGAGGAAGCCGCGGGCGGGCGGCTCCCCGGCCCGTACCCGTGCGTTGTGGCGCTGGACGCCCTTGCGGGCGCGGAGCGAGACGGGGATGGCCCAGAGCTGGTACGTGCGCTCGTCCGCGACGACCTCGCTGGTGTAGCCCGCCTGGAGCGACTCGACGGACGGCCACGGCACGGTGATGGTGCGCAGCGGGTTCCGTACGCGCAGCCGCTCGGTGTTGGCGAAGACGGCGGGGCGCAGGGTGTACGCGACGACGACCGGCACGAAGAGCAGCAGCCCGGCGAGGGAGATGGCGGGCGTGCGGCCGGAGCCGTTGAGGACCGCGTCCGTGCCCAGCCAGGCGGCGAGGGCGAGCAGGACGACGCCACCGGCGATGGCGGACGGCGCGCGGTAGACGTGCTCGGCGTACTTGGGCGGCTCGGGCTGCGGTGCCGGCACGGCACCGGCCTCCGCCCCGGCCTCACCCGCGACCTCCCCGGCGTCCGGGCTGTCCGGACCGTCCGCGCCCTCCGCCGTACCGGCCTCGACCCCGTCCGCCGTACCGGCCCGCTCCTCCCGCTCGCGCTCGCGCGTGCTCTCGCGCCGTTCGGGGCCCTGGTGCTCGCTCGTCATGGGGCCGATTGTGCCCGACCGTCCGGATGCCGGACGTTGCGGTCCGGCATCGATCTCCGACTCCGCGCTTCAGAGGACGCTACGCGTGTAGATATGCTCCGCTGGTGACCATGTCCTCAGCCCCCTCCACCCCCGCGGCGGCCCCCTCCGCGAGCGCGCCCGCGCGCGCGTCCGGAGACCCGGCCGCGACCGGCTCACCGTTCGCCGCGTTCGCCGACGTGACCGCGTCCGACGCCGCCCTCCGCCGCTACCTGCACGGCCTGCCCGGCGTCGACGCCGTCGGCCTCGAAGCGCGCGCCGCCGCGCTCGCGACCCGTTCGATCAAGACGACGGCCAAGGCGTACGCCATCGACCTGGCCGTCTCGATGATCGACCTGACGACCCTCGAAGGCGCCGACACCCCCGGCAAGGTCCGGTCGCTCTGCGCCAAGGGCCTCAGCCCCGACCCCACGGACGGAACGGTCCCCCGGGTCGCGGCGATCTGCGTCTACCCGGACATGGTCGCCACCGCCCGCGAGGCGCTGGCCGGTTCGGACGTGCACGTCGCGTCGGTGGCGACGGCCTTCCCGGCGGGGCGTGCGGCGCTGCCGGTGAAGCTCGCGGACACCCGGGACGCGGTGGCGGCGGGCGCCGACGAGATCGACATGGTCATCGACCGCGGCGCGTTCCTCTCCGGCCGGTACCTGTCGGTGTTCGAGGAGATCCGCGCCGTACGGGAGGCGTGCGTACGCCCCGACGGCAGCGCCGCCCACCTCAAGGTGATCTTCGAGAACGGCGAGCTGGCCACGTACGACAACATCCGCCGCGCCTCCTGGCTGGCGATGCTGGCGGGCGCCGACTTCATCAAGACCTCGACCGGCAAGGTCGCCGTCAACGCGACCCCGCCGAACACGCTGCTGATGCTGGAGGCCGTACGGGACTTCCGCGCCGCGACCGGCGCGCTGGTCGGCGTGAAGCCCGCGGGCGGCATCCGTACGTCGAAGGACGCGATCAGGTACCTGGTGCTGGTGAACGAGACGGCGGGCGCCGACTGGCTCACCCCGGACCTGTTCCGCTTCGGCGCCTCCAGCCTGCTGAACGACCTGCTGATGCAGCGCCAGAAGCTGAGCACCGGGCGCTACTCCGGTCCCGACTACGTGACGGTGGACTGAGCCAGATGACACGCGAAGCACCCCGACCCGACACCCCCCGCGCCGAGGCACCCGTCCCCCGGGGCCCGTCCGAGGCGTTCGCCTACGCCCCCGCGCCCGAGTCGCGCGCCGTCGTCGACATCGCGCCCAGCTACGGGCTGTTCGTGGACGGCGAGTTCCGCGAGGCGGCCGACGGCAAGGTCTTCAAGACCGTCTCGCCCGCCACCGAGGAGGTCCTGTCCGAGGTGGCGCAGGCCGGTCCGGAGGACGTGGACGCGGCCGTACGGGCGGCGCGCGCCGCCTTCGCGCGCTGGTCCGCGCTGCCGGGCGCCGAGCGCGCCAAGTACCTGTTCCGGATCGCGCGCATCCTCCAGGAGCGGGCGCGCGAGCTGGCGGTGCTGGAGACGCTGGACAACGGGAAGCCGATCCGCGAGACGCGGGACGCCGACCTCCCGCTGGTCGCCGCCCACTTCTTCTACTACGCGGGCTGGGCCGACAAGCTCCCGCACGCGGGCTTCGGCCCCGCCCCGCGCCCGCTGGGCGTCGCCGCCCAGGTCATCCCGTGGAACTTCCCGCTGCTGATGCTCGCCTGGAAGGTCGCGCCCGCGCTGGCCACGGGCAACACGGTGGTGCTCAAGCCCGCCGAGACGACGCCCCTGTCGGCGCTGTTCTTCGCGGACGTCTGCCGTCAGGCGGGCCTGCCGCCGGGCGTCGTCAACATCGTCACGGGCGACGGCCCGGTCGGCGCCGCCCTCGTGGCGCACCCGGACGTGGACAAGGTCGCGTTCACCGGCTCGACGGCGGTGGGCAAGGAGATCGCGCGTACGGTCGCGGGCACCCGTAAGCGGCTGACGCTGGAGCTGGGCGGCAAGGGCGCGAACATCGTCTTCGACGACGCCCCCGTCGACCAGGCCGTCGAGGGCATCGTCGACGGCATCTTCTTCAACGGCGGCCAGGTCTGCTGCGCGGGTTCGCGGCTGCTGGTGCAGGAGTCCGTACGGGACGAGGTGCTGGACGCGCTCAAGCGGCGCCTCACCACCCTGCGCGTGGGCGACCCGTTGGACAAGAACACCGACGTGGGCGCGATCAACTCGGCCGAGCAGCTGGCCCGGATCACCGAGCTGGCGCGCGCGGGCGAGGAGGAGGGCGCGGAGCGCTGGTCCCCGGCGTGCGAACTGCCCACGACGGGCTACTGGTTCGCGCCGACGGTCTTCACCGGCGTCACGCAGGCGCACCGGATCGCGCGCGAGGAGATCTTCGGCCCGGTCCTGTCCGTGCTGACCTTCCGCACCCCGGACGAGGCGGTGGCCAAGGCGAACAACACGCCGTACGGGCTGTCGGCGGGCGTCTGGACGGAGAAGGGCTCGCGCATGCTGAGGATGGCGCGGGAGCTGCGGGCAGGCGTCATCTGGTCCAACACGTTCAACAAGTTCGATCCGACCTCGCCGTTCGGCGGTTACCAGGAGTCGGGGTTCGGCCGCGAGGGCGGTCGGCACGGTCTGGAGGCGTACCTCGATGTCTGACACGGCTGCGGCGCGGCTCGGCGTCCTGAAGACGTACAAGCTCCACGTCGGGGGGAAGTTCCCCCGGTCCGAGAGCGGACGGGTGTACGAGGTGACCGACTCGAAGGGGAACTGGCTGGCCAACGCCCCCCAGGCGTCCCGCAAGGACGCCCGGGACGCGGTGTCCGCGGCCCGGAAGGCGTTCGGCGGCTGGTCGGGGGCCACGGCGTACAACCGGGGGCAGGTGCTGTACCGCGTCGCGGAGATGCTGGAGGGCCGCCGGGAGCAGTTCACCGCCGAGGTGGCGCAGGCCGAGGGCGTCTCGAAGGCGAAGGCGGCGGCGCGGGTGGACGCGGCCGTGGACCGCTGGGTCTGGTACGCGGGCTGGTCCGACAAGGTCACGCAGATCGCGGGCGGCGCGAACCCGGTCGCGGGCCCGTACTTCAACCTGTCCTCGCCGGAGCCCACGGGCGTGGTGGCGGTGCTGGCGCCGCAGGAGTCGTCGCTCCTCGGCCTGGTCTCCGTCCTCGCCCCGGTGATCGTCACGGGCAACACCGCCGTGCTCGTCACCTCCGAACGGCGCCCGCTGCCCGCCCTCTCCCTGGCGGAGGTGCTGGCCACGTCGGACGTGCCGGGCGGTGTGGTGAACGTGCTGTCGGGCCGTACGGGCGAGCTGGGCACCCCGCTGGCCGCGCACCAGGACGTGAACGCGATCGACCTGACCGGCGCCGGGCCCGAGCTGGCCCGTGACCTGGAGATCGCGGCGGCGGACAACCTGAAGCGGGTGCTGCGGCCCGCGCGTACGGACGCCGCCGCGGCGGACCCGGCGCGGCCCGCGGAGGAGGACTGGTCGGCGGACCCCGGTACGCACCGGATGCTGCCGTTCCTGGAGACGAAGACGGTCTGGCACCCGGTCGGCGCCTGACCCGTCACCTCCGCACGGCGCCCGGACACCGGTGGCGTCCCGGGCGTCGTGCGGACGCGCGACCGCTGTGCACAATGGCATGAACCCCGCCGAACCCGGCGATTCCGACAGGGGGAGTCCGCCGGGGCGGGGCGCCGAGGCGAGTGCGGCGGCCGCGGTCGGCCGCGGCCGATTGCGAGGCTGGTGCCGGTGGCGGACGGGACGGCGGACGAGGTCACGCCCGGGAGCGGCGGCGCGGGTACGGGCGCGGGTGCGGGTGCCGACCCGGGTGCGGGTGACGCCGCCGACGGCGGCTTCGAGGGCCCGTACACCTCCCTCCAGCGCGCCGCCCTCCGCGTCCTCGCCTGCACCGACTCGTCCCGGCTGCTCGGCCTCGCCCTCGACGCCTGTCTGGAGCGGTTCGGCAGCGGACACGGCGTCGTCTACCTCCTGCACGACGACGGCTGGCTCCGCCTCGCCGCCGTCCGCGGCTACGCCGACGACCTGGCCGAGCGCTTCCGTACGGTCTCCCCGCGCACCCAGCTGCCCGCCGCGCAGTCCGTGCAGTGGCGGCGGCCGGTGTTCGGGGACTTCGGGGAGTACCGCAAGGACTACCCGCACGTGGAGCTGTTCCGGCAGCCGTACGGCTTCGCCGCCTTCCCCCTCCTCGTCGACGACCACTGCCTGGGCGCCGCGCTCCTCCAGACCGACGGGACACCGCCCACGCCACCCATGGTCGTCGCCGCCACCATGATCACGACGGCCTGCGCGCACCGCCTCGAACACCTGCTGGCGCTCGGCGGCTCGGTCGAGACGCCCGGCGGCACCCGCCTCGGCCGCGCCCTGAGCCTGATCGACAGCCGCACCCGCAAGACGCGGCTCGAACTCGCCATGACGGGCGCCGACATCGGCTTCTTCGAGTGGGACTTCGGCACCGGCCGCATCACCTGCGACGAGCGGCTGTGCCGGATGCTGGGCGTACGGCCGTACGAGTTCGACGAGCGCATCGGCACCTTCCGCGCCGCGCTCCACCCCGACGACCGGCGGGCGTTCGAGGCGGCGCGGGCGGCGAGCCTCGACTCGGGCCGGTTCACCGCGTCGCCGCGCGCGGTGCACGCCGGGGGCGCGGTACGGCGGCTGGCGATGGAGGGCCGCGTGTCGCAGGACGTACGGCGGCGACCGCAGGGCCTCGTCGGCATCGTGCGGGACCGTACGGAGGAGCACCGGCGGGAGGCGCGGGACGCGGCGCGCCGGGAGTTCCTGCTCGGTGTGACGCGGGGCGTCACCAACGCCCTCTCCACCCAGGAGGTCATCGACACCGCCGCCGCCCGCGTCCTCCCGGTCCTCGGCGCCCGTACGCTCGCGCTGTTCGTACGGGAGCGCCACACCTTCGAACCGGCGGGCTCGTACGGCTTCGAGGACGGCGAGCTGGACCGGATGCGCGCCGAGGCGCGGGCGGTGGCGGACGTGCCGGAGCTGCTGGCGGGGCTGCTGCGGCAGCCGTCGTTCCTGCCGTCGTCCGGGTCGTTCCACTCCCCCTTCCCGGCGGGTTCGGCGCCGACCGGCGCGCTGCGGGCGTGGGCGACGCTGCCCGTGGTCACCCAGGGCACGGCGGGGATCTGCGTGATCGGCTTCGCGCGCCCGCACCGCTTCTCGGAGGACGACAAGGCGCTCTGCCACGCGACCGCGGGCGTGCTGGCGCAGGCCGTGGACCGGTCGCGGGTGCTGGACCTGCGGCGGGAGCAACTCACCGAGTTGCAGCACCTGATGCTGCCCGGCCGCGTACCGGACCTCCCCGGGCTGGACGTCGCCGTCCGCTACGTGCCCGGCTCGGACGGGCTGGAGGTGGGCGGCGACTGGTACGACGTGCTGCCGTCCGGGGGTGACGGCGTCGTGGTCACGGTCGGGGACGTGCAGGGGCACAGCGCGCCCGCCGCCGCCGTGATGGGGCACCTGCGGGTCGCCATGCAGGCGTACGCGAAGCAGGGCATCGGTCCGGGCGCGCTGCTCCGGCACGGCAACCGCATCCTGTGCGACCTGGACACGGAGCGCTTCGCGACCTGTACGGCGGTGGAGGTGACCGGCGGGAACGGCCTGCTGCGCCTCGCCAGGGCGGGCCACGCGCAGCCGCTGCTGCTCGAACCGGACGGCCGCGTACGGGAGTTGCCGGTGGCCGGCGGCATCCCGCTCGGCTGCTTCCCGAACGGTGAGCGGGACGGCGGGGACGGCGCGGAAGCCGGGCCGGACGGCGCGGACGACGGCTACCCCGTGACCGAGTACCCGCTGCCGCCCGGCGCGACGCTGCTGCTCTACACCGACGGGCTGGTGGAGCGGCGCGGCGAGGACTACGACGCGTCGGTGCGCGCCCTCGCCGACCGCCTCACGCGACTGGTGCGCGAGGACGTGCCCACGGGAACGGAGCCGGGGTCGCTCGACGCGCTCGCGGACGCGCTCGTCGCCCCGGCCCGCGCGCGGGAGTGGCACGACGACATCGCGCTGCTCCTGCTGCGCCGCCGGACGGCGTGACGCCCGACGCGCGGGCGCCCGGCGGCCGTCGGGACGCCGGACGCGGCGCCGCGCGGCCACGCCGTCGGTACGCTGGCCGGGCCCGCGCCCGTACCCGAGGAGGACCGCCCGTGCCCCAGCCGCCGCGCCCCGACGCCCGGGACCTGCCGTCGACCGCACGGCATCCGCTCGCGGACGGCACGGCCGTACGGCTCGTCGCCGCCGTCATCGTGCACGACCGGGAGCGGCGGCGGATCGTACTGCTGCGGCGCGGCCCCGACGCCCGGTTCGCCCCGGGGCTGTGGGACCTGCCGCTGGGCAAGCAGGAGCCGGGCGAGCCGCTGACGGCCACCGCCGTACGCGAACTGCGCGAGGAGACCGGCCTGTCGGCCGACCCCGGCGCGCTGCGGCTGGCGCACGTGACACACGCGGCGCGCGGGGTGGACGCCCCGGACGGCTTCCTCCAGACGGTCTTCGTGACGCACACGTGGTCGGGCGAACCGGTCAACACCGAGCCGGAGAAGCACAGTCGGGTCTGCTGGACGCCGGAGGACGCCCTCCCTGACGCGTTCGTGCCGTCGTCTCGTACGGCGCTGGCGGCGTACCTGGACGGCGGCGCCCCACGGTTCACCGAGCAGGGCTGGAGCTAGGGACGTGCGGACACCTCGCCGCGCGGCCCGCATCGCCGTGCTCGACGACCGGGGAGCGGTCTTCCTCTTCCGCTACGACAACGAGGAGGTCGGCGTCCACTGGGCCATGCCCGGCGGCGGGTTGGAGCCCGGCGAGACGCCGGAGGCGGGCGCGCGGCGGGAGTTGCGCGAGGAGACCGGGTGGACGGACGTGGCGCCGGGCCCCCTGCTGTGCACCTGGGAGCACGACTACACGCGGGCGGGGGTGCCCGTACGGCAGTGGGAACAGATCCATCTGGCGCGGCTGCCCCGGGGCGCGCGCCCGGAGCCGGTGGGGGACCTGTCGGCGGCGCACGCGGAGGACGGCATCCTGCGCTGGCACTGGTGGACCCCGGCGGAGCTGGCCGTGTGCGCGGAGCCGCTGTGGCCGCCGCAACTGCCCGCGCTGCTGCGGCCGTTCCACGACGGCACGGGCGGGGAGGTCCCGGTGCCCGCGCATCTTGGTTATGTGCCCAACGACCCCCGGCACGGGCGCGCCCGGGGCTGAACGGCCGTACGGGGCACGGGAGTCGTACGCCCGGCGGAGCCGGGGGCCACGGGCGCCCCGGGCCCGGCCCGGCGGTCGGCCCGTCAGCCGGGGAGCACGTCCGCCACCTGGCCCAGCAGGGGCAGTTCGCGCAGCGAGGCGCCCTCGGACAGCGGGCCGGTGACGGCCTCGGTGCTGACGCCCTGGAAGTCCGCGACCTGCGTGTCCACCGAGTTCGCCAGCAGGTCCACGGGGGTGCCCGCCAGCGGGTAGAGCTGGAGGTCCTTGACGGGGGCGACGGAGTACGTGAGCCCCGCGTCGAGCTGCCGCTGCAACGTGCCGGTGGGGTCGTCGAGGGCGTCCGTCTCGACCGAGCCGATCGGCAGCCCCGTCTCCTCCCCCGTGATCCTCGTGTCGGCGGAGGCCAGCCCGCTCCCGGCGAGCACGGCCGCGCCCGCCGCCGTGACGGTCAGTCCGGCGCGCAGCAACGTACGGGAGCTGCGCGGCTGTTTGGTCTTCGCGTGACGCGGACGGGGACTCATCGTTCCACCTGCCTAACACATGGGTGACGGGACGGGCACACAGCGTAGTGCATGACGCGGGCGGACCCGGTCCGTCCGCCACCCGTTCACCCGCATTGACAGGCAACCGTTTGGTTGCCAATCTGGGGGGCGAGAGAACGGGAGTGAGGCATGGACGCCGTCTTCAAGGCGCTCGGCGACGCGAGCCGCCGCCGACTGCTCGACCGGCTCCACGCCCGCGACGGGCAGAGCCTGCGCGAGCTGTGCGAGGGGCTGGACATGAGCCGCCAGGCGGTGAGCAAGCACCTCGCCGTACTGGAGTCGGCGCACCTGGTCACCGCCGTACGGCACGGCCGGGAGAAGCTGCACTACCTCAACCCCGTGCCGATCCACGAGCTGGCCGGGCGGTGGATCGGCCGGTACGAGCGGGGGCGGCTCGACGCGCTCTCCGGACTGAAGCGATCCCTGGAAGGAACCACCATGAGCAGGCCCGAGTTCGTCTACGTCACCTACATCCAGACCACCCCGGAGCGGCTGTACGAGGCGCTGACCCGGCCGGAGTTCACCGACGTCTACTTCGGCGGCACCGGCCCCCGGTCGACCTGGGAGGTCGGGGCGCCCGTGCTTTGGAAGTCCGACCCGGCGGGCGAGTTCGAGGAGTTGGGGCAGCGGGTGCTGGCGGCCGAGCCGGGCAGGCGGCTCGCGTACACCTGGCACACGCTCCAACCGGCGCACCAGGACATGCTGGGGATGTCGGACGAGGAGTTCGCGGCGGCGCGTACGGAGCGCTCGCGGGTGACGTTCGACATCGAACCGGCCGAGGACCCCGCGCTCGGCGTGAAGCTGACCATCACGCACGACGGGTTCGACGGCCCGGACAGCCGGATGCTCGCCAGCGTCAGCGGCGGCTGGACGATGATCCTCTCCGGCCTCAAGACCCTGCTGGAGGGCGGCAGGTCCGTCGCGGAGCAGCGGGCCGCGCAGGGCGACTGACCGGGCGGAACGGCGACGGACGGCGCGGGGGCGGCGGGGGGCACGGGCCTGTCCGGGAGAACGGAAGAGGACGGGCCCGTGTCCACAACCGTACGGATGCGCGACAATGGTCTCTCGTGACCTCCAGCGCCGCCCATCCCGCCGTCGGCCGCACCGCCGCCGCCGATCCGGCCCCCGCCCCGGCCACCGCGCCGGCCTCCGCCCCCGCGCAGGCGTCCGCCGCCGAGCGCGGGCGTCCACGGGCAAGCGCCCGCGTCGTCCTGCTCACCGGCCCCTCGGGCTCCGGCAAGTCACGGCTCGCCGCCCGCGCCGGGCTGCCGGTGCTGCGGCTCGACGACTTCTACAAGGAGCACGACGACCCGACCCTCCCCCGCCTCCCCGGCGGCGCCGCCGACTGGGACTCCCCCGGCTCGTGGGACGCGGACGCGGCGGTCGAGGCCGTACGGACGCTCTGCGCGTACGGGCGCACCACCGTCCCGCGCTACGACATCTCCGCGAGCGCCCGTACCGGCGAGGACACCCTCACGCTGGGCGGCGCCCCGCTGTTCGTTGCCGAGGGGATCTTCGCGGCGGACATCGCGGAGCGCTGCGCCGGGCTGGGCCTGCTGGCCGACGCGATCTGCCTACGGGGGCGGCCCTTCACGACGTTCCGGCGGCGGCTGCTGCGGGACGTGCGCGAGAGCCGCAAGTCCGTGCCGTTCCTCGTCCGCCGGGGCTGGGCGCTGATGCGGTCCGAGGGCGCGATCGTGGCGCGGCACCGGGCGCTGGGCGCGTACGCGTGCGGGCGCGACGAGGCGCTGGACCGGATCGCGGAGCTGCGGGCGCACGAGCCGGAGCGCGGGCCCGGGCGGGAGCGCGCGGCGGACACGGGCGCGCGCTGACGCCCGTACGCGCCGGGGTCCGTACGCGCCACCCGCCCGCGCGCACGAGAAAGCGGGCCCTGCCGTACCCCCCGGCCGGCCGGACCCGCTCCTCTCGCCCCCTCTTCCCCCGTTCCCCCGTGTCCCCCCGTCCCCCGTACCGCCCCGACCCCCCGGGTGCGGTCCGGAAGTCCTGTCCGGCGCCCGTGGGCGCTACGCGACCAGCTCCCCGAAGCACTGCTCCCGGTCCTGGCCGAAGCTGAGGACGTCGTCCTCGCGCAGCCTGCGCAGCGAACGCCAGATGCTGCTCTTGACGGTGCCGACGCTGATGTCGAGTATCTCCGCGATCTCCGGGTCCGTACGGCCCTCGTAGTAGCGCAACACCAGCATCGTGCGCTGGAGTTCGGGCAGCCGGGCCAGCGCCTGCCAGAGCACTGCGCGCAGTTCGGTGCCGCGCATCGCGTCGTGGTCGGACGAGGCCGTCTCCGGCAGCTCCTCCGTCGGGTACTCGTTGAGCTTGCGCCGACGCCAGGCGCTGATGTGCAGGTTGGTCATCGTGCGGCGCAGGTAGCCGCCGACCGCCGCCTTGTCCGTGATCCGGTCCCAGGCGCGGTACGTCGAGAACAGCGCGCTCTGGAGCAGGTCCTCGGCCTCGAAGCGGTCACCGGTCAGGTGGTAGGCGGTGGCGTACAGGGAGGCCCGGCGCTCGCGCACGTAGGCGGTGAACTCCGCCTCCGAGACGCTGCCACGCCGTTCCCCACGGGCCTCCCCGTACTCGCCGTCCCCCCGTGCTCCCCCGTCGGCCTCTCCCCCGAGGCCGCCGTCCACCGCCGCGATGTGCGGCGGACGCTTGCGTCCGGTGCCGAGAGCGCACCCCCGCCCGCTCACCGCACCGGACTTCTCCGCGATCCGGAAGGTCCCGGTGTCCCCCGTCGCCGGGGCACACCCGGCGGGAACCACGGGGGTGTGCAGACGCGTGTGAACCACTGTGCCGGTCGAAGTCCTGTGCAGAGCGTTCATCTCGCGCCTCCCTCGTGGAGCCTGCCGGTCGCTGCTCGTGGGGAATACCTTGCCGAGCCTGTTTCATCACCGGGTCGCCCGTCTGTCACAGGGCTGTCACAGGGGCAGGTGGCTGCTTCCCCCACCGCGTCGCGGCCCCCCCGCGCACTCCTCGGGACCTCGCAGTCGAAGTCCGGGGGCGCCATGGGACAGAATGGCGCGCGTGGCTTTCCTGTTGCTGATCGAGGATGACGACGCCGTCCGTACCGCCCTGGAGATGAGCCTGTCCCGCCAGGGCCACCGCGTGGTGACCGCCGCGTCGGGCGAGGACGGTCTGAAACTGCTGCGCGAACAGCGTCCGGACCTGATCGTGCTCGACGTGATGCTGCCCGGCATCGACGGCTTCGAGGTGTGCCGTCGCATCCGGCGCACCGACCAGCTGCCGATCATCCTGCTCACCGCGCGCAGCGACGACATCGACGTCGTCGTCGGCCTGGAGTCCGGCGCCGACGACTACGTGGTGAAGCCCGTGCAGGGCCGGGTGCTGGACGCCCGTATCCGCGCGGTGATGCGGCGCGGCGAACGGGAGTCGAGCGACTCGGCGTCCTTCGGCTCCCTCGTCATCGACCGGTCCGCGATGACCGTCACCAAGAGCGGCGAGGACCTCCAACTGACTCCCACCGAGCTGCGGTTGCTGCTGGAGCTGAGCCGCCGACCGGGCCAGGCCCTGTCCCGGCAGCAGCTGCTGCGGCTGGTCTGGGAGCACGACTACCTCGGTGACTCGCGGCTGGTCGACGCCTGCGTGCAGCGCCTGCGCGCCAAGGTCGAGGACGTACCGTCGTCGCCGACCCTGATCCGTACGGTGCGCGGAGTCGGTTACCGGCTGGACGCGCCCTCGTGAGCGACGCTCCACCCGGCCGGATGCGCGGCCGGGTGCTGGGCATCCTCCCGTCCCTGCGGCTGCGCCTGGTCATCGTCTTCGCGCTCGTCGCGCTGACGGCCGCGGTCTCCGCGTCGGGCATCGCGTACTGGCTGAACCGCGACGCCGTCCTGACCCGCGCCCAGAACGCCGCGCTCAACGACTTCCGCAAGGCCATGGAGGACAGCGCGGGGCAGCTGCCGACCGGCTTCGGCTGCGACGAACTCCGCGACGCGGCGGTCCGCATGGCCGACTCCACCCAGAGCTACGAGGTGGTGCTGCGCGCCACCGACCGCGACGGCCGCCGGTGCACGGTGAGTTCGGACGCGAACGACTTCACCCTCGACGACGTGCCCGCCGAACTGACCCGCGCCGTCGGCCGGGAACGGCCGGTCGACGACGACAACGACTTCCCGTACCACCTCTACTGGCAGCGCATCACCAAGGGCGAGGAGCCGCAGCTCGTCGGCGGCGCCAAGCTGGTCGGGGAAGGGCCCACACCCACCGGCTACATGCTCAAGTCCCTCGCCCCCGAGCGCGACGACCTCAACTCCCTGGCCTGGTCCCTGGGCATCGCCACCGGCCTCGCCCTGATCGCCGCCATGCTGCTGGCGCAGGCCGCCGCGACGACGGTGCTGCGTCCCGTACGGCGGCTCGCGGACGCCGCGCGGCGGCTCGGCGAGGGGGAGCTGAGCACCCGGCTAAAGGTGTCCGGGGCGGACGAACTGGCCGACCTCTCCCGTACGTTCAACCGTACGGCGGAGTCCCTGGAGCAGCAGGTGGAGGCGCTGAGCGCGCGGGAGGCGTCGTCGCGGCGGTTCGTCGCGGACATGTCGCACGAGCTGCGTACGCCCCTCACGGCGATCTCGGCGGTGACCGAGGTGCTGGAGGAGGAGCAGGACAACCTGGACCCGATGATCGCGCCGGCCGTCGGGCTCGTCGTGAGCGAGACACGGCGCCTCGGAGACCTGGTCGAGAACCTGATGGAGGTCACCCGCTTCGACGCGGGCACCGCCCGGCTGGTCCTGGACACCGTCGACGTCGCGGACCAGGTGACGGCCTGCGTCGACGCGCGCGCCTGGCTCGACGCCGTCGAACTCGACGCGGACCGCGGCCTGATGGCCCATCTCGACCCGCGACGGCTGGACGTCATCCTGGCGAACCTCATCGGCAACGCGCTGAAGCACGGCGGCTCCCCGGTACGGGTCTCCGTACGCACCGGGTGGTCCACGACCGGCGAGGAGCAGCTGCTGATCGAGGTCGCGGACCACGGGCCGGGCATCCCGGAGGACGTGCTGCCGCACGTCTTCGACCGCTTCTACAAGGCGAGCGCGTCCCGGCCGCGTTCCGAGGGCAGCGGCCTCGGGCTGTCCATCGCGCTGGAGAACGCGCACATCCACGGCGGCGAGATCACCGCGCGGAACGCCCAGGGGGCGGACGGCGGCGCGGTGTTCACGCTGCGGCTGCCGCAGGACGCGAGCGGGCTCGCCGCGGCGGGCGAGGACCGCGACACGGACCGGCCCGCACCGGACGAGGGGAAGGCACCATGAGCCCGGGGCGCGCACGCGCGGGACGTACGGGCGGGGAGCCGGGTGCGGGCGGGGGCTCCCGTACGGGCGGTGCGTCCCGGACGGGCGTCGGGGCACGCCGTACGGGCGCGGGGCGCCGTACGGGCCGGGCCGGCCGGCTCGCCGCGGGCGCGCTGGCGCTGGGCGCCGTCGCCGCCCTCCTCGGCGGCTGCGGCATCCGCTCCACCTCCGTACCGGTCGACGCCGGTGCCGCGCCGTCCCGGGTCCCGTGCGTGGTCCCCGGCGGCGGCGAGACCCGCGCGGTCCCGGACAGCACCACGGCACGCGTCTACCTGGTGTGCGGCTCCCGCGTCGCGCCGGTGCAGCGGCTCGTCCGACTCCCGGAGAAGCGCCCCGACTTCGTCGGCGCCCTCCTCGACGAGTTGCAGGACCCGCCCGGCACGGACGAGGAGACCGCGGGCTTCGCCAGCGCGGTGCCGCGCGACCTCCGGGTGACCACGGGCCGGGCGGGCGACCCGGAGAACGCGCTGCGGCTCAGCACGGCGCCGGACCGGCTGCCGGAGTTCGCGCTGGCGCAGGTCGTGTGCTCGTACGCGGACACGGGCATCGCGGACGACGACGGGGCGGTGGTCGTCGGCGGACCGGCGGGCGGCGAGGGGGAGACGCTGCGCCGGTACGAGTGCGACTCCTCGCTGCGGAACGACCCAGAAGCGGCGGAGACCGCCGGAACCGTGGTGTAGCGGGTCACACCCGGCAGCGGAACCACCGGTTCGGGGCGGGCGTCCTTCTCCCCGTGCAGCGTCATGCCGAGAGCGGCGTTCCCTTGTCCC
Source organism: Streptomyces sp. Z26 (assembly GCF_003665095.1). Lineage (GTDB taxonomy): Bacteria > Actinomycetota > Actinomycetes > Streptomycetales > Streptomycetaceae > Streptomyces > Streptomyces phytohabitans. The sequence continues at coordinate 4,269,184 of NZ_RCHV01000002.1, read as the reverse complement.
GTGTCCGAGCGGCCAGTGCCGTGCTGCTGCTGGCGCATCTCCTGGCGGTGGCCTGGGCGACCCTGCGCCCCCGCTCGGTCCTCTGGGTCTCCCCCACCAATCTGCGCCCGTTCACGACCATCCGCGCCGATCTGGCGGGCGGGCCGCAGGAGGCGCTGCACGGCATCGGCGGCGGACTGCTGCTGCTGGCCCCGCTGGGGGTGCTGCTGCCGCTGGCCACGGGGCAGCTGCGGCGGGGACTGGCGGGCACCGCGTTCCGTACGACGGTGGCGGGGGCGCTCGTCGCCCTGGCCATCGCGCTCGCGCAGACGGGCGTGCCCGGACAGGTCGGGAACGTGGACGCGGTCATGCTGAACACCGCGGGCGTGGGCGCCGCGTACCTGCTGCTCTACCCGCCGCTGCGGCGGTGGCTGCTCCGGGGCGGCGGCACGGGGCGCGGTGGCGTACGGGCCCGGCTGCGGCGCGTGGGGCCTTACGGCCTCGTCGGGCTGAAGGGTCGGACGGGACTGAGGGGTCGCGTCGGACTGAAGGGGCACGTCGGCCGGGAGCGCCGTCCGGGGCTCCGGCACCACCCGGGGCTGAAGCACCACGTAAGCCTGAAGGACGAGGTCGCCCGGAGCCACCCCGAGAAGTCCCAGGGTCCGGGTAGCTCGCTGGCCGGACGACTCGCGGGCTGAATCCTCCTAGCGTGGGCACACGGTCCGGAGCACCGGCCGCGGCGGACACCACCGACCGCGGCGGGGCGCCGGAACACCGCCCGCGAAACCGAAGGAGCCCGTCATGTCCACCGCCCTCTCCCGCCCCCGCGACGACCGGAAGCTCGGCGGAGTGTGCGCCGGGCTGGCCCGCCGCTTCGGCACCACGTCGAACACGATGCGCATCCTGTTCGTCGTCTCGTGTCTGCTGCCGGGGCCGCAGTTCCTGCTCTACCTCGCGCTGTGGGTGCTCCTGCCGAACGAGCACGAGCGCACCGCCTGGTGACACCCGGCTGGTGACACCCGCCCGGTGACCGACCCTGGTGAGCCGAGCGCCCGGCGCGGCCCCCGCCCCCACGGCGGGCGCCGCGCCGTGGCGGTCAGCCCAGCGGCACGCCGGTGGTCGGCAGGCCGCCGGTGGAGCCGGTGAGCTGGCCGACCAGCGGGAGGCCGCCGAGCAGCTCGCCCGCGTTGGACGACGAGAGGTTGCCCAGCGGGCCCGGCGCGGAGCGCTCCTCCGCCAGCCGCTCCTCGGACACGACGTCCTCGGGCGTCGTCGGGGCCTTGGCGATGGAGCCCTCGCCGACGAGCGCGTTCTGGAGGGGCGCGACGTCCTGCGCCAGCTGGTTGACCGGCTCGTGGACCGGCCCCAGCGTGCCGGTCAGGTCGATGGCGGAGGCGGAGCCGGAGCCCGCCGCGACGAAGGCGGCGCCGAGCGCGGCGGTGCCGAGGGTCCTGAGGGTTGCCTGCTTCATGAGTGACTACGTCCCTGCGTGGAGGTGGGTGGAGCCCGGCGAACGTAGCCACACATCAGGACCGGTCACAAGGAAGCCCCGGCGGCCGGACGGGGTGTGTCACCCCCGCGCCGGAGCCGGGCCCCCGCTGCCGCGCGTCAGCCCGCCGAGCCGCCGGAACCGCTGGTCAGCGCGGCCTCCGGAGTCGAGCCGTGGAACAGCCACTCGGCCTTCAGCTCGGCGTACCCCGGCTTGACCACTTCGTTGATCATGGCCAGCCGTTCATCGAAAGGGATGAACGCGGACTTCATCGCGTTGACGGTGAACCACTGCATGTCGTCGAGCGTGTACTGGAACGTCCGCACCAGGTGCGCGAACTCCTCGCTCATGGTCGTGCCGCCCATCAGCCTGTTGTCCGTGTTCACCGTGGCGCGGAAGTGGAGCCGCCGCAGCAGCCCGATGGGGTGCTCTGCGTACGACGGGGCGGCGCCCGTCTGGAGGTTGGACGTCGGGCACAGCTCCAGCGGCACCCGCTTGTCGCGTACGTACGACGCGAGGCGCCCCAGTTCGACCGTGCCGTCGTCCGCGACCTCGATGTCGTCGATGATCCGTACGCCGTGGCCCAGCCGGTCGGCGCCGCACCACTGGAGCGCCTGCCAGATGGACGGCAGGCCGAACGCCTCGCCCGCGTGGATCGTGAAATGGTTGTTCTCCCGCTTCAGGTACTCGAACGCGTCGAGGTGCCGGGTCGGCGGGTGACCCGCCTCGGCGCCCGCGATGTCGAAGCCGACGACGCCCGAATCGCGGTAGCGGTTGGCGAGTTCGGCGATCTCCAGGGCGCGCGCGGCGTGCCGCATCGCGGTGAGCAGGGCGCCGACGCGGATGCGGTGCCCGGCGGCGCGGGCACGCCGTTCGCCTTCGCGGAAGCCCTCGTTGACGGCCTCGACGACCTGCTCCAGGGTGAGGCCCCGTTCGAGGTGCTGCTCCGGTGCGTACCGCACCTCCGCGTAGACCACGCCGTCCGCCGCCAGGTCCTCGGCGCACTCGGCGGCCACGCGCGTCAACGCCTCGCGGGTCTGCATGACCGCGCAGGTGTGCGCGAACGTCTCCAGATAGCGCACCAGCGAACCGGAGTCGGCGGCCTCGCGGAACCACGTCTCCAGCCGGCCCGCGTCGTCGGGCTCGGGAAGGCCGTCGTAACCGCACTCCCGGGCCAGCTCGATGATCGTGGCCGGACGGAGACCGCCGTCGAGATGGTCGTGCAGCAGCGCCTTCGGGGCGCGGCGGATCTGCTCCCTCGTGGGGAGGGTGAGAGGGGACTCGCTCGTCATCTTCGCACTGTAACGCCTACGCGCGTAGATCGGCAGTGCGCGGCGCTTCCCCGTACCCGCCGGAGCGGGCCCGTCCGCTTCCGAACAGGCAGGCGGGGACCGCGCTTCGATACCCAAAGGTGATCAACGGGCACGGGCGGTCGCACCCCGCCTTCTGTCATCGTTCTGCCATGGCTCAGCAAGCGTCGCCGGACCGACTGCCGGACCGGGAAGCCAAGTTGGGGCGGCCGATGGGTGAACGCCGATCGGTGCAGGGAGTCGTACTCCTGCTGCCCGGCGGCGAGCCCCGCGGCCTGCGCCGCCGCTCCGCCGTGTCCGTCGCCGCCGCGCTGCCGCTGGCGCGCCGGATCGCGCGCGCGGGCCAGGAGGAGGCCCTGGCGGTCCACCTCGTCCACTACCGCTACCGCGGCTGGAACGGCGCCGCCGCCCACCCCGTGGCCGACACCGAGTGGGCCGTCGACGAGGTGGTGCGGCGCTACGGCGACGTGTCCGTCTGCCTCGTCGGTACGGACGTGGGCGGGCGCGCGGCACTGCGCGCGGGCGGGCACCCGGCCGTCAGCGCCGTGCTGGCCATCGCTCCGTGGCTGCCCGACCCGGCGGACGAGCCGGGCGCGGTCGAGCGGGAGCCGGTGGCGCAGTTGGCCGGGCGGCGGGTACTGCTGGTGCACGGCACGAACGACGAGCGGAGCGACCCGGAGCTGTCGTACCGGCTGGCGGAACGCGCCAAGAAGACCAACGCCGACGTCTGCCGCTTCGAGGTGCACTCCGACGGGCACGGGTTGCACCAGCACCGCGCCGAAGTCACCGCCCTCGCCGAGGACTTCGTCCTCGGCACGCTGGGCGGCCGGGACTTCGCCCGCCCCCTCGCGGACGCCCTCGCGGCGCCGCCGCCGCTGGGGCTGCGGATGCCGCTGGCCGCCGGGTTCGGCAGCTCGCTCCCGCGCTGATCCCCCGCGCCCGCCCGCCGCCGGGGCGGCGGACGTACGGCAGCAGGTGGCCGACGGACGTCACGGCAGCAGGTGCCCGCGGTGGCCGAGCAGGAAGCCCTTGAACGCGGCCACCGGCGGGGTATCCGCCCGCCCCCGCGACCAGGCGAGGCCGATCTCGCGGACCGCGCGCGGCGCCGTGACCGCCAGCTCGCGTACGCCCGGCCGCGCGATGCCCGGCGGCGGCAGCAGCGCGACGCCGAGGCCCGCCGCCACCAGCCCGCGGATGGTCTCCGTCTCCTCGCCCTCGAAGGCGATCCGCGGCCGGAACCCGGCCTCCGCGCAGAGGGTTTCGAGCATGTGCCGCAGCCCGTACCCCGGTTCCAGCGTCACGAACGGCTCGTCCGCCGCCTCCGCGAGGCGCACCCGCTTCCGCGCCGCCAGCGGGTGGTCGTCCGGTACGACCAGGCTGAGCCGCTGCTCGTCGAGGCGGCGGGCGACCACGTCGGGGTCGTCCGGGTCCGGTACGGGCGAGGTGAGGCAGAGGTCCAGTTCGCCCGCGCGCAGGCGCTCCAGCATCGCCTCGCCGTAGTTCTGCACCAACGCGAAGCGGACGCGCGGGTGTTCGGCGCGGAAGGCGCGGATCAGGCCGGGCACGGTCTCCCAGCCGAGCGAGTGCAGGAAGCCGAACGCGACCTTGCCCGCGGCGGGATCGGCGTCGGCGCGTACGGTCTCGGCGGCCTCCTCGACGGCGGCCAGGGCCCGTTCGGCGGACGCGAGGAACGTACGGCCCGCCGGGGTGAGCGCGACCGTACGGCCACGGCGCGCGAAGAGGGCCACCCCCAGGTCCGCTTCGAGGCGGGCCACGGCGCGGCTCAACGTCGACTGCGGCACGCCGAGTTCGTCCGCGGCCCGGGTGACGTGCTCGTGCCGGGCGACGGCGACGAAGTGCGCGAGGCGCGGGGTGAGGGCGGCGCCCCAGCGGTCGGCGGTCATCGGGCGGTGCTCCCTCTCGTACGGACGGCGGTACGGGCGGCCCCTCGGCGCGCGGGACACCGCGCCGTACAGGCGTGATGCGTGACGGGAACGATTCTCGCAGTTCCACGCATTGGACGCATCAGCGGACGCGGTCGTACGTTCGGTCCATGCCTTCCGCCGACACGGCCGCGCCCACCGGAGCGGTGGACTCCGTACCCGCCGAGACCGATCCCGAGTCGACCAGGCTCCGCCCGGGGCAGGCCGGTTACCGCCGGATGACGCTCGCGCTGTTCGCCGCCGGGCTGGCCGCGTTCGGGCTGCTGTACGCCACGCAGGCGCTGCTGCCCACCATCTCCGCCGACCTCGGCGTCCCCGCCGACCACGCCAGCTGGACCGTGTCCGGCGCGACCGTCGGGCTGGCCCTCGCCGTCCTGCCGCTCAGCGCCGTCTCCGAACGCTACGGGCGCCGCCGTGTCATGACCGTCGCCCTCGGCGTCGCCGTGGGGCTGGCCCTGCTGCTGCCCCTCGCGCCCTCGCTGGGCTGGCTGATCGCGCTGCGGGTGGTGCAGGGCGCGGCCATCGCGGGCGTACCGGCGTCCGCCATGGCGTTCCTCTCCGAGGAGGTACGGGCGAAGGCGCTGGTCGGCGCGGTCGGCCTGTTCGTCGCGGGCAACAGCATCGGCGGCATGTCCGGCCGCATCCTCACCGGCTGGGTCACCGAGGCGTGGGGCTGGCGGGCGGCGCTCGCGGCGGTGGCCGCGACCTCGCTGCTGTGCGTGGTCGCGTTCTGCGTCCTCGCGCCCCGCGCCCGGCACTTCACCCCGCAGGCGGCGAGCCCGCGCGCGCTCGCCCGCACCGTACGCGGGCACCTCGGGAACGCGCTGCTGCTGCGGCTGTACGCGATCGGGCTGCTGTTCATGACCGTCTTCGGGTCCGTCTACACGGTGATCGGCTACCGCCTCACCGGCGACGCGTTCGGGCTGTCCCAGGGGCTGGCGGGCTCGGTCTTCGTCATCTACCTCGTCGGCACCGCCTCCTCCACCGCCGCCGGGCGGCTCACCGCCCGGCTCGGGCGGCGCGGCGCGCTGTACCTCGCGATCGGCACCGCCTCCACGGGGCTGCTGCTGTCCCTCTCGGGCCGCCTCGCCGTGGTGATCGCCGGTCTGGTGCTGATCACGGCGGGCTTCTTCGCCGGGCACGTCGTCGCCTCCGGCGCGGTGAGCGGGACGGTCACGACGGGCCGCGCGCAGGCGGCGGCGCTCTACCAGATGGCGTACTACCTGGGCAGCTCCCTCGGCGGCGCCGTCGGCGCGCTCGCCTACCGCGCGGCGGGCTGGGGCGCCACGGCCGCCTTCGCCCTGGCGGCGCTGGCGCTGGCGGCGTGCGTGACGCTGTACGCGACGCGGCGCGCCGTACGGGAGTCGCGCGCGACGGCGACGACGGTGGCGGCGGGCTGAGACCGCGGGGCCGGGACGGGGGTGGGGGCGGCCGTCAGTCCTGGAGGACCGCCGTGTCGATCTTCAGGTCGAACGGCTCCGGCAGCGTCAGCACCCCGCCGTACTCGACGGCCTGGAGCATCCGGTACGTCCCGCCCTCGGGCTCCCCGAACAGCGTGGCGGTCGGCCTGCCGGAGTGCCACGGGTCGAGCAGCAGGTACAGCGGGACCCCGGCCCGCGCGTAGCCGCGCGCCTTCGCCACGCGGTCGTGGTTGGCGTTGCCCCGTGAGGTGATCTCGACGGTGAGCAACGCCTCCTCGGCGGGGACGGCGTACCCAGGACTGTTGCGCACGACCTCCCGTGCCAGCACGACCAGGTCCGGGATGTACAGCTCGCTGGTCCCACCGATGGTGACACCCTGGGTCTGGTAGACGCCGCAGTCCCCGGGCATGGCGGTGTAGAGCAGCCGCTGGAGTTCCTCGGCGGCGAAGTTGTGTGCGTTGGACGGCGGCGGTGCCACGGTGACGATCCCCTCGATGATCTCCACCTTGCAGCCCTCGGGTACGAGCGTGCCCTTCCAGACACGAACGACCTGGTCGTCGTACCAGTCGTAGCCGGAGTCCGGCCCGTGGTCGACGGGGAGTGCGGTCATGGCGGTCTCCTCATATCGGTGCGTCGCCGATCCCATCATGCCGAACCCCTGCCGGAACGGTCCAGCGGCGGAGCGTCACCCGTACGGGAAACCCGCAGGTCAGCAGTGACGTTCCGCCCTCGCACGGCCCCGTCCGCGCCCCGCGCGTCAGTCGATGCGGTCCAGCACGATCGGCGGCGGCGAGGCCGCGAGGGTGCCGACCTCGTACGCGTCGGCCAGTGCCTCCAGCGCGTACGGGAAGCGCTCCGGCGTGTCCGTGTGCAGCGTCAGGAGCGGCTGGCCCTCCGTGACCTCCTCGCCCGGCTTGGCGTGGAGTTCGACGCCCGCGCCCGCCTGCACCGGGTCCTCCTTGCGCGCCCGGCCCGCGCCGAGGCGCCAGGCGGCGACGCCCACGGCGTACGCGTCGAGGCGGGCGAGCACGCCGGAGGCCGGGGCCGGGATCACGTGCCGCTCGCGGGCGGTCGGCAGGGGCGCGTCGGGGTCGCCGCCCTGGGCGCTGATCATGCGGCGCCAGTGGTCCATGGCGGAGCCGTCCGCGAGGGCCTTCGCCGGGTCGGCGTCGGTGAGCCCGGCGGCGTCCAGCATCTCGCGGGCGAGTGCCAGGGTGAGGTCGACGACGTCCTTGGGGCCGCCGCCCGCGAGGACGTGCAGGGACTCGCGTACCTCCAGGGCGTTGCCCGCGGTGAGGCCGAGCGGCGTGGACATGTCGGTGAGCAGGGCGACGGTGCGTACGCCGTGGTCGTTGCCGAGGCCGACCATGGTGGCGGCGAGTTCGCGGGCGTCGGCGGCGTTCTTCATGAACGCGCCCGAGCCGACCTTCACGTCCAGGACGAGGGAGCCGGTGCCCTCCGCGATCTTCTTGCTCATGATGGAGCTGGCGATCAACGGGATGGACTCGACGGTCCCGGTGACGTCGCGCAGCGCGTACAGCTTCTTGTCGGCCGGGGCCAGCCCGTCGCCCGCCGCGCAGATCACGGCGCCGCTCGCGTCGAGGATGTCCAGCATCTCCGGGTTGCTGAGCGACGCCCGCCAGCCCGGGATCGACTCCAGCTTGTCGAGGGTGCCGCCGGTGTGGCCGAGGCCGCGTCCGGACAGCTGCGGTACGGCGGCGCCGCACGCCGCGACCAGCGGTGCCAGCGGCAGCGTGATCTTGTCACCGACGCCGCCCGTGGAGTGCTTGTCGGCGGTGGGGCGGCTGAGCGAGGAGAAGTCCATGCGCTCGCCGGAGGCGATCATGGCCGCCGTCCAACGGGCGATCTCGGCACGCGACATGCCGTTCAGCAGGATGGCCATGGCGAGGGCGGACATCTGCTCGTCGGCGACCTCGCCGCGTGTGTACGCGTCGATGACCCAGTCGATCTGGTCGTCGCTGAGCGGCTGTCCGTCGCGCTTGGCGCGGATGACGGAAATCGCGTCCATGGGACTCGGCTCCTTCGGTACGGGTGGTACGGGGCGACCCGACCGGCCCGGCGACGTCGTACGTCCTGCGGGCGTACGTCCTGGTGGCGTACGTCCCGACGTCGTCCGGCCCGGCGGCGGGCACCCGTGCGGTTCGGCGGCCGCCGTGGTGCGGCGCGCGGCTGCCCCGGCGGTCAGCGGTCAGCGGTCGCCGTGGCGTTCCGCGAGGTCCTTCGCGTCGAACGCGGCGGGCAGCAGGTCGGACAGCGGCCGTACGCCGCCCGCCGTGTCGACCAGCATGTCCGGGCCGCCGTGCTCCCACAGCAGCTGGCGGCAGCGGCCGCACGGCATCAGCGGTTCGCCGTGCCGGTCGCAGCAGGTGAACGCCGTGAGACGGCCCCCGCCGGTGGCGTACAGCTCGGAGACGAGGCCGCACTCGGCGCAGAGCGCGACGCCGTACGCCGCGTTCTCCACGTTGCACCCGGCGACCGTACGGCCGTCGTCGACGAGCGCCGCGGCGCCGACGGGGAAGCCGGAGTACGGGGCGTAGGCCCGGGACATGACGTCCCGGGCCGTGGCCCGCAGGCCGGTCCAGTCGACGGCCGTGCCGCCCGCGGGCCCCCGCGTGTGCCCGGACGTCATGCGCCCTGGCCTCTGCGGTACGGCTTGCCGATCGTCTTCGGCGTCCGTAGTCGCTGCGCCGCCAGGGACAGCACGAGCAGCGTGGTGAGGTACGGGCTGGCCTCGACCAGCTCCAGCGGCACCGTGTCGGTGAGCGCGTACCAGGTCGCCGTCAGCACGGCGACGACGAGCGCCACGGCGGCGGCCGTACGGTTGCCGCCGCGGAACTTCCACACCGCGTACCCGGCGAGCAGCAGCGCCGCCACGAGCAGCAGCGCGTGGATCGTCGGGCCGCCGCCGCGCAGCTGGGAGCCGTCCATGAAGCCGAACAGGCCCGCGCCCATGGCGACGCCGCCCGGACGCCAGTTGCCGAAGATCATGGTGGCGAGGCCGACGTAGCCCCGGCCGCCGGTCTGGTTCTCCTGGTAGTGGTGCACGTACACCGCGAGGAACGCGCCGCCCAGGCCCGCGAGGGCGCCGGAGACGACGACGGCGGCGTACTTGTACGTGTAGACGTTGACGCCCAGGGACTCGGCCGCCACCGGGCTCTCGCCGCAGGAACGCAGCCGCAGCCCGAAGGCCGTACGCCACAGCACCACGTACGTGCCGACGAAGAGGAGCACGGCGAGGAGCGTCACCCAGGACACGTTGTCGCAGGCGGCGCGGAGGATGCCCGCGGTGTCCGAGACGAGGAACCACTCGTGCTTCTCGACGGAGGCCAGCCAGTCGGCCAGCCCCGGCACCGTGAACGTCGGCATGTCGTCGATCGGCGGCGACTGCTTGTCGTTGCCGCCCTGCGAGGCCGCGTCGCTGCCCGGGGCGCCGAACCACAGCTTCGCGAGGAACTGCACCATGCCCAGCGCCAGGATGTTGACGGCGACACCGGACACGATGTGGTCGACCCCGAAGGTGACGGTCGCGACGGCGTGCACGAGGCCGCCGAGCGCGCCGCCGAGGATGCCCGCGGCGACCGCGGCCCACGGCCCGTGCTGCCAGCCGATCCAGCCGGCGGCGAACGTGCCGAGCATCATCATGCCTTCGAGGCCGATGTTGATGACGCCCGCCCGCTCGGCCCACAGGCCGCCGAGCCCGGCCAGCCCGATCGGCACGGCCCAGCCCAGCGCGGCGCTGTACTGCCCGTAGCTGGTCAGGTCGTCGACGTCGGTGATGGCGCGGAGCGCCGAGAGGAAGACCAGCCCGCCCGCGACGAGCAGCAGGACCACCGGGTACGTGAGGCGGCGCCGTCCGGAGCCGTCCGCGCCCGGCTTGTCCTTGCCCGCGCCGCTCAGCGAACCCTGGAGCCTGGCAGTGATGTTCGTGCTCATGCGGACACCCCCGCCTTGTCGTTCGTGCCGTTGTCCCGGGCCTGCGCGGCGAGTTCCTCGCCGACCCTGCGCTGCTGGAGGCGGAGGCCGTAGCGGCGCACCAGTTCGTAGGCGATGACGACGCAGAGCACGATGACGCCCTTCATCACCTCGATGATCTCCTGCGCGTAGCCCTCCAGTTCGAGCTGGCTGCCGGTCCGGTCGAGGAAGCCCCAGAGCAGCGCGGCGAAGGCCATGCCGACCGCGTGGTTGCGGCCGAGCAGGGCGAGCGCGATGCCGGTGAAGCCGATGCCGGTGGGGAAGTCGTTGCCGTAGTTGTACGACTCGCCCAGCAGCGTGGGCATGCCGACCAGCCCGGCGGCCGCCCCGGAGAGCACCATCGAGGTGAACACCATGCGCTTCACGCTGACGCCGCTGGCCTCCGCCGCGGACTCCGAGCGGCCGACGGCGCGCAGGTCGAAGCCGAAGCGGGTGCGGTTGATCACGAACCAGTAGAGGGCGCCGACCAGGACGGCGACGACGATGAAGCCGCCGACCGGGTTCGGGTTCGTCGGGAACGTGAAGAAGTGGCCGGAGTCCGGGATGTCCGGGGTGTGGAAGAGGTTCCCGTCCTTCTCCGCGAGGCGGCCCTCCTGGAGGAAGTAGCCGATCAGGGAGCCCGCGGTGAAGTTCAGCATGATCGTGGTGATGACCTCGCTGACCCCCCGGGTGGTCTTCAGCACGCCCGCGATACCGGCCCAGATGGCGCCGGTCACCATCGCGGTGAGGATGATCACCGGGATCTGCACGAAGCCGGGGAGCGACAGCGCCCCGCCGACGACGGCGGCGAAGAAGGCCGCGATGCGGTACTGCCCGTCGACGCCGATGTTGAAGAGGTTCATCCGGAAGCCGATGGCCACGGCCAGCGCGGAGAGGTAGTACGGGACGGCCTTGTTGATGATCCAGACCTGGCTGTCGCTCTTGGAGCCGAAGTCCAGCATCACCTGGTAGGCGCGGAACGGGTCCTCGCCGGTGGCCGCGATGATCAGCGAGGTGATCACCAGCGCGGTGACGACCGCGAGCAGCGGCGCCGCGACGGCGAGGACCAGCCTGTTCCTGTCGAGCTTCACGACCGCTCCCCTCCGGTCCCGTCCTCGTGGTGTTCGAGATGGCCGCTGGCGGCGCCGGTCATCGCGGAGCCCAACTCCTCGGGGGTGATCGTGGCGGGGTCCGCGTCCGCGACCAGGCGGCCGCGGTACATGACCCGCAGGGTGTCCGAGAGGCCGATCAGCTCGTCCAGGTCGGCGGAGATCAGCAGCACCGCCAGGCCCTCGCGGCGCGCCTCGCGGATCTGGTCCCAGATCTGCGCCTGCGCGCCGACGTCCACGCCCCGGGTGGGGTGCGCGGCGATCAGCAGCTTCGGGTGGTGGCTCATCTCGCGGCCGACGATCAGCTTCTGCTGGTTGCCGCCGGAGAGGCTGGAGGCGGTGACCTCGATGCCCGGTGTGCGGACGTCGTACTCGCTGACGATCCGCTCGGTGTCCGTACGGGCCGCCTTCAGGTCCAGGACCTGGCCGCGGCTGTTCGGGGTCTCGGTGACGTGCCCGAGCATGCGGTTCTCCCACAGGGGCGCGTCCAGCAGCAGTCCGTGCCGGTGCCGGTCCTCCGGGATGTAGCCGATGCCGTCCTCGCGGCGCCTGCGGGTGCTGAGGCGGGAGATGTCGTCGCCGTCCAGCGTGACCGTGCCGCGGTCCGGGTGCCGCATGCCCATCACGGCCTCGACCAGCTCGGCCTGGCCGTTGCCCTCGACGCCCGCGACGCCCAGCACCTCGCCCTTGCGGATGGTGAACGTGATGCCGTCGAGCACCGTGCGTACGGCGCCGTCCGTGTCGGTCGCGGACAGCCGCAGGCCGTCGACGGTGAGCATCGGCACGTCCGTGACGGTCGACTCGCGGGTCTCCGGCGACGGCAGCTCGCTGCCCACCATCAGCTCCGCGAGCTGCTTCGGCGTGGTCTCGGAGGGGTGCACGGCCGCGACGGTCGTACCGCGCCGGATGACGGTGATGTCGTCGGCGACGGACAGCACCTCGCCCAGCTTGTGGGAGATGAAGATGACGGTCAGCCCCTCCGCCTTCAGCTCGCGGAGGTTGTCGAAGAGGGCGTCGACCTCCTGCGGCACGAGGACGGCGGTGGGCTCGTCGAGGATGAGCGTACGGGCGCCGCGGTAGAGGACCTTGAGGATCTCGACGCGCTGGCGGTCGGCGACGCCGAGGTCCTCGACGAGGACGTCGGGGCGGACGTTCAGGCCGTACGCGTCGGACAGTTCGGTGATCTTGCGGCGGGCGCCGCCGCGGATGCCGTACAGCTTCTCGGCGCCGAGGACGACGTTCTCCTGGACCGTGAGGTTGTCGGCGAGCATGAAGTGCTGGTGCACCATGCCGATGCCGCGCGAGATGGCGTCGGCGGGACTGCCGAACGTCACCGTCTCGCCGTCGAGCACGATGGTGCCCTCGTCCGGCTGCTGCATGCCGTAGAGGATCTTCATGAGCGTGGACTTGCCCGCGCCGTTCTCACCGACGAGGGCGTGGACGGTGCCGCGCCGCACGGTGATGTCGATGTCGTGGTTGGCGACGACGCCGGGGAAGCGCTTGGTGATGCCGTGGAGCCGGACCGCCGGTGCGGCGTCGGCCCCGGCCGCGCCGGTGGCGCTGTCCACCGGCGAACCGCCGGTCGGCGGGCTGCTGCTGGAAGTGATGACGCACTCTCCTCGGGGTGAAGGAGGGGGTCGGCCTGGGACGGGCCGACCGGAGTGGAGGGTGTGGGGCGAAGGCGACGCTATCGCGCCCGCTCCGGCCCTACGCGCGTAGCCTCCCCGCCGCCGGGACCACCCGGTGTGCCGGGGGTCGCCGGGGTCCGCGTACCGCTGGCGGAGGGGCGTGCCCTGGACGTGGAACGGGCCCGGTGCGGAGGGGTGACCTCACCGCACCGGGCCCGGTGTGACCGGCCGTACGGGTCGCCGCTACTTCTTCGGGGACTCGCTGACCTTGATCTCGCCGTCCGCGATCTTCTTCTTGGCCTCGTCGATCTTCGACGTGATGTCGTCGATGAACCCGCCGGACGTCGCCAGGGAGACGCCGTCCTCCTTGAGGGTGTACGCGTTGGTGCCGGTGAGCGGCTTGTCGTCCTCGACGCTCTTGATGAGGTCGTAGACGGCCACGTCGACGTTCTTCACGACGGAGGTGAGGATCGAGTCCTTGTACTTCGCCAGACCCGGCTGCTGGTACTGGTCGGAGTCGACGCCGATCGCCCAGGCGCCCTTCTGCTTGCTGATCGCCTCGATGGAGCCGGCGCCGGACTGGCCCGCGGCGGAGTAGATTACGTCGATGCCCCGGTCGAGCATGCCCTTCGCCTTCTCCTTGGCGGCGGCCGGGTCGTTGAAGCCCTTGTCGTTCGTCGGGTAGAGGTACTCCGACGTGAGCTTGAGCTTCGGGTCCGTGTCCTTGACGCCCTGCGCGAAGCCCGCCTCGAACTTCTGGATCAGCGCGTTGTTCACGCCGCCGATGAAGCCGACCTTGTCGGTCTTGGTCTTGAGGGCCGCCGCGACACCCGCGAGGTACGAGCCCTCGTGCTCGGAGAAGACGATGCTGTCGACGTTCTTGCCCTCGGACACCGAGTCGACGACGGCGAACGTCGTGTCGGGGAAGTCCTTCGCGACCTTCTCGATCGACTTGCCGTAGCTGAAGCCGACGCCGATGACGGGGTTGTAGCCGTCCTGGGCGAGCGAGGTGAGCCGCTGGACGCGGTCCTCCTCGGTCTCGTTGTTGCCCGCCGTCAGCATCTCGACGTCCACGTCGAGGTCCTTCTTCGCTTTGTCGGCGCCGCGCGCGGCCGACTCGTTGAAGGAGTGGTCGTCGCGGCCGCCGACGTCGAAGGCGAGGCCCACGCCCTTGTCCTTGCCGGAGTTGGACTCGGTGGAGCTCTCACCGCAGGCCGTGGCCGTCAGTGCGAGGGCCGCGGTGGCGCTGACCACGGCTGCAAGCTTGGGTACCCGACGCACGAGGACGTCCCCTTCGACTCTCGGAAGCGCCACTTCCGGCGCTGATTGCCGCCCCAGATTAACGCGCGTAGATAGCACGTAAAGGCGTCCGCCTGGGCCGTTATCGGATCGGTGTTAAGCGCGGGTGGCGCGCGTACGTACGGCACCCGGCCGACGGCGTACGGGAGCGGCCCCGCGCCGCCCGACGTGCGGGTGGCGCGGGGCCGGACTCCGGGGTCGCGAGCGGGAGTTACCAGCGGCCCGCGTCGAGCAGCGCGGCGGCGGTGAACAGCTCCACGCCCACCGTGATCGCCTGCTCGTCCGCGTCGAAGTCGCCCTGGTGCAGGTCGCGCACCGCCCGCTCCCCCGGCGTACGGACACCGAGCCGGGCCATGGCGCCCGGCACGTGCTCCAGGTACCAGGAGAAGTCCTCACCGCCGAGGCTCTGCTCGGTGTTCTCCACGCCGAACGGGCCGCGCCGCGCCACCATCGCGTCGTGCAACAGCTCGGTGGCGCCGGGCTCGTTGACGACGGGAGGCACTCCGCGTACGTAGTTGATCTCCGACTTGGCCCGGTGCAGGGCGGCCACCTCGTCGATCGCGGCGTGCACCAGGTCGGGTGCCGCGTGCCAGCCGGGCAGGTCGAGGCAGCGCAGGGTGCCGGACAGCTCGGCGCGCTGCGGGATGACGTTGCAGGCGTGACCGGAGGCGATACGGCCCCAGGTGAGCGAGACGCCGGAACGCGTGTCGACGCGGCGGGACAGCAGCGCGGGCACCTCGGTGGCCACCGCGGCCGCCGCGGCGACGAGGTCGGTCGTCAGGTGGGGGCGCGCGGTGTGGCCGCCGGGCCCGCTGAGGGCCACCTCCAGCCGGTCGCAGGCGGAGGTGATGGGGCCCTGGCGCAGCCCGATGTGCCCGACGTCGACCCGCGGGTCGCAGTGCACGGCGATGATCCGGCCGACGCCCTCCAGCACCCCGCAGTCGATCGCGTCGGGCGCGCCGCCGGGCAGCACCTCCTCGGCGGGCTGGAAGATCAGCCGTACGGGGCGGGGCAGCAGGCCCCGCCGGGCGAGGTCCGCGAGGACGAGCCCGGCGCCGAGGACGACCGTGGTGTGGATGTCGTGCCCGCAGGCGTGGGCGCGGTCGGCGACGGTGGAGCGGTACGGGACGGACTTGGTGTCCGGGATCGGCAGCGCGTCGATGTCGGCGCGCAGCGCGAGGGCGTCACCGGCTCCGGCCGGTCCGCCGATGTCGCACACGAGTCCCGTCCCCGTGGCGAGGACGCGCGGCTCCAGCCCCGCCCGCTCCAGCCGCTCCTTGATCGCGGCCGTCGTGCGGAACTCCTGCTTGCCCAGCTCGGGGTGCATGTGGAGGTCGCGCCGGAAGGCGATCAACTCGGTACGGAGGGCGTCCGGCAACGTGCCGGGCAGTGCGGGTTCGCCGGGTGACGCGGCCTTCGGCTCCGGGGACAGGAGTTGGTTCATGACGGGAGCCTAGAGCGTGCGGGAGGGCAACTGACAGTGGATCACACAAAGTTCAGCCCCACAGGGGACCAAAAAATACGCTGCGCGGCGGTTGTCTCTACCGAGAGTTGGGTATGCCTTCTCGTTCTCTCGCCCAGGGTGACGTGTGCGTCACGGCGTGCTCGGACGCCCGCGCCGCCCCCTCGGGGCAGGACACGGGCACGTTCCGGGCATGACGGACGAAGCCCACCGCGGGTCACCGCCGTGGGCCCCACCCCGCGGGCTCACCGCCGTGGCCCCACCGACGCGGGTTCACCGCGCGCTCACGACGGCAGCCGGTGCGCCGCCCGCGCCGTGCCGGTGACCCCCGACAGGAACCCCTGCGCGCGCGGCGACGCCTGCTCCGTCAGCCACGCCGGGTCCACGTCGCACACGGCGACCTTCACGTCGGTGCCCGCCAGCGCCAGCGGCAGGGTGTGCACCACCGTGGAGGGGAAGCTGAGGATCGTGTGGCCGATCGGTCCGCGCCGGGCGACGAGTTCGAGCGGCAGGTCCGGCCGTACGATCTCCAGCTGCGCGCCGTTCGCGACCCGGTGCAGCTTCTGGGCGCTCTCCCGGCGGTGTGCGAAGTAGCGCGTGGCGCCGTGCTCGCGGGCGAGCCGGGCGACGGCCTCCAGATACCGGTCCGTGTCGACGACCCCGGTCTCCACCAGCGACGTCCCGACCAGGTCCGTACCGCCGGTGAGGCGGGGCGGGCCGAAGCGGGAGCGGGTCCAGGCGAAGTCGTTCGCGCGGACGGTGACGCCCAGCTCGGCGACGGTGTCGTCCACCGGCATCGAGCTGAACACCTCGACGCGCCGCCCGCCCGTCGGTGTCAGCCGCCGCCGCGCGCGGTGCGACACCGGCCCGTACAGCACGGCGACCGGCCCGCCGGCGCCCTTGCGGTGCCAGCGGGTGAGCCGTTCGCCGCGGGCCAGTTGGCCGACGAACTCCATGGTGGCGGTGCCGTCGTCGACCACGACGACCTCCCGCGCGGCGGTGAGGTTGAGCAGCAGCTGCACGTAGCGCGAGAACGGGTCACCGATGACGATCCGCGACGCGCGGCGCAGCGGCCGGGCCAGCGACGAGAGCGTCTTGAGGGGCGCGGACGCGCCGCCGCGCGCCTCCGCCCACCGGACCGAGTGCCCCTCGTCGCGGGCGAGTTCGGCCATGCGGCGCAGCTGGCCGCGGGTCATCGGGTCGTGCGGCGGCAGGATCACGACGTCCAGCTCGAACGCGGGCCGGGCACCCGCCGACGCCCGCGCCTTGCCGGACCAGCCCGTCCGGCGCCGCTGCCGTCCCGCCCCGTCGGGCCGCCCGGCGTCCCCGGCCGGGCCCGTGTCCCCGGGCCGCCGGGTGTCCCCGTACGGCCCGGTGTCCTGCCCCGCCGGCCCCGTGCTCGTGTGCGCCCACTCCAGTACGTTCAGCAGCTGGACCGGGCTCTCCACGAACGCGAGGGTGGCGGCGTAGCGACCGTCCCCCCGGGCCGGCCCGGCGCGGCGCGCGTCGACGCGCGGCTCGGCCGGGTCCGGCTCGGGGGCTGTGTCGGCGTGGCTCAACGCGTCGGCCGGATCAGACGGTCGCGGGCTCGGCGTCGGCCACGACGCCCTGGACGCGGCGCAGCTTCTTCATCGGGCCCAGCTCGCTCTCGTAGACCTTCTTGACGCCGTCGCCGAGCGACTCCTCGATGGTGCGGATGTCGCGGACGAGGCGCTGGAGGCCCTGCGGCTCCACGGAGGCGGCCTGGTCGGAGCCCCACATGGCGCGGTCGAGGGTGATGTGCCGCTCGACGAACGTGGCGCCGAGCGCGACGGCCGCCAGGGTCGTCTGGAGGCCCGTCTCGTGGCCGCTGTAGCCGATCGGCACGTTCGGGAACTCGGCCTGGAGGGTGTGGATCATCCGCATGTTGAGTTCCTCGGCCTTGGCCGGGTACGTCGACGTGGCGTGGCAGAGCAGGATGTTCTCGCTGCCCAGGACCTCGACCGCGTGCCGGATCTGCTTCGGCGTCGACATACCGGTGGAGAGGATGACCGTACGGCCGGTGGCCCGCAGGGCGCGCAGCAGCTCGTCGTCGGTCAGCGACGCGGACGCGACCTTGTGCGCCGGGAGGTCGAACTTCTCCAGGAACGCGACGGCCTCGGTGTCCCACGGCGACGCGAACCAGTGGATGCCCGCCTTGCGGCAGTGCTCGTCGATAGCGCGGTAGCCGTCCTCGTCGAACTCGACGCGGTGGCGGTAGTCGATGTACGTCATCCGGCCCCAGGGGGTGTCGCGCTCGATGTCCCACTGGTCGCGCGGGGTGCAGATCTCGGGCGTGCGCTTCTGGAACTTGACCGCGTCGCAGCCCGCTTCGGCGGCGACGTCGATCAGCTTGAAGGCGTTCTCCAGGTCACCGTTGTGGTTGATGCCGATCTCACCGGTGATGTAGACGGGCTGGCCGGGTCCGGCGGTCTTGTCACCCAGGGTCCGGAGGCGGTTGCTGTTGGTCATGAGGAGAGGGGTTCCTTCTGCTAGGAGCTGAGGGCTGAGGGGGGTCAGAGAGAGGGGCCGAGGACCCACGAGGCGATCTCGCGGATCGCGCCGGCACCACCGGGTGCGGAGGTGACCGCGCGGGCCGCGCCGCGTACGACGTCGTGTGCGCTCGCGACCGCGACGGGCCAGCCGACGAGGTCGAAGCACGGCAGGTCGTTGACGTCGTTCCCGACGTAGAGCACGCGCTCCGGCGCGATGCCCTGCTCCTCGCACCAGGTGCGCAGTGCGAGGTCCTTCCGGTCGATGCCGTGCAGCACGGGGATCTTGAGCTTGTTCGCCCGTGCGGCGACGACCGGATTCTGCTCCGTGGACAGGATCAGCATCTTCAGCGCGTCCCGGCGGAGCGCGGCGATGCCGAGGCCGTCGCCGCGGTGCACCGCGACCAGTTCCCGTCCTTCGGAGTCGACGAGCACCCTGTCGTCGGTCTGGGTGCCGTCGAAGTCGAGTACGACCGCGTCGATGTCGGCGCGCGTGGGGCGCGGGGCCGCCGCCGCGGTCGTTTCGGAGCCCGCGTCGAGGAGCGGCGCGAGAGCACGCGCGCGGGCGAGGTCGTGCGGGTCGTCGATCTCCAGCACGCGCGCCGGGTCCGTACGGACCGTCTCGGTGCGGCCGAAGAAGCGGTGGCCCGCCTTGCGGAAGCCGGGGCCGTCCATGGCGTACGCGGCGCCCGTCTCCAGGAAGTCCTGCGGCCGGTCCTGGCGGCGGGGGCGGAACGCCTTGTCGTGGTTGACGCCGACGGCGTCCCGCTCGGCGGCGCTCCCCCGGTGGGCGTCACGGTGGGTGTCGCGGTCGGTGTCGCGCCAGACGAAGCCGTGGAACGCGGCGACCGTGAGCGCGCTGTCCGCGCCGCCCTCGACGACCGCCGCCGTGACGCCCTCGATGTCCTCCGCCGCGATGAACGGGCTGGTGCACTGCACCAGCAGCACCGCGTCCACGGGGTGCCCGTGCCGCGCCTCGTGCGTGTCCATGGCGTGCAGTACGGCGGCCTCACTGGTGGCCAGGTCGCCCGCGATGTCGTCGGGGCGTTCCACGATCTCGGCGCCCGCCGCGCGCGCGGCGGCGGCGATGGAGGCGTCGTCGGTGGAGACGGCGACGTGCGTGACGAGGCGGGCCGCCCGGCAGGCGAGCACCGCGCGGGACACGAGGGGGACGCCGCCGACCTCGGCGAGGTTCTTGGCGGGCACGCCCTTCGAGCCGCCGCGCGCGGGGATGACGGCCAGCACGTGCTGTTCCCCGACGCCGTCGTTCCGTACGGCGGCGGGTTCTGCCGTCGGCTCGGGGTGTGCCATCTGTGTTCCCTTCGCGGCCTGTGCGGCCTGGTGGTCGGACGTGCTCACAGCTCCCCCATCCGGCGGATCACCGGGGCGACGCGCTGGACGCCGTGCCGGTACGCGCCGCGCGCCGCCTCGCGTACGGCGTTCCGTACGGCCCGGCGCATGCCGGTCGCGTCCTCGGCGGTGTCGGTGCCGGGGCGGGGGGTGCCGTCGGGCGCGAAGCCGTAGCGGGCGAGGACCCGCGGCAGGTAGCCGGGCGCGGTGGCCGGGGTGTAGAAGGGCGCGGGCAGCGGCAGGCTGTCGCGCGCGACGAGGTCCGCGAGGTGGTCGCGGGCGGTGTCGAACGCCGTCGCGTACGAGGTGGCCGCGCCGCCGTCGGTCGGGCAGACGCCCTGCCGGGCGGTCCACCCCGGGTCGGCCTTCGGCAGTTCGCCCGCGTCGAGCTGGTCCCAGGAGACGAGGCAGCCGGAGCCGAGGAAGTGGTGGTTGCCGAGGGCCTCGCGGACGCCGAGGTCGGTGAGGACGGCGGTGGGCACCGCGCGGTGCAGGGACTCCAGGGCGGCCGTGGAGCTGACGGTGACGAGCAGGTCCGTACGGTCCAGGACCTCGCCCATGTGCCCGTACACCAGGCGGCAGTTGGCGGGGAGGCCGCCGGGCAGCCGCTCGGCGAGCCGCTGGTACGGCTCCTCCTCGATGTGCGTGGTGTGCTCGCCCGGCTTGCTGCGGAGCTTCACCAGCACCTCGCGGTCCGGGTGCAGCCGGGCGTGCTCGGCGGCGCGGCGGAGCAGGTACGCGCGGTCGCCGCGGTTGTCCGGTACGGACGGCTGGACGGCGAACGCCACGGTGAACGGGTGGGAACCGGCGGGCTTCCCGGCCGTGCCGACCGCGTCCGGCCCCCCGTCCGGACGCGGCCCGGTGCCGCCCAGGAAGGGCAGGGCACACTCGACGACGCTCCCGCCGTCCGCGCCGACCCCCTCGTACACCGCGCGGAACCGCTCGGCGTCGTAGCGGGAGTTGGCGAGCACCATGTCGGCGCCGTGCCGGAGCAGCAGGCCGTCGGCCAGCTTCTCGTAGACGATCCCCACGTAGCCGGTGACGAGCACCGGGCGGCGGGCCCCCGCCGTGTCCCCGGCCCCGGCGGCGGCCCGCGCGTTCGCCGCGAGACCGTGCACCATCGCCTGCACGGCGCCGCCGACGCAGGCGAGGACGATCACGTCGTACGCGTCGCGCCCGGCCGTACGGACGAAGTGCGTGCCGGTGACCTCCCGTACGGAGTCGACCTCGACGCCCACCTCGGCGAGCTGGCGCGGGGTCGGGGTGGCCCGGCCGCGCAGCAGGAGGCCCTCGATCCGGGCGTCCGGAGCGATTCGGCGGGCGGTCAGCACGCCCCATTTCCAGCGCGTGTCGGAGTCCGCGAGAACGGCGACCCGGACCGGGGAGGTGGCGGGTTCAGAAGTACGAGTGGGCACGTCACCGACGCTAGGAAGGCATTTCGTTTCGCGGCCCAACGCCAGTACAACAGACGGTTAACAGCGGATCGACGTCCGGCCAACCGCCTTGCCCGGCCGGTGGGTTAACCATTCCGCCACACGGCGTTCACCCGCGCGTACTCCGCAGGTCAAGACGAATGCCGGGCGGACACCTAATGTCTCGCGGGTGGTCAAGCTCTCCGTCATCGTGCCGTTCTACAACGTGCAGTCCTATGCCCTGGACACCCTCAGAAGTCTGCAGGCCAACGCGCGCGCGGATTTCGAATTCATTCTCGTCGACGACTGTTCGTCCGACGGGACACCGGAAATCCTGGAACGCGCCGAGCGCGACATCCGGGGCGTGGTGCGGGTGCGGCACGAGAAGAACGGCGGCCTCGCGACCGCCCGCAACACCGGACTGGACGCGGCGAACGGCGAGTACGTCACGTTCCTCGACGGTGACGACTGGCTCGCCCCGGGCTACTACCGCCAGCTCCTCGACACCATCGAGGGCCTCGGCTGCGACTTCGTGCGCACGGACCACGTCCAGTGCACCGGCCGCGCCCGCACCCTCTCGCGCGTGCCGCACGGCCGCCGGGGCGTCGTACTGAGCCCCCGGGACGCGATCCTGCCCGCCGACCGCACGACCTCCGTCGACTACGCGTACGCCTGGGCGGGCATCTACCACCGCAGGCTCCTCGACGACGGGCTGCTGCACTTCGTGGACGGTCTGCGCACCGCCGAGGACCGGCCGTGGATCTGGCGGCTGCACCGCGAGGCGAAGTCGTTCGCCGTGGTCGGCCTGACCGGCGTCTTCTACCGGCGGGGCGTCGCGTCGTCGCTGACGCAGATCGGGGACGTGCGGCAGCTGGACTTCATCACCGCCTTCGACCGGGTGATCGACGAGACGTCCCGCGACCCGGAGGCGGACAAGCTGCTGCCGAAGGCCGTACGCACGTACTGCGCGATCATCTCCCACCACCTGAGCAGCGGAAGGTTCGAACCGCAAGTGGCACGCAAGCTGCGCCAGATGAGCGCCGCGGCACTGAAGCGGCTGCCCGCCGACGTGCTCACCGAGGCCCTCGACTCGATGGACGTGCAGCGCGCGTCCCGGCTGCGCCGCCTGCGCAGGCGCCCGGTGAACGCGGAGGCGGCCGCCTGATGCGTACGCAGATCTTCTTCGCCTCGTCCCTCTACGGCGCCGCCACCCTGGCCGCCGCCCTGGACTCCGGCTGCTTCGACTCCGCCGACCGGCGGCTGCTGCTCGTCAGCAACAACGCCGCGACGCCCGAGACCTCGCCCGCGCTCGACCGGATGGCGGGCTTCGAGCGGCTGCGCGACCGCTTCGACCGGGTGCTGTCGTGGAACGAGACGATCCGCCCGTTCCACCCCGGCGGCTGGTCCCCGCGCGGCGACGACGTGCCGCTGTGGGAGCGCCATCTGCGGCTGCTCTGGGGCCTCGGTGAGCCGCACCAGGACGCGGTCGAGCTGGTCGTCGAGTCGATCCAGGTCAACCCGGCGCTGGCGCTCTGCCAGATGTTCCCGGACGCGCCGATCGACGTGTACGCGGACGGGCTGATGAGCTACGGCCCGACGCGCAACAAGCTGGACCCGCTGGTGGGCACCCGGGTCCGCCGCGTGCTCCACCTGGACCTGCTGCCGGGCCTGCGCCCGCTGCTGCTCACCGAGTTCGGGGTGGCGCCGGAGACGGTGCCCACCGACGCGTTCCGGGACGTGCTGGCCGAACTGACCGAGGACGTCCCGGAGTCCGTCACCGCGAAGGTGGGGCAGGGCCCGGCACCGGCGCTGCTGCTGGGGCAGTACCTCTCGGCGCTGGACATCCTCTCCGCCGAGGAGGAGGAGCGGCTGCACGTACGGATGCTGCGCGGTGCCGTCGCCCTCGGCCACCGCCGCGTGGTGTTCAAGCCGCACCCGGTGGCACCCGCCCGCCAGTCCCGCGTACTGGAGAAGGAGGCCGGGGAGCTGGGCGTCGAACTCACCGTGCTGGACGACCCGGTGCTCGCGGAGGTGCTGTACGAGCGGCTGCGCCCGGCGCTCGTCGTCGGCTGCTTCTCCACGGCGCTGATGACGGCGTCGGCGTTCTACGGGCTGCGCGTCGCGCGTACGGGTACGGACCTGCTGCTGGAGCGGCTGACGCCGTACCAGAACAGCAACCGCGTCCCCGTCACGCTCGTGGACGCGCTGCTGCCCGACCTCGCCGACCCGGCGGCCGTGGAGTCCTGGCGGACGCCGGACGCGGAGGCGGTACGGCGCGACCTCACCGGGCTGGTGCGGGCGGTCGGCTTCTGCATGCAGGCGCAGATCTACCCGGGGCTGCGGCCGGAGGCGGAGCAGTACCTGTCGACGCGGCTGGACGAGCGCACCTGGACGTACTTCAAGCGGCGCAGGCTCACCGCGCTGGGGCTGCCCGGCGCCGTACCGGCCCAGCTGTCGTTCCTGCCGCGCAACGCCGTGGTGCGCAGGGTCGCCCGGCACGCGCGGGCCATCAAGCGGAGCACGCTGAAGTAGGCGCGCCGACGCGGGGACGCCGGAGCAGGCACGGCGGGACGAGCACGGCGAGCGAACACGTTCGGAGCACGGGGAAATGAGTACGTCGACATGAGCGTCCCGATAACCGCGGCGGTCGCCGGTACCGCCGCGCGCCTGACCGGGGCGTCCACCGCCCCGGCCGCCCCCACCTCGGCGGCGGCCACGTCGGCCCCGCCACGGGAGCGCGCCACCGCCCGCCGGTCCGGGCCGCCCCGGCTGCGCGCGCTGGACGGGCTGCGCCTGGTCGCGGCGCTGATGGTCGCCTGCTACCACCTCGGCGGCCGCAACGGCGAGATCACCGACGCCTGGGGCTCCTCGCCGTCCCAGCAGTTCCCGACGCTGTCGCAGCTGTTCTCGTACGGCTGCCTGGGCGTCCACGTCTTCTTCGTCATCAGCGGCTTCGTGATCTGCATGAGCGGCTGGGGGCGCGGCCTGCGCGCCTTCACCGCCTCCCGGATCTCGCGGCTGATGCCCGCGTACTGGGCGGCCGTGGTGCTGGTCACCCTGGTCTTCGCGCTGCCCTGGGTGACGTACGAGGCGGTGTCGCCCAGCGACATGCTGGTGAACCTCACGATGCTCCAGGAGCCCGTCGGCACCGACCGCGTGCTGGGCGTCGACTGGACGCTCTGGGTCGAGATGCGCTTCTACCTGCTCTTCGCGCTGTTCGTCGTCATCCCCGGTGCCACCCGGCGGCGCGTCGTGTTCTTCTGCGCGGGCTGGATGATGGCCGCCGTGCTGGCGCAGGCGTCGGACTGGGAGCCGCTGACGCTGGTCGTGATGCCGGAGTACGCGCCGTTCTTCATCGGCGGCGTCGGCCTCCACCTGGTGCACCGCTTCGGGCACGACGCGACGGCCTGGGCGATCGTCGTCAGCAGCTGGCTGATCGGCCAGCACTACGCCGTCGCCAGCCTGTGGCGGCCGGTCGCCGACTCGCCGTTCGCGTACCGCTCGTCGCTCGGCATCATCGCCGTCGTGACCCTCGGCTACGTGCTGGTGGCCGCCATCGCCCTGGGCCGCTTCCAGTGGGCGGACTGGGGCTGGCTGACGGTCGCGGGCGCGCTCACGTACCCGTTCTACCTGGTGCACGAGCACCTCGGCTGGGTCGTCGTGCGCGTCCTGCACCGGGACTTCGGGCTGCCGTCGTGGGCCGTGCTGCCGCTGGCGATCGGTGGTCTGCTGCTGCTGGCGTGGCTGCTGCACAGGCTGGTGGAGCGGCCGTTGACGCCGCGGCTGCGCAAGGCGTTCGCGACGTGACGGGCCCCCGCGGCGGCGGCCCGGTGGGCGGCGGTCAGCGGCGGGGCGGCCGTCACGTGCGGGGCAGCAGCCTCGCCTCGATGCCCGCGACGACGACCTCCAGGCCCTCCTCGAAGCGCTCCTCGTAGTTCCCGAAGAGTTCGGCACCCGCCCGCGCCGCCAGCGGGTGGTCCGCGCCGATGCGTTCGGCGCGCTCCGCGACGTCGTAGCCGGGGCGGCGCTCGCCCGGCACCGGGTGGACGCCCTGTTCCTCGGTGACGAAGCCGAGGGTGAACGCGGACGCGACGGCGAGCGCGCGGGCGGCGGCGTCCGGGGTGAATCCGGCGGCGACGAGCGTACGCAGGGACGACTCCAGGACCGCCGCGTGCCCGAAGTCCGTGAAGCGGGAGCCGCTGAAGACCTTCGCGCCGTCGCGGTACGCCAACAGCCCGCGCCGCAGCGCCCGTTGCGTCCCGGCCAGCCACTCCCGCCAGTCACCGCCGTCGGCGGCCACCGCCGCGCCGCCGCCAGCACCGTCGCCGCCGCCGAGGACGGCGCGGAACATCGCGGTGGCCATCTCGTCGAGCAGTTCCCGCTTGCCCGCGAAGTGCCAGTAGAGCGCGGGCGCCTGGACGTCCAGCTCCTTGGCGATGCGGCGCAGGGTGAGCCCTTCGAGCCCGACCTCGTTCAGCAGCCGCAGCGCGGCGTCCACCACCTGGCCGCGCTCCAGTCCGGGCCGTCGTGCGGCGCGCGCCCTCGGGGGCTTCTTCTCGTCGTCCACGCTTGACAATTTAACACCGTTAAGTCGAGGCTTCCCCCATGAGCCCACTTAACAACGTTAAGCACGCGGGTGCCGACCCCGCCGTGCTCGTCGTCGGAGCCGGACCCACCGGCCTCGCCCTGGCCGTCGACCTCGCCCGCCGCGGCGTACCCGCGCTGCTCCTCGAACGGAACGCCGCGCTGTTCCCCGGCTCGCGCGGCAAGGGCCTCCAACCCCGCACCCTGGAGGTCCTCGACGACCTCGGCGTCGTCGACGCCGTCCTCGCGGCGGGCGGCCCGTACCCGCCGATGCTCGGCTGGGACGGCGACCGGCCGCTCGGCGCGTACGAGATGGTCGCCCGCCCCACCGGGCCCGTACCCGGCGTCCCGTACCCGGAGGGCCGGATGCTGCCGCAGTGGCGCACCCAGCGGGTGCTGTACGAGCGGCTGCGCGCGCTCGGCGGCGACGTGCGGTTCGGCGCCGGGCTGGCCGATCTGGCGCAGGACGCGCACGGCGTGACGGCGCGCCTCGACGACGGCACGTCCGTACGGGCGCGCTGGCTGGTCGCCGCCGACGGCGGGCGCAGCACCGTACGCGCGCTGCTCGGCGTCGACATGACCGGCGGCGCCGTCTCGGACACGCAGGTGCTCGTCGCCGACGCCCGCGTCGACGGCATGTCGCGGGACCACTGGCACGTCTGGGCGGACGCCCCGGGCGGGGCCGTCGCCTGCTGTCCGCTGGCGGGCACGGACCAGTTCCAGATCGTCGCGCGGTACGGGGACGGCGCCCGCCCGGACACCAGCCCGGCGGGCGTACGGCGGCTCGTCGCGGAGCGCACGCCGTTCGCCGCGTCCGCCGTACGGGACGTGGGCTGGGTGTCGGCGTTCCGGCCGCGCGCCGCGCTGGCCGACCGGTTCCGGGACGGGCGGGTGCTGCTCGCGGGCGACGCGGCGCACCTGCACACCCCGGACGGCGGGCAGGGGCTGAACACGAGCGTGCAGGACGCGTACAACCTGGGCTGGAAGCTGGCCACGGCCCTCGCGGACGGCGTGGCCGCCGCCGACGCGGAGGCGCTGGTCGACTCGTACGAGCGGGAGCGGCGGCCCGTCGCCGAGGACGTCATCGGCCTCAGCACCCGGCTGCACCGGGCCGCCGAGGCGGGCCGCCCGGAGGGGCGGCGGCGCGGGCGCGAGACGCACCAGCTGGACCTCGGCTACCGGGACGGGCCGCTCAGCCGCGACACCCGGCGCGCGCCCGGCGGGACGCTGCGCGCGGGCGACCGGGCGCCGGACGCGGAGTGCGCGCTGGCGGAAGGGGCGCGGGTACGCCTCTTCGACGCGTTCCGCGGGCCGCACTGGACGCTGCTCGCGGTGGGCGGCGCCCCGCTGCCGCCGCTGCCGCCGCCGCCGGGCAGCGGGCCGCTCCCCGTCCGCGCGTACGCGGTCACGCCCACCGAGCCGCACGCCCACGCGGCGTACGGCACCGGCCCCGCGCTGTACCTCGTCCGCCCGGACGGCTACGTGGGGCTGGCCACGGACGACCCGGCGGAGGTGGCGGCGTACGCGCGGCGGTACGCGCCGCCGTACGGGCCGGTGCGCGCGTCGGCGCCCGCGCGCTGAGCGCACCCCGACCGCGCGCCGCGACGTGCCCGCGCCGCACCCGGACCGTGGGCACCACACGCCCCACCGGTCACACGGGTGCGGGCGCGCGGCGCGCGGCCGGGGTGTGAAGCCTCACAAAGCACGCGGACGGCTGGTCGCGGAGCGGGTGGTTTGCGCAAGGTGGGCGGGACGACCGGGCCGGACGACCGGACGGTACGAGGGCCCCGCGCCCCGCCGCCCGTACGGTCCGCCGCCGCGCACCACGTACGCCCACCGAGCACGAGGAACACCCATGACCCATGCGCTCGCGACCCGGCTGACCGCGCCCTTCTCCCGCGCGGCCCTCTCCCGTACGTCCCTCTCCCGCACCGGCGGGCCCGACGACGACGGGTTCCAGGACCTGTTGGAGCACGCGCTCGGCTGGACGCTGCTGGTGCTCGTCGCCGTGCTCGTGACCCGGCTCGGCCTCATGTAGTGTCGCCGGACTCCGCACCGCCCGCCTCCGGGCCGCCCTCCGGCGGCGCCCCCAGCAGGGCGACGGCGCGGGCGGCGAGCGTACGCGGCTCCGCGTCGATCGTCAGCGCGGCGCCCCGCTCGTCCGGCTCCAGCGGCTCCAGGTCCGCGAACTGCGAGTCCAGCAGCGCGCGCGGCATGAAGTGCCCGCGCCGCCCGGCCAGCCGCTCCGCGACCAGCTCGCGCGAGCCGTCCAGGTGCAGGAAGAACAGCGCGGGGTCGGCGGCCCGCAGCCGGTCGCGGTAGCGGCGCTTCAGCGCCGAGCAGCTGACGACCCCGCCCAACCCGCGTGCCGTACGGTCGGCCGCCCACGCCCCGATCGCGTCGAGCCACGGCGCGCGGTCGGCGTCGTCGAGGGGTGTGCCGGCGGACATCTTGGCGATGTTCGCCTCGGGGTGGAACGCGTCGGCCTCCGCGTACGGCACGCCCAACGCTTCCGCCACCAGCTCCCCCACGGTCGACTTGCCCGTGCCGGAGACCCCCATGACGACGACCACCCGCGGTACGGACATGCTCACACCACCCCATTCGGCTCACGGAACCCGTGGCCGGGCGGACGGCCCGGCCCGACCAGGGTCACACGGCCGCGCCCGTCCCCGGTCACCCGGCGGCGGCCCCGGCGCCCGCGCCCGCGCCGTGCACCGGTGACGGCCACCGCTCGTACCAGCGCCGGTCCGCCTCCAGTTGCGCGGCCAGCGACACCAGCAGCGGCTCGCTGCCCGCCGGGCCCAGCAGCTGCGCGCCCAGCGGCAGCCCGCCGTCCGTGAAACCGGCCGGGACGTTGACACCGGGCCAGCCGAGCACGTTCCAGGGCCAGGCGTACGGGCAGTGGGCGATCATCCGGCGGTCCGTCCGCCAGCCCGACAGCCCGTCGAAGTCACCGATCCGCGGCGGCGGGGTCGCCGTCGTCGGCGCCAGCACCACGTCGTGGCGGCGGAACACCGCGCCCACCCGCCGCCGCAACGGCTCCTCCGCCGCGCGCGCGAGCCGCAGCGCCGGGCCGCCGAGCAGCCCACCCGTACGGGCCACGCCGCGCGTCCGCGGGTCGAGCAGCGCGCGGTCCGGCACCCGCCGGGTCCAGGCGCGTACGCCCGCGGTGGCGCGCGGCACGAACGTCGCGCCGATCAGGCCGTACGGCGGGTCCACCGGCACGACCTCGTGGCCGAGCGCGGCCAGCCGCTCCGCGAGGTCCGACACCCGGGCCCGTACGACCGGGTCCAGCTCCTTGGGCGTACCGGTGAACGCCGTCGCGAACGACAGCGCGATCCGCAGCCGCCCCGGTTCCCGCCCGGCCGCCGCCACGACGTCCACGGGCGGCGGCCGGTGCAGGTCCCCGGCGGTCGAGCCGCTGGCGGCCTGGAGGAGGAGGGCCGCGTCGGCGACCGTACGCGCGAGGGTGCCGTGCACGGTGATGCCGTGGAAGGCCTCCGGGTCCGGCCACGACGAGATCCGGCCGCGCTGCGGCTTGATGCCCACGAGGTGCGTCCACGCCGACGGGATGCGCACCGAGCCCGCCCCGTCGGAGCCGAGGGCGCCGCCGACCAGCCCGGCGGCGACGGCCGCGGCGGAGCCGCCGGACGAGCCGCCCGGGGCGTACGCCAGGTCCCACGGGTTGCGGGTGGCGCCGAAGGCGGGCCCCTCGGTGAACGGCCACTGGCCCAGCTCCGGGGTGTTCGTCTTGCCGACGAGGACGGCACCGGCCGCCCGCAGCCGCCGTACGGCCTCCGCGTCCGCCGTCTTGGGCGTGAAGTCCCCGGGGCAGCCGAACGCGGTGGGCTCCCCGGCCACGTCCGTGTCGTCCTTGACCGCGACCGGCACCCCGAGCAGCGGCGCCCGCTCCCCCGCCGCGAGCCGCGCGTCGGCGGCGTCCGCCTCGGCGAGCGCCGCTTCGTGGCGGACGATGCGGAAGGCGTTCAACGTGGTCTGTGTGGCGTCGATACGGGCGAGTGCCCGCTCGGTGAGCGCCCGCGACGTGACCTCGCCCGCGGCGAGCGCGCGCGCCTGCGCGGCGAGGCCGGGTGCGGGCGCGGGAGCGGCCTCCCCGGGGGAAGCGGGCCCGGCGTCAGGAGCGGGGGCGGGCGGCGCTACGGCGCCGAGGGCGGTGTCGGGGGCGGGGCTCGCGGGGACGTCCTCGTCCGGTCCGGGCACGTGAACCCCTCCTGTTACTCGCCGGTAGTCCAACCATCCTGGTCCATGGACGCGCCGTCGACAACGCCCCCGGCAGCACCGGGGGCACAGCGGCCGGAAGAAGCCGGGGAGCGGGCGGAAGAGGCGGGGGCGGCACCGTAAGAGGGGCGAGAAATCGCCATCCCCCGGGGCGCCACCCGCACACCCGCCGATAGGAGCGGATCAAGGGTGGTGCGCCCCGGGGGACGGCCCCCGTGGCCCCCGTTTGTTTGTGTGGCGCGGACGGGACCGGGGGAACGTGTCCCGTCCGCGCCATCGCGCGAACCCTGAGGTACGGGGGAACCCCGGGTATCTCGCGCCGCCGATGACCAGTCGGCTCATTCTCTTCAGCGTCACGCGCAGCGAAAGTGTCACACCGGTCTTCCGACTGTCTGAAAAAGTGGTGGCGTCCGGGCGTCGGAGGGCTGACGGAATCCGCCGTCGCGCCCCCGTACCACCCCGCCGCGACAGGGCGCCTCCCGCGCGGACGCGTCAGGAGGCCGTGCCGTCGCGGGTCGCCGCGCCGCCGCCGGACCCCGGGTCCGAGGTGCCGGACGGGCCGGAACCGTCGCCGCCCGTGGAGTCGTCGGCGGACCCGCCGCTCGTGTCGGCGCTCGTGGTCCCGCCCGTCTCGCCGCCGGACCCGGTGCCGCCGGACTCCGTACCGCCGGACTCCGTGCCGCCCGCGTCACCGCCGGACGAGCCGTCGCCCGACTCGCCGCCGGTCTCGCCGCCCGTCGTACCGTCCCCGGACTCGCCCGAGTCGCCGCCCTCGCCGCCGGGGTCGCCCGAGTCGCCGCCCTCGCCGCCCGGTCCGCCCGGCTCACCCGTACCGCCGTCGCCACCCGGATCACCGGTCGACCCGTCGCCGGACTCCCCGCCCTCGCCGCCTTCGCCGCCGCCCGGGGTGCCACCGGGGAGCCCGCCGCCCGGCGTACCGCCGCCGGGGGTGCTCGCGCCCGGGGTGCCGCCGAACTTCGCGCAGTACGCCTCGACGGCCGCCGGGCCGCCCGCCGCCTTCTCCAGCTTCCGCCGGTCGTCACCCGCGATGGTGCCGTCCGCGTACGCCTTGCACACCGCCTGCACGATGGCCGCCGTGGCGGCGTCGTCCGGCAGCCGCTCGCCGTTCCATCCCTCGCCGATCACGCCCTTGCCGGGCGCGGAGGACTTTCCGCCCGTGGGGCCGCCACGCTCGCCCTCCGACGAGCCGGGTCTCCCCTCACGGCCGCCCTTGCGCCCGTCCGCGTCGTCACCGACGCCCTCGCGCTCCTCGTTCTCCGCGCTCTCCGTCGTCGAGGCGCTCACCCCGGGCTTCGCCGGGCCGCCGCCCACGCCGCCGAAGGGTGTCGGGAGCACGCCCGCGCCCGCCGCGACCGCGACGCCGCCGAGCGCGCAGCCCGCGACGGCCATCGCGAATCCGGCCCGCAGGGGCCTGCCCGCCAGCCCGGCCAGGCCGGGCAGCGTGACGGTCCACGGGCGACGGCCGCCGCCGACACCCGTACGCGATCCGACCGCGGGGAACGCCGGTACGGAAGGGGAACCGGACCGGGCCCCTGACCCGGACCAGGCTCCCGCCCCCGCCGCGGCGCCGACCCGCGCGCCCGACACGGCCGCCTCGGGTACGGCGTCAGGCACCGTCGCCACGGGGCGGCTGCGCAGGACCCCCTCCTGCGCCGAGCGGAACGCGTCCATCGCCGCCGCCTCGCCCGGGAGTTCCCCCGGCACCTCGGCGGCGGTGCGGCGCAGCAGGCCGTCAGCCGGCTCCGCGGACAGCGCCCCGAGGGCCGTCGCCAGCCGCTCCGCGCTGTCGGCGCTGCCGTTCAGCCGGGTGCTGTCGACCGGCAGACCGCGCAGCAGACGCTCCGCGGTCTCTTTGTCCAGCCATTCGTACCGGTTGTCCGACATCACGTTTCCTTCAGCGTTCGCGCGGCGTTCCGCGTCACACCGCGCCGCAGACCCCGTGGGGAGGGGTCGCGGCGCGGCGGGGGCGCGCCGCCGTTCCCGTCGGCGTGCAGGGGCGCCTCGCCCTCCGGCCCCTCCGCGTCCCCGTCGAGCAGTTCGGCGAGTTTGCGCAGTCCGCGGTGGGCGGCCGTACGGACCGCGCCGGGCCGCTTCCCGAGCACCTCCGCGGCGCTCTTGGCGTCGAGTCCGACGACGACGCGCAGCACGACCGCCTCGGCCTGGTCGCGCGGGAGGGTGGCGATGGCGCGCATCGTCCGTCCGGTGCCGAGGGACTCCATGGCGAGGTCGGCGGTGTCGGCGCCGCCGGGGAGCGAGGCGAGTTCGGTGTCGTCTCCCGCGACGGCGGGGCGGCGGCCGCGCATCCGGATGTGGTCCAGGGCGCGGTTGCGGGCGATACGGGCGGCCCAGCCGCGGAAGCGGTCGGCGTCGCCGCTGAAGCGGGTCAGGTCCCGGGCGATCTGGAGCCACGCCTCGGAGGCGACGTCCTCCGCGTCGGCGTCGGGCACCAGCGTCCGTACGTATCCGAGCAGCCTCGGGTGCACGGTGCGGTACACGGTACGGAAGGCGCTCTCGTCTCCGTCCTGTGCCGCGCGCACCGCGGCGGTCAGCTCCGCGTCATCCCCCTGCACGCCCGTGTCCTCGCCATCCGCGACGTCGCGATCCGTTCTCCGGTGTCCCTGGCCGGACACCGCTCGTGTCGCTGCTTGCACTCTGCATCGATCTGCGTCGATGCGTTTGCTGAACGGTACGACCAAGTGTGCGCCCGCGTCCATGCCGGACGCGTGAGTAGCCCGCGCGCGCCGGTTCCGCGGCCGTCGCGGAGGCGTGACGCGGGGGCGGTAACAGTTTTCGGGGACCCGGCGCTGTAGAAGATACGGACCTGCTGCTGGTTGGTGCGTCCGTACCGTGAGGACGGCCGAGGTCTCTCCTGTGGGGGGTGGCGACCTCGGCCGTCTTCCGTTTCCGGGCCCGTTCCGGGCCCCACCGGAGTCCCCGACCCCGACTCCGCTTCCCGCCCCGGTCAGTCCACCTGGTCGGCCAGCGCCCGGAAGTCCGCCCAGCTCAGCTCGGGGTCGCGCGGGTCCCAC
Source organism: Streptomyces sp. Z26 (assembly GCF_003665095.1). Lineage (GTDB taxonomy): Bacteria > Actinomycetota > Actinomycetes > Streptomycetales > Streptomycetaceae > Streptomyces > Streptomyces phytohabitans. Next base: position 4,236,424 of record NZ_RCHV01000002.1, on the reverse strand, counting down.
AGCTTCTGCGCCGTCGCGCGCAGCGGCATCCGGATGCCCTTCGCCACCTGCGCCGTGGTCTGCGCGTCCGAGAGGTCGCACCAGACCGCGAAGCGCCCGCCGAGGATGCGGTCCGGCCCGGCGAGCGCGTCCGGCACGCTGCCGGTGCCGCGTACGACGGCGGGCGTCCACCGCTCGTAGATCCGCTCGCCGGTCGGGTACGTGAAGTCGTTGGGCTCCCCGAGGACGTAGTAGAGGTACTCGTCGTTCAGGTTGATCAGCCGCCACCCCTCCTTCAGGTACTCCTCCGGCTGCCGCTCCCCGATCTCCTTGCCCGTCCAGTACGCGACCTGACGCTGCTCGCTCGGCTTGACCTCGCCGCCGCGGTGCATGCCGTCGTTCCAGACCTGCGGTGTCTTGCCGTGCTTCCGTACGGCCGCGGCCCGGTCGTTGAGCCAGGCCGTCGCCAGGTCGGTCACGCCGGCGTCCGCGCCGTGGCGCTCGCGGGCGGCGGCGGCCAGCTTCGGGTAGGCGGCGCCCGGGTCCTCGGCCATCAGCGCGCGGTACTCGTCGCCGCCCAGGTGCCAGTACGGGCCGGGGAACAGCTCGGCGTACTCCGCCAGCAGCTCGTCCACCAGCTTCCCGGCCTTCGGGTTCGCGATGTCGACGGCGCCCTGCACCCGCGCGCCCGACGCGTTCCGCAGCTGGAGGTCCGGGTGGGCGCGCAGGACGGCGCCGAGGTGGCCGGGCGAGTCGATCTCCGGGATCACCGTGATGTGCCGGGACGCGGCCAGTCGCACGATGTCGCGCACCTCGCGCTTGGTCAGGTGCGGCTTCGAGACGATCTCCGGGTGGGAGTCGCTCTCGACGCGGAACGCCTGGTCGTCGGAGAGGTGCAGCTGGAGCTGGTTGAGCTTGAGGTCGCCCAGCTCGCGGACGCGGTCCTCGATCCAGTCGGCGTCGAAGTGCTTGCGCGCGATGTCCAGCATGAAGCCGCGCTGCGGCCGGTCCGGCCGGTCCCGCACCACCCCGTCCGCGAACCCGCCGCGCGCCCGCACCGTCTGGAGCAGCGTGCGGGTGCCGTAGAACACCCCGGCGTCCGACGAGCCGGTGATCCGCACCCGGCCGTCGCGGCTGGTCAGCACGTACGCCTCGCGCGGGGTCGCCGGGTCGTCGACCGTGCGCAGCTCCACGTCGCCGTTGCGGGCGGGCCCCTCGGCGTACGGCATCCGCAGCTCCCGCGCGAGCAGCCGCGCCTCGTCCGCGAGCGACCCGTCGGCGTCGGCGACCACGCGCCCGCCGTCGTCCGGGCGCCAGCCGGGACCGCGTACGGGACGCCAGTCGCGTACGGCGGGTACGGCCGCGGGTGCCGGGCCGAGCCGGGCGGGGCGCTTCGGGGCGGGCGGCCCGGACTCCTCCGGCGCGGTGCTGGCCGCGCCGTCCCCGGCCCGACCGCCGCCGTCGCCGCCGCCGTCACCGTCGTCGCCACCGCCGGAGAGCGCGAGGGCGACGACGCCCACGGCGGCGATGCCGAGCAGCGCGGCGCACAGCACCAGGAGCCTCGACCCGTTCAGCCAGTCACGTCCCATGCGCACACCGTAGGGCCACGGCCCGGCGGGCGCCGCCCCCGCCCGCCCCGGCGGTAGGGGCGCGGCCGCGCGCGGCGGGCGCCGGGCCCCGCGCCCGGAAGGTACCCGTCCGGGTGAAAATCGCGCAGACGTCGGACGTGCGCCCCGGGCGCCTCGCTACGGTGGCCCCACGCCCCGCCGCCGCCCCGACGCCGCGCCGCCGCGCGCCGCGCGGGCCGCCGTCACCCGGCCCGGCGTCCGCGATCCCGCGGGACCGCCGTCACCGTCACCCCGTGTTCCGAGGAGCCATGCCCCTGTCCCTCCCGCTGCCCACGCCCCGGGACGGCGACCCGTGCCGCCCGCTGCTCCGGCTGAACGCCGCGTCCGTCGCGGAGGCGGAGCGCACACTGCTCGGCTGCTGCCGCTGCGACCGGTGGGCGCACCGGCTGGCGGCGCACCGGCCGTACCCGGACCCGGACTCGCTGCTCGCCGCCGCCGACGAGGCCAGCTATGACATGACCCACACCGACATCGCGCAGGCGCTGTCCGCCGAGCCCGCGGACCACCCCGTCACGGAGGGCCCGGGGGCACTCGCCGCGCACACCGCGCTGCGGGCGGCGCACGCCGCGTACGAGGCCCGGTTCGGGCACACCTTCGTCGTCTGCCTGGACGACTGCCGCCCCGAGGAACGGGTCGACGTGGCGCTCGTCGGCCTGCGCACCCGACTGGGCCACGACCAGGACACGGAGCGGGCCGTCGCCGCCGAGGAGCTGCGCCGTCTGGCGCGCTGCCGGCTGGCCCGGCTGCTCGGCGTGGCCCCGCACGCGGGGCCCGCGGCGCGGCCCTGCGGCCCGGCTCCCCCGGGCCGCTGAGCCCGGGGCGCGCGGGGCGGGCCGCCCGGTCGCGCCGTCCCGGCGCCCGTACGGCGCCCGAACGGGCCGTCGCCGGGGGCCCGTTCGGACACGGTGGCGGCGGGAACGGGCACAGGTGGGGCGCGTCCGCCCCTTGCCGGGGAGGCCGTACGGCGGCCCCCGCCCCTGACCGGCCGGTAAGCCGTGGCTACGATGGCGAAGGCCGGTGGACCGTACCCGGCCGGGCCCGACCGAAATATGGCGGCCGGCCCCTTTCCTCGCTCCCGGAGGGTTTTGTTCCGTGCCGGCTGGAACGCTGTATCGCGGCCGGGAAGGCATGTGGTCCTGGGTGGCTCACCGAGTCACCGGCGTCCTCATCTTCTTCTTCCTGTTCGTGCACGTCCTGGACACCGCGCTGGTGCGCGTGTCCCCCGAGGCGTACGACGACACCGTGGCGATCTACAAGACGCCGCTCGTCAACCTGATGGAGTACGGCCTCGTCGCCGCCGTCCTCTTCCACGCGCTGAACGGCCTGCGGGTCATCGCCGTGGACTTCTGGTCGAAGGGCGCGAAGTACCAGAAGCAGATGCTGTGGACGGTCGTGGGCGTCTGGGCCGTGCTGATGGCCGGTGCGTTCTACCCGGTGCTTCAGCACACGTTGCGCGAGCTGTTCGGGAGCTGATCGAGATGGCCACTGACATCGAGTTGACCGGGACCTCCGGGGCCGACGCGTACGGTCCGGACAACCCCGCCCCCCTCATCGAGGCGCCGCGGGCCCGCACGGCCCGTACGCCCAAGGCGACGCGCACGAACTTCGAGCTGTACGGCTGGCTGTTCATGCGGCTGTCCGGGATCGTGCTCGTCGTGCTGGTGCTCGGGCACCTGCTGATCCAGCTGGTGCTGGACGGCGGCGTGTCGAAGATCGGTTTCGCGTTCGTCGCGGGCCGCTGGGCGTCGCCGTTCTGGCAGACCTGGGACCTGGTCATGCTGTGGCTGGCGATGCTGCACGGCGCCAACGGGCTGCGCACGATCATCAACGACTACGCCGAGCGGGACAACACCCGGCTCTGGCTGAAGATGCTGCTGTACACCGCCACGGTGTTCACCGTTCTGCTGGGCACGCTGGTGATCTTCACCTTCGACCCGAACATCCGCTAGCGCACCCGGGCTGAGGTTTCCGTCATGCAGATCCACAAGTACGACACGGTCATCGTCGGCGCCGGCGGCGCCGGGATGCGCGCGGCCATCGAGGCCACCAAGCGGAGCCGTACCGCCGTGCTCACCAAGCTGTACCCGACGCGCTCCCACACCGGCGCGGCGCAGGGCGGCATGGCCGCCGCCCTCGCCAACGTCGAGGAGGACAACTGGGAGTGGCACACCTTCGACACGATCAAGGGCGGCGACTACCTGGTCGACCAGGACGCCGCCGAGATCCTCGCGAAGGAGGCCATCGACTCGGTCCTCGACCTGGAGAAGATGGGCCTGCCGTTCAACCGGACCCCGGACGGCACGATCGACCAGCGCCGCTTCGGCGGCCACAGCCGGAACCACGGCGAGGCGCCCGTACGCCGCTCCTGCTACGCCGCCGACCGCACCGGCCACATGATCCTCCAGACGCTGTACCAGAACTGCGTCAAGGAGGGCGTGGAGTTCTACAACGAGTTCTACGTCCTGGACCTGCTGCTCGGCGAGTCCGACGGGGTGCGCCGGACGGCGGGCGTCGTGGCGTACGAGCTGGCCACCGGTGAGATCCACGTCTTCCGCGCGAAATCGGTGGTGTTCGCCTCCGGCGGCAACGGCAAGTTCTTCAAGGTGTCGTCGAACGCGCACACGCTGACCGGCGACGGCCAGGCGGCGGCGTACCGGCGGGGGCTGCCGCTGGAGGACATGGAGTTCTTCCAGTTCCATCCGACGGGCATCTGGCGCATGGGCATCCTCCTCACCGAGGGCGCCCGCGGCGAGGGCGGCATCCTGCGGAACCGCGACGGCGAGCGGTTCATGGAGACGTACGCGCCGGTGATGAAGGACCTCGCCTCGCGCGACGTCGTCTCCCGCGCGATCTACACCGAGATCCGCGAGGGCCGCGGCTGCGGCGCCGACAAGGACCACGTCTACCTGGACCTGACGCACCTGCCGCCGGAGCAGCTGGACGCGAAGCTGCCGGACATCACGGAGTTCGCGCGCACGTACCTGGGCATCGAGCCGTACACCGACCCGATCCCGATCCAGCCGACCGCGCACTACGCGATGGGCGGCATCCCCACCAACGTGCGCGGGCAGGTGCTGTCGGACAACACGACGCCGGTCCCGGGCCTGTACGCGGCGGGCGAGGTCGCCTGCGTCTCCGTGCACGGCGCGAACCGGCTGGGCACCAACTCGCTGCTGGACATCAACGTCTTCGGGCGGCGCGCGGGCATCGCGGCGGCCGAGTACGCGGCCTCCACGGCGGACTTCGTCGAACTCCCCGAGGACCCCACCCGGTTCGTCGAGGACGAGGTGGAGAACCTGCGGGACGCCACCGGCAACGAGCGCGTGGTGGAGATCCGCAAGGCGCTCCAGGAGACGATGGACAAGAACGTCATGGTCTTCCGTACGGAGCAGACGCTGAAGGAGGCCGTCGAGCAGATCGGCGAGCTGCGCAGGCGGTACCGGAACATCAGCGTCCAGGACAAGGGCCGCCGGTTCAACACGGACCTGCTGGAGGCGCTGGAGCTGGGCAACCTGCTCGACCTCGCGGAGGTCACGGCGGTCTCGGCGCTCGCGCGCAAGGAGTCGCGCGGCGGCCACTACCGCGAGGACTACCCGAACCGCGACGACGTCAACTTCATGCGCCACACCATGGCGTTCCGCGAGGTGGGCGACGACGGCACCGAGTCGATCCGGCTGGACTACAAGCCCGTCGTCCAGACCCGCTACCAGCCGATGGAGCGTAAGTACTGATGAGCACCGCAACTCTTCCCAAGGGCGCGGAGGGCGGCCCCGTCGACTCGGCGGAGAACAGCGCCTCGCACCTGATCACGGCGACGATCCGGATCCGCCGCTTCAACCCGGAGGTCTCGGGCGAGGCGAGCTGGCAGGACTTCCGGATCGAGATCGACCCGAAGGAACGGGTGCTGGACGCGCTGCACCAGATCAAGTGGGAGGTCGACGGCACGCTGACCTTCCGGCGGTCCTGCGCGCACGGCATCTGCGGCTCGGACGCGATGCGCATCAACGGCCGCAACCGGCTGGCCTGCAAGACGCTGATCAAGGACATCAACCCGGACAAGCCGATCACGGTCGAGCCCATCAAGGGGCTCACGGTCCTCAAGGACCTCGTGGTCGACATGGACCCGTTCTTCCAGGCGTACCGCGACGTGATGCCGTTCCTGGTGACCTCCGGGAACGAGCCGACGCGTGAGCGGCGGCAGAGCGCGGCCGACCGGGAGCGCTTCGACGACACCACCAAGTGCATCCTGTGCGCGGCGTGCACGTCGTCGTGCCCCGTGTTCTGGAACGACGGGCAGTACTTCGGCCCGGCGGCGATCGTCAACGCGCACCGCTTCATCTTCGACAGCCGCGACGAGGCGGGCGAGCAGCGCCTGGAGATCCTCAACGACCGGGACGGCGTGTGGCGTTGCCGTACGACGTTCAACTGCACCGACGCGTGCCCGCGCGGCATCGAGGTGACGAAGGCGATCCAGGAGGTCAAGCGGGCGCTGATCACGCGCCGCTTCTGACCCGCGAGGACGGACGGAGGGGCGGCACCCGGGACCCGGGTGCCGCCCCTCCGCGCGTTCAGCGCGCCGCGGCCGCCCAGGTGTGGGCGACGTCCACGACCAGCCGGTCACCCGTGGTGAACACGCGGAACGGCAGCCGCGCCCGTACGCCGAGGCCGAGCTGCGTCGTCCCCTCGTAGCTGGCGCCGAAGCGCGCGTCGCGGAACGTGCGGTAGCCCGCGAGGTCCACGCCCGGCAGCGGCTTCCCGCCCCGGCCGCCGTACGTCGGCTCGTGCGTGTCCGGGTCGTAGCTGGGCGCGGTCGCCACGATCTCCAGGACCGCGCCGCCCGCGAACGTGATCTCCCGGCCGGAGCCGTCCTGGAGGAAGCGGTCGACGTAGCGCACCCGGTAGCCCGCGGCGGTCGCGGGCAGGTCGCCGCGGATGTCGAGGACCATCCGGTCGTAGCAGTCGTGGCGCCCGGTGCGGACGTTCGTCAGCGGGCGGCTCCCGTCGTCGCCGCCCGTCTTGGGCAGGCTGCCCCAGGTGGCGGCGCAGCTCGCGGTGACGGTGGCGGCAGTGGTGGCCGTGGTCGCGGCAGTGATGGCCGTGGTCGCGGCGGTGGTGCGGGCGGCCGCTCCCGCGCAGGGCGCGGCGGCCAGCAGCCCGGCGCAGGCGAGCAGGGCGGCGGCGTACGTCTTGAGGTCGCGCATGGGAGTCCCCCTCCGGTGCGTGCACGATGACAACCGGTCAGACACGCGACACTTGCCCGAAGTTGCACGGATCGCCGCACTGCGCCGGATTCACCCCGAAAGGACCGCCTCCACCGCCGCCCCGCCCGTCACGCCTGCTTCGACGCCAGCGTCACCACCGTCACGTCCGACTCGGCCCCGACCCGTACGGGCGGCCCGAACGCGCCCGCGCCCCGCGACACGTACAGCTGCGTGTCCCCGTACCGCTCCAGCCCGGCCACCGTCGGATTGGCCAGCTCGGCCAGGTAGTTGCCCGGCCAGAGCTGGCCGCCGTGGGTGTGGCCGGAGAGCTGGAGGTCGACGCCGTGGTCGACGGCGTCGTGGATCTGTACGGGCTGGTGCGCGAGGAGTACGGACGCGCGCGAGGTGTCGCGGTCACCGAGGGCCTTGTCGAAGTCCGGGCCGTCGCCCTCCGCCTCGCCCTGCACGTCGTTGACGCCCGCCAGGTCGAAGCCGGGCAGCTCCCGGCGGGCGTTCTCCAGCGGGTGGACGCCGAGGCCCCGCAGGTGGTCGAGCCAGGCGTCGGCGTCCCCGAAGTACTCGTGGTTGCCGGTGACGAAGAACGAGCCGTGCCGCGACTCCAGGTCCGCGAGGGGCGCGGCGGCGTGCCCGAGGTCGTCGACCTCGCCGTCGACCAGGTCGCCGACGATGGCGACGAGGTCGGGCTGCGTGCGGTTGATCGTGTCGACCACGCGGCGGCAGTGCGAGCGGCCGAGGACCGGGCCCAGGTGGATGTCGCTGACGACGGCGATGCGGTACCCGTGCGCGCGGCGCGGCAGTTTGGCGAGCGGGACGGTGAGGCGCTTCACGGTGGGCCCGTTGAGCACGCTGTACGCGCCCGCGCCGACGGTCACGGCGGCGACGCCCGTGGCGCCGACGGCGAGCGTACGGGCGACGAAGAGGCGGCGGGCGGGGTCCTCGACGCGCGGGCCGGGATCGGCGGGGGCGTCGGGGACGGCCGGGGCGTCGGGAGCGGGGGCGTCGGACGAGGTCTCCGCGTCCGCACCCGCCGGCACCGACGCCGGTTCCGGCTCCGGTTCCGGCGCCGCCACCCGCGCGTCCCGGCGGGCCTCGACGCGCCGCAGCGCCAGCCGTACCAACTCGCCCGCCCACAGGGCCAGCAGCAGGTACAGCAGCAGCGCCATCCACAGGTACCCCGGCCACGCCAACGCCTGCTGGACCACGAACGGCGTACCCGCCTGCCGCGTCACGAACGCGCCGAGCGAGAGCACCGGCAGCACGTACGCGAGCACCGTGCCGACCCGCCGCCACCAGCCGCCGGGCGCGGACACGTCCCGTACGAGACGCCGCCACAGATACCGGTGCACGACGGCCAGCAGCGCGATCAGCACCACCGCGACGAGCAGCCCCACCAAGACCGTCACCGCCACCGCCCCCCGTCACGGCCACCGTCGGCACCGGTCGCCGCGAACGGCGGCACGGGGCGGGCGGAACGGGTCTGACTCGGAGGTTTCGGGGGTGACTCCCCGGAAGACCGGCGCATGGAGCCAAGTATGGCTATCGGCCTAATCCGGTCGCTGTTCGGGGCCCACCGTGTCGTATCCGTACCCTCCCGGTGCCCGCCGCACGGATGTGCCTGTACGTTCGACGGGTGCCGACGACCTCATCTGCCGTACGCCGCCCGCGCCGTGCCCTCGCACTCGCCGGAGCCACGGCGTTTCTGACGCCCCTTCTGCTGACGTCCGTCGCCCCGGCGCACGCCGACGACAAGGACGACGAGCCCGCGCCGAAGCCCCCCGCGAACATGTCGACGCTCGGCGGCGCGCGGCTCGGCGCACCCGGCACACAGGTCGACCCGCGGCCCGGCGGCAAGGCGCCCGCGCTGCCGAAGAAGCTGACGGCGCGCTCCTGGATCGTCTCGGACGCGGAGACCGGCCACGTGCTCGCCTCGCACAACGCGCACTGGCGGCTCCCTCCGGCCAGCACCCTGAAGATGCTGTTCGCCGACACGGTGCTGCCCAAGTTCCCGAAGGACCGCGAGTACGAGGTCAAGCGGACCGACCTGTCGGGCATGGGCGAGGGCAGCAGCCTGGTCGGCGTCAAGGAAGGGCAGACGTACTCCGTGGGCGACCTCTGGCTCGGCGTCTTCCTCCGCTCCGGCAACGACGCCGTGCACACCCTCGCCGCCATGAACGGCGGCGTGGAGAAGACGGTGCGGGAGATGAACGCGCACGCGGAGCAGCTGCGGGCGCAGGACACCCACGCGGTGTCCCCCGACGGGTACGACCGCGCGGGCCAGGTCTCGTCGGCGTACGACCTGACGCTCATCGCCCGGTCCGGGATGCTGAAGAAGGACTTCCGGGACTACGCGGCGACGGTTCGCGCCAAGTTCCCGGGCGAGGTGAAGAAGCCCAAGAAGGGCGAGAAGCAGAAGAAGGACGCGGACGGGAAGCCGGAGCGCGAGACGTTCGAGATCCAGAACACCAACCGGCTGCTCACCGGCGACTTCGGCCTCGACCCGTACCCCGGCATCGCGGGCGTGAAGAACGGCTCCACCACCAAGGCGGGCAACACCTTCACCGGCGTCGCCGAACGCGACGGCCGCGTGCTGCTGGTCACCGTCATGCACCCCGAGGGCGGCGCCGGGCACCTGGGCGTCTACGAGGAGACGGCGAAGCTGTTCGACTGGGGCTTCGCCGCCGCCGACGACGTACGCCCCGTCGGCGAACTGGTGCCGCCCGCCGACCCCGGGTCCGGCGGCGACGCCGGGGGCGGCGGGAACGGCGACCCGAAGGGCGGCGCCGACGAGGCGTCGCTCACCTCCGCCGGTGCCTCCGGCGACCACTCCTCGGGCGGCGGCGCGGGCACCGCGTTCGCGGTCACGGCCGGTTGTCTGGCGGTGCTGGCGCTCGGCGCGTACGGGGTGCACCGTCGGTGGCCGCTGCCGGATCTCGGCCGGATGCGGCGCCACCAGCAGGCGGCGGGTCCGCGGCCGGAGGGGGACCGGACTCCGGAGAAGTAGCGCCCTCGGCCGGGGTGTCGCCCGCCTCGGCGGCCACCCCGCCCTCGTCGCCCTCCTCCTCCGCGAGGGGCTCCTTGTCCACGACGGGCTCCTCCTTGTCCGTCGCCGTCCAGCCCGCGCAGTACAGCAGCAGCTTCGTCATGAAGCTGATCCACAGCAGCAGGGCGATGGGCACACCGAACGCGCCGTACGTGTTCTTGGCCGCCACGCCCTGGAGGTAGCCGCCGAGCAGCAGCTTCAGCAGCTCGAAGCCCACCGCCCCGATGAGGCACGCCACCACCAGCGCCCGCGTCGGCGGGCTGACCCGCGGCAGCACCCGCAGCACGTACCAGAGCAGCAGGAAGTCCGCGCCGACGGCCGCCGCGTACCCCGCGAGGCGCAGCAGCCACGTGCCGACACCGCCCTCGACGAGCCCGACGCGGTCCGCGACCCAGTCGACGGCGGACACCGCGAACGCCGAACCCGCCATGGAGACAAGCCCGGCGAAGCCGAGGCCGAGCAGCACCGCGAGGTCCTTCAGCTTGAGCAGCACCGGGTTGCCCGGGTCCTCCTCCAGGTCCCAGACGGCGCGCAGGCACTCGCGCAGCGTCCCGGCCCAGTTGACGCCCGTGAACAGCAGCGCCGCGCCCGCGACGAGCCCGATGGTGCCCGCGTGGTCCGCGAGGGACTGGATGTCGATCTGGTCGGAGATCCCCGGGACCTGCTCGGCGATGGTCTTCTTGACGTCCTTCATCTGCTGCGGCGTCAGGAAGGACGCCCCGATGGCGACGCCGACGACGACCATCGGGAAGAACGCCATGAAGCTCGTGAAGGTGATGGCGGCGGCCAGCCGCTGCCACTTGCGCGCGTCGAGGTGCTCGTACACCCGCCACACCCGGGTCCCGAAGAACCAGGCGAAGAAGGGGCCGATGCCGGGCAGCGTGGTGAGCCTTTCCATCACCACCGCCTACCCGGCCTCGTACGTCTCTCACGCCACGACCCCGACTCCCCCGCCCGAAAAGAGCAGGCGGGGTCGGGACCGCTCAGACCGAGGGCGCCGCCGGGCGGGACAGGTCCGACAGCTCCGTCTGCCGCGGCACCGCCGGGAAACAGGGCCTGCCGCCGCCGAACGCGAACTCCCGCTGCCGCCGCCACACGCAGTCCGCGCCCTGGGTGTAGAGCGCGAAGCCGCCCACGGTCCAGACCGCGTCGAAGTCCGCCAGCTCCGCGTACGCCCGGTCCATCGCGTCCTCCCCGATGCCGTGCGCGACGGTGACGTGCGGGTGGTACGGGAAGTGCAGCTCGCGGCGGAGCGGGCCGTCGGCACCGCGTACGCGCTCCTGGAGCAGCCCGCAGGACGCGGCGCCCTCCGCGAGCCGTACGAACACCACGGGCGACAGCGGCCGGAAGGTGTCCGTGCCCGACAGCCGCATCGTGAACGGCCGTCCCGCCGCCGCCACGGCGGCGAGGTGCCGCTCGATCAGCGGCCACGCGGCGCTGTCCGCCTCCGTCGGCGGCAGCAGGGTCACATGCGTCGGGATGCCGTGTGCGGCGGGGTCGCCGAAGGCGGCACGGCGCTCCTGGAGAAAGCTGCCGTACGGTTCCGGGACCGCGATCGATACACCGAGCGTGACGGTTCCCACGTCGTTCTCCCTCCTGCGCTGCGTGCCCTGCCCTGCCCCGTTGTGCCGTGCGGTCGTGCTGTCGCCGGTCGTCTCCGTGCCCTTCGCGCCGCGCCCTCGTCGCGCGCCCGCCCGTGCCAGTGTGGCGGCTGGACGGCCGTGGGACGAGGGTCTCGGTCCGGTCAGTGTTTCGCGGGCACGAAGCCCACCCGGTCGTAGGTGGCCGCCAGTGTGTCCGCGGCGACGGCCCGCGCCTTGGCGGCGCCCTCGGCCAGGATCGCGTCCAGCGTCGCCGGGTCGTCGAGATATTCCTGCGTACGGGCCCGGAAGGGGGCGACCCAGTCCGCGACGACCTCCGCGAGGTCGGTCTTCAGCGCGCCGTAGCCCTTGCCGACGTACGCCTGCTCCAGCTCCGGGACCGGGGTGCCGGTGAGGCTGGAGAAGATGGTGAGCAGGTTGCTGACGCCCGGCTTCTTGTCCTCGTCGAAGACGATCTCGGAGCCGGTGTCGGTCACCGCGCTCTTGATCTTCTTGACGGTGGCCTTGGGTTCGTCGAGGAGGTTGACGATGCCCTTCGGGGAGGACGCCGACTTGCTCATCTTGATCGCCGGGTCCTGGAGGTCGTGGATCTTCGCCGTCTCCTTGAGGATGTACGGCTTGGGGATGGTGAACGTCGCGCCGTAGCGGCCGTTGAAGCGCTCCCCGACGTCGCGCGTGATCTCGATGTGCTGCCGCTGGTCCTCCCCGACGGGGACCAGGTCGGCGTGGTAGAGCAGGATGTCCGCGATCTGGAGGATCGGGTACGTGAAGAGGCCGACGGTCGTGCGGTCGGCGCCCTGCTTCGCGGACTTGTCCTTGAACTGCGTCATCCGGGACGCCTCGCCGAAGCCCGTGATGCAGTTCATGACCCAGGCGAGCTGCGCGTGCTCCGGCACGTGGCTCTGCACGAACAGCGTGCACCGCTCCGGGTCCAGCCCGGCGGCCAGCAGCTGCGCCGCCGCGAGCCGGGTACTGGCCCGCAGCTCGGCGGGGTCCTGCGGGATGGTGATCGCGTGCAGGTCGACGACCATGTAGAACGCGTCGTGCGTCTCCTGGAGGGCCACCCACTGCCGTACGGCACCGAGGTAGTTGCCGAGGTGGAAGGAGCCGGCGGTGGGCTGGATACCGGACAGCACGCGGGGTCGACGGTCGTTGGCCATGCGGTCCATTCTCGCAGAACGCCCGGCCTCCCGAGGCCGTGAGAGCCGCCGCGCGGGGAACGTCACACCCGCGGGGCGGCGCGTGCTCCGCAAGGGGGGTGCGCGTACGCCGGGGGCGCTCACGGGTCCCACGGCCGGGCCTTCCGGGACCGGGGAGGGGGCCGCTTGCGGCGTCCTCGCTGTCGGTGGGGTGTCGTACTCTTCACCGCGTGGACGGGGGAGCTGACCGGCGGGTCATCGACGAGCGCTTCGAGCTGCGGGAACGCCTCGGTGGCGGGGGCATGGGCCTGGTGTGGCGGGCCCGCGATCTGGCGCTCCACCGCGACGTGGCGCTGAAGGAGGTCCGGCCGCCGGACCCCGAGCTGCTGCGGCTGCGCCCGGACGCCGCCGAGATGCTGCGCAAGCGCGTCATGCGCGAGGCGGTGTCGCTGGCCCGCGTGAACCATCCGCGGGTGGTGACGATCCACCACATCGTGACCTCCGCCGAGCATCCCTGGCTGGTGATGGAGCTGGTCACCGGCGGTTCCCTCCAGGACCGCCTGGACCGTGGCCCGCTCACCCCGGCCGAGGCCGCCGAGCTGGGGCGCGGCGTGCTGGAGGCGCTGTGCGCGGCGCACGCCGTCGGCGTCCTCCACCGGGACGTGAAACCGGCGAACGTACTGCTGCGCCCGGACGGCGGCCCGGTGCTGACCGACTTCGGCATCGCCGCCGTACGGGAGTCCACCAACCTCACCAACACCGGCGAACTCGTCGGCTCCCCCGACTACATGGCGCCCGAACGCCTGCGGGGCCACGACGACGACGCCGCCTCCGACCTGTGGTCGCTGGCCCTGATGCTGTACGTGGCGGTCGAGGGCCGCCACCCCCTGCGCCGCACGTCCACGCTGGCGACGCTGGCCGCGATCCTGGAGGAGGACGTACCGCCCGCCACGGCCGCCGGGCCGCTGGCACCGGTGCTGGCCGCCGTGCTGAGGCGCGACCCGGCGGCGCGGCCGGACGCGGCGGCCCTGGACCGGATGCTGGCGGAGGCCGCCGGGGCACGTACGTCCACGGCGCCGTCGTCACCCGCGCCCGGCCCCGTACCGGCGCACGGGCCCGGTGGCGGGATACCCGGCGCGGGGGCGCCGCGCGGCACCCCCGCTCCACCCGCCGACCCGCGCACGCCCTGGGGCTCGCCCGCGGCCGACCCGCGGCCGCAGGCCCCGACGCCGGGCGCGGGCCGGCCGCCGGAGCCCGACACCGCGCCGCCCACGGCCCCCGGCCCGCCGGGGGCGGGCGCGGGCGTCGACCCCGGCTCGGCGCCGACCGGGCCCGGCGGGCCCGGCGCCGCCGCCCGGGGGCCCGGCGGGTTCCCGGGGCTGCCGCGCGGCGCCCGGCTGACGATGCTGCTGAGCGGCCCGGTCCTCACGATCACCCTGGGCCTGGTCTTCTGGCAGGTGCTGCCCGGTACGGACGACGGCGGCGGCCGGTCCGACCGCTCCTCCTCGCCGGGCGCGACCGCCCCGGCCGGTGGCACGGACGACGGGAACGGCGACGACGCGGACGACGCGGCCGCCCGTACGCCCGGCGCCGACACCCCGGCGACGCCCGAGGAGGAGAAGGACCTGCTCACCCCGGCCGGTGTCCGGCGGGCGATCGGCGCGCTGGAGCCGCTGATGAAGGGCACGGTGGTGAAGGACTTCACGCTGCACCCCTCGCACGTCAGCGCGGAGGCGCCGGTGAAGGACGGGAAGGCCTACGACCGGTTCAGCTACCAGTTCGGCAAGGCGGAGCGCGCCACGTCGGGCGGCGGTGTGATGGGCGACGACAGGACCGTCGACCTGGACCGCTACGACTGGGACCGGCTCCCCGCGCTGTTCTCGCGGGCGGAGAAGGAGCTGGGGATCGACGCCCCGAAGAGCAGCCATCTGATCGTCGAGCCGTCGGACGTGTTCCACGGCGACCAGCCGACGATGCGGCTCTACGTCTCCGACGACTACGGCTCCGCCTATCTGTGACCAGCACCCCGGAGGGGAAGGTCATCGACAGCATGCCGCGCGACTGACCCCCGTACCGCCTGCCCCTGACGAGGACGCGCGCGCGACCGTCCCCGTACGACGGACGCCGGGCCCCCGTCGTGGAGGACCCGGCGTCACCGCTCACGCGCTGTCGGGGACTACGGCAGCCACTTCTCCCACGTGGCCTTGTTGTCCTTGATCCACGCGTCGGCCGCGTCGTCCGGGTCCATCTTCTTCCCGGCGATCATCTGGGCCACCTCGTTCTGGTCCTCGGTGGTCCACTTGAAGTTCTTCAGGAACGTGTGCGCGTCACCGCCGTCCTTCGCGAAGTCCGCGTTGAAGTACTTCTTCAGGTCGAGGGTGTCGTAGCCGCAGGTGACCTGCTCCGCGGGCTCCAGGCAGCCGTCCTCGTACTTGGGCAGCTTGACCTCGACCATCTCGATCTCGGCGTTCATCCACTGCGGCTCCCACCAGTAGGTGAGGAACGGCTTCTTCTCGTCGTAGAGCCGCTGGATCTCCTTGAGCTGGGCGGCCTCGCTGCCGGTGGGCAGGACCTTGAAGTCCAGCTTGTGGTTCTTGATCAGTTCCTCGTCGTGCGTCGTGTACGACGGCGCCGCACCGAGGAACTGGCCCTTGCCGCCGCTCTCCGACGTCCGGAAGTCCTTCGCGAACTTGTTGAGCTTCTTCGGGTCGAGGACGTCCGGGTTCTTGTCCGCGTAGTACTTCGGCACGAACCAGCCGATGTGGCCCACGACGCCGAGGTCGCCGCCGGGTACGACGGTCTTCTTCTCCTCGACGTACAGCTTCTCCTTCTTGGGGACGCCGTCCCAGTCCTCCAGGATGGCGTCCGCCTTGCCGCTGTTCAGCGCGTCGAAGGCGACCGGCTCGTCCATCTGCTGCACGTCGACCTTGACGTCCAGCTCGTCCTCCAGCAGCTTCTTCGCCACGGCGCTGTTCGCCTGCGCGCCGACCCACGAGGGCTGCGTGATGGTGACCTTGTCGCTGCCGCCGCTGTCGGTCTCCGCCGCGCCGCAGCCGCTGAGGGCCAGGAGTCCGGCCACGCCGACACCGGCGACGAGGGTGTTTCTGCTCCGTTTGCTCATGAGGGAAGTGCCTTCTCGTGTAGTTGCGTCGTCGGCTGGCCGGCTGCCAGGGACGTGGGTCGTGCGTGGGGGTTCGGGGGCCGTACGCGGCCCGGTGCGCGTCAGCGGTACGTCCGCTCGCGCACGGTGGGCTGCGTCAGCCGGTCCAGGACGATGCCGAGGCAGACGATGGCGACACCGGCCGGGAGGCCGAGCGCCAGGTCACCCTTGGACAGGCCCTTGACCACGTCGATGCCGAGCGCGCCGCCGCCGACCATGCCGGCGATGACGACCATCGACAGGACGAGCACCACACCCTGGTTGACGGCGACCAGCAGCGCCCGGCGGGCCAACGGCAGCTGGACCTGGAGGAGTTGCTGCCTGCCGGTGGCGCCGAGGGACTGCGCCGCCTCCAGCGCGGCCGGGTCGACCTGCCGGATGCCCTGCGCCGTGATGCGTACGACGGCGGGCAGCGCGTAGATGACCGCCGCCGCGATACCGGCCGCGCGGCCGAGGCTGAACAGGGCGATGACCGGGATCAGGTACACGAACTGCGGCATCGTCTGCATCGTGTCCAGCACCGGTCGCAGCATCCGGTCGACCCGGTCGACGCGGGCGGCCAGGACACCGAGCAGGAAGCCGAACAGCAGCGTCAGCACCAGGCCCGCCAGCACCTGCGAGAGCGTGTCGAACGACCGGTCCCACAGGCCCATCGCGCCGATCACGCCGAGCGCGACGACGCTGCTCAGCGCCGCGCGCCAGGTGCCGACGGCCCAGCCGAGCACGGCGACCAGCAGCACCACGGCCCACCACGGGGTGGCGAGGAGGGCGGAGCGCAGCGGGTTGAGCACGCCGTTGGCGAAGCCGTTGGCCCAGGTGATGGTGCCGCCGAGCAGGGGGATGCCGGAGCCGAGGTGCTCGATGAACCAGTCGACGGCCGTGTTCACCGGCTCCGCGACGTCCACCGTCCAGTTCTCCGGCCACTCGCGGTCCCACAGCGAGCTGCCGAACGCGGCGAACGCGCCCGTCAGCACGCCCAGCCCGGCCCACACCGGCCAGCCCCGCAGCCGCGCCAGCGGCCCGGAGCCCGGCGGCGCGTACGCGGCGAGGCGGTCGCCCGCGGCGGCGGTCGTACGGTCCAGCAGGATGGCCAGCAGCACGACGGCGATGCCCGCGGTGAGCGCCTCGCCGACGTCGATGTCGCCGAGCGCCTGGTAGATCTCCTCGCCGAGGCCGCCGGAGCCGATCAGCGACGCGAGCACGACCATCGACAGACACATCATGATCGTCTGGTTGAGGCCGAGCATCATCTCCTTGCGGGCCAGCGGCAGCCGCGCCGTACGCAGCCGCTGCCAGGAGCTGGCACCCAGCGACGCGGACGCCTCCAGGGCGGCCGGGTCGGCGTTGCGCAGGCCGAGGGAGGTGAGCCGGGCCATGGGCGGCGCGGCGTAGATGACGGTGGCGACGAGCGCGGACGGCACGCCGATACCGAAGATCAGCAGGAACGGCAGCAGGTACGCGAACGCGGGCATGACCTGCATCGTGTCGAACACCGGCCGCAGGATGCGCTCCCAGCGGTCGGACAGCCCGGCGCCGAGGCCCAGCAGCAGCCCGAGGACGGCGGAGGCGAACACCGCGACCGTCATCAGGGCCAGGGTCTCCATGGTGGATTCCCACATGTCCAGCAGCCCGCACACCGCGAACACGCCGAGCGCGGTCGCCGCGACGCGCAGCGCGCGGCGGCCCAGATCGGCGCCGCCCGCGGCCCACGCCACGAGCGTGCCGATCGCGGTGACGCCGACCCAGCCGAGCGAGTCGAACAGGTCGATCATCAGGTCCACGGAGTCCTGCGCCGTGTTGCTGATGTGCAGCAGGAAGTACAGGAAGATCCAGTGGGTGTCGCGGTTGTCGACGAGCCAGTTGTTCAGGTCGTTCAGCGGCGTCTCGACGTCGACGGTCCAGCCGGACGGCCAGTCGCTCTCGCCGACGACGAGGGCGCTGACGACGGCGACCAGGAACGTCAGCAGCACCAGACCGGCCCGCGGGTTCGCGGCGAGCCACAGCCGTACGCGTACGGGCAGGCCCTCGCCGTCCGTGCCACCGGCCCCGCCGGTGTCGGGCGCGGGCGTGGCGCCCTGCTTCTCCAGCGTGGGTGCGCTCATCCGGCCCTCCCGGGCTCGTACGAGATGGCTGCGGTGCTCGTACGGCTGCTCACACGGCTGCTCATACGGTCGCCACCTCCCGGTCCTCGGGGCCGTCCTGGCCCGCCTCGGCGGGCACTTCCTCGTCGAGGCCCGCGACGACGGCGAGGAGTTCGGCGTGGCCGACGACGCCGATCAGCTCGCCGTCCGCCACGACGCGTACGGGCTCGCCGGTGCGGGCCACGGTCTCGATGGCCTCGGACACGAGGGCCTTCGGCGGGAGTTCCGCGCCGGACGCGGTGGCGTCCGCGGGCTCGGCGGGGCGCATCGCGCGCCGTACGGAGATGACCTGGTCGCGGGGCACGTCGCGGACGAAGTCCCGTACGTAGTCGTCGGCGGGGTTGGCGACGATCTGCTCGGGGGTGCCGAGCTGGACTATCTCGCCGTCCCGCATGAGCGCGATCCGGTCGCCCAGGCGCAGCGCCTCGGACAGGTCGTGGGTGATGAACACCATCGTCCGGCCCTCCTCGCGGTGCAGCCGGATGACCTCCTCCTGCATGTCGCGGCGGATCAGCGGGTCCAGGGCGCTGAAGGGCTCGTCGAACAGCATCACCTCGGGGTCGACGGCCAGGGCCCTCGCCAACCCGACACGCTGCTGCTGACCGCCGGACAGCTGTCCCGGACGGCGTTCGCCGAGCCCCTCCAGGCCGACCTTCTCGACCATCTCGGCGGCCACGGCACGGCGTTCCTCGCGGCTCCTGCCCTGGATCTCCAGGCCGTACGCGACGTTGTCGATGACGCTGCGGTGCGGCAGCAGGCCGAAGTTCTGGAAGACCATGGAGACGCGGTGCCGGCGCAGTTCGCGCAGCCGCGTCTTGTCCATGGCGCGCACGTCCTCGCCGTCCATCAGAAGCGTGCCCGCGGTCGGCTCGATGAGCCGGGTCAGGCAGCGTACGAGCGTGGACTTGCCGGAGCCGGAGAGGCCCATCACGACGAAGACCTCGCCCTTGCGCACGTCGAAGGTGACGTCGCGGACGGCCGCGGTGCAGCCGGTACGGGCGCGCAGCTCGGCGGCGTCGAGCCCGGCGTACTCCTTGTTCTCGGGAATCCTGTCGGCCTTGGGGCCGAACACCTTCCACAGATTGCGTACGGAGAACACCGGGTGGGTCTCGGTGGTTTCGGTCATCACGCAACACCTCCCAGTGTCGTCGTGGCGGGCTTCGCGGGGGACTCGGAATCGGAATCTTCGGTAACGGGGGAACGGTCGGCGCGCAGCAGGTCGGCCGCCTTCTCGCCGACCATGAGCACGCCGATCATCGGGTTCACGGTGGGCATCGTCGGGAAGACGGAGGCGTCGACGACCCGTACGCCGTCCAGGCCGCGCACCCGCAGCTCGGGGTCGACGACGGCGAGCCCGTCGTCGGCGGCGCCCATCCGGCAGGTGCCCGCGGGGTGGTACACGGTGTGGGCGACCTGGCGGGCGTACGCGCTCAGCTCCTCGTCGGAGGTGACCTCGGGCCCGGGGCACACCTCCCGCTTCAGCCACTTGGCGAGCGGTTCGGCGCGGGCGACCTCGCGGGCGAGGCGGATGCCGTCGACGAGGGTGCGGGCGTCGTAGTCGTCCTCGTCCGTGAAGTAGCGGAAGTCGAGGGCGGGCTTCACGTCCGGGTCGGCGGAGGTGAGGAAGAGGCGGCCGCGGCTGTGCGGCTTGGGGATGTTCGGCGTCATCGACACCCCGTGCTCCGGCTTCTCGTAGCCGATCCGCTCGGGGTTGTCGGTGAACGGGATCTGGTAGAAGTGGAACATCAGGTCGGGCCCCGGGGCCGACGCGTCGCGCCGTACGAAGAGGCCCGCGTCGGAGTCCATCGCCGAGTTCTCCGGGATGGGGCCGTCCGTCTCCCAGACGATCACCGACTCCGGGTGGTCGAGGAGGTTCTCCCCGACGCCCGGCAGGTCGTGCGCCACGGGTATCCCCAGCGCCTCCAGCTCCCGCGCCGGGCCGATCCCCGAGTGCAGCAGCAGCCGCGGGGTGTCGACGGCGCCCGCGCACAACAGCACCTCGCGCTCGGCGGTGAGCAGCCGCTCCGTACCGTCGGCCGCCCGTACGCGCACACCGGTGGCACGGGTGCCGTCCAGCTCCAGGTGGTACGCCCAGGTCTCCAGGAACAGCTCCAGGTTGGGGCGGTCCCCGGCCTCCAGGTGGGGGTGCAGGTAGGCGACGGAGGCGGAGGAGCGCTTGTTGTCCTCCGGGTGGTACGAGAGGTCGAAGAACCCGGCGCCCTCGGTGAACGGCGCCTTGTTGAAGCCCTCGACGCGCGGCACCTCCAGCGCGGCGGTGGCGGCCTCGACGAAGTCCCGCGCGATGGCGTTCCGGTCCTTCTCGTCGACCGCGACGATGTTGTTCCGCAGCTTCCCGAAGTACGGGTCCATGGCCGCGGCGTCCCAGCCGTCGGCGCCCGCCTCCGCCCACTCGTCCCAGTCGGAGGGGAGCGGCTTGAACGAGATCAGCGTGTTGTGCGACGAGCAGCCGCCCAGGACGCGGGCCCGGCTGTGCCGGATGTGCGAGTTGCCGCGTGGCTGCTCGGTCGTCGGGTAGTCGTAGTCCAGCTCGCCGCCGAGCAGGCCGAGCCAGCGGCGCAGGGTGAGGACCTCCGGGCGGTCCATGTCGGACGGACCGCCCTCGATGACCGCGACGCGTACGCCGGGGTCCTCGGTGAGCCGGGAGGCGAGCACGGAACCTGCCGTGCCGCCGCCGACTATGACGTAGTCATAGGTGGCCATGGATGGGGTTGCTCCTTGAAGGGGTGAAGGCACCGGGGGTGCGGGCGAGGGGTCCGGCGGGGGCCGACGGGGGTGGGTCAGCCCGCGAACCAGCGCACGGGTGCGGGGCGCAGGTTCTCGTACACGTGCTTCGTCTCGCGGTACTCGGCCAGACCGTGCGGGCCGAGTTCACGGCCGACGCCGGACTTGCCGAAGCCGCCCCACTCGGCCTGCGGGAGGTAGGGGTGGAAGTCGTTGATCCACACGGTGCCGTGCCGCAGCCGGGCGGCGACCCGGCGGGCGCGCGCGGTGTCGGCGGAGAAGACGGCCCCGGCGAGGCCGTACTCGGTGTCGTTCGCGAGCGCCACCGCCTCGTCCTCGGTACGGAAGGTCTCGACCGTCAGGATCGGCCCGAAGGTCTCCTCCCGCACGACGCGCATCGTGCGGTCGCAGTCGTCGAGGACGGTCGGGCGGTAGAAGTACCCGGCGGCGGGGCGTACGTCGGAGGGCTTGGGCCGTTCGCCGCCGCAGCGGAGGGTGGCGCCCTGGGCCAGCGCGGAGGCGACGTACGCCTCGGTCTTCGCGAGCTGCTGCTCGGAGACGAGCGGCCCGCACTCGACGCCGTCCTCGGTGCCGCGCCCGAGCCGGATGCGGGAGGCGCGCTCCGCCAGTTCGGTGACGAAGCGGGCGCGCACGGACTCCTCGATGACGAGCCGGGCACCGGCCGAGCAGACCTGGCCGCTGTGGATGAACGCCGCGTTCAAGGCTTGATCGACCGCGTGGTCGAAGCGCTCGTCGGTGTCGCAGGCGTCCGCGAAGACGACGTTCGGGTTCTTGCCGCCCAGCTCCAGGGCGACCTTCTTCACGGTGGGCGCGGCGGCCCGCGCCACCTTCGTACCGCTGGCCAGGCCGCCGGTGAACGACACCAGGTCGACGCCCGGGTGCTCGGACAGCCGGGCGCCCACGGGGTCGCCCGCGCCGGTGACGACGTTCGCGACGCCCGCCGGGAGGCCCGCCTCGGCCAGCAGCCGCGCCAGGTGGAGCGTGGACAGCGGGGTGACCTCGCTGGGCTTGAGCACGAAGGTGTTGCCCGCGGCGAGCGCCGGGGCGACCTTCCAACTGGCTTGCAGCAGCGGGTAGTTCCAGGGCGTGATCATGGCGCAGACGCCGACCGGCTCGTGGACGACGACACTGTGCACGTCCGCGCTACCCGCGTCGACGACGCGGCCGCCGGACTCGTTGACGACGAGGTCCGCGAAGTAGCGGAAGGCGGCGGTGACGTCGTCCACGTCGATCCGGCCCTCTTCGAGGGTCTTGCCGGTGTCCCGCGACTCGGTGAGCGCGATCTCCTCGCGGTCCCGCTGGAGCAGGTCGGCCACCCGGCGCAGCAGGCCCGCGCGCTCCGCGACGGGCGTGCCGGGCCACGGCCCGCTGTCGAACGCCTCCCGCGCGGCGGCGACGGCCGCGTCCGTGTCGGCCGCGTCACCCTCGGCCACAACGGCCAGCGTCGAGGCGTCCGCCGGGTCGAGGATCTCCCGCGTCCCACCGGCAGCGGCGGGACGCCAGGTTCCGTTGATGTACAAGCTCTCGACTACGGACACCGTGTGATCTGCCTTCCATGTACGAAATGTGCGTGATCGCCGTGCCGCGGCACGGTGATCAAACGCTCCTCCTGCCCCATGGCGCGATCCTCATGTGTCCAGGAGTCGAATAAGTGGTTCACGTCACGAGCCTCTGTCGCCAGGGGTCTCGGGAACAGCACGAATGCCTAACCGAATGACGTCAATGGGCGCACGATTCCCGCCGCGCCACGCAACGCGAACGGGCCGGCACGGACAGCGAGCGTCCGTGCCGGCCCGTCGTACGGCCGCACTCGGGAACGGGCGCGGGGCGCCCGTCAGCCGGGGGTCAGAGCAGGCCCAGCCCCCGTACGGCGTCGCGCTCCTCGGCCAGCTCGCGCACGGAGGCGTCGATGCGGGTGCGCGAGAACTCGTTCACGTCGAGGCCCTGGACGATCTCGTACGAGCCGTTCGCACAGGTCACGGGGAAGGACGAGATGAGGCCCTCCGGCACGCCGTACGAGCCGTCGGAGGGGATGCCCATCGACGTCCAGTCGCCCTCGGGGGTGCCGTTCACCCAGGTGTGGACGTGGTCGATCGCGGCGTTGGCGGCGGACGCGGCGGAGGAGGCGCCGCGCGCCTCGATGATGGCCGCGCCGCGCTTGGCGACGGTCGGGATGAACTCGTCGGCGAGCCACTTCTCGTCGTTCACCGTCTCGGCGGCGTTCTTGCCGCCGATCTCGGCGTGGAAGATGTCCGGGTACTGGGTGGCGGAGTGGTTGCCCCAGATCGTGAGCTTCCGGATGTCCGCG
This sequence comes from Streptomyces sp. Z26, assembly GCF_003665095.1. GTDB lineage: Bacteria > Actinomycetota > Actinomycetes > Streptomycetales > Streptomycetaceae > Streptomyces > Streptomyces phytohabitans. The sequence continues at coordinate 4,213,443 of NZ_RCHV01000002.1, read as the reverse complement.
ACGGTGCTGCCGGTCTTCTTCGCGAGCTGCGACAGCGCGCGGTTGTGGTCGAGGCGGGTCATCGCGGTGAAGCGCTCGGCCGGTACGTCGGGGGCGGCTGCCTGGGCGATCAGCGCGTTGGTGTTCGCCGGGTTGCCCACGACGAGGACCTTCACGTCGTCCGCGGCGTGGTCGTTGATGGCCTTGCCCTGGGGCTTGAAGATGCCGCCGTTGGCCTCCAGCAGGTCGCCGCGCTCCATGCCCTTCGTACGGGGGCGGGCGCCGACGAGCAGCGCGACGTTCGTGCCGTCGAAGGCGACGTTCGCGTCGTCGGTGATGTCGATGCCGCTCAGCAGCGGGAAGGCGCAGTCGTCCAGCTCCATCGCGGTGCCCTCGGCGGCCTGCACGGCCTGCGGGATCTCCAGCAGCCGGAGGCGTACCGGCACGTCCGCGCCGAGCAGATGGCCGGACGCGACACGGAACAGCAGCGCGTAGCCGATCTGCCCCGCGGCGCCGGTGACGGTGACATTGACGGGTGTGCGGGTCATGGCGATCTCCGAGTACCTGACGTGCCGGATGGTGTCTTCTGGAGGCTCCGCCGCAGGGAGACTCCGGGACGTGCACGCTGGTTCTCCAGAGGTCTCTCTACGTCAAGAGAGCTGGCGCCAGGCTATCGGACGCCCCCCGGACCGTGGGCAGCCGCCCGCTCAAGGAGGGGGGAAAGCGGGCGGCTGCCGGTGGTGTTGGCTGACCCGTGGGGGGCTGAACGTACGCCTGCCCCCTTTCCCACCGGGCATTCACGCCACTTCCTGGCGCCTTTTCGGACACGCGCCGGGGCCGGGGCCGGGCACCGTCACCGGTCAGGACGTGGGGGCGGCGCCGTGGGCGCAGCCGCTGCCGCCCACGCCGAGGGTCACGCACGCGCGGGCCCGCTCGATGTCCTCGACGGGGACCATCGGGGTGTACGCGTCCGCGCTGTCCACGTCCTGGCTGCGGCTGGCGCCCGCGCCGCCCGAGATCTTCAGGGTGTCGCCGTCGACGCCGCCCGTGACCCGGGCCCACACCGCGCCGCACACCTTGCTGTAGCGCACCTCGACCGTGCTCGCGCCGACGATCTGGGAGCCCGCGGTCTTCGCGTACTGCCCGCCGCAGCCCATCTTCTCCGGGTCCTTGCCCTCGCAGGTACGGCCCGAGCACTTCACCCCGGCGGGGAGCTTCGGGTCCGTCACGGACGGGCTCGGTTCGGGTGCGGCCGAGTCGCCGTCGCCGGTGAGGTCGAAGGCGACGGCCGCGCCCGCCACCACGATCAGCGCGGACACCACGCCCGCGGCGAGCATCAGGGCCCGGCGCCCGCCACCGCCCGTCGTACGGGCCGACCGCCCGGCGCGGCCTCCCGCCCCGGCGGCCCCGGCGGCGTACGGCCCGGGGGTCGGCGGGTGCCCCTGCCCCGGCGTACGCGCCGGGGGCCTCGCGCCCCACGAGGCCGGGTCCAGGCCGGAGCCGGTGGCGGGACCGGGTCCCGCGCCATGTCCCGCGCCGGGCATCTGCCCGGTGGGCGCGCCCCCGTACCCGTACGGCTGGGGCGGGCCGTACGGCTGGGGCGGCGGCGGGGACGTACGGTCGTCGGCCGCGGGGGCGCCGACCGTGCCGGGCGGCGGACCGGCGGGGGTGGCGGGCGCGGCCGGGCCGCGGGCGCCGCCGAGGCCCCACTTCCACCCCTTGGCGGGGGTCTCGCCGGTGGGGGACAGCGCGGCGCGGGCCTGTGCGACCTGCGCGGACTCCATCGTCATGTCGTGCCGCATCTCGCTGCGGCTCCAGGCCCGTTCGGCCAGTTCCCACATGGTCGCGAGATGGCGTACCTCGGTGCCGGTGACGTCGGCCAGGGCCTGGACGGCGCCGCGCGGCGGCAGCAGACGGCCGTTGAGGTAGCGCTCCCAGGAGGACCTGCTGTAGCCGGTGCGGTCCGATATCGTCGCGAGGCTCATCCCGCTGCGGTCCACGAGGCGACGCAGCTGACTGGTGAACTCGCCTATCTGCGGGTCCAGTCCGTCCGGTAGCGCCTTCCAGCGAGGCATCGTCTCCCCCTCGTCCCCCACACGTGTGCCGATCCCTGTCGGATCTGCGTACTGGCCACCCAGGGGGATACGGGAAGCCGGGACCGTGGTTCCAGACCGGGGGCGTACGGGAGTGTTGCGAACCGCCGCCCCCGCGCGTGCACGCCCCAGTGTGCCACCAGGGAGCGCCCCCTCCCGCCCGCCCGTCACGGGCGGCGGCCGGTTTCGTACGCGGACGCCGCCATTTGTCGGGCCGGGGCCAAGTCGCCCCCGGCGTACGGGATTTCGCCACCGCGGAGGGGCCCGCGCGGCACCGCGGGGCCCGGCGTCAGCGGACGGAGAAGTGCACGATGTCGTCCAGGTACGGGATGGTGATCAGCGGCGACGGCTGCGCCATCAGCGCCAGCAGCGTGATCGCGCCGCCCAGCACCCCGTACGTCACCATGTCCGTGAACCGCGAACGGACCGCGAGCATGCCCACCGAGGGCAGCGCCCAGCGCAGGACCGCGCCGCCGAGCAGGGACAGGCCGACGACGACCGTCCCCGACCGGAACTCGACCAGCACCAGCAGCAGCCCCGCCAGCACCCCGCCGCAGACCGCGAGCAGCGGCCACTGCCGGTACGGCGCGGGGGCGTCGCCGCCCGCCGCCCGGCCGCCGCCCTCGGGGCGCGCGGTGTCCCGGGTGAAGGTCGGGAAGCGACGCGACCGGGGGGCTCGGGGTGCCGCGGCGGCGCCGTCCCCGTCGCCGCCCATCAGGACGCCTCCGCGTCCGCCGCGCGCTCCGCCGCCTCCACGACGTTCTGGAGCAGCAGGGCGCGCGTCATCGGGCCGACGCCGCCCGGGTTCGGCGAGATCCAGCCCGCCACGTCCGCGACGCCGGGGTGCACGTCGCCGACGATCTTCCCGTGCTCGTCCCGGCTCACGCCGACGTCCAGGACGGCCGCGCCCGGCTTCACGTCCTCCGGCTTCACCAGGTGCGGTACGCCCGCCGCGGCCACCACGATGTCCGCCTGGCGCAGCAGCGCGGGCATGTCGCGGGTGCCGGTGTGGCACTGGGTCACGGTGGCGTTCTCCGAACGGCGCGTGAGCAGCAGCGGGATGGACCGCCCGACGGTGATGCCGCGCCCGACGACGACCACGTGCGCGCCGCGGATCTCCACCTCGTGGCGGCGCAGCAGCGCGATGATGCCGTTCGGGGTGCACGGCAGCGGCCCCGGCTCACCGAGGACGAGCCGACCGAGGCTGGTGGGGTGCAGGCCGTCGGCGTCCTTGTCCGGGTCCATCAGCTCCAGCACCCGGTTGACGGCGATGCCCTTGGGGAGGGGCAGCTGCACGATGTAGCCGGTGCAGGCGGGGTCGTCGTTCAACTCCCGTACGACCGCCTCGATCTCCTCCTGCGTCGCCGTGCCCGGCAACTCGCGCTGGATGGAGGCGATACCGACCTGAGCGCAGTCGCGGTGCTTCCCCGCGACGTACTTCTGGCTGCCCACGTCGTCACCGACGAGCAGCGTGCCGAGGCCGGGCGTACGGCCCCGGGCCCGGAGCGCGTCGACGCGCGCGGCGAGTTCGGACTTGATCGCGGCTGCGGCTGCTTTGCCGTCGAGAATCTGAGCGGTCATGCGTCCATAATCGCGGATGAGGGGGCCTCGGCTCCAACCAGGTGCGCGCAGCGGACGCGTGTGCTCCGCCGCGGCTCCCCCGCGGCGGGCGGTGCGGGCGTACGGGCCGGGCGTGCGGGCCGCCCGACGAGCCGGGCGTACGAGCCGCGCGTGCGGCGCGCGTTGCGGATTCGCCACATTCGTCGGAACCGGCTGGACAGCGCCGCCCCACGGCCCGCAGCATATGGGCCGGATGCCGTGCCCGGCGCGTCCGGTGGAGCCGAGGCCGAGGCGGTGTCCCGCGTTCGGGGGAAGCAACACGCGCACGATCGGCTCACGCGGCACCGCCGCGGGTGGTGGACCTTTCCCCGGAGCGATTTGTTCCGTTCCGTCCCACGCTCCCGCTCGGAGGCACAGCCCGTGAGTTACCCACCGCCCCCAGGCCCCGACAACCCGTACGGGCAGCAGCCCCCGCAGGGCTACGGCTACCCGCAGCAGGGCGGCCAGCCCGGTTACGGCTACCCGCAGCAGCCGCCGCCGTACGGCCAGGCCCAGCAGGGATACCCGCAGCAGTCCCCGTACGGCTACCCGCAGGGCGGCTACCCGCCCGGCGGCATGCCGGCGGGCACGGTGCAGGCGAACAACGGCTACATCAACATCCCGTACCTCGGCCCCGTCCAACTCGCCACCATGGGGCAGCGGTTCCTCGCGCGGCTGATCGACGGACTCATCTCCGGCGTGATCTTCGGCATCGCCATGGCGGTCGGCCTGGCGGGCGCGCTCGGCATCGCGGAGGACGCGGACGACTGCGGCAGCAAGACGTACGGCACCCCGGAGTACAACGACTGCATCAACGACGCGACGGACGCCGGGATGGGCGCGTTCGGGGCGGCGCTGGTGATGATGGCCGCCATCGGCGTCTTCATGCTGCTCTACGAGTGGCTGATGGTCGCCCTCGTCGGCGGCACCTTCGGCAAGCTGGCCATGGGCCTGCGCGTCGTACGCGAGAACGACGGCCAACTGCCCGGCGTGGGCGGCGGGTTCGTCCGCTACATCATCCCGATCGTCGGCGCCTTCCTCTGCTACATCGGCGCCGTGCTGGTCTACCTCTCGCCGTTCTTCGACAACAGCGGGAAGCTCCAGGGCTGGCACGACCGTGCCGCCGGGACCGTCGTCGTCAAGAAGTGACGTACGGCGGGACGTGACCGGTGGCCGCCGGAGGGTGGCGCGGGACGCATCGGACGGGAGGCCGCCGCCGCGAGCACGTCGCGGCGGCGGCCTCCGTCGGTTGCGGGGGCGGTTCCGGGTGACGTTCCGGACCCGGCCGCGGTCAGTGGAAGAAGTGCCGCGTCCCCGTCAGGTACATGGTGATCCCGGCCGCCTTCGCCGCCTCGATCACGGCCTCGTCCCGTACGGAACCGCCCGGCTGCACGACGGCCGTGACGCCCGCCTCCGTCAGCACCTGGAGCCCGTCCGGGAAGGGGAAGAACGCGTCGGACGCGGCGTACGAACCGGTCGCCCGCTCCTCGCCCGCCCGCTGCACCGCGAGCTTCGCGGAGTCGACGCGGTTGACCTGGCCCATGCCCACGCCGACGGTCGCGCCGTGCTTGGCGAGCAGGATCGCGTTCGACTTCACGGCACGGCAGGCACGCCACGCGAACGCCAGCTCGGCCAGCTCCTCGCCGGACAGCTCGGGACCGGCCGCGAGCTGCCAGTGGCCCGGGTCGTCACCGTCGGCCTGGAGCCGGTCGGTGGCCTGGAGGAGCGCGCCGCCGTCGATCGGCTTGATCTCGACGGGGTCGGACGGCGCCTCGGGACAGCGCAGCACCCGGATGTTCTTCTTCCGGCTGAGCACCTCGACCGCGCCGTCCTCGTACGCGGGCGCGACGATCACCTCGGTGAAGATGTCCGCGACCTGCTCCGCCATCGCCGCGGACACCGGCCGGTTGACGGCGATCACGCCGCCGTACGCCGACAGCGGGTCGCAGTCGTGCGCCTTGCGGTGCGCCTCGGCCACGTCCGCGCCGACCGCGATGCCGCAGGGGTTGGCGTGCTTGATGATCGCGACGCAGGGCTCGTCGTGGTCGTACGCCGCGCGGCGGGCCGCCTCGGTGTCGGTGTAGTTGTTGAACGACATGGCCTTGCCGTGCAGTTGCTCGGCCTCGGCCAGACCGCCGTTGCCGGTGGCGTAGAGCGCGGCGGGCTGGTGCGGGTTCTCGCCGTAGCGCAGCACGTCGGCGCGCTGGTAGGCGGAGCCGAGGAAGTCGGGGAACGGCGAGTCGTCGACGGCGGCGTAGTCGAGCGCGAACCAGGTCGCGACGGTCAGGTCGTACGCGGCCGTGTGCTGGAACGCTTCTGCCGCCAGCCGCTTCCGCTCGTCCAGCGCGAAGCCGCCGCCGTTCGCCGCGGCCAGCAGCTCCGGGTAGCGCTCGGGGTTGACGACGACGGCGACCGACGGGTGGTTCTTCGCCGCCGCGCGCACCATCGACGGGCCGCCGATGTCGATCTGCTCCACGCACTCGTCGGGCGCGGCGCCGGAGGCGACGGTCTCCCGGAACGGGTACAGGTTCACGACCACCAGCTCGAACGCCTCCACCCCCAGCTCGTTCAGCTGCTGCCGGTGGCTGTCCAGCCGCTGGTCCGCCAGGATGCCCGCGTGGACGCGCGGATGCAGCGTCTTCACCCGGCCGTCGAGGCACTCGGGGAAGCCGGTGACCTCCTCGACGCCGGTGACGGGTACCCCGGCCGCCCTGATGCGCCCGGCCGTCGAACCGGTGGAGACCAGCTCCACACCCGCTTCGTGCAGTCCCCGGGCCAGCTCCTCCAGACCGGACTTGTCGTAGACGCTGATCAGCGCGCGGCGGATGGGCCGCTTCGTACCTTCGGCGGTCACGGGATCATTACCTTTCGTCCCTCGATGCGGTAGCCGTCACGCGCCAGGCGCCCGACGACCTCGACGAGCAGCCGTCGCTCGACTTCCTTGATCCGCTCGTGCAGAGCGGGTTCGTCGTCCTCGTCCCGCACCGCGACCACGCCCTGGGCGATGATCGGGCCGGTGTCGACGCCCTCGTCGACGAAGTGGACGGTGCAGCCGGTCACCTTCACGCCGTACGCGAGCGCGTCCCGTACACCGTGCGCGCCGGGGAAGCTCGGCAGCAGCGCGGGGTGCGTGTTGACGAAGCGCCCCCCGAAGCGGCCCAGGAACTCCCTGCCGACGATCTTCATGAAGCCCGCCGAGATCACCAGGTCGGGCTCGTACGCGTCGGTGGCGGCGGTCAGCGCCGCGTCCCACTCCTCGCGGGACGCGTGGTCCTCCACCCGGCAGACGTACTGCGGGATACCGGCCCGCTTCGCGCGCTCCAGCCCCTCGGTGCCGTGCCGGTCGGCGCCGACGGCGACGATCTCCGCGCCGTAGCCGATGACGTGCTGTACGGAGATCGTGTCGAGGAGCGCCTGGAGGTTCGTGCCGGCGCCGGAGACGAGCACGACGAGGCGGGCGGGGCGACGGGCGGCGGGCACGGCCACGGCGGTGCTCCCTCTCGCGGGTTCGGGGGTGGGTGCGGTCGGTCCTGCGGGGCCGGGCCCGTGTCCGGTGGGCCGGGCCCGTGCGGTCGCACGAACGTGAACCGGCGCTCACCGGGGAACTCCACGAGGCCGCCGACCGTCGGCAACGATACCGGCACTCCTCCGGCCCCCCACGGGACGGGGGCGGAGCCGGACGGTAGCGTCGGACGTACGTATGCGCACCCGACGCGGGAAGAGCAAGGGGAAGACACACCTCACATGACCGACCGACGCCGCCGCGCGGCCCCTGCCGAGAGCGCTTCCGAGGACAACCCCTTCGCCCCTCCGCCCGACGACCGGCCGGACCGGCCGTGGGAGCCGCGCCACCAGGGCGGGGGTTCCGACGGGTCCGGTTCCGGCTCCGGTTCCTCCGGTGGCGACGGTTCCGGTTCCGGTGGTGGCGACGACGGCGACCGGCCGGGGCGCTGGGGCGGCAAGTGGAGCCCGCGCCAACCGGGCCGCCAGAGCGGCGGGTTCGGCCGCCCGGGGCAGCAGGACGGCGGCGGGCAGGGGCCCGACGGGCCCGGGCAGGGGCCGGGCGGCGGCAAGGGGTCCGGCATGCGCTGGGACCCGACCGACCGCTACCAGCGGCACGCCCGCTACTCCCTGCACACGGGCATCTGGGGGCTGTTCTTCGCACTGTTCAGCCTGCTGGAGATCGCGCTGCTGCTCGGCGCCCTCTCGGTGTACTGGGGCGTCAGCGGCCTGCGCGCCAAGCCCGGCCGCGCCGGGTCGGACGGGGACGGCGGCACGTCGGGCGCCGGTACGGGCGGTACGGGCGGCGCGGGGAACGGCGGCCGGGCGGACGACGGCGGCCGGGGCGCGTCACCCGTCCCGGTGAGCGTCACCCCGGCGCAGGCGGCGAAGGCCCGTACGAGCGCGGCGATCACCGGGCTGGTGACCGGCGGCCTCACCCTCACGATCGTGGCGAGCACCTTCAGCCTGCAACTCGTCTACAGCGACTACTACGAGTGCAGGAACGACTCGCTCACCCAGGCGTCCCGCCAGCAGTGCGACCACCTGGTGCCGGACGGCATCCGGCCGGTCCTGGAGGGCCAGACCTGACCCGGCGCCCGACCGCGCCCCCGACCCGCTCCTGACCTGCCGTTCCGCGCCGTCCCGTCCCGGGCGGCCGGGGTCAGGGGCGGTCGTGCGGCGCGGACTCGGCGGCGGGCTCCGGCTCCGGCGCGGATTCGGGTGGCCGTACGGGCCCGGGTGGCCGTACGGGCCCGGCTGGTCGTACGGGCTCGGGCGCCCGGTCCTGGTCGCCCGCGTCGAAGTACCGGTCGGCAGGCGCGAATTCGGTCATCAGCCCGCCGGACGCCGCCTTGAGCGCGGCCCAGCGCGTACGCCGGGAGCCCGTGCCGTACCACTCGGCGTCGTCGTCCCAGTCCCCCGTCAGCACCGTGCCACCGCCCGGGGGCACGGGCGCCTCCGCGCCCTCCGTCTTCCCCTTGCCCTTGCCCTTCCGCCTGCCCCTGAGCTGCCACTTCGCCCCGGCCGCGACCTTGTCCCCGGCCTCGGCCCCGGCCCCGGGCTCGCCCCGTACCCCACCCCGCCACTTCCGCCACCTCGACGGCGCGGCCACGGCGGCCCCCTCCCCCGGCGCGGCCGGTGCCGCCACCCGCCCCGCGTCCGGCTTCGCCAGCGGCGGCGCCCCGCGCAGCCGCCACGCCCGTACGGCGAGCGCGGCGGGCGCGCCCACCAGCGCCGTCCAGGCGAGCGCCGCCGCGCCGACCTGCCACCAACTCGGCCCGAACCGCGCCAGATCGCCGTTGCCGAGCGCCCCGCCGGAGAAGCCCGCGAGCGCGGCGAGCACGACAGCGCACACGCAGGCCGCCGCCCACGCAGCCCCCGCCGTCTGCCGGTGGGTGCGCGCGAGGTCGCGGCGCCCGCACACCGGGGCGGCCGTACGGCCCACGCGCCAACCCATCGTCAGCCCGGCCGCGACGGGCAGCGCCGCCAACGCCCAGGTCAGCGGCGTCACTTCGGCGCCCTCGGCGGGCAGCGCGGCGAGCAGCGGGAAGTGCGGCAGCTCCGGGCGGTCGGCGCCCAACGGCCCGACCACGCTGCTCGTACCCAGCGCGAAGCCGGGGCCGAGCGCGTAGGAGGCGGCCCAGACGACGGCGTTGGGGAGCAGCGCCAGCGTGAGCAGGGCGACCGAGACGTGTCCGGCCCAGGCCCCGCCGAGCTGCGGGAACGAGTGCCCGACGGCGCCCGCGTGCCAGGCCAGCGCGAGCAGGGTGAGCGCGGCGCCACCGGCGAGCAGCAGTACGGTCGCGGCGCGCGCCGCCCGTAGCGTCCCGGGGAGGTGCGGGCTGGTCACCACCCGCCGTACGGAGGCCGGTACGCGGTCCGCCTCCCGTAGGCGGGCCGCGAGCGCGCCCCGCGCGGTGGACGCGCGCTCCGGCGCGCACCGTACGGCGCACGCCGACACCCCCGCCGCGAACAGCGGGAGGCAGAGGGCGGCGCTGAGCACGTCGACGCGCAGCGGGCCGTTCGCGGTGTACGCGACGGTGGCGCCCGCGACGAGGAGGTAACCGGCCGCCGACCAGAGGGCGGCCCGGAGCGCGTCGCCGAGCGCCGCGTCCGGCCCTCCCGTGGCGGGCGCCGCGTCCGCCGGTTCGGTCTCCGGCCGCCGCTCGGGCGGGTGGGCGCCCGGACCGTCGCCGTACGCGCCGTCGCCATCGTCCTCGCCCGCGCCGCCCTCCTCCTCACCGTCGTCCTGCGCGGCCCGCCCCGCGCGGAACAGCAGCCAGGCGGGGAGCGCGGAGAACAGCAGCGGCGTGAGCGCCACCGGCGCCGTACCGCCCGTCAGCGTCCCGTCCCGTACGAGGTCGGCGCCGTGCGCGGCCAGCCACAGCCCGGCGGCGACGTGGAGCGCGCCGCCGGGCCCGTCGCCGGGGTACGGGGTGCTGATCCACAGCAGCAGTACGGCCACGGCGAAGACGCCGAGTCCGAGCCCGGCCGCCACCGCTCCGCCCGCCAGCCAGGTGCCGACGGGCGGCCGGTGCCGGGGGGCGGCTGGGCCGTCCGGGTGGGGTGTCGGGGGGAGATACGTGGAGTTCGGCACCCGGTCATGCTGCCAACAACGGCGCCTTTCGCCCGCTTAGCTGAGCGAATGTCGCGGTGTAGATGAATGAGATGATGTGTAACTTTTCAGACCGTATGGTCGGTGAGTCCATGATCGGGACGGGTCCACGGTACGGAGAGCGAGCATGACGGCCAGGTCGAAGACGGGGACGGCGACGAGGAAGAGGTGGCGGGCCCGGCGGAGGGCGACCGCCGAGACGGGACCCGCCCACGCGGACGAGCCGGGGACGGTGGCGGCGGTCGCGCCGGAACCCGCCACCGGGGAGCACCCGACAGCGGAGGCGGGGACGGAGACGGAGGCGGACGGGAAGCGGCCCGCCCCCGCCGGGCGACCCGTTGAGCAGGTCGGTTCCGCCGTGCTCGCCTTCGACGCCCTCTACACGCGGAACGCCCGCGCCCTGACCCGGCAGGCGTACCTGCTCTGCGCCCACCGCCGTATCGCCGAGCACGCCGTGGCCCACGCGTTCCATCTCGCCTGGGAGCGCTGGCCCGAGGTCGCCGCCGACCGGGACCCGGCGGGCTGGGTACGCGCCGCGGTGTACGAGTACGCGCTGTCACCCTGGCACCAGTTGCACCCCGGCTGCCGCGCGACCCCCGCGCACCCCGGTCCGCCCGCCGACCGCGCGATGCTGGACGGGCTGCTGCGGCTCCCGCGTACGTACCGGCGCGCGCTGCTGCTCCACGACGGGCTGGGGCTGGACGTCGAGGCGACGGCCGCAGAGACGGAGGCGGGCGCCGCCGCCACGTCGCGCCGCGTCGGGCACGCGCGCGAGGCGCTCGGTGCGTCGGTGCCGGAGCTGCGGGAGGCCGACGAGGACCGGCGACCGTCACTCGTACGGGAACGGCTGCGGCTGCTGGCCGCCGCACAGCCCGTACGGACGCCGCCGCCCGCCGTCGTACGGCGGTGCAGCGAACGGACGACGCGGCGGCGTACGCGGGCCGCCGTCGGGCTGACCCTGCTGGTCACGGCGGCCACCGCCGTGTCCTGGGTGGTCTCCGAGGGGCGCGTCGACGCGTCCCCGGCACGGCACGCGCCCGCGACACCGGGCCTGCCGGGGACGGAGCGGACGGCGACGGAGGCGTACGTGCCGGAACTGCGGTCGCGGAACCACCGCATGCGCCTCGGTGAGCACGGCCCGGAGCGCGCGACCGAGGACCCGGCGGCGGACGACGGCGCTGAGGACGAAGGCGCGCAGGACGAAGGCGCGCAGGAGGAGGGCGAGTAGGCGGGCGGGGCGGGGTGGTCGGGCGGTCACGTGCGGGCCCGGCCGCCGACGCCGCGCAAGCTGACGGGCCCGCACCCTTCGCGGGGGCGCGGGCCCGTACACCCGTGGTGCGGCGTCAGCCGACCAGCAGCTCGCGCGCGAGACGTGCGGTCTCGGACGGGGTCTTGCCGACCTTCACGCCCGCGGCCTCCAGGGCCTCCTTCTTCGCCTGGGCGGTGCCCGACGAACCGGAGACGATGGCGCCCGCGTGGCCCATCGTCTTGCCCTCGGGGGCGGTGAAGCCCGCGACGTAGCCGACGACCGGCTTCGACACGTTCTCCTTGATGAAGTCGGCCGCGCGCTCCTCCGCGTCGCCGCCGATCTCACCGATCATCACGATCAGGTCGGTCTCGGGGTCGGCCTCGAAGGCACGCAGCGCGTCGATGTGGGTGGTGCCGATCACCGGGTCACCGCCGATGCCGACGCAGGTCGAGAAGCCGATGTCACGCAGCTCGTACATCATCTGGTATGTCAGCGTGCCGGACTTCGAGACCAGGCCGATGCGGCCGGGCTTGGTGATGTCCGCCGGGATGATGCCCGCGTTGGACTGGCCGGGCGTGATGAGGCCGGGGCAGTTGGGGCCGATGATGCGGGTCTTGTTGCCCTTCTGGCCCGCGTACGCCCAGAACGCCGCGGAGTCGTGCACCGCGATGCCCTCGGTGATCACGACGCACAGCGGGATCTCGGCGTCGATCGCCTCGACGACCGCGCTCTTGGTGAACTTCTCCGGTACGAAGATGACGGTCACGTCCGCGCCGGTGGCCTCCATGGCCTCCGCGACGCCGCCGAAGACCGGCACGTCCGTCCCGTCGAAGTCGACCGTCGTGCCCGCCTTGCGGGGGTTCACGCCGCCGACGATGTTCGCGCCCGAGGCCAGCATGCGCTTGGTGTGCTTCTGGCCCTCGGAGCCGGTCATCCCCTGGACGATGACCTTGCTTTCCTTGGTGAGGAAGATAGCCATGGGTGTTGGTGTCCTGGTCCCTCTTGTGGTGTCGGAGATGCGCCGGAAACTACTGCGCGGCCAGCTCGGCGGCGCGGTCGGCCGCGCCGTCCATGGTGTCCACCTGCTGTACGAGCGGGTGGTCGGCGTCGGTGAGGATCTTGCGGCCCAGCTCCGAGTTGTTGCCGTCGAGGCGGACGACCAGCGGCTTGCTGACGTCCTCGCCCCGGGACTTGAGCAGTTCCAGGGCCTGGACGATGCCGTTGGCGACGGCGTCGCACGCGGTGATGCCGCCGAAGACGTTGACGAAGACGGACGTGACGTCCGGGTCCCCGAGGATGATCTCCAGGCCGTTGGCCATCACCTCGGCGGACGCGCCGCCGCCGATGTCGAGGAAGTTGGCGGGCTTGACGTTGTTGTGCTTCTCGCCCGCGTACGCCACCACGTCGAGGGTGGACATGACGAGGCCCGCGCCGTTGCCGATGATGCCGACCTGGCCGTCGAGCTTCACGTAGTTGAGGCCCTTGGCCTTGGCCGCCGCCTCCAGCGGGTTGGCCGCGGCCTTGTCCTCCAGCTCGGCGTGGTCCGGCTGGCGGAACTCGGCGTTCTCGTCCAGGGACACCTTGCCGTCCAGCGCGATGACCTTGCCGTCGCCGGTCTTGACCAGCGGGTTGACCTCGACGAGGAGGGCGTCCTCCTTGATGAAGACGTCCCACAGCTTCTGGAGGACGTTCACCACCTGGTCGGTCAGCTCGGCCGGGAACTTCGCGGCGGCGACGATCTCGCGCGCCTTCTCCTCCGTCACGCCCTCGATGGCGTCGACCGGGATCTTCGCGAGGGCCTCCGGCTTGGTGGCCGCGACCTCCTCGATCTCGACGCCACCCTCGACCGAGGCCATGGCCAGGAAGGTGCGGTTGGTGCGGTCGAGCAGGAAGGAGACGTAGTACTCCTCGGCGATGTCGGCGGTCTGCGCCAGCATCACCCGGTGGACCGTGTGGCCCTTGATGTCCATGCCCAGGATCTGGCTGGCCTTGTCGACGGCGTCCGCCGGGTCAGAAGCCAGCTTCACGCCCCCCGCCTTGCCCCGACCGCCGGTCTTGACCTGCGCCTTGACGACCGCTCGGCCGCCGAGCCGCTCGGTCACCGCGCGCGCCGCCTCGGGCGTGTCGATGACTTCACCGGCCAGCACCGGTACGTCATGCTTGGCGAAGATGTCCCTCGCCTGGTACTCGAACAGGTCCACGCGCGTACGTCCCCTTAGTTGTGGTTCGCGGTTCGTTGTCAGCGTGGGCGTGCCGCGAGGCCGCGGCTTGGCCAGAGGGCACGCGGCATGTCCGCCTTGCAGGTTAGCCCTGCCCGTGAGCGCTTCATGAATTCCAGCTCACAACGGCGCGGTGAGACGTCTCACAAACGCTGCCCGTGTCCTTCGGGCGTGCGGTGGCTTGTCCGCTGTGTCCACCGGGCCCGGTCCGGGTGACGCGGGCGGCGGGGCGCCGGTCCCGTACGGCGTGACCGACCGGCGTCCCACTGCGCCCATTTCCCGTGGCACGGCGCCCACTTCCCGCCGGGGACCGGCCCGGGACCCGCCCGTGCGCGGCCGTCCGGGCCCGGCGGGGGCGGGTGCCGGGCCCGTCGACGCGCGGCGGGTCAGTCCTCCGGTATCGGCAGCGGGCGCTTCTCGATGGCGGCGGCCATGATCTCCGGGAACAGGTCGGGCGTGCACGCGAACGCGGGCGCGCCCAGGGCCGCGAGCGCCGCCGCGTGCTCCCTGTCGTACGCCGGTGCGCCCTCGTCGGACAACGCGAGCAGGGTGACGAACTGCACGCCCGCGCCCTTCATCGCCGCGACGCGCTTCAGCATCTCGTCGCGGATGCCGCCCTCGTAGAGGTCGCTGATGAGGACGACGACGGTCTCGGCGGGGCGGGTGATCTGCGACTGGCAGTACGCCAGGGCGCGGTTGATGTCGGTGCCGCCGCCGAGTTGGGTGCCGAACAGCACGTCGACCGGGTCGTCGAGGTCGTCGGTCAGGTCGACCACGTTCGTGTCGAAGACGACGAGCCGGGTGCTGATGGAACGCATCGAGGCGAGGACCGCGCCGAACACCGACGCGTACACCACCGAGGCCGCCATCGAGCCCGACTGGTCGATGCAGAGCACCACGTCCTTCTTCACGGCCTGCGCCGCTCGGCCGTAGCCGATCAGCCGCTCGGGCACGACCGTGCGGTACTCCGGGAGGTAGTTCTTCAGGTTCGCGCGGATCGTGCGGTCCCAGTCGATGTCCCGGTGCCGGGGCCTGTTGACGCGCGCGGAACGGTCGAGCGCGCCGTTCAACGTGGCCCGCGTACGCGACGCGAGGCGCCGCTCCAGCTGCTGGACCACCTTGCCCACCACCAGGCGGGCGGTCTCCCGGCTCGTCTCGGGCATGGCCTTGTTCAACGACAGGAGCGTGCCCACGAGATGCACGTCCGGCTCGACGGCCTCCAGCATCTCCGGCTCCAGCAGGAGCGTCGACAGGCCGAGCCGCTCGATCGCGTCGCGCTGCATGACCTGCACTACCGAACTCGGGAAGTACGTACGGATGTCCCCCAGCCAGCGCGCCACCTGCGGCGCCGAACCCCCCAGCCCCGCCGAACGGTCGCCGCCGCGGGAGCCGCCGCCGTCCCCGCCGTAGAGCGCGGCGAGCGTACGGTCCATCGCGGCGTCCGTGCCGCTCAGTTCACAACCGGTGCCGTCGGCGCCCTGGCCACCGCCGAGCACCAGGCGCCAGCGGCGCAGCCGCTCGTCGTCGGGCCGCGTGGTCGCGGACTCCGCGTGGATCTGACTCAACTCACCCTCCCCAGCTCGGGGTCCGTGCCCGGCCCCGCTCCCGCGTCTTCCGTCCCGCCCGGTCCTGCCGCCGTCTCCCCCGGCCCCGCCCGGCCCAGCAGCAGCCGCAACGTCGGCAGCACCGCGTCCGCGCGCGCCGGGTCCAGGTCGGGCCCGAAGCCCGGCATCCCGACGCCCGGACCGTCCGCCGCGCCCCCGGGCGGCGCGGCGCCTGCGGGGCCCTCCCCTGCGGGGCCCCGCCGCACCAGCTCGCCGACGGTGCGCCGCACCCCCGACTCGTACGCCGCGAACGTCCGCCGCAGCAGCGGCAGTACGTCCGTGAACGCCTCCGCGGGGACGCCGGCCAGCCAGCCGTCGACCAGGTCGAGCAGCCGCCGGTCGTGCACCAGCAGCATGCCGCCGCCCGCGAGGAAGCCCTCGATCCACGCCGCCGCCTCGTCGGGCGCCGTGCCGGGCGAGAGCGCCAGGCCCATCAGCCGGGCCGCCTCGCCGTCCGCCAACCGCCCGTCGTCCAGCAGGAGTCGGGCGCAGCGGCCGCGCACCAGGCCGGGCGTACGGTCGCGGGACGCCAGCTTCCGCAGCACGCCCTGCCAGCGGTCGAGGAGCCCGTCGTCGGCCTCCCCGCGGCTCTGCGCCAGCAGCGCGATCGCCTGGTGCGCCGTGTCGAGGTGGCCGCGCATCTCCGCCGCGCCGTCCGCGTCGAGCCCGGCGCAGGCGGGCGGCAGGCCGACCCGGACGCGCTCCGCCAGGCCCGCCGCCACCTCCGCCAGCGCCTCCGCGTCGGTGCCGCGCACGTCGCCGTACCGCACCGAACGCACCAACGGCGGCAGCGCCTGCGCGAGATGGCCCACGTCGGAGTCGAGCGCCGCCCGGTCGGTGAGCGCCCGCATGACCACGGGCAGCGCGTCCGGCAGGTCCGCCAGCAGGCAGCGCTCCGCGAGGTCGGTGACCTCCGCCAGCACCGTCGTGCCCACCGCGTCGGTCCGCGCCTTCGCCGTGGCGGCGCCGAGCACGGTGGTGCCCCACATGCCCGCCTCGGCCAGCCGCACCGACAGCTCCGGCTCCCAGCGCAGCTCCCACGTCTCCCGGAACGTGCCGGTGCTGCCCGTACGGGACCGCGCCGGGGTGCCCCAGTGGACGCCCAGCAGCCGGAGCCGGTGCAGCAGGCGGCTGCGGGCGGCGTCCGTGTCCTTGCGCAGGTCCAGCTCCAACTCGCGGTCGCCGCCCTCCGGTTTGAGCCGGAGGGAGCGCTGGAGGCGGGTCAGGTCTCGTTGCAAGGGGACGGCCGGGGCGCCGTCGGGGACCTCGCCCAGGTCGTCACCGACGATCAGCCGGTCGTGGATGAGGGCGAGCGGCACGTCCGAGCCCTCGCACATCACGGACCGTACGGCGTCGACCGTCTCCGCGAGCCCCGCCAACGGCCGTCCGCGCACGGTGGCGAGGGTCTCCGCCATCCGCACCGCCTCGATCACGTGCGACGGTGACACGCCGTGGTCCTCGGCGCGCAGCAGCCCGGCGACCCTGGTCATCCAGCGCTCGACCGGGCGGTCGGGGGCGGCGAACAGGTGCCCGTACCAGCCGGGGGAGGCGATCCCCGCGCCGTACCCGCTGTGCCTGCCGAGTCTGCGGTGCGTCCACGGCACCCACGTGACCTCGACCTTCACCTTCGGCAGGCCCTTGAGCAGCTGCCGGTCGGCGGTGACGGGCACGGTGGCGGCCAGCGCCGGGACGTGCCAGGCGCCGCAGACGACGGCCACGCCGTCGTCGCCGTGCTCGCGGCGGGCCTCGCGCAGGCGCAGCCGCATGTGGGCCTCGCGGGCGGCGTCGCGGGGGTGGCCGCCGTCCCCGTGGACCTCGCGGAGCGCGCCCATCGCCTCGCGGAGCGCGTCGAACGGCGCGTACGGGTCGCGGTCGGCCGCCGCGTCGGCGCCGCGGTGCTCGACCACGTCCTCCCACCAGCGTTCCGGGTCGTCGTACCCCGCCGTCTCGGCCAGCACCGCGAGCGGGTCGAGACGCAGGGCCTCGGCCCGGCCCCGCTCGCCCTCGGACGGCGCCGCGCCCTCCGGCGCGGACTCTCCGTCCGGCGCGGGCCCGTCCTCCGGCAACGGGCGGCGCCCGGCGTCCGGGTCGAGCCCGCCGTCCTCCCCCGCCGCGGCGAGCGAGTGCGCGGCGGGCAGGTCGAAGAACCGCACCGGAACGGCCCGTTCGAGCGCCCAGCTGATCGCCACCCACTCCGGCGAGAAGTCCGCCAGCGGCCAGAACGCCGCCCGGCCGGGCTCGTCCACGGCGTGCGCCAGCAGCGCGACCGGCGGGCGCATGTCCTTCTCCGCCGCCAGCGCGACCACCGCGTCCGCCTCCGGGGGCCCCTCGACCAGCAGGACCTTCGGCTCGTACGCGGCCAGCGCGTCCCGCACCGCCCGGGCCGAACCCGGCCCGTGGTGCCGGACGCCCATCAGCAGCGGCCCGTTCACGCGGAGACCTCCCGGCACGCGCGGTAGAAGTCCTTCCAGCCGTCGCGCTCGCGGACGACCGCCTCCAGGTACTCCTGCCACACCACGCGGTCCGCCGCCGGGTCCCGTACGACGGCGCCGAGGATGCCCGCGGCCACGTCCGACGAGCGCAGCACCCCGTCCCCGAAGTGCGCCGCGAGGGCCAGGCCGCCGGTGACGACGGAGATCGCCTCGGCCGTGGAGAGCGTGCCCGAGGGCGACTTGACCTTCGTACGCCCGTCGCCCGTGACGCCGTCGCGCAGCTCGCGGAAGACGGTGACGACGCGCCGGATCTCCTCCAGCCCCTCGGGCGCGTCCGGCAGGTCGAGGGAACGGCCGATCTGGTCGACGCGGCGGGACACGATGTCGACCTCCTCGTCCGCCGTGGCGGGCAGCGGCAGGACGACGGTGTTGAACCGGCGGCGCAGGGCGCTCGACAGCTCGTTGACACCGCGGTCCCGGTCGTTGGCCGTCGCGATCAGGTTGAAGCCGCGCACCGCCTGCGTCTCCTGGCCCAGCTCGGGTATCGGCAGCGTCTTCTCGGACAGCACCGTGATCAGCGTGTCCTGCACGTCGGCGGGGATACGGGTCAACTCCTCGACCCGCGCCGTCATCCCCTCGGACATGGCCCGCATCACGGGGCTGGGCACCAGGGCGTCCCGGCTGGGGCCGTGCGCGAGCAGCTGCGCGTAGTTCCAGCCGTACCGGATGGCCTCCTCGGAGGTGCCCGCCGTGCCCTGCACCAGCAGCGTCGAGTCACCGCTGACCGCGGCGGCCAGGTGCTCGGAGACCCACGTCTTCGCCGTGCCCGGCACGCCGAGCAGCAGCAGCGCCCGGTCGGTGGCGAGGGTGCTCACGGCCACCTCGACGATCCGGCGCGGCCCCACGTACTTGGGTGTGACGACCGTGCCGTCGGGCAGCGTGCCCCCCAGGAGGTACGTGGCGACGGCCCACGGCGACAGCTTCCAGCGCTCGGGGCGCGGCCTGTCGTCGGCCGCGGCCAGCGCCTTCAGCTCCTCCGCGAAAGCGTCCTCGGCGTGCGGACGCAGGGCATTCGTCTCGGTCACAACTCCCCCTCGGCATACGGTGAATGTGCTGCGCACCACCTTGCACCCCGGCACTGACAATCGGCCTCGCCGCGGGTCCCGTACCTGCTCGGAGGGGGTGCCGGGGGTCGGGACGGTTCCGCGGAGGGCGGGCGCGGGGGCCGGTCCGCGAGCGCGGCGGGGTCCGTTGTCAGTGCCGGGATCTACGGTCGGAGACATGACTGGACAGGGGGCCCGCTGGACGGCGGACCAGGTAATGGCGTTGGCGCCCGACGCCGCGTCACGTAAGAGCGGAAGCAAACTCGCCGCTCCCGGGCCGTGGTCCGGCGCCGGGGCGGGAGCGGGCGCGGTGTGGGGCCTCTGCAAGGGCAGCGGCAAGACGGCGTACCGCACCGTGGTGGACATCGAGGGCGAGGAGGGGCCGGGGTACAAGTGCAGTTGCCCCAGCCGGAAGTTCCCGTGCAAGCACGCGCTGGGGCTGCTCCTGCTGTGGTCGGGCGGGGCCGAGGTCGTGGGCGCGGCCCCGGCCGTGCCGGACTGGGCCGAGGAGTGGCTGAGCGGTCGACGGCAGCGCGCGGAGAAGCGCGCGGCGGCGGGCGCGGACGGCGCCACGGGGGGCGGCGGCAAGGAGCCCGCGGACCCGGAGGCGGCGCGGCGGCGGGCGGAGAAGCGGCACCGTTCGATCACGGCGGGCGCCGGGGAGTTGGAGCAGCGTCTCACCGACCTGTTGCGGGGTGGTCTCGCGGGCGCCGACCAGCGGGGATACGCGGCGTGGGACGAGACGGCGGCCCGCATGGTCGACGCCCAGGCACGTGGACTCGCCGACCGGATACGGGAGTTGGGCGCGATACCGGCTTCCGGACCCGGCTGGCCGGAGCGGCTGCTCGCGGAGTGCGCGCTGCTGCACCTGCTCGCGCAGGGCTACCTCGCGCTGGACGGCCCGCCGGAGGAGGACGCCGTACGGGAGGGGAGCGCCGTACGGGACGGGGCCGCGTCGGAGCCCGCCGGTGGGGTGCGGCCGCCGCTGCCCGAACCGCTGGCGACGACCGTACGCACGCGGATCGGGCTCACCGTCGACACCGCGAAGCTCCTGGCCGACCCGGAGGCGCGGCAGCGCGACGAGTGGCTGGTGCTGGCCCAGCGCGACACGGACGAGGGGAAGCTGACGACGCGCCGGATATGGCTGTACGGGCGGAGGACGCGGCAGCCCGCGCTGCTGCTGTCGTTCGGCGCCGCGGGCCGTACGCCGCAGCAGTGGCTGCCGGTGGGCGCGTCGCTCGACGCGGACCTCGCGTTCTACCCGGGGTCGGGTCGGCTGCGCGCGGCGCTCGGTGAGCAGCACACGCCGCCGGTGCCCGGCCACGAGCCGGTGGACGCCGGGGGGACGGTGACGGACGCGCTCGCCGCGTACGGCGCGGCGCTGTGCGACGACCCGTGGCTGGACAGCTGGCCGGTGGTGCTGACGAACGTGGTGCCGGTGCCCGTCCAGCCGGGCCCGTCCTGGCAGTTGGCCGACGCGGACGGCGACGCGGCGCTGCCTGTCGCGCCCGACTGCGGCCAGTCCGCGCTGTGGCGGCTGCTGTCGCTGTCCGGGGGCGCGCCGCTGACGGTCTTCGGGGAGTGCGGCCACCAGGGCTTCGTCCCGCACACCGCGTGGGCGCCGACCGCCGCGGACGGCACGGCCGCACCCGAGGCGGTGCTCCTGTGACGGGCACGGCGGAGGTGACGGGAACGGCGGGAGTGACGGGCGCAGCGACGGACGCGAGAGGGACCGACCGAGGGGAAACGAGGGGGAGCGCGGTGGAAACGACGGTGCCGTGGAGCGAGTTGGTGACCGCGGCCCTGCTGGGCGCCGAGCGGCGGACACCGCCCGGCGGCAGTGTGACGGCGCTGCTCGACGCGGCGGCGGTGGAGACCGTACGACGTCGGGCGGGCATGCTGCCCACGACCGCCGGGCCGCGCCCGGACCCGGCGCCGGAGGACCACCGCGCGCCGCTGCCGAGGGCGGCCGCGCACCGGCTCACGCTGCTGCTCGCCAACCGCTGGGGCACCGGCGGCTCCGGCGGACGCCGGGGCGCCACGCCCGACCTCGCCGAACTGCTCCCGCAGTGGCTGGCGGCGGCCAACGAACGCGGTTACCGCGTACCCGACGCGCAGCTCCCCGACCTCCTCGACGCGGCCCGTGCCCGTACGGATCTGCGCCCGCAGGCGCGTACGTTCGCGGGACCCCGTGGCCTGTGGCTGGCCCGGCAGAACCCGGAGTGGAAGTTCGTGCTCCGCGGCACCCCCGGCTCGGACGCGGGTACGGGTGCGGAAGCGGGGGCCGACGCCGTTCCGGACGGCGCGGTGGGCCCGGCGGGGATACCTCCGGGCGCGGGTCCGGACGACGAGGCCGTGCACCGGCTGTGGGACGAGGGCCTCTTCTCGGAACGGGTCGCGCTGCTCACCGCCGTACGGCAGCGCGACCCCGCCGCCGGGCTGACGCTGCTGGCGCGCTCGTGGTCCAAGGAGCGGGCCGAGGACCGGCTGATGTTCCTCGACTCGCTGCGCGGCGGCCTGTCCCCCGAGGACGAGCCGTTCCTGGAGAGCGCGCTCGGGGACCGCAGCCGTACGGTCCGGGCGACCGCCGCCGAGCTGCTGTCCTCGCTCCCCGGTTCGGCGCTCGCGGCCCGTATGGCGGAGCGGGCGCGGTCGTGCGTCGGCGTGGACCCCACCGGTGGGGGCGCGGCGCGGAGCGGCGCGGCGCGGGTCGTCGTGGAGGCGCCGCACGAGTGCGACGCGGCGATGCAGCGCGACGGCGTGACCCCGAAGCCGCCCGCCGGGCGGGGTGAACGGGCCTGGTGGCTCGTGCAGTTGGTGGAGGCCACACCGCTGTCGACGTGGCCGGAGCGCTTCGGCGACCGTACGCCCGCGGAGATCACGGCCCTGCCGGTGGCGGACGGCTGGCGGCAGGACCTGCACGCGGCCTGGTGCCTGGCGGCCGTGCGGCAGCGGGACCCCGAGTGGGCGCGTGCCCTCGTCGGGGCGCCGGGCGCACCGCTGGCGGACGGTCCGGGGGACCCGGCGAAGCTGCTGGCGGTGCTGCCCTCGGCCGAACGGGCCGACTGGGCCGCCCGGTTCATCGCGGCGCACGGCCTGTCGGAGGCGTTCCGCATCCTGGGCGTGTGCGCGCTGCCGTGGACGGCGGCGCTGGGCCGCGCGGTGGTGGACGCGCTGGAGATAGCCCGCGACGCGGGCAGCTATCCGTGGAGCTTCAGCGGGGTGATGGGCCTGGCCGAGCGCTGCCTGGACCCGGCCGACGCGGACCGGCTGGCGCCGTTGGCGGCCGTCCCGGACGAGCCGGAGGACGGTGCGCCGGGCGCAGGGAGCTACTGGTCGGAGGCGTTCCAGCGGCTGGTGTCGACGCTGCGGCTGCGCGCGGAGATGCTGGCCGAGCTGCGCGGCGAGGAGGTCCCGGCGAGCGGCGGCTGACCCGGGGCTGCGTACGGGCCCGGCGGCGGACGGGCGCGGACGGGGGACGCGCGTACGGGACGGGGCGCGGCCGGCGGCGTACGGCGCGGGTCGGCGGGGGCACGGCCCCCGGGCCGTGCCGGGCCGGTCGGCCGAGCCACCGGCAACCGGCCACCGGCGGGGTGCCGCGGGCGGCGGACTCCGCCGCCCGCGCGCCGGACGTCAGGCGGCCACGGGCCGTACGTGGTTGCGGACCCAGGCGACGACCTCGGTCGTCGGCGCCCCCGGGGTGAAGATCTCCGCGACGCCCTGGGCCTTCAGCGGCGCGATGTCGTCCTCCGGGATGATCCCGCCGCCGAACACCTTGATGTCCTCGGCCTCGCGCTCACGGAGGAGTTCGAGCACCTTCGCGAACAGGGTGTTGTGCGCGCCGGAGAGGATGGAGAGCCCGATGGCGTCGGCGTCCTCCTGGATCGCCGTGTCCACGATCTGCTCGGGCGTCTGGTGCAGCCCGGTGTAGATGACCTCCATACCGGCGTCGCGCAGCGCCCGCGCGATGACCTTGGCCCCGCGGTCGTGGCCGTCGAGACCCGGCTTGGCGACGACCACCCGGATCGGACCCGACACACCCATCACTGCCTCCATCTGCGACGGCACCCTCGACGACATCCTCGGCAACGTCCCGGACGGGCCCGGCGCGAAGGCGTCGAGGCCGCCGAAGTTAACGAACGTTGTCACGCCAGCATCGCGCATCGCGCCCCGTTCGGGGTGGGCGGGGAGGGGGAAATCACACAGACGGACACACGTGCCTACGCCGAGCGATCATCCGGCGGTCCGCCGCCGGTCGCCTCGCCCGCCGAACGGCCACCACCCGGAAGCGGAGAAAGGGCGCGAAACGCTCCGGCGACACGAGGAGAGGTCGGGCGCCGGTGGCCGAACAGCGTTCCGATCGTGGCCGCGAACCCCCGAATTCATCGAACAAGAAATAGAACACCGCGCCGAGCGGCAGTCCGTAGTCCACCGAAAGACCGCTGAATGCCCGGTTCTTGGAGCCCGGAAACCTCGCGGAAGATTGTCGCCGTCGCATACCGCCGGGTACAGTCGCCTCGCTGCTCCGCCCCTGCCGTCGAGGCGAAAGTGAAGTTGGTGGTGAACGACCCTCACCCGTCGGGAGACCTCCCGGCCGACCCCGCTGCCGACCTCTCATACTCGGCCTACGACACCGGTTCCTACGCTCAGGCGCCGTACGGCACGACCTATGAGACCGGTGGCTACCCCTCCCCCGGGTACGACGGCTACGCCACGGGCGCGTTCCAGGACCTCGCCGCCGTCGCCTACGGCGAAGGCGCCCCCCTCTTCGGTTCCTTCCCCGACGCCCAGGGCGCCGGTGCGTACGACACGGGCGTCTACCCGACGGGTGCGTACGCCTCCGAGGGGTACGACAACGCGGGTGCCGCGGATTATTCCGCCCCCGGCGCGTACGACGAGACCGGCGCCTACGCCACCGGTCCCTACGCGGGCGGTGCCTACGACAGCGGCGCCCACCCCGTATCCGGTTACGACAACGGCGGCTGGAACAACGGCGGTTACGACATGGGCGGCTACGACAGCTCCCTGTGGTCGGACACCGGGGACCAGGCCACCGGGGTGATCCCCCAGCAGTACCAGCCCGAGCAGGGCGACTTCGGCGCCCCGGCCACCGCCGACGCCACCGGCCACTGGGACGCGAGCGCGTACGCCGCGCCGCAGTGGGACACGTCGGGCGGGTACGAGGCGTACGGCACTGGCACGTTCGACACGACGGCCTTCGACACCTCGGCCCTCGACGCCGCCTCCTTCGAGCAGCCGTCCTTCGACCAGGCGGGCGCGTACGACACGGGCACGTACGACACCGGGGCGTACGACACCGGGGCGTTCGACGGCGCGGCCTACGACGCCGACGGTTACCCGACCGACGCCTACGCGAACTCCGCCTACGACACCGGCAGTCACGACTCCTCCGCCTGGCACACCGCCGCCGTGGACGCGACCGCCGCGTACGGCGTGCCCGAGTACGCGGGTGCCGCCTACGGCCAGCACCCGTACGAGCAGGAGCACTTCGCGGACCAGCCGCACGGCGAGCAGCCGTACGACGGCCAGGTCCACGGCGAACCGGCGTACGGCGAGCAGGGCGTGACCGCCGCCGGTGACGAGTACGACGACCGGCCCGCCGGTCCCGACGACCTCGCGGACGACGGCCCGCGCCCGCACCCCGACGCCGAGCCGGTGCTCACCGTGGCGAGCCCCTCGACCGGGCACCCGGTCGGCCGTGGCCGCCGCCGTTCACCGCGGCCGCGCCGCTCCGCGCTGCTGACCGTCGCCGCGCCGTCCGTGGCCGTCCTCGGCGTGGCGGGCATCGCCGCCGCTTCCGTGACCGGCGTCTCCGGCGACAGCGGGGACGGTGACGGCGGGGAGAAGACGACCACGCAGGCGTCGCCCGACCTCGAGGTCCAGCAGTCGGCCGCGAACAACAAGCTCGACACGCAGCTCGCCGGACTCTCCGCCGACGCGGACGACTTCGCCGACCGCGCCAGCCGTACTCAGGAGCGCATCGACCTCAAGAAGCGCAAGGAGGAGGAGCGCGAACGCAAGGCTGCGGAGGCCGCCCGCAAGGAGGCCCTACGGCCGAAGTTCGCCGCTCCGGTCGAGGGCACCGGCATCAGCGCGCAGTACGGGCAGGCCGGGGTGAACTGGATGTCGCTGCACTCCGGCATCGACTTCCCCGCCAGCTACGGCACCGCCGTGAAGGCCGCGACGGACGGCACCGTGAGCACCCAGTGGGGCGGCTCCTACGGCAACATGGCCATCGTCACGGCGGAGGACGGTACGGAGACCTGGTACTGCCATCTCAGCAGCACCAAGATCCGTTCCGGCTCGGTCAAGGCCGGTGACGTCATCGCCTACTCCGGGAACTCCGGCAACTCCACCGGGCCGCACCTGCACTTCGAGGTACGGCCCGGCGGCGGTTCCGCCGTCGACCCGCTGCCGTGGTTCCGTTCGCACGGGATCGAGCCGGGCTGACGCGGGTCACCCCCGGCGGCGTACGTCGCGCAACGAACGGCCCCGGCCGGACGCTCACCGTCCCGCCGGGGCCGTCGCGCGTACGGGGGTCTCGAGGACCGCCGCGTCGCCGATCTCCGCGTCAGAGCTTCTCGACCGGCGCGTACCGCAGCAGCAGCCGCTTCGGCTTCTCCTCACCGAAGTCGACCGTCGCCTCCGCGTTGTCCCCGCTGCCCTTGACGCCCACGACCGTGCCCAGCCCGAAGCTGTCGTGCGTGACCCGGTCGCCCACCGACAGCGCCACGACCGGCCGTTCGGTGGCACCACGTCGCGTCGCGAAGCCGCCCGCGCCCCGACGGGCGCCGCCCGACGACGCGAACGGCGAGCCGGAACCGGACGTCGCCGCCATCCCGCCGCGCCCGCCCGAACCACCGGGGGTACTGACGGGCATCGCACCCGTCCGCTTCCAGTCGACGTACTTGTCGGGGATCTCCTCCAGGAACCGGGACGGCGGATTGTACGAGGGCTGCCCCCATACGCTCCGCATCACCGACCGCGTGAGATAAAGCCGCTCACGGGCGCGCGTGATGCCGACGTACGCGAGGCGCCGCTCCTCCTCCAGCTCCTTCGTCTGGCCCAGCGCCCGCATGTGCGGGAAGACGCCGTCCTCCAGCCCGGTGAGGAACACCGTGGGGAACTCCAGCCCCTTCGCGGTGTGCAGCGTCATCAGCGTGATGACGCCGGTGTTCTCCTCGCCGTCGTCCTCGTCGGGGATCTGGTCGGAGTCCGCGACGAGCGCGACCTGCTCCAGGAACTCGGCCAGCGTCCCCGGATTCTCCTCGCCCCGGTCCTGCTCGAACTCCAGGGCTACGGCGGCGAGTTCCTGGAGGTTCTCGACGCGGGTCTCGTCCTGCGGGTCGGTGGAGGTCTGCAACTCCGCGAGATATCCGGTCTGTTCCAGCACGGCTTCGAGCACGGTGGCCGGGCCCGCGCCGGACTCCACGATCGTGCGCAGCTCCTCCATCAGGGTGTTGAAGCGCTTGACCGCGTTCGCCGAGCGGGCCGCCATGCCGTACGCCTCGTCCACCCGCAGCAGTGCCCGCGGGAACGTCGTCCTCTCCCGGAGCGCCAGCGCGTCGATCATCGCCTCGGCGCGCTCCCCAATGCCGCGCTTCGGCACGTTGAGGATGCGGCGCAGCGGGACGGCGTCCTCCGGGTTGGCGAGCACCCGCAGATACGCGAGCACGTCGCGCACTTCCCGCCGTTCGTAGAAGCGGACGCCGCCGACCACCTTGTACGGCAGGCCGACGCGGATGAACACCTCCTCGAACACACGGGACTGCGCGTTCGTGCGGTAGAACACGGCGACGTCGCCGGCCTTCGTCTCGCCCGCGTCCGTGAGGCGGTCTATCTCCTCGGCCACGAACTGCGCCTCGTCGTGCTCCGTGTCGGCCACGTAACCCGAGATGCGCGCGCCGTCCCCGGCCTGTGTCCAGAGGTTCTTCGGGCGGCGGTTCTCGTTCCGCTCGATGACCGCGTTCGCCGCGGAGAGGATCGTCTGCGTGGAGCGGTAGTTCTGCTCCAGGAGGATCGTCGTGGCGTCCGGGTAGTCCTCCTCGAACTGGAGGATGTTGCGGATGGTCGCGCCGCGGAAGGCGTAGATCGACTGGTCCGCGTCACCGACGACGCACAACTCCGCGCGCTCCAGGGCGGGCCCGTGCCCCGCGCCTTCCGCGGCCTCGTCTCCCGCCCCGTCCGCCGCCGGGCCCGCGGGCGCCTCGCCGGTGCCGACCAGCTCCCGTACGAGGGTGTACTGCGCGTGGTTGGTGTCCTGGTACTCGTCGACGAGGACGTGGCGGAAACGCCGACGGTAGTGCTCGGCCACGTCCGGGAACGCCTGGAGCAGGTGCACCGTCGTCATGATGATGTCGTCGAAGTCCAGCGCGTTGGCCTCGCGCAGCCGCGACTGGTAGAGCGTGTACGCCTCGGCGAGGGTCTTCTCGAAGCCCCCGGCGGCCCGCGCCGCGAAGTCCTCCTCGTCGACCAGCTCGTTCTTCAGGTTCGAGATCTTGGCCGTGAACGACTTGGGCGGGAACTTCTTCGGGTCGAGGTCGAGGTCCCGGCAGACGAGCGCCATCAGCCGCTTCGCGTCCGCCGCGTCGTAGATGGAGAAGCTGGACGTGAAGCCCAGCTTCTTGCTCTCCCGGCGGAGGATGCGGACGCACGCGCTGTGGAACGTCGACACCCACATCGTCGCCGCGCGCGGACCCACCAGCTCCTCGACGCGCTCCCGCATCTCGCCCGCGGCCTTGTTGGTGAAGGTGATCGCGAGGATCGATCCGGAGTGCACGCGGCGCGCGCCCAGCAGGTACGCGATGCGGTGCGTCAGGACGCGCGTCTTGCCCGACCCGGCGCCCGCGACGATCAGCAGCGGCGAACCGGTGTGCGTGACGGCCGCGCGCTGCTGCTCGTTCATCCCCTCCAGCAGCGCCTCCGGGTCGACCACGGTGCGCGGGGCACCGTCCCGGTGGTACGCGTCGCGCCCGCCCGCGCCCGCGAACGTGCCCTCGAAGAGGTCGTCCGGCACCGGCTCGGAGCCCGGCCCGCCGGGGCCGCCCTCGGGCGGCGGCGGGGGCGCTTCGGCCTCGGATGGCTCGGGTTCGAGGTCCGTCAGGAAGCTGTCGTCGAAGAGGCTGCTCATCGTCGTACGAGTCTAGGGGCCCGCACTGACAGCCCACGCCGGGACGGGTGAGGTCACAGAAAGATATCGGACGTATCGCACAACAGCCTTCACACCAGCCCCACATCTTCGCTAGCGTGCCCTGCCAGGTGGCTCGCGCCCCCAGTCGACGACAGCGTCGACACGGGCCGCCTCTGCCGTGTCCGGCCGCTCCCCGTGGTCGGAGCCGGGGACCCACGCGTACGACAGGGGTGAGGCGGAACACGTTCCCCGCGTGCTCCGTACGGCCGCTTTCCGAGGCCACCACCCGGCAGGGTCCCACCCGCCGCACAGCGGGCGGACATCCCGGTAGGCGGTCCTTGGAAGGAGTCGCTGGCCTTGGCGTCGCATCGCAAGCCGCGTACCCGGATTCTCCAGTCCCCCGCCTCCCGCCGGAGCGCCGTCGGCGTCACCACCGCCGCTCTCGCGTCCGTCTCGCTGCTCAGCCAGAGCGCGCACGCCGCACCCGCCGACAAGGACAAGCCGTCACTCGAAGAGGTACGGAAGCAGGTGGACAAGCTCTACCAGCAGGCCGGTTCGAAGACGCAGCAGTACAACGCGGCGAAGGAGAAGACCGAGAGCCAGCGGAAGAAGGTCGACGACATCCTCGACGACGTCGCGGAGCGCACCGCGAAGCTGAATGACGCGCGCCGCGCCCTCGGCCAGTACGCCGCCGAGCAGTACCGCACCGGCGGCATGACCGGCACCGCGACACTGCTGCTCACGGAGGACCCGCAGGGGTACTTCAGCCAGAAGCAGCTCATGTCCCGGATGACCGGCCGCCAGAAGCAGGCCGTGACCGACTTCGAGGAGAAGCAGCGGGAGGCGGGCGAGAAGCGCGCCGAGGCCACTCGGCAGCTCACCTCGCTGAGTTCGGCGCAGCGCTCCCTCCAGCAGAGCAAGAAGGACGTCCAGGGCAAGCTGTCCGAGGCCCGCCAACTGCTGTCGAAGCTGACGGCGGAGGAGAAGGCGCGGCTCGCCGAGATCGAGCGCAAGAAGCGCGCCGAGTCCGCGCGCAAGGCCCGCGAGGCGGCCGAGCAGGCGCGCGAGGAGGCGGCCGAGCGCGAACGGCAGCGCGAGGACGACGCGGACACGCCCGGCACCGGCGACCCCTCCCCCGACGCCCCGTCCACGGGCCGGGTCGACAAGGTACTGGCCTTCGCCAAGGCTCAGTTGGGCAAGCCGTACGTATGGGGCGCCACCGGCCCGAACTCGTACGACTGCTCCGGCTTCACCCAGGACGCCTGGAAGGCCGCCGGGGTCTCGCTGCCCCGCGTCACGTACGACCAGGTGAACGCGGGCACGAAGATCGCCAAGTCCGCGATGCAGCCGGGCGACCTGGTGTTCTTCTACGACGACATCAGCCACGTCGGGATCTACGTCGGCGGCGGCCAGATGATCCACGCCTCCAAGCCGGGGGACGACGTGAAGTACGAGTCGGTGGACTACATGCCCTTCCACAGCGCGGTACGGCCGGGCTAGGCGGGCACGGGCCGGTACTGCGGCGGGCGTACGCGGGCGGCGGTCCGGGCAGGTGGGCGGCGGGCGCGGGTGATGCGGTGGATATCCGGATTTGTGGGGTCCACCCGCCACCCGCGCCGTGCTTGAATGCGCGGTACACCGTGCGTTCACGCCGGGCAGCCCCGCGAGGAGCGAAGGAAGCGTGATGTCCCAGCCCACGCCCATGCCGATACCCGTCGACCGGCTCCGTCTCGCCCTTCCCCCGAGGGCCTCTCCACCGCCGAGCTGCGGCAGCACCGGAAGGGGCGGCTGGCCGCGGCGCTGCGGCTGTTCGGCAGGTACGGCCACGAGGAGGGCGTCTCCGGCCACATCACCGTGCGGGACCCGGAGTTCGACGACTGCTACTGGGTCAACCCGTTCGGCATGGCCTTCGCCCACGTCACCGTCAGCGAACTGGTCCTCGTCGACGGGGACGGGCAGGTCCTGGAGGGGCGGCACCACGTCAACCAGGCGGCGTTCGCCGTCCACGCCCACGTGCACCGGGCCCGCCCGCGGGTCGTCGCGGTGGCGCACGCCCACTCGACGTACGGGCGCGCGCTGTCGGCGCTCGGCCACCGGCTGGAGCCGATCACGCAGGACGCGTGCGCGTTCTACGAGGACCACGCGGTGTTCGACGAGTACACCGGCATGTTCGTGGACGACTCCGCGGGCAGGCGGATCGCGGCGGCGCTCGGCCCCCGCAAGGGGATCGTCCTGCGCAACCACGGGCTGCTGACCGTCGGCGACTCGGTCGACGCCGCGACCTGGTGGTTCCTCCAGATGGAACGTGCCTGCCAGATCCAGCTCGCCGCGATGGCGGCGGGCAAGCCGATCGTCATCGAGCACGCCGACGCGGTCGCGACGCGCACGCAGATCGGCAGCGACCTCGTCGGCTGGATCAACTACCAGCCGCTGCACACCTCCGCCGTACGCGCCGAGCCCGACCTGCTGAGCTGAGCCCGGACCGTTCCGCCGGGGCACCTCGTACGCGTCGAGCACCGGGGCGTTGAACGCGGGGGCGGCGCCGCCCGTATGTGCGGGCAGGGCGTCCGGACGTACGCGGGCGCCGACGCGGACGGACGCACACGCGGCCGCACATCCGGAAGGCGGGACGGGCATGGCACTGGCGGATCGTACGGGCGGCGGCGACGGAAACGGACGGGCGGGCGGCGGCGGGGGCCGGGTCGGGAAACCGCCGCCCGGCGCGCTCACGGCGGGGGCGTCGCTGTACGCGCTGCTGCCGCTGCGCCTCTTCCTCGGCGTCACCTTCGTCTACGCGGGGCTGGACAAGCTCACCGACTCCGCGTTCCTGACCGGCGACGGCCCCGGTTCCCTCACGGAGGTGCTGAACGCCGTACGCCAGACCGCGGGCGCCGAGTGGATGGTCGACCTGGCGTTGAAGAACCCGGAGGGCTTCGGCTACGCCATCGCACTCGGTGAACTGGCCGTCGGCCTCGGCACCCTGGCCGGGCTGTGGACGCGGCTGGCCGCGCTCGGCGGGGCGCTCATCTCGCTGAGCCTCTGGCTGACGATGAGCTGGTCGGCCGACCCGTACTACTACGGCAACGACCTGCCGTACCTGATGGCCTGGACCCCGCTGCTGCTCGCCGGCGCGCCGCTGCTGTCGCTGGACGCGGTGCTCGCGGAGCGGCGTCGGCGCGGGAACGGGAACGAGCCGGGGGACCGGAACGGGAACTGGCCGGGGAACGGCTGACGCGGGGCGGCGGGTGAGCGGGCGGGGCGGGCGCCGGTGCGTGTACGTCCGGTGCTCATCCGCCGGAGTCGGGCGCGCGTTCCGCCCCCGCCCCCGTACGCGCCTCCCCGGCGGCCTTCGCCCCCTCCGTACCGGCCTCCGTACGGGCGGCCGTATCGGCCTCCGTACGGGCGTCCCCCACCGCCGCCTTCCGCCCGGCGCTCCGGTTCGACAGGACCAGGCGGCAGCCGAACGTCACCACCGCGACGGCCGCGCCCACCAGGAGCGCGGCGGGCACGAGGACGAGCAGCACGGGCGTGGACACGTCGGCCTCACCGACGGCGTCCAGCACGTGGAGCGCCCCGATGCCCAGGAGCAGGAGCCCGAGCACCAGCCGGGCCGGTTCGAAACGGTGGCGCTTCATCGCACGGCCCCCTCGTCCTCCGTACGCGCCGACCGCGCCGTACGGTCCGCGCCCTCCGACCGCTCCGCCTTCTCCGTACGCTCCGTACGCGCCTCCGCGCCGTCACGCTCCTTCGACGCGGGGCGCCGCTCCGTACGCGTCAGGCTGGCGTCACCGACCCCGACGTCGAGTCGCAACTCCAGCGTCCCGCGCGGCTTCGCGCCGTCGGCGGGGGCGAACGTACGGCGCTCCGTACGGTCGACGCCGCCACCCGAGTCCGTACCCGTACCGCCCGGCAGCCGGTAGCTGCCGAGCGTCACCTTCACCACGACCCGTACCTCCATGTCGTCCGGCACGACCACCTTCAGCTCGCCCGCGCCGACGCGGGCCTCCACCCGTTCCGTGGCGCCGTCCCGCAACCGGAGGCCCGCCAGGTCGAGTTCGCCCTGACCGGTGCCCAGCTCGTAGCGGCCGCGGAGGTCGGCGGCGGAGGTGGGGGCCCAGCTGCGGTCGTCGACCTCGGTGGCGATGTCCTCCGGCAGCAGTACGGCGATGGCCAGCAGCCCGGCGGTCAGGACGACCGCGAAGAGCGTGCCGAAGCCCGTACGCCCCGCGAACGAGCTGACCACCAGCCCCAGCCCGAAGACCGCCAGCGCGCACCCGAGCCCCACCGCGAGCGTCACCCCGAGCGGGTGCGTCGTCCACGTCGCGGCGGTGCCGACGAAGGCGGCGAGGCAGGCCAGCAGGAACACCGCGCCGCCGATCGACTGCCGGTGGCGGTGCGGGCGGCAGTCGCCGTCGCCGTGCCACGGTGCGGAGGGGCCGCCGAAGCCACCGGGGACGCCCAGGCCGCCGGGGACGCCGAGGCCGGTCCAGCCCCAGCCGCCGGGCCCGCCCGGTCCGCCGGGTCCACCCAGCCCACCCGGCAGGCCGAAGCCGCGGAGGCCGCCGCTCCCCCCGAAGGCACCGAAACCCCCGAAGCCCCCGGCGGCTCCGAACCCGCCGGGTCCACCGGGTCCACCGGAGGGCGACTCGTGGTGGCCCGCCGCGTCCGGGGCGTCGTGCAGCTGGTCCCACAGCTCCGGCGGCCCCCACAGGTAGCCGCCGCCCCGCCCCTCCTTCGTCAGCGGCTCGCGCCACCACGACGGCGCGAACGGCGCGGGCGGCGCCTGCGTCTCCGGCGGCGCCTCCGCCACGGCGTGCGCGGTCGCCGGGTCGACGGGCACGCCGTGCGCGCCCGCGGCCTCGGCCGTACGGCGGCGGCGCGACCAGTACGCGGCGCCGAACACCGCCGCGGCGACCCCGATCGACGCCGACGACTGGTTCGTGTCGATGGAGGCGAGGAAGAGGCCGCAGCCGACGAGCGCCATCAGGATGGCGGTGAGCGAGGTGCCCTCGACGCGGCCGGACAGCAACCGCCGCCCCTCGTTCTCCCGTTCACCCTCGGCGGGCAGCAGCAGCCACGCGAAGCCGTACCCGACGAGGCCCAGCCCGCCGATCAGGGAGAGGGCCACGAGGGGGACGCGGAAGACCACCGGGTCGAGGTCGAAGTACCGGCCGAGGCCGCCGCACACACCGCCGACGACCCGGTGCTTCCGGCTCCGTACGATCCGCACCTCACCGGTCTCGTCCGGCACCGCCGTACCGTCGTCCGGCTGCGGCACACGGGACGGGTACGACGAGGCGGGCGGCGCGGGAGGCGACGAGGCGTGCGCCGCCGGAGGCGAAGCCGGGTCGGGCGCCGGGCGGGTCGGGGCGGCAGCAGCGCGCGCGGTCCGCGGGTCCGCCGCGGGGCGTGCGCCACCCGTCGGCGGTCCTTCGCCGTACGACGGCGGCTGCTGGTCTTCGGCCATGCACCCATGGTGACCTGCCCGGGGCGCGGAGGGTATCGGGGCCCGACCCGGACAGACCCCTGAGATCCGACGCCCACCCACCGTCCCTCACCGTCTCCCTCATGCCTCCGTCCCGTACGCCGCCTCCGGTACGTGCCCGTCCCGTACACCCCTCCCCCGCGCCGTACTTCGGCGGGCCGTCCGTGAAGCCGGCGTGAAGGTCGGGGGAGCCTCAGGGCCCGACCCTGATGTCCGTACGGGTGTCCCGTGTGACGATCGGTACATGACCGCCCCCGCCCCGGCCGCGCGCGCCCCGCGCCCCGCGACGACCGCCGACGAACCGCCGCTGCGGAAGCTCTACCGCTCCGCGGACGGACGCATGCTCGGCGGTGTCGCCCGCGGCCTGGCGGGGCACCTGGCGCTGCCGGTCTCCTGGGTACGGATCGTGTTCCTGGCGCTGTGCACGGCGAACGGGCTGGGCGTGCTGCTGTACGCCGGTTTCTGGTTCGTCGTCCCGCTCGGCACCGGCGGCGTCGGTGCCGTCTCCCGGCCCGCCGCGGAGGCCGTGGGCACGGGGGCGGGCACCGAGCAGGGGCGGAGCGCGCGCGGTCGTCGCCGGGGGCGGCTGCGGAAGCTCGACAAGGGGCAGGTCCTCGCGCTGCTGGCCATGACGGCGGTGGTGGGCACCCTGGTGGCGAACATGCCGTTCGGGCCCGCGAACGCGTACCTCTGGCCGCTGCTCCTCATCGGCCTCGGCGTCGCCGTCGTGTGGCGCCAGGCGGACAACGCCCGCCGCGCGCACTGGGCGGCGGTCAGCCGCCGCAAGGGCGTGCTGCCGCTGGTGCGGAGCGCCGCGGGCGTGGTGCTGGTCGCGGTCGGCGTCAGCGGCATCGTCGTCATGCAGGGCTCGGCGCGGCACCTCGGGCCCGTGCTCCAGGCGTCGTTGGCCGTGCTGGTCGGCATCGCGCTGCTGGCGGGTCCGTACCTGGTGCGGATGATGCAGGACCTCTCCGAGGAACGGCTCATGCGCATCCGCGCGCAGGAACGGGCCGAGGTCGCCGCGCACGTCCACGACTCCGTACTGCACACGCTCACCCTCATCCTGCGGAACGCCGACGACTCCCGCGAGGTCACCCGCCTCGCCCGCGCGCAGGAACGCGACCTGCGGGCCTGGCTCTACAAGCCCGAGGGCGGCGCGGGCGGCCAGGAGGAAGCGCCGGAGTCCGTCGCGGAGGCCGTCAAGGCGGTCGCCGCGGAGGTCGAGGACTACCACGGGGTGGCGGTGGAGGTCGTGTGCGTCGGTGACTGCCCGCTCGACGAGCCGCTCGGCGCCCAGATCCAGGCCGCGCGCGAGGCGATGGTCAACGCCGCCAAGTACGGTGGCGAGAACGGCACGGTGCAGGTCTTCGCCGAGGTGGAGGGGCGCACGGTCTTCGTGTCCGTACGCGACCGCGGTCCCGGTTTCGACCTGGACGCGGTGCCGGACGACAGGATGGGTGTACGGGAGTCGGTCATCGGCCGCATGGAACGCCACGGGGGCACCGCCCGCATCCGGTCCACACCGGGTGAAGGGACAGAGGTCGAGCTGGAGATGGAGAGGGCGACGGAGTCGTGAGCGACGAGACGGCGGGACGGCAGGGGCAGTCGGAACGGTCCGCGTACCAGGGGTCGGGGGCGGGCACGGGCGCGGGGCTGGGGCCCGGTCTGCACGCGGCCCCGGGGGTCGGCGCGACCGGCGCCGCGCAGCCGGAGCAGCGGCGGGCACGGGTCGTGCTGGTCGACGACCACCGCATGTTCCGCGCGGGCGTGCAGGCGGAGATCGGGCGCACCGACGAGACGGGCGTCGAGGTCGTCGGTGAGGCGGGTGACGTGGACCAGGCGCTGACCGTCATCCAGGCCACCCGGCCCGATGTCGTGCTGCTGGACGTCCACCTGCCCGGCGGCGGCGGGGTCGAGGTGCTGCGCCGCAGCGCGTCGATGATGGCGGCGGCCGACGCGCCCGTACGCTTCCTCGCGCTGTCCGTGTCCGACGCGGCGGAGGACGTCATCGGCGTGATCCGCGGTGGCGCCCGCGGCTATGTCACGAAGACCATCACGGGCACCGACCTCGTCAACGCGATCTTCCGTGTGGCCGACGACGACGCCGTCTTCTCCCCGCGTCTCGCGGGCTTCGTCCTGGACGCCTTCGCCTCCACGGACGCGCCGCCCGTCGACGAGGACATGGACCGCCTCACCCAGCGGGAACGGGAGGTGCTGCGGTTGATCGCGCGCGGATACGCGTACAAGGAGATCGCGAAGCAGCTGTTCATCTCCGTCAAGACGGTCGAGTCGCACGTCTCCGCCGTCCTGCGCAAGCTCCAGCTGTCCAACCGCCACGAACTCACCCGCTGGGCCACCGCCCGCCGCCTGGTCTGACCGCGCCGCCCGCCGCGCGCGTGCGCACGGCACGCCCGTACGGCACCGGCCGGTCGGCGTCGTACGGTCGGCGGGCGTCATGTCTTCTCCGCGCCCAGGACCTGGGCCCACCAGTGGTCGGACGCGTCACCGGCGCGGGCGACCCCCATGTCGCGGTAGGAACAGTCGAGGATGTTCGCCCGGTGGTCCGGGCTGTCCATCCAGGCGTCGACGACCGCGGCGGCGCCCCGCTGGCCGTGCGCGACGTTCTCCGCGATCCGTCGCGGGGCGTACCCGGCGGCCTCCGCGCGCTCCCACAGGCGGGAGCCGCCCGCGCCGACGTGCGTCAGCTCGTCCGTGCGGTCCATGTGCCCGCTCTGCTTCTCGGCCGCCTCCCGCAGATCCGGGTCCGCGTGGAGGGCGGGGCAACCGGCCCGCGCACGCTGCTCGTTGACGAGGGCGACCACCTGCGCCTCGACACCGTCGTCCGTGTACGTACCGGGCCCCGCGTACGCGTACAGGCCCGGGTCCGGGCGCGGTAACGGGTCCGTCCCCGCGTCGGCGCGCGTCCCGCCGCGGTCTCCGTCCGCGCCGGGCCACACAGCTCCGGCCTGGCCCGTGCCGCCCACCGCCAGCACCAGGCCGCACAGTGCCGCCGCCCCCACGGCGACGCCCCGCACCGGAATTCCCCGCCACCTGTTCACGTGCCACTCCCCTCACTCGCCCGCCCCTCGCCCGGAAGTCCCGTGCGGGGTCTCCACTTTCGCTTCCCGCGCCTCTTCCCGCATTCCGGAAAGGCTCACGCTTCGAGTGCTCCTCGCGCCCCCGGAAAGCTCCGCGATTTCCTGCCACCAAGCTTTCCGACCGCACCCCAGCACGGTCAATACGGAAAACCACACCCTTTCCGTGGTGAAGTCCATAGAGTGCCCTCCTCTCCCAACACCCGCCCCGTCGGGCGCGTTTCAGCACCCCCAGCGTCCGCCGCTCCACCGCGCGCCCCACCCGCACGCACCGCGCCACCCCCTGCCGTCCCTGCCACCGGCGCGCACCCCGGGGAGCGCGTGACCTGCGCGGCAACCCGCGCGCCCGCCGCGTACTCCCGCCCGAACCCCTCACCGCACGGCGCGCGTACGGCGGTTGCCCGCGCGCCGCGCACATCCGTCGTATGCCACCGGCCGATGCGCCCGCCGTGCAACCTCGCCACCGGACGGAGTGGTTTCGGGACGTGCGGGGATTCCCGCCGCGATCACGCAGGAATGCTGTTTCCGGAAGCGGTCGCGGAATTCCCGGACCGCCACCGCCGATTCGAGAGGACGCGATGGGAATTCGGCAGGAACCGATGGCGGAACGCACGGCGGCCCACCGGCCCCGGACCCCGAAGGAACCCGGCGGCGACGAGTACGAGGGAGGGGACGCCGTACGCGGCCACCGGCCCTGTCCACCGCCCGGCGGGAACGGCGACTTCCTCTGGTACTAGGCGCACGGGAGCGGGCATGGCTGGGGAATGGTTCGCGGTCCTTCCGGACGGTGACACCGGGCTCGCCGCGGCGCGCGCACTGCGCCCGCTGGCGAGGGACGTCGTGGAACACGCCTCCGGGCGGCCCTGGTTGATGGGCTGCTGGCCGGACGGCGAGGTGACCGTGGCGGCCGTGGGCACGGTGCGGCTGGCGGTCTTCGGGTGCTCCCCGGCGACCGTCGGATCGCTGCGCGAACGGCTGCGCGGAGCGCGTTCGGTGCACGACATGGACCGTACGGTGGCCCGGCTGCCGGGCTGCTTCCACCTGCTCGCGTCGGTCGCCGGGCGGGTCCGCGCGCAGGGCACGCTGGCGTCCGTACGGCGCGTGTACCACGCGCGGGTCGGCGGCGCCGTCGTCGCGGCCGACTCGGCGCACGTGCTGGCGCGGCTGACCCGCGCCGACTGGGACCCGTCCTGGCTGGCGCTGCGGCTGACCGGACCCACCGCGCCGTACCCGCTGCACGAGACGACGCCGTGGCGCGGCGTACGCGCCGTACCCGGCGACCGCTGGCTGGAGTTGGCCCCGGACGGCCGCGCCGTCGAACGGCGCCGCTGGACCGCGCCGGAGCCCGCGGTGCCGCTCGCGGAGGGTGCCCCGGCCGTACGGGACGCGCTGGCCGCGGCGGTGCAGACCCGTACGACGCACGGGGGCACGGTCAGCACCGAGCTGTCCGGCGGTACGGACTCCGCGAGCCTGGCGTTCCTCGCGGACCGGGGGCCCGCCCGGCTGGTGACGTACCGGACGGTGGGGCGGGACGGCGGCGGCAACAGCGACGGTCGTGTCGACGGCAGCGGTCACGACGCCGGTGGCCACGACGCGTTCTTCGCCGACCGGGCTGCGGGGGTGCTGCCGCGCGCCCACCACCGGGTGCACCGGCCGGACCGGGCGGCGGCGCTGTTCGCCGGGTTGGGGCGGGACCGGGCGGCGGGGGCCGCGGACCCGGACGAGCCGTTCGCGTGGACGCGTACGCGCGCCCGGCTCGCGTACGCGCTGGAGGCGATGGCGGTGGAGGGCTCGCGGGTGCATCTGGGCGGGCACGGCGGGGACGCGCTGTTCGGAACGGACGCGACATATCTGCACGACCTCGTCCGCGCGCGCCCCCGCACCGCCCTGCGCCACCTGCGCGCGCACCGCGCGCAGGCGCGCTGGTCGGCGCCCGCGCTGCTCCGCGCGCTGGCCGACCGCCGTACGCCCGCCGCCGAAGTGGCCGACCAGGCGCGGCTGCTGCGGGCCGCGCGGCCGGGTCCGCGGCAGGCGTCGTTCGGCTGGTCCCCGGCGCCACGGCTGCCGGGCTGGGTCACGGATGACGGGGCGGCGGCGGCCGTCGGCCTGCTGCGCGCCACCGCGATCGGCGCCGACCCGGGCCCCGGCACCAGAACCGGCACCGGCACCGGCACCGGCATGGCGGAGCACTCCGGGTACGCGGGCCCTGGCAGCCCCGTCGAGGCGCTCGCCACGGGCCGCGCCCAGCACGGTGTCCTGCTGGCGGCACGCCGTACGGGCGCGTCCGTACGGCAGGCCAACCGCGTCAACGCCGGGTGCGGCCCGCCCCTCTCCGCCCCCTTCCTCGACGACCACGTCCTCGACGCCGCGCTCTCCGTACGGCTGGAGGACCGCCACGCGCCCTGGCCCCGCAAGCCGCTGCTGACCACCGCCATGCGCGGCGTCGTACCGGACGAGCTGCTGGACCGTACGTCGCGCGGACCGTCCGCCGCCGACCTGCGCGCCGGATTGGGCCGGCACCGGGCCGAACTCCTCGATCTGTTCGACGGTTCGGAGCTGGCCCGGCACGGGTTGATCGACGACGCGGCGCTGCGGCGCGCGCTGCTGCGCCCCCACCGGGACGACGACACGCTGTACGGCCTCGACGCGACCCTGGCCTGCGAGACGTGGCTGCGTTCCCTCGACGACCGTGCCGCCGCCGGGCCCCACACCGGCGGTGGCACGGTGCCCGGCCCCATCCCGTACGACCGTCCGCACGACCGCCCCCGCGGTGTACGCGGTCCGCGCACGCCGGGCGTTCCGCGCCTGCCGCGCACGCCGCGTGCCCCACGCTGAACGAGGAGAGCCAGAGGCTGCCATGACCACGACCTCGTCGGATTCTTCCGCCTTCCGCGCCCACGGGCCGCCCGGCCCGCCCGTTCCGCTCCGCCCACTGGAAGAGGCCGAACAGGCCGACTGCGACGCCCCGTTCGTCCCCCTCGAACTGCCCTCGTACGTCGTCGCGACGCCCACCGCCGACGGCATGGCCCTGCGCGACGACCGCAGCGGCGCGTGCTGGGAGCTGAACGCCCCCGCCGCGCTCGTGCTGCGCGCCCTGTTGCGCGGCGCGGACGTCCCGAAGGCGGCCGCCCTGCTGACCGCCCGGCACCCGGACACCGCCGGGCGGGCGGAGGGCGAGATCGACGTCCTGGTCCGGCGGTTGCACGACGCGGGTCTGGCGCAGCCGTGCGACGGCAGACGCGCGGGCCCCCTCCGGCGACCGTTCCGGGGCGCGGAGCGGGGTACGGGCCGGGGCGGGGTGCGGCGTACGGGTCGGGTGCGGCGCTGGGGTCGGCTCCGGGCGCGGGTCCGGCGGGCGCGACGGCGCGCGGGAGCACGCGTACGCGAGCGGGCAGGCGTACGGGCGGCGCGGGAGGGCCGTACGTGAACCACGGCGCACTCCCCCGGGGGCGGCAGCGCTCCCCGCGCGCGTTCCGGGGGCACGCCCTACCGTGGGAGACGTGGCCAGTTCACACAGGAACGACGGGCACCGTACGGCCGGTGGCGGCGAACGCCCGGTGCTGGCGGTCAACCCGATGTTCGCCTCGGAGCCTCCACGGGTCCCGCGCGAGACGCTGCCCGACGACGAGATGGATCCGGAGCTGGCGTACCAGATCGTGCACGACGAGCTGATGCTCGACGGCAACGCCCGGCTGAACCTGGCCACCTTCGTCACCACCTGGATGGAGCCGCAGGCCGACCGGCTGATGGCCGAGTGCTTCGACAAGAACGTGATCGACAAGGACGAGTACCCGCGTACGGCCGCCCTGGAGCAGCGCTGCGTACGGATGCTCGCCCGGCTCTGGCACGCGCACGAGCCGGAGCGGGCGCCGGGCTGCTCCACGACCGGGTCGAGCGAGGCGTGCATGCTGGCCGGGCTGGCCCTCAAACGGCGCTGGCAGCGGGCGCGTACGCCCGACGCGGGGCGGGCGGCGGGGACGGCGGCGGGCGGGTGGTCGTCGGGCGGGACGGCGGCGCGGCCCAACCTGGTCATGGGTGCGAACGTGCAGGTGTGCTGGGACAAGTTCGCCGCGTACTGGGACGTCGAACCCCGTCTCGTACCCATGTCGGGCGACCGGCTGCACCTCACCGCCGAGGAGGCCGTCGCGCGCTGTGACGAGAACACGATCGGGGTCGTCGCCGTCCTGGGCTCCACGTTCGACGGCAGCTACGAGCCCGTGGCGGGCATCTGCGCCGCCCTCGACGCGCTGGAACGGGACACGGGACTCGACATCCCCGTCCACGTCGACGGGGCCTCAGGCGGGATGATCGCCCCGTTCTGCGACCCGGAACTGCGCTGGGACTTCCGGCTGCCGCGCGTCGCCTCGATCAACACCTCGGGGCACAAGTACGGGCTGGTCTACCCGGGCGTGGGCTGGGTCGTCTGGCGCGACACGGCCGCGCTGCCCGACGAACTGGTCTTCCACGTCAACTACCTGGGCGGCGACATGCCGACCTTCGCCCTCAACTTCTCGCGGCCCGGCGCGCAGGTGGCCGCCCAGTACTACACCTTCCTGCGCCTCGGCTTCGACGGCTACCGGCGAGTGCAGACGTACTG
The DNA here is from genome assembly GCF_003665095.1 of Streptomyces sp. Z26. Lineage (GTDB taxonomy): Bacteria > Actinomycetota > Actinomycetes > Streptomycetales > Streptomycetaceae > Streptomyces > Streptomyces phytohabitans. The sequence continues at coordinate 4,172,221 of NZ_RCHV01000002.1, read as the reverse complement.
CCGCGACGTCGCCACCTCCCTCGCGGCCGCCGTCGCCGCCCTCGGGCCGTTCCGGCTGCTCACGCGCGGCGACGAACTCCCCGTCTTCGCCTGTACGTTGCGCCCGGAGGTCACGGGCTACTCGGTCTTCGACGTCTCCGCGCACCTGCGCCAGCGCGGCTGGCTGGTCCCCGCGTACACGTTCCCGGAGCACCGTACGGACCTCGCCGCGCTCCGCTTCGTCGTACGCAACGGGCTCACGCACGACCTCGCGGACCTGCTCCTCGACGACCTCCGCCGCTCCCTCGCCGAGCTGGAACGCCAACCCGCCCCGCTGCGCGGCCCGGAGAGCGCCTCGTTCGCCCACGGCAACCAGCCGGAGGACGACCGGCGTGGAGCCCGCCCGTAGGCCCCGTCTTCAAACAGATCTCACGCAGAGCAGGAACGATGCTGTTCGCGGCGGCAGCACGGACGGCCGAAACCGCGGCGCGGGACGCGGACGCGTTTCAGCAGCGGCTGCGCACAGATGCCGTCATGGCGTTGGCCGGGAGTGACCAGGAGGGCCAGGGGTCTGGCTCGGCCCACGCAGGCGAGATGGATCTGCTCCTGGTCGCTGAGCTCATCTCGGCGCAACAGACCATGATCTGCCAGAAGATGATCTTTGATGAAAGGGCAGCAGCGCCTGCAGGATCACGGCATGACCAATACTGTCGAAGCAGCCTGGCACAAGGTCCTGACCACTGCGGGCGAACCTCTCCGACCTGAGGAATCGCCGCTTGCCGCTCCGTTTGCCGAGTTGACGCTGGTGGCGCATGCCGAGCCGCGGCTTCGTCAGCTCTACCCCTGGACCGGTATGTGGGAGCTGCATTTCAGCAGGTGCACGGAGATCCGCCACACCTGGGACATCCCCTACATCGGCACGCTGAGAGACGGCCGGTACTACGTCGAGGGGCCGAGCCGCACCAGCCCCAGGATCGCCGAGACGGACAGCGCACAAGCTGCGGTAGCGATGGTCATCGATCGTCTACCACCGCGCTGCGGCCCGGCTTTCATCGGTAATGCAGAGGCACTGGCCGCCTACGAGAGGGCCCGGGACGGCGGGTACACCCCTTGAGGACCGTCCCTAGAAGCGCTGCTGTGCCGCACCGGGCGGCAGCAGGCACGGTGTCATGACGGAGAACAGCAGGTCGTCGTGGCGGTGACTCCCCTCCACGGAGACCGAGAAGTCGTTCTCCCTGCTCTCCGCGTCGAGGATGACCGACGTCTCGGCGCCCTTGATGTCCTGGAATCCGAGAACGCGGTATCCACGCCGCTCCAGTTCGTCACGTACGCGCCGCACCGCCGCGGAGTGGTCGGCGGCGGCGACGCGCGCATGCCAAGCAACGCCGAGGACACCACCAGTGCCAACGCGGAACGGAAAACCCGCCGCGGCCACTGCGACCTCATACGGGGCCTGAACGCGGCAGCGTTCACCGCCGCTGCGTGAAGTGGCGTACGGCGGCGGCCAGATGTGCGCGCATCGTCGCGTGGGCGTGGTCCGCGTCGCCCGCCGTGACGGCGTCGAGCAGGACACGGTGCTCGCGCGCGAGATCGTACGGCCGCGGGTACGTCGACCGGAGCTGCGCGAGGCAGAGTTGCATCTCCTCCTGGAGCGGGCGGTACACGCGGCTGAGCCGGGGGCTGCCCACCACGTCGACCAGGGCGAGGTGGAACGCGGTGTGCGCCTGCACCCGTTCGCCCCAACTCGCCTCCTCCGGCAGGGCTTCCAGCTCCGCCAGCGCGCGGCGCGCCGGGGTCACGTCGAGGCCGCGCTCCACGATCGCGGTGACGGCGGCGTGTTCGAGCGGGGCGCGTACGAAGTGCAGGTCCCGGGCGTCGTCCGCGGTGAGCACCGGCACCGTGGCGGTACGTCCCGGCGGCCGGTGGAGGAGGTGGCGCCCCGCCAGGATCTGCAAGGCCGAACGGACGGTGGGCCGTGCGACGCCGAAGGCGTCGGCCACGGCGATCTCCGGCAGCGGCTCCCCCGGGCGCAGCTCACCGCTGAGGATCTGCTCGCGGAGCGCGGCGACCAGCGCGTCCGTCGTGCTGGTCACCTGGAGCGGACCGGCGCCGGTACGGTCTCCCCCTGCCGCGCGCCGCCCCGGCCCCCCGCCGCTCGCCGCCTCGCTCCGCACCCCTTCGCCCCTCGCTCCTGCGCCCCTCACCTCGGCACCGGCTGGCCGTCCGCCAGCTCCGCGAGGCTCCACAGGTCGCGCCACTCGTGGTCGGCGGGCTCGCCGTCGGGCGTCGGTTCGGCATGCCGGTTCACCCAGGCCGTGGTCATGCCGAAGTGCTTCGCGGGCGCGTTGTCGTACTTGAAGCCGAACGCGACGTGGATGATCTCCTGCGGCGCGACGCCGATCCGGTCCAGCGCCTGCCGGAAGAAGTCCAGCCCCGGCTTGTACGCCCCGCAGTCCTCCGCCGTGATCACGTCGTCGAACGGAACGCGCATGTGGCGCAGGCTGTGCTCGATGATGTCGCGGTCGGTGTTGGAGAGGATGACCAGCCGCATACCCGCCCGGTGCGCCCGCAGCAGCGCGGGCCGGGTGTCGGGGAACGGCTGCCACGAACGCATCGAGCGGACGAACGCGGCGGCTTGCTCCTCGTCGTACGGCCAGCCGCGCACCGTGCACACCTGCCGCAGGCTCTCCGCGAGGACCTGTTTGTAGCTGCGGTAGGCGCCGCCGAGGATCTCGAACTGGATGCCCTCCCAGAGGTCGCGCAGCTCCCGCCCCGGCACCAGGTCGGTGTCGCCGTGGCGCAGGGCCGTCTCGTAGAGGAACTGGGCGGCGCCGCCCTCCCAGTCGGTCAGCGTGCCGTAGTTGTCGAACGTGGCCACGGCGAAGGGCGGAGCCATCTCGGGACCTCCGGAAGTGGGCGAGCGAGGCGGTCACACTGTCAGACAGACTGACAGTGAGCCGGAGCGACGGTCAACACCCCGCACAGCACCCGGACTCCGGCGGCACCGGAGCCCGAAGCCCGGAGCCCGAAGCCGTGGAGCGGACGCCATGAGCCCGACGCCGTCAGCCCGTCACCGGCACCTCGTCGTCGCACTCGTCCTGCGCCCGGAAGCCCGCTATCCACAGCGGCATCAACCAGTGGGCCACCAGGGCCACCACCCCCACGACGGCGATCGGGGCGCCCAGGTCATGGAGCGTCACACCCGACGCGTGCGCGCCGAGGACCCCCAGGAAGGCGGCGCTCAACAGGAACAGCGTGCCGCGGTGCGCCCGCGCCAGAACGGCCTCGCGCTCCGCGATCTGGCGCTCGTCCAGTATCCGGAGGCGCAGTTCGAGCAGGCCGCGCGTCATGGAGTTGAGCAGGCCGGTGAGCGGAATCCACAGCACCGTCGCCGCCAGCACCGCGACCGCCCACCGCGGCTGCCCGAGCCCGTACAGCAGGACCAGTGCCGCCGTGGCCACGGCGGTCACCCCGATGTGCGCGCACACGATGCGGCGGCGCTGGACGCGGGTGGCGTGCAGGTGGCGCAGCCGGGGGTCGTTCATCCTGCCGTACGTCCAGCGGTCGAGGCGCGTGGCTCCGCGCGCGTCGGTCCCCGTCATGATGTCGCCTTCCTCCCGTGCCCGTAGACCTCGTCGGTGAGCGGCCGGAACGGCTCCAGCGAGAACAGCGCCTCCACCGGCAGCTCGAAGAACACCGAGATGCGCAGGGCCATGTCGAGGCTCGGGTTGTACTGCCCGCGCTCGATGTACCCGATCGTCTGGTAGTGCGCGCCGACCGCTTCGGCCAGGCGCTGACGTGACACCGAGCGCTCGGCCCGGACCATCGCCAGTCGATTGTGCACCTGCTCACCCATGTATAAGGAGTACTACATTCGCGATGAGCTTGGCAACACCCGTGGGTGGCAGGAACTCCGTCCACACCCCGGGAGCAAGACGAAGCCCCCGCAGCGCACGGACCGGGCTGCGGGGGCTGGACGACAGGGGACGACGGGACGGAGGTGACGGACGGGGTACTACGGGGCTACGAGCCCGTCACTCCCACTCGATGGTGCCCGGCGGCTTGCTCGTGATGTCGAGGACCACGCGGTTGACGTCGCGCACCTCGTTCGTGATGCGGGTCGAGACGCGGGACAGGACGTCGTACGGGAGGCGGGACCAGTCCGCCGTCATCGCGTCCTCGGAGGAGACGGGCCGGAGTACGACGGGATGGCCGTACGTACGCCCGTCGCCCTGGACGCCGACCGAGCGGACGTCGGCGAGGAGCACCACGGGGCACTGCCAGATGTCGCGGTCGAGACCGGCGGCGGTCAGCTCCTCGCGGGCGATGGCGTCGGCCTCGCGGAGCAGGTCGAGCCGTTCGCGGGTGACGGCGCCGACGATACGGATGCCCAGGCCGGGCCCGGGGAACGGCTGCCGCTGCACGATCTCCTCGGGCAGCCCCAGCTCCTGCCCGACCATCCGGACCTCGTCCTTGAACAGCTTCCGGAGCGGCTCGACGAGCTGGAACTCCAGGTCGTCGGGGAGGCCGCCGACGTTGTGGTGCGACTTGATGTTGGCGGTACCGGAGCCGCCGCCGGACTCGACCACGTCCGGGTAGAGGGTGCCCTGGACGAGGAACGCGACGTCCTCGCCCGCCGCGCCCGCCTCCGCCACCAGCTCGGCCTGCGCCTGCTCGAAGACGCGGATGAACTCGCGCCCGATGATCTTCCGCTTCTGCTCCGGGTCGGAGACACCCTCCAGCGCGTCGAGGAAGCGGTCGGCGGCGTCGACGACCTTCAGCTGGACGCCGGTGGCCGCCACGAAGTCCTTCTCGACCTGCTCGGTCTCGCCCTTGCGCATCAGCCCGTGGTCCACGTACACGCAGGTCAGCTGCGCGCCGATGGCCTTCTGCACGAGCGCCGCGGCGACCGCCGAGTCGACGCCGCCGGACAGCCCGCAGATCGCGCGCTTGCTGCCGACCTGGTCGCGGATGAGCGCGACCTGCTCGTCCACGATGCTGGTGGTGGTCCAGGAGGGGTCGAGCCCGGCACCGCGGTAGAGGAAGTGCTCCAGCACCTGCTGCCCGTACGTGGAGTGCATGACCTCGGGGTGGTGCTGCACGCCGTAGAGCTTCCGGTCGTCGTCCTCGAAGGCGGCGACCGGCACCAGCGACGTGGCGGCGGTGACGGTGAAGCCCTCCGGCGCGGCCGAGCAGGCGTCGCCGTGCGACATCCACACCTGCTGCTCGCCGGGGGTGCCCTCGAAGAGGGTGGAGCCGCGCTTGACGACGGAGAGGTCCGTACGGCCGTACTCGCGGCCGCCGGTGTTGTCGACCGTGCCGCCGAGGGAGCGGGCCATCAGCTGGAAGCCGTAGCAGAGGCCGAGGACGGGGACGCCCGCCTCGAACAGCGCGCGGTCGATGGAGGGCGCGTCCTCCGCGTACACGGACGAGGGCCCGCCGGAGAGGATGATCGCCTTCGGGTTCTTCGCGAGGATCTCCGCCGCGGGCATCGTGTGCGGGACGATCTCGCTGTAGACGCGGGCCTCGCGCACGCGGCGCGCGATCAACTGTGCGTACTGCGCGCCGAAGTCGACGACCAGGACCGTGTCCGGCTCCGCGCCGGACGTTGCGGGCCGGGAGGCGGCGGGGTCGGACGCGGCGAGGGGCTCTGATGCCACGGGGCGGCCTTTCGGCGGTGGTACGGGCGGCTGCGCGCCCCGCCTGGCGGGGACGGCTGCTCGGGGATGGACCCCCGCGATTCTACCGGGGGCGCGGGGTGTCTCAGCATGCGGCTCCGACGGCCCGCGGCTCCGGGCGTTCGGCATACTGGGCGGCATGCGCACGCAGACGACCTTCTGGTTTACCTATGGCACCGGCCCGTCCGGCTGCCGTGGTCGTACTGCTTGAGCCACTGACAAGCGACTTCCCAGGCGCCCCGGGCCGGTTGAGGCCCGGGGCGCGCTGCGTGCGCTCTCCTTCCCGGGCCGGAACGGCAGGGGTCCGCCGTGAGACCCGGAGCACGGACATGAGCACCCTCGACACCGCACGTACCGCTGAGACCGCGGGCACCACCCGTACCGCAGAAACCGCCGAGACCACCGGCACCACCCGTACCGCGTCCGCCGCCGACACCGGCGCGCGGGACGGCGCCGCCGCCGAGATCAGCGGCGCGCGGGAACGGATCGACGCCCTCGACGCGCGCATCATCGCGCTCGTCCGGGAACGGATGGCCGTCTCCGCACGCGTCCAGCAGGCGCGCCTCGGCTCCGGCGGTCGCCGGGTGAGCCTGTCGCGCGAGATGGAGATCCTCGCCCACTACCGCGACGAGTTGGGCCGCCCCGGCACCGCGCTGGCGATGACCCTGCTGGAGTTGAGCCGCGGCCGGGCGTGACCGCGCGCCCGCGCGGGCACCGGGCCGGGAGGGCGCCCAAGTGGCGTGCCGGTACGCCGGGTCGGCGGCCCCCGACCCCGAGGGCGTACGGGCCGCGCCCGTGTGCGTACGCGCGCGGAACGGCCGGTCACCCGTACGGCGCGTGACCGGGCCCGGCACTCCTCGTTGGACGGAGTGTCCCCGAGCCCGACTGGGCGCCCGGCGGCTCTGGGGCGGCATCGCTGGAGTGATGAGACGCGTCTCCTCGGAACGGGAGCGACCGCGTCGTGGGACCTCGCTCCGGTGCGGTGGCCGGACGGCAGGGGACAGCCGCCCGGTCACGACCCTCTGCCATGGCAGGGGCCCAGCGGCCGGTCCCGGGGACGCCTCGGACCGGCCGCTCCGCGGAGAGCACCGCCCGCGCACGGTACGCCGGGAGTCCGCACCCTACGGCGGGAGACCGCGCAGCGTACGGCGGCGGCCCGCGCGCCACCCGTACGGATCACCCGCAATTCGCCCGATACGGTTGCGTTGCGGACGCGCGGCGAGGACGATGCGGAGTACGCAAGTCCCGTCGCGCACAGGCGGGTTGGCGGGCCGACGGGGTGGCGCGGGTGCGCTCGCCGTCCTGCCCGCCAGCGGACGGCGGCACCGCCCCGGTGCCGCTCCCGTCGGCGTCGCCGCTGCCCTGGCGCCGGTGCCGACCGCAGGCCCCGCGGCTGCCGCCACCCACCCGGGCGCGCGGCCCGGGGCCTCGCGGCGTACGGCGCGGCTACCGCCCGTCGGCCCCGGTCGCCGTCTCCGCCCCGTCCGCCTTCGGCGGCACGGTCGGCACGGGCAGGAACGGCAGCCGCAGCGCGCCGAACGCCTCCTCCGGCACCACCGGGGTGCGCGGCCGCACCGCCGTCAGCCGTACGTACGGCTCGCCCTGCGCCGGACGCCCGTCCTCCTCGCCCTTGTTGGGCCACAGCGACATGGCGCGTTCCGCCTGCGCGGTGATGGTGAGCGACGGGTTGACGCCGAGGTTCGCGGTGACGGCGGAACCGTCGACGACGGAGATGCCGGGGTGCCCGTAAAGCCGGTGGTACGGGTCGATGACGCCGTTCTCCGCGCTGTCCCCTATGGGGCAGCCACCGAGGAAGTGGGCGGTCAGCGGGGTGCCCATCAGCTCACCGACGTTGGCGCCCGCGAAGCCGTTGATCTCGTCGGCCAGGTGGTTGGCCGCCGCCGCCCCCTCGGGTATGTGCAGCGGGTTGGGCGCGCCGTGGCCCTGCCGGGAGGTGAGGAGGCCCTTGCCGAGTCCCTTCTCCTTGCGGTACGTGGTGAGGGAGTTGTCCAGGGTCTGCATGACGAGCCCTATGATCACGCGCTCCGACCACTTGCGCTGCGACAGCGAGCGCAGGAAGAGGACGGGGTGCCGCAGGCAGGTCGCCGCGTGTGCCAGCGCGCGCGGGAGGCGGGTGTCGTGCCGGACCTGGAGGGTGGTGAGCGCGCCCATCGCGTTGGAGCCCTTGCCGTAACGGACGGGCTCGATGTGGGTGTTCTCGTTCGGGTGGATCGACGAGGTGATGGCGACGCCGCGGGAGAAGTCCAGTTCCGCGTCGGGGCCGAACTTCTTGCGGTAGCGGCGGTCGACGGTCTGCGCGCCCACCAGGGACTCGGAGTTGGTGCGGGTGAGTTCCCCGAGCCGCCCGGAGAGGCCGGGCAGCGCGCCGCTGTCGCGCATCCGGTGCAGGAGGGTCTGTGTGCCGTACGTGCCCGCCGCGACGACCACCCTGCGCGCGCGGAGCGTACGCATCCCGCGCGGTGTGCCGCCCGCCGTACGCAGGTTGGTGCGCCGCGCGCGGCGGCCGCGCCGGTCGTGGGTGGGGACGACGCCGACGAGGAAGCCGTCGTCGGCCTCCTGGTCCACCTCGCGGATGTCGACGACGGTGGTCATGGGCAGGATCGTGGCCCCGGCCCGTTCGGCCAGGTGCAGGTAGTTCTCGGTGAGGGTGTTCTTCGCGCCGTGCCGGCAGCCGGTCATGCACTCACCGCACTCGGAGCAGGCGCGGCGGGACGGGCCGGCGCCGCCGAAGTAGGGGTCGGGGACCTCGCCGCCCGGCTCGGCGCCGGGGCCGGTGGCGTCCCCGGACCCGGCCTTCCCGGACGACGCCTCGGACGCCCCGTACGCGCCCGGCACCGCGTCCCTGCCGTCCCCGAAGAACACGCCCACGGGCGCGAAGTGGAACGTCTCGCCGACGCCCATCCGCTCCGCCGCCGCCTTCAGGTGCACGTCGGAGGGGGTCATCGTCGGGTTGAGGCGGACGCCGAGCATGCGCTGCGCCTGGTCGTAGTACGGCCGCAACTCGTCCTGCCAGTCCGTGATGTGCCCCCACTGCTGGTCCTCGAAGAAGGCCGCGGGCGGTACGTAGAGGGTGTTGGCGTAGTTCAGGGAGCCGCCGCCGACGCCCGCCCCGGCCAGGATCATGACGTTGTCGAGCAGGTGTATGCGCTGGATGCCGTAGAGCCCGAGGGCGGGGGCCCAGAGGTAGTTGCGGAGGTCCCACGAGTTCTTCGGCAGCGTCTCGCGGGTGAAGCGGCGCCCGGCCTCCAGGACGCCGACGGAGTAGCCCTTCTCCGTCAGACGGAGGGCGGACACCGCTCCCCCGAAGCCGGAGCCGATGACGAGCACGTCGTAGTCGTACGCCTGGTGCACGGGATCTCCTGACGGGAGGGGCGGGGAGGGGGAAAGGGGGGGCGGTCAGCGGAAGCGGAGCGCCTTCATCAGCCGCAACGAGCGCCCCATGAACGCGGCGTACGCCTCCTCGCTCATCCCCAGCGAGGGCGCCATCGGCAGCACCCGCTGGTGCGCGACCGTCTGCGCCTCCGTGTACTTGAGGACGCCCTCCGAGCCGTGCCGCCGTCCCAGCCCGGAGTCGCCCATGCCGCCCATGGGGGCCTGGACGCTGCCGTAGGCGGAGGCGTAGCCCTCGTTGACGTTCACCGTGCCGGAGCGGAGCCGGGCCGCGACGCGGTGGGCGCGGCGGCCGCTACGGCTCCAGACGCTGGAGTTGAGGCCGTACGGCGTGCCGTTGGCGAGCGCGACGGCCTCGTCCTCGCTGGTGAAGCGGTAGACGGAGACGACGGGCCCGAAGGTCTCCTCGCCGCACACCGCCATCGGGGACTCGACGCCGTCGAGGATGGTCGGCTCGTAGAAGTACGGTCCGACGTCCGGCCGCGCCCGGCCGCCCGCGACGACCTTCGCGCCCTTGGCGACCGCGTCCTCAACGTGTCGGCCCACCGTGTCGAGCTGCCGCTGCGACACGAGCGACCCCATGTCGGCGCCGTAGACGAGGGAGCTGCCGAGGCGCATCGCGCGGGTACGGGCCGCGAAGCGCGCCAGGAAGTCGTCGGCGACGGACTCGTGCACGTACAGCCGCTCGATGGAGACGCACAGCTGCCCCGCCGACGAGAACGCGCCGCGCACGGCGCCCTGCGCCGCCTTGTCGAGGTCGGCGTCGGGGAGCACGATCATGGCGTTCTTGCCGCCGAGTTCGAGGGTGCAGCCCACCAGCCGGGCCGCCGCGCGCTGGGCGACCTCGCGGCCCGTACGGGTCGAGCCGGTGAACGAGACGTAGTCGGCGTGCTCGACGACGGCGGTGCCGACGACCGGCCCGTCACCCAGCACGACCTGGAACACCTCCGGCGGCAGCCCCGCCTCCACCAGCAGCTCACGCGCCCGGAGCGCGGTGAGCGCGGTCTCCGTGTCCGGCTTCATGACCAGCGCGTTGCCCGCCACGAGCGCGGGGAGCGCGTCGCCGACGGACAGCTCGAACGGGTAGTTCCAGGGCGCGACCTGCCCGACGACGCCGCGCGGCTGCCGCAGCTCGGTGACCTTGGTGAGGGCGGGGATGGCGCCGGTGTGGCGCTTGGCGCCGAGGTACGAGGGCGCCTTGCGGCCGTAGTGGCGCGCGGCGACGGCGACGGCGAGGACCTCCTCGAAGGCGTGCAGCCGTGCCTTGCCGGTCTCCAGCTGGATCAGGTCGAGGATCTCGGACTGCCGCCCCAGCACCAGGTCGTGGAAGCGCAGCAGGACCGCGGCCCGCCGCCGTACCGGCGTGTCCGCCCACGCCTGCTGCGCGGCGCGCGCCCGCGCGAAGGCGGTGGTGACGTCCTCGGGGGTGGACTCGGGCAGCTCGGCGAGGCGTTCGCCCGTGAACGGCGCGTGGCTGGCGGTGCCGCCCGTGCCGACGACGGGCGCGGTGAGGCGGGCGACCAGCTCGGGCGTGACGACGTCGGCGGCCGTACGGGCCCCGGCCGGGGTGGGCGCGACGGGGTTGCCGTAGTCCGGGGCGGGGGTGTCGGGCGCGGACGCGGGGGCGTCCGGGGCGTCCTGCCCTGCCGGGGCCGGGGCGGTGTCCTGCCGTGCGGTGTCCTGCGAGTCCGTCATGGGGCCGAGGGTACGACCGCGGCGCGCGGGCGTATACCCGGCGGTAACCAGTCTTCACCGCTCGTTTACAACTACGCCAGCGATCACTGGCGCGATTGCCTCCCGCTCGTCGTCCCGACCGCGGTCCGCCCGCCGGGCAGGCCGTCAGGACAGCACGCGGTACGTGTCGACGACGCCCTCGAAGTAGCGGTCCACGTCCTTCTTCTCGTCCTCCGGTCCGAACACCAGCACCAGGTGGTAGCGCCCGCCGAGGATCATCGCGCGGTTGCGCACGTAGACGCTGCGCCCGCTCTCGTCCTCCCAGGTGTACGTGCCCTCGGCCATCGCCGTGTCACCGACGTCGATACGGCGCAGGCTGCTCGCGGACGACCAGCCGGAGGCGCGGAACGGCGCCAACTCGCGCTCGTCGTCCGCCTGGTACTCCAGCGGGTCCTTGCCGTACTCGCCGGTCGAGTCCCGGCCCTTGACGACGACCATCTCGAACTCGCCGGAGTCGAAGCGGACCTGCCCCCGGTCGTTCGGGCCCGTACGGCTCCAGCCGTCGGGCAGGCCGATCTGGAAGCCGGTCGGGTCCTTGTGCAGGCCGAAGCCCTTCGCGAGGTCGGCGGGCTGGGAATGCTGCGGCGAACGGTCCGCGGGCGCGTCCCCGTCCGAGCCGTCGCCCGAGCCCCCGTCCGACCCGCCGTCCTGCTCGGGAGCGCCGGTCGGCGCGGGCTCCTGCTCGCCCACCGCGCCACGCCGCTGCCCCTCGTCGTCACCACCCCGGTCCGGCATGAACCACAACGCGTACAGCGCCGCCAGCGTCAACAGCAGCAGCACCCCGCCCACCAGCAGCCGTCCGAGCCGCCGCGGCCCGCCCGCGCCCCCCGGCGCGCGGGGCCGGGGCGCGCGCCGAGGGCGCGCCTCGTCGCGGGGCGGGTCGTCCCGGTACGGGTCGTCGCCGTACGCGGCCCCGCCGTACGCGTCGTGCCGGTACGGGTCGTCGCGGGGCGGGTCGTACGACGGCGCGGGTGCCTCTGCCAGCAGCTCCGACAGGGGCGCGGCGGACTCGACCGGGGAGCGCCGACCGGCCCGCTTCGCCTCCTTCGACCTCCTGAGCGCCTTCGCCTTCCCGCGCGCCTTCGGCGCCCTCGGCTCGGGCGGGACCTCGACCACGTCGGGCGCCTCGACCGCGTACCCGGCGGACCCGGTGGCCCCGGCCGCGGCGGGCGGAGCGGCGGCGGCCGTCGACCGGCGCCAGAAGCGGCGCCTGCGCACCAGTTCGCCGCGGCGCCGCTTGATCGGCAGCCGCCGCGGGTCGGACGGTCGCCCCGGCTCCAGCGACGGCGGCGCCGTCAGCGTACGGAGGCCCACCTCGGGCTCCGGCGCGGACCGCACCAGCGAACGCAGCCAGCCGCGCAGCTCCTCGAACTCCGGGCGCTCCGTGGGGTCCTGGCGCATCAGCGACTCGACGACCGGCCGCAGCGCGCCGCACTCCTCGGCGTACGCGGGCGGCTCGGCGCACACCATCTGCACCAGCTCGACGACGTCGTCCTCCGGGTACGGCGCGTGCCCCTGCACCGCCCGGAACAGCAGCACGCCCAGCGCCCACAGGTCCGCTGCGGGGCCCACGGGCGGGGCCAGCCGCCAGTTCTCGTACACGGGCCCGGCCTGCTCCGGCGCCCACCGCTCGGTCACCGCGCCCACGATGGTCATCCGCGCCTGACGCGCGCGCTCGGCGTCGAGGGAGGTGGCGGGGCCGCGGTAGCGGTCGGGGTCGTCCTGGAGGGCGGGCTCGTACGTGCCGTCGCCGTCCCGGTCGTCATCGCGGTCGTCGTCACCGTCACGGTCGTCGTCGTGCACGGGGTCGGGGTCGTACGCCGCGTCGCCGTACCCGTCCGCCCCGGGCGCCTCCGCACGGGACTCCGCCCCGTCGTCGGCGTACGCGCCGCCCGCCGGGATCTGGTCCCGGTACACGGGGCCCTGGCGCCGCTCCGGCTCCGACGCCCGCTCGTACGGCTCCTGCTCGTACGACACCTGCTGCTCGTACGGCGTCTCCGTCGGCTGCTCACGGGGGAAGCGGGGCACGGGCACGGAACGGCTGGTGCCGTGCCGGGAGCCCGGCAGCGCCGTCGGCCCCTCGCCGGTCCAGCGCTCGGCGTCCGGCGACGGGTCGGTGCCGTCGCGCTCGTCGCGCGGGGACTGCTCGACGGGTGCCGGGCCGTAGGGCTGGCCCGCGGGGCCGTAGACGACGGGCTGCCGGTACGCGCCGGAGTCCTGGTACGCGCCGGGCTCCCCGTACGTACCGCCGTTGCCGTACGTACCGCCGTCCCCGTACGTCGCGCCCTCGGCGCCGTTGCCGTCACCGGCCCACCAGTCCGGGGACGTGCCGCCCTCCGGGAGGGCGGGGCGCTGCCGCGCGGCGCGGTCCTGCGCCTCCGCCTCGACGCGGGCGGACGCGGCGCGCGTCCCGGCGCGGTAGGCGGCGATCGCGCCCCGGCGCGCGGCGCGCGCGGCGGCGCCGCCGCCGGAGTCCGCGCCCTCGAAGCCGAAGATGCCCGCGCGTTGGGCGTCGTCCGCGGCGGGCGCCGCGTGACCGCCCGTGCCCGCGTCGCCGCCGGGCGCGAACGTGCCGCTCAACGGGGGCTGTTGCCCGTTCCCGTACGGCGCCGGGCCGCCGGTGGGGTCGTCCAGCCCCGGCGCCTCCGGCCCGGCGTACACGCCGGAGAACCCCTCGGGCAGCGGTCCGCGCGGCAGCCGCTCGGGCCGCCCGTCGTGGGGGCCGGGGTCGGGCGCGGAGCCGCGCGGCTCGTACGCGCCCTCGCCCCAGGCGTAGCGCGCCTGGCCGCGCCGGTCCGACGGCTCCCCGTACGCGTCGCCGCCGCCGTACGTCCCGCCGCCGGGCTCGGGGTCGGGGTCCGCGTCGGGGTCGGCGTGCGCCCGCACCTCGCCGTCCCCGTGGTCCTCGGCGTACGCGTCGTCGTCCCCGTGCTCGTCCCCGTACGCGTCGCCGCCGCCGTACGCGACCGGCTCCGCCGGGGCGCCGCCCGCGCCCGGCTCCGGCAGCGTGTCGTACCCGCACAGCGCCTCCTCCGCCGCGCCCACCGCCATGCCGGTGAGCAGCGCGCGGCCGTCGTCGCAGACGAGGACGGAGCGGGCGGTGATGTTGCGGTGGACCCAGCCGTGCGCGTGCACGGCGTGCAGCGCGTCGAGCAGGTCGGCGGCTATCTCCGCGGCCCGGTGCGGGCTCAGCGGCTCCTCCGCGAGGACGGCCACCAGGGGCCGCGCGGGCACGAGTTCGCTGACGATCCACAGGCCGTCGCCCTCGACGAACACGTCGAAGACCTGGTCGAGCCGCGGGTGGTCGGGGATGCGGGAGGCCGCGAGCGCCGCCTCCACCGCGCGCCGCACGCCGGGCTCGGCGGGTCGGCGGGTGGCGCGGCCGTACCCCGCCCCCGGCAGGGGACGTACGCCGCCGGACGGGCGTCCGCCGTCCAGCACCTCGGCGTCGACGACCTCCGGCAGCGGCACCTGCCGCACCAGGACCTCCTGGCCGCTGGCGGTGTCGTACGCGCGGGTCTCGGCCAGCTCGAACTCGTCGGCGGGAAGCCGCGGCAGGCGGTAGCGGTCGGCCAGCAACCGTCCCGCGTAGTCCGCGTTGTCGTCCACGACGCCTCCCCCACGTCCCCGCGATCCGCGGGCAGCCCCTCAAAAACGGTCCCGATCCGCCTCGTTACGGATGCGTACGGTCCGCGGACTTTCACGATACGTGCCGAAGCGGCACCACGCCGCCCTTAAGTCCCATCCGTCCGGACGGCCCTTTCCCCGGCGGGCCGCCCGCGACACCTCGGGAACGGGCGGTGCCGCGCGGAGCGTACGGGCGCCGCGCGCCAACGGCCCGGCGGAGCGCGGGAGTCGGCGTACGGCCCGCGCCGCGCCGTACCGTCACGGACGGACCCCGGACCCCGGAGAACCGGAGCCCGGGGTCACCCCGTCGACGCCGTCAGCGCGGCTGGAACGTCGCTAACGCCGTGTCCCGCAGCGTCCGGCACTTCTCGCCCGTCCACTCGTCGGTCTTGCAGGTGACCATGATCGCGTAGCCGCGCTCGTCGTCCACCCGGAAACCGCGGTTGAGCACCCGAACCTGCTCGGCGCCCTCGATCCGCTGGAACTGCCAGTCCGCGACGGTCGGATAGTCGCGCCACGACACGGACTTCAGCTCGATCTGTTGGTAGCCGACGCTGCTCTTGCGGACCGAGGGCTCCAGCTTCCGCCAGGCCGCCTCGGCGTCCGCGGCCGGGCTGCCGGAGTGGTCGACCTGGAGCCTCGGGTAACCGCCGCCGGGCAGGCCGTACTTGGCGCCGGAGTTCTCCCCGGCCGTACCGGTGCGCTGGAAGTCGTCCGGCATCGCCATCGAGAAGTGGAAGCGCTCGTCCACCACGTCGCCGTAGCCCGCGGGCAGCGTGCCGTCCTGCTTCCCGTCGCCGCCGCCCCCGTCCTGGTCGGCGCCGTCGTCCGTGCCCTTGTCGCCGCCCTTGTCCGCGTCGTCGAGGTCGTCGCCGCGACCGCCGGTGTTCGGCTCCGCGTCGGAGCCGGGCTGGTCGTCCTTGCCCGACCCCTCGTCCCGCCCGGACTTGTCTCCGCCGTCGGTCTGGCCGGAGCCCTCGGACTTCTTGCCGTCGCCGTCCCCGTCGTCGCCCATCGAGTTGGCCACGAACACGCCGAGGAGCACGAGGAGTACGACCACCACGCCGACGACCACCATCGTCAGCCGCGAGTTCATCCCGGCGCCCGCCGGGGACGCCGCGGGCCAGGACCCGGGCCCGTTGCCCGTGCCGCCCTGCGGGCTCAACGACGGTATGGGCGGCAGCCCGCTCGCCGTACGGACCGGGAGGCGCGGGTCGGAGGTCTCGCCCGAGCCGGGCGCCGGGGCCGGTCCGGACGGCGGCGCGTGCTCGTCCAGCGCCGCGGCCTGCTCCAGCAGCGCGTGCGCCGCGGTGACGTCCAGCCGCTTGTCCGGGTCCTTCTCCAACAGCCCGAGGATGACGTCCGTCAGCGGACCCGCGCCCGACGGCGGCGGCACCGGCTCGGTCATCACGGCCGTCAGCGTGGAGATCGCGGACCCCTTGTCGTACGGGGGCCGCCCCTCCACCGCCGCGTACAGCAGGCCGCCCAGCGACCACATGTCCGCGGGCGGGCCGGGCGGGGTGCCGCGGGCGCGCTCCGGGGAGATGTACGAGGGCGCGCCGACGAGCATGCCGGTCGAGGTGATGGAGGGGTCACCGGCGACCTTGGCGATACCGAAGTCCGTGAGGACGACCCGGCCGGTGGCCTCCTCCAGCAGCACGTTGGACGGCTTCACGTCGCGGTGGACGATGCCCTCCAGGTGCGCGGAACGCAGCACGTCGAGAACGGCGAGGCCGATCTGCGCGACGCGCTGCGGCGTCAGCGGCCCCTCCTTGCGGATGCGGTCCGCGAGCGAGCGGCCCTCGACCAGTTCCATGACGATCCACGGACGGTCGTCCTCGTTCACCACGTCGTAGACGACGATGGCGCTGCCGCTGCGGATACGGGCGATCGCCTTCGCCTCGCGCAGCGTGCGGGTGATCAGCCGCTGCTTCTCCTCGTCGTCGATGCTCGACGGGAAGCGCAGCTCCTTCACCGCGACCCTGCGGCCCAGGGTCTCGTCCTGGCCGCTCCACACGGTGCCCATGCCCCCGCGCCCCAGCACACCTTCGAGCCGGTAGCGGCCGCCTACCAGCCGGCCCTCGTCAACGTCCTGGCCCATGAATCCCCTTGCGTCCCCTCAAGCAGCCGAGCCCCCGGCAGAGCCTTCATTGTGTCCTACTCGCCGGGGGTGGCGTGTATCGGGGCGCAACCGCCGCCGCCACGGGCGGACTTCGCGGCGCGCCCCGTCAACGCGCCTACAGCGGCACGATGTCCGGCGCGCCCAGCCGCGCCGCGTCCGCCGTCAGGTCGTCGGGCTGGCGCTGCGACTCCCGTTCGGCCTCGACACGCTTCTGGTAGTGCTCGACCTCGCGCTTGACCTGGTCCTCGTCCCAGTCGAGCACCCCGGCCATCAGCTCGGCGCACTCGCGGGCGCTGCGCGACCCCCTGTCGAACGTCTCGATGGAGATGCGCGTACGCCGGGTCAGCACGTCGTCCAGATGGCGTGCGCCCTCGTGCGTACAGGCGTACACGATCTCCGCCTTCAGGTAGTCGTCGGCGGCGGGCAGCGGCTCCCCCAGCTTCGGGTCGGCGGCGATCAGGTCCAGCACCTCGTCGACGAGGGAGCCGTAGCGGTTGAGCAGGTGCTCCACCCGTACGACGTGCAGGCCCGTACGGGCGGCGATGCGCGCCCGCGCGTTCCACAGCGCGGCGTAGCCCTCGGCGCCCGCGAGCGGCACCTCCTCGGTGCAGCACTCGGCCACCCGGTGGTCGAGGCCGCGCACGGCCTCGTCGACGGCGTCCTTCGCCATCACGCGGTACGTCGTGTACTTGCCGCCCGCGACGACCACCATCCCCGGCACCGGGTGGGCGACGGTGTGCTCGCGCGACAGCTTGCTGGTGGCCTCCGACTCGCCCTTGAGGAGCGGTCGCAGACCGGCGTAGACACCCTCGACGTCGTCCCGGGTGAGCGGGACGGACAGCACGGAGTTGACGTGCTCCAGGAGGTAGTCGATGTCCGCGCTGGACGCGGCGGGGTGCGCCTTGTCCAGGTCCCAGTCGGTGTCGGTGGTGCCGACGATCCAGTGCCGCCCCCAGGGGATGACGAACAGCACGCTCTTCTCCGTACGGAGGATCAGCCCGGTGGTGGAGCTGATCCGGTCCTTCGGTACGACGAGGTGGATGCCCTTCGACGCCCGTACGTGGAACTGGCCGCGCTCCGCGATCAGTTGCTGCGTGTCGTCCGTCCACACGCCCGTGGCGTTCACCACCTGCCGGGCGCGCACCTCGAACTCGCCGCCCAGCTCCAGGTCCTCCACCCGGGCACCCACCACGCGCTCGCCCTCGCGCAGGAAGCCGACGACGCGCGCGCGGTTCGCGGTGTGCGCGCCGTAGGCGGAGGCCGTACGGACGAGGGTGGCGACGTAGCGGGCGTCGTCCATCTGCGCGTCGTAGTACTGGAGGGCGCCGACGAGCGCGTCCTTCTTCAGGCAGGGCGCGGCCCGCAGCGCGCCGCGGCGCGTGAGATGGCGGTGGCCGGGCAGGCCGCGGCCGTGCCCGGAGGAGAGCGACATCGCGTCGTAGAGGGCGACGCCGGAACCGGCGTAGAAGCGCTCCCAGCCCTTGTGCTGGAGCGGGTAGAGGAACGGCACCGGCTTCACCAGGTGCGGGGCGAGCCGCTCCAGCAGCAGTCCGCGCTCCTTCAGCGCCTCCCGTACGAGCGCGAAGTCCAGCATCTCCAGATAGCGCAGTCCGCCGTGGATCAGCTTGCTGGACCGGCTGGACGTGCCGGACGCCCAGTCCCGTGACTCGACGAGACCCGTGGAGAGCCCACGGGTCGCCGCGTCGAGCGCGGCGCCCGCGCCGACGACCCCGGCGCCGATGACGAGCACGTCCAGTTCGCGCTCGGCCATCCGTGCCAGCGCCTCCGCGCGCTGCTCCGGTCCCAGTGTCGCTGTCCTCACCGTTGCCTCCTTGGTCGGTAGGGGCGGTTACGCGGGCCACCTGACGCTGCGTCCCCCCGTCGATGGTCCCGCATGTCCCCCGCTTTGGCCGAGCGGGGGGCACGGCAGCGCGGGGCAATACCGCATATCTGTCATATAGGCCCTTAACCTGACAGCACGTACGCCGCCACTCACCCTCCGGCGCCCCACGCCGTACGGGCCGTGCTGTCCGGCGTCCACCGCGTTCCCCGGGGAAGGGATGTCAGCCCTCATGCGCGCAGACCTCACCGTCATCGGACTGGGCCATTCGGGTCTCCCGCTGGCGCAGGCCGCCACCGCCGCCGGCATCCGTACCGTCGGCCACGACCCGCGCCCCGGCACCGTAGGCGAGCTGAACGCGGGCCGCCCCCCGGCCGACGGCTCCCTCTCCGCCGCCGAGCTGCGCCGCCTGCTGGCGTGCGGCTTCCGCGCGACCGCCGACCCGACGCAGCTGGGCGGCGCCCGTACGGCGGTGATCTGCGTCGACACCCCGCTCCGCGCCGACGGCGCCCTCGACCTGGGCCCGGTGCGGGACGCCGCGCACACGCTCGCGGCGGTGCTGCGGCCGCGGACGACCGTGGTCCTGGAGTCGACCGTGTACCCGGGCAGCACCGAGGAGTTCGTCCGTACCGTCCTGGAGGACGGCTCCGGGCTGCGCGCGGGCCGCGACTTCCACCTGGCGTACGCGCCCAGCCGCCTCGACCCCGGCAGCCGCGCGTACGGCTACGCGAACGTGCCGCGCGTCATCGGCGGCCTCACCCCCGCCTGCACGGAGGCGGCGGCGGCGTTCTACGGCCGGTTCACGGAGAAGGTCGTCCGCGCGCGCGGGCCGCGCGAGGCGGAGACGGCGCAGCTGCTGGAGGTCAACTACCGGCAGGTCAACATCGCCCTCGTCAACGAGATGGCCGTCTTCTGCCACGACATCGGCGTCGACGTGTGGGACGTGATCCGGTGCGCGGAGACGAAGCCGTTCGGCTTCCAGGCGTTCCGGCCGGGGCCCGGCGTCGGCGGCCACAGCGTGCCCGTCGACCCGAACCACCTGTCGTACCCGAGCCGCGCCCTGGGCTACCCGCTGCGCATGGTCGAGCTGGCCCGGCAGGTCAACACCCGCATGCCGCGCTACGTCTCGCAGCGCGCCGCCGCCCTCCTCAACGAGCACGGCAAGTCGGCGCGCGGCGCCCGCGTCCTGCTGCTCGGCGTCACGTACAAGGCCGACCTCGCCGACCAGGAGGGCTCACCCGCGGGCGAGATCGCCACCCGGCTGCGGGACCTGGGCGCGCAGCTCAGCTTCCACGACCCGTACGTGCAGCGCTGGAGCGCGGGCGGGCGGCCGGTGCCGCGGGCGGAGGGGCTGTACGAGGCGGCGGCGGAGGCCGACCTGACGGTGCTGCTCCAGCACCACCGCACGTACGACCTCCAGGGGCTCGCCGCCAAGGCCCAGCTGCTGCTGGACACGCGCGGCGCGAGCCCGACGGGCGCCGCCCACCGGCTGTGACCGGTGGGCGGCGGGTGGTGCGTACGGGCTGCGGCTCGCTACGGCTACGGGCGGGCCACCATGACCTCGACGCGCTGGAACTCCTTCAGGTCGGAGTACCCCGTCGTGGCCATCGCCCGGCGCAGCGCCCCGAAGAAGTTCATCGAACCGTCCGGCGTGTGCGACGGGCCGAGGAGGACCTCCTCCGTCGTGCCGACCGCGCCCAGGTCCATGCGCTTCCCGCGCGGCACGTCCTCGTGGACGGCCTCCATGCCCCAGTGGTGGCCACGGCCGGGGGCGTCCGTGGCGCGGGCCAGCGGCGAGCCCATCATCACGGCGTCCGCGCCGCAGGCGATGGCCTTCGGCAGGTCGCCGGACCAGCCGACGCCGCCGTCCGCGATGACGTGCACGTACCGGCCGCCGGACTCGTCCAGGTAGTCCCGGCGGGCACCGGCCACGTCCGCGACGGCGGTCGCCATCGGCACCTGGATGCCCAGCACGTTCCGGGTGGTGTGCGCGGCGCCGCCGCCGAAGCCGACCAGGACGCCCGCGGCGCCGGTCCGCATCAGGTGCAGCGCGGCCGTGTACGTGGCGCAGCCGCCGACGATCACGGGCACGTCCAGCTCGTAGATGAACTGCTTCAGGTTCAGCGGCTCCGCCGCCGACGACACGTGCTCGGCGGAGACCGTCGTGCCGCGGATGACGAAGAGGTCGACGCCCGCGTCCACGACCGCCTTGGAGAACTGCGCGGTGCGCTGCGGCGACAGCGCGGCGGCCGTCACCACGCCCGAGTCGCGCACCTCCTTGATCCGCTGGCCGATCAGCTCCTCCTTGATCGGCTCCTCGTAGATCTGCTGCATGCGGCGGTTCGCGGTGGCGCCGTCCAGCTCCGCGATCTCCGCGAGCACCGGCTCCGGGTCCTCGTACCGCGTCCACAGACCTTCGAGGTTGAGCACGCCCAGGCCGCCGAGCTGCCCGATGCGGATGGCCGTCTGCGGGGAGACGACCGAGTCCATGGGGGCGGCGAGGAAAGGCAGTTCGAAGCGGTAGGCGTCGATCTGCCAGGCGATCGAGACCTCCTTCGGGTCACGGGTGCGCCGGCTCGGCACGACGGCGATGTCGTCGAAGGCGTACGCCTTGCGGCCGCGCTTGCCGCGCCCGATCTCGATCTCAGTCACGAATGTGGGCCCTTCTCGTACGGTTGCGCCGTCCAGTATCGCTGACGGCGTCCACGGCGCGGCGGCCGCCCGCCGCGCCGTGGGCGGGCGGGTGGCGGCGGCGGGGTCGGTGGCCGGGTCAGCGGCGCGAGTAGTTCGGGGCCTCGGTCGTCATCTGGATGTCGTGCGGGTGGCTCTCCTTGAGGCCCGCGGAGGTGATCCGCACGAACCGGCCGTGCTCCTTCAGCTCCGGCACGGTGCGCCCGCCGACGTAGAACATCGACTGCTTCAGCCCGCCGACCAGCTGGTGCACCACCGCGCCCAGGGGCCCGCGGTAGGGCACCTGGCCCTCGACGCCCTCGGGGATGAGCTTGTCGTCGGCGCCGACCTCCTCCTGGAAGTAGCGGTCCTTGGAGAACGACTTGCTGTCGCCGCGCGACTGCATGGCCGCCAGCGAACCCATCCCGCGGTACGACTTGAACTGCTTGCCGTTGATGAACAGCAGCTCGCCCGGCGACTCCTCGCAGCCCGCCAGCAGACTGCCGAGCATCACCGTGTCGGCCCCGGCGACCAGCGCCTTGGCGATGTCGCCGCTGTACTGGAGGCCGCCGTCGCCGATGACCGGGACACCCGCCTCGCGGCAGGCGAGCGCCGCCTCGTGGATCGCCGTCACCTGCGGCACCCCGATGCCCGCGACGACGCGCGTGGTGCAGATGGAGCCGGGCCCGACACCGACCTTGACGCCGTCGGCGCCCGCGTCGACCAGGGCCTTCGCGCCGTCACGCGTGGCGACGTTGCCGCCGACGACGTCGACCGACGCGTTCGACTTGATCTTCGCGACCATGTCGGCGACGAGCCGCGAGTGGCCGTGCGCGGTGTCCACGACGATGAAGTCGACGCCCGCCTCGATCAGCGCCTGCGCCCGGTCGTACGCGTCGCCCGCGACGCCCACGGCGGCGCCGACGACGAGTCGGCCCCCGGCGTCCTTCGCCGCGTTCGGGTACTGCTCGGCCTTCACGAAGTCCTTGACGGTGATCAGGCCCTTGATCACGCCGTCGCCGTCGACCAGCGGCAGTTTCTCGATCTTGTGGCGGCGCAGCAGCTCCATCGCCTCGTCACGGGAGATGCCGACCTTGCCGGTGACCAGCGGCATCGGCGTCATGACCTCGCGGACCTGCCGGTCGCGGTCCAGCTCGAAGGCCATGTCGCGGTTGGTGACGATGCCGAGCAGCTTGCCCGACGCGTCCGTCACCGGCACCCCGCTGATCCGGAACCGGCCGCACAGCGCGTCGGCCTCGCTCAGCGTCGCGTCCGGGTTGATCGTGATCGGGTCGGTCACCATGCCCGACTCGGACCGCTTGACGCGGTCCGCCTGGAGGGCCTGGTCCTCGATCGAGAGGTTCCGGTGGAGGACGCCGACGCCGCCCTGCCGGGCCATCGCGATCGCCATCCGCGCCTCGGTGACCTTGTCCATGGCGGCGGACAGCAGCGGCACGTTGACCCGTACGTTCCGGGAGACCAGCGAGGAGGTGTCGATGTCCTGCGGGGCCATGTTCGACTCACCCGGCAGGAGCAGCACGTCGTCGTAGGTCAGCCCGAGCATGGCGAACTTGGCGGGCACTCCGTCGACGTTGTCTGTCATGACACCTTTCCAATGCTTGTGTGGCCTGGTCGCCCATGCTATCGGCCCGTGACCAGTGCACGAACCGCCCGGCGGGCGCGGATCTCACTGCTCGGCGAGCGCCCGCAGTCTGGTCAACGCCCGGTGCTGCGCGACTCGTACGGCCCCCGGCGACATGCCGAGCATCTGCCCGGTCTCCTCGGCCGAGAGACCGACCGCGACCCGCAGCAGCACCAGTTCGCGCTGGTGCTCCGGCAGGTTCGCGAGCAGCTTCTTGGCCCACTCGGCGTCGCTGCTCAGCAGCGCGCGCTCCTCGGGCCCGAGCGAGTCGTCGGGCTGCTCGGGCATCTCGTCGGACGGGAACGCCGTACTGCCCGGACCGCGCATGGCGGCCCGCTGGAGGTCGGCGATCTTGTGCTGGGCGATGGCCACGACGAACGCCTCGAACGGCTTGCCCGTGTCCCGGTAGCGCGGGAGCGCGCAGAGGACGGCGAGGCACACCTCCTGCGCGAGGTCGTCGACGAAGTGCCGGGCGTCGCCGGGCAGTCGGGTCAGGCGCGTACGGCAGTACCGCAGCGCCAACGGGTGCACGTGCGCGAGGAGATCGTGCGTCGCTTGCGCGTCGCCCTCGACGGCGCGCTGGACGAGAGCGCCGACCGTCGGGTGCTCGTCATCGCGCATCGGTCCATGGTGCACCGAGGGCGTGCGATCCGCCGCACCGCGCCCGCCTTTGTGCGCTGAAGCGTTATCACGGAGTGCGCCCGTAGCCATGCCGCCAGCCCGCCCCCTTCCGGGTCCGTTCCGCACCGCGGCGGGCGGCGGCGTGGTCGCTCCGCCCGGCGCTCGCGGCACCGGTGCGGTCGTGGCCGTCGCAAGGCCCTTCGCGGCTGGGTGAGAAGCTCCCGGCGGTGAGCCGGGGATGAGTCGCACTCCCAAGCATGCGGCATCGCACGGCGGAACGACGACGACCCGGTGCGCGGAAGCGCGAACCGCGCCGCGTCGGCGGCCCGTACGCGCCGGTCGGGCGGGTGCGCGCCCGGCGGACATCCGGCCGTACGTCCCGCCGCACCGCCGTCCGTACCCGCGGACGCCTCACACGCGGACGCCCTACACGCGGACGCCGGGCAGGCCGAGGTGATCGGCCTGCCCGGCGACCGCGGGCACCACGTCCCGCGTGCGGGGACCGCTCCGGAGGGGAGTCAGCGCACGAGGCCCCAGCGGAAGCCGAGTGCCACCGCGTGCGCCCGGTCCGAGGCGCCCAGCTTCTTGAACAGCCGCCGCGCATGCGTCTTCACCGTGTCCTCGGAGAGGAACAGCTCCCGTCCGATCTCGGCGTTCGACCTGCCATGGCTCATCCCCTCCAGGACCTGGATCTCGCGGGCCGTGAGCGTCGGCGCCGCGCCCATCTCCGCGGACCGCAGCCGACGCGGCGCGAGCCGCCAGGTGGGGTCGGCGAGCGCCTGCGTGACCGTGGCGCGCAGCTCGGCCCGTGAGGCGTCCTTGTGCAGGTAGCCCCGGGCGCCCGCGGCGACCGCCAGTGCCACCCCGTCCAGGTCCTCGGCCACGGTGAGCATGATGATGCGCGCACCGGGGTCGGCGGACAGCAGGCGCCGCACGGTCTCCACACCTCCCAGCCCCGGCATCCGGACGTCCATGAGGATCAGGTCCGAGCGGTCGGCACCCCAGCGGCGGAGGACTTCCTCGCCGTTGGCCGCCGTGGTCACCCGCTCGACGCCGGGCACGGTCGCGACCGCGCGGCGGAGCGCCTCTCGGGCGAGCGGGGAGTCGTCGCAAACGAGGACGGACGTCATGGCCGCCCCCCGCTGCTGGTGCGCATCACCTTGAGCCTCCAGGCTGTTACGGATCTTCACCTGTGCGATTGACGGCCCGGGTCCCGGACACCCGGTGTCCGGGGCGGTCGGCCAACCGCTTCCGCACTCTCAACGATGGTCACCCAAAAGAGTTACGGGCTTCCGCGGCCGCCTCGGACACTCTACGTGAGTGCGCGGACACGGATGAGCCATGGCGCGACACGGTGGCGCATGCCCGCCAATGCCCGATTTGGGCATGGTTTCTTTCACTTCCATCGGGTAATAGCTAGATTCGGCAAAGAGTCATATTTACGGACCAGTGACTCACGTGTCTCAGTCCGCTACGAGCACGCTTCCGAGAGGACACGCAATGGCAGACTTCTCCCGGCTCCCGGGCCCGAACGCCGACCTGTGGGACTGGCAGCTGCTGGCCGCCTGCCGGGGGGTCGACAGCTCCCTGTTCTTCCACCCCGAAGGGGAGCGCGGCGCCGCCCGCAGTGCCCGCGAGACCTCCGCGAAGGAGGTGTGCATGCGCTGCCCGGTCCGGTCCGAGTGCGCCGCGCACGCCCTGACGGTCCGGGAGCCGTACGGCGTCTGGGGCGGCCTCACCGAGGACGAACGCGAGGAGCTGATGGGCCGCGCCCGCAGCAGGCTGATCTCCGCCGCCCCGAGCGGCGCGCGGGGTTGATCCGCGCCGACGCGAACGCGGTCCCGATCCCCCGGACGGCCCCACCACCGGCGCGTCGCCGCAACCGCCCCGACGGCCCCGCCGCGCGTCACGCAGCGCGGTCGACCGGCCCTCCGGGGGCCGTTCCGCGGCCCGCGCGCGGTGCCGCCGTTCGGCCCCGTGCCCGCACGCCCGTTCCCCCCTGCGCCGTGGCGTGCCGCGTCCCGGCGCGCGCCCCGCGCTCACGCGGGCGGCCCGCGGTCAGCCCGCCGCGGCCTCCAGCCGGTCGAGCATCCCGCCGACCACGGGCACCCGTGCCAGGTCGGGCAGGGTCAGCGCCACCACCTCGCGCCGCACGTCCGGCTCCAGCCGTACGGTGGCGACCCCGTGCGTGCGGACGGAGCGCACCGCCAGTTCCGGCAGCACCGCCACCCCCAGGCCCGCGCCCACCAGGCCGACGACCGCCGGGTAGTCGTCGGTCGCGAAGTCGACGCGCGGCGTGAACCCGGCGCGCTCGCAGACGTCCACCAGGTGCCCGCGGCAGCGCGGGCAGCCCGCGATCCACGGCTCCTCGGCGAGCGTGCCGATGCCCACCACGGGCTCCCCCGCGAAGCGGTGGGTCCCCGGCACCAGGCCGACCAGCCGGTCGGTGAGCAGCGGGCGTACGACCAGGTCGTCCCACTCCGGGGAGGGCGCGTAGCGGAAGGCGAGCGCGATCTCGCAGTCGCCCGCGCGCAGCATCTCCACCGACCCCGGGGGCTCGCCCTCGACCAGCGAGACGCGGGTCCCCGGGTGGTCGTTCCGCATGGCGGCGACGGCGGTGGGCACGAGCGTCGAACTGCCGCTGGGGAACGACACGATCCGTACGCGCCCCGCCCGCAGCCCCGCGAGCGCCGCGACCTCCTCCTCCGCCGCGGTGAGCCCGGCGAGGATGCCCGCCGCGTGCCGTACGAGCGCCTCGCCCGCCTCCGTCAGCCGCGTCTCGCGGCCGGTGCGGACGAGCAGCGGGGTGCCCGCGGACAGCTCCAGCGCCTTCATCTGCTGGCTCACCGCGGGCTGGGTGCAGCCGAGTTGACGGGCGGCGGCCGAGTAGGACCCGGTACGGGCCACGGCGCGCAGGACGCGGAGATGGCGGGCCTCGATCATGGGGCCGAGCATAAGGCGGGCTTGGAGGGAACCGGAAAATCCCGCTCGCGGCTTTGGCGGGCGGCTGGATAGCGTGGGCGGATGCAGCTGCTGTCAGTGAATCTCGCCGCGCCGCACGCCGCGGACTACACCGATTCCGCGGGTCGGGTCACCGGCATCGACAAACGCCCCGTACCGCACCCCGTCCTCGTCACCGCGCCCGGCCCGAAGGGCACCGGCGGCAGCGGACTCGCCGGTGACACGATCGGGGACCCGCGGCACCACGGAGGTGACGACCAGGCGGTGTACGCCTTCGCCCGCGAGGACCTGGACGCCTGGGCCGCCGAACTGGGCCGCGAACTGCCCAACGGCGTCTTCGGGGAGAACCTCACCACCAGCGGCTTCGACGTCAACTCCGCGCTCGTGGGCGAGCGTTGGCGGGTCGGTGACGCGGAGGACGGGCCCCTGCTGGAGGTCAGTTGCGGGCGGATCCCGTGCCGTACGTTCGCGGGCTGGCTCGGTGAACGCGGCTGGATCAGACGGTTCACGCAGCGGGCGGCGCCCGGCGCGTACCTGCGGGTGGTCGAGCCCGGCGAGGTACGGGCCGGGGACCGCGTCACGGTCGTGAGCAGGCCGGAGCACGAGGTCACGGTCGCGTTCTGGTTCCGTGCCGTCACCACCGAACCGGAGCTGCTCGGCCGGATGCTCGCGGCGGGTGACGCGCTGCCCGAGGAGTCGCGCGAGCGGGCGCTGCGACGGGGCGCGTGAGGGGCGCGCGGAGACGGATAGCGTTCCCCGTATGACGACTGCATTGATCACGGGCGCGACGTCCGGCATCGGCGCCGCGTTCGCGCGGCGGCTGGCGCGGGACGGGCACGACGTCGTGCTGGCCGCCCGGAACGCGGACCGGCTCCGCGCGCACGCCGCCGAACTCCACGACCACCACGGCGTCGAGGCGTCCGTACTCCCCGTCGACCTCGGCACCGAGGACGGCATCCGCGCCCTGGAGGAACGCCTCGCGGACCGGAGGAACCCCGTCGACCTGCTGGTCAACAACGCGGGCTTCGGCACCAAGGGCCGTTACCTGGAGGTGCCCGTCGCGGACGAGCTGACGATGCTGCGCGTGCACTGCGAGGCGGTGCTGCGCGCGACGACGGCCGCGTCGGAGGCCATGCGGGAACGGGGCCGGGGCGGCGTGGTGAACGTCGCGTCGGTGGCGGCGTTCGTACCGAACGGCACGTACAGCGCGTCGAAGGCGTGGGTCGTGCAGTTCACGCAGGGCGCCGCGCGGAACCTGGCCGGGACCGGCGTACGGCTGATGGTGCTGTGCCCCGGCTTCGTACGGACCGAGTTCCACGAACGCGCGGGCCTGGACGCGAAGCAGGTGCCCGGCTGGCTGTGGCTGGACGCGGCCCGCGTGGTCGACACGGCGCTCACCGACCTGGCGCGCGGGCGGGAGATCTCCGTGCCCGACCCCCGCTACAAGGCGCTGACGGGACTGGCCCGGGTGGCCCCGCACCGCCTGCTGTCGCGCGCCTCGCAGTCGTCGCGGAAGCGCTTCGGGCCGCGCTAGGGGCTCCGGGCGGTACGCGTTCCGCGCGCCCGCCGCGTACGACGAAGGGCGCCGGGGCGGACCCGGTGGTGAACCCACCGGTCCGCCCGGCGCCCCGGACGTCGTCGCGTCCCGCGCGCGGAGCGCGCGGGCGTCGGCGTCAGTGCGAGTGGCCGTGGCCGCCCGCGGGGGCCTCGTCCTCGTCGGCCGGCTTCTCGACGACCAGGGTCTCGGTCGTGAGCAGCAGCGACGCGATCGACGCCGCGTTCTCCAGCGCGGAACGGGTCACCTTGACCGGGTCGATGACGCCGGCCTTGACCATGTCGCCGTACTCGCCGGTGGCGGCGTTGAAGCCGTGCCCGGCCTCCAGGTCGGCGACCTTGGAGGTGATGACGTAGCCCTCCAGGCCCGCGTTCTCCGCGATCCAGCGCAGCGGCTCGACGGAGGCGCGGCGCACGACGGCGACACCGGTGGCCTCGTCGTCCGACTTGCCCAGGCCGCCCTCCAGCACCTTCGCGGCGTGGACGAGCGCGGAGCCACCGCCGGAGACGATGCCCTCCTCGACCGCGGCACGGGTCGCGGAGATCGCGTCCTCCAGGCGGTGCTTCTTCTCCTTCAGCTCCACCTCGGTCGCGGCACCGACGCGGATCACGCAGACACCGCCGGCCAGCTTCGCCAGACGCTCCTGGAGCTTCTCGCGGTCCCAGTCGGAGTCCGTGGCCTCGATCTCGGACTTGATCTGGGCGACGCGGCCCTCGACGTCCGACTTGTTGCCGGCGCCGTCGACGATGGTGGTGTCGTCCTTGGTGACGGTGACGCGGCGGGCGGTGCCCAGCACGTCGAGACCGGCCTGGTCGAGCTTGAGGCCGACCTCCTCGGCGATGACGGTCGCACCGGTGAGGGTGGCCATGTCGCCGAGCATCGCCTTGCGGCGGTCACCGAAGCCGGGCGCCTTGACGGCGACGGCGTTGAACGTGCCGCGGATCTTGTTGACGACGAGCGTGGAGAGCGCCTCGCCCTCGACGTCCTCGGCGATGATCAGCAGCGGCTTGGAGCCACCGGACTGCATGATCTTCTCCAGCAGCGGCAGCAGGTCCTGGATGGAGCTGACCTTGCCCTGGTGGATCAGGATGTACGGGTCGTCGAGGACGGCCTCCATACGCTCCTGGTCGGACACCATGTACGGCGACAGGTAGCCCTTGTCGAAGGCCATGCCCTCGGTGAAGTCCAGCTCCAGGCCGAAGGTCTGCGACTCCTCGACGGTGATGACACCGTCCTTGCCGACCTTGTCCATGGCCTCGGCGATCAGCTCGCCGACCTGGCCGTCCTGGGCGGACAGACCGGCGACCGCGGCGATGTCCTCCTTGGAGTCGATCGGACGGGCCGACTTGAGCAGGTCGTCGGAGACGGCCTTGACGGCGGCGTCGATGCCCTTCTTCAGGGCGGCGGGGGAGGCGCCGGCGGCGACGTTGCGCAGGCCCTCGCGGACGAGCGCCTGGGCGAGCACGGTGGCGGTGGTGGTGCCGTCACCCGCGATGTCGTTGGTCTTGGTCGCCACCTCCTTCACGAGCTGGGCGCCGAGGTTCTCGTACGGGTCCTCGACCTCGACCTCACGGGCGATGGTCACGCCGTCGTTGGTGATGGTCGGGGCGCCGAACTTCTTGTCGATGACGACGTTGCGGCCCTTGGGGCCGATGGTCACCTTGACGGTGTCCGCGAGCTGGTTGACACCGCGCTCGAGGGCGCGACGGGCGTCCTCGTCGAACTTCAGGATCTTGGCCATGCTGCTGTTGGGTCCTCTCAAGCGAACTGCGCCCCGGCCCCGGCTCTCGCGGGTCCAGGGCGCAGTTCAGGTGATCTTCGGCTTCGACGACTTACTTCTCGACGATCGCGAGCACGTCGCGCGCCGACAGGACGAGGTAGTCCTCGCCGTGGTACTTCACCTCGGTGCCGCCGTACTTGCTGTACAGCACGATGTCACCGACGGAGACGTCGAGAGGCAGGCGGTTGCCGTCCTCGAAGCGGCCCGGACCGACGGCCAGGACGGTGCCCTCCTGGGGCTTCTCCTTGGCCGTGTCGGGAATGACCAGGCCCGAGGCCGTGGTCTGCTCGGCGTCGAGCGGCTGGACCACGATGCGGTCCTCGAGCGGCTTGATGGCAACCTTGGAGCTGGTGGCGGTCGTCACGATCCGACCTCCCCCTTCGGAGATCTCAGCGGGGTACGCATGTCTGGGTGGCGCTGGCCAGAACCGTCGTCGCGGGTGCCGGTCTGCCCGTCGCATTGGCACTCCCCGGCGGGGAGTGCCAGCGTCGACATTATGCCTCGATTAGCACTCCGTCAACTAGAGTGCCAAGCGCTCAGAGGTAGTCCTCCAACCGCGCCACGGCGTACCCCTGGTCGGCCGCGAGCCGCAGCAGCCGTCGTGTCATGTCGGCCATCGTGCCGCCGCGGCCCCACTCGGCCGGACCGCGGTAGTGGGTGAGGATGATCGCGCCGGGGTAGAGCCGCCGCCCCGGCTCCTGGAAGTCGACGCGGTCCGCCCACGCCTCCATCCCCCACAGCACGACGGCGTCCACGCCGCACGCGCGCGCGGCGCGCAGCGTGTCCCGGTCGTACTCGCCGTACGGCGGCCGGAACAGCCGCGGCTCCGGGCCGCCGAACTCCCGCTTCAGCCGGTCCTGCTGGCCGCAGATCTCCCGGCGCTGCCGCTCGTACGTGAGGGCGGGCAGGTACGGGTGCCGCAACGTGTGGTTCTGGGTGCCGCCGCCGAGGGCCGCCAGCTCGCGGAAGTACGCGTACCCGGGGCCGGGGCGGGACTCCGCGTCGGTGAGGAACGAGGTCACCGGCAGGTCCAACTCCCGTACGAGGTCCAGGAATCCGGGGTCCTTCACCGTGCCGTCGTCGATGGTGAGGAAGATGACCTTGTCGTCGGTCGGCACCCGGCGTACGACCTTCGCGCCGCGTACGCGCGGCTTCAGCACGGGCGGCGCGGGCGCGGCGGGCAGGGGGTGCTTCAGGCCCAGGCGGCGGTAGGCGGCGAGGCGGTGCTCGACGCGTGCGGCCTGGGCGGACAGGGAGTGGGCCGCGCCCAGCGCCTGCGCGCGCTGCGCGGACGCGAGGGCGAGACCGGGGGCGGCGCCGGGCGCCAGCCGGGGGGCGGCGCGCGCGGGGCCGGGGCGGGGGTCGTCGACGTACGGGTGCGGCGGGCCGGACAGCGGGTCGTCGGCGCCGGTGACGGCGGGCAGGGCGCCGGGCAGCGGGGGCAGCGAACCCGTCGTCCGCGCGGGGGGCGGCCCAGGGGCGGGGGCCGGGCCGTACGCGGCGGGCTCGTACGGCGTGGGCTCGTACGGGGCGGCGGGTCCGGCCGCGGGGGCCGGGTCGCCGGGGTCCGCGGGTGGTGCGTCCACGGCGGCGGCGACCGCCGCGAGCAGCGCGAGCGCCGACACGAGCAGCGCACGGGCGTGCGTCCGGCATCGCATATTTCCCGTTTGTAGGACTACGCGCATAACGCCGGATCGTGCCACCGGCGCGCGCGGGTGCCCGTACGGTGATCCGGCGCGGCGGGGAGAATGCCTCGTGTGGCCGTACCCGACACGCCGACACCCTCCGGCGACGACGCTCTGACCTCCTTCGCCGCGCTGCTCACCGCCGAGGGGCAGCACCTGCTCGCGGCGCTGCGCGACCACGACCCCGCGCGCGAACTCGCCGCCGTGACGCGGCTGCGCCGCGACCATCCGGCCCCGCTGGTGACGGCGGCGGTGGCACAGGCGCGGCTGCGGCAGCGGGCGGTGGCGAAGTTCGGCGCGGAGGACGCGGCGCGCATGTACTTCACGCCGGACGGCGTGGAGCAGGCGACCCGTACGGGGGTGGCGGCGCACCGGGCGGCGCGGTTCGCGGCGGGCGGCGTACGGTCCGTCGCGGACCTGTGCTGCGGCGTCGGTGGCGACGCGATCGAGCTGGCGCGCGCGGGCCGTACCGTGCTGGCCGTCGACCGCGACCCGCTGACCTGCGCGGTGGCCCGCGCGAACATGGCGGCGCTCGGGCTGGCCGACCGTGTCGAGGTGCGGTGCGCGGACGTCACCGAGGTCGACACCGGCGCGTACGACGGCGTGTTCGTGGACCCCGCGCGCCGGGGCGGACGCGGGGGACGCGGCGGGCGAATCTTCGACCCCGAGGCGTACTCGCCGCCGCTGAGCTGGGCGGTCGGCGCCGCGCGCGCGGCGGGCGCCGCCGCGCTGAAGATCGCGCCGGGGGTGCCGCACGAGGCGGTGCCGGAGGACGCCGAGGCGGAGTGGGTGTCGTACGGGGGCGACGTGAAGGAGGCGGTGCTGTGGTTCGGCGGCGCGCGCTCCGGCGCACCGCACACCGCGCGCGCCGTACGGGCCACGCTGCTGCCCGGCGGTGCCACGCTGACCGGCGAGGGGGCGCGCGAAGGGGCGGGCGCGGAGGACGCGGTGCCGCCCGTGGGGCCCGTCGGCCGCTACCTCCACGAGCCGGACGGCGCCGTCATCCGCGCCCACCTCGTCGCGGAGGTGGCGCGGGCGACCGACGGGCGGCTGATCGACCCGTCGATCGCGTACGTCACCTCGGACACGCTGGTACGGACGCCCTTCGCCACCTCGTACGAGATCACCGACGTGCTGCCCTTCCACCTCAAGCGGCTGCGCGCGCTGCTGCGCGAACGGGAGGTGGGGACGCTGACCGTGAAGAAGCGCGGTTCGGCCGTCGAGCCGGAGGAGCTGCGGCGGAAGGTGAAGCCGCGCGGCCCGCACGCGGCGACGGTGTTCCTGACGCGCGTCGCGGGCGCGCCGAGCATGCTGCTGGGGCACCCGGCGTAGGCCGCGACGTGAGCCCCGGCGTACGCCGTACGCCGTGCGCGGGCCCGGTGCCGTACGGGCGGGTCAGTCCTCCGGGACCTGCTCGAAGCGCCAGCGGTGCACCGGGCGGGCGGTCAACTCGGCCGGTGGGTCGGGGAGTTCGGGCACTTCGGCGTCGAGCGGCGCGTCCCACCAGGTGAGGACGAGCACCCGGCCGCCGGGCGCGGCGTACGTCTCGCGGCGCGGTGGCGCCGGGGCGAGGGGGTGCGCGCGGCACCAGGCGAGCAGTTCGGCGGCGCGGTCCGGGGCGGCCTTGGCCTCCCACATCAGGGCGACGGTCATGAGTCGTAGAGGTTCTTCCTGCTCAGCTCGTGCACGTGGTCGTGGGTGTGGCCGTGCCCGTGGCCATGGCCGTGCGTGTGCCCGTGGTCGTGCCCGCCGGTCCCCGCCGCCGCGTCCGCCGTCTCCCCCTCCGGCGCGGTCGCCGGTACGTGCGGCTCCGTCACCGGCAGCGAGGAGTCCGCGGACAGGTCCCACGACGAGGCCGCGCGCCCGCGCGCGACCATCTCGGCGCCGAGCGCCGCGACCATCGCGCCGTTGTCCGTGCACAGCTTGGGGCGCGGCACCCGCAGCGTGATGCCCGCGTCCGCGCAGCGCTCGGCGGCCAGCGCGCGGAGGCGGCTGTTCGCCGCGACTCCCCCGCCGATCATGAGGTGGTCGACGCCCTCGTCCCGGCACGCGCGGATCGCCTTGCGGGTGAGCACGTCGGTGACGGCCTCCTGGAAGGACGCCGCCACGTCCGCGACCGGCACCGGTTCCCCCGCCGCCCGCCGGGCCTCGATCCAGCGCGCGACGGCCGTCTTGAGGCCGGAGAACGAGAAGTCGTACGGCGCGTCGCGCGGCCCGGTGAGCCCGCGCGGGAAGGCGATGGCGGCCGGGTCGCCCTCGCGCGCGTACCGGTCGATGACCGGCCCGCCGGGGAAGCCCAGGTGCAGCACGCGGGCGACCTTGTCGAACGCCTCGCCCGCCGCGTCGTCGATGGTCGAGCCCAGCGGCCGTACGTCCGCCGTGATGTCCGGCGCCAGCAGCAGCGACGAGTGACCGCCGCTGACCAGCAGCGCCATGGTCGGTTCGGGCAGCGCGCCGTGCTCCAGCTGGTCGACGGCGATGTGGGAGGCGAGGTGGTTGACGCCGTAGACGGGCTTGCCCAGCGCGTACGCGTACGCCTTCGCCGCCGAGACGCCGACGAGCAGCGCGCCCGCGAGCCCCGGCCCGGCGGTGACGGCGACGCCGTCGAGGTCGGCGGCCCTCACCCCGGCCTCCGCGAGGGCGCGTTCGATGGTCGGGACCATCGCCTCCAGGTGCGCGCGGCTGGCGATCTCGGGTACGACGCCGCCGAACCGCGCGTGCTCGTCGACGCTGGACGCGACGGCGTCGGCGAGGAGCGTACGGCCGCGGACGACGCCGACGCCGGTCTCGTCGCAGGAGGTCTCGATGCCGAGGACCAGGGGTTCGTCTGTCATGGCGTGCGCTCGTCTCCGGGAGGTGCGTTCGTCGCTGCGTGGGGTGGCGTGCCCCGGGTGTCCTGCTCGGCGCCCGGGTCCGCGCGTACGGGACCGGGGTCGCGTACGGGATCGGGCCCGGCCGCGGGATCGGGCCCGGCCGCGCGTGCGGCGCGAAGGGCCGCCGCCGGGTCGTCGTTCCGCATGACCAGCGCGTCCACGTTGCCCGGCTGGTAGTAGCCGCGGCGGACGCCGATCGGGACGAAGCCGGAACGGGTGTAGAGGCGGCGCGCGGGCACGTTGTCGACGCGTACCTCCAGCAGCACCTCGTGGCACCCGAAGTCGTCGACCGCCGCCGCCAGCAGCGCCGTCAGCAGGCGGGCGCCGAGGCCCGCGCCCTGGTGCGTGGGGAGGACGCCGACGGTCTGCACGTCGGCGGTGCCGTCGACCGCGACGAGCCCGCCGTAGCCCGCGAGGACGCCGTCCGGCGTCTCGGCGACCAGATAGCGGCGGGTGG
Organism: Streptomyces sp. Z26; assembly: GCF_003665095.1. Taxonomy (GTDB): domain Bacteria; phylum Actinomycetota; class Actinomycetes; order Streptomycetales; family Streptomycetaceae; genus Streptomyces; species Streptomyces phytohabitans. The sequence continues at coordinate 4,137,586 of NZ_RCHV01000002.1, read as the reverse complement.
CGTGCGGCCCACGGGCGTGGGCGAGTTCGGACCAGAACATGCCCGCGGTCCAGGCGTCCTCCGGGAAGACCCGGGCCTCCAGGGCCAGCACCGCGTCAATGTCCCACCAGCGCATCTCGCGCAGCGTCGGCCCGGCCGCCGGGGGCGGCGCGGCGCCCGGCGGCCGGTACGGCTCGGGGCTCACCGCGGCGTGACCACCTTGTAGTTGGCGGGCACCTGGGCGTCGGGGCGGCGCAGGTAGAGCGGCCGGGGCGGGGGCAGCTCCGCCCCGGCCGCCAGCCGTTCCGCCGCCAGCGAGGCGAGGGCGGCGGCCGACACGTGCTCGGGCAGGTCGGTACGGACGCCGGTGAACGTCTCCGCGTACATCCGCGCCCCCGCCCCCAGCGCCGGGGCCCCGGCCACCTCGTCCGCGAGGTCGGCGGGGCGGTCGACGGCGGGCCCGGCGGTGCGCGTACGGGCGTCGGCGTACCGCGCCCAGTACACCTCCTTGCGGCGCGCGTCCGTCGCGACGACGAACGGCACGTCCAGCCCGGAGGCGTACGCGAGGCCGTCCAGCGTGCACAGCCCGTGCACCGGGACGCCGAGCGCGGCGCCGAACGCCTCGGCCGTGGCCAGCCCGACGCGCAGCCCCGTGTACGGCCCGGGGCCGGTCCCGGCGACGACCGCGGTGACCTGCGGCAGCCCGCGGCCCGCCGACCGCAGGACGCGGTCGACGGCGGGCAGGAGCAGTTCGCCGTGGCGGCGGGCGTCGACCTGGGCGGAGTGGGCGAGGGCCCGCTCGCCGTCGTGCAGGGCGACGGTGACGGCGGGCGTTGCGGTGTCGAGAGCGAGCAGCAGCACGGCCCCAGCCTACGGCGGGCGCCTCCGTGCCCGGTCCGCGGTACGGGGGCGCGGGGCGGCGCGCGTACGGGCGTACGGACCGGGCGGTGGGCGTACGCGGACGGGTCCGGGGGCCTCCGTACCGGCTGCTACCGTCGTCCCCCGGACTGGCACGCGGAGGGGTGACGGCACGGTGGGCGGACGCAGCGGCGGTGGCGGGGCGAGCAAGGCCGTGACCGGACTGACGGTGGCGGCGCTGGCCGTCGTCGGCTTCTTCGCGTACCAGGCGCACGCCGCCATGGACGGCGTCTCCCCCGCCGCGAAGCGCCCCGGCGCCTCCGCGTCCCCGTCCAAGCCGGACCGGGAGAAGCCGAAGACCGCCGTCCCGGCCGACTCCGGCACCGGCGAACGCGTCGTCTACTCCCTGAAGGCGGAACGCGTCTGGCTGATCGGCGCGGGCGACAAGGTGCAGCGCACGTACGGGGTGTGGCCCAGCTCCGTCAGCCCGCCGCCCGGCACGTACCACGTCACCTCGCGCACCCGGCACGTCACCGGCTCGGACGGCGTCCCCATCGAGAACGTGGTGCGCTTCGCGACCGTCGAGGGCACGGTCATCGGCTTCAGCGCGGCGCTCGACGGCTCCAAGCCGGACCCGGACGCCGCCGAGAAGGCGGGCGGCGTACGCGAGAGGCCGGAGGACGGCGACGCGATGTGGGTGTTCGCGACGTCGGGCACGAAGGTCGTCGTCGTCCCCTGAGCACGTACCGGCGCGCACGGGCGCGGTCGCCGGGGTCAGGCGGGGGTGCCGATCACCAGGCTGCTCAGCAGGCGCGTACCGGCCTCCCCGATCGACGGGTCGCGGTAGAGGCCCGTCTTGAGGTAGCTGGTCAGGCCGTCGTAGAGGGTGCCCGCGCCCTCCGGGTGGTACGCCGTGACCGTCTGCTCCTCCCCGTACCAGGCGTCGATCACCGCCGTGGCCGGGTCCGCGGAGAACGTGATCCGGACGGTGATGTCGATGGGGCGGCCCGTCTCGGCCGGGCCAATGTCGACGTGCCAGCCGCCGCTGTCGCCGTCGAGCGCGTACACGCCGTTGCCGATCTTGATCTCACAGGGCGGCGAGCCCTCGCCCTCGTTCTTGAACTGCATGACGACCTGCCAGGCGTCGGTGTCGACGGGGAAACCGTCCTCCAGGTGGTCCGTGAACCGGACGATCAGGGTGTCGCCCTCACCGATGCTCTGCGCGGCGTCGGGCTGCGACTCGTTGCGCTGCTGGCCGCCTTCGAGGTGGAAGCGGCCCGCCCTGCCCTGGCCCGTCGGCGCGTCCACGACGACCGGGCGCGGGACCTCGCCCTGCGGCTGGTCGTTCCACGGGGTGTCCAGCCAGCCGCTCCAGCCGTCGCTGAAGTCCGTGGACCACAGGACGTCGATCTCGGGGACGGGGGCGCCCGCACGTGCGGACGCGGTCGTACGGGACATGGGCGTACGGGACGTGGACACGGGCGTACGGGACGCGGCCGAGGCGGGGCCGGGGCCCGTGAGGGCGGCGGCCGGGAGGACGGCGAGGGCGTAGCCCAGGACGCGGCGACGGGGAGTGGGCTGTGGGGGAGCCATGGTCCGTCCTTCGGCTGTGGGGGAAGGGGCGGACAGCAGTGAAGTCGTCGAAGCGACGACGGTCAACGCGTGCGCCCACGCCCTCACACGACCGCCACCGACTCCCCGGGCGACGTCCCCCCGGTCCCCGGCTGCGCCTACGCCGCGCGGCTGCGCTGCGCGCCGCCCGGTCCGGTGCCCCGGTCGTCACCGTCGCGGGCCTGCTCGGCGTCGGGCTGCCGGGCCGGGCGCTCCGGCGGGGTGGACACGGCGTCGGCAGCGGCGCAGGACGCCAGGACCTCGCTTATCGACGGGGACGACTGCGGCTGCCTGTGCGTACGCGGGTGTTCCCGCTCTCCAGCCGCCATGTGCCCTCCTGAAGTTAGGTAGACCTAACCAAGCTCCGGCCTCCATGGGACCACGGCTCCGGGCGCGTACGCAACTGCTTGCCGACGCCCTGTCGGCATCCTGTCGGAGACCTTCCCCGCGCGCGGCGTCGCACACGTGCGCCGCGCGCCCGCCCCGGCGCGTACGGGGAGCCGGGCCGCGCTCAGCGCTCCAACGCGCGCAGGTCCGCGCCCGCCCAGCGCACGCCGACCCCGGTCACGGCGACCTGCCGTACGTCGGCCGCGTCCGCGCCGTCCGTACCCGCGCCCGCGTCCGTCGCCGCGTCGGCGCCCGTCGCGCGGTCGATCACCACGTGCAGCCGGTCCTCGGACAGCTCCTCGACCCTGCCCTCGCCCCACTCGACCACGACCACCGAGTCGGTCAGGGACACGTCCAGGTCCAGGTCGTCCATCTCGTCCAGGCCGCCGCCCAGCCGGTACGCGTCGACGTGCACCAGCGCCGGGCCGTCCCCCAGCGGCGGGTGCACGCGCGCGATGACGAACGTCGGGGACGTCACCGCCCCCCGTACGTCCAGCCCCTCGCCCAGGCCGCGCGCCAGCGTCGTCTTCCCGGCGCCCAACTCCCCCGTCAGCAGTACGAGATCGCCGGGCCGCAGCAGCCCGGCGAGGCGCCGTCCCAGCTCGCGCATGCGCTCCGGGGTGTCAACGCTGACGGCGGCGCGCGCGGGGCCGCCGGACGGCGCCCGGCCCGCCGCGTCCCCCATGTCCGCCGTGTCCGCCACGTCCTGACGGGCTGCTGTCCGTTCCGGCGCGGTCCGTTCCGGCGCCGACCGGTGGTGCGGTGCTTCCATGCGACCGGATGGTACGCGTGCGGGCGAGCAGCGCGGCGAGCTGTTCGTCCACCACCTCGGGGCGTTCGAGCAGCACCAGGTGCCCGGACTCGGGCACGACGACGAGCGTCGCGCCGGGCAGCGCGGCGGCGATCCGCTCGCTGTGCCCGTGCGGGGTGAGCTGGTCGCGGTCGCCCGCGAGGACGAGGGCGGGCACGTCCCCGAAGTACGGGAGCGCCGCGGCCTTCTCGTGCTCGCTGAACGCCGGGTAGAAGTCCGCGACGACGTCCACCGGTACGGCCTCGATCAGCCGTTCCGCGAAGCGCGCCACTCCCGGGTCGACCTCCCCGGGACTGCCGAACGAGTACCGCCTGACCAGCCCGGCGAACAGGTCCGCCGTCGCCCGCCGCCCCCGTTCCACCAGCTCCGTCTGGGCCGCCAGCGCCTTGAGCACGCCCGGCAGCGCCCACCGCGCGGCGCGCGCGCCCACCGCGGGCAGCCCGTACGTGACCTCCGCGAGGCCGCCCGCGGAGGTGCCGACGAAGGCGACGCCGACGACGCGTTCCGCGACGTACGCCGGGTACTGGTCGGCGAGCGCCATCATCGTCATGCCGCCCATGGAGTGCCCGACGAGGACGACGGGGCCGTCCGGCACCGCCGCGTCGAGCACGGCCTTCAGGTCGCGGCCGAGCCGGTCGATGCTGACCGGTTCCCCGGCCTCGGCGCGGCCCGAGCCGCCGTGGCTGCGCTGGTCCCAGTAGACGCAGCGGACGGTGCCGCGCAGCGCGGCGCGCTGGAAGTGCCAGGAGTCCTGGCTGAGGCAGTAGCCGTGGGAGAAGACGACGGTGACGCCGGGTACGCCCGCCGTGCGGGCCGCGTCCTCCTCGGCCTCCTCCACCTCGTAGTGCAGCTCCGTGCCGTCGTCCGCGACGGCGGTGCCCGGTGTGCCGCGCAGCGTGCCGTACGGGCCCGCCGCGTCCAGCTCCGCGCGCGCCTTGCGGCGCACGGCGCGGTTCACGGTCAGGCGTTCCGCCGCGACGCCCGCGGCGAGCAGCCCTACGGCAGCTCCCGCCACGCCCGCGTGCCGGACCCACCCGGCCCCGAAGAAACCCGTTCCCGTGCCGCCATGCGCGCCACCTCCACCGCCCCCGTTCGGCTGTCCCGTCATTCCGGCGAGCCCTCCGTGCCGGCACGGTCCCCCGTGCCCCCGTCACCTGTCGTGTCCCCCGCACCGCGCGCGCCATGCCCTCCGGCGGCGGCCGGTACGTCGTCGCCCACGTGGAGGCGGGGCACCCGGGCGCCGACGCGGGTGACGATCTCGTACGCGATGGTGCCCGCCGCCCGCGCCCAGTCCGCCGCGGTCGGTTCGCCCCGGTCGCCCGGCCCGAACAGCACGGCCTCGTCCCCGGCGTGTGCCGTGTCCCCGCCGAGGTCCACCACGAACTGGTCCATGGCGACGCGCCCGGCGATCGTCCGCAGCTTCCCCCCGACGAGTACGGGCCCGGTGCCGGACGCGTGCCGGGGCACGCCGTCGCCGTATCCGGCGGGTACGAGCGCGAGGGTCGTCTCGCCCTGCGTCGTGTAGGTGTGCCCGTAGCTCACGCCGTGCCCGGCCGGTACGCGCTTGACCTGCGCGAGCGACGCGCTGAACGTCATCGCGGGCCGCAGCCCCAGGTCCGCGGCGGTGCCGACCTCCGGCGACGGCGCCAGGCCGTAGACCGACACCCCGGGCCGTACGAGGTCGAAGTGCGTCTCGGGGAGGGTGAGCGTCGCGGCCGAGTTCGCCAGGTGGCGTACCTCGGGGGTCAGCCCGCCGCGTTCGGCGGTCGCCAACGCCTCGCGGAACGCGTCGAGTTGGGCCGCGATCGACGGGTCGCCCGGCTCGTCGGCGCGGGCGAGGTGGGACCACACGCCGGTGACCCGTACAGTGCCCTCCGCCTCGGCCGCGCGCGCGGCGGCGACCAGGTCGGGCCAGTCGGCGGGCGGGCAGCCGTTGCGGCCGAGGCCCGTGTCGGCTTTCAGCTGGACGCGGGCGGTACGGCCGCAGGCGCGGGCGGCGGCCACGATCTCGTCCAGCGCCCAGGCGCCCCCGGCCGTCACGTCGACGTCCGCCTCGATCGCCTCCCGCCAGGGGCCGCCGGGCGTCCACAGCCAGCACAGCAGCCGCCCCCGGTCGCCCGCCGCGCGGAGCGCGAGGGCCTCCTCGGGGACGGCCGCGCCGAGCCAGGTCGCCCCGGCGCGGCGGGCGGCGCGGGCGCAGGGCAGCATGCCGTGCCCGTAGCCGTCGGCCTTCACGACGGCCATCAGCTCCGCGCCGGGGGCGCGGGCGCGGAGCGCGCGGACGTTGTCGCGGACCGCGCCGAGGTCGATCTCGGCGCGGGCGCGCACGTGCGCGTGAGCGGCGGCGGACTGGTCGTTCATCCGCCCAGTCTCTCAACACCGCCCGCGGCCCCTCCCCGCACCCGGTACGGGGAGGGGGCGGGCGGCCGGGCGCTACGGGTGGGGTTTGCGGCCCCAGACGTGCACGCGGTCGCCCGTACGCAGCAGCTTCCACAGCCGGGCGGCGTCCTGGTACTCCAGGTTGACGCAGCCGTGCGAACCGGACGTCGCGTACAGGTCGTCGTACACGCCGTGGATCGCCTGCCCGCCGTCGAAGTACTGGCTGAACGGCATCGGCGACCCGTAGATCCGCGACCTCTCGTGCCGTACGCGGTGCGTGACGTGGTGCCGTCCCGTACGCGTCGGGTAGCCGGGCCTGCCGGTGCGGGTGGGCACGGGGGCGAAGACCACCCGGCCGTTCCGCGCGACCCACAGGAGCTGGCGGTTCAGGTCCACGCACACGACGCGGGCGCGCGACCTGGGGCAGCCGTGCAGCCGGTCGGGGTGCTTGCGGGCCCAGCGGAGGGTCATCACCCGCCAGGTGACGGGCCCGGCGAAGCCGTTGGCGGGGTGGATGCCGACGGCGGCCTGGTACGCGCGGATGGCCCGGCAGTCGGACGGCGACTGCCGTCCGTCGGGCCGCAGCTTGAGGTAGCGCTCGACCTTGCGCTGGTACGGGCCGGTGGAGCGGGAGCAGCGCGCCTTGCGCGGCTTGCGCGTGGCGCCGGAGCGTGCCCGCTCGCCGGGCGGCACGTACTCGACGAGCGCGCGGGGCGCGGCGTACGCGGCGCCGGGCGTACGGGCGCCGTCCCGGCGGGCGTCGCGTTCCGCCGGGGCGCCGTTCGGCGGGTACGCGCCCTGGTCGGGGGTGCCGCGCTGGTACGGCCGGGTGGGCGCGGGCGGTTGGCCGGGCACGAGGGCGTCCTCGGGCACCGGGCGGGCGGCGGGTGCGGATCCGGTGGCGGGCATGGGCGCCGGTGGGGCCGTGGCGGGGGCGACCGGGACGGTGGCGCCGAGGAGGAGGGGGACGGCGGTCGCGACGGCGAGTACGGCCGCGCGGAGTCCGCGGGCCGGGCGTGGTGTGGGCACGGTCCAGGCATGCACGGGCGGGGGCGACGCCGCGCGCGGTGGTCCCGCCTTTCCACCCCGGCGGCCCACGTTTTCGCCCACCGGGCCCACGCCACGGCGCCCGTGCGGTCAGCCGGTCGTACGCGTGCCCGTTCCCGCGCCCGTACCCGTCACCGAGTGCCACGCCTCGGGCAGTGCCTCCGCCACCGTCGAGGCGGTCGGGGGCCGCGCCGCGAGGCGGGCGGCGAGGCCGTGCAGGTACGCGCCCGCCGACGCCGCCTCCGGCGCCGCCAGGCCCGCCGCCAGCAGCGCGCCGGTCAGCCCGGACAGCACGTCGCCACTGCCCGCCGTGGCCAGCCAGCCGGTGCCGGTCGGGTTCACCCGCACCGGGGACGCGCCGTCACCGCCGTCACCGCCGGGCGCGGGCGCGGGCGCGGGCGCGGGCGCGGGCGAGACGAGCGTCGTGGACCCCTTCAGCAGCACCGTGGCCCGCAGCCGTACCGCCAACTCCCGTACGGACGCCAGCCGTCGCGCCTCGACCTCCTCCCGCGCCGTACCGAGCAGCGCGGCGGCCTCGCCCGCGTGCGGGGTGAGGAGGGTCGGCGCGGTACGGGCGCGTACGGCGTCGGGGTCGAGCAGCCGCAGCCCGTCGGCGTCCACGAGCACCGGCACGTCGGCCGCCAGCACCTCGTCCAGCGCCGTACGCGCCTGCGGCCCGTCACCGAGGCCCGGCCCGACGACCCACGCCTGGACGCGGCCCGCCCGCGCGGGGCCGTCGGCGGACACCAGCGCCTCCGGGAAGGCCCGTACGACGGCGTCCGTGCCGGTCCCCACGTACCGCACCGCGCCCGCGCCGCCCCGCAGCGCCCCCGCGACGGCCAGGACGGCGGCGCCCGGGTAGCGCGCGGAACCGGCCGCGACGCCGACGACCCCGCGCCGGTACTTGTCGCTCTCCGCCGTCGGGCGCGGCAACAGCCCGTCCACGTCCGCGTGTTGGGGCGCCTGGACGTCGGGCCCGGTCGGCAGGTACGGGCCGAGGCCGATGTCGACGAACCGCAGCGCACCCGCGTACGCGCGCGCCGGATCGACCAACAGCCCCGGCTTGTACGCGCCGAACGTGACCGTGGCGTGCGCCCGTACCGCCTCGCCGCGCACCTCGCCCGTGTCGGCGTCCACCCCGCTCGGCAGGTCCACGGCCACCACGGGGACGCCGAACTCCCGGACCGTACGCACCAGTTCGGCCGCCTCCGGCCGCAGACCGCCCCGGCCGCCGATCCCCGTGATCCCGTCGAGGACCAGCGCGGCGCGCGCGACGTACGGCGCGGCCTCCGCCGCCGGTACGGCGCGGCCGCCCGCCGCGCGCAGCGCGCGCAGGCCGCCCGCGTGCGCGCGGTCCGGCGCGAGCAGCGCGGCGGTCACGCCCGCGCCGCGCCGGGCGAGGCGCGCACCCGCGTACAGGGCGTCACCACCGTTGTCGCCGCTCCCCACCAGCAGCACCACCCGCGCCCCGTACACCCGCCCCAGCATCCCGGCACAGGCGGCGGCGAGCCCGGCGGCGGCCCGCCGCATGAGCGCCCCCTCGGGCAGCCGCGCCATCAACGCCCGCTCGGCGGCCCGTACGGTCTCCACGCTGTACGCATTCCTCATCCCCCCAGTGTGGCGAAGGGACCCGGCCCCCGCGCGACGGGATGTCGCCGTCCGCGTACGTGACGGCACGGGCCAGGAGCGCAAGCCGGACCACCGTTCAGATCGCCCTGAAGGGGGCGGTACTTCGGCCGCCCCGGGGGCAACACCCGTAAGAGGCAACCCGGTTGCGACATCCGGTGGTGCCGTTCGGCACGGGGATTCAGGCGGACGGCATCACGTACGAGCCGTATACGGGGAGGCGCTGCTGCCGTGCGAGGCGGTGCGGGGCGCTTGTGGAGCTTCTCCTCCGAACAGCAAGGGAGCTGCGAAAGGTGAAGAGTTCAGATCTCACGGGCGTGACTTGGCGCAAGTCCAGCCACAGCAACGGGGATGCCAACTGCGTCGAGGTCGCCTTCCTCGATGATGGTCGCGTCGCCGCGCGAGACACCAAGCAGCACGGGGACGGGCCCGCGCTCACCTTCGGCCGCGCCGGGTGGGTGGCGTTCCAACAGCACGTCACAGCACGCTAGTTCACCCGAGCCTGAGCGGCGTCAGGCCGGGATCGCGTCGCCCAACGCGCCGCCCGTCGCCGTGCGGACGGCGTGGGCGACGAGGTGGGGCGTGTCCACGAAGTCGCGGGGGTCGGCGCCCGCCAGGAGGGCGGCGCCGACCCACTCGTTGGTGACGCGCATCGCGGCCGACGCGGCGGCGGCGTGCAGGCGTACGCGGCGGTCGTCGGGCGGGAGGCGCAGCCGGGCCGCGACGATCGCGGCCATGTCGTGCTCGGACTGGTCGCAGGCCATCAACCAGGCGGTGCGCAAGGCGGGTTCGCGCGTGGAGAGCACGACCATCTTCATGGCGAGTACGTCGTCCGCCGCGTCGGCGTCGGTCGTCTCGCGTACGTAGCGCCGCCCCTCCGCCGTGACGTGGTCCTCCAGCGAGACGTCGGCGGGCCAGCGGCGCAGCAGGTCAGTCACCCAGCTGACGCCCTTCGCCACGATGGGCTCGGCGCAGCTCTCCTTGGTGCGGAAGTGACGCCAGAGCGTACGGGTCGAGAGCCCGACCGCCGCCGCGATCCGGTCCCCGCTGGTCGCGGCGACGCCGTCCTCCCAGAACATGCGCGCCGCCTCGCGGGAGATTTCCAGCCGCAAGCGCTGCCGTCTTTGCTCACTCATGCCGCTGCGCTTCATCGGCGTCACGTCGCCCATTCCCGCACCTCTCTCACACCGTCACATACTCCCCCATACTGACACTTAGTGACGCGGAATGCCATGGCTCGCCGCCCCCGGGCCGTCACGCTCGCGACGCACTCGCGACCCGCGCCGACTCCCGTACGGACCCGGACCCGGCCCCGGACCCGGACCCGGTCTCCGGCTCCTGGTTCGTCGTACGGAGCGGCTTCTCGCGGACGAACAGGACCGCGACCAGGACCAGCACCGCCACGGGCGTCGCGCAGAGGAAGATGTCGGCGGTGGCGTCGCCGTACGCGTTCTCCACCAGCGTCCGCGCGGACGCGGGCAGGGCGGAGAGGTCCGGGAAGCTGTGCGCGGAGGCGCCCGACGCGGCATCGCCGGCGCCGCCGGAACCGGTCGACAGGTCGGCGGCGATGCGGTGCGCGAGGACCGCGCCCAGCACGCTCGTACCGATGGTGCCGCCCATGCTGCGCGAGAAGGAGAGGACGGAGGTCGTGGCGCCGAGGTCGGCGGGGTCCACGTCGTTCTGCGCGGCGAGGATCAGGTTCTGGGTGAGCATGCCGACGCCGGTGCCGAGGAGCGCCATGTACGCGCTGAGCAGCGGGAACGGGGTGTCCGCGCCGATCGTCGCCAGCAGTACCGTGCCGAGGGCCGTCAGGGCGGCGCCCGCGACGAGGAACGGCTTCCAGCGGCCGGTGCGGGTGATCAGGTTCCCGGCGACGGTGGAGGCGGCGAGCGAGCCGACGACCATCGGCAGGCTCATCAGACCGGCGGCCGTCGGTGACGCACCCATGGCCATCTGGAAGAACTGGGAGAGGAACACGCTGCCGCCGAACAGCGCGACCCCGACCAGCAGGGAGGCGACGGTGGTCAGCGCCACGGTGCGGTTGCGGAAGATGCCCAGCGGGATAACCGGTTCGGGTACGCGGGCCTCGACGGCGACGGCCGCCGCGAGCAGCAGCGTGCCGCCGAGCGTGAGGGCGGCGGTCTGCCAGGACGCCCAGGCGAACTCGTCGCCCGCGAACGAGACCCAGATCAGCAGCGCGCTCACGCCCGTCACGATGAGGAACGCGCCCAGGTAGTCGACCTTCACCTCGCGGCGGGTGCTCGGCAGGTGCAGGGTGCGCTGGAGCAGGACGATGGCGAGCAGCCCGAAGGGCACGCCGAAGAAGAAGCACCAGCGCCAGCCGAGCCAGGGCGTGTCGACGAGGACGCCGCCGATCAGCGGCCCGACCACGGTCGCGCTGGAGAAGACGGCGCCGAACACGCCCGCGTACCGGCCGCGTTGGCGCGGCGGGATGATCGCCGCGAGCACGATCTGCGTCGAGGTGGTGAGCCCGCCCGCGCCGACGCCCTGGATGACGCGGCTGAGGATCAGCAGCCCGACGCCCTGCGAGAGCCCGGCGAGCAGCGAGCCGACGACGAAGAGGACGAGGGAGAGCTGGACGAGCAGCTTCTTGTCGTAGAGGTCCGCGAGCTTGCCCCAGAGCGGGACGGTCGCCGTCATGGCGAGGAGTTCGGCGGTGATGATCCAGGAGTACGCGGACTGGTCGGCGCCGAGGTCGGCCATCATCGCGGGCATGGCGTTGGCGACGACCGTACCCGCGAGGATGGCGACGAACAGGCCGACGACCAGGCCGGACACGGTCTGGAGCACCTGTCGGCGGGGCAGCTCCGCGGGCGCGCGCCCGGTGTCGGCCGTACGCGCCGGGGAGGCGTTGTCGGGTTCCATGGCACTCCAGACGAGGGGGAAGGCACGCCGGGGCGCGGCGCGGCAGGGGTGAACGGGGGCCGTACGGGCGGGAGTCCAGCCGTCGTACGGGGGCGGGGCGGATCGCTAAGGGGAGGGCGGGGGCGCGTACGGCCTCAGCGGTCGACGGCCCACGGCAGGACGAGGCCGTACTGCCGGAGGTAGGCCGACAGCAGCGCCACGCAGAGGGCGGCGGCGGCCCCGGTCAGGGCGAGGTTGCGGCGGCGTACGCGCGGGTCGAGGGCGCGCCGCGCGGCCTCGGTGACCCTGCGCCGGGTCCAGCGGAGGACCAGCTGGGCCCAGACGAACTCGGTGGCCCAGAGCGCCATTCCGGCGAAGATCACGACCCAGCCGGGGCCGGGCAGCGGCAGCAGGACGACGCCGACCACCACGACGACGAGGCCCGCGAGGAAGACGCCCGTCTGCCAGCAGAGGTGCAGCGCGCGGGAGCGCCGTACGCAGGCGGGCGCCCGGGACCCCAGCGGCCGGTCGGCGGGCACGGTCGCGGAAACGGTCACGGCGGCGGCGGGGGCGGGCTCCGGGGCGGGGCCCGGAACGGGGTCCCGGGCGGGTTCCACCGGGTGCGGGGCGGCGGTCCGCACCGGCGCGGACGTCTGCTGCGGCATGGGTATCGGCTCCTCGGACGGCTCGACGGGCGACACGACGGACCAGCCGTCTGTCACTTAATGACGATGTCACTAAGTGACAGATAGCGCAAGTGCCGTCCGCCCGCGATCCCCGTCACGTCGACATGCTGCTGTCCCGCACCACCAGCTCCGGCTGGAGCACGATCCGCCGGTGCGCGTGCTCCGCCGCCGCGTCCCCCGTCTCCTCGATCAGCAGGTCGGCCGCCGCCCGCCCCATCCGGTACGCGGGCTGCCGTACGGACGTCAGCGGCACCGCCGCCGCCGCCGCGAACTCGATGTCGTCGTAGCCGACGAGCGCCATCTCGTCCGGCACCGCGACCCCCGCCCCGTACAGCGCCTGGAGCACGCCCAGCGCCAGCAGGTCGTTCGCGCAGAACACCGCCGTCGGCCGGGGCGACATGCCCAGCAGCCGCGCGCCCGCGTCGCGCCCGGCCGCCACGTCGAGCCGTTCCACCTCGACGTGCCGCAGCTGCGCGTCCGTACCGGCCTCCGCGAGGACGCCGAGCGCGCCCGTGTAACGGTCGCGGCACTGGGTCAGGGCCATGGAGCCGCTGACGTACGCCATCTCGCGGTGCCCCTGGTCGAGGAGGTGCCGGACGGCCAGCCCGCCGCCCCGCACGTCGTCCACCGACACCGAACAGCCGGTGCCGCTGGGCACGGCGCGGTCCACGCTGACGTACGCGATGCCGTGCCGGTCGAAGTCCGCGAGGTTGCGGCCGGACTCGTCGACCGGGGTCACCAGGACGCCCCGGACGCGCTGTTCGGCGAAGAGGGAGAGGTAGTCGGCCTCCTCGGCGGCGCTCTGCGCGCTGTTGCACAGCATCACGCCGAGTCCGGCCTCACGGGCGGCGCGTTCGGCGCCCGTGGCCACGTCCACGAAGAACGGGTTGGCCATGTCCAGCACCAGCAGCGCGATGATCCGGCTGCGTCCGGCGCGGAGTTGCCGCGCGGACTCGCTGCGTACGTAGCCCAGCCGCCGTATCGCGGACCGCACCCGGTCGCGGGTCTCCTCCGCGACCATGTCGGGGCGGTTGATCACGTTGGAGACCGTGCCGACCGACACCCCCGCCGCCCGCGCCACGTCCTTGATGCCCACCATGCTCGCCACGAGCGCTCATGCTACGCAGTGCGGACCGGCGGAGATCCCGACGCCGGGACCGGGACCGGGCCCGGGGGCCGTCCCGACCTCCACCAGCTCCGTACCGGTGAGGTCCGCGAACGCCCGCAGGTCGGGCAGCAGCCGCCCGGTGGCGAGCGCCCAGTGGTGGCCGACGCCGCTCGCGCTCCACGCGTCCGTCCACTCGCCGGGGTCGGCGCCGAAGTCGACGCGCGACGTGGTGTTGCCGATGCGCAGCAGCGGCCCGCCGACGACCTCGCCCTCGGCGGCGACCAGCCGGTAGCGGCCGTCGCGGGTCTGGCCGAGGCCGACGAGGGTGACGGGGCCGTGGCGTACGTCGAGTTCGACGGAGACGCCCCAGCCGCGCTTCCCGTGGTAGACGCCCAACCCCCGGAGCAGCGGCCGGTGTTCGCCGATCGCCAGGTGGCCGGGTCCGTCGTGGCCCATCTCCACCACGCCGTCGCGGAAGTCGAGCGCCTGGAGTTCCGTGAACGAGCCGCCCCCGCCCAGCCGGTCGCACACCAGCATGGCGAGCGACGTGCGGAGTTCGTACTCCCCCGCCGCCGGTACGCCGCGTGCCGTGAGCAGGGAGGCGCCGAGGATCATGCCCGCGCCGAGCCGTTCGTGGATCTCGCCGTCCAGACCGCGGTGGTAGTACGCGAGGGAGTCGAGGTCGAAGTCCCCGACGAGGCGGTCGAGTCCGCAGGCGACGCGCGCGGCCCACTCCAGATCGTCCCCGGCCACCGAGTCGTCGAGGGTGAACACCTCGCGCGCCTCGGTGAGTTTGGCCGCCACCTCCTTCTCCCCGACGGCCTCCGTGCGCACCCGCAGGTCGTCGAACTCCAGCACCTCCACGTGCCCGCCGAAGCTCCCCGGCACCATCGTGAGGTCCGTCGACACGTCGTACATCCCCGGGTACAGGTGCCCCATCAGCCCGTGCCGCCCCGTACGCAGCGCCGCCCGTACGCCCGCCGCCCGTGTCCAGCGGGCGATACGGTCCCAGGCGCGCTCGTCCTCGACGTGGCCGCTGACGGAGCGGAAGGGGACGCCGACGCGCGCGAAGGCGTTGGCCATCTCGGGCAACGGGCAGGCGCCGCAGTACGCGAGCCACTGCCCGGTGTCGAACGCGTCGTGGTCCATGGCCTCCGTCGGCTGGAGGTTGACCAACAGGACGGGGGCACCGCCGCGTTGGGCGACGGGGACCAGCATGGTGGCGGTCATGTAGGTGGTGAGGAAGCCGACGATCAGGTCGCAGTCGGCGGCGCGCAGCCGGTCGGCGGCCTCGGCGCCCTCGCGGGCGTCGGAGACGAAGCCGACGTCGACCACGTCGGCGTCGAGCGCGCGCATCCGCTCGGACACGCGGGCTGCGGAGCGCCGCAGTTGGGGCAGCAGCTCGGGGAACTGCGGCCAGTACGCGCCGAGTCCGCCCGCGACCAGGCCGACACGCGGTCGGCGCCCGGCACTTGGGCGTCGGCCCGCGCCCTCGTCGTACGTGGTCGTGCCCCGGCCGTACGTGCCCTCGCCGTACGTGTCCCGTCCGTCCATGCCCTGCCCCTTCCTCCGCCGGTCCGCACCGGTCCCGCATCGGGCGGCTACTCCAGGTGGAACACCTCGGTGAGCGGCGCCGCCGGTCCGCCCGCCTCCGTACGGCCGCCCCCGCCGGACGGCAGGAAGAACGGCGCCATCTCCGCCTGCCAGCGCGCGTCGACCTCCGTACGGGCCATCGCGGCCCGCGCGGCGGCGAAGTCGTCCGTCTCCAGGTAGCCGACGAGGAGGCCGTCGTCGTGCAGGAAGAGGGAGTAGTTGCGCCAGCCGCTCGCGGTGAGCGCCGCGCGCATCTCCGGCCAGACGGCGGCGTGCCGCGCGCGGTACTCGGCCATCCGGTCCGGCCGTACGCGCAGCAGGAAGCAGACCCGTTCCACGCCGCACCCCGCCCGTCAGAAGTCGAAGTCGTCGATGTTCTTCGCGTCGAAGACCGTGGGCGGCCCGAGGATGACCTCGCCGTCCTTGCCGACGGTCCGTTCGCCCAGCTCGCCCGCGGTGAAGCGTTCGCCCTCCCGGCCGGTGATCTGCCCGGAGGAGAGCGAGGCGGCGGCGTACGAGGCGAGGTATCCGAGCTTCTCCGGATCCCACAGCGAGAACTGCTCGACCGTGCCGTTCTTCACGTACTTCCGCATCTGGTTGGGCGTGCCGAGCCCGTTGAGCACGACCTTGCCCTTGTACGAGGAGCCGCCGATGTAGCGGGCGGCGGCGGCGATGCCGACGGTGGTCGGGGAGATGACGGCCTTCAGCTTCGGGTACGCCTTGAGCAGGCCCTGCGTCTCCTGGAACGACTTCTGGTCGTCGTCGTCCCCGTACGCGGTCTTGACCAGCTTCATGTCCTCGTACGCGGGCTTCTCCAGCTCGTCCTTCATGAACTCGATCCAGGCGTTCTGGTTCGTCGCGTTCTGCGTCGCGGACAGGATCGCGATCTCGCCCTTGTGGCCGAGCTGTTTCGCCGTGTGCTGGATCAGGCTGCGGCCGATGTCCTCGGAGCTGGCCTGGTTGATGAACAGCTGGCGGCAGTCCTTGTGGGTGTCGGAGTCGTACGCGACGACCTTGATGTCCCGCTTCATGGCCTGCTTGAGGGGGCCGCAGACGGCGTTGGGGTCGTTGGCGGCGATGAGGATGGCGTCCTGCCGCTGCTGCACGAGCGTGTTGATGTAGCTGACCTGGGAGGACGCCTTGGCGTCGGACGGGCCGACCTCCTTGGCCTGCCCGCCGTACTCACCGGCCGCCTCGATCCCGGCCTCGTCCACGATCTTCTCGT
The DNA here is from genome assembly GCF_003665095.1 of Streptomyces sp. Z26. Lineage (GTDB taxonomy): Bacteria > Actinomycetota > Actinomycetes > Streptomycetales > Streptomycetaceae > Streptomyces > Streptomyces phytohabitans. The sequence continues at coordinate 4,121,411 of NZ_RCHV01000002.1, read as the reverse complement.
ACGGGTTGTTGATCTGCTTCGGCAGGAAGGCCAGCTTGAGGCCCTCCTTCAGCGGGGCGTCCGGGTCGGCCTTCGCGTTCCGCGCGCCCTCCTTGGCGCTCCCGGCGTCGTCCTTCGCGTCGTCCTTGGTGGTGCCGGAGCAGCCCGCGAGCGCCAGAGTGAGGGCGCAGCCGACGGCGGTCGCGGCGAGCGTACGGGCACGGGCGGTCGTACGGGCACGGGTGCGCGTACGGACTCGGGTACGGGGGTGCGGGCGCATGGCGGGCCTTTCGGGCTCGGGAGGAGAGGGGGGACGGAACGGGCGTCAGGTCGCGGCCGTACGGCGCTGCCGCCGCTCACCGGCCACGGCGATCACCCGGGGCGTCAGCACGGAGACGATGAGCAGCACGCCGGTGACGACGACCTGGATCTCGTTGGACACGTCGTTCAGCGTCAGCAGGTTGTTGAGCACGCCGATCAGGAGCACGCCCGCGACCGCGCCGCCGAGCGTCCCCTTCCCGCCGTTGAAGTCGACGCCGCCGAGCAACACCGAGGCGATGACGACGAGTTCGAGGCCGATCCCGTTGTCCGCGCGAGCGCTGCCGTACCGCAGGGTGTGCACGATCCCGGCGAACGCGGCCGTCAGCCCGGTCAGCGCGAACAGCACCAGCTTGATCCGGTTCACGCGGACGCCCGCGAACCAGGCGGCCTGCTCCTGCGCGCCGATGGCGAACATCGCCCGCCCGTACCGCGTACGGTGCAGCACCACCGCCGCGCCCACGGCGAGCACCGCGAACAGCGCGATCGGGTACGGCACGAAGGTCCCCGGCACGGTCTTCGTGTACGAGGCCCACTGCGCGTACGTCTCCGGGAAGTCCGCGACGGCCTTGTTGCCGAGGACGACGGACGCCAGGCCGCGGTAGAGCGTGAGGGTGCCGATGGTGACGGCGAGCGCGGGCAGCCCGACGCGGGTGACCAGCCAACCGTTCAGCAGGCCACCGGCGAGGCCGACCAACAGGCAGACGGGCACGATGAGTTCGAAGGCCCAGCCCGCGTCCCACAGCGACCCGGCGAGCGCGCTGGACAGGCCCAGCATGGACGCCACGGACAGGTCGACCTGGCCCGCGACGACCAGCAGCGTCATCGGCAGGGCGATGAGGGCGATCTCGGCTGTGTCGTTGAGGGCGGCGGAGAGGTTCGTCGTCTCCGCGAAGCCCTCCGTGCCGCCCGCGCCCGCCAGCAGCACGGCGACGAGCAGGACGCCGAGCGCGGTGTCCCAGCGGAGGAGTTCCGCGTACGTACGCCGCCGCCCGGCCGCCACCTCCCCGCGCGCCGCCTCCCCGCCCGCTTCCCGCACAGGTGCGTCGTCCTTCCCGCCCGCCTGCCTCACGGCCGCCTCCTCTTCCGCAGCGCCTCGGTCGTCCGGTGCCGTACGACGCGGTCGGCGCAGATCGCGGCCAGCAGCAGCACGCCGGTGATGGCCTGCTCCCAGAACGGGTTCACCTTGAGCACGACGAGCGCGCTGCCCATCGTGGTGAGCAGCAGCGCGCCGAGCGCCGCGCCCCAGACGGTGCCGACGCCGCCCGTGATGGCGAGGCCGCCGACGACGACGGCGCTGACGACGGTCAGCTCCCAGCCGTTGGCCGCGTCCGCCACGACCGTCCCGAAGCGGGCCAGCCACAGCGCGCCAGCGAACCCGGCGACGGCGCCGGAGAAGGCGTACGCGGCGAGCACCCGCCGCCGCAGCGGGATGCCCGCCAGCCGGGCGGCCTCCGGGCTGGAGCCGATGGCGTACAGCTCCCGGCCGCCCCGGTAGCTCCGCAGGTAGTACGCGGTGCAGGTGAGCACCGCGGCGGAGATCAGCGGCAGGTACGGGACGCCGAGGACGCCGCCGCTGCCCAGTTCGAGGACGCTGTCGGGGACGTCGGCGGCGTTGATCTGGTCGCCGTGCGCCCAGGCGTGGCCGACGCCCTGGAGGACGTAGAGCATGCCGAGCGTCACGACCAGCGCGGGCACCTGCCCGAAGCTCACCAGCGCCCCGCTGACCAGGCCGCACAGCACGCCGAGCGCCGTACCGAGCAGCAGCACCGCGACCGGGCCGTGGTCCGAGCCGGACACGAAGCTGCCGCAGGCGAACGCGCTGAGGCCGACGACGGAGCCGACGGACAGGTCGATGTTCCGGGTCAGCACGACGACGGACTGGCCGGTGGCGAGGAGCACCAGGATCGCGGAGTTGAGCAGCAGGTCCTCGACGCCCTGACCGTCGAGGAACGAGGGGTTGGCCAGCCAGGTGCCGAGGACGAGGAGGACGAGGGCGCCGCCGATGCTCAGCTCGCGGACCCGCAGGACGGTCTCCGCGAGGGAGCGCGGGGCGCGCTCCGCGTCCGGCCCGAGGGCTTTCGGCGTGCCCGTGCCGGGCCCGGCGCTCGTACCGGTGCCGGTGCTCACGGCGTCCCCTCCCCGTCGAGGGCGGCGGCTTCCGTACGGCGGACCGCGCCCGTACGTCCCGTCGCCGCCGCCAGCACCGACTCCTCCGTGGCCTCGGCGCGCGGCAGCTCCGCGACGAGGCGGCCCTCGTGCATGACGAGCACCCGGTCGGCCATGCCCAGCACCTCCGGCAGGTCGGACGAGACCATCAGCACGGCCAGCCCCTCGGCGGCGAGTTCGGACAGCAGCCGGTGCACCTCGGCCTTGGTGCCGACGTCGATGCCGCGCGTGGGCTCGTCCACGATCAGCACCTCCGGCTCGGTGGCGAGCCACTTGGCGAGGACGACCTTCTGCTGGTTGCCGCCGGAGAGCACCCCGGCGGCGTCCGACAGCCGGTCGAAGCGCAGCCGCAGCCGCGCCGCCCAGTCCCCGGCGCGGGCCCGTTCGGCGGCGCGCCGCACGAGGCCGCCGCGGCCGAGGGTGTGGAGGCCGGTGAGGGCGATGTTCCGCTCGATGGACAGCTCCATCACCAGGCCCTGCTGCCGCCGGTCCTCCGGCACCAGCGCGAGGCCCGCGTCCATCGCGGCCGTCGGCGAGCCGCGGCGCAGCGCGGCACCCCGTACGAGCACCTCGCCCGCGTCCGCCCGGTCCACGCCGAACACCGCCTGCACCACCTCGCTGCGGCCCGCGCCGACGAGCCCGGCGAGGGCGACGATCTCGCCCCGGCGCACCTCGAACGACACGTCGTGGAAGACGCCCTCGCGGGTCAACCGCCGTACCTCCAGGGCCGTTTCGCCGGTACGGGTGTCACGCTTGGCGTAGAGCGCGTCGAGGTCGCGGCCGACCATGCGGCGTACGAGGTCGTCCTCGGTGAGCCCGGCCAGCGGCTCGGAGGCGACCAGGGCGCCGTCGCGGAGGGTGGTGACGCTTCGGCAGAGCCGGAAGATCTCGGTCAGCCGGTGGGAGACGAACAGCACCGCGGCGCCCTCCTTCCGCAGCGCCTCGACGACGGCGAACAGCCGGTCGGTCTCGGTGCCGGTGAGGGCGGCGGTGGGCTCGTCCATGACGAGGACGCGGGCGTCGAACGAGAGGGCCTTGGCGATCTCCACGATCTGCTGGTCCGCGATGGACAGTCCGCGCGCGGGCCGCTCCGGGTCGAGGTCGACGCCGAGGCGGCGGAGCAGGGCGGCGGTGGCGTCCCGTACGGCCGTGTGGTCGACGCGTCGGAGGGCGCGGAGCGGCTGGCGGCCCATGAAGATGTTCTCCGCGACGGACAGGTCCGCGAAGAGGGTGGGCTCCTGGTAGATCACGGCGATGCCGGCGGCACGGGCGTCGGCGGGGCCGTGGAACGTGACGGGGGCGCCGTCGAGGAGGACGGTGCCGGAGTCGGGGCGGTGCACCCCGGCGAGCGTCTTGATCAGGGTGGACTTGCCCGCGCCGTTCTCCCCGGCGAGGGCGTGCGCCTCACCGGCGTGGAGGGCGAGGGAGACGCCGCGCAGCGCGCGCACGCTGCCGAAGGACTTGGTCACCTCCTCCAGCGCGAGTACCGGAGCCGGGGCTCCGGCCGGTGCGGCCTGTGCCATGGTGCGGTCCCTCCCGACGTACCGAAAATGAATTGTTTCAATTCGATTCCGGGAAGCTAGTGGCAGCCCCGTGCCCCGTCAAGGGGGTGCGCGGCAGGTAAATACCCGGCAGGACGGGTGTCTTGACGGGCCGCACCGGACGGCTCTACGTTCCTGGCGCACTGAACTGAAACGTTTTTATCCGCTCCAGGAGGTGCAGGTCCATGATCAGCAGACGTCGTCTCCTCGCCACGGCGGCCGCGTCCGGCGCCGCGGGCGCCGCCGTCGGCCCGGCCGCCGCCGAGGCCCAGGCCGCACCCCGCCCGCCGGGGACCGCGCCCGGCGCGGGCGGCCCGCGCGTACGGAGCACCACCGTCGAGTACGCCGACCGCCCGCTCGGCGTGGACTCCCCCCGCCCGCGCCTGAGTTGGCAGCTGGAGGCGGACGGCGAGAACGTCCTCCAGGACGCCTACCAGATCCGCGTCGCCAGCTCCCCCGACCGCCTCGACGACCCCGACGTCTGGGACAGCGGCGAGCGGGACGGCCGCGCGTCCGTGCTCGTGCCGTACGACGGACCCGCGCTCGCCCCGCGCACCCGCTACCACTGGTCCGTACGCGTACGGGGCGACGACGGCGGCGGTTTCTCCCCCTGGTCCACGCCGAGTTGGTGGGAGACCGGGCTGCTCACCGAGGACGGCTGGCACGCCGGGTGGATCGGCGCGCCGCCCGCCCTCGTCGACCCGCCCGCCCTCGCCGGCGCGCCCTGGGTCTGGCACCCGGCCGACGAGCCGGGGCAGGTGCCCGCCGCCACCCGCTGGTTCCGCGGCACCGTCGAACTCCCCGGCGGCGTACGGCGCGCGCGCCTGGTGCTGTCCGTCGACGACGGCTTCACCGCGTACGTCAACGGCACCCGGATCGGCGGGCGCGACACGTACCCGGTGCACAAGGCGTGGAGCCATCCCGCGCTGTTCGACGTCACCGCGCTGCTCCGCGAGGGCGCCAACGTCGTCGCGCTCTCCGCCGCCAACTCCGCGCCGGGCGCCGCCGGTCTGCTCGCCGTGCTGGAGGCGGAGACCGGCGGTGGCACCGTACGGTTCGACACCGGTGCCGGGTGGCGTACGACGGACACGGCGCCCGGCGACGGCTGGCAGGACCCGGCCCACGACGACAGCGGCTGGCGGGAGCCGCGCCGCGTCGGCGCCTGGGGCGACGACCCGTGGGGGAAGGTGCTGCCCGAGCAGTCGCCCGCGCAGCTGCGCCGCGCGTTCCGGCTGCCCGGCGGCGCGGTCGCGCGCGCCCGCCTGTACGTCACCGCGCTCGGCCTGTACGAGGCGCACCTCAACGGCGCGCGCGTCGGGAAGGACCAGCTCGCCCCCGGCTGGACGGACTACCGCAAGCGCGTCGCGTACCAGGTCCACGACGTCACCGACGCCGTCCGCGCGGGCGACAACGCCCTCGCCGTCACCCTCGCGCCCGGCTGGTACGCGGGCAACATCGCCTGGCTCGGCCAGCGCAACTACGGCGAACACCCCGCGCTCCTCGCCCAGTTGGAGGTCTCGTACGAGGACGGGTCCAGCGAGCGGATCACCACCGACGGCGGGTGGCGCGCGGCCACCGGGCCGCTGGTCACCGCGGACCTGCTGATGGGCGAGCAGTACGACGCGCGGCGCGAGACCCCCGGCTGGACCTCCCCCGGCTTCGACGACTCCGGCTGGACGGAGGCCGTCGCCGTCTCCGGCGTGGACACCCGCGTGGAGGCCGCGACGGACGCGCCGACGCGCGTGGCGCAGGAGATCGAACCCGTCTCCGTCACCGAACCCGAGCCCGGCGTCCTCCTCTACGACCTCGGCCAGAACATGGTCGGCGGCGTCCGCCTCACCGTCTCCGGCGACGCGGGCCGCACCGTCCAACTCCGGCACGGGGAGGTGCTGGACGAGGACGGGCGGCTGTACGTGGAGAACCTGCGCGCCGCCCGCCCCGTCGACACGTACACCCTGAAGGGGTCGGGCACCGAGACGTACCAGCCGCGCTTCACCTTCCACGGCTTCCGCTACGTCGAGGTCACCGGCCACCCCGGCACCCCGGACCGTACGGCCGTCACGGGCCTGGTGATGCACACGGACGCGCCGTTCACCATGGAGTTCGCCACCGACGCGCCCATGCTCAACCAGCTGCACCGGAACATCACCTGGGGCCAGCGCGGCAACTTCCTCTCCGTGCCCACCGACACCCCCGCCCGCGACGAACGCCTCGGCTGGTCCGGGGACATCAACGTCTTCGCCCCCACCGCCGCCTACACCATGGAGTCCGCCCGCTTCCTCGCCAAGTGGCTCCGCGACCTGCGCGACGGCCAGGACGACGCGGGCGCCTTCCCCGACGTCGCCCCCTACCTGGGCGAGGGCAAGGGCGTCGCGGGCTGGGGCGACGCGGGCGTCACCGTGCCGATGGCGCTCCACCAGGCGTACGGGGACCGGCGGGTGCTGGAGGAGAACTGGTCGGCGGTGAAGAAGTGGATCGCGTACCTGGAGGCGCACAGCGACGGGCTGCTGCGGCCCGACGAGGGCTTCGGGGACTGGCTCAACACCGACGACGAGACCCCCAAGGACGTCGTCGGCACCGCGTACTTCGCGCACGCCGCCGACCTGGCCGCCCGCACGGCCACCGTGCTGGACGAGGACCCGGGGCCGTACGAGCGGCTGGCCGCGCGCGTCGGTGAGGCGTTCCGCGCGGCGTACGTGACCGAGGGCGGCGCCCGGATCAAGGGGGACACGCAGACCGCGTACGTCCTCGCCCTCTCCATGGGCCTGCTGCCCGACGCCGCCGCGCGCCGGGCCGCCGCCGACCGGCTGACCGAGCTGATCGCGGCCCGCGACGACCACCTGTCGACCGGCTTCCTCGGCACGCCCCGGCTGCTGCCCGCGCTGACGGCGGCGGGCCGTACGGACGTCGCGTACCGGCTCCTCGAACAGCGCACCTTCCCGTCCTGGGGCTACCAGATCGACCACGGCGCCACCACGATGTGGGAACGCTGGGACTCGATCACGCCGGACGGCGACTTCCAGGACGTCGGCATGAACTCGTTCAACCACTACGCCTACGGCTGCGTGGGCGAGTGGATGTACCAGCACGTCGCGGGCATCGCGCCCGGCGAACCCGGCTTCCGGAAGATCGTCGTACGGCCCCGGCCCGGCGGCGGGGTCCGGTCCGCCAGCGGCCGGTTCGCGTCCCCGTACGGGCCGGTGGCCACCCGCTGGACGTGGGACGGCGCGGACGCGTTCGCGCTCACCGTGTCCGTGCCGGTCAACACGACGGCCGAGGTGTGGGTGCCCGCCGCGCGCGAACGGGACGTGGCGCGCGGCGGGGGCGCGCGCTTCGTACGGGCGGCGGAGGGCTGCGCGGTGTTCGCCGTGGGGTCGGGCAGCCACCGGTTCCGTACGGGGCGCGACTGACACGGCGTACGGGCGTACGGGGCCGGTCCCGTACGCCCGTGAGTCCCAACGACCGGCGCCGTACCGCGCCTTGACGGGGGTCACCTGCGGGGTTAGCTTTCCCGGAACGCGCCTGAATCGTTTCATTCCCCGCCCGCCGACCCTCCGTCCTTCCGCCCGATCCGCCCGCCCCCACCGTGGTTCCGTACGAGGAGACGCATGCCAGCCCCAGACCTGTCGGCCGTCACGGCCGCGCTCACGTCCCAGCGGATCGAGACCCCTTCGTGGGCGTACGGCAACTCCGGTACGCGCTTCAAGGTGTTCGCCCAGCCCGGCGTCCCGCGCACCCCCGAGGAGAAGCTCGACGACGCGGCGCGCGTGCACGAGCACACCGGCGTCGCCCCCGTCGTCGCCCTGCACATCCCCTGGGACCGGGTGCCCGACTACGCCGCGCTGGCCGCGCACGCCCGCGACGTCGGCGTACGCGTCGGCACGATCAACGCCAACGTCTTCCAGGACGACGACTACAAGCTCGGCTCCGTCACGCACCCCGAGCCCGCCGTCCGCCGCAAGGCCCTGGACCACCTGCTGGAGTGCGTCGACATCATGGACGCCACCGGCTCCCGCGACCTGAAGCTGTGGTTCGCCGACGGCACCAACTACCCCGGCCAGGATGACCTCCGGAGCCGCCAGGACCGGCTCGCGGAGGCGCTGTCCGCGGTGTACGCGCGGCTGGGCCCGGAGCAGCGCATGCTGCTGGAGTACAAGCTGTTCGAGCCCGCCTTCTACGCCACCGACGTCCCCGACTGGGGCACCGCGTACGCGCACTGCCTGAAGCTCGGCCCACGCGCGCGGGTCGTGGTCGACACCGGGCACCACGCGCCGGGCACCAACATCGAGTTCATCGTCGCGACGCTGCTGCGCGAGGGGAGGCTCGGCGGCTTCGACTTCAACTCCCGCTTCTACGCCGACGACGACCTGATGGCGGGTGCCGCCGACCCGTTCCAGCTGTTCCGGCTGATGTACGAGGTGGTGCGCGGCGGCGGGTTCGGCCCGCAGACCGCGTTCATGCTCGACCAGTGCCACAACATCGAGCCGAAGATCCCGGCGATCATCCGCTCGGTGATGAACGTGCAGGAGGCCACCGCCAAGGCCCTCCTCGTCGACCCGGCCGCGCTCGCCGCCGCCCAGACCTCCGGCGACGTGCTCGGCGCCAACGCGGTGCTGATGGACGCGTACAACACGGACGTACGGCCGCTGCTGGCGACCGTACGGGAGGGGCTGGGCATCGACCCCGACCCGATGGCCGCGTACGCGCGCTCCGGCTGGGCGGAGCGGATCACCGCCGAACGGGCGGACGGGCAGCAGGCCGGCTGGGGGGCGTGACGGGCATGGCGGAGGCGGCACGGGAACCGGGGCCAGCGACCCCGGACACGGGTACGGACACGGACACGGGTACGGGACGGGCGCGGGAGGCGGCGCGGGTGACGGTGGCGGACACGACGGCAGGCGACGGGACCGGGGACGGGGGCGCGCACCCGGAGGTCGCGGCGCTGCTGGCGCGCGCGCACCGGCTCGGCGCCGACCCGCGCAACACCAACTACGCGGGCGGCAACGCCTCCGCCAAGGCCACCGTGCCCGACCCCGTCACCGGCGACGACGTGCCGCTGATGTGGGTCAAGGGCTCCGGCGGCGACCTCGGCACCCTCACCGCCGACGGCCTCTCCGCCCTCCGCGTCGACCGGCTGCGCGCCCTGCGCGACCGCTACCCCGGGGTGGACCGCGAGGACGAGATGGTCGCCGCCTTCGACCACTGCCTGTACGGGCGCGGCGCGGTCTCCGGCGGCCCCGGCGCCGCGCCGTCCATCGACACCGCCATGCACGGCCTGCTGGACGCCGCCCACGTCGACCACCTGCACCCGGACTCCGGCATCGCGCTCGCCTGCGCCGCCGACGGCGAACGGCTCACCGCCGAGTGCTTCGGCGGCACCGTCGCCTGGGTGCCCTGGCGCCGCCCCGGCTTCCAACTCGGCCTGGACATCGCCGCCGTACGCGACGCCGACCCGGACGCCGTCGGCTGCGTCCTCGGCGGCCACGGCGTCACCGCCTGGGGCGACACCGCCGAGGAGTGCGAACGCAACTCGCTGCACCTCATCCGTACCGCCGAACGCTTCCTCGCGGAACGCGGCAGGCCCGAGCCGTTCGGCCCGGTCCTCCCCGGGTACGCGCCGCTGCCCGAGGCCGCGCGCCACGAACGCGCCGCCGCCCTCGCGCCGTTGCTGCGCGGGCTGGCGTCGACGGACCACCCGCAGGTCGGGCACTTCACGGACAGCGCGCCCGTACTGGACTTCGTCTCCCGCGCCGAACACCCCCGGCTCGCCGCCCTCGGCACGTCCTGCCCGGACCACTTCCTCCGTACGAAGGTCCGCCCGCTCGTCCTCGACCTGCCGCCCGACACCCCGTACGACGAGACGGCGGCCCGGCTGCGGGAGCTGCACGAGGCGTACCGCGCCGACTACCGCGCCTACTACGAGCGGCACGCCGTCCCCGGCTCCCCCGCCCTGCGCGGCGCCGACCCGGCGGTGGTGCTGGTGCCGGGCGTCGGCATGTTCACGTACGGGCGGGACAAGCAGACGGCGCGCGTGGCGGGCGAGTTCTACGTCAACGCGATCCACGTCATGCGCGGCGCCGAGGCGGTCTCGTCGTACGCGCCGATCGAGGAGGCGGAGAAGTTCCGCATCGAGTACTGGGAGTTGGAGGAGGCCAAACTGCGCCGCCGCCCCGCGCCCAAGCCGCTCGCCGCCCGCGTCGCGCTGGTGACCGGCGGCGGCTCCGGCATCGGCCGGGCCGTCGCGCACCGGCTCGCGGCGGAGGGCGCGTGCGTGGTGGTCGCCGACCGCGACGCGGACAGCGCCCGTACGGTCGCCGGGGAGCTGGGCGGCCCGGACACCGCCGTCGCCGTCACCGTGGACGTCACCGAGGAGGAGCAGGTCGAGGCGGCACTGCGGGCGGCCGTCCTCGCCTTCGGCGGCGTCGACCTGGTCGTCAACAACGCGGGGATCTCGCTGTCCAAGCCGCTGCTGGAGACCACCGCCGAGGACTGGGACCGGCAGCACTCCATCATGGCGCGCGGCTCGTTCCTCACCTCGCGCGCGGCGGCCCGCGTGCTGGTGGCGCAGGGCATGGGCGGCGACATCGTCTACATCGCGTCGAAGAACGGCGTCGTCGCCGGACCCAACAACATCGCGTACGGCGCCGCCAAGGCCGACCAGTCGCACCAGGTGCGGCTGCTGGCCGCCGAGTTGGGCACGTACGGCGTCCGCGTCAACGGCGTCAACCCGGACGGCGTCGTGCGCGGCTCCGGCATCTTCGCGGGCGGCTGGGGCGCGCGGCGCGCGGCGGTGTACGGGGTGCCGGAGGAGGAGCTGGGCGCGTACTACGCCGGACGCACCCTGCTCAAACGCGAGGTGCTGCCGGAGCACGTCGCGAACGCCGTCTTCGCCCTCACCGGCGGCGATCTCACCCACACCACGGGCGCGCACCTGCCCGTGGACGCGGGCGTCGCCGCGGCGTTCCTCCGCTGAGGCCGGACGTGGTCACCCCGGCGGGCCCGCCCGCCCCGTCCGCACCGCCCGTCTTCGCCGCCGTGGACCTCGGCGCGTCCAGCGGGCGCGTCATCACCGGCCGCGTCGCGCCCGGCCCGCCGGGGCCCGGCACCCTGACGCTCCACGAGGCCCACCGCTTCCCCAACCGGCCCGTACGGGCCGGCGGCACGCTGCACTGGGACGTCCTCGCGCTGTACCGCGGCGTGCTCGACGGGCTGCGCGCCGCCGGGCCCGTCGCGTCCGTCGGCATCGACTCCTGGGCCGTCGACTACGGCCTCCTCGACGCCGACGGCGCCCTCCTCGGCAACCCCGTGCACTACCGCGACGCCCGTACGGACGGCGCCGCCGAGGAGGTCGCACGGGTCCTGCCGCCCGCCGAGCTGTACGCCGCCACCGGGCTCCAGCACCTCCCGTTCAACACCGTCTACCAGCTCACCGCCGCCCGCCACAGCGCCCAACTCGCCGCCGCCGCGCACCTGTTGCTCATCCCCGACCTCCTCGCGTACTGGCTCACCGGCGAACGCGGCACCGAACTCACCAACGCCTCCACCACCCAGCTCATCGACCCCCGTACCCGCGACTGGTCCCGTACGGTCACCACCGCCCTCGGCATCGACCCCGCCCTCTTCCCCCCGCTGCGCCTCCCCGGCGACCACGGCGGCGAACTCCTCCCGGACGTACGGGCGGAGGCCGGGCTCGCGGCGGACGGGCCGCCCGTACCGCTCACCGTCGTCGGCTCGCACGACACCGCGTCGGCGGTCGCGGCCGTACCGGCGGACGGCGACCGCTTCGCGTACATCGCCACCGGCACCTGGTCCCTCGCCGGAGTCGAACTCGACGCGCCCGTCGTCACCGAGGAGGGCCGCCGCGCCAACTTCACCAACGAACTGGGCGTCGACGGCACCGTCCGCTACCTCCGCAACATCATGGGCCTCTGGCTCCTCCAGGAGTGCCTGCGCACCTGGGAGACGGAAGGGCACCCGCACGACCTCGACACGCTGCTGCGGGAGGCCGCCCGTACGCCGCCGCTGCGGTCGGTGGTCGACGCGGGCGACCCGGCGTTCCTCGCCCCGGGCGGCATGCCGGAACGGCTGGCGGCGGCCTGCCGCCGCACGGGCCAGCCGGAGCCGCGCGCACCCGCCGAACACACCCGCTGCGTCCTCGACTCCCTGGCCCTCGCCCACCGCCGCGCCGTCACCGACGCGCAGCGGCTGACGGGGCGCGACGTCGACACGGTGCACGTCGTCGGCGGCGGCGCCCGGAACGAGCTGCTGTGCCAACTCACCGCGGACGCCTGCGGGTTGCCCGTCGTGGCGGGACCGGCGGAGGCGGCGGCGCTGGGCAACGTCCTCGTACAGGCCCGCGCGGCGGGCACCCTGCACGGCCCCCTCCCCTCCCTCCGCACCTCCCTCCGCACCACCCTCCCCCTCCGCCACCACACCCCGACCCGTGACCGCCACTCCTGGGCCGCGGCGGCGCGACGACTGGGGTGAGGGGGGAGAGCACGGCTCTCCTCAAGCCGGTGTCGCAGAGCCGGGACCCACGTCCGGCTTCCCGCTCAGCCACCGTACGGAGGTGCTTGCTGATCCTCGGGGGCGCGGAACAGAAAGCAGACCGGGCTCGACTCCCTGGCACCGCCCTCGTACCGGGTACGCACCAGGTGCCCCTTCTGCATGAACAGCGCTCCAATGCCCCCTGACGGTGGCAGGATGGCGCCATGGTGCTTCAGGTGGGGGTCAAAGCGCTCCGGAGGAGGCGCGACCAGCTGCGAGAATCTGCGGATTCAATCGACTCTGACGAGTCCCTCGGAGACGTCGCCACTGTCTGTCTCCTCTTGTTCTACGCGGCCGAGTGCGGGCTCAAGGAATGACTTCTCGAGCGACGCGGAAGCCGCGACTCCGGAGCTCTGGAGGCCACTCATGACCTTCGGCGAATCGCAAAGGAACTACGTCTTCCTCGACCCCTGAGTGACCGACTGGAGCGGCTCCAGACCTGCAAAATGCAACAAGCCACGCACAGCACCATCGCGCTGGCCGATCTGCATCAGGCGTGGCGATATGGCGCGAAACTCGACGCCTCGGATGAAAAAGCAGCTCAAGAAGCGCTTCGTGCCCTGATCAGCTGGTGCGAGCAGGACAAGTAATAGGAGTACGCGGTCGTGGCTGAAATCGTTGCCCTCGAAGGGCTGGCTCCTCCTGAGCACCTCTTTACATGGGTGGACGTGGAAGAGCACTTGGCGCTCCTGGCCATGGCTGACCGGTGGCCCCACTGGCTGCTCGCCGCCGACGGCTGGTGGGACTGCCTGGAGGTCGTGGTGAAGCCGGGTACCGACGTCGATCAGGTGAAACGCTGGCTGAACGAGGCTTTCGGCACCGGATCGGCTGACTGGCGCGATGACACCTTGATTCTGGTGCTTGACGATCCGCAGACAACTGAAGTGGTCGGGCTGCCCGTGACAGTGAGCCAGTCCTCGGGCGAGGAAGGCCACCCGCGACGCATCCCGTTGCTGAGAGAGAAGCACATCACGCCGCACCTGGCCCACCCGCTGGAAAGGCCGGCTGGCGAGACCTTCGCCAACGACGTGCAACTCGTAGCGTTCCAGTCCTTCAAGGGCGGCGTCGGACGCACGGTCCACGCGCTAGCCATGGCCGACGCCGTCGCACAGCGCGGCGGAAGCGTCCTGTTGATCGATGCGGACCTGGAGGCTCCCGGCATCACTTGGATGCACCGGGCCCAAGGGGGGCAGCTCGACTTCTGTTACGAAGATCTGCTGGCGCTGCTGCAGGGTTCCGAAGACGGCGGCTGGACCTCAGCCGTGGAAATTGCCGCAGCTTACCTGCCGAACCAACAGGTCGGGCGGTACAGCAGCGGCGGACGCGTGACAGTGGTCCCCACTAGTCGAAGGCCGCTACTCGGCCCACCGAGAATCGATCCAGCGGACCTGCTGACACCGGGTCGTTCCCCCTACTTTCTCACTGAAGCACTCGCAGCACTCGCCGAGCGCGTAGGCGCGGACACGATCGTCATGGACCTGCGCGCGGGAGCCACTGAGTTGTCAGCTCCCGTGCTGCTCGATCCCCGGGTACAGCGCGTTTTCGTGACCACGTTGAGTCACCAGTCCTTGGCAGGAACGGAACGACTCCTTCGGCAACTGGGGCATCGAGCACCGACGCTGCAGGGAATCGATCCGGCAAGTTCCGTGATCATCACGCAGTACCGTCAAGACGTACACGAAGATCAAGCCGTAAAAGCGCGCAGAACGCTTGGGAACGCGCTACTCGCCTCTCTCCGACGGTCAGAGGACAGCTCTGAACCCGAGCCCGCCGAGGGCACCAGCGACGTAGACACCGAGATCTTCTCCCAACCGCTACTCAGCCCGTTTCGGGAGGAACTGCTCGCGCTCCCATCCTCCTGGGACGCCGTGATGCGAGTGCTGGAGACCAGCAGAGTTGCCGACAGCCTGGAACCAATCCTGCCCACACTTGCACCTTCGTCCTCACCAAAGATCGAAGTGGAAGAGAAAGCGATTGACCTTCCTTCCCTCCGCCGTCGACTGGCGGATATTTCACGAAGGTTCATCTACGCCGAACGTGAAGGCATGTCTTCGGCCAGCGGATTTCTTGTCACTGATCCATTGCGCAGGCTCCTGGGAGACCATCGCACAGAGCCCCCTTTGACCTTGGTAGCAGGCGCCAAGGGATCAGGTAAGACCTTCATGTACGCAAAAGCATGCGCGGCCCAGTCCTGGGACAAATTCGCCCAACAGTCAGGAATCGAAGGTGTCCAGCTATCAGCGCCCGTCGTCCCGGTACTCGAGTCGGACAACCTTGAGTCCGACGAGCTGACAACGCAGGACCTGCGGGACGCCTTCGTATACCGCCACAGCGGCGAGCCCGGCCAAGGTGCCACTTCTCTGGAAATCCAAGACAAACTCAAAACGGGCCTTACGAATATCGACGACAGGGACGAGCTTCGCTGGCGACAGTTGTGGCTGGAGTGCTTGGCGACCGCAGCAGGCGTGCAAACACCAGATCACGGCGATGCAGAATCGGCCCTCACCGACCTTGGTAAGCGGGCACGAGCAGTTTTCGTCATCGACGGGCTCGAAGACCTGTTGCAGTCGCTCGATGACGAATCCAAGCGCACTGCACTACGCGTGCTGCTGATCGACGTCCTGGCATGGCTGCGCTCGCTGCGAGGGCACCCGTTTGGGCTCGTTGTATTTGTGCGGCAAGACCTCGTAGCCCGGGCAGTTCGCCAGAACAGCGAGCAACTGCTGGCCCGTTATGAACCCTATGCATTGCGGTGGGACAAGGACGAGGCCCTGCGGCTCGCCCTGTGGGTGACAGCACACGCCGATGCGCTGCCCAATCCCGTAAACGAATCCCGTATCACCGAGCTGTCCTCCGAGGAGCTCGTGAACACTCTCATTCCCGTCTGGGGGTGGAAGATGGGAACGGAAAAATCCAAAGAAGCACGCTCCCACCTCTGGGTCCCCGCCGCCCTCGGAGATTTCAACGATCAAGTGCAGGCCAGAGACGTGGTCGTTTTTCTTTCCGAAGCAGCACAGTTGTCGATTCCCCAGAAAACATGGGAAGACCGCGTCTTGGTTCCTGGGGCCATGCGGAGGGCCTTGCTAGCGTGCAGCAAGAATAAAATCGACGCGATCCAACAGGAGAACCAAGAAGTCGGCGACCTGCTAACCAAGCTTCAACAGGTCAATCAACCCGTAAACGTTCCTTTCGAATTGGAGGAAGTGAACATCTCGGTCCAGCAGGCAGACTTTCTCGTGGACTCCGGAGTATTCGCACGGGGCAGCGACGGCCGATACTGGGTGGCCGAGATCTACCGGCACGGCTTGGGCTACGGCAGCGAGCGCCGCGCGCGCGTCCTCTGGCGTCGCTAGCTCAGAGTGGCACCGAAGCGCCGTCCCCGTCACGCCTCCGCGATGACCACCGCCGACGCCACGCCCGCGTCGTGGCTGAGCGAGACGTGCCAGTGGCGGACGCCGAGGGCCGTGGCGCGGGCCGCGACCGTGCCGCGTACGTGGAGGACGGGGCGGCCCGAGTCCTCCGTGGTGATCTCCGCGTCCGTCCAGCGCAGGCCCTTCGGCGCGCCCAGCGCCTTCGCCAGGGCCTCCTTCGCCGCGAAGCGGGCGGCGAGGGAGGCGGGGCCGCGCCGTTCGCCGCCGGGGAGGTGGAGTTCGGCCGGTACGAACAGTCGCTCCGCGAGTTGCGGCGTACGGTCGAGGGCCGCCGCGAAGCGGTCGATCTCCGCGACGTCGATGCCGACCCCGACGATCACCGCGCCACCACCGGGGCCGACGGAGCCGCCGCCACCGCCAGCACCGGCAGTCCGCCCGTCACTCCACCGTCACCGACTTGGCGAGGTTGCGCGGCTGGTCGACCTCGTTGCCGCGGGCCGTGGCCAGTTCGCAGGCGAAGACCTGCAACGGCACGGTGGCGACGAGCGGTTGGAGGAGCGTCGGGGTGGGCGGGACCTCGATGAGGTGGTCCGCGTACTCCCGTACGGCCTCGTCGCCGCGTTCCGCGATCACGATGGTGCGGGCGCCGCGCGCGCGGATCTCCTGGATGTTGGAGACGATCTTGTCGTGGAGTACGGAGCGCCCCCGCGGCGACGGTACGACCACCACCACCGGCACGTCGTCCTCGATCAGCGCGATCGGCCCGTGCTTCAGCTCGCCCGCCGCGAAGCCCTCGGCGTGCATGTACGCGAGTTCCTTGAGCTTGAGGGCGCCCTCCAGGGCGACCGGGTAGCCGACGTGCCGCCCGAGGAACAGCACGGTGTCCTTGTGGGCGAGCCCGCGCGCCAACTCCCGTACGGGCTCCATGGTGTCGAGGACCTGCTCCACCTGCGTACCGATCTCGGACAGTTCCCGGATCACGGCGCGGACCTCGTCGCCCCACTTGGTGCCGCGCACCTGGCCGAGGTAGAGCGCCACGAGGTAGCAGGCGACGAGCTGGGTGAGGAACGCCTTGGTGGAGGCGACGGCGACCTCCGGCCCGGCGTGCGTGTAGAGCACGGCGTCGGACTCGCGGGGGATGGTGGAGCCGTTGGTGTTGCAGATGGCGAGCACCTTCGCGCCCTGTTCCCGCGCGTGCCGCAGCGCCATCAGGGTGTCCATCGTCTCGCCGGACTGGCTGACGGCGATGACCAGGGTGCGGCTGTCGAGGATCGGGTCCCGGTAGCGGAACTCGCTCGCCAGCTCCGTCTCGCACGGCATCCGCGTCCAGTGCTCGATCGCGTACTTGGCGATCATCCCGGCGTGGAACGCGGTGCCGCACGCCACGATCACGACCTTGTCGATCTCCCGCAACTCCGAGCCGGGCAGGCGGAGTTCGTCGAGCGTCAGCGATCCGGTGGCGTCGATGCGCCCGAGCAGGGTGTCCGCGACGGCCTTCGGCTGCTCGGCGATCTCCTTGAGCATGAAGTAGTCGTAGCCGCCCTTCTCGGCGGCGGAGGCGTCCCAGTCGACGTGGTACGTACGGACGTCCGCCGGTACGCCGTCGAAGTCGGTCACCCGGACCCCGTCCCGGCGCAGCTCCACGACCTGGTCCTGGCCCAGTTCGATGGCCTCGCGGGTGTGGGCGATGAACGCGGCCACGTCGGACGCGAGGAAGTTCTCGCCCTCACCGACGCCCACGACCAGCGGCGAGTTGCGGCGGGCGCCGACGACCACGTCCGGGTCGTCGGCGGCGACGGCGACCAGGGTGAAGGCGCCGTCGAGGCGGCGGCACACCTGGCGCATCGCCTCCGCGAGGTCGCCGCAGGCGGAGTAGCTCTCGGCGAGCAGGTGGGCGGTGACCTCGGTGTCGGTCTGCGACGACAGCGCGTGGCCGCGTTCCGCCAACTCGGCGCGCAGGGCGGCGAAGTTCTCGATGATGCCGTTGTGGACGACGGCGACGCGGCCGGAGTTGTCCAGGTGCGGATGCGCGTTCGCGTCGTTGGGGGCGCCGTGGGTGGCCCAACGGGTGTGGCCGAGGCCCGTCTGCCCGCTGGGCAGGGGGCGTTCGAGCAGCTCCTTCTCCAGGTTGGCGAGCTTCCCGGCCTTCTTGGCCGCCGCCAGCCCGCCGTCGGCGAGGACGGCGACCCCGGCCGAGTCGTAGCCCCGGTACTCCAGCCGCCGCAGCCCGGCGATGACCACATCGAGGGCGGACTGCCCTCCCACGTAACCGACGATTCCGCACATGCGCGCAGCCTACGACGGCCCGTCGCCCGCCCCGCGCCCCGCCGTGCCCGGCTGGTACGGACCTGGCGGGGGCTGTCGTACGAGCGACGCTCACCGCCGTACGCGGGCGGCGTCTCAGCGCTCGTCCTCCATGCGGTCGATGGCGTCGCGCAGCAGCTCCAGGTACTCCGCCTCCTCGCACCGCGGCTTGCTCCCCAGCACGTACAGGTCCAGCGACTCCCCCAGGTCCTCCCGCAGGTCGTCGTCCGGCAGCTCCGCCGCGATCTCCTCCTGCGTACGGCCGCGGCGGCGCGCGGGCGCGTACGGGGCGGGCGGCGGCGCGGGGGCGGGCGCGGGTAAGGGCGGGGCTGCGCGGCCCCGCCGGATGCGTGCGAGCAGTGATGCCATGGTCCCCCCATGGATCGGCGGCGCGTCCGACGGAACCTAGACCCCGGGCCCCGGCCGCGTACACCCCCGCGTACACCTTTTCCGCACTCTTTCCCCGCTCTTTCCCCGCCCCCCGCGCACAGCCGGAGCGCCCGCCCCCGCACACCCGCCGCGTACGCCCAGGCCGCAGGCCCGTGCCCGCTCGGGGCACCCCGGCAGGGAACGTCCGCGCGGCCCGCGCAGAATGGGAACGTGCCCTCGAAAACCGCCAGCACGACCAGTTCGGCCGGATCGGCCCGTACGCCCCGGACGGCGAAGCCCGCCAGGACGGCGAAGCCGTACGTCGACCTGTCCCGCAGCGAGTGGAGCGCCCTGCGCGAACGCACTCCCCTGGCGCTCACCGCCGACGAGGTCGAGCAGCTGCGCGGCCTCGGTGACGTGATAGACCTCGACGAGGTCCGGGACGTCTACCTGCCGCTGTCCCGGCTCCTCAACCTCTACGTCGGCGCCACGCACGGCCTGCGCGGCGCCGTCAGCACGTTCCTCGGGGACGCCGGGAACGGTGGCGCGCAGCGCGGCACGCCGTTCGTCATCGGCGTCGCGGGCAGCGTCGCCGTCGGCAAGTCGACCGTCTCGCGGCTGCTGCGGGCGCTGCTCGCCCAGTGGCCGGAGCACCCGCACGTGGAGCTGGTCACCACGGACGGCTTCCTGCTGCCCAACGCGGAGCTGCACCGGCGCGGCCTGATGGCGCGCAAGGGCTTCCCCGAGTCGTTCGACCGGCGCGCGCTGATCCGCTTCGTGGCCGACGTGAAGTCCGGCAAGGCACGCGTCTCCGCGCCCGTCTACTCGCACCTGATCTACGACATCGTGCCGGGCGAACGCCTCACGGTGGACCGCCCGGACATCCTGATCGTCGAGGGGCTGAACGTGCTCCAGCCCGCGATGCCCGGCCAGGACGGCCGCACCCGGCTGGCGCTGTCGGACTACTTCGACTTCTCCGTGTACGTGGACGCGCGCATCGACGACATCCAGGGCTGGTACCTGGACCGCTTCCGGGCGTTGCGCGCGACCGCGTTCCAGGACCCGGCGTCGTACTTCCGGAAGTACACGCAGGTGTCCGAGGACGAGGCCCTGGAGTACGCGCGGAACACCTGGCGCACCATCAACCAGCCCAACCTCAGCGAGAACATCGCCCCCACGCGCGGTCGCGCCACCCTCCAGCTGCACAAGGGGCCGGACCACAAGGTGGAGCGGCTGTCGCTGCGCAAGCTCTGACGCCCCCGGGCCGCCCGTACGGCACGCCGCGGAACCGGGCGGCGCGTACGTCCGTCCTCCCCGTACGGCACGGCGAGGGCGGGGGCGGGGGACGGCGGTATGCGGAGGCGGACGAGGCGGGCCCTGGCGACCGCCGCCCTGACGCTCGCCGTCGCGGGAGCGTGGTACGGGTGCGTGGAGTGGCCCATCGAGACGCCGGACGCGACGGCGTACGGGACGGACGGGCCGATCGAGCTGGCGGACGGTCGGCAGGTCTCGGTGCGCTGGACGCAGCGGGGCCTGGTCGAACGGCACCGGGACGGCGCGGACGCCGGGGACGACGCGTGGTCGGCGCCGAAGGTGCTGTACGGCGGACCCGGGGACGACGAGTGCGGCGTACGGCTCAGCACGTACCGGAACACCGTGGCCGTCGTCGCGGACCACCCGCCCGGCTGCTACGCCGACTCCCCGCCCGAGGTGGTGGTCGTCGCCGTCGGGACCGGCGACCTCGACGACTGGGACACGCGCCGCGTGTGGCACGACGACGGGTTCGCGTGGACGCGCTTCTCCTGGAGCGGCCAGCGGGTCGTCTTCCGGCGGGAGGACGGCGACGGGGTGCACGAGCTGAGCTGGCGGCGGGTCATCGGCTTCACCGGCCCGTGACGCGCCACGGGCCGGTGCCGTACGGCCGCGGCGCCCCGTACCAGCGCTCCGTACCCGCCGCCCGTCAGCGGCGCACGCCCGTCAGCCGAGCACCCGCTTCACCACGTCCGCCAGCCGGTCCGCGACCGACCGCGCCAGTTCGGTCTCGGCGGCCTCCACCATGACCCGTACCAGCGGCTCCGTGCCCGACGGGCGCAGCAGCACGCGGCCGGTCTCGCCCAGCTCCCGCTCCGCCTCCGCGACCGCGGCGGCCAGCTCGGCGGAGGTGTCGACGCGCGTACGGTCCACGTCCGGCACGTTGATCAGCACCTGCGGCAGCCGCTCCATCACGCCCGCCAGCTCCGCGAGCGAACGGCCGGTGGCCGCGACGCGGGCGGCCAGCATCAGGCCGGTGAGGGTGCCGTCGCCGGTCGTCGCGTGGTCCAGTGCGATGACGTGGCCGGACTGCTCGCCGCCGAGCGAGTAGCCGCCGCGCTTCATCTCCTCCAGCACGTACCGGTCCCCGACCGCCGTCTGGAGCAGCTCCACGCCCTCGCGGCCCATGGCCAGCTTGAAGCCGAGGTTGGACATCACGGTGGCCACGACGGTGTTCTTCCGCAGCGCCCCGGCGTCCCGCATGGCCACGGCGAGTACGGCGAGGATCTGGTCGCCGTCGATCTCGTTGCCCTCGGCGTCGACCGCGAGGCAGCGGTCCGCGTCGCCGTCGTGCGCGACCCCCAGGTCGGCGCCGTGCTCGACGACGGCCGCGCGCAGCACGTCGAGGTGGGTGGAGCCGCAGCCGTCGTTGATGTTCAGCCCGTCGGGCTCCGTACCGACCGTCGTCACGGCCGCGCCCGCCCGCGCGAACGCCTCCGGGGACACCCGGGCCGCCGCGCCGTGCGCGCCGTCGATGACGACGCTGAGCCCGTCGAGCCGGTTCGGCAGGACGCCGACGAGGTGCGCCACGTAGTTGTCGAAGCCCTCGTCGTAGTCGCGTACGCGCCCCACCCCGGCGCCCGTCGGACGGTCCCAGGGGCGACCGCCCTCGTGCTCCCGGTACGTGTGCTCGATCCGGTCCTCCAGCTCGTCCGCGAGCTTGTGGCCGCCGCGCGCGAAGAACTTGATGCCGTTGTCCGGCATCGGGTTGTGGCTGGCGGACAGCATCACGCCGAGGTCCGCGCCGAGCGAACCGGTCAGGTACGCCACCGCGGGCGTCGGCAGCACGCCCACCCGCAGCACGTCGACACCGGCGCTGGCCAGGCCCGCCACCACGGCGGCCTCCAGGAACTCCCCGGACGCGCGCGGGTCCCGTCCGACGACCGCGACCGGGCGGTGCCCCTCGAACGTGCCCGCCTCGGCGAGCACGTGGGCCGCGGCGACGGACAGGCCGAGAGTCATCTCGGCCGTCAGACCGCCGTTGGCCACGCCGCGCACACCGTCCGTACCGAAGAGTCGTGCCACTGGTCGTTCCTCCGAATCGCGCGGACACCGGAAGGTTTCCGGATTCCCTCAACGTACAAAGCGAACGCCCTGGCGACACGTAACGTGTCGCCAGGGCGTCACCACAGAATCGGCATGCGGCAGCCAGCCGGCGCCAGGGTCAGCGCTTGCTGTACTGCGTGCCCTTACGGGCCTTCTTCAGACCGGCCTTCTTGCGCTCGACGGCGCGGGCGTCGCGGGTCAGGAACCCGGCCTTCTTGAGGGGGCCGCGGTTGTTGTCCACGTCCGCCTCGTTCAGCGCGCGGGCCACACCGAGGCGCAGCGCACCGGCCTGGCCGGAGATGCCGCCACCCGCGATACGGGCGACGACGTCGTAACGGTCGTCCAGCTCGAGCACCTTGAAGGGCTCGTTGACCTCCTGCTGGTGCACCTTGTTGGGGAAGTACCCCTCCAGGGTGCGGCCGTTGATCTTCCACTTGCCGCTGCCCGGCACGATGCGCACGCGGGCGATGGCGTTCTTGCGGCGACCGGTGCCCGCGGCGGGCTGCGGGTCACCGAAGCGGGACGCGAGGGACTCGGAGGTGTACTCCTCCGGCGCGTCGGGGGTCTCGGTCGTGTACTCCTGGACGTCCTCGGCGACGTTCTCGTCGGCGACGGGCGTCTCGGCGGTGGTCTCGGCCACGAATGCTCCTGGTTTCTCTTCGTCTTAGGTGGTGGCCGGAACTACTGCGCGACCTGGCTGATCTCGAACGGGACGGGCTGCTGGGCGGCGTGCGGGTGCTGGTCGCCCGAGTAGACCTTCAGCTTCGAGAGCATCTGCCGGCCGAGGGTGTTCTTCGGGAGCATGCCCTTGACGGCCTTCTCGACGGCCTTCTCCGGGTTCTTCGCCAGCAGCTCGTCGTAGCGGACGGAACGCAGACCGCCCGGGTAACCGGAGTGCCGGTAGGCCAGCTTCTGGGTCCGCTTGTTACCGGAGAGGTGCACCTTGTCGGCGTTGATGACGATGACGAAGTCACCGGTGTCGACGTGAGGCGCGTACACCGGCTTGTGCTTGCCCCGGAGAAGGGTGGCGGCCTGGGTCGCCAGACGGCCCAGGACGACATCCTGCGCGTCGATGACGTGCCACTGGCGCTGGACATCGCCGGGCTTTGGGCTGAACGTACGCACGGTCGTAGCCTTCGCTTCTTCTCTACAGTGATGGAGCCCCCATGCCGAGTGGCCCGAGGGACAGGGTCCTGACAAGGCCGCCCGCAGATCACGACAGCATTGACCGCACCTCGGTGACGCAACCGAGTGCTGATCACTGGTGACCGGCCGGTGGGCCGGTGTAAGGGCCCCTCACGTGAGAATGAGCAAGCCAATACACATAACGAACCAGCAGGATACCCGGCGCGCCGCACGCCGGTCAAAACCGGCCCCCGGCCGCCTCCCGCCCCGCCCGCGTACGTCAGCCCGTACGGTCCCGCGCGACGCGCCCCTCGTCCCACACGGCCTCCGGCACCTCCCGTACGCGCCCGTCCGCGCCGAACACCAGGAACCGGTCGAAGGACCGCGCGAACCACCGGTCGTGCGTCACCGCCAACACCGTGCCCTCGAACGCCTCCAGCCCTTCCTGGAGCGCCTCCGCGCTCTCCAGGTCCAGGTTGTCCGTCGGCTCGTCCAGCAGCAGCGCGGTGGCGCCCGACAGCTCCAGCAGCAGGATCTGGAAGCGCGCCTGCTGCCCGCCCGACAGCTTGCCGAACGGCTGCTCCGCCTGCTGCGTCAGCTCGTACCGGCGCAGCGTGTTCATCGCCGTCCCGCGCGCGCGGGCGTGGTCGAGCCACAGGATGTCCAGGAGCGTACGACCCGCCAGCTCCGGGTGCGCGTGCGTCTGCGCGAAGTGGCCGGGGACCACGCGCGCGCCCAGCTTCCACGTCCCGGTGTGCGGGACCGCCTCCCCGGCGCCCGGCCCGCCGCCGGTCTCCCCCGGCGCGCCGCTCGCCAGCAGCCGCAGGAAGTGCGACTTGCCGGAGCCGTTGGAGCCGAGCACCGCGACCCGCTCGCCGTAGTACACCTCCAGGTCGAACGGCCGCATCAGACCCGTCAGTTCGAGGCCCTCACACGTCACCGCCCGGACGCCCGTACGCCCGCCGCGCAGCCGCATCCGGATGTCCTGCTCGCGCGGCGGCTCCTGCGGCGGCCCCGCCTCCTCGAACTTCCGCAGCCGGGTCTGCGCGGCGCGGTAACGCGACGCCATGTCGGAGTTGTTGGCCGCCTTCTGCTTCATCCGCTGCACCAGCGCCCGCAGTTGCGCGTGCTGCTCGTCCCAGCGGCGGCGCAATTCCTCGAAGCGCAGGAAGCGCTCCTTCCGCGCCTCGTGGTACGTGGCGAAGCCCGCGCCGTGCACCCACACGTCGCTGCCCGCCGGGCCCGGCTCCACACTGATGATCCGGTCGGCGGCGCGCGCCAGCAACTCCCGGTCGTGCGAGACGAACAGCACCGTCTTGCGGGTCTCCCGCAGCTGCCCCTCCAGCCAGCGCTTCCCGGGCACGTCCAGGTAGTTGTCGGGCTCGTCCAGCAGCAGCACCTCGTCCGTGCCGCGCAGCAGCGCCTCCAGCACGAGCCGCTTCTGCTCGCCCCCGGACAGCGTCCGCACCTGCCGCCACTGCGCCTTCTCGTACGGCACCCCGAGCGCCCGTACGGTGCACGTGTCCCACAGCGTCTCGGCCTCGTGCCCGCGCGCCTCCGCCCAGTCGGCCAGCGCCTGCGCGTACTGGAGCTGCGCCGCCTCGTCGTCCCGCGTCATCATCGCCAGCTCCGCCTCGTCCACCGCGCGCGCGGCGGTGCGGATGCGCGGCTGGGCGACGGACACCAGCAGGTCCCGTACGGTCCGCTCGTCCCGTACGGAGCCCACGAACTGCGGCATCACCCCGAGGCCGCCGCTGACCGTCACCGACCCGCTCTCCGGGGCGAGTTCGCCCGTGACGAGGCGCAGCAGCGTCGTCTTGCCCGCGCCGTTCGCGCCGACGAGGGCGACGGACGCGCCCTCGCCCACGCGGAAGGAGACGTCGTGGAGCAGCGCGCGGCCGTCCGGAAGGAAGTACTCCAGGTGTGCCGCTTCGACGTGTCCCATGGGCCGGATTCTCCCCGCGGCCGGGCGCCCCGCCAAACCGTTTCCGGCGTCCCTCCGCACCACGTCGCGCACCGCGCGGGGGGAGGTGCCGTACGGGGTCGTCCGCGGCGGCCCGTCCCCCGCCCCCGTACGGCGGGTAACGGTGGGCCGCGCACCCCGGTAACAGGGCGGCGACGGGGCCGCCTTGCGGCTCCCGGGGCCGTCTAGGATGCGAGATATGAGCTTTGGGCAGGGGGGTCCCGAGTGGGGCCCGGGGAACGGGGGCGGACCCACGCCCGACTGGGCGGCGCTCGCCGACGAGTCGGCGCGTCGGCACAGCCGTCGCAGACGCCGGGTGCTGGTCGGCGCCGGTGCGCTGGCCACGGTCGCGGTCGCCGGGATCGTCGCCGTGGCGGTGGCGGGCGGGGGCGACGACTCCGGGGACGACGCGTCGAGTTCGCTTCCGAGCCCGGAGAAGCCCTCCGAGGGGCCCGGCCAGCCCGAGCCGTCCTTCAAGGAGGACCGCCCGCCCGCGCCGCCGCAGGACTTCCTGAACGACCCGCGCAAGGACACCGCGCCGCTCACCGAGAAGACCCTGTTCCCGGACGAGATAGCCGCCGTCGACGGCCGCCGGTACGCCCGTGTCTCGACCGACGCCTCCCCGGAGTGCGCGCCCGGCGCCATCGGCGGCCTCCGCCCGGTGCTGGCGGCCAACGACTGCCAGCGGTTCCTGCGCGCCACGTACGTACGGCAGGGCCTCGCGTTCACCCTCGGCGTCGGCGTCTTCGACTCGAAGGCCGACGCGGCGGCCGTGAAGAGCGGCTACCAGCCGAACGTCGCGTCCCTGCCCGGCGGCAACGTGAAGGACTTCTGCCGCAGCGTGACCTGCCGTACGACCGTCAACTCCCTCGGCCGGTACGCCTTCTTCACCATCGCGGGCCACACCGACGGCAAACCGGCGGGCGACGCCGACGAGCCCGCCAAGCAGGCCGCCCTCGACGGCTCCGCGTACGGCTACGAGCGCATCCTCCAGCGCGGCAAGGACCAGTCCGCCGCGGACGCCGCGCGCTGACCGCCCGCCGTACGGGCACCCGCCGCGCGTACGGCCCCCGCGTACGGCCCGTCGCTCAGCAGCAGCCCGCGCCAGCGCCCGTACCGCCGCCGCCCGGTCCCGCCACCGGCTCCAGCGGCAGCACCCGCCTGTTCCGCGCCGCCGCGTTCCGCGCCGCCAGCTCCCCGTCCGCCGGGTAGCCGACCTCTTCCAGCGTCAGCCCGTGCGGCCGTACGACCTGCACCGCCGAGTCCCGTACGCCCGCCGCCAGCACCTCGCGCGGCCACGTCGCCGGGCGGTGCCCGTCACCGACGAACAGCATCGCGCCGACCAGCGCCCGCACCATGTTGTGGCAGAACGCGTCCGCCCGCACCGTCGCCTCCAGCACCCCGTCCGTACGGCGTTCCCAGCGCAGCGCGCGCAGCGTACGGATCGTGGTGGCGCCCTCGCGCCGCTTGCAGAAGGCCGCGAAGTCGTGCTCACCCAGGAGGCGTTCGGCGGCGGCGTTCATCGCGTCCAGATCCAACGGCCAGTTGTGCCACAGCACATGGCCCCGCAGCAGCGGGTCGACCCCGGCCGGGTGGTCGCAGACGCGGTACGCGTAGCGCCGCCACACCGCGGAGAAGCGGGCGTTGAAGTGCGCGGGCGCCTCGGCGACCCGGTGCACCCGTACGTCCATCGGCAGCCGCCCCGCCAGCCTGCGGCGCAACTGCCCGCCCTGCTCCGCCCACACGGCCTCCGGCAGGTCCACGTGCGCCACCTGCCCGCGCGCGTGCACCCCCGCGTCCGTACGGCCCGCGACCGTCAGGTCCGGGGACGCGTCCAGGCGCAGGACCACGCGCAGCGCCTCCTCCAACTCCTCCTGGACGGTACGGCGGTTGCGCTGACGCGCCCAGCCGGAGAAGCCCGCGCCGTCGTACGAAAGGTCCAGTCGCACCCGTACGAGACCGGGCTCCACCTCGTCACTCACGCGACCGATCCTCTCACCCCACGGGAACGGCGGAGGCCGGGCCCGGCTCCCTGGGGAGCGGACCCGGCCTCCGGCGCGGACACGGGACGGTCAGGCGTCCTTCGCGTCCTTCGCCTCGTCCGAGGAACCCTCGGCGTCGGTCGACTCGGCGGCCTCGTCGGCGGCGGCGTCCTTCTTCAGGTCCGCCGCGGCCTCGTCGCCCGCCTTGTCCTTGGCCGTGCGCTTCGTCGCGGCCTCGGCCTCGCCGACCGCCTGCTGCTGCACGGTCAGGGCCTCCACCAGCTCGATCACGGCCATGGGGGCGTTGTCCCCGCGGCGCGGACCGATCTTGGTGATACGGGTGTAGCCGCCCGGCCGGTTCTCGTAGCGCGGGCCGATCTCGGTGAAGAGGGTGTGCACGACGCTCTTGTCGAGCACCGTCTGCATGACCTGGCGACGGTTGTGCAGGTCGCCCTTCTTCGCCTTGGTGATCAGACGCTCCGCGAACGGGCGCAGGCGGCGGGCCTTGGCCTCGGTCGTGGTGATGCGGCCGTGCTCGAAAAGGCTGGTCGCCAGGTTCCCCAGCATCGCCTTCTGGTGCGAGGCGCTGCCGCCCAGACGGGCGCCCTTCGTGGGCTTCGGCATCTTGCTTCTCCTTGTTCTCTGCACCGGCCGTATCAGGTACCGGTGTCAGGCCGGTTGGGCGGACGCCCAACCGGAGCGTGCGGCGGGTCCGGGGCCGCGTGGCCCCGAACCCGTCAGCGGGCCGCTGGCGGCCTCAGTACTGCTCGGTCTCCACGAAGCCCTGGTCCGCGTCGTCGTCCGCGCCGAAGGCGTCGGCGGCGGCGGTCGGGTCGAATCCGGGCGGGCTGTCCTTGAGGGCCAGGCCCATGCCGGCGAGCTTCGCCTTGACCTCGTCGATGGACTTCGCGCCGAAGTTGCGGATGTCCAGCAGGTCCGCCTCCGAGCGGGCCACCAGCTCGCCCACGGAGTGGATGCCCTCGCGCTTCAGGCAGTTGTAGGAGCGGACCGTCAGCTCCAGCTCCTCGATCGGCAGCGCCAGATCGGCGGCGAGCGCGGCGTCCGTCGGGGACGGGCCCATGTCGATGCCCTCGGCGTCGACGTTCAGCTCGCGCGCCAGGCCGAACAGCTCGACGAGGGTCTTGCCCGCCGACGCCATCGCGTCACGCGGACGCATGGCCTGCTTGGTCTCGACGTCGACGATCAGCTTGTCGAAGTCGGTGCGCTGCTCGACACGCGTGGCCTCGACCTTGTACGTCACCTTGAGCACCGGCGAGTAGATCGAGTCGACCGGGATACGGCCGATCTCCTGGCCGACCTGCTTGTTCTGCACGGCGGAGACGTAGCCGCGACCGCGCTCGACGGTCAGCTCCATCTCCAGCTTGCCCTTGCCGTTCAGCGTGGCCAGGACCAGGTCCGGGTTGTGCACCTCGACACCGGCGGGCGGCGCGATGTCCGCGGCCGTGACCAGGCCGGGGCCCTGCTTGCGCAGGTACATCACGACGGGCTCGTCGTGCTCCGAGGAGACGACCAGGCTCTTGATGTTGAGGATGAGGTCGGTGACGTCCTCCTTGACGCCCGGCACGGTGGTGAACTCGTGCAGGACCCCGTCGACCCGGATGCTCGTCACGGCGGCACCGGGGATCGAGGAGAGGAGCGTACGCCGCAGGGAGTTGCCGAGGGTGTAGCCGAAGCCCGGCTCCAGCGGCTCGATCACGAACCGGGAACGGAACTCGTCGACGACCTCTTCGGTCAGTGAGGGGCGCTGAGCGATCAGCATGAGAGATGTGCCTCCAGTCTTCGGCAACCGCTATTTGATGCCGTACTGCAAGGGTACGGGTGGCACGGCCGCTCCGGCCGCCGTACCACCCGTCCTCGTACGTACTGCTCCCCCGGGACGAACCCCGGGGGTGGTCCTCCGGCGGGGCCGGAGGGAGGTGCTTCCCGACTCAGACCCGGCGACGCTTCGGGGGGCGGCAGCCGTTGTGCGGGGTCGGGGTGACGTCCTGGATCGAGCCGACCTCAAGACCCGTCGCCTGGAGCGAACGGATCGCGGTCTCCCGGCCGGAACCGGGGCCCTTCACGAAGACGTCGACCTTGCGCATGCCGTGCTCCTGCGCGCGGCGGGCGGCGTTCTCCGCGGCCATCTGCGCCGCGAACGGCGTCGACTTGCGGGAGCCCTTGAAGCCGACGTGGCCGGCGGAGGCCCAGGAGATCACGTTGCCCGTGGGGTCCGTGATCGAGACGATGGTGTTGTTGAACGTGCTCTTGATGTGGGCGTGCCCATGAGCGACGTTCTTCTTTTCCTTGCGGCGCACCTTCTTGGCGCCCGCGGTACGGCCCTTGGGAGGCATATACGTTTACTCCTGTGGAGGTGGTCGGTCCGACAGCAGGACCGCTGGTGAGCGTGTCCGCTGCGGACTACTTCTTGCCCGGCTTCTTCTTGCCGGCGATCGCGCGACGCGGACCCTTGCGGGTACGGGCATTGGTCTTCGTCCGCTGACCGTGGACGGGGAGACCGCGGCGGTGCCGCAGGCCCTCGTAGCAGCCGATCTCGACCTTGCGGCGGATGTCGGCCTGGATCTCCCGGCGGAGGTCGCCCTCGGTCTGGAAGTTGTTGTCCACGTAGTCGCGGAGCTTGACCAGGTCTTCCTCGGCCAGGTCCCGTACGCGGGTGTCCGGGTTGACGCCGGTCTCGCTCAGGGTCCGCTGGGCAAGGGTGCGACCGATGCCGAAGACGTAGGTGAGGGCGACCTCGACGCGCTTCTCGCGCGGGAGGTCAACGCCTGCGAGGCGTGCCATGGATGTGGCTCCTGATGGTGTTCGGAGGTCTTCCGCAGCACCGTTCCCGTAAGACCCTTCAGCATTACGGGCCGGGTCCCCGGCCTCCGACCGGGGGTGTCGTCCCCACCGGCGGTGACGGATCACAGCGGTGGGTCGGGTGACTGCGTATGTACTTTTCACTTGCGTCGCGCGAGAAATGCGAGAAGTGCGAGGGGGTCCGGCTGCGTCAGCCCTGGCGCTGCTTGTGGCGCAGGTTGTCGCAGATGACCATGACCCGGCCGTGACGGCGGATCACCTTGCACTTGTCGCAGATCTTCTTGACGCTCGGCTTGACCTTCATGAAATCGAGGTTCTCCGGGTCAGTGCCCGTCGCCCCGCGGGAACGGGACGCGGACAAGATCTACTTGTAGCGGTAGACGATCCGCCCGCGAGTCAGGTCGTAGGGGGACAGTTCCACCACGACCCGGTCGTCGGGAAGGATACGGATGTAGTGCATCCGCATCTTGCCGCTGATGTGCGCGAGGACCTGGTGGCCGTTCTGGAGCTCCACCTTGAACATTGCGTTCGGGAGAGACTCGACGACCGTGCCCTCGATCTCGATGGCCCCTTGTTTTTTGGCCATGCTTGAGCGCTTCACCTTCCGGGATCGGCTACCTGGGGTGGCCAGGGCACGCGAACATGCCCGGGACCGACGAGCCAGTCTACGCCAGGCCATCCGGAAAGAGGAAATCGGGTAACCTCCCCCGGATTCAAGATCGTTAAGCCGGGGGGCGGACGGAACGGGGAGCGCGGCGCGTACGGGAACGCGTACGGGACTCGGCCGCGCGCCGCGACCTACGCCAGCGGGTCCGGCGCCGCCGTCACGCCGTACTCCGCGAGCTTCGCGCGGCCGCCGTCCGGAGCGGTGAGCACCAGCGGGCCGTCCTCCGTGATCGCCACGGAGTGCTCCCAGTGCGAGGACCAGCTGCCGTCGTCCGTCTTCACGGTCCACTCGTCGGCCAGCACGTGCGTCTTCGCCGTACCCAGGCTGATCATGGGCTCGATCGCCAGGCACATCCCCGGCACCAGCTTGGGCCCCCGGCCGCGACGCCGGTCGACGTAGTTCAGCAGGTGCGGGTCCATGTGCATCTGGGAGCCGATGCCGTGGCCGCCGTAGTCCTCGATGATGCCGTACTTGCCGGAGGCCGGGCGGGGCTGCCGCCGTACGTACCCCTCGACCGCCTTCGAGACGTCCACCAGCCGGTTGCCCTTGCGCATCGCGGCGACACCGGCCCACATGGACTCCTCGGTGACACGGCTGAGCTCGTGCAGTTCGGCCGCGTGCCCCTCACCGACGAACACGGTGATCGCACCGTCGCCGTGCCAGCCGTCGACGATCGCGCCCGCGTCGATGGAGATGAGGTCACCGGAGGCCAGAACGGTCTCCGCGTCGGGGATGCCGTGCACCACGACCTCGTTCACGGAGGTGCAGATGTTGCCCGGGAAGCCGCCGTAGCCGAGGAAGTTGGGCTTCGCGCCGTGGTCGGCGAGCACCTTGGCGGCGACCTGGTCGAGATCGCGGGTCGTGGCGCCGGGCACGGCCGCCGCGCGGCACGCCTGGTGCATCGCGGCGACGACCAGCCCCGCCGCCCGCATCTTGGCGATCTGCTCCGGGGTCTTGATCTCCACCATGACGGACGTGCCTCCGCACCGAAAACGAGCTTGCTTGTTCAGGAACCGCACGCGCCGTACGCCGGCGGGACGACCGCGCGGCGTACGGCGTACGGCGTTGCGACGGGACCGAGCGCGGACGCTCAGTCGCGACCTATCGCCTGCATGGCCCGCGCCGTGACCTCCTGCACCGCGCCGAGCGCGGAGAGGGTGGTCACGAGGCCCTGGGCCTTGTAGTAGTCGATGATCGGCTCGGTCTCGCTGTGGTAGACGGCCAGCCGCTTGCGGACCGTCTCCTCGCTGTCGTCCTCCCGCTGGTACAGCTCGCCACCGCAGTCGTCGCAGACGCCCTCGGTCTTCGGCTTGCTGTACTCCGCGTGGTAGACGTGACTGCTGTCGTTGCGGCAGATGCGCCGACCGGCGATCCGCTTCACGACCTCGTCCTCCGGGACCTCCAGGTCGAGGACGGCGTCCAGCTTCAGGTCGTGCGTACGCAGGAAGCCGTCCAGCGCCTCGGCCTGCCCGATGTTCCGGGGGAAGCCGTCCAGGAGGAAGCCGCCCGCGGCGTCCTCCTGCGTCATACGGTCCTCGGCCATCCCGATGGTGACCTCGTCGGGCACCAGGTGGCCCGCGTTCATGTACTCCTTGGCCTGCACGCCGAGGGCGGTGCCCTGGCTGATGTTGGCCCGGAAGAGGTCACCCGTGGAGATGTGCGGAATCGCCAGGTTCTCGGCGAGGTACGCGGCCTGCGTGCCCTTGCCCGCGCCCGGCGGTCCGACGAGGACGATACGCATCAGCGGAGGAACCCTTCGTAATGGCGCTGCTGAAGCTGGCTCTCGATCTGCTTCACCGTCTCAAGCCCGACACCCACGATGATGAGGATGCTCGTTCCTCCGAACGGGAAGTTCTGGTTGGCGTTGAGGGTGATCAGCGCGACGGTGGGCACCAGGGCGATCAACCCCAGGTAGAGGGAGCCGGGCCACGTGATGCGGTTCAACACGTAGCTCAGGTACTCCGCGGTGGGGCGTCCCGCCCGGATGCCCGGGATGAAGCCACCATACTTCTTCATGTTGTCGGCAACTTCTTCGGGGTTGAAGGAGATGGCGACGTAGAAGAACGCGAAGAACACGATGAGCAGGAAGTACGTGATGATGTACGTCGGGCTGTCCCCGGCGACCATGTTCTTCTGGATCCAAGTCGCCCAACCCGCCTGCGAGTTGCTGAACTGGACGATGAGCGCCGGGATGTAGAGCAGCGACGACGCGAAGATGACGGGAATCACACCGGCCTGGTTGACCTTCAGCGGGATGTACGTCGAGGTGCCGCCGTACGAACGCCGACCGATCATCCGTTTCGCGTACTGCACGGGGATACGCCGTTGCGCCTGCTCGACGAAGACCACGAGCGCGACCATGGCCAGGCCGCAGACGATGACCGCGCCGAACTCGATCCAGCCGTCGGCCAGCTCGCCCTGGGTCTTGATGGCCCACAGCGCGCCGGGGAAGCCCGCGGCGATCGAGATGAACATGAGGATCGACATGCCGTTGCCGACACCGCGGTCCGTGATCAGCTCGCCGAGCCACATGATGAGCGCCGTACCGGACGTCATGCAGATCACCATCGTGATGGTGGTGAACACGCCGTCGTCGGGGACGATCTCGTCCCGGACCTGGCACTGCGGGAAGAGGGTGCCGCTGCGGGCGGTGGCGACCAGGCCGGTGGCCTGGAGGATGCCGAGCGCCACGGTCAGATAGCGGGTGTACTGGGTGATCTTCGCCTGCCCGGCGGAGCCCTCCTTCTTCAGGGCCTCCAGCCGCGGGATCACGACAACCAGCAGCTGCAGGATGATGCTCGCCGTGATGTACGGCATGATCCCGAGCGCGAAGATGGTCAACTGCAGCAGAGCGCCACCGCTGAACATGTTCACCAGACCGAAGAGACCGCTGTTGGACTCGGCCTCGTCCATGCACTGGTTGACGTTCTCAAAGCTGACGCCCGGCACCGGGACATGCGCCCCCAGCCTGAAGAGGACGATGATGCCGAGCGTGAAAAGCAGCTTCTTGCGCAGGTCGGGCGTCTGGAACGCCCGGGCGAACGCGGTGAGCACGGTGCCTCCTGCGCCCCCCGCGCTCAACTACGCGAGAGGTGACGGTCTTGAGGATCGACGGATACGACAGTGCAGGCCACCTTACCGGCGACCATGCCCGCCGTGGAACGACCAACCGGGGACGCCCTCAGAGGACATCCCCGGCCGATCAGACAACGAACTCAGCCGAGTTCGGTGACGGTGCCGCCCGCGGCGGTGATCTTCTCCTTGGCGGAGCCGGAGACCTTGTCGACGGTGACCTGCACCGCGACGGAGATGTCGCCGGAACCGAGCACCTTCACGAGCTCGTTCTTGCGCACCGCGCCCTTGGCGACCAGGTCGTCCTTCGTGACCTCGCCACCCTTCGGGAACAGCTCGGCAAGCTTGTCCAGGTTCACGACCTGGAACTGCTTGTGCGCGGGGTTGCGGAAGCCACGGAGCTTGGGCAGCCGCATGTGCAGCGGCATCTGCCCACCCTCGAAGCGCTCCGGCACCTGGTAACGCGCCTTCGTGCCCTTGGTGCCACGACCGGCCGTCTTGCCCTTCGACGCCTCACCACGGCCCACACGGGTCTTGGCGGTCTTGGCGCCGGGGGCCGGCCGGAGGTTGTGGACCTTCAGCGGCTTGCTGCCCTGGGGCTCAGCCATGTCAGTCGACCTCCTCGACCGTGACGAGGTGACGGACGGTGTGCACCATGCCGACGACCTCGGGACGGGCCTCCCGTACGGAGACATCGTTCACACGCTTCAGACCGAGCGTCCGCAGCGTGTCGCGGTGGTTCTGCTTGGTCCCGATGACGGAACGCGTCTGCGTGATCTTGAGGCGAGCCATCACGCACTCACCCCGGCACGCGCCCGCAGCAGAGCGGCGGGGGCCACGTCCTCCAGCGGCAGGCCACGGCGGGCGGCGATCTCCTCGGGGCGCTGGAGCCCCTGGAGCGCGGCGCGCGTGGCGTGCACGATGTTGATCGGGTTCGACGAGCCGAGCGACTTGCTCAGCACGTCGTGGATGCCCGCGCACTCCAGCACGGCACGCACCGGGCCACCGGCGATCACGCCGGTACCGGGCGACGCCGGCTTGAGCAGCACGACACCCGCGGCTTCCTCACCCTGGATGGGGTGCGGGATGGTGCCCTGGATACGGGGGACCTTGAAGAAGTGCTTCTTGGCCTCCTCGACACCCTTGGCGATGGCGGCCGGCACCTCCTTGGCCTTGCCGTAGCCGACACCGACGGTGCCGTCGCCGTCGCCCACCACGACCAGCGCGGTGAAGCTGAAGCGACGACCACCCTTCACAACCTTGGCGACGCGATTGATCGCGACGACACGCTCGACGTAGGCGGTCTTCTCGGCAGCACCGCCGCCGTCCCGGCCCTTGCGGTCCCGTCGCTCGCCGCCACCGGCGCCGCCACCGCGGCGCTGGGGTCCAGCCATTGGTATTACCTCTCTCGTCTAGCTACGGAACGCGCTCAGAACTTGAGCCCGGCCTCGCGTGCGGCGTCGGCAAGCGCGGCGATACGGCCCGCGTACTTGTTGCCGCCGCGGTCGAACACGACCGCCTCCACGCCAGCGGCCTTCGCACGTTCCGCGACGAGCGCACCGACCTGCTTGGCCTGGTCGCTCTTGGCGCCCTCGGCGCCGCGGATGGAGACGTCGAGGGTCGACGCCGACGCCACGGTGTGACCCGCGATGTCGTCGATGACCTGCGCCACCATGTGACGGTTGGAACGCGTCACCACCAGCCGCGGACGCTCGGGCGTGCCCGAGATCTTCTTGCGGATGCGGATGTGGCGGCGCTTGGCGGCGGCACGCTTGTACGCGTCGCCCTTGGCGATCTTCACGCCGTATGCCATGGCTACTTACCAGCCTTTCCGACCTTGCGGCGGATGACCTCGCCCGCGTACTTGACGCCCTTGGCCTTGTACGGGTCGGGCTTCCGCAGCTTGCGGATGTTCGCGGCGACCTCGCCGACCTTCTGCTTGTCGATCCCCTGGACGCTGAACTTGGTCGGGGACTCGACCGCGAAGGAGATGCCTTCGGGCGCCTCGATGAGGATCGGGTGGCTGTAGCCCAGCGCGAACTCCAGGTTGGAGCCCTTCGCCTGAACGCGGTAGCCGACACCGCTGATCTCGAGGTTCTTGCTGAATCCCTGGGTCACGCCAGTGATCATGTTCGCCACCAGCGTGCGGGACAGGCCGTGCAGGGCCTTGTTCCGGCTCTCATCGTTGGGACGCGTGACGGCGAGTACGCCGTCCTCGCCCTTGGCGATCTCGATGGGAGCGGCGACGGTGTGCGTGAGGGAACCCTTGGGGCCCTTCACCGCGACCGTCTGGCCATCGATGGTGACGTCCACACCGGCGGGAACCTGAATGGGGAGCTTGCCGATTCGCGACATTGCTGTTCCTCCGTTCCCGACTACCAGACGTAGGCGAGGACTTCCCCGCCCACGCCCTTCTTCTGTGCCTGCTGGCCGGTCAGGAGACCGTGGGACGTGGAGATGATCGCCACGCCCAGGCCGCCGAGAACCTTCGGCAGGTTGGTGGACTTCGCGTACACGCGCAGACCCGGCTTCGAGATCCGCTTGATGCCGGCGATCGAGCGCTCGCGGTTCGGGCCGAACTTCAGCTCGAGGACGAGGTGCTTGCCCACGGGCGCGTCCTCGATCTTCCAGCCGGTGATGTAGCCCTCCTGCTGGAGGATCTCCGCGATGTGCGACTTGATCTTGCTGTGCGGCATCACGACGTCGTCGTGGTACGCCGAGTTCGCGTTTCGCAGACGCGTCAACATGTCTGCGATCGGATCGGTCATGGTCATGTGTTGGCCTTCGGCCTCTCTCGCCGGGGTTTCCTGTATGCGCCGTCCCTCTCCCCGAGCTGAGTCGGGACGGGTGCGATGCGGGGACCTACGGCGTAGTAAGCGTTGTCTTGCTGCTTACCGAGAGTCCTGGCTGGTCCTGCGGTCCGCCCACCCGTCTCCCGATCGCCGCCCCGTTGGGGTGGCCTTCGGTCGACAGGTGTCGGCGGGACGCGGGATTACCAGGAGCTCTTGGTCACGCCCGGCAGTTCACCGCGGTGCGCCATCTCACGAAGGCACACGCGGCACAGGCCGAACTTGCGGTAGACGGAGTGGGGACGGCCGCAGCGCTGGCAGCGCGTGTACGCACGCACCGAGAACTTCGGCTTGCGGCTGGCCTTGGAGATCAGAGCCTTCTTCGCCATGATCAGTTCTCCTTGAACGGGAAGCCGAGGTGACGGAGGAGGGCACGACCCTCGTCGTCGGTGGTCGCCGTGGTCACCACGGTGATGTCCATGCCCCGGACCCGGTCGATCTTGTCCTGGTCGATCTCGTGGAACATAACCTGCTCGGTGAGACCGAAGGTGTAGTTCCCCCTGCCGTCGAACTGCTTCGGCGACAGACCGCGGAAGTCGCGGATGCGCGGGAGCGCGAGCGACAGCAGACGGTCGAGGAACTCCCACATACGGTCGCCGCGCAGCGTCACGTGCGCACCGATCGGCTGGCCCTCACGCAGCTTGAACTGCGCGATGGACTTGCGGGCCTTGGTCACGGCCGGCTTCTGACCGGTGATCGTGGCGAGGTCCTTGATGGCACCGTCCATCAACTTGGAGTCGCGGGCGGCGTCGCCCACACCCATGTTGACCACGATCTTGGTGAGACCCGGGGTCTGCATGACGTTCTCGTACTTGAACTCGTCACGCAGCTTGCCCGCGATCTCCTCGCGGTAGCGCAGCTTCAGGCGCGGGGAAGTGGTGGTGGCAGTCATCAGATGT
This sequence comes from Streptomyces sp. Z26, assembly GCF_003665095.1. Lineage (GTDB taxonomy): Bacteria > Actinomycetota > Actinomycetes > Streptomycetales > Streptomycetaceae > Streptomyces > Streptomyces phytohabitans. Next base: position 4,084,079 of record NZ_RCHV01000002.1, on the reverse strand, counting down.
CCTCACCCGTCCGCTTGGCAACGCGGATCTTGTTGCCGTCGTCGTCGAAGCGGTATCCGACGCGCGTCACGACCTTCTTGCCGTCCTTCTCCACGACGAGCTGGACGTTGCTCACGTGGACCGGGGCCTCGGTCGTCACGATGCCGCCGGTCTTCGAACCCCGCGAGGTCTGGCCGGCCTTGGTGTGCTTCTTGACCCGGTTGACGCCCTCGACCAGGACGCGGTTGTCGCGGGGGTAGGCCACGATGACCTTGCCCTGCTTGCCGCGGTCCTTGCCGGTGATGACCTGGACCAGGTCGCCCTTCTTGATCTTCATCACAGCACCTCCGGCGCGAGCGAGATGATCCTCATGAACTTCTTCTCGCGCAGCTCACGGCCCACCGGGCCGAAGATACGGGTGCCGCGGGGGTCGCCGTCGCCCTTGAGGATGACGGCGGCGTTCTCGTCGAAGCGGATGTACGAGCCGTCGGGACGGCGGCGCTCCTTGACGGTGCGCACGATGACGGCCTTGACGATGTCGCCCTTTTTCACGTTCCCACCGGGGATCGCGTCCTTGACGGTAGCGACAATGACGTCACCGATGCCCGCGTAGCGGCGGCCGGAACCACCGAGAACACGGATGGTGAGAATCTCCTTCGCACCCGTGTTGTCGGCGACACGCAGCCGCGACTCCTGCTGGATCACGTCTATCTCCTGATCGTCTGCCGGTTCCCGGCGGGGTGCGCGCACCCCGCCGAGCCTGGCGGAACACTCCTGGGGAACCCCAGGACGAATGTGTCGGAACTCCCTTGCGGGAGCGCCTACTTGGCCTTCTCGAGGATCTCGACGATGCGCCAGCGCTTCGAGGCGGACAGCGGCCGGGTCTCCATCAGGAGGACGCGGTCGCCGACACCCGCGGCGTTCTGCTCGTCGTGCGCCTTGAGCTTGTTCGTACGGCGGATGACCTTGCCGTACAGCGCGTGCTTCACGCGGTCCTCGACGGCGACGACGACGGTCTTGTCCATCTTGTCGCTGACGACGAGGCCCTCGCGGGTCTTGCGGAAGCCGCGGCTCTGCTGCTGTGTCTCAGTCACGTTCGTCTCGCTCATCAGGCGCTCTCCACCGTCTCGATGCCCAGCTCACGCTCGCGCATCAGGGTGTAGATCCGCGCGATGTCCTTCCGGACGGCCTTCAGCCGACCGTGGTTCTCGAGCTGCCCCGTCGCCGCCTGGAAGCGGAGGTTGAACAGCTCCTCCTTGGCCTCGCGAAGCTTGCCGAGGAGCTCCTCGTCGCCGAGCTCACGCAGCTCGGTCGCCTTCGTTCCGGCCGCCATCACGACTCACCTGCCTCGCGCCGCACGATCCGGCACTTCATCGGAAGCTTGTGGGCGGCGCGGATGAGCGCCTCCTTGGCAATCTTCTCGTTCGGGTACGACAGCTCGAACATCACCCGTCCCGGCTTGACGTTCGCGATCCACCACTCCGGCGAACCCTTACCGGAACCCATGCGGGTCTCGGCGGGCTTCTTCGTCAGCGGGCGGTCGGGGTAGATGTTGATCCACACCTTGCCGCCACGCTTGATGTGCCGGGTCATGGAGATACGAGCGGCCTCGATCTGCCGGTTCGTCACGTACGCGGCGGTGACGGCCTGGATGCCGTACTCGCCGAACGCAAGCTCCGTACCACCCTTGGCCATGCCGCTGCGCTTCGGGTGGTGCTGCTTGCGGTGCTTTACCCTGCGCGGGATCAGCATTGGTCAGGACTCCTTTCCGGCAGAGCCGGACGAACCAGCGGCGTCGGCGGCCGGTGCGGCCGCAGCCTCGGCCTTGGGGGCCGCGTCAGCCTGGGCCTGCTGGGGCTTGCGACCGCGGCCACCGCGCTCGCCGCCGCGGCGGGGACGCTCGGCGCCGCCGCCACCGCCACCACGCGACGGGCGGTTGCCCGCGCGGGCCGCGGCGTTCTCGGCACGGACCTCAGCGATGTTCTTGACGTCGCCCTTGTAGATCCAGACCTTCACGCCGATACGGCCGAAGGTCGTCTTGGCCTCGAAGAAGCCGTAGTCGACGTTCGCGCGGAGCGTGTGCAGGGGCACGCGGCCCTCGCGGTAGAACTCCGAGCGGGACATCTCGGCGCCGCCGAGACGGCCACCGCACTGGATCTTGATGCCCTTGGCGCCGGCCTTCATCGTGGTCTGCATGCTCTTGCGCATCGCACGACGGAAGGAGACGCGGGAGGACAGCTGCTCGGCGACGGCCTGGGCCACCAGCTGAGCGTCCGTCTCCGGGTTCTTGACCTCGAGGATGTTGAACTGGATCTGCTTGCCGGTCAGCTTCTCCAGGTTCCCGCGGAGGCGGTCGGCCTCCGCGCCGCGGCGGCCGATGACGATGCCCGGCCGGGCGGTGTGGACGTCGACGCGGACCCGGTCACGGGTGCGCTCGATCTCCACCTTGGAGATGCCGGCCCGCTCCATGCCCTGCGTGAGCATGCGACGGATCGCGACGTCTTCCTTGACGTAGTCCTTGTACAGCTTGTCGGCGTACCACCGGGACTTGAAGTCCGTGGTGATGCCGAGTCGGAACCCGTGCGGGTTGACTTTCTGACCCATTACCGGGTTCCTTCCTTGCTGCTGACGACCACCGTGATGTGGCTGGTCCGCTTACGGATCCGGTAGGCGCGGCCCTGGGCGCGCGGCCGGAACCGCTTCAGGGTCGGACCCTCGTCGACGTACGCCTCGGAGATGAAGAGGCTGTCGGCGTCGGTGTGGTCGTAGTTGTGCGCGGCGTTGGCGATGGCGCTGTCCAGCACCTTGCCGACGGTCACACTGGCGGCCTGCGGGGCGAAGCGCAGGACCGCCTGGGCCTCCGTGGCGTCCATGCCACGGACAAGGTCCACCACGCGGCGGGCCTTCATGGGCGTGACGCGCACGAAACGCGCCTGGGCCCTGGCTTCCATGGTTGTCCCTTCGGTGTCAGTCATAGTCGGTTCACCCCGGTCAGCGACGCCGCGACTTGCGGTCGTCCTTGACGTGGCCGCGGAAGGTGCGGGTCGGCGCGAACTCGCCGAGCTTGTGGCCGACCATCGACTCGTTGATGAACACCGGGATGTGCTTGCGGCCGTCGTGCACCGCGATCGTGTGTCCGAGCATCGCCGGGACGATCATCGAGCGCCGGGACCAGGTCTTGATGACGTTCTTCGTGCCTGCTTCGTTCTGCGTGTCCACCTTCTTGCTCAGGTGGTCGTCGACGAAGGGCCCTTTCTTGAGACTGCGCGGCATCTGAGAACCGTCTCCTAGCGCTTCTTGTTCGTCTTGCGGCGACGGACGATGTACTTGTTGCTGGCCTTCTTCGGGGAGCGCGTACGCCCCTCCTTCTGGCCCCACGGCGACACCGGGTGACGACCACCGGAGGTACGACCCTCACCACCACCGTGCGGGTGGTCGATCGGGTTCATGACCACACCGCGGACGGTCGGGCGGACGCCCTTCCAGCGCATACGGCCGGCCTTGCCCCAGTTGATGTTCGACTGCTCGGCGTTGCCGACCTCGCCGACGGTGGCGCGGCAGCGGACGTCGACCAGCCGGATCTCACCGGACGGCATGCGCAGGTGGGCCATGCGGCCCTCCTTCGCCAGCAGCTGCACCGAAGCGCCCGCGCTGCGCGCGAACTTGGCGCCGCCGCCCGGCTGCAGCTCGATGGCGTGCAGCGTCGTACCGACGGGGATGTTGCGCAGCGCCAGGTTGTTGCCCGGCTTGATGTCGGCGCCCGGACCGTTCTCGACGCGGTCGCCCTGCTTCAGGCCGGCCGGCGCGAGGATGTAGCGCTTCTCGCCGTCGACGTAGTGCAGCAGCGCGATGCGCGCGGTGCGGTTCGGGTCGTACTCGATGTGCGCGACCTTCGCGGGCACGCCGTCCTTGTCATGGCGACGGAAGTCGATGACACGGTAGGCGCGCTTGTGGCCACCGCCCTGGTGGCGGACGGTCACACGACCGGCGTTGTTACGGCCGCCCTTGCTGTGCAGCGGGCGGACCAGCGACTTCTCCGGCGTGGACCGCGTGATCTCGACGAAGTCGGCGACGCTGGAGCCACGACGGCCCGGGGTCGTCGGCTTGTACTTGCGGATACCCATTTCTCAGTCCTCGTCCGATATCGGACGACCAGACCTCCGTCAGGAGGTCGGGCCGCCGAAGATGTCGATGCGGTCGCCCTCGGCGAGGGTCACGATGGCGCGCTTGGTGTCGGCACGCTTCCCGTAACCGGTGCGGGTGCGCTTGCGCTTGCCCTGCCGGTTGATCGTGTTCACCCCGGAGACCTTGACCGAGAAGATGGCCTCGACGGCCTGCTTGATCTGGGTCTTGTTCGCACGGGGGTCGACGATGAACGTGTACTTGTTCTCGTCCAGCAGCGCGTAGCTCTTCTCGGAGACCACCGGCTTGATCAGCACGTCACGGGGGTCCGTGTACGTCTTGCTGGTGACCGTGGTCTTGACTGCGGTGTCGCTCATCAGGCGTCGCTCCCTTCGAGCTCGACCTCGGTCGCGACGGCCTTGCCGCCCTTCACGGGCCCGGCCACGAACGTGTCGTAGGCGGCCTTGGTGAAGACCACGTCGTCGGAGACGAGCACGTCGTACGTGTTCAGCTGGCCCGGCTCCAGGAGGTGCACCTGGGGCAGGTTGCGGGCGGAGAGCCACGCGGCCTCGTCCGTGCGCTCGACGACCAGGAGCACGTTCTTGCGCTCGCTGACCTTGCCGAGGAACTCACGGGCGGCCTTCGTGGAGATGTCGCTCCCGACCACGCCGGAGACGACGTGGACGCGGTCGTGACGCGCGCGGTCCGAGAGGGCACCGCGGAGCGCGGCGGCCTTCATCTTCTTCGGCGTCCGCTGCGAGTAGTCACGCGGCACGGGACCGTGCACGACGCCACCACCGGCGAACTGCGGCGCGCGGGTCGAGCCCTGGCGGGCGCGGCCGGTGCCCTTCTGGCGGTACGGCTTCTTGCCACCGCCGCGGACCTCGCCACGCGTCTTGGTCTTGTGCGTGCCCTGGCGGGCAGCGGCCAGCTGGGCGACGACGACCTGGTGGATCAGCGGAACGCTGACCTGCACGTCGAAGATCTCCGCGGGGAGCTCGACGGTCCCGGCCTTGTCGCCGGCCGGCGAAAGGATGTCAATCGTGCTCATGGTTCCCTCAAGCCCCCTTGGCCGCGCTGCGGACCAGGACGAGGCCGCCGTTCGGACCAGGAACCGCGCCCTTGATGAGCAGCAGGCCCTTCTCCGCGTCAACGGCGTGGACGGTCAGGTTCTGGGTGGTGACCCGCTCGTTGCCCATGCGGCCGGCCATCCGGGTGCCCTTGAAGACACGACCGGGGGTCGCGCAGCCGCCGATGGAGCCGGGCTTGCGGTGCACGCGGTGGGCACCGTGCGAGGCCTTGCCGCCACGGAAGCCGTGACGCTTCATGCCGCCGGCGAAGCCCTTGCCCTTGCTCTTGCCGGTGACGTCGACCTTGATGCCGGAGCCGAAGACCTCGGCGGTGACTTCCTGGCCGAGCGTGTACTCGCTGGCGTCCGCGGTGCGGAGCTCCACGAGGTGGCGGCGGGGGGTGACGTCGGCCTTGGCGAAGTGACCCTTGAGGGGCTTGTTCACCTTGCGCGGGTCGATCTCGCCGAAGGCGATCTGGACGGCGTCGTAGCCGTCCTTGTCATTGGTGCGCACCTGGGTGACGACACAGGGGCCGGCCTTGACCACGGTCACGGGGACGACACGGTTGTTCTCGTCCCAGACCTGGGTCATGCCGAGCTTTTCGCCCAGGACACCCTTGATCTGCTTTGCCATCTCTTCCGCGCCTCTCAGAGCTTGATCTCGATGTCGACGCCGGCCGGGAGGTCCAGGCGCATCAACGAGTCAACGGTCTTGGGGGTCGGGTCGAGGATGTCGATCAGCCGCTTGTGCGTACGCATCTCGAAGTGCTCGCGCGCGTCCTTGTACTTGTGCGGCGACTTGATGACGCAGTACACGTTCTTCTCTGTGGGCAGCGGCACCGGGCCCGCGACCGACGCACCAGTGCGGGTCACCGTCTCGACGATCTTCTTCGCCGAGTTGTCGATGACCTCGTGGTCGTAGGCCTTGAGCCGGATGCGGATCTTCTGTCCCGCCATGGCTACTTCGTAGTCCTGTCTCTCGTAAACGCCCTGGAACCCGCGGGTGCCTCCGCCGTACGGCCCTCCGTACCGACTCGTCCGACCCACGCGGTCGGGCGTGTCGCATCCCTTCCCGGATTTCTCCGAGGGAGATTCCTTCAGGAAGGAGACGGGGGAAGAAACCCACCGGTGCCTGATTGAAGCCCCTCCTGCACTTCCCGGAAGATTCCCGTACTTCCGTCCCTGATGAGGGACGACGAATACCTTGGGACTCGCTTCCGGTCCTCCCGGCGGGAGGCGCACAGCATCGGCACTCAACCGAGCAACCTGCTCAGTGTGCCATAGCCCGATTGCCCAAGGCCAATCGGGCCCCGGGAGCTGTGGACGGGCGTACGAACGGGCGGAGTTACGAGGTCAGGGACGTGTGACGCGTACCACGAAATCCGTCCACGCGGACGCCGGGACGGCGAGCTGCGGACCGTCGGCCACCTTCGAGTCCCGTACGCGGACGGCACCGGGGGCCACGGCGACCTCGACGCACTCAGGGCCGTCGTTGCTGCTGTAGCTGCTCTTGACCCACACCAGCGCCGCGCCGTTCCCGGTCGAAGTCCTGAGCGTCATGTCTCCCCCAGCAGTTTCTCGATGAAGGCGAGCGACTCACGCGGAGTGAGTGCCTGCGCCCGGATCATGCCATACCGCATTTCGAGGATCTGCACCTCCCGGGGGTCGGACACCAGCCGACTCGAAAGCTGCGCCTCCCAGTGCCCCACCGTCGCGCCGTCCCGGAGCTTGAGCAGTTGGAGTTGGCCACCCATGCCGGCGTGCTCCTCCCGGTCGGTCGGCATGACCTGTACGGACACGTGACGCAACTGCGCGACTTCCAGGAGGTGTTCGAGCTGCCGCCGCAGAACCAGTCTGCCCCCGATCGGCCGCCGTAGTGTCACCTCCTCCAGAACGAAGGTGAGCAGCGGCGCGGGCCGTCGTTCGAAGATCACCTGTCGCGCCATGCGTGCGGCGACCTGTCCCTCGATCTCGTCCTCGCTGTACGACGGGCTACGCATGTCGAACAACGCCCGCGTGTACTCAGCCGTCTGCAACAACCCGTGCATGTTGTGGTTGCCGTACGCCCCCAGTTCGACCGCCTCGCCCTCCAGCTTGGCCAGGTCGCGGACCTTCTTCGGGTAGCGGGCCTCCGCCACGTCCTTCTTCATCGCCGCGAGCTTGCCGCCCGCGCCCAGTGCCTCGTCCGCGCGGTCCAGGAAGTCCGGTTGGGGGATGCGCTTGCCCGCCTCGACCTTGTAGACGAGGTTCTCGCTGTACCGGATGCGGGTCCCGAACTCGGCCTGGCTCAGGCCCGCTTCCGTACGCCACAGCTTCACCTGGCGGCCGACCATCTCGATCACCGCGCCCGAGTCGTCTCCCGGGTCGAGGTCCCAGCCGGGCGCGTCCGCGCCGTCCGTCGTGTAGTCCTTGCCGCCGCTCTCAGCGTTCACGCCCACCGTGTTCCCTCCGACGTCCCGACCCGCCCCAGCCCGACCTGCCGTGCCCTGCCCGCCTCGCACGCGGGCGACAGGCACGGCGTACAGCCCGGACACGTACGGACACGCCCCTGACAGTCACCGTGCGTACGGGCGTCATCACTGGTCAGCCTAGTAGCGATCCGGCCAATCTGAGCCCCATGACGGATCACCTCACCCGAACCGACAACTCCGCTTCCCCGCAGCGCCGGTACGCCGTGCTGCTGCCCTCCAGCCCGCACGGCGCGCGCCGCGCCCGGCGGCTCGCGGTGGACCAACTGCGCTGCTGGGACGTGGCGTTCGAGTCGGCGGCGTACGTCGTCGCGGAGCTGGCGTCGAACGCCGTACGCCACGGCCGCCTGGCGGGCCGGGACTTCCGCCTGACGCTCGCGCTGCTGGGCGGCTCCCCCGGCGCGACGCTCCGCATCGAGGTGAGCGACGCGCGCGCCGAGTGCCTGCCGGACACCCGCCCGCGTACGCCCGGCGTGGACGACGAGTCCGGGCGCGGCCTGCTCCTGGTCGACGCGCTCGCCGACCGCTGGGGAGCCGTCGCGCAGCCGGTGCCGGGAAAGACCGTCTGGGCGGAGCTGGACCTCGCGCAGGCCCCTCCCGGCTAGATGAATGAGTCCGATGTCTTCAGTGGTCGTAGGCGATCAGTGATCGTTTGATGGGTGCGCCGGTGGTCCAGTTGTGCCAGATGCCGGCGGCGAGGGCGAGGAGTCGTTGTCCGGTGCGGGCGAAGACTCCGGCCGGGGTTCTGCCGCCGTGTTGTTCGAGGCTGAGCTGGCCTTTGAGGGTGTCGATGACGGCTTCGATCCACTGGCGGACCCGGGCGATCTTCCCGTGCCGGACCGGTTCGTCCTTGCGGTCCGGCCGCACCAGGTGTGCGCCGAGCCGCTCGGCGACGAACGCTTCGAACTCCTTGCCCGCGAAGCCCTTGTCCGCGAGGATCACCTGCCCTTGGCGGACGAGGTGGTGTTCGCGTTCCAGGAGCGCGGTCATCACCTCCCGTTCGCCGAGTTTCGGGTTGGCCAGGCACCAGGTGACAGGCATGCCCTCGGCGGTGGTGACCAGGTAGAGGCGGAAGCCCCAGAAGAAGCGGGAGTGGCTGCGGCAGAAGCCGTAGCCGCAGTGCCCGGCCAGGTCGGAGCGTTTGACGGTCTCGCGGGAGGCCGCGCAGGGCAGCGGGGTGGAGTCGATCAGCCGCAGGTCGTCGTTCCAGGTCGGCACCTGCCTGGCCAGTGCCTCGATCACGCGGCTGATGAGCGGACCTGCGGCGTTGAGGCGCTTGTTGTAGGCGGACTGTTGGGGCAGGTAGCGGAAGAGGTGGCCGAGGCGGGCGTGGGCGAAGCGGATCCAGTGCCGGGTCGAGGGGAACCCGAGGAGGACCTGGGCCACGGCCAGGCACATCAGTTCGGCGTCCGTCAGCTTCGGCGGTCGCCCGATCCGGCGACAAGGCGCCACGTGGTCGTCGATGAACACGTACAGTGCCGCCAGAAGGGCGTCCAGGTTTGTCTTCACACACTGACCAACGGGCGCCCTTCGCCATGGTCGCGACCAGGACGGACATCGGACTCACTCATCTAGCGGGAAACGGGCCTGCCGCGCTACTCGGCGTGAGGTCCGTCCAGCAGACCCGCCAGCCGGGCGCGGGTGTACACGGCCAGCGTGAAGCCGTCGGTCAGCTCCCCCTCGCGGATCAGGTCCTCCGCCTCCGCCACGGACACCACCCTCGTGCGTCGGATGCCCTCCTCCGCGCCGAGGTCGCCGATGGCCGGGATCCGGGCCGCGTACAGCTCGACCCGGCTGGACAGCAACCCGCTGTCGGGGTGGAGGGCGCCCAGGTGGACGAGTTCGTCGGGGGCCGTGCCCAGTTCCTCCCCCAGCTCGCGTACGGCGCTGGCGGTCGCCTCCGCGTCCGGCTCGCCGAAGCCGCGCGGCGCCTCGACGTGCCAGGAGCGGGTGGGGTGCCGGTAGTGCTCGATCAGCACCAGTTCGGGCGCCGGGCCCAGCAGCGGGAGGACGACGACGCCGGGTGTGCCGGAGGTGGGCAGGATGCGTACGTGCAGACCCAGTCGGCCGTCGGGGAAACGCACCGCGTCCCGTACGACGGTGATGAACCGATCGCTGTACACGACCCCGACGGGCTCCCCCGCCCCGCCGTCGGGGCCGCCGACACCGCGCCGCGCCGCCTCGACGTCCGCGGGGTCGAGCAGGATCTCGAAGCCGCCCGGTGGGCTGGCGAAGAGTTCGGGCCGGGTACGGCGGAGGGCTTCGTACGAGGTCATGGGCGCCTCACGGCTCAGTACTCCTGGATTTCCTCGATCTCCTGGACGGTCGCGGAGCTGGTGGCCGCCAACCCGCCGCGCCGTTCCCGGTATTCGGGCAGCCTACGCACCAGGTCGAGGAACTGGTTCCACTCACGTTCGCCGTCCAGCCGTACGGGGGCCAGTTCGCGGGCGAACTTCTGCTCGCGTCGCCCCGCCTGCCGGTTCCGCAGCGCCAGTTGCACGGACCCGCCGAACGACCCGTTGGCCGTGGCACCCAGGGCGCCGACGACCGACCACAGCTCGTTGCCGGACACGGCGGTGAACACCGCGCCGCCGATCGTCACGACGACCTCGATCACCGGGTCCCACACGGACGCCGGGACGCCCCGCCGCTCGGAGGCGAGCCGGAGGATCTCACCGTTGAGGGTGACGTAGCGGTCGAAGATCCCGCCGATGCCGTCCGCGAAACCGGACGGGTCCCGGGTCAGCGCCTCGAACTCCCGCATGTAGCCGTCCCACGCGGAGGTCTCCCGGAGCCGCCGGATGTCGTCCAGGGCGAGCGAGTCGACGGCGGCGGGGGTCAACCGGTCCTGGACGGCGGAGAACGCCTGGCGCTGGAGGAAGCGGACCAGCTGCTCCGGGTCCCGTACGGCGTCGGTGGGCGCCGCCGTACGCACGTCCCGCCATTCCTGGAGCGCGACCCGCCGGAGGCTGCCCAGCGGGGTGAGCGGATACATGCCGAGGGCGTCGGCGAGGTTGACGTTGTAGATCAGGTCGATGAGCTGCTTGACCTCACCGGCGAACGGCTTGCCGGAGTCGTACCTGCCGTCCGAGATCGGATAGCCCTGCCGCGTGACGAACCGCTCGTACAGCACGTTCCGCGTGACGGAGCCGTGGCGGACGCTCTGCTCGTTGCTGAACTGCACGATCTCGCCGATCCGTTCGGCGAAACCGGGCACCCGCGCCTCCTCCACCCCGACCTGCGAGGCGAGCAGCGGTATGTCCTTCGCGGTGAGGCCCTGCACCCTCGCGGCGAACGGGTTGAACAGCGCCGACCTGGTGTCCCGTACGTTCTCCCGGTCGTCCCAGGAGAGCCGTACGCACGTCAGCCGGTCCGTGGCGGCCATCCCGGCGACGGTGTCCTGCCAGGCGCGGAACGCGTCCTCGTCCAGGTCCACGCTGCCCGGCCGGTCCGTGGGCTCGTGCTCCCCCAGGAGGTACGGCACGAGGGCGCCGTCGGCCAGCAGCCTCCGGTGCGCGTCGCGGGCCGGGCCGTCGACGAGCAGGTCGCGGGCGACGGCCGGGTTGTTGTAGAAGAAGACGCGGTTCATCACCACCTGGCGGGTGTTGATGAGGCTGCGGAAGTACTCGGCTCTGACCTCCTTGCCCCGCTGGTCCGCCACGTCGCGCAGCGACTGGCCCCGGGCGATCATGCGCCGGGTCAGCTCCGCGCTGACCCACTGGTTGTCCAGCGACTGGGCGATCACCGCGCCGGGCGCGAGCTGCGCGGGACGGACTCTCGCCACTCTGTCCTGGTCGTCGTCCAAGTCGGTCATCTCTCGCGGTCGCTCCGTCCGCTCGCGTCACGCACGACGCACCGGCGCGCTCGAAAGCGCCGGCTCCCCCCTGGAGCCCGCCCGCACTTTACTCGCGGACCCGGGTCACGGACAGTGGCCGGGCGACGACGCCTCCTCGTACGGCCGACCCGTACGACCCCCGTACCGCCGGGCCCTCGTGCGGCCGCGTCGCGCGGGCAACTCCCGCGCATCTCGGTCGAATTCCCGCGTCGGCGCGCCAGAATTCCGCCGGGGCGGTCGCGACGGCCCGTGTTTCTCCCTATGTTGGCGGGCGGTTGCCGTCGCGCGTACGCCGCACAGACCCCGCGTGCGCCCGGCGCCCGCCGCCGACCGCCGCCCCCCAGTGGAGAGATGTGCGCAGACGTGACCGACGTGGAGCCGAACACCGGGACGAGTGGGACAGCTGAGACGGGGAGATCGGGTGCGACGGGGAGGACGAGTACGGCGGGCCCGCTGGGCGCACGCCGTACGGTCCCCACCTCCATCGGGGACGTGACCTGTTACGAGCGCGGCGCCGGGCCGACGCTCGTCTTCCTGCACGGGCTGCTCGTCAACGCGGAGCTGTGGTCCGCGACCGTACCCCTGCTCGCCGACACGCACCGCTGCGTCACGCTGGAACTCCCGCTGGGCGCGCACCCTGTCCCCGCGCCGCCGGACGCCGACCTCACGCCCGGCGGGATAGCCGCGGCCGTGACGGAGGTGCTGCGCGAGCGGGCGCCCGAGGGGAGCGTGCTCGTCGGGAACGACACCGGCGGGGTGTTCGCGCAACTCGTCGCCACGACGTCGCCGGAGCTGCTGCTCGGCCTCGTACTCGCGTCGTGCGACGCGTACGACAACTTCCTGCCATGGGCGGTACGACACGCGCAGCTCACCGCGCGCGTACGGGGCGGCGTGTGGCTGATGGTGCAGGCGTTGCGGCTACGGCTGGTGCGCGATCTGCCCGTCGCCTGCGGCTGGCTGGTGAAGCACCCGGTCGACGCGCGGCTGTGGCAGTCGTTCCTGGGGCCCGCGCGCGTGGACCCCGAAGTACGGCGCGACCTGGGGAAGTTCCTGCGCGGGGTGTCGCGCGGGGACACCCGGCGGGCGGCGCGCGAGCTGCGCGACTTCAAGCAGCCGACGCTCCTCCCCTGGGCCGACACGAACCGCGTCTTCCCCGTCGCGCACGCGCACCGGCTGGCCGCCGCCATGCCGAACGCGCGGGTCCGCCCGATCCCGGACAGCTACGCGCTCGTGCCGCTCGACCAGCCGGAGGCGCTGGCGCGGGAGATCCGCGCGTACGTGGCGAAGCACGTGCCGCCCGCCTTCTGACGACCGGCCGCGGCCCCGCCCTCGTACGTCCCAGCGCGCCCCGCCCCGCTACGCCTTCCCGCGCGCCAGCGCGATCAGCCGGTCCAGGACGTGCGCGCCGTTCACGCGCAGGCCGTCGTGCTCGTACTCGTTCGTCAGCCACGGCCGCATCGTCGGGATGAGCCGGGCGGTCTCCTCGGACAGGTCGCGGTCCACGTAGGCGTCGTCGCCGTAGATCGCCGCCGCGCACGGCACCTCGCACTCCCGCAGCCGGTCCGCGTCGTACAGCCGCGGCCACTCCCGCGCGGCCAGCAGCTCGGCCGCCTCGCGGAGCGGCGCCAGTTCGCCGTACTCCGTGAACATCCACGGGTACACGTGCTCGCCCGTGAGCAGCGCGCCGTCCGCCGCGTACGCCTCCGGCAGGGTGCGTTCCGCCGACCAGCCGGTGACGTGGCCGTCGGAGTAGCTGGCCTCGTGGATGACCGCGTACAGCGGGTTCCGCCCCGAGAACGGCGCCGCCGCGGCCGTGTCGTGCAGGAACGCCGGTGAGTCCGGGTCCCGTTCGAGCAGGGCGTGCAGCCGCTCCGCGCCGTCGCTCATGCCGAGCATGTGCCCCAGCTGCCGGAAGCGGCGCGGGGTGAGCCGGTCGCCGTTCGGCAGCCGTACGTCCTCGGCGTCCAGCCGCGCGAGGAGCGTACGCAGCCGGTCGAGGTCGCCGGGGTAGCGGAGGCGGTAGCGGCGGTTGCGCTCCAGCAGGGTGCGGTACGTGGCGCGGTAGACCTCGTCCGGGTGGCGGTCGACCGGGGGCAGGCCGCCGGTGAGGAACGCCTCACGCAGCCCCTCGGGCGCCGTGCTCAGGTAGTGCAGGGCGCAGAAGCCGCCGAACGACTGGCCGAGCACGCTCCACTTCGCGCCACCCAGCTCGGCCCTGATCCACTCGGCGTCCCGGACGATGGAGTCGGCCCGGAAGTGCGCCAGGTAGTCGGCCTGTTCGGCGGCGGACATCCCGGGCAGCGTGCCGACCGGCGTGGAACGGCCAGTGCCGCGCTGGTCGAGCATCAGCACGCGGTACTCGCTCAGGGCCCGCCCCAGCCAGGACGGTGAGGACGCCGTCGGCCGGGGCGCCTCCTGCCCCGGCCCACCCTGGAGGTAGACGAGGAACGGGCGGTCGTGGCCGCCCGGTTCGGCGATCTCGCGGGCGAAGACGGTGATCCGCTCGCCGTCCGGCGCCGCGTGGTCCAGCGGAATCCGGAACTCGTGCTCGGTCAGGGTCAGTCCGGGTACGGAGTGGGTGACAGCCATGGGCCGATCCTGGCACGTACGCGCGTGGACGGGCACGCGGTTATCGGGCCGTACGGGAGGGGCGCGGGCACGCGGAAGGGCCCGCACGACCGGAGTCGTACGGGCCCTTCGTGCCGGTCGCCCGGCGGTGTCCCTAGGGACGGCCGATCACTTGGTGATCTTGGTGACCTGGCCGGCGCCCACGGTGCGGCCACCCTCACGGATGGCGAACTTCAGGCCCTCTTCCATCGCGACGGGCTGGATGAGCGAGACGCTCATCTCGGTGTTGTCGCCCGGCATGACCATCTCGGTGCCCTCGGGGAGGGTCACGACGCCGGTCACGTCGGTGGTGCGGAAGTAGAACTGCGGGCGGTAGTTGTTGAAGAAGGGGGTGTGACGGCCACCCTCGTCCTTCGACAGGATGTACGCCTGCGCCTCGAACTCCGTGTGCGGCGTGACCGAACCCGGCTTGATGATGACCTGGCCGCGCTCGACGTCCTCGCGCTTGATGCCGCGGAGCAGGAGGCCGACGTTCTCACCGGCCTGGCCCTCGTCGAGGAGCTTCCGGAACATCTCGATACCGGTGACCGTGGTGGTGGTCTTGGTCTCCTTGATGCCGATGATGTCCACGGTCTCGTTGACCTTCAGGACACCACGCTCGATACGGCCGGTGACGACCGTACCGCGACCGGTGATCGTGAAGACGTCCTCGATCGGCATGAGGAACGGCTTCTCGACGTCACGCTCGGGCTGCGGGATCGCCTCGTCGACGGCGGCCATGAGCTTGACGATGGACTCGCCCCACTCCTTGTCGCCCTCCAGCGCCTTGAGCGCGGAGACCTGCACGACGGGGACGTCGTCGCCCGGGAACTCGTACTCCGAGAGCAGCTCACGGACCTCGAGCTCGACGAGCTCCATGATCTCCTCGTCGTCCACCATGTCGGCCTTGTTCAGCGCGACGACGATGTACGGGACGCCGACCTGGCGGGCCAGGAGCACGTGCTCCTTGGTCTGCGGCATCGGGCCGTCGGTGGCGGCGACCACGAGGATGGCGCCGTCCATCTGCGCGGCACCGGTGATCATGTTCTTGATGTAGTCCGCGTGACCCGGGCAGTCGACGTGGGCGTAGTGACGCTGCTCCGTCTGGTACTCGACGTGCGCGATGGAGATGGTGATACCGCGCTGACGCTCTTCGGGCGCCTTGTCGATGTTCTCGAAGGCCGAGGCCTCGTTCAGGTCGGGGTACGCGTCGTGCAGCACCTTGGTGATCGCCGCGGTAAGAGTCGTCTTACCGTGGTCGATGTGACCGATGGTGCCGATGTTGACGTGCGGCTTAGTCCGCTCGAACTTCGCCTTCGCCACTGGGGTCCTCCTGTGGACTGGTGCTGTACGCCCGCCGCTGACTGCGGGGGTGTTCAGGTGGTCGTAGAACCGGCCAGGACCCCGAGGGGACTTTCTTGACCGTTTCGTCTTATGGGGGCGGCGGCCAGGGCACCGGTACGGAACGCTGGGCGCTCTGTACCGGGATGCCCCGAATGCCTTGCTCAAGCCTAAGGGTTGCGCGACTCCGGTGAACCCGGCGTTACTCGCCCTTGGCCTTCGCGATGATCTCCTCGGCGACGCTCTTGGGAACCTCGGCGTAGGAGTCGAACTGCATCGAGTAGCTTGCGCGACCGGAGGTCTTGCTGCGCAGGTCACCGACGTAACCGAACATCTCCGAGAGCGGCACCAGACCCTTGACGAGCTTGGCGTTGCCCCGGTCCTCCATGGCGTGGACCTGGCCACGCCGGGAGTTGATGTCGCCGATGACGTCGCCCATGTAGTCCTCGGGCGTGGTGACGTCGACGGCCATCATCGGCTCCAGGAGCGCCGGGCTGGCCCTCCGTGCGGCCTCCTTGAAGGCCATCGAGCCGGCGATCTTGAACGCCATCTCGGACGAGTCGACGTCGTGGAAGGCGCCGTCCAGCAGCGTCACCCGTACGCCGGTGAGCGGGTAGCCCGCCAGCACGCCGAACTCCATGGCGTCCTGACAGCCCGCGTCCACGGACGGGATGTACTCCCGCGGGATGCGGCCACCCGTGACCTTGTTGACGAACTCGTAGCCGTCGCCCTCGAGCGGTTCGACCTCGATCTGCACCTTCGCGAACTGGCCGGAACCACCAGTCTGCTTCTTGTGCGTGTAGTCGACCTTCTCGACCTTCTTGCGCAGCGTCTCGCGGTAGGCCACCTGCGGCTTACCGACGTTCGCCTCGACCTTGAACTCACGCCGCATCCGGTCGACGAACACGTCCAGGTGCAGCTCGCCCATACCGGCGATGATGGTCTGGCCGGTCTCCTCGTCGGTCTTGACCTGGAAGGACGGGTCCTCCTCGGCCAGCCGCTGGATGGCGACGCCCAGCTTCTCCTGGTCGCCCTTGGACTTCGGCTCGATGGCGACCTCGATCACCGGGGCCGGGAACTCCATGGACTCGAGGATGACCGGGTGGGTCGCGTCGCAGAGCGTCTCACCGGTGGTGGTCTGCTTGAGACCCATGACGGCGACGATGTCGCCGGCGCCCACCGACTCGATCTCCTCACGCTTGTTGGAGTGCATGCGGTAGATCTTGCCGATGCGCTCCTTCTTGCCCTTCACCGAGTTCAGCACCTGGGTGCCGGTCAGCAGCTTGCCCGAGTAGACCCGGATGAAGGTGAGCTTCCCGAGGTGCGGGTCGCTCGCGATCTTGAACGCGAGGGCCGACAGCGGCTCGTCCTCGGAGGGCTTCCGGAGGATGACCTCGTCGGAGTCCTTCACGGACTGGCCCTCGACGGCCTCGACGTCCAGCGGCGACGGCAGGTACCGAACGACCGCGTCGAGCAGGGGCTGCACGCCCTTGTTCTTGAACGCGGTGCCGCAGAAGACGGGGGTGACGGTGACGGTGCCCTCGACGCCCGTGGAGGCGAGGGTGATGCGGCGGATGCCCGCCATGAGCTGCTCCTCGGTGGGCTCCTGGCCCTCGAGGTACAGCTCCATCATCTCCTCGTCGTTCTCCGCGACGGCTTCGAGCAGCTTGCCGCGCCACTCCTCGGCGGCCTCGACGTGGGTGTCCGGGATGTCGACGGTGTCGTACATCTCGCCCAGCTTGGCCTCGGCGGACCACACGAGCGCCTTCATACGGACGAGGTCGACCACGCCCTTGAAGTCCATCTCGGTGCCGATGGGCAGCTGCATGACCAGCGGCACCGCGCCGAGGCGGTCCTCGATCATGTCGACGCAGCGGTGGAACTCGGCGCCCGTACGGTCCAGCTTGTTGACGAAGCAGATACGCGGCACGCCGTAACGGTCCGCCTGCCGCCACACGGTCTCGGACTGGGGCTCGACACCGGCCACACCGTCGAACACGGTCACGGCACCATCCAGGACACGCAGCGAACGCTCCACCTCGACGGTGAAGTCGACGTGGCCCGGGGTGTCGATGATGTTGATCGTGTGGTCGACGTCGTTGAGCGGCCAGTGGCAGGTCGTCGCGGCAGACGTGATCGTGATGCCGCGCTCCTGCTCCTGCTCCATCCAGTCCATCGTGGCAGCGCCGTCGTGGACCTCACCGATCTTGTAGCTCACACCGGTGTAGTACAGGATCCGCTCGGTGGTCGTCGTCTTGCCCGCGTCGATGTGGGCCATGATCCCGATGTTGCGGACCTTGGCCAGGTCAAGTGAAGTGGTAGCCATAAGGCTTCAGTCTTCTCTCGGTCTCGATGGGGTCTGCGACTACCAGCGGTAGTGCGCGAAGGCCTTGTTGGACTCGGCCATCTTGTGGGTGTCCTCACGCTTCTTGACCGAGGCGCCGAGACCGTTCGAAGCGTCCAGCAGCTCGTTCATGAGGCGTTCGGTCATGGTCTTCTCGCGGCGGGCGCGGGAGTAACCCACGAGCCAGCGCAGCGCCAGGGTGGAGGCGCGGCCGGGCTTGACCTCGATCGGAACCTGGTAGGTCGCACCGCCGACACGGCGGGACTTGACCTCGAGGGTCGGCTTGATGTTCTCCAGCGCGCGCTTCAGCGTGATGACCGGGTCGTTGCCGGTCTTCTCGCGCAGGCCCTCCATGGCGCCGTACACGATGCGCTCGGCGGTGGAGCGCTTGCCGTTCAGCAGCACCTTGTTGATGAGGGACGTCACCAGAGGAGAGTTGTAGACCGGGTCGACGATGACCGGGCGCTTCGGGGCAGGGCCCTTACGAGGCATCTTTACTTCTCCTTCTTGGCGCCGTAGCGGCTGCGAGCCTGCTTGCGGTTCTTGACGCCCTGCGTGTCGAGGGAGCCGCGGATGATCTTGTAACGAACACCCGGCAGGTCCTTCACACGGCCACCACGCACGAGCACGATCGAGTGCTCCTGGAGGTTGTGACCCTCACCCGGAATGTAAGCGGTGACCTCGATGCCGCTGGTGAGGCGCACACGGGCGACCTTACGCAGGGCCGAGTTCGGCTTCTTCGGGGTGGTCGTGAACACACGCGTGCAGACGCCACGACGCTGGGGGGAACCCTCCAGTGCGGGCGTCTTGTTCTTCTCGACCTTGTCCTGCCGGCCCTTCCGGACCAGCTGCTGGATCGTTGGCACCGTTTCTCCGGTTTCTGTGTGCCGTCTCGGTAAAGCTAACCTGGGCCACGCCACCGACCCACGAGGTCGGGTGTGTCGAAAACTGCGAAGTGCCGTACGGACGCGTAAAGCCTCCGGGAAGCATGCAGGTTTCGGTGCCGCCATCTCCGCTTCCCGAGTGTCGACACACTGCGGGAGCACAGGGGATACCCCAGGCACAAGGTCAGAGCGTACCCACAGCGTCGGCTCCGGTCAAAACAAATGCCCACGCGAAGGACACGCCGGAGTCAACACGGCGCTGGGGCCACCGTAGTGTGCTAGCGCGCCGCGCGGAAGACCAGCAGGCGCACAGGCCGTACGGAGGCGGGCGCACCCGGTCAACAGGCGTGCGTACGCGGTCAACAGGCGTGCGTACGCGGCGGGGAGCGGCGCGCGACGGTCCGTACGGCGGCCCGCGCCGGCGCCCGTACGGACGGCCGCCGCGTCAACTCGCGACGAGGACCAGCAGCAGGATACCGAGCGCCAGCCACCCCAACGCCAGCCCGGCCACGGCCGACGCGTCCCCGCGCTCTCCCGTACGGCGGATCTCGTTGCGCGCCTTGTGCCCGAGGATGACGGCGGGCAGGCCGCTGATGCCGAGGGTGAGCGGGGTGACGAGACCGCAGACGAGGGCGCCCACCGCGGCCGAGTTGGTCGGGCGCAGCGGGACGACGGGCGGGAACACCGGCCCCGGGTACAGCGGCGGCCCGTACCCACCGCCCTGGAACGTACCGGGCACCAACTGCCCGTGCATGCCCGGCGCCTGCACCCCCGGCCCGTGCGCGCCCGGCCCGGGGGTCGCGCCGCCCGGCCCGTGCGGCAGGTCCGACGTCAACTGCTGGAGCTCCTCGACGGAACGCGCCGCGACAGCACGGCCCGCGCGCTCGTCGTACTCCTCCTTGGTCAGCCGCCCCTCCGCGAAAGCGGCCCGCAGGACGTCGACCGCGCGCTCCCGGTCCGAGTTGCTGGCGAGCATGGCACCACCCCCGCCTCCCATGATGCACCCACGGCACGCGAAGGGCGGCCACTCCCCGGGGGAGTGGCCGCCCTCTGTGGCGGAACTGAGACCTGAACGAGCGCCTCGTCAGGGCCTCTTCAGGCCCCCGCGATCAGGCGTTGTACGGCCCGTAGTCGTAGTCCTCCAGCGGGACCGCCTGGCCGGAGCCGGTGCCGAAGGGCGAGTAGTCGATGTCGTCGTAACCGACGGCCGAGTACATCGCGGCCTTCGCCTCCTCGGTGGGCTCGACCCGGATGTTGCGGTAGCGGGACAGACCCGTACCGGCCGGGATGAGCTTGCCGATGATGACGTTCTCCTTGAGGCCGATCAGGGAGTCCGACTTGGCGTTGATCGCCGCGTCGGTGAGCACCCGGGTCGTCTCCTGGAAGGACGCCGCCGACAGCCAGGACTCGGTGGCCAGCGAAGCCTTGGTGATGCCCATCAGCTGCGGACGGCCGGAGGCCGGGTGGCCGCCTTCCGTGACCACGCGACGGTTCTCGCCCTCGAACTTCGTCCGCTCCACCAGCTCGCCCGGCAGCAGCTCCGCGTCGCCGGACTCGATGATCGTCACGCGGCGCAGCATCTGCCGGATGATGATCTCGATGTGCTTGTCGTGGATCGACACGCCCTGCGAGTTGTAGACCTTCTGGACCTCGTTGACCAGGTGCACCTGGACGGCGCGCTGGCCGAGGATGCGCAGCACGTCGTGCGGGTTGGTGGCACCCACGGTCAACGGCTGGCCCACGGTGACGTGTTCGCCCTCGCTCACATTCAGGCGAGCGCGCTTGGACACGCCGTACGCGGTCTCCTCGGAGCCGTCGTCGGGAGTGACGACGACCTTCTTCGTCTTCTCGGTCTCCTCGATGCGCACGCGGCCGGCCGACTCGGAGATCGGCGCGACACCCTTCGGCGTACGGGCCTCGAACAGCTCGACCACACGCGGCAGACCCTGCGTGATGTCGTCACCCGCCACACCACCGGTGTGGAACGTACGCATCGTCAGCTGCGTGCCGGGCTCACCGATGGACTGGGCCGCGATGATGCCGACGGCCTCGCCGATGTCCACCAGCTTGCCGGTGGCCAGCGAACGCCCGTAGCACATCGCGCAGGTGCCGACGGTGGACTCGCAGGTGAGGATGGAACGGGTCTTGACCGTCTCCACGCCGTGCCGGACCAGCTCGTCGATGAGCACGTCGCCCAGGTCGGTGTTGGCCGGGGCCAGCACCTTGCCGTCGATGACGATGTCCTCGGCGAGCGCCCGCGCGTACACGCTGGTCTCGACGTTCTCCGCCTTGCGCAGTACGCCGTCCGCGCCCTTGGCCGCGATCTCCAGCTTGAGGCCGCGCTCGGTGCCGCAGTCCTCCTCGCGGATGATCACGTCCTGCGAGACGTCGACGAGACGACGGGTCAGGTAACCCGAGTCCGCCGTACGCAGCGCGGTGTCCGCGAGGCCCTTACGGGCGCCGTGCGTGGAGATGAAGTACTCCAGCACGGTGAGGCCCTCGCGGAACGACGCCTTGATCGGCCGCGGGATGGTCTCGTTCTTCGCGTTGGACACCAGACCGCGCATACCCGCGATCTGACGCATCTGCATCATGTTTCCGCGCGCACCCGAGTCGACCATCATGAAGATGGGGTTCGTCTTCGGGAAGTTCTCGTTCATCGCCTCGGAGACCTCGTTGGTCGCCTTGGTCCAGATCGCGATGAGTTCCTGGGTGCGCTCGTCCTTGGTGATCAGGCCGCGCTCGTACTGCTTCTGGACCTTCTCGTCCTGGGCCTCGTACGACTCGATGATCCCCTGCTTCGCCTCGGGCACCACCACGTCGGAGATCGCGACGGTGACACCGGAGCGGGTCGCCCAGTGGAAACCGGCGGCCTTCAGGTTGTCGAGCGCCGCGGCGACGACGACCTTCGGGTAGCGCTCGGCCAGGTCGTTGACGATCCCGGAGAGCTGCTTCTTGCCCACCGAGTTGTCGACGAACGGGTAGTCCTCGGGCAGCAGTTCGTTGAAGAGCGCGCGGCCCAGCGTCGTACGCAGCCGGAAGCTGTCGCCGGGCTGGTACTCGGCCTCGCCCGTGCCGCCGTCCTCGTCCTCGCGGACCGGGGGCGTCCAGCCGCGGGGCGGGACCGTGCCGATCGGGAAGCGGATGTCGATCTTCGCCTGGAGCGACAGCTCACCGGCGTCGAACGCCATGATCGCCTCGGCGACCGAGTTGAACGACCGCTCGTCGCCGATCGTCTTCCGCTGCTCCTCGTCGGTGGTGAGGAAGAACAGCCCGAGCACCATGTCCTGGGTGGGCATGGTCACGGGACGGCCGTCGGCCGGCTTCAGGATGTTGTTCGAGGACAGCATCAGGATGCGGGCCTCGGCCTGCGCCTCCGCGGACAGCGGCAGGTGCACGGCCATCTGGTCACCGTCGAAGTCCGCGTTGAACGCGGTGCACACGAGCGGGTGGATCTGGATGGCCTTGCCCTCGACGAGCTGCGGCTCGAACGCCTGGATGCCGAGACGGTGCAGCGTCGGCGCCCGGTTGAGCAGCACGGGGTGCTCGGCGATGACCTCTTCCAGCACGTCGTACACGACCGTACGGCCGCGCTCGACCATGCGCTTCGCCGACTTGATGTTCTGCGCGTGGTTCAGGTCGACCAGGCGCTTCATCACGAACGGCTTGAACAGCTCCAGCGCCATCGCCTTCGGCAGACCGCACTGGTGCAGCTTCAGCTGCGGGCCGACGACGATCACGGAACGCGCCGAGTAGTCCACGCGCTTGCCCAGCAGGTTCTGCCGGAAGCGGCCCTGCTTGCCCTTGAGCATGTCGGACAGCGACTTCAGCGGACGGTTGCCCGGACCGGTGACCGGACGGCCGCGGCGGCCGTTGTCGAACAGCGCGTCGACGGCCTCCTGGAGCATCCGCTTCTCGTTGTTCACGATGATCTCGGGGGCGCCGAGGTCGAGCAGTCGCTTCAGGCGGTTGTTGCGGTTGATCACGCGGCGGTACAGGTCGTTCAGGTCGGAGGTCGCGAAGCGGCCACCGTCCAGCTGCACCATCGGACGCAGGTCCGGCGGGATCACCGGCACGCAGTCCAGCACCATGCCCTTGGGGCTGTTGCTGGTCTGGAGGAACGCGGAGACGACCTTGAGGCGCTTCAGCGCGCGGGTCTTCTTCTGGCCCTTGCCGGTACGGATGATCTCGCGGAGACGCTCGGCCTCCTCGTCGAGGTCGAAGGTCTCCAGGCGCTTCTGGAGCGCGTTGGCACCCATCGAACCGTCGAAGTACGTGCCGAAGCGGTCGCGCAGCTCGCGGTAGAGCAGCTCGTCGCCCTCCAGGTCCTGGACCTTGAGGTTCTTGAAGCGGCTCCACACCTCGTCGAGGCGGTCGATCTCGCGCTGGGCGCGGTCGCGGAGCTGCTTCATCTCGCGCTCGGCACCCTCGCGCACCTTGCGGCGCACGTCGGCCTTGGCGCCCTCGGCCTCCAGCTCGGCGAGGTCGTTCTCCTGCTTCTTCGCCCTGTTCTCCAGGTCGGAGTCGCGGCGCTGCTCGATCTGCTGGCGCTCCACCCCGATGTGCGCCTCCAGGGAGGGCAGGTCGCGGGTGCGGCGCTCCTCGTCGACGTACGTGATCATGTACGCCGCGAAGTAGATGACCTTCTCGAGGTCCTTCGGGGCGAGGTCCAGCAGGTAACCCAGCCGGGACGGGACGCCCTTGAAGTACCAGATGTGGGTGACGGGCGCGGCCAGTTCGATGTGGCCCATCCGCTCACGGCGCACCTTGGCGCGGGTCACCTCGACGCCGCAGCGCTCACAGATGATGCCCTTGAAGCGGACGCGCTTGTACTTGCCGCAGTAGCACTCCCAGTCCCGGGTCGGACCGAAGATCTTCTCGCAGAAGAGCCCGTCCTTTTCCGGCTTGAGCGTGCGGTAGTTGATGGTCTCGGGCTTCTTGACCTCGCCGTGCGACCACTGGCGGATGTCGTCAGCGGTGGCCAGGCCGATACGCAGTTCGTCGAAGAAGTTGACGTCGAGCACTGTCGTCAATCCCTCTTTCAGGGTTGTGCCCTCCGCGGCCGCGGAATATCAGGCGGGTTCGTGGTCTGGGGGTCCTGGGACGACCGGGCCCTTGGGGGAAAGGGCCCGGTCAGACCCGTCAGACCTCTTCGACGCTGCTCGGCTCGCGCCGGGACAGGTCGATGCCGAGCTCCTCCGCGGCGCGGAAGACGTCCTCGTCGGTGTCGCGCATCTCGATGGACATGCCGTCCGAGGACAGCACCTCCACGTTCAGGCAGAGCGACTGCATCTCCTTGATGAGCACCTTGAAGGACTCGGGGATACCCGGCTCGGGGATGTTCTCGCCCTTGACGATCGCCTCGTAGACCTTCACTCGGCCCGTGACGTCGTCGGACTTGATGGTCAGCAGTTCCTGGAGGGCGTACGCGGCGCCGTACGCCTCCAGCGCCCACACCTCCATCTCACCGAAGCGCTGGCCGCCGAACTGGGCCTTACCACCCAGCGGCTGCTGGGTGATCATGCTGTACGGGCCGGTGGAACGGGCGTGCAGCTTGTCGTCCACCAGGTGGTGCAGCTTGAGGATGTACATGTAGCCGATCGAGACCGGCTCCGGGAACGGCTCCCCGGAACGGCCGTCGAAGAGGTGCGCCTTGCCGGACGGCTGGACCAGGCGCTCGCCGTCGCGGTTCGGGATCGTGGACTCGAAGAGGCCGGTGATCTCGTCCTCGCGGGCGCCGTCGAAGACCGGGGTGGCGACGTTGGTGCCGGGGGCGACCTCGTCGGCGCTGATCGCCGCGAGGCGCTTCTTCCAGTCCTCCTCGGCGCCCTCGATCTTCCAGCCCTGGGAGGCGAGCCAGCCCAGGTGGATCTCCAGGACCTGGCCCGGGTTCATCCGGGAGGGGACGCCCAGCGGGTTGAGGATGATGTCGACCGGGGTGCCGTCCTCCAGGAACGGCATGTCCTCGACCGGCAGGATCTTCGAGATGACGCCCTTGTTGCCGTGGCGCCCGGCGAGCTTGTCGCCGTCGGTGATCTTGCGCTTCTGCGCCACGTAGACGCGGACCAGCTGGTTCACGCCCGGGGGCAGTTCGTCGCCCTCCTCGCGGTCGAAGACCCGTACGCCGATGACCTTGCCGGTCTCGCCGTGCGGCACCTTCAGCGAGGTGTCGCGGACCTC
This sequence comes from Streptomyces sp. Z26, assembly GCF_003665095.1. Lineage (GTDB taxonomy): Bacteria > Actinomycetota > Actinomycetes > Streptomycetales > Streptomycetaceae > Streptomyces > Streptomyces phytohabitans. Next base: position 4,059,250 of record NZ_RCHV01000002.1, on the reverse strand, counting down.
GCGCGCCTTCTCACCGAAGATCGCGCGCAGCAGGCGCTCCTCCGGGGTCAGCTCGGTCTCGCCCTTGGGCGTGACCTTGCCGACGAGGATGTCGCCGGCCTCGACCTCGGCGCCGATCCGGATGATGCCGCGCTCGTCGAGGTCCGCGAGGACCTCCTCGGAGACGTTCGGGATGTCCCGGGTGATCTCCTCGGGGCCGAGCTTGGTGTCACGGGCGTCGACCTCGTGCTCCTCGATGTGGATCGAGGAGAGGACGTCGTCCTGCACGAGGCGCTGCGACAGGATGATCGCGTCCTCGTAGTTGTGGCCCTCCCACGGCATGAACGCGACCAGCAGGTTCTTGCCGAGCGCCATCTCGCCGTCCTCGGTGGACGGCCCGTCGGCCAGCACCTGGTCCGTGATGACGCGGTCGCCCTCGTCCACGAGCACCTTCTGGTTGAAGGAGGTGCCCTGGTTGGAGCGGGTGAACTTCGCGACGCGGTACGTGGTGTACGTGCCGTCGTCGTTCGCCACCGTGACGTAGTCGGCGGAGACCTCCTGGACGACACCGTCCTTCTCGGCCTTGATGACGTCACCGGCGTCGACCGCGCAGCGGTACTCCATGCCGGTGCCGACGAGCGGCGACTCCGCCTTCAGCAGCGGCACCGCCTGCCGCATCATGTTGGAGCCCATCAGCGCGCGGTTGGCGTCGTCGTGCTCCAGGAACGGGATCATGGCGGTCGCGACCGACACCATCTGGCGCGGCGAGACGTCCATGTAGTCCACGTCGCCGCCCGGGATCAGGTCGACCTCGCCGCCACGGCGGCGGATCAGGACCCGGTCCTCGGCGAACCGCATGTCGTCACCCAGCGGCGCGTTGGCCTGGGCGATCACGAAGCGGTCCTCCTCGTCGGCCGTGAGGTAGTGCACCTCGTCGGTGACGACGCCGTCGCGGACCACGCGGTACGGCGTCTCCACGAAGCCGAACGCGTTGACCCGGCCGTACGACGCGAGGGAGCCGATCAGACCGATGTTCGGCCCTTCCGGCGTCTCGATCGGGCACATGCGGCCGTAGTGCGACGGGTGCACGTCACGGACCTCGAAGCCCGCCCGCTCGCGGCTCAGACCACCAGGGCCGAGCGCGTTGAGGCGGCGCTTGTGGGTGAGCCCGGAGAGCGGGTTCGTCTGGTCCATGAACTGCGACAGCTGGCTGGTGCCGAAGAACTCCTTGATGGAGGCGACGACCGGCCGGATGTTGATCAGGGTCTGCGGCGTGATCGCCTCGACGTCCTGGGTGGTCATCCGCTCGCGGACGACGCGCTCCATGCGGGCGAGACCCGTACGGACCTGGTTCTGGATCAGCTCGCCGACGTTGCGCAGGCGGCGGTTGCCGAAGTGGTCGATGTCGTCGGTCTCGATGACGATGTAGTCGCCCTCGGCGGAGGTGGACTCCGTCTCCCCGGCGTGCAGCTTGACCAGGTACTTGATCGTCGCGATGACGTCGGCGGTGGTGAGCACGCCGGAGTTCAGCGGCTCGTCGCCGCCGAGCTTCTTGTTGACCTTGTGGCGGCCGACCTTGGCCAGGTCGTAGCGCTTCGGGTTGAAGTAGAGGTTCTCCAGCAGCGTCTGCGCGGCCTCGCGGGTCGGGGGCTCGCCCGGACGCAGCTTGCGGTAGATGTCGAGCAGCGCGTCGTCCTGACCCTGGGTGTGGTCCTTCTCCAGGGTGGCGCGCATGGACTCGTACTGGCCGAACTCCTCCAGGATCTGCTCGGTCGTCCACCCGAGCGCCTTGAGCAGGACGGTCACGGACTGCTTGCGCTTGCGGTCGATGCGGACACCGACCATGTCGCGCTTGTCGACCTCCATCTCCAGCCACGCGCCGCGCGACGGGATGATCTTGGCCGAGTAGATGTCCTTGTCGGAGGTCTTGTCGATGGAGGAGTCGAAGTAGACACCCGGGGACCGGACGAGCTGGGTGACGACGACACGCTCGGTGCCGTTGATCACGAAGGTGCCCTTGTCCGTCATGAGCGGGAAGTCGCCCATGAAGACCGTCTGGGACTTGATCTCGCCGGTCTCGTTGTTCGTGAACTCGGCGGTGACGAAGAGCGGCGCGGCGAACGTGAAGTCGCGCTCCTTGCACTCGTCGATCGAGTTCTTCGGAGGCTCGAAACGGTGGTCACGGAACGTCAGCGACATCGACCCGGAGAAGTCCTCGATCGGCGAGATCTCCTCGAAGATCTCCTCCAGACCGGACTTGGTGGGGACGTCCTGACCGTTGTCCAGCGCTGCCTCGACGCGACCCTTCCAGGCGTCGTTGCCGAGCAGCCAGTCGAAGCTCTCGGTCTGAAGCGCGAGGAGGTTGGGGACCCCGAGGGGCTCCCGGATCTTCGCAAAGGAGATACGCAGCGGGGCGGTGCTGGCGCCGTTGTTCGAATGAGTGGTCGAGGCGTTGCGCGAGGCGGCCAAGAGGGGGTCCTTCCGAGGGCTCGGACTCACTACGCGCATACCGGTGCCCCTGGCGACGGGCAGGGAGCAGCTAGAAGGCAGCGCAAAGGGTCAGTGTAGCCACAGGGCACACTGATGTCCAGAGCGGTATCCCGGAGACTGGCGCAGCGCCACTCTCCCCCTCTCGTCCTGCCGTCTTGTCGCCGTCGCACGAGCGTGGATCGCACGTGCCGCGAACGCATATCGATGCTTCCCGCTTCGTCTCCGATCCATGCCTCGGATCTGGATCGGTGTGACGACGCGTCCTGAGAATTGCGCGCTGCGTGCCATTCGTCAAGGCCCTCAGGACTGCGAAGATCACCATACCCGCCCATATCCCCAGAGCAAGGACGTCGCGTCGGCAACGCCGAAGGGCGACCACCCGCACGGGTGATCGCCCTTCGGTCGGGGCGGTGACGCGGCGGCCGTACGGCCCGCTCACCGGCCCCGGTGGGTCACTTGACCTCGACGGAGGCGCCGGCGCCCTCGAGGGACTCCTTCGCCTTCTCCGCGGCGTCCTTGGCGACCTTCTCGAGGACCGGCTTCGGGGTGCCGTCCACGAGGTCCTTGGCCTCCTTCAGACCCAGGGAGGTCAGCTCACGCACGACCTTGATGACCTGGATCTTCTTGTCGCCGGCACCGGTGAGGATGACGTCGAACTCGTCCTGCTCCTCGACGGCCTCGGCGGCGCCGCCACCCTGGCCGGGGGCCGCGACGGCGACGGCGGCGGGGGCCGCGGCCTCGACGTCGAACTTCTCCTCGAACTTCTTCACGAACTCGGAGAGCTCGATGAGGGTCATCTCTTCGAACTGCGCGAGCAGGTCGTCCTGGCTGAGCTTCGCCATGGTGGCGGTCCTTCCACTAATTCGGCTGGTGCCGGATGTACGTAACGGCGGCGGGCGTCGCCCGCTGCGACCGAGGAGTGCGGCTGACGCGGAAGTGCGCGTCGACTACTCGGACTCGGCGGGAGCCGGCGTGCCGGCACCGCCCTGCTCGACCTTGTCGCGAAGGGCGTCCGCGGTGCGGACCATCTTCGTGAGCGGGGCCTGGAAGGTCGCCGCGGCCTTGGCCATGGACGCCTTCATGCCGCCGGCCAGCTTGGCGAGCAGCACCTCACGGGACTCGAGGTCCGCGAGCTTGTTGATGTCGGCGGCGGACATGGGGCTGCCGTCGACGATGCCGCCCTTGATGACCAGGGCGGGGTGGTCCTTGGCGAAGTCACGGAGACCCTTCGCCGCCTCGACCGGGTCACCGGTCACGAAGGCGACGGCCGACGAGCCCGTGAAGAACTCGTCGAGGTCGTTGATCCCGGCCTCCTTGGCCGCGATCTTGGTCAGCGTGTTCTTCACCACTCGGTACTGAGCGTTCTCACCGAGCGACCGGCGCAGCTCCTTGAGCTGTGCCACGGTGAGACCGGTGTACGCGGTCACGACGGCAGCGTTCGAGTCACGAAACTTGTTCGTCATCTCGTCGACGGCTGCGACCTTGTCGGGTGCGACCTGGTCCCTTGCCATGAGCCTCGGCCTCCTTCCGGGTGTTCGGACCGCGAGGAAGGGGCTGGGCAAACGTAACGCCCCGGCGCAGGCGCACGGGGCGACACTCGACCGGACGGCACGTCCGGGAGCTCATCCACACACCTACGCGGGTCGCCCGCAGCTAGCGGGTCCTTCGCCCGGCACGCCCCCTGTCGGGGCACGCCGGTAACCAGCGGTCTTTGGCTTCTCCGAGAGAGTACGCGAGCGGCGCCGGAAGCGGCAAATCCGCTGTCCGGCGCCGCCCCGGCCGCCGGGCGTACGCGCGACGGGAGCCGTGCCCGTACGCGTACGCCCGCGCCCTTCGGCTCAGCCGTGCCGTCAGCTGACCTCGGCGAAGTCGACGGTGTCGGAGCCCGCGGGGGCCTCGACGGTGACGTCCGTGCCGTAGTCGGAGTAGTACGCCACGGACTCGTAGTCGCCCTGGCCCTTGGTGTTCCGCGCCGTCTCGGACTTCTTCACCAGCAGGTCGTCCCCGTCGATCCAGAGGTCGATCTTCTCCGTCTCCAGACCGGCCGTCTGGAGCTGCTCCTGGAGCCCCTGGAGCTCCGCCTGGCTCAGCTCCTGGGACTGCATGCGGGCCAGGTCCGCGACCTTCACGGTGCCGCTGTAGTGCGTCGTCTCGGCACCCTTGACGTTCTCCGTGCCGACCTTCTTCACCTTGCCCGTGGCGAGCAGGAGCTGCACCGAGCGCGACGGGTTGTTGTTCTGCATCTGGTCCTTGATGAACGCGCCCGAGGGGCCCGCCAGTTCCGCCAGCTTGTCGTAGTCGTACGCGATCCAGTGCGCGCCCTTGCCCGCCGTGGAGGCGAACGCGTCGCCCATGTTCACGTACATCGCGTCGGCCGTGTAGCGGGTCGGCGTCGGCTTGCCCGCGATGGGCGAGTTGGCGACCGCGCCGCCGCTCTGGGTGACGGTGAGGTCGCCGGTGGTGCCGCCGTCCGACCAGTCCATGACACCCTGCATGACCGACGTCTGCGTGCCCTGCGGGGTACCCTGCGTCGTGTTCCCCTCCACGCGCGCGGACTTCTGCTGCTCCGTGCTGTCCGAAGCCTTCTTCAGCGCGGCCAGCGGGGAGAACGCGGAGGAGTCGGATGACGAACCGTCCGACGACGAGCCCCTGTTCTTCTTCCCGCTGCCGCCGTCGTCGTCGCTGCCGCACGCCGTCAGACCTGCCATCAGTACCACGCCGAGCGCGACAGCGGCCGTACGAGTCCTGTGCACGTGACCCCCCTGAGTTTCCTTAAGTGCTGCTTATGTGCCGGGACGACTTTAGCCCGCTGTGAGGTTCCCCCCAGGGGTAACCGAGTTGAGGTTCGGTCACATCGCGCGGCGGTCGGTCCGTACGGGAGCGGCGCGCGGCGGCACCGTACGGTCGCCGGACACGCGGCAGGCCGGGCCCGCGCTCCGTGTGGAGCGCGGGCCCGGCCCGTGGTGACTGCCGTCGCGGTGGATCAGGCCGCGGCCGGGTCCTCCTCGACGAGGAGGTTGCGGACGCGGTTGCCGTCCAGCGGGATGCCGGGGCCCATCGTGGTGCTGATGGTTGCCTTGCGGATGTAACGCCCCTTGGCGGCCGACGGCTTGAGGCGGTTGACCTCTTCGATCGCGGCGGCGTAGTTCTCGACGAGGAGACGCTCGTCGAACGACGTCTTGCCGATGATGAAGTGCAGGTTCGAGTGCTTGTCGACGCGGAACTCGATCTTGCCGCCCTTGATGTCCGTCACCGCCTTGGTGACGTCGGGCGTGACCGTGCCGGTCTTCGGGTTCGGCATCAGACCACGCGGACCGAGCACGCGGCCGAGGCGGCCGACCTTGCCCATGAGGTCCGGGGTGGCGACGACGGCGTCGAAGTCCAGACGGCCCTTGGAGACCTCGTCGATCAGCTCGTCGGAGCCGACGATGTCGGCGCCCGCGGCCTCCGCGGCCGCTGCACGGTCACCGGTCGCGAAGACCAGGACCCGGGCGGTCTTGCCGGTGCCGTGCGGGAGGTTCACGGTGCCGCGGACCATCTGGTCGGCCTTGCGCGGGTCGACACCCAGCCGCAGGGCGACCTCGACGGTGGCGTCGAACTTCGACGGCGAGGTCTCCTTCGCCAGCCGGACGGCCTCGAGCGGGGCGTACAGCTTCTCCCGGTCGATCTTGGCGTCCGCGCTGCGGAGGTTCTTGCTGCGCTTCACTGCTGCTCCTGGTGTTCGGAACGGAGTCGTGGTGCGGGCCGGCGCTCGGCCCTTCCACGGTGTGTCGGGTCGCGGTCCACCTGCGGGCGCCACCGGGGCGCGTACGCGGGGGCCGCGGCGTCGTGCTCGACGGCGACCGGCGAGGTCAGCCCTCGACCGTGACGCCCATGGAACGCGCGGTGCCGGCGATGATCTTCTCGGCGGCGTCCATGTCGTTCGCGTTCAGGTCGGGCATCTTCGTCGTGGCGATCTCGCGCACCTGGTCGCGCGTGAGCTTGCCGACCTTGTTGACGTGCGGCTCGCCGGAGCCCTTCTCCAGGCCCGCGGCCTTGAGGATCATCTTCGCGGCCGGCGGCGTCTTGGTGACGAAGGTGAAGGAGCGGTCCTCGTAGACCGTGATCTCCACCGGGATGACCCAGCCGCGCTGCGACTCGGTCGCGGCGTTGTACGCCTTGCAGAACTCCATGATGTTGACGCCGTGCTGACCCAGTGCCGGGCCGACCGGCGGAGCCGGGTTGGCCGCACCGGCCTGGATCTGGAGCTTGATCAGCCCCGCGACCTTCTTCTTCTTGGGAGGCATGCTCTCTCCGGGTCCTTGTGAGAGGTGATTCCGCCTCCGTGCCGGTGACGTGTCCGTCAGCCGGATGGAGGCATACCGCACCACGATAGCCCGTACCGTGGCGAGCTCTGAAATCGGCCGGTCCCGCGTACGGTCCACCGGCCGGGAGTCGTACGGTCCCGCCGTCGCGCGGGAGCCGTACGGGCACGGCGGACGCGCCGCCGAGACGGAAGGCCACGCCCGCGAAACCAGGGCGTGGCCTTGCCGATGTCGTGCGATGCCGTGCGGGGGCGCGGACCGCGTCAGTTCTTCTGGATCTGGTCGAAGCTCAGCTCGACCGGGGTCTCGCGGCCGAAGATCTCGACGAGGCCCTTGACCTTCTTGGAGTCCGGGTTGATCTCGTTGATCGTGGCCTGGAGGGTCGCGAACGGGCCGTCGGTGACGGTGACCGAGTCGCCGACCTCGAAGTCCAGGACCTGCACCTCGACCTTGCGGCCGCCACCGCCCGCGGGCTTGCCCTCGCCGTCGGCCGCGGCGGCCTTGGCGGCCTTCTCCTCGGCCTCGGGGGCGAGCATCTTGACGATCTCGTCGAGCGTCAGCGGGTACGGGTCGTAGGCGTTGCCGACGAAGCCGGTGACGCCCGGGGTGTTGCGCACGACGCCCCAGGACTCGTTCGTCAGGTCCATGCGGACGAGGACGTAGCCCGGGAGCTTGTTCTGCCGTACGGTCCGGCGGTCGCCGTTCTTGATCTGGACGACCTCTTCCTGCGGCACCTCGGCCTGGAAGATGAAGTCCTCGACGTTGAGGGAGACGGCGCGCTGCTCGAGGTTGGTCTTCACGCGGTTCTCGTAGCCCGCGTAGGTGTGGATGACGTACCACTCGCCCGGGAGGACGCGCAGCTCGTCGCGGAGGGCGGCGACCGGGTCGACCGGCTCCTCCTCGACGGCCTCGTCGTCCGAGGCTTCCTCGTCGGCGGCCTCGTCGTCCGAAGCGCTGTCGTCCGAAGCGCTGTCGTCCGAAGCGTCCGCGTCCTCGGTGGCGTCGTCCGAAGCGTCGCCGTCCGCAGTCTCGTCGTCGCCCGACTCCGCGTCGGCGGTCCCGTCCGCGCCGTCCTCCGCCGGGGCGTCGGCGGCCGCCGACGTGTCGACGCCGTCGTCCGTCGCCTCGACGATGGCGCGCGCGGTGTCCTCGCCCTCTGCGGGCTCGACGACGTCGTTCGGGTTCGGGTCAGACACGGTGGCTGCTTCTTCCTGACTTCATGGGGTCGATCATGCGGTGGCCGCCCGCGGGGGCACTCGTGCCCGCTCGCCGGCCTCTCCGCGGTACGGGATCAGCCGAAGACGGTCTTCATGAGTTCGGTGAACCCATAGTCAATCACGGTCACGAGACCGATCATGATGACGACGAAGACGATCACCACGGTCGTGTACGTGGACAGCTGGCTGCGCGTGGGCCAGACGACCTTGCGGAGCTCGGCGATGATCTGTCGGTAGAAGAGCGCGAGGCGGGCCATCGGGCCCTTCTTTCCTCGCTTGCCTCCGCGCCGGGGCTTCTTGTCGTCTGACGACCCTCCGGGCTCGGGGACCTCGATGGAGTCCGTGATCTCCGTCACTCGTCCTCACCTGATCCGGGTCGTTGCCCTGCGGCGTCCGGCCCGGCCGCACGGCGGTGTATTTCAGTACGTACGTACGCAAGCACACACCCTATCGAGGATGTGGTGTGTGTAGCAGGGCCGGAGGGACTTGAACCCCCAACCGCTGGTTTTGGAGACCAGTGCTCTACCAATTGAGCTACGACCCTTTGTGACGCCCACAACCTACCGCATCCGGGCCGCTGCACGGAGTGCGCAGCACGGATCGACCGGTGAGGGCCAACGACGTAGGAGTGTACGTGTTCCGCGTCCCGACGTCGAACGACCTCGGCCGGGCCGCCCCGTAGCCCCGGTGCGGGGGCCTCCCGCCGTCTGGGAACATGCCCTCATGACGGCTGCCACTCCTCCCGCCCAGTCCCCGACCGAACGACGTCTCTCCACCCGTATCGGGTCGATCTCCGAGTCCGCGACGCTCGCCGTGGACGCCAAGGCCAAGGCCCTCAAGGCCGCCGGGCGTCCCGTCATCGGCTTCGGCGCGGGAGAGCCGGACTTCCCGACGCCCGACTACATCGTCGAGGCCGCGGTCGAGGCCTGCCGCAACCCGAAGAACCACCGCTACACGCCCGCCGGTGGCCTGCCGGAGCTGCGTTCCGCGATCGCCGACAAGACGCTGCGCGACTCCGGTTTCCAGGTCGAGGCGGCCAACGTCCTGGTGACCAACGGCGGCAAGCAGGCCATCTACGAGGCGTTCGCGACGCTCCTCGACCCGGGCGACGAGGTGATCGTCCCCGCGCCGTACTGGACGACGTACCCGGAGTCGATCCGGCTCGCGGGCGGCGTGCCCGTCGACGTCGTCGCCGACGAGACCACCGGTTACCGGGTGTCCGTCGAGCAGCTGGAGGCGGCGCGCACCGAGCGCACGAAGGTGCTGCTGTTCGTGTCGCCGTCCAACCCGACCGGCGCGGTCTACTCCCGCGCACAGGTCGAGGAGGTCGGCCGCTGGGCCGCCGAGCACGGGCTGTGGGTGCTGACGGACGAGATCTACGAGCACCTGGTGTACGGCGACGCCGAGTTCCACTCGCTGCCCGTCGTCGTGCCGGAGCTGCGGGACCGCTGCGTCGTCGTCAACGGCGTGGCGAAGACGTACGCCATGACGGGCTGGCGGGTCGGCTGGGCCATCGGCCCGAAGGACGTGATCAAGGCCGCCGCGAACCTCCAGTCGCACGCCACCTCGAACGTGAGCAACGTGGCGCAGGCCGCCGCGCTGGCCGCCGTCTCCGGGAACCTCGACGCGGTCGCGGAGATGCGCGCGGCGTTCGACCGGCGGCGGCAGACGATCGTACGGATGCTGAACGAGATCGACGGCGTCCTCTGCCCGGAGCCGGAGGGCGCGTTCTACGCGTACCCGTCGGTGAAGGGGCTGCTCGGCCGGGAGCTGCGCGGGCGGCGCCCGGCGACGTCGGTGGAGCTGGCGGAGCTGATCCTGGAGGAGGTGGAGGTCGCGGTGGTGCCGGGCGAGGCGTTCGGGACGCCGGGCTACCTCCGGCTCTCGTACGCGCTGGGCGACGAGGACCTGGTGGAGGGCGTCTCCCGGATCCAGAAGCTGCTCGCCGAGGCGCGGGACTGACCGACCGACTCACCCGCCCCACCCACCCCCGCCGCGGCGGGGAAGCCGAGGTACGGAGGTTCGATGGCGACGGTGCGCGACGTCCGGCGACTGCCGAAGGCGCATCTGCATCTGCATTTCACCGGCTCGATGCGGCCCGGCACGCTGCTGGACCTCGCCGACAAGCACGGCGTGCACCTGCCGGACGCGCTGAAGGGCGGCGAGCCGCCGAAGCTGCGGGCGACGGACGAGCGGGGCTGGTTCCGCTTCCAGCGGCTGTACGACATGGCGCGCTCGTGCCTGCGCGATCCGGAGGACATCCAGCGGCTGGTACGGGAAGCGGCCGAGGAGGACGTACGGGACGGCTCGCGGTGGCTGGAGATCCAGGTCGACCCGACGTCGTACGCGCCGCTGCTGGGCGGGCTGATCCCCGCGCTGGAGATCATCCTCGACGCGGTGGAGCTGGCCCGCCGGGACACCGGCCTGGACATCCGGGTGCTGGTCGCGGCGAACCGGATGAAGCACCCGCTGGACGCCCGTACGCTCGCCCGGCTCGCCGTCCGCTACCGGGACCGGGGGATCGTCGGCTTCGGCCTGTCCAACGACGAACGGCGCGGCTTCGCGCGGGACTTCGACCGGGCGTTCGCGATCGCGCGGGAGGGCGGGCTGCTCGCCGCGCCGCACGGCGGCGAGCTGTCCGGCCCGTCCAGCGTGCGCGACTGCCTGGACGACCTGCGGGCGGCGCGGGTGGGGCACGGCGTACGGGCGGCGGAGGACCCGCGGCTGCTGGCGCGGCTGGCCGAGCGCGGGGTGACGTGCGAGGTGTGCCCGGCGTCGAACGTGGCGCTGGGCGTGTACGAGAAGCCGGAGGACGTACCGCTGCGGACGCTGTGGGACGCGGGCGTGCCGATGGCGCTGGGCGCGGACGACCCGCTGCTGTTCGGCTCGCGGCTGGCCGCGCAGTACGAGCTGGCGCGCGAGGCGCACGGCTTCACCGACGCGGAACTGGCCGAGCTGGCGCGGCAGTCGGTGCGCGGTTCGGCGGCGCCGGAGGACGTACGGGCGACGCTGCTCGCGGACGTCGACGCGTGGCTGGCGGCGGACGCCTGACGGGGCGGTGCGGTCGGGTCCGGCCTGACGGGCCCGGCGCGGCGGGTTGACCTCAACCGCGGTTGAAGGAGCACGCTCGGCACGTCAGGGGGAGGCGCCCGTACGCCTCCCCGGCGTACGAGGTGCCCGGAGGCATCCGCCATGAGCAGCGACGACAGCACGGACCGCGGCGACACCGGCCGCGACACCGCCCCCGGCGGCCCGTCCGGCTTCGACAGCTTCACCCCGGCCTACGAGGGCGCTCCCCCGTGGGAGATCGCCGCGCCCCAGCCCGCGGTCGTCGAGCTGGCCGGGCGCGGCCGCTTCACCGGCCGGGTGCTCGACGTGGGCTGCGGCACCGGCGAGAACTCCCTGCACCTGGCGTCCCTCGGGTACCCCGTGCTGGGCGTGGACGGCGCGGCGAACGCCGTGGCGCGGGCCCGGGAGAAGGCGCGGCGGCGGGGACTGGCGGCGGAGTTCGCGCACGCGGACGCGTTCGAACTGTCCTCCCTGGGGCGGAAGTTCGACACCGTCCTCGACTCCGCGTTCCTGCACATCCCGGGGAACACCCCCGACCGCCGCCGCGCGTACACCCGCGAGCTGGCCGCCGTGCTGGTGCCCGGCGGGTGGGTGCGGCTGCTGGAGATCAGCGAGCGGTCGGCGGAGCATCCGAGCCTCACCCGTACGGAGATCGCCGCCGCCTTCGACGACGCGGACTGGGCGGATCTGCGGATCGGTTCGACGACATACGCGGTGGCGGCGGGCGGGGGTGCCACGAGCGAGGTGCACGCGTGGCTGGTGGGCGTACGGCGGAGCTGACCGGCGCACCCGTACGCCCGCGCGCCCACAGGCCACGCCCGTACGCCGCTCACACCACCCGCACCACGTGCTTCCCGCGCACCCCGCCCGCCTCCAGCGCCCGGTGCGCCCCGGCGATGTCCGCCAGCGGGCGCACCGTGTCGACCACCGGCCGCAGTTCGCCGCGCTCCACGAACCGCGCCAGCTCCGCGAGGAGGTCGTGCTTCGGGTTGCCGCTGAAGAAGCGGACCCGGCCGCGGCCGTGGACGGCGGAGGCGAGGAGGTAGCCGAGGGAGGCGGCCGTACGGCTCTGGTCGAAGGCGATCGACACCATCCGCCCGCCCGGCGCGAGCAGCCGCCGGAAGGCGCGGTGGTCGGTGCCGACGGTGTCGAACACGACGTCGTAGCGGCCCAGTTCGGCCGGGCCGGTGGCGCGGTGGTCGAACGCCTCGTCGGCGCCCAGCTCCCGGACGAGGTCCAGGGTGGCGGCGCCCGCGAGGGCGGTGACGTGCGCGCCGTACGCCCGCCCCAGCTGCACGGCGACGTTCCCGACGCCGCCCGCGGCGCCCCGTACGAGCAGCCGTTCGCCCGCGCGCAGCCGGGCCTTGTCGCGCAGCCCGGTGATCGCGGTCGTGCCGACCGGCAGGGCGGCGGCCTCGACGAGGTCCAGCCCGGCCGGTACGCGGGCCAGCTGGCGCGGGCGTACGACGACGAACTCGGCGGCGCTGCCGAAGCCCTGGGACCGCGGCAGTACGCCCCACACCCGGTCGCCCGCGGCCAGGCCGGACACGGACGGGCCGGTCCCGGCGACCTCGCCGCTGAAGTCGATGCCGACGCGCTTGGGGAAGCCGCGCCCGGCCAGCTCCGTCACCAGGCGGACCCGGCCGGCGCGGCCGTGCAGCTCGCCGCCGTTCACGCTGCTGCCGTGGACCCGTACGAGGACCTCGCCGTCGCCGGGGGTCGGCTTCGGGACGGTGCCCTCGTAGAGGACGTCGGGCGGGCCGTAGCTGTCGTAGAGGGCCGCGCGCATCTCACTCACTGTTTCCACCGCTCTGCTCGTACGCCTGTGATCGTCCGCTCCGCACCAGGTCAACCGCGGTACGCGGCCGACCGGCACTCACCTTCCGTCACGCTAACGCGGTAAGCGGAGAGGTGCCTCCACTTGGCTTAAGGTGAGAGACATGCACGGTGATTCGTCTCGGATGGAATTTCCCGGGCCCCTGCGGGCCGACGCGCGGCAGAACCGGCAGCGGGTCCTCGACGCCGCGCGGGAACTGTTCGCGGACCGCGGGCTCGACGTGCCGATCGCGGCCGTGGCCCGCCGCGCGGGCGTCGGCGTGGCCACGCTCTACCGCCGCTTCCCCACCCGCGACTCGCTGGTCACGGCGGTCTTCAGCGACCAGTTGGAGGCGTGCTCGGCGGTGATCGACACGGCGCTCGCCGCCCCCGACCCCTGGCGGGGCTTCTGCTCCGTCGTCGAGAAGGTCGGCACGATGCAGGCCACCGACCGGGGCTTCACCGCGGCCTTCCTCACCGCCTTCCCGGACGCCGTCGACTTCGAGCGGACGCGCGTACGGGCCGAACGGGGCTTCGTCGAAGTCGTGCGCCGGGCCAAGGAGTCGGGCAGCCTGCGCCCCGACTTCGCGCTCACCGACCTGCCGCTGCTGCTCATGGCCAACAACGGCATCACCGCCGGCTCCCCCGAGGTCGCCCGCGCCGCGTCCCGACGGCTCGTCGCGCTGCTCCTCGACGCCTTCCGCGCGGACCGCGCCGCGCCGCCCGTAGCGCTGCCGCCGCCCGCGCCGCTCGACCTGATGGACGTGCACCGGCCGCAGCGGCCGTACGGCACGTCGGCGCGCGCGGGCGCCTGACCGCCGGGGCCGCCCGGCCGCCGGGGCCTCGCGCGCTACAGCGCGCAGCCCACCGTCACCGGCTCGTTGACCAGCGTCACCCCGAACGCCGCCCGCACCCCGTCCCGTACCTCCCGGGCCAGCGCGAGCAGGTCCGCGGTGGTCGCGGCGCCGCGGTTGGTGAGGGCCAGGGTGTGCTTGGCGGAGATACGGGCCGGGCCGGTGCCGTAGCCCTTGGTGAACCCGGCCCGGTCGATCAGCCAGGCCGCCGACGTCTTCACCCGCCCGTCCTCCGCCGGGAAGGCGGGCGGCGCCACGTCCGGGCCGAGCCGTTCGGCGGCGCGGGCGAGGAAGGCGGCCCAGTCGGCCTCGGTCAGCACCGGGTTGGTGAAGAACGAGCCCGCCGACCAGGTGTCGTGGTCCTCCGGGTCGAGCACCATGCCCTTGCCCGCGCGCAGCTTCAGCACGGTCTCCCGCGCCGTGGCCGCCGCGACCCGCTCCCCCTGCCGTACGCCGAGGACGCGCGCCGTCTCCGCGTACGCGAGCGGCGCGGACAGGCCGCCCGCGTCCTCCAGCCGGAAGCGGACGCGAAGGACGACGAAGCGGCCGGGGTCGGCCTTGAAGCGGCTGTGCCGGTAACCGAAACCGCAGTCGGCGTGCGGGATCGTGACCGTCTCGCGCTCCCGCCGGTCGTACGCGACGACCTCGGTGAGCGTGTCCGCGACCTCCTGGCCGTACGCGCCCACGTTCTGGATCGGCGTCGCGCCCGCCGAGCCGGGGATGCCCGCCAGGCACTCGACGCCCGCGAGACCGGCGTCGACCGTACGGGCGACGACGTCCGACCAGTTCTCGCCCGCGGCCGTCTCCAGGTGCGTGCCGTGCAGCGCGAAGCCGGTGGTGGCGATCCGCAGCGCGGTGCCGCGGAAACCCTCGTCCGCGACGACGAGGTTGCTGCCGCCGCCGACGACCAGCAGCGGGACGCCGTCCGCGTCGGCCTCCCGTACGGCCTCGACCACCTCGGCGTCGGTGGTGGCCGTACGGAGGCGGTCGGCGGGGCCGCCGAGACGGAAGGTGGTCAACGGGGCGAGGGGGGCGTCGTGGAGTTCCTGCACGCGGTCAAGGGTACGGGGGCGGGCCGGCCCGTACGCCTGCCCGCCCCCGTGGGGTTCCTCCGGTGCGGCCCGCCGCGCTCGCGGCCGCCGCCGCGTCAGGGGAGCCGCCGCGTCAGGAGAGCGCGACGACCGCGCGGGCCATGCCCAGCACCTTCTGGTCGTTGCACTTCGCGACCAGGTCCACCCGTACCGTCCCGGCGGCCTCGTCGACCACCTCGGCGACCTTCGCGGAGACCTCGACGAGCGCGCCCTTGTCGTCGTCCGGCACCTGCACCTGGCGGATGAAGCGGACGCCGTAGTCGACGACTGCTCCCGGGTCGCCCACCCAGTCGGTGACGACCCGTACCGCCTGGGCCATGGTGAGCATGCCGTGGGCGATGACGCCGTCGAGGCCGACCTCGGTGGCGAAGCGGTCGTTCCAGTGGATGGGGTTGAAGTCGCCGGACGCGCCCGCGTAGCGCACCAGGGAGGCGCGGGTCACGCGGAAGGTCTGGGCGGGCAGTTCCGTGCCGACGGGGGCGTCGGCGAACGCGATCTTGACAGTCATGGTCGTCATCCCTCGTCAGCGCCCCGTGCCACCAGCTTCGAACGGGCCGTCACCACGAGTTCGCCCGTCTCGTCGTGCACGTCCCCGCGGATCTCCACGACGTCGTGGCCGCCCATGGACTTGACCGACTCGATGGTGGAGGTGACCGAGAGCCGGTCCCCGGCGCGTACGGGCCGCACGTACGCGAACCGCTGGTCGCCGTGGACGACCCGGCTGAAGTCCAGGCCGAGCTGCGGGTCCTGGATGACGGCGCCGGCCGCCGCGTACGTGATGGAGAAGACGAACGTCGGGGGGGCGATCACGTCCGGGTACCCGAGTTCGTTGGCCGCGTCCGGGTCGGTGTACGCCGGGTTGGGGTCACCGATGGCCTCGGCGAACTCGCGGATCTTCTCCCGTCCGACCTCGTACGGGCGGGTGGGCGGATAGCTCCGCCCGACGAACGACTGGTCGAGCGCCATGGCCCGGCACCTCCTGGAGCGTTGGCATGCGGAACGACGTGAGGCCGCCCCCGTTGATCGGGGACGGCCTCACGGACGAGTCGGTTATCGCGTCTCGCGGTGCGCGGTGTGCGAGTTGCAGCGCGGGCAGTGCTTCTTCATCTCAAGACGGTCCGGGTTGTTGCGCCGGTTCTTCTTGGTGATGTAGTTCCGCTCCTTGCACTCCACGCATGCCAGCGTGATCTTCGGGCGGACGTCGGTGGCAGCCACGTGAGTGCTCCTTGGACGGACTAGGACGATTTGAACGCAGAAAGAGTAGCCGATCGGAGGACAGATCCCACAACCGGCTACCGTCAGTTGAAGTAGCGGCGACCGGACTTGAACCGGTGACACAACGATTATGAGCCGTTTGCTCTACCGACTGAGCTACGCCGCCACGATGCGAACGTCTCCCGCGCCAGGCGGGAGACCTGTCACACCAGAGCCCCAAAACGGAATCGAACCGTTGACCTTCTCCTTACCATGGAGACGCTCTGCCGACTGAGCTATTGGGGCGAGCGATGAAGACATTACACGTTCGGCCGCCGAAGGTGAAATCCGTATCCGCGCCGCCGCGTCCGGCCCCCGCCACCCCCTTCCGCCGGGCCCCGTACGGGCTTCCGCAGCGCGCTCCGGACCACGCCGGTACGACTATTCGCCTCCTCCCCGACGCCGCTCACGGCTCCCCTTAGTCTCGACTCACGCTGCGTGATCTCGATCTTCCGCCGAACCCTGGGGAGTCCGATGGCCGACAGACAGCCGCAGGAGCCGAGGCACTCCGACCGGGGCGGTACGGCCGCCGACCCCACCGAACTCCTCCTGTGCGCCGCCCGGCTCGCCGACGGCCGCACCGTGGACGTACGGCTGAGCGGCGGCCGTATCGAGGCCGTCGGCACCGCCGGCAGCCTCTCCCCCGGCAAGCTGCCGCCCGAGGGCACCCGCCTCGACCTCACCGGCTACCTGCTGCTCCCGGCGCCCGCCGAGCCGCACGCCCACTACGACTCCGCGCTCACCGCCCTCGGCGCCGCCGCGCCGGGCGCCGACGGCCCCCCGTCCAGCGACCCGAACGAGCTGCAACGGCGCACCACCGAGGCCGCGTTGCTCCAGCTCGGGCACGGCGCGACCGCGCTGCGCACGCACGTACGCGTCGGAGACGTCGTCGGCGTGCGCTCCCTGGAGGCCGTCCTCCAGGCCCGCCGGGCGCTGCGCGGGCTGGCCGACCTGACGACCGTCGCCGTACCCCGGCTGCTGACCGGGCTGGCGGGCGCCGAGGACCTGGCGATGCTGCGCGACGCCGTCAAGATGGGCGCGACCGTCGTCGGCGGCTGCCCCGACCTGGACCCCGACCCGGGCGGCTACGTGGAGACCGTCCTCGAAATCGCCGCCGAGCACGGTTGCGCCGTCGACCTGCACACCGACGCCGACGACCCGGCCCGCCTCGCCCGCCTCGCCTCCGCCGCGGGCGGGCTCCGCCCCGGCGTCACCCTCGGCCCCTGCGGCGGCCTGTCCCGGCTGCCGCACGAGGCGACCATGCGCGCCGCCGACCAGCTGGCCGCCGCCGGGATCACCGTCGTCGCGCTGCCGCAGGGCAACTGCGCGGCGCTGGAACGCCGTTTCCCCTCCCGCGTCGCCCCCGTACGGCTGCTGCGCGCCGCCGGTGTCTCCGTCGCCGCCGGTAGCGGCGCCCTGCGCGACGCGTCGAACCAGGTCGGCCGCGGCGACCCGCTCGGCGCCGCCTACCTCCTCGCCTCGCACGGCGAGGCGCACCCCGTCGCCGCGTACGAGGCGGTCAGCACCCGGGCGCGCGCCGCGATGGGCCTGCCGGAGGTACGCGTCGAGGCCGGTTTCCCGGCGGAGCTGCTGGCCGTACGGGGGACGAACATCGCGGGCGCGCTGTCCCTCGCGTACAGCCGGATCGTGGTGCACCGGGGGCGGGTGGTCGCGCGGACGAGCGCGGTGCGCGAGTACTGCGACTCGGCGTCCGGCGCGGACCTCGACCTGCCGCGCCAGTCGCAGGGCTGACGGGCGACGGGGCGCGACACCGCGCGGCACGGCACGGCAGGTCGGTGGCGTCGTCGGCGGGCGGGGCGCGGGCGCGCGGGTACGGTCGGAGGCATGCGTACAGTCATCGCCGGAGGACACGGCCAGATCGCCCTGCGACTCGAGAAGCTGCTCGCCGCGCGCGGGGACACCGTCGCGGGCCTCATCCGCGACCCCGACCAGTCGGACGACCTGCGCGCCGTGGGCGCCGAGCCCGTCGTCTGCGACCTGGAGTCCGCCACCGCCGAGGAGGTCGCGCGCCACCTGGAGGGCGCGGACGCCGCCGTCTTCGCGGCGGGCGCCGGGCCGGGCAGCGGCACCGGCCGCAAGGAGACCGTCGACCGCGATGCCGCCGTGCTCCTCGCCGACGCGGCGGAACGGGCGGGCGTACGGCGCTTCGTCATCGTCTCCTCCATGGGCGCCGACACGGAGCCCCCGGCGGGCGTGGACCCGGTGTTCGCCTCGTACCTGCGGGCGAAGGGCGCCGCCGACGAGGCCGTGCGCGCCCGCACCGCCCTGGACTGGACGGTGCTGCGCCCCGGCCGCCTCACGGACGACGCGGGCACCGGCCGCGTACGGCTGGAGGAGCGCACCGGCCGCGGTGACATCACCCGCGACGACGTGGCTGCCACCCTGGCCGCGCTCCTCGACGAGCCGCGTACGGCGGGCCTCACCCTGGAGCTGGTCGAGGGCGACACGGACGTCACCGCCGCCGTCACCGCGCACGCCCGCGGCTGACCGGCCGTACGGACGCGACGGGGGCGGGCCCCGTACGGCACTCGCGCCGTACGGGGCCCGCCCCTTCGTCCGCCGGCCGCGCCCGGCCGCGGGTCACGCCTTGTGCTGCATGCTCGTCCGCGCCGGGTTGGCCTGCTCGGCCGCCTTGGGGTCCTTCTCACCGGCCTTGGCCCGTACGTCCCGCTCGATCCGGCCGCCGACGTCCGGGTCGACGTTCTTCCAGTACGCGAACGCGCGCTGGAGCACCGGCTCCGTCACACCGTTCAGCAGATGGCCCACGACGTTGTCGACGAGCCGGTCGCGGGCGCCGTCGTCCAGCACCTCCCGCACCATCGTGCCCGCCTGGCCCCAGTCGTCGTCCTGCGCGTGGTCGACGTACGCGGCGCGGGTGATCTCCCCGTCCGCGTACCAGCTGGGCGGCGTGCCGTACCGGTCGGTGTCGGCCGCCGCGCCGCCCTTGGAGTTGGGCGCGTACACCGGGTCGGAGGTGAGCCGGTACGCCATCGGGCCGTCCTTGGAGTACGTGTGCACCGGCACGGCGGGCGCGTTCACCGGCAGCTGCTGGTAGTTGGCGCCGACGCGGTGGCGGTGGGCGTCCGCGTACGAGAAGAGGCGCGCCAGCAGCATGCGGTCCGGGCTCGGGCCGATCCCGGGCACCAGGTTGTTCGGCTGGAAGGCGGCCTGCTCGATCTGCGCGTGGTTGTCGGTCGGGTTGCGGTCCAGCGTCATCCGGCCGACCTCGACCAGCGGGTAGTCGGCGTGCGGCCACACCTTGGTGAGGTCGAACGGGTTGAAGCGGTACCCGGCCGCGTCCTCGTACGGCATCAGCTGCACGTACAGCGTCCAGCTCGGGAACTCCCCGTCCCGTACGTGCTCGAACAGGTCCCGCGTGTGGTAGTCCGTGTCCGCCGCCGCCATCTGGTCGGCCTCGTGCTGGGTGAAGTACTCGACGCCCTGGTCGGTCTTGAAGTGGTACTTCACCCAGTGGCGCTCGCCCGCGGCGTTGATCCACAGGTACGTGTGGGAGCTGTAGCCGTTCATGTGGCGCCACGTCCGCGGGATACCGCGGTCCCCCATCAGCCACGTCACCTGGTGCGCGGACTCCGGCGAGAGCGTCCAGAAGTCCCACTGCATGTCGTGGTCACGCAGGTTGTTGTCGGCCCGCCGCTTCTGCGACCGGATGAAGTGCTGGAACTTCATCGGGTCCTTCACGAAGAACACGGGCGTGTTGTTGCCGACCATGTCGTAGTTGCCCTCGCGGGTGTAGAACTTCACCGCGAAACCACGGGGGTCACGCCACGTGTCCGGGCTGCCCCGCTCCCCCGCAACCGTCGAGAACCGGGCCACCAGCTCTGTACTCTCCCCCGGCTGGAACACCGCCGCCTTCGTGTACGCGCTCACGTCCCCCGTGACCTCGAACCGGCCGAAGGCGCCGCTGCCCTTCGCGTGCGGCTGGCGTTCCGGAATCCGCTCCCGGTTGAACTGCGCCATCTGCTCGATCAGATACGAGTCCTGCAACAGGATCGGACCGCCAGCCCCGACCGTCAGGGAGTGCTCGTCGCTCTCGACCGGCGCACCGGAGTCGCTGGTGGTCGCGGGATTCACGTCCGACATCTTCGTACTCTCCTCGTCCTCGGCTCCCCGTACGGGCCGTGTGGTGCGCCCGCCCGCCTCGCGCGGGTGGGCGGCACCGCCGGTCCGGGTAGCCCGGAAACGGGGTTCTCACACACGGTCGGGTGCGACCGCACCCGAACGGCCGCCGTGGGGTGGCGGAGGGCGTGGGTGCGGGAGGCGGGGTCGAGCGGTGAGGGGCGAGGGGCAGGAGGTCAGGCGCGGGCCGGGTCCGGGTCCGCCATCAGCCCTGCGTGCAGCTTGGCGACGACGCGGGCGAGCAGCCGGGACACGTGCATCTGGGAACAGCCGAGCTGCTCGCCGATGTGCTGCTGGGTGCGCTCCTCCACGAACCGCAGATGGATCAACCGCCGCTCGCGCTCGTCGAGTTCGGCGATGAGCGGCGCGAGGGAGTGGAAGTTCTCGATCAGCTCGAAACGCTCCTCGTCGATACCGATGAAGTCGACGAGCACCGTCTCGGACTCGTCGTCCGCACCGCCGCCGACGGCCACGTCCAGGGAGGCCGCCGTGTAGCCGTTGGCCGCCTTCCGCGCCTCCACCACCTCGGCGAGATCCAGCTGCATCAGCTCCGCCAGCTCGGCGTCCGACGGCTCCCGGTCCAGCCGCGTACGCAGCTCCTCCGACGCCTTGGACAACTCGATCCGCGCCTCCTGGAGCCGCCGCGGCACGTGCACGGCCCACGATGTGTCACGGAAGAACCGCTTGATCTCCCCCGTCACGTACGGCACGGCGAACGACGTGAACTCGACCTGCCGCGACAGCTCGAACCGGTCGATCGCCTTGATCAGGCCGATCACACCGACCTGGACGATGTCCTCCATCTCCTCCGGCCCGCGGTGGCGGAAGCGCGTGGCCGCGTACTGCACGAGGGAGAGGTTCATCTCGATGAGGCAGTTGCGCACGTAGCTGTACTCGGACGTGCCCTCCTCCAACCGCGACAGCCGGTCGAAGAAGACCTTGCCCACCTCGCGCGCGTCCCGCGGCGCGAGCGTCGCCGGGGCGACGTACGCGCGCTCCACGAGCGCGCCGTCGGAAGCGCCCACCCCGATGCCTTGGACCCGTCCCTGGACCTGCGCCTGCGTCGCGGTAGACATGTGCCCGCCCCTTGATCATCTCGTTCCGAGCCCCCGGCCGCGATCCGAGTGCCCCGTTATCGGATCGTCATGCCCGCCCCAGCACAAATTTCCCCCACACCACCCCGCCCCACACCCCGAACCCCCACGAACCCCCGCCACCGGCACACCACTTGCCCAGCCACCGCCGCACGGAAAGCCGTGGGAACGGGAGCAGATCGGCCGCGTACGGGGGGGGGGAGCAGCGTCATCGTCGGCGGCCCGCCCCCGCGCGGAAGGTCCATCCCCGCGTGCGCGGGGAGCAGCACGGCGGCGAAATCGAGCTGGAGCACTACCAGGGTCCATCCCCGCGTGCGCGGGGAGCAGGCGGGGATGCTGATGGCGGGGTGGCCGGTCAGGGGTCCATCCCCGCGTGCGCGGGGAGCAGGACCTGACCGACCGGCGCCTCGCACTCGCACAGGGTCCATCCCCGCGTGCGCGGGGAGCAGCTCTCCGTCGCGCTCATGCACAGCATGTTGGCGGGTCCATCCCCGCGTGCGCGGGGAGCAGCCCAAGGGGTCTGACCAGCGAAAACGGGCCCGGGGTCCATCCCCGCGTGCGCGGGGAGCAGCCTTGCTGACCTGGCCTTTTATCCGGCGCGGACGCCGTTCTGAGCAACTATTGGAGATTCAGACATTTCGACCCCCGTCCCATGAGCGCCGCTGAGCATCCGCTGCCCCATCGGACCGACGCCTCATCTTCGGCCCCCGCCTCGGACCGGGCAAGGGCTGATGTTTCGCGTTCCGCTCCCCCACCGCACCAGCTTGGACACCAAGGGCACGCGGGGCGATCTTCGGCACCTCAGGCTCCAGGCGTACGGCGCACACCGCGCGCGTCATGGTGCAACTGGCCTTCACAGCACACACGTTGACTGATTGCCCTCGGAATGGTGGCGATCCACACGTCACGGAGGCGGCAGCCGCACGCGACGCCACTCGGACACGAAGTAGGGCCCGCGTCCAGCGAAGTCGCTGGTCACGGGCCCTACTCGGAGCGTGGCGGCGCCAGGATTCGAACCTGGGAAGGCGAAGCCGGCAGATTTACAGCGGGCCGAGCCTGACCCGGCTGACCTGCGCTTTTCCAGCTCTGCGCCTACCGCAGGGGACCCCTGGGGGAAACAGCAACGCCACAGCAGGTGCCGCTATCCCCGCGGGTACGGGGAGCAGCAAGACGGAGCGACCGGATCCGCCGTACTCCCGGGGCCATCCCCGCGGGCGCGGGGAGCAGGGTGTCGGGCGGTCGAAGGCGAGCGTCCAGACGGGTCCATCCCCGCGGGCGCGGGGAGCAGAGCGGGGCGCCCGGCGGGGGCCGGTCCGGGAGGGGTCCATCCCCGCGGGCGCGGGGAACAGGCCGTCAAACGGCCTACCAGTGACACTTACGGGACCATCCCCGCGGGTGCGGGGAGCAGATGCGCACGGACCGGCCGCACTCCGCCCGGATGGGACCATCCCCGCGGGCGCGGGGAGCAGGAGACGGCCATGGGCACGCCGCGCACCTTCACGGGTCCATCCCCGCGGGCGCGGGGAGCAGTAGCGGGATCGGCCTACGACCTCGCCGAAGACGGGTCCATCCCCGCGGGCGCGGGGAGCAGCTCAATCACGTCTCCGTTAACCCGGTCGGTGAAGGTCCATCCCCGCGGGCGCGGGGAGCAGCGCCGCAGCTGGCGCGTCACAGAGCACCATCAGGGTCCATCCCCGCGGGCGCGGGGAGCAGCCGGCGTGCGCCGAAGTCGGCGTCGACGCCATGGGTCCATCCCCGCGGGCGCGGGGAGCAGGGTCGTGAGGGGTGATCCCGTGGCGGCCTGTGGGGTCCATCCCCGCGGGCGCGGGGAGCAGAGGAGCTGACCAGTATCTTTATCAGCGCCGACCTGCGTTTTTACTCACTTTGCCATTGTCAGGCAGCAGGGGCCGTATGTCAGGCGTCTGGTCAACGAACCCGTGCTCCTGCGGCTGCGTTTTGCGTTGGGCAAGCCAGCCGGAGACGCGAGGGCCGCCGTTGATCGCTGCTCCTTCACGCACGGTTCGTACGTGGGTGAAGCCGTGGTCGAGGTAGTAGCGCTGCAACGCCTCGTTCGTGGTCCACGCGTCCAGCCGCAGCCACGTCGCGCCCGCGCGGTAGGCACGGTCGTCCGCCCAGTCGAGGAGGCGCCCGCCGAGGTTCTGGCCAGCGTGCGTACGAGCTACCGTCAGCTTGTTGATGAAGAGCGACGGCTCCTTCAGCTCGGCCTCGCTCCAGAGCCCCTGTTCCGCCTCCGGCGTCAACGTGATCGTGGCGACGGTCCGTTCAGCGTCGCGGACCATGAAGACCACGCCTGCCTCGATGGTTGCCAGCAACCTGTCTGCCGGATAGGGGCGCCTCCACTGATCCGAGCCCAACTCGGCCAGCCAGGCAGCCGCTTCCGCTCGAAAGGCGAGAAGCCTGTCGAGGTCCTCCGTACGCGCAGGAGAGACGATCACAGGCTCTCACCCCGTGCCGCGAGGTCACCGATCTCGTAGTTCATGCGGTTGAGGTCTCCCCTGAACGTCGTGATCGTGCACCGGGCCGGGGCGTCTGCCGTGTGGCCCGTCCGCTGCCACAGCAGCACCGGTACACCTGCCCCAATCTCCAGCAGTCGCGCTTCTTCAGGCGTAGGCATCCGCGTGGAGATCTCGTCGAAGTAGCCGACCTGCTCGATGCCGTGGGCGGCCAGGTACCGAGTCGTGCCCTCTTCGATGTCGCCAGGCTGAGCGAGTCGCGGAGCCCGGTCGACGAGCCAACCGGGGTAGTACGTCGCCTGGGTAGACCACGGCACATCGTCGACGTACCGGTGGCAGTGGCGCAGTACAGCCGTGGAGCCGGGCTCCACCTTGAGGCGTTCGGCCACCTCCGCTGGCGCCGGTTGCATCTCGACGCGGAACGTCTGGTGCGGGCGGCGCCCGGCCGCAGTCACGTCGGTGCTGTACGCGTCGCCGCTCTGCGGGAAGTTCAGGTTCTCGAAGCGTGAGGCGTTCAGCTCGAAGACCTCGTGCGACCTCACCTCGTACCCGAGTCCCTGACTGGACGTGATGAGCCCCTCCGACACCAGGAGGTTGAGCCCGGCTCGCACGGTGTTCCGCGAAGCGGTGAACCGCTTCGCGAGTTCGCTCTCCGAGGGCAACCGCTCCCCCGGCCCGTAGGTGCTGTCGTCGATCTCACGACGCAGCGCGTCGGCCACCTGTCGGTACTTGGGCTGCCTGTTCATCACCTCATGATGACGCACTCACCCAACTTGTTGGAACAAGTTCTTGACGACTTGCTCTCCGTAGGTACAGGATCACCCGTATCAACTTGTTCCAACAAGTTGAGCAGGTGGCTCAACCTGTCTCACAGGGTGCCCCTGTTCTGAAGCGCCCGGAGAGCCCGGTGACACGGGTTCGAAGGAAGCGCGTGTGCTTGTGAACTCCATAGCGTGATCCACCACCGCTTACGGCCGTGACGACTCCGGTCGTGGTGGGTGGAGACCAGTCGGTCGAGAAGGGGCCCGGTGTCACAGCCCGGCCCTACACCCCGTGCAGGGGGACACGCCACCGACTCAAAAGAACGACGCGGCACTTCGCTGCCACCTCAGACGGCCCGGGACACAGGTCTCCCCGGGCCCGAGCGGCCCGCGTCCGAGACCCGGAAGGAGCAGTTCATGAAGCAGCGACATACGAGGGCGCCTGCCGGGCTGGACCGGCGCGGCAGGTAGCGCCCTACGCGTCCGGGCCACCTTGCACAACGGGTCGCCCACACCGGAGTACCCCGCGGTTATCGCGGGCCGGTTGCCTCCTCCGCCCGCCCCCGCTTCGGCCCTTCGGCCGGGGCTCGGGGGCGGGCGGGGCAGAGGGGAGCCGGAGCACCCGCTCCACGCACCAGCGAGCCGTCCCGAGCTGCAACTCGGGACGGCTCCGAACAGGACTGACTTGGAGGTCTCCTGTGTCATCGATCATCCCCGCGCCCGCCACCTTCGGCAAGCAGCACCCCGGGGTGGGCCTGAACGGTTCGGTGGACCGCCTGCTGGCGACCGCGCTCGCGGACCTGGAGCACGCCGTCCGTACCGGTCGGGGTGACTACACGATCCACGTGGTCGACCACCTGGCACGTATCGCCCGCCGCCAGCACGGCCCCCACCTCACCGCCGCCACCCGCACGCTCGCCCTCGCGCGGGGCCGGATCAGCGGGCGGCACGACCTGACCACCCCGCGGCGCCTGGCCGCCCGTATCCGTATCGCCCGCCGTACGACGGCCGGTGACCCGGTCACGGGCGAGGCGCTGCGACGCGTACGGACGGAGGCCGCCTGATGACGTCCTCCACCTCCGCTGAGCAGCAGGCCGCTGACGCACTGACGCGTCAGCGGATCGAGGCCGCACGGGAGGCCGCGCGAGCGGCCGAACTCGCCCGCGCCCAGGCCGAAGCCGCCAGGCAGAACCAGGGCACGCGCTGATGGCGGGTCGAGGCGGGCACCACTTGGCCGCCGAGGGTGAGCCGGAGCCGGAGCACGGTCGGGTTCCTGACGGTCCGCCGCCTTCGATTCCGCTGCCGCGTAGGGAGCCTGGCGGCTCGCTCTGATCCGACGTCCCTTCCTGTGTGGGCGGCAACCGGAGTACCGGTTGCCGCCCACGCGTACGTCCTGCACTTGGAGGCAAGCCCGTGTCCTTCCATGACCTTCCGCCCGCTCGGTGGGCGTCGCAGGCCGCTGAGGCGGTCCGCGCGGTCAACCACACCACCCCGTCCGGGTTGGAGTTCCCCAGCGACGCCTACGACACGGTGGCCGCGCTGGGCGAGGTGGCCGAGCGGCTCCCGCAGGCCCTCGCCCAGATCAACGCCTACCTGCACGCCCAGCAGAGCGCCGGACGGCTCCGTAGCGACCGGGGCGCCCTCGACCTCGACGTGGAACTCGCCGTCGAGGGACTGACCAACGCCGCCCGCAGCGCCCAGACCACGGCCGAGCACCTCGCCGTCGTCCGCGCCGGGCTCTCCCACCTCGGCACCACCGGCCACTGAACCCGGATCGGAGACCACACCATGAAGACGAAGACGACGCTGCTCACCCTCGTACACGACGGACCCGACCGGGAGCCGTCCGCCGCCGAACTCGCCGCGATCGAGGAGGAGATGCCCGCCATCGAGGCGGACGTCGACCTGCTGGACGTGGAGATCAGCCTGATGGACCGGCCGTATTCCGAGCTGGGCGAGCGCCGGTTGCGCCGCGCCCGCCGCAAGGTACTGGCCGCCCGCCGCACCCTCACCAACACGGCGGGAGTGTCGGCGTGAGCACCTTGACGACTCCCGAGATCGCCGGTCTGTTCGCGCGCAGCAGCCCGCGTTTCGGGCTCAGGGTGGTGCGGGCGGAGGGCCCGTACCGGCATCTGGTGACGACGTCGCGGAGTGAGCGTGACCGCCGGTACGAGGTGGTGACGTGGCCCGGGTCGCTCGTCGTGCGGGACACCGACGACAGCGCGACGTACACGTTTTCGGGGCCTGTGGACCTGACCGGGTTCGCGCGCGCCGAGTACGAGCGGGGCGTGGACGTTCGTCGCTGGAACAGGCTGATGGCTTCGGGCTCGTCGCTCGTGATGGCGTACAGCGAGCGGGAGTTCCGGCGCCGACTCGCGGTGGAGTTGGCGGCGGTCGAGCCCGAGTGCTCCGGCATCACGGCCGCGTGGGACGCGTTCCTGGACGAGCGTGACGTGGAGGAGCCGGAGGAGGCGTACGCGGCGCTGGCCACCTTCGCCTACCAGGGCGAGACCTTTCTCTGGCTGACGCACGAGACCGGGTTCGAGGACTACCACTTCGCGTTCGTGTGGGCCTGCCACATCGGCGCGTGGGCCGTGACCCGGTACGCCGCCGACCACGCCCCGGAACCCACTGCACCCCCGATGGTCCAGAGCCGGGGCGTCGACTCGTTGAGGTGGTCCGCATGATCCGTATCGTCACCGCCCGCCGTCTGGCGGGCACGGCGGCCGAGGTGGAGCGTCTGCGCGCCCGGCTGGAGCAGGCGTCGGCCGATGCCCAGAGCTCGCGGGACCGTGAGGTGGCCGACCATCTGCGGTTGCGGGCTGAGGTGGACCAGGCCGAGCGCGGCCGGAACACGGCCCTGTTCGAGCTGGACATCGCCAACGCGGCCATCAAGTCGCTGCGCGAGGAGGTGGCCGAGCTGGTCGCCGAGGTGAAGGCGGCCGAGGAAGCCAGCGCGGCCTCTTCCGCCCATGGGCTGGTGTTCGTGCTGACCCGGTTCGAGCAGCTGCACAGCGTCCACGCCAGCCACGAGGACGCGCAGGCGGAGGCCGAACGCCATGGCGCGGCGCCCGGCGGGTGGGTCACCCGTCCCACGCCTGAGCCGCTGGCGGAGTCGCCGTGGCGGGTCACGCCGCTGCAGTACGAGCCCGCCCCGGGGGTGGTGGCGGCATGAGCGACTACCTGGAGGTTCTGGAGGGCGGGCCCGAGTGGCTGCCCCTGGCGGCTGCGGTCGCGGTCGTGCTGCCCTCGCTGGTCTTCATGGCGCTGGCCGTGGCGCGGTTGCGCAGGTCGTGGCTGTCGGGGATCGGCGCGCAGGCCGTGGTCGCGTTGGGCGGCGTCGCGGTCTCGGTGCATGGGTTGTGGGGGTTCGCCACCGGCACCGCCGGGCTCCACCCCGGGCTGGCAGCGGCGTTCATTGGGGTGTTCGACGCCGCGGAGATCGTGCTGCTGGTCATGCTCTACCGGGCGGCCGACCCGGAGGTCGGGTGGACGCCGGAGCTCCGGCTGATGCACCGCACCGCGTGGACGCTGGTCGCCTTCTCCGGCGCGATGAACGCAGTCCACGCACCCAACTGGTGGGCACGCCCGGTGCTCGCCGCGGTTCCCGCGCTGGCCACCTGGCTCATCGAACTCCAGCTGCGCAGCAAGCTCGGCGGTGGCGTCGGCGAAGTTCAGGAGGAACCGGGTGGGCGTCCGGGGCCGGTGCGGCTGGCGGTGCTGGTGTGGCAGCACGCCTGGTCGGGTCTCTTCGCCCTGTTGGGGCTGGATACCCGTACGTCGTCCACGGCGCTGGCGCGGGCGGCGATGGTGCAGCGCGCCGCACTCAGGGTCTACCGCCTGCGCCTCGCCCTAGAAACCGGGGCCCGGTCCCGACGGGTACGCAAGCTGCGACGTCGGGCGCAGACCGCGCTGGACCGTGCGGACGTGGCGACCGACCCCGCCCAGTCCCTCGCGCTCGCGCGGCGGCTCGCCGCTTTGGTGCGTGCGGACGAGGTGGCGCTGCTGGACTACGCCGACACCACGGCCGTGCTGGCGATGGTCGAGGACCTGTCGGTCACCGACGCCGCCCACACCGCCGCCGCGGTTTCCCGCGCGGAAGAAGCAGAGGCCGCGCGGCAGCGCGCGGAGAGCGCGCGGCAGGAGGCCGAAGCCGCGCGGCACCGCGCGACGGAGGAGACCGACGCCGCGCACGCCAAGTTGAAGACCCTGCGGGAGGAGAAGGTAGCCGCGCGGGAGAGCGCGGACGCCGCGCGGCAGCGCGCGACGGACGCGCGGAACGAGGAGAAGGCCGCGCGGCAGGCCGAGACCGACACCCAACGCCGGGCGCGGGAGGACGTCGAAGCCCTCCAGACCCGTGCCGGGCAGCTCCGGACCCTGGTGGAGGAGTGGGAGGGCCGCAGCACGCGGGCGCGGGAGCAGGCCGAGCAGGCGGAGGCGGCGTTGTCGCAGCTCACCGCCCGCACAGAGGAAGCCGCGCTCGTGCACGGCCGTCTGTTGGGTGACCTCGCCCAGCATGCCCCCGACCACGACTCGCACGTCTTGGTCGGCGGTGGGCGGCTGTTCCAGTCGGACGCCAAACAGGCCGGATGGGACCACTACCGGGAGCGCCTGGACGCCAGCGGCGGGCAGGACGAGCCGTCCGCGGCCGAGCTGGCCGACCAGTACGGGGTGAACGCCGGCAACGCGCGGAACTGGCTGCGGGACTTCCGTGCCGCGCGCGCCGCGCAGCTCACCGCGCACCCGCCGCGCGCCGCCGCGCGCACGGTCGACAGCGTGGCCGTCTGATGCCCCCGGGCAGCGTCTCCTACGACCCCACGGGCGAGGAGTACGGCATCCCCACCTACCCGTGGAGGTGCGCCCCGGACGGGCTGGCGACACGGCGGCAGTTGCGTGCGCGGGGACTTCGGCCCGGTGGGCAGGAACCGGTCGCGCAGCTCGTACGGCCGCGCCGGGCGGGGCGTCCGCCGCTGGTCGCCTACCTCTACCGGATCGACCGCGCGAAGCCCGTACGGCCGATGACCCTCGCCCGCTGGCGGGCGCTGGAAGCGGCGATGACCGTACGGCGGACCTGCCCCGCATGCGGAATCGACCGCGGGTACTGCCTCCCGACCTCCCTCGGCATGTGCCCCACCTGCCACGACACCCCGGTCGCACTCGCGGCCTGAACCCATAGAAGGGAAACACCGGATGATCAACGACACCATCGACGGCTACGGCGGGCCGTACTCGCACCACTTCGTGCTGACCCTGCAGAAGCCGTGCCCGGGTGGCATGGCGATGGGGACCTGGAACGGCGGGATGACGCCGCAGCCGGGCTGGACCCGCTGGGACGCCTACACCTGGCTGTTGGAGCAGTTCGTGCACAACAACCCGCACCTGTCCGGGGGCAACGTCCTCTTCTTCGCCCTGGAGCCCAACGCGCTGGAGTGCGACGGGCTGTGACCAGCCCCGGCGCGGCCCCCTCCCGCCTGCCAGCTGTTGCGGGCCGCGCCGGGTTGCCCCTTCAACCGCCCCCGCACGCGGGGGCGTAAGGAGAGCTTCCATCATGACGGAAACGCTGGTGACCTCGACCAGTTCGGGCCACCCTCCATCCACCACACCGTCCCCTTCTCCCTCTCCGGCCGCTTCCGGCGCGCGGGGTGGTGGGGTGCGGCAGACCCGTGGCGGGTTGCCCGCCGTGCCGCTGGCCGTGACGACGGGCAACTCGATGGTCGGGGCGCTGTCGGCGGCCGTGTTGACGGTCGGCCCACTCGCGGCTGCCGCGACCGCGGGCGGCGCGGTGGTGACCGGCGCGGTCGCCTCCCGCGTACGCAACCGCCAGCGCCGCCGTAACCCCTCGGCCCTCCGGCGGAGCCCGGCGCGGCACAGCGGCGGTACGGGCGGCGGGGGCCGCCGCACCGGATCGCCCGGCAGTGTCGGCTCCTCCGGAAGCGGCGGCGGTCGGCGGGGAGCGAAGAAGACTCCCGGTGGTGGTGCTGCGGTGCCGAGGCAGCCTTCCGGCAGTCGTACGACCGGTCCCCGCAACCCCGGTACGGGCCACGGCGGTACCGCTCCTGGCGGGAAGGACCGCCGTCCCGGCGGGGGCCGTTCGGGCGCGGCCCCGGGCGGATCGCGTCCGGGTGCGGGCCCGGGTGGGGTGCGTTCGGGTGCCTCGCCCGTGAAGTCCCGTACGGGCAACGGCCCGTCCTCCCGCGGCCGTGAGGGTGGGGGTGGGGGGCCGCTGGGTGCGGTCCGTGACGCCCGCCGCGCACGGCGCGACGGAGCGCCGAGCAGGGGAGCGCAGCGCCGGGCGGACGCCGCCGCGCGCCGTGCGCTCGCGGACGGCCGCCGAGCCGCCCGCAAGGGCTTGGACGCGGCTGCGGGCAGGGGTGGTTGGCGGTCGAAGGCGCGTGCGCTGCGCGATCGGCAGTCCCTCGCCCGCGCCGGTCGCGTACGGGAAGCGCGGCGGCGGGCGTTGGCGCGTAAGGCGATGGGCCACTCCCGGCTGCGGTTCTGGGGGCGCTGCGCCCTGGCCGCGGGTATCGCGGCCCCGGTGGGGCTGCTGGGGATGCTGTCCACGCCGTTGGGCCGCCGGTTGGGGTGGCCGGGGTTGATGTACCTGGGCCGTCGCCTGTTCCGGCGACTGATCGGCGCGGCCCGGGACGCCCGGGAACAGCGCGACCTCGACGCCCTCGCGGCAGCCGAGGAGCAGGAAGAGGAGGAACGGCTGCTGCTGTCGCGGGTGCCGCGGGCACCGCGCAACCACCACACACACCTTTGGGGAGTCGCCATGTCCGAGAGCACACCCGGGTTCCTCTTCGACGCGTCCGCGTCGGAGATGGAGAGCGCCGCGAGCGCGTACGCCCCCGACGGCGCGATGCACGTCATCAACACCCTGGTGGGGATGCCCGCCGCGCTGACCTCGATCTCCAACACCTTCAAGATCCTCGCGGAGAAGTCCGACGAGGAGTTCCCGCTGGAGAAGGAGGTCGGCGAGGGACTGGAGGACGTCTACCGGTTCCTGCGCCGAGCCGCAGAGGCGGCCGAGGAGGTCGCACAGGTCGCCCAGCAGGTCCACGAGCAGGACATCAAGCGGCACGAGGAGCCGCGCCAGGGCGAGGGCATGTGGGACACGGTCAACAACCAGGACTGACCACGACACACCCCGCACCGTGTGCGTGAGGGCGGGCCCGCACCGTGCGGGCCCGCCCTCACGCACGAACCCACCCACGAATCGGAGGACGCATGAAGGCTGACCACGGCCTCAACCTCTCCCACACGCACGGCCCGCCCCCGACCGAGCAGGCCCCCTCCAAGCCGAGCAAGATCCCCAGCAGCTCCAAGGCGTCGAAGGGGCGGGAGTCGTCGCTGGGCGGGGTCCCGTTGGACTGGTCCGTCCCGCACGGTCCGTTCACCGGGGCGCTGTCCGCGACGACGGGCGCCGGGGCGGTCGCCCTACTCGGTGCCGCGACGCACATGCCCTCGGGCTGGCCGCTGGCCATCGGCGCGGCCGGGGCGCTCGGCCACGGCATCGGGCACAGCATCCGCCGGAAGCTGACCGGCCGTTCCCTGGCGACGCGTTCGGCTTCCTGGCTGCTGGCCGGGGGCTGGACCACCTGGGCCATCACCACCGGCCCTCTCCAGTGGACCGCCGCCGGGACGCTGGCCGCCCTCGGAGTCGGGATCGGCACCATGGCCTCCCACGCCGCCGCCCACGAGGAAGTGACCGAGGAGGAACGGCTGTCGCACGAGGCACGCGAGCTGGCGAAGGAGATGAACGCCGACCGGGCCGCGATCGCCCGCGAGTGGGAGGAGCGCATCGCGCGGGTGTGCCACGTACAGGTGCGGATCTTCGCGGTAGAGCAGTGGTCCACGGGCGCCGGGTACTCCCTCGCGGCCGAGCTGCCCGGCGGCGGCGCGACCTGGGACCAGGTCCAACGGCAGGCCAAGGGCCTCGCCGGGGACGCCGGCCTCCCCCTCGGCTGCGCCATCCACGTCGAAGAGGGCGACCGGCAGGGCCGCGTCGTCCTCGACATCCCCACCCAGAACGTCATCGACCGCGAATACCCCTACCCCACCGACCACAGCCCGCTCTCCATCCTCACCGGCATCCCCTGGGGACTGCTGCCCAACTCCGACCCGGTCCGCGTCTACCTCCGCGAAGCCTGCGCCCTGGTCCTCGGCCCGCCCGGGTCGGGCAAGTCCACCTTCGTGGACGTCGTCATCGGCGGGTTCGCCCGCTGCACCGACGTCGTCACCTGGGTCATCGACTTCAAGAACGGGGCGAGCGCGCGACCCTGGGTACGGCCCTACCTCGAAGCCCAAGGCCACCTGCGCCCCGCCCCGGGACAGCCCGTCCCGTCGGCCGAGACCCGGCCGGGCGTGGACTGGGTCGCCTCCACCCCGCCCGAGGCGCTGCGGATGCTCCGCGCGCTGGTCGCGATCAACGAGGCCCGGCAGCACGCCTACCAGGACCTCATGGACGCCGAGGACACCACCCTGCTGCCCGTCTCCCCGGCCCTGCCCCAGATCCAGGTCGTCGTGGACGAGGGCGCGGAACTGCTGTCCGCCCCCAGCTTCCGCGACCCGGTCATGAAGGAGGTCCAGAAGCTCGTCAAGCAGGTCATGCGCACCACCCGCGCCATGGGTGAACGCCTCGTGCTCACCGCCGTGGACGGCAACGTCTCCGCGCTGGGCAACACCGAGGTCCGCAAGTTCTCGCCCGTCGGAGTCGCGCTCACCTCCGGCGAGTCCGCCGGAGACAACGCCGCCAAGCTGTTCAAGCGCGTCCGGGTGGACGCCTCCCAGCTCAAGGCCAAGGGCTCCGGCGTGATCGGCGCCGCGGGCGCCGACGGGTTCGCCCCCACCCCGTTCAAGGGCTGGAAGACCTCACCAAGCATGGCCCGCGAAGTCGCGCTCGCCACCAACGACCGCCGCCCCCACCTCGACGCTCCCTCCGCCCAGGCGGCCGGAGAGGACTACGCCCAGCGCTGGACCCCGGAACGCGCCGGATGGCTCTGGAACCACGACGCCCCCACCGGGACCGCCAGCACCCCACCCACCCCGGCCGGGCCCGCGAACCCCGGCACGGAGAGCACACCGGACGCCGGGGGCGGGGACGGGTTGAACCTGTCCTACCGCAACCAGGACGACGGACCGGACATCGACGTGCTGGCCGCCCGGTTCATGCGCGAGATCGACGCCACCTACGGCACCACCCACGAACCCGGCCCCGACGCACAGGACGGCGGGCTGTCGCTCTCCTTCCACCACCGGCAGACCGACGACGACGGCCCGGAACAGGGCGACGCCCGCAAAGCCGCACTGCTGCTGATCCTCGCCGCCGGACCCGCCGGGACCGGAGCCTCCGCCATGGAACGAGACCTGAAGAACGACTACGGCACCCGCCGCCCGGTCATCCAACGGTGGCTGAAGGAGTGGGCCGAGAACGGCGAGATCGTACGCGTCGGAGAAGGCAGCAAGGCCCGCTACGTCCACCGCCAGCACGCCGACACCCAGCCCGGCAAGGACTGACCCCCGCACCTGTCTGTCACCTGTCACCCAGCCCCCGTACAGGCCCTCAACGGGCCCTGTAAGGCCCGGAAACCGCCTGTCACCTGCACAGAACAGGTGACAGACAGGTGACAGGTGACAGGCGCGTGACAGGCCGGGTGACAGGCCGACGCGACCCGCGCCCACCCACACGGAGGCCCCTTGTGGACACCCCGCACACGATCACCACCCTCACCCGAAACGGCCAACCGCCCGCCCCCGTGACCGGTGTCGCGCACCCGTCGATGCCGGTGCACGAACTCCCGCCCGGCGTCGAGGTGGTCACCCTCCCCGGCGGCCACCGCACCCTCGCCTACACCCACCACGCCTCCAGCCCGGGACCGGTCGCGCCCGCCGCGCAGCCAATCCCGGCATGGGCGAAGACCACCGCGCTCCTCGCGCCCACGGTCGGCGGGGGCGTCGGCGCCGCCGGAATCGGACTCTCCTACGCCGCCCCGGGACTGATCGCCATGAGCCACGCCCTCTGGTCCGCCGCCGCCCTCATCGCCACCAGCACCCTCGCCGTCGCCGCCCTCCTGTGGGCGGCACGCCAACGGGCCACGGGTCAGGGGCCCGCGCAGGTCACGCAGAACATCACCGCGACCGGCATGTTCGGCCGCGCCAACGGCACCATCCACAACCGCTGAGGAGCACCCGTGCCCGAAGACCTGCCCCCGATGGCCCGAGTCGTCGTACGGGGCGGACGCCACGTCCACGCCGTACGAGTAGACGAACAGGGTGTCGCCCGCACGGCATGCGGGTCACGGCGGCTGCGCCGCTGCGACCACCCGCAGTACGCCGACGAACCCGTCACCTGCCCCAACTGTCCGCCGGAGGCCGTGCCGACGGTTCCCGTCCAGCCGAGCTGGCCGGACCCGGAAACGGCGTACGCCACCGCGCCCAACCTCACCATCGAGCGCATCGAGCTGAACACCTGGCTGGACGACGACCCGTACGACTTGGAGCACGACTACTTCCTGCGCCGGGCCGCCCTCACGGACCGCATCGCGCTCCTCGACCCGAGCACCACCACGAACGAGGAAGCCGAAGCCGCCGCCCTCATGTTCCTGGACACCGACAGCGACCCCACCCTGCCGGGCCACGCCGCGGCGGAAGCCGACCCGCGCGGCTACACCCGCCAGCAGTACGCCCGCTGGACCGCCGAGCAGCGGCACGCCGCTTAAACGCAGTCGGGGCGGCCGTCTCTCGCCAAAGTCACGGCCGCCCCGGTTCTCCAGCTCCGAGAAGAGACTTAAGGAGGTTCCCAGCATGACACCTGCCCACCGCCCCGCGCTGCTGCGCGTGGCACTGCGTCTGGCCGCCGCGGGCGTGCCCGTACTGCCCCTGCGGGCCGGGAAGTTGCCGTTCGGCAACTGCCCCGACTGCGCCAAGTCCGCGTGCGGTGACCGCCCGCACATGCTCCGCGCGGGCCCCTGCACCTGCCCGGCGCCGTGCCACGCGTGGGCCGCCGCCACCACCGACCACACCGTGCTCACCTCAACCGCGTGGGTGCCCGCGTGGCGTGAGGCTGCCGCTGTGGCGTACCACCCCGGCGGGGCCGGGGTAACCGTGGTCGACCTGGACGACGCGGCGGCCGTCGCGTGGGCCCGTACGGCGCTGCCCGCCACCCGCACCGTGGCCACGACGCGCGGGGAGCACTGGATCTACCGGGGCGCCATGACCTCACACAACCGGGTACGGCCGGACGTCGACATCAAGTCCGCCATGTCCTACGCCCGTTGGCTCGGCACCGGCACCGGCACCATGACCGCCCTGCCCGCCGCCGTCCGCGCGCTCGTTGAGGGTGAAGAGACCACCCCCGCCCGCGCGAGGGTGGTCTCTTCACCCCCGCCCGCCGACTGGAACCCGCGCGTGGCGACCGGGTGCCGGCACACCGAGCGGTACGTACGCACCGGCCTGGAACGCGGTCTCGCCATGGTCCGCGCCCGCAAAGAATCCGGCGCCAGCAGCCGCGCGTTCGGCGTCGCCCAGTTCATCGCCCGGCAGCACACCCACTGCCCCGGCCCCTGCGACCTGGAAACCCTCGCGGACCACCTCGTGGCCGCCGCCGTCTCCGTCGGCGTCCCCGAGCCGTACGCCGCGCGAGCCGTCACCCGCGGACTCGGCCTCACCCCGACGCGGGAGGCCGTATGACCGCGCACACGCACCCCGCCCGACCGGCCCCCGCCACGACGGAGGGTGGGGCGCCGAAGGTCGCCGCCGAAGGCGCCTGTTCAGCTTGTTGCCCTGGCCCGCGCCCGAACGGTCTGCGGTACCCGGTCGGGTGGCTGCACGTACGAGCACCGGGCGGCCGTACGGTGCCGTCCGCACGGTCGGTCTGTGCCTGCGGGCGCGACCGCCACGCCATCGGCACCGAACAGGTCACCGCCCTCGTTCTTGACCACGCCGACCACCGCGAGAGCTGCCCGGACCGTCTCCCGGCCGAAGGGAGGACCGCCGCATGACCGACATCATCGACGGCCCCGCACTACTCAGCGCGGTGGAAGCCTTCCACCGCCGGTTCAACGCCTTCCCCAGCGAAGCGGCGTACGTGGCCACCGTGTTGTGGGACGCGCACACGCACCTGCTGGACTGCTTCGACTCCACCCCCCGGCTGGCGTTCCTCTCCCCGGAACCCGGTTCGGGCAAGACCCGCGCGCTGGAGGTCATCGCCACGCTCGTGCCCCGGCCGATGCACGCGATCAACGCCTCCCCTGCCGCTCTGTTCCGGGCGGTCGCGGACGAGACCGGACGCCCGGTCATCCTCTTCGACGAGATCGACACCGTCTTCGGCCCCAAGGCCAAAGACAACGAGGACCTGCGCGGCCTGCTGAACGCCGGTCACCGCCGCTCCGGCGTCTCCTACCGGTGCGTGGGAGACGGCGGGCAGCAGACCGTGGTCGCCTTCCCCTCGTACTGCGCGGTCGCACTCGCCGGGCTCGGCTCCCTGCCGGACACGATCCACACCCGCTCGGTGGTGATCCGTATGC
Organism: Streptomyces sp. Z26; assembly: GCF_003665095.1. Taxonomy (GTDB): domain Bacteria; phylum Actinomycetota; class Actinomycetes; order Streptomycetales; family Streptomycetaceae; genus Streptomyces; species Streptomyces phytohabitans. The sequence continues at coordinate 4,022,166 of NZ_RCHV01000002.1, read as the reverse complement.
GCCGCAAGGCACGTTCGGAGAAGGTCCAGCCCTACCGCGAGCGCACCAACGAACCCGAGGGCCACGCACTGCGGAAGAAGCTGGCGAAGTGGGCCGACCAGGTCCGCGACAGCGTGAACGGGTGCTGGCCGGAGATGCCCGAAGGCATCACCGACCGTCCCGCCGACGTGTGGGAGCCCCTGCTCGCCGTGGCCGACGCCGCGGGCGGCACCTGGCCCGAGCGGGCCCGCGCCGCATGCGTGGAACTCGTGGCGGCCAGCGCGGAGGGCGACCGGGGCAGCATCGGCGTGAAGCTGCTGACCGACCTGCGCGACCACGTCTTCCGGGGGCAGACGGCGCTGTCCACGGTGGAGATCCTGCACCTGCTCAACAGCCTCGAAGAGTCCCCGTGGGGGGACTTGGACGGCCGGGCCCTCAACTCGCGGGAGCTGTCGAAGATGCTCCGGGAGTACGTCACCGCCACCGGGAAACCGATCGCGCCGCGCACGGTCCGGGTCGCCGGGCAGCCGATGAAGGGCTACACCCGCGCGGACCTGAACGACGCCTGGGACCGCTACTGTCCCCCGCCCCCCGAAACATCGGTTACACCGGTTACAGCCGCCCCTGAACTGCCGCTGAACAGCGCGGACACCGTAACCGCAGGCGTAACCGGAACCTGAGCTGTAACCGACGGAACCGGTTCACCAACCCGGGGTCGCCCACACCGTACGAGCGGCCCCGCCGCGTACACCGACACCACCGCACCCGGCGGGGTGTAACCGCAGCCATCGGTTACACCCCACCCTCCGGTTACAGAAACCCTGCCCCTGACCTGCGATGTAACCGACGTAACCGACGTAACCGACTTGCCAGGGTCGAAGCGTCACAGCGCCCGCCCACTCCAGAAGGAGCGCACATGGCACGCCAGCAGATGCTCAAGCTCCCCGAAGTCCTCTCCGAACTCGGCATGAGCCGCGCCGCCTTCTACCGCATGCGCGCCCGCGGCAAGGCGCCCAAGCTCATCAAGCTCCCGAACGGCCAGCTGCGCGTACGCCGCAGCGACCTGGACGACTGGCTCGGCAACTGCGAGGAGGACATGGCCGCCTGACCGGCCGTCGAAGAACCACCACCAAGGGGCCCGCCGTACGGCGGGCCCCTTCTTCATCGGGAGAAGCACCTCTATGCCCCTCACCTACGACGTTCGGGTCTACGCCCTGGAAGTACGGCGGGAACGACCGAAGCCGTACCGGGTGCGTTGGCGCGTGGGCGATCGGAAGCACGGCAAGAGCTACACCCTCAAGCCTCAGGCCGACGGGCGGCGCTCCGAGCTGATGTCCGCCCTCCGGCGCGGTGAGCAATTCGACACCGATCTCGGTCTGCCGTCCTCCGAGCTGCGAGCGATGCGCGGCGCCATCACCTGGTACGCCCACAGCCGCGCGTTCATCGACCGCAAGTGGGACGGCGCACCTGCCAAGTCCCGGAAGAACTTCGCGGATGCGCTGGCCACGATCACTCCGGCCATGGTGCGGAGCGAGACCGGGCGACCGGATGCCCGGGTTCTTCGCGCGGCCCTGTACGGGTGGGCGTACAACAAGAACCGGTGGGCGAACGAGCCCCCGGAGGAACACGCGAAGGCGCTTCGGTGGATCGAGAAGCAGTCCATCGCCATGGCGGACTTCGAGGACCCGGCAACCGTACGGAAGGCGCTCGACGCGCTGTCCCGCAGGCTCGACGGGAAGCCAGCAGCGGCGCGTACGGCGAACCGCAAGCGCGCCTGCCTGAGCGACGCGCTCGGTCTGGCGGTGGAACGGAAGCTGTTCTCCACCAACGTGAACCCGATCACCACGGTCCAGTGGAGCGCCCCGAAGTCGACGGAGGAGGTCGACCCCGAGTGTGTCGCCAATCCTCGCCAGGTGCGGCAACTCCTCGCGGGCGTACGGATGCAGGGCGCCCGCGGACAGCACTTGGAGGCGTTCTTCGGGTGCCTGTACTACGCCGCCATGCGGCCCGCTGAAGCCTCGTACCTTCAGCGGCAGCAGTGCCACTTGCCCGAGCACGGGTGGGGCTCTCTCGTACTGCGTCGCGGCGTCGTACGAGCCGGTCGCTCGTGGACCGACGACGGCACGGCGCACGAGGAGCGTGGCTTGAAGGCCAGGCCGCTGGACGATTCCCGACCGATCCCCATCCCGCCGCACCTCGTTCGGCTCCTACGGGATCACCTGAAGCAGCACGGCACGGCAGGCGACGGCAGGCTCTTCCGTACGAACCGCGGCGGGCTGCTTCAGGAGACCGGATACGGGGAGGTCTGGGCTCGCGCCCGCCAAGAGGTGCTGACGGAGCAGCAGCACCTCTCGATGCTCGCGCGGCGGCCGTACGATCTCCGACACGCTGGCGTCTCGTTCTGGCTCAGCTCAGGCGTGGACCCGGCCGAGTGCGCGCGCCGCGCGGGGCACAGCCTGGCGGTGATGTTCCGCGTGTACGCCAAGGTGCTGGCTCAGGCCGAGGACCGCGCAAACCGCAGGATCGAGGCGGCCATGGACGAGTGGGCCGACTGAATCCCGGGGGACGCGTGGGGGACACGCGCTGACCACCTGCGGGAACGGGGCGGAACGAGGTGAGACAAGTGCCCTGATTCCGGGCATCCGGGCTCGACGTCGCGCGGACACGAGAAAGGGCCCGTTCCCAGCGTTTTGGCTGGTCACGGGCCCTACTCGGAGCGTGGCGGCGCCAGGATTCGAACCTGGGAAGGCGAAGCCGGCAGATTTACAGTCTGCTCCCTTTGGCCGCTCGGGCACACCGCCGGAGTTTGCTGCTCTGGGCGCCGCTCGGGGGCCGCGCTCGTTGGCAACGGGGTAAACCATACCCGATGGCAGGGGGTGGTCCGCCACCCGGATCTTCGGGGTGGAGGGGCCCCCGGGGTGGCTAGGCTGGCGGGCGCGGCGCGCGGGAGCGGGCCGTAGTTCGTGTGACCGGATCTACGTTGTGAGGAGCCAATCCACCATGGCCGACTCCAGTTTCGACATCGTCTCGAAGGTCGAGCGGCAGGAGGTCGACAACGCCCTCAACCAAGCCGCCAAGGAGATCGCGCAGCGCTACGACTTCAAGGGCGTGGGCGCCTCGATCGCCTGGTCCGGGGAGAAGATCGAGATGCGCGCCAGTGGCGAGGAGCGGGTGAAGGCCGTACTCGACATCTTCCAGGCCAAGCTGGTGAAGCGCGGGATCTCGTTGAAGGCGCTGGATGCCGGGGAGCCGCAGGCGTCGGGCAAGGAGTACAAGCTCTTCGCGTCGCTCAAGGAGGGCATCTCCCAGGACGACGCGAAGAAGGTCGCGAAGATCATCCGCGATGAGGGTCCGAAGGGCGTCAAGGCGCAGGTGCAGGGTGACGAGCTGCGGGTGACGTCCAAGAGCCGGGACGCGTTGCAGGAGATCATCACGTTGTTGAAGGGCAAGGACCTGGAGTTCCCGCTCCAGTTCGTCAACTACCGCTGACCCGGCGGCCGTCGGGGCCCGCCCCCCGTACGCGCGCGGAGTGCGCGCGGGGCGGCGAGAGCGGCGGCCGTCGCGAGTACGGCTGCCGCGACCGCCGCCGCGTTCGTGCCGTCCGTGAACGCCGCGCGGGCCGCGGTCAGCAGCGTGTCGCCGGCCGGTTCCGGCAGCCGGTCGGCCACGGCACCCCGCGCCGCCGAGGATCTCGCGGGCCATGTCTGCGGCTCCGGGCGGCAGTTCGTACGCCGTGGCGCCTGGCGGCCCGCCCGTCGATCCGCCGGGCGCCCCGCACGACAGGGCGTCCGGTACGGCGTCGGCGGAGCCGTGCCGGTGGACCGCGGCGCAGACGCCGCCCAGCACGGCCATGCCCAGCGCCCCGCCGAACTCCGTACCGCTCTCCAGCAGTCCGGACACGGCGCCCGCCTGTGCGGCGGCCCCGGCGAGGACGAGGGGCAGGGGTGAGTCCGCGCGCAGCAGGGCGAGGACGAGGAAGCCGACGGCCGCGACGGCGAAGCCCGTACTGACGACGTACGGGCGGAGTACGTACCGCGCGAGCCGTACTCCGGCGGGAGCCGCGCACCCCACGCACGCGGACGGGACGAGGCTCCAGAGGGCGGCTTGGAGCGGGCTCATGCCGAGTACCGGCTGAAGGTACTGCGTGGTGAAGATCGCGAAGCCGACCATCAGGAACATCGCCACGACGTTCGCGCCGAGCGCGGCCCCGAAGCCAGGAGCGCGGAACAGCGCGAGATCGACCATGGGGTGCGCGGCCGTACGTTGCCGACGCAGGAAGGCCGCGGCGACGGCGAGGGCGAGTACGGGGGCGAGTTCCTGGACCCCGTAGTTCGTCGGCAGGACCGCGGCGAGGGAGAGCAGTGAGCCGGGCAGGTCGACCAGGAAGACCGAGCCCATCAGGGGTGTTCGAGGAGTACGCCGCTGACGACGGGCCCGAGTGCGACGCCGCCGGTCATGACGGCCGACCAGACGGCGAGGGCGGTGGCGCGCTGCCGCGCGTCGCGGAGGAGGTCGCGGATCAGACCGAGCGTCGAGGGCATGAGCGTGGCGCCGCCGATACCGAGGAGCGCGCGGGCGGCGACGAGGATGCCGGGCGACGACGGCCGACGCGATCCCCGAGGGCCCCATGATGAGGAGGAGGCCGCCGAGGACGAAGACGCGTCCATGGAGACCAGGACCACGCGCAGCAGAGGGACGGCGAGCGCGGTCCACTCGCGACGCCCGGCGTGTTCGGGGTGTGCGGGGATCATGGCGGGGACCGTACGCACGCATGGAACGACCGTATAAGACGCTCGTATAATACGGGTGTCTACTTCTGCGGTACGGTCCTGCCATGGGACATCGCGAAGATCTGCTCGAAGGCGCGAAGCGCTGTCTGCTGGACAAGGGGTACGCCCGTACGACGACGCGGGACATCGTGCGGGAGTCCGGCACGAACCTGGCCTCGATCGGCTACCACTACGGCTCGAAGGACGCCCTCCTGCGCGAGGCGCTGTTCGCGGCCATGGGCGAGTGGGCCGACGACGTGCAGCAGGAACTGGAGGCGGGCATCGACCCGGACGCCACGCTGGCGGAACGCTTCGAGGCGGGCTGGGCCACGGTGGGCGCGCTGTTCGACAGGCACCAGCGGCTGTGGGCGTCGAACCTGGAGGCGGTGCTGCACGCGGACACGGACCCGGAGCTGCGGGCGGCGTTCGCGCGGGCGCAGCCCGAGGCGCGTACGGGGCTGGTCTCGCTGTTCGACGGGACGCCGGAGGCCGAGGTCGCGGCCGGGGAGGCGGACGTGTCCGGCACGTTCTACATGACGCTCGTGGCCGGGCTCATCGTGCAGAAGGCGTTGGACCCGGACTTCGTGCTGTCCGGGAGCGACCTGCTGACGGCGATGCGGCGGGTCGTCGGCGACGCGGACGGAGCAGGTGACGCGAGTGGAGCGGGTGACGCGAGTGGAGCGGGTCGTACGGACGGCGCCGGGCGTACGGGCTGAGCTGGGGGCGCCCGCCCCGTACGGCTGTCGCTACCAGCGGTAGTGCGGGTACGCCGTCGGCCCGTCCGTGGGGACGATCTCCCGGCCGAGGGGCATCAGCGAGACCGGGATCAGCTTGAAGTGCGCCAGCCCGAACGGAATCCCGATCACCGTGAGGCAGAACGCGACGCCCGCCAGGAAGTGCCCGATCGTCAGCCAGATCCCGGCGAAGACCAGCCAGACCACGTTCCCTATGCCCGCGCCGACTCCGGCGTCGCCGCGCTGGACGACTCTGTTCCCGAAGGGCCACAGGGCGTAGAGCGCGATGCGGAAGCAGGCGACGCCGAACGGGATCGTGACGATGAGGACGCAGCAGACGATCCCGGCGAGGGCGTAGACGAGAGCCATCCAGAAGCCGGAGAAGACCAGCCAGATCACGTTCAGGACAGTCTTCACGGGGGCGGGCCCTCCATCCGTTCGAGCCGGGCGATGCGTTCGGCCATCGGCGGGTGGGTGGAGAAGAAGCGGGTCATGCCGACGCCGGGGCGGAACGGGTTCGCGATCATCATATGGCTGGCGGCCTCCAGGCGCGGTTCCGGGGGGAGCGGCAGCTGCTTGGTCCCGGCGTCGAGCTTGCGGAGGGCGGAGGCGAGCGCGCCGGGGTCGCCGGTGAGCCGGGCGCCGGAGGCGTCCGCCGCGTACTCCCGGGAACGGCTGACGGCGAGCTGGATCAGGGTGGCCGCGAGCGGCCCGAGGATCATGATCAGCAGCATGCCGAGCAGACCCGGTCCGTCGTCGTCGTCGGAGCGGCCCAGCGGGATCAGCCACGCGAAGTTGACCAGGAACATCACGGCGGAGGCCAGCGCCCCGGCGACGGACGCGATGAGGATGTCCCGGTTGTAGACATGGCTCAGCTCGTGGCCGAGGACGCCCCGCAGCTCCCGCGCGTCGAGCAGGCGGAGGATGCCGTCGGTGCAGCACACGGCGGCGTTACGGGGGTTGCGGCCGGTGGCGAACGCGTTCGGCGCCCGGGTCGGTGACAGGTACAACCGGGGCATGGGCTGCCGGGCGGCCGTGGACAGCTCGCGCACGACGCGGTACAGCTCGGGCGCCTCGAACTCGCTGACCGGGCGCGCCCGCATGGCGCGCAGCGCGAGCCGGTCGCTGTACCAGTACGCGTACGCGTTCGTACCGAGCGCGACGACGACGGCCAGCACCAGGCCCGTACGGCCGAAGAAGCTGCCGATGACGACGATGAGGCCGGACAGCCCCGCGAGGAGCACTGCTGTCCGCAGCCCGTTGTGCCGGCGGTGCACGGTACGCCCTCCAGACGGTGCGGCAGGGGAACGCTGAGCCAGGTGCGCCGTCCACCCTCCGGTGGACGCTCACCTCATGCTGAACGCCGGGTGGGCGCGGGCAGTTCCCGGCCGACCCCCTACAGAAGCGTCGTGGAGGCGAACCGCAGGACGAGCTGGGGCGCGCCGGACAGCGCGACGGCGAGCACCCCGGTGAGCGCGACGGCGGCGGTGACGGGTGCGGAGATCCGTACGGGGCGCGCGGTACGTACGCCGTCCACGGTCCGTACGGCGGTCGCCGTCCGTACGCCCGCCGCGGCGGAATCGGCGTCCGCGCGCGCGGGAGCGGATCTCGCCACGCGCGCGGGCGCGGCCTCCTCCGCCGGGAGGAAGAGGAGGGCGGTCCAGCGGAGGTAGTAGAAGAGGGCGATCACGACGTTGACGGCCATCACGACGGCGAGCCAGCCGAGCCCGGCGTCCACGGCGGTGCGGAAGACGGCCACCTTGGCGAACAGCCCGATGACGCCCGGCGGCAGCCCCGCGAGGCACAGCAGGAAGAAGCCGAGGGCGAGGGCGGCCAGCGGGTGGCGCGCGTACAGGCCGCGGTAGTCGTCGACCCGGTGGGCGGCGGAACGGGTGCGCACGTGCGCGGCGACGGCGAAGGCGCCGAGGTTCACGACGGCGTAGACCAGCGCGTACGCGACCGTCGCGCCGATCGCCTCCGTCGGGCTGTCGGCGCCGCCCGCGGCGGCGAGGGGCACCAGCAGGTAGCCCGCCTGCCCGACGGACGACCAGGCGAGCAGGCGTACGGCGCCGTGCGCGCGGCCGGTGTCCTGGCGGAGGGCGGCGACGTTGCCGACGGTCATGGTGAGGGCGGCGAGCACGGCGAGGGCGGGCCCCCACACGTGGTCGTAGCGGGGGAAGGCGACGACGGTCACCAGGATGAGGCCGGAGAAGCCGACGGCCTTGCCGACCACCGAGAGGTAGGCGGCGACGGGCAGCGGCGCGCCGACGTACGTGTCGGGCACCCAGAAGTGGAACGGCGCGGCGGCCGTCTTGAAGGCGAAGCCGACGAGCGTCAGCACGACGCCCGTCATGGCGACGGTCTCCAGCCGCGCGTCCTCACCGGGGAGGGCGTCCGCGACGGTGGTCAGGTGCAGGGAGCCGGTCGCCGCGTACACGAAGCTCACGCCGAGCAGCATGACGGCGGTCGCGGTGACCGAGGAGAGGAAGAACTTGAGCGCCGCCTCGGACGACAGCCGGTCCCCGCGCCGCAGCCCGACCAGCGCGAACGCGGGCAGCGAGGCCACCTCCAGCGCGACCACGAGCGTGGCCAGGTCGCGGGACGCGGGCAGCAGCGCGGCGCCCGCGGCGGAGGACAGCAGCAGGAACCAGAACTCACCCGCGGGCAGCCGTTCGTCCCGCACGGACGCCGTGGACAGGAGTGCGGCGACGAACGCGCCGCCGAGCACCAGGAGCTGGACGGCGAGGGTGAACGGGTCCGCGACGTAGCTGCACACGTCCGGCTCGGCGGTGAGGCAGAACGTGCTCCGGTCGCCGTCCAGCAGCGGCAGCAGCGCGAGCCCCGCCAGGGCGAGCCCGGCGCACGAGACCGGGCCGAGGAGGTGCTTGCGGGCCTCCGGCAGGAACAGGTCGAGGACGAGGACGGCGAGACCGGCCACCGCTGCGACGACGGGCGGGGCGATGGCGAGCCAGTCGACGGACTGGACGACGTCGGCGGACTGGACGACGTCGGCGGCGACGGTTGCGGTCATCGGGTCACTCCTGGCAGGAGGTCCTGTACGGCCGGGTCGGTGAGCCCGAGGAGGGCCGCGGGCCAGAGCCCGGCGAGGACGGTGAGGACGACGAGCGGGGTCCAGGCGGCGAACTCGTGGCCGCGTACGTCGGGCAGCGCCACCGGCACCGGGGACGCGTCCGCCGTACGGGACGGGGGCTCCGCGCGCGCGGGCGACGCGTTCGCGCCGGGGGACGCGTTCTCCTCCCCCTCCCCCACCGGGATCGCCGCGGGCCGCTCGTCCGGGTCGCCCATGCAGACGCGCCGTACGACGACCAGCAGGTACGCGGCGGTGAGCAGGGTGCCGAACGCGCCGACGGCGGTGAACACGAGGTACGCGGGGCGGCTCAGCCCGTCCGCCGGGTGGAACGCGCCCAGCAGCGCCAGCAACTCGCCCCAGAACCCGGCCAGTCCGGGCAGCCCGAGCGACGCGACGGCCGCGAACGCGAGCAGCCCGCCGAAGCGCGGCACCCGGCCGTACAGCGCGGCGCCCGTACGGCCCGCGAGGCGGTCCAGGTCGGTGGTGCCCGTGCGGTCCTTGAGCGCGCCGACGAGGAAGAAGAGCAGGCCGGTGATGAGGCCGTGGGCGACGTTCGCGAAGAGGGCGCCGTTCACCCCCGTACGGGTGAGGGTCGCGATGCCGAGGAGCACGAAGCCCATGTGGCCCACGGAGGAGTACGCGATGAGGCGCTTCAGGTCGCCCCCGGCGCCGCGGCGGGCGAGGGCGAGGCAGACGAGGGAGCCGTAGACGATCCCGGCGACGGCGAGCGCGGCGAGGTACGGCGCGAACGTCCGCATCCCGTCGGGCGCGACGGGCAGCAGGATGCGGACGAAGCCGTACGTGCCCATCTTGAGCAGGACGCCCGCGAGCAGCACGGAGCCGACGGTGGGCGCGGCCGTGTGCGCGTCGGGCAGCCAGCTGTGCAGCGGCCACATCGGGGTCTTCACGGCGAGGCCGAGGCCGATGGAGAGGACGGCGAGGAGCTGCGCGGTGTGGCCGAGGGCGGGGCCGTCGGCGCCGGGGGCGTTGTCGGTGGTGAGTGTGACCATGTCGAACGTGCCCGCCTCCAGCCCCACGAGGAGCAGGCCGAGCAGCATCACGACGGAGCCGAGGAGGGTGTAGAGGATGAACTTCCAGGCGGCGGGGCCGCGTCGGGCACCGCCCCAGCGGGCGATGAGGAAGTACATCGGGATGAGCACCGTCTCGAAGGCCAGGAAGAACAGCATCAGGTCGAGCACGGCGAAGGTGGCGAGCGTGCCGGCTTCGAGGACGAGCAGCAGCGCGACGAAGCCCTTGGCGGAGGGGCCCTCGGGCATACGGAAGTAGCTGTGGAGGGCGCAGAGGAAGGTCAGCAGCGCGGTCAGCACCAGCAGCGGGAGGGAGATGCCGTCGATGCCCAGATGGATACGGATGTCGAGCGCCGGGACCCAGCTGACGTCCGTCTCGGCCTGCACGGTCGCCGGGTGATCGTGGTCGAAGCCGAGCGCGAGCAGCAGCGCCGCGACCAGGACGACGCCGGTGACGGTCACGCCGTGGCGCAGCACGGCCTGTTCGGGGCCGCTGCCCCGCAGGCCGGGCGGCGCCGGGAGCAGCGCGGCGGCGGCGCCGAGCAGCGGGAGCACCACGACGGCGGCAAGCAGCAGGGCCATGGCGGTGTCGTTGAGGGGCAGCACGGTCAGGCTCCTCCGGTTCCGGCGGCCGCGAGGACGACGGCCACGGCCAGTACGAGGGACCCGGCGAGCAGCGCGCCGAGATAGGTCTGCGCGTTGCCGGTCTGGGCCCGGCGTACGGCGCCGCCGAGCAGCCGGGGCGCGAGCCCCGCGCCGCGCACGTACGCCTCGACGACCTCGCGGTCCAGGAAGCGTACGAGGCGGGCGGCGGCGCGCACGGGGCGCACGAACAGGACGGCGTACACGGCGTCGAGGTGGAAGCCGTGCGCGGCGTGCCGGTGCAGCGGGCCGAGCAGCAGCCGCCCGGGGTCGGCGGGGTCGCGGGCGGCGGCGATGTCGCCGTACGCCGCCTCGTGGGTGGCGATGGCCTCGGCCTCCGACAGGGCGGGGTCGCCGCCGGGGTGGGCGGCGACGGCGCCCATGGGGACGCGGGCGGCGAGCGCGGTGGTGTGCCGCCACGCGGCGTACATGACGATGAACCCGGCCGCGGCGCAGCCGGTGCCGAGTACGGAGGTGGTGAGCGTGGGCGTCAGGGAGTGGCCGTCGAACCAGTCCGGCAGCACTCCGTTCAGGAGACCGAAGGCGAGGGAGGGGACGGCGAGGGCCCAGAGCACGGCGTTCATGACGAGCGGCTCGCGGCCGTGGTCGGGCGCCTTCTGCGGGCCGTCGCCGCGGAAGGCGAGGAGCCAGAGGCGGGCGGCGTACGCGGCGGTGAGCACGGCGGTCAGCAGCCCGGCGACGAGCACCGTCCACCCGGCGCCGGTGGGGACGCCGGGGGTGTCGCCGTGGGCGGCGTGCTCGGCGGCGACGAGCACGGCCTCCTTGGAGAAGAAGCCCGCGAAGGGCGGGACGGCGGCGAGCGCGAGGAGGGCGACGCCCATCGTCCAGCAGGCGTCGGGGGCGCGCCGGGCGAGGCCGCGCATCCGGGCCATGGCCGCCAGCGAGTTGGTGCCGGCGGCGTGGATGAGCACCCCGGCGCCGAGGAAGAGGAGGGCCTTGAAGGCGCCGTGCGAGACGAGGTGGAAGACGGCCGCGCCACGGTCGGCGACGGCCAGGGCGCCCGCCATGTAGGCGAGTTGGCCGATGGTGGAGTACGCCAGCACGCGCTTCACGTCGTCCTGGGCGAGCGCGGCGAGGGCCGAGCCGACCATGGTGACGGCGGCGGTCGCGGCCAGTACGGACAGGGCGGCGGCGGAGGCGGTGAAGACCGGCAGCAGCCGGGCGACGAAGTAGACGCCCGCGGCGACCATCGTCGCGGCGTGGATCAGCGCGGAGACGGGGGTGGGGCCCGCCATCGCGTCGGGCAGCCACGTGTGCAGGGGAAACAGCGCGGACTTGCCCGCGACCCCGGCGAGGAGCAGCAGGGCGATGAGAGTGGGGTGTTCGAGTTCCCAGCCGGAGAGCGAGGAGCCGATCCGGGTGACGACGGTGCTGATGCGGAAGCTGCCCATCTCGGTGGCCAGCGCCAGGATGCCGATCAGGAACGGCACGTCGCCGAGCTTGGTGACCAGGAACGCCTTGAGGGACGCGTCGCGCGCGGCCCGCGTCTCCCAGTAGTGCCCGACCAGGAAGTAGGAGCAGATGCCCATCACCTCCCAGCCCACGAGCAGCACGATGAGGTCGTCGCTGTAGACGACGAGGAACATCGCGGCGGTGAAGAGGGAGACGAGCGCGGCGTACGAGGTGTAGCGCGGGTCGTCGCGCAGGTAGCCGGTCGAGTAGAGCTGCACGCAGCAGGCGACGACCCCGACGAGGACGGAGACGAGCGCGGCGAAGCCGTCGACGTGCAGGGCGAGTTGGATGGGCAGCGCGTCGTTCCCGGTGGGCGCCAGTTCGGTGGCGGCGCGCAACGCGCCGTTCCGGCCGTGCTCGGCGGCGACGAGGCAGGCGAGGACGGTCGCGGTCACGGTGGGCAGTACGACGAGGGGCCGTACGAAACCGGGTGCCGTACGGCCCAGCAGCAGCGCGGCGACGGCGCCGAGGAACGGCAGCAGCGGGACGAGTACGGCGAGGGTGGTGGTGGTCACGCGGTCTGCCTCCCGGCGGAGTTCCCCTGCTCGCGTTCGCTGGTGTGCGGGTGCGGGGTGCCGCCGGACGCGGTGCCGGGGCCCGCGGCGACGGCGGCCCCGGTCACGGCTGCCTCGGTCACGGCGCCCGCGCGGTCCTCGCGGAGGTCGCGGAGCCGGTCGACGTCGGAGGTGCCCCGGTCGCGGTAGACCATCAGCACGATGGCGAGGCCGATGCCGATCTCGGCGGCGGCGACCGCGATCACGAAGAGGGTGAGCGCCTGGCCGGTGTGCAGGGTGTCGCGGAGCCAGACGTCGAACGCGACGAGGTTGAGGTTGACGGCGTTGAGCATCAGCTCGACCGACATCAGCACCAGGATGACGTTGCGGCGGGCGAGGACGCCGTAGACGCCGACGCTGAAGAGCAGGACGGCGAGGACGGCGGGATAGGCGAGGTGCATCAGCGGCGCCCCTCTGCGTCGGTACCGGAGCCGGGACCCGTGTCGGTGTCGGGCTGGTCGGGCGCGGCGGGCGCGGCGGGGCCGGTGGCGTCGGGGTCCCGTACGGGGCCGGGCCCGGCGGCACGGGGACCGTCCTTGCGGGACAGCACGATGGCGCCGACGAGCGCGGCGAGCAGCAGCACGGACAGCGCCTCGAAGGGCAGGACCCAGTGCCGGAAGAGGCTCTCGCCGGTGACGGCGGTGGAGCCCTGCACCGACGCGTCGAGGTCGATCCAGTACGTGCGGAACGCGTCCACCACGACCGTGACCAGCGTGGCCGCCGAGGCGAGGGCGACCGCGAGCGCCACCGGGCGGTTGCCGGAGTCGGCGTCCGGCGAGTCCCCGATCGGCGCGCGCGTGAGCATCAGCCCGAAGAGGAGGAGGACGACGACGGAACCGACGTAGATGAGCACCTGGACCCACGCGATGAACTCGGCGGTGAGCAGCAGGTACTCGACGGCGATCCCGCCGAGGGCGACGACCAGCCAGAGGGCGGCGTGCACCAGTTTCCGGGTGGTGACGGTGATGACGGCGGCGGCGAGGGTGACGACGCCGACGAGGACGAAGACGATCTCGACGCCGGTGGGCGAGAGGAAGCCGGGGTGTGCGGCGGCGAGGTTCACGCGTCGCCCTCCCGCTCGGGGCGGCCGGGCCGCTCGGGCCGTACGGCCGGTTCCGATGGTTCGGGCCGTACGGGCTGCCCCGCGGCCGGCTGCTCGGCAGCGGCCCGCTCCGCGGCGGCCAGCTTGTCGGCGGTCTTGCGCGCCGCCGCGATCTCCTTCGGCTCCTCCGCCGCCGGATCCAGCGCGGGCGGCTCCGGCACGGTCCACATCCACGCGCGCAGCCGGTCCCGTTCGTGGGTCAGCTCGTGGATGTCGGTCTCCGCGTACTCGAACTCCGGTGACCAGAAGAGCGCGTCGAACGGGCACACCTCGATGCAGATCCCGCAGTACATGCAGAGGGAGAAGTCGATGGCGAAGCGGTCCAGCACGTTCCGGCTGCGTTCGCGCCCGCCGGGCGCGGTGGGCGGCGCCGTCTCCTTGTGCGAGTCGATGTAGATGCACCAGTCGGGGCACTCGCGGGCGCACAGCATGCAGACCGTGCAGTTCTCCTCGAACAGCGCGATGACGCCGCGGCTGCGCGGCGGCAGTTCGGGCTGCGTGTCCGGGTAGTGCTCGGTGACCGACCGCCGGGTCATCGTGCGGAGCGTGACGGCGAGCCCCTTGGCGAGGCCCGCGCCCGGCAGGGAGCGCCGCTTGCCGGACGACCCCGGCGCGGCCCCGGCACCGGGGCCGGGGCTCGGTACGGGGACGGCACCGGGATCGGGATGGGCACCGGCCGTGGACGGCGGGCGGGAAGTCACTGGATCACCACCTTGACGACGCCGGTGAGGGCGATCTGGAGGAGCGCGAGCGGTACGAGGCCGGTCCAGGCCACCCGCTGGATCTGGTCCTCGCGCAGCCGGGGGTAGCTGACGCGCAGCCAGATGACCACGAACGCGAGCACCGACGTCTTCAGCAGCGTCCACACCCAGCCGAGGTCGGCGGCGAACGGGCCGTGCCAGCCGCCGAGGAACAGTACGGTCGTCAGCGCGCACAGCACGACGATCCCGGCGTACTCGGCCAGCAGGAAGAAGGCGAAGCGCAGCCCGGTGTACTCGGTGTACGCGCCGAAGATGATCTCCGAGTCCGCCACCGGCGCGTCGAACGGCGGCCGCTGCAACTCCGCCAGCCCCGCCGTGAAGAAGACGAGGGCGCCGATGATCTGCCAGGGCACCCACCACCACTCGAAGGCGTCGAGGATGCCGGTCAGCGAGGCCGTACCGGCGGCCATCGCGACGGACGCGGCGGCGAGCAGCATCGGCAGCTCGTACGCCATCAGCTGCGCGCCGGTACGGAGGCCGCCGAGGAGGGAGAACTTGTTCGCGGAGGCCCAGCCGCCCATCAGCGAGCCCAGCACGCCGACGCCCATGACGGCGAGGACGAAGAAGATGCCCGCGTCGACGGCCTGCCCGACGCCGCCGTCCGGCGCGAACGGGATCGCGACGAGGACCAGCAGGTACGGGATGAGCGCGACGGCGGGCGCCAGTTGGAAGACGCGCCGGTCGGCGCCGTCCGGGACGATGTCCTCCTTCTGCGCGAACTTGACTCCGTCGGCGACCAGTTGGGCCCAGCCGTGGAAGCCGCCCGCGTACATCGGGCCGACGCGGCCCTGCATGTGCGCCATCACCTTGTGCTCGGTCTGGCCGACGAGCAGGGGCAGGGTCAGGAACGCCACGAGCACGGCGACCAGCCGCAGCGCGACATCGAGCACGTCCATCAGCCCTCGTCCTCCGCGCCCGCGCCGTCCCGGGGGGCGTTCTCGTCGCGTACGCCCTTGCCCGGAGCGCCGTCGTCCGGCGCGGCCTCGCCCGGTACGCCCTCGTCCGGTGCGGGGGTGTCGGTTGCCTCGGCGCCGCCACGGCGTGCGGGCGCGGCGGGCGTACGGCCCGCCTGGTGCCAGGGCGCGTCCGTGGAACGGGCGCCGGGCGCGGGCTTCTCGGGCGCGGGCGCGCCGGGGGCGGACGCGCCAGGCTCCGGCGCGTCGGTCGCGCCCGTGGCGCGCCGGCTCGACGAGCCCTCCCCGCGCGCCGCGCACGCCGGGGTGCGGCGGACGCGTCGGGCGCCGGGGCGCCCGCCTCGGGCGCCTGCTGGCTCGACGAGCCCGCGCCCGCGCTGCGCGCGCGACGTGCGGGCCGTTCGCCCGCCGCCGCGCGTCCGCGCGCCGGTCGGGTGGGCGCGGGCGGCAACTGGCCCTTCAGCGGGCCCCACTCGTTCGGGTCGGGCACGCCCGGCGGCTGCATCTGCCGCCGCTTCGGCCCGCCGTGCCCGGCCTCGCCGGGCTCCTTCGCGCCCGGCCACGCCTTGGCGACCCGCGCGGCGAGGACGAAGTCCTTGCGCAGCGGGTGCCCCTCGAACTCGTCCGGCAGCAGCAGCCGTTCGAGATGCGGGTGGCCGGTGAAGCCCACGCCGAACATCTCGTGCGTCTCGCGCTCGTGCCAGGCGGCTCCCGCGAACACGCCGGTGGCCGTGGGCAGTACGGGCGCCGCGTGCGGCACGGTCGTACGGAGCACCAGCCGCCGCAGCGCCGCCCCGGCGCCGCCGCCCCCGACGGGTGAACCGGACGGGCCGGACGGGCCGGGCGGACCGGGCAGGGCGACGAGGTGGGCGCAGACGTGGAAGCCGGTGCCGGGCTCGTCGACGGCGCTCAACCAGTCGAAGTACGTGCAGCCCAGCGCGTCGCGGGCCGTCTCCAGCGCCGGAATCCACCGCGCCGGCGGGACGTCGACGGTGAGCAGCGCGTACGCCTCCTCGGCGACCGCTCCCTCACCGAACAGCGCGTCGGCGGCGCGCGGCAGCCAGCCCACGGGTCCCTGCGGCGGCGCGGCGGCTTCCGGCGCGTCCGAAGGCTCGGGCGTACCGCTCGGTTCGGGCGTCGCCGCCGGTTCGGGCGTCTCGCTCACCGGTCGCCCTCCCCCGCACCCTCGGCGCGCGAACCGTCAGCTCCGGAAGCCCCGTCGGACCCGGCGGACTCCGGCGCCCGCGCCGGTCCTTCCGCCAGCGGGCTGGTCAGCGCCGCCACCGAGGGGCGCCCACCGCCGGAAGCCACGTCCGCCGACGCCGACGCCGCGTAGCGGCTGCCCGTCGACTCGTGCGCGATCTTCTCCTGGAGCTTCAGGATCCCCTGGAGCAGCGCCTCGGGACGCGGCGGGCAGCCCGGCACGTAGACGTCGACGGGGATGATCTGGTCGACGCCCTTGGTCACCGAGTACGAGTCCCAGTACGGGCCGCCGCAGTTGGAGCAGGCGCCGAACGAGATCACGTACTTCGGCTCGGGCATCTGCTCGTAGAGCCGCCGCACGGCCGGTGCCATCTTGTCCGTGACCGTGCCCGACACGACCATGAGGTCCGCCTGGCGCGGCCCCGGCGCGAACGGGATGACGCCGAGGCGGATGAAGTCGTGCCGGGCCATCGACGCCGCGATGAACTCGATGGCGCAGCAGGCGAGTCCGAAGTTGAAGACCCAGAGGCTGTACCGGCGGCCCCAGTTGAGGACGACCTTCATCGGCTCCGGCGCCAGCCGTGCCAGCGCCCCGAGCCGTGGCGCCGGGGACGCCACGACCGGCGTCGGCAGGTCCACCGCCCCGCCGGAACCCGCGCTCGCTCCCGTACCCGCGCCCGTACCCGGAACCGCGTCCGTACCCGTACCCGTCACGTCCATTCCAGGACGCCCTTCTTCCATGCGTAGAGCAGCCCGACCGTCAGGAACCCCAGGAACACGAACATCTCCACGAGCGTGGTCGCCCCGTAGCCCGGCGCCGCGAAGACCGTCGCCCAGGGGAAGAGGAAGACCGAGTCGACGGCGAAGATGACGTAGAGGAAGGCGTACACGTAGTAGCGGACCTGGGTGTGCGCCCAGCCGTCGCCGACCGGGTCGACGCCGCACTCGTACGTCAGCATCTTCTCGCGCGTCGGTACGACGGGCCGCAGCAGCCGCCCGGCGCCGAAGGCCACCGCGACGAAGCACACGCCCACGACGGCGACCAACCCGACCACCGAGTAGCCGTGGAAATAGTCCGGCACGTCCGTCCCGTCCTCACGTGTTCGCGTGTCCGCGTCCGCAGGGTGGTGGTGCCCCCGCGCGCGTACCTGCCTGCTGACCGTCCGCTCACCGCGTGCTCCGCCCGGTTCCCCGTACGGCGTCCCGCTGCCGGGGCCGCGGTCCCGGCGGGGCCGACGATCTGTACGCAGGGGAGTCTAGGCCCTGACCCCGGTCCCGGCTCCGACCCGTCTCAGGGTGGGGGCGCTTGCCCCCTTTCGCCCGCCCCACGGGGGCGCGGTGGCGACAATGGTAGGGATAACCCCACCCCCACGCCCCCACGCACCCCATGGCGCCAGGGGGGTGGCGAACGTCAGGCTGGCACCCATGCACGCGAGACCGCCGCGCCCCGAGGCGCCCGGGGAGGACCGCGAGACGTCCGGGGCGGACCCGCACACTCCCGGCGCCGGGACCGGGACGCCCGCGACCGCGCCCGGGACACCGGCCGCCGGGCCCGGGACGCCCGCCCCCGAGCGCGAGGTGCCCGCGGAGGAACGCCTCCCCGCCCCTCGCCCGCCCTTCGAGGCGCAGACCTGGCGGGAGATCGCGCACCTCGTCACGAACCTGCCGTTCGGTCTCCTCGGCTTCGTCTACACCACCGCCGTCCTCTTCTTCGGCGCCGGACTGTCGGTGACGGTCGTCGGGCTGCCGCTGCTCGCGCTGGGACTGCTCGGCTGCCGGCAGTTCGGCCGGCTGGAACGGGCGCGGGCCCGCCTGCTGCTGCGGATGCGGATCGACGAGCCCAGCCCCGTCCACGTCCCGACCGACGGCGCCCTGTACTGGCTGTGGGCGCACCTGCGGGACCCGGTCGGCTGGCGGCACGCGCTGTACGCCGTGGTCCGGCTGCCGTGGGACGTGTTCACGTTCGGCTGCACGCTCGTGTGCCTGTTCGTCGGCTGGCCGGTGCTGCCGTGGATCGCGCGGGGGCTGACGAACGTGGACCGGGTGCTCGTACGCGTCCTGCTGTCCCCCTCGGACGTGCTGGAACGCCGTATCGCCGAACTGGAGTCGGATCGGGGGGTGGTGGTCGACACCGCCGCCGCCGACCTCCGCCGCATCGAACGCGACCTCCACGACGGCGCACAAGCCCGACTCGTCGCCCTCGCCATGGGACTCGGCCTCGCCAAGGAAAAACTCCTCGAAGACCCCGAAGCAGCAGCCGCCATGGTCGACGAAGCACACGGCGAAGTGAAACTCGCCCTCCAAGAACTCCGCGACCTCGCCCGCGGCATCCACCCCGCCATCCTCACCGACCGCGGACTCGGCCCCGCCCTCTCCGCCATCGCCACCCGCTGCACCGTCCCCGTACGCGTCACCGTCGACCTCCACCAACGACCCGCCCAAGCCATCGAAGGCATCACCTACTTCACCGTCTCCGAACTCCTCCAGAACATCAGCAAACACGCCCACGCCACCCACGCCACCGTCGACGTCTGGCGCTCCGACAACCGCCTCATGCTCCAAGTCACCGACAACGGCCAAGGCGGCGCCACCACCTCACTCCACAACAGCCCCTCCGGCACCGGCGGCACCGGACTCGCCGGACTCGCAGACCGCCTCCACTCCGTAGACGGCCTCCTCGTACTCGACTCCCCCCACAACGGCCCGACCGTGATCACCGCGGAGCTGCCGTGGCGCCGCCGACCGGTGGCGGAGCCCACCCGGGAGGTGGGGTAAACCCCCTGCCCGAGACACCCACCGGCCTCATGGCCCGGTGCGGTCCGGCGGCGGATGCTGGAGTCAGCCCGCCCGAGGCGGCGGGCGCGTACGGACGGACCCGACGGACGTACGCACGTGCCCGGCACGTACGCGATCCCGGCACGTACGCGACCCGGACGTATCCGACGGAGAAGGAAGCGACACATGGGAACCACGGCCACGGCATCCGGCCCCCCGCAGCCCCGGCAGGCCGGGCTCCGCCCGCCCGGCGTGGCCGAGATCCTGCGCGCGCCCTTCTCGGGGCGTACGTGGGGCGAGTTGCTGTACGTCCTCAGCAGCTTCCCGATCTCCCTCGCGGCCTTCGTCTTCACCCTCACGACGGGCTCCGTCGGCATCGGCCTGCTCATCACCTTCGTGGGCCTGCCGATCCTCGCCGCGGGCCTCTCCTGCTGCCGGGCGTTCGGCCGGATGGAACGGGCGCGGGCCCGGCTGCTGCTCGGCCACGACGTGGCGGAACCCGAACCCGTACGGGCCCTCCAGCGGGGTACGGGCGTACTGGCGTGGACCGGCGCGCTGTTCCGCAGCGGGGTGTCGTGGCGCAGCGCGCTGTACTCGCTGCTGCACTTCCCGTGGGCCGTCTTCCAGTTCGTCCTGGCGACGGTCCTCTGGGTCGACGCCCTGGGACTGCTGCTCTACCCCGCGTGGCAGTGGGTGTTCCCGGAGTACCTGGACCAGCCGGGCATCCAGCTGGGCGGCGACGGCCACACCGGCTTCTTCGTGGACAGCCCGCCCGAGATCGCCGTCGCCTCCGCCGTCGGACTGGTGCTGCTCCTCGTCTCACCCTGGGTGCTGCGCGGCACGACGCAGGTGGACCGGCTGATGGTCACGGGGCTGCTCGGCCCGTCCAAACTGGCCACCCGCGTCTGGGAGCTGGAGTCGGATCGGGGGGTGGTGGTCGACACCGCCGCCGCCGACCTCCGCCGCATCGAACGCGACCTCCACGACGGCGCACAAGCCCGACTCGTCGCCCTCGCCATGGGACTCGGCCTCGCCAAGGAAAAACTCCTCGAAGACCCCGAAGCAGCAGCCGCCATGGTCGACGAAGCACACGGCGAAGTGAAACTCGCCCTCCAAGAACTCCGCGACCTCGCCCGCGGCATCCACCCCGCCATCCTCACCGACCGCGGACTCGGCCCCGCCCTCTCCGCCATCGCCACCCGCTGCACCGTCCCCGTACGCGTCACCGTCGACCTCCACCAACGACCCGCCCAAGCCATCGAAGGCATCACCTACTTCACCGTCTCCGAACTCCTCCAGAACATCAGCAAACACGCCCACGCCACCCACGCCACCGTCGACGTCTGGCGCTCCGACAACCGCCTCATGCTCCAAGTCACCGACAACGGCCAAGGCGGCGCCACCACCTCACTCCACAACAGCCCCTCCGGCACCGGCGGCACCGGACTCGCCGGACTCGCAGACCGCCTCCACTCCGTAGACGGCCTCCTCGTACTCGACTCCCCCCACAACGGCCCGACTACTGTGACGGCCGAACTGCCGTGGCGGGACTGACCGGTCCCCCGACCCCTCACGCCACGCGCTGAACCCTCCGTGCCCCGACCGCGTCCGCCCTCCCGGCGGGCGCGGCCGGGGTGCGGGGGCATTCCCGTGCGCGGGTCGGGGGCGGACAAGATGGAGGACGGACGTGCGTGTGGTCATCGCCGAGGACTCGGTGCTGCTCAGAGAAGGGCTCACACGGCTGCTGACGGACCGCGGGCACGAGGTCGTCGCCGGTGTCGGCGACGGCGAGGCGCTGGTGCGCACGGTGGCCGAGCTGGCCGCCGCGGAACGGCTCCCGGACGTGGTCGTGGCGGACGTACGGATGCCGCCGACGCACACCGACGAGGGCGTACGGGCCGCGGTGCAGCTGCGCGCCGCGCATCCGGGACTGGGGGTGCTGGTGTTGTCGCAGTACGTGGAGGAGCAGTACGCGACGGAGCTGCTCGCCGGGTCCACCCACGGCGTCGGCTACCTGCTGAAGGACCGCGTCGCGGAGGTGCGCGAGTTCGTGGACGCGGTCGTACGGGTCGCCCAGGGCGGTACGGCGCTCGACCCGGAGGTCGTCGCGCAGCTGCTGGGACGCAGCCGCAAGCAGGACGTGCTGTCGGCGCTCACCCCGCGGGAGCGCGAGGTGCTGGGGCTGATGGCGGAGGGGCGTACGAACTCGGCCATCGCCGGGCAGCTGGTGGTCAGCCACGGGGCGGTGGAGAAGCACGTCAGCAACATCTTCCAGAAGCTGGGGCTGTCCCCGAGTGACGGGGATCACCGTCGTGTGCTGGCGGTGCTGCGCTACCTCAACTCGTAGCCTGCGAAGCGTACGGGCGGTACGGGACCGTACCGCCCGGTGCGGGGCCGGAACCGTACGGTCCGGCGCGGGGCGCGGACGGACCCGTACGGGAGGGGACCGGTCGTCGGCCCGCGGAAGCAGTCTCTGGGCGTCTCACCAGTGTCCGGCGAGCGACGACCGGCAGGATCGGGACGCACGTAGGATGACGGCGAGCGCCGCCTCAGGGGAGGTCAGATTTACCGTGACCAGTCAGGTCAACAGCCCGGCCGAGGAACGGCCGTCCACCGAGAAGGAAGTACGGCAGCTCGACCGGGTGATCATCCGGTTCGCGGGTGACTCCGGCGACGGCATGCAGCTCACGGGTGACCGCTTCACCTCCGAGACGGCGTCCTTCGGGAACGACCTGTCCACGCTGCCGAACTTCCCCGCCGAGATCCGCGCCCCCGCAGGGACCCTGCCGGGCGTCTCCAGCTTCCAGCTGCACTTCGCGGACCACGACATCCTCACCCCGGGCGACGCCCCGAACGTACTGGTGGCGATGAACCCGGCCGCGTTGAAGGCCAACATCGGGGACCTGCCGCGCGGCGCCGAACTCATCATCAACACCGACGAGTTCAACAAGCGCGCGATGGCCAAGGTGGGCTACGACACCAGCCCCCTGGAGGACGGTTCGCTGGACGGGTACAGCGTGCACCAGGTGCCGCTGACCACGCTGACCGTCGAGGCGCTGAAGGACTACGACCTGGGCCGCAAGGAAGCGGGCCGGTCGAAGAACATGTTCGCGCTCGGGCTGCTGTCGTGGATGTACCACCGGCCCACGGCGTCCACCGAGCAGTTCCTGCGGACGAAGTTCGCGAAGAAGCCGCAGGTCGCGGAGGCCAACGTCGCGGCGTACCGCGCGGGCTGGAACTTCGGCGAGACCACCGAGGACTTCGCCGTCAGCTACGAGGTGGCGCCCGCCACCACCGCGTTCCCACCGGGGACGTACCGGAACATCTCGGGCAACCTGGCGCTGTCGTACGGCCTGATCGCCGCCGCCCAGCAGGCGGACCTGCCGCTGTTCCTCGGCTCGTACCCGATCACGCCCGCCTCCGACGTGCTGCACGAGCTGTCCAAGCACAAGAACTTCGGCGTCCGCACCTACCAGGCGGAGGACGAGATCGCCGCCATCGGCGCGGCGCTCGGCGCCTCCTTCGGCGGCTCGCTCGGCATCACCACCACGTCCGGGCCGGGTGTCGCGCTCAAGTCCGAGACCATCGGCCTCGCCGTCTCCCTCGAACTGCCGCTGCTGATCGTCGACATCCAGCGCGGCGGGCCCAGCACCGGTCTGCCCACCAAGACCGAGCAGGCCGACCTGCTCCAGGCGATGTACGGGCGGAACGGCGAGGCGCCGGTGCCGATCGTGGCGCCCGCGACGCCCGCGGACTGCTTCACGGCGGCGCTGGACGCGGCCCGTATCGCGCTGACGTACCGGACGCCGGTCTTCCTGCTGTCCGACGGGTACCTGGCCAACGGCTCCGAGCCGTGGCGCGTCCCCGAGGTGGACACCCTGCCCGACCTGCGGGTGCAGTTCGCGCAGGCGCCGAACCACCAGCTGGACGACGGCACCGAGGTGTTCTGGCCGTACAAGCGCGACCCGGAGACGCTCGCCCGGCCGTGGGCCGTGCCCGGCACGCCCGGTCTGGAGCACCGGATCGGCGGCATCGAGAAGCAGGACGGGTCGGGCAACATCTCGTACGACCCGGCCAACCACGAGTTCATGGTGCGGACCCGGCAGGCGAAGGTCGACGGGATCGAGGTCCCGGACCTCGTCGTCGACGACCCCGGGATCGAGGAGGAAGGGCCCGCGCGGGTGCTGGTGCTCGGCTGGGGGTCGACCTTCGGGCCGATCACCGCAGCCGTACGGCGCATCCGGCGCGGCGGGGGCCGGATCGCGCAGGGGCATCTGCGTCACCTCAACCCCTTCCCGCGCAACCTGGGCGAGGAGCTGCGGCGGTACGACAAGGTCGTCGTGCCGGAGATGAACCTCGGCCAGCTGGCCGCGCTGCTGCGCGCCAAGTACCTCGTCGATGCGCAGTCCCTGACGCAGGTCCGCGGACTGCCGTTCAAGGCGGAACAGCTCGCGAACGCTCTCAAGGAGGCCATAGACAATGGCTGAGCAGCTCATGGAGGGGCCTGATACCCGGGAGCCGGGGGATCGCGGCCTGCTGTCCCTGGTGCCGAAGGCCGAGGGCAAGCAGTCGATGAAGGACTTCAAGTCCGACCAGGAGGTCCGCTGGTGCCCCGGCTGCGGTGACTACGCGGTGCTGGCGGCGGTGCAGGGCTTCATGCCGGAGCTGGGGCTGGCGAAGGAGAACATCGTCTTCGTCTCCGGCATCGGCTGCTCGTCCCGCTTCCCGTACTACATGAACACCTTCGGGATGCACTCCATCCACGGCCGCGCCCCGGCCATCGCGACGGGGCTGGCCTCGGCGCGGCGGGACCTGTCGGTGTGGGTCGTCACGGGTGACGGCGACGCGCTCTCCATCGGCGGCAACCACCTGATCCACACGCTGCGGCGCAACGTGAACCTGAAGATCCTGCTGTTCAACAACCGGATCTACGGGCTCACCAAGGGGCAGTACTCCCCGACCTCGGAGCCCGGGAAGATCACCAAGTCGACGCCGATGGGGTCGCTCGAAGCCCCCTTCAACCCGGTGTCGCTGGCGATCGGGGCGGAGGCGTCGTTCGTCGCCCGCACGGTCGACTCGGACCGCAAGCACCTCACGTCGGTGCTGCGGGCCGCCGCCGAACACCCGGGCACGGCGCTCGTCGAGATCTACCAGAACTGCAACATCTTCAACGACGGCGCCTTCGAGATCCTCAAGGACAAGGAGCAGGCGCAGGAGGCCGTGATCCGGCTGGAGCACGGTGAGCCGATCCGCTTCGGCGCGCCCTGGCTGGAGACGGACGGCGGCGACGGGCTCGGGGCACGCGGTGTGGTGCGCGACCCGGCGACGGGTGACCTGCGGATCATCGACGTCGCGGAGCACGGCACCGGGGACGTCCTCGTCCACGACGCGCACTCGGCCTCGCCGACGACCGCCTTCGCGCTGTCCCGGCTGGCCGACCCGGACACCCTGCACCACACGCCGATCGGCGTGCTGCGGGACGTCGAACGGCCGGTCTACGAGTCGCTGATGTCCGACCAGCTGGAGCAGGCCGTGCAGCTCAACGGTAAGGGCGAGCTGGGCTCCCTGCTCGCGGGCCGCGACACCTGGACCGTCGTCGGCTGAACCTCCGGGCACCGGCCGGACCGCCCCGGCTGTCCGGCCCGCGCCCCGCACCCGGCTGTCATGACCGTCATTCGGAACGGAAATGACAGCCGGGTTTTTCGGCGTTACCTTCATGGGTGTCTCGCCCCAGCTCCCGGAGGAAACCAGATGCAGCCGTCGAGCCAGACCCGGACCGGTCTCGTCTTCGGGCTCGCCGCCTACGGGATGTGGGGCCTCCTTCCTCTCTACTGGCACCTGCTGGAATCCACCCCCGCGGCCGAGACCCTCGCGCACCGCATGGTGTGGTCGCTGCCCACGGCGGTCGCGATACTCGTGCTCCTGCGCCGCTGGGGATGGATACGGCCGCTGCTGAAGGAGCCCCGGAGGATAGGGCTGCTGTTCCTCGCCGCCTCGGTGATCTCCGTGAACTGGGGCCTGTTCATCTGGGCGGTCGCCAACGACCGCGTCATCGAAGCCTCCCTCGGCTACTTCATCAACCCCCTCGTCTCGATCGCGTTCGGCGTGCTGCTGCTGCGGGAACGGCTGCGGCGCACCCAGTGGCTGGCCGTCGCCATCGGCGTGCTGGCGGTCGTCGTCCTGTCCGTCGGCTACGGCCAACTGCCCTGGCTGTCCATCGTCCTGGCCTTCAGCTTCGCCACGTACGGGCTGCTGAAGAAGCGCGTGCAGCTGGACGGCGTCGAGAGCTTCAGCACCGAGACGGCCATGCAGTTCCTCCCGGCGCTCGGCGTCCTCCTCTATCTCGGCTCCCGGGGCGAGGCCACCTTCGCCACGGACGGTCCCGCGCACGCCCTGCTGCTGGCGTGCACCGGTATCGCCACCGCGCTGCCGCTGATCTTCTTCGGCGCCGCGGCCGTACGGCTGCCGCTGTCGACCATCGGGCTCCTCCAGTACATGGCTCCCGCGTTCATGTTCGTCCTCGGGCTGCTGGTCTTCCACGAGCCGATGCCGGCCGAACGCTGGGCGGGCTTCGGGCTGGTGTGGGCCGCGCTCGTGCTGCTGACCTGGGACGCCCTGCGGCACGCCCACCGGGGGCGGGCCGAGTTGCGGGCGCGGGCCGCGGAGGCCGCCGCGACCGCCGCCGCGGGTCAGGCGTCGAGCGAGGCCACCACGGAGTCCATCACCGCCCGCCAGTGAGTCCGCTGCCGCTCCCGCTCCTCCGGACCGGCCAGCCACTCCTGATGGAAGCGCAGCACGCTTCTCTCCTCCGATCCGCGTGACGCGGTGACCGCGACCTGCACGGTCGTGTCGTGGTCCCAGCCGGAGGGCCGCCACGTCAGCCGGATGCGGTCACCGGGGCGGTAGCTGCGCACCTCCCCCACCGTGCCGTCGTCGGTCTCGTACGCCCGCCCCTTCGCGCCGTCGTGCAGGTCGACACCGTCACCGAGCCAGCACGACAGGCCCTCCGGTCCGGTGATGAAGTCCCATACGGCGCCGGGCGGATGCCCGAGGGTCTTCGAGACGCCGATCTCCCACCCGGCGTCCCGGGTGAGCCCGGTGGGCAACCGGCCCCCGAACTCCGGGGAGTCCCCGGCGTCCTCGGAACTCCCGGCGCTCCCCGCGCCCCGGGGACTTCCCGCGTCCCCGAACCCCGCGTCGGCGGCCGGTACCCCGGTGTCCACCGCTTCCGCGCGCGCCGTCGCGTCGCCGCCGCCCGTGCCCGGGAGCGGCCCGCCCGCCTCTTCGTCCGTTCCCGCGCCGCCCTGCCGCGCGCGCAGCGCGCGGACCTTGTGGCGGTTGCCGCAACGCTCCATGGAGCACCAGCGGCGCCGCCCTGGGCGCGAGGTGTCCACGAAGATCAGGGAGCAGTCGTCCGCGCCGCACTCCCGTATCCGATGGGCGTACGGGCCGGTGAACAGGTCGATCGCGTCCCGCGCGACCGTCGAGAGGAGCTGAGTGCCCGTCGCGGGCAGCCACTCCAGGCCGCCGGGCTCGGGCCACTCCAGCACGGGGGCCAGCGGTGGCCGCGCCGCCGCCGCGTTCACCTCCGCCAGGTCCTCGGGGCGCGGCTCCCGCCCCCGCAGCCGGTCACGGGCCAGCGTCAGCACCGAGTCCCGCAGGAGCCGGGCCGCCGCCAACTCCAGCTCCGTCACCTCCAGATGGGGCGTCGGGTCGAGACGGGAGGACTCGGCCCACCCGGTGAGCCCCGCGGGTCGGTGAAGCACCTCGAAGCGGGCAAGAGGACCCGGGCCACCCGTCACGAGCAGCTCCAGGCACAGGGAACCGGGATCGAAGTGGAAGTCCACCCCGTCCGGCGGCTGGAGGAGGAGTCCCTTCGAGGACCCCCTTGCGAACTCAGTCATGTAACCACTATAACTGGTTACGCACGGAACGGAAGTCCCCGACGGAAGGACGCGACATGACCCTCGGCTGGAAGCTCGTGATCGACTCTGCCGAGCCGCAGCGGCAGGCGGCCTTCTGGTCCGACGTCCTGGGGTACGAACTGGAGGACAACAGCACGCGGATCGAGCGGCTGCTGGGCGAGGGCGTCGTCGACGCGTCGCTGCTGGTCGAGTTCAAGGGCCGGAAGTTCTGGCGGGACGCCACCGCGACCCGGCACCCGGAGGACCCGTTCGATCCCGACAGCGGCGCCGGCCTGGGCAGAAGGCTGCTGTTCGTGCGGGTGCCGGAGCCGAAGGCGGGCAAGAACAGACTGCACATCGACGTCCACTCCGGCCCGGCGGGGCGCGCGGCCACGGTGGCGCGGCTGGAGTCGCTCGGGGCGACGCTGGTGCGGCAGGTCGCAGAGCCGTCAGGCGAGTGGACGGTCCTCCAGGACCCGGAGGGCAACGAGTTCTGCGTGCACTGAGCCCGGCGCCCCCGGCCGGTCCGTCCGGGAAAGACTTCTGCCCGCCCGGTCGTGGACCGGACGGGCAGAAGAAGGGCACAGCGTCCCGGCGAGGGCCGGGCGGCGCACGGAGACGGGTGGACTACGCGGCCTGGTCCACCTGGGCGCCGGTGTCGGCCGGAGCCACACCGAGCTTGGAGACGGCCTGGTAGTACGTCCAGGCGAGACCGCTGCACGCGGTCTTCTGGGCACCCGAGTAACCGTTGCAGACCCGCTTCAGGTCCTCGTAGAAGGCACTGTCGATCCGGGCCTTGTTCGCGTCGAACTTACCCACCGCCTTGTAGTTGCGGTAGTTGAAGTCGTGCCGGATGCACGAGTTCTCGAACGGGAAACCGAAGGGGTTGTCAGGAGAGGAGCTGCACTTGTCCGTGCTCCAGTCGAAGCCGTACGCCGACCAGTCACCCTGGTGGGCACGCGCGTTCAGGAACGCCTGCTGGCTGCTGGCGCTGGTCTGGCTCCAGCTGGACATGACCTGGAGCTTGTCCGCGGGCGCCGCGTTCGCGGGAGCGGCCATGGCTGCCGTGGCGGCCAGCGCGACAGCCGCGCTGGACAGGCCGGTGATGAACCGACGACGCATCCAGTACCTCCGGGTGGGGGGTGGCAGCCCGGCGGTGGGGCTGCTGACGAGGGGTTCCGCTCTCCTCGGATGGCCGAGAAGCAGCCCCAGTGTCCAGCCCGGAGACAACAGAGTGCTGTCAGTTCGCAGTCACCTCGGTGACAGTCCCTCACCCGGCGGGACGGTTCGCCGGATTCAGGCCGTGATGTCCTTCGTGGTCAGACGGGCCCAGGCCGCCGAACCGAAGAACGCGGCGTAGAGGGCCTGGAGGCCGAGGTTCTTCACCAGCTGGTCCCAGTACACCGGATCGCGCAGCACGTCCCCGAACGACAGCCAGTAGTGGGGGAAGAGGAAGGGGGGCACCGCGTGCAACTGCGGGATGGTGTCCAGGATCTGCACGGTGATCAGCAGGCCGACGGTGGCGGCCATCGCGGTGACACCGCTGTTCGTCAGCGTGGAGATGAACACGCCCAGTGCCGCCAGCCCGAGCAGGGAGAGCGCGACCAGCACCGCTATGACCAGCGCCCGCCCGAGTCCCTCACCGAACGACACGGTGGTGCCGGAGAGGAGGGTGACCTCCCCGAGGGGGAACAGCAATGACCCGACGATCAGCGCCGAGAGCGCCACGACCAGGGTCGCGGCGAGACAGAAGACGAAGGTGGTGGCGTACTTGACCAGCAACAGCCGGGTACGGCCGGCGGGCGCGACCAGCAGATAGCGCAGCGTCCCGCTCGCCGCCTCCCCCGCGAGCGAGTCACCGGCGATCACCCCGACGGTCATGGGGAGGAAGAAGGGAAGGGTCACCGCGAGCGAGGTGAACACCAGGAACAGACCGTTGTTGGTGACCTGGGCGATGAAGGCGGGCCCCTCCCCTCCCCCGTCGCCCACGGCGCCGCCGTCACTCGTCTCGATCTTGACGGCGATGCCGACCATGACCGGTACGAGTGCCAGCACGCCGAGCAGCGCGAGCGTCCGCCACCGGCGGAAGGTCGTGAGGAGTTCGCTGCGGAACAGGCCGAGACCCAGCCGCCCGAGCCGACTGCCCGCGGGCGCTCCGGACAGAAGCGGCCCCGCGGCGGTCGGACCGGCCGCGGTCGGTCCGCCGGTGGGAGCGGTGGCCGGAACGGCCGTCGTCGGCGCCGTTCGCGGGCCCTGCCACTCGCCTTCCACGTCTCGGCGTACGCCCGTGTCCCGCTGGACGTCGTGCTGGTCACCGGTCTCAGCCTGCGACATCGAAGCCCTCCCCGGTGAGTGCGACGAACACGTCCTCCAGTGAGGCGCGTTCGAGTCCGAAGGCCCGCACCCGTACGTCGGCGGCCACCAGGGCGGCGTTGACGTCCGCCAGGTCCGGCGGGTCGGTGGCGGGCAGTTCGCCGGACACCCGGTCCTCGACGACGGTGACGTCCGTGACCCCGTGCTCCTTGAGGACCGGCACGGCCTCGGCCGTGTCCGGGGTGGTGACGACGAGACGGCCGCGCGCCCCCGCGGACATCTCGGCGACGGTGCCCTGAGTGATGAGCCTGCCTCGGTTCATCACGGCGGTGTGCGTGCAGACCTGCTCGATCTCGTCCAGCAGATGGGAGGAGAGGAAGACCGTGATGCCGTCATCCGCGAGTTCGCGGACGAGGACGCGGATCTCGCGCATGCCCTGCGGGTCGAGTCCGTTGGTGGGCTCGTCCAGTACGAGGAGGCGACGGGGTTGCAGCAGGGCGGAGGCGAGCCCGAGGCGCTGCTTCATGCCGAGCGAGTACGCCTTGGCCTTCTTGCCCCCGGCGGCCGACAGGCCCACGCGGTCGAGCGCCGCCGCGACGCGGGTGCGGCGGGTGCGGGGGTCGGCGGTGGGGTCGGCGGCGTCGTAGCGGAGGAGGTTGTCACGGCCGGAGAGGAAGTCGTAGAGCGCGGGGCCCTCGATCAGGGCGCCGACGTGCGGGAGGACGCGCCCGGCGGCGTGCGGCATGGGCATGCCGAGCAGATGGGCGGTGCCGTCGGAGGGCTCGATCAGGCCGAGCAGCATCCGGATCGTGGTGGTCTTGCCCGAGCCGTTGGGCCCGAGGAATCCGAAGACGCTGCCCCGGGGCACGGACAGGTCGAGGCTGTCCACGGCGAGCTGACCGCCTCGGTAGCGCTTGCTGAGCCCCTGCGTCTCGACAACGGCTTCGGCCGCCTCTGCCATGGTGCTCCCTGGGAGGAACTTCGCCGCCACCCGGCGGTTGCCGGGCGGCGGCGATGCGAGATGTGTCCTGTGCTCCGTACGCCCGCGGGTGCGCGGCGCACGGCGGGCGCGGCGTACGTCCCCGGGCGCTTGGTACGTCCGCGGGACGGGCCGCCCCGCGCACCGTGGCGCGCGGGGCCGCCGCCGGGGTTACTTGGCCGCCGCGTCGGCCGCCTTGACCAGGCCCTCCTTGGTCACGGCGCCGACGAAAAGCTTGCCGTCGTCCGTGATCAGGGCGTTCACGAGCCGGGTCTCGAAGACCCGTCCGGTGCCGAAGTCGCCCTCGGCCTCGTCCGTGAAACTGTCCAACAGCCGCTTCACCGGCTCGGACTCCGCGCCCTTCGCGTCACCGAGCAGGGGCCCCGGCAGCCCGCCGCCGGGCAGCGGGATCTCGGCGACGGTGCCCCAGCCCTTGCCGAACGTGTTGAGGCCGGACAGCTCCGACAGTTCGGGCCGCGCGTCCTTGCCGGGCTTCTTGGTGGCCGCACCGGCGGCTCCGCCGAGCTTCTTCTCGGTCACCTCCGTGCCCTTCGGCGCCTTGAAGGTGAAGGAGTCCGCGTCGGGCTTGCCGAAGTCGACGTTCCGGTAGGAGATGTCGACGACGGGCTTGCCGCCGCCGTCGGGGGTGAGCGTGAACTTCAGCGGGGCGCCGTTGTCCGCGTCGACGGCGATACGGACGGCCTCGACGGTCGAGTCCTCGGCCTTGGGCTTGACGACGAGCTGGTACGCGTCGCGGCCCGCGACCTTCGCGGTGCCGTCCACGGACACCGAGGTCGTCTTGTCGACGGCCTTCAGCGCCTGCTCGGCGGCCTTCTCCGGAGTCAGATCGGCCACGCCGCCGGGCATCTCGTGCGCCCCGCCCCCGCCCTTACCGCCCCTGCCCTTACCGTCCTTGCCCGCGTCGTCCTTGTCCGCGCCGTGGTGCGCGCCCTCGGGAAGGCTGCTGTGGACGGCGGAGTTGCTGGCGCTGTCGTACGCCCACAGGTCCCGGCCGTTGTGGATGAGGCTGTACTCGGCGGCCTCCTCGACGACCGAGACGCGCTGCTTGTCGGGCCCGTCCGTGGCCACCCGGAGCGTGTGCGTGCCGGAGGCCAGCTCCATGAGCTTCTTCTGCGGGTCCGCGGCGGACCCGTCCTCGCCGTCGTCCGCACCGCCCCCGCGCTGACCATCGTCCCCGCGCTCGTCGTCACCGCCGCCGAACGGCCCGCGGCTGCCGCCGCCGGTGCCCGGCAGGGCGGGGAGGCCGAGGTCCGTCTCGACCTTCACGGTGCCGGACTGGTGCGGTACGTCCGACTCGGCCATCTTGGCCAGGAGTTCCTCGGCGGTGATCTTCGGCAGGTCCGGGTCACCGGAGTCGGCGAGCGCCGGGACGAGCCCGATCGTCGCGGCGGCGACGCCCGCGACCGCGACCGGAACGCCGTAGCGCACCGCTTTCCTGCGCGGCTTGCCCGGTTGGATCTGTGCCATGTGTGTGCCTACCTCCGTGGTCGGCGGCGCTTTCTTACCTCGCACTCGTCCACCCCTTGCCGCCATTGTCACCCGAACTGGTGCGGGATGGTGAATCAATAGCACCAAATCACCGGCGGCCGGGCGTCAGCCGAGGGAGGCAACTCCGCGTACTCCCACGGGACTACGCGCGCCTCGGCCGCCTCCGCCGGGTGGCCCCACGCGTACCCGGTTACCCGTACGGGGCACCCTCACGCACCCCTGAGGCCCCGCGGGCCGCCACCGGACCCGAACCAGCGCCGCACCGCCCGCACCGCCCGCACCGCCCGGCGCCTCCGCGCCGCCACGGGCCCGGGCCCGGCCCCGGACCACAGCCCCGACCCGCTCAGCCCGCGCGGTGCACCACCGCGTCGCACAGGTCCGACAGGGCGAGCTTCGCCGGCCCGTCCGCCAGCGGCTCCAGCGTCGCCCGCGCCTCCCGTGCGTACCGCACGGTGTCCCGCCGCGCCTGCTCCAGCGCCGGGTGCGCGCGCAGCCCGGCCAGCGCCTCCGCGTGCCGCGCGTCGTCCGTCAGGTCCCCGTCGAGCAGCCGGCACAGCTCGCGGTCGGCGGCGGCCCCGCCGTTCGCGGCGTGCTCCCGCAGGTACAGCACCGGCAGCGTGGCCACGCCCTCCCGCAGGTCGGTCCCCGGCGTCTTGCCGGACTCGTGGGAGTCGCTGGCGATGTCCAGTACGTCGTCGGCGAGCTGGAAGGCGGTGCCGATCCGCTCGCCGTACTGCGTGAGCGTCGAGGTGACGCTCTCGTCCGCCCCGGCCGTCATCGCCCCGAAGCGGCAGGCCACCGCGATCAGCGAGCCGGTCTTGCCGGAGAGCACCTCGAGGTAGTGGGCGACGGGGTCCTGGCCGTCCTGCGGCCCGGCGGTCTCCATGATCTGGCCGGTGACGAGCCGTTCGAACGCCTCCGCCTGGATGCGTACGGCCTCGGGGCCCAGGTCCGCGAGTATCTGCGAGGCGCGGGCGAAGAGGAAGTCGCCGGTGAGGACGGCCACCGAGTTGCCCCAGTTGGCGTTCGCGCTGGGCACCCCGCGCCGTACGTCGGCCTGGTCCATCACGTCGTCGTGGTAGAGCGTCGCCAGGTGCGTCAGCTCGACGACCACGGCGGACGGTACGACGCCCGGCTCGTGCGGGTCCCCGAACTGCGCGCCGAGCATCACCAGCAGCGGCCGGAAGCGCTTCCCCCCGGCCCGTACGAGGTGCTGCGCGGCGCCCGTGATGAACGGCACGTCGCTCTTCGTGGCCTCCATGAGACCTTCTTCGACTGCCGACAACCCTGCCTGGACATCGGCTTCGAGAGCCTGGTCCCGCACGCTCAGCCCGAACGGCCCGTCGACGGTCACGAGGGGTACTCCTGTCTACGCGGCTGCATGTCGATGAATCGCTGCCACCATCTCTGGCAGCGTAGCCGGTCACAGGTCGATCACTACCCCCGCGTACCCCCGGAGCCTCACCGTGACCACCCCTGTGCGTCCGGCTACGTACGGCGACGGCCGTCCCGTGCCACCGCGCGTTCCGTGACGGGCCGCCCGATAGCCTGGCGGCGGCCCCTGACCGGCGACGACCTCGAAGGCGAGGCACCACGGATGACCGAAGCCAGCGCGCTGGACCTGCCCGGAGACGATCTCTTCGGCGCGGACAACCTGCCGTACGGCCTGTTCACGGACCCCGGCCCGCACGACGCCCGCACCACACCGGACGGACGGGACGCCGGGCAGCCCCGGATCGGCGTCCGCTACGGCGCGTACGTGCTGGACGCGGGCGCCGCCGCCACCGAGTTCGGCTCCCCGCACGCCGAGTTGCTGCGGGAGCCGCTGCTCAACCCGCTGCTGGCCGCGGGCCGTCCCGTCTGGCAGGCGGTACGGGCCGAGCTGCGGGAGTGGCTGACGGGCGGCTCGGAGCGGCGTGCGGCCACGGCGCGGCATCTGCGTCCGCTCGCGGAGGTGGAGCTGCGGCTGCCGTTCGAGGTGGCGGACTACGTCGACTTCTACGCCAGCGAGCACCACGCCGCCAACGTCGGCCGGATCTTCCGCCCCGGCAGCGACCCGCTGACGCCCAACTGGAAGCACCTGCCGATCGGTTACCACGGCCGCGCGGGCACCGTCGTCGTGTCCGGCACGCCGGTCGTACGGCCGCGGGGCCAGCGGAAGCCGCCCACCGCGGAGGCGCCGCTGTTCGGCCCGTCGACGCGGCTGGACATCGAGGCCGAGGTCGCGTTCGTGGTCGGCGCCCCGTCGCGGCTGGGCGAGCCGGTCGGGCAGGACGCGTTCCGCGACCACGTCTTCGGCGTGTGCCTGCTGAACGACTGGTCGGCGCGGGACCTCCAGGCGTGGGAGTACGTGCCGCTGGGCCCGTTCCTGGGCAAGTCGTTCCAGACGTCGGTGTCCCCGTGGATCACGCCGGTGGACGCGTTGGACGCGGCCCGTACGCGGCCGCCCGCCCGGGACTTCCCGCTGCTGCCGTACCTGGACGACGGCGACGGCGCCGTGGCCGAGCCCGGCGGCTTCGACCTGCGGATCACCGTCACGTTGAACGGGCGGCGGATCGCGGAGCCGCCGTTCTCGTCGATGTACTGGACGGCGCAGCAGCAGTTGGCGCACCTGACGGTGAACGGCGCCTCGCTGCGTACGGGCGACCTGTACGCCTCGGGGACGGTCAGCGGCCCGGAGCCGGACCAGTTGGGCTCGCTGTTGGAGGTCACCGAGGGCAAGGGGCCGTTCCTCGCGGACGGCGACGAGGTGACGCTCTCCGCGTGGGCGCCGGGCCCGGACGGGGCGCGGATCGGGCTGGGCGAGGTGACGGGCCGGATCGAGCCGTCCCCCGGCGGCTGAGAACCGCCCCCCGCTCCCCCGCACACGGCACCGCCCGGCACCCCTCGCAGGAGGTGCCGGGCGGTGGTGCGTCCGGGTGGGCGTACGGGCGGCTCAGCGCACGAACACGCCCGCGTCCCCGGCCAGTTCCAGGAAGTACTGCGGCGCGAGGCCGAGCACCAGGGTGACCGCGACGCCGATGCCGATCGCCGTGATCGTCAGCGGGCTGGGGACGGCCACGGTGGGCCCGTCCGCCTTCGGCTCCTGGAAGAACATGAGCACGATGACGCGGATGTAGAAGAACGCCGCGATGGCGGACGAGATGACACCGACGACCACCAGGGCGCCCGCGCCGCTCTCCGCCGCCGCCTTGAACACCGCGAACTTGCCGGTGAAGCCGGACGTCAGCGGGATGCCCGCGAAGGCCAGCAGGAACACCGCGAAGACCGCCGCGACCAGCGGCGAACGGCGGCCCAGCCCGGCCCACTTGGACAGGTGCGTGGCCTCGCCGCCCGCGTCCCGTACGAGCGTCACGACCGCGAAGGCGCCGAGCGTCACGAAGGAGTACGCCGCCAGGTAGAACAGCACGGACGAGACGCCGTCCTCCGACGTCGCGACGACACCGGCGAGGATGAACCCGGCGTGCGCGATGGAGGAGTACGCCAGCAGGCGCTTGATGTCGGTCTGCGTGATCGCGACGATCGCGCCACCCAGCATGGTGACGATCGCGACGCCCCACATCACGGGCTCCCAGTCCCAGCGCAGGCCCGGCAGCACGACGTACAGCAGCCGCAGCAGCGCGCCGAACGCCGCCACCTTGGTGGCCGCCGCCATGAAGCCGGTGACCGGGGTGGGGGCGCCCTGGTAGACGTCCGGGGTCCACATGTGGAACGGCACGGCGCCGACCTTGAACAGCATGCCCATCAGCACCATGGCGCCGCCGATGAGGAGCAGCGCGTCGTTGCCCATGGTCCCGGCGAGGGCCGGGTCGGTGGCGTTGTCGGCGTTGCTGACGACGCGGGCGATGGACGAGTAGTCGACGGCGCCCGCGTAGCCGTACAGCAGCGCGATGCCGAACAGCAGGAACGCGGAGGAGAAGGCTCCCAGCAGGAAGTACTTCACCGCCGCCTCCTGCGACATCAGGCGGTTGCGGCGGGAGAGCGCGCACAGGATGTACAGCGGGAGGGAGAAGACCTCCAGCGCGATGAAGAGCGTCAGCAGGTCGTTGGCCGCCGGGAAGACCAGCATGCCGGCGATCGCGAAGAGGGCGATCGGGAAGACCTCGGTGGTGGTGAACCCGGCCCGTACGGCGTCCCGTTCACCCTGCCCGCCCGGTACGGACGCGGCCTGCGCGGCGAACGAGTCGACGCGGTTGCCGTGCGCGGTGGGGTCGAGCCGCCGTTCCGCGAACGTGAAGACCGCGACGAGGCCCACCAGCAGGATCGTGCCCTGGAGGAACAGCGCGGGACCGTCGACCGCGATCGCGCCCATGGCGGCGACCTGCGCCTTCGTGGTGCCGTACCCGTCCATACCGAGGGCGAGGACGGCGGCGAACGCCGAGGCCAGCGCCACCACGGCGACGAGGACCTGCGCGGTGTAACGGGTGCGCCGCGGCAGGAACGCCTCGATCAGGATGCCGACGAGGGCGGCGCCGAGCACGATCAGCGTCGGTGACAGCTGGGCGTACTCGATGTGCGGGGTCGGGATCTTCTCCGGCTCGGCCGCCGCGTGCGTCCACAGGTTGTGGACGGATTGCGTGGTGCTCACTTGGCCGCCTCCACATCAGGGGCAGGATCGTGCTTCTCCACGTCGGAGAGCGTGTGCTCGACCGCAGGGTTGACGATGTCCGTCAGCGGCTTCGGGAAGACGCCGAGGAAGATCAGCAGGGCGATCAGCGGGGTGACGACCGCGAGTTCGCGGACGCGCAGGTCGGGCATCCCCTTGACGCCCTCCTTCACCGGGCCGGTCATCGTCCGCTGGTAGAGGACGAGGACGTACAGCGCGGCCAGCACGATGGTCGCGGCGGCGATGACGCCGACCACCGGGTAGCGGCTGAACGTACCGACCAGGACCAGGAACTCGCTGATGAACGGCGCCAGTCCGGGCAGCGACAGCGTCGCGAGACCGCCCACGAGGAACGCGCCCGCCAGCACCGGCGCCACCTTCTGCACACCGCCGTAGTCCGCGATGAGCCGCGAGCCGCGCCGGGTGATCAGGAATCCGGCGACGAGCATCAGGGCGGCGGTGGAGATGCCGTGGTTCACCATGTAGAGCGTCGCGCCGCTGTGGCCCTGGGAGGTCATCGCGAAGACGCCGAGGATGATGAACCCGAAGTGGGAGATCGACGCGTACGCGATCAGCCGCTTCATGTCCCGCTGGCCGACGGCCACCAGCGCGCCGTAGATGATGCTGATCAGCGCCAGCACCAGGACCACCGGCGTGGCCCACTCGCTCGCCTCCGGGAACAGCCCGAGGCAGTAGCGGAGCATCGCGAACGTGCCGACCTTGTCGACGACGGCCGTGATCAGCACGGCCACCGGCGCGGTCGCCTCGCCCATCGCGTTGGGCAGCCAGGTGTGCAGCGGGAACAGCGGCGCCTTCACCGCGAAGGCGAAGAAGAAGCCGAGGAACAGCAGCCGTTCGGTGTTCGTCGCCATCTCCAGCTCACCGCTGGCGCGCGCCTCGGTGATCGCCTGGAGCGAGAACGTGCCCTCGCCGAGCTGGTCGGCGGTGACCGCGTACAGGCCGATGACGGCGGCCAGCATGATGAGGCCGCCCGCCAGGTTGTAGAGCAGGAACTTCACGGCGGCGTACGAGCGCTGCCGCGACGCCTCCTCCTCGCCGTGCTCGTGGGCACGGTCACCGAAGCCGCCGATGAGGAAGTACATCGGGATGAGCATCGCTTCGAAGAAGATGTAGAAGAGGAAGACGTCCGTGGCCAGGAAGGAGATGACCACCATCGCCTCGACGGCCAGGATCAGCGCGAAGAAGCCCTGGGTGGGCCGCCAGCGGCGGCCCGGCTTGTCGCCGCCCGCCTCCTCGTCCGCGTCGTGCCAGCCGGCGAGGAGGATGAACGGGACGAGCAGCGCGGTGAGCGCCACCAGTACGGCGCCGATACCGTCCACGCCCAGCTCGTAGCGGACGCCGAACTCGGCGATCCAGGGCCGGGACTCGGTGAGCTGGTAGCGGGCGCCGCCCGGGTCGAAGCGTACGAGCACGGCCGCCGCCAGCCCCAGCGTCACCAGGGACACGGACAGCGCCAGCCACTTGGCCGCCGACCGGCGCGCGGCGGGCATCGCCGCCGTGGCGACCGCGCCGACCGCGGGCACCAGTGCGGTGACCGTCAGCAGGGGAAATGACATCTCAGACCGCCCTCATCAGCAAGGTCGCGGCGACGAGCACCGCCGCACCCCCGAACATCGAGACCGCGTACGAGCGGACGAAACCGTTCTGGACCCGCCGGACCCGCCCGGACAGGCCGCCGAACGAGGCGGCCGTGCCGTTGACGACTCCGTCGACCAGCTTGTGGTCGAGGTAGACCAGGCCGCGCGTCAGGTGCTCGCCGCCCTTGACCAGGACCACGTGGTTCAGGTCGTCCTGGAGCAGGTCGCGCCGGGCCGCGCGGGTCAGCAGGCTGCCGCGCGGGGCGACCACCGGCACCGGTCGGCGCCCGTACTGGAACCAGGCGCCGGTGACGCCGATCAGCAGCGCCACGACGGTGGCCGCGGTGACGGTCGCCGCCGACATGGGCGGATGCCCGTGCTCGAACTCGGTGACGGGTTCCAGCCAGTGCACGAAGTTCTCGTTCAGCTTGAAGTAGCCGCCCGCGAAGACCGAGCCGAAGGCGAGGACGATCATCGGGATCGTCATCGTCCGCGGCGACTCGTGCGGGTGCGTCTCCGCCGGGTCCCAGCGCTTCTCACCGAAGAAGGTGAGGAGCATGACCCGCGTCATGTAGTACGCGGTGATGGCCGCGCCGAGCAGCGCGCAGGTGCCGAGGATCCAGCCCTGGGTGCCGCCCTTGGCGAACGCCGCCTCGATGATCTGGTCCTTGGAGAAGAACCCGGAGAGGCCGGGGAAACCGATGATCGCGAGGTAGCCGAGGCCGAACGTGACGAAGGTGACCGGCATGTGCTTGCGCAGCCCGCCGTACTTCCGCATGTCCACCTCGTCGTTCATCCCGTGCATCACGGAACCGGCGCCGAGGAAGAGGCCCGCCTTGAAGAAACCGTGGGTGACCAGGTGCATGATCGCGAACGCGTAGCCGATCGGGCCGAGTCCGGCCGCCAGCATCATGTAGCCGATCTGCGACATCGTGGAGCCCGCGAGGGCCTTCTTGATGTCGTCCTTGGCGCAACCGACGATCGCACCGAAGAGGAGCGTGACCGCGCCGACGGTGACGACGACGAGCTGCGCGTCGGGGGCGGCGTTGAAGATCTCGCCGGAGCGGGTGATCAGGTACACGCCCGCGGTGACCATCGTCGCCGCGTGGATCAGGGCCGAGACCGGGGTCGGGCCCTCCATCGCGTCGCCCAGCCACGACTGGAGCGGCACCTGCGCCGACTTGCCGCAGGCCGCCAGCAGCAGCATCAGGCCGATGGCCGTCAGCTTGCCCTCGCTCGTCTCGCCCGTCGACTCCAGCACGGGCTCGAAGGCGAAGGTGCCGAACGTGGTGAACATCAGCATGATCGCGATCGACAGGCCGACGTCGCCGACCCGGTTGACCAGGAACGCCTTCTTCGCCGCGGTCGCCGCGCTCGGCTTGTGCTGCCAGAAGCCGATGAGCAGGTACGAGGCGAGGCCCACGCCCTCCCAACCGACGTACAGCAGCAGGTAGTTGTCCGCGAGGACGAGCAGCAGCATCGCCGCGAGGAAGAGGTTGAGATAGCCGAAGAAGCGCCGCCGCCGCTCGTCGTGCTCCATGTAGCCGATGGAGTAGACGTGGATGAGCGTGCCGACCCCGGAGATCAGCAGGACGAACGTCATGGACAGCTGGTCGAGCTGGAAGCCCACGTCCGCCTGGAAGTCGGCGACGGGGATCCAGCTGAACAGATGCTGGTGCATGGCGCGTTGCTCGGTGTCCTTGCCGAGCATGTCCGCGAAGAGCAGCAGCCCGACGACGAACGAGGCGGCGGCCAGCAGCGTGCCGAGCCAGTGCCCCGTACGGTCGAGCCTGCGGCCCCCGCACAGCAGGACGGCCGCGCCGAGGAGCGGTGCTCCGACGAGCAGCCCGATGAGTGATTCCACTGGTCCGTACTCCTTACAGCTTCATCAGGCTGGCGTCGTCGACCGAGGCCGAGTGGCGGGAGCGGAAGAACGTCACGATGATCGCCAGACCGACCACGACCTCCGCGGCGGCGACGACCATGGTGAAGAACGCCATGATCTGGCCGTCGAGGTTGCCGTGCAGGCGGGAGAAGGTGACCAGCGCGAGGTTGCTCGCGTTCAGCATCAGCTCGACGCACATGAAGACGATGATGGCGTTCCGCCTGACCAGCACCCCGGCGGCGCCGATGGTGAACAGCAGCGCCGCGAGATAGAGGTAGTTGACCGGGTTCACTTGGCCTTCTCCTTATCCCTGTCGCCGGAGCCGTCGGCGTCGCGGCCCGCGTTCCCCGCGGGGCGCTCGCCCCGTTCCAGGTACTCCTGCGTGCGCTGCTCCAGCGCCGCCAGGTCGGCGAGCGCCTCGTCGGACACGTCGCGGACCTGGCCGCGGCCGCGCAGCGTCGGGTTGACGGTCAGTTCGGACGGGCTGCCGTCGGGCAGCAGGCCGGGGATGTCCACGGCGTTGTGGCGGGCGTAGACGCCGGGCGCGGGCAGCGGCGGGACCTGGCGGTTCTCGCGTACGCGCTTCTCGGCCATCTCCCGCTGCGTCGACCGGCGTTCCGTACGCTCGCGGTGCGTGAGCACCATGGCGGCGACGGCGGCGGTGACGAGCAGGGCGCCGGTGATCTCGAAGGCGAAGACGTACTTGGTGAAGACCAGGCGGGCCAGCCCCTGCACGTTGCCCTCGGCGTTGGCCTCCGCGAGGCCGTTGAACGTGCTGAGCGACGCGTTGCCGAGGCCGCCGACGAGGAGGACGCCGAAGCCGAGTCCGGCGGCGACGGCCAGCCAGCGCTGGCCCTTGATGGTCTCCTCCAGCGTGTCGCTGGTGGAGACGCCGACGAGCATCAGCACGAAGAGGAACAGCATCATCACGGCGCCCGTGTAGACGACGACCTGGACCATGCCCAGGAAGTACGCGCCGTTGGCGAGGTAGAAGACCGCCAGGATGATCATGGTGCCGGCGAGGCAGAGGGCCGCGTGCACGGCCCGCCGCATCAGTACGGTGCCGAGCGCGCCCAGCACCGCCACGGTGCCGAGCACCCAGAACTGCACGGCCTCGCCCGTGGAGGTGGCGGTGCTGGCGGCGGCGAGGGTGGTGCTCACTTCTCGCTCACCGCCTCCGCGGCCGCGGGCTCGGCGGCACCGAAGGTGGTCTCCGCGGGCTGCGGCTCCTCGTTCAGCTTGTCCCCGGAGTGCGGCTCCTGCTGCACGGTGCCGGGGGCCGCCTCGGTGACCAGACCGTTGTAGTAGTCCTTCTCGGTCATGCCCGGGAAGATCGCGTGCGGCGAGTCGACCATGCCCTCCTGGAGACCCGAGAGCAGCTCTTCCTTGGTGTAGATGAGCGACGCGCGGGAGGAGTCGGCGAGTTCGTACTCGTTCGTCATGGTCAGTGCCCGCGTGGGGCACGCCTCGACGCACAGGCCGCACAGGATGCAGCGCAGGTAGTTGATCTGGTAGACGCGGCCGTAGCGCTCGCCCGGGGAGTAGCGCTCCTCCTCGGTGTTGTCCGCGCCCTCGACGTAGATCGCGTCCGCCGGGCAGGCCCAGGCGCACAGTTCGCAGCCGACGCACTTCTCCAGCCCGTCGGGGTGCCGGTTCAGCTGGTGGCGCCCGTGGAAGCGGGGCGCCGTCGGCTTCTTGTACTCCGGGTACTGCTCGGTCAGCCGCTTCTTGAACATGGCCTTGAAGGTCACGCCGAAGCCGCCCAGGGGGTTCTCAGGCATCGTCGCTCCCCCTTCCTTGGGAGGTCCCTGTGTTGCTCTCGGAGGAGCCGCCGGACTCCGCCGGCTCCGCCGCCGTACCGACCAGCTCCCGGTCCCGCTTCGCGCGGGACGGGCGGCGCGGCGCGGCGGGCAGCGTCTGGCCCGGCAGCGGGGGCACCGGGTAGCCGCCGGCCATCGGGTCGAAGGCCGGTCCGCCGGACTCGGCCAGCTCCTTCTCGCGTTCGGCCTCGCGTGCCTTCTCGCCGCGTTCGCGGAAGACGTCCACGAGGAACGAGACCAGCAGCAGGGCGAGGACGAGTCCGCCGACCCAGTAGATGACGTCGGTGAAGGAGTAGTTCTCGTTCCGCATGGCCCGTACGGTCGCGACCAGCATCAGCCAGACCATCGAGACGGGGATGAGGACCTTCCAGCCGAGCTGCATGAACTGGTCGTAGCGCACGCGCGGCAGCGCGGCCCGGATCCAGACGAAGCCGAACAGCAGCATGAGCAGCTTGAGCACGAACCAGAGCATCGGCCACCAGCCGTGGTTCGCGCCCTCCCAGTACGTGGAGATCGGCGCCGGGGCCCGCCAGCCGCCCAGGAACAGGGTGACCGCGAGGGCGGACACCGTGACCATGTGGACGTACTCGGTGAGCATGAACAGCGCGAACTTGATCGACGAGTACTCGGTGTTGAAGCCGCCGACGAGGTCGCCCTCGGACTCCGGCATGTCGAACGGGGCCCGGTGGGCCTCACCGACCATCGACACCAGGTAGATCAGGAACGAGATCGGCAGCAGCACCGCGAACCAGCGCTCGTCCTGCTCCGCCACGATCGCGGACGTCGACATCGACCCGGAGTAGAGGAACACGGCGGCGAAGCTGAGGCCCATGGCGACCTCGTAGCTGATCACCTGGGCCGTGGCCCGTACGCCGCCGAGCAGCGGGTACGTCGAGTTGGACGACCAGCCCGCGAGGACCACGCCGTACGCGGCGATGGACGAGGTGGCCAGGATGTAGAGCACGGCCACCGGCAGGTCGGTGAGCTGCATGGCGGTACGGGTGCCGAGGATCGACACCTCGTTGCCGGGCGGGCCGAAGGGGATCACCGCGATGGCCATGAAGGCCGGGATGGTGCCGACGATCGGCGCCAGGATGTAGACCGCCTTGTCGGCGCCCTTGACGATGATGTCTTCCTTCAGCATCAGCTTGATGCCGTCGGCCAGCGACTGGAGCATGCCCCACGGACCGTGCCGGTTGGGGCCGATGCGCAGCTGCATCCAGGCGACGACCTTGCGCTCCAGCACGATGCAGAGGAGCACGGTCAGCATCAGGAAGGCGAAGCAGAACACCGCCTTGATGGCGATCAGCCACCACGGGTCGGTGCCGAAGGCCGACAGGTCCTCGGCGGCGACCACGTAGCCGGGCACGGTGCCCGGCAGGGTTCCCTGCATCACGCGTCCACCTCCTTCGATCCCTCGGACCCGGCGGCGGTGTCCCGTACGGCGGTGCCGTCCGGTACGGCGGGTGCGAGCTTGACGAGCGTGCCGGGTACGGCGCCCAGGTCGCGGTGGGCGCCGCCGCCCACGGAGTTGAGCGGCAGCCAGACGACGTGCTCGGGCATCGGGTCGGTGACCCGGAGCGGGAGCGTCACGTGCCCGGCCGGTCCGGTGACCGCGACCAGCTCGCCGTCCCGTACCCCGGCCTCGTCGGCGGTGCGCGGCGCGAGCCGTACGACGGCGGCGTGCCGCGTACCGGTCAGCGCCTCGTCGCCCTCCTGCATGCGGCCCTGGTCGAGCAGCAGCCGGTGCCCGGCGAGCACGGCCTCGCCCTTGCCGGGCTGCGGCAGCGGGCGGGACCGCTCCTGCGGGGCGTCCGGGTACGGGCCGTCCCAACCGCCGAGCAGGTCCAGTTCGCGGCGGATGGCGTGCACGTCGGGCAGCGCGACGGGGTCGCCGAGGGCGTCCGCGAGCATGTGCAGCACCCGGCCGTCGGGCTGTACGTGACGGCGCGTCATCTGGTCGGGCTTCAGCGCGGCCTCGAACGTCCGCGCGCGGCCCTCCCAGTTGAGGAACGTGCCGGTCTTCTCGACGACGGCGGCGACCGGCAGGACGACGTCCGCCCGCTCGGTGACCTCCGAGGGCCGCTGCTCCAGGCTGACGAGGAAGCCGACCGCGTCGAGCGCGGCGACGGCGGCAGCCGGGTCGGGCAGGTCGGCCGGTTCGACGCCGCCGACGACGAGTCCGCCGAGTTCACCGGCGGCCGCGGCCGCCACGATCCCGTCCGTCCCGCGTCCGCGGCCCTCCGGGAGCCGGGGCAGGCCCCAGACCCGGGCGACCTCGTCGCGTGCGCGCGCGTCGGTCGCGGGCCGCCCGCCGGGCAGCAGGCCCGGCAGCGCGCCCGCCTCGACGGCGCCGCGCTCACCGGCCCGGCGCGGGATCCAGACGAGCCGCGCGCCGGTGGCGGCGGCCGCCCGTACGGCGGCGGTGAGCCCGCCGGCGACGGCGGCGAGCCGCTCCCCGACGATGATCACGGAGCCCTCGGCGCGCAGCGCCTCCGCCGCGCCCTCGCCCGCCGGGTCGAGGCCGACGCCGCCGGACAGCGCGTCCAGCCACTCGGTCTCGGTGCCGGGGGCGGCGGGCAGCAGCGTGCCGCCCGCCTTCTCCAGGCCGCGGGTGGCGTGCGTGGCGAGGGCGTACGTGCGCTGCCCGTGGCGGCGGTACGCCTTGCGCAGCCGGAGGAAGACGCCGGGCGCCTCCTCCTCGGACTCGAAG
Source organism: Streptomyces sp. Z26 (assembly GCF_003665095.1). Classification (GTDB taxonomy): domain Bacteria; phylum Actinomycetota; class Actinomycetes; order Streptomycetales; family Streptomycetaceae; genus Streptomyces; species Streptomyces phytohabitans. The sequence goes on along the minus strand of NZ_RCHV01000002.1, from coordinate 3,977,814 downwards.
CCGACGAGGAGCACGGCCGGGGCCTTCTCCAGGGCGGTGTACGTGAGTCCGGCGCCGTCGAGGTCCCGGCCGCGCCCGGCGACCCGGGCCGCGAGGAAGTCGGCCTCCTCGGCGGTGTGCACGCGCGCGCGGAAGTCGATGTCGTTCGTGCCGAGGGCGACGCGCGCGAACTTGGCGTACGCGTACGAGTCCTCGTACGTGAGTCTGCCGCCCGTCAGCACGGCGACGCCGCCGTCCCGGCGGGCCGCGGCCAGGCCGCGGGCGGCCGCCTCCAGTGCCTCGGGCCAGCTGGCCTCGGCCAGTTCACCGGTCTCCGGGTCCCGTACGAGCGGGGTGGTGAGCCGGTCGGGGCGCTGCGCGTAGCGGAAGCCGAAGCGGCCCTTGTCGCACAGCCACTCCTCGTTGACCTCCTGGTCCTCGGCCGCCATCCGCCGCATGACCTTGCCGCGGCGGTGGTCCGTACGGGTCGCGCAGCCGCCCGCGCAGTGCTCGCAGACGCTGGGCGAGGAGACCAGGTCGAACGGGCGGGAGCGGAAGCGGTACGCGGCGGAGGTGAGGGCGCCGACGGGGCAGATCTGGATGGTGTTGCCGGAGAAGTACGACTCGAAGGGGTCGCCCTCGCCGGTGCCGACCTGCTGGAGGGCGCCCCGTTCGAGCAGCTCGATCATCGGGTCGCCCGCGACCTGGTTGGAGAAGCGGGTGCAGCGGGCGCAGAGCACGCAGCGCTCGCGGTCGAGCAGCACCTGCGTCGAGATCGGTACGGGCTTCTCGAACGTCCGCTTGCGGCCCTCGAAGCGGGACTCGGCGGAGCCGGTGGCCATCGCCTGGTTCTGGAGCGGGCACTCGCCGCCCTTGTCGCAGACGGGGCAGTCCAGCGGGTGGTTGATGAGCAGCAGCTCCATCACCCCGCGCTGGGCCTTCTCGGCCACGGGCGAGCTGAGCTGCGTCTTGACCACCATGCCGTCGGTACAGGTGATGGTGCAGGAGGCCATCGGCTTGCGCTGGCCCTCCACCTCGACGATGCACTGGCGGCAGGCGCCCGCGGGGTCGAGCAGCGGGTGGTCGCAGAAGCGCGGGATCTCGATGCCCAGTTGCTCGGCGGCGCGGATCACCAGGGTGCCCTTGGGCACGCTGATCTGCGCTCCGTCGATGGTCAGCGAGACGAGATCCTCCGGCGGAGGGCCCTCCCCGCCACCGGAGGTCTTGGCGTCGGTCGTGACGGTCACGCGGTCACCTCCAGGTGAGCGGTCTTGTCGTCGGCCCAGACCGTGGTGGCGGCCGGGTCGAAGGGGCAGCCACGGCCGGTGACGTGCTGCTCGTACTCGTCGCGGAAGTACTGGAGCGACGAGAAGATCGGGGATGCCGCGCCGTCACCGAGGGCGCAGAAGGACTTGCCGTTGATGTTGTCGGCGATGTCGTCGATCTTGTCGATGTCGGACATGGTCGCCTTGCCCGCCTCGATGTCGCGGAGCAACTGGACGAGCCAGTACGTCCCTTCGCGGCAGGGCGTGCACTTGCCGCAGGACTCGTGGGCGTAGAACTCGGTCCAGCGGGTCACGGCCCGTACGACGCAGGTGGTCTCGTCGAAGCACTGGAGCGCCTTGGTGCCCAGCATCGAACCGGCCTCGCCGACGCCCTCGTAGTCGAGGGGCACGTCGAGGTGCTCCTCGGTGAGCATCGGTGTCGAGGAACCGCCGGGCGTCCAGAACTTGAGCCGGTGTCCGGGGCGCATGCCGCCGCTCATCTCCAGCAGCTGGCGCAGCGTGATGCCGAGCGGCGCCTCGTACTGGCCGGGGGTGGCGACGTGGCCGCTCAGCGAGTACAGCGTGAAGCCCGGGGACTTCTCGCTGCCCATGGAGCGGAACCACTCCTTGCCCTTGTGCATGAGCGCGGGAACCGACGCGATGGACTCGACGTTGTTCACCACGGTGGGGCAGGCGTAGAGGCCCGCGACCGCCGGGAAGGGGGGGCGCAGCCGGGGCTGACCGCGTCGTCCTTCGAGGGAGTCGAGGAGCGCCGTCTCCTCACCGCAGATGTACGCGCCCGCGCCCGCGTGCACCGTGAGGTCCAGCGGCTTGCCGGGGCCGAGCGCGTCCGGCCCGAGGTAGCCCGCCTCGTACGCCTCGCGCACCGCGAGGTGCAGGCGGCGCAGGACGGGGACGACCTCGCCACGGAGGTAGATGAAGGCGTGCTCGGAGCGGATCGCGTGGCACGCGATCACGATGCCCTCGATCAGGGAGTGCGGGTTGGCGAAGAGGAGGGGGATGTCCTTGCAGGTGCCGGGCTCGGACTCGTCCGCGTTCACCACGAGGTAGTGCGGCTTGCCGTCGCCCTGCGGGATGAACTGCCACTTCATGCCGGTGGGGAAGCCCGCGCCGCCACGGCCGCGCAGGCCCGCCTCCTTGACGTACGCGATGACGTCGTCCGGCGGCATGGCGAGCGCCTTGCGCAGGCCCTCGTAGCCGTCGTGGCGGCGGTAGGTGTCCAGCGTCCAGGCGTCCGGCTGGTCCCAGAACGCCGAGAGGACCGGCGTCAGCACCTTCTCGGGAGACTCGGTGGTCATGACTGGCCCTCCTCGGTGACCGGCCCGGTCGGGTTCTTCGGGTCGGACGGCGCGTTGTCCTGCGGCGCGTCGTGCGAGCTGAGCCGCTCGGGCGGCTGGCCGCCCGTCGGCGCGGGGCCGCGCGGGGTGACGACGCGGCCGCCGGTGTCGCCCTTGGCCAGCCGCAGTCCGGCGAGCGAGGCGGGACCGGCGCCGCCGGTCGCCTCGACGGCTCCGGGGCGCTCGTCCGGGAAGCCGGCCAGGATGCGGGCCGTCTCCTTGAACGTGCAGATCTTCGCGCCGCGCGTCGGCTGCACGTCGTTCCCGGCGCGCAGGTCGTCGACGAGACGGCGGGCGCTGTCGGGCGTCTGGTTGTCGAAGAACTCCCAGTTGACCATCACGACGGGCGCGAAGTCGCAGGCGGCGTTGCACTCGATGTGTTCGAGGGTGACCTTGCCGTCGTCGGTCGTCTCGTTGTTGCCGACGCCGAGGTGCCGCTGGAGGTCCTCGAAGATCTCGTCGCCGCCGAGGACGGCGCAGAGGGTGTTGGTGCAGACGCCGACCTGGTAGTCACCGGACGGCTTGCGGCGGTACATGCTGTAGAAGGTCGCGACCGCCTTCACCTCGGCCGTGGCCAGGTCGAGCATCTCGGCGCAGAACTTCTGCCCGGTGCGGGTGACGTGGCCCTCCTCCGACTGCACGAGGTGCAGCATCGGCAGGAGCGCCGACCGGCTGTCCGGGTAGCGCGCGATGATCTCCTTCGCGTCGGCCTCCAGCCGCGTCCGTACGTCCGCCGGGTAGTCGGGCGCGGGCAGCTCGGGCATGCCGAGTGACACATCCGTCATCGGTCGACGCCTCCCATCACGGGGTCGAGGGACGCGACGGCCACGATGACGTCGGCCACCTGGCCGCCCTCGCACATCGCCGCCATCGACTGGAGGTTGGTGAACGACGGGTCGCGGAAGTGCACGCGGTACGGCCTGGTGCCGCCGTCGCTCACGGCGTGCACGCCCAGCTCGCCCTTGGGGGACTCCACGGCGGCGTACGCCTGGCCCGGCGGGACCCGGAAGCCCTCGGTCACGAGCTTGAAGTGGTGGATCAGGGCCTCCATGGAGGTGCCCATGATGTTCTTGATGTGGTCGAGCGAGTTGCCCAGCCCGTCCGGGCCGAGGGCGAGCTGCGCGGGCCAGGCGATCTTCTTGTCGCCGACCATCACGGGGCCCGGCTCCAGCCGGTCGATGCACTGCTCGATGATGCGCAGCGACTGCCGCATCTCCTCGATCCGGATGAGGAACCGGCCGTAGCTGTCGCAGGTGTCCACGGTCGGCACGTCGAAGTCGTACGTCTCGTAGCCGCTGTACGGCTGGACCTTGCGCAGGTCGTGCGGCAGCCCGGCGGAGCGCAGGATCGGGCCGGTGGCGCCGAGGGCCATGCAGCCGGCCAGGTCGAGGTAGCCGATGTCCTGCAACCGCGCCTTGAAGACGGGGTTGGTGGTGGCGAGCTTGTCGTACTCCGGCAGGTTCTTGCGCATCTTCTTGACGAACTCGCGGAGTGCGTCGACCGCGCCGGACGGCAGGTCCTGGGCGAGGCCGCCGGGGCGGATGAACGCGTGGTTCATGCGCAGCCCGGTGATCAACTCGAAGAGGTCCAGGACCAGTTCGCGGTCGCGGAAGCCGAAGATCATGACGGTGGTGGCGCCCAGCTCCATGCCGCCGGTGGCGACGCAGACCAGGTGCGACGAGAGCCGGTTCAGCTCCTGGAGCAGTACGCGGATGACGTTCGCGCGGTCGGGGATGTCGTCCTCGATGCCGAGGAGCTTCTCGACCGCCATGCAGTACGCCGCCTCGTTGAAGAACGGCGTGAGGTAGTCCATGCGCGTCACGAAGGTCGTGCCCTGCGTCCACGTGCGGTACTCGAGGTTCTTCTCGATCCCGGTGTGCAGGTAGCCGATGCCGCAGCGGGCCTCGGTGACCGTCTCGCCGTCGATCTCCAGGATGAGCCGGAGCACGCCGTGCGTGGACGGGTGCTGCGGGCCCATGTTGACGATGATGCGCTCGTCGTCGCTCTTCGCAGCGGCGGCGGCCAGCTCGTCCCAGTCGCCACCGGTCACGTCGTAGACGGTGCCCTCGGTGGTCTCGCGGATACCCGCGGTGGCGTGCCTCGTTGGTGTGGACATCAGCTGTACGACCTCCGCTGGTCGGGAGCCGGGATCTGGGCGCCCTTGTACTCGACGGGAATGCCGCCGAGCGGGTAGTCCTTGCGCTGCGGGAAGCCCTGCCAGTCGTCCGGCATCATGATCCGCGTCAGGGCGGGGTGCCCGTCGAAGATCAGGCCGAAGAAGTCGTACGCCTCGCGCTCGTGCCAGTCGTTCGTCGGGTACACCTCGACGATCGACGGGATGTGCGGGTCCGCGTCGGGGACCGTGACCTCCAGCCGGATCAGCCGGTTGTGGGTGAGCGACCGCAGGTGGTAGACGGCGTGCAGCTCGCGCCCGCGGTCCTCCGGGAAGTGCACGGCGCTGACACCGGCGCAGTACTCGAAGCGCAGCGCGGGATCGTCGCGCAGCGTGCGCGCGACCCGCGGCAGGTGCTCCCGCTCGATGTGGAACGTGAGTTCACCGCGGTCGACGACCGTCTTGGTGATCACGTTCTCGGGGAGCAGGCCCTGCTCGTCGAGCGCGCCCTCCAGCTCGTCGGCCACCTCGTCGAACCAGCCGGCCTCCGGGCCCGGCCCGTACGGACGCCGCGTGCCGCCGGGCAGCCGCACCGTGCGGACGAGGCCCCCGAAGCCGGAGGTGTCACCGCCCGCCTTCGCGCCGAACATGCCGCGGCGTACGCCGATGACCTCGCCGCCGTCGCCGCGGTTGCCGGGGAGGTTCTCGGCGTTGAGTTCCTGGTCGGGGTTGGCCCCGTCGTTACGGCGGTCCTGCTCGCTCACCGCAGCAGCCCCTTCATCTCGATCGTCGGGAGCGCCTTCCTCGCGGCTTCCTCCGCCTCACGCGCCGCCTGCTCGCGGTTGACGCCGAGCTTCTCGCCCTGGACGTGCTCGTGGAGCTTGAGGATCGCGTCGAGCAGCATCTCGGGGCGCGGCGGGCAGCCGGGCAGGTAGATGTCGACGGGCACGATGTGGTCGACGCCCTGCACGATCGCGTAGTTGTTGAACATGCCGCCGGACGAGGCGCAGACGCCCATCGAGATGACCCACTTGGGGTTCGGCATCTGGTCGTAGACCTGCCGCACGACGGGGGCCATCTTCTGGCTGACCCGGCCGGCGACGATCATGAGGTCCGCCTGTCGGGGCGAGCCGCGGAAGACCTCCATGCCGAACCGGGCGAGGTCGTACCGGCCGGCGCCCGTCGTCATCATCTCGATGGCGCAGCAGGCGAGTCCGAAGGTCGCCGGGAACATGGACGACTTGCGGACCCACCCGGCGGCCTGCTCGACGGTGGTGAGCAGGAAGCCGCTCGGCAGTTTCTCTTCGAGTCCCATTACTTATGCACCTAGTCCCATTCCAGCCCGCCGCGCCGCCACACGTACGCGTAGGCGACGAAGACGGTGAGCACGAAGAGAAGCATCTCCACGAGCCCGAAGATCCCCAGGGCGTCGAAGGAGACGGCCCACGGGTAGAGGAAGACGATTTCGATGTCGAAGACGATGAACAACATCGCCGTCAGGTAGTACTTGATGGGGAAGCGGCCGCCACCCTCCGGCTGCGGCGTCGGCTCGATCCCGCACTCGTACGCCTCAAGCTTGGCGCGGTTGTAGCGCTTGGGGCCGATGACCGAGGCCGCGATCACGGAGAAGATGGCAAAGGCGGCTCCGATGCCCCCCAGTACAAGGATGGGCGCGTACGCGTTCACCGCTCCTCGCTCCTTCCAGTCGACCCCTGCAGGGGCGTTTCCCGGGCCGTCAGAGCCGAGGGGCGTCGACACTGACATCCGCTGACCACCGGGCAGGTGGTGCTCCCCACGAAGATCGCTTCTATGTGAGGCAGTTCACAAGCCCTGGGGGAGCATCCTATGCCCGGCACTCTGTGACCTGCGACACGGGGTACGACAACGGGCTTTGTGATCTCTGCCACCCGTAGGACGATCATGTCGACGGCCGCGTGTTCGTCTGCGTACGCGAAGTGGTCGCGCTTTCCCGGCCGATGACGTGAACGGCAGGTGAACGGCGTGCGTCGGCGTATTACGTCAACTTCCCGGCTGCGGTGGCAAATTCGCGATCGAGTGGTACGGAGGGCGCCCGCGCACACGCTCCGGAAGGCTCTCCGGGCCGCTCCACAGGGCACGTTCGGCACCGGCGGCAACGTACGGGAACGCGCCACCGGAGGGCGTCAGAACGCGCCATGTCACGGGAGGTCGTGAATGACCGCACAAGCCAGGATGCGGTGTATGGCGCCCAATGACGGGTTTTGCGCCGGTAGTTCGGATACGCGTCGTGAGCTGCGCCACCCCAACTCGCGGCAGCCGCCGCCTTCTTTGCCTCCGTTATCCGTACGTGATATGCCGTCGCGGCGATTCGCCCTTTCGGGACAACTGCCAGGACACAGGCCCGTATTCGGGCATTGGGGTGTCGGCGCGGAGGTCCCGGGGGAAGATCGACAGGGGCCCAACTCGCCCGTCACGGCCGCAATGTGGCGCATCCCACTCTTATTGAAGGCACCCCCGCGGCCCTGATAGCCAGTACCCATGTCCCAGACCGCTCACATACCCAGCCACCGGAAGCCCCGCTCCCGGTCCAGGAAGACGCTGGCGCTGCGCGCCGGAGTTGCCGGTGGCGTCCTCGGCACCATCGCGGTGACGACCGGCGCCGCCTCGCCCTCGTCCACCGACCACTCGGCGGGCGGCCAGAACACCGCCCCCGAGACCACGGCCCAACTCCCCACCCTGACCGCCGAGCTGCCCGAGACGGCGCAGCGCACCGCGGACTCGCTCGCCATGTCCGCCCTCCGGTACGAGCTGGACGCGGCCCGGGACTCCGCCGCGGACAAGGCGGCGGAGCAGGCCAAGGACGCCAAGGCCGAGGCCGACCGCAAGGCCGAGGAGGCCCGCCGGGCGGAGGCCCAGCGGAAGGCCGACGAGCAGGCGTCCCGTACCGCCGAACGCACCACGCTGAGCGCCGCCGACGCCCCGGACGCCGCGTCGGCCCCCGCGCCGTCCAACGCCACGGGCAGCGCCGCCGAGGTCATCAGCTTCCTGCGCGCGCAGCTCGGCAAGGCGTACGTCTCCGGGGCGACCGGCCCCAGCGCGTACGACTGCTCCGGGCTGACCCTGGCCGCGTTCAAGCAGGTCGGCATCGACCTGCCGCGCGTCTCGCAGGACCAGTCGACCACCGGCACGCAGATCCCGGTGAGTTCGGCCCAGCCCGGCGACCTCCTCTTCTGGGGCGGCACCGGCAGCGCGTACCACGTGGCCGTGTACGTCGGCGACGGCCAGTACATCGACGCGGCGAACCCGTCGAAGGGCGTCGTCCAGCAGGCCCTCTCGGACTACCCGCCGACGACCGCGACCCGCGTCCTCTGAACCACCCGCACGACCCGCACCACCCGTACGGCACGCGAGAGCCGGTCCCCGGAACGTCCCGGGGACCGGCTCTCGCGTACGGGCGTCACGCCCTCGGGGCCACCTTCGAGAGGCCGTTGATGATGCGGTCCATGCTGTCGCCGCCCGTGGGGTCGGTGAGATTGGCGAGCATCTTCAGGGTGAAGCGCATCAGCATCGGGTGGCTGAGGCCGCGTTCCGTCGCGAGCTTCATCACCTGCGGGTTGCCGATGAGCTTCACGAAGGCGCGGCCCAGCGTGTAGTAGCCGCCGTAGGTGTCCTTGAGGGCCTTCGGGTAGCCGCGCAGGGCCAGTTCGCGCTGTGCGGGCGTCCGGCGGCCCTGGGCCTGCGTGATGACCTCGGCGGCCATCTGGCCGGACTCCATGGCGTACGCGATGCCCTCGCCGTTGAACGGGTTGACCAGCCCGCCCGCGTCACCGACCAGCACCAGGCCCCGGGTGTAGTGCGGCTGGCGGTTGAACGCCATGGGGAGGGCGGCGCCGCGGATCGGCCCCTGCTGGTTGTCGGGGGTGTAGCCCCACTCCTCCGGCATCGACGCGCACCACGCCTTGAGGACCTCCCGCCAGTCCAGCTCCTGGAAGGACGAGGAGGTGTTGAGCACGCCCAGGCCGACGTTGGAGGTGCCGTCGCCCATGCCGAAGACCCAGCCGTAGCCGGGCAGCAGCCGGTCCTCGGCGCCGCGCCGATCCCACAGCTCCAGCCAGGACTCCAGGTAGTCGTCGTCGTGCCGGGGCGAGGTGAAGTACGTACGGACGGCGACGCCCATCGGGCGGTCCTCACGCCGGTGCAGGCCCATCTTCAGCGACAGGCGGGTGGAGTTGCCGTCGGCGGCGACCACCAGCGGGGCCCGGAAGGTGACGGCCGTCTTGTCCTTGGACGCGGTGCCCGGCTCGCCGAGCTTCGCCTCGACGCCGATGATGCGGCCCGTACGCTCGTCCAGCACCGGGTCGCCCACGTTGCACCGCTCGTAGAGGCGGGCGCCCGCCTTCTCGGCCTGGCGGGCCAGCTGCTCGTCGAAGTCGTCGCGCTTGCGCACGAGTCCGTAGTCCGGGTAGCTGGCCAGCTCCGGCCAGTCGAGCTGGAGGCGCTGGCCGCCGCCGATGATGCGGAGGCCCTTGTTGCGCAGCCAGCCCGCCTCCTCGGAGATGTCGATGCCCATGGCGATCAGCTGCTTGGTGGCGCGCGGCGTGAGTCCGTCGCCGCAGACCTTCTCGCGCGGGAAGGACGTCTTCTCCAGCAGCAGGACGTCCAGTCCGGCGCGGGCGAGGTGGTAGGCGGTCGTGGAACCGGCCGGTCCCGCGCCGACGACGATCACGTCGGCGCGCTGCTCGGACGGCACCTTGGACAGGGGCTCGGTCACGTCGGTCTCCCGGAGACTGGGTGGCGGTGCCGGCCGGCCCTTCCCCCGGATCTTCGACGGGGAGACCCCAATGGCCCGTGCACTGGACACGCACAGTCTATGAGGGCCCGTACGGGGACCGGCGTCGCGGGGCGGCACGGCGCCCGTCTCCGGACGACCCAGGCGGGGCGGCGTTCGGGTACGGGGCGGGGTGCGGGGGCTGGGCAGCGGCCCGTACGGTGCGGCGTCAGGCCGCCGGGCGCGTGCCGCGGTGCAGGGCGACGATCCCGCCCGACAGGTTCCGCCAGGCCACCCTGCCCCAGCCCGCCTGCTGGAGCCTGCGGGCGAGCGCGGGCTGGTCGGGCCAGGCGCGGATGGACTCCGCGAGGTAGGTGTACGCGTCGGGGCTGCTGGAGACGCGGTCCGCGACCGGCGGCAGGGCCCGCATCAGGTACTCGGTGTAGACGGTGCGGAACGGCGCCCACGTCGGGTGGCTGAACTCGCAGATGACGACGCGCCCGCCCGGCGCCGTCACCCGCAGCATCTCCGCGAGGGCGGCGTCGGTGTCCTGCACGTTGCGCAGCCCGAAGCTGATCGTCACGGCGTCGAACACGCCGTCGCGGAACGGCAGTCGGGTCGCGTCCCCGGCCGTCAGCGGCAGCCACGGGTGCCGCCGCTTGCCCGCCGCGAGCATGCCGAGGGAGAAGTCGCACGGCACGGTGTACGCGCCCGCGTCGACGAACGGCAGCGACGACGTCGCCGTACCGGCCGCCAGGTCGAGCACCCGCTCCCCCGGTCGGGCCTCGACGGCGCGGGCGACCGCCCGGCGCCAGAGGCGTGCCTGCCCGAGGGAGAGCACGTCGTTGGTGAGGTCGTAGCGCTCGGCGACGTCGTCGAACATCGCGGCGACTTCTTGCGGCTGCTTGTCCAGGGATGCGCGGGTCACGCGCCCCATTGTTCACCTCCCGCGCGCGCGACACGCAGCCGCCCCGTGCCGTACGGGCGGCGCGGGGCGGGGTGCGTGGCAGCTGAGGGGACGCGGTCGGTGTCAGTCCGCGTCGACGAGCTTCAGCTCCGGGTGCGCGGTGCCGCCCTCGATCGCCGTGGACGAGAAGTGCGAGACGACCTTGTCGTCCACCGGGTCGTTCGCCGGGTCGTCGTGCACGACCAGGTGCTCGTACGTGGTCGCGCGCTGCGCCGGTACGCGTCCCGCCTTGCGGATGAGGTCGATCAGCTCCATGCGGTTGGAGCGGTGCTTGGCGCCCGCCGACGAGACGACGTTCTCCTCCAGCATCACCGAGCCGAGGTCGTCCGCGCCGTAGTGCAGCGACAGCTGGCCGACCTCCTTGCCGGTGGTCAGCCAGGAGCCCTGGATGTGGGCGACGTTGTCGAAGAAGATGCGGGCGATGGCGATCAGCCGCAGGTACTCGAAGAGGGTCGTCTGCGTACGGCCCTTCAGCGTGTTGTTCTCCGGCTGGTAGGTGTACGGGATGAAGGCGCGGAAGCCGCCCGTACGGTCCTGCACGTCGCGGATCATGCGCAGGTGCTCGATGCGCTCGGCGTTGGTCTCGCCGGTGCCCATCAGCATGGTGGACGTGGACTCGACGCCGAGGCCGTGCGCCGTCTCCATGATCTCCAGCCAGCGTTCGCCGGACTCCTTGAGCGGGGCGATGGCGTTCCGGGGGCGGGCCGGGAGCAGTTCGGCGCCCGCGCCCGCGAACGAGTCCAGCCCGGCGGCGTGGATGCGGCGGATCGCTTCTTCGGGCGTCACACCGGAGATCCGCGCCATGTGCTCGACCTCGGACGCGCCCAGCGAGTGGATCACCAGCTGCGGGTACGCCTGCTTGATCGCGGCGAAGTGCTCCTCGTAGTACTCGACGCCGAAGTCCGGGTGGTGCCCGCCCTGGAACATGATCTGGGTGCCGCCCAGCTCCACCGTCTCGGCGCACCGCCGCAGGATGTCGTCCAGGTCGCGGACCCACACCTTGTCGCTCTTGGGCGCGGCGTAGAACGCGCAGAACTTGCAGGCGGTGACACAGGAGTTGGTGTAGTTGATGTTCCGCTCGATGATGTACGTCGCGATGTGCTCCGTACCCGCGTACCGCCTGCGCCGCACCGCGTCGGCGGCGCTGCCCAGCGCGTGCAGCGGCGCGGAGCGGTAGAGGTCGAGCGCCTCTTCGGGTGTGACGCGGCCACCCTGGGCGGCGCGGTCGAGTACGGACTGGAGGTCGGCGTTCTCGGGCACCGATGCGTCCCTTCGTGGTGGCGGTGAGGACCGGGCCAGCGTACGCCAGGCCGATCAGCCGATCTTGCGCAGTGTCCCCGCGGAGTTCCCGCTCTCCTCGTCGTGCGACTCGTAACGGAGAGTGCCGTTCTTCCGGAGCGTGAACTCCTCGTCCGCGCCGCCCTCGGCGCACTGCGGCGCGGAGGCGGCGCCGTCGTCGTCGCCCCCGTCGTCGTCCTCCCCGGGGGCGGCGTCCACGCGCAGCCGGTCGGGCGCGGTCCCGGCGAGCGTCCAGGTCGTGGGGCAGGCCAGGCCCGCCAGCTCGAAGCTGCCGGTGGCGACGGGGTCGCCCGCCGCGCCCTCCCGGATGGTGACGGTGAGCGTGCCGCCGGGCAGCCCGCTGTCCGTCGTCACCGCGCCGCGCCAGCGGCCGACGAACGCGGCGGGTACGGGGCCGCTGCCGGTCGGCGTGGGCTCCCGGTCCGGGGTCGCGGTGTCGTCCGTCTCGCCGCCGCTGGTCCCGCCGTCGGTGGGCGCGCCCGGCGAGGGTTCGTCGGTGGCGGAGGGGTTCTCGGCGCCGGAGGACTTGTCGTTGTGCGTGCCCCCGCCGCCGTACGGCAGCAGGTCGAACACGAAGGTGCTGGTGAGCAGCGCGACGGCCAGGGCACCGGCGACGGACAGGACGAGCGTGCAGCTCAACTGCCGTCCGCGCGGGCCCCCTTCGGTGGCGGACGCGGTGGTGTGCGCCGCGGCGTCGGCGGACACGGAGAACCGGCCGCGCCGGGGCGGCGGCGCGGCCGGCGCGTCCGGTACGGCGGGCGGCCGGGCCGGTACGGGCGGTACGGGCGCGGGCGTGCCGTGCGGGGGCGAGGTGGGCGGCGGCGAGGTGGGCGGGGGCGACGGGGCGGTCGGCCACGCCCCGGCGGCGGCGCGCGCGGCGGCGTCCCCGGAACCCGCGCCGGCACCGTCCCCCGCCTCGGCGGGGGCGCGCGAGCCCCGCGTGAAGGGGACCAGCCCGGAGGGCGCCTCCCGTTGCTCCTCCGGTTCCAGGTCCAGCAGCGCGACGGCGCTCCGGCTGACCTCCTCGACCAGCGGGCCGGGCAGCCAGCCGGACCGGATCAGCCCGCTCGCGCCGCCACCGCCACCCGTACCACCGCCGGAGCCGCCGCCCGTACGGTCGCCGCCACCCGCGCCCGTACCGCCCGCGCCCGTACCGCCCGCCAGGCGCCCCGCCACGGCCGCCGGGTCGGGTCGGTCCGCCGCCCGTTTCGCGAGGCACTCCTCGACCAGGGCGCGCAACCCGCCGTCCAGGGCGCCCAGTTCCGGTTCCTCGTGCACGACCTTGTAGAGCAGCGCCGCCGAGCTGTCGCCGGGGAACGGGGCGCCGCCCGTCGCCGCGTACGCCAGCACCGCGCCCATGGAGAACACGTCCGACGCGGGCCCGACCCCGCCCCCGCCGAGCACCTGCTCGGGCGACATGTAGCCGGGCGAGCCGATCGAGACGCCCGTCGAGGTGAGGGCCGAAGTGCCGTCGGTGGCGCGGGAGATGCCGAAGTCGATGAGCCGGGGACCGTCCAGCGTGAGCAGCACGTTCGACGGCTTGACGTCCCGGTGCACGAGACCCAGCCCGTGCACCGCCGCCAGCGCCTCCGCGAGCCCGCCGCCCAGCGCCCGTACGGTCGCCTCCGGCAGCGGGCCGTGGTCCGCGACCGCCTGCTGGAGGGTGGGGCCCGCGACGTACGCGGTGGCGACCCACGGCACCCGCGCGTCCGGGTCGGCGGCCAGCACGGGCGCGGTCCAGGCGAGCCCGCCGCCCGGCGGCGCCGCGCCGACCCTGCGGGCGGCGTCGACCTCGCGCCGGAAGCGCTCGCGGAACTCCCCGTCCTCGGCGAAGCGCGGATGCACGGCCTTCACGGCGACCGTACGGCCGCCGGGGCTGCGGCCCAGGTACACGCGTCCCATGCCGCCCGCGCCGAGCCGCCGCAGCAGCCGGTACTCACCGATCGTCCGCGGATCGTCGGCGTCGAGCGGCTGCATCGTGAGCGACCTCCCCCTGGCCCCATGGCGTGCCGCACCAGCTTAGAACGCCGTCGGGCTCGGCCGTACGGGAAAGCGGGGACGCGCGGGGACGCCGCCGTACCGTCGCGGGTGTCAGGGGGTGTCCAGCAGCTCCACCCGTACGTCGGCCGGGTAGCCCAGGTCGGGGCCCGTACGGCGGGCGAACTCGCGGATACCGGCGAGCTGTTCGGCGCCCAGCCGGAAGTCGAGGGTCGTGAAGTAGCGTTCCAGCACGTTCGCCTCGAAGGGCTCCCAGCGCGACGCCTGCTCCGCGACCTTCGCGACCTCCTCCAGCGACAGATCGCGGGAGGTGAGGAACGCCTGGTGCACGGCCCGTACGATCTCCGGCTCGCGCTCCAGGTAGTCGCGGCGCACGGCCCACACGGCGAAGACGAACGGCAGGCCCGTCCAGTCCTTCCACAGCTGGCCGAGGTCGTGCACGTCCAGGCCCGGTTCGGGCAGGGCCCGCAGGTAGGAGCGGAGGCCGACGTCACCGATCACCACGGCGCCCTCGGCCTCGGCCATCATGCGCGTGAGGTCGGGCGGGCAGGTGTAGTAGTCCGGGCGGGCGCCGTGCAGTTCCGCGAGGAGCAGCTGCGCGAGGCGTACGGAGGTGCGCGAGGTGGAGCCGAGCGCGACGCGCGCGCCGTCCAGCCGTTCCAGCGGGCCGCGGGAAACGATCTCGCAGGACATGACGGGGCCGTCGCAGCCGACCGCGATATCGGGGAGGGCCACGAGATCGTCCGTATTGAGCAGGAATTCGACCAGCGAAACGGGCCCGATATCGAGATCTCCGTTCACCAGCAGTTCACCGAGCCGGTCGGGAGTGTCCTTCGTCAGCTCCAGATCGAGCAGGGTGCCGGTGCGTGCGAGACCCCAATAGAGGGGCAGGCAGTTGAGGAACTCGATGTGTCCTACGCGCGGTCGGATTCTCGGCTGTGCTGTCACACTCCGGAGCGTACGCCCGGCGGGGCACCGTACGGCGGACGGGTCCCCACGGGCCCTCACGGACCCCTCCTGGCCAGGGACGGGGCGGGTACGGGGAGGTGTTCGCCACCGACAGATCTTCAGCACTTCCGCGCCACAGCTTCACCGTGCTAGGCTCGCCGCAAGTTGCAGTTTGGTTTCCCTTGCAGTACAGAGCCTGCGGAGCATGTGACCGCGGGCTCTCGTCATTTTCAGACTTCTTGCAGGATCTGGAGCAGGGCGACCCTTATAGGCCCAGGGAGGGCTTATGGCTACCGGAACCGTCAAGTGGTTCAACGCTGAAAAGGGCTTCGGCTTCATCGCCCAGGACGGCGGCGGTCCCGATGTGTTCGTCCACTACTCCGCGATCAACGCCACCGGCTTCCGCTCCCTCGAGGAGAACCAGCAGGTGAACTTTGACGTGACCCAGGGCCCGAAGGGCCCGCAGGCGGAGAACGTCACTCCCGTCTGATCACCTCACTGTGTGAGCACCACCAAGGAGCCCCCGCCCCGGCGGGGGCTCCTGCCGTTGTGCCCGGCACCCGCCAACTCCCGTACGGGGACCGCCCGTACGGTCGGCACATGCCACGGGCACGGTGAGCAATCACACCAACCACCCCGCGTACCCCACCATTGACAGCGCACACGGCCGATCCCCAGAATGTTCGCATGATCATGCAGCACTCGTCATATGCGGCCAGCACCCTCGGTGTCCCGGTCCGTTACGGGTGTGAGCGGTCCGGTCTCTAGCTGCGGCACGTCAGCGCCTTCATCCGCTTCGACGTCTTCATCCACCACTGCCGCCAGGAGAGCTCCGTGTCCCTGACCGACCCGCGTCCCGTGACGTCCCGCGCCGACACCGCTTCCCCCACCCCCGCGCCCCGGCTGCGTCCCGCCCCCATCCCGGGCGGCGGCATCTACGAGGGCCGTCGCACCCTGCGCCGCGTTCCCGAGGACTGGCAGGACCGCCCGTACGAACTCTTCCAACTGACGCCGCAGGGCCGGGTGATCGGCGCCGAGATCAGCGGCGTCGACCTCTCCCGGCCGCTGGGCCCGGCGCTGCGCGAGGAGTTGAACCGCGCGCTGCTGGAGTGGAAGGTGCTGTTCTTCCGCGCCCAGCACCTGACCCCCGAGCAGCAGCGCGACTTCGCCCTCCACTGGGGCGAGTTGGAGACCAACCCGCTGCTGGCCCGCGGCTCCTCCGACGACGTCGTCCGCTTCGACAAGGGCGGCAGCGCCACCCCCACGTACGAGAACGTCTGGCACGCCGACGTCACCTTCCGTGAACGTCCCGCGCTGGGCGCCGTGTTGCAGCTGCGCGAGGTGCCGCCGGTCGGCGGGGACACCATGTGGGCCGACATGGCCTGCGCGTACGACAACCTGTCGGACTCCGTGAAGGCGCGGATCGACGGCGCCACCGCGGTGCACGACTTCATCCCCGGCTTCGTCCGCTTCTACGGGCCGGACCGACTGGTGCCGCTCCAGGACGAGTTCCCGCCCGTGGAGCACCCGGTGGTGCGCACCCACCCGGAGACGGGCCGCAAGCTGCTGTTCGTCAACACCTCGTTCACCACGCACATCACGGGCATGCCGCGGGCGGAGAGCGACGCGCTGCTGCGCGAACTGGTGCAGCAGGCGCACGTACCCGAGTACCAGGTGCGGTTCCGCTGGCAGCCCGGCGACATCGCGTTCTGGGACAACCGCGCCACGCAGCACTACGCGGTGGACGACTACGCGCCGCAGCGCCGCGTCGCCGAACGCGTCGCCATCGCGGGCGACCGGCCCTTCTAGGCGGTGTCCGGGCGGACGGTCGCACGACCGTCCGCCCGGCTCCGGACTCCCGACTCCCGTCGTCAGCCGTAGAGTTCGTCGATCTCCGCGGCGAAGTCCCGTACGATCGCCGCCCGTCGCAGCTTCATCGACGGCGTGAGGTGCCCGCCCTCCTCGGTGAAGTCCGTCGGCAGCACCGCGAAGCGCCGGATCGACTCGGCGCGGGACACCAGCTGGTTGGTGTCGTCCACGGCTCCTTGCAGTTCGCGCAACAGGTCCTCGTCCGCCGTGAGTTCGGCCGCCGACAGCGCCTCCTTGCCGTGCGTCCGCCGCCAGTGCGCGATCCCGTCCGGCTCCAGGGTGACCAGCGCGGCGGCGTACGGCCTGTCGTCGCCCACGACCAGGCACTGCTGGACGAGCGGGTGCGCGCGCAGCCGGTCCTCCAGGGGCGCGGGCGCGATGTTCTTGCCGCCGGAGGTGATGATCAGGTCCTTCTTGCGTCCGGTGATGACGAGGTAGCCGTCGTCGTCGAGCCGCCCGACGTCGCCCGTCGCGAACCAGCCGTCGTCGGACACGTCCGGGACGGCGGCGCGCCGTTCCGCGTCCCAGTACCCGCGGAACACCTGGTCGCCCTTGAGCAGCACCTCGCCGTCGTCCGCGATCCGCACGGCCGTGCCCGGCAGCGGCCAGCCGACCGTGCCCAGCCGGGGCCGGAGCGGGGGTGTCACGGTGTGCGCGGCGGTGGTCTCCGTCAGCCCGTAGCCCTCGTACACCTCGACGCCCGCGCCCGTGTAGAACGCCCCGAGGCGCCTGCCCAGCGGTGAGCCGCCGCAGATGACGTACCGGACGTGGCCGCCGAGCGCCGCCCTGATCCGCCGGTAGACCAGCGGGTCGTACAGCGCCCGCGCCGCCCGCAGCCCCAGGCCGGGGCCCGGCCCGTGGCCGTTCCGCGCGTCGATCGCGGCCTCCCCCCACCGGACGGCGATCGCCGCCGCGCGGTCGAACGACGAGGCGCGGCGCATCTTCTCGGCGGTGGCGCGGCCGGTGTTGTAGACCTTCTCCAGGACGTACGGGATGGCCAGCAGGAACGTGGGCCGGAAGCCCGCCAGGTCCGCCAGCAGGTCGTCCGTACGGATGCTGGGCGCGTGCCCGAGCCGTACGCGGGCGCGCACGCAGCCGACCGCGACCATCCGCCCGAACACGTGGGCCAGCGGCAGGAACAGCAGCGTCGAGGCCGGTTCGGTGCTGACGGACCGGAAGACGGGGTGGAGCAGTTCGGTGTTGTTGTCCACCTCGGCGAAGAAGTTGGCGTGGGTGAGCACGCAGCCCTTGGGGCGGCCGGTGGTGCCGGAGGTGTAGATCAGCGTGGCGATGGTGTCGGGGGTGAGCAGGGCCCGGCGTTCCTCGACGGCCTCGTCCGACACGGCCGCGCGCGGCTCCCCCTCCCCGCCTTCGTCCCCGGAGGCGCCCCGGCCGTCGCCCCGGCCCGCCGCCACCAGCTGCGACAGGGCCCCGGCGTCGAACTGCCAGAGGTGTTCCAGGGTCGGCAGCCCGTCCCGTACGCCCGTCACGAGCCGCGCCAGCTCGACGTTCTCGACGGCGCACGCGGCCACGCCAGCGTCCTGGAGGATGTGGCGCGTCTGCTCGGCCGACGACGTGGGGTAGACGGGCACGGTGACCAGTCCGGCCGCCCAGCCGGCGAAGTCGAGGAGCGTCCACTCGTAGCTCGTACGGGCCATGATGGCCAGCCGGTCGCCGGGCCGCAGGCCGCACGCGATCAGCCCCTTGGCGGTGGCCCGCACCTCGTCCGCGAACGTCGCCGCCGTCACGTCCGTCCAGCTGCCGTCCGGCTGCCTGCGGCTGAGGACGACGTCGTCGGGGGCCTCGGCGGCGTTCCGGAACGGCACGTCCGCGAGGGAGCCGTGCTCCACGGGCGCGGCCAGCGGCGGTACGGACACCTCCCGTACGACGCCGTCGACCACGTGCCGCACCGGCTCCACGACGGCGGGGGCGGGAGCGGGGTTGCGGGGGCTCGCGGCTCCGTCGGGGGTCGGCGCGGGCGGGCGGGGGGCGGCGGTCTGCTCGGGCATGGTGGCTCCTTGAGGGTCGGAGGTTCCAGGTCCAGGTCCGGTGCGGGGTACGGGCGGGGCGCGCGGGGCGGAGCAGCGTGCCAACGCCCGGTGCGCCTACGCGCGTTCGAGGATCGCCGTCACCCCCTGCCCTCCGGCGGCGCACACGGAGATCAGCCCCAGCGCGCCCGGCCCGGCGCCCTCCCGCTCCGCGAGGAGCTTGGCGAGCGTCGCGACGATACGGGCGCCGGTGGCGGCGAAGGGGTGGCCGGTGGCCAGCGACGAACCGGCGACGTTGAGGCGGCCCCGGTCCACGGGCGCGAGGCCCTGCTTCTCCCAGGCGCTGAGCGTGGCGAGCACCTGGGAGGCGAACGCCTCGTGGATCTCGACCAGTTCGAAGTCCTCCATGCCGAGTCCGACGCGGCGGAGCATGCGCGGCACGGCGTACGCGGGCGCCATCAGCAGCCCCTCGCCCGCCTCCTCGGTGAAGTCGACGGCCCCCGTCTCGTACGCGGTGAGGTACGCGAGCGGCCGCAGCCCGCGCCGTTCCGCCCACTCCTCCGAGGCCAGCAGGACGGTGGCGGCGCCGTCGCTGAGCGGCGTGGAGTTCCCGGCGGTCATGGTGGGTTCGGCGGCACCGGCCGGTCCCTCGGCGGGGGCGCCCGGGTGGCCCTCGGCGTCGGGGAGGCCGAACACCGGCGGCAGCGCGGCGAGTTTCTGCGCGGTGGTGCCGGGGCGCAGGTTCTGGTCGCGGGCGAGACCGTTGAAGGGGACGACGAGGTCGTGCAGGAAGCCGCTGTCGTAGGCGGAGGCGAGGTTGCGGTGGCTGAGAGCGGCCAGTTCGTCCTGGGCCTGGCGCGTGATGCCCCACTCCCGTGCCGTACGGGCGGCGTGCTCGCCCATGGAACGGCCGGTGCGCGGCTCGGCGTTGCGCGGCACCTCCGGTACGAAGTGCTTGGGCCGCACGCGCGCCAGCTCCCGTACGCGCGCGGTGCCGCCCTCGGCGCGGCGGGCGGCGAGGAGGATGTGGCGCATGCGGTCGTTGAGGCCGATGGGCGGGTCGCTGGCGGTGTCGGCGCCGCCCGCGACGCCGGATTCGAGCTGCCCGAGCGCGATCTTGTTGGCGACGGCGATGACGGCCTGGAGGCTGGTGGCGCACGCCTGTTGGATGTCGTACGCGGGTGTGCGCGGGTCGAGGCCGGTGGAGAGGACGCTCTCGCGGGCGAGGTTGAAGTCCCGGCTGTGCTTGAGCACGGCGCCCGCGACGACCTCGCCGACGGCGCGTTCGCCGTGCAGGCCGTGGCGTTCGACGAGCCCGCCGAGCGCGGCGGTGAGCAGGTCCTGGTTCGAGCACGTGGCGTACGGCCCGTCCGCCCGCGCGAACGGGATCCGGCTGCCGCCCACGATCGCCACCCGGCGCGGGACCTGCGTGCGTATGAGGCCGCTGCTTCTCATCCTCGACCAAACTCCTGACCTGTGAGTAACCTTACTCAACGGTAAATTTACGCGAGCCCGAGGAGTTGGGGAATGGTCGACCGCTACCTTCGTTGGACCCGTACGGGCCCCGGCCGCTTCCTCACCCGCCGCCTCGGCCTGCCCGCACCGGCGCGGCTCCACCGCTGGTCCGCGGAACGGCCCACGCTGGAAGGCGGCCCGCTGCTGCACCTCACGGCCGGACGCAGCGCGTACGACACCGACGCGTTGGCGGCGGCGCTCGACGCGTGCGGGCTCGTGGTGCGTACGGGAACCGGCGGCGCGCGCCCGTCGTCCACCGACACCGCGACGCCCCGCGAATCCCCCGAGTCCCCCGTCTTCCCCGTCTCCCCCGAATCCTCGGCGACGTCCGCCGTACTCCTGGACGCCACGGGCATACGGACCATAGCGGAACTCGACGAGATCCACAGCGCCCTGCACCCGGTCCTCCGCGACCTCTCCAGCAACGGCCGCGTCGTCGTCCTCGGCTCCGTGCCCGACCCCGACGACCACCACCAAGCGGCGGCGCAGCAGGCATTGGAGGGCTTCGTACGGTCGCTCGGCAAGGAGCTGGGCAAGGGGCGTACGGCGCAGCTCGTACGGCTGCGGCCCGCGGCGGACGCGGAGGCTGAGCCGCCGACGGTGGTGGCGGAAGGGACGGACGGGACCGACGGGGTGGCAGAGGTGGAAGGGGCGACCGACGCCCGGCCCGCCCCCGCCCCCACCCCCGTCGCGGTCGGCGGCGGGGCGACGCGGACGGTGCGTACGGGCACGGTGCGGCTCGGCGTCGTCCCCGCCCTGGACGACCCGCCCGCGGGCCCCGTCGTCGCCCCCGTCACCGCCCTCCCCGCCCCCGTGGCGGAGCCCGCACGCGCCACGGGCGGCACCGACACCGCCGAGGCGCTGCGGTCGACGTTCCGCTTCCTCCTCTCGCCCCGTTCCGCGTACGTGAGCGGCCAGGTCATCACCCTCGACCCGGCGCTCCCCACGACGGGGGCCGGCGCCACCGGCACCGACCCGCACGTGCCCGCCGACCCGGCACACCCGCTGGCGGGCCGTACCGCCCTCGTCACCGGGGCGGCGCGCGGCATCGGCGCGACCGTCGCGCGCACGCTCGCGCGGGACGGCGCGCACGTCGTCCTGCTCGACGTGCCGCAGTCCGAACCGGAGTTGTCCGCGCTCGCCGAGAGCCTCGGCGGCCGGGCGCTGCCCCTCGACATCACCGCCCCCGACGCGGGCGACGCGATCGTCGCCGCGCTCCCCTGCGACCTCGACGTCCTCGTGCACAACGCGGGCATCACCCGTGACCGCCGCCTCGTCAACATGCCCGCCGACCGCTGGCGTCCCGTGCTGGACGTCAACCTCGCGAGCGTGCTGCGCACCACCGACCACCTGCTGGCGTCCGGTGCCGTACGCGCGGGCGGCCGTGTCGTCGCCACCGCCTCCATCGCGGGCATCGCCGGGAACACCGGTCAGACCAACTACGCGGCCAGCAAGGCGGGCGTCATCGGCATGGTCCGCTCGCTGGCGCCGCGCGCCGCCGCCGAGTACGGCGTCACCGTGAACGCCGTCGCCCCCGGCTTCATCGAGACCCGGATGACGGCCGCGATCCCCCTCGTCATCCGCGAGGCGGGCCGCCGTATGAACTCCCTCTCGCAGGGCGGTCTTCCGGAGGACGTCGCGGAGACCGTCGCCTGGTTCGCGGACCCCGGCTCGGGCGCCGTGAACGGGCAGGTCGTCCGCGTCTGCGGCCAGAGCCTCCTGGGGGCGTGACGATGCTCGCGACCACTCTCGCCAAGGGCGCCCTCGGCTCACTGCGCAAGCGCGGACCGTACGACGGCGCGCGCCTGCCCACCGATCCGCTGGTGCTGCGCGACGTACGCGTGGACCGCGCCCGCCTCGCGACGTACGCGGCCGTGTGCGGTTTCGCGCCCCCGGGCGCGGGCGCAGGCACGGGCGCGGGCACGGGCGCCGTACTGCCCGCCACGTACCCGCACGTCCTCGGATTCCCGCTGGCCATGCGGCTGTTGGCGGACCGCGCGTTCCCGTTCCCGCTGCTGGGCCTGGTGCACACGGGCATCGAGGTGACGCAGCACCGGGCGCTGCGGGCGGACGAGGGCCTGCCGGAGGTCCGCGTACGGGCGGAGGGGCTGGCGGCGCACCGCAGGGGCAGCAGCTTCGACGTGGTGACGGAGGTGCGGGCGGACGGTACGGAGGTGTGGCGGTCGCGCAGCACGTACCTGTACCGGCACGCGCGGGCGGCCGGAACGGAGGCGGAACCGGAGGCGGGTGCGGAGACGGGCGTGGAGGTGCCCGGCGGGCCGCTCCCCGTACGCGCCGAGTGGGCGCTGCCGGGCGACCTCGGACGCCGCTACGCGGCGGCCTCCGGCGACCGCAACCCGATCCACCTGCACCCGCTCACCGCCCGCCCGTTCGGCTTCCGCCGCGCCATCGCCCACGGCATGTGGCTGGCGGCCCGCTGCCTCGCCGCGACGGAAGCGGGGGCGCAAGCGGAACCGGGCGCGGGTACGGGGGCCGGCTTCACGGGCGCGGGGCGGCTGACCCTCTCCGCGGAGTTCCGTTCCCCCGTGCTGCTGCCCGCCACCGTCCACTACGGCGAGCGGAACGGCACGTTCGAGCTACGAGCCCGCCCACGCCCCGACGCCACCGACGCCGACGGGAGCAGCCGCGCACCGCGGCTGCACCTCACGGGGCGGGTGTCCAGCGGGAGCCCTTGAGCAGGTTCTCCATCCCGGCCCAGCAGAAGTTCATCAGGGTCGCCGCCGTCTCCCGCGCCGAAGGCGGTTCCTGGCGCGGGGCGTTGGCCCAGTCGGCCAGGGACTCGGCCGCACCCACCAGCGCGTGCGCCAGCCCGGACACCTCGCGTTCCGCGAGCGCGTCGTCGGCGCAACCCGCGTCGCGCGCGGCGACCCCGAGCAGCCCGGTCACCAGCTCCGCGATCTCGGCGCGCACCGCGGCGGCCTCCCGCGCGAACGACTCCCCCTCCGTACGGGCCTGTTGGTGCACCACCGCCCAGCCGTGCGGGTGGGCCGCGGTGTGCGCGAAGAAGGCGCACAGGCCGTTCCACAGCCGCCGGTCGGCGGGCAGCAGACCGTCAGCGTCCTCCGTACCCGCCCGTACGGCGGCGACCAGCGCGGCGGACTCCCGCCGGATGCAGGCGGTGAACAGGTCGTCCTTGGACTTCAGGTACTGGTAGACCAGCGGCTTGGAGACCCCCGCCGCCTCCGCTATGTCGTCCATCGACGCGGAGCGGTAGCCGTACCGCGCGAAGCCCTCCACCGCCGCGTCCAGCATCTGCTGCTCGCGGACAGCCCTGGGCACCCGCTTGCCCGCCTTCGTCCCCACGTCCGTGCTCCTCCGCCGACCCCCGAGCGCTGCCAGGGCCAGGCTACGCCGAAGCCCGGCCGCACCGACGTGCGTCGGGGTCCCGGGTCGGCCCGTACGGGGTCGGCGCGGGCCGGAGGTGCGGCGCGCGGGGCGGGAGACGGCGTACGCCGCCCGCGTGAGCCGTACGCCGACGGCGTCAGCCGTACGCCGCCCGCGTCAGCCGTCGAGCCGCGACCAGAACGCGGTCAGTGCGCGCGCCGCCGGGCGCGGGTCCTGGACGGGCCACCAGTGCCCGACCCCGGCCAGCTCCGCCACCTCGGCACCGGCCAGCGCGGCCGCGGCGCGGTGCTGCTCCGGCGTACCGGCGCTGGCCCCCTCGTCGCACGCCGCGACCAGCGCCAACCCCGGCCGCCGCCGCGCCAGTTCCAGGCGGCGGCCCGCGTCGGCCATCACGGGCTGGGCGGCCGACCTGAGCAGGGAGAGCACGGCCCGGCCCATGCCGTCGCCCATCCCGGCGGCGACGCCCTCGGCCGCGTGCCCGGTCATCCCGATCCCGTTGACCACGGCGAGCCGCTGCTCCAGGGTGCCGCCGTAGATCTCCCGTACCGACTCCTCCCCCTCTCCCTCCCGCTGCCACACCTGTGCGCGCGGGTGCCACACGTAGTCGGGCGCGAACAGGCCCATCGCGTCGGACGCCCAGCTGCGTACGAGATCCGGGCGCGCCATCACCGCCTGCGCCACATGCGCGCCGCCGAGGCTGTGCCCGACGAGGTCGACGGGCTCGCGGAACCGCCCGAGGCAGCGGACGAGCCACTCGCGGTAGCCGTCGACCGTCGCCTCGAAGCCGTCGGGAGCGGGCACGCCGAAGCCCGGCGGGGAGAGGGTGAACGCGTCGTCGCGGCCCAACTCCGCGAGCAGCGGCCCCCATACGGCGGCGGTACCGGGGTTGCCGTGGACGAGGACCAGGGGCGGGCGGTGCGGCATGGGGAAGCTCCTCACGAACTAACTTGCGTGCACGTATGCAAGTAACCATAGCGCCACGAGCCCCCGCACGCACCACCGTTTACTCCTGCTCCGGCCCGCTACGCCGCGGTCCCGCCCCCCGCCCGCCTCAGGCCCGCCTCAGGCCCGCCTCAGGCGCCGAACGCCGCGCGCACTGACCGCGCCGCCTCCCGTACGAGCACGTCGAGCCGACCGACCGGAGGCTCCGCGATCAGCTGGAGGCCGCTCCCCCGCAGCAACGCCAGGAGCAGTACGGCCGCCGCCTCCGCGTCCACGTCGGCCCGTACGGTCCCGTCCGCCACCCCCCGGCGCACCATCCCCGCCAACTCCCCCGGAAGTCGGCGTCCCGCCGCGCGAACAACGGCTCCAGCACGGGGTCCGCGGCGATCGCCTCACCCCACAACTGGAGGAACGCCCGCGCCTCCGGGGTCCGTCGGCCGATGTTGCGCAGGTACGCCTCGACCAGCCGCACCAGATGCCCCAGCCCGTCCCCCTCCCCCGCGGGCACCTCGAACCGCTGCGCCTCGTCGACCACGGCCTCCAACAGCCGCTCACGGCTGCCGAAGTGGTGGTACACGATCCCGCGGCTGTACCCGGCCGCCTCCCCCACCTGCGCGAGTGTCATCCCCCGGGACCCGGCCCGCGCGATGAGCCCGATCGCCGCACCGACCACCCGCCGCTCGGCCTCGGCCCGCCGCTGCTCCTGCGTACGTCGTGACGGACTACCGGCCACGTATCGCTCCCCTGCCTCCACCGAACGCGAACACCCAGGGTGACAGACACCCCGCCCCCACCGCCCACCACCGGAGCGACACCCCCGGTCCGCGCGTCAGCCCGCAACCCCGGTCATCCCGGTTGCCAGTGGCGCGGCGCGTCGTCGTCCCGCAGGGAGGCGATCCGGCGCGTGTACTCCTTCGCCACGTCGTCGCTCTCGCCCACGTTCTGCATCAGCCAGGTGGTCATCTGGAACTCCTGGATGCCGCGCAGCGTCCGGAAGCCGTCCCAGTCCCGCAGGTCCCGCCCGTACGCGTCCACGAACGCCCCGTACTGCTCGCCCGTCTGCCACCCCAGGCTGTGGTGCTCGGTCGCCGTCACCATCAGATCCCACTCGGGGTGGTCGAAGCCGAAGCCCTCGAAGTCGATCAGGATCACGCGGTCGTCGCGGTCCACCATGAGGTTCTGGACGTGCGCGTCACCGTGCACCGGGCCCTTCGGCGACGCGAAGCGCAACCCGCTCAGCCGTTCCCGCAGCTCCCGCGCCCGCTCGCGCAGGAACTCCCGGTCCTCCTCCGGTATCCCGGTCGCCTTCTCGATCCGCAGGTCCGTCCGCCCGAACACCGTGTACGGGGGCAGCTCCAGCCCCTCGGGAACGGTCAGGGCGTGCAGGTCACGCAGGATGCCGCCCAACTCCCCGTACGTCGCCTTCCGCTCGCCCTCCTCGATCAGGTGCCAGAAGGTGACCGGGCAACCGTCCACGACCACCGGTTGTTCAAGGTCATCGAGTACACGCGCGGCGGGGAAGCCCTCACCCTCCAGCCACCGCGACACCGCCACCTCGACCCGCACCGACGACAGGTAGTCGGCGGAACGCGCCACCCGGACGATCACGGGGTGAGCCGCCAGCCGGTACAGGGCGTTCTCCCCGAACCGGATCAGCTCCGCGCCCCGGCTGTCGAGCCCGGAGGCCCGGCACGCGCCGACCATGGCCCGCTCGGACACCACCGACGTGAACTCCACGCCCCCACCCTGCGCACCACCCGAAGGCATGCCGAACCAACTCCCCTGCCGTCACCGACGCGACCGCGTACCGGCGAGTCAGACGGCGGCACGCGGCGGACACCGCACCGACCGTACCCACGAATCACTACGGAATGGGCTCGGGCATGCGGCGGCTCCCCTGACCCGCGTCGCGAGGTCAGGGGAGCCGAGAGCCGTGCGTCAGGCCGGGAGCGGGTGGGTGGGCTCCGGGCGGGTGTCGTCGCCGTGGGTGCGGGACGGGGTGTCGTCGTGGTCGAGGTCGTCCAGGCTGAAGCTCTTCGCGCTGTGGAACGCGTCGAGGTCCAGGATGTTCTCGCGGGCCGCGACGAGGACCGGTACGAGCGCCTGACCGGCCACGTTCGTCGCCGTACGCATCATGTCCAGGATCGGGTCGATCGCCAGCAGCAGGCCGACGCCCGCCAGCGGGAGGCCCAGCGTGGAGAGGGTCAGGGTCAGCATGACGGTGGCGCCGGTGAGTCCGGCCGTGGCGGCGGAGCCGATGACCGAGACGAAGGCGATGAGGAGGTAGTCACCGACGTGCAGGTCGACGCCGAAGATCTGGGCGACGAAGATCGCGGAGATCGCCGGGTAGATCGACGCGCAGCCGTCCATCTTGGTGGTGGCGCCGAACGGGACGGCGAAGGACGCGTACTCCCTGGGTACGCCGAGGCGTTCGGTGACCTTCTGGGTCAGGGGCATGGTGCCCACCGAGGAGCGGGAGACGAAGCCGAGCTGGATGGCGGGCCAGGCGCCGCGGAAGAACTGGACGGGGTTGACCTTGGCGACGGTGGCCAGCAGCAGCGGGTAGACGCCGAAGAGTACGAGGGCGCAGCCGATGTAGATGTCGGCGGTGAAGGTGGCGTACTGGCTGATGAGGTCCCAGCCGTAGTCCTTGATCGCCGTGCCGATCAGGCCGAGGGAGCCGAGCGGGGCGAGCCGGATGATCCACCACAAGGCCTTCTGGAGCAGCGCGAGGACGGACTCGCCGAGGGTCAGCAGGGGTTCCGCCGTGGCGCCG
This sequence comes from Streptomyces sp. Z26, assembly GCF_003665095.1. Lineage (GTDB taxonomy): Bacteria > Actinomycetota > Actinomycetes > Streptomycetales > Streptomycetaceae > Streptomyces > Streptomyces phytohabitans. Next base: position 3,950,684 of record NZ_RCHV01000002.1, on the reverse strand, counting down.
AGCTGGAGGGCGGCGACGCCGGTGACGGCGGCCATGAAGACGATCTGGAGGACGTTCAGTTCGGTGAACGGCGTGATGACGTCCGTCGGCACGATGCCGGTGAGGAAGTCCAGCCAGGAGCCCTTGCTCTCCGGTTCGGCGCCGTCGCTGGCGCTGAGGCCGGTGCCGGAGCCGGGGTTGGTGAGCAGGCCGATGGCGAGACCGATGGCCACCGCGATGAGCGAGGTGACCATGAACCAGAGCAGCGTACGGGTGGCGAGCCGCGCGGCGTTGGACACCTTGCGCAGGTTGGTGATGGAGATGACGATCGCGAAGAAGACGAGGGGTGCGACGGCCAGCTTCAGCAGCTGGACGAACGTTTCGCCGATCTTGGTCAGCGTGGTCCCGAGCCAGTCGATCTCCCAGTGCCGGGCGGCCCAGCCGAGCAGGACGCCCAGCACGAGGCCGCCGAGTATCTGGGCCCAGAACGGGACCCGGGGCAGCGGCAGCCGTACGCGCGAGGGCGTGGACGACGGCGACGACGTGGACGCGTCGGGGGACGGGGCGGACGAGGACACGGGCACACTCCGGTGACGACGGGACGGGGGACGCGTACGGGCGCGAGGCGGGACGAGCGGGCGGCGGGTCGGGCCCGGCCGCTGCTCAGGCGCTGATCAGTCGTGAACAGTCGCTGGTCAGACGGTGGTCAGCCGCTGGTCAGTCGCGGTGCTGACAGGCCGCGGAGAGGCAGCGGCAGAGGTCGACGTGCAGCCGCGCTACGAGCAGAGGGCTCGTCGCGTCGGAGAGAAGGGCCGCTGTCGTCACGGAACTCACGCTAACACCATGTCTTTGATGTACCCAAAGCTTCTCTTTGGGCAACGCTCACGACGACGCACAACGCCCCGCCCGGGAAGGGGATTCCCGGCGGGGCGCCGTCGCGGATGTGAGGTGTACGACCCGTGGGGGGGCCGGTGCGGTGCTACGCCGTACGCGGTGCCTCGTCCGCCGTACGGTCCCGGTCCCGGTCCCCGGCGCCGCCGACGTCCACAGCGTCCGAAGCGTCCGCCGCGCCCGCCTCCTCGTCCTCCATGCTGCGGTTCGCGGCCAGCCGCCCCTTCGCGGTGTCCACGCCGTCGGCCAGCTGCCGCGCCATGGCGTCGCGCTGCTTGGCCAGCAGGACGAAGCTCAGCGGCGCCGACAGCAGCAGCGCGAGCAGGAAGATCCACAGCGGGTTGGAGTCACCGATGCCCTCGGGGAGGACCCCGACGTACGCCAGCACGGCGGCGACGACGAGGCAGCCCGCGAAGATGGCCAGCCGCATCAGGGTGTAGCGGAGGGTCGCGTGCGAGGTGCTGCTGCTCACTGCCTTGTCTTCCTTACGTCGGCTCGGGGGTGGGGCCCGGGTGGTGGATCGGCGGGGTCAGCGGAGCGCCAACCACATGGTGACATCGTCGCGGAACTCCCCGTCGGCCACCTTGATGGCGTCCGGGACGCGGCCGACCTCCGCGTAGCCGCAGGAGGCGTAGAAACGTTCCAGCCCGCGACCACCGCGCAGCGTCAGCCGTACGCCCGACACGCCCTCGATGCCGCGTGCCGTGTCCGCCGCCGCGGCCATCAACCGCCGTCCCGCGCCGGTGCCCTGGAGGGACGGGTGGACCATCACGGTGTAGAGCCACACCCAGTGGCGCATCAGGCGGTGGGAGTTGAGGGTGAGGAACGCCGTCGCGGCGACCGCGCCGTCCGCGTCGAACCCGGCGACCAGCCGCACCCGCCCCTCGCCCATCGCGTCGAGGTAGCGGAGCACCTCCGGCCGTACGTCGTCGCGGGTGACGGGCGGTACGAAGCCGACCGCGCCGTCGGCGTTGACGACGTCCGCCCAGAGGGCGGTCAGGCCCTCCACGACGTCCGTCTCCAGCGGCGGGTCGGCGACGAAGCGCAGCGCGGCGGGCGCGCCCGGGGTGCCCGTACGGGTCCCGGGCGTACGCACGCCGTTCACGTGGCCCGTCCGCTCGGCCCGCCGGTCGTCACACGGGCTTCCACGACGCACCGTCCGCCGCACCCGCACCGTCCGCCGCGCACGTACCACCCGCCGCGCCCGTACCGCCCGCTCACACCCGCATGGGCTGCGGCGACTCACGGCGGTCCGGGTCGGCGCCCTCGTACTCGCGGATGATCTCGTACCGCGTGTTCCGCTCCATCGGACGGAAGCCCGCGTCCCGGATGAGGTCGAGCAGGTCCTCGCGGGTGAGCTTGTCGGGGGTGCCGAAGTTGTCGGCGTCGTGCGTGATCTTGTACTCGACGACGGAGCCGTCCATGTCGTCCGCGCCGTGCTGGAGGGCGAGTTGGGCGGTCTGCACGCCGTGCATGACCCAGAACACCTTCACGTGCGGCACGTTGTCGAAGAGCAGCCGGGACACGGCGAACGTCTTCAGGGCCTCCGCGCCGCTGGCCATCGTCGTACGGGCCTGGAGGCGGTTGCGGACCTTGCCGTCCTTCATGTCCACGAAGTCGTGTTGGTAGCGCAGCGGGATGAAGACCTGGAAGCCGCCGGTCTCGTCCTGGAGCTCCCGCAGCCGCAGTACGTGGTCGACGCGGTGCCGGGGCTCCTCGATGTGCCCGTACAGCATCGTGCAGGGCGTCTTGAGGCCCTTCTCGTGCGCGAGCCGGTGGATGCGCGACCAGTCCTCCCAGTGGGTGGCGTGGTCGACGATGTGCTGCCGGACCTCCCAGTCGAAGATCTCGGCGCCGCCGCCGGTGAGCGACTCCAGCCCGGCCTCGATCAGCTCGTCCAGGATCTCGCTCGCGCTGAGCCCGGAGATCGTCTCGAAGTGGTGGATCTCCGTGGCCGTGAACGCCTTCAGCGACACGGTCTCCGGCAGCGCCTCCTTGAGCGCGCTGAGCGACCGCGGGTAGTAGCGCCACGGGAGCGTCGGGTGCAGGCCGTTGACGATGTGCAGCTCGGTGAGGTTGTCCCCCTCCATCGCCTTGGCCAGCCGTACGGCCTCCTCGATGCGCATCGTGTACGCGTCCTTCTCGCCCGGCTTCCGCTGGAACGAGCAGTAGGCGCAGGACGCCGTGCACACGTTCGTCATGTTGAGGTGGCGGTTGACGTTGAAGTGGACGATGTCGCCGTTCTTCTCCGTACGCACGTGGTGGGCGAGTCCGCCCAGCCACGCGAGATCGTCGGACTCGTAGAGGGCGATGCCGTCCTCGCGGGTCAACCGCTCTCCGGAACGGACCTTCTCCTCCAGCTCGCGCTTGAGCCCAGCGTCCATGCGCACGCGCCTCCCTCGGTCTGCGATGAGCGGTTTTCGAGCGTACTCCCCCGTACGGGGCGCCCCCATACCCCGCCCCCCGCACCGGCCGTACGGGCAGGTCGCGCGGGTGCGGAGCCGGGCGGTCCGGGCGGCGGCTACGCGTCCTCGGGGAGTTCGCCGACCCGGTTCTCCCACTTCGTGGAGAGGACCATGGTCGTACGCGTACGGGACACGCCCTTGGTGCCGGAGAGCCGCCGGATGACGCGTTCCAGGTCGTCGATGTCGCCCGCGCGGACCTTGAGCATGAACGAGTCGTCGCCCGCGATGAACCAGCAGTCCTCGATCTCCGCGAGGTCCCGCAGCCGCGTCGCGACCTCCTCGTGGTCCACGGCGTCGGAGAGCTGGATGCCGATGAGGGCGGTGACGCCGAGGCCGAGGGAGGGCGAGTGGACGGTGGCGCGGTAGCCGGTGATGACGCCCGCCGCCTCCAGGCGGTTGATGCGGTCGGTCACGCTCGGGCCGGACAGGCCGACCAATCGGCCGAGCTCCGCGTACGACGCTCTGCCGTTCTCGCGCAGCGCCTGGATGAGCTGCCTGTCCACCGCGTCCATGCGTACTGGGCCTTCCGTTTCCCTGGGATTCGCAGACTCCTGGATTCGTCGGGGACGAATCTATGGCATGGGCCCGGCGGCGCCTCGCGTCCCTTCGGGGTGGCCGGCTCGCGGGGGCCCGTCGGGGGTGGGGCCGCCACGGCCGGGGTCGTCGGGGCCCCCGGGGGCGTCGCGGTGGTCAGGATCCCAGCGGCGGTAGAGCTTGTGGGGGACGCCGACCGCGTCGAGCACCCGCCCGGCGACGAAGTCGACCAGCTCCTGGATGTCCCGGGCGCCGCCGTAGAAGGCGGGCGAGGTCGGCAGTACGACGGCCCCGGCCTCGTCGAGCGCCACGAGGTGCCGCAGCGTCGATCCGGCGAGCGGGGTCTCGCGTACGGCGACGACCAGCGGCCGCCGTTCCTTCAGGGTGACGGCGGCCGTGCGCTGGAGGAGGTCCTTCGACAGGCCGAGGGAGACCCCGGCGACGCACTCGGTGCTGGCCGGGACGATCAGCATGCCCCGCACCGGGTACGAGCCGGAGGACGGCCCGGCGGCCAGGTCCCCGGCGGGCCAGTGGCGTACGCCGCTCACGTCCGGGTCGTACGCGTCGGGGGTGCCGTCCGCGCCGCGCGCGAGCCAGCGGCGCAGGTCGGCGGCGGCGTGCGCGTCGCGGAACGGGTGACCCGTCTCGTCCAGGACGGTCAGCCGGGCGGCCCGGCTCACGACCAGGTCGACGTCCTCCCCGGCGTGCAGCAGCGCGCGGAGGACGGCGGCGGCGTACGGCGTGCCGGACGCGCCGGACACCCCCACCACCCAGGGGCGGCGCTGACTGGAGTTCACGCCTCCGAGACTACGTCCCGCCCGCCCGTTCCCCGGACACGGGGCGCGGGCGGGCGGGACGGGGCGCGACGGCCTCCGGGAGGGGGAACCGGCGCGACTTCGCGGAGCGGGAACTCCGGGGAGGTACGACGGCGTTGTAACGGACGAACGACGCGAAATGTCGTGTGCGTACCGGTGGCGGCACCGGTCTCTCCCGGGGGAGGGAGGACGATGACAAGCGAATCGAACCACAGGGTGAAGTCGGCCCTCCTGATCGTCCTGCTGTGGGTCGGCCTGCTGTGGGTGCTGGAGTTCGTCGACCAGGCCACGGGCAACGCGCTGGACACCTTCGGGATAGAGCCGCGCCGCACGGGTGAGCTGGTGGACGTGGTCCCGGCGTCGTTCCTCCACTTCGGCTTCGACCACCTGATGGCGAACACGGTGCCGCTGCTCGTGCTGGGCTTCGTGGCGGCGCTGCGCGGCACGGCCCGCTTCCTCGCGGTGGCCATGACGATCATCGTGGTGAGCGGCCTGGGCGTGTGGCTGACGGCGCCGGAGCACAGCAACACGGCGGGCGCGTCGGGGCTGGTGTTCGGGCTGTTCGGCTATCTGCTGGTGCGCGGTTTCGTGGACCGGCGGATCACGGACGTGGCGCTGGGCGGCGTCGTCGCGGTGTTGTACGGGTCGATCCTCTGGGGCGTGCTGCCGACCTCGGCGGGGATCTCCTGGCAGGCGCACCTGTTCGGGCTGATAGGTGGCGTGCTGGCGGCGTTCACGACGTCCAGCACTCGGGGTGCCATAGGCACCGGGCGGCCACCGGCCTGGCACTGAGCCGGGGCCCTGACAGACCGGGGCCCCGGCGGACGGACCCTCCTCCCGCTCCTCCGCGGAGCAGTCCTGCTCAGAGAGGTCCTACGCGGAGAAGCCGCGCACCACCAGGTCCAGCAGGGCGAAGACGAAGAGGACGATGCCGATGACGCCGTTGACCGTGAAGAAGGCCCGGTTCAGCCGGGACAGATCCGTGGGCCGTACGACGGAGTGCTCGTAGCAGAAGGCGCCCACCACGATCGCCAGGCCCACCCAGTAGAGCGGCCCGGCGCCGGTGACCGCGCCGAACAGCGCCAGCAGCGCCACCGTCAGCACATGGCAGAGCCGCGCGCCGTGCAGCGCGGCGGCGACGCCGAAGCGCGCGGGGAAGGACCGTACGCCCTGGGTGCGGTCGGCGGCGACGTCCTGGCAGGCGTAGATCAGGTCGAAGCCACCGATCCATATGCCGATGGCCAGACCGAGGGCCACCGCGTCCCAGGACCAGGCGCCGGTCACCGCGATCCAGGCGCCGACCGGGCCGATGGCCTGCGCGAGACCGAGGATCGCGTGCGGGAAGTCGGTGAACCGCTTGCCGTACGGATACACGACCATCGGCACGACCGCGACGGGTGCGAGCGCGAGGCAGAGGGGGTTCAGCAGGGCGCACGACGTCAGGAAGATCACGACGGAGACGAGCGAGCCGGTCCAGGCGGTCCGTACGGAGACGGCGCCGGTGACCAGTTCGCGGCCCGCGGTGCGCGGGTTACGGGCGTCGATCTCGCGGTCGATGATCCGGTTCGCGGCCATGGCGAAGGTCCGCAGGGACACCATCGCGACGGTGACGAGGAGGAGTTGGCGCCAGTGGACGGACGAGTCCTCGTGGTACATCGCGACGAGCGCGGCGATGTACGCGAACGGCAGCGCGAACACGGAGTGTTCGATCATGACGAGCCGCAGGAAGGCGCGCACCCGCCCGGTGTCGGGCCGTGCCGCCTCGTCGCGCACGGGCAGGCCGTCGGCGGTGCTCACAGGCCGTACTCCTTCCAGCGTTCGGTGACCAGCCGGGCCGTCTCCGGGTCGGACTCGATCATCCGCGGCCAGCCGCCGTCCCGCGTGTACCCCTCACCGGTCCACTTGGCGGTGGCGTCGACGCCCGCCTTGCCACCCCAGAACTGCTGGTAGGAGGAGTGGTCGAGATGGTCGACGGGGCCTTCGACGACGGACAGGTCGCGGGCGTAGTCGACGTTGCCGAGCGCGCGCCAGGCGACGTCGTGCAGGTCGTGGACGTCGCAGTCGGCGTCCACCACCACGATCAGCTTCTCCAGGGAGAGCATGTGCGCGCCCCAGATGGCGTGCATGATCTTCTGCGCGTGCTTGGGGTACTTCTTGTCGATCGAGACGATGATGCAGTTGTGGAAGCCGCCCGCCTCCGGCAGGTGGTAGTCCACGATGTCCGGGATGATGATCTTGAGCAGGGGCAGGAAGAAGCGCTCCGTCGCCCGCCCCAGCGGCCCGTCCTCCGTCGGCGGCCGTCCCACGACGATCGACTGGAGCAGCGGCCGCTTCCGCATGGTCACGCAGTCGATGCGGAGCGCGGGGAAGTCCTCCTGCGGCGTGTAGAAGCCGGTGTGGTCGCCGAACGGCCCCTCCGGCAGCGTCTCCCCCGGCTCCAGCCAGCCCTCCAGCACCACTTCGGCGGCGGCGGGCACCTGGAGCGGCACGGTCTTGCAGTCGACCATCTCGATCCGCTTGCCCTGGGTGAAGCCCGCGAAGAGGTACTCGTCGATGTCGCCCGGCAGCGGAGCGGTCGCGGCGTACGTCACGGCGGGCGGGCAGCCGAAGGCGATCGCGACGGGCAGCTTCTCGCCACGGCGGGCGGCCACCTGGTAGTGGTTCCGGCTGTCCTTGTGGATCTGCCAGTGCATGCCGATGGTGCGCCGGTCGTGCCGCTGGAGGCGGTAGAGGCCGAGGTTGCGTACGCCGGTCTCCGGGTCCTTGGTGTGCGTGAGGCCGAGGTTGAAGAAGTACCCGCCGTCCTCGGGCCAGGTGAACAGCGCGGGCAGCGCGTCGAGGTCGACGTCGTCGCCCTGGAGGACGACGTCCTGGACGGGCCCTTCCTTCACCTTCCGCGGCGGCACGTGCGCCATCGCGCCGAGCTTCCCGAACGCCTCGCGCATCCCGACGAAGCCCTGCGGCAGTTCCGGCTTGAGGAGGCCGCCGATCTTCTCGCTGATCTCCTCGTACGAACCGAGGCCGAGCGCCTTGAGGAGACGGCGGTCGGTGCCGAAGACGTTCATGGCCAGCGGGATCGAGGTGCCCCGTACGTTCTCGAAGAGGAGCGCCGGGCCACCGTCCTTCTGCACCCGGTCGACGATCTCCCCGATCTCCAGCCGGGGATCGACCTCCGCCTTGATCCGCTTGAGGTCGCCGTCGCGGTCGAGGGCCCGCAGCAGCGAGCGGAGATCGTCGTATGCCATACGCCCCAGTATCAGCCATGGCCTTCCGGGGCCGTTACGCTGGCCCTGTACGGCCGCCGCGCTCGGCCTGTCCACGCCGCCAACCGCTCATACCCAGGGGGCGCTCCACATGCTCAGGTATCTGCCGTTCCTACTGGTCCTGGCGGTGTGGATCTACGCCTTCATCGACTGCCTCAACACCCCGGAGTCGGAGGTGCGGAAGCTGCCGAAGCTGGCCTGGGTGCTGATCGTGCTGCTCTTCGGGCAGGTGCTGGTCGGCCCGGTGGCGTGGTTCGCGGTCGGCCGCCCGCGGCGGAACGCGCCGTACGGGGCGACGAGTCCGCAGGAGCGGCGCTGGGTGGCTCCGGACGACAACCCGGAGTTCCTCAAGAAGATCAAGGACGACGAGGAGGCGCGCCGCAGGCGGAACGGCGGGAACGCGGGCCAGGAGGGCCCCGACGAGACCCCGCCCCCGGCCGGCGCCTGAGCGACACGACGACGGCCACGGGCCCGACCGCCCGCACCGGCACCCGGAAACGCGCCCGGCCCCGGGCCCCGAACGGGGCACCGGGGCCGGGCGCTTGGCGCGCGGACCACGGACCGGTGGGACGCAGGCCGGGGACATCCGGACCGGCGAGGCCCGGACCAGCCGGGCTCAGACGCCCGCGTACGAGTGCTTGCCGGTCACGAAGATGTTGACGCCGTAGTAGTTGAAGAGGAAGCAGGCGAACGCGACCAGCGCGAGGTAGGCGGCCTTGCGCCCCTTCCATCCGGCCGTGGCCCGCGCGTGCAGGTAGCAGGCGTACGCGACCCAGGTGATGAACGACCAGACCTCCTTGGGGTCCCAGCCCCAGTAGCGGCCCCAGGCGTCGCCCGCCCAGATGGCGCCCGCGACGATCGTGAACGTCCAGAAGGGGAAGACCGCCGCGTTCACCCGGTACGCGAACTTGTCCAGCGAGGACGCCGACGGCAGCCGCTCCAGCACCGAAGTGGCCGCGCGCGAGGGGGTCTCCCCGGCGAGCAGCTTGGTCTCGTAGCGGTCGCGGAAGAGGTAGAGCGCGGTGGCGACGAAGCCGAGGTAGAAGAGCGCGCCGCAGACGATGGCGAGGGAGACGTGGATCCACAGCCAGTACGAGTCGAGCGCGGGCACCAGCTGCGTGCTCTCCGTGTACAGCACGGTGACGGCGAGCCCGAGGTCCAGCAGGACGGTGGTGATCAGCGGCAGGCCGATCCAGCGGATGTCCTTCCGGGCGAGGAGGAACGCGAGGTACGCGCCCACGGCGACCATGGAGAAGGCCGTCGAGAACTCGTACATGTTGCCCCAGGGCGCGCGCCCCACCGACAGGGAGCGCGTCAGCACGCTGCCCGCGTGCAGCAGGAACGCGAGCACGGTGAGCGAGACGGCCACCCGCCCGTACAGGTCGCCCTGTTCGTCGCCGCCCGCCGCGCCGGGCCCGTCCGGGAGGTCGCCGCGGCGGCCCGCGGCGGAGCGTACGACGACCTTGGGGCGGGCGGCGCCGGGCCGTTCCAGTACGGAGGTGGTGCCGCCCTTCCGTACGGTCACGGCCGGGGCCGGTGCGGCGGCGGTGTCGGCGGCCGGGTCCGGGTCGGAGTCGGCGCCCGTGGCGGTGAGCGCGGCGGCCGTACGGGCGACCTTGCTGCGGCTGCCGAAGACCCACTCCGCGATGTGCGCGGAGAAGGCGAGGACGTAGACGGCCATCGCCGAGTAGATCAGGTAGTTGCTGATCTCGGCGAGATTCTCGTTCTGTGCGGCAGCGAGGATGGTCACTTGCCTGCTCCTTCAGCAGCTTCTTCAGCGTCTTCGGAAGGTGTTCCGTCGGAAGGTGTCCCGTCGGAAGGTGTCCCGTCGGCGGGTCCCGCCACCGCGGGCGCCTCGGCCTGCATGCTCGTCGCGAGGTCGGACAGCTCCTCGGGGAGCCGCGCCGACTCGCTGCGGCCGAGTCCGGCCATCTCCACCACCGTACGGCCGTCGGGTCCGGCGACCGCGCGCACCCACACGCGGCGCCGCTGGATGAACAGCGAGCCCGCCAGCCCGGCGACTGCGGCGAGCGCGCCGCCCAGCGCCCAGCCGTTGCCGACCTGGTGGGAGACCTGGAAGTTGGCCCACTGCTTGACGCCCTCGAACTTCAGGGAGCCCGCGCCGTCCGGCAGTTCCATCGTCTCGCCGGGGAGGATCTTCTGTGCGAGCGCGCGGCCGTCGTCGGCCTTGAACTGCTTCATGTTGTCGGTGTCGAGCTGGTACACGTTCTGCGCCAGCCCGGAGTCCAGCCCCAGGTCGCCCCGGTACGCGGTGAGGAAGAGCACCGGGAAGTTCAGCTCGGGCGACTGGGAGAACATCGTGCCGGAGTTGGCGCCGCCGAAGGTCGGCACGAAGAAACCCTGGAAGCCGAGCTGGTCCCGGCGGCCCTTCGCGTCGCGGTAGTCGGTGACCTTGACGACGCCGCTGGAGGTGAGGTTGGTGTCCTGCGGGAGGAACGCGACGGGCCCGCGGTACGCGACGTCGCCCTTGCCGTCCTTGACGGTGACGACCGGCGCGAAGCCGTGGGCGAGCAGGTACACCTTGGAACCGCCCACCTCCAGCGGGTGGTTCATCTCGATCGCGGACTTCTTCTCCTCGCCGTCCGCGCCCTCCCAGTACGTGATGTCCGCGCGGTAGTCGCGGGGCGTCGTCGCGTCCGGGCCGTCCTTCGCGTACGTGGCGGTGAAGTCCTCCAGCCGGAAGCCGAAGGAGTCCAGGTCGTCGGAGCTGAAGAGGGAGCCGGACTTGAAGTCGTCGTACTGGGTGAGGGTGTTGGAGAAGCCGTCGCCCTGGATGATCAGCTTGCCGCCCTCGGACTTCCACAGCTGTCCGGCGGCGAAGGCCAGCAGCAGCACGATGAGGGCGATGTGGAAGAGGAGGTTGCCCGCCTCCCGCAGGTAGCCCTTCTCGGCGGCGACCGCGTCGCCCTCCGCGTGCACGCGGAACCGCTTGCCGCCCAGCAGCGTACGGGCGGCGTCGCGCACGTGGTCGGGTGCGGCGTCGGTGTGCCAGGTGGTGTACGCGGGCATCCGGTCCAGTCGGCGCGGGGCGCGCGGCGGGCGGGCGCGGAGCTGGCCGACGAACTGCCAGCTGCGCGGCACGATGCAGCCCGCCAGGGAGACGAACAGCAGGATGTAGATCGCGGAGAACCACACCGAGGTGTAGACGTCGAACAGCTGGAGCTTCTCGTAGAGCGGCGCCACGGTGTCGTGCTGCCGCTTGAACACGTCGACCTTGACGGCGTCGACCGGCGTCTGCGGGATCAACGAGCCCGGCACGGCCGCGAGGGAGAGCAGGAACAGCAGGATCAGCGCGACCCGCATCGACGTCAGCTGGCGCCAGAACCACCGCGCCCAGCCGGTCAGTTCGCGCGCCAGCCAGAGGGCGCCGCCCACGGGGCCCGGGGCGCGGGCGCCGCCGAAGGAGCCGCCGCCCGCGGTCCGCGCCCGGTCGGCGGCGGCATCGTCGTCGTCGACGGGCGCGGTGGACAGCTGCGAACGGGCCGCGTCCTCACCGGCGTCCGTCTCCGGCTCGGGGCCCAAGTCCCCACCGGACCCCGGCTCCCCGTCCGCCGTACGTACCTCGCGGTCCGCCGCCGCCGCGTCGCCGTCCGCCGCCGTCTCCTCGACGGCCACGGAGGAGTCGCCGCGGCCCTTGGTCACGTCATCGCTCATCGCGCTCAGATCCCCACGGTGAAGTCGGACGACCACACCTGCATCTCGTAAACGATCCTGTCCCAGGCCCCCGTCACCAGCAGCACGCCCACCACGACGAGCATCCCGCCGCCGAGCCGCATCACCCACACGTAGTGCTGCTTCACCCAGCCGAACGCGCCCAGCGTGCGCCGGAAGGCGACCGCCGCGACGACGAACGGCACGCCGAGGCCGAGGCAGTACGCCACCGTGAGCAGCGCCCCGCGCGCCGCGCTCGCCTCGGTGAGCGCCAGGGTCTGCACCGCCGCGAGCGTGGGCCCGATGCACGGCGTCCAGCCGATGCCGAAGAGCACGCCGAGCATCGGCGCACCCGCCAGGCCCATCGCGGGCTTCCTGTGGAAGCGGAACTCCCGCGAGGTGAAGCGCGACATGACGCCCATGAACGCGAGGCCCATCAGGATCGTCAGCGCCCCCAGCACCTTCGCGATGTCCTTGCGGTGCTCCTGGAGCGTCCCGCCGAAGCCGCCGAAGAGGGCGCCGCCCGACACGAAGACGGCGGTGAAGCCGAGGACGAACAGCGCCGAGCCGAGGAACATCCGCCCGCGCCGGGCGTCCGCGAGGTCCGTACCGCTGACCCCGGTGACGTAACTGAGGTAGCCCGGTACGAGCGGCAGCACGCACGGGGAGAAGAACGACACGAGGCCGCCGAGGACCGCGATCGGCAGTGCCAGCGGCAGCGATCCGCTGAGCACCGTCTCGTTCACGCCGGTGGCCGCGAGTGCGTTCATGGCCCGGTCCACGCCCCGGTCACTTCTCGTCGATCAGGGGGTCGAGCATGGCGCGCAGATCGTCCTCGCCCAGTTCCTTGAGCGCGCGGACGGCGATCTTCCCGTCGCGGTCGAGGACCAGCGTGGAGGGGATGGTCTGCGGGGAGAGGCTGTTCTCGGGGAACTTGAGGATCTGCTTGCCGCTGGGGTCGTACAGGCTCGGGTAGTCGATGCCGTAACCGCGCTCGAACGCCTTGGCGTTGGCCTTGTCGAGGTCGCGGGTGTTGATGCCGACGAACTGGACGCCCTTGCTCTCGGTGTCCTTCGCGACCTTCGCCATGTGCGGCGCCTCGGCGCGGCAGGGCGCGCACCAGGAGCCCCAGACGTTCAGCACGACGATCTTGCCGCGGTACGCGGACAGCCTCAGCTCCCCGCCGTCCACGGATTCGCCGGAGATGTCCGGTACGGCCTTCCGCTTGCCCTTCGGCACGGTCGTCACCTGGCCGGTGCCCTGCACGAACTGGGTGTCGCCGGACGACGAACCGGTGTCTTCACCACCGCAGCCCGCCAGCAGCAGCGCCCCGGCCGCGGCTCCGGCGGCCAGCAGGGTCGTACGGCTTCGGGCGGCACGGACTCGGAACATGTGAAAAGTTTCGCATGGGCGTCCGAGGGATCTTGCTCGCCCCCCTTGTCCGTTGTGTACGGACCGTTCACGGGGCCCGTACGCGCGGACCGTCGCGTCCGTACGGGCCCCCGCGTCCGTACGCGTGTCAGGCCCCGTGGCCCTTCGCCCCCGGCACCGGCTTGGCGCCGGGCAGGAGATGGGCCGGTACGAGGTCGCGGGCCGGTTCGCCGTAGCCGACCGACACCAGGCGGTCGCCCAGGTACGTGAAGCTCGTCAGCGACGCGAGGGTGCACTCGCGGCTGCGCGGGTCGTGCCAGAGGCGGCGCTTCTCCGCGTGGCTGCGGAGGATCCAGATCGGCAGCTGGTGGCTGACGCACACCGCCTCGTGCCCGTACGCGGCGTCCCGGGCGGCGTCCAGCGCGGCCCGCATCCGGACGACCTGGTCGACGTACGGCTCGCCCCAGGACGGGCGGAACGGGTTGCGCAGGTGCCGCCAGTTCGCGGGGCGTCGCAGGGCGCCGTCACCGACGCCGAAGGTGCGGCCCTCGAAGACGTTCGCCGCCTCGATCAGCCGCCCGTCGGACGCCGTGTCCAGGCCGTGCTGCTTGGCGATGGGCGCGGCGGTCTCCTGCGCGCGCTCCAGCGGGGAGGCGACGACGTGACGGACGTCGCGCGCGGCGAGGTGCTCGGCGACCCGGTCGGCCATGCGGCGGCCGAGGTCGGAGAGGTGGTAGCCGGGGAGCCTGCCGTACAGCACGCCCTCCGGGTTCTCGACCTCGCCGTGCCGCAGCACGTGCACGACGGTCACCGTCTTCTCGTCCGCCATCCGCTCCGCGCCTCCCTGTTCCACTGTCCTGTCCGGGGTGCTCCCCGTGCTCCCGCCCGTCGTCCCCCGCTCCGCGTCCGCGCCGTCGCCGCTCACGCGACCGCCTCCGCGGCGGCGCGGGCTGCGGCCGGGAGCGCGTCCGCGACGCGCTCGACGGCGCGCTCGTCGAGCGCCGTCGAGACGAACCACGACTCGAAGGCGGACGGCGGCAGGTACACGCCCCGGGCGAGCATCGCGTGGAAGAACGCCGTGTAGCGGAACGCCTCCTGGGTCTTCGCCGCCGCGTAGTCCCGTACGGGCGCGTCGGTGAAGAAGACGGAGAACATGCTGCCCGCCGTCTGCACCCGGTGCGCCACGCCCTCCTTCGCCAGCGCCTCGGTGACCAGCGCCCGCAGCCGCGCGGACGTGGCGTCCAGGGCCGCGTACGCCGCGTCGTCCAGCAGCCGCAGCTGCGCGACGCCCGCGGCGGTGGCGACCGGGTTCCCGGAGAGGGTGCCCGCCTGGTACACCGGCCCGGCCGGGGCCAGTTGGTCCATGATGTCGCGGCGCCCGCCGAAGGCCGCGGCGGGGAAGCCGCCGCCCATCACCTTGCCGAACGTCATCAGGTCCGGCGTCACGCCGTCCAGCCCGTACCAGCCCGCGCGGTCGACGCGGAAGCCGGTCATGACCTCGTCCGAGACGTAGAGCGCGCCGTCGGCGCGGCACAGCTCCCGTACGCCCGCGTTGAAGCCGTCGACCGGCGGCACGACGCCCATGTTCCCCGCCGCCGCCTCGGTGATCACGCAGGCGATCTCGCCGGGGTGCGCGGCGAACGCGGCGCGTACGGCGTCGAGGTCGTTGTACGGCAGCACGAGCGTGTCCCCGGCCTGCGCGCCCGTGACGCCGGGGGTGTCCGGCAGCCCGAGCGTCGCCACCCCGGAGCCGGCGGCGGCGAGGAGGGCGTCGACGTGGCCGTGGTAGCACCCGGCGAACTTGACGATCTTCGTGCGTCCCGTGAAGCCGCGCGCCAGCCGGATCGCGGACATCGTCGCCTCGGTGCCGCTGGAGACGAGCCGTACCCGCTCGACGGGCGCGACCCGGGCCACGATCTCCTCGGCGAGCGCCACCTCGTCCGCGCCGGGCGTGCCGAACGACGTGCCGCGCGACACCGCCTCCCGTACGGCCGCGGTCACTTCGGGGTGCGCGTGCCCGAGGATCATCGGGCCCCAGGAGCAGACGAGGTCCACGTACTCGCGGCCGTCGGCGTCGGTGAGGTACGGACCCGTACCGGACGCCATGAACCGGGGCGTACCGCCCACGGCCTGGAACGCGCGGACCGGAGAGTTCACGCCTCCGGGCGTCACCACGGCGGCACGGTCGAACAGCGACTGCGATACTGGGGCATCGAACGAGTAGGTCACGGGGCCATGGTGTCAGAGCCGTACGCGCTTCCGCCGCCGGGCGTTTCACAGACGTCTGCGGGGGGAGGTCTCTGACACGATGATCGGGTTGCGCGGCGCGAGCCGCGAGTGGTCGGGTGGTGACATGAAGCGCGGTGGCGGACTGGGCGAGGGGACCGGGGACCTCGAGCCCGAACGCGCGCGGGGCGGGCGGCACCGGCGGGACGCGGCGGCCCGGCAGCAGCGACGCGAGCCGGTGACCGGAGCGGCGGCGGGAACAGGGAACAGCGAGGGTGGCGGCCGAGTGGGGGTGACCTACAAGTACTTCGGCGCGCCGGACGGCGCCACCGCCGCCCGGGTCCCCATCTCGATGCGCCCGGAGGAGCTGGGCGGTGACGAGCTGGGGCACGGCATGTTCACCAAGATCAAGCCGGAGACGATGGCCGCGATGGTCCTCACCGGCATCGAGGGCATACCCCTCTACCGCGTCCCCCCGCTCGAACTGGTCGTGCTGCACCCGGACTACGCGGTGGTGAAGCTCCCCATGACCGTGGTCGACCCGCTGCGCGGCATCGGTGAGGAGTCCGTCGGCGCGGCGGCGTTCATCTGGTCCACGGTGCCCGACCGTTCGGGACCGCAGGACGCGTTCAACGTCTACCGGCTGCTGCACGAGTGGCAGGACTTCTCCGAACGCCTCCACCTCAACGGCCACCAGGCGTACTGCCTGGTCTGGCCCTGACGCCTCCCCGACTCCTTACCGGGGCTTCCCTGCGCGGTGTACGGGTACGGGCGTGCCCTGGCCCGGAGCGTGTCCGCCGGTCTAGCGTGTCCCCGGCACCGGTCGCCCGCCGTGGGCGGCGGGGACGACGCCCTGGAGGCCGGACGTGTCGAAGCGCACCCCGCACCGTACGAGCGCGCAGCGCACGACCGCGCACCGCACGACGCCGCACGCCGCGCTCGCGGCTGCCGCGGCGCTCGGCCTCGCCGGGAGCCTGCTGCTCGGCGGCGTCGGCCGGGCCGACGAGCCGCAGCCGGGCGGCACTTCGCCCCAGGATCTGGCGCGCGCCTCCGCGCCGCAGTGGAACTTCCCGCGCGCCAACAGCAACGACCCGTGCTGGCCCGAGGACCCGTTCGACTCCGAGGGCCGGCCGAAGAAGGGCACGCTCCAGAACTGGCCGGACAGCGACGGCGGTTGCGCCCCGCACGGCGCGGACTTCCCGACGTTCTTCACGGCGAAGCGGTGCGATGACGCGGAGATCCGCGCCAGTTACACCATCTACCAGGCCAGCAGCGGCTTCAAGCCGTCCGGGCACCCGCACGACTTCGAGCACGTGGACGTCGTGTGGAAGCGGGACGGCGACCGGTGGACCCGTTCCGACCTGCTGCTGAGCGCGCACGGCAAGCACCGGCACGCGTCGTGGGACGAGGCGGAGAGCTGGAACGGGGACCGTACGAGCGCGGGTCTCGGCCGGGAGTACCCGCGGGTGTTCGTGGGCTTCGGCAGCCACTCCATGTTCAACGACCAGAAGGCGGGCCTGAAGGACGTGCTGTCCGCGTACACGGACCTGGAGTACCGGCAGGCCGACTACCCGGTGTGGTCCGACGAGGGCGGCGGCCTGGTGGAGGTCGTGCCGGACGGCGACCTGTACCGCGAGTTCAAGGAGAACGCGTCGGCGTTCGGCAGCGCCAACGGCAACCCGGCGGCCACGGCGGACCGGATGTGCGAGCACAGCTGACGGCCGGGCGCCCGTGGCCCGGCGCCCGCCGGAACTGCCGTTCCCCGTACGCCGGTTGACCTCGCGCGGCCCCTAGGACCGGCCTCACCGGCACCGCCCGTACGACACCGCCTAGTCTTCGCGGCATGCTGCATCTGCGCATCATCGCGCCCGTGGACCGTACCGAGGCCGTCGTCGCCCTGCTGGAGGGCACCGTCGGCACCACGCACCTCGCCGTGTTCCCCGGCGCCGCCCGTACGCCGCCCGGCGACGTCGTCATGTGCGACGTCGCGCGGGAGGCGGCGGACGACCTGCTGGCGGAGCTGCGCGCGTCGGGGCTGCCGGAGGACGGCTGCGTCGCCGTCGACGAGGTGGAGCTGAGCCTGTCCGACCGGGCCGAGCAGGCGAAGGTGGACGCGCCGGGCGAGGGCGTGGACGCCGTGCTGTGGGAGTCGCTGACGGAGGAGACGCACGAGGAGTCCCAACTCTCCATCACCTACCTGGCGTTCCTCACGGTGGCGACGATGCTCGCCGCGTGCGGCGTGATGCTGGACAGCGCGATCCTGCTCGTCGGGGCGATGGTCGTCGGGCCGGAGTTCGGTCCGCTCGCGGGGGTCTGTACGAGCGTGGTGCGGCGGCTGCCCCGGCTGGCGTTCAGCTCGCTGACGGCGCTGGTGGTGGGCTTCCTCTTCGCGATGGCGGCGACCGGCGTGTTCAGCGTGGTGCTGGACGGGCTCGGGCTGTTCTCCGAGGAGGACTTCACGGCGCCGCACCCGGTGAGCGACTTCGTGTGGCACCCGGACGCGATGTCACTGGTGGTGGCGATGCTCGCCGGGGTGGCGGGCATCCTCTCCCTGACGTCCGCGAAGTCCGGCGCGCTGCTAGGCGTGGCGATCTCGGTGACGACCGTACCGGCGGCGGCCTTCGCCGCGCTGGCCCTCGGTTACGGCGAACTGGCCGACGGCGGCCGCGCGATGCTCCAGCTGGGCGTGAACCTCGTCGGCATCCTTCTCGCCGGGACGCTGACGCTGCTGGCGCAGAAGGCGTTCTGGGCCCGTAAACGCGCACAGCGCCCCGCCTCGGACCCCGTGTCCTGAACTCCCGGACCGGGGGCCGCGGCGGGGCGCCGCTGTCCGTCGTGACCTGCCCGGCGTGACCCGCCGGTCACTCCCGGCCGGTCACTCCGTGCGGGTCACGCCGTGCGGGTCACTCCTTGCCGACGCCCGCCTCGGCGTCCGGCGCGGCCTTGTCGGTGCCCGACCCAGCCTTGACGGGCTCGGCGTCGCCGGAACGGGTGCCGCTGTCGGACGCGTCGTCCGGTACGGCGCCGTTCCCGTTGACGGCGGCCTCCTCGGCCTTGAGCAGCGCCTCGTCGGCGATCTGCCGTACCTCTTCGAGGTCGACGTCGCTGCCCGGACCGATCCGGATCTCGAAGTCGCCGTCGTACTGCGTGTGTCCGGCGATGACCGCCATCTCGACGGCCTCCTCGCCCATCTCGCTGCGCAGGATCAGCGCGTCGCGCCGCAGGTCGCGCATGAGGGCCACGCAGAGTCCGACCATCACGAGCGTGAACGGCACCGCGGCGAGGATGGTGAGGTTCTTCAACCCTTCCAGCGCCTTGTCACCACCGTCCCCGATGAGCAGCATGATCGCGCCGACCGCGCCGGTCAGGACGCCCCAGAAGATGACGACGGGGCGGCTCGGCTCCATCGTGCCCTCCTGCGACAGGGTCCCCATCACGATGGAGGCCGCGTCCGCGCCGGAGACGAAGAAGATGCCGACGAGGATCATGACGATCAGCGAGGTGAACCCGGAGATCGGGTACTCGCGGAGCACCGCGAACAGCTGCCCCTCGACGGTGCCCGCCTCGGTCAGCTTCGCGCCGCCCGCCTCCAGGTGCATCGCCGTACCGCCGAAGATCGCGAACCAGACCAGGCTGACGGTGCTGGGCACGAGGATGACGCCGCCGACGAACTGGCGGATCGTACGGCCGCGGCTGATGCGCGCGATGAACATGCCGACGAAGGGCGTCCAGGAGATCCACCACGCCCAGTAGAAGATCGAGTTGCCGGACAGCCACGTCAGGATGTCCTCGCCGCTGCTCGCCTCCGTACGGGACGCCATCTGCGGCAGGTCGCCGAGGAACGCGCCGAGCGAGGTGGGGATCAGGTCCAGCATCAGGACCGTCGGACCGGCCACGAAGAGGAAGACGACCAGCAGCCCGGCCAGCACCATGTTGATGTTGGACAGCCACTGGATGCCCTTGGCCACACCGGACACGGCGGACAGGATGAACGCCGCGGTCAGCACGGCGATGATCACCACGAGGACGCCGGTGCTGACGTCCGACATCCAGTTGACCTCCTCGATGCCGCTGCCGATCTGGAGGGCGCCGAGGCCCAGCGACGCGGCGGAGCCGAAGAGGGTCGCGAAGATCGCGAGGATGTCGATGGCGCGGCCGATCGGGCCGTTGGCGTTCTTCTCCCCGATGAGCGGGGTGAAGACGGCACTGATCGTCTGGCGCCTGCCGCGGCGGAACACGCTGTACGCGATCGCCAGGCCGACCACCGCGTAGATCGCCCACGGGTGGAGCGTCCAGTGGAACAGCGTCGTCGCCATCGACGTTTCCATCTTGGCGCCGGAGTCCGGCGGGTTGGTGCCCGGCGGCGGCGAGGTGTAGTGCGTCAGCGGCTCGCTCACGCCGTAGAACATCAGGCCGATGCCCATGCCCGCGCTGAACATCATCGCGACCCACGAGACGGTCTTGAACTCCGGCTCCTCACCCTCCTTGCCGAGGGTGATGCGGCCGTAGCGGCTGAAGGCCAGCCACAGCGAGAAGACCACGAACCCGGACGCCGCCAGGACGAACGCCCAGCCCGCGTTCTTCATCACGCCTTCGAGCATCGAGGTCGACGCGCTCTCGAGGGAGTCGGTCGCGACCGCTCCCCACACGATGAACCCGAGTGTCAGTGCCGCCGTGACACCGAAGACGATCTTGTCCGTCCGGGGAGCGGCGGCGGCACTGTGACCGGTGTCGTCCGGGGCCGGCGGCGCGCCGCCTCTCGACTCCCTTTCCTCCCGTTTGTTCTGCACGTTTCGACCTTTCCTTCATTCCCTTATGGAGTTGGGTCCTGTGGGCCGCTACCCGACCTCGCCCACCGCATGCCCTGCGGCAGGCGGCGGTTGCCCGGGGCGACCGACGTACGGCGGACCCGTCCCCTTCGTCCTGTCTCCGGGCGTGGCGGCCCGGTTCCTCCCGGCACCTCGGCGCCGGGACCGGGCGTCGGAGCTCTCCCGGAGGGAGCCCGGCGGCGCCCGGCTGGTGTGGCAGGGTATCCGCGATCCCCCGCGACGGGGCCCGGCCGTGGCCGGATTGCCGCCGTCGGGACCTCACGGTTTCGTGACGGTCGCGGGTCGGGGCGGTACGTAAGCGGGCGTACGGGGCGGGTCGTACGGGGCGCCCGGCCCGCGCACCGGCCCCGGTGGCGCACGTACGCTGCGGGCATGACCTCCACACGTACCGCAGTCATCACCGGGGCCAGCAGCGGTATCGGTGCGGCCTCCGCCCGGCGCCTCGCCGCCGAGGGCTTCCGCGTCGTCCTCACCGCGCGCCGGGCGGACCGCGTCGAGGCGCTGGCGGCGGAGCTGGTACGGGACGGGCACCGGGCCGAGGCGTACGCCCTCGACGTCACCGACCGCGCCGCCGTGGACGCCTTCGCCGCCGGGCTCGACCGGTGCGACGTACTGCTCAACAACGCGGGCGGCGCCTTCGGCCAGGACCCCGTCGCGACGGCCGACCCGGCCGACTGGCGGCGGATGTACGAGGTGAACGTGCTCGGCGTGCTGCACGTGACGCAGGCGCTGCTGCCCGCGCTGGCCGCGTCCCCCACCGACGAGGGCACGGTGGTCGTGCTGTCCTCCACGGCGGGCCACGGCACGTACGAGGGCGGCGCGGGCTACGCCGCCGCGAAGCACGGCGCGCACGTCCTCGCGGAGACGCTGCGGCTGGAGCTGTGCGGCCATCCCGTACGCGTCGTGGAGATCGCGCCGGGCATGGTGCGGACGGACGAGTTCGCGCTGACGCGCTTCCGCGGCGACGAGGCGCGGGCCGCGAAGGTGTACGAGGGCGTGGCCGCGCCGCTGACGGCCGAGGACGTCGCGGACACCGTCGGCTGGGCGGTGACCCGGCCGCCGCACGTGAACGTGGACCTGCTCGTCGTACGCCCGCGGGCACAGGCGTCCAACACGAAGGTGCACCGGGAGGGTTGAGCCGTACGGGGGCCGGTGCGCGTGCCCCGGCCCCCGTACAACCCTCAGCCCTTCAGCCCTTCAGCCCTTCACGCAGACGACCTGCTTCAGCTTCGCGACCACCTCGACGAGGTCCCGCTGCTGGTCGATGACCTGCTCGATGGGCTTGTACGCGCCCGGGATCTCGTCCACGACGCCCGTGTCCTTCCGGCACTCCACGCCCCGCGTCTGCTCCTCCAGGTCGCGGGCGGTGAACCGCCGCTTCGCCGCGCTGCGGCTCATCCGCCGCCCGGCGCCGTGCGATGCGGAGTTGAACGAGTCGGCGCTGCCGAGGCCCTTCACGATGTACGAGCCGGTGCCCATGGAGCCGGGGATGATCCCGTAGTCGCCGCTGCCCGCGCGGATGGCGCCCTTGCGGGTGACGAGCAGGTCCAGGCCGTCGTACCGCTCCTCCGCCACGTAGTTGTGGTGGCAGGAGATGACGGACTCGAACGTCGGCTTCGCCTTCCGGAACTCCTTCCGCACGACGTCCTGGAGGAGGCCCATCATGACGGCGCGGTTGTGCCGGGCGTACTCCTGCGCCCAGAACAGGTCGTGCCGGTACGCCGCCATCTGCGGGGTGTCCGCCACGAACACCGCGAGGTCGCGGTCGACGAGGCCCTGGTTGTGCGGGAGGCCGCGCGCGACGCCGATGTGGTGCTCGGCCAGCTCCTTGCCGATGTTCCGCGAACCGGAGTGCAGCATCAGCCAGACGGCGCCGGTCGTGTCGACGCACACCTCGCAGAAGTGGTTGCCCGAGCCGAGCGTCCCCATCTGCTTCGTGGCCCGCTCCCGGCGGAACCGCACCGCCTGCGCCACCCCGTCGAAGCGGCCCCAGAAGTCGTCCCAGCCCGCGGTCGGGAACCCGTGCAGCCGCCCCGGGTCCACCGCGTCGTCGTGCATGCCGCGGCCGACGGGGATCGCCTGCTCGATGCGCGTACGCAGCCGGGACAGGTCGCCGGGCAGGTCGTTCTCCGTCAGCGACGTCCGTACGGCGGACATGCCGCAGCCGATGTCGACGCCGACGGCGGCGGGACACACCGCGCCGTGCATGGCGATGACGGAGCCGACCGTCGCGCCCTTGCCGTAGTGCACGTCGGGCATGACCGCGAGGCCCTTGATCCAGGGCAGGGTGGAGACGTTGCGCAGCTGCTGCATCGCCCCGTCCTCCACCGTGCCGGGGTCGGCCCACATCCGGATCGGGACCCGGGCTCCCGGAACCTCCGTGTACGGCATCGTGCTCGACTCCCCCCATGTGAGACCCGCGTGAACACGCGTGAGAATCCGCGTGCGAACGGTCGACAGAACCGCACGCGACCGGGATACGTCCGAAAAGGAAAAGCCGGACTTCGCGCAACATAGGCGTCACGGGACCGGACGGCCGTGCGGTGCGTGCGATAGACATTGTGTTCCGTTGCCCCCTCCCGGGGACAACACGTTTTCGACTCCAGGAGGCGACCGGTGCGGCGGAGGGCAAGGACGTTCCTGACCGGCGCGGGGCTGGTGGTCGTACTGACCGGCGGCCTGAGCGCCTGCACCGGTTCGTCCGACTCCGACTCCGGCGGCGGTGACACCAAGCCGGGCGGCACGAGCGCGGCGGAGCCCGACGCGCGGCCCGGCCGGTACCGCACGCTGCCCGAACCGTGCGGTGAGGTGAGCCGCGAGACGCTGGAGAAGATGCTGCCCGGCGCCGAGTCCGCCGCCGACGACGACGGGGGGCTGGGGAGCAGCACGCCCCCGTCGCCGTTCGAGGGCGAGGCGACCGTCACGTACGACACGGACCGCCGCGCCGGATGCACCTGGCAGAGCGCGACGAGCCTCGGCAGCAGGCATCTCACCGTGGACTTCGAGCGGGTGGTGTCGTACGACCCGACCGTGGGCGACGACGAGCAGACGGACGTGCTCTACGCGGAGCGGGCCGAGAAGGCCGGGATCAGCCTGGAGGACGACCCGTCCGCGAGCGACGACGCGGACGCGGACGCGGACGGCGACGAGGGTACGGACGACGGCGGCAAGGGCGCCGACGCCTCCCCGGACCCCGGCGGCGCCACCCCCGAGGGCGGCAAGGCGGGCGAAGCCGTGGACGGCGGCCCGAAGGGCGACGGGGACGGCGACGGCGGGACCGGCGACGGGGACGCCGAGGACGGCAACTCCCCCTCCGGCTCCCCCTCCCCGACCGACGACCCGTCCGGTTCGCCGGACCCGGAGGAGCCGGAGCCCTCCCGTACGCTCGACGGCATCGGTGACGCCGCCTTCATCGCGGACGAGTTGGTGAGCGCCAAGAGCGGCCGGGCCACCCACCGGGACGTCCAACTCGTGTTCCGCCGGGCGAACGTCCTGGTCACCGTCGAGTACACCCAGTCCGTCGCGGACGAGCGCCGCACTCCGGACGGCGTCGAACTCCAGGAGCGCGCGCAGGAGTTGGCGCGGCAGCTGGCCGCCCGGTTCGACGACGACTGACGGTCGGCGGCCGGGCGTACGCGCGGGGACCCGCCGCGCCGCCCGACCCGGCCGCGTACCGTGCACCGCGAGGGCCCGGCGAGCGACGAGCCCTGAGAACACCCGGAAGCGAAGGAACCATGCACCGATTCGACACGCGCCTGGCCCGGAAGATCGCCTGCGCCGCCGTAGCCGTACCCGTGCTGCTGCTCGCGGGCTGTTCCTCGGACGACTCCGGCGGCGACGAGGGCGGCGGCGACGAGTCCAAGGCCCCGACGCCGTCGAAGTCGGCGAGCGCGGCCCCGGTCAAGTTCAAGCAGCTGCCGGACCCGTGCAAGACGCTGCCGAAGGGCACCGTCGAGGACGTGGTGCCGGGCGCCGACGACAAGGGCAAGAACCTCGCGTCGACCGACACCGAGAGCTACGGCTCCTGCCTGTGGAGCGGCGGCAGCGGCAAGAACGACGCGGACTACCGCGCGCTGACCGTCTCCCTGAAGCGGTACGAGTCGGGTGCCTCGCTCGGTTCGGGCGACACCCAGGCGGGCCGGTTCCTGAAGCAGGAGGCCGGGGCGGTCAGCGGCGACGAGGACAACAAGAAGGCCAAGGAGTCGCCGGTCTCCGGCATCGGCCAGGAGGGCGTCTCGATCGGCTACGAGACGAAGAAGAAGGACCAGGAGTACCGCGTCAACCGCACCGTCGTCCGTACGTACAACGTCGTCGTCACCGTCGACTACGAGGGCACCGGCTTCGAGGGCGCGGACCTGCCGGGCGCGGACGAACTGAAGAAGAGCGGCGAGAAGATCGCCCGGGAGGCGGTCTCGGCCGTCAAGTGACGGCGCGGCGTACGGGCGCGCGGGGCGGGTCGCCGTACGTCGACCCGCCCCGTGCACCCGTCAACCCGCCCCGTGCGTACGGCGGTTCGCCGTCACGGGGCGGCTCCGTCACCCGGGACCTTGACGCGTGTGCCAGGCTTGGCGCCGCCGACTTCCGAGGGTGGGGACAAGTCCAGTGCAGGCCGTACAACTGACCCGTACGCACCGAATACTGATCGGCGTCGTCGTCTCCGGCGCGGTCGTGATCGCCGGGATCGGCTTCGCCGGTTCGTACGCCGCCGTGCGCGACCTCGCCGAGAAGAAGGGCTTCGGCGACTTCGCGCCGTTCTTCCCGATCGGCATCGACGCGGGCATCGTGGTGCTCCTCGCGCTCGACCTGCTCCTCACCTGGATACGCATCCCCTTCCCGCTGCTGCGGCAGACCGCCTGGCTGCTGACGGCCGCCACGATCGCCTTCAACGGCGCGGCGGCCTGGCCCGACCCGTTGGGCGTCGGGATGCACGCGGTGATCCCCGTCCTGTTCGTCGTCGCGGTCGAGGCCGCGCGGCACGCCGTCGGGCGGATCGCGGACATCACCGCCGACAAGCACATGGAGGGCGTACGGGTCTCGCGCTGGCTGCTCGCGTTCCCCTCCACGTTCCGGCTGTGGCGCCGCATGAAGCTGTGGGAGCTGCGCAGCTACGACCAGGTGATCCGGATGGAGCAGGACCGGCTGGTGTACGAGGCGCGGCTGCACGCCCGTTACGGTCGCGGCTGGCGGCGCAAGGCGCCCGTCGAGTCGCTGATGCCGCTGCGGCTGGCGCGCTACGGCGTGCCGCTCGCCGAGACCGGCCCCGCCGGGCTGGCGGCGGCGGGCATCAAGCCGCCGGTCCTGCTGCCCGGTTCGGGCGCGGGTACGGCGGCGGGGGCGCTCGGCGCCGCGGCCGGGGAGGGTGAACGGACCTCCCGTGACGGGGAGTCGGCGGTACGGGAGGCGGAGGCGGCGGACGTACGGGACCCGGCGCCGGAGGCGGCGGACACGGCGGGCGTCGGCGACGCGGACGGCCCCGCGCGCCCGCCCGCCGGTGCCTCCGGACCGCGCCACGCGGCCCAGCCCACCCGCGGCCCCGGCCTCCACGAGCCCGCGCCCGACCCGGCGTACGCGGCGGAGGCGTACACCGCCGAGGCGTACGCGCCCACCGGCGGCACCCCGCGCGTGACGGTCCCCGTGGGGCCGGGCCGCGTCCGCGCGCTCGGCAACGCCAACGCGCCGCTCAACGGCGCCGCCACGCACGGCGCGTACGCGCCCGTGGACGCGCCGCCCGTGGAGGCCGCACCCCGGGAACGGGACGGGCTGTTCCTCGAACCCCAACTCCCGGCGCAGCGGGCGGAGTCGTACGGTCCCGCGCCCGAGCCCGTACCGGCGCCCGAGCCGAGACCGGAGCCGGAGCCCGTACCCGTGGCCGACCCGGCGGAGACCGAGCCCGTCGGCATACCGGACGGGGTCACGCGCGAGGACTTCTACTTCCAGGCTTACCGCGACTACGCCGCCGCCCGCTCCGACTTCCCCAACGCCCGGCAGCTCGCGATCGCCCTGAACGAGAGCCATGGTGTCACCGACGCGCACGGCAACCTGCTCAGCGAGGCGTACCTGCGCACGTACCTGCACGAGATCCGCGAGCGCTACCGCACCGAGATGGGCATGGCGGGCTGACCCGTACGCGGGCCGCCCGCCGCCACACCCCGTACGGCCGTCAGCCGCCCAGCAGCGTCCGCACCCGCTCCGCGCCCACCGCGAGCAGCAGCGTCGGCAGCCGCGGCCCGGTGTCCCGGCCGACCAGCAGCCGGTACAGCAGCACGAAGAACGCGCGCTGCGCCGCCTTGAGTTCAGGCGTCGGCTTCGCGTCCGGGGCGAGCCCCGCGCGCACCTTCGGCACGCCGTAGACCAGGCCGGTCAGCCCGTCCAGCGACCAGTTGTCGTCCAGCCCCGCCAGCAGCAGCCGCAGCGCCTCGCGCCCCTCGTCGTCCAGCGAGCCGAGCAGCTCCGCGTCCGGCGTCTCCCGTACGCGCGTGCGCTGCTCCTCCGGCACCTGCGTGGCCGTCCAGCGCTCCGCGCGGTCCAGTCGGGGGCGGCACTCGTCGAGGGAGCGCACCGGGTCGGCCGGGTCCAGCTCGCCGAGGATGCGCAACGTCTGCTCCTCGGCACCCGCCGTGACGTCCGCGACCGAGGCGAGCGTACGGAACGGCAACGGGCGCGGCGTCACGGGCAGTCGGCCCTCCGCCGTACCGGACGCGCGCGAGTGCGCCGCGATGTCCGCGGGCTGCGCGGCACCGTCCGCGATCTTGCGGACGAGCGCGTCCCACTCGTCGTACGTGCGCTGGATCTCCTGGTCGAAGGCGACCTTGAACGACTGGTTGGGGCGGCGGCGCGCGTACAGCCAGCGCAGCAGCGGCGCCTCCATGATCTCCAGCGCGTCGGCCGGGGTCGGCACGCCGCCCTTCGAGCTGGACATCTTCGCCATGCCGCTGATGCCGACGAAGGCGTACATCGGGCCGATCGGCTGCTCGCCGCCGAAGACCTCCCGTACGAGCTGCCCGCCGACGACGAACGACGAGCCCGGCGACTGGTGGTCCACGCCGCTCGGCTCGAAGGTCACGCCCTCGTACGCCCAGCGCATCGGCCAGTCGACCTTCCAGACGAGCTTGCCGTGCCGGTGCTCGGACAGCAGCACCGTCTCGCCGTGGCCGCAGGCGCACAGGTACGTCAGCTCGGTGCTGTCGTCGTCGTAGCCGGTGACGGTGGTGAGGTCGCGGGCGCAGACGGTGCAGTAGGGCTTGTACGGGTAGTAGCCGCCGCCGCCCGAACCGTCGTCCTCGTCGGCCGCGCCGGACCCCTCGGCGGCCTCCACCTCGGCGGCGTCCTGCGGCTTCTGCTGCTTCTGCTGCGGCTTCTTCCCGGCCTTGGCGCCACCGGACTGCCCACCACCGGACTGCCCGCCCTGCGCGGCCTGGTCCAGCGTGCGGTAGCGGTCGAGGACCGCGTCGATACGGGCGCGCTCGCGCATCGCGAAGAGGATCTGCTCGCGGTAGGCGCCGGAGGTGTACATCTCCGTCTGGCTGATCCCCCGGTGCTGGACACCGAGCGCGGCGAGGGACTCCGTCATGGCGGACTTGAAGTGCTCGGCCCAGTTCGGGTGCGGGCTGCCGTGCGGCGCGGGCACGGACGTCAGCGGCTTCCCGATGTGCTCCTGCCAGGCGCCGTCCACCCCGTCGACGCCCGCGGGCACCTTGCGGAAGCGGTCGTAGTCGTCCCAGGAGATCAGGTGGTCGCAGGGCACGCCCCGCCGCCGGATCTCGTCCGCGACCAGGTGCGGGACCATCACCTCGCGCAGGTTGCCCAGGTGGATGGGGCCGGAGGGGCTGAGCCCCGACGCGCAGACGACGGGTTTCCCCGGGGCGCGGCGCTCCGCCTCGGCGATGACGTCATCGGCGATACGGGATACCCAGTCGGCCTCGGGGGTGGTCTCTGCCACGTCCGGTACTTCCTTCTCTCGCTCGTGGTCCTCGCCCGGCCTGAGGGCCGGCGGCCCCATTCTCCCATCCGGAAAAGGGGATGCGGGCCGTGGGATACTTGCCTCTGCCCCACTCTCCGCGCGGGATTCGCACGGCCCGCGTGCGGGGCCCTTCGGAAGCACCCCGAACATCCTGAGCACCCGACGGAACGGTAAGCAGCCCATGGCCTCGGTCCCCTCCCTCGCCGCCACGGTCCACCAGCGCCTCGCGCACGCCCTCTCGGCCGCCGTGCCGGAAGCGGCGGGCGCCGATCCGCTGCTGCGCCGGAGCGACCGGGCGGACTTCCAGGCCAACGGCATGCTCGCCCTCGCCAAGCGGCTGAAGGGCAACCCGCGGGAGCTGGCCGCGCGCGTCACCGCGGCCCTGCCGGAGAACGACGAGATCACCGGCGTCGAGGTCTCGGGCCCCGGCTTCCTCAACATCACGGTCGGCGACGCCGCCCTCACCCGTACGCTCGCCGCGCGCGCCGCCGACGAGCGGCTGGGCGTGCCGTACGCCGAGCACCCCGGCACGACCGTCATCGACTACTCGCAGCCGAACGTCGCGAAGGAGATGCACGTCGGCCACCTGCGGTCGACGGTCATCGGGGACGCGCTGGTGCAGATCCTGGAGCACCGGGGCGAGAAGGTCGTACGGCGGCACCACATCGGGGACTGGGGCACGCAGTTCGGCATGCTCATCCAGTACCTGATCGAGCACCCGCAGGAGCTGGACCACAGCTCCGACGCGGCCGGGGCGACCGGTGAGGGCGAGGCCGCGATGGCCCGGCTGAACCGGCTCTACAAGGCGTCCCGCGCGCTCTTCGACAGCGACGCGGAGTTCAAGACGCGGGCCCGGGACCGGGTCGCGCGGCTCCAGGGCGGCGACGAGGAGACGCTCGCGCTCTGGCACAAGATCGTCGACGAGTCGAAGATCTACTTCCAGGGCGTGTACGAACTGCTGGACGTCGAGATCCGCGACGAGGACACCCTCGGCGAGAGCGCGTACAACGACGATCTGCGGCAGGTCGTCAAGGAGTTGGAGGAGTCGGGCGTCGCCGTGCGCTCCGGGGGCGCGCTGTGCGTGTTCTTCGACGACGTGAAGGGCCCCGACGGCACGCCCACCCCGCTGATCGTGCAGAAGTCCGACGGCGGCTTCGGGTACGCCGCCACCGACCTCGCCGCGATCCGCGACCGGATCGGCACGCTGCGCGCCGACACCCTGCTGTACGTGGTGGACGCGCGGCAGGCGCTGCACTTCCGGATGGTCTTCGAGACCGCGCGGCGGGCGGGCTGGCTGCCGGAGGACGCGGCGCGGCAGCTGCCGTTCGGCACGGTGCTGGGCAAGGACGGCAAGCCGTTCAAGACCCGCGAGGGCGAGACGATCCGGCTGGTCGACCTGCTCGGCGAGGCGGTCGACCGGGCGGCGGCAGTCGTACGGGAGAAGAGCGCGGGCCTCGGCCTCTCCGACGACGAGGTGCGGGAACGGGCCACGCAGGTCGGCATCGGCGCCGTGAAGTACGCCGACCTGTCCAACTCCCTCACCCGCGACTACGTCTTCGACCTCGACCGCATGGTCTCCCTCCAGGGCGACACCAGCGTCTACCTCCAGTACGCCTACGCCCGCATCCAGTCCATCCTGCGCCGCGCGGG
This sequence comes from Streptomyces sp. Z26, assembly GCF_003665095.1. Lineage (GTDB taxonomy): Bacteria > Actinomycetota > Actinomycetes > Streptomycetales > Streptomycetaceae > Streptomyces > Streptomyces phytohabitans. The sequence continues at coordinate 3,921,029 of NZ_RCHV01000002.1, read as the reverse complement.
CGACGACGCGAAGCCCGCGCCGCACCCGGAGCTGGCGCTCGCCCCGGCGGAACGGGCCCTGGCCCTGCACCTGGACGAGTTCGGGGACGCGTTGGAGCAGACGGCGGAGGCGTACGAGCCGCACAAGCTCGCCGCGTACCTCTACCAACTGGCGTCCCTCTACACGACGTTCTACGACCAGTGCCCGGTGCTGAAGGCGGACGGCGGGCCGGAGCAGGTGGAGAACCGGCTGTTCCTCTGCGACCTGACCGCCCGCACCCTCCACCAGGGCATGGCCCTGCTGGGCATCCGCACCCCGGACCGCCTGTAGGGGCGTGGGGCGCCGGGGCGGGGCCGTTGTCAGTGGTGGGTCGTACGGTCTTCGTATGCCCCTCGTCGCGCCTCTTCCCGTGCGTGTCCCCGACCCCGACGACGTCAACTCCCGTATCCGCGCGCTGATGTCCGGTCCGCCGGACGGTGGCCGCAGTGCCGAGTACCGGCAGCTGCTGGCCCTCTGGTCCCGTGTCTCCGCCCCGCCGGTCGCGCGTGCCGCCTCCGGTCCGTGCGGGGCGGCGCCGGGCGCGTAGCGTCCCGGCGGCCCCGCCGCTCCCTGTCAACTGCCGCGTGGGGGCGGCGAGTCGGGCGTACGTGTGTCCGGTTCGCCGTCCCCGATCGAGGTAGCGTCTGCACGTTCCCAGGGGGGAACGGATGCGAGCAGGCAGCTACGGAGGACCGCGCATGAGCATGGAACCGACACGCCGTCACGCCCTGCACGGGCTGGCCGCCACGGCGGCGGCCGTCACCGTCGTGGGCTTCGACCCGGCGGCCCGCGCCTGGGCCACGGAACGGCCGGGGCCCGGCGGCACCGGCTCACCGGACGCACCGTTCGACGAAGTGCCGCCGCTCGACGGCGAGTTGGTGACGGACCCCGCGTCCCTCGCCGCCGCGGCCGACGACTACGGCCACACCGTGCACCGTACGCCCGCCGCCGTGCTGCGTCCGGGCTCGGTCGCGGACGTCGTGGCCATGGTCAGATTCTGCGGCGAGCACGGCATCCCCGTGGCCCCGCGCGGCGAGGGCCACGCGACGCACGGCCAGGCGCAGGTCGACGGCGGCCTCGTCATCGCCACGTCGACGGAGGCGCTGTCGCGCGTCGAGCGGCCCGTACGGGACACCGTGACGGTCGGCGCGGGCGCCCGGTGGAGCACCGTGGCGAAGGCGACGCTCGAACTCGGCCTGACGCCCCCGGTGTTCACCGACTACCTGGAGCTGTCCGTCGGCGGCACGGTCTCCGTCGGCGGCCTCGGCGGCCAGACGCACCGGCACGGCGCGCAGGTCGACACGGTCGCGGAGCTGCGTGTGGTCACGGGCGCGGGCGAGTTGGTGCGGTGCTCCGCGACGCGGCACGCGGACCTGTTCGACGCGGTACGGGCCGGGCTGGGCCAGTGCGCGATCGTCGTGGGCGTCACGCTGCGGCTCGTACGGGCGCCGGAGACCGTACGGCACTACCTCCTGCCGTACGCCGACCTGCCGACGTTCCTCGCCGACCAGCGGCTGTTGGCCGAGGAGCGCCGCTTCGCGTACGTGGAGGGGCAGGTCGTGCCGGACGACACGGGCGCGTTCCGCACGTACCTGCTGGAGGCGGTGGCGTACGGGCCGCCCGCCGGGCCGGTGCCGGACGACGCGGCGCTGCTGCGCGGGCTGCGGCACGATCCGGCGGGCGCGGTGGTCGAGGACCTGGACTACTACGCGTTCCTGGACCGGCTCGCGGAGTCGGTCGAGCAGCAGAAGGAGGCGGGCCTCTGGGACGACGCGCACCCCTGGCTGAACCTGCTGCTGCCCGGCGACGCCGTCGAGGAGCTGGCGGGCGGGCTGCTCGACGGCCTCACACCCGAGGACGTCGGCCCGGGTGTCGTCCTCCTCTACCCGCTGGTGCGCGCACGCCTGCGCACCCCGCTGCTGCGCGTGCCGGACGACCCGATGCCGTACCTGATGGCGGTGCTGCGCAGCTGCCCGCCCGAGGACCGGGCGACCGTCGACCGCATGCTGGCGGCGAACCGCGCGGCGTACGAGACGGTGCGGGCGCGGGGCGGCAAGCAGTACCCGGTGGGGTCGGTCCCGTTCCGGCGGGCGGACTGGCGCGACCACTTCGGGGACGCGTGGCCGCGGCTGAAGCAGGCCCGGCGGCGGTACGACCCGCGCGGCCTGCTGGTGCCGGGCCAGGGCGTCTTCTGACCGGTCCCGTCCCGTCCGCCGTACGGCAGCGGCGCGTACGGCGGATGGCACCGCACCCCGTACGCGTCGGTACGACCCCTGACAGCGCCCCTACTCCCCCGTCGGGCAGGATCGTCGGATGCGGAAGATCCTCACCGGCGCCCTCGTCACGCTGCGCCCGGCGACCCCGGACGACGTCCCGGCGCTGGCCGCGATCCGGGCCACGCCCGAGGTCTACGCGCGCTGGCGCGGCGGCGACGACCTGGCGGCGGACGTCGCGGAGGACCTGGCGGACCCGGAGGCGCGCACGTACGCGGTGCTGTACGGCGGGCGCGTGGCCGGGGCGATCCAGTGGAGCGCGGAGGACGAGCCGGACTACCGGCACGCGAACATCGACATCTTCCTCGCCCCGGACGTCCACGGTCAGGGCGTCGGCACCGACGCGGTACGCACCCTGGCCCGCCACCTGCTCCACGACCTCGGCCACCACCGGCTGGTCATCGACCCGGCGGCGGACAACGACGCGGCCATCGCCTGCTACCGGAAGGTCGGTTTCCGGCCGGTGGGCGTGATGCGCCAGTACGAGCGCGGGCCGGACGGCAGTTGGCACGACGGCCTGCTGATGGATCTGCTGGCGGCCGAACTGACGTAGGGCGCCCCGGCTGCGTACCGCCCCGCCCCGCCCCCTGCGGGCGCGGGCGTCAGCCGTCGCCGCCGCCCCGCCGGGGGTGCCGGGTGGCCTCGTCGACGCCGTGCTGGAGCACGTCGCAGGCGTACTGGAACTCGTCCATCAGGCGCGTCGCCTCGACCATGAGGACGCCGTACGGCTCGCCGGGGTCGCCGAGCGGCAGCGACCCGTTCCGCGCGTCCTCCTGCAACCGGTCGCGGCACTCCTGGGCCTTCCCCGCCGCCTGGCACAACTCCCGCGCCTGCTCCTCCAGCCGGTCCTCGTCGAGCCCGCTGAGCAGGTCGGCGATGTGGGCGAGGGACGCGAGGAAGTCGCCGTAGGCGCGGGTGAAGTCGTCGTGGCTCCGGCCGCCCTCGGTCCCGTGCCACTGGTCGAGGCTGCGGGCCATGGAGGCCACCTGGTAGGAGACCCGTTCGAGGGCGCTCACCACCGCCCGGTAGCCGGCGAACGAGGTGCGGTGCCGGTGGCGGCGCCACAGCCGACGGGGGTTGTAGAGGGTGCTCTCCCACGCGGTGTGCACGGAGGCGTGGGCCTGCTGGGCGAGCGGCCCCAGGTCCCCGGCGCGCTGCCGCCAGTGCCGGGTGCGCTCCTCCTCCAGCTTCCCCTCCCGCATGGCCGCGTACATGTCGCTCACCAGCTCGCACAGCGAGTGCGCGAGGGTGTGGATGCCGTACTCGGCGCTGCGGTAGCGCATCGGGGGCAGCACCAGCGCGTTCACCACGACCCCGACACCGCACCCGATGAGCACCAGCACGACGATCTCCCCGAGCTGCGACCACCGTTCGGAGGTGTCGGCGGCCGCGACGTACGTGGAGAACGCGAAGAACGCCGCGGTGGCGACCTGCGAACCCTGGGAGCCCAGCGGGCGCCACCGGCCGATGGCCAGCGCCGCCAGGGCCATCAGCACGAACGTGAACAGGTGCGGCCCGACGAGCAGGCCCAGTACGCCCTGGAGCGCCACGCCGACGCTCACCGCGCCCACGTAGCGCAGGGCCTGGAGCATCGACTGGTAGACCGTCACCTGCATGATCAGCACCGCCGAGAACGGTGCGAAGGCCGGTGATCCCGCCGCCATCAGGTCGTAGGAGATCACCCAGGAGACGGTGGCGGCGAGGGCGCTCTTGGTGACGAGCGCGAGGGTGTGCCGCTCGTGCCCGTCCGACGCGGCCCGTACGAACCACTGCTTCACGCGGGCCGCGCGGCCCTGGGGTGCCGCGTGTGTGCGCTGCTGTCCCGCAGCGGCTTCAGCCATTCTCTCTCCCGGACACGTTCTCGTTCCACCACGGACGACGGACGTGGAGTGCCCGCCGCAGACCACTCCAGACCGTGGCGGAGGTCACACGCCCCGCGACGCGCCCGGCACGCCGCACCGGGCCGGGCGCCACCCCTGGGGGCGACCGCGCGGCGACACCGCCCGGACCGCCCGCGCTACTCTCCGGCGATGGCGATGGCGACGGACGGCGAGCACGACGCACCCGGCCCCAACGACTACGACTCCTTCGCGGCGGCGTACGCGGCGGAGGCCGAGCACAATCTCGTGAACGCGTACTACGAGCGGCCCGCCATGCTCGCGCTCGCCGGTGACGTACGCGGGCTGCGCGTCCTCGACGCCGGGTGCGGCGCCGGGCCGCTGGCCGCCGCGCTGCGCGAGCGGGGCGCGTACGTGACGGGGGTCGACGCCAGCGCGGCGATGGCGGCGCTGGCGCGGCGGCGCCTCGGCGACGGCGTACCGCTGCACGTGGCGGACCTCCGCGGGCGACTGCCGTTCGCGGACGCCGCGTTCGACGTGGTGACGGCGTCGCTGGTGCTGCACTACCTGGAGGACTGGGGGCCGCCGCTGGCCGAGCTGCGGCGGGTGCTGGCGTCGGGCGGACGGCTGGTCGCGTCCGTGGACCACCCGTTCGTGGCCTGGACGCTCCGGGACCCACGGCCCGACTACCTCGCGGCCACGGCCTGCTCCTTCGACTGGACGCTCGGCGGCCGGACCGTGCCGATGCGGTTCTGGCGCAGGCCGCTGCACGCGATGACGGACGCGTTCGCCGCCGCCGGGTTCCGGCTCACCGGCCTGAGCGAGCCGCGCCCCGACCCGGCGGCGCGTGTCCTGTTCCCGGAGGGGTTCCGCGCGTTGTCGACGCAGCCGTGCTTCCTCTTCTTCACCCTGGAAGCCCCCGGGCCCGAAGCGCCCGGGACGGTCGGCACCTGACACGGCGTACCCGCGCGTCCCGGCCGCCGACGGCTCGGCCGGGCCCTCGCGTCACGCGGGTCCGGCCGCCAACTCCCGTAGCCGCGGCTCCCCCACCTCCGACAGCATGTCGAACCGGCGCGGCGCCCAGCCCAGTTCGCGCCGGGACGCGACCGCGCGGCAGCGGCTGGAGGCGGCCATGACGAGCGCGCCGAACGGGCCCCAGATCGCGGCCGCCTCCTCCTCCCCGACGCTGCGGGTGGCGCACCCCAGGTCGGCGGCGACGCTCTCCGCGATCCACCGGTTCGGCACCTCGCCCGCCACCGCGTGGTACAGCCCGCCCGGCCTGCCGCGCTCCAGCGCGAGGCCGAACAGCCGCGCCACGTCGTCCACATGGACGTGGCTGTACGTGTTGAGGCCGGGCCCGACGTAGCAGGCCGCGCCGGTGGCGGCGACAGACCGGTGGACGAGCGCCACGTGCCCGTGGTCGCCGGGTCCCCACACCAGCCCGGGACGTACGACCATGGCGCGCACCTCGTGCGCCGCCGACGCCAGCACCGTGTCCTCCGCCGCCTTGCGGGCGGCGGCCAACGGCTCGACGGCGAACGGCTCGTGCTCCGCGAAGCCGTCCTCGCTCCACGCGCCCCCGGTCCGCTGGAGCAGCACGCCGGTGCCGGAGAGGAACACCAGCGTCCGGCCCGTACCGGCCATCGCGCGCGTCAGCTCCGCCACCGTCGCCGTCTCCAGTACGGCGTCGGGCTGGGCCGCGTACACCACGGCGTCGGCCCGGCGGGCGGCGGCGACCGTCGCGCCGCGCCCCTCGTCCAGGTCGCCGCGTACGGGGTGGATGCCCGCGGCCTCAAGTGCCGCCGCGGCGGAGGCCGTTCGGGCCAGCCCACCGACCTGGTGCCCGGCGGCGGCGAGGTGCCGGGCGAGGGCGCCGCCGACGAAGCCGGTGGCACCGATGACGAAGACGTCCACGGGTCCGCTCCTCTCAGCCGGGCAGGACGCTCAGTTCGCCGCCGTCGGCGAAGAGGGTCGCGCCGTTGACGTAGCTGCTGGCGGGGCTGACGAGGAACGTGACGATGTCCGCGATCTCCTGCGGATCACCGGCCCTGCCACGGGCGTTGGTGCGGTCGAGCGCCTCGGCGTGGTCACCGAGCGCGGCGGCGGAGCCCTCCGTACGGACGGGGCCGGGCGAGACGGCGTTGACGCGTACGCCGGAGGGGCCGAACTCGGTGGCCCAGTAGCGGGTGAGCACTTCCACCCCCGCCTTGGACGCGCCGTACGCGGCGCCGATCGGCGCGGGCATCCGGGCCGCGCTCGACCCGATCGTCACGACGGCGCCGCGCCCCCGTGCGGCCATGGCCGGTGCCAGCGCGCCGACCAGCAGGAACGGGGCGCGCGTGTTGACGGCCACGTGCCGGTCGAAGCTCTCGGCGCCGGTCGCGGCGGTGGGCGCGAAGTCGAACACCCCGGCGCTGTTGACGAGGATGTCCGCGCCCGTGGCCTCGGCGGCGAGCCGCAGCGTCTCCCCCGCGTCCGCGAGGTCGGCGGCGACGAAGCGGGCGGTGCCGCCCCGCTCCGCGATCTCCTTCACCACCGCCTCGCCACGGGTGCGGTCCCGCCCGTGCAGGACGACCGCGGCGCCCTGCCCGGCCAGGCTGCGGGCGACGGCGCGGCCGATGCCCGAGGTGGCCCCGGTGACGAGGGCGGTGCTGCCCCGCAGGGGGGTGTCGGCGTGCGTGACGGTCATGGCGTTCCTCTTCCGTGTACGGGTGCGGGTACGGGTCCGCGTACGTGCTCGGGTCCGCGTCGGTGCCCGGGTGGCCACCGGAGAGAAACTATGCACCGCAGATGTTCTGCTGACAAGAACATCTTGCTCGCAGCACATGAGTGCTAGATGAATGAGTCCGATGTCTTCAGTGGTCGTAGGCGATCAGTGATCGTTTGATGGGTGCGCCGGTGGTCCAGTTGTGCCAGATGCCGGCGGCGAGGGCGAGGAGTCGTTGTCCGGTGCGGGCGAAGACTCCGGCCGGGGTTCTGCCGCCGTGTTGTTCGAGGCTGAGCTGGCCTTTGAGGGTGTCGATGACGGCTTCGATCCACTGGCGGACCCGGGCGATCTTCCCGTGCCGGACCGGTTCGTCCTTGCGGTCCGGCCGCACCAGGTGTGCGCCGAGCCGCTCGGCGACGAACGCTTCGAACTCCTTGCCCGCGAAGCCCTTGTCCGCGAGGATCACCTGCCCTTGGCGGACGAGGTGGTGTTCGCGTTCCAGGAGCGCGGTCATCACCTCCCGTTCGCCGAGTTTCGGGTTGGCCAGGCACCAGGTGACAGGCATGCCCTCGGCGGTGGTGACCAGGTAGAGGCGGAAGCCCCAGAAGAAGCGGGAGTGGCTGCGGCAGAAGCCGTAGCCGCAGTGCCCGGCCAGGTCGGAGCGTTTGACGGTCTCGCGGGAGGCCGCGCAGGGCAGCGGGGTGGAGTCGATCAGCCGCAGGTCGTCGTTCCAGGTCGGCACCTGCCTGGCCAGTGCCTCGATCACGCGGCTGATGAGCGGACCTGCGGCGTTGAGGCGCTTGTTGTAGGCGGACTGTTGGGGCAGGTAGCGGAAGAGGTGGCCGAGGCGGGCGTGGGCGAAGCGGATCCAGTGCCGGGTCGAGGGGAACCCGAGGAGGACCTGGGCCACGGCCAGGCACATCAGTTCGGCGTCCGTCAGCTTCGGCGGTCGCCCGATCCGGCGACAAGGCGCCACGTGGTCGTCGATGAACACGTACAGTGCCGCCAGAAGGGCGTCCAGGTTTGTCTTCACACACTGACCAACGGGCGCCCTTCGCCATGGTCGCGACCAGGACGGACATCGGACTCACTCATCTAGATTGGCGCCGTGAGCGCATCCCCCTCCCCCCGCCGGAAGACCCGCCGCGCCGACAGCGCCGCCGACACCGACCCGGACGCCGACGCGGGCACCGAAGCCGTCGCACTGGGCACGGACTTCGGCTGGGCGCTGCGCATCGTCTCCACCGCCTTCCGCCGCGTCGGCACGGAGTCGGTCGCCGAACTCCCGGGCGGCGCACGCGGATACCTCGTCCTGGTGGCCCTGGCGAGCGGCGAACCCCCGTCGCAGCTGGCGCTCGCCAAGGAGGTCAGCCTCGACCGCACGGTGATGACGTACCTGCTGGACGACCTGGAGACGCAGGGCCTGATCAGCCGCAGACCCGACCCCCGCGACCGGCGCGCACGGCAGGTCCTCCTCACCGACGCGGGGCGTACGCGCCTGGACCTGGCACGCCGCAGCCTCGCGACGGCCGAGGCCCGCCTCTTCGCGGACCTCGGCACCGACGACGCCGCGCAGCTGCGCGCCCTGCTGTCCCGCGTCGCGCGCACCGCGCAGCGCGAGGCGCTGGGCCCGGACGCGCCGGGCGGCGGCGGGTGTTGAGGGCGCCGCACCGCTCGTACGGGCGAAACCCCGACACGTACAACTGAGTTGTACGTGTCGGCGCACCGTACGGACGGCCGTCCGGTGGGGAGGGGGAGGGGCATGAGGAAGCCACAGCGGAAGTACAAGAAGAACGCCACCTCGATGCGGCTCGTCGGCGCGCTCGTCGGGCAGTTCCGGCGGAAGGCGCACATGACGCAGCGGGCGCTGTCCGAGCACCTGCCGATCGACGAGGAGACCGTCGCCTCCATCGAGCAGGGCAGGCGGAACCTCCAGCCGGACGTCGCGGAGATCATGGACCAGGTGCTCGGTACGAAGGGCGCGCTGGCCGTGGCGGTGGAGAACCTGCCGGAGGTGGACAAGTACCCGCTCTACGCCGAGGAGTTCATGCGGTACGAGCGGGAAGCCCTGAGCCGGTCCGCCTTCGACGCCGTAGCCGTGCCCGGCCTGCTCCAGACCGAACGCTACGCACGAGCCGCGTTCGCCAGCGCCGTACCGCCGTTCGACGACGAGGAGTACGAGGCCGCCGTCACCGCCCGGTTGGAACGCCAGGCGGTGCTCCACCGCAAGCCCCCGCTGGTCGCCAGCTTCGTGATCGCGCAGGGGGTGCTGATGCAACAGCTGGGCGGCGCCGCCGTGTTGAAGGAGCAGCTGCGGCATCTGCGCGCCTGCGCCGACCTACCCGGCGTGAGCGTGCAGATCATGCCGTTCGAACGGCCCCTGCACGCCGGGCTGTCGGGCCCGTTCGTCCTGGTGGAGACCGCGGACCACCAGCAGTACGCGTACGTCGAGCACCAGCGCGGCAGCCAGCTCACCGACGATCCGGCCACCGTCACCGCGCTCAACCAGCGCTATGGCATGCTGCGAACGCAGGCCCTCAACACCGAGGAGACGAAGGGCCTGTTGGAGCGGATGGCGGGAGAGCTATGAGCGCGGAACTGGCCTGGTTCAAGAGCAGCTACAGCAACGAGGAGGGCGGCGACTGCGTCGAGGTGGCCTACTCGTGGCACACCTCCAGCTACAGCAACGAGGAAGGCGGGGAATGCGTCGAGGTGGCGCTCCCCTGGCACCGGTCGACGTACAGCAACGAAGAAGGGGGCCAGTGCGTCGAGGTCGCCGCCTGCGATTGCGCCGTGCACGTACGGGACTCCAAGAACCCCGACGGCCCCACCTTCACCGCCACGCCCGCCGCCTGGACGGCGTTCGTCCACCGGTCGGTCACGGCGGCGGCCCCGGCGGACCGCTGAGCTGAACGCGAGGGAGGCTACCCGGCCGCGCGCAGCAGCCGGGCCGCCTCCACCGCCCAGTACGTGAGGATGGTGCTCGCGCCCGCCCGCTTGAAGCTCGTCAGGGTCTCCAGGATGGCGCGCTCGCGTTCGATCCAGCCCTTCTCGGCGGCGGCCTCGACCATCGCGTACTCGCCGGAGATCTGGTACACGCCGACGGGGACCCGCGCCTCCTCGGCCACGTCGCGGAGCACGTCCAGGTACGGCAGCCCCGGCTTGACCATCACCATGTCCGCGCCTTCGGCGACGTCCAGGGCGAGTTCGCGCAGCGCCTCGCGGCCGTTGGCCGGGTCCTGCTGGTACGTCGTACGGTCGCCGGACAGCGACGACGCGACGGCCTCGCGGAACGGCCCGTAGAAGGCGGACGTGTACTTCACGGTGTACGCGAACATCGACACGTCCTGGTGCCCGGCGGCGTCCAACGCGGCCCGTACGTACCCGACCTGACCGTCCATCATGCCGCTCGGCCCCAGCATGTGGGCGCCCGCGTCGGCCTGGACGAGCGCCATCTCGGCGTAGCGCTCCAGGGTCGCGTCGTTGTCCACGCGGCCCCGCGCGTCGAGGACGCCGCAGTGGCCGTGGTCGGTGAACTCGTCCAGGCACAGGTCCGACATCAGCACGAGGTCGTCCCCGACCTCGGACCGTACGTCCCGCAGCGCCTGTTGGAGGATGCCGTCCGGGTGGGTGCCCTGCGAGCCGACCGCGTCCTTCTCCAGCGGCACCCCGAACAGCATCAGCCCGGACACGCCCGCCTCGACCGCCTCCACGGCGGCCCGGCGCAGCGAGTCCCGCGAGTGCTGGACGACGCCCGGCATGGAGCCGACGGGCACCGGCTCGTCGATGCCCTCCCGTACGAACGCGGGCAGGATCAGGTCCGCCGGGTGGACGCGCGTCTCCGCGACCATGCGGCGCATCGCGGCGGTCGTACGGAGGCGGCGCGGGCGTACGTGCGGGAAGCCGCCGTACGCGCCGGAACCCTCGGGACTCATGAGGTGCGTGCCCTCCTCCGCGTCGGCCGCTTCTCGCTCGGCCGCTTGACCGGTTCGCCCGCCTCGGCGGCCTCGGCACGGCGCTTCTGGCCGTAGTCCGCGAGCGCCTCCGCGAGCTTGTGCACGGACGGTTCCGGCGACATGACGTCCACCCGGAGGCCGTGCTCCTCGGCGGTCTTCGCCGTGGCCGGGCCGATGCAGGCGATGATCGTGACGTTGTGCGGCTTGCCCGCGATGCCCACCAGGTTCCGCACCGTGCTCGACGAGGTGAACAGCACCGCGTCGAACCCGCCGCCCTTGATCGCCTCACGCGTCTCGGCGGGCGGCGGCGACGCGCGTACGGTCCGGTACGCCGTCACGTCGTCCACCTCCCAGCCCAGCTCGATCAGCCCGGCGACCAGCGTCTCCGTGGCGATGTCGGCACGCGGCAGGAAGACGCGGTCGATCGGGTCGAAGACCGGGTCGTACGGCGGCCAGTCCTCCAGCAGCCCGGCCGCGGACTGCTCGCCGCTGGGCACCAGGTCCGGCTTGACGCCGAACTCGACCAGCGACGCGGCGGTCTGCTCCCCCACGGCCGCCACCTTGATCCCGGCGAACGCGCGCGCGTCGAGCCCGTACTCCTCGAACTTCTCGCGCACCGCCTTCACCGCGTTGACCGACGTGAAGGCGATCCACTCGTAGCGTCCGGTGACGAGGCCCTTGACGGCACGTTCCATCTGCTGCGGCGTCCGCGGCGGTTCGACCGCGATGGTCGGCACCTCGGCGGGCACGGCGCCGTACGAACGCAGCTGGTCGGACAGCGACGCCGCCTGCTCCTTCGTACGGGGCACCAGCACCTGCCAGCCGAACAGCGGCTTGGACTCGAACCAGGCCAGCTGCTCCCGGTGCGCGGGGGCGCTCCGTTCGCCGACGACGGCTATCACCGGCTGGCCGCCGTCCGACGCGGGCAGCACCTTCGCCGCCTTGAGGACCTGCGCGATGGAACCGAGCGTGCCGGTCCACGTGCGCTGGCGGGTGGTCGTACCGGCGAGGGTGACGGACAGCGGGGTGTCGGGCTTCCGGCCCGCGGCGACCAGCTCGCCCGCCGCGGCGGCCACGGAGTCCAACGCGACGGTGACGACGAGCGTCGCGTCGCTCGCGCCGCTCTCCGTCCAGCATCTGTCGTCGGCGGTACGCGCGTCGATCAGGCGGACGTCGGTGCCGTGCGCGTCCCGCAGCGGCACCCCCGCGTACGCGGGCACCCCCACGGCCGTCGCCACACCCGGCACCACCTCGAAGGTGATGCCCTCCGCGACGCAGGCCAACATCTCCTGCGCGGCGTCCGCGTCGAGGCCCGGATCACCCACGACGGCACGGACGACCCGCTTGCCGCTCCGCGCGGCCGCCATGACAATATTTGCCCAATCGCCGGTGCCCGAGGGGCCCGTCGAAGGCGTTCCGGCGCTGTCCGGCTGCGCGGCCTCGCGCAGGGGTGTGTCCACGCCCGCCCGTGCGTGCGGCCGTACGATCCCGTGCACCTGTGGATCGGCGACCAGCACGTCGGCCCGCGCCAGGGCCTCGACGGCGCTCAGTGTGAGCAGTCCCGGGTCTCCGGGCCCGGCACCGAGGAAGGTGACGTGCCCGTGGGCACCGTAGAGGTGTTGCGTGGTCGAAGACTGGGCGGCGGTGGGGCTCAAAGTGCTCGCTCCCCCATCAGACCGGCCGCGCCCTTGGCGAGCATCTCGTCGGCGAGTTCGCGGCCCAGTCGTTCGGACTGGGACACGGCCTCGGCGGCGGACGCCGGTACGGGACCGGTGGTGGACAGCTGCACCAACGTCGTGCCGTCGGTCGTGCCGACGGCGCCGCGCAGGCGCAGTTCGGTGGCAGCCTGCCCGTCGCCCAACAGGTCGGCCAACGCCCCCACGGGTGCGCTGCAACCGGCCTCCAGGGCGGCGAGCAGGGTTCGCTCGGCGGTCACGGCGGCCCGAGTGTACGGGTCGTCGAGCTCGGCGAGCTGTGCGGTCAGGTGCGCTCGGGTGGGCGCGCACTCGACCGCGAGTGCCCCCTGGCCGGGGGCGGGCAGCATGACGTCCGGGGCGATCAGCTCGGTTGCCTCGTCGATCCGGCCGATACGGGTCAGCCCGGCGGCGGCGAGTACGACGGCGTCGCACCTGCCGGAGCGCACGTACCCGATCCGCGTCTCGATATTCCCACGAACGGGGACCGTCTCCACCTCGGCGCCGAGTGATCGTGCCCACGCCCGGAGCTGCGCGGTACGCCGCGGTGACCCCGTGCCTACGCGCGGTGGCCGTTCCCCGTTCTCCCGCGCGGACCGTACGAGCCGCGCGAAGTCCAGCCCGTCGCGCGCGACGAGCGCGTCCCGCGGGTCCTCCCGTACGGGCAGCGCCGCCAGCGTCAGGCCCTCGGGGCGCGCGGTCGGCAGGTCCTTCAGGGAGTGCACCGCGAAGTCGACCTCGCCGCGCAGCACCGCGTCCCGCAGCGCCGACACGAAGACGCCGGTGCCGCCGATGCGGGCCAACTCCTCGCCGCTGGTGTCGCCGTACGTGGTGACGCCGACGAGTTCGACGGGGCGGCCGGTGATCTCGCGCACCCGCGCGGCGATCATGCCGGACTGGGCCATGGCGAGCGGGCTGCGGCGGGTGCCGAGCCGGAGCGGGGCGGCGGACGCGGGCGTGCCGGGGCGGTCCGCCTGGGCGGTGCGACAGGCCGGTTCGGAAGTGCCGGGCGCGGAGGGCTCGTTCACGGCCGCTCCTGTTCCGCGCCGCCGGGGTGGCCGGGGCTGCTCACGGCGGCCACGGCCTGCGGGTCGAGGTCGAACAGCTCGCGCAGGGCGTCCGCGTAACCGGCGCCGCCCGGCTCACCGGCCAGCTCCTTCACCCGTACCGTCGGCGCGTGCAGCAGTTTGTCGACGACACGGCGCACGGTCTGCGTGATCTCCGCGCGCTGCTTGTCGTCGAGCCCCGGCAACCGGCCGTCGAGCCGGGCCATCTCGCCCGCCACCACCTGCGACGCCATGGCGCGCAACGCGACCACCGTCGGCGTGATGACGGCCGCGCGCTGGGCGGCGCCGAACGCGGCGACCTCCTCCGTCACGAGGTCGCGGACCTTGTCGACGTCGGCGGCCATCGGCGCGTCGGCGGCGGCCTCGGCCAGGGACTCGATGTCCACCAGCCGTACGCCGTCCAGCCGGTGGACGGCCGCGTCCACGTCGCGGGGCATCGCGAGGTCGAGCAGCGCGAGCGGGTCGCCCGCGCGGGCGGCGGGGCGCGCGGCACGCGCGGCGGTCACCGCGTCGGCGGTGAGGACGAGGCCGGTGGCGCCGGTGCAGGACACGACGATGTCGGCGAGCGGGAGTTCGGCGGTGATCGCGTCGACGGGCACCGCCCGTACGTCCGCGCCACCGGCGGCGAGGCCGTGCGCGAGGCGGCGCGCGCGCTCCACGGTCCGGTTGGCGATCACCAGTTCGGTGGCACCGCGCCGGGCCAGCGTGGTGGCGGCGAGCGACGACATGGAGCCCGCGCCGATCACCAGGACGCGCTTCCCGGCGACCCACTCCGCGACATCACGCCCGTCGGCCAACGTCTCCAGGCCGACGGTGACGAGCGACTGACCCGCCCGGTCGATCCCGGTCTCGGTGTGCGCCCGCTTGCCGACCCGCAGCGCCTGCTGGAACAGGTCGTTGAGCAGGCGGCCCGCCGTGTGCTCCTCCTGCGCGACGGCCAACGCGTCCTTGATCTGCCCGAGGATCTGCCCCTCGCCGACCACCATCGAGTCCAGCCCGCACGCCACCGAGAGCAGGTGGTGGACGGCGCGGTCCTCGTAGTGCACGTAGAGGTACGGGGTCAGCTCCTCCAGGTCGACACCGCTGTGCCGGGCGAGGAGGGTGGAGAGCTCGGCGACGCCCGCGTGGAACTTGTCCACGTCCGCGTACAGCTCCAGCCGGTTGCACGTCGCCAGCACCGCGGCCTCCGCGGCCGGTTCGGCGCTGACGGTGTCGTGCAGGAGCTTGCCGCGCATCCCGCTGTCCAGCGCGGCCCGTTCGAGCACGCTCACCGGGGCGCTGCGGTGGCTGAGGCCGACCACGAGGAGGCTCATGCGGGCATCACGGCGGGGACGTCCCCGTCGGACCCCGGGTCGGTGCGCTTCTTCACGGTCGCGGCGGGCGGCGCCACGGGAGGCGCGGTCTCCTCCTCGGGGGGCGCCTCCTCACCGGCCTTGCGCTGCTCGTGGAACGCGAGGATCTGCAACTCGATCGACAGGTCGACCTTCCGTACGTCCACGCCGTCCGGCACGGTCAGCACGGTGGGCGCGAAGTTGAGGATCGAGGTGACACCCGCCGCCACCAGCCGTTCGCAGACCTGCTGGGCCGAACCGGCCGGGGTCGCGATCACGCCGATGGAGACGCCGTTGTCGGAGATGATCTTCTCCAACTCGTCGGCGTGCTGCACCGCGATGCCCGCCACGGGCTTTCCCGACATCGCCGGGTCGGCGTCGATGAGGGCCGCGACCCGGAAGCCGCGGGAGGCGAACCCGCCGTAGTTGGCGAGGGCGGCGCCGAGGTTGCCGATACCGACGATCACCACGGGCCAGTCCTGCGTCAGACCGAGTTCGCGGGAGATCTGGTAGACGAGGTACTCGACGTCGTAGCCGACACCGCGGGTGCCGTACGAGCCGAGGTACGAGAAGTCCTTGCGCAGCTTCGCGGAGTTGACCCCGGCGGCCGACGCCAGTTCCTCGGAGGAGACGGTGGGCACGGACCGCTCGGACAACGCGGTGAGCGCGCGCAGGTACAGCGGGAGCCGGGCGACGGTCGCCTCGGGAATCCCTCGGCTGCGGGTCGCCGGTCGGTGGGTTCGGCCAGTTGCCACGGTGCTCCTGCCGGTTGCGCGAAGCGGTGAGCGGTCTGCGACCGCGCACGTCACCGCGCACTCGTCCGGACCGCTCCGTCGCGTCCAGGCTATGCCTTTGTGAACGCGTGCACAAAGATGGTGTCCGGTTTGTCCGGTCAACGTGACCGGCGCCACATACGTCAAGGGGGACACGCGGTCACGCTCCTCACGTATACGCCCCGGCAGGCCAAAACGACCTCGATGGTAATCGAAATCCAGTCGATTCCGGACCGCACGGACAGCGCGCGGGCAGCGGGAGGGCGACGCGCGTACGGCCGCGCGCCGCGCTCAGCCGGTGAGCGCGCCGCGCAGCCGGTCCGGGTCCACCCGCCAGAAGTCGTGCTGCGCGCCGTCCACCAGCACCACCGGGATCTGCTCCCAGTACATCCGGTACAACTCCGCGTCCTGGTTGATGTCCCGCTCCTCCCAGGCCGCACCCGTCTCGGCGCACACCCGCACCACCGTGTCCCTCGCCACATCGCAGAGGTGGCAGCCGGGCTTGCCGATCAACGTGACCGTCTTCTGGGGCTTCTGCGTCTCCATGCGCCCATTCTCCCGCGCCGGACCAGTCGTTGCCGCCGCCGCGGTCGCCACCACCGCCACGACCGCCACGACCGTCACCGCCGTCACCGCCGTCACCGGAGGGCCCGTTGTCCCGCACCCCGTTCCCCGGCGGTCACCCGGCCGTAACGGACCCACGGGTACGGACTGGCTATGCTCGCCGTATGGCCGTTCCCTCCTGGCTCACTCCCCGCAGGCGCCCCGCGACCGCGCGGAGCGTGCTCGCGGGAGAGGCCGCCGCCGAGGCGGCGCACAAGCTGGAGACGCCCGAGTTCCCCGTGAACGGCGACACCCGCGCCGCCGCCTTCTTCGACCTCGACAACACGATCATGCGCGGCGCCTCCCTCTTCCACTTCGGTCGGGGCCTCTACAAGCGGGACTTCTTCAGCAGGGGCGAACTGGCCCGCTTCGCCTGGCAGCAGGCGTACTTCCGGCTCGCGGGCACCGAGAAGCCGGAGCACATGCGGGACGCGCGGGACAGCGCCCTCTCCATCGTCCAGGGCCACCAGGTGTCCGAACTGATGGCGCTCGGCGAGGAGATCTACGACGAGTACATGGCGGGCCGCATCTGGCCCGGCACCCGCGCCCTGGCCCAGGCGCACCTGGACGCCGGACAGAAGGTGTGGCTCGTCACCGCCGCTCCCGTGGAGACCGCGACGATCATCGCCCGCCGGCTGGGCCTGACCGGCGCGCTCGGCACGGTGGCCGAGTCGGTCGACGGCGTCTACACCGGCCGCCTCGTCGGGGAACCGCTGCACGGACCGGCCAAGGCGGAGGCCGTACGGGCGCTGGCCGCCGTGGAGGACCTGGAGTTCGAGCGGTGCGCCGCGTACAGCGATTCCGCGAACGACATCCCGATGCTCTCGCTCGTCGGATATCCGTATGCGATCAATCCTGACAGCAGGCTTCGCTCGCACGCCGCCGAAATGGGCTGGCGACTTCGGGACTACCGGACGGCCCGCAAGGCGGCCAAGGTGGGCATACCCGCCGCCGCCGGGGTCGGCGCGGTGGCGGGCGGCGCGGCCGCGGCGGTCGCGCTCCAGCGCCGCCGCCGCTGACCGGCCCCCCGACAGGCTGCTGACCAGCCCTCCGACCGGCCTCCGACCAGCCGCCGACACGCGCCCGACGCGCGGTCCGGCGCGGCCGACACCCTTGCCCGTACGGGGTGGACGGTGGTGCGCGCAGGGAGCGCGGCACCGACACGCGCGCCCGGCCCGCTCCTTCGCCCCCATCGGCGTCCGGCCAGTCCCGCTCCCGGCGTTCAGCCGGAAGTGACCATCTAATCGACAAATTCCGCTTCCAAAGCGATCAACATCCCGCGTTTGTTCGAATTCAGGTCGAGTGCCAACCCGTAACAGACCAAACCGAATCGACGATTTCGACAACTAGGTGTAGCGCTCCCTGTACGAAGCGTTATTCTCCTCAGACGCAATCCGGTACCCACCCGTCCCAGCACCGGACGCAAGGTCCCGCTCTGCACGTATGTGAAGCTCTGCCTCTGGGAGTCCCGTGTACCCACACGTCGGGGTTGACACCTCGGGCCTGGCTACGCTGCGCACGACGGTCGTCGACCAGTTGAGCGCTTTCGTCCCCACCGCGTACGCCGTCCCCGCCCTCGCCGCAGCCGCACCTGTCCCCGCACGCCCCTGCTACACCCTCGCGAACGGCGCCACGACCGGCACCTCCGCGGGGCCCCGGTCCGCCGGCAGACGCGCCCGCACCGGTTCCACCGGCACCTCGACCGCACGCCGCCGTCCCGCGGTGAGCGACAGCGACGCGCGCCGGATGATGGACCTCGTCGAGCGCGCGCAGAACGGCGAGGCCGACGCGTTCGGCCGCCTCTACGACCAGTACAGCGACACGGTCTACCGCTACATCTACTACCGCGTCGGCGGCCGGGCCACGGCCGAGGACCTCACCAGCGAGACGTTCCTGCGCGCCCTGCGCCGTATCGGCACGTTCACCTGGCAGGGCCGCGACTTCGGCGCCTGGCTGGTCACGATCGCGCGGAACCTGGTCGCGGACCACTTCAAGTCGAGCCGTTTCCGACTCGAAGTGACCACCGGGGAGATGCTCGACGCCAACGAGGTCGAGCGCAGCCCCGAGGAATCGGTTCTGGAGACACTCTCCAACGCCGCCCTGCTCGAAGCCGTCCGCAGACTCAACCCGCAGCAGCAGGAGTGCGTGACCCTGCGCTTCCTCCAGGGCCTCACGGTCGCCGAGACCGCGCGGATCATGGGCAAGAACGAGGGCGCGATCAAGACCCTCCAGTACCGCGCGGTACGCACCCTCGCCCGGCTCCTGCCGGACGACGTCAGGTGACGACTCGTAGCGACGCGTGCACCCCCGGTCACATCATCGTGACTCCGTAACCCGACTGGCTTTCCGCTCGTTGAGGGGGATGCAGACGCCCCGCGGTCACGTCGTGCCCATGGGTTCCGCTCACCGAGCGGGACCGGGCAGGCCGTGTTCCCTGCCTGCCGCGGGGGTCGACGCGTGCTGACGAGAGGAGGTGCCGCCGGTGATCGGGTCCATGTCGACGAGCCGCCGGGCACACGCCCTCGCCCAGGCCCTGGACGAGCACGACCGCGAGGTCGGCGAGGAAGCGGCCGACGGCGAACACGAGCAGTCCGTGCTGCTCACCCTGGCGGACGGGCTCGGTGCCCTGCCGAAGCCCCAGCTGGACCCCGAGGTGAAGTCCGTCCAACGGGCCCAGCTCATCGCCGCCATGGAGACCGCCCTGGCCGAGGGAACCCTCGGCGCGGGCGCCACCGGCGGCACGGGCGACGGGCGTACCGTCCCCGAACAGCGCGGCGGAGCCCGTACGGGCCGCGGCGCGCACCGCGCCCCACCACTGGGCGCGCTCTCCCGCCTCCGCCCCACGTCGCGGCTCGGCAAGGGCCTCGCCGCGGGCGGGCTGAGCGTGGGCGTGGCCGCGAGCGCCCTCGGGGGCGCGGCGGCGGCCAGTTCGGACGCGCTGCCCGGCGACTCGCTGTACGGGCTGAAGCGGGGCATGGAGGGCATCCAGCTGGATCTCGCGGGCGACGACGCCGACCGCGGCGAGGTCTACCTCGACCACGCCTCCACGCGCCTCCGCGAGGCCCGTCGGCTGGTGGAGCGGGGCCGTTCCGGCCCGCTCGAACACGAGTCGCTGCGGGAGGTCCGCCGGACCCTGACCGGCATGGAGCACGACGCGTCGGAGGGCCACCGGCTGCTCAGCGCGGCGTACGAGCGGGACGGTCGGCTCGCCCCGATGCAGTCGCTCTCGTCGTTCTCCAAGGAGCACCGCAAGGTCTGGTCGCAGCTGCGCGAGCTGCTGCCGCCGCAGCTCTCCGACGTCGGGGAGCAGGTCAGTTCCGTCTTCGACGCCATGGAGCAGGAGGTCGCCCCGCTCCGCTCGCTGTTCCCCCGGTCGCCCGGCGACACGGCGCCGCAGCAGCCGGACCCCGGGGCGGAGCGTCGCGGTCGCGACGACGCCACCCCGCGGCCCTCGTCGCCCCCGCCGTCGGACACGTCGGAGCGCGAGCGGCGGGACACGGGCACGCCAGAGCCCTCCGGCTCCGGCGCCGAGTCGGCGGACGACGGACTGCTGGGCGGCCAGGGCCTGTTGGACCCCTCGGCGGACCCCGACGACGGCCGGTCCGGGAAGGACTCCGGCCCCTGGCCGGACACCCCCGAACGCCCGGCGCCGGAGATCACCCTGCCGCCACTCCTCCCGGAGGTCCTTCCCGGGCTGGACGGCAAGGGCGGGGACGGCGGGCGGTAGCGCCCGCCGGAGAGACCGCACGCGACACGGGGCACCCCGGACACGTACCGGGGTGCCCCGTCCGCGTCAGAAGAACACCGAACGCCGCTGCACCAGCAGCTTGTAGAGCGTGTGCTGGATGGTCTCCCGCACCTGGTCCGTCAGGTTGAACATCAGCATCGGGTCGTCCGCGGCCTCCGGCGCGTAACCGTCCGTCGGGATCGGCTCGCCGAACTGGATCGTCCACTTCGTCGGCAGCGGCACCGCCCCCAACGGCCCCAGCCACGGGAACGTGGCCGTCACCGGGAAGTACGGCAGGCCCAACAGCCGCGCCATCGTGCGGGAGTTGCCGAGCATCGGGTAGATCTCCTCGGCCCCCACGATCGAGCACGGCACGATCGGCGCGCCCGTCCGCAGCGCCGTGGACACGAAGCCGCCGCGGCCGAAGCGCTGGAGCTTGTACCTCTCCGCGAACGGCTTCCCCAGCCCCTTGAAGCCCTCCGGCATCACGCCCACCACCTCGCCGCTGCTCAGCAGCCGCTGCGCGTCCTCGGCGCACGCCAGCGTGTGACCGGCCTTCCGCGCCAACTCGTTCACCAGCGGCAGCATGAACACCAGGTCGGCGGCGAGCAGGCGCAGCCTGCGGTCCGCCGGGTGGTGGTCGTGCACGGCGACCTGGAGCATCAGCCCGTCGAGCGGCAGCGTCCCGGAGTGGTTGGCGACGACCAGGGCCGCGCCGTCCGACGGGATGTTCTCGATGCCCTTCACCTCGACGCGGAAGTACGACTCGTACACCGGACGCAGCACCGACATCAGCACCTGGTCGGTCAGCTCCGCGTCGTACCCGAAGTCGTCGACCTCGTAGTCGCCGGTGACGCGGCGCCGCAGGAACGCCAGGCCGCGCGCGGCCTTCGCCTCCCAACCGCCGCCCGGCGCGGGCTCGTCGGCCGCGTCCGCCTCGGCGGCCTCCACGGGCGCCCGCGCCTGCTCCGGTACGGGCGCGGCGGCGCGGGCGGCCTGCGCCCCGCCGGTCCCCGCGTCGCGGTCCCGGCCGCGCCCGGCGGCGCGCCCGGCGCCCTGCGCGCCCTCCGTGGCGCGGCGCCGTCGGCCGTCCTCGTCGAACGGGATCACTTTGGCGTCAGCCATGGCGGTGCTGCCCCTCCTCTGCCGGGTGCTCCCCCGCGTACTCGTACGGTGCGTCCAGCCGCGCCGCGACCCGGTCCACCGCGCCCGCCCACCGTTCCGGCGGCAGCAGGCCCGCGTCCAGGGCGCGCCCGAAGTCCGCGAGCGCCTCCGCCGTCGTGAAGCGCGGCGCGAAGCCCAGCACGTCCCGCATCCGCGCGGTCCGTACGACCCGCCCGTGCGTGAGCAGCCGGACCTGCTCGGGCGAGAAGTCCGTGAGCCCCACCGACCGCAGCGCGGAGCCGCCCCAGCGGATCGCGGGCAGCAGCATGGGGACGGTCGGGCGGCCGAGGCGCCGCGCGCACTGCGACAGCAGCAGCACCCCGTCCCCGGCGATGTTGAACGTGCCCGCGCTGAACGTGCCGCGCGCGGGCTCCCGGGACGCCAGCCGCAGCACCTCCACGGCGTCGTCCTCGTGCACGAACTGGAGCCGCGGGTCGTAGCCGAGGACGGTCGGCAGGACCGGCAGCGAGAAGTAGTCGCCCATGGGCGAGTCCACCGTCGGGCCCAGCAGCTGCGCGAAGCGCAGCACCGTCACGGAGACGTCCGGACGGCGCCGGGCGAACCCCCGTACGTAGCCCTCGACTTCGACCACGTCCTTCGCGAAGCCGCCGCTGGGCAGCGCCTTCGACGGGGTGTTCTCGTCGAAGACGGCCGGGTCGCGGGGCGCCGAACCGTAGACGCCGATGCTGGACTTGACCACCAACCGCCGTACGCGGGGCGCCTTCTGGCAGCCGCCGAGGAGCTGCATGGTGCCGATGACGTTGGTCTCCTTGACCGCCGTACGGCTGCCGCGCGGGCTCAGGGGCGTGCCGTGGACGTCCATGTGCACGACCGTGTCGACGTCGTGCTCGACGAGCACCTTGCTGATGGTCGGCTGCCGGATGTCCGCCCGTACGAACTCGGCGTCGCCCAGCTCGTGCACGGGCCGCACGACGTCGACGCCGATGACCCGATCGACGTCCGGGTCGCGCTGCACACGCCGTACGAAACGGCCGCCCAGCTGCCGGGCGGCACCGGTGACGAGCACGACCTTGCCCAACACACTCTCCCCATCGTCCGGTTGCGTGAGCGTCCGGTGACGCGCGGTCCGCGCCACGGCGTACGCGGCGGGCCCGTGGCGGTCCGTGGCGCCAACACCACAACAAAACCGCCGCTCGCCGCCTCGCACACTACGGTGCGGGGCGAAAAGCGGCGGTCAACGAGCGGCGCGCTCGCTCACTTCTTGTTGCGGCGCTGCACGCGCGTGCGCTTGAGCAGCTTGCGGTGCTTCTTCTTCGCCATCCGCTTACGCCGCTTCTTGATAACAGAGCCCACGACTACCCTCGCTCACGGTCTTCCCCACAGGCGTGGGGAGAACTCATCTCGAATCACTCGGTGCGGGGCGTCCGAGCCCACACGACCTACATGGGGTCAGCCTACCCGCCACCGGGTGATGGTCGTAAACCGAGGTCCTCCGTGGCACTCGCCGTCGAGAAACGGCACGCCGACGCGGCGCCACGACACGGCACCACCAGGGCGCCGCGTCACGGCGCGGCACGGCACCTCGCGGCGTCGTACGGCACTTCACGCGCCGTACGACGATCCCCGCGGAACCGCCCGGACGTTCGCGACCGGAGGGCGGCTACGCGCTCTCCACCCCCACGTACGACTCCTGCAGGTAGTCGTGAACGGCCTGTTCTGGGACCCGGAAGGACCTGCCCACCCGGATCGCCGGCAGATGACCGCTGTGCACCAGCCGGTACACGGTCATCTTGGACACTCGCATCACCGCGGCGACCTCCGCCACGGTCAGGAACACGACCTCGTTCAGAGGCCTCTCGCCAGCAGCCATGCCACACCTGACCTTCCGCACATGTCGGGCACCGGCTTCCCCTCCGGTGACTCCTGCTCGCTGTGCGCTCCTCCCCAGATTAGGTGCGGGTGATGCAAGTGGGGAAGAGGAGTAGCGTTCGGTCTCCTAAGGTGACAGACCGGAGTGATCCAGTACATAACGCGCGAGCGGTCCGTAGCTGTCGGGTGGCGCCGCGTCATCGAGCGGAACGACCACGGACACACGCCCCTCGGCCCGCCCCACGTACAGCGCGGGATCGTCCGCATCACCCGGCCCCATCGCCTCGACACCGAGCTGACCTGCGGCGCAGACCCACCCATGATCACCGATGACGAGTTCCGGAACGGGCCCCGGACCGGCCGCCGCGGCAGCCAGCGCCGTCCGCAGCGGAAGCGGAGAGTGGGTGTGTGCGCCGGGCGCACCGTGGGCAGGGCGAGCGCCGGGCTCTGCGACCAATGCGACTCCCCCTACGTAGGAAAGGTTGTACGGGCGTACGCCGAACCGGGTCGTTATGTCGACACGGCAGCCCTCCGCTGGTGCTAGTACCGGGCATCCGGCCGCCGAGAGCGCCGCCGCCAACGCGGCGTAGAAACCGAGGAGCCGGTCCGGGTGCCCCGTACCCAACAGCACCGGAGCCCGCCGCTCCGCCGCCACCGCGAGCCGTACGGCGAACGCGTCGAGCGCCGCCACCGTACGGTCCGGGTCGATCGTGTCCTGCCCCGTCAGCCGCCCCGGGTCCGCAGAGACGCCGCACTCGGCGGCCATCAGCGCGATCAACTCCGGGACGCTCCAGTCCCGTTCGGGCTCCAGCCCGAGCAGGGCGCGGGGGTCGCGGGCGGCGAACAGCCGGTAGCGCGTCAGGCTCTTCTCCCGCGTCGTCGCGACCGTACCGGCCAGCCCGGACACCAGCAGATGGGACCGCAACGCGGCGGCCGCGGCACTCCTCGACACGGGGTCCATGCTCGCGGGCGTACGGCCCGTGCGGCGGCCGTTCGGCGCGACGTCACCCCGGTGGCGCAGCACCGGGCGGGCCCCCAACCGCCGTACGGGGCACGGCGGGAGCGTCAGCGGCGTGCCCGCCCCGGTGTCACGGCAGCAGCCCGTGCGCGGGGAACACCGAACGCCGCGCCGCCAGCACCGCCTGGTCCAGCGCGTCGGCGGGGTCGTAGCCCGACTCGTCCCACGCCTTCCAGGACGCCGTACGCCCGTCCGTCATCCGCCGCGGCGCCGCCCGTACGCCCGTACGCGAGAACACCGCGTCCAGCCACTCCTCCGGCACCACCGACTCGGGCGGTACGGGCGCGCCCGCCGCGATCGCCACCAGGTGCGTCCAGCTGCGCGGTACGACGTCCACCACGGCGTAACCCCCGCCGCCGAGCGCCACCCAGCGGCCGCCGGTCAGCGCGTGCGCCCACTCGTGGCACGCCTCGGCCGCCGCCCGCTGCGCGTCCAGCGACACCGCGAGATGCGCGAGGGGGTCGTCGATGTGCGTGTCCGCGCCGTGCTGCGTCACCAGCACCTCCGGCTCGAACGCCGCCAGCAGCTCGGGGACGACCGCGTGCAGCGCGCGCAGCCACCCGTCGTCCGAAGTGCCGGGCGGCAGCGCCACGTTGACCGCCGTACCCTCCGCGTCGTCGCCCCCGCGCTCCTCCGGCCAGCCGGTGCCGGGGAACAGCGCGCGCGGGTGCTCGTGCAGCGAGACGGTCAGCACGCGCGGGTCGTTCCAGAAGGCGGCCTGCACGCCGTCGCCGTGGTGCACGTCCACGTCGACGTACGCGACGCGACGCGCGCCGAGTTCGAGGAGGCGGGCGATCGCGAGCGCCGGGTCGTTGTAGATGCAGAAACCGGCGGCGGCACCCGGCATGGCGTGGTGCAGTCCGCCGGAGAAGTTCACGCCGTGCAGCACCTCGCCGCGCCAGACGGCCTCGGCGGCGCCCACGGACTGCCCGGCGATCAACGCGGACGCCTCGTGCGCGCCGGCGAACGCGGGGTCGTCGGTGGTCCCCAGCCCGTACGAGCCGTCCGCGGACGCCGGATCGGCGGACACCCGGCGTACGGCGTCGATGTAGTCCTGCCGGTGCACGAGCCGCAGCGTCGACAGACCGGCGGGCGGCGCCTTCGCGAGCTTCAGTCCGGGCGCGCGGTCCAGGCCGTACGCCTCGATGAGCCGCATGGTGAGCGCGAGCCGCACGGGGTCCATGGGATGGCCGGGGCCGAAGTCGTAACCCGCCACCGCTTCGTCCCACATCAGCTGCGCACCGCCACTCATGCGGCCACCGTACCGGGAGGGTCGGCGGGCGCTCCGGCCAGCCCGGAAGCGCGTCAGGCAGTCAGGCGGTCAGGCCGTTCAGCTCGGGCCGTTCAGCCGGCGAGGAGGGCGGGGAGATCGCGCATGTCGTCGAAGAGCACTAGGGAACGCGGCGCGGGCCGCTCCTGACCGGTCGTCTCGCGCACCTCCGCGACGGCCTGGTCGCGCGCCGCGTGCAGCTTGGCGGTCGGGGTCATCGCCGTGTAGCCGTAGACGTCCATCCCGGCGGTGAGCGCCGCCCGTACGCCCAACGGGCTGTCCTCCACGACGGCGCACCGCTCGGGCCGTACGCCCATCACCTCGGCCGCGTGCAGGAACAGGTCCGGGGCGGGCTTGCCGCGGGGCACGTCCTGGGAACTGAAGATGCGCTCCTCGCCGAAGTGGGCGTACAGAGCGGCCTTGTGGAGCGAGACACGTATCCGCTCGTGCGTCCCGGACGACGCCACACAGCGCGGCACGGCGTCGGCGGCCAGCTTCTCCAGCACCTCGGACACCCCGTTCACGGGCTGGAGTTCACGCCGGAAGGTCTCGAACGTCCGCTGGTGCAGCGTCTCGTCGAACCCGTCGGGAAGCCGCTGCCCGCTCCGCTCGAACACGAGGTCGTGCACGCGCTGCACGGACCCGCCCATGTAGTCGTGCAGGGCCTCCTCGTACGTGGTGGGGTGGCCCAACTCGCTGAGATACGCGGAGAGAATCCGGTTCGCGATCGGCTCACTGTCCACGAGGACGCCGTCGTTGTCGAAGATGACGAGGTCGTAGCGCATGCCGTCAGCGTACGAGACGGCTGGTCGTGAACGCGAAACAGCCCCGTCGGCACAAAAGCCGACGGGGCTGTTCCACAATGATTGTTCGGCGGTGTCCTACTCTCCCACGAGGTCCCCCTCGCAGTACCATCGGCGCAGAAAGGCTTAGCTTCCGGGTTCGAAATGTAACCGGGCGTTTCCCTCACGCTATAACCACCGAAACCCAACCCAACACACCAGCACATGGCGGTTGTGGTCTCAGAAACCACACAGTGGACGCGAACATCTAAGGACAAGCCCTCGGCCTATTAGTACCGGTCAACTCCACCCATTACTAGGCTTCCATATCCGGCCTATCAACCCGGTCATCTCCCGGGAGCCTTAACCCCACCAAGGGGGTGGGAGCCCTCATCTCGAAGCAGGCTTCCCGCTTAGATGCTTTCAGCGGTTATCCTTCCCGAACGTAGCCAACCAGCCATGCCCTTGGCAGAACAACTGGCACACCAGAGGTCCGTCCGTCCCGGTCCTCTCGTACTAGGGACAGCCCTTCTCAAGACTCCTACGCGCGCAGCGGATAGGGACCGAACTGTCTCACGACGTTCTAAACCCAGCTCGCGTACCGCTTTAATGGGCGAACAGCCCAACCCTTGGGACCGACTCCAGCCCCAGGATGCGACGAGCCGACATCGAGGTGCCAAACCATCCCGTCGATATGGACTCTTGGGGAAGATCAGCCTGTTATCCCCGGGGTACCTTTTATCCGTTGAGCGACGGCGCTTCCACAAGCCACCGCCGGATCACTAGTCCCGACTTTCGTCCCTGCTCGACCCGTCAGTCTCACAGTCAAGCTCCCTTGTGCACTTACACTCACCACCTGATGACCAACCAGGCTGAGGGAACCTTTGGGCGCCTCCGTTACTCTTTAGGAGGCAACCGCCCCAGTTAAACTACCCACCAGACACTGTCCCCGATCCGGATCACGGACCCAGGTTAGACATCCAGCACGACCAGAGTGGTATTTCAACAACGACTCCACAACCGCTGGCGCGGCCACTTCACAGTCTCCCACCTATCCTACACAAGCCGAACCGAACACCAATATCAAGCTATAGTAAAGGTCCCGGGGTCTTTCCGTCCTGCTGCGCGAAACGAGCATCTTTACTCGTACTGCAATTTCACCGGGCCTATGGTTGAGACAGTCAAGAAGTCGTTACGCCATTCGTGCAGGTCGGAACTTACCCGACAAGGAATTTCGCTACCTTAGGATGGTTATAGTTACCACCGCCGTTTACTGGCGCTTAAGTTCTCAGCTTCACCAGAACGAATCCTGATTAACCGGTCCCCTTAACGTTCCAGCACCGGGCAGGCGTCAGTCCGTATACATCGCCTTACGGCTTCGCACGGACCTGTGTTTTTAGTAAACAGTCGCTTCTCGCTGGTCTCTGCGGCCACACCCAGCTCACCAAGAAAATTGGATCACCAGACGTGGCCCCCCTTCTCCCGAAGTTACGGGGGCATTTTGCCGAGTTCCTTAACCATAGTTCACCCGAACGCCTCGGTATTCTCTACCAGACCACCTGAGTCGGTTTAGGGTACGGGCCGCCGTACGACATCGCTAGAGGCTTTTCTCGACAGCATAGGATCATCCACTTCACCACAATCGGCTCGGCATCAGGTCTCACCCACAAGTTGCACGGATTTACCTGCACAACGGGCTACACCCTTACCCCGGGACAACCACCGCCCGGGCTGGACTACCTTCCTGCGTCACCCCATCACTCACCTACTACAGACTTGGACCGTCGGCTCCACCACACCCCAACACCCCGAAGGGAGCTGGAGCGGCTTCACGGACTTAGCATCACCTGATTCAGCGTTGGTCGCCACACAGCGGGTACCGGAATATCAACCGGTTATCCATCGACTACGCCTGTCGGCCTCGCCTTAGGTCCCGACTTACCCTGGGCAGATCAGCTTGACCCAGGAACCCTTAGTCAATCGGCGCGCACGTTTCCCACGTGCGTATCGCTACTCATGCCTGCATTCTCACTCGTGAACCGTCCACAACTCGCTTCCACGGCTGCTTCACCCGGCACACGACGCTCCCCTACCCATCCGAGCCCCCGTTAGAGGTTAATGCTCGAATGACATGACTTCGGCGGTGTGCTTGAGCCCCGCTACATTGTCGGCGCAGAATCACTTGACCAGTGAGCTATTACGCACTCTTTCAAGGATGGCTGCTTCTAAGCCAACCTCCTGGTTGTCTCTGCGACTCCACATCCTTTCCCACTTAGCACACGCTTAGGGGCCTTAGTCGATGCTCTGGGCTGTTTCCCTCTCGACCATGGAGCTTATCCCCCACAGTCTCACTGCCGTGCTCTCACTTACCGGCATTCGGAGTTTGGCTAAGGTCAGTAACCCGGTAAGGCCCATCGCCTATCCAGTGCTCTACCTCCGGCAAGAAACACACGACGCTGCACCTAAATGCATTTCGG
>NZ_RCHV01000002.1:2850000-3887500 GCF_003665095.1 Streptomyces sp. Z26 | reverse complement strand
TCCTCGACGGTGCCGCCGGGGGTGAGGGCGCGCAGGGCGCCGGGGGTGTCGTCGGCCAGCAGCCGCCCGGCGCGCAGCAGGAGCAGACGGCCGCAGCGGTCGGCCTCGTCCATGACGTGCGACGAGATGAGCAGGGTCGCGCCGCGTTCGGCGGAGAGGCGGTGGAAGAGGTCCCACAGGTCGCGGCGGAGGACGGGGTCCAGGCCGACGGTGGGTTCGTCGAGGACGAGCAGGTCGGGGGCGCCGAGGAGGGCGACGGCGAGGGAGACGCGGCCGAGCTGGCCGCCGGAGAGGTTCCCGGCGAGGGCGTCGGCGTGCGCGGTGAGGTCCACGTCGGCGAGGGCCCGTTCGACCTGCTCGGCGCGGTCGCGGCGGGGGGTGCCGAGGACGGCGGCGAAGTAGGCGAGGTTCCGGCGGGCGGACAGGTCGAGGTAGACGGACGGGGCCTGGGTGACGTACCCGACGCGGGGGCGCAGCGCGGGGGCTCCGGCGGGGGTGCCGAGGACGTCGAGGGTGCCGGTGACGTGGGCCTGGGTGCCCGCGACGGCGCGCATCAGCGTGGACTTGCCGCAGCCGGAGGGGCCGAGGAGGCCGGTGACGGTGCCGGGGGCGACGTCGAAGGTGAGGCCGTCGAGGACCGTACGGCCGCCGCGTACGACGCGGAGGTCGCGCGCGCGGATGGCGGGCGGGGCGGAGGGGGGCCCGCCCTCGTTATTCATCATGCGTTGAATAATCCTCCGGTGCCCTCGGGCCGTCAAGCGCGGCGCCACGCGAACGCCCGGCCCGCCTGGGGAGGCGGGCCGGGCGTAAAGGAGATGCGGAGCGGGGTACGGCGGGGCACCCGCTACTCGATCTCGCACATCATCCGCTCCATCGACGCGATCGACTTCCGCGCCTCCGTCAGCTCCTCGATGCTGCGGCGGTGCAACTCGACGTTGTCGTCGAGGAGTTCGGCGTAACGGTGGGCGAGCTTGCGGTACTCCTCCTCGCGCGCCGCCAGCATCCGCGCCCGCCACGTCGCGGCGATCTGCCAGACGACCACGATCAGCAGCGCGAAGAACCCCGCGGTGCCGAGCCCCGCCGCCCACACGCCCGCCGGGTCGTCCGCCAGCACCGTCGGCTGCCCGTAGTTCATCTCGTACCCTCCGTCTCACGTCCCGCCGTGCCGCGCCCGGCGGGGTCGCCGTCTTTGGGAGGGGTGTCGCCGGTGAGCGTTCCGGCCGCGGTGGCGACGGTCTCCGGGGTCAGCGCGTACGCGAACGGCGCGACCTCGTAGAACCTCATCGCCTTGCCCCCCGCCGAGACCTCCAGCGACCCGACGACGAGTCCGGCCGCCTCCAGTCGCTGGAGGTGCATGTGCAGCAGCGGGCGGCTCATGCCGATCTCGCGGGCGAGCCTGCTCACGTAGTTCCGGCCGCCGTGCAACGCCTGGACGATCCGCATGCGGTGCGGGTTGCCGAGCGCGGACAGGACCTTCAGCAGTTCGTCTCCCGTGGGGGGTGCTTCTCCCGGCGGGGGTCCGACCGCGGTCATCGCGACGCCTCTCCCTGTGTGTAAGAAAAAGCTGACACGTGGCGACGGGACCCGTCAAAGACTTCTGACACATGTCCGGGTCGACTCAGGGTCCCTCGGGGTCTCTCAGGGTTCACCCCGACCCGGGTCACGGCGTACCGCCCGCTCAGCGACGCTTCGGCTTCCGCTTCGGGCGCGCGTTCGGGCGGGCCTTCGGCTGCTGCGGGCCGCCGGTACGGTGCGCCGGGTTGCGCGTACGGGCGGAGCGGCGGCGTGCGTACTGCCCGAGCGCCTCCTCGTACTCGGTGCGGCGCAGCTTCTCCCCCGGCGCCTCGACCAGGGCGCGCAGCGCGTACGCGAGCAGCACCCCGATGAACCCCACGTGCACCATGCTGCGCATCGACCGCTCCTGCCCCGCGTCCACCGGTCCGGCGGGGTCGGGGCGGTGGCTGAAGCCGGTGAGCGTACGGGAGAAGCCGACGGCGCTGCACACGGCGAAGACGAGCACGAGCAGCACCCGCGCCCAGTCGCCCAGCTCCGCGATGGCGACGCCCTCGTACGCGAGGCGCAGCGCGTACGCGCCCAGCGCGGCGCCCGCCAGGCCGCCGAGGACGACGGCGGCGCGGCGGAGGGCGTAGCCGCCGCCGCGGTCGACCCAGGTGGTGCCGAAGAAGCGGACCGGCTCGGGCACGGGGGCGTCCGCTTCGGCCGCGGGCCGGTGCGCGGGCTCGGCCCCCTCGGGGCGCTGCGTGTCGCTCATGCCGCCGATTATCGCCGTGGGCCGCGCCACCCGTACGGGCCGGGGGCGCGCACCCGTACGCCCCGGTACGCGCCGCCCGCTTCAGGCGCCGAACTGCG
This sequence comes from Streptomyces sp. Z26, assembly GCF_003665095.1. Lineage (GTDB taxonomy): Bacteria > Actinomycetota > Actinomycetes > Streptomycetales > Streptomycetaceae > Streptomyces > Streptomyces phytohabitans. The sequence continues at coordinate 3,885,130 of NZ_RCHV01000002.1, read as the reverse complement.
ACAGGTCGCGGACCGCGCCCCGGTCGGCGCTGGTCGCCATCGCCGCGTACGCCCGCAGCGCCGTGGACACCTTGCGGTCGCGGTCGCGCGGCGCGTACCGGCCGCCGAGGGCCGCCCGGCGGGCCGCCAGCACGTCGTCGGCGACCTTCAGCTCGATGGTGCGGGCGGGGATGTCGATGCGGATCGCGTCGCCGTCCTCGACCAGCGCGATGGTGCCGCCCGCCGCCGCCTCCGGCGAGACGTGGCCGATGGAGAGGCCCGAAGTGCCGCCGGAGAAGCGGCCGTCGGTGACCAGCGCGCACTTGGCGCCGAGGCCGCGGCCCTTGAGGAACGCGGTCGGGTACAGCATCTCCTGCATGCCTGGACCGCCCTTCGGCCCCTCGTAGCGCACCACCACCACGTCGCCCTCCGCGACCCTCTTGGTGAGGATCGCGTCGACGGCCTCCTCCTGCGACTCGACCACGACGGCCTTGCCCTCGAAGGTGTGGATGGACTCGTCGACGCCCGCGGTCTTCACGACGCAGCCGTTCTCCGCGAGGTTGCCGTAGAGGACGGCGAGGCCGCCGTCGGCGGAGTACGCGTGCGCGACGTCCCGTACGCAGCCGTTCTCCGCGTCCGTGTCCAGGGTGTCCCAGCGCTCCGACTGCGAGAAGGCGGTGGCGGAACGGACGCAGCCGGGCGCCGCGTAGAACATCTCCAGCGCCTCCGGCGACGGCGAACCCCCGCGGATGTCCCACTGCTTGAGCCAGTCCGCGAGCGTCGGGGAGTGCACCGCGTGCACGTCCTCGTGCAGGTGGCCGCCGCGGTGCAGCTCACCGAGGATCGCGGCGATGCCGCCGGCTCGGTGCACGTCCTCCATGTGGTACGCGCCGTTGGGCGCGACCTTGCAGACGCAGGGGACGCGGCGCGAGACGGCGTCGATGTCCTCCATGGTGAAGGACAGTTCGGCCTCCTGGGCGGCGGCCATCAGGTGCAGCACGGTGTTGGTGGAGCCGCCCATGGCGACGTCCAGGGCCATGGCGTTCTCGAACGCGGAGCGGGAGGCGATGGCGCGCGGCAGGACCGTCGCGTCGTCCTGCTCGTAGTGGCGCTTCGTGATCTCGACGACCGTACGGCCCGCCGCCTCGTACAGCTCCTTGCGCGCGGTGTGCGTGGCCAGCACCGAGCCGTTGCCGGGGAGGGCCAGGCCGAGGGCCTCGGCCAGGCAGTTCATGGAGTTGGCGGTGAACATGCCGGAACAGGAGCCGCAGGTCGGGCAGGCGGCCTCCTCGATACGGGTCAGGTCCTCGTCGGAGACGTTGTCCGCGACGGCCTCGGACATGGCGTGCACCAGGTCGAGGTTGGACCGGACGGTGCCGTCGACCAGCGTGGTCTTGCCCGCCTCCATGGGGCCGCCGGAGACGAACACGACGGGGATGTTCAGCCGGAGGGCCGCCATCAGCATGCCGGGGGTGATCTTGTCGCAGTTGGAGATGCAGATCAGGGCGTCGGCGCAGTGCGCCTCCGTCATGTACTCGACGGAGTCCGCGATCAGGTCGCGGGACGGCAGGGAGTAGAGCATCCCGGCGTGGCCCATGGCGATGCCGTCGTCGACCGCGATCGTGTTGAACTCGCGCGGGATGCCGCCCGCCGCCTTGATCGCGTCCGAGACGATCCGGCCGACCGGCTGGAGGTGCGTGTGCCCGGGGACGAACTCCGTGAAGCTGTTGGCCACGGCCACGATCGGCTTGCCGAAGTCCTCCCGCTCCACGCCGGCGGCGCGGAGGAGGGCACGGGCGCCCGCCATGTTGCGGCCGTGGGTGACGGTACGGGACCTCAGCTCGGGCATGGCTGCTCCACTCCCTCGGGTTCGCGCGTGCGGACACGCGCGGTAGGACGTTCGAGACCTCCGAGGGTACGCCCGTTGCCCAAGATCCGGACACGTCGATCGGATCGTGAGACCCGTACGGGGTGGCCCCCGCGTCAGCCGTCGCCCGGCGGCGCGTCGCCGGTGAGGTGGTGCTGCACGACCGGGGCCAGCCGGGCGACCAGCTCCTCGGGGTCGGCGGAGGCCAGCGGCTCGACCTTGATCACGTAGCGCAGCATGGCGGTGCCGACGAGCTGCGCCACGGCCAGCTGGACCCGTACGTCGGCGTCCGGCAGCCGTACCTCGCGGGCGAGCCGGGACAGCAGGTGGCGGGTGATCATCTGCCGGAAGATCCGCGCGGCGGTCTCGTTGTTCATGGCGGAACGGACCACGGCGAGCACCGGCTCGCGCGTCGCCGGGTTCTCCCAGACGCCGAGGACGAAGCGCGTCATCTGCTCGCCCACGTGCGCCGAACCCTCCGCAGCGAACTGGTCGGGGGCGCCGATGACCGGCGCGAACGCCGTCTCCAGCGCGGCCTCGAAGACCTGCTCCTTGCTGCCGAAGTAGTGGTGCACCAGCGCCGGGTCCACCTCGGCGCCGCGCGCGATCGCCCGGATCGACGCCTTGTCGTAGCCGCGGGCGGCGAACTCCGCGCGGGCCGACGCCAGGATGCGGTCGCGGGTGCCGGGCCGTCCCTCGACCCGCTCCGCGGTCGCCGGGCGGCCCCGCCCGCGCCGCCCGCCGCCGGGGGCGACGGTCACGGGCGCCACGTCCCGGCGGGGTCGTGGGTGCCGTACGGGGCGGGCGTGAGGTGCCGCCGGGTGTACGCCAGGGCCTCCGCGAGGTCGGCCTCGCGTTCGGCGGCGGACATCGCGCGGCGGGTGTTGACCTCCACCACGACGTGGCCGTCGAAGCGGCGGGCGGCCAGCCGCTGGAGGAGTTCGGCGCAGGGCTGGACGCCGCGGCCGGGCACGAGGTGCTCGTCCTTGGCGGAGCCGTTGCCGTCCGCGATGTGCACGTGCCCGAGCCGGTCGCCCATCCGGTCGAGCATGGCCAGGGTGTCGGCGCGCGAGGTGGCGGTGTGCGAGAGGTCGATCGTGAAGTGCCGGTAGTCGTCCCGGGTGGGGTCCCAGTCGGGGGCGTACGCGAGCATCTCGCGGTCGCGGTAGCGCCACGGGTACATGTTCTCGACGGCGAAGCGCACGTCCGTCTCGTCCGCCATCCGCCAGATCCCGGCGACGAACTCCCGCGCGTACGCCCGCTGCCAGCGGAACGGCGGATGCACCACGACGGTGGACGCGCCGAGCCGTTCGGCCGCGGAACGGGCCCGTTCCAGCTTCGTCCACGGGTCGGTCGACCAGACGCGCTGGGTGATCAGGAGGCACGGCGCGTGGACGGCCAGCACCGGTACGCCGTGCGCGTCCGCGAGGCGGCGCAGCGCCTCCACGTCCTGGCTGACGGGGTCGGTCCACACCATGACCTCGACGCCGTCGTAGCCGAGGCGACCGGCGATCTCGAAGGCCGCCGCCGTCGACTCCGGGTACACCGACGCCGTGGACAGCCCGACCTTCGCCACCGGTGCGCGCGCTGGTTGAACCACGGGGACAGCGTACGACCGCCGCCGCGCGCCCCGGGCGCCGCACCCCGGCGCGCCCCGCGCCCGTACGGCAAGGGCTCCCCGTACGCGTCAGGCCGTCGTCACCCGGCCGTCACGCCGCCCGCAGGTGGTCCAGCCGCCGCAGGATCACGCCCTCGCGCAGCGCCCACGGGCAGATCTCGACGGCCTCGATGCCGAACAGGTCCATCGTGGCCTCCGCCACCAGCGCCCCGGCGAGCAGCTGGCCCGCGCGCCCCTCGGACACGCCCGGCAGCTCCGCGCGCTCCGCGGTCGGCATCGCGGCCAGCCGCGGCACCCACTGCTCCAGCGACTCGCGGCTCAACTCCCGCTGCACGTACAGACCTTCACTCGAACCGGGCGCCCCGGCGAGCCGGGCGAGCTGCTTGAACGTCTTGGACGTCGCCACCACGTGGTCCGGCGGGCTGAAGCGGCTGATCACGCCGACGCTGCGCGCGACCTCCGCCCGTACGTGCCGCCGCAGCGCCCGCACCTGCTCCGCGTCCGGCGGGTCGCCCGGCAACCAGCCCGCGGTGAGGCGGCCCGCGCCCAACGGCAGCGAGACGGCCGCGTCGGGCTCTTCGTCGAGGCCGTACGCGATCTCCAGCGAGCCGCCGCCGATGTCGACGACCAGCAGCCGCCCGGCCGACCAGCCGAACCAGCGGCGTACGGCGAGGAACGTCAGCCGCGCCTCGTCCTCGCCGCTGAGCACCTCCAGCTTGACGTCCGTCTCCTGGGCGACGCGGGCCAGCACGCCCTCCGCGTTCGCGGCCTCCCGTACGGCCGAGGTGGCGAACGGGAGGATCTCCTCGACGCCCTTGTCCTCCGCGATGTCCCGCGCCACGCGGATCGTCTCGGTGAGCCGGTCGACGCCGTCGGAGCCGATGGCGCCGTCCTCGTCGAGGAGTTCGGCCAGCTTCAGCTCCGCCTTGTGGGAGTAGGCGGGCAGGGGACGCGCGCCGGGGTGCGCGTCCACCACGAGGAGGTGGACCGTGTTCGAGCCCACGTCGAGGACACCGAGTCTCATACCCCTCACGCTATCCGCCCCCGCCCCGGCCAACCGCACTCCCGTGCCCCGTAAGGCCGTTACGCTGGGGGCGTGGGCAAGACGAAAGCGGCGAAGCGTAAGAAGCGTGACGAGCAGGGCGTGCGGGACACCGGGGGCGGAGCGGACGCGGCCGTACGGGACGGCGCCGGGGACGACGACGGCGCGGACGCCGACGCCGGGACGGAAGCGGCGACGGGCGCCGAGGGGCCACGGGCCGAGGAGACGGGGCTGGACTTCGCCCGCGCCTGGGTGGAGTTCCCCGACCCGGACGACGCCGAGCAGGTCTTCCGCTGCGACCTGACCTGGCTGACCTCGAAGTGGAACTGCGTCTTCGGCAGCGGCTGCCAGGGCATCAGCGCCGGCCGCGCCAGCGACGGCTGCTGCACGCTGGGCGCGCACTTCTCCGACGAGGACGACGAGAAGCGCGTGGCCGGGCACGCGGCCCGACTGACGCCGGAGACCTGGCAGTTCCACGAGGTCGGCACCACGTCCGGATGGACCCAGCTCGACGAGGACGGCGACCGCCAGACCCGCCGTTGGCAGGGCGCCTGCATCTTCCACAACCGTCCCGGCTTCCCCGGCGGCGCGGGCTGCGCCCTGCACACGCTCGCCCTGCGCGAGGGCCGCGAACCGTTGGAGACGAAGCCCGACGTGTGCTGGCAGCTGCCGATCCGGCGCACCTTCGAGTGGGTGGAGCTGCCGGACGGGGAGCAGCTGCTCTACGTCACGATCGGTGAGTACGACCGGCGCGGCTGGGGCCCCGGCGGCCACGACCTGCACTGGTGGTGCACCTCGGCGCCGTCGGCGCACGGCGCGGGCAAGGCGGTCTACGAGTCGTACCGCCCGGAGCTGGTCGAGCTGATGGGTCAGGCCGGTTACGAGCGGCTGGCGGAGCTGTGCGCGGCACGCACGGCGTCGCAACTGCCGCTGCTGGCACCGCATCCGGCGGACGGGCCGTAGGCACCGCCCTGCCGGAGGCGGTCAACTCGGGGACGGCGACGACGGCTCCGGGTCCGACGGGCTCGGGTCCTCCGAGGACGGCGGGTCGGTCGGGGTCGGGTCGGACGGCTCCGGGTCGGGGTCGGAGGGGCCCGGGTCGGACGGGCGCGGGTCCGGACGCGTCGGGCCCGGCGCCGGGTCCGACGGGGACGGGTCCTCGGAACCGGGCGGGTCGTGCGGCGTGGGCGTCCCCCGCCCCTGCCCCCGTACGGTGACGACGGCGCCCGCCGGGGCGATGTGGATACGGGCCGACCAGCGGCCGGGCGGCTCGCGCCCCTCGTCCACGTACACCGCGAACTGCGTGCTCTCCCCCGGGCGCAGCACCCCCGACGTACGGCTGAGGGACAGCCACGACGCGTCCGTCGACGCGAACCAGCGCACCGGCGACGGCCCCGCCGCCGTCAACGTGACCACCGTGGCGCCACCCGCGCGGTGGGCCTCCACCAGCAGCTTCGCCGTGCCGTCCGGCGTACGGGACGCGGCGGCGCCGGGGCCGTCCGACTCCTCCACGCCCACCGACAGGTCCTTCTCCCCGCGCTTCCCGGCGGCGGTCTCGCGGCTGAAGCGGCCCGCGTTCTCGTACGGGTCGCCGTTGATGCTGTCGCCCTCGCGGTCGGTGGCCGACACCGAGGAGTCCCGGCCCTCGCCGGTGAGCGGGGCGCTGCGGTAGGCGGCCCAGAGGGCGAGCACGGGAGCGGCGATCACCGTCGCGACGACGGTGGTGGTGACGGCGCGGCTGCGGATGCGGTCGCGGCGCGCGGCCCGGTGCTTCAGCTCGACCGGGAAGCCGTTGCGGCCGAAGCGCGGGCTGTGCGTGGCGCGGGCCCGCTGCACGGCGTGCAGCGCGGCGTGCACCGCCGGGCGCGGCGCCTGGAGCACGGCCAGCGGCGCCGCGCCGACGGGCGCGGTGCCCGGCCAGGACACCCCGGCCATGGCCCGTTCGGCGACGCGGCGGCACTCGGCGCAGTCGTCCACGTGCCGCACCAGCTCGCGGCGGAGCGCGGTGCCGAGCAGCAGCCGGTCGTCCCCGGCGAGCCGGGCGACGGCCGGGCAGCCGCCGGACTCGACGACGGCGAGGGCGGCGCGGGTCCGCTCCACCTCGCAGGCGGCGCTGGTGAGCAGCTCGCTGGCGGCCTCGGCGCTGAGCGACAGGACGGCGGCGACCTCGTCGCCGGTGAGGCCGTGCCGGACGGCCAGTTCGAGCGCCTCGCGCTGCTCGGGCGTGGTGCCCGCGGCCTCCGGCCAGGCCAGCGCGGCGAGTTCGCGGCGGCGCTGGGTCGCGGCACCGCCGGACAGCTGCGGCGCGGGGGCCGCCGTACGGCCGTCGCCGCCGTCGGAGAGCCGACGCAGGCAGGCCCAGCGGGCGAGCGCGTAGAGCCAGGGACGGCGCAGGCCGCGGTCGGCGGGCGCGCGGTCGCGGTCGCACTGCCGCTCGGCGACGGCGAGGGCCTCGCCCAGCGCGGCGGTGGCCGCGTCGTGGTCGCACATCACCGAAAGGCAGTACGTGAACAGGCCGTCGAGATACGGTCCGTAGCGATCGGAGCGCCGGTCCTGGGACGGTCGCCGCGCCGAGTGTGCCCGGTGCGCGCCGGTGGTGTGCGGGGGGTGCTCGCGCCTGCTGCTTTTCGTCCGGCTCATCCGGCGACCGTAGGACGGCTGACGGCGTCCTCCCGACCAGCTCGGTCAGGTTTAATCCTTACGGGTGACCATCTCCCTCAAAAGGGGACAACCGGCGGTGTGTCCTGCTGTCCTCACGCGCGGTCACACGCGCCTCGGCGCGCGCCCGCGCCCGTACGGCGCGCGGCCCGGCGTGAGGAACGGTGCCGGGCGCGGGCCCGGTGTCGGTGGGCACGGATACGGTGGCGCGCATGGCTGCCCGTAAGACCTCCGCCAAGGACCGCCCCTCCTACCGCTGCACCGAGTGCGGCTGGACCACCGCCAAGTGGCTCGGCCGCTGCCCGGAGTGCCAGGCCTGGGGCACGGTCGAGGAGGCGGGCGGCACCCCGGCCGTCCGCACCACCGCGCCCGGCCGGGTCTCCGCCGCCGCGCTGCCCATCGGGCAGGTGGACGGGCGGCAGGCCACGGCGCGCGGCACGGGCGTGCCGGAGCTGGACCGGGTGCTCGGCGGCGGGCTGGTGCCGGGCGCGGTGGTGCTGCTCGCGGGCGAGCCGGGCGTGGGCAAGTCGACGCTGCTGCTGGACGTCGCCGCCAAGGCCGCCGGGGCGGGCGGGGAACACCGCACCCTGTACGTCACCGGGGAGGAGTCCGCCGCCCAGGTGCGGCAGCGGGCCGACCGGATCGGCGCGATCCACGACCGGTTGTATCTGGCGGCCGAGACCGACCTGTCGGCGGTGCTGGGCCATCTGGAGGCGGTGGACCCGTCGTTGCTCGTGCTGGACTCGGTGCAGACGGTCGCGTCGCCGGAGATCGACGGCGCCCCCGGCGGCGTCGCGCAGGTGCGCGAGGTGGCGGGGGCGCTGATCCGCGCGTCGAAGGAGCGCGGGATGGCGACGCTGCTCGTCGGGCACGTGACGAAGGACGGGGCGATCGCCGGGCCACGGCTGCTGGAGCATCTGGTGGACGTGGTGCTCCAGTTCGAGGGCGACCGGCACAACAGGCTGCGGCTGGTGCGCGGCGTGAAGAACCGCTACGGGCCGACGGACGAGGTCGGCTGCTTCGAGCTGCACGACGAGGGGATCACCGGACTCGCCGACCCCTCCGGCCTGTTCCTCACCCGGCGCGACGCCCCGGTGCCCGGCACCTGTCTGACGGTCACTCTGGAGGGGCGCCGCCCGCTGGTCGCGGAGGTGCAGGCGCTGACGGTGGACAGCCAGATCCCGTCCCCGCGGCGTACGACGTCCGGGCTGGAGACGTCGCGGGTGTCGATGATGCTCGCGGTGCTGGAGCAGCGGGGGCGGATCAGCGCGCTGGGCAAGCGCGACATCTACAGCGCGACGGTCGGCGGCGTACGGCTGTCGGAGCCCGCCGCCGACCTGGCGATCGCGCTGGCGTTGGCGAGCGCGGCGAGCGACAGCCCCCTCCCGCAGAACCTGGTGGCGGTCGGGGAGGTGGGTCTGGCGGGCGAGGTGCGCCGGGTGACGGGTGTGCAGCGCAGGCTCGCGGAGGCGGCCCGGCTGGGCTTCACGCACGCGCTGGTGCCCGCCGACCCGGGGAAGGTGCCGGACGGGATGCGGGTGCTGGAGGTGGCGGACATAGGAGAGGCGCTGCGGGTGCTGCCGTCGCGCCCGGACCGTTCGGAGCGTGCGGACCGTACGGAGCGGCCCGACGGCGCCGCCCGTACGGAGCGCCCGGCACGCTCCGCCCGTGCGGAACGGGCCGCGCCGGCCGCGTCCTGACCCGCCGCCACCGCCCCGCCGCGGCGCGGAACCCGCCCGGAGGGCCCGCGGGGCGCGGTCCGGGCCGCGCCGCGTCCCGCGCGGGACGCGGTCCGGATGCCCACACAGGTCGGTGCGGAGCAGACCGCACGACGGCGTGGTCCCGCCGGTAGACTTTGCCCCGGTCTCACCCGTCAGCGGTGTCCCGCGTCAAGAACATGCGTACGACGCGATGCCAACCGCGATGCCGACAAGGCACACCCACGACCGAAGGAGAGCAGTGGCAGCCAACGACCGGGCACCAGCTCCCGGCAGGGCCGGCGGGAACCAGGGGAGTTCCCGCGCCGACGGCCTGATGCGCGCCTCTCTCAGCGCGGTCGCTCCCGGCACCGCCCTGCGCGACGGCCTCGAACGCATCCTGCGCGGCAACACGGGAGGGCTGATCGTCCTCGGTGTCGACAGGACCGTCGAGTCCCTGTGCAGCGGCGGTTTCGTGCTCAACGTGGAGTTCGCCGCGACCCGCCTGCGCGAGCTGTGCAAGCTCGACGGCGCGCTGGTCCTGGACCACGACATCACCAAGATCGTGCGGGCGGGCGTCCAGCTCGTGCCCGACGCGTCGATCCCGACGGAGGAGACGGGCACCCGGCACCGTACGGCGCAGCGCGTGTCCATCCAGACCGGCTTCCCGGTGGTGTCGGTCAGCCAGTCGATGCGGCTCATCGCGCTGTACGTGGACGGGCAGCGGCGCGTCCTGGAGGACTCGGCGGCGATCCTGTCCCGGGCGAACCAGGCGCTGGCCACCCTGGAGCGCTACAAGCTGCGGCTCGACGAGGTCGCCGGGACGCTCTCCGCCCTGGAGATCGAGGACCTGGTGACGGTCCGCGACGTCACGGCGGTCGCGCAGCGGCTGGAGATGGTGCGGCGGATCGCCACGGAGATCGCGGAGTACGTGGTCGAGCTGGGCACCGACGGCCGTCTGCTGTCGCTCCAGCTGGACGAGTTGATCGCGGGCGTCGAGCCGGAACGGGAACTGGTCGCGCGCGACTACGTGCCGCAGCCGGGCACGGCGGGCCGCCGTTCGCGTACGGTCTCCGACGCGCTGGGCGAGCTGGACCGGCTCAGCCACACCGAGCTGCTCGAACTGTCCACGGTGGCGCGGGCGTTGGGATACTCCGGCAGCCCGGAGACCCTGGACTCGGCCGTCTCGCCGCGTGGCTTCCGGCTGCTGGCGAAGGTGCCGCGGCTGCCGGGCACCGTCATCGACCGGCTGGTCGACCACTTCGGCGGGTTGCAGAAGCTGCTCGCGGCGAGCGTGGACGACCTCCAGACGGTGGACGGCGTGGGCGAGGCGCGGGCCCGTTCGGTCCGCGAGGGCCTGTCGCGGCTCGCGGAGTCGTCGATCCTGGAGCGCTACGTCTGACCCGCGGGCGTACGGGCGGCCGTACCGGTCGTACGCACCGGGCGGCCGTACGGTCCGTGGTGCTCGTACGGCTCGTGCGGCCGCCCGCCGTCGGTCCCTCGCTCAGTCCTTCGTGAGGCTGAGCGACACCTGCTTCGCCGGGAGCCCCTCGACCTCGATCTTCGCCAGGTACGTGCCGGCCTTCACCGCGCCGCTCGGCGCCTTGCCGCACTCGGGCTCGCTGGCCTTGCGGTTCCACTCCAGCGTCTGGACGGTCGAGCCCTTCGCGGGCACCTGCACGTAGGCCGCGGCGCGGCTGGGCGGGCAGTCGGCGGAGGACCAGACCTGGTCGCCGCCGCCGTCATCGGTGTCCGAGATCGTGAGGACGGTCGCCGTACGGCCGAGGTCGATCCGGCAGTCGTCCCCGCCGCCGTTCTTGACGGTCAGCTTGAAGCGGGGCGTCTCGTCCGGCGCGTAATCGTTCTTGACGCTGGTCAGCGTCACCTCGACCGCGCCGGGCGCGCAGACCGGCAGGCTGTCCCCGGCGGGCATCGCGTCGCCGCCGGTGACGTTGCCGCCGGAGCCGGAGAGGGCGCCGCCGTCCGCCCCGCCCTCGGACCCGCCGCCGCCCCCGTCGTCCTTCTCGTCGCCGCCGCCCTCGTCGTCGCCCCCGCCGCCGGAACCGGCGCCGCCGTCGACCTCGTCGCGGCCGCCGGGGCGGTCGTCGTTGGGGGGTTCGGACGTGGTGGGGCCGGGCGTGATGGAGTCGGTCGGCCCCTGGCCGTCCGGCCCGCCGCGGCCGGAGTCCCCGCGGTCGTCGCCGTCACCGCCGCCCAGACTGAACGCCCACACGGCGAGCAGCGCGAGCAGCGCGACGATGACCACCGCGACTGCCCTCCGTCGCCAGTAGATGGAGGAGGGGAGCGGCCCGATCGGATTGCGCAGTGATCCCACGCGGAAACCTTACGAGACGCGGTCCCCGGCACAGGGACGTACCCGCCGTTCGGGGCCAGGACTTTTGTGATTGATGTGACGGACGGGGCGCCAGAGGGGCCCGGCGGGGCCGGTGTTCACCGCCGGGGCGGCGAAGTCGCGCCGCGCGGGCGGCCGTTGGGACGAGCCGTACGGGCCCCCGTACGCGCCCGCGCCGACCCCCGTACGGGCGCACACCGGACCCGTACGGCTCACGCCAGGCCCGCCTCGTACGCGACGAGCGCCGCCTGCACCCGGTTCTCCGCGCCCAGCCGGTCCAGGACCGCGCTCATGTGCCCCCGGACCGCGTCCTCCACGAGGTGCAGGCGGCGGGCGACGTCCGCGGGGGCCAGGCCGCGGGCGACCAGCGCCAGCACCTCCCGTTGCCGCGTGGTCAGCCCGTCCGTACGGGCGCGGGCCCGCGCGCCGCGCGAGAGGCCGCCGTCCGCCGCGCCGCCGTCCCGCTCGTCGCCGCCCGCCGCCGCGAGCGCGTGCCGGGCGATCCGCGGGGACAGGAAGGCGCCGCCGCGGGCCACCGCCCGTATACCGGCGAGGAGTTCGTGCGGACCGCCGTCCCCGCTGCCCCGGGCGCCGTCGCCGTCCCGGAGGAGGAAGCCGGTGGCGCCGCAGCCGAGGGCGCGGCCGAGGCGGGCGTCCCCGGCGGAGGCCGCGAGGAGCGCCACCGCCGTCTCCGCGCCGTCCCGCGCGCGGAGGATCTCCTCGGCGGCGGCGACCCCGTCGAGCCGCGGCAGGCCCAACGCGAGGAGGGCGACGTCCGGACGGTGGGCGCGGGCCAGTTCGACCGCCGTACGGCCGTCGGCGGCCTCGGCGACGACCTCGACGTCGGGGTCGGCGGCGAGGAGCGCCCGCACCCCCGCCCGTACGGTCTCCTCGTCGTCGGCCAGCAGCACACGGATGTTCACGGTGGCTCTCCCGCTCCCTGGTTCACGTTCCTCCCGGCCAGCGTGCCGCCCCGGCGCACCCGCCCGGAAGGGGGCCGGGGCGTCGGGAAGAGGGGCCGGGGCGCGCGGGTGCGCCCGTACGCCCCAGGACCGTACGCCCGCCCGGCACCGCCCCGCCCCCTGACGGCTGTCCGGCCCACCCCGGCGCTCCCCCGGGGGACGTCGCGCGTTCCGCGCCGCGTGGTCGTTTCGGCCCCGGGACGCTCCGTGTCAGGATCGTGCCTGCCATGACTGCGACCACTGAAGACGCCGCGACAGCCGCCCCGGACCACGACCGCACCGCTCTCCACGCCCCTGTCGTCGACTGGTTCGACGCACACGCCCGCGACCTGCCCTGGCGCCGCCCCGAGGCGGGCGCCTGGGGGGTCATGGTGAGCGAGTTCATGCTCCAGCAGACCCCCGTCTCCCGCGTGCTCCCGGTGTACGAGCAGTGGCTGGAGCGCTGGCCACGCCCCGCCGACCTGGCGGCCGAGCCGTCGGGCGAGGCCGTACGCGCCTGGGGCCGCCTCGGCTACCCGCGCCGCGCGCTGCGGCTGCACGGCGCGGCCGCCGCCATAACGGAACGGCACGGCGGCGACGTACCGAAGGGGCACGCGCAGCTGCTGGCGCTGCCGGGCGTCGGCGAGTACACGGCCGCGGCGGTCGCCTCGTTCGCGTACGGGCAGCGGCACGCGGTGCTCGACACGAACGTGCGCCGGGTGTTCGCGCGCGCCGTCAACGGGCGGCAGTACCCGCCGAACGCCACGACCGCCGCCGAACGCAAGCTCGCCCGCGCCCTCGTACCGGCGGACGACGCGACCGCCGCCCGCTGGGCCGCCGCCACGATGGAGCTGGGCGCGCTGGTGTGCACGGCGCGTACGCCGGACTGCGGGCGCTGCCCGATCGCCGACCGGTGCGCGTGGCAGCAAGCGGGCGCCCCGGAGTACGAGGGGCCGCCGCGCCGCACGCAGACGTACGCCGGTACGGACCGCCAGGTGCGCGGACGGCTGCTGGCCGTGCTGCGGGAGTCGCACACGCCGGTGCCGCAGGCGGTCCTGGACCGCGTGTGGCACGAACCGGTGCAGCGCGCCCGCGCGTTGGACGGGTTGGTGGCGGACGGGCTGGTGGAGCCGCTGGCGGGCGGCGAGTACCGGCTGCCGCAGAGCCGCGGCTGACCCGGCGCCGCGCCGGAGGACGTACGGAGGACCGCGCGCGTCGTGGCCGCGGCGCGCGCGGGACACCGTACGGCGGGGGCCGCGGGGCGGGTGCGGCCCGGCTGTTACACAACCGATGGGCAGCCGCAGGCTCCCCGTCGGTTCACTGCGGGCGCACCCGCAACACCCGCTGCCTAGGTTCTGGGACGTATCGCGAACGCGTCGACGTCGCAGAACGGGGAGGCAGACATGGCCGCGGCAGAGGTTCTGGACTTCGAGGAGTACGTGCGTACCCGGCAGGACGCCCTGCTGCGCAGCGCGCGCCGCCTGGTGACGGACCCCATGGAGGCGCAGGATCTGCTGCAGACGGCCCTGGTCCGCACGTATGGTCGCTGGGACGGAATAGCGGACAAGTCCCTTGCCGACGCCTACCTGCGGCGCGTGATGATCAACACGCGTACGGAGTGGTGGCGCACCCGGCGGCTCCAGGAGGTGCCGACGGAGCACCTGCCCGACGTGGCGAGTGTCGACGACGGGGCGGACCAGCGGGCGGACCGCGAGCTGCTGATGGAGGTGCTGGGCACCCTGGCGCCCAAGCAGCAGCGGGTGGTCGTCCTGCGGCACTGGGAGCAGATGAGCACCGTGGAGACGGCACGAGCGCTGGGCATGTCGCCCGGCACGGTCAAGAGCACGCTGCACCGTTCGCTGGCGCGCATGCGCGAGGAACTCCGGCGGAGGTCCGCGGAGTGCGCCGCCTGACGGCGGGCACCGCCGGGAGCGGTGACCTCGGGGGCGGGAACGGGGACGGGGACGGGGAAGCGGGACGTACGGGGCGCGCGCGGGCGGCGGGCGGCAGGCGCGCGTACGCGGGGGTCGCGGCGCTGGCCGCCCTCCTCCTCACCGGCCTCACGGCGTGCGGCACGACCGCCGGGGGCGTACGGGTCGAGGGCACGGCGACGCACACCGCGCCCGTACGCACGACGCCGTCCAGCGACCCGCCGGAAGACCACGACAGCCCGTCGCGGACCGCGCCGGAACGGGAAACGGAACCGGAACCGGAACGCGAGCCCGAGGTCGTCGGCGACGGCACGGCCTCGTACTCCGAGAGCGGCGAGGTGCGAGAGGTCAGCGAGACGGAGGTCGTCTCCGTCATCAAACGCGACCCGAAGGTCAGCAGCCACGTGAAGCGCGGCCTGAAGCCGTGCGTCGAGGACGAGTACCCGGTCGGCATGGACTTCGCCCGCGCCACCAGCGGCGAACAGGCCGACGTCGTCGTCAACGTGACGTCCTGCTCGGACAGCGTCGGCGTCGGCGCGTACGTCTACCGGCGCAGCACCAACGGCGCCCTCGTCAACGTCTTCGCGGCCGAACAGCCGCCCGTCTCCGCCGTCTTCCAGGACGGCATGCTGGTGGTCACCCGCGACGTGTACGTCGGCGACGAGCCGCTGTGCTGCCCCTCCGGGCGCGACGTCATCACGTACGCCTGGCAGGACGACGTCTTCCGGGAGGTCGGCCGCAGGACGAGCGACGGGGACGGGGACGGCGACGACGGCGGTGTCGAGGCCGAGAGCGCGGACGGCGGCAGCGGGGGCGGCGACACCGGACCGCCCGTACCGTCGACCGCGGAGCCGTGGAGGTGGGAGGAGTGAGACAGGCGGGCATGGCCGAGACACACGTGCTGTTCGTCGAGGACGACGACGTCATCCGGGAGGCGACGCAGCTGGCGCTGGAACGCGACGGGTACGCCGTCACGGCCGTCGGCGACGGGCTGGCCGGGCTGGAGGCGTTCCGCGCGGACCAGCCGGACATCGCGCTGCTGGACGTGATGGTGCCGGGGCTCGACGGCGTCAGCCTGTGCCGACGCATCAGGGACGCGTCCACCGTCCCCGTGATCATGCTGTCCGCGCGCGCGGACAGCATCGACGTGGTGCTCGGCCTGGAGGCCGGGGCGGACGACTACGTGACGAAGCCGTTCGACGGCGCGGTGCTCGTCGCCCGTATCCGCGCGGTGCTGCGCCGCTTCGGGCACGCGAGCGGGCAGGGCATGGGCGGCGCGTACGGGCCGAACGGCGGGCACGGCGGTGCCCACGGCGGGCAGGGCGGGTACGGCGACGGCGGCCAGGACCGGCCGCCGGGTGGCGGCGAGGTCCTGCGCTTCGGCGAACTGGAAGTCGATACGGAGGGGATGGAGGTCCGCAGCGCGGGCCGCCTCGTGTCCCTGACACCGACCGAGATGCGGCTGCTCCTGGAGTTCTCCTCGGCCCCCGGCACGGTGCTCTCCCGCGACCGGCTGCTGGAACGCGTGTGGGACTACGGCTGGGGCGGTGACACGCGCGTCGTGGACGTCCACGTGCAGCGGCTGCGCGGCAAGATCGGCCAGGACCGGATCGAGACGGTCCGCGGCTTCGGCTACAAGCTGCGGGGGTAGGCGGGGCGGCCGGGCTTCGGCCCGGGTGGCCGGTCCGCCCCGGGCCCGCGCCGGTACGCCGCCACGGGAACGCCACCGCCGGGAAGCCGCCGACCTCCGCCACACCCCCGTACCCCCAGGACGCCCTGTCCCGAAAGCACCCACCGTGAAGCGCATCTCCCTCCGCACCGGCCTCCGTTGACCCCCACCCCCCGGTGAGCCACCCCCCGTACCCCCAGGACGCCCCGCCCCGAAAGCACCCACCGTGAAGCGCATCTCCCTCCGCACCGGCCTCCGTTGGAAGCTGAGCGCCGCCATCGCGCTGGTCAGCGCCCTGGTGGCGGTCGCCCTCAGCCTCGTCGTGCACAACGCCGCGCGCAGCACCATGCAGAACAGCAGCCGTGACGTGCAGGACGAGCGCCTCCAGTACGCGAGCCGGATCTACGACTCGACGGGGCAGGTGCCGTTCGGCGCGAAGATCGACGACCCCGAACTGCCGTCCGCGCTGCGCGAGGCGGCCCTGTCGGGTCGGCGCGTCACGTACCTGGAGGAGGCGCCGCACGGGGCGCCCGTCGTGTGGGCCGCGACGCCGCTGCCGGACGACCGGGTGCTGTCGCTCCGTACGCGCTTCTCGGACCGTTTCGCGGTGCTCGCGGACCTGGACCGGTCGCTGCTGATCGGTTCGCTGTCCGTCGTGTTCGGCGGCTGCGCGCTGGGGGTGCTCGTCGGCGGCCAGCTGTCGCGGCGGCTGCGGATGACGGCGGACGCGGCGAGCGAGGTGGCGAGCGGCGACACGAGCGTACGGGTGCGGGACGCGATCGGCGGCCGGGTGCGCGTACGCGACGAGACGGACGAACTCGCGGACGCCGTCGACGGCATGGCCGACGCCCTCCAGGCCCGGCTGGAGGCCGAACGCCGGGTCACCGCGGACATCGCGCACGAGCTGCGCACCCCGGTGACGGGCCTGCTCACGGCGGCCGAGCTGCTGCCGGACGGGCGGCCCACGGAGCTGGTACGGGACCGGGCGCAGGTGCTGCGGCAGCTCGTCGAGGACGTGCTGGAGGTGGCGCGGCTGGACGGGGCGCGGGAGCGGGCGGAGTTGCAGGAGGTGGACCTCGGCGAGTTCATCCGGCGGCGCGTGGCGGTCGTGGACCCGGACGCGGAGGTGCAGATCGCGCGGAACGCGCGGCTGGTCACCGACCCGCGGCGGCTGGAACGCATCCTGGGCAACCTCCTCGCGAACGCCGCCCGGCACGGTCGACCGCCGGTCGTGGTGACGGTGGACGGGCGGCGTATCCGCGTACGCGACCACGGGCCGGGCTTCCCGGTGGGGCTGCTGGCGGACGGGGTACGGCGGTTCCGTACGGGCAGCGACGACCGTTCGCGGCCGGGGCACGGGCTGGGGCTGACGATCGCGGCGGGGCAGGCGCGGGTGCTGGGGGCGCGGCTGACGTTCCGCAACGCCGGTCCGGGCGAGCCGAGTTGGCAGGGGCCGCCGGACGGTACGGGCAGCACGGGCGCGGTGGCGGCGGGCGCGGGCGGCGCGGAGGCGGCGGACGGGCCGGACGGGCAGCGCGGGCGGGACGAGAGCCAGGCCGGGCCGGGCGGGAACGAGGGGGCGGACGCGGGGCGCCCGGCCCGCGTACCCGGGCCCGACACGGGCGGCGTGCCCGGCGCCCGTACCGGCGCGGTGGCGGTGCTGTGGCTGCCGGAGGCGGCGCCGACCGACCCGGGCACGCCGCCCGGCGGGGTGCCCGTCGTGGAACGACCGCGCCGCCGCCTCCGGCGCTGACCCGGCGGGCGGGGGACGGAGGGGTGACGGACGCGCGGCGGGGAGGCCGGGCGCCTCAGTCCGCGCGTCCGCCGCTCCGCGGCTCGGACCGGTCCGGCTCGTCGTCGGGGCGATCCTGCGTGAGCGAGTACCAGTTGCCGGAGGGGTCCCGGAAGATCGCCTCGATCCCGTACGGGCGCTCCTGCGGCTCCTGGATGAACTCGACGCCTCTGCCCTTCAGTTCGGCGTACTCCGCGTAGCAGTCGTCCGTACGGAACGCGCCCGCGCCGAGCACTCCCTTGGCCACCAGCTCCGTCAGCGCCCGGGACGACTCCTGGTCCAGCCCCGGCCCGTCCGGGCGTATCAGCGCGAGCTGCACGTCGCGCTGCCCCCTGGGCGACACGGTGATCCACCGCATCCCGCCCAGGTGCGTGTCCGCCCGCTCCTCGAAGCCGAGCAGTTCGACGAAGAACTCCTTGTCGCGTTCCTGGTCGGTGGACCAGACGGTGGTGAGTGCGAGGCTCTTGATCATGTGGCGCTCCCGGGTGCCTGCCGTGTCCGCGGTGAGTCCGGCCCCGGACGGGGGCCGTGTGCGGTACACAGTAAGCAGGGACACAGCGGTCCGCTTCCCTCCGGAGTCACCCAATTTGCCGCCGCTCCCTACGGTTTCAGCGGAAGCGCCCGTTCCGCCTGCCCCGGCCGTACCACTCGCCCCACTGGCCCCGGCGGGTACCCGCCTCGCGGCCGGGCCCGTACGGATCGGCCCGGCGGAGGGCACGGAGCCCCGCCGGGCCGGTCACCACGTCATGCCTTGACGCTGAGAGTCCCCCGGTCACCGACGGCGTCCGCGTCGCCCGCCGCCCCGGCAGCGGAGTCCGACCCCGTACCCGTACCCGACGCCGTACCGGCCGGGGCGTCCGCGCCCGCGTCCGCCTTCGCCGGGCTCTCCGCCCCGCGCAGCGGCACCTCCTCGATGAACCAGGCCGCCGCGAAGATCACCACGGCGAAGGCCGCCACCAGCAGGAACACCGAGTGCGTACCGTCCGCGACGGCGTGCTCGTACGCGTTCCGCACCCCGTCCGGCAGCTTCGCCAGCGACGCCGCGTCCAGTTGCGCCGAACCGCCCGCGGCCCCCGCGCCCTCGGCGCCGAGCCGTTCGGTCATGGTGCTCTCGACGCGGTTCGCGAAGACGGTGCCCATCAGCGCGACGCCGAACGAGCCGCCGATCGTACGGAACAGCGTCGCGGACGAGGACGCGACGCCCATGTCCTTGGCCTCCACGCTGTTCTGCGCGATGAGCATCGTGAGCTGCATCAGGAAGCCCATGCCCGCGCCGAGCACCATCATGTAGAGCCCGGACGTGAACCGGCTGGTGCCCAGGTCCATCTGCGCGATGAGGAACAGGCCGACGGGGATGAGGGCACCGCCCATGATCGGGTACATGCGGTACCGGCCCGAGGCCGAGGTGGCGCGGCCGGTGACGACCGAGACGATCATCATCGGCAGCAGTACGGGCAGGAGCAGCAGCCCGGAGTTGGTGGCGGAGGCGCCCTGTACGGACTGCTGGAACAGCGGCAGGAACGTCATCGCGCCGAACATCACGAAGCCCAGCAGGAAGCCGATCAGCGCGACGAGGGAGAAGTTGCGGTTCCGGAAGATCGCGAGCGGCATGATCGGCTCGGCGACCCGGCCCTCGACGTAGACGAAGCCCGCGAGCGCGGCGACCGCCAGCGCGGCCAGCCCGACGATCGTCGCGGAGCCCCACGCGTACTCGGTGCCGCCCCAGCTCGTGACCAGCACCGCCGATGTGATCGCCGTGGTGAGGAGCGCCGCGCCGACGTAGTCGATACGGCCGCCGACGCGCTTCTTCGGCAGGTGCAGCAGCGTGATGACCATGGCGAGGGCGACGCCGCCGAGCGGCACGTTGATGTAGAAGGCCCAGCGCCAGCCGAGGTGGTCGGTGAGGGTGCCGCCGACCAGCGGCCCGCCGATCATGGCGAGGGACATGACGCCGGCCATCATGCCCATGTACTTGCCGCGTTCCCGCGGGGGCACCAGGTCGGCCATGATCGCCATGGCGCCGACCATCAGGCCGCCCGCGCCGAGTCCCTGGAGCGCGCGGAAGCCGATGAGCTGGCCCATGGTCTGGGCGGCGCCGGAGGTGACGGAGCCGAGCAGGAAGATCACGATCGACGTGAGGAACGCGCCCTTCCGCCCGTACATGTCACCGAGCTTGCCCCAGAGCGGGGTGGAGGCGGCGGTGGTGAGGGTGTAGGCGGTGACGACCCAGGAGAGGTGCTCCAGGCCGCCCAGTTCGCCGACGATGGTCGGCATGGCGGTGCCGATGATCATGTTGTCGAGCATGGCCAGCATGACGGCGATCATCAGCGCGGACAGCGTGACGCGCACGCTGCGGGGCTGGGGGCCCTTGCCGCCCTTCTCCTGCGGGGCCGCGGGTATCGCCCCGGCCCTTTCCTGGTCCTGCGCTGGGTCAGCCATGATGTTCTTCCCCGGTTCCACGTCGTTCGTGCGCGTGCGGGCCGGGCACGTACGGAAACTTACTTGCCGCCCGGCTAGTTGAGTACGGTAGAGAAGGTAGGCTGTCTACTAGCCGGGCGTCAAGTAAGTTTTTAGGGAGCGGTCATGAGCAGGGGAAACACCCACCAGCGAATCCAGGACGTGGCGCTGGAGCTCTTCGTCGCCCAGGGCTACGACAAGACCTCCCTCCGGGAGATCGCCGAGCGCCTCGGGGTCACCAAGGCCGCCCTCTACTACCACTTCAAGACCAAGGAGGACATCCTCCTCAGCATCTTCGACGCCGCGAACCGGCCGGTCACCGAGCTGATCGAATGGGGCCGCGAGCAGCCGCGCACCCTGGAGACGAAGAAGGAGATCCTCCGCCGCTACAGCGACGTGCTGCACCGCGCCCAGCCCCTCTTCCGCTTCATGCAGGAGAACCAGGCCACGATCCGCGACCTCAGCCTGGGCGACCAGATGAAGAAGCGCATGCTCGGTCTGTCCGACCTCCTCGTCGAACCGGACGCCGCGCTGGTGGACCGCGTACGCGCCGCCACCTCGCTGTTCACCATGCACGCGGGCACGTTCGCGCTGCGCGGCCTGGAGGACGACCCGGAGGAGCGGCGGGAGGCGGTGCTGACCGTCGCGCACGAGATGATCACGGCGGCGCACCACGGGGAGTAGGGCCCCGGCCCCTCGTACGGTTCGTACGGGGGCGTGTGGGAGGGGCGTGCGGACGTGGCGTGCGGCGTGCGGACGCACCGGTGCCGATACGGGCGTGCCCTGAGATGCTGGCGGTACCGCGCCGCCGCGCGGGACGCGGTACGTACGGAGGCCGCGCACCGCGACCGTACGGGGCGGGTCGAGGCGCGGGGACGACGTACGAGAGGGCGTGTGCGATGCCGGTACCGACGAACCACCCCGCCGCGGGCGGTCCGGGCGGCGCGGGCGAGCCGGCCCGCGTGGGGCTGCGGCCGTGGACACCCGACGACTTCGGGCTGCTGCACCGCGCCAACACCCCCGGCATGACCGAGCACCTCGGCGGCCCCGAGTCCGAGGAGCGGCTCCGCGACCGGCAGGAGCGCTACCTCGCGGCGGCCGACCCCGTCACCGGCGTCATGTACAGCGTCGTCCTGCTGCCCGGCGGCACCCCCGTCGGCACGATCGGCTACTGGGAACGGCTCTGGGAGGGCCGCCCGGTCTACGAGACCGGCTGGAACGTCTTCCCCGAGTACCAGCACCGCGGCATCGCCGCCCGCGCCGCCGCCCTCACCGTGGACCGCGTCCGCGCCCAACGCCGCCACCGGCACCTCCACGCGTACCCGGCCGCCGACAACCCGGCCTCGAACGCCATCTGCCGCAAGGCCGGTTTCTCGCTCCTCGGTGAGTGCGACGTCGAGTACCCACCGGGCCACATGATGCGCTGCCACAACTGGCGCCTGGACCTCCACGCCCCCTGACCCCGTACGGGACGGGCCGCGCCCCCGCCGGGCCGGAAAGTGGTGGCCGTGGTGCGTGGGCGCGGTCGATGATCGGGGGATGGTGGCACCCGACTCCCCCGGCATCCTCCTCCGCACGCCCCGGCTGCGGCTGCGGCCCTTCACCCCCGGCGACCTGGACCGGCTCGTCGCGCTCGACAACGACCCCGGCGTCATGCGCTACCTCAACGGCGGCAGGCCCGTCACCCGCGAGGCCGTACGGGCGGACGCGCTGCCGCGCATGCTGCACGACCACCCCTGCCTCGCGGGCCACGGCGGGCGCGGCTACTGGGCCGTCGAACGGGTCACCGAACCGGGAGACGCGAACCAACTCCCGCTCTTCCTCGGGTGGTTCGAGTTCCGGCCGCTGGCCGAGGAGCGCCCCGACGTGGTGGAGCTGGGCTACCGCCTGCACCGCGCCGCGTGGGGCCACGGCTACGCCACCGAGGGTGCGCGCGCCCTGCTGCGCAAGGGCTTCACGGAGTGGGGCGTACGGCGCGTCGTCGCGTACACCATGGCGGTCAACTCCCCGTCCCGGCACGTCATGGAGAAGGTCGGCCTGACCTTCCGGCGCACCTTCCACGAGTCGTGGCCGGACCCGATCGAGGGCGCCGAGCACGGTGAGGTCGAGTACGCCGTCACGCGGGAGGAGTGGCTGCGCGCGGGCGGGGCGCGCCCGTAGGCTCGGCAGCGCACAGTGGCACCAGGTCACCACCCGTGGGGGGCGCATGGAACCGGGAGCGGCCGGAGCGGTGGGGACGCGGCTGGCGTCGACCCTGCTCGTACCCCTGGTGAAGCGGCTGTTCGTCCAGGACGAGCCCGGCGCCGGGCTCGTGGCGGAGCCCGTACGGATCTCCGCGCTCGTCTCGTTCCGTGGGGAGCAACGCGCGCTCGGCGAGGCGCAGTTGGGGAAGCTCACCACGGAGCTGGTGCGGCGCGCGTGCCGCGACGTGCCGCCCGCCGAACGTCCCGTGCCCGAGGACGAGGAACGGGCCGTCGCGTTCGCGCTGACCCGTACGCTGCTCGCCCTCGGGGACGTGGGGATGGAGGACGTGCAGGCCGTACGGCTGGGGCACCGCGAGTTCGCCCGGGTGCTGCGCGCGGGCGCGCCGCGCGCGGAGCGCGGCCTGTCGGCCGACGCGACGCGGCTGTACGGGTCGCTGCTGGACACCGCCTGCCTGCACGTCCTGCACTTCTTCACCCGGCGTTCCACGTTCGTCGCCCGCTCGCTCGTCGAGCAGAGCCGCGAACTGGACGGGCTGGTACGGACGTTGGACGTGCTCGTGGCGCGCGTACCGGCGCAGGACGCGGCGGACGTACGGTTCGAGCGGCGTTACGCGGACTTCCTCGTCGGCAAGCACGGCACGCTCACCATCCACGGTCTCGACCTGCGGCAGCGGCGCGAATGGCCCCTGGACACCGCGTACTTGACGTTGGAGGCCACCGAACGCACGCCACAGCCGCCGGCGGGACCGCCAGCCGGGAACGGCGCGCCGCCCGGCGTCGCGCCCCACACCACGACGCTCCCCGCCGACCGCGTGCTCGTGGACCACGAACGGGTGCTGCTGCGCGGCGACGCCGGTTCCGGCAAGACCACGCTCGTGCAGTGGCTCGCGGTCAGCACCGCGCGGCAGGACGCGGCGCCGGGGACGGCGCACCTGCTGGGCCGGGTCCCGTTCGTGCTGCCGCTGCGTACGCTGACGCGCGGCGGCGCCCGACTCCCCGTCCCCGCCGACTTCCTCGCCGCGACCAGCTGCCCGGTCGCGGGCGCGCAGCCGCCCGGCTGGGCGGAACGGGTGCTGGACGCCGGACGCGCGCTGCTGCTCGTCGACGGCGTCGACGAGGTGCCCGCCGAGGAGCGCGACCGTACGCGGCGCTGGCTGCGCGACCTGGTCACCGCCTTCCCCGGCAACCTCTGGCTGGTCACGTCCCGCCCCTCCGCCGTGACCGACGACTGGCTCGACGCGGCCGGCTTCGCCGAGCTGTCGCTCGCCCCGATGAGCCGTACCGACGTGGCCGCGTTCGTCCACCGCTGGCACCACGCGGCGGGCGCCGAACCAGCCCTAGGCGAAGCCCTGTTGACGGCCGTACGCGGTCAGCAGGACCTCGCGCGGCTCGCCGTCAACCCGCTGATGTGCGGGCTGATCTGCGCCCTCCACCGGGAGCGCCGCGGCTTCCTGCCGCGCGGCCGGAAGGCGCTGTACGACGCGGCGCTCAGCATGCTCCTGGAACGGCGCGACCGGGAACGCGGCGACATCCACCACCCCGACGGCGCCGACCTGGACGAGGAGTCGCAGGTCGAGCTGTTGCAGAAGCTCGCGTACTGGCTGATCCGCAACGGCCGTGCCGAGCTGGACCGTTCGGACGCCGTCGAGCTGCTGGCCCGCGTCCTGCCCGCCATGCCGCAGGTGGCGGCGCGGGGTTCGGCCGCCGACGTCCTCCAGCACCTGCTCGTACGGTCCGGGGTGCTGCGCGAACCGGCCCCGGACACCGTCGACTTCGTCCACCGCACCTTCCAGGACTACCTGGGCGCGCGCGAGGCCGTCGAGGAACGCGACATCGACCTGCTCGTCCGGCACGCGCACCTGGACCAGTGGGAGGACGTCCTGCGGATGGCGGTCGCGCACGCCCGACCGGACGAACGGGCCCGGCTGCTGGGGACGTTGGTGGAGCGCGGCGACCGGGAGCCGGACCACCGCACCCGCCTGCACGTCCTGGCCGCCGCCTGCCTGGAGCACGCCACCAAGCTGGACCCGGCGGTACGGGCCGGGGTCGAGCGCCGTACGGCCGCACTCGTCCCGCCGCGCGGCCTCGACGAGGCGAAGGCGCTCGCCCGGATCGGTCCGGCCGTCCTCGAACTGCTGCCGGGGCCCGGGGAGTTGACCGTCGCGGAAGCCGTGGACGTCGTCCACACCGCCGCGCAGGTCGGCGGGGACGCCGCGCTGCCCGTGCTGCTGCGCTTCCGCGACCACGCGTACGACGGTGTGGCGCGTCAACTCGGCGGCCACTGGGACCGGTTCGACACGGAGACGTACGCCCGCGAGGTCCTCGCCCACCTCACCGACAGGCCGAACGCCTTCCTCACCGCGCGTTCGAACGAGGAGCTGGACCGCCTGCGGGCGCTCGGCGGTGCCGTGAGCGTGGCGGTGCACGGGGAGTTCACACCGGACCGGATCGCCTCGGCCCTCGATCCGGACGCCCTGGCGGAACTGCGTCTCGCGAAGAACCCCTTGCTCACCGACCTCGGGTTCCTCAGCGCGTACTCCTCCCTCCACTCCCTCGATCTCGCGGACTGCCCGGCCGTCACGGACCTGTCCCCGCTGGAGGACACGCACGTCACCCACCTCACGCTGCGCGACATGGCGGGGCTGCGGGACCTGCGCGGCGCGGCGGCGCTCACCCGACTCCGGTACCTCGGGCTGTCGAGGGACGTGCACTGGCCCGGGGCCGCCGCCCTCCCCCGTACGGCACCCCTGAGCCATCTCCAGCTGCCGCGCCACGGAAGCGAGTTGGAGGGCCTCGAACTGCTGCCCTCCCTGACCTACCTCGGGCTGTGGGATCTCACCGTGCCACCCCGGGTCTCCGACTGGGCGGCCGTCGCGGCCCACCCGGGCCTACGGGAACTGGCGTTGCGCCCGACCGACGTCCTCGACCTCGCGGCAGCGCGCCTGCCCATGCCCCGGCTGTCCCGCCTCTACCTCCTGGTCGACGACGAGGAGTGCGACCTGGCGGCCGTGACCGCCCTCTTCCCCGGACTCGTCCACGTCGCCCTCAACCGCGCCGGGTACGCCGACCTCGCACCACTGGTCGAACTCGACTCCCTCGAAAGCGTCTTCGTGTCCGCGCGGCAGGTCGAGAACGCCCACCGCCTCCCCCCGTACGTCGACCTCACGCACCTCACCGTCCGCTGACCGCCCCGCCGCCCGGACCCGCCACGACCCGGGCCACCCCGCCCCGGCCCGTCCCGAACGGCAGCCCGCGGGCGATAGCCGGGGCGCCGCCGTACGCATAGGCTTGGTCACACACGGCAGCGACAGCCGAGCGCCGCCGCACACGAGCGAGAAGGCCACCGGGGGGAGCCTCATGGAACCCGTCCGCCTGCCCTCAGTCGACGCGGCTCCGCTGGTCCAGCGGCTGTTCGCGCCGCTACCGGCACCCACGGACACCCCGCGCACCACCGGCACCCCGCACTCCCCTCGGCACCCGAGACCCCCGGACCCGCACACGCCGCCGCCACCGTCGGCGCCGCCGCCGGGCGGACAGCTGATCGCCGGGCTCGTCTCCTTCCGCGGCGCCAACCCCTCCTGCGGCTATGCCGAGTTGGAGCGCCTGGCCACCCGCTTCGTACGTCTCGGCCTGGTCCCCGCCGTCCTCTTCCGCGGCGAGTCGGCGGGGGTCGGCACCGTGCTCGCCCGGACCCTGTCCGTGCTGGGCGAGTTGGACACCACCGACCTCCAGGCGCTGCGGATGGGCCCGCAGGACTGGGCGCGCCTGCTGCGTACGGGCGCCCCGGGCGCGGACCGGGAGCTGTCGCCCGAGGCGGCCTCGTTCCACGACAGCCTGCTCGTCGCCGTCTGCCTGCACGCACTGAACCTGCTGCTCGACCGCTTCCCTCACCTGGCCGAGCGGCTGCCCGAACGGAGCCACCACATCCGCCAGTTGGTCGACCTGGGCGATGTCGCGGTCGTACGGCGTCGGCCCGCGCCGTCGGCCGGGGACACGGCGTTCGAGGAGCGCTACCTGCGGTCGGTCGTGGAGCGGCACAACCGGGTGACGATCCACGGCATCGAGCTGTCGAACCCGCACACGCCGGACACGTGGCCGCTGGAGACGACGTACCTCAGTCTCGGCGCCCGCTTCGACACCCCCGCAGCCGCCGCGCCCCGCGGTCCGGACGGGGCGGACGACGTCGAACCGGCCGAGCCCGCCCTGCCGTTGATGCCCGCCGAACGCGCCCTCACCACGCAGGAACGCCTCCTCGTCCGCGGTGTCGCCGGTTCCGGCAAGACCACCCTCATCCAGCGGCTCGCCGTCGCCACGGCGCGCGGCGGGGTGCCCGACGGGCTGGAGCCGCTGGAGGGGCGCATCCCGTTCCTGCTGCCGGTACGGCGGTTCGCCCGCACCGGCTTCCCCGCGCCCGACGACTTCCTCCGGGCCATCCACCACCCGTTGGCCGCCGAGGCGCCGGACGGCTGGGCCGCCCGGGTCCTCGCGGACGAACGCGCGCTGCTCCTCATCGACGGCATGGACGAGGCGCCCGAGCACCAACGCGCCGAGCTGGGCGAGCAGTTGCGCCGCATCCTGCGGATCTACAGCGGCAACATCTGCCTCGTCACGACCCGGCCCCCGGCGGTCGAGGCGGCCTGGCTCGCGGACGAGGGCTTCACCGAACTGACCCTGGCGCCGATGAGCCGCGACCAGATCTCCCGGTTCATCAACGCGTGGCACAACGCCGCCCGTACCGACGACGGCCGCGACCACCAGCACCTGGAGGACTACCGGGAACGCCTCCTCCAATCCATCCCGCTCTACCGCGAGTTGCGCGGCCTGGCCACCAACCCCCTGATGTGCGGCCTGATCTGCGCCCTCAACCGGGACCGGAACGGCTCACTGCCGCAGGGCCGCCGCGAACTCTACGAAGCCGCCATGGAGATGCTCCTCCAGCGCCGCGACCCGGAACGCCGCGTCCTGCACGCCGACGACGTGAAGCTGGACCGCGCGCCCCGCGAACGGCTGCTGCGGAAGCTGGCGTACCGGATGCTCGTCGAGGAGCGCTCCGTGCTGGAGACGCAGGCGGCGCTCGACGAGATAGAGACCCACACACCCGCCATCCCCTCCGTCACCGGCCAGGGCACCCCGCGGCAGATCTACGAACACCTGCTGCTGCGTACGGGTCTGCTGCGAGAGGGCACGGACGGCACCGTCGAGTTCATCCACCGCACCGTGCAGGACTACCTCGCGGCGAAGGAGGCCGTCGAGCGAGGCACGTTCCAGCTGCTCCTCGACCACGCGCACGAACCGGACTGGGAGGAGGTCATCCGCATGGCCGTGGCGCATGCCCGGCCGCAGGAGTGCGCCGTCCTCCTCGAAGGGCTCATCGCGCCGGGCCGCACCGGCATGAAGCGCAACCGGCGCCGCCTGCTGGCCGCCGCCTGCCTGGAGCACGTCACGGAGCTGGACCCGGACGTACTCGCCCGCATCCGGCGCGAGACCCGCAACATGGTGCGCCCGACCACCCTCGCCGCCGCCCGCGGCCTCGGCTGGGTCGGGCCCATCGTGCTGGAGATGCTGCCCGACCCGACGAAGGTCGGTGACGAGGAGGCGCACCGGCTCGCGGTCACCGCCACCCGTATCCGGGACGACGCGGCCATCCACTACCTGGCGCAGCTGCGGCACCACGGCTCCCTGACCGTACGGGCCGAACTCGCCCGCGGCTGGCACAACTTCGACACCGACCACTACGCCGAGGAGGTCCTGCGCCACCTCGACCCCGAAGGGCTGTACTTCCCGCTCACCGACCGGGTCGAGCTGGACGCGCTGGCGAAGATGGGCGGGCGCGAGTGCGTGCAGATCGCCGGGCCGTTCACGCCGGACGAGCTGCTGGACGGGCTCGTACGGGACCGGGTGGCGCACCTCTGGCTGGCGTACGACCTGGGGGTGTCGATGGAGTGGCTGGCGCGGTTCCCGCGGCTGACGACGCTGCGGGTGATGCCACGGCTGCCGCGCGTCGAAGGCGTGCCGGAGGGCATCCGCATCGTCTGACGGCGGCCCGCGCCGGGGCACCACGCCCGGCACGGACCGTACGTGTGGCGGTACGCCGTGCCCGCGCCCGTACGCCCCCGGAAAAGGCCGTGGGACCGGCATCCTCACGATGCCGGTCCCACGTGCCGTTCCGTCCCTACGCCCGCCCGTCCCGCGCTCCGTGAGCGCCGGACGGGGCCGGGGTCACGCGTCCTTGGAGAGGTTCGGGCCGCCGCCCGCCGCGGACTCGACCGGCGGGACGTCGGGCAGCGCCGACTTCTCCTCGCCGCGGAAGGTGAAGGTCTTCGCCTCGCCCTCGCCCTCCGTGTCGACGACCACGATGTGGCCCGGCAGCAGCTCCCCGAAGAGGATCTTCTCGGACAGCGGGTCCTCGATCTCGCGCTGGATCGTCCGACGCAGCGGCCGGGCGCCCATCACGGGGTCGTAGCCCTTCTTCGCCAGCAGCTCCTTGGCCTCGGTGTTCAGCTCGATGCCCATGTCCCGGTCCTTCAGGCGCTCGTCCACCTGGGCCAGCATCAGGTCCACGATCTCGATGATGTTGTCGCGGGTCAGCTGGTGGAAGACGACCGTGTCGTCGACACGGTTCAGGAACTCGGGCCGGAAGTGCTGCTTCAGCTCCTCGTTGACCTTGTTCTTCATGCGGTCGTAGTTGGTGCTGACGTCACCCTGACCGGCGAAGCCGAGGTTGAAGCCCTTGGAGATGTCCCGGGTGCCGAGGTTGGTCGTCATGATGATGACCGTGTTCTTGAAGTCGACGACCCGGCCCTGGGAGTCGGTCAGACGACCGTCCTCCAGGATCTGGAGCAGCGAGTTGAAGATGTCCGGGTGGGCCTTCTCCACCTCGTCGAAGAGGACGACGGAGAACGGCTTGCGGCGCACCTTCTCGGTGAGCTGGCCGCCCTCCTCGTACCCGACGTAGCCGGGGGGCGAGCCGAACAGCCGGGAGACGGTGTGCTTCTCGCTGAACTCCGACATGTCGAGGGAGATCAGCGCGTCCTCGTCACCGAACAGGAACTCCGCGAGCGTCTTCGACAGCTCCGTCTTACCGACACCGGACGGACCGGCGAAGATGAACGAACCGCCGGGGCGCTTCGGGTCCTTGAGGCCCGCACGCGTACGCCGGATGGCCTGCGAGAGCGCCTTGATGGCGTCCTTCTGGCCGATGACGCGCTTGTGCAGCTCGTCCTCCATGCGCAGCAGCCGGGAGGACTCCTCCTCGGTCAGCTTGAAGACCGGGATGCCGGTGGCCGTGGCGAGCACCTCGGCGATCAGGTCCTCGTCCACCTCCGCGACGACGTCCATGTCGCCGGCCTTCCACTCCTTCTCCCGCTTGGCCTTCTGGGCGAGGAGCTGCTTCTCCGTGTCACGGAGGGAGGCGGCCTTCTCGAAGTCCTGCGAGTCGATCGCGGACTCCTTGTCCCGGCGGACGTTCGCGATCTTCTCGTCGAACTCGCGCAGGTCCGGCGGCGCGGTCATCCGGCGGATGCGCATCCGCGAACCGGCCTCGTCGATCAGGTCGATCGCCTTGTCCGGCAGGAAGCGGTCCGAGATGTAACGGTCGGCCAGCGTGGCCGCGCCGACCAGCGCGGCGTCCGTGATGGACACGCGGTGGTGCGCCTCGTACCGGTCCCGGAGGCCCTTGAGGATCTCGATCGTGTGCGGCAGCGACGGCTCCGCGACCTGGATCGGCTGGAAACGACGCTCCAGGGCGGCGTCCTTCTCCAGGTGCTTGCGGTACTCGTCGAGCGTGGTCGCGCCGATGGTCTGGAGTTCACCGCGGGCCAGCATCGGCTTGAGGATGCTGGCGGCGTCGATCGCGCCCTCGGCGGCGCCCGCGCCGACCAGGGTGTGCAGCTCGTCGATGAACAGGATGATGTCGCCGCGCGTGCGGATCTCCTTGAGCACCTTCTTCAGGCGCTCCTCGAAGTCACCGCGGTAACGCGAGCCGGCGACCAGGGCACCCAGGTCCAGGGTGTAGAGGTGCTTGTCCTTGAGGGTCTCGGGCACCTCGCCCTTGACGATCGCCTGGGCGAGGCCCTCGACGACCGCGGTCTTGCCGACGCCGGGCTCACCGATGAGCACCGGGTTGTTCTTCGTACGGCGGGACAGCACCTGCATGACCCGCTCGATCTCCTTCTCGCGCCCGATGACCGGGTCGAGCTTGGATTCGCGGGCGGCCTGCGTGAGGTTGCGGCCGAACTGGTCCAGGACGAGCGACGTGGAGGGCGTGCCCTCGGCGGGGCCGCCGGCGGTGGCGGCCTCCTTGCCACCCGAGTAACCGGAGAGCAGCTGGATGACCTGCTGCCGCACCCGGTTGAGGTCGGCGCCCAACTTCACGAGGACCTGGGCGGCGACGCCCTCGCCCTCGCGGATCAGGCCGAGCAGGATGTGCTCCGTGCCGATGTAGTTGTGGCCGAGCTGAAGGGCCTCGCGGAGCGACAGCTCCAGGACCTTCTTGGCACGGGGGGTGAAGGGGATGTGGCCGGACGGGGCCTGCTGGCCCTGGCCGATGATCTCCTCCACCTGCTGGCGGACCGCCTCGAGCGAAATCCCGAGGCTCTCCAGTGCCTTAGCGGCGACACCCTCTCCTTCGTGGATCAGGCCCAGAAGGATGTGCTCGGTGCCGATGTAGTTGTGGTTGAGCATCCGGGCTTCTTCCTGAGCCAGGACGACAACCCGCCGCGCGCGGTCGGTGAACCTCTCGAACATCGTTAATCGCTCCTCAGAGCGGTCGGGCAGTGAGGGGTCGGTCCCCTCCCTGTCCTTCCGCAGCTTAGTCCCGCGACCGGGGACCGCTCATTCCAACTGCCGACACCTGCCCGGATCGCCCCTACGCGGGCGGGGACCACGGGTCTCACGTCGAGTCTCGCGTCCCGAGCAGCCGTCAACAGTTCCAACCCGATGCTGGAGGACGATGTTCCCGCAGGCCAGGCGTATTCACCTGGTTCCAGTACGCCGACGGCGAACGCACCGCCGACGGACGGCCCGCGCGTCCCGTCCACCGCTGCCCACACCCCCGATCCACTAGGCACTTCCTACCCGCTGCCACTGACAGTCCATGCCGTGACACCGTAGGCATCCGCTACCGGCGAACACCATTGCGCGCACGCGTCGTCACAAGGTGCCGCCGGGTGTCAACACAGCGTGACGCGGGGGCCGTTCCCCCGTTGTCCACGCATGACGACTCCTCCCCTGGAACGACGTACGGGCGGGCCCGTGAGTGCCCCGGCGACCCGTACGAGGACGGGTTTCACCCGCACGATGCCCCGCCAGCGCGGAGTGGACACCGGTCGCGGCCCGTACGGGCGGGAGCCGGGGTGGTACGAGCGGGAGCTGGGCTGGACCGTACGCGGGGAGCCGCCCGAGCTGGTCACGGGGACGCGGTTCGACGCCCTGCGGCTGCCCGCCGACGCGGGCCTGCCGCTGCTCGCGCGCACGCGCGACGCGGGCCCGGCGCTGCGGGCCGGGGCGGACGTGTGGCTGCTGATCGCCGAGGGGGCCGCGGCTGAGGTGCCGGGGCTGCTCCGCTGGCTGGACTGGGGGACGCTCGCCGACGGGCTCGGGCTCCGGGCGGTCGGAGCGGGCGGGCGTGTGCCCGCCCCGGTGCCGGGTGCGCAGGACCCGGGGGACGCCACCTGGGTACTGCCGCCCCGGCCGGGGCGGGACTGCGGGCGGGACCTGCCCGCACTGGGGATCGGAGGGGACGCGGGGACTCCCGACCTGGTCCGTCTGGTCGCCGCGGCGGCGACGGAGTGTCACCGCGCGCTGTTGCGGCGCCCGTACGGCGCCACCGGTGCCGGTGCCGGCTCCGGTACGACGGTCGCCGCGGATCAGCCGTTGGCCTTCTCGTACGCCTCGCGAATGTTGGCCGGAACGCGACCCCGGTCATTCACCTCGTAGCCCTGCTCCTTCGCCCAGGCGCGGATCTTCGCCGTGTCCTGACCGGCGGGCGAAGCGGTGGCGGTACGCCCGGCCTTTCCCCGTCCCGAACGGCCACCGGTGCGTCGACCCGCCTTCACGAAGTCGGCGAGCGCGTCACGGAGCTTGTCCGCGTTGGTGGTGTTGAGGTCGATCTCATAGCTCTTGCCGTCCAGCGCGAACGTCACGGTCTCGTCGGCTTCGCCGCCTTCGAGGTCGTCGACCAGAAGAACCTGAACCTTCTGTGCCACCGGTAACTCCATTCGTCATCGATAACCGATTACTGATACTGCCGACGAAAGCAAACCGCTTTTCTGCGGGAAACACAAACCCTCGACGGAGTTTGACTCCCGGGCCAGGAGGATTCCCGGGATCTTTCGGACATAGCGGAAGCCTCAGAGATGGAGCAGCATGCGGCTGTTGCCCAAGGTGTTGGGCTTCACCCGTTCGAGCCCGAGGAACTCGGCGACACCCTCGTCGGGTGAACGCAGCAGCTCGCTGTAGACATCACCGTCGACCGGGGTCTCACCGATCTCGATGAAGCCGTGCTTGGCGAAGAAGTCGACTTCGAAGGTGAGGCAGAAAATACGGCGCACACCGAGCCAACGGGCGGTCTGCAACAGCTTCTCCAGCACCACATGGCCCACCCCGGTGCCCTTGAGCGCCGGGTCCACGGCCAGAGTTCGCACCTCCGCCAGGTCCTCCCACATCACGTGGAGAGCCCCGCAGGCGACCACCTCCGCATCATGGTCCCGTTCCGCGACCCAGAACTCCTGGATGTCCTCATAAAGCGTCACGGTGGCTTTGCCGAGGAGGATGCGCTCACGCGAGTAGGTCTCCACGAGACGACAGACCGCGCGTACATCACTCGTGCGTGCCCGCCGAACGGTCACCTCGCTCGCCGGGTTCTGATGATCGGGCATGCTCGGACGCTATCTCCCCGTCGCGTCGGGGCGCACACCGCTCACCTGTACGACGCGGAGAGCGTCTCTGAGAGCTTCCCCCTCGGCCGCGGACATCATGCCGAAGAAGTCCACGAGAGCGGCTGCCAAGTTGTCACTGGCCGACCACGCCTCGTGCATGAGAGCGGCGGAGTAGGCGGCCCGGGTGGAGACCGCGGCATATCGATAGGCGCGGCCCTCTTGTTCGCGCCGCACCCAGCCCTTCTGATGAAGGTTGTCCATTACGGTCATCACCGTGGTGTAGGCGATGGTCCGTTCCCGTTGCAGGTCTTCGAGGACTTCTCGCACGGTGACCGGGCGGTTCCACTGCCATACCCGCGTCATGACGGCGTCTTCCAACTCTCCCAATGGCCGAGGCACGGGGAGAATAATAGGCGGAGATGTCGCGAATTCAGCCGTCCGTCTTCCGCGTGGCCGCGTCCACGATCGCGTCCTCCTTGGCCTTGTTCGCGCCACCCTGGCTCTTCACTATGGTCACGACCAGTGCGGTGAAGGCGATCGCCATCACGACCGGCGGGGTCAGAGCTGCGACGTATTCCATGATGTCGGGCCTCCTCGGGCGACGCGGGTTCCACTCAGCGTAGCCCCGCGCCCGCACGCGTACGGCGGCAGGCCACCGCGCGTGACCGCGCGCGGCGCGGCGCGGCGGGTACGGGGCGGGCACGCGGCGGGCGCGGGCGTCAGGCCGGGAGGGCGTGCACGGCCCCCTCGGGCGCCGGGTCGGGCGCCGCGTCCGGGTCGGGGTCACCGGGGTCGGGGCCGCGGCGGCGGGGCGGGAAGACCTCGGCGGGCGTCGGTACGGGGCGTGGCGACGGCGGCTCCGCGGGAGCCGGGGAGGGGGCCGACGGGGACGGGGCGGGCGCGGGGCGCTCGTCCGGCCGCTTCGCCGGGGACCGCTCCGGCGCCGCGTCGGACGCCGCTTCGGCACCCGCGTCGGCGGCGGCACCGGACTCGGCCTCGGCCGACCCCCCGGGCGCGCCCTCCACCCCGCGCCCCGCGCGGGCCGTCGTCCCCGCCGAGCGTCCGCCGGGGAGGACCAACAGCCGGGCGCGTACGGCCTGTTCGGCCAGTCGTTCGCCACGGCGGAGCAGTTCGGCGCGGCGCTTGGCCTCGCGTTCGCCGGACGGCTCGCCGCAGAGGAGGCGGAGCGCGGCGAGGTCGTCGGGGCGCGGCAGGTAGCCCGCCGCGAGGGCGTCCTCCAGCTGTTCGAGGTAGCCCGCGGCGGCGCCGGGGAGGGCCGCCCGGTAGCGGGCGAGGTCGGCCAGCAGGAAGGAGCGGAGTCTGCTCCCCTCGCGCACGGCTTCGTCGAGCGACTCGGCGAGCCGGAGGTACTCGCCGGGCTCGCCCGCGGCCGCGGGGGCCGCGGCGGGCTGGAGGGCTACGGCCAGGGCGCCGCGGAGCACACGCAGCTCGTCCGCGCTGAAGGCCATGCCGCCTCGGGAACCATAGGGCGTGGGCATGGGGGGATATTAGGCGTCTCGCGCACTAAATCGCCTTAGCCCGATTTGGCGTGTTAGGGGGTGTCCGGGCGATCTGTACGTTCTGCGGCCCCCGCCGCCGTACGTCGCACCGCCCGGACCCGTACGCCCGTCGCGCCTTCCCCGCAGGCCGTACGCGCCCTACGCGCGGGCCACGTTCCGCTCGTAGACGAGGCGGAGGCCGATCAGCGTGAGCCAGGGCTCGTGCTCGTCGATGACCGACGCCTCACCGAGCACCATCGGGGCCAGTCCCCCGGTGGCGATGACCGTCACGTCGTCGGGGTCGTCGGCCAGTTCGCGGGAGATGCGCCGCACCACGCCGTCGACCTGGCCCGCGAAGCCGTAGAGGATGCCGGACTGCATGGCCTCGACGGTGTTCTTGCCGATGACGCTGCGCGGGCGGGCCAGTTCGATCTTGCGGAGCTGCGCGCCCTTGACGCCGAGCGCCTCGACCGAGATCTCGATGCCCGGCGCGATGACCCCGCCGACGTACTCCCCGCGCGCGGACACGGCGTCGAACGTCGTCGCCGTGCCGAAGTCCACGACGACGCACGGGCCGCCGTACAGCTCCACGGCCGCGAGCGCGTTGATGACGCGGTCGGCGCCGACCTCCTTCGGGTTGTCCATGAGGACGGGCACGCCGGTCTTCACGCCCGGTTCGACGAGTACGGCCGGGATGTCGCCGTAGTAGCGGCGGGTGACCTCGCGCAGCTCGTGCAGGACGGACGGCACCGTCGAGCAGATCGCGATGCCCTCGATGTTGTCGCCCAGCTCCTCCCCGAGGAGCGGGTGCATGCCCATCAACCCCTGGAGGAGTACGGCGAGTTCGTCGGCGGTGCGGCGGGCGTCCGTGGAGATCCGCCAGTGCTCGACGATCTCCTCCCCGTCGAACAGGCCGAGGACGGTGTGGGTGTTCCCGACGTCGATCGTCAGCAGCATGCTCAGCCGACCTCCGCCGCCGCGTCGCGGGCGTCCTCGCGCAGGTCCAGGCCGATGTCGAGGATCGGCGCGGAGTGCGTGAGCGCGCCGACGGCCAGGAAGTCGACCCCGGTGTCGGCGTACGCGCGTGCCGTCGCGAGCGTCAGCCTGCC
The DNA here is from genome assembly GCF_003665095.1 of Streptomyces sp. Z26. Lineage (GTDB taxonomy): Bacteria > Actinomycetota > Actinomycetes > Streptomycetales > Streptomycetaceae > Streptomyces > Streptomyces phytohabitans. The sequence continues at coordinate 3,849,437 of NZ_RCHV01000002.1, read as the reverse complement.
GGAGGACTCCAGCAGCGCGCGGCCCGCGACGAGCGCGACGGCCTCCGCCGTCTGCTCGGGCGTGAAGTTGTCGAGGAGCAGCAGGTCTGCGCCCTCGGCGAGAACGGGTTCGAGCTGGTCGAGCCGGTCGACCTCCACCTCGATCGGCAGCCCCTCGGCGCCGAACTCCGCCGCCGCGGCCCGCACCTTGCGGAACGCCTCGGCGACGCCGCCCGCCGCGATCACGTGGTTGTCCTTGACGAGCGCCGCGTCGGACAGCGAGAAGCGGTGGTTGACCCCGCCACCGCAGCGGACCGCGTACTTCTCCAGCGCCCGTAGCCCCGGAGTCGTCTTACGGGTGTCGCGGACGCGCGTACGGGTCCCCTCCAGCACGTCCGACCAGGCGCGGGTCGCGGTGGCGATGCCGGAGAGGCGGCACAGGAGGTTGAGCGCGCCGCGCTCGCCGGTGAGCAGGTCGCGGGTGCGGGCGCGGACGGTCAGCAGCGGCTGGCCGGGGACGACGCGGTCGCCGTCCTCGGCGTGCCGCTCCACCTCCAGCTCGTCGGTGCAGACGACGGAGAGGACGGCCTCCGCGATGCGCAGGCCCGCGACCGTACCGGCCTCGCGGGCCGTGAAGTCGCCCGTGGCCACGGCGTCCTCGGGGACGGTGGCGACGGTGGTGACGTCCACGCCGTGGTCGAGGTCCTCCTCGATGGCGAGGTGCGCGATGTCCTCGACCTGCACCGGGTCGAGGCCCGCCTCCTGGAGGAGCCGGGCGAGGCCCTGGTCGAGGCCGCAGTCGAGGGGGTCGAGACCGTAGTCGCGCCCGGCGGCGTACGGGGAGTCGGCGCCGCAGCCGCAGTCGTCCCCGCAGCCTCCGCCCCCCGGGGTGGCCGCGGCGGGGGCGCCGCCGATGTGGAGCAGGGGCACGTCCACGGGCTCGGGGCGGTGCTCGTCGTCGGGGGTGGGGCTGGTCAAGGGGTCTCCTCGGGGGCGGCGGTCCGGCTTCCGGGCGGTACGGGTGCGGGCGCGGGCGCCGGTACGGGCGCGGGTCCGGGCAGGACGGGCGGGAACGCGGTGCCCTCGGTCGTACGCACGTCGAGGGCCGCCTCGGCGGGGCCGCTGCCGTCGGGGTGCGGGGCGCCGTCCGGGCGCAGGGACAGCGTGAGGTGGCGGCGCCAGGCGGCGTCGTCCCGTTCCGGGTGGTCCTCGCGCCAGTGGCAGCCGCGCGTCTCGGTGCGGCGGAGGGCGGCGGCGACCAGGACGCGGGCGACGAGGTGCAGGTTGGCGGTCTCCCAGGTGTCGACGCCCGGTTCGGCGGGCTTGTGCGCCGTCTCCCCGTGGAGCGCGTCGAGCCGTTCGGCGGCGCGGGTGAGGCTGGCGCCGGAACGCAGCACGCCCGCGCCCTCCGTCATGGTCCGCTGGATCGCCGTACGGGAGTCGGCGGGCAGCAGCCGTACGGGCTCGGCGGAGGCGTTCGCCGGGGCCACGGGGACGGGCGGGGCGGGCGGGGCCGCCGCGATGTCCTGGGCGATGCGCTCCGCGAACACCAGCCCTTCCAGCAGGGAGTTGGACGCGAGCCGGTTCGCGCCGTGCACCCCGGTGCAGGCGGCCTCGCCGCAGGCGTAGAGGCCGGGGACGGTCGTACGGCCGTACCGGTCGGTGCGGACGCCGCCGGACGCGTAGTGCGCGGCGGGCGAGACCGGGATCGGCTCGGTCACCGGGTCGATGCCGTGGGCGCGGCACGCGGCGAGGATCGTCGGGAAGCGGCGGGCCCACATGTCGGCACCGAAGTGGCGGGCGTCGAGGTACATGTGGTCTGTGCCGTGCTCGCGCATCCGGCGCGTGATGGCCTTGGCGACGATGTCGCGGGGGGCCAGCTCGGCGAGTTCGTGCTGCCCGAGCATGAAGCGGACGCCGTCGGCGTCGACGAGGTGCGCGCCCTCGCCGCGCACGGCCTCGGATATGAGCGGCTGCTGCCCCTCCGCGCCCCGCCCCAGGTGCAGGACCGTCGGGTGGAACTGCACGAACTCCAGGTCGCTGACCTCCGCGCCCGCGCGCAGCGCCAGCGCCACGCCGTCGCCGGTGGACACGTCCGGGTTGGTCGTGGCGGAGAAGACCTGGCCCATGCCGCCGGTGGCGAGCACCACGGCGGGCGCGTGCACCGCGCCGACGCCGTCGTGCTGGCCCTCGCCCATGACGTGCAGGGTGACGCCGGCGGTGCGGCCGTCGGGGGCGGTGAGCAGGTCGAGGACGAGGGCGTTCTCCACGGTGCGGATGGTGCCGGGCGCGGGGTCCGTACCCGCGTCCGCGCCCTGCCCGGCGCGGCCCGCGGTCCGTACGGCCTCCACCAGCGCCCGCGAGATCTCCGCGCCCGTCGCGTCGCCGCCCGCGTGCGCGATGCGGTCGCGGTGGTGGCCGCCCTCGCGGGTCAGCGCGATGCCGCCGTCGCGGGACGCGTCGAAGCGGGCGCCGGTGGCGATGAGGCGGCGTACGGCGTCGGGCCCCTCGGTGACCAGCGTGCGTACGGCCGTCTCGTCGCACAAGCCCACGCCCGCCACGAGCGTGTCGTCCAGGTGTTGGTCGGGGGTGTCGCCGTCGCCGAGCGCGGCGGCGATGCCGCCCTGCGCCCAGCGCGTCGAGCCGTCGTCGAGGCGGGCCTTGGTCACCACGACCGTACGGCGGCCCGCCGCCGCGCAGCGGAGCGCGGTGGTCAGTCCGGCGACGCCGGAGCCCACGACGACGACGTCCGCGTCGAGCGTCCAGCCGGGCGGGGGCGCGGGCAGCGCGGTCATGGGGTGCCCTCCGTCAGCGGGTCCCCGGCGGCGCCGGGCGGGGTGAGCGGGACGCGTACGTTGTCGATCAGCCGGGTGGCGCCGACGCGCGCCGCGACGGCGAGGACCGCCTCGCCCGCGAACTCCCCGGTCACCTCGCGGAAGTCGGCCGGGTCGACGAGCGCCAGGTAGTCGGTCTCCAGCGGCGGCGCCGCGTCCCGGGACTCCGCCAGCGCGCGCCGGGCCGCCGTACGGACCGCCTCGGGGCCCTCGTGCGCGGCGGCGGCGCCCGCGGTGAGGGCGCGGGAGAGGGCGAGGGCGGTACGGCGTCCGGCGGGGTCGAGGTAGCGGTTGCGGCTGGAGAGGGCGAGGCCGTCGGGCTCCCGTACGGTCGGGACGCCGACGATCTCGACGGGGAAGTTCAGGTCGCGGGCCATGCGGCGGATGAGGGCGAGCTGCTGCGCGTCCTTCTGCCCGTAGTACGCGACGTCGGGGGCGGTGAGGTGGAGCAGCTTGGCGACGACGGTGAGCATCCCGTCGAAGTGGCCGGGCCGGTGGGCGCCTTCGAGCCGGGCGCCCATGGGGCCCGCCGCGACGCGTACCTGCGGCTCGCCGCCCGGGTACACCTCGTCGGCGGCGGGCGCGAAGACCGTGTCCGCGCCCGCGTCGGCGGCGACGCGGAGGTCGGCGTCGAGGGTGCGCGGGTAGCGGTCGAGGTCCTCGCCCGGCCCGAACTGGAGCGGGTTGACGAAGACCGTCACCACCACCTGGCCGTCGGCGCCGACCCGCGCGCGGGCGGCACGGACGAGGGCGGCGTGGCCGTCGTGCAGGGCGCCCATCGTCATGACGACGGCGCGGCGGACGCCGCGCGCGCGGTCGGGCGGCGCGGGCAGCTCGGCGGCCGTACGGGCGAGCCGGAGCGACGCGGCGGGGGCGGCGGCCGGGGTGCCGGGCCCGGGGGCGGCGGCCGTCACCGCCCGTCCTCCCCACCGGGGCGCGCGGAGCCGCCGGAACCGGCCGGGCCACCGCTCCCGCCCGAGCCGCCCGGCCCGGACAGCACGTCCAGCAGGTCCTCCGCCAGCTCCGGCTTGAGCAGCCCGTGCGCGAGCGCGCGGTCCGCGGTCGTACGGGCCATCGCCAGGTACCCGGCGACGGCGTGCGGCGCGTGCGCCCGCAGCTCGCCGACGTGCGCGGCGACCGTACCCGCGTCGCCGCGCGCCACCGGGCCGGTGAGGGCGGCGTCGCCGGAGCGCAGCGCGTTGTCGAGGGCGGCGCCGAGCAGCGGCCCGAGCATCCGGTCGGGGGCGGCCACGCCCGCCGACCGCAGCAGCTCCATGGCCTGCGCGACGAGCGTCACCAGGTGGTTCGCGCCGAGGGCGAGCGCCGCGTGGTACAGCGGGCGGGCGTCCTCCGCGATCCACTCCGGTTCGCCGCCCATCTCGATCACCAGGGCCTCGGCGGCGAGCCGCAGCTCCTCGGGCGCGGTGACGCCGAACGAGCAGCCCGCGAGCCGCTGCACGTCGACCGGCGTACCCGTGAACGTCATCACCGGGTGCAGCGCCAACGGCAGTCCGCCCGCGCGCAGCACCGGCTCCAGCACGTCCGTGCCGTACCGCCCGGACGCGTGCACGACCAGCTGCCCCGGCCGTACGGAACCGGTCTCCGCGAGGCCCTTGGCCAGGGCGGGCAGCGCGTCGTCAGGGACGGTGAGGAGGACGAGGTCGCAGCGCGCCAGCACCTCGGCGGGCTCCACCAGGGGTACGTCCGGGAGCAGCGCGGCGGCCCTGGTGCGGGACGCCTCGGAGACGCCCGACGCGGCCACCGGCCGGTGTCCGGCGAGCCGCAGCGCGGCGGCGAGGGCGGGGCCGACACGGCCGGTGCCGACGACGCCGACGTCCAGCCGCGCGGGGCGGTCCTCGGCCCGTACGGGCAGCGGCTCGGCACCGGGCGGGGAGGCGTCGTGCGGGGAGGCGGGCCCGGACGCGGGATCGGGCTCGGGGTGTGCGTTCACGGGGTGCTGACCTTCCGTCTTCCGTTCCGGTCCGCGCGGGGTACCGGACGATGTGACGATGCCCGGCCATGCTACGTGAGCGCCGCCGCCCGCCCGTACCGCGCGCGGGCCGCCCCGGCGGCAGACGGGCGCGCCCGGCTCACTTGTCGATGTCGCCCACGACGAAGAAGAACGACCCCAGGATCGCCACCATGTCCGCGACGAGCGTCCCGGGCAGCAGCTCGACGAGCGCCTGAATGTTGTTGAACGACGCGGAGCGGAGCTTCAGCCGGTGCGGGGTCTTCTCGCCCTTGGAGACGAGGTAGTAGCCGTTCAGGCCGAGCGGGTTCTCCGTCCAGGCGTACGTGGCGCCCTCGGGTGCCTTGAGCACCTTCGGCAGCCGCTGGTTGACAGGTCCGGGCGGGAGGTCCGCGAGCCGGTCGAGGCAGGCGTCGGCCAGCGCGAGGGAGTTGTGGGCCTGTTCGAGGAGGACCTCGAAGCGGGCGAGGCAGTCGCCGGTGTCGCGGGTGGCGACGCGCAGCACGTCGCCGAGTTCGCCGTACGCGAGGTACGGCTCGTCGCGGCGCAGGTCGAAGTCCACGCCGGAGGCGCGGGCGATGGGGCCGCTGACGCCGTACGCGTGCGCGGTCTCCGGGGTGAGGACGCCGACGCCTTCCGTACGGCCGCGGAAGATCTCGTTGCCCAGCACCAGCCGGTCGTAGACGTCCATGCGGGAGCGGACGGCGGCGACGGCGGCGCGGGCGCGGGCGGTCCAACCGGCCGGGAGGTCGTCCTTGAGGCCGCCGACGCGGTTGAACATGTAGTGCATGCGCCCGCCGGAGACCTCCTCCATCACGTTCTGGAGCTCCTCGCGCTCGCGGAACGAGTAGAAGACCGGGGTGATGCCGCCGAGTTCGAGGGGGTACGAGCCGAGGAACATCATGTGGTTCAGCACCCTGTTCAGCTCCGCGAGCAGGGTGCGGGTCCAGACGGCGCGCTCGGGGACCTCCATGCCGAGCATCCGCTCGACGGCCAGCACGACGCCGAGTTCGTTGGAGAACGCGGACAGCCAGTCGTGCCGGTTGGCGAGGACGATGATCTGCCGGTAGTCGCGGGCCTCGAACAGCTTCTCCGCGCCGCGGTGCATGTAGCCGACGACCGGTTCGGCGGCGGTGATCCGTTCGCCGTCCAGGACGAGGCGCAGCCGCAGCACGCCGTGGGTGGAGGGGTGCTGCGGGCCGATGTTGAGCACCATGTCGGTGCTCTCGGCGGCGCCTCCGATGCCGACCGTCGTCTCCGTCATGGCCCATAGTGTGGCACCCGCCGCCGGTCCCGCTCCCCCGGGAGCGCCCGCCCGCGCGGGGACGGGCCTACGCTGCACGCATGACCACGGACGGGGACAGGGACGGTACGGGCGCGGGGATACGTACGGGCGCCGGGACACGTACGGGCGCGGGCGGGCGTACGGACCCGGGGGCGGACGCCGCTCCGGAACCGACGGCGGACCCGGCCCCGGACCCGTACGCCGACACCCCCTGGCGCCCCGTCGAGCCCGCCCTCCTCCGGCTGCGCCGCCTCGTGCTGCTCGGCACGCTCCTCCCCGCCGCCGCCCTCGCGGGCGTGCTCCCCGCCGTGTTCGCCGCCCCCGTCTGGGCGCTGTGCGCGCTGCCGCCGCTGGCCGCGGCCGGGTGGGGCTGGGGCGCGCTGGCCCGCAACTGGCGCTCGTGGCGCTACGCGGAGCGCGCCGACGACCTGCTCATCTCGCGCGGCGTGCTGTGGCGCGGGCTGACGGTGGTGCCGTACGGGCGGATGCAGCTCGTCGAGGTCACCTCCGGCCCGTTGGAGCGCCGGCACGGCCTCGCCCGCCTCCAGCTGCACACCGCCGCCGCGACCACCGACGCCACCATCCCGGGGCTGTCGCCCGCCGAGGCGGAGCGGCTGCGGGACCGGCTCACGGAGCTGGGCGAGGCCCGTTCGGCGGGGCTGTGAACGCGCCCCGGCCGCCCGCGCCCACGGCGCCCGCCCCGTCGGAGGGCCGCCGCCTGCACCCCGTCACGCCGTGGCGGCGGGCGTGGGCGCCGGTCGCGGGCATCGCCGTCTTCGCGGTGCAGGACTTCGAGCGCGCCCGCCGGTGGTTCACCGAACTGACCCTGGGCTGGCTGCTGTTGGGCTTCGCCGTCCTGCTGCCGGTGGCGGGCGCGTACGGCTTCCTCTCCTGGTGGTTCACCCGCTACTCCGTGACGGACACCGAACTCCGCATCCGTACCGGCCTGTTCTTCCGCCGTACCGCCCACATCCGGCTGGACCGCGTCCAGGGCGTCGACGTGAGCCGCCCGCTACTCGCCCGCGTCGCGCAGGTCGCCAAGCTGAAACTGGACGTCGTCGGCACCGAGGCCCGCGACGAACTGGCGTACCTGGGCGAACGCGACGCCGTCGCCCTCCGCGCCGAACTCCTCGCGCGCGCCGCGGGCATGGCGCCCGAGGCCGCGCCGCTGGCGGGCGAGGCGCCGTCGCGCGAGCTGCTGCGGGTCCGTACGGGCACGCTCGTCACCGCGCTGCTGCTGAGCGGCGGCGTCTGGGCGGCGCTGGCCGCGGCGCTGGCGGTGCCGCCGGTCGTCTACCTGGTGGCGGGCAGCCCCTGGCCCGCGCTCGCCGTCGGGCTGCCCCTGCTGGGCGGGGTGTGGACGAGCAGCCTGGGGCGTTTCCTGACCGAGTTCGACTGGACGGTGGCGGAGTCGCCCGACGGCCTCCGCCTCGACCACGGCCTGCTCGACCGGGAGCACGCGACGGTGCCGCCGGGCCGCGTGCAGTACGTACGGGTCAGCGAACCGCTGCTGTGGCGCCGCCGCGGCTGGGTGCGCGTCGAGTTGGAGGTCGCGGGCGCGGCGAAGGGCGACAAGGGCGGCGCGAACGGCGTCCTGCTGCCCGTCGCGACGCGCGCCGACGCGGCCCGGGTGCTGGCGCGCGTACTGCCGGGCGCCGACCTGGCGGCGGCGGAGGCGGCGGCCGTCCGGTCCCCGGACCGGTCTCGCTGGTCGGCGCCCGTCCGCAGGCGCGGCTACGGGCAGGGGGTGACGGACGCGGTGTTCGTCACCCGGAACGGCCTGCTGCGGCGCCGTACGGAGCTGGTGCCGCACGCCAAGGTGCAGTCCGTACGGCTGCGGCAGGGGCCGTGGCAGCGGCGGTTGGGGCTGGCGGACGTCGTGGTGGACCACGGCGCGCGGGGCTGGGCGGCGGGGCGGCAGCGGGACGAGGCGGAGGCGTACGCGTTCGTCGCGGCCCAGGCGGAGCGCTCCCGTACGGGGCGCCGCGAGGCGGCCCCGGAACGGTGGCTGACGGGCGACGCGGGGGCGGCGGGTACGGGTACGGGCGCGGCGGGCGCGTGATCCGTACGGGCCGGGGCGGGGCGGGCGCCGACCGCCTCAGGCGAACGGGTCGGCCATCCCCACCGGGCACACCAGCCACGTGAACCCGCCCAGCCCGCCCGGGTCGGTCAGCTCCGCCGCCTCCCCCGCCGTACCCAGCGCGCGCACGTACGCCGCCGCGTCCGTCGTCGCCCACGACAGCGGCGGCCGCCCGCCGTGCACGCCGAGCGCGTGCAGCGCGGCGCGCTGCGTGTACGCCGTGCCGCCGCGCCCCGCGTGCGCGCCGCCCGCGCCGTCGCCGCCACCGCCGGCGCCGACCGCGGCGGCGCACGCGTCGAGCGCGACGTGCGCGGTGAGGTCGCGGCCGCCGTCGGGGACGGCGCGCACCTCGCGGCCGTCGAGGTAGCCGGTGAGGGTGCCGAACGGCGGCCGGTCGGCGCGCGTGTGCGCGTAGTCGACGGCGACGGCGAGGCCGCGCGCCAGCGTGCCCGCGGCGGCCGCCCACGCCTCGTCGCGCGTCCGCCCGATCTCCGCGCGCAGCCCCGGTTCCGGGCCCAGCGGCCACCAGCGTTCCAGCCAGCGCGCGTCCGCGCCGCCGACCGGGCCGCCGAGCCGCTCGCGGCCCGTACGGTCCACGCGTACGTAGCGCGCGACGCCGTCCGCGTCGACCTCCGCGACGTCCAGCGGCACGTTGTCCAGCCACTCGTTGGCGAACACGAGCCCCGTCACCGAACCCGGCGGCGGCAGCGCGTCCCGCCACTCCACGCGCGCGTCGAGCGCGGGCGGCCGGGGCGCGCGCTCCACGGCGCACGGGCGCAGGCGGCGCGCGAGCGCGCCGTCCACCTCGTCGAGCACGCCCGCGTGCAGCTCGCCGCGCCCCGCGCCGACGTCCAGCAGCGCCAGTTCGGCGGGCCGCCCCAGCGCGGCGTCCACCCGGTCCGTCAGCCGGGCGACGGCGCGCGCGAACAGGCGGGAGGCGTGCACCGACGTACGGAAGTGCGCCCCCGGCTCCTCCCGTACGAAGAACCCGCCCGGCCCGTACAGCGCCCGCTCCGTCGCGTCCCGCCAGCCGACGGGCGCGTCGCCCCGGGCGCCGGGCGCCGCGCCGGGCCCGTCCGTACCGTCCTCGTGCACGCCGCCACCGTACGGGCACCCCGCGCGGCGTACGGCGCCAGACCCGGGCCCCGCGGACGGTCCGCCTCCACCTTGGGGAGTAGGTGAGCGGTCCACGGATCGCCCGTCCGGCTGACCCTGAACGTACTCACCGTGCATACGCTGGGTGACGTGCATCGCATCTATGACTTCATCCGCCGACACCCCACGTGGGTGGACAGCTTCTACGCCGTCCTCCTCCTGGCGCTGTCCGCCGCATGGATCATCGCGAGCACCCAGGCCGACTTCGAGGGGGCGGCGCTGGGCACGAAGGAGCAGGTCGCCGCCGTCCCCGTCTCGCTGGCGCTGAGCCTCGTCGTCGCCCTCCGCCGCCGCCTCCCCGAGAAGATGCTGGTGCTGGCGTGTGCCACGGGGCTGGTGCAGCTCGTGACGAACGTCCAGGTGTTCGTCGGGAACTTCGCGTTCCTCGTGATCATCTTCACCGTCGCCTCACGGACCGTGCCGTGGGCGTCGCGGCTCGCCCTCGCCGGGGCGTTCCTGGCGCCGACGATCGCCACGTTCCGCTGGCCCAGCCCCAACCAGGACGCCTTCGAGGACGCCCTCGGCGCCATACTGATGACGGCCTGCTTCGTCCTCGCCTGGGTGATGGGCGACTCGCTGCGCACCCGGCAGGCGTACTACAAGCAGCTGGAGGAGCGCGCCGCGCGCCTGGAGAAGGAGCGGGAGGCGCAGGCCAAGGTGGCCGTCGCCGCCGAACGCGCCCGGATCGCCCGCGAGCTGCACGACGTCGTCGCGCACAACGTCTCGGTGATGGTCGTGCAGGCAGACGGCGCCGCGTACGTGCTGGACACCGCGCCCGACCAGACCCGGCAGGCGCTGGAGACGATCTCCGGCACCGGCCGCCAGGCACTCGCGGAGATGCGCCGCCTGCTGGGCGTGCTGCGCACCGGCGAGCAGTCCAAGGAGAGCGGCGAGTACGTGCCGCAGCCCGGCGTGGAGCAGCTGAACGAGCTGGTGGACCAGGTGCGCGGGACGGGCCTGACGGTCGCGTTCGAGATCCAGGGCACCCCGCGTCCGCTGCCGAGCAGCGTCGAGCTGACCGCGTACCGCATCGTGCAGGAGGCCCTCACCAACACCCGCAAGCACGGCGGTCCCCGCGTCGGGGCGAACGTGCGGCTGCGGTACGGCGACGGCGAGCTGGCGCTCCTCGCGGAGGACGACGGGCGGGGCGCGCAGCGCGACGTGTACGAGGACGGCGGTACGGACGGCCTCGGGCACGGGCTGATCGGCATGCGGGAACGCGTCGGCATGGTCGGCGGGAACCTGGAGGCCGGTCCCCGGCCGGGCGGCGGCTTCCGGATCTGCGCGGTGCTGCCGCTCAAGAGCGCGCCCTGACCCCAACGGCCGGGGGCGCGCCCCGGCGCGTACCGCACGGAGAGACTTCACCCCAGGCAGAGAGGGAGGGCGCGGCGCATGGCCATCCGCGTGATGCTCGTCGACGACCAGGCGCTGCTGCGCACCGGATTCCGCATGGTGCTGGCGGCGCAGCCCGACATGGAGGTGGTCGCGGAGGCGGGGGACGGGCTCCAGGCCCTGGACATCCTGCGCGCCACGAGCGTGGACGTCGTCCTGATGGACGTCCGCATGCCGAACCTGGACGGCGTCGAGACCACCCACCGGATCTGCGAACGCGGCGAGGGCGGCCCGGGGCAGCCGAAGGTGCTGATCCTCACCACGTTCGACCTGGACGAGTACGCGTTCACCGCGCTCAAGGCCGGGGCCAGCGGCTTCATGCTGAAGGACGTGCCGCCCGGCGAGCTGCTGACGGCCATCCGCGCCGTGCACAGCGGTGACGCCGTCGTCGCGCCGAGCACCACCCGGCGGCTCATCGACCGCTTCTCCACCGTGCTGCCCGCCGCCACCCCGGCGCCGCTCAGCCACGGCATGGAGCGGCTGACGGAACGCGAGCGGGAGGTGCTGACGTTCGTCGCGCAGGGCATGTCCAACGGCGAGATCGCCGCGCACCTCGTCCTGTCGGAGGCCACCGTGAAGACGCACGTGGGCCGCATCCTGACCAAGCTGGAGCTGCGGGACCGGGTGCAGGCCGTGGTGCTCGCGTACGAGACGGGGCTGGTGCGCGCGGGCGGGCGCTGAGCCCGTACGGGGTAGGGGGCGCGCGGTCCCGGCGTCCCGGCGCGGGTCAGCGGACGCGCGCCAGGAACCCCGCCGCGGCCTCCGCCACGTCCGCCGCCGTCCACGCCAGGCCGGGCGCGGCCACCGTCACCTCGGCGACGGCGACACCCGGCGGCCCGGCGTCCGACCAGCCGCGGAACAGCACGGTGCCGGTCTCCTCCGCGAGCCGCACGGACGCCTCCGTCAGCACCTCCGCGTCGTACGGCAGCCACACCGAGAACTGGTGCGTGTGCGGCACCTCCGGCCCGATCCGGAACCACGGCACCGGGCCGGCCGCCGACCCGGAACCCCCGGCGCCCCCGGCCCCGCCGCCGAACGCCTCGCGCAGCGCCGCCGCGACGACCTTCGCCCGCGCCGCGTACTCCGGCAGCCGGGGCAGCTCGCGGTCGAGGCCGACCAGCGCGGACAGCGCGGCGGGCCACTGCTGGAACAGCTGGCCGCCGTACCGGTGCCGCCAGGCCACCGCCTCCTCGACCAGCGACGCGGGGCCGGCGAGCGCGGCGCCGGACAGGCCGCCCAGCGACTTGTAGAACGACACGTACACGCTGTCCGCGAGCCCGGCCAGCTCCGGCAGCCCGCGCCCGTAGTGCGCGGTGCACTCCCAGAGCCGCGCGCCGTCGAGGTGGACGACGGCGTCCCGGTCGCGCGCGGCGTCGACGGCGCCGGTCAGCTCGTCCCAGTCGGGCAGGACGAACCCCGCGTCGCGCAGGGGAAGTTCGAGGGCGAGGGTGCCGAACGGCTCGGCCAGGTCGCGTACTTCGTCCCCGGTCGGGTTGCGCGGCGCGCTCGTCGGGTGGACCACGCGGAGGCCGGTCAGCTGGGTGAGGGCGTCCCGTTCCCAGCGTTCGGGGTGGGCGAGCGGGTGCATGGCGACCGTACGGTTGCCGGTGCGGTCCGCCCAGCAGCGGAGCGCCACCTGTTGCGCCATGGTGCCGGAGGGGAAGAAGGCGGCGGCTTCGGTGCCGAGGAGGTCGGCGGTACGGCGTTCCAGGGCGGCGACGACACCGTCGCCGTAGACGTCGGTCCAGTCGTCCAGGTCGTACGCCGACGGCGCCTCGTCCGCCAGCCGGGCCAGCCGCTGGGCGAGGGTGCCGGAGACGGGGCCGTCCGCGAGGCGGCGCGTGGCTCCGGCCCAGGCGGCGAGGCGGCGGCGGTGCGCGAGGTCCTGGGGGTCGGGCGACGGGGCGTCGGGCATCAGGGGATCGCGCTCCGCAGCTCCGCGATGTCGAGGGCGGCGGGCTCGTCGGGGGCGTCCACCGCCTCGGGCGCGTCGGGCGCGTCGGTTCCGTGGGGCGCGTCGGGCGCGTCGGTTCCGTGGGGCGCGTCGGGCGCGGGCTCCGCGTCCGCCGGTACGTCCTCCACCCGTACGTCCCGCGCCGCGTCGGCCCGTACGTCCCGCGCGCCGGGCCCGCCGGGTATCCGTCCCGGTTCCGCCTCCGCTTCCGCCTCCGGCCCGCCCCCGGTCGACCCGCCCGCCGCGGGTGCGGACCCTCGCGGGGCGGCACCGCCCGTACCGAAGAAGTCGAAGCCGCCGATCTCCCGGCTCGGCGCCGCCGCCCGCCGCTCCGCCTCGGCCCGTTCCCGCTCGACGCGCGCGGTCTCCGCCGCGCGCCGCTCCGCCTGGCGCTCGGCGTTCCGCTTGAGGTGCCGGAGGGCGTCGTCGGCCTGGAGGTACGTGAGCGGGGTGGGCGCCCCGGAGGGCTTGCGGTGGTCGGTGGCGCCCGCCGTGAGGGCGCGGGTCGGCTCGGCCGCCTCCAGGGCCAGCAGCCGCCGCCCCTCCAGGGCGTTGGCGCGGCCCGCCTCGGCGTGCGCGTACCGCCGCAGGAGCGCGGCGTGCTCCGTGCGCAGGCGGGCCAGTTCGGCGCGCTTGTCGCGCAGCCTGGTCTCCAGCCGCGTCCGCACCTCGCGGGACTCGGCGAGATCGCCCTCCAGGTCGGCCTGGCGTTCCTCGGCCCGCCACTCCGTGCTGGCCTGCCGTGCCTTCAGCTCCGTGACGCGCCGCCCGGCCGTGCGGTCCCACCGCCGGGCCAGCGTCGCGCCCGCGACGCCGGTGAGCGCCGCCGCCGTGGCGAGGACGCGCAGCGCGACCGTGTCGCCGTCACCGGAACCGGGCCCGCCGACCAGCCAGGCCGCGCCCGCGCAGACCAGCGCGCCGGCGCCGACGGCCGCCGCGGGCAGGAGCCGGTGCAGAGACGGCGAATGGCGATGGCGTCCACGTGGCATGGCCTGAAATTTACCGTGTGTACCCCGATCCGCGACAGCGTGTACGAGGCATTGTTTCCGCCCGCGGACGGCGTACGGGCGGCCCGTCCGCCCGGCCCGTACGCCCCCGCGCCCCGCGCTCAGCCGATGAGCTTCTTCGACTTGAGGAACTCCTCGGCCACGTCCTCCGGCTTCTCCCGCTGCGAGTCCACGCTGCGGTTCATCTCGACGAGGTCCTGTGTGGTGAGCGCCCCGGTGACCTTGTTCAGCGCCTCCGCGACGTCCGCGCCACCCGCGTCCTTGGCGTTGACGACCGGCAGCACGTTGTCCGCGTTCTGGAGCTTCTTGTCGTCCTCCAGCACCACCAGCCCGAAGTCCTTCAGGGTGCCGTCCGTGGTCGTCGTCAGCACCATCTGGTCGGTGCCGTCCTTGACCGCCTGCTTCGACTGGACGGTGCCGACGCCCTTGGGGTCGATCCCGGTGACGTCGATGCCGTACTTCTTCTCCAACCCCGGGCGGCAGAACGGGCGTTCCGCGCACTCCTCGCCCGCCGCCACCTTGACCTCGACCCCGGCCCTCCCCAGGTCGGTGAGCGTCTTGAGCTTGTTCTCCTTCGCGAACTTCTCCGTGACCGCGAACGCGTTCTGGTCCACGGCCTCGCCGCTGTCCAGCACCTTCAGGCCACGCGGTTCGGCGAGCTTGGTCAGGGCGGCGACGGTCTTGTCGACGTCGCTGGAGGCGACCGGCTCCTCGGTGGCGGCGTCGGCGCCGTTCACCTTCGCGTTCAGGAACTCGGCGAGGGTCGCGGCGTACTCCGGTACGACGTCGATCTGCCCCTTCTCCAGGGCGGGCGCGTACAGTTCGCGGTTGCTCAGCGTCTTGATGTCGGTGTCGAAGCCCGCGTCGGAGAGCACCTTGGCGTAGAGGTTCGCCATGATCTTCGACTCGGTGAACCCGGCCGAGCCGACCGTGAGCGACTTCTTGGAGCCGCCGGAGTCGCCGCCGGACGAGCCCTCGTCGTCCTTCGACTCCAGGCTGTCCCCGCCGCAGCCCGCGAGGGTCAGGGCCAGGGCGCCGACCGCGAGGGCCACGCCTGCCCTGCCTGCTCTACGGCGTACGGGAGCGGTGCGCGCGGAGGTGCGCGTGGGGGTCGTTGCGTTCACTGTGATTCCGTCCGGTTGCTCGTATCGGGAAAGGACTCGGGGACTTCGCGCGCCGCGCGGCCGTCACCGCGGCCGACTCGGCCGCCGTCACGGGGCCGCGCTCTTCTCCGGCTGCCGCACCTCGGCCGCGCCGGTCCCGCCGGTCGCCGGGGGTACGGCGTCCGCGCCGGGCGCGGCGGCCGCTCCCCGTACCGCGCGCTTGCGCAGCGGGTCGACCAGGTGGCCCACGACGACCATCAGGCCCTCGACGGCCAGGGCCAGCAGCGCGACGAGCACGGCCCCGGCCACCACCTGCGGGGTGTCGTACGTCTGGAAACCGGCCGTGATGATCCGGCCGAGGCCGCCGCCGCCGGGCAGGGCCGCGAGCGTCGCGGTGGCGACGACCTGCACGGCCGCCGACCGTACGCCCGCCATGATCAGCGGGAACGCGAGCGGCACCTCGACCCGGGACAGCAGCTGCCGCCCGGACATGCCCATGCCGCGCGCGGCCTCGACGACGTCGCGGTCGGCCTCGCGGATGCCCACGTACGCGTTCGTGAGCAGCGGCGGTACGGCGAAGAGGACCAGCGCGATCGTCGTCGCCCAGTCGCCGTGCTTGCCCAGGGGGCTCATGGTGAGCAGGACGAGGACGGCGAACGTGGGTACGGCGCGGCCCGCGTTGGAGATGTTGATGGCCAGGGCGCCGCCCCGGCCGACGTGGCCGAGCCACAAGGCGATCGGCAGGGCGAGGGCGCAGGCCAGGCCGAGGCTGGTCACGGTGAGGAAGACGTGCTCCGTCACGCGCTGCCACGCGCCGTCGGCGCCCGACCAGTTGGAGCCGTCGGTCAGCCAGGTCCAGACGTCGGGGATCGTTCCGAGGTTCACCGCGCGCTCTCCGCTCCGGCACGGTGCCGCACCCACGGCGTCAGCACCCGTTGCAGTCCGAGCAGAAGGACGTCCGACACCACGGCGAGCAGTACGCAGATGGCCGAGGCGGTCAGGACTTCTGCCTTGAAGAAGCTCTCCATGCCGCTGTAGATGAGGTTGCCCAGGCCGCCGTAGCCGACGATGGCGCCCACGGTGGTGAGCGAGATGGCCGACACGGTGGTGATCCGGACGCCCGCGAGCAACGCGGGGAGGATGAGGGGGAGTTCGACTCCGAGGAGGAGCTGCCGCCGCCCGTAGCCCATGCCCTGCGCGGCCTCGCGCACGTCGCGCGGGACGGCGTCGAGTCCGGCGAGGATGTTCCGTACGAGGACGGTCAGCGAGTAGAGCACGAGGCCCGTGACGACGACGGCGGCCGAGACGCCGAAGACGGGCAGCAGCAGCGCGAACATCGCGAGGGACGGCACGGTGTAGAGCACCGTGGTCAGTCCGAGCACCGGCCCCTGGCCCCAGCGGCGGGCCGCGAGGGCCAGCGGGAAGGCCACCAACAGGCCGATGAGCACGGCGGACAGGGCGATCCCCACGTGCTGGGCGGTGGCGTCGAGCAGCTCCTCCTTACGGGTGCGGACGTACTCCCCGCATATCCACTCGTTGGCGGCGAGACAATCCGTGCTGGTCACAGGTCACATCCATGGCGCTCAACGATCGTTCCCGACCTAACTGCTCGGAATACTGTCACTATGAAGTGTGATTCGTTTCGAACAGGTCAGCAAGCGCTACCGCGACGGAACCGTGGCTGTGAACGACCTCACCTTCCAGGTCGCGGAGGGTGAACTGGTCACGCTCGTCGGTCCGTCCGGTTGCGGCAAGACGACGACGATGAAAATGGTGAACCGCCTGATCGAACCCTCGGAAGGCCGGATCTTCCTCGACGGCACCGACATCGCGACGATCGACCCCGTCGATCTGCGCCGCCAGATGGGATACGTGATCCAGCAGGTCGGGCTGCTCCCGCACAAGACCGTGCTGGAGAACACCGCGACCGTGCCCCGCCTGCTGGGCTGGAAACGCGCGGCGTCCCGCACCCGCGCGGCCGAGCTCCTCGAACTCGTCGGGCTGGACCCGGCGGTGCACGGCCCCCGCTACCCCGACCAGCTCTCCGGCGGCCAGCGCCAACGCGTCAGCGTGGCACGGGCGCTGGCGGCCGACCCGCCGGTGCTGCTCATGGACGAGCCGTTCGGGGCGGTGGACCCGCTCGTACGGGAGCACCTCCAGAACGAGTTCCTGAACCTCCAGGAGACCGTGCGCAAGACCATCCTCTTCGTCACCCACGACATCGAGGAGGCCGTACGCCTCGGGGACCGCATCGCCGTCTACGGGCACGGGCGCATCGAGCAGTTCGACGCCCCCGCCCGGGTGCTGGACTCCCCCGCGACGGACTACGTGGCCGAGTTCGTCGGCGCGGACCGGGGGCTGAAGCGGCTCGCGGTGACGCAGATCCAGCCGGACGACCTCGAACAGCCGCCGGTCATCCGCCTCGGCGACCGGCCGCGCGACGCGGCGGCGCGGCTGCGCGAGGCCGACTCGCGGTGGGCGGTCGTCCTCGACGGCAAGGGCGAGCTGCGCGGCTGGGTGTCGGCCGGGTCGCTGGCCTCGAAGGAGGCCGACGGCGCGGAGACCGTGGAGCCGTTCACGCGCCGGATGACGGCGTGGCTGCCGTTCGACGCGTCGCTCAAGCAGGCGTTCAGCACGATGCTCCAGCACGACGCGGGGTGGATCGCGGTGCTGGACGAGAACGAGCTGTTCGCGGGCGTCCTCACCCCCGCCGCGCTGCACGAGGCGCTGCGGCACTCGGTGGGGCAGCTGAAGGGGGACGAACCGCGGGAGGTCGTCTCCGTGTCGGACGCCGCCGACGCCTGAGCCGGGCGGGACTCCTACGACAGGGGCCCGTACGACAGGGACTCACCCTGCCGTACGGGCCCCGCTACGTCGTACGCCGTGCCCGCGCCCCGCTACGCCGTCGCCGCCCGCGGGGTGTCGTCGTCGTCCTCGGGGAGTCGGCACACCCGCTCCAGGAAGACCGCCGCGGCGACCACGGCGACGCCCGTCAGCACGGACAGCCCCGCGTACAGCGCCTGCTCACGGCGGGCCGCCAGATCCAGGTCGTTCAGCAGCAGGAACACGCCCGTGCCGCCGTACGTCCCCGCCACCAGCGCCGCCACGAACGCGCTCGCCTGCCCGAAGACCACG
Organism: Streptomyces sp. Z26; assembly: GCF_003665095.1. GTDB lineage: Bacteria > Actinomycetota > Actinomycetes > Streptomycetales > Streptomycetaceae > Streptomyces > Streptomyces phytohabitans. The sequence continues at coordinate 3,831,544 of NZ_RCHV01000002.1, read as the reverse complement.
GCGCGCGCCGCCATCATCGGCTCGACGCCCTTCGCCCCGGGCACCCGCTCCCGCTGCGCCCGCAGCCGCGACCGCAGCGACAGCGCCGTCGCCAGCAGCACGGCGGCGATCAGCGCCAGCACCACGGGCGCGGCGACGGGCACGCTCGGCAGCGCGTCGAGCGCGTCGAGCATCCGGGCACCGGCCCAGGACAGGACGGCGGCCACGGCGAAGAGACCGGCCAACGTCCTGATGCGCAGTTGTCTCACGTGCTCACCAACGTCAGTCGGGCATGGTCAGTTCCATGTCGGTGCGCGGCGTGACGCCCTCGCGGCCGACCTCCGCCAGCAGCTCCGCCACCGCCCCTCGGCCCGGCACCTCCGCCTCCGGGTCGACGTCGTGCCACGGCACCAGTACGAACGCCCGCTCGTGCGCGCGCGGGTGCGGCAGCGTGAGCACGGGGTCGTCGGAGACGACGTCCTGGTACGTCACGATGTCCACGTCGATCGGGCGCGGCTCGTACCGCTGGGCGCCGCGCACCCGATCGAGCGCCTCCTCGATGGCCTGGCCCCGTTCCAGCAGGGACGAGGGCGGCAGGGTCGTCTTCACGAGGACCACCGCGTTGTAGTACGCCCGCTGGCTCCCCGGCTCGACGCCCCACGGCTCCGTCTCGTACACGGGCGAGATCGCCTTCACACGCAGTCCCGGCGTGTCCGCGAGGGCGTCGACGGCGCTCTGGAGGCGTTCCATCCGGTTGCCGAGGTTGCTGCCGAGCGCGACGACGGCGCGGCGCGGGTTGTGGAGGGTGGCGTCGGCCGCGTCGACCGTGTGCACCACGGAAGCGGGTACCGGCTGTACGGTCGGGTCGCTGTTCGGTGTCATGCGCGGCTCCGCTTGATAGTGAGGGTCACGTCGTCGAAGGGGACGGTGATCGGGGCTTCCGGCTTGTGCACGACCACCTCCACCTCCTGTACTTCCGGGTGTGCGAGGCAGGTGTCGGCGACGCGCTGCGCGAGCGTCTCGATCAGGTCGACGGGCTCGCCCGCCACCACCGCGACGACCTCCTCCGCGACGACGCCGTAGTGGACGGTGCGGGTGAGGTCGTCACCCTCGGCGGCGGGCCGCGTGTCCAGGCCGAGCACGACGTCCACGACGAAGGTCTGCCCTTCCTCCCGTTCCCGTTCGAACACGCCGTGATGCCCGCGGGCCCTGAGCCCGCGCAGTGCGACGCGGTCCACGCGGCAACACTCCCGTCGTTACGTCCGTGCGCGCCCCGTGGGGCGCGCCGTGCTTGCTGTGGCCGTGCTCGTCCCGGCCCGCCTGGTGTGGTCGTGCGCTGGTGGTACGTGGTCGTGCGCGGTGGTGCGTGGTCCTGCGCGGTCCTGTCCTGCCCGGTCGGCGGTCGGGCGACGCGGGCGCGTCGAAATCTACCCGCGGGCACCCGCCCGCCCCGCCTCCGGGGTGACGGCCCGCGGGCCGCCCCGCCCGCGGCGGTTCCGGCCGCTTACCCGGAACCGGACGGCGGCACTCCCCCGCGCCGCCGCCGGGCCGCTCCCGTACGGGTGGTTCCGCGCACCGCCCGTACGGCGAAGCACCCGAAAGGGGTGGCTCGCGGCGGCGCGTACGGGCGGGGGCGGGCGGGCCCGGCGCCGGCGTACGGCGGCACTACGCTGGACCCATGAGTGCGTTGCGCGGCCGGATCGCCGGTCTGCCGGACCTGGACCGGTGTGCGGTGATGGGCGTGGTGAACGTCACGCCGGACTCCTTCTCCGACGGCGGCCGGTGGTTCGACGCCGAAGCCGCCGTCAAGCGCGGCCTGGACCTCGCCGCGCAGGGCGCCGATCTGGTCGACGTGGGCGGCGAGTCCACCCGGCCCGGCGCCGCGCGGGTGGACGAGGCGGAGGAGCTGCGCCGGGTGCTGCCCGTCGTGCGCGGGCTGGCGTCCGGCGGGGTGCCGGTGAGCGTCGACACGATGCGGGCGCGCGTGGCCGAACAGGCCCTGGAGGCGGGCGCGTCGATGGTCAACGACGTGAGCGGCGGCCTGTCCGACCCGGCCATGGTGCCCGCCGTCGCGGCGGCCGGGGTGCCGTTCGTGGTGATGCACTGGCGCGGCCGGTCGATCGACATGAACAACCGGGCGTCGTACGGGGACGTGGTCACCGAGGTCCTCACCGAGCTGCGCGCCTCCCTGGACCGGGCCGTCGCGGGCGGCGTCGACGCGGACCGCATCGTCGTGGACCCGGGGCTCGGCTTCGCCAAGCGCGCCGAGCACGACCTGGCGCTGCTCGCCCAACTGCCCCGGCTGCGCGCCGAGTTGGGCCGCCCGCTGCTGGTGGCGGCGTCCCGCAAGCGGTTCCTCGGGCATGTGCTGACCCGCCCGGACGACGCCGGTCCGCCGCCCGCGCGGGAGCGCGACGCGGCCACCGCCGCGGTCTCCGCGCTCGCGGCGCGGGACCGCGCGTGGGCGGTACGGGTGCACGAGGTACGGGCGAGCGCCGACGCCGTACGGGTCGCGCGGGCCGTCGAGGGCGCCGCGTGAGCGGGGCGCGTACGGACGTCGAGGCGGTCGAGGCGGCCAACACCGCGCTCTACGACGCGGTGGAGAACGGCGACGCGGACGCCATGGGCGCGCTGTGGCTGGACGACGGGGTGAGCGTGGTGCACCCGGGCTGGCCGGTGCTGACGGGGCGGGACGAGGTGCTGCGCTCGTACGCCCTGATCATGGCGAACACGGAGTACATCCAGTTCTTCCTGACCGACGTGGAGGTGTCCGTGGAGGGCGACACCGCGCTGGTCAGCTGCACCGAGAACATCCTCAGCGGCGGCCCGGCCGAGGACGACGGCTCCGCGGGCCCGCTGGTGGGCGGCCTGGTGGTGGCGACCAACCTCTTCCGCCGTACGGAGGACGGGAGTTGGAAGGTGTGGTCGCACCACGGCTCGCCCGTGCTGGTGGAGGGCGAGGACGAGGACGGCGAAGAGGACGAGCTGTGAGCCACGCCGCCGCGCCCGCCCGTACGCCCGTACGCCGCCCCCTCAACCCCGGTGCGGCGCCCCGGAGTTGACCGGGGCACCGGAGACCGGCGCGGCGGGGGCGGTGTGCCGACGGGCCGTCAGACCCGCAGCGTCGCCATGTCGATGAACGAGGAGACCTCCGCGAGCACGGACGGCGCCTGCGCGTTGAGGTAGAAGTGGCCGCCGGAGAAGGTGCGCGTCCGGAACGTGTTGGAGGTGTGCCGCTCCCACGCGCGCACCTCGGCGGGCGTCACCTGCGGGTCGTCGTCGCCGTTGAGGGCGATGACGGGGCAGCTCAGCGGGGGCTGCGCGGGACGGTGCCGGTACGTCTGCACGGCGCGGTAGTCGCCGCGTATCGCCGGGAGGATGATCCGCAGCAGGTCGTCGTTGGCGAAGACCTCCACGTCGGTGCCGCTGAGCTTCTTCATCTCCCGGATGAGGCTCTCGTCGCTGCCCGGGTCCTCGCGCTCGCTGCCGCGGTACGTGGACGGCGCGCGCCGCCCGGAGGCGAACAGGCCGAGCGGGTTGACGCCGCGCTCCTCCAGCCGGGTCGCGACCTCGTAGGCGAGGAGCGCGCCCATGCTGTGACCGAAGAGGGTCAGCGGGCGGTCGGACCAGTCCAGCAGGTCCTCGGTGATGCGGTCCGCGAGGGTGTGGATGCTGCCGACCGGGGCCTCCGTACGGCGGTCCTGGCGCCCCGGGTACTGGATGGCGAGCACGTCCACCTCGGGCGACAGCGCCCTGGAGACGGGGAAGTAGAACGACGCCGAGCCACCCGCGTGCGGAAAGCAGACCAGCCTCGTGGCGGCGTCGGGCGCGGGGTGGAACCGCCGTACCCAGGCGTTCGCTTGCAGGGTTGCTCCGACCATGGGTGTTCCGGTCCCTTCGGGTCTCGTCTGCGCTGCGGCTGGTTCCGGGCACCGTCGCGGGGCCGGGCGGCCCGTACGACCCTTCGAGTATCGGCCGACGTCAGGGGCCCGCGCACCGGGCACCACCCCCCTGAAAAGCCGTTTCGACCCCCTACATCCGCCGTCCACGTACACCGGACAGGGGGTGGTTACGTACACCTGACGGGCGGTACTCAGGTACACCCGGGGGCCGGTAGGGGTTCCTGGGGCGGGGTCCGTTCACGTGTACGGGTGGGGTACGGGGATATCCCGCGCACTCCCTCCCGGCGTACGGGCGGCGCGGTCGGCCGAAGATCCCGGGGGCATATCGCGCGGCGGGCCGTCCCGCGCGGGGATCACCTCGGAGAGGCGCTTCGGTGTCGGCGGAGAACACGCGCCGGTGCGGGCCCCATTCGCACGGGGAGCCCTCGGGGCAAAGCTGTGAGGGGAGCCTTACCGGGCGTCAGCGTGGTCTTTCGAAAACCCCTTGTTGTACCCGGAGGCGACGGGGGCTAATCACACCGGATGCGCTCTCGTCCCCACTCATCAACAGCCCCCGGTCCAGGGGATGTCCGAGATCCACAGAGCGTTGTCCTCTACCTAGAGCTCTACCTCTCGCAATCACGACCACGTCCGCCCCTACCGCCGGGTAGCCGCGACCTGGAAGAACGCCGCGCGATACCCCCTGGGCACACCCCCGCCGCACCCGCGACGCCCCACCCGGACGCCGCCCGACCCGACGCACACGACCACCGCACCACCGCCCCCCGCCCGCGCACGCCAGGGCATCGGTGCTGGCCACCCCGGCCTTCCGCGCCCCGCGCGCGCCGAACCGCGCGGCACGGGAAGGGCCCCGGGAAGGGGCCGCGGAACGGCCGCCGGAAGGAGCCGGGAAGGGCACGGGGAGAACCCGCGCGCGATCTTCCCGGCGCACCGCGAAAGGCACCCGGCGAGCGGGCCCGGGACCGTACGGAAAACGAACCAGGACGTTTTCCCGTGGCGGCGCGCAAGAGCCCGCGAGGAAAACGGAGTTCGTCACCGGACACACGGAGAGCGCACCAACGACCCCTGTCGGACCCACCCCCTAATCGCGCGGGGAAAAGAGAAACGGACGATCGAATACCGCGCGTCCCGCATTCCCGTATAGAATCACCGGAAGAGTGCTCGTGAAATCACCTCGCGCACTTCACCCGTCGCGTAAAGCCGGATATTGAGCTTGGCAATGCGCCGACAAAGCGAAACTTCCCATCGGGGTGCTTACACACCGGCCGCTCCCCGCATTCCAGCTGTAAGGGAGAACCGTTCACAACCATTGGACAAAGGGAATGCGGTAAAGCCCGCGCACCTCGACCGCCTTACGTGTCAAGAGCTGTCGGCAGCTGTTTACAGCGGCTTTACAAGCCGCTGTCACGTTCCCCGGGGACGCATCGCGCGGCGCTCGGCGGAACCGCCGGGACGCGTGACGTACGCCACGTCTTCCACCCCAGGTGAGGTGAATCACCCCGAAGGCGGTCGTACGGGGCTCCCGCGGGCGCCGTACGGTCGCGGGCCCCGGCAGCACGCGGATGACGGGAGGCGCGGGCCGCGTGGCGGAGCCGCTGGCAGCGGCTCCGCCACGGCAGGCCCCACCTCGGGGAACGCCCCGGGGCCCGGTCCGCGGCGGGCGGCGGCGGTGCCCGCTTCCGACCGTTCCGCGCCCGTTCCCCGCCCGCCTCCGGGTGGCCGACGGACAAAAGCGGAATTCCCGCTACCGTCGACGGCCTTCCCCGACCCGCCCTGATCCCCGGTCTGACCTGCCAATATACGGGGCCCGAGCGGTACACTCTGCGGCACCCCTTGCGAACGACCGCGGTAATGCCCGTCGACATTAACTACTGATGTCTTGGAGCTGACGATCCGGTCGGCGTTAGACGGAGTCACCGCCCACGTATGCGCAGGGCGCCGGGATGACCACCGAGCGCGGTCAATGGAAATACCGTTGACAGCCTTCGGCGGCGGACCAGCCACTTCCCTCACCGGATGCCCGCGAGGGCGGACTAGGGAGACCCCTAGAAGCCCCTAGCGGGGTCTAGGGGCGCCCGCGGGCGGGACGCAGAATAAGCTTTCGTCGTGTCCTGATCATTGATTGATACAGACTTCCCACGGCGACGCGTCCGCTATCATTTGACCTGTCACTGGCCACAGACCAACTTGGTGATGCATACCAGCGGGGGGAAGCTCAGCCATGTTCGTAGAACGCGCAGAGATACTCGACCATCTCGACGGCCTACTGAGACAGTCCGCACAGGGGCGGGGCACGGTCGCCGCAATCAGCGGCCTGACCGCGATGGGCAAGACCACGGTGCTCGACGCACTGGCGGACCGGGCGACCGAGGCGGGCAGCACCGTGCTGCGGGTGGTGAGTTCACCGCAGGAGCGCCACGTCCCGTACGACACGTTGACGCAGCTGCTCACGTCCGTCGACACCCGTACGCCCGACACGGGGGTGCCCGGCGTGGGCATGTCGGGGCACGGGGGCACCGGCGGCCCGGAGGGCACGCCCATCGCGTCGCTCGACGCGCGCGACGACTCCCTGGAGGTGGCGAAGCGCGCGCACCGGATCATCTCCGAACTGGCCGCCGAGCGGCACCTGTTGATCGCCGTCGACGACATCCAGTACACCGACGCCGCGACGCTCACCTGCCTGCGCTACCTGGCGCAGCGCCTCGGACAGCTCCCGGTCGCGCTGGTCTTCACGCACGGCACGCCGGTCGAGGGCCAGCCCTCGCAGAGCCTCCAGGACTTCCTGTACCAGACCAACGTGCGGCGCTTCCATCTCGGCCCGCTGTCCTCCGAGGGCATCCGCGAGCTGGTCGAGTGCCGCGTCCCGTCGGCCGCCTCGGACCGCTTCATCTCCGAGGTGCACGCGCTGAGCGGCGGCAACCCGCTGCTCGTGCAGGCCCTCGTCGAGGAGCGCGGGCTGCGCCCCGTGCTGGAGTCCGTCAACGGCTCCGGCACGCACCCCGCCACCGACGTCGTCGCCCGTACGAGCCCCGACGGCCTGTCCCCCGGGCACGCCTTCCACCAGGCCGTTCTGTCCTGCCTGCACCGGCTCGGGCCGCGCGCCGTGCGCATCGCCCGCTGCGTGGCGCTGCTGGACGAGGCCGCGACGCCGTCCCTGGTCAGCCAGTTGAGCGCGATCGACGCCGAACTCGTCGCGCGCTACCTGCGGTTGCTCACCAGCACCGGCGTCCTCGACGGCGCGCGGCTGCGGCGCGAGGACGTACGGCAGGCGGTGCTCACCGAGATGCCGCACGACAAGGCGACGGAGCTGCGCTACCACGCGGCCCGGCTGCTGCACGAGAGCGGCGCCCCGGCCCACGCCGTCGCGGCCCACCTGCTCAGCGTCGACCCGCTGCACGAGGACTGGGTCGTACCGGTGCTCCAGGAGGCCGCCTGCCACGCGCTGGCCCACGGCGACATGCAGTTCAACATCCGCTGCCTGGAGCTGGCCCGGGAGTGCCGCACCGACGAGACGGGGCGCGCCTCGGTCCTCGCCCACTACGCGTTCGGGCAGTGGCAGCTCCGCCCCGCCGACTCCGCGCAGCACTTCATGTCGCTCAAGCGCCCCATCATGAGCCGGAAGCTGCCGGGCCCGGACGCGGTGCGCATCGCCGAGGGCATGATGTTCCACCTCGACTTCGACTCCGCGCTGGAGGTCGTCGACCAGGTCAACGACGGTGAGGACGACGACACGTCGACCGCGCTGGAGGGCACCCGGCTGTTCATGGTGTCCGAGTTCCTGGGGGTGCTGGACCGCCCGCGCCTGCCGCTGCCGAAGGTCGCGCCGTCCGCGACGTCCACGGCGGAGCTGCGTTCCCGGCACGCCCTCGCCCTCGCGCTGGAGCGGGGCGCCGACGAGTACGCGATCGCCCTGGCCGAGCAGGTCCTCCAGGGCAGCCGTACGCAGTCGGCCTGGCAGCTCATGGGCATGCCCGCCGCGCTGATGACCCTCTGCTACACGGACCAGCTCGACTCCGCCGCCAAGTGGTACGAGATACTGGGTGACGAGAAGCACCGGTACGACGCGCCCGCCTGGCAGGGCATGCTGGAGAGCGCCGGCGCCCTCATCGCGTTGCGCAGCGGACAGCTGTCCGACGCGGCGCGACGCGCGGAGTCGGCGTACGAGCAGTTGTCAGGATCCCGTTGGAACACCGGCAACGCCTTCGCTGTAGCCCTGCTCGTGGAAGCGCACACCGCCATGGGCAACCACGAGATCGCCGCCAAGTACCTGGCACCCGAGCCGCCCTCGGACCTCTTCCTCACCCGTACGGGGCTCCACTACCTGTACGCGCGTGGCGGACACCACCTCGCCACAGGCAATCCCCGTATGGCTCTCTCCGATTTTCTGGCGTGCGGCGCCTTGATGCGCCGCTGGAACATAGACACCCCCACCGTGGCGCCCTGGCGGCTTGGCGAGGCGGAAGCGTGGCTCAAGCTGGGTGAGCGGGATCGGGCGGTACGGGCGGTGGAGGAGCAGCGCGCGAGATCGGACAGCGGACCGACCCGTTCACGCGGAATGACGCTGCACAGCTGGGCTCTCGTCCAACCAACCGTCAAGCAGCCCTCGATCCTGCGGGACGCGTTTCGGCTACTGGAGAGCACGGGCGCACGCTACGAGGCGGCGACCGTCCTGGCCGATCTCAGCCACGTCTACCACGAGCTGGGCGAGAAGGCGCGGGCTCGGCAGACCGCCCGCCGCGCCTGGCGGCTCGTCAAGAGCTGCGGCGCCGAGGCCCGCTACCAGTCGCTGCTACCGACCTCGCTGCCTCGGAGCGTCATCTCCGAGCAGAAAACCGGTCCCAGCGCTCCGCCGCGCGCCGACCAGGACGCGTTCGGCCAACTCAGCGCATCAGAGCGGCGTGTGGCGACCCTGGCCACGCAGGGGTACGCCAATCGCGAGATCGCGGACAAGCTGTTCATCACGGTCAGCACGGTCGAGCAGCACCTGACCCGCGTGTACCGCAAGATGGGTGTCCGCAACCGCGAGCAACTTCTGGAGGCTCACGCGGTCAGCTACAAGACCGCCTGAGCAGTGTGCTCGTACCGGGCACGGCCGGCGGGGTCCGCACGGAGACCACTCCCACGGCTACGGCTCAGCCGTATCGCTCATGTACGTCGTCAACCCTGACAGGGCTTGAGCGTGGGGAAGGCCTCCGGTGTGGTGGAGGTGTCGAGTCTTCACCGCACGGAGATCTTCGTGTCCCACCCCTATGCCCGGCTGACCGTTCACGGCAGACTGTTGGCGGCCGAACGAGCCCGTACGAGCGTGCCGGTGGCACATGTCGCTGCCGGGGTGGTCATGTCCCGGTCCACCGCACGGACAGCACACGGGCCCGTGTGCACACCGCTCCGGTCACCTCCGCCGCGGACACCGCGTGAGCGGGGATCGTCAGCACGCACGACAGCCGACCGTGGTTCGACCGAACCCAGCCCCCCCGACCGTCCGTACGGATGTGAAGACCTCGCCGAGCGGCTAGGGGGCGCTACGGGTAGCTAGGGGCATGCGGCGGGGCTGACGATCTCCCCAGGATGAACGTCGGCAGTACCGACGTTTCGCACGTATGCGATGAGGGAGGCACTCGCCACCATGACGAGTGATCGTGTTCACAGTAATGACGCCATCGCCATCATCGGCGCCTCGTGCCGCCTCCCTCAAGCGCCAGACGTCGGTGCCTTCTGGGATGTGCTCCGCACGGGCCGTAGTGCCATCGGGGAGGTACCGGCCGGGCGCTGGGACCCGGAGAAGGTGTTGCCGGACGCTCCCGAGGCGCATCGTGCGGCACTCCGGTACGGCGGCTTCCTGGAGCAGGTGGACAGCTTCGACGCCGGCTTCTTCGGCATCTCGCCCCGCGAGGCCGTCGCGGTCGACCCGCAACAGCGCCTCTTCGCCGAACTGGCCTGGGAGGCGCTGGAGGACGCGGGGATCGTACCCGAGTCGCTGCGTGGCAGCGCCACGGCCGTCATCGTCGGTGCCATCAGCAACGACTACGCGACGTTGGCCCAGCGCGGCGGCGCGGTCACACAGCACTCCCTGCCCGGACTGAACCGCGGCGTCATCGCCAACCGCGTCTCGTACGTCCTCGGCCTGCACGGCCCCAGCATGGCGGTCGACTCGGCGCAGTCCTCCTCCCTGCTGTCGGTCCACCTCGCGGTGGAGAGCCTGCGGCGCGGTGAGAGCACACTGGCCCTGGCCGGTGGTGTGGCACTGAACTTCACGCCGGAGAGCGCCGAAGTCGCCGCACGTTTCGGCGGGTTGTCGACGGATGGGCGCTGCTTCACTTTCGACGAGCGCGCCAACGGCTTCGTACGCGGGGAGGGCGGCGGCGTCGTCGTCCTCAAGCCGCTGGCCCGGGCGGTGGAGGACGGCGACACCGTGTACGGCGTCGTCCTCGGCAGCGCGGTCAACAACGACGGTGCCACCGAGGGCCTGACCGTGCCCAGCGCCGAAGCGCAGGCGACCGTACTGCGACAGGCATGCCAGGATGCGGGCGTGGACCCGTCCGAGGTGCACTACGTCGAGCTGCACGGTACGGGAACACCAACCGGTGACCCACTGGAAGCGGCAGGCATCGCCGCTGTCTACGGCAGCGCGCGGCCCGCGGGTGAACCCGTCGTCGTCGGCTCGGCCAAGACCAACGTGGGCCATCTGGAGGGCGCCGCGGGCATCGTCGGCCTGCTCAAGACGGTGTTGAGCATCCGGCACCGGGAGATACCGGCGAGCCTCAACTACGAGAATCCCAATCCGCGCATCGACCCGGAAGCGTTGAACCTCCGGGTCCAGACCGCCTCCGGCCCCTGGCCGAACGCACCGCTGTTGGCAGGCGTCAGCTCCTTCGGTGTCGGCGGCACCAACTGCCACGTCGTGCTCGCGGAGGCGCCCGGCACAGGTGTCTCCGCGGACGCGCCGGAGCAGGAGCCGGAGCGGAACGGCGCCGCCTCGGACGCGTCCCGGATACCGCTGATTCCCTGGACCGTCTCCGGCCGCACCGCCGCCGCGCTGCGCGCCCAAGCCGGACGCCTGCGGGACGAGCGCCTGCCGGATGCCGAAGCGTACGACCTCGGGTGGTCCCTCGCAGGCAGCCGTACGCACTTCGAGCACCGCGCCGTAGCCCTCGGACCCGACCACGACGCCCAGCTGGCGGCACTGCGCGACGGCGGCGAGGCCCCCGGCCTGATCACCGGCGTCCGGAGCGACACCGGGAAGCTCGCCCTGGTCTTCCCTGGCCAGGGCTCCCAGTGGGAGGGCATGGCACGGGAACTCCTCGCCACCTCCGAGGTGTTCCGCGCGTCGATCGAGGCGTGCCACAAGGCACTCGCACCGCATACCGACTGGTCGCTGCTGGACACGCTGCACGGTGGCAACGGAGCCGCCGACCTGGAACGCACCGACGTCATCCAGCCCACGCTGTTCGCCGTGATGGTGTCGCTGGCACGGCTGTGGGAGTCCCTGGGTATCCGACCCGACGCGGTCGTCGGCCACTCGCAGGGCGAGGTGGCCGCCGCGCACGTCGCGGGCGCGCTGAGCTTGGCGGACGCCGCGAGGATCGTGGCGCTGCGCAGCCGTACGATCATGACGCTCGCGGGAACCGGCGGCATGGCGTCCGTGCCCCTCCCCGCGGCCGAGGTGACCGAGCGCATCGCCCCGTTCGGCGACGCCCTGGGCATCGCGGCCGTCAACGGCCCCGGCACCACGATCGTGGCCGGTACCCCCGAGGCCGTCACCGAGCTGGTCTCCGCCGCCGAAGCCGAAGGCATACGCGCCAAGGCCGTGCCGGTGGACTTCGCCTCACACTCGCCGGCCGTCGAACGCATCCGCGAGCAACTACTGGAGCAACTGGCCGGGGTGACGCCGCGCTCCTGCGTCACCGCCTTCTACTCGACCGTCACCGGCGGCGCCATCGACACGGCCGACATGGACGCCGAGTACTGGTACGCCAACTTGCGCCAGCCCGTGCTCTTCGAGTCGACACTGCGCACCATGGCGGAGGAGGGCTTCGGCACGTTCGTCGAGTCGAGCCCGCACCCCGTCCTCACCCGCGCCCTGCGCGAAACGCTGCCGGACACACTCGTCGTGGACTCGCTGCGCCGCAACGAGTCTCCCTGGCCGCCGGTCGTGGCCTCCCTCGCGGAACTGCACGTGCGTGGCGTGGCCGTGGACTGGTCCGCCCTCTTCCACGGGCGTACGCCACGGCGCGTGCCCCTGCCCACGTACGCCTTCCAACGCGAGCGCCACTGGCCCGAGGTGTCCACGGAGTACGAGTCCACCGCGCGCACGGCCGAACCGGTCGAGGAGGCGACGGCGCCCACCGAGGCCGCCACCGTCACCTGGGCGGATCGGATCGCCGGGTTGCCGACGGATGCCCGGCGCCACGAGGCACTGGAACTGGTGCGCCTTCAGACCGCGATGGTGCTCGGCCACCTGACCACGGACGCGGTGGACGCGGAGCACACCTTCCGCGAGCTGGGCATGGACTCGACGCTGGCGGTCCAGGTACGGCAGCGACTCAGCCGCGCGACCGGCCTCTCGCTGGCCGACACCATCGTCTACGACCACCCGAACCCCTCACGGCTCGCCGAGTGGCTGTGCGTCCTGGCCGTGGGCGACACCACCGCAGGCTCGGTCGCCCCGGTGACAGCAACGGCCGTGGACGCGGACGATCCGATCGTCATCGTCGGCACCGCCTGCCACTACCCGGGCGGCGTCGACTCTCCCGAGGAGCTGTGGCAACTCGTCGACAAGGGCACCGACGCGATCCGACCCTTCCCCGATGACCGTGGCTGGGACCTGGACGCCCTGTACGACCCGGAGCCGGGCGTACGCGGCAAGACGTACGCCCGACACGGTGGATTCCTCGACGGTGCCGCCGAGTTCGACGCCGAGTTCTTCGGCATCAGCCCGCGCGAGGCCCTCGCGATGGATCCGCAGCAACGGGTCCTGCTCCAGACCGCCTGGGAGACGTTCGAACGCGCGGGAATCGACCCGGACGGGCTGCGCGGCAGCAACACCGGCGTGTTCGTCGGCGCGATGTCCCAGGAGTACGGCCCGCGGCTCCACGAGGGTGACGACGGCCTCGGCGGTTACCTGCTCACCGGCACCACCGCGAGCGTCGCCTCCGGCCGGCTCGCTTACACGTTCAGCCTCGAAGGCCCCGCGGTGACGGTCGACACGGCCTGCTCCTCGTCGCTGGTCGCACTGCACCAGGCGGCACAGGCGTTGCGCGCGGGCGAGTGCTCACTCGCGCTCGCGGGCGGCGTCACCGTCATGGCGACGCCGGGCCTGTTCGTCGAGTTCGGCCAACAGCGTGGACTCGCCGCCGACGGTCGCTGCCGCTCGTACGCCGCTGCGGCGGGTGGTACGAGCTGGGCCGAGGGCGTCGGTCTGGTATTGCTGGAACGGCTGTCCGACGCGCGCGCCAACGGCCACCAGGTGCTGGCCCTCGTACGCGGCTCCGCCGTCAACCAGGACGGCGCGTCCAACGGCCTCACCGCCCCCAACGGCCCCTCCCAGCAGCGCGTCATCCAGACCGCGCTGGCCAGCGCCGGGCTCACCCCTGACCAGGTCGACGCAGTCGAGGGCCACGGCACCGGCACCTCTCTGGGCGATCCGATCGAGGCGCAGGCACTGCTCAACACGTACGGCCGGGGCCGAGAGGAGCCCGTGTGGCTCGGCTCGCTGAAGTCCAACATCGGGCACGCGCAGGCCGCCGCCGGTGTCGCCGGTGTCATCAAGATGATCGAGGCCATGCGCCACGGCAGCCTCCCCCGCACGCTGCACGTGGACGAGCCCAGCCCACGTATCGACTGGTCCACGGGCAACGTCAAGCTCCTCACCGAGGCCCGTGACTGGCCCGAGACGGACGGCCCGCGTCGGGCCGCCGTCTCGTCGTTCGGTATCAGCGGCACCAACGCCCACCTCATCCTGGAGTCCGGGCCCGATCTGGTGACGGTTGGCCAGACGCCGACGGAGGAGTCGCCGGAGAACACCGAGCTGCCCTGGGTCATCTCCGGCAAGACCGAGGAGGCCCTCCGGGACCAAGCCCGGCAACTGCGCGCGCACCTGGTCGCACAACCCGGGCTGAGGCCCTCCGCAGTCGGCCGCTCGCTCGCCACGACCCGGTCGCACCTGCCGCACCGCGCCGTCGTCGTCGCCGCCGATCGGCATGGCTTCGACCAGGCCCTGGATGCTCTCAGCCGCGGGGACACCACCCCCGACGTGGTGCGCGGCACACCGCGTGCCGGGCTGACCGCGTTCCTGTTCACCGGGCAGGGGAGTCAGCGTCTTGGTATGGGCCGTGGGCTGTACGAGGCGTATCCGGTGTTCGCTCGTGCCTTCGACGAGGTGTGCGCGGAGCTGGACCCGAAGGTCCGCGAGGTGATGTGGGGTGATGAGGAGGCCCTGAATCGTACGGAGTGCACGCAGCCCGCGATCTTCGCGGTGGAGGTGGCGCTGTACCGCCTGTGGGAGTCGTGGGGCGTCACCCCGGACTTCGTGGCGGGCCACTCCATCGGTGAGGTCGCCGCGGCGCACGTGGCGGGGGTGTTCTCCCTCGCGGATGCCGCGAGGCTGATCACCGCGCGTGGGCGTCTGATGGGCGCGTTGCCCGCGGGTGGCGCCATGGTCGCGGTCGAGGCGGCGGAGGACGAGGTCCTGCCGCTGTTGACCGACGGTGTGGCGGTCGCCGCCGTGAACGGCCCGCGCGCTGTGGTTCTCTCCGGTGAGGAGGCGGCCGTCACGGCCGCTGTGGCGCAGCTCGAAGGGCGTCGTACCAACCGGTTGAAGGTGTCGCACGCGTTCCATTCGCCGTTGATGGACCCGATGTTGGAGGACTTCCGGAAGGTCGCGGAGGGTGTCACGTACGCCGCGCCCGCGGTGCCCGTGGTCACCGAGGGCGGTGAGGTCACCGACCCGGGGTACTGGGTGCGGCACGTCCGGGAGGCCGTCCGCTTCGCGGACGTCGTACGCCGTCTGGAGTCCGAAGGCGTCACCCGTTACCTGGAGTTGGGCCCCGACGCGGTCCTCACCGCCATGGCCCGACACAACCTCACCGGGGGCTCCGACAGCGCCGCCCTCATTCCGGGCCTGCGCCGGAACCGCGAGGAGCGGCGTGCGCTGCTTACCGCGCTGGGCCAAGCGCACGCGGCGGGCGTCGCGGTGGACTGGCTCGGCGTGTACGGCGCCCCCGATGGCCGTCCAGTCACCCTGCCGACGTACCCCTTCCAGCGGCAGCGCTACTGGCTGGCAACTCCGAAGGCCGTGGGTAGCGCCGACGGGCTGGGGCTCGCCGAGACCGGCCACGCGCTGCTGACCTCCGCGACCGAACTGCCCGATCCGGGCGGCCTGGTGCTGAGCGGTCGTGTCAACGCCTCGTCCCCCGTCTGGGCCCGCGAACACGCCGTGTTCGACACCCCGGTGATGCCGGGCGTGGCCTTCGTGGACATGATGCTGCACACCGCCGCGATGGTGGGCAGCCCCCGCGTCGAGGAGCTGACGCACCACACGTTCCTGGCGCTGCCGGAACAGGGCGCGCTGCAACTGCGGGTGCACGTAAGGCCCGTGGACGATTCCGGGCGGCGTGGTTTCGCCGTGCACTCCCGTCCCGAGGACGCCCCACTGGGAGCCGACTGGACGTGCCACGTCACCGGTGCCCTCGGCGCGCCCGCGCCCGTGACCGCGCCCGTGACCGCGGACGCAGCGTGGCCCCCGGCGTCCGCCCACGTCCTCGACACCGACGGCTTCTACCGCCGGATCGCCGAGGCCGGCTTCGGCTACGGCCCGCTCTTCCAGGGGCTCCATGCCGCCTGGCAAGACGATGACGCGCTCTACGCCGAGGTGGCCCTCCCCACGGGTACGGCTGCGGGCGGCTACGGCGTCCACCCCGGCCTGCTCGACTCCGCGCTGCACCCTCTCGCCCTGGCAGCGGGCGTCTCCGCGGCGGACAGCACGCTCAACGTGCCGTTCTCCTGGAGCGGCCTGACCCTCCACGCCCCCGGCGCGCAGGCCCTGCGGGTCAGCATCACCCGCCCGTCGGCGGAGACCGTCTCGCTGAGGGTCACCGACCCGTCCGGCGCCCCGGTACTGACCGTGGACTCCCTGGCCATGCGGCCCGTCGGCCGCGAACAGCTCGAAGCGGCCCGGCCGAGCAACCTCGGCGGCCTGCACGAACTGACCTGGCGCCCGGTGCCCGCACCGCAGCGTGCCGAAACCGTCGACGGGGCCGGCTGGGCCCTCGTCGGCGACACGGAGGACGAGCGGGTGGCCGCCGTACTGGCCGTGCTCGGCTCCTCGGCCGTGGCCTACCCGGACGCCGCCGCCCTGCGCGACGCGCTCCGCTCCGACGCGGACCGACCGTCGACCATCGTCGCGCCATGCGTCACCGACCCCGCCGGAACCGGCGTCGAACGACCTGTGGAGGCCGCGTACTCCGCCACTCACCAAGCCCTGGACCTGGTCCAAGCGGTACTGGCCGACGGCACGCCCGACACACGGCTCGTCGTTCTCACCCACGACGCCATGGTCACCGGTCCGAACTCCGGGCAGAACGGCATGGCGGCCGACCCGGCCGCGGCGGCCGTCTGGGGCTTGGTCCGCACGGCGCAGTCGGAGAACCCGAACCGCTTCGCCCTCATCGATCTGGACGGCACGTCGCCCTCCCGCGACGCCTTGTCCGTCGCCGTGGTGGCGGATGAGCCGCAAGTCGCCCTGCGCGAGGGGCGATTCCTCGTCCCGCGTCTGGCACGCCTGAGTACGGCCCCCAGGGCAGCCACGTCCTTCGACGCGGGAAAGACGGTGCTGATCACCGGAGGTACCGGTGGCCTGGGTTCACTCCTGGCCCGTCACCTGGTCACCGAGCACGGCGTCAAGCACCTGCTGCTCACCAGCCGCCGCGGCCCCGAAGCAGCGGGCGATCTCGTCCAGGAACTCACCTCGCTCGGCGCCCACGCCACCGTTGCCGCCTGCGACGCCGCCGACGCCGCCGCGCTCGACGGTCTCCTCGCCACCATCCCCCTCGCACACCCCCTCGGCTCTGTCATCCACTGCGCCGGCACCCTCGACGACGGCATCGTCACCGCACTCGGCCACGAACGAATCGACACGGTCCTCCGCCCCAAGGTCGACGGCGCCTGGAATCTCCACCACGCCACCCGAGACACCCCACTCGACCACTTCATCCTCTTCTCCTCCGTCGTCGGCACCTTTGGCTCGCCCGGACAAGCCAACTACGCGGCCGCCAACAGCTTTCTCGACGCACTCGCCCACCACCGCCACACCCATCGCCTCCCGGCCACTTCCCTGGCCTGGGGGCTGTGGGACAACGGCATGGCCGACACCCTCGACGAAGCCGACCGGGCCCGAATGAGCCGCGGTGGCCTCGTGCCCATGCCCGCCGAACACGGCCTTGCCCTGTTCGACGCGGCCCTCGCCAAGGACCACGCGGTCCTGGTGCCCGCGGAGCTGGAGTTGTCGCAGGCGCGTACACAGCGGGCGTCGAGCGCGCTGTCCCCGGTGCTCGCCGACCTGGTGCCCGCACCGGTACAGGCCACGACGGAGGCGGAACAGTCCGGACCGGTGGCCCTCGCGGAGGGCTCGCTGGCCGAACAGCTGGCCGGCCTCACCGAGAGCGAGCAGCGGAGGCTGTTGCTGGCATTCCTCAGCGAGCGCATCGCGACCGTCCTCGGGCACACCTCGACGCCGGTCATCGACCCCAGCAGCCCGTTCAAGGATCTGGGCTTCGACTCCCTCAGCGGCATCGAGCTCCTCATGGAGCTGAGCGAGGAGACGGGGTTGCATCTGCCGCCCACCATGCTCTTCGACCGCCCCACTCCCGAGTCGCTCATCTCCCACCTGCGGGACGAGCTGGTCGATGAGGAGGCCGCTCCGGAAGCCGCCACCGAGGCGGACACCCCTGCGGCGCCCCTCCTCGACGACGAGCCGATCGCGATCGTGGGCATGGGTTCGCGCTTCCCCGGCGGCGCCGACACCCCGGACGCCCTCTGGCAACTGGTCGCCGAGGAGCGGGACGCGGTCGGTGGCTTCCCGGAGAACCGCGGCTGGGACGTCGAGGGACTCTACGACCCCGACCCCGACGCGAGCGGCAAGACGTACGCGCGTGAGGGGGGCTTCCTCTACGACGCCGACAAGTTCGACCCCGAGTTCTTCGGCATCAGCCCCCGCGAGGCGCTGGCCCTCGACCCCCAACAGCGCCTGCTGCTGGAGACCGCGTGGGAGAGCCTGGAGACCGCCGGCATCGACCCGATGAGCCTCCAAGCCAGCTCCACGGGCGTCTTCACGGGTGTGGTGACGCAGGAGTACGTGTCGCTGACTCACGAGGGAGCGGAGCGCGTCGAGGGCTACCTGCTGACAGGTACGACCGCGAGCGTCGCCTCCGGCCGTGTCGCCTACAGCCTCGGCCTCGAAGGCCCGGCCCTCACGGTCGACACCGCCTGCTCCTCCTCCCTCGTGGCGCTCCACCTCGCCTGCCAGGCGATCCGACAGGGCGAGTGCGACATGGCGCTCGCCGGCGGTGCCACCGTCATGGCGAACGCGGGCATGTTCCTGGAGTTCAGCCGCCAGCGCGGTCTTGCTCCGGACGGACGCTCCAAGTCCTTCGCCGCCGCGGCCGACGGCGTCGCCTGGGCCGAGGGCGCCGGCATGGTCGTCCTGGAACGCCTGTCCGACGCGAAAGCCAAGGGGCATCCGGTCCTCGCCCTCATCCGCGGCTCCGCCGTCAACCAGGATGGCGCGTCCAACGGTCTGACCGCACCACGAGGGCCCGCTCAACAACGGGTCATCAGGACCGCGCTCGCCAACGCCGGTCTCGCGCCGCACGAGGTCGACGCGGTCGAGGGCCACGGCACGGGCACCCCGCTCGGCGATCCGATCGAGGCGCAGGCGCTGCTCGCCACGTACGGCCAGGACCGCCAAGAGCCGCTGTGGCTGGGGTCGTTGAAGTCGAATCTGGGGCACGCTCAGGCTGCGGCCGGTGTCGGTGGCGTGATCAAGATGGTTCAGGCCATGCGTCACGGCATGCTCCCGAAGACCCTGCACGTGGACGAGCCAAGTCCGGTCGTCGCCTGGGAGTCGGGGAACGTCAAGCTCCTCACCGAGGCTCGCCCCTGGCCCGAGACCGACCACCCGCGCCGCGCCGCCGTCTCCTCCTTCGGCATCAGCGGCACCAACGCGCACCTGATCCTCGAACAGGCACCGGTCGAGGCCGACACCGCCACGATCACGCACACCCCCGACGGGCCGCTGCCGTGGATCCTGTCGGCCAAGACCGAGGAAACACTCCGGGACCAGGCCAAGCGTCTACTGGACCACGTCATCAGTCACCCGGACGTGCGTCCCGCAGACGTCGCGTACTCGCTGGCGACACGGAGGACCACCTTCGAACACCACGCGTCGGCCGTGGGCAGCACCCGCGAGGAGTTGCTCACACAACTCCAGGTGATCGCGAGGACCCCGAACCCGTCGGTGATCCGGGTCGGCCCCTCGTCAGGAGAGGTCGGGTTCCTGTTCACCGGCCAAGGCGCCCAGCACGCGGGCATGGGCAAGCGGCTGTACGAGACGTACCCGACCTACCGGACCGCGTTCGACCAGGTCTGCGCCATCCTGGACCGGCACCTCGACGGCAAGAAGTCCCTGAAGGACGTCGTCTTCGACGACGACCCCGAGATGCTCAACCAGACTCGTTACACGCAGCCCGCGCTGTTCGCGCTCCAGACGTCGCTGACCCGGCTGTTGACCGACGACTTCGGCGTCACACCGAGCCACGTGATCGGCCACTCCCTGGGCGAGTTCGCCGCCGCCCACACCGCGGGTGTCCTTTCCCTCGAGGACGCCTCACGCTTGGTCGCCGCTCGCGGCACTCTGATGCAGGCACTGCCCGGGGGCGGCGCGATGGTCGCGGTGGAAGCCACCGAGGAGGAGATCACCCCACAGCTGGGTGACACCGTCAGCATCGCCGCGATCAACGGCCCACGGGCGGTGGTCCTGTCCGGCGACGAGGCGGACGTACTGGCCATCGCCACGCGGTTCGCCGAGGAAGGTCGGCGCACGCGGCGCCTGACCGTCAGCCACGCGTTCCACTCGCACCACATGGAGGGAATGCTGGCGGAGTTCCGGAGCGTCGCGGAGGGTTCGTCGTACGAGGTACCGGCCATCCCCCTGGTTTCCACGGTCACGGGTGAGCTCGCGGGCGCTGACATCGCCACCCCGGACTACTGGATCGGGCACGCGCGCAACACCACCCGCTTCCACGAAGGGTTGCTCGCGCTGCACGACCAGGGCATCACCACCTACCTGGAGATCGGTCCTGACGCGGTGTTGACCGCGCTCGCCAGGGAGGCACTGCCCGAGTCCGCGGCCGTGCCCGTGCTGCGGTCGCGGCACGACGAGGCGACGAGTCTGATGGAGGCAGTGGGACAGTTGCACGGGCGCGGGGTGCCCATCGACTGGGAGAAGTTCCTCGGCGGAAGCGGCGCCCTGAGCGTCGAACTCCCGACGTACGCCTTCCAGCGTCGTCGGTACTGGCTGGAGGCGCAGGAATCGGTGGGCAACGCAGCCGGGCTGGGCCTGGAGTCCGCCACCCACCCGCTGCTGGCCACGGCGACCGAACTCCCCGACGGCAGCCACCTCTTCACCGGCCGCGTGACGCTGAACACGCATCCGTGGCTCCGCGACCACGTGGTCATCGGGAAAGTGATCCTGCCGGGCACCGCGTTCGTGGAACTCGCCCTGCACGCCGCGCAGACGGTGGGTCTCGACGAGATCGCAGAGATGGTCCTGAACGCCCCCGTCGCCTTCGGTCCTGAAGAAGGCGCGCTGCTCCAAGTGATCGTCGGCCCGGAAGAACCGGGCACCGGCCGCTCGCTCACGATCAGGTCACGTTCGGAGGAAGACCACAAGTGGACGGAGAATGCCACCGGCACGCTGAACGACTCGCTGGTGAAGGCTGACTGACCCGCCGGAGGCCCCGCGAACGGGGACGTGGTCGTCTCGATCGCCGGCTCTGTTCTTCGCCCCGTCGCCCTGCGGCGGGGCGAAGTGGTGTCAGTGGGCCGTTCGGTTCGGGCGGATCGTCGTAAGCCCGAACCGTCGGGCTGCCCCCTCGGGAGCGCCTCTCAAGCCACCCGCACCGTCCCCACCGGGACCTCCCCAGCTCCCGGGACTGCATAAGGATCGACACCCTCCCCGTACTACGTCGTAGTACGGGGAGGGTGTCGATGAGACGGCACTGCCGCCGCGGGCACGCGGCCGATCCGGTGGTCAGCCCATCAGGCGGGAGGGCTTGAACGGCTCCGCGGCCGCGTGCGGCGCGCTGTCGGTGAGGTAGGACAGCATGATGTCGGCCGTGATCGGTGTGAGCTGGATGCCGATCCGGAAGTGGCCCGAGGCGAGAAAGACGTCCGGCACGTTCGTGGGGCCGATGAACGGCAGTTCGTCGGGCGAGCCGGGGCGGAGGCCGACGCTCATCTCGCGCAGCTCCAGGTCGCCGACACCGGGGAGGTACTGCGCGGCACGGGTCAGCAACTCACGGGTGCCATCGGCGGTGACCGTGTCGTCGTAGCCGCGCTCCTCGTACGTGGCACCCACGACAAGCTCGCCGTCCAGACGGGGCACGAGGTAGAGCGAGCGCTCTCCGGTACGGGCGCGCGCCGTGATGTTGAGCAGCGGGGTCTCGGAGTGGAGGCGGAGGATCTGGCCCTTGACCGGCCGTATCTCCGGGACCGCAGCCTTCCGCAGACCCTCGATCTGGTGCGTCCAGCAGCCGGCGGCCAGCACGAGGCGGTCGAAGGCGACGGACTCGCCGCCGTCAAGGAGCACGGAGTGGTCGTCGACCCGTACGACACGCTGCCGGACGACGGTGCCACCGAGCGCGTCGATCGCCGTGAGCAGCGCCGCGGTCAGGACACGCGGGTCGATGGCGCCGTCGTCGGGCGACAGCAGACCGCCCAGAACGGGGCCGAACGCGGGCTGGAGCTTGGCACACTCCTCGGACGTGAGGCGCTCGGTGCTGATGCCAAGATCCTCCTGGAACGCCTGCTGCCGGTCGAGTCCGGCCAGGGCCTCCTCGTCGAAGGCCGCGTCCAGCACGCCGTCACGCCGGTAGCCGGCGGGGGCGAACTCCTCTAGTTCCGCGACGAACGTCGGATACAGCGCGCGGGATGCCAGGGACAACCGGAGGAGCTCCTCCATCCGGTAGAGCTGTTCGTTCCCGGGTGCCAGCAGGCCCGCTGACACATGCGAGGCCTTACTGGCCGGCTCCGGATCGATCACGGTGACGTTGAGACCGGCCTGCTGGGCGCGCCAGGCGACAGCCAGGCCGATGACGCCGCCACCGACGACTACGGTGTTCACGATTCGTTCTCCTGGAGAAGACGCCGCAGATGGGCTGCGAGATCTACGGGGGTCGGGTGGTCGAAGGTCAGGGTTACGGGCAGCTGGAGCCCGGTGGACTTCGCCAGGCTGCGGCTGAGTTCGAGGTTGCCGATGGAGTCCAGCCCGACGGCGCTGAACTCGCGGTCCGCGTCTACGTCGTCTGGGCCGTCGAAGCCGAGCACAGCGGCAGCGGCAGCGCGTACGAAATCCACGGCTGCGGCGCTCCGTTCGGACTCGGGTAGTTCGGCCAGCAGCCCTACCAGGGAGTCGGCAGGGTCGTGACGGTCGGACCGCGCGGGTGCCAGCTCCGCCAGAATGGGCGGCATGTCCCCGGTCAACCCGGCCTCGCTCAGCCGGATCGGTGACAGCACGGCCTCGTCGCTGGCGAGTGCGGCATCGAGAAGGTGCAGGCCCTGTTCCTGCGTGAGCGGGGAGAGTCCAGAGCGCTTGATACGGCTCAACTCCGTGGCGGACAGCTCGGAACCCATGCCGCCGTCGCTTTCCCACAGGCCCCAGGCAAGGGAGAGCCCGCGTAGGCCGAGTGCCCTACGGTGGTGGGCGAGTGCGTCGAGCACCACGTTCGCCGCGGCGTAGTTGGCCTGACCCGGGTTGCCGGTGAGGCCCGCCACGGACGAGAACATCACGAATGCGCACTCCGGATCCTGGATCAGGGAGTGCAGGTGGAGTGCGGTATCCGCCTTGGGACGCAGCACCCGATCCAGCCCGTGGGGGGTGAGCGTGTCGACGGCGACATCGGCCATCACGCCCGCGGTGTGGAAGACGGCGGACGGCGCGGGAAAGCGTCCCAGCGCCGCCTCCAGGGCGTCGCGGTCGGCGGTGTCACAGGCGACGACGTCGACCCGCGCTCCGTGCTCGGTCAATTCGGCGGTGAGCTCATCGGCGCCGACGGCTTTCGGGCCGCGGCGACTGAGCAGGACCAGATGCCGTACCTCGTGCCGGGTGACCAAGTGGCGGGCGACCGCCCTGGCGAGGGCGCCGGTACCGCCGGTGAGAACCACCGTACCGGTGAGTGTCGTGCTGCGGGCGGGTGTCGGAGCGCGGACGAGGCGCGGTCGGAACAGTGCGTCCTGGCGTACGGCGAGCTGCGGCTCCCCGGAGTCGACCGCGGCGACGAGACCGTGGGCGGATTCGGCTGGGTCGTCGATGTCGACCAGCGTGAAGCGGCCAGGGTGCTCCGACTGGGCGCTCCGGAGCAGGCCCCACACGGCAGCACCCGACATGTCGGGTTGATCCTCGTGCGGGCCCGTGGCGGCGGCGCCGCGGCAGACGAGGACGAGCCTGGAGTCGGCGAGGCGCGCGTCGGCCAACCACTCCTGTACGAGCATCAGCGCGCGCTGTGCCGCCGAGTACACCGACGAGGAATCGTCCGTGCAGGAGACGACGACCACCTCGGGCACCGGCGCGCCCGCGCAGAGAGCGTCGTCCAAGGCGTGCAGCGACGGGTGCACCTCGAAGGACGGGCGGAGGGACTTCAGCGCGCCGGTGAGTCCGAGGTGGTCGGTACCGAGGAACGCCCAACGCTGCCGCTCCGAGGCGGCCGCCGACTGCGGGAGCGCTTTCCACGCGAGCCGCAGCAGGTACGTGCGCTGTGTCGCGGCCTCCAGCTGGTCGGCGGTGACGGGTCGCCGGACGAGACTTTCGACCGTGGCGACCTGTTGGCCGTCGGCGTCGGTGAGCGACAACGTGATGCTGCCGTTGTCGCCGGGTGCCGTGTGCACGTGGACGGCGCCGGCGCCCGCCTTGTACACGCGGACCCCGCGCAGAGCGAACGGGAGAAAGGTCTTTCCCTCTTCGTCGAGCCCTGGCACCAGCGCGGTCTGGAACGCCGCGTCGAACAACGCGGGGTGCAGCAGGTAGCCGCCCGCGTTGTCGAGAGTGCCCGCTTCGAGGACGGCCTCCGCGTAGACCTCCTCGCCGTGGGACCACACGGAGCGCAGGCCGCGGAACGCCGGACCGTACTGGAGCCCGCGATCAGCCAACCGATCGTAGACGTGTGCGATGTCGACCTGTCGGGCTTCTTGGGGCGGCCCGGGCCGTTCAGCGTTGGGCATGTTCTTCCTTCGCGAGGGGCCGAACGGGATCAGTTCTCGGGCGGGTTGGTGATGGCGGCGGTGACCTCACCATGGCTCTCGGCGCCGTACTCGTCCGCGTAGTGGCACGTGGTGCGCAGCATCACGAGCGCCTCGCGCAGGTCGCTGGCGCCCCACTCGGCGATGTCCACGATCCGCATCTCACCGGTGAAGCTGGGGCCGCGCATCGCCCTGCGGAAGCTGCTCTTGAAGTCGGTGATGAACACGTCGGCGAGCTGCCGGGTCCAGAACTGGTCCAGCGTCCACCGGGAGAACGGGTCGGCCAGCCCTTCCTTCACCGACTTGGCCATCAGGTAGTACGCCATCTGGTTGAAGCAGATGTTGAACTCCACCGAGTTGAAATGTCCGGTGTCGTCGATATAGCACGACTCGGGGATCTCGAACGTACAGGTGGCCGCGAGCCGTCCGCCCTCGCGCGGATCGCCCTGCGCGGTGACCGTGGCCGAGGTCAGGTACTCGCACCGCTTCGCCCGGTACGGCGTCAGCACACGGTGCAGCAGCTCCTCGTCAGTCGGGAAGGAACGCTGTTCGACGTCGTCGAGCAACTGGCTCATCTCTACTCTCCTGATCGTTGCGAGGCGGCACGGAGGAGCTCGGCCAGGCTCATCCCCTGGATCTCCTCCGTACGGTCGTCGGCTACGTCGGTGTTCGCCTCGGGTTCGTCTGTCGGCCCGTCGAGTGCCAGCTCCTCCAGGAGGTGCCGCGTCAGGCTGAGCGGTGTCGGGTGGTCGAACACGAGCGTCGCCGGGAGGCGTTCGCCGACGCTCTCGCCGAGAGCGTTACGGAAGCGGACGGCGGCCAAGGAGTCGAAGCCCATGTCGCGGAAGGAGCGTTCGGGGTCGACCTCGTCCGCACCGTCATAGCCGAGCGTCGCGGCGGCCTGGGCGCACACGACGTCCAGCATCGCCTTCTCACGGCGGGCCGGTGCCAGTCCTGAGAGCCGGTCCCGGAGGCTCTCGGCCGCCTCGGCGGATGCGGTACCGGCCTCGACGACGCGCCGCGCCGGCGCGCGCACCAGATCACGCAGCAGGTACGGGACCTCTGCGCGGCGCTGCCCGGCCAAATCGATCCGGGCCGGCACCAGGAGCGTACGGTCGGCGGCGCTCGCCGTGTCCAGCAGCGCCAGACCCTCCTCGTTGGACATGCCCCGGACGCCGTCGCGCTCCATCCGCGAGACATCCCCGGCGCCGAGGGCGCCCGTCATGCCGCTGGCTTCGGCCCACAGGCCCCAGGCCAGCGACTGCGCGGGCAACCCCTGGGCGCGCCGGTGCGCGGCGAGGCCGTCGAGGAAGGTGTTGGCCGCAGCGTAGTTGCCCTGCCCGGCGCCGCCGGTCACACCGGCGGCGGAGGAGAAGAGCACGAACGCCGAGAGGTCCTGGTCAGCGGTGAGCTCGTGCAGGTTGAGCGCCGCGTCCACCTTGGGGCGCATCACGGATGTCAGCTTCTCCGGCGTGAGCGACGGGATGATGCCGTCGTCCAGCACACCCGCGGTGTGCACGACACCTGCAAGAGTCCGGCCGTCCAGTACGGCGGCCAGCGCGTTTCGGTCGGCCGCATCGCAGGCGGCGATCTCCACGTTGGCTCCGAGGCCGGTCAGCTCCTCGGCCAGCTCGGCGGCACCCGTGGCGGCGGAGCCACGGCGGCTGGTCAACAGCAGGTCGGTGACGCCGTACGCGGTGACCAAGTGCCGGGCGAACAGGCTGCCCAGCGTGCCGGTGCCGCCGGTGATCAGCACGGTGCCGGGCCGCTCGCCGAAGACGCTGGCGGGCGTACCGGACCGGTCACCGGTCCAGCGGACCAGACGCGGCCGGTGGTACGTGCCGGAGCGGACCGCGACCTGTTCCTCCCCGGCGGACAGTGCCGCGGCGAGGACACGGTCGAACTCGTCGCCGTCCACGACGGACGGGTCGAGGTCGACGAGGACGATCCGGTTCGGATTCTCCGTCTGGGCGCTGCGCACCAGGCCCCACACGGCTGCTCCGGCCAGGTCGACGACATCCTCACCGGCGACGGAGACCGCGCCGCGCGTCACGACGGCCAGCGTGGTGTCGAGGTCCCCGTCGTCGCCCAGTCCGCGCTGGAGGAAGTCCAGAGCGGCGGCGGTCGCGGCGTGGACCTCCTCCGCGGTACTGCCGGCCGCGCTACGGAGAACGGCCGGCGTGGTGACGGGCCACTCGTCCGGCAGCGGCGCGGCTGACCACACCAGGTCGAACAGCGACTCGTGAGCGGTGCCGGCCCCCGCGATCAACCCGTCGGTGACGGGTCGCAGGACGAGGGACTCGACATCGGCGACGGGACGGCCGGCCGTGTCGGTCAGGCGGAGCGCCACCTCGTCGCCGCCGAGGGGCGTCATCCGCAGCCGGAGAGCAGAGGCGCCCGCGGCGTACAGATCGACCCGCGTCCAGAGGAACGGGAGCGTGACCCGGTCGTCGCCGCCCGGCAGCAGCGCCGTGGCGTGCAGAGTCGCGTCCAGCACCGCGGGGTGCAACCCGTAGCGCCCGGCCTCGCCGGTGACGCTCTCCGGTAGCGCGACGTCCGCGAACACCTCGCCACCCTCGTTACGCCAGGCAGCGCGCAAGCCCTGGAACACGGGACCGTACGCCAGACCGCCCTCCGGAGAGGCGTCGTAGAAGTTCTCCAGATCGACCGGTTCGGTGCCCGGGGGCGGCCACACCGAGGTATCGGCGGCGGGCTCGGGTCGCGTTTCCACGAGGGTGCCGTGCGCGTGCCGGGTCCAGCCGACGTCTACGGGGGCACCTTCGTGGCGGGAGTGGATGGAGACGCCGCACAGGTCCGCGTCGACGATGACCTGGATGGCCACGCCGCCACGCTCCGGCAGTACGAGCGGTACCTCCAGGGTCAGTTCGTCCACGCCACCACGGCCGATCTCGTCGCCCGCCCGTACCGCGAGTTCGACGAATCCGGCACCGGGGAAGAGGACCGCGCCGTCCACGACATGATCCGCGAGCCACGGCTGCGCCGACACCGAGAGGCGTCCGGTGAGCAGCACACCGCCGGCTCCGGCGACGGGCACCGCGGCGCCCAGGAGCGGGTGGCCGGTCGCGACCTGGCCGACCTGGGAGGCGTCCCCGCCCGACTCGGCGAGGTCCAGCCAGTAGCGACGGCGCTGGAAGGCGTACGTGGGCAGGTCGACGTGACGGGCGCCGGTACCGGCGAGGTACGTCACCCAGTCGACGGTCGCACCCTGCGCGTACGCCTCCGACAGGGAGTTCACGAACTGGCGCGGGCCGCCCTCGTCGCGGCGCAGCGTGGCGACGAGCGCGGGGTTCGCGCCCACGGACTCGGCCGTCTCGCCCAGCCCGACGAGGAGACCGGGATGCGGGCTGGTCTCCACGAAGATCTCGAAGCCGTCGGCGAGCAGCGCCCGCGTCGTCTCTTCGAACCGCACGGTCTGCCGCAGATTGGTGTACCAGTACTCGGCGTCGAGACCGGCGGTGTCGAGTCGGCCGGCGGTGACCGTGGAGTAGAAGGGGATGCTCGGGACGCGCGGCTCCAATTCGCCCAGCTCGGCGAAGAGGCGTTCGCGGATCTCCTCGACGAACACCGAGTGGGAGGCATAGTCCACGGGGATTCGGCGTGCCTGCACCCCGTCGTCGTCCAACTTCGTCTTCAACTCGTCCAGGACGTCCGGGTCGCCGCACACGACAACCGAGCTGGGGCCGTTGACGACGGCGAGCTGGAGGCGGTCGCCCCACTGGGCGGCGTATTCGGCAACGCGGTCCTCGGACAGCGCGACCGACATCATGCCGCCACGGCCCGCCAGATCCTGGCGGATCACCTGACTGCGCAGAGCGACGACGCGAGCGCCGTCCTCCAGGGAGAGCGCGCCGGCCACACAAGCCGCCGCGATCTCGCCCTGCGAGTGGCCGACGACGGCGGCCGGTTCGACACCGACCGCGCGCCACGCCTCGGCGAGCGACACCATCATGGCCCAGAGGACGGGTTGCACGACGTCGACCGCGTCCAGGGCAGGAGCTCCGGGGGCGCCGCGCAGGACGTCGAGCAGGTCCCACTCGACATACGGTTCGAGCGCCTTGCCGCACTCGCCGAGGCGGGTGGCGAACGCGGGCGAGTGCTCCAGCAGTTCGACGCCCATGCCCTGCCACTGCGACCCCTGGCCGGGGAAGACGAAGACGGCGCGCGCGTCGCCGCGCTGCACCCCCTGCACGAGGGAGGCGGCGGAGCCACCGGCCGCCAGCGCGTCGAGACCGGAGAGCAGTCCGTCCCGGTCCGCGTCGAAGACGACGGCGCGGTGCTCCAGGGCGGCTCGGCCGCGGACGAGCGAGACGGCGGCGTCGAGTTCGTCCACATCCGCGTGATCGCGCAGGTGCTCGGCGAGGCGCGCCGCCTGGTCGCGCACTGCGGCCGGGGTCGTGCCGGAAACGGTCAGCGGCACCACCGGCAGCCGGTCACCGCGTGGTACATCGGCCCGCGGCTCAGCGGGGACCTGCTCCAGGATGAGGTGCGCGTTGGTCCCGGAGACGCCGAACGAGGAGACACCGGCACGGCGTGGACGGCCCTCCGGGTTCCAGGCGCGCGCTTCTTGGAGGAGTTCGACGGCACCTTCGGTCCAGTCGATGTGGGGGGACGGAGTGTCCGCGTGGAGGGTGCGCGGCATGACGCCGTTCCGGATCGCCATCACCATCTTGATGACGCTGCCGACGCCGGCGGCGGCCTGCGCGTGCCCCAGGTTGGACTTGAGCGAGCCGAGCCACAGCGGGTCGCGGTCCTCCCGGTCCTGGCCGTAGGCGGCCATCAGCGCTTGGGCCTCGATGGGGTCGCCGAGCGTCGTTCCCGTACCGTGCCCGTCGACCACGTCGACGTCGGCGGGCCGCAGACCGGCAACCCCCAGCGCCTGCTGGATGACCCGGGTCTGGGCGGGGCCGTTGGGCGCGGCCATGCCGTTGGACGCGCCGTCCTGGTTGACGGCTGAGCCGCGGACGACGGCGAGCACGGGATGCCCGTTGCGGCGCGCGTCGGAAAGCTTCTCGAGCAGCACGAAGCCGGCGCCCTCGGACCAGCCGGTGCCATCGGCTCCCTCCCCGTACGCCTTGCAGCGGCCATCGGTGGACAGGCCCTGCTGCAAGCTCATGCCGACGAACGTCTCGGGGGTGGCCATGACGGTCGCGCCGCCCGCGAGAGCGAGCGTGCAGTCGCCCTGCCGGAGGGCCTGTGCGGCCTGGTGCATCGCCACGAGCGACGATGAGCAAGCCGTGTCGACCGTGATCGCGGGGCCCTGGAGGCCGAGGGTGTAGGCGACACGACCTGATGCGGCACTGCCCAGACTGCCCGCGGCGGTGAAGCCGGCCAGGTCCTCGGACACCTGGGACGAGCGCGGCGCCCAGTCGTGGTACATGATCCCGGCGAACACGCCCGTGGGGCTGCCCTTCAGGGACCGCGGGTCGATCCCGGCGCGTTCCAGCGCCTCCCAGCCGACCTCCAGCAGCAGCCGCTGCTGCGGGTCCATCGCCTGGGCCTCCAGCGGGCTGATGCCGAAGAAGGTCGGGTCGAACTCGGCGGCGTCGTAGAGGAATCCGCCGTCGCGGGTGTACGTACGGCCGTGCTTGCCGGGCTCGGGGTCGAAGATCTCGTCGACGTTCCAGCCGCGGTCCTCGGGGAACGGGCCGATCGCGTCGGTGCCGTCCGCGACGAGCTGCCACAGCTGCTCGGGCGAGGTGACGCCGCCCGGGAAGCGGCAGGCCATGCCGACGATCGCGATGGGCTCGTCCGCCGTGGCACGCGACGGGGCGCGGACGGCTGCGGTCGCGGGCGCGGCCCCCCGTACGGTCTCCAGCACGTGGTCCGCGAGGTCGCGCGGCGTCGGGTGGTCGAAGATCAGCGTCGAGGTGAGCCGCAGGCCGGTGGCGGCGGTGAGCGCGTTGCGCAGCTCGACGGCGGCCAGCGAGTCGAAGCCCAGCTCGGTGAACTGGCGCCGCGCGTCGACCGAGTTGCCGCTGTCGTGGCCGAGGACGGCCGCGATCTGCGTACGGACCAGGTCGAGGACCATGCGGTCCCGCTCGTTGTCCGGCTTGCCCGCCAGCCGTTCGGCCAGCGAGCCCCCGGCGGCACCGGCCGCCACGGCGGCGGCCTGCCGCCGCGCGGGGGCGCGGACCAGGCCGCGCAGCAGATGCGGTACGCCGTCGGCGCGGTTGCGCAGCGCGGCGGCGTCGAAGCGGAGCGGCACCAGGGCCGGTGCGTCGGTGGTGAGGGCCTGGTCGAAGAGGGCCAGGTTCTCGTCGGCGGTCAGGGCGGGCAGCCCGGACCGCTCGGCGCGGCGCAGGGTGACCTCGTCCAGGCGGGCGCCCATGCCCGCTTCCCCGGCCCACAGGTTCCAGGCGAGGGACGTGGCGGGCAGGCCGCGCGCGGCGCGGTGCCCGGCGAGGGCGTCGAGGAACGCGTTGGCGGCGGCGTAGTTGCCCTGCCCGGCGGCCTCCAGGGTGCCCGCGGCGGAGGAGAACAACACGAAGGCCGTCAGCGGCAGTTCACGCGTCAGCTCGTGCAGGTGCCAGGCGCCGTCGGCCTTGCCGTGGAAGACGGTGCCGACCTGCTCGGGCGTCAGCGAGTCCACGAGGCCGTCCGCGACGACGCCCGCGCTGTGCACGACGCCGGTCAGCGGGTGCTCCTCGGGGACGGTCGCGAGCAGCGCGGCCAGCGCGTCGCGGTCCGCGACGTCGCACGCGGCGACGGTCACCTCGGCGCCCGACTCCCGCAGCTCGGCGGCGAGTTCGGTCACGCCGGGGGTGTCCGCGCCGCGCCGCCCGGTGAGCAGCAGATGGCGTACGCCGTGCTCCCGTACGAGGTGCCGCGCGACGAGCCCGCCGAGGCCGCCGGTGCCGCCGGTGATCAGCACAGTGCCGTCGGGGCCCCACACCGAGGTGCCGGACTCCTCCGGCACCTCGACGCGGGCCAGTCGCGGTACGCGTACCGTGCCGCCGTCCAGGGCGAGTTGGGGCTCGCCGGTGGCGAGGGCCGTACGGATCTCGTGCTCGGAGACCTCGCGGTCGGTGTCCACGAGGACGAAGCGCCCGGGGTGTTCGGCCTGCGCGGCGCGCACCAGCGCCGTGGCGGGCGCGAGGGCGAGGTCGCCGCGCGCGCCGCGGGTGACGAGCGCGAGCCGCGCGTCGTCGCGCAGGGCGCCCCGTACCAGCTCCAGGACGTGTTCCGTCGCGGCCCGCGCGGCCTCGGCGGGGGCGCCGGAGAACGTCTCGGGGACGTACGCGAGGGTGAACCGCTCGGCGGCGTCGTCCGGTTCGGCGGGTGCCTGGACCTCGGTCCAGTCGACGCGCAGCAGCGGGTCGCGCCGCCCGCCGGAGGCGCCGAGGCCGCCCTTGGCCACGGGCCGCTGCACGAGCGACCGGATGCTGGCGACGGGGGCGCCGGTGCTGTCGGCCAGCAGCGCGGACAGGTCGTCGGGCCCGTTCGGGGTCAGTCGGACGCGGGCGGCGGAGGCGCCGGAGGCGTGCAGTTCGACGCCGACCCAGGCGAACGGGAGGCGCACCTCGCCGTCGTCGTCGGCGTTCTCGGAGGCGTGCATCGAGGAGTCCAGCAGCGCGGGGTGCAGCCCGAAGGGGGAGCCGTCCTCGCCGTCGGGGAGGGCGACCTCCGCGAAGACCTCGGTGCCGCGGCGCCAGGCGGCGCGTACGCACTGGAAGACGGGGCCGTAGCCGTAGCCCTGCGCGGCCTGGCGCTCGTAGAGGCCGTCCACGTCGAGGGGTTCGGCGTCGGCGGGCGGCCACTGGGCGAGGGCCGACGGGTCGGGCGCGGGGCCGTCGGACCGTTCGGCCAGTACGCCGCTGGCGTGCCGGGACCAGGTGTCGCCGCCGCGCGCGGCGCGGGACCAGATCTCGACGGGGCGGCGCCCGGAGGCGTCGGGGGCGTTGACGGAGACCTGGACCTCGACGGCGTCGTCGCCGGTGAGCACCAGGGGTGCTTCCAGGGTGAGTTCGTCCAGGACGGCGTAGCCCGCCTCGTCACCGGCGCGTACGGCCAGCTCGACGAGGCCGGTGCCGGGTACGAGGACGGTGTCCGCGATGACGTGGTCCGCGAGCCAGGGCTGCGCGCGGGTCGACAGGCGGCCGGTGAGGACCAGCCCGTCGGCGCCGGCGAGGCTGACGGCGCTGTCTAGCATCGGGTGCCCGACGCCGGAGGCGGGCCCGCTCACCACGTCCAGCCAGTAGCGGCGGCGCTGGAACGCGTACGTGGGCAGCCCGACGCGGCGCGCGCCGCGTCCGGCGTGGAAGGCGTCCCAGTCGACGGTGGTGCCGTTGGCGTGGGCCTGGCCGAGGGCGGTGACGGTCTGGCGCTCGTCGCCGTGCTTGTCGCGCAGCAGCGACACGAGTACGGCGTCGGCGCCGTCGTCCCCGAGGCACTCGCGGCCCATGGCGGACAGCACGGCGTCGGGGCCGAGTTCGAGGTACGTGGTGACGCCGCGGGCGGCGAGGTGCCGCATGCCGTCGGCGAACCGTACGGGCTCGCGTACGTGCCGCACCCAGTAGTCGGCGTCGAAGGCGGTGACGGGCTCGCCGGTCACGTTGGAGACGACGGGGATACGCGGCGGCGCGTACGCGACGATCTCCGCGACCCCGCGGAACTCCTCCAGCATCGGGTCCATGAGCGACGAGTGGAACGCGTGCGAGACGCGCAACTGCCGTGTCTTGCGGCCCTGTTCGGCGAAGCGGGCGGCGACGGCCCGCACGGCCTCGGTCTCGCCGGAGAGCACCAGCGAGGTGGGGCCGTTGACGGCGGCGATGCCGACGTGCTCGGTGAGGTACGGGGTCACCTCGGCCTCTTCGGCCTGTACGGCGACCATGGCGCCGCCCTCGGGCAGCTCCTGCATGAGGCGGCCGCGGGCGCCGACGAGCATCGCCGCGTCGGCCAGGGACATGACCCCGGCGACGTGGGCGGCGGCTATCTCGCCGATGGAGTGGCCGATGAGGAAGCCGGGCGTGACGCCCCACGACTCCAGCAGCCGGAAGAGGGACACCTCGACGGCGAACAGCGCGGCCTGCGCGTAGCGCGTCTCGTTCAGCAGCTCCGCCCCGGGCGTGCCGGGCTCCGCGAACAGCACGTCGCCCAGCGGCTCGTCGAGGTGCAGGTCGAGGTGGTCGGCGACGTCCTGGAGGGCCTCGCGGAACGCCGGGAACGCGCGGACCAGTTCGCGGCCCATGCCGAGGCGCTGGCTGCCCTGGCCGGTGAAGAGGAACGCGGTCCGCCCGGCGGCGACGGCCGTACCGGTGACCAGGCCGGGCGCGGTGGTGCCCTCCGCGAGCGCGGTCAGACCGCGTACCAGCTCGTCGCGGTCGGCGGCGACGACGGTGGCGCGGTCGCGGAGCGCGGCGCGGGTGGTGGCGGTGGAGTACGCCAGGTCGAGCGGCGACTCGCGGTCCGCGACGGCCAGCAGGCGGGCGGCCTGCCCGCGGAGCGCGTCCTGGCCGAGCGCGGAGAGGACGACCGGCACGGGGCGGCCGGTCTCCGGCGCCTCCTCGGTGGCGGGCTCCGGCGCGGTGGCGGGCGGCTCCTCGATGACGACGTGCGCGTTGGTGCCGCTCGCGCCGAACGACGAGATGCCCGCGCGGCGCGGTGCCCCGTCGGTCTCCCACGGGAGGTGCTCGGTGAGCAGCCGTACGGTGCCGGCCGACCAGTCGACGTGCGGCGTGGGCTCGTCGGCGTGGAGCGTACGGGGCAGGGTGCGGTTCCGCATCGCCATGATCATCTTGATCATGCCGGCGGCGCCCGCGGCGGCGCCCGTGTGCCCGATGTTGGACTTCAGCGAGCCGAGCCACAGCGGCTTGTCGGCCGTACGCTCCCGCCCGTACGCGGCGACCAGGGCCTGGCCCTCGATGGGGTCGCCCAGCTCGGTGCCGGTGCCGTGCGCCTCGACCACGTCCACGTCGGCGGCGGTGAGCCCGGCGTCGCCGAGCGCCGCGCGGATGACGCGCTGCTGCGCGAGACCGTTCGGGGAGGTGAGGCTGACGCTGGCGCCGTCCTGGTTGATGGCGGAGCCGCGGATGACGGCGAGCACCGGGTGCCCGTCGCGTACGGCGTCCGACAGGCGCGTCAGCACGAACACGCCCGCGCCCTCCGCGAAGCACGTGCCGTCGGCGCCCGCGCCGAACGCCTTGATGCGCCCGTCGGGCGCCAGCCCGCGCTGGCGGCTGAACGTGGTGAACGTGCCGGGCGTCGAGATGACGGTGACGCCACCCGCGAGCGCGACGCCGCACTCGCCGCGCTGGAGGGTGCGTACGGCCACGTGCAGGGCCGTCAGCGAACCGGAGCAGGCGGTGTCGACGGTGAGGGTCGGGCCTTCGAGGCCCAGGGTGTAGGCGACCCGGCCGGACACGACACTGGGCAGGCTGCCGCCCAGCACGTAGCCGTCGACGCCATCGGGGGCCTCGTGCGTACGGGGCCCGTACTCGTGCGGCTCCACGCCGATGAACACGCCCGACTGGGTGCCGTGCAGGCGGCCCGGGTCGATGCCCGCGTGCTCCAGCGCCTCCCAGCAGGTCTCCAGCAGCAGCCGCTGCTGGGGGTCCATGGCCAGCGCTTCCTTCGGGCTGATCTGGAAGAAGCCCGCGTCGAAGTCGGCGGCGTCGTCGAGGAACCCGCCCTTGCGCACGTAGCTCGTACCGGGGGCGCTCGCCTCCGGGTCGTACAGCGCCTCCAGGTCCCAGCCGCGGTCCGACGGGAAGTCCGTCAGCACGTGCCGTCCGTCGGCCACGACCTGCCACAGGTCCTCGGGCGAGTTGACCCCGCCCGGGAAGCGGCAGCCGATGCCGACGACGGCGATCGGCTCGTCCGACGCCACGGGCACCGCGGCGTCGGCCACGGCCGACTCCTCCGGTTCGCCGTCGCCGCTCAGCTCCGCCAGGTGGCGGGCGAGGGCGATCGGCGTCGGGTGGTCGAACGCGATCGTGACGGGCAGGTCCACGCCCAGCTCCGCGACGAGGCGCTGGTGCAGGCGGACGAGGCCCAGCGAGTCCAGGCCGGTCGCCAGGAAGGGGCTGTCGGCGGCCAGTTGTGCGGCGTCGAACCCGTCGGGGTCGGCGGCGCGCAGCACGTCGGCGGCCTCCGACAGCACCAGTTCCAGGATCGCGGCCCGCGACTGCTCGGTCATGTGCATACTCCGCAACGAAGAGACGTGGAGACGGTCGGGATGGTCAGGAGGCCACGAGCGCCGACAGCTTGGCGCGGTCGACCTTGCCGTTCGGGGTCAGCGGGAACTCGCCCACCGCATGCACTCCCTGCGGGATCATGTACGCGGGCAGCGCCGCGCGGCAGAACGCGATCAGTTCCTTCGTGTCCGGTTCGACACCCCCCGCGGTGGTGACGAACGCGTGCAGCCGCGGGTCGCCGTCGGCACGCGGCAGCACCAGGGCGACGGCGCCGGTGACGCCGTCGAACTGGTTGACGCGCAGCTCGATCTCGCCCAGCTCCACGCGGTTGCCGCGGATCTGCACCTGGGAGTCGGCGCGGCCGTGGAAGTACAGCTCGCCGTCCTCGCCCATCGAGGCGAGGTCGCCGGTCTTGAACACGACGCGGCCCGACGCGGTGTCCAGCGGGTCGGGCACGACGCAGGCGCGGGTGGCCTCGGGATCGTTCCAATAACCGGAGAACAGCGACGGGGTGCGCAGGTAGATCTCGCCGAGTGCCCCCGCCCCGTCCACGATCGCGCCGTCCGGGCCGACCAGCGTCCACTCGGCGCCGGCGACCGCGTGACCGATCGACAGCCGCTCGACACCCTCCGGCAACGGGTTGGGGACGGACGTGAGGGACGCGGCCATCGTCTCGGTGGCACCGTAACCGTTGGTGAACGCGACCTTCGGCAGCAGCTTCTGCATGGTGCGCAGCTCGTCCATCGGGAACGCCTCACCCGAGAACAGAACGCGGCGCAAAGGTCCGCTGTCACCGAGGTCGGACAGCAGCTCCGACTCGTGCTGGAGCACCGGACGCCACACCGAAGGCACTCCGTCGACCTGCGTCACCCCGGCGTCGTTCAGGTGGCCGAGGAAGCGGCGCGGCCAGTTCAGGCGGGCGCGCGGCACGGGCACCAACGTGGCGCCGTGGCTCAGGGTGAAGCCGATGTCGAAGAGGGAGAAGTCGAACTGGAACGGCGCGGTGCTCGCCACCCGGTCCTCGTGGGTGATCAGTTCCTCGGCCGCCGCGCCGCGCAGGAACGCGATGATCCCGCGGTGCGGCATGACGCAGCCCTTGGGGCGGCCGGTCGTGCCGGAGGTGAACGTGATGTACGCGGTGTCGATGGGCGTCACGGCCCGGCGACGCCGTACGCGCGGCTCCGGCGCCCGCTCCACGACGAGGCCGTCGGGGCCGAAGCGGGCCGTGCCGACGGAGTCGGGCACGCAGTCGCGCTTGCCCTGGAGGGACTGGAGGTGGAGGGCGGGTTCGGCGCTCTCGATGATCGTCAGCAACCGCTCGTCCGGGGCCTCGGGGCTCGCCGGTACGAAGGCCAGGCCGACGGTGGCGCAGGCGAGGAAGGTGGCGACGGTGTCCGCGTCGGTGTCGGCCTCGAGGATCACGCGGTCCCCGACGTCGAGACCCAGCGCGTCCAGCTGCTCCGCGATCCGGTCGGTACGCCGCTCCAGCTCGCCGTACGTCACCGTCTCCAGCCCGGAGTCGGCGGCCTGGATCACCGCGGGACGGTCGGGGGCCTGCCGGGCGGCGGCCAGCAGATACGTGCGCAGATTGTCCACCGACGCGTGTGCCCGGGCCGGACGCACTCCATTCGCGCTCATGCGCCACCCTTCCGATTCAGCCTTCGCAGCGAATACCGAGTCATCTCTAACAGGGGGCATTTGATCCCCACAAGAACCCTCGCCACCTGGCCTCCGAACTAGGGGGCGTTAGGGGTTATGCGGCTACCTGCGAGCCACAACACTGACCGGAAACTATAGGATCGCGCTGCCAGCCCCGCGCAATGAACCCGACGGCCTCGACGGCGAATCGACACGATGAGCGCCACGATAAGGGAGAACGAGAATATGTCGGCGATTGTCTTTCCCGGAATCGGCCCGACGCGGTTCGCCGACTCGGCACAGTTCATGGTGTCCCACCCGGTGGCGCGCAGGTTCGTCGCGGAGGCGGACGAGGTCCTCGGCTACTCCCTCGTCGCGCGCTGCCGCGAGGCGGAGAACGCCGGTGACGCGAGCGAGTACCCCGAGCCGATCCGTGTCGCCTTCCTCGTCAACTGCCTGGCGCTGGCCGAATGGGCCGTCACCGAGTACGAGTTGGAGCCCGTCGCCGTCACCGGCGCCAGCTTCGGCGGTACGCCCGCCGCGGTGCGGGCCGGGGCGCTGCCCTTCGCCGACGCGCTGACGATGACCGCCGAGTGGGGCCGCCGCGTCGACGAGTACTTCGCCCGCTCCCACCGCGACATCGTCACCCAGTCGTTCGCCCGCGTCGACCCCGACCGGCTCGCGGAGATCCGCGCCGAACTCGACGAGCGCGGCGAGTGGAACGAGATAGCCGGGCACGTCGACCGCGAGTTCCACCTGCTGTCCGTCCGCGAGGACTCGGTGGACCGGCTCCAGAAGCGCCTGCGTACGGCGGGTGGCCTACCGCTGTACGTGATGCGTCCGCCGATGCACTCCGCCCTCTTCGGCGACCTGCGCGAGGAGTTGGCGACGGAGGTGACCGCCGGGATCCCGTTCACCGACCCGGTCGTGCCCGTCGTCTCCGACCACGACGGCTCGCTGGTGGAAACGGGCGACGGGGTACGGGAGTTGCTGCTGGACGCGGCGACGAAGGCGGTGCAGTGGCCGACCGTGGCGAAGGCGCTCCAAGGGATGGGTGTGGAACGCGTGCACGTCACCGGGCAGGACGCCCTGTGGGGCCGGGTGGAGGCGATGACCGAGGCGTTCAAGGTCGTGCCGGTGAAGCCGGAGACGGCGATGCGACCGCGCCGTCGCAGCACGATCGCATGAACACCGGAGCCAGAGGAAAGGAGGGGGTCAGCGCATGGCTGACACGGTCTTCCACAGCGTCGCAGGCGTGGCGAAGTTCTCAAAATTGAGCGCGTCGTCGACAAACCGGACGTTGTACGCGTCTTCGAGGCCGGACAGAAGCGCGACCATTCCCATGGAATCGAGACCGAAGTCACGCAGACTGAGGTCAGCGGTGATCTCGTCCTCCGGCTCCAGCAACGAAAGGTGCTTCCGGAGCAGTTCTTCGAATGCCTGGTCCCACATGCGGACTCCCGTGATTCTGCCGATGGCCGCCGAATAGTCGACGTCACGCCGACCTTAAGTCCCGCACTTCGCGAGGCGACACCCCCTATCCACCCCTCTTCTTCCCGGAGGAAGGACAATGACCGAGATCCCCATCCCCGGCCACGCGCTCCACGAGCGGTTCCTGCGCGGCCTGGCGCTGTCCCCCACCCGTACCGCGATACGCGTCGACGCGGACAGCCTCACGTACGAGGAGACGCACGAGCTGGCGCTCCGGCGCGCGGGCGGTCTCCTGGCCCTGGCCCCGAAGGGCCCGCAGGACGGGTACGCGGTCGCCGTCCTTGCCGAGAAGAGCCTGACGGCGTACGTCGGCATCCTCGCCGCGCTCTACGCGGGCGCGACCGTCGTGCCGCTGAACCCGCTGTTCCCCGCCGAGCGCACCCGCCGCATGCTGGCCGCCGCGAAGGTCTCGACGGTCGTCGCGGACGCGACCGGCCGCGCCGCGCTGGAGGCCACCGGGCTGGACCTGCCGGTTCTGGAAGAGGAGTCGGCGGCGATCCCGCTGGAGTTCCCGCGCACCGTCGAGCCGTCCGACGTGGCGTACGTGCTGTTCACCTCGGGATCGACCGGGCGCCCCAAGAGCGTGCCGATCCCGCACTCCGCGAACGCGCACTACTTCGCCCTGCTGGACCAGCGCTACGACTTCGGCCCCGACGACGTCTTCTCGCAGAACGTCGGCCTCAACTTCGACTGCGCGATGTTCGAGCTGTTCTGCGCCTGGGGCAACGGCGCGGCCGTCCACGCCATCCCGCCGGTGGCACACCGGGACCTGCCGGCCTTCCTCGCCGAGCGGGGCATGACGGTGTGGTTCTCCGCACCGAGCGGCATCACGTTCATCAGGCAGATGAGCGGACTGTCGGAAGGGGCGATGCCGACTCTGCGCTACAGCTTCTTCGCCGGTGAGGCACTGCTGTGCCAGGATGCCGCCGACTGGCAGGCCGCGGCCCCGCGTTCACACGTGGAGAATCTCTACGGTCCGACCGAGCTGACCATCACCATCGCCGGACACCGCTGGAATCCGGAGACCTCCGAGAAGAGGGCCGCGAACGGCGTCGTGCCGATCGGTCCCGTGCATCCCGGCCACGAGTACCTGTTGCTCGACGGGGACGAGGAGTCCGAGGAGGAGGGCGAACTGTGCGTCTCCGGGCCACAGATGACGCCCGGCTACCTGGACTCCTCCGACAACGAGGGTCGGTTCCTGGAACGCGGCGGGCGCCGCTACTACCGTACGGGGGACCGGGTGCGGCAGTTCGAAGACGGCGAGCTGACCTACATCGGCCGCCTGGACGCGCAGGTCCAGATCCGGGGCTTCCGTGTGGAGTTGGCCGAGATCGACCACACCGCACGGCAGTTGCCGACCGTGGAGAACGCGGTCACCGTCACCCGACCCACGCCCGGCAGCGAGCTGGAGCTCGTCCTCTACTACACGGGCGAGCGGATGCCCGCGGCGACGTTCCGCCGCGAACTCGCCGCCGTGCTACCCGAAGCGATGGTGCCGAAGACGTACCGCCACATCGACGAGTTTCCCCTGAACTCGAACCGGAAGGTCGACAAGAAGGAGCTGACCCGTCAAGCAGCCGCTCTGTCAGAGGGGCGAGCCTGAGCCGGAACGTTGGACTCCGTCAAGCACGGTGCGCAGGGCCTCGGCGAGCGACTCACCTGTCGGACCACGGTCGGGCGCGACCAACCACTGCATCATCACGCCGCTGAGCAGAGCGTGGTAGAACTGCCCGACCGCGGCCCGAGTGTGCGGGGGCAGGTCGACATCGCCCAGGAACAGTTCGACCAGACCTTGCTGAGCGTGCCGCTGCGCCTCGACGAAGAAGGTACGTACCTCGGGTACGTGGTCGACCTGCGAGATCGCGTCGAACTGTGCCGCCCAGACGGGGCGATGGCGCTCGAACAGCTCGACCACGCGCGTCCAGGCCAACTCGAAGCGCCCCAGTGGGTCGTCCGGCAGGTCCGCCGCGTCGGCGAGGGCACGCTTCAGCTCCGCGACCCACTCCTCCAATGTCTCCATGATCGCGGCGTTGAGGAGGGCTTCCTTGGTTCCGTAGTGGTAGCCGATGGACGCGAGGTTCGTCTTAGACTCCTCGACGATGTCCCGAGCCGTGGTACGGGCGTAACCCTTCGCATATAGACAGCGCTTCGCCCCGACGAGCAGGTCCTCTCGATGTCCCATACGCAGAAGCCTAGACGATACGCAGAGTTATCTGGAACAAACGGTTTAAACAGATTTTGACCTAGACAGATTAATCACACAGATCTAGAGTGAGGTGCCATGAACCACCCACGAGCAGGCCGGAGAGAGTGGATCGGCCTTGCCGTTCTCGTTCTCCCCGTACTGCTGCTGTCGATGGACATCACGGTGCTGTACTTCGCCGTGCCGTTCCTCAGCGCGGAGCTGGAGCCGACGGCCACCCAGCAGCTGTGGATCGTGGACATCTACCCGTTCATGCTGGCCGGTCTTCTCGTCATGATGGGCAACCTGGGTGACCACATCGGGCGGCGCCTGCTCCTCATGTTGGGTTCGCTCGTCTTCGGTGTGGCGTCGTTCGCCGCCTCCTACGCCGACAGCGCCGAGTTGCTCATCGCGGCTCGTGCGGTCCTGG
Source organism: Streptomyces sp. Z26 (assembly GCF_003665095.1). Classification (GTDB taxonomy): domain Bacteria; phylum Actinomycetota; class Actinomycetes; order Streptomycetales; family Streptomycetaceae; genus Streptomyces; species Streptomyces phytohabitans. Next base: position 3,790,261 of record NZ_RCHV01000002.1, on the reverse strand, counting down.
GTATCGCCGGCGCCGTACTCGCGCCCTCCACGCTCTCCCTGATCCGCAACATGTTCCACCACGCCGACCAGCGGCGTACGGCCATCGCTGTCTGGACCGCCGGACTCGGTGGTGGGTCGGCGCTGGGCCCGATCGTGTCGGGCGTCATGTTGGAGGAATTCTGGTGGGGCTCGGTGTTCCTCATCAACATTCCCATCATGGTGCTGGTGCTGATACTGGGTCCCTTGCTGCTCCCGGAGTCGCGCGACCCCAACCCCGGCAAGTTCGACTTCCTCAGCTCCGTTCTGTCGCTCGGGGCGCTCCTCCCGGCCACGTACGGCCTGAAGGAGCTGGCGGACGACGGATTCTCCATCCAGTACACGGCGATCATGCTCGCCGGCGTCGGCATCGGTGTGCTGTTCGTGCTGCGGCAGAAGAAGTCCGCGAATCCGATGCTCGATCTGGAACTCTTCCGCAGTCGCGGTTTCAGCATGTCCCTGCTGGTCAATCTCGTGGCACTGTTCGCGATGGTCGGCTTCCTGCTGTTCTCCACCCAGTGGCTCCAACTGGTGCACGGGCTGAGCCCGCTCAAGGCCGCGCTGTGGACGCTACCGGCACCCGTCGCCGTCGGTGTGACGACTTCGATAGCGGCCATACTCGCCAAGACCGTACGGCCCGGCTACATCATCAGCATCGGTCTCTTCATCGCCACCATCGGCTTCGCCATCATGACGCAGCTCTCCGCCGACTCGGACCTCTGGGTCATCATCGTGGGTGCTTCCGTGCTCTCCGGCGGTGTCGGCATGGCGATCCCGCTCACCGCGGACCTCATCGTGTCCGAGGCCCCGCCCGAGCGCGTGGGCGCCGCGTCCGCGCTGCCCGAGACGAGCAACCAGCTTGGCGGCGCGCTCGGTGTGGCCATCCTGGGCACTGTCGGGTCCAGCATCTACACCAGCAAGATGGAGGACAACATCCCCTCCGGCCTTCCCCCGGAGGCCGTCGAGGCCGCCGAGGGGTCGCTGGGCGGCGCCGCCGAGGTCGCCAAGCACCTGCCGGACACGGTGGGCGACCCGCTGTTCGCCACGGCCTCCGACGCGTTCACGGAGGGCATGACCACGGCCGCGATGGGCGGCGGCATCGTGATGCTGCTCGGCGCGCTCCTCGCGCTGTTCCTCATGCGCGACGTGAAGGGCCACGAGTCGGAGCCCGAGTACTCCTCGGAGACGACCCTGACTCTGACCTTCCGCGTCGGCAAGAACTTCGCCCACGATCTGCCGCAGCAGCAGCCCGCCGGTGTCGGTGCCACCCAGGCGCCGCGGATGCCGGCCGGCGGCGAACGTAAGACCGTGACGCTCAAGACCGACGGGTGGAACGGACGACCGCCAAGCCTGTGACCGCTGTCGGCGGCCCGTCCCCGTGGCATGCCGACATGTCCCGAAGCCCCGAGTGAGGACCCCCGCCTCGCAAGGGAAGAGTCCCTGCGCGACCTCCAGGTCGCGCAGGGACTCCTTTTTGCTCTTCCCCCGGGGGTCAGCGCCCCAGTCGCACAGGGAGGCTGGAGTACGAGGTCAGCCCCATCACCGTCTGGAGCTCCGGCTCACCGGCGACCTCGATCGTCGAGAAGGTGTCGATCAGCATCGGGAACAGCTCCGCGATTTCGACCCGGGCCAGGCTGCCACCGAAGCAGAAATGCGAACCGCCGCTGAGGCTCATGTGCGGGCCGTCGTCACGCGTCAGGTTCAATCGGTGCGGGTCCGGGAACTGCAACGGGTCGCGGTTCGCCGCGGCGAGCATCGTCAAGACGTGCACGCCCGCGGGGATCTCCTTACCGGCGATGACGGTCGGCTTGCTGGTGACCCGGCTGGCTGCGGTGTTGTGCATGGTGTGACGCAGCAGCTCCTCGACGGCCAGCGGCGTGATGCTCTTGTCCGCGCGCCAGCGGGCCAGTTCCTCCGGGTGCTCCTTGAGCGCCAGGACGCCGCTGGTGATGACGTTGGTCGTGGCGGCGAAGCCCGCGGTGAAGAGCAGCATGATGATGCCCATCAGCTCGTCCTCGTCGATGCGGCCGTCATCGGCCTCAGCGACGAGCTTGCTCACCAGGTCCTCACGCGGCGAGGTCCGACGCTCCTGGGACATCTTCTGGAAGTACGCGTACAGCTCTTCCGCTGCCTCGTTGGCCGGCTGCAGAACCTCGTCAGGGTAGATCCCGGACCAGATCTTGGACCAGGTGTCGGCCTTCTCCCACAGGTACTTGCCGTCCTCGTAGGGCAGGCCCAGCACTTCGCTGATGACGGCCACGGGGTACGGGTTGGCCAGCACGTCGACCAGGTCGACGACCTCGCCGCCCTCGGCGGCCGCGGCCAGCTCGTCGACCATCCGGCGGGTCACGCGCTCCACCATGGGCTGCATCGCGTTGATGCGCCGAGCCGTGAACACCTTGGTGACCAGGCCGCGGATACGGCCGTGATCGGGCTGGTTCAGCGTCGGCATGGTCTTCAAGTGGAGACGGAGAGCGAAGTGGTCCTCCCAGTTCTCGTTCCGGAGGGCGGCGGCGCGGGCGCCGCTGAGCACATCGGGTCGCTTCAGGAACTGGTTGATCTCCTCGTACCCGAAGAGCGCCCAGATGCCGAGCGTCGCGGAGCTGTCGTGCACCTTGCCCGCGGACTGGATCGTCTCGTACAGGGGAAACGGGTTCTTCGGGTGCGGCGGGGTCAGGAGCTGTATCAGTGCTTCGTCGGCCTGTTGGTGCGTCGCTGCGGGTGACTGGGTGGTCATGAAGTGATCTTCCTCTGTTCGGGGTTGCGCGGTCCGTGCCTGCTACCAGCCGGATCGCGTGTCCAGTTCGTCGTCGAGGACGTTGAACAGCTCGTCCGCGGACAGCGAGTTCACGTCGGCGTCCTCTCCGTCGTCGGGCCGGTGGGTCTCCGTCCAGCCCGCCGTCAGGGCACGCAGCCGGTCCACCACTCGACCGTAGGTCTCCTCGTCCGGTGTCGCCGAGTTGAGCAGCGACTCCAGCCGGTTCAGCTCGGCCTCCAGCGGCGGTACGGCCGCTGCCGCCCCGCCGTCCTGGTCGCCCAGCAGCGCGAACAGCTCGTCGCTGATGGCGGCGGGCGTCGGGTGGTCGAACACCAGGGTGGCGGGGAGCTTCAGCCCGGTCGCCGCGCGGAGCCCGTTCCGCAGCTCCACAGCGGTGAGCGAGTCGAACCCGAGGTCCTTGAACTGCCGGTCGGCCCGTACGGAGTCCGCGCCGTCGTGCCCCAGCACCGACGCGACCCGCTCCCGTACGAACTGGAGCAGGAACGCGGCGCGTTCCGCCGCGTCGGGCAGGGCCGCCAGGTTGCGCCGCAGCTCGGCGCCGTTGTCGCCGGCGCCCGTGGACGTACCGGCGGTGGCGCGGCGCTGGCCGCGTACGAGGCCCCGCAGCAGATGCGGGACGCGCTCGGCCGGGCGGGCCCGGAGCGCGGCGGCGTCCACGCCGAACGGGGCGAGGGCCGGGAGTCCGGCCGTGCGCACCGAGTCGTCGAGGAGGCCCAGGCCCTCCGCCTCGGAGAGGACGGTGAGACCCATGCCCCGGATGCGTTCGAGGTCGGCCTCCTCCAGCTCGCCGATGCCCGTACGGGAGTCCCACAGCCCGAACGCCAGCGAGTGCGCGGGCAGTCCGGCGTGGTGGCGGTGCTGGGCGAGGGTGTCGAGGAACACGTTGGCCGCCGCGTAGTTGCCCTGGCCCGCGGCCAGGACGAGCCCGCCGACGGAGGAGAACAGCACGAACGCGGACAGCTCGCGGTCGGCCGTCAGCTCGTGCAGGTTCCACGCGCCGTCGACCTTGGGCCGCAGCACGGCCGCCATGCGCTCGGGCGTGAGCCCGCGCACGAGGCCGTTGTCGACGACACCGGCCGCGTGCACCACGGCGTCGACCGGGTGGGCGGCCAGCACGCGGGCGACCGCGTCGCGGTCGGCCACGTCGCACGCCTCGACGGCGACGCGGGCGCCGAGTTCGGACAGTTCGGCGCGGAGTTCGGCCGCGCCGGGCGCGTCCGCGCCGCGGCGGCTGGTGAGCACGAGGCGTTCCACGCCGTGCTCCGCGACCAGGTGCCGGGCGACGAGCGCGCCCAGCCCGCTGGTGCCGCCGGTGATCAGCACCGTCGACTCGGGCCGCCAGGGCGTGCGTTCCGCGTCGACCGCCGCGGCGGGGACGCGGGTGAGCCGTGGGACGAGGAGTTCCCCGTCGCGTACGGCGAGTTCGGGCTCGTCGACCAGCTCCGGCACGGGGCCCTCGCCGTCGAGGTCGACCAGCGTGAACCGGCCGGGGTTCTCCGCCGCGGCCGACCGCACCAGGCCCCACACGGGTGCCTGGCTGAGGTCGACGTCCTCACCGGCGACGGAGACCGCGCGCCGCGTGACGACCGCGAGCGTGCCCTCCTCGCCGTCCTCGGCGAGCCACGCCTGTACGCGTTCCAGCACCTCGTCCGCGACGGCCCGTACGACCTGCGGGGTGTCCCCGACGGCGCGCGGCACCTCGTACACGGCGGCGGGCGCCGCCACGGCGGGCGCGGCGGCCTTCGTCCAGCCGAGGGTGAACAGCGACTCGTGCGCGCCGCCGCCCGCCCGCAGCTGCTCCACCGACACGGGCCGGGCGACCAGGGTCTCGACGGACAGCACGGGGGCGCCGGTCTCGTCGGTGACGAGCACTCCCCCGCCGTCGCCCTCGCCCGGGTGCGTCAGCCGGACGCGGAGCGAGGAGGCGCCGGAGCGGTGGAGGGAGACGCCGTTCCAGGAGAACGGGAGGTGCGGTACGCCCGGCTCGCCGCCCTCGTCGATCAGCCCGGCGTGCATGGCCGCGTCGAACAGGGCCGGGTGCACGCCGAAGCGGGCGGCGTCGGCGCCCTCGGGCAGCGCGACCTCCGCGAACACCTCGCCGTCGCCGCGCTTCCAGGCGGCCTTGAGGCCCTGGAACGTCGGCCCGTAGTCGTAGCCGCGCGCGAGCAGCCGCTCGTACGCGCCCTCGACGGGCAGCGGCTCGGCGCCGCTCGGCGGCCAGGACTCCAGGCCGGGGCCGGGGTCCGTGGCGGCCGGGGAGACGGTGCCGGTGGCGTTGCGGGTCCAGGTGTCCTCGTCGTCGGAGTCCTGCGACGAGTAGACCTCGACGGTGCGGGTGCCGGTGCCGTCGGCGCCGCCGACGACCGTACGGACGGCGACGCCGCCCTTCTCGGGCACGGTCAGCGGCGCTTCGAGGGTCAGTTCGTCGACGGTGCCGCAGTCCAGCTCCGACGCGGCCTGGAGCGCGAGTTCGACCAGGCCGGTGCCGGGCAGCAGGAGCGTGCCGAGCACGTCGTGGTCCGCGAGCCAGGGCTGCGCGTCGGTGGAGAGGTGACCGGTGAAGACGGCGCCGCCGGTGTCGGGCAGCACGACCTTGGTGCCGAGCAGCGGGTGCCCGGCGGCCTCCTGGGCGCGTACGGGCGCGATCCAGTACCGCTTGTGCTCGAACGGGTACGTGGGGAGGTCGACGCGGCGGGCGCCGGTCCCGTCGAAGACGGCGTTCCAGTCGACCCGTACACCCGCCGTCCACAGCGCGCCGAGACCCGCGAACAGGCTCTCGGTCTCCGGACGTTCACGGTGCAGCACCGCACCCGCCGTCACGTCGTCGGCGGTCTGCCGGACCATGGCGGCCAGGACAGCATCCGGGCCCAACTCCAGGTAACGCGTGACCCCTTCAGCCTCCAGGTGCCGAACGTCGTCCGCGAAGCGCACCGCGTCCCGTACGTGCCGGACCCAGAAGTCGGCCGAACCCACATCCTTCGTCAGACGGATCGTCGGCTCGTTGAACGTGACCGTCTCCGCGACCTTCCGGAAGTCCTCCAACATCGGGTCCATCAACGGCGAATGGAACGCGTGGGAGACCTTCAACCGCGTCTGCTTACGGTCCGCGAACCGCTCCGCGACCGCCTCCACGGCCTTCTCCCCACCCGAAACCACCACGGACGACGGCCCGTTGACGGCAGCCAACCCCACCTCGTCACCCAGGTGCGGGGCGACCTCGGCCTCGGTGGCCTGGAGCGCGAGCATCGCGCCGCCCTCGGGGAGTGCCTGCATCAGACGTCCGCGCGCCGATATCAACCGACCCGCGTCCTCAAGCGAGAACACCCCCGCGACATGCGCGGCGGCCACCTCGCCGATGGAGTGACCCGCCAGGAAGTCCGGCCGTACGCCCCAGGATTCGACCAGCCGGAACAGCGCCACCTCAAGCGCGAAGATCGCGGGCTGCGTGAACTCCGTACGCCCCAGCGCCTCCTCATCACCCCACACGACCTCACGGACCTTCGGGTCCAACACCCCACACGCCTCGTCGAACGCGGCAGCGAACACCGGGAACGTCTCGTACAACTCCCGGCCCATACCCAACCGCTGACTCCCCTGCCCCGTGAACAGGAACGCCGCCTTGCCCCCGGCAACCTGCCCGGTCACCGTCCGCTCCCCCACCCGCACCGCACGGAACTCCAACGCCGCACGCCCCGTCGCCGCCGAGAACGCCACGTCGAGGGCTTCCTCCTCGACAGCCGCGAGCCCTTCGAGCTGCGCGTCGAGAGCCGTCGCCGTGCCCGCCGAGGCGACGAGCGGCACGGCGGGCAACTCCCGCCGCTCCACCGGCACTTCGGCCGGGGCGGCGGGCGCCTCCTCCACGATCACGTGCGCGTTCGTACCGGAGATGCCGAACGACGAGACACCCGCGCGTCGCGGACGCCCCTCGACGGCGGGCCAGTCACGGGCCTCCGTCAGCAGCCGTACGTCCCCGGCCTCCCAGTCGACCTGCGGGGTCGGCTCGTCCACGTGCAGCGTCCGGGGCAGGGTGCCGTGGCGCATGGCCTCGACCATCTTGATGATGCCCGCGACACCGGCCGCCGCCTGCGTGTGCCCCATGTTCGACTTGATCGAGCCCAGCCACAACGGCTCGCCCTCCGGGCGGTCCTTGCCGTACGTGGCGAGCAGCGCCTGCGCCTCGATCGGGTCGCCCAGCGTCGTCCCCGTACCGTGCGCCTCGACCGCGTCGACCTCGGTGGTCGACAGGCCCGCGTTGGCGAGGGCCTGGCGGATGACGCGCTGCTGGGACGGACCGTTGGGGGCGGTGATGCCGTTGGACGCGCCGTCCTGGTTGGTGGCCGTACCCCGTACGACCGCCAGCACCGGGTGCCCGTTCCGCCGCGCGTCCGACAGCCGCTCGACGACGAGCACACCGGTGCCCTCGCCCCAGCCGGTGCCGTCCGTGTCGGACGAGAACGACTTGCAGCGGCCGTCGCGCGACAGGCCGCGCTGCTCGCTGAAGTAGACGAAGGTCTGCGGCGAGCCCATGACGGTGACGCCGCCCGCCAGCGCCAGCGAGCACTCGCCGGACCGCAGTGCCTGCGCCGCCATGTGCAGGCCGACCAGCGACGACGAGCACGCCGTGTCGATGGTGACGGCCGGGCCCTCCAGGCCCAGGGTGTACGAGACGCGGCCGGAGATGAGGCTGCCGGTGCTGCCACCGGGGCCGTAGTCGTAATACATGACGCCCGCGTAGACGCCGGTCGCGCTGCCCTTCAGCGACGTCGGGTCGATCCCGGCCCGCTCCAGCGCCTCCCAGGACGTCTCCAGCAGCTGCCGCTGCTGCGGGTCCATGTCGCGCGCCTCGCGCGGGCTGATGCCGAAGAACTCGGCGTCGAAGTCGGCCGCCTCGTGCACGAACGAGCCGTCGCGGACGTACGTCTTGCCGGGTACGCCCGGCTCCGGGTCGTACAGCCCGTCGATGTCCCAGCCACGGTCCTCGGGGAAGCCGCTGACCGCGTCCACGCCCTGCTCGACGAGGCGCCACAGGTCCTCGGGGGACGCGACGCCGCCGGGGTAGCGGCAGGCCATGGAGACGATCGCGATCGGGTCGTCGTCCGCCGACGCCACCGTGCGCGCCGCCGTGACCTGCTCCACGACGCCGGACAGCTCCGCGCGCAGGTGGCGGGCGAGGTCGTACGGCGTCGGGTAGTCGAAGACGAGCGTGGCGGGCAGCCGCAGGCCGGTGCTGGTGCCCAGCACGTTGCGCAGCTCGATCGCGGTCAGCGAGTCGAACCCGAGGTCGCGGAAGGCCAGTTCGGGGTCGACGGCGTCGGCCCCGGCGTGCCGCAGCACGGCGGCGGCCTGGGCCCGTACGAGCGCCAGCAGCTCCTCCAGGCGCTCGTCGTCGGTGAGCCCGGCGAGGCGCTGCCGCAGGGCGTCCGTCGTCGGCGCGGAGCTGCCGTCGAGGACGCGGCGGGAGCGACCGCGCACCAGGTTCCGCAGGATCGCCGGGGCCGTGCTGAGTGCCGCCGGGTCGAGCCGTACGGGTGCCAGCGCGGGCAGTCCGGCGGACGCGGCGGCGTCGAGGAGGGCGAGGCCCTCCTCCGGCGCGAGGGTGCCGAGGCCGCCCTGGTCGAGGCCGTCGGCCATGCCGTCGCCCGCCCACGGGCCCCAGGCCAGGGAGAGCGCGGGCAGGCCGCTCGCGTGGCGCTGCCGCGCGAGGGCGTCCAACCAGGCGTTGGCGGCGGCGTAGTTGCCCTGGCCGGGCGCGCCGAGGACGGCGGCGACCGACGAGAACAGCACGAACGCGCTCAGGTCCATGTCACGCGTCAGCTCGTGCAGGTGCCAGGCGGCGTCCGCCTTCGGGCGCAGCACGTGGTCGACGCGCGCGGGCGTGAGCGACGGTATGACGCCGTCGTCGAGGACGCCCGCCGCGTGCACGACGCCGCCGAGTTCCCGGCCGTCGAGGAGCGCGGCGAGCGCGTCGCGGTCGGCCGCGTCGCAGGCGGCGACCTCGATGTCGCCGCCCAGGTCGGTGAGTTCGGCCACCAGCTCGGCCGTGCCCGGGGCGTCCGGGCCACGGCGGCTGGTGAGCAGCAGGCGGGTCACGCCGTGCCGGGTGACCAGGTGGCGGGCGACGACGGCGCCGAGGGCGCCCGTACCGCCGGTGATCAGCACGGGGCGTGCCGGGTCCCAGACGGGCGCGGCCTCGCCGGGCGGCACCGGGGCGAAGCGGGAGACGCGCGTCCCGCCGTCCCGTACGAGCAACTCGGGCTCGCCGTACGCGAGGACGGCGTCCGCCTCGACGGGCACGTCGGCGTCGACGAGGACGAAGCGGCCGGGGTTCTCGCTCTCCGCCGCCCGTACGAGGCCCCACACGGCGGCGTGCGCCGGGTCGGTGCCGTCGGTCGCGCCGCGGGTGACGACGACGAGCGTGGCGTCGTCGCGTACGGCGGCCTGCGCGGCCTCCAGTACGCCGGTGGTGGCGGCGCGGACGTCGGCCAGCGGGTCGCCGGTCGGCGCCGGGCAGGTGTGGACGGTCACGGTGCCGTCCACCGGGGCGGCGCTCGCGGCGGCGCCCTCGGACGCGGGCACCCAGTCCACGCGGAAGAGGGAGTCACCGACGCGGGCGGAGGCCAGCGCGAGGCTGTCGGCGGAGACCGCGCGCAGCGTCAGCGAGCCGACGGTGGCGACGGGCTGCCCGGAAGCGTCGGCCAGTTCGAGGGAGACGGTGCCCTCGGCGCGGAGGTGGAAGCGTACGCGGGCGGCGGTGGCGCCCTCCGCGTGCAGGGTGACGTCCGACCAGGAGAAGGGCAGCGCGTTCGCGTCGCCGTCCGTCAGGTCGAGCGCGTGCAGCGCCGAGTCGAGCAGCGCCGGGTGGAGGCCGAAGCGCCCGGCGTCGACGCCCTCGGGGAGGGCGATCTCCGCGGACAGCTCGTCGCCCCGGCGCCAGGCGGCGCGCAGGCCCTGGAACGCGGGCCCGTACTCCAGCCGGTCGTAGAGCCCGTCGACGGTCAGTTCCTCGGCGTCGCGCGGCGGCCAGGCCACCAGTTCGGCGGCCGGGGTGCCCGCGTCGGGCGCGAGGGTGCCCTGCGCGTGCTGCACCCACTCGTGGTCCAGCGGCGCGTCGTCCGCGCGGGAGTACACGGCGACCGCGCGGCGGCCCTCCGCGTCCGGCGCGTCGACGGCGACCTGGACGTGCACGCCGCTGTCCTCGGCCAGCAACAGGGGCGCGCTGAGCGTCAGTTCCTCGATGCGGGAGCAGCCGACCTCGTCGCCCGCCCGTACGGCCAGCTCCACGTACGCCGTACCCGGCAGCAGCACCGTGCCGAGCACGGTGTGGTCGGCCAGCCACGGGTGGGCGCCGGTGGAGAGGCGGCCGGTGAAGACGGCGCCGTCGGTGCCGGGCAGCCGGACCATCGCGCCGAGCAGCGGGTGGTCGGGCCGGTCGAGTCCGGCGGAGGACACGTCGCCGCCGGAACGGCCCTTGTCCATCCAGTAGCGCTGCCGCTGGAACGGGTACGTCGGCAGGTCCACGCGCCGGGGCTCGGCGCCGAACTCGGCGAGGACGCCGTTCCAGTCCAGCTCCAGGCCCGCGCCGTACGCCTGCCCGAGGGCGGCGGTCAGCGCCTCCGTCTCCTCCCGCTTGCGGTGCTGGGAGGCGACGAGCGCGGCGGTCTCGGCGGTACGGGTGAGGCTGTGCCGGGCCATGGCGGTGAGGACCGCGTCGGGACCCAACTCCAGGTAACGGGTGACGCCCTCGGACTCCAGACGGCGTACGACGTCCGCGAAACGCACGGCCTCCCGTACGTGCCGCACCCAGTACCCCGGGTCGGTGACCGCGCCGCCCTCGGTGACGACGGGGACGGCGGGCTCGGCGTACGTGACGCCCTCCGCGACCTTGCGGAAGTCCTCCAACATCGGGTCCATCAACGGCGAGTGGAACGCGTGCGACACCTTCAACCGGTTGGTACGACGCCCTTCGAGCTTCGCCACGGCAGCCGCGACGGCCGCCTCCTCACCCGAGAGCACCACCGCACGCGGGCCGTTCACGGCGGCGACCGCCACGCCGTCGGTCAGCAGCGGCAGGACCTCGTCCTCCGCCGCCTCGACCGCGACCATGGCGCCACCCGCCGGCAGCGCGCCCATCAGACGACCACGCGCGGTGATCAGCTTCGCGGCGTCCGCGAGGGAGAACACCCCCGCCACGTGCGCGGCGGCGACCTCACCGATGGAATGACCCGCCACGAAGTCCGGCGTGACACCCCACGACTCCCACAGCCGATACAGCGCCACCTCCACCGCGAAGATCGCCGGCTGCGTGCACTCCGTACGATTCAGCCCCTCCTCATCACCCCACATCACCTCACGGACCTTCGGGTCCAACTCCGCGCACACCTCGTCGAGGGCGCGGGCGAACACCGGATACGCCTCGTACAGCCCACGGCCCATGCCGAGACGCTGACTCCCCTGCCCGGTGAACAGGAACGCGGTCAGGCCGGTGCCGCGGGCGGTGCCGCCGACCGGGTTCGGGTCGTCGGCGAACGCGGTCAGCTCCGCGACGAGCGCGGCCCGGTCGCGGCCCGCGACGACGGCGCGGCGGGGCAGCGCGGCGCGGCCGGTGGCGAGGGAGTACGCCGTGTCGACCGGGTCGGGCGCGGTGTCCGCGCGCAGCAGGTCCGCGAACTGCCGGGCCTGCGCGCGGAGCGCGGCCTCGGAGCGGGCGGACAGCGGCAGCGGTACGGGCGTGCCGGTGGCCGGGCGGGCGGCGGGCACGTCGGCGTCGTCCGCCGCCTCGGCCTGCTCGATGATCACGTGCGCGTTGGTGCCGCTGACGCCGAACGACGAGACGGCGGCCCGGCGCGGGCCGTCGGTCTCGGGCCAGTCGCGGGCCTCGGTGAGGAGGCGTACGTCGCCCGCCTCCCAGTCGACCTGCTGCGACGGCTCCTCGGCGTGCAGGGTCTTCGGCAGGGTGCCGCGGCGGATCGCCTCGACCATCTTGATGACACCGGCGACACCGGCGGCGGCCTGCGCGTGCCCGATGTTCGACTTGATCGAGCCGAGCCACAGCGGCCGCTCGCGCTTCTGCCCGTACGTCGCGAGCAGCGCCTGCGCCTCGATCGGGTCACCGAGGGAGGTGGCGGTGCCGTGGCCCTCCATGAGGTCCACGTCGGCGGCCTTCAGCCCGGCCGAGGCGAGCGCCTGCTTGATGACGCGGCGCTGCGAGGGGCCGTTGGGCGCGGTGAAGCCGTTCGACGCCCCGTCCTGGTTGACCGCCATGCCCTTGACGACGGCGAGCACGGGGTGCCCGTTCCGCTTCGCCTCGGAGAGCGTCTCCAGCAGCAGCATGCCGGAGCCCTCGCCCCAGCCGGTGCCGTCGGCGCCGGAGGAGTACGCGCGGCAGCGGCCGTCGGGCGACAGGCCGCGCTGCTCGCTGAACTCGATGAACGTCTCGGGGGTCGCCATGACGCTGACGCCACCCGCCAGCGCGAGGGTGCACTCCCCCGTACGCAGGGCCTGAGCGGCCCACTGCATGGCGACGAGCGACGACGAGCAGGCCGTGTCGACGGTGATCGCCGGGCCCTCCAGGCCCAGGGTGTACGCGACGCGGCCGGAGACGAGGCTGCCGTCACTGCTGGTGATGCCGTAGTCGTGGTACATCGCACCGGCGAACACGCCCGTACGGGTGCCCCGCAGCGACGCCGGGTCGACCCCGGCGCGCTCCATGGCCTCCCAGCTGACCTCCAGCAGCAGCCGCTGCTGCGGGTCCATGGACAGGGCCTCGCGGGGGCTGATGCCGAAGAACTCGGGGTCGAACTCCCCGGCCTCGTACAGGAACCCGCCGTGCCGGACGTAGCTCTTGCCGGGCTTGCCGGGCTCCGGGTCGTAGACCGCGCTCAGGTCCCAGCCGCGGTCCGCGGGGAACGGGCCGATGGCGTCGCGGCCCTCCGCGACCAGCTCCCACAGGTCCTCGGGTGAGGCGACGCCGCCGGGGAAACGGCAGGCCATACCGATGATCGCGATGGGCTCGGCCGCCGCGCTGGCACCGGCGCGCAGGCTCTCGTTGTCCTTGCGCAGCCGCTCGTTCTCGACCAGCGAGCCGCGCAGGGCCTCGACGATCTCCTCGACGTTCGCATCCACCGCCGGCTCAGCCTCCGTTCACCGTCGTGGTCGGAGCGCCGTTCGCGCCGACCTTGTCAAGATATGCGCCGAGCACCTGGTAGAAGCGCTCCGGTTCCTCGAGGTGGGGGACGTGACTGGATTCCTCGAAGATCTCCCAGTGGGAGTCGGGGATGAGGTCCTTGTAGGGCTGCACGGTGACCGGGGTGGCCTCGTCGTATCGACCGGAGAGGATCAGCGTCGGCACGTCGATCGAGGGCAGGTACTCGATCACACCCCAGTCGCGCAGGCTGCCGATGACATGGAACTCGTTGGGGCCGTTCATGGTGCTGTACACCGTCAGATCGGAGTTCGCCTCGATGAAGGTCGCCATCAGCTCCGGCGGCCACGGGTCGAGCCGGCAGGCGTGCCTGGCGTAGAAGACCTGCATCGCCTCGCGGTACTCGTCGCTCTCGGTGGTACCCGCCGCCTCATGACGCAGCAGCGTCTCGTCCACGCCGGGCGGCAGCTGCGAGCGCAGCACCTTCATCTCCGACAGCCATAGCGGGTAGGACGCCGGCGAGTCCGCGATGACCAGGCCACGCAGCCCTGGCGGACGGGTCGAGGCGTGCCAGGCCGCGAGAAGGCCGCCCCAGGACTGCCCGAAGAGGACGTAGTCCGTGATGTCGAGAGTACGCAGCAGGTTGTCCAGCTCGTCGAAGAACAACTGCGGGTTCCAGAATTCCGGGTCGGCATCCGGCAGGTGCGTGGAGCCGCCACTCCCGATCTGGTCGTAGTGCACGACGTTCCAGCCGCGTTCGGCGAAGACGGAGAGGCCGATCAGGTAGTCGTGCGTGCTGCCGGGGCCTCCGTGCACGACGACGAGCGCCGGACGGCCCTCATCGGATCGTCCGCTCACGCGAAACCAGGTCTTGTGCTCCCGGAAAGGGATGGTCCCCTTGACCGTGGGCGTCGTGGACATCTCTTCAGTCACCTAAGTTCGTGTTCTCGGCAGCGCTTCCCCGCGCGCGTGCGGCGTGGGGCCCCTGAGGGTGTCGGCACCGGGCCGGTGCCGACATGAGACCGGTCAGTCGAGCGTCCCCAGCCACTCGTCGATGGTGCGTGCAGTCACCGAAGCCTGCTCCTGCGCGAGCGAAAAATGGTTGCCTTCGACGGTGCGCAGCACATGATCCGGGTCCCACGGCCGTGCCCGCATGTCGGCCGGGTCGACTCCCTCGGGAGGCGCGACGAACGGCTCGGACGCCTGGACGAACAGAGCCGGGGCATCCAGCTTCACGGGGTCGAAGCCGCCCAGCACATCGAAATACTGGCGCATGGCCGAAAGTCGCGCGGCATCGTACCGCCCGAAGGTGTCCTCCATCATCAGCACTTCCCGCAGGAGTTGGTTGAGGCCCACCTTCATCGCGGTGTCCTCGACGCGGAACGTGTCGACGAGGACCAGGCCGGCGGGCCGGGGGCCACCCAGCTCCTCCAGGTAGCGGGCGAGGATGTGGGCGATGATCCCACCCGAGGAGTAGCCGAGCAACACGAACGGCTCACCGTCCGCAGCGGCCAGCACCGCGTCCGCCAACACGCGGGACAGCACCTCGACGGAGTCCGGCAATGGCTCACCCGCGGCGAAGCCGGGCAGCGGCATCGCGTACGTGGGCCGCACCTCCCGGAACTCGGCGCCGAGCCGCGCGTGCTGGTGCACACCGCCGACGGCCATCGGTGTCGCCAGGCAGATGAGTCGGGTACGGGCGGGGCCATCGGCCATTCGTACGGCCTGCGGCTTGTGCTCCAACTCCTCCACGGTGGCGAAGCGTGGCCGCAGCGCCGCAACCGACGCCATGAGGTTCAGCCCCTCCTGCGTCTTGTGGTCCGCGATGGCCTGCCGGAACATATCGGTCACGTCGTCGGCGGTGTCCGTACGCGTCTCGGGGACGGCGACGGACCCCGACTCCAGATGTTCCACGACGGCGCGCGCGAGGTGCGTCGGATTCTTGTTGTCGAACACCGCCATCGGCGGCAGGCTCAGGCCGGTGGCGGTGTTCAGCGAGGTGCGGAGCTCCATCGCGCTGAGCGAGTCGAAGCCGGACTCCAGGAAGTCACGGTCGGGGTCCACGTCGCCCGGTCCGGCGTGCCCGAGCAGCGTCGCGGAGAGGGTGAGCACCAGGTCGCGCACGGCCTCTTCACGCCGCTCGGCCGACATCGCTGCCAGCTCGCGCCGCAACACCTCCGGATCACCGCCCGCTGCACGACGCCTGGTGGCGGGCACCAGACCGCGCAGCAGCACCGGGAGATCCCCGGCGTCGCCGCTCCGCAGCACTCGCAGGTCGAGTCCCATCGGGACCAGTACGGCCTCGGGACGGGTGCACGCGGCGTCAAACAGCGCGAGGCCGTCGACGGACGTCAGCACGGGCACACCCTGGCGCGCCATACGGCGGCGGTCGGCATCGGCCAGGGCGCCCCCCATGCCGCCGTCATCGCCCCACAATCCCCACGCGAGGGACTGCGCGGGCAGCCCCTCGGCACGACGGTGCACAGCAAGCGCGTCCAGGAAGGTGTTGGCCGCAGCGTAGTTCCCCTGCCCGGCCGAGCCGAGCACGCCCGCGGACGACGAGAAGAGGACGAAAGCGGCGAGATCGTGGCCGCGGGTCAACTCGTGCAGGTGCAGAGCTCCGTCGACCTTGGGTCGCAACACCTGCTCGAAGCCGTGCTCCGTCTGGTTGGAGATCATCGCGTCGGCCAGTACACCGGCCGTGTGGACGACGGAACCGGGCGCGCGACCGGCCAACAGGGCCCGTACTGCCTCACGGTCCGCCACGTCACACTTGGCGATCTCGACGGTGGCCCCCAGCCCGGTCAGCTCCCGTCGCAACTCCTCCGCACCCTCCGCCGCAGGGCCACGACGGCTGGTCAGCAAGAGGTCGCGGACGCCGTGCTCGACCACGAGATGGCGGGCGACGAGCGCGCCGAGCCCGCCCGTACCGCCGGTGATCAGCACAGGGCCCGCTCGATCCCAGGCGGGTGCGTCCGCTCCCGAGGGTGGTGTCCCGGCACGTGCCAGACGCGGCACCTGAAGCGCACCACCGCGGATACGCAGCTCGGGCTCACCGGAGGCGACCGCACGTGCGAAAGCCTCGTCGACACGGGCCGCCGCATCGGTGCCGGGATCGGCGTCGTACAGCGTGAAGCGTTCGGAGTCCTCCGCCCGCGCGGCCCGTACGAGACCCCAGGCAGTGGCCTGCGCCAGGTCGGTGCCGTCGGTCGCGCCACGGGTGACCACGACCAACCGACGGCCCGCGAAGCGCTCCTCCGCCAACCAGTCCTGCACCGCGCGCAACACCGTGCCGCTGACCGCTCTGACATCCGCGGCGAGATCGCCGGTACCGGGGGACAGTTCCAGCGCGACCGTGCCGGGCACGTCCCCGGTCAGCTCGGCGAGGTCGGTGACGACCGTCCACTCCGTGTCGGACGCGTCGGCGGTCGCGGCCACCGGGCTCCAGTCGATGTGGAACAGCGAGTCGGCGGGCCCGGAACCGGCCGACGCGAGTTGCTCGGCCGAGACCTCACGCGACACCAGGGAATCCACGGAGAGAACGGAGCGACCGTCGGAGTCGACGAGGATGATCCCCATACCGCTCTCACCACGTGGCGTCAGTCGTACGCGTGCCGCCCTGGCACCGGCGGCGTGAACGCGGACCCCCTTCCAGGCGAACGGCAGCGACGGCCCGTCGTCCTCACCCGCGTCGAGCATCAACGCGTGCAGGGCCGAGTCGAGGAGCGCCGGGTGCAGCACGAACCGCTCGGCGTCGACCTCGTCGTCCAATACCACCTCCGCGAACGTCTCACCGCCGGACTTCCATGCGCCCCTGAGCCCTTGGAAGGCCGGGCCGTATTCGAATCCAAGGTCGACGAGACCGTCGTACACGCCGCTCCCGGTGAGGGAGGCGGCGCCGTCGGGCGGCCACTGCGTCACGTCGAAGCGCTCCGGGGCGGCGGCGTCAGGCCCCAGGACACCCTCGGCGTGCAGCGTCCACGCAGGCTCGTGGTCACCGTCCTCAGAGTGGGAATGCACGGTCACGGGACGGCGACCGTCGTCGTCGACGGGGGCGCCGACGACCAGCCGCAGCCGTACGCCGGTGCCCTCCGGGAGGACCAGCGGCGCGTGCAGCGTAAGTTCATCCAGGGCACGACAACCGATGCGGTCGCCCGCGCGTACGGCTAGTTCGACGAACGCCGTACCGGGCAGCAGCGTCGCGCCGAGCACGACGTGATCGGCCAGCCAGGGGTGGGTGTCCGTGGAGAGGCGCCCGGTGAAGACCACCATGTCGGCGCCGGGCACGACCGTCTCGGCGTTCACCAGTGGGTGGTCGAAGGAGGTGAGGCCCATCGACGCCGCATTGCCGCCCCCGACCTCCAGCGGTTCCGCCAGCCAGTACCGACGGTGCTGGAAGGCGTAGGTCGGCAGGTCGACGCGGCGGGCGCCGTGGACCGCGTAGAAGGCGGGCCAGTCGGGCGAGGAACCCGCGACGTGCAGTCGGGCCACCGCGGTGAGCAGAAGCTCGGCCTCGGGACGGTCACGGCGCAGGGCGGCCACGACGGTTGCGTCGTCGGCGGTCTGCCGGACCATGGCGGCCAGGACGGCGTCCGGACCCAACTCCAGGTAACGCGTCACACCTTCGGACTCCAGGAGCCGTACGTCGTCCGCGAAGCGCACCGCGTCCCGTACGTGCCGGACCCAGAAGTCGGCCGAACCCACATCCTTCGTCAGACGGATCGTCGGCTCGTTGAAGGCGACCGTCTCCGCGACCTTCCGGAAGTCCTCCAACATCGGGTCCATCAACGGCGAATGGAACGCGTGGGAGACCTTCAACCGCGTCTGCTTACGGTCCGCGAACCGCTCCGCGACCGCCTCCACGGCCTTCTCCCCACCCGAAACCACCACGGACGACGGCCCGTTGACGGCAGCCAACCCCACCTCGTCACCCAGGTGCGGGGCGACCTCGGCCTCGGTGGCCTGGAGCGCGAGCATCGCGCCACCCTCCGGGAGCGCCTGCATCAGACGTCCGCGCGCCGATATCAACCGACCCGCGTCCTCCAACGAGAACACCCCGGCCACGTGCGCGGCGGCCACCTCGCCGATGGAGTGACCCGCCAGGAAGTCCGGCCGTACGCCCCAGGATTCGACCAGCCGGAACAGCGCCACCTCAAGCGCGAAGATCGCGGGCTGCGTGAACTCCGTACGCCCCAGCGCCTCCTCATCACCCCACACAACCTCACGGACCTTCGGGTCCAACACCCCACACGCCTCGTCGAACGCGGACGCGAACACGGGGAACGTCTCGTACAACTCCCGGCCCATACCCAGCCGTTGGCTCCCCTGCCCCGTGAACAGGAACGCCGTCTTGCCCTCGTGCTTCTTGCCCGTGACGACCGCCGGTGCCGTGTCGCCCTCTGCCAGCGCCTCGAGACCTGCCAGCAGCGTCGTACGGTCCTTCGCCACGATCACCGCACGGTGCTCGTGCGCGGCGCGGCCGACGCCGAGGGACAGGCCGACGTCCGCCGGGGGCAGTTCCGGCCGCTGTGCGACGTGGGTGTGCAGCCGCTCGGCCTGGGCACGCAGGGCTTCCTGGCTACGAGCGGAGACGGGCCACAGCAACCGGTCGGCTACGGAGTACGGTGCCGCCACTTCCCCGGTGCCCGACTCCGCCGTGGGCACGGCCTCCTCGATGATCACGTGCGCGTTCGTGCCGGAGATGCCGAACGACGAGACACCCGCACGGCGCGGACGCCCCTCCACAGCAGGCCACTCACGAGCCTCCGTCAGCAGCCGCACCCCGCCCGAAGACCAGTCGACCTGCGGCGAGGGCTCATCCACGTGCAACGTCCTCGGCATGACACCATGCCGCATCGCCTCGACCACCTTGATGATCCCCGCGACACCCGCCGCCGCCTGCGTGTGCCCCATGTTCGACTTGATCGAACCCAGCCACAACGGCTCGCCCCCCGCACGGTCCTTGCCGTACGTCGCGAGCAACGCCTGCGCCTCGATCGGGTCACCCAACGTCGTACCCGTACCATGCCCCTCGACAAGGTCGACCTGGTCGGCGGAGAGACGTGCGTTGGCGAGGGCCTGCTGGATCACCCGGCGCTGCGAAGGCCCGTTGGGAGCCGTCATGCCATTACTGGCGCCATCCTGGTTGGTGGCCGTACCCCGCACCACCGCCAGCACCGGATGCCCGTGCCTCCGCGCGTCCGACAACCGCTCCACCACGAGCACGCCGACACCCTCACCCCAGCCGGTACCGTCAGCGGCCGCCGCGAAGGACTTGCAACGACCGTCAGAGGCGAGGCCGCGCTGGTGACTGAACTCGATGAAGGTATCGGGCGTCGCCATCACCGCCACACCACCCACGAGTGCGAGGGTGCACTCGCCCGAACGCAGCGACTGGATCGCCCAGTTCAAGGCGACCAGCGACGACGAGCACGCCGTGTCCACCGTGACCGCCGGGCCCTGGAGACCGAGGGTGTACGCGACACGGCCGGAGGCGATGGCGCCGGAGCTGTTGTTGTACGTGTAGTCGTGGTACATCATCCCGGCGAAGACACCCGTGGCGCTGCCCTTCAACACCGTCGGGTCGATCCCGGCCCGCTCCAACGCCTCCCACGACGTCTCCAGCAACAACCGCTGCTGCGGATCCATGACCAGCGCGTCGTTCGGGCTGATACCGAAGAACTCCGCGTCGAAATCAGCCGCGTCGTGCAGGAACGAGCCCTCGCGCGAGTACGTCTTGCCAGGCCGTCCCGGCTCCGGATCGTAGATCGCGGCTTCGTCCCAACCTCGATCGGTCGGGAACTGCGACACGGCGTCCAGCCCGTCGGCGACCAGACGCCACAACTCCTCGGGCGAGTCGGCGCCGGGGTAACGGCAGCTCATCGCCACGATCGCGATGGGTTCACGCGAGGCGGCCTGCAACGCGCGGTTGCGTGCGCGCAGTTCCTCGGTCTCCTTGAGCGACGCGCGCAGCGCCGCCACGAGTTTCTGGTCGTTCTCCGCCATCGTGTCCTCAGGCTTCTCGCGTCGCGTCGTCCAGGTCGGTGTCCTGGAGCGCCATGCTGATCAGGGCGTCCATGTCCATCGCGTCGATGGATTCCTGCTCCGGAGCGGCTTCCTCGGCCACGGCGCGCGCGGGCGCGGCACCGGCGAGCTCCAGGAGGGTGTCCATGATTCCCGCGTCGTGCAGTCGGTTCAGGGAGATCGTTTGGAGCAGTCGGCGTACCGTCTCCTCCTCGTCACCCGTACCGTCGGCGTCGTCGGGCGCGAGTTCCTCCAGGAGGTATTCGGCCAGCACCCTGGGGTTGGGATAGTCGAAGATCAGCGAGGGCGGTAGCCGCAGCCCGGTCTCCCCGTTCACGGTGTTGCGGAACTCCACCGCGCCCAGCGAGTCGAACCCGAGGTCGCCGAAGGCACGCTCCGGCTCGATGGCCCCCGGACCGGCATGCCCGAGGATGCCTGCCGCGATCGTACGCACGATCCGCAGCAGCTCGTCGTACCGCTTGTCAGCGGGAAGCGACACCATCCGCTGCCGAAGCCCATCAGCACCTCCCGCGCTGTCCGCCGACACCACGCGCCGTGTCGAACCACGAACCAGACCTCGCAGAATCGCGGGTACCTCAGCCGGGTCGAGCGACTGGGTGTTGAGGCTCAGCGGCACCAGCAGGGCCTTGTCCAGGGCTCCCGCCGCGTCCAGGAGTCGCAGCCCCTCGTCAGCGGTGAGGCCGACGACGCCCGTGCGATCCATACGCTGTCGGTTCTCGTCCGCCAGCTCACCACCCATACCGGCCTCGGTGGACCACAGGCCCCAGGCGAGGGACTGTGCCGGCAGGCCCTCGGCGCGGCGGTGCTGGGCGAGCGCGTCCAGCAGGGTGTTGGCAGCCGCGTAATTGGCCTGGCCCGGCGCCCCGAGGACACCGGAGGTCGAGGAGAACAGTACGAACGCTCCCAGGTCCATGTCGCGGGTCAGCTCATGCAGGTTGAGGGCGGCCAACGCCTTGGGGACCACTACACGGTCAAGCCGCTCAGGCGTGAGCGACGCGATCAGGCCGTCGTCCAGCACACCCGCGGCATGCACGACGCCGGTGAGCCTGCGTCCCTTGAGCAGGGCGGCCAACGCCTCGCGATCGGAGACGTCGCACGCGGCGAACTCGACCTCGGCGCCGAGACCCGTCAGCTCGTCCACCAGCCCCGTGGCGCCTGGAGCGGCCGGGCCGCGGCGGCTGGTGAGCAGCAGACGGCGCACGCCGTGCTCCCTCACCAGGTGCCGGGCGACCAGCCCACCGAGGGAACCCGACGCACCGGTGATCAACACCTCGTCGCCGTAGACCGACGACGGCTCGGCCTCCGTGATCGTGGCGGGTCGCAGCCGAGGCACATACGTCTTGCCGTCCCGTACGGCCACCTGCGGCTCGCCTGACGCCAGCGCGAGCCTGATCGCCTCGTTCTCGGCGCCGTCGGGCACACCGGCCACGTCCACGAGGAACACTCGGTCGGGATCTTCCGCCTGAACGCTACGCACCAAGCCCCAGGCAGCCGCACCGGCCAGGTCGGTGACGGCCTCATCGTCGACCTGTACGGCACCGCGAGTCACCACGGCCAGCGGGCCGCTCTCCTCCTGCAACAGCTGGAGCAGGGAATGCAGTGTGCTCAGTACACCGGCACCGTCGCTGTTCCCCTCGGGATGCCACACGTGCAGGTCTTCCGGCATCGCGGCGTCCGCGGACGTCACGGACAGCCAATCCACCTGGTAGAGCGAGTCGACACGGGTCACTGACTGCCCCGACAGCGGGCGCAGTGTGAGGGTCTCGGCGGAGAACACGGGCTGACCCGCTCCGTCCGCGGCTTCGACCTTCACCTGGTCCTGGCCCGTGGGCGTCACCCGTACCCGCAGGGAGGCGGCGCCGGTGGCATGCAACTCCACGCCCGACCAGGAGAACGGCAGCACGACGCGTTCCTCGTCGGACAGCAACGGAATCGTGTGCAGAGCCGCGTCCAAGAGGGCCGGATGCAGCCCGAACAGGCCGGGGGCGCCGGACAGCACGATCTCGGCGAACAGTTCGTCGCCGCGTCGCCAGGCCGACTTCAGCCCCTGGAACGCCGGACCGTACTCCAACCCGCTCTCAGCCAGCGCCTCGTACAGGCCACTCACGTCCACCGCGTCCGCCAGCGGCGGCGGCCACTGTGCCAGCGCTGCGGAGTCGGCGATGCCGACCGCACCGGGGGTGACCTTGCCAGCGGCGTGGCGGAGCCACGGCTGATTCAGGTCGTCCTCCGGGCGGGAGTACACCTCGACGTCGCGGTGGCCCGACTCGTCCTCCGCGTCGACCACGACCTGCACGGACGTGGCCCCCTTCGCGCTGAGGACGAGCGGGGTCTCAATGATCAGGTCATCGATACGGCCGCAGCCGACCTCGTCACCCGCATGAACGGCCAGCTCGACGAAGCCTGTGCCGGGGAAGATGACGTTGCCCGCGACGGTGTGCTCCGCCAGCCACGGCTGTGCCCCGACCGACAGCCGGCCGGTCAACACGGTTTGATCGGCGCCCGCGACGACGACTGCGGTGTCCAACAGCGGATGCCCAGTCGTCTCCTGTCCGGTTCCGGACTCGATCCAGTACGTATGGCGTTGGAAGGCGTAGGTCGGGAGGTCGACGCGGCGGGCGCCGGTCCCGTCGAACACGGCGTTCCAGTCGACGCGTACGCCCGCGGTCCACAGGGCGCCGAGGCCCGCGAACAGGGTCTCGGTCTCCGGACGTTCACGGTGGAGGGTGGCTCCGGCGGTCACGCCGTCGACGGTCTGCTCGACCATGGTGGCCAGCACGCGGTCGGGGCCCAACTCCAGGTAGCGGGTGACGCCTTCGGCCTCCAGATACCGTACGTCGTCCGCGAAACGCACCGCCTCCCGTACGTGCCGGACCCAGAACTCCGCCGAACCCACGTCCTTCGTCAGACGGATCGTCGGCTCGTTGAACGTGACGCCCTCCGCGATCTTGCGGAAGTCCTCCAACATCGGGTCCATGAGCGGCGAGTGGAACGCGTGGGACACCTTCAAGCGGGTCTGCTTACGATCCGCGAACCGCTCCGCAACCGCCTCCACCGCCCTCTCCACACCCGAAACCACCACGGACGACGGCCCGTTGACGGCAGCGAGGTCGACCTCGTCACCCAGATGCGGGACGACCTCTTCCTCGGTGGCCTGGAGGGCGAGCATCGCGCCCCCCTCCGGCAACGCCTGCATCAACCGGCCACGCGCCGATATCAACCGACCCGCGTCTTCGAGGGAGAACACCCCGGCCACATGCGCGGCAGCCACCTCACCGATGGAATGACCCGCCAGGAAGTCCGCCTTCACACCCCACGACTGCACCAACCGGAACAGCGCCACCTCAAGCGCGAAGATCGCGGGCTGCGTGAACTCCGTACGCCCCAGCGCCTCCTCGTCACCCCACACCACCTCACGGACCTTCGGGTCCAACACCGCACACGCCTCATCGAAGGCGGCAGCGAACACGGGGAACGTCTCGTACAACTCCCGGCCCATACCCAGCCGTTGGCTGCCCTGACCGGTGAACAGGAACGCCGTCTTCCCCCCGGCGACCGACCCGGTCACCGTCTGCTCACCGACCCGCACCGCACGGAACTCCAACGCCGCACGCTCCGTCGCCGCCGAGAACGCCACGTCCAACGCGGCCCCCTCCACCGCACCGAACCGCTCCAACTGCGCGTCCAAAGCCTCACGCGACTTCGCCGACACGACCAGCGGCACGGCGGGCAACTCCCGCCGCTCCACCGACACTTCGGCCGGAGTGTCAGGCGCCTGCTCAATGATCACGTGCGCGTTGGTGCCGGAGATGCCGAACGACGAGACACCCGCACGACGCGGACGCCCCTCCACAGCAGGCCAGTCACGCGACTCCGTCAACAGCTCAACGTCGCCCGCGTCCCACTCGATGTGCGGCGAGGGCTCATCCACGTGCAACGTCCTCGGCATGACACCATGCCGCATCGCCTCGACCACCTTGATGATGCCCGCGACACCCGCCGCCGCCTGCGTGTGCCCCATGTTCGACTTGATCGAACCCAGCCACAACGGCTCGCCCTCCGGGCGTCCCTGCCCGTACGTCGCGAGCAACGCCTGCGCCTCGATCGGGTCACCCAACGTCGTCCCCGTACCATGCCCCTCGACAAGAGCGACATCGGACGCCGACAACCCCGCGTTCGCCAACGCCTGCCGAATCACCCGGCGCTGCGAAGGCCCGTTGGGAGCCGTCAACCCATTGGAAGCGCCGTCCTGATTGACCGCACTCCCCCGCACCACCGCCACCACCGGGTGCCCGTTCCGCCGCGCGTCCGACAACCGCTCCACCACGAGCATGCCGACACCCTCAGCCCAGATGGTGCCGTCAGCGGCCGCGGCATACGACTTGCAACGACCGTCGCGCGACAGGCCCTTCTGCTCACTGAACTCCACGAAGTTGTCGGGTGCGGCCATCACGGCCACACCGCCCGCCAGTGCGAGTGAGCACTCCCCCGAGCGCAGCGCCTTGACTGCGAGGTCGAGGGCGACCAGCGACGATGAACATGCCGTGTCCACCGTCAACGCCGGCCCCTCCAAACCCAGGCAGTACGACACCCGCCCGGAGGCGATGGCACCGGTGCTGCTGTTGTACGTGTAGTCGTGGTACATCACACCGGCGTACACACCCGTGGCGCTGCCCTTCAACACCGTCGGGTCGATCCCGGCCCGCTCCAGCGCCTCCCAGGACGTCTCCAGCAACAACCGCTGCTGCGGATCCATGGTCAGCGCTTCGTTCGGGCTGATACCGAAGAACGCGGCGTCGAAGTCACCCGCGTCGTGCAGGAATCCGGCATGGTCGACGTAGCTCGTACGGGGTCGCGTGCCGGTCGGGTCGAAGATCCGACCCATGTTCCAGCCACGGTTCGAGGGGAACGGCGAGATGGCGTCCGTGCCTCCGTCCACCAGCCGCCACAGATCCTCGGGCGAGTTCACCTCGCCCGGATAGCGGCAGGCCATACCGACGATCACGATGGGGTCGCTCTCGACACCCGGCTTCGCGACCTCCGCAGCGGAAGCACCGTGCACCGAGCCGGAAACCTCCTCCAGGAGGTGGCGGGTGAGGTCGGTGCACGTCGGGTAGTCGAAGACGAGGGTGACCGGGAGCCGTACGCCCGTTGCCTGGCTCAGGCCGTTACGCAGCTCCATCGCGGCCAGGGAGTCCACCCCGAGGTCGCGGAACGCCCGGTCCGGGTCGACGGCCTCCGCTCCCTCGTAGCCGAGGTTGGTCGCGACCTGGGACCGGACGAGAGTCATCACGGTGTCCAGCTGCTGCTCCGCTGTCAGTCCGGCCAGCCGCGCGCGCAGGCCGTCCGCGTCGGCACCCGTCTGGGCGGCACCGCGCATCACCACGGGAACGAGGCCACGCAGCAGCTCGGGGACGACACCACCGGCGCGTACGGCCGCGAGGTCCAGCTTCAGGGGCACGGCCACGGTTTCGTCCGCGCGGACGGCCGCGTCGAACAACTCAAGTCCCTCGTTGACCGTGAGTGACAGCACGCCTCCTCGCCCCATCCTGGAGCGGTCGGCCTCATCGAGCTGGCCCGCCATGCCCGAGTCGGTAGCCCACGGGCCCCATGTGAGGGACTGCGCGGGCAGGCCGAGAGCTTTGCGGTGCTGGGCGAGAGCGTCCAGATAGGCGTTGGCAGCCGCGTAGTTGCCCTGCCCCGGGGAGCCGATGACACCGGCCGCGGATGAGAACAGTACGAACGCGCTCAAGTCCATGCCGCGGGTCAGCTCGTGCAAGTGCAATGCCGCATCCGACTTCGGGCGCAACACCCGGTCCAGACGCTCCGGCGTCAGCGATCCGATGACCCCGTCGTCCAAGACACCCGCGGCGTGCACGACACCAGTGAGCCTGCGGTCCTTGAGCAATCCGGCCAGCGCGTCACGGTCGGAAACGTCGCACGCGGCAACTTCGACCTGAGCGCCCAGCTCCGTCAGTTCATCGACCAGCTCGGCCGCTCCTGGCGTCTCGGCACCCTTACGACCGGTCAGCAGCAAATGGCGTACGTCATACGCGGTAACGAGGTGCCGCGCCACAAGCCCGCCCAGCATGCCGAGACCACCAGTGATCAGCACGCTGTCGCCGAAGGACGCGCCGGCCCCTGTGACGGGATCGGTTGCGCCGTCGGATCCCGCGGTCAGCGCAGGCATGCGGGCGAGCCGAGGCGCGTACACGGCGTCGCCCCGTACGACGCAGCGCGGCTCACCGCACGCCAGGGCCAGCGCGACCCCCCGGTCCTCGGCGGCACCCGTGTCGGTGCCGGGGTCGAGATCGACCAACACGAAGCGATCGGGGTCCTCCGTCTGCGCGCTGCGCACCAGACCCCACACGGCGGCGGCGGCCAGGTCGGCGACGTCCTCCCCCTCACCCGGTACGGCGCCGCGCGTGACCACGGCGAGGCGGCCCTCAGCGGATTGGAGCGCCACCAGCACCTCGTTCAGCGCGGCGCGCACGTCCGTGCCTCCCACGACACGTAGGACCTCGGTGCCGTCTGGCAGTTCGGAGGCGTCGGCGGTCACGGGCACCGGGGTGAGCGCGACACGGTACAGCGGCTCTGTACGCACCGTGGCCTGCACGTCCGCGACGGGCCGCGACATCAACGAATCAACCGTCGCGACGGGCGAACCGGTCTCGTCCGCGAAAGCCAGGGCGACCACGCCGTCCTGGCGAGAGCTGATGCGCACGCGCAGAGCGCGAGCGCCGGAGGCGTGCAACTCCACGCCCGACCAGGAGAACGGCACCATGGCCGTCTGCCCGGCACCCGCGGGGGACAGGGCGATCAGGTGCAGGCCGGCGTCGAGCAGTGCCGGGTGCAGTCCGTACACGTCCGCCTCGATATCCTCCGGCGGGCTGACCTCGGCGTACACGTCGTCGCCAAGGCGCCAACCAGCCCGTACGCCCCGGAACGTCGGCCCGAAGCGCATGCCCGCTCCGGCCATTTCGGCGTACAGGCTGTCGGTGTCCAGGTCCAACGGTTCGGCCCCGGGCGGGGGCCAGGCGGTCAGGTCACTCCCGGTGCCCTGACCACCGGCGGTCAACAGGCCGGTGGCGTGCTCGTTCCAGGGCAGGTCGAGCGCATCTTGGGCGCGCGAGTACACCGTCACCGGGCGACTGCCCGACGCGTCGCCGGCGCCGACCACGACCTGTACGGAGGTGGCGCCGTGTGGGCTGAGGACCATCGGCTGGTGGATGGTCAACTCGCCGACACGACCGCAGCCGACCTCATCACCCGCGCGCACGACGAGCTCGACGAAACCTGTACCGGGAAAGATGACGTTGCCGGCGACGACGTGGTCAGCGAGCCAGGGCTGTGCCCCGACCGACAACCGTCCCACGAGCACCATCTCGTCAGAGCCCGCGACAGCGATTGCGGCTTCCAGCAGCGGGTGGTACGGGGCGTCCTCTTGGCCAGTTGATTTCAGCCAGTACCGCTTGTGCTCGAACGGGTACGTGGGGAGGTCGACGCGGCGGGCGCCGCGGCCGTCGAAGACAGCGTTCCAGTCGACGCGTACGCCCGCGGTCCACAGGGCGCCGAGCCCGGCGAACAGGCTCTCGGTCTCCGGACGTTCACGGCGCAGCACCGCGCCCGCCGTGGCGTCGTCGGCGATCTGCCGGACCATGGCGGCCAGAACAGCGTCCGGGCCCAACTCCAGGTAGCGGGTGACGCCTTCGGCCTCCAGGTGCCGTACGTCGTCCGCGAAACGCACCGCCTCCCGTACGTGCCGGACCCAGAAGTCGGCCGAACCCACGTCCTTCGTCAGACGGATGGTCGGCTCGTTGAACGTGACGCCCTCCGCGATCTTGCGGAAGTCCTCCAACATCGGGTCCATGAGCGGCGAGTGGAACGCGTGCGAGACCTTCAAGCGGGTCTGCTTACGATCCGCGAACCGCTCCGCGACCGCCTCCACACCCTTCTCTCCACCCGAAACCACCACGGACGACGGCCCGTTGACGGCAGCGAGGTCGACCTCGTCACCCAGATGCGGGACGACCTCTTCCTCGGTGGCCTGGAGGGCGAGCATCGCGCCCCCCTCCGGCAACGCCTGCATCAACCGGCCACGCGCCGATATCAACCGACCCGCGTCTTCGAGGGAGAACACCCCGGCCACATGCGCGGCAGCCACCTCACCGATGGAATGACCCGCCAGGAAGTCCGCCTTCACACCCCACGACTGCACCAACCGGAACAGCGCCACCTCAAGCGCGAAGATCGCGGGCTGCGTGAACTCCGTACGCCCCAGCGCCTCCTCGTCACCCCACACCACCTCGCGGACCTTCGGGTCCAACACCGCACACGCCTCATCGAACGCGGTCGCGAAGACGGGGAACGTCTCGTACAACTCCCGGCCCATACCCAGCCGTTGGCTGCCCTGACCGGTGAACAGGAACGCCGTCTTCCCCCCGGCGACCGACCCGGTCACCGTCTGCTCACCGACCCGCACCGCACGGAACTCCAACGCCGCACGCTCCGTCGCCGCCGAGAACGCCACGTCGAGGGCTTCCTCCTCGACGGCCGCGAGCCCTTCGAGCTGCGCGTCGAGGGCCGTGGCCGTGCCAGCCGAGGCGACGAGCGGTACGGCGGGCAACTCCCGCCGCTCCGCCGACACTTCGGCCGGAGTGTCAGGCGCCTGCTCAATGATCACGTGCGCGTTGGTGCCGGAGATGCCGAACGACGAGACACCCGCACGACGCGGACGCCCCTCCACAGCAGGCCAGTCACGCGACTCCGTCAACAGCCGCACGCCACCCGAAGACCAGTCCACATGCGGAGAAGGCTCGTCCACGTGCAGGGTCTTCGGCAGGGTGGCGTGGCGCATCGCCTCGACCACCTTGATGATGCTCGCGACACCCGCGGCCGCTTGCGTGTGCCCGATGTTCGACTTGATCGAACCCAGCCACAACGGCTCGCCCTCCACACGGTCCTGGCCGTACGTCGCGAGCAACGCCTGCGCCTCGATCGGGTCACCCAACGTCGTACCCGTACCATGCCCGTCGACAAGGTCGACCTGGTCGGCGGAGAGACGTGCGTTGGCGAGGGCCTGCTGGATCACCCGACGCTGCGAAGGCCCGTTAGGAGCCGTGATGCCGTTGGAAGCGCCGTCCTGGTTGACCGCGCTTCCCCGTACCACCGCCAGCACCGGGTGCCCGTTCCGCCGCGCGTCCGACAACCGCTCCAACACCAACATGCCGACGCCCTCGCCCCAGCCGGTGCCGTCAGCGGCCGCCGCGAAGGACTTGCAACGGCCGTCCAAGGACAAGCCCCGTTGGCGGCTGAACTCCACGAACGTGGTCGGGGTCGACATCACGTTGACGCCGCCCGCCAGCGCGAGCGAGCACTCGCCCGCGCGCAACGACTGAGCCGCCAGATCCACCGTGACCAGCGACGACGAACACGCCGTGTCCACCGTCAACGCCGGGCCCTCCAAACCCAGGCAGTACGACACCTGCCCCGAAACGAGAGCCCCCTGCGCCGACGCACCGGGATAGTCGTGGTAGACGAGACCGGCGTACACACCCGTGGCGCTGCCCTTCAACGCCGTCGGATCGATCCCGGCCCGCTCCAACGCCTCCCACGACGTCTCCAGCAACAACCGCTGCTGCGGATCCATGACCAGCGCGTCGTTCGGGCTGATACCGAAGAAACCGGCGTCGAACTCACCCGCGCCGTGCAGGAATCCGCCTTCGTTGACGTAGCTGGTGTTGTCCCGAGCAGAGTCCGGGTCGTACACCCGCTCCAAGTCCCACCCGCGATCCTCCGGAAAACCAGAGACGGCGTCCCGACCCCCGGCCACCAAACCCCACAGATCCTCGGGCGACCCGACACCACCAGGAAAACGACACGCCATCCCAACGATCGCGATCGGCTCCTGATGCTTGTCCTCGACCTCACGCAGACGCCGCCGGGTCTGCTGCAATTCGCCGGTGGCAAGCCTCAGATACTCGCGGAGGCGCTCGTCCTGCATGCCGTTCGACATCGAAATCAATCCGTCCTTGAGGTCCAGGATGTTCGGGCGGCGTCCGTCAGGACAAGCCAAGTTCCTTGTTCAACACCTCGAACAGCTCATCGTCTGACGCGGACCCCAGACCGCTGTCGGACTCGCTGTCCGTCTCCGCCCCACTCCGGGCGTCCCGCGCCCGGCGTGTTGCGGCTTCCAGTCGGGCGGTGACTTTGGCGTGGGCTTCGTCGTTGTCGACGCCGAGCTTCGCCAACGCTTCCTCGATCCGGCCCAGCTCCGCCAACAACGGTCCAGCCTGGTCGGCCTCACCAGGACGCAGCCCGTCCAACAACAACTCCGCGATCGCCACCGCGTTCGGATAGTCGTAGACCAACGTCGCCGGCAGCGACAGACCCGACTCGGCATTGAGCACATTCCGCAACTCAACCGCACCCAAAGAAGTCAGACCCAACTCACTCACCGGACGTTCCGCTGTCACCGCCTCAACACCGTCATGTCCCAGAGCCCGCGCGATATGACCACGCACGAGATCCGTCAACAACCGCATCCGCTCCGCATCATCCAAACCAGCGAGACGACCCTCCAACACGGCCCGACCGCTCAACTCGCGCCGACCCTGACCAACACGCACCAACCCACCGACCACCGCCGGCAACGTGCCCGCCTCCGCCTGCGCTCGCAACACCGCCACATCGAACCGCACCGGCAACGTCAACGCCGGACGACCCGGAAGCATCGCCGCGTCCAACAACGCCAAACCCTCATCCGGACCCAACGGCGGCATACCCGAACTACGAAGCCGCTGGAAATCGACCTCACTCAACCGGTCAGCCATACCACCGACCCGCTCCCACGGACCCCACCCCAGAGACAGACCCGGCAGACCCGCAGCCACCCGATGCACCGCGAGCGCGTCCAAGAACGCGTTCGACGCGGCGTAATTGCCCTGACCAGCACCACCAAGAGTCCCCGCGACGGACGAGAACAACACGAACGCACTCAGGTCCATGTCCCGGGTCAACTCGTGCAAATGCCAAGCCGCGTCCACCTTCGGCCGCATGACCTTGTCCAAACGCTCCGGCGTCAACTCGCCCAGCAGCGCGTCGTCCAGCACACCCGCCGAGTGCACGACGGCCGTCACCGGATACTCGGCCAACAGCCCGGCCAACGCGTCACGGTCAGCCACATCACAAGCGGCCACGTCGACCTTCGCGCCCGCCCCGGCCAACTCAGCGACGAGTTCAGCCGCACCGGGCGCATCCTCGCCACGACGACTGGTCAACACCAAATGCCGTACGCCGTGCGCGCGCACCAGATGGCGGGCGGCGAGAGCACCGAGACCACTCATACCACCGGTGACCAGCACCGTGCCGTCCGGATCCCACACCGGGGCCGCCGGGGCCGCCACCGGAACGCGGGCGAGGCGTGCGACGCGCAACTCCCCACCACGCACGGACATCTCCGGCTCGTCCAACCGCAATGCCTCGTCGGGGAGTTCGGCTCCGGGCTCCAGGTCGACCAGCACGAACCGCCCCGGGTGCTCACCCTCCGCCGAACGCACCAGACCCCACACAGCGGCGTGCCCGAGATCGCCGCCGTCGGTGGCACCGCGCGTGACAACGACCAACTGCGACGACGCGGACTCGGCCGAGGCCAGCCACTCCTGAAGGTCGGCCAACACCCGCGCGGCGACCCTACGGAAAGCCGCGGGCGACGCGTCCTCCGGCAACGGACACTCATACACCTCACGCGCACCCGCCACCCCGGAAGAGGCAGGAGCCGCGACCCAATCCAGGTGGTAAAGAGACTCACGCCCACCAGTACGGGCCCGCAACTCGACCCCGGTCAGCGCACGGGTCTCGACCGCCTCGGCCGACAGAACCGGGGCGCCGTCGGCACCGGTGGCGACGGCGACGCCGCGCCAGACGTGCGCGAGCAGCGGCTCGCCGTCGACGGGCGCCGCGCCAGCGGCCTCGGCGGCGGAGGCCAGCAGCGCCTGGTACGTGTCGGGGTCGCGCGGCCAGGCGAACTCGCCCGGCTCGGCGGTCAGTTCACCGCTGGCGTGCCGTACCCAGGCGTCGTCCGCAGCGGCACGCGCGTGCACACTGACAGCACCCTCACCACCAACAGTCACGCGCAGCGTCAGCACGTCGTCGGTGTCGGTGAGGACGAGCGGAGCGTGCAGTTCGAGCGACTCGACACGACCACGACCGGTCTCCTCAGCCGCGAACAGGGCCAGTTCCGCGAAGACCTGGCCGGGCACGACGGTGACCCCGTGGGCCTCGTGGTCAGCCAACCAGGGGTGGGTGGCGAGGGAGAGGCGGCCGGTGAGGACAGCGCCGCCGGTCTCGGGCAGGTCCACCAAAGCCGTCAGCAGAGGGTGCTCAACCGAATCAGCACCGACAACACCCTTGGGCTCCTCAACAACCCAATACCGCTGACGCTGAAACGCATACGTCGGAAGATCAACACGCCGAGCGCCGGTCCCGTCGAAGACAGCGTTCCAATCAACCCCCACACCCGCCGCCCACAAAGCACCGAGCCCGGCGAACAGGCTCTCGGTCTCCGGACGTTCACGGTGGAGGGTGGCTCCGGCGGTCACGCCGTCGACGGTCTGCTCGACCATGGTGGCCAGCACGCGGTCGGGGCCCAACTCCAGGTAGCGGGTGACGCCTTCGGCCTCCAGATGCCGTACGTCGTCCGCGAAACGCACCGCCTCACGCACGTGCCGGACCCAGAACTCCGCCGAACCCACGTCCTTCGTCAGACGGATCGTCGGCTCGTTGAACGTGACGCCCTCCGCGATCTTGCGGAAGTCCTCCAACATCGGGTCCATGAGCGGCGAGTGGAACGCGTGGGACACCTTCAAGCGGGTCTGCTTACGATCCGCGAACCGCTCCGCAACCGCCTCCACCGCCCTCTCCACACCCGAAACCACCACGGACGACGGCCCGTTGACGGCAGCGAGGTCGACCTCGTCACCCAGATGCGGGACGACCTCTTCCTCGGTGGCCTGGAGGGCGAGCATCGCGCCCCCCTCCGGCAACGCCTGCATCAACCGGCCACGCGCCGATATCAACCGACCCGCGTCTTCGAGGGAGAACACCCCGGCCACATGCGCGGCAGCCACCTCACCGATGGAATGACCCGCCAGGAAGTCCGCCTTCACACCCCACGACTGCACCAACCGGAACAGCGCCACCTCAAGCGCGAAGATCGCGGGCTGCGTGAACTCCGTACGCCCCAGCGCCTCCTCGTCACCCCACACCACCTCACGGACCTTCGGGTCCAACACCGCACACGCCTCATCGAACGCGGTCGCGAAGACGGGGAACGTCTCGTACAACTCCCGGCCCATACCCAGCCGTTGGCTGCCCTGACCGGTGAACAGGAACGCCGTCTTCCCCCCGGCGACCGACCCGGTCACCGTCTGCTCACCGACCCGCACCGCACGGAACTCCAACGCCGCACGCTCCGTCGCCGCCGAGAACGCCACGTCCAACGCGGCCCCCTCCACCGCACCGAACCGCTCCAACTGCGCGTCCAAAGCCTCACGCGACTTCGCCGACACGACCAGCGGCACGGCGGGCAACTCCCGCCGCTCCACCGACACTTCGGCCGGAGTGTCAGGCGCCTGCTCAATGATCACGTGCGCGTTCGTGCCGGAGATGCCGAACGACGAGACACCCGCACGACGCGGACGCCCCTCCACAGCAGGCCAGTCACGCGACTCCGTCAACAGCCGCACGCCACCCGAAGACCAGTCCACATGCGGAGAAGGCTCGTCCACGTGCAGGGTCTTCGGCAGAGTGGCGTGGCGCATCGCCTCGACCACCTTGATGATGCCCGCGACACCCGCCGCCGCCTGCGTGTGCCCGATGTTCGACTTGATCGAACCCAGCCACAACGGCTCGCCCTCCGGGCGTCCCTGCCCGTACGTCGCGAGCAACGCCTGCGCCTCGATCGGGTCACCCAACGTCGTCCCCGTACCATGCGCCTCAACCGCATCCACATCAGACGCCGACAACCCCGCGTTCGCCAACGCCTGCCGAATCACCCGACGCTGCGAAGGCCCATTAGGAGCCGTGATGCCGTTGGAAGCGCCGTCCTGGTTGACCGCGCTTCCCCGTACCACCGCCAACACCGGATGCCCGTTCCGCCGCGCGTCCGACAACCGCTCCAACACCAACATGCCGACACCCTCGCCCCAGCCGGTGCCGTCAGCGGCCGCCGCGAAGGACTTGCAACGGCCGTCCAAGGACAAGCCCCGTTGGCGGCTGAACTCCACGAACGTGATCGGGGTCGACATCACGTTGACGCCGCCCGCCAGCGCGAGCGAGCACTCGCCCGCGCGCAACGACTGAGCCGCCAGATCCACCGTGACCAGCGACGACGAACACGCCGTGTCCACCGTCAACGCCGGCCCCTCCAAACCCAGGCAGTACGACACCCGCCCCGAAACGAGAGCCCCCTGCACCGACGTACCCGGATAGTCGTGGTAGACGAGACCGGCGTACACACCCGTGGCGCTGCCCTTCAACGCCGTCGGATCGATCCCGGCCCGCTCCAACGCCTCCCACGACGTCTCCAGCAACAACCGCTGCTGCGGATCCATATGCAGGGACTCGTGAGGGCTGATACCGAAGAAACCGGCGTCGAACTCACCCGCGCCGTGCAGGAATCCGCCTTCGTTGACGTAGCTGGTGTTCTCCCGAGCCGAATCCGGGTCGTACACCCGCTCCAAGTCCCACCCGCGATCCTCCGGAAAACCAGAGACGGCGTCCCGACCCCCGGCCACCAAACCCCACAGATCCTCGGGCGACCCGACACCACCAGGAAAACGACACGCCATCCCAACAACCGCGATCGGCTCCTGATCCGAGCGTGTTGCGGCTTCCAGTCGGGCGGTGACTTTGGCGTGGGCTTCGTCGTTGTCGACGCCGAGCTTCGCCAACGCTTCCTCGATCCGGCCCAGCTCCGCCAACAACGGTCCAGCCTGGTCGGCCTCACCAGGACGCAGCCCGTCCAACAACAACTCCGCGATCGCCACCGCGTTCGGATAGTCGTAGACCAACGTCGCCGGCAGCGACAGACCCGACTCGGCATTGAGCACATTCCGCAACTCAACCGCACCCAAAGAAGTCAGACCCAACTCACTCACCGGACGTTCCGCTGTCACCGCCTCAACACCGTCATGTCCCAGAGCCCGCGCGATATGACCACGCACGAGATCCGTCAACAACCGCATCCGCTCCGCATCATCCAAACCAGCGAGACGACCCTCCAACACGGCCCGACCGCTCAACTCACGCCGACCCTGACCAACACGCACCAACCCACCGACCACCGCCGGCAACGTGCCCGCCTCCGCCTGCGCCCGCAACACCGCCACATCGAACCGCACCGGCAACGTCAACGCCGGACGACCCGGAAGCATCGCCGCGTCCAACAACGCCAAACCCTCATCCGGACCCAACGGCGGCATACCCGAACTACGAAGCCGCTGGAAATCGACCTCACTCAACCGGTCAGCCATACCACCGACCCGCTCCCACGGACCCCACCCCAGAGACAGACCCGGCAGACCCACAGCCACCCGATGCACCGCGAGCGCGTCCAAGAACGCGTTCGACGCCGCGTAATTGCCCTGACCAGCACCACCAAGAGTCCCCGCGACGGACGAGAACAACACGAACGCACTCAGGTCCATGTCCCGGGTCAACTCGTGCAAATACCAAGCCGCGTCCACCTTCGGCCGCATGACCTTGTCCAAACGCTCCGGCGTCAACTCACCCAGCAACGCGTCATCCAACACACCCGCCGAATGCACCACAGCCGTCACCGGATACTCGGCCAACAGCCCGGCCAACGCGTCACGGTCAGCCACATCACAAGCGGCCACATCGACCTTCGCGCCCGCCCCGGCCAACTCAGCGACGAGTTCGCCCGCACCGGGCGCATCCTCGCCACGACGACTGGTCAACACCAAATGCCGCACACCATGCGCGCGCACCAGATGGCGGGCGGCGAGAGCACCGAGACCACTCATACCACCGGTGACCAGCACCGTGCCGTCCGGATCCCACACCGGGGCCGCCGGGGCCGCCACCGGAACGCGGGCGAGGCGTGCGACGCGCAACTCCCCACCACGCACGGACATCTCCGGCTCGTCCAACCGCAATGCCTCGTCCGGGAGTTCGGCTCCGGGCTCCAGGTCGACCAGCACGAACCGCCCCGGGTGCTCACCCTCCGCCGAACGCACCAGACCCCACACAGCCGCATGCCCGAGATCGCCGCCGTCGGTGGCACCGCGCGTGACAACAACCAACTGCGACGACGCGGACTTCTCGGAGGCCAGCCACTCCTGAAGGTCGGCCAACACCCGCGCGGCGACCCTACGGAAAGCCGCGGGCGACGCGTCCTCCGGCAACGGACACTCATACACCTCACGCGCACCCGCCACCCCGGAAGAGGCAGGAGCCGCGACCCAATCCAGGTGGTAAAGAGACTCACGCCCACCAGTACGGGCCCGCAACTCGACCCCGGTCAGCGCACGGGCCTCGACCACCTCGGCCGACAGAACCGGGCCACCATCCGCGCCGGCGGCCGCGGCGACACCACGCCAGACATGCGCGAACAGCGGCTCACCATCGCCAGACACCGCCGCGTCGGCCACCTCCGCCGCGGAGGCCAGCAGCACCTGATACGTGTCACTGTCACGCGGCCAGACGAACTCACCCGGCCCGGCCGTCAGTTCACCACTGGCATGCTTCGTCCAAACGTCGTCCGCGGCCGCACGCGCGTGCACACTGACAGCACCCTCACCACCAACAGTCACACGAAGCGTCAACACATCATCGGTGTCGGTGAGAACCAACGGAGCGTGCAGTTCCAGCGACTCGACACGACCACGACCGGTCTCCTCAGCCGCGAACAGAGCCAGTTCCGCGAAGACCTGGCCGGGCACGACCGTGACCCCATGAGCCTCATGGCCGACCAACCAGGAATGGGTGGCAAGGGACAGACGCCCGGTGAACACCACACCACCGGTCTCAGGCAGATCCACCAAAGCCGTCAGCAGAGGGTGCTCAACCGAATCAGCACCGACAACACCCTTGGGCTCCTCAACAACCCAATACCGCTGACGCTGAAACGCATACGTCGGAAGATCAACACGCCGAGCGCCGCGGCCGTCGAAGACGGCATTCCAGTCGACCCCCACACCCGCCGCCCACAAAGCACCAAGACCCGCGAACAAGCTCTCCGTCTCCGGACGCTCACGACGCAGCACCGCACCCGCCGTCACGTCGTCGGCGGTCTGCCGGACCATGGCGGCCAGGACAGCATCCGGACCCAACTCCAGATAACGCGTCACACCCTCGGACTCCAGGAGCCGCACGTCATCCGCGAAACGCACCGCCTCACGCACGTGCCGCACCCAGAACTCCGCCGAACCCACATCCTTCGTCAAACGGATCATCGGCTCGTTGAAGGCGACCGTCTCCGCGACCTTCCGGAAGTCCTCCAACATCGGGTCCATCAACGGCGAATGGAACGCGTGGGAGACCTTCAACCGCGTCTGCTTACGGTCCGCGAACCGCTCCGCGACCGCCTCCACGGCCTTCTCCACACCCGAAACCACCACGGACGACGGCCCGTTGACGGCAGCCAACCCCACCTCGTCACCCAGGTGCGGGAGAACTTCCTCCTCCGTGGCCTGGAGGGCGAGCATCGCGCCACCCTCCGGGAGCGCCTGCATCAACCGGCCACGCGCCGATATCAACCGACCCGCGTCCTCAAGCGAGAACACCCCCGCGACATGCGCGGCGGCCACCTCGCCGATGGAGTGACCCGCCAGGAAGTCCGGCCGTACGCCCCAGGATTCGACCAGCCGGAACAGCGCCACCTCAAGCGCGAAGATCGCGGGCTGCGTGAACTCCGTACGCCCCAGCGCCTCCTCATCACCCCACACGACCTCACGGACCTTCGGGTCCAACACCCCACACGCCTCGTCGAACGCGGCAGCGAACACCGGGAACGTCTCGTACAACTCCCGGCCCATACCCAACCGCTGACTCCCCTGCCCCGTGAACAGGAACGCCGCCTTGCCCCCGGCAACCTGCCCGGTCACCGTCCGCTCCCCCACCCGCACCGCACGGAACTCCAACGCCGCACGCCCCGTCGCCGCCGAGAACGCCACGTCGAGGGCTTCCTCCTCGACAGCCGCGAGCCCTTCGAGCTGCGCGTCGAGAGCCGTCGCCGTGCCCGCCGAGGCGACCAGCGGCACAGCGGGCAACTCCCGCCGCTCCACCGGCACTTCGGCCGGAGCGTCAGGCGCCTCCTCCACGATCACGTGGGCGTTCGTGCCGCTCATGCCGAACGACGAGACACCCGCACGACGCGGACGCCCCTCCACGACGGGCCACTCACGCGACTCCGTCAACAGCTCAACGCCACCCGAAGACCAGTCCACATGCGGAGAAGGCTCGTCCACGTGCAGCGTCCTCGGCAGGGTGCCGTGGCGCATCGCCTCGACCACCTTGATGATCCCCGCGACACCCGCCGCCGCCTGCGTGTGCCCGATGTTCGACTTGATCGAACCCAGCCACAACGGCTCGCCCCCCGCACGGTCCTTGCCGTACGTCGCGAGCAACGCCTGCGCCTCGATCGGGTCACCCAACGTCGTCCCCGTACCATGCGCCTCAACCGCATCCACATCAGACGCCGACAGACCCGCGTTCGCCAACGCCTGCCGAATCACCCGACGCTGCGAAGGCCCATTAGGAGCCGTCAACCCGTTGGAAGCGCCGTCCTGATTGACCGCACTCCCCCGCACCACCGCCACCACCGGATGCCCGTTCCGCCGCGCGTCCGAC
The DNA here is from genome assembly GCF_003665095.1 of Streptomyces sp. Z26. GTDB lineage: Bacteria > Actinomycetota > Actinomycetes > Streptomycetales > Streptomycetaceae > Streptomyces > Streptomyces phytohabitans. Next base: position 3,751,407 of record NZ_RCHV01000002.1, on the reverse strand, counting down.
AACCGCTCCAACACCAACATGCCGACGCCTTCCGAGCAGCCGACACCGTCGGCCGCCTCGCCGAACGCCTTGCAACGGCCGTCCGCGGCTTGGCCGCGCTGCTCACTGAAGTACACGAACATGTCGGGTGTGGACATCACCGTCACGCCGCCCGCCAGCGCGAGCGAGCACTCCCCCGCGCGCAACGACTGAGCCGCCATGTGCAGCGTGACCAGCGACGACGAACACGCCGTGTCCACCGTCAACGACGGCCCCTCCAAACCCAGGGTGTACGAGACCCGGCCGGAGACGACGCTGCCGCCGCTACTGTGCTTCGGATAGTCGTGGTACATGACGCCAGCGAAGACGCCGGTCGCACTGCCCTTCAACGCCGTCGGGTCGATCCCGGCGCGCTCCAACGCCTCCCACGACGTCTCCAGCAACAACCGCTGCTGCGGGTCGGTCTCGGCTGCCTCGCGCGGGCTGATACCGAAGAAACCGGCGTCGAAGTCGGCAGCGCTGTACAGAAACCCACCCTGGCGGGTCACGGACTTGCCGGACCTTCCGGGCTCAGGGTCGTACAGGCCGTCTACATCCCACCCCCGGTCCTCCGGGAAACCAGAGATGGCATCCGCGCCCTCGTCGACCAAGCGCCACAGGTCCTCGGGCGCCCCGACACCACCAGGAAAACGACACGCCATGGAGACGATCGCGATCGGCTCCTGATCCCGGCGTTCCAACTCGGTCACTCGCCGACGGGCGGCGCGTAGGTCCGTGGTCGCACGCCTCAGGTAGTCAAGAACCTTCTCCTGATCGTCCACCAAAGCCACCCCGGATCGAGAAGGCGTCGACCCTTGACGACGCGCGCTTGTCCGGAACGCTACGTAGCGCGAAAAAGCAGCCCCAACCCCTACCCGCCCCTAACGTGCTCAGGGCTCCGACCTCGCCCGTTCCGGCGGTCTGTGATCTCTGCATCGCCTCTCGGGGACGCACCGCAGGTCTCGGCACAGGTGATGATCGTCACGAACATGTTGCCTTACAAGGCTCCGGAACGCGAGGGTGCACCCCCGTTTCCACCGCCCCTCCCGCCTTCTCAGCGCCGGTTGCCACACGCCTCTCGCACCGGGCCTCAAGGCCAGGAGGTACGTCTCCTGGTCGCACTCCGGAAAATGGCAGGAAGTTGCTGGTGACGCCCTGAGCACGGAAAACCTCCGGACTCAACCACACTTGACAGGCCAACACCAGTGGTTGACCCCTAAATAACGGCCAACTCGCCTATATTGGTGCGGCATTGATCGGCCACAGAGCATTTCCCGTCCGGACCTGACCTGTCCACAAGGACCGTGAAAAATGACGCCCGACATATCCCCATCGAGCCGCGCGCCCGGACCCCCCGGGCCGCTCGGTCTCGGCAAGCAAGGTGTCGGCACGGGGGTCGGCACCGCCCTCGCCCTCCTCGGCGCGGTGCTGGTGACCGGTCCCGCCTGCCTGCTCGCGGTGTACCTCGCCCCGCACTCCGCGCGCCCCGAGACCGCCTGGGGCAGCGGCGCAGCCGCCGTCGCGCTCTGCGCGGCCGTCACCACCGCCGCGTACCACCTGCTGACCGCCCGCACGCTGCGGCGCGCCCTCGCCGCACAGCACGCGGCGGCCGAGGCCGTACAGACCGACACCGCGCTCTTCGCGGATGTGACCGTCCCCGCCCTCGTCGAACGGCTGCGCGCCGGCGACTCCGCCGAGACCGCGCTCGCCACCGTGCCCATGGCGGGCGACACCGCGCAGCGGCGCGTCCTCACCACCCTCGCCGGTGAGGTTGCCCGCAGCGAGGCGATGCGCGCCGCGGCCCTCTCCGCGTGCGCGAACGCCGCGGGCCGCGTCCAGGCCCTCACCACCAGCATGGCCGCCGACCTGCGGGAGATGGAGCACCGGCACAGCGACGAGGAGGTCCTCGGCGACCTGCTGCACCTCGACCACCGTACGGCGCAGGCCGGGCGGCTCGCGGACTCCATCGCCGTGCTCACCGGGGCCCGTTCGGGGCGGCGCTGGGCCAAGCCGATCGTCATGGAGAGCGTCCTGCGCGGCGCGATGGGCCGCATCAGCGGCTACCAGCGCATCCGGCTGCACTCCACCAGCACGGCCGCCGTCGCGGGCCACGCGGCGGAGGGCGTGATGCACGCGCTGGCCGAACTCATGGACAACGCCGCTAACTTCTCCCCGCCCACGGCCGAGGTGCACGTGTACGTCGAGGACGTCTCGGCGGGCATCGTCGTCATGGTCGAGGACGGCGGGCTGGCGATGAGCGACATGGCGCTCCGCCGGGCCGAGGAGGCGGTGGCGCCCGTCAACTGGGAGCTGAGCGCCCGTTCCGGCACCCGCCTCGGGCTGCCCGTCGTGGGGCGGCTCGCGCGGAAGCACGGGCTCGCGGTGTCGTTCCGGCCGTCCGCGCACGGCGGCACCGGCGTGCTGCTGCGCATCCCGCCCGAAGTGATCACGCGTACGGGCGGGCGCGGCGCGGGGGCGCGCTCCCGTGCGAACGCCACCGGTGCGGACGCGAACACCACCGCGAGCGCGAAGGGCGCCGCCGTGGGGGCCACAGCCAAGGCCGCCGACGCCCGTACGGGTACGGGTACGGCGCGCGCCACCGGTCCCGCGTCGGACGGCCACGCGCCGGACGAGGCCACCGGGCCGCGGGTGGACACCGACACCGTGCCCGTACGGCTCGACGCCGCCCTGCGCGCCGCCGCCAACGCCACGAGCATCCAGGCGGCCCGCCGGGCCGCCGAACGCGCCGCGGACGCCGACGCGGACACCGACGACGCGCTGGAGGTGCCCGTCGGCCCGCGTACGGCCGACGAACCGGCGCCCGAGCACGGCAACGCCGCCCCGGACCCCGACGCCACCGGAAGCGAAGCCACCGCACCCGACGCGACGGGCGGGGCGGACGGCGCCGACGGCGCTCCCCCACCCGCGTCGGGCGGGCCCGCCGCGCCGGACGTGCGGTACGGCGAGAGCGGCCTGCCCAAGCGGCAGCGCGGCCGCACCCTGGCCTCCTCCCGGCGGCCGGTCGGCGCCGCACCGCCCGGCCGCACACCCGGCGAGCCGCGTACGGCCGACGCCCGCGCGCCCCACGAGGGCCGCGAGGAGCCGGGGCGCGAGGCCCGCGCCTCCCGTACGCCGGAGGAGTCCGGCTCCCGCTTCGGCGCCTTCCGCCGGGCCGTCCGCGAGGGCGCCCGGCCCGACGACACCGCCGCCCCGCGCGACAGCGACGGCGACGGTGACGGCCCCGACGGCGCCGCGCACCCCTCCCCCGCCCCCTCGTCCCCCGCCCGCTCCACTCCGCGCCCGGAGGAAGAAACCGAATGATCACCGACAGCAAGCTCGACTGGCTGCTGGAGAACCTGCTGGAGAAGACCCCGGGCACCCGGCACGCCCTCGTGCTGTCCCGCGACGGGCTGAAGCTCTGCCGTACGCCCGAACTCACCGAGGACCAGGCCGACCAACTGGCCGCCATCGCCGCGGGCATCCAGAGCCTGTCGCACGGCGCCTCGTTCGAGTTCGGGGACGGCACCGGGGGCGTACGCCAGGCGATGACCGAGTTCTACGGCGGCATCCTGTTCGTCGTCGAGGCGGGCGAGGGCGCGCACCTCGCCGTCATCGCGCACGAGGACTCCGACGTCGGCGTCGTCGGCCACAACATGAACGAACTGGTCGAGCAGCTCAGCGACTACCTCAGCTCACCACCGCGCCGCTTCGACGGGAGCACGCCCACATGAGCCGTCCCCGACCCGGCCGTTCGGTACGCGACGAGGACCCCGACCGGCTGTACACCGTCACGGGCGGTCGCAGCCGTTCCGACGCCAGCCGGTTCGACCTGGTGACCCTCGTCGTCAGCGAGTGCGACCCCGTGGTCGGCATGCAGTCCGAGCACGCGATGATCCTGCGCATCTGCCGCTCCCCCACGGCCGTGGTGGAGCTGGCCTCGGATCTGCGCCTGCCCGTCAGCATCGTCCGCATCCTGCTGGGCGACCTGCTGGACGCGGGCCGGATCACGGCACGCCATCCGCAGACGAGGGCGCCCGGAGCGGGCGCCCTCCCCGACCCCCACGTCCTGAAGCAGGTGCTCGTTGGACTCCGCAACCTCTGACCGTTCGGCCGCCGCCCCCACCGCCGTCGGCCCCGACCCCGCGCCCGCCCCCGGCGCCCGTACGGACCCGGGCGCGGGTACGGACCCTGGCGCGGCCCCGGCGCCGTACGCGCGTGCCCCGCTGAGCAGCACCGCCGCCAACGGCCTCAAGATCGTGATCGTCGGCGGCTTCGGCGTCGGCAAGACCACCATGGTCCGCTCCGTCAGCGACATCCGGCCGCTGAACACCGAGGAGACGATGACCCAGGCGGGCGAGGGCATCGACGACACCAGCGCCGTGGCGGACAAGACCACCACGACCATCGCCTTCGACTTCGGCCGCATCACGCTCGACGAACGCGCCGTGCTCTACCTCTTCGGCGCCCCCGGCCAGGAACGCTTCTGGTTCCTCTGGGACCGCCTCTTCAGCGGCACCCTCGGCGCCGTCGTCCTCGTCGACACCCGCCGCCTCGCCGACTCCTGGTACGCCATCGACCGGCTGGAGCACCACGGGACGCCGTTCATCGTCGCCAACAACGACTTCGGCGGGCAGCGCCACACGACGGAGCAGATACGCGACGCCCTGGACCTGCCCGACGACATCCCGATCGTGGACTGCGACGCCCGTTCCCGGAAGTCCAGCAAGCAGGTGCTGATCGCCCTCGTCGACCACCTCTACGCCCTGTCGACGGGCGGTGGCAGCCTCAGCGCGCCATGATCAGGCTCATCGCCTCGGCCCGCGTGGTCGCGTCGCGCAGCTGACCGCGTACGGCCGACGTGAGGGTCTTCGCACCGGGCTTGCGGACGCCGCGCACCGACATGCACATGTGCTCGCACTCGATGACCACGATCACGCCGCGCGGTTCGAGGATCTTCAGCAGCGAGTCCGCGATCTGCGTCGTCAGCCGCTCCTGGACCTGCGGGCGGCGGGCGAACACCTCGACCAGCCGCGCCAGTTTCGACAGCCCGGTGATCTTCCCGGTGGCCGCCGGGATGTAGCCGACGTGGGCCACCCCGTGGAACGGCAGCAGGTGGTGCTCGCACTGGCTGACCACCTCGATGTCCTTGACGAGCACCATCTCGTCGTGGCCCAGGTCGAACGTCGTGGTGAGCACGTCCTCCGGGCGCTGCCGCAGACCGGCGAACAGCTCGCGGTACGCCCGCGCCACCCGCGCCGGTGTCTCCCGCAGCCCCTCACGGTCGGGGTTCTCGCCCACGGCGAGCAGCAGTTCGCGGATCGCGTTCTCGGCGCGCTTCTCGTCGAACTCGCCTATGGGTCCATCGACGTCCACCGTCACGGGATCGGTCATCAGTTCCTCGTTCCTCAGACGCACACGCGCGCCACATGGGTCGCGCCCCACAGGCTAGAACCTGTGGGGCGCGACCGACATTCCGCACTGTCCGGGCGGCGACGCTGCCGGCCCGGGGAGCAGGAGGTGTCCGGGAGGGCTCAGCCCTCCGGACGGGGCTCCTCCGCGAGATCGATCGTGTCGGTCACCGAGTCCGTCGGGCCGATCTCCTTGCCCTTCTCGATCGAGGGCGTGGAGCCGTTGGTGAGCGCGGCGGCCGGGACCGACACCGGGGGGCGGGTCGACGGCGTACGCCGCGAGGAGCCCGTCCAGGCCGGACGCGGGGGGCGCCGGACGACCGCGGAGAAGATCTCGGCGATCTCCTCCTTGTTGAGGGTCTCCTTCTCCAGCAGCTCCAGCACGAGGTTGTCGAGGATGTCCCGGTTCTCCACCAGGATCTCCCACGCCTCGTTGTGCGCCGTCTCGATCAGCTTCTTGACCTCCTCGTCCACCAGCCCGGCGACCTCCTCGGAGTAGTCGCGCTGGTGGCCCATGTCCTTGCCGAGGAACGGCTCGGAGCTGTCGGAGCCGAACTTGATCGCGCCCAGCCGCTCGGTCATGCCGTACTGCGTGACCATGGCACGCGCCGTCGCGGTGGCCTTCTCGATGTCGTTCGACGCGCCGGTGGTCGGGTCGTGGAAGACCAGCTCCTCCGCCGCGCGCCCGCCCATCGCGTACGCGAGCTGGTCGAGCATCTCGTTGCGCGTGGTGGAGTACTTGTCCTCGTCGGGCAGGACCATCGTGTACCCCAGGGCGCGGCCTCTGGAGAGGATCGTGATCTTGTGCACCGGGTCGGAGTTGGGCGAAGCCGCCGCGACCAGGGCGTGACCGCCCTCGTGGTACGCGGTGATCTTCTTCTCCTTGTCGGACATGATCCGGGTCCGCTTCTGCGGGCCCGCCACGACACGGTCGATCGCCTCGTCCAGGAACTGGTTGTCGATCAGCTTCTTGTCGCTGCGGGCGGTGAGCAGCGCGGCCTCGTTCAGCACGTTGCTCAGGTCCGCGCCGGTGAAGCCGGGCGTGCGACGGGCGACGGCGCCGAGGTCGACGTCCTGCTCGACCGGCTTGCCCTTCTGGTGGACCTTCAGGATCTCCAACCGGCCCTGCATGTCCGGGCGGTCCACCGCGACCTGGCGGTCGAAGCGGCCGGGACGCAGCAGCGCCGGGTCCAGGATGTCCGGGCGGTTGGTGGCGGCGATCAGGATGACGCCGCCCTTGACGTCGAAGCCGTCCATCTCGACCAGCAGCTGGTTCAGCGTCTGCTCGCGCTCGTCGTGGCCGCCGCCCATGCCCGCGCCGCGGTGGCGGCCGACGGCGTCGATCTCGTCGACGAAGACGATCGCCGGGGCGTTCTGCTTGGCCTGCTCGAACAGGTCACGGACCCGGGAGGCGCCGACACCGACGAACATCTCGACGAAGTCGGAGCCGGAGATCGAGTAGAACGGGACGCCCGCCTCGCCCGCGACCGCGCGCGCCAGCAGCGTCTTGCCGGTGCCGGGCGGACCGTACAGCAGGACGCCCTTGGGGATCTTGGCGCCGACGGCCTGGAACTTCGCGGGCTCCTGGAGGAACTCCTTGATCTCCTCCAGCTCCTCGCACGCCTCGTCGGCACCCGCCACGTCCGCGAACGTCGTCTTCGGGGTGTCCTTGGTGATCAGCTTCGCCTTCGACTTCCCGAAGTTCATCACCCGGGAGCCGCCGCCCTGCATCTGGTTCATGAGGAACAGGAAGACGACGATGATCAGCACGAACGGCAGCAGGGAGAGCAGCATCCCGACGAACGGGTTCTGCTTGGACGGCGACACCGTGTAGCCGTCCGGGATGTCCTTGTTCTGGTATTCGTTCTGGAGGAGCTTGGCGAGGTCGACGCCCTGGTCGCCGATGTAGCTCGCCTTGACCTTGTCACTGCCCTCGACCTTTTGGCCGTCCTTCAGCTCGATCTTGACGATCTGCTCGTCGCCCGTCGTGAGCTGTGCGGACTTGACCTTGTCATCGTTGATCGCCTGGACCACCTGGCCGGTGTCCACCGTCTTGTGGCCCTCGGAGGAGCCGACGACCTGCATCAACACGACTACGGCGAGGACGGCCAGCACGATCCACATGACCGGCCCACGGAAGTATCGCTTCACGTCCATCCACGGGGCGCGAGCGCCCCGTCCCTCCTGCCACAGTGAGTTGAAAAAGCCTGACCTTCGGACGGTACCCCAGCATTGTCGCCCGGCGCCGCCGAGGACGGTCAACCTCCCCGCCCTCGCACGGTCCAACGGCGGGCGGGTCCCGTACGTTCCCGTCCGCCGGGAATCCGCGCGTACGCCGCCCGCGGAACGGGCGGCCCTCCCGCGTCGGACCCGCTCAGCCGCCGTACACGTGGGGCGCGAGGGTCGCCACGAACGGCAGGTTCCGGTACTTCTCCGCGTAGTCGAGACCGTAACCGATCACGAACTCGTTGGGGATGTCGAAGCCGACCCACCGCACGTCGATCGCCACCTTCGCCGCGTCCGGCTTCCGCAGCAGCGTGCAGACCCGCAGCGAAGCGGGCTCGCGCGAACCCAGGTTGGACAGCAGCCAGGACAGCGTCAGACCGGAGTCGATGATGTCCTCGACGATCAGGACGTGCCGTCCCTTGATGTCCGTGTCCAGGTCCTTGAGGATGCGCACCACCCCGGACGACTGGGTGCCCGCGCCGTACGACGACACGGCCATCCAGTCCATGGTGACCGGGCTCGACAGGCTGCGCGCCAGGTCCGCCATCACCATGACCGCGCCCTTGAGGACGCCGACCAGGAGCAGGTCCTCGCCCTCGTACTCGGCGTCGATCTCGGCGGCCAGCTCCGCGAGCTTGGCGTCGATCTCTTCCTTGGAGATGAGCACCGACTCCAGGTCGGTGCCCATGTCTTTCTCGTCCACCCGTGCCGCTCTCGTTCGAAGTCGGTACGCCGACGCAGTCAGCTCTGCCGGACGACCAGTCTGCCATTCCGCCGCAGGGCCTCCACCCGGCCGGGCAGGTTGATGGCCTGCTGGCCGCGCCAGGCGGTGATCAGGCGGTCCATCTCCTCGATGTGCCGGGCGAACAACGACCCGGCGGGGGCGCCCGCGGCGATGGCCGTACGGCGCAGGACCCGCCTGCGCACGGCGGGTGGGAGGGTGCGGAGCCGGGGGATGTCCAGCTCGCAGGGGAGCGCCGGGTCGGCGCGTACGGAACGCTCGGCCTCGTCGGTCCAGGCGTCCAGGGCGTCCGCGTCGTCGCGGGAGAGCTGGGCGGTGCGGGCGAGGGCGTCCACGACGCCCTTGCCGAGGGCCTTCTCCAGCATGGGCAGCGCCTCGTGCCGGACCCGGGAGCGGGTGTACGCCGGGTCGGCGTTGTGCGGGTCGTCCCAGACCGGGAGGGACTGCACCATGCAGGCGCGGCGGGTGGTCTGCCGGTCGACGGCGAGGAAGGGGCGGCGGTAGCGGCCGTGCGGTCCGGACACGGCGGCCATGCCGGAGAGGGAGCGGGTGCCGGAGCCGCGGGCGAGGCCCAGGAGGACGGTCTCGGCCTGGTCGTCGCGGGTGTGGCCGAGGAGGACGGCGGCGGCGCCGTGCCGCTCGGCGGCGGCGTCCAGCGCGGCGTAGCGCGCGTCGCGGGCGGCGGCCTCGGGGCCGCCCTCGCGGCCCACCGCCACGGTGACGCTCTCGACCGGGTCGAAGCCGAGGGCGGCGAGCCGGGCGGTGACGTCGAGGGACCGCTCGGCGGAACCGGCCTGGAGGCCGTGGTCGACGGTCACCCCGCCGACGCGGACGCCGACACGGGGGGCCTCGAAGGCGACGGCGGAGGCGAGCGCCATGGAGTCGGCGCCGCCGGAGCAGGCGACGAGCGCGAGCGGGGTGCCGGGCACCGTGGAACGGGCGCGGTGGTCGTTGAGGATGTCGTGGAGAACGCGGCGGACCGCCAGGCGTATCGCGGCGACCGCGGGATGGGGACCCATGTCCGATTCACTTCCTCGGGGAGAGGGTTGGTCACGCTGAGTGTGTCGATGGTGACAGAGACGGGTTGCGTCCCTGAGCATCGCACGCTGGCCCGCCGCTCACGGTCCCTCGGATGGGTGATTGGAGAGGTTTCCCGTCCGCATCAACCCGCCTTTCGGTGCATCCTCGCGATCCAGTCGGCGGGCTCGCTGATCTCTGCCTTCGTCGGCAGGGTGTTCGGTGACGTCCAGACGCGGTTGAAGCCGTCCATGCCGACCTCGTCCACCACGGCCCGTACGAACCGCTCCCCGTCGCGGTACTGCCGCAACTTCGCGTCCAGGCCCAGGAGTTTGCGCAGCGCCTGGTCGAGGCGGCCCGCGCCGCTGGCGCGGCGCTGCTGGAACTTCTCGCGGATCTCCGCGACCGACGGGACGACCTGCGGGCCGACGCCGTCCATCACGTAGTCGGCGTGCCCTTCGAGGAGGGACATCACGGCGGTGAGGCGGTTGAGGATCTCGCGCTGCGCGGGCGTCTGCACCAGCTCGACGAGGCTGCGCTCGCCCTCCGGCTCGCCCTCCTCGCCCGTGGGCCGGGCGCCGGTCAGCGACTGGGCGGCCTCGCGCAGCCGCTCCAGGAGGGTCGACGGGTCGACGTCGGTCTCCTCCAGGAACGAGTGGATCTCGCCGCGGATGTGGTCGCGCAGCCACGGGACGGCCGTGAACTGCGTGCGGTGCGTCTCCTCGTGCAGGCACACCCAGAGCCTGAAGTCGTGCGGGTCGACCTCGAGTTCGCGTTCCACGTGCACGATGTTCGGCGCGACGAGCAGCAGCCGGCCGCCGCCGTCGGAGGCCGCGGGCAGGTCGCGGGTGGCGGGGGCGAACGTCTCGTACTGGCCGAGCACGCGCGACGCCAGGAACGACAGCAGCATCCCGACCTCGACGCCCGTCACCTTGCCTCCGACCGCGCCGAGCACGGCGCCGCCGGGGGTCCCGGCGCGGCGTTCCTCCATCTTGCCGAGCAGCGGGGACAGCAGCTCGCGGAAGCCCGCGACGTTCGCCTTCACCCAGCCCGTACGGTCGACGACCAGGACCGGCGGCGGGGTCCCGGCGCCGAGGGCCGCGGACTCGGCGTCCGCGGCGGGCGGTTCGAGCCGGGTGAACGCGCGGACGTGCTCCTCGGACGCCTTCGCGTGCCGCCTCAGCTCCGCGACGACCGCGCGCGCCTCTTCCCGGGTCACCTCGGGACCGGGCCGCACGAGTCGGGTCGCGGTCGCGACCGCGAGGTTCCAGTCGACCATCTCCACACCACCGGGACTCGTCATGACTTCACGGTACGTGCCACGGCGTGCGGACGGGAGCGGACGTCCGTACGCCGCCGTACGGTCCGGGGCTCGGCCCGGTGTGCGGCGGCGTACGGAACGGGTCGGGACGGGCGCGCGGGTCAGCGGCAGCCGCAGTTGGCGAGGGACGACGCCAGCTTGTCGAGCGCCTTCTGCGCGCCCTCGCGGTCGGTGGTGCCCGTGGTCATGAACGCGAAGACGAGCAGTCGCCCGTCCGCGTCCACGACGCTGCCCGCCAGGGTGTTGACGCCGGTCAGCGTGCCGGTCTTGGCGCGTACGAGCCCGGCGCCGCGCTCGGCGTCCGCGTACCGGCGGTCGAGGGTGCCGGAGAAGCCCGCGACGGGCAGGCCGGTGAGGGCGGGGCGCAGTTCGGGCCGGTCGGGGTCGGCGGCCAGCGCGAGGACGCGGGTCAGCAGCTCGGCCGGGACCTTGCCCGTACGGTCCAGGCCGCTGCCGTCCACGATCTTCGCGCCCTTCACGGGGAGGCCGAGCTTCGCGAGCCGGTCGCGTACGGCGTCGCCCGCGCCGTCGAAGTCGGCGGGCGCGCCGTCCGCGAGGGCGGTCTGGCGGGCGAGGGCCTCGCCGATGTCGTTGTCGCTGTGGGTCAGCATCCGTTCGACGAGCGACGACGTCGGGGCGGAGCGGTGGACGGCCAACTGCTCGGCCTTCGCGGGCGCTTCGGCCTTCCGCGGCTCGCCGGTGACCTCGACGCCCTCCTTCGCGAGCCGGTCCGCGAACGCCTCGGCGGCGTCCCCGGCGGGGTCGGTGGAGCGGGGGGCGGGGCCGTGGGTGCTGTCGTCGAGGCGGCCCTCGTCGACCATGAGCGGGGTGACGGGGGCGAGGTTCTCGTTCGGGCCGAGGGGGTGGCGGGTGGTGCCGGTGTAGCGGCTGGTGTCGTAGCGGACGGAGACCTCGGGGCGGGCCGCGCCGTCCTTCCTCGCGCCGTCCTCGCCGTCCTCCTCCGCCGCGGACTTGAGGCTCTCGGCCGTCGCCGCCGCCAGCCGGTCCAGGTCCTCGGCGGTGACCGTCGGGTCGCCGCCGCCGACGAGGACGACGCTGTCGCCGTCCCCCCGTACGGTCCGGGTCGCGATCCGGTGGTCCGCGCCGCGCGCCGACAGGGCGGCGACGGCGGTGGCCAGCTTGACGGTGGAGGCGGGGGTGACCGCGCGGGTCGGGTCGGCGGCGAACAGCTGCTGTCCGCTGCCGACGTCGAGGACGGAGGCGCTGCGCACGGGGCCGAGCGCGGGGTCCTTGAGCAGCGGGCGCAGGGCGTCCGCGAGGCCGTCGGGGGTGGGCGGCGGCACGTTGTCGGCGCCGTTCCCGGCGGCCTCGTCGCCGTCGGACCCGTCGTCGGAGCCGTCACCGGACCCGCCGTCGCCGCCGAGCGCCGTGAGTACGCCGGGGGCGCGCGGCGCGGGACGTACGTCCCCCGGGGTGTGGTTCCCGCCACTCCCCGCGTCACGGGCGACCGCTCGCGTCCGCTCGGCCGTACGCTGCCCCTGGTCCCACGGTCCCGCCACGGCCACCACCGTGACGGCGACCGCGAGCCCGGCGGCGGCCGAACCGGCCGCCAGCCGCCAGGTCTGCCGCTGCTGCGGTGTCGCGGTACGCCAGTGGCGCCGGACCCGTCGCACGGGTCGGCGGACGGCCTCGGCGGTTACCCGGATCGCGCGGTCACGCACCTCGGACCAGCCCCTTTCGCAAGCACACACGTGCGTAGGGGACACTTAATCACCAGAACATGTGTTGATCACGGAGGAGCCTCCCTTGGAGTTCGACGTCGTCATCGAGATCCCGAAGGGGTCGCGGAACAAGTACGAGGTGGACCACGAGACCGGTCGCATCCGGCTGGACCGTCACCTCTTCACCTCGACCGTGTACCCGGCCGACTACGGCTTCGTCGACAACACCCTGGGCGAGGACGGCGATCCGCTGGACGCGCTGGTGCTGTTGGAGGAGCCGACGTTCCCGGGCTGCATCATCAAGTGCCGCGCCATCGGCATGTTCCGCATGACGGACGAGGCGGGCGGCGACGACAAGCTGCTGTGCGTGCCGTCGTCGGACCCGCGGATGGAGCACCTGCGGGACATCCACCACGTGAGCGAGTTCGACCGGCTGGAGATCCAGCACTTCTTCGAGGTCTACAAGGACCTGGAGCCCGGCAAGTCCGTCGAGGGCGCCGACTGGGTCGGCCGTTCCGACGCCGAGGCCGAGGTGGAGGCGTCGCGGAAGCGCCTGGAGGCGCAGGGCGGCGCGCACTGACGCGTACGCGCGTCCGGGTGCGTACGCGCGCCCGTACGGGTGGGGGCCGGGCCCGCCGTGGCCCGGCCTCCCCGGTTCCCCCGCCGTCCCCGGGGGCCGGGTCAGCCGGTCGCGCCCGCGGGCGCGGCGGGCGCGCGGGGCGCGTCGTCGGGCCCTGAGGGGTCGCGCGGCTCGTCGGGTTCCGGTGCCGGCGCCGCCGCGGCGGCCGTGAGCGCGTGCGGGATGTCCTGCTCCGCCCAGACGACCTTTCCGGTGTGCGTACGGCACGAACCCCAGCGCCTGCACAGCATGTTGATGAGCTGGAGCCCCCGCCCGCCCTCGTCCTGGGCGTCCGCGTGCTGGATCTGCGGCAGGTCTGGCCCGGTGTCGGAGACCTCGACCAGCAGCCGGTCGGCGCGCAGCAGGCGCAGGGTGCCGGGGCCGTCGCCGTAGCGCAGGGCGTTGGCGACCAGTTCGCTGACGACGAGTTCGGTGACGTCGGCCAGGTCGGCCAGGCCCCAGTCCCCGAGCTGCTCGGTGATCAGCTTGCGGGCCGTGGCCGCCGCCGTACCGTCCGAGGGCAGCTCCCAGACGCGCAACCCGCCGTCCGCGCCGCGCGCTTCGCGCCCCTCGCGGGCGTCGTCGCCGGTGCCGTCCGCGCCCGGGCCCGGGTCCGGGCCGCTCGCCGCGACCATGAGCACGGCCTCGTCGAAGCGGCGGTCCACGTCCTGCCCGGCGGACATCAGCGCGCCCGAGTCCAGCAGCGCCGGGCCCATCCCGGCGGCGGCCTCGCGCAGCCGCTCCAGTTCCGCGTCGACGTCGTCGCCGCGCGTCTTGAACAGCCCGTCCGTGTACAGCACCACGCGGCTCCCCGCCGCCACCGGCAGCCGTACGGCGTCGTACGGGATGACCCCCGCGCCGAGCGGCGCCCCTACCGGCAGGTCCACGTACGACGCGGTGCCGTCCGCCGTCACCAGGAGCGGCGGCGGGTGCCCGGCGGTGACGACGGTGTACGCGGCGTCCGCCGGGTCGTAGACGGCGCACAGGCAGGTGGCGACCTGGTCGTCCTCCAGGTCGCGGGTGGCCAGGTCCAGCTTGGCGAGGACGCGTTCGGGCGCGATGTCGAGCGTCATCAGGGTGCGCGCGACCGTGCGGAGCCGCCCCATCGTGGCGGCGGCGGGCAGCCCGTGGCCCATCACGTCGCCGACGACCAGGGCGGTACGCCCGCCGGGCAGCGCCACCACGTCGTACCAGTCACCGCCGACACCCCGCGCGTCGGCGGCGGGCGCGTACGAGGCGGAGACGGCGAGGCCGGGGGTGCGCGGGGTGGCGCGCGGGAGGAGGTTGCGCTGGAGGGAGACGACGTGTTCGCGCTCGCGGCCGTAGAGGCGTGCGTTGTCGATGAACACGGCGGCGCGCGAAGCGAGTTGCTCCGCGAGCGCCAGGTCGGTGGGCGTGAACGGGGGGCTGCTGCCCGCCCGTACGAAGTCGGCGGTGCCGAGCAGCACGCCGCGCGCCATCAGGGGCACCGCCATGTAGCTGTGGACGCCCTTCGCGCGCATCTTCGCGGCGCGGCGCGGGGTGGGCGTGACGCGCCGGAAGTCCTCGTCGGTCATGCCGCTGACGAGCACCGAACGGCGTTCCCGCAGGCAGCGGTCGGTGAGGAGGGCGCCGGGGTGGGCGGCGGGCGAGCCGATCGGGTCCGGTTCGAGGTCCAGCAGGGCGTCGACGGTGTGCACGGCGATGGCCCGGATCGGCGGGATGCCGCCGCCGGACCGCTCGCCCTCCTCGCCGTGGAGGACGGACTCCAGCAGGTCGACGGCGCAGGCGTCCGCGAGGTGCGGTACGGCGAACTCGGCCAGTTCCTGCGCCGTACGTTCCAGGTCGAGGGTGGTGCCGATGCGGGTCCCGGCCTCGTTGAGCCAGGCGACGCGGCCGTGCGCGTCGTGGTCGTCGGCGGGGGGTGCGGGCGTGCGGCCCGGTCGGAACGGCCCGAGGCTCCGGGCCCACCGGAAGCGGCGCCGCCCGCCGCTGCCGCCGCCGTTCACCGTGCCGGCCTCCCGTCCCGTCCCGTCCGCGGACGACTCGTGGCTCAAGTGTCGCCCCGGGGCTGAGCCGCCGCCTGTCGGCGGGACCGCCCGTGGGAGACGCCATGCTAGCCACGCACGGGCGTACGCAACCCCTCCTTGCACGGCTTGGTCGGGACCAATCGCCCGTTGCGGACGGTGGGTGACAGCACGGGCACTTTCCGCGTGCTTTTCCGTACGTTTCCGGCCAGGAACGGTCGTACGGGCCCCGCCGCGCCGTACGCCCCCGCACGCGGGCGTACGTACGGAAGCCCCCGTACGTACACCCCGCCGTCAGAAGCCGCGCGTGCGCTTCGCCGCGCGGCGGCCCGGGAGCGGGGTCTCGACACCGGGCGTCTTCATGAACAGCCGCGCCAGCTCGCCGCCGAGGTTCACGCCGATGGCGATGGCCAGGGCGAGGGCGATGGCGCGGGCGATGTTCTCGATGCCCGGACCGACGTTGCCCTGCGCGATGTTGAGCAGCCCGAAGTACGTGGCGCTGCCCGGCAGGAGCGGCCCGATGGCCGCGGTGACGTACGGGAGCGACGACGCGAACTGGTAGCGCGACGCCAACTGCCCGAAGAGGCCCACGAGCCCGGCGGCGGCGAACGTGGCGGCCACCGGGTCGAGCTTGCCGACGTCGTGCATCGCGCCGTAGACCAGCCAGGCCACACCGCCGTTCAGGGTCGCCAGCACCACGGTGTGCCGCTCCTGCTGGAGCAGCACGCAGAACGCCAGCGCCAGCAGCATCGCCGCGAACAGCTGGATCTCCGCCCGCTGCTGGTGGTGCAGCGCCTCCGGGTCCAGCCTGGCGCCCAGCTCACCGGCGGCGTACAGCACGATGAGGACGCCGCACACGATGCCGACGATGAGGTACACGGCCTCCAGCAGCCGGGCCGCGGCCGTGATGTAGAAGCCGGTCAGCCCGTCGTGCACCGCGGCGACCAGGGCCCGGCCCGGGATCAGCGCGTACAGGCCGCCGGTGATCACCGCCCCCGCCAGGAGGTCGCCGGTCACGTCGGACTCGGCGAGCACCACCGCGGCGCCTATGGCGGCGGGCGGCATCGCGGCGGCCACGAACTGGTAGAACTCCGGCAGCCCGCGCCCCGCGAAGTACCACGCGAGCCGGTCGCCGAGGATCGCGCCCGCGGCGGCCAGCAGGAACACCATCCAGTCGCCGCCGACCAGCACCGAGCCCGCGCCCGACAGCAGACCGCTGGCCAGGGAGAGCGCGCCCTTGCTGAACGGGTGCCTGTTCCGCCGCATGTCGGCGAGCCGCCGGTAGGACTCCTCCAGCGTGAGGTCGCCGCTGGTGATGTCGGTGACCAGCCGGAACACGCCGGCCAGGCGGGTGTAGTCGGTGCCCCGGCGCCGTACGGTACGGCTGAGCGTCACCGGGTCGTCCACCAGCGACGGCTGGTGGGTGATGGACAGCAGCGTGAACGTGACGGTCGGCTCGCAGCGGTCCAGGCCGAACGCGTGGGCCGTGGCGAACATCGCCGCCTCCACGTCCTCGGCGCCCTCGCCGCCCGCGAGCAGCAGCTCACCGATACGGAGCGTCAGGTCGAGCACGCGGGGCACGGGGGGCCCGGACTCCTCGTTCTCCGAACGGCCGACGCGTTCCGGGGCGGGCCGCTCCGCCAGCGGCATGCGGATCATGGTCCGCATCCGGTCCTGCCACGGCAGGCCCGGCTTGTCGAGCACGCCCACGGGGATGCCGTCCGGTGGCGTGAACGCGTTGGCGAACTCGGCGGGCGGCGACGCGAGCAGCCCTTCCGGTACGGCGAACTCCGAGGAGGGGTGGTCCTCCTCGTACGCGTGCGTCGCGGGTACGCCGGACGGCCGGACGAACGCGCTGTGCGTCTCGTCCGACAACTGCCTGACGTCGTCGGCCTCCTGCTCGGCGCCGACCCCGTTCGCTCTGGACTCCCCGGCCACTATCCTCCTGCTCTCGGTCGTCTGCCCGGCCACCGCGGCCGCCGAGTTCCACAACGCCGGTCACGGGGGCCGCCGTTCCCGGTCGCCGGGGCCGGAAAGGGCGATCTACCTCACAGAACGGCGCCTCCCGGCAGCATAGGTCGATTGTCCTGGACACGCCTGAGGGGCCCGCGCCGGGTCGGCACGGGCCCCTCGGAGGGCGTGGTCACGTCAGGCCGCCGCAGCGGTCACCGCGGCGGCCTGACGTGGCCGGGTCACGACGGCGTGGACCGCCGCGACACGTTCGCCTTGATCGCGTCGTGCACGTACCGCGCCAGCCCCTCGCGCTGCCCGTCGTAGTGGGCGCGGAAGCGCTCGTCCGCGACGTACATGTCCGCGAGGCAGGCGTGGACCTCGTACGAGCACTCGTAGTGGTGGCGGCGGATGTGCTGCCGGTGCTCCTCCGCCAGCTCCACGGCCGCCGCCGAGTCCGCCGCCGCGCCGGAGTCCAGCAGCGCGACCGCGCGGCGGTTCCAGTCGTCCAGCTCGTCCTGGATGCGCTGCCAGTCCTCCTTCGTGTACGAGGCGGCGCGGCGCTGCGCGTCGGCGTACTCCGGGGTGCCGCCCCAGCGCCGTTCCACCTCCTCCGCGTGGTCGTCGGGGTCGAAGTCCCCGAACACCTCGAACTTCTCCTCCGGGGTCAGCCTGATGCCCATCTTCCGTGCCTCCATGGCGTGTTCGACGGCGGCGGCCATCTCCCGCAGCTTCCCGATGCGCGCCTCCAGCAGCCGGTGCTGGCGGCGCAGGTGCTCGACGGGGTCCGCGTACGGGTCGTCGAGCAGCGCGGTCACCTCCTCCAGCGGGAAGCCCAGCTCCCGGTAGAAGAGGATCTGCTGCAACCGGTCCAGGTCGGCGTCGCCGTAGCGCCGGTGCCCCGCGGGGGTGCGCTCCCCGGGTGCCAGCAGCCCGATCTCGTCGTAGTGGTGCAGCGTGCGCACCGTGATCCCGGCGAGACGGGCGACCTGGCCGACGGAGTAGCCCACGTCCGCCTCCTTCTCTCGCGTACGTGTCCCACCGTGGGTCCTCACGCTACGTGAGGTGCAAGCCCGTTTCCCGGCCCGCGCGCCCGGGCCCGCGACGGCGCCGCCGCTACGCCCCCAGCGCGCGGTAGCGGCGTACGGCCAGCGGGAAGAAGACCGCCAGCAGCGCCACCGGCCACACCGTCGCCATCAGCACCGCGTGCTCGGTGACCCACGAACCGCCGCCGCTCCAGGACGGGTTGGCGAACAGCTCCCGTACCGCCGCCGCCGTCGCGGACATCGGGTTCCACTCCGCGACCGTGCCGAGCCAGCCGGGCATGGTGTCGGGCGAGGTGAAGGCGTTGGAGAGGAAGGCGACCGGCCAGACCAGGATCTGCACCGCCTGCACCAGCTCCGGCTTGCCCGCGACCATGCCGAGGTAGATCCCGACCCAGAGCAGCGCGAAGCGCAGCAGGAGCAGCAGCCCCACCGCCGCCAGCGCCTCCCCGGCTCCGCCGTGCCAGCGCCAGCCGATGGCCAGCCCGACGACGAGCAGCACCAGCACGCTGAGCACGGACTCCAGCATGTCGACCAGGCTGCGGCCGACGAGGACCGCCGACGGCGCCATGGGCATGGAGCGGAAACGGTCGATGACGCCCTTGTTGAGGTCCTGGGTGAGGGCCACCATCGTGCCCTCCAGGCCGAAGGCCATGGTCAGCGTGAGGATGCCCGGCACCAAATACTCGCGGTAGTCGGGGACGTCCATGCCGCCGCCGAGGAAGTACGCGAACATCACCAGCATCATCACCGGGAAGGCCAGCCCGACCACGACCCGGACCGGGTGCCGTGCCCAGTGCGTCAGCCCGCGTCGGGTCATGGTCCAGGAGTCGGTCAGCACGTGGCCGTTCAGCACGTGGGTGGTCATACGGCGGCCCCATCGGTCGTCGCTTCCGGCATGCCGGTGGTGTCGGTCGTGCGCGCGTTTCTGGTGGCGTCGCCGGTGAGGTGCAGGAAGACCTCGTCCAGGGTGGGCCGCCGCAGGGCGATGTCCTCGGCCCGTATCCCGGCGGCGTCCAGCGCGCGTACGGTCGCGGTGAGCGCCGCCATCCGGTCCCGTACGGGCGCGCTGACCAGGCGCCGGTCCCGGTCCACGGTCACGCCGCCCGGGTCCGCCGCCGTGCCCGTTCCCGCCCTAGCCGCCGTGCCCGCGCCCGCCGCTCCGCCGACGGCCGCCGCCGCCTCCGCGAGCCGCGCCGGGTCGCGTACGACGACGTCGACACGGTCGGCGCCCAGGCCCGCCTTCAGCTGGTCGGGCGTGCCCTCCGCGACGACGCGGCCGTGGTCGACGACGGCGACCGCGTCCGCGAGCTGGTCGGCCTCCTCCAGGTACTGGGTGGTGAGCAGCACCGTCGTACCGCCGCCGACCAGGCCCCGTACGGCCTCCCACACCTCCGTACGGCCGCGCGGGTCCAGGCCGGTGGTGGGCTCGTCGAGGAAGAGGACCTCGGGTTCCATGATCAGGCTGGCGGCCAGGTCGAGCCTGCGGCGCATGCCGCCGCTGTACGCCGTGACGGGCTTGCGGCCCGTGTCGGCCAGTCCGAAGCGCTCCAGCAGCTCGCCCGCGCGGGAGGCCGCGCGGCGCCCGCCCAGGTGGTACAGCCTGCCGAACAGCTCCAGGTTCTGCCGCCCGCTCAACTCCTCGTCCACCGCCGCGTGTTGGCCGAGCAGGCCGATGCGGGCCCGTACGGCGTCGGCGTCCCGCACCACGTCCAGCCCGGCGACCTCCGCCCGGCCGCCGCCGGGGCGCAGCAGCGTGGCGAGGACGCGGACGAGCGTGGTCTTGCCCGCGCCGTTGGGCCCCAGGACGCCCTGCACGGTGGCGCGCGGGACGGTCAGGCGCAGCCCGTCGAGCGCGGGGGTGGTGCCGTACTCCTTCCTCAGGTCCTCGACGACGATCGCGTGGTCAGCGTGCGTCACGGTCTTCTCCTCCCGTCGTAGTCAAACTTGACTACTGGCACGCGAAGGTACACCTCGCACCCCAGCTAGTCAAAGTTGATTACCGGTTACTTGAACGGGTTCTCCGCGCCCGGCGGCAGCACGTCCCGCCGACGGCCGCCCTCCCCCGCCATCACGTACGCGCCGTTCTCCAGCCGCTCGATCAGACCGCGCGCCCAGGCGGCACCGCTCTCCGCCGTGTAGACCCAGAGGCGCATGATCTCGCCGATGTGCCCCAGCTCCTCCGGGGCGCCGTGCGGCGTCCAGTGGCGCGTGACCTCGTCGCGCCACTCCTCCAGCGCCGTCACCCGCTGCCGCAGCAGCGCGACGGCCTCCTCACGTGGCAGGTCCACCACGAAGCCCACGGCCGACGTGAGCATGTCCGGCTTCTGCTCGATGGTGGTGAGCGCGGCCCGCAGCAGCTCCAGGAAGGCGGTGTCGCCGTCCGGTGTCAGCTCGTACTCCGTACGCGGCGGGCCGCCCACCGTGCTCGGCGCGACGTCGTGGGCGCGCAGCAGGCCCTCCTTGGCCATCTGCTTGAGCGCGTGGTACACCGACCCGGGCTTGGCGTTGGACCACTCGTGGGCGCCCCAGAACTCCAGGTCGTTGCGGATCTGGTAGCCGTGCGCCCGCCCGTGCTGGCGCACCGCCCCCAGCACCAGCAGCCGGATCGCTGACATCGTCTGCCCGTCACCCTCTCCCGCGGGCGCGAACCACCGCGCCCGTACGGCCGCCAGCCTAGAGGGCCCGTCCGGCGACTCCCCTCCCGGCCGCGACCGCCACGGGTCGCGGCCGCCACGGGGCACGGCCGTCAGACGCCCTCGGGGAGGGCCGCCGCCTCCGACTCCCGGACCAGCTCGAACGCCGTCTTCCCGTCGAGCGTCTCCCGGACGATGTCCGCGTGCCCGGCGTGCCGGGCGACCTCGCTGATCAGGTGGAGCAGCATCCAGCGCCAGGAGCGGGGCTCCTTCGGGAACCAGGGCGCCTCGGGCAGCGTGAACGTGTCGTCGAGGGACGGCAGCGCCCGTACGGCCGCCTCGGTCTCCGCCGCCACCTCGTCCCAGTACGCGAGGACGCTCTCGACGGTCTCCTCCCCCTCCAGCTCGAAGCAGCCGGACCAGTTGCTCCGGTCCCGCCGTACGGCCCGGGGGACACCGGACGCGTCGCGGACCCAGCCCTGTTCGACCTCCGCGACGTGCTTGGCCAGCCCGATCAGGCACAGGGCGCTCGCGCTCGGCGTGCTCGACGCCTGCGCGGCGGTGAGTCCGTGCAGGGTGCGCCGCAGGTTGCCGCGCTGCCCCTCCAGGAACGTGAGCAGCGCGCCGCGCTCGTCACCGGGCTGTTCGGCGGCCAGGACCGTGGGCATCGTTCGTCACCTCTCGTCGGGCCCGCGCGGGGCCTTCGGTGACACCCAAGCTAGGGGGTGTTGCGGTCAGTTCCGGTCCTCGATGCCCTTCCGGAGGGCGTCCGTTCAGAACGGGAGGAGCGTCCGTCCGTGCCGGATGGGGATCCACCGCGTGGCGGTGAACGCCTCCAGCGCTGATCGCCGTTCAGCCGCCCCGGCCTCGTTCAGGAGGGGGTCGGGAGGGCCCGGGTGCCGGGGTGAGGGCACGTCATCCCACGTACGCGTCAGGGGAGTTGGCGGAGCTTCTGGAGGTGGTCACGGGTGCGGGCGGGCGAGTAGCTGAACTCCACGAGCCGGGACAGGACTTCGTCGTAGCGCTGGACCTCCTCGCGCTTGTCCACGTAGAGCGCGCTGGTCAGCTGCTCCAGGTAGATCACGTCGGACAGGTCGGGCTCGGGGAAGCGGAGCAGGGTGAAGGCGCCGCTCTCGGCGGCGTGGCCGCCCAGCTCGAAGGGGACGACCTGGAGGGTGACGTTGGGGCGTTCGGAGACCTCCGCGAGGTGGACGAGCTGCGCGTCCATCACGGCGCGGCTGCCGAACGGGCGGCGCAGCGCGGCCTCGTCGAGCACGCAGAGGAACTGGGAGCCGCTCCCGTCGAGGAGCAGCTTCTGCCGCTCCAGCCGGAGGGCGACCCGGCGGTCGATCTCCTCGTCCGGCAGGCCGGTCCGGTGGCCGCTGGCGACGACGGCGTGCGCGTAGTCCTCGGTCTGCAACAGGCCGTGGATGAACTGCACTTCGTAGGTGTGGATGTGGGAGGCGGAGCCTTCGAGGCCGACGTACGTCTGGAACCAGCCGGGGAGGACGTCGCTGTAACTGTGCCACCAGCCCGCCTTGTTCGATTCGCGGGCGAGGCCGAGCAGGGGCTCGCGCTCGGCGTCGTCGGTGACCCCGTAGAGGGTGAGCAGGTCCTCGACATCGCGCGCCTTGAAACTCACCCTGCCCAGCTCCATCCGGCTGATCTTGGACTCGGAGGCGCGGATCGAGTAACCGGCCGCCTCGCGGGTCACCCCGCGGGACTCGCGGAGCCGTCGCAGCTGGGAGCCGAGCAGGATGCGGCGAACCATCGAACCGCTGGAACCACTCGTCCCGTTCACTCCGCAACTCTCACTGCTTGCCGGTCTCGTGTTCATTTCGATTAACCCTCCACCCCTACTAGGGGGGCAGTCTGCCATCTCCGGGCTTCGTTGCGTGCCCGTGTGATTACACATGAGGGAAAGTCCCTGATGCACGTGCATCTGCCCTTGCATCCGCCGTGGCGTTTGTGAACCATGGGATCGCACAAGTACACGCGGTGCTAGGGAAGTTGAAGACTTTACGAAGTTTGTGGGTCTTGAGCGCTCCACGGGGGAGCACCGAGGACCGGATTCCGTAGGGATCGTCACCGGCAGAAGCTCTGGGAGTGGCTCGTCATGGGGACCGATGGACCAACCGTGCTCGAGCCGTTATGGCATGGACTCCCCGCGCTCGACACGGCGGCACTCTCCGGTTCTGCCTCGTGCGCGCTGCCCGCACGCTTCGAAGCGGTGAAGAACGCGCGGACGTTCACCCACAAGACCCTCCAACGGTGGGAACTCCAGCAGGAGTTCGACGGCGTGGCCGTGGTCGTCTCCGAGCTGGTGACCAACGCGCTGCGGCACGGTGTGCCGTCGGCACCCCCCGCGCCCGGCGCGGGTGCCACCCTGGGCGCCGGCGCGGCGCTCGGCTCCGCCGCGGTGGCCGCCCGTCCCGGCACCGGCACCGGGGCGGGGACAACCGCCGCGCCCCGTACGGGCGTTGCGGGGGACCCGCCCGTACGGCTGCACCTGATGCGTTGGTCGTCCCGGCTGGTCTGCGCCGTACGCGACCCCAGCGCCCACGCGCCGCGCGCGGTCGCCCGGAACGAGGAGTTCGACGAACTGCTCGGATTCGCCGACTGCGCCGCCGAGTCGGGCCGCGGGCTCTGGCTCGTGGACTCCTTCAGCGACTACTGGGGTTGGCACAGGCTCACCGGTTCGCTCTCCGGGAAGGTCGTCTGGGCGATGTTCCGGCTCCGGCCGACCGCCGCGTAACCCGCGCGGCGCCCGCGCCGCCGCACCCCGCGCCGTACGCGCACCCGCGCCCGTACGGCCGCTTCGGGCTGCCCGTACGCCGACTGCCGCTCCCCGGCGCCGACTTCGCCCGTCGAACACGCCGGGCAGGACGAACAGGCCGAGCAGGACGGCCGCCGCGCGTCAGCTCTGCACCAGGTGGTCGAACTCGCCGTCCTTGACGCCGAGGAGCATCGCCTCGACCTCCGCGATCGTGTAGACGAGCGCCGGCCCCTCGGGATGACGCGAGTTCCGCACCGCCACGTCGCCCCCGGGCAGCTTGGCGAACTCCACGCACGTGCCCTGCGAATTGCTGTGCCGACTCTTCTGCCACCGGACCCCCTGGAGGTCCCTGGCGGCCATGCCGTTGTACGCGTGAGGCACTGGAGTCTCCCGGGTGGCGCTGAGGGCGAGAGATGCCCCTCGTGAAAGGCGGGACACCTTCAACTGGCCTGGATCATAACCCTTGTTCACGTGCCGATGCATACGCATGTGCATGTGCACGACGCCCTGTCGCGGGGTCATCACAGCCGGTCAGAAGCTTGTGCATATGACCAGGGCACAAGTGGAGTCCACCGTACCGGTAGGGCCGGAACCCGCGACGAGCGGACCGCGGAACGTCTTCGCGGCACCGCCGAATGCCCGCCACGGAAAGGGAGACGCGATATCCGCGCCCCCCGCCTCCCTTTCCGTCCGACTTTCCGTTCTCCCCCGGAAAACCGCGTCGGCCACCCCCGGCGGCACGGTCGCCGCGCGTCCCCCGAGGGGTGGGAAAGGCCCGCGCGGCGCAGCATGGAGACAGTCCGCAGCACCGGCCGGTCCCCACGGCACCGCGCCGGTACGGGAGCGGACGCAGCCGACGCCGGGAGGTGGCCACGATGGCCGCGCGCACCGCACGCACGCCGCCGGACCCCGCATGCCCCCGTACGCCCGCGCCCGCCCGTACGCGCCGCCGCGCCCGCCCCCGTACGCGCGACGCCCTCGCCCTCCCGCTGGCCCTCGCCGCGCTGCTCGCCCCGGCCGCCGCCTGCGACGGCCCGTCGGACGGGGGCGGCACCCCCACCGGCGCCCCCAGCACCGGCCCCGCCCGCTCGCCCCTCACCGGCGACGAGGTCGCCCGCGACCGGCCCGTGCTCGCCGCGAAGATCGACAACGCGCGCGACGCCCGCCCGCACTCGGGCCTGGAGGCGGCCGACGTCGTGCACGCCGAGCCGGTGGAGGGCGGCCTCAGCCGCCTGCTGGCCGTCTGGTCCGGGAAGCTGCCCGCGGAGGCGGGGCCCGTACGCAGCGCCCGCGAGTCGGACCTGGAGCTGCTGCGGCAGTACGGCCGCCCCGCGCTCGCGTACTCCGGCGTACGGTCCGCGCTCCAGGACGCGCTGGAGCGCGCGCCGCTGTACCCGCTGCCACCCCCGGACGCGCCCGGCGCGTACTTCCGCTCCGGCGCGCACCCGGCCCCGCACAACCTCTACCTGCGCCCGGCGAAGGCCCTGGCCGCCGCGCCCCGCGCGAGCGCCGCGCGCGACGTCGGCTACCGCTTCGGGCCCGCGCCCAAGGGCGGCACCCCGGAGGAGCGCCGCACCGTGCGCTACCCGGCCGCGCGCTTCGGCTTCGACTGGTCGGCGGAGCGCGGCCGTTGGCTGGTCTCCCTGGACGGCGCCCCGGCCCGTACGGCGTCCGGGGAACGGCTCGGCGCCGCGACGGTCGTCGTCCAGCGGGTGACCGTACGGGAGTCGCGCTACCGCGACGTGGCGGGCGCCGTCACCCCGTACGTGGAGACGACCGGCTCCGGGAAGGCGACGGTGCTGCGCGACGGGGCGGCGTACGAGGCGGGGTGGCGGCGCGCGAAGGCGGGCGGCGGTACGGAGTTCACGCTGCCGGACGGGCGGCGGATGCCGTTCGCGCGGGGCCCGGTGTGGGTGGTGTACGTGGCGCGCTGAGGCGTACGGGCGGCGCCCGGGGGGGTCGTCCGCGCACGCCCCCGCTTGACTTGAAGCGTCGTTCAACTCCTACCGTCGTACCCGTTGACCCCGACGGAGGTGCGGACGGACATGAGCATGGAGATGACGGCGTGGAGCGCGCTCTACCACGCCAGGTACGCGCAGGACGACCAACGCCCGTTCTCACGGGCGAGCCTGCGCCGGATCGTACGGTTCGCGGGACCCCAGCACCGGCGGATCGCGTGGTTCCTGGCGCTCAGCAGCGTGCTGGCGCTGCTCACCGTCGCCACACCGCTGCTCGCGGGCCGGGTGGTGGACGCGATCGTGGACGGCTCCGACCGGTCCGTGGTGCTGGTGCTCGCCGGGGTGATCGCGGCGGTCGCCGTCGCGGAGGCCGCCGCCGGGATCGGCACCCGCTGGCTGTCGGCCCGCATCGGCGAGGGTTTGATCCTCCAGTTGCGTACGACGGTCTACGACCACGTGCAGCGCATGCCGGTCGCGTTCTTCACCCGGACCCGTACGGGCGCGCTGGTCAGCCGCCTCAACAACGACGTGATCGGGGCGCAGCGCGCGTTCAGCGACACCCTCTCCGGGGTCGTCAGCAACCTGGTCACGCTGCTCCTCACCCTCGCGGTGATGCTCCGCATCTCCTGGCAGATCACGCTGCTCGCGCTGGTGCTGCTGCCGGTGTTCGTGCTGCCCGCGCGCCGGATGGGCGCCCGGCTCGCCCGGCTGGAACGGGAACGTACGCACCACAACGCCGCCATGAGCACGCAGATGACCGAGCGCTTCTCGGCGCCGGGCGCGACGCTGGTCAAGCTGTTCGGCAGGCCCGGGGAGGAGTCGGAGGAGTTCGCCGCGCGGGCCCGGCGCGTACGGGACATCGGCGTCCGCACCGCCATGGTGCAGCACTACTTCATCACCGCCCTCACCCTCGTCTCCGCCCTCGCGCTGGCACTCGTCTACGGCCTCGGCGGCTGGTTCGCGCTGGACGGCTCCCTCGACCCCGGCTCCGTCGTCGCCCTCGCGATGCTGCTGACCCGGCTGTACGCGCCGCTCACCGCGCTCGCCAGCGCGCGCATGGAGGTGATGACGGCGCTGGTCAGCTTCCAGCGGGTGTTCGAGGTACTGGACCTGGAGCCGCTGATCCGGGAGAAGCCGGACGCCGTGGACGTGCCCGACGGTCCGGTGACCGTCGAGTTCGAGGACGTGCGCTTCAGCTACCCGTCCGCCGACAAGGTCTCCCTCGCCTCCCTGGAGGAGGTCGCCACCCTCGACACCCGCGGCGGCGAGGAGGTCCTGCACGGCATCTCGTTCCGCGCCGAACCGGGCCGGATGGTGGCGCTCGTCGGCTCGTCCGGCGCGGGCAAGTCGACGCTCGCGCAGCTGGCGCCGCGGCTGTACGACACGGACAGCGGGACCGTACGGCTCGGCGGCACGGACGTACGCGACCTGACGGCGGAGTCCCTGCGACGGACCCTCGGCATGGTCACCCAGGACGGGCACCTCTTCCACGACACGCTCCGCGCCAACCTGCTGCTGCCCCGCCCCGACGCCACCGACGACGAGGTGTGGGACGCCCTGCGCCGCGCCCGTCTCGACGGGCTCGTCGCGGGCCTGCCGGACGGCCTGGACACCGTCGTCGGCGAACGCGGCTACCGCCTCTCCGGCGGCGAACGGCAGCGGCTGACCATCGCCCGGCTGCTGCTCGCGCAGCCCCGCGTGGTGATCCTCGACGAGGCCACCGCGCACCTGGACTCCACCTCGGAGGCGGCCGTGCAGGAGGCGCTGTCCGAGGCCCTGGCGGGACGCACCTCGGTGGTGATCGCGCACCGGCTGTCGACCGTACGGGCGGCGGACGAGATCCTCGTACTGGAGGAGGGCCGCGTCGTGGAACGCGGCACGCACCCGGAGCTGCTGGCGGCGGGCGGGCGCTACGAGCAGCTGTACCGCACGCAGTTCAGCGAGGAGCCGTACGGGGCGGGCGACGGCGCGCACGGCGGTACGGGCGACGGCGCGGGGAAGGGCGACGGGGGCGCGGGCGGCGCCGGGGGACTCGACCGGACCAACCCGGCGGGCGGGGCGGTCGCGCCACCCGCACGATGAATCCGGGGCCGCGGGGTGATCGGCGGCCCGGACCATCTCGGGAAGGACCTCCGCCGTGCCCTTCAGCCTTGACCGGCTCCGCCGCTGCACCGTGGCCGTCGACCTCGGCGCCGCCCGTACCCGCGTCCACATCAAACAGTCCGGTCTGGTCGTCGACGAGCCCTCCGCCGTGGCCGTCAACACCTACTCGGGCGCACTCATCGCGGTGGGCACCGCGGCCGAGCGGATGGCGGGCCGTACGCCGGAGCACATCCGCGTCGTACGGCCCGTCACCGGCGGGATGGTGGTGGACATCGAGATGGCGCAGCGCATGCTGCGGGCGCTCGTCGGCGAGAAGGTACGGCGGGCCTGGCGCCGCCGCCCGAGCCTGCGCGCCGCCGTCTGCGTCCCGCACAACGCCGACCCGCTCGCGCGGCGCGCGGCCGTCGAGACGCTGGCCGGGGTCGGCGCGCGGCGCGTGGAGCTGGTGGACGCGCCGACGGCGGCGGGCGTCGGCTGCGGGCTGCCGGTGGAGCAGCCCGAGGCCACGATGATCCTGGTCTGCGGCGCGACCACGACACAGGTCGCGGTGCTGTCGCTGGGCGCGATCGTCGCGGCGACGACGGTCCCGATGGGCGGCGACACCATCCACCACGCGCTGGTGCAACACCTGCGGAACCACCACGAGTTGATGCTCCCGCGGCACGGCGTACGCCCCCTGCACCAGGCCCTCAGCGGCGCCGTCGCGCCCGGCGACGGCCCCACCGAGGTGCACGGGCGGGACGTGGTGACGGGGCGGGCCCGGACGATCCTGATCGACCCGGCGGACGTACGCGCCGCCGTGCAGGCGCCGATGACCGGCCTGCTCGACTCGATCCGGGGGGTGCTGCACCGCTGCCCGCCCGACCTGGTGGCCGACCTGGCCGGGTCGGGCATGACGCTGACGGGCGGCATGGCGCTGCTGCCGGGCCTGGACCAGCGCCTGCACGAGAACACCGGCATGGCGGTGCACATCGCGGACGACCCGGCGACCTGCGCGGTACGGGGCCTCGCCGCCATGACGGACGGCGCGGTGCGGCCGTTCGGCTCGGCCGCCGCGCACGCGCGGAGCGCGGGGGCCGCGGGCACGGTCGACGCGGCGGACGTGGCGGGCACGGCCGACGCGGAGAAGCAGACGGCGGAGGCGGGCTGAACCCCCCTCCGCCGCGTACGGGCCGGGTCAGCCGCGGGCGGTCGGGCCCGCCTGCGTCGCGCGCCGGGGCTCCCGCGCCTCCTCGGCCGTCGGGAAGGTGACGGCACCGCGGCGGGGCACCGCGTACGGGGGCGCGGACGGGCGCTTGCCGTGGGTGATCGCGTGCATCGTGTCGATGCCGTACGCCACTTCCCTGCACACGCGGATCACGGACATCAAGGGTGCGCGCATGGGTTCCTCCTGCTGACTGCCGGGTCCGACCCGGTTTGCTGCGTTACGCCGTTTGTCGGCTCACGGCCGATGGTGCCTGGGACGGGTGCCCGGTCGCCACGGAAAACGGCCCTCTGGCGTGGCCGGTTTAGGCCAGCGCCCCGGAGCCGCCTCCGGTGCCGTTTCCGACCACGGACCGACCGCGACCGGACAGGCGTCTTCGCAGGTCGGAGGGGGTTTCACAGCCGTTCCCCGCAGCCGCCGGACCATGCGCGGAAAGGCGGGGTGAGGAGGAACACAGGGTACGAAAAGGAGGAAGGCCCGGCAGTGGCTGCCGGGCCTTCCTCGTGCAGTAGCGGGGACAGGATTTGAACCTGCGACCTCTGGGTTATGAGCCCAGCGAGCTACCGAGCTGCTCCACCCCGCGTCGGTGAACCAGACTCTACGTCACGTGGCGCCCCGATGGGAAATCGCCTGGTCGCGGGGGCCGGAGACGGTGCGCGGGGCCGCCCGTACCGGGAAGGTACGGGCGGCCCCGCGCCGCGCGTCAGACCCGTCAGGCGCGCTGCCACAGGGCGGGCAGCTCCGCCGGTTCCGCGCCGCGCTGCGCCTGGTGCGCCTGGAGGCAGTGGTACGTCCGGCCGCCGTGCGTCACCTCGTCACCCGCGCGGTACACGGTGGCGCTCCGCCAGGTGCCGTCCGTCTCCTCCTGGCCGGGCTCCCCCGCGCCGGGCTCGCCGGGCCGGGGCTCGGCGGCGCCGGTCGTCGTGGTGAGGGCGACGCCGTAGACGTCCAGCGCCTCGTTCACGGGCTGGAAGTACGTGGTGCCGCCCGCGTCGCAGTCGCCGGAGCCGCCGGAGGTCATGCCCTGGGCCTGGTCGCCGGAGACGAACGAGCCGCCGGAGTCGCCCGGTTCGGCGCAGACGTCCGTACGGGTCACACCGCTCACCGTGCCCTCCGGGTACGTGACGCTGGTGTCGAGCTGCTGGACGGTGCCGCAGTGCCAGCCCGTGGTGGAACCGGAGCGGCAGACCGACGCGCCGTCCATGGCCTGCGTGGAACCGGCGACCTGCTGGGGGCTGCCGTTCACCTCGGGCGTGGACTTCCAGTCGCTGGTCGTGGCCACATACGCGTGGTCGTCGCCGGGGAAGCTGGAACCCCGGAACGTGCCCTGCTCCTGCCGGTCGGCGCCGGTCGTGGTGTCGCCGGTGTCACCGCAGTGCCCGGCGGTCACGAAGCCGGACGCGCCGCCCTTCGTCACCGGGAAGCCGATCGAGCAGCGGGAGCTGCCACCGATGTGGTACGCGTCGCCGCCCCGCAGGTCCGCGTACAGGCGCGGCTGGACGGAGGACTTCCGCACCTGCACCCGTACGCCCTTCAGCCCGGCCGACTCCGCGAAGCGTTCGGCCGCCGCCGGGCGCGAGCTGAGCAGGACGACGCTGTTGCGGCGCACGTCCACGTACCAGACCGGCGTCCCCGCGGGTTTCCGCCGCTCGGCCGCCCGGTCCAGCGCCTCCTTCGCCTTGCCCAGCTCCGTGAGGCCGTGCCGTACGACCTTCGCGCGGGCGCCCTTCGCGGTGATCGCCCGTACGTGGGACCGGTCCGTCGTGGCCACGGTCAGCTTCGCGGTGGCGCCGTCCCCCACCCAGGCGCCGCCGAAGTCGTCACCGAGCGCGAGCCGCAGCGACCCGGCGGCCGCGCCCGCCCGGCGCTCACCGGCGAGGCGGTTCTCGGCCTGCGACGGGGTCAGCCCCAGGTCGCGGCGCATCGCGTCGAGCATCCCGGCCGGGAGTTCGGGGCGGTCGGCGGTGGCCGTCGGGCGGGGCTGCTCGGCGGCCGTGGCGGCCGTCGCGAACGCGCCCGGCAGCGCGGCCAGGGCGAGCGCGCCCGCCGCCACGACGGCCGTGCACACACCGGTGACGCTTCTGTGGAGCATGGGGGGTCTCCTCGGATTCGGGGGGGGTGCCGCATCCGTAACCGCGCCCCCGGCGTCCTCAAACGGACGCGACGGCCCGCCCCCGCCCCGCGCCCGGAACGTGAGTCGAACGGCGGAGCCCCGCACCGCGTACGGGCGACCGGGGCCGTGGCCCCCACCGACCGGCCCGGCGGCGTACGGGCGGTCAGCCGTGGGCGGCGTCCTGCGGGTACCAGCGCAGCTCGACCGTGTTGCCGTCCGGGTCGCGGATGTAGAGCGACTGGCCGTCGCCGCGCGCCCCGAAGCGGGAGCCGGGCCCGTCCACGACGGTGAACACGCCGGACTCCACGACCTCCCGCCAGTCGAGCGGCTCGACGGTGAGGCAGAGGTGGTCGACGTTGCCGTCGGCGCGCGGCTGCTCGACGAGGTCGATGATCGTGTCCGCGCTGACCCGTACGGACGGGAACGGCACCGCGCCGGACCGCCACTCGTCGACGCGTACGGGGGCGAGGCCGAGCGGGCCGCAGTAGAAGGCGAGGGAGCGTTCGGCGTCCTGGACGTTGAGGACGACGTGGTCGAAGCCGGTCACGCGCATGGGGAAGCCTCTCTGGTGACTCGCGGGTGTCTCGGGTGCCCGGTTCCCGCCTCGCGCCGGGCGGAGGGGAGGAGGAGCATGAGGGCCGTCCCCATTCTCCGCCCGCGGCGCCCGTACCGGCCAGGGCGGCCCGCGCCGGTACGGCGTGGAACGGCCGCCTCCGTGGTACCCGCGCCGGGTACGGACAGTCCCCCACGACGGACAGCCCTCCCAACGGACACCCCACGGAGAGAGCCATGACCGAGCCAGCCGCCACGCCCGCCCCCGACTCCGGCCCGTCCCTCACGCCCGCCCCAGAACGTTCCCGCGTGATCGTCGTCGGCACCGACGGCTCCGCGCACGCCCGTCGCGCCGTCCTCTTCGCGCTGCGCGAGGCGCAGCTGCGCGGGGTGCCCGTACGGGCCGTGTGCGCCTACGACTTCACGCCCGACCGCTACTCCGCCTACGGGTGGATGACCGTCCCCAACCCCGCGAGCGAGATCGTCACGCAGCTGCGCGACACCGCGCTGGCCGACGTCGGCGCGACGATCGAGGAGCTGCGCGCGGAGCTGGGCGGCCCGCACGTGGACGTGGAGGTGGTGGCCCAGCAGGGCCGCCCGGCGGAGGTGCTGCTCGCGCAGGCGGCGCACGCCGGACTGCTGGTCGTCGGCTCGCGCGGGTCGGGCCTGTGGGGGCGGCTGACGCTCGGCTCGACGAGTACGGAGGTCGTGCACCACGCGCACGTACCGGTGGTGGTCGTCCCGGCGACGGCGGACGTGCCGGGCGACGACTGACGGGCGTACGCCCTGCGGGGGCGCACGCTCAACCGCGCGGCATGCCAAGGGCGTTGATCCACAGCCGGGTCAGCGTGGCGACCAGCTCCTCGAACGGCACGGGGTCGCCCGCCACGAAGGCCGTGTACGCCGTGCGGCTCACCATCGCGTTGATCGCGCGCGCGGTGACGTCCGGGTCGAGCGCGGGGTCGGCGAGACCGGCGCGCTGGAGCCGTACGATCGCGCGCGCCGACCGTTCGACGAACGACCGCGAGCGCCGCAGCCGTACGTCCAGGAAGCGGCGGTCGAGGGCGGCGGCCTGCTCCAGGGCGGCCATGAGCGCCGCGTTGCGCCGGTACGACTCCAGGTACGCGCGGTTGGCGGCCTCCACGGCGCGGCGCAGCTCCGCCGGGTCGGCGGGCGGGGCGGGGCCGTCCGTGGCGCGGGGCGCGTCGGGGAGGTCCGCCTCGTCGGGTGCGGCGCCCGGGTGCAGCATCTCGTCCCGCAACTCCGCGAGGACGGCCTCGAAGACCTCCTCCTTGCCGCTGAAGTGCGTGTAGAAGCTGCCGGTGGCGACGCCCGCCTCGGCGGCGATGTCCGCGATGCGCGCCTCCGGGTAGCCGTCGCGCTCGAAGACCCGCCGCGCGGCGGCGACGAGCGCGCCGCTCGTCCGGGCGCCGCGCCGCGTACGGCGGGGCCCGGCGGCCGTGCCGGAGGGGGTGGGCGGGGGTGAGGGCGGCATGCGTCCAGCGTAGGCCGTGTCGGGCCACGGCATTGAATCCGAATCCGGATTCACCTACGGTCGACGGCATGGACACCTCCGCTCCCCGGGACGCCGAAGCCTGGCGCCTGCTGGTCTCCCGGGACGACCTGGCGACGACGCGCACCGACACCGGCCCCGTGCCCGAAGTCGGGCCCGGCGAGGCCCTGTTGCGGGTCGACCGGGTCGGCCTCACGGCGAACAACGTGACGTACGCGGCGCTCGGCGACCCGTTCCGCTACTGGGAGTTCTTCCCCGCCCCCGACGGCTGGGGCAACGTGCCGCTGTGGGGTTTCGCCGACGTCGTCGCCTCCGCGGCCGACGGCGTCGCGCCCGGCGACCGCTTCTACGGCTACCTGCCGTCCGGCAGCCACCTCCTCGTACGCCCCGACCGCGTCGGCCCGTTCGGCTTCCGCGACGTGTCACCGCACCGCGTCGAGCTGCCCTCCCCGTACAACCGCTACGCGCGCACCACCGGCGACCCGGGCTACGCGGCGGACCGCGAGGACGTCCAGGCGCTGTACCGGCCGCTGTTCTGGACGTCGTTCCTGCTGGCGGACTGGCTCGTGGACCAGGAGCTGTGCGGGGCGCGGGACGTGGTGCTGTCGTCCGCGTCCAGCAAGACCGCGTACGGCACGGCCTTCGAGCTGCGCGCGCACCGCGAGCGGCGGACGGGCGGGGCGGGCGGCCCGGACGGGCCCGGCGGCTACGGCGTCGTCGGGCTCACCTCGGCGCGCAACCGCGCGTTCACCGAGAGCCTGGGGTGCTACGACCGGGTGCTGACGTACGACGAGACCGCCCTCCTCTCCCCCGAACGGCCCGTCGTCTACGCGGACTTCGCCGGTGACCGGCGGCTGGCCGCCACCCTCGCGGAGCGCTTGGGCGGCGCGCTGACCTGCCACGCCACGGTGGGGGTGACGCACCAGGAGGCGGCGCCCGCGGGCAGCCTCGCCGAGGCCGGTGCCGGTACGGGGTCCCGTGGCGACGAGGACGGCGCGGCGGACACCGGGGCGGGCGGCGACGGGCACGGGCGGGCGATGTTCTTCGCGCCCGTCCAGATGCGCAAGCGCGTCGGGGACTGGGGGCGCGAGGGGCTGGAGGAGCGGTTCGGCGCGGCGTGGCAGCGCTTCGGCGCGGCCGTCGGCTCGTGGGTGGACGTGGTGCACGACGAGGGCCGCGAGGGGCTCGAACGGGTCTGGCGGGACGTGCTGTCGGGCCACGACGCGCCCCGTACGGGCCACGTGCTGACGCTCTGACGGCGCCGGAGGGCTCCGCGCCTCACCCCGCGGGCGGCTGGAGCACCACGAACTCCGCGCCCGCCGGGTCGTCGCACACCGCGATCCGGCCCACGCCCTCCGCGTCGTCCGGGCCCATGCGCACGCTGCCGCCGCCCGCGCGGACGCGGTCCAGCGCGGCGTCGCAGTCGTCGGTGCCGAACACCGGATGCCAGTACGCCGCGCCGCCCGTACCCGCCAGGTACTCCGCGGGCAGCTCCACCAGGCCGCCGAACATCAGCTCCTCGCCGCCGCCCTCCGGCGACAGCAGCGTGTACGTGCCCTCGCCGTCGCCCGGCATCGGCATGTCCTGGGTGGCCCAGCCGAACAGCCCGCCGTAGAACGCCTTCGCGCCGCCCGCGTCCGGGGTGCACAGCTCCGTCCACGTCAGGCTGCCGGGCCGGTCGACGGTGTCGAGACCGGCGGTCTCCCCGGGCTGCCAGACGGCGAACCGGCCGCCCTGCGGGTCGCTGAACTGCGCCAGCCTGCCGCGCCCGCCGACGTCCGTCGGCGCGACCCGTACGGTGCCGCCGCGCTGCTCCACGGAGCGGGCGGCGAGGTCCGCGTCACGCACCCGGAAGTAGACGGTCCAGGCGGGGCGCGCGCCGTCCTCGGTGAGCGCGCCGAGGCCCGCGACGGTCGCGCCGTCGAGCCGCAGGAAGCCGTACCCCCCGGCGTCCGGGCCGAGGGGCAGCAGCTCCCAGCCGAACACCCGGCCGTAGAAGGCGGCGGCCGCGTCCGTGTCGCGTACGGCCAGGTCGAGCCAGGCGGGGGAACCGGGGACGGAGTCGGTGGTGATCATGGCACTGCCCTTCGCGGAACCGGACCCTGTGCCACCAGGGTGGCACCCGCCACCGACATCCGCCCGCGCGCGGGTCCCGCCGACGCGGGCCGGTCAGTGCGGCGCCGGGGCGTCGAACTCCGTGCCGCACGGCCCCGCCCCGGTGCTCTCCGCCAGCTCCACGCGCGCGCCGCTCATCGCGAGGGTGCGGTAGTACGTGCCGATGCGGTCGGCGGAGACGCCCGCGTAGTGGCAGATGTACGAGCGGCGGAAGCGGTCCGGGGAGCGGTTCGGGCCGGAGCCGTGCACCAGGCTGCCGTTGAAGAACAGCACGTCGCCGGGGCCCATGTCGACGGGTACGGGCTCCAGGCCGGGCGGCGGCGGCACGTACTCCCGCGCGAACGACAGCCCCGGGTCGGCCTCCTCCGGGCAGAAGACGTCCATCCGGTGCGTACCGGGGACGACTTCGAGGCCGCCGTTCTCCCGGTCGATCGGCTCGCACGCGATCCAGGCGGCGACGCAGGTGCCGGGCTCGACGCGGAGGTAGAAGTTGTCCTGGTGGAGGGCCTGGCCACGGGCGCCGGGCGGCTTGAAGTAGAACATGCTCTGCGCCGCCAGCGCCTCCTCCCCGAGCAGCCGCTCCAGGACGGTGCGCAGCCGGTCGTCGAGGAGTACGGAGCGGGCGAGCGCGTTGAAGCGGTGCGGGTGCATCACACGCGGGTACGCGCGCAGCGGGTCGAACGGCTCGCTCGGCCGCTGCGGCTTCGGCTCAAAGTGCCCGGGGACCGGGCCGCCCTCGCGCACGGCGGCGAACTCCGCGCACAGCGCGTCGGTCTCCGCCCGGTCGAACAGCCCGCGCAGCACGAGGAACCCCCGCTCCGCGAACTCCTCGGCCCAGTCGCCCGCGCCGCGCCCGCGCGCGCCCTTCGCCGGGTCGTCGCCCGGAGCTACGCTCCCCTGGACGGTCGTCATCGGAACCCCTCTCGTCCTGCCGCCGGGTGTCACCGCCACCGCCGCCCGCGCCGTACGCACGGCCGCCGCCGTCCCCGTACCGCCGCCGTCTTCGACGCTAGCCCGGTGACCGGGCCGGGAGGATGCCCATGAGCGCTGCGCACGTGCCCGTTCCTGCTGCCGGGGAGCCGCCCGCGCCGCCCCCGGGGCTGCTGGTGACCGGCTGCTACGACGAGGCCCCCGGCTACGCCGTGCACCGTTCCGGTGGCGCCCGCGGCCTGCTGCTGACCTGGACCCTCGCGGGCGGCGGCCGGTTCCGGCAGGGGGCGGCGGAGGTGGCGGCGCGCGCGGGCGACCTGGTGGTGGTCGGGCCGGGCGTCCCGCACGACTACGCGGTCGCGCCCGGCTGCGACCGCTGGGCCTTCTGGTGGGTGCACTGCCTGCCGCGCGTCGCGTGGCGCTCCTGGCTGGGCCCGTACGAGGCGGCCGACCGGCTGTACGCGATCACGTCCCTGCCGGACGCCGTACGGGTGCGGGTGGACGCGGCGTTCCGGCGGGTGCACGCCGACGCGCGCTGGGCGGGCGCCGGGGCGCCGCCGGAGCCGGAGGCGGGGGTGCGGGGGCGGGCGGTACGCGGTTCCGCGCCGTGGCGGCGCAGGGCGCGGCGGCGCGGGAGCTGGCGCTCGGCGGCGTCGAGGAGGTGCTGGTGCTGGCGGCCGCGGCGGCCCGGCACCCGGGCACGGCCGGAAACGGCGACGGCGACGGCGACGGGAAGGGGCGCGGGCCCGCGCGCGACCGCGTCGACCCGCGCGTACGCCGCGCGGAGGCGCTGCTCCTCGCCGACCCCGCCGCCCCGCACACGGTGGCGTCCCTGGCCGAACGGGTCGCGCTGTCGCCCTCCCGGCTGGCGCACCTCTTCGCCGCGCAGCTCGGCCGTACGCCCATGGAGGCCGTACGGGACGCGCGGCTGCGGCACGCGGCAAGGCTGCTGGAGATGACGGACCTGCCCGTGGCCCGCGTCGCCGCCGCCGCGGGCTTCGCCGGCCCGTCGCACTTCAGCCGCCTGTTCCGGGCGCGGTACGGGGCGCCGCCGGGCGCCTTCCGTACGGGCTTCCGTACGTGAGCCCTTACGTGAGCTGCCCCGCGCGCGCCGCTCAGGACTTGACGCTGCCCTCGGTGAGGCCGGTCCGCCAGTACCGCTGGAGCACGACCATGAGGATCATCAGCGGCAGCACGGAGACGAAGGCGCCGCCGACGGTCAGCTGGTAGAGCAACGGCTGCCGGTCCGCGTAGCCCTGCCAGGACGTCAGGCCGAGGGTGATCGGGTAGAGGTCGGAGTCGGAGAGCATGACCAGCGGCAGGAAGAAGTTGTTCCAGATGTGCACGAACTGGAACAGGAAGACCGTGATGAGCGCGGGCGACATCAGCCGCAGCACCAGCACGCGGAACACGGTCAGTTCGCCCGCCCCGTCGATCCGCGCCGCCTCCAGCAGGCTGTCCGGCACGGACGCGACGGCGTAGATCCGGCACAGGTACACACCGAACGGGCTGACGACGCTGGGCACGAGCACCGCCCAGTACGTGTTCGCGATCCCGACCTCGCTGAACATCAGGTACAGCGGCAGGGCCAGCGCCGTACCGGGGATGAGCACCCCGGCGAGCACGACGTTGAACACCGCCTCGCGGCCCCGGAAGTCGAACTTCGCCAGCGCGTACCCG
The DNA here is from genome assembly GCF_003665095.1 of Streptomyces sp. Z26. Taxonomy (GTDB): domain Bacteria; phylum Actinomycetota; class Actinomycetes; order Streptomycetales; family Streptomycetaceae; genus Streptomyces; species Streptomyces phytohabitans. The sequence continues at coordinate 3,713,795 of NZ_RCHV01000002.1, read as the reverse complement.
GCCGCCGCCGACAGCAGCGTCGCGACGGCGGCGCCGACACCCGCGTACAGCACGCTGTTCGCGAACCAGCGCAGGTAGATGCCGTCGTCGTACGTGAGCAGGTCGCCCAGGTACTCCAACGGGCGCGGGTCAGCGAACCAGAAGCCGAACGTGCCGAAGAGGTCGGAGCTGCTCTTGGTCGAGGAGACCAGCAGCCAGTAGACCGGCACGAGGAAGTACAGCGCCGCCACCGTGAGCAGCGACATCGTGATGATGCGGAAGCGCAGCGGCGCCCCTCCCGGACCGCCGCGCCGGCGCGCGCGCCGCGCGGCGGCGTCCTCCGCGCCCGTACCGACCGTCTCCGCCGTCTCCGTCGTCTCCGCCGCGCTCACTCGTCCCCCACCTTCCCCCGCCGTCCGACCAGCCGCATGAAGCCGAACGACAGCACGCACGCCACCACCGCGAGCAGCACCGCCTCCGCCGCCGCCACGTGGTAGTTGTTGGCGCCGAACGCCTCGTTGTACGCGTGCACGTTGGGCGTGTAACCGGTGTCGATGTTGCCGGTGAGCGGCTTCAGCACCAGCGGTTCGGAGAACAGCTGGAGCGTGCCGATGATGCTGAACACCGTGGTCAGCACCAGCGCGGGCCGGATCAGCGGCAGCTTGATCCGTACGGCGACCTGCCAGGCGTTGGCCCCGTCGATGCGCGCCGCCTCGTACAGCTCGTCGGGCACCGCCTTCAGCTGGGAGATCAGGATCAGCATGTTGTAGCCGGTGAACTCCCAGGTGACGATGTTCGCGATCGACCACAGCAGGGTGCCGTCGGACAGGAAGTCCACGTCGAGCCCCGCGCCGTCGAGCATCTCGACGATCGGGCTGATGCCCGGCACGTAGAGGAAGCCCCACAGGATGGACGCGATGACGCCGGGGACGCCGTACGGCAGGAAGAACGCCGTACGGAAGAACACCACTCCGCGTGCCGACGCCGCCTCCAGCAGCAGCGCGAGGACCGTGGCGAGCAGGATCATCACCGGGACCTGCACCACACCGAACAGCAGCACCCGGCCGAAGCCCGCCAGGAACTGGCTGTCCTCCAGCGCGTGCGTGTAGTTGGACAGGCCCGCGAACACCTCGGTCTCGCCGCCAAGTCCGAGCGCGCCCTTCCGTTCGACGCGGAAGAGGCTCTGGTGGACGGCGTAGCAGATGGGCGCGACGAAGGTCGTGAGGAAGAGGACGCAGAACGGCAGCAGGAAGCCCACCGCCGCCCTGTTCCGTGCCGTGTGCGGTCGGGTACGAGCCACGGTCAGGCCGCCTCCACCTTCAGGCCCTTGTCACGCATGTCGGAGATCACCTGCTGCTGCACCTTCCTCATCGCGTCGGTGAACGAACCCTTGGAGTTGATGGCGTCGTTGAGCGCGTCGGTGATGTGGTTGATCATCGCGACGGTCGTCGGACCCCACTTCCAGCTGGTGTCGACGGCCTTGTCGGAGGCGGCGAACACGTCGTTGTACTTCTGCCCGTCGAAGAAGTCGCTCGGCCGGTCCAGCCGGGAGCCCTCGAAGCCCTTCTTCGCGGCGGGCCAGCCGTAGCCGCCCGCGATCAGCAGGTCGACGCTCTCGGGGTCGGTGTTCAGCCAGACCGCGAAGTCCATGGCGTCCTGCGGGTACCTGGCGCCGCGGAAGAGGGCCGTCGTCGAGCCGCCCCAGTTGGCGGAGGCGCCCGCGCCCCGTTTCCACTGCGGCAGCGGCGCGACCCGCCACTTCCCCTTGGTCTTCGCCGCGTTGCCGGTGATCAGCGCGTCGCCCCACGACGCGCTGAGCCAGCTGACGACCTCGCCGGACTGGATCGCCGAGTACCACGGGCTCTGCATCACGGGCACCGTCTTCACCAGCTTCCCCCGTACGAGCCCCTCCCAGAAGTCGGCCACCCTGCGCGTCGGTTCGCTGTCGATGGCGATCTTCCAGGTGTCGCCCTCGGTACGGAACCACTCCGCGCCCGCCTGCCACGCGAGCCCCGCGAACCACGGGCCCATGGTCGCCGGGAACGACTCGATGTACGCGCCCTCCTTGCGGATCGTCCGCGCCGTCGCCTCGTACTCGTCCCAGGTCGCGGGCGGTTCGACGCCCCACTTCTCGTACAGGTCCGCGCGGTGGAACATCGCCATCGGGCCGGACGCCTGCGGGACCGCGTACACCCCGCCGTCGTAGACGACCTGCTCCCACTGCCAGCCGACGAACTTGTCCTTCTGCGCGCCCGCCCCGTACTCGCCCAGCTCCACGAGACCCCGCTCCAGCAGGAACTCGGGGATGTTCATGTACTCGACCTGGGCCAGGTCCGGCGGGTTCCCGGCCTTCAGCGCGGAGTGCATCTTGGCGTACTGCGCGCTGTTGTGCGGCGACACCTTCTCCAGGTCGACCTGGACCTCCGGGTTCTTCCTGTTCCACAGGTCGACGGCCTTGTCGATGCCGGGGACCCAGGCCCAGAACGTCATCCGGATGCTCTGGCCGGGCTTGCGTCGCGCGACGGTCGCGTCGTCGCCGGAGCCGCAGCCCGCGACGGCGAGCCCGGTGGCGGCGGTCGCCGCCGAAGCGGCGAGCAGGGAGCGTCGGGATGTGCCGACCGGGTTCATCGCGTCCTCCAGAGCCGTCGGTCTACGGGTCGGTGCGAGGGGAGAGCGTCAAGGGGCGGGGTCGGGGGTGGGGGCGTGGGTGAGGCCGGGGGCGAGCGCGTGGAGCGGGACGCGCAGGAAGGAGACCGTCGCGTACGCGCTGAAGTCCCCCGTCTCGTAGAGGAGTCCGACGGTGTCCGCGTCGACCCGTACGAGATCGGAGTACGCGGCGGGCAGGCCGCTGACGGTGTACGCCGCGCGCCAGGTGACGCCGCCGTCCGCGCTCGCCCGCACCGTCATCAGGGCGCGCGCGTCCGGCGCGGCGGGGCCGGAGTAGAGGAGCAGGTCGGGGTCGCGGAGTTGGAGCACGCTGCCCTGGACGACGGGTGTGGTGAGCCCGGCCTGCGGGCGGAAGGGGCGTTCGAGGGTGGCGCCGCCGTCGAGGGAGTACGCGTCGGCGCGGGTGCCGGGGCCGTCGGAGTCGTGGCGGGCGTTGAAGTAGACGGTGCCGTCGGGGAGTTCGGCGGCGGTGGTCTCGTTGACGTTGACGTGGCCGTCGGGGGCGTCGTCCACGTAGCCGATCCGCCAGGTGGCGCCGCCGTCGTCGCTGAGCAGGTCGTGGCCGCCGTAGTAGCGGCCCTCCGTACCGTCGTCGGCGCCCTCCGGCGGCAGCGAGTGGTTCGCCGGGACGACCAGCCGACCGGCGTACGGCGGCTCCCGCAGCTCGATCGCGTGCCCGGGGGTCGTCGCGTACCAGCGCCACTCCGGGCGCTTCACCTCCGCCGTGATCTCGCGCGACGGGGACCAGGTCACACCGTCGTCCGTGCTCTCCCGCACATGGACGCGGCGCCCGTCCTCCGCCGACACCTCGCCGCGCCGGATCCGGTCCTCGGTCGCGGAGGCCGCGTTGTGCACCTCGACGAGGACGACGCGGCCGTCGGCCGTGGCGACCGGAGCGGGGTTGCCCGCGAGGTCGGTGCCGTTCGCGGCGACCACCGTCGTCGGGCCCCAGGTGCGGCCGCCGTCGGTGGAGCGGCGCAGTACGACGTCGATGTCCCCGTGGTCCTCGCCCGACTCCCGCCGCCCCTCGGCGAACGCCAGCAGCGTGCCCGCCGCCGTGGCCACGACGGCGGGGATGCGGAAGCTGGCGTAGCCGCCGGTCCCGGCGGCGTACGGCACGGAGGTGGGGCGCGGTCCGGGCGTACGGGCGTCGGGCGTACGCGTGCCGGGTGCGGGCGGCCCTGGTGCGGCGGGCGGGGGCGCTTCCGAGGTCATCGGCTCCTCCTGGACCTGTCCTGTACCTGCTCGTCAGGGGAATCAGCACGGTGGGCGGCAGAGGATTCGGTGGGACGGCGTCCGGCGGGGGCGGGGGCGGTCACGTCGGCGGTGGCGGCGGTGGCGGCGGTGGCGACAACGGTGGGGACGGGTACGGCAGAGGTAGGACGTCCGGTGCCCGTGGGGGGACAGTAGGGACGCGCCCGACCGCCGTCAAGGGAGCCGTCCGCACCGAGTCGACCGCCGGACCCGGCCGGTCGTAGGATGTTCGCCACCCCCGCGTAGCCCGCATCCCCGCCGCTCGCCCAGTGCCGCAGGAGGCGCCGTGACCCGACCGGACCGCGCCCGCACACTCCAGGACCGCATCGTCGACCTCATCCACGAGCAGGGCCTCGCCCCCGGCGCGGTCCTGCCCACCGAACCACGGCTGATGGCGGAGCTGGGCGCGAGCCGCAACAGCGTGCGGGAGGCCGTACGGGCGCTCCAGGCCCTGGGCATCGTGGAGATCCGGCACGGCAGGGGCACGTTCGTCGGCGAGGCGCCGCTCACGGTGCTCACCCCCTCGCTCGCGTTCCACGTCCGGACCCGCTCCTCCGCGCCGGGGGTCACCGCGCTCGGTGACCTGGTCGAGGTGCGGGAGCTGATGGAGGTGGGGCTGATCGGCACGGTCGCGGCCACCATAAGCCCGGCCCGGCTCACCGCCCTGGAGGCGCTGGCCGCCCGGACGGGTGAGGACCCGGAGGCCGACCGGGCGTTCCACGCGCTGCTCTACGAGTCGTGCGGCAACGACCTCGTGCTCCAGCTCATCCAGCTGTTCTGGGGCGTCTACCACGAGGTGGAGAACACCCTCGAACCCCCCGTCGACCGCGCCGAGCAGATCGTCGCCAACCACCTGGCGATCGTCGCGGCCCTGCGGACGCGTGACGCGGAGGCGGCGCGGGAGGCGATGCGCCGCCACTTCACGGACGTACGGGCGCGGGTGGCGCACGCCGGGGAGCTGGCGGCCACCGGGAGTTGACGGGGCGGTCCCCGCGCCGCTCGCGCCCTCGGGCCGCCGTCCCCGGCCCCGCGCCGCGTCCCAGCCCCCCGACGTGGGACGTCCTACGATGGGCCACCCGGCAGCCCCGCGACCGTACGCCCGTGGCCCGCGCCCCGCGGCCGCGCCCGCGCCTCGGCCGCGGCCGACCCGTTGGAGCGCCATGCCCCCCGCCACGTCCCCGTCCGCCGCCCGCCTCCCCACTCCCCTGCGCGGCGTCGTACCGCCGCTGTGCACGCCGCTCACGCCCACCGGGGACGTGGACACGCGTTCCCTGCGGGCCCTGGTGGAGCACCAGTTGGTGGCGGGCGTGCACGGGCTGTTCGCCGTCGGCTCCACCGGCGAGACCGCGCACCTGAGCGACGCGCGGCGCCGTACCACGATCCGTACGGTCGCCGAGGCCGTCGCCGGACGCGTACCCGTACTGGCCGGCGTGGTCGACACCTCCACCGCCCGCGTCCTCGACCAGGCCCGCGCCGCGGCCGACGCGGGCGCGGACGCGCTGGTGGCGACGGCGCCGTTCTACGCGGCCACGCACCCGCTGGAGACGGCCGACCACTTCCGGCGCGTACGGGACGGGGTGGACCTGCCGCTGTTCGCGTACGACATCCCCGCGTCCGTCCACACCAAGCTCGCCGCCCGTACGGTCCTCACCCTCGCGGCGGACGGCACCCTCGCCGGACTCAAGGACAGCAGCGGCGACCTCGGCGCGCTGCGCAGGCTGCTGGTGGAACTGCGGGCGCAGGGCTCCCTCGACACGTTCAGCGTGCTCACCGGCTCCGAACTCACCGTGGACGGCGCCCTGTTGGCGGGCGCACACGGCGTGGTCCCCGGCCTCGGCAACGTGGACCCGGCGGGCTACCTCCGCGTCTACGAGGCGGCGACCGCCGGACGCTGGGACGACGCCGCCGAGGAACAGGACCGGCTGGCCGCGCTGTTCGGCGTCATCGAGGCGGGCACGGCGGCGGGTACGGGCGCGGGCGCGGCTCCGGGGATGAGCACGGGCGCGTCGGCGCTCGGCGCGTTCAAGGCGGCGCTGCACCTGCTCGGCCTGATCGACTGCCCGGCGACGGCGGCACCGCAGACCCCGCTGAACGAGGAGGCGGTGCGCTCCGTCCACACCGCCCTGCAACGCGCGGGCCTGCTCTGACGCGTACGGGTCGTGCTCCGCCTCCCCGCCACGGTCCGCGTGACCTGCGGGTGACGGATCGGGACGCCGCCGAGCGGCCCTCGGCCGGGTGGCACCAGGGCGGGCGGGGTGGTGTACGTCCAGTATCCCTCCGGACGGCGGCCCCTGTCGCCGTTCCACGGAACGATCTTCGGGCGGCCGACGGCGCCTACTGTTGCCGACGACCGGCAGGACAGGGCGGGTTGACGACGGGGAGTGGGCGGGGATGGTGTCGGGGATCGTCGCGGTGGCGGCGGAGCTGGAGGAGATGGCCGCGGCGGACCACCGCGCGGCGCATCTGGCGAACAGCGCGGACGTGGCCGAACGGTTGGCCTGGCGGCGGCTGGCCGCGCGGCACGCGGACCGGTTGGCCGAGGTGATGGACGCGTACGGCTGGCCCACCGCGAACGTCGTCGGTGAGGAGGCCGCGCAGGCCGCGTGGCTGGTCGCGCGGCACGCCGACCGGCAACTGGACGTGCAGCGGCGGGCGTTGCGGCTGATGGAGCAGGCCGTGAGCGAAGGGACGGCCGGGGTACGGGAGTTGGCGTTCCTGCGGGACCGCACGCTGGTCAACGAGGGACGCGAGCAGGTCTACGGCACCCAGATCGCCGATGTGGTCGGCGGCGCCCCCGTGCCCTGGCCGTGCGTGGACCCCGCGCGGTTGGACGAGCGGCGGGCCGAGGTGGGCATTCCGCCGTTCGAGGAGTACGTGGCGCTCTTCACCGTCGACTGACCGCACAGCGGCGGGGGACGGGGCCGGCCGCCCCTACGGCGTACGGCTCACTGGCCGACGCGGCCGTCCACGCACTCCCGCAGCAGGTCCGCGTGGCCGCAGTGGCGGGCGTACTCGTCGACGCCGTGCACCATCAGTTCCCGCAGCGCGACGTCCTCCCGCCCCAAGCGCTCGCCCAGGTCGTCGTGACGGGCCAACTCGGCGTCGAGGGCGGCCTGTTCGCGGGCGAGAGTGGCGTACGCCTCGTCGACCACGGCCGGGTCCGCCACGGCTCCGGCGAAGTCGCCGCCCTCGCCGTAGAGCTTCGGCAGCGGCTCGCCGTCGGTGATCCAGTTGCGCCAGTCGCGTTCGACCTCGGCCAGGTGGCGCAGCAGGCCCAGCAGCGACATGGTCGACGGCGGGACGGAGCGGCGGGCGAGCTGCTCGGCGTCGAGGCCGTCGCACTTCATCAGGAGCGTCATGCGGTAGCTGGTCAGGAAGTCCAGCAGGGTCGCGCGCTCGCCCTCGGGGCTCGGACTGCCGCTGTCGCGCGGATCGTCGTCGGGGTCGACCCACATGTCCGGGTACACGGACGCCTTGCCCCAGCGTTCGGGCTGCTCGCTCAGCTGCTGTTCGCTCATACGGGTCATGCTGATGCGTGGCGTCCGCACCCGCCACCGCATTACGCGCCCGGCGCGCGTGCCGAACCCGCCGCGCCCGGCCGCCGGACGGCCGCGCGCGTACGCGGGCCCCCGTACCGGCGGGCCCGCGCCTCGCGGCCGTCAGCCGATCGGGCCGACCTCGCCCTGGTTGACGGCCCGCCCGTCGCCGTACGTCGCGCGCACCGCGTCGTCCGAGTTGTACGCGGGGTCCTTGAGGTACTCCGCCCACACCATGAAGTACGTCCACTTCGGCTGCCGCGCCAGGTCGTCCGGCGAGGGGACCTTGCCGACCTCGGCCAGGGCCATCGGCTTGGTCCCGGCGATGTCCTCCAGCGCCTGGTAGTACGCGTCGGACGGGAAGTTCCGGTCCCAGGCGTCGACGGAGACGACGTCCACGTACTCGTCACCCGGGTAGTACGCGCTAACCCCGTCCACGTCGATGTCCTTGACGTTCCACACCCACACGAGGCCGGTGAGGCCCTTCTCGCCGGTGAGGTAGTCGTGCGTGATCTGGTACAGCTTGCGGCTGCCGTTCTCGCCGGGGCGACCGCCCCACCAGGACCAGCCGTCGTTCATCTCGTGGACCGGGCGGAAGAGGGCGGGTACTCCCGCGTCCTGGAGCTGCTTCAGGTACGGGACGGCCTCGTCGAGCCGCTGCTTCCACTTGGTGTTGAGGTCGGTGCCGTCCTTGACCAGGTCGTTCCACTGGTCGTCGGAGAGGTCGTCCTGGATGCCCTGGCCGGGGTCCCAGCCGCAGGACGAGCCGGTGGTGGGCGGGCAGACGTGCCAGGTGAGGGTGGGCAGGGAGCCGTTCTGCCACTCCGTCTCGGCCTGGTCGACCATGCGCTGGCGGTTGGCCACGTCGTCGGAGGCGAAGAGGAAGTCGCCGCCCCACAGGCCCGGGTACTCGCCGGTGATGTCGTGGACCACCGAAGTCCACTTGGAGGGCTCGGAGTTGGGCTCGCGGTTGTGCTGGCCGGTCACCGTGCGCTCGCCGGTGAGGGACGAGAGGTAGTCGACGACGTCGGCCGGGCCCGCGGCCTCGGCGGCCGGTGCCCGTTCGCCGGACGGCGCCGGTACGGGCGCGGGTGCGGGTGCCGCGCCCGCCGTGGGGAGTGCGGCGGTCGCGGCGCCACCGAGGGCCAGCAGACCGGCGGCGCAGAGGGAGAGCGGGCGCTTGCGCATGAAGTGCTCCTGGGGTGTGGGGGGTTGGGGACGTGCCTGGTGGTGCCGGGGTCGTACGGTCGTGGGTGCTCAGCCGGGCTCCACCTCGGCGGGCTCCGCCTCGACGGACGCCACCTCATCGGACGCCACTTCGGCGGGCTCGACGGCGAACAGCGCGGCTCGTACGGCGAGTTCGGCGGCTTGGAGGGGGCCACCGGGCGCGTGCGGCGCGTCGCGCCAGCCGCGTACGACGACGGTCGCGCGCTCCCCCGGCAGCAGCGTCAACAGCCCCCGGTCGGCGGTGGCTTCGGGGTGCAGGCGGTCGGCCTGGAGGAGCAGGTCGCGCAGGAGGGTACGGGCGGTCACCACGACGTCGTACGCCCCGTGCCCGCCGTCGCCGTGCGGCACCAGCTCCACGTCGTAGCGGGGCCTCGGGTACGCGAACTCCCGGTCCCGTACGGGGAAGTGGACCGCCCGCAGCGCCTCGGCCGCACCGGCACCCGGGCCGCCCGCACCCCCGTCCGCGTCCGCGACGAGGAACTCCGCGCGCCCGTCCGGCAGCAGCGCCTCCGGCACCGCCGCGTACGCCACCGTCCGGGCGGCCGGGGCGAGTCGGAGGTGCGCCTCCGCGACCGTACGGCCGTCCGCGGTCAGCCGCCGCAGCCGTACGCCCGTACTCCACGTCCCCGCCGACTGGTTGACGGCGACGACGGCCGGGCCGCCGTCCCGCCGCTGCACGGTGAGCAGCCGGTCGGCGTACGCCCGGCGCAGCGCGTACCAGAGCGGCTTGCGCCGCCCGTCGCCGTCGATCGCGGCCCAGGAGGTCACCGGCCAGCAGTCGTTGAGCTGCCAGACGACCGTGCCCGCGCAGGTCGGCCAGTGCGACCGCCAGTGCTCGACGCCGGTGGCGACGGCGCGCGCCTGGTTGACCTGCGTGAGGTAGTGCCAGCGGTCGAACGTCTCCGGCGGCGCGAAGTGCCGTGCCAGGCCCCGGTCGAGTTTGCCGTTGCCGTCGCCCGCCTTCTGGTGGTGCAGCATGCCGGGCGAGTCCGCGGCCAGGGTCTCGCCGGGCAGCGCGCGGCGCAGCGTCGCGTACGCGGGCGGGGCCTGCCAGCCGAACTCGGCGGCGAAGCGCGGCACTTCACGCAGGTAGTCGGTGTAGTCCGTACGGTTCCAGACGTCCCAGGAGTGGGTGGTGCCGTGCCGCGGGTCGTTCGGGTGGTGGTCCCAGGAGCCGGACCAGGGGCTGCCGGGCCAGTACGGGCGGGTGGGGTCGGTCTCGGCGACGACGCGGGGCAGCAGCCCGAGGTAGTAGCCCTCGCCCCAGGAGTCCCCCGCGAGCGCGTCCTCCCACTCCCAGTCGCGGAAGCCCCACAGGTTCTCGTTGTTGCCGTTCCAGAGGACGAGGCTGGGGTGCGGCATGAGGCGTACGACGTTCTCGCGCGCCTCCGCCTCCACCTCGGAGCGCAGCGGCTGTTCCTCCGGGTAGGCGGCGCAGGCGAACGGGAAGTTCTGCCACACCAGGAGGCCCAACTCGTCGCAGACGGCGTAGAAGTCGTCGGACTCGTAGAGGCCGCCGCCCCACACCCGTACGAGGTCGACGCCCGCGTCGGCGGCCTGGGTGAGGCGGGCGCGGTAGCGGGCGGGGGTGAGGCGGGAGGGGAAGGCGTCGTCGGGGATCCAGTTCACGCCACGGGCGAGGACGGGTGCGCCGTTGACGACGAGGGTGAAGGCGCTGCCCGCCGCGTCGGCGGTGGTGTCGAGGCGTACGGTGCGGAAGCCGACGCGGCGCGACCAGCGGTCCAGGGGGGTGCCGTCGGCGTCCCGGAGCGTCAACTCGCAGTCGTACAGCGGCTGTTCGCCGTAGCCGCGTGGCCACCACAGGGCCGCGTCGGGGAGTTCGGCGGTGACGGTGGCGTGCGCGCCGTCGACCCGTACGGACGCCTCGGCGGCCGGAACGTCCCCCTCGGTGCCGCCCAGCCGCAGCACCGCCGTGAGCGGCCGGTCCGCGCCCGACTCCGTACGCCGGAGCGCGAAACGCGCCTCCACCCGCCCGGTGCCGTCGGCGTCCACGGTGACCAGCGGCCGTACGTCCGCGAGCCGCGCCGTCGACCAGTGCGCGAGCCGCGCCGGGCGCCACACCCCGGCGGTGACGAGCGTCGGGCCCCAGTCCCAGCCGAAGGAGCAGGCCATCTTGCGGATGTACTGGAAGGGTTCCGGATAGGCGTTGGGCCGGTCCCCGAGCCGGTCCCGTACGGCCTCCGCCTCGGTGTACGCGGAGGTGAACCGCACGGTCAGGGCGGTGCCGGAGGAGGCGGCGAGGAGGTCGGTCACGTCGTAGCGGTGGGAGCGGTGCATGTTCCGCGTACGGCCCACCACCTGGCCGCCGACGCTGACCTCCGCGACCGTGTCGAGCCCGTCGAAGACCAGGTCGGTGCGCTCGTGGGCGGTCGTACGCGGGGGCAGCGCGGTGTCGTAGCGCCAGTCCGCGCGGCCGACCCAGGCGACGTCGTCCTCGTTCCGCGAGAGGAACGGGTCCGGGATCACCCCGGCCGCCATCAGGTCGGTGTGGACGCAACCCGGTACGCGGGCCGGGAGTTCCGCCGCGCCGTGCCGCAGGGTCCAGCCGTCGGTCAGGGGGGTCTCGTCCAGCATGCGGGTGCTCCGTTCGCCGTGGTCGCGGGTACGCGTGGAGTACACCGTCCCCGGCTGGCGGGTCGCGGGCACGCCGACGCGGGGCGGTCGGCGTGGCGCTCAACGTAGAGGGCGGGCCGGTCGCCTGTCCATGGACCGGTCTACCTTTTCTTCTCCCCTCCACGGCAGGGCGGTTCAGCGTTTTACTGAACGTTGACTGAACCGGAGTCGCCCAACTCCCCCGCCGCGCACCGCAGAAGGGCGGGGCCGCGCCGGACCGCGCGCGTACGCGGTCCGGGCGGCCCCGCCCGTCGTTCGTCACCCGGCGCTCCCCGCCGCGCCGGTCGCCGCGCGCGTCAACGCCCCTGGAGCGCCTTGACGTTGTCCCCGAAGGACCACGACTTCGACCCGTCCCAGTTCAGCGACCAGGTCATCAGGCCCTTCAGCGCGCCGTCGTAGTGGTTCCACGCCTCCGCGACGAGGCCCGTGTCCATGTGGCCGCCACCCGCGCCCGGTTGGGCGGGCAGGCCCGGCACCTGCTTGTCGTACGGCACCTTGATCGTGGTGCCCTGCACCACCAGCCCGTCGTTGAGGCAGTCGGTCTGCCGGGTGAAGCCCTCGACGGTGCCCGCCTCGTACGTGTCGCCGGAGCAGCCGTACATGCTGCCGTTGTAGTACTGCATGTTCAGCCACCACAGGCGGCCGTTGTCCGCGTACTTCTTGATGATCGGCAGGTACGCGCCCCAGATCGAGCCGTACGTCACGCTGCCGCCCGTCACGTACGCCGTCTCGGGCGCCATCGTCAGGCCGAACTCCGCGGGCATCTCCGCGAGTACGCCGTCGATGATGTGGACGAGGTTCTCCTGCGACGCCGACAGCTGGTTGATGTCGCCGCTGCCGGAGAGGCCGGTCTCGATGTCGATGTCGATGCCGTCGAAGTGGTACTCCTTCAGGATCGGCACCACCGTCTCGACGAACCGGTCCGCGACCGCCCGCGAGCTGAGGTCGATCCCGGCCGTGGCGCCGCCGATGGACAGCAGGAGCGTCTGCCCGGCCTCCTTCGCCGCGCACATCTCCTCGGGGGTGCCGACCTTGACCGTCGAGTCCATCCCGTCCTCCCAGAGGACGGTGCCGTCCGAACGGATCACGGGGAACGCCGCGTTGAGCACGTTGTAGCCGTGCTGGCCGATGGCCGCGTCGTCGATGGGCGTCCAACCGTACGGCGGGTGGACGCCGTTCGCGGCGCCGTCCCAGTTCTCCCAGTAGCCCTGGAGGACCTTGCCCTCGGGCTTGCCCCGCACCGCGCAGTCCGCGTCCCGCGCGCCGGGCGCGGGCTCCCCGGCCCGTACGGCATCGCGTACGCCGTCGCGCGCGCCGCCGTCCCGTACCGCGTCCGGTTCCGCGGCGCCGGTCACCCCGGCGACCAGCAGCTGCGCCGCGCACGCCGCCGCCAGACCGGCACCCAGCAGCCGTACCTTCCGTCTGATCACGCTTGCTCCCTTCGGGCTGTGGCGACCGGCGCGGGTCGGCCGGGAGGGGCGGGCCGAAATTCCCGTACGCCGGGGCCTGGTGGACCGCGGGAGGCGGGTCACCGGTGCTCAACCAAGTACGGACCGGGCCCGACGTCAATAGGTCTGGACCAATTGCCCGTCCGGTGACCCGACCGGTGACCCACCCGGTGGCCCGCCCGGGAAAGTGGCGCCGCCGGGCGCCGGACAGGCAAGATCGGGCCCCGTGGGGGTGCGGCGCGCGCCCCCCGGCGGCCCGCCGTACGGGGAGGCGGCGGCCCCGCCCCGTACCCGAGCACGACGCACTCCCCGAGGAGGACCGCAGTGAGCAGCAGGGTCGAGACACACGAGTTCCAGGCGGAGTCCCGCCAGCTGCTGAGGCTGGTGGTGCACTCGATCTACTCCAACAAGGACATCTTCCTGCGGGAGTTGATCTCCAACGCCTCCGACGCCCTCGACAAGCTGCGCCTGGAGTCGCTGCGCGACAGCGAGCTGGGCGCGGACACCTCCGACCTGCACATCTCCCTGGAGCCGGACGCCGAGGCGCGCACCCTGACCGTACGGGACAACGGCATCGGCATGTCCCGCGACGAGGTGCGGGGGCTGATCGGCACCATCGCGAAGTCCGGCACGGCGGAGTTCGCGCGGAAGCTGAAGGAGGCGAACGAGAACAAGGACGCCGCCGCCTCCGCCGACCTCATCGGCAGCTTCGGCGTCGGCTTCTACTCGTCGTTCATGGTCGCCGACAAGGTCACCCTGGTGACCCGCCGCGCGGGCGAACAACAGGGCACGCGCTGGGAGTCGACGGGCGAGGGCACGTACGAGCTGGAGACCCTCGACGACGCCCCGCAGGGCACCTCCGTCACGCTGCACCTGAAGCCGGAGGACACCGAGGACAGCCTCTTCGACTACGCGGACCGGGGTCGGCTGCGCCAGATCGTGCGCAGGCACTCGGACTTCATCCCGTGGCCGGTGCGTACGGCGGTGGAGCGTACGGAGACCGAGGACGACGCGGGGGACGACGGTACGGGCGAGGGTGAGGCCGAGGGCGCCGCCGACGCGTACGAGACGCTGAACTCCATGAAGGCCCTCTGGGCCCGCTCCCAGGGCGACGTGTCCGAGGAGGAGTACAAGGAGTTCTACCGGCACGTCAGCCACGACTGGATGGACCCGCTGGAGACCGTCCACACGCGGGCGGAGGGCACGTTCGAGTACCAGGCCGTGCTGTTCATCCCCTCCCACGCGCCGCTGGACCTCTACCAGCAGGGCGGGCGCCGGGGCGTGCACCTGTACGTGCGGCGGGTGTTCATCATGGACGACTGCACCTCCCTCCTCCCCGACTACCTGCGCTTCGTCAAGGGCGTCGTGGACGCGCAGGACCTGTCGCTGAACGTGTCGCGCGAGGCGTTGCAGCAGGACCGCCAGATCCAGCTCATGCACCGCAGGCTGGTGAAGAAGATCCTGTCCACGGTCAAGTCGCTCCGCACGAAGGACCCCGAGCGCTACCGCACGTTCTGGCAGGAGTTCGGGCCCGCCGTGAAGGAGGGCCTCCTCTCCGACCAGGACAACCGCGAGACCCTCCTCGACCTCGCCTCCTTCGCCTCCACGCACGACCCGAAGGAGCAGACCGGCCTCCGCGACTACAAGTCCCGCATGAAGGACGGCCAGGAGCACATCTACTTCCTCACCGGCGAGTCCCGTACCCGCCTGGAGAACAGCCCGCACATCGAGGCGTTCCAGGCCAAGGGGTACGAGGTGCTGCTGCTCACCGACGCCGTCGACGAGGTGTGGGTCGAGCAGATCCGCGAGTTCGACGGGACGCCGCTCCAGTCGATCGCCAAGGGCCAGGTCGACCTGGACGGGGACGCCGACGCCGAGGGCGACGAGGCGGAACGCGCCGAGGAGCAGCGCCGGGACGAGGAGTTCGCGCCGCTGCTGGAGTGGCTGGGCGGCACGCTGGGCGAGGACGTGAAGGAGGTACGGCTGTCGTCGCGGCTCACCACGTCGCCCGCGTGCATCGTCGGTGACGCGCACGACGTCACGCCGAACCTGGAGAAGATGTACCGCGCCATGGGCCAGGAACTGCCGCCCATCAAACGCATCCTGGAGCTGAACCCGGACCACCCGCTGACCACCGGGCTGCGCGCCGCGCACGCCGCGGACCAGGAGGACCCGGCGCTCGCCGAGACCGCCGAACTGATTCACGGCATGGCGCTCCTCGCGGAGGGCGGCGAACTGGCCGACCCGGCGCGCTTCTCCCGGCTGCTGGCGACCCGGCTGGCGGCGGGCCTCTGACGCGCGGCGGCTGACGTACGGGGCGGGGCAGGCGCGCGGTGCGTACGGGGCCCGCGCGCCGGTCTCTGGCTTTCGGCAGAGCACCGGCTCATCCCCAGGGTGCAGCCCCGGCCGGACCCCGCGCACGACAATGGGACGATGGCCACCACCCCGACACGCAGCCCCTTCACGGCCCCCGGCGAGACCCGCCGGGGGCTGTGGCGCGCGCTCGGCGAAGTGACCGGATGCGGGCTGATGCTGCTCCTCGCCCAGCAACTGGTGTCGGAGCTGAGCAACGGGCACTTCAACCTGTTCCAGCTCGTCCCCCTCAGCTGCCTCGCCCTCGGCCTGCTCGCCGTACGCCGCCGCTGGCCCACCGCCGCCCTGCTCGGGATGGCCGCCACCATGGGCCTGCTGCCCGCGGCCGGGATGGCCGCCGCGGTGACGGCGTACACCTCGGCCAAGCTGCTGGCCGAACCACGGCAGCGCAGCGCCGTGCTCCTCGCCTCCACCGCCCTGACACCGCTGCTCTGCGCCGCCACCGCGCCCGCCCTCGGGCTCGGCGAACGCAGCTTCGGCCTGGCCATCGGCGGCGTCCTCGCCACCACCACCCTCGTCGTGCCGGGGCTCGTCGGCGCCTCCGCCGGGCAGCAGGAACGGCTGCTGGTCGCCCTGCGCGAACGGGCCGCCGCCGCCGAGGCCGCCCGCAGGCTCGCGGACAGCGAGTCCCGTACGCACGAGCGGTCCCGTATCGCCGCCGAGATGCACGACCTCGTCGGCCACCGCCTCAGCCTGATCTCGCTGCACACCGGCGGCCTGGAGATGGCGCTCCAGAACGAGTCACCCGAGCTGCGCGACGAGGCCGCGCTGCTGCGCCGCGTCACCCGCGACGCGATGCGGGAGCTGCGCGAAGTGCTGGGCGTGCTGGGCCCGTTGGGGCGCGACACCGGCACCGACGCGCTGACCGACACCACCGGCACCCGCGCCGACGTCGAGGCGCTGGCGGAGGAGTCCCGGCACGGCGGCATCCCCGTCGAACTCACCTGGGACGGCCCCGACCTGGACGTACGCACCGCCCAGGTGCGCCGCGCCGTCCACCGGGTTGTACGGGAGTCGCTGACGAACGTGCACCGGTACGCCACCGGCGCGCACGTCACCATCGCCGTCACCCACACCGACACCCGCGTCGAGGTCGTCGTCCGCAACGGCCACCCGCCCGTCACCCCCGAGGCCACCACCGGGCTGGGCACCGGGCGCGGCCTCGTCGGGCTGCGGGAGCGCGTCTCCCTGCTCGGCGGCACGCTCGACGCGGGCCCGACGCCGGTCGGCGGCTACTCCCTGACGGCCCGCATGCCCGCCAACCCGGACCCGGCGGCGGCACTCGCCGGTACGGACGCGCCGTCCGCCGAGTCCTCGCCCGCGCCCCGCGCGGGGCGCGCGGTGGCCGGGGTGCAGCGCCGCGTGGTGGCCAGTCTGACGGGCCTGCTCGGGCTCGTGGGCGTGGGCGTGATGATGCTCCTCGGGCTGATGCTGATCAGCGAGTTCCGGCCGCAGGAGGCGTACCCGGACCGCGAGGAGCCCCGTATCGGCATGTCCCGCGCGCAGTTCGAGCAGTCCGTCTTCAGCTCCGACGACGAGGGCGTGCGCGCGGCGGCCACCGGGCACGAGCCGCCCCGCCGGGACTCGGTGACGCACTGCCGCTACCCGGAGGTGCCGTACGACGACTTCGTACCGCTGCACCGGAAGCCCATCGCCTCCGACGACTACTACGACTCGGACCTCACCGACGGCCCCGGCCATCTGCGGATCACCCGGTACTGTTTCCGCGGCGACACGTTGGCCACGATCGACAGCTTCACCGTGCCGGTGGTGTCGCAGACACCGCCCTGGGAGACCCCATGACCGAGCCCCCCATGACCGAGCCCCCCGCCGCCGGGTCCGGGCCCCGTCCCGTCCGGGTCCTGCTCGCGGACGACGAGGAGATGATCCGGCACGGTGTCCGGCTGATCCTCCGGCACGCCGAGGGCATCGAGGTGGTCGGGGAGGCGGCGAACGGCGAGGAGGCCGTACGGGTCGCCACCGAGACCCGCCCCGACGTGGCGCTCGTCGACATCCGGATGCCCGTCCTCGACGGTCTGGCCGCCATAGAACGGCTGCTCGCGCTCCGCCCGAAGCCGCAGGTCGTCATGCTCACCACCTTCGGCGACGAGGAGAACGTCACGCGCGCGCTGCACTCGGGCGCGACGGGCTTCCTGCTGAAGGACGAGGGCCCGCAGGAGCTGATCAGCGCCGTACGGGCGGCCGCCACGGGCGACGCGGTCCTCTCCCCCGGCGTCACCGGCACCGTCATCTCGCGCATGCTCAGCGGCGGCTTCGGGCCGGGCACGGCGAGCGCGCCGCCCCCCGCTTCCGCCCCCGCCGGACGTACCCAGCGCCCCGCCGCGCCCGCCGTGGCCCACGGCCCGGAGCAGCGGCTGGCCGCCCTGACCGCACGCGAACGCGACGTGCTCGCCCTCCTCGGCCACGGCCTGGCCAACGGGGAGATCGGCCGCCGCCTCGGCATCGGCGTCGGCACGGTGAAGACGCACGTCAGCGCCATCCTGGAGAAGACCGGCTCGGACAGCCGCGTCCAGGCGGCGGTGCTGGCGTACCGTACGGGCCTGGTGACCTGACCCCGTACGGACCTCGTGCCCCGACCCCGTACGGCGCGTGGCTCCCGTACGCGCGCCGCGCGCCGTACGTACGCCCCCGGGGTCCGCCCCCCGTACCGGCCGCCTCTGCCGCTCGGCAGAGGCCCCGTCCGCCCCCGGACGTACGCGCGGCCCCGCCCGGGACCTTCGGCAGGGACCGTATCCACGCCCTGAGGCCGACGGTTCGCGGCCGTGGCGAACCGAGGATGAGAAGCACGCAAGAGCGCTTCGTCCCCGTCCTCCAGGAGCCGTCATGCCGACGCACGCAGCCACCGCAGCCACCGCGGCGACCGCCGCCCAGCACCCCACCGCGCCCAGCGGGGCCCACGCGGGCACGCGGATCGGCGCCGCCGCCCGCGCCACCGGACTCAGCAAGGTCTACGGCGAGGGCGACACCCGCGTCGTCGCGCTGGACTCGGTGTCGCTGGAGTTCGGGCGGGGCCGCTTCACCGCCATCATGGGCCCGTCGGGCTCCGGCAAGTCGACCCTGATGCACTGCATGGCGGGCCTCGACACCGTCTCCGAGGGCTCCGCCCGCATCGGGGACACCGAGCTGGCCAGCCTCAACGACCGCCAACTCACGCGGCTGCGCCGGGACCAGGTCGGCTTCGTCTTCCAGGCGTTCAACCTGCTGCCCACGCTGACCGCGCTGGAGAACATCACGCTGCCGATGGACATCGCCGGACGCAAGCCCGACCGGCAGTGGCTGGACACCGTGGTCGCGACCGTCGGTCTCTCCGGCCGCCTCGGCCACCGCCCCTCCCAACTCTCCGGCGGCCAGCAGCAACGCGTCGCCGTGGCCCGCGCGATCGCCGCCCGGCCGGAGATCATCTTCGCGGACGAGCCCACCGGCAACCTGGACTCCCGTTCCGGCGCGGAGATCCTCACGTTCCTGCGCGACTCCGTGCAGGAGCTGGGCCAGACCGTCGTCATGGTCACCCACGACCCGGTGGCCGCCTCGTACGCCGACCGCGTCGTGTTCCTCGCGGACGGGCGGCTGATCGACGAGGTGTACGACCCGACCGCCGAGGCCGTGCTCGACCGGATGCGGCAGTTCGACACCGACGCGCGCACCAGCTGACCGCCCCGGCGCCTCCCGTACGGCCGGGCTCCCCGCACGCCGTACGCCAGCGGCGCCCGCACCGCCACACCGCCGTACGCCCTTTCGCCCCAGCCCTCCCGTCCGCATCCGCAACGGCCCGTCCCCGGCGGCCCGTTCACCGCGGCCCGCCCCGCCCGGGGCCGCTGCCCGGACCACCGCCACCCAGCCAGGAGTGGGACCACCATGCTCCGTACCGCACTGCGCAACGTCTTCGCGCACAAAGCCCGGCTGATCATGACCGCCCTCGCGGTCATGCTCGGCGTCGCCTTCGTCTCCGGCACGCTCGTCTTCGGCGACAGCGTCGCCAAGTCGCTGCGCGACGCGTCCGCCGCCAACCTCGAGGACGTCGACGTCTCCGTCCAGGCCGAGTCCGAGTTCGACCCCGACGGCGGACCCGACGTCCGTTCCACGAAGCTGTCCGACGACGTCGTACGGCAGGTGCGCGGCGTCTCCGGCGTCACGTCCGTACGGGCCGTCGTCAACGGCAACGCCACCCTCGCCGACCAGGACGGCCGCCCCCTCAACGCCGACACCAGCTGGCAGAACCTCGCCACCAACTACGTACCGGCCGAGTCCGGCGGCGACCGCGACACCCGCTACCCCCTGCACGACGGGCGCGGCCCGCAGTCCCGCGACGAGATCGCCCTCGACCACGAGACCGCCGAACGGGCCGGGTACGCGATCGGGGACACCGTACGTTTCGCCACCGAGGGACCCGCCCTCACCGCGAAGCTCGTCGGCACCGTCGACACCGACGACCCGCGCGTGACCGCGGGCGGCAGCCTCGCCCTCTTCGACACGGCGACCGCGCAGCGGCTGTTCCTCAACCCGGGCCAGTACGACGAACTCGTCGTCGGCTCCGGCCCCGACAGCGACGACCACGCCCTCGCGGGCACCATCGACCGGCTCCTGCCCGACGGCGGTGTCAAGGCCGACAGCGGCGCGCAACTCGCCGCCGAACAGGCCGACGAGATCGCCCAGAGCACCAAGTGGCTCACGCAGATGCTGCTGGTCTTCGCCGGGATCGCGCTGTTCGTCGGCGTGTTCATCATCGCCAACACCTTCACCATGCTGATCGCCCAGCGCAGCCGCGAGACCGCCCTCCTCCGCGCCGTCGGCGCCTCCCGCCGCCAGGTCGTACGCGCCGTGCTGATCGAGGCGGGCGTCCTCGGACTCCTCGCCTCCGCCGCCGGGTTCACCCTCGGCCTCGGCATCGCCACCGTCCTGCCGGGGCTGCTCAACGCCAGCGGCGCGGGCCTCCCCGAAGGGTCCCTCGTGATCTCCACGGAGACGCTGCTGTGGAGCGTCGCCGTCGGCGTCGGCGTGACCGTGCTCGCCGCCTGGCTGCCGTCCCGCAAGGCCGCGAGGATCGCCCCGATCGAGGCGCTGAGCACCGTCGACCAGGCGCCCGCGAAGCGCGGCCTCGTCGTCCGCAACACCCTCGGCGGACTGCTCACGGTTCTCGGCGTCCTCCTCATGCTCTACGTCTCGGCGCAGGACGGCGACGTCGACGCGAACCTGCCGCCCGCCATGCTCGGCTCGGTCCTCACCATGACCGGCATGATCGTCCTCGCCCCGCTGCTGTCCCGGCCGCTGGTCAACCTCGCCGGGGCCCTCACCAGCCGCCTGTTCGGCGTCAGCGGCAAGCTGGCCAAGGAGAACGCCCTCCGCAACCCGCGCCGTACCGCCGCCACCGCCTCCGCCCTCATGATCGGCCTCACCCTCATCACCGGGCTCAGCGTCGCCGGCGCCTCCGCGAACGAGGCGATCCAGAAGGAGGCCGTCCAGGACCTCACCGCCGACTACAAGGTGTCCAACGCCGCGTACAACGGCATCGAGCCCGGCCTCACCCCGAAGGTCGCCGCCGTCGACGGCGTCGACACCGCGGTCCCCGTGGCGTCCGGCAGCCTGAACGTACGCGACTCCTTCGGCACCCTCGCGGGCGCCGACCCGCGACAGCTCGGCGAGGTCGCCGACCTCCACTTCACCAGCGGCTCCCTCGACGACATCGGGCCCGGCAAGATCGCCCTCTCCGACAAGCTCGCCGACGAGACCGGCCTGACCGCGGGCGACACGTTCAAGGGCTCCCTCGACTTCGGCGACTCGCAGACCCGGCTCACCGTCGCCGGCGTCTACGAGCAGACCCGCGCCCTCGACGACGCCCTCGGCGTCCTGGCCGACGTCCTCCCCCACACCGACGACCGCAAGCTCGACAGCATCCTCGTACGGGCGTCCGGCGACGCCGGGAGCGACCTCGACCAGGACATCCGCGAAGCCCTCGGCAACAGCCCGCTGATCCAGGTGCAGACCCGGGACCAGCTGACCAAGGCCGAGTCCGGCGAGATCGACACGATGCTCAACATGATGTACGGCCTGCTGGGCATGGCCGTCGTCATCGGCGTCCTCGGCGTCATCAACACCCTGGCCATGTCGGTCTTCGAACGCACCCGTGAGATCGGCCTGCTCCGCGCCATCGGCCTCGACGACCGGGGCGTCAAGCAGATGGTCCGCCTCGAATCGGTGGTCATCTCCCTCTTCGGCGCCGCCCTCGGCATCGGCACCGGCATCTTCCTCGCCTGGACGGGCGGCAGCCTCACCGGCGGCTCCCTCACCACGTACGAGACGGTGCTGCCCTGGGCCCGGCTGGCCCTGTTCCTGCTCGCGGGCCTGGCCATCGGCGTCCTAGCGGCCATCTGGCCGGCCCGCCGCGCGGCCCGCCTGAACACCCTCCAGGCCATCAGCGCCCAGTAACCCCCAGGCCCAATGCCTGTGCCCCCGGCCCGTACGAGCCGGGGGCGCGGGCATTGGGTGCCCGATCACACCAGGCCCGGTGAAAGCCGTGGGTGGCGAAGGAACAGAACCGCCACGATGGGCGCATGAGCATACGGAGCACGAGGGACCTGCTGGCTGACGTCGCACGGCTACGGGAAGGGGGCCGGTCCGAGGAGGCCAGGAGCCAGCTCCTCGCGCTGAGCGGCATGTTCCCCGACGACGCGGAGGTGGCGTACTGCGCGGCGACAATATGCACGCAGGCGCCTCGGTCAGGCCAGGGCGCCTGCTATGTGCCTTCCGATCGTTCTCTCACGACTTGGCTGACCCGTTCAGCCGCTTCCATTGGGTCTTCGTGTGCCCAGAAACGAATAACCTCCCAGCCGCGCTCTTCGAGCGTCGCCGTCGTCTCCGCGTCTCGGGTCTGATTTCCCTCGATCTTCCCTTGCCAGAACTCGGCGCGCTTGGTGGCGGGCCGGTAATGCTCGGGGCAGCCGTGCCAAAAACAGCCGTCTACGAACACCGCGACTCGGGCTTTGGTGAACACGACGTCAGCTGTGCGTCGAACGTCCGCTACGGGCCGCGCTGAGACTCGGTAGCGAAGCCCTTTACGGTGCAAGGCCGATCGGAGGAGACGTTCGGGCTTCGTGTCCCGGCCCTTGTTCGCCGACATGACGGCGCGAGAAGCGGGGGACGACGCCCACGAGCCGGACGGCAGAGACTCAGTGGTCACGTAGCCCGCGGTGCGCGCCATTGACCATGCCTGCCGCAAGTTCGCGGCACGAGTCGCCGCGTCCACCTCGCCGACGTACTGTTCCCGCGTCTCCCCCTCCTGCGACCACCGCAGGTACGCGCGGATGCGTCGGGTGCTGCGGTACAGGCGCAACGCGATCGAGGCGCGCGCGTATCGCCCACCGCCAACGTCGACAGCGCGCGTGTGGCGGCCGCCGGCGGCTCGGTCCTGTTCCGCCGCTCGGGATTCCCTAGTCATCCCCACACGGGGCTTCCACGCCCGATCGGGAGGCATTCGGTCCTTCCAACGCCTCTGCCGATCGTGCGCGGCCTCAGTCACTTCCGCTTCTCCGGGTCCTTCAGAGCCCCTACGGACTTCAGCGCTTCGGCGACGGCCTTGGCGAAGACCGCACCGAGCTTCACCGGTACGGCGTTACCCAACTGCCTCATCTTCTCGCCCCTCGGCCCGTCGAGGACCACATGGTCCGGGAACGTCATGACTCGCGCGGTCTCCCGAACGGTCATGTATCGGTACCCGGTTCCGCCCCCCTCGTTGACGAAGTCGACCTCGTCGAGCTGCATGACGGATTCGCCGCCGGGCACACCGTGCACGCCCGCCTTCACGGTCTTCGCGGGCCGGTCCAGCACGTTCGGGGTGTGCCCGGCGTACGTACGAGCTCCAGGCCACCCGATGTGATCAGGGATACCGCCCACTTCGAGCTTGTCCTTGACCGCTGCCTCCGTGACGTACGGAAGCGGCTTGCCCTCGTTCTCGTCGATTCCCGCGATGGCATCGCGCAGTG
Organism: Streptomyces sp. Z26; assembly: GCF_003665095.1. Classification (GTDB taxonomy): domain Bacteria; phylum Actinomycetota; class Actinomycetes; order Streptomycetales; family Streptomycetaceae; genus Streptomyces; species Streptomyces phytohabitans. The sequence continues at coordinate 3,690,680 of NZ_RCHV01000002.1, read as the reverse complement.
TGCGCCACGGCGCCAGCTTGAGCTTCTCCTTGACCTTCGGGTCCTCGTGGTCGAGCTCAGGAAGGTTGGCGATTACGCGCTTGCGGACTTCGGCGGCCACGTTCTTGTGCCGCTCGGTCCAGTAGGGTCCGCCTTCTCGCATGGAGTGGATGAGTGATTCGTAGGAGTGCGTCTGCTTGGGCATGAACTCGCCCCAGTTGACATCCAGGTCGGCGCGGAACGCGACGATGATCACTCGGTTCCGGATTTGCGGTACGCCGTAGTCGGCCGCGTTGACCTCCAGCTCCTTCACGACATAGCGCTTCGACGGGTCAACGGTGTCGTTGGCGATCAGCTTCTCAAGGATTTCGTTGTGGTCTTCCCACGTCGCTTCCTTGTCTCGCTTCTCGAACGGCAAACGCATTTCATTCAGAATGTAGCCAAAGTACGGCCTGAAGGACGGGCGGAGAAGACCTCGTACATTCTCGCAGATGACCGCCTTGGGCTTGAGCTCCCGAATCGCACGGAACATCTCGGGAAACATATTCCGCTCGTCTTCCATGCCCTTGTGGACGCCGCCCAGACTGAACGGCTGACACGGCGGTCCACCCGCGAGGATGTCGACCTCCTCGTTGACGTGGTCCGCGTAGTCGACGTCCCGCACGTCGCCCGGCACGAGGGGCCAACGCTTTTCAGGTTCGGCGGGGTCCGGCGGGGTGTTGCTCAGCGACTCACAGGCCCGCTTGGCGTACTCATTCACCAGGAGCGGACGGAAGCCCGCCGCGTGTACGGCCATGGCGAGCCCACCGCCGCCGGCGAACAGCTCGACACACGTCCCTACCTCTTGGCGTTCTTCGGGCAGCTCAGACATGAGAGAAGCGTACCGCGGAGTTTGTGATCATGAAGACATCTCCCGCAACTTGCCTCGCGTGTCCCCCAGGACCACCAGATAAGGTGGCCGCGACCAGGAGCTACATAGGGGACGGGTGCCACATGGCCGATGGGTTCAGCGATCAGTTCCGCCTCAGCATCACTGAGGCCCTGAGTAAGCAGTTGTACGCCGCCCTGGCCCGCCTAGAGCCCGCACCCCTCACACGGGAGAACCTGGACGCCCTCGCCCCTCAGGCCGAGAAACTCGGGCTTCCCAGTATGGCCGGGGTGTACCAACTCTTCCGCCAGGAGCCCGGCGAAGAACGCCAACTCACTTATGTCGGAAAGGCCGACGAGCCACTCCCCGAGCGCCTCGGAAATCATCTCTACAAATTGTCCGGGAGGGAAGGTATCTCCATCGAGGAGATGTCGTTCAAGTGCTTGTTCGTCGAAGAGGATCTCTCTTCGGTATCCCCGGAAAAGATGCTCATCAAAGAGCACCTCAAGACCGGGAAGGTCGTCTGGAACAATCGCGGGTTCGGCAACAACGATCCGGGGCGAAATCGAGATCGAACCAAGATCAAGGCAAATCATTTTGATCTTGCGTTTCCCGTTGACCTGTCGCGCAAGGTGAAGGGCCAGACGCCTGGCGTGCAGTCGCTGCACTCGGTGCTTTGGGAGATCAAGCGCGGCATACCGTTCCTCTTTCGCTTCAAGCCCTCGGCTGCTTTCAAGGCGAAGATGGTCACCGTCCCCGATGTGGAGATGACCGTAGACGAGGCGTTTCGATTCGTGGCTCAGCACCTGGACGAAAAGTGGCAGATCTGTGCCTTGCTCGGCTGGGTGATCATGTACGACGACGGTCCTTCGACCTATCCCAGTGCCCGGCGCTACTACCGTCCCGACGGAGTCACTGATCAGGTCCCGGAGACCAAGAAGCCTGGCAAGAACGATGCTGACGACGAGGACAACGACGAAGTCGACGACTCCGACGAGTGATCTCGCCGAACCAGAACTGCGCCCCGCCCACGGCATGCTGCCGTGGGCGGGCGACGAGGGACACCACCACGTCAGCACGGCCGCGTTTCACCTCGGCACGGGCGACGCCCCCGGCTCGGTGTGCGGCGCGATTGGAGCGGGCCGCCGCAGCAATGCAACTTCCGCATGCGGGTATTCGACAGGGGCCGTGACGGCGGCCGGACTCGGCGACCCCGGGATCACGCCGCACGAGCTGCGGCACACCGCCGCGTCGCTCGCCATCGCGGCCGGCGCGGACGTGAAGGTCGTGCAGACGATGATGGGCCACAAGTCCGCCGTCATGACGCTCGACCTGTACGGCCACCTCTGGCCGGACCGGCTCGACGAGGTGGCGGACCGCCTCGAAGAGGGGCGCCAACTCCTGTTGGAGCGGCGCCAAGTCCTCTCGAAGTTCGGCGGCCTCCTCGCCGGGCTGCGTGAGCGCCGTGCCGACGAGCCCCAGCAAGAGCGGGAAGAGGACGAGGTCAGCGCCGCGCCTATGGCTATCGCCGCGTGAGCAAGAGCGAAAAGCGGTGTGTACTAAATACGTACTGCCCGGCGGGTAGACCCACCGGGCAGTGACACAAACGGCCTGTGACCAGGCATTTCGTGAGCCGCCTTCGGGATTCGAACCCGAGACCTACGCATTACGAGTGCGTTGCTCTGGCCAACTGAGCTAAGGCGGCACGCTGCGCGCTCGCCATGGTGGCTGGAGCAGCGGCAGCAAGTCTACAGGGTTTCCGGGGGTGCCCCGACCCGGGTGCGGGTCGGGGTCCGGGGGCGGGCGTACGGCGTCTCACGTGCAGCGCTCGCCGTCCTCCGGTGCCTTGCCGTTCACCAGGTAGTCGGCGACGGCGCCGTCCACGCACTGGCTGCCCTGCATGAACGCCGTGTGCCCGTCGCCGTCCCGGGTGAGCAGGCGGCCCGAGGACAGTTGGCCCGCCAGTCCCTGCGACCAGGCGTACGGGGTGGCCGGGTCGCGCGTGGTGCCGACGACGACGATCGGTGGGGCGCCCTTCGCCTCGATGCAGTGCTGTTCACCGGTGGCCTTGGTGGGCCAGTACGCGCAGTTGAGCGACGCCCACGCGAAGCCCCGGCCGAAGACCGGGGACGCCTTCTCGAACGACCCCACGTGCTTCTCCACGTCCTCGGGCCCGGCGAACGCCGGTGGCAGGTCGAGGCAGTTGACGGCGGGGTTGGCGTACATGATGTTGGCGTACGAGCCGTCCGCGTCCCGCTCGTAGTACGCGTCGGAGAGCGCCAGCAGGTCCTTGCCCTTGCCCTTCATGGCCGCGCCCAGGGCGGTACGCAGCTCGGGCCACAGCACGTCGCTGTACATCGCCTGCGCCACGCCCGTCGTCGCCAGCGACTCCGTCAGCTCGCGGGAGCTGCCCGTCGCCACGGGCTTCGCGTCGGTCTTCTCGAAGAAGGCGCTGAGCCGCTCTCCCGCGTCCCGCGCGCTCTTCCGGCCCAGCGGGCAGTCGGACTGCTTGACGCAGTCCTCGGCGAAGGCGCGGAACGCGGTCTCGAAGCCGCCCGTCTGCTCGCGGTTGACGTCGCGGGAGGAGAGCGACGGGTCGAGGGCGCCGTCGAGGACGAGGCGGCCGGTGCGCCGGGGGTAGAGCCCGGCGTACGTGGCGCCGAGGAACGTGCCGTACGACGCGCCGTAGTACGACACCTTGTCGTCGCCGAGCGCCGCCCGCAGCACGTCCATGTCGCGCGCCGCCTCCACCGTCGAGACGTGGCCGAGCAGGCCGCTGGAACGCTGCTCGCAGCCCTCCGCGAAGTCCTCGTACGCGGCGACGAGCGCGTCGGCCTCCTTCGTGTCGTCCGGTGTCTGGTCGGTGGTGACGAACCGGTCCATCTCGCGGTCGGAGAGGCATTCGACCGGTTCGCTGCGGGCCACGCCGCGCGGGTCCATGCCGACGACGTCGTACCGCTCGCGTACCTCGGCGGGGAAGCCGACGGCGGCGGCCTGCTGGAGGTACTCGATCGCGGAGCCACCCGGTCCGCCCGGGTTGACCATCAGGGAGCCGAGCCGCTTCTCCCCGCCGTCCCCGGTCGCCTTCTTGCGGGAGACCGCGAGCTTCAACTCGGCCTCGGCGTCCGGCTTCCCGTAGTCCAGCGGCACCTTCAGGGTCGTGCACTCGAAGCCGATGGTGCCGCACTCGCGCCACTTCAGCCGCTGCTCGTAGTACGGCTTCAGCGCCGCGGGCGTACCCTCCGGCAGCGGCTCCAGCGGCGGGGCGTCGCCGCCCGGCTCGCGGGTGGGGCTGGGGGCGGGGCTGCTCGCGGAGTCCTCACCCCCGTCGGAGTCGCCGGAGCAGCCCGCCATCAGCAGTACGGCGGCCAGGCAGGCGGCCGACGAGGAGCGGAGCAGACGGCGGGTGGTCAGAGAGCGCATGACGGGCGGTACCCCTCCGTGGCTGTACGGCGGTCCCCGGAGCCCCGTGGCCGTACGGCGGTCCTCGGGGCGCGGGACGGTCCGTCGAGCGTAGCCCGCGGCGGGCTCACCCCTCGCGCAGCGACATCGCCATCGCCTCGACGGCGAGCAGCGGCGCCACGTTCCGGTCGAGGGCGTCGCGGCAGCCGAGGATCGCCTCGATCCGGCGGAGGCTGTGCTCGGGGCGGGAACGGGCCGCGATCTGCTCGACGGCGTCCCGCACGTCCTCGTTGGCCATCGCGACCGGTGAGCCCAACTGGCGTGCCAGCACGTCCCGGTAGAACGCCGTCAGGTCGGTGAGGGCGAGGTCCAGCGAGTCGCGCTGCGTACGCGTCGCGCGTCTCTTCTGCCGGTCCTCCAGCTCCTTCATCGCGCCCGCCGTGCCCCGTGGCAGGCGCTTGCCCTCGGCGGCGCCGAGGGCGGCCCGCAGCTCCTCCGTCTCCTTGGCGTCGCGCTCCTCGCCGACCTGCTTGGCGTCCTCCGCCGCCGCGTCGACCAGCTCCTGCGCCGCCTTCAGCGCCTCCCCGACGTCCGCGACCCGCTGCGGCAGCCGCAGCACGGCGGAACGGCGCGCCCGTGCCCGTTCGTCCGTGGCGAGGCGGCGGGCGCGGTCGATGTGGCCCTGGGTGGCGCGGGCGGCGACGGCGGCGCGGTCCGGCTCGATGCCGTCGCGGCGGACGAGCACGTCCGCGACGGCCTCCACCGGGGGCGTACGCAGGCCGAGCGTGCGGCAGCGCGAACGGATCGTGGGCAGCACGTCCTCGGTGGACGGCGCGCAGAGCAGCCACACCGTACGGGGTGCGGGCTCCTCGACGGCCTTCAGCAGGACGTTCGCCGCGCCCTCCGTCAGGCGGTCGGCGTCCTCCAGGACGATCACCTGCCAGCGGCCGACGGCGGGCGCCAGCTGCGCGCGGCGGACCAGGTCGCGGGTCTCCTTGACGCCGATGGTGAGCAGGTCCGTACGGACCACCTCGACGTCCGCGTGCGTGCCGATCAGCGCCGTGTGGCAGCCCTCGCAGAACCCGCAGCCGGGCTCGCCGCCCAGTGCCCGGTCCGGGCTGACGCACTGGAGCGCCGCGGCGAAGGCGCGGGCCGCCGTGGCGCGGCCCGATCCGGGCGGGCCGATGAACAGCCACGCGTGCGTCATCGCGGAGCCGCTCAGGACGGGCGGCTCGCCCGCGGCGGCCGCGGTGACGTACGCGTCGGCGTCCCGCGCGGCGGCGGTCAGCTGGACGGTCACCCGCTCCTGACCGACCAGGTCGTCCCATACGGCCATGGCTCTCCTGACGTCACACGGCTGCCGCGCGGCGGTGCGGGCAACGTCCCCATTGTCCGCGACGCCACTGACAATCCGCGCCGCTCCGTACGAGGCGTACCGGGGCGGTACGCCGGAGGGGCGGGCACCCGTACGTCGTCCGTACGGTGCCCGCCCCTCCTCCCGCCGTCAGGACCTGCGGCCGCGCCCGCGCCCGCCCGTACGGTCGCCGCCGTCCCGGTCGTCGTCCCACGAGCCGTCGCCGTGCGGGCCGAGCAGTTCGTCGGCGAGCGTCGGCATGTCGTCGAGCGGGGTCTCCTCCGCCCAGTCGGGGCGGGGACGGGGGCGGGGTGCCGCGTCCGCCTCCGGCACCTGCGGCAGTTCGGCAGTACGCGCCAGCTCCTCCGGGGCGCCGCCCGGCGCCCCGGGAGCGGCGGCCGCGCCGGGGTCGACGGCGGGCATGACCGTCGTCTCCTCCTCCGGGGCGACCGGGGCGGCGCCGGGGGCGCCGAGCGCGCCGCCGGGCCCGCCGAAGCTGGGCAGCTGCGTCGTCTCCTGCCCGTCCGGGTCGGCGCCCGCAGCCGGGGCCTGCCCCGGGGCGTCCGGGCGCGGCTGACTCTGCGTCCGCTCGGACGGGCTCTGCTCGGACGGGTCCATCTGCGGGATCTGGACGGTCTGCGCCGAGTCGTCCGGCAGGTCGTGCCCGTGGCCACGGGCGGGGCCGGTGCCGGAGGCGGCGTCGGGCACCTGCTCCGTACCGACCTGCTGAACGCCCTCGCCGTAGATGGGCAGTTGGGTCGTCGACTCGTTGTCGCCGCCCTGCTCGCCACCCTGTCGGCCGCCCTGCGCCTCCTGCCGCGTAGCCGCCTCGGCGGCCCGCGCCTGCTCCGCGCGCAGCAGGGCCTCCTCGGCCTTGCGCTGCTTCTCCAGGCGGCGCTCCTCGGCCTCCTTGCGGAGCCGCTGCTGCTCCTCCGCGAGCCGCCGCAGCCGGTCCTGCTCGTCCTGCCGGGCCTGCTCCTCGGCCTCGCGCCGCTGCCGCTCCTCCTCGGCCACGCGCCGCGCCTCCTCGGCACGCTGGCGCGCCTCCTCGGCCTTGCGGGCCTCCTCGCGCTGGCGCTCCAACTCCTCCTCGCGGCGCTTGCGTTCCTGCTCCTCGCGGCGCAGGCGCTCGATCTGCTCCTGCCGCTCGCGCTCCAGGCGCTCCTCCTCCGCCTTGCGCGCGGCCTCCTCCTCGGCCTTGCGGCGGGCCTCCTCCTCGGCGGCCTTACGGGCTTCCTCGACCGCCTTGATCTCGGCCTCGGAGAGGGGGAGCAGCTGGTCGAGCCGGTGCCGTACGACGGTGGTGACCGCCTCGGTCTCCTGCCCGGCGTCCACGATCAGGTAGCGCGCCGGGTCGGCGGCGGCCAGGGTGAGGAACCCGGACCGGACCCGCTGGTGGAACGCGGTCGACTCGGACTCCAGCCGGTCCGGCGCCTCGGTGAAACGCTCGCGCGCCGTCTCCGGCGAGATGTCGAGCAGGACCGTGAGGTGCGGTACGAGCCCGTCCGTCGCCCAGCGGGAGATCCGGGCGATCTCCGTCGGGGACAGTTCGCGTCCGGCGCCCTGGTAGGCGACGGAGGAGTCGATGTAGCGGTCGGAGATGACGACGGCGCCGCGCTCCAGCGCCGGACGCACCACCGAGTCGATGTGCTCGGCGCGGTCGGCGGCGTACAGCAGGGCTTCGGCGCGGTCGGACAGCCCGGCCGACGAGACGTCGAGGAGTATCGAACGGAGCCGCTTGCCGATCGGCGTCGCGCCCGGCTCGCGGGTGACGACGACCTCGTGGCCCTTGTTCCTGATCCACTCGGCGAGGACTTCCGCCTGCGTCGACTTGCCCGCGCCGTCGCCGCCCTCGACGGCGATGAAGAAACCGTTCGCGGCGGTCGCCTGCGCGGTGTCCCCGGCGCCGGAACCGGAGCCGCTCAGCGCGGCCTTGAGGTCCGTACGCAGCGGGACGCCCTGCCGGTCGTCCGTACGCCCGAGGACGAGCGCCGCGACCGGCAGCAGCAGCGCGCCGACCAGCATCAGCGCGAAGGCGCCGCCGCCGTGGTCGAAGACGAAGTCGCCGTTCTCCATCCGGTGCGGGCCGATGAGACCGGCCAGCACGGGGGCGACGACGGCGCTCACGCCGAGCGCGAGGCCGACGACGGCGTGCAGGTGCTCGGTCGTACGCGCCCGCCGGAACTCCTCGACCTCCTGGTCGAGGAGCGTGTGCCCGGTGTGGGCGGCGACACCGGCGGCGAGGCCGGAGAGGAACGACAGGCCGATCACCGTCGCCGTGTCGGGCGTGAGCCCGGTGGCGAGCAGCGCGATGCCGGTGACGGCCAGGGCGACGGCGAGCAGTCGGCGCCGGGACAGCGCGGGGAACGTACGGGGGGCGAGCCGGATGCCCGCGACCGTGCCGCCCGTCAGGCCGAGCACCAGCAGGCCGAACGTCACCGGGCCGCCGCCGAGGTCGGCCGTCTGGAACGGGGCCAGCGCGACGGCCGCCGCGATCGCCCCGGCGGTCGCGGCGCACGCGAGGACGAGCAGCGGTACGGCGCCGGTGCGGCCCTTGTCGGGCGCGTCGCCCTTCTTCGGGCGGCGCAGGCCCTCCAGCGGCGAACGGGGGCGCCGCGTCTCGGTGTCGGGCAGCTCCAGGAAGTACAGGACGGAGAGCGAACCGGCGAACAGCCCGGCCGCCACGTACGACCCGAGGGCCGCCTGGTGGTCGGCGAACCAGTCGATGCCGGACCCCAGGAGATTCCCCACCAGGGTCACCGCGACGAGCGCGGCGGCGGCGATCGGGAACGTCAGGAAGCCCGTACGGACCGACAGGCGGCGCAGCGCCTCCCGGTGGTCGGGGAGCGGCCGGACGGCCGCGCCCTCCAGCGGCGGCGCCGGGAGGAGCGCCGGTGCGGCGCTGTCCTTGGCGACGGTCCAGAGGCGCTCCGCGACGCCGGTGACGAAGACGGTGACGAGGACCGCGGCGTACGCGTGGTCCGGCGTCCAGTCGATCCACAGCGGGGCGATGATCAGCGCGACGGAACGGAACGCGTCGGCGCCGATCATGGTCCAGCGCCGGTCGAGCGCGCCGCCGGGCGCCGTCAGCGCCGCGAGGGGCCCGAGCAGCGCCGCGCCGAAGAGGGCCGTGGCCAGCAGTCGTACGCCGAAGACCGCGGCCACGGCGAAGGCCACGCCCCGGTATCCGCCGCCCAGGACCTCGGGGCCGCCGGAGAGGGGTACGACGACGGCCGCCTGGAGCGCGAGGAGCAACAGCACGAGAACGGAGAGGACATCACCGATCCCGCCGGTGAACTGGGCACTCCACAGTCGCCGCAGCGGTGCGTGACGCAGGAGTGCGCGCACGGCGTGCTCGCGGGACTCGGCGGCCAGTGCGTCGTCTGCGGCGGGCCCGGCCGGGGCCACGCCTGTTGGCTGCTCTGCACGCGTCATTCCGTCAGCGTATCGGGAGCCGCCGACAGCGTGAGGCGCCGCCCGAACATTTGGGCGGCGCCTCACGTACGCGAGTGGCCTCACGGGGACCGCGTGGACCCGTACGGCAGCCGTGCGGCTAGTCGGCCCCGGGGGCCTTCTCGGCCGCCGCCTTCTTCGCGGGGGCCTTCTTCGCCGCGGTCTTCGCCGCCGTCTTCTTGGCGGTCGTCTTCTTCGCCGCGGCCTTCTTGGCCGGGGCTTTCTTCGCCGGTGCCTTCTTGGCGGGCGCCTTCTTCGCGGTCGCCTTCTTCTTCACCGGGCCCTTGGCGCGCTTGTCCGCCAGCAGCTCGAACCCGCGCTCCGCGGTGATCGTCTCGACCTCGTCGTCCCGGCGCAGTGTGGCGTTCGTCTCGCCGTCCGTGACGTACGGGCCGAAGCGCCCGTCCTTCACGACCACCGGCTTGCCGCTCTCCGGGTCGTTGCCCAGCTCCTTCAGCGGCGGCTTGGCGGCGGCCCGGCCGCGCTGCTTCGGCTGCGCGTAGAGGGCCTGCGCCTCCTCCAGCGTGACGGTGAACAGCTGCTCCTCCTCGCCGAGGGAGCGCGAGTCGGTGCCCTTCTTGAGGTACGGCCCGTAGCGCCCGTTCTGCGCGGTGATCTCGGTGCCCGACTCGGGGTCGACACCGACCACGCGGGGCAGCGACAGCAGTTTCAACGCCTCGGCCAACGTCACCGAATCGAGGGACATCGACTTGAAGAGGGAGGCGGTACGCGGCTTGACCGCGTTCTTCCCCGTCTTCGGCGTCCCCTCGGGCAGCACCTCGGTGACGTACGGGCCGTAGCGCCCGTCCTTGGCGACGATCGGCCGCCCCGTCTCCGGGTCGGTGCCCAGCTCGAAGTCGCCGCTCGGCTTGGCGAGCAGCTCCTCCGCGTACGCCACGCTCAGCTCGTCCGGCGGCAGGTCGTCCGGCACGTCGGCGCGCTGGCCGGGCTCGTCCGGGTTCTCCGACGGCTTCTCCACGTACGGGCCGTAGCGCCCGACGCGCAGCATGATCCCGCCGCCGACGGGGAACGACGAGACCCCGCGGGCGTCGATGGCGCCCAGGTCGGAGACCAGCTCCTTGAGGCCGCCGAGGTGGTCCCCGTCGCCGTTGCCGGAGTCGGCCGCGGTGCCGGCCGCCGACGCGGCGGAGGCCGCCGCGCCCTCGGGGCCGCCCTCGCCGAAGTAGAAGCGCCGCAGCCAGGGCACGGACTCGGCCTCGCCCGCCGCGATCTGGTCGAGGTCGTCCTCCATCTTGGCGGTGAAGTCGTAGTCCACGAGCCGCCCGAAGTGCTTCTCCAGCAGTCCGACGACGGCGAAGGAGAGGAACGACGGGACGAGGGCGGTGCCCTTCTTGAAGACGTAGCGCCGGTCGAGGATGGTGCCGATGATCGAGGCGTACGTGGAGGGGCGGCCGATCGCCCGCTCCTCCAGCTCCTTGACCAGCGTCGCCTCGGTGAACCGGGCGGGCGGCTTCGTCGAGTGCCCGTCGGCGGTCAGCTCCGCGACGGTCAGCGGGTCGCCCTCGGCGACCTGCGGCAGCCGCCGCTCGCGGTCGTCCAGCTCCGCGTTCGGGTCGTCGGCGCCCTCGACGTACGCCTTGAGGAACCCGTGGAACGTGATGATCTTGCCGGTGGCGCTGAACTCCGCGTCCCGCCCGTCCGCGCTCCGCCCGCCGACCTTCACGGTGACGGACTGGCCGACGGCGTCCTTCATCTGGGAGGCGACGGTCCGCTTCCAGATCAGCTCGTACAGCTTGAAGCGCTCGCCCGTCAGCCCGGTCTCGGCGGGCGTGCGGAAGCGGTCGCCGGAGGGGCGGATCGCCTCGTGCGCCTCCTGCGCGTTCTTCACCTTGGAGCTGTACGTACGCGGGCTGCTCGGCAGGTAGTCCGCGCCGTAGAGCTGCGTGACCTGCGCGCGGGCGGCCGTGACGGCGGTGTCGGAGAGGGTCGTGGAGTCCGTACGCATGTAGGTGATGAAGCCGTTCTCGTACAGCTTCTGCGCCACCTGCATCGTCGCCTTCGCGCCGAAGCCGAGCTTGCGGCTCGCCTCCTGCTGGAGGGTCGTCGTACGGAACGGCGGGTACGGCGAGCGGCGGTACGGCTTCGACTCCACCGAGCGCACCGCGAACGCGCTGTCCCGCAGCCCGTCCGCGAGCCCCCGGGCGGTGGCCTCGTCCACGTGCAGCACGCGGGCGTCCACACTGCCGGACTTCAGCTGCCCGTCCGGCCCGAAGTCGCGGCCCTGCGCGACCCGGCGGCCGTCCACGGCGGTCAGTCGCGCGCCGAGGGTGCCGGGGTCGGAGGCGTCGCCCGTACGTCCCGTGGCGAAGGTGCCGGTCAGGTCCCAGTACTCGGCGGTGCGGAACGCCATCCGCTCCCGCTCCCGCTCGACGACGAGCCGGGTCGCGACGGACTGCACGCGGCCCGCCGACAGGCGCGGCATGACCTTCTTCCACAGGACCGGCGAGACCTCGTAGCCGTAGAGGCGGTCGAGGATGCGGCGGGTCTCCTGGGCGTCGACGAGCTTCTGGTCGAGGTCGCGCGGGTTGTTGACGGCCTCCTGGATGGCGTGCTTGGTGATCTCGTGGAAGACCATCCGGCGCACCGGCACCTTGGGCTTGAGGACCTCGCGCAGATGCCAGGCGATGGCCTCGCCCTCGCGGTCCTCATCGGTGGCGAGGAGGAGTTCGTCGGACTCGGCGAGAAGCGACTTGAGCTTCTTGACCTGGTCCTTCTTGTCGCTGTTGACGACGTAGAGCGGTTCGAAGTCGTGGTCGACGTTCACGCCGAGCCGGGCCCAGGGCTCACCCTTGTACTTGGCGGGCACCTCGGCGGCGCCGTTCGGGAGGTCTCGGATGTGCCCCACGCTGGCCTCGACAAAGTAGCCGGGCCCGAGGTAGCCCTTGATCGTCTTGGCCTTGACGGCCGACTCCACGATCACGAGCCGACGCCCGCCGTTCGAGGTCTCGCTGGTCGGGGACAACTTCGCTCTTCTCTCCGGATCGGCTTCGGTGTCGCTGCGGAGTGTGACCGTACCTCCCGCCCCCATGTCAAACGGGAAAAGTCCGCAACGCCACTCGAACGGTAACCCGACATCCGAGTTTCCTGCCGCCCGATGTGCCCGCAGCGCGTCAGCCCGACAGCAGCGTCCAGAGGCCCGCGAGGCCCGTGGCCAGCCCGAAGCAGCCGCCGACCACGGTGGCCGTGGACTGCCGTACGCCCTCCGCCACGGGCAGGCCGCGCGCCGCGCGGGCGCCCGTCCACAGCATCAGTCCGGCGCCGAACGCGGTGAAGACCGCCCCGGCGAACACCGCGGGTCCACTGTCCATGGGCGCAGCCTCACACGCGGTGCGGGCGCCCGTCCCAACTCCGGATGAACGCGAGGCTGCCGGAGCGCCACCCGCCCCCGGCGCGCGCTCCCGCACTCCCCCGGCGCACGGGTCCGGACGCCCGGCGGGACGACCGTCAGGACGGCTCGGGCACCGGCAGCAGGAAGCCCTGCGCGACCAGCTCCCGGATCTGCTCCGGCGTACTGTCCCGCAGCCGTACGGGGTCCTCCCCCAGCAGCTGCGCGATCGCGTCCAGAATCCGCCCCGCCGGAAGTGACCCGTCGCACACCCCGGCGAAGCCCGCGCCGACGGTGTCGACCTTCGTGGCGCGCCGCATCCCCCGGTGCTGCCGCAGCACCACGTGCTCCGGGTCCTCGGCGCCGGGCAGCCCGACCTGTTCCTGTACGACCTCGTCAGCGAGCCGGAAGTGCCAGGAGAGGAGCGCGGCGTCGTCGGTGCCGCGCAGGAAGTCCTGCCGGTCGAAGTGGGCGCGTACGACGTCGCCGAGCGGCTGCTCAACCGGGTGCGGCCACTCCTCCGCGATGACGGACGGCGTCTCGGCGGACGTCGCGCGCACCGTGATCCAGCCAAAGCCGACCGCCGTCGTACCGCGCGCCTCGAACTCGTCCAGCCACGCGCCGTACCGCACCGCGTACCCCTCCGGGCCGTCGGCGTGTTCCCCGCCCACGTGGTCCCCGGCGTCGCGCAGCCACAACTCCGCGTACTGCGCGACGTCCTGCACCTCGCGCTGCACGATCCACGCGTCGCAGCCCGGCGGCACCCAGGAGGTGACACGGTCGCGCCAGTCCTCGCCCTCGCGGTGCTCCCAGTTGGCGAGGAGCTGGCAGTAGCCGCCGTCGGCCAGGTGGTCGGCGGCCCGCTCGACGAGCGTGCGGCAGAGGTCGTCGCCGCTCATGCCGCCGTCGCGGTACGTGAGGCGGTCCTCGGCGCCGCGCGCGGGCGAGATGACGAACGGCGGGTTGGAGACGATCAGGTCGAACGGCCCCTCGTCCGCGACCGGTTCGAAGAGGGAGCCCTCCCGCAGGTCCGCGGGGGCGGCGCCGGAGAGCGCGAGCGTGAGCCGGGTCATGCGCAGGGCGCGCGGGTTGAGGTCGGTGGCGACGACGTGGGCGGCGTGCTGGGCAGCGTGCAGCGCCTGGATGCCGGAGCCCGTTCCGAGGTCGAGGGCGCGGGCGACCGGCCCGCGGACGGTGAGGCCCGCCAGGGTGGTGGAGGCGCCGCCGACGCCGAGGACCACGTCGGCGCCCGGGTCGGGGAGTTCGGGCGCGGGGCCCCCGGCGCGTCCGGCGCCCGCCGCGCCGCCCACGGCTCGGCCGAGGTCGGAGACGATCCACCAGTCCTGGCCCGCGGGGCCGCTGTACGGGCGGATGTCGACGGTGGCGCGTACGGCGTCGGGCACGTCGGCGCCGTACGGCACCCGCGCCCGCGTCTCGTCCCCCGTCTGCTCGACGCGGACCAGCCAGCCGTCCGCCAGGGCCTCCTCGCCCGGGAGCGCGGCGTACGCCTGCTCAGCGCTGACGGGCTGCCGGAGCAGGAACAGCCGGACGAGCGTCGCGAGCGGACCGCCGCCGCGGGTGGCGCGCGACGCGGGCACGGTCTCGCTGCGGGAGAGGGCCGCGTAGGCGGGGGCGCCGAGCAGGTCCAGCAGGCCGTCGGCGGTGAAACGGGCGTCGAGCAGCGCGGCGCGGAGCCGGTCGGCGGCCTCGGGCGTGGGCTCGGGAAGGGGGAACGGGTGGGTCACGGAACCATTGTGGCGCCCACCGCGCGTTCACGCCGGGGCGCGTCGGGACGAGCGCGCCCGGACCGACTGTGCGCGCGCCGGACGGCGTACGCCCGCCGGGCCCTCCGTACGCCGCCCGGAACCGTACGCGCGCGCCCCTCCGCCACCGCGCACCCCGGCACGTACGCCGGTCCGCGCCGGTCACCGGGCCGCGCCGGACCCGGCCGACGGCCCGTCAGCTCACGCGCGCGCCACGGCCGTCACACCCGCGCACTCCGTGCCCCGCGCCGCGTCACGCGCTCCGCGCCGCGTCACGCGTCCGAGGTGCTCGCCGGGGACGGGCGCTTGCAGCCTTCCTGCTCGGCCATGGCCTTGCCCAGGTCACCGGACTGGAGCTTCTGGAGCGACTCGTCCCCGCTCTGCCCCAGCTCACCGAGCTTGGTGGCCAGTTCCTTCAGCCCGGAGGCGAACTTCGCCTGGTCCTTCGTGTTCATCTTGTCGACGCTCTTCTTCAGCTCGCCGTACTGCCGCGAGAGCCCGTTCAGCTCCTTCACCGCGTCCGTACGGAGCTTCTCGCCCTTGTCGACGGGCGGCTCACCGGCGTTGTCGACCGCCGTGGCAAGGGACTTGTACGCCTCGGAGATGTCCTGGAACGCGGCCGAGTCGGTCTTCTTGACCTCCTCCGGCGACTTCTTCTGCTGGGACGCCTCGTTGATGGAGGTGTTGGCCTTCTGGATCTTGCCGACCTGGGGCTTCACCTGGTCGCAGACCTTCTTGGCCCAGTCGTCCGCCTCCTTGCCGCTGTCGTCCTCGCCGCCGCATCCGGCCAGCGCGAGGACGAGTGCCGCCGCGCCGGACAGTACAGCCGTGTGCTTCTTGTTCACCGGATCGGTCCCTTCCGTGGCAGTCCCGGCCCGGAACTTACACGGCACGGACGCATCGGCGGCGAGACGGACGAGCGTTCTGTGCCTGTTTGATCCGTTTGCACCACACGTCGAGACCCGGGACGCATGCCGACATGCCCGTACGAAGGGGCGGACGGAGCGTCAACAAGCCCCGCCCGCCCCGGTGTTGTGCCAGGTCAGCCGCCTGCGGCTAGGTCGTCGCGGCGGGTGCGCCCGACGGCTTCGACTGCCCGGTGTTGCCTTCCTCACCCACGGCGATCCCGCGCCGCTTGGACACGTACACCGCGCCGACGATGATCGCGCCCGACACCACGGCGACAGCGGCACGTACGCCCGCGCTCTCGTCGTCCCCGTAGCTGAACTGCACGACGGCGGGTGCGATGAGCAGCGCCACCAGGTTCATCACCTTCAGCAGCGGGTTGATCGCCGGACCGGCCGTGTCCTTGAACGGGTCGCCGACCGTGTCACCGATCACCGTGGCCTCGTGGGCCTCGCTGCCCTTGCCGCCGTGGTGACCGTCCTCGACCATCTTCTTCGCGTTGTCCCAGGCACCGCCCGAGTTGGCGAGGAAGACGGCCATCAGGGTGCCCGCGCCGATCGCGCCCGCGAGGAACGCCGCGAGCGCGCCGACCCCGAACGTGAAGCCCACGCAGATCGGCGCGAACACCGCCAACAGCCCCGGCGTCGTCAGCTCGCGCAGCGCGTCCTTGGTGCAGATGTCGACGACGCGGCCGTACTCCGGGGTCTCGGTGTAGTCCATGATCCCGGGCTTCTCCCGGAACTGCCGCCGCACCTCGTAGACCACCGAACCGGCCGAACGCGACACCGCGCTGATCGCCAGCCCCGAGAAGAGGAAGACGACGCTCGCCCCCAGCATCAGCCCCACCAGGGTGCTCGGCTGGGCGATGTCCAGGACCTCCAGCATCTCGGCGCCGCCCTCGCCCGCCTCCGCGAGCGCCTTCGACAACTCGATGCGGTACGAGCCGAACAGCGCCGCCGCGGCCAGCACCGCCGTCGCGATGGCGATGCCCTTGGTGATCGCCTTCGTGGTGTTGCCCACCGCGTCGAGGTCGGTGAGCACCTGCGCGCCCGCGCCCTCGACGTCGCCCGACATCTCGGCGATGCCCTGCGCGTTGTCGGACACCGGACCGAAGGTGTCCATGGCGACGATGACGCCGACGGTCGTCAGCAGGCCGGTGCCCGCGAGGGCGACCGCGAACAGCGAGAGCATCAGCGTGCCACCGCCGAGCAGGAACGCCCCGTACACGCTCAGGGCGATCAGCAGCGCGGTGTACACCGCGGACTCCAGGCCGAGCGAGATGCCGGAGAGGACCACCGTGGCCGGGCCCGTCAGGGACGTCTTGCCCACGTCCTGCACGGGTTTGCGGGACGTCTCGGTGAAGTATCCCGTGAGCTGCTGGATCACCGCGGCCAGGACGATGCCGATGGCGACGGCCGTCACGGCCAGCACCTGCGGGTTGCCGTCGTGGCCCTCGATGGCCGCGGGGACGTTCTCCAGGCCCCCGTAGCTGGACGGCAGGTACAGGACGGTCACGACGGCCACGAGCACCAGCGAGATCACCGCGGAGATGAAGAAGCCGCGGTTGATGGCGGTCATGCCGCTGCGGTCGGTGGGGCGGGGGGCGACGGCGAAGACGCCGATCATCGCGGTGATCACGCCGATCGCCGGTACGAGGAGCGGGAACGCCAGTCCGGCGTCACCGAACACGGCGGTGCCGAGGATCAGCGCGGCGACCAGCGTCACGGCGTACGACTCGAAGAGGTCGGCCGCCATGCCCGCGCAGTCCCCGACGTTGTCGCCCACGTTGTCGGCGATGGTGGCGGCGTTCCGCGGGTCGTCCTCCGGGATGCCCTGCTCCACCTTGCCGACCAGGTCGGCGCCGACGTCGGCGGCCTTCGTGAAGATGCCGCCGCCGACCCGCATGAACATCGCGATCAGCGCGGCACCGAGACCGAAGCCCTCCAGCACCTTGGGGGCGTCGTCCGCGTAGACGAGGACGACGACGGCGGCGCCCAGCAGGCCGAGTCCGACGGTGAACATGCCGACGACGCCACCCGTACGGAACGCGATCTTCGTCGCCGTGTGCGCGACGGCGGTGAGATCGACGGATTTTCCGGCGCCGTTCGCGTTTCCGATTCCGCTGACGTTCCCGCCTGCGTTCTCACCCGCGTTTCCGCCGGCGTCACTGCCCGCGATTCCACTGGCGCTTTCGCTTGCGCCGCCACTTCCGTTCGGCGTGGCCTCACGGGCCGCAGCGGCCACACGTACATTGCTGCGTACCGCGAGCCACATTCCGATATAGCCGGTGGCCGCCGAGAAAGCGGCACCGACCAGGAAGAACAGCGAACGGCCGATCCGTTGCGACGTATCGTCGGCGGGCAACAGGAACAGCAGGAAGAAGACCACCACGGCGAATACGCCGAGCGTACGCAACTGCCGTGCCAGATAGGCGTTGGCGCCTTCCTGGACGGCCGCGGCGATCTTCTTCATGCTGTCGGTGCCCTCACCGGCGGCGAGCACTTGCCTGACGAGCACCAGACCGACACCGAGTGCCGCGACCGCCACGAGCGCGATCACGATCACGAGCGCGCGGTTGCCGCTCGTGAGTGCGGCGTCAGCGAGGTGCTGGTGCTTCTGAAGTGGGCTGATATGCCCCGCCATTCGTCCTCCTTGACTCTGGCGCACGGGCGCGCGCAAGGCACGCCCAGGCGTCCGGCTGCAAAGATGGTGGACGGATTCTAGGTAGCGGCTCGGGATCAAAACAGAGCGCGACCGCGGCGATGAGCCGTCGGTCAGCGAAGATCGAATGGAGCGCGCGGCGGGAATTCCCTCATTCGAGGGTGTCGGCCGAATTGACGGGCCGAGGAATGATCTTTTTAACGATCTTTCAGGGAAGCGTGGCGACGGAGGTCGCGGGCCAACTCATACGGATGATCCCGCCCTTCTCATCAGCGGTGATCTCGACGTCGTCGACCAGTCCGCTGATCACGGCGAGCCCCATCTCGCTGTCGGCCTCCGCCTCCTCGTCCTCGGACGGGGCCTCGGGGATCTCGTCCCGGGCGCCCGGGACGAGGGCGCCGACGGTGCCCGGGGACTCGTCGCCGACCTCGATGGAGAACTTCTTCTCGTCCTCGATCAGGGCGACGCGTACGGGGCTGTCGACGCCGTTGCTCATGTGCAGGCCCACCGCGCGGGTGCAGGCCTCGCCCACGGCGAGCCGCACCTCGTCCAGCACGGCCTCGTCGACTCCGGCACGGCGTGCCACGGCCGCGGCCACCAGTCGCGCGGTCCGCACGTGCTCCGGAAGCGCGCTGAAACGGAGTTCCACGGTGGCCATGCCATCCCCCTCGGGTACGGGCGGAGTTACGGGTGCGACGGATGCGCGTTCACGGCTGCCGGGCCCTGACACGGGCCCGGCAACCCTCTTCCGGTGTCTGCTCCGGCCGCCCCACGGTCCGTACGGACGGCGCGGCGAGTCGGCGGGTGACCTCAGTCGGTGGCGGCGACGGCCTCGTCGACGGAGCCGTGAATCGGGAACACCTTGGTCAGGCCCGTGATACGGAAGATCTTGAGAATGCGCTCCTGGTTGCAGACGAGTCGGAGCGAGCCCTCGTGGGCACGCACCCGCTTGAGTCCACCGACGAGCACACCGAGACCGGTGGAGTCGAGGAAGTCCACCCCTTCCATGTCCACGACGAGGTGGTAGCTCCCGTCGTTCACGAGCTCGACGAGCTGCTCGCGCAACTTGGGCGCGGTGTATACATCAATCTCGCCACCGACCTCGACGATCGTGCGATCGCCGACAGTACGGGTCGACAGGGACAGGTCCACGGATCCTCCAGCACCTTGCTATCGAGCGGTCCGCCCCTGGGGCGTCCCCTTGCTTTGGGGCCCCCTCCGGTGGTCTCCCGCCCGAGGCGGGCGACGGCAGGGGACGGATCGGCAGCCGCAGAAGCATTCAATCACTTACCAGCAGGGCCGCACGACGCCTTGCGGTCATTGTCCGTCCCGGCGGTGACAGACTCGATGCCGATGGCCAACACCCACGAGCCCCTGACAGTGCTCGAACGTCTCGCCTCCGGACCGGACCGGGCCGCGCGCATCACCCATACGGAGCATGTGCCCCCGAGGCTCGGCCGCCATGCGGACTGGCCTGATCAGATACGGCCCGAGGTGATCGACGCCGTACGCGCCGCCGGCATCGAGCGGCCCTGGGAGCACCAGGCGCGCACCGCCGCGTACGCGATCACCGGCACCTCCACCGTCGTCGCCACGGGCACCGCCTCGGGGAAGTCCCTGGCCTACCTGGTGCCCGCCCTGAGCACCGTCCTCGACGGCGCCGAGGCGCCCAACGGCCGCGGCGCCACCGTCCTCTACCTCGCCCCCACCAAGGCCCTGGCCGCCGACCAGCGCCGGGCCGTGGCCGAACTGGCCGCGCCTCTGGGCACGGCGGTGCGCCCCGCCGTCTTCGACGGCGACACCCCCTTCGAGGAACGCGAGTGGGTCCGCCTCTTCGCCAACTACGTGCTGACCAACCCGGACATGCTCCACCGCGGGCTGTTGCCCGCCCACGCGCGCTGGTCCTCCTTCCTGCGTGCCCTGCGCTACGTCGTCGTCGACGAGTGCCACACCTACCGCGGCATGTTCGGCTCGCACGTCGCACAGGTCCTGCGCAGGCTGCGGCGGCTCTGCGCCCGGTACGGCTCCGAGCCCGTCTTCCTCCTCGCCTCCGCCACCTCCGCCGACCCGGAGGAGGCCGCCGGCCGGCTGACCGGCGTCCCGGTCACCGCCGTCACCGAGGACACCTCTCCCCGCGGCGAACTCGTCTTCGCCCTCTGGGAGCCGCCCCTGACCGAGCTGCACGGCGAACGCGGCGCACCCGTACGCCGTACGGCCACCGCCGAGACCGCGGAACTGCTCACCGACCTCGCGACGCAGGGCGTCCGCACCGTCGCGTTCGTGCGCTCCCGGCGCGGCGCCGAACTCGTCTCGCTCATCGCGCAGGACCGCCTCGCCCATGTGGACCGGACGCTGCCGGGGCGGGTCGCGGCCTACCGGGGCGGCTACCTGCCCGAGGAACGCCGGGCGCTGGAACGGGCCCTGCACTCCGGCGAACTCCTCGGCCTCGCCGCCACCACCGCGCTCGAACTCGGCGTCGACGTCTCGGGCCTGGACGCAGTCCTCATCACCGGCTATCCCGGTACCCGCGCCTCGCTGTGGCAGCAGGCGGGGCGCGCGGGGCGTACGGGGAGGGGCGCGCTCGCCGTACTCGTCGCGCGCGACGACCCGTTGGACACGTATCTCGTGCACCACCCCGAGTCGCTCTTCCGGCACCCCGTCGAGTCGACCGTCCTCGACCCCGACAACCCGTACGTCCTCGCGCCCCACCTCTGCGCCGCCGCCGCCGAGACCCCGCTCACCGAGGCGGACGCGAAGCTGTTCGGCCCCGAGTACGGGCGCCTGCTGGAGCAGTTGGGGCGGCGCGGGCTGCTGCGGCGGCGGGGCTCGTCCTGGTACTGGACGAAGCGGGAGCGCGCCGCCGACCTCACCGACATCCGGGGTGGGGGCGGCAAGCCGTTCCAGGTGGTGGAGGAGGGCACCGGGCGCCTCCTCGGCACGGTCGACGCCGGGGCGGCGCACGCGAGCGTCCACGAGGGGGCCGTCCACCTGCACCAGGGGCGCACGTACGTGGTGAACCGCCTCGACCTGGACGACGCCGTCGCCCTCGTCGAGGAGTCCAGCCCGCCGTGGTCCACGGTGGCGCGGGACACCACGGCCATCTCCGTGCTCGAAACGGAGACGGCGGTCCCGTGGGGTGACGGCACGCTGCACTTCGGGGCGGTCGAGGTCACCCACCAGGTCGTCTCGTACCTCCGGCGGAAGCTCGTCACGGGCGAGGTGCTGGGTGAGTCGAAGCTCGACCTCCCGCCGCGCACCCTGCGTACGCGCGCGATCTGGTGGACGGTCACCGAGGACCAGCTCGACGCGGCCCGGGTCGGTCCGGAGATCCTCGCCGGGGCGCTGCACGCGGCCGAGCACGCCTCGATCGGGCTGCTGCCGCTGTTCGCGACGTGCGACCGCTGGGACATCGGGGGCGTGTCCGTCCCGCTGCACCAGGACACCCTGCTGCCGACGGTGTTCGTCTACGACGGTCACCCCGGCGGCGCCGGTTTCGCCGAACGCGGCTTCCGTACGGCGCGGGAATGGCTCACCGCCACCCGCGAGGCCATCGCCTCCTGCGAGTGCGAGGCGGGCTGCCCGTCCTGCGTCCAGTCGCCCAAGTGCGGCAACGGCAACGAGCCCCTGCACAAGGCCGGTGCCATCCGCCTGCTCGACCAGCTCCTGGCGGGTGCGGCCTGACGGCGGTCCCGTACGGTCTGCGGCGCGCCCGCGTTCCCCGTACGCCGTCCCCTCCGCCGCTCCGGGCGGCCCCGCGCGGGAGCGGGCCCGGGGTTCGTACGGCCCGGCGCGGACGCTGACCGTCAGGTCGCAGACCTCGCCCTCCAGCACGCACCGGGTCACCCGGGCGCCCTGGGCCCCGGCGACCGTACGGGCGGCGGCGCACGCCGCCCGCTGGCCCTCCAGCGCGCGGCCGACGGCCGCCAGCGCGGAGAGGTCCGCGGCGGAGGCGGCCCGGTGGCGGGCCGCGACGACCTGGCTCAGGGCGAGGACACCGCCGAACACCGCGCACAGGGCCAGCGCCGAGCACGCCGCCCACACGGTGGCCGCGCCCCGGTCGCGCCGCGCCGGGCCCACCACCCCGCGCCGTACGCGTGCCACCACGGCACGGACCACCGCCGTACGCAGCGCCGCGGCTCGGGACGGCTCCGCCCGTGACACCGCCACCCGGGAGAGCCCGGCCCGCACCACCCGTACCGGCCTCAACTCCCTTCCTCCGACTCCGCCATGGCGACGGCTCGGGACTGGACCGGCAGGGTCAGCGGTCCCGGGCCCACCGACCGGGCCCGGACCCGTACGTGCACCAGCTCGCCGTCCCGTACGACCTCCACGGCCGCGCCGTCCGGCGCCACCGCGCGCACCGCGCGGAGCACCGCGTCCCGCGACTCACCACGGGCGGCCGCGCGGGCGCCGACACCCGCGCCGTCCACGCAGCGGACCAGTGCGGCTCCCGTCATGACGCCCCAGAGCAGCGCCAGCACGAGGAACACCAGCGACGGGATGACCACGGCGGTCTCCGCCGTGACGTAACCGCCGTCGCGCGTACGGTGCCCGCCACCGGTCCGTACACCCTCCTCCTCCCGTGCCCCCTCAGACCGGCGCATCGAGGGCCCTTTCGATCATCCGCTGGAGGGCGCCGCGGATCACGCCGCTGGTGGCGACGTCGCAGAGCACCGCCCCCAGGGCCGCTGCCGCGATGGTGCCCATCGCGTACTCGGCGGTGGCCATGCCGCGGTCGCCGCCCGTACGGGCGCCTCGCGCCCGCTGCCAGCGGCTCCGGGCGGCTCGGCATACTCGTGCCAGCATTCTTCGTCCTCCTTCTTCCGTTTCTTCCGTCGTCTTCGCTAGCGGTTCTCGAACCACGGGCGTAGGCACGGCCGTTCACGCCTGTCAGATCTGTCAGGGCTGTCGGAGCGGCGATCCCTTCAGAGCAGCGATCCGGCGAGACCGAGCGCCACCGGAGCCACGCCCAGCGCCAGGAACGCGGGCAGGAAGCACAGCCCCAGCGGCGCGGTGACGAGCACCGCCGCTCTGCGGCTGCGTGCCGCCGCCGCGCGGGACGTACGGGCGCGCGCGTCCGCCGCGAGGCGCGTCACCGGCTCCACCGCGGGCACGCCGACCGTCGCGGCCCGTTCCAGGCAGCGGGCCAGCGCCTCGCAGCCGGGCGGCCCGCCGAACCTCCCCCAGACCGCCGCCGGTTCGCCGCCGAGCCGCAGCTCGGTCGACGCCCGCACGAGGCGGTCGCCCAACGGTCCGCCGAGTGCGCCGCCCACCGCCTCGGCCGCCCGGCCCGGGTCGGAGCCGGTCGCGAGGCACGCCGCCAACAGCTCCGCTGCCAGCGGCAGTTGGTCGGCCACGGCCCGCGTCTCCGCCGCCGACGCACGGTCGGCCCCGCCCCCGCCGCTCCGCAGCCACCGCCACGCCCCGGCGGCGCCGACCGCTCCGGCCAGACACCCGACCGGGCCACCGACGGTCACCACGCCGAAGAGGAGGGCTCCGAGCGCGAGGAGGGTCTGCCGTACGGGCGCGTCCCGGAGCCGTCGCGGTACGGCGGCGGTCGGCGCCGCACTCCGTACGTGGCCGCCGGGGGAAGGTGGGCCGAGCAGTTCACGGGCCCGTTGCCGCGCGGACCGTTCCCGACGCCACCCGGTGGAGGCGACGACGCAGCCCGTCGCCGCCAGCAGCGCCGTCCACAGGCTGGGGACACCGACGCCGCTCACGACGGACCGCCCCGCTCGACCGCGCGCACGATCCGCGCCACCCAGGCCAGTCCGGCGATCTCCAGGAGGACGCCCACCGCCAGGCAGGCCAGTCCGGCGGTGCTGTGCAGCAGCACCCGTAGCGGGTCGGCGCCCATGGTGCCGCCGAGCAGCAGCCCGGCCGCGGGGAGCAGCGCGAGGAGCAGCGCCGTCGTACGCGGTCCCGCCAACTGCGCGGCGAGGTCGTCCCGTTGGTCCCGCTCGGCGCGGAGTGAGGCCGCGACACGGTCCATGCCCTCGGCCAGTCCGGCGCCGCTGTCGGCGGCGACCTGCCAGCACGCCGCCGCTCCGCGCAGCCCCGCCGCGCCCGGTGGTCCGGCGCACGCGCGCAGCGCCGTCGGGATGTCGCCGCCGAAGCGCGCGGCGGCGACCAGCGCGGCCCCGTGCTCCCCGAGCCCGTCCGCTCCGGCGGCCACCAGCGCTCGCGCGGGCGGCGTGCCTGCTCTCAGCTCACCCGACACCGCGGCGCACAACTCGATGACGGCCTCTTCCCGTTCCGCCTCCGCCGTCCGCTCCCGCCGTGCCCTCAAGCCCCGCCGCGCCCACGGAACGGCCAGCGCGCCCGCCACCACCGGCAGCGGCGACGCACCCAGCGCCCCCAGCAGTACGCCGACCGGCAGGCACCACCACTCGGGCCCCACCCGGCCCCCGCACCAGCGCCGTACGGAAGCGGCACAGGACGCGGCGCAGTAGGCGGCGAACTCCCGTGGACCATCCGGCCGTTCACCACCCCGGGCCGACTCCTCGGCACCGCCCGCGAGCAACAGCCGCGACCTGCGCAGCCCCTCGTCCCGCGCGCCCGTCAGGCAGGCGAAGAGCGCCACGCACACGGTCGCCAGCCAGAGCGGAAGCGTCCCCGTGCCCGTCACCGCACGCCCCCGCCCCGGGCGCACAGCGCCTCCAACCGGTGCCCGCCGGGCCCCGGCAGGAAGCCCTCGGTGCCCCACACGGCGGCCGGTACGGTCGTGACCAGGCCGTACCGGTCCCGCTCCAGCACGTGGACCTCCGCGATACGGCGCAGCCCGGAGCGGTCCCGTACGAGATGGACGACCAGGTCCAGTGCCGCCGCCAACTGGCTGTGCAGCGCAGTCCGGTCGAGCCCCGCGGTCGCCGCCAGCGCCTCCAGCCGCGCCGGGACGTCCGCGGCAGCGTTGGCGTGCACGGTGCCGCACCCGCCCGGGTGTCTCGCCTAGCACTGCATAGGCGTTCCACTCGCTTGGAAGCCGTCATGAGACAACCAACGTGCGTCATCTACGACCGACTGTCCCGCCTGTTCGCGGAAGAGGCACCGGACCACCGCGTCAACGCTTGCCGCACCTACGCGGAAGCCCGTGGGTGGAAAGTCGTCCACGTCGCCACGGACACCAACGTCAGCGGAGCAAGCAGACTTGAAGACCGCGAAGGGATGCGGGAAGTCCTGTCGTGGCTTCCCCGCACTGACTACGTACTTGCCGCGAAGTTGGACCGGTACGCGCGCAGTGTCCTCGAATTTCAGCGGCTCTTGCGTGCCGCTGACTCCACCTCAACGACAATCGTCACCGCTGACGGGGTGGTCAGCCCGGAGAATTCGTCCATCATCATCAATGTTCTTGCAGCGTTCGCGGAGTACGAACGGGACATGATCACGGCTCGAATCACAGCGAGCAAGGTCTACTTCCGCAAGCGCGGTAACCACCTGGGCGGGCTGGCGCCGTACGGCTACATGGTCTGCGGGCCCGTGAACAACAAGCGATGGATCATTGACGAGCCAGCGGCGGCAATCATCCGTGAGTGCGCTGACCGACTCGTGAACCATGGTGCGTCACTGGCCGGGCTTGCCCGTGAACTCAACGAGCGCGGAGTTCTTCCCCCGGCGGAGCACGCACGACAGCGCGACGGAAGAAAGCTACGCGGCGGCAAATGGCACCTGACAACACTGCGCGATGTGCTCTACACCCCGGCACTTCGCGGCTGGCTCGTGCAGGCCGTGCCCGGGACGAAGCGCGGCGCCGTCAGCAATCAGCCCGTACTCGACGACGATGGCAGTCCCGTATCCGCCGGTCCGGAAATCCTCAGTGCCGAAGTCTGGTCAGCGGTTCGCGCTGTCCTTGACGGAAAGGCCAAGGGACGGGGCGCTCCCCGTAGCGGTAAGGCGCTGTTGCTACACGTGGCACTGTGTTCCGAATGCGAAGGGCCGATGTACAGGCAGCGCCGCGCGGTGAACGGCAAGGACTACAGCACCTACGTATGTCGAAACGGCGTCGGAAAACGAGGAATCCACAAGCCCAACGTCATCACGGCCCGGTACCTGGACGAACTCGTGACCGCCGACTATCTGAAGCGCTTCGGGGCCTTCGCGCTCATGCGCTGGGCTGAGGCTGACGGCAGCGCGGTACTCCAACTCAGCGAAGTCAGCGGGCAAATCGAGCGCCTTGCCGGGAACCTCGCACAACTTGACCCGAACGGCGCGGCGGCACGCGTGGCTATCGGGCAGCTCAACGCCCTCGAAGCTCGTCAGCGCGAACTGTCAGCAGAAGCGGAGCACGCCTCAGGCCGCTGGGTTGACGCCGGGGGGGCCATTGCCGACGAGTGGCAGCGGCGAGACGACACAGGGCGCCGGGCACTTCTCGCTGATCTAGGCGCGCGCGTAATCGTCCATCCGGCAAAGGCGGGTGCGCCTAAGCGGTTCGATCCACAGCGAGTGAAACCGAGTTATGAGGGCCCCGCCTGGTGGCGGGATCTTGATCCGGCAGGCGCACACCTTGAAGCCATCGCGAGGGAAGAGGGGTTGTCCGCATGAGCGCCTTCACAGAGACACAACTACGGGCAGCGCAAGCAGGGGACCCGGAAGCCGTGACAGCCATCCTTACGGCCCTTGAGGGGCTTGTGCGGGCACGCGCACGCCTGGTTGACCGCTACAACGCCGAAGACCTCGAACAAGTCGGGCGAGAAGCACTTTGGTTGGCTCTCCGTCGTTTCGCGGGCAACACGCGCGCACAGTTCCTCACGTTCGCTGACCGCACGATGACCGGCGCCATGCGCGACGCGAGCTACGCCGCTAGGTACCCGGGAATCAGCAAGGATGAGGCGAAGCTATGGCTTTCCGCACTCAAGCGTTGTGACGGCGACGAAGACCAAGCGGAACGCCTGGCGTGTTCCGGCGAGTTGGCATGGCGCATGAGCACCGCTACAGCGAAAGCGGTACGAAGCGCCGTGAGACCCCCTGAGGACTTCCCGGAGCACCTGGGCACCCCCCGCCCCCGTGAAGCCCTCGAAGGACGCTACGAGGCGCGCTACGACCCTGCTGGCGAGTCTGGGGGCACAGCAGCGCGCCGTGCTTGAGATGACCTACGGCCTAGGCAACTTCGGCCGGATGAGCGACAGCGAGATAGCGACGGCACTGGGCGTACCGAAGGCGCGCATTGCCTCAGTGCGGCACAAGGCGCTGAAGCGGCTAGCAGAGCGGGCGGCCGGTAGCTTCATGTTCCGCTGACACTCATACGGGCCAAGCCCCGTTCGGCCCCTGTGGCTGGGCGGGGCTTTCTCGCGCCCTCAGCGGCCCTGTGAGCGCCTTTGGCGCGGCCAGTGGACCAGGAAGCCAGCGCGAAGCCTTTGGGCGCTTAGGCGGGCACTGGGGGCCTTGGTGTCGTTGTGGCGACGAAGTGGCGGCGCTACAGCGGGGCGGACCCTCTCTGACCTGCAAGTAGTGACAGAGTTGTATTCTGTTATGGGTTTGCGGACTCTACTAGGAGTACTAGTGCTATTCCCAAAACCCGTAACGGTACCCGAGTTCCGTCACTTCCCCTGGTCAGACCCCCCAAGAGGCTTCCGACAAGCGCCATTTAGTAGCCATCACGACACCCCGCCACCGACGGCTATGTAACAGAAGCGTAACGAACCTCGGCCCCTGTGCCCGAAATCGCGCCTTTCCGCGCTGTAGGGGCAGTCCACTCTCTAGATACACAGTAGAGAGCACTTGGTGCGCACGCGCCCCCTGCTCGCTGCGGACGGCATCACCCCGGTTCGCTCTCCGCCGTGCGTCGGAAGGCCCACCTACCAGTTTTGCTAGGTGGGCTCGTAACGCACCCTCCTTCAACGGCCCTAGGTCTGGTTGATTCCCAAGCGGTAGTGATGCCCCGCTGTGGTGAGTCCCGGACCTAGGGCCGTTTTCGTTTGGCATCACACCGAAAGGCATCACGTCATGCCCGCAGCCCTATCCGAGTACCGCCGCGCTCACAGCCTTGTCGCAGAGGTAAAGGGACCAGCGAGACACAAGCCGTGCGACTTCTGCGGCAAGTTCGCTGACGACTGGGCCTACAACCATGCGGACCCGAGAGAGATCTACCGCGACGGCTACCTGTGGAGTGAAAACACGTCTTACTACTTCCCGCTGTGCCGGAAGCACCACCGCGCATACGACAGGACGTTCCGGACCAAGGGGCGGGAAGCGCTGACTGCCTTCGCGGAGAAGATGAGGCGAGAGAATCAGCGCCTACCAGAAGAGATCTCCGTCATGCGTGCGATGTGCGACGCGCTTTGGCGATCAAGAGAGATCGGACTTGGCAACATTGAGCCGGGGGTGTGACCGTGTTTGACTGGTCATGTCGGTACGCGCGCTGTCGAAAGAACGCAGACGTTCCGTCAACCAAAGCGCTTTACTGCTCCGCCGCTTGTCGGCAAGGCGCGCACCGGGACAAACTGAGGGCGCGAGGGATCGACCCCCACAAGCCCCGCACGGCCGAGCAGCGCGGGGAAGGGCCTTGCCCCGTCTGCCGTTCCAGCGTTCCGCGCACGGGTAAGGGGCGCATTCGCGTCTACTGCTCTAACGCGTGTAAGGACAAGGCGTACACGCGGCGGCTCACTGGCGCAGACAGGGCACTAAGCGAACTTCCGGCATTCGTCGCGCACCTTGCCCCGGCGCCGGGTAGCTCAGCACCCGCCGCAGAGGTCTACGAATACTTCCTGCGCTGGTGTAGGGCTCGTGCACTCAGCCCGCTGTCTCGCCGCGCACTCAACGAGGCGTTGGCGGACCGATTCGGCTTCTCTCGTAAGCGCACGAAGCGCGGAGTCGTCCTGAAGTACGAAGATGGAACACCGCCTACCCCGTGATCTCGGGGGAGACCAAAACATGCCCCGCCGGGAATCAGCCCCGGCGGGGCGTTCCCATACCCGGGAGACATCCACATGCCCACGCCTAACGACATGCCCCCGCGCAGCGTTCCGCTTAGAGTTCGTGTCGCTCGGACGCTAAGCGCTGTGCTAGACCGCATTGACACTGACGGCCCGATGCCGGGCGACAAGCCACATGCGCTTTTGAGGTACGTGGCCGAACTTGCAGCCGCTGAGGCGGCATTGCAGGCATGCGCGCTAGAGCACAGAAAGGCGAATCCGTGAATGAGATCGCTCAGGCGCTCAGCATCCTTGAGCGCAAGACCACTACACCTCGGGACGCAGCCCAGCGCGCCGAGGTAATGGCCGCTTTCGCCGTGCTGCGTCGGCTGGTCCCGGCGGAAGAAAACGCCGACGAGCGCCACTGACCCACCTACCAGTTTTCGTAGGTGATCCACTCCAAGAAGGAAAAGAAAATGACAGATACCCCCTGGTACATGCGCACCACGGACACCACTGCCACAGACAAGGGCAGCGCGGAGCGCAACCTAAAGCATGTTGGGAGGCTCGCGGCACTAGCCAGCGAAGAAGCCGACGCTGTTACGGCTCAGCTTCGGGATGCAGAGGCTAAGGGTGTCGCCGTTCCCGCTGAGGTCCGGATGTCCATGGGCTATGCCACGCATGCCCGCAAGGCTGCCACTCAGCTTGCCGCGCTGCCGCCGAATCCTGAGTCTGAGCCTTCCACTGGCAACCTAACCCCCGAACAGCGCGTCGCGCGCGGATATGGAGCCTGAGAATGACTGCCCTTGAAAGCGCCCGTAAGGCCGCTGAGGCTGCCGCCGCGAAGCTGGCTGAGGTGGAGGCTGAGGCAGCCGAGAAGGCCGCGCAGGAAGCCGCACAGCGCCGTGCGGCCCAGCATGAAGCCGCCACCCGCTTCCTAGCTGACCTGCCGGGGCTGGAAGCCAGCGTCAGAGGCGAGAAGCCGAGCCACGCTGCAATGGCCACGGCTCTGGAGGCGGGGACCCTACCCGCGCTGGTTGGTGACTACCTTGCCCGGCGGGATGCGCGGCAAAAGCTTCGCGACCATGCCAGACAGTGCGCCCGGCTACTAGACCGGGATGACTCCCGCATCACTGAGCTTCGCTGGGTTGACCCGGCAGAGGAACTGCGGCGCTGGACGGCGGACGCTCTCTATGAGCTTCGGCGTACGAAGGCGGACACCCTCTCGGCTGCCGTGCTGAGCACTTACGAGGTGGAATAGCCGTGGCCTCCGATGCTCTCGACCCCGGACCGAATGGCGACTACCCCAACTTTCCCCGGTTGCCGGACGGTAGCCCCGCTTGGTCTGACCGGTGCCCCGTTGGTTATCACGGCAATCGGATGCCCCGGGGAATGACCACGGTAACGCGCAACGGTCGGTGTTACCTCATCGACCAGACTCCGCGTGACGCCAATGGCTTCCCCATTGATCCGCCTGCGAGGTTCGAATGAGCTTCCCTCCGGTCATTTTGCCTGAATGAACAGCGAATAGGGCCGTGTCTCTAAGGGGGCACGGCCCCTACCTTGCCGCCCCCTGTGCGGCGCTGTGAGCCCCTGCCGTGCATCGAGGGCCCTTAGCCGACCCTGTGCCCGCATGGGGCCGTACAGCCCATTAGGAGTCTCCTTGCCGAGTAGGCCGAAGAAGCCATGTTCTCAGCCTGGTTGTCCCGAGTTGACAACGACTGGTGGTCGATGTCCCGAGCACAGCAAGCAAGCAACTAAGCAGCGATACAAGGGAACATCATCGAGTAGGTACAACGATCCACAGTGGACTGCGTTCCGCAAGGACTACATCTACCGCAACGGGTATTGCGTGCTGCGTGGTGCGCTGTCAGTGGCCGTTGAACATTTCCCGAAGAGCCGAAGGGCACTTATCGCTGAGGGCATCACGAACCCCGATCAGGACAGGTACGTACGCGCACTGTCCCCGTCGGTGACTACGGCTCGTCACTGCAAATCGACGCCGATCACGCTGAGTTGACCCTCCGCGCTGTCCGAGCCTGACCCACCCACCCTGGCACCCGGCGGGGGACCCCCTCCGGCCCTGGTGGAAGATCGAGAGGGAGCGCGATCGCTGATACGGCGCTTCAACATGTTCTCGTCACACTGACAATTATCCAGGAAGGCACTCGACAATGCCCGCGCATCGAAAGCCACACCTACAGTCCGTGCGAGAAGGCACATTTCGCCCGGACCGGCAGTCCGAAGGGGTGCGCTTCGCACCCGTTAGTCCTGTGGAACCTGACTGGGGGTCCCTTCTTCCCGGCCGTAACAAGGCAGCGGAGACCATGCGAACTGAGGCTGCCGAGACTTGGGCCCGTATCGTCCCGTCCCTGGTTGCTTCCGCTGGCCTTACTGATCCGCAGAGCTTCACGGCCGTTGAGTTCGTGGTCACGGCCGTCCAGCTTCGGGAGATCAGCCGACAGATCAGTGAGGACGGCTTTACGGTCCCTGGCGCCCGTGGTGAAAGCAAGGTTCGTCACCCGCTTCTGTCCAGCGTTCCGCAAGCGCGTATGGCGCTAATTCGCCTGGCGGGTGAGCTGGGCCTTACACCTTCCGCAGCCACGAAACTTGTTGCGCCGGACAACGGCGCTGATTCTGATTCTGACGTGTGGGACTGATCCCGCCCCGCTGATTCCCTAAGCCCCTGCCGCCACTCGGTAGCCGGGGCTTTTCTATGCCCTGAGGGTGGCTATGACTGATTACAAAACGCGCCTCACCGCGTTTTTGGCGCTCAGCGACGAAGAGCTAGCGCGTCCACTGTGGGAGATCGCCCCGGCCGACCGCCGGGCTTTCATATCCGCCCGTTCCCGGCGTCAGTTCGCTGAGCGTTCCAATATCGAAGAATTCCAGATGCCAGAGGCGCACCAGCGCGTCACCGATTGGGCCGACACCGAATGACCAAGCGACTGTCTTTCACGGACGTTGTCCGGTATCTGGCCCTTGCTGCGGCCATGCTGATTTCCTATGCGACACAGCGGGATCTGGCGCTGGCCCATGACGTCCCTAAGTCCGTTGCCCCGGCCGTTCCCGTGGCCGTTGATCTGTACATGGTCTGGGCTGTCCGGTCACGCCGGGATGTTGCGCTGGCCGTGTCCGTTGCCGTGTCCGCGAATGTGGCTGGTGTCCTCACGACCGAGGAACTTGCCGCCGTTGGTACCTGGGTGGCCGCTGGACTGCATGCCGTCTTCCCGCTGACCGTCTGGCGGATGCATCGCGCGGAAAGCCCTGAGCGCCCCTCTGAGAGCCTGCCGGACGTGCCCACGGACTCTGAGCCCATCAAGGCCCCGGAGAGCGTCTGGCCGCCCGCTGACATATGGCAGGACTTCGCTGACAGCCAGCCGGACAGCACCACGGACACTCCGCCTTCCGCTGAGGACATCCGCGCGGCTATGTCCGTGTTGGAATCCCGCAATGGCCGACCCGTGACCGGCCGCATGGTGGCTGATCATTTCGGAGTGTCCGAACGAACCGGCCGCCGTTACCTTGCAATGGCCGCATGACTGTGAGCCCCATACCCGCTGCCTGACTGGCGGCCGGTATGGGGCTCTTCGTGTTTCAGCCCACGGCTTCAATGGCCGCTGTGACGAGCGAACGGGCTTCCGCCCGTAGGCGGCAGCGTCCTTCAAGTTCCCGAACGCTTTGAGGTACAGCGCAACGTCGCTGGGCTGAGTTTCCTTAATGGCCGCTGACAGGGTTTCCACGTGGACACGCTGACGGTCAAATATGGTGAACGTTTCGAGCGGCCATGCCTGCCGGGGTGCCGTGAATGGAATGATGCCCAATGAGATTGAGGGCAGTGCCATGACTGATAGCAAGTGGCCTAGCTGGGCGGCCATCACTTCGGCACTTCCAATCCGGTACCGCAACACTGATTCCTCAACCAATACCGCGAATCGGTGGTCTCCTTCTCGGATCACTCGGGAGCGATTCATTCGCGCTGCCACGGCGTCTGAAACGTCATCAGGCGTGCCGCGAAACTGCGCAATAGAAGTCATCAACGCATGCGCGTAGCCGGGAGTCTGGAAAAATCCCGGCACAACATTTGAACAGTAGACGTGGAATTGGCGTGTTTGCTGGTACAGCGATACGCCCGACTCCTGTAGTTGCTTCATTCCTGTTCGCTGTAGCCGCCTCCACTGGACGTACATTGAGTCAGCGTGTCGGCTAACGGCAATCAAGTCGTCCGCTAGGTGTTCTACTCGGCATTCTCGGCACCATGCGCGGATATCAGCGTCAGATGGCGGGGTTTTGGCATGCTCGATTCGCGATGACTTGGATTCTGACCAGTTGCAGCGGGTAGCCAACTCACGCCCCGTTAGTCCTGCATCTAGCCGTGCCTCTCGGAGACGAGCGGCTACGTCTTCCCTCGCTGCCTGCACACGGGACGATGGAGACGAAGGCATGAGTTGGCTACCCGGTTCTTGCTGTCAGACGGAGTATCGGTCGTGAGGAGTTGCACGCTTCCAGATTTCTTCGAACGCGGACGCGCACAGTTTCAACGCCTTTGCGTCGTCCGTCAGCTCGTCCTTGACTAGACTCCCGTCACCCGCGAAGTGGTGCACCCGAAGTAGCGTCCCGTCGAAGAGCCAGAAGTCATTGCCGGGCATGGGCACGTCCGTTGTCTGGCGTCGTGGGAGCCAGCGGACTTCTTCACCCGCAATCTGGTTCGCCCGTGTCACGTAGTGTTCCCAGCGGATGTATTCGCTCACTGGTTCTGAGACGACACGGGCACGCCGAACAACTACACCCCGGGACACGGCGCTTGCGATGTTGTCGTGAAACGGGCGCCACCACGCCGCGTGGTCTTCCCAGTTCACGAGTTCGCCACGCTGCCAGGCTTCTAGTCTCGGGTTGGTGCCGTAGTCGTCGCGCATTTCCAGATGCACGGCCGAGCTACGGCATTTCCCCAGAAGTTCACTGAACGGCGGAATGCTCAACGGTGTCGCACGCTTCCTTGATCATCGGCACCATGCGGGCCGGAATCCTGACGATTTCTTCATAGTCCGGCACTCCGCCCTTCGCGGGGGTGTTGGACTCGCATGCCGCTTTCAGCTCAGCGGACACCTTCCATCCTTGAATGACCAACTCCCCGGCTTCGTCGTCTACCCACACTGTCGGGCAGTGCTCGTCATCCGTGTTCGGGTCGATTCCAACGAACCGTAGCGACATGTCACCCGCTCCTGTCTGGTCTCTTGCTCTGACTTGCACACTCATCGTCTCTCGTTCACGCGTACGGTCAAGACCGCCTGCGGAAAATCAGCGTGCAAGTCGCTGCAAGCCAGTGGAGCGCCCCGCGTGGCTGGTCGTTGACTGCTCATCAGGCAGAAGCGAACC
Source organism: Streptomyces sp. Z26 (assembly GCF_003665095.1). Taxonomy (GTDB): domain Bacteria; phylum Actinomycetota; class Actinomycetes; order Streptomycetales; family Streptomycetaceae; genus Streptomyces; species Streptomyces phytohabitans. Next base: position 3,656,725 of record NZ_RCHV01000002.1, on the reverse strand, counting down.
AGGGGGTTGGACGTGAGTGAGCCGAACACCTACCCGAGCGCTCCGGGTGAACTTCCCTTGCGACTCGGCCAGTTGGAGCCCGCGCCGGTTGAAGGCTGTGCCGGATGCGCTGAGCTAGCGAAGGTGCGTAGCTGGGCGCGTGCCAGCGGAGACGGGACGACTGTCAGCGACTGCAACGTATTCATCCGCAGACACCCGGAGGGGCACTAGTGACAGTCGCACCGGAAGCGCCTGCGCCTGTGCGCTCGTACTGCGGGTGCTGCGCCGAATGGCGGGAGATCTGGTGTCCCGACTGCTGTGGGTTCTTCGGCTGCCGCACGTGCCGCAACACGTTCAAGGTGCCGTGCCCCCTGTGCGCGGGCGGGAAGAGGGAGCCGATCCGATGGTGAAACGCCTTGTGGGCCGTATCGCGTGGCCGACATTCGTAGCGATCTCAGCGGCACTGTGCGGCTTCATCGTCGCTGCCGCGCTGACAGGAAGACTGTGATGAGCAAACCCGGGCGCAAGCGTCCGCCGAAGGGCAACGGCAAGCGCACCAGCCTTGCCGACAAGGACGACCGAGCGACCAGCCAACAGCGCGCGGACTGGGGGAACTTGCTGGTCAGGATGCGCGCGAGAGTTAAGGGCCCCGAGTAGGCCCCTGACCTGCACTCATGCGTGTACGCTTAGGGCAGGCACCCGCCCGCGTGGCCCGTGTTCAAGGCGCTGAGCAGGTCGGTCACCTCGCTGCCCCGCACCTCTCCGACCACCAGCCGGTCGGGTCGCATGCGGAGCGCCTGGCGTACGAGGTCGCGCAGGCTGACGTGCCCGATGCCCTCCTGGTTGGCGACGCGCGACTCCAGCCGTACGACGTGGGGGTGGTCGGGACGCAGCTCCGCCGAGTCCTCGGCCAGCACGATCCGTTCGCGCGGGCCGACGAGCCCCAGCAGGCTGCTCAGCAGCGTCGTCTTCCCGAGACTTTATCCACAGCACCTCTAGTGCGATGCTGGACGGCATGACGCCCACCCGAAGCGACGCCGGAGCCCCGCTCCGCGCCCTCGTCTACGTCCGCATCAGCCAGGACCGGACCGGCGCGCACCTCGGCGTCGACCGCCAGCGCGAGGACTGCCAGGCCCTCGCCGAGCGCAACGGCTGGGAGATCGTCGACACCTACGTCGACAACGACCTGTCCGCCTACTCCGGGAAGCCCCGCAAGGGGTACCGGCAGCTGCTCGCCGACCTCGACGCCGGGCGCGCCACCGTCGTCATCGCGTGGCACACCGACCGGCTCCACCGCTCCCCCACCGAGTTGGAGGAGTACATCGACATCTCCGACCGGCGCGGGGTGTCCACCCACACGTGCCAGGCCGGGATCATCGACCTGTCGACGCCCTCGGGGCGGATGACCGCGCGCATCCTCGGGGCCGTCGCCCGGCACGAGTCCGAGCACAAGGCCGAGCGCGTCGCCCGCGCCCGGCTCCAGGCGGCCAAGGCCGGGAAGTGGTCGGGTGGCCTCCGGCCGTTCGGCTGGGGCATGCCCACGGGCGAGACGCGCACCGTCAAGGACGCCGAGACCGGGGCCGAGACCGAAGCGCCCGTCCTCGACATGGACCAGGCCGTGCCCGACGAGGCCCGGTGCGTCCTCGACTCGGTCGACGCGCTGCTCGGCGGGGCGTCGCTGCGCTCCCGCGTGAAGCACCTCAACGACAAGGGCGTGCTGACGACGGCCGGGAACGCGTGGACGCACCAGTCGTGGCGGGACGTACTGCTGCGGCCGAGGAACGCGGGGATCGCCGTCTACCGCGGCGAGGAGATCGGGGCCGGCAACTGGCAGGCGATCGTGCCCGAGGAGAAGTGGCGTGCCGTCGTCGCGCTGCTCACCGACCCGGGGCGGCGTACGACACCGGGCGGGCAGGTGCGCTGGCTCGGGTCGCTGCTGTACCGCTGCGGGGTGCCCGGCTGCGGCTGCCCCGGCCCGATGGTGTGCTCAATGTCCGGGGGCGCCTCACGGCCGTCGTACCGGTGCCGCCTGGGGCACGTCTCCCGGCGGGCCGACAAGCTCGACGAGCACGTGACGGACGTGATCCTGGAGCGCATGTCCCGCCCCGATGCCGCCGAGCTGCTGCTGCCCGCGGCCGAGAACGTGGACGTCGCCGCCCTCCAGGCGGAGGCGGGGCAGATCCAGCAGCGCCTGGGGGACCTGTCCGGCCTGTTCGGCGCCGGTCAGATCGACGCGGCGCAGCTCGCGTCGGGAAGCGAAGTCGCGAAGCGGCAGTTGGACGGCGTACGGCGCCAGCTCGCCGACGCCGCGGTCCGCGACCCTCTGGCCGTCGTCGTGGGCACACCCGACCCGCGTGCCGCGTGGAAGGGCCTGGGGCTGGAGGAGCAGCGCGAGATCCTGGCCGCGCTCGTCACCGTCACCGTGCGGAAGGGACGCCCGGGGCGCATGCCCGGCGGCGCGTACACCGACCTCGACTCCGTCGACTTCGACTGGAAGCGGGGGCGACGGTAGCCAGGCGGGACGCTGTCACTCAAGCTATCCGGCCCGTGTATCGCCGTCATCGTCGTTCAGTTGCCGGACGACTCGCAGTCGGGGCGGGTTCGCAGGGTCGACATTCCGTTCCCTTCTCAAGCCGTCCCAAGCAATTTGGTATGCCTTGATGACGTTCTCCTCCCATTCCTTAACCAATTCCTTCCGCTCCTCCGCGAACAGCCTTCGTTCTTCCCGAAGCAAGGCACGCTCACGCCTGATCACAAAGGACGCCGTAACTCGCTCACCAACGAGCCGGACCAACCAGAACATGATCAGTCCAACCATGATCGCATAGTACTTATCGCTCCCACTGCTGCCCGCGAGCGCCCGCAAGACGTCATACCTGGTCCAGGCGCTGAGGCACCCGGAAATCACCATAGCCACAGAAATCGTGTAACCGTAGACCTGCGTTACCCTGTATGTCCGATGGGCCCACTTCGAGAAATTCCCGTTCTCAACTTCCGACTTAATGAATTCCTTGATGTCACGTCGGCTCTCGCACCCGTCACATCCCTCGTGATACTTCACGCGCTTCGCCTCCTCGGCTCGTCGGTGAACTGCTCTTCTTGATCCCGCAGGTTTTCAACCATGGCTTGGAACATGGAAATGCTGCGAGGATCACGGAGCCCCAGGGCGCGCGCAGCAACCTCGGCGGTCATATCGCCCGTAGCCGGGTTGGTGGTGATGCTGGCCCCCTCGGATACGAGCCCGGACCGAACCAGGAGTTCACCGAGTGACACGTTGAGGGCGCGCGCCAAGGCTTCGAAGAACACGGGGTCGGGCAGGCTGATGCCCGCGAGCATGCGACTCACGCTCGCATGGGACATGCCAGCCGCTTCCGCGAGGGCTTTCTTCCCGCCGCCGCGGGGGCTGTCGATGTCGTATCCAGCGTCGCGGGCCGCGGCGGAGACGAACGCTCCGAACGCTTCGGCTCTGGACGTGGGGGGGCTGTGGCGTGGGCTCATACGTCCACGCTAGCAAGTACTTGCATGCTTGCAAAGACGCACACTGACCAGCGGTAACACAAAGAAAGCCCTGCTAACACGCCGTGCACGACATTCGGTCATCCCCTAACGTGCTTGCCAGCACGCACCTAGTGTGCGTAGCGTGCTTGTTAGCACGTACGCAATAGCGTGCGAGTCAACACGGGGAGTACGCCCATGCTCGATTACCGCCTGTCCAGTACGCGGCTCGCCGAAGTGGCAGCCGCGAAGGGCGACCACACGAGCTACGCCATCGCCAAGCGCACAGGCGTCGCGCAGTCGACGCTCTCGCGTCTGCGCCGCGGCGTAGCGAGTCCCGCCACCGAAACCCTCCTCGCGCTCGCCGACGCCTACGAGGTGACGGTCGAGGAGCTGGTCGAGATCCTGCGCACGCGGCAGAGCCAGCACAGGAAGCGTCCGGTCGGCAACGGGCCGGAGAACAAGAAGGACGTCGTCGGGGCGGCCACCCCGACGACGTCACGCGAGCACAACAGCACGTCCACCACGGTTCAGTAGAAGGCGAGAAGGCTCATGTCCAAGGTTATCGCCACACTCAACGAGGGGCCCCAGGTCCTCCACACCGAACACGACGGCACGACCGAGTCGCACGGCCGAGGCTCCCGGGCTGGGGAGCACGCGGGCGACGCGAACACCTCCGCCGCCTGCGCCTCCTTCCCCGGCTGCATCGAGACCGGAGACCACGGAGACCACCAGACGGAGACCATCTCCGTCGCGCCCACCGGGCGCCGCTCCAGGAGCTACCTCGGCGTCTACCTCATCGACTTCGGCGACGGCCCCCGCGCCGGATTCGAGGGCGACGGCGAATGGGCCGACCTCAACTCCTCCGGACTCCGCGCCGAAATCACCAAGATCCGCGCCCACCTCGTCCGGATGAGCGCCATGGCCGACCGGCTCGAAACGCTGGAGATCGCGACCAGGATCGGCCACCAGCGGGCCGCCGCCGCAGACGTCCGGGCGTACGCCGACACCCTCACCGACCCCGAGCAGCGCGAGAAGCTGTTCGACGTCGCCAGGCGAGTCGACGAGATGGCCCGCACCACGCACATCTACCTCGACGAGCAGCAGCACGACACCGGCATCCTCGCCGTCCTGAGCGGGCGCGACGACACGTTCCACGCCAAGTACGACCCCCGGCAGACGACCGTGGACGCCGTCGACCCCCTGCTGCGAGCCGAACTCGCCTGGCACGAGAAGCCCCCGAAGAAGCTCATCATCTCCACGGGCGGCACCCTCGCCGTGGCCCCGCTGCCCGAGGGCGAGCCCATGCGCATCGTCGAGCGCGGCGACGGCGGCGTACATGTCGTCCTCGACACCGCCCAGGCCCCCGCCGAAGAGGTGAAGGCGCTGCTCGCCAGCGCCCGCGCCGAGAAGGCCGGGGAGTGATCGCCGTGCGCAACGTCACCATCGACCAGGCCCTCGGCCTCCCCATGCCCGAACTGCTCGACGCGGTCGGCGCCGAGTTCACCACGGTCGACATCGACGACCCGGCATTCCACGGCTCCGCGATCCACACCCAGAGCGGGCGCCTCATCATCGTCGTCCCGTCCAGCATGGCGGCGGACACCGCCGACCGCATGGTGCGCTTCCTCGTCACCCAGGTGTGCGGCATCGAGGTCGCCTCGTCCCCGGTCGGCCTCGACGTCGAGTTCACGTACCTCGACGGCGGCGGCAACATCCTCTCCCACACCCTCGCCCCCGCGGGCGGTGACCGATGAGCGACAGCACCACGACCGCGACGGCCGGAGACCCCACCTCCGGCCGCCCGGCCCCCTCCGTCCTCGTCAAGGACGAGGCGTACTGGGCACGGGTCCGCGCCATCGTCGACACCGCCCCGCCCCTCACCGACGAGCAGAAGGTCCGCATCCGCGCCGCCCTCCACAGCAACCGCACCTCCCAGGGGGCCGCCGCGTGACCGACGACGAGCAGTTCGAGGACATCACCGCCAACCTGTCGACGACCTCCACCCTGTACGGGGCCATGCAGGAAGCGCGCGCCACCATGCACCGGGCCCACCCCGGCGGCATCGACGTCACCCTCATCGGACACGAGGCATGGCGCCAACTCACCCCCGTGCAGCGCGCCCAGGCCCTCGACGAGCTGTTCACCGCCTACCTCGTACGCCTCTCCGAAGAGGAGCGGTACGCCCAGCTCGACACCCAGGCCGCCACCGTCGGCACCTACCTCCAGCTCGACGACGAACACGTCCTCCAAGACGCCCTGGAACCGGCCCGGCCCATCCGCGAGGACACCGAAGTCGACGGCGTATGCGCCTCCGCGCTCGCCAACGTCCTCGACGAACTCGACCTCCTCCGGCACCGCCTGGCCCAGAAGGGGCGGCAGTGAACAGCCCCAGCGGCGACACCGCCGCGCCCGACTGCGGGCACTGGATCGGCGACGAGCGGCGCCACTGCCGCAGCGGCACCGACGTGCACCGGTACGTCATCGGCTACCGCTGCCCCGAGCACACCCCGGCCCGCCTCGCCGGGCGCCCCGAACCCCAACCCGGCCCCGGCTGGCCGGTCCACCGGACGGAGGACCCGTCGTGAACACACCGGACCCCGCCTTCCCCTATCCGCGCGTGCAGCACGTCGTCGCCGTCGACCTCACCAGCGAGGACTACTGGGAACACGGCGCGGTCATCACCGACCTGCGCGAGCAGTCCCGGCACCTCGGCGACGCCGTGCACGTACGCGTCCAGATCGGCGCGACCGCCCTCCGCGTCGGCGGCATGCGCCTCGAACAGGCCATCGCCCACGCCTTCTACGGGGTCGCCTCCATCGACATCGAGGTCCCCGGCACCCACGGCGGCGGGCGGCTGTTCGTCGAAGGCGTCGACCGCTGGGTGCGTCTCGCCCGGCAGGCCGCCGCCGAACCCGTCCCCGGGTATCTGGCCGCGCCCACCACGGCCGACCCCTGGAACACCACGCCCGCTACGGGCTGACCCCGGCCGGGCCCGCGCCGTCCACCCGACGGCGCGGACCCGGCCCCTCACGGACACCAGCCACCTGCACGAGAAGAGACGTTCGTGAACTCCGACGACCCCGTAGCCTTCAACCGCCTCGCGGACCTCCTCCGCGACCGCGGCGAACCCACCCGCTACCAAGGCGGCAGCCTGCGGACCCGCGGCATCTGCCACGACGGCGACTCCCCCGGAACCGTCGCCATCCGCCGCGGCAACAACGGCGGCGTCGTCATCCACTGCCACAAGTGCGACGGCAACACCGCGTTCCTCGCCGCCCTCGGCTGGACCGAATCCGACCTGTTCGACGCGCCCCTCGAACCCCGGCCCCGAGACCGGCCCGCCGACGACACGTGGATTCCCTGCCACGACCGCGGCCACAAGCGGACCGCCCAGTACGTGTACCGCGACCAGCACGGCGCCGTCGTCCACGGCGTCACCCGCTGCGACCACAAGTGCTTCGCGCAGTGGCGGCCCGCCGACGACACCCGCTCGGGGCGGCGCTGGCGCCTCACCGACGACCGCGGTAACCGCCTCGTCGCCACCGTCCCCTACCGGCTCCCCGAGCTGCTGAAGGCGAAGGCCGAGGAGCGCGTCATCTGGATCGCCGAAGGCGAGAAGGACGTACACGCCCTCGTCGACCACGGGCTCGCCGCCACCTGCAACGCCCAGGGCGCCGGCAAGTGGACCGCCGAACACGCCGCCTACCTCCAGGGCGCCGACGTCACCCTCGTCGCCGACCGCGACGAGAAGGGGCGGGCCCACGCCGAGGCCGTCGTCGAGACCCTGCTCGGCGTGGCCCGCTCCGTGTACGTCGTCCAGGCCCGCACCGGGAAGGACGCCGCCGACCACTTCGCGGCAGGCCACAACGACACCGAGTTCGTGCAGGTGTGGGCGCCCGCGCCGCACCCGCAGGATGCGGCGGTGGTGGGCTGATGGCGGGTCCGAAGTGGACGGAGGACGTGAAGCCCGAAGGGGATTCCGTCATTTCTGTCAGGCACTTCTCGGGGGTGTGGGAGGAGCCGATCTCGATCGATCGCCCCGCCCTGACCGCGTTCCCCACGGACTTGTTGGGGGTCAGCCTGTCGACCGTGGTGGACGCGGTCACCGCTCAGGTGCAGGTCGCCCCGGACATTCCGGCGATGATCGCCCTCGCGGCCATCTCGACCGCCGTAGGTGGGCGCGTGCAGATCCGGATTCGCCCCGGCTGGACCGAGGCGTCGTCCGTGTGGACCGCCACGGTGGCGGGCGCTGGCGAGCGCAAGAGCGCCGCCGAGGGCCCGTTCAGTGACGCGTTGCGGCGGATCGAGAAGAGACTGCGCGAGGACGCCCTGCCGGAGATCGAAGAGGCGGAGCAGATGCTCAAGGTGGCGCAGGCCCGGCTCGACGAGGCGGAGAAGGTCGCGGTCAAGGCGAAGCCCGACGCCTTCAAGTTGAAGATGGACGAGGCCCGTCTCGCCCGGCGCCAGTTGGCGGAACTCGGCCCGGTCCCGGCGCTGCCGCGGCTGCTGTTCGGCGACATCACGCCCGCCGCCATGCCGCAGAAGGCTTCGCAGCAGGCGGGCCGGATGGCGGTCATCCACTCCGAGGGCACGCTGCTCAAGCAGATGGGCGGCCTGTACAACAGCGGCGCCTCCGACACGGGATTCGCGCTCGACGCGTACGACGGCAAGGCCATGCCGGTCGACCGCGTCGGCCGCGACTCCATCGCCATGGAGTCGGCGCACCTGGCCGTTGGCCTGCTCATCCAGCCCGTCATCCTCGAACAGCTCGGCCGCAAGAAGGACGACGAGATGCTGCACAACGGGTTCGTGCAGCGGTTCCTGTACAGCTTCCCGTCGTCCCGCCTCGGCCACCAGGACCCGCGCGGCTCCATCGCGATCCCGGGGCGCCTCGTGCAGGACCTGGAGGAGCGACTGCAACAGCTCGTTGACGAGCTGTGGAAGAACGGACTCGTGCGGGTGATCGCGTTCACCGACGAGGCCAGCGAGGCCATGTACCAGTTCCAGGAAAGCCTTCAGCCGCGGCTGCGCAGGGGCGGGGACCTGCACCAGATGGCGTCTTGGGGCAGCAAGCTGCCGGGGAAGATCGCGCGCGTGGCCGGGCTGCTCGCCCTGTACGAGGACAGCACCACGCAGAGCATCACGGCCGAGCAGTTCGCGGCGGCCGTCGCCCTCGCCCCGTACTTCATCCAGCACGCCCGCCTGTGCCTCGACCTGATGGGGGCGAACCGTGACGGGCAGCTCGCCCCGGCCCGCGATGTCCTGGAGTGGCTGCGCCGCCGCAAGACCGAACAGGCCGGGCAGCCGTTCAGCGTCCGGGACGCGCAGCGGGGGGTCGACGGAAACGCCTGGGGGCCGGAGGGCGTGACCTCCGAGACCGTGACCGCCGCCATCGACGTGCTGGTGGACCGCGGGTGGGCCGCGCCCGTACCGGAGGAGCCACGCGCAGAGGGTCAGAGGGGGCGGAGGCCGTCCCCCAGGTACATGCCGCACCCCCTCATTTGGGACAAGTCATGGCGAAAAGAAGAAGAAGAAGTCTCTGATACACACCTAAGGAGTGCCTGACAGAAATGACAGAAACCCAGGTCTCCCCCTCGCGCTTCGACTACCGCTCCGCCCGGGACGTCAGCGCCCTGACGCACCTCTTCGAGGGCTACCTACTCGAAGGCTTCGACCGCCTCGGGCACGTCCCCTCCGGCGTGCCGTTCGCGAGCTGGCTGAACACGGCCCTCCTGTACGTCGACGGCGAGCCCGCGGGCTTCGTCTCCGCCGACCGTGCCCGGTACGCCATCGAGCTGATCTACGTCGCGCCCGCGTACCGGCGTCGCGGGATCGCCCGCCAACTGCTCGACGACCTCCGCGCCACCTGCCCCGGCCGGATGCACATCAAGGCCCCGTTGAGCCCCGCGTGCCAGGCCCTCGCCGAGCGGCTGAACATCCCGATCTCCATCGCCACCCCTGAGGAGCAGACGGAGGGCGAACAGGCCGTCGCCACCCTCCACGACGCGATGCGCCAGAACTGCCGGCACCCGCGCAAGGGCTCCCCGCAGCGCCCCTGTTCGCGCTGCTATCGGGTGGTGCTGCGGCGAATGGCGACCGTCATGGTGACCGACACGTGTACGGCACTACAGAACGCCGACCGCTTGCTCGGTCACTCCCCCGCGGGGCGCGCCTCGTGAACGTGGACGACGTCATATCGGAGCGGATCGCCGCCGCCCGCGCCCGAGCCGAGGAAGCGAAGCGGCGGCGCGTCGCCCGCGCCGCCGCACGACGGAAGGGCCTCGCCCAGCGCCACGCCCAGAAGCTGCGCAACCAAGCCGCACGCACCAACGAACCGGAGGCCCCGTGAACACCTGCGGGCTGTGCGAGAACGACCTCGACACCGACGACCAGCTGTGCGGCAGCTGCGCCACCGCCACCGCCGCCCGCCTGGAACGCCTACCGGCCCTGCACGACGCGCTGACCGCGCACATGGCGCCCGCCGTACGCGGTGCGACCGAACGCGTCAGCCGCGGGCAGCCCGGCCCGCGTATGCCCATCGACGAGGGCGCCCTCGATCTGCACGTGGCGCACATGCCCGGCGTGCTGGAGGGCTGGCGCGAGGACGTGCAGCGCGTCCGCGGCTGGGGCCTCCCCGTCGCCGAGGGGCGCCCCGCCCACCGGGTGCGGGTCGCGGCCCGCTGGCTCGGGATGACGCTGGACTGGATCGCCGCCGACTACCCGGCCGCCGGGGAACTGGCGCGCGAGGTGCGCGACCTGGAGCGGGACGCGCTGTCCGTGGTGGACCCCGAGCCGCCCGAGGACCGCGGGGAGCGCGTGGGCAACTGCCCGGCCGCGTACGAGGACGGGGTGTTGTGCGGCGCGGTCCTGCGGCGGATGCGGGGCGCCCGCAGCATCTCGTGCCGCTGGTGCGGGGCGGTGTACCCGGCGGAGTCGTGGCTGCGGCTGGCGGCGTTGATCAAGTTCGACAGGGGGGCGGAAGCGTCATGACGGAGCGACGGATCACGTGCCGGTACCTGAAGGCGTACGACACGCAGTGCACGGCGGAGGCCGTCGACCCGGGCGGCGAGGTGCTGCTGTGCATCCGGCACCTGGCCGCGGCGCAGCGGCTCGTCGGCGCGGCGGTCGCGCGCGACACCCGCGAGAACGAGCAGCCGTGACCACTTGCATCACAACCCCCGGTTGTGTAATGCTTCTCGGGATGACCGAGACGGACTGGCGGAACCGGGTTCGCGCGGAGGATGAGCTGCTGGAACAGCTCGCCGCCGCGACGAAGCAGGCGTCCCAACGCCGAGCTGCGGCACTCCTCGAAGGGGTCGCCGAGCTGGGAACAGCGACGGCCGTCGGCAACGAGTTCGGCATCACCCAACAGGCCGTCAGCAAGGCCATCGCGAAGTACCGGTCCGCACTGGACCAGACAACCGAATAGCAACGAGGGCCGGACAGCAGCTCTCCCGGGTGCTGGAACACCACGGGAGGCGTACGCACCGCCCGACCCTCTACGCCCCCGAGGCGCGCTAACGCCCCGGGCACTTGACCACGACAGAGAGCAGACCTCGTCATGGACCAGCAGAACCGTACCCCGCTGCGCGCGGAGACGATCACCCCGGAGCCCGCCCGGCTCGACGACCCGCTGCGCCGCGCCCTCGACGGCGCCGCCGAGATCACCGTCCGGGACGTCTGGGGCAGCGTCTGGAGCCGCCCCACCCCGCAGGACGCCGCCGCCGACCTCGCGGACACCCCCGAGGGCAGCACCGTCGAGGAGTGGCACACCACCACCCCGGCGGGACGTCCGCTCACCGTCGTCCGCACGACCCACCCGCAGTACGGCCCCGACATCTGGGTGATCGTGGGTGGTGCCGCGTGAGCGCCGACCAGCCGCGCCCCTGCGGCTCCTGCAACGGCCAGGGCGGCCGAGTCGAGGACACCTCCAGCGGCGGCGTCACCCGGCAGCACTGGGTCCGCTGCGCCCCCTGCTCCGGAACGGGGCAGCGATGAGCGACCAGACCACCTCGCTGCGCGCCATCACCGGCCCGCCGCTCGTGCCCCTCAACGTCGACCGCGAGTGCGACATGGCGCACGACACCCTCGCCGAGCACTCAGGCGCCGACATCCACGACCCCGAGGCCATGGTCCGCGCGGCCGTCGCCCTGTCCATGCGGCTCGACGCCCTCCTCCGCGCGGTGGAAGCCGCTGGCGGTGGTCGGTGATGGGCCGCCACGCCGCGAACTCCAGCCCGCAGGCCCGGCAGCAGGACGCGCAGCAGCGCGCCGAAGCCTTCGACCGGCAGCACGCCGAGTCCCGCGCCCGCGCCGCCTCCCGGCCCGAGCGCACGCTCGCCGACTCCGTGACCGCCGCCGTCGAGGCACGCAGGCCCTGATCACCCCGCCGGGCCCGCGACCCCCCAACGCGGGCCCGGCCCCTCATCGAGGAGCAGTTCGTGAAGCTCGTTCCCCCGCGCGCCGTACGCCGCCCCACCGAGGACGCCGCGATCCACGCCGCCGACGCCACCCCCCGCAGCCTGCCGTCCGTCGACCAGCTGCTCGACGCCCTCACCCTCGCCGCCCACCGACACGACCTCGCCGGGGTACGCCTGTGCACGCACCTCGTCGCCCGCGCCGCCGGACACGTCTCGTGGTGACCCCGGCCGCCGCCGACCGGCGCACCACCGTGCGCCACCTGGCGCACACCGGCATGAGCCAGCGCGCCATCGCGGCGCAACTCGGCGTCTCCAAGGACACCGTGCGCCGCGACCTCGACGCCCTGGCGCGCGACGGCGCACCCGAGGATGCGCCACCGGCCGACGCTGGCGCGCGCCACGATGCGCCGGACGCGCCGGACCTGGCGCACCCGGATGCGCCACCCGCCCCACCTGCGGCGCACCCGGCGCGCGCCACCGACGCGCCGCCCCCGCTGCCCGGCGCACACCCCGACGCCGTACGCGCCAGCGCCGCGCTCCACGGCCTCGACCCGGACGCCGTGCGCCACCTGGCGCACACCCGCGTCTACCTGCGCGCCACCCTGGCGCGCGCCACCGAACTGCTGGCGCACACCGGCCCCCTCGACGCCGTCGAGCGTCACCAGCTGCGCCACCTCACCGAGCGGCTGCACGCCCTCGCCGACGACTCCGCGAAGGACACCACGTGCTGACGACGACCCTCCCGCCGCTCCCCGCCGGGTACCGGCCCGCGCCGCCCGTCTCGGGCGTCGTCACCGTCGTGACGAGCGCCAGCAACACCGCGGTGACCCTGCACCGCGCCGAGTACACCCACCTCGACCCCGGCGGCGGGTGGACCAGCCACGGCTACGCCTGGCGCTGCACCGGCTGCCGCCACGTCCTCACCGGCTACCCCGCGCAGGGCTTCGGCCGCGCCCTCACCGACGCCCGCACTCACGTCTGCGAGGAGCCCCGATGAACGCCGACGACTGGTGGGACGACCTGTTCGACCCCGCCCGCCCGGACACCGGCAGCGCCGCGCCCGTACGCCCGCCCGCAGGCGGCGCACGGCTGCCCGACTGGCGCACCGGCCAGACCATCGACCTCGCCCAGCCCGAGGAGACCGCGGCCCCGTGGGCCGACGTGCCCGACGAGCAGCCGCTGCCCGTACGCCGCCCGGCCGCGCCCGCCGTCGACCCGGACCCCGAGGACGACGAGGACGAGGCGGCGGAGGACCAGGACGACGAAGACGAGCCGGAGCAGGGTGCCGTCGAGCGCCCGGCCCGTACCCCCGCCCGGGAACGGGTCGCGCAGGCCCGCGAGCACCTCGCCCTCGACCACCGCACGGTGGTGCTGCTCTACAACGGGTCCGCGGCCGGGGTCGGCTACCTGGCCCGGCTCGTGCCCACCATCCACAACTGGATCGCCGAGTGCGGCCGAGACACCAGCGTCGTCCCCGCCCTGCTCGTCGGTATCGGCGTCATCGCCGCGATCGGGCAGCAGTGGGACCGCCATACCCGCGGCTGGTATGCGCCGCTTGCCTGGGCCGCGCGCATCCCCCTCGCCTCCGCCGTCCTCGCCCTGGGCCTCTACAGCCCGGCCGCCGCCCTGGGGGCCGACGTACATGCCCCCGTCATCCTCTGACCTGGAGAAACGCCATGCTGTCCGCTGCACCCGCGGCCCCCGCCGCACCGCCCTCGCCCGGCCTCGGAGATGGCGAGATCTTCGGCCACCTCGGCGCGGGCGGCGCCGCGCTCGTCGTCACGGTCGTCCTCGTCCTGGGCGTGAAGGCCACCGGCAAGGGCAAGGCCCTCTCCTGGAACCTCACGCTGTTCCTCGGCGCGCTGGCCGCCACCCTCTACGCCGGGGCCGGAGGCATCTGGTCCACCCCGGCCGACCTCCTCGCGTCGCTGCTGACCGCGTTCGGCGTCGGCGGGGGTACGGGTCCGCTCGGCAACGTCGGCATGGGCGCCGTCGCCTGCTGCATCGCCGCGATCCTGTACTGGCGCAAGCTCACCTTGAAGCAGGTCGCCGTCCTCGGGTTCGTCGCGGCGTACGTCGCCGGGCGCGCGGGCGGCATCTGGGGCGTCGCCGCCTCGATCGTCGCCTCCACCGCGAAGTTCCTGGGCGTGTGACGTGCGCGCCCGCGACGCGATCCGCCCGTACGTGCCCGGGAGACCGTTGGTCGCCGCATGGTGGACCGGCAGCCGCGTCCTGGTCACCACCACATGGGAGTGGGTGACCGCGGACGACGGGAAGGAGCGGGCCGGCAGGTTGACGACGCTGGCCGTCGGCGGCGCGCTGGTGGCCACGGCCGGGGTCACCCGGGCGCCCGCGCTGGGATGGCTGGTGCCTGCCGTGTGGACCCTCGCCGCATGGGCTGCGGCACCCTTCCCCGGCGCGGAACCCTCCCCCGAACAAGATCAACAAAACACGGGGGAGCCGGGGGAGCAGCCCACCACGGAGCCCCCGGCGCTCCCCGCCGCGGACATCGTCGCCCGCGCCGTACGCGAGATCTGCGCCGACACCGCACAGCGCGGAGTCCACCTCGCCCACCTCGCAGACGAGATCCCCGGCGCCACGAAGGCCGCCGTACGCCGCGCCCTCGAGGACGCCGCGGTGCCCATCACCCAGAGCCTGAACCTCAAGCACGCCGGAGGGCGGCAGCTGAACCGTCAAGGAGTGCTGCTCCGCGACCTCCCCGCCGGACTCGGGGAAGACCCCGCCCCGGCCCCGGCCGAGGGGCCCCTCCCGGGCCCGCTCCAGCCGCCCGCTCACACCCCCGTCAGCACCCGCCTCCTGGCCGCCCCCGAGGCCGCCGACCACTCCCCGATCAGACCCCACCCCGGCCCCGAGTAGGCCGGTAGGAACCGCAGGTCACAGCGGTTCCTACCCACTTCCTACCCGGCCCCTACCTACCCGCCTACCCACCCCGAGAGGACCCCGACCGAGATGGCCTACCAGTACCGGTGCGACGACTGCGGCACCACCGCACGCGCCGTCGCCACCCGCCCCGAGCTGGCCGCCGTGAAGGGCCGTCACCGGCAGCTCGCCCACCACGGGCAGCGCCCCGACGGGGAGCGCGTCGAGATCGTCGGCATCCGCCAGCGCGCCTCCTGGCGCACCGGATGCGGCGCCCTGGCGCTCGTCGGCCTGGTGTTCCTCGACTGGCTCGTACGCCACATCTAAGCCCCCGGGGCGGCCCCCGCCTGGCAGCTGACGGCCGCCCCGGTTCCCCATCCCCATCACGGAACAGGAGACCCCGATCATGCCCACCGAGCCGACGACCACACCCCCGCCACCGGAGACCGCCTACGACCAGCCGCCGCTGTACTACTGCGCCAGCTGCGGCGGCCACTACCCGATCCGGCACTTCTGCTGACCCCGACCGGCGCCGTGCACCCGTACGCCCCTACCGCACCACCCCACCCCGAGAGGACCGTGACACCCATGCCCGAACAGCACCCCGACATCGACTCCCACTGGAACGACTGCCCGGACCGGCGCCGCCCCTGCGCCCACTGCGCGCCACTCGACCGGGAGCAGGCCATCGACGACGCATGGCGCATGGAGCCCGCCGACGACCCGCTCTACGCGGGGCCGCACTTCGACATGTGACCGAACCGCACCACGAGGGCCCGCCGAACTGACGCGAGCGCGGCGGGCCGTCTGGCGCACCATGGACGCATGAGCCCCGAGCCCGTCCTCGTCGACATCTACGCCGCGCACCTGGCGACCGGCATACGCCCCGGCACCCTCCGCGTCCGCCTCCACCGCGGCACCCTCACCCGACACGGCCACGACCACCAAGGCCGCGCCCTCGTCGACCTGCACGAACTCCAACCGGACGAGCAACCCGCGCCCGCTTGACCAGCGCCGTCACCTGCTGTAACACTCTCCGCAGATCGCCATGCCCGAAACCGGGCGAACCACGCACTCCGAGGCCCCCGTACGTACGGGGGCCTTCGCCATGCTCGGGCCGCTCCAGCACCCCCGACGCTGTCGAGCGCCCGAAGGGCCGCCGCCCGCCGCGCCTGGGGAGGTACGGGCGGCGGCCCAACCCAACCCCGTGCAGGGCGGATGACACAGGCGTGCTGCTGCCCGCCCTGCACGGCCAGGTCGAGGAGGCTCACCCATGCCCGCAGAGATCGCCGTGCCCGTGAGCGTGATCGCCCATCTCCCCGGCACAACGCCGGTCCGCGGAGAGGTCGGCACCGTCACCGTGCCCGTACGCGACGGCACGGTCTACAACCAGGACTTCTACCGGGCCCTCGGCCACCTGCTGGTGGAGGCGGGCACCGACATGGCGAAGAAGGGCGCGCGCCGAGACGACGACTCGGCGGAGGATGACTCATGACGTGCGCGCCTTACCCCAACGTTGAGAAGGCTCGGGCCCAGGTCGCGCGAGGCGACACCGAACATGTCCGGGTCTACTCCGCCCAGCTCCAGTACCGGCACGTACCCCAGCGCTTCATCCTCAGCACGAACGCCACCTACGGCGTGATCGACGAGGTACACCTCATGCGCGTGCAGGACACCGTGAACCACATGCTCGCGCGCATGGGGGACGTACAGCACGCCTACGGCCATCCCCATGCCCACCCGACCCCGTAAGCCCTGCCCCATCCCCGGATGCCCCCAGACCGTGACTCAGGGCAGATGCGAGCAGCACGCACGCCAGGCCGAGGAGATCAGGGGCAGCAGCACAGAGCGTGGCTACGACACACGGTGGGCCAAGCGCAGAGCCGCGTACCTCTACCACCATCCGTGGTGCGTGCTCTGTGGTCGAGCATCCAAGACCGCTGACCACTACCCCGTGTCACGAAAGGACTTGATCGCTCGACGCGATCCCGATCCCGATGCGGATCGTCACCTACGACCGCTGTGCATCCCATGCCACAGCAGCGAGACAGCGCGGCTCCAACCAGGCGGATGGAACGCCCGCTGACCCCTGCTGACCCGACCCGAGAGGCTCACCCCGATGCCCAAGCACCAGCCCACGCCCGAACAGCTCGAACGGCTCCAGCGGGCCCACCTCGACGTCAGCGTCGGAGAGGCAGACGTAGCCGAGGCCCGCGCGAAGCTCTCCCAGGCCATCGCGGACCAGTCCGAGCGCACCATGGCCCTCTCCAGGGCTATCGACGACGTCCTCTACGGCCCCAAGGACGAGCCCCACGGGCAGTCCGAGGGCAACCTGCGCGACCTGTCGAACGACCTCGCGCGCGAGCACTGGCCCTCGCCGCCCCCGGGGGGTGGGGGGTGACTCCCCCGGGCCCGTGAGGTCTCCCGCCGGGGAGGCAAAATCCTGTACCCGCGGTTCGGAGCCTTCTGATCACGAGGTCAAATCGGACATAGGGGGTGGTGGTCGTGGCCGTCTCCGGACGGAAGCCGAAGCCTGCCCTCGAGGTCGTCCGCGAGGGCAACCCCGGTCACCGGCCGGTGCGCGAGGGCGTGAAGGTCCCGCCGGTCGAGCTGGTCGAACCGGACTGGGCGGAGCTGTTCCCCGTCGTGAAGGTGCCGGCCAAGCCGAGGGCCCCGCGGGGCGCGGACGACGAGGAGCTGCGGGAGTACCGGCGTGAGGTCGACGCCTGGCAGCGCGTCAAGCTCGCCAGCGAGGCCGCCGACTTCTCGCGGGCGGTGGCGGCGCGCGAGTGGGCGCGCGTCGTGCCGGTCCTTCAGGTGGCGGCCGGGCTGTCGGCGGTGGACCGGTCGACGACGGTGGACTACTGCGTGTGCGTGGCTCGGCTGGAGTGGTGTGAGCGGCGTCTGTCGGCCGAGGGCCTGATCACGATGGGGCAGCGCGGGCCGTGCCGGAACCCGTTGACGACGGTCGCGACGCAGTACCGGACGCAGCTGAAGGCGTACATCGGCGAGCTGGGGCTGTCGCCGTCGTCTCGGGGGCGGATCGCGCCGCCGGAGGGCGGGGACCCGGATGACGACGGCGTGTTCGACTGACGGACGGTTCCAGCTCACCGAGCAGGACGAGGCCGACGAGCTGCCGGTACCGCGCGCCGCACTGCACGAACTGGGCATGACCGATGAGCGGATCGCCGAGGCGCTGGCCTCCCGGCCGCTGATCGTCGCGAACCAGGCACACCGCCGGGACGGCGCCTGGTTCGACGTCCCGGCCGCGCGGCGGGCGAAGAACGCCATCGAGTCGTTCAAGCACACGAAGGGCCGGTGGGGTGGCAACGCGCTGCTGCTCGACCCGTGGCAGCTGATCTGGGCCATCGCCCCCGTCTTCGGCTGGCTGTACGACGACGAGGAGGCCGGGCGGCCGGTGCGGGTGATCCGCACGGCGTGGATCGAGGTACCCCGGAAGAACGGGAAGTCGACGATCTCCTCGGGTGCGGCGCTGACGCTGCTGCTGGCGGACCGGGAGATCGGCCCCGAGGTGTACGCCGCGGCCGGTTCGCTGGACCAGGCGTCCCGCGTCTTCGACGACGCGAAGCGGATGGCGCAGACGAGCCGCGCCGTGCGCGGGCGCGTGGACGCGCGGGCCAAGGTGTTGCTGACGCCGCGGACGGGCGGCGTCCTACGGGCCCTGTCGAAGATCGCGGAGACGGCGCACGGCCTCAACGTCAGCGGTGGCGTGATCGACGAGGTGCACGTACACAAGCGGCGCGACCTGGTCGACGCGATCGAGACCGGTACGGGCGCCCGCGATCAGCCGCTGATCATCTTCATCACGACGGCGGACGAGGGCGACGAGGGCACGATCTACGACGAGAAGCACACGTACACGGTGCGCGTCGCGGAGATGGTCGTCGAGGACCCGTCGCACTACGGGGTGATCTGGGCGGCGGAAGAGGGCGACGATCCGTTCGCCGAGGAGACGTGGCGGAAGGCCAACCCCGGTCTTGGGGTGTCGCCGACGTTGGCGTATCTCCGCAAGGAGGCGAACAAGGCGCGCGTGACGCCGTCGTACTTCCCGACGTTCTGCCGCCTGCACCTGAACCGCCGGATGCGCTCGCGTGTGCGGTGGCTGCCGATGCCGCTGTGGGATGCCAACGAGGGCGCGTTGACCGAGGCCCGCCGTCAGCGCTTCCAGCCCGCGTGGGGCGGCTTGGACCTGTCGGCCGTCTCCGACCTCTCCGCCTGGGTGCTGGTGGTCCGCTCGCGGCAGCGCGGCAGGGAGCTGGAGATCGTCCCTCGGTTCTGGGTGCCGGAGGACCGTTGCGACGACCTGAGCCACCAGCTCCAGATGCCGCTGCGGGATTGGGCTGACGCCGGGCTGCTGACGCTGACCGAGGGCGACGCGATCGACTACGCGGCGATCGAGGAGCAGATCCTCGCGGACTCGCGTACGTACCGCATTCAGCGCGTGTCGTACGACCGGATGTTCACGGGCGGCTCGCTCCAGCGCATCGAGGCGAACACCCGCATCGGGGAAGTGGTGCCCGTCAACCAGACGTACCTGGGGATGGGCCCGGCCGCGAAGGAAGTCGAGCGGCTGCTGCGGGAGCGGGCGTTCGTCCACGACGGGCACAAGGTCATGCGCTGGAACGCGTCGTGCGTCGAGGTGATCCGCGACGGCAACGACAACATCCGCCCGGTGAAGCCGAAGCGTGATGAGTCCACTGCCCGTATCGACGGCGTCGCCGCCCTGGTGATGGCGGTCGACGGCTACCTGCGCCGCAAGGTGATCAGGGACCAGGCATCGAGCGCGTGAGGCGCGGAGGGGGGCGCCCGTGTTGCCCGACGGCAGTACGCAGTTGGCCGACGACGACCGGCCCGAGGTGATGATCCGGAAGCTCCGGGCGCGCCTGTCCCGGCGCGAGGAGAAGGTCAAGGAGTGGAACGACCTGTACGAGGGGGAGCGCCCTTTGAAGTACGCGTCCCCGGAGTTTGCCGAGCAGACCGGCGGCCTGTTCGAGGACTTCTCCGATAACTGGTGCAAGACGGTTCCGGACACGCTGCGGGAGCGGCTGTCGGTCGTCGCGTTCCACGGCGAGGACGGCACGCCGGACAAGGAGGCCGGGCGCGCGTGGCGTCGCAACGGCGCGGACGTGGAGGTCGGTCTCGCGATCCTCGACGCGCTGGTGGTCGCCCGCAGTCACGGCCTGGTGTGGAACACCCGCGGCGAGTCGGACATCACCTTCATTCCCGCCGGGCAGGCCATCGTCGACTACGTCCCCGGCACGCGCGGCGTGCGCCGGGCCGGGCTGCGCGTCTGGAGCGACGGGAGTCACGAGTTCGCGACGCTGTTCGTGCGCGCGAGCGCGGCCGGGCGGGCGATGGCCTACCGGCGGCAGCGGGCGCTGAACGGCGGGGAGTGGGTCGCGCGTACGGTCGGCGTGCCGACGTCGGAGCCGACGGACCTGATCAACCCGACGGGGCTGGTGCCCCTCGTGGAGATCGCGAACCGCGCGCGCCTGCACGGCAGTCCGCAGTCGGAGATCGCGGCGGTGGCGCCGTTGCAGGACGCGGTGAACACGCTGTGGGCGCACCTGTTCACGGCGGCTGACTTCGCGGCGCTGCCGCAGCGCGTGGTCCTGGGGATGGACAAGCCGACGAAGGATCTCGTCGACCCCGAGACCGGCGACATCATCGGCGAGGAGGACGTCCCGCTCGGGCAGTACTCCCGGGACCGCCTGCTGTGGCTCTCCAAGGCCGGGGCAGCGATCGGCCAGTTCGCCGCCGCCGACCTCGACGCGTACCTCAAGGTGATCTCGCAGGCGGTGCGGCACATCGCCGCGCAGACCCGCACCCCGCCGCAGTACCTGCTGGGCGAGATGGCGAACATCGCCGCCGACGCTCTCGAGGCCGCCGAGTCCGGGCTCGTGGCGAAGGCGAAGGACCGGCAGCTGCACTTCGGCGCGGACCTGCGCGAGATCATGCGGCTGGAGGCCCTCGTCTCCGGCGACCCGGCCCGCGCGCAGAGCCTGGCCATGGGCCGCACCGTGTGGCGCGACGCGCAGTTCCGCAGCGAAGCGCAGTACGCCGACGTCCTCACCAAGTACAAGGCGATCGGCGTGCCCGACGAGGCGCTGTGGCGGATGATCCCCGACGTCGACCCCGAGCAGATCGACGAATGGGTGCGGCTGCGCGACACCCAGGCGCAGGCCGCAGCGCAGGCCGCCGCGCAAGCCTTCTCCTCGTTCGGCCCCAAGGACGCCGAGGACGGCGGCGAGGAGGACGAGGCGGAGGCGGCGTGAGCGACGTAGCCGACGCCCGGTACCGGCAGGTGCAGTCCCTCGCGCAGGCGGTCGTCGCGCACGTGCAGGCGATCTGGTCCGGGCTATCCGCCGAGAAGATCCTCGCCGCGCTCCAGGGCGACCAGGGCGCCGCGATCCTGGACGCCGTCGTCGCCGGGCAGTTGACTGCGGCGCAGGGCGCGCAGGCGTTCGTCGCGCAGGCCATGGCCGAGCGGGGCGCCGCCGAGCGGCCTGCGGCCGAGCTGGTCCCGGCCGCGCTCGCCGACGTCGCCTCCGACGGACGGCCGCTGTCCACGCTGCTGTTCCAGCCCGCGATCACCACGTACACGACGCTCGCGGCGGGCGCGGACCCGCGCACGGCGCTGCTGGCGGGCATGAACCAGATGGCCCGCATGGTGGCCACGCAGATCGCCGACGCCTCGCGCGCCGCGACGTCGGTGTCGATGACCGCGCACCGACGCTGCATCGCGTACGTACGCGTGGTGAAGCTGCCCGCGTGCGGCCGGTGCATCCTGCTCGCCGGGCGCCAGTACAGCTACAGCACCGGCTTCAAGCGGCACCCCAAGTGCGACTGCGGCATGGACCCGATCGACATCGAGCGGTGGGGCGACGTGCCCAGCCCCGACGACCTGGTGAAGCAGATGTCCCCGGCCGAGCAGCGCAAGCGGCTGGGCGCGGCGGCCGTGGACGCGTTGGAGAAGGGCGCGGACCTGGCGCAGGTCGTCAACGCCCGCCGCGGGATGCAGACGATGACCGTGCACGGCCGGAAGGTGGCGGCCACCACCGAGGGCAGCACGGTGCGCGGTATCGCCGGGAAGCGCCTGTCCGTGGACGCGGGCGCCGACAAGGTGCCCGGCCAGCGGTACCGCCGTTCGAACACTCCGCGGCTGATGCCCGAGGAGATCCTGCGTCTGGCCGACGACCGCGACCACCAGCTGCGGCTGCTGAAGAAGCACGGCTACATCTACTGAGGGGGCCGCATGGACCCGTTCGCGCCCAAGGGCGATCCGCGCCCGCTGAGCGGCCAGACCTGCGGCTACAAGCCAGCCACGGCCACCACAGATTGCGGCAGGCCAGGCGTGTGGCACGTCATGTGGGATGCCCAGCTGGACAACTCCGTCACCTGCGCCGAGCACATGCAGCTGATCCAGGAACGCTGGGTGTACGCCGACCGGCACCCGATGACCGCCGACTGCACCATGCCTGGCGCCCTCTGGGTGTACGTCAACGACAAGTGCTACGTCCCGCAGACCGACCTCGCCGCGTACGAGCGCGTGATCACCGAGGCGGTGCACGACATGGCCGAGCAGGCGGGCATTCCCCTGCACCTGCTCGACCGCTGACCTCCCGGGCGCGAGGCCCGGGGCGCGCGCGGCGCGATGCCGCGCGGACTGAGAAGGGGGAGCGCGATGCTCCGCACACGCAAGAACACCCTGGCCGTCATCGGTGGCGGCTGGTCCCACCCCTACGGCCGCGGCCCGATGTCGCCCTTCCTGTACGCCGACGGCGGCGACGGCGGAGGCGGGGACGGCGACGCCGGGAAGGGCGGCGACGGCGGAGGCTCCGGCGGCGGAGGCGGCGACGGGGGTGGCGAGGGTGATGACGACCAGCTCGGCGAGGGCGGCAAGAAGGCCCTGAAGGCGGAGCGCGACGCCCGCCAGGCCGCCGAGGAGAAGGTCCGCGACCTCGAGGCCCGGCTGAGCCGGAAGCCGAAGGGTGACGGCGGCAAGGACGGCGGCAAGGGCGATCCCCCGCCGGACCTGGAGACGATGAAGAAGGAGGTCCGCGACGAGATCACCGCGGACACCAACGCGCGGCTGATCCGCGCGGAGGTGAAGGCCGCCGCGGCGGGCAAGCTCGCCGACCCGGCCGACGCCCCGAAGTTCATCGACCTCGCCAAGATCAAGATCGGTGCCGACGGCGACCCCGACGCCAAGCAGATCAAGAAGGCCATCGAGGACCTGCTGAAGGACAAGCCCTACCTGGGCGCCAGCGCGCAGGGCTGGGGCGACGTCGGCGGCGGCGGGCGCGACACCCCGCCCGCGGACGTCGAACCCGGCATGGGCCGCCTCCGGCACGCCTACGAGACCGAGTCCAAGACCAAGTAACCGGCCCGCCACGGCGGGCCCACGTAAGGAGGGCCCGTCGTGGCCATGACCCTTGTCGAGGCGGCGAAGCTGTCTCAGACCCAGCTCCAGCGCGGCGTCATCGAGACGTTCGTGCAGGAGAGCGCGATCCTGGACCGCATCCCGTTCATGACGATCGAGGGCAACGCCTACTCGTACAACGAGGAAGCCACGTTGCCCGGCGTCGCCTTCCGGTCGGTCAACGAGGCGTACACCGAGTCCACGGGCACGGTGAACCAGAAGTCCGAGAGCCTGGTGATCCTCGGTGGCGACGCGGACGTGGACCGCTTCATCGTCCGCACCCGCGGCAACCTCAACGATCAGCGCGCGGTGCAGACCCGCATGAAGGTCAAGGCCGCCAGCTACAAGTTCCAGGACACGTTCTTCAACGGCGACGTGGCCGTGGACGCCAAGGCGTTCGACGGCCTGAAGAAGCGCCTGACGGGCGCGCAGGTCATCGACGCCGCGACCAACGGCATGGGCCCGGTCGCCGGGACGCACGACTTCTTCGACCTGCTCGACGCCCTGGTGGCGCAGGTCGACGGTCTCAACGGTTCGAACGGCGCGATCTACGCCAACCGCGCCATCATCGCCAAGATCAAGTCTTCGGCGCGGCGGCTCGGCGGCGTGGAGATGGTCCGCGAGGCCCTGACCCAGAAGATGGTCGCCACCTACAACGGCATCCCGCTGATCGACCCGGGCCAGACCCCGGCTGGCGTCGACATCCTGCCCCGCACGGAGACGCAGGGTTCCAGCAGCGTGGCCTCGTCCATCTACGCCGTGAAGTTCGGCCAGGACGAGGGCGACAAGGGCGTCACCGGCCTGACCAACGGCGGCGTCCAGGTCTACGACCTGGGCGAACTCCAGGAGAAGCCCGCCTACCGCACCCGCCTGGAGTTCTACACCGGCCTCGCCGTTTTCTCCGGCAAGGCCGCAGCCCGACTCCGCGGCGTCCTGACCGCCTGACCCTGAAGGGAGCGCGCCATCATGGCCGCCAAGAACAGCACGCCGGACGAGACCCGGCTCGACACGCACCTCGACGCGCCCTCGACGACGGCGCCCGGCGACGGCCCGGCCGACACCACCGACCCCGACGAGCGCGCCGTCTCCGCGACGCCGGACAAGGGCGCCGCGGCTCTGGCCGGGCACGGCACCGTCAACGCCGTACTGCCCGCGCCGAAGAAGACCGCGGCGAAGCGTACGGGCAAGGACCGCACCGAGACCTACCCGGCGACCCGCCCCGACGGCACCGAGGTGACCGTCGAGCGGAACATCGAGACCGGCGAGTCCACGGTCAAGGACGGCTGACGTGCCGCAGCTGCCGCCGCTGGCCACCGTCGAGCAACTGGAGGACTGGTTGCAGGTGCCGCGCGGCAGCGCGCCCGTGAACACGGTGAGCCTCGCCCTGGAGATCGCGTCGGACATGGTGCGGCGGGAGGCACGGCAGACCTTCACCCGCCGCACCAGCACCGTGGCGCTGCGCGTGGTCGACGGCTGCCGCGTGGACCTGCCCGGCCCGGTCGTCTCCGTCGAGACGGTCGTCGTCGAGGGCGTCCAGATCCAGCCCTCCGCGTACGAGCTGGACGGCGACACCCTCCACATCCCGCCCACCGCGCGCCGCCGGGCGACGGTGACGTGGGAGCACGGCTGGCCCGTGGTGCCCATGGAGATCGTGGGCCTGGTCCTGGACGTGGGCGTGCGCGGGTGCGTGAACCCGAAGAACCTGCGCCAGGAGAGCGCGGGCCAGCGGTCGGTGACGTTCGCGGCCGAGACGCTGGCGACGTCGCTGGCGCAGGTCGAGGTCGACAAGCTGGCCCGGTACCGCACGGTCCGCGCCCCCGTCTCACGCTGGGGGCGCTGATGTTCGGCGCCTCGCCCCTGCTCGACCAGACCGTGCAGCACATCGCCCGCCACGAGGGCGAGGACGACCGCGGCAACGATGCGTGGATCGAGGCCGATCCGGTCGACGTCGAGCGCTGCTCGGTGCAGCCGCTGGACTCCGTCGAGTACCTGACCAGCGCCTCGAACCAGATCGTCAGCAGGTGGCAGTTCTTCGGCCCGCCCGACATGGGCCTGTCCGGCACCGACCTGATCGCGGTGGACGGCGCCCGGTACGAGGTCGACGGGAAGCCCGGCATCGTCCGGTCCCTGGCGCCGTTCCTCGCCCACACCAGCGCGATCCTGAAGGAGTACACGGGATGAGCCAGCCACGTATCCAGTGGGACCGGCGCGGCATGGACGAGATCCGCCGCCTGCCGCCCGTACGCGCGGCGTTGAAGGAGCGCGCCGAGGAGATCGCCGGGCGTGCCCGCTCCATCGCGGCCGCCGAAGTGGACGACGACTTCGCCTCGCAGATCGGGGTCGTCGAGGAGATCCGCCCCTCGGGCCGCGCGGTGGCCAAGGTCGAGGCCCGCCGCTCGGACGCGGAGGGGCAGGAGTGGGGCAGCTCCAACACCCAGCGCCGCCGCATCCTGGGGCGCGCGGGCGCGGTGCAGCCGGAGACGATCCTCCGCGACCGGTCCAACCGGCAGGAGTCGTGACGCCCGAACTGGACTGGGGCGACGTCGAACTGGCGGTTGCCGTGTGGCTCCGGTCCCGGCACCCCGGCGTACGGGTCGTCAACGAGCTGCCCAGCAAGCTCGAGGAGAAGCTGCCGCTGCTCCAGGTCCAGGTCGCCCCCGGCGGTGGCGACGGCGGCGAGGTCACCGAGTCCTGCCTGATCGACCTGGACGCGTTCGCCGCGGACCGCACCGCGATGTGGACGCTGGCCCGGCAGGCGCGCACGAGCATGCTCGCGCTCGCAGGCCGGCACGTGGGCGGCCTCGTCATCGACACCGCCACGACCGAGGTGCGCCCGGCGCACGTCGACTACGGCAACCCCCTGCTGCGGCGGGCGGTCGCCACCTACCGGCTCACCAGCCGCGCCCAGGCCCCCGCCTGACGCGCACCCATCCACGCCCCGCCCGCACCCGCGCGCGGGGCTCCGTCACGAAAGGGGGCGCGGTATGCCCGCGGCCAACTTCAACGTGGTGGCCAACCTGCGGACGAGCCTGATCCGCAAGGCGTTGAGCTACGCGATCCTCGCGGCGGACGCAGATGCGCCCGCACTGACCGACCCGTTCGACGAGAACGGCGTCCTCCAGACCCTCCCGGAGGGGTACCTCCCCGCGGGCTACACCACCTCGGACGGCGTCCAGTTCTCCGGCGACCTGTCCATGTCCGACGTCGAGTCGGGCCAGTCCGCCACCCCCACGCGAAGCGACGTCGAGACAGACACCCAGACCGCCAAGTGGACACCGCAGGAGACGAACGCGGTCGCCATCTGCCTGTACGAGAACCTGCCGCTCGACGAGTTCCCCGCGATGGGCTCCGCCGCATGGCACTGGCGCCGCCCGCAAGTCCCGCCGACGCTCTACCGGCGGCTGGTGTTCATCGCGCGCGACCTCAACAAGACCACCGGCCAGCCGATCTACATCGTGCGGCACATGCCCTCGGCGCTGCGCTCGGACCGCGAGGACGAGCAGTGGCAGCGCACCGCGGAGATCGCCCGTGGCGTCACCTACCAGGCGTACTACGACGAGATCGCCGGGACCGACTGCGAGACCTGGATCGACGGGCCGGGCTGGCGTGACCTGGCACCGCTCTCGAACGAAGTGCAGAGCATCGCGATCACCGGGACGCCGACGGGCGGCACCTACACGCTGACGTACGCCGGGCAGACCACGGCCGCGATCCCGTACTCGGCGACGGCAGCGCAGGTCCGGGCGGCGCTCGCGGCCCTGTCCAGCATCGGTGGTACGGCGAACGTCTTCTGCTCGGGCGGCCCGCACCCGGGCAGCGCGATCACGGTCACGTTCCAGGGCGCCCTGGGCGGTACGGACGTGCAGCAGATGACGGCGTCCGGCACCGGGCTGACCGGCGGCACCACCCCGGCTGTGACGGTGTCCACCGTCACCCCGGGCGGCGCCTGACCCACGGCTGGTGCGGGGCGGCGGTCTGGGTGAGTCCTGCCGCCCCGCACCTCTGACTCACCCCGGCTCACCCAGAGAGAGAGCACGATCATGAGCAAGCCCAACAAGAAGCGGTACATCCTCGCCGAGGTCCGCGGCCAGTATGCCGAGGCCGTCGGCGGCGAGGACGTCACCTTCGAGGGGCCGGGCGGCGTCGAGTACACGATGCCGCACCCGCTGTTCGCCCCGAAGGAGTGGAAGGAAGCGGTCGACGCGGCCGACGACGACGAGGGCCAGGCGCGCGCCATGCTCGGCGAGGAGCAGTGGGCCACGTTCGAGGCGGCGGGCGGTGACCCGACGGACATGGTCCTGCTGAACATGGCGTTGCGTGAAGACATGCAAGGGTCGCTCAAGAACGGGCGCCCTACTCGGTCCTCGACGTCCTCGGGCGGCACCCGGAAGCGGTAGAGGCAGACCTCGCCGCGGTGTACGGCGGGGACCCGATCGGGGACTTCTACCGCGGGGACATCACGCTGCGGCGGCTCCGCGTCCTGATCGAGGGTCTGCCGCCGGACGGTGCGCTCGGGCGCGCGGCGAGCGGCCACGCATGGACCCTGGCGGACATGCGGGACGCCGACACGCTGGACGTGCTCGGCCGCCTGTTCGTCGCGACGTACAACGCCAACCGGGCCGAGTCTGCCCCCGAGCTGCCGTGGCCCGACCCGGTGCCGCGGCCGGGTGACCCGACGCCGAAGCAGAAGGCGAAGGCCGCGAAGCGCGAGAAGCGCGCGGCACGTGAGGGCTACGAGGACATCGTCGCCCAGGTGGCCCCCGGGCGGATCTGACGAACCGAGGGGGCTGTCGTGGCACGTGCGGGTGCGGTGTGGCTGGACGTCCTGCCGAACATGTCGAGGTTCGGCAGGGGCCTGAGTCGGCAGCTGTCCGAGCCCCTGACGACTGCCGGTCGCCGTGCTGGTGACGATGCGGGTGACGCGGCCTCGTCCGCGATGGGCGACCGGCTGAAGGCAGGGGCGGCGGCGATCGGCGTCGCCGCCGGGGCCGCGCTCACCGCAGGTCTGACGACCGGTCTGGAGGCGGAGCGGGCCACGAGCAAGCTGAAGGCTCAGCTCAACCTCACCGGGCCCGAGGCGAAGCGGGCGGGCAAGGTCGCCGGGGACCTGTACGCCGGTGCGGTCACCGACTCCATCGAGGAGGGCGCGGCGGCGGTCAAGGCCGTCATGGGCGTCGACCTCGTCGACTCGAAGGCGTCCACGGGCGAGATCCGGAAGATCAGCACGGCCGCGCAGGACCTGGCGACGATGTTCGACCAGGACGTCACCATGGCGGCCAAGGGCGCCGCCAGCATGGTGCGTACGGGCCTGGCGAAGAACGCGACGCAGGCGTTCGACGTGATGACTGCTGGTCTGTCGCGGTTCGGCGACAAGGGCGAGGACGTCGTCGAGACCTTCAACGAGTACAGCCCGTTCCTCAAGCAGGTCGGGCTGAGCGCGAAGGAGTCCCTGGGGCTGATGTCCCAGGCCCTCGACGGCGGCGCGTGGGACACGGACAAGCTCGGCGACTCCATCAAGGAGTTCACGCTCAAGGCCACCGAGGGCAGCGAGTCGGTCTCCGACGCGTTCAAGGCCCTGGGGCTCGACGGCAAGCAGATGGGCGCGGACATCGCGGCCGGGGGGCCGCGGGCGAAGGGCGCCCTCGACGACGTCCTCGACTCCCTACGGGAGATGCCCGCGACCGCCGAGCGCACGCAGATCGTCAGCGCGCTGTTCGGCGGCCCCGGCGAGGACCTGGGCGCCGCCCTGTTCACGCTGAATGTCGACAAAGCGGGCAAGAGCATGGGGGACCTCTCCGGGTCCGCCCAGCGCGCAGGCAAGGACCTGCGGGACAACACGGCCGTGCAGTTCGAGGTCTTCAAGCGGCAGGCGCTGATGGGCTTGGCCGGGGTGATCATGACCGATGTGGTGCCCGCGCTGCGGGACATCGCGCCGGTAGCGGCGACCGCGGTCGCGCCCGTACGGGACCTGTGGACGTGGCTCTCGGCGGACCCCGCGCGGATGCAGGCGACCGCCACCGCCCTGCTCGCGATCGGCGGCGCCGTCGCCGCAGTCAAGGTCGGGACGGCCGTGGTGGGTGGGCTGCGGGCGACGGTCGCAGCGGCCCGCACGGCGGGAGGGGCGATCCGCTTCGCGGCGTTCGCCTTGCGGTACTACACCGTCATCGGGACCGCCAGCGCCGTGACCGCCGTACGTACGGGCGCGGCCTGGACCGCGTCGGCCGTACGGTCCGGTGCGGCCTGGACGGTGGCGCGTGCGCGGGCTGGTGCGGCGATGGCGCAGACCGCGGCGACCGCGGTGGTGCACGCGGCCCGTACCGGCGTGACGTGGACCGTGGCCGCGGTGCGCTCCGGGGCGGGGTGGGCTGCTGCGCGCGCCCGCGCGGTCGGGAGCTTCGCGGCGACGGCGGCCTCGGCAACGGGTGCGGCGGCGCGTACGGGCGCGGCGTGGGCGGTGGCGCAGGCCCGTACGGCGGCGGCGACAGCGCGGGCAACGGCGACGCTGGCGGCGCAGCGCGTCGCGATGCTGGCGACTGCCGCTGGCGCGAAGATCCTCGCGGCCGGTCAGTGGCTGGTCAACGCCGCGATGCGCGCCAACCCCATCGGGCTGGTGATCACCGCGCTCGTAGCGCTGGGCGCCGGGCTGGTCCTCGCCTACAAGAAGAGCGCCACCTTCCGCGCGGTGGTGCAGGGCGCGATGCGCGGCGCGATGGGCGCCATGCGCCAGCTCGGCGCCGCCGGGAAGTGGCTGTTCAATACGGCGCTGATGCCCGCGTTCCGGGGTATCGGCGCAGGCGCGCGGTGGATGCAGGACAAGGCGATCCGCCCGGCAACGTCGGGCGCGCGCGCGGCGGCGCGCGGCATGGCGAGCGCGTTCGTCACGGCGAAGAACGGCATCGGCAAGGCGTTTGGGCAGATCCGCGACCTGGCGAAGAAGCCGGTCGGGTTCGTGGTCAACACCGTCTACAACAACGGCATCCGCCGCGTCTGGAACAAGGTCGCGGGCCTAGATGAGTGAGTCCGATGTCCGTCCTGGTCGCGACCATGGCGAAGGGCGCCCGTTGGTCAGTGTGTGAAGACAAACCTGGACGCCCTTCTGGCGGCACTGTACGTGTTCATCGACGACCACGTGGCGCCTTGTCGCCGGATCGGGCGACCGCCGAAGCTGACGGACGCCGAACTGATGTGCCTGGCCGTGGCCCAGGTCCTCCTCGGGTTCCCCTCGACCCGGCACTGGATCCGCTTCGCCCACGCCCGCCTCGGCCACCTCTTCCGCTACCTGCCCCAACAGTCCGCCTACAACAAGCGCCTCAACGCCGCAGGTCCGCTCATCAGCCGCGTGATCGAGGCACTGGCCAGGCAGGTGCCGACCTGGAACGACGACCTGCGGCTGATCGACTCCACCCCGCTGCCCTGCGCGGCCTCCCGCGAGACCGTCAAACGCTCCGACCTGGCCGGGCACTGCGGCTACGGCTTCTGCCGCAGCCACTCCCGCTTCTTCTGGGGCTTCCGCCTCTACCTGGTCACCACCGCCGAGGGCATGCCTGTCACCTGGTGCCTGGCCAACCCGAAACTCGGCGAACGGGAGGTGATGACCGCGCTCCTGGAACGCGAACACCACCTCGTCCGCCAAGGGCAGGTGATCCTCGCGGACAAGGGCTTCGCGGGCAAGGAGTTCGAAGCGTTCGTCGCCGAGCGGCTCGGCGCACACCTGGTGCGGCCGGACCGCAAGGACGAACCGGTCCGGCACGGGAAGATCGCCCGGGTCCGCCAGTGGATCGAAGCCGTCATCGACACCCTCAAAGGCCAGCTCAGCCTCGAACAACACGGCGGCAGAACCCCGGCCGGAGTCTTCGCCCGCACCGGACAACGACTCCTCGCCCTCGCCGCCGGCATCTGGCACAACTGGACCACCGGCGCACCCATCAAACGATCACTGATCGCCTACGACCACTGAAGACATCGGACTCATTCATCTAGTTGGGCTCGACGAGCTGAAGGCCGTGCCCGGGTTCGACCGTGGCGGACACACCGGGCCGGGCGGGCGACTGAAGCCTGCGGGCATCGTCCACGCGAACGAGTTCGTCACCCGCGCGTCCTCGACGCGGCGGATCGAGCGCCGACACCCGGGGCTGCTCGACCACATGAACAGGACGGGCACGCTCCCGGGGTACGACGTCGGCGGGTTCGTCAGCGGCCTGAAGGACAAGGTCGTCTCGGGCGCGAAGGCCGTGAAGGGCTTCGCCCTCGACGCGGTCGACATGCTGACCGACCCCGCCGCGGCGTGGAAGAAGCTGACGAGCGGCGTCCTCGGCAAGGCGAAGTCCCTCGCCGATCATCCGTGGGCGCGGGCTGTCGGCAAGGTACCGGTCGAGATGGTCGGGAAGCTGAAGGACAAGCTCGTCTCGTCGGCGAAGTCGGCGTTCGACTTCGGAAGCGGCTCGGGTTCCATCGGCGGCTCCGGCGTCAAGCGCTGGTCCGGCGTCGTGCTCCAGGCGCTCAAGCTCGTCGGGCAGCCCGCGAGTCTGCTGCCGGTCGTGCTGCGCCGGATGAACCAGGAGAGCGGCGGAAACCCGCGCGCGATCAATCTCTGGGACTCCAACGCCAAGGCCGGGATGGCGAGTCGTGGCCTGATGCAGACGATCCCCGGCACGTTCAACGCGTACGCGGGCAAGCTGCGCGGCCGCGGCATCTGGGACCCGCTCGCGAACATCTACGCGTCCATGCGGTACGCGCTGTCGAGGTACGGCAGTCTCGCCAGCGCGTACAACCGTCCGGGCGGCTACGCCTCGGGCGGACGCCCGAAGGTCGGTGAGACGTTCTGGGTGGGCGAGCGCGGCCCCGAGCTGATGCAGCTCGGGAGGGGCAGCGCCCGCATCTGGGACAGCCGCACCTCGATGGGCATGGCCGCCGGGATCGGCGCGCGCGGCTTCGCGTCCGGCACGTCCGGGGCGAAGCGCGCCCGGGGCGAGCTGCCCGGCGACCTGAAGGCGTGGACGAAGGCACTCACCGGCTCGGCGTCGCAGATCAAGTCCGCGGCGAAGTCCCTCGCCGTGGACCTGCGCGCGGCGGGCGGCGCGGGCAAGCGCCTCGCCAAGAGCACCGACTCGACGGCGAAGAAGCTGCTCGGCCTGGCCGGGCGCCGCGACGCCATCGCCAAGAAGATCGCCGCAGCCAACACGTACGTCGGCGAGCAGAAGACGGCCGCGTCCGACTACATCGCGGTCAGCCAGCTCGGCGAGTCCACGAGCATCGCGGACGTCCTCGCCGGGCTCAAGGCGCGGCAGGACACCACGGCCAGCTTCCGGGGCTCGATCGCGGCGCTGAAGAAGAAGGGGCTGGCCAACAGCTACCTCGGGCAGCTGATCGGGATGGGTCCGGAATCCGGCCTGGCGGGCGTGCTCGCCGGGGCGAACAAGGGCCAAATCCTCGCGCTCAACCAGCTCTCCAAGAGCGGCGCGAAGCTCAGCGCGAGCTACGGCGCGACGATGGGCGACTTCCTGTACGACGCGGGCAGCCAGGCGGGCCGCGGCATCCTCGCGGGGCTCAAGTCGCAGGAGAAGGCGCTCCAGAGCCAGATGAACCGGCTGGGCGCCGGGATGGTGAAGTCCATCAAGCGGTCTTTGAAGATCAAGAGCCCTTCTCGGAGGACCCGGGACGAGGTCGGCGCGCAGGTCGGCGCCGGAGTGGTGGAGGGCATGGCCGCGACCCTGCCCGCGGTCCGCGCCGAGGCGGACCGGATGGCCGCCGCGGCGGTCCCGGCCGGGCGGATCGCGCCCGTCACCGCGCGCGCCACGGCCCCGCAGCCTGCGGGGCGCGGCGTGCAGCACGGGGACCGTATCCGGCTCGTCGTCGGGGACCGGGAGATGGACGCGTACGTGGACGACCGTGTCGACGGGGCGCTCACCACAGTGCGGGCGCGGGCCCGCGCGGGCTCGAAGGGCTGACCAGAAGGGAGGCACGTCGGTGCCGATGATCGTGCTGCCGGGGGCTCCCCCGGTCACCGTCCCGGATCGCGTCGTCTCGCCGGACGGGTGGCTGGCCGCCATCGTCGATGAGCCGTGGGCCGGGGTCGTGCTCAGCTACGACGCCACCGCGGGCACGCCGCTCCCGGCCGCAGCCGACGTGCGCCGGGTGCGGATCGTGCGCGTAGGCCCGGACGGCGTCGAGGTGCCCGTACGCGGGGCCGCCCCGGCGTGGGCGATCGAGGGCGTCGGCGTCGCCTACGACCATGAGCCGCCGCTCGGCGTCCCGGTGGTGTACCGGGCGACACCGGAGTACGCGGACGGCACGTCCGGGCCCGTCTCCAGCCTCGCCGTCGAGGTGCCAGCCCCGGCGCCGGGGGCGATCCGGGACCTGTGGCTCAAGTCCGTCGACGAGCCGGGCCTGTCGCTGCGGGTGCACATCACCTCCTGGGGCGAGCGGGAGTCTGCTGGGCGGCAGGACGTCGCCTCGCGCTCCGGCTCCCCGTACGCGCTGGTCGGGTACGACGTGCACGCCGCCCCGAGCGTCGCGGCGGTGGTGGACGTGCCACCCGAGCAGATCGAGCAGGTGCGGGAGCTGATGGACTGCGGGGTGCTGCTGGCGCAGACCCGGCCCGGCTACCAGCAGCCCGACGCGTTTTTCGTGCCCGGGGACTGGACGGAGAAGGCCACCGGCAAGCTCGGGGCGACGGGCGGGTACGCGGTCGGCTTCACGGTGCAGCCGGTCGAGCGCCCGGCCCCCGAGGACCAGCCGATGCGACTGCCAGGCTGGTCGTGGGACCAGGTCGCCGCCGCGTTCGCGGACTGGGATGCGGTCGCCGCCGCGTTCCCGTCGTGGGCGGCGCTGGCCACCAACGGGCGGGTGTGACGTGCAGCGCCTACCGGTCGACATCGTGAACGCACTGAGCCGCGGCACCGCACGGCGCCGTCCCGTGGCTGAGTGGTCCAACGACGGCGGACAGAGCTGGCTGCCGGTGCGGGTGGGTGACGCCGAGGTACGGCCGGACCGCACCGCCGAGTGCCGGTGGGCCGCCAATGTCGACCTGCTGGAAGTCCCGCCGGGCCGGATCGGCGTCAACTCGGTGAGCACGCAGGTGAGGCTGTTCGAGGAGATCACCGTCACCCGGGGCAGCCCCTACCGGGTGCCCGCCGGGCGGTACGTGGTCGACGGGACGAAGGCGATCCTGCGCGGCGGCGGCCTGGCGTGCGACCTGCTGGGGATGGAGGACATCCTGCGGGAGGCCGCGCTGCCAGTGGCCCGGTCGGTGCCGCGGGACACCGCCCGGTCGACGGCGCAGACCCTCGTCGCGGAGGCGATGCCGTGGGCGTCGGTGTCCTGGCGGGCGGGCGTACGCGCGGACACTCGCCTGCCCGCGTTCGTCATCGACGAGGACCGGTGGGGCGCCCTGTCGGGCGGCACCGACCAAGGCGGCGCGTCGACCGGTATCGCCCCGAGCCTGGGTGCCGAGGTGTACGCGGACGCCCGCGGCGTCATCGTGTTCGCCCCGGTGCCGACGCTGACCGACCCGGTGGCGTGGGTCCTGCCGTATGGCGAGGGCATCGTCGAGCCCGAGGCCGCCCAGTCGTCCGAGGGCCTGGCGAACGTGTGGGTGATCTCCGGCGAGGAGGACACGGAGGGCACCGCGGCGTCGGCGCCGGTCGGGCCCGTGTACGTGTGGGACGACGACCCGAGCAGCCTCACGTACGCCGGGCCGGACCCCGTGGGCGACCCGCTCGCGCCGCAGCGCGACGGCCTGTTCCACGTACGGCCGCGCGTCGCCCGCTACTCCAGCCCGCTCATCGCCAGCGAGGAGCAGGCGTACACGGTCGGCCGGGCCAAGCTCGCCGACTCCCTCCGCGTCCAGTCCACCTTGTCGTTCACGGCGTTCGCGCACCCGGGTGTCGAGCCCGGCGACGTCGTCCGAGTTGAGGTCACGCCCGACGCGTGGGAGACGCACATCGTGGACGCCTGCCCCCGGCGCCTGGGCGGCGCGACGCTCACCTGCCAGACCCGCACGAGCACGAGGAGGCTGTGATGGGCGTACGCGAGGACATGGGCGCCGACATGGCGCGCGGCCCCGCACCCCGGGTGCAGACCGTGCAGTGCCGCGTCGTGGACGTGACGGACGACGGCCGCGTGAACCTCGACTACGGCGGCGCGTTGATTCTCGACGTGCAGTGCTCGACGGCGTACCGCGGCAGGCAGGCCGGGGACCTGGTCCACGTCCGCCCCGGCGCGAAACCGGTGGTGCTGTACGCGGTGGGCGACGACCCCGGCTCGGCCAACGAGGCGTCCGTACGCGAGCTGGCGCGCGAGGTCGCGGTCGACGAGGCCGCCGTCAGCGCGGCGACGTGGGGAACCGCGGCCCCGTCCGGCTCGGGCTGGCAGCAGGCCACCACCCCATGGGTACGGAAGAGTGGCGACGGCCGCACCGAGGTCTACTTCCAGCTGGGCACCGCCTCCGACACCTCCCCGCCCAGCAGCGCGAAGGCCCCGCGGTCCGTGACCATCACCCCGAACAGCTCGGGCAGTTGGCGGGGCGGCAGGCCCGACGACTACGCCAGCGCCCCGATGCAGGGCGACTGGACCGGCGGCGGCAACAGGCGCGGCGGCTGGTTCTACGGAGCGAAGATCGCCACCGCGTGCCAGGGCAAGACCGTCAGCAGCATGCGGGTGTCCTTCACTCGGCGCCGCGGCTCCGGCCGCAACGCCCGGGTGCCGATGCACCTGTACCTGCACGACTACCAGCAGCCCCCCGGCGGGCAACTCACGCTCGGCTCCGGCCCGGAGGAGTTGCTGCGGCTGTCCGTCGGCGCCAAAGGCACCGCGACTCTGCCCGCCTCGTGGCGCAACGCGCTGGCCTCCGGCTCCGCGCGGGGCCTCGCGATCTACGACTCCGGCCGCAGCGATTACGCCGGGTTCGGCGGCGGCTCGATCTCCATCAGCTTCTCCGCCTGAGAGGGGGCGCCCACGGTGGCGACCATCGGATACGCAGACCTTCCCGTGCCCGGCGGCGGCGACGGGCCGCTCGGCCCGGCCGCGCTCGCCGCGCTGGCGACCGCCCTCGACCCGCGCCTCGTCCACCGCGTGGGCGACCAGGCGGACCGTGACGAGGAGTTCGCCGACGCTCCGCCCGGGACGCTCGTCATCGCCGCGGACGGCACCGCCTGGTGGCGCGCCGCCTCGACGTGGGTCACCCTCTACGAGCCCGTACCGGCCTGGCGCGGCATCACCCTCAAGGCCGGGTACGAGCAGAACGCCGTGAACCTCGGCGTACGCCGCACGCAGGGCACGTTCGTGTCGCTGAAGGGCCGCGTCAACGCCACCTCCGGCAACATCAACAGCCCGGACGCGGCGATCAACATCGGCTCCGTCCCGGCCGACTGCATCCCGACGGCGCTGCGCGGCTACGCGGCGACCTGCTCCCTGGGCGGCGAGACGACGCTCGCCGCCGCGCGCCTGGAAGTCCTCGGCGCCAACACCTCCAGCTCCAGCGGCGAGGCGGGCGACATCCTCCTGTGGTACCAGGGCCCCGGCGGCACCCCCTGGATGGACATCTCCGGCTTCTACTGGATGGACTGACACATGCCGCTGTTCACCTACGGGGGCAGCCCCGCCGAAGTGCTCACCGACCAGGCCGGGAACGTCATCCCCGACTACCCGCTGATTGTGCGGGCGGCCGGGACCGGCCAGCAGGTCACCGCCCTGTACGAGGCGGACGGGACGACGCCCATCGCGCAGCTGCGCACCAACCCCGCGGGCAGCACCCAGCCCGGCGCGATCCGCCCCTTCAAGGCCGACGGCGTGATCGCGATCGAGTACGAGTACAACGCGCCGAACGGCGACCCGGTGCGCTGGTACCAGCAGCCGCGGGAGATCGCGGCCGTGTCCGGCGCCGACAAGTTGCCCATCGCGGGCGGCGTCATCACCGGCAACCTCGGCATCGTCGGGGCGCTGGACGTGGGCGGGCAGATCCTCCAGGGCGGGCAGCCCCTCGACGGGCTGCGCGGCGCCGGGCTGTTCGACGTCCGCCGCTTCGGCGCCACCGGCTCCGGCGCGGGCGACGACGCCCCCGGCATTCAGGCCGCGATGGACGCCGCGTACGCGGCGGGCGGCGGGCAGGTACTCGTCCCCCCGGGCACGTACGTGGTGGCGACGCTGCCGCTGCGCATCCGCCGCGGCACCCGCCTCACGCTCGCCCCCGGCGCCACCATCCGCCGCGGCGCGAACGGCACGATGCTCCTCAACGGCGACAGCGCGCAGGCGTACGGCGGGTACTCCGGTCACGGCGACCTCGTCATCGAGG
This sequence comes from Streptomyces sp. Z26, assembly GCF_003665095.1. Classification (GTDB taxonomy): domain Bacteria; phylum Actinomycetota; class Actinomycetes; order Streptomycetales; family Streptomycetaceae; genus Streptomyces; species Streptomyces phytohabitans. The sequence continues at coordinate 3,619,216 of NZ_RCHV01000002.1, read as the reverse complement.
GCGGCGTGTGGGACTGCCGCGGCGCGGTCTACACCGCGTCCGCGATGTGCATGTCCCTCGGCCACGCCGAGAACATCCTCATCCGCGACCTGACGATCCGGGACGTGTCGGGGTACCACGGCATCGAGATCAACGCCGTCCGGCACGCGGTGATGCGGAACGTGCGCGGGCTGGGCTACTACAACCCCGGCGGGCGGGACTTCAGCGAGTTCATCCAGCCGGACTTGGCGAAAGGCTCGGCGTACTTCGGTGGCTTCGGGCCGTACGACGACTGCCCGTGCGTGGACGTTCTGATCGAGGGCTGCGCGGTCGGACCGTCCGGGACGCCGGGCACCACGTCGTGGCCGCGCGCGATCGGCTCGCACTCCGCGTCCCCGGGGAAGCCGCACCGGGACATTCGGGTACGGGACCTGCGCGCGGAGGGCTGCGCGCAGTGGGTCGTCGGGGCGTACACGTGGGAGTCGTGCGTCATCTCCGGGGTGCAGGCGCGGGACTGCGGCGGCGGCGTACGGGTGCAGACGCTCGACTCCAGCAAGGCGTCGCACCGCACCCCGGCCGGGGGCTCCAGCCCGACCATCGCCGGGTCGCAGCCCCTCGCCGGAGTCGTCGTCTCGGACGTGACGATGACGGGCGGCGGCGCGTACGGGGCCGCCGTCGAGGTCGTGGGCGAGGCGACGGGCTACGTCCAGGACGTGGCCGTCGGCCGCGTCGTCGCGCGATCCGTCGGGCAGCAGGCCGTACGCGCCGAGTTCGTCGAGGACTACGTCGTCAGCGACGTGGTCGCGCACACCACGGGCGCGACCGCCATCTCGACGTTGGGCACCCGCCGGGGGCAGATCACCGACAGCGAGGTCAACGGCTCCGGCGGCGCCGGGATCACGATCGACTCGCGCTCGACACCGGCCGCCACCGCGACGGACGTCACCGTCTCCCGCTGCCAGATCGCCGGGACCGCCGCGAACGGCGTGCACTGCTGGGACGGCGCGGACATCGTCATCGACGACTGCGACCTGCACGACCTCACCGGCTACGGCGTACAGGTCTCCACCAACACCGCCCGCCCGGTCGTACGGAACGTTCGAGCGAAGGGCACGACGCTCGCCGGAGTCAGCCTCACCAGCACCGTGACGGACGCCCGCCGGTACGGCAACACCGGCTCGATCGCGGACGCCACGACGACGCCCACCGCGACGTCGCCGTTCGACTCGGGGCAGGGCGCCCTCGAAGACGCGATGCGCCCGCCGAGCCGGTACGAGACGACTTCGCGGCTGCGCGTGGGGACGTCGTCCGCCGCGATGACCTCGGGCGTGCTGTACCTCGTGCCGGTGTGGTTGCCCAAGGGAGTGGCCATCAGCAGCATCTCGTTCGTCTCCGGCGGCACTGCCGCGGGGACGCCGACGAACTACTGGTTCACGTTGCACGACAAGGACCGCAAGGCCCTCGCCCGCAGCGCCGACCAGACCACGACGGCGTGGGCCGCGTCGACCGTCAAGACCCTCGCGATCGCGCAGACCACGGCGGGCACGGCCAGCTCGTACACCACGACGTACGAGGGCCTGCACTACCTCGGGATCATGGTGAAGGCCACGACCATGCCCAGCATCGCCGGGGAGGGCTCGATGGGCGCAGGCTCCGGCGTCGCGCCGGGCTTCGGCGACACCAACACGGGAATGTCGACCCCGCCCACCGTCTCCGGCGCCGGGTTCACCGCGGCGGCGTTCGGCGGGAACACGGGCCTGCTGGCGTACGGCTACGCGGCCTGAGAGGGGGCGACTCGTGGCGTTCTCCCGTGATCAGGTCATGGCCTGCTACCGCGTGGCCGGGTCCCCGCACATCTACACCGACCTCGACGCCGCGCTCGCAGCGGCCGACGAGCTGAACGCGACCCTCGGTACGGACGCTGCCGGGTACGGGCGCGCGATCGTGATGCCCGGCATGGCCATCGCCTACCCGGCCGCGATCCCCGCCGCCGAGACGGCCGCCGTGACGCTGCGCCGCGCGCTGATGCCGCTGCCGCTGATCGCGGTCGGCGCGGTCTACGACCAGCCCGTCGCGTGGTCGTCGCCGATGCCGTCGGCCAGCTACCGGGTCGAGGCGGTCGCCGGGGCCGGGCTCGTCGGCCGCGCTGCGCTCACCGTGGTGCCGGGCAGTCGTACGCCAGCCGGGCTCACCGTGCGCGTCACCGCGTCCCTGCTCGTCGCGGCGGGCGCGTACGTGGACGTCACCGCGTACGCCTGACCCCTCCTCAACTCCCCGCGCCACACCGGCCCGGGGTGCTCACCCCTGCCCTGGAAGGGGGCTGATCATGGCCACACCGCTCACCTTCACCAACTTCGTCGACGCCATGCGCGACGAGGGCGTCACCGTCAAGGTCGTCGGGGACGCCGCGCGGCACAACCGCAACAAGCAGGGCGCCTGGGGCCCGGTCCACGGCGTCGTGATCCACCACACCGTGACCAAGGGCTCCCAGCGCACGGTCGACATCTGCCGCGACGGCTATTCCAGCCTGCCCGGCCCGCTCTGCCACGGCGTCATCACCAAGGACGGCACGGTGCACGTCGTCGGGTACGGCCGCGCCAACCACGCGGGCCTCGGGGACGACGACGTACTGCGCGCGGTGATCGCCGAACGGGATCTGCCGCGCGATGACGAGGCCAACACCGACGGCAACTCCCGTCTCTACGGCTTCGAGTGCGAGAACCTCGGGGACGGCGAGGACCCGTGGCCGGCGGCCCAGCTGGAGGCCATCGAGAAGGCCGCCGCCGCGCTCTGCCGGGCGCACGGCTGGAGTGCCGCATCCGTGCTCGGGCATCTGGAGTGGCAGCCGGGCAAGGTCGACCCGCGTGGCTTCGGCATGGACGGGATGCGCGACCGGATCGCGGAACGACTCGGGGGCAAGCCGACGCCGCGGCCGCAGCTCCCGGCACCGAAGCGCCCGAAGGTGTCGCTGAAGAAGCTGGTCGCCGCCGCCCGCTCCAACCCGAAGGCGAAGGGCCAGCCCGTCACCTACTCCGGTGTCCGTACGTATGAGGCGGCGCTCGTCGATGAGGGCCTCCTCGCCAAGCAGCTCCTGGACGGCCACTTCGGCACGGCCACCCTGACCGCGACGTCCGAGTGGCAGGAGCGCTTGGGCTACCGCGGCCGGAAGCCGGGCGAGGGCGCCGACGGCATCCCCGGCCGCGACTCCGCCACCAAGCTCGGCCGCAAGCACGGCTTCGACCTCGTCGACTGAAGGAGAACCCCATGTCCGAACCGATCGAGACCAAGGTCAAGGCGAGCACGGCGGCCGCGTACCTCGGGAGTACCGGCCTGCTCGCGATGCTCACCGCCGTCCAGGACAACGCCGGGCTGGTCAGCAGCCTCCCGGACGTCCTCGAACCGTTCGTGCTCGCGCTCGTCCCGGCCGCCATCACCGGCGTCGCCGGATGGGGTGCGAAGCACACCCCCCGCCGTACGCGGGGGGTGTGACGTGCGGGCGGCGGTACGGCGGCTGGGGCACCGCCTGAGCTACCGCGGCGCCGCCCTCCTGCTGTGCGGGCTCGGCTGGATCAACTACGGCATCGGCCTCGTCGAGGACCCGCGGTACGGGACCGTACGCGGCGTCGAGGCCCTGACCAACATCATGCCGATCGCCGGGTGGGGCGCCGTGTGGATCACCTCCGGCGCCCTGTCCGTCGTGGCCGCGACCCGGCCCGGCCGGAGGGACTGGTGGGGGTGGGGCGCGGCGGCGGCCCCGCCCGCGTGGTGGGCGCTCGCCTACACCACGGCGCGTGCCGTGGACGCGTACCCGCAGGGCTGGTACTCCGGCATCACCTGGGCGGTGACGCCGGGCCTGCTGGCGATCCTGGCGGCGGCGACGCGGAAGATCCTCGCCCAGCGCCGCGAGTTGAGCTTGGTGCGGTGCAGGCTGGCCGCGGCGTCCGGGCCCGAGAGAGGCGGCCGCCATGGGATCTGAGCTGGTCAGCTTCGCCAACGTCCTGGTGGGCGGCGTGGTCGCGGTCGCGGTGGCGTGGATCTCCCGGGGGCGCGGAGACCCGGCGGAGGCGGCGGCCGGGACGGCGCTGGAGTCCCTGGCCGATCTGGCGGGCGAGCAGACCCGGCTCGTACGGGCGCTGCGCCGGTACGTACGGCAACTGCGCGCCGCGATCATCGTGTTGGGCGCGGTCCCGCCGGAACCGGCCGACCCGGGCGACGCCGACCTGATCCGCACGGCAGACGAACCCTGACCCGCCGCATACGTACGCGCGCCCCCGCTCTCCTTCGGGAGGGCGGGGGCGCTTCGGCGCGTCCGGGGTCAGCCAGGCCCCGGCACGAGCAGGTGTCCGTGATCGGTCAGCACTTCGCGCACCTCGGGTACGTCCTCGAAGTCCGCCAGGCGCCGGAGCACGACACGGGCCCGCTCAGTCGTACGCTCCGACGACATGTCCCCCGAGGCAGCGATGACGTGCTGCGCCTGCTCTGCGGCCTGCTCCGGCTCGTTCGCGTCCGCCAGGGCCACCGCCAGCCACGACCGGTACAGCGCCACCTCCCGGGCGTGGGTGGCGTCGTACCGGCCCAACACGTCCTGGAGCAGGGGCACGGCACGCAGCGGCCGGCGCAGCTCGGTGAACACGCGGGAGTCCATGACCTCCAACTCCTCACGGTTCACCCAGTACGCCCACGACGGGGCAGGCTCGTCGTCGGCGTTGTCGAGCGCGGCGTGCGCCTGGCCGAGCGCGCGAAGGGCGGGCTGCTGCTGCCCTGCTTGCGCGTGCGCCCACGCGGCCCGGTCGAAGAACAGGGCGCGCGTCTTCGCCGGGGCGTCCGGGCCCGCCTCGACGACGGCGGCCGTCGCCAGCGCAAGGCCCTCGCGCGTACGGCCGTTGTTCGACAGGTGGTAGCCGAGGCTCCCGGCGAGCTGTGCCACCAGCGGTGCGTCCCCGGCCTGCCGCGCCGCCGTGAGCCCCAGCTCGTACGCGCGCTCCGCGTCGTCGCCGCGGCCAGCGTCCGACGCGATCCACCCGGCGATCTGCCCCAGCTCCCCGATCTGCACGAGCAGTGCCCGGCCGGTGTCCTCGTCGTGGCTGGACTCGCGGAACAGACGTACGGCCGAGCGGAGTTCGCGGACCGCGGGCGCGATCAGGTCCCCGCCCGCGAGTACATCGTCGGCGAGCCGTAGCCCGTGCACGCGGGCCGCCAGCCCGTGCACCTCGGGGAGGGCAATCCGGCGACCGGCGGGCACCGACAGACGCTCCAGGGTGTCGCCGCCGGGCAGCAGGTCCGCGAGGGTGGCCGCGGCCCCCGGCAGCGTCGCGCCCTCACCACGGGCGTACGCGGCGGCCTGCTCCAACTCACGCAGCGGCGCCCCGAGGACGTGCGCCAGCGCGGCCAGCCACGCATCCGGGATGCGCCCGCCGCGCTCCCACCGCGACACCTCGTTCCGCGTGAGGGTACTGATCCCGGACGCGGCGCACAGACGCAGGGCGAGCGACCGCTGCGAGAGACCCGCGCGCTTGCGGAGTCCGGCCAGGTAGACGCCGAACTGCTCGCGTGGGTCGGCGTTCTGCATGGGGTCAAGCTACCCCGCAGGCCCCCCTCTGGCCCCTCCCCGGGCACCTCCCTGGACCCCACGTGCGCCGCTTCCATGAGCGAACGGTGCCCCGCGACCGCGCGAACGGTCCGGGGCTTGGCCGACGCTTCCGAGGAGCATCGACGTGCAGAACCATACGAGTTCGACCGCCCCCGCGGAGGGCGAATCCGCGCCGGAGTGCGACGTGTGCGGCGCGCTCGCCCGGCAGTTGGCGAACGCCACCTACGAGGGGGAGGCGGCGGCACTCGCCGCCGAGTTGGCGTCGCACCCCGCCGCCGCGGCGGTCACCCGATGACCGCCGGGAGCGGCATCCAGCCGGGCGGGGAGTGCGACAGGTGCCACGCCTGGGTCGACGAACGGGTCACCATCGCAATCGTCGAGACCGGGTCCGGTCCGGGCGGCTCCGCGTACGGCTGCCTGCCCTGCGCCCGCATCCGCGCCACGGGCCCGTACGCCCCGGACTGGCTCGTCGGCCTCCTCGACGACATCGACGCCCGACGGGGTACGCGGTGACGGCCGCGCCGCTGGACGTGCCGCGCATCCCGCCCACCGTCCGCCTGATGGGCGAAGACCGGGCGCACGTACGGGACAAGGTCGTCGCCGCGTACCTCGCCGGGCACACCGTCGCCGCAATCATCCGCGCCACCGGCCGGAGCATGCACCTCGTCTACAAGCTCTTGGCCGAGGCCGACGTGCCGCTCCGCGAGCCGCGCCAACCGCACCTGGCCGCGCCGCGCGCGAAGCCGTCCACCCTGCGCTTCCCCGAGCCGCCCCCGGGGCGTACGGACTGGGTCCCGCTGACGGTCGACTGCGACTCGATCCGCGTGGGCGACCTGGTCCTCGTCGACGGGCAGACGCACACCGTGCGGGACCTGCGGAAGGCCAGCCTCGACAAGCTGCTCCGCTTCGATCGCGGCTCGTACCGGCTGGCGTTCCGCGAGGAACTACCCGCCCGGCGCCGAGCCACGGAGGGGAGGCCGCGGTGAGGCAGGTGGTGGCTCAAGTCCTGTACGTGGCCGCCGTCGCCGCGGTGCTCATACCGCTGCTGATCTACAGCACGCCCGGCTGACCGGGCCCGAGATCGGTTCCGCCGTGGTGCTCCCCCGCGGCGCGGCGGAACCCCATCCCGCCCCCGGCCGCGCTGACCACCGCGCGCGGCCGGGGAGCGGGCACCACCCACCGACCGAGAGGAAGCTCATGTGCCGCGTCACCGGCAGGCCCTGCGACTGGGACAAGCGGAACGACCGCATGGTCTGCCGCAACTGCCACAGGACGATCTTCCTCTGATGACCGCCCCTGTGCCCGGCGCACAGCGGTAGCCGTACGCCGCGCACGGGACCCGCACAGCACAACCCACCGAGAGAGGAACGCACATGACCGATGCACTGCTCTCCACCGACCAGATGACCCGCGTCCTGGTCACCATCCGCGACAACAACCCCGGCATGGACGAGCCCACCGCCCGGCGCGTCGTCGGCGAGGCCGCCAAGTTCGTGGCCGCCGGCGCCCAGTACGACCTGCCCCTGGCGCCCTCCCGCACGGTCGACGAGGGCTGGCACGCCCTGATCCTGCACACCGCCCTCTACCGCGACCTGTGCGCCCGCCACGGCCGGTTCGTCGACCACCACCCCGGCTACGACCCCACGCACTACGACCCGGCGATCCTCGACCGGACCCGCGCCGCGATCGAACAGGCCGGGTACACCGTCGACCCGGAGCTGTGGCGCGCGCCCGACGACGGCGCCGTCCCGGTCGCCGCGAAGTGCCAGCACGCGCCGGAGTGCGCGATCCGGCCCATGCCGACACCGCAGCCGCCCGTCACGTCGGGCGCGTAGGGTCTGCCGAACCAGAGGCAAGGAGGGATGACGTGACCGAAGCCGAAGCGTGCCGGGTGCAGAGGATGCTGCACCGCATGGGACGGCCGGGGGTTGCCGCGCCCGTGAACGCGGGCGACCCGGATGGGGAGTGGGCCATCTTCGACCGGGCCGAGCCAGCGCTCCGCCGCGACATCACCGGCGAAGTGCTTGACGCGCTGATCGACGAGGCGGAGAACGCTCCGACGCTGCCAGCTGGCGGGCACGCGCGGCGCGGCTTCATCGTCCCGAGCTGACCTCTCCCGAGCACGAGGCCCCGGCCGCGCCCACCGCGCGCGGCCGGGGCCGTTTCACGTGGTCAGGGGCGTGTTGCGGGCAAGGGCGGTCACTCCGGAGACCGGTGACCCACCGTGACATTCACCTAGGGGTGTCTTGAACTCGGTTCTGGGTTGCCGGAGCCCGTGCCGCCGCTGACCAGGAACGACAGCCGCGCGTTCAGGATCGCCCCGAGCAGCCGGTCCCCGCCGGGCGGCACCGTGCCCGCGGCGATCAGCTCGTCGAGCCGGAAGGCCCGGGGGCGCACCACCCGCAGCGACAGGCAGGTGGCCCCGACGGCCACCGGCGGGAGCACGGCGTGCATCCGGGTCCCGTCGGGCAGCCGGGCGTCGACCCATGGCCGCGCGTCGTCGAGGCGCCGCCCGGTCGACGTGGCGAGCCGCTGGGCGAGGCGGCGCACGGACGCGGCGTCCGGGAAGCGGATGCCGGTGCGTTCCAGGCCGTCGCCCCGGTCGACCCACACCTGTTCCGGCCCGGTGACCAGGACGTCGGTGACCTCCGGGTCAGCCAGCAGCGGTTCCAGCGGCCCCGTGCCGACCATCTCCGAACGCAACGTCTGCACCACCCGCAGCACCGCGCGGTCCCCGAGCAGCCGCCCCTGCGACCGCAGTGCGGCGGCCACCCGTGCCGGGGTCGGCTCGGCCCCGGTCTCCGCCAGGCGCACCCGTACGGCGTCCAGCAGCGCGGGCCCGGTGGCTGGTTCCTGAGGTCCGCACAGCTCAACGGCCCCTGGACCGGCGTCCGTTCGCACACCGACCGTGGCCGGGCGGTGCCCCTGCGTGGAATCGGGTCCGACCCGGCTCATACGACCGCACCCCCCGCGCCACCGCAGGCCGCCAGCGACCGGTCCCAGAAGGCACGGCAGAAGCGGGCGAACGCGCCCGACTCCGCGGAGCCCGGGGGCCGACCCCGCTCGGCTGCCTCCAACAGCCCCGGCTCCCAGGGGAGTTCGCCCGCGAGGTCGAGCCCGAGCAGCCGTGCGACCTCGTCCTCGTCCAGGCCCGGTGCGCCCGCGCCGCCGCGCCGTGCACCCGGTCCCGTGCCCGCCCCCGTACGCGTGCGCACCACCACCCGCAGGTCCTTCAGCACCATCCTGGTGACGCCCGCGACCCGGTGCGCCGCCGCCACCGCACGCAGCTCGGCGGGCACCAGCAGCAGGCCGACGTCGAGTTGGGCGAGCGCCTCGGCGGTCGCCTCGTCCATCCGCCGGGGCAGGTCCACGACGACGACTCCGGCGTGCCGCCGGGCGGACTCCAGGACGGACTTCATCGCGTCCCCGGAGACCGCGGCCGAGTCGCCGCGGTCCCAGCTGAGCACGCTCAAGCCGTGCAGCTTCGGCAGCGACTCGTCGAGCGCGGCGCCGCCGACCCGTCCCCGCGACTCCGCGAAGGCGGGCCACCGCAGCCCCTCCGTACGCTCGCCGCCGAGCAGTACGTCGAGTCCGCCGCCGAGCGGGTCGCCGTCGATCAGCATCGCGCTCCGGCCCGCGCCGGTGCCCGTACGCGCCCTCGCTCCCGCACGGGCACCGGCACCGGCGTCCGCCGCCGTGACCGCCAACGCGCACGCGAGCGCGGAGGCCCCGGCGCCGCCCCGGCCGCCGATCACCCCGACCGTCAGCGCGGGGTCCGCGATGCCCTCGGCCGCGTCCGCGATGCGGCCCGCCAGCCAGCCCTCGGCGTCGGGCAGGACGACCACGCCCTCGGCACCGATCCACGCCCCTCGCTCCCACACCCCGGAGTCGTCCAGGTCGCGGCCGACGAGGAGGACGCCCGCCCTACGTCGTCCGCCGGGCGGTCCCGTGCCCGACGCCGCGAGGCCGCTCCCCGCTCCGGCGCAGTCGTCGCCGACGAGGATCAGCGGCGCCGTCCGCCACGCCTCCGCCGCGGTCCAACTCGCCCAGCCCGCCCGGCCCGCGCGGCTCTCGGGTGCCCCGTGCGCCACTCGGGCCTCCGCTCCCGCGGCGGCGCAGAGGCGGAGGAGGTCGTCGAGAAGGTCCGCGTCCTCGGTGACGATCAGAATAGTTTCGGCCATGATCCAATACCTCCGCGAATGTCAAGACAGGTCCGCGAAATCCCGTGGACCCCGCTGGGAAACACCGTGCGGGCATCCGGAGAAAGCTGGTGATCATGGTCGAAAACTGTGGACAACTCAGCAGTTGTGGATAACTTGCTCGCTCAAACCAGCGACTTCCGGAGAGCAGCCCGTCGATTACACTGAGTAACTGATCGATCAGACGCCGAAAGACGGCCCGAAGGGCCGAAGGGCGGGAAGGAGAAGCCCCCTTGGACCGGGAAACGTGCCCGGACGTGCGACGACCCCCGCCGGGGGGGAGAGCGGGGGTCGTCCCCACGGCCGACTCGGGGGGGAGGAGTCGGACCGGGTTAGCACGGTCGCGAACGATCCGTGACTTCCATGGTGTACCCGAGGGCCTTCTCAAGCAAACCAACGCGCCCGAGCTTACGCCGAACGGTTGGCGCCTATGCTCAACCTGTGGAAATCCCGTCGCTGCCCCGTACTGCCGCGTTCTTCGACTTGGACAAGACGGTCATCGCGAAGTCGAGCACACTCACCTTCGGCAAGTCCTTCTATCAAGGTGGCCTGATCAATCGCCGAGCCGCCCTACGCACCGCCTACATCCAGTTCGTCTTCCTGGCCGGCGGCGCCGACCACGACCAGATGGAGCGTATGCGGGAACACCTCTCCGCGATGTGCCGGGGATGGAACGTCCAGCAGGTGCGCGAGATCGTCGCCGAGACGATCCACGACCTCATCGACCCGATCATCTACGACGAGGCGGCCTCGCTCATCGAGCAGCACCACCTCGCCGGGCGCGACGTGGTCATCGTCTCCACGTCCGGGATGGAGGTGGTCGAGCCCATCGGGCGGATGGTCGGCGCCGACCGCGTGGTCGCGACCCGGATGGTGGTCGAGGACGGCTGCTTCACCGGCGAGGTGGAGTACTACGCCTACGGCCCGACCAAGGCGGAGGCCATCGCCGAACTCGCGGAGTCGGAGGGGTACGACCTCAGCCGCTGCTACGCGTACAGCGACTCCGCCACCGACCTGCCGATGCTGGAGTCCGTGGGCCACCCGCACGCCGTCAACCCGGACCGCGCCCTGCGCAAGGAGGCGCTCGCGCGCGAGTGGCCCGTGCTCACCTTCTCCCGCCCGGTCCGGCTGAAGCAGCGGATGCCCGGCCTCACCATGCCGTCCCGCTCGGCCATGACCGTCGCCGCGGCGGCCGTGACGGCGGCGGCCGCAGCGGCGGGAGCCGTGTGGTACGTCGGTAAGCGGCGCACTCGTACCGCTTGACGTCGATTGCTCCGATCATGCTGTTTGCCCGGAAAAGTAAAGTTCCGCAGCAGGGGGTTCCGTTCATCGGCCGCCGGGAGTACAAAGGATTCAACGGCCCGCGAGACCAACGGCATCCGGGAGGATTCCGCAGTACGCACCAGGCCCCACGGACCGTCAGCATGAATATCGGGCACCCACGCGCAGCCGACCCGCGATTCGGGCCAGTCGCACCAGGTGACGGGCGAAGTCCCGACCTGATGGACGAAATTTCGTGCACGCACTGGTAACCCGGTGGACATGCCAGCGGCGGCACCGCTTCCGAGCGGTGCCGCCGCAATGTCGTGTCCGGCGCCCGCCACCCGCCGCCTACGCGGCGCCGCGCTGCATCGCCTCGCAGACCGCCGTGCTCTCCCGTACGCCCAGCTCGACCGCTCGGCCGCAGTGGGCGATCCACTCCGCCATGCCCGCCGGCGTGCCCGAGGCGTAACCGGCGAGGCCGCGCCCGTACGCCTCCGCGCCCGCCTCCGCGTGCCCGACCTCCGAGGGGCACACCGCCTTGGGGTCGAGGCCGCTGCCGACCAGGACGACGCGTTCCGCGGCCCGCGCCACCACCCCGTTGTACGAGCCGAACGGACGCAGCGTCAGCAGCTCGCCGTGCACCACGGCCGCCGTCACCAGCGCGGGAGCCGCCGAACCGGCGACGACCAGCTCCGCCAGCCCGTCCAGCCGGGCCGAGACCTCGGCGGCGTCCGGCAGCGCGGGACCGGGCCCGCCCGGCTCGTCGACCGGTTCGCCCGCCAGCCGCGGCCTGCCCACGGTGTCCCGCGCGGCGTCCCCACCCGCGGCCACCAGGTGCAGCCGGGCCAGGACGCGCAGCGGCGACTGCCGCCACACGTCGAGGAGTTGACCGGCCTCCGCGGTCACCCGGAGCGCCGCGCCGACCGTACGGGCCTCGCTCTCGGTCCCGAAGTCGCTGCGCCGCCGCACCTCTTCGAGCCCCCAGTCGGCGCCGTCCAGCGCGGCGGAGCCGCGGGCGCCGCGCAGGGCGGCCTCGGCGCTCACCTCGCTGCTGCGGCGGCGCATCACGCGGTGCCCGTAGAGCCGGTCGGTGGCCTTCCGTACGGACTCCACCGCCTCGGCCACGCCGGGCAGCGCGCCCAACGGGGCCAGCGGGTCCTGGGCGTTGCTCATGCGTAAGACCCTACGCACCCGGCCGGACGCCGCGGCACCACGATCGAGTGGTCTTCTTCACTCGCGGTCACCACTCAGCGCGTTCACCTGATTACGCTGACGAACATGAAGATCGCTTTCGTAGGCAAGGGCGGCAGCGGCAAGACGACGCTGTCCGCGCTGTTCGTCCGCCGTCTCGCCGCGCACGGCGTCCCCGTGCTCGCCGTGGACGCCGACATCAACCAACACCTGGGCGCCGCCCTGGGACTGACCGAGGACACGTCCGCCGCACTGCCCTCGCTGGGGGCCCATCTCCCCCTGATCAAGGAGTACCTGCGCGGCGACAACCGGCGGATCATGTCCGCCGAGACGATGATCAAGACGACCCCGCCCGGCGAGGGTTCCCGGCTGCTGCGCGTCATGGAGGAGAACCCGGTCTACGACGCGTGCGCCCGCGCCGTCCCCCTGGAGGGCGGCACCGTACGGCTGCTGGCGACCGGCCCGTTCACCGAGGCGGACCTGGGGGTGGCCTGCTACCACTCGAAGGTCGGCGCGGTGGAGCTGTGCCTGAACCATCTGGTCGACGGGCGCGACGAGTTCATGGTGGTCGACATGACGGCGGGGAGCGACTCGTTCGCCTCCGGGATGTTCACGCGCTTCGACATGACGTTCCTGGTGGCCGAGCCGACCCGGAAGGGCATCGCCGTCTACCGGCAGTACAAGGAGTACGCGAGCGACTTCGACGTCGCGCTCCAGGTCGTCGGCAACAAGGTGCAGAGCCCCGACGACCTCGCCTTCCTCCAGGACGAGGTGGGTGACGACCTGCTGGTCACGTTCGGGCACTCGGACTGGGTCCGCGCGATGGAGAAGGGGCGCCCCCGCCCGCTGGCGGAGCTGGAGGACACGAACAAGCTGGCCCTCGGCGTCCTGCACGAGACGGCGGACGCGTCGTACGCGCGGCGCGACTGGGACCGCTACACGCGGCAGATGGTCCACTTCCACCTGCGCAACGCGGAGAGCTGGGGCAACGCGAAGACCGGTGCCGACCTCGCCGCCCAGGTCGACCCCGGCTTCGTCCTGCGGGAGCACGCGGCGGCGCAGCCGGCCTGAGGCCGTGCGGCCGTCCGCACCACCGGGCCCCGTGCCGGTGCGGACGGCCGCCGCACCGGCACGGGATCCGCGCCGGGTACGCGTGCTCAGGCGCTCGGCGGCGCCGAGGCGGAACGTTTCTTCCCTGGCGCGAGGAACTGCTGCCAGCCACCGGAGGGCTTCTCGCCCACCTCGAGCGTACGGAGCTTGGCGAGCGTCTTCGGGTCCTGCGCGTCGAGCCAGTCGACGAGCTGCCGGAACGAGACGCAGCGGACGTCCTTCTTGCCGCACGTGTCCTCGATCACGTCCTCGATGGCGTCCATGTAGATGCCGTCGTTCCACTGCTCGAAGTGGTTGCCGACGATCATCGGCGCGCGGTTCCCCTCGTACGCCCGCCGGAAGCCGCGCATCAGCCCGTCGTACATCTGCTTCTCGTACGTGTCGTGCATCGCGGCGGGCCCGTTGACCGTCCCGGACTGGTTGACCAGGAAGTTGTAGTCCATGGACAGCGTCTCGAACGCGCGGCCCGGCATGGGCACCTGCTGGAGCGGCACGTCCCACAGGCCCTTCTCCTTGCCGGGCCAGACCTGGGTGCCGTTGCCGCTGGAGTCGTAGCGGAACCCCATCTCCCTCGCGGCCGGGAGGAGGTTCTTGCGGCCCTCCAGGCAAGGAGTGCGGCCGCCGACGAGTTCCTTCTCGTAGTCGAAGGGGAGCGCCTTCTCGTCGGTCCAACGGGTCGTCGTCCGCCAGTTCTTGACGAACCACTTGGCCTGGCCGATCTCCTTCTTCCAGTCCTCCGTGGACCAGCTGTCGACACCTTCGGGGCCGCAGAAGTGCCCGTTGAAGTGGGTGCCGATCTCGCTGCCGTCGAGCCAGGCGCCGCGGAGCTGGCGGAGCGTCGACCGGATGTTGCGGTCGCGGAGGTAGCCGATGTCCGAGGCTCCGGCGTCGTGGCCGGGGGCGCGGTAGCGCTCGCGCTCCTTCTCGGGGAGCAGGTAGATGCCGCTGAGGAAGTACGTCATGGAGATGTCGTTCTTCTTCGCGACCTCGCGGAAGCGGGAGAAGAGGGCGTTGCCGTCCTCTCCGGCGCCGTCCCAGGAGAAGACGACGAACTGCGGTGGTTTCTCGCCGGGTTGGAGCTTCCGTGGGGTCGGCTGGTGGGGTTGCGCGCCGGTGACGGAGGTGGAGCCGTCGCCGAGGAGGCGTGGGGGCGGACCCGCGTTGCGGCCCTCGGCCTGCGCGTCGGGGGCGGCCTTCAGGTCACCGCCGGTGCTCTCGCCCTCGTCCTTGCCGCTGGCACACCCGGCCAGGATCGTCGTCAGTGCGGTCAGTGCCGCCGTGTACGCGGCCCAGCGCCGACTGGCTGTCATGACTCACCTCATTCATATGACTTGTATGACAAGCGCACTTTTGCGGAACCAAAGTGGCATGCCTGAGGTGAGAAACCGGGACAACAAGCCGATCTTCATACTTATTCACTCCTTGGGCGGAAGATCAGCCGCAGCCATCGCCATCGACTTCTCCAAGTCTTTACGCTCCATTACGAACCGTTTACTGAGACTTGAAGTGATAAATCAGCTGTGTCCCGTGACGCGCTTCCGGAGGAGATGACGGACCCATGTCCGCCCACACCCCCGCCCGCACCGCCACCCGCGGCCCCCTCGGCAAACCCGCCCCTCTGAACGCAGCGGACCTCTCCGCGTCCGTGACCGTCTTCCTCATCGCCCTGCCGCTGTCCCTGGGCATCGCGCTCACCGCCGGCGCGCCCCTCCAGGCGGGGCTGGTCGCCGCCGCCGTCGGCGGGATCGTCGGCGGTCGGCTCGGCGGCTCCCCCCTCCAGATCGGCGGGCCCGCGGCGGGGCTCACGATCGTGACCGCCGACCTCATCCACGTGTACGGGTGGCGGGCCACCTGCGCCCTCACCGTCGTCGCCGGACTCGCCCAGCTCGCCCTGGGCTTCCTGCGCGTGGCCCGTTCCGCGCTGGCGGTCAGCCCGGCGATCGTCCACGGCATGCTGGCGGGCATCGGCGTCACCATCGCGCTCGCCCAGGTCCACATCGTGCTCGGCGGCGACCCGGCCGAGTCCGCGATCGACAACGCCCTGGCGCTGCCGGGCCAGTTGGCCGACCCGCACCCGGCCGCCCTCACCGTCAGCACGGTGACCGTGGTCGTCCTCCTCGGCTGGCCGCGGCTGCGGCAGCGGTGGGCGCCGGGCGGTGTCCTCGGCAAGGTCGTCCGCGGCGTGCCCGCCGCGCTCGCGGCGGTCACCCTGGCCACCGCCGTCGCCGTGCTCTCCGGGATGAGCGTGCCGCTGGTGCACCTGCCGTCCTGGCGCAGCCACGCCCTGCCGGAGGCGCCGGACGGGCCCGTGTTCGGCATGATCGCGGCCGTGCTGACGGTCGCCCTGGTGGCGAGCGTGCAGACGCTGCTCTCCGCCGTGGCCGTGGACAAGCTGACGGCGAAGCGCACCGGGGACGAACGGGTCCCCACCACCGACTTCGACCGCGAGCTGCGCGGCCTCGGCATGTCCAACATCGTGTCCGGCGCCCTCGGCGGGCTGCCGGTCGCCGGGGTCGCCGTGCGCAGCACGGCGAACGTGGCGGCGGGCGCCGTCAGCCGCAACTCCGCGATCCTGCACGGCGTGTGGGTGCTGCTCGCCGCCGGGCTGCTGGTGGGAGTGCTGGAGCTGATCCCGCTGGCCGCGCTGGCCGCGCTGGTGATGGTCGTCGGCGTGCAGATGGTCAGCATCACCCACATCCGTACGGTCACCCGGCACCGCGAGTCACTGGTGCACGCGGCGACCACGCTCGGGGTGGTCCTGCTCGGCGTGCTGGAGGGCATCGCGATCGGCGGCGCGGTGGCGGTCGTCCTGGCGCTGCGGCGGCTCACCCGTACGCGCGTCACCTCCGAGGTGGCGGACGGGGTCCACCGGGTCCGGGTGCGCGGGCAGTTGACGTTCCTGGCGGTGCCCCGGCTGAGCCGTACGCTCGGCCAGGTGCCCGAGGGGGCGGACGCGGTGGTGGAGGTAGACGGGTCGTTCATGGACCACGCCGCCTTCGAGACGCTCCAGGAGTGGTGCGCGGCCCACGAGGCGCAGGGCGGGAGCGCGCGGCTGACGAGCCGTTCCGGCAGGCAGATCGCCGAGCCGGACGCCGCGCACAGCTGCTCGCCCTGGACGCCCTGGCGGAACCACCAGTGCACCAGCCCGCCGGAGGAGCACGCCGAGCAGACGCCGCGCCGCGGCCAGTTGCTCGGCGGCGTACGGAACTTCCAGCGGACCACCGCGCCCCTCGTACGGGAGGAGTTGGCGCGGCTGGCGCGCGAGGGCCAGCAGCCGTCGCAGCTCTTTCTCACCTGCGCGGACTCGCGCCTGGTCACCAGCATGATCACGTCGAGCGGCCCCGGCGACCTCTTCACCGTGCGGAACGTGGGCAATCTGGTGCCGCTGCCCGGGGAGGACGGCGCGGACGACTCGGTGGCGGCGGCGATCGAGTACGCGGTCGACGTGCTGAAGGTCGGTTCCATCACCGTGTGCGGGCACTCGGGCTGCGGCGCGATGGGCGCGCTGCACTCCGCCCTCACCGAGGGGGCGGCGGGCGCGGGCGCCCCGGGCGGCCCCGGCACACCGCTGGGCCGCTGGCTGCGCCACGGCGCGCCGAGCGTGCGGCGGCTGGCCGCCCAGGGCGGCGCGGCGCCGCGGCTGGCGACCCGCGAGCTGGAGGGCACGGAGCTGCTCTGCCTGACGAACGTGGTGCAGCAGCTCGAACACCTCGCCGCGCACGAGTGCGTGGCCCGGCGTCTGGCGGAGGGCCGCCTCGAACTGCACGGCATGTACTTCCACGTCGGCGAGGCCCAGGGCTACGTGCTCGACCACCCGGACACCGGCACGCATACGGACGGGACGGCGCGGCGGCCCGCCGTGTTCACGCCCGTGCACCCGGAGGAGGTACGGGGCGGCTTCCGGGCCCTGGTGCCGGGTGCGGCCCGTACGCGGCGCGCGGGACCGGGATGCCCCTGACCGGGTGGTCCGGGGAGGACGCGACCCGCGCGCGGGTCGCGTCCTCCCGCCTCCGGGTGCGCGTGCCGCACGGCTCGTACGGGCACGCCTCCTCCGTACGGGCCGCCGCCGACACTCCCGTACGGACCGCCGCCTTGTCCGCGCGCGCGGACGGGAAGTGGCCGTGCGTCAGCTCCTGACCGGCCGGGACCGGACCGCCGCCGCCGCCGCAACAGGTCTACACCAATTTTCCACAGGGCCCTTGTCACGAGGCACCCCGGCTGATGAGCTAGGCGCCGGGACACATCGGACACCCGGGAATGGGAGCAGTCGTGAGCAACGAGAGCCTGGCCAATCTGCTCAAGGAGGAGCGGAGGTTCGAGCCGCCCGCCGAGCTGGCCGCCGCCGCCAACGTGCAGGCCACGGCCTACGAGCAGGCGGGTGCCGACCGGCTGGGCTTCTGGGCCGAGCAGGCGCGCCGTCTGAGCTGGGGCACGGAGCCGACCGAGACGCTGGACTGGTCGAACCCGCCCTTCGCGAAGTGGTTCGCCGACGGCAAGCTGAACGTCGCGTACAACTGCGTGGACCGGCACGTCGAGGCCGGACACGGCGACCGGGTCGCGCTGCACTTCGAGGGCGAGCCCGGCGACACCCGCACGATCACCTACGCCGACCTCCAGCGCGCCGTCTCCCAGGCGGCCAACGCGCTGCTGGAGCTGGGCGTCACGGCGGGCGACCGGGTCGCGATCTACATGCCGATGATCCCGGAGACGGTCTTCGCGATGCTGGCGTGCGCCCGTATCGGCGCCCCGCACTCGGTGGTCTTCGGCGGCTTCTCGGCGGACGCGCTCGCCACCCGCATCGTGGACGCCGACGCCAAGCTGGTCATCACCGCGGACGGCGGCTACCGCAAGGGCGGCGCCAGCGCGCTCAAGCCCGCCGTGGACGAGGCGTTGACGCGGCCGGGCACGGACTGCGTGGGGAACGTGCTGGTCGTACGGCGCACCGGGCAGGAGGACGTCGCCTGGACCGAGGGCCGCGACGTGTGGTGGCACGAGGTCGTCGACCGGCAGTCGGAGGAGCACACGCCGGAGCAGTTCGACGCGGAGCACCCGCTGTTCATCCTCTACACCTCGGGCACCACCGGTAAGCCGAAGGGCATCCTGCACACCACGGGCGGCTACCTCACGCAGGTCGCCTACACCCACCACGCCGTCTTCGACCTGAAGCCGGAGACCGACGTCTACTGGTGCACGGCCGACGTCGGCTGGGTGACGGGCCACTCGTACATCGTCTACGGGCCGCTCGCCAACGGCGCCACCGAGGTGCTGTACGAGGGCACCCCCGACACCCCGCACAAGGGCCGCTGGTGGGAGGTCGTGCAGAAGTACGGCGTCACGATCCTCTACACCGCGCCGACCGCGATCCGGGCGTGCATGAAGTGGGGCGACGAGATCCCCGCGAAGTTCGACCTGAGCAGCCTGCGCGTGCTCGGCTCGGTGGGCGAGCCGATCAACCCGGAGGCGTGGGTGTGGTACAGGCACCACATCGGCGGCGACCGTACGCCCGTCGTGGACACCTGGTGGCAGACGGAGACCGGCGGCATCATGATCAGCCCACTCCCGGGCGTGACCACGGCCAAGCCGGGTTCGGCGCAGGTGCCGCTGCCGGGCATCTCGGCCACCGTCGTGGACGACGAGGCGCGGGAGGTGCCCGACGGGGGCGGCGGCTACCTGGTGCTCACGGAGCCGTGGCCGTCGATGCTCCGTACGATCTGGGGTGACGACCAGCGGTTCCTGGACACGTACTGGTCGCGCTTCGAGGGCAAGTACTTCGCGGGCGACGGCGCCAAGAAGGACGACGACGGCGACGTCTGGCTGCTGGGCCGGGTGGACGACGTGATGCTCGTGTCCGGGCACAACATCTCCACCACGGAGGTCGAGTCGGCGCTCGTCGCGCACCCGAAGGTCGCCGAGGCGGCCGTGGTCGGCGCGACCGACCCGCAGACGACGCAGGCGATCTGCGCGTTCGTCATCCTGCGCGGCGAGGCCGCGGCGGAGGAAGGTCTCGTCGACGAGCTGCGGCAGCACGTGGCGAAGCAGCTCGGGCCGATCGCCAAGCCGAAGCGCATCCTGCCGGTGGCGGAGCTGCCGAAGACGCGCTCCGGGAAGATCATGCGGCGGCTGCTGCGCGACGTGGCGGAGAACCGCGCCCTGGGCGACGTCACCACGCTGACCGACTCGTCGGTGATGGACCTCATCCAGGCCAAGCTGCCGGGCGCGGCCAGCGAGGACTGACCGGGCCCGTACGGCGGGAGCGGCGACCCCCGGGTCGCGGCACCACAGGGGCATCCGGGCGTACGGCCGCCACAGGCCGTACGCCCGGGTGCCCCTTCCGCTTCCCCCTGACGCCGACACCGACACCGACACCGGCGCTGACGGGGCGTGGGGCGCCCCCGGCGGTACGGACAGCGCGTACGGTCGTGCCCGAGGGCACCACCGCCCGCGCCACCACCGCCCGCCCGCGCGGCGGTCGGGCCGCCGAAGTGGCAACGGGCGGGGGCTCGACGGACGATGATGGTCCGGCATGATCTGACCGACGGGTAACCGACGGGCGCCGCCCCGCTGGAGGAACGTCACCGCGCGTCGGACGGCCGGGGGGTGGACCCGGGCATCCAGGGCAGAGAGACGAAGAACAGAGAGACAGGGAGACACCGATGAGCGCAGCCGACGACGGCCGCAGCCTCGGCCAGTTGGTCGCCTCGGCCACGACCGAGCTGTCCGCACTCGTGCACGACGAGATCGCGCTGGCGAAGGCCGAGCTGCGGCAGGACGTGAAGCGCGGGGCGATCGGCAGCGGTGCCCTGGTCGTGGCCGGGGTGCTGGTCCTCTTCTCGCTGCCGGTGCTGAGCTTCGCCGCGGCGTACGGCATCCACAACCTGGGGCTCGGGCTCGCGTGGTCGTTCCTGATCGTGGGTGGCGCGTTCATCGTGCTGGCCCTGCTGCTCGGGCTGGTGGCGAAGATCGTGCTGAAGCGCATCGAGCCGCCGAAGCGTTCGATCGCCTCGGCGAAGGAGTCCGCGGCCGTGCTGTCGAACGTCAAGCCGCACCCGCGCCCGCTCACCGTCGGCGCCGACGTGCGCCCGGGTCCGAGCCTCGACAAGCCGGACGTTGTGACACGCTCTTCGGTATGACGCTCCCCGACAGCTCCGCAGATCCCGTACGGCTCCAAGGCCCCTGGGTCCACCGGGACGTGGCGGCCAACGGGGCCAGGTTCCACATCGCCGAGATGGGCGAGGGGCCGCTGGTGCTGCTGCTGCACGGCTTCCCGCAGTTCTGGTGGACGTGGCGGGAGCAGCTGCCCGCGCTGGCCGACGCGGGCTACCGCGCGGTGGCGATGGACCTGCGGGGGGTGGGCGGCAGCGACCGTACGCCGCGTGGCTACGACCCGGCGAACCTCGCGCTGGACGTCACCGGCGTCATCCGTTCCCTCGGTGAGCCGGACGCGGCGCTGGTCGGGCACGACCTCGGCGGCTATCTGGCGTGGACGGCGGCCGTGATGCGGCCGAAGCTGATCCGTCGGCTGGCGGTGGCGTCGATGCCGCACCCGCGGCGCTGGCGGGCGGCGATGCTCGGGGACGTACGCCAGACGGCGGCGGGCTCGTACATCTGGGGCTTCCAGCGGCCGTGGCTGCCGGAGCGTCAACTGGTCGCGGACGACGGCGCGTTGGCGGGCAGGCTGGTACGGGAGTGGTCGGGGCCGCGCCGCGAGCAGCTGGCGGGCGACGACGCGGCGGTGGCGGCGTACGAGCGGGCCATCCGCATCCCGTCGACGGCGCACTGCTCGGTGGAGCCGTACCGCTGGATGGTGCGCTCGATGGCCCGGCCGGACGGCATCCAGTTCAACCGGCGGATGAAGCGGCCGGTGCGGGTCCCGACGCTGCACCTGCACGGTTCGCTCGACCCGGTGCTGCGGACGCGCAGCGCGGCGGGGTCGGGGAAGTACGTGGAGGCGCCGTACCGCTGGCGGCTGTTCGACGGGCTGGGGCACTTCCCGCACGAGGAGGACCCGGCGGCGTTCTCCGGCGAGCTGATCGACTGGCTGCGGGACCCGGAACCGGACCGCTGACAGGGCCGTGTGACGGCCCGTCATCAAGCGCCCACGGGGCGCGGTCCGGGCGTCGCACATGTGCCCGCGACATAGGCCGAAAGCGTGGCGCGGGCGCGGTTACCGACCTTGGGGCAGGGGCAGAGTCCGGGGTATGGGCTGGACGCACGACTATCGTGACGTGGCGCGCAGGCGCATCGCTCCGAGGGGGCGACGTTCCGTACGGCGCGCCGGTGGTCCCCTGGACCGACCCGCGCGGAGTTCCGCGCTGGGAATCCCCCGCATCCTCCAACGCAGGGCCCGCTGGTTCGGAGCACGGCTCCGGCACACGCGGAGCTGAGCGCGGGCGCGGCGGGCGGGAGCGGCACCGTCCCGGGTCTCCGGGCGCGGGCCGTCGCACAGGCGCGCCGTGGGGCGGCCGTACGCGGGTCTGCGTGCGCCGGGGGCCGTACGGGCGCGGGCTGACGTACGGCGCCCGTTGACGTACGCCGCCGCCGTGCGGCGCTGAGCCGTGCCCGGCGGGCACAACCGTGGGGCTGAGGCTCACTCAGCGGCGTCCCGGCGCACGGCCCCGCGCATTGGTCGCGCGCCACCGGCGCACAGGAGTGCGCCGTTCTCCGGACAGGGGCGCACCTGTTCGCATACTCTGGAACACCTGCGCCCCGGCGCCTGCGCTTCACTCTCCGAACACCCCTGGCTGACGTGCGACTTCCGCGCTCGTCGCGCCGCGTCGTACCTGGCGGAACGTTCAGCTCGCCGCCACGTCACTCCGGTGGGTGATCTGTCGCGCACCCATAGTCCGTTCGGGCCATTCAAGATTGGGCCCCCCGGGGGTGTTGCACCCTGCTCGCCTTCCGTAACGTCCTCAACTGGCAACGGTGAATATGCCGTTCGCCGCCGTGGGGGAGCCTCGATTCGGGAGAGGACGGCACCGGCAATGAGCTGGGTAACCGACTGGAGTACGAAGGCGGCCTGCCGCAGCACCGATCCGGACGAACTGTTCGTGCAAGGCGCGGCCCAGAACCGCGCCAAGGCGGTCTGCACCGGATGTCCGGTGCGTACGGAGTGCCTCGCGGACGCCCTGGACAACCGGGTGGAGTTCGGCGTGTGGGGAGGGATGACCGAGCGGGAACGGCGCGCACTGCTGCGTCGGCGTCCGACGGTCACCTCGTGGCGCAGGCTGCTGGAGACGGCGCGCTCCGAGTACGAGCGGGACACGGGCGGACTGCCCATGGACCTCGACTCGATGGAGGAGGACTACGACACCTACGCCGTAGCGGCGGGCTGACCGCCCGGACCGCCCGGCCCCGCGTCCGCGGGCCCCGCCGGTCCTCCCGGTCCCTCCGTCGACTCCGCGAGCCGTTCGCCGATCGTGCGCAGACCCGCCAGGTCGTGCACGTCGCCGGGCAGCGCGGCGACCTCCGTGACGGGCACCTCCGGGTGCAGCGCCGCGAACCGGTCCCGCGTGCGACGCTCGCGTGCGAGCACGCGCATGCGTGCGGCGTGCAGGCGCAGCAGCGCCGCGGTCAGGCGTTCCGCCCCGTCCCGGGCGGCGTCCCCGGCCGCACCGTCCGGTCCGCCGGGCGTGCCCGCCGTCGCCTCGGCCCGCTCCGGGTCTGCGGCGGATCGTTTCGCTCCAGGCTCCGCCCGCACGTCCTCCCGTGCCGGGCCCGCCCGTACGGGGGCTTCCCCACCGGCGTCCTCCCGCCCCGGGCCCCCGCGTTCCGCGTCCCGTTCGCCGTCCAGTCCCCCGTCCGTACGGCCGCCCTCCTCCAGGCCCTCGGTCAGGCCCTCCGCCGCCGCCAGCGCCCGTTCCGCGCTGAGGTGTGCGGCGGCGCCGCCGCCGTGCACGCGGTTGAGCACCAGGCCCGCGAGGGGCATGCGGTCGGCGGCGAGGCGTTCCACGAAGTACGCGGCCTCGCGCAGCGCGTCCCGTTCCGGCGCGGCGATCACCAGGAAGGCGGTGCCGTTGGCCTGGAGCAGCCGGTACGTGGCGTCGGCGCGCGTGCGGAAGCCGCCGAACATCGTGTCCATGGCCGCCACGAACGTCTGCACGTCCCGCAGCAGCCCCGCGCCCAGCAGCTTGTTCAGCGCGCCCGTGAACATCGACAGCCCGGCCATCCCCAGGTGCACGAACTTCATCCCCGCGCGCCCGCCCGCCTTCGCCGGGGCGGACAGCATCCGGATGAACGTGCCGTCGAGGAACGACCCGAGGCGCTTCGGCGCGTCCAGGAAGTCGAGCGCGGAACGGCTCGGCGGGGTGTCGACGATGATCAGGTCCCACTCGTCGCGGGCCCGCAGCTGCCCGAGCTTCTCCATCGCCATGTACTCCTGGGTGCCCGCGAAGCCCGCCGACAGCGACTCGTAGAACGGGTTCTCCAGGATCGCGCGGGCCCGGCCCGGGTCCGCGTGCGCCTCGACGATCTCGTCGAACGTGCGCTTCATGTCGAGCATCATGGCGTGCAGCGCGCCGCCCGCCGAGCGGTCGATCCCCGGCACCTCGCGCGGGGTGTTGTCCAGCTCCGTCAGGCCCATCGACTGGGCCAGCCTGCGGGCGGGGTCGATGGTGAGGACGACCGTACGGCGCCCCCGTTCCGCCGCCCGTACGCCCAGGGCCGCGGCGGTGGTCGTCTTCCCGACGCCGCCCGCGCCGCAGCAGACCACGATGCGGGTGCCGGGGTCGTCCAGCAGCGGGTCGACGCGCAGTGCGGGTACGTCCGCCAGGTCCGCGGTCACTTGTGCGCCCCCTGTTCGCGCAGGGCGGCCGACAGGCCGTAGAGGCCCGCCAGGTCGCCGCCGTCGGTGAGCAACTCCAGCTCGTACACCGGCAGTTCCAGCCGGTCGATCTCGGCGCGCTGGGCGCGTTCCAGGGCGAGCCGTTCGGCGTGCTCGCGGCCCTGCCGCAGCAGCGGGGTGACGAGGCGTTCCGCGCGGCCGCCGCGCTGGGCTCCGCCGAGACCGGCGCGGGAGAGGGCGGCGGCCAGTTCCGTACGGAGGGCGGGGTCCGCGTCCGGTCCGGCCGCCGCGAGTCCGGCCAACTCCTCGTCGAGGAGCGGCGGGCGCACCATGTTGACCAGGACGCCGCCCACGGGGAGGCCCGCGGCGCGCAGTTCGGCGACGCCGTCGACGGTCTCCTGCACGGGCATCTCCTCCAGCAGCGTGACCAGGTGCACGGCCGTCTCCGGGGACTTCAGCACCCGCATGACGGCCTGCGCCTGGTGGTGCACGGGCCCGACCTTGGCGAGCCCGGCGACCTCGTCGTTCACCCCGAGGAAGCGGGTGATGCGGCCGGTGGGCGGCGCGTCCATGACCACCGCGTCGTACACGGGGCGCCCGCGCCGGTCCCGGCGGCGTACGGCCTCGCACGCCTTGCCCGTCAGCAGCACGTCGCGGAGGCCGGGGGCGATGGTGGTGGCGAAGTCGATCGCGCCGATCTTGCGGAGGGCGCGGCCGGCGCCGCCGAGCTTGTAGAACATCTGGAGGTAGTCCAGCAGGGCCCGTTCGGCGTCGATGGCGAGCGCGTGGACCTCGCCGCCGCCGTGCGCGACGGCGATCTTGCGCTCCTCGTACGGCAGCGCCTCCGTCTCGAAGAGCTGCGCGATGCCCTGCCGCCCCTCGACCTCGACCAGCAGCGTACGGCGGCCCTCGCCCGCGAGAGCCAGCGCCAGCGCGGCGGCGACCGTCGTCTTGCCCGTACCGCCCTTACCCGTCACTACGTGCAGCCTGCTCACGCTGTGGAGCCTAAACCGTCGGGCACCCCGGGGGCCGCTCGGGGAAAGGGCTTAGGGTCGTGCCATGACGAAGTGGGAATACGCGACCGTGCCGCTCCTCGTGCACGCCACCAAGCAGATCCTGGACACCTGGGGGGAGGACGGCTGGGAGCTGGTCCAGGTCGTCCCCGGGCCGAACAACCCGGAGCAGCTCGTGGCGTACCTCAAGCGGGAGAAGCAGGCATGAGCGGGACGGTCGAGGCGAGGCTCGCGGAGCTGGGTCTGACCCTGCCGGACGTACCGGCCCCGGCGGGCGCGTACGTGCCGGCGCTGCGGTCCGGGGTGTACGTGTACACGGCGGGCCAGGTGCCGTTCGTGAACGGCGCGCTGCCCACGGCGGGCAAGGTCGGCGCGGAGGTCTCGCCGGAGCGCGGCAAGGAACTCGCCCGCGTCTGCGCGCTCAACGCGCTGGCCGCCGTCAAGACCGTGGCGGGCGACCTGGACCGGATCGCGCAGGTGGTCAAGGTCACCGGATTCGTCGCCTCCACCCCGGACTTCACCGGTCAGCCGGGCGTCCTCAACGGCGCCAGCGAGCTGCTCGGCGAGGTGTTCGGCGAGAAGGGGCGGCACGCGCGGAGCGCCGTGGGCGTGGCGGCGCTGCCGCTGGACGCGCCGGTGGAGGTCGAGCTGCTGGTGGAGCTGGCGGACTGACCGTACGGGCGGGCGTACCGGCGGCCGGGGCGGCGGGCGTACGGGCGGGGCGGAGCGCTCTCGAACATCGGCGCGACGCCCCGTAGCATCCGGGACATGTCCGCAACGAACGGTCGGCCGAACGGCCAGTGGTACCCCGCCGAGTGGCCCGAGCGCATCCGCGCGCTGGCCGCCGGGGAGCTGACGCCGGTCACGCCGCGCCGCGCCGCGACGGTGCTGCTGCTCCGCGACCGGGCGGGCGCGCCGCCCGAGGTGCACATGCTGCGCCGACGCGCCTCCATGGCCTTCGCCGGGGGCGCGTACGCGTACCCGGGCGGCTCCGTCGACCCGCGCGACGAGGCGGCGGGCGGCGGTACGGAAGGCGCGGGCGGTACGGAGGGCGCGGACGCCCTCGGCTGGGCGGGCCCGTCCCGCGCCGCGTGGGCGGCCCGCCTCGGCACGGACGAGGCGACGGCGCAGGGCGTCGTCTGCGCCGCCGTGCGCGAGACCTTCGAGGAGGCGGGCGTCCTCCTCGCCGGGCCCGACGCCCGTACGGTCGTCGCGGACACCAGCGGCCCCGACTGGGAGGCCGACCGGGCGGCGCTCGTCGCCCGCGAGCTGTCGTTCGCGGACTTCCTCGCCCGCCGCGGCCTGCTGCTGCGCAGCGACCTGCTCGGCGCGTGGGCCCGCTGGATCACGCCGGAGTTCGAGGCGCGGCGCTACGACACCTGGTTCTTCGTGGCCGTCCTGCCGGAGGGGCAGCGCACGCGGAACGCCTCGACGGAGGCCGACCGCACGGTGTGGACCGGCGCCGCCGAGGCCGCCGCGGGCTACGACCGCGGGGAGCTGATGATGATGCCGCCGACCATCGCCACCCTGCGCCGCCTCCAGCCGTACGCCACCGCCGCCGACGCCCTGGCCGCCGCCGCGGAACAGGACCTGGCACCCGTACTCGCACAGGCCCGCCTGGAGGCGGGCGAGATCGTGCTGAGCTGGCCTGGACACGACGAATTCACGAAACGAGTCGCCCCGTGACCGAAGCAACCGCACCGCCCGGCCGCCCCCTCGACGGCCCCATCCACGGCTCCGGCACGGACCGCGCCCGGTGCGTCCTCGCGCCCAACCCGTCCGGGATGACGCTCGACGGCACGAACACCTGGATCGTCGCGGAGCCCGGTTCCGACCTGGCCGTCGTCGTCGACCCGGGCCCGCTGGACGAGGGCCATCTGCGGAACGTCGTCGAGTCCGTCGCCCGCGACGGCCGCCGCGTGGGGCTCACCGTGCTCACGCACGGGCACCCGGACCACTCCGACGGGGTGGCCCGTTTCGCGGAGTTGACGGGGGCGCCCGTACGGGCGGTAGACCCCGCGTACCGGCACGCGGGCGCCGACGGCGAGGGCGGCGGCGGCCTCGCGGCCGGTGACGTGATCACGACCGGCGGCCTGGAGCTGCGCGTCGTACCGACGCCCGGCCACACCGCCGACTCGGTCTGCCTGCACCTGCCCGCGGACGGGGCGCTGCTGACGGGCGACACGGTCATCGGACGCGGCACGACCGTGGTGGCGCACCCCGACGGGCGGCTCGGCGACTACCTCGACGCGCTGCGCCTGCTGCGCTCGCTCGCCGCCGACGAGGGCGTACACACGCTGCTGCCCGGCCACGGGCCGGTGCTGTCCGACGCGCTGGGCGTCGTCGAGTTCTACCTCGCGCACCGCGCGAACCGCCTCGCGCAGGTCGAGACGGCCGTGGAGAACGGGCACCGCACGGCGCCGGAGGTCGTCGCGCACGTGTACGCCGACGTGGACCGCACGCTGTGGCCCGCGGCGGAGATGTCCGTACGGGCGCAGCTCGACTACCTGGACGAGCACGGGCTGACCTGACGCCCGCCCGTACCCGTACGCCGCGATCCGCGCCCGTACCCGTACCCGTACGCCCCGGAGGTCCGTACGGTCTGCGGGCTCAGCGGCTGCGCTTCGCCAGGCGCTCGATGTCCAGCAGGATCACCGCGCGCGCCTCCAGGCGGAGCCAGCCGCGGCCCGCGAAGTCGGCGAGCGCCTTGTTGACCGTCTCGCGGGACGCGCCGACCAGCTGGGCCAGCTCCTCCTGCGTGAGGTCGTGCACCACGTGGATGCCCTCCTCCGACTGCACGCCGAAGCGGCGCGACAGGTCGAGGAGCTGCTTGGCGACCCGGCCCGGCACGTCCGAGAAGACGAGGTCGGACATCGAGTCGTTGGTGCGCCGCAGCCGCCGGGCGATGGCGCGCAGCAGCGCGGAGGCCACCTCGGGGCGCACGTTCAGCCAGGGCTGGAGGTCGCCGTGGCCCAGACCGAGCAGCTTCACCTCGGTGAGCGCGGACGCCGTGGCCGTACGGGGGCCCGGGTCGAAGAGCGACAGCTCGCCGATCAGCTCGCCCGGCCCGAGGACCGCCAGCATGTTCTCCCGGCCGTCCGGTGAGGTGCGGTGGAGCTTCACCTTTCCCTCGGTGACGACGTACAGCCTGTCCCCGGGGTCGCCTTCGTGGAACAGCGCGTCGCTGCGGGCGAGCGTTGTCTCGGTCATGGAGGCGCGCAGCTCAGCCGCCTGCTCCTCATCGAGCGCCGCGAAGAGCGGTGCGCGCCGCAGAACGTCGTCCACGAGTTCTCTCCTTGTCGACCTGCCCTGGGGTGCCTTTCGGCCCCCATGATGCCGGACGGTAAAACAGTGCGATCGGTCACAAGTTTGACGTACTCCCCCCGGCGCCCCTACGTCAGGGGGCCGATTGGGCTGTGAATCACCTGCGGGCGGCGCGAATGTCGGTCGCCCCCTCTAGTCTGGCCGGGTGTCGGACAGGCCGGTAGAGCGCGCAGGAAGGGGGCCGGGCGGGTGACCACCTCGGGAGATTCCGCTGTGGGCGAACAGGGGTCGGCGGAGCGTACGGACGTGGCGAAGGGTGCCGCGAAGCGCTCGGCGGGCGGCGCGGCGAAGAAGGCCGCGAAGAAGGGCGCGAGACGCCCCGCCGCCAAGCCGGAGACCCGTCTCGGGATGGTGCGCCGCGCCCGCCGGATGAACCGCGAGCTGGCCGAGCTGTACCCGTACGCGCACCCGGAGCTGGACTTCGAGAACCCGTACCAGCTGCTCGTCGCCACCGTCCTCTCCGCGCAGACCACGGACCTGCGGGTGAACCAGACGACGCCCGCCCTCTTCGCCGCCTACCCCACCCCGGAGGAGATGGCCGCCGCCGACCCGGAAGTGCTGGAGGACCTGCTGCGGCCCACCGGCTTCTTCCGCGCCAAGACGAAGTCCGTGCAGGGACTGTCCGCCGCGCTCCGCGACCGCTTCGGCGGGGAGGTGCCGGGCCGTCTCGACGACCTGGTCTCGCTGCCCGGCGTCGGCCGCAAGACGGCGAACGTGGTGCTGGGCAACGCCTTCGGCGTCCCCGGCCTGACCGTCGACACGCACTTCGGACGGCTCGTGCGCCGCTTCCGCTGGACGGAGCAGGAGGACCCGGAGAAGGTCGAGGCGGAGATCGCCGACATCTTCCCGCGTGGCGAGTGGACGATGCTCTCGCACCGCGTCATCTTCCACGGCCGCCGCGTCTGCCACGCCCGCAGACCCGCCTGCGGCGCGTGCGCGCTGGCGCCGCTCTGCCCGGCGTACGGGGAGGGCGAGTTGGACCCGGAGAAGGCGCGGAAGCTGCTGAAGTACGAGCTGGGCGGCCAGCCCGGCCAGCGGCTGAAACCGCCGCCGGACTATCCGGGCCCGCCCGCGCCCCGGCTGGAGGGCCGATGACCGCCGCGCCGCACCTTTCCGCCGTACGTCTCGCGGGCGTACGTACCGCCGCGCCCGTACGTAACGCCGCCTCCGCCGGGAGGTGCGTGTGACGCACGCGCGCCCCCAGCGGCACGGCGACGCCCCCGTCGTCGTCACCAGCGAGGGCCTGCCCGAGTGGCTGGAGCCCGTCGACCGCGCCGCGCGTACGGTGCGGCCCACCCAGCTGAGCCGGTTCCTGCCGCCCGCCGGTGGCGGGGGCCGCCCGTCCGCCGTGCTGATCCTCTTCGGGGAGGGCCCGCGGGGCCCCGACCTGCTGCTGATGGAACGGGCGACGACGCTGCGCTCGCACGCCGGGCAGCCCTCGTTCCCGGGCGGCGCGCTCGACCCGGAGGACGGCGACCCGGACGGCGAGGGGCCGTTGCGCGCCGCGCTGCGCGAGGCGGAGGAGGAGACCGGGCTGGACCCGTCGGGTGTGCAGGTCTTCGGGACGCTGCCCGCGCTCTACATCCCGGTGAGCGGCTTCGTGGTGACGTCGGTGCTCGGCTGGTGGCACCGGCGTACGCCCGTCGCGCCCGTCGACCCGGCGGAGACCGCACGGGTGTTCACGGTGCCGGTGGCGGAGCTGGCGGACCCGGCGAACCGCGCGACGACGGTGCACCCGCGGGGCTACCGCGGCCCGGCGTTCACCGTGGGTTCGGCGCTGGTCTGGGGCTTCACCGCGGGCGTGATCGACAGGCTGCTGCACTTCTCCGGCTGGGAACGGCCGTGGGACCGCGAGAACCTCGTCCCCCTCGACTGGCACTCGTGACCGGAGTGGCCCCGTGCGCGGCGACATCTCTGCGAGGCTGATGCGGTGAACGTGCTCGACATACTCCTCCTGCTCGCCGCCGTGTGGTTCGCGATCGTCGGATACCGGCAGGGCTTCGTCGTCGGCATCCTCTCCGTCATCGGCTTCCTCGGCGGCGGGCTCGTCGCGATCCTCGTACTGCCCGTCGTCTGGGGCGAGATGACCGACGACGCGTCGCCCGGCACCCTCGGGGTGGTGCTGGCCGTAGGGCTCGTCGTCGTCTGCGCCTCCGTCGGGCAGGCGTTCACCACGCACCTGGGCAGCCGGCTGCGGCTCTACATCACCTGGTCACCGGCCCGCGCGCTGGACGCCACGGGCGGGGCGCTCGTCAACGTGCTGGCCATGCTGGTCGTCGCCTGGCTGATCGGTTCGGCGCTGGCGGGCACGGCGCTGCCGACGGTCAGCAAGGAGGTACGGGCCTCGCAGGTGCTCCAGGGCGTCTCGCGGGTGGTGCCGGAGCGGGCCAACACGTGGTTCGCGGACTTCTCGTCGGTCCTCGCGCAGAACGGGCTGCCGCAGGTCTTCTCCCCGTTCTCCAACGAGCCGATCACGTCCGTCCCCGCGCCCGACCCGCGGCTGGCCCGGGACCCGGTGGTGGACCGGGCCAAGCGGTCCATCGTCAAGGTGGTGGGCACGGCGACGGGTTGCGGGAAGGTGCTGGAGGGCACCGGCTTCGTCTTCGGGGACGGCAAGGTGATGACCAACGCGCACGTCGTCGGCGGCGTCGACGAGCCGACCGTGCAGATCGGCGGCGAGGGCCCGCTGCGCGACGCGACGGTGGTGCTCTACGACTGGAAGCGCGACATCGCCGTACTCGACGTGCCCAGCCTGGACGCCCCCGCCCTGCGCTTCGCCGAGGGCGACGCGGCCAGCGGCGACGACGCGATCGTCGCGGGCTTCCCGGAGAACGGCGGCTTCGACGTGCGGGCCGCCCGCGTCCGCGGCCGGGTCAACGCCAACGGCCCGGACATCTACCACCGCGGCACCGTCCGCCGCGACGTCTACTCCCTCTACACCCTGATCCGCCAGGGCAACTCCGGCGGCCCGCTGCTCACGCCCGAGGGCGAGGTGTACGGCGTGGTGTTCGCCAAGTCCCTGGAGGACGACGACACCGGGTACGCGCTCACGGCCGACGAGGTGCGGGAGGACATCGAGCGGGGGCGGGTGGCGGAGCGGCAGGTGGACAGCGAGGGCTGCGCGATGTGACGCGGGGGGCGTACGGGCGTGCCGGGGCGCGGGCGTACGGGCGCGGGCACGTACGAGCGCCGGGGCGCGGGCGTACGGGCCGGGGGCGCGCCGCCGTACTCGGCCGACACCCCTGCCCTCCGCGCGCCCCCACCCCGTAGGCTGCGCACCATGCCTACGAAGCGCGCGGGCGACGGCCTGACCGTCCCCCAACAGGCCGCCAAGTTCGTCGGGGTGAGCGTCCTCTCCGGTGCCGTGCTCGCCGGGATCGCGCTGCCCGCGGTCGGCCTGGTCGGCCTCGCGGCCAAGGGTTCCGTCGAGGGATTCGACGAGATCCCCGCCAACATGAAGCGCCCGCCGCTGAGCCAGCGCACGACGATCCTCGACGTGAACGGCGACGAGATCGCGAAGGTCTACTCGCGGGACCGCACCGTCGTGGACCTGAAGGACATCTCCCCGTCGATGCAGGCGGCGATCATCGCCATCGAGGACTCGCGCTTCTACGAGCACGGCGCCATCGACCTGAAGGGCGTCCTCCGCGCCCTCAACCAGAACCGGCAGGCGGGCAGCACCACGCAGGGCGCGTCGACGTTGACGCAGCAGTACGTGAAGAACGTCTTCGTCGAGGAGGCGGGCGACGACCCGGAGAAGATCGCGGAGGCCACGCAGCAGTCCGGGGCCAAGGGCATCGGCCGCAAGATCCGCGAACTGAAGTACGCGATCAAGGTCGAGGAGTCGCTCGGCAAGAAGCAGATCCTGGAGAACTACCTCAACATCACCTTCTTCGGGCAGCAGGCGTACGGCATCGAGGCCGCCGCCCAGCGGTACTTCTCCACCTCCGCGAAGGACCTCACCGTCGAGCAGTCGGCGCTCCTCGCCGGTCTCGTCCAGTCCCCCAGCCGCTACGACCCGACGAACGACCCGGACGAGGGCAAGAAGCGGCGCGACATCGTGCTGGAGCGCATGGCCCAGCTCGGCGACCTCAGCCGCAAGGACGCCGACGCGGCCAAGGCCAAGCCGTTGGGCCTGAAGGTGAGCAAGCCCGAGAACGGCTGCATCACGGCGGTGAAGGGCGCGGGCTTCTTCTGCGACTACGTGCGCCAGGTCTTCCTCGGCGACAAGTCGTTCGGCAAGACGGAGAAGGAGCGGGCCAAGCGCTGGAACCAGGGCGGCCTGACCGTCAAGACGACCCTCGACCCGCAGGCGCAGCAGTCGGTCCAGGACTCGATACAGGACCACGTCAACCAGGACGACGACGTCGCCACCGCCGTCAGCATCGTCGAGCCCGGCACCGGCAAGATCCTCGGCATGGGCCAGTCGCGGCCGTACGGCTTCGGCAAGAACGAGACGCAGATCAATCTCTCCGTGAACCGCTCCATGGGCGGCGGCAGCGGCTACCAGCCCGGTTCGACCTTCAAGCCGATCGTGGTGGCGGCGGCCCTGGAGAAGGGCAAGAGCCCGTACCAGCGCTACTCGGCGCCGTACGAGATGCCGTACCCGAGCCCGGTCAGCATGTGCGACGGGAAGCAGTGGAGCGGCAGCGGCTCGACCGTCGCGAACGAGAACCGCAGCGAGCGGGGCCCGTACCGCATGAAGGAGGCCACGGCCCTCTCCGTCAACACCTACTTCGTGCAGCTGATCAGCGACATCGGCCTGTGCCCCGTACGGGACATGGCGGAGAGCATGGGCCTGGAGCGGTCGGACGGCAAGGAGCTGGAGCAGGTCCCGTCGATGACGCTGGGCGTGCAGGAGATGTCGCCGCTGACGATGGCGGAGGCGTACGCGACGTTCGCCAACGACGGCGTGCACTGCACCCCCATCGCCATCGAGTCGATCACCGACGCGCAGGGCAACGCGCTCCGCGTGCCCAAGTCGACGTGCGAACGCGCCATGTCGAGCCGTACGGCGAAGACGGTGAACTCGCTGCTGCGGGGCGTCGTCGAGGACGGCACCGGCAAGAAGGCGGGGCTGAGCGGGCGGGACAGCGCGGGCAAGACGGGTACGTCGGACGAGCGGTACGCCGCCTGGTTCGTCGGCTACACCCCGAACATGTCCGGCGCGGTCTGGGTCGGCGACCCGCAGCACCAGCGCCGGATGGTGGACATCACCATCGGCGGCCAGCCGCACGACAAGGTCTTCGGCGGCAGCGTCCCCGGCCCGATCTGGCGCGACGCGATGACGGGCGCGCTCGACGGCAAGCCGTCGACGAAGCTGCCGACGGTGCCGATACGCGGTGAGAAGGAGAAGCGCGACAAGGGCGGGGACGACGACAAGGGCGGCGACCGCGGGCGCGGAGGTGACCGCGGTGACGACGACGGGGACGACGACCGAGGCGACCGGGACGACCGGGACGACCCGAGGCCGCCGGACACCCCGGACCTGCCGGACTTCCCGCGCCCCGGCGACGGCTGGCCGGAGCCGAGCCTCCCGCCGGACATGATCGGCGGCGGGCAGAACGGCGGCGGCAACGGCGGCTGGCCGTAGGCCGCGGGCGGTAGTACGGGCGCGGGCGGTACGGGCGTACGCGTACGGCTGCCCGGCGGGACGAACGGACGAGGGGCGCTCCCCGGGCCACGGCCACGGGGAGCGCCCCTCCGTCGTACGGGTGCGGGGGTGTCGGGTCGTACTGCTGCGGGCGCGCGGACGCGCGTACGGCGGGCCCGTACGGCCGTCAGCCCGCGAGGTGCCGCTTCACCGCCGCGGCGACCCGGCCGCCCTCGGCGCGGCCCGCCACCTTCGGGTTCACGAGCTTCATCACGGCGCCCATCGCCCGCGGCCCCTCGGCCCCGGCCGCCCGCGCCTCCGCGACGGCCTCGCCGACGAACGCGTCCAACTCGTCGTCGGACAGCTGCTGCGGCAGGTACTCCGCGAGGACCTCGCCCTCCGCCCGCTCCCGTTCCGCCTGCGCGGCACGGCCGCCCTCCGCGAAGGCGTCCGCGGCCTCACGGCGCTTCTTCGCCTCGCGCGCGATCACCTTCCGCACCTCCTCGTCGGAGAGTTCACGGGCCTCGGTGCCCGCCACCTCCTCCTTGGTGAGCGCGGTGAGCGTCATCCGGAGCGTGGCCGAACGCAGCTCGTCACGCGCCTTGATGGAGGCGGTCAGGTCGTCCTTCAGCCGGGACTTGAGCGTGGTCATGCCGCTCAGTCTGCCAGCACGCGCGACGGTCCCCCAGCGCGTTTCCGCGCGGGCCGGGTCCCCGGGGGGGCGGACGGGGTGAGTAGTCTCCGCTTCACGACTTCCCGCACCGCCGCCGCTGCGCGTCCCTGCGAGGCGGCCGACGGCGGCCCGGGTCGTGAGGGGAACCACGAACCACAGGAGCAGTCATGCCCATTGCCACGAGATCTGCGCGCCGCTGGGGCATCGGTCTGACGACCGTCGCCACCACCGTGACCGTACTGGCGACCGGCACCCCGGCACAGGCGGCCGGAACGGCCGCGGCGGCGCCCTCCGGCGTCGGCGCCAAGGGCGCGTACCTGCTCGACGCCGGCAGCGGAAAGAAGCTGTGGAGC
This sequence comes from Streptomyces sp. Z26, assembly GCF_003665095.1. Classification (GTDB taxonomy): domain Bacteria; phylum Actinomycetota; class Actinomycetes; order Streptomycetales; family Streptomycetaceae; genus Streptomyces; species Streptomyces phytohabitans. The sequence goes on along the minus strand of NZ_RCHV01000002.1, from coordinate 3,584,148 downwards.
AAGGGCGACACCACGAAGCGCCAGATGGCCAGCACGACGAAGATCATGACGGCGATCGTCGCGCTCCAGACCAAGGGCGCGCTGGACAAGCAGATCACGGTCAAGCAGGAGTACCGCGACTACGTCACGCGCGAGGGCGCCAGCACGGCCGACCTCCGCACCGGTGACAAGCTCAAGGTCAAGCAGCTCCTCCCCGCCCTCATGCTGCCGTCCGGCTGCGACGCCGCGTACGCCATCGCGGACGCGATCGGCAGCGGCTCGTCGGTCAAGGCGCGCACCAAGTCGTTCATCGGCAAGATGAACAAGACCGCCGACGAACTGGGCCTGAAGAACACCGAGTTCGACTCGTTCGACGGCATCTCCCCCGGCGGGGACAACTACACGACGCCCGGCGACCTGGCCAAGATGGCCCAACACGCCCTGAAGAACACGACCTTCGCCTCGACCGTGAAGACGACCACGGCGAAGGAGGTGGCCACCAACGGCCGCACCTACACCTGGACGAACACCAACCAGCTCCTCGGCTCGTACAAGGGCGCCATCGGCGTCAAGACCGGCAGCGGCACCGCCGCCGGGCCGTGCCTCGTCTTCGCCGCGAAGCGGGACGGGAAGACGGTGGTCGGCGTGGTGCTGTACAGCAAGAGCGCGGCCGCCCGTTACACCGACGCCAAGGCCATGCTGGACTGGGCCTACGGCACGCAGACGAAGCAGATGAAGCTGCGCGAGCTGCCCGCGGGCGCCCAGCGCGACTGATCCCCGGCCGGTCGAGCCCGGCTCGACCAGGCCAGGACCACGGGTCCGGACCGCGTACGACGGCGGTCCGGGCCCGTACGCGTACCGCTTCCCCGGCCCGTACCCGTACCCGGGCCCGTACCGTCGGGGATGGCGCGCTCACGCGCTGCGCACGGCGCGCCACGTCTGCGACGATGGGGGTATGCGCGCGCGATACGGAATTCCCCTCGGCATCACGGCACTCGGGGCGGCCTGCCTCGGCTACGCGACGGCGGTCGAGCCCCGCTCCTTCCGCCTGCGGCGCGTCTCCGTGCCCGTCCTCCCACGGGGCATGCACCCGCTGCGCGTCCTCCAGATCTCCGACGTGCACATGGTCAACGGGCAGCGCCACAAGGAGCGTTGGCTCCAGTCCCTCGCCGGACTCCGCCCCGACCTCGTCGTGAACACCGGCGACAACCTCTCCGACCCGGAAGGCGTCCCCGCGACGCTGGACGCGCTCGGGCCGCTGATGGAGTTCCCCGGCGCGTACGTCTTCGGCTCCAACGACTACTACGGCCCCCGCCTCCGCAACCCCGCCCGCTACCTCTTCGAGAAGGCCCAGGGCCGCCACGGCCTGAACGGCAACCCGCCCGCCGTCGGCGCCATCCACAACCCGTGGGAGGACCTGCGGGACGCGTTCGACGCCGCAGGCTGGATCGGCCTCTCCAACGCGCGCGGACGGCTGAAGCTGCCGGGCGGCCAGGAGATCGCGTTCACGGGGCTCGACGACCCGCACATCAAGCGCGACCGCTACGGCGAGGTCGCGGGCGGCCCCGAGACGGACGCCGACCTGTCCCTCGCCGTGGTGCACGCGCCGTACCTGCGCGTCCTGGACGCGTTCACCGCCGACCGCTACCCGCTGATCCTCGCCGGGCACACGCACGGCGGGCAGCTCTGCATCCCCTTCTACGGGGCGCTGGTCACCAACTGCGACCTCGACACGGACCGCGTGAAGGGCCTCTCGACGCACCAGGCGGGCGGCCACCGCTCGTACCTCCACGTCTCCGCGGGCTGCGGCGCCAACCGCTACACCCCGGCCCGCTTCGCCTGCCCCCCGGAGGCGACGCTGCTCACCCTCACGGAACGGGACGACCGCCCGTAACCCCGCCCCGGGCCGGGCCCGCCGCCGTACCGGGAAACCGGATTTCGCGTCCGGGCCGGCCTGGGCTAAGGTTGTGCTCGTTGCTTCGGGGTGTGGCGCAGCTTGGCAGCGCGCTTCGTTCGGGACGAAGAGGTCGTGGGTTCAAATCCCGCCACCCCGACAGAGAAGCAGTAGTTCAGGGCCGGTTCCTCGCGAGAGGGACCGGCCCTGCTGCGTGGTGGGCCCCCGCTGCGGGGTAGTGGCGGGGCGGCGGTGTCGTCGTCGCGGGCGGGGGAACGGGTTCCGGTGCCCACGTGTACGTCACGGTGTCCCGTCCGGGCGCCGCCCGCCCTGCTCCGCCATCCCCCGGAGGACGCCCCCATGCCCCCGTACCTACGGGCCCGTCGGTCCGTGTCCCACCTGCTCGGTCAGTGGCGCCGACGCGCGGCAGATGCGTCGGCCCGCGTCTGGGCAGGCGAAGGGGCGCTGGTCGTCGCGGCGGACGAACTGCACATCGTCTAGGAGGATCCGGGTGGTCGCCGCGAACAGCTTGGTTAGCCGGGCATGAAGTTGGGCTGGTGGATGGCGCACAGGCTGCCCGGGGAGGAGAGTTCAGGATGCGATGAGGCGGCTGGTGAAGCCGGCGTGGATGAGGGATGCGTACGCAGCATGCACGTCCTCCGAGACCTCCTGCTCGATGGCGAACCCGAGCTTCGGATACTCGATCACCCGCTGGAGGTCGCCGACGAGCATGTCCACCACGAGCTTCTCGTCGCCGATGGACTTGAGGTAGTCGTCGAATTCCAGGGTTTCCGAGGCGCACACCATCTCGGCCTCGGGCCATAGCTTGCGAGCAGTGGCGTACGACCGCCGTTCCATGTAGGGCTTGGAGACCAGCAGCACCTTCTTCGGGGTGATGCCGGCGTCGCTAAGGACCTCGCGGGCGAGGGTGATGTTCTGGCCGGTGTTCGCGGCCAGCGGCTCCAGCAGAATCGCGGAGGCGGGAACGTCGAGGTCGATGGCGTGCTCGCGGAAGTGGACCGCTTCGCCGCGTGGGAAGACCTTCGCGGTGGTCGGGCTGTTGCCGCCGGTGAAGACCAGCGTGGGGAAGAGACCCGCGTGGTATAGCTCGGCGGCGCGCGTGGCCACCCCCAGGTCGTGGCTGCCCAGGCCGATCGCCACGTCCACGGGGTGGGCCTGGTGGTGCATCTGGTGGTAGTCCCAGATCGCCTTGGCCTGGTGCCACTGGTCTTCGGTGATGACCTGCTGGCTGTCACTCATGCGTTCGTCTCCCTGATCACCGTCGGCGGGGCCCCGGGCGGCCCTTCACTGCTGGCCTTGACGCTCTCGATACTGCTCAGTTGGTGCACGAGGCCGTACTGCGCGGCCGTCCGAGTGGCCTGGCCGAGAGCGCGTAGCCCATCATCGCGGGTCGCCGCGTCGGACAGCAGGATGTGGCCGTGAGCGGTATCCAGTCGCACGCGTTGCATCGGTGAGTCGCTGCTCCCGCTGCTTCGGGCGATGTCGATGAAGTGCAGGGCTTGAGTGAGGTCTCCGACGCCCCGGCGGGCCAGGGCGAGCTTCTGATGGGCCACCGACCAGTCGTCGGGTTCGGTGAGGTCCTCGAATTCACGGGTCGCGGCCTGCATCACGCGGGTCGCGTAGTCGTGGTTGCCGTCCTTGCTGAGTGCGGTGCCCACCCACAAGCGGGCCCTGGCCCGGTCACGGCGAGAGAGCCGGTCGTCGACGGCGAGCGTCTCGTACGTACGGGCCGACGTCTCCAGGTCACCGGACATCTCCGCGACAACCGCGAGGGACAGATCGAGCTGGGCGACACGGCGGGGAATGTCGAGCTGGGTGAAGATCGAGCGCGCGCCCGCGTAGGAGTGGCGTGCGGACAGTGGTCCGAGCACCGCGCCCTGATCGCGCTTGAGGTCTCCGAGTAACGCGGTGGATCGGGCGTAGAGGTACAGGCCCTTGTCGTCGAGTTCGGCGGCCGTGAAACGGTTGAGCCATCGGCCCAGCAGGCTGTCGGCGAAGGTGAAGTTCTGCCGGGACAAGGCGACGACGGCACGGTCCAGGTCGTCGGTCCACGACTCGTACTCCCAGGCTCTGGGCCCGGCAGCCGTCACCCGGCGTCCGGCTGCCACCCGCCCGGGGCCGGCCATCTCCGACAGGAGCGTTTCGAAGCGCAGGTGCACGGAGGCATCGGCGCGACCGAGCGCGGTGTCGAGAATGGCCTGCGTGTCGGGGCGGGTTTCGGTCGCGGACCGGAGCTTTTCCCACTTCGAGATGGTCGCGACGGCGAGACCGAGGCGCTCGGCGAAAGCACGCACGCTCAGGCGGAGGGCGAGCCGTAGGGCTCTGGCTTCCAGGCCGGTCCAGTGGTGCACGGTCGCCACGCGTCGCTCCCTTCCACCAGCCATGGAAGCAGAAGCGTGCGGCCGGTGGGGCGGAAGTAGAGCGCAAGTGGAACAGCCGGTGATTCCCTGCGCATTGAGGTACGGCGACGCTCAAAGGGTCTCTTCTCGCCGAGTCCCTTGGACGGTCACCAGCATGGAACTCCTTACCGAGCACCGCCCTGTCAACGGGCCCGTCGTCTACGGCTTCCTGCGGCTGGCCGGAGTCTCCGCAGCCCGTCAAACGGCGTTACAGGCGGCACTGACGGAGTACTGCCGGATCCATGAGCTGCAGCTCTCCGGCGTCTTCAAGGACAGGCTCGCGACGACCGAACCGAGCTCCCCCGCGTTCACCGGCCTGCTGGACGCGCTAACCCTTCCTGACGTCTACGGCGTCATCGCCCCCGCCCTGTCTCACCTGGGGCCGAAGCACCTCGCCGCCGAACGCACCCGCCTTATCGGGGCCGCCGGCGCCCGCCTGCTGCTGGCCCGCCGCCCCCGCATCGGGCCTGGCCACGTTCCTCGCCAGCGGACCGCCCACCGCCGCTTCCCCGCGCCACTCCTCCTCCTGAGCACGGAGTCATGAGGCACCCCATGCCCGAGTCGCTTCAGCAGTTCTTCGAGGCCCGCCGCCAGTCCGTACGCAAAGCACGGGAGTTCGCCACCAGAGCGCTGGACGGCTGGGGTCTGACGAGCCGCACCGAGGACATCCGCCTGTGCGTCTCCGAACTCGCCACGAACGCCGTTCTCCACGGCACCGCCCCCGGGCACGGCTTCCTCGTCCGGCTCGACATCGACGACAACTGCGTACGCCTGGAAGTGCACGACAGTCGTCGCCAGCAGCCCGTCGTACGCGAGCCGGCCGCCACAGACGTCTCCGGGAGGGGCCTGACGTTGGTGGCCGCGCTGTCCGACGAGTGGGGAGTGAGGGACCGCACCCCGCTCGGGAAGATCATCTGGTCCCGCTTCAAGACCGTGGGCGACGCCGCACAGTCGATCAGCCCTCCCGTCCCAAACCGCGACGACTGCCCTCTGGAGGTCCGATGACCGTAACCGGCACACCGGATCGGGTGGCGTCTGCCGCGTCAAGCACGCGTCTCATCGCCAGCCCGTTCCTCGCCCAGCACCTTCTTCTTCAGCCAGGCCGAGCGGTCGGTGTGCGCATTCCTGGGACCCGCTATGAGGAACTGCGCGCCGCGAGCCGCGTCGGAGGCCCCGCGCCAGCCTGGCTTGTTGATGCCGCGCGGCAGGCGTGGGGCACTGAGCTGCCGTACGGGCCGGTCGGCGATGTCCTCCTCGTCCGCGAGCGGTCTCCGTACGGATACGCGAAGGCGTCCTGGGAGATCAACCTCGGCTGCGACTACGACTGCGAGTTCTGCTACCTCGGCGAGAAGCGCTTCGAGGGCTTGGACTGGACGGGCAAGCAGCAGCTCTTGGAGACGATGCGGGACGCCGGGGTGCTCTGGCTGCAGATCACGGGCGGCGAGGCGCTGATCGACCGCGAGTTCGGCGCGGCCTACGAGTACGCCCACCAACTCGGGATGATGGTCCAGGTCTCCTCGAACGGGTCGTCCCTCCGGAAGAGGCCGATCCATGACCTGTTCGCCCGCCGCCGCCCGTACCGGCTCACGCTCAGCGTCTACGGCGCGAGCGCGGGCACGTACGACAAGGTCACCCGCAACCGCGGTGCGTTCGGCCGGTTCATCCAGGGCCTCGACGCCGCCCACCAGGACCAGCTACCGGTCCGGCTCAACGTGATCGTGTCCGAAGACAACGCACACGAACTCGACGCCATGGTCGCCCTGTGCGAGCGCTACGGCTTCCCCCACCAGGTGTTCACCAACATGTCGCCGACGATCGACGGCGAGGCTAACCCGCTGGCGACGCAGGCCGAGGATCACATCAAGGCCCGGAGCATCTTCACCGGATGCAACGCGGGCCGGACGTTCTTCCACGTCAACCCGCACGGCATCGCGTCCGTCTGCAAGGTCGGCCGCGACCCTAGCGTGAACCTCGTGACCGAGGGTGTCGCCGCTCTTCCCCGGCTCGGCGCCATCGCCGAGTCCCTACAGCTCCGCACCGGTGGATGCTCCGGCTGCACGAAGGTCGGCACCTGCCGTACCTGCCGGCCGCTGGCCAAGCTCTACCAGGATGCGGGGGACCGACGAGAGCTCTACTGCCAACACGGAGGTTACGGATCATGACCCCTCCCACCACAACCCTCACCCCGCCGCGCGAACCGCTGCTGCTCACCATCGGCCGGCGCCCCACCGACGGAGCATCCGGCTCGCTGCCCGTGCCACTGCTGGCCACGGCCATCCGCGACGACGAGGTCCAGATCATCGCCGACCTGGACGAGGCCGCCGAAGGCGCCGAGTGCAGCTGCTCTGCCGGCGACGACCAGCCGTACTAGATACACCGCAGGCGGGCGGCGCACCGCTCGCGTACGCACCCCATGAGTGCCGCCCCGGTCATACCCTGACTGGGGCGGCACTCCCCTGTCTCCGAGCCCCATGAGGAACCGCGCGTGTCCATGTCTCGCATTCCCTTCGATCAGCTCCCCGCCGACGTCCGCCAGGCTGTCACCGACAAGACCGGCGCCGTGCATCAGGCGGTGACCATGACCGGCGGCATGAACTCCGGTGTCGCCTCTGTCCTGGAGACCGAGAGCGGTAGCGTTTTCGTGAAGGGCATCGCGAGTGATCATGCGCAGGTCGCAGCACAGCGCCGTGAGGCGGAGATCGCCCCCCACCTGCCCACGTCCTGTCCCCGCCTGTACTGGCACCTGGAAGTCGGTGGATGGAGCCTTCTCGGATGCGAGGCCCTCAGCGGTCGCCACGCCGACTACAGCCCCGGCTCCGCCGACTTGGTGCTCGTAGAAGCCGCGCTCACCGAACTGCAACGGATCACCGCTCCGGCCGACATCGAGATCAAGGACGCGGTGGACCGCTGGGCGGACTACGCTCCGTCCGGAAAGCTCCAGCACTTCAACGGCAACACCTTGCTGCACACCGATTTCGCACCGCACAACGTCCTGATCGCCGACGGGCGTGCCCGCCTCATCGACTGGGCGTGGCCAACGCGCGGTGCGGCGTGGATCGATCCAGGCACCTTGGCACTGAGGCTCATGGACGCCGGCCACCCGGCGGAGGACGCGATCGTGTTCGCAGGCCGCTTCCCGTCGTGGCGGAACACCGATCCGGAGGCGCTGACGGCATTCGGTTCCGCATCTGCCGCGCTGTGGCAGGAGATCGCCGAGGAGGACCCAACGCCCTGGAAGCAGAGGATGGCCAAGCGGGCCGCTGCGTTCAGGCTCGCACTCCTCAGAGAGGCATAGGCCCAGGGGGCGACGTTCGTCAGCGATAAACGTCCCACTGCGAAAAGACCGAAACGAGGGCCAGCGCCTGCTCTTATCTTCAGACTATGACCGTCACCGCGCGGCGGGATCTGGTGAGCCCGGCGACCCGTAACGCCTTTCGTTCTCTGGCCACAGACCTGACCATCCGCATCGTGGCCGAGCTGTGGGAGGACCACGGGTTCGCTCCCATCCCCCCTGACGAGCTGAAGTATCAGGACTCGGGCCAGCGTCGAACCGAGTTCATGCTCTACGCGGAAGGTGTCGACTGGTCAGACTCTAACCAGGTGCGGCGTGCGCTCCTGGTTTTCGAGGACTTCGTTCGCGCGTACCGCGACCCCGGCGATCAGGGCACACCCAAGTGGTTGGACGACATCAAGGTGCGCCTGGCACGGGACGGCTTCGCTCTCGATCAGGAGGGCAGAATCTCTTGGTCCAACCCGCCGGTGCTGGTCCGTGATTTGAGTGGCCTGGGCGACGCCTCAGGCATCACGATCGAGTTGGAGCGTATCCGTAGAGACCTCACCACAGATCCCCACGGTGCCATTGGCGCAGCCAAGCAGCTCATCGAGGCGACCGCAAAGACGGCTCTCAACGAACTCGGTATCGAGGTCGACAAGAACGCCGCCCTTCCCGCTCTGATCAGCACTGTCCAGAAAGTGTTGAGGCTTGACGCCGGCTCGGCGCCTGACGGACCAGACGGCAGCAAGGCCGTGAAGAAGATCCTTTCGGGCTCGGTGAACATCGCCGTCGGAGTCGCCGAACTGCGCAACCAGGGTTTCGGCAGCGGTCACGGCCAGGTGAGCGCACCGTCCGGGCTTGGAGTACGCCACGCCCGACTCACGGTCAACGCTGCCGTCACCTGGTGCGAGCTGATCCTCGACACCCTGTCGGACCCCACCGCACCGTGGCACAGGGCCAGGATCTAGCCGCCCCGCCCGTATAGGTGCAGCCTCGCTTGCCGGACCCCGCGAACTTGCTTCCGTCATGCAACTTGCAGGCTAGGAGCCGATGCCCTCCGTGTGCAGGAAGCCCGCAGGCCGGGCACGCCCTCGTCGGCAGGACTGCGGAGAAGGCCTTCGATCTTGACCGACCCTCATTCGGAACGAAGAGGTCGCGGGTTCAAACCCCGCCACCCCGACAGAGAAGCAGTAGTTCAGGGCCGGTTCCTCGTGAGAGGGACCGGCCCTGCTGCGTGGTGGGCCCCCGCTGTGGGGTAGTGGCGGGGGCGGCGGTGTCGTCGTCGCGGGCGGGGGAACGGGTTCCGGTGCCCACGTGTACGTCACGGTGTCCCGTCCGGGCGCCGCCCGCCCTGCTCCGCCATCCCCCGGAGGACGCCCCCATGCCCCCGTACCTACGGGCCCGTCGGTCCGTGTCCCACCTGCTCGGGCAGTGGCGCCGACGCGCGGCAGGTGCGTCGGCCCGCGTCTGGGCAGGCGAAGGGGCGCTGGTCATCGCGGTCGCGGTGCTGGAGTGGACGGCTGACGGGCCCGCGGGGGACCTCCGTTCCGTGGCCGGGGCGGTGGGGGGCGCGCTGCTGGTCGCGGCCGTGCTGCCGCTGCGCCGGCTGCTGCCGGTGGTCACGCTGTACGGATGCGCGGTGCTGGGCGCCTGGTCCGTGCTGCCGTTCGCCACGCCGGTGATGGTGTACGGCGCGGCACGCCGGATCACGGCCGACGGGCCGTCCCCGTGGCGCCGTTCACCCTCGTTCGTGGTCCCGTCGGCCACCGCGGTGGCGTTCGTGCTGACGGCCGTACGGAGCGTGTGGGAGTCGCGTCAGCTCGTACCGTCGACGTTCGTGTGGGTCGCCGCGGTGACGCTGCTGTTCCTGGTGGCACCGGCGGTGGGTGGGGTGCTGGTGGGGCAACGGCAGCGGCTGCTGCGGACGTTGCGGGAGCGCAACCACCACCTGGAGCGGGCGAGCCGGCTGGCCGAGAGCCGCGCCCGGCTCCGCGAACGCGCCCGTATCGCCCAGGAGATGCACGACCTGCTGGGCCACCGGCTGACGCTCATCTCGCTGTACTCGGGGGCGATGGAGGTCAGCACCTCCCGCGAGTCGCCGCGGCTCAGCGGCGAGGCCGCGCTGATCGCGTCGACCGCGCGGACGGCGATGGGCGAACTCCGCGACCTGCTCGGGGTGTTGCGCGACGACCAGGCCGTACGGGCCGTACAGGCCGAAGGCGGTGCGGCCGGGGCCGTCGGTGGTACGGACGCCGCGGGGGTCGTCGCCGGGGCCGCGGGGAGCGACGCGACCGGCACGGAGGAGGACGTACGGGCCCTGGTCGACGCCTCCGGGCGGGCGGGTCTCGCCGTACGGCTGGACTGGGCCGAGGACGGCTCCCCCGCTCCCTCCCCCGTGGTGCGCCGTGCCGTGCACCGGTTGGTGCGCGAGTCGCTGACGAACATCCACAAGCACGCGCCGGACACCTCCGGTGTGGAGGTGGAGGTGCGCATCGACCGGGCGGCCGTACGGCTGGAGGTCCGCAACGGCGGTGCCGAGGGCAGCGGTACGGCACCGCCGGACGAGGTGCGTCAGGGGACGGGCAGCGGGTTGGTGGGGCTCCAGGAGCGCGTCCGGCTGCTCGGTGGCACCCTCGCCTCCGGTCCCCGGTCCGGTGGCGGCTTCGCGGTGACCGCCCGCATCCCGCTGGACGCCGCGGCGGCCCCGACGGTCGGCGGGGACCGTACGGACTCCCCCGACGACCCCGGCCCGGAGGACGGGGGCACGGAGGACGGCGGCCTCGTCGACGACCGCGGCGGTACGGCGCCACCGGCCGCAGCCCGGCGGACGGGTCGTGGGCGCGGGCTCCTCGGCTGCGGTGCCCTCCTCCTGGTGGTGATCGTGGGCCTGGCGGCGGCCGGTTTCTGGATGCGCGAGCAGATCCGCGAGACCGGTGCCAACAACCACCGCTACGAGCGGGTGCGCACGGGCATGGAACGGGCGGAGGTGGAGGCCGTGTTGGGCCGCGAGCCCGGCGCGGACGTACGGCGGGAGCTGCGCGCCGACGAGCCGCCCCGGCCGGAGGGTGCCGACTGCCTCTACCGGATGGGCCGCGACGACGACGGCGCGCTCTCGTACCGCTTCTGCTTCCGGGACGACCGTCTCGTGGAGAAGCGCAGCTACCGGACGGCGGCCGAGAAGCGGTGACCCCGGCCCCGTCCGAGACCCATCGTCCGCCCGTGACGGGCCACGCGGTGGCGTACGCATCCGCCCCGGGTACGGGGCGGTGTGGCCGACCGGCCACACCGGAGGGCACGCGGGTCGGCCCGGGTCCGGTCGGGGGACGGCAGGCGGCCGGGACGGTGCGTACGGCGGGCGGGCGGTACGGCGACCGGTCCGGGGTACGGGCCGGGCGGTGGAATGATGCCGCCGTGAGGTCTCCCGAAGCGCACGACCGCGTACGCGTCCTGATCGCCGACGACGAGGCGCTCGTCAGGACGGGCATCCGGCTCATCCTCGCCCAGGCCGACGACCTGGAGGTCGTCGCGGAGGCGACGGACGGCGCGGAGGCCGTCGAACTGGCCCTGAGCCACCGGGTGGACGTGGCGCTCCTCGACATCCGCATGCCGCACGCCGACGGGATCGCGGCGGCCGCGAGGCTGGCTGCCGTGTCCCCGCGGACGGCCTGCCTGGTGCTGACGACGTTCACCGAGGAACGGCACCTGTCCCGCGCCTTGGCGGAGGGCGTGGCGGGCTTCCTGGTGAAGGACATCCCCGCGGCCGACCTGATCGCGGCCGTCCGCTCGGCGGCACGCGGCCACGCGGTGGTGTCACCGCAGATGACCCGGCAACTGTTCGACCGTTACGCGGAGCAGGAGGTGCCGCGTGCGGCGGCGCGTGCTCTGGTCGCCCGGCTCAGCGCGCGGGAGCGGGAGGTGCTGGTGCACGTGGGTGCCGGACTGGCCAACGCCGAGATAGCGGGTCGGCTGCACGTCAGCGAAGGGACGGTCAAGGCCGACGTCCGTCAGATCCTGACCAAGCTGGACTGCGAGAACCGGGTGCGCGCCGCCATCGTCGCCCACGAGGCGGGCCTTCTCGCGGGCGACGGGCCGCCGTCCGGTGCCGCGGGCGGCCGGACGGACGGCGGGGCGGGGGACGGCGCGGCCGGGGCGGACGGGGCGGCATAGGGCTCCGTGGGCGGCGGCGGGCCGTGCCGCTCGTTGCCCTCCCCCTCCCCGGCCGCGATACCGACACCGGCGCGCGGCGCCCGCGCTACGGCTTCCCGCGCACCGCGGTCACTCGGTGACGTCCTCGCCGAAGTCCTCGGCGCACTTCTCGCGTTCGGACTGGGTGTCGGCGTGGTCGGCGCAGTCCTGGTAGTCCTTGAACTCCTCGCTGTTGAAGAACGTGAGCCCGGCGATGAGCATGACCGAGGAGGCCAGGAGCGCCAGCAGTCCCGTCACCGCACCCACGAGCGCCATCGTGCCGTTGGTGGCCTCGCCCCGGCGCTTGCGGCGGTGGCCCAGGACGCCGAACGCCAGGGCCAGGACTCCCAGCGCGATCCCGCCGAAGATGGTCCAGAACGTGATCAGGGCGAGCAGTCCGAGGACCAGTGCCGCGACGCCGAACCCGTTACGGGGACTGGGCGCCGTACCGGCCGGGGCGGGTCGCTGCTGGGAGTGCCCGTGGGGTGTTGCCATCTTCGCTACCTCCGTGGTGACGCTCGGTCCGATCGTGGCCAGCGATTACCCGGCGGTGCGCCCCGGAACGCCCGTACGGGGAGGGGTGCTCGAAGTCTGACCGACCGGCCAGTGGCGGTGTCCGAACGGCCAACGGGAGAATGCCCCGCAGATGATCACCTGGATCGTGGCCGGGTGTACCCACGGCGCACGAGCAGGACGGAAGGGTGGGGTGGGCGTAGTGATTTCCGCGCAGGCTTGGGGGGACGCACGGGTGGTGTGGGCGTATCACCGGATGCGTCACGAGCCGGAGCCGTGTTCGGTGGCGGTCGGGCTCGGCAGTCATGACCTGGGGGTCGCGGACGCCGCCGTCGCGCTGTACGAGCGCGGGCTGGCGCCGCTGCTCGTCTTCAGCGGCGCCAACAGCGCCACGACCCGTGCCCGCATGCCGCGCGGTGAGGCGGAGCACTACCGGGAGCGCGCGCTCGAACTGGGCGTGCCCGACGGCGCGTTGCTCGTCGAGCCGTACGCCCGCAACACGGCGGAGAACATCCGCTTCAGCCGCTCCCTGCTCGACGAGCGGGGTGTGGCGGTGGAGTCGGTGCTGCTGGTGAGCAAGCCGTACGAGGAGCGGCGGGCGTACGCGACGGCCCGGATGTTCTGGCCCGGCGTACGGATCGTCAGCGCCTCCTCGCCGATGTCGCTCACCGACTACGTGGACTCCGTGGGGGACGCGCGGCTGGTGCTCGACATGCTGGTGGGCGCGCTCCAACGGCTGCTGCTCTATCCGGAGTTCGGGTTCATGATCGCCCAGGAGGTGCCCGCCGAGGTGCTCGCCGCGTACGAGCGGCTCGTCGCGGAGGGGTTCACCGGTCGGCTGATCCCGCAGGAGGTCACGCGGTAGGCGCGGACCCGCGGGTACCCGTACGGGCGGGACCGGTCGGGTCAGCGCGTACGCGAGCCGCCGCCCCCGTGGAGGTGTGCCGCCAGGAGGACCGTTCCCGTCACGGCGCCCAGCGTGCCCGCCGCCAAGAGGCCGCGGTGCGAACGCCACGACAGAACCGACCACCTGGACTGCGCGGAGAGCAGCGACCCCGTGCTCAGCCAGGAGGCGCCGGAGCACAGCGACAGGGCCGACCCGATCGAGCCCGCCGAGAGGACGCTGGCCACCGAGCCGACCGAGAGGGCCGAGCCGACCGACCCCACCGACAGGACCGAGCCGACCGAGCCGATGGAGAGGACCGAGTCCTTCGACCACAGCGACAGGACGGAACCGGAGCCGTCGCAACGGCCCGTGCACGCGGGCTGATTCGTCATTGGTGCAGCGTACAGCGGAGGCTCGACACGTCGGGCGGTCCGCTCGCGAACGGCATCCGCGAGGCCGGTTCTCGTACGGGGTCCGCATCGCGATGGTCCGGGGCCGGTGCCGGAGGGTGAACGGCGGCTGAGCGTGGACGGCGGTCCCGGCCGTCAGGGCGTGGCGAGGGAGACCTCCGTCGACTTGATGAGCGCGACCACGGGGGTGCCCGACGCCAGGCCGAGTTCGGTGATCGCGTCCACGGTGATCGCGGCGGTGAGCGCGCCGCTCCCCGTGTCGACCTTGACGGAGCCCATCGCCCCGCCGGTGGCGACGGCGGTGACGGTGCCCGGCAGCCGGTTCCGGATCGACAGTCCGTCGACGGGACCGGTGGCGAGCGCGACTTCGGTGGACTTCACCAGGGCGCGTACGGCGGCCCCTTCGGTGAGGCCCAACTCCCCCACCGCTTCACGGGTGATGGCGGCCGTGAGCCGCCCGCCGCCGTCGAGGTGGACCGCGACGACCGCCATGGCCGCGCCGGGGGTGACGGCGGCGACGGTGCCGGGGAACTGGTTCCGGATGCTCAGGCTCATGGCGGCCTCACAGGTACGGGCGCGGGTACGGGGGCGGGCGCGGGCCGCCGTACGGGGTGACCGGTTTCGCCTGGTACGTCCGCCGCGCCCCGCGCACTGTACCCACCCGGCGCGCCCGCGCCCGTACGCGCGCCGGGGAGCGCGTCGGCCGGGCGGCTTCCGCAACCGGTTGTGACTTTCTCCGACCCGCATGGCATCTGCCATGGCTCATCCGACAATCGATTGCATATGCGAGAGCGAGGCGGTTACCGTTTCGCATATGCAGTCCTACACGATCGGCCAGGCCGCCCGCCTTCTCGGCGTCAGCCCCGACACCGCGCGCCGCTGGGCCGACGCCGGTCGCGTCGCGACCCACCGCGACCAGAGCGGGCGGCGGCTCATCGACGGCCGCGACCTGGCCGCGTTCTCCGTGGAGGTCGGGCAGGGCGGCGGCGGTGACGAGGACGCGTCGTACACCTCGGCGCGCAACGCCTTCCCCGGCATCGTCACCGCCGTGAAGCTCGGCGACGTCGCGGCGCAGGTCGAGATCCAGGCGGGCCCGCACCGGCTGGTCTCCCTGCTGAGCCGTGAAGCCGTCGACGAACTCGGCCTGGAGGTCGGCATGGAGGCCACCGCCCGCGTCAAGGCCACCAGCGTCCACATCGACCGCACGTGACGCCCCACACCTGACGCGTCGTCAACTGCCGCGATCCGCAGCCCCGTTCGCCCGGCCCGAGGAGTCCCCGCCCATGTCCCGCACACCCCGCCTCCCCCGTACCAGCACCGGCACCGGCACCGGCACCGGCACCCGAACCCGACGCGTCGCGACCGCCCTCGCCGCCGTCGCCCTGCTCGCGCCGCTCGCCGCCTGCGGCGGCAGCGACGACGACGAGGACGACTCCGGCAGCGGCGCGAAGGGCGGCGGGAAGACCGAGTTGACGGTGCTGGCCGCCGCCTCCCTCACGGACGTGTTCGAGACGGCGGGCGACGCGTACGAGAAGGAGCACCCGGGGACGACGCTCCGCTTCTCGTTCGAGGGTTCGCAGGAGCTGGCCGCCAAGGTGCGGCAGGGCGCGCCCGCGGACGCGCTGGTCACCGCGGACACCAAGACCATGGACGACCTGTCGGGGGAGACGGGCGAGCCGACCGTCATCGCGAAGAACCGCCTGGTCATCGCCGTCGGCAAGGGCAACCCCAAGAAGGTCGAGGCGCTGGACGACCTGGACGCGTCGGGGCTGAAGGTCGTGCTCGCCGCGTCCGAGGTGCCCGTCGGCCGTTACAGCAAGGAGGTCCTCGACGCGCGGAAGGTCGCCGTCAAGCCGGTCTCCCAGGAGCCCAACGTGCGGGCCGTCCTGTCCAAGGTCCAGCTCGGCGAGGCCGACGCCGGGCTCGTCTACAAGACGGACGTCACGGCCGCCAAGGGCAAGGCCGAGGGTGTCGACATCCCCGACGATCAGAACGCCCTCGCGTCCTACCCCGCCGCCGCCCTCAAGGGCTCGAAGCACGGGGACGAGGCGGGGGAGTTCGTGGAGTGGCTCAGTTCGGCGGCGGCGCAGAAGATCCTGCGGGACGCCGGTTTCCAGCAGCCGTGACCCCTCGGCGCCGCCCCCGCCCCGCGCGTACGCCCGCACGGCGTACGCCCACGCACCGTACGCCCACCCCGCGCGCCCCCGTCGCCCTCGCCGTACCCGCGCTGCTGGCCGTCGCGTTCCTGCTCCTGCCGCTCGTCGGCATCCTCAGCCGTACGGCCTGGGGTGAGCTGCCCGGCCATCTGACGAGCCCGGAGGTGACGGAGGCGCTGCGGCTGTCGCTGTACGTGTCGTTCTGGGCGCTCGGCCTGTCGCTGGTGCTCGGGGTGCCGCTGGCGTGGCTGCTGGCGCGCGTCGACTTCCCCGGCAAGGTGCTCGTACGGTCGCTGGTCCTGCTGCCCATGGTGCTGCCGCCGACGGTCGGGGGCGTGGCGCTGCTGCTGGGCTTCGGGCGGCGCGGGCTGCTGGGGTCGTGGCTGGAGGACGGCTTCGGGGTGGTGCTGCCGTTCAGTACGGCGGGCGCGGTGGTGGCGGCGACGTTCGTGGCGATGCCGTTCCTGGTGATCAGCCTGGAGGGGACGCTGGCGGGGATGCGGCCCGCGTACGAGGAGACGGCGGCGTCGCTGGGCGCCTCGCCGGTACGGGTCTTCCTCACCGTCACCCTCCCGATGGTCGCGCCGGGGCTGGCGGCGGGGGCGGCGTTGACGTGGGCGCGGGCGCTGGGCGAGTTCGGCGCGACGATCACCTTCGCGGGGAACCTGCCGGGGACGACGCAGACCCTGCCGCTCCAGGTCTACCTGCTGCTCCAGGACCGGCCCGAGGCGGCGACGTCCGTGTCCCTGCTGCTGCTCGCCATCGCGATGGGGGTGCTGGTCGCGCTGCGCGGGCGCTGGGCGGGGAGCGGCGTGCCGGGCCGTACGGGGGCGCGGCCGGACACCCTCCGCGAGGGGGACGGGGAGGAGCGGGCGGACGGGGACGACGGGGAGGGTCACTCGGACGCGGGCCCGGCGGCGGGGGCGTCGCGCGACGCGTCCGACGTACCGGCCAAGTCCCCCTCCTCTCCCCCGCGTTGGCCGCTGCGCGCGGACGTCACCGGTTTCACGCACCTCACCCTGGACGCCGACCCGGGCACCACCGTCGCCGTCGTCGGCCCCAACGGCGCGGGCAAGACGACCCTGTTGCGGGCCCTCCTCGGGCTGACCGTACGGGCCCGCGCCGACGTACGCCTCGGTGACGCGGACGTGACCGCGCTGCCCCCGCACCGGCGCGGCGTCGCCTGGGTCCCGCAGGACGGGGCGCTGTTCCCGCATCTGAGCGCGCTGTCCAACACCGCGTACGGGCTGCGCGCGGGCGGCGTGCCCCGCGCCGAGGCCCGTCGTACGGCGCGACGCTGGCTCGACCGGCTCGGCGTCGGGCACCTCGCGCACCGCAGGCCCGCGCAGTTGTCCGGCGGGCAGGCCCAACGGGTCGCGCTGGCACGGGCGTTGGCGCCCAGCCCCCGGCTGCTGCTGCTGGACGAGCCGTTGGCGGCGCTGGACCAGACGACGCGGGCGCACGTACGGCACACGTTGCGCGCCCATCTCGCGGAGTTCGGCGGGGTGTGCCTGATCGTCACCCACGACCCGGTGGAGGCGGTGTCGTTGGCGGACCGGGTGCTGGTGCTGGAGGACGGGCGCGCGCTCCAGTACGCGGCGCCCGCCGAGGTGACCCGCCATCCGCGCTCGCCGTGGGTGGCCCGGCTGCTGGGGCGCAACGCCCTTGCCGGTACGGGCACTTCGGACGGCGGTCTCCAACTGGCGGACGGTGGGCGGCTCGTGGCCGCCGACCCGGTGGAGGCGGGTGCGCGCGCGCTGGCGATCATCGGCCCGGAGGCGGTGTCCCTGCACCTGGAGCGCCCGTCGGGCAGCCCGCGGAACGTCTGGCCCGGCACCGTACGGGAGGTCACCGGCGTCGGCAGCCGCCTGCGGGTGCTGGTCGCGTCGGAGTCGGCACCGGACCTGGTCGCGGAGGTCACGCCGCAGGCGGCGGCCGAACTGGGCCTGGTGGAGGGTACGTTCGTCTGGACGAGCGTGAAGGCGACGGAGGTCACGCTCGTCACGACGTGACGGGGCCCTCCTCGGCCACGTCCGGCGCCCCGCCGGGCGCGTCCGCCGCCCCGTCCCGAGCGGCGGCGCCCTGCCGCCGGTACGCGAGCGGGCTCACGCCGTGGTGCCGCTTGAACGCGGTGCTGAACGTGAACGGGCTCGCGTAGCCCACCTCCGCCGCCACCCGGAACACCGGCGCGTCGTCCTCGCGCAGCCGGTCGGCGGCGACCGCGAGCCGCCACGACGTCAGATACGTCATCGGGGGCTCACCGACCGCCGCCGTGAACCGGCGCGCGAACCCGGCGCGCGACATCCCCACCCGCCGCGCCAGCGACGCGACGGTCCACGGCTGCGCGGGTTCCTCGTGCACGAGGTCCAGCGCGGCGCCGACCACCGGGTCCGTACCGGCCGCCCGCAGCCAGCCCGGCGGCCCCGGTGAGGCGGGTGCGGCGGGTGAGGCCGGGGAGGCTGCCCAGTGGCGGATCGCGCTGACGGTAAGGCCGTCCAGCAGCCGGTCCAGCAGGCTGGCCTGCCCGATGCCCTCGCCGCGGATCTCGTCCGCGAGGACGTCGATCAGCCGCGTACGGTGCTCCGCCGCCCGCACCACCAGCGCGGGCGGCAGCGCCCTGAGCAGCCGCGCGCCGACCTCGCTGACACGCGGGTAGGTGCCGACGAGCAGCACGTCACGGCCCTCGGCGGCGTTCCCCCAGGTCCGTACGCCCTGGTGGGCCGGCAGTTCCAGGTGCCCGCCGCCGGGCGTCGCGCAGCGGCCGCCGGGGTGGATCACGGCCTGGGGCGTACGGGTCGCGGGGTCGGCGCCGCCGTCCGCGAAGAGGTACGGGTCGGGGCGGGCGACGAGCAGCAGGTCACCGGCGGCGAGGCGGACGGGCGGGGCGCCGTCCGGCGCGTAGCACGCGGTGCCCGCCGTGACGGCGACGACGGACAGCGGCGCCTCGTCCTCGACGCGTACGGCCCAGGGCGCCGTCATGGTCACGCGGAGCAGGAACGCGCCGTGCGCGCGCGGGGCGTTCAGCAGGGCGGTCAGGGCGTCCACGGGGGACACCGTAGACGGATTCACAGGGAAGTGCGCCTTCGGGCAATGGATGATCTCGCCGGACCGGACTTCCCTGGACACATGACCTGGATACGTACGACTGCGACACGTACCGCCACGACACGTACCGCGACGGCCCCCTCCCCTCACGGCGGCGCCCTGCGGACCGGGGTGCCGCTGGCCGCGACCCTGACGGCCGGGCTGACGGCGGGCGTCTTCGCGGACTGGTCGAACGCGATCATGCCCGCCCTCGCCGGGGTCGACGACCGTACGTTCGTCGCCGCCTACCGCGCGTTGGACGCCTCGATCACCAACCCCCTCTTCCTCGGCGCCGGTTTCACCGGCTCCCTGCTGCTCACGGCCTGGGCCCTGGTGCTCCAACTCCGTTCCGGGCGGCGGGAGTCGGTGGCCTGGCTCGGGGCGGCGCTGGTGTGCTGCCTGGTGGTGTGGGCGGTGACGTTCGGCGTGCACGAGCCGTTGAACGAGCGGCTCCGTACGGCTGGCGGCCCCGGCGGTGACGGTGATCCGGCGGCCGTACGCGCACTGCTCGACGAGGCGCGCTGGCTCGCCTGGAACACCGTGCGGGCGGTGGCCGCCACCCTCGCCTTCGGCTGCCTCGCCTGGACGCTCGTGCTGCACCGCCCCGGCGACCGGGCGGACGACGTACCGACGTGGTGACGCCGTGGCGCCGTACGGCGGGGCTGCCGTACGACGGGGCTCAGAACCCTTGCCGCACGGGCGGGTTGTCCGCATGATCGGACGCCACACCGTCGAGGAAACGAGAAGTCCCGTGTTCGAAGCGGTCAAGCGGCCCATGCCGTTCGTCGTCCTGCGTGAGGCCGGAACCGTGGGCGACGCCGTCCGGGAAGCGCTGGCCACCGCGAGCCCGGAGGAACGGCCCGGCCTGGAGCGCGCCGCCGAACTGATCGCCGCGCAGGAGCGGTTGACGGACGAGGAGGTGCAGTCGCGCTGGGTGCGCGGCGTCCTGGCCGACGCGGGGATCACGCCCGAGTCGGGCCACGTCGCGTCCGTCAAGGCGCTGCGGGAGGCGGTCCCCGGCGGTATCCGCCTCACCGACGCCAACCGGCTGGTGCTGGCCGCCACGGAGCAGCCCGGCCCGGCGTGACCCGCGGGCGGGGCGTGCGGGGGGCGGCCCTCGGGCGGGCCGTGACCGGGCCCGCGCCCGTACGGCGTACGCACGCCCGCGCCCGTACGTCGTGCCGCGCGCGCGTCACGCCCCCGCGTCAGTCGAGGCAGAACACGTTCCCCTCCGGGTCCGCCATGACGATGTGCCCCGCGCCGAACGGCGGTTCCGGCTCGTCCCGGCGTACGCGCGTCGCGCCCAGCGCGACGAGCCGCGCGCACTCCGCCTCCAGCGCCGCCATGCGCTCCGCGCCGTCCAGGCCGGGGGCGGCGCGGACGTCGAGGTGGAGGCGGTTCTTTCCCGCCCGCTCCTCCGGCACCCGCTGGAAGTACAGCCGGGGGCCGTTCCCCTCCGGGTCCTCGGCGGCGGACCGGGCGGTGTGCTGCTCCGCCGGTACGCCGAGCCGCGTGAGGAAGTCGTCCCAGGCTGCGAGGGGGTCGGCGCCGTCGGCGAGGGTGACGCCGGGCGGGCCGGGGATGACGTACCCGAGGGCGTCGCGCCAGAACGTGGAGAGCGCGCGGGGGGCGTACGCGTCGAACGTGATCTGCACCTGTCGACTCATGCCGCGCCCCCAGCCGTACCGGCCGCGCCGACCGTGTGCAGGTGCAGGTCGCGCAGCAGGCAGACCTCCGACAGGTGGTGGATCAGCTCGCGGTGGATGTGCAGCACGAGGTCGGCCATGGTGAGTTCGGGGTACGGCTCGGCGTCGCCCACCTTCCGCAGCAGCCCGTCCTCGCCGAGGCCGCGTACGCCCGTCAGCCAGACGTCGAGCTGCTCGTCGAGCTGGGCCAGGGCGGTGGCCGCGTCGCCCGCGTACTCCCAGTCCTCGTACGAGGCGGGCGGCGCGCCGAAGTGCGACGCGTTCCGCATCGCGAGCACGCCGACGACGACGTGGCCGAGCCGCCACGCGATGGTGGCGAACGGCGCCGGGTCGGGCTCGGGGAAGCCGTAGTCGATGGTGAAGGCCCCCGCGCCCGCCTGCACGGGCGCGGTGGAGGTGCCGCGCGGCCGTACGCTCCAGGTGCGGTCGTCGCGGGCGGGCGTCCAGAGGTACTCGGCGTCGGTGAGCCCGTCGAGCCGCGCCCGGAGCTGGTGGTTCCAGTGGAACTCCCACTGCTCGCGCAGGGAGTGGTTCCAGCCGGGCGCGGGGGCGCCCGCCGTGCGCGTGTCCGTGTTCTCGTGCGTGTCCGCGTTCTCGTTCATGGGGTCACGCTGGCACCCCTTGCGGTCAGGAACGGTCCGCGAGCGCGAGTGTCCCCGTACTTCCCCCCGGTGGCGCCGCCGAGCGGACCCCCGAGCGGGCCCCCGCCGTACGGACCGGGCCGCCCGCGCCCCGAAGGGTACGGGCGGCCCGGTCGGCGCGCGTGGTCGCGTGGTCGCGTAGTCGCGTAGTCGCGTGGTCCCGGTCAGGCCGGGGAGGCGGCGGCCAGCAGTACGTCCACGAGGCGTTCCGCCGCGTCCGGGCGGCCGTGCGCGCGCGCCGCCTCGGCCATGCCCGCGCGCCGCGCCGGGTCGGTCAGCAGCGGCCCGAGGGCGGCCCGCAGCCGGTCCGGGGTGGCCTCGCCCTCCAGGGCGACGGCCGCGCCGGTCTGCTCCAAGTGCCGTGCGTTGTGGGCCTGTTCGTTCCCGGCGGCGGACGCCAGCGGTACGAACACGGCGGGCTTGCCGAGCGCCGTCAGCTCCGCCAGGGTCCCCGCGCCGCTGCGGGACACGACGACGTCCGCGAGCGCCAGGATGTCGGGCAGCTCCGGGCCGACGAAGCCGGTGATGTGGTAGCGCCCGGCCAGCGCCGGGGGGAGGGCGGCGGCGCTGGCGCGCAGCTCGTCGACGTTCGCGGGGCCGCACTGGTGCACCACGTTGGCGTGCTCCAGCAGCCAGGGCAGCGAGTCGCGTACGACACCGTTGATCTGCTGGGCGCCCTGCGCGCCGCCGGTGACGTAGACCGTCGGGAGGCGGCGGTCGAAACCGGACAGGTCGAGCGCGGTGAACGCCTTGTCCGCGTGCCCGGTCAGCACCTCGGGCCGCACCGGGTTGCCGGTGACGACGGCCACGGACCGTACGGCCTCCGGCAGCAGCGGCAGCGTCGACTCGGACGAGACGGCGATCCGGGCGGCGGAACCGGCGAGCTTACGGTTGGCCAGCCCCAGCCGTACGGTCTGCTCGTGCAGCACCAGCGGGCGCTTGCAGAGCCGCGCGGCGAGCCCGGCGGGGACGGCGACGTACCCGCCGGTGGCGAGGACGACGTCCGGCCGGAAATCGCTGATGGTCTTGCGCGCCTGTGCCACACCGAGCGGGACGCGCGCCATGTCCTTGACGTTCGCGGGGGACACCATCTTCAGCGGGTTCGCGGCGCGGCGGATCTTGCCCGTGGCGACCGTCGTGAAGGGGATGCCCTCGGCGGGGGCGACACGCGCCTCCAGGCCGGTGGGAGTACCGATCCAGAGCACGTCCAGGGCCCGGCCCTGGGCGGTCAGGCGGGCCTGCAACGCCCGGATCGCGGTCAGCGCCGGATACGTGTGCCCGCCCGTACCTCCTCCCGAGACGATCAGGCGGAAGGTGCTCGACGAACGGGAAGCAGGTTGATTCACGCCGCGCACCCTAGTGCGTCCCAGCCACCGAGGCACGAATTCCAGCCGAGGGAGGGCGAGATGGGGCGGCGGGTGCCCGGCAGCGGCCGCTACGGGTGGCGAGCCAGCGACGCGAGGACGATGTCCTGCGCCGTACGGGTCGTGGCGGCCAGCAGGGACGGGTCGCGGCCGAGCCGTTCACCGCCGGAACGCAGCACGCCGGACAGCAGCTCCACCAGCAGGTCCACGCCGCTCGTACCGTCCATACCGCCCGCACCCGCCGTACCGGCCTCGTCCGCTGCGCTCACGCCGCCCACGTCGCGGAACTCGCCGCGCGCGACGCCGTCCCGTACGACCTGCCGCACCTCCACGGCGACCGCGTGGAACGGGTTCTCCGGGGCGTCCCCGCGCGGCTCCCCCGCCGACCGCTCCTCGAAGCAGTCCGCCACCGGCAGCCCGGGGCCCAGCTGGAACATCAGCTGCATGCCGGGCTCGGTCGACGCCTCCAGGACGGCCGCGACGATCTCCCGCAGCCGTTCCGCCGCCGGTACGGAGGGTTGCGCCGCGAGCGCCGCCACGCGCGCGACGAGGGGGCGGGCGGCGCGCTGGGCGAGCGCCCTGACCAGTACGTCCTTGTCGCGCCCGTAGTTGTAGAGGGTGTTGCGCGCGAGCCCCGCGCGGGCCGCGATGTGGCCCATGGTGAGGGAGCCGTAGTCGCGTTCGCGCAGCAACTGCCGTAGCGCCTCGGCCAAATCGGCCCACACCCGCTCGTGGTGCTCCTCGATGCTGGCGCCCCGGATCTTCGGCATGGCGTCCCCGCTCCCCTTCTCCGTCGCGTTCCGGCCTCGCCGCTCCACGGCCCGTACGGGCTCCGCGCCCCCTCGTACGAGCCCTACGACCGCGTACGAGCCCCGCGTCCCCGCGCGTCCGACGTCAGCCGGCCTGCCCCACGGGGCCGCCGCCGCCCGCCAGTTGGGGGTTCTCCTGGTGCGTCGCGGTGAGCTTCACGCGGCTGAGGCGCCAGCCGTCGGGGGTGCGGACGGCCTCGTTGTCGTAGAAGCCTACGACCAGCCAGCAGTCGGGCCCGCCCGCGGCGGACTCGGCGGGGAGCCAGTGCTCGGCGCGTACGTGCGCGTGGACCGTGGCGCGGTCGCCGTCCAGCGCGACGACGTGCCCGCTGATGACGTGGTGCGTCGCGGCGAAGGGCGCGAAGGCGCCGCGCAGCACCTCGACGTACTGGTCGAGGGGCACCGTCATGGGCGGCACCCCGACGACCGACTCGAAGTCGAGCGCGACCTCGTCGGCGTAGACGCGCTCGGGGGTGTCGAAGTCCTTGAGGTCCGCCATGTCGGCGTACCGGCCGAGCAGTTCGACGATCTCGGCGCTGTCGGTGCGGTCACGGTCGGTACGGGTGCTGGTCACGCTCATGCGGGGCCCCTTCCGGGGTCGGGAGTGCGTTCTTATACGACAACCTGTCGCAAAAAACGTTACGACGGGTTGTCGTAAAAAGCAATCGCACCCCGCCGCGGGAGCCCCGGCCCAGAGGTCCCGGTCCCTACACCCCGTCCCTCCGCAGCCCCGCGACGACCGCTTCGAGGCGGCGCTCCCCCTCCCGGGTGTGCGCCCCGGCGGCGAGGGCGGCCCGGGTGAGTTCGGCGGCGGCGGGCTCGGCGAAGAGGGCGCCGAAGCCCGCGTTCGCCTCCCGCAGCCCGTGCGCGAGGTCGTCCGCCGCGGCGTCCACCGCCGCGACGGCGGTCCGCGCGACACCGGGCGGCAGCGCGGCGACGCGGGCCGCCAACGCGTCGACCACGTGGTCGAGTTCGGCCCCCGGCACGGCCCGGTTCACCCAGCCGACGCGTTCCGCGGTGGCCGCGTCGACGAGCTGCCAGCCGAGGACGATCTCCAACGCGCGGGCCCGGCCGACGAGTCGCGGCAGGTACGCGGTGCCGCCCGCCCCCGGGATGATGCCCATCCCGCACTCCACCTGCGACAGACCCGCGTGCTCCAGCGCCGCGAACCGCATGTCCAACGCGGACAGCAGCTCCGCCCCGCCCCCGCGCGCCAGGCCGCGCAGCACGCCGACGGTGACCTGCGGCAGCGCCCGTACGCGCTCGTGCAGCCGCATCATCGGGTTCATCTCCCCGTTCCCGCCCGTCGCGACGGGGAGCCGGGCGAACGCGTCGGGGTCGTCGACGGTCGTCATGTCGCCGTGCGCGAGGAAGAAGTCCGGGTCGGCGCTGTCGAAGACGATCACCCGTACGTCGTCGTCCCCGCCCACGGCGTCCACGAACCGGTCGAGGTCGACGAGCACCCCCGCGTCGTACAGGTTCAGCGGCGGGTTGTCGATCACGACCCGGGCCACGCCGTCGGCGACGGAGACGCGGAGCGTCGCGTACGGGCCGGTCACGCCGTTCGCGGCCGGGACGTTCGCGGTCCGGTCGGTCGCGGTCCGGTCGGTCGAGGCCTGGTCGGTCGCGGTCTGGTCGGTCATGGGTGCCGCCTTCACTGGTCGCCGTAGAGGTATCCCCTGTATACCTAGTAGTGGAAAGACACTTCAACGAAACCAGGTACCGCGAAGGAGACCGGCATGCCGAGGCTGCCACTCGACGACGACGGGCGCCGCCTGCTCGACCAGCTCTTCGACAAGTGGTCGCTGCTGGTGCTCGACGCGCTCTGCGAACAGCCCCGGCGCTTCAACGAGTTGCGGCAGCTCCTCCCCGCCGTGACGCCCAAGTCGCTGACCGCGTGCCTACGGCGGCTGGAGCGCAACGGCATGGTCGAACGCGTCGTCCTGTCCACGGAACCGGTCGCCGTCGAGTACCGCGTCACCCCGCTCGCCCGCGGCCTCCAGGCGCCGTTGCAGACGATGCTGACCTGGATCTCCGACCACCTCGCCACGGTCGAGACGGCCCGCACCACGTACGACACCCGCCGCGCGCACCCGCCGCACTGAGCCCCGCCGCTACTCCGGTGCGGCGTCCGGGTCCGTGTCCGACGCCAGCAGGTCGTGGACGCGGCGCAGGACGTCGAGTTGGGCCGCGTTGTAGTAGCCCACCAGCGCCCGCGCGACGACCGATTCCGTGAGCGCCTTCCCCCGGCGCGACGACGCCTCCAGGTCCCGCAGGAACGGGTGGTTGCGCTGCTGTTCGCGCACCTCGGGCGCGAGGTGCCGCGCGACCCGTTCCCGTACGTCCTCCGGCGCGTCCTCCGGCAGCTCCTCGAACTCGGCGGCCACCCCGCCACGCGGACCCGCCGCCCCCTCCCGGACCACGGACATCGCCGCCGGGGTGAGGAAGCTGGAGTAGACGAGCAGCAGGTCCCGTTGGGGCCCCGGCAGCGGTTCGGCGGACGACGCGAGGTCCGCGGGCAGGTCGAGGGGAGCGCGGCGGTCGAGTACGGCGGCGAGTTCGCGCCGTACGCGCTGCTGGCGTTCGATGCTCGCGGCCAGTTCCGCGTCGAGGGCGCGCAGGATCTGTTCCGCGTCCCCGTCGGCGGCCTCGACCGCGGGGATGTCCGCGAGCGGCACGCCGAGGTCGACGAGCCTGCGGATGCGCAGCAGCCGGGCGAGGTGCTCGACGCCGTAGCGCTTGTAGCCGTTGGGCGCGCGTTCCGGCTCGGCCAGCAGGCCGACGCGGTGGTAGTGGCGGACGGTCTTCAGCGTCGTACCGGCGAGTTCGGCAAGCTGGCTCGTGCTCCAGGCCACCCCGGCGCCCCCGTCCTTCCCGTACGTGCCGTACGTGCCGTACGTGCCCTACGTCCCGCCGGGCACCCGCCCGGCTCTCCCCCTGGAGGCCCATTCAAGACCGTGCCCTCGGGGCACGGTCAACACCGTTCCGCGCACGGGCGGGGCGTTCGGGTTGACCATGCCCCGAGGGCACGGAATGCCATGGTCCGCGACGGCAACCGCGAGACCCGTTCGGAGACCGGAACATGAGACGACAAGGCACCCTCGCCCGAAGTCTGGCCGTGGCGGCCGTACTCGGCCTCGGCGGCTCCACGTACGCCGTGCACGCCGCCGCGGACGGTACGGACGACGCGCGCGTGGACTGGGGCGCCTGCCCGAAGGAGGTGGTCGCGGAGGCGGCCCCCACCGTGCTGCGGTGCGCCACCGTGCCCGTACCGGTCGACTACGCCGACCCCGACGGCGAACGGATCGACCTCACCGTCTCCCGCCTGGCCAGCACCGACCCCGGCAAGCGGCGCGGCACGCTCATGCTCAACCCGGGCGGCCCCGGCGGCTCGGGACTCGCCCAGCCCGCGCTGCTGGCCTCCCGCGGCATCCCCGCCGACGTCCTCGACAGCTACGACCTGATCGGCATGGACACGCGCGGCGTCGGCCACTCGGGCAAGGTCGGCTGCGGGTTCACGCTGGACGGCCCGTACACCGCCAACATCCCGCCGTACGCCGTCGACGACGCGGCCGTCACCGCGCGCGCGAAGGTCGCGAAACAGGCCGCCGAGCAGTGCGCCCGCCACGACGAGAAGGGCCTGCTGCCCCACCTCACCACCGCGAACACCGCCCGCGACCTGGACCGGATACGGGCCGCCCTGGGCGAGGAGCGGACCAGCTACCTCGGCTACTCGTACGGCACCGCGCTGGGCGCCGCGTACGCCTCGATGTTCCCCGAACGCTCCGACCGCGTCGTCCTCGACAGCAACCTCGGCGACACCCACCTCACCCGCGACGGCCTGCGCCGCTACGCCCAGGGCGTCGAGGAGGCGTTCCCCGACTTCGCCGCGTGGGCGGCGGCCCGGCACGGCAGTTACGGGCTGGGGCGTACGGCCGGGGAGGTGCGCCGGACGTACGTGGCGCTGGCCGCGCGGCTCGACGAGGAGCCGGTGGGCGGATTCGACGGCGGGTTGCTGCGGCAGTACGTCTTCGGGCAGCTGTTCCAGGAGACGCAGTACCCCAAACTGGCGCAGCAGTTGCAGGACCTGCGCGCGGGGGAGCCGGAGGGGGCAGCGGCGGACGGGGCCGCGGGGGCGGCGGGGCCCGAGGTCGACAACCCGCTGGCGGTGTTCGCGGCGGTCACCTGCAACGACGTCAAGTGGCCCCGCGACGTGGACACGTACCGCAAGGCCGTCGCCGAGGACCGCGCACGCCACCCGCTGTTCGGCGCCGCCGCCGCCAACATCACACCGTGCGCCTACTGGCCGTACGCCCCGGCCGAACCGCCCGTGGCCGTCGACGACGACGGCCCGCGCAACATCCTCGTCGTCCAGAACCAGCGCGACGTGTCGACCCCGCACGACGGCGGCAAGCTGATGCGGCAGAAGTTCGCGCACCGCTCCCGCCTGCTCAGCGTGGACGACACGGGCCACGGCGCGTACGTCCTGGGCGACAACTCCTGCGCCTTGAACACCACTTCGCGCTACCTGGTCGACGGCACGATGCCGAAGCGCGACACGCTCTGCCGCGCGGACTGACGTACGTCAGCCGCGACCCGTACGGCACCGACAGAGCCCCGGAGTTCAGGCGCGGCGGCGGGAGGCGGTCACCACGAGCGTGTCGGCGGTACGCGGACCGCGCTCGGCCGCCGGCACCGTGTCGACGCCGACGTCGACGAACCCGGCCTCCTCAAGTGCCTTGGCCCACACGTGGCCTTGGAGAACCCAACGGCGCATCGTGGTCGCGTCGCCCTCCGGGGTCTTCGCGGGGATGTCCGCGTGCGCGACGTCGGTCCGGGCGGGTGTCCCGTTCAGGTAGTGGCCCAGGGTGGAGAAGACCAGCCGCCCACCGGGGCGCAGCGCGGACACGGCAGTCGGCAGCAGTACGTACGGGTCGGTGAAGCAGACGGCACCGAAGACGCTGTAGAGCACGTCGTAAGAGGAGGGCCGCGCGCGCAGGTGCTCCACCACGTCCGCGTGGACGATACGGAGTTGCGGCGCGAGGTGTGCGTACCGGCCCGTGGCCATGGCGTGCTGGGCCGGTGAGGCGTCGATCGCGTCGATGCGGGCGGGCCGGTGGTGGACCGCCAGGTACGCGGCGTGCCGGGCGGCTCCGGCCCCGAGATCGGCGGCGGTCCGCCCGGCCAGGTCCTGGAGGAGTTCCGGACCGGGCCCGCCGCGCTGGCTCCAGGCCCAGCGGAAGGAGTCAGGAACGGCACGTTCATGGTCGGCGCGGCTGCGGCCGTAGTGGTGCCATAGGTCTGCGGTAGTACCTGTCACCCGCCTCATCCTGACGGGCGCGGCCCGGCACCGGGCACCGCTTCAGCAAACGTCACCCTGCCTTCGGGGCCTCGACCGATGTGGCCGAGGCCCCGTACCGGCTGGGACGGGTCAATGTGAGCTGTTGCCGGGATGGCACGGACCGCACTCAGCTGCGTCCGCCCACAGGGTCAGGTCGACCTCCCAGCCATCGGCCGCGACGCGGTGTGCCGTCTTCATCACCGAACCGTCGTTCTTCACAGCGACCTTGGGTACGTGGTGCAGGAAGTGCCCGGCGTTGAAGCGGTCGCACAGTTCGGCGTAGGCCACGGTGTCAAGGATGATTGTGTGCACCCCGATGTCGACAAGCTTGCTGGGGGCGAGACCCAGCTTCTCTCCTCGGTGCTCCATCGCGGTCAGGAGGTAGGCGTAGCCCTGCCCCAGGACACGGGCTGCCATGATCGAGTCGTACGGGTAGTCGCGCATGAGGAGCCCGACCTGCTTGTCCCACAAGCAGGTCGGCACCACGTCGCGCACGAGCCGGGCCGGGCCGGTCGTGGAGTCGGCCGTCGAGGGAAACGCAGCTGTGGTTGCCATGAGTTGCCTCCGATGAACGGGGCCTCGGCGATCGAGGCTGTCCATCCAGCACAGCGCGCGATGCGGTCTAGCGGCGACCAATTACCATGCCGTGCAACGAGTTTGCACATTGTGCAAACGGTCTCGACCGAGGTGTCCAGCGCCCGTACCGTGAAGGAACCCGGTCGTGTGGCGTGGGAGTGGCCGATGCCTACTGACCCGCTCTGGTCCACTTCGAAAGTGTGTGAGTTAGCCGAACAGCGGCGGCCAGGCGCGTTGATCCGGCTCGGCCGTGAGAACCGTGGATGGACGCTGGCCGCGCTCGGGGCTCGGCTGGGATGTTCACCTGCCACGGTTTCCCGGCTGGAGCGCAGGACTCGGATCATCGACCTGACACTCATTCACCGGGCGGCTCGCGAAGTCGGCGTGCCGCGACACGTCCTGATGGCGTCGCTCGCGCCACCCTCCGCCGGAGCCCGGCTGGCCACTAGAGTGACGGCCAGTCTGCGTGACGCCGAGGAGGACCCCATGCGCCGCCGTACGCTGCTCACCGCCTCGGCGGCCGCCGGACCGGCTGCCTTACTGACGGGCCTGGACGAAGCGTTGGCCAGCACGCCGGGTCCGACACGGAGTGCCAGCCCGCTGGATGCCCGCGCGGCGATGGCGCAAGAGTTGTACGACAGGGGCGCCCACCAGCACCTTCTTTCCGCTCTTCCTGGTCTCATCGCTGACGGCCACTCCGCTGCCCTGTCCCGACGCGACCTCGACCAGGCCCGGCTTTCCTCCATCTACAGTCTCGCTTCCGCCGTGCTGGTAAAGATGGGCGCTTACGGCCGAGCTCGGTCCACGGCGGATCGGGCCCGCACCTGGGCGGAGGTATCCGGGTCCCCTCTCGCAGCGGCGGCTGCCGCGCGGGAATGGGCAATCGTGCTCCGTCACCACAACCAACACGCCGACGCACAGCGGGTCATGACCTCAGCGGCTGCGGATGTGGAGGCCACGGGTTTGCACACCGAGGTGTATACCGCGGCATACGCGCAGATGTTGAGCACCCTGGCGTACACAGCCGCGCGCGGTGGTCAGCGAAGCGAAGCGCTGTCCATGGCCGAGGAAGCACGAATTGCGGCCCGCCGCCTCCCTCCGGTGGCGTCGACAGGCCGCCTCTTCAACGTCACTCCAGCTGCGGTCGACCTCTACGCCGTCAGCATTCATTGGGCGCTGGGAGACGCGGGCGCGGCACTGGAGTCCGGAAAAGACCTGAAGCCCGAGCAGTTCCCCACCGCCGAGCGGAAGGCCCGCCTGGGCACGGATATGGCGCGGGCATGGTGGGCATGGCAACGACCCGAGCAGGCTGTCCACGCCCTGCTCGACGCCTACCGGGCAAGTCCTGGCGAGGTGAGGGACCGGCCTGCGATCCGGCAAATCGTCACTGACCTGACCGAGCGACATCCGCGCATCGCCGGAGTACGCGAACTGCACGCGGCAGTGGCCCAACCTTCCTAACGCGTCACAGCGCCTCATGACCATCGCGTTGCTCCGCACCTCCGCGACCGCGTAGGCATCCTGGCTTGGGCATTCAGGTCGGCCGCACGACTGCGGTCAGCTGGACCAACCCGTACCGCCGACACAAGCCCGTGAGTTGGGAAGGTCACCCCGAGCGTCCGTGCCATCCGCCCGAATCGGGAGCTGGCCGTATCCCAGCAACGGTCAAGCCGCCACCGGGTCTGTCGAGTCCTTCGAACGGTGCACCGCCCTCCGCGGCGACGACGAGACGTGCGGCCTCTACGCCGACCACCCGCCCCCGCACTCCTGGGACGTCCACGACCCCTCCCGCGACGCGGTCCTGGACGAGATCACCACCGACCCCGAACGCTGGGGCCTCCCACCCGACCCGCTCCAGGAGCCCTAGGCTGCGGCCATGCTGCGACTCGGATTCCCCGTCCTCGGCGTCACGGACCTTCCCCGCGCGGTGGCGTTCTGGACGGCGGCGCTGGGTCTCGTCGCCACCGAGGAGTGGCGGAGCGAGACGTGGCGGACGCTCGACCACGCCGACGGCTCCGGCCGGGCGCTGGCGCTGATGCGCAGCGACTCGCCCCCGGAACCGCGCCCCCGCCTGCACCTGGACCTGCTCACGGAGACGGGGGACGAACAGCGCGCGGAGGTACGGCGGTTGGTGGGGCTCGGTGCCCGTACGGTCGACTGGCAGCTGTACCCGCCCGAGCCCGACTTCGTCGTCCTCGCCGACCCGGACGGCAACGTCTTCTGCGTCGTGGACCTCAGCCGCGCCCCCAGCGGGAGCGGCGGACCGGGCGCCTGAACGCCCGGCCCACCGTGCCGCCCGACGACCGTCAACGGGCAACGGTCAGCGGTGCAGGGCGAGTTGGAGGGTGCCGGTGCTCGCGCCGCCGCCGCAGTCGGGGGAACCCGCGGTGAAGTACGCGCGGCCGTCCAGCGCCGCCGCGCCGAAGCCGTGGCGGCTGCCCGGCAGGCCCGCGACCGTGTCCCAGCGGCCCGCGCGCGGGTCGTAGACGGTGACGTCGCCGTACGTTCCGCCGCCAGCGCCCGTACCGCCGCCACCGCCCTCACCCGTACCGTCGTCGGCGCCCGGTCGGCACTCGCCGCCCGCGTACACGAGTCGCCCGTCGAGCACCACGGCCGCCCCCGCCGACCGGGCGACGGGCAGCGGTGCGGCCCGTGACCAGGTGCGGCGGGCGGCGTCGTACACGTCGTGCCGGGTCAGGTTGTCGACGATGTCCTCCACCCGGCCGCCGACGACGTGCACCCGGCCGCCGAGTACGGCCACCCCGGCGTGGTCCCGGGCGTCGCCGGGGAGCGGGGGCGCGGGCGCGTACGTGCGGCGCCGCGGGTCGTACACGTGGTGGCTGCGTACGGTCCCCATCCCCAGTGACACCGGCGAACCCGGCGGGGTCACCACCCGCCGCGAGTCCCGGCCGCCCAGCAGGTGCAGCCTTCCGCCGACGGCCGCCACCCCGACCGAACCGAGCGCCTCGGGCATGTCCGGCAGCCGGTGCCAGCGGTCGCGGCGCGGGTCGTAGACGTACGCGTCGGGCTGCGGGTTCAGGTGCACGGCGGTGGTGAAGCCGCCGAACGCGTACAGCCGCCCGTCCAGCGCGGCCACGCCGACGTGCGTCAACGGCCTTGGCAGCGGGGCGCGTTCGGTCCAGCGGTCGCGGCGGGGGTCGTACGCGTGCACGGTGGTCGTGGCCCACACGGGTGCCTCGCCGTCGCGCTGCGTGGTGCCGCCCACCACGTACACGCGACCGCCCAGCGCCGCCACCGCGACCTCCGCCCGCGCCACCGGCAGGGGGTTCCGCGTCCGCCAACGTGCCCGCAACGGGCGTGCGCCCGGCGGGACTTCGGACGCACGCGCGGGTGTCGCGGCCGGGCGGAACGGTACGGTCGCGGCCCCGGCCGCCAGTACGCCGCCCGCCGCCAGCGCCCGGACGACCCCGCGCCGCCGGGGGCCGGGTCCCGGCTCGCCGCGTTCCTCGTGCGCGGTCCTCATCACGGCATCAGCCCTCTCGGTCGTACGGTTCGTGGTTCGCGTGCCGCGGGTGGTCGGCCGTGCGTCGCGCACGGCCCGCACCCTGCGGGAACGGCCTCCCCACCGGCCCGTGCCCACGGCCCGATTCCACCGCCCGCCCGCACGCGCTGTCCAAGACTTCTTCCGGGCCACCGATACCCGGCGGGTATCGTGTGCCGATGGACCTGCGGCTGCTGCGCTACTTCGTCGCCGTGGCCGAGGAGTTGCACTTCGGCCGCGCCGCCACCCGCCTGCACATCCGGCAGCCGCCGCTCAGCCGGGCGATCCGGAACCTCGAAACCGACCTGGGCGTCACGCTGTTCGACCGCACCCCGGCCGGGGTGGCACTGACGCCCGCCGGGGCCGTACTCCTCGACGAGGCGCGCGCACTGCTGGAACACGCCGCCCGCACCCGTACGCGCCTCACCGCGCTCTCCGGCCCGGCCGTCCTCACCCTCGGGGTGCTCGGCGACGGCGACTCGGGCGGCCGCACCCCGCACCTCGTGGACGCGTTCCGCCGCCGGCACCCCCGGGTGGAGGTGCGCGTACGCGAGGCCGATCTCACCGACCCCACCTGCGGGTTGGCGGCAGGGCGCGTCGATGTCGCGCTCACCCGCGGCCCGTTCGACGAGACCGGGCTACGGGTCGCCACCCTCGGCACCGACCCGGTGGCCGCGCTGCTGCGCGCCGACGACCCGCTGGCCGTACGGTCCCGCCTCGCCCTCGCCGACCTGTCCGCGCGCCGGTGGTTCCGCTTCCCGGACGGCACCGACGCGCGGTGGCAGTCGTACTGGAACGGCGGCGAGCCGCGTACCGGCCCCCTCGTACGGGCGGTCACGGAATGCCGCCAGGCGGTGCTCTGGAACGGGACGGTCGGCCTGGCCCCGCTCGACCACGTACCGGCCGAGGGCCTCGTACTGGTGCCACTGACCGACCTGCCGCCCAGCCCCCGCGTGGTGGCCTGCGCGAAGGGCGAACAGCGGGCGTACGTACGGTCGTTCGTGGCCCTCACGGAAGCCACGCTCCGGGAGCCCTGACCCGGCCGGGGGGCCGGGCGGGTCACGGGAACCGGGAGCGGACGCGCCTAGAACCAGCTCTGGAAGCGGCTGCTGTTGCAGGAGAAGGTCCGCAAGCCGTAAGCGGCGCTGTGGTCGAGGCACTTGCCCGTCGCCTGGTTGCGCAACTCGATGGTGCCGTCGTTCCATCGTTTGACGTACCAGCTCTGGAACGTCTCGGAGTTGCAGTCGAACATGCGCAGGCCGTAGGCGGCGCTGTCGTCGAGGCACTTCCCGCTGAAGCGGCTCTGGAGCCGTCGCGTTCCGTCATTCCAGACGTGCACGTTCCAACTCTCCACGCCGGGCGGCGAACCGTTGCAGGCGGAGGCGTAGGGGCCGCCGAATCCCGCCGACAGGCACTGCCCCGTCTCCTGGTTCCTGAACGTGTTGACCGCGTCCGACGACGCCGCCTGCCCCTGCGGTGCCAACGCGACGGGCAACGCGAGTCCCATCACGGCCGTGACGGCCGCCCCGCACATCCCTCTTCGCATCAAGTCCCCCCAGACTTCACTGCCTTGTCCGGTCTCTCCGGCGCTCCCTCATCACGTTAGGGAGGCCGGGCGGGGAGGAGGCCAGGATTCGAGCACGCTCGAATCCTCGTGGCCGCTGCGGGTTCGGATGCCTGCCAGGGCATCGTCAGGCGGCCTCGACGGCGGAGATCCGGTACCGGCTCACCTCCGCCGAACGGACCTGCGCCGCCTGCTCCGCCTCCGGGCCCGCCCCACGGAAGCGGGCGAGGGCCTCGTCGGTCTCCCAACGCTCGTACACGTTGATCCGGTCCGGCTCCACCGGGTCGGCGGACAGCGCGAAGTCGAGGCAGCCGGCGGTGGCCCGCGCCTGCGCGACCACCGCCGCGCACCCGGCGACGTACGTGTCGCGGGCGGCGGCGTCCACCCGCAGGTGCCCGGCGATGACGATCACGGCGTTCCTCCCCTTCGCGGCCCGCGCGCCCGGAGCGGCGGCGCGGCGTACAGGGGCAGACGTTGGAGACGCGCGGAACTCATCGGTCGCGCGCCCCGCGCCGGACCCTTCGGTCCTCAAGTGGTCGGCAGGCCGAGGGCCTTGAGCAGCCCGGGCTGGACCTCCGCGCCGTCGAGGGCGTCGGCGAGGCGCAGCGCGTGCTCCGCGATCGCCAGGTCCCGAGGCACGTCGGGAACGGATTCACCGATGTCCCGTAGGAAGGCCGCCACCCGGTCCCAGTCGTAGAACACGGTCCCCTCCACGGCCACGGGGTCGGGGAACCCGGGCTCCCGGGACAAGGCCCCCAGCGCCCGCGCGCCGAGCCCGCTGCGCTGAGCGGCCTCGTCGAGCGTCACGGTGGCGGGCAGGGACACACCGACGGCGCGCAGCCCGTCGACGAGCCGGATGCGACGTACGGCTTCAGCGACCGCGTCCAGGAGCGTCGGAGCCTCGATGTCGCAGTTCAGCGTGTGCAGCGGAACCGGGTCGACGGCGTGCGGGTGAGCGTCGGGGGCGTCGGGGGCGAGGGTGTACGAGATCGCACCGTCCGCGAGGGCGTCGCAGTGGTCGAACGCGTCGGCCTGCTCGTGCGTGACGGGCTGCTTGAGCAGGACGCCGAAATTCCATTCCACCTCGTGGCCTCCCTAGTGGCTGTGGGCGTGGACGAAGCGATCGATCTTCTTCGCTTCGTTGCACAGCGGCGCAAGAGCGCAAGGGTGGGGGGAGAGGCGCGCCGACGCTGGCATGCGCCCCTCCCGATCCGGTCCGACTCGATCGGGTCGGCGGACAACGCGCGGAACTCATCGGCCGCGACGGGAGCACCCCGGCCCGCCGGGCCCGTACTGCCGGAACCCTCCCCTGTGGGGTTCCGGCAGTACGGGCCGGACATGGGCGCGGCCCCGGCCCCGCGTACTAGCTGAGGGACGCGAGCGAGCCCGCGTCGTACGGGGCGAGTTCGTCGAGGCGGCCCGCGAGGACCTTCGCGGCCCACGTCGGGTCCTGGAGCAGCGAACGGCCGACGGCGACGAGGTCGAACTCGTCCGCCTCCAGGCGCTCCACGAGGTCGTCCAGACCGCGGACGCTGGAGTCGTCCCCCAGGAACGCGCTGATGAAGTCGCCGTTCAGGCCGACGGAGCCGACCGTCACCGTGGGCAGCCCGGTGAGCTTTCTCGCCCAGCCCGCCAGGTTGAGCGCGGAGCCGTCGAACTCCGGCTTCCAGTACCGCCGCGTCGAGGCGTGGAAGGCGTCCACCCCGGCCGCCGCGAGCGGGGCGAGCAGCGCCTCCAACTCCTGCGGGCTGTGCGCCAGTCGAGCGTCGTACGCGTCCTGCTTCCACTGCGAGAAGCGGAACAGGACCGGGAAGGAGGGCGCGACCCGTTCCCGTACGGCCGCCACGACCTCGACCGCGAACCGCGTACGCGCCGTGGCGTCGCCGCCGTAGGCGTCCGTACGCCGGTTGGTGTGCTCCCACAGGAACTGGTCCAGCAAGTAGCCGTGCGCGCCGTGCAGTTCGACACCGTCGAAGCCGAGGCGCTCCGCCTCGGCCGCCGCCTCCGCGAAGGCGCCGATCACGTCGTCCAGGTCGGAACGGGTCATCGCGCGCCCCGTCTCCTTTCCGACGATCCGCACCCCGGACGGCCCCATGGCGGGCGCGTCCGCGAACGGCGGGTCACCGTCGTTGCGCACCATCCCGACGTGCCACAGCTGCGGCACGATCCTGCCGCCCGCCGCGTGCACCGTCTCGGCCACCCGCCGCCAGCCCGCGAGCTGCTCCTCACCGTGGAACCGCGGCACCCGGTCGCCCTGCGCGGCCGACGGGTGACCGACGAACGTGCCCTCGGTGATCACGAGCCCGACTCCGGCGGCGGCGCGGCGACCGTAGTACGACGCGACGTCGGCACCGGGAACCCCGTTCGGCGAGAACATACGGGTCATCGGGGCCATCGCGATCCGGTTGGGGATCTTCAGACCTTGATCACGGCGGGACGGGAGAAGGTTGCGGCAGCACGTTCGGCTATCGAGGTGGCGGTGGTCATGACGACTCCTCAACTGACGGAAGGTGGTGCTGGGTCGATGCGCGGGGTGAATCCCCGGGAAACCCAGCGGCAGCGCGGTGCGATGACTCGGAGGAGGTGAATACCTTTCCCGGTACGGCGTTTTCCGGTACGGCGTTGTCGCGGCAAGGCGTTGTCGCGTTAAGGCACTCGGCGCACCTTAGGACACTCCGACAGCACTGTCTCCCGAATACTTCCCTCCGGAATCAGGCGCCTGTCATAGCGCAGATCCGGTAATCCGGAACTGCGCTACGGCAGTTCCGGATAACACGCAGGGAAAAGCGGAAGTGCACTGCGGCAGTTCCGGTCGTGTCCTAGGCCAGTTCGCACCACGGGCCATTTTTCCGCCACCGTGACGGACGTACGAGAGTGGGCGAGAACACACCCGGACGTGCCCGATCGACCCTCGGGGCAGGAGTGTTGAGTGGCCAGGCGGGGTCTCGGCGCCCACCTGCGGGCCGGGAGAGAAGGCGGAACGGGCGCGGAGAGGGGAAAGCGGAACGGCGGTTACCGGAATTCGCCGTCAGCCCACTCATCCGCCGTCATCCGCCAGACGACCTCGGTGCCCACTTCACCCGGCGCGGTGGGCCCTTCGGGCTTTTCCGCACGCGCGACCTCGGTGAATCCCGCGCGGTGCGCGACGGCGCCGCTGGCCGAATTGGCGGCGTCGTGGTGGATCTCGATACGGTCGACATCCGCCAACCGGAATCCCTGGCCCACGAGAAGCCGCACTGCCGTCGTCGCCACACCCTGCCCGCACCAACCGGGGTGGAGCCAATAGCCGATTTCCAGCCCGCCCGCCCCGATACGGCGCATGAGACCGCAACTGCCGACCACCGTGGAATCCACGCGGATCGCGTAGTCGTACGTCTGCCCGGTCGTCCATTCCTCCCGCTTGCGCGCGAGGAACTCGGCGGTGTTCCGGCGGCTGTGGTCGGCCGCCCACGGCATCCACGGCAGGAGGTGGTCCCGTGACTCGCGGATCGCCCGGTCCAGCGCGTCGAGGTCGCTCACGCGCCACTGGCGCAGCTCCACGCGTTCCGAGGTGAGGAGTTCGGCGGGCTCGTCCATGCTCCGGATGCTGCCGCAGTCCGGGCGGGCCGACAAACGCATTCCCGGCAGCCGGGTGCCGCACGCGGTGCCCGAGGCGGGATCAGCGCTTCACGCGGCTGCGGAGACGTTCGGCATGCTCCCCCACCCGTACCCCCGGCAGCCGACCGGTGCGGTCGTCGGATCAGCGTCGTGGCCGCAGTACTGCCAGTCCGGCGGAGCTGCGGGACGGGTGTCCGGGCGTAAGGGGGTCATGCCTCAAGGACGTGCGGCGGGCGCGAGCAGTTGCCGGGCGGGTACGGGGCGTTGCCCCCGTACCCGCCCCAACGGGCCACCGCCGGGCGGCCGTTCACCCTTCGGCCGGGTGCTCCTCCGCGTGCTGCCGTCCCCGGTGCGTCACCCGGAACGTCAGCCCGGCCCGTACGAGGCGGCGCGTCAGGGCGTCGCCCATCGCGGCCGCCGTCGTGGTCTGGCCGGACGTGGGCGGGAGGTCGGGGTCGAAGGCGAGGCAGAGGGCCGATTCGGCGAGGATCTTCGCCGTCTCGTCGTAGCCCGGATCGCCGCCCGCGACCTCCGTGGCGACGCGCTGCCCACCGCCCACGCCGAGGAACCGTACGGAGAACGTGCTGCGCGCCCGTCGTTCCTCGCTGGGTCCCTCACCGGGGGGCGTACGGGCGGACAGCCAGCGCCGCGCGGGCGGTACCTGGGCCAGCGCGAGCAGGCCCGCGGCGCCCGCGACGGCGCCGAGGGCGACGGGGAGGGTGCCCATGGCGGCGAACTGGCGGTAGCGGAAGTCCGGACCGTAACGGTCCAGGGCGGCGGCCGAACGGCCCACGATCCGCGGGTCGATGGTCGGCATCGGTACGCCCCACGCGTCGAGGAGCGCGGTGTGCCGCAGCCCGCCGGGCGGTGTGCTGACGCGGCGGTCGGGGTCGGGCGGGCCCTCGGCGCGGCGGCGGTCGCGGGCCGCCTTGAGCATCTGCGGCCCGCGCGACATGGCGCCGAGCGCGGAGGCGAACGTACCGCCGGAGAACGCGGCGTCGGTGCGTACGTAGCCGTCGACGTGGAGGGGTACGCCCGCGGGCAGTTGCCGCACGGTGTAGAGCACGCCGAGGTCGTACGGGACGGAGTCGAAGCCGCACGCGTGCAGCAGTCGGGCGCCGGTGCGGCGGGCGGTCTCGTGGTGCCGCAGGTACATGGCGTCCACGAACTCCGGTTCGCCGGACAGGTCGACGTAGTCGGTGCCGTTCTCGGCGCAGGCGGCGACGAGGGGTTCGCCGTAGCGGAGGTACGGGCCGACGGTGCTGATGACGACCTTCGCGTCCGCCGCGATGCGGTGGAGGGACGCCGGGTCGTCCACGTCGGCGTGGAGCAGGGGGAGTTCGGGTTCGGTGGCGTCCGGCGGGCGGAGGGCGGCCAGTTCGTCGCGTATGGCGGCCAGCTTCGTACGGTCGCGTCCGGCGAGCGCCCACTGGCAGCCGGGCGGGGCGTGCCGGTCGAGGTAGCGGGCGGTGAGGCGGCCGGTGAATCCGGTGGCGCCGAAGAGGACGACGTCGTAGCGCGGGTGGCGGGCAGCCTCCTCGCCGGTCACCGCCTCGCCGTGCGGAGTCGCGTCGTCGTGGGGGGTCGTCGGGTCGTCGTGCGGCATGCGGGCTCCTTCGCCCGCCGACGGCGTACGGGGCGCGTACGGGTCGGGCGGGCCGTGGCCGTACGCACCGGGCGTACGGGGTCGTACGGTTCAGGCGCGGGCGGGGCGTCGCCGCCCCCGCCGGGGCGACGATACGCCGCACCCCGCGCGCGGGAGCGCGACACGGCCTGGCCACGGACGAAGACCTCCAGGCCGCGCCGCACCCCGCGCGCGGGAGCGCGACGCCGCGCGCGGTCGCGCCGCGAACCCCCGCCGCGAACCCCGCGCCCCGCCCGCGCGTACGGCCCCGCCCCGGCGGCGCGTCAGCCCTCGGCGCCCTCGGCCTCGCCCTCCAGGTCGGCCTCCGCCTCCAGCAGCACGTCGCGCAGC
This sequence comes from Streptomyces sp. Z26, assembly GCF_003665095.1. Classification (GTDB taxonomy): domain Bacteria; phylum Actinomycetota; class Actinomycetes; order Streptomycetales; family Streptomycetaceae; genus Streptomyces; species Streptomyces phytohabitans. Next base: position 3,544,272 of record NZ_RCHV01000002.1, on the reverse strand, counting down.
GCCTGCACCATCGCCGGGTCGGGTTCGGCCCACATGCCGCGCGACTCCGCCTCCAGGAGGCGTTCCGCGATGCCGTGCAGCGCCCACGGGTTGGCCCGCTGGAGGAAGTCGCGGTTGACGGGGTCGAGGACGTACGTCTCGGTGAGCTTGTCGTACATCCAGTCGGCGACGACGCCCGTCGTGGCGTCGTACCCGAAGAGGTAGTCGACGGTGGCCGCCAGCTCGAACGCGCCCTTGTACCCGTGCCGCCGCATCGCCTCGATCCAGCGCGGGTTGACCACGCGCGCGCGGAAGACGCGGGACGTCTCCTCGACGAGGCTGCGGGTGCGGACGGTCTCGGGGCGCGTGGAGTCACCGATGTACGCCTCGGGGGCGGTGCCCTTCAGCGCGCGGACGGTGGCGACCATCCCGCCGTGGTACTGGAAGTAGTCGTCCGAGTCCGCGATGTCGTGCTCGCGCGTGTCGGTGTTCTTCGCGGCGACGGCGATCCGCGCGTACGCGGTCTCCATCTCCTCGCGGGCGGGCGTCCCTTCGAGGCCGCGGCCGTACGCGTAGCCGCCCCACACCGTGTAGACCTCCGCGAGGTCGGCGTCCGTACGCCAGTCGCGGCTGTCGATGAGCTGGAGCAGGCCCGCGCCGTACGTGCCCGGCCGGGAGCCGAAGATACGGGTCGTGGCGCGCCGTTCGTCGCCGTGCTCGGCCAGGTCGGCCTGGGTGTGGGCGCGCACGAAGTTCCGCTCCGGCGGCTCGTCCAGGGACGCGGCGAGCCGTACGGCGTCGTCCAGCAGCCCGACGACGTGCGGGAACGCGTCGCGGAAGAAGCCGGAGATGCGCAGCGTCACGTCGACGCGCGGTCGCCCCAACTCCTCGTACGGCACCGGCTCGACGCCCGTCACGCGGCGCGACGCGTCGTCCCACACGGGCCGTACGCCGAGCAGCGCCAGCGCCTCCGCGATGTCGTCGCCCGCCGTGCGCATGGCACTGGTGCCCCAGAGGGACAGGCCGACGGAGGTGGGCCAGTCGGCGTTGTCGTCGCGGTAGCGCTGGAGGAGGGAGTCCGCGAGGGCCTGGCCGGTCTCCCAGGCGAGCCGGGAGGGGACGGCCTTGGGGTCGACGGAGTAGAAGTTGCGGCCGGTCGGCAGCACGTTGACGAGGCCGCGCAGGGGCGAGCCGGACGGACCGGCGGGGACGGCGCCGCCGCCGAGGGCGCGTACGGCGTGGTCGATCTCGTCGGTGGTCGCGGCGAGCCGCGGTACGACCTCGCGGGCGGCGAACTCCAGGACGGCGGCGACCTGTTCGGGCTGGGCGCCGGACCCGGCCGGATCACCCGGGGAGGACGGCCCAGCGGACCCGGCCGGATCACCGGACCCGGACGGGCCGCCCGGCACGCGCGCCGCCACGACCCCGGCGACCGCGCCCGGGTCCCAGCCCGCGTCCTCCATGGCCTGGACGAGGTCCCGCGCCCGTTCCTCCGCCTCGTCCGCGCCCGTACGGGTCGCCGCGGACTCGTCGAGGCCGAGGGCTTCGCGCAGGCCGGGCAGGGCGGCCGTACCGCCCCAGATCTGGCGGGCGCGCAGGATGGCCAGCACCAGGTTGACGCGTTCGGGACCGGTGGGGGCGCCGCCGAGGACGTGCAGGCCGTCGCGGATCTGCGCGTCCTTGATCTCGCACAGCCAGCCGTCGACGTGCAGCAGGAAGTCGTCGAATCCGTCGTCGTCGGGCCGGTCCTCCAGGCCCAGGTCGTGGTCGAGCTTCGCGGCCTGGATGAGCGTCCAGATCTGCGCCCGTACGGCCGGGAGCTTCGCCGGGTCCATGGCGGCGATCTGGGCGTGCTCGTCGAGGAGTTGCTCCAGGCGCGCGATGTCGCCGTAGCTGTCGGCGCGGGCCATCGGCGGCACCAGGTGGTCGACGAGGGTGGCGTGCACGCGGCGCTTCGCCTGGGTGCCCTCGCCGGGGTCGTTGACGAGGAACGGGTACACCAGCGGCAGGTCACCGAGCGCCGCGTCGGGGGCGCAGGCGGCGGACAGGCCCGCGTTCTTGCCGGGCAGCCACTCCAGGTTGCCGTGCTTGCCGAGGTGGATCATCGCGTCCGCGCCGAAACCGCCGTCCGCGCGGGGGGCGGCGATCCAGCGGTACGCGGCGAGGTAGTGGTGCGAGGGCGGCAGGTCGGGGTCGTGGTAGATCGCGATGGGGTTCTCGCCGAAGCCGCGCGGCGGCTGGATGAGGATCAGCAGGTTCCCGCGGCGGAGGGCGGCGAGCACGATGTCGCCCTCCGGGTTGCGGCTGCGGTCCACGAACATCTCGCCGGGCGGCGGGCCCCAGTGCTCCTCGACGGCGTCGCGGAGGGCGGCGGGCAGCGTCGCGAACCAGCGCGCGTAGTCGGCGGCCGGGACACGTACCGGATTACGGGCCAACTGCTCCTCGGTGAGCCAGTCCTGGTCGTGGCCGCCCGCTTCGATGAGGGCGCGGATCAGCTCGTCGCCGTCGCCCGACTCCAGGCCGGGGACGGGGAGTTCGGTGTCGTCGGTCGCGTCGGCCCGTTCCGGCCCGAAGTCGTGGCCGTCGGCACGCAGGCGGCGCAGCAGCGCCACGGCGCTGGCGGGGGTGTCGAGGCCGACGGCGTTGCCGATGCGGGAGTGCTTCGTCGGGTACGCGGACAGCACCAGCGCCAGCCGCTTCTCCGCCGCCGGGACGTGCCGCAGACGGCCGTGGCGTACGGCCAACCCGGCGACGCGGGCGGCGCGTTCGGGGTCGGGGACGTACGCGGGGAGGCCGTCCTCGTCGATCTCCTTGAACGAGAACGGCACCGTGATCAGCCGCCCGTCGAACTCGGGCACCGCGATCTGCGTCGCCGCGTCCAACGGCGAGACGCCCTCGTCGTTCTCCTCCCAGGCGGCGCGCGAACTCGTCAGGCAGAGCGCCTGGAGCACCGGCACGTCCAGCCCGGCGAGCGCGCCCGCGTCCCACGACTCGTCGTCGCCGCCCGCCGACGCCTCCGCGGGGCGGGTGCCGCCCGCGGCGAGGACGGTGGTGAGGACGGCGTCGGCCGGGCGGAGGGCCTCGACCAGCTCGGGTTCGGGGGTGCGCAGCGACGCCACGTACAGCGGCAGCGGGCGGCCGCCCGCGTCCTCGACGGCGGCGCACAGGGCCTCGACGAAGGCGGTGTTGCCGCTCATGTGGTGGGCGCGGTAATAGAGCACGGCGACGGTGGGGACGACGGTCTCGCCCCGGCCCGTACCGCCGTCGCCCGGCGCGGGTTCCGTCGTCCGCGCGGTGCGCTCCAACTGGCCCCAGGTGGGCGCGGGCGCGGGCGGCTCGAAGCCGTGGCCGGTGAGCAGCACCGTGTCGGAGAGGAAGCGGGCCAGCTGCTCCAGGTTGGCGGGGCCGCCGTGCGCGAGGTACGCGTGGGCCTCGGCCGCGATGCCGACGGGGACGGTGGAGGACTCCATCAGCTGCGCGTCGGGGGCCTGTTCACCGGTGAGCACGACGACGGGCAGGCCCGTCGCGAGCAGCCGGTCCAACCCGTCCTGCCAGGCGCGTACGCCGCCGAGGAGCCGTACGACGACCAGTTCGGCGCCGTCCAGGAGGGCGGTGAGGTCGTCGGGACGGCCGTCGCTCCCGCCGTCGAGGGCGATGCGGGAGGGGTTCGCGAAGCGGTACGGGACCGGGCCCTGCGCGGCACGCGCGCTCAACAGGTCGGTGTCGGAGGTCGACAGGAGCAGCAGCATGCGGCGTCTGGCCTTCCTCGGGGTGTCCACGCCCCGGGCGGTGTCATGGGCTGTCCCCGGCTCGGCGCGGACGGCACCGGGCGGGGAAGGTGCGGGAGTTCCTGACTCACCCGGCCGACCGCTCCGGGTTCACAGTGGCGGGACCGCGCCGGAATCGCACCGGGCTTCCTCCCCTGCCGCCGTCTCCGGCGGTGGCGGACCGGAAGGCCCGCCACCGGCATCGTAGCCGCCGGGGTCCGCGCGCGGACCAGGGCCGGAGGGGCCGGTACGGGGGGTGGCGGGGGTGCGGGACGGGCGCGGGGCGGGTGCCGTACGGGGGCCGGGGCGGGGCCGTACGCGGGGTCGATCGCGGCACGGGGCGCGGGGAGGTGCGCGCGGGGCGGGCGGCGAGATCCGGACCGTACGGGTCCGGACATGGTCGGTATGCTCGCCGCCATGTCCGCCGTCCCCACCCCGTCCGCACCCCGGGAGCCCGCCTCCCGCCGGGAGCGCGACGACGCCTGCCCGGGGACGTTGCGACTGCACACGGCGGACGACGGCGCGCTCGCCCGCGTACGGATACCCGGCGGCCTGCTCACGGCCACGCAGGCGGACGCGCTGGCGGACGCGGCGGACCGGCTCGGTGACGGTGCGCTGCACCTCACCTCGCGCGGCAACGTACAGCTGCGCGGCCTCGGTCGCGGGGACACGGGCGGGCTCGGCGGTGACGCCGGGAGCAACGGGTGCGGTCGCGAACTCGCCGACACCCTCGCGGAGATCGGACTCCTCCCCTCCGCCCGCCACGAACGCGTCCGCAACATCGTCGCCTCCCCCCTCTCCGGCCTCGACGGCCGCGGGCACCTCGACGTCGCCCCCTGGGTACGGGAGCTGGACCGGCTGCTGTGCGCGAGCGCGGCGGCGGCCGGGCTGTCGGGCCGCTTCCTCTTCGCGTGCGACGACGGCCGGGGCGACGTGGCGGCGCTCGGCGCGGACGTGACACTTGTCGCACGGGACGCGGAAACCGCCGAGCTGCGGATCGACGGCGTGAGTCCGGACACACCCTCGGGGCAGGGGGACGGGCTGGGGCACGGACCGGGCCGGGACGAGCCGGGTGGCACGGCCGTCCTCCACGTATCCGCCGCCGAGGCCCCCCGCGCCGCCCTCCTCGCCGCCGAACTCTTCCTCGCCGCCGTCCGCGACGGCGGCACCCCCTGCTGGCGCGTACGCGAACTGCCCGGCGCCGCCGCCCTCATGGCCCGTGGCGTCACCCGACGCCTGCGCACCGCAAGGGAGTTGGCGGAACCGCACACCCAAGTCGCCCCGGACGCCGTACGGGAGCCCGGCGCCGCCCCCGGCCTGCACCCCGCCCCGGACAGCGCACCCGGCACCCGTACGGCACGCGCCGCCCGTACCGCCCTGTGCGTCACCGCGCCCCTCGGCCGCCTCACCACCGACCAGTGGCGGCGGCTCGCCGCGACCGCCGCGCGCGACGGGGACGGCCGGCTGCGCGTCACCCCGTGGCGCGGCGTCGTCGTACCGGGCCTGCCCGGCGCCCCGTCCCGTACGGCGCCGGACCGGCTCGCGGAGCTGGCCGACGCCGGGCTGGTCACCGGCCCGTACGCGCCCCTGGCCGGGGTCGGGGCCTGCGCCGGGCGGCCGGGGTGCGCCAAGTCCCGTACGGACGTGCGCGGTCACGCCGTACGCGCGGCCGACGCCGAACCCGCCGAACCCTCCGGGGCCCGCGCGCTGCCCGTCCACTGGTCGGGGTGCGAGCGCCGCTGCGGCCACCCGCAGGGCGGCGCCTGGGTGGACGTCGTCGCCACCCCGGGCGGCTACGACGTCACCGTCGTGGGTGGCCCCGTACGCGCCCCGGCCGCCACCGCCGTGACCGACCCGGCGCGGCTCGCCGCGGCCGTCGCGGCGGCCCGTACGACGGGCCCGCCCCCGTGACCACCGCCCACCCCGTGGAACCCACCGACCCCACCGACCCCGCCCACCCCGCACCGGCCGCGGACCCCCGACGGGCCGCGCACCCCACCGAGATGAGCGAACCACCCATGCCGTACCAGGACCCGCCCCTCCGCCACGAGTACGAGAAGGACGGCGCCGCGATCTACCGGCAGTCCTTCGCCACCATCCGGGCGGAGGCCGACCTCGCCGGGCTGCCCGCCGACGTCGCGCAGGTCGCGGTGCGGATGATCCACGCGTGCGGCATGGTCGACCTGGTACGCGACCTCGGGTACGCGCCCGGCGTGGTGGCCGCCGCCCGGCAGGCGCTGCGCGACGGCGCGCCGCTGCTGTGCGACGCGGCGATGGTCGCCAGCGGCGTCACCCGCAAGCGGCTGCCCGCCGACAACGACGTGGTGTGCACCCTCAACGACCCGTCCGTGCCCGCCCTCGCCGCCGAACTCGGCACCACCCGCAGCGCCGCCGCCCTGGAGCTGTGGCCCGACCGCATGGCGGGCGCGGTGGTCGCGATCGGCAACGCGCCGACCGCCCTCTTCCGCCTCCTCGAACTGATCGACGCGGGAGCCCCGCGCCCCGCCGCCGTGATCGGCGTGCCCGTCGGCTTCGTCGGCGCCGCCGAGTCGAAGGACGCCCTCGCGGCCCACCCCGCGGGCGTGCCGCACCTCGTCGTACGGGGTCGCCGCGGTGGCAGCGCCATGGCGGCGGCGGCGCTCAACGCGATCGCGAGCGAGGAGGAGTGAGCGCGCACGGGACCCCGCCGGGGGCGGCGGGCACGGGAAGCGGCAGCGGCAGCGGCAGCGGCAGCGGCACGGGAAGCGGCGGCACGAACAGCGGCGGTACGGGAAGCGGCGGTACGGGCTCCGGGCGGCTGTACGGCGTCGGGCTCGGGCCCGGCGACCCGTCGCTGATGACCGTGCGCGCCGTACGGGCCATCGAGCAGGCGGACGTGATCGCGTACCACAGCGCGCGCCACGGCCGTTCCATCGCCCGCGCCATCGCCGCCGAGCACCTGCGCCCCGACCACGTCGAGGAGGCGCTGGTCTACCCGGTCACCACCGAGGGCACCGACCATCCCGGCGGCTACCGGGGCGCGTTGGAGGAGTTCTACACCGAGGCGGCGGCCCGCCTCGCCGCGCACCTCGACGCCGGGCGGACGGTCGCGGTGCTCGCCGAGGGCGATCCGCTGTTCTACGGCTCGTACATGCACATGCACAAACGGCTGGCCGACCGCTACCCGACCGAGGTCATCCCCGGCGTCACCTCCGTGAGCGCCGCCGCCGCCCGGCTGGGCACGCCCCTGGTCGAGGCCGAGGAGGTGCTGACGATCCTTCCCGGCACGCTGCCGGAGGAGGAGTTGACGGCGCGGCTGGCCGGTACGGACACGGCGGTGGTGATGAAGCTGGGCCGTACGTTCCCCGACGTGCGGCGGGCGTTGGAGCGCGCCGGGCGCCTGGACGACGCCCTGTACGTGGAACGGGCCACGATGGCCGGGGAACGCACCGGGCGGCTCGCGGACACGGACCCCGGCTCGGTGCCGTACTTCTCCGTCGCCGTCCTGCCCAGCCGCCTCACCGACGCGCCACCGCGGCAGGCGGCGGACGACCGGACCGAGGCAGCGCCGGACGACGACGCGGCAATCCGCCGACCCGCCACCGCCGGTGGGGAGTTGGTCGTCGTGGGCACCGGGCCCGCCGGTCCGCTGTGGCTCACCCCCGAGACGCGCGGCGCGCTGGCGGCGGCCGACGAACTCGTCGGCTACACCACGTACTTGGACCGCGTCCCCGTACGCCCCGGGCAGCGGCGGCACGGCTCCGACAACAAGGTGGAGTCGGAACGCGCCGAGTTCGCCCTCGAACTCGCCCGGCGCGGCGCCCGCGTGGCCGTCGTCTCCGGCGGCGACCCGGGGGTGTTCGCCATGGCGACGGCCGTGTTGGAGGTCGCGGTGCAGGACGCGTACGCGGACGTACCCGTACGGGTGCTGCCCGGCGTGACCGCCGCCCACGCCGCCGCCGCGCGCGCGGGCGCCCCGCTCGGGCACGACTACGCCGCGCTGTCCCTCTCCGACCGGCTCAAGCCGTGGGAGGTCATCGAACGCCGCCTGCACGCCGTCGCCGCCGCGGACCTGGCGGTGGCGCTCTACAACCCCGGTTCCCGCAGCCGCGGTTGGCAGGTCGGCAAGGCACGCGAACTGCTGCTGGAACACCGCGCCCCCGACACCCCCGTCGTCGTGGCGCGCGACGTGGGCGGCCCGGAGGAGTCCGTACGGACCGTGCGGCTGGCCGAACTCGACCCGGCGCAGGTCGACATGCGCACCATCCTGCTCGTCGGCTCGTCGCAGACCCGGGTGACGCGACGCGGCGACGGCACGGAGACGGTCTGGACCCCGCGCCGCTACCCGGCGGACGGCGGCCCGACGGGCGGCTGACGGGCGGACGGCACACAGGCGTACGAGCGTACGGGCGTACGGGCGTACGGGCGTACGGCACCGGCGGCGTACGGGCGCCGGGGCCGAGCGGGCCGGGAACGGCGTCAGGCCGCCGCCGCCACCGGCAGCCGGTCCAGCGCCGCCTGGCTGCCGTCGTCCGCCGCGCGGCAGATCATCAGCCGCTGGTCGGTGTTCCGGAGCGGCATCAGCACCTCGAAGTGCACGGCGAGCGGCCCGACTTCGGGGTGCCGCATGGCCTTGCTGCCCCGCCCGTTGGCGCGCACGTCCCGTTCGGCCCACAGCCGCGCGAACTCCTCGTCCCGCTCGGAGAGTTCGGCGACCAGCCCGGCGAGCACGCGGTCGTCGGGATGCGCGGCCCACGCCGTACGCAGATGCGCGACCCCCTCCCGTACGACGCGCGCGCGGTCGACGTACAGGCCGCGGGTCGGCGGGTGGGCGAGGCACAGCCACATCGCGTTGCGCCGCGCGGGCGGCAGCGTGCCGAAGTCGACGAGCAGGGACGCCATCCGGTCGTTCCAGGCGAGGATGTCGTAGCGGTGGTTCATCACCATGGCCGGGAGCGGTGACAGGTCCGCGACGAGCCGGGCGAGGGGCGGCGCGGCCGTGGTCGTGGCGGGCCCCTCGGGGTCGCGGGGCCGGTGCCGGGTGAGGTCGTAGAGGTACGCGCGCTCCTCCGGCGTCAGCCGCAGCGCGCGGGCGAGCGCCTCGACCACGTCCGCCGAGGGCCGCAGCCCGCGGGCCTGCTCCAGCCGTACGACGTAGTCGACGCTGACCCCGGCCAGCTCCGCGACCTCCTCCCGGCGCAGCCCCGGGGTGCGGCGGGAACGGCCGTGCGGCGGCAGGCCTACGTCCGCCGGGTCGAGGCGTTCGCGCCGTCCCCGGAGGAACGCGGCCAGCTCACGCGCCGTGTCCACGGCGGGCGCCGCCCCGGCGGGTCCGGCGGTCACGGCCGTTCCGGGCGGCACAGCGGGGCCTTCGTCGTGGCCGGAGGGTCCTTCGTCATGGCCGGTCCAACAGCGAGGGTGGGACCGGTGTTCCCAGGAAGCGGCTTCCCTTACCCCCCACCCCACGGCGGCCGGAGTGTGGTGCCCGGCAACGACACCGACACGTACGTCCCCACGTACGCGAGCACAGGAGGACACCATGGCGCTCACCCTCGACACCTACCGGCTGCTGGGCCGCTCCGGACTGCGCGTCTCCCCGCTGGCGCTGGGCGCGGCGACCTTCGGCGAAGAGTGGGGCTGGGGCGCCGAACGGGGCGAGGCGCGCAAGCTGTTCGACCAGTACGTCGAGCAGGGGGGCAACTTCCTCGACACCGCCGACACGTACACCGACGGCACCTCCGAACGCCTGCTGGGCGAATTCGCCCGCGACCGCCGCGAGAGCCTCGTACTGGCCACCAAGTACACGACGCTGCGCCGCCCCGGCGACCCCAACTCCGGCGGCGCGCACCGCAAGAACCTCCTCGCCTCGGTCGAGTCCAGCCTGCGCCGCCTGGACACCGACTACCTCGACCTCCTCTACCTGCACGTGTGGGACTTCACCACCCCCGTCGAGGAGATCCTGCGCGGCCTGGACGACCTCGTACGGCAGGGCAAGGTGCTGTACGTGGCGATCTCCAACGCACCGGCCTGGCAGGTGGCGCGCATGCAAGCCATCGCGGACCTGCGCGGCTGGTCGCCGCTGGTCGCGCTGGAGGTCGAGTACAACCTCGTCGAGCGCGGCGCCGAACGCGAACTCATCCCCATGGCACGGGAGATGGGGCTCGGCGTGATTCCGTACTCGCCGCTGGCGGGCGGCGTGCTCACCGGCAAGTACAGCCGCGCGGACCTCGCGGCGGGGGCGGGCGGTACGGCGGACACGGCCGGTACGGGGAGCGGGGCGGCCGGTACGGGGGACGGGGCGGCGTCCGGCGACAGCACCCGCAAGGGCTTCAACCTCGCCCTCGGCACGGTCACCGAACGCAACCTCGCCGTGGCCGACGCCGTACGCGAGGTCGCCGCGGAACTCGGCCACACACCCGCCCAGGTCGGCCTGGCCTGGACGCTCCAGAACCCGGCGGTGACCGCACCGGTCGTCGGCGCGCGCACCCCGGCACAGCTGGCCGACAACCTGGGCGCGCTGGACGTCGAGTTCACCGCCGACCAGCTGGAACGCCTCGACGCCGCCGGAGCGGTCACCCTCGGCTACCCGCACGACATGCTGGACAGCGCGCACACCCGGCGGGTGATGGCGGGCGACCTGCGGCTGGAACCGCGCCGCTGAGCCGGGCGGGGCGGGCCGGGAGGGGCCGGGGGGCGTGGGGCCGGACCCGCCGCCTCACCCGCCCCGTACCCACCGGGCCGCCTCCTCGGCCGTGGCCACGGCCCGTACGCCCTCGGGTGGCGCGGGCCGCCGTACGACCACCACCGGCAGCCCCGCCTCGCGCGCGGCGGTGAGCTTCGGGGCGGTGGCGGCGCCGCCGCTGTCCTTGGTGACGAGCACGTCGACGCGGTGCGCGCGCAGCAGGGCGCGTTCCCCGTCGAGCGTGAACGGGCCGCGGTCCAGCAGCACTTCGGCGTTCGCGGGCAGCTCGCCCTCCGGCGGGTCCACGGACCGTACGAGGAACCACAGCCCGTCCGGGCCGTGCTGCCCGTCCGGGCCGTCCCGCCCTTCCGGCCCGGTGAACGCGGCGAGTCCCGTACGTCCCGTCGTCAGGAACACCCGCCGCCCCAGCGTGGGGAGCAGCGCGGCGGCCTCCTCCAGGGAGTCCACCGGGTGCCAGTCGTCGCCCTCGCCGGGGACCCAGCCGGGTCGGCGCACGGCGAGCAGCGGGACGCGGGCGGCAGCGGCGGCGCGGGCCGCGTGCTGGCTGATCGTCCCGGCGAAGGGGTGGGTGGCGTCGACAAGTGCGTGCACGTGGTGCTCGCGCAGCCAGCGTACGAGCCCCTCGGTGCCACCGAAGCCACCGGTCCGCGCCTCGCCGGGCGGCAGCACGGGCCGGGCGACGCGCCCCGCGAGGGAGGTCGTCACCCGCAGCCCGCCACCGCGCGCGCGGACGCCGTCCGGGTCGGAGCCGTCCGCGGCGGAGTGGTCGGCGTGCAGCACCTCGGCGAGACGACGCGCCTCGGTCGTACCGCCGAGGATCAGCACGTGTCGCAACGCCTCCCGCGCGGGGGGCGACGGTTCGGGGGTCCGGGGAGCGGCGGGCATCCGGCGGCCTCTCGTGGGTGGGCGGCGTCTGCACGGAAGTGTCCGCGAAGAGTCGTCCGCGAAGAACCCTCCGCAAAGGGTTCTTCGCAAAGAACCCTCCGCGAAGGTCCGTTTGCGGAGACCCCTCCGCGAACGTTCCTCCGCGAACGCTCGGACGAGCTCAGCGTCCCGGTCGGTGCCTCGCCGCCGAGTAGAGGTGGCTGTCACCGAAGTGCTCCGCCGCGAGCGTACGTCCGACGAGGATCACCGCCGTACGCTTCACGCCCGCCTCCCGGACCTGGTCGGCGATGTCCGCGAGGGTGCCGCGCAGGACGAGTTCGCCGGGGCGGCTGGCGAGGGCGACGACGGCGGCGGGGCAGTCCGCGCCGTAGTGCGGGAGGAGTTCGGCGGCGACGCGGTCGGCGTAGCCGGTCGCCAGGTGCAGTACGAGGAGCGCGCCGCTGCGGCCGAGCGTCGCCAGGTCCTCGCCCTCGGGCATGGCCGTGGCACGCTGGGCGACGCGCGTGAGGATGACGGTCTGCCCGACCGTGGGCACGGTCAGTTCGCGCTTGAGGGCGGCGGCGGCAGCGGCGAACGCGGGCACGCCCGGCACCACTTCGTACGGCACGCCCGCCGCGTCCAGCCGCCGCATCTGCTCCGCGACGGCGCTGAACACGGACGGGTCGCCGGAGTGCAGCCGCGCCACGTCGTGCCCGGCGGCGTGCGCGCGCGTGAACTCGGCGGTGATCTCGTCCAGGTCGAGTTGCGCGGTGTCCACGAGGCGTGCGCCGGGCGGGCACTCGGCGAGCAGTTCGGGCGGTACGAGGCTGCCCGCGTACAGGCAGACGTGGCAGGCGGCGAGCGTACGCGCGCCGCGCACGGTGATCAGGTCGGCGGCGCCCGGTCCGGCGCCGATGAAGTACACGGTCATGGTGTCGCGCCGCCTCCGGTCCCTTCGCCTACGGCGGCCCCGGCCGCCCTGTCTCCCCCACCCGCACCAGCCGCCACGCCAGCACCCGCACCCGCACCACGCCCGTCCCCCACGGCATGTGGCCCGCGTACGGCGGACCACTGCGTCACGGGCATCGCCTGCCGCCAGCCGGTGAACCCGCCGACGGGTACGGCGTGTGCGATGGCGAGGCGTACGAGTTCGCCGCCGTGCCGCCGGTACCAGTCCGCGAGCAGCGCCTCGGACTCCAGCGTCACCGTGTTCGCGACGAGCCGCCCGCCCTCGGGCAGCGCCGCCCAACAGGCGTCGAGCAGGCCGGGCGCGGTGAGCCCGCCGCCGACGAACACCGCGTCGGGCGTGGGCAGTCCGTCGAGCGCGGCGGGCGCCGCGCCGGTGACGACGTCGAGGCCGGGGACGCCGAGCGTGTCGGCGTTCCGGGCGATACGGGCCGCCCGTTCCGGGTCCCGTTCGACGCTGACGGCGCGGCACGAGGGGTGCGTACGCAGCCATTCCGCGGCGATCGAGCCGGAGCCGCCGCCGACGTCCCACAGCAGTTCGCCGGGGGCGGGCGCGAGGGCGGCGAGGGTGGCGGCGCGCACGTGGCGCTTGGTGAGCTGGCCGTCGTGCTCGTACGCGGCGTCGGGCAGGCCCGGTACGGCGCCGAGGCGGAGGGCGTCGGGGGCGCGGCGGCAGTCGACGGCGACGACGTTCAGCGGGTCGACCGGCCCGCTCGCACCGCTCCCCGCGCCCGCACCCGTGCCCGCGCCCGCGGAAGCGGCACCCTCGGAGACGCCGCCCCACGTGTCCGCCGTCCCCTCCCGGCTCCGCTCGCGCGCCCCGCCCAACTGCTCCAGCACCCGCAACCGGCTGGGCCCGAAGCCCCGCGCGCGCAGCAGCGCGGCGACCTCGGCCGGGGTCGCGGACCCGGCGCTGAGGACGAGTACCCGCCGTCCGTCGTGGAGGGCGGCCGCCAGCCGCGCCGTCGGGCGCCCGACGACCGTGACGACGACGGTGTCCTCCACGGCCCAGCCGAGCCGGGCGCAGGCGTACGACACGGAGGACGGGTGCGGCAGCACCCGCACCGCGTCCGCCCCGAGGACGTCGACGAGGGTGCGCCCGATGCCGTGGAACAGGGGGTCGCCGCTGGCCAGCACCGCGAGCCCGCGGTCGCGGTGGGCGGCGGCCAGTCCCGGTACGGCGGGGCGCAGCGGCGACGGCCACGGCACACGCTCCCCCACGCACTCCGGCGGCAGCAGCGCCAGTTGCCGGGGGCCGCCGACCACGACACCGGCGGCGCGCAGCACGTCACGCGAGGCGTCGGTGAGCCCGCCCCACCCGTCGGCGCCGATGCCGACGACGGTGACCACCACGGGCGCGTCCGAAGCGTCCGGCACAGGCGCGGAGTTCACGGTGGGCAACCTCAGTCGTTCGGCGCACGGAGGGCGGCGGGCACGCCTCCGGCGGGAGCGTACGGCCACCGCGTACGGCGTCGGCGCGCTCCGCGCGGGGGAGCGCCGTACGGCGCCGAGGGTGCGGAGGGCACCGGCGTACGGCGGCGACCTGGGACGTCTCCGCACTGTACGGCGCGGCTCCGCCCGCGCACGCGACGGCCCCCCGGCTCGGAACGGAACGTTCCGGCCCGGGGGGCCGTGGGGGGCGGGGTCACCGGTCGCTTGGAGGGAGGGACCGGACCCGTTGTGGTGCTGTCCCGGCCGGACGGCCGACAAGGCGGCCGTCCGGGCCCGGGGTGCTGTACCCGGGCCGCCGAGGGGGGTCGGCGGCCCGGGAGCGTGAGGCCGTCAGCTGGCCGTGTTGGCACCGTTCTCGGAGAGGACCGGGATGTCCTCGAGAAGGTGCGACAGCGGGTCGTCGCCGTCGATCTGCGTGGAGTTGTCCGCGCAGTTCTGGTTGTTGGAGCTGGTGAGCAGGTCCTGAACGCCGACCGGCACGAGGCCGACCAGGCTGGTGGCGTCCACCTTGTTGATCGGGACACCCACGCAGACGTTGTTCAGGGAGCCGTTGACCAGCGCCATGTTCGGGCTCATCTTCCCGCCCGTGGTGGTGTTGCCGTACATCTCCATCGAGCCGTTGCCGGTGACGGACTCCTGGCCACCGTGTTCGTCACCCACCGCCATGGCGGGGGCCGCGATGGCACCGCTGACACCGACGACGGAGGCGGCCACAGCAGCCGTAGCAAGAACCTTCTTGAGCACGAGTCTTCCTTCCGGATCATGGAATGCCCCGCTGCCGGAGCGCACTGAACAACTGCGCCACCCGCCGGAAGTTCTCGGCCTTCACTCGTACGGCTCCGTTTGGGCACCCACATGGGCGTACTTGCCGGGCTACCCGTTCCCCCCTGGCCCCGCCGCCCGCGTACGGCCGCACCCGCGGCACCCCGGGGCGCGGCACGGCGACGTACGGGACGGAGAATGGGCGCATGACGCAGCAGACAGAACCCACGGGCAGCGACCCCGCCGACGCCCTGCCGAACTGGGAGAAGCGGTTCCGCGCCCCCCGTACCGGCCTGCCCGACTGGGCGGAGGACGCCCCGGACCGGGCGCTGTTCGTCTCGAACGCCACCGGCACCTTCGAGCTGTACGCCTGGGACCGCGCGACCGGCGGGCAGCGGCAGGTCACGGACCGGCCGAACGGCACCACCGACGGCGTCCTCACCCCGGACGGCGAGTGGATCTGGTGGTTCTCGGACACGGACGGCGACGAGTTCGGCGTGTGGATGCGCCAGCCGTTCGGCGGCGGCGACGACGAGCCCGCGACGCCCGGCCTGGCCGCCGCCTACCCGGCGGGGCTCGCGCTCGGCCGCGACGGCGGCGCCGTGGTGGGCCGTTCCACGGACGAGGAGGGCTCGACGCTGCACGTCGTACGGCCCGGGGCCGAGCCCGTGGAGATCTACCGGCACGCGGAGTCCGCGGGCGTCGGTGACCTGAGCCACGACGGCGGGCTGGTCGCCGTGGAGCACACCGAGCACGGCGACGCGATGCACTCGGCGCTGCGCGTGGTCCGGCCCGACGGCACGACCGTCGCGGAACTGGACGACTCGGCGGGCGGCACCCGCGAACTGGGCCTGACGGTGCTGGGGTTCGCGCCCGTCGCCGGGGACAGCCGCCTGCTCGTGGGGCACCAGCGGCGGGGCCGCTGGGAGCCGATGATCTGGGACCCGCTGACCGGGGAGACCACGGACCTGGCGATCGACCTGCCGGGCGATGTCGGCGCCGAGTGGTATCCGGACGGCAGCGCGCTGCTCGTCGTCCACAGCCACCAGGCGCGCAGCGAGATGTGGCGGTACGAGACGGCGACCGGCGACCTCGTACGGGTGCCGACCCCGGACGGTTCGGTGTCGGGCGCGACGGCGCGGCCGGACGGCACCGTCGAGTACCTGTGGTCGTCGGCGGCCCTGCCGCCGCAGGTGCGGTCCACGACGGGCGAGGTCGTGCTCGACCCGCCGGGCATGAAGGCGCCGCCGTCCGTGCCGGTCGAGGACGCCTGGGTGGAGGGTCCGGGCGGCACGGTGCACGCGCTGGTGCAGCGGCCGGCGGGCGAGGGCCCGTTCCCCACGGTGTTCGACGTGCACGGCGGCCCGACCTGGCACGACAGCGACGCGTTCGCGAGCCAGCCCGCGGCCTGGGTGGACCACGGCTTCGCGGTCGTACGCGTCAACTACCGCGGCTCGACGGGCTACGGGCGGGCCTGGACGGACGCGTTGAAGCACCGCGTGGGCCTGATCGAGTTGGAGGACGTGGCGGCCGTACGGGAGTGGGCGGTCTCGTCGGGCCTCGCGGACCCGGAGCGGCTGGTGCTGGCGGGCGGCTCCTGGGGCGGCTACCTGACGCTGCTCGGCCTCGGCACGCAGCCCGACGCGTGGGCGGTCGGGCTGGCGGCGGTGCCGGTGGCGGACTACGTGACGGCGTACCAGGACGAGATGGAGGCGCTCAAGTCCCTGGACCGCACGCTGCTGGGCGGCACCCCGGAGGAGGTTCCGGAGCGGTACGCGGCGTCGTCCCCGTTGACGTACGTCGACCGGGTGCGCGCGCCCGTCTACATCTCGGCGGGCGTCAACGACCCGCGCTGCCCGATCCGGCAGGTGGAGAACTACGTGGAGCGGCTGGCCGGGCGGGACCACCCGCACGAGGTCTACCGCTACGACGCGGGCCACGGCTCGCTGGTCGTGGAGGAGCGGATCAAGCAGCTCCGCTTGGAGATCGAGTTCGCGACCCGTCATCTGGGGACGCCGACGGGTCCGACGGATCAGCCGGGTCCGGCCGGCCAGCCGGGCCCGACGGGCCGCTGACCCGCGGGACGTCGGGCAGCAGGCCCAGCTCGGCGTCCCGCACCAGCTCCACCTCGCGCCGGAACAGCCGGAACCACATGAACACCACGAACGCCGCGAAGACGAACCACTCGGCGGTGTAGCCCAGGTTCTGGAAGGCCTTCATGTCGAGGCCCGAGTTGGCGGGGGCGACCGGCGGCACCGGCTTCATCGGCGCCGCCGCGTCGCGCAGCGTGATCCAGGCGCGCTCCACCCCGTACGGCACCAGGTTCACCAGGGTCGCGTCGCTGATGATGCCGAGCTGCCCCTCCGGCAGGCCGCCCGGCGTGGCGCCCGTGGTGCCCTGCGACTCGGGCGCCTGGAGCGCGCCGGTCACCGTCACCTCGCCGCGCGGCAGCTCGGGTACGCGCGCGGGGTCGGCGTCGCCGGGGAGCCAGCCGCGTACGACGGGCAGGGCGGGGGCGTCCGACCGGGCGCCGCCACCGTCCGCCGTACGCAGCAGGCTGAGCACGTAGAAGCCGCGCGCGCCGTCCAACCGACGGTCCGGGACGAGGAGTTGGTGCCGCGCGTCGTACCGCCCGGTCACCCGCGCCGTACGGCCGCTGGTCTCCTGCGTGACCGGCAGCAGCCCGGCCAGCGGCTCGGCACGCGCGTGGTCGGCCTCGGCCGCGGCGCGCTCCTGCTCGCGGTGGTTGTCCACGCGCGCGTCGAAGCGGCCGAGCTGCCAGGTGCCCATGAAGAGGCACACGGGGATCGACAGCACCACGAAGAGGTTGATCCCCCACCACCGCGGGGTCAGCAGGAACCGGTACACATCCCCACCGTACGGCTCCCCCGCCCGCCGCCCGCCTCCGGGGCGGCCGGTGGGCCGCCCCCGCGCGCGGCCGTCACGACGCGGCGATCACGCCCGTACGGTAGACGGTGCCCGCGCACGCGCCGGGCAGTACGGTGCTCGCGGCCGCCGAGGGGCCGACGTCCGGGGTGTGGCTCACGGAGACGCCCGCGCCGCCGCCCGGACCGCCGTTGCCGCCGTCCGAACCGCCGCCCCCGTTCGTACCGCCGCCCGACGTGCCCGAACCGCCACTGGCGTCCGGGGTGCCGTCGCCGCCCTCGGACGGCTGCCCCGAAGCGGGCGTGCCGTCGCCGCCCTCCGAGGTGTCGCCGCTCTCCGGCGGCGGCGAGGTGGCCGTGTCGCAGCCGGTCTGGCCGCCGCCCTCGCGGGGCACCCAGGCGAACTTCACCATGTACGCGTCGCCGGGCTGGAGCACCAGCTCCTCGGCCGCCACCCCGGGATCGGGCAGCGCCGTGCCGTCGCCCGCGATGTGGTCGACGACCTGGAGGTTGCCTTTGTTGGCGCGCCCGAGCGCGCTGACGCCGACGATGCCCTCGCCCTCGACCGCGCAGGGGTCCGCCGACGTGTTGGTGACCTCGAACGAGCCGTAGATACGGCCCTCGCCGTCCGGCTGCCCGACGTCTGCCGTGCCCTGGCCGAGCTGGTCGGGCGCGCAGGTGGGCGCCGAGGCGTAGATGTCGGCGGTGGCCGTGCCCTCGCTGTCGCCGCCCGCCGTCGGGGAGGCGGAGTCGCTGCCCGCGGTCTCCTGCCCCTCCTCGCCCGCCGTCTCCTCGCCGGGCTGCGGGCTCTGCGCGTCGCTGCCGCCGGTCCGGCCGCCGTGCTCCTCGCCGGGGCCGCGGGTCTCGGAGTGGCTGGCCGCGCTGATCGGCTTCTCCCCGCCGCCGCCCGGCACGAGGTCCGTGTGCAGCACCGCGGGTATCGCCGCGCCACCGAGGACGACGGCCGCCGCCGCGCCGACCAGCGCCTGCCGCTTACGGGCGCGGCGGTGCGGTACGGCGCGGTGGAGGTGTTCGAGGGTGTCGGGGGACGGTTCCAGGTCACCGACCGTCTGGTGCAGGAGACGGCGGAGCGTCAACTCGTCGAGGTCGGCCGGGTCCTCGCCGGTACGGGGGCTCCCGCCGCCGTCCGAGCCGGCCCCGACCACGGGGGCGCCGTCCACCAGGGTGTCGTCGGCGGCGTCGCGGCCCGGGACCGTACCGGCAGCGCCGTCGTGGCCCGCCTCCGTACCGTCGTCGCCGTCCGCGTCCGACCGCGCGCCGGACAGGGGGAGTTCGTCGTGGCCGCCCGGCTCGTTCCGCTCGGGGCCGTGCCTCTCGGCACCCTCACCACGGTCACTCATGAGGCCGCCTCCATGGCAACTCTGAGCGCGGCGATACCGCGGGAACCGTATGCCTTCACCGAGCCGAGGGAGAGTCCCAGCACGTCGGCGACCTGCGACTCGGTCATGTCCGCGAAGTAGCGGAGCACCAGCACCTCGCGCTGGCGCCGTTGCAGACCGCGGAGCGCCTTCTTCAGCTCGTCGCGCTCTATCCGGTCGTACGCCCCCTCCTCCGCGCTCGCCATGTCCGGCATCGGCTTCGACAGCAGCTTCATGCCGAGGATGCGCCGACGCAGCGTGGAACGCGACAGGTTGACGACCGTCTGCCGCAGGTACGCGAGGGTCTTCTCCGGGTCGCGGACGCGCTTGCGCGCGGAGTGCACCCGTATGAACGCCTCCTGGACGACGTCCTCGCACGACGCGGTGTCGTCGAGGAGGAGCGCCGCGAGCCCGAGGAGCGAACGGTAGTGGGTGCGGTAGGTCTCGGTGAGGTGATCGACTGTGGTGCCCGCTGTCATCGCGTCGTCAGCGCCCCCGCGTTCCGTCTGCACAGACGCGGGATGCTGCCCCGGCCGGGTCGCCGACCACGGCGCGATCACGGGCATGCCTCCGCTGCCGACGCGTACGCCGGGCCCGGGAGCTGTCGCGAACTTGAGTACCTCTGCCACGCCTGTTGGACACCCATCCCCCCGTCAGGGTTGTACGCCTGAGCGCCCCGCCTGCTTTCCGCATCAATCGCCCTCACGCGTACCAGCTCTTCCCGTGACCCAAAAACTCGCAGCGGCCCGTGCCCTGACAACGGAGATTTCGGTTACATCAAAGACGCTCCCCCGCCGACCGCCGGTTGCGGAGAGGGAGAGCGAATTCGGGATCACCCTACGCGCCGACCACCAACGGTCTGGACCTGTCGGCTGGTCACAGTTCCTTCACGACTGTGCGCGGTCCCTGCGGAGGGGCCCCGAGAAAGGCCCCCCGGGGGCGGCCCGTTCAGAGCCCGGCCGCGACGGACTCCGCGATCTGCACCGTGTTGAGGGCGGCGCCCTTGCGGAGGTTGTCGCCGCAGACGAAGAACTCCAGCACCCGCGGGTCGTCCGGCGAGGTCCGCACCCGGCCGACCCACGTCGGGTCGGTGCCCGCCACGTCGGCGGGCGTGGGGAACTCGCCCTCGGCGGGGTCGTCGCACAGCACCACCCCGGGCGCGTTCGCCAGGATCTCGTGCGCCGCCGCCACCGACACCTCGCTCTCGAACCGCGCGTGCACCGACAGCGAGTGCCCGGTCACGACCGGCACCCGTACGCACGTCGCGTGCACCCGCAGCCGGGGCAGATCCAGCACCTTGCGCGTCTCGTCGCGCAGCCGCAGCTCCTGCGAGGTCCAGCCGTCGGCGGCGAGTTCACCCGCGAACGGCACGACGTTCAACGCGATCGGCGCGGGGAACGGCGCGGTCCCGCTCACCGCACGCCGTACGTCCCCCGGCTTCGTGCCCAGCTCCGAGCCCGCCACCAGGGCCAGTTGCTCGCGCAGCGCCCGTACGCCCTCGGGGCCGGAGCCGGAGACCGCCTGGTACGAGGAGACGATCAGCTCGTCGAGGCCCCACTCCGAGTGCAGCGCGCCGACCGCGACGATCATGGCGAGGGTGACGCAGTCCGGATGGGCCACGATGCCGCGCGGACGGACGCGTGCCGTGTGCCCGTTGACCTCCGGGACGACCAGCGGCACGTCCGGGTCGGCGCGGAACGCCGCCGAACTGTCCACCACCACCGCGCCCTTGGACACCGCGACCGGCGCCCAGCGCTGCGCCAGCTCCTCCGGCACGTGCAGCAGCACCACGTCCGCGCCGTCGAGCGCCTCCTCGGTGAGCTCCAGCACCTCGACCTGCTCACCGCGCAGCGCCAGCTTCGTACCGGCCGAACGCGGCGACGCGATCAGCCGGATCTCCCCCCACACGTTCTCCCGCTCGGACAGCAGCCCGCGCAGCACCGACCCGACGGCGCCGGTCACCCCGACGACCGCCAGGGTCGGCTTGCCGCCGTGGTCGACGGCGCGCGGTCCGCCGCCGGAACCGGCGCCGTGACCAGCGCCGGAACCGCCGCTGTCCGTGGGAGTGGACGTCACCGGCCGGTGCCTCCGTAGACGACGGCCTCGTCGGTCTCGCTGTCGAGGCCGAACGCGGTGTGCACGGCCCGTACGGCCTCGTTCACGTCGTCCTCGCGGGTCACCACGGAGATCCGGATCTCGGAGGTGGAGATCAGCTCGATGTTGACGTTCGCGTTGGACAGCGCCTCGAAGAACGTCGCGGTGACGCCCGGGTTGGTCTTCATCCCGGCGCCGACGAGCGAGATCTTCACGACCTGGTCGTCGTAGCGCAGCGACTCGAAGCCGATACCGGCCTGCGCCTTCTCCAGCGCGGAGATCGCCTTGCGGCCCTCGGTCTTCGGCAGCGTGAACGAGATGTCCGTGAGGCCGGTGGTCGCGGCGGAGACGTTCTGCACCACCATGTCGATGTTGATCTCGGCGTCCGCGATCGCCCGGAAGATCAGCGCGGCCTCACCGGGCTTGTCCGGCACCCCGACGACCGTGACCTTCGCCTCCGAGGCGTCGTGCGCGACCCCGGAGATGAGCGCCTGTTCCATCGACTGTTCCCCTTGTCCGCTCTGCCCGTCGCGACCGCCCGGCGGCTCGCTGCTTACCCAAGTGCCCCGCATGCCGGAGAAGGACGACCGTACGTGAATCGGCATGTTGTAGCGCCGCGCGTACTCCACACAACGGTGCAGCAGCACCTTGGAGCCCGAACTCGCCAGCTCCAGCATGTCCTCGAACGAGATCCACTCGATCTTCCGCGCCTTCTTCACCACGCGCGGGTCGGCGGTGAACACCCCGTCGACGTCGGTGTAGATCTCGCACACCTCCGCCTCCAGCGCTGCCGCCAACGCCACCGCCGTGGTGTCCGAACCGCCACGACCGAGGGTCGTGATGTCCTTGCTCTCCTGCGAGACGCCCTGGAACCCGGCGACGATCGCGATGTTGCCCTCGTCCACGGAGCTCTGGATACGCCCCGGGGTCACGTCGAGGATCCGCGCCTTGTTGTGCACGGAGTCCGTGATCAGTCCCGCCTGGCTGCCGGTGAACGACTGCGCCTCGTGCCCCAGCGACTTGATCGCCATCGCCAGCAGCGCCATGGAGATGCGCTCCCCGGCGGTCAGCAGCATGTCGAATTCGCGCCCGGACGCGACCGGGGACACCTCTCCCGCGAGATCGATCAGCTCGTCCGTCGTGTCACCCATCGCCGAGACCACCACGACGACCTGATGGCCGTTCTTCTTGGCTTCGACGACCCGCTTGGCGACGCGCTTGATGCCCTCGGCATCGGCAACGGAGGAGCCGCCGTACTTCTGCACGACAAGGCCCACGTGTGCTCGCTCCTCGAAACTCACCGGGACCCGTTTCGGCCGGGGTCCGCGTACGGCTCAGTTTACCGAGCGGGCGGGCAGGACCCCGCCGCTCTCACGCTGTGAGACGGGCGGCGGAGCCGTCCACGGACGGCCGCCCCGCCGGCCACGGGCCGGAGATCCGGCCGGGCACAACGCAGTGGGCGGGAGCCTCGTCGCACCCGCCCGGCAACGACCCTGCCCCGCTCCCGGACATTGCACACGGAAACGTGCGGCACCTCACAGGGACCCGCCGGACGGACCCGGCGTACGGCCTCCTCGTACGGGACGGGGGAGGTCGGCGGCGGTCAGCGGCGGTCGACGGCGGCGAGATCGATCACGACGGGGAACGGCACGGTCACCTTCAGCTCGTCCCGGTGGACGCCCGTGACGACGTACGCGCGGGTCGCCGGCTCCAGCTCGAAGACGTACACGACGGGCCGCCCGCCGTCGTCCTCCACCCGCCAGAAGTGCGGGATGCCCGCCGCCGCGTACTTGCGCGGCTTGGCGTCCCGGTCGCGGTCCACCGAGTCGGGCGACACGACCTCCACGGCGAGCAGCACGTCCTCGGGGGCGTAGGTGGTCTGTCGCAGGCCGGTGTCCGCCTCGGCCCGCACCGCCATGAGGTCCGGCTCGGGCCTGTTGTTCCGACCGAGGCCGATGGTCATCTCCCGCACGATCTCGTACTCCTCGGGAGCGGCCTGCACCAGGCACCCCTCGAGCACACGCATCGCACGCATGTGGAACTTGGACTGCGGACTCACGAAGACGAGGCTCCCGTCGATCAGCTCCGTGTGCGGAGGCAGATTGGGGAGCCGGTCCAGGTCGTCGGCGGTGTAGCCGCCCACCGGCGGCTGCGGCCACTCGTACTCGGGCTCGACACTCATCGTTGCTCCCATGGGCGGGATACTGGCCGACCGCTTCAGGCTACCCGTCGGAGACCGGCCACCGTTCGCCCGGACGGGTGAGCGCGTACGCGGAGTGACCGCGTACGCGCTCGGAACGGCTGGGGGGAGCGGCCGGTTCAGCCCGGCGTGGACTGCTCCAGCGGGAAGCGCAGCAGTGCGCCGACCCCGTCCTTCAGGCCCGTCCCCGCCGGGGCGACCGCCAGGGTGGCGGAGCTGTCCGCGCAGTGCCGCAGCAGGAACGCCTCGCGGGCCGCCACCGCACCGTCCTCCAGCAGCAGCGTGTCCACGGCGCCCATCTCCGCGGCGGCGGCGACGGCCCGGCCGCCCTCGGCCGCGCGGTCGTGGGCGAGGCCGCTGCGCAGCTGCTCGACGCGGTGCTCCGCGTCGGATGTGCTCTCGTGCGCGGCGATCCGCAGCACCTCGTCGTCCAGCGCCTCGTCGGAGGCGCCCGCGCCCGCGCCGCCGCGGGACGTCTCGGCCACGGGGACGTGCAACGACGCGGGCAGCGCGTCCCGTACGGCCGCGCGGGCCCGCACCTCGCCCGCGAGGATCACCACGCGCGGGTGGAAGGACTCGGCGGTACGGGCCACGTGGTCGGCGACGTCCTGCGCGTTGCGGCTGACGGCGTTCTCCGCGCGGTGGTGGATCACCCGGTGGGAGAGGCCGCCCTCCCGCGGCTTGTGCACGCCCTCCTGTGCGCCGCCCGCGACGTCCTCCTCGGCGCGCACCTGCGGCGTGTGCTGCTCCGCGACGACCTCCTGCCGTACCTGCGCGCCCTCCTGGTCGGCGAGTACGACCAGTGCCCGTACGGCGCGGGCCGCCTCGCGACCGTACGCGCCCAGCTCCGGGAGGTGGCCCCAGTACGCGGCGTCGCCCGTACCGAGGGCGGCGTCCCAGCGCTCGTCCAGGACGACACCGGCCTCCGGGTGGGCGACGACGACGCGGCCGTCGGCCTGGTCGGCACCGGGGGTGCCGGTACGGATCGCCTCCTCGGCGGCGTCCACCGCGCGCGCGTCCGCGCCGTCCGCCTCCAGGCGTTCGCGCAGGGCGCGCCAGCGGAGCCGCACCTGCTGCGCGGCGTCCTCGCCGGGCGCGCGGCCCTCCAGGTAGACGGTGGCGAAGGGGCCGTCGTGCTCGTACACGGGGCGCAGGCTCGCGAGGTCCATCGTCGTCATCCTCCTTGCGTTCGGGCTGGTGGCCGCTGTTTCCCGGACGCGGAACGGCAAACTCCCGGCGGCCGTCCGTCACCCGCGGATCGCGCACAGGCGGGCCGGGACGCGGAGCGGAGAGTGTGCGGAGGGAGCCCGAAAACGCGCCGCGCGCGCGGACGCGTCTTCCGCGCGCCCTGTCATGTGTTCCCACGCGCGCTGTCACGTGTTTCCGCGCGGCCACCCGTTCACAGTCCGGGGGCGCCCCATACGGGGAACCAGCGCGACAGGTCCGGCTCGACGCGGAGGTCGTCCGCCACCGTGGCGCGCACCTCCAGCTCCAGCGCGTTGTCCCGCTTCCCGGCTCCGGGGCCGTCGCCCCCGGAGCCGGGGATCGGGGCGAAGGGATAGAAGGTGCCGCGCTTGTAGAGGTAGACGAGCGCGAGCGGACGGCCGTCGCCCACGCGCGCGAAGCCCATCAGGGAGCACAGCAGCTGCGGCCCGAAACCGCCGTCCTGGAGCAGCGTGTTGACGGCGTGCAGGTCGTTGACGGTGTCCTCCGGGGCGTCGGCGGGATGCCGGGAGAGCAGCCAGGTGTAGCCGTACGCGTCCCTGCTGAACTCCACGGGTACGCCCCCGCGTTCGGTGTCCGCGTCCAGCAGCTCCCGTACGTCCTGCCGCAGCCGGGCGAACGCGCCGCCCTCGACGCTGGCGAAGCAGACGGAGCCGAGGCCGGTCGGCGCGAAGCCGGCGGCCGCCCGCAGGGTGACGGCCGCGGACGGCAGGGCGAAGAGGCGGTCGAGGTCGGGGCGTACCGGCTCGGAGCGGCCGAGGAGCCTGTCCAGGAATCCCACGCGCGTCCCCCTACGGTCGGCCGAGTTGCGCCGAGATGCGGCTCAGCTGGTCCAGGCGCTGTTCCAGCGTCGGGTGGGTGGAGAGGAGCCGTCCCATGCCGCCGCGGGCGGCGAGGGCGGGCGCGAAGTAGAAGGCGTTGAACGGTTCGGCCTGCCGCAGGTCCCGCGTCGGGATGCGCGCCATCTGCCCGCTGATCTTCGTCAGCGCCGCGGCGAGCGCCGACGGGCGCCCGGTGAGGAACGCGGCGGCGCGGTCGGCGGTCAGCTCGCGGTAGCGGGAGAGGAGCCGGGTCAGCAGGAAGCTCAACGCGTAGACGACCGCGCTGACCAGCGGCACGAGCAGGACCAGCGGGCCGAGGTTGCTGTTCCGGCCGCCGCGTGCGAGGCCGCTCCACAGCGCGACACGGGTGAGGGTCCCGGCCAGTACGCCGAGGAACGACGCCACCGTCATCACCGCCACGTCGCGGTGCGCCACGTGGGACAACTCGTGCGCGAGCACGCCCTCCAGCTCGTCCTGCTCCAGCCGCCGCAGCAGGCCGGTGGTGGCGCAGACGAGGGAGTTGCGCTGGTTGCGGCCGGTGGCGAAGGCGTTCGGCACGTCGGACTCGGCGACGGCCACGCGCGGCTTCGGCATGTCCGCCAGCGCGCACAACCGGTCGACGGCGCCGTGCAGTTCCGGCGCCTGCTCGGGGGTGACCTCGCGGGCGCCCATGCTGTACGCCGCGATCCGGTCGCTGAACCAGAACTGCGCCACGAACATCCCGCCCGCGAGCAGCACCACCAGGGGCCACGCGCCCTTCGCGACCACGAGCAGCCCGCCGACGAGGACGACGTACAGCAGTCCGATCAGGAACATCGTCGCCACCATGCGGCTGGTGAGCCCCCGGTCCGGGGCGAAGCGGGTACGCGCTGCTGCCATGGGGCCCTCCGGTCGCGCTCGCGGGCGGGAATGCACCCTCTTCTCCGGACTGTACGCCTTGCCTGTTTTCTGGCGATAAAGACTCTCTGCGGGTCACTGCGGTGCCACCGGGCGCGGGCGGCGAACGGGCGCACGCAGGGCGGCGAACGGGCGTCGGGCGGATGTCGGTGGCCCGCCGCATACTTGCCGCATGACTGCGAACGCGACGGGCCCGCGCCCCCGGCGGAGCCCGGACGCGCGGGCGGAGGCGGGGACGGCTGCCGACCCGTACGCCTTCGTCCGCGCCCCGCGGCTGCCCGGACTCGGCGGCATGGTGGCGTCCACGGTCGGCTACGAGGTGGAACGCGAGGCGGCGGGCCGCGCGCCGGACGGCCGTTCCACGCACCACCCCGGGGACCCCGCGCGGGAGCCGCTGCACCGCGGCCTGCCCTCGCCGTACCTGACGCTGATCTTCTCCCTCCACGAGCCCGTCGTCAGCGGGGACACGGCCGAGCAGGCGCGCGGCCCGGACGCGTACCGCGCGGACGTCCTCCTCGCCGGACTGCACCGCACACCGGCGTTCGTACGCCGCCCGCGCCGCGAGGCGGGCGTGCAGCTCGCCGTGCACCCCCTCGCCGCCCGCGCCCTCACCGGCATGCCCGCCGCCGAGCTGCACCGGCTGACGGCGGACGGCGCGGACGTGCTCGGCGCGCAGGCCGCCCGCGTACGGGAGCGGCTGTGCGCGCTGGACGGCTGGGACGAGCGGTTCGCCGTCCTCACCGGCTATCTGCGCGCCCGTACGGAACACCACGCCCCCGGCGCGGGCGACGCGGCCGGTGCGGGCGTACGGCCCGAGGTGGCCGAGGCGTGGCGCTGGCTGGCGCGGCACCGGGGGGCCGCCTCGGTGGACGGGCTGGCGGCGCACGTGGCGCTGAGCCCGCGACAGCTGAGCACGCTGTTCCGGCGGGAGTTCGGGGTCGGACCGAAGGAGGCGGGGCGCCTGATGCGCTTCGACCACGCGCGACGGCGGATCGCGGACACGCTGCGGGGCGGCGCGCGGCTCGACCTGTCCGCCGTCGCCGCGGACTGCGGCTTCTACGACCACCCGCACCTGGTGCGGGACTTCCGGCAGTTCACGGGGTTGAGCCCGACAGCGTGGATCGCCGAGGAGCACCGGAATATCCAAGCGGGCGGACACCGGAACGACGAAGAGTGGGCCCCATGAACACACCCGCGAACGAAACGCACGGGACGACCCCGGCGGACACCGCCCCCACCGCGCCCACGGCCGACACGACGGCGGCGCGGCCCCCGATGGTGTGGCCGTGCCTCCAGGCCCACGACGCGTCCGCGCTGATCGACTTCCTGACCGGCACCGTCGGCTTCCTGCGCACCGCCGTGCACGCGGACGGCGACCGGGTGGCGCACGCCCAACTCGACTGGCCGGAGGGCGGCGGCGTGATGCTCGGCTCGTACCGGAAGGACGCCGCGTGGTCGCAGCCGCCGGGCACGTTCGGCGCGTACGTCGTGACGGCGGACGTCGACGCGCTGCACGCGCGACTGCGCGCCGCGGGCGTCGAGATGGTCCGCGAGATCGCGGACCAGGACTACGGGAACAGGGAGTTCTCGATCAAGGACCCCGAGGGCAACATGTGGTCATTCGGTGTGTACGCGGGGGAACCTCAGCCGTCGATCCGTTGAACTCTCCCGGTTCCTCCCTCTATGTCCTCTGGCCAGCGCGGTGAGCATCTGCTGTCCTTGTCACAACCCGGGGACAGAGCACAGGGGAAACATGACGAGCTGGTTCAAGAGGAGTAAGGGACCGGATCGGCGAGCCGAGGAGAAGAAGGACACCAACAACCTCGCCGACCCGATATCCAGCGTGCGCAACGACATAGCCCAGTCCCACTACGAACAGGACAATCTGCCGGAAGCCATGGCCATATGGCGCGAGATGGCAGAAGGCGGCAACAACGACGCGACCGCCGGTATGGTCCTCGCGCTCTGCTGCGACGGGCAGTACACCGAGGCCCTGCTGTGGTGGTGGCGCCTCAAGTCCCTGCGGGCCGGGCTCCGGGCCCACGGCCCGGGGACGCAGCTCCGCAGCGAGGGACGTACGGAGGCCGCCGAGGGCTGGTGGCGGATGGCCGCACGCGAGCTCCAGGACGACCGCTGCTGCGAGTACCTCGGCATCGCGCTCCGTGAGCGCGGCCTCGACGTCGAGGCCGACGAGTGGCTCCGCCAGGGCGCCGAGCGCGGCCACGGGGCCTGCGCGCGCGAGCTGGCCGTGCTCTCCTTCGAGCGCGCGGAGAAGGCCACCGACCAGACCGCCCACGAATCCCACGCCACTGAGGCGTTCACGTGGATGCGCGCGGCCGCGGTCGCGGGCGACGCGCGGGCGCGGCTCATCCTCCAGCAGCTGGAGGAGGACGGCCACGGCGCGGACAGCTGGACCGAGGTCGACGAGGCGCAGCGCGAGACGCCGGACCCGGTGGTCCAGGCCGAGCTGGAGGACCAGGCCGACGACGCCCTGGTCGACGACGCGGCGGCGGAACGGGAAGCCGTGCCGGAGCCGGTGACGGCCGGGGCGGACACCGAGGTCGCCGCCGAGGCCGAGTCCGCGTCGGAGGAGGCCGAGGAGCCGGAAGCGGCACCGGAGCCCGTGAAACCGCACCTGCGGCTGGCGGCGAAGCCGCGGCTGGAGGAGCACGACGAGATCGAGGGCGCGGCCTAGGAACCGTCCGGGCGGCGTACGGCACACGGTGCGGCGGGTACGCGGGCGCCGGGGCAGCGGGGTGACCCGCGCCCCGGCGCCCGTGCCGTACGGCCGCCGCCCTGCGTTCAGCCGTCGACGCTCCCCGCCCGTACGCCACCGGGGGCGCCGCCTCCGGCGTCACCCGAGCCCGAGCCCGAGCCCGAGCCCGAGCCCGCGCCCGTACCCGTACGGACCGTGCGCGACGGCCGTTCCACGGCCAGCAGGCGCCGTACGGCCGGGCTGCCGACGAGCGCCACCAGGAACGCCGTCAGCGTAGGGATCACCAGCGCGACGCGCAGCGAGGTGTGCTCGGCGACGTAGCCGAGGACGGCGGGCCCCAGCAGCAGCCCCGTGTAGCCGCACGCCGTGACCAGCGCCAGCGCGCGCCCCACGGAGCCGCCCGCGGCGCCGACGGTGCTGAACAGCACCGGCACCACCGTCGCCAGCCCGATCCCCGCGCACGCCCAGCCCGTCCACGCGCAGACCACGCGCAGCGGTTCGGGGGCGAACGGCGCGGCCAGCACCAGTACGTACCCCGCGCAGGCGTGCAGCCCGGCGAGGCGGATCGTACGGACGGCGCCGAGCCGGGCGCGTACGGGGTCGCCCAGCAGCCGTACGGTCGTCATTGCCACGGCGAACACCATGTACGCGAGCGGGGCGACGGACGCGTCCACGTCGAGCACCCAACGGGCGTGCAGCGCGGCCCAGTCCATCGCCGCGCCCTCGCTCATGTGCCCGGAGAAGGCCACGACGCCGAGCAGGGCGACGAGCCCCCAGCGCAACCCGGAGCCGTTCCCGCCGCCGTCCCCCTTCGGGTCGGCGGCGCCCGCCGCCGCGCCGTCCGGCGTGGGCGGCGCCCCCGGCAGGAGCGCCCGCGCGGCCGGTACGAACGCCAGCGGGACCACCAGCGCCACCGCGACCAGCAGCGTCCGCCCGTCGGCACCGGCCTTCAGGCCGAGCGTGGTGAGACCGCCCGCCGCCGCGCCGCCGAGGCTCCACACGCCGTGGAACGCGGACACGATCGGCCGCCCGTAGCGGTGCTCGACCTCCACCGAGTGGGCGTTCATGGCCACTTCGATGATGCCGACGCCCAGCCCGAAGACGACGGCGAGCACCGCCAGCGTGGCGTACGAACCGGCCAGCGCGGGCCCGAGGAGCACGACGGCCGAGAGCGGTCCGGCCACCCGGCAGATCCGCGCGCTGGACCAGGCGTCGACGAGCCGTCCGGCGACGAGCATCGAGCCCAGCGCGCCGCCGGAGACGAGCAGCAGTACGGAGCCGAGCCGCGCTGGGCCGAGGCCGAGCCGGTCGTCGAGGGCGGGCAGTCCGGACGCCCACATGCCCATGACGAAGCCGTTGAGTGCGAAGAAGGCGAAGACTCCGCCGCGCGCGCGGCGCGCGGCGGCGTCGGGCGCGGAAGGCGCGGGGGCTTTTATGTTCACGCCAAGAGCATAATGCGGCGAGGGGCCTCCGCACAGGGGCCACAATGACCCCGTGAACGACGACGCCCCGGCTCGGACCAGCGGCCAACTCCGCGAACACAACCGCGTACGTCTCCTGCGCGCCGTGCACGACTGCGGCGCGACCCGTACCCGCTCCCGCCTCACCCGCGAACTCGGCCTCGCCCGCGGCACCGCCTCCGTCCTCGTCGCCGGGCTCCACGAGGAACGGCTGCTCGACGAGGCCCCTGCCGCCGCCCCCGCCCGCGGACGCCCCACCCAGGTGCCCGGCCCGCACCCGTACGGCCCGCTCGCCCTCGCCGTCGACCTGCGCGAGGACACCTGGGACCTGGCCCTCTGCCCCCTCGGCGGGCACGCCACCACCGTCGTCGCCGGACGCCCGCACGACGGCACCCCCGGGGGCGCGCTACGGCCGCTGGGCGCCGCCGTACGCGAACAGCTCGCCGGGGAGGCCGGGACGCGCGTCGTGGGCGTGGGCATGTCGGCCGCCGGGCCCGTACGCGGCGGGCGGCTGCTGGACATCCCGCACCTCGGCTGGCGCGACGTGGACGTCGCCGCCCTGCTCGCCCTCGGCCCGTACGCCCCGCCGCTCCACCTCGGCAACGACGCCCGCCTCGCCGGGCTCGCCGAGGCGCGCCGCGGGGCGCTGCGCGGGGTCGGGGTCGGGGTGCACCTGCACGTG
Organism: Streptomyces sp. Z26; assembly: GCF_003665095.1. Classification (GTDB taxonomy): domain Bacteria; phylum Actinomycetota; class Actinomycetes; order Streptomycetales; family Streptomycetaceae; genus Streptomyces; species Streptomyces phytohabitans. Next base: position 3,513,442 of record NZ_RCHV01000002.1, on the reverse strand, counting down.
GCGTTCGACCTCGGGGGCGCGCTGCTGGTCGACGGCAGACCGCTCGACGGGGCCACGGCCACCGCGGGCGAGTTCGGGCACATGCGGCTCACCGGCGGGCACGGGCGCTGCCGTTGCGGGGCGCGCGGGTGCTGGGGGCTGGAGGTCGGCGGGAACGCGCTGCTGCAGCACGCGGGCCTCGAAGCGGGCGGCGGACGCGGCTGGGACACGGCGGAACGCATCCTCGCGCGGGCGCGGGCGGAGCGGGAGGTACGCGCGGGGCGTACGGGAGGCGGGGCAGGGGCGGCAGGGACGGAACCGTCAGGGGCGGGCGGTGCCGACGTGGGGGACGTCCCGCTGTCCGGGGCCGCCGCCGTGGCCGCCGTCGAGGCGACCGCGCACGCCCTCGGCACGGGCATCGGCAACCTCGTGAACGCCCTCGACCCCGAAGCCGTCACCCTCTCCGGCCTCGGCGTCCCGCTCCACGCGCTCGCCGGGGACACCCTCACGGCCGCCTACCTCGACGGTCTGATGGACGTCCATCGCCGCGCGCCCGCCCGCGTCGTCCCCTCCGCGCTCGGCGCGGACCGCCGACCGGGCGCGCACGGCGGGCCGTTGACCGGGGCGATGGAGGCCGTCTTCGACGCGTTCCTCACCCCGGAGGGCTTGGCGGCCTGGCGTACGGGACCCGGGACCCGGGGCCGTACGGCGCCGACGGCGGCCGGTGACGCCCGTACCACCGCCGAGGCCCGTACCGGCGGCGACGGCCCTACGAGCGGCCCGGCTTGATGCCCAGCGGCGCGGCGATCTCCGCCGCCATCACCGCTCCGGCCTCCGCCTCCAGCTCGCCGTCGTCGCCCTCGGCGTTGCTGTCGGTGTCGAGGCCGTTCAGCTCGTCCAGCGGCGTGTCCAGCCGTACGTGCGCGACCAGGGACTGGAGGGCGCGCAGCGCGGCGGAGGCGGTGGGGCCCCAGTTGGAGAGGTACGAGAACTGCCACCACCACAGGCCCTCGGTCACCCGCCCCGCGCGGTAGTGCGCCATGCCGTGCCGCAGGTCGGTGACGACGTCCGCGAGGTCGTCGGAGATCCGGCAGGCGACCGGCGCGCTGCGCGGCTGGTACGGGTCGAAGACCTCGGTGTAGACGTCGATAGGCTCCAGCAGCGCGGCGAGCCGCAGCCGCATCTCGTCGACGTCCGCCTCGGGACCGACGTCCGGCTCGTACCGCTCGTCCGGCAGGATGTCCTCGTGCGCGCCCAACCGGCCACCGGCGAGGAGCAGTTGGGACAGCTCCAGCAGCAGGTACGGGACCGCGCTGTCCGGGTCGTCGCCCTTCGCGACCTCGGCGACCGAGACGAGGAAGCTCTCGACCTGGTCGGCGATCTGCACGGCGAAGTCGTCGGGGTCGTCCTTGATCGAGTTCAGCGTGGCGTCAGACATCCAGCGTTCGCCTCCCCTCGAAGGCCCGCCCAAGCGTGACCTCGTCGGCATATTCCAAATCTCCCCCGACAGGGAGACCGCTGGCCAGGCGGGTGACCTTCAGGCCCATGGCGGAGACCAGACGCGCGAGATACGTCGCCGTGGCCTCGCCCTCCAGATTCGGGTCGGTGGCGAGGATCAGCTCGGTGACGGAACCGTCCGCGAGCCGGGCCAGCAGCTCCCGTATCCGCAGGTCGTCCGGGCCCACGCCGTCGATCGGGCTGATGGCGCCGCCCAGCACGTGGTACGTACCGCGGAACTCCCTCGTCCGCTCGATCGCGACGACGTCCTTCGACTCCTCGACCACGCAGATGACCGCCGGGTCACGGCGCGGGTCGGCGCAGACGCGGCAGCGCTCCTCCTGCGCCACGTTGCCGCAGACCGCGCAGAAGCGGACCTTGTCCTTCACCTCCGCGAGCACGTGCGTGAGGCGCCGGACGTCGGCGGGCTCGGCCTGGAGGATGTGGAACGCGATCCGCTGCGCGCTCTTGGGACCGACGCCGGGCAACCTGCCCAACTCGTCGATCAGGTCCTGGACCACGCCTTCGTACACGGATCTCCCTCCTTCCTCTCGCCGGACCACGCTTCGACGGTTCCCCGCGTCGCGTGGCGCGCGGAGCGTACGGGCACGGCGCACGGCACGCCGCGCACCGGCCGGAACACCGCCGGAACAGCTCTCCGTACCGTATCCGTACCGTAGTTGCCCGGAGCAGCCTCCGACTAGGCGATGTCCGGGCGACGCGCCTGGGACCGTCCGGGCGGGCGGCCCAGGCGATGTCCCTAGAAGGGCATCCCCGGCATGCCGCCGAGCCCCTGCGCGAGCGGGCCGAGCTTCTCCTGCTGGAGCGCCTGCGCGGCGGCGTTCGCGTCGCGCACGGCGGCGACGACGAGGTCCGCGAGGGTCTCCGCGACCTCCTCGGCGGTGGCGTCCGTCGTGTCCACCGCCTGCGGGTCGACGACGAGGCCCTGGAGGTCGCCCGAGCCGTTCACGGTCGCCTTCACCAGGCCGCCGCCCGCACTCCCCTCGACGGGCGTCTCGGCCAGCTCCTGCTGCGCCGCGGCGAGGTCCTGCTGCATCTTCTGGGCCTGCTGCAACAGCTGCTGCATGTCGGGCTGGCCACCACCGGGAATCACGACTGGGCTCCTGGCTCGTCGACGACGTATGTCCGCGCCCGAGCCTACGTGGTGCGCCGCCGCGGTGGTCCGTTCCGCCCGGTTTCCCTCGGGAAGGGGGCGTTCGACGCGCGGCGGGGGGCGGGCGGGGCGGTGGCACGGCGCGGAGGTGACGTACGGGGGCTGGGGGCGTGCGGGAACGTGCTGGGCGCGCGTACGGTCCGCCCGGCCCGGCTCCCGTACCGCGCGCAACGGCCGTACGTCCCCCGGCCGTTCACCGGAACGGGCGACGGGCGCGGCCGTCCGCGCGAACGCGTCCGACGGCGCTCACCCGTCGTGGTGCAGCTCCTCGATCACCGTCGCGCCCAGCTCGCGGACGATCAGGTCGTGGCCGGACAGGGCCGACTCGTCCAGGTCCGCGTCGTCCTCGGCGGGCATGTCGTCGTCGTACGCCGGACGCGGCGCGGGCGCCGAGGCCGCCGGGCCCCCGGCCGGTGCGGCCGGGGCCGCGGGGGCGGCCTGCGCCGACGCCAGGGCCTGGCGCGCACCGGCCGCGCCGCCGCCACCGCCGGTCGGGCCGGAGCCGCCGGGCGGCGCCTGGGGCGGCTGCCCCGGCGGGAACGCCGGGCCCGCGCCGGGGCCGGGGCCCGGTGCGCCGCCCGCGCCCGTACCGCCCGCGCCGAAGCCTCCCGTACCGGCGCCGCCCGGCGGCGGGGCCTGGCCACCACCGTGGCCACCGCCGTGACCTCCGCCGAAGCCGCCGCCCCGGCCGCCCTCCGGCTGGCCGTGGCCCGCGCCGCCCGACGGGTCGACGATGGCCTCGACCTTCCACTGCACGTTGAGGGCGTCGGAGAGGGCCTGGCGGAGTACGTCCTCGCTGCCGCCGTTCGAAAAGCTGTCCCGCGCGCCCGAGTTGGGGAAGCCGACCTGGAGCGTCGTACCGTCGAACCCGGCGACCTGCGCGTTCTGGCTGAGCAGGATCCAGGTGAAGCGGCGGCGGTTCTTCACGGCCTCCAGGATCTGCGGCCACATCTGCCGCACCTGCGCGGCGCCCTGGGCGCTGTCCGCGCTGACGGCGGGTCCTGGCGACGTGCCGGGGGCAGGGGCCGTACCCGCACCCGTACCCGCGCCGGGGGCCGGGCCCGTACCGGCGGGCGCCGCCGGGGAGTTCGCCCCCGCGCCGCCACCGGCACCCGGCCACGCGCCGGGTCGGCGCGCGCCCTCCGCGGGGGGCGGGGTCCCGGCGCCCGCGCCGGCGGGGGCGGTGGCGCCGGGCCAGGCACCCGGGCGCCGCGCCTCGCCCGCCGGGGCGGGCTCGGCGGCCGCGGGGGGCGGCGTGGGCGGGGCGGCGGGGGGCGGAGTCGGCGCGGGGGGCGGCGCGTCCACCGGGGCGTGGGGCGTGGGTGCGGGTGCGGGCGTGGGGGGCGGCGGCGCGACGGCCGGGCCCGGCATCCCGGCCGCACCCGGCGCACCGGCCATGCCGCCGACACCGCCGGGCACGCCCCGTTCCAACCTGTCCAGGCGCGCCTGCGTGGAACGCTCGTCCCCGTACGCCGCCGGCAGCAGCACCCGCGCGCAGATCAACTCCAGCTGGAGCCGCGGCGACGTGGCACCGCGCATCTCCGTCAGCCCGGCGTTGACCAGGTCCGCCGCCCGGCTCAACTCCGCCGCGCCGAAGACCTCCGCCTGGCTCCGCATCCGCTCGACGACGTCGCCGGGCGCTTCGAGCAGGCCCTTCTCCACCGCGTCCGGGACGGCCGCCAGGATCACCAGGTCCCGCAACCGTTCCAGCAGGTCCGCGACGAAACGGCGCGGCTCGTGGCCGCCCTCGACCACCCGGTCCACGATCTCGAACGCCGCCGCGCCGTCCCCCGTCGCGAACGCCTCGACCACGGAGTCCAGCAGGGCGCTGTCCGTGTAGCCGAGGAGGGCAGTCGCCATCGCGTACGTGACGCCGTCCTCCGCCGCGCCCGCCAGCAGCTGGTCCATGACGGACATCGAGTCCCGTACGGACCCCGCGCCCGCCCGTACGGCCAACGGCAGCACCGCCTCGTCCACCGCGATCGACTCGCTCGCGCACACCTCCGCCAGGTAGTCGCGGAGGGTGCCGGGCGGCACGAGCCGGAAGGGGTAGTGGTGCGTCCGCGAACGGATCGTGCCGATGACCTTCTCCGGCTCGGTCGTCGCGAAGATGAACTTGAGGTGCTCGGGCGGCTCCTCGACCACCTTCAGCAGGGCGTTGAAGCCCGCTGAGGTGACCATGTGCGCCTCGTCGATGATGTAGATCTTGTAGCGGCTGGCTGCCGGGCCGAAGAACGCCTTCTCGCGCAGCTCACGCGCGTCGTCGACACCACCGTGCGAGGCGGCGTCGATCTCGATCACGTCGATCGAACCGGGGCCGTTCCGCGCCAGGTCGCGGCACGAGTCGCACTCCCCGCAGGGCGTGGGCGTGGGCCCCCGCACGCAGTTGAGGCACCGGGCCAGGATGCGCGCGCTGGTCGTCTTCCCGCAGCCGCGCGGCCCACTGAAGAGGTACGCGTGGTTGACCCGGTTGTTGCGCAGCGCCTGCTGGAGGGGGTCGGTGACATGTTCCTGGCCGATGACCTCGGCGAAGGACTCGGGGCGGTAGCGGCGATACAGGGCGAGGGACGACACGACACCGACGATATAGGCCGCCACCGACATCCGGGTCCGGCCACGGCCCCCGACCGCACACCCGCACCACCCGGCGGGCCGCACGGACCGGCCGTACGGCCGGTGGGACCCGTACGCGCGACCCGCACGCCCGCAGCCCCGGAACGCAAGGACCCCCCACGCACCCGCCAGAGCCCTCCTACCCTTGCTGCCTTCCGGCCCTGGGGGAGTTCAGAGAGATAGCGCCACGTGAGGGGCTGCGCTCACCGTACCCGATGACGGCACCGGGGATCGAGTTCGCGAGCACCCTCCGACGTCTTGTACTGTTCTCCACGGAGGATTCGCCTAGTGGCCTAGGGCGCACGCTTGGAAAGCGTGTTGGGGGCAACCCCTCACGAGTTCGAATCTCGTATCCTCCGCCCAGCCTTCACCGGGCTGTCACGAAGGCCCCGACCGGTCCGCCGGTCGGGGCCTTCGTCGTTGGCCCGCGACGACCACTGCCGGTCGCCGTGGGCGACCGGGTCGGTACGGGGCAGGCGCTCGCCGAGTGCGGCAACTCCGGCAACTCCTCCGAGCCGCACGTGCACTTCCCACTCAGGGCAGGCCCCGACTCGGAGGTCGCGCGGGGCCTGCACTTCGAGTGGCAGTACCTCGACGACGAGCGGGCGGAGCACACCCGAGTCCCGAAGGACGGCACGTACTTCACCCCACCCCCGGCTTGAGGAGTACACGCCCGTCGGGCCCCGTCGCTCGCGCGACGGGGCCCGACGGGGGTGGGGGGGTCAGGCGGGGAGGGTGGCGAGGCGGTGCTTGGACTTGCGGGCCGCCCAGGCGACCACCAGGAGGGCGAGGCCCAGCAGCGGGTAGCCCATCACGACCTTGGCGACGCCGAGGGAGCCCACCTCGTCGGCCTCGTAGAGGTACAGCTGGACGGCGAAGCGGGCGCCGAAGACGGTGGCGAGGACGAGGGTGGCGATGTCGTAGTAGCGGCGCGAGACGGGGTCGGTGCGCCAGGCGTCGCCGTGGCCGGTGGCGGCGTTCCAGAGGACGCCGGCCAGGGGGCGGCGGGCGAGGACCGAGGCGAGGAAGAGGAGTGCGCCGCCGAGGCTGGCCCAGATGCCGATGAGGAAGTAGTCCTTGGCGGAGCCCGTGTACCAGGAGACGCCCGCGGCGACGGCGACGCCGAACACGCCGCCGAGGGCGGGCTGTACGGATTCCTTGCGCCAGAGTCGTTCGACGCCGATGCCGACCGCCACCGCCATGGCGGCGATGGTCGCGGTCCTGAGGCCACGGGCGCCGTTGGCGGCGACGAAGGTCACGACGGGCAACGTCGAGTAGACGAGGCCCCGGGTGCCGCCCATCTGGTCCAGCGGTGTCGCCTGCTTGCGGCGGTGCGCGGGGGCCTGCTGGGGCGGGGTGAGGGTCATGGTCTCTTCGGTGCGCGGCGTGTTCATGGTGAGGTTCTCCGGGTTCGGGTGGGGACGCGGTCACGATCCCGTGCAGTCACTTAATGCCATCTTGGCATTAAGTGACACTCATGGCCACCCCGAGTCGAGTGACCTGGGTCACACGTCAGCTCGGGAGGCCGGGACGGGACGGCGAAGGACCGCACCCGCCGTCGCGCGGATGCGGTCCACGTGCCCCCACTTCGCCCGCCCATCCCCCGCGCGGGCGTACGGTCGATCCCGACCCCCGTACGCGACCGGCCCCGTACACCCCAGCGGGACTCAGGCGCTCCAGCCGCCGCCGACCGCCCGGCTCGACAGGTACGAGTCGCGCAGCGCCTTGCGGAGCCCCGGCACCACCTTGTCGAAACGCGCGGCCAACTCCTCGTGCGCCGCCTTGTGTTCGCGCAGCTCCTTCCGCGCGAAGACGCTCGTCACCTCGACCTCCGCCGCGAGTACGGCCATGGTCAGCTCGTCGAACGGGAGCGCCGCCGGGTCGGCGCCGGGCGCGACCGCGGCGCGTACGGTCTTCTGGAGGGCGGCGACCCGTTCCGGTTCGTGTACGACGACGCGGTCGGCGGGCAGTACGCCGAGCACCTTCGTGCGCGTGACGCCGACGGCGCCGTCGGCCACCAGCTGGTCGCGTACGGGGGTCTCCGCCAGGTGCGCCTTGTTGTGGAGGAACCGGAGCCAGTTCTTCGGCTTCTCCGTGGGCAGGTCGTGCCAGACCTGGGCGGCGAACGGTTCGGGCGGCGGCGCGGCGGGGAGGCGCAGCACCTTGCCGCCCTCGGTGCCGATGAGCCCGGCCAGGGCCAGTTCGGTCAGGGCTCCGGCGCGGAGCAGCTGGCCGCGGCCCTGGATGCTGTCGAGTTCGAACTTGCCCTTGTCGACGGTGTAGCAGAGCAGGTAGAGCCGCTGCGGCAGGGTCTGGGGCATGGGTCTTCCTCACGTCCGGGGCCGGTCGGGGCGGCGATCCCGGGTGCCGTACGAGCGGTACGGCGACCGGGATCGCGAGTGTCACCAAATGACAACGTAGCACTTGGTGACACATCGGGCGAGGATGGCCCGCCCGTCCCTCAGGAGCGCGCCGGGCGGAAGCGGACCGCCGCGCCGCCGCCCGCGACGAGCCGGAGGGTGAGCGCCGCGGACGCGCGTACGGTCCGCGTCTCCACCGCCACGGGCAGCGGGTTGTCGTGCCAGTCGGTGTCGGCGGCGTCGCGGTAGATCTCCGCGACGTACCGCCCGCGCCCCAGGAAGCGGAGCGGCACCCGCAGCGTGCGGTCGTGCTCGTCGGTGAGCGCGCCCAGGTACCAGGTGTCGCCCTTGCGGCGGGCCGCCACCGTGTGGTCACCGATCACGCAGTCCAGGAACCGGCTCTCGTCCCAACTGGCGGGCATGTCCTTCAGATACGCGAACCCGGGGTGCGCCCGGTAGTTCTCCGGCGTGTCGGCCAGCATCTGCAACGGGCTGAAGAACACCGAGTACAGGGCGAGTTGGGCCGCCGACGTCGTCTGTACGCGGGTGCCGAGTCCGGCCGGGTCCCACGTCACGTCCAGTACGCCCGGCGTGTAGTCGGCGGGCCCGCCGATGTAGCGGGTGAAGGGGAGGATCGTCGCCTGCTCCGGCGGATTTCCGTTCTTCCCCTTGTAGTTGTGCTGTTCCATCCCGGCGACGCCCTCGCCGGTCATCATGTTCGGGTACGTGCGCGCCAGACCGGTCGGCTTGATGGCCTCGTGCGCGTTGACCACGATGCGGTGGCGGGCGGCGGTCTCGATGACGCGCTGGTAGTGGCGTACGGCCTCCTGGTCGTAGTGGCTGCGCTGGACGCCGCCCAGCTCGAAGCGGGTGGCGTAGCCGGTCTTGACGGCGTGGACGCCCCACTCCTCGTAGCGCGCGAAGATCTCGTCGAGGTGGCGCTCGTAGTCGTCGACGTAGCCGCGGGTCTCGTTGTGGGCGACGAAGCCGACGCCGTTCTCGCGGGCGTAGCGCAGCACTTCGGGCAGGTCGAGGTCCGGTTGCGGGGTGAGGAAGTCCTGGCCGGTCCACTCGCCGCCCGCGCGGGTGTTCCACCCCTCGGCCAGTACGTGGCGGGCGCCCGCCTCGCGCGCCAGGTCGATGTACTGCTTGACGCGCTCCGTCGTCGCCCCGTGCCGCGGCCCCTCCGTCCAGGTGGTGTGGCGGCGTTGCAGCTCCCACCACACGCCGACGTACGTGCCGGGCGTGATCCACGAGGTGTCCGCGAGGGCGCACGGCTCGTTCAGGTTCTCGATCAGGTGCGACTCGGCGAGGTCGCCGGGGCGGCCGCCGATCGTCAACGTCCGCCACGGTGTGGAGAACTCGCCCGACAGCCGTGCCTTCGTACCGTCGGGCAGGCTGATCAGCTCGCTGGTGAACGTGCCCGGCCGGTCCGCGTCCGCCGCCAGCGTCATGCTCGGGTAGTCGATCAGCGCCGCCTCGTGGACCACCACGTGGTCGCCGCCCCCGGTGACCAGGGTCAGCGGTGTCTGCGCGGTTCGCACCTCGGCCAACGGGGCGCGTCCGTAGTGCCGTTCGTCGGCGTTCCAGTCGGTGCCCGCGGCCAGTGACCAGCTCGTGGCGGTGGGCGGGAGCGCGAACTCGGTGCGTTCGGCGGTCACCGTGTACGTGTCGCCGAGCGCCGCCTGCCGCGGGAGGTGGTAGCGGATGCCGACGCCGTCGTCGAAGACCCGTACGACCAGGTCGAGCCGTACGCCGCTCGCCGCCTGCACGGTGCGGAGCACGCACTCCCGCGCGTGGTTGCGGACGGTCGCGTCGGTGCCCCACACGGGGCGCCAGCGCTCGTCGATCGTCCGGTGGCGTACGGAGGTGACCACCAGGCCGCCGGTCAGCGACGGCAGTCCGGCCAGGTCGAGGCCGAGTCCGGAGGGGGCGACGACCGTACGGCCGCGGCGGCGCACCTCGTACGTGAGGCGGCCGTGCGTGACACGGAGGGTGACGCGCAGGGCGCCGTCCGGGGAGCGGACGGTGACGGGGCGGCGGGTGTACGGCGCGGTGGCGGGCGCGGCGGGGGCTCCTCCGGCGGAGGGGGCGGCCACGGCGGCGGGGCCCGCGAGTGCGCCGGCGAACGCGCCGCCCGCGGCGGCTCCCAGGACCCTGCGGCGATTCGGCTTGCTGACCACGTCACCCTCCATCACGATCAACCCGACATGCCCGACACGGCGCCGGACGGGAGTCATCCTGTCCTCGACACCCCGCGCGCGGCAACGATTCCGTAGCCCCTCCCGCCGGAACGTGCTCTCCGCGCGCGCGGCGGTCGCTTTTCCGGCGGAGGGGCGCGCGGGCGGCTGCGGAGGGATGCGGAAAACGGGCGCGGAGGGACGCGGGAAACGGGCGCGGAGGGGTACGGGGAACGGCGCGCACGGATGCGGCACTGGCCGCACGGTGTCACTTACTGCCAGACTGGCACCCGGGGGACGGCACACGGGAACCGGAGGTCCAGGAAGTGGCAGCGGCCAGGAGCGGCGGAGGCGGGATGAGCGAGCAGCGGCGCCATCGCGTACGGATGGAGATCTCCCGGGAGGCGGCGCGGCTCTTCTGGAAGCAGGGCGTCGACGGCACCACGGGTGACCAGATCGCCGAGGCCGTGGGGCTGTCGACCCGTACCATCTGGCGCCACTTCCGCAGCAAGGAGAGCTGCGCCGAGCCGATCGTCGCGTGGAGCGTCGAGTGGGAGATGGCCGTCCTGCGCAACTGGCCCCCGCACCTCTCCCTGGAGGAGCACTTCAAGGAGGAGACGGCCAGGTTCGCGCGCGAGTCGTCCACCGTCGAGCAGGTGGACACCATCCTGGCGACGCAGATGGTGCTGCTGGCGGAGAAGGAACCGGCGCTCCGTACGGCCTGGTTGATGGCCTGCGACCAGGTCGAGGGCGAGCTGGCCGAGATCGTCGGGAAACGGCTGGGCCTCCCGGCGGAGAGCATCGAGGTACGGCTGCACGCCGCCGCGACCTCGGCCGCGCTGCGGGTCATCAACGAGGACATCGGCGCCGCCCTCCTGGGAGGCGCCGACCCCGCGCAGTTCGTGGACGCCCCGGACCGCATCGCGCGCGCCGTACGGACCGCCACCAGCGGCGCGGTGGGCAACGCGGTGGGCGACGCGGCCCAGGACTGAGACGGCGGGGCGGCCACTCCTCGGGAGCGGTCGCGCCACCGGTTACGGCCCCCTGCCCGGACGTGGCGTCCGGGAGGGGGAGCGGCCCCGCGAGGCCCCGTACGGGTCAGGACGTGCGCGCCGCCCGTACGACCTCCGCGAGCGGCGTCGGGGCCGTGCCCGTCAGTTCGGCAACGGCGCCGCTGACGTGCGCGAGGTGGCCGCCGCGGATCGACGCGCCGAACGACGCCACGACCCGGGCCACCGGCTCCGGCAGTCCGTGCTCGGTCAGCCCCGCCGTGTACGCCTCGTCGTCGACCTCCACCACCTCGACGTCCCGTCCGCCGAACTCCTTCGCGAGGGCGGCCAGTTGCTGGACGGTGACGGCCTCGGGGCCGGTGATGTCCAGCGCCTGGTCCTCGTACCCGCCGCGGGTCAGCACCGCGGCTGCCGCCGCCGCGCAGTCCTCGCGGGTGACGTACGCGGCGGCGCCCGCGCCGTTGTTGGTGACGAGGCGGCCGGACGCGGCGGCCTGCTCGACGGTGGCGACCTGCATGTGGGCGTAGAGGTTGTTGCGCAGCGACGTCCAGCGCACGCCGCTCTCGCGCAGCGCCTGCTCCGTGCCCGCGTGGTCGTCGACGACGGCGGCCGGGTTGCCGGGGACGGGCTCGGGCACCGACGTGTACACGATGTGGCTGACGCCCGCCTTCACCGCCGCCTCGATGGCGTCCTGCTGCTGTGCGAGGCGGGCGCCGACGGCGTCGGTGGAGATGAGCAGCAGGCGGTCGACGCCCTCGAAGGCGTGGCCGAGGGTGTCCGGCTCCTCGAAGTCGGCCCGCCGCACCTGCACGCCGCGGGCGGCGAGGTCGGCGAGGGCCTCCGGCCTGCGTGTGGTGAGCACGACCTGGGACGGGTCGACGGTCTTCAGGACGAACTCGGTGGTGGCCCGCCCCAGGGGGCCGGACGCGCCGGTGATGCCGATCATGGTGGAGCTCCGATCTGTAATCGCCGTGGTTACGAATGACCCAACCGTAGCCACAGTGATTGCGAAATGGCAAGATGGCTCCATGGCCAGATCCACCAACACCCAGTTCGCCGTCGCGGTGCACGTGCTGACGTACCTGGGCGGCGCGGAGGGCCGCGTCGTCAGCTCGGACGAGCTGTCCGCGAGCACGAACGTGAACCCCGTCTACGTACGCCGCGTCCTCGGCCCGCTGCGCGGCGCCGGGCTGGTGCGGTCGCGCCCGGGGGCCCACGGGGGCTGGGAGTTGGCGGCCGACGCCGGGGACATCACGCTGGAACGGGTCTGGCAGCTGCTCCAGGGCGACGACCCGGTCCTGGGCCTGCACGGACCCGCACCGGAGTGCCCCGTCGGCCGGAACATCCAGTCGATGCTCACCGACCTGGACCGCAGGGTCGCCGCCGCGGTCTCCGCCGAGCTGCGGCGCTTCACCGTCCGCGACGTGCTGCACGGGCTGCCCGTGCCGGAGCACGGACTCACGGCACCTCCCCGCGACGGCGGGTGACGGGCGGCGGGTGAGGGTCACCCCGGTACGGCGGACGGCGGTACGGCGGGCGGGGCGGCGAACGGTGGGCCGGGGGCGCGCCGCGATGAGTTCCGGACGCCGCCCGGGTCTGCACGGGCATGACGCACACCCAGACACTCGCGACCCCCGGCGCCGACCTCGTCTACGACGTCCACGGCCCACTGCCCACCGCCGACGGCAGGCCGCCGCTGTTCATGATCGGCCAGCCCATGGACGCCAGCGGCTTCCGCGCGCTCAGCGCGCACTTCACCGACCGCACCGTCGTCACGTACGACCCGCGCGGCCTCGGCCGCAGCTCCCGCAAGGACGGCCGCGTCGACCAGACGCCCGAGACGCAGGCCGGTGACGTGCACGCGCTCATCGGGGCGTTGGGCGCGGGACCGGTGGAGATGTTCGCGAGCAGCGGCGGCGCGGTGGTCGCCCTCGCGCTGGTGGCGGCGTACCCCGACGACGTGACGACCCTCGTGGCCCACGAACCGCCCCTGCTGCCCGTCCTGCCGGACGCCGAGGCGTCGCTGCGCGCACGGGCGGGCGTACGGGACGCGTACGAGGCCGGGGGCTGGGGCGCGGGCATGGCCGCGTTCATCGCGATGACGTCGTGGCAGGGCGAGCTGACCGAGGCGTACTTCGCCCAGCCCGCTCCGGACCCGGCCACGTTCGGGTTGCCGACGGAGGACGACGGCACGCGCGACGACCCGCTGCTGTCCGACCGCTGCTGGGCGGTGAGCGGTCACCACCCGGACGTGGCGGCGCTGCGCGCGGCGCCGACGCGGGTCGTGCTCGCGGTGGGCGAGGAGTCGTCGGGCACGCTGACGGCGCGCACGGCGGAGGCGACGGCCGCGCTGTTCGGGCGGCGGGCGGTGGTGTTCCCGAGCCACCACGGGGGGTTCGTGGGCGGCGAGTTCGGGTTCGAGGGGAAGCCGGAGGAGTTCGCACACCGGCTGCGCGCGGTCCTCGCCGGTACGGACACGGCGGAGGCGGGCGGTACGGCGGAAGCGAGTGGTACGGCGGAGGCGGGCGGTACGTCAGGGGCCGGTGGTGCGGCGGAGGCCGCGGGCGCGTAGGCGGGCCGGTGGCGGGCGGGCGGCGCGGGGCCGGTCCCGCCGCGCGGGCGGGAGACCGGCTCCGACCACCGTGACCGCTCCCCTCCTGGCGGTCACGGCAGCCGGAGCCCGCTCCGCGCTCACCGGCAGACGAAGGCGGAGCAGCCCGCTGTGGAGCCGGTGCGGCAACGCCCGTCGGTGGAAGTCCCGATCGGAGCCGCAGGCAGAACGTACTCGACACGGTGACCTCCACGGCAGCTCCCGAACAGCGGGAACGGGCCGGGTGTACTAGGACAGCCGCTCGTCGAACGGCGTCCTCGCTGCTGGACTCTGCACTAGGACAGTCCCGGAGCGCGACCCGACGTGACCAAGGCCACACGGTTTCCCGTCAACCACTTCCGTACGGCACCGCTCGCCTGCGCACGGTGAACGTCACCCCTACGGTGTGCGGCGCGCGAGCACACGCACGGTGACCGCTCACGGGTGTCCGCCCCGCAGCGCCGCATACGCCCGGCCCACCGCGCGTCACCCCCACAGCGCCCCGGCCGCCGCGGCGCCCGCGAAGGCGGCGGCGATGCCCGCGGCGAGGGTGCCCGCCACGTTGGCGGCGCCGAGCAGCGGGGCGCCCTCCTCGGTGAGCCGCAGGGTCTCGTAGCTGAACGTGGAGTACGTGGTGAGCGCCCCGCACAGGCCCGTACCGACGAACAGGCGCAGGTCGGACGAGGCGGCGCCCGCCGCGGCGGCGCCGGTGAGGAGGCCGAGGGCGAGGCAGCCCGCGACGTTCACGGCGAACGTGCCCCACGGGAAGTGCGGGCCGAAGCGGCGGCGCAGCGCGCGGTCGGTGAGGTAACGGAGGGGGGCGCCGAGGGCGCCGCCGAGGAGGACGAGGAGCCAGTTCACGTGCCCGCCTCCCCCTCGCCGTCCCGCGCGCCAGCGCCCGTACCGTCGCCGTCTCCGTCCGCCCCGCCGCCCGTACGCGCCGACCGCCCCCGCGCCAGCGCGCGGCGGGTCGCCACCGCCGTCGTCCACACCGCCGCGAGGGCCACCAGGGGGGTCAGGCCGAGGTACGCCAGCGCCGTACGCCCCGCGCCCGCGTCCGCCAGCTGCCGTACGTCCACCGCGTACGTGGAGAACGTCGTGAAGCCGCCGAGCACGCCCGTGCCGAAGAACGGCCGTACCAGCCGGTGCGCCGACCACTCCTCGCTGAGGAGCACCATGAAGGCGCCGATCACCGCGCACCCGGCGGCGTTGACGGCGAGCGTCGTCCACGGGAAGGCGCCGTCCGGGGTCGGCCAGAGCAGCGACGCCCCGTAGCGGGCGGCGGCTCCCAGGGCGCCGCCCAGCGCGACCGCCGCCACGACGGGCGCCTCCCCGCGTGCGGGGGGCGCGGGCGGGCCCGCGCCGGGGTCCCGCTCCCCGCCCTCACCGGGGCCGACGGGGTCCACGTCGGGGTCGACGGGCTCGTTCACCGCTCGGGAACGTCTGGCTTCCACGGACACACTCCTCCCACCCGCAGGGCACCCGCGCACGGGTGCGTCCACCGCAAGCAGGGACCGTTGGCGGCGCCGGTGCCGCGGTTCGGGTACGGCGGGCCCCACCGCCGTACGGCGGCCCGTGGGACCGCCGTCGGTGGCCGACGGGCCACCGTGGTTCGCGGGGCCACGTTACCGGCTGCGGCTGTGCTTCCCTGAAAGCGACTTGAGTCTCCAGCCGCTGGAAGGCCGAGGGTGTGTCCGTGAACGACCACAGCGAGCTGTTCACCATCGGACAGCTCTCCGCCCGCACCGGTATCCCCGTGCGCACCATCCGTTACTGGTCCGACCTCGGGCTCGTCCCGCCCACCGCCCGTACGACCGGCGGCTACCGCTGCTACGGCGTCGAGGCCGCGGCCCGCGCCGACCTCGTACGGACGCTGCGGGAGCTGGGGCTCGGGCTGGAGACCGTACGGCGGGTGCTGGACGGGCGGGTGGGCGTCGGGGAGATCGCGCGCCGCCACGCCCTCGCGTTGGACGCGGAGATCCGGACGCTCAAGCTGCGCCGCGCGGTCCTGTGGTCGGTCGCCGAACGACACGACACGACCGAGGAGATGGCACTCATGCACAAGCTCGCGCAACTGTCCGCGGCGGAACGGCAGCGCGTCGTCGACGACTTCGTCGACCGCGTCTTCGACGGGATCGACCCGGACGCGCCGGGCGCCGGGCTGGCCGAGGCGATGCGGCAACTGCCCGCCGAACTGCCCGAGGACCCGACCCGGGAGCAGGTCGACGCCTGGGTGGAGCTGGCCGAACTGGTCGGTGACGCCGGATTCCGGCAGCGCGTACGGGAGATGGCGCAGGCGGGCACGCGGGACGCGGACGGCGCGGCGGGTGGACCGGCGGCCATGCCGTACGACCCCGCGCGGGTCGTCGAGCACGCGGGGGCGGCGCTGGCGGCGGGTACCGACCCGGGCGGCGCGGAGGCCCGCGCGGTGCTGGGCCACGTCCTGACGGCGGACCTGCCGCGGGCCGAACGGCTGCGTCTGGCCGACCAGGTGGACACCTTCACGGACCGACGCGTGGAGCGCTACTGGCAGTTGCTGGGCGTGCTCAACGGACGGCCGCCGTTCCCGGAGTCCGTACCGGCCTTCGAGTGGTTCGTCGCGGCTCTGCGTGCCGCCTGAACGAGCACGCGGCGGACGGGCGTCGGGCGGGGCGTCGGGCGGACGGCGAACGGATGTCGGGGCAGTCGGCGGGCGCGCGGCCGGAGTCGGCGCCGAGGTGCGCGCCGTGCGGGTGCCGGATCGGGTGTCCCGTACGGCCGTCCGCCGCCGGCACCCCCGTACCGCCTCGCGTACGCTCCCTGCCGCGCTCCCGTGCGCCCCTCGCCCGCCGCGTGCCTCGACCCGGTCCACGGCGCGTCCCGCGCGCCCCCGCGCCGCGCGCCGCGACGCGGCGTCGTCGCAGGTCCGGCGACCGCCGTGTACCCGGTGGGCGTCCGCCCGGCACCCCGTACGGGGGCGTCGGGCGGGCGCCGCCCCGCGCCGACCACGGGTCCGCGGCGGGAGTAGGGTCCCGGCGTGACCGAACCGGACTACGCGCGCGACACCCGCGCCTCGTACGACACCATCGCCACCGAGTACGCCCGGCGCGCGGCCGGGGAGTTGGCGGCCAAGCCCCTCGACCGCGCGATGCTCGCGTCCTTCGCGGAGCTGGTGCGCGGCCACGGCACGGAGGGCGGTCTGCCGGTGCTCGACGTCGGCTGCGGTACTGGGCGGATGACCGCGCAGTTGGCCGGGCTCGGGCTGACCGCGTCCGGGGTGGACCTGTCGCCGGGGATGATCGGGGTGGCGCGGCAGACGGAGCCCGGACTCCGCTTCGAGGTGGGCTCGATGGAGGCGCTGGACGTGCCGGACGGCACGCTCGGCGGCATCCTCGCCTGGTACTCGGTGATCCACATCCCGCTGGACCGACTGCCCACGGTCTTCGGGGAGTTCAGCCGGGTGCTGGCACCCGGCGGGCATCTGCTGCTGGCGTTCCAGGTCGGGGACGAGCCGCTGCGGCTGACGGAGGCATGGGGCCACCCGGTGTCGTTGGACTTCCACCGGCGGCGCCCGGAACGGATCGAGGAGCTGCTGGCGGGGGCCGGGCTCCCGGTACGGGCGCGGCTCTCGCGCGAGCGCGACGAGGAGGGACCGTTCGCGGAGCGCACGGCGCAGGCGTTCCTGCTGGCGCGGAAGCCCCCGGCGGCGGGCGACGCGGCGTAGCGCGCGAACTCCCGCACGCGACCGCCCCGTTGCCCCGGCGGGCCCGCCTCCGTCCCTGTCCCCGTACGCGCCCCCGCCCCGTTCCCGTACGCGCTCGCGGTGGGGGTACGTACGTCCCCCCGCCCGCCGACCGGCCGTCCCCGCGCGCCCGCCACCGCCGCCCGCCCGCGCCCCGTACGCCCGCGCGACCCCGCACCCGTACGTCCGCCGCGTTGCGCCTGCTCACACCCGTTCCGGCCCGGCGCACCCGTGGGCCGGCCCCGTCCCCCGGGTGCCGAAACGGTTCCCCTGTCGGCGCCGCACACCCCCCGAACAGGGGTTGTCGAACGGCTGTAGGGGTGTACGTAACACCACCCCGGGTTTGGGTTGTGGGCCCCATGTGTGGGCGGTTGCGGCTGCGTAGGTTGTGGGTGTGGCGCAGAGAGCGTCCGACGGATTGGGGTAGTGATGTTTGGTCGCAAGAGTGGGGCGGGTGCCGTCAAGAGTGCGGAGGCGCTGCGTCTTGTGAATGTCACGAAGTCGTACGGCACGTCGGAGAACGCGGTGAAGGCGTTGGACGATGTGAGCCTCAGTCTTGCGTCGGGATCGTTCACCGCGGTGATGGGTCCGTCGGGTTCGGGCAAGTCCACGCTGTTGCAGTGCGCGGCGGGGTTGGACCGGGCGGACGAGGGGATGGTCCTGGTCGACGGTGAGCGGATGTCGGGCGCCACGGAGGCGCAGTTGACGCGGTTCCGTCGGGACCGGATCGGGTTCATCTTCCAGCAGTACAACCTGCTGCCCACGTTGGACGTGGTGCAGAACACGACGTTGCCGTTGAAGTTGGCGGGTCGGCGGATCGACCGGGCGCGGGCGGAACGGATCCTGGGGCAGGTGGGGTTGGGTGACCGGCTGCACCACCGTCCGGACACGTTGTCGGGTGGTCAGCGGCAGCGGATCGCGGTGGCGCGGGCGTTGGTGACCGACCCGAGCGTGATCTTCGCGGACGAGCCGACCGGGGCGTTGGACACCCGGAGTGCGCGGGACGTGTTGAGCCTGTTGCAGGAGACGGTGCGGTTCCACGGGGCGACGGTGGTCATGGTGACCCACGACCCGGTCGCCGCGTCGTACGCGGACTCGGTGATCTTCCTCGCGGACGGCAAGCTGGCCGGTCAGATGACCGCCCCGACCGCCGACGCCGTCGCGGAACGCCTCGCCCACCTCGGCGACCCCGACCACGACACCACCCCCCACCACGGCGGGCCGCGCGGTGGCCACCACGGCGACGGCGGTCGCGACGACGGCGGTTCGGGCATCCGGGTCGCCCCGGCCGCCCCCGCCCCCGCCTCCCCCCTCGCGTCGGTGCCGCCGATGCCCTCGGTACGGCCGATGTCCCGGATGGCCACGGTGTCCGCGCCCGGTACGGCCGGTACGCCCGCCGCTGCCGCCGCGCCCGCCGCCGCCCGTACGCACCGCCCCCGTACGTACAGCGCCCCCACCTACGACGAGCCCACGATCGTCATGCCGTTCCCGCCGCCCGCCCCGCCGGCGCCCGCCGCCGCGGTGCACAGCGCCCCGACGTACTCGACGCCCCTCTACGCGGCGCCCGTCTACGACAACCCGTACAAGAACGACTACCGGTTCGATGACTACAGCGTTCTGCGGATGGGTGCGTGAGGTTGATGTTGCAGCTGGCTTTCCGTTCCGTGAAGGAACGCCCGGGACGATTCGCGGCGACCCTGCTCTCCGCGTTCCTCGGAGCGGGCATCGTGATGATGTTCAACTCCCTCCACGACACCGCCGCACAAGCCGGGATCGACGCCCAGAGCGAGGAGATCCTCTCCACCACCGGCGGCGTCGTCGGCAGCTACGGCACCCTCCTGGTCTTCTTCGCCGTCGCCTCCACCCTCACCGTCAACGTCCGCCAACGCGGCGACGAGATCCACCTCCTGCGCTGCTCCGGCGCCACCCCCGCACAGATCAAACGCATGATCATGGGCGAAGCAGCCTTCGTCGCCGTCATCGCCACCACCCTCGCCATCCTCCCCGCCATGCTCGCCGGACGCCTCCTGGTCTCCTCCTTCAAGGACTCCAACCAGGTCGCCGACAACGTCGACTACGCCTTCGGCTCCATCGCCCTGTCCACCGGCACCTCCATCACCCTCCTGTCCTCCGTCGGCGCCGCCTGGCTCGCCGTCCGCCGCGCCACCAGCGACCCCACCACCACCGCCGCCAAGGACGCCGCCCGCGCCCGCTGGCGCACCATCGGCGGCATCACCGCCCTCGTCCTCGCCGCCGGCGCAGCCGCCACCACCTTCGCCATCGACGAAACCGAACCCGCCCTCATGGCACCCGCCGCCTACGCCGCCGTCATGACCTCCATCGGCTTCGCCGTCTTCTCCCCCACCTCCTGCGCGCCCTCCTGGCCATCTACGGACGCCCCATCCAACTCCTCGCCGGAGTCGCCGGATACCTCACCGTCCACAACATGCGCCGCCGCGCCGACCAACTCGCCGGCATCCTCATGCCGATGATCCTCTTCACCGGCGTCGCCATCGCCACCCTCTACATGCAACTCATCGCCAGCGACGCCCTCGACGCCAACGGCGTCCAAAAGACCGCCGACGACAAGAACCTCGAATCCCTCAACCTCGTCATCGTCGGCATCATCATCGCCTTCGCCTGCATCATGCTCATCAACACCCTCTACGCCGCGACCTCCTACCGGAACCGCGAATTCGGCGGCCAACGCCTCGCCGGAGCCACCCCCCGCCAGGTCCAGATCATGGTCGCCGTCGAATCCCTCGTCCTCACCGCCACCGGCGTCACCTTCGGCACCCTCGCCGGAATCGTCGGGATCCTCCCCTACAACATCGTCCGCACCGACACCGTCTGGCCCGAACAAGGCCCCGGCACCTGGATCACCGTCACCGCCCTCGCCGCCACCGTCACCTTCCTCACCAGCCTCGGCACCACCCGCCGCTCCCTCCAGACCCCCGCAGTCGACACCATCACGGCGGCCGTCTGAACAGCCACCAGCCGGACACACCGGCCCACAGACAGGAGGGCAGCCCACACCCCCGGGGGCTGCCCTCCACCCATGCACACACACCGCCCCACCCCCTTACGACACACACCCACACCACCCCGTCACACCCAACCCGCGACGAGTTTCCGGTCGACGCCCGCAGCACAGGACCCCACCCGAGGTGGTCCGGCGGTGTCGGCCGTACGTGTTTCCGGGCCCGCCGTCAGGCCGTCGCGTCCGCGGTCATCCCATCGCGTGAAATGCCGGGTGCGGCGCTCCGTGGGGCGGTCGCCGCCGCCCCGGCGCTGCCATTGTTCAAGCGATGACAGACCAGTTGACGGCCGGTACGGCACGGCCGCGCCCCCGCGTCCTCCCCGACTACCCCTTCCGCAGCCGCTGGTTCGACAGCTCCGCCGGACGGCAGCACTACGTCGACGAGGGCCCCTCGGGCGCCCCGCCCGTGTTGATGCTGCACGGCAACCCCACCTGGAGCTACTACTGGCGCCACCTCGTCGGCGGCCTCCGCGCCGACCACCGTTGCGTGGCCCCCGACCTGGGCGGGATGGGCCTCTCCAGCCGTCCCGCGGAGCCGTTCACGCCGGAGGGCTTCGAGGCCCGCGCGGAACGGGTGGAGGGGCTCGTCCGGCATCTCGTACGGGAGGAGGGCGCGCCGGAGAACGGCTGGACGCTCGTCGTGCACGACTGGGGCGGGCCGTTGGGGCTGCGTTGGGCGTGCGCGCGTCCGGAGCGGGTGGCGCGGCTGGTGGTCCTCAACTCCATGGCGTTCCCGTGGCCGGAGGGCCACCGCCTGCACTGGGGGCTGCGGGCGGTGCGGGGTTCGGCGGCGCTGGCGCGGCTGAGCCACCGGGGGAACCTGTTCGCGCGCGGCGTCACGTACCTGGGGCTGCGGACGCGGATGCCGCGGGCGGTGCGCAGCGCGTACCTCGCGCCGTACGCGCGGGTCGAGGAGCGGCGCGCCGTCGAGGAGTTCGTACGGGCGATCCCGCTGCGCCCGGCCGACCCCGGCTGGGACCTGGCGCACCGGCTGGGTGAGGGGCTGGAGGTGCTGCGGGACGTGCCGACGCTGCTGTGCTGGGGCATGCGCGACCCGGTCTTCGACGACCGGGTGCTGGCGGAGTGGCTGCGCCGGATGCCGCACGCGCGGCCGCGGCTGTACCCGGAGGCGGGCCATCTGCTGCTGGAGGACGCGCCGTCGGGCGTGACGCGGGACGTACGGGCGTTCCTGGCGGAGACGGCGGGAGTGGCGGGCACGACGGGCACGACGGACGCAGCGAACACCCCTGGGGGGACGCGTGCTTGACGGGCTGGAGGGACGGAACGGTGCGGCGGACGGGTCGGTGGGCCCGGACGCCGGGGTGGCCCGCGCGGCCGAACTCCTCGCGGTCGTCGAGGAGATGGCACGCGACCACCCGGACGCGGTCGCCCTGCGCCGTCCGACGGGCGACGGCGAGCACACGGAGACGACGTACGGGGAGCTGAGCGCGCGCTGCGACACGTACGCCCGCGCGCTGGCGTACGGCGGGCTGCGGCCCGGCACCCGTACGTGCCTGATGGTGCCGCCCGGTGCCGAACTGGTGGCGCTGGCGGGTGCGTTGAGCCGGATCGGCGCGGTGCCGGTGCTGATCGACCCGGGGATCGCGAAGTCCGCCGTGAAGGCGTGCCTGGAACGGGTGGCGCCGGAGGCGTTCATCGGCGTCCCGCGCGCCCACGCGGCGCGGCTGCTGCTCGGGTGGGGGCGGCGGAGCGTACGGCTGCCGATCGTGGTCGGCGGGCAGGCGTCGCGCCTGTACGGGGTGCCGCTGGAGCGGCTGTGCGCGCGGAGCGCGGCGGCGGAACGGGAGGTGTCGCCGGAGGACGCGGACGCCGAACGGATGGCGGGGGACGGGGAGTTCGCGCCGGATACGGACGTACCGGCGCCCGACCCCGACTCCGACCCCGTCGCGATGCTCGCCTTCACCTCGGGCGCCACCGGGCTCCCCAAGGCCGTCGAGTACCGCGCGCGCCACATGTCCGCGCAGCTGCGCATGGCGGGCGAGGTGTGGCCGCTGGAGCCGGGCGAGGTGGGCATGTCGACGCTGCCCGCGTTCGCGCTGGGCGGCTCGGCGTTGGGCTACAGCATGGTCGTCCCGGAGATGGACTTCCTGCACCCGGCGACGATGGACGCGGCGCTGCTCGTACGGGACATCCGCCGCTTCGGTGTCGTCGGCCTGTTCGCGTCGCCCGTGCCGTTGGACCGGCTGTCGCGGTACTGCGCCGAACACGGCGTCGTGCTCGACTCGTTGCGGGCGGTGGTGTGCGGCGGCGCGTCCCTCGATCCGCGTACGGCGGAGCGGCTGCGCCCGTTCCTGCCGGTGGACGCGATGGTCACGTCCGTGTACGGCGCGACCGAGGTGATGCCCGTGAGCGCCCTGGAGAGCCGTGAACTGCTGGGCGACGTAAGGCGGTTGACCGAGGCCGGGCACGGTACGTGCGTGGGGTGGCCGCTGCGGGAGAGCACCGTACGGGTCATCGTCGACACCCCCGGCCCGTTGCCGGAGTGGTACGACGGGCTGGAGGTGCCGCCCGGCACCGTCGGGGAGATCACCGTCGCCGGGCCGAGCACCACCGAGCGCTACGAGGGCCTGCCGGACCGCACCGCGCTCGCCAAGATCCGCGAGGGCGGGCGCACGGTGCACCGCATGGGCGACCTGGGCCGGTTCGACCAGCACGGGAGGCTGTGGCTGTGCGGGCGCGCGGTGCAGCGGGTGCGGACGGCCGACGGCGACCTGTACCCGGAGCAGGTGGAGCCCGTCGCGCACACCGTCCCCGGGGTGCGCCGCAGCGCGCTGGTCGGCGTCGCCCCGGAGGACGCCGGGGACGCGGCGGGCGCACCCGTCGCGTACGTGCCGGTGCTGTGCGTCGAGGCGGAGGGGCGGCCGGACCGCGAGGAGCGGCGGCGGCTGGCGGCGGACGTGCTGGCGCGGTTCGACGAGTTCCCGCACACCCGGGCCGTACGGCACGTGCTGTTCCACCCGGGGCTGCCGGTCGACGTACGGCACAACTCGAAGATCGACCGTCCGCGGCTGGCCCGTTGGGCCGCCCGTGGGCTGCGTGGGGGACGGTTCCGGTGAGGGTCCTGGTGACGGGCGCCTCCGGCTTCCTCGGCGGCGCGGTGTGCGCGCGGCTCGCCGCGGCGGGCCACGAGGTGCACGGGCTGAGCCGTACGCCGCACGCGCTGCCGGACGCCCTCGCCGTACGGCAGCACCTCGCCGACGTGCGCGACGCGGACGCGGTCGCCGCCGCGGTGTCCGGGTGCGACGCGGTGGTGCACTGCGCGGCGCGGGCGGGGCTGTGGGGGCCGCCCGACGAGTTCCGGTCCGTCAACGTGACGGGCACCCGGAACGTCGTCGCCGCCTGCCTCCACCACGGCGTGCCCCGGCTGGTCCACACGTCCACGCCGAGCGTCGTCTTCGGCGGCGGCGACCTGGCGGGCGTCGACGAGTCGCACCCGTACCCGCGCCGCCACACCACCCCGTACGCCCGCAGCAAGGCGGTGGCGGAACGGCTCGTGCTGGCGGCCGACCCGGCCCGGTTGGGCACGGTCGCGTTGCGGCCGCACCTCGTGTGGGGGCCGGGTGACCCGCACTTCCTGCCGCGGATCGTGCGCCGCGCGCGCGGTGGGCTGCTGCGCCTCCCCGGGGGCGGCCGGAAACTGACGGACACGGTGTACGTGGACGACGCCGCCGACGCGCACGTGCGGGCGCTGGCGCTGCTGGCGCCGGGGGCGCCCCCGGCGGGCCGCGCGTACTTCGTCAGCCAGGGCGAGCCGCGCACCGTACGGGACTGCCTCAACTCCCTGCTGGCCGCTGCCGGTCTGCCGCCCGTGGAACGGTCGGTGCCGCCGGTCCTCGTGCGCGCCGCGGGCGCCGTGCTGGAGCCCGCGCACCGCGTCCTGCGGCTGCCGGGCGAACCGGTGGTGACGCGCGGCCTGGTGGACTACCTGTGCACGGCGCACTGGTTCGACGTCTCGGCGGCGCGCCGCGACCTCGGTCACGTGCCGGAGGTCTCCACGGAGGAGGGTCTGCGGCGCACGGCGGAGGCGTACGCGAGGGCGCGCGGGAGAGCGCGCGGTGCGGCGTACGGGACCGGGCGGGGGACGGCGTACGGGCGGGCGACGGGCACGCGGTAAAGCGGTACAACACACCTATTCACTCTCCTGTGTTGCATCCAGCCGGATACTCCCGCAGAAGAGGTGAAACGGGTCACACGGCGCTACGGTGAACCGGTGCTGAAGCGCTCCTCACAAGCCCGGCTGCTGGCGACCTCGGTCCATCTCCCGCACGGGTACCGGACCATGGCGGAGACACGGGCGCGTATCGCCGCCGCGGGCAGCCCGTTCGTCCCGCCGCCCGGCGCGCTGGAGCTGTCCGGCATCCGGGGCGTCCACGTCAAGGAACCGGACGAGCAGTGCTCCGACCTGGCGGTGGCCGCCGCGGGCAAGGCCCTCGAGGAGGCGGGGGTGACGGTGGCGGACGTCGACCTGCTGCTGTTCGCGTCCTCCGGGCAGGACCTGATCGAACCGGCCACCGCGCACGTGGTCGCCGCCAAACTCGGCGCCACCTGCCCGGCGTTCGACGTGAAGAACGCCTGCAACAGCGTGCTGAACGCCCTCCAGGTCGCCCGCGCCCTGATCGAGACCGGCCAGTACGGCACGGTGCTGATCGCCTGCGGCGAGGCCCCGACGCTCGCCGTCCGCTGGCACCTGCCGGACCTGCGCGCGTTCCGTACCGCCTCCCCCGGCTACACCGTCAGCGACGCGGGCGCCGCCCTGCTGCTCACCGCCGGACCGGCGGGCGACGGCGAACCGGGCGTCCTCGCCACGGTGTTCAGCGCCGACTCCGCCTCCTGGGACGTGTGCACCGTCATGGCGGGCGGCTCGATGCATCCGCGCGGCGACGACGAGGAGGTGTGCACCCTGCGGCTCAACGGCGACCTGGTGGAGACCGGGCGGCGGCACGTGCCGCGTTTCCTCGACGCCCACGCCGAGGAGGTCGCGCGGGCGCGGGAGAGCGCGTTCGTCGCGGTGCACCAGATCTCGCTGCCGCAGTACCGGCGTTGCTGCGCCGAGTTCGGCCTGCCGGTG
The DNA here is from genome assembly GCF_003665095.1 of Streptomyces sp. Z26. GTDB lineage: Bacteria > Actinomycetota > Actinomycetes > Streptomycetales > Streptomycetaceae > Streptomyces > Streptomyces phytohabitans. The sequence continues at coordinate 3,488,189 of NZ_RCHV01000002.1, read as the reverse complement.
GAACGCAGCCTCGCCACCGTCGTCGAGCACGGCAACGTCGCCTCCGCCTCGCTGCCCCTCCAACTGGCCCTGGCCCGGGAGTCGGGGCGGGCGGGGCCCGGCGACCTGGTGGCGCTCGTCGGGCTGGCGAGCGGCTTCAGCGTCGGCCTGGCGCTGCTGCGGCTGTGACGGGCGGAGCCGTACGGGCGGTGGGCGCGCGCGAGGCGTACGGCCGCCGCCCGGCGTGACGCTCCCCACGACCGCACCCGACCGCACCACCCCGCACCGCGGCGCACCCCAGCGACCCGACCGACTCACCACACGTACCCGGCACTTCGACGTACGAGACCCGAACTCCCCCTATCCGGAGGGCACTCACCATGGAACAGCAGCCCGTCTTCGACACCCTCGCGAACCTGCTCACCGAGCACTTCGACCTCGACCGCGCGCGGCTCCTCCCCGAAACCACCTTCGGGGACCTGGAGATGGACTCGCTGGCGCTGATGGAGATGCTGGTGGTGGCCGAGGGCGAACTCGGCATGGTCCTCGCCGACACCGACGCGGACCTCGGCCCCACCAGCACCCTGGCGGAGGCCGCCGCCCTGCTGGAACGCCACGGCACGGACGCGGCCGAGGCCGCCGGTACGGACGCGCCCGCCGGTACGGACGCCGGTACGGACGCCGAGGCCGGTCGCGCGCCCGCCGTACCCGCCCCGTGACCGGTGTCGGGCCCGGCACCGTGACCGGCGCCGGGCGGCTGGACGTGGCCGTGGAGCTGGAGCCGTACGTGGCGCGCGGCCTCGACCGCCATCTGGCCGCCGCGCGGCCCTGGTTCCCGCACCAGTACGTGCCCTGGGGCGAAGGGCGCCCCTACGACGGGCCGTTGGGCGGCGAGCCGTGGCGGCCGGAGCAGTCGGCGCTGCCGACTGCCGTACGCGAGGCGCTCGTCGTCAACCTGCTCACCGAGGACAACCTCCCGAGCTACCACCACGAGATCGCCCGCCGGTTCGGCCGGGACGGCGCCTGGGGCACGTGGGTGCACCGGTGGACCGCCGAGGAGGACCGGCACAGCCACGCCCTGCGGTCGTACCTCACCGTCACGCGCGCGGTGGACCCGGTCGCGCTGGAGGAGGCGCGGATGCGCCACCTGTCGCGCGGCTACGCGCTGGAGCAGCCCACCCTGCTGCACGGTCTCGCGTACGTCACCGTGCAGGAGCTGGCGACCCGGATCAGCCACCGCAACACCGGTCTGGCGTGCGGCGATCCGGCGGGTGAACGGCTGCTGGCGCGGATCGCGGCGGACGAGAACCTGCACATGGTCTTCTACCGCGACCTGTGCCGGCACGCGGTGGAGCTGGTGCCGGACGCGTTCCTGCGGGCGTTCACGGACGTGGTGCGGACGTTCCGGATGCCCGGCCACGGCATGCCCGGCTTCACCGGCAAGGCGGCGCGGATGGCGGTCGCGGGCATCTACGACCCGCGTACGCATCTCGACCGGGTGCTGCGGCCGTTGGTGCGGGCGCTGTCGCTGCTGGAGCGGACCGGCCTCGGGCCCGAGGGCGAGCGGGCCCGCGACGAACTCGGCCGCCACCTCGACGACTTGGACGCCCGCCTGTCCCGCCGTACGGGTGGTACGAGCCGTACGGCGCCCCCGGACGGCCCGACGCCGGACCCGCGACCGGGCCCGGACCCGACCCCTGCCCCGCCCGCGTCACGCGCCGCCGTGGCCCGCACCCCTGGGGAACACCCGTGACCACCGCAGCGCACCCCGCCACCCCGTCCACCGCCACGTCCGCGCGCGCGGACGCCGTCGCCGTGACCGGCCTCGGGCTGCTGACGCCCGCCGGGCTCACCGTGGCGGAGAACTGGGCGACCCTCTGCGCGGGCCGCTCGGTCGCCGCCCGCGACCCCGAACTGGCCGGGTTGCCGGTCGACTTCTCGTGCCGCGTGCCCGAGTTCGACACGGTGGCCGAGCTGGGCCGGTCCCGCGCCCGCCGTATCGACCGGTTCGGCTGCCTCGCCCTGGTCGCCGCGCGCCGGGCGGTGGCGGACGCGGGTCTGGACGCCCGTACGTGGTGCGGGGAGCGCGTCGGGGTCGTGCTCGGCGTGGGCTCCAACAGCCTCCAGACGTACCTGGGCGAGTTCCGGCATCTCGCGGAGGGCGGGCCGCACCGGGTGTCGCCGCTGGCGCTGCCGCGCAGCGTGCCGAACATGGCGGCGGGCGAGGTGGCCATCGATCTCGGCGCGGGCGGGCCCTCGTTCACCACGGCCAGCGCCTGCGCGTCCGGGGCCACGGCGATCGGTGTGGCGCGCGATCTGCTGCGCGCCGGTACGTGCGACGTGGTGCTGACGGGTGGCAGCGAGTCGTCGCGGTCCCCGATGGCGGCCACCTGCTTCCAGCGGATGCGCGCGCTGTCCGGGCGGCGGGAGCGGCCGGAGCTGGCGTCGCGCCCGTTCGACGCCGACCGGGACGGCTTCGTCCTCGGGGAGGGCGCGGCGGTGCTGGTGCTGGAGCGGGAGGCCGACGCGCGGGCGCGCGGCGCGCGTACGCGGGCGCTGTTGCGCGGCTGCGGCGCGTCCACCGACGCGTACCACCCCATCGCGCCGCTGCCGGACGGCTCGGGCGCGGTGCGCGCGGTACGGGCGGCGCTGCGGGACGCGGGCTGCGTACCGGAGGACGTCGGGCACGTGAACGCGCACGGTACGTCGACACGGCTGAACGACGACGCCGAAGCCGCCGCCCTGACGCGGGTGTTCGGGGACCGGCCGCCGCCGGTGACCGCGCCCAAGGGCGTCATCGGGCACGCCCTGGGGGCGGCGGGCGCGATCGAGGCGGCGTACACGGTGCTGGCGCTGGAACACCAACTGGTGCCGCCCACCGCGAACTTCGGGCACCAGGACGGCGACCACAAACTGGACGTCGTGGCCGCCGTCCCGCGCCCCGTCGCCATGTCCGCCGCGCTGAACTGCTCGTTCGGCTTCGGCGGGCACAACTACGCGGCGCTGTTCACCACCGCGTAGGCGCTCTCGTGGGTCGGATGGGCGCGGCGCGGCTCAGGTCGGCAGGACGCAGCCGGTGGACGCGGTGGCGAACGGGTCGCCGGACGCGGTCGGTTCGCCGCTCTCCTTGTCGACGGTGAAGACGCCGACGTTGTTGCCCTTCTCGTTGCCGGAGAAGAGCACGCCGCCGGACGGCGACAGGCTGATGTGCCGGGGCCAGGAGCCGCCGCACGGTACGGTCCCGGCGATCGCGAGCTTCGCGCCGCCGTCCTCGACGGCGAACCACGCGACGCTCTCGTGCCCCCGGTTGGAGAGGTACAGGTACTTCCCGTCGGCCGAGACGACCACCTCCGCCGGGTAGTTGCGGTCGCCGGGGTCCTCACCGTCGGGGAGCGTCGGCCAGGACTCGCCGGGGGTGAGCTTGCCGGTCGCGGCGTCGTAGGCGTACGCGGTGACGGTGCTGTCCAGCTCGTTGGCCACGTAGGCGTACGGCTCCGTGGGGTGGAACACCAGGTGCCGCGGGCCCGCGCCCGGCTCCGACGCGGCCTCCGAGACGGGTTCGAGGGCGCCGCTGCCGGTGTCCAGCTTGTACGTGTAGACCCGGTCGGTGCCGAGGTCGACGGCGAAGACCCAGGCGCCCTCCGGATCGGTGACGACCTGGTGGGCGTGGGGGCCCTCCTGCCGGGGGTCGGGCCCGGAGCCCTCGTGCTGGACGAGCGCGGTGCGCTCGCCGGGCGCCCCGTCGTCGCCGAGGGGGTGCACGGCGACGCTGCCCGCCTCGTAGTTGGCGCTGAGCAGGTGGCCGCCGCCGGGGTGCACCGACAGGTGGGTGACTCCGGCGCCGCCGGTGGACCGCGCCGAGCCCAGCGGGGTGAGCGCGCCGTCCTCCCCGACGCCGAACGCCCGTACGGCGCCCTCGGGTCCGGCGCCGTCGATGGCGTACAGGACGTCGCCGGACGGGCCGAGCGCGAGGAACGTCGGATCGGTCACCTCGGTGAAGCTGCCGGTCTGCGTCAGCGCGCCGGTGGCGGTGTCGTAGGTGCAGCTGACGATGCCCGCGCCGAAGGTGCCGAGGAACGCGGCCTTCGTCTCGGCGGCGCCGCGGCGGGCGTCCGCGGGGCGTCCGGCCGGGTTCGGCTGGGCGGCGGAGGCGCCGCCGGAGCCGGTCGCGCCGAGCACTCCGGCGCCCAGTACGCCCGCGCCGAGGGCGGCGCCGAGGACGGCACGGCGGCCGGGGCCGCGGGTGTTCTCGGGGGCGGGTGTGGTGCCGGGGTGCGCGTGGGGGGTGCGCTCGGGTCGTGGGGACACGTTGCGGCCTTTCACGGGACGGCATGGCATGTACCGACCAGAAGCATGGACCGCTACGGGCAGGAGGTCCAGACCATTGCCGCGGAACGGTGCGCCGCGCACGGCCCGGACGTCCCCGGTCCGCCGCGCGCAGGTGTCAGAGCGGCGCCTCCGCGAGCAGGTCGTACGCCCTTCGCGCGAGCACGGACGCGTGCGTGTGGCGGCGGGTGGCGAGGGCGACGAGCGCCGTGCCCGTGTCGGGCCGGAAGCCGAGGAACACCTCCTGCCCGAGCGTGGCGCCCCCGTGGAAGTACAGCGGGCCGTCCCCGGCGGAGTGCTGGAACCACGTCAACGTGTGCGTGTGCCGGTGCCCCAGACCACGGCGCAGCAGCGGCAGCCGTACGGCGGTCAGCGCAGCGTGCAACGGCGTCTCCTCCGGCCGCAGTTGGGCCTCCAGGAACGTCAACAGGTCACCGGGGGCGGCCCGGACGCCGCCCGCCGCCGTGAACGCCCCGGCCTCGAACGGCGGCAGCTCGGTGACCCCGTCCTTCCGCCGCCCCGTCGCGTCCACGCCGGGCCCCGCCGGGGCGAGCCCCGTGTGCCACAGCCCGAGCGGCGCCAGTACGTGCCGTGCCAGCAGCTCCGCGTACGGGGTGCCGGTCGCGCGCGCGGTGGCGGTGCCGAGGAGCGCGACGCCGAAGTTGGAGTAGTGCCAGCGGCTGCCGGGCGCGTGCCGGGGGCGGCTGCGCGCGAACGCGTCGAGGAGGCGTTCGGTGCCGTAGCCCGCGTACGGGGCGGTGTTCCAGCGCGGCAGCCCCTGCGGGTAGAAGTCCCGGGGCAGCGCGGGCAGTCCGGCGGTGTGCGTCATCAGGTGCAGCAGCGTGATCGCGTCCCGGTGCGGGTGCGCGCGTGCCCGTGCCGCCAGGGGCAGTGGCGCGGGCGGCGGCACGTACGGGCGCGGGTGCGGGTACGGGCGCGACGTGCGCCGGTGGCGGCCGCGCCGGTGGCCCGCCGTACGAGGTGCCCCGGACGGGCCGGGCAGGTGCGCGGCGGCGCGGTCGGTGAGGCGCAGGTCGCCGCGGTCCGCGAGCACGGCCAGCAGGAGGCCGGTGAAGGTCTTCGACACGGACCCGATCTCGTACCGCAGTTCCTCGCGCGCGGTCGCCGGGCAGGGCGCCGTGCCGCCGGTGACGACCGTACGGTCGCCGTGGCGGCTGTACGCGAGGACGACGTCCGGGGCGTCCACCTCGGCGGCGACGGCGCGCAGCCGCTCCGCCACCGTACGGTCGCCGCAGACGGCCGCGTCGGAGACACCCGTGGCGCCCGCCGCGGGCAACGCGGCCCGCGCGCGCGGAGATCCGTCCGTGCCCGGCGCCCGCCCGGTCGCCTCGCGCCCGGTCACCTCCTGCCCGGTGGCCTCCCTCACGACGGTGCCCCCGTCAGCGCCGACATGGCGCGCGAGGTGGCCATGACGGACGCGAACGCGGCGACGAGCGTGGGGTGGTACACCACGTCGAACACGTCCGACGGGTCGCCCTCCGGCAGTGGCCCCCGTACGGGCATGGCCCCGCCGGGCGTCTGCGCCGCCGCGTACCGCTCCCAGGCGCGCGCGTCGAGCGCGGGCCGTGGCAGGCAGGCGTCCACGACGAGGAGTTCGCCGAGCAGGTCCCAGTGCCCGATGTCGGCCCAGTCGTCGATCCAGACGGGCAGCCACAGCGCGAGGTAGTCGGCCATGTCGGCGGGCAGCCCCTCGGGGTGCTCGCCCCAGTCGGTGAGGTGGAAGACGGTGTGGGTGATGTCGTACGCGATGTGGTACTCCACCGACCACGGTTCGGGCGTACGGCCCAGCCAGGTGCGGCGGGCGGCCTCCGCCACGTCGACGCTCGGCGCCAGCCCCGCGCGGGCCTCGACACGGGACATGCCCAGGCGCCGGTTCGGGTGCATCTCGACGGCGGCCCAGCTGGCGGTGGCGCGGGCGAGGCGGGCGTTCTCCTCGACCCGCGGGTGGTGGTAGCCGAGTTCGTTGAAGGGGGCGTACAGCTCCAGCGAGACGGGCGACAGGAACTCCTTCTGCTGTGCCCACACGAGGAGTTCGCCGCCCTCCAGCAGCTCCCGCCAGGCGTAGTCCAGCAGGTCGCGGACGAGCACGGACTGCTGCGAACCGGCCACTCCCTCGCGGAAGAGGACCTTCCCGATGATGGCCAGTTCACCGAGCGGCTTGAACCGCTCCATGATCTCCAGTCCGGGGGTGTCCGCGTCGGTACGGGCGCGGAAGTACGTGCGGTGCGCGGCGAGCCAGTCGAGCGCTCCGGCACCGACCTGGTGCAGGAGTTGGGGGCTCGCCGTCGCGGGGGCCGTGGGCGTCGTCATGGGCGTCCTCCACCGGGGGCGGTCGTGGTCACGTGCGGCGCGTGCGGGCCCGCGCCGGTGGGCGCGGCGGCGGCGCGGTGCCGTACGGGTGCGGGCGCGGGCGCGTGCCCGGGGTCGCCGCCCCCGCCGGTTCCGGCGGGCGTACCCGCGCCCGTTCCGGCGGGCGCGCTCGCGGGCGTACGGAGCCGGTCGGCGGCGAGCACGCCCGCGAACGCCGCGACCAGCGTGGAGTGGTAGCAGTCCAGGAACGTGTCGGCGGTCTCCCGTACGGGCGGCGGCCCGTCCTCCGCCACGGCTCCCGCGACGTTCTGCGCGCCCGCGAAGGCGTGCCAGGCGTCCGCGACGGGCACCGCCCGCGCGTACGGCTCGGGCAGGCAGGCGGCCACGGCGAGGAGTTCGCCCGTGAGGTCCCACTGTTCGCACTCGACGCACCCGTCGAGCCAGGGCGGCAGCCAGCGCGCGAGGTGTTCACCGAGGTCGGCGGGGAGTTGGGCGGGCGCCTCGCCCCAGTTGGTGACGTGGAAGACGTGGTGCGTCATCGCGTACCCGGCGTGCACCTCGAAGGCCCAGGGTTCGGCCAGCCCGCCGAGCCACGTACGACGTGCCAGTTCGGCGTGCTCCGCGGCCTCGGTCCCGCCGAGGCCGACCGAGCCGTGGGTCGCGACGCCCATCCGGCGCAGGGTGTTGAACAGGCCCAGCGCGCGCGTCGGTTCGTACTCGCACAGTTGCCACGCGCGCGTGGTGACGGCGAAACGCGCGTACTCCTCGAACGCCGCGTGCCGCAGACCGGCCTCCGCGAACGCGCCGTACAGCTCCATGGGGTACGTGGCGTGCGGCTCGCCCCGTACGAGGCTGAGGAACAGGTCGCCGCGCCCCGTCTCGCGCCACGCGAAGTCGAGCATCTCCCGTGACAGGCGGTGCTGTTCGCTGCCGGGCGGGCTGGACCGGAGAGTGGAGAGGGTGAGTTGGGCGAGTTCGCCGAGGGGTTTCAGCGTGGTGTTCCGGTCGACGTGCGGGTCGGTGACCCGCTCCGGCAGCCGGAAGTCGGTCAGGTGCGCGCGCAGCCAGGACAGGGCGGCGAGCGACACGCGTTCCAGCAGGGCGGGCGGGGGGCCGGGCGTCTCCTCACCGTGCCGCTCGGCGCCCGGCCCCGGCTCGTTCCCCCGCCCCTGCCCGGACCCGTTCCGCGGGTTCGGACCCGGCTCCCGTGCGCGCCCCGGCGGCCCGCCGCCCGGGGCCGTCACGCGCGCACCGACCCGGCGTACGGCGTGGCCGCTCCGTCGCCCCGCGACCGCAGCACCGCGGCGGCCTGCACGTGCAGGGCGACGCGCGCGTCGGCCCCGCCCATGTGGTGCACGAAGTCGAGCCCCGTGGCCAGCCCGAGGGACTCCGGCGTACCGGGCGTCATCGCCAGCCAGCGCCCCGCACCGGCCGCCTGGAGCCAGTCGCGGCGGCGTACGGCCCGTACGAAGCCGCGTGCCAGGTCCACCGGGCGGGCGGCGACGGCCTCCGCGAGGGGCGGCGCCAGACCGGGTACGGCGAGGGCGGCCAACTGCGCGAGCTGGTGCGTCATCCGCTGCCAGCTCAGCTCGGCGACCCACGCGGTGTCGGGTACGTCGCCGTCGCCCGCTCTCGCGGTGCCGTCGGCCCGCGCCGCCGCGAGCGCCGCGCGCATGCCGCGGTGGCTCCACGCGCTCAGCGCCGACCCTCCCGCCTTCGGCGGGAACGCCCGCACCGCGTGCTCGAACAGCGCGAGGTCGGCCTCCGTCGGTGTCCGCCCGGCGAGCGTGCGCGGTGCCAGTACGTCGGCGCCGAGTACGCGTACGGCCGCCACCGCCACCGGGTCGTCCGCCGGGGTGAGCACCGTGCCCACCACGTCGAAACGGCCGTCCCCGCCCCGAAGGGCGGGGACGACCGCTGACGCGAACTCCTGCACCACGTCCGGGAGTCGGCTCGTGGCGTCGGAACGCTGCGCTTCCACGATCCGCGTCAGCCCTTCGGACGCGGGGTCGGGGGCGCGAGGAGGACCTTGCCTCCGGCGAGGAGCAGCACCGCGCACTCGGCCGAGTCACGGAACGTGCCGTCCGCCTCCGTCGGGTTCAGCAGGGCTTCGACGTCGTCCGCCATGGTTTCTGTCGCGAGGGGGAGAGTTGTCTCGACCGACATCCTGGATCACTCCTGTAGCACTCGATTACGTCGTGCATGTCCAGTAAAAGACCCTTATGTCCGATTCGCAAACGCAGCCGGACAGGTCCCCACGGCGCCCGCCCCTCGGCCCGCGCACGACGGCTCCGTACGGGCCCAGCACCGCGCCCGCTCCCGCGCAATCCGCTCGCCCCACCGGGCCCGCGCCGAGTAGCGTCACCTGGCCGCCGCCCGCCCCGACGCCCTCCCCCGACTTCCCCCGGAGCGCCCGTATGCCCGCCCAACCGCCCCTGCTTCAGCCGTCTCCGCAGGTCACGCAGGCGCCCGCGCCCGTCACGACCGCCGACGCGAACCACGTCATCCAGGTGCGCGGCGCCCGCGAGAACAACCTCGCGAACGTCTCCCTCGACATCCCGAAGCGCCGACTCACCGTGTTCACCGGGGTGTCGGGCTCCGGGAAGTCGTCGCTGGTCTTCGGCACCGTGGCCGCCGAGTCGCAGCGCCTGATCAACGAGACGTACACCGCGTTCGTCCAGTCGTTCATGCCCGACCTCGGCCGCCCCGACGTGGACAGCCTGCACAACCTCAGCGCGGCCATCGTCGTGGACCAGGAGCGGATGGGCGCCAACTCCCGTTCCACCGTGGGCACCGCGACCGACGCGTACACGATGCTGCGCATCGTCTTCAGCCGCCTCGGCACCCCGCACATCGGCACCTCGACCGCCTTCAGCTTCAACAGCCCCGAGGGCATGTGCCCCGACTGCGAGGGCATGGGCCGCACTTCGCGGATCGACCTCGACCAACTCCTCGACCGCGACCTGTCCCTGAACGAGGGCGCCGTCACCGCGCCGGGCTTCCAGGTCGACTCCTGGTACTGGCAGGTGCTCGCCAAGTCCGGCTTCTACGACCCGGACACGAAGCTCCGCGACTACACCGAGACCGAGTGGCACGACCTGCTGCACAAGCCGGTAACCAAGGTGAGGGTGGAGGGGCTCAACATCTCGTACGAGGGCCTCGTCAACAAGATCCACCGGACGTACTTGAGCAAGGACCGGGACTCGATGCAGCCCCACATCAGAGCGTTCGTGGACCGGGCCGTCGTCTTCGCGGACTGCGAAGCCTGCGGCGGCACCCGGCTCGCCGCGCCCGCGCTCTCCTCGACCGTCAACGGCGTGAACATCGCCCGGTGTTCGGCCATGCAGATCAGCGACCTGGCCGACTTCCTGCGCGACGTCGACGACGAGTCCGTGGCGCCGGTCGTGGCCGGGCTGCGGCACACCCTCGACTCGCTCGTCGAGATCGGCCTCGGCTACCTCTCCCTGGACCGCCCCTCCGGCACCCTCTCCGGCGGCGAGGCCCAACGCGTCAAGATGGTCCGGCACCTGGGCTCGTCCCTCACGGACGTCACGTACGTCTTCGACGAGCCGACCACCGGCCTGCACCCGCACGACATCCGGCGCATGAACGAACTGCTGCTGCGGCTCCGCGACAAGGGCAACACCGTGCTCGTGGTCGAGCACAAGCCCGAGGTCATCGCCATCGCGGACCACGTCGTGGACCTCGGCCCCGGCGCGGGTACGGCGGGCGGGCGCGTCTGCTACAGCGGCGACCTCGCCGGGCTGCGCGCCTCCGACACCCTCACCGGCCGCCACCTGGAGCACCGCGCCCGGCTGCGCCCGACCGTGCGCGAACCCCTCGGGCACCTGTCCGTCACGGGCGCCGACCTGCACAACCTGCGGGACGTCGCCGTCGACGTGCCGCTGGGCGTGCTGACCGTCGTCACCGGCGTCGCGGGCTCCGGCAAGAGCTCCCTGGTGCACGGGTACGTCGCCCCGCGCGACGGCGTCGTCGTCGCGGACCAAGCGCCGATCCGCGGCTCGCGGCGCAGCAACCCGGCGACGTACACCGGGCTGCTCGGCCCGATCCGTACGGCCTTCGCCAAGGCCAACGGCGTCAAGGCCGCCCTGTTCAGCGCCAACTCGGCGGGTGCCTGCCCGAAGTGCAACGGCATCGGGCTCGTCTACACCGACCTCGCCATGATGGCCGGGGTCGCGTCCGTCTGCGAGCAGTGCGAGGGGAAGCGGTTCACGCCCGAGGTCCTCACGTACAAGCTGCACGGCATGGACATCAGCGAGGTGCTGGGGCTGTCGGTGGCCGAGGCCGCCGAGGTGTTCACCACCGGGCAGGCCCGCGCCGTGCTCGGCCGTCTGAACGACGTCGGCCTCGGCTACCTCCGGCTCGGCCAGCCCCTCAACACCCTGTCCGGCGGCGAGCGGCAGCGGTTGAAGCTCGCGATCCACATGGCGGAGAAGTCCGCGACGTACGTCCTGGACGAGCCGACGACCGGGCTGCACCTGGCCGACGTGGACCAACTCCTCGCGCTGCTGGACCGGTTGGTGGACGACGGGAACACCGTCGTCGTCATCGAGCACCACCAGGCGGTGATGGCCCACGCCGACTGGATCATCGACCTCGGCCCCGGCGCGGGCCACGACGGCGGCCAGGTCGTCTTCGCGGGCACGCCGCGCGAACTGGTCACGAACGGCGACACGTTGACGGCCCGTCACCTGCGGGAGTACGTGGGCGGCTGAGCGCGTGCCGGCGCGCGGACCGTTCAGTGGCTCCGGCGGCGGAGCAGGGTGATCGTCACGGCAACCGCCGTGGCCAGTACGGGCAGGCCGCCCATCAGCGCCGCCGGGTGCAGCAGCGTGCCCACGACGAATCCCGGGTCCGGGTCTCCGATCTGCGGGTACGCGCCTCCGATCAGCAGGCCCACGCACAGCACCAGGCCCACCACGAAGGCGGACATCGCCGTGACGAAGACGATCAGCGCCAGGCCCACCCGCGCGTTCACGTGCCGCCTGCGCGTGATCCGGTCCTGGACCTCGGTGAGCGGCTGCCAGTCCGCGCCGCGGTGCCGCTGCCACACGGCGCGGAGGTGGTCCACCTCGTGGTCGAGGGCGGCGCAGCGGCGGTCGTCGAGGTTCGGCAGGGAGTAGCGCCTGCCCGTCGCGTCGTAGACCACGGCGAACCGCCGGGGGGTGCCCTCCGCCGCGATCTGGCCGGACGGGGGCGCGTCGACCTCGATGCCCTGTACGTCCGGCCACGCCGTCGTACGGGTGCCGAACGCCGCGCGGGCCGTCACGCCGTGCTCGTCGCACCGCGTCGTCACTCCCGGCGTCCGTACGACCAGTGTCGCCGCGAGGCCGAACAGGGCGACGAAGAACGCCCCGACCGCCAGCGCCACGGCGGCGGGCACCCCGTCGTCCGTGGCGATGTCGCGCACCAGCGCCGCCGCGCCAAGGACGAGCGGGGCGAGCCCGATCCAGAGCGCGCCGGTGCTTCCCGTGAAGGGGTACTCACGGCGGGGGTTCATTCCGTCTGCCATCACGAGCGGCGACAGTAGCCGTGGCGCGCGGGGAGGGGTCCCGAGGCGACGGAAGCCCGCACGGGCCCCGCACGCTTCCCGTACGGCGTCCGCACGGATACGGCGGTACGGACCGGGCTCAGGCGGTCAGCCGGTCCGTCCGTACGGCGCGCACGAACGACGACCAGCCCCGGGGCGGGAACACCAGCGCCGGACCGGACGGCACCTTCGAATCCCGCACCGGCACCACACCCGCCCCGGACGCCACCGACGGCGCCCACTCCACGCAATCACCGCCGTCCCCGTTGCTGTGGCTCGACTTGACCCACACCGCACCCGACAGATCCAGCACGCGACTCACGCTCCTCACGGCAGAACGGACATGACTCAGGCGCTCAACCGCCCCGACCGGACGGCCGTCACGAACGACGACCAACCCTGCGGCGCGAACACCAACGCCGGACCGGACGGCACCTTCGAATCCCGCACCGGCACCACACCCGTCCCGGCCGCCACCGACGGCGCCCACTCCACGCACTCACCGCCGCCACCGTTGCTGTGGCTCGACTTGACCCACACGGCACACGACAGGTCCGGGATACCACTCATGCTTCCAGCGCCTCCATGACGGCTCGGATGAATGCCGCCGTGTCTGTCGGCGACAGGGCGTACGCCCTGAGCAGATCGTACGACCGGCTGCGCGCCGCCACACGTTCCGCGTCCTCCAGCAGTTGGCCCGTGTCGATGCTCTCCTCGTACGCCACCGTGTTGCCGTCGTCCAGCATCAGCAGATTCAACGAGCCGCCCAGCAGGGCGTGTTCACCATGGCTGTAGGGCAGCAGCTGGATCACACAGGTCGGAGTGTCCACCAGCCCGGCCAGCCGTGCCAGTTGGGCGCGCATGACGGCGGGACCACCGATCGGACGCCGTATCGTCGCCTCGTCCAGCACCACGGAGAGGTACGGCGCCGAGTCGCCCGACAGCAGCGCCTGACGGCTCAGCCGGACCGCGACCATCTCCTCGATCTCGCCCTCCGACGCCTGGGGGTTGCTGGCCCGGAACACCGCGCGGGCGTACGCCTCGGTCTGGAGGATGCCCGGCACCAACTGCCCGGCGTAGAAGGTGATCGCGCGCGCTCGCGTCTCCAGCTGCATCCGCCGCCGGTACTGGTCCGGGTGCACCTCGTGCCGCGCCAGCGCGTACAGCTTCCCGAAGAAGCCGTCCGTGTGGAACGCCGCGTCGAGGTGCGCGGGCAGCTCCGGCGGGATCATGTACGCCGCGGTCTCGATCCGGGCCAGGTGGCTGCGGCTCTGCGGCACGATCGAGGCGAGCCGCTCCAGGCTCATCCCGGCGGCCTCGCGACGGGCCCGCAGTTCGGCGCCGAAGAGGTGGCGGGCGCTGCGGTCCGGGGTCAGTTCACGCGGTCGTGCCGCCATGCGGTCAACTCCTCGTCGCGGAACGCGTCATGGCGTCCCTCAGCTCTCACGCGGCGCGCGACGTCCCACAACGCGGCTGGGACACCGAGCCCTTCCGACAGTACGCGCGGAAAGCGATCCTGTCATTACCCAGAGTGAGGGAGCCCGTGCTGTCCGCGCCGTGTGCGCGCACCGGCGGTCCGGAAGGGGCTCGTCCTCGCGAACCGACAAGGAGTTCCGCCGTGTTCGAGACCGTCCGACGCTGGTACGCCTGGCTGCGGGTCCGTTCCGCGCCGCCCGTCACCGCCCCCGCAGCCGTGCCCGCGCCCGCGCCCCGCGAGGCGGCCGTCGCCGGGTCGGGAACGTACGCGGGGTCGTACGCGTGCACCTGCCGCGCCGCCCTCCCGTATCACCCGCAGGAGCGGCGGCCCGCGCCCGCCGACACGGTGGTCGTGGACACGCTGCCGCTCGTGCGGCCGTACGTCCTCGCGCACGAGCAGCGCGAACGGCGCGAACGGCGCGAACGGCGTGGTCAGCGGGCGGTGTTGACGGCCCGTGTGCCGGTGCCCGTACCCGTGACGATGCCCGTAACGGCGCCCGTACCGGCGTACGCGTGGGCGCCTCCGGCCGGAAGGGCGGTGGCGTGGTGAACGCGTGCGCCCCCACCGTCCCGGGCACGGACACCCGACCCGCCACGTGCCGACGGCACGCGCGGCCGAGCCGCACCTGGAGCCTGCCGCGCGCGGCGCGGAGCGCGCGGACGGGGCGCGCCCTGGTGCGTACCGTGCTGACCGCCTGGCGCCTCGACGACCTCACCGACGACGCGACCGTCCTCGTCTCGGAGCTGATCGGCAACGCGGTGGAGCACACCGCGTCCGACCACGTACAGGTCACCGTCACGCGCACGAGACGCGACACCGTACGGATCGCCGTCACGGACGGGTCCCGCACCCTGCCCGTACGCCGCGACCCGGACGACACCGCCGACCGAGGCCGGGGACTGCTCCTCGTGGAGGCGCTGTCCCGCCGCTGGGGCGTCGACGCGCAGCCGAGGGGGAAGCGGGTGTGGGGCGAGCTGACCGGGGAGCCGCACCACTGAGGCGCCGGGCGCGGTGGTGCCCGGCGCGGGGCGGCCGGTCCCTCAGCCGGGCGGGGTGCCCGCGTCGCCGCCCGCGCGCGCGGCGTCGTCGTACGTGCGCACGTCGTCCTCGTACGTGCGGGCGCGTTCCCGTACGAGCGGCGGCAGGTCGCCCGCCGCCAGGTCCGCGAGCGTCGTCTCCTCCAGCACCTGCCGGAGGCTGGTGCGCACCGCGCGCCACACGTCGGGGAGGGCCGCCGCCGCGCCCGCGTACTCCAGCCCCGTCAGCCGCAGGTCGCGCACGCTGGCCAACGGGCCGTCCACGGCGCGGAGCACGTCCGCGAGGGTGAGGTCGGCGGGCTCGGGGGTGAGCAGGTAGCCGCCGACCGGGCCGCGCACGCTGTGGATGAGGCCCGCCTGGCGGAGGTCGCTGAGGATGGTGAAGAGGAACCGTATGGGGATGTCCTGGCGCCCGGCTATGTCGTCCGCCTTCTGCGGACGCCCCGGCGCGCGCGCGAGTTCCGCCATGGCCCGGACGGCATAGTCGGCCTTCGCTGAGATCCTCACCGCTGCAATCTCCCACACCCCCGTCGCGCCCGGCGAGGCCCGTTCCCGACCCTCCGCGCGCGGAGCACGGCACCGCCCGCGCGCGCGGAGCGCGACCGGGCACGGGGAGTGAGAGAACGGGCGCGGACGGGCGCGGGAAGACTCCGGGCTTGCGGGCGCGGATTGTTCACGGAAATAGTGAACATCCGCCCGCACGCTGCCGGATACCGGAGGAGCCCCGTGGAAGACGTCGAAGGCGGCTGTCCCGGCCGCCGCACCGTGGCGGTCGTCGGCGCCGGAGCCGCCGGAGCGCTGGTCGCGACGCAGCTGTGCGAGGCGGCCGTACGCAGACGCGTACCGCTGGACCTGGTGCTCATCGACCCGGCGCCCGAGGCGGGGCGCGGCACGGCGTACTCCACGCGCGACCCCCGGCACCTGCTGAACGTGCCGGTGGGCGGCATGAGCGCCTACCCCGACGACCCCGGGCACTTCCGCCGCTGGCTGTGCGGGCACGGCGACGCGGACGTCGGCGCCGGGGACTTCGCGTCGCGGTACCGCTTCGGCTCGTACCTCGCGGACACCCTCGGCCGGGCGATCATCCGCGCGCGCGGCTTCGCGTCCGTCACCCGCCTCCGTACGCGCGCCACCGCGTGCGAGTGGCCCCAGCGGAGCGCGCGGGCCCGGCTCGTACTGGCCGACGGGCGGACCGTGGCCGCCGACAGCGTGGTGCTGGCGACGGGGCCCGCGCCGGGCGGCGGCGACTGGGCGCCGGAGGAACTGCGCGCGTCGGGCTGCTTCGTGGCGCACCCGTGGACGGCGGACGGCGAGGTGAACGCGGCACCGAAGGGCGGTCCGGACGGCGGTCCGGACGGCGCCGGGCACGTGCTGCTCGTCGGCGCCGGGCTCACGGCCGTGGACGTCGCGCTCAGCCTCGAACGCCGGGGCCACCGCGTGCACATGGTCTCCCGTACGGGCCTGCTCCCCCGCCCGCACGCCCTCCGCCCGCTGCCGCCCGTACCCGCCCCGCCCGCGCTCGCCGACGCCGACCGGCCGCCGGGGCTGCCCGCCCTGCGCACCGCGTTGCGGCGGCACCTCGCGGGCGCGCTGCGGGAGTTCGGGGACTGGCGGCCCGCCTTCGACGGGCTGCGCCCGGTGACGGCACGGCTGTGGCAGGGGCTGTCCGACGCGGAGCGCACGGAGGTGCTGGACCGCGAGATCACCCTCTGGAACGTGCACCGCCACCGCATGCCGCCCGCCACCGCCGAGGCCGTCGAACGCGCCCGCGCCGCGCGCCGCCTGCGGGTCGACGCCGCCCGCGTGGTCTCCGCCGCCCGCGCGCGCGGACGCGCGCACGGCCCGTCCGCGCCGCTCGACGTCACCCTCACCGACGGCCGTACGCTGCCCGTCCAGCGGGTCGTGGACTGCACCGGGCCGGGGCTGCGCACGGACAGCGGGGCCGACCCCCTGTGGCGGTCCCTGCTGGACGCCGGACTCGCCGTACGCGGACCGCTGGGCATCGGTGTCGCGACCGACGGCGGACGACTGCGGGACGCCGAAGGGCGGTGCGCGCGCGGCCTGTTCACCCTGGGGGCGCCCCGGCGCGGCGAACTGTGGGAGACCGTCGCCATCCCCGAGATCCGCGCACAGGCGGCGGCCGTCGCGGACGCCGTACTGCCCGCGCGCGCGGACGAGCCCCCTTCCGCAGCCGTACGGGCCTCCGCGCGCGCGGACGACACCGGGACCGTACGGGTGCGCCCGGCCGACCCGTTCGGGCTGCCCCTGTCGACGCACACCGAGGCGGCCACCGCGTACGCCGCCGGGCTGGACCGCGTCATGGCGATGCGGGCGGGCGCCGTCGAGGAGTTCGCGCGGGCCACGGCGCTCGACGGCGGCTTCGCGCTGGGGCACGCGGCGCTCGCGCTCCTCGGGCACGAGGGCGGCGCGGCGACGGACGTACCGCGACGGCTGGCGGAGGCGCAGCGGAGCGTACGGGACCGGGGGGACGCGCGGGAACGTTCGTTCGTCGACGTCGTCACGCGCCGCGTGCACGGCGACGGCGGCGACGAGGCCCTGCTCGCGCACCTGCGCGCGTACCCGGGCGACGCGCTGGCGCTGAGCACGGCCGTCCCGACCATCGCGTTCTCCGGATTCGACGACCTGGACGAGGAGTTCGCGCGGAAGCTGGTGGAGCGGGCGGCGCCCGCGTACGGCGGGCACTGGTTCCCCACGTCGCTGCTGGCGTTCCTGCGCCAGGGCGAGGACCGGTTCGAGGAGGCGGCCGAGCTGGCCGTACGGGCGCTGGACGCCGAACCGGCCGCCGGGCACGCCGTGCACGCCCTCGCCCACGTGCGCTACGAGACCGGCGACCACGCGGCCGGACGGGACTGGCTGGACGGCTGGATCGTCGGCAGCGGACGCACGGCGACGCAACGTACGCACTTCTCGTGGCACGCCGCGCTGCACGAACTCGCCCTGGACGACGCCGAGGCCGTACGCCGACGGTGGGCCACCCAGCTGGCGCCGGGACGCGCGGACGCGGGCACCGGCGACCCGGCCGCCGGGGACGCCGGAGGCGGCCGGGTGTGCGGGATGCGGGCCCTCGTCGACTCCGGCTCGCTGCTGTGGCGCGCGCACCTCGCGCGGGTCTGGCGCGGGCCGCTCCCGGCGGACGACGTGCTGACGGCGGTCGACGGCGCGCAACTGGAGCGGCCCGCGCGGGCGTTCGGCGCGCTGCACGGCGCGGTGGCGCTCGCGGCGGCCGGTGACGTGGCCGCGCTGCGGCGGCTCGCGCACCACGCCGGGCAGGCGGACGCCGTGCAGCGCGCGGTGATCGCGCCGCTGTGCGCGGCCTTCGAGGCCGTCGTGGAGGAACGCTGGGACGCGGCGGTGTCCGGCCTGCGCGGCGTACGGGGCGGGCTGCACCGGGTCGGCGGCAGCGCGGCGCAGCGCGAGGTGGTCGAGGACACGCTGCTGTACGCGCTGCTCGCGGGCGGCCGTACGGACGCGGGGCGACGGCTGCTGGAGGAACGGTTGGAACGCAGGCCCTCCCCGCTGGACCGGCGGCGGCTGGCGGAACTGCCGACCGACTGACCCGCGCGCGGTTCCGGGCCTCCCTCCGCGCGCGGAAGTGGTGCTCCGCGCGCGCGGAGCACGCGACCGCGCGGAGGGAGGCACCCTCCGTGCCGGAGGGTGCCCCGAGAACAGCGCGCTACGCCGGGCGCCGGGTGGGCTTCAGGGGTGCGGCGACGCGCCCTTGACCACCTTGTCGACCTCCCGCTTGTCACCGTGCACGGCGAGCCCCGCCAACACCAGGTCCGCCGTGGCGACCCCGGTGATGGTCGCGCGGTTGGCGGCGTCGTTGTTCGTCGCGAAGACGGACTCCGGGTAGATCGCGGCCCGCACCCCACGGCGTACGGCCCGCTGGTGGATCGTCCGCATCCGGGCGGCGTCCGCCGTGAGCACGAACACCGGCTGGCCGAGCATCGGCAGGTACCCGACGCCGTCCCCGTCCACGTACGGCTCGCCCATCACCCCCTCCGCCGCGGCGGCCACGCCGCTCGCGACGAAGGCGGTGACGTTCAGCTTCTGCCAGTCCGCCAGGCCCTCCCGGAGGACGACCGCGATCCGGGTGTCCCAGACGACCCGGTGCGGCTCGGAGGGGGCGCCCTGCTCGGGCGGGGTGTGCGGGGTGTTCATCGGTCGGCAGCTCACTTTCGCGTCTCGGTTCCGGCGGGGCACCGGGCGCCCGCCGGTCCCCAGCGTCCGCCCGGCCGCGCCCGCCGGTCTTGTACGAAAGTGACGGGCGCGGGCGCGTCCACGCGCGCCCGCGCCCGTACGTCACCGCGTCCCCTCCCCCGTCACCGCGCGGAAACGGTACCCGTACGCGTACGTGCGGTCCGCGTGCAGCAGGTACTCCTCCAGCGGCGGCGCGCCCCACGAGTCGTTCCCGCCCACGCCCGCCTGCCGGTGGTTCACGCTGAGCAGCACCTCCTCGCGCTGCCGCAGCTCGTGCGGGTGGCGTACGCCCTCCAGGTCGAACGGGTGCTGGTGCCGCGCGCCGACCTCCAACGGCTCGTCGCCGCGCACCTCCAGGCCGTCGCCGTCGCCGTCGGTGAGCCGCGCCCAGCGGGTGCCGGTCACGTTGCCCGCCTCCTGCGGGCGCTGGTACACCGCGACGCCCGCGCCCACGGCCGCCGTGTGGCGGCCGACGAACGCGCTCCGGTGCCGGTCCCAGTGGTTCTCGTGCGGCCCCCGCCCGTACCAGGTGAACGTGTCGAAGCCCGGCGCCACCGTCAACAGCGCGCCCACCAGCGGCAGATCAGGCAGCCCCGCGCCCGGCTCCAGCGTGTGCCGTACGCGCACCTCGCCGTCACCCCGTACGGCGTACTCCGTGGTCAGCGCCGACTCCGCCGGACTCGTCGGCAGCGTCGCGACCACGGTGACGGCCACCTCGCCGTCCGAGGGGCGGCTCAACCGCACCTCGTCGACGGTGGGTTCAGCGCCCGCCGTACGCCACGTGCGCAGCGACTCGTGGGCTCCGCGCCCCAGGTCGTTGTCGACGGGCGCGCGCCAGAAGTTCGGCACCGGACCCCGGGTGAGCAGGGTCCGGCCGCCGACGCGGTAGCGGCTGAGCGTGCCCGTCGCCCGGTCCAGTACGAGGTCGAAGTCCTCCCCGGTGACGGTGATCGCGTCGTCCGTCTCCACCACGTCGAGCGGCGGCCCCGGCTCCGGCTCCGGGGGTTCGGGCGCCTCCCACTCCAACGCGAGCTGCTCGGCGGCCACGCTGTGCCCCGCGTCCGCCCACGGCGCGTCCTCGCGCAGCACGAAGTCCAGCAGCAGCCAGTGCTCGGCGCCCGGCGGCACGTCGTCCGGCGCGCGGTACGGCACGGTGACGGTGCCCTCCTCGCCCGGCCCGACGCGCGGCGCGGGCAGCGTCCCGTGCTGGAGGCGCTCGCCGTCGCGGGTGACCTCCCAGCGCAGCTCGTACGCGTCGAGGCCGGTGAAGAGGTGCAGGTTGCGGACGCGTACGGTGCCCGCGCCGAGGTCGTCGAGGGCGGCGCGCACGGTCTGCTGCACCTTCTTCGCCTCCAGCAGCTGCGACTTGACTCGCCGGTCGCTGGTGACGAGGCCGTTGCCGGAGAAGTTGTCGTCCGTCGGGTAGTCCGGGTCCCAGTCCTTCCCGTACGAGAGGTACGTCTCGCCGGGGCGGCCGGGGATCTCACGGCGCAGGTTCTGGTCGCACCAGTCCCAGACGAAACCGCCGTGCAGGTTCGGGTACTTCTCGAAGAGGTCGGTGTACTCCTGGAAGTTGCCCAGGCTGTTGCCCATGCAGTGCGCGTACTCGCACAGCATGAACGGCTTCGGGTTGCCCGACCTCCCGTACGCCTCGACCGCGTCCGGCTTCGTGTACATCTCGCTGTGCAGGTCCGCGACCTCGTTCATGCCCTCGTAGTGCACCGGCCGCGACGGGTCCCGCTCGCGCGCCCAGTCGGCCATCTCGCGGAAGTTGTCGCCCTGCCCGGCCTCGTTGCCGAGGGACCACACGACGACGGACGGGTGGTTCTTGTCCCGCTCCACCATGGCGCGCATCCGGTCGAGGCACGCGCCGGTCCAGTCGGGGAGGCTCGCGGGGAGGGTGTCGCGGACGCCGTGGGTCTCCAGGTTGGCCTCCCCGACGACGTACAGCCCGTACTCGTCGCACAGGTCGAGCCAACGGGGGTCGTTCGGGTAGTGGGAGGTGCGGACGGCGTTGAAGTTGTGGCGCTTCAGCAGCAGCACGTCCTCCAGCATCGTCTCCTCGGAGATGACCTGGCCGGTGTCGGGGTGCATCTCGTGCCGGTTCGTGCCCCGGAACATCACGGGTCTGCCGTTGACGGTGAACTTCCCGTCGCCCCACGCGACCGTACGGAAGCCGATCCGCGCGCGCTGCACGTCGAGCGGGTCGCCGTCGCCGTCGCCGTCGCCGTCGGGGAGGGTGACCACGAGCGTGTTTAGCGCGGGGTCCTCCGCCGACCACGGCGCCGGGTCCCGCACGGTCGCGCGCAGCTGGAGCCGGGCCGTGCCGTCCGCGTCGAACTCGGCCTCCCCCGACAGCGGTTCGGGCAGAACGGGCTCACCCTCCGCGTCGTACAGCACCGCCTCCACGCGCTGCGGCGCGCGCGTCGGGGCCTTACGGGCCCCGTTCACGGAGCGGTCCCGGAGGGTGACGTCGGCGAGGAGCTCCGCGCTCGCCAGGTCGTCGCTCAGCTCGGTGCGGACCCACAGGTCGTGGACGCCGACCTCGGGCACGGAGTACAGGTACACGTCGCGGAAGATCCCCGCGAGGTCGATCATGTCCTGGTCCTCCAGCCAGGAGCCGTCCGACCACCGGTAGACCTCGACGGCCAGCACGTTCTCGCCCTCGCCCGGCCCGCGCACGTACGGCGTCAGGTCGAACTCGGCGGGCGTGAAGCTGTCCTCGCTGTAGCCGACCCGCTCGCCGTTGAGCCACACGAAGAACGCGGACTTCACGCCCTGGAACGACACCAGCGTGCGGCGCCCGCCACCCCAGCCGTCGGGCAGAGCGAACGTGCGGCGGTACGAGCCGACGGGGTTGTAGCCGGTGGGGACGTCCGGGTACGAGGGCTCCTCGTGGCCCTTCCACGGGTAGTCGATGTTCAGGTAGATCGGCTTGCCGTAGCCGTTCAGCTCCCAGTTGGCGGGGACGGCGATCTCGTCCCAGCCGCTGACGTCGTAGTCGGGGCGGTGGAAGCCGACGGCGCGCTTCTCCGGGTTCTCGGCCCAGTGGAAGCGCCACTTCCCGTTCAGCGAGCGGTGGTGGGGCGACTCGGCGGCCCTGCCCTCCAGTGCCGCCGCCGCGTTCTCGTACGGGACGAGCGCGGCGCGGTGCGGCTGGCGGTTGACCTGGAACGTGGTCGGGTCGGCGTTCCACTCCGAGCCGGGGGCGGCGGTCCCGGGGGCGGCGTCCGCCGCGAACGCCGCGCGCTGGGCGGACGGTACGGCCAGCATCCCGGCGGCCGCTCCGGCGGCGGTGAGGAATCTCCGGCGGGTGGGGGGTCGTGCAGGGCTCATCGCATGTCCTCTCTGACCCGATGTGCTCGGCCAGCGGGGATCACCGGCCGGAAAGCACTCAAGAACGAACATTTCTGATCTGGTTCCCGCAGGGAATCCCATGCCGGGCGGTCAGCGATGTCAATGACCCGGGCGCGGCGGGTTGTTGAACCGTTCGTGTCGGGAGCCCCGGCCGTGGGGGCGTACGGCTCCGGGCCCCCGGGGCACGCGAACGGGGGCGGCTCCACGGAGCGCGCTGCTCCGGAGCCGCCCCCGGCGGGGCCGCTGGGCGGTGGCGGCCCGTCCCGCGTGTCAGGGAGGCCGCGGGACGTCGGTGGTACGGGTGTCGCGGGGCGGGGCGCGCGCCCGGCGGTCGGTCGGCGGTCGACCCGTCGGTCAGAAGTCGAAGACCGGCGTCCCCTCGGCCGCCAGCACGCACCCGTTGCCGTAGGTGCGCTCGAAGTCGACGCGTTCGCCCTCCCACACGCCCTGCGCGGTGACGACCACGGGCGCGTAGACCATCGGGCAGGCGCCGGTGCCGGAGGCGCCGAGCGCGGAGAAGTCTCCGTGGACGCCGCGGAGTTCGGCGCAGGCGGCGGCGGGCGCGGGGTGGGTGCCGCTGTCCGTCGGCCGGCAGCTGAGCGTCACGGCGCGCGCGGGCGCGGCGGCGCTCGCGTCGCCGCCCTCGGCGACCGTGAGCGTGAGCGCGGAGGGGGCGTACAGGGAGGCGGGCTCGGCGGTGGCCGTACCGCTCAGCGCCAGGAGCGCCCCCGCGGACAGCAACGGGATCGCCATCGCCGACCTGATCGGATTCCGCATGTCGTGGGACCTTCCGTTTGATGTGACGGACTGCGGGGCGAGTCTCGCCACGGGGAGCGTCGGCGCGCACCTCGACCGGTCAATTCCGGTAACGACACGTAGTCACTCGACAGCGTGAAGTAACCGCCCGTACGAGCGAGTTGCCGTCCGGACACGGACTCGTGACCAGCGGCGTCACGGACACGCGCGCACCCCGCGGAGGTCACGCGGTGTCTCCGTACGAGTCGGGGCGGTACGGAAGTTGGCCGGAAGAGGCCGCCGTGGCCGACCGCGCACCGCGCCCCGCGCGCCCCCACCCACGCCCCCGCGCGCCCTCTCGGGCCGGCCCCCGGGCGACTCCTCTACGTTGTACGACGAACCTCCCCTACGCCGTAGAGGACCGCGATGCCCGCCCCCGCCGCACGCCCCACCCCGCCCCCCGCCTCCCAGCCCGGCGCCGGTCACCCCCGACGCTGGCTGATCCTCGCCGTCGTGTGCCTGTCCCAGCTCACCGTGCTGCTCGACAACACCGTCCTGAACGTCGCGATCCCCTCCCTCACCACCGACCTCGACGCGTCCACCGCCGACACCCAGTGGATGATCAACGCGTACGCGCTCGTCCAGTCCGGCCTGCTGCTCACCGCGGGCAACGCCGCCGACCGCTACGGTCGGCGGCGGATGCTGCTCGCCGGGCTCGCCCTCTTCGGGACCGGCTCGCTGCTCGCCGGATGCGCGCGGACCGGCGGCCAACTGATCGCCGCGCGCGCGGGCATGGGCGTCGGCGGGGCACTGCTCATGACCACGACCCTCGCCGTCGTCGCGCAGGTCTTCGACGCCGCCGAACGCCCCCGGGCCATCGGCGTCTGGGGCGCCGTCAGCTCCCTCGGGTTCGCCGCCGGGCCGCTGGTCGGCGGCCTCGTCCTCGACCACTTCTGGTGGGGCGCGATATTCCTCGTCAACCTCCCCGTCGTCGCGTGCGCCGCCGTCGGCGTCGCCGTCCTCGTCCCCGAGTCCCGCGACCCCTCCGGCACGCGCCCGGACGCCGTCGGGGCGCTGCTCTCCACCGTGGGCATGGTCGGCGTCGTGTACGCGATCATCTCCGGGCCCGAGGCCGACGGCGGCTGGCTCTCCGCCCCCGTCGCCGTACCCGCCGCCGCGGGCGCGGGCCTCCTCGCGGTGTTCGTCCTGTGGGAGCGGCGCGTCCCGCACCCCGTGCTGGACCTGCGCCTCTTCCGCGACCAGCGGTTCGTCGGCGCCGTCGCGGGCGGCGTCCTCGTCGCCTTCGGCATGGCGGGCTCCCTCTACCTCCTCACCCAGCACCTCCAACTCGTCCTCGGCTACGGCCCGTTGGAGGCCGGTCTGCGCACCGCGCCGCTCGCCCTCACCACCGTCGCCCTCAACCTCGGCGGCTTCGGCGCCCGCCTGCTCGCCCGCCTCGGCACCCCGGCCCTCGTGCTCCACGGCATGGGGGCGATGGCCGCCGGGCTCGCGGCGGTCGCGACGCTCGGCGCGGCCTCGTACGACGGGATGCTGCTCGGTCTGGTCGTGATGGGCGCCGGTACGGCCCTGGCGATGCCCGCCATGGCCAACGCGGTCATGTCCGCGATCCCGCCCGAACGGGCGGGCGTCGGGGCCGGGGTGAACGGCACGCTCGCGGAGTTCGGCAACGGCCTCGGCGTCGGTGTGCTCGGCGCCGTCCTCGGCGCCCGGTTCGGCGCGCTGCTGCCGGGCACGGCCGACGCGGGCTCGCTGCCGGAGGCCCTCGCCGACGCGCGTACGGGCGCGGAACGGCGCGCGGCGGTCGACGCGTTCGCGGACGCGCTCGGCACGGCCCAACTCGCGGGCGCGGCGGCCGTACTGGCGGGCGGCGTCCTCGCCGCGGCCCTCCTCCACCGCGCGGAACGGGCGGGGGCACCGGCCCGTACGTGAGGCAGCGCGCGGCGGCGTACGGCGTGCCCGGCCGCGCGGGCCCCCTCCGCATAGCATCGGTTGCGCCCCGGGACCGGCGCGTACGGGGCCCGGTGCCCGTACCGTCCCGAAGGAGCCCGCCATGGCGTCCGACCCCCGCACCGGCCCCGCGCCCCGGACCAGCGTGTGGCTGGAGGACCGCCCCGCGTCCCGCCGCCGCGCGCCCGCGCGGGGCCGCGCGGACGGGGCGCGCGACGCGGCGCCCGGCGGGCCCGGCGGCCCCGACCAGGTCAGCGGCCCCGACCAGCCCGGCGGCCTCGACCGGGGCCGGATCACGGAGGCGGCCGTACGGCTGCTCGACGCCGAGGGGCTCGCGAAGTTCTCCATGCGCCGCCTGGCGGGCGAGTTGGGCGTCACGGCGATGTCCGTGTACTGGTACGTGGACGGCAAGGACGACGTCCTCGAACTCGCCATGGACGCCGTCGCCGGGGAGATCGAACTGCCCGACCCGGCCGACACGGACACCCCCTGGCAGGACCAGCTGCGGCGGCTCGCCACCTCGTACCGCGCGATGTTCGACCGCCACCCGTGGCTGTCCCGGCTGATGGGCGGCTACCTCAACATCGGCCCGCGCGCGATGGAGTTCGCGGAGGCCGCGCGGCGCGTCACCCGGCGTACGGGGCTGCCCGAGCCGCTGCTGGCGGGCGCGATGGCGGCGCTGTTCCAGTTCGTGATCGGCTTCGCGGGCGTCGAGGCGAACTGGAACAACCGCCGCGCGGAGACGGGCCTCACCCCGGACGAGTTCGCCGGTGCCGTCCACGCGAAGGTGCGCGACCGGCCCGAGTACGCGCACTCGCTGCTCGTGACCGCCGCCCCCGGCGAGGGCGGCGTCGAGGAGCTGCGCGACCGGGACTTCGCGGTCGCGCTGGACTGCGTCGTCGCGGGCATCGAGGCGATGCGCCCCGGCCCGAACGGGACGTGAGGCACCCGGCGTACGGCACCCCGCGTACGGCTTCCGCCGCGACGGCTACGGCGCGTCCCCCGCGAGGTCGACGCCGCTCGCCC
The DNA here is from genome assembly GCF_003665095.1 of Streptomyces sp. Z26. Taxonomy (GTDB): domain Bacteria; phylum Actinomycetota; class Actinomycetes; order Streptomycetales; family Streptomycetaceae; genus Streptomyces; species Streptomyces phytohabitans. The sequence continues at coordinate 3,462,181 of NZ_RCHV01000002.1, read as the reverse complement.
CGGCGGCCCCCGCCGCGCCGCCCGCGGGCAGCGCCTCGCCCTGCACCGCCTGGATGTCCAGCTCCACCTTCAACGTGGTGCCGATCGCGGCGATCCCGGCGGCCACCACCTGGTTGTAGTTCATCGAGAAGTCGTGGCGCCGCAGCTCGGCCGTCGCGCGGAACGCCGTACGCAACGCCCCCTCCGCGTCCGGCCCCGTGCCGAGGCAGGTCAGGTCGAGCGGCACCTCCCGTACGACGCCGTGCATCGACAGCTCCCCGCGCACCGTCCACCGGGACGGGCCCACGGCCTCGACACCGCTCGCGCGGTAGGTGATCTCCGGGTACTCCGCGACGTTCAGGAAGTCCGACGAGCGGATGTGCCGGTCCCGCATCTCGCTGCCCGTGTCGATGCTGGCCGCTCTGATCTTCGCCGCGACACCGGATCTCTCCGGCACCTCGGCCACGTCGATCCGCCCGCTCAGCTCCGTGAACCGCCCGTGCACGCTGGAGATCCCCAGGTGCTGCGCGGTCGCCGCGACCCGCGAGTGCGCCGGGTCGATGGTCCAGGGTCCGGGCGGCGGCAGCTCCGAACCGCCCTGCCGCTCCAGCACCAGCGTGCCCAGCTCGGCACGGCCGGAACGGGCCACGAGCGCGGTGGAGGCCGCCGGGGCGAAGCCGACGGCGGTGACGAGGACGGTGTACGAACCCGCGGGCAGCGACTCCCGTACGCGTACGGTCCCGTCGTCGTCCGCCACCGCCCGCAGCACCTGCGCCCCCGCCGTGTCGGTGACGGTGAGCACCGCGTGCTGGAGCGGCCAGCCGTCACGGGTCCGGATCTGCGCGCGTACGCCTGACATCAGCTGTCTCTCCTTCTTCCGTCCGGTCCCGCCGGTCCCGGTGATTTTCCCAGGCGCCGGTGACAACGCGGGGGGCGGGTACGGCCGCGCTGTCCGCGCCCGCCGTACCCGCCCCCGACCGCCCCGGTCACACCTCGGGGTGGCCCAGCTCCACGTCGTGGCCGTCGACACCGTGGCCGTCCACCGTGAGCGCACCCGCCACCGGCGGGTAGCCGCTGGCGACGACGGTGTACTCGCCCGCGTCCAGGTCGGTGAACGCGTAGTGCCCGTCGTCGTCGGTGGTCGCGCTGGTGACGACGTTCCCGTCGGCGTCGACGAGCGTCACCCGCGCGTCCGGCAGCGGACGGCGGTCGCCGCCGCCGCGTACGGTGCCGCGCACCCGGGCGGCGGGCCGCAGCGCGACCTCGACCCGGGTGACGCCCTGTCCGCCGACCTCGACGGGCCGGGCGGCGGGACGGTGGCCGTCCGCGTTGACGGCGACCGTGTACGCGCCGGTGACCAGCTCCTGGAAGGCGAAGTCGCCGCGCTCGGCGGTCTTCCCGGTGGCGACGACCTCGCCGCGCACATCGGTCACCACGACCATGGCGTCCGCCACCGGCTTCCCGTCGGCGGTGCCGCGTACGACGCCGCTGAGCCCGCTCGTACCGGTGAGCAGCACGTCGTGCGCGAGCCCGCCCTCACCCACCAGCACGGTCGTGGCCTGCGGCTGGAAGCCGTCGGCGGCGGCGATCAGCACGTACGAGCCGACCGCGGGCGCGTCCAGCGCGAACAGCCCGTCGGTGTGCGCCACGGAACGGGCCAGCTGGCGGCCGCTGAGCGAGATCAGCGTGACGGTGGCGCGGACGAGCGGTTCACCCGTGGCGTCCCGTACGGTGCCGCGCACCGCCACACCCCCGCCCACGGGCGCGGGCGCCGGGTCGGCCACCGCGTCGCCCGCCGGGTCGGCGGGCGTGAACGCCGTCGCGGGCGGCACCTCGACGGCCAGCGCCGCGGGCTCGGGCGCCCGCGCCGGGTCGGCCGGCTCGGCGCCGCGCGCGGGGGCGGCGTGCGCCCCGTGCGGTGCCCCGTGCCCGTCCTCCTGCCGGTCCGCGTCGGACCCGGCGGGCGCGCCGTCGGCGTCCGGACGGCCCTGCTCCATCGCGGACTTGGTCTGGAGCGGTACCTCCTTGATGAACACGACCATGACCAGCGCGAGGAACGCGATCGGCGCCGAGTAGAGGTAGACGTCACCGATGCCGTGCCCGTAGGCGCTCTCGATGATCGAGCGCACCGGCTCCTTGAGGCTGCCGACGTCGGGGATGGAGCCGCCACCGCCGCCCATCGCCGCGCGGGGGTCGATGCCCGCGTCGACGAAGCCCTCACGGGTGTACTCGGTGATGCGGTGACCGAGCACCGCGCCCAGGGCGGAGACGCCCACGGCGCCACCCAGCGAGCGGAAGAAGGCCACCACGGAGCTGGCCGCGCCGAGGTCGGAGACGTCGACCTGGTTCTGCGTGCAGAGGACCAGGTTCTGCATCATCATGCCGACGCCGAGGCCGAGCAGCGCCATGAAGACGGCCACGTGCCAGTACGGGGTGTCGTAGCGCATCGTGCCCAGCAGCCCGAGCCCGGCGGTGAGCAGGACGCCGCCCGCGGTCAGCCACGCCTTCCAGCGTCCCGTACGGGTGATGATCTGGCCGGAGACCGTCGACGACACGAACAGGCCCGCGATCAGCGGGATCGTCATCAGCCCGGACATCGTCGGCGACTTGCCGCGCGCCAGCTGGAAGTACTGGCTGAGGAAGACCGTCGCCCCGAACATCGCCACACCCACGAACAGCGAGCCGAGCGACGCGAGGGTGATCGTCCGGTTCCGGAAGAGGCGCAGCGGGACGATCGGCTCCTTGGCCTTCGTCTCGATGAAGACGAACAGCAGCGCCAGCACGAACGCGCCGCCCACCATCGAGTACGTCTGCCAGGACATCCAGTCGTACTCGTCGCCCGCCAGCGTCACCCAGATCAGCAGCGTCGAGACGGCCGCCGCGAAGACGAACGCGCCGAGCCAGTCGATCTTCACGCCCTGCCGCTTGACGACCGGCAGGTGCAGCGTCTTCTGGAGGACGGTCAGCGCGAGGACGGCGAACGGCACGCCCGCGTAGAAGCACCAGCGCCAGCCGAGCCACTCGGTGTCGGTGATGACGCCACCGAGGAGCGGGCCGCCGACGGTGGCGACGGCGAAGGTCGCGCCGAGGTAGCCGCTGTAACGGCCGCGCTCACGCGGCGAGATCATCGCCGCCATGATGATCTGGGCCAGGGCGGTGAGCCCGCCCATGCCGATGCCCTGGACGGCGCGGAAGCCGATCAGCGTCGCGGTGTTCTGCGCCAGTCCCGCGCCGGCCGACGCCAGCACGAAGATCACCAGGGCGAGTTGGACCAGCATCTTCTTGCTGGTCAGGTCCGCGAGCTTGCCCCAGAGCGGGGTCGACGCGGTCATGGTCAGCAGGGTGGCGGTGACCACCCAGGTGTACGAGCTCTGGCTGCCGTCGAGGTCCGAGATGATCTCGGGCAGCGCGGTCGAGACGATCGTGGACGACAGGATCGCGACGAACATGCCGAGCAGCAGCCCGGACAGCGCCTCCATGATCTGCTTGTGCGTCATGGGGGCGTGGCCGCCGGAGGCGGCGTGCGCCGCGTGCTTGCCGCCGTGCCCGGAGCCGTTCGGGCCGGAGCCGTTCGGGCCGGAACCGGCACCGGACGAGCCCGTCGAGGGGGCGGACGCGGAACCGGACGCCGGCCCGGCGCCGGATATGGACTCGGGCCGGGCTGCTCCGGCTTCGTGCACACCTGAGGGTGTGGGGGTGGCCATTGCTTCCTTACTTGGTGCGTGAGTCTCGTGCGGTGGGAATCTGAGCGGGGCAGAAGCTCGTACGCAGCCGGTCCAGCAGTGCGTTCAGTGCCGCGACGTCGTCGTCCGGCCAGTCGGACAGGTGGTGCGCGAGCGTTTCGGTGGCCCGTTCGGAGAGGTCGTCGAGCTGGCGGTCGCCGCTCTCGGTCAGCCGGAGCAGTCGCGACCGGCCGTCGTGCGGATCGGGGAGGCGTTCCAGCCAGCCCCGCTCGGCGGCGTGGGCGACATGGCGGCTGGTGACCGACATGTCGATGCCGAGGAGTTCGGTGAGTTCGCTCATCCGGATCTCGCCGTGCTTGCGCAGCAGGGACAGGAGTCCGGCGGAGGCGGGAGGGCATTCGGACGGCAGTTGCCGGGCCAGCTCGCGGTTGACGGCGTGGACGGATCGGAGCTGCCGGGCGAGCTCCCTGAACTCGGCTCGGCCTGCTGTCACGGGTCACCCTCCGGATTTTGTTGCTTTAGGCAACCGTAAGACCGGTTAGTTGCTACAGGCAAGTTCAATCCGGGCATCCGAGGCAAACATTCAACAAAGAGTGCGCGTGCTCCACCCCAAGCCCCGGTCAAGTACGCGCGGGGCGCGGACCGGACTGTCGGGCCCCCACCACGTTCGCTAGTGTCCTGCCCTATGGCTCACAACCCGAACGCACCGCAGAACCCCCAGGGCACTCCGGACCCCGCGGGCAGCACGCAGATGTTCCGCGCCTTCGTCGACGAGGGCGGTCCGCAGCGTCCGGCCGCGGTCCAGGGCTCGTCGGGCCCGCGTATCGGTCTGATCGTCGGCGTCGTCGCCGTGGTGGCGGTCGTCGCGGCCGTCGCGTGGCTCGCGCTCTCCTGACCCACCCGGGCCCTACGGCCCCCAGGTCTCCCTGCCCCCGGGTCGCCCGGTCCCCCGGGCCTCCCGAATCCGTACGGGATGCCGGCCCCGTACGCGACGCCGGTCCGCACCGGCACCCCGTACACGCCATCCCGTACGGCGCACGTCCTCAGCTCTCCGCGATCAGCCCTTCGCGGAGTTGCGCGAGCGTACGGGTCAGCAGCCGGGAGACGTGCATCTGCGAGATGCCGACCTCCTCGCCGATCTGCGACTGCGTCATGTTCGCGAAGAAGCGCAGCATGATGATCTGCCGCTCCCGCGCGGGGAGTTTGGCCAGCAGCGGCTTCAGGGACTCGCGGTACTCCACGCCCTCCAACGCGGTGTCCTCGTAGCCGAGTCGGTCCGCGAGCGAGCCCTCGCCGCCGTCCTCCTCGGCTGCGGGCGTGTCCAGCGACGAGGCGGTGTACGCGTTCCCCACCGCCAGGCCGTCGACCACGTCCTCCTCCGACACCCCGAGGCACGCGGCGAGTTCGGGCACCGTCGGGGACCGGTCGAGCGTCTGCGAGAGGTCGTCGCTCGCCTTGGTGAGGGCGAGGCGCAGCTCCTGGAGGCGCCGCGGGACCCGTACCGACCAGGAGGTGTCCCGGAAGAAGCGCTTGATCTCCCCGACGACGGTCGGCATCGCGAACGTCGGGAACTCCACGCCCCGTTCGCAGTCGAAGCGGTCGATCGCCTTGATCAGACCGATCGTGCCGACCTGGACGATGTCCTCCATCGGCTCGTTGCGGCTGCGGAAGCGGGCCGCCGCGTAGCGCACGAGGGGGAGGTTCAGCTCGATCAGGGTGTCGCGGACGTACGTGCGCTCCGGGCTGTCCATGTCGAGGGCTGCCAGCCGCAGGAACAGGGAGCGGGAGAGGGTGCGGGTGTCGATCGCGGCACCGGCCGCGGCGGGCTGCCGGGGCTCGGGAACCGCGAGGTCCTCGGAGACTTCGGGAACAACGCGGGAAGCGTCGGCGGTCGTGTTCTCGGAGAGCACCTTCGAGCTGCCCAATTCTACGGACATGCCACCCCCTAGAGGTCGCGGACGGGTCGGGCGGCGCCCTCGGTTGAGGGAGGCACCTCCCCCTGAATACCGGAAGCGCCGCCACGGCAAACGCAGCTCTCGCAGAATGTCACAAGTCAGCAACGCGACGTAGCGCCAAGTCGACAAAATTTTGCCGACCGGCGCCACCTCGGCTGGAACCAGCTCACTCGATCCGGTTACGCGTCGATGCGGTTCGCCGCCCTCAACCGCGCGAAGCTGCGCGACAGCAGCCGGGAGACGTGCATCTGCGAGACGCCCAGTTCGACGCTGATCTGCGACTGCGTCAGATTCCGGTAGTAGCGCAGCAGCAGGATGCGCTGCTCCCGCTCCGGGAGCTGTACCAGCAGGTGACGTACGAGATCGCGATGCTCGACGCCGTCCAGCTCCGGGTCCTCGTAGCCGAGCCGGTCGAGCAGTCCGGGCGGCCCGTCCTCGCGCTCCTGGGCCGCCTCCAGCGAGGTCGCCCGGTACGAGCGCCCGGCCTCGATGCAGGCGAGGACGTCCTCCTCGGCGAGATTCAGCCGTTCTGCGATCTCGGCCGTCGTCGGAGACCGCCCGTGCAGCACCGTCAGATCCTCGGTCGCGGCGCTGACCTGCACCCACATCTCGTGCAGGCGCCGGGGGACGTGCACGGTGCGCACGTTGTCGCGGAAGTAGCGGCGGATCTCCCCGACGATCGTGGGCATGGCGAACGTCGGGAACTGCACGCCGCGTTCGGCGTCGAACCGGTCGATCGCGTTGATCAGACCGATGGTGCCGACCTGGACGACGTCCTCCATCGGCTCGTTGCGGCTGCGGAAGCGCGCGGCGACGTAGCGCACCAGCGGGAGGTTCACCTCGACGAGCGCCTCGCGCACCCGGGTGTGCTCGGCCGTACCCGGCGTCTGGTCCTTCAGCTGCTCGAACAGCACCTGCGTCAAGGCGCGCGCGGCGGCGCTCCGGCTACGGGGTGCGCCCCCCGGCGACGCCGGGGGCGGCGCCACCTGAGGCAGGGTCGGGGAGCTGTCCACTCAGCCACCACCCCTTCGCGGTCGCGGTCCACGTGATCCATCTCTGGCAAAAGCGGTCATAGCATCACAAGACATGTGCACAGTGTGCAAGCACCGAGTCATTCCGTGTTGCTGGCCAGTTGGGCCACTCGCACGCCGAACAGGGGTGCGGGCTCACGCGGGCCGCACGGCGCGCGCGAAGCGCCGTACGCGGGAGCACGGGGGCACCCCGCGCGACGGCGGCGCGGACGGGGGCGCGGAAGGAGCCGGGAGGCGGGTACGGCGAAGGACGCTACGCCGGTACGGCGGGCGTCAGTTGGCGCGTACGGGCGGCCGGGCGCGCGTACGGGGGCGGGCGCGGGCCCACGGGGTCGCCGCGCGGGGAGCCGGTGGCGGACCGGCGGTCGTCACTTGATGAGTTCGGTCATGAAGTCACCGACACCCTCGGCCGCGTCCGAGATGCCCTCGAAGCCCACCTGGACGAGGTCGGCGGCCCGCTCCGGTGAGTTGATGATCGTGTACAGCACGAAGACGACGAGGATGTACTGCGCGACCTTCTTTATGTCCACTTCGACTTGCCCTCCACAACGGCCCCCGCACCCCCTGTGCGATCGCGCGAGTCTAACCAGAGCGCCACGGGCCCGGAGCAGTTCGGGTGGGACGAAGCCCGGGGATTCCAGGGCCCCTTGCCCGCCGGACCGCCCTCCCGACCCCGACCCGCACCCCCGCCCCCGTCCCGCGCGGGCCGTCCACGAGGCACCCCCGACAGCCCTTGATAGGCAAGTCACCACTTGCCTATGGTGGCTCCCATGACGGAGGATGTCTTCAAGGCACTCGCCGATCCCACCCGCCGACACGTCCTGGACGAGCTGGTGGAACGGGACGGCCAGACGCTGTTCGAGATCTGCGCGCGGCTGCTGACGAAACACGGGTTGGGCCTGTCCCGGCAGGCGGTCAGCCAGCACCTCGCCGTACTCGAAGCCGCCGACCTGGTCCGTACGCGGCGCGAGGGCCGCTACAAGTTCCACGACCTCAACACCGGCCCCCTGGAAGTCATCGCGACCCGGTGGCTGCGCCCCCGCGCGTCCACCCCACCCGACACATCCGCCCCGGCAACATCCCGTACACCCGAAGCCCCGGAGGGCACACCATGAGGATCCACCTCACCACCGTGCACGTGGACGACCAGGAGGTCGCCCTGCGCTTCTACACCGACGTGCTCGGCTTCCTGCCCAAGCACGACGTCCCGCTGGGTACGGACCGCTGGCTGACGGTCGTCTCACCGGACGCCCCCGAGGGGACGGAACTGCTGCTCGAACCCTCCGGCCACCCCGCCGTACCCCCGTACAAGACGGCGCTCGTGAACGACGGCATCCCCGCGGCCTCGTTCGCCGTGGACGACGTGCGGGCGGAGTACGAGCGGCTGAGCGGGCTCGGCGTGCGGTTCACGCAGGAGCCGCTGACGATGGGGCCGGTCACCACGGCGGTCCTGGACGACACCTGCGGCAACCTGATCCAGATCCTGCACACCGCGTGACGCGTGCCGCCGTGCGGCGGCATCACGTACGGGCGTGCGCGGTCAGTTGGGGAAGGGGACGGCGTCGGAGGCGTCGGCGTGCCAGTTGGTGGCGATGGGGTCGATCACGGTGGCGGTGCTCGGCAGTTCGAGGGTCACCGAGTGCGTCGTGTCGCCCAGCAGCGACAGGTGCAGGAAGTCGTACTGCAAGCCGCCGTCCTCGTTCACCGGCTTCGGGTTGATCCCCGCGTACGCCTCCGTGTCACCCGTCAGCCGCACGCTGTCCGACACCGCCTGCTGCGCCGGGGACACCTCGCTGTCCGCCGACGAACCGAACGACGCCGACGGGTACACACCCTCCAACCAGCACGTGACCCCCGGCTTCGCCTTCGCCGTGATCTGGTAGTAGCCACCCGCCTGCGACTTCTCACTCACCGAGAAGTCCAGGTCGTTCGTCCCGCACGTGGGCTCCACCCCACCGGAGGTGGCGGACGAGGCGGCGGTCGCCGTGGCGGCGGCCCCACCGGCGAGCGCCAGCGCCGCGACGGCGGCCAGGACAAGACGGGCGGGACGGGAAGACATACGTGCACGCATCGGAGACTCCACTACTGCTGGTGACGGCTGGGTCCTGCTGACGTGATCGACACTACGGCCGGAACCATCTTCAAATGATCGTGTGAATGTCCGGGTTCTGTCCCGCCACGAGCCGCGGCGTCGGACCGTCACCTCATCGAACGGACGCACCCCCGGCGGGTGGGCGCGCGGGCCGGTGGGCGGGGCGGGCGGTCAGAGGTGGCGGGTGTAGAACGCCGCGAGGCGGTCCACGGCGGCGTCGACGTACGCGGGCTCGTCGTACATCTCGTAGTGCCCCGCCTCCTCGATCACCATCAGGTCGACCGGGTTCGGCGCCAGCTCCCACAGCCGCATGCCCGACTCGTACGAGCCGGTGTTGCCCCGACGCCCGGCCAGCACGACCTGGAGCGGCTGGGTCATGAGCGGGTCGACGAGGTGGTAGGCGTCGTACCCCAGGAGCAGCGAATCGCCGCGCGCGAGGCGGCGGTTGGTGGAGCGGGGGTGGCCGCCGCGCTCCGTACGGTAGTACGTGACCGCCTGCGTGGTGTCCAGGTCGGTCAGCCCCTCCGCGACGGCCTCCGCCGGGGTGTCGGGCAGCCACGGGACGCGGACCTCCCGGCCGGTGCGGTTCTCCTCCGTACGCGCGTCGGCCATCGCGTCGAGCGCCGCCGCGGCGCCGTCCGGCTGGAAGCCGCGGAAGGAGGTGCCCATGTCGCCGGGGACGACCGTGCCGACGGCCCTGATGCGGTGGTCCGTACGCGCGGTGTGCACGGCGTAGCCGCCACCTGCGCAGATGCCGAGGACGCCGACGCGCTCCGGGTCGACGCCGGGGAGGGTGGGCAGCGCGTCGATCGCGTACGAGAGGTCCTCGCCGCGGCGGTACGGGTCCTCCAGGTCGCGTGGTTCGCCGCCGCTCCGCCCCTGGTGGGCGGGGTCGAAGACGAGCGCGGCGATGCCGCGGGCGGCGAGGCGGGACGCGTACTCCGCGCCGATCTGCTCCTTGACGCTGCTGCCGGGGGTGGCGAGCACGACCGTACGGGCCGGGGCGGGTTCGGCGTCGGGGCCGGGGCCGGTTTCGGTGTCGGTGTCGGGGAGGTGCAGGTCGGCGGCGAGCTCGATCGGCCCGCGCGGGATGGTGAGGTGGCGGATCATCCGGTGGTGCCCTTCACGTCGGGGGCCGCTCGATACTTGTCATGCTCGAAGCAGCACTTGGTACAGTTTCGAACTAGTTCAGAACGGTACCACCTGGGAACGGAGGACCCACGTGACGGCCGACGGGGCACAGCTGTGGACGCTCAACCAGCGCCTGCTGAGCGTCACCATGGACGCCTGCCATGCGGAACTGGCCGAACTGGGCCTGGAGACCAAGGAGTTCTTCGTCCTCGCCGAGGTGACCGCCTCCCCGTACCCGGCCGAGCTCGCCGCGGCGCTGATGATCCCCAAGGCGAGCATGACGGTCTACGTGCGCAACCTCGTCGCGAAGGGCTTCCTGCGGCGCGAGATCGACGACGAGGACCTGCGGCGGCACCGGCTCGTCCTCACCACCGAGGGCGAGACCGCCCGCGAGCGCGCACTCGCGGCGCTCGCCGCCGAGTTCGACCGCAGGCTGGCGCGCGTCACACCGCGGGACCGCACGGAGCTCCGGCGCATTCTGCGGCAGATGCTCGACACCCCGGAGTGAGCGCACGCCTCGCCACGGGCCCACCCCGGCCCGCTGACCTCCCCCGACCCGCGCCCGTACCCGTACCCGTACCCGTCCGGGGCGCGTACCCGTACGGAGGCCGCCCGCTCCCGCCTCACATCCGGGTCTTGTGCGCGAAGACCCATCTGTTGCCCTCCAGCGCGTCGTTCGGCTCGGGCAGCGGGCCCCGGCCGTGGCGGCGGGTGAAGTCGAAGGGCGTGTGCACGGTGGTGGACCAGCCCCTGGCCGTCAGGTCGACGGTGGAGTCCGGCCGCGGCCCCTCCTCGAAGAGATCCAGCAGGTCGATGCCGATGCGCTCCCGCGCCGCCGTGTAGATCGAGCTGTCGCGGTACGCCCTCAGGTCCTCCTCCACCTTCGCCTCGTACGCCAGGGCGCCGCCCCCGGCCGTCAGCCGGTCGACGGTCTCCATCAGGCAGGTCTCGGCGTGGCTCGGCAGGTAGAACAGCAGCCCCTCCGCGAGCCAGACGCTGCGCGCGGCCGGGTCGAATCCGGCGGCGGTCAGCGCGGCGGTCCAGTCGTCCCGCAGGTCGACCGGTACGGGGACGCGCTTCACCGCCGGGGCCGCCGGCGGGTCCGCGAGCACACGGTGCTTGAAGTCCAGCACGCCCGGCCTGTCCAACTCGTAGACCACGCAGTCGGACGGCCAGTCCAACCGGAATGCCCGGGTGTCCAACCCGGCGCCCAGCAGGACCACTTGGCGCCCGCCCGTACGGACGGAGCGGAGGACGAAGTCGTCGAGGACCCTGGTCCGCAGGCCGAAGTACCGGGCGAACCGGCCCCACAGCGGGTCGGCGTCACCGTCCGGCACCTGGTCGGGGTGCACCGGCCAGCGCGCGCACGCCGGGGCGGCCCGTACGAAGTGCTCCGCGTGGACGTCGCGCGCGAGGCTGTCGGGGCGGTGCGTCTCGATCGCCCGTGCCGCGGCGACGAGCAGCGCGGTCAGGCCCACGCCCCCGTGTACGCCGTCCCGGTCCGGGAGCGGTGGCGCCGTGTCGGTCATGTCTCCTCCGTTGACGGAAGCGGGACTTCGGGAGTCCCGCTGGTCGAATGTGTGGTGCCGTTGCTGGTGGGACGCGGTGGCGCGCCCGTCGGATGCGACGACGGCGGGTCGGTCGTACGGGCGGCGGCCGTCGTACGCCGCGCTCACCGGGCCGCACTCACCGGGCCGCGCCGTACGGTGCCCCGCCGTACGGCCCCGCGCCGCCTGGTGCCGCGCCGTCCGGGACGAGGACCGGCTTGACCACCCGGCCCGCCTCGCAGTCGCGTTCGGCCTCGTTGACGTCGTCCAGGGCGTACGTGCGGATCAGTTGGTCGAAGGGGAAGCGTCCGGCCTGCCACAGCCGGGTCAACCGGGGTATCAGCAGGGCCGGTACGGCGTCGCCCTCGCAGATGTGCCGGATGCCGCGGCCCCGGTCCAGCGTGCCCGGCTCCAGCGGCAGGGGCGTGTGGAACCGCGCCACCAGGCCCAGGCTGCCGGTGGGGCGCAGCGCCCGGAGCGCGTCGTTGACGAGCGGGGCCGAGGCGGTGGTGTCCAACGCGAACCGCGCGCCGCCGTCCGTCAACCGCCGTATCCGCTCGGGCAGTCCCGGCGTCCCGGCGGGCAGCGGTGTCGCGCCGAACCGTTCGGCCAGCTCCAGCCGCCCGCGGTGCCGGTCGACCGCCACCGTCGTGGCGCCCGCCGCCGTCGCCGCCAGCACGGCGGCCAGGCCCACCGCGCCCGCGCCGACGACGACGAGCGTGTCGCCGGGGCCCGCGCGGAAGGCGTTCAGCACCGCTCCGGCGCCGGTCAGGAAGCCGCAGCCGAGCGGTCCGAGCAGGGCGAGGGGCAGCGCGGGGTCGACCCGTACGGCGTTCCGGGCCCGTACGAGCGCGTACTCGGCGAACGACGACTGGCCGAACCACCGCGGCGCCAACGCCCCTCCGGCCGCGTCGGTGAGCGGCCGCGACTCCTCCGCGCGCCCTCCGAGGAGGTTGAGGGCGGCGAAGGAGTCGCAGTAAGCGGGGGCGGCGGCACGGCAGTTGGGGCAGTGGCCGCAGGAGTCGAAGCTCAGCACGACATGGTCCCCGACGCGCAGCTCGGCGTCCGGCCCGGACTGCGTCCCGCCCCCGGCGCCCACCCGCACCACGACCCCCGCCCCCTCGTGGCCGAGGACCGCCGGCAGCGGGCTGCGCCCGGCCGACCGCCGGACCGCGAGATCCGTACGGCACATCCCGCAGCCCGCGATCCGCACCAGCACCTCGCCGGGGGCGGGCTCCGCGCGGAGGGCCACCTCCTCGACGGCGAACGGCGTCTCGTACCCGCGCAGTACGGCCGCCCGGAACCTCATGTCGCCTCTCCCGGCTCCCCCGGCGGGCGGTGGACCACGAACGGCCGCAGGTTCCCGTACAGCCCCCACGGCCCGCCCGCCACACCCACCCCGCTGTCGCCGGTGCCCGCGAAGGGCTGGGCCAGGGAGAGTTCGGCGTGGTGGTTGATCCAGGCCGTACCGCAGTCGAGCCGGTCGACCACCGCCTCCGCCCGGTCCGGGTCGGCGGACCACACGGAGCCGCCAAGGCCGTACCGCGTGCCGTTCGCCGCCGCCACGGCCTCCTCGACGCTCCCGTACGCCACCACCGGCAGCACCGGCCCGAACTGCTCCTCCGTCACCACCGCGCTCTCCGGCGGCACCCGGGTGAGGACCGTCGGCGCGAAGAAGTGACCGGGCCGGTCCGGCCGTCCGCCACCGGCCGCCGCGCGGGCGCCGTCCGCCAACGCCCGCCGTACGACCTGCTCGACGCGGGCGAGCTGCGGGCCGTTGCTCACCGGGCCCAGCCGGGTGCCCGGGTCGAGGCCGGGCCCCACGGCGACCGTCCGCGCGCGCTCCGCGAGGGCCTCGACGACCTCGGCGTGCAGCCGCGCCGGGGCGTACACGCGCTTGACCGCCATGCAGACCTGCCCGCAGTTGCGGAAGGCGGCCCAGAACAGCCGGTCCGCGACCCGTTCCACCTCGACGTCGTCCAGCAGGATCGCCGCGTCGTTCCCGCCCAGCTCCAGGGTCACGCGGGCGAGCGAGTCCGCCGCCGCACCGGCGACAGCACGCCCGGCGGGCACCGAACCGGTGAACGTCACGTGCCGGATGCCCGGATGCGACGCCAACCGGGCGCCGAGCGGCTCGCGGCCGGTCACCACCGTCAGGACGTCCGGGGGCAGGACGGACGCGAGGACCGTACCCAGCAACCGGGTCGCCAGCGGCGTGAACGGGGACGGCTTCAGCACCACCGTGTTCCCCGCGGCGAGCGCGGGCGCGCACTTCGCCGCCGCGAGCTGGACGGGGAAGTTCCACGGCACGATCGCGGCGACGGGGCCGAGGGAGCGCCAGCGGACCTCGCCGCGGACGGGGCGGCCGTCGGTGATCGGCCGGGTCTCCGGGGCCAGTTCGGCGAAGTAGCGCAGGCGGGCCGCCGTACGGGCCACCTCCCCGTACGCCTCCGCCAACGGTTTGCCCTGCTCCCGCGTGAGGAGCGGCGCGAGGTCGCCGCCCGCCGCCTCCACCGCGTCGGCCGCCGCGTGCAGCGCGGCCGTACGGGCGGGGGCGTCGGCGCGCCAGCCGCGCCACGCCCGGTGGGCGCGGGCGACGACGGCGTCGACCTCGTCCGGGTGCTGGTCGGGGGCCTCGTCGAAGGGCTCACCGGTGGCCGGGTCGACGACGGGGAACCGCGCCGCCCGGCGCGCGGTGGTGCCGGCACCGGCGCCGCGACGGTGGTCAGCCCGCTGCGGGGACACCGGCCGCGTACTCCCTGGCCTGGCGGTGCATCTCCGCGCGGAACTCCGCCACCAGGTGCGGCCGGATACGCCCCGCGTTCCGGTCACCGCCCTCGCACACCGCGCCCCGTACACCCACGATGTCCGTACCGATCCGGGTCAACGGGCCGACGTCCTCCTGCTTCACGCTGCCCGCGAGGGCGGCGAGCAGACCGGACGCGTGCGACAGCCGTACGAACTCGGCGCAGGCGTCCGGCCGTACGTGGTCGAACAGCCGCGTCCCGTCCTTCACCGCCGTGTCCAACATGGCCGCGTCGGCGCCGGAACGGGCGGCGATGTCGGGCACGGCCAGCGGGTTGACGCAGCCGACACGGTGCGCGTCGGCGTAACCGGAGGCGACGACGAGCGCCTCGGGACGGTACTCCTTCACCGCCCGCACCACCGCGCGCATGACGTCGACCCCCTGGTCGGGCGTCGTACAGCCGTAGAGGCCGACCTTCACGTACGTGGCACCGGAGACGACCGCGCCGAGCGCCGCCTGCGCCACCGTGCCGGGCTTGTACGGCACGTCCCCCACCGTCGCGGACACCGGCTTGTCCACCGGGACCGCGGCGCGGATCTCCCTGATCACCCAGGGGAAGTTGGCGCCGAGCGAGCCCTCGTCGGGCTTCTTGACGTCCACGATGTCGAGGTGCTCCGCCGCCTTCGCGCAGTCGAGCGCCTCGTCGATGCCGTCCGGGGAGATGAGAAGCAACACCAGGGGCCCCTTCCGCCGCATGGCCGCAGGTCCGCCCGGCCCGGAGGCAGGGGCGCGGATCACCAGGTCCGCGTGCGGTGTGCTCATCATTTCCACCGACCCGAGAGCACCGGTAGGGCGCGCGGATTTCCCCCGGGGCGCGCGCCCCCACCCCCGACGCGCCGCACCACACCGGCGTGCACCGGCCCACGCCCGGGGGACCACCAACTCCCGCCCACGACCGGCCTGTCCACCCCCGGACACGACGTAGGGCCGGACCCTCTGGGGGTCCGGCCCTACGTTCGTGGTGCTCAGAGCGGTAGCGGTGGGATTTGAACCCACGGAGAGCTTGCACCCTCACTCGCTTTCGAGGTCTGAACAGACAGATCAGAGCAAATCCGAGGCCGTGCACACCCGTTCAGATCCGCCCGGTGGCCCCTCGCACAGCCACCTCCGAACGGTCCTGAACGGCACTGAACGAGACGGAAACTGAGACGGATCCGGTGCTCACATCTACCGAGGAGGCTGGCGCGGGGTTTGCTGGGCACAACGGCCTTCAAGACCATTCACTTAGCCGTTCGGGCAACCCAGTCCCACATGGGGCGGATCGGATACAGCGTACCGGGCTCGCGCCCGGGCTCGGGAGCCGTGGTCCACACGGGTTCCAGTGGCATTGTTACGCATCAAGGGTTTGTAACTTCTGATCGGTAGTATCGGGCATGGCCCCGGCGCCTCGACCAAGCTCTCACGGCACGGTGAGCAGAACGTAGCCACCGGAAGCGTAGGCATGCGGTTGCTGCCAGCACAGTTGGTTGCCGTCGCGGCTGCGACGCCACTGGAGGGCCACGGGGCGCATGCGACGCGTCGACGCCGTGAGGAAGCACGCTGCGTCGCTCGACCACTGCCTGTGCCAGGCACTTATAGAAGATGTGAGACACATATCCCGAGCGACTTGTGGCGCTGCCGGGGATCGTGCAAGACTCTGCGGACTCCACACTTACCTGGCATACGACTGGAATGGCGATGAGCGAGGACCTGGTACTGCGCAACGCGAGGAAGCTGGGTCGGTTCGGCTACCTGACCCTTGGAAGCACCACCCTCTCGCAACTACGGAAGAGTAAGTTCGTCCGCTCAAAGCTGGCAGACGATGAACTTCTCCGCAAGCCCGATGGCATCGTCTTCCTACCCATGGGGGGAATCAAGGCGGTAATCGAGGCAAAGCAGCCGAAAGAGCTCACCAAAGCCAAACTATCCGGAGTTGTTAAGCACTACAGCCCCATCGCAAGGGCAGTATGTAAGCTCCTGATTATCACCGACGGGAAGAAATCTTATTGGTATAACGCACTAACTGAGAAACCCGTACTGGACGAGAACGGTAATCCGCTTACATTCCATTTCGATATCACCAAGATCGACGATCAGTCGATCACCCTGGAATCCGAAGCCAGGATCGTCGAAATAATCAACCTGGCAGACTCGAGCTTGACCGAGGAGAACAACGCACTCACAGAGCATCACATTATTGATCCCAGCGGATTGGCCAAGACAGTCTGGCAAAAGATCTGGATCAATACAGGCAAGGAACCGGAAAAGTGCCTTTACAACGTTGTTGAAATCCTTCTCTTTAAGTTCTTGAGCGACATCGGAGTACTAACCGGTAATTACTCATTCCGCAAGATAGTAGAACTGCTCGCAACCGAAGGCGATAATAGTGCACTGCACCATTACGGGAACATTACCCGCGACCGCATTCGGAAGCTTTTCCCCAAGGGGGAAGACCAAACCACGGTCATCAATGGAACTATCTTCGTCAACGAGGCCGGTAACCCCAACTTCGCACAGGCTAGCCTTTTTGGTGAGGTAATCCGATCCTTCCAGGAATACGACGACGGAAACGGATCTCTCGAGTACATCGATCATCAGTTCAAGACACGCCTCTACGAGTCCTTTCTCCGTCAGCAGGCCGGAATCCGCTCACTGGGCCAATACTTCACACCGCGCAATGTAGTGCAGGCAATCGTACGCATGTCCAACGCTCATACGCTTCGCGATGGCGATAGCCTCTGCGATCCCTTCTGTGGAGTGGGCGGATTCCTCCTCGAAGCAATCGCCGAGAATCAGAATCTGACAGACCAGTTTGTTCCCAATAATGGGAAAGTGAAGCCTCGAATTAAAATCCGCGGCTACGATAAGGGATCAGACGAGAAGGACGATGAGCGCACGATCATTCTGGCAAAAGCCAACATGCTCGTGTATCTTTCTGACCTTTTGACTGCGTACCATTCTGAAGCATACTTGAAGGAGTTCTCAAACAACGCTTTCAACTCGGTATTCAGGCTCATTCGCTCAAACCTGGGAACCTATGAGCGTGTAGATGAGGACGAGCTCTATGACCTGATTCTGACTAACCCTCCATACGTGACGAGCGGGTCAGCCAGCATCAAGAATGCGATTGAAGCTTCCTCTCTGAGTAACTACTACACCGCTGGCGGTAGAGGAACCGAGTCTCTCGCAATTCAGTGGATCATTCGCCACCTTAAGCCCGGCGGTCAGGCATTCGTTGTGGTTCCTGATGGACTACTCAATCAGGAACCGATCCTTGCCTACATCACGGAGGAGTGTGAGGTTCTATGTGTGGCGGCACTGCCGAGTAGAACCTTTTACTCAACTCCCAAAAAGACATATATCCTTGGCTTGAAGAAGAAGACTTCTCCAGGGGAACAGAAATCGCCGATCTTTACCTATATCGTGTCTGAGATCGGCGAATCCAGGGATACGCGCCGAGTGGCGATCGAGGCGAATGACCTGCACTCGATGGTACGAGAGTTTGCATACTTCAAAGCCGCCCCTGCGAGCTATAGCCCTTCGGATCCTCGCTGCAAAATCATCGATTGGTCAAACTTCGACGGACTCTCCAACTGGCTGGTAGACCGCAGTTGGACCCATGAAGAGAAAGTCGACCTCGGAGTGGTTGAGGAGATCTTCGAGGTAGACCAAGATGCCTTTCGGGCTCTAATCGGTGACGCCCGCACAGCCCTGGATGATCTGTTGAAGGAGCTGGAGTGACGACCTACGCGGAATTCCCCATTGGTGACCTATTTGAAGCCGTGAATGGGAGGGCTAAGTTCATTCGGGATTACATGGATGCGCACCCCGGCCCGTATCCAGTATTCTCAGCCTCCCTTGTAAGGCCATTCGGCTATGTGGACGAGTACGAATTCGACGGACGCTTTCTCACTTGGGTCATGAATGGCTACGGCGGGCGCGTACAAGAGGTTGAAGGTCGGTTTTCCGCAAACCGGGACCGCGGCGTACTTATCCCTAAGCCCGTTATCGATCAGGCGGACCTGACGTATCTCCGATTCGCCATGGAGCCTCAACTTGTAGCGGCTGCGGTAGGCCGCCGGGTGGACGGACGCCTTAATGAGTACACCAAAATCTACCCGCAGACTGCACTAGAGCAAGTGATTCGGATTCCCAGCACTTCGACAGGTAATATCGACCTCGCCCGGATGAAAGAGATAGGGGCCAAGCTTCGGCGCATCGAAGCGGCACAAGCGCGACTTCGTGAAGTTCACGAAACCCTCGACAGGGCCACTTCTCCATTTTTCTGCGACCCTCCCAGCATCGCGATCAATCTTGACAACGAGAGCTTCTTCCGCCTGTCTATTGGGAATCGCGTGCTGCGTAGCCAGCATGTCCCAGACGGGATCCCCGTCTACAGTGCGAACGCTCGCAGTATTTTTGGTCATGTTAAAGCATCAAACCTGCAAGAATTCAAATACTCGTCATTGCTGTGGGGAATCGACGGAATCTTTGATTGGAACTTCATTCCGGCTGGCGAGCGCTTCGCAACCACGGACCACTGCGGACGCGCTGAGATCTTGGATAGTCGACTTGATCCCGCCTACCTGTTGGCCTACTTGCGCACGACTCGGAACACCTATGGTTTTGACCGAGTATTTCGAGCCAGCCTGCGGAACGTGAAGACTAACGTGCAAGTGACGATTCCGGTGGATGCGAACGGGAAGATTTCGCTGAGGCGCCAGAACGAGCTGGCTTCGAGTTTCTATCGCAGAGAGAAATCCCAGCTCACCGCTCTGGCTTCTATTACAGATGTGCTTGACTCTCGCATGGCGATCGATCTCTGACGATCTGATTGGGGCACTAACCGGTTCGCGGTGCCCCGCATGGCCCTTCGCATCCTTTCTCGATCGCGACCTGTCAGCACTTCACCCCTGCATGCTCGGCGGGCAGTACGCCTGGCCGTGCCAGTCGTCTCCTGCCCTGTTGCACTCCACAGGGAGCGGTCGACCTGGGTACCGTATTGAGTCGCCAGGCAACACTATTCATGACGGAATTTTCGGACAGTAAGACCAGCGACCCCAAGCAAAATTTCGGACACGTTCGACCAACAGCTGTCTGCCGTGAATGGTCAGCCGGGCAAAGCGTGGGACGCGAAGACCTTCGTGCGGTGCAATGCTAGAGAGCTCCACCACACCGGAGCTCTTCGTCATGATCAAGCCTGTAAGCGTGAACAACGCTCGTGATCGGTACAGCTAGCTCGCTCCGATGACTTGCCTCCCCACGCTCGCAGACAGGTATGGACCTCGAGCGCGCCTAGATCATGACCACGCAAACTACCTGGCCCCATGTGCAGGGAAGACCCCTTAGGCTTGCCTAGAAAGTTGCATCTAGGGATCTGTTCCTCGCGTATGCGGAGACGGACCCACAGTTGAAGATGGACTGACGTAAGGGGGCCGAAATGTCGGAGGCCAGTCCGCGCGGGACCTACCTGGCGATCGCAGAGCGTCTGCGAAGCGACATTCAGACGCATTCTGAAGGCAACCCGTTGCCGTCAGAGTCGGACTTGGTGAACTCACACGGCGTCTCGCGAAACACGATTCGCCGTGCCCTCAAGGTCCTTGAAGCTGACGGCATTGTCGAGTCCGCCCCCGGGATCGGGTGGCGCGTAGTTCGAGAGGGCGACCGCCGTTCGCTCGTTGAGCGCATGACGGACGTAATCGCAGAAGACTCGCTCTCCGTCGGAGATGCCTACCCCTCCGAAGCGAAGCTCTGCGAGCGGTTCGGCGCGTCCCGGACTGCCGTACGGCGCGTTCTCGCCCAGATGGAGGGCAACGGTCTCCTCGCCACGGTTCACGGCAAGGGGCGAACCGTGCGCGCCCTCCCGACGCCGACCGACCAGCCGTAGCCTTGGCGCCCATGGGACTGACTGAGTGGGCGTACTCGCTCTCCGAATCGATGCTGGCCGATCCGCTCCCGCGTCGGTGGACGCACTCGCTGGGGGTCGCTGAACGTGCGCGCTCGTTGGGTCCGATCATGGGCGACGACGCCGAGCTGCTGGAAGCCGCCGCCGTGCTGCACGATGTTGGCTACTCACCGGCCATCGCCACCACCGGCTTCCACCCGCTGGACGGCGCTCGCTTCCTCCGCGACCAGGAGAATGCGGACGAGCGGGTCGTACGCCTCGTTGCCCACCACTCGTGCGCCCTCCTCGAGGCCGAGGAACGCGGCCTGCGTCCGGAGTTGGCGGGGGAGTTCGAGTTGGAGCGGCCCGAGCTGGTCGACGCCCTGGTGTTCTGCGACATGACGACGACGCCGGACGGAACGCAGACCACACCGACCGCGCGGCTGGACGAGATCCTGCGGCGGTACGGTCCGGACACCATCGTCGGGCGGTTCATCCAGCGCGCGGCGCCGGAGATTCACGCGGCGGCGCAACGAGTCGAGACGCGGTTGGCGCAGGTGTCCACCGGCGGTTAGCCGATGTAGGGCTCTCGCCGCGAGTCGTCCAGGCCGTGGCGGATGCGCAGCATCATCGACGGGTGAATGTCCAGTCCGTCCAGGTCCGCTGGGTCAACCCAGCGGACCTCTTTCGACTCGCTGCTCGTGCGCAGGGAGCCGCCGACGGGATGGGCCCGGAAGCAGATGGAGAACTGCTGTCGGACCTCGCCGTCGTCGTACGCCAGCACGTGTTCGGGGTCGGTGTAGAGACCCACGATGCCGTCCACTTCAACGTTGATGCCGGTCTCTTCCACCACCTCACGGACAGCGGTGTGGCCGATGCGCTCACCGATGTCGTGCCCGCCGCCGGGAAGCGCCCACAGGTTGTTATCGGTCTTGTGGATCAGCAGCAACCGCCCCGCGTCGTCCTGGACGACGGCGGTGACCGAGGGCACCACCGAGTTGGCCGGAGGGGCGTCCGGGTCGCGGAAGTAGTCGGTGCGGCTCATGAGGCAGTGCTCTCCCAATCGGCAGGTGAGGAGATGGGGCGGGCCGATTCCCACACCTTCTCGACGCTCTCAGCGTAGGCGTCGAAGAGTTCAGCGCCGGGCACGCGCCGCAGGTGGAGTACGGGGGCCATGTAGGCGCCGACGCCGTAGAGGTGTCCGTTCGCGAGCATCTCGTCATCGGCGCGGTAGATCGAGTTGTAGAGGGTCGTACCGTGCAGCCGGAATTCCACCCCGGGAAGGCCGAACAGCGGACCGTAGTTGACGAGCGCGTTCCGGACCTTGCCTGCCATCGCGGCACCGATGCCCTCGTCCTCGCCCCGCACTTCCACAGCCGCGGACGTGGGCTCCCCCAGCATGAAGCGGATGGGCACCCCGTCGGCTGACTTCTCCTTCACGATGCGGTGGAACGTCGGGTCTTCCGTGAGCCAGAAACCGGAGTACGCCAACAGGTCGAAGTGGGTGTTCGCCTGGGCGTAGAGGTTCGTCCAGAGGTTCTGCATCACGACGGAGCGGTGCGGATACAGCCTGACCAACTCCGCGTTGCCGGATGCGGTGACCTCCGCTGATGTCCGTTCGTCCGGCCACAGGTACGACACTTCGCACTTCAGGAGCGAGGCCGTGGCGTACTGGAAGCGTCGATACGGCTTCCGGTCGGGTTCGTTGATCCAGCGTTCCACCGTCTTGGCCGCGACGCCGAGCCGTTGGGCGACCTCATCGAGCGTCAGTCCCAGGTCCACGATCGCGCTGCGCAGCCGCTCGTTCGACACGTCCAACCTCCGGCTTGCCGGGACGACTTGGTACGACTTCACGGTAGCCAAGAACGACCCGAGTCGTACACCTGCGAAGTCGATCGTCGGCAGTACCGGGGCCAACCTGTAGGTACATCGAACGCGAAGGGCGCGCAGCACCGAACAGCCGAAGGGCTTGACGGGGCGAATCCTTCTCTGCAAGATGAGGAACAAGTAATACATGTTCTTTTCGTTCGGTCGCGTCAGCGATGTGAACGAGTGCACGTCAAGGGGCCCGGGACAGAGCGGGCCGAGGGACCCGGACCCCTGGTCAACCGGAGGGCTCAGACCGCAAGGTCACGTCTCCATACGCCTCAAAGGGAGCCCGTGTTCCCGAAGGAGACATTCGCAAGACCTCAGCCCCGATGGTCGTAGGCCGCGTTCGACTCGCGGCCGGGGCGCTCGGCCCACCGCGTTCTGCGGTGCCGGCCGTTCCGGCGCGGCGGCACTCCCGGACAGGACAGCTCGCCGCATCCGGCTTCCATCCCGACACAGCCAAGGAGTTCTCCCATGACCGAGCGCGCATTCGTCTCCGCGACCTCCGGCCCTATCGTGCTGGGCCTCTCGCTGCCGGTCGGCAGCGTCCGCGTTCAGGTGCTCGACAACGTGACCGCCGCCCGGGTCGTGCTGCGTACGGACGACACCACGGGCCCGGCCGCCGACGCCATCGACCGCGCCCGCAGCACGCAGAACGGGCAGGCGTTCGCCATCGAGGTTCCCGAGATGCTGGACAACGTCACGGTGCTGGAAAGCCAGGGGAACCGCATCGTGCGGAACTTCGGCTCGTTCCACGGATCGGTCTCCAGCGTGAACGTCATCAACGGCCGCGTCGTCTCCGGCGGCATGCACGCCATGCCCACCGTGAGCATGATCAAGGCGACCGTGTTCCTGCCCCCGCACTCCTCCCTCGCGGTCGTCTCGCAGTCCACCGACGCGGCGGTCTACGGCGGACTGGACCGGATGGAGTTCCGCTCCGTCTCCGGCGACCTGGACGCCGACGGCGTGAGGGAGCTGCGGGCCAACACCACCTCCGGCGACATCCGCGCCGGTCGCGTCACCGAGGAGATCGACGCGCAGTCGGTCTCCGGTGACATCACGGTGAGCCTGTACGACGGCCGCCGCGCCGCTCTCGGCACCACCTCCGGCGACATCACGGTGCAGGCGACCAGCGGGGCCGACGGGCACGTCAGCGCCCGCAGCGTCTCCGGCGACGTACGCGTCTTCGGTGCCCGCCACCTGAACGTGAACGCCCACACGGTCTCGGGCCGTGTCCGCAACCACTGACCAGCGCCACGTCTGAACCTCCGCACATTCGCGGGGCGGTCGCACTCCCGGACAGGACAGCCGACCGCCCCGCGCATCCCGACGCAGCCTGAAGAGGAGCACCACCCATGCGCATGCGCACCTACGTCGCCGGTCAAGAGGCCCGCGACGCCGCCAACCTGCTGCTGATCCGCATGGGCATGCCGTTGGGCTGGGTGCGGTGGGTTCCGTGGGTGCTCACCGGCGTCACGTGCTGGTTGAACGTCGCGGCCGGGCACAGCCTGTCGGCGCGGGTGGCGCACGGCACGATGCCGTTGTTGTGGGTGGTGCTGTCCGAGATCGCCGCGCACGTCTACGCGGTCCGGATCGGTGCCGCGACCGGTCAGCGCATGGAGCGCATCCGGCGTTCGCGGTGGCTGCTGGCGTTCCCTTCCACGTTCGCGTTGTGGCGGCGGATGGTTTTGTGGGAGACCACCAGCTACCGGGACGCCCTCGAACTCGAACGGGGTCGCCAGTTGGCGCGTGCGGAGTTGCGGGAGCGGCACGGCTGGCGCTGGCGCACCCGTACGCCGCGCCGGGAACGGGTGCTGCTGAAGCTGGGCGAACTCGCCCCGCAGGACACCCGACCCGCCCCGGCCGCACCGGATGTCCCGCCGGTTCCGCCCGCGACACCTGAGCTGGAGAAGCCGGAGCAGGGGCCGGAGGGCACGAGGCCGGCACCGCGTCCGGCCCGTCCCGCGAAGCCCAAAGCCCCGCGCAAGACAGCAGCCAAGGCACCGCGGTTGTCGTTCGAGCAGCAGCTGGTCAAGGCCCGCGAGACAACGGCCGGTTGGGCGGACGGCGAGTTGAAGGCGGAACCGATCCGGCAGGCACTCGGCTGCGGACAGGACCGCTCCCGGCAGCTGCGGGACGCCCTGAAGAACGAGCGCGCCACGACCACCCGACCGGACCGTCCGCAACTCGCGGCGGTCGCCGGGGGCGGCGCCTGATATCCGGCGCGAACAGCACATCACGGGGCCCGGCCGCTTGCTTGGCGGCTGTGGGCCGGGCCCCGCACCTCCCCAATCACGGAAGGACTTTCAGTGAATCACGCAGACGACGAGGGCCGGGAAGGCGAGCTGTTCGCCCGGCTGGAAGCGGAGATGAACGCCGACACCCCGCCCGAGGGGTCGGGTGGCCCGGTGGTCGACTTGGACAAGGAACGGTCGGCCCGCGCCCGCCCGACCGACGCCCCCGACATGTCGGGTGACGGCGTGGGTGTCGAGTCGGCCGACGCCGTACCCGTTCCGTCGGGGCGGATGTCGGTCGACGGGTCGGGTGGTGCGTCGGGGCCGGGTCTGGCCGACCGGATTCAGGGCGCTGCCCGACGGGATGTGCTTCCGGCGTGGGCCCGCTCGCGCCCGGAGTTCGTGACCGGCGCGCGGTGGGTTGCCGGGTACGCGGGGCATGTGGCGGCGTATCACGCGGTCCGCGCACCCTGGTACGGGGTGCGGTTGGCGCTGCGCGCGCCGATGGGCGGGGCGAAGTTCGTCGGCGGCACGCTGCGGTGGCTGGTCGATGCGGAGGGGGAGCCTTTGCGGCAGGCGACCGCGAACGCGGGGAACGCGGCGGTGGGCGAGTACCTGAAGCTGTGCCGCCAGCGGGACCGTCGGGTGCGCTGGCGGACCCTGGTCGCCGTCGTCTCCGGCGTCGTCGGGTTGGGGTCGGCGCTGGCCCTGTACGTGCTCGCCCCGACGTGGCTGCTCGCCTTGTCGGGTGCGGTGGTCACCCTCGCGATGGGGTGGCTGGGCGCCCCGGCCGACGCCCCCGTCGTCCACCGTGCGGTGGAGATCCCCAAGGCGCAGAAACTCACCTCCGACATCGTGCTGCGCGCGTTGGGGGCGCTGGGTATCCCGGCGATCAACCAGGCGCAGAGCCGGGGTCGAGACGGGTTCGCGTTCACCGCGCCGATCACCCGGGACGGGCCGGGCTGGCGTGCGGAGGGCGACCTCCCCTACGGCGTGACCGTCACCGACGTGATCGACCGTCGGGACAAGCTCGCGTCCGGTCTGCGCCGCCCACTGGGGTGTGTATGGCCGGAAGGGGTGCCGGAGGAGCACACGGGTCACCTGGTGATGTGGGTCGGGGACCGGGACATGTCCAAAGCCAAGCAACCCGCCTGGCCGCTGGCCAAGACCGGGAGCGTGGACCTGTTCAAGCCGGTCGCGTTCGGGACCGACCCGCGCGGCCGATGGGTCGAGATCACGCTCATGTACATCGCGGCCGTCATCGGCGCGATCCCCCGCATGGGCAAGACCTTCCTCCTACGCCTCCTGCTGCTGATCGCGGCGTTGGACGCGCGGGCGGAGCTGCACACCTACGACCTCAAGGGCACCGGCGACCTCGACCCGGTCGGCAACGCCGTCGGCTACCGGCACCGCGCCGGGGACGACGACGAGGACATCGAATACGCCCTCACCGACCTCCGCGAACTGCGTGCGGAGCTACGGCGCCGCACCAAGGTCATCCGGTCCCTGCCGCGTGACATCTGCCCGGAGTCGAAGGTGACCAGCGAACTCGCCTCGAAGCCGTCGTTGGGGCTGCACCCGATCGTGGTCGGGGTGGACGAGTGCCAGGTGTGGTTCGAGCACGACAAGCACGGCGCCGAGTTCGAGGAAATCTGCACCGACCTCGTCAAACGCGGCCCCGCGACGGGGATCGTGTTGCTGTTGGCCACGCAGCGGCCCGACGCGAAGGCCCTGCCCACCGGCATCTCCGCGAACGCATCAGCGCGGTTCTGCCTGAAGGTCATGGGCCAGCTGGAGAACGACATGGTGCTCGGCACCTCCGCCTACAAGCGCGGAGTACGGGCCACGATGTTCTCCTGGGCGGACAAGGGCATCCACTACTTCGTGGGTGAAGGCGCCGACGCCCGTATCGTCCGTTCCGTCTTCGCCGACGCCGTGGCAGCGGACGCCATCGCCACCCGCGCGCGGACGTTGCGCGAGGCGGCGGGGACGCTGGCCGGATACGCCCTCGGACAGGAGCCCGAGACCGACGCGGCAGCCTCGTACGACCTGCTCTCCGATCTGCTGGCGGTCACGTCGGCGGAGGAGCCCAAGGTGTGGTCCGAAACCGTCGTCTCCCGGCTGGCGGAGTTGCGGCCGGAGGTCTACGGCGAGTGGACCGGCGAGCAGCTGACCGCCGCCCTGAAGCCCTACGGGGTCAAGACGGGCCAGGTATGGGGCACCACCGACAGCGGGAAGGGCGCGAACCGGCGCGGCATCAAACGCGCCGACCTCCTCACCGCTGTTGCGGAGCGTGACGGAAACCAGGGTGCGGCCTGACCGTTGACCGGCGCTAGACCTAGCGGCAACCCCCGCTAGGTCTAGCGGGCCCGCTAGCACCCGAAACACTCCCTGATCAGGCCGCTAGCTCCTAGCGGCCTGGCCTCGTCATGCCCGGAAACCGCCTGGGAGGGCCCCCGATGACCCCTGTCCTGGCCGCTATACCCGGCCTCCTCCTACTCACCCTGTGTTACGCGGCGTTGTGTGCCGCCGCGCCGTTCGGCCCCTGCCGCCGCTGCGGCGGGCTCGGCTTCCAGCTCAAGTACGGCCGCGTCACCGGACGCCCCAAGCGCGGAAAGGACTGCCGCCGCTGCCGGGGCCACGGCCGCCGACTGCGCGCCGGACGGTGGCTGTTCAACCACGCCGCCCGCACCTACCGCGAACAAGCCACCCCGCCCACCGGCCAGCCCGGACGGAAGGAACTGCCGTGACCGTGAACGTCTCCCTCGTCCTGGTCCTCGGCGTCACCGTGCTGACGCTCATCAAGTTCGGCTCCCTCCGCGCCGGGGCCACCGTCGTTGCCGTGCTGTTCGGCTTCTACCTCGCCAGCACCGACAGCGCCCCCGCCGTCAACGACCTCGTCACCGACCTCACCAGCGCCGTCGAAGACATCGGCCGCTGACCCAGAAAGGAGCACCACTATGACGCAGCGCGAACCCCCCGGACACCTCGCCCCGCACATCCCCGCCGACGCCTACCGCCGCGCCGAAACCACCGGGCAGCCCCTCGTCATCGTCCACACCACGGCGCCCGAACGCCCGGACACCGCCAGGTTCCTGGTCCCGCTCGCGGTCGGCACCGCCGCCACGATCGGCCTCCTCGGCACCGTCGCCGCGATCCTCGCGCTGTTCCAGTTCGCCGCGCAGACCGCCGCCGCCCTCGCCGCCACCACCGGTCCCATCGGAGTCGGCATCGGCCTCAAACTCGCCCGCCCCAAGCACCGCTGAACACAAGGAGAACCGCTTGACCGAGGACGACTACTGCGACGAGTGCACCACCTTCGGCTGCCCCGGCCACGAACTGTGCGACACCTGCGCCGGAGAGATCTGCAACGAGTGCGACGGCTGCGACTGCCCCAACACCCCGTGCCCCGGCTACCCCGCCCACCAGACCGGCACCGACTGATCCACGGGGGGCTCAACGCCCCATCGAATGAACCGCCTTGCGTAACCCGAGGACGGCGGCACTCCCGGACAGGACAGCCCGCCGCCCTCGGTCTCCGTATCCCGACGTAGCAGAACAGGAGATCTCCAGCATGACAGCTGACAGCAAGGTCCGCCGCTCCATCCCGGACAACCACCCGTACGGAATCCGACTGCGCACCGCGCTCCAACTCGCCGCGAATGACGTGCCGGTACTGCCTCTGCGAGCGGGGAAGTTGCCGTTCGGCAACTGCCCCGCCTGCGCGAAGTCGGCGTGTGGTGACCGCCCGCACATGCTCCGCGCGGGCCCCTGTGCCTGTCCGGCGCCGTGCCACGCGTGGGCCGCCGCCACCACCGACCACACCGTGCTCACCTCGGCCGCGTGGGCGTCCGCGTGGCGTGAGGCTGCCGCTGTGGCGTACCACCCCGGCGGGGCCGGGCTGACCGTGGTCGACCTGGACGACGCGGCGGCCGTCGCGTGGGCCCGTACCGCGTTGCCCGCCACCCGCACGGTGGCTACGACGCGCGGTGAGCACTGGATCTACCGGGGCGCGATGCCCTCGCGCAACGACGTGCGGCCGGGCGTCGACATCAAGTCGGCCATGTCCTACGCCCGTTGGCTCGGTCCCGGCACCGGCACCATGACCGCCCTGCCCGTCGTCGTACGGGCTCTGGCGGTGAAGGAGCGCACCGCGGTTCGTCCCGCTGCCCGTGTCGTGGCCGCGACGGTGCCGGTGGGGGGCGGGGTGTGCCGTCATCGCACGCCGGTCTTCCTGGAACGCGGCATCACGATGGGCGTGCAGCGCATCACCCAGGCCACGGCCGGGGTGCACGCCACCGTGTACGGGACGTTCCTCGCGGTCCTGTCGACGCACGGCCGGTGCGGTTGCCTGACCGACGCCCACGTGTCGCGGTTGTTCGCCGCCGCGCAGGCCAAGGGCGAGAGCGCCCGGCACTGCGCCGAGGCGTGGACCAACGCCCGCACCGCGCTGGGGGTGTGAGCGATGTCCGAGGACGAGAAGACTCCGGCCCGCGAGGTCATCACCGACTACGCGCAAGCCAACTTCCGGTACTTCCGCACCGCCGACGGCACCGTGTACGCGCAGCGCAACGGCCACCCCGTCGCCCGTCCGATCCGCTCGCAGGGCACGACGGGCAGCCACCGGCAGGAACTCATGGTGGGGATGTTCCGGGACGGCCGGGGCGTGTTCAACGGCACCGCGCTCAAGGAAGCCCTCGACCTGATCGAGGCCCTCGCCCTGGACGAGGACGTACAGGCCACGCACATCCGCGTCGCCCCCGGCCTCGACGGTGCGACGTGGCTGGACCTCGGCCGCGCCGACGGCCAGTCCGTACGCATCCACCCCACCGGCTGGATCGTCACCACCCCGGACCCGCACGAGGTGTGCTGGCGCCGCACCCAACTCACCGGCGAACTCCCCCTGCCGGTCAAGGACACCGACGGCAAGGGCATCGACGCCCTGCTCAGGTTGTGCAACTTCGCGGGCGCCGAGACGGAATGCCTCGCCATCGCGTGGCTGCTCGGCTGCCTGGGCCCGTCGGTGCCCGTCCCCGCGCCGTTCCTCACCGGCCCGCAAGGCGCGGGGAAGTCGACCGGCGGGCGGATGCTGGTACGGATCATCGAGGGCATGACCGGTGACCTGCGCCGTGCCCCGAAGGACGAGGAGAACCTGATCGCGGCCGTGGCCGCCGGGTGGGTCACCGCGCTGGACAACCTCTCGCACATGACGCCGGACCTGTCCGACGCCATGTGCTGCATCGTCACCGGAGCCGAGAACGTCAAGCGCGCCCTGTTCACCGACGGCGACGTGGTCCGTTCCCGCTACCGCCGCCCGCTGCTGCTGACCGGTATCGACGTCGGCGTGATCCGGCCCGACCTCGCGGAACGCCTCCTGCCGCTACGGCTGGAACGCCCCCGGATACGGCGTACGGAGGCGGAGCTGTGGGCGGAGTACGAGGAGGTGTTGCCGGTCGTGCTCGGCTCGCTTCTGGACCTCGCGGTGAAGGTCCGCGCGGCCGAGGCGGAGACTCCCACCGATCTGCGGATGGCGGACTTCGCGCACCTGTGCGCGCAGCTCGACGCGGCGACCGGTCTGGGGGCGCTGGCCGCCTACAGGGCGAGCCTGGACGACCTCAACGACGACGTCATCGAGGGCGACCTGTTGGCACAGACCGTCCTCCGGCACGCCGAGAGCATCGAGCCGGGCGCGGCACAACAGCTCACCTCCACGGAGTGGCTGCACCTCCTGAGCCGCCTCTACAGCGGCGACGAGCTGCGTCCCCTGCCGAAGGGGTGGCCGACCACGGGCAAGGTCCTCTCCGACCGCCTCAAGCGCCTCCAACCCACCCTCGCCGCACGAGGCTTGCTCATCGACTCCGGCCGTACCAGGGAGGGCCGTTACCTCGAAATGAGCCGCCCGCCGAGCACGCCTCTGCACGAGCAGAAACCGGCGTTCTGAACCGAACCCCGGCGGCACTCGGGGGACAAGCAAGAGGAGCACCACCCCGCCGCGCGGCGGTGCTCCTCTTGCTGTTCGGCGGAACGCCGCCCGAAGAGCGCGCCGCGCAGCGGCACCGTTCATCACGCGGTGAGGCGCCACCGGACCACAACAGACGCCCCTCTTTTTCCTAAGTAGGGAAACGCTGCGTCACCCTCGTCACCAACGGCCAGCAAACGGCCGCCCACCTGCGCAGTTGAGCGTGACGCAGACGGCCATCTGCTGCGTCACGCCGCGTCATCCGCGTCACCCGTGACAGAGAGGCCGCGTCACGGGTGACGCACCGGCAAAGCATCGCGTCACGCAAAGCAACAGGTCAGAAGCGCGCATGACGCAGGTGACGCAGTGACGCAGAAATCCACACCTCGGACAAGCACGCGCCCCGGAAGAACCCGCACACCGCTGACAGGAGCAAGCCTTGACCGACCCCGCCGCGTCCGCCGACGCCGACTCCACGCTCGTACTCCTCAAGGTAGAAGAAGCCGCCCGCCGACTCCGTATCGGCCGCACCACCTGCTTCACCCTCATCCGCACCGGCGAACTCGAATCCATCCTGGTCGGCGGACTCCGACGCGTACCAGTCGACGCCGTACCCGAATACGTCACCCGTCTCCGGACCACCCAGCACGCAGCTTGACGACGCCGGGGCGGCGGCACTCCCGGACAGGACAGCCCGCCGCCCCGGCCTCCATCCCGACGAACAAGAAACAGGAGTCTGCCAATGGCAGAGAAGGACAAGCGCTCCCGGCAGCCGAACGGCCGAAGCTCCATCTATCTCGGCAAGGACGGGAAGTGGCACGGCCGCGTGACCGTCGGCATTCGCGACGACGGCAAGCCGGACCGCCGTCACGTCGAACGCAAGACTCGCGCGGAAGTCACACACGCGGTACGGGAGTTGGAGAAGCAGCGAGAAGCCGCGACCGTACGCAAGCCGGGAAAGCCCTGGACGGTCAAGGCGTGGCTGACGCACTGGATCGAGAACGTTGCTCCACTCAGCGTGAGCGAGAACACGATGGTCGGCTACGGCGTGGCCGTGCGGAAGCATCTGATTCCCGGCCTGGGTGCCCACCGGCTCGACAAGCTGAATCCGGAGCACATCGAGATCTTCTACGCGAAGATGCAGGCCAACGGGAGCGCTGCCGCGACTGTTCACCAGATGCACCGGACGTTCCGAACCGCCCTCAACGAGGCCGTACGGCGTGGCCACCTCGGTAAGAATCCGGTGCGGTTGGCCAAAGCGCCGAGAGTGCGCGAGCAAGAGGTAGAGCCGTACAACGTGGAGGAGGTCCGTCGCATACTGCGTGCAGCCGACGAGCGGCGCAACGCGGCACGGTGGGCCGTCGCGCTGGCGCTCGGCTTGCGGCAGGGTGAAGCGCTCGGCCTCAAGTGGACGGATGTGGACCTGAACAGAGGGGTCCTCATGGTCCGCCGTAGCCGTCGGCGTCCCCGTTACGCCCACGGGTGCGGAGGCGCCTGCGGCCGTAAAGCCGGGTACTGCTTGGAGCGAAAGCGGGTCAACCCGGAGACCGCCGACACGAAATCACGCGCTGGCCTTCGGGCGGTTGGCCTCCCTCCACAGCTTGTGGGTCTGCTCCGCACGCACAGGATTCGTCAGGATGCCGAGCGCGTAGCGGCAGGTGACGCATGGTCGGATGAGGGTTGGCTGTTCGCGACGAGAACCGGCCGGGGCACGTCGACCCGTATCGACTACGACGAGTGGAAGGAGCTGCTGCGGGACGCCAAGGTCCGAGACGCCCGTCTTCACGACGCCCGTCATACGGCCGCGACGGTCCTGCTCATCCTCGGAGTGCCCGAACGCGCCGTCATGGGGCTCATGGGGTGGTCGTCGACCGCCATGGCTGCGAGGTATCAGCACATGGTCGACTCGGTGAGAACCACCGTGGCCGAGCAGGTGGATGGGCTGATCTGGAAGCAGCAGAAGTAGGCACGGGATAGCTTTGGGGAAGGGCGAAGCATACCAGGAGTAGGGCGGATCGCGCCCTACTCCTGGTTAACTGGAGGGTAGATGCAGCAAAACTGCGCCGCAGCAGACCCTGGAAGGTAGCACTACTACATGCATCACATTTTTCTGCCATTCCCCAGGCGCTGGCTGTCCTCGCATTTACACAACCACTACAATAAGGAAATTGCGGATGGCTTGAGCCTACTGTGTCGCGATACTGAAATTCCCGCATCGATCGAAAGAATTACAAGGGGATGGATTACTGCGACAGTGAGGGTAACCCCCGGGCGCGCATACCGGGCAGCCACGGGGGTCATTCTTATCCCTCTCTACGGTTTCAATCATATTACCGCCGAAACATGGGAAGCATGGCTTTATATAACACAGAAGATGAGAAGGGCAGGAAATTACCAGTTCAATGCAATTGAACCAGAATACCTGTCCACACTTGACCGCCTTACGTATTTTTCGATTCTCGCATTGCTGGTATTTTATGCATTCGGATCAATTGCGAAGGTACTGAGCCCAGATGGCGATACGGCGTCGCATTCGATGAGCAGATCTGGATATTGGCGATCGACCGAAAGGCAGTATCGGGGTTCCGTGATCATATACAAGAGGGCCGCCATTTGTGGCATTGCTTCTCAATATGACACGCTGAGTCGCTCTCATCTAGTTGCCAGGGCCCAATCACTTACTCTCATTGAACGCGAAATTCGCAAAGGGTGGAAAATTCGAAATCAACTGCATCATATTCCTCGCCATGAGCGTGTTAGGTTGAGACGTCACGCAGGTGCAGTGATAACTGTCCTGCGGACTCAGGCTGCCCTGATAGATGAAAATCCACAAACAGGTTTGCGCGACCTTGGTCTGACATTGATTTCGGTGGCAGAGCGATGCGCGGAGGGGCGTTTCGGCGCGCTCATGGACGAGGCTCGGCTGCAAGGGGTGAGTCCTGCTCGCGACTTGGAAGCACTCCGCATCGTCGCTGTGGCTCTGGTGGTCGGTGGATTTGCAGTGACAGCGGCGTTACTCAACGTGCCAGCGGCGATCGCTGCGCCGTTGACTAGCGCCGTCGGCGCGATCTCTGTAGCGGTTGCCTACCGGGGTGCAGCGCGAGCGGGGATGGAGAACCTCGGTGTCCTCTTGGGAGGGCGTTGACGGTCGAGGTCAGCCACGCTCAGCGCAACTGAGACGGAAACTGAGACGGACACGACGTAGGGCCGGACCCTCTGGGGGTCCGGCCCTACGTTCGTGGTGCTCAGAGCGGTAGCGGTGGGATTTGAACCCACGGAGAGCTTGCACCCTCACTCGCTTTCGAGGCGAGCTCCTTCGGCCGCTCGGACACGCTACCGAGAGGAAGCTTAGCCCACCGGGGGCCGTGGCTCGAAATCGGTATCCCGGGCGGCGGTCGGGGCCGTCGGGGCGGGGGTGTCGGGGCCCGGGGCGGGGGTGGGGTCCGCCGGTGTCGGGGTGGCCGAGGGCGGGTTGGGGCCGCGGAAGAAGTCCGTCAGCAGGCGTCCGCACTCCGGGGCGAGCACGTCGTTCACGACCTCCGGGCGGTGGTTGAGCCGCCGGTCGCGTACGACGTCCCAGAGGGAGCCCGCGGCGCCCGCCTTGACGTCGCGGGCGCCGTAGACGACGCGGTCGACGCGGGCGAGTACGGCCGCGCCCGCGCACATCGTGCACGGCTCCAGCGTGACCACGAGGGTGCAGCCGTTCAGCCGCCAGCCGCCGCGGGCGCGGGCGGCGGCGCGGAGGGCGACGAGTTCGGCGTGGCCCGTGGGGTCGCCCACGGCCTCGCGTACGTTGTGGCCGCGGCCGAGTACGGCGCCGTCGGGGCCGAGTACGACGGCGCCGACCGGTACGTCGCCGGTCGCGGGCGCCCGTACGGCCTCGTCCAGCGCGAGGCGCATGGGCGCGTGCCAGGGCGCGCGTACGGGGTCGTCGTCGTGGCGGTCGTGGCGGTCGTCGCCGTCCTGTCCGGCAGGGGGGCGGCCGTTGTCGTGGTGGTCGTTCATCGTTCCGTTTCCGGCGGGCGGGGGCGCCGCGCCGTTCCGTCGCCCGCCGGAGCGGGTGTCACCGAGGGGCTCCGGGGCCCGTCCCGGACGGCCCGGGTCCCGGGCCGTCCGCCGCCGTCCGCCCTCACCGGCACGCGCCCGGCACGCGCCCGGCACGCCGCCCGCCTAGCGCACCGCTTCCAGCATGTCCGGGCAGCCCAGCGCATCGGCGATGCTGCCCAGGGCGTCCTCGGCGGTGAGGTTCAGAACGGTCTTCTCCTCCATGCCGAGGTCCGTCAGCAGGTCCGCGTCCCCGATCGGCCCGGCGCGCACCGCGTCGCCGGGGGCGGCGTCGGGGTCGGCGGCGGTGTCCGCGTCGCCGTCGCCGTCGGCCGGTTCCCCGTCCTCGGTGCCGTCGAGGTCGACGAGTTGTTCGAGGACGGCGGGGTCCTCCGGTTCGCGGCCGAGGAGGTCGTCGGAGAGCAGGATCTCGCCGTACGAACTCCGCATGGCGGCGGCCGCGTCGGAGACGAAGACGCGGGGGTCGTCCTCTCCGTCGACGCGTACGACGCCGAACCAGGTGCCGTCCTGCTCGATGCAGACCAGTACCGTCTCGTCGTCGGACGCGGCCTCCCGGGCCAGGTCGGCGAGGTCCGCGAGGGTCTCCACCTCGTCGAGCTCCGTGTCACTCGCTTCCCACCCGTCTTCGGTGCGAGCGAGCAGTGCGGCGATATACACCGTGACTCTCCCACTGGTTTCCGTGTGTCGAGTGTCGGCGGGAACCGTGCCCCCGCCCTGTCGAATCGTGGCAGAAACGGAGGCTTCGCGAAGGGTCTTCGCGTGTGCGTCGGGGCGGTCTTTTCCCGGAGGACCGTCCCCGGCTCACCCGCTTCACCAGCGAAACGTCCGCATTCTCATGTGCTGCCGCATACGCGCCGCTCGGGCGCGGCGCGGCTGCACGCGGTCGCGCAGTTCCTTGGCGTCGTCCAGCTCCCGCAGGAAGCGCGCCCGCCGCCGCAACCGGTCCGCGTCCTCGGCGGTACGGCGGGCTTCGGACGGGTGTCCTTCGGAAGCTCTGCTGGGTTCGGGCATTTGCACACCTCCGGGCGTACATGCCTACTTTCCCCCGAGTCGGCGCTCGTACGCCAGCCTCGGCACCGACTCGTTCTCCGTTAATGTCGTGGGCATGCGCATCCACGTTGCCGACCACCCGCTGGTGGCGCACAAGCTGAGCACCCTGCGCGACGAGCGCACCGACTCGCCGACTTTCCGGCGCCTGGCCGACGAGTTGGTGACCCTGCTCGCGTACGAGGCCACGCGCGACGTGCGTACGGAGCCGGTGGAGATCACCACCCCCGTGACGGCGACGACGGGCGTACGGCTGACGCACCCGCGTCCGCTCGTCGTACCGATCCTGCGGGCGGGGCTCGGCATGCTGGAGGGCATGACGCGGCTGCTGCCGACGGCGGAGGTGGGTTTCCTCGGGATGATCAGGGACGAGGAGACGTTGCAGCCGTCGACGTACGCGACGCGGATGCCGGACGACCTCTCCGGGCGGCAGGTCTACGTACTCGACCCGATGCTCGCGACGGGCGGCACGCTGGTCGTGGCCATCAACGAGCTGATCGCGCGCGGCGCCGACGACGTGACCGCGCTCTGCCTGCTGGCCGCGCCGGAGGGCGTCGCCCTGATGGAGCGCGAGTTGGCGGGTACGCCGGTCACGGTCGTCACGGCGGCGGTGGACGAGCGGCTGAACGAGGCCGGGTTCATCGTGCCGGGGCTGGGCGACGCGGGCGACCGCATGTACGGCACCGCGGGCTGACGGGGCTGACCGGGACGACCCGCCGGTGCGGCGGGTCAGCGGTACGGCGGGTTCAGCAGCTCGGCGACGGCTTCGGCTCGGACAGGGCCGCGATCGCGCGCGTCGCCGTCTTCGCCGGGGTGAGCTTCTTGTACGCGTCACCGAGCACCAGGTCGACGTCGGCACCCTTGCGCTCGTCGTAACGGGTGTCGGCGCCGGACAGGTGGCTGCCGAGCACCTCGAAGCGGGCGGAGGTGTCGGGGCCGGTGGCGCCGATGAGGAGGCCGCTGCCCTTGACCTTCTTGTCGAGCGCCTTCGGCGCGTTGCTGACCTCTCCGACCTTGAAGCCGCGCTTCTTCAACTCGGCGGCGGTGTCGGCGGCGAGGCCGCTGCGGGCGGTGGCGTTCAGGACGTTGACCGTGATCCCGGCGGGCTTCGGCACGCCCGTCAGCTCGGACTTCCCGCCCGCCGTCCCGCGCTGGCCACCCGTACGGGTGCCGGTCTCGCCGCCGGGGCCCGTGCCGACCTGCTTCCCGGCGGACTTGTCGGAGTCTCCGGACGAGCCGTCGGCACCGCCGGGCTTGTGGTCCTGCGCGGTGCACTCCCGAGCCCCGTCGCCGCTCCGCCCGGCCGCCTCGGCCGTACTGCCGCCGCCGCCCGTGAAGACGTCCACGAGCTGGACTGTCCCCCAGCCGACGAGTCCCGTGGCCAGGGCGGCGGTGGCCGTGGCGAGAACGATTCTGCGTCGGTTGCGGGGGCGGTGCATGCGCGGATAGCGGTCACCCTTGATGCGGTACGGACCGCCCATGCCGGGGGGAGTGAGCATGCTCATGTGCGCAGAGTAATCCGCGGGCGGGAAGATGCCTACCAGATGATCTGCGGCGAGTTGCTCAGTTCAGCCGTTTATCCCATTTCGAGGACGCGCGCGTGCAGCACCTGCCGCTGCTGGAGCGCGGCGCGGACGGCGCGGTGCAGCCCGTCCTCCAGGTAGAGGTCGCCCTGCCACTTCACGACGTGGGCGAACAGGTCGCCGTAGAACGTGGAGTCCTCGGCCAGGAGCGTCTCCAGGTCGAGCTGGCCCTTGGTCGTGACGAGCTGGTCAAGACGCACCGGGCGTGGGGCGACGTCCGCCCACTGGCGGGTGCTCTCCCGGCCGTGGTCCGGGTACGGCCGCCCGTTTCCGATTCGCTTGAAGATCACACGGAAAGCCTACCGGGCAAGCGGTGTCAGGCGCAGCCATGCGGCGACAGCTCTCCGTCGCGTACGGGCGCGGGAGCGTCTTCCGCGCGCCGGGCGGCGCGGCGGGAGCGGGCGGTACGGGAGGGCGCGGCGGCCGTCGCGGTCGTACCCGAAAGAGTGGCGCGGGGTCGCCCCTCGCCGTGCGCCGCACGCCCGCAGCGGCCCCAACGGGCCTGCCGGGAGCGGGAGTCGGCGCCCGCGCGGAGGGGCGGCGCGGACGGCGTACGTGTTCGAGTTGCCGGGTGGTGGGCGCGGGTGTGCCCTGGTAGGGGCGGACGGCGGGGGACGACGAGAGGAGCCCGTCATGCACGCACACGCGCAAGCGCGTGCCCCCGCGCTCGTACGCGCGCCGGGGCCGCGGACGGAACGGCGGCACGGCGCCGCGTGGTGGACGCTGCCGCTGCTGGCCGGTGTCGCGTACGGGGCGTACGCCTGGTTCCTCGCGCGCGACGAACGGTTCACCACCGCGGCCACCGTGGTCGGCCTGGTGTCGGGCGTGCTGGCCGCGCTCGTGCTGGCGGCGCTCGCCGCCGTACGGCCGTCGGTGCCGGCGGAGCCGCGGGCCGCCGGGTACGGGGCGGCGTGCGGGATCGGCGTCGGCTACCTCTCCGCCCTGACCGGGCCGAGCGTGCTGTGGTCGTCGGTGCTGGGGCTCCTGGTCGCGGCGGGCGTCGCCCCGGCGGTCCTCTACCGCCTCTCCACGCGCCAGGACTGACCGGGCACGCGGTCGGCGCCGTCCAGGCGCGCGGTCACCAGCGGGGGCCGCTGCCGTCGCGCGGGTCGTACGGGTCGCGCGGCAGCTCCTGGCGCGCGTCGAGGTGCGGGTCGAACGGCCGGAAGCGGGCGGCCGGATCGTGCGCCGCGTAGGGCCCGTCGGGCCCGTCGGGGTCGCCGGGACCGCCGGGGCCCGCGGGGGTCTCCGGGTACGGGTCGTACGGGGCGGGTTCGTACGGCTGCGGGGTCTCGTACGGCGCGGAACCGGCGTACGGCGCCGGGGTGCTGCTTGTACGGCGGGCGCCGTGGGCGCGGGCCGCCGCGAGGGCCAGGCCCAGCAGGCCGCCGCCCATGAGGATCGTGCCGAGTGTCCGGAGGTCGACCCACGGACTGTCCCAGGTGATGGCGTACCTGAGGACGGCGCCGACCATCGTCAGCGCGAGTCCGGCCGCTGCGCTCATGGCGGTGACTCCTTGGCTCGCCGGTGCCGCGCGCGGGGGTGCGGTCGCGGCCCCCCAAGCCAAGGCGCGTACGGGCGGGTGTGCGAGCGGAGCGGGTGCAGCGGAGTGACGGGCGGGCGCCGCGGGCGGGCGGGCGCCGCCCGGATCACCGCCGGGTGCGGGTGCGGGGCGGGTCGACCGCCGGTACGGGCCCGGGTGCGGTGGCGGGCACGGCCTTCGGCGTGGTCGCCGCCGCGGCCGCCGCGATGGCCGTCGCGGTGGCCGCGGCGCGCGACGCGGGCCGCCCGGCCCCGCGCCCGCGTCCGCGCGCGGACGTGCCCGCCTCCGCGCCCCGCGACGCCCCGTGGCCGATCGCGCCGTCCTCGGCCTCCGCGAGCATCGCGCCCATCGCCGCGAGGACGCCGGGCGCCACCCGGTAGTACACCCACGTACCGCGCCGCTCGGACGTCAGGAGTCCGGCCTCGCGCAGCTTCTTGAGGTGGTGGGAGACCGTCGGCTGGGAGACCCCGACGTCGCCGAGGTCGCAGACGCACGCCTCGCCGCCGGGGTGCGACGCGACGCGGGAGAAGAGGAGGACGCGGGCCGGGTCGGAGAGCGCCTTGAACGTCGCCGCCATGGTCGCCGCGTCCGCGAGCGACAGGCCGGGTTCGACGAGGGGCGGGCAGCGCGGAACGGCGGGTTCGGAGGGTGGCGGCTCCGTCGCTTTCGGCATGGACCTATGTTGACACTTGTCGATACAGGCGCCAAATCGGGCATGGTCACCAGTCCGTCGCCGGACGGTGACAGGAGGTACGCGCCGCACGGGAGGACGCGCCCGCGAAGAGGAGGGTTGCCTCGAATTCACGGGAATTATCGCCCCCGATGGCGTGCTCTGGCCGTAAATGCCTCTTCTGCCGCCAGGTAATGTACTGGTCAAGCAACGGGTTCCACACGGCTGTGCGGTGTGCGAGGCGGGGGCCGACAGCCCGTTCCCGAGGCGGGGGTCGGGCGGTTCCGCCCGGCCCGGCGCCACGGGACGCGGGGTCGTCCGCGGCCGTGCGGGAGCGTTCCGGCGGGGGCGTCACGGGGCGGGAACTCCCGTGCCGTACGCACCCGTCGGTGCGCCCCCGCACACCAGGGTCCGTACGCGAGCCGTGCGCCCGCACCACACGGGTCCGTACGCGGTGCCGCGCGAGCGGTTCCACGGGGCGCCCGCCGGGGTCCGCCGTACGTGTACCGGACAGCCCACGCGGAAACGTTCAACGGAACAGCGAACTGCCACGTCCACTTGGAGCCCCGTATGGAGCGCACCGCCCACCCCCGCAAGACCAGCCTGCCCGGGGTCGGCGCCCGCTACGACCTCAGCACCGACGCGGGGCACCACCTGTCCGTGGTCGTGCACCAGGACGGGCGCCGCATCCTCGCCTTCCACGACCCCGAGGACGACGACGCCTGCAAGGACGCCGCCCCGCTCGCGCCCCACGAGGCGACCGTGCTGGCCAAACTCCTCACCCCCGACCCGGTCGCGCACCTCAAGCAGCACGTCGAGATCGACCTCGTCACCGAGCACATCCCGGTGACGGCCAAGTCGCCGTACAGCGGCCGGACCCTCGGTGACACGCAGGTGCGGTCGCGCACCGGCGCGTCGATCGTCGCCGTACTGCGCCGCACGTCCGCAGAACCGTCCCCCACCCCCGACTTCCGTTTCGCCACCGGCGACGTCCTCGTCGTCGTCGGCACTCGCGAGGGCGTCGACGCCGTCGCCGAACTGATCGCCGGAGGATAGAAGCCCGTGCACGACACCACCGCCCTGCTCATCGAACTCGGTGCAGTCATCCTCGGCCTGGGCATCCTCGGCCGCTTCGCCGTACGCATCGGCTTCTCACCGATCCCGCTCTACCTGCTGGCGGGGCTCGCGTTCGGCCACGGCGGGCTGCTGCCGATGGGCGCGAGCGAGGAGTTCATCGCGACCGGCGCGGAGATCGGCGTCATCCTGCTGCTGCTCCTGCTCGGATTGGAGTACAGCGCGTCCGAGCTGGTGACGACGCTCAAGACGCAGTACCCGTCGGGGGCGGTGGACTTCGGGCTGAACGCCCTGCCCGGTGCCGCCGCCGCGCTCATCCTGGGCTGGGGCCCGGTGGCGGCGGTGGCCCTGGCCGGTGTCACCTGGATCTCGTCGTCCGGCGTGATCGCGAAGGTGCTCGGCGACCTCGGACGCCTCGGCAACCGCGAGACACCCGTCATCCTCGGCGTCCTCGTCCTCGAGGACCTGGCGATGGCCATCTACCTGCCGATCCTCACCGCCCTGCTGGCCGGGGTCAGCCTGGCGGGCGGCAGCCTCACCGTACTGATCTCGCTGGGCACTGTGAGCGCCGTCCTGTACGTCGCGCTGCGGCACGGACGGCTCATCAGCAAGGCCGTCTCGTCGGACAACCCGGAGATGCTGCTGCTCGTCGTCCTCGGGCTGACGCTGCTGGTCGCGGGTGTGGCGCAGGACCTCCAGGTGTCGGCGGCGGTCGGCGCGTTCCTCGTCGGCATCGCGCTGTCGGGGGAGGTCGCGGAGGGCGCGTTCAACATCCTGACGCCGCTGCGCGACCTGTTCGCCGCCGTCTTCTTCGTCTTCTTCGGCCTGAACACCGACCCGACCGACATCCCGCCGGTGCTGGTGCCCGCGCTGATCCTGGCGCTGGTGTCGGTCTGCACGAAGATCGCGACGGGCTGGTACGCGGCGCGGCGCGCGGACATCGGTACGAAGGGCCGCTGGCGGGCCGGTGGCACGCTGGTGGCGCGCGGCGAGTTCTCCATCGTCATCGCGGGGCTGGCGGTCGCGGAGGAGCCGCGGATCGGTTCGCTGGCCACGGCGTACGTGCTGATCCTGGTCATCCTCGGGCCGCTGACGGCGCGTTGGACGGAGCCGCTGGCGCGGCGCTTCGGGAAGTCGAAGCCGTCGACCCCGGTGAACCCGGCGACGGCGGCGGCCGGTGCCGCGGCGGCGGAGGCCGTCGAGGAGGCGAGGACCGGCGCGGAGGCGGGGGGTTCGGACACCGGGGCGGACCGCGCGGGAGCGGACGCGGGTACGGGCGCCGGTACGGGTACGGGGAGCGCCGACGACGGTGGCTCCGGGGCGGTCGGCGCCGTCGGTGCCGAGCCCGCGTCGGACCCGGCGTCCAGCGGCACGCACGGCTGACCCGCGACTGACTCGCGGCGGCCCGTACGGGACGGGGGTCCGTACGGGCCGAGTCGTGCGGGCGGGGGCGTACGTACGGGTTGCCCGCGCGTCAGTCGCCGCCCCCGCCGCCCCCGCTGTCGCCCCCTCCCCCGTCGCTTCCGCCGCCTCCGTCACCGCCTCCGCCGTCTCCCCCTTCGCCGCCACCCCAGCCGTCGTCCGCGGCACCCGGACCGGAGTCCCCGCGTCCGGACCCCACCCCCGTGAACCACGGCTCGCCCCACAGCTCCGGGTCGCCGGGCCGTTCCCGCCCGCCGTGGTCGGGGAAGCGGACGGTGCCGGTGCTGTCGCCCAGCCCGAACGCCACCGCGAGCGCGTGCGCCACCACCTCGTCCACCGGCTCCGTGTCCCCGTACGCCACGTCCGCCAGCGGCAGCAGCGGCGCGCGTCCGACCGGCCGGTCGGGGCGGGTGAGCACCGCGACCCGTACGCCGTCGCGCAGGAGCCGGGAGCTGCGCCTGACGTGTTCCCGCAGCTCCCACCGGCGGTGGCCGCAGACGAGGGTCACGCGGTCCCGCGCCAGCACGCGGCCGGTCTCGACGGTCAGTACGGCGGGCTCGCCGTCGAGGGCGAACTCCAGGTTGCGGGACGGGTTCCGGCGGTCCAGGGAGACACCGTGGGGCGCGCGCAGCCGTACGGTGGGCGCGCCCTCCGCCCACACGTCCGCGCGCGCGGAGCGCCGGTCCACCGCGACCGTCACCGGGCCGTGGCTGCCGGGCGCGGTGCGCCGGGCGATCCACAGCGGTACGCCGACCGCGCGCGCCGCGGCGGCGAGCCGTCCGATCTCCTCGGGGCCGCCGGAGCGGTGCACGGCGAGTTCGCCCAGTGTCCGCGCGAACTCGGCGGCGCGGCGCGGCTTCAGGAGCGTCGACGAGCCGGAGACGCGGGTGACCGGGACGCTGCCGCGGGCCTCGGGGAGGTGCGCGAGCGGGCGTTCGGCGCCTGCGGCGCCGAGCCAGCCGCCGCGGAGGTAGGCGTCGGCCATGGCGGGCAGGTTGAGTTCGTCGAGCGGCGTGCGGCGGGGGCCGGAGCGCAGCTCCGCGGCGTCGAGCCGTACGAGCCGGGCGAACGGGTTCCGGGAAGTCTCCGTGTACAGGTGTCCGTCGCTCATCCCCGCGCCCCCTCGTCGTCCGTCCCGCCCGACCGCGCGCGGCGGGGCGCTTCCCGTACGGGGACGCCCGCCGCGCGCGGCCCGGTTGCGGAGGGCGTCGCGTACGGGCGGGGGCAAGGGTGCGTGAACGGGCGGGAACGGGGGCGTGCACGCGTCGTGGGGGAGCGTCCGCATCCGGCCGCCGGAGGGTGCGCGCCGGGGTGGTCGCCGGTCCCGTTTCGGCCGTCGAAATCCGCAAATGCCCTGGCCGGGAAGGGTGTCGGGGGCTCTGGATGTCCGGCCGACATCCGTGGCAGGATGCCCCGGCCGGGACGGCCTACGATTCCGGATCACCGTGAGGAGACGACGTGTCCGAGGCGCCCGTGGAGCTCAGGGACGACGAGATAGAGGCGCGGTTGCGGGAGTTGCCGGGCTGGACGCGGGTGGGGCACGAGATCGCCCGCTCGTTCCGCATCCCGTTCGACGGCGGCGTGGCGATGGTGGTGCACGTCGCCGACGTGGTGCGGCGGATGGGGCACCACGCGGACGTCGACCTCCGCTTCGAGCTGGTGCGGTTCGGCGTCACCACACGCGCGGCGGGCAGCAGGCTGACGGAGGCGGACTTCGACGTCGCCCGCCGTATCGACCGCATCGCGGCGGCCCACGACGCGGGCGCGCCGTGACGCCCTGACGCCGTGACCCCGCTGCTCGCCTCGACCGCCCGCCTCACCCGGTTTTCGGCCTCCGCTCGCGCGGAGGCCGAAGAACCTACGGGTCGGGCTGCCGCAGCGGGATGGTGCCGCGCGCGCGGTGGCCGTCCAGCACCGCCCTGTTGACCGGGGGCCGGGGCGCGGGGGTGGCTGCTGTCAGCTTGATGACAGCTCGC
The DNA here is from genome assembly GCF_003665095.1 of Streptomyces sp. Z26. Lineage (GTDB taxonomy): Bacteria > Actinomycetota > Actinomycetes > Streptomycetales > Streptomycetaceae > Streptomyces > Streptomyces phytohabitans. Next base: position 3,418,652 of record NZ_RCHV01000002.1, on the reverse strand, counting down.
GGTGACGTCCCCCGACTCAGACCTTCTCCTGCTTGGCTCCCGGGGGCAGGAGACACGGCGTGCTCACCGAGAAGAGCAAACTCTCCGAGGAGGGGAGCCCTTCGACCGCGACGCTGAATCCGTCCTTCCGGCTGACGGCTTCGAGGATCACCGAGGGCTCGTCGCCCTGGAGTTCCTGGTATCCGGTGATCTCGTAACCGCGCTCCTCCAACGCCTCCCGCACCCGCCCCACCGCCGTCGCGTGGTCGGCGACGGGCAGCGGCGCGCGTACCGCGTAGTCCATGGAGAAGCGGCCGTCGCCCGCGGTCTCACCGTTCTTTCCCGTACACCCCTGGACCTTCGGACGCTCGGTGCTGTCGTCCACCATGACGCGCGCGGAACGGGCCATCGACGCCGCGAAGTGCCGCGCCCACGCCTCGCTCTTCTTCTCGCTCATGACGGGCAGGGGCTCGTTGGGCTCGTCCTTCTCGGACACGCAACCTCCCAGCAGGAATGACAGCAGGACTGCTCCACCGGCCACGCGGAGGGCTGACGGTCGTACGGAAGAACGCATGTTGGCCCAACGGATCGGAGCGGTTAATCGATGACAGGATGGTGGCCGTCGGGGCCGATGTCGACGGGCTTGTGCGCCACCCCCCGTTCGTAGAAGGGCCCGAGTTCCGGCTTCAGCCCGGCAATGATTCTCCCTTGGTTACGGAGACTGGCGCGGTCCTCGTCCCAGTAACTGCTGTGGCCCCCGTCGTTGACCTTCATGGGCTGGCCACCGAAGTCCGTCATGGCCGGGTTCTCCCCCAGGGTGAAACCCGCCAGGTGCTTCACCACGGGGTCCTGTTGGGTCGACCCGATCCACACGTGCCGCGGATCCACCTGGAGTTCGGCCGCGTGGTCCACGCCCATGCCCGGACTGCCCAGAGCGATGATCTCATCGGCATCGAGACCCTGCCCCTCTCGCGCCGCGACACCGATCGTCGTCGTGCCATAGCTGTGCCCGACGACGGTGAGATGCCCTGGGGAATCCTCGCGGGCCTGCCGTAGCCCCTCAGTGAAACTCCTGAGGTCTCGGGCTCCCTCCTCCGCCCGGCCCTGACCTGCCACGTCGCGATTCACCTCGGGAGGTCCGTGGTCGTCGGCGGGACCGAACTCGGGAGCGTCGTAACCGAGCCAGCTGATCGTGGAGACGCTTTCGCCGGGAGCCCGGTCCATGGCCGCGTCCTGCAACTTGCTGACCCGTTCGATCTGTCCGTCGAGCCCTTCGATCTCCGTGTTCGTGCCCGGGACGAAGACCGCTGTGTGGTCGGCCGCGTCCGGGTCACCCAGAGCCACGACCGCCTTGCCGTCCCCGCTCGCGTCGAAGTCCAGAACGTACAGCTTCTTGTGCTGCGGAACCGCCCTTCCTTCGAAAGGGTCGTCGATCCGCTGCATCGCCGTGATCGCCCTGTCCAGATAGTCCTTGCGGGCGCCGTACTTCGCGTTCCAGTCCGTCCAGGCCGCCGTCTGCACCGCCGCCGGGTACGACCCGTTCGGGTTGGGGGCGTACCGCGCGGGTTCCGGTGGGATCGCGGCCCGTTCCAGCTCGTACGTGCCGCGCGTCTCGGCCAGTACCGTACGGTTCGCCTCGTCGCGGACCGTGGCGGGGACGCCGTCCAAGCGGCCGACGCTCGCCGGGTCGAGTGTGACGTACGCGTCCCGCTCCTCGGCGGTCAGGCCCCGCCACCACTCGGCGTTCTCCTTCGGAGTGCCGTCGGACGGTGGACCGTTGATGTCGGCGAGGTAGTCGGCGGCGCCCTTCCGTACGGCGCTCAGGTCGCGGCCCGCGTCGGCCCAGTCGGCGTGCGAGACCGTGAGATCGTCGTCCGCACGGAGTTTGCGGAGCTTCGGTGCCCACTTCTCGTCGGCCTCGGTGGCCTCCTGTACGGCGGTGGCGATGCGGTCGGCGTACGCGACAGCCGCGCCGTAGTGCGGGTTGGGGTGGGCGTGCGCCGCCTGCCGCTCCAGTGCGTCCGCCAGGTCACCCGCGGTGCCGCTGGGGTCGAGGGTCGGTGTGTCGGCTCCGGGTCCGCCGCCCGGCTCACCGTTCGACGTTCCCTTCGGTGTTCCCGTGACCGTCCCGCCCGCCGGGATCTCGCCGTCCACCGCGTCGCCACCCGCCGGGAAGGTCACCGAGCCGTCGGGGTTCACCGTGAGCTTCTGCGCCCGCGCGTCCGCCACCGCCCCGTCCAGCGTGGCCTTCGCGGCGCGGAAGTCGGCGGCGAGGGCACGCAGCGCGGCGCTCACGAGGCCGCACTCGACCTGCGCGTAGTGGAAGTTCCGCGAGAGCTGCCGGAGTTGGCCGAGTGCCGCGTCCCGAGCCTGTCCCGCGAGGTCGGTGCGCATGCGGGCGGTGATCTCATGGTCGATGTTGTCCTTGGCCTGCCCGGCCATTTCGCTGGTGCCGCGGTAGCCGCCCGCCGCGTCCTCGAACTCACCGGGGTCCAGGGCTTGGAGCGTCTGGTAGTCCACCGCGCGCTCAGCCTCCGTGCCCCGCGCCGTCGGACCGCATGCCCTTTTCGCCGCCGAGCGCCGGGGTGTCCCCGTACGCGTCGTCCAGCCGGTCGAACGCGCCCTTGGTGGCCGCCTCGTTGGCGTAGTGGTCCGTACCGGCCTTGTGCAGGCGGTCCTTGAGCACCCCGCAACGGGCGCTGACGTCGCCCAGGTAGCGTTTCCAGGAGGCGTACACGTCGCGCTGGGCCGCGGCGCTCGCCGTACGGCCCGTACGGGAAGCCGCGCCGATGCCCGTCTGGTCCTTCTCCAGGCCGGTGAGCGCGGTTTTGATGTTGCCGCGCAGGGAGTCGACGTCGCCTCCGGCGCGGGTCCAGGCGTTTCTCGACGACTTCAGGTCGCCGTCCGGGCCGGCGGGGTCACCGGCACCTCCGTGGTCACCGGCGTCCCCACCACCCTCCGTACCGGGCCGGGCCCCTTCGGCGTCGTCGGCCCCGGCGAGGGACATCCGTACGTCACCGGCTTCGCCGGGACCCTCGACGCCGCGCCCGCCGACGAGCCCCCAGATCGCGGAACCGCGTTCGTCCCCCATGCGCCCGCCCTCCCGTGGTCACTTCAGGTACGTACGGGCGGCAGCACCGCCAGGCCGAACGGGCTGGCCACCGCACCGGTCGAGCATTATGCCCCGGTGCGGGCACCGCGACCGCCCGCAGCCCTACCCGTCACCCCGCGTGCGTAAGCGTTCCCCCGCCCGTTCCGGCGTGCGGGCGCAGATGGCGCCGCGGCCGACGCCGCCCAGCACGGCGCGGGTCACCTCCTCCGGGAAGCCCGGGCCCGCCGGGCGGTGGCCGAACAGCACGCGGAAGAAGACCGGTGCGGCGAACAGGTCGAGCACCGTCTCCGGGTCGACGCCCGTACGGAGGTCGCCGCGCGCGCGGCCCTTCTCCAGGGACGCGTGGCACGCCTCCCGGCGCGGCTCCCACACGACGTCGAGGAAGGTCGCGCGCAGTTCCGGGTCGTCCGCGAGGTCGGCGATGAGGGCGGGCAGTACGTGGGCGAGGGCGGGGTCCGCGAGGCCCGTACGGAGGGCGTCGAGGTGTTCGACGATGTCGCAGTGGGTGCATCCGGTGTCGACGTCCACCACCCCGATGCGCTCCTCGGCCATGGCCGCGACGACCAGGTGCCGTCGGGTGCGCCAGCGGCGGCGGATGGCGGGTTTCGTGGTGCCCGCGCGTTGGGCGATGGCCTCCATGGTGAGGGCGGAGTAGCCGACCTCGCGCAGGAGGGCGGTGACGGCGGCCAGTACGGCGTGGTCGATGCGTTCGTCCCGCTGCCGTGCCATCGCTCTCTCCCCGCGTCCGCGCGCGCGTCCCTGCCGCCCGTACCGGGCTCCGCGCGCGGGCCAGCCTACCGAGGCAGCAGGACGACCTTCCCGAACTGCCGCCCCTCCGCCACCCTCCGCAGCGCCGCGTCCGCCTCGTCGAGGGGGAGGCGTTCGTCGACCACGGGCGTGAGGCCGCCCTCGGTGATCAGCTCGGTGACCCGCCGCCAGGACTGCCGACGCTCCTGCGTGCTCACGGAGTTGAGGCTGAGGACGTACAGCGTCGGTGACTTGTGGAAGTCGGTCAGCAGCGCCGTGAGGGTGTCCGCGCCGGGTGCGCCCGCGGCGGCGCCGCACAGTACGTAGCGGCCCTCCGTACGGAGGAGGCGCAGGTGCTTGGCCGTGTCGGGACCGGCGACGGTGTCGAGGACGAGGTCGTACGTGCCGTACGCGTCCGCCTCGCCCGTACCCGCCCCCGTCCCTTCGGGGACGGTGACGCTGTGGCGGTCGACGGTGCGCGTGGCGCCGAGCGCGCGCAGCCGTGCGGCGCGCTCGGCGGACGAGGTGACGGCGGTGACCTCGGCCCCCCGCGCGTGCGCGAGTTGGGTGGCGAGGACGCCGATGCCGCCGCCCGCGCCGAGGACGAGTACGCGTTCCCCGGCCCGCAACCCCGCGCGCCGGAGGGCGATCTCCGCGACCATCGCGTTGATCCCGGCGGCGACGGCGGCGTCCGCGTCGAGCCCGTCGGGCAGGGGGAGTACGGCGTCGGCGCCGGTCACGGCGCGTTCCGCGTAGCCGCCCGCCTCCAGCATCAGGGCGAGTACGCGCTGCCCGACGAGGGCGTCGGGGACGTCCGGCCCGACCGCCGTGACCCGACCGGCGACCTCCATGCCGGGGATGTCGCCGGGGTGGAGCGGGGTGCGGTAGCCGCCGCGTACCGCCGTCACGTCCACGTATCCGGCCCCGGCGGCGTCGACCTCGACCAGCACCTCTCCGGCGGCGGGCACCGGGTCCGGCAGCTCCGTGACGGCCAGGTGGTCGGGGGACTTGACGACGGCTGCGCGCATGGCGGGGGACTCCTCAATCGTTCCGTTCCGATCCGGATCGGAACGATATGCGGGCGCACGGCACCCGTCAACACGCGCCCGCACGACCCCCGTACGACCGCCGCCCTCAACTCCGCCCACGGCGGCCCCGTTACCCCTTCGGCGTCTTGCCCGCGCCCGCCGTCTTCTCCGACTCCGCGGCCTTCTCCGTCTTCGCCGTCTTCGCCGCCTGCTTCATCTCACGCTTGTGCGCCCGTACGCGGTCCAGGGACTCCGGCCCGGTGATGTCCGCGACCGAGCGGTACGCGCCCTCCTCGCCGTACGCGCCCGCCGCCTCGCGCCAGCCCTCGGGCCGTACGCCGTACTGCTTGCCGAGCAGCGCCACGAAGATCTGCGACTTCTGCTTCCCGTAGCCGGGCAGGGCGTTGAGGCGGGCGAGCAGTTCGCGACCGGTCGCCGCGTCGCGCCAGACGGCGCGCGGGTCGCCGCCGTACTCGTCGACGAGGTGGCGGCACAACTGCTGCACCCGCTTCGCCATCGACCCCGGGTACCGGTGCACCGCGGGCTTCTCCACCAGCAGCGCCGCGAACTCCTCGGGCCCGTACGCCGCGATCTCCCCGGCGTCGAGCGTGTCCCGACCCATGCGGCGGGCGATGGTGTACGGGCCGGTGAACGCCCACTCCATCGCCACCTGCTGGTCCAGCAGCATCCCGACGAGGGCGGCGAGCGGGTCGCGGCTGAGGAGCGCGTCGGCTTCCGGCTGCTGGGCGAGGCGTACGGTCGTGTCCATCCCCCGATGATCGCGCCCGCACCGCCCCCGCGCGACCGGGACACGGGCACCGCGCGTCACCGCGCACGGGTGGCCGGTATCGCGCCTGTTCCGTTCGGGGGCAGGCGCGCCGCACGGCGTGCTACGAGGACGTCCCCGACGTGGAGGCGTACACCACCCCGTTCCGGCGGCTCGACATGGCCGCCGCGAACGTCGACGAGTCGCGGGCGCTCATCACGAGCGCCATGGAGGAGATGGAGTGACCATGGAGCAGCCGCACGTCGAGTACGCGACGGCCATCGGGCCGGACTGGGTGAGGTCCTCGTACTCGGGGAACAGCGGCAACTGCGTCGAGGTGGCCGCCCTTCCCGAGGGAGGACGGCTCCTGCGCGACAGCAAGGACCCGCACGGGCCCCGACTCGCCTTCACCGACGGCCAGTTCACCGCCTTCGTACGGCACGCCCCCGCGGCGCGTAGCGGCGGCCCCGGTGGCGCCCGGCTACGCCGCCGGGTCGGGCGCCGCCGGGTCGGGCGTCGCCGGGTCGGGCGTCGCCGGGAAGAGGTGGTCGACCAGGGCGTTGCGGAAGGTGCCAGCCGGGTCGCGGCGGCGCAGCAGGTCCGCGAAGTCGTCCCAGCGCGCGTACGAGCCGCGCAGCACGTCCGGCGCCGTGGCGAAGACCTTGCCCCAGTGCGGGCGCGCGTCGAAGGGCGCGAGCGCCTCCTCCATGCGCGCGACGACGGGGGCGACGGCGTCCGCGTCCCGGACCCAGGTGAAGTGGAATCCGACGCTGTCCCGCCCGGAGTTGGGGCTGAGCCAGTGCGTGTCGGCGGCCACGCTGCGGATCTCCGCGACCTGGAGTACGGGCGCGAACCAGGGCCGCAGCTCCCGTAGGGCGGTCACGGCGGCGGCGCCGTCCGCGCGCGGCACCAGGTACTCGGACTGCAACTCCGCGCCCGAGCTGGGCAGGAAACCGGAACGGAAGTGCGGCAGCCGTTCGTCCCACGCGCCGCTGACGCCCAGCTGCTCGGTGGAGTTGGCCGCCGGAAGTCCCTCGATCGGGTGGTGCGCGCGCGTGGCCGGGCGGGCACCGGTCCAGCCGAGGTCGGGCAGCGGGTCGCCGGTACGGCGCTTCAGCCACAGCCGTACGGCGTCGCCGCCCCAGTCGGTGAAGGCGCTGACGCTGTAGGCGGAGGCGAGGAGGGTGTCGAGGTGCTCGGTGAGCACCTCCCACGGCAGGCCCTCGTGGACGTGCTGCTCGACCTCGAAGGCCGGGCGCAGGTCGAGGGTGACGGCGTGGGCGACGCCGAGCGCGCCGAGCGAGGTGACGGTCCCGTCGAAGTCCGGGTCGCCGCGCCGTACGGTGCTCAACCCGCCGTCGGCGGTGACGAGTTCGACGGCGCGTACGGCGGTGGCGAGTGAGCCGTGGGCGTCGCCCGAGCCGTGCGTGCCGGTGGCGTACGCGCCCGCGAGCGTGAAGTGCGGCGTGGACGGCAGGTTGGCGAGGGCGAGGCCGTACGGGCGGAGCGCGGCGCACAGTTGGGCGAAGGTCGCGCCCGCGCCGACGCGTACGGTGCGCGCGTCCGCGTCCACCTCCGTCAGGTGGGGCATGCGGCTGAGGCTGACGAGGGTGCCGGTGGTGTCGGCGACGCGGTTGAACGAGTGCCCGGCGCCCAGCGCCCGTACGCGCTCCGCCCCGCCGACCACCGCGCACAGCTCGTCGAGGGACTCCGGGGTGCGGAGGCCGCCGGACGCCTGGAACGTGATGTTCCGCGCCCAGTTCGTCACGTTTCCCGTCATGGGCTCCGGCTCCCTCTCCGTAGGTGTACGCGTTCCGTGGGTACGCCCCGCGTACGGCGCGCGCTCCGACGAGTGTGCCGGTCAGCGGGGCGTTCCGGCCAGACGGGGCGGGCGTACGGGGCGCGCCTACGGACCCGTGGCCCGCCACCGACCCGTACGCCCGCCCCGTACGTCACGCCCACGCGCGCGGCTACGCCGTACCGTCCCCGCCGGAACCGCCCTTCGCGCGCGCCGCGCCCTTGCCGCCACCGGCGGCCGGGGCACCGGCCGCGGCGTCGCCCGAGGGGAGCGCCGCGAGGCGCGGCAGCAGCTGCGCCGTGATCAGCGTCGACAGCGCCGAGGTGTCGCCACCGCCCCCGCCGTCCGTCCGTACGACCAGCGGCTGCGGGGCGTTGCCCGCGAGGGTCGCGCCCACCTCCAGGCGGCGGCGCGCCAACTCGTACTGGAGCACCGCGCGGTTGTCGCGGTACGCCTGCGCCAGCCTGCGCTGCGCCCGCGCCTCGTTCTCGGCCGCGATCAGGCCGCTGCGGCCGCGCGTCTCGATCTCGAAGCGCACGTTCTGCGCGTCCGTCTCCCGCTCCTCCAGCAGCTGCGCGACGTCCTCCCGCGCCTTGTTGAGCGCCGCCCGCACCTCCACGATGCGCGCGTCCCGTACCTTCTTCGCCCGCTCGATGTCCATCTGGAGGCTGTCCGTACGGCGCTTGCGGGTGAGCCCCCACTCCTGCTCGTACGCGGTGCGCTCCTTCGCGACGCGCTCGCGGGTGGCGAGGTGCTGCTGGTACTGCGCGGGCAGCTGCACGTCCGGGATGTTGCTGCCGGTGATGCGCACCCCGTAGCGGGACAGCTGGTGGTTGAGCAGCTCCTGCATGTCCGCGACGTCCGAGCCGCGCAGGTCGTACGCCCGCTCGGTACGCACCTGGCGGCCGCGCTGCCGGATGGCGTCCTGGACGGCGTTGGACAGCACGAGGTCGAAGTTGCCCGCGCCGATGGTCCGGACGAACAGCACGGCGTCCGTGATGCGGAACTTCAGGAAGAACTCGATGGACCGCAGCGGCACGTTCTCCCGCGTCGGGCAGGCCACGACCGGCGCCGAGTACGGGATCTCCGTGGCCGTGTCCACGACGAACTCCACCCGGGACCACGGGTGCCACAGGAAGTGCCGGCCGGGGTCGAGGGTGCGGGCGATGGCGCCGTAACGGGTGAGGATGCCGGTGGTGCCCTGCTCGATCCGGACGATCGACGAACGCCACCACCACAGCCCGCCGACCGCCAGCAGCAGCACGCCGCCGAGGTACGAGAGCGTGGCGAGGGTGCCGTACGCGAGACCGGCCGCCGTGTCGGCGTCCGAGCCCGCCAGACCCGCCATGACGGCCGTCAGCAGCGCGAGGACGCCGAGCCACAACGGGGCCATCCACCACACCCGTTGGCGGTTGCGCGGGATGATGACCGGGACGATCGTCCCCGCCTCGCCCCCGCGCAGGAGCTGCGGGATGTCGCCCCAGGGGGCGACCTGTTCCGTGATCACCGACCGGCGGCCGGCGCGTCCCTTGCTCATTCGGCGCTCTCCTCGTCGTGGTCGGTGCCGGTGCCGGTGCCGGTCTCCGTGCCAGTGCCGGTGCCGCCGTCCGGGGTGGCGCCGTCCGGGGTGCCGCCGGTGGCCGGGTCGGGGACCGTCGGCCGGTCCGCCGCCGCCAGCAGGGTGGCGATCTCCGCCTGCCTGCTGTCGATCCGCGCGGACACCTCGGCCAACCGCGCCCGTACGGCCGCCATCTCGCCCTCCGGGAACAGCTCCCCGCCGTGCTCGCCGACGAGTTCGCGCGCGAGGGCGAGGAAGTCCACGCCCGTACCGCCGTTCCCGCCGTTCCCGTCGTCGACGGCGCCGCCGATCCGTACCAGCCGCGGCAGGTGACCGGCCACCTCTTCGAGGGTGTCCAGGACCTGCTGCTGGTAGCGGTACTCCAGGATCTCCGGCGCCTCCGCCGCCGTCACCGCGCGGATGTCCAGCGCCTGCGCCTCCAGCAGCGCCGCATTCGCCTTCGCCTCGGACTCCGCCTGTACGTAGCGCTGCCGGGCCAGGGCCCGCGCGCGGTTCGTCTCCCGTTCCACGGCCGTGTCCATCCGCGCCTGGTGCTGCGCGATGTCCGCCTGGATCGAGGACAACGTCTCGCGCCGGGTGGCCAGTTCGCGGCTCAGGTCGCCCTCGTCCTGCTCCTTGCGGAGCTGGAGCGCGTACTCGTGCGTGTACGCCTCCTTGGCCAACCGCACCATCTCCGGCGCGGCCAGGTCCATGCGGTAGTTGCGGTCGGCGGGCTCGGCGTGCGTGATGTTGGCGTTGGTCAGCTCGACGGCGGGCCGGAACTGCTGGTTCAGCTGCTCCAGCAGCCGCCCGGTGTCCTCGCCCACCATGTCGTAGATCGTCGCGGCCTCCTGCTCGTAGATGAGGCTGCGGATCGTCTCGCTCACGGCGTTGCTCAGCTTCTCCTGGAAGCCGCGCACCGCGCCCAACGTGTAGACGAACTCGACCGGGTCACTGATCCGGAACTGGATGAACAGGTCGATCGACGCCTTCACGCCGCCCTTCGTCGGGGCCTCCCGCACGGGCGCGTTGAACGGGTACTCGCGCGTGGTGTTCACGATGTACGACACCCGCTTCCACGGGTTCAGCAGGATCACCCGACCCGGGCCCACCACCTGCTCCAGCTTCCCGAAGCGGGTGATCAGCGCGTGGCAGCCGTCGGGCACCATCACCATGCCCTGCCGCCACCACACGAAGCCCACCGCGCCCAGCGACATCAGCCAGTAGTGCCAGCCGAACAGCGGGTGCGTGAGCACGCCGCCGGAGGAGGCCGCCACCGCCGCCGAACCGACCGCGCCGACCACGAGCAGCAGCGACACCGGCAGCATGCTCAGGAACGAGCGGCCGCGCGGGATCACCATCGGGCAGATCGCGTGCACCTTGCGGCCGTTCTCGCGCACCTGCTCGCTGCGGTTCAGCGTCTCGCCCGCCTCGTCCAGCGGGACGGAGCGCTCCGACATCACCGTGTCGATGTCGCCGCCCTGTTCGCGGGCGGCGGGGAAGTCGGACGGGTCCATGCCGTCCTGCTGGGACGGGCGTTGGCGACCGCCGTCCCCGTCGCCGTCGCTCCCGTAGGCGTCGGCGTCCCCGTCGTCCCGGCCGCCACCGCCGTTGCGGCCACCGCCGCCACCACCGCTGCCGCCACCGGTCCGGCGGCGGACCTCCTCCTCGAACACCGCCCGCGGGTCGGCCCCTCCGGCCACCGCGCGAGCGGCTCTCCTCACGTCCTGAACACGTGCCACACGAGCCCCCTGTCGCCGTTGTTCTGCCATCCGTACGCCGCGCGTACGGCACGCGTACGGCACGTACGCGCGCCACGCGGGCGTGAACCTCTCTACACGCCGCGTGTACCGCCCACGGTTGCGCGTCGCGCCGTGTGACGGGCGGCGGCGCGCGGCGGGGCGGCGGGATCGCTCCCCGTACAGCGGCCCACCGCGCGCGCGGCGGAGCCACGTGGTGCCGGGGACGGTCGCCCCGGTCGGCGCCCCTCGGGCGCCCGGCCGCGCCGCCGCCCACGGTCCGGTCCGGTCGGTTCGGTCAGCGGCAACGGGCGGACCGCTCGCGGGAGTCGGACCACCGCACGAGGGACGTACCGCCCGGCGGGCCGTCCGTACGGGCCCGGCAGCGGTGGTCGGGGGCGACGCGGCGGCCATCCTCGCAGCTCACGGCCACCGGGTCAGTGCGCGGACCCGGAAGCGAGCCGGGCGGCCCGGTTGCCCGGTCGTTCCGTGCGGGTGGCACGAGCGGTGCGGTCCGTTTCCGTCATCCGTCCGCGGACTTTCTGACCACCGTCCGCCCACTTCCCGGCCTCCGTCCGCACGGAAGACCACCTCCGCGCGCGCGGAGGGCGGGAAACACGCGCGCGGAGGGCGTCGTCCGCCCGCGCACCGGCCCGTACGGTGGCCCGAACGGCGTGCCGTACGGCGGTCGTTCAGCGCGCGGTGAACGGCGCGCAGCCCCGTACGGTCACCGTGCCGTCGTCGTCCTCCAACGTGATGAGCACCCGCCCGTCCGCGCCACCGATACCGGTGCCGGTGCCGGTGCCGGTCTCGTCCGCCGACGTGGTCGCGCGCTGCGGCGCCCCGCCGCCCGCCGACGCCGTCGTGACGACGCAACCGCCGTCCGCGCCGTCCACCGCGCCCGTGGACTCGTACGTGCCCGGCGCCACGTCCCGCCCCACGACGTGCCGCCCGTTCCCGAACTCCCCGTCCGCCACGGCGCGTACGGGCGCGGCCACCGGTCCGGGCGTGGGCGTCGGCTCCGGCCGCGCCCGCTCCTCCGGGCCCTGCCGGGCCGCCGCCCGCTCCCCATCGGCGTCCACGGGGGCGCCGCGGTCGCCGCCGCCGAGCGCCGAGGCGACGACGATCAGCCCGGCGGCCACGCCGACCGCGAGCCAGAGCGGCTGGACCTGCTTGTTGGGCGACGGGGACGGCGGGGGCTCGGTGGCGTGGCCGTACTGCTGTCGCGACGGGCGCTGCTGCTGCGTCATGGCGCTCCCGGATGTGAAGGCACGTGGCGCGGGGGGTGATGATGGTGTGACCACCGAAGGGGACGGACGGTTGTACGCGAACACGCGCGCACCGCACACCGCTCCACCCACCGCCGTACGACGCCCACTCCGGGAGAGGACACCGGAGGACCCGTCGACGGCTCGATGCCTCATGTGCCCGGACCTGATCCGGGGCTAGGCTCGCCCGCATGGCTGAGTACCTACAGGTGGCCACGGCCGCGGAAAGCCGCGATGACGCCGTGAAGCTGGCGCAGTCGGTTGTGGCGGCCCGGTTGGCGGCGGGTGCACAGATCGTCGGTCCGGTGGCGTCGGTGTTCTGGCATCAAGGCGAGTTCGGCACTGGCGAAGAGTGGCAGATCCTGCTGAAGACCCGCGCCGACCGGTACGCCGCGCTGGAAGCGCTTCTCCTGGAGCATCATCCCTGGAAGAACCCGGAGATCTCGGCGGTGCCACTCACCGGGGCAGAGGGCTACCTGCGTTGGATCGACAGGACCACCCAGCAGGACGAGGGCTAATCTCTCACGCCCTGGCACGTTCGAGAACCACGGCCACCAGCGACAGGTCCCGGTGAGGGCCGAGCGCCCGCAGCGTCGGTTCGAGGCGCTGGCGAGGACGTACGGAGGCGACTCCGGTGGACAAGTCCAGCGCCCGGCTGGCGACCGTCGCGGCCTGCTCGACTTCCCGAGCGGCCAGGTAGGACTCGGCCAGCCAGGACAGGTACAGGCTCTTGTCCCGGGCGTGGGTGTCGCCGTAGCGGGCGAGCACGTCTTCCAGCACGGGAACCGCGCGGAGCGGGCGGCGCAGTTCGGTCCAGCACCGGCCGGTCATGATGCGGAGTTCGTCCCGGTCCACCCAGGCGACCCAATCGGGCTGCGGTGCGCCGTCGTTGTCATCAAGGGCAGCTTGAGCAGTGCTCAGCGCCCGTTCTGTCCCGCCCTCGTCCCCGGCGACTGCGTAGGCCCACGCAAGGCGTTCGTGAAGCAGCGCCCGGACACCGGGTGGGGCGTCTGGGCCTGCGGTGCGGCAGGACTGCTCGGCGGTCTCGACTCCGGCGGCCCGATCACCGTCGAGCCTCTGATAGGCGAGGAAGGCGAGGGCGTTTCCGGCGAGGGATGCGTCTCCGGCTTCCGTGGCGGACTCATGGCTGGCTTCGTACAGGCCACGAGCGTCAGCGTGCTTGCCCGCGTCGAACGCGGCCCATCCGGCCTGCTGTGCCTGCTCGGCCAGCACGGAGAGCAGAGCACGACCGGTCCGCTCGGTGTACCTGGCTTCCCGGATCATGGCCTTGGTGGACTGGTACTCACCGAGATAGACGCGGTAGGTGTCGCCTCCGCCGAGAACGTCATCGAGGCGACGGAGGCGGGCGGTGCGCTGACGCAGTCGGTCCGGGACGTCGCGGCCGATCCGGCGGCCGATCGCGGGTGGGGCGAGTTCGGGTAGGCCGGCTGCCAGTCCGGCCGTGGCCGAGGTTTTGAAGAACTCCCTTCGCCGCACTGTGCTGTCTCCGTCTCGGGTCGTGCCGGTAGTGCCTATGGGAGCGGCGGATTGTCGGGGCGGCTGCTCAACCGCCTCCCAGTCGCGGGGGACGAGGCCGAGCATGTGCCCGGGAATACGTAAGGCGTCGGCGATGGTGGCGATCTTCTGGAACGTTGTCACGCTGCCGTCCCCGCGAGCCAGGGCGCCTACGCGCTCCGGCTTGATGCCGCACTCGGCCGCGATCTTCGAGTAACTGATCCGGGCTTCTGCCCGTGCGAGGAGAAACACGGTGCCGAAGTCGTGGGCTGTGATGGCTGCTCGCATGTCCTCCCGATTCAGGAGGGCACGCGGCAGCGCTGTCGGTGGGTGGTACGCGGTCATGAGGTGCCCCGTTGCGCCCGCTGGTGACAGTGTGTCGCAATGATGTGACTCTCAGCCTACCCATCATGGGGTACCCATCGACGGGAAGTCAGCACCCTTGCTCAGCAGGACAGTTGGCAAACAGTCCCCGCGACCGAGGGCACGGTCCGGGCATGGCCACAGCTGAGGGGAGCGCTGACGTGCCGCTTCTCATCTCCCACACTCTCGAGCTGCTGTTGAGCCTCCGCATGCTCCCCTGGGGAAAACGCCGACGGGAAGCGGCCGAGGACGAGGCCCCGGCAGGAGAGACGAAGCACCGCCCGGGGGCCTCCTGAGCCGTCGCGCAGGCGCCCCCACGGCCGCCCCTGTTCCGCGCATCGGTCGGCCAGCCCAGCAGCGCGGGCAGGTGGCTTTCCCTGACGGCCCGCAACAGCAGAAGAGAGGGACAACGCATGAACCTGGAAGACGTGTTCTCGGGAACGCCGGTCTTCACCGTGCCGACGCTCCGCGAACGGCTGGAGACCAAGAAGTTCTCCGGCAACAGCGACACGAACACCGAGCGGGACGAACACGAGTAGCCCCGAAGTCCCACGGCCCACCGTCCTTGCTGACGGTGGGCCGTTCCAGTCCGAGAGGAGAACTCCTTGCTCAAGTTCAGCGTTACGCGCGCCAGCTGGGAGAACGGCCCGGTCGAGTGGACATGGACCGGCCACGAGTGGCAGCACGGCGCATCCCGCATCGAGCCCTACGTGCACCCGGCCCTCTGCCACGAAATGATCTGCGACGGTACGGCAGTTGCGGTGATCTCGACAGAACGCAGACGCGGAGCAGAACCGTCGCCCGCCGGTCCGCCGGTCCGCATGAGCCCGGACGCCTACCGAGCACGCCTGCGGGCTGCCAGCCACGGGCCGTTGGACTGGACGGCCATCGAGCTGACACCCCGTACAGCGACGGTCCGAGCGGGCACTTGGGCCGTGGCGCCGCTCTACCTCGCAAGCGGCGGCGGCACGTTGGACGGTTCATGGGATCTGGCCGATCTCCGCAGGCACTGCCGCGTCGGCGCACTGGTGGACCGTGAGGTCGCCCGTCTGCTGCGGCTCCAGCATCGGTACACCCACGACACCCTGTGGCAGGGCGTGCACCGGCTCACGGAGCGTTCCACTGCGTGGTGGACCGTCGACGGTCTCGCGCTGGTCCACCCGCCGGGGGCTCCACACACCGAGCCTCGGGCGCTGCGGCCGGGCACGGATGTGCTCGACGCGTACGAACAACTGCTCGCGCACGCGATCGCGCAACGGCACTTCTTCCCGGACCACGCCGCGGTGGAGTTGTCCGGCGGGATGGACTCGGCGAACGTCGCGGCCGGTCTCGCGGCGCCCGGCCGCCCGGAGATCACAGCCGCCGCCATGCTCCTCGGCGGCGAGGCCCGCGAGCAGCAGATCCGCCGCCGCAAAGAGATGATCAGCGCCTTCGGGGTGGCACAGGACATGTGCGTGGACGTGATGGCGCATCTGCCGCTCAACCCCGCTGGTCGACGCGCGAACGGCCAGGCGGTCAGCCCGTACGACGACCCCTGGAGCGAGGCGGAAGAAGCCATGATGCGTGCCCTGACACGGACGGGCGTCCGGTGGTCGTTCGGCGGCACGGGCGGTGACGAACTCACCTCCCTACGCGACGACGAACGCCCACCCGCTGGGGAGGCCCCGGCCCCGGGGCCTTGGACCGGAAAGCGGACGCTGGCCGTCCTGGACCACATCAACGACGGCATCGCACCGTCCCCGGTGCTGTACGACAGCACGCTCCTGGCATTCGCGTGCCGCACCCCGCAGTTCATGCGCAACGGGCTGTGGCCCGTATCGCCGCTCGCGGACCCGGAGTTGATCAGATTCGCGGAATGGCTACCGCGCCCCTGGCGGGAGCACAAAGCATTGAACAGGCTTCGCCTGGCCCGCCTCGGCCTCTCTCCGGAAGCCGTTCATGCTCCGGTCCCGGAGAACTTCGCCCACGCGATGAACGCCGCGATGCGCGAAAACGTCGTCCCGTTCCTGGAATCCATGCTCCGAGAAGGCGCCGCGCTGATTGACGCCGGATTCGTGGACGGAGACGGACTCGCGAAGACGGTGGACTCGGAATTCCTGAAAAGTCCGCACGAGGAGATGGATCGGACGCTGTTTCAGATCGCGTCCACCGAGATCGGCTTGCGTGGGATGTCAGGCGGGGGTGAGTAGATGACGCGCGAGGGCCGGGAGCGGCTCAGCCTCACGCCCCAGCATGTACGCGTCTTCCCCGTGGCGCTCCACTCGGTGGATGATCCGCCAGCCCTGAACGTCGCAGTAGTACCGCAGCAACCCGGGGTCAGGGCCGACCGCACGGCGGACCCATCCCCGGCCGGTCGCGGCGGCCCGGTCCACCGCCCACCAGGCGAGCAGGGAGCCCACGCGCTGACCGGCGAACTCCGGGTGTGTCAGGGTCGTGTTGAGGAAGTACGCGGGCTGCGCCTGCTCCTCCTCCGTCCAGCCCCACAACGGCGTCTGCTCTCCGAGCGTCGTCCGACCGATCACGCGCCCCGCCTCCGTCGCGACGACCCACACGGGCGTGTCCGGCGCGGCTGCCTGGCGGCCCGACTCCCCGGCGAACCGCTCCCAGCCCTGAGCGCCCCTGACACCCCGCGCAGCCATCCAGTGCGCGCGCGCTCGCGTCAGCTCCTCGACCGCTTCCCGGTCGGCCGTTGTCGCACGGCGGATCACGAACATCGCAGTGTCCCTTCGACTGGACGAGCCGGCACCACCGTAGTCCCGCCCACCCCTCGCTCGCCGCGTTCCGCGGGTGGTTGCCCCGATTGCGGAGGAACCGGCGCCGACCCCGATACGGGGAAGACCTGCGGCACCTGTAGCGGCAACGGCGACATCTGCTGTCGAGCCGTGACGTCGTGATCCGTGTCAGGGGGCATGGCCCGGAGCCTCCGAGAGGCGCCGGGCCATGTCAGCCGGTCCGTCGCTGTTGCCGCGGAGTCGGCTCCCTGTCGACCGGCTGAGGTGCGGGCCCGCGCCCGACCCCTCCCCGTACGCGCCCTACACCGCGTGCAGCGCCAGAGTCGGGGAGAGGCGGGCGGCGCGGACCGCCGGGTAGAGGCCGGCGAGCGTACCGATCAGCAGGGTGGCGCCGAAGCCGCCCGCGACCGACCACGCCGGTACGACCCAGGGCAGGCCGTCGACGTGTGCGAACAGCGCCGTGGCCGCCGCCCCCAGCACGACGCCGACCGCGCCGCCGAGCCCCGACAGCAGCAGCGACTCCGTGACGAACTGGATGCGGATCTGCCCCCGCGCCGCGCCCAACGAGCGGCGCAGCCCGATCTCGTAGCGCCGTTCCAGCACCGAGATGATCATGGTGTTGGCGACGCCGACCCCGCCGACGAGCAGCGCGATCCCGCCGAGTCCCAGCAGCAGGCTGTCGAACGCGCCCTCCGACGCGGCCCGCGCCTGGAGCTTCGCGGACGGGTCGGTGACCTCGATGTCCTGCGGGTTCTGGGGATCGATGGTGGCGGGCAGCAGGTCGCGTACGGCGCTCACCGCGTCGCTCGCGGAGCGCTCGTACACCGCCGTCGGGTGGCCGTCGAAGCCGAGCAGTTCCTCGGCGGCGTCCCAGCCGACGAGCGCGGAGCGCTCCAACTCCGGTGCCAGCGGCAGCGGGTCGAGGATGCCGACTACCGTGAAGTACCGGTCGCCGAGCCACACCTGCTGCCCCGCCCGGCCGACGCCGAGGCGTTCGGCGGAGACGTGTCCGAGGACGACGGCCGGGTAGCGGCCGGTGGCGCCGTTCAGCCAGGTGCCGCTGCCGACCTCGCCCCGTACGACCTTCAACAGCCCCTCGGAGGCGGCCTGCACGCTGACGCCGACGCCGTCGTCGGCGGGGATGCGCGCGTTGCGGCGGACGTCCGCGTCGACGGTGCCGGTGGCCCCGGCGTGCTGCACGCCGTCGATACGGGCGACCTGGCCGACGGCGTTCCGGGACAGCTCGACCTCCTCCCCGGAGAACACCGACTTGCCCGGTGTCGCGACCAGCATGTCGGTGCCCAACTGGTCGAGGCGGCGCATCAACTGCTCCTCGCTGGACGCCGACACACCGATCACGGAGATCATCGTGGCGATGCCGATGGCGATGCCCAGCGCGGAGAGCACGACGCGCAGCGGCCGGCTGCGCAGCCCGCCCGAGCCCACGTGCAGCACGTCGCGCGGGCTGAGCCGCGCCGCCACCAGCCGGGGGCGGGTTCCCGTACCGGCACCGCCCGTACCCTCCTGGACCGTACCCCCCTGGCTCGTACCCTCCGGACCTGTTCCGTCCCCGCCGCGCGCGGGTCGGCGGCGCGCCATCAGGCGTCCGCCCCGGCGCCGCCGGCCACGAGCCCGTGCGCCCGGCCCGGGACGTTCCCGCCCACCCGGTCGGGTACGCGGCCCAGAACGTCCTCGACGACGGCGCCGTCCCGCAGCCGTACGCGGCGCGGCAGCCGGTCCGCGACCTCCGTGTCGTGCGTGATGACCGCGATGGTCGCCCCCGCCGCGCTCAGTTCGTGCAGCAGCTCCATCACCGACTCGCCGGACGCCGTGTCCAGCGCGCCGGTCGGCTCGTCCGCGAGCAGCAGGTCGGGTTCACCGACGACCGCGCGCGCGATGGCCACCCGCTGCTTCTGCCCGCCGGAGAGTTCGTGCGGCCGGTGCCCGGCGCGGTCCGCGAGGCCGACCCGGGCCAGCGCCTCGTCGGCGCGGCGGCGGCGTACGGCGCGTGGCATGCCGGAGTAGAGCAGCCCCTCCGCGACGTTGTCGCGCGCGCTGACGCCCGGCACCAGGTGGAACGCCTGGAAGACGAAACCCACGTGCCGCGCCCGCAGGGCGGACAGTTCGCGGTCGGAGAGCGCCGCCACGTCGAATCCGGCGATCTCCACCGTCCCGTACGTCGGCCGGTCCAGCGTGCCGACGATGTGCAGGAGCGTGGACTTGCCCGACCCCGACGGCCCGACGATGCCCACCAACTCCCCCTCCTCGACGGTGAGATCGACCTCGCGCAGCGCGGTGACCCCGCCCGCGTACTCCTTCGTGACCCCCGTGAGGCCGACGACGCGTGTCACAGCTCCGGCACCCCGACCTTCGTCCCGGCGCGCAGCCCGCCGCCGCTCACCTCGACCCGTCCCTGGGCGAACAGGCCCAGTTCGACCTTCACCTCGCGGGACGTGTCGCCCTCCACGACCTCGACGGCGTAGCCCTTGTCGGGTAGCGCCAGCAGTGCCTCCACGGGTACGTGCAGCACGTCCTCGCGGGTCTCGCCCGTCAACTCCACCGTGACGGGCGCCTGGTCCAGCGCGCCCACCGCGTCCGGGTCGTCGAGGGCGACGGTGACGGAGATCTTCGGGGAGTCCTCGGCCGGGTCGTCGCCCTTCTCGGCGGAGGTGCCCACCGAACGGACCTTCCCCGGCGCCGGTTCGCCGTCCGGGAGGGTGACGGTGACCTTCTCGCCCTCCTTGACCGTGCCCCGTTCCGCGACGTCGACCTTCATGGTGACGACGCGTTCCGAGCCGGTCGTCTCCAGTACGGGCTGGCCGGGCGCCGTACGGTCGCCGACGGCCGGGACGGTGCCCTCGACGCGTACGGCGCCGGACGCGAAGGCGACGTCCTCGGGGCCGACGGTGCCGGTCTCCTCCGCGCCGTTCGCGTCCTGCCAGCGCTTCACGGCGGCGGCGGTGAGCCCGGTGAACTCGTCGTCCACGGTGAAGCCGGTGTAGCCGAGGTCCGCGAGGTTCCGCTCGAACTGCCGCACGTCGGCGCCCTCGACGCCTTCCTTGAGCGTGCGGTACATCGGTTCGGAGCCGTACATCAGCCGTACGGAACGCCCGTCGACCGCGTACAGCCGACCGTTCCGCTTCACCA
Organism: Streptomyces sp. Z26; assembly: GCF_003665095.1. Taxonomy (GTDB): domain Bacteria; phylum Actinomycetota; class Actinomycetes; order Streptomycetales; family Streptomycetaceae; genus Streptomyces; species Streptomyces phytohabitans. The sequence goes on along the minus strand of NZ_RCHV01000002.1, from coordinate 3,398,900 downwards.
CCGAACCGCCCTTCGGGGCCCAGGTCAGGGTGCCCGCGGTGGCGCCGTTGATCTTCCGCTTGGACTCGTAGCCGAGGGTGCCGTCGGCCTGCGCGCTGTCGCTCAGGTCCCCGCGCCGCACGGACTCGGTGGCCGGGGGCAGCCCGTCGCCGCGCGCACCGCCGTCGCCGCCGTCCGAACTGAGGGCGGTGAACGCGGTGGAGCCGCCCACCACCGCCACGATCGCCAGGGCGGCCACCGCCACGGCGCCGCGCTTCACCCCGCGCGCTCCGAGCACGGGGGACGTACGTGCGGCGCGCTTCACAGCCGTACGTCCTCGCACGCCTTGCCCGCCTTCTCGTACGCCTTCTTCTCGGCGGGGGTCGACGGCGCGGGCAGGGCCATGGCCTCCCCCTCCTTGGGGATGGGCATGTCCACGCCCTGCTCCCGCATGCACGTGGCGTACTCGATCAGCGCGTCCTTCTTCTCCTGCGTCATCTCGGAGCCCGGCCCGTTCTTCGGCGCCTCGTCCTTGCACGCCTCGAACGCCTTCTCCGTGGCGGCCTGGTTCTCCTTCGTCATCTCCAGGCCGGGCGCCGCGTTGCTGCCCGGCTTCGGCTCGGGCATGTCCACGCCGTTGTCGCGCAGGCACTTGCGCCACGCGACGGCCTGGTCCTCGTCGCTCTTGCCGCCGTCCCGCGTGGACGACGAGCCCTTCGTGTCCTTGCCGCCGCCGTCGTCACCGTCGTCGTCACCCCCGGAACAGGCGGTGCCGAACAGCCCCAGCACCGCCACGGCGACGACGGCGGTGGCGAGCCGACGGCGGCGCCCCGGGCGGGCGGCGTACGGGGCGGAGGCGTACGGGAGGGTGGCGGACGGGTCGGTGACGGACGGGTCGGTGGCGCGCGCCGACGGCTCCCGCTCCGGCTGCTCCCGCACGGACGACTGCTGCATGACGGTCTCCTCATCGACGACGTCGCGGCGCACGGTGCGCCCGACACGACGACCGTGCCGCCGGAGCGTGTTTCGTTTCTCTCTGCGTTTCCGTTTACACCGACGAAACCCCCACCTCCGGTAGACAGGTGCCATGCGTGTGCTGCTGGTGGAGGACGAGGAGTTCCTGGCCGAGATGATCGCCGAGGGTCTGCGGCGCGACGCCGTGGCCGTGGACGTGGCACACGACGGCCAGGAGGCGATGGACAAGCTCCGCTTCGGCGCGTACGACGTGCTCGTCCTCGACCGCGACCTGCCCCGGCTGCACGGCGACGAGGTGTGCCGCCGCGTCGTACGGCAGCGGCTGCTCACCCGCATCCTCATGCTGACCGCCGCGGGCGACGTACGGGACCGGGTGGCGGGCCTCGGGCTGGGCGCGGACGACTACCTCAGCAAGCCGTTCGCGTACGACGAGCTGCTGGCGCGCGTCCTCGCTCTCGGCCGCCGCGCGCAGCCCGCGCTGCCGCCGGTGCTGGAACGGGCCGGGCTGGTCCTCGACACCGCGCGGCGGCAGGTCAGCCGCGACGGGCGCTATCTCGCCCTGTCCCGCAAGGAGTTCGCGGTGCTGGAGGCGCTGCTGCGGGCGGAGGGCGCGGTCGTCAGCGGCGACGACCTGATCGAGCAGGTGTGGGAGGAGGACACCAGCTACCGCACCAACGCCGTCCGCGTGACCCTCTCCAAGCTCCGCGCCAAGCTGGGGGACCCGCCGGTCATCGAGACCGTACCGGGCTCCGGCTACCGCGTCGGTACGGGAACGGGCGCCGGGTCCGGGGTGGGGCCGGGCGACGGGCGGGGCACGACGGGACCGGCGGACGCGGAGGACGCGGCGGGCGCGGCGGACACGGCGGACGGCGGTACGCGGTGAACAGCGAACGCGCCCGCCTCACCGCCCTCTACACCGGCCTGCTCGTCCTGGCGGGCGTCCTGCTCACCGCGCTCGTGTACGTCCTCCTCCAGCAGAGCCTCGACTCCCGTATCGGCAGCGCCGTCACCCGCGCCGTACCCGCGTCGGAGATCGAGGCGAGCGGTCCCGCGCAGCCGACGGTGGGCGCGTTCGCGCCCACCCGACCGATGGGGACGAACAGCGACAGCGAGCTGGCGGGCCTGGAGATCCAACAGGTCAGCGACGCCGCCGGGGAAGCCACGCTCAACCGGCTGCTGACCGTCTCCGGCGTCTCCCTCGCCGTCTTCACCGTCCTGTCCGCCGCGCTCGCCTGGTGGATGGCCGGACGCGTGCTGCGTCCCGTCGGCGTCATCACCGCCAGGGCCCGCCAGCTCTCCGGCGCGAACCTGCACGAACGGCTCGCCCTCGACTCGCGCGGCGGGGAACTCAAGGAACTCGCGGACACCTTCGACGAGATGCTCGACCGGATAGAGCACCTGGTCGCCGCCCGGCAGCGGTTCGCCGCCAACGCCGCGCACGAGCTGCGCACCACCCTCGCCGTCCAGCGCGCCGCCGCCGAGATCGGCCTCGCGGACGACCCGCCGCCGGAGAAGGTCGCCCGCATGCGGCGGAAACTCATCGAGAACGCCGACGGCAGCGAGCACCTCATCGAGTCCCTGCTGCTGCTCGCCGTCTCCGACCGGCAGCTCCAGCACAGCGAGCCCGTCGCGCTGCACGAGCTGACCACCCGCGCCACGGACGACCTGCGCGAGGAGGCCGCGCGGCGCGACGTCACGCTGGACGTGGACGCGGCACGGCCGCTGTCCGTCGACGGCGACCCCGTCCTCCTCGAACACACCGTCCACAACCTGGTGTCCAACGGGCTGCGCTACAACCACCCCGGCGGCCACGTACGCGTACGGGTGGACGCGGACGGCGTCGAGGTCGTCAACACCGGCCCGGTCGTACCGTTCGGGGACGTACCGCTGCTCTTCGAGCCGTTCCGGCGCGCGGCCGCACGCGACCACCGGCGGGGCCGCGCGGACGGCGGCGCGGGCCTCGGCCTGTCGATCGTCGCGTCCATCGCGCGCGCCCACGGCGCGACCACGCACGCGGCGGCGAACGCGGACGGCGGCCTCACCATCCGCGTACGGTTCCCGCGTACGGCCGCCGTGGCTCCGGCCACCGCCGCCGTTCCCGCCGCCGTCTGACCCGGGGGCCCTCAGCGGCCGACGGTGTCCGCGAGACCGTCCCTGTGGACGCGCGGGCACGACTCCGGCTCGGTCACCGCGTCCGCCTCGCCAGCCACGCCAGCCACGCCAGTCACGCCAGCCGCGTTCGCCGCGTCCGCCGCGCAGTGTCCGAAGGCGTCGACGCGGCGAGCGCCGATGACGGCGGGCCACCCCCCCTACACCCACGCGCCGTCGCCCACCCACGTCCTCAACCCGTGGGTGGCGCGCGGCCGTTCGGCGTCCGCGCGGTCCCGTATCACCCGGCGATAAAGCCACCCGTTACACATGAGAAACGCTCTCATCATCAATTAAGCGAGCCCTCACCGGAAATGGTGTCGCGACCCCTTCCGGACCGCGTAACGTATTTCTCGTCGCCACCGGGAAAGGAAATCCGGAGGCGGCCGACGAATGACGAACCACGAATGCACCACGCATTCGGTGTCACGAGAAGAAGGAGAACACCATGAGCGACTTCCGCAAGACCCGTCCCGCCAAGCCCATCGACGTCATCAAGGTCCCGGGCGGCATCGGCGTCATCCGGCCCGGCCGCCCCGCGCCGACCCGCCCGTCCCACGGCCCCACCCGGCCGACCCGCCCCATCGGCGGCTGCTGACCAGCACGTATTCCGGAGGCGGGCCCGTGGGGGGCCCGCCTCCGGGCACGTACGCGGGCACCGCGCGCGGACGTCGAGAACGGCGGGCACGGGCGGCGCGAGCGGTCATCAGCGGGCACGGACGAGACGGCAGAGGAGCGGCGAGGTGCCTCCGTACGACGATCAGCCGACGGTACGGCTGCGGGCCGTACCGGAACCGGCCACGACCACGACCACCCACGGCGGGGAGTCCGCGCGTGAATTCCCCCCTGGGCCCGTTCCGGAGAACGCGCGGAAATCCGCTGGCGCCCCCTTCATGGAAACCGGCGACGATTCCACCGGGATATCCCCGGAAACGTCCGCCGAAACGCCCGCCGAAGCACCGCGCGGCACGACCGCCCGGCACGCCTTCCGCGCGTTCTGGCCGCTGACCCGGGGCGACCGGCGCTGGCTGGTGTTCATCTGCCTGTGCGTCGTGGCCGCCGCTCTCGCGGAGACCGGCTCCGTCCTCCTCTTCGGGGAGTTGACGGACAACGCGCTGCGCGACGGGTCGGTCAGCGCGTTCTGGGGGCCCGCCGGGCAGTGGCTGGCGATGGCCGTGTTCGGCGCCGTGGTCGGCTACGTCGGGAACTCCGCCGCGGTCTGGGTCGCCGAGCGGTTCGTCCTGCGACTGCGCGCGCGGGTGTTCGCCCACGTGCAGACCCTGCCCCCGCACTTCTTCCAGCGCCACCGGCAGGGCGACCTCGTCACCCGCCTCACGGGCGACGTCGAGGCCATCGAGCAGATGGTCGTCTCCGGTGTGGTCCAGACGGTGTCGGCGCTGTTCAGCACCGTCTTCTTCTTCGGCGCCGCGCTCGTGCTGCGCTGGGACCTCGCCCTCGCGACGTTCGTCCTGGCGCCGCTGTTCTGGCTGACCGCCCGGCAGTTCGCGGACCGCGTACGGACCGCCGCCCGGCAGGAGCGCGTCGCGGACGGGGCGATCACCTCCGTCGTCGAGGAGTCCCTCGGCAACGTCGTCCTCACCCAGGCGTACAACCGGCGCCACGCCGAGGAACGGCGGCTGCGCACCGAGGCACGCGCCTGGATGCGCGCGTCCGTACGCGGGAACCGGCTCAGCGAGCTGTACGAGCAGCTGGTCCGGGTCATGGAGACCGTCTGCGTCCTGACCGTCATCGGGCTCGGCGCGTGGGAGATCTCCGAGGGCCGCATGACGCTCGGCCAGCTACTCTCCTTCGCCGCCTTCCTCGGCTATCTCTTCCCGCCCGTACGGCAGTTGGGGCAGCTCGGCCTCACCGTCACCGCCGCCACCGCGGGCGCCGAACGTTTGCTGGAGATCCTCGCCGCGCGGCCCGCCGTCACCGACCCGCCGGGGGCGGCGCGTCCGGCGGGGGAGGTCCGCGGGGTCGTCGAGTTCGAACGGGTCGGCTTCCGCCACCCCGACCCGAACCCGGCCCCGGGCACCGAAGCCGAGACCGGCCCCGCCTCCGTACGGCCCGCCCTCCACGACGTGTCCTTCACCGCCCGCCCCGGCGAACTGGTCCTGATCACCGGCCCCAGCGGCGCCGGGAAGTCCACCGTCGCCAAGCTGCTGCCGCGCTTCTACGACCCCGGCGCGGGCAGCGTACGGCTCGACGGGACCGCCCTCGACGCCCTCCCCCTGGAGTACCTGCGGGAACGCGTCACCCTCCTCCCGCAGGAGACGCTCGTCCTGCACGGCACCCTCCGCGAGAACATCGCCTGCGGGCGGCCCGGCGCGACCGGTGACGAGATCGTCCGGGCCGCGCGTGCCGCCGCCGCCCACGACTTCATCGACGCGCTCCCCGACGGCTACGACACCCACGTCGCCCCCGGCACCACCCGGCTCTCCGGCGGCCAGCTGCAACGCGTCGCCATCGCCCGCGCCCTGCTGCGCGACGCGCCCGTACTGGTCCTCGACGAGCCGACCGCCGGTCTCGACGCGTTCGCCGCCCGCCAGGTCGTCGCGCCGCTGCGCCGCCTGATGTCCGGCCGTACGACGCTGCTCGTCACCCACGACCTGCGGCTGGCCCCGGACGCCGACCGCGTCCTCGTGCTCGACCACGGCCGCCTCGTGGAGTCGGGCCGCCACGAGGAACTGCTGGCGCGCGGCGGCACGTACGCCCGGCTGTACGGGGAGGGCGACGCCCGCCGCCCGGCCGCCCGTTGAGGCGGGGGCGGTCGGGGCAGGGGGACCCTCCGTACGGTCCCCGCACCGCAGGCGGTACCCCGCGCGCGGCACCGTCTCCACCACCTCCGGCCGCCCCAGCTTGGCCCGCAGCCTGCTCACGGCGATCCGTACGGCGTTGCTGCGCGCGCCCACCCCGCCGCCCGACACGCGCGCCAGCAGCTCCGGCCCGCTGACCACCGCGCCCCCGGCGCGCACCAGCGCCTCCAGCACGCCGAACTCCCGGCCGGACAGGGCCACCGGCCACCCGTATCGGCTGACCCGCCGGGCGGACACGTCGACCACGAGCCCGGCGTACTCCAGCACGGGCGGACCGGCCGGGCGCGGCGGGCCGGTCGGGGCGCCGTCCTCCGCGACGACCTCCACCGCGTGCCCGGCGCGCCGCAGTTCGGCCGCCAGCCGCTCGGCGGCGGACTCCCCTCGCCGTACGTCCCCGATGTCCCGCGCCTCGTCCACGATCACCACACGCATGCGCGCCTGTGTACCGCGCGCGGGGGTTTCGCCGCTGTTTCGCCGACGGGCTCACCCTCGCGCGCGGGGCCGCGCCAAGTGATGACAAGTGTCACTGCCGACCCCCGTGGCGCCGGACGAACACTGGATCTCGCCGGACAGGCACGGGGCGCGGGCAGTGGACGGATGGAGCGGGGCGTGTTCGACAAGTGGCGGAACGACCGGGCGGTACGGCGCGTCACCCCGGGCGACGGACGCCCGTTGAAGCGCTTCCGCCGGTGGCAGCTCCCGTTCCGGGCGCTGCTCCACCTCCGGCTCCAGGAGCACGACGGGCGGCCGTTGGCGTACACCGTCGACGTCATGCACTGGCAGGGCATGGGCTCCGACAAGGTGACCGCCGACCTCTACCTGGACGGCCACCACCACGCCGCGTGCCGCCTCCCCGCGGCGTTCCCCGTGCCGGGCGGTCTCGTCGAGGTGCGGATGAGCGGCTTCGGGCTGCGGCGCTGCCACTACGTCACGCACGCCGGGTCCGCACACCAGCTCACCCCGGACCCCCGTTCGGCGGAGGGCCGCCGCGCGCGCCTCGAACGCGCGCACCCCGCCCTGAGCCGCTACGTCGGGTACGCCTCGGCGGCCGTCCTCACCGTCTCCGTACTCCTCCTGGTCCCCCAACTCGTCGCGCCCTTCACGGAGATCGAGCCCGTCGCCGAACACCTCGGCACGCGGGTCTCCCCCGTACGCCTGCCGGTCTGGCTCAACGCGGGCCTCGTCCTCGCCACCCTGGCGGCCAGCATGGAACGGGCGTTGCGCCTGCGCTACCACTGGCTCCTCGACGGCGCCGCGAACTGACCACCCGGGCCCGGCAGTTCGCGGCCACCGCGGGGACGCCCCCCGGGGGCCGACGCTGCGCGGACCCCGTGCGGATCACCGGTGGCGGACGGAGGCGTACGTCCCGGCCGTCACTCCATGCCCTTCTTGCCCGGCGTCCAGAACGGCTTGGTGAGGACCGCGCGCCGGTCCCACCCCGCTTCCCGGAGCACCCGCCGCACGGCCTGTACGTCCCGTGCCTCCCCGGCGACGTACGCGATCCCGCCGGGTGCGGGGGCGAGACGTCGTACCGCGTCCGGCAGCGACGTCTCCCCCCGGAGCACCCAGTCGAGGCGGTCGGCGCCCGCCAGGGGCAGCCGGTCCTCGGCCGTGGCGGTCTCGACGCACCCGGACACGACAGCCTCGTCGGGCAGGGCCGCGAGCATCGCGCCGAAGGCGACCGAGGCGGTCTCGTCGCCCACGAAGACGTGGTGGGCGGCGTCGGGACGCAGCGTGAAGGTGCCCTCGGGACGCCGTAGGCGCACCTGTTCACCCGGCGCGACGGTGCGGCCCCAGCGGGCGCCCGGCCCGTCCGCCGCGTGGTCCAGTACGCACAACTCGACGGCGCCGGACGGGTCGTAGCACCAGATCGAGTACGTACGGAGGGTGAGCCCGCCGACCAGGACCCGCACCTGCTGGCCCGGCAGGACCTCCAGTCCGGCCAACTGCCCGCCCTCGACACGCAGTCGACGCAGCCGGGCGGTGAGCTGCTCGGCCTCGGTGACGGTGCCGCGTAAGGTCAGCAGATCGAGGACGGGGTTCGGGACGGTGGGCATGCGGGGCTCCTCAGCGGGCGGGGCGTCGTACTCGGCGGGCGGTCACCGGGAGTTGCTCAGGCTTGGATGGTCGCCATGATGTCGGGGTCGTAGTTCTTCGCGTACGCGTTCTCGACGCCCACGAGGATCTCGACGACCTCGAAGTAGTGGTCCCAGAACGGCGTTTCGCGCAACGCCTCGACGACCAGCTGGAAGGCCTCGTGGCTGCGTGCCTCCCAGACCCAGATGTCGGTGACGCGGGCCGTGTAGAACTCGGTGTCGAAGTACCGCCAACGTACGTCCTCGGCCTTGTCCTTGACGGCGGGCAGCACGTTCTCCTTGAAGGCGGCGACGCGCTCCGGCACGGACATCTCCAACCAGGCGCGCCGGGTCTTGAGAAGCATGAACGCCGTGACGGCGGGCTCGAATTCGGACATGGCGGATCTCCTCGCGGGGTGGCTGGACGGTCGGCACGGTGCGGCGCCGCGGGCCCTCGGACGGGCCGGGACGGTCGGGCTCCGCCCGGGAGACCCGGGCGTGCGGACGCCGATGGCTCCCGTGGTCCCGCGACGAGACGTGCGGGTCCCCTCGAACCAGTTTCGGTTCACCGTGTGCCGAAACCATAGGCGGTATCGGTGCACGGTGTCTAGTTATTCGGAGCCCCTGCCCCGTCGGGCCGTCTCGCTACCATGACGCGATGATCCAGGTGAAGGGCCGCGGCGGCCGACCCCGCAGCGAGCAGGCGCGCGATGCCGTCCTGCACGCCGTCGACGACCTGCTGGTCGAGGTCGGCTACGCGGCCCTGACCATGAAGGGCATCGCCGAGCGGGCGGGCGTCGGGCGGCAGACGGTCTACCGCTGGTGGTCGACGAAGGCGGAGATCCTCTTCGAGGCGTGCGTGGACGACGCCGAGGAGGAACTCGCCGTCGCGCCGTCGTGCACCCCGCTCGCCGAGATCACGACCTACCTCGACGCGTTGGTCGGCTTCCTCGCCCACTCGGCGGCCGGAGCCGGCTACCGCGCCCTGGTCGCCGCCGCCCAACACGACCCGGCCGTCAAGGAGTTGATCGCGACCAAGGACGTGCTCGGCGCCAGCGCGAGCGCCGTCCTGCGTCGCGTCGACCCGGACCGACCGGCCGACGACCAGGCGATCGACCGGCTGATCGGACCCGCCTTCTTCTGGATCATGAGCGGGCGCGACCCGGCGCGGCTCGACACGCACGAGCTGGCACGCAGCTTCCTCCGAGGTCTCGAACCCGAGGAATCCTGAGCGGGCCCGCCGGGCCGCCCCCGGTCGCCTAGATGAGTGAGTCCGATGTCCGTCCTGGTCGCGACCATGGCGAAGGGCGCCCGTTGGTCAGTGTGTGAAGACAAACCTGGACGCCCTTCTGGCGGCACTGTACGTGTTCATCGACGACCACGTGGCGCCTTGTCGCCGGATCGGGCGACCGCCGAAGCTGACGGACGCCGAACTGATGTGCCTGGCCGTGGCCCAGGTCCTCCTCGGGTTCCCCTCGACCCGGCACTGGATCCGCTTCGCCCACGCCCGCCTCGGCCACCTCTTCCGCTACCTGCCCCAACAGTCCGCCTACAACAAGCGCCTCAACGCCGCAGGTCCGCTCATCAGCCGCGTGATCGAGGCACTGGCCAGGCAGGTGCCGACCTGGAACGACGACCTGCGGCTGATCGACTCCACCCCGCTGCCCTGCGCGGCCTCCCGCGAGACCGTCAAACGCTCCGACCTGGCCGGGCACTGCGGCTACGGCTTCTGCCGCAGCCACTCCCGCTTCTTCTGGGGCTTCCGCCTCTACCTGGTCACCACCGCCGAGGGCATGCCTGTCACCTGGTGCCTGGCCAACCCGAAACTCGGCGAACGGGAGGTGATGACCGCGCTCCTGGAACGCGAACACCACCTCGTCCGCCAAGGGCAGGTGATCCTCGCGGACAAGGGCTTCGCGGGCAAGGAGTTCGAAGCGTTCGTCGCCGAGCGGCTCGGCGCACACCTGGTGCGGCCGGACCGCAAGGACGAACCGGTCCGGCACGGGAAGATCGCCCGGGTCCGCCAGTGGATCGAAGCCGTCATCGACACCCTCAAAGGCCAGCTCAGCCTCGAACAACACGGCGGCAGAACCCCGGCCGGAGTCTTCGCCCGCACCGGACAACGACTCCTCGCCCTCGCCGCCGGCATCTGGCACAACTGGACCACCGGCGCACCCATCAAACGATCACTGATCGCCTACGACCACTGAAGACATCGGACTCATTCATCTAGGTGGTGTCCGGGCGACCTTTTAGGCGTGGCTCGCGGCGTCGGATGCGGTGCGGCGCAAGGCGGAGGATCGTCCTCGTACCGGGCCGTACGTGGGCGACGCCGACAACGCGGCGAGGTGCCGTAGCCGTCGTCGCGGGCCCGAGAAGATCGCCCGGACATCGCCTAACGGCGGTCACCGGCGTTCCGGCGTCGACGTCGCGCCCGCCGCCAGCTCGCGCCAGAACCGGCGCCAGGGCTCCTCCGGGAAACGCGCCTCCATCTCCCGCCGGTTCGCGGCCAGTTCCTCCCGCAGCGCCGCGTCCCCCGTCCGGTAGCGCCGCAGCACCGCCCCGAACTCCGTTGCCCCCGTACGTACTTCCGCGTCCCCCGTGCCCATCCGTACGCAGCCGAACCCGGCGCCGTACACCGGCTCGAACACGTCGTACTCCGTCACCGCGCACGGCATGCCCGCCACCGCCGCCAACGCGGGCCCCAGCCCCATCGTCTCGACGTCCGGCACCCCCGGCGTGAAGACGACACCACCCGCGCGCGCGGCGGCCAACCGCAGCAGATCCACCTCGTCCAGCCGCCAACTCCCGTCCTCCGCACGGAAACTGGACAGCGGCACCCCGTCCAGGAAACGCACATCCGCCGCCACCCCGAGCCGTTCGCTGAGCGCGACGACCTCCCGCGCGTACCGGGGGTCCTCGTCGAGCCCGCCGAACACCAGCAGGTACGGCACCGGGTCACCCGCCGCGAGCGCCGCGTCCCGCATGCCCGCCAGCAGCCGTACGGCCACGTCCACGCCCTTCACCTGGAAGACGCGCACCGGGTCGAGCAGCAACGGCCGCCCCTCGTCCAGCCGTTGCTGCCGCGCGAACTCCACGTGCCGTTCCTCCAACGGCCCTTCGGGGACGCGCGGCAGCACGTTCGTCAGCACCTCCGGCACCGCGTCCGTCGGATAGCCCGCGGCCTCCTTCGCCAGCCCGTCGGAGATCACCACCCAACGGGTGTGCTCCCCCGCGCGCGGCAGCGGCGTCAACTCGTGGGGCTCGTACGGGTAGAGGCGGGCGCCCGTGCCCGGGTCGTGGATCGCGCAGCTGCCGAACAGGTCGTGGTCCCAGAAGACGACACCGCCCGGCCGGTCCGCGTAGAACGCCTCGGCCGCCGCGTGCAGCCCCGCCGTCGCGGGCACGCCGTCGGAGAGCGTCATGTTGAGCGCGAACACCCAGTCCGGGCGGTGCTCCTCCAGCCACTCCGTGAAGTACGCCTCGAACGGGGCGGCGAGCGCCTCCGTCCGCCGTGCCGTCTCCGCGCGCGCGGCGGCGTCCAGACCGTCCCAGGCGGCCACCCCGTCCCGTACCTCCAACAGACGGTCCGCGCGCGCGGCGACGTCCAGGCCGTCGCGCGGCTGCCGTCGCGTCATCTCCATCCACGGCGAGTGCGCCGGGCGGGGACCACCGGCGGGGTAGTAGCCCTCCTTGTCGGGGCGCCAGGCGTAGCCGAGGTCGGTCGGCACCGAGCCGTCCACGAGACCGAGCGCGCGGCCGGTCTCCAGGACGTTGCGGAAGACGGTGAGCAGGCCGGACGTGGGCAGTCCGTCACCCGAGACGAGAGCGATGCGCACGGGGAACTCCTTGGGGGGTGTGGTCGCGGTGGGGGGGACGCGGGGGCGTGGGGGACGTACGCCGGGGGGCGACTGCCGAAACGCGCTCCGCGCGCGCGGAGCGCGTTTCGGGGGTGACGGGCCCGGGCGGCCCGTGCGGGCCCGGGGCGGCCCGGCGGGCGGTCAGCCGCGCAGGACGCGGGAGGCGGTACCGGTACGCCGCCCCGCCGACCGCCGCAGGTCACGGGTGACGGTCAACTTCCGCAGCCAGCGGTCCGTACCGTCCAACCGGGCCCGGAACGGCGCCCGCCCGTGCACACAGCGCTGGTTGTCCACCACCAACGTGTCACCCGGCTCCAGGACCACGTCGGAGAGGCGCGACTCCAGCCCCGCGCAGAGACGTTCCAGCGCGGCGGCCGCCTCCCGGTCGCCGGGCAGCGCCGCCATGTACGGCGGGTCGATCCGCACCGCCGGGTCGTCGCGGTCCCCGAAGAACACCGCGACGGGCCGCTCGAACTCCGCCGCCGCCTCCGCGCCCATGTGCCGCAGATGCTCGGCGTCCGGCCGTACGACGAACCGCCGCGCGAACAGCACGTCCCGGTCGTCCGCCGACAGCTCCACACCCCGTACCGACGCGAGCGTCGTCGGCACCCGGTCGTGGTTGCGCAGCGCCAGCAGCAACAGATGGTCGCAGCGGTGCTCGTGGAAGGCGTCCTCCGTGTGGAACTCCAGCAGCGCGCTGCTGCCGTGCCCCGTCTGCGCCTCCTCGTCACCGCGGATGGGCAGCACGTCGTGGAACAACCGCCCGTCCTGCAACGTCGCCCAGCCGAACGGCTCCCCCGCGAGCGACCCCAGCAGCGCCAGCCAGTAGTCGTGGAGGAGCGTCGCCTCCGGCGCGCGCTCCCGCCAGTGCGCGGGCGTCGGCCCCAACTCCCCGTCGGCCACCGGGAACCCGCGGACGACCGCCCCCGGCGGCCCGTCGTCGTACCGCAGCCGGGCCAGCCCCTCCACCACCTGTCGCGGCAGGGCGGCGGCCCGGTCACGGGCCGCGCGGAGGAATCCCTCGTCGTCGGGCGCGGGGTACTCGCGCGCCAGGGCGGCGGTCAGTTCGCGGGCCTCGGCGGCCCGCGCCGCGTCCAGCTCGATGATGGTCCAGGCGTGTCGCAGCAAGGCGCGTCCCGTGGTCGGCGGGTGATCGGTCCGCAACAGCCTTCCCCCACACACCCGTTCACACCCCGTCAGCTTCCCCCCTGCGTTCCCCCCGCGCCCATCGGTCACGACCCGGGCCCACCCGGACCCGGAACGGGCAGCGCGGCGACGGGCGTACGGGGTCCGCGGCGCTCACGTACCGCAGCAGGCAGCGCCGTCGGGCACCGCACTCCCGCCCATCCCGTCGGCGTCGGCCTTCACGACGTAGACCTCCCAGGGCTCCTTGCCGGGGCCGTGGACCCAGACCTTGTCCTGGAGGGCGTAGCAGCAGGTGGTGTCGTTCTCCTCGAAGGTGGCCAGCCCGGCGTCCTGCAACCGGGTGGTCGCCCCGGTGACCTCCTCGGTGGAGTCGACCTCGACGCCGAGGTGGTCCAGGCGGGTCTCCCGGCCGGGCTCGCCCTCGATGAGGACGAGCTTCAAGGGCGGCGAGGCGAGGGAGAAGTTGGCGTAGCCGGGGCGGCGCTTGGCGGGCTCAGCGCCGAACAGCTTGGAGTAGAAGGCGATCGACGCCTCCAGGTCGGGGACGTTGAGCGCGAGTTGCACACGGGACATGTCGATCTCTCCGATCAGCCTGCATCGAGATGTGTCTATGCAACCTTGCGCCCTGGATAGAAGAACGTCAACATAGAAGCATGTCGAAGGAAGAGAGCCTGCGGCTCGGCGAGGACGGCGTCGGCGGATGTTGTCCCGGACTGCTGAGCGCTCCGCTGGACGGGGACCGGGCCGAGACGCTGGCGAAGGTGTTCAAGGCGCTGGGCGACCCGGTCCGACTACGGCTGCTGTCGATGATCGCGTCACGCGCGGGCGGCGAGGTGTGCGTCTGCGACCTCACGCCCGCTTTCGACCTGTCGCAACCGACCGTCTCCCACCACCTCAAGCTGCTGCGGGAGGCGGGCCTCATCGCCTCCGAACGGCGCGGGACGTGGGTGTACTACCGCCTGCTGCCCGAGACCACCGACCGCCTCGCGGCCACCCTCACCCGCCCCACCGGCGAACTGCTCGCCCAGGCCGCAGCCGAGGCCGTGCCCGCCGGGAGCGCCGCCGGCACCACCGCCGGGGCCGCTTCGTGAACGCCGGGGCTGACGCGGGGGCGAGCCCCGCGGGACCCGTCGCCGCCCGACTGTCGTTCCTGGACCGTTTCCTGGCCGTGTGGATCATCGCGGCCATGGCCGCCGGTCTCGGGCTCGGCCGCCTGGTGCCCGGCCTCGGTGACGCGCTCGCGGAGGTCACGGTCACGGGCGTCTCCCTGCCCATCGCGCTCGGCCTGCTGGTGATGATGTACCCGGTGCTCGCCAAGGTCCGTTACGACCGCCTCGACACCGTCACCCGGGACCGGCGGCTGCTCCTCCCCTCCCTGGTTCTGAACTGGCTCGTCGGCCCGGCGCTGATGTTCGCGCTGGCGTGGCTCCTCCTGCCCGACCTGCCCGAGTACCGCACCGGGTTGATCATCGTCGGCCTCGCCCGCTGCATCGCGATGGTCGTCATCTGGAACGACCTGGCCTGCGGGGACCGCGAAGCCGCCGCGGTCCTCGTCGCGTTGAACTCCGTCTTCCAGGTCTTCGCGTTCAGCCTGCTCGGCTGGTTCTACCTGAGCGTGCTGCCCGGCTGGCTCGGACTGGACCGGACGACCCTCGACGTGTCCGTGGCGGAGATCGCGCGCTCCGTCCTGATCTTCCTCGGCATCCCGCTGCTGGCCGGTTTCCTCACCCGCCGCCTCGGGGAACGGGCCAGGGGGCGCGCCTGGTACGAGACCGTCCTCGTCCCGCGCATCGGCCCGTTCGCCCTGTACGGCCTGCTGTTCACCGTCGTCGTGCTGTTCGCGCTCCAGGGCGACGCCATCACCTCCAAGCCGTGGGACGTCGCCCGCATCGCGCTGCCGCTGCTCGTGTACTTCACCGTGATGTGGACCGGCTCCATGGCCGTCGGGCGGGCGGTCGGACTCGACTACCCGAAGGCGACGACGCTGGCGTTCACCGCCGCGGGCAACAACTTCGAACTCGCCATCGCGGTCGCCATCGCCACCTTCGGCGCGACCTCCGGGCAGGCCCTCGCCGGAGTCGTCGGCCCGCTCATCGAGGTCCCCGTCCTCATCGGCCTCGTCCACGTCGCCCTGGCCGCCCGCCGCTACTTCCCCCCGCCGACGCCCCCGGCCGGACCGGCCGCCGCCCCGGAGGACTCCGCCCGTGTCTGAGCCCAAGCCGTCCGTGCTCTTCGTCTGCGTCCACAACGCCGGTCGCTCCCAGATGGCCGCCGCCTTCCTCGACCACCTCTCGCGGGGCGGCGTGGAGGTCCGCTCCGCCGGGTCCGCCCCCGCCGACTCCGTCAACCCCGCCGCCGTCGCCTCGATGGCGGAGGTCGGCATCGACCTGTCCGCCCGGACACCCGCGGTGCTCACCACCGAAGCCGTCCGGGCGTCCGACGTGGTGGTCACCATGGGCTGTGGCGACACCTGCCCCGTCTTCCCCGGCAAGCGCTACCTCGACTGGCAACTCGACGACCCCGCCGGGCGGGACACCGACGCCATACGCCCGATCCGCGATGCCATCGAGCAGCACGTCCGCGACCTGCTCGCCGAACTCGGCGTCCAGGCCGCGCCATGACGGCCGGGACGACGGCCACCGTGCCGTCCGCGCCACGCGTCGCGCCGATGACCTCCGGGCACGCCGAACAGGTCCTGGCGATCTACCAACTCGGCATCGACGAGGGAGACGCCACCTTCGAGACCACCGCCCCCACCTGGGCGGCGTTCGACGGGGCGAAGCTACCCGCGCACCGCCTGGTCACCCTGGACGGCACCCACGTGCTCGGCTGGACGGCCGTGGCCCCGGTCTCCGACCGGTGTGCGTACGCCGGCGTCGTCGAACACTCCGTCTACGTCCACCCCGACGCCCGTGGCCGTGGTGTCGGTCGGACCCTGCTCGCCGCCCTCGTCGCCTCCACCGAAGCCGCGGGCATCTGGACGATCCAGTCGGGCGTCTTCCCGGAGAACACCGCGAGCCTCACCCTGCACGCACGCGCCGGCTTCCGCGTCATCGGCACCCGCGAACGCGTCGGCCGCCACCACGGCGTATGGCGCGACGTGATCCTCCTCGAACGCCGCAGCAGGGCCATCGACTGACCCGACACACGAAAGAGCCCCGCTCCGATGGTTCGGGGCGGGGCTCTCACCTGCTGCGCGCTCGGCAGGATTCGAACCTGCAACCTTCTGATCCGTAGTCAGATGCTCTATCCGTTAAGCTACGAGCGCTTGTCCTGCGGTGCGGGAACAACATTACATGACCCTCGGCCGCAGGTGAAATCCGTTACCCGCACCCCCTCCCACCTGCGGAAACCCCTCCGCGTGCGCCCGCGCGCCAGACCGGCGGCGTGTCACTCGTACGGGGAAGGGGTGGGAACGACGGAAGCCCCAGCCGTACGGCCGGGGCTTCGGTGATCCTGGGGATCGAGCGGAGGCTGAGGGATTTGAACCCTCGATGGGGTGATAGCCCCAAACCGCATTAGCAGTGCGGCGCCATAGACCAGACTAGGCGAAGCCTCCAGACACCTCTGCGGCGTCGCCGCGAAGTGTGCTTGCAGATGATGGCACAGCACCGTCGGCTGTCACCAATCGGCCCCCACGTTACAAGGCAGTCGTACGGCCGGGCAAAACCTTTGCCCCTCCGACCCGAGACCCGCCCCCTCCGGTGCCCGAACGCCCCCACCCTCCGCGCGAACGTGCTCGCCCGCGCGCGCGTGCGGCCGTACGGGTGGAGCGAGTTGCGCAACGGTGGGCGCCGGGGAGCGTTAGTACGGCAAGGAGCGCGGTGGTCGCGCGCCTGCCAGCACTCACCGGGAGCCACCATGCTTCGCCGTACCGTAGTCACCCTGGCCGCCGCTGCCGCCCTCGCCGGTGCCGCCGCCGCTCCGGCGTCGGCCCTGCTGCCGGGCGGCGGTGCCGTACCGCCCGCGAAGGCCGACAGCCTCAGCTTCACCGTGCGGGACAGCACGGACCGCGCGATGAACGGTTCGTTCACGCTCGACTGCCACCCCTCGGGCGGCAGCCACCCCGACGCGGCCGCCGCCTGCGACGCGATCGACAAGGCCGCGCGGAAGGGCACCGACCTGTTCGCGCCCGTCGCGGAGGACGCCGAGTGCACGATGGTCTACGGCGGCCCCGTCACCGCACGCGTCCAGGGGACGTGGCACGGCAAGCCGGTCGACGCGCGCTTCGACCGCTCCAACGGCTGCGAGATCTACCGCTGGAACGCGCTCGTCCCCGCCCTCCCCGAGGCGGCCTGAGGCACACCCCCGCCCCGGCGCGGCCGGAGGGTGCCGGAAATCACGCACCCGCGGGACGCCACCCTCCCCCGACCGCCCCGCCTCCGGCAGCCGCCGCCCGCCGGGTGACCTGCGAAGGTCGCCCGGCGGAGGCGCGTTTCCCCGCGTCCACCCGCGTCCGTCCGGGGCGCTCCCCGCGCGCGCCCTCCGTACGACGGCCGCCGCCACACGCACAGGCCGTGCACGGGCCGCGTACGGGCGGTGCACGGCGCGGCCGCACACAGCCCCCTCACGCGTTCCTCTCCGCCGTACTCCGCCGGGCCGACGAGCACTGCCCGTAGACTCCCCTCTAGTGACACGCCCGGAGCGGACGGCAGACTGGCAGCCACCGCCGGACCACCGGGCGGCCGGTCTCCGGCACCATGCGGTTACCCGGCACCATGCGGTTACAGGGAGGATGCACCGTCGTGAGCAGCAGGCCATCCCGAGGCGCTGCTCGCCTCGCCGCCATACTCGACGCGTTGCCCGATGCGCTGCTGCTGGTGAACTGCAACGGCACCGTGGTGAACGCGAACACCATCGCGCTGGAGGCGTTCGAGACGCCGGGCACGGCCCTGGTGGGGCGCGGACTGCTCGATCTGCTGCCGGAGTTCGACTCCAAGCGGATCCCGGGTTCGATGCGCAGGCCGGACGAGGACGAGGGCGAGGCGCGTACGAAGCCGACGCGCATGGTCGCGCGGCGTACGGACGGCACCGAGTTCCTCGCCGAGGTGACCAGCGCGAACGTCGCCGACGGGCGGGCCACCTACCAGTCGTCGTTCGACGCGGCCTGGGCCGACCACGGCACGTCGGGGTCCGGCGGGGGCCGCGGCAAGCACTTCACCGGCGACGAGCTGCTGATGATCGTCCTGCGCGACCTGAGCGGCACGCTCGACACCGAGGCGGAACTCGCCCGCCAGCAGCGCCAGACGGAGATGATCCTGCGCGCCGCCTCCGAGGGTGTCGTCGGCGTCGACACCGAGGGCCGCGTCGTCCTGGTGAACCCGTCCGCCGCGCAGATCCTCGGCTACCGCGCCAGCGACCTCGGCGGCAAGCACCTGCACCCCCTCGTGCACCACTCGCGTCCCGACGGCAGCCAACTGCCGTACGAGGAGACGCCCCTGAGCGACACCCTCGGCTCCGGGCGGAAGCACCGCGTACGGGTCGGGCAGGTGCTGTGGGCGAAGGACGGGCGGCCGGTGCCGGTCGACATGACGACGGCGCCGGTACGCGACGGGGAGCAGCTCGTGGGCGCCGTGCTGACGTTCACCGACCGGCGGCCGTACGAGTCGCTGGCCGAGCGGCACGCGCAGCTCCAGGCGGTCCTCGGGGACGCGCTGCGCGGCCCGTTGGAGCAGCTGCGCGGCGATCTGAGCGGGCTGGCGGCGGACCCGGCGGGTCAGCTGTGGCCGGAGGCGAACCAGATACTGCACCACCTGGCCGCCGGGTACGCGCGGATGACGACCCTCGTCGACAACGTCCTCAGCTACCAGCGTCTCGACTCCGGCCAGGAGAAGCTGCGGGTCGCGCGCGTCGCGCTGGACGGCGTGGTGGCGGCGGGCGTCGAGGGCGCCGTGGAGCTGATCGGGCCGGGGCGCGCGCAGTTCGCGGTGCACGCGCCGCCGATAGAGGCGGAGGTCGACGCGGAGCGCCTGGTCGCGGCGCTGGCGCATCTCGTCGCGGACGTGGCGGGCGTGGACGCGACGGGCAGCGCGCCGGTGGCGGCGAACGGGGGCGGCGACTCCACGATCGTGGTCGCGGCGGCCCAGCGCGGCGACGTCGTACGCATCGAGGTACGCGGCCCGCACCCGGGCGGCAGCCCGGTGCACGAGCCGATCGCGCGGGGCATCGTGCGGCAGCACGGCGGCGTGCTCCAGACGCACGAGGTGCCGGGGAACGGCGGCAGCGCGTACGTCCTGGAGGTGCCCGTCACGGCCGGTGCCGCGGTGGCGGGGCGCGCGGGCGGCGGGCGCGGCGCGGGCGGTACGAACGGCGGCGGCGGTACGAGCGGCGCCGGTACGAGCGGTGGCGGGCGGCACGGCGGCGGCGGTACGGACGGCGGCGGTGCGGGTGGCGGCTCCGCCCCACGGCTCCCCGACGGCGGTGCCGGTGACGGCGGTTCGGGCGCGCACGCGCTGCCGGGCGGCAACGAGACGACGGTGATGCCCGTTCCGGCCCAACCGGCGCGCGGCACACAGGAGGCACGGCAGGCGGCACCCGGCGGCGGCGCGCACAGCGCGTCCGGGGCGCACGCGGGCGCCCCGGACGGCGGTGGCTCCTCCGGCGCGCACGCCGGGGGAGCGCACGGCGGCGACGCGTCGGACGGTTCGGCGGGCGCCCTCGTCCCCGCGCAGGCCGGGTCGCCGGACGCGGGCGCGCAGCAGCCGCGCCCCACGGGGCGCCGGCGCGGCCGTCCGAGCCCCGCGGAGGCGCAAGCCCCGGGCGGGGGCGGGCGGTTGGAGCCGGTGGACCCGCGCGGCCAGTTCCCGGGCGCCGGTCCGGGCGGGGCGCACGGGCCGGAGCGGCCCGGCGCGGAGCAGCACGGACGCGAGCCGTACGGGCCGGGTCAGGCCGGGCCGGGTCAGCCGGGACCGGGGCGGGTCGGCCCCGAGCGGTCCGGGCCGTACGGGCCGGGTCCGCAGGGCGAGTTGGAGCAGGTCGGCGCGCCGGAGCAGCCGGTGGCCGCACGGCGCCCGCTGTCCGGGGGACCGCGTACGGGCGACGGCCAGCCGGAGGCGGACGCGCCGGGCGCGGCGCCGCAGCGGTCCGCGGCCGGGCGCCGCGCGCGCCGGGCGCTGGCGCCCCCGGCCGGGGCACCGGACGGCGAGGCGGACGCGCGTCCCGTGGCGGCGAACGGGGCCGGTACGGGGCCGCACGGGCAATCGATTCCGCAGCAGCACGGCGCGGGGGGCTCCGCGCTGCCCGCGCTCGGTCCGGGCGGCGGCGGTACGCCCGACAGCCGGGCGAACGGCGCGGGCCAACCGGCGCTGCCCAGCGGCACCCCCTCCGTCGGCACCCCGCCCACCAGCACCGAGCAGCCCGGCACCCAGCCCGGCCCGGCCCCGGACACGTCGGGCGAGGCGCCCACGGACCCCGCCGCCGAGCCCGCCGCGCCCGGCGGGCGCCGCGCCCGGCGCCTCGCCGCCGCGCGGGCGCGCGCCGAGGAACAGGCGGCGGGGCAGCCCTCGTCGAACACGCCGTTCGCCATGCCGCCGTCCGCCCCGGAGCCGGTGGCGCACGACGCCCGCCCGGGTCCGGGCACGGACGCCGGGGGCGTCGCCGCGCCGGCCCCCGGTGACGGCTCGGACGGTCGCGGCGCGCCCCCCGCGCTGCCGGGCGCGCAGCCGCTGCCCCCGCCGAGCGGCGGCCCGCTGCCGCTGCCCGAGCTGGAACCGGCCCCCGGTGAGCCCGCCGCCGACCCGCGGCTCGCCGACCACTCCGTGGTCGCGGGCAGCCCGATCCTCGGCGGCGGCCCGCTGCCGCAGCAGCCTCCGGCCGCGGCCCAGCCGCTGCCGATGCCGGGCGCGGAGGTGGAGCCGTACGGGCAGGACCAGGCGAGCGGCATAAGCGTACGGACGCTGGGCCAGGGCGTGCCGTTCTCCCGGGCCACGGGCGAGCACACCGGCCAGTACCAGGTGCCCGCCGCGCCCTCCCCCGCGCCCGCCATCCCGTCGACCCCCTCGACGCCCGCGCCGCCCGCCGGTTCCGGCCGCCGCCGCAGGCTGTCGTCGCCGGGGGAGAACGGCGGGCAGCCCGGCGGGCAGACGGGGCAGACGCCGGTCCCGCCGCAGCCCGCGGCGCCGCCGCAGCAGCACCCGGCGGCGGCCCCGCAGCAACCCCACCAGCAACAGCATCAGCACCAGCAGGCGCGGCAGTTCGCCATAGGGGCACCCGATGTCGGCGCGGCCGAGGGGCCGGAGCCGCTGGACGGGCCGAACGGCGCCGTCGAGGTCACCGACGGCACGGGCGGCGGCGCGCCCGACCACCTGCGGGACGACGAGCTGCCGCCGGAGCCGCTGGACAACCCGCGGCGGCTGCTCGTCTGGCCGGAACCGGACGTCTCCACGCAGCAGGCGCTGTCCGCGCGCGGCTACCGCCCGGTGATCGTCCACTCCCGCGAGGAGGTCGACGCGCAGATCGCCGCGTACCCCGCCGCGCTCTTCGTGGACCCGCTGACCGGCCCGATCACCCGTACCGCCCTCCAGTCGCTCCGCCAGGCGGCGGTCGCCGCGGAGGTGCCGGTGCTGGTGACGGCCGGGCTGGGGCAGGCGACGCGCGAGGCGGCGTACGGCGCCGATCCGGCCGTCCTGCTCAAGGCCCTCGCGCCGCGCGACAGCGAGCAGCACCCGCCGCGCGTCCTGCTGGTGGAGGAGAACGCCGCCATAGCGGGCGCCTTCTCCGCCACCCTCGAACGGCGCGGCATGCAGGTCGCGCACGCGCCGTCGGACGCGGACGCGGTGCACGTCGCCACGCAGATCCGGCCGAACCTCGTCGTCATGGACCTGATGCAGATACGGCGTCGGCGCGCGGGCATCATCGACTGGCTGCGCGACAACGGGCTGCTGCACCGCACCCCGTTCGTCGTCTACACCTCCTCCGGGATGGACCCGGCGGGGCTGCCGCGGCTCGCGACGGGGGAGACCGTGCTGTTCCTCGCGGAGCGCTCGACGAGCGCGGAGGTGCAGTCGCGGATCGTCGACCTGCTGGCGAAGATCGGCGCCAACTGAGCGTCCCCGGGACGTCCCTGGCGTCCCCGGACCGCCCCTCGCCCGCCGCCCCCGCGACACGGTAAGGGGCGCCCTCCAGGAGAGCGCCCCTTACCACTGCCCCGTCCCGTACGGCGGTCCCCTACGGGAGTCCCCTACGGGTCACCGGCGGCACCGCCCACCCGCTCACAGGGTGACGACGTCCAGGGCACCCGCCGCGTACTGCGCCCGCAGTACCTTCTTGTCGAACTTGCCCACACTCGTCTTCGGCACCGCCTCGATCCGCGCCCACCGCTCGGGCAGCTGCCACTTGGCGACGCGATCGCCGAGATACGTCCGCAGTTCCTCGTACCCGGCCCCGTCCGCGCCGTCCGCGCCGTCCTTGAACACGACGACCGCCAGCGGCCGTTCGCCCCACTTCTCGTCCGGGACGGCCACCACGGCGGCCTCCTCGACGGCGTCGTGCGACATCAGCTGGTTCTCCAGGTCGACCGAGGAGATCCACTCGCCGCCGGACTTGATGACGTCCTTGGCGCGGTCGGTGAGCGTCAGGTAGCCGTTCGGGCTGATCACGCCGACGTCGCCCGTACGCAGCCAGCCGTCCGGGCTGAACTTGTCGTCGGGCCGCACCGGTTCCCCACCGGCGCCCCCGTAGTACGCGCCCGCGATCCACGGCCCGCGCACCTCCAGCTCACCGGCCGCCTTGCCGTCCCACGGCATGAACTGCCCCTCCGGGCCGCGCAACCGCGCCTCGACGGAGGCCGCGAACCGCCCCTGCGTGACGCGGTACGGCCACTCCTCCTCCGGGGTGAGACCGCCCGGCGGGTGCGCGACGGTGCCCAGCGGCGACGTCTCCGTCATGCCCCAGGCGTGGCAGACGCGTACGGAGTGCCGCTCCTCGAAGTCCCGCATCATCGCGGGCGGACAGGCGGCGCCGCCGATGGTGACGGTGTGGAGGGAGGAGATGTCGCGGGGCCGCGCGTCCAGCTCGTTCAGCAGCCCCTGCCAGATCGTGGGCACGGCGGCGGCGTGCGTGGGCCGTTCCGACTCGATCATCTCGGCGAGCGGCTCGGGCTGGAGGAAACGGTCGGGCATGAGCATCCCGATGCCCGTCATGAACGTCGCGTGCGGGATGCCCCACGCGTTCACGTGGAACATCGGCACCACGGGCAGCGTGGTGTCCTGGCAGGTGAGGCCGATCGACTCGGACATGTTGACCTGCATGGAGTGCAGGAAGATCGAACGGTGCGAGTAGACGACGCCCTTGGGGTCGCCGGTGGTGCCGGAGGTGTAGCACATGGCGGCGGCGTCGCGTTCGTCCACGTCGGGCCAGTCGTAGCCGGTCGGCCGCCCGGCGAGCAGCGCCTCGTACTCGTGCACCGTCTGCGGACAGCCCTCCAGCACGGAGGTGTCGGCGGGGCCCACGACGACGAGGTGCTCAACGCTCCCCATCCGCGGCAGCAGCGGCGCGAGCAGCGGCAGCACGGAACCGTTGACGAGGATGACGCGGTCGGCGGCGTGGCCGACGATCCACACCAACTGCTCGGCGGGGAGCCGGAGGTTGAGGGTGTGCAGCACGGCGCCCATGGAGGGGACGGCGAAGTACGCCTCCAGGTGCTCCGCGTTGTTCCACATGAAGGTGGCGACGCGGTCGCCCCGGCGCACCCCGAGTCCGTCGGTCAGCGCGTGCGCGAGCCGCGCGCACCGCTCGCCGATCTCCGCGTACGTCCGGCGGTGCGGTTCGCCCTCCCCCGTCCACGTCGTGACCAGCGAGTCACCGTGCACGACGGAGCCGTGGCGCAGGATGCGCGAGAGAGTGAGCGGGACGTCCTGCATCGTGCTGAGCACCGGGTGCCTCCCAGACTACGGGCGGGTAAAGGTGCTGCGATTCTCCGTGCATACCAGTCGGTATGTCACTACCCGCGGCGCGGGAAGGGCGTATCACCCGAAGATCGGCGCCACCGGAACCGCCGGTCGTCGCGCGGGGCGCGGTGCGTACCGGCGCCGGCGGGCGGGACGGGACCCGGGTCGGCGTACGGGACGGGGTGTCACGCCGCCGTCGCGGCCTCGACCCGTCCCAGACTCCGCACGGTGTCCCCGCGCTCCCCGCGGCCCGCCCGCGCCACCGGCTGCTCGCCCCGCGTGTCCGCGACCAGCTGCGGGTCCTCGCGCAGCTTCGCCAGGGCGCGCGAGACGGCGCTCTTGACCGTGCCCACGGAGACGCCCAGCACCTCGGCCGTCTGGACCTCGCTCAGGTCCTCGTAGTACCGCAGGACGACCATCGCGCGCTGCCGCGCGGGCAGCTTGAGCACCGCGCGCCACATGGCGTCGCGTACGGCCTGCTGTTCGGCCGGGTCGGGCCCGGGGAGCGGTTCCGGTTCGGGCAGCTCCTCGACGGCGAACTCGTCGATGCGCCGCTTGCGCCACTGCGAGGTGCGGGTGTTGACCAGGGCGCGGCGGACGTAGCCGTCCAGCGCGCGGTGGTCCTCGATCCGCTCCCAGGCCATGTACGTCTTGGCGAGCGCTGTCTGCAACAGGTCCTCGGCGTCGCACGGGTTCGCGGTCAGCGAGCGGGCGGTGCGGAGGAGCACCGGGCCGCGCGTCCGCACGTACGACGTGAACGTGAGCGGCGTCACGGTCGCTTCGGAGCTGTTCGTGCTCCTTACGGTGCCAGGCGTGGTCATGGCTCAACGCTAGAAGCGCGGGGGTACCGCCGGGATCGCCCGGAGGTCGCGATGGCGCGTCACCCTCAGGGAGTACGGGTGTTGCTAAGTACACCTTCTGCGGGTGGAGGAGGTACGGCGCAGGCATCAGGGCACACCTCAGGGTGACTCCAGCGTCACCGTACGACGGCCACGGGGGCGTCCACGACGTTCTTGTCGATCTGGAGCGTCCGGCCGCCGAACGTCTGCTTCACGTTCCCCGCGTACTGGTGGATACGCCGGTGCGGCTGCCACGAACCGGGCGCCAGCACGGGCTCGCCGTGCACGTTCGGGCCGACGCGCCAGCGGGCGAACCACATCGCGGCCGGGAGGTCCCGCGTACCCGCGGCCCGCGCGCCCTCCAGATGGCTCACGCCGGAGACGGCGCTGCTGTAGAAGCCGGGCACGTAGTCGAGGCGGCGCACCTCGCGGTTCCAGCCGCGGATGAACGAGAGGGTCGTACGCCCGCACTTGGCGTCGCGCTGGTCGTACGCCTCCATGTCGAGGTAGAGCGCGCTGCGTTCCGCCATGCCCAGCCCGCGCGCCCGCGCGACCGCGTCGCGCCCCTCGCGTACGCCCTGCTGCCACGCGCCGTCCGCGTCGATCGCGTACGGGCGCTTGCGGTCGGCGTGCACGCACGGCGACTGCGACCCGACGTACAGGGGCAGGAGACGCCAGCCGAGGCCGGTCACCCCCTGGACCCAGTCGCGGGTGAGGTTCGGCTGGTTCGGGCAGGCGCGGCCGCGACCGCCGATGTAGACGCCGACGGCACGGTACGGGGACGCCTTCCACGCGCGCATCGTGGACAGCGGGGGCGCGACGCAGGTGTCGAACGCCTCGCCCTGGAACACCTTGGCGCCGGAGGTCGTCGGGTCGGCGGCGGCGTCGGTGTCGACGGCGGCGCTCGGGTCGATCTTCGAGGTGTCGATCGTGGGGCCGGTGGTGGGCCCGGGGGTGGAGCCGGTGGGGGGCTCGCCGCTCGCGGACCGGCCGGGGGCCTGGACACGGGCCTCGGCCCGGGTCCGGCCGTCGGGCCCGGTCCGCGCCTGGGCCTGGACCTGGGCCTGGGTGCGCGTCGGGGTCGCGGTCGGCGTCGGCGTCGCGTCCGGGGAGAGGGACGGGCGCGGGGCCGCCGGGCGGTCGGCGCTGTCGGCGTTCGCGGAGGGGGTGGCCGCGGTGGCGAGTCCGGCCAGCAGGGAGGCGAGCGCCGTCATCGTGATGACCGTTCGTCGCACAATGTGCTGATGTGTCTGTCGCATGGCCAGAGTGAAAGCGGCGCGGACGACCGGACGGGACAGACATGCCGGTCGCGGCGGGACATTCAGCCGTTCGCCGCAACGGCGCCCGGCGCGCCTCCCGTACGCCCGCGCACCCCGCCGCACCAGACGCACACCCGCGTACGCGCGTACGGGCCCGCGCGCGGGCGTCGCGTACGGCGCCCGCAGCCGTACGCGACGCCCGCCCGGAGGACGACGGCGGCGCACCCGTACCCGCAGTACGTGTGCGCCGCCGCCTCGACTCCCCCAGCACTCGCCCCTCAGGACGAGGCCGCGCTCACCAGAGGTTCGTGAACGTGATCACGGTGTCGGACTGGTCCACCACGGCGAAGGGAGAGTTGTTGATGCTGGCGTTGTTGGCCTCGTTGGAGGCGCCGGAGCCCACGGCCCACTGGTTGTTGACGGTCGAGTTCAGACCGTCGTCCGCCTGCGCCACGCCTCCCATGACGGCGAAGGCCAGCGGAAGGGCGGCAACCGCGGCGATGACGCGGGCGGTACGGATACGTGCCATGTTCTTGCTCCTCCATGAACCGCAGATTCGGTGTTTCCCCCCGGCGCCCGGTCGAACCGGCCGGCCGCCGTGATGTGACTGCGACGTCGCGGAAGCAGAGTTGCCCACGGGACACCCGTCACACCAGCCCGAGCCGGACTATTCGCTCGCAAGCATGGCGATCTGTCGATAAACCCGCTTCACGCCCCCAACTCGCCACACGCCGGGCGTACGCCGCACACCACCCCCGGACGCCCGAGCTGAACCGTTTCTGCGCATTTCCGGCCATCTTCAAAACCGCAGGTCAGGGCGTGCGCCCCCGGCGCACGCGCACGCCCGCCACCGAACCCGCGTACGAATCGGGCGCGCGGCCCGCACCACGCGCCTCTCCCCGTACGGCGCCTACGCCATGACCCGGGCCAGCACGAACCCGTCGTAGCCCTTGCTGCCCACCGTCTGCACCGCCGTCGCGCTCAACCGCGGGTGAGCGCCGATGAGTTCGACCAGGCGGCGGCTGCCCTCCGTGCCGGGATCGGTCGCTGCGGGGTCCGCGACGGCGCCGTCCCGTACGACGTTGTCCCCGATGACGAGGCTGCCGGGCCGGGTGAGCCGGAGCGCCCACTCCAGGTACGAGGGGTTGTTGGGCTTGTCCGCGTCGATGAACACGAGGTCGAACGGGGCCGCCGGGTCGTCCACCAGCCCCGGCAACGTGTCCAGCGCGGCCCCCACCCGCACCTCGGCCCGCCCGTCGAACCCGGCCCGCGCCAGGTTCGCCCGCGCGACCTCCGCGTGCGCCGGGTCGGCCTCCAGCGTGACGAGCCTGCCGTCCGCGGGCAGCGCCCTGGCCAGCCAGATGGTGCTGTAGCCGCCGAGGGTGCCGATCTCCAGCACCGTACGGGCGCCCTGCACGAGCGCGAGCAGGTGCAGCAGCTTGCCCTGCGGCGGCGAGACGCTGATCTCCGGCAGCCCGGCCGCGGTGGCGGCGGCCGTGGCCGCGTCCAGCACGGCGTCGGGGCCGATCAGCCGGTCGGTGAGGAACTGGTCGACGGCGGTCCACTGGTTCTGGGACATGCGTTCCTTCCCTGGAGTACGTGACGGCGGGGTACGTGACGGCGGGTGCGCGGACCGCCACGTCAGGGTGAACGTGCCGGAGGGCGCCGTCCATCCCGTACGGGCGCGGGACCCGTACGGGTGCGGCGCGGACCCGTACGCCCACCCTGCGTCGGACACACCGTCCGGCCGGATCCGCCGGGCCCGTCGACCCCGAGGTGGCACCGCATGGCGCACGCGAGCACGTCGGCGCTCGCCGCGCGCGCGGCGGCGGCGGAGCGGGAAGGACACTGGCGGAGCGGGTAGGAGGCCGGGTGAGCGGTGGTCACTCCTCCGCGTCGCGTACCACGAGGGCGATCTGCACCCTGTTCTCCACCGCCAGCTTGGCGAACAGGCTGCTGGTGTGCGCCTTCACCGTGGCGACGCTGATGTGCAGCCGCCCGGCGATCTCCGGATTGCCCAGGCCGTCGGCGATCGCGCGCGCGGTGTCGAGTTCCCGTTCGGTCAGCGCGGCGAGGCGCTTCCGCGCGGCCGCGCGGGACGCGGTCCGGGCGTCGGAGCCGGAGGTACGCGGCCCGGTGGCGGCGGCGATCACGCGCGCGGTGGCCTCGGGGGACAGTACGGGGTTTCCGTCGGCCACCGTCCGTACCGCCTCGACGATCCGCGCGGGGGGAGTGTCCTTGAGGACGAAGCCGAGGGCACCGGCGCGCAGCGCGCCGAGCACCATGTCGTCGGAGTCGAAGGTGGTGAGCACGAGCACACGCGGCGGCGCGGGGCGGCCGAGGAGTTCCCGGGTGGCGCTGAGGCCGTCACGGCCGGGCATCCGCACGTCCATCAGGACGACGTCGGGCCGGTGTTCGGCCACGACACCGAGCGCGGCGTCGCCGTCGGCCGCCTCCGCGACGACCGCCAGGTCCGGTTCGCCGTCGATGATCAGGCGCAGCGCCATCCGTACCAGCTGGTCGTCGTCGACGAGGACGACACGTACCAACTCCCGCTCGCTGTCCACGGTCCTCATCTCTCCTGGGGCTGGGGCGGCCAGGGTAGCCGTGCGGTGAGGACGTACCCGCCGTCGGGCGCGGGGCCGTGGTCGAGCGTCCCGCCCGCGAGGGTGACGCGTTCGCCGAGGCCGGGCAGGCCGAAGCCGGACGAGGGCGGACGTACGGTACGGGCCGCCCCGGCGCGGGAGTTGCGCACGGTGACGCGCAGCTCGCCGCCGGGCGACCCCGCCACGGTGACGCGTACGTCCGCGCCGGGGGCGTGCTTCGCCGCGTTGGTCAGCCCCTCCTGCACGACGCGGTAGCAGGTACGGCCGAGGGCGTCGGACGGCGTACCGGTCACCGTGCCGGTGAACGTGGCGTCCAGCCCCGACGTACGGGCGTCGTCGACGAGTTCGGGAACGCGGTCGAGGGACGGCTGCGGCGGCTCCGGCCGGTCCGGGTCGGCGCGGAGGACGCCGAGCACGTCGCGCAGTTCCTCCAGCGCCTGCTGGGAGCCGTCCGCGATGCCGCGCACCAGGGTGCCGCTCTCCTCGGCCGTGAGGTCGGAACGGTGGCCGAGGACCCCGGCCTGCATGGCGACCAGCGAGATGCGGTGCGCCAGTACGTCGTGCATCTCCCGCGCGATGCGGTTGCGTTCGAGGGCGCGCGCCTGCGCCGCGCGCGCCACCTGCTCCCGTTCCGCGCTCTCCGCCCGCTCGCGCAGGGACCGCAACTCCACGCGCCGCGCCCCGATCGCCGTACCGACGGCCACCGCGATCCCCGCCGTCAACGCGGGGATGACCGCCCGTTCCAGCCACGTCGCGCCGTCGCCCTCCTCCACGGGGTACAGCCCGACGGAGAACGACGACGCGACCACGTACGCCAGGACGACCGCCCCGATCTCCACCGGGCGGCGGCGCGTGGCGATCGACGTCAGCGCCAGCAGCGCGGCGCCGGTGGCAAGCGTCGACGCGGTCGACGCGATCGCGACCGTCATGGCGACGGCCAGCGGGAACCGCCGCCGCCACAGCAGCAGCGTCAGGCAGCCGAGGGCCACCAGCGGGTCGCCGGTGGCGTACCAGGTGCCCGCCTCCGCCGCCCGCCCGTCCGGCAGCAGCACCCCGGTGGACAGCCACACCGGGACACCCACCGCCGCTGCCGCGCCGAGCCGCCAGGTCTGCTGCCACCAGCCGGGGCGGGGCAGCACCACGTCCGTGTTCATGGCGGCAATTCTCGCGAGGACGTACGGGCGCTCGCAGCGGACCTGGGTCGACGGCCGTCCCCGCCCCCGGTCGTACGGGCCCCCCGACCGGGGTCGGGGGCGGCTGTGGACGCCGGTCCGATGTGCCGGGGGCGGCGGCTGAACAGACTCGTCCACGTACCGGAACGGCCGGGCGGGCCGGATGGGCCATCGGCCGGAACGACCGTCCGCGGAAGGGAGTACGTCGTGATGAGCAGAGGCGGCCACGTGGTCCTGGAGGCCCTCGGCATGGCGCTCGCGGCCCTGGCCGCGCCGACCGCGATCCACGGGGTGCTCGACCGGGGGGCCGGGCGGTGGTGGGGGCCGCTCGACCAGTTGCCCGGTGGGCTGGTGGGGCGGACGGTGCTGCTGTGCCTGGTCGCGGCCGTCGGCATCGCGTACGGCGGTTGGGCACACCTGCGACTCCAGTCGGCAGCCGGACGGGGCGCCCCCGGGCCGGGCACCGGTTGACGCTCCCTCCGCGGCATCGCGTACCACCGCGCGCGCGGACGACGGAAACGGCCCCGAACAGGGACAAGCACGGGAACAGGGACAGGAACGGGAGCAGGCACATGCTCAAGGAATGGCGACGGCGTCGGGCCCTCCAGCGCGTCAGGCCCGGAGACGGGCGGGAACTGAAGCGCTTCCGCTGGTGGCAGCAGCTCACCCGGGCCCTGTTCTACCTCCGTACGGCGGACTCCACCGGCCGGTGGACCGTCTACGCCGTGGACGTCCGGCACGGTCAGAACCAGGGCTCCGGCAACGTCGACGCGGAACTGTACGTCGACGGCAGACAGCGCGCCGTATGCCGACTCCCCGCCGTCTTCCCCGTCGAGGGCGGCACCATCGAGGTCGCGATGAGCGGCTTCGGCCTGAAACGCTGCCACCACGTCACCGCCGACGGGCACGCGCGCCAACTCACCCCCGACCCCGCCTCCGCCGAGGGCCGCCGCGCACAACTCGCCCGACGACACCCGACACTGAGCCGCGCCATCGGCGGCGTCTCGGCCGTGGCCCTCACCACCGCGCTGCTCCTGCTGCTCTCCCAGGTGGCGGAGAAACTCACCGAGCCCCCGGAAATCGCCCAGCACATCGGGTCGTTCACCGCACCGGTGCACCTGTCGGTGTGGACGAACATCGCGGTCGTCCTCGTCACCCTGACCGCCAGCACGGAACGCGCCCTCCGCCTCCGCTACCACCACCTCCTGGACGGCGGCGCGGGCTGACGCGCCAGGGCGGACGGAAGTCCATCCCCGCGTGCGCGGGGGAGCAGCCGCAAGGCGTCGTGCGACCCTGCTGGTAAGGAGGTCGATCCCCGCGTGCGCGGGGAGCAGGGGCTCGATCTCGTCGCACCATCGGATGACGAGGGTCCATCCCCGCGTGCGCGGGGAGCAGTGCCTGGCTGATGAGGGCGCGGATCGCGGTGTGGGTCCATCCCCGCGTGCGCGGGGAGCAGGTGGGCTAGGAGCCAGCGGTGAGCGAGTCGGTGGGTCCATCCCCGCGTGCGCGGGGAGCAGGTGGGCTAGGAGCCAGCGGTGAGCGAGTCGGTGGGTCCATCCCCGCGTGCGCGGGGAGCAGGCGGTGCTTGTAGACCGTCCGGTCCCACCACGGGGTCCATCCCCGCGTGCGCGGGGAGCAGGCGGTGCTTGTAGACCGTCCGGTCCCACCACGGGGTCCATCCCCGCGTGCGCGGGGAGCAGCCCCGGCCCCTGCCGCCGCGACCCCGGATGGGGGGTCCATCCCCGCGTGCGCGGGGAGCAGCGACTACCGCGTCATCAAGACGCGCACCGAGGCGGGTCCATCCCCGCGTGCGCGGGGAGCAGGGGCAGGCGCGGGTGGCTGCACGATCGCTCCCGGGTCCATCCCCGCGTGCGCGGGGAGCAGACGTCACGCCGAAGGGATTCGACGGCCTGAAGGGGTCCATCCCCGCGTGCGCGGGGAGCAGGAGTTGCTGGGCTCGGCGCTGGCCGATGCGGAGGGTCCATCCCCGCGTGCGCGGGGAGCAGGCTCATGCCCACTTTTCCCCTGTTGCCGAACCTGGTCCATCCCCGCGTGCGCGGGGAGCAGTCTCGTTGACCTGCGGGTTTATCGGCCCGGGGGACCGTTCCGAGCAACTTTCAAAGATTCCGACATTTCGACCACCCCGTCGAACGAGCCACCGCCTGGCACCGCGCGACGCCCAGCCTAGGCCCCGCGATGCCACCCGAACGAGCGATCCCGACGGACGGCGTGAGGCACGAGAATCGGCCGCGTAGAGAGCCCCCGGGTCCTCAACACACCAACGAGTAACAGGACTTATCAGCCAAAGTCCCTGCATTCTCATGACAGTCACTCTTTCAAAGGATTAAATCCCCTCCATGAACGACGAGGGGCCTGATCCCGCCCGGCTGGGCAAGGGGTTGTCCTCGCCCGCGCGGAAGGTGTGGGCGAAGTCAGACCAGCGTGAGGGCGGTCGGAGTGGGGCGTGGCTGCCTCTGTGGCGGCACATGGCGGACAGCGGAGCGGTGGCCGGGAGGCTCTGGGATCACTGGTTGCCGCGGCAGGTACGGCAGTTGGTGGCCGGGGCTCTGCCGAACGGGGAGTCGGACGCGCGGCTGCTGGTCGTATGGCTGGCGACCGTGCACGACATCGGCAAGGCGACACCGGCCTTCGCCTGTCAGGTGGAGGATCTGGCCGGGGTGATGCAGGACCACGGCTTGGCGATGTCCACGCGACGGCTGCTCGCCGAGCGGAGTGCGGCTCCGCACGGTCTGGCCGGGCAGCTCCTGCTCGACGAGTGGCTGGAGGAGCGGGGCAAGTTCCCCAAGTCCGCGCGCGGGCAGTTCACGGTGGTCGTCGGCGGGCACCACGGCGTACCGCCGGACTCGGATCAGGTCAGGCAGCTCCATGCCAGGAGTTCCCTGTTGCGTACGCGCGGGGCGTCCGAGGCGTTGTGGCGCGAGGTCCAGACGGAGTTGCTGGACGCCGCCGCAGCGGCGTGCGGGGTGGAGGAACGGCTCGGGCCCTGGAGGGACGTACGGCTTCCCCAGCCCGCGCAGGTGCTGTTGTCCGCGACGGTGATCGTGGCGGACTGGATCGCGAGCAACCCGGACCTGTTCCCCTACTACCCCGACGCGCAGAGCCAGACCTCCGCCGAACGGGTCGACGCGGCCTGGCGGGGGCTCGAACTCCCGGCGCCGTGGCGGGCGGTGGACCCTCCGGAGGAGGCGGACGCGCACTTCCGCTCGCGGTTCGCCCTCCCTTCCGGGGCCCACGTACGCCCCGTTCAGGCGGCAGCCGTACGACTGGCTCGTGAACTGCCCGAGTCGGGTCTGCTGATCGTCGAGGCGCCCATGGGCGAGGGGAAGACGGAGGCGGCGCTCGCCGCAGCGGAGGTGTTCGCCGCCCGGTCGGGCGCGGGTGGCTGCTTCTTCGCGTTGCCGACGCGGGCGACGGGGGACGCGATGTTCCCCCGACTCCTGGACTGGCTGGGCCGGTTGCCCGACGAGGACGGGAAACGGGGCGCGCGCTCGGTGTTCCTCGCGCACGCCAAGTCCGCCCTCAACCCGCGCTTCACCGAGCTGATGGGCGCCCCGTTCCGATTCCTGTCCGTGGAGCCGGAGGACCGGCGGAAGCGCGGCTCACACCGCGCGAAGGGCGAGGTCTCGCACACCGCCGAACTGGTGGCGCACCAGTGGCTGCGGGGCCGCAAGAAGGGGATGCTCTCCTCCTTCGTGGTCGGCACGGTCGACCAGCTCCTGTTCGGCGCGCTGAAGACCCGTCATCTCGCCCTGCGCCACCTGGCGTTGGCGGGCAAGGTGGTCGTGATCGACGAGGCGCACGCGTACGACGCGTACATGAACACCTACCTCGACGCCGCGCTCGCCTGGCTGGGCGCCTACAAGGTGCCGGTGGTCGTGCTCTCGGCCACGCTGCCCGCGGCCCGGCGCCGGGAGCTGTGCCGGGCGTACGCGGGCGCGGGCGCGTACCCGGAGACGTTGCGGCCGGAGGGAGCCCCGCACGCGTACCCCCTGCTCACCGCCGTCGCGCCGGGCGGTACGGCTGTCGAGCGGACCCCCGCCGCCTCCGGGCGTGCCACGGAGATCCACGTCGAGGCGCTCCCCGACGACCTGAGCGTGTTGACGGACCGGCTCGCCGCCGAACTGTCCGACGGCGGATGCGCGTTGGTCGTCCGCAACACGGTGGCACAGGCGCGCGAGACCGCTGCCGTGCTGAGCGCGCGTTTCGGCGCGTCGGCGGTGACGGTCGCGCACTCCCGCTTCGTGGACCTGGACCGCGCGGCGAACGACACCGATCTGCGGGAGCGCTTCGGGCCACCGGAGACGTGCGCCGCACGGCGACCGGAAGCCGCACACGTCGTGGTGGCCACGCAGGTCGCCGAGCAGTCCCTCGACGTGGACTTCGACCTGCTGGTCACCGACCTCGCCCCCGTGGACCTCGTCCTCCAGCGGATGGGCCGCCTCCACCGCCACGTCAGGGAACGCCCGGCCCGGCTGCGTACCGCGCGCTGCCTGGTCACCGGCGTGGAGCCGGACGACGCGGGCGCACAGGGCGGCGGGTGGACCAGCGCGTCCGGGCCGCCGCCGGTGCCGGTGCCGGGCTCCAAGGCGGTGTACGGGATGTGGCCGCTCCTCCGCGCCGCGACGGTGCTCCGTCCG
Source organism: Streptomyces sp. Z26 (assembly GCF_003665095.1). GTDB lineage: Bacteria > Actinomycetota > Actinomycetes > Streptomycetales > Streptomycetaceae > Streptomyces > Streptomyces phytohabitans. The sequence continues at coordinate 3,364,478 of NZ_RCHV01000002.1, read as the reverse complement.
CATCTCCACGACGGCGGTCCGACCGTACGACTCCCGGAGGACATCAGCCCGTTGGTCCAGGACGCCTACGGCACAACCCCGCAGGGCCCCGAGGGCTGGCAGGAAGTGATGGAGGCGGCGAAGAAGGCGGACGGGGCGCGGCGGATCGGGCAACGGGGGAAGGCGAGGACGTTCCAGCTCACCTCCCCCAAGTCGCCGGGCAGCTCGCTGCTCGGCTGGCTCGACGCGGGAATCGGCGACGCCGACGACACCCAGGCCGGACGGCAGCAGGTGCGCGACACCGAGGACAACGTGGAGGTGCTCGTCGTCCAGCGCACCGCCGACGGGGCACTGCGCACCCTCCCGCACCTCCCCCCGGACGAAAAGGACCGCGTACGCGGCGGGTTGGAGCTGCCGACCGAATCACCGCCGGACGCGTACCGCGCCAAGGTGGTCGCCGCCAGCGCGCTGCGCCTCCCGCGCGAGTTCTCGTACGAGACCGGGGACCAGGCGGTGACGGAGCTGGAGGGCCTGTACGTCGCCGCGTGGCAGGGCCGCGACTGCCATTGGCTGGCAGGGGAGTTGGTCCTCACGCTCGACGAGGACTGTCAGTGCTCACTGGCAGGCTTCGACCTTCGCTACTCGTCCGCCGACGGCCTTGAGGTGACCCGTGCCCCCTGACGCCCATCCTTCACCCGCTCCGGCCGCCGTCGCGGAAGGGGTGCCCTCGTTCGACCTGACCACGCAGCCCTGGCTGCCGGTGCTGCGGCACGACGGCGTCGAGAAGGAGCTGTCCCTCACCGAGCTCTTCGAGCAGGCGGAGGAGATCCGCCGGGTGCCGGGCGACCTGCCCACCCAGGAGTTCGCCCTCGTACGGCTGCTGCTGGCGGTGCTGTACGACGCCCTGGACGGCGGCCCCGCGGAGCGCGGCGCGTGGGAGGAGTTGTGGACGGGCGGACCGGAGGCGTTCCCGGTGGCACGGATCACCGGCTACCTGGCCGAGCACCGTGAGCGCTTCGACCTGCTGCACCCCGAACGCCCGTTCTTCCAGGTGGCGGACCTGCGCACGGACAAGGAAGACGTCTTTCCGCTGGACCGGATCGTCGCGGACGTGCCCAGCAACGACCGGTTCCTCACCATGCGCGCGCACGGCGCGCAGCGGTTGTCCTTCGCGGAGGCGGCCCGCTGGGTGGTGCACGTCCACGCGTGGGACGTCGCGGGCATCAAGTCCGGTGCGGTGGGCGACCCCCGTAAGAAGGCGGGCAAGGTCTACCCGAACGGCGTCGGGTCCGTGGGCATGCTCGGCGGTGTCCTCGTGGAGGGGCTCAGCCTGCGGGAGACGCTGCTGCTCAACCTGGTCCCCCGCGACGAGACCGCCCTCCTCCAGCACGACGACCGGGACCTCCCCGTCTGGCGCCGCCCGCAGCCGCCCGGGGCGGCTCCCGAGACGGACGCCGACGCCCGCCCGTACGGGCCACGCGACCTGTACACCTGGCAGGCCCGGCGGGTGCGGCTGCACCACGACGGGCGGGAGGCGTACGGCGTGGTCCTCGCGTACGGCGATCCCCTCCCCTACCGCAACATGCACGGCCGCGAGCCGATGTCGGGCTGGCGGCGCAGCGAGCAGCAGGAGAAGAAGCTGCGCGAGAGCCCGGTCTACCTCCCCCGTACCCACGATCCGTCCCGTACGGCCTGGCGGGGCCTGGCCTCACTGATCACCGGCTATCCGCCCGAGGCCGTCCAGAAGTCCGGCAGAGGCGCGGACCCGGGCATCTCGCCGCGCGTGCTCGCGTGGCTGGGCGACATGGCCGTGGAGAGCGACGCGCTGGACCGGAACCACGTGGTCCGGGCGCGGTTGCTGGGCTGCCGGTACGGCACGCAGCAGTCGGTCGTCGCCGACGCCGTGGACGACAGCCTCGACATGTCGTTGGTGCTGCTTTCCCCCGACGACCCGACGTTCCGCGACATCGCGGTGCAGGCCGTGCAACTCGCGGAGAAGGCGGTCTGGTTGCTGGGCAACCTCGCCAGCGGGCTGGCGCAAGCCGCGGGCGCGGACCAGGAGACGCCCCGCGCGGAAGCCCGCGACAGGGGTTTCGGTGACCTGGACGACCCGTTCCGCCACTGGCTGGCGCGCCTCGGCCCCGACACGGACCCGGAGGCGCTGCTGGAGGTCTGGCGCCGTACCGCGCACGACCGCGTACGGGCCCTCGGCCTGGAGCTGGTCGAGGGCTCCGGCGAGGCCGCCTGGGAGGGCCGGGTCCTGCCGACCGCGCAGGGCGGGACGTACTGGCTGAACTCCGCGAGCGTCGAGAACCACTTCCGCAGGCAGCTGCGCGTCCGGGTCCTCCTGCCCGAGGAGGACGACTCGACGGACACCACCGGCGACGCCCCGTCCGCCGACCGACCCGAGGAGCCCACACCATGAGCACCGACCCCCCGGCCGCCGCCTCCTCTCGGCGGGGCCCGTACGAGCCGGGTCACGTCGGCCGTACGGTGCGGGACTTCCTGCTGCCGCTCCAGAAGGGCTACCTCAAGGACGAGGCGTGGACCGTCGCCCGGCTCGCCCAGCTCCGGCGCGGCGCGGGGAAGGCGCCGGAGGAGGTGCCGGAGCTGTTCGGTCTGACCGGCACCGAGAAGCTGTACACGGGTGAGAAGTGGGAGTGGGACAGGGAGCACGCCCCCACCGCCGTCCATCTGGCCGTCACCCTCTACGCGCTGCACCAGCAGTCGCAGCGCGCGCACCCGATGAACGTCGCCGGGCACGGACTCGGCGGTGCGGTAAGGGCGTTGATGCCGCCCGGCGAGATCGACGAGCCGATCCGCCGCCGCTTCGTCCGCACCGCCGGGGCCACCTCGGCAGGTGTACTCGCCTACCGGCTGCGGGAGTTGGTGCTGCTGCTACGCCGTGCCGGTCAGCCGCTGGACTACGTCCGCCTCGCGGACCAGATCGAGCGGGCCCTCGACCCCGGTCGGCGGCTGCGGGTCCGTCAGGAGTGGGGACGCGACTTCCACACCTGGCGCCCGCCCAAGAACACCGACAACGCGCCCCCTTCCGACGACGGCGGTACGCCCGCCACCGACCAGGACACCGAGTGAGGAACGCCCGTGAGCCGTACGATCGTTGACATCCACGTCCTCCAGACCGTCCCGCCGAGCAATCTGAACCGGGACGACACCGGCACGCCCAAGAGCGCCGTCTACGGCGGGGTGCGCCGCTCCCGGGTCTCCAGCCAGGCGTGGAAACGCGCCACCCGTACGGCGTTCAAGGAGCTGCTCGACCCGGCGGAGCTGGGCGTACGCACCAAGAAGGTCGCCCAGCTCATCGGTGAGTCGATCCGCGATCTGGAACCGGCGACGACGCACGAGGAGTCCTGGCAACTGGCCAAGGCGGTCGTGGAGGCCGGTACGGGCACCAAGCTCGCGGTGCCGGAACGGAAGAAGCCCAAGAAGGGCGAGGAGGCTCCCGCCGAAGACGAGAAGCCGCTGCCGCCGGAGTCCTCGTACCTGATGTTCCTCAGCGCGCAACAGCGCAGGGGCCTGGCCGAGTTGGCCGTCGAGGGCCGCGCCGACATCGCCGGGTTCCTGAAGGTCAAGGAGAACAAGGAGCGGGCCCGACAGATCGCGGACACCCGGCACTCCGTGGACATCGCGCTCTTCGGCCGGATGGTCGCCGACGGCGCCGACATCAACGTGGACGCCGCCGCCCAGGTCGCGCACGCGCTGAGCGTGCACGCGGTGGAGAACGAGTCGGACTACTACACCGCCGTCGACGACCGGAACGAGGACGGCGAGACCGGCGCCGGGATGATCGGCACCGTCGAGTTCAACTCCGCGACGCTCTACCGCTACGCCGCGGTGGACGTCGACCGGCTGGCCGACAACCTCGGCCAGGGCCTGGCCGAGGACACCGACCCGGCCACCCCCGTACGCCGCGCGGTGGAGGCGTTCATCCGCGGCTTCGTGTCCTCGCTGCCCACCGGCAAGGTGAACACCTTCGCCCACCACACCACGCCGGACGCGATCGTCGTGAAGCTGCGCGAGACCCGACCGGTCAGCTTCGTGGGCGCGTTCGAGGAGCCGACGATGGGGGAGTCCGGCAGCGGCCACGTACGGCAGGCCAGCGAACGGCTGGTGGAGCAGATCGCGGACGTGGAGGAGAAGTTCGGCGAAACCGCCGAGGCGACCTGGGTGGTGCAGGTGGGGCGAAACACCGCCAAGCTCGCCGAGGTCGGCACCTCCGTCACCCTGGACGAGCTGGTGGCGGGTGTCGGCGCGGCGGTCGCGGAGCGGCGGGGCGGCACGCGGTGAGCGTGCTGCTGCTCCAGCTCGCCGGCCCGCTCCAGTCGTGGGGCACCGCCTCGCGCTTCCCCCGCCGGTCCACCGAGGCGGCCCCGACGAAGAGCGGGGTCGTCGGCCTGCTCGCCGCCGCCCTCGGCCGCCCCCGTACGGCGGACATGTCCGACCTCGCCGCGCTGCGCTTCGGCGTACGGATCGACCAACCGGGCACGCGCGTACGGGACTTCCACACCGCGCATCACCAGGTCAGCGACAAGGCCATGCCGGTCACCGAGCGCTTCTACCTCGCCGACGCGGTGTTCCTGGCCGCCGTCGAGGGGCAACGGGCGCTGGTCGAGGAGCTGCGCTCCGCCGTACGGGCCCCACACTTCCTGCCGTTCCTCGGCCGCCGCGCCTGCCCGCCCGCACGGCCGCTCGACCTGGCCGTACGGCACGACGTGACGCTGGAGGAGGCGCTGCGGGAGCAGCCGTGGCTCGCGTCCCCCTGGTACCGGCGGCGGGTCGAGGCGGCGCCGGAACGGCTGCCCGTGGTCGTGGACTCCGGGCCCGGCGACCCGCCCGGGGACATCGTGGCCGACCAGCCGCTCAGCTTCGACCCGCGGCACCGCCGGTACGCCCGCCGTACGGTGCAGCGCGGCACCGTGCCGGGGCCGGGCCCGACCGTACCGGCACACGATCCGATGCCGTCGCTGGAGGACGACTGATGTACCTCACCCGCTTCCGCGTCAACGTCGCGCGTTCCGGGGCCCGTTATGTGCTCTCCTCACCACAGCGGCTGCACGCAGCGGTCCTGGCCGGTTTCCCCGGCCTGCCCGCCGACCCCGCGGCCAGGCCCCGCGTCCTCTGGCGGCTGGACCACGGCGACCGTGCCGACGTGCGGCTGTACGTCGTCAGCCCCGACCGCCCGGACCTCACGCACCTGGTGGAGCAGGCGGGCTGGCCCACCCTGGCCGAACCCGACGCCCCCGGCTGGGAGAGCCGCCCCTACCGGCCGTTCCTGGGCCGCCTCGCCAAGGGCGACCGCTGGTCGTTCCGCCTCACCGCGAACCCGGTCCACTCCATCCGCCGGAAGGACGGCGAACCGACCAAGCGCACCGCCCACGTCACACCGCGCCACCAGCTCGGCTGGCTGCTGGAGCAACGCGCCCGGCACGGCTTCGACCTGCTGACGGGAATCGCACCGGACGCGGAGGAACCCCTGCACCGCTACGCCGTGACCGTCCACGGCCGCCGCGACCTCTCCTTCCGCAAACAGACCGACGAACCGCCGCCACGTACGGCCACGGGAAACACGAACCGACGCGGCGCCCCGGTCACGTTGGTCACGACCGTCTTCAGCGGCCGCCTGGAGGTCACCGACCCGGACGCCCTGCGGAACGCCCTCACCCACGGCATCGGCCGCGGGAAGGCGTACGGCTGCGGGCTGCTCACCCTGGCACCGGAGGGGACCGGATGACGACCGTCGGCAGACGCGGCGCCTCGTCCCCACGCGAACTGACCCGGATCGGCGACCGGTTGTCGTTCGTCTACCTGGAACGCGCCGTCGTCCACTGCGCCGACAACGCGATCACCGCGGCGGACGGCGACGGCGTACGGCATCTGCCGTCCGCGACGATCGGCACCCTGCTGCTGGGCCCGGGTACGACCGTCTCTCAGCAGGCGATCCGGCTGCTGGGCGAGAGCGGCGTGGGCGTCGTCTGGGTCGGTGAACACGGCGTGCGCTACTACGCCGGAGGCCGGGCGCTCTCCCGTTCCGCCGCCCTGGCCGAAGCACAGGCCCGGCTGTGGGCGAACCCGCGCAGCCGACTGTCCGTCGCCCGCGCGATGTACGCGCTCAGGTTCCCCGACGAGGACCCCTCCGGTTGCAGCCGCCGGACGCTGCTCGGCATGGAGGGCGACCGGGTCAAGGCGTGCTACCGCACGGAGGCCGCGCGTACGGGCATCCGCTGGCGCGGACGCCGCTACGTCAAGGGCGACTTCGCCTCCGGTGACGCCCCGAACCAGGCCGTCACCGCTGCCGGGCAGTGCATGTACGGCGTCGCGCAGAGCGTGATCGCGGCGCTGGGCTGCGTACCCGGCCTGGGCTTCGTCCACTCCGGTCACGAACTGTCCTTCGCTCTGGACATCGCCGACCTGTACAAGACGGAGATCGGCATCCCCGTGGCCTTCGAGGTCGCGGCGGAGGACGAGGAGGACGTCGGTGCCCGCGTACGCCGCGCGGTACGCGACCGTGTGCATTCGTCCGGGCTCCTCGAACGCTGCGTCCAGGACGTCAAGACGCTGCTGGCACCGGGCACGGCCTCGGAAGCCGCCGAGACCTCCGACGAGCACACCGCCGATCCGATGCGCGACCGGGTGTCCCTCCAGTCCGACGGAGGCGAGGAGCTGGAGTCCGGCCGCAACTACGGCGAGGGTCTGATCTGGTGACCGTGATCGTCCTCACCAACTGCCCCACCGGGCTGCGGGGCTTCCTCACCCGTTGGCTGTTGGAGATCTCGCCAGGCGTCTTCGTCGGCAACCCCTCGGCCCGTATCCGCGACGCGTTGTGGGCGGAGGTGCGGGAGTACGCGGGGGAGGGGCGCGCGCTGCTGACGTATACGACCGACACGGAACAGGGCTACACGTTCGAGACCCACGACCACCACTGGCTGCCCGTGGACCACGAGGGCATCACCCTGATCCACCGCCCCACCGAACGCCCCACCGGCCCCACGGCCGCGACGACCCCACCCCGCCAGGGGTGGAGCACCGCGGCCAAACGCCGCCGCTACCGCCGCTGAACGTAGCTCGACGGATCCCGCTGCGCGGCCCGGACCCGCCTGCTCCCGGGGCGCGCACCGCTTCGAGCGTCAGTGTCGCGCTACCGCAAGAGCAAGGATGACGATCGCAAGCGCACGCGCGAAGCGGTCGGTGAGCCACGTCGACTGCCTTGTGCTGGCGAGCGCACGATCCAGCGAGTGTCGGATTTCATGGCCCCTATCGCTGTGTGAAGCCTGACCCATAACTAACCCTTTCGACTTGCGGAACTGAAGCGAGAAGCGGAGCACGCGCATGGACGCATTGCTTCACCAGAATTTTTCTGTCGGAGCCGAGTATGCACTGAGGCACAGCCTCTTGCCAGTCAGTGGGATCGCCTTCACCACCTCGAACTTATATTCTTAATAGCTCCATCCCGCGGATGACGCTACCGCGTTCCAAAATCAAGTTTCCCAACCGCAGGAGGGGCCCGGCCAACCCCTCAGCCATTCCCCTCACTCGAATCCCCGCATGCGCGAGGAGCAGGCGAAAGCCCCATCGACGGATGACGCTACCGCGGGAGCATCCCCCATGGGGACTTCAATCCAGTCCATTAAACCGCAGCAAGGGTCATAGTCATGAACGCTCGATAGGTATGAAACAAAGCAGTCAGGAGCGATCGAAGTTGACGTGCAATCGTCAACAAAAGCCACGGAAGTGCAAGGGGAACGTCAGTACTGGGACACATAACGGCCCCTGACCAGTGGGTTAGTCAGGGGCCGATCTCGTTGCTCTCAGCGCGGAGGCGGTGGGATTTGAACCCACGGAGACATCGCTGCCTCGACGGTTTTCAAGACCGTTCCCTTCGGCCGCTCGGGCACACCTCCCTGTGCCGCCTCGGCGAGGCGGCACAGGGACAGCCTAACCGGAGGGAGCGGGCCCGTTCACCCGCCCGTACGGGGCTGACGGCCGCTCGGGGACGGCCCGCCGCCGCCCCCGTACGGGCGCCGCGTCAGCCGTCGCCCTTCTGGCTGCCGAGCGTCAGGTCCGTCGTGCTCTCCTTGCCGTTCCGCTCGTACTTCACCTTCACCGTCTCCCCCGGTTCGTGCGACCAGATCGTCGCGATCAGGGTGGGGCCGCTGTCGATCGCGCGCCCGCCGAGTTCGGTGATCCGGTCGCCCGCGCGCAGGCCCGCCTTGTCGGCGGGGCCGCCCTTGGTGACGGCTTCGCCGCCACCGGCGTCGTTGTCGACGATGGGGGCGCCGCGGCCCTGTTCGCTGCGGTCGACTCGCACGCCGATCATGGGGTAGACGGGTACGCCGGTCTCGATGAGCTGGGTGGCGACGCGCTTGGCCTGGTTGACGGGGATGGCGAAGCCGAGGCCGATGCTGCCGGACTGGCCCTGCCCCATGCCGCCGTCGCTGCCGCGGATCGCGGAGTTGACGCCGATGACGTCGCCCTTGGCGTTGAGGAGGGGCCCGCCGGAGTTGCCGGGGTTGATGGAGGCGTCGGTCTGGAGGGCGTTCATGTACGAGGCGTCGTCGCTCTGTCCGTCGCTGGAGGCCACGGGCCGGTCCTGTGCGCTGACGATGCCGGTGGTGACGGTGCCGGAGAGGCCGAACGGGGCGCCGATGGCGATCGTCGCGTCGCCCACCGTCATCTTGTCGGAGTCGCCGAGGGGCAGCGGGGACAGTTCGCGGTCGCCGGCGTTCTTGAGCTTGATGACCGCGATGTCGTAGCCCTTGGCGTTGCCGACGACCTCCGCGTCGTACGCCTTGCCGTCGGAGAAGGTGGCGGTGAGCTTGCCGCCACCACCGGCGGCACCGGCGACGACGTGGTTGTTGGTGAGGATGTGGCCTTCCTCGTCGAAGACGAAGCCGGTGCCGGTCGCGCCCTCGCCGCCGCCCGTCTCGATGGTGACGACGCTGGGGAGCGCCTTGTCCGCGATGCCCGCTACGGAGTTGGGCGAGCGGTTCAGCTCCTTGGAGCCGGCGTCGCCGGTCGACGAGACGGTGGTGGAGCCGGACGAGTCGTCGTCCGCGGCCCAGAAGCCGATGCCGCCGCCGACGCCGCCCGCGACCAGCGCGGCCACGACGACGGCCGCGATGAGCGCGCCCGGTCCGCGGCGGCGTCCGCCGGGCGGGGGCGCGGCGGGCTGCGAGTGCCACGGGTTCTGCGGCCCGTCGCCGCCGGAGCCGTGTCCGGCCTGCCCGCCCTGTCCGGCGCCGCCGTCGGCGGGTCCGCCGCCGTACGCGCCGGGGGGCGGCGGGGGCGCGGCCGCGCCGGAGCCCCACTGGCCGCCGTTGCCGGGGGGCTCCGCGGCGTTGGCCGTCGGCGCCTGCGACGGAGCGGGCGGCTGCTGCTGCGGGGCCTGCCCGGGGGGCGGCGGTACGACGGGGGGCGGGGCGGAGGCGCCGACGGGCGGCAGTACGGCCGTGGCCTCGGTCTCCCCCGCCGGTGCGGGCGCCTGCGGCGCGCCCCGCGCGGGGTCCCGTGGTCCGCCGAACGCCGTGGTGACCGCGTCGTGCGCGTCGCTCCCGGCCTGCGGGCCGCTCCCGGCGTGCGGCGCCGGCTCGGGGAGCGGGAAGTCACCCTCGTCCTGCGACGCGGCCGAGCGCTCCGGCGACGGCGACGGGTGAGCGCCCGGCGTGCCGCCGGGCGTCGCGTCTCCCTGCGTGGGGTGAGGACCGGCCGCGGGCGTGACGGCCGGGCCCTCGTTCTCGGTGCTCACAGCTATCTCCTCAGGTACACGACATCGCGGAACGGGCGGGCATGTCTTCGGGTTGTGTCATCAGCATTTCCCATGCTCCGTCAGCGGGGCGTAAACCACCCCGCCCGACCGGACGACGAACCTTTACTTCGGGCGATTCGCCGCATTCACCGTACGCACCCGTGCCCGCATCCGCTCCGGTCATCACACCGGTGGCACGATAACCCGGTGACACGCCCGAGCCGCCCGAGCCGCCCCGGACCGCAGCCCCTCGGCGCCAGGCCGCCCTCCGCCATCTCCGTCGTGGCGCACCGCGGCGCCTCCGACGCCGTGCCGGAGCACACGCTGGCCGCCTACCGCAAGGCGATCGAGGACGGTGCCGACGCCCTGGAGTGCGACGTACGGCTCACCGCGGACGGCCATCTCGTCTGCGTCCACGACCGCCGCGTCAACCGCACGTCCAACGGGCGCGGCGCCGTCTCCGCCCTCGAACTCGCCGAATTGGCCGAGCTGGACTTCGGCTCCTGGAAGGCGGGACAGGGCACGCAGCGCGGGCGGGACCCGTACGAGTCGCCGGACAGCGTGGACCCGGAGCACACCTCCGTCCTCACCCTGGAACGCCTCCTCCAGCTCGTCGCCGACGCGGAACGCCCCGTCGAGCTGGCCATCGAGACGAAGCACCCGACGCGCTGGGCGGGGCAGGTGGAGGAGCGGTTGCTGGAGCTGCTGGACCGCTACCGTCCCGCCACCCCCGTACGCGTCATGAGCTTCTCCGCCCGTTCGCTGCACCGCATCCGCGCGGCGGCACCGGAGTTGCCCACCGTCTACCTGATGCAGCTGCTCCTGCCGCGCCTGCGGGACGGGCGGCTGCCGCCGGGCGTACGGATCGCGGGCCCCGGCATCCGCATCCTGCGGGCGCACCCCGAGTACGTGGAGCGCGCGCACCGCGCGGGGCACGAGGTGCACGTGTGGACGGTGGACGCGCCCGAGGACGTCGAACTGTGCGCGCGGCTCGGCGTGGACGCGGTGATCACCAACCGGCCGGAGCGCGTACGTGCCCAACTGCGGGCACCGCTCGGGTGACCGGACCGGACCGGACCGGACGGAGGGCGAAACGGAGTGGCGCATTCCCTACGTCCCTCCGCACGCCTTCTCGTACGTCCCTCCGCGCCGTTCGCACACTCCCTACGGGCGGCACCCGTACCGTTTTCGTCCTCCGCGCGCGGAGGACGATTCGGCGCCCCGCGCGGGACCCGGGGTCGTACGGGCGCTCGCGCCGTATTCGATTGTCACGAATGCGTCAAGAGAACGTGCATGGCCGGTTTCCTGCGCAGTTCCGCGGGGCATCCATGTCCTTGGTGTGGGGGCGGCAAGGAGGTCTCGGGGGTGGCGTTCGTGGTGGCACAGGGGGTGCCCGCTTCGTCGACCATGGCCGTGCCCCATGGGCCGGCCGGAGTCGGGGCGGCACGGCGCAGGATGCGCCGGGAACTTCTCGCGGACGGTGCGCCGGACGCGATCGTGGACGACGCCGTACTGATCCTTTCCGAACTGCTGAGCAACGCCTGCCGGCACGCCCGCCCGCTCTCCCCGGACAGCGCCGGGGAGTACGTACGGGCGGCGTGGTGCCGTGACGCGGCAGGCGAGTTGACGATCTCCGTCACCGACGGCGGCGGCCCGACCCGGCCGCGCGCGTCCACGCCATCGGTCACGGCGCGCGGCGGGCGCGGGCTGGCCATCATCACGTCGCTGGCGAGCGACTGGGGCATCGACGAGTACGGGCACGGCCACCCGGGCTCCTCGGGACCGGGCTCCACCCCCACCTCCACGTCCGGCTCCGGCCCCTCCGGCGGACGCGCTCGCCGTACGGTGGCGGGTTCACGCGCCGGTACGCGCAGGCGGGACGGCGCCGACCGCGCGGGCGCGGGAGCGCGCGCCGGTGGCGCCCGGGGCGGGGCGGGACGACAGGCCGGGAACCCGTTCGGAGGGGGCGGTTTCGGCCGCGGTGCGGGCGGTGCCGGTGGGGCAAGTGGTGCGCCTGGTACGGGTGGTGGCGCCGCGACGGTTCCGGCCGACGAGCACGGCGTGACCGTGTGGGCGGTGCTGACGCCCGGCGAACGGCTCGGCGGCGCGTACGCGGGACTGGATCTGGCCGAGCTGGACGAACCGGCGTAGCGGCGCCGTCGCCCGTACGGGACCGGGTCGGGCGCGTACGGACGGCGGGGACGGCGGCACGCGCCCTCCGCCGCGAACGGCGAACGGTGGAACGCGAACCACGGCCGGTGAACCACGTACACCGGGGTGGGACTTGGCCGACGCCCCTCGACGCCGGTCGGCGACCGGCTAGGCTCGCGGGCGCAAGCATCGACCGCAGACCGCCGCACCGGCATCCGCCAGACCGGGAGTACCGCACGCCATGGCCAAGAAGCGCCGCCCCCAGACGAAGGCCAGCACACCGCAGCGGACGGACGGTGACATTCCCGTTGTCGGAGCGCGCGAGCCCTGCCCCTGCGACTCCGGCCGCCGCTACAAGGCGTGCCACGGCCGGGCCGCCTCGCACGCCGTGACGGAGCTGGTGCGGCGACCGTTCGAGGGCCTGCCCGGTGAGCAGGACTGGGTCGCGCTGCGCGAGCTGGTGCCCGCCGCCACCGTCGAACTCACCCTCAAGGGCGGGCTGCCCGCGGACGTGCCCGCCGTACGGCTCGCCACCGTGCTGCCGATGGCGTGGCCCGCGCTGCGCCGCGACAACGGCGAGGTCCTCCTCGGCCTCCAGAACGACACCGCGTCCGGCGACATCAGCCGCGACCTGGCCGACGTGCTCCAGCGCGCGCTGACCGCCGAGCCGGGCAACCCGGTCGGCGCCGCGCGGCCCGACCCCGAGGGCCCGCGCCTCCAGGAACTGCTCGACCCGGAGGCGGAGTTCACGCCCGAGGTGCACGACGGTTTCGACTTCTGGCTGGACGACGCCGAGGCCGCCACCGGCGAGGTCGCCGCGTCCCTCGAACGGGCGAACTCCGCGGCGATCCCGACGGCGCGGCTCTCCGGGGTGGAGGGCGCGTACTGGTGCGAGACACCGGAGAAGAACCACCTCCGGTGGGTGATGACGCACCCGGAGGAGAAGTTGCTCGACGCCCTGGCGCGGCTGCACGCCGCCGGGGAGTCGACGCTCGGGCCGGACACGCGGCTGGTGGGCTCGTTCCGGGCGCACGGGCTGACCGTTCCCGTCTGGGACCTGCCGCGCGCGATGACCGCGGAGGACTGCGAGAAGCCCGCGGAGTCGTTCGCCGCGCGGCTGGCCGAGGCGCTGGCCGCCGCCACCCCGCTGAGCCCCGACGAGCGCCGCGCGCGCAGCGGGCTCACGAACCGACAGGTGACGCTCAACTGAGTGCCCCGTGAGGGTGCTGCGGAGAAATCGTGCCCGTGACTCGGGTCACAGCCGCGCGACCCGGGCGGCGTACCCGCAGGTAAGTCGGCTTCCTCGACCGGGCGATCGAATTTGCTAATAGCCGATCTCTTGTTACCGTTCTAAGTGCCCGGTCGCTGGTGCATCCCCCGTCGCCAGCGATCGGGTTTTTGCATGCCCGGACCCGGTACGGCGTGACGGCGTCCCGTCAACTCGCCGCCAGGCGGGGGGAGTTGCTCCCGGCGCGCGGCAGGGTCCGGTCACCGCCTCTCGCCGCGCACTCCGCGACCGCGCTCTACACCGGCTCCGCCCCACGGTCAACTCCTCGACCGCCCGTGCGCACCCCGCCGTGCCCCTGGGGGCCCGCACGGGTCCGTCCGGCCCGCCCGTCGAGCACACGACTCGCGCTCACCGTACGGCTGTGGGGACGCGGCGGGGACAGCACCGCGCGTACGGGCCCACCCGAGGTGGTACGCACGCGGGGCCGCCCGGGGAGGCCACCTCGGGGGCTGCCCCGTGGCCCGAACCCACCGGCGCCGAGAGCCGGTTGCACCGCCCAAGCCGCCCGTTCCCCGCCAGCGGCCCGACCGGCCGCCGCCCGCACGGCTGAACGTTCCTGCCCGCTGTGGCGCACCGGTGACCCGCACCCCGCGCACCCCCGCGCGGGCCGTCCCGTACGGCGACGGGGCACCCGGCACTCAGTAGGCGAGCGTGCTGCCCGGGTCGGGGATCGCGGCGCTCGCCTCGACGAGCACGTCCACCAGCGTCTCCATCCGCGGCAGCCACGGGGTGCCGTGCTCGGCCTCGACGGACGGCTCGCGCTGCCAGCGGACCTGGCCGTGGCCGGTGAGTCCGGGCGGCAGCGCGACGTAGCCGCCGTCGCTGTGGAAGCGGAGGGAGCTGGGCACCGCGCCGTGCGCGTTGAGCAGCTCGCCCAGCTCCTCGAAACCGTACGGGGCCACCAGCAGCGTCCACCGCGTCGGCGTCGCCGCGACCGGCCCGACCCGTACGCCGCACGCGTCGAACTCCGCCAGCGCCCGCGCCCCGGCGACCGCCGGCAGGCTCAGCGCGCAGGGCGCGTGTCCGCCGTCCACGGGTGCGCCGGTGGCCAGGATCAGCGAGGCGTACGGCTGCTCCGACCACCACCAGCTGACCATGCGCGGATCGGTGGTCGCGGCCAGCAGGACGGGGTCTGCGGGGTGGGCGCCCGGCACCACGCAGTCGGCCGCGCCGCAGGAGCACGCGAGCGTGGGCAGTCTGCCGCCGACGCAGGTCGTGCCCGGCAGGACGGGCCACTGCCAGCGGGCCGCGCAGGTGAGTGCCGCGTTCCGCATCGATGACAGGGTCATGCGTCGCCTTCCGAGGATCTCGCGCATGAGCGCTCGTTCCTTTCCCGTAAACGCCAATGATGATCTTCTCGTTCGGAGATCTTCCAGCCCATCACACCACGTGGATCATGAGTCACCGTGCGTACGAGGCACTGCATCATGCCGCTCGAAGAGCGTGGTACCCGGCGGGGGAGAGCGCTCACGTGGCGCTTCCTCAGGTGCATCCCGCCGATTCGGGGGGTGGGGCGCGGCCGTCGCGGAGTAAGACGCGCGGACTGGCTACAGAGTTCCGTACCCGCGTCGGCCGAGGTGACTCTCCATCCCGTCGCACGGCCACCACCCCTGTGGGGGCGCCGACCCGCGCTGGGCTTCGTGCGTCGTGATGTCGTTGCCGTGCGCGGCCAGTCGACCGTAAAAGCCCTCACTGAGGGATGTTTTCCCGCCAACTTCAGTGCGTCACGGCCCCGCTGCCCCCTGACAACGTCGTCACGCGGACACCAGCAATCCCACGGGGACAATGCTGGACATCGCGTCGCCGGGGCGTGTACATCTGGAAGCATTGATAGCGGAGCAGCATGACATGGGGGTTTGCGATGCTATTGAGAAGTGTGAACGACGGTGCGGGCCGCCGCCCATGAGCGCCCCCCGTACTCCGAAAGTGGCCGGAATCAGCCCGACACTCCCCCCGCCCGAGCAAACTGCGCCCGTCGATCAGCTCGCCGCCGTCCAGGACCAGCTCGCGGGCTGGATCTCCGACCTCACCTCCCTGCACGACCTGACCGAGCGGCTCGCCCGTACGACCGGCGTGGACGACGCGATGAACGAGCTGCTGGCCGCGGGTGCGACCCTCGTCGGCGCGCGGCGCGGGCTGATGGCCCTGGCGCCCGTCGACAGGCACGGGCCCGAGCGGACCGTCGGACTGGGGCTGGGCCGCGCCGATCTTGGCCAGATCGAGACCGTCCCGCGCACCGCCACCTCGTACACCCGTCTCCTCGACGGCCTCGCTCCCGTGAACGCCCCGCGCGCCACCCGTACGTCCGGCACCCCCGCCCCCGGGTCCGCCGCCGACGGCGAAGCGGAGGACGGTCCGGCCCGTGGCCGGGAAGGCTCCCCAGGCGGTACGGGCGGGAACGGCGCCGGAGGAAGCGGTGCGAGCGGAACGCGTGGGCGCGGGGACTCCGGCGGCGGCGCCCCCGGCGCGCGCCCCGGCGTGGCGCACCCCGACATCGCCACCGACCCCGCCCTCGACCCCCGGCACCGCGAGGTCGCGGGCCGCCTCGGCTTCGGCGCGAGCTACGCCGTCCCCGTCACCGCGCACGACGGCACCCACGTCGGCGCCGCGCTCTGGCTCTACGACGAGCCCGCCGAGCCCAACGCCCGCCAGCGCCACCTCCTCGACCTCTACGTCCGTTGCGCGGGCGAACTCCTCGCCCGCCACCTCGAGGTCGCCCGCGCCCGCGCGGACGTCGCCGCCGTCCGCGAGGAGCTGCTGCCCAGCCGCCTGCCGCGGGTGCCGGGTGTGCGGCTGGCCGTACGGCACCGGACGGGGCCGCTCGGCGGCGGCGACTGGTACGACGCGCTGCCGCTGCCGGAGGGCGCGTTGGGCCTGTCCGTGGGCGGGGTGACCGGCCGCGGGGCGGGCGCCATGGCGGCGATGGGGCGGCTGCGCGCGTCCCTCCGCGCGTACGCGGTGATGGAGGGCGAGGACCCCGTCGCCGTCCTGTCCGACCTGGAGCTGCTGCTGCGGCTGACGGAGCCGGCGCGTTCGGCGACCGCCCTGTTCGCGTACGCGGAGCCCGCCACGCGGCGGGTGGTGGTCGCGGGTGCCGGGCACTGCCCGCCGCTGATCACGGGGCCGTGGCGCACGGAGTACGCAGAAACGACTCTCTCCGCCCCGCTGGGCATGCTGGCCTGCTGGGAGGCGCCGAGCGTCGAACTGACGCTGCGGCAGGGCGAGACGATGCTGTTCTACAGCGACGGGCTGCTGCACCGCACCGGCGAGTCGGCGGACCGCGCCTCCGCCCGGCTCCGGTCCGCCGCCGTCGACGCGCCGTTCGAGGCGCGCGAGGACCCGGACGCGCTGGTCGACCACGTGCTGCGCACCGTGCTGCCGGACGGGCGGGACCGGTCGGACGACCCGGAGGACGTCGTCCTGCTGGCCGCCCGTTTCGCCTGACGGGCGGCGAGAGCACCGCCCCGCGCGCGGAGCGCGTGTCACGCCCGCGCGGCGGTACGGGCGGAGGGACCCGCACCACGTTCGTCCGTACGCGGCGTACGGGTGCGGCGCGCTCCCGTACGGCGCCCCACCCGGGCTGACATAGACGTCACAGGTTTTCGCTCCTGTACGTCCGGCCCGGCAGCCATACGATGGAGAGCGGTCCGGCACCGTACGAGGAGGAGACGTGACAGACGCCGCAGAACAGCCCGCAGGGTCGCCCGAGGAGCCCCGTTCGCCGGGGGCGGCGGACGGGGGACGGTCGGGGCAGGCCGCGCCGGAACAGCCGGTGCAGCAGCGGAAGAACGGGGTGTACGCGGACGTGTCCGACGAGCTGGCCGCCAACATGAGGACGGGATGGGCCGACACCGAGCTGCGCGACGTCAGCCCCCTCCCGCAGGCGGCGCGTACGGCCGCCCGCCGCGCCGCCCTGTCCGCCCGTTTCCCCGGCGAGCGCCTGGTGGTCCCGGCGGGCAACCTGAAGGTGCGTTCCAACGACACCGACTACCCGTTCCGCGCCACCGTCGAGTACGCGTACCTCACCGGTGCCCTCGTCGAGGACGGCGTCCTGGTGATGGAGCCGGACGGCGACAGCGGGCACGTCTCCACCCTCTACCTGCTGCCCCGCTCCGACCGCGGGAACGGCGAGTTCTGGCTCGACGGGCAGGGCGAGCTGTGGGTCGGGCGGCGGCACAGCCTGGCCGAGTCGGCGCGGCTGTACGGGCTGCCGTGCGAGGACGTGCGCGGTGTCGCCGACCGGCTGCGCGCCGCCTCCGGGCCGGTGCGCGTGGTGCGCGGCCAGGACGCGTCGGTCGACGACGCCCTCACCGACAAGGTGACGGCCGAGCGGGACGCGGAGCTGCGCACGTTCCTCTCCGAGATGCGGCTCGTGAAGGACGAGTTCGAGATCGGGGAGATGGAGAAGGCGTGCGACTCGACGGTGCGCGGTTTCGAGGACGTCGTACGGGTGCTGGACCGCGCGGAGGCGACCTCCGAGCGCTATCTGGAGGGCACTTTCTTCCTCCGCGCGCGCGTGGAGGGCAACGACGTCGGCTACGGCTCGATCTGCGCGTCCGGCCCGCACGCCACCACGCTGCACTGGGTGCGCAACGACGGTCCCGTGCGCTCCGGTGACCTGCTGCTGCTGGACGCCGGTGTGGAGACGCACACGCTCTACACCGCCGACGTCACCCGCACCCTCCCCGTCAGCGGCCGTTTCACGGACCTCCAGCGGAAGATCTACGACGCGGTGTACGAGGCGCAGGTGGCGGGGATAGCGGAGGTGCGGCCGGGTGCGAAGTACCTGGACTTCCACCGCGCCGCGCAGCGCGTGCTCGCGGGGCGACTCGTCGAGTGGGGCCTGCTGGACGGCCCGGTGGAACGGGTCCTGGAGCTGGGCCTGCAACGCCGCTGGACGCTGCACGGCACCGGGCACATGCTCGGCATGGACGTGCACGACTGCGCGGTCGCGCGCCGGGAGGCGTACGTCGAGGGGACGCTCGAACCGGGCATGTGCCTGACGGTGGAGCCGGGGCTGTACTTCCAGCCGGACGACCTGACGGTGCCCGAGGAGTACCGGGGCATCGGCGTCCGCATCGAGGACGACCTCCTCGTCACGGACGACGGCAACCGCAACCTGTCCGCAGCGCTCCCGCGTACGAGCGCGGACGTGGAGTCGTGGATGGCGCGGCTCAAGGGGACGGACGCCTGACGCGCGGACGGCCGGGAAGCCGTCCGACGGGACGCCGGTGACGGATGACGGTGACGGGGCGTACGGGCGGTGCGCGGCGCCCCGTCAGATCCAGCCGCGGCGGGCGGCGAGCACGCCCGCCTGGAAGCGGCCGTTCGCGCCGAGGCGTTCCTGGAGGTCCCCGATCCTGCGGCGGAGCGTGCGGACGCTGAGGCCGAGCTGCCGGGTGATCGCGACGTCGCTGAGCCCGGCGGCCAGCAGGGTGAGTATCTCCCGTTCCGTGCCGGTGAGTTCACCGGAGGCGGTGGCCGACGGCACCCCGGAGCCGGTCGTGCCGAGCGGCGCCGCCCCCCGCCACAGCGTCTCGAACACCGCGCCCAGCGCGTCCGTCAGCGCCGAGTGGTGCACGAGCGCGGCGCTCGCCCCCGCCCCGTACTCCGGTCTGGTCAGCGGCACCATCGCGGTCCGCCCGTCGACCAGTACGAGCTTCAGCGGTACGGCGGGCAGCACCCGCCCGCGTTCCCCGAAGCTGGCCATCCGGCGGGCCTGCGCGAGGCGCTCGGGGTCCTCCAGGCCGCCGATGGCGTAGACCGTGCGGAACGCGACGCCCCGGCGCATCGCCTCCGACTCGTACGCGGAGTGGAGCGCGGGGTCGACCACGTACGGCGCGGTGTCCAGGACGCACACCTCGTGCTCCGCGACGGCGTACAGCTGCCGCAGCCGTACGGAGTGCTCCGTGCCGCCGACGACGACCTCCAGCAGCCGGGACGGCTCCGTGTGCAGCCGCGCCTCGTCGTACTCGCGCGCCAGCTCGCCACCGGCGAGGGCGGTCAGCAGGTCGAACTGCCGCTCGTGGCGGCGGATCAGGTCGCGTATCGCGACGCGGGGGTCGAGCGCGGTGATGTCGGCGGAGCGTACGGACGCTGCGGACGGGGACGACCCGGCGGCGGGTTCGGCGGGGTCCTCGGTCGCCGTACCGTCCGCGCCGTCCGTACGGTCGGGTGTGCGCGGGAGTTCGACGAGCCCCAGCTCCGCGAGGCGTGCCAGCGCCCGGCGTACGCGGGGCTCGCTCTCCCCCACACCGTGCGCCCATCTCTCCGGCCCGGCGCCGGGGTGGCGCAGCGCCTCGCGGTAGACGCGCTCCTCGAACTCCGTGACGCCGACGGCGGACCACATGCCGTACTCCTCCCCCGGGGCTCCGGACGACATGGGGCGATCCTCCGCTCCCGCTGTGAACCCGCCTCAAAGGGGAGCGTAACGATCCGAACACCTGGTCGCCACGCATATCGCCCGGCGAGGATCGTTCAGCCCGCGCGGAGCAGGGCGTCGTCCCGCCACTTGAGGATCTTGTCGAAACTGACCACCGCGCCGCCCCGGTCGGAACGGTTGTGGAAGCGGACGTGGTCCGCGAGGGACTCGATGATGCGCAGACCGCGGCCGTCCTCCGCGACGGGCGGCACGGGTGCGGCACCGACGCCGACGCCCACCCCGGCGGCGGTCCCGGCCGCCGCGCACACGGCGTACGCGTCGGAACCGGCCGCCGCGCGCGCGGGCGGCTCCGGGAAGCCCGGACCCGCGTCCGTCACCTCGACGTGGCAGGTGTCGCCGTCGATGCAGGCGGTGACGCGGTACGCGTCGCCACGGTCCCCGGCGCCGTGCTCGACGGCGTTGGCGCAGGCTTCCGACAGGGCGACCGCCAGCTCGTACGAGATCTCGCGGTCGACGCCCGCGGTCTCCATCGTCCCCAGCAGCAGCCGCCGCGCGAGAGGCACACTCGCCGCCTCGCGGCGCAGATGGAGCGTCCACCAGATGCTCATGCTCACCCTCCAGGCCGCGGCTCGTGTCCGGCCGCGAGGGGCCGTCCGGCCATGTCGGTAGGTATTGCCGGGACGAACGCGTAGTAAGCGTGGTTTTGGGTTGACTCCGCCCGTTCGGCCGATGTGGCGCGGAGCCCGCTTGTGCATGGCGTGCTCCGGAACGGGTTCCCGGCCCGCCAGGTCCGGAACGCGCCCGCGGTGAGATGATGGCGCCGCCATGACTGCCGGTGCGGATCTGAGGGTGTTGCGGGCTGCGGTGTTCACCGCGGTCTGCGTCGCACTGTCCGTGGCCGGGCACGTCCTCGTCGCCGGGACACCGCGCGTACCGCTGTGGGCGGTCGGCGCGGGCTGCGCCCTCGTCTTCGCGGTGGCCGCGCCGCTCGCCGGACGCGAACGCTCGCTGCCCGGCATCGCCGCCCTGCTGGCCCTCGGCCAGCTCGCGCTGCACACCCTCTTCTCGTACGGGCAGCACGCGGCCCCGTACGGGCCGCACGCGGCGCCGCGACACACCGCGGGTGGCGGCGAAGCGGCGGGTGGCGCCCGGGAGTTGGCGGCGCGGCTGCTGTGCGGCGACGGCGCCGCCGCCACCACCCTGACCGACTCCGAGGCGCACCAGGTCCTCAACCGTGCGGGCATCGGCGGCGGCGGGCACGCCGCGCACGCCGCCGGGGCGCACGCCGCCACGGGCGGCGCGGGCGGAGGTACGGGCGGCGCGGGTACGGGGCCGGAGACGACCGTCGAGTGCCTGCGGGCCGCCGTGGACGCGGCGTTCACCGCGTGCTCCGCCACCATGCTCCTCGGGCACCTGCTCGCCGCCGTGGCGACGGGCTGGCTGCTGCGGCGCGGCGAGGCCGCGCTGTGGCGGCTGGTGCGCTGCTCGGCGGAGGCCGCCGCGCGCGCGGAGGAGCTGGCGACCGTACGGGAGCTGCGGACGGCGTTCGCTTGTGCGCGCGCTCTCCGCGCGGGGCTGCCGGCGTGCGCCCCGGAGCCGTACCTCACCCGTGGGGCGCACGACGTACGTGTGCCCCGTTCCGTACTGCTGCGCCACGGTGTGCGGCGGCGTGGGCCGCCGTCCGGGACGGAGAGCCTCGCGCTCGCAGCGTGACGGTTCGCCACGTGACCGCCCACCGGGCGGCCGTTCGGCGCGTGACAGCGCGCGCGTGACGGCGGCCCGTACGCACCGGCCGTGACAGGCCGGTGCCGGACGCGGTGACACGTGGTGCGTCCGGGCACGTACGGCAGGCGTCGGGGGAGCAGGGTTCCGGGAGCGGGCGGACACGGAGAAACGCGTCCGCGCGCGCGGACGCGCCCACACGTCGGGCGGACCGCGTACGTACCGCTCCGCCGTACACCCCGCCGCCCCGTGGAACGCGCGCCCCGCGCGCGGACACGCCCCGCCGCCGTACCGCCCCCGCGCACCGCCGTCCACCGCCCGTCCGCCGCCGCGCGCGGCGGGGGCCCGACACGTGCCGGACGCGCCCGCGCGCGCCCACCGAAGACATCCGCCGTGACAGCCAGCCGTAAGGAACCCCATGAAGACGTCCCACCGCCGCGCCGCGACCACCGGTGCGCTCGCCGTGTCCGCCGTACTCCTCGCCGCGGGCACCGCCTCCGCCCACGTGTCCGTCAACCCGGAGGCGGCCGAGCAGGGCGGCTACGCCACCGTCAACTTCAAGGTCCCCAACGAGCGGGACGACGCCTCCACGATCAAGCTCGAGGTCAGCCTCCCCACCGACCACCCGCTGACGTCGGTGATGCCGCAGCCGGTGCCCGGCTGGGACGTGAAGGTCACCAAGTCGAAGCTGGACGAGCCCATCGAGTCGCACGGCGAGCAGATCGACGAGGCCGTCTCGAAGATCACGTGGTCGGGCGGGAAGATCGAGCCGGGGCAGTTCCAGCAGTTCCCCGTGTCGATGGGGCAGTTGCCGGAGGACGCCGACCAGCTCGTCCTCAAGTCCCTCCAGACGTACGACAACAAGGAGGTCGTCCGCTGGATCGAGGAGCCGAAGGAGGGCGCGGAGGAGCCGGAGAGCCCGGCGCCCGTGCTCAAGCTGACGCCCGCCGCGGAGGGCGGGCACGGCGCCGACGCCGGGAACGCGAAGAACGGTGAGGACGACACGGCGACCGAGAACGCCGCCGCCTCCTCCGACGGCGACTCCGACAGCACGGACACCACCGCGCGCGTCCTCGGCGTCGCCGGGATCGTCGTCGGCGTCGCCGGGGTGGCCTTCGGCGTACTCGCCGGACGACGCCGTTCCGCGTGACCCTCCGTACCGTCCGTCAGTCCACACGAAGAACAGCGGGAACAGCACATGCGCACCACAGCAACACGTAGGGCAGTCGCCGCCGCGCTCGTCGCGGTGGCGGCCGCCGCCCTCACCGCCTGCGGCGGGGACGACGGCGACGACGGCGGGGACGACTCCGCGGCCGCCCGGGTCGACGGCGGGCAGGAGAAGGGCGGCGCCGTACTGGACCGCCCCTTCGAGAAGCCCGACCTGACGCTGACCGACACCGAGGGCAAGGAGTACGACCTGGTCGACGAGACGAAGGGCCGCACCACCCTCGTCTACTTCGGCTACACCAACTGCCCCGACGTCTGCCCGTTGACCATGAGCAACATCGCCGTCGCCAAGTCCAAGCTCGACAAGGCGGAACAGCGGAAACTCGACGTCGTCTTCGTCACCTCCGACCCGAAGCGCGACACCCCGAAGCGCCTCGGCAAGTGGCTCCGGATGCACGACCCGTCGTTCGTCGGCCTCACCGGCGACTTCGACACCATCCAGGCGGGGGCGCGCAGCGTCGGCGTGCACATCGAGCCGTCGTACGAGAAGAAGAACGGCGACGTGGTGTCCACGCACGGCGCCCAGGTGCTGGCGTTCTCCGCGAAGGACGACAAGGCGCACGTCCTCTACACCGAGCAGAACGCCACCGCGCAGATCCTCGCGAAGGAACTGCCGACGCTCCTGAAGGGCGGTACGCCGTGACCCGCGCGCGCGTGTGCGCCCTGGCGCTCGCCGGTGCCCTCGCGGTGGGCGGCTGCGGCTCGTCCGACTCCGGCTCGGACTCCGGGGGCGCGCCCGAGTTGAAGGCCAGCGGGGCGTACGTGCCGCGGCCCGTCATGGACGACATGGCGGGCGGTTTCCTCGTCGTCGAGAACGAGGGCGGTACGGCCGACCGCCTCACCCGTGTCACCAGCGACCTGTCCGACACCGTGGAACTGCACGAGACGGTCGACCGGCAGATGCGGCAGGTGACGTCGTTCCCGATCCCGGCGGACGGCGAACTGGCCCTCAGCCGGGGCGGGAAGCACCTGATGTTCCTCGACCTGGCGCGCAGGCCCGCGGAGGGCGACAAGGTCTCCGTGGAGCTGCACTTCGAGAAGTCCGACCCGATCAAGCTGTCCGTTCCGGTCAAGGCGACGAACTACACACCCCCGAAATGAGGTGCTGAAGCGTGCCGCTCACCACCGCACCACGGCCGCGCACACGCGCACGGTCCCGGGCATCCGCGCGCGCGGGTGCGGACGTACGGAGCCGGATACGCGTACGGGAGCGGGCGCGGGGACGCGTACGGGCGCGGCGTGACCGTGCCCTGCTCGGCGTCCTCGGCCTGCTCGCCGCCGTCTGCGCGCTGCTGCTCGGCACGGCGGCCCCCGCCTCCGCGCACGCCGCGCTGACGGGCAGCGACCCGGCGGACGGCGCGGTGGTGGGCAGCGCGCCCGCGGAGATCACGCTGACCTTCTCGGAGGGCGTCGCCCTGTCCGACGACTCCGTACGCGTCCTCGCGCCAGACGGGGAACGTGTCGACGCGGGGAAGGTCCGCGACCTGGGCGGCGGCGGCAGCGTCGAGTACGGCGCGGCGCTGCGCGACGAGCTGGGCGACGGCACGTACACGGTGGCGTGGAAGGCGGTGTCCGCCGACAGCCACCCGGTGTCGGGGGCGTTCACCTTCTCCGTCGGCGCCCCCTCGGAGACGTCCGTGGACCTGCCCCGGCAGGAGGCGGGCGGCGGCACGGTCGGCTTCCTGTACGACGTGGGGCGCTACGCGGCGTACGCGGGCTTCGTGCTCCTCGTCGGCGGCGCCGTGTTCGTGCTGGCCTGCTGGCCGGGCGGGGCGCGGGAACACGCGGTGCGGCGGCTGGTCGCGGCGGGCTGGGTCACGCTGACGGCGGCGACGCTGGCGATGCTCCTGCTGCGGCACGCGTACGACGAGGGCGGCGGGCCGGGCGACGTGTTCGACCTGTCCGGGCTGCGGGCGGTCGTCGACACGAAGCCGGCGGCCGCGCTGATCTCACGGCTGTTGCTGCTCGCGGCGGCGGCGCTGTTCGTGTCGGTGCTGTTCGGCACGTACGCGCGGGGGGCGGTGGACGCGGAACGCGGCCCCGCGCGTGACGGCGCGGAGGGCGGGCCCGAGGGCGGGTCCGGGAGCACCGCGTCCGCAACCGGGACGGTCACGGTTCCGGAAGGGGCGGCGGGGACGACGACGCCGAGCAAGGGCGGACCGGAAGGGGAAACGGAACGGAAGGGGAACCTCCGTACCGGCGCCGAGCAGCGCGACCTCTTCTTCGGACTCGCCCTCGGCGGCGCCGTCGTGGCCACCGGGCTGGCCGCCACCTGGGCCATGGCCGAACACGCCTCCACCGGCATCCAGACCTCCCTGGCCATGCCCGCCGACGTCGTGCACCTGCTGGCGGTCGCCGCCTGGCTCGGCGGCCTGGCGGCCCTGCTCGCGGCACTGCACGGGGGCGCCCCCGTCACCGCGGACGCCGTACGGCGCTTCTCGCGGGTCGCGTTCGGCAGCGTCGTGGCGCTGGTCGCCACGGGCGTCTACCAGTCCTGGCGGCAGGTCGGCACCTGGTCCGCGCTGGTGGACACCTGGTACGGGCAGCTGCTGCTGGTCAAGGTCGGACTGGTGGCGGTGCTGCTGGGCCTGGGCTGGTTCTCGCGACGCTGGACGGCCCGGCTGGCGACCGCGCCGGACGCGGGTACGGGTACGGGTACGAACGCGGGTACGGGTCCGGCGTCGGGGCCGGACGCCGAACCGGAACCGGTCGCGGAACCCGCGTCCGACGAGGTCCCGGAGCCCGTTCCGGCCACCGCGCGCGCGGACGCGTCGTCACCCGCAGGGGTGCCCGATCCCGTACGCGCCGCGCAGCTCGCCCGGCAACGTGCCGCCGCCGACACCGCGCACCGCAGGCGGGTGCGGGACGCGGACCCGCGCCGCGCCGGACTGCGGCGTTCCGTACTGGCTGAGGCAGCCGTCGCCGTCGTCGTCCTCGCCGTCACGACGGCGCTGACCGGCGCCGAGCCCGGCCGTACGGCCGAGGCCACGGAACGCGCGGGCGGCCCGTCCGGCGGCGCGCCCGACGGCCCGGCGGCCCTCACCCTCCCCTTCGACACGGGCGGCCCCGGCGGCGCGGGCACGGCCGAGGTCACCGTCGACCCGGGCCGTACGGGCGCGAACCTGCTGGAGGTGCACGTCACCGACCGGGCCGGGAAGCCGTTGACGGTGCCGGAGGTGCAGGTCGCGTTCAGCCTCCCCGCGAAGGATCTGGGGCCGTTGCGCAGCTCCCCCCGCTCGGCGGGCGCGGGCCACTGGGAGGCGACGGACGTACGGCTGCCGGTGGCGGGCGAGTGGGAGGTCGCCGTCACGGTCCGCACGTCGGACATCGACCAGGTCACGGAGACGGAGTCCGTACGGATCGGCTGACGCGCGCCCGGCCGTCGGCACGGACGACACCGGCACCAGCACAGGCACCACAACCACAACCACAACCACAACCAGCACCAGCACCAGCACCAGCACCAGCACCAGCACGGAACTAGGAAGCGATGAACGAGCACGACACCAGCCCCACCCGGCGCCGCCTCCTCGGCACCGTCGGCGCCGCGGGCGCCGCCGGGCTCGCGGTCGGCGGCGCGGGCGGCGCGTTCGCCCGGTCCGCCGCCGAGGACGAGGCGCCGACCGCGCTCGCCACCGTCGGGTCGACGGAGGTGCCCTTCCACGGCAGACACCAGCCGGGCATCACCACGCCGCTCCAGGCCCACGCGCACCTCGCCGCGTTCGACCTGGTGTCCGACGCGGGCCGCGGGCGGGCCGCCGCGCTGCTGCGCCGCTGGTCGCGTACGGCCGCCGCGCTGATGGCGGGCGGGCCCGCGCCGGACGGGCACTCCGGGGTGGCCCTGGACGCGGGCCCGTCGTCGCTCACGGTGACGTTCGGCTTCGGGCGCGGCTTCTTCCGCCGTACGGGGCTCGCGGCGCGACTGCCCGAGGCGCTCGCGCCGCTCCCGCAGTTCTCGACGGACGCGCTCGACGCGCGGCGCTCGGACGGCGACCTGTGGGTGCAGGTCGGGGCGGACGACGGGCTCGTCGCGTTCGAGGCGCTGCGCGCGGTGCAGCGGGACGCGTCCGGCACCGCGCGGCTGCGCTGGCAGATGAACGGCTTCAACCGCTCGGCGGGCGCGACCGCCCGGCCGATGACCATGCGCAACCTGATGGGGCAGGTCGACGGCACGAACAACCCCAAGCCGTCCGAACCCGACTTCGACGAGCGGGTGTTCGTGCCGCCGGGGGGCACGCCCGACTGGATGGAGCACGGTTCGTACGCCGTCTTCCGGCGCATCCGGATGCTCCTCGACAGCTGGGACGAGCTGTCGCTGGCGCGGCAGGAGAAGGTCATCGGCCGCCGGAAGTCGGACGGCGCGCCGCTGTCGGGCGGCACCGAGACCACCGCCGTCGACATGGAGAAGCGGAAGGGCGACGGTTCCCCCGCCGTGGCGGCGAACGCGCACGTGCGGGTGACCGCGCCGGACACCAACGGCGGTGCCGCGATGCTGCGCCGCTCCTTCTCCTTCCACGACGGCTTCCGCGACGACGGCGCCCCGGACGCGGGCCTGCTGTTCGTCGCCTGGCAGGCGGACCCGCTGACCGGTTTCGTGCCCGTGCAGCGGAAGCTCGACAGCGGCGACGCGCTGTCCGCGTTCCTGCGGCACGAGGCGAGCGCGCTGTTCGCGGTGCCGGGCGGGGCGGCGGAGGGCGAGTACGTGGGTCAGCGGCTGCTGGAGGGCTGAGCACCGCGCGCGGGGCGTGTCGTACGGGCTCCGCGCGGGCGTCCCGTACGGGCGTGGACGGCCGGGACGGGGCACCCGTACGCGCGACTAGTGTGTCCGCATGTCACCCGCGAGCCGCTACACGTACCTCGGTCCCGAGGGGACCTTCACCGAGGCCGCCCTGCGCACCCTGCCCGAGGCCGCCACGCGCGAACTGCTGCCGATGGTCTCGGTGCCCGCCGCGCTGGACGCCGTACGGAGCGGTGAGGCCGCCGGTGCGCTGGTGCCGATCGAGAACTCGGTGGAGGGCGGCGTCACCGCCACCCTGGACGAACTCGCGGGCGGCGAACCGTTGATGATCTACCGCGAGGTGCTGCTGCCGATCGCGTTCGCGCTGCTCGTACGGCCGGGCACCGCGCTGGAGAGCGTGAAGACGGTGACGGGCCACCCGGTCGCGCAGCCGCAGGTGCGGAACTGGCTGGGGGCGCACCTGCCGGACGCGCTGTGGGAGTCGGCCGCGTCGAACGCGGACGGCGCGCGGCTGGTGCAGGAGGGGCGCTACGACGCGGCGTTCGCGGGCGAGTTCGCGGCGGCGCCGTACGGGCTGGAGCCGCTGGTACGGGACATCCACGACGCGCAGAACGCGACGACCCGCTTCGTGCTGGTGGGGCGCCCGGCGCGGCCCGCGGCGCCCACGGGCGCGGACAAGACGTCGGTGGTGATGTGGCTGCGCGAGGACCATCCGGGCGCGCTGCTGGAGCTGCTGCACGAGTTCGCGTCGCGCGGCGTGAGCATGATGCGCATCGAGTCGCGGCCGACGGGTGAGGGGATCGGGCGGTACTGCTTCTCGGTCGACTGCGAGGGGCACGTGTCGGACCGGCGCGTGGGCGACGTGCTGATGGGGCTGAAGCGGTCGTGCCAGAAGGTGCGCTTCCTGGGGTCGTATCCGCGGGCGGACGAGGTGCCGCCGACGCTGACGGCGGGGACGACGGACGAGGAGTTCGTGGCGGCGGCCGACTGGCTGACCCGCTGCATGGACGGCCGCGCCTGACGGTCCCGTGGTTATCCACAGGCCGTACGGGCTGCCTGTGCACAAGTCGACACCCGAAACGGGCAGTGTCGACAAAACCGCATGGAGACCTCGGAGGCATCCACAGCGCTCCGAAACAACGTACGTCACCCCAATTGAGCCGAACAACTCTTTGGAGTGACGCATTTCTTCTTGAAACCGGGTGTATCCCGCACGTGCGAGGGGAATTCTGCGCCACCGCGCATTCCCGGCGACGCACCGCCGAAGAATTTCCACAGCCCACCCCCTCCCTGTGGAAAACCCTCGGAGAAGGCCACAGGGCTGTGGATAAGAACCCCGGTCAGCCGCCACCGGGCCCCTCCTCGCCGCCCTTGGAGCGACGGGAACGGGGACGGAAGGCCACCCGGAGGTGACACCGGGGAGAATGACGGATTCCCTTCCACGGCCCGTACGCGACTCGGCCGAACGGCGGCGGCACCCGAGATCACCATTCCCCCTAAACATATACAAGCAGGCCAAATCGGATATCGAGTCGAGGGTGTCGGAGGGCACCGGTACGCTGGCGGGGTGATTGACCTTCGCCTCCTTCGAACGGACCCCGACCGTGTGCGCGCCTCGCAGCGAGCCCGTGGAGCGGATGTCGACCTCGTCGACGCGCTGCTCTCCGCCGACGAACGGCGCCGGTCGTCCGGCCTCCGCTTCGACCAGCTGCGCGCCGAGCAGAAGCAGCTCGGCAAGCTGATCCCCAAAGCCGCGGGCGAGGAGAAGGTCACGCTGCTGACGAGGGCGAGCGAGCTGTCGACGGCGGTCAAGGCCGCGCACGCCGAGCAGGACACCGCCGCGGACGAGGCGGAGCAGCTGCTGCGCCGCCTGGGCAACCTGGTGCACCCCGAGGTGCCCGTCGGCGGCGAGGACGACTTCACCGTCCTGGAGACCGTCGGTGAGCCGCGGGACTTCGGGGCCGAGGGCTTCACCCCCCGGGACCACCTGGAGCTGGGCCAGCTCCTCGGCGCCATCGACGTGGAACGCGCCGCGAAGGTGTCGGGCGCCCGCTTCTACTACCTGACGGGCATCGGCGCCCTCCTCGAACTGGCCCTGGTCAACGCGGCGATCGCGCAGGCCACCGCGGCGGGCTTCACGCCGATGCTGACGCCCGCCCTCGTCAAGTCGCAGGCCATGGAGGGCACCGGCTTCCTCGGCCAGGCGGCCGACGACGTCTACCACCTCCAGGACGACGACCTCTACCTGGTCGGCACCTCCGAAGTGGCGCTCGCCGCGTACCACATGGACGAGATCGTCGACGCCGACCGGCTGCCGCTGCGGTACGCGGGCTTCTCGCCCTGCTTCCGCCGCGAGGCCGGCTCGTACGGGAAGGACACGCGGGGCATCTTCCGCGTGCACCAGTTCGACAAGGTCGAGATGTTCTCGTTCGTCGCGCCGGAGGAGGCGGAGGCGGAGCACCGGCGGCTGCTGGAGTGGGAGAAGGAGTGGCTGACCGGGCTGGGCCTGCACTTCCAGGTGATCGACGTGGCGAGCGGTGACCTCGGCGCGTCGGCGGCCCGGAAGTTCGACTGCGAGGCGTGGATTCCCACGCAGGGGAAGTTCCGGGAGCTGACCTCCGCGTCGAACTGCGACGAGTTCCAGGCCCGCCGCCTGTCGGTCCGGATGCGCGGCAAGGGCCAGGACGGCGGCGTACGCCCGCTGGCCACGCTGAACGGCACGCTGTGCGCCGTGCCCCGCACCATCGTCGCGCTGCTGGAGAACCACCAGCAGGCCGACGGTTCGGTACGGGTCCCGGAGGTCCTCCGGCCGTACCTGGGCGGGCGCGAGGTGCTCGAACCGGTCGCGCGGTGAACGGGCCCGGGGTGACCGGGCCCGCCGCGGACGGGCCCGCGGAGACGGCGCCGTTCCCGTACCGGCTGATCGCCACCGACCTGGACGGCACGCTGCTGCGCTCCGACGACTCGATCTCCCGCCGCACCCGCGACGCCCTCGACGCGGCCTGCGCACGCGGCGCCGCGCACATCGTGGTGACGGGCCGGGCCGTGCCGTGGACGAAGCGGATACTGGCCGACCTGGGCCACACCGGCCTGGCCGTCTGCGGGCAGGGCGCGCAGGTCTACCACGCGGGCGAACAACGCCTGCTGACGTCCGTGACCCTCGACCGGCAGCTGGCCGGACTGGCGCTGGCACGGATCGAGGCGGAGACCGGCCCCCTGGCGCTCGCCGCGTCCCGCGACGGCCTGGACGGCGCGGTGGTCGTCGGCCCCGGCTTCCCGCAGGGCGACGGCCCGCTGGAGGTCCTCGTGACCGACGACCCGGCGGAGCTGTGGGCCGAACCCCTCAACAAGGTCTACCTCTGGCACCCCGAGCTGAGCGACGACGAACTCGCCCGCACCGCACGCGAGTCGGCGGGCGACCTGGTGGGGGTCGTGATGGCCGGGCCCGGCGTCGTCGAACTCCTGCCCCTGGGGCTGAGCAAGGCCCGCGGCCTCGCCGTGGCCGCACGCAGCCTCGGCGTCCACGCGTCGGAGACCCTCGCGTTCGGCGACATGCCCAACGACATCCCGATGTTCGCGTGGGCGGCGCACGGCGTGGCGATGGCCAACGCCCACACCGAGCTGCGGTCCGTGGCGGACGAGGTCACGGAGTCGAACGACGCCGACGGTATCGCCGTCGTCCTGGAGAAGCTGCTCGCCGGCTGACCCCGCCACCGCACCGGCCGGAACGCCCGCCGCGCCGCCCGCCCCCCTTCGACGGGGACCGGGCGGCGCGGCGTGACGCGGCAGACGGGCGGCGGCCCTCAGCCGCGCGGCGCGCTCACCCCTCCCCTGCGAGGGTCAGCGTGCGCAGCTTCTGCCCCGCCCACCAGGCGCCGCCCGCGGTCACCGCGGCGAGCAGCACGACGGCGAGCGGCAGACCCACGTCCGACGTGATCATGCCGTCGCCGCCGATCCGCTCCGCGAGCGCCAGCGCCCACTGCTGCACGGACAGCGTCCGGGCACCGGGCACCAGGCTGCCGAAGAGGGTCTCCCAGACCAGCGCGTAGACGAGGCCGATCACGACGGCGTGCCGACTGACGGTGCCGAGCAGCAGGAACAGCGCGCTGTACGCCACGGAGGCGACGGCCGCCGCCACGGCGTACGCGACCGCCAACTGCTGGCTGTTGCCGTTCAGTACGAAGCCCGCCACGAGCGTCGGCACCGCCGAGAAGACGACGGTGACACCGATCGCGACGATCAGCTTCGTGCTGACGATCGTGGACCGCTTCAGCGGTTTCGCCAGCAGATAGACCACGGAACCGTCGTCGATCTCCGGTCCGATGGCGCCCGTACCGGCGATGACGCCGATGAGCGGCACCATCGTGGCGAGGGCGAAGCCGCCGAGGAGTTCGGCGGTGACGTCGTCGTCGGCGCCGACCATGGCGCGGACGGCGACCGCGACGGCCAGCAGCAGCGCGGGCAGCACGCAGAGGGTCAGCGCGCGGCGGCGCCCGAGGAGCGCACGGTAGGTGAGCCGGGCGACCGTGGGGTTGTACGCGGACATCGCTCAGGCTCCTTTCAGGCCGCGACGAGGTACGAGAAGACGCTCTCCAGGGACTCGTCCGAGGGCGAGACCGTGTGGAGCCGGATGCCCTGCTCGCGGGCGACCCGCGGCAGGAGCTCGGTGAAGCGGGTGAAGTCGACGGCCTGCACGCGCAGGGCGTGTTCGCCGAGGTCGACCTCGATACCGGCCGTGGACGGGTCGGCGATGAGGGCCGCCGCCAGGGCACGGTCGTCGCTGGAACGTACGAGGTAGCGGTGCGGCCGGTCCGTCATCAGACGGCGGATCTTCCGGAAGTTGCCGCTGGCGGCGTGCCGCCCCGCGACGATCACCTCGATGTGCGACGCGAGCTGCTCCACCTCCTCCAGGATGTGCGAGGAGAACAGCACCGTACGGCCGTCGTCGCCCATCTTCCGCAGCAGGTCCATCAGATGCATGCGCTGCCGCGGGTCCATGCCGTTGAACGGCTCGTCGAGCAGCAGCACCGACGGGTCGTGGACCAGCGCCGACGCCATCTTCACGCGCTGCCGCATGCCCTTGCTGTACGTGGAGATCCGGCGGTCCTGCGCGTGCTCCATGTCGACCGTGGCCAGCGCCCGGCGGGCGGCGGCGCCGGGGTCGGCGAGACCGTGCAGCTCGGCGTTGGCGAGGACGAACTCGTGGCCCTTGAGGAAGTCGTACATCCCCTCGCGTTCGGGCACGAGACCGATCTCGTGGTACGCCTTCTCGTTCCGCCAGATCGGCGCGCCGTCGAGCGTGACGCTGCCGGTGGACGGCGCGAGGAAGCCGCCCATCATGTGGATGAGGGTGGACTTCCCGGCGCCGTTGGGGCCGAGGAGGCCGGTCACGCCCGGGGAGATCTCCATGGTGACGTCGTTGACCGCGACGACGTTCCCGAACCAGCGGGACGTGCGGTCGATGGTGAGGGTGGTCATGAGCGCGACCCGTTCCTTGGCTGCTGGGAGTGGGCGGGCGAAGGTGCGGTGGGCGGCGGGCCGAGGGGCCGCGGGACGGCGGGCGGCGGTGCGGCGGGCGGCGGGAAGGCGGTCACAGTCCGGCCTTCCCGTAGCGGCGCAGCAGGAGCGCGTACGAACCGGCGATCAGCCCGGCGAGCAGCAGGAGGTAGACGGCGCCCTGCGCGTCGCTCAGCTCCACGGCACCGGCGAACAGCGAGTCACCGCCGAAGAACTTCTCCTGCACCCCGGTGAGCAACGTGCCCGGAGAGGCCGCCCCGAGCCAGCCGCCCGCGTCGCTGTCCTGCTCCGTGGCGATGCTCTGCAAGGCGTTGACCAGCATGTACGGGATCGTCAGTACGGCGATGATGGCCGCGACGCCGAACCCGCGACGTGGCGTGAGCGCGGCGGCCGCCAACCCGACCCCGCCGTACACCAGCGCGTACAGCGCCGAGAACACGACCCCCTGCACGAAACCGCCGGTCTGGTCGACGAAGTCGAGCTTGGCGAGCAGCGCCCCCGCGTACAGGATCACCACGGGTGACGCGATGAAGACGAACAGGGCTGCGGCGAGCGCGGCGGCCTTGGCCGCGACGTAGTCGCTCCGTTCGATGGGCCGCGAGAAGTACAGCGGGATCGTCTTGAACCGCAGGTCGAGCGAGACCGCCTGCGGCGCCACCGCCGCCACGAACAGGGCGATGACGAACTGGAGCTGCACCGCGTACTCCGCGTAACCCACGGGCAGTTCGTCCGCGCCCGTCGTCACGGCGACCGCCACGATGATGCCCGCGGGCAGCGCCATCACCGCGAAGAGGATCATCGGCAGCACCTTCGACTTACCGGCCCGGCCCAGACCGTACGCGCCGCGCAGCGTCTGGAGGAACAGCGAGCGGCGGGCGTAGGCGCGGCCGAGACGGGGACCGTCGTACTTGCGGTAGCCGATGTTGTGGATGACGTCCGTGCCGCGTGGTGCGACGGGCGTCGGGCTGGGCTCAGGCGACATCGCCACTGCCCCCTTCCTGCGCGCGGGTGCCCGCGTACTGCCGCTGCCAGGCGGCGGGGTCGTGGGCCGTACCGGCCCCGGTGTCATCGCCGCCGCTGCCGCCCTCGTGGCTGCCCGCGGCGGGGGTGTCGTCGGAGAACACCTCGGAGATGTGATGCCTGCGCTGCTCCATCCGCACCAGGCCGAGCCCGAGGTCGACGACGGCGTCGCGGACGGTGTCGGACACCGACTCCCCCTCGACGTCGACGAGGAGCACGTGCCCGCTGCCCGGCGCGCCGCCGTCCGCGAGGGACTTCACCGTGAGCCCGGCGGCGGTGAGCGCGGCACGCAGCGCGGCCGTACCGTCCGGCCGCGCGTCGGTGTCGGTGACCTCGACCGCGAGGGACGCCGCGTCCTGTGTGAAGTCCGCCGTGGACGAGGAACGCAGCAGCTTCCCGCCGTCGATCACGACGACGTGGTCGCAGGTGCGCTCCAACTCACCGAGCAGGTGCGACGTCACCAGCACGGAGATGCCGAAGTCGGTGTGGACACGCCGGATCAGGTCCAGCATGTCGTCGCGCCCGACCGGGTCGAGGCCGTTCGTGGGCTCGTCCAGCAGCACCAACTGCGGGTCGTGCACCAGTGCTTGGGCGAGCTTCACCCGCTGCTTCATACCGGTCGAGTAGCCGCCCATGGAGCGGTACCGCTCCTCGTACAGGCCGACGTGCCGCAGGGTGTCGGCGGTACGTTCGCGGGCCGCGGTGGGCGGCAGGCCCGACATCCGCGCCATGTGGACGACGAACTCCGTCGCCGACACGTCGGGCGGCAGGCAGTCGTGCTCCGGCATGTAGCCCACACGTTCGCGGATGGCGCCGCCCTCGTGGGACACGTCCAGGCCGAGGACGTGCGCGCTGCCCTCGGTGGCGGGCGACAACCCGAGCAGGATCTTGATCAGGGTCGACTTTCCGGCGCCGTTGGCACCCACCAGACCGGTCACACCTGGTGTGATGTCCACGGTCAGCCGGTCGAGAGCGGTCACCCGTGGGTACCGCATGGTCAGGCTTTGGGTCGCGATCACAGTCACCCCACGAAGTTAGTGCCCTTGTGCGCGGGAACACGTCCCCCGGTGGGCGTGCATCGGCGTCGTACCGGAGGCGGACGGGCCCCTAAGGGCACCGGTACGAAAGCGCGGGTCGGGGTCAGGGGCAAGGGGACGAAAGTTCCGTTACCGGCAGTATCCACAGGCGCGTACCTCGATCTTGACTGCGCCATCGGTCGTTGTCACAGTCATCGGTGTCAGGTTGCGCGCAAGCCGGAACGCCTCGGCCCGGCTCCGCTCCGGCCCTCCGCCGCGGGCGGGGGCGGTGGCGGTGGCGCGGGGCGGACGCGCGGGGCGGGTGGAGCAGCGGAACACGGCTGGTGAGGGGGCCGCATGGGCACGGACGAGCAAGGGCGGAAGCGCGAGCAGGGACGCGGACCGGAACGGGAAAGGGGAGCGGCAGCGGGGGAGGAGCCGGGGCAGATGGCGAACGGTCCGGAACGGAGCGGCGACACCCACGAACCGGTGCTGCCGGGAGCACGGGAGCACCGGGTCCGTACCGCCGAGGGCGTCGAGCTGTGCGTCGCGGAGCTGGGCGACCCGTCGCACCCCACCGTCCTGCTGCTGCACGGCTATCCCGACAGCAAGGAGGTCTGGGCGCCCGTCGCCGCCCGCCTGCGCGACCGCTTCCACGTCGTGCTGTACGACGTGCGGGGCTGCGGCCGCTCGTCCGCGCCGAAGCCGCTGCACGGCGGCTTCACCCTGGAGAAGCTGACGGATGACTTCCTGACGGTGCTGGACACCGTGAGCCCCGACGCACCCGTGCACCTCGTCGGCCACGACTGGGGATCGGTGCAGGGCTGGGAGTTCGTGACGGTGGCCCGCACGCAGGGCCGCATCGCCTCCTTCACCTCGATGTCCGGCCCCTCCCTCGACCACTTCGGACACTGGATCAGGGAACGGCTGGCCAAGCCCACGCCCCGCCGCGTCGCCCAACTCCTCAACCAGGGCGTCAAGTCCTGGTACGTGGGCGCGCTGCACACCCCGGTCCTGCCCGAGGCCGCCTGGCGGGGACCGCTCGGCAGGAGTTGGCCGCGCATCCTCCAGCGACTGGAGAAGGTGCCACCCGGCCCGTACCCGACAGCGTCGCTGCCGACCGACGCCGCACACGGCGCCTGGCTCTACCGCGACAACGTACGGGCACGACTCGGCAGACCCCGCGAGGACTGCCACGCGCACGCCCCCGTACAACTGATCACTCCGACCGGGGACGCGTTCCTGAGCGAGCGGCTGTACGACGACCTGGAGAGGTGGGCGCCGCGCCTCACCCGGCGCACACTGCCCGCGAAGCACTGGCTGCCGCGCACGAGACCCGACCAACTCGCGCTCTGGATAGCCGGGTTCGCGGCCGCCCACGAGCCGGGCGCGGGCGGTGACGCCCCGCCCGCGGCGGCGCCGCGGACCGGCCGGTACGCACAGCGCTTCGGCGGGCAGCTGGTGGTGGTCACCGGGGCGGCCAGCGGCATAGGCCGGGCGACCGCGCTCGCGTTCGCGGCGGCCGGTGCGCGGGTCGTCGCCGTCGACCGCGACGGCGAGGGCGCGGCCCGTACGGCGGAGACGGCGCGGCGGGCGGGCGCGACCGGCGCGTGGGCGGAGACCGTCGACGTCGGTGACGGGCAGGCCGTGGAGCAGCTGGCCGAGCGGGTCGCGGCGGAGCACGGCGTGGTCGACGTGCTGGTCAACAACGCCGGTACGGGCGTCTCCGGGGACTTCATGGACACGAGCGTGGAGGAGTGGCGGAAGGTCCTCGACGTCAACCTGTGGGGCGTCATCCACGGTTGCCGGACGTTCGGCAGACAGATGGCCGAGCGGGGTCAGGGCGGCCACATCGTGAACACGGCGTCGGCCATCGCGTTCCAGCCGTCGCGCGCCCTGCCCGCGTACGCGACGTCGAAGGCCGCCGTGCTGATGCTCAGCGAGTGCCTGCGCGCGGAGCTGGCCGGCCAGGGCATCGGGGTGAGCGCGATATGCCCCGGCGTCGTCGACACGAACATCACGGCCACGACGCGGTTCGCGGGCACCGACACGGCGGAGGAGAAACGCCGACAGGACCGGACGGCGAAGCTGTACGGCATGCGGAACTACCCGCCGGAGAAGGTCGCCGCCGCGGTGCTCCGCGCGGTCGTACGGGACGAGGCCGTCGTCCCGGTCACGCCGGAGGCGCACGGCGCACGCCTGCTGTCCCGCGTCTCACCGGGCGCGGCGCGGGCGCTGGCCCGCGTCAAGCCGCGGCTGTGAGACCCGGGTCGGCGAACGGGGCAGGGGGGCGAGGGGAGGGGTGGGGGCGGGGGGGGGGAGGGCCCCCAGGCAGCGGAAGTGACCGAAGGCACCGCCCCGTTGCGGCACCGGCGTGGGTCGGCTCCGGTGGTGAGAGCGGTGTGGTGAGGGCAGAGCACGGTGCTGAGGGGGTCCGGCGCCCAGGGTGCCAGGCGCGAAGGGGAAGGTGAGGGTGTGGCGTTCACCGAGTACCGCATAGAGGATCTGGCGCACCGCAGCGGCGCCACCGTCCGTACGATCCGCGCCTACCAGGACCGCGGGCTCCTCCCCCGGCCGGAACGCCGCGGCCGCGCCAACGTCTACGACGACACCCACCTCGCGCGCCTGCGGCAGATAACCGAGCTGCTCGAACGTGGCTACACCCTCGCCTCCATCAAGGAACTCCTCGACGCGTGGGACACCGGCCGCGGCCTCGGCGGAGTCCTCGGCCTGGTCACCGAGGTCGACGGCCCCTGGAGCGACGAGCAGTCGAGCCGCCTCACCCGCGCGGAGCTGAGCGAGCTGTTCGGCGGCGGGTACGACGACGAGGCGGTGTCGGAGGCGGTCGCGCTGGGCGTGCTGGTGCCCGCCCCGGACGGCACCGGCGAGTTCGTGGTGCCCAGCCCCCAGGAACTGGCCGTCGCCGCCGAGTTGCACCACGCCGGGGTGCCGCTGACGGCGGTCAGCGG
This sequence comes from Streptomyces sp. Z26, assembly GCF_003665095.1. Taxonomy (GTDB): domain Bacteria; phylum Actinomycetota; class Actinomycetes; order Streptomycetales; family Streptomycetaceae; genus Streptomyces; species Streptomyces phytohabitans. Next base: position 3,326,706 of record NZ_RCHV01000002.1, on the reverse strand, counting down.
ACATCTGCGGGAGCTGCGTTCCCGGGTGGAGCACATCGCCGCCCGCTTCGTGGACTTCACCAACGAGCACGTCTTCGCCCGCTACCTCGGGCACACGCCGAGCAGCGCGGAGGTCGGGGAGGCGGCCGAGCTGGTACGGAAGCTGCGGCCCCTCGCGCAGCAGGCCGTCGACGCGGAACTCGCCCGCGCCATGCAGCTGTTGGCGACCCGCAACCTCCGTGACCACCTGCACGACGCGGTGGTGTCGGGTGCGCCGGGGACGGCCGTCGGCGCGGGTGGCGTCGGGATCGGCGTCGGGGCCGGTGCCGCGGTGGCGGAGAGCCGGGACGCCCGGGTGGGCGCGGCGACGGACCCGCCGGAGGCACCAGTCACCGCCGCCGGGCACCCGGGGACCCTCGACGCGGCGGCCCGACCCGGTGGCGCCGAGACGGAGTGGGTGGCGCTCCCGGCCGCGACGGTGGCAGCCGTACGGGCTTTGGTGGGCGCGGACCGCACCGCCGCCTTCGTGGCGGCGGCCGCCGAACGGGAGGTCGCGGCCCGCACGATGGACCGCCTGGCCGAGCCACCCCCGTACGGGGAACGACCCCGCGGCAGCGGCGAACGGGCCTGAGCCGGAGGGCGACGCTCCGGACTGCGCCCCGCCCAGGGGAACGAGCGGCTGCCGTACACGGTGAAGCGGGGCCCTTACGGAGGGGGAGGTTCCGCAGGGTGGTGCGGGCCGCGTACCGCAGACACGTGACATCTTTTCGGCCCGAAGGGCTCATCTGCCCTCATTGCCCTCCATCGCCTCCTCGTCGACGATGCCTCTCGCGGACACGTCGGAGAGGGGACCGATCATGCGAAGACGACACTTCGTCACGGGACTGGCGGGGATGACGGCCGGGTTGGGGTGGGGCGCGGTGCCGGAGTCGGCCGTGGCCCACGGCCGGAGCGCGCCCGGGCTGAAGGGCCCGAACGGGACAGGCGTACCGTCCCCGCGGGGTCGACGGGCGTTGCTGGGCTGGCAGGAGGTCGCCGTACCGCCGGGTGTCTCCGCCGCGCGGCTCCTCAAGGTGGCCGCCGCCGGGCCCAACCGCGCCTGGGCGGTCGGTGAGCAGGGCCGGGACGGCACCGCGCCGGGACAGCCGTTGGCGCTCCACTGGGACGGTACGGCCTGGTCGCACACCGACCTCGACCACCTCGCCCTGGTCGGCGCCCTGACCGGGGTCGCGGCGCTCCCCACCGCCCCCACCGCCCCGACATCCGGTACGTCCGCCCCATCCGCCACGCCCCCGACTCCCCCCGCCGCGTGGGCGATCGGCGGCGACACCGGCGCGGGCTGCGACCGCCTGCTCCGCTGGGACGGTACGACGTGGCAGGACTGCCCCTTCCCCGGCCGCGCCGAGGCGGGCACCCGTCTCTCCGCCCTCACCGTGGCGGCGGACGGCGACGTGTGGGCGGCGGGCGTACGGGACGGTCGCGCCCGCCTGCTGCGGCGGTCCGGCGGCCGGTGGCGTTGGCTGCCGCCCCTTCCCGACAGCCCCACCGACCCCACGGACCCCGACAGCCCCGTTGGCCCGCCCGCGCTGTGGAACGTACGCACCGCACCCGACGGTTCCGTCTGGGTGTCCGGCGACGCCATCGCCCGCTGGCACCAGGGCGGTTGGACGGTGCTGCCCTCCCCCGGCGGCATCCGCCTCACCGTCACCGACCTGCTGCCGGTGGCGCCGGACGAGGTGTGGGCGGTGGGTGCCGCGTTCGGACCCGGTGGCCCGCCGGACAAGCCGCCGGGCGTCGTGTTGCTCCGCTGGGACGGTACGGAGTGGGTGTCCGAACGGGACAGCCTCCCGTTCGGCGTCGGCGCCCTGTTCTCGGTCGTCGCCGACGCCGACGGCCGTCCCGCGCTGCTGTCCGGCTGGGACTTCTGGGACGGTGCCCGCACCCACTACCTGCGTCGCGGCGGCGACGGCTGGGTCAGCGAACGCGGGCCGCTCGCCGAGGGGTTGACGCCGATGATGACGCATCTCGCGCCGGTCCCCGGTACGGACGAGGTGTGGGCGGTCGGGACGACGACCCGCTACGCGACGCGCCCACCGGCCCGGTTCCGCGTCGAACGGTTCGGTGGAACGGGCGCGACGCCCCCGTAGGCACGGCGCCCTCCCGAACGCGGCGCACCCGGCCGCCGGTCACGACGGCCCCGCCGCCTCCCCCGTGCGGGAAGCCTCCCCTGTACGGGAAGCCTCCCCCGTACGGGAAGTCGTCCCCGTACGGGCCGTCGCGCGCGGCCGGGTGCGGTACGCGGTGATCGCCACGGTGACGCACAGCACCGCCAACCCCGCCCACACCGTGCCGGGTTCGACGCCCGGCGCGGTGGCCTCGCCGTCCGGCGTGCGGCCGCCGTCCCGCCCGGTGGCGGGCACGGCGAGGAGGACGACGAGGGTGGCCGCGGCGGCGAGCCGCGCCGCGAGCCGTAGTGCGTACGGGAGCGCGTACGGGAACGGGTGCCGCGGCGCGGTACGGCGCGGTGGCGGGCCGAGCCGGTCGCCGCGCCGGGCGGGGGCGAGGAGGCGGGCCAGGAAGAGGGCGGCCACGGGGAGTTGGAGCAGCCAGACGAGGGTGCGGAAGGTGCCGTCGTACCAGACGTTGGTGCCGTACAGCAGCGTGTGCCAGACGCTGAGGACGTAGACGACGACGATGAAGCGGTGGAGGGCGCGCCACGTCCGGCCGCCGGTGGAGCGGCGGAGGTAGTAGGCGAGGCCGAGGGGTACGGCGAGGTAGAAGGCGAGGAGTCCGATGAGGATGGCGAGGCGGCCGGTGCCGGACGTGTAGCCGCCAGGGACGAAGGTGTCGGTGAAGGCGCTGGTGAGGCGGCCGGGCCAGGCGAGTTCGTCGCCGTTGTCGCGGACGAGTTCGGCGAAGAACAGGAACGCGTGGGCGAACATCAGGCCCATGGTGGTGAGGCTGGTGGTGCGGTGCCAGCGTTCGACGCGGGCGGCGGGTACGCGGAGGGGTGCGGGGCGCGCGCTGGAGCGGACGAGGCCGAGGACGAGGGTGATCCAGGACCAGAGGAGCGCGGACCAGCCGAACGCCTGGCAGAGCCAGTACATCCAGTACGTGTCGGCGTCCGCGAGGAACGGCATGACGGCGAGGGTGGCGGAGGTGCCGGATTGGACGCGTGCGTACAGCCACGCGTAGATCAGGGCGGTGACGACGAGGGCGGCGGTGGCGTCGGGTACGGCGGCGCGCAGGTCGGCGCGCAGGGCGGCCCGGTCGAAGCGGTGTCGGCGCGTGGGGCGGGGGTCGGGTGGGGGCACGGCCGCCGTCCGACCGGGGGTGGCCGCGCCCGCGTCCGGTTCCACGGCCCGTTCCGACGACTCCGTCACACCGTCACCGCCTTCCCCGCTCGACCACGGCCGCCGGTTCACCGCCCCGTCCCGCCCGCTCCGCCCGTCGTCGTGCGCGGCGCGGCGCGGCGCGGGTTGCCGCGTTCATCGTGCCCCGCGTCGGGCGCGGAGCGCCATGCGTGGGGCCAGACCGATCCGTGCGGCGTACGCCCACCCATACGCGTAACTGATGCGTTACGCTTACGTCCGTGAGCCAGCTCCCCGCCCCCCGCCAACGCCCGCGCCCCCACCGCCCCGCGCCGGAGCAGGAGGGGGGACAGCCGCCGCCCGCCGCGTCGTTGGACGACGTGGCGGCGGCCGTCGCGGACCCCGTACGCCGCCGCATCCTGGAGATGCTGCTCGACGGGCCCCGGTCCGCGGGCGGGATCGCCCGGCACTTCACGATCAGCCGCCCGGCGGTCAGCCGCCATCTGCGCGTGCTGCGCGAGAGCGGGATCGTGCGCGACGAGTCCGTGGGACGGCAGCGCCTGTACGCGCTCGACACCTCGCCGCTGGCCGAACTGGAGGCGTGGACCGGCCTGTTCACCCGCGCGGCCGGCTGGGAGCAGCGGCTGGACGCCCTCGACACGGAGGTGCGCCGCACCCGCCGGGAACGGCGGCACGCGGCGGACGACTCCGCGGACCACCCGCGGGCACCGGACCACCAGCAGGAGGAATCGGCATGAACCCGCCCCACGACGATCCGCCCCACGACGACCCGTCCCGGCGCGCGCCTTCGGGACCGCCCACGCCGACCGGCCGCCTCGTCCGTACGCGGGAGGGGTACGACCTGGTCCTCACCCGTACGTTCCGCGCGCCGGTCGAGGACGTGTGGGCGAGCGTGACCGAACCGGCGCGCACCGCCCGCTGGTTCGGCGAGTGGCGTGGGGAGGCCGGGCCGGGGAGGGTGGTGGAGATGCGGATGGCGTTCGAGGAGGGGGCGCCGTGGTGCGCGATGCGGATCGACGCGTGCGAACCGCCGTACCGGCTCGCCGTGTCCATGGCCGACGGGTCCGCCTCCGAAGCGTCCGACGCGTCCGCGCCCGCGTCCCCGTCCCCGTCCCCGTCCGAGGAACCGACGTCCGACGCGTCCGCGCCCGGGGAGCCCGGCGTCCCGCACGCCTCCCCGCCGGAGCAGGCGGGGGACGCGGACCCGTGGCCGATGGAGCTGCTGCTCTCGGAGGCGGACGGGGTCACCGAACTCCGTCTCGTCCACCACCGACCGAGCGCCGACGGTGTCGGGGAGATCGGCCCCGGCTGGGAGTTCTACCTCGACCTGCTCGTCGCCTCCCGCGCGCACGCGCCGTTGCCGGACTTCACGGCGTACTACCCGGCGCAGCGCGCGTACTTCGCGTCCCTGCCGACCCACGCGCCCCCGCCCCCGGGCGGTGCCCCGGCCCCGGCCCCCTGACGGGGCGCGGCCGTCGCCCCGCGCCGGTACCCGTGCGGCGCCCGCTGCCGCAGGATGGGGACATGGACGGGCGTACGGGTGGAGCGGGGGTGCGCCGCGACGGCTGAACGGGGCGCCGGGACACTGGAGTCGGACGGAGCCGTACGCCACGCCCCTCCGCCCGCCGCACGACACCCCGGGCCACGACACCCCGGACGACGAAACCCGCACCCACCAGAACCCAACCCCACCCCCCAACCACCCATCCACGAACGGCGACGAGGGACCCGCGGCCGCGCGACGAGGCGGCCGAAGGCGCGGGGACCCGAGAAAGCGGACGACATGAGGGACAGCGTCAGACAACCGCCCGGCGGCAACGGTCGCGGCAGCGGCAGCGACACCATCGACAGCACCCGCCCGCACTCGGCCCGGATCTGGAACTACCTGGTCGGCGGCAAGGACTACTACCCCGTCGACGGTGAGGCCGCCGAGCGCGTCCTCTCGGTGTTCCCGGGGATGCGCGACATCACGTTCCAGTCGCGGGCGTTCATCGGCCGCGTCGTACGGCACCTGGCGCAGGAGGAGGGCGTACGGCAGTTCCTGGACATCGGCACCGGTCTGCCGACGCACGACAACACGCACGAGGTGGCGCAGCGCGTGGCACCCGAGAGCCGGATCGTGTACGTGGACAACGACCCGCTGGTGCTCGCGCACGCCCGTGCGCTGCTGTCGAGTTCGCCGGAGGGGGCGTGCGACTACATCGACGCCGACGTGCGCGACCCGGAGAGCATCCTCGAACGGGCCGCCGAGACCCTGGACTTCTCGCGGCCGGTCGGCCTGATGCTGATGGGCGTACTCGGTCTGGTCCCGGACTACGAGGAGGCGCGTGCCTCCGTACGGCGCCTGCTGGAGGCGCTGCCGCCGGGCAGTTACCTCGGCCTGAACGACGGTTCCGCGACCGACCCGGCGTACGTGGAGGCCATCCGCCGCCACAACGGCAACAGCCCGGCCGCCCCGTACACGCCGCGTACGCCCGCCGAGATCGCCGGGTACTTCGACGGGCTGGAGCTGCTGTCGCCGGGGGTGGTGACCTGCTCGCAGTGGCGGCTGGAGATCGCGCCGTTCGGTGTGCCGGAGGAGGTAGCGGTGTACGGGGGGCTGGCGCTGAAGCGGTGACGTGGGGGGCGCGTACGGCACGTACGGGCGCGGGGGCGCGCGTCGTGGCGGGGCGTCAGCCCTCGCCGCCGGCACCCGCCCCCTAGGCGTCGTCCCCGGTTGCGTCGGCGCCGGGGACGGCCGCGCCGTGGGGTACGCCCGCCGCGACGTACCGCTCGTAGACCGGGCGCCACGGCTGCGCGTCCGGCGCGTGCGGGCCGCCGGTGGCGTGGCCGTCGAGGTGGCGCGCCAGCTCACCGAGGCAGACGTGCCAGCCGGCGGCGTTGCGGGCGGCGGTGTCGCGGGCCTCCAGCACGTTGACGAGGGTGAGGGTGCAGCCGTCCGCGTCGGGGTCGTCCGGCGTGCCGGGGGCGACCTCCAGGTGCAGTTCGTCGCCGCCCCAGGTGAACGCGAGGACGTGCGGCGGCTCGTAACGCAGGACCTCGCCGGTGTCGGGCTCCGCGTGCGGGTCGTCCGCGAACTCGATGCGGCCGCCCCGTCGCGGCTCGATCCGCACGGTGGACGGGAACCAGTGGCGCAGGCCGTCGGGTTCGGAGACGGCGGCCCAGACGCGTGCGACGGGGTGCCCCGGGTAGTGGCGTCGGAAGCGGACGGCCGGGCGGCCGTCGTGTTCGAGGTAGCTTCCGTCGTCGATGACGCGGGTGGTCATGGTGGTGCGCTCCTCGGTTCGTCGGTACGTGCTCAGGGTTCGTCGGTACGCGCTCAGGCGGTCCCGTCACCGGTTCCGGTATCCCCCTCGGCCGCCTCCGCCTGTCGGTCGAGGTGGTCGCCGAGGGCGTCGAGACGGGCGTTCCAGAGGCGGCGGTACGGGGTGAGCCAGCTGTCGAGTTCGGTGAGGGGCCCCGGTTCGAGGCCGTAGACGCGGCGTTGCGCGTCGACCCGTACGCGCACGAGCCCCGCCTGCCGCAGCACCCGGAGGTGCTTCGACACGGTGGGCTGTGCGGTGCCGAGCCGGTCGACGAGTTCACCGACCGTACGTTCACGCTCGCACAGCAGGTCGAGCACGGCACGGCGGCGGGGATCGACGAGGGCCGACCAGACGGTGTCGTTCACGGGACGCGAATATACGGAAGCGGCTATATACCCGTCAAGGCATATGACCTGTTCCCGGGCGCCGGGCCAGTGCCGTACGGAGGAGTACGTCGGCGGCGGGCATCGCGACGAGCGCCAGCGGGAACGCACCGGCCGCACCCAGCCGCGGCAGACCCGTCGCCAGCGCGAACAGGAACACGACGGTGCCCGCCGTGGCCGTCAGCGCCCCGCGCAGCAGTTCGGCGGCGGCGCGCGAGCCGGTCGTACGGTGCACGGCGGGCGCCATCACGGACAGCAGCACCGGCAGCGAACACAGCACCCCGCCCGCGTACGTGCCCAACTCCCGCGCGGCGACCACCGCGACGACGACCGTCACGCCCGACACCGCCATCCGCATCGGGGTCTCCCAGCGGCGGGGGCGGCGCGCCGGTACGCGATCGGGCGGGGTGGGCGGCCAGGTCCGGAGCCCGGCGGCGACGACTGCCAGGACGAGGGCGCAGGCCACGATCGGCGCCGCGCCACCCGTACCGCCGCCCGTGCCCGTACCGCCACCCGCACCCGAGCCCGTACCGGCGGCGGCGATCGCGGCGGCGACCAGCGCGGCACCGGCGGCGGCGAGCAGCGCGCCGGGGAGCGCCCGCGCGGGGCGCGTACGCGTCGCGAGCCGCCCGTACACGAGGCAGAACACGGCCACGACCAGCTGCGACGCGACGCTTCCCTGCGCCGCCCGCCCGGCCGCGCCGGGCCCGGACTCCGCGCACACGAGGAGGAGGAACGGACCGGACGTCGTCGGCGCGCCCAGCAACTGCCCGCCGCGGCGCGGTCCCAGGCGGCGGGCGACGACGGAGGCGAGGAGGACGACGGAGGGGGCGAGGGCGGCGCGGGCGAGGAGGATCTCCATACCCGCGACCCTGCCAGGACGGCCGCCGCACTTGGCTCGGTAATCTCGGCACCTGATCGCTGAGTGCCGAGTTATTCTCGTCGCTTTCCCTCCTGGGCCGAGATTGTCTAGGCTGGCGATATGCCGCGCACCGACCGCCCGCACCCCCGCCACGACGACGCCCCCACCGGCCCCGCCCGCCTGGACCGCATCGACCGCGACCTGCTCACCCTCCTGCTGGCCGACGCCCGCGCCACGTACCAGGAGTTGGGCCGCCACGTGCGCCTCTCCGCGAACACCGTGGCCGACCGCGTACGCCGCCTGCGCAAGGACGGCGTCATCCGCGGCTACCGCGCCGAGCTGGACCACGCCGTGCTCGGCCACGGCATGGAGATGCTGAGCGACGTACGGCTGCGCGAGGCCACCGACCGGGCCGAGTTCGAACAGCGGCTCGCGGACGTGCCGCAGGTGGTGGGCGCGATGCGGCTCACCGGCGAGTACGACTACCAGCTGCGCGTGGTCTGTACGGACGCCCGCGAGTTCGAGACAGTGATCGACGTGCTCAAACGGGACCTGGGCGTACGGGAGTTGCGCAGCCGCCTGCTCCTGCACGAGGTGCCGCTGCGGCCGGAACGCATCCTGCACGCCTGACGCCGCGCGCCCCTGCGGCTAGGGTGCTGTTCTCCACGGCGGGGCGCGGCAGCACACCACGCGCGCCCCCTCCGCACCACCGCCACCGCCGCACCACCACCCACCGCGTCGCGCCATCGGGCGCGACCGCACCACACCGAACGGGGACGGACACACCGGTGCCGATCATCGTCGCCAAGCTCGTCCAAGCCCTCCGCGCCCGCGTACGCGGCTGGCGCGCGGCCCTCGCCGTCGCGCTGTTCGTCTTCGCCAGCAGCTGGCTCGCCATGTGGCTGGCCGAGCCCGGCTCGAACGAGATCGCCCGGCCGGGCACGTACTGGTGGTGGTTCCTCGTCACCAGCGCCACCGTCGGCTACGGCGACTTCTTCCCGGAGTCCGCCGCCGGGCAGGTCGTGGGCGCGTACGTGATCGTCGGCGGGATCGTCGCGCTGACCATCCTGTTCACCGAACTGGCCGTCAACATCCAGGCCGTGAAGGGAAAGCGCATGAAGGGCGCCGTCGCTCTCGACGTACGCGACCACCTCGTCCTCCTCGGCTACACCCCCGGCCGCACCGAGCGGATCATCAACGAGCTGCTCCTGGAGCTGCGTACGCCCCTGGTGCTCTGCGCCTGGGAGGAGACGCCGGAGCACCCCGTGCCGGAGGAGGAGCGGGTCGAGTTCGTACGCGGCGACCTGACCGACGTCGACGTGCTCACCCGCGCGTGCGTGGGCCGCGCCGCCACCGTGGTCATCGACGCGCGCGACGACAACGAGACGCTGGCCGTCGCCGTCGCCGTCGACCACCTGTGCCCGGACGCGCACGTCGTCGCCGCGCTGCGCGACATGAACCGCGGCAAGCACCTGCGGTACGTCAACTCCCGCGTGCAGTGCGTCCAGTGGCACACCCCGGCGCTGCTCACGGAGGAGTCGCTGGACCCGGGCATCACCGAGGTGTACGCGGACCTGATGAGCGGCGACGGCGGCGGCAACACGTACTCCACGCGCCTGCCCGCCGCCCTCTCCGGCAGCACCTTCGGGGACTGCCAGACGCGGCTGGGCCGCGAGTTCGGCGCCACGGTGATCGCCGTACGGCAGAAGGGCACGCTGCTGGTCGCCCCCGGCTGGGACGTCACCCTGGACCCGGACGCCACCCTCTACTACCTGGCGACGGAACGCCTCGCCCTGGACGCCCCGAACGCCCTGCGCTGAACGCGGCGGCGGCCCCGGGTCAGAGCTGGCCGGGCCCGTCCGTCGCGATCTTCTCGAAGACCCGCTGGTCGGCGGCGAACCGGGAGTGGGGCAGCGGCCAGTGCAGCACGAGTTCGTCGAAGCCGAGGGCGGCGTACGTACCGGCGAAGTCGACGAACGCGTCCAGCGAGTCCAGCGGCTCGTCCGGCGTGAAGCCCGTCAGCAGCACCTTCTCCGGCCCGCCCGCCGCGCGCCCCTCCTCCTCGCAGGCGGCGGCGAGCCGCGCGAGCTGGGCGGCGATCGCCGTACGGGAGCGTTCCGCCGTAGCGTCCGGCGCGCCCGACACCGCCGGGTCGCCGGTCGTCACCCACGCCTGCCCGTGCCGGGCGGCGAGCCGCATGCCGCGCGGGCCGGTCGCGGCGACGGCGAAGGGCACGCGGGGGCGCTGCACGCAGCCGGAGAGCATACGGGCGTCCCGCGCGGAGTAGTGCGTCCCCGCGTACGAGGTGACGTCCCGCGTCAGCAGCGTGTCGAGGAGGGTCACGAACTCCCCGAACCTGTCCGCCCGTTCGCGTGCCGACCACGCCTCCTGCCCCAGCGCGGTGGCGTCCGCGCCGGACCCGCCCGCGCCGACACCGAGGGTGATCCGGCCGCCGGACAGGTCGTCGAGGGTGACGAGTTCCTTGGCGAGGGTCACCGGGTGCCGGAAGTTGGGCGACGTGACGAGGGTGCCGAGCCGCAGCCGGGAGGTGGCACCGGCGGCGGCGGTCAGCGTCGGTACGGCGCCGAACCACGGGCCGTCGCGGAACGGTTCGCGCCAGGACAGGTGGTCGTAGGTGTAGGCGGTGTCGAAGCCGAGCGCCTCGGCCCGCTCCCACACCTCCCGACCGCCCTCGGCCCAACGGTGCACGGGCAGGATGCAGGTGCTCAGTCGCATCCCCCGACCCTACGAGAGCCCCCCAGCCCCGGGCCATGCGGTGGAGGGTCGGCACCACGGAACGGGCACTAGAGTTGTGCCCTCATGTGGGACACCGCCGATCCTCGACTGCTGCACTTCACGCATGTGGAGAACCTCGCGGGGATCGCCGCCACCGGTCTCGTCGCGGACTGTCGCAAGCCTTCGGACACCGTGGAGTGCGCCGACCTGACCATCAAGGAGCGGCGACGCACCCAGGCCGTACGGGCGGGCCCCGGCGGAGTCGTCGCCGACTACGCCCCCTTCTACTTCGCGCCACGGTCCCCGATGCTGTACCGCATCCACAGAGGCGGAGTGAAGACCTACTCGGGGCGGCAGGAGGACCTGGTCTACCTCGTGTCCCGGGTGTCACGGGTGGAGGGCCACGGCCTGGCGTGGGCCGCCACCGACCGTAACGCGGCGCTCGCGACGGCCAAGTACACGGATCAGGCGGCCCGGCTCGCGACGCATGTCGACTGGGACGTCATGAGGGCCCAGATCTGGACGAACACCCCCACGGACGGGTCTCGGCGGGAACGTCGGCTGGCGGAGTTCCTGGTGCACCGCGTCCTACCCTGGACCGCGGTCGTCGGCGTCGTGGTCCGGACACCGGCCATGGCGCAGCGGGTCGGGTCGGTCACCGGCGGCCTCGCCCACCGGCCGGATGTCGCTGTCCTACCCGGGTGGTACTTCTAGAGATGGTTCACGAACCGCACCGGCCGCCGGACACCTGCGATCCTGGACTTCGAACGAGGGGAGGCGACAGCGATGATCACTGAGACCCGGGGAAATCTGCTGCGTGACGACGCGCAGGCTCTGGTGAACACCGTCAATACGGTGGGAGTGATGGGCAAGGGAATCGCCTTGCAGTTCAAACGCGCCTTCCCCGAGGTTTTCACCTCCTATGCCGCCGCGTGTGCGGCGGGGGAAGTAAAACCGGGCACTGTGCAGGCGGTCCCCGTGCCGGGTGGAAGATGGGTGCTCAACTTCCCGACGAAAAGGCACTGGCGGCAGCCGTCCCGTATCGAGGACATCCGGACGGGGCTGGACGATCTGGCGCGTGTGCTCGGTGAATTGCGCATCTCCAGCGTCGCCGTGCCCCCGCTCGGCTGCGGCAACGGCGGTCTGCCGTGGCCCGAGGTGCGGTCCCTGATCGTCGAGAAACTCCAGGACCTCGACGTGGATGTCCGCCTCTACGGCCTGGGCACGCCCTCTCCCGAGGACATGCCCACGGCCACGGCGCCGCCGGAGCTGAACCGGCAGCGAGCCAGGTTCCTGACCGCGGTGGGCAGATACATCGGGAGCGCCTGGTCGGCGGGCATCACCGAGGTGCCCAAGGCGTCACTGCTGGAATTCCACAAGATCGCATATCTTCTCCAGGGCGCCGGGGCCGACCTGGGGCTGCGATTCGAGGCCGGTCATTACGGCCCGTACTCCAGCGGTCTCGACCGGGCGATGGCGGCGCTGGAAAGTCATCACGTGATCGGTTTCGGTGACGGCACCGGCGGAGCGCGCGCCGATATCAGCCTGCGCCCCGAGACCGCCGAAAAGGCCGAGGAAATCGTGCGGGGCGACAGCGAGTTCGAGCAGGCGTGGCAGAAACTCAGCCGCACGTTCACCGGCTACGAATACCCGGAGGGAATGGAGCTGCTCGCCAGCGTGCATTACCTGGCCACGCGCGACGGCGGCGCTCCCCGCGACCCGGACGAGGTCGCGCGTGATCTCGCGGCGTGGAGTTCGCGGAAGAAGCGACTCTTCCCCTCGGAGGACGCCTCCGTGGCGTGGGCCAGGCTGAACGAGACCCGGTTGTTCTCCCCCTCAGCCCGCTGACCCACCCACCGCTGGCGGTGGCCGAACCGGGCCCGGGAGTGAGCGGGGTTGGCCGTGGGTGATCGCGGAGAGGCGGGCTGTGACCAGGAGTGGGGGGATACGCGGGGCTCATCCGGGCGCCCGGCCGCACTCCTGTGCGGGCGTTACGGGAGGATAGGGACGTGACCGAGCCTTCCGAGCACCCCGTTGCCGCCCCCGCCCCCGCCGCCGTCAGCGCCTCCCGGTACGGCCCCCGCCCGCGGCTGATCGCCACCGACCTGGACGGCACGCTGCTGCACGACGACAAGTCGGTGTCCGCCCGTACGGTGCGGGCGCTGGCCGCCGCCGAGGAGGCCGGGGTCGAGGTCTTCTTCGTCACCGGGCGGCCGACGCGCTGGATGGGCGTCGTCAGCGAGCACGTGCACCGGCACGGCCTGGCGATCTGCGCCAACGGCGCCGCCGTCGTGGACCTGCACCGGGGCGGCGAGACGGTGCGGGTGCGCCCGCTGGAGCGGGCCGACGCGCTGACGGTCGTGGACGCGCTGCGCGCGGCGGCCCCCGGCGTGTGCTTCGCGGTGGAGCGCAGCGGCGGCGTGGACCACGAACCGGAGTACCCGCAGTACGCGCTCGACCCCGGCGGCGCCGTCGCCCCCGCCGAGAAGCTCCTGGCGGAGTCGGCGGCGGAGCGCGACGGCCGTACGCTGAGCGACGGACCGGTGCTGAAGCTGCTGGCGCGTCACCCGGACCTGGACCCGGACGACTTCCTGGCGTTGGGGCGTACGCACGCGGGCGCGCACGCGGAGTTCACGCGCTCCAGCCCGAGCGCGCTGCTGGAGATCAGCGCTCCGGGCGTGAGCAAGGCCAGCACGTTGGCGCAGTGCTGCGCGGAGCGGGGCATCGGCCCGGACGAGGTCGTCGCCTTCGGGGACATGCCGAACGACCTGGAGATGCTGGCCTGGGCGGGCAGGTCGTACGCGATGGCCAACGCGCATCCCGCCGTGCTGGCCGCGACCACCGACCGCACGGTGTCGAACGAGGAGGACGGTGTGGCCGTCGCCATCGAGGAGCTGCTGGCGGCGCCCGCGTAGCGAGCGGTCGCCTCCTCGGGGCGTCCCCCGGGTCGCCCCGCCCGTCACCGCTTCGCGAGCAGCCCGGCCGTCTCCGCCTCCCGGTCGAGCAGCCGCCGGAAGGGGCCGTCGGCGGCGGCCAGCCGCCCGTACGTGCCGCGTTCGACCGTACGGCCCGCGTCGAGGACGACGATCTCGTCGACGGCTTCAAGCCCGTGCAGGCGGTGGGTGATCAGCACGGTCGTACGGCCCTCCGTCACGGCCAGCAGGTCGGCGGTCAGGGCGTCGGCCGTCCGCAGGTCGAGGTGCTCGGCGGGCTCGTCCAGGACGAGTACGGGGAAGGCCGCGAGCAGCGCGCGGGCCAGCGCGAGGCGCTGCCGCTGGCCGCCGGAGAGCCGGGCGCCGTGCTCGCCGACCATGGTGTCGAGGCCGTACGGGAGGGTGCGCACCCAGTCGTCGAGGCGCGCGGCGGCGAGGGCGCCGTGGAGGGCGTCGTCGTCGGCGGCGGGGCGGGCGAGGCGCAGGTTCTCGCGGAGGGAGCTGTCGAAGAGGTGCGCGTCCTGGGCGCACAGCCCGACGACGCGGCGTACGGCGTCGGGGTCGAGCGCGGTGGCGTCGTGGGCCGTGGCGTCGTGGGCCGTGGCGTCGTGGGCCGTGGCGTCGTGCGCGTTCGGGAGAGGGGACGTGTCCGGGGCGAGGGTGTAGGTGCCCGACTCCGGTTCCAGGAAGCGCAGCAGGACCTGCGCCAGTGTGGACTTCCCCGCGCCGGAGGCGCCGACGACGGCGACGCGCCTGCCGGGCGTCAGGTCCAGGTCGAAGCCGGTGAGTGCCGGGCGGGCCTGCCCCGGGTAGCGGGCGGTGACCCCGCGCAGGGCGACGCGCGGCGCGGCCCGCAGCGCCGCCGCCTCCGCCTCGGCGGGTACGCGCCCGGGGCGCGCCTCCGGCCCGTACGGGCCCCCCGCGTCACCCGTGTCCAGCAGGTCTTCGAGGCGTTCGGCGGCCCGGCGCGTGCGCTGCCGGTGCTGCACGGCGAGCGGCAGCCCGGCCACCGCCTCGAACGCCGCGAGCGGCGTGAGGACCACCAGCGCCAGCCACACCCCGTCCAGCCGCCCGTCACCCACCGCGCGTACGCCGACCCAGGCCGCGCCCGCCACCGTCAGCCCGGTGACCAGCGCGGTCAGCCCGGCCGCGAGCGCCGTACGGGCCGCGCTGCGCGAGGCGACGCGGGTCAGGGCGGCGTCGGCGGCCCGTACCTCCGCCGTACGCGCGGGGAGGGCGCCCGCGACCGTCAGTTCGCCGGTGCCGGTGAGGAGGTCGACGGTGCGGGTGGCCAGTACGCCTCTGGCGGGCGCCAACTGCCGTTCGGTACGCCGGGACACGGCGCCGGTGAGGGCCGGTACGCCGACCCCGGCGGCCAGCAGGCCCACGGCCAGTACGGCGCCCGCCGCCGGGAGCACCGCGCCCGTGAACGTGACGGCGGCGGCGCCGACGACGCCCGCCGTGGCCGCGGGGAGCAGCCAGCGCAGGAAGTGGTCCTGGAGGGTGTCGACGTCCGCGACGAGGCGCGACAGCAGGTCACCGCGCCGGGCGCGGGCGAGGCGTACGGGCGCGAGGCGTTCGAGCCGCCGGTACACGGTCACGCGCAGCCCGGCCAGCACCCGCAGCACGGCGTCGTGGGACACGAGCCGCTCGGCGTACCGGAACGCGGCCCGCCCGATCCCGAACGCGCGCGTCGCCGTCACCGCCACCAACAGGTGCAGCACCGGCGGCTGTTCGGAGGCGCGGGAGATCAGCCACCCGGAGGTGGCCATCAGCCCGACGGCGCTGCCCAGCGCCAGCGCTCCGAGCAGCAGCGCGAGGGCGAAGCGCCCGGCGAACGGCCGCGCGGCCCGCCGTACGGCCGCCAGCGGATGGCCGGTACGGGGCGCGGGTACGGCGGGGGCGTCGGGGTGCTCGGCCGGGGCGGGCGCCGTCGGGGCGGGCGCCGGGCCGGGCGCCGGCGCAGCGGCGTCCGCGCCCCGTACCGCCGCCGGGGTCGGACCCGCCGTGTCCGCCGCGGCGGGCGGGCCGGTGTCCGGGTCCGGGAGGGTCACGACGCGGTCGGCCACGGCGAGGAGCGCGGGCCGGTGTGCGACCAGCAGCACCGTACGGCCCGCCGCGAGGCGCCGGACGGCGGCCACGACATCTGCCTCGGTCGCGCCGTCGAACGCGGCGGTCGGCTCGTCGAGCAGCAGCAGCGGCCGGTCCGCGAGGAACGCGCGGGCCAGCGCGACCCGTTGACCCTGGCCCGCCGACAGGCCCGCGCCGCGCTCGCCGAGGACCGTGTCCGGCGCGAGGTCGGCGGCGCTGGCGGCGCGGAGCGCGGCGCGTACCTGCGCGTCGGTGGCGTCGGGGCGGGCGAGCCGCACGTTGTCGGCGACGGTCCCGGCGAAGAGGTGCGGGCGCTGCGGCACCCAGGCGATCTGCGCGTGCCACCCCGCCGGGGGAAGCGCCGCCAGCTCCGTGCCGCCGACGAGCACCCGGCCCGCCGCCGGGCGTACGAAGCCCAACACCGCCGCCAGCAGCGTCGACTTGCCCGCGCCGGACGGGCCGACGAGGGCGACGGTCTCGCCGGGCGCGACGGTCAGGCTGGTCTCGGGCAGCGCGTCCCGGGCACGGCCGGGGTGGCGTACGGCGACGCGGTCGAGGACGAGCCCGGCGGTACGGACGTCGGGTACGGGTACGGGCACAACGCCGCTGCCGGCACCGGCGCCCCCGGCGGGCACGTCGGCCGGGCCGGGGAGTGGCGTCTCCAGCACGTCGAAGACCTGTTCCGCAGCTGCCAGCCCCTCGGCCGCCGCGTGGTACTGCGTACCGACCTGCCGCAGCGGAAGGTACGCCTCGGGGGCCAGGACGAGCACCACCAGCCCGGTGTAGAGGTCGAGTTCGCCGTGGACGAGGCGCATGCCGATGCCGACGGCGACGAGCGCGACGGAGATCGTGGCGAGCAGTTCGAGCGCGAACGACGACAGGAACGCGAGCCGCAGCGTACGCAGGGTGGCCCGGCGGTGGTCGGCGGTGATGGCGCGGATGTTGTCGGCCTGTGCCTTCGCCCGGCCGAAGACCTTCAGCGTGGGGAGCCCGGCGACGACGTCGAGGAAGTGCCCGGACAGCCGCGCCAGCAGCCGCCATTGGCGGTCCATGTGGCTGCGCGTCGCCCAGCCGATGAGGATCATGAAGACGGGGATCAGCGGCAGCGTCAGCGCGATCGTCAGCGCGGAGATCCAGTCGGACCAGACGATACGGGCGAGGACCGCGACGGGAACGACGACGGCGAGGCCGAGTTGGGGCAGGTAGCGGGCGAAGTAGTCGTCGAGGGCGTCCACTCCGCGCGTGGCGAGCGCGGTGAGTTCGCCGCTGCGCCGGTCGCCCAGCCACGCGGGGCCGAGCGCCGTGGCGTGCCGCAACAGCCGTAGCCGCAGCTCGGACTTGACGGCGGCACCGGCCCGGTGCGCGGCGAGTTCCGTGGCCCAGGCGACGAGCGCGCGGCCGAGCGCGACGGCCGCGAGCAGGAGCAGCGGGGTGCGCAACTCGGCGGTGGAGAGGCCCGTTTCGAAGGCGCCGACGACGATCCGGGCGATCAGCATCGCCTGCGCGATGACCAGCCCCGCCCCGGCCAGCCCCAGCACCACGAGGGCGACGAGGAAGAACCGGGTGGCGCGCGCGTACCGGAGCAGCCGGGGGTCGACTGGTTTCACGTGAAACCCCTCAGCGCTTCGCTGCCGTGTCGCCACCGGCCGGAGTGTGCCCGACCGCGTGGCTGTCCGCGATGTGCTGGGTGCCGATGCGCTTGCGGAACACCCAGTACGTCCAGCCCTGGTAGAGCACCACCACGGGCGCGGCGATCGCCGCGCACCACGTCATGATCTCCAACGTGTACGGGCTGGACGCCGCGTTGCTCACGGTCAGGCTCCACCGCGGGTCCCGCGTCGAGGGCATGACGTCCGGGAACAGCGCGAGGAACAGCGCCGCCGTCACCGCCGCGACCGTCACCCCGGACAGCCCGAACGACCAGCCCTCCCGGCCCCGTACGTTCGCGCCGACCGCCCCCGCCAGCGCGACCACCGCGACGGCGGCCGCGGCGAGGCTGCCGCCGTCGCCCCGGTCCGCCTGCGTCCAGGCCAGGAACGCCGCCGCCAGGGCGAGCGCCGCGCAGCCCAGCGCGGTGGCCAGGGCGCGGGCCCGGCCGCGGATGTCCCCGACGGTCTTCAGCGCGGTGAACACGGCGCCGTGGAACGTGAAGAGGACGAGCGTCGTGAGCCCGCCGAGCAGGGTGTACGGGGTGAGCAGGTCGAGCAGCCCGCCCGCGTACTCCTTGTCGGGGCCGATGTCCACGCCGTGCACGATGTTCGCGAAGGCCACGCCCCACAGGAACGCGGGCAGCAGCGAGCACCAGAAGATCGCGCGCTCCCAGTTGCGCTGCCAGCGTTCCTCGGGGCGCTTGGCGCGGTACTCGAAGGCGACGCCGCGCACGATCAGGCAGACCAGGACCAGCAGCAGCGGCAGGTAGAAGCCGGAGAAGAGGGTGGCGTACCAGTCGGGGAACGCCGCGAACGTGGCGCCGCCGGCGCTCAGCAGCCACACCTCGTTGCCGTCCCAGACGGGCCCGATGGTGTTGATCAGTACGCGGCGCTCGCGCCGGTCGCGGGCGAGCACGCGAGTGAGGACGCCGACCCCGAAGTCGAAGCCCTCCAGGAAGAAGTAGCCGGTCCAGAGGACGGCGATGAGGACGAACCAGACGTCGTGCAGTTCCATCTCGCGCTCCTCGGGCTCAGTAGGAGAAGGCCATCGGGCGGTCGGGGTCGTCCGCGTCCGCACCGTCCCCGGAACCGGAACCGGACCCGCCGCCGGGCGGGCCGCCGATCCGGGTGGGCGGGTGCCGGTCCGCGTCGGTCAGCTCGGGCGGCCCGGCCTTGACGTACGTGGCGAGGAGCCGCACCTCGATCACGGCCAGCACGGCGTAGAGCAGCGTGAAGACGCACATCGAGATCAGCACCTCGGTCTGCGTCACGCCGGGCGAGACGGCGTCGCGGGTGCGCAGCACGCCGTAGACGACCCAGGGCTGGCGGCCGGTCTCGGTGAAGATCCAGCCCCAGGAGCTGGCGATCAGCGGGAAGGTGAGGGTGAGGAAGGACAGCCGCCAGTACCAGCCGGTGAGCGCCGGGCCCAGCTCCCGTTCCCGGGTGAGCGCGAGGCGCGGCACCTCGTCGGGGCCGGTGCGGAGGCGTTCGGCGAGCCAGAGGCGGCGGCGGGTCAGCCAGAGTCCGGCGGCGCCGAGGGCGACGGAGGCCATGCCGAAGCCGATCATCCAGCGGAAGCCCCAGTAGGCGACGGGGATGTTGGGGCGGTAGTCGCCGGGGCCGTACGCCCGCTGCTCGGCCTCGTTGACGTCGTTGATGCCGGGGACCTCGGCGGAGAAGTCGCCCTCGGCGAGGAACGAGAGCAGGCCGGGCACCTCGACGGCGACGGTGTTGTGGCCCTTCTCCACGTCGCCGTACGCGAAGATCGAGAACGGCGCGGGCGACTCCGCGTCCCACAGGGCCTCGGCGGCGGCCATCTTCATGGGCTGCTGCTTGAACATCACCTTGGACAGCTCGTCGCCGCTGACGGCGGTGAGCGCCCCGGCGGCGACGAGGGTGACCAGGCCGAGCCGGAGCGAGGTGCGCATCACGGCGACGTGCCGCCCACGCAGCAGGTGGTACGCGGCGATGCCGGTCATGAAGGCGCCGCCCGCGACGAAGGCGGAGGTCAGGGTGTGGAAGACGACGACGAGGGTGGTGTCCTGGGTGAGGACGGCCCAGAAGTCGGTGAGTTCGGCGCGGCCGGTGGCCTCGTCGATGCGGTAGCCGACGGGGTGCTGCATCCAGGAGTTCGCGGCGAGGATGAAGTACGCGGACAGCACGGTGCCGACGGCGACGGTCCAGATGCAGGCGGCGTGGAGCTTCTTCGGCAGCTTGTCCCAGCCGAAGATCCACAGGCCGATGAAGGTGGACTCGAAGAAGAACGCGATCAGCGCCTCGAAGGCGAGCGGGGCGCCGAAGACGTCACCGACGAAGCGCGAGTAGTCGGACCAGTTCATGCCGAACTGGAACTCCTGCACGATGCCGGTGACGACGCCCATCGCGATGTTGATCAGGAAGAGCTTGCCCCAGAACTTGGTGGCGCGCAGGTACGTGTCCTTGCCCGTGCGCACCCACGCGGTCTCCAGGCCGGCGGTGAGGGCGGCCAGCGAGATCGTCAGGGGGACGAAGAGGAAGTGGTAGACGGTGGTGATGCCGAACTGCCATCGCGCCAGGGTCTCCGGCGCCAGAGCGAGGTGGTCCACGAGGTGGTCTCCTTCGGCCCGCAAACAGATCTTGTGAATGCGTTCACATTCACAAGCCCAGTATGCAGCAGGCCTTTTTCACCCGAAACACGGGGGTCCCTCTCGCTCCGCGCACCGGACGACGGCGCCCCGCCGGGCCCGTGAAGGACCCGACGGCGCCCCGGAGCCCGCCCCGCCGCGCCGCTCTCAGAGCGTCTTGCGGAAGGTTTCGGCCGTCTCCAGGAAGATGTCGTTGGCCTCCGGCTCACCGATGGTGACCCGTGCGCCCTCGCCCGCGAAGGGCCGTACGACCACACCCGCGCGCTCGCACGCCCCCGCGAAGTCCGTCGTACGGTCGCCCAGCCGCAGCCACACGAAGTTCGCCTCCGTCGCCGGGACCGTCCAGCCCTGGTCGCGCAGCGCCGCCGCGACGCGCGTGCGCTCCGCGACGAGCGCGCCGACGCGCTGGAGGAGCGCGTCCTCGCTGCGCAGCGAGGCGACGGCCGCGTCCTGGGCGAGCTGGCTGACGCCGAACGGCACGGCCGTCTTGCGCAGCGCGGCGGCGACCGGCTCGTGCGCGACGGCGAAGCCGACGCGCAGCCCGGCCAGCCCGTACGCCTTGGAGAAGGTGCGCAGCACGCAGACGTTGGGGCGGTCGCGGTAGAGGGCGAGGCCGTCGGCGACGCGGTCGTCCCGTACGAACTCGCGGTACGCCTCGTCCAGCACCACCAGCACGTCGCGCGGGACGCGGTCGAGGAACCGTTCCAGCTCCGGGCCGGGGATCGCCGTGCCCGTCGGGTTGTTGGGGGTGCAGACGAAGATCAGGCGGGTGCGGTCGGTGACCGCGTCCGCCATGGCGTCGAGGTCGTGCTCCTCACCGGCGGTCAGCGGCACGCGTACGGAGGTGGCGCCGGAGATCTGCGTGATGATCGGGTACGCCTCGAACGACCGCCAGGCGTAGATCACTTCGTCCCCCGGGCCCGCCGTGGCCTGGAGCAGCTGCTGGGCGACGCCGACCGAGCCGGTGCCCGTGGCGAGGTGCTCGACGGGCACATCGAACCGCGTCGACAGCTCGTTGAGCAGATCGGCGCAGGCCATGTCGGGATAGCGGTTGAAGGACGCGGCGGCCCCGGTCACCGATTCGAGGACACCGGGCAGCGGCGGGAAGGGGTTCTCGTTGGAGGACAGCTTGTACGAGGCGGGGCCGTCGGAGGAGTTCCGCTTTCCGGGCTTGTAGGAGGGCATGTCGTCCAGCGCGGCACGGAGCTTCGGAACGTTCTCGGACATGTGGCTGCCTCCTCGGATCGGGCGATCTCCGCACACCCTAAGAGGATTCCCAGGCGGGGAGGGGGTGTGTTCCCCCATATCTGTGCGCCGGTGGCGCGCGCCGTAGCGCGCATCGCTCGTGAAGGTGAGTTGTGACCGGTTCGAGACCTGGCTGATTCTGCGGGTGCAACTGGCCCCATCTGGGATGATCCGCTCAGCGAACAGCACA
This sequence comes from Streptomyces sp. Z26, assembly GCF_003665095.1. Classification (GTDB taxonomy): domain Bacteria; phylum Actinomycetota; class Actinomycetes; order Streptomycetales; family Streptomycetaceae; genus Streptomyces; species Streptomyces phytohabitans. The sequence goes on along the minus strand of NZ_RCHV01000002.1, from coordinate 3,305,377 downwards.
ACTACCGGAAATTCCAAGGCCGTTAGTGCACAGGCAGCATGCAGAATCGTGCCTGCCCCCCTTTGCTTGTACGTCCCCGCGAACACACTCCTGCGGGCCTACGATCGGGTCGCCATGACAGCAGCAGAGAAGCATCAGGTGAGCCGGAAAGCCGCCAACCCCCCGTCGGGCAGCCGGCTGAACGGGCGAGCGGGCATCCGTGACGTGGCCGCCGCCGCCGGTGTCTCCATCACGACTGTCTCCGACGCGCTCAACGGGAAGGGACGGTTGCCCGACGCCACGCGCAGTCACGTGCGCGCGGTCGCGGAGCGGCTGGGGTACCGCCCGTCCGCCGCCGCGCGCACGCTCCGCACCGGCAAGTCCGGGCTGATCGGGCTCACGGTCACGACGTACGGCGAAGAACCGTTCACCTTCACCGAGTTCGCGTACTTCGCGGAGATGGCGCGCGCCGCGACGTCGGCGGCGCTCGCCCGGGGGTACGCGCTGGTGATCCTGCCCGCGACCTCGCGGCACAGCGCCTTCGACATCTGGTCGAACGTGGCGCTGGACGGCACCGTCGTCATCGACCCCTCCGACCACGACCCGGTCGTCACCGAGCTGGTGCGCTCCGGCATCCCCGTGGTCTCGGACGGCCGCCCCGCCGGGTCGCTGCCGGTGACCGCGTGGGTGGACAACGACCACGAGGCGGCCGTCAGCGGCCTGCTCGACCATCTCGCGGAGTCCGGCGCCCGCCGCATCGGGCTGCTGACGGGCACCAGCACGGACACGTACACCCGGCTGTCCACCAGCGCGTACCTGGACTGGTGCGAGCGCGTCGGGCAGGACCCGGTCGTCGAGGCGTACCCGGCGCACGACCCGTGCGCGGGCGCCGTCGCCGCCGACCGGCTGCTGGCGCGCCCGGACCGGCCGGACGCGGTGTACGGGCTGTTCGACCCGAACGGCACCGACCTGCTCGCCGCCGCCCGCCGGTACGGCATGCGCGTGCCGGACGACCTGCTGCTCGTGTGTTGCAGCGAGTCGACGGTGTACGCGACGACGGAGCCGCCGATCACCACCCTGTCCCTGAAGCCGGGGCGCATCGGGAACACGGTGATCCAGCTGCTGATCGACGCGATCGAGGGCACCAACAAGGGGCGGCCCGTGGAGCAGGTGATGCCCACGGACCTGATCGTGCGCACGAGTTCGCAGCGGCGGCCCGTACGGACGACGGTCAGCGCGCCGCGTTCGGTGCCGCCGGAGTAACGGGCGGCGGGGCCGGCGGAACGGCGGGCGGCCGTACGTGGAACGGCCGGGGAGCGGGGCGCGTGCGGGGGCGCGTACGGAGGGGCGCGTCGGGGTGGATGGCGGCGCGCGGGCGGGGAGTCGTGCGCGGGTACGGCGTTCCGCGCGGCCACGGCGTCGCGGCCGTGTCGCAAACGTGAGGCGAACCGGCACGGGAGTGTCGCGCGGGGCGGAGGGGAATCCGAAGAAATCGGGACGTTTGACCGGCCTGCCCGGTGGTCGGGCCAATTGCGACCCCCCAGGTGCGTCACAAGCCCCGACCAGCATTCCTATGATGGGTGGACGACACCGGGTCCGGCTCCCGACCAGGGCAGCGTCCGGCAGGTGCACGGCAGCAGAGTGGTGGAGGGGTCTATGACTCAGGGGGCCGGTCAGGGACCCGATACGTGGCAAGAAGGGGCGGGCGCCGACCCGTTCGGAGCGCGGGACGTACCGCACGCGCCCACCCCGCCACCCGCGCGACCTCCCGTTCCGCACGTGCCCCCGCCCGGCCCCGTACCTCCGGCGGGCGGTCCCGTGCACCCGGCGGGCACCGTGCCGCCGGGCGCGCACGTGCCCCCGGCCGGGCCCGTACCGCCGCCGCCGCACATGCCGCCGCCTCCCCCGCCGCCGCACGCCTCACCGGTACCGCCGCCGCCCGTGACGCCCCCGCCGCCCGCCGCTCCGCCCGCACCGCCCGTGCCGCCGCCTCCGGCGGCCCCCCCGGCGAACCCGACCACCGGCCCGGCGCCCGGCACCGTGGAGCCGGACGCGGCGGAGGAGCCCGACGGGTACACGCCCACGGAGCGCGACCTGCCGGTGATCAGCCGCGCGCCGGAGGGCGAGCGCACCCTGGTCGACATCCCGGCGCCCGAGGCGGCGCCCTCCCCCGGCGCGCAGGGCGAGGGCCCGCTGTACGTGGTCGGGGACGTGCACGGCTACCTGGACGAGCTGCGTGCCGCGCTGGTCGGCGCCGGGCTGATCGACACGAACGACCACTGGCGGGCGGGCAACGCACGGCTGTGGTTCCTCGGTGACTTCACCGACCGGGGCCCGGACGGCATCGGCGTGATCGAGCTGGTGATCAGCCTGTCCGCGGAGGCCGCGGCGGCCGGGGGCTACTGCAAGGCCCTGATGGGCAATCACGAGCTGCTGCTCATCGGCGCGAAGCGGTTCGGGGAGACGCCGGTCAACTCCGGTGCGGGCACGGCCTCGTTCCAGGCCGCCTGGCTGCTGAACGGCGGTCAGCGCACCGACATGGAGCGCCTCCAGGAGCACCACATCCAGTGGATGTCGCGGCTGGACGCGATGGCCGTCGCCGACGACCACCTGCTGCTGCACTCGGACGCCACCTGCTATCTGGACTACGGCGACACCGTCGAGTCCGTCAACGACGCGATCACGCAGACCCTCCAGCAGAACGACGCCGACGAGACGTGGGAGCTGTTCCGGAAGTTCACCAAGCGGTTCGCGTTCCGTGACGAGGCGTCCGGTGCCGAGGCCGCGCGCCGTCTTCTGGACACTTTCGGCGGCACGCGGATCGTGCACGGGCACAGCCCGATCCCGTACCTGTTGGGCGAGGTGGGCAGCGAGGACGAGCCCGGGGCGCCGAACGTGACGGGGCCGCACGTGTACGCCGAGGGGCTCGCGGTCGCGATGGACGGCGGGGTGACGATGGCCGGAAAGCTACTCGTGACCCAACTGCCCCTTGTCGAAAGGGCGGTCGGCGTGCAGCCGTAGCGCGCGGGGTGTCGTGGGGACGTCGGTGCGGGAGTAATTCCGCAAACACCCTGTCACCCCGCACCCGTGGCGCTCTACCATCGGTGGTCCGCCGTAGCGAGCTCCCCTCCGTCTCTGCGTCGACAACCGACAGCGCGGCCCTACGGCTCCGAGGAGCATCGGGGGATGCAGATGAACAGCGCTCCGCACCTGCTGGTCGAGGACCGGCCCGAGTTCGAGCGGGTCCTCGACGAGGCGCTGCGCACCGCACGCCGCCGTACGGGCCCGGCGACCACCGGCCCACGGCTGAACGACGAACAGTTGCGCACGATGGCGCTCGACGCCGCCGAGCCGATCGCGGCCTGCGCCGCCGCCGAGTACGCGCGCTTCACGGCGCTCCGTGACGACCTGCGGCAGCGGGTCGACGCGCCGTCGTACGGGGCGGGTTCCGACCCGCGACCGGACCCGGGCACGGGCACGGGTGCCGGTACGGACGACGGGGGTGACGGGAGCGGTGGCGGTGGCGCGCGGGACGCCGGTGCCGCGGGACTGGGCCTGGCCGGGGCGATGACCGCGGGCCTCACGGACACGGCGGGGGCGGGGGCCGTCGCGATGGTCTCCGTGCTGGCGCCGCTCCTCGCCGGTACCGCCGCCTGCATCTTCCTGATCGTCGGCTACGCCCTGCACATGCTGTCGCCCGAACCCGCCCTGGCCGCCGCCCTGCGGAACGCGGGCTGGGCGTTCGCCGTGCTCGCCGCCGCCACGGCGCTGGCGGGCATGGCCGGGCTGCTGCTCGCGGCGGTGCGCAACGGCGCCAGCTCCGTCCGCGCGCCGGTCGGTGCCGTGTCCGGCGGGCACGATCCGCACGGCGGGCTCGCCGCGGAGGTGGCCGAGGCGCGGGACGCGTGGCGTACGGCGCTGCGCGACCGGGGTGTCGAACCGTTCCTGCGGGACGCGCTCGACGGCCCGTCCACCGCGCCCGCCCGTACGACGGGCCCGGCCCTGCCGGACACCCGGGGCGGCGCGCCGGACGAGCACCGCACGCCGCGCCTCGGCTACTCGCACCCGAGCTACTCCAGCCCGGCGTCGCGGAGTCCGGGCGAGACGGACACCACGACGCGGCCGCGGTTCTCCAGCCCCGACTACTCCAGCCCGGACTACGGCGGACCGGAGCACGCCCCGGAGTGACGCCGCGCGCGGCACGCCCCCCGGCGCTCCACCGCGCCCCGGCCCCACCCGAAGCCCGCCCCGATCGGGTCGGCCGCGCCGTACGCACGGTCCGCCGCACGTACGCCCGTCGCACGTACCGCCCGCCGCACGTACCGCCCGCTACGCCGCCGGGTCCGGGCCCGAAGCCGCCCGCTCCAGCGCCCGTTCGACGTCCGCCACGAGGTCCGCCGCGTCCTCCAGGCCGACCGACATCCGGACGAACCCCTCCGGCACCGCGTCGCCGCCCCAGCGCGCCCGCCGCTCCGCCGTGGTGCGCACGCTGCCGAAGCTGGTGGCGTCGTCGACCAACCGCAGGGCGGCCAGGAAGCGTTCGCAGAACTCCCGGTCGGGCAGCGTGAACGACACCAGGCACCCGAACCGCCGCATCTGGCGCGACGCCAGCGCGTACGACGGGTCGGACGGCAGCCCGGGATGCCGTACGTCGCGCACCTCCGGCCGTCCGCCCAGCGCCTCCGCGAGCGCCAGCGCGTTCTCCGCCTGGCGGCGCGTGCGCACCTCCAGCGTGGCCAGCGACCGGTGCGCGAGCCACGCCTCCATGGGGCCGGGGATGGCGCCGACGGTTTTGCGCCACTGCCGTACGGTCGCGGCGAGTTCGGGGTCGCGGCAGGCGACGTAGCCGAGCAGTACGTCGCCGTGGCCGGTCAGCGCCTTGGTGCCGCTGGCGACGGAGAAGTCCGCGCCGAGGGCGAGCGGGCGCTGCCCGAGGGGTGTGGCGAGGGTGTTGTCGACGGCGACGAGGGCGCCGCGCGCGTGGGCGGCGTCGGTGAGGCGGCGGATGTCGCACACGTCGAGGCCGGGGTTGGACGGCGACTCGATCCACAGCAGGCGCGCGCCGTCGAGCGCGTCGAGTTGCGCGTCGCCGCCGGTGGGCGCCGTACGGACCTCGACGCCGTAGCCCTCCAGGCGTTCGCGGGTGGGGACGAGCAGGTTGTAGCCGTCGGAGGGGAGCACGACGACGTCGCCGGGGCGGGCGGTGCCCAGCAGCACGGCGGAGATCGCGCCCATGCCGGACGCGAAGGTGACGGTGTGCACGGGTCCGGGGACGCCGCCGTCATCGGCGCCCGTGGCGTCGTCCGCGTCCGGCGCCTCCAGCTCCCCGATGGCCTGTTCCAGCGCCGTCCAGGTGGGGTTGGCGTCGCGGCCGTACGCGTACGGGGCGCCCGTCGGGTCGCCCGGCAGGTGGTAGTGCGCGGCGAAGACCGGGCCGGGGAGCGGCGCCGCGTACGGCTCCTCCTCGGGCAGCCCGGCCCGTACGACGCGGGTGCCGTCGCCGTCTGCGCTGGCGCTCATACGGGTCCTCCAGGGGTACGTCGCGGGGGTGTCGGGGGCCGGGGCTCGGGGCCGGGGCCGGGCGGTGGTGCGGCGCGCGGTCACGACGCGAGGGCGGCGCGCGCCGCCGCCCCGCACCGTGCACCGTAACCGGCGCCGAACAGGGCGGCGTGCACCAGGAGATGCTGGAGCTGGTGCAGCGGCACCCGCGCGGCCCGCCCGTCGACGGGCCGCAGCTCCTCGTACGCGGCGAGCACCCGTGTGAGCAGCGGGCAGCCGAACAGTTCCAGCAGCGCCAGGTCCGTCTCCGGGTGCCCGCCCTGCGCGGCCGGGTCGACGAGGTGGGCGCGGCCGTCGGCGGACCAGTGGACGTTGCCGGACCACAGGTCGCCGTGGATCACGGCGGGCGGCTGCGGCGGTCCGGCGACGCGGTCGAGCGTGCCGCAGAGCCGTTCCACGGCGGCGGCGTCGGCGGGCTCCAGCGCGCCGTTGTCGACGGCGCGGCGGAGGAACGGCAGCAGCCGGTGCTCGGCGTGGAACGCGGGCCAGTCCGCCGCGCGGGTCGCCGGGTGCGCGGGGTCGGGGGAGGTCAGCGGCAGCGGGCCGAGGTACGCGGCGCGGCCCGGAGTGCCGTACGACGGCGCCGGGGTGGCGTGCAGGGCGGCGAGGTCGCGGCCGAGGCGTTCGGCCTGCGCGGGGGTGGGCGGTCCGGGCTCCACCCAGTCGAGGACGAGCAGCCCCTCCGTCACGGCGGCCGTACCGGGCACCGCCACGGCGCCGGTGTCGCGGAGGTCGCGCAGCCCGGCGGCCTCGGCGGCGAAGAAGTCCGGGGGCGCGTCGGGGAGCGTCTTGGCGAACACGGTGCGGGCGCGTGCGGCGGGCGGTACGGGTGCGGGTGCGGGTGTCGCCAGGGGCGCGGTCGTCGGTGCGGGCGCGGTCGTCGGTGCGGATGCGGACGCGGGTGTCAGCTCGACGCGCCACGCGGCGCAGATCGAGCCGCCGCCCACGGCCCCGGCGTACCGGAGTCCGCCGCCCAGCAGCCGCGCCACGCGCGTGCCGACGGCCGTCGCCTCCCGGCCGCCCGAACTCCCCCGCATCCGCGCCGCCTTCAGCCCGCGCCCGTACCGGCGCCGGGGCCCGTACCCGCGCCGGGGCCCGCGCCCGTGGCGACCGCGTCGCCGACCTCCGCGAGCAGCCCCGGCATCGCGGCCTCGACGAGCGCGAGGCACGCGTCGAAGCCGTCCGGGCCGCCGTAGTACGGGTCGGGGACGTCCGGGCCGTCCGCCTCCGGGTCGTACGCGCGCAGCAGCCGTACCCGTGCCGCGTCCGCCTCCGACGGGGCCATGGCCCGCAGCTCCCGCAGGTGCCCGCGGTCCAGGGCGATCACCAGGTCCCGGCGGGCGAACCAGTCCGCCGTGAACTGCCGCGCCCGGTGCGCCCGTTCCCGCCCGGCGCCGCACCCGGCCGCCGTCAGCACCGCGACCGTGCGCGGGTCCGCGCCGTCCCCCTCGTGCCAGCCGCCCGTACCGGCGCTGTCCGCCACCACCAGCCCGGCCAGCCCGTCCTCCGCGAGCCGGTCGCGGAGGACGGCCTCGGCCATGGGGGAGCGGCAGATGTTGCCGGTGCACACGAAGCACACGCGGTACGGGCGCGGGTCGCCGTACGTCCCGTCGCGCGTCTCGTCGTCACTCTCGTCGTACGTCATCGGGTGCGGGTCAGTCCTCCGGGAGGGCCATGTTCAGCGCCCAGGACACGACGGAGATGATCAGGCCGCCGAGCACGGCGGTGCCGAAGCCCTCGACGTGGAAGGCCAGGTCCATCTTGTCGGCGAGCCACGAAGTGAGCATCAGCATCAGGGCGTTGATCACCAGCGTGAACAGTCCGAGGGTGAGGATCAGCACCGGCAGCGACAGGAGCTGCACGATCGGCTTGACGACGAAGTTCACGAGCCCGAAGATCAGCGCGACCACGATCAGGGTGACCGTCTTGCGCCCGGTGTTGTCCCCGGTCAGGGTGATGTCCGCGAGTACCCAGATGGCCACGGCCAGCGCACCCGCGTTGGCCAGCGTCTTGATGAGGAAATTGGTCATGACACAAGGGTTCCAGAGAACGCGGGAAAGTGGGGAGCAGGGGTGAAGGCATTCCGGCTGGAGGAGCTGGAGGCGGAACGGGCCGCGAACGACGGCGCGTACCTGCGGTTCCTCCGGGAACGGCACATGTCCGCCGGGCTGTACGCGCTGGACCGGGGCGCGCAGGACCCGCAGCAGCCGCACGCCCAGGACGAGGTGTACCTGGTGGTGAGCGGCCGCGCCTCGCTCACGGTGGGCGAGGAGACGACGCAGGTGGCGCGGGGCAGCGTGGTGTACGTACCAGCGGGGGCGCCGCACCGGTTCCACCACGTCACGGAGGACCTGCGGGTGATGGTGGTGTTCGCGCCGCCGGAGGGCTGAGGGCGGGGCGGGGCGGGGTGAGGGTCACGTAGGGGTCCGGTCAGGGACGAACCGGGGCCGAGCGCCCTCCCGGCCACCGGCACCGCGCTCTAGCATCGGAAGCGGAACGGATTCACGTGCCGTCCCCGGGACCGCGGACCTCCGCGGCCCCCGGCGGCACCTCGCAGCAGAACGGGAGCTCTCATGGCCGCACAGGACGTCTTCGCCACGATGCCGTGGTGGGTGAAGTGGGTCGCCGTACCGCTGGTCGTGCTCGTCGTCTTCGGCGGCCTGATCGCGAGCGTCGTCGGCTTCCTCATCGCGCTGCTGTTCAAGGTGCTGGTGGTGGTCGCCGTGATCGGCGGACTGATGTACGTGGTGCGCCGGTTCACTTCGGCTTCCTCCTCCTCCCGCCACGACGACTGGTGACCGGGCCCGGTTGCCGCCCCTCGGGCCCCCGGGTGCCGGGCTGATCCCCGGAGCCGGGCCACCCCGCGCCGGTACCGGCGTCACCACCCGGCCGTGCCGCCTCGCCCGTACGTGCCGCCTCGCCCGTACGTACCCCCGTTGACCGCTCCGCCGCCTCCGCGGCGTCCGGTCGGCCGACACCTCCCCCGTGCCGGTCGGCGGAGACCACCAGCGCCGCCAGCAGCGTCGTCAGCGGCACCGACGCCACCAGCCCGATGGACCCCACCAGGGTCCGTACGATCTCCTGCGCGACGAGTTCGCTGCCCGCGACCGTGCCGACGCTGCTCTCCGCGATCGTGAACAGCAGCAGGAGCGGAAGCGACGCACCCGCGTACGCGAGCACGAGGGTGTTCACCACCGACGCGATGTGGTCGCGTCCGATGCGCATCGCCGCCCCGTACAGCGCGCGCCTGCTGAGCGACGGGTCGGCCTGCTTCAGCTCCCACACGGCGGACGTCTGGGTGACCGTCACGTCGTCCAGCACACCGAGCGAACCGATCAGCACGCCCGCCAGCAGCAGCCCCTTGATCTCGATGTCCGGGTAGAGGCCGTGCACCAGGCCGGTCTGGTCGTCGGTGTTGCCCGTCAGCTGCGCCCAGTCGATGAACACCGAGCCGAGCAGCCCGATCAGCAGCAGCGACGACAGGGTGCCGAGCGCCGCGACGGACGTACGGGCGGAGAGGCCGTGGCAGAGGTACAGCGCCGTCAGCATGATCGCGCTGCCCCCGACGACGGCGACGACCAGCGGGTTCGAACCCTCCAGTATGGCGGGCAGGATGAACAGCGTGAGCACCGCGAAGCTCACCACCAGCCCCACCAGCGCCAGCACCCCGCGCAACCGCCCGACCAGGACCACCACGAGCGCGAAGATCCCCGCGAGCAGCAGCATGGGGAAGGTGCGGTCCACGTCGATGACGCTGTACTGGAGTTCGCGCGGCGCCTTCTCCGCGTACGCCACGACCACCTTCTGGCCGGTGCTGTACGTGCGGGTGGCGTCCGGCGTGACGACCTCCTTGAACGTGTGCCCCTCGTCCTTGCCCGCCGTCACCTCCACCGTGGCCTGTTGGCAGCGGTCGCCGCGGCCCGCGCTCGGCTGCTGGCCGGGCGGGGGCTGCTGCGGCTGGGCGTTGACGTCCTCGCAGTCGACCTCCTTCACGGCGGTGACGCGCGCGTCGAACGTGGGACGGTCGAAGCCGACACCGCTGGGGCCGCCGCTGTGCCGGGCGTCGCCGGGCCACAGCACGATCATGCCGACGGCGATCACCGTGGCGAACGGGATCAGGACGGCCGCGATGACCTTGCGCAGATGGCGGGAGACGGGCGCGGCGGGACCGTGCGAGTGGGTGTGGCCGTGGCCGTGGGCGTGGCCGTGGGCATGGGGAGGGGCGGGGTCGCCGGGGCTGTCGCCGGGTGCGCCGTCGTGGCCGCCGGGCGGGCCGTGCGGGCGGCGGTTCGGGGGCGTGTCGGGTGTCGGGGTCACGACCAGATCATGCCAACCCCGTCCGGGCACCCTGGCCAGCACCACACCCGTGCCGTAGCGTGGCGCCCGCTGTAGACATCGCGGGAGCTCCGAGCACGGGGCTGAGAGGGCGCTGAGACGGCTGCGCCGACCGCCGAACCTGTTACCGGGTAATGCCGGCGTAGGGAGTTGGGTCTCCATGACCACGCAGAACGCACGCACGCCTGAACGCGCCCAGGAGGCGCCCGAGTCCGCCGGACCGACCGGGCCCACCGGCCCGACCGGGTCCGCGGAGCCGTCCGGATCGCGCGCACCGGGCTGGCACAAGGACTACGTGAGCGGGTCGCGCCCGGACATCCGGGTCCCGGTCCGCCGCGTACACCTGACGAACGGCACGGACGTGACGCTGTACGACACCTCCGGCCCGTACACCGATCCGCACGTCGACACCGACGTGCGCCGCGGCCTGGCGCCGCTGCGGGAGCACTGGATCGTCGCCCGCGGCGACACCGAGGAGTACGCGGGCCGCGCCCCGCGCCCCGAGGACGACGGCCTCAAGCACACGTCCCCGCGCGGCGTACGCCTCGGGGGCGGCGGCCGGGAGGCGGCCCCGGGCGCCACGGCGGACGCGGCGCCCGCCGGGCTCGACGCCGTGTTCCCCGGCCGTCCACGCCGCCCGCGCCGCGCGCGTACCGGGGCGGACGGCGTACGGCCCGCGGTGACCCAACTCGCGTACGCGCGGCAGGGGGTGATCACACCGGAGATGGAGTACGCGGCCCTGCGCGAGGGCCGCGCGCCCGAGTTCGTACGGGAGGAGATCGCCGCCGGACGCGCCGTCCTCCCCGCGAACGTCAACCACCCGGAGATCGAACCGATGGTCATCGGCCGGAACTTCCTGGTGAAGGTCAACGCCAACATCGGCAACTCCGCCGTCACCTCCTCCATCGAGGAGGAGGTCGAGAAGATGACCTGGGCCACCCGCTGGGGCGCCGACACGGTCATGGACCTCTCCACCGGCCGGAACATCCACACCACCCGCGAGTGGGTCCTGCGCAACTCCCCCGTCCCCATCGGCACGGTGCCGCTCTACCAGGCGCTGGAGAAGGTCGACGGCCGCGCGGAGAAGCTGAGTTGGGACGTCTACCGCGACACCGTCGTCGAGCAGTGCGAGCAGGGCGTCGACTACGTCACCGTGCACGCGGGCGTCCTGCTGCGGCACGTACCGCTGACCGCGCGCCGGAAGACCGGCATCGTCTCGCGCGGCGGCTCGATCATGGCCGCCTGGTGCCTGGCGCACCACCGGGAGAGCTTCCTCTACACGCACTTCGAGGAGCTGTGCGACATCCTGCGGGCGTACGACGTGACGTTCTCGCTCGGCGACGGGCTGCGCCCGGGGTCGATCGCGGACGCCAACGACGAGGCGCAGTTCGCGGAGTTGCGCACCCTGGGGGAGCTGACGCGGATCGCGCGGGACCGCGACGTGCAGACGATGGTCGAGGGCCCGGGGCACGTACCCATGCACAAGATCAAGGAGAACATCGACCTCCAGCGGGAGATCTGCGACGAGGCGCCGTTCTACACCCTCGGCCCGCTCACCACGGACATCGCGCCCGCGTACGACCACATCACCTCGGGCATCGGCGCGGCGATGATCGGCTGGTGGGGCACGGCGATGCTCTGCTACGTCACGCCCAAGGAGCATCTGGGGCTGCCGGACCGGGACGACGTGAAGACGGGCGTCATCACGTACCGGATCGCGGCGCACGCGGCGGACCTCGCCAAGGGCCACCCCGGAGCGCAGGACTGGGACGACGCGCTGTCGGAGGCGCGGTTCGACTTCCGCTGGGAGGACCAGTTCCAGCTGGCCCTCGACCCGGAGTCGGCCCGCGCGTTCCACGACGAGACGCTTCCGGCGGAGCCCGCGAAGACGGCGCACTTCTGCTCGATGTGCGGGCCGAAGTTCTGCTCGATGCGGATCAGCCGCGACATCAACGAGCGCTTCGGCCCCGACGGTGACGGTTCCGGTGACGGGGAGGGTTCCGGCGGTCGGGACGGCGGTCGGGCGTTGACCGGGGCGGAGATCGAGGCGGGGATGCTCGCCAAGTCCCGCGAGTTCGCGGAGTCGGGCCACCGCCTCCACCTGCCCCTCGCGGACTGACGCCCGCCGTGGCCCCCTTGGCCGGCCCCGGGGTACGCCCCGGGGCCGGCCGAGCGGAAGCCTCCCGTCCGGGCGGGCGGGTCGGCACAATGGGGGCATGACGGCCAGAACCCTGAGCAAGGGCGCCAATCTCCCCGTCGACGCGGCCGCCGTACGCGCCGTGCTCACCTGGTCGGAGGGGCCGGGCGTACCCGACGTGGACGCCTCCGCGCTGCTGCTCGACGCGGGCGGACGGGTGCGCGGCGACGGCGACTTCGTCTTCTACAACCAGCCGCGGCACACCTCCGGCGCCGTCACCCACCTGGGCAAGCGGCGCGACACCGGGGCCGTGACGGACGCCGTCGAGGTACGGCTGGACGCGCTGGAACCTGCCGTCGAGCGCGTCGTGCTGTGCGCCTCGGCGGACGGCGGCACGTTCGGGCAGGTGCCGGGGCTGGCGCTACGGCTGCTGGACGCGGGGAGCGGGGCGGAGCTGGCGCGGTTCGCGATGACGGCGACGACGGAGACCGCGTTCGTCGGCGGGGAGCTGTACCCGCGGCAGGGGCGGTGGAGGTTCCGCGCGGTGGGGCAGGGGTACGCGTCGGGACTCGCCGGGCTGGCCACGGACTTCGGCATCAGCGTGGACGAACCGCGGCCCGTGCGGGAGGCGCCGCCGGGACCCGTACCGCGGGCGCCCACGCGGCCCGCACGGCAGGCGCCCGTACCGCCGGGGCCGCCCGCGCGGCCCGTACGGGAGGGGCCGCGCGCGGGGGAGGAGCGGCTGCCGTACGACATGCGCGAGCGGCTGTCCCTGCGCAAGGAGCAGGTCGCCGTCAGCCTGCGCAAACACGGCGCCGCCGGGGTGACCGCGCGCGTGGTCCTCGTCCTCGACGCCTCCGGTTCCATGGCCGCCGTCTACGCCAGGGGCGTCGTGGCCGACGTGGTGGAGCGGATGGCCGCAGTGGCCGCGCAGTTGGACGACGACGGCGAGATGCAGGCGTGGACGTTCGCCTCGGCCCCGGCCCGCCTGCCCGACCTGCGGCTGGGCGAACTGCCCGAGTGGCTGCGGCTGCACGTCCGCATCGGTGAACTGGGCCTCTTCCGGCGCCGCAAGCCGAAGAAGGGCCTGCTGCCGGGGCAGGTCGACATGCGGGACGTCGGCATCCAGAACGAGGAGCAGAAGGTGATCGCGGAGGTCCGCGCGTACGTACGGGCGCACCCCACCACCGTCCCCACCCTCGTGCTGTTCTTCTCCGACGGCGGCGTCTACCGCGACGACGAGATCGAGCGCGAGCTGCGCGCCGCCGTGGACGAGCCGGTGTTCTGGCAGTTCGTGGGGCTGGGCCGGTCCTCGTACGGCGTGCTGGAACGCTTCGACACCCTGCCCGGCCGCCGCGTCGACAACGTCGGTTTCTTCGCCGTGGACGACATCAGCGGCGTCCCGGACCAGGAGCTGTACGACCGGCTGCTGTCCGAGTTCCCGTCCTGGATCACCGCGGCGGGCCGGGCGGGCGTCCTCTGACGGGCCGCGCCCGCGCGCGGGCGGCACGCGCCCGCCGGGGCGGTTCGAGGCTCCCCCCTCGTGCCTCGAACCGCCCACGGCTCCCGGTTCGCGGGGCCCGTCACCGGGTCGCGTACGCCAAGAGCCGTATCTCCCAGGCTAGTTGGCACGGGATCGGTGTCCAATCACTGTGTCGACATGTATCTATCGATATATTTATCGCTCCGTCCGGGGGCCGCAGCGGCACGAACACACCGGAGGTGACGTGGAACTGGACCTCCTGCGTACGTTCCTCGCGGTGCACAGGGCGGGCTCGTTCACACGCGCCGGGGCGCTGCTGGGGCTGTCGCAGCCCGCGGTGACCGGGCAGATGCGCACCCTGGAACGGCGGTTGGGCAGGCCCCTGTTCGACCGCGGGGCGCGGGGCGTCACGCCGACGGCCGCCGCGGACGAACTCGCCCGCAAGGTCGCCCCGCACCTCGACGCGCTGCTGGAGTTCTCCGAGGCGGGCGTCGCCGGGGAGCCGGAGGAGCGGACCGTGCACCTCGCCGGGCCACCGGAGTTCACGTCGCTGCGCGTCCTGCCCGCGCTGGCACCGCTGGTGGCGGAGGGGCTGACGGTACGCACGGTCTTCGGCACCACCGAGGAGAACCTCGACGGGCTGGCCACCGGGCACTGCGACCTCGCCCTCAGCACGGCCCGGCCGCGCGGCGAACTGCTCGCCACGACGGCGCTGTGGGACGAGGAACTCGTCCTCGTCGGCACCCCGTACTGGGCCGGGCACTTGGGCGGGGCGACGGGGACGGTTGGGGTGGTTGCGGCGGTTGGGGCCACGGAGGCGGCGGAACGGGCGCCCGCGTCCGTCCTCCTGCCCGCGCTCGCGGACGTACCCGTCGTGGCCGTGCACGAGAGCCTGCCGCTGCTGAGCCGCTACTGGGCCACCGTCTTCGACGCCGACAGCCCGGTGACACGGTCGGCCGCCGTCGTCGTACCCGACCTGCGGGCCGTGCTCGACACCGTCCTCGCGGACGCCGGGATCGCCGTGCTGCCGCGCTACCTGTGCGCCGCCGCCCTCCACGACGGCCGCCTCGTCGCGCTGCTCGAACCGCAGATGCCGCCGCTGCGCACGTACTTCCTGTCGGTACGCGCGGGCACCCTCGCCCTGCCGCACCTCGCGCGCGCCCACGAGCGGCTGCTGCGCGCGGCGACGTCCTGGTGACGCGTACGGGGTGACGCGTACCGGGGATGGCAACGTGCCGGCGGACGACACGTACCGGCGGGTCACACGTACCGGTCGACGGGCCCGGCGGCGCCGCGGGGTTTCGCGGGGCCCGGCGCGGGCCACATCTCCCCCATGCCCCATGAACGTCCCGTGGTGAAACGTACCGCCCGCGCCATCCTCCTCGACGGCCCCGACATGATCCTCATCAAGCGCACCAAACCGGGCCTCGACCCGTACTGGATCACGCCCGGCGGCGGCGTCGAACCGGACGTGGACGCGACCGTCGTGGACGCGCTGCACCGCGAGGTGGACGAGGAGCTGGGGGCGGAAGTCACCGGCGTCGTCCCCGCGTTCGTCGACACCGTGCCCGAACCGGGCCCGGCGGACGGGGACTTCGCCGATGCGGACGGGCCGGTGGGAGCAGTCGAGCCGGACGGCTCCGACGGCGTGAAGGTGCAGCACTTCTTCGCGTGCCGACTCGTGTCGATGGACACGTCACGGCGGCACGGGCCCGAAGTGGACGAGCCGTGCGGGGAGTACGAGATCGTGCGCATCCCGTTCAGCCGCGCGGGCATCGCCTCGGTGGAGGTGGTGCCGCCGTCGCTGCGCGCGTACCTGGACGCCAACATCGAGGGCGTACTGACCCTGCTCGCCCCGGACCTCGGTCAGGTCGTCCAAGGCGGCGGCGTGGGCCCGGCCGACCCGACAGATCCGGCCGGATCGGCTCCCGGGGGTCCGTAGAACGCGGCCCGTGGCCCCGAGCCCGTACGCCGCAGGTCAGCCGAACCAGCCCTGGAACGTTTCCGCGCGTTCGCTCTCCTCCACCGCACGCGCGCGCCGCTCCGCCTCCGCCAACGCCCGCTCGGCCTCCTCGCGCCAGGCCGCCTGCTGCGGTACGAACGGCGACGGCCGCGGCGGGAGCGCGGGCAGCACCGGGCGCGCGCCGCGCACCGGCAGCAGCGGGTCGCCCGGCGCCGCCGGTGCCTCCACGTGCTCACGCGGCGGGCGCTCCACCGGGCCGCGTTCCCGGGCGTCCCGCGCGCTGCCGAAGAAGTCCCCGCCCTTGCGGCGGTAGTCGTCGGTGCCCCACTCGCGCGCGGTGCGCTTCGGCGCCTTCTGGAGGTGCGGGATGTGCTTGGCGCAGTGGATGTACGCCTCCTCGACCCCGACCCGTACCCACAGCCGCGTACGGCGGCCCGGCATCGGGTCGTGCGGCAGGTCGGGGTGGAGCGCCCGCATCTCCTCGTCCTCGACCACCTCGGCGCTGCCGTTGACGTGCAGACCGATCCGGGCGCGGATGAAGTCGACCATCAGGATGCCCAGATGAGGGTTCTCCTGGATGTTGCCGAGGCTGGCGTGCACGCCGTTGCCGCGGTACTCCGGGTAGACCAGGGTCCGTTCGTCCAGGACCCGCAGGAAGCCGGGCGGCCCGGCGCGGAAGCTGCTGTCGCACTCGCCGTGCCGGTCGGCGGTCGACAGGAAGAACATCTCCTGCTGGAGCGTGAACTCCCGCATCCGCTCGTTGAGATGGTCCAGGACCTGTTCGTCGTAGAAGCGGTCGGCACGCTCGGTCGTGTCGAGCTTCTGCTGGAGGGCGTGCTCACCGTCGCTGCCCGGCCGGGGCACGACCTCGGTGCTCCGGGAGTGCTGCTCGTACCGCGTCTCGCCTGCCTCGGCATCTGCCACCTGCGCTGTCTCCTTCTGCTTCCCCAGGCCGGGGCCCGGCCGCTCGGCCCCGGGGACGCGTCGCGCGCGGCCGGTGCCGCGGTGCTCCGTCGCGACGAGGCCGAGCGGGTGCGCTCCGCCGCGGTGTGCTGCGTCGTGCTGTGTGCTGCTGCGTGTGTGTTGCTGCGTGCTGCGTTCGTCGTGCCGTCGGTGCCGGGTCGTCGTGCCGGTGGTCCGTACGGGGCGGGGTGGTGACGGTGGTGCGTACGTGCCCCGCCGGGGCGGGCCCGCCCCGGCGGCGCCCCGCCGCTACTGCGCGGCCGCGACCAGCTCGTCGATCGAGTCGTGGTGTATGCGGTGGGGCGGGATGCCCGCTCCTCTGAGCGCGTCCACGGCGCTGCGTATCATCCCGGGCGGCCCGGACAGGTAACCGTCGTACGCGCTCCACGGGCCGTACTGCCGTATCACGTCCGGCAGTTGGCCCTCCAGCGGCTGCGCCGACCCGAGATGGGCGGCGGCGTGCCCGACCCCGTGCGTGGGGCCGTCCGACACGACGGGCCGCACCGACAGCCACGGGTGCTGGTCACCGAGGCGCAGCATGGTGTGCAGGTCGTACAGGTCGTGGTCGCTGCGGGCGCCGTAGAACACCTCGACGGGGCGGGACCTGCCGTGGCCCGCGACGTCCTCGACCAGCGCCTTGATCGGCGCGATGCCGGTGCCGCCGCCGAGGCAGAGGAGGCCGGTGTCGCTGGTGTGGTCGACGGTCATGGTGCCGGTCGGCGGGCCGATCCGCACCACGTCGCCGGGGCGCGCGCGGTGCACGAGCGCGTTGGAGACCCAGCCCGCGGGCACCGCCTTCACGTGGAAGGTGAGGAGACCGTCGGGGCGGGGCGCGGACGCGAACGAGTAGTGCCGCCACACCCGCGGCCACCACTGCGTCTCCAGGCTGGTGTACTGCCCGGCGCGGAACGGGTACGGCTGGTCCGGCCGCATCGTCAGCACCGCGATGCCGGGGGTGCGCATCTCGTGGGCGACGATCTCCGCGTTCCACCAGGCGGGGGCGCGCTTCTCGTCCTCGGCGGCGGCGTCGATCATGATCTGGGAGATGACCGTGTAGACCCGCACCCAGGCGGCCTCGGACTCCTCGCTCCACGTGTGCTTGCAGTACTGCGTGAGCGCGGCGATCAGGCACTCGCCGACGGCCGGGTAGTGCTCGGGCACCGTCCCGTACTTGCGGTGGCCGCGGCCCAGCCCGGAGAGGTACTGGCCGAGGACGTCCGGGTCGTCGCTCAACCGCGCCGCCGTCAGGAGCGCGCGGAAGATGCGGTCGCGCTGGGTGTCCATGGAGGCGGGGAACAGCTCGCGCAGCTGGGGGTGCTGGACGAACAGCAGGGCGTAGAAGTACGCGGTGGCGGAGTCCGCGACCGGCTCGATCTCCTCCAGCGTGCGGCGGATGAGCGTGCTGTCGTCGGCGGGGCCGAACTCGGGCAGGGGCGTGCGGAGTTGGATCGGCTCGGGAGCGGGCTCCGGCTCCGGATCCGGCTCGGGTGCCGGGGCGGGTGTTGGCGCGGCGGCCTGAACGGGCGCGGGCTCCGGCTCGGGAGCCTGCGCTTGGGGCTGGGGCTGGGCTTGGGGCTGGGGCTGGGGCTGCGCGGTCTCCGGCCGTGCCTCCCCGGTGGGGGGCGGGGCGGTGTCCGCGCCGGGCGCGGGCGCGTGGCCCTGTGCCGGGTGGGGCGCCGGGTCGGGGTGGGGCGCTGCCTGCGGGACGTGGTGCACGCCGGACATCGGCACACGGGGCGCGGCCGGGACGCGCTGCGGCAACGGGGAACCGCCCTGCTCCGGCACGGCCGTCGCCGCGTGGCCCTGCGGCGGTTCGGCGTCGGCCGCGCCACGGGCGAAGTCCTGCCCCGGCGCCGCGTGACCGGGGACGTTCTGGCGGGGGGCCTCGGCGGGGGCGCTGCCGCGCGCCTCGGCCGCCTCGGGGGTGTCGTGGCCCGTACGGTCCGCGCGCTCGTGCTCTTGCGGGCGTGCCTGCGGCTGCTCCGTCCGCCGTACGGCCCGCTGCTCCGCGTTCCGCACCGTCTGCTGCACCGCCTCGCGCAGCGCCGCCGGGTCCGTGTCACGGACCGAACCGCCTCCGGTGCCCCTCGCGTGCTGCGTACGGTCGCCGCGACCGGCGCCCTGCGCCTGCCGTGCGGCGCCCGAACCGACCGGGCGTATCGGGGTGACGGGGCGGCTCGGCTTGGGTATATCCTCGCCGTCCGATCCGTGCGGTACGCGCTCGTGCGCCGCCGACGACGGTGCCGTACCGTCCTCGGTCGGCCCTCCCGACCAGGCGTTCTCGCCCTGTCGACCGGGTGTCCCGTCGGGCCCGGAGCGGGAGGCGCGGCGCGCCTGCTCCGCACGGGCGTCCTGCGCGTCGTCGGAGGCGTCGCCTCCCTTACGGGCGGCGGCCGTCGGGGCGAACCAACTCCAGTCGCCGCCGCCGTCGTTACCGCCGTCGCCAGCAGAAGTGCCGTTATCGGCTGACGTGGTGGTCATTACTCTGCCTCGCCTCGAACGTCTTCCGGTCGGACCACGAACTTCCCGCACAGGGAAGGCGCCTGCAATGAGACCCCGTGAGACATCGGTCACGGAGCCCAGCCCGGCGATGCGGAGTCGACCATACCGTTATGGCATCGATCCACAAGCCCTGTCCCAGGTATGCCGGGTTCCCCGAATTCGAGCCACCTCGGGGGATTAACGGCGGTACCGTACAAGGTCGTACACTTCCCGCAGATCGCTCCCCGCGTAGTCGAACGAGGCAAGGCCACGCAGATGGTCGTCCGCGTTGACGGCCACGGACAAGGGTACGGCGGCGAAGAGTTCGGCATCCGACAGCGAGTCCCCATAAGCCACACATGCATCCGGGGGCACCCCGAGTTTCGCACACAACCCATACGCAATCTTTACTTTCGCCGTCGGCGAGAGGATGCCCGCCGGGTCGACGGGAACGCGGAACGGGACCTCGGGGAAGCGCGATCCGTACACGGCGTCCGCACCCCACGCCAGCAACCGCCGCACGAAGAAGTCCGGCGAGAGGGACACCACCGCGCAGTGCTCGCCCCGCGCCCGTATCTCCGCCCACACCTCCGCGATCCCGTCCATCCACGGCGCTTCCCGGAACGCGGCGTCGACATGCTCCTCCGTCAGACCGGACCACAGCTTGTGAACGCCCTGTGCGAAGCGGACCGGGTCGATCTCCCGTGCGGCGAACGCCCGTTCCAGCTCGACGATCTCGGTCTCCAGTCCGAGTTGTCGCGAGATCTCCACAGCGGCGGCGGTGCCCCGCAGGAGGGTGCCGTCGAGGTCGAAGAGGTGCAGGCGGCTCATGCCCGCGAGCGTAGGCGCCCCCGTACGCACGGGGCGGGGCGTCCCGTGCGCGCGCTCCGTGCGCCAGGTCCGCGCTCCGCGTCGGGGGCTCGTGCTCGGGCGGGGTCGGACACTCGCCTACTCGCCGTCGAGTACCGACGGATACTCCTCCCGTCAGACGCCCCGGCGGGGCCCCGCCCGCGAACGTGGAGCGCATGACGAACCCACCTCGGGGACGGCGCCGCGACAACCGGCGCTCCGGGCTTCCCCGCCCCGCACGCAGAGCCGTACTGGTCGTCCATGTCATCGTCTCCGTCGGCTGGCTCGGGCTCACCCTGTGCCTCCTCACTCTCGCCGTCGCGGGCGCGGCCGGTGGCTCGGCGGCCACCGACGAGATGGCGTACCGCGCGATGAGGACCTTCGGGGACTGGCTGCTCCCGCCCGTGGCGCTGCTCACGCTCGTCAGCGGCGTCGTCCTCTCCCTCGGCACGCACTGGGGTCTGGCCCGGCACCGCTGGGTCTGGGTCAAGTTCCTGATGACCCTGGGTCTCGCGGCGGCCTCGCTGATCGTGCTGCGCACCGATCTCGACCACGCCGCCGCGCAGGTCGGCGCGGGCGAGCAGGTCGACGGCGCACAGCTCCTCTTCGGACCGTCCGTCTCGCTGGCCTCGTACGTCTTCATCACCGCGATCTCCGTGCTCAAGCCGTGGGGACTGACCCGGTACGGGCAGCGCCGGAAGGCGGCGGAACAGGCCGCCCGCGAGGCCGGTGGCGCGACCGGCGCCACGGCCGGCGCGAGGGCTGACGCCTCGGTGGCGCCCTCCGCCGGGGGAAAAGCGGTGGCCGCGGAGGCCACCGATCGGGCAGCCTGACCGGTCGTGACGGCAGACCCTCTCTCCTCTCCGCTCCTGGCCACGCTCCCTCCTCCCCGCAAGCTCACCCCGGACGACCTGACCGCGTGCCTCGCCCTCGGTGAGGACCGCGGTTGGTCGCGCGAGGAGCACAAGTGGCGACTGCTGCTGACCGCCGGACAGGGCTACGGCATCGACGCCCCGGACCGCCCCGGCGAGCTGATCGCCGCGTACGTCCTCACGACCTACGCCGACGCGTACGCCTGCGTCAGCATGGTCCTCGTCGCCCGACGCCACGCACGGCGCGGCATCGGTCGCCACCTGATGCGGCACGCGCTCGACTCCTCCGGCACCGCCGCGCTGTTCCTCCAGGCCACCGAGAACGGGCGGCCGCTCTACGAGCGGATGGGCTTCCGTCCGGTCGGCACGACCACCATGCTCACCGGCCCCTTCTCCCCGCCCCCGTACGAGGCGACGGGCGCGGCGGCCCGGACCTCCGTACGCCCTGCCTCCGCCACCGACCTGCGTGCCGTACTCGCTCTCGACGCCGAGGTCTTCGGCACCGACCGGACCGAACTCCTCACCCGCCTCCCGGCGTTCTCCGACCGTTTCGTGGTGGCGGAGGACCCGGCGGGTGCCCTCACCGGATTCGCCGCGCGCTGGCCGAACGGGCCGACCGACGTCTTCGGCCCCGTCGTCGCCGAGGACCTCGCCACGGCCCAGGCCCTGGTCACGGAGCTGGCGGTGGACGCCCGCGACCGGGTGCGCTTCGACGTCGACGCGCGCCACCCCGAGTGGGAACGCTGGCTCCGGGCAGGGGGCTTGAGCGGCGACTTCCGCTGCACGCTGATGGTGCACACGGCCGCCGACATCCCCGGCGACATCAGTCGCCGCTTCGCGCCCTACTCGGTCGCCCTCGGCTGAGCCCCTGCCCTGCCCGCCCGCTGGACATCTCCCGCCGGGGCCGCCGGGGGGGGCCGCCGGGGCGGGCAGGGGCGGCGACCGCCGGACGCGGTGGACCGTCACCGCCCACGGCCCGTGGGCGCGACCTCCCCGGCGGAGGGTATGCGCCCCGTCCCGGCGTCCGCGTCCGACGCGGCGCTCCCGACCGGCCCTGCGGCCGCCCCCTCTTCCGCACCGCCGCCCGCCTCGGGGCGTACGGCCGCTCGCACACCGGCCCGCACCCGCGAACGGCTTTCCCCCGCCGGGCTCCCTATCCGGGCCCCGGTCCGCGCTTCTCCCGCCGGGCCCTCCGCCGTCCGCCCGGAGGCGGGCACCGCCGGGGCGGACCGGCGCTCCAGGGCCGCCGCGAGGGCGGCCAATCCCAGCGCGGAGGTGGCGAGCAGAGCGCCCACGCCGTTCGGTGACGTCTGACCGAACCCGGCTCCCAGCACCAGCCCGCCGAGCCAGGCGGCCAGCGCGTTGCCGAGGTTGAAGGCGCCGATGTTGACCGCGGAGGCCAGCGTGGGCGCGTCCGCCGTCTGGTCGAGGACCCGCTTCTGGAGGGGCGGCACCGTGGCGAAGCCGAACGCGCCGATCAGCGGCAGCGTGATCGCGGCGGCCACCTTGTCGTGCGCGGTGAGCGTGAACAGCGCCAGGACGACCGCGAGCGAGGCCAGCGCCCCGTAGAGCAGGGGCATCAGCGCGCGGTCCGCGAGGCGGCCGCCCACCAGGTTCCCCGCGACCATGCCCAGTCCGAACAGCACGAGCAGCCAGGTCACCGATCCCTCCGCGTATCCCGCGGCGCCGGTCATCATCGGTGCGATGTACGTGATCGCGGCGAAGACGCCGCCGAAACCGAGCACGGTCATCGCCATGGCGAGCAGCACCTGGACGTTGCGGAAGGCGGCCAACTCGCCGCGTATCCCCGCACGTCCGGGCCCTGCCGTACGGTCGGTGCGCCGCTTCTCCGGCCCGTCGCCGCCCACGTCGTGCGGCACCAGGGCGGCCACCCCGGCCAGTCCGAGCACGCCCAGCCCGGTCACGGCGGCGAACGTGGCCCGCCAGCCGTACTCCTGTCCCAGCAGCGTGCCGAGGGGCACCCCCAGCACGTTGGCCGTGGTGAGCCCCGTGAACATCATCGCGATCGCCCCCGCCTTCTTCTCCGGCGCGACCAGCCCGGCGGCGACGATCGAACCGATGCCGAAGAACGCGCCGTGCGCGAGCGAGGCGATCACCCGACCCGTGAGCAGCACGCCGAAGGCGGGAGCGGCGGCGGACACCGCGTTCCCCACGATGAACAGGCCCATGAGCAGCATCAGCATGCGTTTGCGGCCGGTCCGCGCGCCCAGGACCGCGAGCATCGGGGCGCCCACGACGACACCCAGGGCGTAGCCCGTGGCCAGATGGCCCGCGGTGGGGATCGAGACGCCGAAATCCGCTGCCACGTCCGGCAGCAGACCCATGATCACGAACTCGGTGGTGCCGATCCCGAACGCGCCGACGGCCAGCGCGAGGAGTGCGAGCGGCATGGAAGACCCTCCGGTCGATCGCTCCGAACACCGACGCCCGCTCCAACCGCTTGCGCCAGCACCTTACGAGCGTCCACAATAATTGCACACGCACTTATATGCAAGCGCCGACTATTGCGCGCGTGGCCTATCCTGGAGGAGAACGGCACGATGGCGACGAGCACGAGCACGAGCACGACAGCGACAGCGACAGCGGAGACGGACACGACGGCCACGGAAGCGCCCCCGGTACGGGGCCGCGACCGAGGCGTACGGCCCGAGGGCGGGCCGGAGGAGGGCGCGACGCATGAGCAGACCGGACCCCGTACCCGCGCAGGGCTGGTGCGCGCTCTCGACGCTGCACAGCCGCATCGAGACGTACCTGGAGCGCGCGCTCCAGGGCGAACACGAGCTGAGCGTCCGCGAGTTCTCCGTCATCGACGTGCTCAGCACCCAGCACGACGGCGTAGGCGGCCACTTCCGCATGAACCAGCTGGCGGACGCCGTGGTCCTCAGCCAGAGCGCCACCACCCGGCTCGTCAGCCGCCTGGAGGACCGCGGGCTCCTCGCGCGCTACCTGTGCCCCGACGACCGCCGCGGCATCTACACGAACGTCACCCCGGACGGTCTCGCCCTGCTGGAGCGGGCCCGCCCCACGAACGAGGCGGCTCTCCGCGAAGCGCTCGACGCGGCGGCGCAGCGGCCGGAGTTGGCGCCGCTCGTGGCCGCCGTACGGGCGCTCGAACCGACGTCGTAGGGCGGCGGCGCGGAGTACGCGGTGCCGCACGAGAGCCCGCGGCGCGGAGGCGCACCGGTACACCCGCGGCCCGCCGCCCGTACCGCCGCCGCCGTACCGCCACGACGGCGCACGCCGGGCCTGTCCGGCCCCGGCGTAGCCTGCGCGCATGAGCACCTCACCAGCGCGGGGCGCGGCCTCCGCACCACCTGACCGCACGCGTGCCCGCACACCGGCGGCACCGGGCCCGGCCCGGGACCTCGTGCTGCGGCGCGCCACCGCCGCCGACATCCCGGACATCGTCGCCATGCTCGCGGACGACGCTCTCGGCGCGCGGCGTGAGACCCCCGACGAACTGGGCCCGTACGAGCGCGCGTTCACCCGTATCGACGGCGACCCGCACCAGCACCTCATGGTCGCCGAGCTGCCCGCCGACCCCGACGGGGACGACGCCGCCGTCCGCACCGTCGGCACGCTGCACCTGACGATCATCCCCGGCCTCTCCCGGCAGGGCGCGACGCGCTCGCTCATCGAGGCGGTACGCGTCCACGCCGACGCCCGCGGTACGGGCCTGGGCACGCGACTCGTCGAGTGGGCCGTCGAGGAGTCGCGCCGCCAGGGCTGTTCGCTGGTCCAGCTCACCTCCGACGTGACGCGCGTCGACGCCCACCGCTTCTACGAGCGGCTCGGCTTCGAGGCCTCACACCTCGGGTTCAAGATGGCGCTGTAAAGCTCCTGGGCCCCTCCGGGACCTCGCCTGCGGGACCTCGCTGGGCGACCTGCGACCTGCACGGGGAGCTTCCCGGACGCCTTCCGGGGACCGCGCTCCACGGCGGGCGACTGTCGGAAGAATGCTCGTACGTCGCTCGTGTCTTCATACCGCCCACTTCGTTGGCCCCGGCGAGGGGCGGGGTCGTGGGGGCACCGTCCGGCTCCGGGCGGGGAGCCCGGGAGGGAGTGGGTCGCATGGTGCACGAAGGCGTGCTGCTGGAGTCGCCGACGATGCGGGCGAGCATCGCGGACCGTACGGAAGCGCTCGACAAGGTGAAGGCGCTGTCGCTGCTGTCGGACGGTACGCACGTGACGACGTCGATGGTCGCCCACTACTTCGAGGTGGGCCTCAAGACGATCAAGTCCCTGATCCACGACCACCGGGCCGAGCTGGAGGGCAACGGCTACCGAGTTCTGACAGGTACAGAACTAGGCTCCTTCAAGGAGCTTAGTTCTGTGGACAAGCACGCAGGCCGCCACCTCGCGCTGTTCACCCGGCGCACCGTGCTGAACGTCGCGATGCTGCTGCGGGACAGCGTCGTCGCAGCTCAGGTCCGTCACTACCTGCTCGACGCCGAGGCCCGCCACCGTTTTCCACAGGGCTCCCGGCCTGTGGAAAACTCGGTTGTCCACAACCTCGTCGAGTGGCTCGACGAGCGCATCGAACGGTCGGTGGCGGAGCAGCTCGCGCAGTACGACACGCGGATGGCCCGCGTCGCGGAGGACTCGGTGCGCGCCGTCCTCGCGCAGACCGTCGTCCCGCTCCTCAACCACGCGGTCCGGGCCGACGGCGAGCAGCGGCGGGAGATGTCGGAGATCCGCCGCGAACTGGCCCGGATCGACCGGGCGCTCCGGGCTCGGATGCCCGCGAACGGTATGACGGCCGTGGACGCGATGACACCGCGCGAGTTCGAGGACCACGTCGCCGGGCTCTGCCGCCGCGACGGTTGCGTCGGCGTCACCGGCTGCGACGCCCGCGACCCCGGTGACGGCGACGGTCACGGTCCCCGCCTCGGCGGTGCGGGCTCGACCGATCTGCTGGGGCGGGCGGCGGACGGCCGCACCCTCGTGGTGCGGTGCGGGCACATCGCGCCGTACCGGAAGGTGGAGAGCGAGGACGTGCGCCGGTTCGTCGGCATGGCGAAGGACGAGTACGAGGCCGACGTCGCGCTGTTCGTCACGGCGGCCACCTTCACGTCCGCCGCCTTGGACCTGGCCGTACGGCACGGGGTCACGGCCGTGCACCGGCGGCTGCTGGAAGCCTGGAGCGGCGGGGCCACGCTGCACGTCCTGCGCTGAACCGGGCGGGGAGCGACGGCGGGCGGCGCGTGGCGGGGAGGGGGTTGGTCCCGAAGCCGCGATACGTGGTCGCGGCTTCGGGCGCAGGCAGTCTACCCAGCGAGAAGCGCGGTTAACGGCTTTCGTGCGCCGACTAACCTCCTTCAAGGAGGTTAGTCGGCGGCGGGTGACGGAGTTATCCACAGGCCGGAGGGGAGAAGGGCCGCGGTGGGGGCGGGAGTTGAGGACGGGAGCTGACCCCGTTCGCTCCTACGGTCTGGCCGCGCGCCGGCCGCGCGTC
Source organism: Streptomyces sp. Z26 (assembly GCF_003665095.1). Classification (GTDB taxonomy): domain Bacteria; phylum Actinomycetota; class Actinomycetes; order Streptomycetales; family Streptomycetaceae; genus Streptomyces; species Streptomyces phytohabitans. Next base: position 3,279,280 of record NZ_RCHV01000002.1, on the reverse strand, counting down.
AGCCCCGACACACCCGAGGAGCCCCGCCCGTGAGCGTCCAGCCCGCCCCTTCCGCCACACCCGTCGCGCACGTCCCGTGGCCCGCCGCCGTCGCCCGGCGCCTGGAACGGCACTCCCTCACCCAGGCCGCAGAGCCCCCAGCGGCTCCCACGGTCCCGGCAACCGCTGACGCCCCAGCAACCCCCACAACCCCAGATACCCCCACCACCCCCTCCGCCGCCCTCGCCCGCGTCGCGTCCGCCCTGTGCGGCGCCCATGCCCAGGTGCTGTCCGCCGCCGAGGTCTCGCTCGCCCTGCGCCTGCCCGGCACCACCCGTACGGACGTCCGGCGGGCGCTGTGGGCCGACCGCACGCTGGTGAAGACGTACGGCCCGCGCGGCACCGTCCATCTCCTCCCCACCCGCGAACTGCCGCTGTGGACCGGCGCGCTCACCGCGCAGCGGGCCGCGACCGCCCGTGGCGGCGGCGCGGGGACCGACCACCTCGACCGGGCGCGGACCGACGAGGTGGTGGCGGCCGTGGGTGACGCCCTCGCGGACGCCGAGATGACGGTGGACGAGCTGACCGACGCCGTCGTCGAACGGGTCGGGGCGTGGGCCGGGGAACGGGTGATGGAGGCGTTCCAGGACAAGTGGCCGCGGTGGCGCAGCGCCACCGCGATCGCCGCACAGCGCGGCGCGCTCTGCTTCGGCCCCGTCCGCGGCCGCCGCGTCACCTACACCAGTCCGCAGCGCTGGCTGCCCGGCTTCACCCCGGCGGACGGCGACACGGCGCTCGCCGCGCTCGTACGCCGCTGGCTGTACGCGTACGGGCCCGCCTCCCCGCCGCACTTCGCGCGCTGGGCGGCGGCGCCGCGGGGCTGGGCGGACCGGCTGTTCCGTACGCTCGCCGCGCGCGGCGAGATCGAGCCCGTCGACCTGGCGGGCGAACCGGCCTGGGTCGTCGCCGGGGACACCGCGCTGCCCGCCGAGCCGCCGCGGGGGCTGCGGCTGCTGCCGTACTTCGACGCGTACGCCGTGGGCTGCCACCCGCGCGACCGGGTCTTCCCGGGGCGCGCGTACGAGCGGGCGCTCGCCGGGGGCCAGGCGGGAAACTTCCCGGTGCTGCTGATCGACGGCGCGGTCGCGGGGGTGTGGCACCAGCGGCGTTCCGGGCGGACGGTGCGGCTGGCCGTCGAACCGCTGGCGCCCCTGTCGGCGGCGCAGCGCGGCGAACTCGACGAGGAAGCCCGCCGGTTGGGCGACGTGCTGGAGGGGACCGTACGGCTGACGGTGGGTCCGGTGCGGGTCGGCGCGCACGCCTGACGCGTACGGGGAGGGCGTACGGCAGCGGGCGTACGCGCGCGGGGTGCGGCGGCGCGCGGGCGTACGGCGTACGGGTGCGCGCCGTCACGTCACCACCAGCACCTCCAGGGTGCGGGGCCCGTGGACGCCCTCGATCCGGTCGAGTTCGATGTCGCTCGTCGCGGACGGGCCGGACACGAACGTCAGCGGCCGCGCCGGGTCCAGCAGGGTCAGCGCCTCGGGGACGGACGCGACGACGCGCGCGGCCGGTACGAGGCACAGGTGGTAGTCGGGTACGAGCGTGAGCGCGCGGCGGCCCTGGCCCGCGCCGCCGTCGAGCACGAAGGTGCCGGTCACGGCGATGGCGGCGGCGACGGTGGTGACGACGCCGTCCACGCGGTCGAGCGCGGCGAGGGACAGCGGCGGGTCGTCGCGGAGCACCGTCGGCCCGGACCCGGGCGGCTCGTCGGCCGGGCGGCGGCCGTCCAGCCACTCGGTGGGGAAGCCGTGCGGGACGACCACGCGTTCCGCGCCGCGCGCCGCCAGCGCGGCGCTGACGGCGGAGGCGACGTCGGCGGCGGGCACGACGCGTACGGCGGCGCGGTAGTCGGCCACGCGGTCCGCGAACAGCCGTACCACCTCGGGCGATCCGGCCGCCGGGCCGCTGCCCGCCCGCGCGTAGGCGCGGGGGACGGGGACGTCCTCGGGCCGCTCGGCGGCCGGTACGTCCGCGAGTGCGCGGCGTACGCGGCGCAGGATCTCGGCGCGCGCCCCGCCGTCGTCCACGCCCCCGGGCCTGCCCGCCACACCCGACGTGCCTGCCACATCCGACGCACCCGTCACAGTCGACCTCCCAGACGTCACCGCACCCGCCGGGCCTGAACGGCCCGCGCTCCCCGACCCGTTCGCCACCTCAGGCACTTCAGGCACCCCCGGCTCCCGCTCCCCGCCGCTCACCCGCGCGTCCTCGCCCACCACGCGCGGAAGCTCTCCGGCGCCGGAACCGGCGCGTCCCGAGCGTCGCTCCACGCGCCCAGCGGCCCCGGCAACCGGCCCACCCGCCCGTCGCGGCCCAGCAGCCGCCCGGCGAACGAGCCGGTGCGCTGGGCCGCGGCCAGCCGCGCGGGGTCGGACAGCACCCAGCGGGCGGCGGCCATCGCCACCCGTTCTGGTCTCGGCAGCCGACGCCGCCCGCCCCGCCCCGGCCACCGGCCCGCGCCCGAAACCCCGGCACCGGCGGACCCCGCGCCGCGCGCCTCCTCCACCACCCGCGTCCGCAGATGCACCAGCACCTCCGGGATGTCGATCTTCACCGGGCACACCTCGTAACACGCCCCGCACAGCGTCGAGGCGAACGGCAGCGAACGGTCCACCGCCGAGCCCGTACCCCGCAGTTGGGGGCTGAGGATCGCGCCGATCGGCCCCGGGTAGACGGAGCCGTACGCGTGGCCGCCGACGCGTTCGTACACCGGGCAGACGTTGAGGCAGGCGGAGCAGCGGATGCAGTGCAGCGCCTGGCGCCCGACGGTGTCGGCGAGGGTGTCGGTGCGCCCGGCGTCGAGCAGCACCAGGTGGAAGGCGCGCGGGCCGTCGCCGTCGGTGGTGCCGGTCCAGGTGGAGGTGTACGGGTTCATGCGCTCGCCGGTGGACGAGCGCGGCAGCAGCTGGAGGTAGACCTCCAGGTCCTGCCAGCGGGGTACGACCTTCTCGACGCCGACGACGGAGATCAGCGTCTCGGGCAGGCTCAGGCACATCCGCCCGTTGCCCTCGGACTCGACGACGACGGCCGTACCGGTCTCCGCCACCAGGAAGTTCGCCCCCGAGATCCCCACCTTCGGCCGCAGGAACTTCTCCCGCAGATGCAGCCGCGCCGCCTCCGCCAGCCGCCGCGGGTCGTCGGTCAGGTCGTCGGGCGCGGGGGTGCCGTACGCGCCCATCTCGCGGGCGAAGATGTCGCGGATCTCGGCGCGGTTGCGGTGGATGGCCGGGACGAGGATGTGCGACGGCCGGTCGTCGCCGAGCTGCACGATCAGTTCCGCGAGGTCCGTCTCGTACGCGGCGATCCCGGCGGCGGCGAGGGTCTCGTTGAGGCCGATCTCCTGCGTGGCCATGGACTTGACCTTGACCACCTCGCGGGCGCCGGTCTCCCGTACGAGCCGGGTGACCGTACGGCCCGCCTCCGCCGCGTCGCGCGCCCAGTGGACCTGGCCGCCCGCCGCCGTGACGCGCTGCTCCAGGAGCAGGAGGTGGTGGTCGAGGTGCCGGAGGGTGCGGTCCTTGAGGGCGCGGCCCGCCGCGCGCAGCTCCTCCCAGTCGTCGACCTCGCCCACCACGGCGGCCCGTTTGGCGCGGATGGTGCCGGTGGCGTGGGCGAGGTTGCGGCGCAGCTGGCCGTCCGCGAGGGCGGCGCGGGCGGCCTCGGGGAAGGCGGGCATGCCGAGGTCGGTCGGGCCGCCCGCGCCGCTTCCCGTACGCGCGCCCCCGTTCGCACCCGCGCCCCCGCCCGTACGCCCCGGCCCGCCCGTACGCCCCGTGCCGCCGCCGTCGCCGCTCACGCGCGCCCCGCCTTCCCGCGCGCGGACACGCGTCGGCCGGACCGCGGGGGCGGTGCCGGTGCCGGTGGGGACTCCTCGGTGGCGGCGAGGATCTCGGCCAGGTGGAGCGTACGGACGCCCGTAAGCAGCCGGGACAGCATGCCGCCGAGGTGCGTCAGGCAGGAGTTGTCGCCCGCGCACAGCACTTCGGCGCCGGTGTCGCGCACGTGCCGTACCTTGTCGGCGCACATCGCCAGCGACGTGTCGGCGTTCTTCAGCGCGAACGTGCCGCCGAAACCGCAGCACTGCTCGGCGGCGGGCAGCTCCACCAGGTCGATGCCGCGCACCGCGCGCAGCAGCCGGAGCGGCTTGTCACCGACGTGCAGCATGCGCAGCGAGTGGCAGGTGGGGTGGTACGTGACGCGGTGCGGGAAGAACGCGCCGACGTCCTCGACGCCGAGGACGTCGACGAGGAACTCGGACAGTTCGTACACCGGCGTCCGCTCCCGTACGGCCGCCGCCAGCCGCGGGCCCCCGGCCGCCTCCGCGATCCGGGCGTGGTGGTCGCGCACCAGCGCGGCGCACGAGCCGGACGGGCTGACGACGGCGTCGTAGCCCGCGAAGACGTCGGTGAAGCGGCGTACCAGCGGCAGGCAGTCGCCCCCGTAGCCGGTGTTGACGTGCATCTGCCCGCAGCAGGTCTGGTCGGGCGGGAAGTCGACCCGGCAGCCGAGCCGTTCGAGGAGGGTCACGACGGCCCGGCCCGTGGCGGGGAAGAGCGTGTCGTTGAAGCAGGTGACGAACAGCGCGACGCGCATGGGCCCTCCGTACGGGCGGCGGTGGGTGGTGGTGAGGCGGGGACGGGATGCGGGGGCGGGAGTCGTACGGCTGACGGGGGTCGGGGACGTCACGGCGGTAGGGCGGTAGGGCGGTCGTCGTCGGTACGGGCCTCACGGCAGCATCCCGGCCAGGGCGCCGGACTGGAGGTACACGAGCACGCACATGCACAGCAGCAGGAGCAGGCTCCACCTGATGGCACCACGGAACAGCTCCGCCTCCCGCCCCACCATGCCGACGGCCGTGGCGGCGATGGTGAGGTTCTGCGGGCTGATCATCTTGCCCACGACGCCGCCGGAGGTGTTGGCGGCCACGAGCAGCGTCGGGTCGAGGCCCGCCTTCTCGGCGGCGGCCTGCTGGAGCGTGGCGAACAGGGCGTTGGCGGAGGTGTCGGAGCCGGTGACGGCGGTGCCCAGCCAGCCCAGCACGGGCGACAGGAACGCGAACGCCGCGCCCGTACCGGCGATCCACCGGCCGATGGTGAGCGTCTGCCCGGACAGGTTCATGACGTACGCGAGCGCGAGGACGGCGGCGACCGTCAGCAGCGGCAGCCGCAGCCTGGCGAGGGTGGCGGCGAACTCCCGTACGGCCGTGGCCGGGGGCACCCGGTACGCGGCGGCGACCGCCACCCCGCACAGGAGCAGCAGCGTGCCCGGGGAGGAGAGCCAGGGGAGGACGTAGACGGTGGCGGTGGAGACGTCGCCGGTACTGGTGAGGACATGGCCGTCGAGGCCGGGCCAGGCGATGTCGAGGTCGCTGTCGGCGAGGAACTCCTTGGCGGGGTCCCACAGTTTGGCGACGGAGAAGACGGCGATGACGACGAGGTAGGGGAGGAAGGCCATCGGGATGCGCGTACGGTCCCCGGCGCGCGTCCCCGTCCGTACGCCGGTGCCCTCCGCGTCGGAGCTGGCGCCCTCGCCCGCTTCCGGGGCCTGCGAAGGACCCGGGCCCTCGGCGGCCGTACGGCCGCCGCCCTCCCGCCGCGCCGTCTCCGCCAGCCGGGCCCGCGCCTCCTCCGTACCCGGCGGCTGCCACACGCGCAGGAAGGCGACCAGCGCGCCGAGCGCCGCCAGCGACGCGATGATGTCGGTCAGCTCCACCGAGACGTGGTTCGAGCTGAGGAACTGCGCGCAGCCGAAGACGACGCCACACACCAGCGCCGCGGGCCACGCCTCGCGCACCCCGCGCGCGCCGTCGACGAGCACGACGAGCAGCAGCGGTACGAAGAGGGCGAGCAGCGGGGTCTGGCGGCCGACGTACGCGCCGATGTCCTCGTACGGGATGCCCGTCAGGCTGCCCGCCGTGATGATCGGGGTGGCGATGGCGCCGAAGGCGACGGGTGCGGTGTTCGCGACGAGCACGGTGATCGCGGCGCGTACGGGGGCGAAGCCCAGCGCCATCAGCATCACGCCGGTGATCGCCACGGGGGCGCCGAACCCGGCCAGCGCCTCCAGCAGGCCGCCGAAGCAGAACGCGATGATCACCGCCTGCACCCGGGGGTCGGCGCTGATCAGGGCGAACGCCCGGCGCAGGTCCTCGAACCGGCCGCTGGTGACGGTCAGTTGGTAGACCCAGATCGCGGCCACCACGATCCACATGATGGGGAACAGCCCGAACGCCGCCCCCTCCGTGGCCGACAGCAGGGCGAGGTCCACCGGCATGCCGTACCCGGCGACGGCGACCGCCAGCGCCACGGCCAGCGCGAGCAGCCCGGCCAGGTGCGCCTTCACGCGCAGGCCGCCCAGCAGCACGAACAGCGTGGCCAGCGGCAGCGCGGCGAGGAGGGAGGACAGCCCGAGGCTGTCACCGACGGGGGTGAGATCGGGCTCGTACATGGCCACCCTCACATGACGTCTTTGGTCAGACCATGCCTTGGTCGCAGGCACACGCTAGACACGGCCCGCGGGCCTGTCCAGGGCGCCGGACGGAAGAGGGCGGAAGAGGACCGAAGAGGGTGGAAGAAGTGCTTGGTCGGACCATTGCGTGGACACTGCAAGCTACGATCGGAGGCTCGGGGGCACGTCGTAGCCGGTCGTCGTGGCCGGTCAGCGGCACGGCGGAGGCGGGCGAAGGGCGAGAGGGCGAGCGCAGCATGGCGGAGTCGACCACCACGGCGGCCTGGGAACCTGTCCCGCGCACCCGCACCTTCGAACTCGTCCTCGCCCGCGTCGAGGAGCAGATCCTCGCCGGGAACCTCCGCGTCGGCGACCGCCTCCCGCCCGAACGCGAGCTGGTCGAACTGCTCGGCGTCAGCCGCGCCGCCGTACGGGAGGCGCTGCGCGTACTGGAGGCGCAGGGGGTGCTGCGTTCCCGCGTGGGCACCGGCCCGGCCTCGGGCAGCGTGATCTCCGCGATGCCCAGCGAGGGGCTGACGCAGTTCCTGCGGCTGCACATGGCGCTGGCCAACTTCCCGCTCCCCGACGTCGTCGAGGCCCGCGCCACCCTGGAGCGCTCCAGCGCGCGGCTGGCCGCCGAACGCGCCACGGACGACGACCTCGCCCGGATCGAGGAGCCGCTGCTGCGCATGGACGACACCGCGCTGACGCGCGAGGAGTTCAACGACTGCGACACCGCGTTCCACGTCGCCGTCGCCGAGGCCGGGGGCAACCGGCTGATGGCGGACATGACCGTCGCCGTGCGGAGCGCCGTACGCACCGCGCTGCTGTCCGCGTTCCACCGGCTCGACGACTGGGACGGGGTCACGGCGGGCCTGCGCGCCGAGCACCACGCGGTCTACGACGCGATCGCCCTGCGGGACACGGAGCGCGCGGGCGACCTCATCGAGGCGCACATCCGCGGCTTCCACCACCGGATCGGCCACACGCCGGGCTGACGGCCGTACGCGGGCTGCCCCACGTACGGCGCCCCGACCGCGCCCCGCCTTCGGCCCGACCGCGCCCGGCGCGGCCCGTACGACCGCCCCCCGCTCAGCTCCCGCCCAGCGGCGTCGACGGCGGCGCGGCGTCCTCGCCCGTGCCCCAGTCCGACGGCTCGGCGCCGGTCTCCAGCGCCAGGTCGCCGCGGCGGATGTCGTCCGTGGTGATCCAGGTGCGCGGCAGGTCCTCGCCGCCGAGCGACGCCGACCGGATGTACCGCTTGCCGTCACCCGCGCCGTCGGCGGTGACCGTGAAGCCGCCCCGCGGGTACCACTCGGGGTCGAGCGTCAGCGTCACCTTGTCGAAGGCGGGCGCCGACAGCCCCCACGTGTCCGTACCGGGGAACACCGGGAAGACGCCCATGGCCGTGAGCACCATCCACGACGACATGGTGCCGAGGTCGTCGTTGCCGGTCACGCCGTCGGGCCCGTCGGTGAAGAGGGTGAGCGCGGCGTGCACGACGTCCGTGGTCTTCCACGGCTCGCCCGTCGACAGGTACGTGTACGGGGCGATGAGGTCCGGCTCGTTCTGCGGGTTGTACTTGTCGGCGTTGTCGTAGTCGTACGGCCCGTTGACCCACACCTCGCGCGCCGTCCCCTCCGGGTCGGCCAGCAACTGGTCGTACGCGAAGAAGGAGTCCAGCCGGTCGCCCGCCGCCTCCCGGCCGCCGATGAGGGAGATCACGCCGGGCTGGTCCTGCGGGGTCAGCCACATGTACTGCCAGGCCGTGCCCTCGTGGAAGCCCTCGCTCCGCGCCGGGTCCTCGGGCCCGGTGAAGGCGCCGGCGCCGTCGCGCGGCCGGAAGAAGCCGGTGCTCGCGTCGAACACGGAACGGTAGTTGCGGGACCGTTCCGCGTACCGCGCCGCGTCCTCCGTGTGCCCCAGGTCCCGCGCCATCTCGGCGAGGGCGGCGTCGGAGAGCGCGTACTCCAGGGTGGCCGAGGCGCCGTGGTGGAAGTCGGAGTCGCCGGGCTTGTCCTTCTCGCGGTCCGGCAGGAACGGCACGTAGCCGTCCTTCAGGTACTCGGCGTTGCCCATCCGCCCCACGTACGGGGAGTCGGCGGGCGGCACTCCGTCGGCGTTCTTCCGGAGGACCGCGTACGCCTCCTCCTCGTGGCCCTTCAGCAGCCCCTGCCGGTACGCGTTGGTGAGGAAGGGGGTGACGGGGTCGCCGGTCATGATGTTCGTCTCGACCGTGCCGTAGCCCCACTTGGGCAGCCAGCCGCCCTCCGCGTCCACGCGGAGCAGCGACAGCGCCATGTCGCGGGACTCGCCCGGCGCGAGGAGCGCGAGGAGCTGCGCCTGCGTGCGGTACGTGTCCCACAGCGACCAGTTCTGGTGGTACGTGAAGCCGTCCGACGTGTGCGTCCTCTGGTCCCAGCCGGTGTAGCGGCCGTCCACGTCCTCACCGACGTTCGGGTGCAGCAGCGCGCGGTAGAGCGACGAGTAGAAGACCCGCCGCCGCTCCTCGCTCCCGCCCTCGGCCCGTACCTGCCCGAGGCGCTTCTCCCACGCGGCGCGTGCCGCGTCCCGCGTCGCGTCGAACGAACGGGTGCCCTCCGCCGCGAGGTTGCGCGCGGCCCCGGCCCCGTCCACGTACGACAGCGACGTGACCACCTCCACGTCGCGGTCGCCGTCCCGGGTGTCGAAACGGGCGTACGCGCCGCGCCGCCCCTCACCGCCGGACGCGCTGCCGCCGCCGTCGGTCACCTCGTCGCCGTCCCACGTGCCGTGGCCGTCGAAGGGGCGGTCGAAGCGGGTGAGGGTGTGGACCGTGTACTCCTTCTCCGTGTCCTGGCAGAAGCCGCGGCCGGTGACGGAGGCGGCGATCGTACGGTCGTCGACGACCCGCACCTCGGACCGCGTCACCTTGTGCAGGGCCTGGCCGGAGTTGAGGAGGACGTTGGCCTTGTCGGTCTCCGGGAAGGTGTAGCGCTGGTGGCCGGTGCGCGTGGTGGCGGTCAGCTCGGCGGTGGTGCCGCCGTAGTCGCCGAACGTGACCTCGTACGAGCCGGGGGACGCGCTCTCGTCGTCGTGGCTGAAGGTCGCCGCGTACCGCGCGTTGTCGGTGCTGGTGATGTCGCCGGTGGTCGGCATCACGGGCAGGTCGCCGCCGAGCGCGCAGCCGACGCCGGAGAGGTGGGTGGTGGAGAAGCCGCGGATCGAGGTCTGGTCCCAGTTGTAGCCGGTGCTGTGGCCGGTGTCGGGGGAGAGCTGCACCATGCCGAAGGGGACGGCGGCGCCGGGGAAGGTGTTGCCCTCGTTGCGGGTGCCGATGAACGGGTTGACCAGGTCGGTGAGTTGCCCGTCGGCGGCGTCCGTGGGGGCGTCGGTGGCGGGCGCGGCGCTCGCCGTCGGGGGCGCGCCGCCGAGCAGGCCCGCGAGGAGCGCGGCGGCGGCGAGGGCGGCCAGCCGCGTACGGGTGGGGTGGGGGCTCATGCGCGGGCTCCGTTCGGTGCGACCTCGGGGCTTGACAACGTTGTCCAGTGCGCGTGCGCGCCCACGTCCGGAAACGGGGCGGTGGCCAGCACTATGGCAGAAGCCCCCGCCCCGCAGAAGACGTCGCGCGCGGGTCAGCGGAGTCCGGCGAAGAGGTCGTCCTCGGGCAGCGTCGCGCCGGTGGCGTCCTGGACGCGTACGAAGGTCTCCGTCCCCATCAGCTCCGCGAACACCTCGTCGCCCATCTTGAGGAAGAAGATGTTCTCGCCCTGACTCGCGTGCGCGGCCAACGCGTCGAACTTCTGCCGACTGAACGCGGTGGTGTCCACCCACGTGGTGACCTCGGCGTCGGGGAGGCCGATCTCGGCCATCGCCGCGACCTCGGCGGGGTCCGGCTCCGGCCCGCCCGCCTGGGCCTCGCGCATCAGCTCGCCGAAGCGCCGCATCATCGAGTGGGGCATCGTCGTCCAGTAGACCTTCGGCGTCAGCCCGCTCAGCTCCACCGCCGCCATCGTGATGCGGTGGGCCTGGATGTGGTCGGGGTGACCGTAGAAGCCGTTCTCGTCGTAGGTGACGACGACGTCGGGACGGTGGTGCCGCATCAGCTCCGCGAGGCGGGCCGCGCCCTCCGCCACGGGGGTCCGCCAGAACGACCCTGGGGCCTCGTTGCTCTCCCAGCCGAGCATCCCGGAGTCGGCGTAGTCCAGCGTCTCCAGCGCGCCGATCCCCAGGACGTCGCAGCTCGCCCGGAGTTCCTGGGCGCGCATCGCGGCGACCGCGGCCGGATCGTGCCCGGGGTCGCCCGGCTTGACGCCCCCCGGCCCGTCGCCGCAGCCGCCGTCGGTACAGGTCACGAGGACCGTACGGATGCCCTCCGCCGCGTACCGCGCGAGGACCCCGCCGGTTCCGGTCGCCTCGTCGTCGGGGTGGGCGTGTACGGCCATGAGGGTCAAGGGCCGGTCAGTCATCAAGCAGTCCTCCTGGAGAAGCGGGTCGGCGCCACGTCGGCTCCGACCTCGGTCCGGCACCGCCGCGCGCACGACCCGACGGGCAGGCGCGGCTGGGGTGTCCCTCAGCGATCCGGGTCCGATCATCTCAGCCGACGCGCCGGGCCCTCCGGCCGTCCGTCCCGCCCTCAGGGTCGGACGTACGCGGGCTCAGACGTACCAGCGTTGTACGTAGCCCTCCCGCAGGGGCCCGCCCAGGAGGTGGAGCACCTGCTCGGCCCTCGCCTAGGCGGTGTCCGGGCGATCTTTGAGGGGTGGCTCGCGGCGTCGGATGCGGTGCGGCGCAAGGCGGAGGATCGTCCTCGTACCGGGTCGTACGTGGATGACTCCGACAACGCGGCGAGGTGACGTAGCCGTCGTCGCGAGCCCGAGAAGACCGCCCGGACACCGCCTAGCCGTTGGCCATGTCGACGAAGCGGGAGTAGTGGCCCTGGAACGCGACCGTGATCGTGGCGGTCGGGCCGTTGCGGTGCTTGGCGACGATCAGGTCGGCCTCGCCCGCGCGGGGGGACTCCTTCTCGTACGCGTCCTCGCGGTGCAGCAGGATCACCATGTCCGCGTCCTGCTCGATGGAGTTGTGGACGTGGACGCCGTCCGCGACGAAGTTGTGCGTGCCCGGGACCGTCGCGTCGTAGACCGGCTGTGCGCCCAGGCTCTCCACCGCGACCACCCGGTCCCACGCCACGTCGCCCGTGGCCAGCAGCTCCAGGTCGCGGCTCGCCAGCAGCCGGGACACGCGGGCCAGCGGGGAGCCTCCGGGGGCGGTACGGGCGCCCGCGGGGGCCGGCTCGGGGCGGGGGGCGTGCAGCAGGTCGCGTACGCCGTCCCGTACGTCCGCCGGTACGGCCTCCCGCTCCGCGCGGGTGTCCGGCCCCGTCGTACGCAGTCGGCGGGCGGACGCGGCCACCGTGCCGGACAGGTGCGGGCCGACCTCGGCCAGGAAGCGGCGCCGGTCGTCGCGGCCCGGTACGTCGAGGGTCCAGGGCCCGGGGGCGTCCGCGCCGTCGGGCCCGGCGGGCTCCGGGCGCAGCAGCCGGGCGCCGATCTCCAGCCGGAGCAGCAGGAGTTGGAGGTCGCGGGCGCGCCGTTCGCCCCGCACCCGGCAGCGGAACGGGTCCGTGCCGGAGGCGCCCGCCGTCCACAACCGCCCCAGGAGCCGCCGCAGTCGGCCGTCCGCCAGCCCGTGCGCCGTACGCGGCAGGCCACCGTCCCCGGCCCCGTACGACCCGGCCGCGCCGCCACCGTACGACCCGACCGCGTATGCCTCGCCCTCGCACCCCCCGTCCGCCGCCCGCGTGGGTGCGCCCACGCGCCGCGGGACCGCCAGGCGGTCCCCCACCGACAGCGCGCCGAGCGGGCGCCAGCCGTCGAACGTCAGGAACGGGTGGTTCGCCGTCGCCTCCACCTCCCGGCCCGACGCCAGCCGCAGCCGGAAGACCTCCTTCGTGCCGCTGGGGAAGACGTGCGTCATCGTGCGCCGTACGAGCCGCAGGTCGGCGTCCAGGGACCACACCGGGATGTCGCGGGCGCCGCTCTCCAACAGCTCGCCGAGGGTCGACTCGCCGCCGCCGTCGGCCCGCAGCACGCGCGTACGGGCCGTGAGGCAGCCGGACTCGCGCAGGTCGGACACCATCGGCTTCTTGTCGGTGCGCTGCTCGGGGCCACGGTTCAGCTGCGACAGCGCGACCACGGGGACCTCCAGCTCCTTGGCGAGGAGCTTGAGGTTCCGGGACATCTCGGAGACCTCCTGCTGGCGGCTCTCGGGGCGTCGGGAGCCGCCGGCCTGCATCAGCTGGAGGTAGTCGATGACGACCAGCCGCAGGTCGTTGCGCTGCTTCAGGCGGCGGCACTTGGCGCGGATCTCCATCATCGACAGGTTGGGGGAGTCGTCGATGTAGAGCGGCGCGTCGGTGACGCCGGGCATCTGGCGGGCCAGCCGCGTCCAGTCGTCGTCCGTCATGCTGCCGGACCGCATGTGGTGCAGGGCCACGCGCGCCTCGGCGGACAGCAGGCGCATGGCGATCTCGTTCCGGCCCATCTCCAGGGAGAAGATGACGCTCGGCAGGTTGTGGCGGATGGAGCAGGCGCGGGCGAAGTCCAGGGCCAGCGTGGAGTTGTGGGTGGGCACCAGGGAACGGGTCGCCAGGTACGTCTGGTCCGGGTGCGCCACCTGCACGCACCGCACCGGGACGCTCGCCACCTCCCGTACGTCCCTGATCAGGCGCCGCGACGCGCGCGCCGAGGCGGGACGCCCCCGTGCCGCGTACGCCCGCCGCTTGCGCGCCAGCCGGAACGGGCCGCCGTCGCCCGTGCCGCCCCGCGCGGTGTCGCCCACCGGCGTGAACGTCGTGACGTACGCCGTGCCCGTCGTACCCGCCGCACCACCCGCCCGCCGCACCGACGCCGCGCAGCGGTGCCCCAGGCCCAGCACCAGCTCGCGGAAGTCCTCGGCCAGCGCGCGCGCCGTCACCGCGAACCGCACGGAGCCGCCCGCGCCGACCGTCCCCCGCGCGTCCAGCAGGCCCGCCAGCAGCTCCCGCCGCTGCCCGGCCGCCGCGCGCAGGTACGGCGCGGGGATGTGCCTGCGGTCCAGCACCCCCAGCGCGCGCAGGTGCGCCTCGAACCGCCCGTCGCCGCCGGGCCCGTCCGCCGTCGCGTCGCCGGTGCCGCCGCCGAGCCACGCGCCGAGGGCGTACGGGTCGACGGGCAGCTCGCGGTGCGGCAGTCGGAGCGGGTCGGCGTTGCGCACGCTGTGGTTCAGCCTGCCGTCGGCCACGCACCGCAGGGTGGCCGCGATCTCCTTGGTGGTCCGGACCGGGGGCGCAGTGGCCGGGGACGCCCCGCCCGTACGTCCCGCCGCGCGGCGTTCGGCGCGGGTCTCCGTACGCCACTGGTGGTCGGCGTCGGCCACGACGACGGTGCCGTCGTCGAACTCCACCTCGTAGCACGGCCGCCCGGTGAGCACGCCGGTCGCCGCGACGACCCGCGTCGGGGTGCCGTCGTGCGCCAGCAGCCGGTCGCCCTCGGCGACCTCGCCCATCGTCGTCCAGCCGTCGGGGGTGGGCAGCGGGGTGTCCAGGGCCAGCGCCTTGCCCATGGCGGGACGGGCGGCGACGACGACCATCTGGCCGGGGTGCAGGCCGTTCGTCAGGGAGTCCAGGTCGGTGAAGCCGGTGGGGACGCCGGTCATCTGGCCGCTGCGGGAGCCGATGGCCTCGATCTCGTCGAGGGCGCTCTCCATGATCTCGGCCAGCGGGAGGTAGTCCTCGCTGGTGCGCTCCTCGGTGACGGCGTAGATCTCCGCCTGCGCGGAGTTGACGATCTCGTCGACGTCGCCGTCCGCCGCGTATCCCATCTGGGTGATCCGGGTGCCCGCCTCCACGAGGCGGCGCAGCACGGCCCGCTCGTGGACGATCTCCGCGTAGTACTCCGCGTTGGCCGCCGTGGGGACGGACTGGACCAGCGAGTGCAGGTAACCGGGGCCGCCCACGCGGCCGATGTCGCCGCGCTTGGTCAACTCGGCGGCGACGGTGATGGGGTCGGCGGGCTCGCCCTTGGCGTAGAGGTCGAGGATCGCCTGGTAGACCGTCTCGTGCGCCGGGCGGTAGAAGTCGTGGCCGCGGAGCACCTCGACGACGTCCGCGATGGCGTCCTTGGACAGCAACATGCCGCCGAGCACGGACTGTTCGGCGTCGAGGTCCTGCGGCGGCACCCGCTCGAACGGGGTGCCCGCGCCCCAACCGCCGCTCTCGCGCCCGCGGTCGTGCTGCTCCTGCCCCGAACCGCCGTTGCGGCGCTGCGGGGAGAGCGCGACGCGGTCCCCCGGGCCGTCCATGTCGGCCATCCAGGGGTCGTCGACGTGCTCGGGCTGCTGGGTCACCCCGCGCGCTCCTCCCGTCCTGCTCGGTTCCCGTCGTGGTCTCCGTACGGACGCCGGTACGCCCCGGCCCGTACGACCGGACCGGTGGCCGTACGGCTCGGTCCGCGTCGACGCCGTGCCTCCTTCCTACGGCACGGCGCTGACAATGGCGCTGACACTTCCAGACGCCCGGCTCCGCTCACGGCGGGTCGAGGCCGCGGTGAAGACCAGGGGAACGACAGGCAGGCGCCGCACCACGGTAGGCGGGCCGGGGGCACCCAGCCAATCGTGTTATCCACAGGGCATGTGGATAGTGGACGTCTTCCTGTGGAGAACCCGGTTGAAGCTGTGTACGAGCCGGTGGACGGCCCTGTGGAGGAGTCGGACGCGTCCCGCGCGAACACCCTCTGACCTGCGGCGAAGACATCCACCGCCTGTGCGCGGAAAAAACTTCGCCCCCAGGTGTGACGCCACCTCGAACAGCACGCACAGGCTCACTCCGCGCAACCAAAGGTAATGGACACAGCAGCATTGCAACCATTACCTGTGGATGCTTGAATCGAACCTGTGACCACCACCGCACCGAGCGCCCGTCGACATGACCGGGAGATCCTCGCCCTCGCCCTCCCCGCCTTCGGCGCGCTCGTCGCGGAGCCCCTCTTCCTGATGGCGGACAGCGCCGTCGTCGGCCACCTCGGCACCCCGCAGCTCGCCGGTCTCGGCGTCGCCGCGGCCCTCCTCCAGACCGCGGTGCACGTGTTCGTGTTCCTCGCGTACGCCACCACCGCCGCCGTCGCCCGCCGCGTCGGCGCGGGCGACCTGCCCGCCGCCATCCGGCAGGGCATGGACGGCGTCTGGCTCGCGCTGCTCCTCGGCGCCCTCGTCGTCGCCGCCGTGCTGCCGACCGCGCCCGCGCTCGTCGACCTCTTCGGCGCCTCCGCCACGGCCGCCCCGCACGCGGCGACGTACCTGCGGATCAGCGCGCTCGGCATCCCCGCCATGCTCGTCGTCCTCGCCGCGACCGGCGTCCTGCGCGGCCTCCAGGACACCCGGACGCCGCTGTACGTCGCCGTCGCGGGCTTCGCCGGAAACCTCGCGCTGAACGTCCTCCTCGTCTACGGCCTCGGGCTCGGCATCGCCGGTTCCGCCTGGGGCACGGTCCTCGCCCAGTGCGCGATGGCCGCCGCGTACCTGGTCGTGGTCGTACGCGGCGCCCGTCGGCACGGCGCCTCCCTGCGCCCGGACGCCGCCGGGATACGCGCCTGCGCGCAGGCCGGTGCGCCGCTGCTGGTCCGTACGCTCTCGCTGCGCGCCGTCCTGCTCATCGCCACGGCCGTCGCCGCCCGCCTCGGGGACGCCGACGTGGCCGCGCACCAGATCGCGCTCACCCTGTGGTCGCTGCTGGCCTTCGCGCTGGACGCCATCGCCATCGCGGGCCAGGCGATCATCGGCCGGTACCTCGGCGCCGGGGACGAGGCGGGCGCCTGGGCCGTGTGCCGCCGCATGGTGCTCTGGGGCGTCGTGTCCGGGGCGGTGCTCGGGGCGGCGGTGGTCGCCGCGCGGCCGCTGTTCACGCCGCTGTTCACCACGGACCAGGACGTCACGGCGCGGCTGACGGCCGTCCTGCTGGTGGTGGCCGTGACGCAGCCCGTCGCGGGCGTGGTCTTCGTCCTGGACGGGGTGCTGATGGGCGCCGGGGACGGTACGTACCTGGCGGGCGCGATGCTGGCCGTACTGGCCGTGTTCGCGCCGGTCGCCCTGCTGGTGCCGCGGTTGGGTGGCGGGCTGACGGCGCTGTGGTGGGCGGTGGCGGGGCTGATGATGTCGCTGCGGCTCGTCTCGCTGTGGCTGCGGGCGCGTTCGGGCCGCTGGGTCGTCACGGGCGCGGTCCGGACCTGACCGGCGCACACCCGCACCCGTACGCGCACCCGCCCCGCCTCCGTACGCCCCGCGCCCGTACGCGCACCCGCCCCCGCACACGCCGGAGGGCCGTACCCCGTCCGCCGGGGTACGGCCCTCCGTCTGCGTGTGCCGTGCCTTACGCCGCCTTGACCTCGACGTCGAAGCTCGCCACGACCTCGGGGTGCAGGCGTACCGAGACCTTGTGCGAACCCAGGGTCTTGATCGGCGTGCCCAGCTCCACGCGGCGCTTGTCCAGCTCCGGACCCTTCGCGTCCTTCACCGCCGCGGCGATGTCGGCCGGGGTGACGGAGCCGAAGAGGCGGCCGCCCTCACCCGCGCGTACGGAGAGGGCCACCGTGACGGCCTCGAGCTGGCCCTTGACCTCGTTGGCCTGCTCGATCGTGGCGATCTCGCGGATCTTGCGACCGCGCCGGATCTGCGCCACGTCCTGCTCGCCGCCCTTGGTCCAGCGGATCGCGAGACCGCGCGGGACCAGGTAGTTGCGGGCGTAGCCGTCGCGGACGACGACCACGTCGCCGGCGGTGCCGAGGCCGGAGACCTCGTGGGTAAGGATGATCTTCATGGTCTGGTCACCCTTTCCTTATCGCGCGGTCGACGTGTAGGGCAGCAGCGCGACCTCACGGCTGTTCTTCACGGCCGTGGCGACGTCCCGCTGGTGCTGGGTGCAGTTGCCGGTGACCCGGCGGGCACGGATCTTGCCGCGGTCGGAGATGAACTTCCGCAGCAGGTTCGTGTCCTTGTAGTCCACGTAGTTGATCTTGTCCTTGCAGAAGACGCAAACCTTCTTCTTCGGCTTGCGCGGAGGCGGCTTCGCCATTGTCTTTCTCCAGTGTGTTCAAGTAAGTGAGCGAGCGAACCCGGCTTCCGGACCGCGTGGGGCCGACGGCCCCCGCGGGTCAGAAGGGGGGCTCGTCCGAGTAGCCACCGCCGCCGCCACCGGGGCCGCCGCCCCAGCCGCCACCGCCGCCGCCCTGCTGGCCGCCGCCCGCGGGCGCTGCCGTGGCCCACGGGTCACCCGCGGGTCCGCCACCGCCCTGCTGGCCACCGCCGGGGCCGCCGCCCCAGCCGCCGCCACCGCCACCCTGGCCACCGCGGCCGGAGGTCTTGCTGATCTTCGCGGTCGCGTTGCGCAGGCTGGCGCCGACCTCGTCGACGTCCAGCTCGTAGACCGTGCGCTTGATGCCCTCACGGTCCTCGTACGACCGCTGCTTGAGGCGGCCCTGTACGACGACGCGCGTGCCCTTGGTGAGGGACTCGGCGACGTTCTCCGCCGCCTGCCGCCAGACCGAGCAGGTGAGGAACAGGCTCTCGCCGTCCTTCCACTCGTTGGTCTGCCGGTCGAAGGTGCGCGGGGTGGACGCGACACGGAACTTCGCGACCGCCGCACCGGAGGGGGTGAAGCGCAGCTCGGGGTCGTCGACGAGATTGCCGACGACCGTGATGACGGTCTCGCCTGCCATGGGTGAACCTCTCGGCGTGCTGCTGCTGGGCTTGCCGGTCGCGCCGGACGCGGGATCTGGTGATCACGCCGGACGCGGCCGCGTGCTGCTCGGAATTCCGAGTGCCGACCCGACCGTCAGGTCGGGGTCAGTGCATCTCGGGACGGAGGACCTTGGTCCGGAGGACCGACTCGTTCAGGTTCATCTGACGGTCGAGCTCCTTGACGACCGCAGGCTCGGCCTGGAGGTCGATGACCGAGTAGATGCCCTCGGGCTTCTTCTTGATCTCGTAGGAGAGACGACGACGGCCCCAGGTGTCGACCTTCTCCACCTTGCCGTTGCCCTCACGGACGACGGAAAGGAAGGACTCGATCAGCGGGGAGACAGCTCGCTCCTCGAGATCGGGGTCGAGGATGACCATCACCTCGTAGTGACGCATGTGGAACCCACCTCCTCTGGACTCAGCGGCCACGGTCGTTCCGTGGCAGGAGGGTCGTGATGCGTGTCCCGCACCGCGTACGCCACCGGACGTCGCCGGGGCCGCGGGTGCAGACCGCTCAGCGTACCCGCACCGTGCCGTGCGGTTGAAATCCGGCTGTGTATGCCCGCAATCTAGAGGTATCGGGTGTGAGCGGCGTCATACTCCCGCCGCTCCGCGTCCCGCCGCGTACGGCCACGGAGGTGCCGCATGGCGCAGGCTGCAGGTCCCCGGCACGACCCCCTCTCCTTCCTCAACAGCGACGGCCGCCCCCACCCCGTCGAGAACGCCCTCGCCGTCACGTCGATCGTGGTCGGCCTCGTCGCGTTCGCCGCGGGCCTGGTCACCCAGGGGGGCGGCGCGGATCTGCACCTGCTGGCGTCCTGGGCCGGGCTGGTGGGCGTACTCGTCGGCGGCTGGGGGCAGTTCGTGTCCGCGACGACCGCCGAACGCTTCCTGCTGGTCCTCGGACTCGGCGGCTCGGCCGTCGGGCTGTTCCTCGGCATGGCCTACGGCGGCCCGTTCGGCGGGCTGCTGGGCTGACGGGCCGACGGGGGCGCGGTAGCGGGCAGTAGGCTTCCGGGCGAGCCTTTCCCCAGCAGCACGCCTGGGGTTCCGCCCGTCGCCGGAGGAGCGCCCCCTATGAGCCTGTCCCTGAGGACCATCAGTCGCGAGCAGCATCTGGCGTACATCCAGAGCCTGCCCTCGGCGAGCCATTGCCAGGTCCCGGCATGGGCGGACGTGAAGAACGAGTGGCGGTCGGAGAACCTCGGCTGGTTCGACGACCGCGACGGCCAGTTGGTGGGCGTCGCGCTGGTGCTGTACCGCCAACTCCCCAAGGTGAAGCGGTACCTGGCGTACCTCCCCGAGGGCCCGGTCATCAACTGGCACGCGCCGAACCTGGAGGAGTGGCTCCAGCCGATGCTGGCGCACCTCAAGCAGAAGGGCGCGTTCTCGGTCAAGATGGGCCCGCCCGTGGTGATCCGCCGCTGGGACTCGGTCGCGATCAAGAGCGGCATCCAGGACCCGGACGTGAAGCGGCTGCGCGACGTGGAGCCGACGCACATCGAGCCCCGCGCGTTCGAGGTGGCGGACAAGCTGCGGCGGATGGGCTGGCAGCAGGGCGAGGACGGCGGCGCGGGCTTCGGCGACGTGCAGCCGCGCTACGTCTTCCAGGTGCCGCTGGAGGGTCGGACGCTGGAGCAGGTCCACAAGGGCTTCAACCAGCTGTGGCGGCGCAACATCAAGAAGGCCGAGAAGGCCGGGGTCGAGGTCGTCCAGGGCGGTTACGACGACCTGGCCGAGTGGCAGGAGCTGTACGAGGTGACCGCCAAGCGCGACCACTTCCGGCCCCGCCCGCTGGGCTACTTCCAGCGCATGTGGTCGGTCCTCAACACCGAGGACCCGAAGCGGATGCGGCTGTACTTCGCGCGCCACGAGGGCGAGGCGGTGGCGGCGGCGACGATGCTGGTCGTCGGCGGGCACGTCTGGTATTCGTACGGCGCCTCCGCGAACCACAAGCGCGAGGTCCGCCCGTCGAACGCGATGCAGTGGCGGATGCTCCAGGACGCGTACGCGCTCGGGGCGAGCGTCTACGACCTGCGCGGCATCAGCGACTCCCTGGACGAGAACGACCACCTCTTCGGTCTGATCCAGTTCAAGGTGGGCACGGGTGGGCAGGCGGCCGAGTACCTCGGCGAGTGGGACTTCCCCCTCAACAAGCTGCTCCACAAGGCGCTGGACATGTACATGAACCGGCGCTGACCGTACGACCGTTCGGCCCGTACGCCCGTACCGGCCCGTCCCGTACGCTCTCCGTACCGCCGCCACGACTCTCCGTACGGACACGTCCCGCGGCCCCCACCCCCGTACCCCTTTGAGCAGAAAGGTCCCCGTCCCGTCATGGCGCTCACCCTCTATGTCGACACCGATCGCTGGCGGGTGCACCAGCAGTCGGTGATCCAGCAGTTCCCCGGCATCGTCCCGGTCTGCAAGGGCAACGGCTACGGCTTCGGCCACGAGCGGCTCTCCGACGAGGTCAGCCGCTTCCGCTCGGACGTGATGGCCGTCGGGACGACGTACGAGGCCGCGCGCACCAAGGACTTCTTCGGCGGTGACCTGCTGGTGCTGACGCCGTACCGGCGGGACGAGGAGCCCGTGCCGCTGCCGGACCGGGTGATCCGCTCGGTGTCCTCGGTGGAGGGCGTGGGGCTGCTGCGCGGGGCCCGCGTGGTCATCGAGGTCATGAGCAGCATGAAGCGGCACGGCGTCACCGAGGCGGACCTGGGGCGGCTGCACGCCGCCATAGACGAGGTGCGCCTGGAGGGCTTCGCGATCCACCTGCCGCTGGACCGCACGGACGGCACGGACGCGGTGGACGAGGTCATCGGCTGGATGGACCGGCTGCGCGCGGCGCGGCTGCCGCTGGAGACGATGTTCGTCAGCCATCTGAAGCCGGACGAGTTCGCGCGGCTCCAGCAGCAGTTCCCGCAGACGAACTTCCGCGCGCGCATCGGCACGCACCTCTGGCTCGGGGACCACCAGGCGACCGAGTACCGGGGGTCCGTGCTGGACGTGACGCGGGTGAGCCGCGGCGACCGCTTCGGCTACCGGCAGCAGCGGACCGCCGGGGACGGCTGGCTCGTCGTGGTGGCGGGCGGCACGTCGCACGGCGTGGGGCTGGAGGCGCCGAAGGCGCTGCACGGCATGACGTCGCGCGCCAAGGGCGTCGCGCGGGCCGGGCTGGCGACCGTCAACCGGAACCTGTCGCCGTTCGTCTGGGGCGGCAAGCAGCGGTGGTTCGCGGAGCCGCCGCACATGCAGGTGTCGATCCTGTTCGTGCCGGACGACGCGCCGGAGCCGAGGGTGGGCGAGGAGCTGGTCGCGCACCTGCGGCACACGACGACGATGGTGGACCGTACGGTCGACCGCTGAGCGGCGGGCGTACGGCGGACGGGCCGGGGGCGTACGGGTATCCCGTACGCCCCCGTGCCCGTGCCGCGCCCGTCCCGTGCCCGTACGACCGGCGGGCGGTGGACCCGGCACCTGTCCGGGACCACCGCCGCACCTCGACGGGTCGGGCGCGCGCCCGCGTTCACCCTCGGGTGGACGCGGGGCTCAGCTCTCGACGTCGCCGTTGATGAACGCCTCGACGTTCCGCCGGGCCTCGTCGTCGAAGTACTGCACCGGCGGGGACTTCATGAAGTACGAGGACGCGGAGAGCACCGGGCCGCCGAGGCCGCGGTCCTTCGCGATCTTCGCGGCGCGCAGCGCGTCGATGATGACGCCCGCCGAGTTCGGCGAGTCCCAGACCTCCAGCTTGTACTCCAGGTTGAGCGGCACGTCGCCGAACGCGCGCCCCTCCAGGCGTACGTACGCCCACTTGCGGTCGTCGAGCCACGCCACGTAGTCCGACGGGCCGATGTGCACGTTGTCCGCGCCGAGGTCGCGGTCGGGGATCTGCGAGGTGACGGCCTGCGTCTTCGAGATCTTCTTGGACTCCAGCCGCTCCCGCTCCAGCATGTTCTTGAAGTCCATGTTGCCGCCGACGTTCAGCTGCATGGTGCGGTCCAGGACGACGCCCCGGTCCTCGAACAGCTTGGCCATCACGCGGTGCGTGATGGTGGCGCCCACCTGGGACTTGATGTCGTCACCGACGATCGGGACGCCCGCCTCGGTGAACTTGTCGGCCCACTCCTTGGTGCCGGCGATGAACACGGGCAGCGCGTTGACGAAGGCGACCTTCGCGTCGATGGCGACCTGCGCGTAGTACTCCACGGCGGTCTGCGAGCCGACCGGCAGGTAGCACACCAGCACGTCGGCGCCGCTGTCCTTGAGCGCGCGGACCATGTCCACGGGCTCCTCGGTGGACTCCTCGATGGTCTCGCGGTAGTACTTGCCGAGACCGTCGTTGGTGTGGCCGCGCTGCACCTGGACGCCCGAGCGGGGCACGTCGCAGATCTTGATGGTGTTGTTCTCGCTGGCGCCGATGGCGTCCGCCAGGTCGAGGCCGACCTTCTTCGCGTCCACGTCGAAGGCGGCGACGAACTCGATGTCGCGCACGTGGTAGTCACCGAACTGGACGTGCATGAGGCCCGGGACCTTGCTGTCCGGGTCGGCGTCCTTGTAGTACTCGACGCCCTGTACCAGCGAGGCGGCGCAGTTGCCCACGCCGACAATGGCTACACGAACCGAACCCATTCCCGTTGCTCCCTGTGTGTGCTCGATGAAGCCGCCCAGTGCGGCGCTCATGTGATGTCGTCGGACGGGTCCGGTCGGGTACCACCCCGGTGCCGGGGCTGCCCGCCCGTCTCTTCTGACGTGCGCTCTGCCGTCGCCTCACGGCGCCGGTCGAGCCCGGACCGCTCGCTCTCGATCAGCTCGTTGAGCCAGCGGACCTCGCGCTCCACGGACTCCATGCCGTGGCGCTGGAGTTCGAGGGTGTAGTCGTCCAGCCGCTCGCCGGTACGGGTCAGGGAGGCGCGCATCTTCGCGAGGCGCTCCTCCAACCGGCTGCGGCGGCCCTCCAGTACGCGCACCCGCACGTCGCGCGAGGTCTGGCCGAAGAACGCGAAGCGGATGCCGAAGTGCTCGTCCTCCCACGCGTCCGGGCCGGTCTGGGCGAGAAGCTCCTCGAGGTGCTCCTTGCCGTCCGCGGTGAGCCGGTAGACGATCTTCGCCCGGCGCCCGGCGAGCGGGGCCGCGAGGGGGTCCTCGGACGCGTTGCCGGACTCCTCGATCAACCAGCCCTGCTGGACGAGCGTCTTGAGGCACGGGTAGAGGGAGCCGTAGCTGAACGCTCGGAAGACGCCCAGCGAGGTGTTGAGCCGCTTCCGCAACTCGTACCCGTGCATGGGGGATTCGCGGAGCAGCCCGAGAACGGCGAACTCCAGGATGCCGGCGCGTCTGCTCATACCTTCCCCCCGCTCCCGCCTGCCGAAGATGCCGTACGTCCCGCGTACCGGTGGCGGGTGGCGCGCATCGGGCGTCGTGTCAGACCGATGTACCGGCCTGATGTATCGCCTCGATACATCCAGACGATAGGACGAACCCCTCGTCCACGACAAGAGGGCACCGGAGGTGACGGTGGTGAAGGGACTCACATTGACCATTCGGGGAGTCGGCTTGTACCTGATGCACCGTATGTTCGCTAAGGAGGGTTTTGGAGCTGCGTAGTCTGTCCGCTGTGCAGACCACCAACCGGGAACCGTGCGGCGCCGCCAGGCGTCCTCGTCCTGGGTGCGGTGTGCCCCGCGGCGTGGTCGCGGCGGGGTGCGCGCAGGGGGACCAAGATGTCAACTGCCGCCTTCAGGCGTGTGTGTGCCGCCTGCCCGAGGAGTAGCTGTTTCCAATGAGCGAGCACCGTCGAAAGCAGCCGCAGGGGCGCGGCAGGCGCGCGTCGCAGCCACCGCCGAGTGGCCGCCGCGCGGCACCGCCGCGTGACACCAGCGCCGGCTCGTACGAGCAGGGGCCCGACCGCGCCACCGGCGGTCGCGCCGAGGCGCGCCGTGGCGCCCCGCAGGGCGGCGGCAGACGACGCGCGGCCGGTGCCGCGGCGGCCTCGGGCGCCGTCGCGGGCGGGCGGGCGGCCGCACGCGGGCGCGGGCAGGCGCAGCCCGGCAAGAAGCGCTTCATCGACTACCCGCGCTCGGGCCGCGAGGGCGCCCGCCGCTGGATTCCGTCGTGGAAGCAGGTGTTGGGCACCTACGTCGGCTTCGCCGCGCTGATGATGGGCCTCGCGGGCATCGCGTACGCCATGGTCGAGGTGCCGAACGCGCAGGAGGCCGCCAAGTCCCAGAAGAACGTCTACTACTGGGCGAACGGCGACCGCATGGTCACCGCGGGCGGCGGCGACCAGAACCGGCAGAACGTCGACCTCCCGCAGGTCGCCAAGTCCATGCAGGACGCGGTGATCTCGGCGGAGAACGAGTCGTTCTACGACGACCCGGGCGTCGACCCGATGGGCATCGGCCGCGCCATGTTCAAGATGGCGACCGGCGGCGAGACCCAGTCGGGCTCGACCATCACGCAGCAGTACGTGAAGAACAACTACCTGGACCAGTCGCAGACGTTGTCGCGCAAGGCCAAGGAACTGCTGATCTCGATAAAGGTGGGCGTCAACGAGGAGAAGGACGACATCCTCGCGGGCTACCTCAACACCGCGTACTTCGGGCGCGGCGCGTACGGCATCCAGGCCGCGTCCCAGGCGTACTACAGCAAGGACGCGATCGACCTCAGCCCGAGCGAGAGCGCGTTCCTCGCGGCCGTCCTGAACGGTGCGAACCTCTACGACCCGCACGGCGGCGAGGGCGGCGGCGCGCTCCAGACGCCGGAGGCCAACACCGAGCGCG
Organism: Streptomyces sp. Z26; assembly: GCF_003665095.1. GTDB lineage: Bacteria > Actinomycetota > Actinomycetes > Streptomycetales > Streptomycetaceae > Streptomyces > Streptomyces phytohabitans. Next base: position 3,254,255 of record NZ_RCHV01000002.1, on the reverse strand, counting down.
CGAAGGCGCGTTGGTCGTGGATCCTCGACCGCGAGGTCAAGACGGGACGGCTGGAGAGCGGCAAGCGCGACGCCATCACCAAGTTCCCGATGCCCAAGCGCCCGGAGAAGGCCACCAACCTCAAGGGTCAGATCGGCTACCTGGTCAACCTGGCGAACAACAACGTCACCAACGACCCGGACAGCGGGATCACGGATCGGAAGCTGAAAAAGGGCGGCTACCAGATCTACACCACCTTCGACAAGGAGAAGACGCTCGCCCTGGAGAAGACCGTCCAGAAGGTCAAGAAGAAGAACTTCGACCCGAAGAAGCGCGAGCGGGACAAGTACGTCCAGTTCGGCGGCGCGTCGGTGAAGCCGGGCGACGGGGCGATCGTCGCGATCTACGGCGGCGACGACGCCGTCACGCACTACACCAACAACGCCGACTACACCGGCGCCTCGGTCGGTTCGACCTTCAAGCCGTTCGTCATGGCCGCAGCGATGCGCGACGGCGTACGGGACCCGAACGGGCCGGAGCAGCAGGGCATGGACCAGCGGACGCTGGTCTCGCCGCGCAGCGTCTACAACGGCGACAACAAGGTCAAGCTCCTCCAGTACAACGGCGAGACGTGGCTCAACAAGGACAACGAGGAGTGGCACCAGAAGAACGACGACAGCAAGAGCTACGGCCAGATCAACCTCATGCAGGCCATGGAGGTCTCGGCCAACACCCCGTTCATCCAGTTGGGCATGGACGTCGGGCTCGACAAGGTGAAGGAGTCCGCGCTCGACGCGGGCGTCAACGAGGAGAGCCTGTCCGCCATCACCCCGGCGTTCTCGCTGGGCACCTCGGCGCCGAGCGCGATCCGGATGGCCTCCAGCTACGCGACGTTCGCGCAGAGCGGTGAGAAGACCGAGCCGTACTCCGTCACGGAGGTGAAGGAGAAGGGCGCGGTCGTCTACGAGCACGAGAAGAAGACCCAGCGCGCCTTCGACGCCAACGTCGCGGACAACATCACCAGCATGCTGGAGAACGTCGTCCAGGGCGACGAGGGCACCGGCAGCGTGGCCAGGGCGCTGAACCGCCCGGTCGCGGGCAAGACCGGCACCACCGACGACAACAAGCACGCGTGGTTCACGGGCTACACCAAGCAGCTGTCGACCTCCATCGGCATGTGGCGGGTGGACGACCAGGCGGAGCGGCAGGAGTTCCTCACCATGTACGGGACGGCGGGCCTGGAGCAGATCCACGGCGCCTCGTTCCCCGCCGAGGTGTGGACGGACTACATGCTGGAGGCCATGAAGGGCCAGCAGAAGCTGGACTTCCCGGAGCCCGGCGCCATCGGCGACAAGGTGTGCAGCCACAGCAGCTGCCCGTCCCCGACGCCGTCCCCGACCCCGTCGGAGACCGAGGAGACGGAGTCGCCGTCCCCGACGCCGACGAGGTCGTCCCCCTCCCCGTCCCCGACGAAGCCCTCCCCGTCCCCGACCGACAGCTGCCTGCCGGGTCAGCCCGACTGCGACGACGAGGGCACGATCAGCGGTCCGGGCGGTGAGGACGGCGGCGCCGACAACGGCGGCGCGGACAACGGCGGCGCGAACGGCGACCCGGGCGATCCCGGCGATCCGGCCGGGACCACGGACGGCGGCCTCTTCGGCGGCCCGAACGCCCGGAGGGACTGAGGGCCGGGAGGCCGGAGGCCGAGAAGCCGAGAGGCTCGACGCCGAGAGGCCGACGCACCCGCCGCGCTGACGCGGCACGCGCCGTAGCACGGGGAAGCCCCCGTCGGGTCTGGCTGGACCCGGCGGGGGCTTCGTGCGGCAGGATGTGCGCATGACGAGCGCGCACCATCAGCAGCAGGCCCCGACGGGCGGGGCGCCGCGGCAGCGGGCCCCGCGGGGCCGGGCGGAGGTGCGGCCCACCGAGCACGACGAGGTGGCGGCCGCCGGGAGCGAGCTGATCGGCGGGCCCGCCGGACGGCGGTCGGGGGACGCGGGCTGGTGGACACCCGTACGCGTCACGGTGCTCGTCATGCTGGCCACGTTCGCCCTGGGCATGCTCCAGAAGCTGCCCTGCTACAACGGTGCCTGGTTCTTCGGGCAGACCAGCCAGTACGCACACGCGTGCTATTCCGACATCCCCCACCTCTACCAGGGGCGCGGCTTCGCCGACGGCCTCGTCCCGTACTTCGACCGCATCCCGGAGGACGTCTCCGGTGGCATGGAGTACCTCGAATACCCGGTCCTGACCGGCCTGTTCATGAAGATCGCCGCCGTGCTGACCCCCGGTGGCGACGACATCGTGCACCGCGAGCAGATCTACTGGATGGTCAACGCGGGCATGCTCATGGTCTGCGCCGTGATCACCGCCGTCTGCGTCAGCCGTACGCACCGCACCCGCCCGTGGGACGCGCTGCTCGTCGCGATGGCCCCCGCGTTCGCCCTCAACTCCACCATCAACTGGGACCTGTTGGCCGTCGCCCTGACGGCGGCGGCGATGCTGATGTGGGCCCGGAGCCGACCGTTGGCCGCGGGCGTCCTGATCGGCCTGGCGACCGCCGCGAAGCTCTACCCGCTGCTGATCCTCGGCCCGTTGCTGCTGCTGTGCTGGCGCGCGGGACGCTGGCGCGCGTTCGGCGCGGCGTTCGGCGGCGCGGTCTTCTCGTGGGCGGCGGTGAACGTGCCGGTGATGCTCACGGCATGGGACGGCTGGCAGAAGTTCTACACGTTCAGCCAGGAACGACCCGTGGACTTCGGCTCGTTCTGGCTGATCCTCTCGCAGCGCACGGGCAGCGCGATCGAGGACGCCAACACGTACGCGATGGTGCTCATGGTGCTGGGCTGCGCGGCGCTCGCCGCCGTGACGTTCTCCGCGCCCCGGCGGCCGCGCCTGCCGCAGTTGGCGTTCCTGGTGATCGCGTTGTTCGTCCTCACCAACAAGGTCTACTCGCCGCAGTACGTGCTCTGGCTGATCCCGCTGGCCGTACTGGCCCGCCCCCGGTGGCGCGACTTCCTGATCTGGCAGGCGTGCGAGGTGCTCTACTTCCTCGGCATCTGGATGTACCTCGCGTACAACGCCAGCGGTGACAAGCACCACGGACTGCCGCCCGAGGGCTACCAGTTCGTGATCCTGGTGCACCTGGTCGGCACCCTCTACCTGTGCGCGGTCGTCGTCCGCGACATGCTGCTGCCGGAACGGGACGTGGTCCGCCGCGACGGCTCCGACGACCCCGCGGGGGGCGTGCTGGACCGGGCGCCGGACCGGTTCGTACTCGCCGGCCACGGGCGGCGGGCCTCGGACGACAGCCACGCCCCGGAGTTCGAGGGCGGCTACGTGCGCTGGGGCAGCCCGTCCGCGGGGTGAACCGGGCCTCGGGTGACGGGCGTTGTGTGGGGGCGGTGCGTGTGGGGCGGTGCGGGGCGCCGTTCCCGTCGCGGGCGCTGTGATCGATGTTTCACGTGAAACGGCGCGCGGGTGTGTGAGGGTGGGCGCATGCCACTCGCCGGTGATCTCCGTACCCTGCTGCGCTTTTCCGGGTTCCGGCGACTGCTCGCCGTACGCCTGCTGTCCCAACTGGCCGACGGCGTCTTCCAGGTGGCCCTCGCCGCGCATGTGGTCTTCTCCCCGGAGGAGGAGACCTCCCCCGCGGCCATCGCCTCCGCGATGGCGGTGCTGCTGCTCCCGTACTCGCTGCTGGGCCCGTTCGCCGGTGTGCTCCTCGACCGCTGGCGCCGCCGCCAGGTGCTGCTGTTCGGCAACCTGCTGCGGGCGGTGCTGGCGCTCGGTACGGCCGCGCTGATCCTCGGCGCCGTACCGGACTGGCTGTTCTACCTCTCGGCCCTCTCGGTCACCGCCGTCAACCGCTTCATCCTCGCGGGCCTGTCCGCCTCCCTCCCCCGGGTCGTCGACGACGAGCGCCTCGTCATCGCCAACTCGCTGTCCCCCACCGCGGGCACCGTGGCCGCCGCGTCGGGCGGTGGCGTCGCCTTCGTCGTACGGCTGCTGGTCCCCGGCGGCAGCGCCTCCGACGCGCTCGTGGTCACCGTCGCCGCCACCGTCTACCTGCTCGCCGGACTCGCGTCCCTGCGCATGGCCCGCGATGCCCTGGGCCCCGAACCGGCGCGCGTGCAGCCGCGGTTCGGCGCGGCCGTCGCCGGTACGGCGCGCGGGCTGCTGGAAGGGCTGCGCCACGTGGCAGAACGCCGTACGGCCGCCCGTACGCTCGCCTCCATGGCGCTGATGCGCTTCTGCTACGGGGCGCTGACGGTCATGGTGCTGATGCTGTGCCGGTACTCCTGGGCGAACGGCGCGGACGGCGCCGGGTCCGGCAGCGGCGGCGACGCCGCCGACGACGGACTGAAGTGGCTCGGCGCGGCCGTCGCCGTCTCCGCCGTGGGCTTCCTCGTCGCGGCGCTCATCACCCCGTGGGCCGTCGCGCGCGTCGGCCAACTCGGCTGGATCGCGGCCTGCGCGGGAGCGGCCGCCGTCCTGGAACCGCTCCTGGGGCTGCTGTTCGCCCCCGTACCGATGATGGCCGCGGCGTTCGTGCTGGGGGTCGTCACCCAGGGCGCGAAGATCACGACGGACACCGCCGTCCAGTCGTCGGTCGACGACGCGTACCGCGGCCGGGTGTTCGCCCTCTACGACATGTTGTTCAACGTGGCGTTCGTCGGCGCCGCCGCGGTGGCCGCGCTGGTGCTGCCGCACGACGGGCAGTCGCCGCTTCTGGTCGTCGGGGTGGCTGGAATCTATCTCTCCGTCGCGGTGGCCATGACCCGTTTCAGGCGTTCCCGGAGTATTGCCTGAGTGTCACAACTGTCACATCGCGGCCACAGCTTGCCCCGACGATCCGATCCGGCCGGTCTTTATCGATAACTTATGCGGGTTACCTCGCACGCCGTGCGACTCCTTCAGCATCAGAGGAAGTCCCCGATGACGACTCCGCCTCCGCAGGGCCAGAACCCCTACGGTCAGCAGCCGGGACAGTCCCCCTACGGGCAGCCGCAGCAGCCGTACGGCCAGCAAGCCGGACAGTCGCCGCAGCAGGGTCAGAACCCTTACGCGCAGCAGGGCCCGCAGCCGTACGGCCAGCCCGGTGGCGTGCCGATGGCGCCGCCGCCCGTTCCGCCCCGCGGCGGAAAGGCCAAGAAGATACTCATCGGCGTCGGCGTGGCCGTCGCGCTCCTGGTGGCCGGTGGCGCGTACATAGCCGGTCAGGACGACGCCGACCAGGCGGAGAAGGGCGACTGCGTCATCAACCGGGGCACGGACATGTCCCCCGACGTCGAGGTCGTGGACTGCTCCTCCTCCGACGCGGAGTACAAGGTCGCCGTGAAGCATGACGGCAAGGCCGACTGCGACCGCGAGAAGTACGCGCAGTACAGCGAGACCAAGGGCAGCGACGTGCTCTTCACGCTCTGCCTGGAGCCCCACAAGCCCAGCTGACCGAGCCCGCGACGCGGGACGGCCGGGGACCCCGAGCACACGGGCGGGGGCGGTGTTTCACGTGAAACACCGCCCCCGCCCGTCGCGTTGTCCGTGCGGGCCGCTCAGCTCTCCCGCGCGGCCTGCCACTCCTTGAGCGCCGCCACCGCCGCCTCCCGCCCCAGCGGCCCGTGCTCCAACCGCAGTTCGAGGAGGTGCTGGTACGCCTTGCCGACGTCCGGGCCCGGCGCCAGGTCCAGCGCCTGCATGATCTCGTTCCCGTTCAGGTCGGGCCGGATCGAGTCCAGCTCCTCCTGTTCCTGGAGCCGCGCGATGCGCTCCTCCAGCCCGTCGTACGCGCGCGAAAGCGCTGCCGCCTTCCGCTTGTTACGCGTCGTGCAGTCCGAACGCGTCAGCTTGTGCAGCCGCGCGAGCAGCGGGCCCGCGTCCCGTACGTACCGGCGCACCGCCGAGTCGGTCCACTCTCCCGTGCCGTAGCCGTGGAAACGCAGATGCAGCTCGACCAGCCGGGAGACGTCCTTCACCAGCTCGTTGGAGTACTTGAGCGCGGTCATCCGCTTCCGCGTCATCTTCGCGCCCACCACCTCGTGGTGGTGGAACGAGACCCGGCCGTCGGACTCGAAGCGCCGCGTCCTCGGCTTGCCGATGTCGTGCAGCAGCGCGGCGAGCCGGAGCGTGAGGTCGGGGCCGTCCTCCTCCAGGTCGATCGCCTGCTCCAGCACGATCAGCGAGTGCTCGTACACGTCCTTGTGTCGGTGGTGCTCGTCCCGCTCCAGCCGCAGCGCCGGGATCTCCGGCACCGTCCGCGCGGCGAGCCCGGTGTCCACCAGCAGCCGCAGCCCCTTGCGCGGACGGGGCGCCAGGAGCAGCTTGTTGAACTCGTCGCGCACCCGCTCCGCGGACACGATGTCGACGCGTTCCGCCATCGCCGTCATCGCGGCCACGACGTCGTCGGCCACCTCGAAGTCCAGCTGCGCGGCGAACCGCGCCGCCCGCATCATCCGCAGCGGGTCGTCCGAGAACGAGTCCTCCGGCGCCCCCGGCGTACGCAACACCCGCCTCGCCAGGTCGTCCAGCCCGCCGTACGGGTCGACGAACGTCTTCTCCGGCAGCGTCACGGCCATCGCGTTGACCGTGAAGTCCCGGCGGACCAGATCGTCCTCGATCGTGTCGCCGTAGGACACTTCCGGTTTGCGCGACATGCGGTCGTACGCCTCGGAACGGTACGTCGTGATCTCGATGTCGAACCGCTGCCGCGCGTCGCCCGCGCCCGGCCCGTACTTCTTGCAGCCGACGGTGCCGAACGCGATCCCCACCTCCCACACCGCGTCCGCCCACGGCCGCACCAGTGCGAGGACCTGCTCGGGACGCGCGTCCGTGGTGAAGTCCAGGTCGTTGCCGAGCCGTCCCAGCAGCGCGTCCCGTACGGAACCGCCGACGAGCGCCAGCGTGTGCCCGGCCCGCGCGAAGCGGCGGGCGAGGTCGTCGGCGACGGGGGACACCCGCAGCAGCTCGCTCACGGCCCGCCGTTGTGCCCCGCTCAGCTCCTGGGCGGCGGCCTGGGGTTGCTCACCCCGCTCGTCCTGCTCACCCCGCTCACTCGCGGGCTCCGTGGGCTGCCCGGTGCGACCGGAGCCCTCGGGCCGCGCGGACCGCGGGGGCCGCTGCTCTGTCTGCTGGCTGTCATCGTTGGCGTTCGGCACAGCAGAACAGGTTACGTTGACCTCTGCCGGGCCGTGTCCGGGCGTCCCCCGGTGGATCATGGACCGCGGGGAGACGGCCCCGGCACTTCGCGCCGATGGGGATCGTTACCATCAGGGGCTCAGGACCACCACACACCCACGACGGAACGACGGGACGGACAAGCGTGGCCGAGGCGGCTGAGATGCGAGGCACCCCGACCGCTCCCGCCCGCGGCAGACTGCGGCGGGCGGCGGTGTCCGCGCTCGTCTCCGTGCCGCTGCTGTGCGCCCTTCTCCCGGCCGGGACCGCCACCGCCGCCTCTCCCGACGCCCGGCCGCAGACGCGGCCCCAGGCAGCGGCCCAGGAGGCCGTACGGACGGCGGGGGCGGCGCGGCAGGACGCGCGGCAGCAGACGGGCGCCCAACTCACCGCGCAGAAGCGGCAGAACGCGCCGACCGGCTCCCGTACGACGGAGATCTCCCTCGACCGGCTGACCCCCTCCGTCCCCGGAAAGGGCGACACCCTCACCGTCTCCGGCACGGTCACCAACAAGAGCGACCGGGCCGTGAGCAGCGGCGAGATCGGCCTCCGCGTCGGCCCCGCCATGAACAGCCGCAGCGCGATCGACGAGGTCGCGCGCCGCAAGGGGTACGCGCCGGGCGCGGACGGCACCGCGGTCGACGGCCACCGCGCGAAGACGGCGCTGCTCCCGGCGGGCGTCTCGCGGAAGTTCAGCATGAAGGTGCCCGTCGGGGACCTCGACCTCGGTGGCAGCGGCGTCTACCAGCTGAGCGTGACCCTCACCGCGCACACCAAGGCGCAGCCGTACGACCAGGTCATGGGCGTGGAGCGGACGTTCCTGCCCTGGCGGACGTCCGCGTCCTCCCCGAAGACGAAGCTGACGTACCTCTGGCCGCTCGTCTCCACCTCCCACCTCACCGCCCGCACCGAGTCCGACGAGCAGCAGACGTCCGTCTTCCGCGACGACGACCTGGCCGAGGCGATCGGCCCCGGCGGTCGCCTCCAGCAGATGGTGGAGCTGGGCGCCGACCTGCCGGTGACCTGGGTCGTCGACCCGGACCTGCTGGCGAGCGTCGACGCCATGACGAAGTCGTACGAGGTGCGGACCGGCGACGAGGGCGAGCCGGGCAAGGGGCAGGCCGCCGCGAGACAGTGGCTGAAGGACCTCCAGGACGCGGTCCGCGGCAAGAAGGTCGTCGCGCTGCCGTTCGCCGACCCCGACCTGGCGTCCCTCGCGCACCGCGGGCGCGCCGTGCCGGGCGCGCTGAGCCGGCTGCGGCCCGCGACGGAGCTGGCGTCGGACACCGTCGAGGTCATCCTGCACACCAAGCCCAGCACGGACTTCGCCTGGCCGTACGAGGGCGCGCTCGACTCGTCCGTCGTCCAGGTCGCGACGTCCGGCGGCGCGCACCACGTCATCGGGCGCAGCGACAGCTTCCAGGAGAGCGGCGGCGTCCCGTACACCCCGACGGCCGCGCGGCCGATCGGCGGCGGCACCACCGCCGTGGTGGCCGACCACCGGTTGTCGACGGCGTTCGACCGGGACCTGTCGGGCGCCGGGGCGTCCACGCAGGCGGTGCAGCAGTTCCTCGCCGAGACCCTGGCCATCGCGGACCAGGTGCCGAACCAGCAGCGCAGCATCGTCGTCGCACCGCAGCGGATGCCGACCGGTTCGCAGGTACGGGCGATGGCGCAGGCGGTCGAGGCGCTCTCCGGCGGTGGCGGCTGGACGCAGGCCGTCGACCTCACCGAGGCGGCGAAGGCCAAGCCGGACCCGGCGGCGCGGCGTACGGTGCCGGGCGGCGGCGAGTACCCGAGGGCGCTGCGCGGGCAGGAGCTGCCGACGAGCGCGTTCGAGCAGATCCAGCGGACGCAGGTCAAGCTGGCGGACTTCAGCGAGATCCTGTCCCGCAAGGACCGTGTGATGCCCCCGTTCGGGAACGCCATAGACCGGGAGATCTCCAACTCCTGGCGCGGGGAGCGCACCGACGCCGCGAACTTCCGCGCTTCCGTGCAGAGTTACCTCGACGACCTCACCGAGGAGGTCGGCCTGATCCCCAAGTCCGACCTGACGCTGTCCGGGCGCAGCGCCACGATCCCCGTCACGGTGCAGAACAACCTGCGCCAGGACGTCAACGGCCTGGTCCTGCGGCTCACGTCGAGCCGCACCATCGGTCTGGAGGTCGGGGACGAGCAGCCCGTGGTCGTCACCGGCGGGCACAGCCAGTCGGTGAAGTTCGGCTCGACCGCCAAGGCCAACGGCCTCACGACCGTGACCGCGCAGCTCTACACCAAGGAGGGCAAGCCGTACGGTCCCCCGATGACGTTCCAGGTCAAGGTCACCTCCATCACCTCGACGGTGCTGCTGGTGATCGCGGTGGGCGTGCTGCTCGTGGTCCTGGCGGGCATCCGGATGTACACGCAGCGCAAGCGCCGCAGCGCGGCGGAGGACGCGACGGCGGAGGCGGGCGCGGAGACCGGCACGGCCCCCGAGGCCCCGGAAGCCGCCGACACGCGGCCGGAGCCGGACGCGGACGCCACCGGAAGTGTCGGCGCCGCCCCGGCGGCCGGGTCGGTACGGGAGCCGAACACCCCCTCGGAACCGTCCTCTTCACCGTCGGAGGTGTCCGGGCACCCGCCCGAGCACCCGGGTGAGCGGGGCGCGGACACCTCCGGGGAAAGCAGCGGCCCGCGGGACACGGGTGAGAAAGTGGACCGTTGAGTCAGCTGGCCGAGCACGGGCAGGGGTAGGTAGCGAAGATGAACGCGCCGTACGACGGTGATCGTGGTGGCGGCCATCAGCCGCCCGACGACCCGTATGCGCAGCAGCCCTACGCCGACGACCCGTACGCCCGGCCCCCGCACCCGGAGTACGGCGATCCGCGCGGCGACCACGCCCAGGACCCGTACGCCCCCGACCCCCGCGCGGGCTACGGTCAGGACCCGCACGGGCAGGGGCAGTTCGACCACGACCCGTACGGCGGGCCGCCGCGGGGCGGGGACCCGTACGGCCAGGACCCGTACGCCCGCGACGCGTACGGGCCGGACCCGTACGCGCAGGGCGGCCACGGGCAGAACGCCTACGCCCCGGACCCGGACCCGTACCCGCAGGGCGCGTACGGCGAGGAGGCGTACAAGCGCGACCCGTACCTCGGCGGCCCCTCGCCGGACCAGGCGACGCACCACCTGCGGCCCCACGACCGGCAACCTCCGCCCCAGCAGCCGCCCCACCACGACCCGCGCGCGCAGCAGTACCAGCCGCCGCCCCCGGGCCCGTACGGCCCCGACCCGCGCCACTGGGCACCCGCGCCGACGCCGCCGCACACCGAGGGCGTCTCGCAGTACATGCCGTACGGCGACGACCCGGCGACCGTCCAGTTCACGGGCCTCGACGACCTGCTGACCCAGGCACCGCGCATGCCGCACGGCGGCGCGGGCCACGGCTACGAGCAGGACCCCGGCGGCGGGTACGGCGCGCCGTCGGGCACCAAGCCGAACCCGGAGGACGCGTTCGCGCACCTCTTCCGCGACCAGCAGCCCGCCAGCTCCCGCCCGCCGGGCGACCCCGCCGCGACCGGCGCCCCGCCCCCCTCCGGCGACGGGCCGGGCCGTACCGAGGCACCGGCACCGGAGCCGCCGCGTTCCGGGGGCAAGGCCGCCGGGCTGCTCAAGTCCAGCGCCATCATGGCGGCGGGCACCATGGTGTCCCGGCTCACCGGCTTCGTCCGCTCCGCGCTGATCCTCGTGGCGCTCGGCGCGACGACCCTCGGTGACACGTACCAGCTGGCCATCACGCTGCCCACGATGATCTACATCCTCACCGTCGGCGGAGGCCTCAACTCCGTCTTCGTGCCGCAGCTCGTCCGCGCCATGAAGGAGGACGAGGACGGCGGCGAGGCGTACGCCAACCGCCTGCTGACGCTGGTCGCCGTCATCCTCGGCGTGCTCGCCGTGGTCGCCGTGGTCGCCGCGCCGGTCCTGGTCAAGCTGATGTCGGTGAAGATCGCGAACGACCCGCAGTCGAACGAGATCGCCGTCACCTTCGTCCGCTACTGCCTGCCGTCGATCTTCTTCATGGGCATCCACGTCGTCATGGGCCAGATCCTCAACGCCCGCGGCCGCTTCGGCGCGATGATGTGGACGCCGGTCCTCAACAACGTCGTCATCATCTTCACCATCGCCCTCTTCCTCTGGGTGTACGGCTCCGCCAGCCACTCCGCGCTGGACGTGGAGACGATCCCGCCCGAGGGCGTACGGCTGCTGGGCGTGGGCACCCTGCTGGGCCTGGTCACGCAGTCGCTGGCGATGGTCCCGTACCTGCGCGCCGCCGGCTTCCGGATCAGGCCGCGCTTCGACTGGCGCGGGCACGGCCTCGGGCGGGCGGCGAAGCTCGCCAAGTGGACCGTGGCGTTCGTCCTCGCCAACCAGGCCGGGGTCCTCGTCGTCACGCAGCTGTCCACCTGGGCCGGTGACGTCGCCTCCGACGACGGCCACCCCGGCACCAACTACATCGCGTACTCGAACGCGCAGCTCATCTGGACCATGCCGCACGCGATCATCACCGTCTCGGTGATGGCGGCGCTGCTGCCGCGGCTGGCGCGCGCCGCCAGCGACGGCGACACCGGCGCCGTGCGCGACGACATCTCGCAGGGCCTGCGGAACTCGGCCGTCGCCATCGTGCCCATCGCCTTCGGCTTCGTCGCCCTCGGCATCCCGATGTGCACGTTCATCTTCGGCTCGGCGGGCGCGGACGGCGCGCGGGCCATCGGCTACATGCTGATGGCCTTCGGCCTCGGCCTCATCCCGTACTCGGTGCAGTACATCGTGCTCCGCGCCTTCTACGCGTACGAGGACACGCGCACGCCCTTCTACAACACCGTCATCGTGGCCGTCGTCAACGCCGCCGCCTCCGGACTGTGCTTCCTGCTGCTGCCCGCCCGCTGGGCGGTCGTCGGCATGGCGGCGTCGTACGGGCTGGCGTACATCATCGGCGTACGCATCGCCTGGCGGCGGCTCAGCGCCCGGCTCGGCGGCGACCTGGACGGCGCACGCGTCGTCCGCACCTTCGCCCGGCTGTGCGGCGCCAGCGTCCCGGCGGCCCTGGCGTCGGGCGGCGCCGCGTACGCCGTGACGGGCGCGCTGGGCAGCGGGCTGATCGGATCGGTGTGCTCGCTGCTCGCGGGCGGGCTGACGCTGGGCGTCGTCTTCGTCCTGGCGGGCAAGCGGATGCGCATCGAGGAGATGAACGCCATGGTCGGCATGGTCCGGGGCAGACTCGGCAGATGACCCGGTAAGGCGGGGCGCGAGCACAACCATCGACCGCCACCGTGTGTCGTGCATAACGGCGGACCGTAGGCACAATGGGATCCGGCTGTTCCTCGGAAACGGCCGCAATGGAATGGGGAGGCAGGAACGACGGTGGCGGAACGGAGCACAGCTGCCGTCGACGTGGCCAGCACCAGCGGTGAGCAGATGCCGCAGTCCGGCGAGACGGGCGGAGCCACGGGCGACGGTTCGACCGAAGGGCACAACGGCAGGGACCGCACGGAGCGCGCGGCGGACGGAACGTCCGGGGGGAGCGCGGCGGCGGAGCGCGGGGACGCCGACCGCGACGGCGCGCGACGCGGGGAGCCGGAGCACGGGGACACGAACGGGTCAGCTGAGACCGCTCCCACGACACCGCTGGAGCCGATCCCGGAAGCGGAGCCCGAGGCGGAAGCCCGTGGCGGTGCGACCGGTTCCGACGCCACCACCACCGCCACCGCCACCGTCACCACGACTGCCGACGACGGCGACGCCCGTACCGCACAGCTCGCCCCGGCCGACGGCCAAGCGCCGACCGCCCCGATCGACGCGGTCGCCCCGACGCTCGTGGCGCCGTCCGTCGCGGGCCCGACGGCCACCGCCGACACCACCTCCGCGTCCACCGCCGACGCCCCCACCACCGCGTCCGCGCCCGCCGCCACCACCACTGCCGCTCCCCTCGCGCCACCCGAGCTGCACAGCGGGCACAAGCTCGCCAAGCGCTACCGCCTGGAGGAGTGCGTCACCCGCCTCGACGGCTTCAGCAGCTGGCGCGCCGTCGACGAGAAGCTGCGCCGCGCCGTCGGCGTCCACCTGCTCCCCTCCGACCACCCGCGCGCCCGCCCGGTGCTCGCCGCCGCCCGCTCCGCCGCGCTCCTCGGCGACCCCCGGTTCGTCCAGGTCCTGGACGCCGTCGAGGACGACGACCTCGTCTACGTCGTGCACGAGTGGCTCTCCGACGCCACCCCGCTGACCGAGGTCCTCGCGGCCGCCCCGCTCCCCGCCCACGAGGCGTACGAACTGGTGTCCCAGCTCGCGCAGGCGCTCACCGCCGCGCACCGCGAGGGGCTGGCGCATCTGCGCCTCACCCCGGGATCCGTCCTGCGCACCGGCTCCGGTCAGTACCGCGTCCGCGGCCTCGCCGTGAGCGCCGCCCTCCGCGGCACCACCAGTGAGCACCCGCAGCGCACCGACACCGAGGCGATCGGCGCCCTGCTGTACGCCGCGCTGACGCAGCGCTGGCCGTACGAGGAGGACGCGTACGGCCTCGGCGGCGTCGGCAGCCTCGACATGGGGACGCTGCTGCCGCCCGAGCAGGTCCGGGCGGGCGTCCACCGCGGCCTGTCCGAGCTGGCGATGCGCGCGCTCGTCAACGACGGCGCCACCGCGTCCCGGCAGGAGCAGCCGTGCGCGACCCCGGAGGAGCTGCGTACGGCCGTCGCCGCCCTTCCCCGTATCCGTCCGCCGGAGCAGAGCTTCGACGTCCCCCCGCCGTACCAGCGCACGACGCGCCAGCAGGGCGTGTACGCCGCGGGCGGCCGGATGGGCGGCGGGCCGGGGGCGGTTCCGCCCGAGGCCACACCGCCCGCGCTGCCGGGCCGTACGGGCAAGGCGCTGAAGTGGGGCGTCTCCGCGCTGCTCATCGTGGCGCTGGGGCTGGGCAGTTGGCAGGTCGCCGACACCCTGATGAACGGCGACACCTCCGGCGGCTCCGGCCAGTCGGAGCAGGCCGACCAGGAGCCCGTGGGCAACACCCCCATCAAGATCGTCGAGGCCAAGGACTTCGATCCGATGGGCGACGGCTCGGAGAATCCGGCGACCGTTCCGGACGCGTACGACGGCGACCCCGACACGTTCTGGTACACGCGGAACTACTACGGCCAGCCCGACTTCGGCAAGCTCAAGCCCGGCGTCGGGCTGATCCTGGACCTCGGGAAGGCCCAGGATGTCGGAGGCGTGAAGGTGCAGTTCCAGGGGCAGACGTCCGCCGAGCTGCTTGCCGCGCCCGAGGGGACGACCACCATGCCCGCCTCGTACGACGGTTTCCGCAAGCTCACCGCGAAGACCGGCGAAAGCCTCGCCTACGAGGCGGAGAAGCCGGTCACCACGCGGTACGTTCTGGTCTGGCTCACCAAGCTCCCGCTGGCGACCGACGGGAACTACCGTGGCCGCATCACGGAAGTCAGCGTCTCGGGCTGACCTCCGTGCAGGACCGCCGTGCGTGACCGGCCGGCGGAGCGACGGAAGGGGGTGCTGCCAGGATGACCGACGACGGTGCGCGCGCGTCCGCTCCGGGCACTGCCGCACCGGATGACCGGGAACTGCTGGCGCGACATGTCGCGGGGGACCCCGATGCGTTCGGGGAGATCGTCCGACGGCACCGCGACCGGCTCTGGGCCGTGGCCCTGCGGACGTTGGGGGACCGGGAGGAGGCGGCCGACGCGGTGCAGGACGCGCTGATCTCGGCGTACCGCGCGGCGCACACGTTCCGCGGCCAGTCGGCCGTCACGACCTGGCTGCACCGCATCACCGTGAACGCCTGCCTCGACCGCGTCCGCAAGGCCGCGTCGCGACGCAGCTCGCCCACGGACGACACGGAACGCCTGGAGCAGCTCCTCGACCCCGAGGAGTCCGCGGCCGTCCCCGCCGAACGGCAGGACCTCCACCGCCAGCTCCTCGCCGCACTCGCGCAGCTCCCGGTGGAACAGCGCGCGGCACTCGTCCTCGTCGACATGCAGGGCTATCCGGTGGCCGAGGCGGCCGCCGTCCTGGACACGGCGGTGGGCACCGTGAAGAGCCGCTGTGCCCGGGGGCGCGCCCGGCTGCTCCCGCTGGTGTCGCACCTGCGGCCGGACGGCTCCGTACGAGACGAATCCCCTCCACCCGACGAGGGAGGGAACCCGGGCGGGGCGGCATCCGTCCCACCCTCGAGAAGTATCCGGAAGGGTTTCCGTGGGTCAGGCGCAGTGAAGGGCGGAGGTGGCACCGGCACATGACATCCCCTTCGATTCCGTTCGGCACGGACGAACATCCCGAAGTCGAGGAGATCTCGGCGCTCACCGAGGGCCAACTGGACGCGGAACGCAGTAGCGTCCTCCGCGCCCACCTCGCGGGCTGCCCGCTCTGTGCCGACGTGAGAGCGTCCCTCGACGAGATCCGCGGCCTCCTCGGCTCCGTACCGGGCCCGGCGAGAATGCCGGAGGACGTCGCGCAGCGCATCGACGCGGCACTCGCGGCGGAGGCCCTGCTGAACGCCGCCGCGTCGCACGAATCCACCGACGGCGGCGACGGCGCCGTTTCACGTGAAACGGAGACGGTGTCCGACGTCGTGGCACCGGCGGACCGGATCTCCGGGCACGTCGCAGCACGGGGCGATGTTTCACGTGAAACGGGCCGTCGCAGCGCGAGCCGACCCCCCGGACGTTCGCACGCGACCACCGGCCCCGGCCGGAGCCGCGCACCGCGCCGGTGGCGTACGACCCTGCTCGCCGCCGCGGGTGCCATGGCCGCCCTCGGACTCGGCGCCGTCATCGTGCAGGGTGTCTCGGGCGGCTCGTCCGACAGCTCCCAGACGGCGGACGGCGGCTCGCCCCCGAAGAACTCCTCGGGCGACAACCAGGAGAGCAGTACGGACGCTCTTGGCAAGCAGGTACGCGCCCTGGTCAACGAGAGCGACTTCGCTCCGGGTTCGTCCAGTGCGCCGAAGGCCGAGACGAACCCGACGCCCGGCGAAGGCACCCCGCTCCGGGGCGACGGAGCCACCACCTTGCCCAGCTGCGTACGGGAGGGCATCGGCCGCGCCGAGGCGCCTCTCGCCGTGGATCCGGCCGCACAGTACAAGGGCAGCGCCGCGTATCTGGTCGTCCTGCCGCACTCCGGTGACTCCCGCTACGTGGACGCGTACGTCGTCGACCCCGGCTGCGTCTCGGCCTCCGCCGAGGGGAAGCCGGGCGAGGTCCTCACGAAGCACACGTACGCGCGCGACTGATCCGCCCGACGGCGGTGGCCCGGCTCGGCCCGGCGCACTCCGGCTTCGGCCGAGGAGCGCCGGGCCGAGCCGTCGGCGTACGACTCCGGCACCTCGTCCGGGTGCACCGCTGCCGTACGGGAATGTCTCCCCCGTAGGATCGGTTGGGTGGGGTGAAAGCCTTGCCAAGCAATCCAGACCCGCAGTCGGCAGACAAGGAAGGCTCCTGTGAGCGACGTCCGTAACGTGATCATCATCGGTTCGGGGCCCGCGGGCTACACCGCCGCGCTCTACACCGCCCGCGCGTCGCTGAAGCCCCTTGTCTTCGAGGGCTCGGTCACCGCTGGTGGCGCGCTCATGAACACGACCGAGGTGGAGAACTTCCCCGGCTTCAGCGAGGGCATCCTCGGCCCGGACCTGATGGACCAGATGCGCGCGCAGGCGGAGCGTTTCGGCGCGGAGCTGGTCGCCGACGACGTCTCCGCCGTCGACTTCTCGGGTGAGATCAAGACGGTCACCGACTCCGAGGGCACCGTGCACCGGGCCCGTACGGTGATCGTGTCCACCGGCTCGCAGCACCGCAAGCTCGGTCTCCCCCAGGAGGACGAGCTGTCCGGACGCGGTGTCTCGTACTGCGCCACGTGTGACGGCTTCTTCTTCCGCGAGCAGGACATCGTCGTGGTCGGCGGCGGCGACACCGCGATGGAGGAGGCCACGTTCCTCTCCCGCTTCGCCAAGACCGTCACCATCGTCCACCGTCGGGACACCCTGCGCGCCTCGAAGGCGATGCAGGAGCGTGCCTTCGCCGACCCGAAGATCAACTTCGCGTGGAACAGCGAGGTCGCGGAGATCCACGACAAGGACGGCAAGCTGGCCAGCCTGACTCTGCGCGACACGACGACGGGCGAGACCTCCGCACTCGCGGCCACCGGCTTGTTCGTCGCCATCGGCCACGACCCGCGTACGGAACTCTTCGAGGGCGTCCTCGAGTTCGACGACGAGGGCTACCTGGTGGTCGACTCGCCCTCGACCCGGACGAAGGTCCCCGGCGTGTTCGCGGCCGGTGACGTCGTGGACCACACGTACCGGCAGGCGATCACCGCGGCGGGCACCGGATGTTCCGCCGCTCTGGACGCCGAGCGGTATCTCGCCGCCCTGGCCGACGGCGCCTCCTCGCCGGAGTCGACCCCCGAGCCGGACAAGGTCGCCGCCGTCTGACCCGGCTACCGCTGTAGCCCTTCGCCCGCACAGACATAGAGACACACAGGAAAAGAGGAGAACTACCATGGCCGGTGCCACCGTGACCGCGACCGACGCCAACTTCGAGGAGCTGGTCCTCAACAGCGACAAGCCCGTGCTGGTCGACTTCTGGGCCGCCTGGTGCGGTCCGTGCCGTCAGATCGCGCCGTCACTCGAAGCGATCGCCGCGGAGAACAGCGAGGCGCTGACGGTCGTCAAGCTCAACATCGACGAGAACCCCGCCGTGGCCGCCAAGTACGGCATCATGTCCATCCCGACGATGAACGTCTACAAGGGCGGCGAGGTCGTACGGACCATCGTCGGCGCGAAGCCGAAGGCCGCCCTGGAGCGCGACCTGGCCGACTTCATCGGCTGATCGTTTCACGTGAAACGGGACCCGTCCTCAGGGACGGGTCCCGTTTCGTATTTCCGGAGCCGCCCTCACAGCGGCCGGAGCGCGGGCTCCTTCTGCACCGCGCCCAGCAGCTGGTCCAGCGCCCGTTCGACATCCTGCTTCCAAGAGACCGTCGACCGCAGCTCCAGCCTCAGCCGGGGGTACGCGAAGTGGGGCCGGACGGTCTTGAAGCCCACCGCCAGAAGATGATCGGCCGGCAGCAGACACCCCGGTTCCTTCCACCGCGCGTCACCGAACGCCTCGATGGCCTTGAAGCCGCGCCGCAGAACGTCCTTGGCCACGGTCTGCACGATCACCCGCCCCAGCCCCTGCCCCTGGTATCCCGGCATCAGCCACGCGGTCATCAGCTGCACGGCGTCGGGGGACACGGGACTCGTGGGGAAGTTGACGGAACGCGGTACGTACGCGGGCGGCGCGTACAGCACGAAGCCGACCGCCACGTCGTCCACGTAGACGACACGTCCGCACGAGCCCCATTCCAGCAGCACGCCCGAGATCCAGGACTCCTTCTCCAGATCCGGACGGCCCCCCTTGATCGCGGCTTCGCCGTTGACCGGGTCCAGCTCCCAGAAGACGCACTCACGGCAGCGCTTCGGCAGGTCCGGGAGGTTGTCCAGAGTGAGCGGAACAAGCTGACGCCCCATGGACACATCGTATCCATGGGGCGTCAGTTCCTCGCGTCACTGCCGGGCGTCGTCCCCGTCGTCCGCCGTGCCGCGCTCCGAGGCGGCGGCCTGCTCCACGTCAGCGTCGACGTCCTCGGCTGACAGCTGCTGTGCGAGGACACGACCCTCGCCCGGTGCCAGCTGGCCCAGAATCCGGTCCAGGTCGTCCATCGACGCGAACTCGACGACGATCTTGCCCTTCTTCTGCCCGAGGTCGACCTTCACGCGTGTCTCGAACCGGTCCGAGAGACGCCCCGCGAGCTGGTCGAGCGAGGGCGAGACCCGCTTCCCCGCTCGCGGCCCCTTGGACTTGGGCGTGCTCTTCGGGTCGGAGTTGAGGAGCGTGACGATCTCCTCGACGGCCCGTACCGACAGGCCCTCCGCCACGATGCGGTGCGCCAGGCGGTCCTGCTCATCGCTGTCGTCCACCGAGAGCAGGGCTCGCGCATGACCGGCCGACAGCACCCCGGCGGCGACCCGACGTTGGACGGAGGGAGAGAGGCGGAGCAGCCGCAGTGTGTTGGACACCTGCGGACGGGACCGCCCGATGCGGTCGGCCAGCTGGTCGTGCGTGCAGTTGAAGTCCTTGAGCAGCTGGTCGTACGCCGCCGCCTCCTCCAACGGGTTGAGCTGCGCCCGGTGCAGGTTCTCCAGCAGGGCGTCCAGCAGCAGCTTCTCGTCATCCGTGGCCCGTACGATCGCGGGGATCGCTTCGAGCCCGGCCTCACGGCAGGCACGCCAGCGGCGCTCGCCCATGATGAGTTCGTAGCGGCCCGGCGCCAACTGCCGTACCACCACGGGCTGGAGCAGACCCACCTCCGTGATGGACGCGACCAGCTCGGCGAGCGCGTCCTCGTCGAACACCTCGCGCGGCTGCCGCGGGTTGGGCGTGATCGAATCGAGCGGCAACTCCGCGAAGTGCGCGCCCGGTTCGCTGCCGGACAGCACCGCGGGCTCCCCAGCCCGTGCTCCCTCGGACGCCCCGTCCACCTGTCGTCCCGGCTGGGCCGCAGCTGTTTCACGTGGAACACCGGCCGCCGCGCCACTGTCGGGCAGCGTGGTGACCTTCGCCGCCGCCACTCCGCGTTCCGGTGTCAGCACCGGCACCGCCGAAGGCGACGTGGAACCCCGGCCGCCCGAAGCGCCGGCATCGGCCTCGTCCGACGGCTTCGGCGCGGCCGGAATCAGCGCGCCGAGCCCCCGCCCCAGTCCCCTACGTCGATCGCTCACTGGTTCCCCTCCGCGAGGCTCTGCTGCTGTGGCTGTTCCGACTGCGCGCTCGGGTCGCGCAGGGCGATCTCACGGGCCGCCTCCAGATAGGAGAGCGAGCCGCTGGAACCAGGATCGTAAGTCAGCACCGTCTGCCCGTAGCTCGGCGCCTCCGAGATACGGACCGAACGCGGGATGTTCGTCCGCAGCACCTCGCTGCCGAAGTGGCTGCGCACCTCCTCAGCCACCTGGGACGCCAACCGTGTGCGGCCGTCGTACATGGTGAGGAGGATCGTCGAGATACGCAGGTCCCGGTTGAGGTGACCACGGACCAGATCGACGTTGCGGAGGAGCTGGCCGAGCCCTTCCAACGCGTAGTACTCGCACTGGATCGGGATCAGCACCTCCGCACCGGCGACAAGGGCGTTGACCGTGAGGAGACCGAGGGAGGGCGGGCAGTCGATGAGGATGTAGTCCAACGGCTGCTCGTACGCCTCGATGGCCCGCTGCAAGCGGCTCTCTCTGGCCACCAGGGACACCAACTCGATCTCCGCACCGGCGAGGTCGATGGTGGCGGGGGCGCAGAAGAGACCTTCCACATCCGGTACGGGCTGCACGACCTCCGACAGGGGCTTGCTCTCGACCAGTACGTCGTAGATCGACGGCACCTCGGAGTGGTGGTCGATGCCCAGCGCGGTCGAGGCGTTTCCCTGCGGGTCGAGGTCGACCACGAGTACGCGTGCACCGTGCAACGCCAGGGAGGCGGCGAGGTTCACGGTGGTGGTGGTCTTGCCGACGCCGCCCTTCTGGTTGGCGACGACCATCACGCGCGTGCGCTCGGGTCTGGGCAGCCGTTCACCGGCCTGATGCATCGCCTCGACGACCTGCTGGGCGGCTCTGCCCACCAGCTGCGGCGTCTGACCGGCCGGAGTCGGCGGTTGGGCAGCGAAGCTGGGGGCAGCGTCCATCGGAGGTGGCGTTTCACGTGAAACGTCCGTGGATTCGGTACGGGGACCGGGGACCGGATCGGCCATCGGCCCCGCGAAGTTGGCGTCGGACCGCAACGGTTCACTCTCCTCGGCAAGACCTCTTTGAGGTTCAAAGCCTGCCATGCTTTCGGGGTCGCGAACCAGCGAGCCCCTCTTCCCTGTGGATGAATCCGCCACAGAAGGCGTTCCTCGGTGAGTACGGGCACGTGGAGCAGCCGCCGCACGCCCACGACTGATGATTCCTTGCAGGAGAGAGCGTCGTTTCACGTGAAACACCATGCAGGCGCAGCGCTCACCGACCACGGCGACACTCCGCCCATGCGTAAGCTAAGCGCTTTTATGGAGTAACGCGGACCAACCGGTCGCCCAGCACCGGGCGCCTGCCACCAGACACCGCCTCATGACGAAGGGCCCGGAATCCCGGGCCCTCCCTGTGCCGCTCACTTCAACCCCTGCCGGGGTCCGCATCCGCGCTCAGCGCTGGCGCCGCCGCTTGCCCCGGGCCGTCTTCGCGGCCTTGGCGCGCTTCGCGGCGAACCGCACACCGCCGGGGCTCTCCCCGACCTCCGCCCGTACGATCGTCGCCTGCGGGTCCACCACGCCGGCACCGACCTGGATGACCGAGGTGTCGACGACGCCGAGCTTGTGCAGCGCCGCACGGGCGCCCTTCAGCTCCTCCGCGGCGGTGTCCCCCTTGATGGCCAGCATCTCGCCGTACGGCCGCAGCAGCGGCACGCCCCAGCCCGCGAGCCGGTCCAGCGGCGCCACCGCGCGGGCCGTCACCACCTGCACCGGCGGCAACGTGCCCAGCACCTCCTCGGCCCGCCCGCGCACGACCGTCACATGCTCCAGGCCGAGCACCTCGACGACCTCCTGGAGGAACGTCGTCCGCCGGAGCAGCGGCTCCAGCAGCGTGATCCGCAGGTCCGGCCGTACGAGCGCCAGGGGGATACCCGGCAGTCCGGCGCCCGAACCGACGTCGCAGACCGTCACGCCCTCCGGCACCAGCTCGCCCAGCACCGCGCAGTTCAGCAGGTGCCGCTCCCAGAGCCGGGGCACCTCGCGCGGGCCGATC
Source organism: Streptomyces sp. Z26 (assembly GCF_003665095.1). Lineage (GTDB taxonomy): Bacteria > Actinomycetota > Actinomycetes > Streptomycetales > Streptomycetaceae > Streptomyces > Streptomyces phytohabitans. The sequence goes on along the minus strand of NZ_RCHV01000002.1, from coordinate 3,232,261 downwards.
AGTCCGCGTCGCACGCCCACGTCGGCGAGCAGCTCGCCGTACCGCTGCGCCGCCGAAAAGGAAGCGCCGAAGAACTCCCGCGCGACCTCGGGGGCAGGCGGCAGCTCCTCGGCGGGGCCCTGGCTCACGGAAGCACTACCACGCAGCGTTCCGGCTCCTCGCCCTCGGACTCGCTGCGCAGTCCGGCCTCGGCGACGGCGTCGTGCACGACCTTGCGCTCGAACGGCGTCATCGGGCGCAGCTTCACCGGCTCGCCGTTGCCCTTCGCCTCCTCGGCCGCCTTCGTACCCAGCTCCGTCAGCTCCTCGCGCTTCCGCGCGCGGAAGCCCGCGACGTCCAGCATCAGGCGGCTCCGCTCACCGGTCTCCCGGTGGACCGCCAGCCGCGTCAGCTCCTGGAGCGCCTCCAGGACCTCGCCCTCCCGGCCGACCAGCTTCTGGAGGTCGCGCCCGGAGCCGTCACTGATGATCGACACCGCGGCCCGGTCCGCCTCGACGTCCATGTCGATGTCACCGTCGAGGTCGGCGATGTCGAGGAGTCCCTCGAGGTAGTCGGCCGCGATCTCCCCCTCCTGCTCCAGCCGGGACAGGGTGTCGGTGCCCTCTGCGGAGGTCGTCTCCGTCACTGATGGACTCCTTCTTACTTCTTGGACTTGGCGGACTGCGGCTTCTTCTTGCCCTGCTGGCCGTGCGGCTTCTTCTGGCCTGAGGCGGACTTGCCCTGGCCCTGGGCGGCGGCCTTCTGCGTGGTCGCCGGCTTCCGCACCTCCGCCTTCGACGCGGCGGTCTGCTTGGCCCCCGCCGACGCCTGCGGCTGCTTCTCCAGGTCCGGCTTCCGCTCGGCCGCCGCGGTGCCACCGGCGACGGTGGTCTGCCGCTTCGCCTTGGTCTGCCGCTTCGGCTGGGTCCGCTTGGCGCGCGCTTCCTCGACGGCCTTCTTCGCCTGGACCTCTTCGGGGTCTTCCTTGATCTTGCCCTGGGCGCGCAGCTTCTCCTGGCGCTGCTGGAACGCGAGGCTGCCCGGTGTCGGGTTCCGCTTGATGACGAACATCTGCTGCCCGAGCGTCCACACGTTGGTGGTCAGCCAGTAGACGAGGACACCGACGGGGAAGTTGATGCCGAAGACGGCGAACATGATGGGGAAGACGTACATCAGCATCTTCTGCTGCTGCATGAACGGCGTCTTGACCGTCAGGTCGACGTTCTTCGTCATCAGCTGGCGCTGCGTGTAGAACTGCGACGCCGACATCAGCAGGATCATGACGACGGTGACGACGCGGACGTCGACCAGCGTGGCCGACAGCGACTCGACCTTCTCGGCGCCGTCCATGAACTTCGCGGCGATCGGGGCGCCGAAGACGTGCGCGTTACGGGCGCTGTCCACCTGCTCCGCGTCGAGCACGCCGACCGGGTGGTTGCCGGCGATCTTGTTGAGCACCTGGTAGAGCGCGATGAAGAACGGCGACTGCGCCAGGATCGGCAGGCAGCTGGAGAGCGGGTTGGTGCCCGTCTCCTTGTAGAGCTTCATCATCTCTTCGGACTGGCGCTGCTTGTCGCTCTTGTAGCGCTCCTGGATCGCCTTCATCCGCGGCTGGAGCGCCTGCATGTTCCGCGTCGACTTGATCTGCTTCACGAAGAGCGGGATCAGGCAGATACGGATCAGGATCACCAGCGAGACGATGGACAGACCCCAGGCCCAACCGCTGTCCTCGTCGAACGCAAGGCTGTACAGCTTGTGGAACTGGACGATGATCCAGGAAACAGCGGTATAGAGAGGACCGAGGATCGTGTCCACGAATCAGACTCCTTGGGCGTGGGACTGGGTCCGGTGCTGCTGCCAGCGGCCACGAAGCCTCTGGTGCCACACCGGACGCTTCCGGGCGGGGACGTGGTCGACGCCACCGGCCGACCACGGGTTGCAGCGCAGGATGCGCCAGGCGGTGAGCACCGTCCCCTTGACCGCGCCGTGCCGGTCGATCGCCCCGTATCCGTAGTGGGAGCACGACGGGTAGTACCGGCAGACCGGCCCCAGCATCGGGCTGATGGTCCACTGGTAGATCTTGATCAACCAGAGCAGCGGGTATTTCACGGTGCCCTCCCCAGCAACCGCTGCAACGCGGTGTCCAGGTCGCGGGCCAACTCCGCGTGGTCCGCGGTGCCCGCACCGGGCAGCGCCCGTACGACCACCAGGCTACCCGTAGGAAGTGAAGCGAGCCGGTCGCGTATGAGGTGCCTCAGGCGGCGCTTCACGAGGTTGCGCACGGTCGCCCCGCCGACGGCCTTGCTCACGACGAAACCCGCACGCGTCGGGGGAGGGACCTCCCCCGGCTCGTGCGGGTCCGTACGACGAAACAGGTGGACGACGAGCAGCGGACGACCGGCCTTGCGGCCTCGCCGTACCGCGGTCGCGAAGTCCTCGCGCCGCCTCAGCCGGTGCTCGGTAGGCAGCACGTCATGGACCTGTGGTCAGGCTGCTCAGGCCGACAGACGGGCACGGCCCTTGCTGCGCCGGTTCGCGACGATCGCACGACCGGCACGGGTGCGCATGCGCAGACGGAAGCCGTGGGTCTTGGCGCGGCGACGGTTGTTCGGCTGGAAAGTGCGCTTGCTCACTCGGGGGCTCCAGGAAAGCTTGAGTCTCGGTCGAGACGGGGCGTGGGGGAGCGTCGACCGGCTGTCACCGTGCGCCCACGAGAAGCTCGCAACGCCCGAGTGTGCACCGCGTGAACTTGCCCATCGGAGGCAGGCGGCAGCAGCCGTCGACAACTCGACCTCGATACGGTACGCGCGGCTGCGCCATCCGGTCAAACGAGCCCGTGGGGGGCCTCATCGGGCCAGTCGTGCACAGCCTGTGGACAACGACTTGTACGGTGCACCCAGCCCTGATTACCGTGGCTCAACCCCCGTTCCTTCCCGAGCGTCCCGAGAATCACACATTCGCGGGACTCGTCGCCTCCCAGAGTGAGCCCCGCCCAGCGAGATGAGAGAGCGTGCCCGTGGCCGATCTACCCGCAGACCTCGCCGCGGTCTGGCCACGCGTACTGGAACAGCTCCTCACCGACGGGCAGGGCATCGAGGCGAAGGACCAGCGGTGGCTCAAGGACTGCCAGCCGCTCGTGCTCGTCTCGGGCACGGCGCTGCTCGGGGTGCCCAACGAGTACGCGAAGGGCGTCCTGGAGGGCCGCCTCGCGCCGATGATCAGCGACGCGCTGAGCCGCGAGTGCCAGCAGTCGATCCGGCTCGCGATCACCGTCACCGGCCCCGCCGCCCCGGCGCCCACGCCCGCCGCCGCCCCGCCGTCGGCCCCGCAGAACGGGTCGCCCGCGGGCTCCGGCCCGCCGCAGCGTGAGCGCGGCTACGACACGCCGGAGCTGCCCAACCCCCGTTCCGCGTACCAGAGCTACGCGCAGCCGCCCGCCACCCAGCAGGGCGGCCCGCCGCACCACCACCAGCAGCACCAGCAGCAGCCGGAGTCCTGGCAGCACCAGCAGCGCCACGACCCGTACCCGGGGCCGCCGCAGCACCAGCAGTACGAGCAGCAGCGGTACGACCCGCCGCACTACGACCAGCAGGGGCAGCACGCGCCGCAGCACTCCCCGTACGACCAGTACGGATCGCAGCACGCGCCGCACCCGCAGCCGCAGATCCACCTCCCGCGCCAGGGCCAGCCGCCCGCGCCGCGCTACGACGGGCCGAGCCAGCTGCCCGCGCCCTCCGGCGCGCCCGGCCCGCTGGCCGCGCAGCCCGCGCCGGCGACCGGGCCGGGGGAGCCGACGGCGCGGCTCAACCCGAAGTACCTCTTCGACACCTTCGTCATCGGCGCCTCCAACCGCTTCGCGCACGCCGCCGCGGTGGCCGTCGCGGAGGCGCCCGCGAAGGCGTACAACCCGCTGTTCATCTACGGGGAGTCGGGGCTCGGCAAGACGCACCTGCTGCACGCGATCGGGCACTACGCCCGCAGCCTCTACCCGGGGACCCGGGTGCGGTACGTGAGCTCCGAGGAGTTCACGAACGAGTTCATCAACTCCATCCGCGACGGCAAGGCGGACGCGTTCCGCAAGCGCTACCGCGACATGGACATCCTGCTCGTCGACGACATCCAGTTCCTGGCGAGCAAGGAGTCGACGCAGGAGGAGTTCTTCCACACCTTCAACACCCTGCACAACGCGAACAAACAGATCGTGCTCTCCTCCGACCGGCCGCCGAAGCAGCTGGTGACGCTGGAGGACCGGCTGCGCAACCGTTTCGAGTGGGGTCTCATCACGGACGTCCAGCCGCCGGAGCTGGAGACCCGGATCGCGATCCTCCGGAAGAAGGCGGTGCAGGAGCAGCTGAACGCGCCGCCGGAGGTGCTGGAGTTCATCGCCTCGCGCATCTCCCGCAACATCCGGGAGCTGGAGGGCGCGCTCATCCGCGTCACGGCGTTCGCGAGTCTCAACCGGCAGCCGGTGGACCTCGGTCTCACCGAGATCGTGCTGAAGGACCTGATCCCCGGCGGCGAGGACGCGTCCCCGGAGATCACGGCGTCGGACATCATGGCCGCCACCGCCGACTACTTCGGGCTCTCCGTGGACGACCTGTGCGGTTCCTCGCGCAGCCGGGTGCTGGTGACGGCGCGGCAGATCGCGATGTACCTGTGCCGGGAGCTGACGGACCTGTCGCTGCCGAAGATCGGCGCGCAGTTCGGCGGCCGCGACCACACGACGGTGATGCACGCCGACCGCAAGATCCGCGCGCTGATGGCGGAGCGGCGGTCCATCTACAACCAGGTCACGGAGCTGACCAACCGCATCAAGAACGCCTGACGCGTACGGCGTACGGCTGCGGCGGACGTCCCCGGGCGGCGCGATGCCGCGTATGTCTCCGCGTATGTCCCGTGCCTGCCTCGCCGTGCTCCCTCTCGCGGTACGCGCCCGCCGCACCGGCACGCGTACGGCGCCGTCCCCTCCCCGCGTACGACTCGTGCCGTACGCCTGCCTCCGTACGTCTCCCGTACGCCGTCCGCCGCCCGCCCGCGGCCCTCCCGCGCCCCCGTCATGCCGGACGGGGGCGCTTCGCGTTGTTCGAATCGCCTGCTCACGGGCCCCGAAGTCCACAGGAAATCGCCGGAAGCGGCGTCCACACCCTGGGGACCGGCGAGTTGTCCAGAAACCCTCCACAGGCGCGTCCGCTGCGAGAGGATCTTGGGAGGTCAGACGGCTGGGGATTTGTGGGCGAAGACTTTCCACAGGCTGTGGACGGATCGGTCGTGCACAGGCGGCCCAAGATGTTGTCCACCGGCCGCCCACAGCAAACATGGGGTTGTCCCCAGCTTCTCCACAGCCCTGTCCACTGTTCGGCAACGCGGCACGGCTTCTCATCCGTCCGGGTGAATCAGGTCACAGGGACCCCGCCTGATGCCCTGTGGGGAAGTCCTCGAAACCTGTGGGTGGGGCTGTGGGCAAGTCACCCGGAGCTGTGCACGGCATGTGCAGAACTTTCCGGCGTCCACAGGAACCGCTGTCCGTCCACCGGTCCGCCCACAGGGCGCGGTGGACAAAATCTGGAGGCTGACCAGGGAAAAGGGAGTTATCCACGGTTTCCACAAGCCCTACTACTACGACCACCTAGAGTCAGCCCGGGAAACGAATCGAAGTGGGTGCTGTGCACAACTCGACCTCGGGCCGTCGTACCCACCCGGCACCGACTTGACCCTCATGGCTCCCGGCTGTCAGTGCGGTGCGTCAGACTGGACCCCGGCAAGAGGCCAGCAGCAAGAGCAGGAGGCGGCTGAAGGTGAAGATCCGGGTAGAGCGCGACGTACTCGCTGAGGCAGTGGCGTGGACCGCCAAGAGCCTCCCCGCTCGTCCACCGGTGCCGGTCCTGGCGGGGCTGCTGCTGAAGGCGGAGGAAGGCGCACTGAGCCTGTCGGGCTTCGACTACGAGGTCTCGTCACGCGTCTCGGTCGAGGCCGAGGTCGAGGAGGACGGCACGGTCCTCGTGTCCGGTCGGCTGCTCGCCGACATCTGCCGCTCCCTGCCGAACCGCCCGGTGGAGATCTCCACCGACGGCGTCCGCGCCACGGTGGTCTGCGGCTCGTCGCGGTTCACCCTCCACACACTGCCTGTGGAGGAGTATCCGGCGCTGCCGGAGATGCCGACCGCGACCGGCACGGTGCCCGGCGAGGTGTTCGCCGCCGCCGTCAGCCAGGTCGCCATCGCCGCCGGACGCGACGACACCCTGCCGGTGCTCACGGGTGTACGGATCGAGATCGAGGGCGACACCGTCACCCTCGCCTCCACCGACCGCTACCGCTTCGCGGTCCGCGAGTTCCTGTGGAAGCCGGAGACCCCGGACACCTCGTCGGTGGCGCTGGTGCCCGCCAAGACGCTGCTGGACACGGCCAAGTCGCTGAGCAGCGGCGAGAGCGTCTCGCTGGCGCTGTCGGGCGCGGGTGCCGGCGAGGGCCTGATCGGTTTCGAGGGCGCCGGGCGGCGTACGACGACGCGGCTGCTCGAAGGGGACCTGCCGAAGTACCGCACGCTGTTCCCCACGGAGTTCAACTCCGTCGCGGTGATCGAGACGGCGCCGTTCGTCGAGGCGGTGAAGCGCGTCGCGCTGGTGGCCGAGCGGAACACCCCGGTCCGGCTGAGCTTCGAGCAGGGCGTGCTGACCCTGGAGGCCGGTTCGAGCGACGACGCACAGGCTGTGGAGCGCGTGGACGCGGAGTTGGAGGGCGACGACGTGTCGATCGCCTTCAACCCCGGCTTCCTGCTGGAGGGCCTGAGCGCGATCGACTCGCCGGTGGCCCAGCTCTCCTTCACCACGTCGACGAAGCCCGCGCTGCTCACCGGCCGGCCCGCGAAGGACGTCGAGGCGGACGACGCGTACAAGTACCTGATCATGCCGGTGCGGTTGAGCGGTTAGCCGCCACGCGGGCCGTCCCCCGGGACGCCCATCACCCGCGCCGCCGGGACGGGTTCGGCGGCCGGTCGGTGCGTACGGCTGAGCGGCCGGGCCCACAGGTGTGCGCGCGGCCCCGGGCGTACGCTCGTAGCCAGCCAGTGAAGCCATGCAGCAGCACCGAAGGAAGGCGCCACAATGGAGCTCGGTCTCGTCGGCCTGGGCAAGATGGGCGGCAACATGCGCGAGCGCATCCGCCGCGCGGGCCACACCGTCGTCGGATACGACCGCGACCCGGCGCTCGCCGACGTCCACAGCCTCACGGAGCTGGTGGAGAAGCTCGAAGGCCCGCGCGTGGTCTGGGTGATGGTCCCCGCCGGAGCCGCCACGCAGTCGACCGTGGACGAGTTGGCCGAGCTGCTGTCGCCGGGTGACATCGTCGTGGACGGCGGCAACTCCCGCTGGACGGACGACGAGAAGCACGCCGAGGAGCTGAAGGCCAAGGGCATCGGCTTCGTCGACTGCGGCGTCTCGGGCGGCGTCTGGGGCCTGGAGAACGGCTACGCGCTGATGTACGGCGGCGACGCCGAGCACGTCGCCACGGTGCAGCCGGTCTTCGACGCGCTGAAGCCGGAGGGCGAGTTCGGCGCGGTCCACGCGGGCAAGGTCGGCGCCGGGCACTTCGCGAAGATGGTCCACAACGGCATCGAGTACGCGATGATGCAGGCCTTCGCGGAGGGCTGGGAGCTGCTGGAGGCCGCGGACTCCGTCACGGACGTGCGCGAGGTCTTCCGCTCCTGGCAGGAGGGCACGGTCATCCGCTCCTGGCTGCTCGACCTGGCGGTGAAGGCGCTGGACGACGACGAGCACCTGGCGGAGCTGCGGGGGTACGCGGCGGACTCCGGCGAGGGCCGTTGGACGGTGGAGGCGGCGATCGACAACTCGGTGCCGCTGCCCGCGATCACCGCTTCGCTGTTCGCCCGCTTCTCGTCGCGGCAGGAGGACTCGCCGCAGATGAAGATGATCGCCGCCCTGCGGAACCAGTTCGGCGGGCACGCGGTGGAGCGCCCCGGCAAGTAGCGGCCGCGGAGCGGGAAGCAGCGGAGAAGCAGGCGGCGGGCCGCGTACGGGCGCCGCCGCCCCTCAGGGAGGTCAGCGCGCAACCGTGCACGTCACGCATCTGTCACTGGCCGACTTCCGGTCGTACGCCCGCGCCGAGGTCGCGCTCGGGCCGGGCGTCACGACGTTCGTGGGCCCGAACGGCCAGGGGAAGACCAATCTCGTCGAGGCCGTCGGCTATCTCGCGACGCTCGGCAGCCACCGCGTCTCCTCGGACGCGCCGCTGGTACGGATGGGCGCGGAGCGCGCGGTCGTACGGGCGACGGTCCGGCAGGGCGACCGGCAGCAGCTGATCGAGCTGGAGCTGAACCCGGGGCGGGCGAACCGGGCGCGGGTGAACCGTTCCGCCCAGGTGCGGCCGCGGGACGTGCTGGGGATCGTACGGACGGTGCTGTTCGCGCCGGAGGACCTGAGCCTGGTGAAGGGCGACCCGGGGGAGCGCCGCCGGTTCCTCGACGAGCTGGTGACGGCGCGCGCGCCGCGCATGGCGGGAGTGCGCGCGGACTACGACCGGGTGCTCAAGCAGCGGAACACGCTGCTGCGTTCGGCGTCGACGTCCCGCCGCCGGTCGGGTCGCCGCGCGGCCGCCGCGGACGGCGGCGCCTCCGCCGGGGGCGGCGCCGAGCTGGCGACGCTCGACGTGTGGGACCAGCATCTGGCGCGCGCGGGCGCGGAGTTGCTGGCGCAGCGCTTCGCGCTGGTCGCCGCGCTCCAGCCGCTGGCGGACAAGGCGTACGAGCAGCTGGCGCCCGGCGGCGGGCCGGTGGCGCTGGAGTACCGCTGCCCGGTGGAGGCCGGTTCGCGCGAGGAGCTGTACGAGCGGCTGCTGGCGGCGCTGGCGGAGGCGCGCGGACAGGAGCTGGAGCGGGGCGTCACGCTCGTCGGCCCGCACCGGGACGATCTGCTGCTGCGGCTGGGGCAGTTGCCCGCGAAGGGGTACGCGAGCCACGGCGAGTCCTGGTCGCTGGCGCTGGCCCTGCGGCTGGCGTCGTACGAGCTGCTGAAGGCCGAGGGCAACGAGCCGGTGCTGGTCCTGGACGACGTGTTCGCGGAGCTGGACGTGCAGCGTCGGGAGCGGTTGGCGGAGCTGGTGGCGGCGGGTGAGCAGGTGCTGGTGACGGCGGCGGTGGCGGCGGACGTGCCGGAGCCGCTGGCGGGCACGCGGTACGCGGTGGCGGCGGGCGAGGTGTCCCGCGATGAGTGAGGCGGGCGGTCCCGAGGAGCCCGGCGCCGGAGCGCCCGCGTCCGGTACGCCCGCGTCCGGCGGCCCGGCGGAGTCGTCCGGACCTGAGTCGCCCGCGCCCCAGCCGCCCGTGCCCGAGCCGTCCGGCGTCGACCTGGCGCGCGTCGCGCTCCGCGCGGCGAAGGAGCGGGCGCGCGAGCGCGGCGACGCGGCGCGGCAGAAGAAGCAGGCGCGCCGTACGGGGCTGCGTTCGGGCTCCGGCCGGGACGGGCGGGACCCGCTGCCGCTGGGCGCGGCGGTGAGCAGGCTGATCACGGAACGCGGCTGGGAGGCCCCGGCCGCGGTCGGCGGCGTGATGGGCCGCTGGCCGGAGCTGGTGGGCCCGGAGGTGGCGCAGCACTGCGAGCCGCAGCGGTACGACGAGGAGGAGCGGAGCCTGCTGGTCCGCTGCGACTCGTCGGCGTGGGCGACGCAACTGCGCCTGCTGGCGCCGCGGTTGGTGGCCCGGCTGAACGAGGAGCTGGGCCAGGGCACGGTCCGCATGCTGAAGGTCCGCGGCCCGGAGGCCCCCGCCCGCGGGTACGGGCGGTTGCGCGCGCCGGGCAGTACGGGTCCGGGTGACACGTACGGCTGACATCCGCCGGGTACGGGGGCCGGGGCGGGCCGCCCGCGAGGGGCGTACGGGCGCGGGCGTACGGCGCCCGCACCGGTGGGCGTTCGCGCTGGCGCCCGTACCGGCGTACGTGCTGGTGCACGGCCCGGAGGCGTGCGCGGGGCGGCCCCGAGGGCGCGTGAGGGTGAGGCAACACACACAGGTGCGGACCGTTGACAGGCGGAAGCGCTGAGTGGCGCCGTGAGCCTCTTGGGCCCCCGGTCCGCATATAGGGAGTCGGCTGAGCCCACCACAGGACGGCACATGCGGACTCAGGTACCGGCAAAGCCCCATTCATGGCCGCGCCACCGGTACACTGGACGGCAGCCGCCCCGTTGCGGAACATGTCGAACGACGCAGCCGCTTCCCCTTTGCCCGGGAGACGGCCTGTGCTGTGCCAGAAAGGGCGCTTCGTGGCCGATTCCGGCAACCCCAACCAGAGCAACACGTCCGACAACGGCCCCGAGGGCGCCGAGGTGACGGCGGCCCCCGCCGCGCCCGCCGCCGCCCCCGCCGAGAGCGCCCCGTCGTACGACGCCAGCGACATCACCGTCCTCGAGGGACTGGACGCGGTCCGCAAGCGGCCCGGCATGTACATCGGGTCGACCGGCGAGCGCGGCCTGCACCACCTGGTGCAGGAGGTCGTCGACAACTCCGTCGACGAGGCGCTCGCGGGCCACGCCGACACCATCGACGTCCGCCTGCTGAGCGACGGCGGCGTACGGGTCTCGGACAACGGGCGTGGCATCCCGGTCGACATCGTCGCCTCGGAGGGCAAGCCCGCCCTCGAGGTCGTCATGACGGTGCTGCACGCGGGCGGCAAGTTCGGCGGCGGCGGCTACGCGGTCTCCGGCGGTCTGCACGGCGTCGGCGTCTCCGTGGTGAACGCGCTGTCGACGAAGGTCGCGGTCGAGGTCAGGCGCGACGGCTTCCGCTGGTCCCAGGACTACAAGCTGGGCGTGCCGACGGCGCCGGTCCAGAAGAACGAGGCGACGGACGAGTCCGGCACCAGCACCACGTTCTACGCGGACGGCGACGTCTTCGAGACCACCGACTACTCCTTCGAGACGCTCGCGCGCCGCTTCCAGGAGATGGCCTTCCTCAACAAGGGCCTGACGATCTCCCTGACGGACGAGCGCGCCGAGCACGTGGACGAGGACGGCGAGCAGAACTCGATCCGCTACCACTACGAGGGCGGAATCCGCGACTTCGTCACGTATCTCAACTCCCGCAAGGGCGAGCTGATCCACCCCACGGTCATCGACATCGAGGCCGAGGACAAGGAGCGGCTGCTGTCGGTCGAGATCGCGATGCAGTGGAACAACCAGTACAGCGAGGGTGTGTACTCCTTCGCCAACACGATCCACACGCACGAGGGCGGCACCCACGAGGAGGGTTTCCGCGCGGCGATGACGGGTCTGATCAACCGTTACGCCCGCGACCGCAAGCTGCTCCGCGAGAAGGACGACAACCTCACGGGTGAGGACATCCGCGAGGGGCTGACGGCGATCATCTCGGTGAAGCTGGGCGAGCCGCAGTTCGAGGGTCAGACCAAGACGAAGCTGGGCAACACCGAGGCGAAGACGTTCGTCCAGCGGATCGTCCACGAGAACCTGGCGGACTGGCTGGACAGCCACCCGAGCGAGGCCGCGGACATCATCCGCAAGGGCATCCAGGCCGCGACGGCGCGCGTGGCGGCCCGCAAGGCGCGCGACCTGACGCGCCGCAAGGGGCTGCTGGAGACGGCGTCGCTGCCCGGCAAGCTGTCGGACTGTCAGTCGAACGACCCGGTGAAGTGCGAGATCTTCATCGTCGAGGGCGACTCGGCGGGCGGTTCCGCCAAGTCCGGGCGCAACCCGCAGTACCAGGCCATCCTGCCGATCCGCGGCAAGATCCTGAACGTGGAGAAGGCGCGCATCGACCGCGTGCTCCAGAACGCCGAGGTGCAGGCGCTGATCTCGGCGTTCGGCACCGGCATCCACGAGGACTTCGACATCGAGAAGCTCCGCTATCACAAGATCATCCTGATGGCGGACGCCGACGTCGACGGTCAGCACATCAACACCCTGCTGCTGACGCTGCTGTTCCGCTTCATGCGCCCGCTGGTCGAGGCCGGGCACGTCTACCTCTCGCAGCCGCCGCTCTACAAGATCAAGTGGGGCCGCGACGAGCACCAGTACGCGTACTCCGACCGCGAACGGGACAGCCTGATCCAGCTCGGCCGCGAGCAGGGCAAGCGCATCCGGGACGACGCGATCCAGCGCTTCAAGGGCCTCGGCGAGATGAACGCCGAGGAGCTGCGCATCACCACGATGGACGCCGACCACCGCGTGCTGCGCCAGGTGACGCTGGACGACGCGGCGGCCGCCGACGACCTGTTCTCGATCCTCATGGGTGAGGACGTGGAGGCGCGGCGCTCGTTCATCCAGCGCAACGCCAAGGACGTCCGCTTCCTCGACATCTGAGCCGGCACCTCCCCCCACGACGGCAGCGGCGCAGCAGCACAGACAAGGATTTTGACCAGCGATGGCCGACGAGAACCTTCCCGAGAACGCGCCCGTAGAGGGCAGCACCGTCGCCGACGGCGCCGCCGTGCTCCGTGTGGAGCCGGTGAGCCTGGAGACGGAGATGCAGCGCTCGTACCTCGACTACGCGATGAGCGTGATCGTGTCGCGTGCGCTGCCCGACATCCGCGACGGTCTGAAGCCGGTGCACCGGCGGGTGCTGTACGCGATGTACGACGGCGGCTACCGCCCGGAGAAGGGCTACTACAAGTGCGCCCGCGTCGTCGGCGACGTGATGGGCACGTACCACCCGCACGGCGACTCGTCGATCTACGACGCCCTGGTCCGCCTCGCCCAGCACTGGTCGATGCGGATGCCGCTGGTCGACTCGAACGGCAACTTCGGCTCCCCGGGCAACGACCCGGCCGCCGCCATGCGGTACACGGAGTGCCGCATGGCGCCGCTGGCGATGGAGATGCTGCGGGAGATCGACGAGGAGACCGTCGACCTCCAGGACAACTACGACGGCCGCAACAAGGAGCCGACGGTCCTCCCGTCGCGCTTCCCGAACCTGCTCATCAACGGTTCGGCGGGCATCGCCGTCGGCATGGCCACCAACATCCCGCCGCACAACCTGCGCGAGGTGGCGTCCGGCGCGCAGTGGTACCTGGACCACCCGGAGGCGAGCAGCGAGGAGCTGCTGGACGCGCTGATCGAGCGGATCAAGGGCCCCGACTTCCCCACCGGCGCGCTGGTGGTGGGCCGCTCCGGCATCGAGGAGGCGTACCGCACCGGGCGCGGCTCGATCACGATGCGCGCGGTCGTCGAGGTCGAGGAGATCCAGGGCCGCCAGTGCCTGGTGATCACCGAGCTCCCGTACCAGGTCAACCCGGACAACCTCGCGCTGAAGATCGCGGACCTCGTGAAGGAGGGCCGGGTCGGCGGCATCGCGGACGTACGGGACGAGACCTCGTCGCGTACGGGCCAGCGGCTCGTGGTGGTCCTCAAGCGGGACGCCGTCGCGAAGGTCGTCCTCAACAACCTCTACAAGCACACCGACCTCCAGACCAACTTCGGCGCGAACATGCTGGCGCTGGTCGAGGGCGTGCCGCGGACGCTGTCGCTGGACGCGTTCATCCGGCACTGGGTGTCGCACCAGATCGACGTCATCGTGCGCCGTACGCGCTACCGGCTGCGGAAGGCGGAGGAGCGGGCGCACATCCTGCGCGGCCTGCTCAAGGCGCTCGACGCGATCGACGAGGTCATCGCGCTGATCCGGCGCAGCCAGACCGTCGAGGAGGCCCGCGAGGGCCTGATGGGCCTGCTGCGGATCGACGAGATCCAGGCGAACGCGATCCTGGAGATGCAGCTGCGGCGGCTGGCCGCGCTGGAGCGGCAGAAGATCACCGCGGAGCACGACGAGCTGCAGCAGAAGATCGACGAGTACCAGGCGATCCTCGCCTCGCCCGAGCGGCAGCGGCAGATCATCGGTGAGGAACTGGCCGCCATCGTCGACAAGTTCGGCGAGGACCGGCGGACCATGCTGGTGCCCTTCGAGGGCGACATGTCCATCGAGGACCTGATCGCGGAGGAGGACATCGTCGTCACGATCACCCGTGGCGGCTATGTGAAGCGCACCAAGACCGTCGACTACCGCGCGCAGAAGCGCGGCGGCAAGGGCGTACGCGGGGCGAAGCTCAAGGAAGACGACATCGTCGACCACTTCTTCGTCTCCACGACCCACCACTGGCTGCTGTTCTTCACGAACAAGGGCCGGGTCTACCGCGCGAAGGCGTACGAGCTGCCCGACGCCGGTCGGGACGCGCGCGGCCAGCACGTGGCGAACCTGCTCGCGTTCCAGCCGGACGAGCGGATCGCGGAGATCCTGGCCATCCGGGACTACGAGGCGGTGCCGTACCTGGTGCTCGCCACCAAGTCCGGGCTGGTGAAGAAGACGCCGCTGAAGGACTACGACTCGCCGCGTTCCGGCGGTGTCATCGCCATCAACCTCCGCGAGATGGACGACGGCCGCGACGACGAACTGATCGGCGCCGAGCCGGTGTTCCCCCACGACGACCTGCTGCTGGTGAGCAAGAAGGCGCAGTCGATCCGCTTCACCGCGACCGACGACTCGCTGCGGCCGATGGGGCGGGCCACGTCCGGCGTGAAGGGCATGAGTTTCCGCGAAGGGGACGAGCTGCTCTCGATGAATGTCGTCCGGGAGGGTACGTTCGTCTTCACCGCCACCGATGGCGGTTACGCGAAGCGGACGCCGGTCGAGGACTACCGCGTCCAGGGTCGTGGCGGCCTCGGCATCAAGGCCGCCAAGATCGTGGAGGACCGCGGTGAGCTGGTCGGCGCCCTGGTGGTCGAGGAGACGGACGAGATCCTCGCCATCACGCTGAGCGGTGGTGTGATCCGCACACGGGTCAACGGGGTCAGGGAGACCGGCCGTGACACCATGGGCGTCCAACTGATCAACCTGGGCAAGCGGGACGCCGTCGTCGGCGTCGCCCGTAATGCCGAGGCCGGTCGTGAGGCAGAGGAAGTCGAGGCCGTCGTGGACGAGGCCGGGGTCGTCGATGCTGACGCCGCGGACGGGTCCGTGGCGGAGCAGGAGTCCCCGACCGAACCTCCGGCCGCGTCGAGCGACGAGGAGTAAGGCGTGAGTGGTGCCCAGCCCCGGCAGCAGGCACAGCCACAGCCGCCGCAGGCACAGCAGGCCCAGGCCGGGCCGCAGCCTCCGGCACAGCCCGCGGCGCAGCCGCCGGGCCCGCAGCCTCCGGCCGGACCGCCGCACGGGCACCAGCCGCACCATCCGCCCCGCGCGTACCCGTCGCCCCAGCCCGCCGACGCCGGACAGGCGGCGGCGGGTGGCGCGGGTCAGCGCGGCGCGGGCCAAGGCGGCGCGGACAGCGGCGTGATGGGCGCCCCGGCGGGCGCCACCGCCGCCACCAGCTCGGGTACGGGCACGGGTGGCGGCGGCGGGACGATGGGCCTCGGCCTGGGGAACGCGGCCCGCCGCGTCCCCCGTACGGGCGCCCGTACGGTGCCGCGCACCCGCAAGGCGCGGCTGCGGGTGGCGAAGGCCGACCCGTGGTCGGTGATGAAGGTCAGCTTCCTGCTGTCGATCGCGCTGGGCGTGTGCACCGTCGTGGCGGCCGCGGTGCTGTGGATGGTGATGGACGCGATGGGCGTCTTCTCCGCGCTGGGCGACACGATCAGCGAGGCGACGTCGTCGGACGAGGGCGGCGGCTTCGACCTGGAGACGTTCCTGTCGCTGCCGCGGGTGCTGCTGTTCACCTCCGTCGTCGCGCTGATCGACGTGGTGCTGGCCACCGCGCTGGCGACGCTGGGTGCGTTCATCTACAACCTGTCGGCCGGGTTCGTGGGCGGTGTGGAGGTCACGCTCGCCGAGGACGAGTGACGGGGCGGGCACGCCTCCGACTCCGCCTCGGCGGAGGGCCCGTTACCGATTTTGGCGCCGGTCCTGAAGTGCGCTAATCTTTCGGTGCGGCACGGGGCTATAGCTCAGATGGTTAGAGCGCATCCCTGATAAGGATGAGGCCACAGGTTCAAGTCCTGTTAGCCCCACGCATGTGGACGGCCCGGGTGGAAGGTTTCTCGCCACCCGGGCCGTCCGTTTTGTGTCCCGGGACCGTTGGGTATCATCGGGCGCCAAAGGTCCCAACCTCCAATGAATGACGAGGTAGCGCGGTGAAGAAGCTTCTCCTGGTCGCACTGGCCGCCATCGGCGGGCTCCTCGTGTACCGCCAGATCCAGGCGGATCGGGCCGAGCAGGATCTGTGGACGGAGGCCACCGACTCCGTGCCCGTCGGCTCCGGTGTGTGAGCCACTGACACGTCACCACGAGGCCCTGACCGCCGACGCGGTCGGGGCCTCGTCGCGTCCGGGGCGCGATGTTGCCGTACCGTGACGCCCTCTCTCTTGAAGTGTGCTTGTGCAAAGAAATAAGGTGCCCGAGCAAAGCTCTCGGGGAGTTGCCCCGGAGGCACCGGGGGTCACCTCCGGAGAGCGGGTGCGAGGGGGCGCGGGTGGTGCGGGGACGTACGGCGGGCGGGTCGGCGGGTGTCGGTGGGGCCTGGCGCGCCGCGGGCGTTGCGGATGGCAACGCCTCGGGCGCCGGTCGGGTGCCGGGTGTGAGCAACGGCCCTGTGTACGGCGGGAGTTGGGGTCACCGCCCGTGCCCGCACGGGTACGCGGCGGCGTACCCGGTCGCGTACGCGGCAACGGGTACGGGCGCGGGGACGGCGGCGGGTACGGGTACGGGAACGGGGACGGCTGTGGGCGCGGGAACGGGTACGGGGACGGTCCGGGTGGATGCGGCAGGGGGAGGCGCGTGGTGACGCGGCGTACGACGAGAGGCGGCGTGGCCGCGGCGGCCGCACTGTGCGCGGTGGCGGCCCTGCCCGGCGCGGCGACGGCGGACCCGGGCGACCTGCCCGCCTACCGCACGGCTGACGGCGCGAAGCCGGTGAAGGGCGCCGCGAGCAGCTCGGACGGGCCGCGGCTCGCGGCGGGCGGCACGTACACGGACACGATCCGGCCGGGCGAGAAGCGGTACTACAGCGTCGAGTTGGACCGGAAGTCCACCCCGTGGCTGTCCGCCGCGGCACTGCCCGAGGCGGGCGCCGAGGTCGGCGGCGCCGAGGGCCTGTCGCTCACGCTGCTCGGCGCCGACGGCACCGAATGCGGCAGCGAGGACGTCGACTTCGGCGCCGACGGAGCGGCCCGCCCCATCGCGGCGAGCGTCGGCCGCCTCGACGAGCCGGACGGCAACTGCCAGCAGCCGGGCGTCTACCACCTGTCCGTGGAACGCGTCGCGGGCAGCGGCCCCGACGCCCCCACCGACCCCGCCGCCTGGCCGCTGGAGCTGTGCTTCATGCGTGAACCGGGGCTCCGCAGGCTGGAGTCCACCACCCCGCCGGAGAACGGCGACCTGCCGACCGGCGCCCCCGACCTGCCCACCGGGGAGGCGCGGGAACTCGACGGCGGCACCGGCTTCAACGACGCCGTCGGCATGACCGGGGGCGCGTGGAAGGACCGGCTGCGGCCGGGCGAGACCCGCTGGTACCGGGTGCCGGTGGACTGGGGCCAACAGCTGGTGCTCAGCGCGGAGTTCGGCACGGCCCGTACGTCCGACGAGACGGCCTACGCGAGCGACGGCGTACGCGTCGACCTGTACGGGCCCGCGCGCGGGCACATCGACGACGCGGGCGGTACGTACACGGCCGGGGAGCCGGAGCAGGTGACGGCGGCGACGTACCCGGTGACGTACCAGGGGCGGTACGCGTACGACGGCGCGGTGTCGCACGCCTCCGTCGCGGGCTGGTACTACGTGGCGGTGCACGCGCACGCCGCCGTCGGGGAGTTCACCGACGGGCCCGTGCCGGTGACGCTGCGCACGGCGCTGCGCGGCGAGCGCGAGGCCGGGCCGGGCTACGACGGCGACCCGGCGGAGGGCGGCTTCGGCGTCACCGGCGAGGACCGCGAGCAGGCCGAGAAGGGGCAGAGCGCGGACGCCGCCGAGGACGGGGACGGCGGCGCGCTGCGCCTCGTCGGGTACGCGGGGATCGGCACGGGCACCGTGCTCCTCGCGGGGCTCGGCGCCTGGACGGTGCTCGCCCGGCGGCGCGCCGGGGCGGGCGCCCCCGACGCCGGTACGGGTGCGGGTACGGGCATGGGTACGAGCGCGGGCCGGGAGCCGACCGGGGCCGGGCCGGGCGGCTGGGGTCCCCAGCCGCCCGGGGCTGGAGCTAGCTCCAGCCGCCCGGACACCGTCCGGGCACCGCCTACGAGGCGGCCAGCGCCCAGACGCCCACCGCGAGGCAGAGCAGCGCCACGACCAGGACCGGGATCACCACCTTCGGGGGCGGCCCCGGCCGCCGTACGGGCGTCGGCGCGGGTGTCGGCGTCGGGGTGTGCGGACCGGGCGCCCCGTACGGGCCGTACGGCGGCGTCGGGGCGCCCGCTCCCGCGCCGTCGCCGTGCACCTGCCCGTGCACCTGCCCCTGGACCGGCCCGGCCCCCGGCCCGTACCCGCTCGGGTACGGCTCCGGCGTCGCCGGAGCGCCGAACGCGCCCTGCGGCGGCGCCAGATGGAAGCTCTCCGTGTCGGGCCCGGCACCGTACGCCCCCGCCGTACCGGCGGTCGTACCGCCGCCCGCCGGACCACCCGCCGCGCCGTCCACGGGCCCCGCGGCCCGGCCCACCGGCCCGTCCGGCCCGAACCCCGGTGGCAACGGCCCGAGTTGGTCCCTGACCTCGACGCCCGTCGGCTCCGGCGCCCCGTCGCCGCCGAGGATCTCCGCCGCGCCCGCGAGCGCCTTGCGCGTGCCCGTGGCCGTACGGAAGCGGTGCTGCGGGTCGGGCTGGAGGAGCGTGCCGAGGATCTGCCAGAGCGGTTCGGGCACCTGCCCGTCCGGGTTCCGTACGCCGCCGCCGCGCTTGAAGTTCTCGACCAGCGCCATGGAGTCGGGCTTGCGGCCGGTCAGCAGGTACAGCCCGACGAGGCCGACGGCGAACAGGTCGGCGGTGAAGTCCGGTTCGGCGCCCATCAGTTGCTCGGGCGCGAAGTAACCGGGCGTGCCCACCACGTAGTTCGTCTCGGTCAGGCGCGGCTCGCCCTTGCGCATGGAGATGCCGAAATCTGACAGGCGCACATGCGGGCGGCCCGTGCCCGTGGGCTCCAGCAGGATGTTGGCGGGCTTGATGTCCCGGTGCACGACGTCCTCCGCGTGCACCGCCGCCAGCCCCGCCAGCAGCTGGTCGAGCAGCACGCAGACGTACGGCGCCGGGAGCGGCCCGTGGTCACCGACCAGGTGCGCCAGCGACCCGCCCGCGACCAGGTCCATCGTGAACAGCGCCTTGTCGTCGTCCGCCGACCAGCTGGCCGGGGCCAGCACGTGCGGGTGGTCGATGCGCAGCGCCTGCTCGCGTACGAAGCGCAGCAGCGTATGCGCGTCGCCCTGCTGGAGCACCTTGGCGGCGACGTACCGCTTCCGCCGGTGGTCCCACGAGCGCCACACCTCGCCGGCGCCGCCGCGGCCGATCGGGTTCACCAACTCGTAGCGGCCCGCGAAGATCTCGCCCATTCAGTTCTGGTGTTCCTCGTAGTGCTTCACCGCGTCCGAGGTGCGGCCCGCCCCGTACACCCGCAGGAACTCGGCGAGTTCGGGGTGGGTGGGCGCCAGTGTCGCGGACGCCTCGATGATGTCCGCCGCGTCGGAGACCGACCGCAGCAGCGACTGGATCTCGCGTACGACGCGCTTCACGGGCGTCTGCGTGGCACCCGACGAGGTGTGCTGCGTCGCGTTGTTGAGCACGCTGCCCCCGGCGGTGCGCCGGATCTCGTCCATACGCTGCGTAGCGTCCCCGGCACTGATGTCGCCGCGCGCGACGTCCGCCGAGAGGTCCTGGAGCGCCTGCACCCGCTGGACGACGGCGGGGTTGCCGATCTTGGCCCGCTGCCCGCTCATCAACTGCGACAGCATGGGCGCGGACAGCCCCAGCACGGTGGCGAGCCTGGCCTGGTTGAGCCCCAGGTCGTCGATCAGCCTGCGGAAGAGGACGCCCAGGGGCTCCCCGTACCACTGGCTCTGCAGCTCCTGCGCCCTGGCAGCTGCTTCCTGCTGGCTTGCGTCCATCACGTTTCTCCCCGGACTCCCCGATGTCGCTTCGCTGGCGCGAACTTGCGGTGCATCCTACGGAGGGTGATGGGCGCGGGGCGATACCCGGTCGGAATTCGTCCCACGGACCCGGTACCCTGGTCGCGAACGGGGCCTTAGCTCAGTTGGTAGAGCGCCGTCTTTGCATGGCGGATGTCAGGAGTTCGACTCTCCTAGGCTCCACGCACCGGAGGTCCCCCGGCCTGTGTCACACAGGCCGGGGGACCTCTTTCGCGTGCGCGGGGGTTCCGGCGGACTCACCGGCGGGCGGGCGGGCGGGTCACGCGTCCGGCTCGGCCGGGCAGGCGAGGTCCGCGGCGGGCCGGTGCCCGGTGGTGAGGAACGCGGTCGTCGCGTCGTTGGCGCAGGTGTTGGTGCCGAAGGGGTAGAGGCCGTGGCCGCCCTGGTCGGCGGTGACCATCCTGGCCCGCTGGCCGAGCGCCTTCCGCAGGGTCTTCGCCCCGGCCAGCGGCGTGCCCGGGTCGCGCTCGTTCTGGACCATGAGCACGTTCGACGGGCCCTCGTCGTCGACCGTCACCTGCTTCTCGATGCCCTCGCGCGGCCAGAACGCGCAGGGCGTGACGTTGCCGGTGGAGCCGCCCAGCATCGGGAACCGCTGCCGGTCGACGGCGGCGGCGCGCTGGTACGTGCTCAGCGACCGCGCCCAGCGGGAGTCGGCGCAGACCACGTGGTGCCGGGCGGCGGCCGTGTTCTCGGCCGCGGCGTCCAGCGGCGAGTCCGGCGGTACGGGCTCGCCCCGGTCGAGCGACCGCCAGTCCTCGGCGAGCTTGGGCAGGGAGGCGTTGCTGTAGAGGCGTTCGAAGGTCAGCCCGCGGAACTGCATGCCGTCGGTGGTGCCGACCGGGTGGGCGGTGAGGCGGGCGACGAGCCGGTGGTACGTGGCGGTGACCTGCGCGGGGGTGCGGCCGAGCCCGTACTCGGGGTGCTCCGCCGCGTACTTGGCGAAGTCGGGGAAGCGGTCCCGCATCCCGCGGGCGAACTCCCGGAAGGCGGTGCGGTCGTAGCCCCCGGCGCCGACGTTGCTGTCGAGGACGATGCGGTCGCCGCGCTCCGGGAACAGCTCGGCGTAGACGGCGCCGAGCCGGGTGCCGTACGAGGCGCCGAGGTAGGACGCCTTGTCCTCGCCCAGCGCCGTACGGATGCGGTCCATGTCGCGGGCGACGTTGGCGGTCGTGGCGTGCGGCAGCATCCACGCGCTGCTTGAGGTGGCGCACTGCCGGGCGAGGGTACGGGCGTACGCCGCCTCCCGGGTCACGTCGGCGGCGGAGCGCGCGTACGCGGGGAACGCGCCGCGCCGCAGCTGCGACTCGGTCTGGTCGCAGGTGACCGGGGTGCTGCGGCCGACGCCGCGGGTGTCGAAGCCGATCACGTCGTACGAGTCGAGCACGCTCTTCGGCAGTCCGGAGGCCGCGAGGAGGGCCGGGTAGTCGAGCCCCGGGGCGCCGGGGCCGCCCGGGTTGGTGAGCAGCACCCCGCGGCGCTTCGCGGGCGTCTCGCTCGCCAGCCGGGACACCGCGATGTCGATCTTGCGGCCGTCGGGGTGCCGGTAGTCCAACGGGACCTCCAGCGTCGCGCACTCCAGCCGGGCGGCGGCCTCCGCGACCGGGTCGTCGGCCTTGGTCGGCTTCTTCTCCCCCTTCTCCCCCTTCTCGTCCTTCGGGCACGCCTTCCAGCTCAGGGGCTCCGGCGCCGACGGCGTGTCCCTCATCGCCGCCGACGCCCCGGGGATGACGGCCACCGCTGTCGCGGTCACGGCCAGGGCCAGGGCCAGCTTCCTGCGGTGCATCCGAAGTCCTCTTCTCACGTCCGGCGTCATCGGCATGCTCACGACGCTAGGACGCCGCCGACAGCGGCACATCGACCCCGCGTCTAGCGCCGTCTCCGCCCCAGGGCCAAGCCGTGGTTCGACTCCGGTCGAGGAGATCCACCACGGGATGGACACCCCGGTCGGGCCCCCAGAACATGGAGCCGGTGAACACGAACTTCGCGGCCCACGCCGTACGGTGGCGGCAGGTGTGGACCCTGGTGGCGGCCGCGGCCGTGGGCGTACCGGTCTGGCTGGGCACCGGCGTGCTGATGCACGCACAGCAGGGGGAAACGGGCCTCTGGTTCCGCGTCGGTGACCCGCTGACGGCCCTGTGCTGCCTGGTGGCGCTCCGGTGGCGCCGCCGCTTCCCGCGCGCCGTCCCCACCGTGGTCGCGCTCGCCGCGAGCGCGTCGACCGCCGCCCTCGGGGCGGCGCTGCTGGCGGTGGCCTCGGTCGCCACCCGGCGCCGTACGGCGGAGACCGTGCCCGTCGTACTGGCCTTCGTGGTCGGCGCGCAGGCGTCCGTCGCGCTCTACCCGCTCGGGACCCCGGAGGGCGGCTGGTGGCTCACGGTCGGGCTGGTGACGCACGTGCTGGCGGCGGGTGTCGCGGTCGCCACGGGCGTCGCCGTGGGCGCGCGGCGCAGCGAGACGCGTTCCCTGCGGGAGCGGGCCGAGAGCGTCGAACGCGAGCAGCGCGCGCTGGCCGCGGAGGCCGAGGCGCGGGAGCGGAACCGGATCGCCCGCGAGATGCACGACGTCCTCGCGCACCGGATCTCGCTGATCGCCGTGCAGGCCGGTGTCCTCGACCACCGTACGGATCTCCCGGCCGAGGACAGCCGGGTGCTGATCCGCGGCATCGTCGACGGCTCCCGGCAGGCGCTGGAGGAACTGCGGGACGTCCTCGGCGCGCTGCGGGCGGACCCGGAGCGACGGGAGGTGCGGCAGGCGTCGTTCGAGGGGGTCGGGGAGTTGGTGGCGGGTGCCCGTTCGGCGGGGCTGGACGTCACGTTCGGCTCGTCGGTGTCGGGGACGCCGCCCGAGGACGCCGGACGGACCTGCTACCGCGTCGTGCAGGAGGGGCTGACCAACGCCGCCAAGCACGCGCCCGGCGCCCGCATCGACGTCACCGTCGAGGGGGAGGCGGGCGGCACGTTGAGCGTCCGCGTCCACAACTCCCCGGCGGACGGCGCCGGTCGGGACGCCGGGCCGGGTGCGGGGCAGGGCGTCGGACCGGCCGTGCCCGCGCCGGAGTCGGGCTTCGGGCTGCGGGGTCTCGCCGAACGGGTCTCCCTCGCGGGCGGACGGCTCGACCACCACGCCACCCCCACCGGCGGCCACCTCCTCACCGCGCGGCTGCCGTGGCCGCGCCGCCCCGGCTCGGAGTGACCGGCGCCCGCCGTACGGCACCCGCGCCCGGTCCCGCCGACGACCTCCGCGCGTACCCCGGTCACGCCTCCCGCCCCAGCCCCACCGCCGTCCGCACCAGGGCCGCGAGCGGCCGGGAACGGCTCTGCGGCGGCCACGCGATGTGCGTCGTGACGCTCGGCGCGTCCACCAGGGGTACAGCGCTGTGCGCGGTCCACAGCCATGCGCGGGCCGAGGCCGGGATGACCGTCGACGTCCTTCCCAGCGCGATCAGTTGGGCGAGCTGCGAGAGGTCCCGCACCTCCGGCCCGGGGCCCGGCGGGTAGCCGCCGTCCCGCAGCGGCCAGCGGGCGGCGGGCAGCCCGGGGACGTCCGCCACCTCCGCCAGCGTCAGCGACGTACGGGCGGCGAGCGGGTGCCCGGCGGGCAGGACGACGACCTGCTCCTCGGTCAGCACCTCCTCGCTGTCGAACCCGGCCAGGGAGCTGTACAGCGGGTGCAGCAGCGCGGCGTCGGCCCGCCCGTCGCGCAGCATCCGCTCGTCCTCCCCGATCCCGCACAGGACCACCTCCACCTCGGCGGCGTCCGGCTCCCGCGCGTAGGCGTCGAGCAGCGCGCGCAGCAGGTCGTGCGCCCCGTTCGCCTTGACCGCCAGCACCAGCCGCCCGCCGGGCTCGACCGCCCGCCGCGTACGCCGCGCGGCGGCCGCCGCCGCGTCCAGCGTCGCCCGCGCCTCGTCGAGCAGCACCGCACCGGCCGGGGTCAGGGCGACGCCGTGGCGCCCGCGGTCCAGCAGGACCACGCCGAGCCGCCGCTCCAGCCGTTGCACGGCACGGGACAGCGGCGGCTGCGCCATGCCCAGCCGCTCGGCGGCGCGGCCGAAGTGCAACTCCTCGGCGACGGCGGTGAAATAGCGCAGCTCCCGCGTTTCCAGCCACTCCATCGCTCCACCCTAGCTGGGACGATACCGGCCGGGTATCACCAGGGACCGGATCGGTGTTGGCCGCCGTGACCTCCCCCGCGCCAGCATTCCCGCCATGAACGAGAACAGGACCGCGCTGGTCACCGGCGCGAACAAGGGCATCGGCTACGAGATCGCCGCGGGCCTCGCCGCCCTCGGCCACACCGTCGCCGTCGGCGCCCGCGACGAGGCCCGGCGCGACGCCGCCGTGGCGAAGCTGCGGGCCGCCGGGGCGGACGCCTTCGGCGTACCCCTCGACGTCACCGACGACCGAAGCGTCGCGGCCGCCGCCACGCTGATCGAGGAGCGCGCCGGGCGGCTCGACGTCCTCGTCAACAACGCGGGGATCGCGGGCGAGTTGGGCCCGACCTGGACGCAGGACCCCACGTCGGTCGACCTCGACGCCCTGCACACCGTCCTCGACACCAACGTGCTGGGAGCCGTACGCGTCACCAACGCCGTACTCCCCCTCCTCCTCCGCGCCCCCTCCCCCCGCGTCGTCAACGCCTCCACGAGCCTCGCCTCCCTGACCCGGCAGACCGACCCGCACACCGACACCGGCCCCGTCATGGCGCTCTACGCGCCCTCGAAGACGTTCCTCAACGCGCTGACCGTGCAGTACGCCCGCCAGCTCGCCGACACCCGCGTCCTCGTCAACGCCGCCTGCCCCGGCTTCGTCGCCACGGACTTCAACCACCACCAGGGCACCCGCACCCCCGCACAGGGCGCCGCCACCGCCGTACGCCTCGCGACCCTTCCCGACGGCGGCCCGACCGGCACGTTCCACGACGAGGACGGGCCCGTCCCCTGGTAGCGGCGGCGGGTCACGTCCCCCCGCCGTCGACGTCGTGGCGGCGCCCGGCGGCGAACACGGCCCGTACGTCGCGCAACGCGGCCAGGTCCGCCAGGGGGTCGCCGTCGACCAGCAGCAGGTCCGCGCGGAGGCCGGGGGCGATCCTCCCCGTGGTGCCCCCGAGGCCGAGGGCGTCGGCCGCGTGGGAGGTGGCCATGTCGAGGATCGTGGCGTGCGGCAGCCCGAGGTGGGCGTAGAACGTCAGGGCCTGGGCCAGGCCGTCGAAGCCCGCGCGCTGCACCCCCGCGTCCGTACCGGCGACGAGGCGCACACCGGCGTCGGCCATGCGCCGTACGAGGGCGAACACCGCGTGGGCGCGTTCCGCGCCGAACAGGCGGGGGAGCAGCCGCCAGTGCGGGCTGACGGTGGGGCAGACGGCGATGCCGCGCGCGACGATCCGTTCGACGACGTCGGGCCGGTAGTCCAGGCCGTCGGCGGTCAGCCAGGTGCAGTGCTCCAGGGTGTCGACGCCCGCCTCGACGGCTGCGGCGATGCCGTCGGCGCCGTGGGCGTGGGCGGCGACGGGCACCCCGGCGGCGTGTGCCTCCTCGACCAGGGCGGCCAACTCCGCCGCGGTGAACTGCGACCGGTGGGTCGGGGGCCCGTCCTTCGTCAGGCCGCCGCCGGTGGCCATGACCTTGACGACACCCGCTCCGGAGGCGACCTCGCGCCGTACGAGGTCGCGGACCCCGGCCTCGCCGGTGACCTCGCCGCCGAGGAAGTGGCAGTGGCCGCCGACGGTCGTCACCGGGGTGCCCGCGGCGACGAGGCGCGGTCCCGGCGTACGTCCGTCGCGCACCTCGGCGGCCAACCGGAACGCCAGCCCCCCGCGGTCGCCCAGGTCGCGGGCGGTGGTGACGCCGCCGCGCAGCAGCCGCGCGGCGCGGCCGCGCATGTCCGCGAGCAGCGTCCCGTCCGGCGTGGCGCGGAGGGTGGCCACCGGGTCGGGGCCGCCGTCGAAGGCGAGGTGGACGTGCGCGTCGACCAGGCCGGGCAGGAGCGTACCGGCGTGGTCGAGGCGCGGTACGTCGGACGCGGCCCGTGCCGCGACCTCCCGGCGCGGGCCGACGGCCGCGACGGTGTCGCCGTCGACGAGCACGGCGCCGTCCGCCAGGTACGTGCCCGAGCCGACGAGCACCCGGTCGGCGGTGATCAGCATGGTGACTCCTCGCTCTCCCCCGCCGCACCCGTGCCGCGCCACCCCGACCGTACGGGCCTACCGCTCGCCGCCCTCCGCCTTCACCTCGGTCTCCTCGGTGAACGGCCCCCAGTTGCCGTCGGGCAGCTTCGCGCGCACCTTCACGGCGTACGTGACGCCCGCCTTCTTCCCCATCGGCAGCGTGAGGGTGCCGGTGTCCTTGGGCGCGGTGCCGCCGAGGACCAGCTTGGAGCCGAACTTCCCGTCCACGTACACCTCGTACTCGGTGATCTCGCCGTCCGTCTTCGGCGCGTTCCAGACCAGGTCGAGCTGGTAGCGCCCGGCTTCGAGGCGGGAGGTGCCCTGGAGGTCGGTGGGGACCTCGGCGCCGGTGTCGCCGCCGGGCTGCGCCTTCGTGGTGACGGTGACGCCCTCGCTCTCCGGGGAGGCGTTGTCGGCGGCGTCGCGCGCCTTGACGGTGAACGCGTAGCGGGTGCCGGGGCGGAGCGTGGTGACGGCCGCCGTCGTCTTCGTGCCGGACACGCTGTGGATCCTGGTGCCCGCCTGGTAGACGTCGTACGCGGTGACCTCGTGGTCGTCCTTCGACCGCTGCCAGGTGAGCGTCGCCGAACGGGGGCCGTTCGCGCGGCCCTTGAGGCCGGCGGGCGCGGTCGGCGGCTTGCTGTCGTCCGCGGCGGCGGAGGGCGTCGTGACGGAGGCGGTCGTGCTGCGCCGGGAGACGTTGCCGTCGGCGTCCCGCGCCCGTACGGCGAAGGTGTACGTGGTCGACGCCTTCAGGCCGGTGACGTCGAGCATGTGCCGGGAGGCGGGTACGTCCTTGAACTTGGCGCCGTTGCGGAAGACCTCGTACCGCTTCACCTCCCCCTCGTCGGCGGAGCGGTTCCACATGACGTGTGCCGACGTCGAACTGCTGGAGTCGACGGTCACGTTGGACGGTACGGAGGGCGGCTCGGTGTCGCCGTCGTCGGAGCCGCAGGCGGACAGCGCCAGCAGGCAGGCGGCGGTGCTCAGCGCGGCGAGCCAGGGGGTGGGCCTCACGAGGACGCCTCTCATCGGGCGAGCAATGGTCTAGACACATATCGCACAGGTGACTGCGTACATTCAAGACCTCGGCGGCCGGGGGCACTTCCGCCCCGACCACCCCGCCCGCCCCGAAGCGCCCCACGCGCGCGCCCCGTCCCCGTCGACCCCACGCCCGCGCCCCACGCCCGTCCCCGGACACACGGACGCGGCGGCGGCGCCACCCCCCACCGGAGGCGGCACCACCGCCGCGCCGTCACGTCACCGCCACCCGCGCCCGTACGCGCGGCCGAAGCCGAAGCCGTACGCGGCGCGTCCCACGGACCCTCACGGACCAGCCCGCACGTGACGACCCGCGCGCGGTGCCCCGTACCGGACGCCGCCGTACGCGACGCCCCGGGCGCGCGCCGTCAGCGCGCGTCGTCCCCGCGTCCCGCCTCCGACTCCGCCTGCTTCGCCTCGACCTCCGGGTCGAGGACGGCGGCCGGGGCCTCCGAGTCCACGGACGCCTCGGGCGCCGACGCGGGCAGCGCCGCGCCGTCCCGTACCTCCGTGGCGGCCGGGGGCTCGACCAGCCAGTCCGGGTTGGCCTGCTTGTCCCACCAGCGCCAGGCGGCGTACGCGCCGCCCGCCACCAGCCCGAGCAGCCCCAGCCGCTTCGCCAGCCGACCGGTACGCGCGCGCCGCGTACGCCGCCGCGCGAGCTTGTCGATCTCCCACGGGCTGACCTCGCCGCGGAGCGCCGCCAGGGCGGCGGCACTGCGCTGGCGCGCCTCGTCCCGGGCGGGCCCGGCGGCCGAACGGGCGTCCGCGAGCGCCGACTCGACGCGCGGCACGGTGTAGTCGGTGGCCTGTCGGGCGGCGCGCCGGGTCTTCCGGCCCGCGCGCGCCGCGGTCTCCTCGAACTCGGGCGGCAGCGCGTCGCGCGCCTTGCTGAGCCGCGGCCCGACGTGACTGTCGTAGCCGTCCCGCGCGCCGCGGGCGGCGGCGGTCACCTTGGGACCGAGCCGCGAACCGGCCTCGTGCGCGTAGTACGAGGCGGTCTCCCTGGCCGTCTCAGCGTAGGGTGCCGCAGCCTCCGCGGCGTGCCGCACGCCGGACCTGGCGTTGTCGGCCGCGGCGCGTGCGCTGTCGATGCGGGTCACGGGTTCCTCCTCCTCGGTGGTGTGCCTGGGTGCCCCGGAGTGGTTCCCCGGGACGACGAAGACACAGTCTCTCGCGTTCCACCTGTTGCGCAGATCATGCCTGGCCGTCGTTCGGGGGCATGCGTGCGGACGCATCCGGGTCACTCGGCCCCCGTACCGGACGCGGTCCGTGGGAGGATCGGGCGAGTCACTGCACATTGATGGAAGGTAGATCGTGGCCGAGCAGCTTTACGCCACCCTGAAGACCAACCAGGGCACCATCGAGGTACAGCTCTTCCCGAACCACGCCCCGAAGACGGTCAAGAACTTCGTCGAGCTGGCCGAGGGTTCCCGCGAGTGGGTCCACCCGGAGACCGGCAAGAAGTCGACCGACAAGCTGTACGACGGCACCGTCTTCCACCGTGTCATCAGCGGCTTCATGCTCCAGGGCGGCGACCCCCTGGGCAACGGCACCGGCGGTCCGGGCTACGAGTTCGGCGACGAGATCCACCCCGACCTCGTCTTCGACCGCCCGTACCTGCTGGCCATGGCGAACGCCGGGCCGGGCACCAACGGTTCGCAGTTCTTCATCACCGTCGCCCCCACGGGCTGGCTGACCGGCAAGCACACCATCTTCGGTGAGGTCACCGACGAGGCCAGCAAGAAGGTCGTCGACGCCATCGGCGCCACCGCGACCAACCCGCGCACGGACCGCCCGGTCCAGGACGTCGTGATCGAGAGCGTCAGCATCGAAACCCGCTGACCCCGCGGGAGCCGACCGCGCGGAAGCGGCGCCGCCGCACCGCGGCGCGGGCCGCCACCGCGCGCCCGGGAAGCGCGCCGGGAAACGGGAACTGATCCGCCCTGCCCGTCCGTAGAACGGTCAGGGCGGATCGGTCTGAAGGGAAGTCCGCATGGACCAGCACCAGTCGGTGGTCTGCTACCGGCACACGGATCGTGAGACGGGCATACGCTGCACGCGCTGCGAGCGGCCCATCTGCCCCGACTGCATGATCACGGCGTCCGTCGGGTTCCAGTGCCCCGAGTGCGTCAGGAGCGGTTCCGGCACGGGACACCCCGCGCACGCGAACCAGCCCCGTACGCTCGCGGGCGCCTCCGTCACGGCCGACCCGCGTCTGGTCACCAAGGTGCTGCTCGCGCTGAACGTGGCGCTGTTCGTCGCCGTGCAGACCGCGGGCGACCGGCTCACCGCGGACCTGGTGATGATCGGCCAGTGGCCGCACCACCCGTTCTACGAGCCGACGGAGGGCGTCGCGGAGGGGCAGTGGTACCGCCTGCTCACCTCCGTCTTCCTGCACCAGGAGATCTGGCACATCGCGATGAACATGCTGGGGCTGTGGTTCCTCGGGCCGCCCCTGGAGTCCGCGCTCGGCCGGCTCCGCTTCGTCGCGCTCTACCTGCTCGCCGGACTCGGCGGCAGCACCCTCACGTATCTCGTCGCGGACCCGGCGGCGCCGTCGCTCGGCGCGTCCGGCGCGATCTTCGGGCTGTTCGGGGCGACGGCCGTGCTGATGCGGCGGCTCCAGTACGACATGCGGCCGATCCTGATCCTCCTCGGGATCAACCTGGTCTTCACCTTCACGTGGGAGGACATCGCCTGGGAGGCGCACATCGGCGGTCTGCTCGTCGGCGCGCTCATCGCGTACGCGATGGTGCACGCGCCGCGTGAGCGGCGGACGCTCGTGCAGTACGGCACGTGTGGCGCGGTGTTCGTCGTGCTGGTGCTGCTGTGCCTGTTCCGCACGCTGGCGCTCACCGGCTGACGCGCCGCCTACCCGAAGCCCGTCCCGCCCCGCGCTCGTACACCCCCCGCCCGTACACCCGCCCACCAGGCGTCCCGCGCCCCCGGACGCGCGTCGCGCGCCCGGAGTTGTCCACAGTGCGGCGGAGATCTTGTGTACGGAGTGGGGAGCGCCTGTTCGAGCACGGGTGCGGGCGCGTTTGCCCAGCAAGATCGGGGTGGCCCGGTCCGTCGAGAAGTGTGGCCCGAGGCCGTGACCGAAGGGCCCCCGGTTGAGTTATCCACAGATCTTCTGAAGTTTTCCAGTGCTGTGGATCAACCTGTGGATAACTCGGTGGAGCCGTGAAGCCCCTGGTGAACGGCTACTTCCACTGCGTGGAGACGACGAACCCGCCCGCGATGAAGCCGAAGCCCACGACGATGTTCCAGTTCCCCAGGGACTCCACGGGCAGCGTGCCGGTCGTCACGTAGAAGACGACGATCCACGCCAGCCCCAGCCCGAACAGGGTGAGCATCAGCGGCGCCACCCACCGGCGGCCACCACCACCGCCGCCCAGATCGATCTTGGTCGCCTTCCGCTCGGGCGGCGGCTTGAACTCGTCCTTCTTGCGGATCCGTGACTTCGGCACGAGGGACTCTCCTGTCGATGCGCTTCGTGACCGCGCTGGGTGAATCGTGAGGTCGGTGGTCCGTTAGCGTAGTGCGTCGTAGGGGCGGAGGGAGACAGGGGTACGGTGTTCAATTTTCGCATCAGGCCGGCCCGCGTGGCCACAGCCGGAATCTTCGCCCTCGCCGGACTCCTCTTCTGGATCAGCTGGGACACCGCGGCGGGCACCAACATCCGTACGGACGACTCGATGCTGCGCCTCTCCGACCTCATCCGGGAGCGCAGCGAGAAGAACGGCGACCTGGAGACGTCCGCCGCCACCCTCCGCTCCCGCGTCGACGGCCTCGCCGAGCGCGACGGCGGCGCCACCGAGGAGGAGGAGCGGGAACTCGACGCCCTCAAGCGCGCCGCCGGCACCACCGGCGTCTCCGGCGAGTCCCTGACCGTCACCCTCACCGACGCCCCGCCGGACGCCACCCCCCTCACCCCCGGCGTCCCGGACCCGCAGCCCAACGACCTGGTGATCCACCAGCAGGACCTCCAGGCCGTCGTCAACGCCCTCTGGAAGGGCGGCGCGAAGGGCATCCGCGTCATGGACCAGCGGCTGATCAGCACCAGCGCCGTCCGCTGCGTCGGGAACACCCTGATCCTCCAGGGCCGCGTCTACTCCCCGCCCTACGAGATCACCGCCGTCGGCGACCGCGACGCCCTCCGCCGCGCCCTGGACACCGCGCCCGCCGTGCAGAACTACCTCCAGTACGTGGACGCGTACGGCCTCGGCTGGAAGGTCGAGGAGGACTCCGCCACGACCCTCCCCGGCTACCGCGGGACGGTCGACCTCCAGCACGCCTCCCCCGTCGAGTGACCCCCGGGAGTACGCCCCTGGGCGGAACCGGGGGCCGCTACTCTGGAGGGCGCGCCGCAGGGGCGCGGGAGCGGAAGGGACGGCTCACGGGATGTACGGCTGGATCTGGCGGCACCTGCCGGGCAACGCGTACGTGCGGGCGCTGATCTCCCTCGTGCTGGCCCTCGGGGTGGTCTTCGTGCTGTTCCAGTACGTGTTCCCGTGGGCGGAGCCGCTGCTGCCGTTCAACGACGTGACCGTCGACGAGGGTTGAGGAGCGGGTACGGGCTGATGGGCGCGCGGATTCTGGTCGTCGACAACTACGACAGCTTCGTCTTCAACCTCGTCCAGTACCTCCAGCAGCTGGGTGCCGACTGCGAGGTCCTGCGGAACGACGAGGTGCGGACCGCCCACGCGCGGGACGGCTTCGACGGCGTGCTGCTCTCGCCCGGCCCGGGGACGCCCGAACAGGCCGGTGTCTGCGTGGACATGGTGCGGCACTGCGCCGACGGCGGGCCGCCGGTCTTCGGCGTCTGCCTGGGCATGCAGTCGATGGCCGTCGCGTACGGCGCGGTCGTGGACCGGGCCCCGGAGCTGCTGCACGGCAAGACGTCGCTGATGCTGCACGAGGGCGCCGGCGTCTTCGCCGGGCTGCCGTCCCCGTTCACCGCCACCCGCTACCACTCGCTGGGTGTCGAACGGTCCACGGTGCCGCCCGAGTTGGAGGTCACCGCCTGGACGGAGACCGGCCTGGTGATGGGGCTGCGGCACCGCGAACACCCCGTGGAGGGCGTGCAGTTCCACCCCGAGTCGGTGCTGACGGAGTGGGGCCACCGCATGCTGGCCAACTGGCTGGCGGAGTGCGGCGACCCGGACGCGGTCGCCCGGTCCGCGGGGCTGGCGCCGGTCGTCGGCACGTGAACCACGACCGCCCGGAGTACGACGGCACCTACGGGGGCCCGTACAGCGACCCGTACGGCACCGAGCCGCGCGGGGACGACGCCCCGCGGGCGCCGCACGCGGGCGGGGAGTCGGGGGAGCCCGGGGAGTCGGCGTACGGGGGCGAGCCGTACGGCGGTGGCGCGTACGGGAGTCCGGCGTACGGGACGGGGCACGGCGACCCGGCGGCGTACGGGAACGGCGCGGGCGCGGACGCCGGTGCCGGGAGCGGCGCGGGTGCCGGGAGCGGGTACGGGGACCCCGACGCGTACGAGGCGGCCGTCGGCGCGCTCGCCGACCCGCTGACGGACCCGCTGCCCGGCGGCGGGACACCCGGCCCGGCGGGCGGGGGACAGCCGCCGCCCGTGCCGTACACCCCGCCCGCCGCACAGCCGTTACCGCCGCTCGCGGAGCCGGGCGGTGAAGGCGGGCACGGCGCCGGGGGGCAGCCGCAGGAGCCCGCCGCCGCCGAGCCGCAGCGCCTGGAGTGGGGCCGTACGCCCCCCGGTGGGCGCGGGAGTGCCGGGCCCGACGCCCCCGTGCCCGAGGTGGCGGAGACCGCCGCGCTGCCCGCGCTGGACCTCCCGGACGCCGCCGGACCCCCCGCCGGAACGGGAACCGGAACCGGAACGGGAACCCCACCGGGGCCCGTCCCCGGCGCCGGGTCGGGCCGCCGCGCGGCGGCCCGCGCGGAGCGGCCGGGCGCGCGCCGGACGCGGGGCGGGCGCGGGGCGGGCGGCGGCAGCCGTACGGGCGGCCCGGCGGAGCCCGGGGCCCGTACCGGCGCGGGCGGCGAACTGGCCGCGGACGACGCCGGGTCGGGCCGCGCCGCCCGCCGCAGGGCGGCGAAGGGCGGCGGCCGGGCGCGCGGCGGTACGCGCGCCGCTCCCCGCGGTGGTACGCGCGCCCGCAAGGGGCCGCCGCCCACCCCCGCGCCCGCGCGGGCGGGCACCCGGCTGGAGGCGCGGCGGGCGGCGCGGGCGGCGAAGGACGGGCCGGTGGTGATCCTCAGCCGGTTCATCGGCGAGGTGTTCATCACGCTGGGCGTGGTGATGCTGCTGTTCGTCGCGTACCAGCTGTGGTGGACGAACGTCCTCGCGCACCAGAAGGCCGACCGGGCGGCGAACGACCTCGCGGACCGCTGGAGCGAGAACCCGGAGCGGCGGCCGGACAGGTTCACGGCGGGCGAGGGCTTCGCCATCATGTACATCCCGAAGCTGGACATCCGGGTGCCGGTCGCCGAGGGCACCGACAAGGAGAGCGTCCTCGACAAGGGCATGGTCGGCCACTACGACGCCAAGTCCGGCCTGGACACGGCCATGCCGTGGGAGAAGCGGGGCAACTTCTCGGTGGCCGGGCACCGCAACACCCACGGTGAGCCGTTCCGCTACATCAACAAGCTGGTGGCGGGCGACGAGATCATCGTGGAGACGGCGGACACCTACTTCACGTACACGATGCAGAGCCGCCTCGCGTCCACCTCCCCGTCGAACACGACGGTGGTGGAGCCGGTGCCGCCGCAGTCGGGCTTCGAGAAACCGGGCCGCTATATCACGCTGACCACGTGCACCCCGGAGTTCACGTCGAAGTTCCGTCTGATCGTATGGGGCAAAATGGCCGAGGAACGCCCGCGGAGCAAGGGGAAACCGGACGCTCTCGTGGGATAGCGGTGTCGACAGGGGGACGGGGGACGGACCGTGGCGGAGGACGCCAAGGGGGCCGGGAACGCCGAGGGGGCAGCGGGCGACGGCACTTCGGGGGGACCGGCGGACGACGGCGCCACGGCGGGGGCCGGGGGCGCGGAGGGGACCGTACGGCCCGCGGAGGACCGTACGACGGACCCCGCGCCCGAGCCCGAAGCCCGGCCGGAACTCGACGCCGACGCCGACACCGAACCGACCACCGACGCCGAGCCCGACGACCGCGAGAGCGAACCGGAGACCGAAGCGGACTCCGAACCGGAGTCGGTGCCGGAGCCCGCGCCCGTGAGCCGTACGCGCGGCCGGGTCGCCGTCGTCGTCGGCGTCGTCGGGGAGTTGCTGATCACCGCGGGCCTCGTCCTCGCCCTCTTCGTCGTCTACTCCCTGTGGTGGACGAACGTCGTCGCCAACCGCGAGGCCGACCGCAAGAGCGAGCGCGTACGCGACCACTGGGCCGCCGGACGCGGCCCGGACGGCCCCGGCGCCCGCGACCTGAAGGACGGCATCGGCTTCCTGCACGTACCGTCCATGACGGACGACGACGTGCTGGTCACCAAGGGCACCGAGACGAAGGAGCTGAACCACGGCATCGCGGGCTACTACACCGAGCCCGTCCGCTCCGCGCTCCCCTGGGACCAGTCGGGCAACTTCGCGCTCGCCGCGCACCGCGACGGGCACGGCGCGAAGTTCCACGACATCGACCGGATCGACGAGGGCGACCCGGTGGTGTTCGAGACGAAGAACACCTGGTACGTCTACGAGGTCTACGCGATCCTGCCGAAGACCTCCAAGTACAACGTCGACGTCCTCGACGCCGTGCCGAAGGAGTCCGGCCGGAAGGACGCGGGCCGCTACGTGACGCTCACGACCTGCACGCCCGTCTTCACCTCCGAGCACCGCTACGTGGTGTGGGGCGAACTCGTCCGCACCGAGGACGTCGACGAGGACCGCACCCCGCCCCGCGAACTGCGCTGACCCGCGCCCGCGCACCCCGCCCGTACACCAACAGCCGCACCCGCCCCGTACGACGGCGGCGGGCCGGACGCCTCACGCGCCCGGCCCGCCGCCGTCATCCGGTCCTGCCCTCCGGTCCCGCCGCGGGTCAGTCCCCCCGCAGGCCCCCGAACGGGAAGCCGCCGTTGTCCCCGCCGCCGGGCCCGCCACCGGGCGCGCCCGGGCGGGCGATGATGGTGACCGTGTCGCCCTTCTTGGCCGGGGTGTTGGGGCCGGGGTTGGTGGTGAGGACGGTCGCGTTGTTCTCGTCCGGCGCGCCCTGCACCTCCACCTTGAACCCGGCGCCCTCCAGCGCCCCGCGGGCGTCCCGTA
Organism: Streptomyces sp. Z26; assembly: GCF_003665095.1. Lineage (GTDB taxonomy): Bacteria > Actinomycetota > Actinomycetes > Streptomycetales > Streptomycetaceae > Streptomyces > Streptomyces phytohabitans. Next base: position 3,196,744 of record NZ_RCHV01000002.1, on the reverse strand, counting down.
CGAGCTGGTTGCTCACGTCGGGCACGTTCACCGGCTTGTCGTCCTCCGGCGGGTCCTCGTCCTCCGCGGGGGCCTTCGCGACGGTCAGGGTGACCTGCCCGCCCTCGGGGGCCTTGGACGGCGGCGCCGGGTCCTGCTTGATGACCTTGTTCGGCTCCTTGCCGGGGGCGTCCTGCTCGACCTTGGCGACGGTGAAGCCGAGCCCCTCCAACTGGGCCTTGGCCTCCTCGAAGTCCTTGTCGACGACGTTCGGCACGGACGTCTGCTGCTGGGTGGCGACGGTCAGGGTGATCGTCGAGCCCTTGCGGGCCTTGTCGCCGCCGGCCGGGTCCTGGCCGATGACGCTGCCCTCGTCGGCGTCGGACTCCTCGTTCTTCCGCTTCACCTCGAAGCCGGCGTCCTCCAGCTCCTGTTCGGCCTTGTCGAAGTCGTCACCCTCGACGTCGGGCACCTCGACCGGCGCCGCGCCCTTCGACAGGGCCACGGTGACGGCGGCACCGTGCTCGATCTTCTCGCCCGCCGCGGGCGTCGACTCGCAGATCGTGCTCTTCTTCTGGTCGCAGTACTTGCTCTGGCCCTTCTCGATGGTGAAGTCCCCGTTGTCGCCGAGCTGTTCGGCCTCCTCCAGGGTCTTCCCGGCCAGCTCCGGCACGACCACGTCGCCGCTGTCCTTGTCGCCGCCCCACAGCGCGTTGCCGATGAAGACGGCACCGACCAGGACCAGGACGAGCGCGGCGACCAGCAGCACCGTCGAGGTGTTGTTCTTCTTCTGCGTACGGCGCCTGCCGCGCGGCTCGTCCCCGTAGTACCCGCCGTCGTCGTCGCGCATCGGCGGCAGCATCGACGTGTGGTTCTGGTCCTGCGGCCGGATCGCGGCGGTCGGCTGCTCGTCCCCGTACCCGCCGTAGCCCACGGCACCCATCGCGGCCGTCGCGGCGACCGGCTGCCCGTCGAGGCACGCCTCGATGTCGGCGCGCATCTCGTCGGCGCTCTGGTAGCGGTAGTCCGGGTCCTTCGTCAGCGCCTTCAGGACGATGGCGTCCATCTCGGGCGTGATCTCGGGGTCGAACGAACTGGGCGGCTGCGGCTCCTCCCGCACGTGCTGGTACGCCACCGCGACCGGCGAGTCGCCTATGAACGGCGGCCGCACGGTGAGGAGTTCGTACAGCAGGCAGCCCGTCGAGTACAGGTCGGACCGCGCGTCCACCGACTCGCCCTTCGCCTGCTCCGGCGAGAGGTACTGCGCGGTGCCGATGACCGACGACGTCTGCGTCATCGTCATCCCGGCGTCACCCATCGCGCGGGCGATGCCGAAGTCCATGACCTTGACCTGGCTGCCGCGCGTCAGCATCACGTTCGCGGGCTTGATGTCGCGGTGCACGATGCCGTTGCGGTGGCTGTACTCCAGCGCCTGGAGGATGCCGACGCACATCTCCATCGACCGCTCGGGCAGCAGCTTCCGGCCGCTGTGCAGCAGCTCGCGGAGCGTGGACCCGTCGACGTACTCCATCACGATGTACGGGATGGACACCTGGTCGACGTAGTCCTCGCCGGTGTCGTACACGGCGACGATCGCGGGGTGGTTGAGCGAGGCGGCCGACTGGGCTTCCCGGCGGAAGCGGGCCTGGAACGAGGGGTCGCGGGCGAGGTCGACCCGGAGCGTCTTCACCGCCACCGTGCGGCCGAGGCGGGTGTCGTGCGCGAGGTACACCTCGGCCATGCCACCACGGCCGAGCACCGACCCCAGCTCGTACCGGCCGCCGAGGCGACGCGGCTCTTCCATAAGTCTCCAGCCCTCTCCGTACGTCCGGGCCGCGTTCGTACCGGCCGGCGGTGTGCTGCTCGGCATACGGTACCCGGCCGTGGTTACGGGCCCCGCCCGGCCGAGGCAACCGTTGTCACCTCGTGCTGTGCGGGTGCCCGCTCACTGCTTGGTGTCGAGGATGGCCTTCATCACGTCCTTCGCGACGGGCGCCGCGAGCTTGCTGCCGGCGATCTCGTCGCGGGACGTGTCGGAACTCTCGATGACCACCGCGACGGCCACCGGAGACGAGCCGTCCTCGCCCTTCGCGTAGGAGATGAACCACGCGTAGGGGTTCTGGTTGTTGTTCTCGCCGTGCTGCGCGGTGCCCGTCTTCCCGCCGACTGTGACGCCGGGGATCTGGGCGGTGGTTCCCGTGCCCTTCTCCACGACCGTCTCCATGGCCTCCTGGAGCTTCTGCGCGTTGTCGGAGGACACCGGCTCGCCCAGCTGCTTCGGCTTGGTCTGCTCGACGACGTTCAGGTTCGGCGCGACGAGCTTGTCCACCATGTACGGCTTCATCAGCGAACCGTCGTTGGCGACCGCGGACGCCACCATCGCCATCTCCAGCGGGGTGGCGCGGTTGCTGGCCTGCCCGATGCCCGCCATCGCGTTCTGCGGGCGGTTGTCCTTCGGGTAGTCGCTCTCCGCCGCGCGCACGGGAATGTCCAGCTCTCCGTTCCCGTAACCGAACTTCTCGGACATCTCGCGCATCTTGTCGTTGCCCAGCTCGTCGCTCATCTTCGCGAACACCGTGTTGCACGACCACTGCATCGCGACGCGGATCGACGCGTTCTTGCACGCCGGGTTGTCACCGTCGTTGCCCAGGTCGGTGCTGCTGTCCGGCAGCCGGTACGGCGTCGGGGAGTCCGTCTTGTCGTCCAGCCCGTAGTCGCCGCTCTCCAGCGCCGCGGCCGCCGTGACGACCTTGAACGTGGAACCCGGCGGGTACGTCTGCCGCAGCGCCCGGTTCAGCATCGGCTGGTCCTCGTTCTTCTCCTTCTGGAGACCGGACCACGCCTCGGAGTCCTTGTCGCCGTTCCCCGCGAAGCTCGACGGGTCGTACGACGGGGTGCTCGCCAACGCCAGCACCGCGCCGCTCTCCGGGTCGATCGCCGCGACGGCGCCCTTCTTGTCGCCCAGCCCCTCGAACGCCGCCTTCTGCGCCTTCGAGTTGAGCGTCGTGACGACGTTGCCGCCCTTCTGCGGCTTCCCCGTGAGCATGTCGACCGTGCGGTTGAAGAACAGCCGGTCGTCGTCGCCGGTGAGGATGCCGTCGTTCAGCGCCTCCAGCTGCGTCGCGCCGAACGCCTGCGACGCGTAACCCGTCACCGGCGCCCACACCGGGCCGTTCTTGTACGTCCGCTTGTACTTGAAGTCGGTGCCCTCGGTCTCCGTGGAGCCGGTGATGGGCTTGCCGTCGCTGGTGAGGATGTTGCCGCGGGGCTGCGCGTAACGCTCGATGGCGACCCGGCGGTTGTCCTCGTGCTCGGACAACTCGTCGGCCTGCACGAACTGCACGTAGTTGACGCGCGCCAGCAGCGCGAGGATCAGCAGACCGCAGAAGACGGCGACGCGGCGGAGAGGCTTGTTCATCGGACCACCTGGGTCATCTCGGCGTCGGAGTTCGGGGCGGGGGCGGGCGCGGGCCTGCGCGCGGTGTCGCTGATGCGCAGCAGGATCGCCACGAGCGCCCAGTTGGCGATGACCGACGAACCGCCCTGCGCCAGGAACGGCATCGTCATGCCCGTCAGCGGGATCAGGCCGGTGACACCGCCCGCGACGACGAACACCTGGAGCGCGAACGCCCCGGCGAGACCCACCGCGAGGAGCTTCCCGAACGGGTCGCGGGCGGCCAGCGACGTCCGCATGCCACGCTCGATCAGCAGCGCGTACAGCACCAGGATCGCCATCACCCCGGTGAGCCCCAGCTCCTCGCCGACGGTCGCGAGGATGTAGTCGCTCTTGGGCGCGATACCGCCGATGAGCCGCGAGTAGCCCTGCCCGAGACCCGACCCGAGGATGCCGCCGGAACCGAACGAGAACATCGCCTGCGCGGTCTCCGTGACACCGCCGTTCTCCCGCGCCAACGGGTCCAGCCAGCCGTCGACCCGGCTCTGCACGTGCCCGGCGAACGACGCGACCGCGACGGCGCCCGCACCGCTCAGCGCGAGACCGAAGACGACCCAACTGGTCCGCTCCGTCGCCACGTACAGCATGATCACGAACAGGCCGAAGAACAGCAGCGAGGTGCCCAGGTCCGTCTCGAAGACCAGGATCATCAGGCTCAGCGCCCAGATCGCCAGGATCGGCCCGAGGTCCCGGCCACGCGGCAGGTAGAGGCCCATGAAGCGGCGGCTGGCGAGCGCGAGCGCGTCCCGCTTCACCATCAGGTAGCCCGCGAAGAACACCGCGATGATGATCTTCGCGAACTCGCCGGGCTGGAGCGAACCCACACCGGGGATCGTGATCCAGATCCGCGCGCCGAAACGGGCGGGGAAGAACATCGGCAGGATCAGCAGGATCAGCGCGACGACCATCGAGATGTACGTGTACCGCTGGAGGACGCGGTGGTCCTTCAGGAAGAGCAGCACCCCGATGAACAGCGCCACACCCAGCGTCGACCAGATCAGCTGACCCGGCGCCATCGCCCCGCCCAGCGCCGGGGTCGTGATGTTCGGCTCCTGGTCCAGCCGCCAGATCAGCACCAGCCCGAGACCGTTCAACAGCGTCGAGATCGGCAGCATCAGCGGGTCCGCGTACGGCGCCCAACGACGCACCACCACGTGGCAGACCGTCGCCAGGAGCCCCAGCCCCAGCCCGTAGCCCAGCATGCCCGCGGGCAGCGAACCGTCCTTGGCCAGACCGACGTTGGCGTACGCGAAGACCGGGATGAGGACGGCGAACACGAGCATCGCCAGCTCGGTGTTGCGCCGACTGGGCAGACCCCCGGGGGAGACCGTGGTGTTGCTGCCGGTGTTGATGTTGAGGTTACTGCTCATCGCTGCTGCGGCCCCCTACGGTGCTGTGCACTGCTTGGCGAGCTCGCGCTGTTGCTCCGAGAGGCTGGGGCTGGGCGAAGGCGAGCTGGAACTCTGGCTGGTCTCGTCTGCGGCCGGGGCACCGGCCTGGTCACCGGCTCCGGCGCCACCCGTCTCGGTCGGGTCCGGGGACTTGCCGTCGTCCTCGCCCTTGTCCTGCCCGCCGCCCGCCTCGCCGCCCGGGGTCTTCCGGTCCTTCTGCTCCGCGACGATCTTGCAGACGTCGGCCTGCGCCTTCAGCTCGGCGACCTTGTCCTCGGCCTGCCCGAGGCTGTCCGAGGCGATGGTCTCCTCGACACGCTGACGCTGGTACAGCGGAAGGTACTTGAGTTCGATCTCGGGGTGGCTCTTCTCCACCTCGCTGAGGCTTATGCCCGCCAACTCCTGGCTGATCCCCTGGTAGAGCGCCACATGGTCCTTCTCGGAACCCACGTAGTACTGCGCCTGCGTCCACCGGTAGCCCCCGTACAGGCCGCCGCCGACGACCACCAGCGCGAGCCCCACGAACAGCGAACGCTTCACCCACAGGCCCCGCCTGGAGCGCTTCACGAAGTCGCCGTCCGTGTACCGGCCGAACGAGTCCGCGGGCGGCGGCGCCGCCGCGGGCGACGCGCCGCTCCCGGGCGGGCCGAAGCCGCCCTCGGGAGAGCCGCCGGACGGCTGCGGCGGAACCTGCCGGCCCAACTCGGCGGCACGGGCCGCCGGGGTCTGCGCGTCCCCGCCCAACTGGTGCTGGTTCTCGGCGACCGCGCCGACGATCACCGGGGTGTCGTTGAGCTGCCCGGTGAGGGTGTCGTTGCCGTCCACGTCGAGGACGTCCGCGATGATGCACGTGATGTTGTCCGGGCCACCCCCGCGCAACGCCAGCTGGATCAGCTCCTGCACCGTCTCGTGCGGACCCTGGTAGCTGGCGAGCGTGTCCTCCATCGTCTGGTGCGACACGACACCCGACAGACCGTCGGAACACAGCAGGTACCGGTCGCCCGCCCGTACCTCACGGATCGACAGGTCCGGCTCCACGTGGTCGCCACTGCCCAACGCCCGCATCAGCAACGAGCGTTGCGGGTGGGTCGTGGCCTCCTCCTCCGTGATCCGGCCCTCGTCCACCAGCCGCTGCACCCACGTGTGGTCCTGCGTGATCTGCGACAGCCGCCCGTCCCGCAGCAGGTACGCCCGCGAGTCCCCGACGTGCACCAGGCCCAGCCGCTGCCCCGTCCACAGCAGCGCGGTCAGGGTGGTGCCCATCCCCTCCAGCTGCGGGTCCTCCTCGACCATGACGCGCAACTGGTCGTTCGCGCGCTGCACGGCACTGCCCAGCGACGTGAGGATGTCGGAGCCGGGAATGTCCTCGTCCAGCTGCACGATGGTCGAGATCACCTCCGAGCTGGCGACCTCACCGGCGGCCTGGCCGCCCATCCCGTCGGCCACGGCGAGCAGCCGCGGACCCGCGTAACCCGAGTCCTCGTTGTGCTCGCGGATCATGCCGTCGTGCGATCCGGCGGCGAAGCGCAGTGACAGACTCATGCGCACCTCGCCCGTCGGCTCCGGGTACATCCGCACGGTGCCCACCCTCCGGTCGTCATCTCTTCGGCCTGTCTATTTCCGCAGCTCGATGACCGTCTTGCCGATACGGATCGGCGCTCCGGGCGGGATCGGTGTCGGCGTGGTCAACCGGGTCCGGTCGAGGTACGTGCCGTTGGTGGAGCCCAGGTCCTCGACGATCCACTGACCGTCCCGGTCCGGGTAGATCCTGGCATGCCGGCTGGAGGCGTAGTCGTCGTCCAGCACGATCGTCGAGTCGTGCGCCCGGCCGAGGGAGATCGTCTGCCCCTGGAGCGCCACCGTCGTACCCGTGAGGGACCCCTCGGACACCACCAGCTTCGTGGGCGCGTTCCGCCCGCCCCGCCCCCGGCGCGAGGACGACTGCTGCTGTTGCTGGCGCTGCTGCGGCGGGGCCTGCTGCCGCTGCGGACGCGCGTCGTTGCGCCGGGCGGCCCGCTGGGTCACCCGCGTACCGAAGAGGTCGCTGCGGATGACCTGCACCGCCACGATGACGAACAGCCACAGCACGGCGAGAAAGCCCAACCGCATGACCGTCAGGGTCAGCTCTGACATTGCCCCCGCTTCACCCTTCGGCTTGCCGGTAAATGATCGTGGTACTGCCCACGACGATGCGTGAGCCGTCGCGGAGCGTAGCGCGAGTCGTGTGCTGCCCGTCCACCACGATGCCGTTCGTGGACCCGAGATCCTGGACGGACGGCGGGTTCCCGGCACGGATCTCGCAGTGCCGGCGGGAGACTCCGGGGTCGTCGACGCGCACGTCGGCCTCGGTGCTGCGGCCCAGCACGAGGGTCGAGCGGGAGATCTGGTGACGGCTCCCGTTGATCTCCACCCAGCGCCGCGTCTCGGACCGCGGCAGCGGGCCGGAGGCACCCGGGGCGTACGAGGGCGGCGGGGGCGCCGAGGAGGGCATCGGCGGCGCGCTCGCGGGCCGGGCCGGGAAACCGCCCTGCCCGCCGCCGGAACCGCCCCCCGCGCCGGCCTGCGTCGGCGAACCGGGGGCGGGCGAACCGCCGAGGTGGGACGGCGCCTGGGAGGTGCTGGACGCGAGTGTGCGGCTGCGTACGCGGTACAGGCCGGTGTCGAGGTCCTCGGCCTTCTCCAGGTGCACCTTGACGGGGCCCATGAAGGTGTAGCGCTGCTGCTTCGCGTAGTCCCGCACCATGCTGGAGAGTTCGTCGCCCAGCTGCCCCGAGTACGGGCTGAGCCGCTCGTGGTCGGGGGCGCTCAGCTCGACGATGAAGTCGTTCGGCACGACCGTCCGCTCGCGGTTCCAGATCGTGGCGTTGTTGTCGCACTCGCGCTGGAGGGCGCCGGCGATCTCGACGGGCTGCACCTCGGACTTGAACACTTTGGCGAAGGTGCCGTTGACGAGACCCTCGAGTCGCTGCTCGAACCGCTTCATGACTCCCACGGTGCACCTCCTTCCCAGATGGCCGTCGCCCTAGTGCGACGGCTGCCGCTCCAGTGTCCCTGAACGCGCGCATGCCGCTTTGCCGGTAGTGCTTACTGATCGTATCCACGCGCGGGGAAATCAGCTGGTTCCCCACAGCGCTCGCCAAGCGGAGTGGCACCTCTCACACCCTTGCACGGAACGTGCCGGGTGCCGTGTGACGCCCCCTCCCAGTGTCCCCCAGCGCAGGCCAACGGTGCGCCGCTTACGGGGATACGGGGCACGGGAACGGAGGTGAGCCCACCCCGTTCACCGTGCTAATCTTTGGGACGTCGGCAGGGAGCCAGCACGGTCCCGTCGGCAGCGTCCTTCCCCACGGTGGTGGGGGAGCACCCATGCGCGGGTGGCGGAATAGGCAGACGCGCTGGATTCAGGTTCCAGTGCCCGAAAGGGCGTGGGGGTTCAACTCCCCCCTCGCGCACAGAAGACGGTACGGGCGGCATCGTGATCACGGTGCCGCCCGTACCGTTTCGCGTTCCCGGGCTCCTGCGTGCCTCGGGCCCTCGTGTCCGCGGGCGCCACGCGTCGGGCCCCTCCGGGGGCGGCGCCGCGCCTGCTCCGGAGGGGCCCGGTCGTACGGGTCCCGCGTCACGCCGCGAGGCGGCCCGCCAGCGCCTTCGCCTTGGTCTCCGCGTCCTGGAGCGCCTTCGCGCGCGACTCCTCGTAGAGCGGAACGAGGGAGGACATCGCCGGGGTGGACGGCGCCAGCGTCAGCTCCGGGACGATGAAGTCCGTCTCCAGGCCGAGCTTCTCGCCCAGCACCATCCGGAGGTACGGCTGCGCGTGGTCGTTGCCCTCCTCGGGGGTGCCCGGGGCGTACGAGCCGCCGCGGCTGGTGACCACCGTCACGTGCTTGCCCGCGAGGGACGGCGTCTCCGTACCCGTGGTGCGGCCCACGGAGATGACGTGGTCGAGCCACGCCTTGAGGCTGGAGGCGATCGAGTAGTTGTAGAGGGGGGCGCCGATCAGGAGGGCGTCCGCGGCCTCGGCCTCGGCGATCAGCTCCTCGCGCAGCGCGACCGACGCGGCCTGCTCCGGGGTGCGGTCGGCGGCGGGGACGAAGGCCGCGTAGAAGGCGGGCGCGGTGAGGTGCGGGAGCGGCTCGGCCGCGAGGTCGCGGTAGACGACCTTCCCCTCCGGGTGCTCGGCCTCCCAGGTGCTGCGGAAGGCGGCGGTGACGGTGCGGGAGTGGGACTGGTCGCCGTTCAGCGAGGAGTCGAGGTGCAGGAGGGTGGCCATGTCGAGCGCTCCAGGGTGAGTGGGCCGGAAGCCGGGGTGAACTTCCGTACGTAGCTATTGATAGCACAGTCACTTACTTTTCTGCACCTACTGTGGGGTTTTCCCGTACCCTGGGGGCATGGCAGAGCGGCGGCAAGCATCGGTCGAGGACGCGTCGCCCGGCGACGCGTCGGACTGCGACTCCATCTGCACCGAGCCCGAAGCGGCGATCACCCGCGTCTTCCGGATGCTCGGCAAACGCTGGACCGGCGTCATCATCGCCGCCCTCATGAACGGCCCCGGCCACTTCACCGAACTCCGCCGCGCGGTCCCCGGCATCAGCGAACGCATGCTCTCCGACCGCCTCAGCGAACTCGCCGCACTCGACCTCGTCGCCCGCGAGGTCGACGCCGGACCACCGCTGCGCGTCAGCTACCGCCTCACCCCGGCGGGCGCCGCCCTCCGCCCCGCCATGGCCGAACTCACCCGCTGGGCCGTCGACCACCTCCCCGAGGAGGAGTCGTCGCAGTGCCCCGGCTTCGACTGAACGGGGCGGGACGGGGCTGAGCCCGGGGGCGCACGGCGTACGGGTACCCGCCGCCGTACGGTGTGGTCCCGCCCGCGCCGCCGTATGGCGGCGGGGGCGGGCGGGACGGGCGGTACGGGCGCGCGGTGCGGGTACGGGGGCACCGGTGGGCCGGGCACTGGCGCGGCGGCACCGGGAAACGGCCATCGCCACCACCCTGACCTGCACTTTCCCAGGTTATCCACAAGGGTCGCCACCGGCACCCACCCCGAGTAACGTCATGCCCGTCGAGATCGGGCCACCCGCCACCCACCGGCCGCCACCCGCGCCACCGGGACGGCAACAGCCGTCACCACCCGGACGGTTCGGGCCCGGCGCCGGGCCCGGGCACGGACGGGTGCGCGCACAGGGGCACGGCACCCGACCTCGTCGCGGAACCACCAGAGGGGGACACCAGCATGGAGCGCAACACCAGCACACCCGGGGAACCCACCCCCGCCGACCGCCCGCACCACGACCCGGCACCGGCACCGACCCCGGCACGCGTCCCGCACGTCGACGGCTTCGCGGCCAGGCACACCACCGAGTCCCCCAAGAGGGCGGGCAAGGCCCTGCGCCACACCCTCCCCCGCGCCGCCCACGCCCGGCTCGGCGCGGCCGACGACCGCCCCGACGCCGTCACCGCGGTCGAGACGTCGAACGAGGGCCGCATCCCCGAGCTGACCCCCATCCGCGTCGGCCGCATGGTCGCCGGCCCCTTCGCCTTCCTCCGCGGCTCCGCCGGACTCATGGCGTACGACCTCGCGCACGCCACCCCGTCCACCGGCATCGCCGCCCAGATCTGCGGCGACGCCCACGCCGCCAACTTCGGCCTCTACGGCGACGCGCGCGGCGGCCTCGTCATCGACCTCAACGACTTCGACGAGACCGTGCGCGGCCCCTGGGAATGGGACCTCAAACGTCTCGCCACCTCCCTCGTCCTCGCCGGACGCGAAGCCGGAGCCGACGAGGACCAGTGCGCCGCCGCCGCACAGGACGCCGCCGGGGCCTACCGCCGCACCATGCGCCTGCTGGCCAAGATGCCCGCGACCGACGCGTGGAACGCCATCGCCGACGAACGCCTCGTCTCCCACACCGACGCCCGCGACCTCCTCGGCACCTTGGAACGCGTCGCGGAGAAGGCACGACGCAACACCAGCGCCCGCTTCGCCGCCAAGTCCACCGAGGACGACGGCGACGGAGGACGCCGCTTCGTCGACGCCCCGCCCGTCCTGCGCCGCGTGCCCGACGCGGAGGCGGCGACCGTCACCACCGCCCTCGGCGCGTACCTGGGGACGCTGCCCGAGGACCGCCTGCCGCTCCTCGGCCGGTACGCCGTCCACGACGTCGCCTTCCGCGTCGTCGGCACCGGCAGCGTCGGCACCCGGTCGTACGTGGTGCTGCTCCTCGACCACCGGGGGAAGCCCCTCGTCCTCCAGGTGAAGGAGGCCCGGCGCTCCGCCCTCCACCCGTACCTGGCCGACGCGGGCTTCGCACCGCCCGAGCCCGTCCACGAGGGACGCCGCGTCGTCGCCGGGCAGAAGCGGATGCAGGTCGTCAGCGACATCCTCCTGGGCTGGACGACGGTCGACGGACGGCCGTACCAGGTGCGGCAGTTCCGCAACCGCAAGGGCAGCGTCGACCCGGCGGCCCTCGCCGCCGACCAGGTCGACGACTACGGGCGGATGACCGGCGCGCTCCTCGCCCGCGCCCACTCGCACAGCGCGGACCCGCGCCGGATAGCGGGGTACTGCGGCAAGTCCGAGGAGCTGGACGAGGCGGTGCGCGACTTCGCCCTGAGATACGCGGACCGGACGGAGCGGGACCACGCCGTGCTGGTCAGGGCCGTACGGAACGGCCGGATACCGGCCGAGCTGGGGGTGTGAGCGCGCGTTCCGTAGGCTGGACCGGTGACCAATCCGGAAGCCGAGCAGGCCCAGCAAGCCGAGCACGCCGACCACCCGCACCAGGGCGGCGCGGACGCCGCGTCCAGCACGGGGGGCGCGGGACCCGAGGCCGACGCGGGCACCGAACGGCTGGAGAAGGCCGTACGGGCCGCGGAGAACGCGCTCATCGAGTTCGAGATCGCGGTCGAGACCTTCCGGGTCGAGGTGGAGAACTTCTCCCGGCTGCACCACCAGCGGCTCGGCCCGATGTACGCGCGGCTCGACGAGCTGGACGCGCAGATCGCCGAGGCGACGGCCGCGCGCACGGGCGACCCGGAGGACCTGCGCCGGGCGGACGAGGCGCGGGCCATCGTGATGCCGATGCCGGGTGTGGAGGAGCTGTTCCAGGGCTGGATCGACTCCGACGGCCTGTCCCCCGAGGGCACCGCGATGCTCAACGAGCAGCCGGTGCAGCCGCCGAGCCGCGTACGGCCCGGTGAGGAGGCACGCAAGGCGTACCGCGAGCTGGTCCGCAAGGCACACCCGGACCTGGCGCAGGACGAGGCGGAGCAGGAGCGCCGGGAGGCGTTCATGGTCCGCGTCAACAAGGCGTACACCGCCGGGGACACCGACGCCCTGCGGCAGTTGGCGGCCGAATGGGAGGCGGGACCGGCGGAGGCGGAGCGGCCGCCGAGCCGCAGCGAGGAGCTGTACGACCGGCTGGAGTGGTTGGCGGCGCGCAAGGAGATGCTCGCCTCGGCCGTGGAGGAGCTGGAGGGCAGCGCCATCGGAGCGATGCTGCGCATGGCTCCGGACGACCCGGACGGGCTGCTGGACGAGATCGCGGAACAGCTGCTGGCGCAGGTGTCGGAGCGCGAGGCGCGGTTGGCCGAGCTGCTCGCGCAGCCGTCCCCCGAGGACGGCGGCGCGGCCGCGCCCGTCGGCGCGCGGACGGCGCCGGGCACGGCCACGGGCGCCGACCCGGTGCCGGGCGCGGGTGCGGACCCGGCGCCGGGCGCGGGCCCGGTGGCGGGGGAAGAGACAGACGGGGGCGGGGGTGGGGGGGAGGGGGCCCCCCGAGACGCGTCCCCGAACGACGAGAAGTAGCCGGAGAAAGGCTGTAGTTGATGCAGTTCGGTCAGTTGCCCGCGGTGGGTGCCGCGGAGGTGCCCGCGGAAGGTCTGCTGTTGGACGTCCGGGAGCAGGACGAGTGGGCGGCGGGGCACGCCGAGTCCGCGTTGCACATCCCGATGAGCGATTTCGTGGGCCGCTTCGGTGAGTTGACCGAGCGCGTCGGCGAGGGAGAGCGGATCTACGTGGTGTGCCGCGTCGGCGGCCGCTCCGCGCAGGTCGCGCAGTACCTGCTGCGGCAGGGCATGGATGCGGTGAACGTGGACGGCGGCATGCTCGCCTGGGAGTCGGCCGGGCGCCCGCTCGTCACCGAAGGCGGGGGCCCGGCCGAGGTCATCTAGGCGGCGCCCCCGGCTGGTGGTGGCTCTGGCTGGAGGCGGCCCGGCTGGCGGGCGGGGCCCCGGACGACGTTGGCCCCGGGCCGTACGTGCGGGCCAGGGCCCTGCCCCGCACGGTTCCCCGTACGAGGTGACGGCCCGGCCCGCGCCGGGCTGCCCGCTCCCGCCGCACGCCCGCCGCGCGACCTACGCGTCGAAGTCCACCGTCACCGCGGGCGTCACCGGGTGGGACTGGCAGGCGAGCACGTAGCCCGCGTCCAACTCGTCCGGTTCCAACGCGTAGTTGCGGTCCATCCGCACCTCGCCGTCGAGCAGCCGCACCCGGCACGTACCGCACACACCGCCCTTGCAGGCGTACGGCGCGTCGGCGCGGTTCCGCAGCACCGTCTCCAGCACCGACTCGCCGTCCCGCCCCGCCCAGCTTCCCGACCGCCCGTCGAGCGTCGCCGCCACCGTGGCCGACTCCGGTGTCCCCGGCCGCCCGCCCGCCGGGCCGCGTTCCGCCGCGCCCAGCGGCGCCGCCTCCGGCTCCTCGGCGTGGAAGATCTCCTGGTGCACGCGGTTCCGCGGCACTCCGAGCCCCCGCAGGGCCTTCGTCGCGCCGGTCACCAGCCCGAGCGGCCCGCACAGGTACCAGCCGTCGATCCCGTCCACGCCGTGCTCCGCGAGCAGCGCGGGCAGCAGCTTCGTCAGCCGTTCCTCGTCGAGGCGCCCCGACGGCAGGCCCGTCTGCTGCTCCTCGCGGGAGAGGGCGTGGACCAGTTGCAGCCGTTCCGGATAGCGGTCCTTGAGGTCCGCGACCTCGTCGAGGAACATCGTCGACGCCGCCGAACGGTCGCTGCGCACCAGGCAGAAGCGGGCTTCCGGCGCCGCGTCGAGGAGCGTCGCGGCGATCGACAGCACGGGCGTGATGCCGCTGCCGCCCACGATCGCCGCGAAGTGCCCGGCCCGTGGTACGAGGCTGAAGCGGCCGGTCGGCGGCAGCACGTCGACATGGTCCCCGACGGCCAGCTCCTTCAGCGCGTACGTGGAGAACACGCCGCCCTCGACCCGCCGTACGCCGATCCGCAGCGCGCTCGGCGCCGACTCGGCGGGCGCGCACAGCGAGTACGTGCGGCGGATCTCCTCGCCGTCGTCGTCGCGGTGGCGGAGGGCGATGTGCTGGCCGGGCGTGTACGCGTACGTCTCGCGCAGCGCGGGCGGCACCGCGAAGGTGACGGCGACGGCGTCGTCGGTGAGGTGGTCGACCGCCGTGACCCGGAGCGGGTGGAACATCGTCACAGCTCCTTGAAGTGGTCGAACGGTTCGCGGCAGGTCTCGCAGCGGCGCAGCGCCTTGCACGCGGTGGAGGAGAAGCGGCTCAGCAGCGTGGTCTCCGGCGAGCCGCAGTGCGGGCAGCGCACGGGGTCGCGGAGGTCCGTGGCGTAGGGGATCTCCACGGTGTGCGGGCCGTCCGCGGCGTACGTGATGTCCACGGCGTACGGGCTTACGGCGTACGGGTCCGAGGCGTGCGGCTCCGAGGCGCGCGGCCCGCCCGTGCCGTCGCCGGTCGGGCCGCCGGAACGGGTGCGGGTCGGCCCCAGCCCGACCGGCACCGGGCCGGTGCGGGGCCCGTGGTCGGTACGGGGCGGGGCGACGCCGAACTCTGCCAGCTTCCGCCGCCCCTCGTCCGTGATGTCGTCCGTCGACCAGGGTGGCGCGAGGACGGTGCGTACGGCGACGTCGCGGACGCCGTGGTCGCGCAGGACCTGGGCGACGTCGGCGGCCATCGTCTCGATGGCGGGGCACCCGGTGTAGGTGGGCGTCAGGTCGACCTCGACCGTGCCGGCGCCGGTCTCCCGTACGGAGCGGAGGACGCCCAGCTCCGCGAGGCTGACGACCGGCAGCTCCGGGTCCGGTACGCCGCCCGCCAACTCGCGGAGGAAACCGAGCCGTTCGGCGGCGGTGTCGCCCGCGCCACCCGTACGGGTCCCGGCTTCGGCGCGCGCCTGGGCTTCGGCGCGTATGCCCGTCACCATGTCGCGCCCGGGTGGCTGCGGTGCAGGTGCTGCATCTCGGCCAGCAGCCGCCCGAACGACTCGGTGTGCAGCCCCTGCCGTCCGCCGCCCGCCTTCCACCCGTGCCCCTGCGCCCCTTCGGGCACGCGGAGCGTCGCGCGGGTGAGGACGTCCGCGACGCGGGTGTCCCAGTCGGCGCGCAGCGCGCTCCAGTCGACGTCGAGTTCGGGCAGGGGTTGGAAGAGTTCGCCGGTGTGGCGCCACAGGCCGTCCACGGCGCGTTGCGTGCGGTCGTGGCTCTCGGTGGTGCCGTCGCCGAGGCGCAGGGTCCAGTGCTCGGCGTGGTCGCGGTGGTACGCGACCTCCCGTACGGCCTTGGTGGCCAGCGGGTGCGTGGTGAGCTGCCCGTACAGCAGTTCCTGGTAGGTGGAGAAGAACAGCTGCCGGACGATGGTGGCGGCGAAGTCGCCGTTCGGCTGCTCGACGAGCTGGCAGTTGCGGAAGGCGCGTTCCTCGCGGAGGAAGGCGAGGGCGTCCTCGTCGCCGAGGCCGGAGTAGAGGGTGCGGGCCTGGCCGAGGAGGTCCAGCGCGATGTTGGCGAGGGCGACCTCCTCCTCCAGCACGGGGGCGTGCCCGGCCCATTGACCGAGGCGTTGGGAGAGGACGAGGGCGTCGTCGGCGAGGGCCAGTTCGGCCGCGGCGAGGGTGCCGGGCTCCGGCTCCGGTATCGCGCCCGCGGTCGTACGGGGGGCGGGGGCCGTGTCCGTGCCGGTGCGCGTGCCCGGGCGGGGGGTCGTCGTCGCGTCGCTCACAGGTTCCGTACTCCTTCCGGGACCTCGTAGAACGTGGGGTGCCGGTACGGCTTGTCCGCGGCCGGTTCGAAGAAGGGGTCCTTCTCGTCGGGGGACGAGGCGGTGATCGCCGCGGAGGGGACGACCCAGAGGGAGACGCCTTCGGAGCGCCGGGTGTAGAGGTCCCGCGCGTTGCGCAGCGCCATCTCGGCGTCGGGTGCGTGGAGGCTCCCGGCGTGCGTGTGGGACAGGCCGCGCCTGCTGCGGACGAAGACCTCCCACAGCGGCCAGCCGCCCGTACGGGTCGCCCCGCCTTCCCCGCCCGTGCTGTCGGTGCCGTTCATCGGGCCATCGCCCCTTCGCGTTCCGTGGCCGTACGGGCCTGCTTCCGCGCCGCGTGGGCCGCCGCTGCCTCGCGCACCCAGGCGCCTTCCTCGTGCGCCGTGCGGCGCTGGGTGAGGCGCTGCTCGTTGCAGGGGCCGTCGCCCTTGAGGACGGCCTTGAACTCGTCCCAGTCGATCGCTCCGAAGTCCCAGCGCCCCTGCTCCTCGTTCCACTTGAGGTCCGGATCGGGGAGGGTGAGGCCCAGTGCCTCGGCCTGCGGGACGCAGATGTCGACGAAGCGCTGCCGCAGTTCGTCGTTGGAGTGCCGCTTGATCTTCCACTCCATGGACTGCGCGCTGTGCGCCGACTCGTCGTCGGGCGGACCGAACATCATCAGCGACGGCCACCACCAGCGGTCCACCGCGTCCTGTGCCATGGCGTGCTGCGCCTCGGTGCCGCGGCTCAGCTCCAGCAGCAGTTCGTACCCCTGGCGCTGGTGGAACGACTCCTCCTTGCAGACGCGCACCATGGCGCGGGCGTACGGGCCGTACGAGCAGCGGCAGAGCGGCACCTGGTTGGTGATGGCGGCGCCGTCGACGAGCCAGCCGATGGCGCCGACGTCGGCCCAGGTGAGGGTCGGGTAGTTGAAGATCGAGGAGTATCTCTGGCGGCCGCTGTGCAGCTTGTCGAGCAGGTCGTCGCGGCTGGCGCCGAGGGTTTCGGCGGCGCTGTAGAGGTAGAGGCCGTGACCGGCCTCGTCTTGGACCTTGGCCATGAGGATCGCCTTGCGGCGCAGGGAGGGTGCGCGCGTGATCCAGTTGGCTTCCGGTTGCATGCCGATGATCTCGGAGTGCGCGTGCTGGGCGATCTGCCGTACGAGCGTGGCCCGGTACGCGTCGGGCATCCAGTCGCGGGGCTCGATGCGCTCGTCGGCGGCGACGGCGGCGTCGAACGCCGGGCCGTACGCCCGTGCCGCCGCTTCCGCGTCCATCGGGGCGCGGGGTGCCGCGTCGGGTCCCGCGTCCGCTCCCGTGCCTGGTCCCGCGCCCGCGGGTGTGTCGCTGGGCGTGCCCGGCAGCACCGTTGTCATGCGAGGCTCCTCGACTCACTCCACAGACCGACCGACCGATCGTTCGGTTCAATGGTGGGCCGGTCCGCCACACGGTGTCAAGACCGGGCGGACTGTGGCTAACCTTCGGGGTGCGGTGTCGGCGAGCGGTGCCGACGGGCGCGAGCGGGGAGAGGGACGGGGAGGGCATGGAGCCTCACGAGGAACGGCGGGGCGGCGGGGTCGCCGCGCTGTCGGCGCCCGGACGTGCCGTGGTGGCGATAGCCGTGGCGGTCGTCGCGGTGGCCGTCGCCGTGCATCTGACGATGGTCTTCCTGCACGTCGCGCCCGACAACACGCTCAGCAAGGAACACGGCCGGACGATCGACGACTACGTCCTGCCGGAGTTCGAGCAGAACTGGAAGCTCTTCGCCCCCAACCCCCTCCAGCAGAACATCCACGTCCACGCCCGCGCGCGGGTCACCAAGGACGACGGCGCCTCCGAGACGACCGGCTGGGTCAACCTCTCCGGCATGGACGGCGCGAACATCCGCGGCAACCCCTTCCCCAGCCACACCGTGCAGAACGAGCTGCGCCGCGGCTGGGACTTCTACAGCGGTTCGCACGACAACGACCACCGGGCGATCGGCCTGCGCGGCGAGCTGTCGCAGGCGTACATGAAGCGGATCGTGCTGGAGCGCTTCGGTACGGAGCTGAACGGCGGCACCGTGGACCGGGTCCAGCTCCGTTCGGCCGTCACCAGGGTCGCGCCCCCGGCGTGGAGCAGCGAGAAGATCGACACGAAGACCGAGTACCGGGTGCTGCCCTGGTGGAGCGTCGGCCGCGACGACCTGAAGGGGAGCAAGTGACCGCGCACGAACGGCCGGACGGCCCGCGCCCCGACGAGCACCGGGTCGACGACTCCCGGACCGGCGAGCACCGGGCCGACGAGTACCGCCCCGACGGGCACCGGGCCGACCGCACGCCGCCGCCCCCGCCCCCGTTCCGCCCCGCCGAGTGGCGGGCCCGTGCCGAGGCCGCCGCCGGTAAGGCGCTCGCCCGCGTCACCGGCACGGCCCTCGGCCCGTACCAGGCGGCCGTCGTCCGGATCGGCTTCGCCGCCACCTGGCTGCTGTTCCTGCTGCGCGAACTGCCGCACCGCCGGGAGCTGTACGGACCCGAGAGCCCGTGGGGCTGGGAGCTGGCCGAGCGGCTGAACGACGCCAACGAGGCGTTCAGCGTCCTGATGTGGACGGAGAGCGGCGTCTGGTTCGAGTGCGTGTACGCGCTCGCGGTCCTCGCCAGCGCCGCCCTGCTGCTGGGCTGGCGGACCCGCACCATGTCCGTCCTCTTCATGGTCGGCGTGCTGTCGCTCCAGAACCGCAGCATCTTCATGGGGGACGGCGGCGACAACGTCATCCACCTGATGTCGATCTACCTCGTGCTCACCCGCTGCGGCCGCGTCTGGTCGCTCGACGCGCGCCGCGCCGCCCGTACGGCGCCTGCCGCCTCAGCTGCCTCCGGCCCGACCGCCGCACCTGACGCACCCGCCGCGGCCCTCGTGTCCCGGGACGTCACCGGGGTCGTCCTGTGGACGCTCGCCGCGCTGGCCCTCGCCGTCGCGACGTTCGGGCCGGGGCTCACCGCGGGCTGGGCGCTGGTGTTCTGGGGGTTGTGGGCCGTGCAGGGGCTCTGGTGGCTGGTCTGCCGCCGCGCGCCCGGCGAGCCGCGTGCGGTCTGCGACATCGTCGCGAACCTCGTGCACAACGGCACGATGGTCGTGATCATGGCCGAGGTCTGCTTCATCTACGCGACGGCGGGCTGGTACAAGATCCAGGGTTCCCGTTGGCAGGACGGCACCGCCGCCTACTACCCGATGAAACTGGACTACTTCGCGCCCTGGCCCGCCCTCAACGACCTGTTCGTCGGCAACGGGCTGATGATCATGATCATGACGTACGGGACGGTGATCGTGCAGGTCGCGTTCCCGTTCACCCTCTTCAACCGGCGGGTGAAGAACGTCCTGCTGTTCGTCATGATCGTGGAGCACCTGAGCATCGCGGTGCTGCTCGGGCTGCCGTTCTTCTCGCTCGCGATGATCGCGGCGGACGCGGTGTTCCTGCCCACGGTGCTGTTGGTGTGGCTGGGTACCCGTGCCTCCGGGCTGGCCGGGCGGTTGCGGCGCGGTACGGGCTTCGGGGCGCGCGGCGAAGGCGTTCCCGCCGGGGACGCGGGGGCGGGGTCGGGGGCGGCCGAGGACACCGGTGCGGACACCGGCGCGGCGCCCGCGGTGCCGCACGGGCGGGCGCCCGTACCGGCGCCGACCGCCGAACGGGCGCCGCGCGACTGACTCCCGCGCCCGCCCGTACGTCCGCACGCCGTGCCCGTACGCGCCTCCGCGTCCGTCCGTCGCCCGCCCGCCACCGCCGTACGGTTGCCCGTACGTTCCGCCCGCGCGCTCCCGCATACGCTGGCCCGATGAGCCACGACCGCGACGCGCCCGCCCCCGGTGCCCCGGCCCCGGCGGGCAACCCCGGCCCCGGGACCGGCCCTGGTCCCGGCCACGATGCCGTCGCCGCGGACGTCGTCCGCCGTTGGCGGGGACTGGCCCCGGACACCGTCCTCCTGGACGGTTTCCACGCGCTCAAGCACGCCCTCCGCTTCGGCGCCGAGGTGCCGCTCGCACTCACCGAGGACCGGGACCGGGCCCTCGCGCTCGCCGCCGACCTGGCCCCCGACCTGTCGGGCGCGCTGGCCGCCCTGCTGCGACCCGTACCGTCCGGAACCCTCGCCGGGCTGGTCGCGCGCCCGCACCCCACCGGGGTCGCCGCGCTCGCCGTACGGGGCAGCGGGCAGGCCGCGGCCCTGCGGGCCGAAGGGCCGCGCGCCGCCCCGCTCGTCGTCCTCGACGACCCGCGCCACCTCGGGAACATCGGCGCGGTCATCCGCGTCGCCGCGGGCTGCGGCGCCTCGGGTGTGCTCACCACCGGCACCGTCGACCCCTGGCACCCCAACGTGCTGCGCGCCAGCGCGGGCCTCCACTTCGCCACCGCCGTCGAACGCCGCTCCGTCGCCGACCTCCCCGCCGGCCCCCTCTACGCCCTCGACCCGGACGGCGCCGACCTGCGCACCCGCACCCTGCCGGACGACGCGCTGCTCGCCTTCGGCTCCGAACGGCGCGGGCTGTCGCCGGAGTTGCGTGCCCGCGCCGACCACGTGGTGTCGCTGCCGATGCGCCCGCTCGTCTCCAGCTACAACCTGGCGACGAGCGTCGCCATCACCCTCTACCACTGGCTGGCCCGTACGGCCGACTAGCGCCCGCGCCGGTACCGATCCGCGCCGGTACCGACCCGAGCCCGTACGACCCGCCCCCGAGCCCGCGGGCCGCCCGCCGGTCAGGCCGGGCGGCGGACCTCCACCGTGCGGAAGCGGTTCGCGACGAACGCGCCGTCCACCAGCGCCGCGTTGGCCGCCGGGTTGCCGCCCGAGCCGTGGAAGTCGGAGAACGCCGCCGTCTGGTTCACGTACACCCCGCCCGTGAGGTTCAGCGACAGCTGCGCGCACTCGTCGAGGCAGACCTCCTCGACCAGCCGCTCCACGTCCGGCGACGTGGTGTACGCGCCGACCGTCATCGCGCCCTTCTCCCGTACTGTCCGCCGCAGCAGCGCCACCGCCTCCCGCGTGGAGCCGACGGCCACGGCGAACGACACCGGGCCGAAGCACTCCGACAGGTACACCGCCTCCGCCTCCGGCTTCGCCGCCTCCAGCTTGACGATCACGGGCGTGCGGACCGTCGCGCCGGGGAAGTCCGGGTGGGCCACGGAACGGGACGGCAGCGCCACCTCGCCCAACGAGCCCGCCGCGTCGACCCGCTCCCCGACCTGCGGGTTGACGATGGCGCCGAGCAGGCCGTTCGCCCGCGCGTCGTCCCCGAGGAGCCCGCCGACGGCCCCGGCGAGGTCGGCCACCACCTCGTCGTACGACTTGGGGCCGTCGTCCGTGGTGATGCCGTCGCGGGGGATCAGCAGGTTCTGCGGGGTGGTGCACATCTGGCCGCTGTAGAGGGAGAGGGAGAACGCGAGGTTGGCGAGCATGCCGCGGTAGTCGTCGGTGGAGTCGACGACGACGGTGTTGACGCCCGCCTTCTCCGTGTAGACCTGCGCCTGCCGGGCGTTGGTCTCCAGCCAGTCACCGAACTCCGTGGAGCCCGTGTAGTCGATGATCCGCACCTCGGGCCGTACGGCCAGCTCCTTGGCGAGGCCCTCGCCCTCCCGTTCGGCGGCGAGCGCGACCAGGTTCGGGTCGAAGCCGGACTCGGTCAGCACCTCGCGGGCGATGCGGACGGTCAGCGCCAGGGGCAGTACGGCGCGGGGGTGCGGCTTGACGAGCACCGGGTTGCCGGTGGCGAGGGAGGCGAAGAGGCCCGGGTAGCCGTTCCAGGTGGGGAAGGTGTTGCAGCCGATCAGCAGGGCGACGCCGCGGCCGACGGCCGTGAACTCCTTGCTGAGGTGCAGCGGGTCCCGCTTGCCCTGCGGCTTCGACCAGTCGGCGCTCGCGGGGACGCGGACCTGCTCCGCGTACGCGTACGCCACCGCCTCCAGGCCGCGGTCCTGCGCGTGCGGGCCGCCCGCCTGGAACGCCATCATGAACGCCTGCCCGCTGGTGTGCATCACCGCGTGCGCGAACTCGTGGGTGCGCGCGCTGATCCGCGCCAGTATCTCCACGCAGACCGCCGCCCGCGCCTCCGGGCCCGCCGCGCGCCAGCCGGGCACGGCCTCCCGCATGGCGGGGAGCAGCACGTCGGTGTCCGGGTGCGGGTACTCGACGCCCAGCGGCAGCCCGTACGGCGACGACTCGGTGGCCGTCCAGCCGTCGGTGCCGGGCTGTCCGGGCAGCTCGAAGCGGCCGCCGAGCAGCGCGTCGAACGCCGCCCGGCCCTCGTCGGCGCCGAGGGAGCCGTCCGCGCCGTACGCCTTGGGGTGCTCGGGGTGCGGCGACCAGTACGCGCGGCTGCGGATCGCGTCCAGGGCCTGGCCGAGGGTGTCGCGGTGCTTCTCGACCAGCGCCGCGACGGGCCCTCCGGCCGGGGCGGGGGCCTGGGTCTGGGTCGCGGGCGGGGTGGCCGGTCCGGTGGTTTCGGCGGTCACGTTGACCAACTCCTCGCTGAGCCGGGGTGGCGGCTGGACTGTGGCGGCTGGACTGGGGCGGATGCGGGCCGGGTCGGCCGGGGACGCCGGGTTGGCTTCCCGTACGCCCGGGTCCGATACTGCTACCGAACGATCGGTCGGGGCAAGGGGGCCCCGCCGTCCCGTCCCGGCGCCTCCCCCGGCGTGTCCCCCGCCCCGTGCCCGGTCCGTTCCCGCCCCGTGCCCCGCTCCCCGGGGTTCCCGACCGCTCCCGCGCCCCCGCCGAGCCGGGGTCCGCGTCACCCGAAAGGGGTGTGATCCGGTGACCCCGCACGATCCCGCGTCCCCGTACGCACGGCGAACGGCCGCCGCGCGCGCCGATAGCATCGGCGGCATGCCCACAGTGCCCGCCAAGCGCGACACCTACACGCCCGACACCCTCCTCGCGGTCGCCGTACGGGTCTTCAACGAGCGTGGCTACGACGGCACTTCCATGGAGCACCTCTCGCGGGCGGCGGGCATCTCCAAGTCGTCGATCTACCACCACGTGCGCGGCAAGGAGGAGCTGCTCCGGCGGGCCATAAGCCGGGCCCTGGACGGGCTGTTCGCGATCCTCGACGAGCCCGCCGCGCTGGACGGCCCGGCCGTCGACCGCCTCGAACACGTCGCGCGCCGCACCGCCGAGGTGCTGATGAGCGAGCTGCCGTACGTCACCCTGCTGCTGCGCGTCCGCGGCAACACCGACACCGAGCGCTGGGCCATGGACCGCCGCCGCGACTTCGACCAGCGCGTCACGGCGCTGCTGCGGCAGGCGGCGGCGGAGGGCGACCTGCGGACGGACGTGGACCCGCGGCTGGCGACGCGGCTGCTGTTCGGGATGGTGAACTCGCTGGTGGAGTGGTACCGCCCGGACCACGGCGGCCGGGCCGGGGGCCCGGACGAGGAGGTCGCGGAGGCGGTGGTCCGTACGGCCTTCACGGGGCTGCGTACGGGCGCGCGGGCGGAACCGCGTACGGGCACCGCCTGAGCCCCGTCGGCACGGGACCGCCGGCGTTATCCGGTTGAGGGCCACCGCCGCGCCGTGTTGGCTGGTGCCGTCGCCCGCGGGACGCGGACGGCGCCGCGGATGCGGGCGGGTGGTGCGTGACGGGAGGCGGCGGCGGATGGTGCTCGGGGAACTGGTGCGGCTGCGCCCGCTGGAGCCGGACGACGCGGAGGCGTTGTGGCGCTGGAACCACGACCCGGACGTGATGCGCTGGATGAGCGACGGCTACGGCCAGTCGCTGAGCGACGCGCGCAAGCAGCTGGCGGAACGGCCGCGCAACGCGTACGGCGACGTGCTGTACGGCATCGAGGCGCGCGCCGACGGGCGGCTCGTCGGCCTGGTCCGGCTGCGGGACGCCGAGCCGGAGACGGGCTGCGCGGAACTCGACCTGTACCTGGGGGAGAAGGACGTCTGGGGCCGTGGCTACGCCACCGACGCGATGCGCGCCATGTGCCGCTACGGCTTCGAGAAGATGCGCCTGCACAAGATCACGTTGACCGTCGTGACGGAGAACCACGCCGCGTACCGCGTGTACCGGAAGGTCGGCTTCGTCGAGGAGGGGCGGCTGCGGAAGGTCTTCCGGCGGGACGGCGAGTGGTACGACATGTTCACGATGGGCCTCTTCGCCGACGAACTGCGGTGACGCGGCACCCGCCCACGGCCCGGCACCCGCCCACGGTCCGACACCCGCCCACGGCTCGGCTTCGCTCAGGCCCCGCCCCCGCTGGGCCCGGCCCCGTGGTGTCCGGCCCCGCGGTGGCGGTCCAGGAACGCGCCGACGGCGTACGCGAAGCCGTCCGGGTCGTCGGCGTACAACCAGTGCCCGCAGTCCGGGAGTTCGACCAGTTCCGTGCCGGGCCGACCGGCCGCCATGCGTTCCGCCGTGCCCCGGTCGAGCATGAACGTGTCGCCGCCGCGCAGCAGCAGCGCCGGCTGCCGGGAGGCGTACCAGGCGGCGGAGTGGTCGCCCGTCATCGCGTGCTGCGAGGCCATCATCTCGGCCGGGTCGAAGAGGAGGCGCCAGCCGTCGCCGTCGCGTACGGCGCTCTCCAGGAAGTAGCCCGCGTCCGGTACGCCCCGCTCCTCGATCGCTCGCCGCAGCCCGTCGCGGGTGGCGGCGCGCCGCGGCCAGTCGGAGACGTCCAGCACCGGGTGCGCCTCCGGTTCGCGGTTGAGCACCGTCATGTCGGCCACCACCAGGGCGTCGACCAGCTCCGGGTGCCGGGCGGCGAGGTGCAGGGCGACGAGGCCGCCCATCGAGTGCCCGAGCACCGCCACCGGTCCGAGGTCGAGCGCGCGGAGCAGGGCGGCGGCGTCCTCGACGTACGCGTCGGGCCCGAAGTCCCCGCCGTGGTCGGACAGTCCGTGGCCGCGCTGGTCGAGGGCGATGACGCGGTGCCGCCCGGCGAGCGCGGCGGCGAGCGGCGCGAAGAGGCGGGAGCGGCCGAAGTGGCCGTGCAGCGCGAGGACGGCGGGGCCGGGGCCGCCGAAGTCCAGGCAGGCGAAACGGCGTCGGCGGAGGGTGCGGAACGTCTCGACGGGCAGCATGCCTCTGCTTCCGGTGCGGTGGGAGGGGCGGGCGGGGGACGGGACATCGTGCCAGCCGGGCCCGCCCGGCGCCGAACGGTTTACGCGCGCCCGCCGCCGCTCCCGCGCGCCCGCCCAACCCCCCGGATTCCCGTACCCGGCTCCCGTTCCCGACCAGGAGTTCCGCACGTGCCCCAGCCCTCCGCCGCCGACCCCGACCCGCCCCCTGACCCGCGCCCCGACGCGTACGCCGACCCTGCCCCGTACGCCGACCCCGACCCCGACCCCGTACGGACCGGCCCCGGCCCCGGCCCCGACCGCCCCGACCTGCGGGCCGACTGCGCGCGCTGCTTCGGGCTGTGCTGCGTGGCCCTGCCCTTCACCGCCTCGGCGGACTTCGCCCGCGACAAACCGGCCGGACGGCCCTGCTCCCACCTCCGTACGGACTTCGGCTGCGGCATCCACTCCCGGCTCCGGCGGGAGGGCTACCGCGGTTGCACCGTCTACGACTGCTTCGGCGCCGGGCAGAAGGTCTCCCAGGTGACGTTCGCGGGCCGCGACTGGCGGGAGGAGCCGGGCACCGCCGGGGAGATGTTCGCGGTGCTGCCCGTCATGCGGCACCTGCACGAACTCCTCCGCCACCTCGCCGAGGCCCTGACCCTCCCAGCCGCAGCCCCCGTGCACGGCGCGCTGCGCGCCGCCGCCGAACGCGTCGAGCGCCTCACGCTCGCCCCCGCCGCCGAACTCGCCGCCCTCGACGTCACCCCCCACCGTGACGCCGTCAACTCCCTGCTGCTGCGTGCCAGTCGGCTCGTACGGGCGGCGGCGCCGGGCGGGCGCGGCGGGCGCCGGGACCACCGGGGCGCGGACCTGATGGGCGCTCGGCTGCGCGGCGCGGATCTGCGGGGCGCCAGTCTGCGCGGGGCGCTGCTGGTCGCGGCGGACCTGTCGGGGGCGGACCTGCGGACGGCCGACCTGATCGGCGCCGACCTGCGGGACGCGGACCTGCGTGGCGCGGACCTGACGGGCAGCCTGTTCCTCACCCGCGCGCAGCTCGAATCTGCGCGGGGCGACGCCGCGACGCGCCTGCCGGCGGGGCTCGGACGGCCCGCGCACTGGTAGCGGCGCGGCGGGGTACGGGTGCCGCGCCCGTAGCGGACCCGCGCGCGTACGGGACCCGCTCGCGTACGCCCGTCCGCGTAGGGCGTGCCCGTCAGTTGTGCTCCGAGACCAGCACCGCCCGGGTGTCCGGCTCCAGGGCGCGGAAGACGTGCGGGGCGTCGCCCGGGTAGGCGGTGTAGTCGCCGGGGGCCAGCTCGACCGGGTCGTCGGCGAGCCCGACGGAGGCTCGTCCCGCGCACAGCACGACGTGTTCGACGACGCCGGGCATGTGCGGTTCCGACGTGCGCGGGGTGCCGGGCTGGGCCGTGATGAGGAACAGGTCTCGGCGGGAGTGGGGCGGCGCCGAGGACAGCAGGACGGCGAGGTAGTCGGCGCGTTCCGAGGCGAACGCCGGTCCCTCGCCCGCCCTGATCACCCGCACCGTGGGCCGTGGCGGGTCGACGAGCCGGGCGAACGGCACGTCGAGGGTGACGCTCAGCGCCCAGAGCGTCTCGACGCTGGGGTTGCCGGTGCCGGACTCCAGTTGGGAGAGCGTCGACTTGGCGATGCCCGCCCGCCGGGCCACCTCGGCGAGGGACAGTCCGGTGCGGCGCCGTTCCTGTTGCAGGGAGGCGGCGATGGCGGCGAGGGGGGCGGTCTGGCCCGGCCGCTGTGGCATGCGTTCGCTCCAGAAGTCGTGCGTTCGGTTTGACGAACGTTCGGTGTCTCGTTCAGTGTAGAAGTCATGCGTTCGATATGGCGAACCCTGGACCGGCGACTGCGCCTGGACATCGCCCTCGTCTGCCTCGCCGACGGGGTGGTCGGCATGTCGTACGGCGCGATCTCCGTCAGCGCGGGCCTCGACCTCTGGCTTCCCCTCACCCTCTCCGTACTGGTCCTCGCCGGTGCGTCCGAGATCCTCTTCGTCGGCATCGTGGCCGCGGGCGGCAGCCCGGCCGCGGCGGCACTCGGCGGGCTGCTCGTCAACGCCCGCCACGTCCCGTTCGGCCTCGCCGCCGGTGACGTGCTCGGGCGCGGCGTACGGCGCGTACTCGGCAGCCACGTCATGAACGACGAGTCCGTCGTCTTCGCCCTCGGCCAGTCCACGCCCGACCGCAGGCGCGCCGCCTACTGGGCGTGCGGCCTCGGCATCCTCGTCTGCTGGCCGCTGGGCACCCTCGCGGGCGGGCTGCTCGGCGGCGTACTGGGCGACCCGGACGCGTACGGCCTCGACGCGATGTTCCCCGCCGTCCTGCTCGCGCTGGTGCTCCCCTCCCTGCGCGACGACGCCCGTACGCGCCGCACCGCGCTCGCCGGTGCCGTCCTCGCGCTGGCGGCGACGCCGTTCCTGCCCGCCGGGCTGCCCGTACTGGCCGCCCTCCCCGCTCTCCTCCTGCCCCTGGGCGGCGCGCCCGGCCCCGCCGAAGGCGGCCCCGGTCCGGCGGACGGGGAGCCCGTACGGGAGGAGACCGCCCGATGAACGCGCACACGCTCCTGCTCCCCGCCTCCGTCGCCGTACTGGCCGCCGGGACCTTCACCTTCCGCTACGCCGGTCCGCTGCTCCGCACCCGCCTGGGCGGCACTGACCGCGCCGAGCGGCTGATGACGGCCTCCGCCGTCGTGCTGCTCGTCGCGCTGGTCGCCACCACGGCGCTCGCCGAGGGCACCGGGCCCGCCGGGGTCGCCCGCCCGGCGGGGGTCCTCGTGGGCGGCGTACTGGCGTGGCGGCGGCTGCCGTTCGTGGCCGTCGTGCTGGCGGCGGCGGGCACGGCGGCGGCCCTGCGGCTGCTCGGGCTGGAGTGACGGCACGCGACGGCAGGTGACGGTACGCGGGACCCGTACGGCGTCGGCCGCCCGCTGGAACGGCGCCCCTCCGCACCCGTACGCGCGCCCGTACGTCCCTCCGTCCCGTGTCTCTCCGCCCCGTACGTCCCTCCGTCCCGTGTCTCTCCGCCCCATACGTCCCTCCCTCGCGCCAACGGCTGCCCTACATTCGCCCGTTGGCGCGCAGCACGTGCACCGCGCCGACCGTCGCGTAGCCGCGCCACTCCAGTGCGGCGGCCGGTGACCGGGTCACGAAGTCGACCGCCCAACCGCCGTCGTCCAGCTGTCCGCGAGCCAGCCGGTCCAGGTCGGCCTCGATCGCCCCGGGGCGATCAGCCGCCGCACCGGCCGGTCCGGGAGGGGAGCGAAGTCCAGCGGGCGCATCGCCTCGCCGTCCGCGCCTCCGGCGACGGCGAGGGTCCCGGTGTCGTACGGCAGCCAGGCCGCGAGCCGCGCCAGCTCGGGCGCGGCCCAGTCGTGCGTCTCGTACACGGCGTCCAGCAGGTCCAGCACGAAGCGGAACTCGATCGCGTGCGGCTGCTCCGTCAGCGCCGCGATCGTCCGGCGGCAGAACTCCGTGGCGCGCGCCAGCCAGGGGTGGTCCCGTACGGCCGGGTCGTGGCGGCCGACGCGGTGCGCGGCGGACGCGACCACCGCCGTCATGTGGAGCGACGACACCGCCGGGTCGGCCTCCGCCCAGAACGGCGCGGCACCCGCCAGGTCCTGCCCCGCCATCGGCAGCGCGAACGGCACCCCACCGTCCGGCAGCGTCACCGTCCCCAACCAGTCGCACAGGGCCGCGGCCTGCGGATACGGTCCTGCGGGCCCGCATTCGGCCAGCGGCTCGAACGCGTGCAGTGCCGCGACCGGCTGGCTGCCGCGTGCCCGCAGGTCCGGTTCGAGGGCCCAGCCGTAGCCGCCGTCGGGGTTGCGGTAGCCGTCGAGGGCGGCGACGACGGAGTCCGGCTTGCAGCGGCCCAGCAGCAGTTCGAGTCGGCGGCGGTCCAGCAGGCGGGCGTGCGTCGTCAGGAAGGCGGCGGCCGCGGCCGGATCGGGCACGGGTGCCGGCCCCGGGGCGGCGGGGTCGGTGGCGGGCTGCGTCGAATCGTCCATGCGCCCACCCTCCGTCCCCGAGGCCCCCGCCGTCTTGAACGAAACGGCCACCCCGCCGCCCGTACGCCGGAGGGCGCCCGACCCCGTACGCCCGGCGCCCCGCTCGGGCCGTCACCACCGGGCCGTCACCGTCCGCGCAGGGTGATGCTGCCGTCGTGCGATATCGCTTCTACGCTGCGGCGGCTGTCGTCCGCGCGTGGCAGGGACACGTCCACCGAGCCGTCTTTCGCGTCCGCCTCGATGCGGTACGGGGTGCGCGGCGCCGTCAGCGTCGTGCTGCCGTCGTGGCTCTCCGTCCGGACGGACGTCGGGGCCTCGCGGAAGCCCAGCTCCAGCGAGCCGTCGTGCGACTCGGCCGTGACCGTGGGCGAGCGCAGCTCCTCCGCCCGTACGGAGCCGTCGCGGGTGCTGATCCGCAGGGCGGCGCTGGCACCGCGCACGCCCACACTGCCGTCGCCCGTACGGATCGACAGCGGCGTGCTGAAGCCGTTCGCCACGACCCGGCCGTCGTGGGACCGCACGTCCAGCGCCATGTCGCGGGGCACCTCGACCCGGTGCCGGGCGGAGCAGTCCACGACGACGCCGGTGCAGGTGACCTTCAGTCGCAGGGTGTCGCCGCCCTCCAGCTTCCAGCTGACGCCGACCTTGCCGTTCAGCTTCGACGCCTTGAACCAGCGCGTCACGTCGAGCCGCCGCTTCCCGTCCCCGTCCGCCGCGCGGTCGACGGGCACCAGCTCCAGTCTGCTGTCGTCGCTGACCACCGTCAGCTTCCGGCCCGTCAGCGCGAACGACCTGTGCTCCGCCTCGCCGTCGCTGACCTTCTGCATCGAGCAGCCCGACAGCGCCGCGAGCACGGCGATCAGGGTCAGTGCCAGCGCGCCGCCGGCGGTCGTCTTCCTCATGGGTCCACCGTAGGAACGCGCCGGACCGCCCGGAATGCGGTGGACCACCGGGTCGGGGTGGGGAAATCCCCACAGTCGTCCGGGGCGCGCGCCTCAGCTCACCGCGCCCGCCCCGCCCGCCCCGCCCGCCCCGCCCGCCCCGCGAGCCTCAGCCCGCCTCACCAGCCCCGGCCGCCCCACTCGCCGCCTCCGCCGCCTCCGCCAGCGCGCCGAACACCAGCGCCGTGGACGTCGCGCCCGGGTCCTGGTGGCCGACGCTCCGCTCGCCCAGGTACGAGGCGCGCCCCTTGCGCGCCTGGAGCGGCACCGTCGCGCGCACGCCCTCCTCGGCGGCGTCCGCCGCCGCGCGCGCGGCGACCGCGAGGCCGCCGCCCTCGGCGGCGACCCGCTGGAACGCCTCCAGCGCGGGCGCGTACGCGTCGACCATCGTCTTGTCGCCGGGTGCCGCGCCGCCCAGCCGCCGTACGCTCTCCAGCCCGGCGGCCAGCGCCTCCCCGAACTCCCGGGTGTCCGCCGTCGGTTCCGTCAGCTTCTTGCCGGCGGCCCGGAACGCGCTCCCGTACAGCGGTCCCGCCGCCCCGCCCACCTTGGAGACGAGGGTGCTGCCGGTCTTCACCAGTACGTCGCCGACGGTGGCCGGTTCCTGCGCGGCGAGGGCGTCGAGGACGGCGGAGAATCCGCGGTGCAGGTTCGCGCCGTGGTCGGCGTCACCGATGGCCGAGTCGTACTCCGTGAGCTGGTCCTTGTGCGCGTCCACGGCGGCGGCGACGGACCGTATCCAGCTCCGGACGAGGGCGATGTCCACCTGCGGGTCCACGGGAACTCCTTCGTGACGGCGATGACGGCGATGACGGCGTTGACGAGGGTGACGGCGGCGGGTGACGGCGGTGACGCCGCCACGTGCCGCGCACCAGCCTCCCGCCACCCCGCCCCCACGGCAACGGGCGCCGCGGGTCCACGCGGGACCCGCGGCGCCCGTACGGTGCGCGCGGCGCGACCCCCCCGGCCCACGCGCGGACCGGGGGGTGGCGACGTCCGGGTGCGACGTCTCTCGTGCGACGGCTCAGGAGCAGGGCTCGTAGAACTGCTTCCAGCCGTCGTTGGGCATGCTCGGCGGCTCGGCGGGCGTGCCCCAGTCGCCGTACTTGTCGTCGGCCTCGCGGCTGAACGCGCCCGGCGTGCCGTCCGCCTGCGACAGGCGCACGGAACGCTCCAGCACGCCGTCACCGGCGTAGTTGACCATCACGAGGTCGGGGAAGTCGTCCGGGTTCCCGACCGGCTCGTCGTAACGGGCGATGCCGAGCGTCCGGACCTCGCCGTGCTTGTCGATGTCCAGCTTCTGCGTCTCGCCGGAGGACAGGTCGGCACGCTTCAGCGGGCCGGGGCGGTACTCCGAGAGGCGCGCCGTCGAGGGGTCGTCGCCGCCGGAGGGCTCGACGATGTTCACGACGAGGTCGAGGACGCCGTCGTTCTGGAAGTCCGCGACGGCCGCGGTGGCGGTCTCGTCGTTCCCCGCGCCGACCAGGTCGTTGATCTCCTGCTTGTCGCCGAACGAACCGTCCGCGTTCCCCCACTCGACGGTCGTCTTGGTGCCGTCCAGGCCCCGGTTGCCGATCCGGTCCGGGTACGAGTCGCCGTCGAGGTCGCCGATGAGGACGTCGAGGCCGCTCAGGCAGGGCGCCGCCCCCACGGCGCCGGAGTGCGACGAGCCGTCCGTGGGCTCGGTGGCGCCGGCCTGGTAGGCGGCGAGGGTCAGGGCGACGGCTGCCGCCGCCACGGGGGCGACGATCAGGCGCGTACGTGTACGAAGCATCTCAGGGCTTCCTTTCCTGTGGTCGAGAAGTGAGATGCCTGGGTGCCGCCGTCCGTTGCCCTCCCGTTCACCGCGTTACGAGGGTGTGACAGGAGGACGAGATTCCGGCGACGTCCCCCGCACGCCCCCTACACCCCGCACGCACCCCCGCGCGGTGCCGCGCCCCGGGTGCCCGTTCACGGCTCCGGGTCCAGGTCAGTCTCCTCGAAGACCAGCAGCGTGCGGGTGCTCAGCACCTCCGGGATCGCCTGGATACGGGTCAGCACCAGGTCCCGCAGCGACCGGTTGTCCGCCGTGTGCACCAGCAGCAGCACGTCGAAGTCGCCGCCGACGAGCGCCATGTGGGAGGCGCCGGGCAACTCGCGCAGCCGCTCCCGTACGGAGCGCCACGAGTCCTGGACGATCTTCAACGTGATGTACGCGGACGTGCCGTGGCCCGCCCGTTCCTGGTCGACACGGGCGCTGAAGCCGCGGATCACGCGGTCGTCGATCATGCGGTTGATCCGCGCGTACGCGTTGGCCCGCGACACGTGCACCTGCTCGGCGACGGAACGGATCGACGCCCGGCCGTCCGCGCGCAGTATCCGCAGGATCTCGCGGTCCACGGAGTCGAGCGGACGGACCGGCGGACGGAGCGCTTCCGGGTCCTCCGGGCCGGGCGGCCGGGCCATTTGTTCGTCGGACATACGTTCAGGCTTCCCCGCCGTGGACGCCCTGCACGCGCGGATCGGGGTACCGGGCCGTTTGTCCACAGGCTGGGGCCGCGTGTAGCCAAAACGTACCGGCGACCGAACAATCGGTAGGGAAGCACGGGTGGTTCCGACAGGAGCCTCCCGCCTGTAGCGACCCCCTACGAGGAGGTGCTCACCGTGACGGTCCTCGAGCAGCCCGGCGCCTACCGCCTCGCCCCGCCGCCCGGCTGGCGACCCCGTACCGACCCCGCCCCGCTGCTGCCGGACGCCGCGCCCTTCCGCCTGCTGGGCACGGGCACCGGCCCGGACGGCGGCGCGGGTGCCGACGCGGACGGCCGCGCCGCGTCCGGCGCGCACGCCGGTACGGCGGACGGCGGCGCGCTCGACCCCGAGCTGCTGCTGCGCCTCCACCGCGCGCTCGTCCGCGGGCGTCGCTACAACCAGCAGGCCACCGCCCTCACCAAGCAGGGCCGCCTCGCCGTCTACCCGTCCTCCACCGGCCAGGAGGCCGCGCAGGTCGCCGCCGGGCTGGTGCTGGAGGAGCGCGACTGGCTGTTCCCCAGCTACCGGGACACGCTCGCCGCCGTCGCCCGCGGCCTCGACCCCGTCGAGGTGCTGACGCTGCTGCGCGGCGACTGGCACGGCGGCTACGACCCGCGCGCCACCCGCGTCGCCCCCCTCTGCACGCCGCTGGCCACGCACCTGCCGCACGCGGTCGGGCTGGCGCACGCCGCCCGGCTGGCGGGCGACGACCTGGTGGCGCTGGCGCTCGTCGGGGACGGCGGGACCAGCGAGGGCGACTTCCACGAGGCGCTCAACTTCGCCGCCGTGTGGCGGGCGCCCGTCGTCTTCCTGGTGCAGAACAACGGCTTCGCCATCTCCGTGCCGCTCGCCAAGCAGACCGCCGCGCCCTCCCTCGCGCACAAGGCCGTCGGGTACGGCATGCCCGGCCGCCTCGTGGACGGCAACGACGTGGCGGCCATGCACAGCGCCCTCGGCGACGCCGTGGCCCACGCCCGCGCCGGTGGCGGCCCCACCCTGGTCGAGGCCGTCACGTACCGCATCGACGCCCACACCAACGCCGACGACGCCACCCGCTACCGCACCGACGGCGAGGTGGCCGCGTGGCGCGAGCACGACCCGGTCGCCCTGCTGGAACGGGAGTTGCGGTCCCGCGGCCTGCTGGACGACGCGGGCGTCGCGGAGGCGGCGCGCGACGCCGAGGAGATGGCCGCGGACCTGCGCGCCCGGATGAACGCGGACCCGGAGCTGCGTCCCGCGGACCTCTTCGCGGACGTCTACGCCGCGCCCACACCCCAACTGACGGCCCAGGCCGCGCAGCTCCGCGCGGAGCTGGACGCGGAGGCCGCGGCGGAAGCCGGGGCCGAGGCGGACAACCGGGCGGAGACCCGTACGGAAGGCGGCGGCCGATGAGCACGCTCGACACGGCGGCACCCGGCGGTACGGGCGCCGGTGCGGCGGCGGGGCGCGGCGCGGCGGGCGCCCGCAAGCCCGTCGCGATGGCGCAGGCCGTCAACCGCGCGCTGCGCGACGCGATGGCGGCCGACCCCGCCGTGCACGTCATGGGCGAGGACGTCGGCGCGCTCGGCGGCGTGTTCCGGGTGACGGACGGCCTCACTGCGGAGTTCGGCGAGGACCGCTGCACGGACACCCCGCTCGCCGAGGCCGGCATCCTCGGCACGGCGGTGGGCATGGCGATGTACGGGCTGCGGCCGGTCGTGGAGATGCAGTTCGACGCGTTCGCGTACCCGTCGTTCGAGCAGCTGATCTCGCACGTGGCCAAGATGCGGAACCGCACGCGCGGCTCCCTCCCGATGCCCCTCACCCTCCGCGTGCCCTACGGCGGCGGCATCGGCGGCGTCGAGCACCACAGCGACTCCTCCGAGGCGTACTACGTGGCCACCCCCGGCCTGCACGTCGTCACGCCCGCCACGGTGGCCGACGCGTACGGGCTGCTGCGCGCCGCGATCGCCTCCGACGACCCGGTCGTGGTCCTGGAGCCCAAGCGGCTCTACTGGGCGAAGGAGCAGTGGTCGCCCGAGGACCCCGAGGAGGTCCCGGGCATCGGCAGCGCGGTGGTCCGCAGACGCGGCACCTCGGCGACGTTGATCACGTACGGCCCGTCGCTGCCGGTCTGTCTGGCCGCCGCCGAGGCGGCGCGTGAGGACGGCTGGGAGCTGGAGGTCGTCGACCTGCGTTCGCTGGTGCCGTTCGACGAGGAGACGGTGGCGGCGTCGGTACGGCGGACGGGCCGCGCCGTCGTCGTGCACGAGGCTTCCGGCTTCGGCGGGCCCGGCGGCGAGATCGTCGCGCGGATCACCGAGCGCTGCTTCCACTTCCTGGAGGCGCCGGTGCTGCGCGTCACCGGTCTCGACATCCCCTATCCGCCGCCCATGCTGGAACGGCATCATCTGCCGGGAGTGGACCGCGTTCTGGACGCGGTCGCACGGCTCCAGTGGGAGAGTGGTCGGACGATGTCCGGCGACGGCGGCGGCGACGGCGGTACCGAAGGCGGCGGTGACTGATGGCTGAAGTCCGCGAATTCAACCTCCCCGACCTGGGCGAGGGCCTGACCGAGGCCACCATCGTGCGGTGGATGGTGGCGGTCGGCGACGTGGTCGCCGTGGACCAGACGGTCGTCGAGGTGGAGACGGCCAAGGCGCTCGTGGACGTCCCGTGCCCGCACGGTGGCGTGGTCACCGCGCGGTACGGCGAGGAGGGCGACGAGGTGCCCGTCGGCACGCCGCTGGTGGCGGTCGCCGTGGCGGGCCACGCGGGTGCCTCACCCGCCGCCACCGCCGCGTCCGTGGCCTCCGCTTCCGCTCCGGCGGCCCCGGCTCCGGCGGCCGTGCCCGCCGCCGAGCAGGAGGGCTCGGGCAACGTGCTCGTCGGGTACGGCACCCGCGCCCCCTCCACCCGCCGCCGTGGCCGCGTCGGCGGCCCGGCGCCCCTCACGACACCGGCAGCGGCACCGGAACCGGCCCCGGCCACGGGCCCGGAGCCGTACGGCCCGGACCCGGCCGCCGCGACGGCGCCCGCGCCCGTACGGTCCGGCGCGCCCCGGCACCTGAACGGCGCGGCGGGCACCGCGCCCGCCCGACCGACACCCGCCCCAACGCCCCCGACGACGACCGCCAGCGGTCCCGCCCCGGCGACCACCGGCCCCGTGCCGGTCATCTCCCCGCTGGTCCGCCGCCTCGCCCGCGAGCACGGTGTCGACCTGCGCGACGTGCCCGGCACCGGCCCCGACGGACTGGTGCTCCGCGCCGACGTGGAACGGGCCGTCCGTGAGCGGTCGTACGGCACCACCGCGCCCGCCCCCCGTGGCACGGCCCCCGTGCACAGCCCCGCGCCGGTGCCCCGCGCGGCCGCCGCGCCCGAGGGGATACGTCTGCCGCTGCGCGGACTCCGGGGCTTCGCCGCCGAGAAGCTGTCCCGCAGCCGACGCGAGATCCCCGACGCCACCTGCTGGGTTGACGCCGACGCCACCGAACTCCTCGCCGCCCGCCAGGCCGCGAACGAGGGCCACACCGCCCCGGGCGCCCGCATATCGCTCCTCGCGCTGCTCGCCCGCGTCTGCACCGCCGCCCTCGCCCGCCACCCCGAGCTGAACGCCACCGTCGACACCGAGGCCCGCGAGATCGTCCGGCTCGACGCCGTGCACCTCGGTTTCGCGGCGCAGACGGAACGCGGCCTGGTCGTCCCCGTCGTACGGGACGCGCACGCGCGCAACGCCGAGCAGCTCACCGCCGAGTTCGCCCGGCTCACCGAATCCGCCCGCGCGGGCACGCTGTCCCCCGCCGACCTCCAGGGGGGCACCTTCACCCTCAACAACTACGGCGTCTTCGGCGTCGACGGCTCCACCCCGATCATCAACCACCCCGAGGCCGCGATGCTCGGCGTCGGCCGCATCATCGAGAAGCCGTGGGTCGTCGGCGGCGAGCTGGCCGTACGGCACGTGGTGCAGCTGTCGCTCACGTTCGACCACCGGGTGTGCGACGGCGGTACGGCGGGCGGCTTCCTGCGCTACGTCGCGGACTGCGTGGAGCATCCGGCGGTGCTGCTCCGTACGCTCTGAGACGTGGCACACGACTCTCCGCACGGCCCGCCGCCCGCGTACGACGCGATCGTCGTCGCGGGCGGCGGCGCGCGCCGCCTCGGCGGCGCGGACAAGCCCGCCCTCACCGTCGGCGGCCGCGCCCTGCTCGACCGGGTGCTGGCCGCCTGCCGCGACGCCGCGACGACGGTCGTCGTCGGGCCGCGCCGCCCCGCGTACCGGCCCGTCGTCCGGGTCCGCGAGGACCCGCCCGGCGGCGGCCCGCTCGCCGCGCTCGACGCGGGCCTGCGGCACACCGGGCGGGACACGGTGCTGGTGCTCTCGGCGGACGTGCCGTTCCTGCGGCGGAGCACCGTACGGGAGCTGCTGGACGTACGGGACGGTGACGACGGCACCGTCGCCGTCCTCGGCGACCGTGACCAGCCGCTCGTCGCGGCCTACCGCGCGGAGCCGCTCCGCCGCGAACTCGCCCTGCTCCGCACCGAGTACGACCGCCTCGGGGGCCTCCCGCTGCGGCTCCTCCTGCCCGGACTGCGGCTCCGCCGCACCGCCGCCGCCGACGCGGCCGACTGCGACACCTGGGAGGACGTCGCGGCGGCACGGGCCCGTATCAGGGAGCATGACCACGTGCTGGACGAATGGACCGAAGCAGTCAAGGCGGAACTGGGCATCGACCTCGACGTGGACGTCGACGAGCTGCTCGCCGTGGCCCGCGACGCCGCCCACGGGGTGGCGCGGCCCGCGGCGCCGCTGACCACGTTCCTGGTCGGGTACGCGGCCGGGCGGCGCGGCGACGCCTCGCCGGAGACCGTGTCGGAGCTGGCCCGCAAGGCGGCGGAGCTGGCCAAACGCTGGGAAGCCGAAACGGACGCGGGATGAGCGGCGCCGACGAGCTGGACGAGGCGCTCGCCCTCGCCAACGACCGCCTGCCGAAGGCCGGTTCACGGCGCCAGCCCGCCGTGGGCGACGACGGGCTGCTGCCCGGCTGGCTCACGGCGGGCGGGGACGGGGGTGGGGGCGCGGACGTGAGCGGCGGCGCCGGGCGCGGGGACGCCCCGCCGCCGGTCGCCGCCGTCACCGCCCCCTCCGGCGACCCGGGTGACGACGAGGAACTGCTGCCGGACTGGGTGCACGCCCCCGCCCGTACGGGTCCCGCCCGTACGGCTCCGGACCCGGCCGCCGAGCCCCCCGCCCCCGGGGACGAGCTGGTGCCCGACTGGCTGCACGCCCCCGCCCGTACCGCCCCCGCCCCGGCCGACCAGGCCGCCCCGGAAGCCCCCACCCCCACCGTCGCGCCGCCCGACCGGCACGGCGGTACCGACTGGCGCGAGGCGCGCCGTACGGCAGGCCGCGCCGCCTCCTCCGGTACGCCCGTCACGCTGCCGTGCGACGAGGCGCTGGGGCACGTACTGGCCGCGCCCGTCGAGGCGTTGACCGACCTCCCGCCGTTCGACACCTCCGCCATGGACGGCTGGGCCGTCTCCGGCCCCGGCCCCTGGGACCTCGCCGCACCCGACGGCTCCGCCGCCCCGGCAGCCCCCGCCACCCCCGAAGCCCCGGCCGACCCGGCCGCGCAGGAAGCCCCCACCCCCACCGCCGCCGCCGCGCGCGGCATCGTCGCCGGTCAGGACGCCCCCGCGCCGCTGTCCGACGGCCACGCCGTACGTATCGCCACCGGCGCCCGCGTCCCGCGCGGCGCCACGGCGGTGCTGCGCAGCGAGCGCGCCCGCGAGGCCGGTACGCGCCTGCGCCTCGCGCCGGACGCGCCGCGCGGCGGCGCCGGGCAGGGTACGGACATCCGCCCGCGCGGCCAGGAGTGCCGTTCCGGCGACCGGCTGCTGGCCTCCGGCGCCGTCGTGACGCCCGCCGTGCTGGGCCTGGTGGCCGCCGCCGGGTACGACCGGCTGACCGTCGTCCCCCGCCCCCGCGTCGAAGTGCTCGTGCTGGGCGAGGAGTTGCTGTACGAGGGGCGCCCGCGGGACGGCCGTATCCGCGACGCGCTCGGCCCGATGATCGGCCCGTGGCTGGCCGCGCTCGGCGCCGACGTGGTGGCGACGCGGCGGCTCGGGGACGACGCCGAGGCGCTGCACGGGGCGTTGGCCGGTACGGACGCCGACCTGGTCGTCACCACGGGCGGCACCGCCGCGGGCCCGCTGGACCACGTGCGTCCGACGTTGCGGCGGCTCGACGCGCGGCTGCTCGTGGACGGGGTGGAGGTGCGCCCCGGCCACCCCATGCTCCTCGCGGACCTCGGCGCCCGGCATCTGGTGGGCCTGCCCGGCAACCCGCTCGCCGCCGTCTCCGGCCTGCTGACCCTCGCGGGCCCGCTGATCCGCGCGCTCGCGGGCCGCCCCGCGCCCGCCCCCGTACGGGCTCCGCTGACCGCCGCCGTGGCCGGGCATCCGCGCGACACCCGGCTGGTGCCGGTCGAGTACGCGGGGGACGGCGCGGGGGCGGTGCCGCTGCACTACACGGGGCCTGCCATGCTGCGCGGTATCGCGTCGGCGTCCCACCTGGCCGTCGTACCGCCCGGCGGCGCCGCGGCGGGCACCCCCGTACAGCTCCTGGAACTGCCTTGGTGACCACCGCCCGTACCACCCCGAACGCCCGCGCCCGCACGGCCCCGACGCCCGCCCGCGCACGCGCCACCGCGCCCGTGAGCCCGCCCGCGCCCGTACGCGCCACCGCGCCCGCCCGGCGGACCCGGTGAGGCCGCGCAGGCAGCGCGGGACCGCCGACCAGCACATCCTGCTGCCGCAGTCGACGGTCGGCCCGCTGGTGCAGGTCGCCCGCCGCCTGCTGGCGGCGGGGGCGGTGCTGCTGGCGACGGTCCTGCTGGTCTACATGGACCGCGACGAGTACGCCGACAATTACGACGACTCGGTCTCGTTCCTCGACTCCGTCTACTACACCACCGTCACCCTCTCCACCACGGGCTACGGCGACATCGCGCCGGTCAGCGACGGCGCCCGGCTCGTCAACATCCTGCTGGTCACACCGCTCCGCGTCCTGTTCCTGATCATCCTCGTCGGTACGACGCTCGAAGTCCTCACCGAGCGCACCCGCGAGCAGTGGCGCCAGACGCGCTGGAGGTCCGATTTGCGCGATCACACCGTAGTCGTCGGCTTCGGCACCAAGGGCCGGTCCGCGGCCCAGACGCTGCTGTCCACCGGTACGGCCCGGGAGCGGCTGGTACTGATCGACACCAGCCACCACGTCATCAAGCTCGCCGCCGAGGAGGGCTACGCGGGCGTGATCGGTGACGCGACGCGCAGCGACATCCTCGTACGCGCCGAGGTGCAGCGCGCGAAGCAGATCGTCGTGGCGCCCCAGCGCGACGACACCGCCGTGCTCGTCATCCTGACGGCCCGTCAGCTGAACCCGAAGCTCCGCATCGTCGCGACCGTACGCGAGGAGGAGAACGCGCCGCTGCTCCGCCAGTCCGGCGCCGACTCGGTGATCACCAGCTCCAGCGCCGCCGGCCGCCTGCTGGGCCTCTCGGTCCTCAGCCCGAACGCCAGCTCCGTGATGGAGGACCTGATCCAGCAGGGCACGGGTCTGAGCCTCAGCGAACGCCCCGTCACCAAGGCCGAGGCGGGCCGCTCGCCGCGCGAGTGCGGGGACCTGGTGGTGACGGTCGTACGCGGCCACCGGCTGCTCGGCTTCGACGACCCGGAGGCGGCCACGCTCCAGCTCACGGACCGCGTGGTGGTCATCCACCGTTCGTCCCCGTCCCCGTCGACGGCCCCCGACGCGAACTGACGCCCGCCGTACGGGAGTCGGGCCCGCCACGCGTCCCGTACGGCCGTCCCGCGCGCGTCCCGTACGGCCGTCGCGCGGGTTCCGTACGGGCGTGCCCTGGCCGCTGCGGGCCGGTGCCGGAGGTGCCGCCGTTCGCCGGGTTCGCGCGGGAACGCCCGCTGCCGCCCGTGACCGTCCCTCTCCGTGCGGGTTGCGGTGCGGGGCGCGGTAGCGTCGCGGGCATGTATGCGATCACGATTCCCGAGCCCGGCGGTCCCGACGCACTGGTGTGGGCGGAGGTCCCCGACCCCGTACCCGGTGAGGGGGAGGTGCTGGTCGAGGTGGCGGCGAGCGCCGTCAACCGCGCCGACCTGGCCCAACGGCAGGGCTTCTACCCGCCGCCGCCCGGCAGTTCGCCGTACCCGGGCCTGGAGTGTGCGGGCCGGATCGCCGCGCTGGGGCCGGGTGTCGCGGAGCGGGCGCCCGGCGCGGGCGGCGGCTGGGCGGTCGGCGACGAGGTGTGCGCGCTGCTCGCGGGCGGCGGCTACGCGGAGAAGGTCGCGGTGCCCGTCGGCCAACTGCTGCCGGTGCCCGAGGGGTTGGACTGGGTACGGGCGGCCGCGCTGCCGGAGGTGGTCTGCACCGTCTGGTCGAACGTCTTCATGATCGCCCACCTGCGGCCCGGCGAGACGCTGCTCGTGCACGGCGGGGGCAGCGGCATCGGTACCATGGCGGTGCAGCTGGCGAAGGCGGCGGGCGCGCGCGTCGCGGTGACGGCGGGCAGCCCGGAGAAGCTGGCGCGCTGCGCGGAGCTGGGCGCGGACATCCTCATCGACTACCGGCAGCAGGACTTCGTCGACGAGCTGCTCGCGGCCACGGACGGGCAGGGCGCGGACGTGATCCTGGACATCATGGGCGCGAAGTACCTGGAGCGGAACGTACGGGCGCTCGCGGTCAACGGGCGGCTCGCCATCATCGGCTTCCAGGGCGGCATCAAGGGCGAGTTGAACCTCGGCGCGCTCGGCGCGAAGCGCGGCGCGGTGACGGTGACGTCGCTGCGGGGGCGCCCGGCGGGGGAGAAGGCGGCGATCGTCAGCGCCGTACGGGAGCACGTGTGGCCGCTGCTGTCGGACGGGCGGGTACGGCCGGTGGTGGACCGTACGCTGCCGCTGCGCGAGGCGGCCCAGGCGCACC
The DNA here is from genome assembly GCF_003665095.1 of Streptomyces sp. Z26. GTDB lineage: Bacteria > Actinomycetota > Actinomycetes > Streptomycetales > Streptomycetaceae > Streptomyces > Streptomyces phytohabitans. The sequence continues at coordinate 3,155,435 of NZ_RCHV01000002.1, read as the reverse complement.
GGGTCCTGGACGAGAGCACGCACGTCGGGAAGGTCGTGCTCACCACCACGTGAGTGACGGCAGTGACCTCCCCCCCGTGCGGGCGAGTTGTAGCGGTGGGCCACGGCGGTGCGTGGCGGCGGCGACCGCACGGGGCGGTGGCGGAGGACGGGCGGCGAGTGGCGGCGGATGGCAGCGGTGACGGAAACGAATGACGGGGCGCGAGTGGCGGCAGTGACGCATGGGACGGCAGTGAATCGTGGGATGCAGGAGTCCCGTGGGACCGAAGTGACCTTCGGGACGGTCGTGACCTATGTCCGAGATGCCGGGCTTGTCGGTTCGTGTGACGCTGGACACGCCGTTGGACAGGCCCGGTACGGGAGGGAAGCGATCGTGGCTGACGCGCGTCGGAACCTCGGCAGCACCCGCAGCGAGCACAACACCCGCAGTGACCCCGGCACCCGCGACCACGGACGCGATCGCCCCCGCGTCCGCACCCGTGCCGCACGCGCCGCCCGCGCCTCCCTCGGCGTCACCGTGCTCGCCTGCGCCGCCGTGCTGCTGCCCGCCCCGCTCGCCGCCGCGGGCAACGAACCGCCGCGCCACGGGCCCGACTCCGCGCCCGCCACCCCGCCGTGGGCGGGCGCCGGGTGGGGCGCCGTCGGTGCCGGACCCGACGCCGACGACCCCTCGGCGGCGCGCCCCGGCACCCCGGCCGACCCGCGCGGCGAGACCGCCGCGGAACGCCGCGCGGAGCGCCCGGAGGGCGCGCGCGACGGCGCCCGTACGGGTAGCGCGGAGCCGTCGCCGCGCCCCGGCGACGCGCTGGACGGCCGCGTGGACGGCGCGCACCCCGGCGCGTACGGGCGGACGCCGCGCGAGCGGCCCGCCGACGAGCCCGCGCCGGAGCCGGTGGAGCCGGCGGCGGAGCGGCTGTCCGTGCGTTCCCCGGTCGAGCCGGAGACGGAACCGCAGGTCGGTTCCGAGCCGTGGAGCCCGGCCCCCGTCGTGTCGCCCGGCGGCGACGCCCGCGCCCGTACGGACGCGGCGCGCGGCGTGGAGGCGGCGTTCGAGGGGACCGGCGCCACCGCGGCGGGCCGTGGCGAGCCGATCCTGCCGGTGCTGCCGCTGGGCGCGGGCCTCACCTCGCTCGGCCTGGGCCTCGGCTTCCTCGCCCTCCGCCTGCGCCGCGCCTGACCGGTACCCGGCGCGGACCCGCACCCCGTACCGCCGCCGTACCGCCCACGCCGCCGTACCGCCCCCGCGCCCCGTGACCGCGTACGCCCCGCGCACCGGGCCCGTGCCCCGGTGCCCCACCGCGCCCCCGCCCGGTTCCCGGGAGTGGCCGGGCCCGACGGGTGGCCGGGATGCAGAATGGGGGTATGACACAGCCGAGCAGTGAACGGACGCAGGAGAGCCCGCACGTCCTGGTCGTGGGACCGGACGGGATGGCTCTCGGCAGTGCCGCCTCCGGAGGCGGCGACGGTGAAACCGGCGAGCAGGCTGAGGTCCCCTTGACGGAGATGGTCGAGCAGCCCGCGAAGGTCATGCGGATCGGCAGCATGATCAAGCAGCTGCTGGAAGAGGTGAAGGCCGCCCCCCTCGACGAGGCGAGCCGGGTACGGCTCAAGGAGATCCACACCAGCTCGGTCAAGGAGCTGGAGGACGGTCTCGCGCCCGAACTGATCGAGGAGCTGGAACGGCTCTCGCTGCCCTTCACCGACGAGGGCGTGCCCACCGAGGCCGAACTGCGCATCGCGCAGGCCCAGTTGGTGGGCTGGCTGGAGGGGCTGTTCCACGGCATCCAGACGGCGTTGTTCGCGCAGCAGATGGCGGCCCGCGCCCAACTGGAGCAGATGCGCCGGGCGTTGCCGCCCGGCACGCTCCCGGACGACCTCCCGGACGTCGAGGACCCCGGCGACGCGCGCACGGGCGGCCCGTACCTCTGAGCCCACCGCACGCGACGGGCCGTACGCGCCCGCCGTACCGCGGCACGCGCCGTACCGCGGCACGCACCCGCCGCCGTACGCGCCCGCCGCCCGCGACGGAGCCGAAGGGACCCCGCACACCACCTGGTGCGCGGGGCCCCTCACCGTGCCGTGCCGCCCGTCGGCGCGCCGCCGTACGGACTGGGCGGTGTCCGGGCTAGCTGCCGGGCTGGCCGGAGGAGACCGTCAGGTCGACCTTGTCGTTCTTCGGGTCGAAGCCGTCCAGGTCGTCCGGGGTCTGCTCCAGGACCGCGTTCTTGCCCCAGACGTTCTCGTCCTCGTACGACACGTCGCCCAGCTTCCAGCCCGCCTTGCGGATGCATTCCTTCACGGAGCTGAGGTTCTTGTACGTGAAGTCGGGGACGTAGACCTTGTTCTTGTCCTCGTAGTGCTCCCGGGCCTCGGTGCACTCCGTGGCGTCCATGGTCTTCGTCTTGTCCTCGCCCTTGAACTTCTCCTGCTCCTGCGTCCCACCCGCGTCCGCCGCGTCCTCGGTGGCGCCGCCGTCGGTGCCGCCCCCGGTCTCGGCCTGCGCGGAGGCGGTGTCCTGCGGGTCGCCGCCGGCCTGCTTGTCGTCGTCGCCCTTCATCGCGACCGCGACGACCACGGCGACGACCACCGCGACCGCGACCACGGCCGCGCCGATCAGCATGCCGTTGCCGCTCCTGCCGCCACCGCCACCGCCGGACCCGCCGCCGGGCGTCAGGTTGTACGGGGGCGGGGTCTGCGGTCCGCCGTGCTGGTGCTGCCCGTACGCGGGCTGCGCGTACCCCTGCTGGTGCTGCCCGTACGCGGGTGTGGGCGGCGGGGTGGACGGGGCGTAACCGCCGTACTGCTGCGGCTGGTACGGCTGCTGCACGCTCCCCGCCGGGGGCTGCGCGTTGGCGTCCACGGGAGGGAACACGGCCTGGCCGAGCCCGGCGCCGCTGGCGGCCGGTCCGGCGCTGATGATGACGGGCGTGGCGCCCGTGCCGCCGACGCGGTGGCACTCGTCGCGCAGGGCCTCGGCGGACGGGAAGCGCTCGTTCGGGTTCTTCTTCAGGGTGCGGGCCACCAGCGCGTCCAGCGCGGGCGTCACCGACTGGTTAATCGAGGAGGGCGCCACCGGCTCCTCCTGGACGTGCGCGTACGCGATGGCCAGCGGCGAGTCGGCGTTGAACGGCAGCCGCCCGGTGAGCAGTTCGAAGAGCATGATGCCCACCGAGTACAGGTCGGAACGGGCGTCCACGCCGCGTCCCAGGGCCTGCTCGGGCGAGAGGTACTGCGGGGTGCCGACGACCATGCCGGTCTGCGTCATCGACGTGACGCCGGACTGCATGGCCCGCGCGATGCCGAAGTCCATCACCTTGACGACGCCGCGCCGGGTCACCATCACGTTGCCCGGCTTGATGTCCCGGTGCACCAGGCCCATCTCGTGGCTGACCTCCAGGGCCGCCAGCACGTCCCCGGTGATCTTCAGCGCCTTGTCGGCGGGCATCGCGCCGAACTGCGCGACGTCCTCGTCCAGCACGTTCCGCAGGGGCTTGCCCTCGACGTACTCCATGACGATGTACGGCACCATCGCGCCGTCGATCTCGTCCTCACCGGAGTCGTAGACGGAGACGATGTTGGTGTGCGTCAGCTTGGCGACGGACTGCGCCTCGCGCCGGAAGCGCTCGCGGAAGGACTGCTCGCGGCCCAGCTCCGTGTGCAGGGTCTTGACCGCGACCTGCCGGTCGAGCACCGAGTCGTACGCGAGGTAGACGGACGCCATGCCGCCCGCGCCGAGGAGGCTCCGCAGCTGGAACCGGCCGTTGCCGACCGAGCGGCCCAAGTAGTGCGCGGCACCCTGCCCGCCGTCGTCGCTCATCTGACTGCTTCCCCCTTGGCGGCGCTGAACGGCGCGTGTCGAGCCTCGATCGAGTGGTGCGGGCGGCTGGCGCGGGCCCGCCGGGTCCGCGGCCGGTCCGCCCGGCGCTGCAGGGACGCCGCGGCCGCGCCCCGCGGACAGCCGTCACCGATCCCTGATCCTGGTCAAGTCTGCCGCAGGGGGACGCCACGTCAAGCGCGTTGCCCGTTCCGTGACCCGATGCGCGCCTCGCGCCCGCGGCGGCGAGACACATATCTCAATTCAGGGCTCCGCGGTGCGTACCCCCACGTCGCGGTCAGCGAACTTGCCAGCCGGACGCCGTAGCCGGTTGGATGACGGTTCCGCCCCGATCCCGGCACTCCCGGCGAGGCGGTAGCCTCCAGGCGGGGGAGAGCGTACCCGACCGCACCACCCGCGGACGATCGACGGCGAGGACTGATGGCACAGACGCAAGCCGCTGGGGGCCCCTCGGAGCCTGACGCGTCGCGCGGGTCAGCGGGCGGTTCCATGTCCGATTCGCCGGAGGCGTGGGGGAACAACGGCCTGGTCGGCGACGGCCGTTACCGGCTGACCCACCGGCTCGGGCGCGGCGGCATGGCGGAGGTCTTCGCGGCGGAGGACGTACGCCTCGGCCGTACGGTCGCGGTCAAGCTGCTCCGCCCCGACCTCGCCGAGGACCCCGTCTCCAAGGCCCGCTTCACGCGCGAGGCCCAGTCCGTCGCCGGACTCAACCACCACGCGGTGGTCGCCGTCTACGACTCCGGCGAGGAGACCGGCGGCGGCAACGTCACGCCGTACATCGTGATGGAGCTGGTCGAGGGCAGCACCATCCGCGAGCTGCTCCAGAACGCCGACTCCCCGCCCGCCGACCAGGCGTTGATCATCGTGTCGGGCGTGCTGGAGGCGCTGGCCTACAGCCACCAGCACGGCATCGTGCACCGCGACATCAAACCGGCGAACGTCATCATCACCGCCCAGGGCGCGGTCAAGGTGATGGACTTCGGCATCGCCCGCGCCCTGCACGGCGCGTCCAACACCATGACGCAGACCGGCATGGTGATGGGCACCCCGCAGTACCTCTCGCCGGAGCAGGCGCTCGGCAAGACCGTCGACACCCGGTCCGACCTGTACGCGACCGGCTGCCTCCTCTACGAACTCCTGTCGCTGCGGCCCCCGTTCACGGGCGAGACCCCGCTGTCGGTGGTCTACCAGCACGTGCAGGACATCCCCGCGCCCCCGTCCGAGGTCTCCGACGCGGTGCCGCCGGAGCTGGACGGCCTGGTGATGCGGTCGCTGGCGAAGGACCCGGACGACCGGTTCCAGAGCGCCGAGGAGATGCGCGGCCTCGTCCAGTACGCGCTGCGGATGCTGCACGAGCAGGGCAGCCACACCGGCGGCCTGTGGAACACCGGCCCGGTCGGGCACGGCGGCGGCTCCACCCCGGCGATGGGCGTGCCCGGCGCGGGCGCGCTCGGCCACCCGCAGCACTCGGACACGTCGCAGATGGGTCCGCCGCTGCTGATGGGCCGCCCCGACCGGGACGACGGCGGGGCGTACGACGGCACGCGCGCCATGGGCGCGGGCGGCGCCGGGCACGGTGGCGGCGGTGGCGGCGGCTTCAAGTACGCGCTGATCGCCTTCCTCGCGGTCATCGCGATCGCCGCGGGCATCTTCTTCGCGCTCGACCTGGGCAGTGACGGGGACAAGAAGGACGTCAACCCCGAGACCAGCTCCAGCAGCACGAAGAAGGAGAAGAAGAGCGACGAGCCGACGGACGGGCCGGACGAGACGGAGGACCCGGGCACCAGCACCGGCGGCGACGGCGGCAACACCTGGGAGCCGTCCCCGACGTGGACGGACACCCGGCCCACCGACGGTTCGGACACCCCGTCCGGCGACCCGACGGACACCCCGTCCGGCCCGAACAGCAGCACCGAGGGCGGCGGCGCCCCCGGCGGCGGCGACCCGGCGGGCGGCGCGGACGACGGCGGCACCGGTCCGACGGACCCGCCGGACCCGGGGAACGGCGGCTCCGAGGGCGACCCGGCGGGCGGTGCGGACGACGGCGGCGGCGAAGCGGGAGCGCCCGACGCGGGCGGCGCCACCGGCAACTGACCGACGCTCCCGGCCGTACGGTGCTCCACCCGCCGCGTCCGCGCCTCGCCGCGGACACCCTCCGGACGCTGCTCGCCCGCCACCGCGTGGGCGAGGTGCTCTCCTGCGAGCCGCTCTCGTACGGGCTGCTCAACCACGGCTACCGGCTCGGTACGACCCGTGGCCGGTTCTTCCTCAAGCACCACCTCGACGCCGACCCCGCCGACCCCGCGCCGCTGGAGCAGCGGCACCGGGCGACGGCGCGGCTGGAGCAGCTGGGGCTGCCCGCGGTGCCGCCGATGGCGGACGGCGACGGGCGTACGGTCACCGTCGTCGACGGCCGCTGCTACGCGCTGCACCCCTGGGTCGAGGGCCGCCACTGCCACGGCGACCAGCTGACGACGGCGCAGTGCCGTCGGCTCGGCGGCCTCCTCGGGCAGGTGCACACGCGGTTGGCGCAGGTGCAGCCCGCGCCCGTACCGGGGCCGGGCGCGGTCGCGGCGCAGGTCAGCGCGGACCCGGCGGAGACGGAGGGCCTCATCGGGGAGCTGCTGCGGCGGGTGCGGTCGCGCCGGGACCGGGACGGCTTCGACGAGCTGGCCGAGTACCGGCTGCTGGAACGGCTGGAGCTGCTCCGCGCGCACGGCGGTCGCCGCCCCGACGCGGACACGGTGCCCGCCACGGGCTGGGTGCACGGCGACTTCCACCCGCTGAACCTCCTCTACGGCGTCCTCGCCCCCGGCCGCGCCAGCGAGCCCGTCGCGATCGTCGACTGGGACCGGCTGGACGTGCAGCCGCGCGCGGAGGAGGCCGTACGGGGCGGGGCGATCTTCTTCGTACGGCCCGACGGCACGATGGACCTGGCCAAGGTGCGGGCGTACGCGCGGGCGTACCGGCGCAGTGCCGCCGCCTCCGTCGCGGAGCTGAGCGCGGCGGTGCACCGGGTGTGGTGGGAGCGGCTGAACGACTTCTGGATGCTGCGCTGGCGCTACCAGCTGCGGGACCGGCGTACGGACCCGCAGTTCCCGGCGGCGTCGGCGCTGGTGGTCTGGTGGACGCGGCACTACGAGCGGGTGCGCGAGGCGTTCTGCGGCTGAGGGGCACCGCGCGGGCAGCCGTACGTCGGGCCGCCCCGCCCCCGTCCCCGTCCCGAGGTGGATGTGCCGGGTGCCATATGCCGGACGCCGTATGCCGCGCCCGCCCGGAACGTACCGCTTCCACCCCTTCCGGGTACCCGTTCGGTCCCGTACACCGCCCGCTCTCGGCTCTTCCCGAGCTCCGGGGGGCCGGGATACCGTGCGACAGTCCCGTCCGCTTCCGAGGCTGTGACCAGTGCGATCGCACATCAACGTGGTTTTGCTTGGACGTCCGAGCAAATTCGCAGGTCAACAGGGCTTCGCAAGCACCAGGCACCGCTGGGTAGCTTGTTCCCCAGCGGGCCATCGAACGGGACGCCTGTCACCGCTCGGTTCCGTCCGCGCCGCACCCAACCCCGTGCGCCGTGCCGGGGCCGGGCGAGCCGCACTGGTCGCCCGGCAGATCCCGGGGGCCGGAAAGACGGAGGAGCACACGTGACCGTGGAAGGCACTGCCGCGCGCAGCGCGACGCGCCGCAGCGGCGGCACCGGGAAGCGCGCGAGCGCGGCCAGGAAGAAGAAGGCGGCCTCGGGCGACCCGGAGCTGGTCCAGCTGCTGACCCCCGAGGGCGAGCGGGTCGAGCACCCGGACTACGCCTTCGACCCCACCCCCGACGAGCTGCGCGGCCTCTACCGCGACATGCTGCTGACCCGGCGCTTCGACGCCGAGGCCACGGCGTTGCAGCGCCAGGGCGAGCTGGGCCTGTGGGCCTCGCTGCTCGGCCAGGAGGCCGCCCAGATCGGTTCGGCACGCGCGCTGCGCGACGACGACTACGTCTTCCCGACCTACCGCGAGCACGGCGTCGCCTGGGTGCGCGGCGTCGACCCGACGAACCTCCTCGGCATGTTCCGCGGCGTGAACCACGGCGGCTGGGACCCGAACAGCAACAACTTCCACCTCTACACGATCGTCATCGGCTCCCAGACGCTGCACGCGACCGGGTACGCGATGGGCGTCGCGAAGGACGGCGCCGACTCGGCGGTCGTCGCGTACTTCGGCGACGGCGCCAGCAGCCAGGGCGACGTGGCCGAGGCGTTCACCTTCGCCGCCGTCTACAACGCGCCGGTCGTGTTCTTCTGCCAGAACAACCAGTGGGCCATCTCCGAGCCCACCGAGCGCCAGTCCCGCGTGCCGATCTACCAGCGCGCCGCCGGCTTCGGCTTCCCCGGCGTACGGGTCGACGGCAACGACGTGCTGGCCTGCCTCGCCGTCACCAAGGCGGCCCTGGAACGGGCCCGTTCCGGCCAGGGGCCGATGCTCGTCGAGGCGTTCACGTACCGCATGGGCGCCCACACCACGTCCGACGACCCGACGAAGTACCGCCGGGACGAGGAGCGCGAGGCGTGGGAGGTGAAGGACCCGATCCTGCGTCTGCGCACGCTGCTGGAGAAGGAGAAGCTGGCCGACAAGGAGTTCCTCGACTCGATCGACGAGGAGAGCGACGCGCTCGCCAAGCGCGTACGGGACGCGGTGCGCACCATGCCGAACCCGGACACCACGGCCATCTTCGAGCACGTCTACGCCGACGGGAACGCCCTCGTCGACGAGGAGCGCGCGCAGTACGCCGCCTACCTCGAGTCCTTCGAGCCCGAGGAGGGCGAGCAGTCGTGACCGCCACCAGGATGCCTCTCGCGAAGGCGCTCAACGAGTCGCTGCGCAAGGCGATGGAGGACGACCCCAAGGTCCTCGTCATGGGAGAGGACGTCGGCAAGCTCGGCGGCGTCTTCCGGATCACCGACGGACTCCAGAAGGACTTCGGTGAGGAGCGGGTCATCGACACCCCGCTCGCGGAGTCCGGCATCATCGGCACGGCCATCGGGCTGGCGCTGCGCGGCTACCGGCCCGTGGCGGAGATCCAGTTCGACGGCTTCGTCTTCCCCGCGTACGACCAGATCGTCACGCAGCTCGCCAAGATGCACGCGCGTGCGCTGGGCAAGGTGAAGGTGCCGGTCGTCATCCGCATCCCGTACGCGGGCGGCATCGGCGCCGTGGAGCACCACAGCGAGTCGCCGGAGGCGCTGTTCGCGCACGTCGCGGGCCTCAAGTGCGTCTCCCCGTCGAACTCCTCGGACGCCTACTGGATGCTGCGGCAGGCCATCGAGAGCGACGACCCGGTCATCTTCTTCGAGCCCAAGCGGCGCTACTGGGACAAGGGCGAGGTCGACACCTCCACCGTCCCCGGCCCCGGACTGCACTCCGCGCGGATCGCGCGGGAGGGCACGGACGCGACGCTGGCGGCGTACGGGCCGATGGTGAAGACGTGCCTGGAGGCGGCCGCCGCGGCCGAGGAGGAGGGGCGGTCCCTGGAGGTCGTCGACCTCCGTTCGATCTCCCCGGTGGACTTCGACACCGTCCAGCGGTCGGTGGAGAAGACGCGCAGGCTGGTCGTGGTGCACGAGGCGCCGGTCTTCCTCGGTGCGGGCGCGGAGATCGCCGCCCGGATCACGGAGCGCTGCTTCTACCACCTGGAGGCCCCGGTGCTGCGCGTCGGCGGCTTCCACGCGCCGTATCCGCCGGCCCGGCTGGAGGACGAGTACCTGCCGGGTCTCGACCGGGTGCTCGACGCCGTCGACCGCGCGCTGGCGTACTGAGGACCGAGGAGAGTCGTGACGATGACGGACACTTCGACCCGTATCCGCGAGTTCCGGATGCCCGACGTGGGCGAGGGGCTGACGGAGGCGGAGATCCTCAAGTGGTACGTACGGCCGGGTGACACGGTCGCGGACGGGCAGGTGGTCTGCGAGGTGGAGACGGCGAAGGCCGCCGTGGAGCTGCCGATCCCCTACGACGGCGCGGTGCACGAGCTGCGCTTCGAGGAGGGGGTGACGGTCGACGTCGGGCAGGTGATCATCACCGTCGACACCGACCCGTCGGCCGGCCCGGTGGGGTCCCCGGCGAAGGTCGTGGACGCCGCGACCGCCGCGGGGGCCGCGGACACCGCCGGTTCCGTGGACACGGCGGGTGCCGACACCGACGCCGACGAGGCGGAGGACGGGCCCGAGGGCGGCAAGCGGCAGCCGGTGCTGGTGGGGTACGGGGTGAGCGCCAGCTCCACCAAGCGCCGCCCGCGCAAGCAGCGCCCCGGTGAGCTGAACGGCCGGGCGGAGGCGCCCGTACCCGAACCGGCGCCCGTACCCGAACCGGAACCGGCGCCCGTACCCGCGTCCCCGAACGGCGCGGGCCGCCCGCTGGCCAAGCCGCCGGTACGGAAGCTGGCCAAGGACCTGGGCATCGACCTGGCCACGGTCACCCCGACCGGCGCGGACGGCGTGATCACCCGCGACGACGTGCACGCGGCCGTCGCACGCGAGCCCGCGCCCGCCGCCGAGGCGGCCGGGCGTACGGAGCCCGTGGCCGGACGGACGGCCCCGGCGGTACGGCCCGCGTCCGGCGACGCGGCGCGGGAGACCCGCATCCCCGTCAAGGGCGTGCGGAAGGCCACCGCTGCGGCGATGGTCAGCAGCGCGTTCACGGCGCCGCACGTCACGGAGTTCGTGACGGTCGACGTCACCCGCACCATGCGGCTCGTCCGGGAGCTGAAGGAGGACCCGGACCTGGCCGGGCTGCGGATCAACCCGCTGCTGCTGGTCGCGAAGGCGTTCCTCGTCGCGATCCGGCGGAACCCGGAGGTGAACGCGGCCTGGGACGAGGAGAACCAGGAGATCGTCCAGAAGGGCTACGTCAACCTGGGCATCGCCGCCGCCACCCCGCGCGGCCTGATCGTCCCGAACATCAAGGACGCGGGCGCCCGTACGCTGCCGGAGCTGGCCACCGCCCTCGGCGACCTGGTCGCCACCGCGCGGGAGGGGAGGACCAGCCCGGCGGACATGCAGGGCGGCACGGTGACGATCACCAACGTCGGCGTCTTCGGCGTCGACACCGGCACGCCCATCCTCAACCCGGGCGAGTCCGCGATCCTGGCCTTCGGCCAGGTGCGGGAGCAGCCCTGGGTGCACAAGGGCAAGGTCAAGCCGCGCCATGTCACCACGCTGGCGCTGTCGTTCGACCACCGGCTGGTCGACGGCGCCCTCGGCTCGCGGGTGCTGGCGGACATCGCCGCCGTGCTGGAACGGCCGCGCCGCCTGATCACCTGGTCCTGACCGGTCCCGTTCCCGGCGACCACCCGGCCCCGTCCGCCCCGGCACCCGCCGCGGGCGGGCGGGGCCGGTGGCCGCCCGGTCCGCATCCTGGACCGGCGTACCGTACGCATACCTGTTGTATCTAAGATGCGTGCATGCCTTCCCCGTCCGCCCTCACCCCACCCGCGCCCACGTCCGGGGCCGCGTCCGCCTCCGCTCCCGCGAAGCGGCCCCCGGCGCCCGACCGCGTCTACGCGCACATCAAGCAGGCCGTGCTGGAGCGCCGCTACGAGGGCGGGATGCTGCTCACCGAGGGCGAGTTGGCCGCCGCGGTCGGGGTCTCCCGTACGCCGGTGCGGGAGGCGCTGCTGCGGCTGGAGGCCGAGGGGCTGATCAGGCTGTACCCGAAGAAGGGCGCGCTGGTGCTGCCCGTCTCGGCGCAGGAGATCTCCGACGTGGTCGAGACCCGGCTGCTCGTCGAGGAGCACTCCGTCCGCAAGGCCGCCGCCGCCCCGCCCGCCGGTTTGACCGACCGGCTGGAGGAGCTGCTCGCGCGCCAGCGCGCCGAGGCCGCCTCGGGTCGGCTCGCGGAGGTCGCCGTGCACGACCGCTGCTTCCACGCCGAGATCGTCCGCGCCACCGGCAACGACATCCTGGTCCGCCTCTACGACCAGCTCCGCGACCGCCAGTTGCGCATGGGCGTCGCCGTGATGCACTCCCACCCCGACCGGGTCGCGAAGAGCATCACCGAGCACGCCCGCATCCTCGACGCGATCCGCTCGGGCGACGCCGACGCGGCCGCCGACTCCGTACGGCAGCACGTCAGCCGCGTACGGCACCTGGTACGCGGTGACCTGACGTGAGCGGCATATCCGCGGGCGGCGGCTCGTCGCCCGGCTCCCCGCCCGGCCGCGCGCCCGGCTCCCCGTCCGGTTCCTCCGCCGGTTCCCCGGAGGGCTCCGGGCTCGGCGGGCGGCGGGCCGTCGCGATGTGGGGCATCGGCGTCGGCGTCTACTTCGTCGCGATCACCTTCCGCACCAGCCTCGGCGTCGCCGGGCTCGACGCGGCGGAGCGCTTCGACGTCAACGCCTCCGCCCTCTCCACGTTCTCCCTGCTCCAACTCCTCGTGTACGCGGGCATGCAGATCCCCGTCGGCCTGCTGGTCGACCGCTGGGGCACCAAGCGCGTGCTGGCGTTCGGCACGGTCCTGTTCACGCTCGGGCAGTTCGGCTTCGCGCTGTCCGAGACGTACGGGACGGCGCTGGCCTGCCGGGCGCTGCTCGGCTGCGGTGACGCGATGACGTTCATCAGCGTGCTGCGGCTCGGCGGGCGCTGGTTCTCCGCGCGGCGCGGCCCGCTGATCGGCCAGCTGGCCGGGCTGGTCGGCATGGCGGGCAACCTGGTCACCACGCTCGTACTGGCCCGGGTGCTCGCCGCGGCGGGCTGGACGCCGACGTTCGCGGGCAGCGCGCTCGGCGGCGTACTGGCGCTGACGCTGGTGCTCCTCTTCCTCCGGGACCACCCGGAGGGCCACGCCCCGGCGCCCCCCACCCGCCTCGGACGGGACTACGTGCGCCGCCAGATCGCCGACGCCTGGCGCGAGCCGGGCACCCGGCTGGGGCTGTGGGCGCACTTCACCACGCAGTTCCCGGCGATGGTGTTCCTGCTGCTGTGGGGGCTGCCGTTCCTCGTGGACGCGCAGGGCCTCGGGCGCGGTACGGCGGGCGGGCTGCTGACGCTGATCGTGCTGGCGAACATGGTCTTCGGCCTCGTCTACGGCCAGGTGATCGCCCGGCACCACACCGCGCGCATGCCGATCGTGCTCGGTACGGTCGCGGCGACCGCCGGGGTCTGGGCGCTGGTGCTCGCCTGGCCGGGCCGGGCGCCGATGGCGGTGCTGGTGGCGCTCTGCACGGTGCTCGGCGCGTGCGGCCCGGCGTCCATGGTGGGCTTCGACTTCGCCCGCCCGGCCAACCCGCCGGAGCGTCAGGGCACCGCCTCCGGCATCGTCAACATGGGCGGTTTCACGGCCTCGATGACGACGCTGCTCGCGGTGGGCGTGCTGCTGGACCTGACCGGTGACGACTACCGTGCCGCGTTCAGCACGATCTTCGTGCTCCAGGCGGTCGGGCTCAGCCAGATCCTCCGGCTGCGCGGGCGCGCGCGGCGCCGGGAGCGGGAACGGGTGGTCGCCAGCCGCGTCGAGGCGGTCCACCACGTCCCGGCGTGAACGGCGTGCCGCGCGCCCCGTCGGCCCGCCGCCGCCCGAAGGGGGGTCAGGGAACGACGGGGTCAGGGGACGACGGTGAAGTTCTTCATGATCGCCTTCGCCAGCGCCGCGTCCCCGTCCACCGTGACGTGCTCGGCCGCCACCTCCGGCCGTACCCGCCCGCAGGCCAGCCGTACGTACATCTCCCAGCCCAGAGAGAGCGTGACCGCCGGGCCCAGCGACGGGCTGCCGTTCACCGTGCCGTGCCCGTTCTCGTCGACGCGCACCGTGCGCAGGAACTCCACCGGCCCGCTGACGTCGATGACCACCGCCGAGTTCCGCGGGGCCGCCGCCCGCTCGGCGACCACCGGGCCCAGCCCCGAGATCAGCACGTCGCGGGTGACCAGCGCCGCGGGCGAGTCGAGGTTGCCCGGGAGCCGCAGCGCCCGGCGGACGTCCTGCTCGTGCACCCACACGTCGAACGCCCGCAGCATCAGCTGCTGTTCGAGGGTGACCTCCGCCCAGCCGGGGAGCACGTGCCGCACCATCGAGTCGTGCTCGCGCTTCTCGTTCCGCAGTTGGCGGGAGCGCCGGATGATCGTGTACTCCAGCTCGCTCGTCATCTCCGGGCCCGTGTGGTGGCGCCGCACGTCGACCTGGATCTCCATGTGGCGGCTGAACTCGTCCGTCACGTGGCGGATGTCGCGGGGAAGTGTGTGGATCGGGCGCGGATCGCCCAGCAGCTCGCATTCGATGCCGATGATGTGTGAGACGACGTCGCGGACGGACCATCCCGTGCAGTCGGTCCTGCGGTTCCACTCGCCCTCGGCGAGCGGCCGTACCAGCTCCGATATCGATTCTATGGACTGCGTCCAGGCGTCGGCGTAGTGCTGAAGGTTTGGGTGGTCGGACACGGAACCCCTCGGCGGTACGGTCGTTCGGCGGGCTGGGTGCTCTCAAGTTACGCTGCCCACGGGGACGGCGGCAGTGCTTTCGGGTGACGATGCTATGTCCCTTCGAGCCCCTTGAACGCAAGGACGGTGGTACGGTGCGCGCTTCCTCCCCGAACCCGAAGGAACCGGTCACGGAGTCCGTCCCGGCCCCGACCGGAGGGGCGCCGATCCGGGTGTCCCTGATCCAGCTGGACGTCGACCCGGCCGAGCCGCCCGCCGCGCGCCGCGCCCGTACGGCCGACCTCGTACGCGCCCAACACGCCGCGGATCTCGTGGTGTTGCCCGAGCTGTGGCCCACCGGCGCCTTCGACTACCCGCGCTTCGACGCGGAGGCCGAGTCCCCCGCGGAGGGCCCCACCGCCGAGGCGATGTCGGCGGCGGCGCGCGACGCGGGGGTGTGGTTGCACGCGGGCTCCGTCGTCGAACGGGCAGCGGACGGCGGGCTGTTCAACACCTCGCTGGTGTTCTCGCCGGACGGCGCGCTGGTCGCCACGTACCGCAAGATCCACCGCTTCGGCTTCGACCGGGGCGAGGCCGTCCTGATGGAGGCGGGCACCGAACCGGTCACCGTGGCGCACCCGTCGGCCGTACTGGGCCTGGCCACCTGCTACGACCTGCGCTTCCCGGAGATGTTCCGGCTGCTGGTCGACGCGGGCGCGGGCCTGTTCGTCGTACCCGCGGGCTGGCCCGCGCGGCGCGCGGCGCACTGGTCGCTGCTGGCCCGCGCCCGCGCGGTGGAGAACCAGGCGTACGTGCTGGCGTGCTGCTCCGCCGGTACGCACGCGGACGTGCCGCAGGCCGGGCGCAGCGTCGTGGTCGACCCGTGGGGCGAGGTCCTCGCGGAGGCGCCGGACGCGGCGGAGCGCGTCCTCACGGCGGTGGTGGACCCGGCGCAGGTGGCGCGGGTGCGGGAGGAGTTCCCGGCGCTGAAGGACCGCGTGCTGTAAGGCCGGGAACGGGACGGGAACGGGCCGGGAACGGGACGGGCCGGCGGCGGCCGTCGCTCGGGCCGCCGCCCGGACACCGCCTACTCGTCGTCGTCCTCCATCAGCCGGTCCACGCACACCGCGAGGGCGATCAGCACCGACGGGTCCGAGTCCGGCCGCTCCACCTGCACCGCGTACGTGTCGCGCACCCGGAACCACTTGCGGGAGACCCGCGCCAGCCGCTCCCCCTCGTACTCGACGTCGTACTCCTTGCCGATCAGGTCGCCCCGGATCTCCAGCTCCTCGCCGGTGGCCAGTTCGGCCCGGTAGACCTTCCGCATGGGGGTGAAGTGCTTCTCGCGGACGGTCAGCAGGGTGTCCCCGTCGCGCTCGACGACCATGGTGTCGCGGATGCTGACGGCCTTCTTCCGGATGACGGCGACGATGTCGCCCGCCGGGTTCTTCAGCTCGAACGTCTCGCGCAGCCGCAGCGCCTTGCCGTCCACGAGGAAGGCCCGTTCCCCGTTCTCGTCCGTGACCCAGAAGTCGTCGCCGATGCCGAACACGCGTTCCCGTACCAGATACCTCATGGCTCAGCTGTTTCCCCGCCCGCGCGAGATCTCACCTCCGTACGGCCGGAAAGCACGCCGCCCGCCCGTGTCGTCCCCCGGACGGCGCGGACGGGCGGCGCGGTGCGCGCGCGGCGGGTGTCACTCGACGACGAGCTCGACCGGGATGTTGCCGCGGGTGGCGTTGGAGTACGGGCAGACCTGGTGGGCCTGCTCGACGAGCTTGCGGCCGGTCTCCTGGTCGAGGGACTCGGGGAGTTCCACGCGCAGGGTGACGGCGAGCGCGAAGCCCTCGCCCTCCTTGCCGATGCCGACCTCGGCGGTGACGGACGCGTCGGCGACGTCGGCCTTGGCGGCCCGGCCGACCGCGCCGAGGGCACCGGCGAAGCACGCGGCGTAGCCCGCGGCGAACAGCTGCTCGGGGTTGGTGCCGACGCCGTCGCCGCCCATCTCCTTGGGCACGCTGAGGTCGAGGTCGAGCTTGCCGTCGGAGCTGACGGCCCGCCCGTCACGGCCGTGGGTGGCGGTGGCGGTGGCGGTGTAGAGCGGGTTCATCGGGTCCGTCCTTACGTCGTGGGTCCGGGCTCGTGGCGGCCTGCCCGGCCGTCCACGGCGGTAATTCAAGCACGCAATTAAGTTGTGCACAACTTAAATCTCGGCGGCGCTACCCTGATCGCATGAGCCCGCTCCCGCAACCCGCGTCCGACACCCCTCCGGGCACCCCGGGCGCCCCGGCGGACCCCGCGGACCCGCCGGACCCGACCGAACCGCCGGACCCCGCCGCCCCCGTCGACGCCCTCCGCCTCGACCAGCAGATCTGCTTCTCCCTCCACGCCGCCTCCCGCGCGTTCGACGGCCTCTACCGCGTCCTGCTCAAGGACCTCGGCCTGACCTACCCCCAGTACCTCGCCATGCTCGTCCTCTGGGAGGACGGCGAGCTGCCCGTACGGGACGCGGGCCGCCGCCTGCGCCTGGACTCCGGGACGCTGTCGCCGCTGCTCAAACGGCTGGAGGCGGCCGGGTACGTACGGCGGCGGCGCAGCCCCGAGGACGAGCGCTCCGTGCTCGTCAGCCCGACGCGGGAGGGGTGGGCGCTGCGCGAGCGGGCGCGCTCGATCCCGGTACGGATCGGGGCCGCCGCCGGGATCGAGGCCGACGACCTGCACGGGCTGCGCGAGCGGCTCGACCGCCTCACGCGGGCGCTGGACGACGCCGTACGCGACCGGACGTAACCTGCCGTAACCCGTCGTGACCAGGCGCGACCCGGCCGCGACCGCGTTCCGGCGTGACACCCTGGGGGCATGACGAGACGTGCGCGCGTACGCGCCCCCGAGCTGCGGGGCCGCGCCTGGCTGAACACCGGCGGCCGGGAGCTGACCCTGGCCGGACTCCGCGGCAGGATCGTGCTGCTGGACTTCTGGACGTTCTGCTGCGTCAACTGCCTGCACGTCCTCGACGAACTGCGCGACCTGGAACGCCGGTACGCGGACACGCTCGTCGTCGTCGGCGTGCACTCGCCGAAGTTCGCGCACGAGGCCGAGCCGGGCGCCGTCGTGGACGCCGTCGAGCGCTACGACGTGCACCACCCGGTGCTGGACGACCCGGAGTTGGCGACCTGGCAGCAGTACGCCGTACGCGCCTGGCCGACGCTCGTCGTCGTCGACCCCGAGGGGTACGTCGTCGCGCAGCACGCGGGCGAGGGCCACGCGCACGCGCTGGACACCCTCGTCGGGGAGCTGGTCGAGGAGCACGCGGCGAAGGGCACGCTGCGCCGCGGCGACGGCCCGTACGTGCCGCCCGAGCCGGAGCCCGGTGTGCTCCGCTTCCCCGGCAAGGCGCTGCGCCTGCCGGGCACCGGCCGGTTCCTCGTCTCGGACACCACCCGGCACCAGCTCGTGGAGCTGGCGGAGGACGGCGAGACGCCGCTGCGGCGGATCGGGGACGGCGTACGCGGGCTGGTCGACGGCCCGCCGGGAACGGCCCGCTTCAGCGAGCCGCAGGGCCTCGCGGCGCTGCCGGACGGCACGGTCGTCGTCGCGGACACGGTCAACCACGCGCTGCGCTCGTACGACCCGGTGACCGGCTTCGTCGGCACCCTCGCGGGCACCGGCGCGCAGTGGTGGCGCGGCGGGTCGGTGCGCGGCCCGGCGCGGGAGGTGGCGCTGTCGTCGCCGTGGGACGTGGCGTGGTTCGCGGACCGGGTGTGGGTGGCGATGGCCGGTACGCACCAGCTGTGGACGTACGACCCCGCCGCCGGGACGGTGGCGCTCACCGCGGGCACCGCCGACGAGGGGCTGGTGGACGGCCCGGCGGGCGAGGCGTGGTTCGCGCAGCCGTCCGGGCTGGCGGCGGCCGGGGACCGGCTGTGGGTGGCGGACGCGGAGACCTCGGCGCTGCGCTGGGTCCGGCGCGCGGACGGCGCCCGTACGGACAGCGAGCCGTACGGGCACGGGGACGCGTACGCGGACGGCTGGGAGGTCCGTACGGCCGTCGGCACCGGCCTCTTCGACTTCGGCCACCGCGACGGCGACGCCGAACAGGCCCTGCTCCAGCACCCGTTGGGTGTGACGGCGCTCCCGGACGGCTCGGTGGCCGTGGCCGACACGTACAACCACGCGCTGCGCCGCTACGACCCCGCGACCGGCCGCGTCAGCACCCTCGCCACCGACCTGCGCGAGGTGTCGGACGCGGTGCTCGCGGACGGCGGCGAGCTGCTGGCCGTCGAGTCCGCGCGGCACCGGCTGACCCGGCTGCGGCTGCCGGACGAGGCGGTACGCGTCCCGTCCGTCGCCCACCGCACGCGGCGCGCGGCCACCGGGGTCGCGCCGGGCGCGCTCCGGCTGGACGTCGTCTTCCGGGCGCCCGCGGGCCAGAAGCTCGACACGCGCTACGGCCCCTCCACCCGGCTGCGCGTCAGCGCCACCCCGCCGGAGCTGCTGGCGGAGGGCGCGGGCGACGGCACGGACCTCACCCGCGCCCTCGTCCTCGCGCCGGACGCCGGTACGGAGGGCGTGCTGCACGTCTCCGCGATGGCCGCGTCCTGCGACGACGACCCGGCTAACCCGTACCCGGCCTGCCACGTCCACCAGCAGGACTGGGGCGTCCCGGTCCGGGTCACGCCGGACGGCGCGCGGCGCCTCCCGCTGGTGCTGGCGGGCCTGGACACCGACGGCGACGCGGACGCCACCGACACCGATGCCGACACCGACGCCGCCACCGACGCCGCCGACCACTGAGCGCCGGGCGCCCGGAGACCGGGACTACCCCCAGTGGTGCTGGTTGTCCTCGACGCTGATCGGCGCCGCCGGGCTCGGCGGCTGCGTACGCCGCCGCTTGAAGATGCTCACGTAGACGGAGAGTCCGAGCATCCCGACCGCCATCAGGATGAGCCCGGCCGCGTCGAGGTTCACGGCCTCCGTGTTCCAGTCGACGGCCAGGGTGAGGATGGCCCCCGCGGCGAGCATGACGATGCCCATGGGTTGTCCCGCCTCCTTCGGACGCTGTCTGTGCTGTCCGGGAGGCGGGTACCAGGCCCGGCGCACGGCAAACGGCTGACGCCCCGCCAACCTCCTTACGCCCGCACCCCGTTGCCCCGCCCCCCGGCGTCCGGGGCGGGCCGCCTCAGCCCGCGAGGAACGCCGCGAGCGCGTTCGCCAGCAGGAACGGGTCGTCCGCGCCGCACAGTTCGCGTGCCGAGTGCATCGAGAGGATCGCCACACCGATGTCCACCGTGGCGATGCCGTGCCGGGCCGCGGTGATCGGGCCGATGGTGGTGCCGCACGGCATCCCGTTGTTGGAGACGAAGTGCTGCCACGGCACGTCCGCCCGCTCGCAGGCCGCCGCGAAGACCGCGCGGCCGGTGCCGTCGGTGGCGTAGCGCTGGTTGACGTTCGCCTTGAGGATCGGGCCGCCGTTCGGCATCGGGTGGTGCCCCGGCTCGTGCCGCTCGGCGTAGTTGGGGTGGACGGCGTGCCCGGTGTCGGACGACAGGCAGACCGTCCCGGCCCAGGCGCGCGCCCGGTCCTCGTAGCTGCCGCCGCGCGCGAACACCGAGCGCTCCAGCACCGTGCCGAGCAGCGGCCCGTCCGCGCCGGTGTCGGACTGGCTGCCGTTCTCCTCGTGGTCGAAGGCGGCGAGCACGGGCACGTGCGCCAGGTCCGTACGCCCGGCCGCCGCCGCCAGCGCCGCGGCGCCCGCGTGCACGGACAGCAGGTTGTCCATGCGGGGCCCGGCGACCAGTTCGCGCTCCCGGCCCAGGTACGCCGGGGGTTCCACGCTGTGGGTCATCAGGTCCCAGCCGGTGATGTCCGCCGCGCTCACCCCGGCCCCGCACTCCCCGGCGAGGAAGTCGAGGAGGTCGCCCTCGCGGGGGCTGCCGAGGCCCCAGACGGGCGTCATGTGCCGCTGCCGGTCCAGCTTCAGCCCGTCGTTGACCTGCCGGTCCAGGTGGATGGCGAGCTGCGGAACGCGCAGCAGCGGCCGGTCGACGTTCACCAGCCGCGTCGTACCGTCGCGCAGCGACAGCCGCCCGGCCAGCCCCAGGTCGCGGTCGAGCCAGGTGTTGAGCAGGGTGCCGCCGTAGATCTCGACGGCGATCTGCCGCCAGCCGTTCGCGCCGGTGTCCGGCACCGGCTTGACCCGCAGGTTCGGGGAGTCGGTGTGCGCCCCCACGATGCGGAACGGGGCGGCGGCCCCGGCGCCCTCCGGCACGTACCAGGCGATCAGCGCGCCGCCCCGCAGCACGTACCTGCCGCCGGTCCCGCCCTCCCAGGCGGCCGTCTCCTCGACCTGCCGGAAGCCCGCCTTCTCCAGCAGCCGCGCGGCGGTGGCCACGGCGTGGTACGGCGTGGGCGACTCCGTGAGGAAGGTCAGCAACTCGTCGGTGTGTCCGCGGTCGAAGCGACTGGCGTTCGTCATGGCCCTCAGCATACGAACGGGCCCGTGACCACCGGACGAACGGGGGCGGACTCCACTGTCCGGACGGCGCGGGACCCTCCGCGCGAACGGGACGGCTCCCCGTACGCCCGCGGCGCGCGCCCCCGTACGCCTGCGGGACCCGCCCCCGTACGCCCGCGGCGCGCACGGGACGGGCCCCGCTCCCCCGACCGGGAGTGGGGCCCGTCCCGCATGGGGGGCTGGTGCGCGGCCCCGTGGGGCCGTGGCGTCAGAACGCCGACTCGTCCAGGTCCATGACGGACAGGTCCACCGACTCGGACAGCGCGCGCTCCACGGCGAGCCCCGGCAGCACGGTCGTCGCGAAGAACTTCGCCGCGGCGATCTTGCCCTGGTAGAACGCCACGTCCTTGGTGCTGCCGCTCGCGGTGCGCTCGGCCAGCTTCTCGGCGGCGACGGCCGCGCCGCGCAGCAGCAGGTAGCCGGTGACGACGTCGCCGGAGGCCATCAGGAAGCGGGTGGTGTTCAGGCCCACCTTGTAGATGGACCTGACGTCCTTCTCCGTGGCGGCCAGGTCGGTCAGCATCGCGCCGACGATGGCCTCCAGGTCGCCGGTGGCGCGGGACAGCTCGTCGCGCGCGGCGGCCAGCTCCTCGCCGCCCTTCGCCTCCGCGAGGAACTTCTTGATCTCCTCGGAGAGCGCGGTGAGCGCCTGGCCCTGGTCGCGTACGACCTTGCGGAAGAAGAAGTCCTGGCCCTGGATCGCGGTGGTGCCCTCGTAGAGGGTGTCGATCTTGGCGTCCCGGATGTACTGCTCGACCGGGTACTCCTGGAGGTAGCCCGAGCCGCCGAGCGTCTGGAGCGACTGCGCGAGCTGCTCGTACGACTTCTCCGAGCCGTAGCCCTTCACGATCGGCAGCAGCAGGTCGTTCAGCCGCTTCGCCGCCGAGGCGTCCTCGCCCGCGTGCTCCTTGACGAGGATCTCGTCCTGCACGGAGGCGGTGTAGAGGACGAGGGCGCGCATGCCCTCCGCGTACGCCTTCTGCGTCAGCAGCGAGCGGCGTACGTCCGGGTGGTGGGTGATGGTGACGCGCGGCGCGGTCTTGTCGGTGAACTGCGCCAGGTCGGCACCCTGGACGCGCTCCTTGGCGTACTCCAGCGCGTTCAGGTAGCCGGTGGAGAGCGTCGCGATGGCCTTCGTGCCGACCATCATCCGCGCGAACTCGATGATCTTGAACATCTGGCGGATGCCGTCGTGCTTCTCACCCAGCAGCCAGCCCTTCGCGGGGGCGTTGGCGCCGAAGGTGACCTCGCAGGTGTTGGACACCTTGAGGCCCATCTTGTGCTCGACGTTGGTGGCGTAGACGCCGTTGCGCTCGCCCAGCTCGCCGGTCTCCCAGTCGAAGTCGTACTTCGGCACGATGAAGAGGCTCAGGCCCTTGGTGCCGGGGCCGTGGCCCTCGGGGCGGGCGAGCACGAAGTGCACGATGTTCTCCGACATGTCGTGCTCGCCGGAGGTGATGAAGCGCTTCACGCCCTCGATGTGCCAGGTGCCGTCGTCCTGCTGGATCGCCCGGGACCGCCCGGCGCCGACGTCCGAACCGGCGTCCGGCTCGGTCAGCACCATGGTGGAGCCCCACTGGCGGTCCGTCATCAGCTGCGCGATCCGGTGCTGCTCCTCGGTGCCCTCCTCGTGGAGGACGCCGGCGAAGGCGGGCCCGGAGGCGTACATCCAGATCGCCGGGTTGGCGCCGAGCACCGACTCCGCGAAGCCCCACAGCAGGGAGCGCGGCGCGGGGGTGCCGCCGATCTCCTCGGGGAGACCGAGCCGCCACCACTCGGCGTCCATGTACGCCTGGTAGCTCTTCCGGAACGAGGCGGGCACCGGCGCCGTGTTGGTCTCCGGGTCGAAGACGGGCGGGTTGCGGTCGCCGTCCTCGTACGACGCGGCCAGCTCGTTCTCGGCGAGACGCGCGATCTCGGAGAGCACGCTCCGGGCGGTCTCGACGTCCATTTCCGCGAACGGTCCGGTGCCGTAGACCGTGTCGCGGCCGAGCACCTCGAAGAGGTTGAACTCGATGTCGCGGAGATTCGACTTGTAGTGCCCCATGGCGACGGCTCCGTATGACTCGTTCGTACCAGCAAGTACGACCATGATGCTACCGGTCGGTAATAAGAAGCAACCCCTCGCCGCCGATGTGTGACTCGTTACGCTTGCCCGCATGTACGGCTACGACCAGAGCACGGCCCCGGGTCACTCCTCGCACGGCCAGCAGTCCCACCACGGACAGCAGCACGTGCATCAGCAGCATGCCGCGCACCAGCAGTACGCGCAGCAGCAGCCGCCGTCCTCGTACGGGCAGCAGCCGCTCTACCCGGAGCCGTCGCCGCCGTCCCTCGCGGAGGCCGTGCGCGCCTTCACCACCGGCACGGTGGGCGGCGAGGAGTTCCAGGGGATCTTCTCGACCTCGAAGGTCTACTGCCCCCGCGGCGACACCCCGGGCTTCCTCGCGCTGCACAACACCCAGCAGCCGGTGATCCCGATGTTCAGCACGCTCAAGGAGCTGCGCCGGTACGCGGGCAAGGAGTCCAAGTACTTCGTCATCACCGGCGCGGAGGTGCTGGACCTGCTGCCGTCGGGCTACGGCTTCGTGCTGGACATGGAGGGCGAGCACCGCGTGGTCTTCGACGCGAAGGCCGTCGAGGAGATGGTCGACTACGCGATGCGCCGCATGTACGGCTGAGTCGGCGTACGGCCGGGTCCGCGCGCGGGTGGGCCGGTGCGCGCGGACTCGGCCGGGGCGGCTCGTATGGCATTCCGTTCAATGTTGAACTACTCTGGGGATGTCGACGAGGAGGCTCACCATGCCCGCGATCACCGTCCAGAACCCGCTCACTCTCCCCCGGGTCGCCGCCCCCGACCCCTCGACCGCCGCGCAGCGCCCGGTGCTCGCCGTGAGCACCGCGCCCACCGGCTACGAGGGCGAGGGCTTCCCGGTCCGCCGCGCCTTCGCGGGCATCGACCAGCGCCACCTCGACCCGTTCATCATGATGGACCAGATGGGTGAGGTGGACTACGCGCCGGGCGAGCCCAAGGGCACGCCCTGGCACCCGCACCGCGGCTTCGAGACCGTCACGTACCTCATCGACGGCACCTTCGTGCACCAGGACTCCGAGGGCGGCGGCGGCACCATCAACGGCGGCGACACCCAGTGGATGACGGCCGGGTCCGGCCTCCTCCACATCGAGGCGCCGCCCGAGGAACTGGTCGTCAGCGGCGGCCTCTTCCACGGCCTCCAGCTCTGGGTGAACCTCCCGTCCAGGGACAAGATGACCGCCCCCCGCTACCAGGACATCGGCGGCGGCGAGGTCAAGCTGCTCACCACCCCCGACGGCGGCGCGCTGCTCCGCCTCATCGCGGGCGACCTCGACGGCCACGACGGCCCGGGCGTCACGCACACGCCGATCACGATGGTGCACGCCACCGTCTCGCCCGGCGCCGAGGCCGTACTCCCCTGGCGTTCCGACTTCAACGCGCTCGCGTACGTCCTCGCCGGGCGCGGCACCGTCGGCCCGGACCGCCACCCCCTGCACCTCGGCCAGGCCGCGGTGCTCGGCGCGGGCGGCGCGCTCACCGTACGGGCGGACGAGCGGCAGGACGGCAACGCGCCCGACCTGGAGATCGTCCTCCTCGGCGGCCGCCCGATCCGCGAACCGGTCGCGCACTACGGGCCGTTCGTGATGAACACCCGGGCCGAACTCCAGCAGGCGTTCGACGACTTCCAGGCCGGCCGCCTCGGCCGCGTCCCCGCCACGCGCGACTGAGCGACGGGGGACCGGCCCGGACGACGGACCCGCGCGGATCGAGCCGCGCGGGTCAGACCGCGACCGTTCCGGCGTCGGCTCCGGTGTCCGGGTCGGGGTCCCGGTCGGGGTCCGTGTCGGCGGGGGTGTCCGTGTCGGCGTTCTCGCGGATCTCGAACCAGATCGACTTGCCGTCGCCCACCGGGTCCACGCCCCACGCGCCCGCCAGCGACTCCATGAGGATCAGGCCGCGGCCCGACGACGCCATCTCGCCGGGAGTGCGCAGGTGCGGCAGTTCGTCGCTGTGGTCCGCGACCTCGACGCGCAGGAGGCGCGCGCCGCGTTCGCCGCTGATCTCCGCTACGGCCAGGGCGTCGCCGTCGGTGTGCACCAGGACGTTCGTCAGCATCTCCGACAGCATCAGCACCGCGCCGTGGATCTGCCCCTCGTCCTTCCAGTCGTGCATCAGGTACTCCAGCTGGTGCCGCGCCGACGCGATCCGGTCCGGCGCGGCCTGCGCGACGGTGAGCACCGTGCGGCGGCCCGGCGTACGGGCCGTCCCGTCGTACGTGCCGTCGCCCTTGCGGCGCAGCAGGAGCAGCGCGATGTCGTCCTCGCGGCGGTCGGCCAGTGGGCCCGTGCGGTGGTGCGAGGAGGGGCCGTGGACCGCCTGCACGAGCGCGTCGGCCAGTGCCTCCAGGCCGCCCGCCCGCTCCCGGCCCGCCGTCCCGGCCTCCGCGTCCCCGCCGGAACCCGCGCCCTTACCCGTACCCGTCGTACGTTCCGGGGGCGGCACCGTCGTCGGCAGCGGCGCCGCCGCCCCCGGGGCGTCGTCCGGCTGTGCGGCCCACACCTCGCGCAGCCGTTCCCAGCCGCTCTCCAGGTCGTGCCCGCCGGTCTCGATCAGCCCGTCCGTGCAGGCCAGCAGCGTCTCGCCGGGCTGGAGCAGCAGCTGGCTGGTGGGGTAGACGGTGTCCGGGTCGACGCCCAGCGGGAGGCCGCCCTCGGTGGGCCGTACGAGTACGGTGCCGTCCGGCATCCGTACCGCCGGGTCGGGGTGCCCGGCGCGGGCCACGTCGAGGCGGCCGGTGCGCGGGTCCACCTCCATGTAGAGGCAGGTGGCGAAGCGCGCCTCCGCGGCGGTGCCGCCGTCCCCGTCCCCGCCCGCGTCGCCCGCCGCGGTGCCGTACGCCGGGCCGGTGCCGTAGCCCGAGCCGGGCCCGGTGTCGCGCCCGGCCTGTTCCGCGCGGTTCAGGCCGCCGAGGAAGCGGGAGGCGCGGGAGAGCACCGCGTCCGGCCGGTGGCCCTCGGCGGCGTACGCGCGCAGGGCGATCCGCAGCTGCGACATGATCCCCGCGGCCCGTACGTCGTGCCCCTGCACGTCACCGATGACCACGGCCGTACGGCCCGACGGCAGCGGGATCACGTCGTACCAGTCGCCGCCGACCTGGAGGCCGCCACCGGTCGGCACGTACCGGGCGGCGATCTCCATGCCCTCCATGCCGGGCTTCTCGGCGGGCCGCAGGGCGCGTTGGAGGCCGTCGGTCAGTTCGCGTTCGCTCTCGTGCAGGGACGCCCGTTCCAGCGCCTGCGCGAGCATGCGCGCGACGGTGGACAGCACGGACCGTTCGTCGGGGGTGAACGCGACCGGGTGCGAGAACGCCGCCAGCCACGCGCCGATGGTCCGGCCCGCCACGGTCAGCGGCAGGAACGCCCACGACTGCCGCCCGAAGGAGGAGGCCAGCGGCCAGGTGGTGGGGAAGCGGCGGCGGTAGTCGTCGGGGGTGGGGAGGTAGACGGCCCGGCCCGTACGCGCGACCCGCGCCGCCGGGTAGTCCGTCTCCAGCAGCATGTCCACGAACGGGCCCTCGTCGCCGGGCGCGTGCCCGTGGTGGCCGATCACCGACAGCCGTTCGCCCTCCACACCGAAGACGGCCAGCCCGTCCGGCGTGAAGCCGGGCATGGACAGCCCGGCGACCACCCGCAGCACCTCGGCGGTGGACCGCGCCTCGGCCAGCGCCCGGCCCGCGTCCAGCAGGAACGCCTCGCGGGAGCGCCGCCAGTCGCCGGTCACGCGGGTCCGCGAGATCCCGGCGGGGGCGCCCGGCGCGCTGGGGCCGCTGGAGCTGGGCGGCGGGTCGGGGATCTCCGACATGAGCCCGATGACGTGGAACGGGGCGGGGCCGGTCTCCCCGTCCGGGCCCCGGCCCGCGCCGACGGCGCGCATCCGCACCCGTACGGTCCGCACCACCGAACCGTCCGGGGCGACGACCCGTACGAGTGCCTCGGCCAGGGTCCGTTCGGTGACCGCCAGGGTGGCGATGCTCTGCAACTCCAGGAAGTCGGTGAGGTGCAGCCGGGAGCGTGCCGCCGCCTCGCCGACCGTCACGGTGCCGTCGGCGTCCGCCGCCTCCCCGGCCGCGCCCGTGGCTCCCCTCGCCCCCTCCCCGGCCAGCCCGAGCAGGCGCGCCGCGCGCGCGTCGAGGGTCACCGTGCCGGTGGTGTTCTCCCACCGCCAGACACCGGTGCCCACGGCCGTCAGGACGTCCTCGGTGCGCATTGCCCCACTTTATGCAGGTACGGAATAGGGGGGCGAGTGAGCGGGGCCCAGGGCGGTACCCTGAGGGGTCACGGGACCCCGCCGCGGCACGGCGTCGGTCCCGTCTCCACTCGAAACCCCGGCCCGACGACTTGGATGACTGATGCACCGGTACCGGTCCCACACCTGCGGCGAACTCCGTTCCACCGACGTCGGCGGCGACGTCCGGCTGAGCGGCTGGCTGCACAATCGGCGGAACCTGGGCGGCATCCTCTTCCTCGACCTGCGCGACCACTACGGCATCGTGCAGCTGGTCGTACGGCCCGAGCAGACCGCCGTCCACGAGCTGCTCAGCGGCCTCTCCAAGGAGAGCACCGTGCGGGTGGACGGCAAGGTCGTCGCGCGCGGCGCGGAGAACGTCAACGCGGAGCTGCCCACCGGCGACGTCGAGGTCGAGGTCACCGACGTCGAGGTGCTCGGAGCGGCCGACCAGATCCCGTTCACCATCAACGCCGAGGACGGCGTCAACGAGGAGCGGCGGCTGGAGTACCGCTTCCTCGACCTGCGCCGCGAGCGCATGCACCGGAACGTGATGCTGCGCTCCGCCGTCATCTCCTCCATCCGCCGCCGGATGACCGAGCAGGGCTTCAACGAGATGGCCACGCCCATCCTGTCGGCCACCTCGCCCGAGGGCGCCCGCGACTTCCTCGTACCGTCCCGGCTGCACGCGGGCCGCTTCTACGCGCTGCCGCAGGCGCCGCAGCAGTTCAAGCAGCTGCTGATGGTCGCGGGCTTCGACCGCTACTTCCAGATCGCGCCCTGCTTCCGCGACGAGGACGCGCGCGCCGACCGTTCGCCCGGCGAGTTCTACCAGCTCGACGTCGAGATGAGCTTCGTCGAGCAGGAGGACGTCTTCCGCGTCATCGAGGCGATGATGACCGGGATCTTCGAGGAGTTCGGCGAGGGCCGCCACGTCACCTCGCCGTTCCCGCGCATCCCGTTCCGCGAGTCGATGCTCAAGTACGGCTCGGACAAGCCGGACCTGCGCGCCGAGCTGGAACTGGTCGACGTCTCGCAGGTCTTCGCGGGCAGCGGCTTCAAGGCGTTCGCGGACAAGCACGTACGCGCGCTGGCGGTGCCGGACACGGCGGACCAGTCGCGCAAGTTCTTCGACCAGATGGGCGAGTTCGCCGTCGAGCAGGGCGCGAAGGGCCTGGCGTGGGTGCGGGTCGGGGACGACGGGCAGTTGACCGGGCCCATCGCGAAGTTCCTCACGGAGGCGGACGTCGCGGCGCTGCTGGCCGCGCTGGACGCGAAGCCGGGCACGGCGGTGTTCTTCGGCGCGGGCGAGTTCGACGAGGTCTCGAAGATCATGGGCGCGGTCCGCGTCGAGGCGGCCCGGCGTACGGGGCACTTCGTCGAGAACGTGTTCCGCTTCTGCTGGATCGTGGACTTCCCGATGTTCGAGAAGGACGAGGAGACGGGGAAGGTCGAGTTCTCGCACAACCCGTTCTCCATGCCGCAGGGCGGTCTGGAGGCGCTGGAGACGCAGGACCCGCTGGACGTCCTGGCCTGGCAGTACGACATCGTCTGCAACGGCGTGGAGCTGTCGTCCGGCGCGATCCGGAACCACGAACCGGACGTCATGTTCAAGGCGTTCGGCATCGCGGGCTACTCCCGTGAGGACGTGGAGCGCGAGTTCGGCGGCATGCTGCGGGCGTTCCAGTTCGGCGCCCCGCCGCACGGCGGCATCGCCCCGGGCATCGACCGTATCGTCATGCTGCTGGCGGACGAGCCGAACATCCGCGAGACGATCGCCTTCCCGCTCAACGGCAACGCGCAGGACCTGCTGATGGGCGCCCCGACGGAGGTCGACGAGTCCCGGCTGCGGGAGCTGCACCTCTCGCTGCGGAAGCCCCCGGCCCCGAAGGCGTGACCGTCTGACGGTGTGACCAGCTGACGGCCCGACGGCCCGTACGCACGTGACGGCGGGGCGGGACCTCCTCCACGAGGGGTCCCGCCCCGCCGTCGTCCGTCGGGCCGTACCGCGATCGGGCGCGGGGCTCAGAAGCGGTCCGGCGCGCGCTCCGGCGTCGGGGCGGTGTGCCGCCGCTCGCGCGCCCCGCCCTTCTCCCCGGTGGGCGCGTCGCAGGTCACGTCCTCGGCGGGCAG
Organism: Streptomyces sp. Z26; assembly: GCF_003665095.1. Taxonomy (GTDB): domain Bacteria; phylum Actinomycetota; class Actinomycetes; order Streptomycetales; family Streptomycetaceae; genus Streptomyces; species Streptomyces phytohabitans. The sequence continues at coordinate 3,126,245 of NZ_RCHV01000002.1, read as the reverse complement.
TTCGCGCCGCATGAGGTAGGCGTTGACGGCGCCGTCGGCGCAGGCGGTCCCGTTCGGGTAGACGCCGTGGCCCTCGCCGCCGCGTACGGTCACCATCCGCGAACCCCTCAGGTCCTCGTGCAGGGCCTGCTCGCTGGGCAGCGGGGTCTGCGGGTCCCACTCGTTCTGCACGACGAGACCGCCGACGCCGTTGTCGACCTCGGTCACCGGCTCCGCGGACTCGTCCCAGAACGCGCAGGGCTCGATGCTCGACGCGAAGTCGCCGTAGAGCCGGAAGCGGCCCTTGTCCTCGGCGGCGTCCCGCCGGTACGTCTCCGGGTCGCGGGACCACGCGGCCGAGTGGTCACCGCAGACCACGGCCCAGAAGCTCGCCGGCATGTTGTCGGACGGCGTCTCCGCCGCTCCGTCCGCCGCCCCGTCCGCGTCCGCCGGTGCCGTCGAAGTCAGCGACAACGGGCGGGAGTTGACCTTCACGGTGGGCGCGGGGCAGGCCAACGAGCTGGAGATCTCCGAGACGTTCGTCAACGGCACGGACATCGAGTTCGTCATCGACGACGTCGCGCCGCTCACCCCCGGCAACGGGTGCGCCCACCCCGACGCCTCCGACGCCACCAGGGTGACGTGCACCGTGGTCACCGTCGACAGCCAGAGCCCGTACCGCGTCCTGGCGTTGGACTCCGGTGACGGCGACGGCACCGTCACCGTCGACAACTCCACCGACGCCTTCTTCACCGACTCCTTCTCCCTCGGCGCCGGGAACGACGAGCTGACCAGCACCGGCAGCGTCGACAGCAGCGGTGTCAGCGGCGGCGACGGCGACGACACCCTCACGGTCGGCCCCGCCTCGATCGCGCGCGGCGACGCGGGCGACGACACGATCCGCACCACCGGTGACGTGGCGGAGGGCGGCCCGGGGAAGGACGTGCTGTCCGGCGGCCCCGGTGAGGACGCCGAGCAGCAGGACTGACCGGCCGGAGCCCCGGCCCGTACCGCCCCGCGCGCGACGCCGTACGCGACGCCGAGCCCGCCGCCGTACGCGACGGCGGCGCCCACCCCGACCCGGGTGGGCGCCGCCGCCGTACGTGTACCGCGTGCCCTACGTCGGGCTCGCGCGCCTCAGTCCGCCTTCGGCTCCTCCAGGCGCGGGAACAGCACCGCGCCCTTCGTCACGGTGACGCCTTCGGGCAACTGCCCCCAGCGGCCCGCGTCCTGCACGCGCTGGTCGGCGAGCGCGCCCAGCGCGGGCTCGGCGCCGAGGGAGTCCCACAGCTTGCGGCAGGTCTCCGGCATCACCGGGTGCAGCAGCACCGCGCAGGCGCGCAGCGACTCGGCGGCGGTGTGCAGGATCGTCGCGAGCCGGGCCTGCGCCTCCGCCTCCTCGGCGGTCGCGCCGGGCTCGGCGGACGCGGACTTGGCGACCTTCCAGGGCGCCTGCTCCGTGAGGTAGCCGTTGACCTGCTTGACGAAGTCGAAGACCGCGGCGATGCCGCCCGCGAAGTCCAACTCGTCGCCCACGCGCCGGTCCGCCTCGGCGGCGGCGGTCGCCAGCCCGTCGACGACGGCCTGTTCGGCGGGGCCGGGCGCGGCGTACGCGGGCAGCGCGCCGCCGAAGTACTTGCCGACCATGGCGGCGACGCGCGACGCCAGGTTGCCGAAGTCGTTGGCGAGTTCGCTGGTGTAGCGGGCGCTGAAGTCCTCCCAGGAGAACGAGCCGTCCTGGCCGAAGGCGATCGCCCGCAGGAAGTACCAGCGGTACGCGTCCACGCCGAAGTGGTCGGTGAGCTGCTGCGGCGAGATGCCCGTGAGGTTGGACTTCGACATCTTCTCGCCGCCGACCATCAGCCAGCCGTTGGCGGCGATCCTCCCGGGCAGCGGCAGGCCGTTGGCCATCAGCATGGCGGGCCAGATCACGGCGTGGAAGCGGAGGATGTCCTTGCCGACGAGGTGGACGTCGGCGGGGAAGACCTCCTCGAAGCGGGCCTGGTCCGCGCCGTAGCCCACGGCGGTCGCGTAGTTGAGGAGCGCGTCGATCCACACGTAGATGACGTGCTTGTCGTCCCAGGGCACCTTCACGCCCCAGTCGAACGTGGACCGGGAGATGGAGAGGTCCTCCAGGCCCTGGCGGACGAAGTTCACGACCTCGTTCCGCGCGGACTCGGGCTGGATGAAGCCGGGGTCGGCCTCGTACAGCTCCAGCAGCTTCGGGCCGTACGCGGAGAGCCGGAAGAAGTAGTTCTCCTCCTGGAGCATCTCGACCGGCCTGCGGTGGATCGGGCACAGCTTCTGCCCGGCGAACTCGCCCTCGCCGTCGAGGAGTTCGCCCTCCGTCTTGTACTCCTCGCAGCCCACGCAGTACGGCCCCTCGTAGCCGCCCTGGTAGATCTCGCCGCGGTCGTACAGGTCCTGCACGAACTCCCGTACGCGGGCCGTGTGCCGCTCCTCGGTCGTCCGGATGAAGTCGTCGTTCGCGATGTCCAGATGCTGCCAGAGGGGCTTCCACGCCTCCTCGACCAGCCGGTCGCACCACGCCTGCGGGGTGACGCCGTTCGCCTCGGCGGTGCGCATGATCTTCTGACCGTGCTCGTCCGTGCCGGTGAGGTACCACACCTTCTCGCCGCGCTGGCGGTGCCAGCGCGTGAGCACGTCGCCCGCGACGGTCGTGTAGGCGTGGCCCAGGTGGGGAGCGTCGTTCACGTAGTAAATGGGCGTCGTGACGTAGTACGTCCGCTGCCCCGTCTGCTCTGTTCCAGTGGCCGCCATGGTCGAAAGCCTAGCGGCCCCCGGGGCGCCGACTCGACCCGGTCACGGACCGTCAGCACCGGCGTACGGGCGGGGCGCGGGGTGGCCCGGGGTGCGCGGGCGCGCACGCGGGGTGGCCGAAAGGGGGTGTGTCCGGGGGGTTTCCGGGGCGTGTCCGGCGGCGGGAAGTTCTTTATGCACGCAATATCGGCCACGGACCGGACCGTGACTAGCGTCACGCCGCAGTCCCGCGACATCCGCCGAGGCCCGAGGGAGCACGCCGTGGACACCAGTCGCCGCCCCGCACCATGGAGACACCGCCCGGACGCGCCGCGTACGGCGGGCCCACCCCGTACGCGCCGCGCGCCGCGCCGTACGTACCGCCCGCTGGCCGCCCTGCTGGCCGCGGGCTGCCTGGTGGCGGGCCTCGCACCGGGCACCGCCGCCGCGCGGGACACCGCGGGCGGGTCGGGCACCGGGGCGCCGGCGCCCGCCGCCTGCCCGGACGGGCTGCCCGTCGGCACCGACTGCTACGAGGGGCGGGACGCCAACGGCGCCTACTACTCGATCGCCGTCCCGCACGACTGGAACGGCTCCCTCGTGATGCACGCGCACGGCGGCCCCGACCTGGGCGCGGCCACGCCGGAGCGCAACCGCGAGGATCTCGGCCGCTGGTCGGTCATGGTCGAGGAGGGCTACGCGTGGGCGGGGTCCTCGTACCGGCGCGGCGGTTACGGCGTACGGATGGCCGCCGAGGACACCGAGAACCTGCGGCGCCTCTTCGTCGCCACCTTCGGACAGCCCGAACGCACCTACGTGCACGGGCAGTCGTGGGGCGGCAACGTCGCCGCGAAGATCGCCGAGACCTTCGCGGCGCGCGCACCGCGCGGCGGCGGGCGGCCCGCGTACGACGGCGCGCTGATCACCAACGGCGCGGTCGCGGGCGGCTCCCGCGGCTACGACCACCGCGTGGACCTGCGCGCCGTCTACCAGTTCTACTGCCACAACCACCCGCGCCCCGACGAAAGGCAGTACCCGCTGTGGAGCGGCCTGCCCGTCGACTCGGAGATGACCAACGCCGACGTCCGCGCCCGCGTCCAGGAGTGCACGGGCGTCGACTCCGCCCCCGAGGACCGTACGGCCCTCCAGCGGCGGAACCTGGCGGACATCCTCGCCGTGACGAAGCTGCCGGAACGGACGCTCGTCTCGCACCTGTCGTTCGCCACGTTCACCTTCCGCGACATCGTCGCGGAGCGGCTGGGCGGCCGGAACCCGTTCTCCAACAGGGGTGTGCGCTACACCGGTTCGCACGACGACCGGGCGCTGAACAAGGGCGTGCAGCGCTTCTCCGCCGACCGCTCCGCCGTACGCGACCTGAGTTACGACAGCGACCTGACCGGCGTCGTCGACATCCCCGTGCTGTCGCTGCACGCGATCGACGACCCGACGGTGCCGGTGGAGCAGGACGCCGCCTACCGCGCGAGCCTGGCGGGCGCGCGCTGGGGCGGCGCGCGGAACCTGGTGCAGACGTTCACCCGGGAGAGCGAGCACAGCGCGCTCAGCGACTCCGGCTACGCGACCGCGCTCGGCGCCCTCTCCTCCTGGGTGACGGACGGCACCAGGCCGACGCCGTCGGGCGTGGCCGCGTCCTGCGCCGCGTACGACCGCGAGTACGGCGCGGGCTGCTTCTTCGACCCGGCCTACGTGCCCGGCGACTACGCCTCGCGGGTCAACCCCCGTCCCGGCGGGCGGCATTGGCCCGCGCTGACGGCGGCGCGGGCGAAGTGGTGGGAGCGGTGGGGGGACGTGGGCATCGCGCCCTGACCGCTGCCGCGCGCCTGCGCGGACGGCATCCCGCGCGCGTACGGCGTACGGCCTCTCACCACCACGGGCCGTGCGCCGTACGGCTGCCGGGGCGGGGGCGCGCTTCCGTACGGCCGGTTTCCGTACGGCCCGGTTCCGTGCGGCGCGCCTCTTCCGGGGGCGGTGTCGCCCGGTCGTCGTCCAGGCCGACGACGACCGACCACGGGCGTACGGGCGCGGGCCGGTGCCGGTGGAGGGCGCACCCGCAGCGGGCGGGGGCGGTGGAGTCGTCCGCGCCGTCCGCGCCACCCGGGCCGGGGCCCGCCTCCGGACGGGGGAGGCCGGGCGCGGACGGCGGGTCCGGCGCGCGCAACAGGCCGCGCTCGGCGAGCACTTCGAGGACCCGTAGGAACGTGGGCTCCTGCGCGGCGCCGAACGGCCCGCCGGGCGGGCCGACTTCGCGGGCGTCGTCGCCGCGGCCGTCGGGACCAGGGCCCTCGGAACCAGGGCCGTCGGGACCGTCGTCGTGGCCGGGCGGGCTCCGCCGCATCACGCCCCCTCACCACGCGACCGGGACGCCGGTCGCGTGCTCATGCTCGTGCTCGTGCTCGGTGCTGACGACGGGCGGACGCGGCGCCGGGGAGGTGACGCACGGCCCGCCCGCCGGGTCGATCCGCCTTCACGGGCGGGTCCGCGCCGTCCTTTTCCGGCGGAACGGGTCGCCGTCCACGGACGGCACGGAATTCCGCGCGGCGGAACACCCCGGCCGACCGATGTGCCAACTGGTGTGATTTCCGCGCCGATTCGTACGGGTATCGCTGGACAAAACGCTAGCAGCGGCTTGTTGACCTGCACCAGTCCCGCATTCGGGTGACCAGGGGCGTTCCACTTCCACCGCACGCCCCCGGCCCGCACCGGGCGCGGAGTGCACGGAATTGCCGCGTCCGGAATACGTGCGTCGCGCACCCGTGAAGTGCCGCCGGGGATTTCCCCCGTACGGTCCGTGGAATTCGTCCCGTACGGCAATTCCGCACCGCCCGCCGCCCGCAGCCGCCCGCAGTCGACCACCGTCCAACGACCCCCGCCTCAGGCGTCCTTGAGGTGGGCGAGCGTCGTCACGACCCGGTCCGCGATGTCCGACGGCCACGGGAACGCGGGCGAGACCGCGCGCTGGTGCGCGAGCCCGTGCAGACCGAGCCAGAGCGCGACCGTGTCGGCCGCCACGTCGGTGCTGACGGCCTCACCGGCCGCGACGCAGTCCCCCAGGGACCGGGCGAGCAGCTCCATGCTCGTACTGCCGAGCGTGGACACGTCCTCGGCGGTCACGGAACTCTCGTTCAGGTCGGGCGTCCAGAGCCCGCCGAACATCGTGCGGTAGCGCCCGGGGCGGGTGCGGGCGAACTCCAGGTAGCCGTCGCACACGGCCAGCAGCCGCGCCCGAGGGGTGTCCTCGGCCGCGTCGCGGGCGGTGTGCAGCAGGGTGTCCAGCTCCGCGAACGCGTTCCGTACGACCGCCAGCATGACGGCGGGTTGGTCCGGGAAGTGCCGGTAGATCGACGGGGCGGCGATCCCGGCGCGGCGGGCGACGGAGCGCAGGGTGAGGGCGCTCTCGTCGCCGGTCTCGTCCAGCAGCGCGACGGCCGCCGCCACGATCTCGTCCCGCAGGAGGCCGCCCTCCCCGCGGCGGTTGCGTGCGCGTGCGCGGGGGCGCGTTCCGTTCTCTGCGTCGTCCATGGCTTCACCTTACACGGAAAAACTAACGCCTGTTAGCTCTTGTGTGCGCTCGACTAACGGCCGTAGCCTTACGGCCGTAAGCACAACCGAGCGACACGAGAACCGGAGCGGACCCATGGGCGACCACGCCAAGGCCACGGCCATCCCGAGCAGCACCACCGGCACCACCGTCACCGAGATCGTCCTGCCGGGCCGGGTCGAGCCCGACGGCCTGGAGGTCGCCGCCCGCGCCCTCCCGGCGCCCGCCGCGGGCCAGGTCGTCCTCACCATGGAGGCGACCGGGGTGTGCTTCGCGGAGCAGCAGATGCGCCGCGGGAAGTACTACGACCAGCCGGAGTTCCCCTTCGTCCCCGGCTACGACGTGGTCGGCACCGTCACTGCCGTCGGCCCGGACGTCGACCCCGCGCTCGTCGGGCGCCGCTTCGCCGCCGTCACCAAGACCGGCGCGTGGGCCAGCGCTCTGCTGCTGGAGGCCGCGGACCTGGTCGCCGTACCGGACGGGGTCTCCCCGGCCGCCGCCGAGACCGTCCTCGTCAACGGCATCACCGCCTGGCAGATGCTGCACCGGACGGCGAGGGTACGGTCCGGCGGCACCGTCGTCGTCCTCGGCGCGAACGGCGGCGTCGGCTCCCTCCTCGTCCAACTCGCCCGGCACGCGGGCCTGTCCGTGATCGGTACGGCGTCCCCGCGCCACCACGAGGGCCTCCGCGAGCAGGGCGTGACCCCGGTCGACTACCGCGACCCGGAGATGTACCGGTTGATCAGGGAGCTGGCGCCGGACGGCGTCGACGCCGTCTTCGACCACGTCGGCGGGCCCGCCGTCGCCGAGTCGTGGGGGCTGCTGCGCAAGGGCGGCACCCTGGTGTCGTACGGGACCGCCGCGACGAAGGACCTGGCGGGCGACTCGCAGCTGCCGGTGCTGAAGCTGTTCGCGCAGCTGGCGGTCTGGAACAACCTGCCGAACGGCAAGGGCGCCCACTTCTACAACCTCTGGGCGGGCCGCCGTTGCGCCGACTCCTTCCGGCGCCGGCTGAGCGAGGACTTGACACGGGTGCTGCGGCTGGTGGCGGACGGCACGCTCACGCCGCGGATCGCCGCCGAGTACCCGCTGTCGGAGGCGGGGGCGGCGCTGGCGCTCGCGGAGTCGCACACCGTGGCGGGCAAGGTCGTCCTGGTGCCGGACGCGCCGCGGTCATGACACCGGCCTCCGGTACGGGCGCGGGCACGGGCACGGCTTCCGGTACGGGCGCGGGCACGGCCTCCGGTACGACCCCCGCCCCGCGCGCCCCGCGTACGCCGCGCGCCCCGCGCGACGCCTCGCGTCGCCGCCCGAACCGGCGCGGCGAGGGCCGCCTGCTGCGGGCCGACATCCTCGCCGCCGCGACCGAACTCCTCGACGCCGACGGCGACGAGCGGGCCGTGACCCTCCGCGCCGTCGCCCGCCGGGCCGGGATCTCCGCGCCCTCGATCTACCCGCACTACCTCGACCGGCCCGCCCTCGTACGGGACGTGGTGCGGCAGGCGTTCGCCGCGCTGGCCGACGACCTCCGGGCCGCCCACGGCGCGGCGGGCGGGGACCCGAGCCGACGGCTGCACGCCGTCTGCCGCGCGTACCTGGCCTTCGCCCACGACCACCCCGAGCGGTACCGCGTGATGTTCGGCGGCGCGTGGCACCCCGTACGGGACTCCGCCGCCCCGGACCCGGTCGACCCGGACCCGGCCACCCTGCACCCCGCCGACCCGGACGCCGCGCCGTCCGGCGGGGAGGCGACGCGCCTGCTGGCCGACTGTCTCGACGACTGCGTGGCCGCCGGGTGTTGCGCGAGCACGGACCCGGCCGCCGACGCCGTCGCCCTGTGGCTGGGCCTGCACGGGCTCGCCCACCAGCGGGCCGTCAGCGACGCGTTCGCCTGGCCGGACGACATCGTCCGGCGTCTCGCCTCCCCGCTGTCGCACCTCGTCTGAACGGGCCGCCGTACGCGGCGCCGCACAGCACCTCGCACCGCACCCCGCACCCTCTTCCGCCCCTCACCTCAGGAGACCTCTGCCATGAGCACCGCCACCCTCACCACCCGTACCGCCCCCGCCCCCGTTCCCGCCGCCGGACTCCGGCCCGGGGACGTCGACAACCGCGCCGCGTACGTCGGTTTCGGCCTCGCCTGGCTGCTCGGCCACGGCGGCGCCGCGCTGTCCCGTGGCGACGACCCGCTGGTCGTCCTGCCCGAGTGGCTGCCGATGGCGCTGCTGGGTGTCGGCCTGCTGGCCGGTACGGTCTTCGCCACCCGCGCCGCGCTCCGCTCCCAGCGGGGGGCCGACACGGCCGACGTGTTCAGCGGGCGGCTCCTCGGCCTCTCCTGGGTCGTGGGGTTCGCCGCGCTGGCCCTCGCGATCACCGGTCTCACCTCGTCGCTCGACATGCCCGAACTGGCCGACACCCTCTGGCCCGCCGGTTCCGGCCTGATGGTCGGCCTGATCTACCTCAGCGAGGGCGCCGCCCGCCGCAACGTCCTGCACTACGGCCTCGGCGTCTGGCTCGCGCTGGTCTCCACGATCGCCCTGTCGTTCGGCACGCCGGGCCTGTTCCAGGTCCTCGCGGCGGCCGGGGGCGGCGGCTACGTGGTCGCCACCGCCCTGGAGTTCCGCCGCGTCGCCGCCGTGCGCCGCCGCCGCTGACCACCGCGCACCTTCCCCGACGACCCCGCGCACCACGCCCGTCCACGCGACCGGCACCACCACGGAGGAGAACCCCGATGATCTACCACGGCATCCGCATGAAGCTCCGCGACGACGTCACCCCCGAGCAGGTCGACGAGGCGCTGGAGTGCCTGGAGGCGCAGGGCCGGGACATCCCGGCGGTGAAGGCGTTCGTCTTCGGCACCGAGTACGGCGGCGACTACGACTGGAGCGCGGTGTTCGCGCTGGAGGACCTCGACGGGTACGGCGCGTACCTCGCCCACCCGGCGCACACCCGGTCGGAGCGGGTCGGCTTCCCCCTGATGGCGAGGTTCGAGAGCTTCGACATCTGCGACACCCCGGACCCCGGACTGGGCGCGCGCATCGCGGAGTTGCAGCGCCGGAACTACGCCGGGTCCCCGCGACTGGCGTCCCTGGTCGCCGGGTTGGACGCGCACGCGGGCAGCAGCGCCGTCCCGCACGGGGGCGGGTGACGGTGTACGGAGCCCCGGCGGGCCGCGCCCGTTCAGGCCCCGGCCAGCCGCGCCGCGACCACCGACAGGTCGGCCCACGCCTCGCGCGCGTCCGGGGTGTCGCCGTGCGGGGCACGGAAGCGGGCGACGTACTCCGCCAGGTCCGCCAGGTCCCACCGGAGCGCGTACAGCTCCAGGGCCCGCGGGTCCGGCGTACGGCCCGTCGCCTCCGCGTACCGGGCGAGGTCGTCCGGGGTGGCGGCCACGGACCACAGGTCCCGTTCGGGGACGGCGAGTCCGACCGTGTCCCAGTCGACGAGGAGGCGCCGGTCGCCCGCGCGCAGCACGTTGCCGGGGTGCGGCTCGCCGTGCGTGACGACCAACGGGGCTCCGCGGGAACGGAGTTCGACCACCCGCCGGTCGAACTCCCGCAGCCGCCCCCGGAGTCGTACGGCGTGCTCGGCCAACAGCGCGCGTACGGGCTCGGCGTACGGCCCGTGGCCCGGAGCCGGGGCCGGTTCCGGACCGTCGAGGGCGGCGGTGAGCACCGCGCGGTCGGGGAGTTCCGGCCGGAGGACGGGCGTACGGGAGGGGGCGGGGGCGCGGTGGAGCGCGGCGAGCAGGTCGAGGACGGCGGCGCGCTCTTCCGCCGTACGGGGGCGGCCGAAGTCCCCCGACTCCCCGTCTACGTACGGGAAGACGCTCAGCGCGTGCCGTACGCCGAGCCGCCGTACGGTCCCGCCGCGTACGTCCGGTCGGGGCGCGACGGCGAGGTCCGGACCGCCGTCGCGCAGCGCCGCGACGGTGTCCATGGCGCGGCGCAGCCCGTCGAACGCGGCGTCGGACAGGGCGCGTTCGCCGCTCCCGGGGGCGTCGGGCACGGGAGGCCCGTGCACGCAGTACGGCTTGAGCGCCAGGTCGGAGACGGTCACGAACCAGCGCCGTCCGGCGCGGTCGGTGGCCGTCCAGTGGTAGTCGCCGAAGCCGACCGGCGCGTACGCGAGGGTGACCCGGCCGAGCCCCCACCCGTCCTGGAGGGCCCGGCGGACGTCCTGCTCGTCGATGCCCTCGGGGCGGTCCTTCACGCTGCGCAGCCAACCACGCGCCGCCCGCCGCCCGCACCCGGATTCGCCCCGCGCCCCGCGTCCGCCCCCGCGCTCGGTGCCCTACTCCTGCCCTTCCTCCCGCGCCGCCTCCCGCGTGTACGCCGCCAGCTGCTCCGCGACGTACTCCTCGGTGGCGCCCTTGCCGAGGCCGAGGCCGTGCAGGAGGCCCGAGCCGTCCTCGTGCTCCAGCAGGGCGAGCAGCATGTGCTCGGTGCCGACGTAGTTGTGCCCCAGCCGCAGCGCCTCCCGGAAGGTCAGCTCCAGGGCCTTCTTGGCCTGCGCGTTGAACGGTGTCAGCGCGGGCACCTCGGCGGCGGCGGGCGGGAGCAGCAGCGTCGCGGCCTCCCGTACGGCGTCCAGCGTCACGCCCTGCGCGGTGATCGCCGTCGCGGCGAGCGCCTGCGGTTCGGTGAGCAGGCCGAGGACGAGGTGGGCGGGGGTGATCTCGTCGTTGCGGGCGGAGTGGGCGGCGTTCTGGGAGCCGATGACGGCGTTGCGGGCGCGCGGGGTGTAGCGGCTGAAGCCCTGCGCGGGGTCGAGGTCGGCGTCGCCGGAGCCCTTGGCCACGAAGCGCTTCTGCGCGGCCTGCCGGGTGACGCCCATGCTCTTGCCGATGTCCGACCAGGAGGCGCCGGAGCGGCGGGCCTGGTCGACGAAGTGGCCGATGAGGTGGTCGGCCAGCTCGCCGAGGTGGTCGGCGGCGATGACGGCGTCGGAGAGCTGTTCGAGGGCGTCGGAGTGGGTCGTCTTGATGGCGTCGATGAGGTCGTCGAGGCGTACGGGGTGGGTCATGTTCGTGGGTTCGGTCATGTGTCAACCGTAAGTTGACACTCATCGCCATGTCAACCGCGAGTTGACACCCGCGTCGTGCCGCCCCCGTACCCGCCCCCGCCCCGCGTACGGTGCCGAACCGGCCGGAACGGGGCACCGGTTCACTCCCCATTCACCTCGACGTCGTCCTCCGGCGGGCCCGCCCCCCTAGCGTCACGCCCGGCGTAGCTCGAAGATCCGGAGGGGACCCATGCGTGAACTGCTGCCGCTCGTCGGCTCGCATCCCGGCGGAAGATCCGCCCTGACCTGCCGTTACCGCTGCGGTGACGCCTGCTTCCACGAGGTGCCGAACAAGAGCGGCAACGCGTACCTCGGCGATGTCGTCGCCGGTGCCCTGTCCCGCCGCGCGGTGCTCGCCGCGGGCGCCGCCGGTACGGTCCTCGCGGCCACCGGCGCCACCGTCGTCGGCGCCGCGCCCCCGGCCGCCGCGCGGGGCCGCGGCACGGCCGCCGCCGCCCGCCGCGGCGAGGCCGCGCGCGGACTGCGCTTCGCGCCCGTCGCGCCCAACACCCGCGACGCCGTGACCGTGCCCGAGGGCTACACGCACGACGTGCTGATCCGCTGGGGCGACCCCGTGCTCCCCGGCGCCCCCGCCTTCGACCCGGACCGGCAGACCGGCGACGCGCAGGCGCTCCAGTTCGGCTTCAACTGCGACTACATGGCGGTCCTCGACCTCCCGCACGGCGGCGGCCACGGCGCGCACCACGGCGCGCGCGGCGGCCCCGGCGCGCGCGGCGACCACCGTACGGGCGACGGTCACCGCACGGGCGGCTGCGGCGGTCAACTCCTCGTGGTGAACCACGAGTACACGACCGAGGTCATGATGTTCCGCGGCTACGACGAGGAGAACCCGACCCGCGCACAGGTCGAGGTCGGCTGGGCCGCCCACGGCCTCACCGTGCTCGCCGCCGAGGAGCGCCGCGACGGCGGCCTCACCGCCCTGCCCCGGCACCCGCTGAACCGCCGCGTCACGGCCACCACCCCGTTCGAGGTGACCGGCCCGGCGGCGGGCGGCGCACTGCTGCGCACCACGGCCGACCCGGAGGGCCGTACGGTCCTCGGCACGCTCAACAACTGCGGCGGCGGCATCACCCCGTGGGGCACGGTGCTGTCCGGCGAGGAGAACTTCAACCAGTACTTCGCCCACGCCGACGACGTCACCGACCCCGCCACCAAGGAGCGGCTGGCCCGCTACGGGCTGACTGGCGGCGCGTCGGAACGCAAGTGGGAGCGGTACGACGACCGGTTCGACCTCGCCAAGGAGCCGAACGAGGCCAACCGCTTCGGCTGGATCGTCGAGATCGACCCGTACGACCCCGACTCCACACCCCGCAAGCGGACCGCCCTCGGCCGCTTCAAGCACGAGGCCGCCGAGCCCCGCCTCACCCGCGACGGGCGCGTGGTGCTCTACATGGGCGACGACGAGAAGTTCGACTACCTCTACAAGTTCGTCTCCAAGGAGCGCATGCGCCGCGGCCACGGCGCCTGGGTCCGCGAGCACAACGCGAAGCTCCTCGACGAAGGCACCCTGTACGTCGCGAGGTTCAGCGGCGACAGCCCCGCCGACGAGATCGACGGCAGCGGGAAGCTGCCGGAGGACGGCGAGTTCGACGGGCGCGGCGAGTGGGTCAGGCTCGCGGCGGGCGACCGGTCGTACGTGCCGGGCATGACCGCCGAGGAGGTGTACGTCTTCACGCGGATCGCCGCCGACAAGGCGGGCGCCACCAAGATGGACCGGCCCGAGGACGTCGAACCGAGCCCGCGCGGCGGACGCGTCTACGTCGCCCTCACCAACAACACCGACCGCGGCGCCGCCGGCAAGGCCCCGGCCGACGAGGTCAACCCGCGCGACGGCAACAAGCACGGCCAGGTCCTGGAGCTGTCCGAGCACCGCGACGACCCGGCCGGTACGCGCTTCGCGTGGCGGCTGTTCCTCGTCTGCGGCGACCCGGAGGACCCGGGCACGTACTTCGCGGGCTTCCCCAAGGAGCGGGTCAGCCCGATCTCCTGCCCGGACAACATCGCGTTCGACCCGTACGGCAACCTGTGGCTCGCCACCGACGGCAACGCCCTCGGCAGCAACGACGGGCTGTTCGGCGTCGCCGTGAACGGGAAGCGGGAGGGCGAGGTCAGGCAGTTCCTCACCGTGCCGAAGGGCGCGGAGGTCTGCGGGCCGGTCGTCCAGGAGGAGCGCGTACTGGTCGCGGTCCAGCACCCGGGCGAGGTGGACGGCGCCAGCGCGGACCACCCCGTCTCGCAGTGGCCGGACGGGCCGGGCAAGGCCGTACGTCCGTCGGTCATCACGGTCCGCGCGAAGGACGGCGGCCCGATCGGCCGCTGACCCGCACCCCTCGCCCACTCGGCGCCGGGGCCCGCGACACACCTGTCACGGGCCCCGGCGCCGACGTGTTCCCCTTCGTTCCGGTTCGGTTCGGTTCAGGAAATCGGCGGAGGGGTCGGCAGGTCGGCTGCCGCTCCAGTCTCCCGGCCCGCTCCCGTACGGGGAAGGACGACCGGGTGCGCGCCCGCCCCCCGCGCGCCCTCCGCCCGCGCTGCGGGCCCCACCGTCCCCCCACTTCAACCGGTCAGGGCTTGCCCAGGTACTCGGTCGCCTCGACGTCGTTCAGGTGGATCAGTACGTCATGGGCCCGCCCCGGGGCACTCTCGTACGTCACGGGGTCGGGCCATCCGGCGCCGATGTTCCAGGTGACGCGCGACGTGTTCAGCCAGTCGCGGGCGGCGCCGCGCACGGTGCGCATGTCGAGGAGGTAGTCGTCCTGGCGGACCTTGTCGAGGGTCTCCTCGTTGGAGCCGGGCTTGGCGGCGTCCACGCGGTAGGTGCGCGTCACGTCGTCGTCGGTGCCGAACGCCTTGAAGGACCCCTTGTAGAAGCTGAAGCCGACGCTGACGTACTTCCGGCCCAACGTGTCCCGGAGGAAGGCCCCTTGGGTCTTGGGGTACCGCTCGTCGAACGAGTCGTACGACACGTGGGTGTTGTGCGCCGACAGCAACGTCCGGTCGCCGGTGTGCCGGTGCCACCAGGCCACGTTCTCCGCCATCACCTGGTCGCGCATCCGCATCATCTCCGTGACCTGCTTCTCGTCGGTGAGGTCGAGGGCGAAGCCCTTGGCCATCTGGTGGATGGCCCTGGCGTGCTGCACGGTCCACAGGTGCTGCCGCCGGTCGGCGCCGGGGCCGGGGCGCTGCTCGCGCAGCAGCTCGTACACCTTCCCCGTCCGCTCCGCCCGCTCCTGACGCTCGGCCAGCGGCAGCTTCGGGTACTCCGCGGCGTACGTCCCGGCGTCGGTGGTCGGCGCCAGCCCGCGGTACAGCGCGGTGACGCGCTTCAGCAGCCGCGGGTACGCGCGCGCCACCTCGTCGGTCACCTTCTCGTACAGTTCCGGTCCGGCCCAGCCCATGTCGTTGCCCATGAACTGGACCTTGTCCAGGGGGTGTTGGCGGTTGTGGTCCCGCATCCACTCGATGAGTTCGATGTAGTCGCGGTTGTTCCAGATGCGGTACGAGCCCTGGAACTCCTCGTCGGCTATCTTCCGGAGGTCGCCCTCGCCGTCGAGTACGTAGTCGTTGAGCCGCAGGCCGGTGCTCCAGGAGACTTCGAGGGAGAAGGTCCGGAAGCCCTTCTCCTCCACGAGGTGGCGGAAGACCCGGTGCTTCATGCGGAAGAAGTCCCGCGACCCGTGGGTGGCCTCGCCCAGACCGACCACCTCGGCGTCCTTGACCATGCGGTCCAGCGCGGCCAGGTCCCGCAGGCTGCCACCGGGGTCGGTGGTCCGCAGCGGGTGGGCGTGGCGTTCGATGGCGTCGACCACATCGTCCGTGCGCTGCCCCGGAGTTGACGTTCCGGAGTGGCTCGCGGAAGTCCTCGGTGACGTGTCCAGGGCGTCGCCGACGGCCGGGGTCGCCAGTGCCACGGCGCCGAGGGAGAGGAGGACTGAAGGGATGATCACTGCCTTGCGTCGCGTCATGGCCATAGATTCGCCTGCGCGTGGTGGGCGTCTCGACCCCGTGCGCTGGCCACCTCGGGGTACCGCAGGCACTACCGCCGGGGCCCCGGTGTCCCCCGTGCGCGCGGCCTGCCGTGGGGGCGCTCGGTCCTTCCACCCGCGACGTCGCCCCGGACGCCAGCCCGCCCGAACCGCCTTGTGCCCGGCGGCCGTTGTACGGGTCACCGCCGCTGCCGGTGCCCCGGCCGCAGGTCGCGGCCGCCGCCGTACCGCAGGCGCTACCACCGACCGGGGGCGACCACCCCCGCCGGGTGGCCCGGCTGCGTGATCGCCTGCTCCGGCCGGAATTCCTAGCGTGAGGTGGACGCCGCGACAGCGACTCGACCGGCACGACGCACCGCGACCACACACTGAGCCCACACCTGGGGAGCCCACGTCAGATGAAGACCCACCGCACCTCCCGAGTGACCTCCCGCAGGGTCGTCACGACGCTCGTGACCGCGCTGGCGGGCATCAGTCTGGCGCTGCCCGCGGCGGGCGCGATCGACACCGCGACCACGCCGCCGCACACCGAGGCGAACGGCCCGGGACCCGGCAAGGGCCACGGCACGCGACACGACAAGGCGTTGCAGGCGCACGTGGACGCGCTCCTGGGGACCGGAACCGTCGGTGTGGTGGCGCGGACGACCGGCCCGCACGGCCCCCGTCACGCCACCGCCGGGGTGGCCGACCAGGCCACGGGCGACCCCGTACGCCCCGGTGACTCGTTCCGCGTCGCGAGCACCACCAAGACGTTCGTCTCCACCGTGGTGCTCCAACTCGTGGGCGAGGGACGCCTGTCGCTCGACGACACCGTCGAACACCGGCTGCCCGGTGTCGTCTCCGGCAACGGCAACGACGGCGGCGGGATCACCGTACGGCAGCTGCTCCAGCACACCAGCGGGCTGTACGACTACACGGCGGACCTACCCGTGCTGACGACCAGGGACGGCTACCTGGACGGTCGCCGTACGACCTGGTCCCCGGAGCAGCTGGTCGCCGTCGCGACGAAGCACGCCCCGAACTTCGAACCCGGCGACGGGTGGAGCTACTCCAACACCAACTACACGCTCGCCGGGATGATCATCGAGAAGATCACCGGGCACAGCTGGCAGCGTGAGGTCACGGCGCGCGTCATCCGTCCGCTGAAACTGCGCGACACCGTCGCCCCGACGACGGACCCCCGGCTGCCCGGCCGCCATCTGCGCGGCTACTCCGCCTTCGGCGACGACAAGGCGCCGATCGACGTCACGGAGATCAACCCCAGCGTGGCGGGCGCGGCGGGAGCCATGATCAGTACGACGGCCGACCTGAGCCGCTTCTACCAGGCGCTCCTCGGCGGCCGACTGCTGCGCCCCGCCGAGCTGGCGGAGATGAAGGCGACCGTACGGGCCCCGGAACTGGATCCCGCCTGGCCCGGCCTGCGCTACGGACTCGGCCTGATGGAGGTCCCGTTGACCTGCGGCGGCTCCTACTACAGCCACGGCGGCGACATAGCCGGCTACACCACCCGGAACGGCGTCAGCGAGGACGGCCGCCGCGCGGTGACCGTGAACGCGACCGGCGACGGCTCGAAGGGCTCGGCCACGCAGGAAGCCGCCAACAGGCTGGTCGACGACGCGCTCTGCGGGTGAACGTACGGCCGTCCGGGGCGAGTTACGGGTGCCGGAGGCGCGCCGTGAGGGCGGTCCAGGCCGTGGCCGGTACGACCAGTGCCGGGCCGGTCCTGTCCTCGGAGCCGCGCTGGTCTACTCCGTGACCGAGGGTGTGACCGCCACCGCCGCGCACCTCCTCGCCCGACGCGGCGAACTCGACCTGGACGCCCCCGTCGCCGCGTACTGGCCCGAGTCCGCCGCCTAAGGCAAAGCCGACATCGCCGTCCGACGGCTCCTCTCGCACCAGGCCGGGCCGGGCCGGTGGCACCGGGCCAACCGGTGCCGCTGGCCCGGACGTTGGCCTGGCACCCGAGGGCGGCGGCCCTCGCCGCGCAGCGCCCCCAGCGGACACCGGGCACGGCGCACGGCTACCACGGCCGTACGTGGAGCTGGCTGGTCGGTGAAGTCGTCCGGCGGGTCACGGGCCGAACGCCGGGACGCTTCGTCGCCGACGAGATCGCCGCGCCCCTCGGTCTGGACTTCCACATCGGCCTGCCGGAGAGCGCGCGCCACCGCGTCAGCCGCCTCGCGTACTGGCGGCCCGACATCGACCCGGACACCCTGGACGAGGGCGCCTTCCCTGAGGAACTCCGCCGCCAGATCGCCGCGTTGCGTGACCCGGACTCCCTCATGAACAGGGCCTTCGCGATCACCGACCCGTGGAGATCGACTTCACCCCCGGGGTGCAGGCCGGGGAGATGCCCGCGTCCAACGGCATCGGCACCGCCCACAGCGTCGCCCGCACGTACGCGGTCCTGGTCGGAGAAGTGGACGGGGTGCGCCTCCTCACCCCGGACACCCTCGCCTCAGCCGTCGAGGAACGGGCCGCCGGACTCGACCGGGTGCTGCTCAGCCGGAACCGGTTCGCCTTCGGCTACATGCTGCCCATCGATACCACCCTCATGATCGGCCCCGGCTCGTTCGGACACTCCGGCCGCGGCGCCTCGCCCGGACTGGCCGACACCGAGCAGGGCGTCGGCTTCGGCTACGTGCTGGACAACATCGTCAGCGGCGCCGAGGGCCCCGCGCCTCGTCGCTGGTCGCGGCGGTGCGCGCGGCGCTCGCCTGACGGCCGCCGTCACCTCGGCCGACGTACGGCACACGCGGGGCGGGACCCGGCCGGTCGTGTCGAGGCCAGGACCCGACCGGGCAGGGGCCGCGCCTACGCGATGTCCGTGACCGTCACCGTGACCGACACCGCCGCCGCCTTCCCCGCGGTGCCCCGCGCCCCGTGCGTGCCCGCCGCGTCGTCCGGTCTCTCGGCCGCGAGCGCTATCAGCGCCGCGTGCACCGCCGTCTCGACGGAGGTGCGCACCGCCCGCGTCACGCCCGCCGCCTGGTGTCCGCGGAGCACCGCGAGGTGCAGCTGGAGGTGCCACCCCTCCGGTACGTCCGTGTGCCGGGCACGTACGCCGGGGGTACGAGGGCCGCCCCCGCGCGCGCCGTACGTCGAACCGCGCAGCAGGTCGGCCAGACCGGGCCGCAGGAACGCGACGCCCGGCGTGGACGCCGCCGCCTTGGCCGCGGCCTCGACCACGCGCGACTGGGTCTCCTGCCGTGTCGTCACCGCAGCCTCCCCCCACCACCGCGTCGCCCCTGCCCGCGAGATCCGGACCCGCGCGCTTCCGGTCCCGCGTCCAGACCCAGAGCCGTACCAGGGCCCGTGTCCAGGTCTCCGCCCCCGTGCACGTCCAGGCTGCCGCCCAGGCTCACGTCCATGGCCAGGTCCACGAAGACGTCGATCACCTGCACGTCGACGGAGCGCACGTCCATGCCGAGGTCGTCGTGCGCGGCCTCCGTGATCCGCGCGCGCACCTCCTCCGCCAACTCCGGCACGGGCCGCGACAGATCACCCGTCACCTGGAGCCGTACGCTCACCGGCCCGCGCGGCACCGTGCCGCCCGGCAGCGGCCCCCGGCGGGCGGTGCCGTCCGCGTCCGCGGGCAGTATCCGGCAGCTGCCCGCCCGAACGCCCGGCAGCGTCTCCGCCGCCGACCGGAACGCCTTCGCCGCCGCGGCCTCCACGATCCAGCCGTCCTCGTCGGGCGCGCCGAGGGGGAGCGTCCGGCCGGGCCGCAGCTCCAGCCGCACGATCTCCATCACCCGCGCCGCGACGGCGTCCGCGCCCGCCGCCGCCGAGCCGTCCGCCTCGGCGGCGCGCGCCTCGTCCGCCTCGGCGGTTCTGGCCGAACGGACATAGCCGTCCAGCACCTGGAGCCCGTCCAGCGCCGCGGCGCAGTGCGAGCAGCGCGACATGTGCGGGTGATCCGGTACGTGCCCGTCGTCCCACGCCTCCCACACCTCCCGCAGCGTGTGACCGCAGGGGAGGAGGTCGTCCTCCTCCGGCGGGCCGTGGTCCGTGTTCATCGCCATGCGCCCATCGCCTCCGTCAGATAGCGCCGTACGCGGAAGATCCGCCCTCGTACGGCGGAGTGACTGATGCCGACCACCGACGCGATGTCCTCGTACGGCAGTCCGTGCAGTTCTCGCAGCACCCAGCAGGCACGCAGGTCCGGTGGCAGCCGGGCCAGCGCCCGCGACAGCTCCCCGAGCGCGACGGCCGACTCGGCCGCGCGCGCGGGTGAGCCCTCGTGCTCGGGAGCGGCCGGCTCCGCGATCGCGTCCAGGTCCGTGCTGGGCCGCCGGGAACGCAGCTGGTTGAGGCAGCGATTGGTGACGATCCGGTACATCCACGTCAGGAACGCCGACTCACCACGGAACTCCGGAAGTCTGCGCCACGCGCTCACGAAGGAATCCTGCACGGCGTCCTCCGCGTCGGCACGGTTGCCGAGCAGCCGGTGTGCCAGCTGGAGGAGGACGGGGCCGTGGCGCCGTACGAGGACCTCGAAGGCTCCCTCGTCGCCCTCACCGGCGCGGACGACGAGCAGTGCGTCGTCGTCGGGCCCCGCCGGCCCGCCCATGTGGTCCTCCCTCACGCACCGTCTCCCTTCCTTGCGTCTCCCGGTTTCCCGGTTCGACACACCGGCGGCGGACATCGTCACGCGGACAGGGCGGAGAAATCCGGAAAAAGAAAATCGCGATCTCGCGTGACGAACGTCCGTGAGCCGTGTCGAACGCAGTGTCAGCACCTACGAGAAGGCGAAGGAGTCGTCCCATGGCGACCAGCACAGCTTCCCCCAGCTCCTCCGGCGTCGCGAGCCCGCAGGGCACGAAGTCGGCCGCGTCCGGTGAGGGCGCCACCGTCCGCGCGGGTGCCACCGGTCCCGAGGAGCCCGCGGCGACGCGCGGCCGGACGACCATCGCGGACGTCGTGGTCGTGAAGATCGCGGGCATGGCGGCGCGCGAGGTCCCGGGCGTCTTCGACATGGGCGGCGGCCTGTCCCGCACGCTCGGCGCGGTGCGCGAGCGGGTGCCGGGCGGCCGTCCCAACGTCGGCCGGGGCGTGAAGGTCGAGGTCGGAGAGCGGCAGACGGCCCTCGACCTCGACCTCGTGGTGGAGTACGGCGTGCCGATCACGGACGTCGCGCGGGACGTCCGGGAGAACGTCATCCAGGCCGTCGAGCGCATGACGGGCCTGGAGGTCGTCGAGGTCAACGTCACCATCGACGACGTGCACTTGCCCGAGGACGAGGAGAGCACGGACCACCGGGTCGAGTGACCTCGCGTACGCGCCGCGTCCCGGCACATTCCCAGGGACGCGCGCGGACGGACGTACGGTCGCGGGGCGGACGTACGGAGACGGGTACGCGTCCGGGCGCGAGGACGCGTACGGCAGACGTCGCAGGTGTCACAGACGGCGGAGGGTGAGGGGAAACGACGATGAGCAGAGCTGGTTCGGGACTGCTGGTGGGGATGGCGCTCGGCTTCGCCGGTTGGTTCGGCGGCTTCGGGGCGTTCCTGCTGGTGGCCGCGCTCGGAGCGGTCGGGTTCGTGGTCGGCCGGATCATCGAGGGCGACGTGGAGTTGAGCCAGTTCCTGGGTGAAGGAGCGCGGAGGCGGTGAGCGGAGCCGCGGACGCGTCGGGCACCGCGTACGCCGAAGCCGTCCCGGACCCGGGGCTTGCCCCGGGACCCGTGCCCGGAGTGCCGGGCACGGAGCGGACGGCCGCGGCCGACCGGGGGGCGACGACCGTCACCGATCGGGCCCTGAGCCGTATCGCCGGACGCGCCGCGGGTGAGGCCCTCGCCGCCCGCGGGCTGGCGGGCGCGGCGAAGGGCACCGGCGCCGTACGGCACGGCTCCGCGCGCATCTCCCTCGACATCGGGCTCCCCCACCCCGTGGACGCGGCCGATGTCTGCGCGGGCGTCCAGGCGTATGTCACCGAGCGATCGGGTGCGCTGACAGGGCTGGCGGTGGGCTCGGTCGAGGTCCTGGTGGGCTCCCTGGAGCCCGTCCACGGCGGCTCCCGGACGGCGTCCCCCGCGCCGTCCGTGGAGCCGCCGCCCCCACTGCCCCCGCCGCCGGAGCGTGGCGACGGGCGGCTCCCGCGACGGACCCGCCGCCGACCCTGGTCGGCACGGCGCACCCCGGCGACGGCGCTCGCCGTGCCGGTCGCGGCGGCGGCCGGGCTGTTGCTGTTCCACGAGGTGGCCGGGGCGGTGGACCGTTCCCCGCTCGCCGGATGGTCGGGACGCACGGCGGACCGGCTGGCGCGGACGCACCTGTACGAGGCATGGGTGATCGGCGCCGCCGCCGCGCTCGCCCTCCTCGGCTTCTGGCTACTGGTCCTGGCCCTGACCCCGGGCGCCCGTGGCCGGTTGCGCATGGTGTCACCGGCCGCCGGGGTGCGCGCCGTACTGGACCGGCGGGCCGCCGCACGGCTGCTGCGGGACGCGGCCATGACCGCCTCCGCCGTCTCCTCGGCACGCGTCAAGGTCGGCCGCCGCAAAGCAGTCGTACGGGCCGCGGTGCGCTTCGGTGACCTGGACGAGGCGGAGGCGGCCGTCGTGGAGGCGGCGCGGGCACGGTGCGCGCACCTCGGCCTGGTGCGGACGCCCACCGTGGTCGTGCGGGCCGTACCGGACGCGCTGTGGCATCCTCCGCCCCCACCGGAGGACCCCGGCGGCGGACTCGGCGGCGGCGACGGTGTCGGTGGCCGGGAGGCTCCACCGGTGGTCCCCCCGGTGGAGCCCGCGGCGACGCCCCCCGCGTGACGGCCGGTGACGGCGTTCGAGCGCTGGACGCGGTCACCGGGTGCGGTTGCTTGATGCGGTGATGCGCGGTGACGGAGAGCGGTGAGTGCGTTCGGTGACCGGCAGCACCCGGCAGAGAGAGCGCGGATAGAGCGCGGAAAGATCGGGGCCACCCTGGCGAAGGCCGGACCACCCCGACGGAGAGACGGACGGAAGGCTGCGGAGCGTGCGGAGAGTACGGGACGCGCGAGACGCGCGGAGTGCGCGCGGGATGGTGAACAGGGTGCTGCTCGCCCTCGTCGGCGCGCTGGCGCTCGGCGGCGGCGGGCTGCTCGCGGCTGCCGGGCTGGGTGCGCGCGAGCACCGGGAGGGCGGGCTGCCCTCGTGGGTTCCGGCGCTCCCGTCCTGGTGGCCGGAGCGGGACGGCGTCCTGCTCGACCGCGACCGCCTGGACGAACTGCGCGACCAGGGCTGGTGGACGGCCGCGCTGATCGTCGGTGCGGCGGCCGTACTGCTGCTGGCGCTGTGGTGGTTCGCCGCCCAGCGCGCCCGCAGCCAGCCGCGCGCACTGCCGCTGCGGCCCGCCGCGCGGCTGCGTGCCCGCGCACTCGCGCGGGCGGCGGCTGCCGACGCGGAGGCACTGCCGGGGGTGCGCGACGCGCGCGTGAGGCTGGGCCGCAGACGCGGTCGCGTGTACGCCCGCGTTGTCGCCGTGCTGGAGCCGGACAGCGCTTCCGCGCCCGTGCTGTCCCGGCTCGCCGCGGGGCCGCTCGCCGGGCTCGGCACGACCGCCGGGGCGCACGGCGACATCACCCACACGGTGCGACTGCGCGTCGCGGGGGAGAGGAACCGACGTGTCCGGTGACGGCACGCTCGGTGCGGCCACCGACACGGCGCCCGGCGCGACCGGCGCGCGGGGCGGCACACCCTACGAGGCCGATGCGGCGATGGACGGAGGTCCGGACGCAAACGCGGGTGCGGGCGAGGGCAGGGACCCGGGCGTGGCCGTGGGCGCGAGTCCGGACCCTGGCGCGAGCGCGAGCCCGGACGTGGCCGCGAACACAGCCCCGGACCCGGAGTCGGACCCGGCCCTGGACGCGTACGTCGACCCGGACATGGACGAGGCGCACGGTGCGCGGCGCGCCGGGAACGCCGGGAGGTCCCGGTCCCCGGGTGAGATGGGCCGCCGCGTGGCGGCGCCGCTGAAGCACGGGCGCACGGGGGAGTACGGCGTCGCGCTGCGCCGCGCGCCCCTGTCGGTGTGGAACGACGACGACGTCACCGACCGGGCCGCCGCCCTCACCTACTACTCGGTGCTGGCCATCTTCCCGACGCTCCTCGTCGTGGTCTCCGTCATCGGCATCGCGGGCAAGTCCGCGACGGAGGACCTGATCAGCGCGCTGACCACGCTGCTGCCCGCGGACTCGCGCGAGCTGATGCGGTCCGCGCTGGAGGACATGGCCGCACAGCGATCCGCCGCCTGGCTGCTCGCGAGCATCGGGACCGCCGGGGCGCTGTGGTCCGCGACGAGCTATCTCAGCGTGTTCCGGCGGGCGTTGCACGCCATGCACGGGATCCGCGACCGCCGCCCCGCGCTGAGCAGGGTGCCGATGATCCTGCTCACCGCGCTCGTGCTGCTCGGCCTGCTGGTCAGCAGCGCTCTCGCGCTGATGCTCAGCAAGGAGGTCGCGCGGACGGTCGGACGGCTGCTCGGCTGGGGTGACGAGGCCGTACAGGCGTGGCAAGTGCTGCGCTGGCCGCTGCTGTTGGTGCTGGTCGCGATGCTGGTGCTCGTCCTGTTCCGCTCCGGCCCCACCGAGGCGAGGGGCGTACGGGAAGGGTTGCCCGGCGGTGTGGTGGCGGTGCTGTTGTGGCTGCTCACGTCGTTCGGGTTCGCGCTCTACGCTTCGCACGCGGGCACGTACCACCGGTTGTACGGGCCGCTCGCCGGGTTCGTGGTGTTCTTGGTGTGGCTGTGGATGTCGAACCTGGCGCTGCTCACCGGGGCCCAGTTCAATGCCGAACTGCGTCGGCTCCGTAGCCGCTGAGCCGCTGAGCCGCTGGGCCGCATGTGCAGGGCGGCGGTGCGGTAACCGGGACCGGCGTGAACGGGCCCGGGGACGAAGGGGCTTGGTGGCGCCGGGGCCGAAACGGGCCCCGGGCCCCGCCCGTTCGGGCACGCCGTCGCGGGGGACGCGTGCCCAGCGCGGTCACGCCGCGGCGAGGACCGCCCGTACGGTCTTGCCGCCGGTGGCGTGCGAGGTGATGTCCAGGTGTCGGCTGAGGTGGCGCACGAGGGCGATGCCCCGGCCGCCCTCCCAGTCGGCGTTCGCGGCGAGCGCCGTGGGACGGCCCGGACCGTCGTCGTAGACCTCTATGGTGATCGTCCCCGCCACCGTGCTCAGCCGCAGTCGGCAGCGGCTCCGGCCGTGCCGCGTGGCGTTCGTGACCAGCTCCGACACGATCAGGGTGGCCTCGTCCGTCCGCAGCGCCGCCTCCGGCGGCGTCCGCGAACCGGCCAGGAAACCGGCGGTGAGCCGCCGTGCCCAACTGGCCGACACGTCCTGCCGCGGCAGTGCGTACTCGACGCGTGCGGAGCGCCGCACCCCTTGAGGTCTCGCGCGCATGGTGTCCACTCCCCCTCCGTCCGTATGACGGTCCCCCGTGTACGCAACCGGTCATTCCCGCTTGCGCGTTGACCAACCTCATTCCGGCTACTTGGTGGTACGGGTCACCCTTCCTGTGCTTTCCATGCCCGTTCCGGCCCGTTCCCCGCCCGTTCGTAGCCCGCGCGTCGGACCGCGTACCCCGGCGTACGGTGCGACCGCCCGCCACGGCTGTGCGCCCGCGAGCGCCGCCGCCGACACCCGTACGGGCGGGGCGGGTTGCCGCGTCCACTCCCGCGAGCGGCCTCCGGTGCCGGTGCCGGTGCAGGTGCCGGAACCGCAGGGGAGCGAAAGCCGCATGGGGGCTTCGAGAGGGCCCACGGAGGGGCTCCGATAGGGGCTCCGACAAGGAGACGGGAAAGCGCCGGAATAGGTGCGGGTGGAAATCCGGGTCCCGCATGGCGAGATGTACGGCACGATTCATTGACGGCCGCGCGCGACTGCTGGCATGCTCACTCCTGTGAGTCAAGCCGAGGTTCTCGTATCGCGTCTGCACGTCGATCTGCGACGTCACGCCAGCGCCATCTGTGCCGCTGGCCGCTGAACCCTGCTCCACACCCGGCCGGTTCCCCCGCCGCCCCTCTCCGCCGCTCCCCGGCACCCGCACCGCACCGCACCGTGCGGTCGTACGCCCTGTAGTACGCCGCCGTACGGTACGTGCCGCCGTTCCGCCAAGGGCCCCGTTCCACGGGCTCGTTGAGCGGACGGTGCCCGCCGGGCACGTGGCCGGGGACGCCGTGGGGCGGCGCTGACGGCGACTGAGTTCCGCCGTCGCGTCGTACACCCCGCTGCCGGGACCTTTCCTCTTCCTTCCCGGAATTGAGGTCGTACGCGCCCCCGTGTGATTCCGCGCGGGCAATTCCCGTGCGCGTAAGTCCCTTTCCGTGGAATTCCGCGGACCCGTCACCGGGCCCTCCCCTGCCCTTTCGTCTGCCCTGTCGCAGAATTCTTCCCACCGTGGAGCCGTGCATGACCGCCCCGCCCGCACTGTCCCCGTACCCGCGCCCCGGTCCCGACCCGTACTCCCACCAGCCGTCCCTCCGCCAGCAGTCCTCCCAACAGCCACACCCCCGTCAGTCACCACCCCACCAGTCGTACTCCCGCCGGGCGGCCGGTCCGGTGCGGCGCCCGTTCCGGCCCGCCCGGCGCTCGTTCCTCGCGCTCACCGGCGCGGCCGCGCTCGCGGCGGGCTGCGGCCGGGCCGTCGGTGGCGACCGGCGGACCGACACCGTCCGCTACCAGGGCTGGGGCGGGCAGGTCACCCCGCCCGAACTCGCCGCCGACCTCGGCTACCTGGACGGTGTGAAGCTGGAGTGGGTCGGCAACACCATCAGCGGCCCGCAGGACATCCAGACCGCCGCCACCGGCGAGATCGACGTGGGCGGCGCCTTCAACGGCGCCGTGGTCAAGCTCGCCGCGAGCGGCGCCCCCGTCACCGCCGTCGTCAGCTACTACGGCACGGACGCGCTGTCGTACAACTCCTTCTTCGCCGCCGCCGACGGCGACCTCCGCACGGCCCGCGACCTGCGCGGCGAGAAGGTCGGCGTGAACACCCTCGGCGGCCACGCCGAGGCCGTCCTCGACCTCTACCTCCGCAAGCACGGCCTGTCGTCCGACGAGGCCGACGACGTCCAGGCGCTCGTCGTACCGCCGGTGAGCACCGAGCAGGCGCTCCGCCAGGGCCGTATCGGGGTGGCGTCGCTGAGCGGCGTACTGCGCGACAAGGCCCGCGAACGCGGGGGACTGCGCGAGCTGTTCAACGACTACCGGCTCCTCGGCGCGTTCAGCGCGGGCACGTACGTGATCGCGGACCGCTTCCTGGAGCGCAACCCCGACACCGCCGCGTCCTTCGTCACCGGTGTCGCCCGCGCCGTCGAGTGGTCGCGGGCCACCCCGCGCGCGGAGGTCGTCGACCGCATGACCGCGATCGTCGCCCGCCGGAAGCGGAACGAGCAGGCCGAGCCGCTGCGCTACTGGCGTTCGTACGGCGTCGCGGGCCCCGGCGGGCGCATCGCGGAGAAGGAACTGGCCTTCTGGGCGGACTGGTTGGCGGACCGTGGGGAGATCGAACGCGACGCCGTACGGGTCGCCGGCATCTACACGAACGAGTTCAACGGCTACCGCCGCGCGCGCTCGTCCCGTACGGGGAGGGCGGAACGGTGACGGCACCGCACGAGCACGCCGCCCCACGCGAGCGCGCCACGACACACGAGCACGCCGCGCAGTCCGAGCCGGCCCGGGAGCACGCGCGCACCGCCCGCGGCCCGCGGCAGGCGGTCACCGTGCCGAAGATCAGCTTCCGCTCCGTCGGCAAGACCTTCCCCGCGCGCGGCGGTAACGCGCCCGCCGTGGCGCTGGACTCCTTCACCCTCGACGTGGCGCCGGGCGAGTTCACCGTCCTCGTCGGCCCCAGCGGCTGCGGCAAGTCCACGCTGCTCGACCTGCTCGGCGGCCTGGCCGAGCCGACCGACGGCAACATCCTGCTGGACGGCGAGCCACTGACCGGACCGGGTCTGGACCGGGGCATCGTCTTCCAGCAGTACGCGCTGCTGCCGTGGCGTACGGCGCTCGGCAACGTGACGTTCGGGCTGGAGGCCACCGGCGTCCCCCGGCGTGAACGGGCCGACCGCGCCCGTGAGTTCCTGGCGCTCGTCGGCCTGTCCGGTTTCGAGGACCGGCACCCGCAGGAGCTGTCCGGCGGGATGCGGCAGCGGGTCGCGATCGCGCGCAGCCTCGCGTACGACCCGGACGTGCTGCTGATGGACGAGCCGTTCGCCGCGCTCGACGCGCAGACCCGCGAGTCCCTCCAGGACGAGCTGCTGCGGATCTGGGAACGGACCGGCAAGACCGTCGTGTTCATCACCCACGGCATCGACGAGGCGGTCTGCCTGGGGCAGCGCGTCGCGGTGCTCACGTCGCGCCCCGGCCGGGTGAAGGAGGTCGTACGGATCGACCTGGAGGACCGTACGCGCGTCGCCGACCTGCGTTCCAGCCCCGAGTTCGCCGCGTACCGGCACCGCGTCTGGGACCTCCTGCGCGACGAGGTCACCCGCGCCCAGCAGCAGGAGAAGGAGGCGATCGCGCCATGAGCGTCAGCACGGAAACGAGCACGGAAACGAGCACGGACCCGGGCACCGCCCCGGACCCGGACACCAACCCGGACCCGGGCACCGCCCCGGACGTCACCCGCGCCCGCCTCGCCGCCGTCGACGCGGCCGGTGCCGCGGCGGTCGGCCGTGAGGGCCGCCCTTCCGGGCCGGTGCTGCGGGCCCTCACCCTCCGGGCGCTGCTCGCGGAGCTGACCGGCGCGCTGGCGCGCGGCGGCGTACGGGCCCCGCTGGCCCGCCTCGTACGCGGCGCGGGGCGGCTGCTGCTCGGCCTGCTGACCCGTACGGGCGCGGTGCTCCTGCTGCTCGCCCTCTGGGAGGTCGCGCCGCGCGCCGGGCTGGTCGACCCCACGTTCCTGCCGCCGCTGCACCAGGTGGTGGACGCGTGGTGGGGGCTGTTCCGCAGCGGCGAGCTGGGCGAGCACACCCGGGCGAGCCTCACCCGTTCCGGTACGGGCTTCGGGCTGGCCGTGCTGGTCGCGGTGCCGCTGGGGCTGCTTATCGGCTGGTACCGGCGGTTGGCCGACGCGCTCACGCCGCTGCTGGAGGTCTTCCGCAACACCGCCGCGCTCGCCCTGCTGCCGGTCTTCGTGCTGCTGCTGGGCATCGGGGAGACGTCGAAGATCGCGATCGTGCTGTACGCGTGCGCCTGGCCGATCCTGCTGAACACGGTCAGCGCCGTCCGTACGGTCGACCCGACGCTGCTCCGGCTGGCGCGGTCGATGGACCTGTCCACGCCGCAGGTGTTCCGCAAGGTGATCCTGCCCGCGTCCCTCCCGACGGTCTTCACCGGCATCCGGCTGTCCGGCGGCGTCGCGATCCTCGTCCTCGTCGCGGCCGAGATGGTCGGCGCGAAGGCGGGCCTGGGCTATCTCGTCAACTCCTCGCAGTTCAACTTCGCGATCCCGCAGATGTACGCGGCGATCCTCACCGTCTCGGTCATCGGCGTCGCCTTCAACCAGCTGCTGCTCGCGGTGGAACGGCGCCTCACCGCCTGGCGCCCGGAGACCGGCCGCCCCTGACCCCGTACCGCGACCCGGACCCGTACCCCCGACCCGTACCCGCGACCCGCACGACACCCCCATCACCCGTACCGCACCCGAAGGGACCCCGCATGAGCACCACGACCACCACGACCACGAGCGCCACCGCCACCGCCACCACCACCCCGCCCGACCTCGACGTACGCCGCGTCGGCGGCCGTATCGGCGCCGAGATCCGGGGCCTCGACCTGTCCGCGCCGCTCACGCCGGACACCGTCGCCGCCGTCAACGCCGCGCTGCTGGAGCACAAGGCGCTGTTCTTCCGCGGGCAGCGGCTGGACGACGCGGGCCAGCTCCGCTTCGCCGCGTACTTCGGTGAGTTGACCACCGCCCACCCCACCGTCCCCTCCGTGGACGGGCAGCCGAACATCCTGCCCGTCGACGGTGACGAGGGCATCCGCTCCAACCAGTGGCACACGGACGTCACGTTCGTCCGTACGCCCCCGAAGGCGAGCACCCTGCGCGCCCTCGTCGTCCCGCCGTACGGCGGCAACACCCTGATCGCCAACAGCGCCGCCGCCTACCGCGACCTCCCCGAGCCGTTGCGGGAGTTGGCCGACCGGCTGACGGCCGTGCACACGAACGACTACGACTACGCCGCCCCGCGCAACGAGAAGGCGGCGGCGCACCGCAGGCAGTTCGTCTCCCGCAAGTACCGCACCGCGCACCCGGTGGTGCGGGTCCACCCGGAGAGCGGTGAACGGGGGCTGTTCGTCGGCGGGTTCGCGCAGAGCCTCGTGGGCCTGTCGTCCGGGGAGTCGCGGGACCTCCTGCGCATCCTCCAGGCGTACGTGACCCGCCCGGAGAACATCGTGCGCTGGACCTGGGAGCCGGGCGACCTCGTCCTCTTCGACAACCGGATCACGCAGCACTACGCGCCCGACGACTTCGGGGACCTGCCGCGCCTGCTGCACCGCGTCACCGTCGCCGGTGACGTGCCCGTCGGCGTCGACGGTGAGCGCAGCCGCGTCGTCGAGGGCGACGACGCGGGCCACTACACCCCCGCGGCCGACCGGGCCGCCTGACCGAACCCACGGGCGGGGGCCGGGCGCGCGCCTGGACCCCCGCCGACTCCGCGTCTCCGCAGAAGGAGCAGCAACGTGCCACAGTCCGCCGCCGCCCACCTCATGCTCCTGTCACCCAGGACGGGGATCACCGTCGACACCGAGTGCCACACCGCCACCGTCGACGGGCGGGAACTCGACCTCACCTACCTGGAGTTCGAGCTGCTGGCGCACCTCGTCGCGCATCCGCACCGGGTCCACTCGCGCGAACTGCTGACGGAGGCGGTGTGGGGCCACACGTACGTCGGTGACGGCCGCACCGTGGACGTCCACGTCGCGCGGCTGCGCCGCAAGTTGGGGGCGCCGCACCGCGACCGGATCATCACCGTGCGCCGGGTCGGCTACAAGTACGTGCCCGGCAGCCGCCACGGCTGACCCGGACCGGGCCCCCGTACGCCCGACTCCCGTACGGCGCCGTCACCGGTCGCCGTACGGGAGCCCGCCGCCGTACGGTCGCCGCCCGTGCCCCGCCCGTGTCCTCAGCGCCCGCCCGCCAGCAGCACGGGGAACGACCGCAGGTCGTTCTGCGTCAGCACCGGCAGGTTGGTGATCTCCTCCGGGGGCACCGCCAGCCGCAACCCCGGGAAGCGGTCGAACAGCGCGGGCAGCGCGAGGGCCGCCTCCAGCCGGGACAGGGCGGCGCCGGGGCAGATGTGTGGCCCGTGCCCGAAGGTCATGTGCCGGATCGGCGTCGGCCGCGTGACGTCGAACCGGTCGGCGTCCGGCCCGTGTTGGGCGGGGTCGCGGCCCACGGCGCGGTACGACACGACGACGCCGTCGCCCGCCGGTACGGTCCCGCCGCCCGCGTCCGGGTCGCCCACCTCGACGTCCTCGGTGGCGAAACGCATCAGCAGGTGCGTCGTCGGGGTGTCCCAGCGCAGGGTCTCCTCGATCACCGTCTCCCACGCCACCTGCCCGTCGAGTACGAGCCGCAGCTGCTCGGGGTGGGTGAGCAGGGCGCGCACGGCGTTCAGGACGAGCCCGATGGTGGTCTCGTGCCCGGCCGCGACCATCGCCTTGAGGTTGCCGACGACCTCGTCCTCGGTGAGGGGCGCGCCACCCTCGTCCGCGAGAATCAGCGCGCTCGTCAGGTCGTCGGCGGGTTCGGCGGTACGGGCCCGCACCATGTCGCGGAAGAGGACGTCGAGTTCGTCCATCACGGCCAGCCGCTCGTCCTGCGGGGTGAGCATCGAGAAGAACGCCCCGTACAGCTCGTGCAGCCGTGGGTGCAGCTCCGGGTCGACGCCCATCAGCACGCTCACCACCCGCATCGGGAGGGGCAGCGCGAACGCGGACTTGAGGTCCACCACCGCGCCGTCCGCGCCCCGTTCGGCGACGTCGTCGAGCAGTTCGTCGGTGATGCGGGCGACGACCGGCCGCAGGTCCGCGAGCCTTCGCGGGGTGACGGCCTGCGCCGTCTTCGTCCGCAGCCTGCGGTGTTCGGCGCCGTCGACGGTGAACATGGAGCGGCCCGAGTCGA
The DNA here is from genome assembly GCF_003665095.1 of Streptomyces sp. Z26. Lineage (GTDB taxonomy): Bacteria > Actinomycetota > Actinomycetes > Streptomycetales > Streptomycetaceae > Streptomyces > Streptomyces phytohabitans. The sequence continues at coordinate 3,094,774 of NZ_RCHV01000002.1, read as the reverse complement.
TCATCCCGATCAGCGGCCACTCGCGGGTGACCTCGCCGGTGCGCCAGAGCGTCCAGTGCTCGATGTCCTTCACCAGCCGCGGGTCCGTGAGCAGCCGCCGGGCCTCCGCGTGGTGGGTGACGGTCCAGGCGGGTACGCCCAGCAGCTCGATCCGGGTGAGCGGGCCGTCCTCGCGCAGCCGCCGCGTCTCCCCGGCCAGGTCCCGTACGAGCGGGTCGAGCGCCAGCGGGCACCCGCCGCGCGCCGCGCCCCCCGTAACGCGCGTCGCGCCCGCCGTGCCCGTACCCGCCGCGCCCGCCGTGTCCGTACCGCCCGCGTGCGCGCCCCCGCCGCTCACCGCGCGTCCCCCAGCGGCGGCGCGGGGGAGAAGCGCACCGGCAGCTCCGCCATGCCGCCCTGGAACGCGGACGGGCGCCGCGACAGCGTCGCCTCCGCCACCGACAGGTCGATGTCCGGCAGCCGGTCGAGCAGCACCTCGATGCCGCCGCGCGCGATCACCTCCGCGATCTCCTGCGCCTGGAACGGGCACTGGAACTCGCCGTGGCTGAACGAGAAGTGGGCGCTGTTCCCGTTCCGGAAGCCGTCCGTGGCGCCGTCCGCGACGTGCACCTGCGGGTCCATGTTGGCTCCGGCGAGGCCGAGCAGCAGCAGGTCGCCCGCGCGTATCCGTACGTCGGCGAGCGTGGTGTCGCGGGCGGCCCAGCGCCCGGCGAGGATCTGGGTGGGCGTGTCCTCCCACAGGACCTCGTTCATGGCCTGCGGCACGCTGTGCCGCCCGCCGCCGAGCGACGACGCGAACCGGTCGTCGGTGAGCATCAGCCGCAGGGAGTTGCCGATCCAGTCGGCGGTCGTGAGGTTCCCGGCGGCGGCGAGGGCCTGGAGGTCGAGGGTGTACTCCTCGTCGGTGAACGGTTCCGGGTACGCCAGCATGCGGGACGCGATGTCCGCGCCGGGCGCCGCGCGCTTCTCCTCGACGAGCCGCCGCATGCGGGCCGAGAACCAGCCGAACGCCTCCAGCGCGTCGGCCCCGCCGTCCGCGAGCGCGGTGATGGCCTCCAGCAGCGGGCGGCCGTCGGCGTCCGGCAGCCCGAGGATGCGGGCCAGGACGAGGACGGGCAGCGGCCGGGCGTAGTCCGCGATCAGCTCCGCGTCGCCCCGGTGGCAGAAGCCGTCGATCAGCTGGTCCGCCAACTCCTCGGTGTGCCTGCGCAGTTCGAGTTGGCTCACGCCGTCGAGCGCGCTCTCCAGCATCGTCAGGTGGCGGCGGTGCTCGGCGCCCACGGTGTAGTACACGGACGGTTGCCGCTGCCCGACCATCGGCAGCAGCGGCCAGTCGGCGGGCAGGTGCGGCCACTGGTTCCACAGTCCGGAGTCCCGGGGGTAGAGCACCGGGTCGGAGGTGACCTGGTACATCTCGCGGTAGCCGATCACCAGCCAGGCCGGTACGTCGCCGGGCAGCGCCACGGGCACCACCGGGCCGTGCGTACGCCTCATCTCCCGGTACATCTGGGCCGGTTCGGTGTGGAAGCGGGTCCCGCCGAGCGGCACGGCGTCCGCCGCCGCGTGCGCCGGGCAACCGGCCGGCGGTGCGGCGCCCACGCCGACGGTTTCGGGCTGCGTCGTCACGTTGCGTCCTCCCGGGACGGGGTAGCGCGAGCGGGACCCGGGGGCCCGGCGCGTGCGCCCGCGCGGGGCGGCGGCGGCCGTACGGCCCGCTCGCGCGCTGTGCCGCGCCCGCGCCCGCTGTTCCCGCGCCGTACCGTTCACCGCGCCGTGCCGTTCCCGGTCGTCCTCGTGGTCGGCGAGGCCGACGTGGGCCCGGGTTCCGCTCAACCGGTGAACACCATAGGGCAGTTGTGCCCGCCCTCGCGGGGGCATCCGGACAGAAGCGCGCAGTTCCGATCGTCACGTTTGAACGGGCTGATCACGGGACCGATGTACGCCGACGGGGCCCGAACTGCCCCTTCCTGTACTGGAGGCAGGTGATTCGCACGGGTGTCCAGCGGGAACGGTAAGGTCAGCAGGCGAAACCGACCCCTGCCGTGGTACTGCTCACCACTGTGCCCGGGGCGTAGCGTGGAACGGCCCCGAGGCGGCCGGACGGAGAAACGGGAAGATGCGGATCACACGGCTCACCCACGACGTGTCCGTCGCCCTGCCCGCGGACGCCGGGGCCGCGGGCGCGGCCGACGGCCCGGCCATCGCCCGGATGACGCTGGGCGAGCGGCTGCGGCGGCTGCGCGAGGCGCAGTACATCACGCGCGGCGAGGCCGCGGAGGCGATCCGGCTCCAGCAGGCGCAGTTGACGTTGATGGAGCTGGGCCGCACCGGGTTCCGCGCCCGCGACGTCTCCGACCTGATGACGGTCTACGGCCTGCACGACGAGTCGGAGCGCGCCACCCTGCACGCCCTGGTCCCGCAGACGAACGTCCCCGGCTGGTGGCACCCGTACGCGGACGTGGTCCCGCGCTGGCTGAGCGCCTACCTCGGCCTGGAGCACGCCGCCGGAGTCATCCGCAGCTACGAGTTGCAGTTCGTGCCCGGCCTGCTCCAGACCCGGGAGTACGCGCGGGCGGTCGTATCCCTCGGCCACGCGCACGAGCCGGAGAGCCGCCTCCGGCGCCGCGTCGAGCTGCGCATGTCCCGGCAGCGCGTGCTGCGCCGGGCCAGACCCCCGCACGTGTGGGCCGTCGTCGACGAGGCCGCGCTGCGCCGCCCGGTCGGCGGCCCCGAGGTGATGCGCGCCCAGCTGGAGCACCTGCTCGCCGCCTGCGAGCTGCCGCACGTCACGCTCCAGGTGCTGCCGTTCGGCGCGGGTGGGCACGCGGCCGCGGGCGGACCGGTGACGCTGCTGCGGGTGCCGCAGCCGGGCCTGCCCGACGTGGTGTACCTGGAGCAGCTGTTCGACGCGCACTACCCGGAGGACCCCGAGGACATCCGGAGGTACCGCCAGGTCGTCGACCGCCTCGTCACCACCGCCGAGCCCCCGACCCGTACGCCGGCGCTGCTGCGGGAGATCCTGGACGACGGCTGGTCCTGACGCGCGGGGTCCGCCGGGGTACGGGGGACGGCTGGGGTACGTGAGCCTGCCGGGGTGCGTGAGTCCGTTCGGCTCCGCGCGTCCACCGAGGTGGGTGTGACAGCTGGGGCGTGTGCGCCGCGTGTTCCGCCTGCTTCGCTTGCTCCGCCTGTGCCACGTGCTGCGAGCTGCGCTCCGTGAGGCGTGACGGCTGTGACGCCCGGGACCGTTGAGGTACGCGTGCCGCCTGAGGCGCGCATTCCGTCCGCGGACCACCCGCGCCGCCCGTGACCGAAAAGCGGGGGAGGCGTCGAGACGTCCACACAGGCTTCCCCGGGGTGTTGACGATTCCGCCCGGCGGGGGTGGGGTGACTGCGCGCCACTTCCCCCACACGAAGGACCGCCCATGAGCCACAGCGCCAAGCCCCCCACCCGTACCGCCCGCGCCTCCCGCCGGACGCGGCGGCTGGTCACCGCCCTCGCCGTGCTCGCTCCGCTGGTCGCCGTCACGGCGGTGCAGTCCTCCGCGCTGGCCGACGACGCGCCGCGCGCGAAGGAGCAGGCGGAGTCGCCGTTCACGGGGCTGCCCGCCGACCCGGCGCCCGTACTGGCCGTGAAGGTCGACAACGTCAAGGCCGCCCGCCCGCACACCGCCCTGGAGAAGGCCGACATGGTCTTCGTCGAGAAGGTCGAGGGCGGGCTCAGCCGTCTCATCGGCGTGTTCTCCAGCGAGCAGCCCGAGGAGATAGGCCCGGTCCGCAGCGCCCGCGAGTACAACGTGGAGCAGTTGCGGATGTTCGACCGGCCCGCGCTCGCGTACTCCGGCGCGCAGAAGGGCGTCGACGACCTCATCCAGGAGTCGCCGCTCTACGGCCTCTCCAACGACAACTTCCCGGGCGCGTACTTCCGCGACGACAGCCGCGACGCCCCGCACAACCTCTTCGTGCACCCCGACGAGATCCTCGCCGGTGCCCCGGAGGCGAGCGACAGCAACGACATCGGCTTCCGTTTCGGTGACGACGCCCCGGAGGGCGGCGAGCCCCTGGAGGAGCGGACGGTGAGCTACCCGTCGGCGGACACGACGTTCAACTGGTCGGCGGAGGAGGACCGTTGGCTCGCCTCGTTCGATGGCGAGCCCGCCACCAGCACCGACGGCGAGCGCCTCGGCGGCAAGACGGTCGTCGTGCAGGAGGCGGACATGCCGCTCTCCGAGTTCCAGGACCCGACGAACACGACGCCGTTCATCGAGACCGTCGACAAGGGCAAGGCGACCGTGCTGCGCGACGGCAAGGCGTACGAGACGACGTGGGAGCGGACGAGCCCCGAGGGCGACACCACGTACACGCTGCCGAACGGCGAGCGCATGCCGTTCGACCGCGGCCAGGTGTGGGTGGTGTACGAGGAGCGGAAGTAGCGGCACCCGGCGCGACCTCCCCGACGCGTACGGACGCGTACGCGCCGGGGGCCGGGGCGCTGCCCCTACGCGGGTGTGAAGCGCACCGGCAGCGTGGTCAGCCCGCGCGTGAACACGCCTTCGTGCGCGGGCACTTCCCCGTCCCGCAACGCCAAATCCGGCAGGGCGTCCAGCAGTTGGTTCACGCCGGTCTCCACCTCCGCCTTCGCGAGCAGCGCGCCCACGCAGAAGTGCCGCCCCAGCGCGAACGCCAGGTGGTCGGCCGCCGCGCTGAACGCCGTACGCGCGGGCAGGTCGGTGCGGAACAGGTCGAACGTGTCCGGGTCCGCGAAGCGCGAACCGTCCCGATTCCCCGCCCCGATCAGGCAGTTGACGGTCGCGCCCGCCGGTACGACACCCCCGGACAGCTCGACGTCCTCCGCCGTCTCCCGCATGATCATCTGCACCGGCGGGGTGAAGCGCAGCGTCTCCGCGAGCGCCTGCCCGATCAGCGAACGGTCCTCCCGTACGGCCGCCAGCTGCGCCGGACGCGCCAGCAGGTTGCCGAAGAGGCCGGAGATGGCCTTGTCGGTGGTCTCGCCACCGGCCGCGAAGAGGATGCTGATGAACGCCTTGATCTCCTCGTCGCTCATCCGCACCCCGTCGATCTCCGCCGCGCACAGGCTGGACAGCAGGTCGTCGCCGGGGTGCGCGCGGCGGTCCCGGATGACGGGGATCATGTACGCGGCCAGCTCCTCCCGCGTACGCAGCCCGGCCGCGGCGACCTCCGGGTCCTGCGCGAGGTTGCCGAAGTACGCGACGATCGACGAGTACCAGGAGTGGAAGCGCGGCTGCTCGGCCTTGTCCAGCCCGAGCATGTCCACGATGACGTTGATCGGGAAGTGCGTCGCGAAGTCCGCGACCAGGTCGGCCGTCCCCGTACCCGCCGCGCGGATCGGGGCGATCAGCGCCCGCGCGTTCTCCTCGATCACCGGGAGGAAGCGCTCCTCCAGCATCCGCCCCCGGAAGGCGGGCGCGACCATCGCCCGACGCACCGCGTGCTCCCGGCCGCTCAGCTGCACCAGCGTGCGCCCGTGCACGGGCTCCAGCTGCCAGTCGTAGTTCCGGGTGGTGAACCGCTCGTCGCGGAAGGCGAGTTGGACGTCCTCATAGCGCGAGACGAGATAGGCGCCGGTGGCCTCGTGCCACAGCAGCGGATACGACTCGCGCAGCACCGCGTACGACGGGTACGGGTCGGCGGCGAACTCCGGCGAGAGGATGTCGGGCGCTTCCCGTACCGTCGGCATGGCGTCCCCCGTGGCCGCGCGGTGGCGGCGGTGAGTGGTGAGCGGTGCGTGTCCCGGCCGGCCGTGCCGGCCGTGCCGTTGGCCGTGTCGACCGGGTGACCGGTCCGCCGTGCACGCTAGGCCCGCGCCCGTACCCGGTCCAGACGCGTGCCGCCGCCCGTCGGCGCACGCGGGGGCGCCCGGTCGCAGAAGCGGGGGCGCGGGGTGGTGAACGCGCGTGCGCACAGGGGGCGTTGACCGCCTACGGCTCAACTCCCGGGCTTGCGCGTGTAGGTGAGGAACACCGCGCCGCTCTCCATCGGCACGCACTCCGCCAGCGCGTACGCCGCCGGGTCGAACGGCGTCGCGGACGAGAACAGCGGTACGCCCGAACCGGCCGTCACCGGCGCCACCTTGAGCACCAGCTCGTCGATCTCCCCGTACAGCGCGCCCGCCAGCCCGCCGCCCCCCAGCAGCCAGATGCCCTTGCCGCCTTCCTCCTCCTTCAACTCCCGTACGCGCGCCACCGGATCGCCACCCACCAGCTCCACCGCCGGATCGGGGCTCTCGGTCAGCGTGCGGGAGAACACCAGGTGCCGCAGATGCGGGTACGCGTCGGTGACCCCGGCGTCGAGTCCCACCTGGTACGACCGTCTGCCCTCCAGCACGGTGTCGAAGCGGGTGCCCTCGGCGGTGACGCCGAGCGCCGCGCGCGCGGGGCCGGGGAGGATCTCCGGGTACGTGGCGGCCAGGTGCGCGACGTAGTCCTCGGCGATCGGCCAGAAGCCGTCCGGGCCGGTCGGGTCGGAGCCGTCGGGTCCGGCGATGAAGCCGTCGAGGGTGGTGCCGATGCAGTAGGTGAGGGTGCGCATACCGGGCCTCTCGGGAGGGGTGTGACCGGGGTGGGACCCGGCGGGAACCTCCACGGCACGCGATGTACTCTGCCTGGAGTGGTATGAACGTAGTGCTGCACTTGCAGTGGTGTCAACGACGTTTCCGACCGGAGGGAAGACCATGCGGCAGAACCCGGCCCGGCGCACCGCCCTGCTCGACGCCGCCATCGAGGTCCTCGCGTGCGAGGGCTCACGCGGCCTGACCCTGCGCGCCCTCGACAAGGAGGCGGGCGTGCCCCCCGGCACCGCCTCCAACTACTTCGCGCACCGTGGCGAGTTGCTGCGCCAGATCCTCGACCGCACCCACGAACGCCTCACGCCCGACCCGGACGCCCTCGCCGCCACCATGCGCGCGCCCGCCGACCGCGAACTGACGGCCACCCTGCTGGCACAGCTCCTCGACCGCATGCGCGCCGACCGCAGCAGCCACCTCGCCATGCTGGAACTCCGCCTGGAGGCCACCCGGCGGCCCGAGATGCTGGCCGACCTGACGCACGCGTTCGGCACCACCCTGGAGCGGAACGTGGCCTGGCACCTCGACGCCGGACTCCCCGGCGACCGCACCACGGTGCTGCTCCTCTACCTCGGCATGCTCGGCATGCTCGTCGACGAACTCACCGTGCCCGACCTCCTCGCGCCGTACGGGCAGAGCGAGTTGATCGACGCCCTCGTCGCCCGCACCCTGCCCCCGCCCGACGACGCCTGAACGGACGACGACCGCCGACCCGCCTCCGCACGACGGCAGTTGGAGCCGTACGGCGCGAACGGGCGCGTTTACGCCCGCAGTCGGGGCTGCGCACGCGACGTCCGTACGGTCAGCGCGGCGGCCGGTGACCCTGCCCGGCGGCGTGCTGGGCGGCGAGGCGTACGGGGGCGTTGCCCGCGCCGTAACCCTGGTAGCCGCCGGTGCGCTGCACCAGCTCGAAGAAGACGCGGCCGACGGTCACGGTGTAGCAGTGCAGGAACTCGCCGTCCGGGTCCCGGTCGTAGAGGATGCCCAACTCCCGCAGCTCCGCGAGCCGTTCGGGCGCGAGGTCGTACCGGGCGCGCAGGTCGTCGTAGTAGTTGTCGGGGATGGGCAGCAGCTCGGCGCCGTGCGCGCGCGCCCACCGCGCGGTGGCCGCGAGGTCGTCGGTGGCGAGCGCGATGTGCTGCGGGCGGGTGCCCTCGTCGTCCGGTCCGGGCGCGACGTTCAACGCGATCCGCAGCGTCCCGGCCGGGTCGGTGACGGCCCGGCTGCGGAACAGGCCGTACGGGTCGGCCACGTCCAGGCTCTCGTTCGGCTGGAGGCCCAGCACGCTGGGGTAGAAGAGGGACGCCTCGTCGAAGCGGTGCCAGGGCTGGGGCAGCGCGACATGGTCGATCCGCGTCACCCCGGCGCCCGCGCCCGTACCCGGGCGCTCCGCGCCCGCCGCCGCACCCCGGTCCGTACCCGCCGCCGTACCCGTGTGCCCCGCGCCGCCCGCCCGCGCGCCGTCCCCCGCCACCGGCGGGAAGTCGTCCACCCAGCACGGCCCGCCGTCCCCGCCCGTCCGGCAGAAGAACAGCTCCGTACCGTCCGGCGCCGCCACCGCCTCCAACGGCGCGTCCCCCGCCGCCCGCCGCCGCGGCAGCGTCGGCGCGAGCAGCGCCTCGGCACGCCGTACGGCCGCCGCCGGGTCCGCCGTCTCCAGCCCCAACGCGGTCAGCGCCGGGCCCTCGCGCCGGGCGCCGCCCGCGCTGTTGACCACGACGCGCGCGCCGCCCTGCTGCCACAGTTCCACCGGCTTGCCGGTGTGCCGCCCGGCGCGCGTGAATCCGAGCGCGCCGAGCAGCGCGCGTACGGGGCCGCTGTCCACGGCGGCCAGTTCCGCGAACGCCACCCCCGTGGGGATCGCGGGCGCAGGCAGTTCGGCCAGCCGCGCCGCCTCCTCCAGGGAGATCAGCGACCGCATCGCGTCCACCGCAGTCGGCCCCGCGTCCGCCTGCCGGAACACGTCGTTGAACACCTCCAGCGACAACGGCCCCGCGTACCCCGCCCGTACGGTGTGCTCCACCAGCCGCGTCAGGTCGAAACCACCCTGACCGGGGAAACAGCGGTAGTGGCGGCTCCACTGGAGCACGTCCATCGCCATCCGCGGCGCGTCCGCCAGCTGGAGGAAGAAGATCTTCTCGCCGGGGATCCGCTCGATGCCCTTCGGGTCGGAGTCCCGCGACAGGATGTGGAAACTGTCCAGGCAGGTGCCGAGCGCGGGGTGGTCCGCCAGCTCCACCAGCCGCCACGCGTGCTCGTACGTGCTGACGTGCCGCCCCCAGGCCAGCGCCTCGTACGCGATCCGGACACCGTGCTCCGCCGCCCGCTCCGCCAGCCGCCGCAGCTGCGCGGCGGCCAGCGCGTCGTCGTCGAGGGCGGCGGGCGACACGTTCGAGCACACCAGCAGCAGGTCCGCGCCCAGCTCCGCCATCACCGCGAACTTCTGCTCCGCGCGCCGCAGTCCGCGTACGAACGCCTCCTCCGGCAGCGCCTCGATGTCCCGGAACGGCTGGTACAGGTCGATGCCCAACCCCAGGTCCGCCGCCCGCGCCCGTACGTCACGAGGGCTCAACGGGCTCGCCAGGAGGTCGTTCTCGAAGATCTCCACCCCGTCGAAGCCCGCCGCGGCCACGGCGTCCAGCTTCTCCGAGAGCGAGCCGCTGAGGGACACGGTGGCGATCGACTTGCGCATGGGGTTCCCCCTCGTCGTACGGAGTCACCGGCCTGGTGGGCCGGATCGGCCGGAGTGGTCGGGTCGGCCGGGGCGAACCGGTGGGCTGGTGCGGCCGATTCGGTGTCCAGGGCGGCGAGCATACGGGCCTGTACGGGGCCGGGACGGCGGAGCGGTGAATGACTAGGGTGGTTGGGAGTGTGTGGCCGGAAGTACGCGCTCCACCGGCGCTCCGCGAGCGCCCGCGGGCCGCTGACCGGCACACGGAACAGGACCGTCCGCCGACCCGGACGGTCGTCGACCGAGGGGGAACACCATGAACACGCGCACAACCGGCGGCAAGCGCCGGGGCACACTGGCGGCGTTGGCCGCCGTCGGACTCGTCGCCGCCGGGTACGGCACCGCCGTCGGCGTCACACCGGAACCGGCCACCGGGACGGACCGCCCGGCTTCCGTTTCCAGCGACGCCTCCGCCGCGGACGTCTCCGCCGTGGACGACTACGAGTCCACGCTGAAGCTGAGCGACGGCGGGCAGGTCACCGTACGCCTCGTGGCGGACAAGGGCGTCCAGGAACGGCACCGCGCGGCGGGCGCGACGACCTGGAGCGGCTGGAAGACGCTCTACAAGACGGCCACCGACCGCTGCCAGGGCGTCGAACTCGCCGAGACCAACGGCACCGTCTCGCTCATCGCCGACTTCGGCCTCTACTGCTCCGACGGCGAGCCGCCCACCGAGTCCGTCGCGGGCGTTGCACAGGGTGACCTGGCCGACTGGGACATCGACATCACCGAGGACTTCGACGGCTGGGAGGACACCTCGATCAACGACGACGGCAGCCGCGTCCTCTTCCTCTACAACAGCGACTCCGGCCTCTACACCCTCGGTTGGGAGCAGAGCGAGGGCTTCGGGAAGATCAGCAAGCCGTAACCACCGCCCCCGGCCCGGGGCGTGTCCCCCGTGGGAGCTACGCGGAAGTGTCCACCGCACGGTGACGATCCGCGGGCGCCGTCTCCGTAGCGTTCACCTCACGCCGAAGACGGCGCCACTTCTCTTCCCGGAGGCCATGATGATCCGCAAAGCCAAGGCAGCCGCACTGACCGCGCTGTGCTGCACCGTCGCCGGTACGGGCCTCCTCGCCGGTACGGGGGCCACGTTGGCACACGCGAACTCGTCGACCCCCGCGGCCACTTCCCAGGCGGCCTCCTCCACCACCGCCCCGGCGGCCTCCTTCACGGGGACGAAGAAGATCGACGTCGACGGCCGCGCCGTGAACGTCTCCTGCTCCGGCCGCCCCGAACGCGGTGAGCCGGTCGTCATGCTCCTGCACGGCGGCGGCGACAGCCTGGAGAAGATGGCCGGACTCCAGAAGCGGCTGGCCGCGAAGGACCGCGTCTGCTCGTACGACCGTCTCGGCGCCGGCGCCAGCGACCAACCCCCCGGGCCGCAGACGCTCGCCGACAGCAGCGAGGTGCTCACCGCGGTGCTCGACCACGTGGCGGGCGACTCCCCCGTCGTACTGGCCGGACACTCCCTCGGCGGCCTGCTCGCCGCCCGCTACGCCCCGGACCACCGGGACCGCGTCGACGGCGTCGTCCTGATGGACGCCACGTCGCCCACACAGAGCGCCGACGTGGTCCGTGAGATCCCGGAGTCCGCCACCGGCCCGGCCGCCGAGATGCGCGACCAGTTCCTCGCCATCGCGGGCGGCGAGAACCCGGAACGGCTCACCCTCCCCGACGGCGACGTCCGCTGCGCCGGGGACATCCCGGTCGCGATCCTCCGGCACGGCCAGCGCTACCTCGCGGAGGTCCCGGAGTACGGCCCCGGCCTGGAGCGCGCCTGGACGGCGGGCCAGCACAAGTGGCGCGCGCTCTCCCCGGACAGCCACGTGACGGCCGTCCGCGACAGCGGCCACTACATCTACCTCGACGCCCCGGCCCTCACGGCGAAGACCATCCACCACGTCACGAAGACCGCCTGACCCCCGCCCACCCCCGGCCCCACACCACAGCCCCCGCCCACCCGGCCGGGGGCTCCAGCCGGTGAGTGCCGCCCGACTCAGCCGCGCCGACGGCGCGTTGGCCACGGTGGGAGGGGATTGTCGCCGACCCGTGTCACGCTTCTACGGCCCTTCGCGGGAATGCGTGGGCAAAAGGAGCTGCCACATGATGTCCTCCAGCAAGTGTGCGGAAATCGAGCGACTGGTCGAGGAGAGCCGCGAGATAGAGGCTGCCGTCTCGATATGGCAGGAACGCGAGACCGTCAGCGATGAGGAGTTACGCAGGGAGCGGGACCGTTACCAGTCCTGGTACGCGCGTGCCACCTCGATGATCTCGGAACAGACGGCGCGTGAGAAGTTCCGGGACATGTACGAGGGAGGCATGATCATCGGGCGCGTCAAAGCGTTCCTGAGCGGCCCCCTGGACACCAACCAGTTCTACGACCCGGGTAATCCGGACTCTCCGTTTCCCCGGTGGAGTCACCCGTACGAGACCACGTTCCGCCCGAGTTTCCACGAGCAGCGCTCCCTCCTCCAACGCGAGACCTACGCGGTGGCCGAGGTGGCGCCGACTCTCACCGAACTGGCCGAGGCGTTCGCCAGATTCCCGAACTTCCTCCAAGCCCTGAGGGGTTCCGGACGGCCGAACGTCCCCGCGCCGCACATCGGGAACGAGGCGGACCTGCAAGTGCTGATCGGTGCCTGCCTGCGCCAGATGTACGAGGACGTACGCCCCGAGGACTACGTTCCCGAATACCGTGGCGGGCGTTCCCGGGTCGACTTCCTCCTGCCCGAGGTCGGCATCGTCGTCGAGACGAAGATGACCCGGGAGACGCTCGCGGACCGGAAGGTCGGTGAGGAGCTGATGATCGACTGGAGCAGGTATTCCCGGCACCCGGACTGCCGCGGAATTCTCGCGCTGGTCTACGACCCCGATAGGCGACTCGTGAACCCGGCGGGTCTGCAGTCGGACCTGACACAGGAAAACGGAAACCCCGCGACCAGGGTCCTGGTGATGCGCTAGCCGGTAGGCGGTCGCCGACCGGTTCCCAAAACGAACAAGGCCCAGGTCTGCGACCTGGGCCTTCACCGTGGAGCGGGCGACGGGAATCGAACCCGCGCTATAAGCTTGGGAATCAGCGGTCTTTGGTCGCCAGATTGCTAGTTGACCTGCACTTACGCGCTCACGAGCTGCCGCTACCCGCGTGTCCTGTGTCCGCCATTTACCGTGGTTCCCCGTCTGTTCTGGCATGGCTGTGGCACGGCCGGTAGGTGTCCATGAGGTCGGTGGAATGACTTTGGGCTGGAGCTGCCATGGGGCGAGAGATCTGGGGCCCGTAAGCTTGCCCGGCGTAGTGGGGAGGCTTGCCACCCCACCCGATTTCCCCACTGGGCCCCTGATCTTCGAGGCTCGCCCCATGGTGGCTGCCTAAAGTCATGGAGCCGACCGCCCCCGCCACCCACTTCCCCACCTCCATCCCGCTTTCGGCGCTTTGCGGCCGTTGTGCTCGTGGCGGTGCGTCGGTGTTGGGGTCTCGTCGCCTGGGCTCGGTGTCGTCGCAGCGTCGGGGGTGTTGGCTCGGCTGGTCGCCTGGTGGTGGGTGTCGGCGTGGTGGTCGGAGTGGCTTGGGGGGTCGGGCTGACGCTGTCGTTCGAGGCGTGTCGAAGCGTGAAGCGGACATCCCATAGCTGTGAGTTGCTGCTGTGGGGCCGTGGCGGCGCGCCGAAGGCAGGCGCCGCCACGAGCCCCGACGGGCCCGCGTGGGCGGGCCGAGGGTGTGTCCGTAGCGTCTGCTGACGAAGCAGTTGATCCGCCGGGCGTCTGCTGCCCGAAGGGCAAGGGACCCGGCTCGACGGACGCGAGCGGAGATGCCCGCCCGGGGAAGCGGCGAAGCCCAAGCCCGTCTCCCCGCGCCAGCGGTACGACTCACCGCACGCCCCGGGGCTCAGGTCCCCGAACGGCCTTTCCCGCGCCCGCCTCCGGCAGCCCACCACGCCCCGGTAGGCGCCTCCCCCGCGCGGCAACTCCCGAAGGGAGCCCCCTCCCCACCCCGCGAGCGCAGCGAGCCTTGATGAAGTAGGGAAACCTGTAACAGCTCGGTTGACCGCTATGCCACGTCCTGCTCGGCAGAGAGCATGCGTCCTGCGCCAAGGAAGTCCGTCGCATACTCCGTAGTTGTGCCGTACTGGTCCCAGTACTGATTGGTCATGGTGAGAGCGGGCGTTCCGGGCTCAAGGTCCAACCACTCAGCCAAGCTATCCGGCACAGGGCGTAGTGATACAAGATCCCGTCGCCGCACGACGATTCGGCCAGTGCGGTCCTCGATCAAGCCGAACGTCATCTTCGGCAAGGGTTCTGTAGAGATCAGCTCAGGCGCGCTGTCTGCGAGTTCGCCGGACAGCCAAGACGTTGAGACCGACACGACGCCCTCATCGTCGAGATACCTACGCCTTCGCTGCACGACGGAAGCGCCCTCGTTGACCTCGAAAGCTTCGGCTACTTCGGCGCTGGCAGATACGAGTTGGGCGTCAAGAATCTCCACCCGCTCCCCCGGTCGAAACCCGGAACCACCGACGCGGAGCATCTGAAGTCGGTCAGGTCCGGTTGTCTGCCTGCGCCCGAGATCAACAAACGTCCCCTGCGACGTTGAGCGCACGTAGCGCTCCGCCTGAAGCTGCTTGATCGCCTTGGCGGCTGTGGCGGATGCGACGCCCCAATCGCTGGCAATCGTCGTGATCGCTGGCAGTTGAGCGTCCGGCGCCAGCTCACCGTTGACGATCTTCGCCCTGAAGTGGGTCGCGATCTGCATGAACGGTGGGGTGCTTCGCTCGATCTTCGGAGTCATCCTCTCCCTTCCTTTCCGGTCGCATGCTAGGGCTTGCTACTTCCCGCGCCCTAGCTCGCGTACTCATGTTAGGAGGCGGACCGCCTAACCGCAGGGCTGAAGTCGGCCGATGTCTTCGCTTGACGCACGCGTACTAGCATGCGTACTCTCAACGTAAGCTAGTACGCGAACGCAAGTTGAAAGGACAGGCGTATGCCTTCGTTCAAGATCGATCTGTCGTCCGCTGTGGTGTTCGTGGCGACGGCGCCGGAGCCGAAGATGGCGAACAAGAAGACGGGGGAGCGGGCGGTGGACCGGGAGACCGGTGCGGGTCTGTCGACGGTGGGGCTGCTGGTGTCGGACGAGGGGGAGGGAAACCTCTACCAGGTGACGGTCCTGGAGACGGGTCTCCCGGACGGGTTGTCCCCGGGGATGCCGGTGTCGGTGACGGGGCTGAAGGCGCGGGACTGGGAGAACGAGTTCAACGGCCAGAAGCGGCACGGGATCGCGTTCCGCGCCGTCGCGGTCACCCCGCTGGGGGCCTGATCATGGCGGATCTCGGGGTGGCGGTTGAGGTCGCTTCGGTGGCTGCCGGTGCCGGTGGGTTGGGTTACGCGAAGGTCCGTGCCCCGGGGGTGTACTGGTCGCTGGTGGGGTTGCCCGCCGCGTGGGGCCGGTTCACCTTCACCTACCGCTCGACGATGGAGGTGTGCGGTCTGACCGTGCAGCCTTCCGGGTTCCGGGCGTTCATGTCCCGCAACGTGGCCCGCCGTGAGGTGCGGCCGGTGGTCCCGGTCAAGCGCATGGTGCGTCCCACCTCGACGGGGCTGCGGGTGCGTCTGCGGCTTCCGGCCGGGTTGGAACCGGCGGATGTGGCGGCGGCTTCGGAACGGCTGCGGCACGCCTGGGGCATGCGGTCGGTGACCGTGGTGGAAGTGAAGTCGGGTGTGGTCGAGCTGCGGATGACCGGCTACGACGTCCTGGCCCGCGTCCGTCTCCCGCGTTCGGTCGAGGTCGGGCTGATGGTGGTCCCGATGGCGTTGCGGGAGGACGGGAGTGTGTTCGCCCGGGAGTACCGGAAGGTGCCGCACTCGCTGACGCTGGGCGCGAACCAGTCGGGCAAGTCGATGTTCCAACGGAACCTGATCAAGGGCCTCGCCCGCCTGCCGGTCGGCCTGGTCGGGATCGACTGCAAGCGTGGGGTGGAGCAGTCCTCCTACGCTCCGCGCCTGTCGGCGTTGGCGACGACTCCGCAGACGGCATCGGAGCTGCTGGAAGCCCTCGTAGCGGAGATGGAGAGCCGGTTCGACGTGCTGTCCGAGCACGGCGTGTCCGACCTGTGGCAGCTCCCGGAACAGGTACGGCCGGTGCCGCTGGTGGTGCTGATCGATGAGGTCGCGGAACTCTTCCTCGTCACGGCGAAGAAGGAGGAGGAACGCCGGGACCGCATGGTGCAACACCTGGTGCGGCTGGCGCAGATGGCCCGCGCGGTCGGGATCTATCTGGAGGTGTGCGGGCAGCGGTTCGGCTCCGAGCTGGGCAAGGGAGCGACCATGCTCCGCGCGCAGTTGACCGGCCGGGTCGTCCACCGCGTCAACGACAAGGCGTCTGCCGAGATGGGCTTGGGCGATATCGCTCCGGACGCGGTGTCCGCTGTGACCACGATCCCGCCGGACCAACCCGGTGTGGCGGTGGCCGGTGACGCCTCCGGTGGCTGGTCCCGCATCCGCACCCCCGAGGTCTCCCAGGCCGAAACCGTGTCCGCCTGCCGGGAGTTCGCGCACCTGACCCCGCACCTGCCGGTGCTGGCCCCGTTCCGCCCGGCCGTACGACCCGAACCGGCCCTCGTGCCGGACGGTGTGCCGCCGCTGCTGATTCCGCGCCCGATCACCGACTGACACTCCCTCGTTTCACGGTCGGCGCGGCCGTTCCTCGCGCCAGGTCCCTACCCCGCCCATGCCTGAAATCGGAAGGGAATCCACTCCATGGCGACACGGAAGACGACCCCGAAGCGCACGGCGAAGAAGTGCACGACCTGCGACGGCGCCGGTGAGATCCGCGAATCGGTCCGCGTCGGCACCCGGAAGGGCCGTGCCACCGCCGATCAGCAGACCGCCATGTGCCCCTCGTGCTGGGGCTCCGGCGAAGCCGACTGATCCCGCCCCCCGGGGGGCCGGGCGGCCGAAGATCGCCCGTCGCCCGCCCCCGGTGGCCCAACCCCTTGGAAGGAGGTGACGACATGATCCGCAAACTGCCGTTCCGGCTGGACGCGGTACTCGTACAGGCGGTGATCGCGGGGGCCTTGTCCTTCGCCCACCTGCACGACCTCGCCGCTGCTGCCGGGCAGGACGGTTGGAAGGCCTGGGCCTACCCCATCTCGGTTGACCTGCTGCTCGTCGCCGCGTGGCATCGGCTGCGCACCGGCTCGGAGAAGGTCGCGGCGTGGTGCTGGTTCATGATCGCGCTCGCCGCGTCACTCGGCGCGAACATCGCCACCGCCGGGCTCCTCGATCTGGAGAACGTGCCGGACTGGCTGCGCATCCTGGTCGCCGGATGGCCCGCCCTGGCGTTCCTCGGCGGAACCCTTCTCGCCCACACCGCCCCACCTGCCCCGGTGCAGGACGCGGCCCCGGTGGTGCCCGAGGTGGAACAGATCCCCGTGCCCGAGTCTCCGGCCGAGCGTGAGCAGTTCCCCGAGTCGGAGCCCGTTCCGGCCTTGCCTGAAGCCCCGGCCCCCGCACCGCCTCCGGTTCCTGTTCCGGCTGCTGCGGCGTCGGGTGTTCCTCCGGCGCTGATCGAACACGCCCGGAAGCTCGCAGAGGCTCACCGTGTGCGGACCGGCGAGCACATCGACACCGGCACCCTCCGTGCCCGGCTCGGTGTCCCGGAAGCACTCGCCCATGCCATCGCCGCTCAACTCGCTTGAGATGAAAGGAGGTTGACCGAATGTCTCGTCCGAACCGCTTCTACGACGTGCGCCGTTTCGGTCCGGTCCAGGTCGGCAGCTACCGCAACCGCCGGGGCTTGGAGAAGCACACCGCCGCGTGCACCGCGCCCCGCTGCGGCTTCTCCGCCGACTACACCGACCGCTCGGCGGCCGAACTCGCCGCTCGTACCCATCGCTGCACCTGACAAGGACCCCTGTCATGCGACTGCCTGACGAACAGCTCCGCGCCGGACACATCCCCACCGACCTCTACCGCCGGATGCCTCCGGGCACCGACCTGCGGAAAGTCGTGATCGTCCAGGAAGCGCCCCGCTCCTACAAGGGCCCCATCCTGCTCGCCTTCACCATCACGGTCGGCACGGTGGTCGTGCTGCTGGTGATCGCCTTCGTGGCCCAGATCATCGCCGCGTCCATGGTCGCGGTCCTCACCGCGAGCTGCGGGATCGGCTACAGCTTCACCCGCCCCACCCGCCGCAAGACCAAGCCCCGCCCCGCGACCAAGGGACGGCCCGGCAAGCGCCCCGTACGGCGCCCGCGCAAGCACCTGTAACAGCCCTCCGGGGCGGCCTCAACCGGCAAGTTTTCGCCGCCCCGGACGGCCCATCCCCTTCCAGACCCGAAGATCCGAAAGGACACCACCATCATGACCCAGCCCACCCCTGCCCGCGCACGGTTCTGCCCGAACTGCGACGGCTTCCCCCGCGTCCACATCGACACCGGCACCCGCCACACCGACGGCACCCGCACCACCGTCCCCGTCGACTGCCGCACCTGCCACGGCACCGGCACCCGCCGCAGTCGCCTCAACACTCCGCTCCCGGTTCGGACCGAGGTGGCCTGATGACTGACCTCACTCCGTCCCAGGACCGCCCCGGCCTGCACGTCACCAAGAACGCGCCCTCGGCTCCGGCTACCGCATCCGCACGCTGCCACTGCGGCGCTTCGGCCACTGCCAACGGGGACGCACAAGTCGCCCTCCTGGTCCAGGGCTGGACCGCCAACCACGGCCCCGCCCACAACCGGCAGGGTGGGTGACCACATGACGGACACCGCCACCTCGGCGGGCCTGGCCCCGGCGACCTTGAGCGATGCGCTCCGGGTCGCCGGGGCCCCCGGCTTCGACCGCTGGCAGGACCAGATCCGCCGCACCGGCGGCTGCTCCGACCCCATCCACCTCACCGGCGGCACGGTCACCCGCGACCGCGCCACGGGTGAGGTCCTGCACCACTACAGCACCGACACCGAACCCGGCGGACGCCTACGGATCGCCTGCGGCAACCGCCGCGCCTCCCGCTGCCCCGCCTGCGCCTGGACGTATGCCGGGGACACCTTCCACCTCATCCGCGCCGGGCTCACCGGCGACGACACCAAGGGCGTCACCCCCGCCGTGCGGGACCACCCCCGGGTGTTCGCCACCCTCACCGCCCCCTCGTTCGGCCCGGTCCACAACCGGCCCGGGAACCGGCCCTGCCGCTGCGGCACCCGCCACACCGACACCGACCCCGCCCTGGGCACACCCCTCGACCCAGGCACGTACGACTACGCGGGCGCGGTGCTGTGGAACAACCACGCCTCCCAACTGTGGCAGCGCTTCACCATCTACCTCCGCCGGGAGATCGCCGCCCGCGCCGGACTCACCCAGAAAGCCGCCCGCGAACAATGCCGGGTGTCGTTCGGGAAGGTCGCGGAGTACCAGAAGCGCGGGGCCGTGCACTTCCACGCCGTCATCCGCTTCGACGGCCCCGAAGGCCCCGACACCCCGCCCCCGCACTGGGCAACCACAGCCCTCCTCGACGCGGCGATCCGCGCCGCCGCCGCACGCGTCCAGGTCACCATCCCGGCCGTTGACGAACACGGCCTGCCCGAACGGGACTTGCGCTGGGGGCAGCAGATCGACGTGCAGCCCATCGGCGCTTTCGGCAACGGCGAAGACCTCACCGAACAGGCCGTCGCCTCCTACGTCGCCAAGTACGCCACCAAAGCCGCCGAGACCACCGGCACCGTGGACCACCGCATCGGCAGCCACGAAGCCATCGCCCTACTCGACATCCCCGACCACCCCGCCCGACTCATCGCCGCCTGCCTCGACCTCCACCCCGCCTACCCCGAACGACGACTCCGCGACTGGGCCCACATGCTCGGCTTCCGCGGCCACTTCTCCACCAAGTCCCGCACCTACTCCACCACCCTCGGCGCGCTGCGCCAGACCCGTGCCGACTACCGCGCCACACAACAACGCGAAGCCCTCGGCCTCCCCAACCCCGACGACACACCAGAAGAAGCGACCACCCTCACCCTCACCCACTGGACCTACGCCGGACACGGCCACACCCCCGGCGAATCCTGGCTCGCCGCCACCATCCACCGCGACATCACCGCCAACCGCGAAACCGCACGCCAACAACGCACCGTGATCAACGACCATGAGGGGGAATGGTGACCGTGGAAAAGCTCTTGTCTGTGCAGGAAGTCGCGGAAATCCTCGGCACGACAATCCGATTCCCTCGCCGTCTGATTGAAGAACGACGGATCACTTTCGTCAAGGTTGGTCGACACGTTCGCATTCCTGAAAGTGCCGTTCAGCAGTTCATCGCCTCCCATACCGTTACTCCGATCTGTCGATCGCGGGCTCGCTACGGGAGGGCTGCCTAATGGCGAATAACAGGGGGAGGCGTCGCCGCTTTGGTGCGATCCGGAAGCTGCCTTCCGGGCGGTACCAGGCTCGCTATCCCGGGCCGGATGGCGTCATGCGACCTGCTCCGGAGACCTTCGCGGCCACCGTCGATGCCGATGATTGGCTTGCCGAGAAGCAGACTGAAATTCGGCGCGGTGAATGGGAAAACCCGGATTCCAGGACCGTGAACTTCGCGGAATACGCGCTGAAATGGATTAGCGAACGCGGCTTGTCGATTACAACTGAAGACCTCTATCGGCGTCTCTTGTCGCAACATCTCGCGCCGGCCCTTGGGGACCTAGACCTGGATGAGATCACCCCGCCGCGCGTGCGCACCTGGCGAGCCGAACGACTTAAAGCCACTGGAGCAACGACCGTGGCCAAGTCGTACCGGCTGCTGAAAGCGGTCATGGAAACCGCAACGGACGATGAGCTGATCAAGCGGAACCCGTGCCGGATCAAGGGTGCGGGAATCGAGAAAGCGGCCGAGCGGAGGATCGCGACCGTGGTTCAGGTGGATGCCCTGGCCCGCGCGGTCGGTACCAGGTGGCGCTTGATGGTGTTCCTTGGGGCGTACGGACCGCTACGTCCGGAGGAGTTGGCGGCGCTTCGTCGGCGGGATGTTGATGTACGCGCTATGACGATCACGGTGCGATGTGCCGAGCCGGAACGAACCAACGGTCGTCGCGCTCCGGGCGACACCAAGTCGGAGGCGGGTACTCGGACCGTGGTGCTACCCGGCTTCCTGCGATCGGAGCTGCGTGCCCATATGGAGTTGTACGCCGAGTTCGGGCCTCGCGGACTGCTGTTCGTCGGGGAGCGCGGTGCCCCGTTCCGGCGCAGCACCTTCGGTCGAACCTGGCGTCGGGCTCGTGACGTTGTCGGCATGTCAGACGACTTCAGGTTCTACGATCTTCGACACACGGGGCATACGCTCTCCACGCGCTCGGGTGCCACGCTCAAAGACACGATGGTCCGTGCGGGCCAGTCCTCGGAAAAGGCGGCGTTGATCTACCAACACTCCGACGATGAGCGTCAACGCGAGGTCGCTGCCGGTCTTGATGAGTCGGTGCGCCGGATGCGCCGGTCTTCTGGCACGGATCTGGCACGTGGTGAGTGATCACCGCTGACAGCAAACAACCCCCGGGTCGGATGACCTGGGGGTTTGTCATGGAGCGGGCGACGGGAATCGAACCCGCGCTATAAGCTTGGGAAGCTCATGTTCTACCATTAAACTACGCCCGCGAGACGCTGCTCCGCAGCCCTCTCAACGCGGGACACTGTACCTCATGGCGGACCCCCGGCGCACAGGCCGAGGGGTCTTTGTGCTGTTCGGGGCAGGTGACGCGAGGGGCCGTGAGGGGCGGGGGCGGGGTGGCCGGAGAGCGTACGGTGGGCGGAGTGCCGGTACGGGAGTTGGGCGTTCCATCCCCTAGCGTGGCTTTTGTCGTTCACGTACCTGGGGAGAGGAAACGATGGAGTCCACCGTCGTCCGCTGTGCCGAAGGGCACGAGTTCAGCACCTCGACGTTCCCGATGCAGAACCTCGGCGCCGACCGGATCGGTCCGGGGCGGCTGCTGCGGTGTCCGCGCTGCGCGCGGCTGCGGCAGGCGGTCCCCGTACCGGTGCCGAAGTCCGCGCCCGCGCACGGGCGTTCGGACACGCATCGGCGGTCCGACGCGCACGCGGGCCCGCCCGTCGGCCCGCACGCCGACGCGGGCGCCCGTACGCACCGCGAGCGCTGACCGCCGCCGCGTCCGCCCGCGTGCGCGACGCGGCGCCCACCGCTGAGGAGTACGGCGCGGGCCGGGTCCGATTGGGCCGGGCCCGCGCCGTACGCGTAGGCTCGGCCCGTGCTTCTCTCCGACCAGGACATCCGTACCGAGATCGACAAGGGACGGGTGCGGATCGACCCCTACGATCCGGCCATGGTGCAGCCGTCGAGCATCGACGTCCGGCTGGACCGTTTCTTCCGCGTGTTCGAGAACCACCGCTACCCCCACATCGACCCCTCCGTCGAGCAGCCCGACCTGACGCGGGCGATCGAGCCGAAGGGCGACGAGCCGTTCATCCTGCACCCCGGCGAGTTCGTGCTGGCGTCGACGTACGAGGTGGTCAGCCTCCCCGAGGACATCGCGTCCCGGCTGGAGGGCAAGTCGAGCCTCGGTCGGCTGGGCCTGCTGACGCACTCCACCGCCGGTTTCATCGACCCGGGCTTCTCCGGGCACGTCACGCTGGAGCTGTCGAACGTGGCGACGCTGCCCATGAAGCTGTGGCCGGGGATGAAGATCGGCCAACTCTGCCTCTTCCGGCTGTCGTCACCGGCCGAGTACCCGTACGGGTCCGCGCGTTACGGCTCGCGCTACCAGGACCAGCGTGGGCCGACACCGTCCCGTTCGTACCTCAACTTCCACCGTACGCAGATCTGAGAGCGGGGCTGGCGAGCGCGATGGGTGACGAGCGCGAGGACCTCACGTATCCGCTGTTCGGGCAGGCCGTACGCGAGTTGGCGCAGCTCGTGGCGGACGACGGTTTCGAGCCGGACATCATCCTCTCCATCGCGCGCGGCGGGCTGTTCGTCGCGGGCGGCCTCGGCTACGCGCTGGACGTCAAGAACCTGCACGTCATGAACGTCGAGTTCTACACGGGCGTCGGCGCGACCCTCCAGATGCCCGTCATGCTGCCGCCCGTGCCCAACGTGGTGGACCTGAGCCGCAAGAAGGTCCTCGTCGCGGACGACGTGGCGGACAC
The DNA here is from genome assembly GCF_003665095.1 of Streptomyces sp. Z26. Lineage (GTDB taxonomy): Bacteria > Actinomycetota > Actinomycetes > Streptomycetales > Streptomycetaceae > Streptomyces > Streptomyces phytohabitans. Next base: position 3,072,302 of record NZ_RCHV01000002.1, on the reverse strand, counting down.
CGGCCGCACCCTGAAGCTCGTCCACGACTTCTGCGCCGAGCACGTGGCCGAGGTGCGTACGGCCGTCATCTACGAGAAGCCGCAGTCCGAGGTCAGCTGCGAGTACGTGTGGAAGCGCACGGACCGGTGGATCAACTTCCCGTGGTCGGTGGCGCCCCCGGTCGTACGGCGGCACGGGCAGGTGCTGGACGCCTGAGCGGCGTTCGCGCGGGGCGGGGTGCCTGGAACGGGCCCGCGGGTCGTGCCGGGGCTCGGCGTTGACATCGCGGTGGCCCCGTGGCTGTAATGAGCGCGTGCCGCGTGGCGCCGACCGGAGAGCAGTGGGCAGGTCGGTGGCCGGGCGAGCACCTGTCGCCGAGGGAACGTGCGATGCGTACACACTCCGCGGGCTGAGCCCGGCGTGAACCGGCGCGTGACACCGCGCCGTTCGCCTTCCGGCTCCTCCTTCCCGCCCTCTCTTCTCCCCCTTTCCACGCCGCGCCCTCGCGTCGCCCCACGGGCGCCGCGGCGCGCGCGTCACGCTGCTCTGGAGTGCCCACACCCATGCCCACGCCTGCCCGCAAGTCCCCGCACACGCCCCCGCCCCCGCGCACCCCCGCGACGTACCAGCGGTCCGTCATCGACGAGTTCCGCGCGAACGGCGGCCGTGTCGGTGGCCCGTCCGCCGGGAGCGCGCTGCTCCTGCTGACGACCACCGGCGCCCGTTCCGGTGCCGCGCACACCGTGCCGCTCGGCCTGGTCCGCCACGACGGGCTGCTGTACGTCGTCGCGTCCGACCTGGGCGCCGACCGGCATCCCGCCTGGTACCACAACCTCCTCGCCCACCCGCTGGTACGGGTCGACACCGGTGCGGGGGAGTTCGAGGCGATCGCGGTGCCCGCGGAGGGCGACCGGCGCGACCGGCTGTTCGCGCACGCCGTACGGGTGGACTCCGGATACGCGGACCACCAGGCGCGTACGGCCCGTACGCTGCCCGTCGTCGTCCTCGCCCCCGCCACCCCGGACACCCCCGCCGCCCCGGACGCCACGGAGCGGCCCGGCGACCAGCCCGCGTCCGTCGAGGTCACCACCCTCGCGGACAAGCTCGTCGAGGTGCACCGTTGGCTGCGGGCGCAGTTGCGGCACGTACGGGCGGAGGCCGACGCGTACTTCGCCGCTCGTGCCGCGTACGAGGCGCGGGAGGCGTACGCCGGGCAGGGCACGTACGGCGGCCCCGGCGCCGAGCCGCCCGCGCCCGGACTCGGGCTCCAACTGCGGCAGCACTGCCTGGCGTTCTGCCAGACGCTCCAGTTCCACCACACGGCCGAGGACGGGCACGTCTTCCCCGTCGTCGCGCGCCACCACCCCGAACTGCGCGACACACTCGAACGGTTGGGCCGCGAGCACCGTACGGTCGCCCGCGTCCACGACGCGCTCCTCGCCCTCCTCGCGGACCTGGGAGGTGCCGACCCGCAGCGGTTCCGTACCGAACTGGCGCGCATGTCCGCGGAGTTGGAGGCCCACCTCGACCACGAGGAGGAGTCGTTGCTCCCCGCCCTCGCCGCCGTCCCGTGGCCGCCCGGCAGGTGACCCGTCCCGGTCGCCCGCCCGGACGCGGGGTCCGCCGGGCCCGGCCCGTTGTCAGTGGCGCGTGCCACGCTTGCGGGCATGGCGTCGGGTACGGCACGACGTCGGTACGCGGTGCGGGTGCGGCGGGAGGCGGGCGGCTGTGGGAGAGGCAGGGGCCGTGGAACAGGCGGATTCCGTGGGGCGGGCGCCCTCGGCGGTGGTCGCGGAGCTGTGGCGGCGCGTCGAGGCGCGCGACTGGGCGGGCCTGGGCGCGCTGCTCGCGGAGGACGTGGTGGTGGAGTGGCCGGTCACCGCGGAGCGGATGGTCGGCAGGGCGAACTTCCTCGCGGTGAACAGCGAGTACCCGGAGGGCTGGGAGATACGGGTGCGGCGCGTCGTCGCGGACGGGGACACGGTGGTCTCCGAGGTGGACGTGCCGCACGCCGAGTTCGGGATGTTCCACGCGGCGTCCTTCTGGACGGTGCGGGAGGGAGTGGTCGTACGGGCCCGGGAGTACTGGACGAGCCCGGGTGCGGAGTCGGCCCCGGCCTGGCGCCACCCGTACGCCGAGCCCATGTGACCGTGCGGGCGCGGCGCCGGGGCGGTGCCGCGCGCCCCGGGCGTGCCGACGCCCGCCCCCGGTGCGGCTGGGGGCGGGCGTCGGCGGGGCCGTCCCGGTGGCGTGGTGCGGAACGGGTGGTGCGAGTGGTACGGGCGGTGCGAGTGGTACGTGTGGTGAGTGCGGTACGACCGGTGTGCGTCAGAGCGTGCCGAGCTTCACCAGGGCGAGCAGGGCGACCAGTTGGACCGCGGAGGCGCCGAGCGCCTTCGGCCACGGCAGGTCGTGCGAGCGGCTCACCATCGAGGTGAACAGCGCGGCGGCCGCGAGCCAGGTCACCCACCCCAGCACCTGTACGACCGTCTCGGTGCCACCGGCGAACATCGCCACGAGGAGCCGCGGCGCGTCGCTGATCGACATGATCAGCATGGACAGCCCGATCGTCGGCGCCCACGTCCCGTTCCCGCCGAACTGGCGGGCCAGCGTGTGCGTGACCGCGCCCAGCATCAGCCCCATGAGCACCATCGCGACGCCGGTGCCGATCACGTACTGGAGGGCGGTGGTCAGCGTGGCGTTAAGCGCGTCCTCGCGGGTCTCGTCGAAGCCGAAGACGGCGAGCAGCCCGTAGAGGAAGGTGACGACGAGGGCCGGGCCCCACACCGCGTAGTCGCGCATCTGCCAGAACGTCGCGTTGGGGCGCAGCACGATGCCCCGCAGCAGGTCCTTCCAGTGCAGCCGGGGCCCGGCGGGTACGGCCGGGGGCTGACCGGCGGTGTACGTGTCGCCGTCGGTGTAGCCGTCGCCGTGCTGCCCGCCACCGCCCTGGCCGTACGGGTCCTGGACGCTGAACGACTGCGTGTGGCCCGGGTTGTTGGCGTACGGGTCGTGGCCGGGCCCGTGGCCCGGGCCGCCGTGCGCGGGGCCGTACGGGTCGCCGAAGTACTCGGGCTCGCCGTGCCCGCCGTGTCCCCCCTGCCCGCCGTGCGCGCCGTGTCCGCCGGCCGCCTGGGGCCAGCCGCCGCCCTGCCGCCCGTACGGCGGTTGGGGCGCGCCCGGGGCGCCCTGCCGGGGGCCGCTGCCGTAGGCGCTCGGGCCGGGGCCGTACGGCGGTTGGGCACCTGGCCCGCCCTGCCCGTACTGGCCACCCGGCGGCGGGCCCTGCGGAGGGGCGCCGTGCGGGGGATGCTGCCGCTGCTGCGCGTTCCGGGAGTCCCGGCCGCGTCCGATCCTGAATCCAGCCACCCGTCGAACGTACCGTGTCCGGCGCACTCGGGGACCACGGCGATGGGGAATGGCCGGGCATCGCCGCTGACCTGTGACATCCCCTAGGGGGACCCGGTGGGGGCAGCCCCACCGGGGTGGTGGCGCCAGGGGGTGTACGGCACCGTGGCCGCGCCTGTTGCCGCGCTCCGGCGCGCTCCGGCGGACTCCGAACGGGAGGCCACCCGCTGCGGCGCGGACCCCACACGAGCCCGCGCGTCGCCACCGCTCCCATCGTCACGGTGACCCCAACGACCCCCTCCGTCACGGCAGCCCCGACCTATGCCGGTCCCCCGTACCGCACGGGGGCTGCCCCCACCCCGTATGCGCCGGTCAGCGGGATGTCACCCCGGGACGCGGGCGGCCGAGCATGGAGCGTGCCGGGCGGCCCCGCAGCGGGTGCCGGGCGGTGTCGGGGCCACAGGGGAACGAGGGGAAGGCGTGATCATGCTGTTCAGGAAGCCCGCCGTCGTCGCGGGAGGTGTGCTGCTCGCCCTGTCGGGCGGCGCGCTGCTGCCCGCCGCCGCGGCCGCCGGCGAACTCCCGGGCGGCCGCGCCGAGTCGGGCCCACGGCCCGGTGCGGGCACAAGTACGGGTAAGGGGCTGGACGGTGTCTGGCGTACGGACGGCTACGGCTCGCTGGTGTCGGTCGAGGGCGACGTGCTGCGGAGGTACCAGACGACCTCGGTGAGCTGCGTCGAGGGGGAGACCGCGCGGCGTACGGCGCGGGGGCCCGGCTGGGCCGCGTACACGATGGCGGACGGCCGCCGCCTGACCGTACGCACCGGCGGCGGCGCCAACAGCGGAACCGGAACCGGCGCGCGGTTGTCCACGGACGGCTCGCCCGGCCACCAGGACATGGCGCGCGTACGGGGCGGCCTGCCCGCCGCCTGCACCGGGGACGCGCCCGACGACCCGGTGGCGACCTTCGACGTGTTCTGGCGGACGTTCCACGAGAACTACCCGTTCTTCGCGGCCAAGGACGTCGACTGGCAGGCCGTACGCGACCGTCACCGCCCCACGGTCGACGACGGGACCACCGACGACGAACTCTTCGCCGTCTTCCGCGAGATGCTCGCCCCGCTGCACGACGCGCACGTCAGCGTCACCGACGGCGCCGACCGGTTCTTCGCGGAGACCCGGCCGGGCACCACCGCGCCCTCCGCCGAGCTGGACGCGAAGGTGAAGCGCCACATCGAGGAACACGACCTGGACGGCGGCGGGTTGACGGAGTACGCCAACGGCCGCGTCAGCTACGCCGACCTCCCCGGCGACCGCGGCTACCTGCGGGTCTCGGGCTTCATCGGCTACTCCGACGGCGAGCACCCCGACGGCCGCTACGCCGCCGAGCGGGCAGCCCTCGACCGGGCGCTCGACTCCGTCCTGACCGCCGACCGCACCGCGCGCCTGCGCGGCCTGGTCGTCGACCTGCGCGTCAACGGCGGTGGCGCGGACGGCCTCGGCCTGCGGCTCGCGTCGCGGCTCACCGACCGTACGCACTTCGCGTACGCCAAGGCCGCCCGCAACGACCCGGACGATCCCGGGCACTTCACCCGCGCGCAGCCGCAGTACGTCGTACCGGCGCCGGGGGTGCCGCGCTACGCGGGGCCGGTCGCGGTGCTGACGGGCGGTTCGACGGTGAGCGCGGGCGAGTCGTTCACGCAGGCGCTGCTCGATCGGCCGGGCCGTACGGTGCGGATCGGCGCGCCGACGCAGGGCGTCTTCTCCGACGTGCTCGACCGCGCGCTGCCCAACGGTTGGCGGCTCGGCGTGCCGAACGAGGAGTTCCGTACCCGCGACGGCCGTACGTTCGACGGGCCCGGCATCCCGCCGGATCTCTCCGAACCGGTCTTCACGGACGAGGAGTTCGAGCACGGCCGCGACTCGGCGTTCGACCGCGCGCTGGACGTCCTGCCCGGCGGCGGCGACTGAGACGCCGCCGCGTGCCACCGCCCGCCAGTCCGCCGGGTCGGTACGGGGGTCAGCCCGGCACGGTGGGGGCGGCGCCGGGAGCGGTGCCGGAGGTCGTGTCCGGGGCGGCGTTCCGGCCCCGCGACCGGTCCATCTCCCGCCACTCCGGGCGGAGTCCGGCCAGGTTCGTGGTGAGGAAGTACGCCGTACCGCCCGCGACCAGCACCGGCACCAGACCGAACGAGGCCACCGCCGCCCCCGCGAGCAGCCCGCCCAACGGGATGCCCGCCCAGGCGAACGAGTCGCCCAGGGCCTGTACGCGGCCCAGCAGGCGACGCGGCACCCGTTCGAAGAGGAGCGCGCCGAGCACGGGGTTCAGGAAGCCGGAGCCGAAGCCGCTGACGGCGAACACCACGAGCACCGCCCACAGCGGGGCGTCCGCCGCCAGTACGAGGAACCGCGGCGCCCCGGCCAGCAGGAACCCGCCGAAGAACACCGCCCTGCGCCGCAACCGGTGCGCGACGGCCGTCGCCACCAGGCTGCCGACGACCGCGGACGCGCCGCCCACGCCGCCGGTCAGACCGAGGGCGCCGGGGCCGTTGCCGGACTCCTTCGCCCACACGGGCAGCAGCAGGGACGTGAAGGCGGCGTCGAGCAGGTTGGTGACGCCGACCATGGCGATGACGGAGAGCATCAGCGGCTCGCGGCGCAGGAAGGCGAAGCCTTCCGCGAAGCGCCGCCAGTAGCCGGGTTCGTCCGCCCGGTCGTACGCCGTACCGTCCGCGCTGTCGGCACCGTCGGTTGGTTCGGTGGGTGCGGCCGGGTCCGTACGGTCGCCCATGCCGCGTGGCAGCAGCGCCGCGACGAGCACCGAACCGAGCGCGAAACAGGCCGCGTTGACGGCCACGCCCGTGACCGGGCCGACCAGCGCCACCAGCGAACCGCCCACCGCCGGGCCGACGGTGCCCGCGAGCCGCTCGGTGACGCCGGAGAGGCCGGTGGCCCGTTCCAGCCGTACCCCGGCCCGTTCGGCCGCCTCCGGGACCATGACCTCCTTGGCCAGGTCGCCCGGTCCGCGGGCCGCGCCGATGACGGCGACGAGCGCCAGCAGCAGCCAGAACGTGAGCAGCCCGGCGGAGTGCAGCAGCGGCACCGCGGCGGCCGCACCGGCGCTGACCGCGTCCGTCGCCCAGGACACGCGGCGCGGCCCCGTACGGTCGACGAGCGGCCCGCTGAACGCCTTGACCAGCACGTACGGCGCCATCTCGGCGAAGGCGACCAGCCCGGTCCGGGTGGTGCTGCCGGTGTCGACGAGGACGAACCACGGTAGCGCGATCGCGGAGACGCGCGTACCGGTCAGGGCCACGGCCGTCGCCGCGAGGAGCGCCGCCAGCGGACGGAGCCGCCGTACGTCCCGTATCCGGCCGCCGTGGCCGGAGCCGCCGTCCACCGGGTTACCGCGCGCGCGGCGCGCGGCCGCCGCTGTCGTGCCCGGCGCCACCGGCCCGGCTTCCGTCACCGTCGCGATTACGGTTGCCGCTTCCGTCACCGTCGCGGTCACGTTCGTGGTCGCCGTGAGGTTCATGGTCGCCGTGAGGTTCATGGTCGCCGTGAGGTTCGTGGTCACCGTGGTGGCCGTCGTCCGGTCCCGCGTCGTCCGGCTCGGGCAGGATCTGGACGACCACGGTCACCCGTTCCGCGTCGGGCGGTTCGGTGTCGCCGTACGCGGGGTCGGGCCGCCGGTGGCGTTCGACGACCGACCGCAGCTCGTCCTGGAGCGCTTCGGCCTCCTCCGGGGTGAGCCGCAGCGGCCAGCTGCTCATGTCGAAGGACGCGCGCCACTCGGTGGGCATCGTCCGGAGTTCGTTGAGCACGCGTTGGACGCGCATGGCGTCGGCGGTGGCGACGGACGTCAGGTACGCCATCGCCGCGTCCGGCTCCTGCTCGATCAGGTCGAGACCGTCGAACCGGGTCAGCTCGTGCACCGCGCGCCACCAGCGCTCCCGCGCGTTCCCCCGCGTGGTGTCCTCCTCGACGAAGCCCGCCGCGCCGAGCTGCCGCAGATGGTAGCTGGTCGTACCGGAGTTGACGCCGAGCCGTTCGGCCAGCCGGGAGGCGGTGGACGGGCCGAACTTCCGCAGCAGACCGACCAGTTGCACGCGCAGGGGATGCGCCAGGGCGCGCAGGCCCTTGGCGTCGAGGACGACGGAGTCGTCGTGTGGGGCAGCCATACGGGCACCATAGATTGCGGAGACTTCTCCGCAAAGAGTTCTTTGCAAAGAAGTCTCCGCAGAGAAGCTTCCGCAGTGGCGCGGTGGTACGGGAAGCACCGCCGCCCCCGGCCGGTCAGCCGGTCGTGACGGGTTTCTGCTCGCCTATGCGTGGCAGGTACCGCGCCAGCCAGTGCGAACGCCCCGCCGCCAGCGGTGCGAGCACGGCCAGCACCAGTACGTATCCCGCGATGAACGGGCCGAGCCGCTCGTCGAGCGCGGCGTTGGCCGACATCGTGGCCAGGATGAGCGCGAACTCGCCGCGCGCCAGCAGCGTCGTCGCCACGTTCGCCGCGGGGCCGCGCCCGAAGCCGTAGATGCGGGCGGCGACCAGCGCGGCCAGCACGTTCATCGCGACGGTGATCACGGCGGCGATCAGCACCGGCCACACCACCAGCGGCAGGTCACCCGGGTCGATGGACAGCCCGAACGCGAAGAAGAAGATCGCCCCGAACGCGTCCCGCAGCGGGTGCACCAGCTCCCTGATGCGGTCGCCGGAGCCGGTCTGCCCCAGCATCAGGCCGACCATGAACGCCCCGATGGCGTCCGCGACCCCGAACTCCTCCGCGATCCCGGCGACTAGCACGACGGCGCCAAGGAACGAGATCACCAGCAGCTCGTCGTCCTTCGTCGCGATCAGCCGCCCGATCAGCTTGGTGCCCCACCGTGCCGCGGCCGCCAGCAGCAGCAGGAAGCCGAACGCCTTCCCGCCCTGCGCCACCGCCGAACCCACGCTGTCGGCACCGGAGATGACGGGTTGCAGCGCGGCGAGGTACAGCGCCAGGAAGATGTCCTCGACCACGATGATGCCGAGGATCGGCCGCGACTCGGGATTGCCGATGCGGTCGAGGTCGACGAGCACCTTCGTGACGATCGCCGACGACGAGATGCCCAGCACACCCGCGAGCACCAGCGCCTCGGACAGACCCCAGCCGAGGGCCATGCCGAACCCGAACCCGGCGGACACGTTCAGCGCGAGGTACGCGCCGCCCGCGAGCGCCATCTGTCGGCCGCCGGTCTTCAGGTCGTCCATGTGGAATTCGAGGCCGAGGTAGAAGAGCAGCAGCACCAGGCCGAGGGCCGAGAGCATCTCCAGCTCGTGCGGGTCGTGGACCAGCACGTAGCCGGGGGTGTGCGGGCCGAGGAGCATGCCGGCCAGGATGAACAGGGGGATCGTCGGCAGCCCTATGCGGCCGCCGAGCCGGGCGAGGACGGCGGCGGCGATGAAGGCGCCGCCCATGGCGAGCAGGGTGTCGGCGTGGCCCACGTCGTCACCTCCCCCGGCTGGGGAGTACGGGGACGGGCGGGCGTACGAGGGCGCGCGTCAGCGAGCGGATAACTCCTCCTGGGGCGTCCGTAGAGTCAAGCAATGGTCAAGTAAAGGCCAATGGTTACTTTACCAAAGTATCTGACCTGGACTTTTTCGCACGTCAGACCATAGGCATGGCAAAGGCCGGTCCCGCGCCACGGCGCGCGGACCGGCCTCGGCCTTGGTCTCCCCGTTACTGAGCGGGCTTCGAGGGCCCCTCCCCGGAGTCCTGCTCGGAGTCCTCGGCGGTGGCGTCGTCCGCCTTCGCGGCCTCCGGTTCCGTCGCCTCCGCCGTGTCCGGGGCCGCTTCCGGCTCCGCCTCCGCCTCGGCGCGGGGCTCGGCCGGTTCGGCCTCCGCCTTCTCCGCCTCGGGCTTCGCGGGCGCCTCCTCCGGAGCCGCCTCCGTAGTCACCGGCTTAGCCTTCGGCTCGGGCTCAGCCGCCTTCGCCTCGGGCTTCGGCTCAGCCTTCGGCTCCGCCGCCACTGCCTTCGGCTCCGCCTCGACGACCTGTTCGGGCTCCGGCTCCACCGCCTCCGCCTCGACCTCCGGCGTCCGTACGGAGTCCAGCAGCAGCTGGGCCACGTCCACCACCTGGAGGTTCTCCTTCGCCCGCCCGTCCTCGGCGGCCTTCTTCCCGTTCACGGAGTCGGTGAGCATCACGAGGCAGAACGGGCACGCCGTGGACACGATGTCCGGGTTGAGGGACAGCGCCTCGTCCACGCGCTCGTTGTTGATGCGCTTGCCGATCCGCTCCTCCATCCACATCCGGGCGCCGCCCGCGCCGCAGCAGAAGCCGCGTTCCTTGTGGCGGTGCATCTCCTCGTTGCGGAGGCCGGGGACGCGGCTGATGATCTCGCGCGGCGGCGTGTAGACCTTGTTGTGGCGGCCCAGGTAGCACGGGTCGTGGTAGGTGATGAGGCCCTCGACGGGGGTGACCGGTACGAGCTTCCCCTCGTCCACGAGGTGCTGGAGCAGTTGCGTGTGGTGCACGACCTCGTAGTGCCCGCCGAGCTGCGGGTACTCGTTGGCGATGGTGTTGAAGCAGTGCGGGCAGGTCGCGACGATCTTCTTCTTCGCGGCGGGCAGCCGCGTCGCCCCTTCGCCGTCGTCGCCGTCGTCCTCACCGAACGCGGCGTTCAGCGTCGCCACGTTCTCCTCGCCGAGCTGCTGGAAGAGGAACTCGTTGCCGAGCCGCCGCGCCGAGTCGCCCGTGCACTTCTCGTCGCCGCCCATGATGGCGAACGAGACGCCCGCGATGTGCAGCAGTTCCGCGAAGGCCTTCGTGGTCTTCTTCGCGCGGTCCTCAAGGGCACCGGCGCAGCCCACCCAGTACAGGTACTCGACCTCGGTCAGGTCCTCGACGGTCTTGCCGACGACGGGGACGGCGAAGCCGGTCTCCTTCTCCAGCTCCTTCGTCCACTCCAGCCGCTGCTTCTTGGCCAGGCCCCAGGGGTTGCCCTTCTTCTCCAGGTTCTTGAGCATCGTCCCGGCCTCGCTCGGGAAGGCGCTCTCGATCATCACCTGGTAGCGGCGCATGTCGACGATGTGGTCGACGTGCTCGATGTCCACCGGGCACTGTTCGACGCAGGCGCCGCAGGTGGTGCAGGACCACAGCACGTCCGGGTCGATGACGCCGCCCAGCGCGCCGGGGCCGTCGTCGGCGGTGCCGATCAGGGGCCGTTCGGCCTCCGCGAGCGCGGTCGCGGGTACGTCCCGCAGCTGTTCGGCGGTGGCCTTCTCGGCGCCCTCCGCGTCCTTGCCGCCGCCCGCGAGCAGGTACGGGGCCTTGGCGTGCGCGTGGTCGCGCAGCGACATGACCAGCAGCTTGGGCGACAGCGGCTTGCCCGTGTTCCAGGCCGGGCACTGCGACTGGCAGCGGCCGCACTCCGTACAGGTGGAGAAGTCCAGCAGGCCCTTCCACGAGAAGTGCTCGACCTGGGAGACGCCGAACTGCGTCTCCTCGCCGCCCTCGTCGTCGAAGACCGTCTCGAAGTCGATGGGCTTGCCGCCGGACGTCATCGGCTGGAGCTCGCCCAGCGCCGTACCGCCCGTGGCCTCCCGCTTGAACCAGATGTTGGGGAACGCGAGGAAGCGGTGCCAGGCCACACCCATGTTGGTGTTGAGGCCGACGACGATCATCCAGACGAAGGAGGTGCCGATCTTGACCATCGCGACCAGGTAGACCGTGTTCTGGAGCGCGTTCGTGCTCATCCCGTCGAAGAGTGTGACGAGCGGGTACGTGATGAAGTACGCCGCCTCGTAGCCCTCGACGTGGTGCAGCGCGCCCTCCAGCCCGCGCAGGGTGAGGATGCAGACGCCGATGACGAGGATGACGGCCTCGACGAAGTACGCCTGACCTGTCTTGGAGCCGGTGAACCGGGACTTGCGGCCCGCCCGCGTCGGGCTGCTCAGCTGCCGGATGACGATCAGCGTCAGGATGCCCAGCGCGGTCATCAGCCCGATGAACTCGATGAACATCTCGTACGGCGTCCACGCGCCGATTACCGGCAGCACCCAGTCCGCCTGGAACAGCTGCCCGAAGGCGTTGACGAGCGTGAGGACCAGGGTGAGGAAGCCGACCGCGACGAACCAGTGGGCGAAGCCGACGATCCCCCAACGGTTCATGCGCGTGTGCCCGAGGAACTCGCGCGCGAGGGTGAGCGTGCGCTGCGCCGGTTCGTCGGTACGCGTGCCCGCGGGGACGGGCTGGCCCAGTTTCACGGCGTGGTAGATCTGGGCGATGGCGCGCGCGAACAGCGCGACGCCGACCGCGGCGAGCACCAGCGAGACGATGATCGCGGTGAGCTGCATGGGGGCTCCTCGGACCTGCGGCGAGCGTTTTACTAAGCGGTAACTTAAGTGGTGCGTACGACACTACCCACTGTCCCGGTGCCGCTGTACCCGGTCGTGCGGTGATCTGTGTCGCGAGGGGCGACCCGTGCGCGGTGCGGGCGGTGCGGGCGGGCCGTACGCGGCCGTGCGGCGGGTGGAGCCTAGGCGAGGGGCCCGCGGGGTGCGGGCGGAGGGTGGCCGTGGCGTCCCGAATGTACCCCTGTGCGAACCTGGGAGAGGGGCCGCCTCCGGGGTGCCTGTAAAGACCGCATAAGAGTTGAGCGTCCTCGACTCAGCTCATTTGACTTGGCCGATCCGCTCATGCACTGTTGAGCCAGATCCACTCAAGGCTCAGTTGGAGGAAACCGAAATGGCACGTGCGGTCGGCATCGACCTGGGTACGACGAACTCCGTCGTCAGTGTTCTCGAAGGCGGTGAGCCCACCGTCATCACCAACGCCGAGGGCGCCAGGACCACGCCGTCCGTCGTCGCCTTCGCCAAGAACGGCGAGGTGCTGGTCGGCGAGGTGGCCAAGCGCCAGGCCGTCACCAACGTCGACAGGACCGTCCGGTCGGTCAAGCGCCACATGGGCACCGACTGGAAGATCAACCTGGACGGCAAGGACTTCAACCCGCAGCAGATGAGCGCCTTCGTGCTGCAGAAGCTGAAGCGCGACGCCGAGGCGTACCTGGGCGAGAAGGTGGCCGACGCGGTCATCACCGTCCCGGCGTACTTCAACGACCACGAGCGGCAGGCCACCAAGGAGGCCGGCGAGATCGCGGGCCTCAACGTGCTGCGGATCGTCAACGAGCCGACGGCGGCCGCCCTCGCGTACGGGCTGGAGAAGGAAGACCAGACCATCCTCGTCTTCGACCTCGGTGGCGGCACCTTCGACGTCTCGCTGCTGGAGATCGGTGACGGCGTCGTCGAGGTGAAGGCCACCAACGGCGACAACCAGCTCGGCGGTGACGACTGGGACCAGCGCGTCGTCGACCACCTGGTGCGGCAGTTCCAGGCGGGCCACGGCGTGGACCTCGCCAAGGACAAGATGGCGCTCCAGCGGCTGCGCGAGGCCGCGGAGAAGGCGAAGATCGAGCTGTCCAGCTCGACCGAGACCTCCATCAACCTGCCGTACATCACGGCGTCCGCCGAGGGCCCGCTGCACCTCGACGAGAAGCTCAGCCGGGCGCAGTTCCAGCAGCTGACGCAGGACCTGCTGGAGCGCTGCAAGACGCCGTTCCACAACGTGATCAAGGACGCGGGCATCCAGCTGTCCGAGATCGACCACGTGGTGCTCGTCGGTGGCTCGACCCGTATGCCCGCCGTTGCCGAGCTGGTCAAGGAGCTGACCGCCGGCAAGGAGGCCAACAAGAGCGTCAACCCGGACGAGGTCGTCGCCATCGGCGCCTCGCTCCAGGCGGGCGTCCTCAAGGGCGAGGTCAAGGACGTCCTGCTGCTCGACGTCACCCCGCTGTCCCTCGGTATCGAGACCAAGGGCGGCATCATGACGAAGCTCATCGAGCGCAACACCACGATCCCGACGAAGCGTTCGGAGATCTTCACGACGGCGGAGGACAACCAGCCGTCGGTCCAGATCCAGGTGTACCAGGGCGAGCGCGAGATCGCCGCGTACAACAAGAAGCTCGGGATGTTCGAGCTGACGGGCCTGCCCCCGGCGCCGCGCGGCGTGCCGCAGATCGAGGTCACCTTCGACATCGACGCGAACGGCATCATGCACGTCGGCGCGAAGGACCTCGGCACCGGCAAGGAGCAGAAGATGACCGTCACCGGCGGCTCCGCGCTGCCGAAGGACGACATCGAGCGCATGATGCGCGACGCCGAGCAGTACGCCGACGAGGACTCCAAGCGCCGTGACGCCGCGGAGACCCGCAACCAGGCGGAGCAGCTCGTCTACACGACCGAGAAGTTCCTCAAGGACAACGACGAGAAGGTCCCCGCGGACATCAAGTCCGAGGTGGAGACCGCGATCGCGGACCTGAAGGAGAAGCTCAAGGGCGCCGAGACCGCCGAGGGCGAGGACACCGCGGCGATCCGCGAGGCGTCCGAGAAGGTCGCCGCGACCAGCCAGAAGCTGGGCCAGGCGCTGTACGCCGACGCGCAGGCCGCGCAGGCGGCGGGCGGTGCCGAGGGCGCGCAGGCCGGGCCCGGCGCGGCCGGTGCCCAGGGCGCCGACGACGACGTCGTGGACGCCGAGATCGTCGACGACGACAAGCACAAGGGCGGTGCGGCGTGACGGAGGAGACTCCGGGCTTCCCGCAGGAGCCCGAGGTCCCCGCCGAAGCCGGGCAGGAACAGCCCGACGACGCGGCGGAGGCCGCCGGACCCGCCTCTTCGGAGGCGGGCCCGGCGGGCCCGCGCCAGGGACCCGACGGTGACGGCACGGACGGCGACCCGAACCGCATCGCGGAGGGCGCCGCGCTGACCGCGCAGCTGGACCAGACCCGTACGGCGCTGAGCGAGCGCACGCAGGACCTCCAGCGGCTCCAGGCGGAGTTCAAGAACTACCGCCGCCGCGTCGAGCGCGACCGCGTCGCCGTCAAGGAGGTCGCCGTCGCGAACCTCCTGACGGAGCTGCTGCCCGTGCTCGACGACATCGGCCGCGCGCGTGACCACGGCGAACTGGTCGGCGGCTTCAAGTCGGTGGCCGAGTCGCTGGAGATGGTGGCGGCGAAGCTGGGCCTGATGCAGTTCGGCAAGGAGGGCGAGCCCTTCGATCCGACGGTGCACGAGGCCCTGATGCACTCGTACTCGCCGGACGTCACCGAGACCACGTGCGTGCAGATCCTCCAGCCGGGGTATCGCATCGGCGAGCGTACGATCCGGCCCGCCCGGGTCGGTGTCGCCGAGCCGCAGCCGGGGGCGCAGCCCGCCCAGTCCGCGTCGCCGCAGGGCGACGAGGGCGAGCAGGCGGACGACGACAGTGGTGACCCGGACGAGGGCTGAGACGCCGATCGGAAGACCGACCAGATGGATGAACGGGAGGAGGGACGCCGAAGATGAGTACCAAGGACTTCATCGAGAAGGACTACTACAAGGTCCTCGGCGTCCCGAAGGACGCGACCGAGGCGGAGATCAAGAAGGCGTACCGGAAGCTCGCCCGCGAGAACCATCCGGACGCCAACCGCGGTGACGCCAAGGCCGAGGAGCGTTTCAAGGACGCCTCCGAGGCGTACGACGTGCTCGGTGACACCAAGCGCCGCAAGGAGTACGACGAGGCGCGCACCCTCTTCGGCAGCGGCGGGTACCGTCCCGGTCCCGGCGGGCCGGGCGGCGCGGGCTCGTTCAACTTCGACCTCGGGGACCTGTTCGGCGGCGCGCCGGGCGGCGGTGCCCCCGGTGGCGGGCCCGGTGCGGGCGGCTTCGGCGGCGGCATCGGGGACGTGTTCGGCGGCCTGTTCAACCGCGGCGGCACCACGACGCGTACGCAGCCGCGCCGGGGCCAGGACATCGAGTCCGAGGTGACGCTGAGCTTCACCGAGGCGGTGGACGGGGCCACGGTCCCGCTGCGGATGTCCTCCTCGGCCGCCTGCAAGACCTGCAACGGCACTGGCGACAAGAACGGCAGCCCGCGCGTCTGCCCCACCTGCGTGGGCACCGGGCAGGTCAGCCGCGGTGGCGGTGGCGGTTTCTCGCTCACCGACCCGTGCGTGGACTGCAAGGGCCGTGGGCTGATCGCCCAGGACCCGTGCGACAACTGCAAGGGCAGTGGCCGCGCGACGAGTTCGCGCACCATGCAGGTGCGCATCCCGGCGGGCGTATCCGACGGGCAGCGCATCCGGCTGCGCGGCAAGGGCGCTCCCGGGGAGCGCGGTGGTCCCGCGGGCGACCTGTACGTGGTCGTGCACGTCGACAAGCACCCGGTGTTCGGCAGGCGCGGCGACAACCTCACGCTCACCGTGCCGGTCTCCTTCACGGAGGCCGCGCTCGGTGCGGAGATCAAGGTGCCGACGCTCGGCGGGCCGCCGGTGACGCTGAAGCTGCCGCCGGGCACTCCGGCCGGTCGTACGATGCGCGCCCGCGGCAAGGGCACGGCCCGCAAGGACGGTACGCGCGGCGACCTGCTCGTCACCGTCGACGTGGTGGTGCCGACGGAGCTGAGCGACAAGGCGCGGGACCTCCTGGAGTCCTACCGCGACGAGACGGACGACGAGGACCCGAGAGCAGCGCTGTTCAAGGCCGCGAAGGGAGACTGAGATGGACGGCCGTGGTGGGCGCAGTCAGCGATTCGGAGGGAACACGCCGTACGAACTGACCGACGACTCGCCGGTCTACGTCATCTCGGTGGCCGCCCAGCTCTCCGGACTCCACCCGCAGACGCTGCGCCAGTACGACCGCCTGGGCCTGGTCTCCCCGGACCGTACGGCGGGGCGCGGGCGGCGCTACTCCGCGCGGGACATCGAACTGCTCCGGCAGGTGCAGCAGTTGAGCCAGGACGAGGGCATCAACCTCGCCGGGATCAAGCGCATCATCGAGCTGGAGAACCAGGTGGCCGCGCTCCAGGCGCGCGCCGCCGAGCTGCAACAGGCGCTGGAGAGCGCGGCCGTGGCGATGCGGCGGCGCGAGGCGCAGGTGCACGCGTCGTACCGGCGGGACCTGGTGCCGTACGAGGACGTGCAGCAGTCCAGCGCGCTGGTGGTGTGGCGGCCGAGGCCGCCGGGCGGCGGCGAGTAGGGACGGCTCAGGGCGGCGGAACGGCCCCGGGCGGCGGCGGAAGCCGTCGGCCGGGGCCGTTTCTCGTTCCGTGGGGCGTGGGTTGTGGGGTGTACGGGTGCCGGGTCAGCCGGTGAACTGCCAGCTGACGGTGCCGTTCGCCGTGACCAGGGTCGCCAGCACGATCAGGTCGGCGGCGCCGAGCAGCATGCCCGCCCGCGCGCGTCCGCGCCGTACGGTGCCGCGCGCCAGGGCGAGCCCGCCCAGGACGAGGGCGCACGGCCCGAGCACGAGGTTGAAGACCAGCAGTCCGGTGAGGCCCAGCGCGAAGGACGCGACGGCCATGCCGTCGGCGTCACCGCGGGCGGCCGGGGTGGTCCGGGACGCGGTGCTGCGGGGTGCGGTGGTGCGGTGTGTGGTGGCGGTGCTCATCGGGCTCCCTCCTCGACACGGGTACGACGGCGCTCGCGGTACGCGAAGACCAGCAGCCAGCACGCCAGCACCGCGCCCGCCGCCGTCGCGACGGTGGGCGGCAGGTGGGCTGCCGCGCCGATCAGCACGCCGAGGAGCAGGAAGGCGGCCACGAGGAAGATCATCGTCAGTCCTTCGGTAGAGGCCGGTGACCGGGGTCGATCGTCATCGGTCGTCAACGGTCGATTTCCGGTGAACACTTGGATTGACAACTGTTCACTGGAATCAGTGTAGTGGTGGCTCCACCGGCGGAACGAGTGTTTACTCGATGACATGAGCCACACCCCGCAGGCGCGCAACCGCCAGGCGCAGAAGGAGAAGACCCGGCAGGCACTCCTCGCCGCCGCGCTGCACCACCTGGAGGACCAGAGCCTCAGCAGCGTCGGACTGCGCGAGGTGACCCGTACGGTCGGCATCGCGCCCGCCGGTTTCTACCGGCACTTCCGCGACATGAGCGACCTGGGCGTGGCCCTCGTGGAGGAGGCGCTCGGCGGGCTGCACGCCCTCGTACGGGACATCCTCGCCACGGCCGACGGACCCGAGCAGCGCATCACGCACACCGTGCAACTGCTCGCCGAGCACGTACGCGACCACGCGCCGCACATCCGCTTCGTCGCCCGCGAACAGCACGGCGGCGTACGGGCGGTCCGTACGGCCATCGCCGCGCAACTCGACCTGTTCGCGCGCGAGGTGGCCGACACGCTGCGGGGCGACGCCGCCTCGGACGGCTGGAGCGACGACGAGGTGCGGATGTTGGCCGAGCTGTACGTGGACCACATGCTGACGACCGCCAGCGCCTTCCTGTCCGCGGCGGAGGGCGAGGGGCGCGACGCGGAGGAGGCGGCGCGTACGGCGCGCAGGCAGCTGGAGTTGATCAACCTCGGCCACCGGCACTACCGGCCGGAGGGGTCCACGGGGGGAGCGGCGGGGCAGGCGGGGTCGGACTGAAGGCGGCGCGGGTGGCGGGACGTACGGGGGAGGGCCCCGTACGCGGCCGACGTACGGCGAGGGGCCGGGCGCCGGTCGGGCGCCCGGCCCCAGCCGTGCGGCGGGTGTGCGGCGGGTGTGCGGCGGGACGTACGGGAAGTGCGTCCCGCTCCGCGAAGGTGTCGCGGGTCAGTCGAACGTCTTGAGGTCCGAGATCCGCAGCGTGTCCAGGTCGGACTGCACGTGCAGCTTCGTGACGTCCGAGCCGCCGTTCCACTTCAGCGTGACGATGGTCCAGGAGTGGCCCATCCCGCTGCCGTCGTAGGCGACGTCGGCGCCCACGGGCACGTTCTGCGCCCGCGTCACACCGTCCGCGGAGTGCTGCCGCTCCCACTCCGCGAGCTGCGTCCGGAGGGACTTGGTGAGGTTCGACTCGCGGAGGGAGTCGGCCTTCGCGGTGTCACCGGCGCCGAGGGCGGCGATGTAGCTCCGGTAGAACTTCTCGACCTTGGTGACGACCTTCGGCGTGCTCGCCGCAGCGCCCGGCGCGGAGCCGGTCGCGGTGTGCTGCGAGCCTCCGGCCGGCGCGTCCGCCGCCGCCGTACCGGCGACGCCCAGCGGGAGGAGCACGGCCGCGACAGCCCCCGCGACGATGCTGTGGCGCTTGGTCCTGCGCGAGTTGCGGTGGTGCGACATGGGTCTCTTCTTCCAGTCGGTTGCTGCTCTTCGCTTCGTTCGGTGTGCGCGAGAGGGCCTCGATCTCCGGGGTTCCCGGGTTCCCCCGGGCCCTCCCGCTGTGTTGGATACGGGGCTCGCGCGGAGAGTTGTGCGGAAGGATGTCCGGTTTCTGTAACTGCGTGCCCCTGGCAGCAAGTTGCGGAGCGGCTCGGGCGAGTGGCAGCAACCTGACGCGGCCGAGGGTGCCGCCGGGCTGACGGGCGTGGCATGGTCGTAAGCACAGGGTGAGCGGTGACTACGGACGGGAAGCACCGCGTACGGCCTGGGCTGGGACGGGCTCGGCGCCGGTGGTCGGCTTTCGGTGGTCGGCAGGTTCTGCCGTACGGGCGCTGGCGTACGGCGTGGGCGTACGGGCGTGGGTGTGACGGGGGCGCGGGCACACGAGGTGCGCGGGCGAGGGCGTGGGGAAGGGGGCGACGGCGTTGCGGATTCAGGTGCTGGGGCCGTTGAGCATCACGGACGGACACGAGGTGCGGGTGCTGCGGCCGTCCAGGCCGACCACCCTACTGGCCGTCCTGCTGCTCCACGCCAACTCTGTGGTGTCCGTGGGCTGCCTGCTCCGCGCGGTCTGGGGCGCGGACCAACCCACCACGGCCAAGGCGGCGTTGCAGACCTGCGTGCTGCGGCTGCGCAGACTCCTCGCCGAGCACGGCGTGCCCGGCACGCCGGTCGAGGCGGTCCCCGGCGGGTACCGCATGGACGCGTGCCCCGGCACCCTCGACCTGCTCGGCTTCCGTGAACGGCTGCGCGTGGCCGAGGGGTTGGCGTCGGACGGCGGCCCGGAGGCGGAGCTGCACGCGCTGAAGGACGCGCTGACGCTCTGGCAGGGCTCCCTGCTGGTCAACGTGCCGTCGCCCGAGCTGCACCGGGACGAGGTCCCCCGGCTCGTCGAGGAGCGGCTGCGCGCTCTGGAGCGTGTCTGCGCACTGGAGTTGGCGCTCGGACGCTGTGCCGACGCGCTGGTGGAGCTGTCCCGCGTGACCCGGCTGCACCCGGGACACGAGCGGTTCCGGCAGCAGCTCATCGAAGCGCTCTACCGCTCGGGGCGCCAGTCCGAGGCCCTCGCGGAGTACGGGGCGATAAAGCGGCACCTGCGCGACGAGTTGGGCGTCGACCCCTCGCCCGCGCTGCAACGGCTGGAGCGGGCGATGCTCCGGGGCGAGGACCTGGGCGGCGCGCCGAGTGCCCGCCTCCCGGCGATACGGCTCGGTGACCCGCCGTCGATACCACGGGCGGACGCGTCCCTCACGCCCCTCGCACCCGTTCCGCCGGAGGTGCGTACGGGTGGCGGGCCGGTGCCGTGCGTCCCGGCGGAGACGTGGCCGGTGGCGGAGCGCGCGGAGGCGACAGCGGACGGGCAGGCCGCGGGGGCGGTGTCGGACGTGACGGACGTGCCGTCGTTCGCGGGGCGCGCGGCCGAAGTGGCCACCCTGACCGAGTGGTTGCGGCCGGGGCGGCCCACCGGGCGCGCGCGTCCCGACGGTTCGACGTACGGTCCGGCTTGCGGGTGCGGCCCCGAGTACGCGTGCGGGCACGGGTGCGGGCAGGGATGCGGGTGCGCGGGCGGGCACGGCACCGCGTACGGCGCTGGCTCGGCGTGCGGTGGGGCGACCGCCGCGTACGGCGGGAGAACCGAGCGGCACGACGGCTCCGCGTACGGGGACCGGCCCGGCGGTGACGCCGGACACGAGCCCGGACACGGGGGTGGGGGCGACGCGCGGGTGCCGCAGCCCGTACTGCTCTGCGGTGCCCCGGGGACCGGCAAGACCGCGCTGGTCCTGCACGTCGCGCACCTCCTGCGGGCCGGGTTTCCGGGTGGCGCGCTGCTGGTCCGGATGGTGCGCCCGGACGGGACACCGCGCGGGCCGGGCGAGTTGGCGCGCGAGCTGGCAGCCGTACGGGCGGGACGCGGCGGCGGCCGGGCCCTGCTGGTCTTCGACGACGTGGTGGATGCCGAGCAGATACGCCCGCTGCTGCCGACCGGCCCCGTTGCCGACGCCGTCCTGGTCACGAGCCGCAGACAACTGGCCGGGCTCGTCGTCACCCACGGCGGCCGGGTCCACCGGCTCGGCCCGCTCGGACCGTCGGCGGCGCGACAACTGCTCCGGGCCGTGCTGGGTGCCGGCCGGGTCGAGGCGGAGCCCGAAGCGGCGGCCCGGATCGCCGAGTTGTGCGGCGGTCACCCGCTGGCGCTGCGTATCGCCGCCGCACGGTTGCAGACCCGCCCCGGGCTGGCGCTGCCGGACGCGGCGGACTGGCTCGCGCGGGACCCGTTGCGCCGACTCGCGGTGGCCGACGACCCCGCCCTGTCCGTACGGCGCGTGTTCGGCCGGGCGCTCGACCGGCTTGACCCGAGGATGTCCGAGGCGTTCCTGCGGGCGACGGGGATGCGGCGGTTCGGCCCGTTGGGCACCTTCCGGGCGGAGGACGCGGCGGGACGGCTCGGCATGACCGTCGCCGAGACCGAACAGGTCCTGGACCAACTGGTCGACGCGGGCTTGCTGGAGGACGGACCACCCGCGCCCTACAGGGTGCACCCGCTGCTGCACGCGTACGCCCGCGCGGCCGTGGCGGACGCCCGTACGGGACAGAGAGAAGGGGTGAACTGATGCCGGGAGCAGGGCCGTCGACGGAGGTGCCGGTGCGGGAAGCCCGTCCGCCCTCCCCCGCCGGTACGGCGCCCGCACACCCCGACGGCGACCCCCGCCCCGCTCGGGCGCCGGAAGGCGGCCCGGTGCCGGGCCCGGCACCCGGTCCGGTTTCGGGTGCCCACGGGGGCAACGTCGCTGGCGGCGGTGCCGACTCGGCGCCCGCGTCCGGAGCCGCTTCCGGGGCTCCGCCCGGAGCCGGAGCCGTGGTCGATCCCGCTGCGGGCCCCGACCAGGGGTCGGACCTCGGCCGTGGTCTTGAGTCGGACGGGGAGTTCGCGGTGGACGCGGGGGCCCTGGACGTCCTCTTCGTACGGCAGGAGTCGTGGGCACCTGCCGGGGAGACCACGGTGGTACGGCTGTTGGGGCTGTTGCCGATGGACTGGATCTGCGTACCGGACGACGTGGGCACGGACCAGGTGCGGCTGCGCATCGAGTACGCGATGAAGCCCGGCACCGACCACGGCTGCGGGGGGACCGGCGCCGCGCGGGACGCGGTGGCGGAGTTGTTGGCGGACGGTGCGCTGCGCGGCTGGTCGGCCGGGGAGGTCTGACCCCGACGACACGCCACCGCCCCCAGCCCCTCCCTCAACCCGCCCCCGCTGCGCCCAGCCACGCCGGCTTCACCCGTGCCCGTGTCCGACCGCCACCATCTCGACCGACGTCAGCCCCACCCGCACCGGCCGCCTCCACCCGCCTCAACGGGCATCGCGCCCGCGGGCGCCAACCCGGCAGACGGCGTCGCTGCCGCGCGCATGGCCCG
This sequence comes from Streptomyces sp. Z26, assembly GCF_003665095.1. GTDB lineage: Bacteria > Actinomycetota > Actinomycetes > Streptomycetales > Streptomycetaceae > Streptomyces > Streptomyces phytohabitans. Next base: position 3,050,394 of record NZ_RCHV01000002.1, on the reverse strand, counting down.
GAAGCGGGGGCCGACCGCCGTACGGGTCCGGTTGCGACGGCGAGGTCGACACCGGGACGCCTCACCGCTGAACGCCCCATGCCGGACGACCCCCATGCGTAACCCCCATGCGGGACGCCCTCACGCCAGGACATCCGACCGCCCCTCTCGCGTGGACGTCCGGCTTGTGGACGTCCGGCTTGTGGACGTCCGGCACGTGGACGGTCGGGTACCCGGCCCCTCGGGCTGCGGCCCCCGATCACTGCCGCTGGTGGTGCTGCTGCCCGGGTGCGGGAGGCACGTCCCGCGGGCTCAGATCCAGCCGTGCTCGCGGGCCAGCAGGGCCGCCTGTGCCCGGCTGGCGGCGCCGAGGCGGTGCATCAGGTCGGCCACGTGACGGCGGTACGTCCGTACGGAGATGCCCAACTCCCGGGCGCCGGACTCGTCCTTGCCGACCGAGATCATGGAGACGAGTACGCGCCGTTCGCGTTCGGAGACTTCGGGCGTACGTGTGGCGGCGCGCCCGTCCAGGGCGGTGAGCAGGTCCTCGGCCTGCGCCCAGATCCGTTCGAAGAGGGCCACTATCGGGGTGACGAGGCCGGGTTCGTGGGCGAAGAGGGCGCCGCGTCCGGGCTGCTCGGTGTCGACGGGGATGACGGCGGTCCGGGCGTCGTAGACCAGGACGCGTTCGGCGACCTCGGGGGTGACGCGGAAGGAAACGCCTGTGGCGGCGAGTTCGCGCAGGTGGGCCACGGAGGCCGGATGGTGCAGGGCCGCGGTGGGGACGACGCTGCGCAGCCGTACACCGTGCCGTAGGGAACGCAGGTCCCTCGCGCGGGCCCGTTCGAGGTCACCGGCCGTCGGCGCGGCGGTGGGCTCGACGGACAGGATCTCCTCGCGCGCGAAGAACGCGAGATCGTCGACGCGGCTGAGGATCCGGTCCGGTTCGGTCACCCGCTCGACGCCGCGCGGCGCCCCCGTACGTGGTGCGGCGGTTGCCGTCGTGTCGCGCGTCGTGGCGGGAGCCGGGGCAGGGGCCGGGACGTGGGGCGGTCGGTGCGTGGCGCCTGCCGCCGCACGCCCGTCCGCCGTGGTGCCCGCACCGGCACGCGCACCCGTACCGGCACCCGCGCCCGTACGCGCGTCGGCGCCCGTACCCGCGCCCGGGGCACCCTCACCCGCGCCCGGGGCGTCCGTGCCGGGGGCCGCCGCGTCCGCCCGTGGCGGGGCCGCTTCGGGCCCGGCGGCGCGGGGGGCGGGAAGGGCCTGCATCTCCGCGCGTAGAGCCTCGATGACCGGGCGGATCCTGGTGACGCGGCGCAGCTCGTCGTGGAGTTCGTGCATGCGCTGGTCCATGAGCCGGGCCATGGCGGTCTCCGGGTCCTCCGGCGCGTACCCCGAACGGGCCGTGGCGTCGCGGCGCAACAGGCCTCGGGCGACGAGCCGTTCGACCGCGCCCGGCACGGCGTCCGTACCGACGTGCGGCACGCATGCGGGGCCGTCGAGGAGGGCGTCCGGGTGGCGCAGGAAGTACCGGTACGTCTCCTCCTCCTCCGGGGAGACCCCGAAGGCGGACATCGTGTGTGCGGCCAAACCGGTCCCCCGTCGCGTGGCTGTGCGGAGCCGGTGCGCGAAGCACCGGCTGGTCTGCCAACGCGCAGATTAGGGCCTGGTGTGCCCTGGTGGGGAGCCTCGGTACCGCACGCACTCCAAGGTATGAACGAATCACGAAAATGCCTGCGCCACGCCTGTTCGCGTGCGGAGGCACAAAAAGGAGAGCCCGCGCTCGCGCGTGCGGGAGGCCCGTACGGCCGGTCGGCGCGTACGGGCCCCGCGTGTCCGGGTCAGCCCGCCCGGTACGCCTGCCACGCCTCGTTCATCCGCGTCACCTGGCCCGCCGTGAACTGGGTCATGCACGCGTCGTACGAGTAGTCCATGAAGTTGTGGATCGGGTCCGTGCCCTCGGCCGGGCACGTGTCGGCGCCCTCGGGGCAGCCGGACGCGGGCTCGCTCTCGGCCGGGGTGTCGTCGACCTCGTCGCCCGGCTCGGCGCAGCCGCCCTGGAAGGTGTGGTACAGGCCCATCCAGTGGCCGACCTCGTGGGTGCCGGTGTCGCCCTCGTTGTAGTTCTCGGCGGAGCCGCCCGGCAGCGAGGTGTCGAGGACGACGACGCCGTCGTCCTCGGGGTAGCTCTCGTACGAGCTGGGGAAGGTCGCCCAACCGAGCAGGCTCTGGCCGAGGTTGGCGGTGTAGAAGTTCAGCGCGTCGGCGCCGCCCTCGCGCAGCGAGGACTTCATGGCGGTCTCGGCGGAGGAGCCGGGGGCGAGGCCGTTGTACCAGTCGGCGTTGTCGGTGTACGTGGTGCCCGCCAGCTCGAACTGGTACGGGGAGGCGTTGTTGCCCTCGCCCTCTCCCGCGTAGGCGGCGTTCAGCACGTCGATCTGCGCGGCGATGGCGGCCTCGTCGACCTTGCCGGTGGCGCCGTCGTGGACGACGTGGAAGTACACGGGGATGGTGACGTCGGCGCTGGAGGGCAGCTGGAGCTTGCCGGCGGCGCGCAGCCGGTCGAGGCGGTCGCGCAGGTCGGCCTCCATGCCGCGGGCCTCGCGGTCGCTGACGGCGTTGGGCTCGTGGGCGACGCCCTCCTCGCCGTACGCGCGGGCGTTGGGCGCGGCCTCGGTGGCGTGCCCGTGGCCGTGACCGTCGGCGGCGGCCGTGGTGGTCGTGTCGGCGCAGTCGGCGGCCTGCGTGCCCTGCGCGCTCTGGGCGGCGGTCGCGGATCTGTCCGTGCCGCCGGGGGCGTGGCCGGGATCGGCGGCGGGGGCGGAGAGGGGGGTGAGGGCGAGCGTTCCGGCCACCGCCGCCATGCCGAGGGCACGGGTGCGGGCGCGCGGGGATATGCGGGCGAACGGGCTCATCGGAGCTCCTCCGGGACGTGGATGTGAGGGATTCCTCGTCGTCTCGGCGGAGGCTAGGAGTTCCGTACGGGGGCGGGGAGGCGCGATCCAGCCCAATCGTTTCTGCACCCGGGCGCGCCGAGGGTGGGGCGATTTGGCCGTGACTGGGCGGGCATGGCCCGCCGCCGTGGGGGGCGAAGGGGTCGATTCGCGCCGTGGTGGCCCCGGCCGTCGGAGGCACGGGCTGGCCGGTTACCCCTCTTGTGCGGGAGTCGTCCGGTGTACGTGGCCGGGTCCGCGTACGCGCCGGGGCCGTTCGCCGTACGCGTGCCCGCGCCCGCCGCCGGGCGCCCGCCCGTACGCCGTCGCGCCCCCCCCGGCACCCGCGCCCGCGCCCGTCGCCCCGCCGTACGCCGTCGCCCTCGCGCACCCCCGCCCCGCGCCGGTCAGCCCCGGCCCATCGTCCGGTCCACGGCCACCTCGATGAGGACCCGCCGCGGGTTCGGCCGGGGGTCGCGCCCGTAGCGTTCCGCGAAGCGCCGTTCGGCGTCCGCGATCAGCTCCGGCTCGGTGCGTACGGTCGCGCGCCCCTCCAGGGTCGACCACCGGCGCCCTGCCACCTGGCAGAGCGCCACGCGCATGCCGTCGGGCCCGGCGGCCCGTACGTTGCGCACCTTCTTGCTGCCTCCGCTGGCGACGACGCGGGCGGTACGGGTCTCCGGGTCGTACGTGACGGAGACGGGTACCACGTGCGGCGTGCCGTCGGGCCGGAACGTCGTCAGGGTGGAGTGGTGGGGCTCGCGCCAGAAGGCGAGGAGCGCCGGGTCCTCGGTGGTCGTCACGGGGAACGAATGTAGCCGCTCGTGAGTTGAGTGGAATAGACTCAACTTGTTGCAGGTTGAACATGGCAAGTCACATCAGTCAGTGAGCACCGGAGCGCCGCACGGACGGCGCCGCGCACCAGCCGTACGCCACGGGACGAGGAGGAACGCAGCACAGTGGACGCCGAGCTGACCAACAAGAGCCGGGACGCCATCAGCGCGGCCAACGACAAGGCCGTCACCGGCGGGCACCCCGACATCACCCCGGTCCATCTCCTCCTCGCCCTGCTGGAGGGCGAGGACAACGAGAACGTGCAGGACCTGATCGCCGCCGTCGACGTCGACCAGGCGGCCCTGCGCGCGGACGCCGAGCGGCGGCTCGCCGCGCTGCCCAGCGTGCGGGGCTCGACCGTCAGCCGCCCGCAGCCGGACCGCGCGCTGCTGGCCGTGATCGCGGACGCCGCGCGGCACGCCAAGGAGCTGGGCGACGACTACGTCTCGACGGAGCACCTGCTCATCGGCGTCGCCGCGAAGGGCGGCCCGGTCGCGGAGCTGATGCGCGCGCAGGGGGCGACGGACCGGAAGCTGCTCGACGCGTTCGAGAAGTCGCGCGGCGGCCAGCGGGTCACGAACGCGGACCCGGAGGGGACGTACAAGGCGCTGGAGAAGTTCGGTACGGACTTCACCGCCGCCGCCCGCGAGGGCAAGCTCGACCCGGTGATCGGCCGGGACCAGGAGATCCGCCGCGTGGTGCAGGTGCTGTCGCGCCGCACGAAGAACAACCCCGTGCTCATCGGCGAGCCCGGCGTGGGCAAGACGGCCGTGGTGGAGGGCCTGGCCCAGCGGATCGTGAAGGGCGACGTGCCCGAGTCGCTGAAGAACAAGCGGCTGGTCGGGCTGGACCTCGGCGCGATGGTGGCGGGCGCGAAGTACCGGGGGGAGTTCGAGGAGCGGCTGAAGACGGTGCTGGCGGAGATCCGGTCCAGCGACGGCCGGATCATCACGTTCATCGACGAGCTGCACACCGTCGTCGGCGCGGGCGCGGGCGGCGACTCCGCGATGGACGCGGGCAACATGCTGAAGCCGATGCTGGCCCGGGGCGAGCTGCGGATGGTGGGCGCGACGACCCTCGACGAGTACCGCGAGCGGGTCGAGAAGGACCCGGCATTGGAGCGCCGTTTCCAGCAGGTGCTGGTGGCGGAGCCGACGGTGCCGGACACGATCGCGATCCTGCGCGGGCTGAAGGGGCGGTACGAGGCCCACCACAAGGTGCAGATCGCGGACGGCGCGCTGGTGTCGGCGGCGGCGCTCTCGGACCGTTACATCACGTCCCGCTTCCTGCCGGACAAGGCCATCGACCTGGTAGACGAGGCGGCGTCGCGGCTGCGGATGGAGATCGACTCGTCGCCGGTGGAGATCGACGAGTTGCAGCGTGCGGTGGACCGGCTGCGGATGGAGGAGCTGGCCCTCGCGAACGAGACGGACCCCGGCTCCGTGCAGCGGCTGGAGCGGCTGCGCCGTGAGCTGGCCGACCGCGAGGAGGAGCTGCGCGGTCTGAACGCCCGCTGGGAGAAGGAGAAGCAGGGCCTGAACCGGCTGGGTGAGCTGAAGGAGAAGCTCGACGAGCTGCGCGGCCGGGCCGAACGGGCCCAGCGCGACGGCGACTTCGAGGGCGCCTCCCAGCTGCTGTACGGCGAGATCCCGGACCTGGAACGGGAGCTGGAGGAGGCCAGCGCCGCCGAGGAGGAGGCCGCCGCCTCGCAGCGCGGGGACGACGGGCACGCCGCCAAGCAGACGATGGTGAAGGAGGAGGTCGGTCCGGACGACATCGCGGACGTCGTCGCGTCCTGGACGGGCATCCCCGCCGGGCGGCTGCTGGAGGGCGAGACGCAGAAGCTGCTGCGGATGGAGGACGAGCTGGGCAGGCGGCTGATCGGCCAGACGGAGGCCGTACGGGCGGTGTCGGACGCCGTACGCCGTACGCGCGCGGGTGTCGCGGACCCGGACCGGCCCACGGGCTCGTTCCTCTTCCTCGGCCCGACGGGCGTCGGCAAGACCGAACTGGCCAAGGCGCTCGCGGACTTCCTCTTCGACGACGAGCGGGCCATGGTCCGCATCGACATGAGCGAGTACGGCGAGAAGCACTCCGTCGCCCGGCTCGTCGGCGCGCCCCCCGGCTACGTGGGCTACGAGGAGGGCGGCCAGCTCACCGAGGCGGTGCGGCGGCGGCCGTACACGGTGGTGCTGCTGGACGAGGTGGAGAAGGCGCACCACGACGTCTTCGACATCCTGCTCCAGGTGCTCGACGACGGTCGGCTCACGGACGGGCAGGGCCGTACGGTCGACTTCCGCAACACCATCCTCGTCCTCACCTCCAACCTCGGCAGCCAGTTCCTGGTCGACCAGTTGGAGAAGCCGGAGGCGAAGAAGGCGAAGGTGCTGGAGACCGTACGGGCGTCGTTCCGGCCGGAGTTCCTGAACCGGCTGGACGACGTGGTGGTGTTCGACGCCCTGGGCCCGGACGAGCTGGGCCGGATCGCGGCGCTCCAACTGAAGGCGCTGCAAAGGCGGTTGGCCGACCGGCGGCTCACCCTGGACGTCACCCCGGCGGCGCTGCACTGGCTGGCCGAGGAGGGCAACGACCCGGCGTACGGGGCGCGTCCGCTGCGGCGGCTCGTACAGACCGCGATCGGGGACCAGCTGGCGCGGGAGATCCTGGCGGGCGACGTCCGGGACGGCGACACGGTGCGGGTGGACCGCGTCGACGGCTGGGAGGGGTTGAGCGTGGCGCGGGCGGAGGGGTGACGCGGGTGCCGCCTCCCGTCCGGTGACGGGCGCGGGGGCGGCCGGAGCCGGGGGCCGCGGCGGGCGTACGGCGACGGGCCGTGACGGGTGCGGTACGGGACGCCCACCGCGCCCGTCGTCCACCCGTCGCCCGCGCGCGACCCGCGTCCGGGGCGCCCGAAATTCACGTCGCCACTGGTATGGACCTGGCAAATGGCGCGGGGCTACGCTCCAGCTGGCATCGGTTAAGAGCGCTCTCAACTGTCTGCTGTTCCACCCCACTTCCTGGAACACAGAAGGGTTCCTCCCTTGAGACGTATGAGACGTAAGACAGTCCTGCGTGCCCGCGTTTCCGCGATGCTCGTCGCCGGTGGCCTGGCCGCCGCGGCCTTCATCCCCACCGCCACCGCCACCACCTCCGATGCGGATTCCGCTTCCGACTCCGCTTCGACCTCGGCCGCGGCGAAGCCCGCCTCCGACGCGCTGCTCTCCGCGATGCAGCGCGACCTGGGGCTGACGAAGAAGCAGGCCACCGTCCGCCTCGCCGCCGAGAAGAAGGCGACGGCCGCCCAGGACGACGCGCGGCGCGCGGCGGGCGCGTCGTACGGCGGCTCCTGGTTCGACACGGAGCGCAACACCCTCGCCGTCGCCGTCACCGACGAGGCGAAGGCCGACGCCGTGCGGAAGACCGGTGCGAGCGTCCGCGTCGTGGAGCACAGCGCCAAGCGGCTCGCGGCGACGATGAAGAAGATCGACAAGCTCTCCGTGCCGGCGGGAGTCAGCAGCTGGCAGGTCGACGACCGGACGAACCGCGTCGTGGTGAACGTCGTCGACTCGAAGGAGTCGGACGACGACGTCCGCGCGTTCGTCGCGGACGCGCGCGAGAGCGGCCCCGTCACCGTGGCGAAGGTCGCGGAGGCACCCCGTACGACCGCGGCCGGTACGGTCGGCGGCGACCCGTACTACACCGGCAACGTCCGGTGCTCCATCGGCTTCTCCGTGCACGGCGGCTTCGTCACGGCGGGCCACTGCGGCCCGAAGGGCCAGGCCGTGAACGGCTGGGACCGCTCGCGGATCGGCGAGTTCCAGGGCTCGACCTTCCCCGGCAACGACTACGCGTGGGTCAACGTCGCCAACGGCTGGTGGACCGAGCCCGTCGTCCTCGGCTGGGGCACCGTCTCCGACCAGCTCGTGCGCGGCTCGAACGAGGCCCCGATCGGCGCTTCCATCTGCCGTTCCGGTTCCACCACGCACTGGCACTGCGGCAACATCCAGGCGAAGAACGTCACCGTCAACTACTCGCAGGGTCCCGTCTACTCCATGACGCAGACGAGCGTCTGCGCCGAGGGCGGCGACTCCGGCGGCTCGTACATCAGCGGTGACCAGGCGCAGGGCATCACGTCGGGCGGCTCCGGCAACTGCTCCAGCGGCGGCACCACCTTCTTCCAACCCCTCAACCCGGTGCTGAGCAAGTACGGCCTCACGCTCCACACCGCCTGACCCGGTCACGTCCGGCCGGTCGCGCGGCACCCCGCGTCTGACCGGCCACGCGGGACCACCCGTACCCGTACGCGCCGCGCGCCTCTTCCCCTCGGGGACGGGGCGCGTGGTGCGTGTGGGGCGGGGGAAGGTTTTCTGCACCCGGGCGGCAGGTCGTCCGGGCACACGCTTGCGTTGTCCGGGCCGTCATGGGAGAGGATGGCCGGAACCGTATGAAGGGAATTCCACGGTGAGCATCGACCCGTCCTCGATTCCGAATTTCGGGGGCCAGCAGCCCGACCCGCAGCAGGCGAGCGGCCCGGCCGGCCCCGTCATCCCCGACCAGGACCTGGTCAAGCAGCTCCTCGACCAGATGGAGCTGAAGTACGTCGTGGATGACGAGGGGGACCTCGCCGCGCCCTGGGAGGAATTCCGCACGTACTTCATGTTCCGTGGCGAGGGCGACCAGCGGGTGTTCTCGGTGCGGACGTTCTACGACCGCCCGCACTCCATCGACGAGAAGCTCCCGCTGCTCGAGTCGATCGACGACTGGAACCGCCGCACGCTGTGGCCGAAGGTCTACACGCACACGCACGACGACGGCACCGTACGGCTCATCGGCGAGGCGCAGATGATGATCGGCACCGGTGTCTCGCTGGAGCACTTCGTGTCCAGCACCGTCAGCTGGGTGCGGGCGTCGATCGAGTTCGACAAGTGGCTCGTCGAGCAGCTCGGCCTGGAGAAGGACGCCGGGTCCGGCTCGGACGCCGACGCCGGCGCTGAGGCGGACGCCGCCGACGCCGCCGCCGAGTCCGGCACCGAGGCGGACGCGTCCGGCAAGGACGCCGACGACCAGCCCGGTGAGGACACCGGCAAGAGCTGAGTCGCCCCCCCCGGCGGCCCCGGCTCCCACGACAGCGCCCCCGGCGGCCGTTCGCGCCGCTCCGGGGGCGCTGCCGTGCCCGCGCCCGTACGCCCGCCGCCGGTACGCCCGCCGGGCCCGTCAGCCCGTCAGCCCCTTGAGGCGGCGGACCGCCTCCCGCAGCACCTCGTCCCGCTTGCAGAACGCGAAGCGGATCAGCGAGCGGCCCGCCGACGGGTCATCGTAGAAGACCGCGGTGGGTACGGCGACGACGCCGCAGCGTTCCGGCAGGGCCAGGCAGAAGGCGACGCCGTCCTTCTCGCCGAGCGGGGAGATGTCGGCGGTGACGAAGTACGTGCCCTGCGGCCGGTGGACGGCCAGCCCCGCCTCCGCCAGCCCGTCCGCGAGCAGGTCCCGCTTCGCGCGCAGCCCCTCGCGGAAGTCGTGGAAGTACGCGTCGGGGAGCCGTAGCGCCTCCGCGATCGCGTACTGGAACGGGCCCGCGCTGACGAACGTCAGGTACTGCTTCGCCGTCCGCACCGCCGCCACCAGCTCCGGGCAGCCGGTGACCCAGCCGACCTTCCAGCCGGTGTACGAGAACGTCTTGCCGGACGACGAGATGGACACCGTGCGGTCGCGCATGCCGGGCAGGGAGGCGAGCGGGACGTGCTCGCCGTCGAAGACGAGGTGTTCGTAGACCTCGTCGGTGACGACCAGGAGGTCGTGGGCGACGGCGAGTTCGGCGAGGGCGGTGGCCTCGGCGCGGGTGAGGACCATGCCGGTCGGGTTGTGCGGCGAGTTGAGGAGGAGCAGGCGGGTGCGGGGTGTGACGGCGTCCCGGAGCGCGTCGAGGTCGGGCCGGAAGTCCGGGGCGTGGAGGGTGAGGGGGACGCGGGTGGCGCCGGCCATGGCGATGGAGGCGGCGTACGAGTCGTAGAACGGCTCGAAGGCGATGACCTCGTCGCCCGGTTCCAGGAGGGCCAGCATGGAGGCGGCGATCGCCTCGGTGGCGCCCGCGGTGACCAGGACCTCCGTGTCGGGGTCGAGGTCGAGGCCGCGGAAGCGCCGTTGGTGCTCGGTGACGGCGAGGCGCAGCTCGGGGACGCCGGGGCCGGGCGGGTACTGGTTGCCGCGGCCGTCCCGCAGCGCCCGTACGGCCGCCTCCCGTACGGACTCGGGGCCGTCGGTGTCGGGGAAGCCCTGGCCGAGGTTGAGCGCGCCGGTGCGGACGGCGAGCGCGGACATCTCCGTGAAGATCGTCGAGCCGAACTCCGTGAGGCGGCGGTTGAGCGGCGGGCGTCCTGGCGTGGCGGTCATGGCCGCCATCCTCGGGGAAGCCGCGGGCTTCCTCAACAGGGCTCGGGCGGGGTGGGGCCGGGGACGCCGGGCGGGTGCGCGGGCCGTACGGGTCAGGGGGCGCCGTCCGCGTCGAGGACCCGCGCCGCGTACGCCGCGAGCTGGGCGCGTACGGCCTCGGGCGACGCCCCCTCCGCGCCGAGCAGGTGCTCGACGAGGTCGGCGCGTACGGCGGCGAGCAGGGCGTGGGCGGTGAACGCGCAGGCGTCGAGGGGCTGTTCGGGCGCCTCGGGCGCGCCGGTGTCCTCGCGCGAAGCGGGCCCGCGCAGCAGCAGGAGGGTGTCGCGCAGGGTGCCGTGCCACCAGGTGTAGTGGGTGGCCTCGTACGGGCTGCCGCTGCCCGTCTCCTCCAGGGCGCGCGAGAGGTGGCGGTTCGCGAGCTTGAACGTGAGGAGCGCGTCGAGGAGGGCGAGGACGCGGCGGCGGGGGGCGGTCCGTGGCCCGAGGGGCGCCGGGCCGTGTTCGACGGCCTGCCGGAGGGAGTCCGTACGCGCCTCGAACAGGGCGCGGACCAGGCCGTCGCGGTCGCCGAACCGGCGGAACAGCGTGCCCTTCCCGACGCCCGCCGCGGCGGCGACGTCGTCCATGGAGACGGTACGGGCGCTCTCGGAGTCGGTGAAGAGGGCGTCGGCGGCGGCGAGGACGGTCTCGCGGTTGCGTACGGCGTCGGCTCGGGGCCTGCGGTCGGGCATGGGCGCGGGGCCTTCCGGTTGCTAAACGGACTGACGGTCCGTATGTTGGGGGTTGAAGCGGACTGACGGTCCGCATTCTATCCGCACGGACGGGACGGGACACCATGAGCGAACGACGCACCGGGCACACGACGCCGGACACCCCCACGGACCCGGCGGTGCCGGGCGAGCCCGCGGAGCACGCCGAACACGCGGATCACGCCGAACGCGCGGAACTCGCCGACCCCGCCGAGCTGTTCCGGCACGGGCTGCGCCTGCTGCTGGACAAGGACATCGACGGCTGGGTGGCCCTCTGGGACGAGGACGGGACGATGGAGTTCCCCTTCGCCCCGCCCCGCGCGCCCTCCCGGCTGGACGGCCGGGCCGAGGTCGCCGCGTACATGCGGGAGTACCCGGACCAGGTCGACCTGCGCGCCATCCCCCACCTGGAGATCCACCGCACGCAGGACCCCGGGACGATCGTGGTGGAGATGCGGGCGACCGGTCGGCTGGTGGTCACGGACAGCCCGTACGAGATGGCGTACGTGGCCGTGGTGACCGTACGGAACGGCCGCTTCCACCACTACCGCGACTACTGGAACCCGCTCGGCCTGCCCGACTCCTGGCACGCGGAGGACGCCACGGACGCCACGGCCGCCGAGGGCACCGCCGCGTGAGCGCCCGTACGGCACCGGCCGCCGCCCGCGTCCTGGTCACCGGCGCCACCGGCAACACCGGCGGCCCCCTCGCCCGGCGCCTCGCCGCCCTCGGCCACCCCGTCACGGCCGCCAGCCGCGGGGCCGCGACGGTCCCCGGCACCGGTACGGACCCCGGCGCCCGTACGGCCGACGCGCCCGCCGACGCGCCCGTGCGCGCCGTCCGCTTCGACTGGGCCGACCCCGGCACGTACGACGCCGCGCTGCGCGACGCCGACCGCGTGTACCTCGTCGCGCCCGCCTACGACCCGGAGCCGGACGCCGTCATGGTGCCCTTCCTGGCGCGGGCGCGCGCGGCGGGCGTGCGCCGGGCGGTGCTGCTCAGCTCCAGCGCCGTCCCGGCCGGTGGCCCGGGGCTGGGGGCGGTGCACCGGGCGCTGGCGGACACGTACGAGGAGTGGGCGGTGCTGCGGCCGTCGTGGTTCATGCAGAACTTCACCGGCGGGCACCCGCACGCGGAGAGCATCCGCGGCGCGGACGAGATCGTCTCGGCGACGGGGGACGGCCGCGTCGGCTTCATCGACGCGGCCGACATCGCGGCCGTCGCCGCCCACGCCCTCACCGCCCCCGTGGCGCCCCGCGCCGACCTCGTCCTCACCGGCCCGGACGCCCTCGGCTACGCCGACGTGGCGGCCGTCGTCGCCGGGATCACCGGGCGGCCCGTACGCCACCGGCCGCTGTCCCGGGGGGAGTTGCGGGACCGGCTGGCGCGGGACATGCCCGTGCCGTACGCGGAGCTGCTGGCGGACCTGGACGACGGGATCGCGCGCGGCGCGGAGGACCGTACGACGGACACGGTGGAGGAGCTGACCGGGCGGGCGCCGCGGTCGTTCGCGGCGTACGCGGCGGCGCACGCCGCGGACTTCGGCTGAGGGCGCGCGGCGCCGGGGGCCGGGTGCGCGGGGCGGCGCGCTTCGGGCCGCGCGCGCCCGTGGATTGTCGGTGGCGGCTGCCAGACTGCCCGGCATGATCGATCACATGTCGCTCCAGGTGCGGGACCCCCGGGCCGTCGGGGCCTTCTACGACGCGGTGCTGGCGCCGCTCGGCGGCAGCCGGGTGCGGGAGTTCGGGCCGGTCGTCGGGTACGGGGTGGGGGACCGGCCGACGTTCTGGATCGGACCGGCCGGGGCGGACGGCGCGCCGCGCGAGACGCACGTCGCGTTCACCGCCGCCGACCGGGCGGCCGTCGTGGCCTTCCACGAGGCGGCGACGGCGGCGGGCGCGGAGACGCTGCACGCCCCGGCGCTCCACCCCGAGTACCACGCGTGCTACTTCGCGGCGTTCGTCCGCGACCCGGAGGGCAACAACGTGGAGGCCGTCTGCCACCTCCCCGACTGACGACCGGCCCGACGACCGGCCCCGACGACCGGCCCGGCGCGTACGGGTCTCACGCACGACCGTGGCCGACGCGGTCGAGGACCGCGAGGACCGTACGCGCCTGGTGCCGCACCTGGTCGTCGAGCGGCACCCAGCGCGTCTGGAACTCGCACTCGAAGGCCGCGCACCACGCCGACACGATCCCCGCCAGCTCCGCCCGCAACTCCCCGGCGGCGCGGCCCGGTACGCCGTCGAGCGCGCCGAGCAGCATCGCGGCGGCGCGCAGCGGGATGCGCCAGGTGACACCCGCGAAGGAGGCGAGGTGCCCGGCGGTGAGCGCGGGTGGCGCGGGCACCCCGGCGCCCGTCCCGGCGCCGTCCGCACCGTCCGCGCCCCGGCCCGTACGGGCGCCCGCGCCGCCCGGTCCCGCGTACGGGCGCGGGCCGGGTGCCGTACGGGTGCCGCGCGCCGCCACGCCTCCGGCCACGTCCCCGTACGCCGTGCCCCCGCGCCCCGTCTCCCCGTACGCGCCCGGCCGTCGGCCGCCACCGGCCGCCCCGCCGACCACCGTCGCCCCCGCCCCGAGCCCCGCCCACCCCGGCGCGGGCACCCGCGCCGCGTCCGGGCCCGGCACCCGGGCCTGTGCCTGCGCCCGCGACAGGCGCGTCCAGTCGTCCGCCAGCCCCGGGCACACCTCCACGGCCGCCTCCGCGCCACGCAGCACCGGCGCGTGCTCGACGGGCACCAGCGGGCGCGCGCGGTCGAGCAACGCGGCGACGCGCCGCCCGCGCCGCCGCAGCCGCAGCGCGGCGCCGCGTACGGCGGGCCCGGGGTCGGGCACGGGCGTGCAGTCGTCCACCAGGCGACTCGCCCACATCGGCGCCTCCACGACGGCCGTCATGCCGCCGTACCGGTGCGGGTGGTACCAGGTGGAGCGCGCCGCGTCCTCCTGGAGGCTCGCGAGGCGTTCGGGAACGCCCGGTTCGGGCATCACGAACACCCCGGGGCCGGGACTCGGCCAATACAGCGTGTCGATGCTGCCGATCTCGACCGGGATTCCCAGATCCGCGGCGGACTTTGCGAACGGTTCCGGCAATCCGGGCACCGCGCGGGTGAGTTGGACCCAGCTTCCGCCGACGTCGTTCGCGTGCAGGGAGCATTGCAGGAAAGGGCGTATTTCGTCGATGACGGTGAGCAGGGCGCGGCTTTCCGGGAGTAATTCACCGTCGTTTCCGGTGAGGGAGGGCGCCCATTCCGGCTGCTCCTTTCCGGGGGGCCGGAAGAACGGCCGGTGGTAGCCGAGCAGGGTGTTCCGGCTGGTTCCCGCGACCGTCGCGGAATCCGTTCCCGTGGCCCCGTGCTCGTTCACCCGGGCGCCGTCCGGATCGAGGCAGAGCAGGAAGTGCCAGCGGACGTCGTGGGACCCGTCGCCGCGCAACGGCCTTTCGCCCACGACGTGTTCGGCCAGCCGCAGGGCGGTGGCGCCGCCGACCCGTTCGTTGGCGTGCGGCCCCGCGACCACCAGCACGTCGCGGTGGCCGTCGGGGCGCGCGCGGACACCGGGGCCGTGCCGGGTGTCGGGGGCCGTATCCGGGGTACCCACGGACAGCAGCAGCAGTTCCTCGCCCGCGCGCGAGGTGCCGACCCGGCGTACGCCGGTGCGTGCGGGATGGCGGGAGGCGAACGCGCGGGCGCGGAAGTGGAGTTCCGACACGGTCGGATAGTCGTTGAACGGCGGGACACCGTGCGGGCGCAGGGTTTCGCTCAACGGGGGAATGCCTCACTTCTCTGCCGGGCTCTCTGCGGGCGATTTCTCAGCGGGCGGGGGGCGGTGGCGCGGAGCAGAGGAACAGTCGGGCAGAAACGACCGAAAGGCGCGAGGGCGGTCCGTGGACGCCCCCGAACACGACGGGGGCGCCCCGGGCCGGTCAGCTGTTACTGGTGCCGCTGAGTCCGGTGGTCTCTTTCTTTTCGAGCGGCCTTATCTGGATCTTCTGGGCCACTTCCGGCTCCTTCCACTTCAACCGGCCCAGGATAAGGACCGGTTGACCGCGCTGGCGTGTTTGTGTGGTGCAGCCTTGTCAGTAGTCCATGGCGCTGGGCACAGTGTCAAGATGTCTTTCGGTCGCGAGGGCGAAGGGACGGGGAAAACGCGTGGCGGTGACAATCGACGCGATACGAAAACCGCGGGTCAAGCCCGAGCATCGGCCGTACCGGACCGTGGACGGGAATATCCGCATAGGCAGCGTCATCTACGGTCTCGGCGCCGAGATCAGCGACCCCGACGGCTGGATCTGGACGCTCACGGAGGCGATGGACGGCGCCCGTTCCCCGGCGGAGGTCGCCGCGGCCGTACGGGTGCGGCACCCGTGGCTGCCCGCCGCCGACGTGGTGGAGGCGATGGGGGAGCTGCTGGCGGCGGGCTTCCTGGAGGACGCGGGGGCGGGGCCGCCGGTCGAGCTGTCCGAGCGGGAGCACAATCGTTACGCCAAGGGCGTTCCGCTGCTTCGCTGGATGGACCGCCAACCGCGCGCCAGCGCCTGGGAGTTGCAGCTGCGGCTGCGCCGGTCCCGGGTGCTGCTCGTCGGCGTCGGCGGGACGGGGAGCTTCGCCGCGCAGGCCCTGGTGTCCTCCGGGGTCGGCCTGCTGCACTGCGTCGAGCCGGACGTCGTGGAGCTGTCCAACCTCAACCGGCAACTCCTCTTCCGCGAGGACGACATCGGCTGCCCCAAGCTCGACGCGGCCCTCGCGTCGCTGCGCGCGCTCAACTCCGACGTGGCCGTCACCGGCGAGCGCCGCGCCGTCGGCGGCCCGGACGACCTCGCCGCCCTGCTGGCCCCCGGCTACGACCTGCTGGCGCTGTGCGCCGACCACCCGGCGGAGGTACGGGGCTGGGCCAACACCGCCTGTCTCGCGGCCGGTACGCCGTGGGTGGACGGCGGTTACCGCGGCCCGCTGGTCTCCGTCGGCGTCCACGTGCCGGGCCGGGGCGCCTGCTGGGAGTGCCACCGCGCGGGCGACCGCGAACGCCGCGACCTGCGGCTGGGCCCGGACCAGGGGGAGGAGGCCGCCTCGCCCCGCATGCCGTGGAACCCGGTCAACGCCGTCACCGCCGGGCTCTCCGGCAGCCTGCTGGCGCACGCGGCGCTCGCGCTGCTGACCGGGGTCCCGGCCATGGAGCCGGGATTCCGCTTCGGTCTCAACCTCGTCCGGCCCGAGGAGCCCGCCGTCGACCGCTTCGGCCGCCGTACGGACTGCCCGGCCTGCGGCGGTGCGCAATGCGACACAGTGTCAACACGGAGGGATTGAACCGGAGTTCAGCGGGAACGTTCCGTCTTATCACTCGCGCGACGTGTGGTGGGTAGCCGGTCGGACGAAGGGGGACGCCATGGCCGCGGGGATGATCACCGTGGGGCTGTCGGGGCCGACGTGCCCGCCGCGGCCACCGGACGCGCCGCGGGCGGCGGTCGGGGCCCACGGGCAGCGGGGCCGCGGCGATCCACGCGTCCCCGGCGCGGCCCGTCCCCCGCGCGCTTCCCGCGCTTCCCGGCGCAGACGGGCGTGAGCGGGCGCGCACGACTCCGCGAGCGCTGCTTTTCCCGCGGCGCGCGAAACCGGGGCCTCCGTTCGCGGAGCTCCCTGAAACGATTGCTCGCGGATGAGCCGTAATCCCTTGGTGGGCTTTCGAGTTGAACAGTTGCGCAGCCGAGCCCCCAAGCGGATGGAAACCCGGCGAAGATGGGTAAAACGCTGTGGTCCCGGCGCATTCCGTGATTCGGTGAATCCCACCCTCAACTGCGCCTTGCGGAGCCGACCCATGCTCACTTCTCTCAAGACCGCGTACAGCGACACCCGCGCGGGCGACCTCGCTTGGGCGCTGGGGCGCGAGCCGTTGCCCGCGCTCGCCGAACTCGACCTGGAACTCTCCGGCGCCCGCGTGCGGTTGCGCCTGCTCGGCGCCTCCCACCAGGTGCTGCTCGACGAGGAGCACGGCTCGTGCTCGGAGACGGTGGCGTGCATGCCCGGCAGTACGGCGCCGCTGCCGCTCGGCGTGTCGAAGCGCATAGGCGCGTGGGAGTACGAGTTCGCGGCGCGCGTCGAGACGTTGTCCGCCGGTTCGTTCCTGGGGCGCACGCAGGAGTTGCTCGCGCTCGTGGCCGACCATCCGAACGGCCTCGCGGGCACCTTTCCGGGAAGTCCGACGGCTTTCACCGCGCTGCTCGTCCAACGGCACGGCGAACAGGTCGCGTGGCGCACCTGGCATTCCTATCCGCAGGAGGGCCGGCTGGTGTCCACCCGGACGCGGGTGGGCGTACGTACGCACGACGCGGCCGAACAGGCGTTGGTCTGAGTACGCCCCCGGGAGTTCGCGTGTTCCCGTGTGTGTGAACGGAACATTCGGGTGGACGACTTGTGCGCGGTTCGTGTGACGTAGGTTCCCCACATGATCGACCGGCCCAGCAATCCCGCGCGGCTGCCCGTACCGGCCGGGTTCGGACGCGGTGTCGTGCTCGTCTCGGTGTTCGTGTGCGCCGCCTGCGGGCTGGTCTACGAGCTGGAACTCGTCGCCCTGGCCGCGTACCTGGTGGGCGACTCCGTCACCCAGGCGTCCGTCGTGCTGTCCGTGATGGTCTTCGCGATGGGCGTCGGCTCGCTGCTCGCCAAGTGGCTGTACGCCCGCGCCGCGGTCGGCTTCGGCCTGATCGAGGCGCTGCTCGCGCTCGTGGGCGGGGGGTCGGCGATGGCGCTGTACGCCGCGTTCGCCTGGTTCGACGAGGCGCGGGTGCCGATGGTGGGCTTCTCGTTCGCGATCGGGGTGCTGATCGGCGCGGAGATGCCGCTGCTGATGACGCTGATCCAGCGCATCCGCGCGCAGGACCCGGGGGTGGCGCTGGCGGACCTGTTCGCCGCGGACTACGTGGGCGCGCTGCTGGGCGGGCTGATGTTCCCGTTCCTGTTGCTGCCGTTCTTCGGGCAGTTGACCGGCACGCTGCTGACCGGGGTGGTGAACGCGGTCGCGGGCGGCGTCGTCGTGCTGTGGCTGTTCCGCCAGGACCTGTCGCGGCGCGGCCGCTGGAGCCTGCTCGCCGTGAACGGCGTGGTGCTGGTGCTGCTGCTCGTGGGCACCGTGTTCGTGGCGCCCTTCGAACGGGCCGCGCGGGAGGCCGTGTACGGGCCGGACGTACGGGTCGCCACCCGCTCCGACGTGCAGGAGATCGTCCTGACGGGGGACGGGCGGCGCGAGCTGGAGCTGTTCCTCGACGGGCGGCTGCGGGTGGCGGCGCGCTACGAGGAGCGCTACCACCAGTCGCTGGTGCGCCCCGCGATGAGCGGCGGCCCGCACGCCCGCGTGCTGATCCTCGGCGGCGGCGACGGGCTCGCGCTGCGCGAGGCGCTGGCGTACCCGGACGTGCGGTCGGTGACCGTCGTCGAACTCGATCCCGCGCTGGTCGAGTTGGCCCGCGAGGACGAGCAGCTGCGGAGGCTGAACCGTTCCGCCTTCGCGGACCCGCGGGTACGCGTCGTCACCTCCGACGCCTTCGACTGGCTGCGCGACCGGGCCCGTACGCGCGCCGACCGCGGCCATGTCGCGCCCGGCGGCCCCGGCACCCGCGGTCCCGCCACCCGCAGCACGTACGACGTGATCGTCTCGGCGCTGCCGGACCCGCGCATCTCGGCGAACACCAAGCTGTACTCGCGGGAGTTCTACGGCCTCGCCGCCCGCGTCCTGGCCCCGCGCGGGCGCGTGGTCGTCCACGCGGGCGCGCAGGACCTCGGTTCGCGCGCCTTCTGGACGGTGGAGTCGACGATGCGCGCCGCGGGCCTGCGCACCACCCCGTACGCCGTGCCGGGCCGGACACCCGCGCACACCTCCGACGGGGACCGCGGGCACCGCAGGGAGGGGAACGGGCGGCGGCACTGGAGCTTCGTCCTCGCGTCGGGGCACCACACGGGGGAGCCACCACCCGTACGGGTCGCCGCGACCGGCCGCGACGGCGACCCGCCCCGGCCCGAGGCGCTCGCGCCCGGCAGGCTGCGGGAGGCGGTGAGCCGGGCGCAACGCGCGCGGATCGGCGGGCTGCCGCCGTCGTCCCTGATGCGGCCGCGGTTCTGACGGCCCGCGCGGGCGCCGTACGGGCGCGGGTGACGTACGTACGGGCGTCGTACGGCCGGGGCGCGGGCGGTGCGCGGCGCGGCGGATGTGCGGTCGGGCACATGCGCGGGGTGCGGTGGGTAGGCTCCGGCCTATGGAGCATGAGGTGTACGTCCCGTTCCCGGTCGGCTCCGTACGGGCCGCGCTCGCTGAGCGGACCCGCGTGACGCGCTGCGTCCCGGGCCTCCAGCTCGCCGCCGCCGAGGGCGCGGGTGACGCGGTCGAAGGGCGGCTGCGGGTCCGCGTCGGCGGCTCCACGATCACGTACCGGGGCAGGCTCCGGATCACCGCGCAGGGCGACGGGTTCACCGCCAGGGGCACCGGCGAGGAGGTACGGGGCAGCGGCACGGTGAAGGTCCGGCTGAAGGTCGTGCCCCGACTCGCGGACGACGGCCGGGGCACCCGGCTCGTCTGCACCGGCAAGGCGACCGGTGACGGGCGGCTCGCCGACCTGGAGGCCAAGGTGGCGACGGCGGCCGGGCACCGGCTGCTGGATCGTTTCGCTCAGGCCCTCGCGGACAGCCTGCGCGCCGAGACGCCGGACGGCGCCACGGAGCCGGGGACGACGGGTACGCCGGAGTCCGGGTCCGGGACGACGGGGGCTGAGGCTCCCGCCGGGGACGGGCCGCGGCCCGACGGCGCCGCGGAGGCGGCGGGCGCCACGGGCGGCATCGGGGAACCCGACGACAACGACCGCGCGATCCCCGGCATCCCCGGGCCCGAGAAGGGCGACGCGGACCGCGCCGGGAGGGACGGCGCCGACGGTACGACGGAGCGGGACGGCGACCGTACGTCCGGGGAGCCGCCCGCCGGGACGGACGCGGACGCGGGTACGGAGGCACCCGCGGGCTCCGAGGCCGACGCCGAGACCCCCTCGGACACCCCCGCCGCACCCGACACCCCGGAGGGCGCCGACGACGCCCCGGCGCCCGGCACCGGGCCCACCACGGGCGGCGTCTTCGACGCCGAGATCCCGCCGCCGTCCCTCGACCCGCGCGCCGACGCCGGTGCCGACACCTACGGCACGGGCGCCGGCTCCGGTACGGACGACGACGCCGACCACGCCGGGGAGGCGACCGCCGAGGCGGCGCACGCCCGGCGCACCATGATCGGCCGCAGCGCCGAGGAGGTCGACCACGCGCCGCCCCGTGGCCGGTACGCCCCCGTGCCCGCCCCGGAGGACGCCGCCGCCACCGCCACCCTGCGCTGGGCGGCCCCGGCCGCCGCGCTGGTCGTCGCCGGTGCGGTGGTCCTCGGCCGGGCCCTGCGCCGCCGCCGCTGACCGGCCACCCCGTACGCGCCCTGCCCCGTACGCGCGCCGGCCACGTACGCCGCTCGCCGTACGGCCGGACCGCCGCCGCGCGGTCCGGCCGGTTAGGGTCGGCCCCATGGACCGTCACCACCCCGACGCGGCCGTCGTACTGCGCGCCGCGGACACCGAGTTGCGCGTCGACCCCGGGAACGGCTGCCGCCTGACCTCGCTCACGACGCGCGGTACGGAGCTGCTGCGGCAGGGCGCGCGGTACGGCTCGTTCGTGATGGCGCCGTGGTGCGGCCGTACGGACCGGGGCCGGTTCCGCAACGGCCCCGACCTGTTCCAACTCCCGGTCGACGCCGACCCGCACGCCCTCCACGGCACCGTACGGAACGCCCGCTGGCGCACCGTACGCGCCGACGGGCGCTCCGCCGCGTTCACCGTCGACCTGACCGAGCCCTGGCCCTGGGAGGGCCGGGTCACGCAGCTCGTCGAGCTGGCCGAGGACGGTACGGGGCTGACGTTGACGCTGGGTGTGGAGACGCGGGGCGACTCGTTCCCGGCGCAGGCGGGCTGGCACCCGTGGTTCCTCCGGAACCTGGGCGCGGGCGGCGAGGACGTGCGGATCGACTTCGACGCCGAGTGGCAGGAGGAGCGCGGCCCCGACCACCTGCCGAACGGGCGGCGCGTCGCACCGCGCCCCGGCCCGTGGGACGACTGCTTCGGCATGCCGCGGGGCGTCGACGTGACGCTGACCTGGCCCGGCGAGCTGGAGCTGCGGCTGACCGGCCGCGACGAGTGGGTGGTGGTCTACGACGAGCAGCCGGAGGCCGTCTGTGTCGAGCCGCAGTCCGGCCCGCCCAACGGGCTGAACACGCTGCCCCGCTTCGTCACCCCCATCGAGCCGCTGGAGATCGCCACCACCTGGAGCTGGCGGCACCTGTCATAGGCTCGACGCCATGAGCGACGTGAACGACGTGAGTGGTGTGAGTGACGTGAGCGACGGCGACGACCCGACGGGCGTACGGGCCGAACTGCTGCGGCAGATCCGGGACAAGGCCGTCGTGCACGGCCGGGTGACCCTCTCCTCCGGCATCGAGGCCGACTTCTACATCGACCTGCGCCGCATCACCCTCGACGGCACGGCCGCGCCGCTCGCCGGACAGGTGATGCTCGACGTGACCGCGGACCTGGAGTACGACGCCGTGGGCGGGCTGACCCTCGGCGCCGACCCGGTCGCCACGTCCATGCTGCACGCCGCCGCCGCGCGCGGGCGTTCGCTGGACGCGTTCGTCGTACGGAAGGCGGGGAAGGCGCACGGGCTCCAGCAGCGCATCGAGGGGCCGAGCATCGCGGGCCGTCGAGTGCTGATCGTCGAGGACACCACCACCACGGGGAACTCGCCGCTCACCGCCGTCGAGGCGGCGCGCGAGGCGGGCGCGGAGGTCGTCGCGGTGGCGTCGATCGTGGAGCGCGGCGCGGCCGGGGCGATGCGCGAGGCGGGTCTGCCGTACCTCTACCCGTACGACCTGAGCGATCTCGGGCTGGGGTGAACGACCGCGCTCCGGGCGGGGGTTGACCCGCTGCGCCCCCACCGTGGGCGGGCCCCGCCGCCGGGCCCTACCACCGGGGGTTTCACGTGAAACTCCCGCCGGGGTGGAGTCCGTGAGGGTGTCTGGAAAGATGGGGCCGACGGTGACGTCACTCGGCACCCAGGTCAGGGCCCACGCATATCGGACATCACAAGGAGCGGACAGATGCCCATCGCAACCCCTGAGATCTACAACGAGATGCTGGACCGGGCGAAGGCGGACAAGTTCGCCTACCCGGCGATCAATGTCACCTCGACGCAGACGCTGCACGCCGCGCTGCGCGGCTTCGCCGACGCCGAGAGTGACGGCATCATCCAGATCTCCACGGGTGGCGCGGAGTTCCTGGGCGGGCAGTACAGCAAGGACATGGTCAGCGGCTCCGTGGCGCTGGCCGAGTTCGCCCACATCGTCGCGAAGAAGTACCCGGTCAACATCGCCCTGCACACCGACCACTGCCCCAAGGACAAGCTGGACGGCTACGTGCGTCCGCTGATCGCCATTTCCAAGGAGCGCGTGGACGCGGGGCAGAACCCGCTGTTCCAGTCCCACATGTGGGACGGTTCGGCCGAGACGCTGAAGGACAACCTGGCGATCGGCGAGGAGCTGCTGGCCGCCGCGACCGCCGCCCGGATCATCCTCGAGGTCGAGATCACGCCGACCGGTGGCGAGGAGGACGGCGTCACGCACGAGATCAACGACGAGCTGTACACGACCGTCGACGACGCGCTGCGCACCGCCGAGGCCCTGGGCCTGGGCGAGAAGGGCCGCTACCTGCTGGCCGCCTCCTTCGGCAACGTGCACGGCGTCTACAAGCCGGGCAACGTCGTGCTCCGTCCCGAGCTGCTGAAGGACCTCCAGGCGGGCGTGGCCGAGAAGTACGGCAAGCAGTCCCCGTTCGACTTCGTCTTCCACGGCGGCTCCGGCTCCACGGAGGAGGAGATCGCCACCGCGCTGGAGAACGGCGTCGTGAAGATGAACCTCGACACGGACACGCAGTACGCGTTCACGCGCCCCGTCGTGGAGCACCTGTTCCGCAACTACGACGGCGTGCTGAAGGTCGACGGCGAGGTCGGCAACAAGAAGGTCTACGACCCGCGCAGCTGGGGCAAGGCCGCCGAGAAGGGCATGGCCGAGCGCGTGCAGCTGGCCTGCGGCCACCTCCGTTCGACCGGTACGAAGCTGAAGTAACGCGGTCCGGGCCGGTCCCAGGCCCCGCCCCCGGCGGCAGCGGCACGTCGGGGCGGGGCAGACTGGGACCATGCCCATTCACGAGAACCTCCTCGGGGGTCCGCCCCCGACGCATCTGCCCGACGACCCCGGGCCGCGCGAGCTGCTCGCCGCCGGGACCGCGCCCGCCGAGGTGGCCGCGCAGTACCCGTCCTCCTCGCTGGCCTGGGCGCAGCTCGCCGACGACGCCTTCGAGGCCGGTCGTGTCGTCGAGTCGTACGCCTACGCCCGTACGGGCTACCACCGCGGGCTCGACGCCCTCCGCCGCAGCGGCTGGAAGGGCCACGGCCCGGTGCCCTTCGAGCACGAGCCGAACCGCGGTTTCCTCCGCGCCCTGCACGCGCTCGCGCGCGCGGCGAAGGAGATCGGGGAGCAGGAGGAGTACGAGCGCTGCGCCACGTTCCTGAAGGACAGCTCCCCGACGGCGGCGGAGACCCTGTCGTAGGGCGGTCGGCCCCAGGGCCGTGACCGAGGGGCCGCCACCCCCGTGAGACCGAGGGCATATGCCCATGGCCTCACAGGGGTGGCCTTGCCCCCGGCCCTCGCCTCGCTGATGATGCTTCGTGGGCCCCGTCCGTACGGCGCGGCCCAGGGGACCGGGGCTCCACCACCTCCAGGAAGGAGCGGACCGCTACCCGGAAGGCTCATGGAGGAGACAGCGATGTCCCACGTTTCCGATGCCCCCGACGACGCGGTGGAGACCCCCGCGCTCGACTTCGCCGGCACCACCCCGTACGAGGACTACGTCCAGGCGGACGTCCTCACCCATCTCCAGCACCCGCTGTCCGACGACCCGGGCGAGATGGTGTTCCTGGTGACCACGCAGGTCATGGAGTTGTGGTTCACGGTCATCGTGCACGAGTGGGAGACCGCCGCCGAGGCGCTCCGCCGGGACGACCTGCCCGTGGCGCTCGCCGCGCTGAAGCGGTCGACGTACGAGCTCCAGTCGCTGAACGCGTCCTGGGAGCCGCTCGCGCACCTCACCCCGGGGCAGTTCAACGCGTATCGCTCGGCCCTCGGGGAGGGCTCCGGCTTCCAGTCCGCGATGTACCGGCGGATGGAGTTCCTGCTCGGTGAGAAGTCGGCGTCGATGCTGGTGCCGCACCGCGGCGCGCCGCGTGTGCACGACGAGTTGGCGAAGGCGCTGCACGAACCGGGCCTGTACGACGAGGTGCTGCGCTACCTCGCGCGGCGCGGCGAGGACGTGCCGGACGACGTGCTGGCGCGCGACCTGACCCGCCGCCACGACCCGCACCCGGCCGTGGAGGCGGTGTGGGTGCGGGCGTACGCGGGCGACCCGGGCAGCGACGTCGTACGGCTCGGGGAGGCGCTGACCGAGGTGGCCGAGCTGGTGTGGCGCTGGCGCAACGACCACCTGGTGGCGACCCGCCGCGCGATGGGCAGCAAGACGGGTACGGGCGGCTCGGCGGGGGTGGCCTGGCTGGAGAAGCGGGCCACGAAGAACGTGTTCCCCGAGCTGTGGACGGCGCGCAGCCATGTCTGAGACCCCGCAGCCCCACGACCCCCCGCAGCCCCACGGGACCCCCGTGCCCCCGCGCCCCCACGAGCCCCCCGCCCCGCCCGTGGACCCGCCGGTCGGCACCCCCGCCGACCTCGTCGCCGAGGCCGCCGCGCTGGACGCCGCCGACGGACTCGCCGCCAAGCGCGGCGAGTTCGCCGTCGACGACGGCACCGTCTACCTCGACGGCAACTCCCTCGGCGCCCTCCCCCGCGCCGTCGCCGCCCGCCTCGCGGACGTCGTGACCCGCGAGTGGGGCGAGCTGCGCATCCGCTCCTGGTCCGAGTCCGACTGGTGGACCGCGCCGGAACGGGTCGGGGACCGGATCGCGCCGCTCGTCGGCGCCGCGCCGGGCCAGTTGGTGGTCGGGGACTCGACCAGCGTCAACGTGTTCAAGGCGGTCGTCGCCGCCGTACGGATGGCGCGCGAGGACGCGCCCGGACGGCACGAGGTGCTGGTCGACGAGGCGACGTTCCCCACCGACGGCTACCTCGCGGCGTCCGCCGCCCGGCTCACCGGCGCCACGCTCCGCCCGCTGCCCGCGGCGGAGCTGGCGGAGGCGTTCGGCCCGTACACGGCGGTCGCCCTCGTCAACCACGTCGACTACCGCACGGGCCAGCTGGGCGACCTGTCCGGCATCACCGCGTCCGCCCACCGCGCGGGCGCCCGCGTCGTCTGGGACCTGTGCCACAGCGCGGGTGCGCTCCCCGTCGAACTCGACGCGGAGCGGGTGGACTTCGCGGTCGGCTGCACGTACAAGTACCTCAACGGCGGCCCCGGCTCCCCCGCGTACCTGCACGTGCGCCGCGACCTCCAGGACCGCTTCGACTCCCCGCTGCCCGGCTGGAACTCGCACGCCGAGCCCTTCGCGATGTCCCCCGGCTACGTGCCCGCCGACGGCGCCGCGCGCGGCCGCGTCGGCACCCCGGAGATCCTGTCGCTGCTCGCGCTGGAGGAGGCGCTGACGGTGTGGGACGGCGTCGACCTCGCGGACGTACGCGCCAAGAGCCTCGCGCTGACGGACTTCTTCCTGCGCTGCGTCGGCGCGTACGTGCGCGGCGGCCGCGTCCACAGCCTCACCCCGGCGCTCCGGCGGCGGCGCGGCAGCCAGGTCTCGCTGCGCTGCGCCGACGCGGAGGGCGTGATGGCCGCGCTGGCGCAGCGCGGTGTGGTCGGGGACTTCCGGCCGCCCGACGTGCTGCGCTTCGGCTTCACCCCGCTCTACACTTCGTTCGCGGACGCGGAGCGCGCCGCGCGTGCGCTGGGGGAGGTCGTCGGTTGAACGACGCGGGGGAACAGGACGCGCTGCTCGGGCTCGCGCCGGTGGCGCCGGACCGTACGGAGCGGTACGGACCGCATCCGTCGCAGGTCGTGGACGTGTACGGGGCGGCGGGCGGCGGCCCGCGGATCACCGTGCTGCACGGCGGTTTCTGGCGGGAGAAGTTCGACCGTACCCATCTGTCGCCGCTGGCCGCCGGGTTGGCCGCGAACGGGTACGTGGTGGAGCTGGTCGAGTACCGCCGTACGGGTGGTGGCGGCGGCTGGCCGCCGACCGCGGAGGACGTGGACGCGGCGCTGACGCACCTCGGTGAGCCGCCGCACGTGCTGCTCGGGCACTCGGCGGGCGGCCACCTCGCGCTGTGGGCGGCCGCCGCGCGGGAACGGGCCGCGCGGACCCGCGTCCTCGCGGTGTCACCCGTCGCGGACCTGGCCCGCGCGCACGAACTGCGCCTCGGTGACGGCGCGGTGGCGGACTTCCTGGAGCACACGGCCCCCGGCTGGTCGGACCGGCTGTACGCCGCCGACCCCATGAAGCAGATGCCGCGCGTGCCGGTGGAGATCCTGCACGGCACGGGGGACCGGACCGTCCCGGTCGAACTGTCCCGCCGCTACGCGAACGACTGGGGTGCGCGGCTGCATCTCCTGGCGTGCGGTCACTACGCGCCGATGACGCCGCACACCCCCGCGTTCGGGGTGCTGCTGGACTCGCTGCGCTGACCCGCGCGCGGGAGCGGCCGGGGCCCAGCCGTACGCCCCGGGACGGCGTGCCGGTCGGGTGACCCCTCCGTGGTCACCCGGCCGGTGCGCCCGACCGGGGGCCGGTCGGCCCGCTCCCTGGGGGCGGGCCCACCGGCGTTCAGGCGAGCAGACGCTTCCAGTCCCGCTCACCGAGCGCGTCCGTGGGGACACCCTCGCGAGTCGCGCCCTTCAGCGTACTGACTGCTTTGGAGACTTCCCCGTTATCTCCGGCTCGAACGTGCGGAGTGAGAAGCGGCCAGATGTCCGAGCCGAGATAGCCCGTCTCGTCCGTCGTACGGTGGTGCGACGCGGCGCACGTGTGCTGCTTCACACCGTTCCGTTCGGCGAGCGTGGCGACCGCCCGGCGGGTGGCCGGGCCGAACAGGCCGTCCACCGGCAGGCGTTCGAAGCCCTTGGCGCGCAGCAGGTGCTGCGCCGCGCGCACCCGGTGCCCGGAGTCGCCCGGCCGCAGCAGCGGCCACAGGGCGGGGTGCGCGGACGGTACGCCGAGGGCGAGGCCGACCGCGTCGCGCAGCTCCTGGAGCCGCCCGTACAGCACGTCGCCGGGGCACTCCGTGGAGTTGAAGTCCCGGTGGCCCTGGATGTTCGCGGGCGCCGTGCCGTACTGCGCGGCGATCCAGCCGACCAGCCCGACGAGGGAGGTCCACAGCGCGGCGGGCACGTCGACCTGCGTGTACAGGCCCTCGTTCTCGATGCCGATGACCTCGCTGTTGTGGTCCCCGACGTTGGCGCCCTGCACGTGCTGGACACCGCCGCGTACGACGTCGAGGCTCTTGTGCCGCCCCTCCAGTACGAAGCCGCCGCGGCTGTTGGTGAACTGCTGGCCGGTGTCGGACCAGCCGTTGCCGTCCATGTGGAAGTTCTGGATGTCGCGGCAGATCTGCTTGGCGTGCGCCAGCGAGTAGTCCGTGCTGTTGCCCGGCTCCGCCGTGTGGTGCACCACGATGTACGTCGGCTTCCGGTCGAGGACGACGATGTCGTCGCTCGGCGGTCGCGCGTTCCACTCGGCGGTGGTGTAGATCCGCGGCTCGGCGGCGGCGCGTGCGCCCCGCCGCGCGCTCGTCGCGCTGGACAGCCGGTCCGCGTACGCCGTGGGGGTTGCGTGCGCGGTGCCCGTGCTGCCCAGCGCGAGCGCGCCGACGGCCGCCGTCGCGCCCAGACCGCCGCGCAGCACCGCGCGCCGGTCGAACGCGGACGGGAGCGGCCGTGGCGACCGGGCGCCCGGCTGTTCGGCCGGGCCGTGTGCGTGGTCTCTGTCGTTCCTGTTGGCTGCCATGTCGTGCTCTCCTTCGGCAGTGGGGGGAGCGGGCGCCCGTGGGGGTGCGCCCGTGGTGCCGGGAAAGCCCGTCCGGTGGGACGGGGTCGGTGCGGGGCACCGGGGTCGTGTGCGGCGTCGAGCGGGACGCCGCGTGGGGCGCCGGGCGGCGACCGCCGTGTGGGGGCGGCGACGCCGGACGGCGCCGGGCCGTACGGTGACGGGCTGTTCTGCCACGGCCGTACGGCGACGGGCCGGTCGGTTACGGCACGCAGGGAAGTTGCACGCCTCGTTCGGACATATAGGCCAACGGGTCGTCCCCGAAACCGAATCCGCCGTCGAGATGCACCTCGAAGTGCAGATGCGGTCCGGTCGACTGGCCCTCGTTGCCCATCGAGGCGATCTTCTGCCCGCCGGTCACGGTGTCCCCGACGGCGACGAAACGCTCGTACATGTGCCCGTACTCGGTCACGGACCCGTCGTCGTGCCGGATCCGGACCCACTGGCCGTAGCCGCTGGCCGGGCCGGACTCGGTGACGGTGCCGGGGCCGGCCGCGAAGATCGGCGTGCCCAGGGCGTTGGCGAGGTCGACGCCGTCATGGCTGTCGCTGTAGCCCTGGCTGATCCGGGCGTCGGTCGGGCAGGAGCCCTGGTACGCGGCGGTGGGCGCGGCCGTGGCGGGTGCCGCGGCGGCGGTCGCGACGAGTGCGCCGCCGGCGGCGGCGAGGGCGAGGAGACGAAGCGTGCGGCCCGTGGTGTGGGGGGTGCGGGTCATCCGGCTTCCTTCCGTTTGCCGTTCGGTGGTGCGTCGGAAGTACGCGGGAAGCGCGCGCGGCCCGGGGACACGTGGTCCGCGGTGTGACGCGCGTAGCTGCCGAGCGCGTACCCAGTAAGGCACCGCGTGACCGGCGCAACAACCCCACGACGCCAACCCGCACCGTTTTCTCGCGCCCGTGAAGGAAACGGCCGTGGCGATTGCCGCAGGGGGCCGCGAAACGGACCCGGCTTTCCCTGGTCCGACCAGTGAAACGGGCCGTACGGCGGCGGCGACGCGTACGGCCGGGCACGCGAACGGCCGGGCCCGCGCCCCGTGGTGGGGAGCGGACCCGGCCGTTCGCGTGCCGGTGAGGCGCCGGGTCACCCGGTCACAGGAAGGAGTTGACCTCGATCGTCTCGTCCCGGCCCGGCCCCACGCCGATCGCCGAGATGGGGGCGCCCGACATCTCCTCCAGCGCCTTCACGTACGCCTGCGCGTTCTTCGGCAGGTCACCGAGGGTCTTCGCGCCGCTGATGTCCTCGGTCCAGCCCGGCAGGTACTCGTAGACCGGCTTCGCGTGGTGGAAGTCGCTCTGGCTGTACGGCAGTTCCTCGACGCGTCGGCCGTCCACCTCGTACGCGACGCAGACCGGGATGCTCTCCCAGCCGGTGAGCACGTCGAGCTTCGTGAGGAAGAAGTCGGTGAGCCCGTTGACGCGCGTCGCGTAGCGCGCGATCACCGCGTCGAACCAGCCGCAGCGCCGGTCGCGCCCGGTCGTCACGCCCCGCTCGCCGCCGATGCGGCGCAGCGCCTCGCCGTCCGCGTCGAGCAGTTCGGTCGGGAACGGGCCCGCGCCGACACGCGTGGTGTACGCCTTGAGGATGCCGATGACCCGGCTGATCTTCGTCGGCCCGACCCCCGACCCCGTACAGGCGCCGCCCGCCGTCGGGTTGGAGGAGGTGACGAAGGGGTACGTGCCGTGGTCGACGTCCAGCAGGGTGCCCTGCCCGCCCTCGAAGAGGACGACCTTGCCCGCGTCCACCGCGTCGTTCAGGACGAGCGTGGTGTCGACGACGTAGCCGCGCAACTGGTCGGCGTAGCCGAGGAGTTCCTCGACGACCTGCTCGGTGGCGATGGCGCGGCGGTTGTAGAGCTTCGCCAGCATCTGGTTCTTGTGGTCGAGCGCCGCCTCGACCTTCTGGAAGAGGATCGACTCGTCGAAGAGGTCCTGGACCCGGACGCCCACGCGGTTGATCTTGTCGGCGTACGTCGGCCCGATGCCGCGCCCCGTGGTGCCGATCTTCCGCTTGCCGAGGAAGCGTTCCGCCACCTTGTCGAGGGTCTCGTGGTACGACGTGATCAGGTGCGCGTTACCGCTGAGCAGCAGCTTGGAGGTGTCCACGCCACGGGCTTCGAGTCCGCTCAGCTCGGAGAGCAGGACCGCCGGGTCGACGACGACGCCGTTGCCGATCACCGGGGTGCAGCCCGGCGAGAGGATGCCGGAGGGCAGCAGGTGCAGCGCGTACGTCTCGTCGCCGACGACGACGGTGTGACCGGCGTTGTTGCCGCCCTGGTAGCGCACCACGTAGTCGACCGAGCCGCCGAGCAGGTCGGTGGCCTTTCCCTTGCCCTCGTCACCCCACTGAGCACCGAGCAGCACAAGTGCGGGCACAGGCGTACACCCCTTCCGGGCGGGGCATGTCCCACGTGCGTGGCGCTTTCGCCATCGCGAGAGCCGTGAACCGGTGCCCCAGATAGATCAAGCCCCTGACGCAACAGCGGCAGGGGCTCTTGCACCGAGAGATTACCGGAACTGTTTCCCGGGGTGCGAACAGGAGAACCCCGGCCCGCCACGCGGCGGGTGCGCGGCTCCGGCTCGGTCCGGCGGTCCGTGCGCGCGGTCCGTGTGCGCGGAGCGCCCGAGAGAGGAACAAGGTGACGGCTCCAAACCTGCTGGTGGTCATCGACCCGGGGGCGCGGCTGACGGACCCCGAGTCCGTACGGATCGCCCGGGACGTGCTGTGCGCGGGAGCCCCGGGCACCAAGGTGTGCCTGCCGGAACGCCCCGAGGAGGTGGCCCGCGCGCTCGCGCGTCGCGGCAGCAGGTGCCCGGTGGTGGTGGGCGACGACCGCGCGCTGCTGCGTGCGGTCCGCCTCCTGCACCGCGACCGTGACCTGGCCGCCTGCGCGCTGGCGATGGTCCCGGTGGGACCGCCCGCGGGGATCGCGCTGGCCGCCGCGCTGGGCGTGCCGACGACGGCCGTCGCCGCCTCGCGCGCGGTGCTGCACGGGACGGAGCACCCGCTGGACCTGCTCGTCGACGACAGCGGCGGGGTGGTGCTCGGCACCCTCCGGGTGCCGCCCGCGCCCGGCCCGTACGAGGGCGCGCGCGGCTCGCCGGACGGCGGACGGGACGGCGACGGGGCGTGCGGCGACGGCGCGCGCGGGTGCGTGCCCCCGGGCGGGACGGGCGGCGCGGGTGGGGCGTACGGCGGTGGCGAGGCGTACGGGACGGGTGCGGCGTACGGCGGTGGCGCGGGCGGCGCCGCGGGCGCGGGTGCCGGGGCGGACGCGGCGAAGTGGGCGCGGGCGCAGCCGCTCCGCGGCTACCGCTCGCTGGCGCGGACCCTGGCCCGGCCGCTGCCGCTGCTCGCGTCGCTCGTCGGACCGGGCGCGCGCGAGGGCGACGAGGGCCACGAGGGCGACGGAGGCGCGGGCGGTGACTGGGGCCCGCAGCGCCTCCGGGTGGAGGCCGACGGGACGCTCCTCGCGGACCTGGACCGGCCGGTGGCGCAGGTGTCGTTGGCGCCGGGCAGCGACGGCCTGGCGGAGGTCGTCGTACGGCGGCGGGCGTCGGACACGCCGGTACGGGCGCGCGCGCACACCGTCACCGTCTCCGGGCCGGACTTCCGCTACCGCGCGGACGCGCTGGTGGGCGGCCCGGTCCGGGTCCGCACCTGGCGGGCGCTGGCGGGCGCGTGGCGGCTGACGCTCCCGGCGGCCCCGGCGCCGTAGCGGGCGTGCGGGGCGGGGCGGGGCGTACGGCGCGGGCGGGTGCCGGGGCGGGGCGTACGGCGTGCGGGCGTACGAGGTGCCGGTGCGCGCCCGGCGTACGGCCCGGTCAGTCGCGGGCGCGGGGCGGCTCCGCGCCGCCGGGCCCGCCGCCGGTGGCGTCGCGCTGCGCGCGCCACCGTTCGAGCAGGCCGCCGAGTTCGCCCTTGAGGTAGTCGAAGAACTCGGTGGTCTCCCGTACGCGCCGCCCCGCCTCGGTGTCCGGCCCCAGCGCCTCGCTGCCCGACCGCAGCGTCGCCGTCCAACGGTCCAGGAACGCGTCGCGGTTGGTGAACGTCTCGTACCAGATGTCCTGGTGCAGCCGGTAGCGCTCGCGCCGTGAGCCCGGCTCGCGCTCGCGGCTGATCATGTGCACCTGCGAGAGGTAGCGGACGGCGCCGGAGACGGCGGCCGGGCTGCACCGGAGCCGTTCGGACAGTTCGGCGGAGCTGAGCGCGCCCTGTTCGGAGGCGAGCAGACAGGCGAAGACGCGGGCGGCCATGCGCTGCATGCCCGCCTCGGTCAGGTCCGCGGCGAAGCGTTCGACGAAGGGGGAGACGCGCGCGTCGTAGTCCTCCGGTCGGCGCTCCGGGTGGTGCTGCGCGGTCATCGTTCCAGCATCTCCCCAGTTCACGCGTACACGGACGATCCTAACGCTTCCTTAACTTCACAAATTTCTGAAGTAAGCGTAGCTTCGGAGCCATGACGAAGGCCACCACCGCCCTCTCGGTATCCGGACTGACCAAGTCCTTCGGCCGCACCCGCGCCCTCGACGGACTCGACCTGAGCGTCGCCACCGGCGAGGTGCACGGCTTCCTCGGCCCCAACGGGGCCGGGAAGTCCACCACCCTGCGCGTCCTGCTCGGACTCCTGCGCGCCGACTCCGGCACGGCCACGCTCCTCGGCGGCGACCCGTGGCACGACGCGGTCGCGCTCCACCGCCGCCTCGCGTACGTACCCGGCGACGTCGAACTCTGGCCCAACCTCACCGGCGGCGAGGCCATCGACCTGCTCGCCCGGCTGCGCGGCGGCCTCGACCGCCGACGCCGCGCCGAACTCCTCGAACGCTTCGACCTCGACCCCACCAAGAAGGGCCGCACCTACTCCAAGGGCAACCGGCAGAAGGTCGCCATCGTCGCCGCCCTCGCCTCCGACGCCGAACTCCTGCTCCTCGACGAGCCCACCGCCGGACTCGACCCGCTCATGGAGGTCGTCTTCCAGGACGTGATCCAGCAGGCCAAGGACGCGGGCCGGACCGTCCTGCTGTCCAGCCACATCCTGGCCCAGGTGGAGAAGCTCTGCGACCGCGTCAGCATCGTGCGGCTCGGCCGCGTCGTGCAGTCCGGGACGCTCGGCGAACTGCGCCACCTGACGCGTACGACCGTCGAGGCCGAGACCGACCGGCCCGTCACCGGGCTGGAGGAGATCGACGGCGTGCACCACGTACGCCGTACGGACGGGCGCGTGCACTTCGCCGTCGACGGCCCGCAGCTGGACCGCGCGCTGCGGCTTCTCCTCGACAGCGGCGTCCGCGGCCTCGTCAGCCACCCGCCGACGCTGGAGGAGCTGATGCTCCGGCACTACGGCGACGTGCTCGACGCCGGAGGCGTGACCGTGGATGACGGTGACGTCGTCGGCGGTACCGGCACCACCCCCGCCTCCGGGACCCCGCGATGAGCGCCGCGACCGCCGCCGCCCCGCGCCCCGCGCCCGCGTCCGGGCGGCAGGCGCGGCGCGGCGGGCACCCGCTGGCGGGCACGTACCCGCTGCTCCGGTTCGCCCTGCGGCGCGACCGCGTACGGCTCCCCGTGTGGATCGGCGCCCTGACGCTCACCACCGTGGGCACCCTGTCCAGCTTCACCACGCAGTACCCGGACGCCGCCGACCGGCGGGCCGCCGCCGGGACGATGGACAGCCCCGCCGGACTCGCCATGACCGGCCCCGGCCACTACCTGGACGACTACGGCCACGGCGCCATGATGGGCCACCAGATGCTCGGCTTCGTCCTCGTCATGGTCGGCCTGATGAGCGTGCTGACGGTCACCCGCCACACCCGCACCGAGGAGGAGACCGGCCGCGCCGAACTCGTACGCGCCGCCGCCGTCGGCCGCCACGCCCAGCTGACCGCCGCCCTCTGCGCCGCCGCCCTCGCGAACGCGGCGCTGGGCCTTCTCCTCGCCGTCGGCCTCGGCGCGTCCGGCGCGGAGGGCGTGACGTGGGGCGGCTCGCTGCTGTACGGCGCCGCGCACACCGCCGTCGGCCTCGTCTTCGCGGCGGTCGCCGGGATCACCGCGCAGGTCAGCCAGTTCTCGCGGGGCGCGTCGGGGATGGCGCTCGCCGCGATCGGCGCCGCGTACGCGCTGCGCGCCGCGGGCGACGTCGGGAACGCCACCCTGAGCTGGCTGTCCCCGATCGGCTGGGCCCAACGCACGTACGTCTACGTCGACGACCGCTGGTGGCCCCTCCTGCCCGCCCTCGCGCTGGCCGCCGCCGCGACCGCCGTCGCGTACCGGCTCAGCACCCGCCGCGACGTCGGCGCCGGCCTCCGCGCGACCCGCCCCGGCCGCCCCGCGGCGTCGCGCGCGCTCACCCACCCGCTGGGCTTCGCCGTACGGCTGCACCGCGGCACCGCCACCGGCTTCGGCGCCGGGCTGCTGCTCCTCGGCATGATGTACGGGTCGATCCTCGGCGACGCGGCGGACATGGTCGAGGACATCCCCGAACTCCGGGACGCCCTGCGGGAGATCGGCGGCGCGAGCGTCACCGAGTCGTTCGCGTCGACCGTGATGATCGTGCTCGCGGTCGTCGCCGCCGTGTACGTGGTGATGGCGGCGCTGCGCCCGCAGAGCGAGGAGACGTCGGGGCGCGCGGAACCCCTGCTGGCCACCGGCCTGTCCCGGACCCGCTGGGCGGGCACGCACCTGGCCGTCGCCATGGCGGGCGGCACGGCGCTGCTCGCCCTGTCCGGCCTCGGCTTCGGCGCGGCGGGCGCGGCGGCCACCGGCGACGGCGGCCTCTTCCTGGACCTGCTGCTCGCGCCGCTCGCGTACGCCCCCGCGCTGTGGGTGACCGTCGGCGTCACGGCCGTGCTGTTCGGCTGGCTGCCGCGGGCGACGGCGGCGGCGTGGGCGCTGCCGGTGTACGCGTTCGTCGTCGGCTACCTCGGCACCGTCCTCGGCTTCCCCGACTGGACGGGCGACCTCTCCCCGTTCGGGTACGTGCCGCGGCTCCCCGCCGAGGAGATGCGCTGGACGCCGGTGGTCGCCCTGACCGCGCTGGCGGCGGCGCTGGTGGCGTTCGGCCTGGCGGGCTTCCGCCGCCGGGACCTGGACACGAAGTAGCGGGCGGGGGCCCGGGGCGGAGGCGCGGGGTCGGCGTCCGGTGGCGGGTCGGGGCCGTTCGGGTCGTACGGGCACGGGTGGCGCAACCGGCCACCCGTTGGGCGGCGTTGCGGGTGCGGGGTCCGGGACGTGCTGATCGCATGGGCCCATGACTCCGACCCCGCGTGCGGGCACTCTCCGCGCCTGCTCTCTGGCCGCCGCGACCGCGGCACTCGTGTTCGGCCCGGCCGGTCCGGCGTCGGCGGCGGGCGACGGCGCCGCCACCGGCGAGGGGCTGCGGATCGATCCCGCGTCGGCACCGGCCGGTACGCGCGTGGACATCCGCGCCGACTGCGCCGGTGACGGCGGCACCGTCCTCTCGCCCGCCTTCACGTCGGCGGCCACGCTCCACCCGGCGGCGCCGACGACCCGCGGCACGGCCCACGGCCCGATGCCGGGCACGGGGACGACGGGCGCGGGTACGGAGGTGGGCGCGGCTACGGCTTCCCGTACCGGCGCGGAGGCGGACGCGGACGCGCGTACGGGCGACGGTCCGGCAGCCGGGGAGCGTACGGGCGGCGTCGCGCACGCCGTCGTCAAGTCCGGCCTGGAACCGGGCAGACGCTACGTCGTCGTCGCCACCTGCGCCGCCGACACCCCCCTGACCTCCTCCTTCCTCCACACCGGCGGCCCCGCGCACCGCACCCCCGCGAGCGGTACGGGCACCGGCACCGGCATCCCCGGCGGAACGGCCCCGGCGGACGGGAAGCCACCCACCGACGGCCGGGGCCCGGCCGTCGGCACGGCGGCGCCGGACCGGCACGGGACCGCGTCCGGCCACTACGAGCGGGGCAGCGTCGGCAACGCCGCCCTCGCCATGGGCGGCGGCCTCACCACCGCCGGTCTCGCGGGCTACGTCCTCACCATGCGCCGCGGCGCACACGGCGACCGCCGCCCCGCCACCGCCGACGGGGGCGAGCCGTGACCACCCGGCACGAACGGCGTGCCACCTGGTGCCGACGGCTGGAGGTGGCGGCCGTCGTCGGGGCCGTACTGCTGACGGTCGGGCTCGGCCGACTCGTACCGGCGGGCGTCGCCGACGCCGCCGACGACCGCACGGGCACGGCGGGCGCGTCCTCCGACGTGGACTCGCGGCCCGGCGACGACGGGTCCGGCGCCGACCCGGAAGGCGGTCACGGGGTCCTGGCGCTGCCGCGTTCCGCGCCGGAGCGGCTGCGGATCCCGGGTACGGGTACGGACGCCGCCGTGTTCACGGCCGACACCGCCGTCGACGGCGGGCCGCCGGTGCCGTCCAAGGCGCGGGCGGCGCGCGTCGCCTGGGCCCGCAGCGGTCCCGCGCCGGGCGAACGCGGCCCGGCGCTGCTCGTCGGGCGGCTCGACGGCACGGCACGCGGGGAGGCGAAGGAAGCCAAGGAGGCGAAGGGCGCGGAGGACGCCGACGGGAAGGGCGACGGGAAGCGCGGCGGGAAGGGCGCCGCGCTCGACGGGCTGGAGGACCTGCGGCCGGGCGCGCGGATCGAGGTGGTGCGCGCGGACGGCCGTACGGTCCACTTCGAGGCCGACCGCGTCGAGCGCTACGCCCAGGTCCGCTACCCCGACAAGCGCGTCTACGGCCCCACCGCCGACCCGCAGCTCCGACTCGTCGCCGAGGCGGCCCCGGCGGAGAAGGGCGAGCCCGCGCGGCTGGGCATCGTCGTGTCCGCCCACATGGTGCTCGCCGACCCGTAGCCGCACCCGGTACGCCGTACGCCCGCGCGGGCGGCACACCGTACGAGTCACGGCGTACGCGTCACGCCGTACGGGCGCGCCGTACGGAGCCGGTGCTCACGGCCGTACCCGGCACACCACCTCGCCGTGCAGCACCGAGAACCAGCCGTCGCCGTCCGCGCCCCACTCCCGCCAGCCGTCCGCGATACGCCGCAACTCCGCCTCGTCGGCGTGGCCGCCCGCGACGGCGAGCCGGGCGTAGTCGGAGGCGACGGTGCGTTCCGCCCACAGGCCGCTCCACCAGGCGCGGTCGGCGGCGGAACGGAAGCACCAGGTGCCGGAGGTCGCCGTGACGTCCTCCGGGGCGAAGCCCGCGCGGCGGGCCCACACGTGCAGGCGGCGGCCCGCGTCGGGCTCGCCGCCGTTGGCGCGGGCGACGCGGCGGTACAGGTCGAGCCAGTCGTCCAGCGCGGGCACCCGCGGGTACCACGTCATGCCCGCGTAGTCCGCGTCCCGTACGGCCACGACACCGCCCGGCGCGCACACCCGGCGCAGTTCGCGCAGCGCGCCGACCGGGTCGCCGACGTGCTGGAGCAGCTGGTGCGCGTGCACGACGTCGTACGCGCCGTCCGGGAGGTCCAGGGCGTGCACGTCGGCGGTCGCGAACCGGACGTTGTCCAGGCCGCGTTCGGCGGCCAGGGCACGTGCCGAGTCGAGGACTCCGGCGGCCGCGTCGACGCCGGTGACCCGGCCGCCGGGCGCGACGGCGGCCGCCAGGTCCGCCGTCAGGGTGCCGGGGCCGCAGCCCGCGTCGAGCACGGACCGGCCGGGGCGCAGCTCCGGCAGCAGGTACGCGGCGGAGTTCGCCGCCGTACGCCAGCGGTGCGAGCGGAGGACCGAGTCGTGGTGGCCGTGCGTGTAGACGGCGGTGTCGTGACGGTCGGAGCCGAGGTGGGCGCTCTCGGGGTGGGCGGAGTCGTCGTCGGGCATACGGGCAGGCTAGGCGCCCGTCCCGCATGCCGAGAAGCCACGTCTCACGATACGACCGGGGTGCCGTGGTGGGGCGGGCGTGCGGTGGTACGGCTGTGGGGATACGCGGTGGGGGCGGCGGCCGTCAGACGCGACCGGCGATGCGGTCGTCCTGCAACCTCGTGAGCCGCAGCACCAGCAGGATCGCGAGGATGCCGCAGGCGATGCCGAGGAGGTCACCGAGGATCGCGACGGACAGCGTCTCGCCCGCGCCCTCGACGGTGGGGTCGTCGTACCAGTTCTCCCACGACCCCAGGAACGACAGGAAGAACCACCCCACCCACGTGCACCACCAGCCGTTGAGCAGCCCGCGCTGCGCCGGTGCCTTCCCGCCGCCGTACCAGGCGCCCGGCGGTACCGGCCGGGACGCGCTCCAGATGTCGTTGGCGATCTGCTTCGGCATGAAGAAGTTGCAGACGGGGATGAACCAGACGCCGTACGCCAGCCCCGGCTCGTAACGCAGCCGCCCCGGCGCGAACGCCTCCGCGTTCGTCCGCAGCCGCCCGAACCACAGCACCCACAGCAGCGCCGTCGGCAGGATGATCACCAGGCCGAGCGCGTCCAGCAGCTGGCTGACGTTCCGCATGCCGCTGAAGTCCGAGTGGTCCCTGGGGGAGTACGTGGTGGGGAGGTCGTCGAGGGTGCTGTCGATGTGGGCCACGTAGAAGAAGTGGGCCACCATCCAGACCAGCGTCACCGCCAGCAGCGCCCAGGTGGGCGTCGCCAACGAACGCGGGGACTGGACGCGGGGGCCGCCCGCGCCGGGTCGGCCGCCGTAGGCGTTGACCGGCTGGTAGCCGGTCGGGGCGACGCCGGATTGGCCCGGCCAGGGCCGCTGCGGATAGCCGTAGGGGCCCGGCTGGTAGGAGGACGGCGTCGCGGGCACGCCGTGCGAGGGCGGGGGCGGGGAGTGGTACGCCGAGTGGTACGGGGAGGAGGGCGGCGGGGTGGCGGGCGCGCCGCCGGTACCGTTCCCCGCGCCGCTTCCCGTTCCGCTTCCGCTTCCGTTCGCGTTGCCGTCGCCGTTCCCCGTGCCGCCCGGGAACCCGAGCGGGCCCGCCGCGGTCGCGGCCTGCGCCTCCGGGTCCTCGCTGTCGAGCAGCTGCACGGCATGACGTCCCAACTGCGCCAGCACCTCGCCGGGCAGCCAGGTGCCGGTTATCTGCCCGTCCGTACGCGCCGTCAGCTGTTCCAACGTCGGCCGCTGCGCAGGGGACTTGGCGAGGCACGCGGTGATCAGCTCGTACAGAGGGCCGGACAGGCCACCCAGGTCCGGCTCCTCCTCCGCGATACGGAACAGCAGCGCGTGCACCCCGCTGTCGGCCGTACCGAACGGCATGCGCCCCGTCGCCGCGTACGCCAACACCGCGCCCAGGCAGAACACGTCGGCCGCCGTCGTCACCGTCTCGCCACGCACCTGCTCCGGCGACATGAAGCCCGGCGAACCGATGACCGCCCCGGTGCGGGTGAGGCCGCCGGACGACTGCACGGTGGCGTCCAGCGCGCGGGCGATGCCGAAGTCGATGACGCGGGGGCCGTCGATGGTGATCAGCACGTTGGACGGCTTCAGGTCGCGGTGGACCAGGCCCGCGGCGTGGATCGCCGTCAACGCCTTGACCAGGCCGGTCGCCAGGGCCCGTACGGAGTGGTCCGGCAGCGGGCCGTAGTCCCGGTCGACGACCTCGGTGAGGGAGGGGCCCGCGATGTAACCCGTGGCGACCCACGGCTCGGTGGCCTCCGTGTCGGCGTCCAGCACGGGGGCGGTCCAGGTCGCGCCGACACGCTGGGCCGCGGTGATCTCCTGCGCGAAACGGCGGCGGAAGTCCGGCTGTCGGGCCAGCTCGCTACGGACGGCCTTGACCGCGACCGTACGGCCGCGCTCGCTGCGCGCCAGATAGACGCGGCCCATGCCGCCCTCGCCCAGCCTGCCCAGCAGGCGGTAACCGCCGATCCAGCGCGGATCTCCGGTCTCCAGCCGCTCCATCTGCGTTGCCCTTCCCCCGTGTGCCGCTGGGACGAGGATAGGTGCGTCCCGTCCTCCGAAGGGACGGACCGTCATCCCGATTCGGTTCCGTTACCAGCCGCTTTGCCTGCCGCCGGGCCGCCGTCACGGCCATGTCCCGCACGCCCGTCGCCCCGCTTGCCCGTCCTCCCGCCCGACCGCCGTGCCTCTCTTCTGCCGTCCCGCTCGTCCGCCGTTCTGTCGGCTCGCGTCGGCGTCCCGGTCGGTGCGGCTATCCGGCTGGTGCGAAGATCTGCGGCTCGCGTCCGTCCGCGAACGTCCGGCGCAGCATGCCGTCCTCGGTCAGCTCCAACTCGGTGCTGGGGCCCTCCGCACAGTCCTCCTCCGCCGACTTGTGGGTGACGCGCGAGGGGCCCAGCCGCACGGGCGGACCGTACGAGGTGAGGTCCGCCTGGAACTCGCAGCTGTACGTGGGCCCGTCACCCGTGATCGTCACCACCGTCTCCCCCGGTTTCCCCTGCTGGAGCCGCAGTCGGAAGACGTTGGCCTCGCCGGTCCCGAACGAACGCCGCCACATCCCGACCATCTCGGACGGGATCCTGTCGCCGGTCTGCGAATCGGCCGGGTCGGACGAGTCGTCGACGTCGGTGTCCGCCTTCGACGAGTTGTCGTCACCCCGCCTCCCCGAACCGTTCTGCGCGCTGTCGTTCTTGTCGTCGGAACCGCCGAACATCGAGTAGGCCGCCACCCCGCTCACCACCAGCAGCAGCGCGACGAGGACGCCGATCGCCACCGACGTACCGGAACGCCCCCGCGCGGACCCCTGCGGCGAACCGTACGGCGGCTGGTACGCGCCGTAACCCGCCGACGGATAGGCCCCTGGCGGCGGCGTCACGGCGAGGTGGGAGGGGTGGGAGTGGGAGGGGTGGGACTGGTGGGAGGAGAGGTGGGGGGAGGAGGACGGATGCCCGGAGCCGGAGGGCTGTGCCGAGTGGGACGGGTGCGCTGAGGGGGACGAGTGGCCGGGTCGGGGCGTCTGAACGGGTGGCGGCGGTGGTACGGGACTGCGCCCGCTCACCGTGGTCGGCATGCCGTGCAGGGTCGGCGGGTCGTTCGGGTCCTGCACCCCCGCCGGTACGGCCGCCGATCCGGCCGGGGTCCCGCCTGCGGGCGCGCCCGCAGGCGGCGGGGCGGCGTCGGGCGCGCTGCCCGCGGCTCCCGCACCGCCAGACGCACCGGCCGCGCCAGCGACAGCGCCCGCTGCGGGCCGCTCGCCGGACGGCGCTCCCGCGCCGTCGGCCCCCGCGCTCGCACCGCCGGGTGGCGCCGACGCGCCCGCGCCGGTGCCCGCACCCGCGGGTGCGGGCGGCAGGGCGAGCTGCGCGCCGCGGCCGTCCGTGTCACCGCTCGGCGACTCCGCCTCCAGCAACTCGGTCGCGTGCCGCCCGAGTTGGGCGATGAGCCAGCCGGGCAGCCACGGTTCGTCGGGCCCGTCCAAGGCGTCTGGCGCGACCTCCGGGTCCTCCATGCGCTCCAACAGCTGCTCCAGCGTGGGGCGTTCGGCCGGGTCCTTCGCGAGGCAGCCGGTGACCAGCTCGCGCAGCCCGTCCGGCAGCCCCTCCAGGTCCGCTTCCTCCTGGGCGACCCGGTAGAGGATGGCGTGCACGCCGCTGTTCGCGCCCCCGAACGGGAGATGCGCCGTCGCCGCGTACGCCAGCACCGACCCGAGGCTGAAGATGTCGCTGGCGGGTGTGATCCGTTCGCCGCGGACCTGCTCGGGGGAGAGGAACCCTGGCGTGCCCACGATCGAACCGGTCTGGGTGAGACCGCCGTCCGCAGCGGTCGCCTCCAGTGCGCGCGCTATGCCGAAGTCGA
Organism: Streptomyces sp. Z26; assembly: GCF_003665095.1. Classification (GTDB taxonomy): domain Bacteria; phylum Actinomycetota; class Actinomycetes; order Streptomycetales; family Streptomycetaceae; genus Streptomyces; species Streptomyces phytohabitans. The sequence continues at coordinate 3,008,747 of NZ_RCHV01000002.1, read as the reverse complement.
TGACGCGGGGGCCGTCGATGGTGATCAGGACGTTGGAGGGCTTGAGGTCACGGTGCACGATCCCCGCCGCGTGTACGGCCTGGAGCGCGCGGATGAGACCGGTCGCCAGTAGCCTGACGGACCGTTCGGGCAGGGGCCTCTTGCTGTCACCGACGACCCTCTGGAGAGAGGGGCCCGCGATGTACCCGGTCGCCACCCACGGAGTCTCGGCCTCCGTGTCGGCGTCCAGCACCGGGGCGGTCCACGCACCCCCCACCTGCCGTGCGGCCCGCACCTCCTGCCGGAAACGGGCCCGGAACTCCTCCTGTTGGGTCAGCTCGTCCCGCACCAGCTTCACCGCGACCGTGCGGCCCCGGTCGCTGCGGGCGAGATAGACCTGGCCCATACCGCCCGCGCCGAGTCTCCCGATCAGCCGGTAACCGCCGATCCGCCGCGGGTCCTTGGCCTCAAGCTTTTCCATACAGTTCGTCCCCTTCCCCGACACGGAGCGTATGTGCTCGTGAGGGGGGTCGGACAGTCCGTCGCTGATCCGTTATCCGCCACGCCCGATGGCAGTCTCCACGTCCTCCTCTCCGGCTGCCTCCCTTCTCTCCAGTGCCTCCAGCGCCGCCGTCAGTCGTTCCTGTGCCGCCAGCACCTCCGCGAACTCCGCCTCCCCGCCCAGCTCGTCCGCGAGCCGGGCCGCGAACTCGGTGTACCCGGGGGTGATCCGGGCGATCGCCTCCCGGCCCGCCGCGGTCGGTGTGACGAGCTTGGCCCTGCGGTGGGCGGGGTTGGGCTCGTACGTCGCCAGGCCGCGTTCCACGAGCAGGTCCGCGATCCGCTGCACGCTCTGCCGTGTGGTGCCCAGCGCGCGCGCCACCCCGGCGACCGGCAGCGGCTCCGCCAGCACCGCGCCCAGCACCTGCCACCAGGCGGCCGTCAGCCCCGCCGGCCGCGCCAGCCGTTCGGTCGCCGACAGGTACTGGCCGTTGAGCCGGAAAGCCGTCAGTGCCGAGTCGCTGAGCAACCGCTGCAACGCCTGCTCCAGGGGCGTCGCGGCCACGGCCCCGTCCGCCTCGTCGCTCACGCCGTCACCACCTCGTCCGTCAACCCGCTCTCCTTCCTTCCGTGGCTGGTCTCGCCCGTCACCCGCTCCACCGGTCCATGCCGCGCTCCCGTCCCCGTACTCGCTTCCCGGGCCGCCCTGCCCTGTGCCGTCGCGACCCTCTTCGTCCGCTCCGACCCCGCCGCGTCGCCCTCGCGACCGGGTTTCGCGTGCCGCCCTGCCGATTCTGGACCCTACGACAGCATTCTGTCAATTGGACAGCCTGCTGTCAATGGTCTATGGTGATCCATGCAATCCCCACACCTGGGCCCACGGCGCAGACGTGCGCACGGGCCGCTCTCTAGGCTGGGGTGTCGGCGTCCACCGTTCCGGGGGCGCGGTTCGAATGAAGAGATGAGAGCCATGACCAGCAACAACACCCCGTCGCAGTCCGGGTCGGCAGCCGCGCCGGGCCAGCGGTTCGCGCAGTTCCAGCCGGACCCGGCCGCCAAGGCGGCGGTGCACGCCGCGGACCGCGCGCACGTCTTCCACTCCTGGTCGGCGCAGGGCCTGATCGACCCGCTGCCGATCGCCGGTGCCGAGGGTTCGTACTTCTGGGACTACGACGGCAACCGCTTCCTGGACTTCTCCTCCCAGCTCGTCAACACCAACATCGGCCACCAGCACCCCAAGGTCGTCGCCGCGATCCAGGAGCAGGCGGGCCGCCTGTGCACGCTCGCGCCGGGCTTCGCCGTCGACGTGCGCGCCGAGGCCGCCCGGCTGATCGCCGAGCGCACCCCCGGTGACCTCGACAAGATCTTCTTCACCAACGCCGGGGCCGAGGCCGTCGAGCACGCCGTGCGGATGGCCCGGGTGCACACGGGGCGCCCGAAGGTCATGTCGGCCTACCGCTCGTACCATGGCGCCACCGCCGCCGCGATCAACCTCACCGGTGACCCGCGCCGTTGGGCGTCCGACACCGGCACCGCCGGAGTCGTGCGGTTCTGGGGCCCGTTCCTCTACCGCTCGCACTTCCACGCGACCACGGAGGCGGAGGAGTGCGAGCGCGCGCTCGCGCACCTGGAGGAGACGATCCTCTTCGAGGGGCCGCAGTCGATCGCCGCGATCATCCTGGAGACGATCGTCGGCACGGCCGGTGTGCTGATGCCCCCGGCCGGTTATCTCGCGGGCGTCCGCGCGATCTGCGACCGGTACGGCATCGTCTTCGTCCTCGACGAGGTGATGGCGGGATTCGGGCGTACGGGCACGTGGTTCGCCGCCGACCTGTTCGACGTCACGCCGGACCTGCTGACCTTCGCCAAGGGCGTCAACTCCGGTTACGTGCCGCTGGGCGGCGTCGCCATCTCCGGTGCCATCGCCGCGACCTTCGACCAGCGCCCGTACCCGGGCGGTCTCACGTACTCCGGGCACCCGCTCGCCTGCGCGTCCGCCGTCGCCACGATCAACACCATGGCGGAGGAGGGCATCGTCGAGAACGCCGCCCGTATCGGTGCGGACGTCCTCGGCCCGGGGCTGCGGGAGTTGGCCGAGCGTCACCCGTCGATCGGTGAGGTGCGGGGCGCCGGTGTGTTCTGGGCGCTGGACCTGGTCCGCGACCGGGAGACGCGCGAGCCGCTCGTCCCCTACAACGCCACGGGCGCGGACAACCAGCCCATGGCCGAGTTCGCGGCGGCCTGCAAGAAGCAGGGGCTGTGGCCGTTCGTCAACATGAACCGTACGCACGTCGTCCCGGCCTGCACCGTCACCGAGGCCGAGGCGAAGGACGGCCTGGCCGCCCTCGACGAGGCGCTGAACGCCGCCGACGCCCACACGACGGCCGGTGCGGCCGGGGCAGCGGGGCGCGTGCTGTGATCCGGCGCAGCACCCTGCGCGCGCAGATCGCCGTCGCACTGCGTGACGAGATCCTGGCCGGGCGGCTGCCGACCGGCCGCGACTTCACGGTCAAGGAGATCGCCGAGCAGTACGGCGTGTCCGCGACGCCCGTACGCGAGGCGCTCGTCGATCTCGCCGCGCAGGGGCTGCTGGAGGTGGAGCAGCATCGGGGCTTCCGCGTGCACGAGTTCACGTTGGACGACTTCCGGTCGATGGTCGAGGCGCGCACGCTGGTGGTGGACGGCGTGCTGCGGCGGGCCGCCGGACGGCAGGGCCGCCCGCGCGCGCCGGACGCCGCGGCACTCGCCTCCGTGCGGCGTCGCGCGGAGGCGGCGGAACGGGCCGCGTTGGCCGGTGAGCTGGACGTGCTGATCGGCTACGACCTGAGGTACTGGCGGGAGTTGGGAGGCATCGTCGGGAACCGCTACATCACCGATTTCCTGGACCGCATACGCGTCCAGTGCTGGGCGTTCGCCGTGCCGTACCTGCGCCGCGAGGAGCGACTGGCCGGACAGCTGTGGTCGGGGCACCGGGAGTTGCTGGTCGCGGTCGAACGGCACGACAAGGCGAACGCGGAGCGGATCGTCGCCGAGTACAACGCGCACTCGGTGACGCTCGTCCAGAAGCTCACGGAACGCTCTTGAACGGATCTGGCGTGATCTGATTCGTTCTGGTCGTGTCCGGCCCGTTCCCGGTCGTCGCTGTCCGTAGGACACTCCTGCGTGTCTGCGAACCTGGGTGAACAAGCTGTTCCAGTCCGTATGTGACCGCATGCAGACTGCAACTGTCCTGTGTGCAGCACTAGGCTGCGCCGACGACCGTCGTGCATTGGAGCACCCCTTGGCCTGTGATCTCTGGCTGGTCCCCCTGGTCGACGTGCTGTGCCACAGCCCTGACAACCCGTTCGCTGAGGAGATCGCGAGCTACGACCGCGCGCTGGCCGAGGCGGGCCTCCCCCCGGTGCCGGTCTACGGCTACGTCGCCGGGCTCTCCGGCGACGTGGCCCCGGTCGCGGGCTTCGACTACGACGCGCTGCACCTGCTGCGCCGCGCACACCTGCTCCAGCTGTGCGGTCTGGAGGTCACGCCGGTGGACGCCCTGGGCGGCGACTACGAGCAGCTGCTGGAGATGTTCGAGTCGACCGCGCAGCAGTCACATCTGGTCTGGCACTACGACCACGCGGGGGCGTACGTGCCCATCGACTTCGCCGCCCCCCTGTCCAACGACGAACTTCTGGAAGGCGGCGGCCCGTTGGGCTCCGCGCAGGGACTCCTGCGGGAACTCCACGCCGTCGCGCCCTTCCTGGGGATCGACCCGGCCAACCCGCCGCCTCCGCCGGAGCCGCCGTCGCGACCCACGGAGCTGGAGGAACCCGCGGCGCCGATCGCGTACGGCGACAGCCTGTTCGCCCGTGAACGGCACGTGTGGCTCGGCCTGCACGCCGCCGCGACGCGCAGCCTGGCACAGGGCTCGATGATCATCTTCAGCTAGGCGCTGTCCGCCCGGACACCGCCCATACGTGGGTGCCGCCCGGTCCTCGCCCCGGCGAGGACCGTCGGGGCGGGTGCGGTCCGTGCCGTTCACGACGTACCGCACGCCGCATCGCACTCCACGCCCGCACCCCCGCGCCCGTACCTCGCGCGCACCCCGCATGGTCGTACCGAGCGGCGCGCGGGGGTACGGGACGTGGGCCCCCGCCGGGTCGGGCGCCGTGCGTTGCTCAGACCGGCTGGCCGAGGGGGCGGATCACGACGGTGTTCACGTCGACGCCGCTGGGCTGGTTGACGGCCCAGGTCAAGGAGTCCGCGACCTGATCCGCCGTCAACAACCGCCCCTCCGGCGCCTGGCCGACGACGTCCCAGAAACCGGTGTCCGTCCGGCCGGGGGCGACGAGCGTGACGCCGACGCCGTCGCCCGTGACCATCAGCCGGGTGTTCTCGGCGATCCCGGTCACGGCCCACTTGGTGGCGCCGTAGAGGTTGCCCGGCGTGTGGACGAGGCCCGCGACGCTGCCCACGAGCACGATCCGCCCGCCCGTGCGCTTCAACGCGGGCAGTGCGGCCCTGATGAGCAGCGCTGGCCCGAGCACGTTCGTCAGCACCATCTCGCGCCAGCCCGACGTGTCGTCGCCGCCGAGGTTGTCCGGGTCGGCGAAGCCCGCGTTGGCGACGACGGCGTCCAGCCGTCCGAACCACTCGACGGTGGTGGCCACGGCGGACTCCACCGCGTCCTCGTCGGCCGCGTGGCCCACGAGGGTCAACAGGTCGTGCTCGCTGCCGAGTTCACCGGCGACGCTCTGCGCGAACGCCTTCAGCCGGTCGCCGTCCCGCCCGGTGACGGCGACCTTGCGGCCCTGCCGGAGCAGCTGCCGCGCGGTCGCGGCACCGATCCCGCCGGAGCCGCCGGTGATCAGAGTGACATGGGGTGCGGTCATGGGCGGCACGCTAGGTACTGGAGTGCGCTCCAAGGCAAGTCCCGGCGCGCTACGGGGTGGTCCCGTCCGCCGTGCCCCGCGTCCCGTCCGCCGTGGGCGGGCCCGCGGCGGCCCCAGCGGCCGTGGCGGGGGCCGCCGCCGGGCGTGCCGGGCCCGGGTCCGCCGGGTCGGTGGGCGTGCCCTGGTGGAAGTACAGCCGCCAGCCCGCGCCCGTACGGTGCCGCCAGAGGGAACTGCGGCGTACGCGGCGGCCGTTCCGTTCCGAGACGTAGGTCAGGTGGACGATGTCGGGGGCGAGCAGGGTGCCCACCAGCTCCGTCGCGGTGATCGGCCCCGCCGGACCGCCGGGCCCGGCCTCATCGCCGGGCCCGCCACCGGGCCCGGCCTCCCCGGACGACTCCAGCGCGAGGGCCGCCGTCACCGAGTCGCGGTCCCAGCACCGCCCGGACGCGCCGAACTCCGTGAACTCCGGGTCCAGCAGCTCCCGTACCAGCCGTGCGGAGGCGCGGACCGCCGGATCGAGCAGCCGCAACTCGCCCTCGACTGCCGCCCGTACCTGCTCCCGGCCCCGCTCCCGCATGCCCTCGCGCACCGTTCCCGCTCCCGCCCGACGTGTGCCCGATGCCCGACGTGCCCCACAGGCCCGCCGAGCCCGGACCTACGCCGTCACCGCGACCCGTCCGGCGGCCGCTGACGCGGCATGTTCGGCCGGTTCGTCCCGGGCAGCAGCGGGAAGCGGGTGATCGGCCCGCCGTCCGTACGGCCGCCGGCCCCGCCGCTGCCGCTCCCACCGGACGGCGCCCGCAGCGCCGCCGGGGACGTACGGAACTCCACTATCCAGTCCACGGTCTCGGCCCGCACGATCTCCGTGACGTCCTCCGCGAAGCGCCGCAGCACCCCGAGGCAGCGCTCGGCGGCCTCGCTCGCGGTGCCCTCGGTCGGGCCGAGCACCTCGCGGATGCTCTCCGTGGCCCAGTCGTACTGGAGGGTCTCCAGGCGCCGTTGCACCGCCTGCGCCGTCGCCACCGACCGCATCCAGCCCGAGGTCAGCCCGAACCAGCGGTCGCACCCGGCGCACGCGGCCGCGCCCAGCAGCGCCACGAAGCCCCACGGGGCGAGGTCGTTGCCGAACGTGTCCGTCAGCTCCAGCAGCGGCAGCGTCGCCCCCGCCGTCAGCCCGACCGCCGTACCGAAGCGCAGCGTGCGCGCCGCCCGGCGCTTCCAGCGCCGATCCGCCAAGTACCAGTCGACGACGCCGAGCGCGCCCTGCTCGACCCACTGGTACAACTCGTCGAGGCGCTCCGCCGGTTCCTCCCAGTCCCCACCCGGGAAGGCCCTGCCCAGCAGGTCACCCCGCCGCCTGTCACGCTTCACCGCACTCTGTCGTGCGGTCTCCTCGGGCCGCATCTCCGGCTGACTCACCCGCCAACTCCACTTCCGGCCACCGGCCGTACTTCCTGCCTCCGGCCGTACGGTCGGTCCTCCGGACCCGGCCGCCGCCCCCTTCGCCGCACCCGTCGCCGCTTCCGCGGCACCCGTCGCGCTTGTCGCCCGCGCGCCGCCCGTGGCAGCCGCGCCGTCCGCGCCGTCCACCGCTCCCGCGGTGCCCGGCGCCCCCTTCGTCCCGCCCGCCGCGGCCCGCGCGCCGGTCGCACCGGACGCGGTGCCCGCGTCCCCCGCTCCGGCCGTGTCCGTCGGCGTCTGCCGCACCGCTTCCGCGGGTGCCTGCCGCGCTGCCTCGTCGCGCACGTACGCCCTCCGTCGCGCCCGTACGTTTTACCGCCAGCAGCCCGGGGCGGCGAAGGCACGGTACGTGATTTCCGCCCCCTGCGGGGCGCTGACCGTGGTTCCGGTGTTCCGGAACCCTCACTCGAAGGGGGTACCGATCAGCAGCCGGTACGCCTCCGTGTACTTCTGCCGGGTCCGCTCGACGACGTGCGCGGGCAGCTCCGGCGGCGGCTGCTCGGAACGGCGGTCCCAGCCGGACTCGGGCCCCGACAGCCAGTCGCGTACGTACTGCTTGTCGAACGACGCCTGCGCGCGGCCCGGTTCCCAGTCGTCCACGAGCCAGAAGCGGGACGAGTCGGGTGTCAGGACCTCGTCGCCGAGGACCAGCTGCCCGCCGCCGTCCGCGGTCCCGTCCGCGAGCCCCTCCGCCGTCGCGTCCGTGCTCCCGCCCGCCGCCGCGAAGCCGAACTCGAACTTCGTGTCGGCCAGGATGATCCCGCGGTCGCGGGCGAGGACCCGGCCCCGATCGTAGACGTCGAGCGTCAACTGCCGCAGCCGGGCGGCGACTTCGGCACCGACCTGCCGGGCGACATGCTCGTACGCGACGTTCTCGTCGTGCTCCCCGACCTCCGCCTTCGTGGCCGGGGTGAAGATCGGCGCGGGCAGCTCGGACCCGTCCACCAGGCCCTCGGGGAGCGCGAGCCCGCAGACCGTGCGCGTCTGCTCGTACTCCGCCAGCCCGGAACCGGTCAGGTAGCCGCGCGCCACGCACTCGACGGGGAGCATCCGCAGCGGGCGGCAGACGACCGTACGGCCCGCCCAGTCGGCGGGCGCGCCGGGCGGCGGCTCGGTGGAGAGCACGTGGTGCGGCACCAGGTCGGCCAGCTGCTCGAACCACCACTGCGACAGCTGCGTCAGGATGCGGCCCTTGTCGGGGATGACGGTGGGGAGCACCCAGTCGTACGCGGAGATCCGGTCGCTGGCGACCATGACCAGCTCGCCCGCCTCGTTCCGGTACAGGTCGCGCACCTTGCCGGTGTGCACGTGCACCAGGCCGGGCACCTGTACGGGCTCGGGCTTGTCGACGAATCCGGACACGGCGCTCTCCCATCGGCTGCACGCGGGCCCCGCGCGCGGACGTCCGCCCGGCGGCCCTGCCGCGGACTCCTGCACGCGGACACCTGCATTGTCCTTGATGCGTACGGGGCGAGCGCGCCAGGGTGCGCGGAGCGGCCGCCGTACGGTCCGTACGCGCCCCGCGCACGCCTGTGACGTGCCCGTGGGGGCCCACCGCCCGCTCAGTCACGTTTGCAGATGCGGTCCAGCAGGTTCGCCGTGGCCCGCTGCACCCGGGCGTCCGTGTGCCCCGGCCGGTCCAGCGCCGGCGACCAGGCGAAGGTGCCGGAGGCGAAGACGAGGGCGCCGCTCGCCGCGCGGTACAGCGACGTCTCCTGGTGTCGCCGGGTGCCCGCGTGGGTGCGGTACGGGGAGTGGGCGAGCAGGATGCGATCCGTGTGCGGCGGCAACGGCGTACGCGGGAAGTACCGGTCCGCCTCGCCCGCCACCAGCCCCGGCAGCTCGTCGCCCTCGGCCGCGCCGGTCGCGTCCCACAGCCAGTGGTCCGCGTTCCGCACGACGAGCGGGTGCGGCTCCGGCACCTGGCCCGTGTACTGGATGCCCAGCAACTGCTGCTCCGGCTCGCCCTGGTCGCGCCAGAGCGCCGACCGGCCGCCGCCGCGCCGCTTGCGGCAGCTGAGCAGGCGGTCGGGGGCGCCGTTGGCCAGTGGGCCCAACTCCACCTGCCAGTACATGGTGTTCGCGGAGAGGAACACCAGCGCCGTACCGCCGTCCCGCGCCTTCTCCACGGCCGTGCGCATCGACGCCGACCAGTACTCGTCGTGCCCGGGGAAGACCAGACCGCGGTAGCGGGAGGGGTCGACGCGACCGGCGTGCAGGTCGCGGGTGTCGGCGTACGCGAGGTCGTAGCCGTAGCGCTCGGCCCAGCGGATGAAGTCGTACGCGTGCCCGACGTGCAACGGGAGTCCCGCGCCCGCGTACGGGCGGTCGAACGAGACGGTGACGGCGGCGTCCTCCTCGCCGAGGAGGCGGCCCTCGCCGTCCCACGCGTGGTAGAGGCTGGCGCCCGTACGGCCGTCCTCCGGGAAGAGGTTGTATGCCTGCCAGGTGATGTCCGGCAGCAGCAGGAGCAGATCGGCCGGATCGCGGTCGCGAACGGTGAACGGTACGTGGGAACGGTGTCCGTCCGCCGTCGTCAGCACCGCGACGTGCGCGCCCGTCGACCAGTAGTCCGGGATCTGGAGCCGCCACGACAGCCACCAGTGGTGGCAGGAGACGGTGCGTTCGGCGGCCAGCGGCTCCGGTTGCACGATGCCGGAGAGGCGCGGGCTGGTGGTGATCTTGGTGGCGCCCTCGCCGCCGTAGTGGCCGATGCGGTACACGTCGACGCTGAACGGCTGGGGCGGGTTCACCGTCACCCGGAAGTCGATGGAGCCGCCCGGCAGGACCCCGCCGTCGGCGGACGCGAAGCCCTTGATCTGGCAGTGCACGTCGTCGGAGGTGCGGGGGCCGCCGCGTACGGCGCGCTGGGCCGGGACGAGGCGCGCGCCGTCGGGGGCGTGCGCCTCGCGCGGGCCGGGTGCGGGGGCGCCGTCGAGGCCTCGGAGGTGCGTGCCGCCCGAAGTGGTCCCCGGGGGAGCGGCGTGGCCGGTGGCGACGGGGTGGCCGGAGGCCAGGTCGACGTACCAGGGGACGACGCGGCCGTCCTCGAAGTAGTGCTCGCTGCCGCGCAGCCAGGGCACCGGGCCCTGCCCGAACGGATCGGTGACGGCGTGCGCGAGTGCGCCGGACTCCCAACGGCCGCTCTGCTGCGTCCCCACGTCCAGCTCCCCTCCGGATCCCCCGTGTTCACGGAACCAGCACATCACATAAAGCGAGCGGTCCGTCACCGTTCGTCGCGAAAATGGCTGGAGTGCCCGCCCTGTGCCGAGTGGCCCTCGCGCGTACGGCAGTTGGGCGCGTACGGCATCGGCCCGGCGCCGCCGGGGTGCCCCGCGCCGGGCCGGGGAAGGGGGACGGCGCACGCGTACGGGCGCGTACGGGGCGCGGCCGGGAGCCGTCCGAGCTGGCCGGGAACGGTCCGTACGGCCGCCGCGCGGGCCGGTGCGCGCGGGCGGTCAGACCAGGCGTACGGGCTTGTCGGGTCGCACGCCCGCGCTGGCGAGCCAGCCCCGCAGGGGGCGCGGATCGCCGTCCTCGACGAGGGCGAGAACCGGCCGGGTGAGATCCGCCGCCCGCTCGTCGCCGACGAGCAGCACGGGCCCGTCCAGCCAGTCCAGGCCGGGAGCCGCGCCGGCGTTGTCGACGGCGGCGCAGCACACCGCCGCGGTGACGTGCTCGACGAGCAACTCGCGGCCGCTGCGTGGCGGTTGGAGCGGGAGACCCATGGGCTGCGGCAGGCCGTCGAGGGGCTGCGCCGGGTCGGCCGCGCTTCCCGCGCCCGGCACCGCGCCGCGCGCCAGCTCCTCGCGCGCGGCCGCCGCGCCGACCCGCGCGGCGAGCGCCTCGCCGGGGCCGCCGAGGCCGGTGTCGCCGTCGTCGTACGAGTCGTCCGGCTCGTACGAGTCGTCCGGCTCGTCCGTGCCGTCCGGGGTGAACGCGCCGTCCCCCGCACCGCCGACGCCGTCCGGTCCGTGCGTGCCGGGGCCGCCCGCGTCCCCGCAGCCGTCCGCGCCGGGGCGCGTGAGCCGGTCCATGACCCGGGCGAGCGTCGCGCCGTACGGGGGCGCTTCCGCGCCGCGTATCCGCCCGCCCGGGGCGTACGCGCCGTCCGCACGCGGGGAACCCGACGCGCGGGAACCGCCATTGGTGCCCGTGGTGCTCACGGCGCCGATGCCGGTGCTGCCCCCGGGACCGTCGGAACTGTCGGCCCCCGTGGTGGCGCCGAGGCCCGTGTTGCCCGTGTTGCCCGTGCTGCCCGTGCCAGCCGTGCTGCCGGTGGCGTCGTCCGCGTCGGACGCCTCGTAGGCGTCCAGGGCGTCGAACAGCCGGGACGCCTCGGTCCGCCACACGCGGTCGACGACCTCCTCCGGATACTGCGCCCAGTCCACCGGCGCCCAGCCGCCCCCCTCCGCGCCGTGGCTCCGTGGCTCCCCGTGGAACAGCCGCGCGGCGAGGAGCGAGATCGACTCGTCCATGCTGCCGGGCTCCTCCAGCAGGTCACACGCGGGACGCTCGCCCAGGCGGGCCGAGAAGTCCTCGGCGAGGCGGTCGCGCCGGGACAGCTCGGTCAGCGCCGAGACCACACCGGCGTCCAGCCGCGAGGGCCAGCGGCCGGTGCGCCAGGCGGGCAGCGCCACCCGGGTCAACAGCCGGTCCCAGCCCGCGTACGCGAGCCCGACCTGCTCCTGCGCGGTCGTCCGCAGTCTCCTGTCGGTGCTCTTCGCGCGGTCCGCCGCGGCGGCGGCCACGCCCCGTTCCATCTCGGCCGTGTGCGGTCCGCAGGAACGGAGCATCTGCCGCGCGATCCAGCCCGCGAACCGGAGCACCGCGCCGCGCACCGTGCCCGGTCCGCCGTCCGGTCGGCCGGCCGTCGCGCGCGCGTGGTCGGCGGCGGCCACCGCGGCGTCGAGGCTGCGGACGCAGCGCCGGGCCGCCGCTATGTCGGGGTGCGCGGAGGGTCCCGTGCCCGCGACCACGGGGGCCAGCAGCGCGCGCAGTTCCGCGACCCGCATCCACCACAGGAACGGTGAGCCGATGACCAGTACGGGCGCCTCGGGCTCGGCCGCCCCACGGCGTACGCGTCGGCGCACGCGGTCGGCCAGCCGACCGCCGGGGCCGGTGCCGCCGGGGCCCGTGCCACCGGCGTCCGTGTCCGTACCGCTCCGGCTCACGCCGCCGCGCCCGTCCGCCCCGGCGTGCGCCCGGTGCGTACGGTCCTCCAGCCAGCTGTCGCAGTCCGGTGTCAGCGCGATCGCCGACGGCGCGGGCACGTCGAGGCGCCGCGCGAGGTCGCGCACCAGCGCGTACAGCTCGGGCGCCGCCGACTGCGCGACCGGCACCGTGGGCGTGACCGCGGGCCGGGCCCGCGCGATGACGGTGGCGACACCGGCGGCGACCGCGAGCGTCACCACCGCGACGGCGCAGACCGCCCAGCGGAGCCCGTCCCACGCGCCGCCCAACTGCCCGGTGGAGCCGCCCGCGAGAAGGATGACGGCGAACGCGGCCGGCAGCAGCGCGATGCCGAGCACCGTGCCGCGGACGCGCAGCACGGCGAGCGCGTGGCCGCGCGCCGTGGGGGTGTTCTCCTGCTGCCCTGGCACGAACTGCTCACCCCCGGAGCGACGTGGGAGACATGGGAACGGTCTGTCGATTACCGCGACGTTCCCCACTGTGGCATCACGGACCGACAGCGCAATGTGCGGAGGGCCAGTCGGTTGACGGGCCGGATCGGCTGCTCAAGGCTTGCGGGGAACCATAGTTGGGCCTCGCACGGCAGTCAGCCGGTCCGTCAGCCGTCACTCGATGGAATGGCTTTGGGGAGAGATGTTGCGTCAGAGGGGGTTGGTGCGAGTGCCCCTTGTGCGGGGGTATGTCCACCCCGCGTGCCTGACCGAAAACCGTGCCGACTGAACCCCGTACCTGTTAGGGCGACCGCCCCACGCGCGGCCCGCCCGTACGCCCGCGCCCCGCCGTACCGACGGGCCCGCCCGTACGCCCGCGTACGCGCGCCGCCCGTCACCGCAGCGGCGCGGTCCCCACCCCGGGGCCCGTCCCCGCCGGACCGCCCGTGCCGGAGTCCGGCTCCGCCGCGGCCCGTTCCGCCGCGTCGGCCGCCGCCCACTCCGCGATGTCCGTCCGGTGGTGCGACCCGTCCAGCCGTACGCGCGCCACCGCCGCGTACGCCCGCGCCCGCGCCTTCGCCAGGTCGGCGCCGGTCGCGGTCACCGACAGCACGCGCCCGCCCGCGCTGACCGTACGGCCGTCCGCGTCCCGCCGCGTGCCCGCGTGCAGGACGTACGCCTTCGGCCCGTCCTCCGCCAGCACCTCGTCCAACCCCTCGACGGGGTCGCCGGTACGGGGCGTTCCGGGGTAGGCGTGCGCGGCGACGACCACCGTCACCGCGGCGCCGTCGTGCCACCGCAGGGGTGGGAATCCGGCCAGCGTGCCGGTGGCCGACGCGTGCAGCAGGCCGCCGAGGGGGGTGCGCAGCCGCGCCAGTACGGCCTGGGTCTCCGGGTCGCCGAAGCGCGCGTTGAACTCGATCACCCGCACCCCGCGCGACGTGATCGCCAGCCCCGCGTACAGCAGGCCGGAGAACGGGGTGCCACGGCGCCGCAGTTCGTCGACCGTCGGCTGGAGGACCGTCTGCTCGATCTCGTCGACCAGCTTGGGGTCGGCCCAGGGCAGCGGCGAGTACGCGCCCATGCCGCCGGTGTTCGGCCCCTCGTCGCCGTCGTGGGCGCGCTTGAAGTCCTGGGCGGGCTGGAGCGGTACGACGTGCTCGCCGTCGGTCACCGCGAACAGCGACACCTCCGGCCCGTCGAGGAACTCCTCGATCACCACGCTCGCGCACTGCCGCGCGTGCGCGCGGGCCGCCTCGACGTCGTCGGTCACGACGACGCCCTTGCCCGCGGCGAGGCCGTCGTCCTTCACCACGTACGGGGGGCCGAAGGCGTCGAGGGCGGCGTCGACCTCGGCGTCGTCCACGCAGACGTAGGAACGGGCCGTGGGCACACCGGCGGCGGCCATGACCTCCTTGGCGAACGCCTTGGAGCCTTCCAGCCGCGCCGCCTCCGCGGACGGCCCGAAGACGGCGACGCCGTGCGCGCGTACGGTGTCCGCCACCCCGGCGACCAGCGGTGCCTCGGGGCCGACGACCACGAGTCCGGCGCCGACCTCGGCGGCCAGCGCGGCGACGGCGTCCCCGTCCAGCACGTCGACCTGGTGGAGCGTCGCGACCTCCGCGATCCCGGCGTTGCCGGGGGCGCAGTGGAGCGCGGTGACGTCGGGGTCGAGGGAGAGGGAGCGGCACAGGGCGTGTTCGCGGGCGCCGCCGCCGATGACGAGGACCTTCACGGGAGCAGCCTAACGGGCGTGCCCGTGGCCGCCGCCCCGGACGTCACGCCCGCCGGCCCCGCCCTCACAGCCAGCCGCGTTCGCGGGCCAGCCGTACGGCGGCGTGCCGGTTCTCCGCGTTGAGCTTCGCGGCGGCGGAGGAGAGGTAGTTCCGTACGGTCCCCGGGGCGAGCGACGCCCGTTCCGCGATCTCCGCCACCGGGGCGCCGTCCGCGGCCAGTTCGAGCAGTTCCGCCTCGCGGGCGGTGAGCGGCGAGTCGCCGGAGCTGATGGCGTCGGCGGCGAGTTCCGGGTCGATGTGGCGGCCGCCCGCGTGCACCGTACGGATGATCTCCGCCAGGCGCTGCGCGGACGCCGTCTTCGGTACGAAGCCCCGCACGCCCGCCTCCAGCGCGCGCTTGAGGTGGCCGGGGCGGCCGTGGCCGGTGACGATCATGACGGCGCAGCCCGGCAGTTCGCCGCGGAGCGCGGTCGCGACGGCCACCCCGTCGGCGCCCGGCATCTGGAGGTCGAGGACCGCGACGTCCGGCTCGTGCGCCCGCGCCATGGCCAACGCCTCCGGGCCGGAGGCGGCCTCGGTGACGACGGCGAGGTCGTCCTCCAGGGCCAGCAGGGCGGCGAGCGCGCCCCGGATCAGGTGCTCGTCGTCGGCGAGCAGCACGCGGATGGGGGGCGCCGGGGTGCCGTCGCCCGCCGCGCCGTGCCCGTCGGCCGTGGCCGGCTCCGTGTGTCCGCTCCCGTGGTGCTGCGTCATCGTGCCTCTCCTCGCTGGAACGGTCGGCCGCCGCCGCTCGTTCCTCCGTCGTGGCCGCCGCTGTCGTACGAGGCGTCGTCCCCCGGCGCCGTACCCCTGCCCGTTCCGACCGCACCGCCCGCGACCGCCGCACCGTCCGCCGTACCCACCGCACCGCCCGGCCCCGCCAGCGGTACGCACGCCGTCAGCCGGTAGGCGTTACCGTCACCCACCCGCTCCGTGCTCAGCGTGCCGCCCAGCTCCGCGAGGCGTTCGCGCAGCCCCGCCAGCCCGGACCCGCCGGGCACCGCACCGCCCGCGCCGACCCCGCCCGCACCGCTCCCGCCCGTACGGTCGTCACCGACGCCGTCGTTCTCCATGGTCAGCACCGCCGTACCGGCCCCCTCCCCGGTCAGCCGCAGCCGGACCACGCAGTGGGACGCGTTCGCGTGCCGGAGCACGTTCGTCGTGCCCTCGCGGACGACCCAGCCCAGCGCCGAACGCACCGGCGCGGGCAGCTCCTCCGCCCCGGCCACGCCGCCGTCCCGCGCCCCGACGCCCGTACGGCGGCCGCCGCTGCCGACGCCTCCGGCGCCCGTACGCCCCACCTCCGTACGGCAGTCGATGCCCGCCGCGCGCAGGATGCTGCGGGCGCCCGCGAGTTCGGTGAAGAGGTCGGCCTCGCGGTAGCCGCGCACCACGTCCTGGATCTCGCGCTGCGAGTCGCGCGCGATCCGCTGCACCTCGACCATCTGGTCGGCGGCGGAGTCGGCGCCGCGCCGCGCGAGGCGTACGGCCAGCTCGCTCTTGAGCGCGATCACCGACATGTTGCGGCCCATCACGTCGTGCAGGTCGCGGCCGAAGCGGAGGCGCTCCTCGGCGACGGCGAGCCGGGCCTGCACGTCGCGGGCCTCGTCCAGTTCCCGCATCACGGTCAGGTGCCAGCCGGACATGCGTGCCGTGCTCAGGACGACGACGCCGCTGAACGTCAGCAGCGCCGCGGTCACCAGCAGCGCCCTCCAGGGTGTGCCGACCGCGCCGAACAGGCCCAGCAGCACCACCGAGAGCGCCACGGAGCCGAGTACGGCCCGGCGCGGCGGGAGCAGCAGCGCCAGCGGTCCGAGGAGGGGCGTCACCGTGACGAACGACATGGCGGCGACCGCGCCCATGTTGGTGATCCCGTCGACGGCGACGAGGGCCGTGAGCAGCGCGACCGTCACCGTCGTGCCCGCGGTCAGCACGAGGACGCTGGTGCGCGGGAAGGGCGCGGCGCCGAGGTAGCACTCCAGCGCCTGCCGCAGCGCGCGTACGCCGACCGCGCACGTCACCGCCGTCAGCGCCACGAGCGACCAGGCCAGCACCCGGGGCAGCGGCTCCGCGGCGATCCGCGGCAGCAGCTGCGGCGTCCCCGCGACGTACATGATCCAGGGCAGTCCGCCCAGCGACCACCAGATGGTCTTCTCGACCTGCGCGTGACTGCTGCGCGCCTGCCAGCCCCGCTGTTTCGCCTGCGCCCAGTCGATCATGCGCGCGCTCCCTTCCCGTGCCGTCCGTCCCGCCCCGCCGCGCGACCGCCCCGCGCGGCGACCGTACGCCCGCCGGGGGCGCGCCCGCCCGCTCCGCGCCCCGGCGTCGTACGCCCGCCCGCTCCAGGTCCGACGGCCGTACGCCCGCCCGCCACGGGTCCGCCCGCCGTACGCCTCACCGCCGCGGCTCCCACCGGAAGCCCGCCCGTACGGTCCACGCCGCCAGCGCCGTCCAGGCCCAGGCCACGGCCAGCGCCCGTACCGCGCCGCCCGCGCCGAGGTCGCCCGTCCAACCGCCGCGCAGCAGCTCCATGACCGGGCTCATCGGCAGCCACGCGCACACCTCGCGCGCGGTGGCCGACCAGCCGTCGAGCGGTACGAACACCTCCGAGCCCACGAACGACACCAGCACCAGCGGCAACGCCGTCACCTGCGCCGACTCCGCCGAGCGGGTCACCGTCGAGGTGACGGCCGCGGCGACCGCCGTCAGTGCCAGGCCGGACAGCAGCCCGGCGGCGAGGAGTACGGGCGCGGCGGGCGCGGCCAGGTGGAACGCGGCCGTCCCGGCCACGGCCAGCAGCGCCGTCTGCGCCACCGCGAGGGCGAGCGCGGGCAGGGCGGCGCCGAGCAGGATCTCGGCGGCGCCCGGCTCCCCGGCGCGCAACCGCTGGAGGACCCGCTCCTCGCGGCGCGCGGTGTAGGTGAGGACCAGCGTCGCGTACACGGCGAGCAGCAGCACGAAGCCGAACGACGCGGGCACCAGCACCGTCCCGGTGGACAGCCCCGTGCCCGACAGGTCCAGATCCGCGACGGCGCCCCGGGCGGCCACGGTGAAGAGGCCGGGGACCGCGAAGGTGAGGAAGAGGGCGGTGCGGTTCCGCAGGAGCAGGGTCAGTTCGGCGCGGGCGAGCGACAGCGTCCGGTCCGTGACCGCGGCGGCGCGGCCCCGGCCCGTACCGCCCGCCGCGAACCCGGCCGCCGCGTCCCCGTCGGCCCCCGCTGCGACGGGCCTCACGCCGACACCCCCGGCCCGTTCCCGTGCCCGCCGCCGTACCCCGTACGTCCCGGCCACCCCTCGCCGTCGCGATCGTCCGCCGCCCCCGCGTACACCAGGTCCAGGAACGCCTCCTCCAACGAGGCCGCCCGCGCGTCCAGTCCGTCCAGCGTGACGTCCAACGCGCGGGCCCACAGCAGGATCTCCGTCAACGCCTCCTGCATCCGCTCCGTACGGATCTCGACCCGCCGCCCGTCCACGGCGGCCGGTACGGACAGCGGCAGATGGGCCGGTGCCACCCCGTCCGGCAGCGTGAAGCGGATACGGGACGGGCGGGCTGCCGTGACCTCCTCCGGCGTACCGGCGGCGGCGATCCGACCGCCGCGCATGATCGCGAGGCGGTCGGCCAGCTCCTCGGCCTCCGCCAGGTGGTGCGTCGTGAGCAGCACCGTCGTGCCCGCCGCGCGCGACTCCCGCACCAGCCGCCAGATCTCGCGCCGCCCCTCCGCGTCCGTACCGGCCGTCGGCTCGTCCAGGAACAGCACCTCCGGCCGCCCGACGAGCGCCAACGCCAGCTCCAACCGCCGCCGTTCGGCGCCGGAGAGCAGCTTCACCCGGACGTCCGCCCGGGGCCCGGCCAGCCCGACGCGCTCCAGCAGCTCGTCCGTCGCGCGGGGTCTGCTCACGCAGCCCGCGCCCATCCGCAGCGTCTCGGCCACGGTCAACTCCGCGGCGAGGCCGCCGTCCTGGAGCAGCACGCCCGTACGCGGCCGGACGCGCGCCCGCTCGGCGCGCGGGTCCAGGCCGAGCACCCGCACCCGGCCGCCGCTCGGTCTGGCGAGCCCCTCCAGCAGCTCGACGGTGGACGTCTTGCCCGCGCCGTGCGCGCCGAGCAGCGCGTACACCTCCCCTTCGCGCACGGCGAACGAGACGCCGCGCACGGCCTCGCACCCCGTCCCGTACCGCCGGCGCACGTCCACGGCCTCGATCACGTCCATGCGTCCAGACTCGGGGGCGGGGCGCCGGGGTGGCAGTGCGCCGTGTCACGAGCGCGGATGACAAACGTCATGCGGCCGGGGGCGTCCGGCCACGGGGGAGAGAGGCGGAGAAGGGCGTACGGAAGGTGAACGCACGAGAAGGGCCCGGTCGTTCCCGACCGGGCCCTTCCTTCGCTGAGCGGACGACGAGGTTCGAACTCGCGACCTCAACCTTGGCAAGGTTGCGCTCTACCAGCTGAGCTACGTCCGCACGCCTCCACCCGGCTTTCACCGAGTGGCGCGGCTGCCACTCTATCCGATCCCAGGGATCGGACGAGTGGAGAGCGGGTGACAGGGATCGCACACTGCGCCTCCCCCTTGGAAAGGGGGCGCTCTACTACTGAGCTACACCCGCGCGCTCCGGAGGTTTTTCGCTTCCCTCGCGGCGTGTGCTGAACTCTAGCGGACCACCCCGGGGTGCTGGCAAGTTGACTCAGCCGGCTTCGCCGAACGCCTCGTAGACCTTCTTCGGGATGCGCCCCCGCGGCGGCACCTTGAAGCCGTTCGACTCCGCCCAGGCGCGTACGGCGCGGGGGTCGGGGGCGACGGAGGTGCGGTGGTACGTCTTGCCCGACTTGGACCGCTTGCGGCCCGCTTCCACGAAGGGTTCGAGCGCGCCCCGCAGTTTCTCCGCGTTCGCGGCGCTGAGGTCGATCTCGTACGACTTCCCGTCGATGCCGAATGCCACCGTCTCCGCCGCCTCGCCGCCGTCGACGTCGTCCGAGAGTGTGACCACTACGCGCTGCGCCACGGATATCGGCCCTTCGGTATGGATCGCCGGAGAAGTCTTCCGGCCGTCCGATGACGTGCGGGAAGTCGGCGATCCGGTTGATTGGGATCAATGCCTATTCTTGTACGAGTGGCGGGCATTCCTTTGCGGGCGGGGAGAATTCCGCTCGCGTGTCATGCCGTACCAGTGACCCTACTTTTTCCTTCGCCGTTTTCCCAGTGCGAGCGAGTCGCACGTTGCCGGGGGTCGGATATCTACCCGCGTAGATCCTGCCGCCGGGTACGCTGCCCGTACCAAGCTGCACCCACCTCACCGGGAGTACCCGTGCCTCGCGTCGTAGTCGACGTCATGCTGAAGCCGGAGATCCTCGACCCCCAGGGACAGGCCGTCCAGCGTGCGCTGCCCCGGCTGGGCTTCGAGGGAATCACCGACGTCCGTCAGGGCAAGCGCTTCGAACTGGAAGTGGAGGGCCCCGTCGACGACGCGGTCCTCGCCCGAGTCCGAGAGATGGCCGAGACCTTCCTCGCCAACACCGTGATCGAGGACTTCACCGTCCGCGCAGCCGAGCCCGACCCGGCGCCGGACGCGGGAGCCGTGGCGTGAGCGTCGGTACGGGCGCGGGCGGCGACGCGGGTACGGGCGGCGGCTCCGGCCTCGGCCGCATCGGCGTCGTCACCTTCCCCGGCTCCCTCGACGACCGGGACGCCCAGCGCGCGATCCGCCTCGCGGGCGGCGAGCCGGTCGCCCTCTGGCACCGCGACAAGGACATCCGGCAGGTCGACGCGGTCGTCCTGCCCGGCGGATTCTCGTACGGCGACTATCTGCGCTGCGGCGCCATCGCCCGTTTCTCGCCGGTGATGGGGACGGTCGTCGAGCAGGCCCGGCTGGGAATGCCGGTGCTCGGGATCTGCAACGGTTTCCAGGTGCTCTGCGAATCCCACTTGCTGCCCGGGGCGCTGACCCGTAACGACCATCTCCACTTCGTCTGCCGCGATCAGCGACTCCGTATCGAGAACGCGAACACGGCCTGGACCGGGGATTACACGGAGGGTCAGGAGATCACCGTCCCGCTCAAGAACAACGAGGGCGGATTTGTCGCGTCGGAGCACACGCTCGACGCGCTGGAGGCCGAAGGCCGGGTCGTTCTCCGATACGTCGGCCGGAACCCGAACGGCTCCCGCCGTGACATCGCCGGAATCACCAATGAGGCCGGGAACGTCGTCGGCCTCATGCCCCACCCCGAACACGCCGTCGAGGCGCTGACCGGCCCGACCACCGAGGGCCTCGGCTTCTTCACCTCGGCGCTCAAGTCCCTGGTCGCCGCGTCGTGAGCGAGCGGAGCGAACGAACCGTCATGCACAGCCTGGACACCGTCAAGCACGCGGAGCAGACCCCCGACACGCAGCTGCCGTGGGCCGAACTCGGCCTGAAGGAGGACGAGTACGGCCGCATCCGCGAGATCCTCGGCCGCCGTCCCACCGGCGCCGAGCTGGCCATGTACTCGGTGATGTGGTCGGAGCACTGCTCGTACAAGTCGAGCAAGGTGCACCTCAAGCAGTTCAGCGAGAAGGCCCCGCAGTCCGACGCGATGCTCGTCGGCATCGGCGAGCAGGCGGGCGTCGTGGACGTCGGCCAGGGCTACGCCGTCACCTTCAAGGTCGAGTCGCACAACCACCCCTCGTACGTGGAGCCCCACCAGGGCGCCGCCACCGGCATCGGCGGCATCGTGCGCGACATCATCGCGATGGGCGCCCGGCCGGTCGCCGTGATGGACCCGCTCCGCTTCGGCGCGGCCGACCACCCCGACACCCGCCGGGTGCTGCCCGGCGTCGTCTCCGGCATCGGCGGCTACGGCAACTGCCTCGGCCTGCCCAACATCGGCGGCGAGGTCGTCTTCGACTCCTGCTACCAGGGCAACCCGCTGGTCAACGCCCTCTGCGTGGGCGTCATGCGGCACGAGGACATCCACCTCGCGAAGGCGTCCGGCACCGGCAACAAGGTGGTGCTGTACGGCGCCCGCACCGGCGGCGACGGCATCGGCGGCGCGTCGATCCTCGCCTCCGAGACGTTCGACGACACGAAGCCGAGCAAGCGCCCGGCGGTCCAGGTCGGGGACCCGTTCCAGGAGAAGCTCCTCATCGAGTGCACCCTGGAGGCGTTCCAGGAGCGGCTCGTCGTCGGCATCCAGGACCTCGGCGCGGCCGGACTGTCCTGCGCCACCTCGGAGTTGGCGTCCAACGGCTCCGGCGGCATGCGCGTCGAGCTGGACTCCGTACCGCTGCGCGACTCGTCGCTCTCCCCCGAGGAGATCCTGATGAGCGAGTCGCAGGAGCGCATGTGCGCCGTCGTGGAGCCGGAGAAGGTGGAACGCTTCCTCGCGATCTGCGAGAAGTGGGACGTCACCGCCACCGTCATCGGTGAGGTGACCGACGGCGACCGGCTGGGCATCTTCTGGCACGGCGAGCAGATCGTGGACGTGCCCCCGCGCACCGTCGCGCACGACGGGCCGGTGCTCCAGCGCCCGTACGCGCGCCCCGACTGGCAGGACGCGCTCCAGGCCGACGACCCGGCGCGGCTGCCCCGCCCGGCGGACGGGGACGAACTGCGCGCCGCCGTACTGGCGTTGGTCGGCTCCCCGAACCAGGCCGACAAGTCGTGGATCACCGACCAGTACGACCGTTACGTCCTCGGTGACACCGTCCTGGCCCAGCCCGAGGACGGCGGGATGATCCGCATCGACGCGGAGACCGGCCTCGGCGTCGCCCTCGCCACGGACGGCAACGGGCGTTACGCCAAGCTCGACCCGTACGCGGGCGCGCAGTTGGCGCTCGCCGAGTCGTACCGCAACGTCGCCACCACGGGTGCCCGGCCGCTCGCCGTGACCGACTGCCTCAACTTCGGTTCGCCGGAGGACCCGGCCGCCATGTGGCAGTTCGCGGAGGCGTGCCGGGGGCTCGCGGACGCGTGCCGGACGCTGGGCACGCCGGTCACCGGCGGGAACGTCTCCCTCTACAACCAGACCGGCGACGTCGCCGTCCACCCCACGCCCGTCGTCGGGGTGCTCGGCGTCATCGACGACGTGGCGCGGCGTACGCCCATGGCCTTCGCGGACGAGGGCCACCTCGTCTACCTGCTGGGCGACACCCGCGAGGAACTGGGCGGCTCCGCCTGGTCGCAGGTGGCGCACGGGCACCTGGGCGGGCGTCCGCCGGCCGTCGACCTGGAACGGGAGCGGCTGCTCGGTGAGGTCCTCGTCGCCGCCTCCCGGGACGGGATGGCCGACGCGGCGCACGACCTGAGCGACGGCGGGCTGATCCAGGCGCTCACCGAGTCCTGCCTGAAGGGCGGGCGCGGGGCGCGGATCGTGGTGCCGGACGGCATGGACCCGTTCGTCTTCCTGTTCTCGGAGTCGCAGGGGCGCGCGCTGGTGGCGATCCCGCGGAGCGAGGAGGTCCGGTTCAACGACATGTGCGGCGCCCGGGGACTCCCGGCGACGCGTATCGGCGTGGTGGACGGGGACGCGGTCGAGGTCCAGGGCCAGTTCACGATCCCGCTGGCGGAGCTGCGCCGGACGCACGAGCGGACGATCCCGGAGCTGCTGGCGTAGGCCACGGACGCGGTGGCGCACGTACGGACGCGGTAGGCGTGCGTACGGGCGCGGGTCGCGTGCCCGGGACGCCGTACCCCGAAGGTCCCCCTCCACGGCTCGCCGCCGTGGAGGGGGACCCTTCCGTTCCGTGTCCCGCCGTTCCGTGTCCCGCGCGCCTACGGCGCCGCCTCACTTCAGGCCGGTGCCCGCGATGCCCTCCACGATCCGGCGCTGGAACAGCAGGAACACCGTGAGCAGCGGCACCCCGCCCAGCACGGCGGACGCCATCAGCTGCGCCTGCGGTATGCCGAACGCGTCCTGCACGGACGTGAGTCCGACGGGCAGCGTCATCATCTCCGGGTCGGTCACCACGAGGAGCGGCCACAGGAAGTTGTTCCACGCCCAGACGAACACGAAGATCGTCACGGCCGAGATGGCGGGCTTGGACAGCGGCATCACGATCTGCCAGTACGTACGCAGCCACCCGGCCCCGTCCGCGCGGGCCGCCTCCGTCAACTCCTCCGGGATGCCGTCGAAGAACTGCTTGAAGACGAAGACGGCGACCACGTTCGGCACCTGGGGCAGCACCACGGCCCAGTACGTGTTCAGCAGCCCGGTCTCCTGCAACGCCAGGAACTGCGGGATCATCAGCACCTGCGGCGGCACCATCAGCCCGGCGAGCAGCAGCAGGAACGCCGGTCTGCGGTAGCGGAAGCGCAGCCGCGACAGCGCGAACGCCGCGAGCGACGCCGTCAGCACCGTGAGCACGGTGGTGAGCGCGGAGGTGATGAAGCTGTTCGCGTACCAGTACGGCAGCTTGCCGCCGGTCAGCAGGTCCCCGTACGCCGCGAAGGTCGGGCTGCCCGACCACCACGCCGTCGGGTCGGTGGCGATCTCGTCGGAGGACCGGACGGACGTCGCGAACGCCCAGGCCAGCGGGACCAGCCAGAGGACGGCGAGGGCGATCAGGACGCCCAACGCGACGCGGTTGAACAGGCGTTCCGCGCCGACCGCGCGCATCGCGCCGGAGAGGGGCGCGCCCTCGGGCTCCCGGGACCGGCGCCACGGGCCGCCGCCCCGGAGGCCCTTGGGGCCGCGACCGCCGCCGAGGCCCCGTACGCCCGGCCGGCCGACGGGGCCGGTGGTCGCGCCGGTGCCCGTGCCCGTACCCGTGTCGGCGCTCGCGCTCGTGCTCGCTGCCATCGGTCAGCCCTCCTTCTCGGTGCGGCGCAGCAGGGCGAACCAGACCAGCGAGATCAGCAGGATCACCACGAACAGCACCAGGGAGACCGTCGAGGCGTAGCCCACCCGGCCCTCCGTGAAGCCGGTGTTGTAGACGTACAGCAGCGCGGGCTCGGTCGCTCGGTCCGGGCCGCCGCCCGTCATCATGTAGATCTGGTCGAAGACCTTGAGCGAGGCGACCAGTTGGAGCACGGTCACCAGCGTGGTCGCGCGGCCCAGCATCGGCACGACGACGTGCCGTATCCGCTGCCAGGGTCCGGCGCCGTCGAGCGCGGCGGCCTCGTGCACGTCGCGCGGTATCTCCTGGAGCGCCGCCAGGTAGATCACGAAGTTGAAGCCGATGGTCCACCACACGGTGGCGGCCGCGATGGAGAGCATCGCCCAGTCCGGATCGCCCAGCCAGGACGGTGGTGTCTCGCTGCCGAGGGACTTCGCCCAGCTCTGCGCGAGCCCGATCTGGTCCGCGAAGATCCACATGAACATCAGCGAGATCACCGACGACGGCAGCACGAAGGGTGCGAAGAACGCGAGCCGGAAGAACCACCGCCCCTGCGAGAAGCGGTCGGTGAGCAGCGCCAGCACGAGCGCGAGCAGCACCAGTGGCACGGTCGTCAGCACCGTGAACCACATGCTGTGCCACAGGCTCGTCCAGAACTCCTCCGTGCTCATCGCACGCCGGTAGTTCTCCAGGCCGACCCACTCGCCCAGACCGCCCTTGACCAGGCTGGTGTTGAAGAACCCGGCGACCAGCAGATACAGCAGCGGACCGATCAGGAAGACCAGGTAGAAGAAGCCGAACGGGGCGAGCATCCCGGGCCCGACCCGGCGGTCCGCGCGCGGTCCGGAGCCGCCCGGCGGGCGTCCCTTGCCGCCGCGCCCGCCCGGCCGTGCGGGCCCGGGTGGCGCTGCGGTGCTCGTGGGTGCGGTGGTGGCCACGGCGCGGCCTTTCGTCCGAGGGTGTGCGGTGCTTGACGTGCTGCTGAGCGCGCTGCTGATGCGGTCCTGGAAGTTGGACAACGGGCGGGCCGTTTCGTCACGCTCGGTTCGAATCCGGCTCGTACCCACCACTCGCGGTCACAACGGCGAGGGCGTGGCGGCCAGTTCGCGAAGTTCCTCCCGCATGCGCGCGGCCCCGCGCCCCGGCGCCGTACGCCCGCCCAGCACCGACGCGCACACGTCGCCGAGTCGGTTGTGCAGGCTGCTGCCCGCGCCCGAGTACCAGGCGGAGGGGTCGTACGCCGCCCCGTCCGCGGCGGCCGCGTAGTGCGACTGCGGTTCGAGCTTCCGGTAGGCCGCCGACCGCTGCGTCGGCAGCCACGCCGGTACGTGCCCGCCACCGGCCCACGCGTCGCTCG
This sequence comes from Streptomyces sp. Z26, assembly GCF_003665095.1. Taxonomy (GTDB): domain Bacteria; phylum Actinomycetota; class Actinomycetes; order Streptomycetales; family Streptomycetaceae; genus Streptomyces; species Streptomyces phytohabitans. The sequence continues at coordinate 2,983,364 of NZ_RCHV01000002.1, read as the reverse complement.
CGTCCAGCAGCGACCGTACGAACTCCAGCGCCGTGTCCGCCCGCTGCGCCTTCTCGGAGGGCGACTTCGGCAGCACCAGCCCGTGCGAGTCGGCGTGGCACGCGTACGCCGCCTCGCGGAAGATCCGCGGGAACGGCCGCATGTCGAAGGGGACCTTCGCGTCCTGCACGGCGAGGATCTGCCACACGCCGTCCAGCAGGAAGCCCGCCCGGCCCGAGGTGAGCAGGGTGATCGCGCCGGGGCTGTCGACGCCCGTGGGGACGAGCTTCTCGCGGGTCAGCCGCTGGACGTACGCGAACGCCTCCTCGGCCGCGGCCATGTCGATGACGACCCGCTGGCCCTCGTCGGCCACGAGTTGGCCGCCGAGCTGCCGGTAGAGGGACCAGAACAGCCGGAAGCAGGTCGACGGGTCCTTGGTGGACGCGATCGAGCAGCCCCAGGCGCCGGTCACCTCCTTCGCGGCGCGCAGCGCGTCGAGGAACTCCTCCGGCCCGTCCACGTCCGGCAGCGCGCCCCCGGGGCCGAGCAGCCCGGCCTTCTTCGCGATGTCGGTGCGCACGTAGAGCACGAACGGGTGGGTGTCGAGCGGGATCGCCCGCAGCGCCCCGTCGTGGTGGGCCTTCTGCCAGGCGCGTTCGTCGAACCGGTCGGCGGTCATGCCCTGGGCGGCCAGTTCGTCGTCGCCGATCTCCCGCAGCAGTCCGGCGCCCGCGAGGGTGGGGATCTTGGACAGGTGGGTGATCGCGACCTGCGGCGGCCGGTCGCCGAGCGTGGCCAGGGTGAGCTTGGTGTAGTACGGGTCGCCCCAGACGAACGTGGTGGCGTTGAGGTCGATCCCGGGGTGCCGCTCGCGGTAGGCGCGCTCCATCTCGACCATGCGGGCGCCGTCGCCGCCGGTGAAGGGGTTCCAGAAGTCGAGCTTCGACGCCGGTCCGGCGCCGCCCGTGAAGCCCTGCCCGATGGCGGTGCCGCAGCCGGTGAGGAGGCCGCCCGTGGCGGCCGTCGCGCCGAGGGCGCCCGCGGCGCGCAGCAGCGCGCGCCGGGTGGGTGCCGTACGCGGGGCTGCCGGGGGCGGGCCCGGGGGTGTCCCGGGCGGGGGCGGACGGTCGCGCATCGGGGCCTCCACAAGAACGGTCTACAACGTTGTAAGAAAGCGGCCTGCGATACCCCTGCATATGCCTTCGAGGTGTATTTCAACGTTGTAGCCACCGCGTAAGCTGACGTCAACACATGGCACCAAGCTTTCTCGGCACGCGCAACGGCTCGGACCGCCGCGACAGCCGGGCGGAGGGGAACGGCATGGCCCAGCGGCCGTCGAAGGGCGCCCGGCTCAAGGACGTCGCCGCGCGCGCGGACGTGTCGATCAAGACCGTCTCCAACGTCGTACGCGGCCAGGTGCGCGTCGCGGAGCCCACCCGGCAGCGCGTCCTGCGCGCCATCGACGAGCTGGACTACCGCCCGCACGCCTCCGCCCGCCACCTGCGCACCGGACGCAGCGGCGTCATCGCGCTGGCCGTGCCGGAGCTGGTCCAGCCGTACTTCGCGGAGCTGGCCGCCGCCGTCATCGCCGCCGCCGCGGAGAGCGGCGTCTCCGTCCTGATCGAGGACACCGGCGGCGACCCGGCCGCCGAACTCAGCGCCGCCTGCGGCCTGTCCGACCCCCTCATCGACGGCGTCCTGCTCTCCCCGCAGCACCTCGACCAGAACGCGCTCGCCCGCCGCGAACGCCGCGTCCCCCTCGTCCTCCTCGGTGAACGCGACTACGAGGTGCCCGCCGACCACGTCCTCGTCGACAGCGTCGCCGCCGCCCGCGAGGCCACCGCGCACCTGCTGGCGCTGGGCCGCCGCCGCGTCGCCGCCATCGGCTTCCAGAACAACCCGCCGCACGCCACCTCCCAGCAGCGCGCCCGCGGCTACCACGAGGCGCTGCACGCCGCCGCCGTCCCGTACGACCCGGAACTGACCCCGCCGGTCGGTGACTTCAGCCGTACGGAGGGCGCCGCCGCCATGCGCGCCCTGCTGGCGCTGCCCGAGCCGCCCGACGCGGTGTTCTGCTTCTCCGACCTGCTCGCCTCCGGCGTGCTGCGCGCCGCGTACGACCACGGCCTGCGCGTACCGCAGGACCTGGCGGTCGTCGGCTTCGACGACATCGAGGAGACGCGTTTCTGCGTCCCCTCCCTCAGCACCGTCGCGCCCGACAAGCCGCAGCTCGCGCGGCTCGCCGTACAGGCGCTGCTCGGCCGGATCGCGGGCGACCCGGACGCGCCGCACACGACGCGGCACGCGACGCACCGGCTGGTCCGGCGGGAGAGCAGCACCCTGCCCACGGCGGGGTGACCGCCACCTGCGGTCCCGCGTACGGGCTCCCGCGCGCGTGGCGCCGTACGCCCCCGAGCGACGGCGTACGGCCCGGGGTGAGGCCGTAAGCTCGGCGCCATGCCGCCCGCGAACCGCACCAGATCCCGCACCTATGAGCCCGTACGGGTCCGGAAGGCGCTCACCGCCCAGGTGGAGGCCCTCGCCGCGGCGGCGCACGCACTCACCGGCGCGCAGCGCGCGCTGCCCTCCGGACTGCCCGGCTGGGACGTGCACCACCTCCTGGTGCACATCGCCCGCCAGATCGACGCCGTCCCCCTGCTCCTCGCCATGCCCGAACCGGACGCCACCGCCCCGTCGGTCGACCTCTCCGCGTGGGTGCGTTCCACGGCGGACTGGGCGGCCGTCCTCGACGAGGACACCCGCGCCGACGCCGTGGAGGCGACGGACGCGGCGGCCCGTATCGACGCCGCGGTCGAGCAGCTGGAGCCGGTGCTGGAGGCGGCCGTACGCCCCGACCTGCTGCTGCCCCACCGGTTCGGCGCGATGCGCGCGCTGGACTTCACGGTCACCCGGCTCGTCGAACTGGTCGTGCACACCGACGACCTGTCGCGTGCCGTGGACACCCCCGTCACCCTCGACCGGCAGGCGCTGGCGGCGACCGTACGGGTCCTCGCGGACGCCCTCGCGGCGAAGGCGCCCGGCCACACGGTGGAGGTGCGCGTCCCGCCGTTCGCCGTCACCCAGTGCGTCGACGGCCCACGGCACACGCGGGGCACCCCGCCGCACGTGGTGGAGACCGACCCGCTGACCTGGCTGCGGCTGGCCACGGGCCGTACGGCGTGGGACGCGGCGCTCGCCGACGGCAGCGTCTCGGCGGGTGGCACGCGCGCGGACCTCGGGCCGTACCTGCCGGTCCTGGGCTGAGCCCGTACCCGCCGGGGCGACCGCCCCGCGAGCGGCGCCCCGCCGCAGGTGAGGGGTACCGCACACGTACCCGGTTCGGAGCAACGCGGCGGCTGCGCTTAGACTCGGAAACGTGCCACGTGGCGATGGACTACTCAACCACGACCTGCTCCCCGGCGAGAAGGGTCCCCAGGACGCCTGCGGCGTCTTCGGTGTCTGGGCTCCGGGAGAAGCGGTCGCGAAACTCACCTACTTCGGTCTGTACGCGTTGCAGCACCGCGGCCAGGAGTCCGCGGGCATCGCGGTGAGCAACGGCTCGCAGATCCTCGTCTTCAAGGACATGGGCCTGGTCTCGCAGGTCTTCGACGAGACCTCCCTGGGCTCCCTGCGCGGCCACATCGCCGTCGGGCACGCCCGCTACTCGACGACCGGCTCCTCCGTCTGGGAGAACGCCCAGCCGACGTTCCGCGCGACCGCGCACGGTTCGATCGCGCTGGGCCACAACGGGAACCTGGTCAACACCGTCGAGCTGACCCGGCTCGTCGCCGGTCTCGCGGACCCGCGCGACCGGGCGGACGCCGAGGGCCGCTCGCGCGGCGGCGACGGGAAGCGCAACGGGCCGGCCCGCCGCGCGCCCCGCCTCGCCGCGACCAACGACACCGACCTGGTGACCGCCCTGCTCGCGGGCCAGACCGACGAGGACGGCAAGCCGCTCGGCGTCGAGCAGGCCGCGCCGCTCGTGCTGCCCGCGGTGAAGGGCGCGTTCTCGCTCGTCTTCATGGACGAGCACACCCTCTACGCCGCCCGCGACCCGCAGGGCATCCGCCCGCTGGTGCTCGGCCGGCTGGAACGCGGCTGGGTGGTCGCCTCGGAGACGGCGGCGCTCGACATCTGCGGCGCCTCGTACATCCGGGAGATCGAACCGGGCGAGATGGTCGCGATCGACGAGGACGGACTCCGCTCCACACGCTTCGCGGAAGCGAAGCCGAAGGGCTGTGTCTTCGAGTACGTGTACCTCGCGCGCCCCGACACCACCATCGCCGGGCGCAACGTCTACCTCTCCCGCGTCGAGATGGGCCGCAAGCTCGCCGCCGAGGCCCCCGCCGACGCCGACCTCGTCATAGCCACGCCGGAGTCCGGCACCCCGGCCGCCATCGGCTACGCCGAGGCCAGCGGCATCCCGTACGGCAGCGGCCTGGTCAAGAACTCGTACGTGGGCCGCACCTTCATCCAGCCGTCGCAGACCATCCGGCAGCTCGGCATCCGCCTCAAGCTGAACCCGCTGAAGGAAGTCATCGCGGGCAAGCGCCTCGTCGTCGTGGACGACTCGATCGTGCGCGGCAACACCCAGCGGGCCCTGGTCCGCATGCTGCGCGAGGCGGGCGCCGCCGAGGTCCACGTACGGATCAGCTCGCCGCCGATCAAGTGGCCCTGCTTCTTCGGCATCGACTTCGCGAACCGCGCCGAGCTCATCGCCAACGGCCTGTCGGTCGAGGAGATCGGCACGTCGCTCGGCGCGGACTCGCTCGCGTACATCTCCACGGAGAGCATGATCGAGGCGACCACCATCGCCAAGCCCGACCTGTGCCGCGCCTGCTTCGACGGGGAGTACCCGATGGAGCTGCCCGACCCGGAGCTGCTCGGCAAGCACCTGCTGGAGCCCCAGGCGGCGGAGGCCGCCCAGACCGACGTGGACGGTGTGCCGACGCTGGCCGCCGGTCCCGGTGGCGCGGACGCGCTGAGGCGGCCGTAGCGCGGGCGGCGGCCCGTACGTTCCCGCGCTCGCCGTGGCGCGCGTCCCCTTCCGCCGCCGTCCCGCCGCGCACCGCTGTCCCCGACGCCTTCCCGACCAGGAGAGACCTCGCGATGACCGACCCCGCACCCGTGCCGGACCCCGCGTCCGACCCGTCCGCCGGAGCGCCCTCCGCCGGTGCCAGCTACGCCGCCGCCGGAGTCGACATCGAGGCGGGCGACCGCGCCGTCGAGCTGATGAAGGAGTGGGTGGCGAAGGCGCAGCGCCCCGAGTCGCTGGGCGGCATCGGCGGCTTCGCCGGACTCTTCGACGCGTCCGCGCTCACCCGCTACAAGCGCCCGCTGCTCGCGTCCGCGACCGACGGCGTCGGCACCAAGGTGGCCGTCGCGCAGCAGCTCGACATCCACGACTCGATCGGGCACGACCTGGTCGCGATGGTCGTCGACGACCTGGTGGTGTGCGGCGCGGAACCGCTGTTCATGACCGACTACATCTGCGTCGGCAAGGTCCGCCCGAAGCAGGTCGCGCAGATCGTCAAGGGCATCGCGGAGGGCTGCGTCCTCGCGGGCTGCGCCCTGGTCGGCGGCGAGACCGCCGAGCACCCGGGCCTGCTCGGCCCGGACGAGTACGACGTCGCGGGCGCCGGTACCGGCGTGGTCGAGGCGGACGCCGTGCTCGGCGCGGACCGTATCCGTACGGGGGACGCGGTGATCGCCATGGCGTCCTCCGGACTTCACTCGAACGGGTACTCACTGGTCCGGCACGTGTTCCTGGAGCGGGCCGGCTGGAGCCTGGAGCGGCGGGTCGAGGAGTTCGGCCGGACGCTCGGCGAGGAACTGCTGGAGCCCACCCGGATCTACTCGCTGGACTGCCTCGCCCTGGCCCGTACGACCACGGTGCACGCGTTCTCGCACATCACCGGCGGCGGGCTGGCCGGGAACCTCGCCCGGATCGTGCCCGAGGGGCTGCACGCCCACGTGGACCGTTCGACCTGGACGCCCGCGCCCGTCTTCGGGCTGGTCGGGGAGGTCGGGCAGGTGGCACGGCCGGAGCTGGAGAAGACCCTGAACATGGGCGTCGGCATGGTCGCCGTCGTGCCTCAGGAGTCGGTCGACGCCACGCTGGAGACGCTGCGCGAACGGGGCGTCGAATCCTGGGTGGCGGGCGGGATCACCGAACGCGGTGACCGCGCGGAGGCGGTCACGCTCACCGGGGACCATGCGCGCTGACCCGGGAGGGCGCCGGAAGCGCCGCACCGCCCGGCGGTGCAGCGCAGAACCCGGTACGGCGCGTGCCGTACCGGGCCCGTGTGCTCAGGCGTCACGTCAAGCGCGACGTCGATACGGCGACGGTGACTCGGACGACGGGTCGTCGTCCTCGTCCTCGTCGTCGTTGTACCTCTCCGCATACTGTGCGTACGGATTGTCGTCCAGCTCCTCGCTGTCGACCGGCTCGCTCGGCGGCGGCTCGTTCGACGGCGATGCACCCAGCTCTTCGGCCAGGCGCGACAGATCTGTCCCGCCGCTGTTGTACTTCAGCTGGCGGGCGACCTTCGTCTGCTTGGCCTTGGCCCGGCCGCGCCCCATGGCTCGACCCCCTCAACGACGGGGCTCGACGGCCCCAGAGTCTTGACACGCGTTCATGTTTCCGACCGGACGAGCGGCTCCCGACAGGGGAAACCGGTCCGTAGGTCCTCAACGGTACCTGCTCCAGCCGCCGGGCGGTACGTCGCCCGCACGACACGGCAGGTCGCCGCAGTCTTCCGCGACCAGTTTCTCGCTGGTCACCCGCGATTTTACCGTCCGTACATCCGGGACCCGCCCGGGGGTGGGTGACGTGCCTCTCCCGCACCCGGGCCCGCCACGCGGACCGGGCCGGGACCCGGTCCGCCGCCCGTTCTAGACGCTCGGTTCCGCCCGGCGCGCCTCGGCCATCCGCTGCTGCGCGATGCGGTCCGCGGCGACCGCGGGGGGTACGCCGTCGGTCTCGGCGCGGGCGAAGATCGCGAGCGTCGTGTCGAAGATCTTCTCGGCCTTTGCCTTCGCTCGCGCGAAGTCGAAGCCGTGCAGCTCGTCCGCGACCTGGATGACGCCGCCCGCGTTCACCACGTAGTCCGGCGCGTAGAGCACCCCGCGGTCCGCGAGGTCCTTCTCGACCCCCGGGTGCGCCAGCTGGTTGTTGGCGGCGCCGCAGACCACGCGCGCGGTGAGCGCGGGCACGGTGGCGTCGTTCAGCGCCCCGCCCAGGGCGCAGGGCGCGTACACGTCCAGGCCCTCCGTACGGATCAGCGCGTCCGTGTCGGCGGCCACGGCCACCTCCGGGTGCGCCGCCCGCACCCGGTCGACGGACTCGGCCCGCACGTCCGTGACCACGACCCGCGCGCCGTCCTCCAGGAGGTGCGCCACCAGGTGGTGCCCGACCTTGCCGACGCCCGCGACGCCGACGGTACGGCCGCGCAGTGACGGTTCGCCCCACAGGTGCCGGGCGCTGGCCCGCATGCCCTGGTAGACGCCGAACGCGGTCAGCACGGACGAGTCGCCCGCGCCGCCCCGCTCCGGCGAACGCCCGGTCGCCCACTGGCAGGTGCGCGCGACGACGTCCATGTCCCGTACGTACGTGCCGACGTCGCAGGCGGTGACGTAGCGCCCGCCGAGGGAGGCCACGAACCGGCCGTACGCCAGCAGCAGTTCCTCGGACTTGAGGGTCTCCGGGTCACCGATGATCACGGCCTTGCCGCCGCCGTGGTCGAGCCCGGCGAGGGCGTTCTTGTACGACATGCCGCGCGCCAGGTTGAGCGCGTCGAGCACGGCCTCCTCCTCGGAGGCGTACGCGTGGAAGCGGGTGCCGCCCAGGGCGGGACCGAGCGCGGTGGAGTGGACGGCGATGACGGCCTTGAGGCCGCTCTCCCGGTCCTGGCAGAGCACGACCTGCTCGTGGCCGCCCTGCTCGGAGGCGAAGAGGGTGTGGAGCGCGCTGCTCCCGGGGTGCGCGGGCACGCCGTCGGCGCTGACGGCGGGGTGACGTACGTCAGTCACGGTGGTGACTCCTGTAGTCGCGGTGGACGCCCCCGCCGGGCCGCTTGTGGCAGGTGGCGGCGGAAGGGCCTGGTGTTCCGAGCGTAGAGGAGACGTACCGCGGGGATCGTCGGAGTGTCACGATCGGGGCAGGCGGATTTCCGCGTCCCGTGCGGCCCCCGGAGCAGACCGGGGGAAGGCGGCACGGGCGGCACGGGCGAGTGGAGTGGGTGTGGGGCAGAGGCCGACGGCAGCGATCCCGTATGCGGCGTACCTGCGGGTCTACGAGCCGCTGGCGGCGTTCCCCGAGCCGGAGCGCTCGCACTGGGTGCGGTACGCCAAGGGCGGCCGGGCGCCCACCGCGCAGGAGGAGCTGCGGCGCGCGCTCGCGGACCTGCTGCCGGTGCCGCCGGTGGTGGTGCCGGTGCGGGAGAGCGCGGACGCGTTCGTCGCGGAGGTGGACGGCGTGACGTGCGTGTGCCCGTGGCGCACGCGGCTGCGCGGCTGGCAGGCGCTGGCGGCCCTCTCGTCCGCGGCGGCGGGCAGCGGCGGCGTCGCCGCGAACAGCCACGGCGTCCCCGAGCTGGACATGCCGCGCACGGTGCTCGACGCGGCGCTGCCCCCGGTCGTACGGCGCCAGGCCGTCGCCGACTACGAGGCGTGGCGCGAGCGCAACCCGGACGCGCGGCCCTGGATCCGTACGGCGCTGTGGCACGTGCCGGTGCGCTGGTTCGTCCTCTTCGCGGACGCGGAAAGGGAGTTTGCGAAGCCGGAAACGGGTGAGGAGAGCGACCAGCAGTCCGTCCTCCGGTATCGGACGCCCATGGTCCAGGCGCGACGCCGTGTCGCGCGTGGTCTGCGGGTGCTCCGCGAGGAGCTGGAGGAGGGGCCGCTCGTCGACGGTCTGATCGACGTGGGGCGGTGGCTGGAGGAGTTCCATCCGCGCTCACTCGTCGAACTGGATTACGGCGGCCTCGCTCACGTGATTCCGGAGGACCAGCTCGCGGAGGACCACTCCGCCGCGGACGCCGCCGAGGGCATCGCGGCCCTGCGGGACGGGGACGGTGAGCGGGCCGGCACGGCGTACGAGCGGCTGACGGACCGCTGGCGTGCCGTACGCGAGCTGCAGTTCGCCAACTGAGCGCCGTCCGGCCGCCGGTCGGGTCCTCGTGGCCCGGCCGGTCGCCAACTGGGCCGGGTGGTCCGGGCAGTGGGGACGTTCTTCTCGAACCGGGCCAATGACCCAAGCGTGATGGATAGCACGTTTCAGGGTCTTGCGCCCAGAGACACCCCTCGTGTCAAAATAGGACAAGGAGTCCGGAGGGGTTCCTTCCATCCCGTTCGGGATGGAGAGTTCGTTATGCGCTCCTTGTGAAGGTCTGGTGACTCCTGACCACATTGTGACTGATCGTTACGGCGGAGTAACTGTCCGCTATGACACGGTCCATCGTCTTCCGTCGAGGTTGAACACCTGAGAGGGCAATTCCATCGGTTTGGCCGACGTGGCTGGACGGATGGTGTAGTTGTAGTGCCGAGGACAAGCCGTTCGTCCTATAACCGACTCGGCCCGCTTGCTCCATTTCGGGCAACGCGGGTCAAGGTGCAGAATTTAGAGGAAAGAACCGTGATGGTTCGGTTCTCCCGAGGAGGCCGCTCATGACCGCTCGCACCCCTGATGCCGAGCCGCTGCTGACCCCGGCTGAGGTTGCCACCATGTTCCGCGTGGACCCGAAGACGGTCACGCGCTGGGCCAAGGCAGGCAAGCTCACGTCCATCCGCACGCTCGGAGGACATCGCCGTTACCGGGAGGCGGAGGTCCGCGCGCTTCTCGCGGGCATCCCGCAGCAGCGCAGCGAAGTCTGAATCAGAGGAACCCGCAGTACCGCAGTACCGCGAAATAACCGCATAATCCGGCGTCTTCCGGGACCCCCTCCCGGTCGGACGCCCGCAGCACGACGAAGACGCGCTGGACTCCGCCGGGTCCAGCGCGTCTTCGCGCGCGCCCGGCGCGGGTGTCTCCCGCCGCGCCCCCGGGGCTCGGCGGGGGCGGCGTACGGGGCGGCCGTCGGAGGTGCTCCGAGTGACTCACGGGGGCCCGTACGGCACCCCCGGGGGCGGCCCCAACTGGCCTGCTGGCGGCTCGTGTTGAGGGGTGCCGCAGGTGCGTTCCGGGTGCGTTCCGGAAGTGCCCGGCGGTGCTTCGGGGGTGTGTCGGAGGGCCCGTGGAGGCCCGTGAACCGGCAGTGCAATTGCACATATTAAATCGACGGTGGGTGGAGGTGCCCCGAGTTCCCTTGTTTCGCCCGTCGATTCGGTGACACCCGTCACAGAGCACCCCTCTTGCCCCGTGCCTGGTAGGCGCGGTAAAGGAGAACTGCCGTCCCCTCGCGCGCCGTTACGACCGGAATCCCCGCCCGTACGTCCCCGTGCCTCCCCCCGTCCGTCCACGGTGCCACCGACCGTCTCCGGGACGGGGGCACTCGGACGACTTCGGCCACTTCCCGGCGGCGCCGGGGCGACTCTGGCATCCTTCGCCCGCGCGGACGGGAGAAGGGCTCCGTTCATGACAGCGCCGTGGCGCCGGTGAATGTCACGCGGCCGAGCGGCGGACACCGTCCGCCGCTCCCGGCTACCGCCTCTCCGGGCGCGCCTCCGGCCCCGGGGCCTGCTCGGGTCCGCGCTCCGGCCCCGACTCCAGCGCGAGCCGCAGCAGCCGGAGGCACACGGGGCAGTGGCGGATGGCGTGCCGGTACGCCGACGCCGCCGAGAGGTGGGCACGCAGCAGGGCACGGGTCTGGTGGTGGCGCGGACGGGCAGCGGGGTCGGCCAAGCCGCTCACCTCCTCCGTGCAGAGGTACTCCCGCCCCGTGGGCGCGTCAAGACAGCGAAACGGCCCGCTCCCTGGGGGATGCGGGCCGTGTCTCTCGTGCGACTCGTGCGGTCCTGACGGGATTTGAACCCGCGGCCTCCACCTTGACAGGGTGGCGAGCACTCCAAACTGCTCCACAGGACCTTGCCACGCCATACTGTGCGTCCGGCGCGAAGGCAGACTCTACAGCAGGTCAGCCCGGCGATGCCAATCGGTCGCCGGGCCTCATCTCCCCGCCGGGACCAGCGCGTCGACGGCCTTCATGATCCGCTTGTCGGAGACCGGGTACGCCGTGCCCAGCGCGTGCGCGAAGTAGCTGACGCGCAGCTCCTCCACCATCCAACGGATGTCCCGCGCGGCCCTCGGCACCGGCCGCCCGGCGGGGAACTGCTCCAGCAGCCACAGGTACTCGTCGTGCATCTCCCGCACCTTCGCCATGCGCGTACGGTCCCGCTCCGCGTTGTTCGGCAGCTGCTGGAGCCTGCGGTCGGCCGCGACGAGGTAGCGCATCAGGTCCGGCAGCCGCCCCGTGCCGTGCTCCGTGACGAAGCCCGGCCGGATCAGCGCCGCCAACTGCTCCTTCACGTCCGTCAGCGACGTCAGCAGCACCGCGCTGCGCACCGACTGGAGCCGCTGCTCGCACGCGTGCCAGGCGGCCAGCACCTCCTGGACCTGCCGTACGGTGCGCAGCGTCCCGTCCACGAGGTCGGCGCGAACGGCGTCGAACAGCTTCCGGAACGCCTCCTCGTCCCACGCCGGGCCGCCCCGCGCCGCGATCAGCCGGTCCGCGGTGGCCGCGACGCAGTCCTCGAACAGCGCGGCGACGCTGCCGTGCGGCGAGCGGGACAGCGCGAGCTTCTGCTGGTTGCCCAGCTGGGACTGGGCGAACTTCGCTGGATCGGACGGGATGTTGAGCAGGATCAGCCGCCGCGTGCCGCGCCACATCGCCTCGCCCTGCTCCTCCTCCGTGTCGAACAGCTTCACCGACACCGAGGCGCCGTCGTCGACCAGCGCCGGGTACGCCCGTACGGGCTGGCCACCGCGCCGGGTCTCGAAGGTGCGGGGCAGCGTGCCGAGCGTCCAACTCGTCAGCCCCGTACGGGAGGTGAGCGACGGTCCCGCTGCCCCGCCCGCGTCCGTACCGCCGGGGCCGCCCGTACCGCCGGACGCGCCCGCCGGGGCGCCCTCCTGCGGGCCGCCCGCCCGGCGTCCGTTCCGGGACCGCGCGGACGAGTCGAACGCCCGTGAGATCGCCGCCTGCGTACGGGACTTGAGGCTCAGTTGCAGTGCCTCGATGTCCTTGTCCTCCGCCAGCCTGCGGCGGCGCTCGTCGGTGACGCGGAACGTGATCCGCAGATGGTCCGGCACCTTGCCGCGGTCGAAGTCGTCCGCCGTGACCGGCACCCCCACCATCCGCTGCAACTCCCGTGCCAGCACGGTCGGCAGCGGCTCGCCCAGCGCGTCCGGCGGCCCGTCCGGCCGGGACACGGCGGCCAGGAAGCGGCGCGCGAAGTCGGGCGCCGGCACGTAGTTGCGCCGGATCGGCTTGGGCAGCGAGCGGATCAGTTCGGTGACCAGGTCGGCGCGGAGCCCCGGGATCTGCCAGTCGAAGCCCTCGGCGGTGACCTGGTTGAGCACCTGGAGCGGTACGTGCACGGTCACGCCGTCCGCGTCGGTGCCCGGCTCGAACTGGTACGTGACGGGGAACCGCAACCGCCCCTGCTGCCAGGTGTCCGGGTAGTCGGACTCGGTGACCTGCCGCGCCCGCTCGTTGATGAGCATGGACTTCTCGAAGTTGAGCAGGTCCGGTTCCTCGCGGCGCTGCTTCTTCCACCACGCGTCGAAGTGCGCGCCGGAGACGACGTCCTCGGGGACGCGCTGGTCGTAGAAGTCGTACAGCGTCTCGTCGTCCACCAGGATGTCCCGGCGGCGCGCCCGGTGCTCCAGCTCCTCGACCTCGCCGAGCAGCTTCCGGTTGGTGTGGAAGAACTCGTGGTGCGTCCGCCAGTCGCCCTCCACCAGGGCGTTCCGGATGAACAGGTCCCGGCAGGTCTCCGGGTCGATGCGGGAGTACGTGACCTTGCGCTGGGCGACGAGCGGCACGCCGTAGAGCGTCACCCGCTCGTACGCCATCACCGCCGCGAGCTTCTGCTCCCAGTGCGGCTCGCTGTACGTCCGCTTCACCAGGTGCTCGGCCAGCGGCTCGACCCACTCCGGGTCGATGCGCGCGTTGACCCGCGCCCACAGGCGGCTGGTCTCCACCAGCTCGGCCGACATCACCCACCGCGGCGGCTTCTTGAACAGCGCCGAACCGGGGAACACGGCGAACTTCGCGCCGCGCGCGCCGAGATAGTCGTTCTTCTCGGGATCCTTCAGCCCCAGGTGCGACAACAGCCCCACCAGCAGTGAACGGTGCACCTGGTCGTCCGGCGCGGGCGGCGCCTCCTCGTCGTACGGGAGCTTCATGCCGCGCGCGACCTGCCGCAGCTGCGCGTAGATGTCCTGCCATTCGCGTATGCGCAGGTAGTTGAGGAACTCGGCCTTGCACATCCGCCGGAACGCCGAGGACGACAGCGCCTTCTGCTGCTCCCGTACGTACCGCCAGAGGTTGAGGAACGCGAGGAAGTCGCTCGTCTCGTCCCGGAAACGGGCGTGCTGCTGGTCCGCCTGCTGCTGCTTCTCCGCCGGGCGTTCGCGCGGGTCCTGGATGGAGAGCGCCGCCGCGATCACCATCACCTCGCGTACGCAGCCGTTGGCCTCGGCGGCGAGCACCATACGGGCCAGTCGCGGGTCCACCGGCAGCTGCGCCAGCTTCCGCCCGACGGCGGTGAGCCGCCGCCCCTCCAGCGCGCCCAGCTCCTCCAGCAGCTGCACGCCCGCCTTGATGCTGCGGTGGTCCGGCGGGTCGATGAACGGGAACCTCTCGATCTCGCCCAGCCCCGCCGCGGTCATCTGGAGGATGACGGACGCGAGGTTCGTGCGCAGGATCTCGGCGTCCGTGAACTCCGGGCGGGCGAGGAAGTCGTCCTCGGAGTAGAGCCGGATGCAGACACCGTCGGACGTACGGCCGCAGCGGCCCTTGCGCTGGTTCGCGCTGGCCTGCGAGATCCGTTCGATGGGCAGCCGCTGGACCTTCGTACGGTGGCTGTAGCGGGAGACGCGGGCGGTGCCCGGGTCGACGACGTACTTGATGCCGGGGACGGTCAGCGACGTCTCCGCGACGTTCGTCGCCAGCACGACGCGGCGGCCGGAGTGGCGCTGGAACACGCGGTGCTGCTCGGCGTGCGACAGGCGGGCGTAGAGGGGGAGCACCTCGGTGCCCGCGAGGTTCCGCTTGGTGAGCGCGTCCGCGGTGTCGCGGATCTCCCGTTCGCCGGAGAGGAAGACCAGCACGTCGCCGGGGCCCTCCGCCTGCAACTCGTCGACGGCCTCGCAGATGGCCGTGACCTGGTCCCGGTCGTTCCCGTCCCGCCCGCTGTCGCCGCGGCCGCCGTCCGCCTCGTCGTCGTCCCCGTCGAGCAGCGGTCTGTAGCGCACCTCCACCGGGTACGTACGGCCGCTCACCTCCACGATCGGCGCGTCCCCGAAGTGCCGCGAGAAGCGTTCCGGGTCGATCGTCGCGGAGGTGATCACGACCTTCAGGTCGGGGCGGCGGGGGAGCAGCTGGGCGAGGTAGCCGAGGAGGAAGTCGATGTTGAGGCTGCGCTCGTGCGCCTCGTCGATGATGAGCGTGTCGTACTGGCGCAGGTCGCGGTCCGTCTGGATCTCCGCGAGCAGGATGCCGTCCGTCATCAGCTTGACCAGCGTGTGGTCCTTCACCTGGTCGGTGAAGCGGACCTTCCAGCCCACCGCCTCGCCGAGCTGCGAGTCCAGCTCGTCGGCGACGCGCTCCGCGACCGTACGGGCCGCGATACGGCGCGGCTGCGTGTGGCCGATCAGGCCGCGCACGCCCCGGCCCAGCTCCAGGCAGATCTTCGGGATCTGCGTCGTCTTGCCCGAACCGGTCTCGCCCGCGACGATCACCACCTGGTGGTCGCGGATCGCCTCCAGGATCTCGTCCTTGCGGCGGCTGACGGGCAGTTGCTCCGGGTACGTGATCGCGGGCACGGCGGCGCGGCGGTCCGCCACCCGGCGGGCGGAGGCGTCCATGCCGGCGGCGATCTCGGTGAGCACGGCGGCCCGCGCGGCGGGCTTGCGGATGCGGCGCGCGCCGTCGAGCCTGCGGCCGAGCCGCTGCTCGTCGCGCAGCATCAGCTCGGGCAGGCGCTCCAGCAGGGCGGGGAGCGTGGGGGCGTCGGGAGTCGTGGACATACGCACCCCAGGATCGCACCTCCCGGAACGGGACGGCGAACGAATTCCCCCGCGACAGCGCGTACGGGGGCGCGCGGGCGACCCACCCGCTCCCGGCGCGGGCGCCCCGGGGTGGGGGTGCGGGGCGGGGCGCGGGTGCGTACGGTCCGATTACCGCCGATCTGGGGTGAATCGCATGAGTGACCAGCCGCCGGGGCCTCCCGCGGAACCTCCGCCTCCGCCTTCATCGCCGGAGCCGGAGCCGGAGCCGGAGCCGGAGCCGGAGCCGCCCGCGCGCCGGTCCGCCCAACGGGCGCGCGCCCGTTCCGGGTGGGCGGCCTTCCACGCCTCGCCCTTCTTCCCCGCCACGGTCGTCGCGCTGATCCTCGCCGCCGCGGCCGGGCTGTTCGCGGGCTCGTACACGTACGCCATGGCCGACCCCACCCCGCACCGCATCCCGACCGCCGTGGTGGGGCGGGCGCCCGACGCGGGCGGGGGCGCGCGGTCCGACGAGCGCGCGCGGTTCGTCGCGGGCCTGGAGCGGGCGCTCGGCTCGTCGCTGGAGCTACGGCGCGAGGCGACGTTCGCGGACGCGAAGCGGGCGGTGGAGGCGCAGCGGGTGTTCGCGGTGCTGCGCCCGTCCGGCGCCGGGGAGGTGCGGCTCGACGTGGCGAGCGCCGCCGGCGCCTCCGTGGCGCAGCTGCTCACCAGCACCGCGCCGAAGGTGGGCGAACGTACGGGCGTACGGGTCCGGATCGACGACCTCAAACCGCTGGACCGGGGCGACCCGCGCGGCCTCGCCCTCTTCTACATCTCGCTCGCCGCCGTCATCATCGGCTTCCTCGGCGCCGTCCAGCTCAGCGTGCACGCCCGCGCGCTGGACCCGACCGAGCGCATCGCCTTCACCGTCGCGTACGCCCTGCTCGGCGGCTTCTCGATCTGCGCCGTCGTCGACTGGCTGCTGGGCTCGCTCGACCTGCCCTTCCTC
Source organism: Streptomyces sp. Z26 (assembly GCF_003665095.1). GTDB lineage: Bacteria > Actinomycetota > Actinomycetes > Streptomycetales > Streptomycetaceae > Streptomyces > Streptomyces phytohabitans. The sequence continues at coordinate 2,967,228 of NZ_RCHV01000002.1, read as the reverse complement.
CAGTCGTGGTCGATCCTGTCGCTGACGATGTTCGCGTCCGGGATGGTCTTCACGATGTTCCACACCCTCTTCGGGCGTTGGGCGGTGCTGCCGACCTGGGGGTTGATGGTGCTCCTCGGCAACCCGTCGTCCGGCGGCGCCGTGTCGTGGCCGCTGCTGCCGTCCGCCCTCGGCGCGATCGGCCGCTGGCTGCCGCCGGGCGCCTCGGTCAACGCGCAGCACACGGCGGTGTACTTCCCCGGCCACCAGCACGCGCAGCCGTACCTGGTGCTCGCCGGGTGGGCCGTGCTGTCCTGCGCGGTCTTCTGGACCTGGCGCCACCGGCACCCGGGCGGGCGCGCGGCGGAGGGGGCACGGGCGGCGTAGGCGTACGTGGTGTGCGCGCGGTTCCCGCGTGGTCCGCGCGTGGTCGCCGCGCGCGGGGCGATGAGTTCGGCGGTCGCCACCCGTCGGTCCCTCACACAGTCGCGTACGCGCCCCGCGTACGTCCGCCCGTACGGAGGCAGGCCATGCAGAAGATCACGACGTTCCTGTGGTTCGACGGGCAGGCCGAGGAGGCCGCCCGGTTCTACACCTCGCTCTTCGACGACTCCCGCGTCGTGGAGATCCAGCGTTACGGGGAGGCGGGTCCGGGCGCGGCCGGTTCGGTCATGACCGTCACCTTCGAGCTGGCGGGCCAGCGCTACACCGCGCTCAACGGCGGCCCCCAGTTCCACTTCACCGAGGCGATCTCGCTCTCCGTCGACTGCGCGTCGCAGGAGGAGGTCGACTCCCTGTGGGAGCGGCTCACCGAAGGCGGCGGCGAACCCGGCCCGTGCGGCTGGCTGCGCGACCGGTACGGCCTGTCCTGGCAGATCGTCCCGCGCCGCCTGCCCGAGCTGCTGGCCGACCCCGACCCGGAGCGCGCGCGGCGGGCGATGGAGGCCATGCTCGGCATGGGCAGGATCGACGTACGGGCGCTGGAGGACGCGGTGGCCGCCGCCTGACCGCCGGGGTCCCGGCCGTACCCCGTACGGCCGTACCGACGGGGAAGCTCTGGTCTTCCTCAACCCCGGTGTGAAGCGGTCCGGCAGCGGCAATACGGCTCTCACGAACGGCGGCCCACCCCGCACGGCGCGGGTGGCGGGGCCGCCGCGGAGAGAACGGGGGATCCGTGATGATGATCGGCGTGGTCGTCGCCCTGCTGATCGGCGGGGTCGGCGTCCTGTACTGGGCCGCCAGGGCGAGCGGCAGTGGCACCGGTGGCGGCCGGACGAGCGGGAGTTACAGCGGCGGGGGCATCTTCGACGGCGGCTCCGGCGGCGGGTTCGACGGTGGCGGCGGCGGGGGCAGCTGCGACAGCGGTGGTGGCGGGGGCGGCGGTGACGGCGGCGGCGGAGGCGGCTGCTGAACGCGCGCCCGTCGGCGTACGGGACGGGTGACACGTAGGGCTCCGCGCGCGCGGAGCCGACGTCCCGCCACGCCGTACGGACGGGGAACGGCCCCGGGAGGATCGCCTCCCGGGGCCGTTCCGCTGCCCGGTGCCGCCCGCCGGTCGGGTCCGCGCGGCGGCACCGGCCCGTCCGTCAGACCTGGTTGGCGCCGCCGTCCACGTACAGGTTGGCGCCCAGCACGAAGCTGCTCTCCTCCGAGGCGAGGAACGCCACCAGCGCGGCCACCTCCTCCGGCCGCCCCATCCGCCCGAGCGCGGTGTCCCCGGCGAGGTTCTCCCGTACGGCGGCCAGGTTCTCCGCGCCGAACAGGCCGGTGATCCCGGGGGTGTCGACGGGGCCGGGGGAGACGGCGTTGACGCGGACGCCGCGGTCCTTCAACTCGTTGGCCCAGGTGCGGGTGTAGGCGCGCAGCGCGGCCTTGGAGGCGGCGTACGTGCCGAAGGCGTGGGTGCCCTTGTCGGCGGCGGTCGAGGCGTTGACGATCACCGAGGCACCGGGGTTGAGCAGGGGCAACGCCTTCTGGACGGTGAACAGCACGGCCCGCACGTTGACGTCGAAGGTGCGGTCGAAGTCCTCCTCGGTGGTCTCCTCCAGCGTGACGAGCGAGGCGGTCGCCGCGTTCGCGAACACGATGTCGAGCCCGTGGCCGCGGGCGCGCACGGCGTCGTAGAGCCGGTCCAGGTCGCCCTGGTCGGTGATGTCGCCCGCGACGGCGGTGGCGCGGGCGGCGCCGATCGCCTCGACGGCGGCGTCCAGTTCGGCCTTGCGCCTGCCGGTGACGAAGACGTGCGCGCCCTCCGCGGCCAGCCGTACGGCGCTGGCCAGCCCGATCCCGGTGCCGCCCCCGGTGATGACCGCCGTCTTTCCTTCCAGATTCCCCATGGCGTGACCTCCGCATACTTGCGTATCGATCAGTACAGAACGAGAGCGTAGCACTTCCGTACCGATCGGTGCGTAAGAGTAGGCTTGACCCCATGGAGACCCACCGGAAGGGGAAGACCGCCGTCGGCCGCCCGCGAGGCTTCGACGCCGAGGAGGCGCTCGAACGCGCCATGCGCGTCTTCTGGGAACAGGGCTACGAGGGCGCCAGCCTCACCGACCTCACCGAGGCCATGGGCATCACGCGCACCAGCATGTACGCGGCCTTCGGCAACAAGGAGGAGCTGTTCCGCAAGGCCCTGGAGCGCTACACCGAGGGCCCCGCCTCGTACGCCGCCCGCGCCGCCGAGGAACCCACGGCCCGCGACGCGGCCACGGCGTTCCTCACCGGCTCCGTACGGGCCACCACCCGCCCCGACAGCCCCGCCGGATGCCTCGGCGTGCAGAGCGCGCTGGCCGCCGGCGGCCCCGGCCGCAACGCCCGCGACGCCCTGATCGCCTGGCGCAACGAGGGCGTCGCCGCCCTCCGCGACCGCTTCGTCCGCGCCGTCGACGAGGGCGACCTGCCCCCCGGCGCGGACCCCGGCGTACTCGCCCGCTACCTGATGACGGTGGCGAACGGCATCGCCGTCCAGGCTGCCAGCGGCGCCACCCGCGAGGAACTCCAGCCGGTCGCGGACGCGGCCCTCCGCGACTGGCCCCCGGCCTGACCCGGGGGCGCGGCCGTCCGCCCGTACGGGGCGCGCGGCGTACGGGAGTTCACGCCGTCAACCGGGCGAGGAAGGCGGTCCGTTCGGGGTCCGTGGTGTGCGGGAGGTGAAGCGCGTGGAGCGGCGCGTGGATCGGCGGTTCCAGGGCGAGGACCCGCGCTCCGCCGCCCGCGGCGGGTCCCGGCGGCGTGGTGACGAACGCGAGGTGGCGGGTGCCGACGACGGCGGTGACCGGCGGTGTGCCCTGGCGGGTGGTCCGTTCGGCGCGCGGCTCGAAACCGGCGTTCCGGCAGTGGTCGAGGAGGAGGTCGGTGTAGTCGGAGTAGCCCGGGGTGCCCCAGACCATGAACGTCTCGTCGGCGAGCGCCCACAACGCCACGGTGTCGCGGGCGGCCAGCGGGTGGTCGGACGCGACCGCGAGGTGCAGCCGCTGGTGGCGGAGGGTGGTGCGGGCCAGACCGTACGCCGGGGCCATCCCGCGGCACAGGCCGACGTCCAGGTCTGCGGCGAGCAGGGCGGCCGTCAGCTCGGCGGGGTAGCGCTGGTGGATCTCCGGCGTGAGCGCGGCGGCGCGGTCGGGGTCGGCGTCGGAGTCGGCGTCCCCGGCCGCCGACGGGGCGAGCAGCGCGACGAGTTCGTCGCCGGTGACGGCGGGGGTGTGGCCGACGCGGAGCGTACGGGTCCCGCCCCGGCCGAGCTGCCGCGCGCGGCGCAGGGCGGTCCGGCTCATCCCGAGGAGGACGCGGGCGTCCTCCAGCAGGGCCGCCCCGGCGGGCAGCACGGTGACGCCGCCGCTGTCGCGGGCCAACAGGGGCACGCCGACCTCCCGTTCGAGGACCCGGACGGAGGTCGACAGCGCCTGCTGGGACAGGTGGAGGCGGGCGGCGGCCCGGGTGAGGCTGCCCTCCTCGGCGACGGCGACCAGGTGGCCGAGCTTGTTCAGGTCCAGTGGCACGTCGTCGACGCCTCTCGGTTCGCGGGTGGACGGCGTACGGGCCGGGTCGGGCCGTACGCGGTCAGCGGGTGGTGTAGCCGCCGTTGGGGAACATCGTCTGCCCCGTGAACCACCTGCCCTCGGTGGCCAGGAACCTGATGACCGGGACGATGTCCTCGATCCGGGTCAACCGGCCGTCCAGCGCCTGCGACTTGTGGAACTCCACCCGCTCCGGGGTCTCCTGCGGGTAGAAGAACGGCGTGTCCATCGGCCCCGGCGCGACCGTGTTCACGGAGATGCCCCGGTCCGCGAACTCCTTGGCCGCCGCCCGCGTGAAGTGTTCCAACGGCGCCTTGCCCCCGGCGTACGTGGAGTAGCCGTCGGTGAAGGCGGCCAGCAGGGACGTGCCCAGGCTGATGATCCGGCCGTGGTCGTTCAGCCGCCGCCCGGCCTCCTGGATGAAGAAGTACGCCGCCTTGGCGTTGATGCCGAACATCCGGTCGTACTCCTCCTCGGTGGTCTCCAGGATGGGCTTGCGCAGCACCATCCCGGTGGTGTTGACCGCGATGTCGACACCGCCGTACGTGTCCACCGCCGTGTCGAAGAGGCGCCGTACGCCCGCGACATCCGTCAGGTCCTCCTGTACGGCGACGGCCTCGCCCCCGGCCTCCCGGATCGCCCGCACGGTCTGCTCGGCGTCGCTCGCGGAACTGTGGTGGTGCACGACCACCCTGGCCCCGTCCGCGGCGAACGTACGGCTGAGCAGCCCGCCCAGGTTCTTGCCGCCACCGCCGATGACGGCGACCTCGTCCCGCAGCGTGTCCTCGCTCATGGTGCGTTCTCCTCACGTCCTCGCCGGTGGCCGACCTGACCACCGGCACGGCCGAGCCTAGGGGGACATTCCGGGCATCGGGTAACAGAAGTTCCGGGTCGCCCCACAAGCGTCGTCGATACCCCCAGGTCACGCGGACCGTTCACGCGCGTCACCTGCCGCGCGCCCCCGCCGACCCGTCACCGCCCGCCGGGCGGAGGGGGCAGGGTGAGCGCCGTGTGGGCGGGGTGCGTCGTCATCGAGGGCATCGCGTCCAGGCCGCGCAGCACGGCGTCGCGCCGCTCCAGCGCCGCGGGGGTCGTCGGGAAGAGCCGGGCGCCGCCGTCGTCGACCAGCGCCTGGTTCGCGGTGACGAACCCGCGCAGGCCGCGCTCGTACGCGGCGAGGGCCGCCGGGTGCTCCCGGTGCCCGGCCAGCGCGTGCGCGAGGACGTAGGCACCGGCCAGCGCGAGGCTGGAGCCCTGGCCGGTGAGGAACGACGGCGCGTGGGCCGCGTCGCCCACCAGCGCGACGCGACCGCTGGACCACCGGGGCATGCGGATCTGCGCCGCCGTGTCGCAGAACAGGTCGTCCGCGTGCCGCATGGCGTCGAGCAGCCGGGGCACCTCGCCGCCCGCGTCCGCGAAGACCCGGGCGAACACCTCGCGGCAGGCGTCGGGGTCCCGGAAGGCGTCGGGGTCACGGAGCGCGTCGTGCGGCGGGTCCGGCCGGTGGAAGGTCTGGTGGAAGGTGAGGAAGGCGTGCGGCGGGTCGTCCTCGCCGAGGGCGTAGAGCGCCGCGGCCCGGCCCGGGGAGTTCCACATGACGAGTTCGCGGGAGAGCCGGGAGGTGTTCGGGACGGTGAACACCGCGAACGAGTAGCCGAGGTCGCGGCGGAACCGCTCCTCGGGCCCGAACAGGCCCTCCCGCGTCTGCGAGTGCATGCCGTCGGCGCCCACCACCAGGTCGTACGTACGCCGCGCGCCGCTGCGGAACGTCACGTCGACCCCCGCGCCACCGCTCTGGTCGAGTACGTCGATCGCGTCGTCGAAACGGAACTCGACGTCGTCGCGGACCAGCGCGTACAGGCTCTCCGCCAGGTCGCCGCGGCGTACCTCCAGGTCACCGTCCTCGCCGCCGCCGTGGCCCGCGGCGCCGCCGAGCGAGGCCACGGTGGCACCGTCCGTGTCGAGGAAGGTGTACCGCCGCGTGCCGGTGTGCGCCTCCCGCAGCCGCGGCAGGATGCCCATCCGCCGTACGACCTCCACCGCGCTGCCCCGGATGTCGATCGGATAGCCCCCGGCGCGCAGCGCGTCGGTCCTCTCCACCACGGTGACCGCGTACCCGGCACGGCGCAGCCAGTACGCGAGGGCGGGGCCGGAGATGCCGGCGCCGGAGATCAGGACACCGCGCGTGCTCATGCCCGCGCTCCCCTCATGGTGAGACGGGTGAGGACCAGGGACACCGCCGCCACGGCGGCGGCGACGCCCAGAGCGGTGACGAACGCCGTCTCGGACGGCAGGCCGGTCGCCGCCTCCGCCCCCGCCTCGAGGATCGCGCCGCCGGTCTGCGCCCCGAGCGCGATGCCGATCACCCGGGTCACCACGAGCAGGCTGGTGATGACCCCGGTGTCCTCCTCCGCGACGGCACCGGCCGCGCTGATCAGCAACGCGGTGGTCGCCATGCCCGCGGCCACCGCCACCGACGCCTTCGCGACGACCAGCTGCCAGGGCGCGCCGTGCGCCGCCATCAGGGTCAGCAGCGTGACCACCGTGCCCACGGCGCCCGCGGTGATCACGGCACGCAACCCGAAGCGCCGCCCCGCGACACCACCGATCGAGTCGCTCACCGCCCCCGCGACGGCACCGGGCAGCAACAGCAGGCCGATGTCGGTGGTGTCGAAGCCGAAACCGTGCCCCTCGGCGGGCAGCGCGAACATCTGCGGCAGCAGGAAGGCCACGATGCCGAACCCGGCGGTGATGACGAACGTGAGCACGCACGCGTGCCAGACCGCGGGCCGGGCCAGCACCCGTAGATCCACCATCGGCTCGGCCGTCCGGCGCTCCACGGTCACCCACGCGGTCACCAGGCCGACCACCAGCACCAGGAGGGCCCCGGCCGCGGGCGCCGACAGGCCGTCGCCGGTCAGCCGTACCAGACCGACCATGAACACGAGCAGCGCGCCGCTGAGCAGCAGCGCACCGGGCCAGTCGATCCGTGGGCGCGAGCGGGCGGGCGGATCGTCCGGCATCAGCCACGCCACCGCCAGCGACATCGCGATGATCACGATCGTCGGCAGCGCGAACATCCAGTGCCAGGACAGCGCGTCCGCGATCGGCCCGGCGGTCAACGTCCCCACCATGGCGCCGCTCGTGAACAGCGCCATCACCACCCCGATCCCCAGCCGGGACGCGTCACCCGGCAGGTGCTTGCGCACGAGGACGAACGACAGCGGCAGCGCCCCCACCATGAACCCCTGGAGGATCTGGCCCAGCAGCAGCACCGGCAGGTTCGGCGCGACACCGGCCAGCAGCCCACCGGCCGCGACCAGCACCATCAACCGGAGCAGCACCCGTTTCCCGCCGTGGCAGTCCCCGAGCTTCCCGGCGATCGGCGCGACGGCCGCACCGGTGACCAGGACGGCGTTGGACACCAGGGCCCCGTCGCCGGGGCCGACGTCCAACTCGCGCTGGAGCAAGGGAAGGGCGGGGTCCACCACCGTCTGCAAGGTGCCGAGGGCGAGCGCGAGGAGCCCGAGTGCGGCGACGGGCAGCTTCCCGGTCAGGGACGGGGAGTGAGTGGTGCTCACCGTGGTTCTCCTCGTCGTCGTCGGAAGCCGGCACGAGTCCGCCGACCACCCGATGCGTACGGTTCCGCCACCCGGCCGGGCGGCGCGCCCCGTACTCTTCCCGCCCGGCCGTACGGGCGGCATCGTGCGGCGTCGCCGTCTTCCCCTGGTGCGCCGGGACCGGACGCCGGGCCGCCGTAGTGCGTGGGCACCAGAGGGGACGCCCGCACGGTCGGGTCGGCCTTGGCCGGGGCGCGGGCGCACGAGAAGGCCCCGATCCGGGGATCGGGGCCGCGTCACCCGCGGGACGTCCGGCGGTCCGGGGCGTGCCTCAGGAGTGGGGAAGCCGGTTCCACCAGGCGGTGGAGCGGCCGTTCTCCAGGTATTCGAGCAGGATTCCCTCGCGGAGCGCCCAGGGGCACAGCACCGCTTCCTCGACGTCCATGAGCTTCATCGCGGTGTGCGCCACCACGGCTCCGGCGAGGGACTGCCTGCTGCGCGCCGCGGAGATGCCGGGGAGTTCGGCGCGTTCCGCCGCGCTGAGCCCCGCCAACTGCCGTACCGCCGCCCGCAACTGGCCCGTGCGCACAGTTTGTCGGGCGAGGGCGCCCCCGTGGCCGTGCGGCGGGCCGGGTGGTGGGCCGCACAACCTCGCCAGCTGCTGGAACGTGCGCGAGGTGGCGACCGCCGTGTGCGGCTCCTCCCGGCGGACCCGTTCGGCCAGCTCCCGCAACCGGTGCCGTACGGTGCGCCGCAGCGACCGTACGTCGCCCTTGGCGGGCGGGTCCCCGCCGTTGAGGTGTTCGCGGGTGAGGCGGCCCGCGCCGAGCGGTACGGACACGGCGAAGTCCGGTACGCCGTTCCGCCCGAAGGCGATGTCGAAGGTGCCTCCTCCGATGTCGAGCAGCACCATCGGTCCCGCGCGCCAGCCCATCCAGCGCCGGGCGGCGAGGAAGGTCAGTTCGGCCTCCCTGCGGCCGGGCATCACGCGCAGCGGCGCGTACGCGGGAGAGCCGGGCGTACGGGAGGCGTGCGTACGGGAGGTGTGCGTACGGGAGTTGAGCGCGGCCAGCGCCTCCGCCCGGTTGGGCGCGTCGCGCACGACGGCGGTGGCCACGGGGAACAGCCGGTCGACACCCCACCGTTCGGCCTCCTCGCGGGCCGCGGCGACCGCCTCACCGAGCCGCCGGACGGACCGGTCCGGGAGCCGCCCGTACACGTCGACCTGCGCGGAGAGCCGCAGCCGATACTTGGCGGTGTGCACGGCGCGCGGCGCGCTGCCGCGCGCGTCGGCGACGAGGAGCCGTACGCCGTTCGACCCGGCGTCCAGGACGCCGAGCCGCTCACGTACGGCCGGGGCGCCCGGTGCCGGTCGCCGTGGACCGGCCCCCGTGCGCGCGGCGGAGCCCGGTGGGACGGCTCTCACCCCGACTTTCCGCGGCCGGTCAGCGCGTCGCGCGCCCGGTCGACGAGGCCGGCTCCCGGGGCGAGCAGCTTGTTCGCCGGGGGAGTGCTCGGCGCCGAGGGGTGCGGCCGGGTGGGCGCCGTCTTCTTCGCCCGGCGCACCTTCTCGCCCAGTTCGTCGAGGTACGCGCCGGAGACCGCGCCCTCCAGCCGGGGGAAGAGGTTCCGCTCCTCGTCCGCGATGTGCGCGCGGACCTCCCGCATCAGCTTCCCCACGGCCGCGTCGAAACCGGGGGCGTCGGCGTCGAGCGTCTCCAGGTCCTTCATCAGCTGCTCGGCCGTCGCGTGGTCGTCGATCTCCCGGTCCGCGAGGTCGGCCCCGCCGGTCACGTGCTCGCGCACCGCCGGGTAGAGGTGCTGCTCCTCGGCGACCGAGTGGCGCATCAGCTCGATCGTCGCCTCGTGCACGTACTCCTTCCGCCGCTCGTCCCCGGGCGGCAGGGCCTCGATACGGCCGAAGATCTCCTCCACCTCGCGGTGGTCGGTCATCAGCTCGTCGACGACGGTTCCGCCGTGCCCCATCTGTCCCATCTCCCTCGGTACTCGGCTGGCGACTGCGGGCGTACGCAGCGCACGCACCCCGGGGTGCCCTGGCGGACGGTGCCTCAACCCCGCGGGGGGCGTACGGGTGGTGGCGCGGCCGGGCGGCGGGTGCTCCGGTCAGGGGCCCTCCGGGGCGGTGTCGGACTCGGCCCCGGCGCCGTCCCGGCGGTCGCGGCGGTTCCGGCGGTCGAGGCGGGCCACGACCGGCGTCGCCGCCGCGCCGTGCAGGAACACCGAGACGAGCACGGTGAAGGTGACCAGCGCCCACAACTGCGCGGCCGGGGCGGCGAACTCCGCGTGGTCCAGGGCGTACGCGAGGTAGAAGAACGAACCGATGCCCCGGATGCCGAAGCCGGCGATCACCAGCCGCGCGGACGGGGCGCCCGTCGCGGGGCGTTGGGAGAGGAAGCCGATGACGGGCCGGATCACCAGCAGGAGCAGCAGGGCGAGGGTGGCGCCCTGCCAGGTCAGGGCGGAGAGGCCGCCCTGGGCGACGTACCCGCCGACGAGGAAGAGGAGGGCGGCCGTGAGCAGCCGTTCGATCTGGTCCATGAAGGTGTGCATGACGCGGTGGTAGCCGTGGGGGCGTTCGGCGGCCCGGAGGGACACCGCGGTGGCGAAGACGGCGAGGAAGCCGTAGCCGTGGAGGAGTTCGGCCAGGCCGTACGCGGCGAAGGCGGTGGCCAGCGCGACGAAGCCCTCGCTGTGCGCGGACAGGCGCAGCGACTCGTTCCGCGCCTGGAAGAACAGGCGGCCCAGGAGGCGGCCGAAGGCCATGCCGACCACCGTGCCCATGGCGACGCGCAGCAGCACGTCGTACCAGGCCCAGTGCCCCACCCACGACCCGGACCAGCCCTCGGGGGACGCGGTGGTCAGCGCGACGGCCGCCGCCACGAACGGGAAGGCGAGACCGTCGTTGAGCCCGGCCTCGCTGGTGAGGGCGAAACGCACCTCGTCCTCGTCGTACCGCGCGTCGGTCGGCTCGCCCACCCGCACCTCGCCCGCGAGCACCGGGTCGGTCGGCGCCAGGACCGCCGCGACGAGCAGCGCGACGGCGGGCGCCCAACCCAGCAGCCCCCAGGCGACCAGCGCCGTGGCGAGGATGGTGAGGGGCATCGCCGCACCGAGCAGCTGCCAGGTCGTCGCCCAGGAACGCGGGCCGAACGGCCGGTTGATGGCCAGCCCCGCGCCCATCAGGGCGACGATCACGCACATCTCGGTGAGGTGGGTGACGGCGCTGCCGGACGCCACGGGGTCGAGGTCGGGGAGCCCGCCGTACGGGAGGAGGAAGACCCCGAAGCCGGTGGCCAGGAAGATCATCGGTGCCGACAGGGGTCGGTTGGCCACCACCCTCGGGAGGATCGCCGCGCCCAGGGCGCCGAGGCCCAGGATCGCGTAGAACAGTCCGGTGCCCGCCAGTTCCTTCACCACGCCACATCCCGCTCCCGGGCCGGGGAGCGCAGCGGCGCGGCCGACCCTCGTACGGGGCGCGGCCGGTCGGTCGCGCGCCCGCGGCCGGGTACCCCGTGATCGACTCGCGCACCCGCCGGGGACGCGAACGCGGGGCCCGAGCAGCGGGGCGTCGGCGCGCGCGTCATGACGGCACGAGGGCCGCGTCAGGAGTTCCGGAGGGGGTCGTGGCCCCAGTTCATCAGCGAGTACCGCCAGGGCGAGTCCCGCGCGTCACCGGACGGCGACTGGGCGCGGTGGCGGCGTACGTACGAGACGACCTCGCGCATGTGCGCCACGTCGTCCTCCGTGAGGTCGCCCTTCCTCGTACGCAGCAGGGTGACGACACGGCGCCCCGAGGCGTGCCCGGTGCTCTCGCCGCCGCCCTTCTTCTGGCCGACCTCCTGCGAGGCGTCGGTGGCCAACCAGCGTTCCAGTTCGCGCGGCCGCATGTTCACCGCGTCGCGGAAGGCGGTGACGGTCCGCTCAGCGGCCGCGTCCACGGCTGCCCTCCCCTTTCCGGCGCAACGCCTCGGGCCGGTGCACGGCACGGCCGCCCGACTTCTCGCTCTCGACCTCGTACTGCGGCTCCTCCGGCGAGGCGTCCACGGTCCGCCCGCCCGCGCGCGCCCGCCCGGTGATCTTCCTCTTGACGCGCCCCAGGGCCTGGCTCCCGTGACTGGCCCAGGCCACTCGTTCGTTCTTCTCGAACTTCTTGTGCTTCGCCATGGCGACTCCAACCGGGAGGGGAACTCCCGTGGCGGGTCTCCGGGGCGTCCGGGGCGAAACGCGGGGATTCGTCCTCCCCGGGGGCGGTATCGACGGCCGCCGCTCGGTCGCCTGGCCACGCCGCACAACGAGAACGTCCCGGACGGCATGCCGTCCGGGACGTTCCCTTGGTGTGGCTGGGGCCGAATTCGAACCGGCGACCTATCGCTTTTCAGGCGATCGTCGCATAGGAATGATCTAGGGAGTCTGCATGTCGATCCGACGTGAAGTGGAAGACCTCGTCGACGCGGGAGCCTTCCCGTCCGAAGAGGCCGCCGAAGAAGAGATCGCCGAGACGCAGCGCCTGCTCGAAAGAATCACCGCTCCGGTCACTGTCGAAGAGGCGCAGGTCCTCACGAAATCATTCGGTTTCGATGATTGCTACGGACTCTCATGGACCTTGCTTCATCTCATCGAGACCGCGCCGAATGCCATGACGGCTGTATATAGTGAGAACAGTGGCAACCCGTGGGTCGAATTGCTGAACGCGCGCGTAGAAAATGCACGCAAGAGCCACAGCTAGGTGTTGCGGGGCATGAGGTTGCAGACGCGGAGTCGGTACGTGAGTGTCGGGTTTTTCGGCGGCAGGATGAGAACTGCCAAATCACTCGTCCATCGGCGTGAAGGACCCGCCTGATGTCTCACCGTAATGCCCCGCTGTCGGTCAAAGGCCGCCGTCGCTTCATCGACCCCGACGGCGGCACCAACCGCACCCGCCGCACAACGAGAACGTCCCGGACGGCATGCCGTCCGGGACGTTCCCTGGGTGTGGCTGGGGCCGGGGTCGAACCGGCGACCTATCGCTTTTCAGGCGATCGCTCGTACCAACTGAGCTACCCAGCCGCAGCGGTCCTGACGGGCTTTGAACCCGCGGCCTCCACCTTGACAGGGTGGCGAGCACTCCAAACTGCTCCACAGGACCAAGCGTCGTGCATGCGAGAGCAAGTCTCGCACAGGTGTTGCGTGCCCCCAACGGGATTCGAACCCGAAATCGTTACCTCGCTGACCTGCGGAGATTCGCGAGGGCCGGGCAACTACACCCGTTCGCGTCCCCCCGAGTCCAGCTCGATCCTCCTCGATCCTGCCCCCGTGCTGACATGTCAGCACGGGGCTGCGTGCCGTTGTGATTGCAAAGATCGGTTATCGGGCCGGCTGATCGCGTGTGGAAGGCGGGGTCGGCAAGGGTGTCCGGCAGCCTCGCGGTCGGTACGTGTGGCTCGCCTCGCCCGTGCCGAGCAGCTGGCTCTCTTGGTCGACGGGAAACGGGAAGCCGGCTCGTGGTCCCTCGCCGTACCTGTTCGCGATCGCACCGGTCACCCTGTTTTGGACATCAGAATACACAATGATGTACGGTCTCCGTATGGGTAGACCGCGAGGGTTTGATGAGGTGGCGGTGCTGGACGCGTCGGTCGGCCAGTTCCGCGTGTACGGGTTCGCGGACACGACCACGGAGCAGTTGTGCGTGGCGGCCGGCGTGCGGCGTAGCAGCCTGTACAACACGTTCGTCTCCAAGGACGAGTTGTTCGTCCGCTCCCTGGAACGGAGCGTTTCCCTCATCCGGGAGCAGTTGGAGGCGGTCCTGACGAGCCCCGGGCGATCGGGGATCGAGCGCCTCGAGGCCCTTTTCTCGTCCATCCTTGAGGAGGAAGCCGAGGCAAGGAAGGAAGGCCATGCTGCGGGTTGCATGATCGTAGCTTCGCGGATGGCGCCCGATCTTGGTGCTCGCGAGCCTCGAGTGCAGCGGATCCTCGACCGCTTCCACGATTACCATCTCTCCCTCGTGACTGGTGCGGTGAGGATCGGACGAGGCGACGGCAGTCTGCGAGCAGACGTCACGCCTGGCGATGCCGCACTCGCGATCGTTTCCGCGACCTTCGGGATGCGGGTCCTGTCGCAGTCGGGTGCCACGCTCGACGAGCTGCGCAGGGTCGCAGACCTGCACCTCGACTCAGTAAGAGCGTGAGCTCGCGCTGACGTGGGCTCTTGCCTGCCTGCTTTTTGTACTTTCAGATACGGATCGATCCACGTGCGGCGAGCGAGGAGCAGCGTTGGGCCTCGCGGACTGTCGTAACCGCCCACTGACAACCGTGCGCCCGGGCGGCCGGGCAGAAGAAGCAAGGAGGGTGAGCATGTCGACGGATCTTCCCCGTTCACGGCCGCAGTGGCACGCCGGTGAGGAGGCGATGCACCGGCTTCTCCGGGTGCCGTACGAGGACAATCCCACGACCCGCGGGTTGCCAGCCGTGTACGGATCCACTCTGCCTCACTTCCCGCTTTTCGCTCTGGGAGCGGTGGATCGCCACGACCGTGTGTGGACCACACTGTTCGGTGGCCGACCGGGGACGGCAGGGCTTGTGTCGAGCGGAGTTCTGGGCCTGGCCTTCCCGGCGCGGCTACGACGTCTGCCCGTGGAGGAGGGCGGTGGCTGGGTCGGCCCGGACCCCGTACTGGAGGCACTGGTCTCCGGCACGCCTTCCAGTGACGGACAGCCCATCGACCTCAGCGGGAAGACGGTATCCGGTCTGGCGCTCGACCTGGAGACACGGACCCGCGTCAAAGTGGCCGGCAGGGCGATCCGCGGCGCGGTCCTGGAAAAGCAGCCGGCCGGTGGGACGGTTCCCGCCGGCGGTACGGAGCCGGTGGACGTGCGACTGGCCGTCGCTGTCGAAGAATCCCTGGGTAACTGCCCCAAGTACCTGAACAGGAAAAGGATATGGCCTCATGATGGGCCATCAGGCAGCACGAGCGACTTCCTCCCCTTGCCGCCCGACGCGGTGGAGCTCGTGGGGAGATCGGACATATTGTTCATCTCCAGTCGCCATGGTGGCGAAAGCATGGACACCAACAACCGAGGCGGCGCACCCGGGTTCGCGCGAATCCTCAGGAACTCCGACGAGGGGGTCGCCCTCGTATATCCGGAGTACTCGGGTAACCGGCTCTTCCAGACGCTGGGGAACCTGAAATCCGACCCTGCTGTCGGAATCACCTTCCCCGACTTCGAGAGTGGCGATGTTCTGTACGTCACTGGACGGGCAGAGGTGCTGGTCGGGGCTGACGCGGCGGCGCTGCTGCCGCACACGAAGCTGGCGGTGCGCGTCACGGTCGAAGCGGCACGCTTCGTGAGGGCGGGACTGCCGTTCCGCGGGAAGTCGTATGACCAGTCGCCCTACAACCCACCGGTGCGCAAGCTGGCCTGCGAAACCGACGGATCGGACCCCGCTGTCGCCGGCGGTACCGACGCGGAAGGGAATCCGGTGGGTGTGGCGAACGCGACTTTGATCCGCGGGACCCGAGTGACGCCGACGATATCCCGGTACACCTTCCGGCTCACTCCGGACCCGTCCTCTTCGTCGGCGCGCGAGAAGTTCGCCCAACTCAGGCCCTGGCGCGCAGGGCAGTACGTCACGTTTGACTTCTCCGCCGCACTCGACCGCGGCTGGTCGCACATGCGAGACCACGACCCTGGGTCACTCAACGACGACTACGTCAGATCCTTCACGATTTCGAGCCCACCCGCGCCTCCGGCTCCCCGTACCACTCACGGATCGGAACCACAGGGGCCGCTGTACGGCGCCGAGTTCGACATCACGGTACGCAGACACGGCCCCGTCACGAAACTCCTCGCCCGGTGGACGCCTGGAACCACGCTTGAGGCCGCGGTCCTGGGATTCGGGGGCGAAGAGGACGCGAGTTACGTCGGCGCCGCGAACGCCGACCCTGACGCAGAACTCGTCGTAGTCGTTGCCGGAGTGGGAGTCACTCCGCTGCTGGCACAGGTGCGAGCGGTGTGGAGATCAGGGCTTAAGCTCTCCGTCCTCTGGAGCCTGAGTGCGGAGGATCTGCCTCTCGCCGTCGACACCCTCAAACGGCACGACGGGCTCGGAGCGGCGACGAACCTCTTCGTAACCCGTGTTCCTGCCTCCGGGCACGAGACGCAAATCCAAACCCTGGTCCGGATCGGTGCTCACGTACACACACGAAGAATCGAGAAGGCTGACTTCCTGTCCCAAGGTGCGGCAGGGCGCCGACGGTTCCATGTATGCACAGGGCCAGGGCTTCGGAACTCAATCCTGGAATGGGCGGCCGGGGAAGACGTGCGGTTCGAGAGCTTCAACCACTGACCGGCCTCCCTTTCCTCCGCAGCCTCCGCTCCGGCACTCGGCACTCGGCGACGCGCCGTCGCGATTCCCCGAAAGATCCATCCCTCTACGGAAAGCGGAACCATGAACGCCACGCTTCCCCGTGTCGTCCTCGTCCATGGAGCGTTCTCGGACTCCTCCGGGTTCGCCAGGCTCAGCACGCTGCTCGATCACGCCCACATACCGCACGTGGCCGCACCCAATCCCCTTCGCGGACTGCACACCGATGCGGCCGCTATCGGCGCTGTCGTCGAGGCGATCGACGGACCGGTCGTCCTGGTCGGCCATTCCTACGGAGGAGCCGTCATATCCCAGGCCGCCGCCAACCTCACCAACGTGACGGGCCTGGTCTATCTCGCCGGGTTCGCCCTGGAAGCCGGGGAGAGCGTGATGAGTTCCCAGCATTCGTTCCCGCCTTCCCTCATCGGGAAGGCAGCCCGTCCCACGCCCTACGAAGCGCACGGGTCGGCCGGAGGCCCTGACGTCTACCTCGCGACCGACCTCTTTCCCGAGGTCGTAGCGGCCGATCTGCCCGCGGAAGCCGTCGCGGTGATGGCCGCCTCGCAGCGGCCCATCGCCCATGCGGCGCTCACCGAACCTGCTACGGCAGCCGCGTGGCACACGATCCCCTCCTGGTACCTCCTCGCCGGGCAGGACCGCGCCCTTGTCCCCGAAGCACAAGCCTTCATGGCGGACCGGATGAACGCCACCACCGCCTCCGTGCTCAGCTCCCACGCGGTGCACATCGCCCATCCCGAAGTCGCCGTCGCCCTCATTCGCGAAGCGACGGAAAGGCGGAGTTGAGATGGCGGTCCTCCCCGAGTTCGCCTTTCGCCGATGTCACGACGTCGTCAACAAGATCCATTCCGCTTTCTACTTCTCCCCCGAATTCGGCACGGAACTTGCCGAACTGGGACTTGAGGACCGAGCTGCTGCCTACTTCGTCGGCCGCGCAGCGCCGTTCGGGAGGGTACGAGCGGGGATCATCACCTCGGCCTTCTTCGTCTTCGACCACGCGCTGGTGGCCCGTCACATCCCCGCGGTGTGGGACGTCGTTTCCCCCGAAGCCGCGTTGGCAGCCCGGTTGCGGGCCGTGGACAAGATGCTGAGGCGGCGGTTGGGCGAAGTGCTCATCGCTTCCCAGGAAATGATCGAAGCTGCGGATCTGGCTCTGCTCGCCACTCAGGCGTGCACCCGGCAAGCACGTCCTCTCTACGCGGCCAACGCGGATCTGCCCGTGCCGGAGCCGCCGCACCTGGCTCTGTGGTACGCGGCCACGCTGTTGCGCGAACACCGCGGTGACAGTCACGTGATCACCCTGGTCAACTCCGGCCTGGACCCGGTTGAGGCACTGGTCTCGCATACCGCGACCGGACAGGGGAGGCCTGTCGAGTGGGTCCTCGAGACCCGTGGTCTCAGCACCCACGACTGGCAGGCTGCTGAGCGGCGTCTCCGCGACCGTGGACTGCTCACCAGCGATAACGTGCTGACGGCGGCGGGCGCTCAGCTTCGTGAGAAGATCGAGGCCGATACCGACCGCCTGGACGCGGCCCCGTACGAGTACCTGGGGGGCCGGGGCGTGGCCCGGCTCACAGAGCTTGCCACCGCTTTCAGCGCCTCCATCGCCGAGGACGGGAGCACCTCGGCGGATTCCCGCGCGGGAGCCAGCGGAGGCGGCTGATCCGGAGTCCTCTCGGAGCCGACCTGGCCCCCGGCCCCGGCCCCGGGCTCGCACGCGGAGCCGGGGGTGTGTCGTCATGGGTACCTGCTTCGGCCTGCAAGGGCGGTGCGATTGTGTGCTGCCCGAGACGTCGAGGGCGGGTGGCTGTCCGCGCGGGGAGGCCGTGTGCCACGACGTCGTCTGACCGCTGAGAAAGGCCCCGATCCGGGGATCGGGGCCTTGATGGTGGCTGGGGCCGGGGTCGAACCGGCGACCTATCGCTTTTCAGGCGATCGCTCGTACCAACTGAGCTACCCAGCCGCAGCGGTCCTGACGGGATTTGAACCCGCGGCCTCCACCTTGACAGGGTGGCGAGCACTCCAAACTGCTCCACAGGACCAAGCGTCGTGCATGCGAGAGCAAGTCTCGCACAGGTGTTGCGTGCCCCCAACGGGATTCGAACCCGAAATCGTTACCTCGCTGACCTGCGGAGATGCGGCGAAGCCCAGCAGCTACGCCTTTCTGTGTCCTCCTGGGGTCGGCTCGATCCCCCTCGATCCTGTCCCCGTGCTGACATGTCAGCACGGGAATTATGTGATTGCTGTTGCGAATTTCAGGTCGCCTGGGGGCGACTTTCCCGTTCCGGGCGTTGACGGGAGGCTCTGCGCCGGGGCGGAAGGCGGCGCGGGGCTCCCGGTTCGGAACGGAGGGTGCCGGGGTCAGTTGCCGGAGACGAGCCCTGGCACGGCCGCGAGGGTCCGTGTCAGTTCGGAGGTGGGGAGGCCGCCTCCCTGGGCAAGTTCGGGTGTGCCGCCGCCGCGCCCGGACAGCAGCCGCTTGACCAGCGCCGAGGCGTCGAGCCCGGCGTCGCGGGCGGCCTGGTTGAGTGCCACGACGACGACGGCGGTCCGCCCGGCTTCCGTACCGACCACGGCGACGCCGGGGCGGCCGGCGGGCAGTTGGTCGCGTACGGCGCCGGCGAGGTCCCTGGCTGGTGCGGCGCCCTCGCCGGTCGTGGCGGTGGCGACGAGTACGCCGTGTACGTCCTCGGCGTGTGCGGCCAGTTCGGCTGCGCGGGTACGGGTGGCCTCCTGCCGGAGGCGCTGGTTCTCGCGGTCGGCCGCCTTGAGCCGGTCGAGCAGCCCGGCGACGCGGTCGGGCAGTTCGGCCCGAGGGGCTTGGAGCTGTTCGGCGATACGGGAGACCAGGTCGCGCTCGCGGGCGAGGTAGCCGAACCCCTCGACGCCGACGGCGGCCTCCAGCCTGCGCATGCCTGCGCCGACGGAGGACTCCGCGGTGAGGGTGACCACTCCGATCTGTGCGGCGTGGTCGACGTGGGTGCCGCCGCACAGTTCGCGGGACCAGGAGCCGCCGATCTCGACGACGCGGACCTGCTCGCCGTACGTCTCGTCGAAGAGTGCGAGCGCGCCGATCTCACGCGCCTCGGGCAGTGTCATCCAGCGCACGCCGACGGGCAGGTCGCGGCGCAGCGCCTGGTTGGCGGCCTGTTCGACGTCGTCGCGGGTGGCGGCGGACAGACCGCCGCGCCAGGGGAAGTCGAGGCGGAGGTGGCCGGGGCGGTTGTACGAGCCGGACTGGAGCGCGGTCGGCCCGAGGACCTGGCGCAGGGCGGCGTGCAGGACGTGGGTGCCGGAGTGCGCCTGGCGGGCGCCGAGCCGCCATTCGGGGTCCACCGCGGCGTGCACGCCGTCCCCGACGGCCAACTCGCCCGCCGTGACGCGGACCCGGTGGGCGACCAGACCGGGCAACGGCCGTTGCACGTCGAGGACTTCTGCCTCGACGGAGGTACCGGAGAGGTGTCCGGCGTCGCTGTCCTGGCCGCCGGACTCGGCGTAGAACGGGGTGCGGTCCAGGACGGCGGTGACGATCTCGCCCTCGCCCGCGGTGGGGACGGTGCCGTCCGTGCCCAGCAGGGCGAGGACGCGGGAGTCGGTGGTGAGGGTGTCCCAGGCCCGCCAGTCGGTGGGGCCGTGCGCGTCGAGGACGGGGCGCAGGGCGGAGGTGTCGGTGCCGCCCGACTTGCGGGCGCGGGCGTCGGCGCGGGCGCGTTCGCGCTGTTCGCGCATGAGGGCGGTGAAGCCGTCGCGGTCGACTTCGACGCCCTGCTCGGCGGCCATCTCCAGAGTGAGGTCGATGGGGAAGCCGTACGTGTCGTGCAGCAGGAACGCTTGCGCGCCCGGCAGTTGGCGTCCGTCGGCCGCCCTCGCCTGCGCCACCGCGCTGTCCAGGACGGTGGTGCCCTGGCGCAGCGTCGCCCGGAAGGCGTCCTCCTCCCCGGCCGCCTGGTCGGCGATCCGGGCATAGGACTCCGCGACCTCGGGGTAGCCGGGCGCCATGCGGTCGCGGGCCACGGAGAGGAGCTCGGGGAGTACGGGGTCCTGGTGGCCGAGCTGGCGCATGGAACGCACGGTGCGGCGCAGGATGCGGCGCAGCACGTACCCGCGGCCCTCGTTTCCCGGTGAGGTGCCGTCCGTGAGCAGCATGAGGGCGGTGCGGACGTGGTCGGCGACCACGCGCAGGCGTACGTCGTTCTCGGGGTCGGCGCCGTAGCGGACTCCGGCGATTTCCGCGGCGCGGTCGAGGACGGGGCGGGTCTCGTCGGTCTCGTAGAGGTTGTCGACGTCCTGGAGGAGGGTGGCCATGCGTTCCAGGCCCATGCCGGTGTCGATGTTGCGGCGGGGGAGGTCGCCGAGGATCGGGTAGCCGGACTTGCCGGTGCCCTCACCGCGCTCGTACTGCATGAAGACGAGGTTCCAGAACTCCATGTAGCGGTCCTCGTCCACGGCGGGGCCGCCCGCGGGTCCGAAGGCGGGGCCCCGGTCGTAGTACAGCTCGGAGCACGGGCCACACGGCCCGGGTACGCCCATGGACCAGAAGTTGTCCTCGTCGCCTCGCGCCACGATCCGTTCGTCCGGCAGTCCGGCGACCCGGCGCCACAGGTCGCGGGCCTCGTCGTCGCTGTGGTGGACGGTGGCCCAGACGCGGTCCGGGTCCAGGCCGTAACCGCCGTCGGCGGTGGGGGTGGTGGACAGCTCCCATGCGTAGGCGACGGCTTCCTCCTTGAAGTAGTCGCCGAGGGAGAAGTTGCCGTTCATCTGGAAGAAGGAGCCGTGCCGGGTGGTGCGGCCAACCTCCTCGATGTCCAGGGTGCGTACGCACTTCTGCACGCTCGCCGCCCGCGGCCAGGGCGCGGCGACCTCGCCGGTCAGGTACGGCTTGAAGGGAACCATGCCCGCGTTGACGAACAGCAGCGTCGGATCGGGCGTCGGCAGCGGTGCGCTGGGCACCACGGTGTGGCCGCGCGCGGCGAAGAAGTCGAGGAAGCGGTTGCGGATCTCGGCGGTGAGCAAGGGGGGTCTCCGGTGGTCACAGGGGCCGGGCGGCCAGATGCCGGGCGGGGTGGCGGGGGCCGAGGAACACGGCGATCCCGTGGCCCTCGGGGCGGGGTGGGTGGCCTGGGTCCAGCCCTGGCGGCGGTAGAAGGCCAGGGCGGGGGCGGACCGTACGGAGGTGAGGAGCCAGGCGCGGCCCTTCGGCGCGTCCGTGGTCACGGTGGCGAGCAGTTCCGTGGCGATTCCGTTGCCCTGGTGGTCGGGGAGGACGGCCAACTCGTCGATCTCCCGTGCGCCGCAGAGCCAGTCGGCGGTGCGCCGCGGTCCGAGGGAGGCGGCGGCCTGGGGGTAGCAGCGGCCGGTGGGGAAGGGCGTACCGGTGGTGAACGCGGTGGCGAAGCCGACGACCTCCCCCGCGTCGAACGCGAGGGCGGCGGTGAAGCCGGGGCGGCGTACGTCCGCCGGGAGGCGTGCCGCGAACGCCGCCGTCTGCTCCGCGCCCTCGTTCCACGGCGGTGCGCCGAACGCGCCGACGTGGACGGCCCGCAGCCCGGCGGCGTGACGCAGCACGACGGCACTGTCCACGACGCGTACGGTCACCGCGTCGCCACCCGCGCGCCGACGGGGTGGAGGGCGGCGTACTCCAGCGGTGCCGACGGGTCCACCGACAGATCGAGTGGCGCCGGTTCGGCACCGGAGCGTACGAGGAGGTCCCCGACGGCGGCGATCATCGCTCCGTTGTCGGTGCACAGGCGCAACGGCGGTACGCGCAAGGTGATACCCGCCGCCCGGCAGCGTTCCTCGGCGAGGGACCGTACGCGCGAGTTCGCGGCGACGCCGCCGACCACCACCAGCGTGCCCACGCCGTGTTCCGCGCACGCCGCGACGGCCTTGCGGGTGAGCACGTCCGCCACCGCCTCCTGGAGTGAGGCGGCGCCGTCCGCCGTCGGCAGGGCGCGGCCCGCGTGGCCCTCCGCCCAGCGGGCGGCGGCGGTCTTGAGCCCGGAGAACGAGAAGTCGTACGGATGGTCCGGCGACCCGGCCAGTGGGCGGGGGAAGGCGACGGCGCGCGGATTCCCCGTACGCGCCGCCCGGTCGACGGCCGGGCCGCCGGGGTAGGGCAGGCCGAAGACGCGCGCGACCTTGTCGAAGCACTCCCCGGCCGCGTCGTCGAGGGTGTCCCCGAGGTGCGCGATCGGGGACCGTACGAGATCGCGTACGAGCAGCAGCGAGGTGTGCCCGCCGGAGACGATCAGCACCACGCAGGGGTCGGGCAGCGGCCCGTGCTCCAACGTGTCGGCGGCGACGTGCCCGGCCAGGTGGTGCACGCCGTACAGCGGGACACCGAGCGCGTACGCGAGGCCCTTCGCACCGGCCAACCCCACCTGGAGCGCGCCGGCGAGGCCCGGCCCCGTCGTCACGGCGACCGCCCCGACGTCCGCGAAGCCCAGGCCCGCGTCATCCAGCGCCTCCCGTACGACGGGCCGCAGCGCCTCGACGTGCGCGCGGGCCGCGATCTCGGGCACGACGCCGCCGTAGCGGGCGTGCTCCTCCATGCTCGACGCCAGCGCGTGGCCCAGCAGCCGTCCGCCGCGTACGACTCCCGCGCCCGTCTCGTCGCACGACGACTCGATGCCGAGCACGACCGGAGAACCCACGGCGACCCCCTCCCGTACTCCTGCACGCATTGAGTTGTTGCAAACAGTACGCAATAAGGGGCGAGGTCGGTGCCCCCGGTGTGTGCGGCTCCGTCCGCATGCGATCTCTCGCGTCCCCGCCCGTACGCCCGCGACTTCCGGGCCCGCGAACGCGCCCTGCGTACGCTGGACCGCACCACGCTGGAACTCCTGGCCCGGCTGCCGGAGACCTGCCACCCGATGGACGTGCTGCGTACGGCCGTGAGCTTCTTCGGCGCCGAGGACTCCGCGGAGGACGACGGCAGCCCCGCCGTCAATCGCGCCAAGTCCCTCACCCTGCTGGCCAGGCTGCCCACCGTCGTGGCGGCCGACCAGCGCCGCCGCCGCGGCCTGGCCCCGGTCCCGCCGGACCCCTCCCTCGGGTACGCCGAGAACTTCTTCCACATGTGCTTCGGGAGCGTGCCCGACCCGGCCGTGGTCCGCTGCTTCGAGATCTCCCTGGTCCTGTACGCCGAACACAGCTTCAACGCCTCGACGTTCACCGCCCGCGTCGTCACCTCCACCCTCTCCGACCTCCACAGCGCGGTGGCCGCCGCGATCGGCGCGCTGAAGGGGCCCCGGCACGGGGGCGCCAACGAGGCCGTGATGCACATGCTGCGGGAGATCGGCGACCCGCGGCGCGCCGGGACATGGCTGGACGAGGCGCTGGCGTCCCGACGGAAGATCATGGGCTTCGGCCACCGCGTCTACAAGCACGGCGACTCCCGCGTACCGATCATGCAGGACGCCCTCGACCGGCTCGTGGCGCGTTCCCCCGACCCCGAGGCGACCCGCCTCGCCGAACTGCGGCAGGCCATGGCCGACCGTACGGGCATCCACCCGAACCTGGACTACCCCGCGGGCCTCGCGTACCACCTCATGGGCTTCGACACCCCGGCCTTCACCCCGCTCTTCGTGCTGAGCCGCCTCACCGGCTGGACCGCCCACATCACCGAACAGCTCGCGCACAACGCCCTGAACCACCCGCTCGCCGCGTACGACGCCTCGGGGCAGTGCCCGATACCGGACGCCGCGTGATCCTTTGTCAGGTGAACAAGGGGCACCGGTCGGCGGTGTGCTGCGCACTCGAAGTAGCACGGGTTCCGAACGATAGACGAGCGCAGCTCTCCGCTCGGTCGTCGGCTCTGACGGCGTGACCTGTCATCCCAGGTCGGCCGGGTCGCCGGCAGCGGGTGCCGCTGCCGCAAGCCTGTCCGGGTGCAGGGCGGCGGCGATCTTCTCGACCGTTTCGGCGTTCTCCACTCCGGCGATGGTGGTCCGCTCCAGCCCGATCCGCAACAGGCGGCCCTTCTTCACAGCGGTGAGCCCCTTGGTCGCCTCGTTCGTGCGGAGCCAGTTCCGGGCGTCGTCGAATGCCTTCTCGTTCGCTTCCACGCTGCCTCGGTTGCGCACGCCCAGCTGGATCCAGTCCGGGTTCCTGGAGAGCACCTCCTCCCAGCCCACCTGGCGGTGGTCGTCGTCGCAGTCGGAGAAGATGCTGCGTGCACCGGCGAGAGTGATGACGGCGTTGGCGACCTGCCGGTTGCACGCCACGGTGAGTTCCTTGGTGCCGCCGTCGATGTCGAACAGGAAGTAGCTGGGCTGTTCGTTCCGCGCGATACCGCGCACCGCCTTCTGTACGGTGTCGACCTTCTTCCGCATACCGTCGATCAGTTGGTGCGCGCGTTCGCTCCTGCCCGTGACCGCGCCGAGGCGGGTGATGTCCGTCTCCACCGCGTCCAGGTCCGTCACCGGGGCATCGCCCGTCGGTGCGCACGCCGTGGACTTGAGCTGGAATCTCTTGATGCCCGCGGCCTTGAACTCGGCATTGCTGGGAGCGCCCATCCCGCCACCCTCGCCCACCGGGGCGAAGGTGTTGACGTAAAGGTCCGCGCCGGACACAAGGAGCTTCTCCCGGGGGATGACGGTGCGGCTGAGTACCTTCACCTTCTGCGCCTGTGCGTCGAGTTCGCTGGGCAGGGTGCCGCGGCCGGGTGGCCATCCCGTACCGACGACCCTGTCACCGGCGCCCAGACGCAGCAGTAGTTCGAGGCTGGAGGCGTTACTGGTGACGATCTTCTCCGGAGGCTTGTCGAAGACGGTCTGGGCACCGGAGCAGTCGGTCACCGTGACCGGATAACCGGGCGCCTTGTCGGCGTCGGCTCGCGCTTCTTTCCCGTCGTCCCCCGAACAGCCCGTGGCGAGCAGGAGGAGTACGGCAACGACCGCCGCCCACCGTACGGTTGGACGCATCAGCTCTCCTCGGGGCGTCCGGCGCACGAACGGGCTGCCGTGGCGCTCGGATCAGTAGTCGCCTCGACGGAGTGACGAGTTCCCTCCGGGCGGCCCCTTCTTCGGGAGCACACACGCGCGGAGGTGCAGTGGTCCACGGTCCGCCCCCATGGACCGGCGTGCTGTCGTCGTCGGGCCGTGGCCGTCGTCTGCGGACAGCCGACGGTGGCGATGGCGGGGGCGGCCAGCGGTAGTCCGCTTTCCGCCCCCGCACCGTCCGGGCCGTCAGGCACTTTACGGAGGCTTGATCCGAGGCCGGTCAGATCTCAGGCCGCCGCCTCGTCCACGAGAGTGGCGCGTTCGGACTCGCGGATCTGCTCGATGAGGGTCGTACGGGCGCGGTTGACCCGTGAACGCACGGTACCGACCGGACAGCCGGTGACCAGAGCGGCCTCGGCGTAGGGCAGACCGACGAGCTGGGTGAGGACGAACGCTTCTCGCCGTTCCTTCGGCAGCGCCTCCAACAGGCCGGCCAGTACGACACCCTCCTCGAAGCGAGACGTTCCGCGGGAGTGCTCGCGTTCCGCCGCGAACTCCCAGTCCGGGGTGTCCGCAATGCGAGGTCGGGCGGCGGCGTGCCGGAAGCTGTCGACGACGGACCGGCGTGCGATGGACAGCAACCAGGTACGGGCCGAGGAGCGGCCTTCGAAGCGGTGCAGGCTGCCCAGGGCTCTCAGGAAGGTGTCCTGGGCCAGGTCGTCGGCGGCCTGTGGATCCGCGCACAGGTACGCGACGTAGCGCAGTACGTCGCGGTGCAACATGCGTACGAACTGCTCGACCGCTTCCGGGTCGCCGCCGCGCGCGGCGAGCGCGAGAGCGGTCGTCGCGGCGTCGCGCGAGTCGGGCAGGGCAGGAGTGATCACCTTGTGTCCTTCGGGGGTTCCGGGATGTCCGGACCGGACACGTGGCGAATCGGCGCGCTCGGAGCACGCACGGCGCGGCGCATCACAGATCCGGTGTGGAAGCGGCCGTACGCGGAGGCACGACCGATGCCCGGGCCGTCGTACGAGCACGTCGGGGCCGGGTAACCAGCTGTCGTCAGAGGACAGCGGTTCCGGCCGGTGGGCCCCGCGAGGTGATCGAGTGGACGAGCAGGACGCTGCGCGGCCCCCGGTCCGAACGGCCCCTACGGCCGTGGACACGTGGGCACTCCGGGGGTACGGGCAGGCGGAGCACGACGCGGAGCGGTGGGAGGAACCGGCCGGCCAGGGCACGCAGGATCCTGAACGCTGCGCGCTCTCCGTGGGCGAGCCACAGTCCGCACAGCAGTGCGGCGGCCAGGTGGGCCGCGAGCATGCCCGTCGAGTTCATGCCGACCATGTCATGGCCCATGGAACCCGTGCCGGGGGTGCCGTGGCCCAGGGAGTCCACGGCATGCGTGGCATGCGTGCCCCCCGTTCCGCCTGTCCCGTGGCCCATGGCGTGCATCAGCGCCGACGTGGCCTCCGGATCCAGATCCTCAGGTTTCGCAGAGGGACCGCACAGCAGGTCACGCGCCCACTGCTCGGCGAGCGACGCTCCCGCGGTCCCGGCCTCTTCGGCACGGGCCTGCGCGAAGGCGAAGGAGGAGTGGAGCAGGCCTTGGACGACGACGGAGACGGAGACGACCAACAACGGTCCCCGCTCCCGGGCTGCCAACCCCCACGACACCGCACCGGTCGCCAGGGCCGCGGCGCCCAGCGTCCGCCACGGCACCGCGGTGCCCGACATCATCACGTGCCCCAAGGCGGCGAGCAGCACGCACACGGCCGCGAACACCGCGGCCCGTGCCGCACGGGAACACCACCCAGGAGTCATAGCTTTTTCATCCTCGCACCCACGCCGAGGAAGCCTTCGACGGCCCTGACGAACCCCGCGGCCCACCGTTACGGGAGCAGGGGCCATGGCCCAGGTCACATCACGCGACCGGAACTCGGCACGGGCCCGGGCCGACTACTGGTCGTGGCACGGAGAGGTGTTCTGCGAAGCGAGGGAGCGTCTGTGACGGTCGGACCCCGGGATGCGGGAAAGACGGAAGGCGCGGGCGGACGTACCAGGGGCGAGGTCGCGTTGACAGCTCTGCTGACGTGCGCCATGGCCTTCTCGATGATGCAGCTTTTTCTGCTGGGGGCGCTCGGACCACGGATCGTCGGCGACCTGGAGGTTTCGCCGACCGTACTGGGCCTGACCACCACGGTGGGCTTCGGCGCGGCAGCCCTCCTCTCCCCCGTCGGGGGGCGCGTGGTCGACAGGGTGGGGCCCCGGCGCTGCCTCGTCGCGCTGCTCGGAGCCTCCGCCGCCGCTCTGGCGTTGATCGGCGCGGCACCCGGAGCCGGGTTCCTGCTGGCCGCGGTCGCCCTGGGAGGCCTTCCCCAAGCCCTCGCCAACCCGGCCACCAACAAGGCGATTCTGGCTGTCGTTCCCGAAGCTCGGCGAGGTCGGGCCACCGGCCGGAAGCAGTCAGGTGTGCAGCTCGGAGCGTTCGCCGCCGGGCTGCCGCTCAGCGCCCTCGCCGGCCTGGTGGGATGGCGCGGCGCTCTGTGGACCGCCGCTGTGGCGGCGGTGATTGCGGCCGTATGGGCCGCTCGCGCCCTGCCGGTCGATCCGCCACCGCGGTTCACCCCGACCGCTTGGCCGCCACGTGGAGCCATCGTGTGGCTGTCGGCGTACTCCCTGCTCCTGGGCAGCGGTATCGCGTCCGTGAACACCTATCTGGCGCTGTACGGCACCGAGCGCCTCGGAATCGGCCCGACGGGGGCCGGCGCGCTCGTGGCTGTCCTCGGCATCGCAGGCATCGCAGGTCGCCTCGGCTGGTCGAAGGCGGCCGACGCGCCGGGGCGGGCCCCATGGTTGCCGGGCGGCTTGGCCGGCTGCGCCGTGGCAGCCGCGCTTCTCCTCGCGGTCTCGGCGCACGCGCGGCCCCTGGTGTGGCTCGCGGCGGTCGGCGTCGGGATCTTCGCGGTGGCGGCCAACGCCGTGTCCATGGTCCTGGTGATGCAGCGCGCGGCACCGGGACGCGCCGGCCAGGACTCCGCGCTCGTGTCGGCGGGCTTCTTCGCCGGGTTCGCCCTGGGACCGCCGCTGTTCGGGTCGCTGGCCTCCTCGGGGAGATACGACGTCGGGTGGCTGCTGGTCGCGGTCGAGTTCGCCGCGGCGGGGGCGGTGGCTCTGTGGTGGGCGGCTCGGGAACGTCGGCCGGGGGTGGTGGACCGGTGACGGCGTCACGCGATCGGTACCCCCTCGACGCGAGCAACCAGGGGAGAGCCGCCGACGTCTCCTCCGCGTCCGGTCGGGAACGCGGCGATCGTCACGGGGCTCCTGCCTGGGCGGACCGTGCCCTCTCCGCGCTCCTCGGCCGGGTCTCCGTCACCCACGCGCATGTCGGCGACCGCTTCCCTCTCTTCGCCGCCCCGGACACCGGGACCTGGACGACATCAGGACGCGGATCGTGGACCGGAGGGTTCTGGGCCGGACTGCTCTGGCTGCGTGCGGCCCACACGGGGAACGAGGCGGATCACGCCGCCGCCGTCCGGTGTACCGCCCGGCTCGCCACGATGCTGGACGCGGACACGGCGACCCGGGGGTTGATCTTCTGGTACGGAACCGCTCTCGCGGACGACTCCGCCTCGCAGGTGCTCCGTGAGCGGGCTGCTCGAGCCTGCCTCGACGCGTACGACCATGAACTCGGCCTCGTGCCCTGGGGCTCGGCCTTCGGCGGTCCACGGCTGCTGGCTCGGGTCGACGGCGTGCCGGGGCTCGTGCCACTGCTGGCGACGGTTGATCCTTGTGCCGCCCGGTCGCTTCTACGGCGTCACCTCGAACTCTGCCTGCCCGCCGGAGGATCCGGCTGGTGTTGGCGGTACGAGCCGCGGACCGGATGGACCGCCCGTCGGGACCCGCCGCCGGGCTGGAGTCGAGGCCGCCCCTGGTTGTTGCTGGCCCTCGCGGACGCCGTACGGCACCTGGGCCCGGAGGGATTCCGCTCCGTCGCGGCCGAGTTGCTGCCACCGCGTGGCGTGCCGGTGGCTGACGAGGGACGGCCCTGCGGGCCCCTCGACACCTCGGCCGCGGCCATCTCGGCACTCGCCCTGTTGAAGCTCGGCCACCGTGACCAGGCCGCCGATCTTCTCTCGGAGCTGGTCGGCGGTCACCTGAGCCAGGACGGACGCCTCCTGGACGGCTGCTACGACCTCGGCTCCGGAACGGCCGTACGACACGAGTTGGTATGGGGAAGTTTCTTCCTGGCCTGCGCGCTGGCGGTGTTCACCGGCCGCATCGGTGCCTACTCCGCATAGGTGGCGTCTGCCCGGACGTCGCCTAGATGAGTGAGTCCGATGTCCGTCCTGGTCGCGACCATGGCGAAGGGCGCCCGTTGGTCAGTGTGTGAAGACAAACCTGGACGCCCTTCTGGCGGCACTGTACGTGTTCATCGACGACCACGTGGCGCCTTGTCGCCGGATCGGGCGACCGCCGAAGCTGACGGACGCCGAACTGATGTGCCTGGCCGTGGCCCAGGTCCTCCTCGGGTTCCCCTCGACCCGGCACTGGATCCGCTTCGCCCACGCCCGCCTCGGCCACCTCTTCCGCTACCTGCCCCAACAGTCCGCCTACAACAAGCGCCTCAACGCCGCAGGTCCGCTCATCAGCCGCGTGATCGAGGCACTGGCCAGGCAGGTGCCGACCTGGAACGACGACCTGCGGCTGATCGACTCCACCCCGCTGCCCTGCGCGGCCTCCCGCGAGACCGTCAAACGCTCCGACCTGGCCGGGCACTGCGGCTACGGCTTCTGCCGCAGCCACTCCCGCTTCTTCTGGGGCTTCCGCCTCTACCTGGTCACCACCGCCGAGGGCATGCCTGTCACCTGGTGCCTGGCCAACCCGAAACTCGGCGAACGGGAGGTGATGACCGCGCTCCTGGAACGCGAACACCACCTCGTCCGCCAAGGGCAGGTGATCCTCGCGGACAAGGGCTTCGCGGGCAAGGAGTTCGAAGCGTTCGTCGCCGAGCGGCTCGGCGCACACCTGGTGCGGCCGGACCGCAAGGACGAACCGGTCCGGCACGGGAAGATCGCCCGGGTCCGCCAGTGGATCGAAGCCGTCATCGACACCCTCAAAGGCCAGCTCAGCCTCGAACAACACGGCGGCAGAACCCCGGCCGGAGTCTTCGCCCGCACCGGACAACGACTCCTCGCCCTCGCCGCCGGCATCTGGCACAACTGGACCACCGGCGCACCCATCAAACGATCACTGATCGCCTACGACCACTGAAGACATCGGACTCATTCATCTAGGTGGTGTCCGGGGCGCAGCAGACGGCGGGCCACCGACGTGACGTGCAGTTCGTCGGGGCCGTCTAGGATGCGGGCGACGCGGCCCGTGCGGAAGAGAGCGGGCAGCGGGGTGTCCGGACCCAGGCCGGCCGCTCCGAACACCTGGATCGCCGAGTCCGCGACCTGCTGGAGCGTCCGCGCGGCGGCGACCTTCGCCAGGCCCACCTCGACATGGGCGTCGGCCCCTTCGGCGAGAAGGTCCACGGCTTCGTACACGAGAGGTCGGGTGGTGCGCAACGCGAGCAGGGACTCGAAGAGATGGCTTTGGACGAGCTGCAGTTCACCGAGGGAGCCGCGCGAACGGCAGCGGGTGGCGGCGCGTCCGCGCATCAGGTCGAAGGCACGATGGGCCTGTCCGATCCAGCGCAGGCAGCGGAGGGTACGGCCGAGTTGGAGACGTTCACCGGCAACCGCGAGTGCCCGGCCCGGTTCACCGACCACATGGTCGTTCCCGACGCGCACGGCGTCGAGCGTGATCTCTCCCTGGCCGTGCGCGCCCAGGACGGGGAGGCTCCTGACCACACGAAACCCTTCGGAGTCCGTGGGCACCAGGAAGAGGGACAAGCCTTCTCGATCACCGTCCACTCCGTCCGTACGAGCGAGAACGGTGACCAGGTCGGCGTCCACGACTCCGCTGGTGAACCACTTGCGGCCGGTCACCCGCCACGTCCCGCCGGGGCCCCGTTCGGCGCGGGTCGCGGTCAGGAAGGGGTCGGTGCCGGGGGTGTCCGGTTCGGTCATCGCGTAACACGCGCGCAGTTCTCCGGCCGTCAGGCGGGCGGTGTACCGATCACGGGCGTACCGGCTGGCGTGTCGGCCCAGCATGAGGACGTCGAGCAGTGGAGCGGAACCGAGGGCAGCCGGCCCGTGATCGCTGGCGCCCTCCGCCTCCGCGACATGCGCGTACGAGGTCAGGGACAGTCCCTGGCCGCCGAATTCCACGGGGAGCGGCAACGCCCACAGTCCGGCGGCCTTCGCCTCCCCCTGGAGGCGGCGCAGCTCGTCCGCGGCAGCGCGGCCGCCGCCGTCGAGGACCGGCTCGCAGGGCACGACGTGCTCGTGCACGAACGCGCCGACCCTGTGGCGCAACTGCGCCACACCGTGAGGGCAGGAAGGTTCCCCTCTGATGTCCCACGCCTGATCTCTCATCACATATATCCCTGTATGCGGGAACTCTCCCCGTCGACCGTCCGACTTCCTTGCATGCAACTGGTCGGGAGCACGGACCCCCGGGTTCCCGCGCGGACGAAAAGGGAGAAGAGAAGGATGGCGACACCGATCACCTCCGGTACACGGGCCCGGACCGCCACGGTCCTGAAGGGTCTGCGTGCGGAGCACTCGGGGCCTCCCGGCCCGGGTGACGCACTGGCCGCGGAGCACCTGCGGTTGCTGGGTGCAGAGGGCGTCGGCTCCTCCGGTGGCCTGATCTCCGTGGGGGAAGGCGAGTTCGACACCGTCTCCGCCCGTTCGGTCTGGAGCGGGAGAAGTGAACTCCGCGACGAGACGGCCGTCCAGGCCGCCACCGGGATCATGGCGGTGCACGGCCGCCGCTTCGGCGCTCCGCGCGGCTTGGCGGTGGACTACGTCGCGGCCACCACAGGAATCCTGACCGTGCAGGGCCTGCTCGCCGCGCTGCTGGCCCGAGCACGTGGTGGGCTCACCTCCCAGGTGGAGGTGAGCGCCGAACGGGCCGGGCTACTGGCCGTTTCCCAGTACCTGGCCGCCTCCGGCGCGGAGGAGGACGAGGCCGCCGAACCCGGCCCCGGCGGACCGCCTTTCACCTCCGCCGACGGCACGGTCTTCGAGCTGGAGACACTCGATCCCGGAGCCTGGGCCGCCTTCTGGCGTGCGCTCGACGCTCCCGAAGAAGCGACGCGTCGCGGTTGGCGTCCGTTCCAGTTCCGATACGCGACCGCCTGTGCTCCCTTCCCGAACGCGCTGCACGACGTGACGCGTGCTCGCACGTGGGACACGGTACGGAGCGCGGCCGACACCTCGGGTGCCGAGGTGTGCCGGATACGTACTCTCGCGGAACGGGCCGCCGAGCACGACGGGCTGGGGCCCTGGGCCATGACCACGTACGACGCGTCGTGTCCCCTCGGCGCTGTCCCGCCGACGGGCATGCCGCTCTCCGGGATCACCGTGCTGGAGGCGGGACGACGGATCCAGGCCCCGCTCACGGCTCACCTGTTGCGCCTTCTCGGCGCCGACGTCGTCCGTGTCGAGCCTCCGGCCGGTGACCCGCTGCGGGGAATGCCGCCCACCTGCTCGGGCGTCTCAGCGCGATGGTTGGCCCTGAACCGGGGCAAGGAGGCCGTGGAGGTGGACATCAAGTCCGCTTCGGGGCGCGCACAGCTCTGCGACCTGGCGGCCGGAGCCGATGTCTTCCTGCACAACTGGGCCCCGGGCAAGGCCGCTCAACTCGGCTTGGAGCGCGAGGACCTGGCCGTCGGCAACCCCGGCCTCGTGTACGCCCACACCAGCGGCTGGGCGGATCGCTTGCCCGACGCCCCGATGGGCACCGACTTCATGGTCCAAGCCCGTACCGGTGTCGGCGAGGTGGTGTGGCCGGCCGGTGAACCGCCCGTGCCGTCCCTGATGACGCTGCTCGACGTGCTCGGTGGACTGCTCGGAGCCGAAGCAGTTCTCGCGGGTCTCCTGCTGCGCGAGCGCACGGGACGCGGCATCCGCACGGACTCGTCCCTGCTCGGCGCCGCCGACGTACTCACCGCTCCCGCCCGCGCCTCGATCGCGCGCGGGCAGGAGCACCGAAGCGCCGCGGGATTCCGGTACCCGACGCGCACCGCGGACGGCTGGATCGCGGCACCGGACCATCGGGGTCTTCCGTACGACGTGCGTGAGTTGCCCACCACGCGGGCCCTGGAGCTGTTGCGGGAGCACGGCGTGGTCGCCACTCCCGTCGTCACGGACCTCTCGGCGCTCCTGTCCTCCGACGCGGTCACCCATGACGCCCACGGCGCTCCCGCCGTGCCCGACCCCTGGAGCTTCCGATGAGCGTGATCCTGCCCGACCTGCTGCCCAGCGAGCTGCGTCGGGCCTGGGCGGTGGAAGGTACCTGTCCCGACCTGGACATCTACAGCCTCTACCGGGCCCACCGCGTGGCCGACCCCCACCGCATCGCGGTCATCGACGCGGAAGGGCAGATCTGCTATGCCGCACTCGACCGCCAGGTGCGGTGTCTGGCCGCCGGCCTTGCGAAGCTCGGCGTACGGGCGGGCGACGTGGTCGGCATCCAGCTGCCGAACGGTCGCCACGCGGTGATCGCAGACTTGGCACTGGCCGCACTCGGAGCGGTCGCGCTTCCCTTCCCGGTAGGCAGGGGCGGGCTCGAGGCGGCCTCACTGCTCCGGAGGTCCGAGGCTGTCGCGGTGATCGCCGCGGTCGCGTACCGGAGCAACACCCACGCGGCGGATCTCGTGGACCGACGTGCCGAACTCCCGCTCCTGCGTGCCGTGATAGCCGCAGGCGACGCCCCGCCGGGGAGCATCGGGCTCGCTGCCCTGCTGCGTACCGACCCGGGGGACCTCGTACCGGCACGGCCCGACCCGGACTCGGCCGCCCGGATCCTGGTCTCTTCCGGCTCCGAGGCAGAGCCGAAGATGGTGGCGTACTCGCACAACGCCCTGGCCGGCGGGCGCGGCAACTTCCTCGCGTCCCTGATGCCAGGAGGTCGGCCTCCGCGCTGCCTGTTCCTCGTTCCCCTGGCTTCCGCCTTCGGCAGCAACGGCACCGCCGTCGCTCTGGCCCGACACGGCGGTACCCTCGTCCTGCTCGACCATTTCACGCCGCAGAGCGCGTTGGAGGCACTCGCCTCGCACGTACCGACGCACGTACTGGGCGTGCCGACCATGGTCCGCATGATCCTTGACCGCCTGGCGGAGAACCCCGGCACGGAGCTGTCTCCGCCCACGGCGCTCGTCGTGGGCGGCTCACCCCTGGACCAAGCCACGGCAGCGGAAGCACGCGACGTCTTCGGCTGCCCGGTCGTGAACCTCTACGGCTCCGCAGACGGAGTCAACTGCCACACAGGACTCGCCGAACCCGGGGCGGGAAGTGAGGACAAGGGAACCCTCGCGGGGCGCCCCGACCCGCGTGTCGCCGACATACGCATCACCGTGCCCGGCACGGAGCCGCTGGTGTACGTGTCCCCTGGGGCGGTCGGCGAGATCGTCGCACGCGGGCCCATGACCCCGCTGTGCTACGTCGCCGCACCCGATCTCGACGCCCGCTACCGCACGGACGGGGGCTGGGTACGCACCGGTGACCTCGGGGTCATCGGTGAGGACGGTGCGCTGCGCGTCGTCGGGCGACTGAAGGACGTGATCGTACGGGGTGGCGCGAACATCAGCCCCGCGGAGGTGGAACTGGAGCTGGCCGCCCACCCCCGGGTACGCGACGTCGTCTGCGTGGGGGTGGCCGACGCTCTGATGGGCGAGCGCCTCGCGGCCTGCGTCGTGCCGCGGGAGGACACGGCTCCCACACTGCGGGACCTCTGCGACCACCTCGACGCCCGCGGCCTGGAGCGCCGCAAACATCCCGAACACCTGCTGACGCTGTCCGCGCTACCGCTGACCCCGGCGGGGAAACCCGATCGGACGGCGCTGCGCGAGCAGTTCGCGGATCAACCGCAGTCGGTTCCGGGCCCGCTCCCGGCTTCGCCGAGGTGAGTCCCGGTGTGGTGGGGGCCGTCCGGCCGGGCGGCCCCCACCACGTTCAGGCCGCGTTCATCTCCTTCTCCAGCGTCCGCGCCGCATCGCGGTACACGCTCAGCAGGTCAAGGTCCTCGCCGGGATAGTTGACGACGCCCACCTGACGTGCGCCCGAGCCCGGCAGCACCTCACCGGACGACATGTGCACGTTGTCCAGGACGAACGAGGGCTTCTTCCTCGAGAGTTCCGACAACTGCTTCGCTGTCACGGTTTCGGGGCCATACGTGCCGAGAACTTCCGCTCCCGCCATTTTCGCCGTCCACACGGAGAAGACCTGAGCCACGACGCCGGGAGCCTTTCCGTCCGGCCACGCGCTCTTGAGGTCCTTCTGCAACGTGGCGTACCCGGTGTCGAAGGACTTGTTCCATTCAGCCGCCGCGTCCTCCGTGCCGAACAACTTGCCCAGCCTGGTCACTTCGGCCCGCACCTTGCCCGCGTCGTTGTCGAGTGCCTGCTCGACCAGCTCCGCGTCGGAACCGGCGGCTTCCTTGATCTTCTCCGCATAAGGTTCGAAGGGGGCGTAGAGTACGAAGTCGGCGTCGGCCACTGCCGCCAGGTCGGAGGGCTTGGGGTCGTAGTCGGGTGCGTGCTGCGCCGACGACGGCACGATGACCTCGACGTTCTTCGCACCGGCGGCCTTCGCGAAGGCTCCTTCCCAGGTGGTGGTGGCGACGACGGCTGGAGCACCGCCCTTTGCTCCCCCTTCCTTGTCACCGGAGCCGCTAGCGCAGCCGGCGACCGTCAGGGAGAGCCCCGCGCCGAGGGTCAGTGCGAGGAGGGGTATGCGGACGCGCGTGTGCGCCATGAGGCGATTCTCCATTCGGGAACGAGGTGGACGGCGAGGACCGCCGAACCGGCCGTGAGGACGAGTACGGGCCCGGGCGGCAGATCGAAACGAAGCGCGACGAGGAACCCGGTGAGGTTCACGACGATGCCGATGCCGATCGCCCAGGCGGTGATGGATCTCAGTGAGTTGCCCAGACGTCGGGCGGCAAGCGCGGGCAGCAGCGTCAAGGCGTCGACGAGCAGGGCTCCAGTGAGCTTGATGGCCCCCGCCACCGACACCGCGACCAGGACCAGCAGCAAGAGGGTCAGACGCTCGACCCGCACGCCGGAGACGAGAGCGAGTTCACGGTCGTACAGCAGCAACGCGACATCGCGACGCCGACGCAGGAACAGACCCGGCACCACGAATGCCAGCGCGGCCAGGACCCACAGATCGGCACTGCCCACGGAGAGGATGGAACCCCACAGCAACGCGAACGCTCCCGCCGCGTTGACGCCCGAGACCGACAGGACGAGCAGTGCGGCGGCGATCGCCAGGCTCATCAACAGCCCCATGGCTCCCGAAAGACCGTCCTGCGTACGGGCCAACGGCGCGACACCCGCCCCCGCGAGCGCACACGCGACGAGCGCGCACAGCATCGGATCCAGCCCGGTGAGCAGGCCGACAGCGATCCCCAGCAAAGCGACGTGCATCATCGCGAACCGAACCGGCATGATGTCGAGACCGACGATCACGACGCCGACGACCGGTAGCCCGATCGCGGCCAGCAGCAGCGCGCCTCCCGCACGCTGGACCGGCACGAGTCGCAGCAACTCAACGATGTCGGCGGCGGCCAGCACATTCACCGGATCTCCTGCATCCGGCCCGCCGCCATCTCCAGGACGCGGTCGCAGCGCTCGACCAGCGCCCGGTCGTGGGTGACGACCACAACCGTCACCGGCAGTGACAGAAGTACGTCGGCAGCCTCCTCCTGACCGGAGAAGTCGAGTGCGGCCGTCGGCTCGTCCGCCAGCAGCACTCCGGCGCCGGCAGCCGCGCAACCGACCGCACGAGCCAGGTACATACGCTGCAACTGTCCACCGGACAGCGTGTGCAGCGGTCGGTCAGTGAGCGACCCCACCCCGAGTCTGTCCGCGGCGTCCCGCGCTTCGGTGGTTGCGCCGCAACTGTTCAGCAACTCGGCTGCCAGTAGCGGAAAACGCCCACCCGCGGGCTTCTGTGGAATCCACGCGCACGCCCGGCGCCGCCACGCCCACTCGGCCGCGCTCGCGGTACCCCGCCCGCCCACCAGGATCCGACCCGCGACATCACGGTGCAGACCCAGAACGGCACGCAGCAGCGTCGTCTTCCCCGAACCGTTGGTTCCGGTCAGCGCCACCCGCTGCCCCGGAACGACGTCGAGGTCGACGTCACAGACCACCTCCGCACGGCCGTGACGGCAGACAACACCCCGCATCCGGACGTCCAGCCCCTCCATGCCACCTCTCCTCCACTCGCCTCAGCAGTCGGTGGCAGAAGCCGGATGGTTCCCGGCACCGGCCTGTCGCCGTACCGAAGGGGGCAGAGCCCCGGTGCTTGGGAGCCGGGCGACGCGTACTCCGGCCGGAGTACGCAGGGGCACTCCCGAGGCCCGGCCGGGGCGTTCCCGGAGCGCCGTCCTGTCCCGCGCGTGAGATGGGCGTGGGCCACTTCAGTGCCTTCAACGGCCAGTTAGCTTGTGGCGGTCCGTTGAGACGGCGGGCTCACCACAGGCTCAGAGGGCGGCCCGCCGCCGTTGCTGTCCGGATACGGAGGGCCGTCTGCGGCCGGGGCGTGCCGTCCGCGAGTCCGTTCCGTATGGCTTCGCCGATGGCGCGCGAACGGCCGGCTGGGTCACGGAGATCAGCCAGCGGACTGCTCGGGTCTCGACGGCGGGTCAACCATTCCGCTCTGTTCTCCGCTGGCGTGCCCAGACGTAGGCGTGTCGGTTGCTGGCAGGAGCGGTTGTCGCAGGTGTGACAGACGGTTGGGTTGTCGGTTCCCCAGCCGAGTCGAGGGATGACGCCGTGCGCGAGCTGGTACCCGCACAGGTGGCCCGGCACCGTGCCGGTTCGAGTCCTGCCCGGCCGCGAGGCGGCCCTGAACGAGGCGTGGCCGGTACTGGAGATCCCGCCGAAGAAGAACCAGCAGTCCTCGGCTGTACTGCTCGGTCCCGGGTTGCTCACGGTGCTGCTCGCTGCGTCGGCTGTCGTGCCTCGGATGCCGGTGGCGGGCTGCCGCCGCACCTTCGCCGGCGCCGGGAACGCTCAGCCTGGTGAGGCGTCGTACGGAGTAGGGGCGGAACGCTCTCGAAGAGCGGCCCGTTCTGGTGGGACGGGTCTGCTCAGGTCGGTTGCCACACCCGGGACAAGGTCTCGGGGTGCAGGACCCGACCTGGATCGCCTTCGGCGACCAATTGCCCCTCGGCAAGGAGCAGGCAGTGATCCGCCGATCGGGCCGCTTGGAGGTCGTGCGTGGCCTGGACGACGGTGGTGCCGTCGGCGACCAGACCGGCCAGGACCGACATAATGCCCGCCTGAGCCTGCGGATCGAGGCCGGTGGTCGGTTCGTCCAGGAGCAGCAGATCGGACTGCTGCGCCAATCCCTGTGCGATGAGGGCACGTTGACGTTGCCCTCCGGACAGTTCGCCGAGCTGGCGGCGTCCCAGATCGGCGATGCCCAGCTGCTCCATGCACCGGTCGACCACTTCGCGGTCCTCCGCCGTGAGGCGTCGCCACAGCCCCCGCTCGCCCCAGCGCCCCATCTCGACCGTCTGCCGGACCGTGAGGGGCAGAGCGTCGCCGACGGCTCCCCGCTGCGGCACGAAAGCGGGAGGGGAGCCCGCAGCGCGGAGCACCGACCCGGACGTGGCGGTCATCACCCCGGACAGGACCCCCAACAGCGTGGACTTCCCGCTGCCGTTGGGGCCGACGACAGCCGTCATCGCCAACGCCGGTACAGCGGCGCTCAGTTGATGGAGCACGGGGCGCCCGGGATAGCCCGCGCACAGTCCGCGGAAACGTATGCGCTCGCTCGCTGTTCCGTCGTCCGCGGGCAGTGGAGGGTCTTTTTGAACATGATTGTCATTGTATGGTCTTCGTATGGAGTGGTTGACGGCCCCCTTTGAGGTGGCCTTCGTGCAACGGGCCCTGTGGGCCGGGGTTCTGGTGTCGGCGGTCTGCGCACTCGCGGGTACCTGGGTGGTTCTGCGTGGCATGGCCTTCCTCGGTGACGCCATGTCCCACGGGCTGCTTCCGGGCGTCGCGGTCGCCGCGCTGCTCGGGGGCAACCTGCTGCTCGGCGCGGCGGTGAGCGCGGCCGTGATGACGGCCGGCGTCACCGTCCTCGGCCGCACCCCGCGTCTTTCGCAGGACACGGGCATCGGGCTGCTGTTCGTCGGCATGCTGTCGCTCGGCGTCGTCATCGTGTCCAGATCGCAGTCGTTCGCGGTGGATCTGACCGGCTACCTCTTCGGGGACGTCCTTGCCGTGCGCGAAAGTGACCTGCTCCTCCTGGTGGTGGCCCTGCTCCTGGCGGCTGGCGTCGCGACAGTCGGGCACCGGGCCTTCCTGGCCCTGGCGTTCGACGAGCGCAAGGCCGGCACGCTCGGCCTGCGGCCGCGCCTCGCGCACGCGGTGCTGCTCGGTCTGCTGGCCCTGGCGATCGTCGCGTCCTTCCACGTCGTCGGGACACTGCTCGTGCTCGGTCTGTTGATCGCTCCGCCGGCGGCCGCTCTGCCCTGGGCCCGGAGCGTGGGCGGTGTCATGGCCCTGGCCGCGGCCATCGGGTCGGCCGCCACGTTCGGTGGGCTCCTGCTGTCCTGGCACCTGAGCACCGCCGCCGGTGCGACGGTTTCGGGGCTCGCCGTCGGGTTCTTCTTCTTGTCCCACTTGGCTTCCGGACTCCGGCGTCGCCACACCGCGCGCCCCGGACCGCGGACCGTGCGACCACTCGCCGACACCGCACACGCATCTGCCCTTCAGCCGACCGAAACCTGAGGCGATCCCCCTTGCCTGTCCGAAACAAGCTCATAGGCCCGGCGGCGGCCACGGCCGCGGCGATCCTGCTCGTCGGCGGGTGCACCGGTCAGAGCGATGACTCCAAGTCCCCGTCGGGGAGCGGTTCTTCCGCCGCCACGCCGCACGGCTACGTCGAAGGCGCGTCGGAGGCCGCCGAGCAGCAGTCCCGGCTTCTGCTCGGTGATCCGGCGGGCGGGGAGACGAGAGTCCTCGACCTGATCACCGGCAAGGTGCACCACACCGACCGCCGACCGGACGCCTCGGCCCTCACCACCGACGGCCGTTTCGGCTACTTCCACACGCCGGACGGTGTCCACGTGCTCGACAGCGGTGCGTGGATGGTCGACCACGGCGATCATGTGCACTACTACCGGGCGAAGATCCGGCAGGTGGGCGAAATGCCCGACGGTCGCCGCGTGACGATTCGCAGCGACGCGGGCGTCACCGTGGCCACGGGCGCGGACGGACGGGCCGATGTGTACCGCCGGGCCGATCTGGAAGAAGCCCGACTTGGTTCACCCGTCGAGCTCCCGGGCGGCTACGCCGGTGCCGTCGTCCCGTACGCCGAGCATCTGATCGCCCTCACCGGGGGAGACGACGCCCCTGCCGAACTGGCCGTGCTCGACCGCTCGGGCAAGGCCGTCGACACGCCGAAGGCCACGTGCCGAGACCCCCGGGGCGATGCGGTGACGCGCAGAGGAGCCGTGCTGGGCTGCGCCGACGGAGCCCTGCTGATCCACGAGCAGGACGGTGAGCTCACCGCGCGCAAGATCCCCTACGGCGAGGACGTGCCCGCCGCGGAGCGCGCGCGGGCGTTCCGGCTCCGACCTGGCAGCAGCACGCTCACGGCGACCGCGGGCGCGCGTGCCGTCTGGGTGCTCGACGTCACCGAGAGCAGGTGGACCCGCATCCGTACCGGGCCCGTCGTCACCGCGAACACCGCGGGCGAGGGCACGCCGCTGGTCGTGCTGGAGACCGACGGAGCCCTGCACGGCTACGACATCGCGACCGGCAAGGAGACCGGGGCCACACCGCGGCTGCTGAAAAATCCCCCACGGACCGTCGCCGGTGAGGGCCCGGCGCCGGTGATCGAGGTCGACCGGAGCCGTGCCTATCTCAACGACCCTGAAGGCAAACGTGTGCACGAGATCGACTACAACGACGACCTACGGGTGGCCCGCACCTTCGCCCTCGACATCCGGCCCGCACTGATGGTGGAGACGGGCCGATGACGGCGCGCGGCGTGCGGAAGCGGGCCTCGTCGGCGGTGGTCCTCGCCCTGCTCGTCGCCGTGACGGCGACGGGCTGCGGGGCGGAGGACGACCGGCCCCAAGTAGTGGTGACGACGAACATCCTCGGCGACATCACCCGGCAGATCGTCGGCGACGAAGCGGACGTCACCGTCCTGATGAAGCCCAACGCCGACCCGCACTCCTTCGGCCTCTCGGCCGTCCAAGCCGCCGAGTTGGAGAACGCGGACCTCGTCGTGCACAACGGACTCGGGCTGGAGGAGAACGTGCTACGGCACGTGGCCGCGGCGCGCGAGTCGGGCGTGGCCACCTTCGCGGCGGGTGAGGCGGCGGACCCGCTCACCTTCCGTATCGCCTCGCTGGGCGGCGTCGAGCAGGGGGACGGTGAGCCCGACCCGCACTTCTGGACCGACCCCGACCGGGTGCGCAAGGCGGCCGAGGAGATCACCGACCAGGTCGTCGAGCACGTGGACGGGGTGGACGAGGAGGCCGTACGGGCCAACGCCGAGCGATACGACGGCCGGCTCGACGACCTGACCACCTGGATGGAGAAGTCCTTCGCGAAGATCCCCCGGGAGCGCCGCGCGCTGGTGACCAACCATCACGTCTTCGGTTACCTCGCCGACCGGTTCGAGTTCCGGGTGGTCGGCGCCGTGATCCCCAGCGGCACGACGCTCGCCTCTCCGAGCTCCTCGGACCTGCGCTCACTGACCGAGGCCATGGACGACGCGCACGTGCGCACCGTCTTCGCCGACTCCTCCCAGCCCACCCGCCTCGCCGAAGTCCTGCGAAAGGAGATGGGCGGGGACGTGGCCGTGGTCCCCCTGTACTCCGAGTCGCTGACGGCGAAGGGCAAGGGCGCCGGCACCTACCTGGAAATGATGCGCGCCAATACGACGGCCATGACCAAGGGCCTGAGCCGTGGCTGAACACCCGCGGCCGACCCGCACAGGCCGACCGCACCACCCACGACCCGCGCCCCCAGGGCCGGAGAGGAACGACACGCAATGATCAGGTCGACACGCGCCGGAGCGCTCACGGGAACAGTCTTCGTCCTCGCCGCTTCGATGGCGCTGACCGCCTGCGGCACCGAGGACGACTCCCCGTCCGGCGCCGAGGAGAAGAACAAGAAGAAGGACAGCGCCTCCGCCCCCGTCCACGCTCCGCTGGTCGCCTCGTACGACGGGGGCCTGTACGTCCTCGACGGCGAGAGCCTGAAGCTGGAGCGGACCGTGGAGCTGCCCGGCTTCAATCGGGTCAACCCGGCGGGCGACAAGGACCACGTCGTCGTCTCCACCGACAGCGGCTTCCGCCTTTTCGACGCGGCCCAGGCGGCCTTCACGGACACGGAGTTCAAGGGGGCCAAGCCGGGACACGTCGTACGGCACGGCGGGAAGACCGTACTGTTCACCGACGGTACGGGCGAGGTCCACGCCTTCGACCCGGCGCACCTCGCCGACGGCAAGAAGCCCGAGACCCGCGACTACACCTCTGCCGAGGCACACCACGGCGTCGCGATCGAGCTCACCAACGGCGAACTGGTCAGCACCCTGGGCACCGAGGAGAAGCGCACCGGTGCCCTTGCCCTGGACAAGGGCAACAAGGAGATCGCACGCTCCGAGAAGTGCCCCGGAGTCCACGGGGAGGCGGCGGCCGAGAACGAGGTGGTCGGCCTGGGCTGCGAGGACGGCGTCCTGCTCTTCAAGAACGGTGAGTTCACCAAGGTGGAGAGCCCCGACGAGTACGGAGCGGTCGGCACCCAGGCGGGCACTGACCACTCCCCGGTGCTGCTCGGCGACTACTTCACCGACCCGGAGGCCGAGCTGGAACGTCCCACCCGGGTATCGCTGATCGACACCGAGAAGGAGAAGATGAAGCTGGTCGACCTCGGCACCAGTTACTCCTTCCGTTCGCTGGCCCGGGGCCCCCACGGCGAGGCCCTGGTGCTCGGCACCAACGGTGTCCTGCACGTCATCGACCCGGCCACCGGGAAGATCGAGAAGCGGATCGAGGCCGTCGGCAAGTGGCAGGAGCCGCTGGACTGGCAGCAGCCCCGGCCCACCCTGTTCGTGCGCGACCACACCGCCTACGTCTCCGACCCGGCCAAGCGGAAGCTGCACTCCTTCGACCTCGACTCGGGTGAGAAACTGAAGTCCGTGACGCTGCCGAAGGGCACCAACGAGCTGTCCGGAACAGTGG
This sequence comes from Streptomyces sp. Z26, assembly GCF_003665095.1. Classification (GTDB taxonomy): domain Bacteria; phylum Actinomycetota; class Actinomycetes; order Streptomycetales; family Streptomycetaceae; genus Streptomyces; species Streptomyces phytohabitans. The sequence continues at coordinate 2,924,017 of NZ_RCHV01000002.1, read as the reverse complement.
AAGGCCACTGAGCCGAAGCCGGACGGGCAGGCAACTCGAGTCAGCAGCCCGTCTGTCCGGGGCGCCCCCGCTCGCGCGGGGGCGCTTCACGTCGCTGGACAGGGCGCGCAGCAGCTCGCCGAGTTCCTTCTCGGAGGGCGGCGGAGTCTGGTTGTCCGCGAACTCCGCCGAGTCGTCGCGAAGTTCGCCCGGCGAGCCACGAAGTCCTGCTCCCGTACGCGGTCGTTCTGGGCGTCGGCCAAGAGCTGCGAGGAGACGTTCAGCCACACGAGGTGGTGTTCCGTACCGTGGTCTGTGTCCGGCCGGGAGGGAGGTACGGGATCAGGCAACGGGGGTGAAGGCCTCGGGGCCGTGCCGGAAGTCCGGGTCGACCTGAGTGGTGAGGTCCTGGCCGGTGGCGGAGTTGGCCCAGGCCGCGGCGTTGCGCAGATGGAAGTCGACGGCGTGCTCCTGGAAAGCGGTCCAGTTCTTGGAGCGAGCGTCGACGGCGGATCGCAACTGCTCCAGGGTGCGAACGTTCCGCTGTTCCAACGTGCCTTGTGAGCGTCCTTGTTCGCGATGGCGGACGTGGGGGGACAGCTCGCAGTGGGCAACCAGGTCCTCGCCCACGTGGGTGCGCAGGAAGCGCAGGTCGTCCTCGTTGGTGACCTTGTTGCCGACGACGGCCACCGGGATTCCGAACTCCGCCGCGTGGTCGCGGTACTGGCGGTAAACGGACACGCTCTTGAGGGTGGGCTCCGCCACCAGGAACGTCATGTCGAAACGGGTGAACAGGCCAGAGGCGAACGCGTCTGCCCCCGCTGTCATGTCGACGACCACGTACTCCCCGGCCTCGTCGACGAGATGGTTGAGGTACATCTCGACCGCGCCCAGTTTGGAGTGGTAGCAGGCCACCCCGAGGTCGTTCTCGTCGAAGGCGCCGGTGATCATCAAGGGCACCCCTGCCACTTCCTGTACGTGGTGGGCGTGGATCTCGTCCTCGCCGAGCAGGCGGAGTAGCTGGGAGCCGCGGCCGGCGGGTGTCGTCTTGACCATGGCGTCGGCGGTCGGGATCCGCGGATTGGTGCCCCGCAGGTAGTCCTTGATCTCGGCGGTCCTGGCGCTGAGCGGCGGCGCGGTGAAGATCTCGTCCTCGTCGAGCCCGAGTGCGTATGCGAGGTGCTGGTTGATATCGCCGTCGATGGCGACCACCGGAGCTCCCTGCTGGGCAAGGTGAAGGCTGAACAGGGCGGACAGGGTGGTCTTGCCGCTGCCGCCCTTGCCCACGAAAGCTACGCGCATTTCAGTCACTCCTACTGGAAATGAATGTCATGTGCATAGGTTGGGGGGATGGAGAGGCGGTGTCAAATCGCCGCGCCCGCAACCGGCTCTGCTGCGAGACCAGTTGACGCCGCAGGCAGATGAGACGTCCCCAACGAGGAGTCCAATGCGAGTGCGAACGACGCCGGACGCACCCTCCGAGGCCGCCCGTTCACTCTGGTGGCCAGCGGGTGCCTGTCAGGAGCCGGACGCCAGGGCCAAAGGAGGCTTTGCGGAGCGCCGTGCGGTCGTGTCCGCACGGGGTGATGGTGTCGCGTAGTGCGGAGTCGAACGAGGCTCTGCGCCATAAGGGTTCGCATGATCCACTGCGTGAGATATCGCGGGATGCCGGCGGCCTCAAGGTCGTCGCCCTCGCCGGGTGAAGCGGAAAATGCGCCCCCGCCGACACGGAGTTCTTCTCCCTGGCGCTTCTCTCGATCGGGTCGACCGGGTCTATCGGGCCGAGTACGGCAGGAGCGCCATCTCCCGGGCGTTCTTGATCGCACGGGCCAGCTGACGCTGCTGCTGCGCCGAGACGCGCGTCACCCGGCGGCTGCGGATCTTGCCGCGGTCGGAGATGAACCTCCGCAACAGGTCCGTGTCCTTGTAGTCGATGTAGGTGATCCCGGCCGCGTCCAGCGGGTTGGGGCGGGTCTTCAGCGGCTTGCGGGGGCTTTGACGGGGAGGCATGGCACTCCTTGTGCGATACGGAAAAGGGACGCCGGGTCAGGCGACCGGATTGAGCAGCGAGTCGAATGCGGGCGGCAGGCGCTTCCAGGCCTCCGGTCCCGCCGCGTACTCGGCGTCGGTGAGCAGGCAGGCTTCGAGGACGTGGGCGAGGCCGTCGCTGTCGAGCGCCGGTGAGGTGAACACGAGGTGCTGGCAGCGGTCGCCGTGCTCGGGGTGCCAGTCGAGTGCGGCGGCGGCCCGACGGACGGGCGGTACCAACTCCCAGGCGGCGTCCGGGAGTGAGGCGAGCCAGGGGCCGGCGCTGTCCACGCACAACGCCCCGCCCGCCGCCTCCCAGGCCAGCAGGGTGTCCGGCCGGTCGGCCAGCCAGAACCGCCCGCGGCTGCGGGCGGCGGCGCAGCACAGGTCCTCCAGGGCCTCGTAGAGCCGCTCGGGGTGGAAGGGGCGGTGGCTGCGCCACACGAACGTCGTCACTCCCGCCGCGTCCGCCTCCTGGGGAAGCAGCGCGCAGGCCGGGTGCTGGGCCGCCGCGGCCGCCTCGACGTCGAACCCGGCGAATGCCTGCTCGGTGAGCTCGGGGGACGCGGCGTCCACCTGGAGCGCGGTGGGGTGCAGTTGCGTGAGCAGCGCACGGTCCGTGTCGTCGGCCTCGGCGCTCTCCACGACGGCGAGGACGGCCGCGTACTCCAGCTGCCTCGCCCAGGTGTCGCCGACGGTGCGTTGGTCGGTCGGCGCGGCGGCGAGCCCCGCTTCCGCGAGGTCGTCGCCGTTGGCGAGACAGGGGAGGACGAGCGCCGGATCCACCGCCGTGATCACGTTGGTGAGCTGGACGGCCTCACCGCCGTGCTGTACGACGACCTCGGCCATGGCCTTGGGCTCGACGGATTCCCACAGCTCGACGACGGCCAGCCGGGTGAGGCCGCCATCCGCGAGGCGTTCCAGCTCCGGGACGAGATCCTCGCGCAGGGCGCAGCAGGCGCAGTCGTTGACCAGGGGCGCTGTGTCGCGTGAGAGTACGCCGGAGGCGTCGCGGATCTCGCGTGCCACGTTGCCGTCCACCGCGGTGGACAGGTCGTGGTGGAGCGCGACACTGCCGATCACCGTGCGCAGGAGGTGGTCGACGACCGTCCGCCGGGCGTCGCCGTGCAGTCCGGCGACGACGACGACGGGCAACGCGCCGTCGGACGGCATCAGTTGGCCCTGCGTCGGCCGTAGCGCTGCTCGAAGCGCTCGACCCGGCCGGCGGTGTCCAGGACGCGGGCGGTGCCGGTGTAGAAGGGGTGGCTCACGTTCGAGATCTCGACGTCGATCACCGGGTAGGTGTTGCCGTCCTCCCACTCGACGGTCTTGTCGCTCGTCATCGTCGAGCGCGTGAGGAACGCGTGGTTCGCGGCGCGGTCGCGGAAGACGACGGGGCCGTACGCGGGGTGGATTCCGGGCTTCATGGTGGGTCCTTCGGTTCGTTTCCGACGGCGGACGGTCAGCGTTCCTCGCGGAAGTCGACGTGGCGGCGGGCCAGCGGGTCGTACTTGCGCAGCACCAGGCGGTCGGGGTTGTTCCGGCGGTTCTTGCGCGTGACGTATGTGTAGCCGGTGCCCGCGGTGGAGCGGAGCTTGACGATCGGGCGTAGCTCGTTGCGTGCCATGACAGGTACTATATGGGAACGGTTTTCATTTCCAAAGCCGCTGTCTGACGAGAGGTAGGCAAGTACGTGTCCGCCCACTGCCAACTGACCGGTGCGAAGCCGGGCTTCGGCAACTCCATCTCCCACTCCCATCGGCGCACTTCCCGGCGCTTTGACCCCAATATCCAGCGCAAGCGCTACTGGCTGGCTGGCGAAGGCCGGTACGTGCGGCTGACCTTGAGCGCGAAGGGCGTCAAGACGGTCGACAGCATCGGGATCGAGGCGGCTGTGGCCCGGATCCGTGCCAGCGGGAAGAAGGTCTGATGGCCAAGAAGAGCAAGATCGCGCAGAACGAGAAGCGCAAGGCGACCGTGGAGCGCTACGCGGCCCGGCGGGCGGAGTTGAAGGAGATCATCCGCCGGTCGTCTTCCAGCGACGCCGAACGCGCGGAGGCGGTGGCCGAGCTGCGCCGACAGCCCCGTAACGCCAGCGCGACACGAGTCCGCAACCGCGACAGCGTGGACGGCCGACCACGTGGTCACCTGCGGAAGTTCGGCCTGTCCCGGGTGCGGATGCGGGAGCAGGCGCACGCGGGCTTCCTGCCCGGTATCACCAAGTCCTCCTGGTAGCAGGCGGGATCGGCGGCGAGCGGCGGGCCGCCGTGCACTGGCCCGCCGCTCCGCCGTGCCGCGGGGTTCAGGGCAGCCGTACGAGGTTGAGGCGGTATCCGTCGACCTGGGGGAGGTGCTGTGCGCTGATAGCGGCCACCAACTCCTGGTAGCGCTGCGGCAGTTGGTTCATCACGGGTGTGGGCAGGTCGGTGACGGCGTGGGAGGCCATCACCTTGAGCCCGGGGAGCCAGTCGGCCAGGTCGGCGGGGTCCGGGCAGTACCAGTTCATCCGGGCCTGCACCTTGCTCAGGGCGTCGTGCTCGTCCTGGTTGTCGAAGAAGCCCGGCCCCGCGGTGTCGAGGGCGAGCAGCGCACCCGGGAAGTGCTCGGCCAGGAGATCGAAGACCCCGCGCGCCTCGGGCTCGTCGAGGAACGGCAGTACGGCCTCGGCGACCAGCAGGTAGGGGCCCTGGGAGTGTGAGACGACGTCCACCGGCCAGGCCCGGTCCGTGACCGAGACGCCCAGCATGGTGCGGCGCGAGCTGTCCGAGAAATGTCGGCGGCGGAGCTCGATCACGTCGGGCAGGTCCAGTTCGAACCACCGGGAGCGACCGTTGTCCACGCGCTCGTAGCGTGTGTTGAGCCCCGCGCCGATCTCGACCACCGTCGCGTCCGGTGCCTTCGCCAGAAAGTCCCGTACCCAGTGGTCGAACAGCAGGCTGCGCAGCAGTACGCCGGAGAGGCTGGGAAGTCCGTCGAAGCGGGTGAAGTCGTAGTCGAGGGAGGAGGCGATCTCCTCGGCGCGCTCGTCCCCGAGTACCGATTGCTGTTCGCGATGGTCGACGGCGCGGGCGTACAGGGGGATGAGAAGGGTTTCCTGCACCGTTCCCAGGTGCGGCTCGTACTTCGCCATGAGCGGTCCTCCCTGACATTGGTGGGTGTGCACCGGGCCGGACGGTGCCGTGGCTGCGACCACCGTCCGGCCCGGAGTCTCACTGCCTCGTCACGCTGACGAGGGGATCGTGCTCGTGTGCGCAGCTCTCGTCGAACCCGTAGGTGTCCCAGGCCGGGAAGGGATCGGACACGGGCGGTGCTTCTCCGTCCCGCAGGAGGCACTCGGTGAGGGACGCTCGCAGCGCGTTCTTCGCCAACCGGGTCCCGATGAAGACGAGTTCCTGCGCGTACGGGTGGTCGGTGTCCCGTGCGGTGGAGGGCTCGAAGCGGGCCACCGCACCGGCCTGTGACCACAGACCCGTCACCCGGGGCCGGGTGGCGAGAGTGAAGAACCCCTTGGAACGCAGCACCTGCCCGTACGCCCCGCTGTCCAGGGCCTCGGTGACGAATGTCCACAGCCGGCCCGGGTGGAAGGCGGCGGCGGAACGGAACAGGGTCGAGGAGATGCCGTACTCCTCCGTCTCGGGTACGTGATCCCCGTTCAGCTCCCGCACCCAGCCCGGAGCCTGCTGCGCCCGCTCCAGATCGAAACGCGCGGTGCCGAGGATCTCCGCGACGGGCACGCGGCCACGCACCGCGCGGAGGACGCGGGCGGCCGGGTTGAGACGGGCGAGGGTGGCACACAAGCGGTCCGCGGTGTCCTCGTCCACGAGGTCGAGCTTGTTGAGCACGAGGACGTCGGCGAACTCGATCTGGTCCATGAGCAGGTCGCTGACCGTGCGTTCGTCGTCCTCGTACTGGTCGAGCCCCCGCTCGACCAGCTCGTCGCCGGAGGCCAGCTCCGGCAGGAGACCCGCCGCGTCCACGACGGTGACCATCGTGTCCAGACGCGCCAGATCGCCCAGGGTCGCGCCGTCGTCGCGGGCGAACGCGAAGGTGGCCGCCACCGGCATGGGCTCGGAGATGCCGGACGACTCGATGAGCAGGTAGTCGAAGCGACCCTCCCGGGCCAGGCGGTCCACCTCCTCCAGGAGGTCGTCGCGCAGGGTGCAGCAGATGCACCCGTTGGTCATCTCGACCAGCCGCTCCTCGGTCCGGGACAGAGCCGCCTCGCCGCCGCGCACCAAGGTGGCGTCGATGTTGACCTCGCTCATGTCGTTGACGATGACGGCGACACGCAAGCCCTCGCGGTTGGCGAGGACATGGTTGAGCAGGGTGGTCTTTCCGGCGCCGAGGAATCCCGACAGGACGGTGACGGGCAGGCGCGGCGGCGAGGCGGTGGTCATGGCGGGATCAGTCCACGGGGTGCAGCAGGCCGCGCTCGTACGCCTTGACCAGGCGCTGCGGCACCCGGTACGGCACGCCGTCCACGGTGATCGTCACCAGCTGCGCCGTCGTCGCCTTCCACTGCGCGCGACGGTGACGGGTGTTGCTGCGCGACATCTTGCGCTTCGGAACGGCCATAGGGATCTCCGGTGCTGGGCTTGAAGGGTGAGCGCTGTCGACCATACATGAAAATGGATGTCGTTAAGAATAGGATGGCGGACGGTTGCGGAGGGTGCGCGAGTCCACCCGTAAATCTTGCTGATACCGCAAGCTTTCTTGCCGGTATGGCCATTCTCTGTATCGTCGGCCTCATGAGCGAACACTCCACGCAGACTCCACGAGCAGCCCATCGCGAGGGTGCGCCGAAGTCCGGCCACGCCTCGCATCCCGTACTGGAACGCCATGCCGATGTCGCCGTGATCGGCGGCTCGGCCGCAGGTCTGGCCGCTGCTCTGCAGCTCTCCCGCCAGCGGCGCAGCGTCGTCCTGGTGGACGACGGCACGCCGCGCAACGCTCCGGCCGCGCACATGCACGGCTACCTGGGGCACGAGGGGGCGGCGCCCGACGACCTGATGGGAATCGGGCGGGCGGAGGTCCGGGCCTACGGAGGGGAGGTGCTCCCCGGCAGGGTCCTGGGGGTGCGCCGTGCTGACGACGGCCGGTTCCGTCTGGACCTCACCGGCGGTCACACGCTGGTGGCCCGCCGCGTTCTCGCCGCGACCGGTCTGTCCGACGAACTTCCCGCGATCGAGGGTCTGGCCGAGCAGTGGGGGCGCGGGGTCGTGCACTGCCCGTTCTGCCACGGCTTCGAGGTCCGCGACCGACGCCTGGCGCAGATCGTCTCGCACCCGCTCGGACTGCACCCGACCCCGCTATTGCGACACCTCACCGACCGGCTGACCGTCGTCCTGCACGACCCGGAAGGGCTCGACGAGAAGGCCCTCGAAACGCTCGCCGCCTCCGGCGTCACCCTCGCGCACGACGCGGCCCGCCGGGTGCTCACCGGACCGGACGGCGAGGTGTCCGGCGTCGAGCTCGCCGACGGACGGGTCCTCGACGCGGACGCCGTCGTGGTCGGCCCGCGCTTCCGGGCCCGCGCCGAGTCGCTGACCGGTGTCGGACTCGCCACCACGCCGCATCCGACCGGCGCCGGTGACGTCCTCGCGGTCGACGCGCGCGGCGAGACCGGCGTTCCGGGCGTCTACGCGGCCGGCAATGTCACCGACCCGAGCCTGCAGGTGCTGCCCTCGGCCGCCCAGGGCAGCCAGGTCGGCGCCATGATCGCCTTCAGTCTCGCCGACGAGGACCTGAGCGCGGCCGTACGGCGCTCGGGCGAGGAGGGCGACTGGGATCAGCGCTACGCGGGCGCCGAGCGGGCGTGGAGCGGCAACCCCAACGGCACCCTCGTCCACGAGGTCTCCCCGTTGGCCGCCGGGCGGGCGCTCGACGTCGGTACCGGTGAGGGCGCCGACGCCCTGTGGCTGGCCGAGCGGGGCTGGCAGGTGACCGCCACCGACATCTCCGGCAACGCCCTCGCCCGGGTGCGCGGCGAGGCCGCACGGCGGGGGCTCGCCGTCGAACTGGTGCGAGGCGACGCGAACGATCCGGTGCCCTTCGGCGCTGAGACGTTCGACCTTGTCTCCCTGCAGTACGGATCGTTCAAGCGCACACCCGACCAGCGCGGCCTGCGCAGCCTCCTGGCGGCCGTCGCCCCCGGCGGCACCCTGCTGGTCGTGCACCACGACCTCACCCCCCTGCAGGCCCCGGTGGACGTGGCGGCCGAGACCCGCATGTACGACCCGGAGGCGTTCGTGGGGGTCGACGAGATCGCCGCCGCACTCGCCGCGGACCCCGCCACTTGGCAGGTCGAGACCCACGAGACACGGGATCGGCCGGCCGGTGCGGCGAGCACCCACCACGTCCGTGACGTGGTCTTGCGTGCGACGCGACGAACCCCCTGACGCGACTGACGGGGACTCGGAGCGTCGAGAGGTCGAGGCTCCCTCGTGCGGGCGGCCCGGTCGCACGCTCTCACGGAGGGATCGGACCGGGCGGCAGTGAACGGAGCGGGCCGTCGCCGCGGACCATCAGGCGGCGCCGGCCCGGGGTCAGTTGGTGACCTGGAAGGTGGCCTTGTAGGTGCCCGCCCCGTCGAAGCCCCATTTGACGTGAGTGTGGGCGCCCGTGTTCACGGACAGCGAGTCCGGGAGGTCGTTGCCGCTGTCGAACAGGACGGTGGGGGTGCCGCCCGTGGCGGTGTAGTTGCTTACCCGATGCGCCGGACGGCCCGCCAGACGTGGGCACGGTGCGCGCAGCCAAAGCCCGAGGGTGCTACTTCTTTCCGCTCCCAAAGGCTCTTCCGTGCCTGGGTGTCGGCTGCTCGGCGTGAGTGAGCGCGGTCCCGTGTGGCGTCCTGCTGACAGCGCAGGTAGATGCCGACCGTGCCGGTTTCCGCGATCTGCCTGTCCAGGTACGTGAGGGTCACGCAGAGGCGCTGATCCCTTGGCCGGGGTTCTGGCCCGGCAGGCCACGGCCATCCTCGTCGTCGGCACCCGTTCGCAGACCGCTTCTCAGAGCGGACCACCCGTGCCCGGGCCCCACCGTCACCCTGCTCCGGCCTGACAGGGCGGCATGCGTCGCAGTTGAAGTAGCACGGGTTCTAAGCGGGAGAAAGCGGTCTCGGCAGCCCGGAACCGCTGCGGCTCGGTGCTGACGTGTCAGCACCGTGTCAGCACGCAAAGCCCGGGAAGCGCGATTGCGGCCGGGCGCGCTCTTTGCCCGGGCAGGCAACGAGAACGTCCCGGACGGCGTGCCGTCCGGGACGTTCCCTGGGTGTGGCTGGGGCCGGGGTCGAACCGGCGACCTATCGCTTTTCAGGCGATCGCTCGTACCAACTGAGCTACCCAGCCAGGCAGTTCACCTGAGTGATCTGCAAGCGGTCCTGACGGGATTTGAACCCGCGGCCTCCACCTTGACAGGGTGGCGAGCACTCCAAACTGCTCCACAGGACCAGATTTACACAAGCGACAAAATTCGCGTGTGCAATGTTTTGCGTGCCCCCAACGGGATTCGAACCCGTGCTACCGCCTTGAAAGGGCGGCGTCCTGGGCCACTAGACGATGAGGGCTGATGGCCCACCTGGGCGCCTCGCGGCGCCTCGGGGACGTAAGAAGCATAGGCGATGCCGCGACGGATCGCCAAAACACCTTCGCGTGACCCGTCCGGACCCCTGTCCGCACTCCGTTCCGCGGCTCGCCGTCCCCGCTCTCACCCCTCGTCCCCGCTCGCGGACGGCGACCGCGAGGGGGACGGGGACGAGCCGGGACGGACGTCGCCCGGCAGGTGGCGGCTGACCTCCGCCGTGGTGAGGCCGAGGCCGCCGAGCGTGATCTCGTCCCAGGCTTGGAGCCGGTGCGACCTCTGGTCGAGGTAGAGGACGGACGCCTGCACCTTCTGCGGTTCGTCGCCCTCGACCGCCCGTAGGCCGCCGCCGCCGGTGGTGCCCTCGACCATCAGGCGGGTGCCGTGGGGGAGTACGTCGTTGTCGCGCTTGTGGGTGTGCCCGGCGAGTACGAGCGGCACCCGGCCGTCGGTCATGCGCGCGGCCACCGGATTGTGCGTCACGGCGATGTCGACGGGAGTGCCCGCGGCCTCCTGTCGCCGCAGGGCGAAGGCGAGTTCGTCGCCGGCGGCCCGTTCGACCGCGTCCTCCTCGGACTCCACCGAGCGGTCCGGGGTGAACTGCGGGTCGCCGATGCCCGCGAACCGTACGCCCGCCACGTCGATGGGGCTGCCGTCGTCCAGCACGTGCACGTCGCGGCCGAGCTTCCGCATCGCCTCCTGCGTCTCGATCGAGTCGTGGTTGCCGCGGACCCAGACGTACGGGGCGCCGAGGTCGGGGACGGGTTCCAGGAAGCCGTTCTCGGGGGCGGTGCCGTGGTCCATGGTGTCGCCCGCGTCGACGATCACGTCGATGCGGTACTGCTCGACCAGCGACCTGACGATGCTCCACGCCGCCGGGTTGAGGTGGATGTCGGAGACGTGGAGGACGCGGGTGGTGGCCGGGTCGGGCTGGTACGCGGGGAGGGTGGACGTCGCCTCGTAGAGCTTGGTGACGTTGGTGACGAGGCGGGCCAGCTCCTGCTGGTACACGTCGAAGTCGGTGACGATGCTGCGGGCGTCCCCGACGACGGACGGGGCGCTGGCGAGGAGCCCGGTGAACCTCGGCTCCAGTACGGACTTCGGGTTCCACGTCGCGACCGCCGTGGCCGTCGACGCCACCAGCAGCGCCAGCGCGAGGCCGCCCGCCCCGAGCGCGCGCCCCGGGCGCCGGTAGACGACGAGGCCGAGCGCCGTCGCGCCGGAGACCACGGCGACGACGGAGCGCAGCGCCAGGTCGGCGGTGCCCGCGACGACGTCCCGGGCGACCTCCTCCTCCAGACCCTCCAGCCGTTCCGGGTGGTCGACGAGCGCGGTCGAGCGCACGGGGTCGAGCTGGTCGACGTCCACGTCGAGACGTACGGGCGCGTAGTGGCTCTGGAGGCGCAGCGAGCCGAGCGGCGACACGTTGATCTTCGTGCCGCCGGTGAACGACGGGCGCAGCGTCATCGTCGTCTCCATCGGCCCGACGGTCGTACGGACGTTGCCGACGACCAGCAGGCCGAGGTACGCGCCGAGCAGCGCCACCGCCGCCATCCCCAGGGCGCGCACGAACGGGTGCGGGGCGCGGGCCAGGGACAGGGCGGGCGCGGGAGCGCGCGCCGTCGCGCGCCGGGCGTCCGTACGGCGTCCCGCGCGGGCGGTCAGGGCGTGCGCGGCGGAGCGGGCGGCGCGGAACGCGGTACGGGCGGTGCGGGTGGTGCGGGCGGTGGCGGTCTGGAGGGACGGGAGCGGATGCCTTCCTTGCCTTCCGGCCATGTCGCCCCGTATGCCCTGTGCCGCGTGGATTCATGCCCGTTGCCCCCGGGTGGGGGAGCGGGACGCGCGCGGGCCCGTACGGGCGTCCGCGCGGGGCGCGCGGCGTACGGCACCGCGTGGAGGCGCGCGGCATGGTGTGGCGTACGGGCGGTGCGCCTCCGGGGCCGGGTGACCGACAATGGGCGGGTGCTGGAGATGACGCGTGAGGAGTTCGAGGAACTGGTGTCCCGGGCCCTCGACCGGATTCCGCCCGAACTGACGCGGCTCATGGACAACGTGGCCGTCTTCGTCGAGGAGGAGCCACCGCCCGAGGACCCGGAACTGCTGGGCCTGTACGAGGGGACGCCGCTGACCGAGCGCGGCGAGTGGTACGCCGGGGTGCTGCCGGACCGGATCACCGTCTACCGCGGCCCGACGCTGCGCATGGTCGCGGCCGAGGGCGGCGACCGCGAACTGGTCGTCGAGGAGGTCGAGGTGACGGTCGTGCACGAGATCGCGCACCACTTCGGCATGGACGACGAGCGCCTGCACGCCCTCGGCTACGGCTGACCGCCCGGCGCGCGTCCCACCGCGGCGCGTGTCCTCCGGCTGACGGCGGGAGTTGGGCAGGAGGCCCGCATCCGCGCCGCAGCCCCGGAGGTCCCGCCGTGCGCAGAGCCCGTGCCCGAACCCGTGCCCGAAGCGACGAAACCGTTCCCCTCCCGGCCGTACGCGCCGCCACCGCGCCCGCCGCGGCCCGTACCGACGTCCGTACCCGCGTCCGTACGCACGCGCGTCCGTACGGCCGTGCCGTCCGGCTCGCCGCGGTCGTCGGTGCCGCGCTCGTGGTGGCGGCCACCGCCACCGGCTGCGTGTCCGTCGGCGGGGGCGGCGACCGGCAGGCGGACGCGGAGGGACGCCCCGCCCGTACGGCGCCCGACGTCCGCGACGACGCGCGCCGCGTGGACGCCCCGTCCAGCACGGTGCGGCACCGCGACGGTCGTTGGCACCCGGACTTCGGGCACGGGCCCGGCGCGCGCGAGAGCGCCGGAGGGGCGCGCCACGGCGGCGCCGGGAGCCGGGGCGCCGACGCGGACGGGGGCGCGCGCGAGGGCGGCGCCGGGGAGGACGGCGGACGGCGCGGCGGTACGGACGGCGCCTCGGGTACGGGTGCGGCGGCCGGTACGAGCGGGGGCGGCGGCGCGGCGAACGGTGGCGGCGACGGCGGAGCCGCGTCCGGCGGGTCGACGGCGCAGCCCCCGGGCTCCGGGCCGACGGCGAGCAGCGGCGGGTCCGGGGGTGACGGCCCGCAGCCGTCGCCGCCCGTCGACCCGCCGGTGCCGACGGACACGCCCCCGCCGGACCCGTCGTCCGGCGGCGGGGACGCCGGTGCGGGCGGCACGTCGGGCGCGGGCTGACCCCGGAGCCCCAGAACCTCGGAGCCCCGCAGCCCCGCAGCCCCGCAGCCCCGCAGCCCCGGAGCCCCCGGTGGCGTGCGCGGGCGTGCGGTGCGGTGTGCGCGCGGGCGGACGGGGGTGCGCGGGGCGCGTACGGGCAAGGGCGCGCGCCCGTAAGGCGGTTGACGCTCCGACGGTCCCCGCCGTACGCCGCCCCGTACGGCCCCGGTGCCCGTTCCGTGCCCGCCGTCCGCGCGAGCCCGCGCCCGTCCGCACCGTGATCGTCACCACATTCCGTGACGGTCCACCGCCCCCCCGGCGCCCCCCGCGCCACCCGCCCCCGTACGCGTCACCCCTCCCCGTACGGCCCGACCTGCGGCGCAGCCGTCGAGGCGGGTACGGTACGGGGACGGGGACGCGCGCCGGGACCGCTCCGGCGCGTGAGAGGTCATTTGCGCACTACGGCCTGGGGTGCGTATGGTGGTAGATCGTTTGATCCCATTTGCCCGGCGCCATCGCAGAGCGCGCCGTGTGGCGCGTTCCTTTCCAGCCGTGGCCTGATCGCACTGAGGCGATCGTGTGTGCAACACGGAGTTATGGGCGCGTGCCGTGACTCCGGAAGGTTCACATTTCGCATGTCCGTTTCCGCCATTGACGCAGTCCTGCCCGAGGACCAGCTGCCCGAGGACGAGAAGACCGTCACCTTCGGTGACCTCGGTCTCGCCGAGCAGCTCGTCGCCAAGCTCGCCCAGAACGGCGTCACCACCCCCTTCCCCATCCAGGCCGCGACCATCCCGGACGCGCTGGCGGGCAAGGACATCCTCGGCCGCGGCCGTACCGGCTCCGGCAAGACCCTCTCGTTCGGCCTGCCCCTGCTGACCCGGCTGGCCGGCGGCCAGACCGCGAAGCGCCGCCCGCGCGGCCTGATCCTCACGCCCACCCGCGAGTTGGCGATGCAGGTGTCCGACGCGCTCCAGCCGTACGGGGACACGCTCGGCCTCAAGTTCAAGGTCGTCTGCGGCGGCACCTCGATGAGCAACCAGATGTACGCGCTCGACCGCGGCGTCGACATCCTGGTGGCCACGCCCGGCCGCCTGCGCGACCTGGTCAACCGTGGCGCGTGCTCCCTCGACGACGTCGAGGTCGCCGTCCTCGACGAGGCCGACCAGATGTCCGACCTGGGCTTCCTGCCCGAGGTCATCGAGCTGCTCGACCTCATCCCGCAGGGCGGCCAGCGCATGCTCTTCTCCGCCACGATGGAGAAGGAGATCGGCACCCTCGTCTCGCGTTACCTGGTCGACCCGGTGAGCCACGAGGTCGACGCCGCACAGGGCGCCGTCACGACGATGACGCACCACGTGCTGGTCGTGAAGCCGCGCGACAAGGCGCCCGTCACGGCGGCGATCGCGGCGCGCAAGGGCCGCACGATCATCTTCGTCCGCACCCAGCTCGGCGCCGACCGCGTCGCCGAGCAGCTCCGCGAGTCCGGCGTGAAGGCCGACGCGCTGCACGGCGGCATGACGCAGGGCGCCCGTACGCGCACCCTGGACGACTTCAAGGGCGGCCAGGTCAACACCCTGGTCGCGACGGACGTCGCCGCGCGCGGCATCCACGTCGACGGCATCGACCTGGTGCTGAACGTCGACCCGGCGGGCGACCACAAGGACTACCTGCACCGTTCCGGCCGTACGGCGCGGGCGGGCGAGTCCGGCACCGTCGTGTCGCTGGCCCTGCCGCACCAGCGGCGGCAGATCTTCCGGCTGATGGAGGACGCGGGCGTGGACGCCTCGCGCCACATCATCGGGCGCGGCGACGTCTTCGACGACGACGTGGCGCGCATCACCGGCGCCCGCTCCCTCACCGAGGTGCAGGCCGAGTCGACGGCGAACACCGCGCGGCAGGCCGAGCGCGAGGTCAAGGACCTGGAGCGGCAGTTGGAGCGCGCGCAGCGGCACGCGACGGAGCTGCGCGAGGAGGCCGACCGGCTGACCGTGCGCGCCGCCCGCGAGCGCGGCGACGACCCGGACGAGGCGCTGGCCCAGGCGGCGGAGGCGCTGGCGGCCGAACTGGCCGCCGAGGCCGAGGCCGAGGCCGCCGCGGAGCGTCGGCGCGCGGAGCGGCGCGAGCGCAAGCAGGAGGAGCGGGACCGCGAACGGCGTGACGAGCGCGGCTCGTACGAGCGCCGCGACCACGGCGGCGACCGCGGTGACCGTGGCGGGTTCCGTGGCGGCGAGGGCCGCGGGCCGCGCGGCAACGACGCGCGCGGCGAGCGCCGCCCGTACGTCCGGCGCGACGAGCGCGGCGGTGACGGCGGTGGCGCCCGTGGCGGCGCCCGGCCGTACGGCCGGGACCGGCGCGAGGGCGGCGGCGAGCGGGGCGGCTTCCGCCGTGACGACCGCCGCGACAACGACCGTCGCCCGTACGGCCGCGACCGCCGCGACACCAACGACCGCGGCCCGCAGGGCCGTCGTGACGACCACCGTCGCGACGACCACCGCAGCGGCACCACGGGCTCGTTCAACCGTGACGGCGCCGGGCGCGGCATGGACCGCCGTACGGACAAGCCCCGTTGGAAGCGCAACGGCTGACGGCTGAGAACCCCGCGCCGACAAGGCACAATGCCTTCGAGGGGCGGCCCGCGGCGGGCTATGCTGCGGGGGCGGGCCGTTAGCTCAATTGGCAGAGCACCGGACTTTTAATCCGTTGGTTGTGGGTTCGAGTCCCACACGGCCTACCGCGAACGGGAGCCCGGGACGACCTCGTGTCGTCCCGGGCTCCTCGTCGTGCGGGGCGGGCGGGCTGTGGCCCCGCCGCGCGTGCGCGGGTTCAGGCGCCGGTGTACTCGATCGCCGCCAGGTTCCGCTTGCCGCGCCGCAGCACCAGCCAGCGGCCGTGGAGCAGGTCGTCGCGGGTGACGACGGCGTCCTCGGCGGTGACCTTGGCGTTGTTCACGTACGCGCCGCCCTCCTTCACCGTGCGGCGCGCGGCCGACTTGCTGGCGACGAGCCCGACCTCGGCGAACAGGTCGGTGACCGGGCCGAGTTCGTCGGTACGGGCGTGCGGCAGCTCGGAGAGCGCGGCGGCCAGGGTGGCCTCGTCGAGACCGGGCAGGTCGCCCTGTCCGAACAGCGCCCGCGACGCGGCGATCACCGCGGCGCACTGATCGGCGCCGTGCACCAGGGTGGTCAGCTCCTCCGCGAGCGCGCGCTGCGCGGTACGTGCCTGCGGCCGTTCCTCGGTCAGCTGCTCCAACTCCTCCAGTTCCGTACGGGACTTGAACGAGAGGATGCGCAGGTAACGGGAGATGTCGCGGTCGTCGGTGTTCAGCCAGAACTGGTAGAACGCGTACGGCGTGGTCATCTCCGGGTCGAGCCAGAGCGTGCCGGTCTCCGTCTTGCCGAACTTGGTGCCGTCCGCCTTCGTCATCAGCGGTGTCGACAGCGCGTGCGCGACGGCGTCCGGCTCCAGCCGGTGCAGCAGGTCGAGCCCGGCGGTGAGGTTCCCCCACTGGTCGCTGCCGCCGGTCTGGAGGGTGCAGCCGTACCGCCGGTACAGCTCCAGGAAGTCCATGGCCTGGAGCAGCTGGTAGCTGAACTCCGTGTAGCTGATGCCCTGGTCGGACGCGAGGCGCTGGGCGACGGAGTCCTTGGTGAGCATCTTGTTGACCCGGAAGTGCTTCCCGATGTCGCGGAGGAAGCCGATGACGGTCATGTCCGCGGCCCAGTCCAGGTTGTTGACCATGGTCGCGGCGTTGTCGCCCTCGAAGGAGAGGAACGGTTCGATCTGCGCGCGCAGCCGGAGCACCCACCGGGCGATGGTGTCCGAGTCGTTCAGCGTGCGTTCCGCCGTGGGGCGCGGGTCCCCGATGTGGCCGGTCGCGCCGCCGACGAGCGCCAGCGGCCGGTGCCCGGCCTGCTGGAGGCGGCGGATGGTGAGCACCTGCACCAGGTGGCCGACGTGCAGGCTGGCCGCGGTCGGGTCGAAGCCGCAATAGAAGGTGACGGGGCCGTCCGCGAGCGCCTTGCGCAGTGCTTCCTCGTCAGTGGAGTGGGCGATGAGCCCGCGCCATGCCAGCTCGTCGACGATGGCCGTCACGGTCCTGTGCCTCCTGGGTGGGTGTACGGGTGGGGTGTACGGGTCCACGGCATCGGCCGGGCCGGGTGCCGCGCCCGGACGGCCAGTCTAGGGTGCGGCGCCCGGCGGCGGCCTCCGCGTTTCCGGGGGCGGCCGGGGGTGGCCGGGGCGCCGGGAACGGCCGGGGTGGCCGTACGCCCCGCGCGCCCGCGCCCGTACGCTCCCCGCGCCCGCGCCCGTACGCCCGCGGGTCAGTCCAGGCCGCGCGCCACCCGGAAGCGGTTCAGGCCGTCGGTGAGGTCGACGATCGGCTCCGGGTAGTCCAGCGCGCGGCGCTCCTCGGCCGGCAGCTTCCAGGGGGTGTGCACCCTGCCGCCCCGGAGGGCGTCGGTCGCGGCGAGTTCGGGGACGTAGCGGCGCACGTAGCCGCCGTCCGGGTCGAAGCGTTTGGCCTGGGTCAGCGGGTTGAGCACGCGGTTGGGGCGGGTGTCGGTGCCGGTCCCGGCCGTCCACTGCCAGTTGAGCTGGTTGTTGGCGATGTCGCCGTCCACGAGCAGGTCGAGGAAGTGGCGGGCGCCGACGCGCCAGTCGACGTAGAGCGTCTTGGTGAGGAAGCTGGCGGTCAGCAGCCGTGCGCGGTTGTGCATCCAGCCCTCCTCGCGCAGCTGCCGCATGGCGGCGTCGATGACCGGGTAGCCCGTACGCCCCTCGCGCCACGCCGTCGCCGCCCGCTCGTCGCGCCGCCAACTGTCGTGCCGCGTGCGGTAGTCGGCGTACGACGCGGCGGGCCGCGCCGCCAGCACCTGCCGGTGGAAGTCGCGCCACGCGAGCTGCCGTACGAACGCCTCCGCGCCCGCCCCGCCGCGCGAACGGGATCGCGCCACCAGCTCCGTGGCGGACAGCGTGCCGAAGTGGAGGTGCGGGGAGAGCCGCGACGTGGCGTCGCCGGGGAGGTCGTCGTGGCGGTCCTCGTACGCGTCGACGCCGTCGCTCGTCCACCGCCGGAACCGCTCCCGCCCCTCGTCCTCGCCGCCGGGCGCCAGCCGCGGCGACACGTCCGCCACGTCGGAACGGGCGGGCAGCGCGCCGGACTCGGCGCTCTCCGGTACGGATACGGCGCGGGGCGCGGGGAGCACGTCGCGCGGGCGTTCCCCCTCCCAGCGCCGGAAGTACGGGGTGAAGACCGCGAAGTGGTCCTTGCCCTGCGGGGTGACGGCGCCGGGCGCCAGTACGCAGGTCACCGCGTCGTGGACGTGCAGCCGCCTGCCGTCGGCCTCCAGGGCCTCGCGCAGCCGCCGTTCGCGGCGGTGGGCGAAGCCGCTGACGTCGGCGGCGACGTGCACGTCGCGGGCGCCGGTGGCGTGCGCTACGCGGCAGGTCTCGGCGACCGCGTCGCCCTCGCGGACGACGAGTCGGCCGCCGCGTGCGCGCAGGCCCGCGTCCAGGTCGTGGAGGCAGTCGGCGAGGAAGGCGCGGCGGTTGGGCGCGTCGAACCCGGCGGCGCGCACGCCCTCGTCGCGGACGAACAGCGGCACCACCTCGTCGGCGTCGCGCTGCGCGGCACGCAGCACCGGGTTGTCGTGGAGCCGCAGGTCGGCGGTGAACAGGGCGATCGACACGGACAAGGCGTCACGTCTCCGGGGGTGGTGGGGGCGGGGCACCGGGTCGGTGGGGGACGCGGGTGCCGGTAATGCCGGAACAGCGTACTTCGCCGCGGATGTGCCGTGCCCGCGCGCCGCCCCGCCGGTACGCGAAGCCCGCGCCGGTACGCGCGCCCGCGCGCGTACGCCCGGCCCCGCGCCCGTACGCCCTCAACCGCCGTCCCGCGCCGCCGCCTTCGCGATGTTGCGCGCCATCCCGCCGAACACCAGCCCGTGGAACGGCGCGACGCTCCACCAGTACAGGTGCCCCGCCAGCCCCCTCGGGTGGAACAGCGCCCGCTGGAGGTAGACGGTGCGGCCCTGCCGGTCGTGCGCCGTACGCAGCTCCAGCCAGGCCAGCCCCGGTACGCGCATCTCCGCGCGCAGCCGCAGCAGCCGCCCCCGTTCGATCTCCTCGACGCGCCAGAAGTCCAGCGAGTCGCCCGTACGCAGCCGGGCCGCGTCCCGCCTGCCGCGCCGCAGGCCGACGCCGCCGACGAGCCGGTCCAGCCAGCCGCGTACGGCCCAGGCGAGGGGGAAGGAGTACCAGCCGTTGTCGCCGCCGATGCCCTCGATCACCCGCCACAGCGCGTCCTCCGACGCGTCGACGCGGTGCGCCCGCCGGTCGGTGTAGAGGCTGCCGCCCGCCCAGTCGGGGTCGGTGGGCAGCGGGTCGCTGGGGGCGCCGGGGACGGAGGCGGACGTCCAGCGGGTGGTGACGTCGGCGTCCCGTACGCGCTGGAGGGCCAGCTCCAGGGCCCGGTCGACGCCGACGAGGCCCTCCGGCGGCTCGGGCACGTACCGGGCGAGGTCGTTCTCCCGGCACACGACCTCGTGCCGCAGGGACTCCGCCAGCGGCCGGGCCAGCGATCGCGGCACCGGCGTGACCAGGCCGACCCAGTGGCTGGAGAGGCGCGGGGTGAGCACGGGGACGGCCAGGATCAGCCGGTGGGGCAGCCCGGCGACGGCGGCGTAGCGCTGCATCATCTCGCGGTACGTGAGGACGTCCGGCCCGCCGATGTCGAACGCGCGGCTGACGTCCGCGGGCAGCAGCGCGCACCCGACCAGGGCCCGCAGCACGTCCCGTACGGCCACGGGCTGGACGCGGGAGCCGACCCAGCTGGGGGTGACCATCACGGGCAGCCGTTCCGTGAGGTAGCGCAGCATCTCGAACGAGGCCGAGCCGGAGCCGATGATGACGGCCGCCCGCAGCACCGCCGTCGGCACCCCCGACTCCAGCAGGATCTCGCCGACCTCGGCGCGGGACCGCAGGTGGGGCGAGAGTTCGCGTTCGGGCACGCCCTCGGGGGTGAGGCCGCCGAGGTAGACGACGCGGCCGACGCCCGTGGCGCGCGCCTCGGCGCCGAAGGTGCGGGCGGCCTGCCGGTCGGTCGCCTCGAAGCCGTCGCCGCCGCCGAGGGCGTGCACCAGGTAGTAGGCGACGTCCACGCCGCGCATCGCGTCCCGTACGGCGTCCGGGTCGGTGACGTCGCCCTCGACCACCTCGACGTCCGCGGCCCAGGGCTGGTCGCGCAGCTTGGCGGGCGTACGGGCCAGGCAGCGCACGCGGTGCCCCGCGGCCAGCAGCTCCGGTACGAGGCGGCCCCCGATGTAGCCGCTGGCGCCCGTGACCAGGCAGTGCCGTGGCGCCGTGTCCTCGTCCGTGTGCCGTGTGCGCCCGCCCTGCTCCGTACCCATGCCCGTCTCCTCTCCGGGCCCGCGTCGCTCGCCCGCCCGTACGGACCAGGTGACCGCGAAGCCCGGTTTCAGTCTCCACGCGCGGCGGGACGCGGCGGCGGGGCCACGCGGGGCGGGCGCACGGGGGTGTACGTACGGGCGCGGGCGTACGTACGGGGGAGGCGCGCGCGTCAGGGCAGCGGCGGCCCGTCCGTCGCCTCCTCCTCGCGCGCGCGGGACGGTTTCTCGCGCCGCAGGCGGGTGGCGCGCAGGGACGCCAGCAGCGCGAGCCGTTCGGCGGCGGGGCTGCCGGGCACGGCGGTGTAGACGAACATGCGCGGGCCGGGGCTGCCGGGCAGCGGGTAGCTGCCCCACTCGACGGCGATCTCACCGACCTGCGGGTGCCGGAACAGCTTCGTCCCCTGCACCGTCTCGCGCACGTCGTGCCGGGCCCACAGCTTGCGGAAGTCCGCGCTGCGGATGCTGAGTTCACCGATGAGGGTCGTCGCGCGCGGGTGCGTCGGGTCGGTGGCGACGGCGGCGCGCAGCATCCCGATGTACTGGAGGGCGGTCGCCTCCCAGTCGGGGCAGCGCAGCCGGGTCTCGGGGTCGTGGAAGAGGGAGGTGAGCATGTTGCGGTGCTCCGGCGGCTCCAGCCGCGGGTCACCGAACAGCTCCTCGGCCAGCGCGTTCCAGGCGAGCAGGTCGAGGTGCCGCCCCAGCACCACCGCCGGGGCGTGCAGGGCGTCCAGCAGGTGCCGGGTGGCGTCCGGCACGCGCTCCGGCGTACGCCGCTTGCGCGCGCGCTGCGGGCGGCGCGCGGCCTGGGCGAGGGCGAAGAGGTGGCGGCGCTCGGCGTCGTCGAGGTCCAGGGCGGTGGCGAGGTCGTCGAGGACGGTGTCGGAGGGGCGTACGTCGCGGCCCTGCTCCATCCGCTGGTAGTAGTCGGTGCTCAACCCGGCGAGCAGCGCGATCTCCTCGCGCCGCAGCCCGGTGACCTTGCGCCGGGGTCCGGGCTCCAGGCCGACGTCCTCCGGACGCAGCCGTCCGCGCCGCGCGCGCAGGAAGTCACCGAGTTCACGGGCGAACGAGCGGTCGGCAGCCATGGGGACAGTGTGCGCGTACCGGCCCCGCCGAAGGTAGGTCCCGCACTCCTAGGGAGGGGAGTGCGACCACGTACCGGCGGGCCGTTCCTACGATGGTCGCCAGCCGCCTCACCCCACCACTTCCTGGAGCTGCCCGCCATGGCCGAATGGACCGAACGCGACATCCCCGACCAGAGCGGCCGGGTCGCGGTCATCACGGGTGCCAACTCCGGCCTCGGTCTCGTCATGGCCACCGAACTCGCGCGGCACGGCGCCCGCGTGGTGCTCGCCGTACGCCGCGTGGAGGCGGGCGAGGAGGCGGCCGACGGCATCCGGCGGGCCGTGACCGGCGCCCAGGTGGAGGTGCGGCGCCTGGACCTCGCCTCGCTGGCCTCCGTACGGGACTTCGCCAAGGAGGCCACCGCCGACCTGCCCGTGATCGACCTGCTCGTCAACAACGCGGGCGTGCTGCACATGGGCGACCGGCAGACCACCGAGGACGGCTTCGAGGCGATCTTCGGCGTGGCGGTCCTCGGCCACTTCGCGCTCACCGGGCTGCTCCTCGACCAGCTCCGTACGGCCGAGGCCCCGCGGGTGCTGAACCTCAGCTCCGTCTTCCACAACAAGGCGCACCTCGACGTGAACGACCTCATGTCGGACAACGACTTCGGGCCGCGGCGGGCGTACGGGCGCTCCAAGCTCGCCAACACCGCGCTCGCCCTCGAACTCGACCGCCGCCTGCGCGAGGAGGGCAGCCCGGTGGCCAGCGTCCTGGCGCACCCCGGCATCTGCCGCACCAACTTCAGCCCCCGGGCGTTCGAGACCGCGGGCGTGGTCGCGCGGAACCTGGACGCGATGGTGCAGTCGACGTTCCCGTCCGTGGAACGGGGCGCGCGCTCCCTGCTGTACGCCGCGACCGCGCCCGAGGCGAAGGGCGGGCGCTACTACGGGCCGTCCGGTTTCCGGGAGTTGCGCGGCCCGGTCGCCGAGGCCCGCGTCAACCCGCAGGCCGCCGACCCCGCGTTCCGCAAGGAGCTGTGGAGCGCGGCGGAACGGCTCACCGGGGTCTCGTACCTCTGACCCGTACGACCCTCCCCACCCCACCTCACCCTTTTCCTCCTGGAGCTGCCCGCCATGGCCGAATGGACCGAACGCGACATCCCCGACCTGAGCGGCCGGGTCGCGGTCGTCACCGGCGCCAACTCCGGCCTCGGGCTGGTCACGGCGACCGAACTGGCGCGGCACGGCGCCCGCGTGGTGCTCGCAGTACGCCGGGTCGAGGCGGGCGAGGAGGCGGCCGACGGCATCCGACGGACCACGCCGGGCGCCAAGGTCGAGGCCCGGCACCTGGACCTCGGCTCCCTGCGGTCCGTACGGGACTTCGCCAAGGAGGTGGACGGCGACTTCCGGGCCGTCGACGTGCTGGTCAACAACGCCGGGGTGCTGCACCTCGGGCCGCGCCGTGAGACGGACGACGGCTTCGAGGCCCACTTCGGCGTCAACGTCCTGGGCCACTTCGCCCTCACCGGCCTGCTCCTCGGCGCCCTCGGCCGGGCGGAAGCCGGGCGCGTCGTCGGCCTCAGCTCGACGTCGCACCGGGGCGCCCGCCTCGACCTGGACGACCTGATGGGGCGCCGGGGCTTCAAGCCCCGCCAGGCGTACGGGCGTTCCAAGCTGGCCTGCACCGTGCAGGGCCTGGAACTGCACCGGCGGCTGGAACGCGCCGGTTCGCCGGTCCGCAGCGTCCTGGCGCACCCCGGCATCTGCCGTACGAACCTCAGCACGCGCGCGTTCGAGGACAAGGACCCGGTGTCGCAGGCCATCGACCGGGCGACGCAGCGGGTGTTCCCCTCCGTACAGGGTGGCGCGCGCCCGCAGTTGCACGCGGCCACCGCTCCCGGCGTACGCGGCGGCCTGCTCTACGGGCCGTCCGGCTTCCGGGAGTTCCGCGGCCCGGTCGCCGCGACCGAACCGGCCCCGGCCGCCACCGACCCGGAGACGGGGCGGCGGCTGTGGGAGGCGGCCGAGGAGCTGACCGGGGTCCGCCACCCCTGAACCCCTGGCTCCGTCTCTCCGGGGAAAGGGAGACGGGGCCAGGCTCCACGTGGGCGGGGCGCGGTACGGCGGGGGCGCCGTACGGCGGGGGCGCGCGGGGTCAGCCGCGCGGTACGGGGCCGATGGCGCGGCCCGCCCACTCCGGCGCCGCCTCGGCCAGCACCTCGAAGCGGGCGCGTACGTCGGCGGGGAACGGCGTCGCGCCCGCGGCGCCCACGTGGACGCCCAGCAGCTCCGTCACGGCCACCGGGCGCGCGGGGTCGCCCGTACCGGGGGCGTCGTCCGTACCGGCGGGGTCGTCCGTACCGGCCGCTCCCGTACCGGCGGCGTACATCTCGTGCCCGAAGCGCAGCCGCTTCCCGTCCACGCCGAACACCCGCGTACGGACGCGGAGTTCGGTGCCGTCGCGCACCTCGCGCAGATAGCGCACGTGCGCCTCGGCGGTGTAGAGGGAGCAGCCGGTGGCGTCGCGGTACGCGGCGTGCAGGCCGGTCGCGTCCATCATCGCGTCGGTGGCGTGGCCGAAGACGAGCACGTAGTACGCCTCGCTGAGATGGCCGTTGTAGTCGATCCACTCCGGGCGGACCCGCTCGGTGAACTCCGCGAGCACGCCGCTCACCCCGCGCTCCGCCGGGGCGGCTCCGGCAGCCTGCCGGTGGCGCGCAGCACGTCGATCACGCCCTGGTCGCGTTCCGCGACGAGGTCCGCGTGCGACCGCCCGGCGGCGGCCTCCGCACAGCCGTCGACCATCCCGTCGTACAGCTTCCGGTCCAGCTCCGGAGCCTCCAGCCGCGTCCACGGCGACTTCAGCGACTCCCCGAAGTGGTCCAGCATGTGCGCCATCCCGCCCTCGCCGCCCGCGAGCGCGAACGTGAGGCACGGCCCCATGAACGCCCACCGCAGGCCCGGCCCTTCGGTGATCGACGCGTCGATGTCCCGTACGGTCGCCTCACCGTTCGCCACCATGTGCAGCGCCTCGCGCCACAGTGCCTCCTGGAGGCGGTTGGCGACGAAACCGGGCAGTTCGCGGTCCATGGTGAGGACGGACTTGCCCGCGGCCTCGTAGAAGCGGGCGGCCCAGGCGACGGCGTCCGGGTCGGTCCGTTCGCCGCCGACGACCTCGACGAGCGGGATCAGGTACGGCGGGTTGAAGGGGTGGCCGACGACGAGGCGGCCGGGGTCGGCCGCGGTGGTCTGCATGTCGGTCATCGGGTAGCCGGAGGTGGACGAGGCGACGACGACGCCGGGCGGGGTCGCCGCGTCCAGCCGGGCCAGCAGGTCGCGCTTCAGCTCCAGCTTCTCCGGGGCGCTCTCCTGTACGAACTCCGCCTCCGCGCACGCCTCTTCGAGCGTCGGCGCGACCTTCAGACGGGCGGGGTCGGCGCCCGGGGCGAGCCCGAGCTGGGTGAGCGCGGGCCAGGCGGCCTCGACGAGCCGCCGCAGCCGGGGCTCGGCGTCGGGCGCCGGGTCCCAGACGGTCACGTCGTAGCCGCGGGCGAGGAAGTGGGCGGCCCAGCCGCCGCCGATGACTCCGGCGCCGACGCACGTCACGCGCGCGACGTCGGCGGGATCGGGTCGTGCCATGGTGACTGACTCCTTGCGGGGGACGGGTACTCGGGACGGGGACGTGTCGACGGGCGGGCCCGACGGGCGGGCGCTCAGCGGGGCTTGAGGCCGAAGCGTTCCCGCGCCGCGTCGGGTCCCGCGACGGACGCGCCCAGCGCCTCGACGAGGGTCACGGCGCGCTCGGTCAGCTGCGCGTTGGTCGCCTTCACGCCACGGCTGAGGTAGAGGTTGTCCTCCAGCCCGACCCGTACGTTCCCGCCCAGCAGCACCGACTGCGCGACCCACGGCATCTGCATCCGGCCCAGCGCGAAGCTGGCCCACTGGGCGCCCGGGGGCAGCATGTTGACCATCGACTGGAGCACCTCGGGCTCGGCCGGGGCGCCCCACGGGATGCCCATGCACAGCTGGAACAGCGTCGGCTCGTCCAGCAGCCCCTCCGCGTGCAACTGCTTCGCGAACCACAGCTGCCCGGTGTCGAAGATCTCCAACTCCGGTCGTACGCCCAGCTCCTGGATCAGCCGGGCGCCCTTCCGCAGCATCTCGGGCGTGGAGATGTAGAGGTTGTCGCCGAAGTTCAGCGAGCCGCAGTCGAGGGTGCAGATGTCCGGCAGCAGGTCCTGCACGTGCGGCAGCCGCGCCAGGCCGCCGACCAGGTCCGTACCCTCCAACGCGCCCTTCTCCAGCGGCTCGTCGGCGTCCAGCACCAGGTCGCCGCCCATGCCCGCCGTCAGGTTGATCACCACGTCGGTGCCGGTCTGGCGGATCCGGTCGACGGTCTCGCCGTACAGCTTCGGGTCGCGCGAGGGCGCGCCCGTCGCGGGGTCCCGTACGTGGATGTGCACGACGGCCGCACCGGCCGCCGCCGCCTCGACGGCCGACGCGGCGATCTGCTCGGGCGTGACGGGCACGTGCGGGCTGCGTCCGACGGTGTCGCCGGCGCCGGTCAGGGCGCAGGTGATGATGACGCTGTCGTTCATGGGCATGGGGCACCTCCGGGGCGTGGGGCGGTCGTTGCGGGGCGTCGGGGCGGGCAGGGCGTCGGGGCGTGCGGGGGCCGGGTGCAGGGGGCCGGTCGTACGGGTGCGGGGGCGTGAACGGTCAGTCGTGCGGGGTCAGTTCGGTCTCGACGTGGGCGAGCAGCGCGGCCTCCATCTGCTCCGGCCCGGTCCCGCCCGGGTCCGTGCCGGAGCCGGTGCCCGTCTCCGGGTCCGCGCCGTACGCCTCGGTGGCCAGCACCTGGGACGCGAGCCCGTCGATGAGCGCGGTGAGGCGCAGCGCGGCGGACTCCGGATCGGTCTCCGGGCGGAACACGCCCTGCGCGACCCCGCGCCGTATGACGTCCGCGACGGTCGTACGCCACTGCCGGTAGTAGTCGACGTGCAGCCGCCCGGTGGCCGTCGAACGGGCCGCCTCCGCCCACAGGTCGAGCCACACGCGCCACTGGCGGCGGCGCTGTTCGGTGTACGGGGTCTGGAGCGCGATCAGCTGCCACAGCTCCTTGTGCGCGTCCTCCTCGGCGGCGACGCAGGCGGCGCGGGCCGCGGTGTCCTCGTCCATGCACCAGCGGATCGCCGCTTCGAGCAGCTCGGCGCGGCCGGGGAAGTGGTAGTGGACGGCCGCGCTGCTGGTGCCGCAGGCGGCGGCGATGTCGGCGACGCGTACGGCGTGGAAGCCCTGTTCGGCGACGAGCCGCACGGTCTCGCGGACGATCTGGAGCGGGCGCCCGCCGGTGGGGACGGCGACGGGGGCGGGTGCGGGGGCGGCTCCGGCGGCCCGCGCGGAGCCCGTACGGGGGGTGGCGCCGGCGCTCGTACCGGCACCCGCGTCCGTACCCGTACCCGCGTCCGTGCCCGTACCCGCGTCCGTGCCGAGGAGCCAGCCCGCGTCCACGTCACCGACGTCCGCGACGCGCGCCAGCTCGGCCGCCGTGAAGCGGCGGCTGCCGCCGAGCGAACGCGACAGCTTCGACGGGTCCATGACGATCCGCCGCGCGAACTCGCGCTGGCTGCACCCGGCGCGCGCGATCACCTCGCGCACCCGGGCCGCGACGTCGGTGGCCCGCGCGGGCGGGTCCGGTGCGTACCGCATGCCCGACACCGTAGCGACGCGTTGAGATAATCGCAACGGGTGTCCCGCTGCTGACGCGCAGAAGAGGCGGGTGTTGCGGTACTGGCTGACACATCAGTCAGTACCGCAACACCCGTCCCGTACGTCCCACCGCCCGCTATCCGCCCAGCGCGGCCCGGCTGTACTCGTCCCAGATGCCGACCGCCATCCGCGCCTGCGCCTTCGTGAGCGCCGCCTGCTCGCGGGACCGGTGCTCCTCGCCGAACACGCCGACCACGGTGGCCAGTTCGGGCGAGTAGCCGACGGACCACGCCGCCTTGTCGTCGTCGGACGGCCCCGACACCAGCGCGGCGGGCGTCGGGGGCACGGCCGTCCCGGCGGGTGCCATCGCCCGCCGCGTCGAGGAACCGCCGTCCGCCGGGCGGCCCTTGCCGGTGCCCTCGCCGTACGGAGCCTCAAACGGGCCGTACGGTTCGTACGGTCCGTCGGGGCCGGACGGTACGGGCATGCCGCCGATGCCGTTCGTGATCGAGTCGGCCGTCTCGCGCGCGACCGCCCTGCCGCCGACCGCGTCCCGCAGCTCGACCCGTTCCCCGCCGCGTACTGCGGACTCCACCAGCGACGGCGTGACCTTGTCGCCGTGCCGCCCCAACGTCGCGTACACACCCGCCAGTTCCATCGGGCTGACCCCCAACAGGCCCAGTTCCGTAGCCCGTTCCGCGTCGTACCTCTCGGTGTCGGGGTGGACGCCGAGGTCCACGGCCGTGTCCCGGACCAGTTCGTGCTCGGGCACCCGTTCCGCCGCCCGCCCCGCGCGCGGCTCCGCCTGCCGCGTCTTCCGTTCCAGCGACGCGGCCAGGCTGATCGCGTGGAAGGCGGGGCCCGCCTGGTAGTCGGCGCGGGTGGCGTTGTTGAGGTAGTGCCGGGTGTAGTCCCGGCCGCCGTACAGCGCGACCACGTGCCCCGTCTCCGGGGCCACCGAGACGGCGCCCGCCTGCACGTCGCGACTCGCCCCGCCGCCGCTGCCCTTGTTGGGGCCGTTCTCGCCGTCCCGCTCGCCATCGCTCTCGCCGTCGAGGCGGCGCGCGACGGCCCGTTCCAGCGCCTGCTGCCGCTCGCGGTCGAGGGTGAGGGTGATCGTCCAGCCACCGGCCGCCAACTCCTGGTCGCTGACGCCCGATTCGAGCAGCTCCTGCCGGGCGGCGTCCACGAAGTACCCGGACTGCCCGCTCAGTCCGGGCCCCGGCTCGGGCGCGGTGGGCTCGGGGAAGCGCATGCCCTTCCGCTCCTTCCCGTCGAGCCAGCCCTTGTCCACCATGTTGTCCAGCACGTAGCCCCAGCGCGCCTCGACGTGCCGCCGCCCGGCCGGGCTCGCGGTGGCCCAGTCGTACCGGCTGGGGGCCTGGAGGAGCGCCGCGAGGTACGCGCCCTGCGGGACGGTCAGTTCCTCGACGTTCCGGTCGTAGTACGCGCGGGCCGCGGCCTGGACGCCGTACGCGACGCGGCCGAAGTAGCTGGAGTTGAGGTACCCGGCGAGGATGTCGTCCTTCGACTTCCGCCGGTCGACCTTGAGCGAGATGACCATCTCGCGGACCTTGCGGCTGAGGGTCTGCTCCTGGCTCAGGTAGTAGTTCTTGACGTACTGCTGCGTGATCGTCGAACCGCCCTGAGTGCCCTTGCCCAGCGCGGTGTTGACCACCCCGCGCGCGAGGCCGACGGGGTCGAGACCGGCGTCCTCGTAGAACGACTTGTTCTCCGCCGCGATGAACGCGTGCCGCACGCCCTCGGGCACCCGCCCGATCGGTACGGTCTCGCGGTTGATCTCGCCCGTGCGGGCGGCGACGGTGCCGTCGCTGTAGAGGTAGACGTTGCTCTCCGCGCGGGCCTGCTCGTTGGCCTCGGGGACGTCGATGGACACGTACAGCACCGCGAACGCGGCCGTCGGCAGGAGCAGCAGCGCGAGGCCCACGGCGAGCAGCTTCCGCCAGGTGAGGAGCCGCCGGAGGCGACCGCGGGTGCCCGCCCCGCGCGCGGGGGCCGTTCCGTCGGCCGTGCCCACCGGGGCCGTTCCGTCGGCCGTACGTGCCGGGGGCGCCGTCCGTACCGCGTCCGGCCCTCCCCCCGCTTCGGGGCGCTTCCTGTGCCGCGCGAGCCGGGCTGTGGGGTGCCACCTGTTCCGCATGCCGCCACCCTCGGACGCGAAGATCTTGGTGCGGGCAAGGGAACCCGTCGGCGGCTGCTCAGAGGTGTATCAACCGTGTATCGGTGGCCCCTCGGTCGCGGGCAGCCGTACGGTGGCGACCGCTCCGCCGTCCGCCGCGTTCCCGAACTCCAGGGTGGCGCCCAGGACTTCGGCCTGCCCGCGGGCGATCGTCAGCCCCAGCCCGTGCCCACGACCCCGCTCGGCGGCGCCCGTACGGAAGCGCTGCGGCCCGTCCCGCAGCAGGTCCTCCGGGTAGCCGGGGCCGTGGTCGCGCACGGTCACCGTGCGGCCGTCCGCCGAGACCGTCACCTCGACGGGCGGGTGGCCGTGCCGGTCGGCGTTGAGCAGCAGGTTCGCGACGACGCGTGCCAGGCGGCGCGGGTCCGTCCACACCTTCACGGGCTCGTCGTCCACCGTCCGTACGCCGTCCCCCGGTTCCCCGTCCTCCGACTCCCCGTCCCCCGGCTTCCCGCCGACCGTCGCGGCCGCGCGCCGGTCCGCGCCCGTACGCCCGCTCGCGCCCGTTCCCGTACGCCCTCCCGCGCGCGGCGGCTCCGTGCGGAGCGACGCGCGCACGCCGGTGCGCGCCACCGCCTCCTCCACCAACGGCCCGACGGCGCACGCCGTCAGGTCCGCGTGCTCGGCGTGCGCGTCCAGCCGCGAGATCTCCAGCAGTTCGTCGACGAGCGTGCTGAGCACCCGAGAGCGGTCCCGTACGTAGCCCACCGCCTCGTCGTCCGGCAGGAGTTCGGCCGCCGTGACCAGGCCCATCAGCGGGGTGCGCAGCTCGTGCGCCACGTCCCCGGTGAACCGCTGCTCGCGCCGCAGCCGTTCCTGGAGCGCGGCGGCCATCGAGTCGACGGCGCCGGAGATCTCCGCGATCTCGTCGTTCCGGCGGGGCTTCGCGTCGATGCGCGCGTTCAGGTCACCGGCCGCGATCCGCCGCGCCGTTCCCGCCGCCGTACGCAGCTTCCGGCTCATCCGCCCCGCCGTCACCGCGCCCAACGGCAGGACGACGGCGGTCGCGACCAGGCCCGCGACCACGATGTTGGTGTCGAGCGTGCCGATGTCCCGCATGCTCGTGCGCATGTCGACGCGTACGGACAGCACCCGGCCCCCGGCGGGCCGCGCGGCCCACATCGCGGGGCCGCCCGGTCCGTCCGTGAACTCGCTCCCGTACCGCCCGTCCGCCACCAGCTCCCGCAGCCCGTCCGGCACGTCGGGGGAGTCCAACTCGGCGCCCGAACCCCGTACCTCACCGGTACGCGCGTACGCGTCCGCCGCCCGGTCCAGCGTCGTACGGGCCGCCTGCCGCGCCTGCGACAGCTCGTGGCCGCGCGACGCCTGGTGCACGAGTACGCCGACCGCCGCCGCCACCGCGCACGTCGCCGCCGCCACCAGGGCGATGATCCGCCACCTGAGGGCCATTTCTCAGCGCCGCAGCTTGTAGCCGAAACCGCGTACGGTCTCGATCCGTTCGGCCCCGATCTTCCCGCGCAGCCGCTGCACGTGCAGGTCCACGACGCGCGTGTCACCGTGCCACGCGTGGTCCCAGACGCGGTCCAGGAGCGTACGGCGCTCCAGTACCACACCCGGCGAACGCGCGAACTCCAGCAGCAGCCGCAGCTCCGTCGGCGTCAGCGCCAGCACCTCACCACCGCGCCGCACCTCCAACGCGAGGCTGTCGACGGTCAGATCACCGAAGACGTGCGTACGCGCCGCGCCCGCCCCCGCGTCGGTGGCCGCGTACGCGCCTCCGTCCGCACCCGTACGGGGCACCGCGCGCGCGGACGACACGTACGGCGCGGAGGGTGGGGTCGAAACGTCCGACGGGGGCGGCGCGAACGACGCCCGGCGCAGCAGCGAGCGGATACGCGCCACCAGCACGGCGCTCTCCACCGGCTTGACCACGTAGTCGTCGGCGCCCGCCTCCAGACCCGACACGATGTCGAGCGAGTCGCCGCGCGCGGACATCATCAGGATCGGCGTCGTACTCGTCTCCCGGATACGGCGGCACAGCCCGATCCCGTCCAACTCCGGCAGCATGATGTCCAGGAGCAGCAGGTCCGGCTTCTCGGCACGGAAGTGTTCCAGGCCGGTGATGCCGTCGGCGGCGGTGCGGACGGTGAAGCCGTACCGCTCCAGGAGCATGCCGACCGTACGGCGGATGATCTCGTCGTCCTCGACGATCAGCACGTGCGCCTCGGTCACGGCGGGCTGCTGCTGCGGCGGCGGGGGCGGCGGTGGCGGTGGCGTCATGGGGCTCCGTCCGCCCGGGGTTCGGGTACCGGCGAGGGGGCTCTGCCGGTGCCCTCGTCGGCGGCGCTCGGTTCGGGGAACGGGCCCCGTCGCACGATGTCCTCCTGGCTGTCGCCGTCGTCCCCTGGACCGGGCTCCCGCGGACCCGCCTCCCGCGGCACGGCGTCCTCCGGGGTGTCACCGGCCCCGCGCGGCGTACCGCCCTGCTGCGCTCCGGCGTCCCCACCGGGCGACAGGTCCTCCCCGAGCCGCGGCCCGAGCGGGGACATCAGCTTGCCGTCCCAGCGGTAGCGGGTGGTCTCGTCGTTCTTCGTACGGGCCCCCGTCACCACGTACCTGCCCGTGATGATCAGGTCCTCGCCGAGCGTCGAACCCGTCATGCCCGCATCCCCCCAGGCGATCAACACCGGCCGTACGGTGCGCTTCTCGGCCCGGTAGACCGCGATCAGCGTCGCCTCCAGGCGTTCCGAGTCCATCGCCACCAGCAGCTCGTCGGCGCCGTCGCCGGTCAGGTCGCGGTAGACGGGCTCCCGCAGGCCGCACCGGCCACCCGGGCAGTCCCGGAGGCCGGTGCGCATCCAGTCCGACACGTTCGGGTCCTTCGCGATCAGGTCCTCGACCGGCATCGCGCGCAGCCCGCCGGACGGCAGGGTGACCTTGAGGGGCGAGTACGTCTTGCCGTACGTCGGCTCCGCCGTCTCCGTCGGGGGCGCCGTGTGGTCGGGCCACAGCGGCATGGCGCTCGGCGGCGCCGACAGCGCGGGTGCCGGGCCGTCGTCGCGGGTGCCGTCGTCCACCGCGCAGCCCGCCGTGACGATCGCCGTCAGCGCCACCGCCAGCGACAGGGTGCCGCTGCGCGCCGGTACGGGCCGCCGGGCGCCGACCTCTCCGCGACCGGCCCGCTCGGCCCGCTGGTCCCGCTCGGCCCGCTGGTCCCGTTCGGCCCGCGGGTCCCGCCCGGCTCCGGTACGTCCGCCCTCGGCGGTCCCGGCCTCCCCGCGCGCGGACCCGGGCTGTACGGCGCGCACGTCGGCGCGGCGGCGCGAGGGCCACGACGGGTGTCGCGGGGAGCGCTCCGTGGGGCGGGGGGTGCGTGAGGGGGCACGGCGCATCGCCCGCCAGCGTACTGCCCGGGGTGCGGGACGCCGCCGGGTGCCGCCGGGGGGCCGCCAGGGGGCCGGGGAGCGGCTGGCGGCGGTACGGGGGAGCGGGCGGCGGCGTGCCGGTGAGCGGTCGGCTCAGAGCGTCAGCAGGTCCTCCAACTCGGCCCGGAAGAGGAGGGCGGGGTCGAAGCCCATGCCCGTGAACTGGCCCGCCAGCTCCAGCGACAGCGCGCCGTGCAGCCGCGTCCAGAACTTCAGCGCCCAGTGGAGGACGGCGGGCGGGGCGGGGTGGTCGCGCGTCCAGCCCCGGTGGCTCGCCAGATGGCGCGCGAACGCGGACCCGGCACCGTCGTCGCCCGCCAGTCCCGCGCCCGTGTCGAGCAGGATCTCCATGATCTCGGCGGCGATGGCGGTGGTGTCGTCGGGCGCGTGGTAGCCGGGGACGGGGGTGCCGTAGAGGAGGAAGTAGCGCTGGGGGTCCGCGAGGGCCCAGTCGCGCAGCGCGAACGCGAGGTCGGCCGGGCCCGCGTCCTGCTCGTCGGCGGACGAGCGGAGGGTGTCGGCCAGGTCGCGGTACGCGTCCCGGATCAGCTCGGTGATCAGCTCGTCGCGGTTGGCGTAGTAGCGGTAGAGGGCGGGGCCGCTCATGCCCATCTGCTTCGCGATCGCGTTGAGGGAGAGCGCGGACGCCCCGGCGGTGGCGATCTGCTCCCACGCGCGTTCCTTGACCTCCGTACGCACCTGGGCGCGGTAGCGCTCGCGGGGGTTCTCGTGCCCGTACCGGCCATGGTCTGCCGCCTTCCTTCCCGTAGCTACAAGCTCACGTGAGAGTGAGAGGTTATCACTGTGCGATGCGATGGTGTTGGCTCGACCGTGCCACCCTCCCCGCGTGTTAGAGGCTGTAACGAAAGCTATTGACGCTCGCGACGAGACTGAGTTATAACTTCTCACGAAAGCGAAAGCACTTCACTATCAGTCGCACACCACGGAGGTCGTCATGAGCGCCGAAGGACTCGTCGAGGTCGTTCTCCCGGGCAAGGTCGAGCCCGAGGGGCTCCAGATCCGCCACGGAGCAGTCCCCACCCCCGGCCCCGGCGAGGTCGTCATCCGCATGGAGGCGACCGGCGTCTCCTTCGCGGAGCAGCAGATGCGCCGCGGGAAGTACTTCGACCAGCCGCCGTTCCCCTTCGTCCCCGGCTACGACCTGGTCGGCACCGTCCTCGCCGCGGGCGACGGCGTCGAGCCGGGCCTCCTCGGCACCCGCATCGCCGCGCTGACCAAGATCGGCGGCTGGTCCAGCCACCTGGTCGTGGAGGCCGCGGACGTGGTGCCCGTGCCCGACGGGGTCAGGGCGGCGGACGCGGAGGCGTTCGTCATCAACGGCCTCACGGCATGGCAGATGCTGCACCGCAAGGCACGCGTCCGCAGCGGTCAGACCGTCCTGGTGCTGGGCGCGAACGGCGGCGTCGGCTCCGTGCTGACCCAGTTCGCCCGGCTCGCGGGCGTGCGCGTCATCGGTACGGCGTCGGCACGCCACCACGACGCCCTGCGGGAGCAGGGGGTGACGCCGATCGACTACCGCACCGAGGACGTCGCCGCCCGCGTCCGCGAGCTGGCCCCCGGCGGGGTGGACGCCGTCTTCGACCACGTCGGCGGCAGCGGCATCGTCGACTCCTGGCGCCTGCTCGCCCCGGGCGGCTCCCTCGTCGGGTACGGCAGCGCGTCCACGCGTGACGACGAGGGCTCCAAGCAGCTGCCCGTCCTCAAGCTGCTCGGCCGGATCTGGCTGTGGAACGCCCTGCCCAACGGGCGCAGCGCCTCCTTCTTCAACACCTGGGCCGGTCGCTCCCTCTCCAGGAGCCGCTTCCGGGCCCGGACGCGCGCCGACCTCACGCAGGTCTTCGCCGCCCTCCAGCGCGGCGACGTCGTCCCCCGCATCGCCGCCCGGCTGCCGCTCACCAGCGCCGCCGAGGCCATGCGGCTGGCGGAGTCCGGCACCGTCGTCGGAAAGATCGTCCTGACGCCGTGACGCCGTGACGCCGTGACGCCGTGACGCCGTGACGCCGTGACGCCCGGCCACGGCGCCGGGCGGAGGGCCCCGGCCCGGACCGCTCCCCGCCGCCCCGGACCGCGCCCCTCCGGCCCCGTGCCCCGTACCCCGGCCCCCGCTCCCCGCGTACGGTGCTGCCCGGACACCGCCGCCCCGCCCGGAAGGAAGCCGTCACGATGCCACCGCCCCCGGAGGGAGCGCCGCCCCTCCGCGTCGTGCTCGCCGACGACGAACGCCTGGTCCGTACGGCCCTCACCGCGATCCTCGACGCCGAGCCGGACCTGCGCGTGGTGGGCGAGGCGGTCAACGGGGCCGAGGCCGTCTCCGTCACCCGCGCGCTGCGTCCCGACATCGTGCTCATGGACGTCCGGATGCCTGAGGTCGACGGCATCCGCGCCACCGAGCACCTGCTGGACGTGATGGGCGCGGACGCGCCGCGCGTCCTCGTGGTGACGACCTTCGAGAACGACTCGTACGTCTACGACGCCCTCCGCGCCGGAGCCCACGGCTTCCTGTTGAAGCGGGCGGCGGCGGAGGACGTGGTGGCGGCCGTACGCCTGGTGGCGCGCGGCGACTCGCTTCTCTTCCCGGCCGCCGTGCGCAGGCTCGCCGCCCACCACGGCGCCGGTCGGCGCCTGCGCGGTCTCGGCGGGCGCCTCACCGAGCGGGAGGGCGAGGTGCTGCGGCTGATGACGCGGGGCCTGACCAACGCGGAGATCGCGACCCGGATGGGCGTGGGCGCCGCCACGGTGAAGAGCCATGTGGCGGCGGTGCTGGCCAAGTTGGAGGTACGCGACCGTACGCAGGCGGTGATCGCCGCGTACGAGCACGGCTTCGTCACGGCGGGCGACACCCTCCAGCCGGGTGACACCCTCTAACGGACGCAAACATGACGCCACCTGTCAGGTAGGTGCCCCGATACTCCCGGAACGGAGGCCGCCCTCGCGAACCCTCGACGGGGCGACGGCCACCGGGAAACGGAGTACGGCGATGAACAGCACCCACGCACTGTCCCAACGGGTGCGGGGCCCGGTCCTGGCGCCCGGCGACGCGGGTTACGACGCGGAGACCGCCGGTTTCCAGTCCGGCCTGGAGCAGCGCCCGGACCTGGTCGTCGGCGCGCGGGACGCGGACGACGTACGGGCCGCGGTGCGGTACGCCGCCGACCACGGCATGCCCGTACGCGTGCAGGCCACCGGCCACGGCACCCCGGCCGCCGCGCGCGGCGGGATGCTGCTGGGCACCCGCCGCATGGACGCCGTACGGGTCGACCCCGTCGCCCGCACGGTACGGGTGCGGGCGGGCGCCCGCTGGGAGCAGGTGATCGCGGCCGCCGCCCCGTACGGGCTCGCGCCGCCGAACGGCAGCGCCCCGCACAGCGGCGTCGTCGGCTACACGCTCGGCGGCGGACTGGGCCTGCTGGCACGGCGGTTCGGCTACGCGGCGGACCAGGTGCGCGCCGTCGACCTGGTGACGGCGGACGGCCGCCTCCGCCACCTCACCGCGACGGACCTGGCCGACACCGCCGACGCGGTGCCGACCGAGGACCCGGACGGCGAGCTGTTCCGGGCGTTGTGCGGCGGACGTTCGGGCTTCGGCGTGGTGACGGGCCTGGAGATCGGGCTCGTGCCGGTGCCGCGGCTGTACGGCGGTTCGCTGGCCTTCGACGGGCAGTCGCTGCCGGAGGTGCTGGAGGCGTACCGGGACTGGACGGAGGACCTGCCCGAGGAGGCGACGTCCTCCCTGGTGGCGATGGTGTACCCGGACGTCCCGCAGGTGCCGGAGGCCCTGCGCGGGCGCCACGTGGTCCAGGTGCGCCTCGCGTACACGGGCGCGGCGGCCGACGGCGAACGGCTCGTGGCCCCGCTGCGCGCGGTCGGCCCGCGGCTAGCCGACGGGCTCCGCGACATGCCGTACGCCGAGAGCCCGACGATCCACCGCGACCCGACGGACCCGCACCCGTACACGGGCAGCAACACGCTGCTCTCCGCTCTCGACCCGGCGGCGGTCGCGGAGTTCGCCCGGCGCGGCGGGCCCGGCGCGGAGTTCTTCAGCGTGGTGCAGCTGCACCACCTCGGCGGGGCGCTGTCCCGCCCGCCGCGCGGGGGGAACGCGGTCGGGCACCGGGACGCGCGGTACTCGCTGAGCGTCCTGTCCGTGGCGGACGCGGAACGGGAGGCCGAGGCGCGGGAGTTCCAGCGGCGGTCGGAGGAGCCGTTGGCGCCGTGGGCGGTCGGCCGGTTCCTGAACTTCCTGTTCGGCGTGACCACTGCGGACGACGTGCGCGCGGCGTACGAGCCGGGAACGTGGCGGCGGTTGGAGGGACTGCGGCAGGCGTACGACCCGGAGGGGCTGTTCCGTACGGAGGCGGCGACGGGCTCCGCGCGCGCGTGAGGGTGTAACGGGGGCGAGGACGTAACGCCGGAACGATCGCCTCACCCGGACGACAGCGGGACACCGCACGCCCGCGCACCGCAGCCGCGAAAAACCGCTGGGCGGGCAGTACGCCGTGAGGCGCGCTGCCCGCCCAGTCCTGAGGGGGTGCTCCGTCCGGCCGGAGCCGGACGGTCGTGCTGGTCGGTGCGGTGTACGTGGCGGGCGGTACGTGTCGGCGGTACGCGTCAGGCACGCGCCGGACACGCGTCGTCCGTCAGTCGGCGGTGCTCACACGGACGTAGTCCACGACGAGTTCCTGCGGGAACTGCGTGCTGCCGTCGGGGTCGCCGGGCCAGTAGCCGCCGACCGCGAGGTTGAGGATGAGGAAGAAGTCCTTGTTGAACACCCAGTCGCCGTTCACGTCGCCGGGACCGCGCTCCTGGAAGACGTTCCCGTCGACCGACCAGGTCACCTTGTCCGGCGCCCAGTCGATGGCGAAGGTGTGGAAGTCGTCCGCGAAGGCTTCGCCGTTGGGCAGGGTGTACGCGGCGCCGACGCCGCCCTCGCCCGAGTAGCCGGGGCCGTGCAGCGTGCCGTGCACGGTGCCGGGCTCCTTGCCGACGTTCTCCATGATGTCGATCTCGCCCGAGGCGGGCCAGCCGACGTCGCCCATGTCGCTGCCCAGCATCCAGAAGGCGGGCCAGATGCCCTGACCCCGCGGGATCTTCATCCGGGCCTCGACGTGCCCGAACTTCTGGGTGAACTTGCCGGAGGTGTTGAGGCGCGCGGAGGTGTACTCACACGTGCCGTACCAGCACTGGTAGTTGCCCGGGTTCTCCTTGCGGGCGGTGATGACCAGGTTGCCGTTGCCGTCGAGCTTGGCGTTGTCGGTGCCCGGCGTGTACCACTGGCGCTCGTGGTTGTTCACGTTGTCGCCGGTCTCGGTCTGCCACTTGCTGCCGTCGACACCGGAGCCCGCGGCGCCGTCGAAGTTGTCCTCGAAGGCGATGGCCTTGGTACCGGCACCGGCCTTCGTGTCGGCCTTCGCCGAGGCGGACTTGGGCGCGGCGCCGGGGTCGTCGGCGGCCATGCCCGTGTTGACGGTCGTCCAGCTCAGGACGGCGGCCATGCCGACGGCGAGGGCCGCGGTCGTGCGCGGGCGCCTTCTCATGTGGGTCAGCTGCTTGTTGAAGATGGAACTCACCTCGTCTGCGCAGTGGGGGGACACGCTTCTGTGAGTGACAAGGGTGAGGCCCTCGCGCCAGGCACGGGTGGGGGCTCCGTGCCGGGCCCACGACGGGCTCGCCGCAGGTCCATACTTTTGCTCGGTCGGTGAGTTAACTCTCTTGATGAGGTCCCGTCAAGAGAGCCGTGCTCACGTCAAGTCTTGAAGAAAGAGCGCTCTCAAGGGGTGACCGGCGTCCACCGGCCCCCCGCCGACCCGCCGACCCGCCGCTGATCCTCCTGGGTGACCCCGGGGCGGCGCGGATCGTTGGTCAGGTCATGGCAGTAATGGTGACGCACTGGACGACTGCCGACGGCCGGGGCGCAACACTTCCGTGTCCGCCGGACAGCTCCCTGGGAACCCCCATCTACGCAGCCCTGCTGCACGAGTGGTCGCGCGCGGGCCGGACCGTGCCGAGGGAGGACGACTCCGCGCACCCGTACACGTACGAGCGCCCGCGCTCCCGTGCGTACGACCGCTCGTACGACCCGCCGCCGCCCACGCGGCAGCCGGCCCCGCTGCCGCTCCCCGGGACGTACGGTGCGGGGTCGTACGGCTCCGGCTCCTACGGCTCCGGTACGTACGGCTCCGGGTCCTACGGCACGGGCGCGTACGGCGCCGGGCGGTACGACGCGCACGAGCCGTCCGCCGCGTCGGGGGCCCCGGGCCCGTACGGCTCCGGCGGGTACGGGCAGCAGCCCCGGGGCGCCACGCCCCCGCCGCACCACCAGCCCGCGCACCAGCACCAGCCCGCGCACCAGCACCAACCCCCGCACCAGCACCAGCCCCCGGACCCGTACGAGCCCCCGCACCCGCACGAGACGGACCCGCCGCTGCCGCTCGCCGCCCGCGCCGCGCCCACCCCCGCGTCGTCGGCGTCCCCCGCGTCCCCCGCGTCGCCCTCCGGCGGCGGCTCCGGCTGGCAGCGCGTCGGCACGCTCTGAGCGACACCCTCCACGCGGGGTGCCGCCCGCTCGGGTCGCAGAGGTGGGCGGAAGCGGTCAGATTGGGACGGTGAAGGAGTATCCGGGCAGCGACGACGCGGCTCCCCCCGTCCGGGACGGCGCCGACGGGTTCGACGGCACCGTTCCGCACCCTTACGCGCGCTGGGTGCCACCGGCGCTGATCGTCTCGGGTGTGGTCGTGGACTTCTCGCTGCCGCGCGACTACACCCCGGCGGCGCTGTTCGCCGCCGCGCCACTCGTCGCGGCGCCGCTGCTGTCCGCGCTGGGGACCGCCGTGTGCGGGGCCGCCGCGCTGATCGCGCTGCTCGGCACGTTGTACTTCTTCGGCGGCCCCTCCTGGGGTGACGCGGTCATGACGGTGGCGACGATGGGCGTCGTCGCCGTGCTCGCCCTCGGCATCAACCGTCTCGTCCGCCGCGTCAACCAGCAACTGGTCTCCGCCCGCGGCATCGCCGAGGCCGCGCAGCTCGCCGTACTGCCCGTGCCCCCGGCCCGGATCGGCGGACTCGACGTCGCCGCGCGGTACGAGGCCGCGCAGTCCGACGCCCGGATCGGCGGCGACCTGTACGCGGTGCAGGACACGCCGTACGGGGTGCGGCTGATCGTCGGGGACGTGCGCGGCAAGGGGCTCGGTTCGGTGGACGCCGTCGCCGTGGTCATCGGGGCGTTCCGGGAGGCGGCCGAGGAGGAGGCGACGTTGGAGGGGGTCGCGCTGCGGCTGGAGCGCGCCCTCCAGCGGGAGGGCGGCAGGCGCCGCGGGCTGGACCAGTTCGAGGGCTTCACCACGGCCGTGCTGGTCGAGGTCCCGGCGGCCGATCCGGGACGGCTGCGGATCGTCAACCGCGGGCATCCCGCGCCGCTCCTGCTCGTGGGAGGCACCCTCCGCTACCTGGAGCCGTCCGTGCCCGCACTGCCGCTCGGCATGCACGAACTGGGCTGCTGGCCGGACCGCGCGGACGCGGAGCAACTGCCACCGGGCGCCCAACTCCTGCTCTACACCGACGGGTTGTCCGAGTCGCGGGACGAACGGGGCGTGTTCTACGACCCGGTGCGGCGGCTGTCGGGGGAGCGGTTCGACGGTCCGGAGGCGCTGCTGGACATGCTCGTCGCGGACGTACGGCGGCACGCGGGCGGCGGGAACGCCGACGACATGGCGCTGTTGGCGCTGCGGCGTCGGGCGGCGGAAGCGGAACCGGGGCCCGACGCGGGTACGGACGCGGGTACGGGCGGGGCACCGGTCCGGGGGAGTGAGGCGGCGGCTCAACGGGCGCCCCACCGGGGACGGTTGGCCCGCGTGGCCGCGCGCCGTCGATTCCTCCGGCACTGCCCGGAGTCGTGATCATCCGGCGACCTGGCCGTGATCCGGAGTGTGATCCACCACGTGCCGTGCCCCAATTGCCCTTCTGTGAAACCAAAGTCCGGGCCAAAGCGTTCGCAAAATCGTGGGAACCGCTTGGAATCTCGGCCGCAAGTCTATTAACGTTCGATAACGCAGCGCGGTCGTCACTGCCGTCACGAGAGACGGCACCGTGCGCCGTCGCCTAATCCCGCAAGCGCAGCATCACGAGCAGCACGAGGACCCACGTGACACTGCGCGGAGGGAGCCGGGGAACCACCACTTGGGGTGAATCGGACTCGTCCCGCCCATGGACGCGCCCGTAGGAGACCTTCCTGCTCCGAACCCGTCAGCTAACCCGGTAGGCGAGAGGGAAGGAAAGGAGAGCGCCCCCAGTGGCGTCGAACAGGCATGCCCCCGAGGCGTCGTACGGCCCGTACCAGTACGAGGCGGGCGGCACCGGCCACCACTTCGGTGACGGCCACGGAGCGTACGAGACACAGGCGTTCTCCACCACCGGGCTTGCCGAGCACACGGGTCCGCCCGTCGGTGCCGCACTCGGTGAACCGGCCGTGACACAGGCGTTCGCGCAGGCCCCGTCCCTCCAGGCACCCTCCCTCCCGACCGCGCGCCTCCAGGCGTACGGCCCCGAGCCCGACGCCGCGGGCTGGGACGAGTGGAACCCGACCGAGGACACCCTCCGGCCCGTACGCGGCAAGCACCGCGTGGCCAAGCAGCGCGGCGGAATGGCCCGCAGCAGCGCCGTGTTGGGCGTCGGCGTGATCGCCGCCGTCGGCGCGGGCGGCATGGCCTCCGCCAAGGAGAAGCAGCCGCCGCCCGTCTCGGTGCCGGACCT
This sequence comes from Streptomyces sp. Z26, assembly GCF_003665095.1. Lineage (GTDB taxonomy): Bacteria > Actinomycetota > Actinomycetes > Streptomycetales > Streptomycetaceae > Streptomyces > Streptomyces phytohabitans. Next base: position 2,882,743 of record NZ_RCHV01000002.1, on the reverse strand, counting down.
CGCCACGGTCGCGGGCACCGTCACCGAGGAGTTCCCCGCGGCGAAGGAGCTGCCGGGTGTCAGCACCCTGCTCGCCGACGACGCGGACGCCACCGCCGCCGAAGCCCCGCTCAGCCAGGCCGCGTTGAACGGCGGCGACTCCGAGGACGGCCAGGGCGACCCCGGCGAGGCGCTGCGCGAACGCATCCTCGCGCAGGCCGCGCTCCAGCAGTCCGAGGCGGACCGTACGGCACGTGAGGACGCGTCGGCCGCCGCCGCGAAGGCCGCCGCCGAGGCCGCCGCCGACAAGGCGGAGGCCGAGGCCGAGAAGAAGGCCGAGGCCAAGCGGAAGGCCGCCGAGGAAGCGGCGAAGAAGGCCGAGGCCGAACGGCTCGCCAAGCTCGCCGCGAGCTACACCCTGCCGACCTCCAACTTCCAGCTCACCTCCGGCTTCGGCCAGGCGGGCGGCATGTGGCAGAACGACCACACCGGCCAGGACTTCGCCGCGCCCACCGGCACGCCCGTCAAGGCGGTCCACTCCGGCACCGTCAAGGAGGCGGGCTGGGCCGGTTCGTACGGCTACCGCATCGTGCTCCAGCTCGACGACGGCACCGAGGTCTGGTACTGCCACCTGTCGTCGATGCAGGTGTCCGCCGGTGCCGACGTCAGCACCAAGGACGTCATCGGCAACGTCGGCTCCACCGGCAACTCCACCGGCCCGCACCTGCACGTCGAGGTACGGCCCGGTGGCGGTGACCCGGTCGACCCGCTGAGCTGGCTGCGCGGCAAGGGCCTGAACGTCTGACCCCGGGACGTACGGGACCGGGCGTACGGGAGCGAGCCCGACGGGCCGCCCGTACGCGGGCCCGAACGGGGCGCCGCCGCACGGCGGTTGACGCCCCGCCCGGCCCGGGACCGCACCGGGCGCCACCGGCACGGGCGGGCACCGCCGCCGGAGGCGCCCGGAGAACAGAACACCGACCAGCGGCCCCCCACGTCCCGTCCAGGGACCGTGACCGCCGCCCCGTGACCCGCCCGGAGCCGTGACCCCCACCTCGGCCCCGGCGCACCGAGGGGAACGGGACGGCGGTCGCCGGGGCCCGCGGTCCGTACGGTCCGGGCGGACACCCCCGTGCCCCGCCCGCACCCCGGACCCACGCACCACCGCACCGACCGTCACCGTGCCCCGCGCCTCTTCCCCCGGGAGGCCCCGGTGCGCACGCGTGCGCGGTCCGGACCGCCGGCGGTCCTGGTGAACACCCCCGACACCAGGGCCGTCGGCGCCTCCGCCCCGCCGGGAACGGCCGCTCGGCTCGGCCCCGCCGCTCAGCCCCGCCGAGGCTGCCCGTACGCCCGCTCCACCCGGAGCCGTACGACCTGCCGCCGGTCGGCGACCATCGCCGCGCGGTACTCGTCCCAGTCCGCGTGCTCGCCGCGGATCGCGCGGTACACCTCGATCAGCTCCTCCACCGCCGCGTCGCCGGGATCGGCCGCGACCGCGGACAGCTCGGCGGTGCCCTCGGCCACCGTCCACGACCAGCCGTCGTCGCTCGTCACGTGGTAGCTGGCGCGGGGATCGCGCGCCAGGTTCCGGGTCTTGGCCCGGTCCGCGGTGACGGAGACGCGGAGGAGGCGGGTGCCGGGATCGTAGGCGTGGTTGACGTTGGACAGCTGCGGTCGGCCGTCCCGTTTGAGCGTGACGAGCACGCCCCGGTCGTACGCGGTGAACAGCGCCAGCAGCGCCTCGTCCCTCGCCTCGTCCCGCGCTTCATCGCTCGGTGCCGCCTCGGCCACGGTGGTCTCCCTCTCCACGGGTCGTGCCACGGGTCTGCTGGGTCTCCGCCCGCCCGCGCGTGGGACTGTGTCCCACGTCACGCGCCACGGTGAACCCGAAGATACGCGACACCACCGACAACGCGCCCCCGCGTGCCCCGACAGCCGCCTACGGGGCGGTGGTCGCCCACTCGTCGACCGTCAGCACGTCCCCCACCGAGAGCTTCCCCGGCCGCACCACCGCGAGCTTCACGCCGAACGCGACGCCGCCCGCGTCCGTACGCCGGTAGTCCGCGAGCGTGCGCAGCGGCTCGGGGCCGCACTTCACGCCCGTCTCCTGGTCGACGGTGGTGACCACGCACCGGATCGCGGGCTTCGCGTAGCCGAACTCCGCGTCGCCCGCCCGCAGTCGGCGCAGTCCGTCCTCGGCGTGCGGCACGCCGTCCCAGCCGTCCACCAGGACGTTCGCGCGGAAGCGGCTCGGCGGCAGGGGCGCGGCGCCGCGCGCGGTGAGCCGCTCGTTGAGCGCGTCCAGGGTGGGCAGCGACAGCAGGTGCAGCGGGGAGCTGTCGGCGTACGCGGTCGTGCCCGGGGTGAGCCCGTCCGTGACGCGCGTGTGCTCGGGCGGCACCCGTACGAGCCGACTCGCCTCGCCCAGCGTCTCGGACAGCCAACCGGCGACCTCCTCGCCCTGGTCGACGCCCTGGTACGCCACGCCGAACAGCTCGACGTCCCGCCGCGGCGCCGCCGTGTCCACGGCGATCCGCAACGGGTCGACGCCCGGCCCGTGCAGCGTCAACCAGCCGCCGTCGGGCTCGATCTCGGGGCGTACGAGGGCGAGTCGGGGGCTTCGGCGCTGACTGCGGAAGACGCCGTCCTCGTCGGTGACGAGGAAGCTGCGGTCGTGCGCGAGGCCCGCGGGTGTCACGAGGACGTCGTGCGCGGTGACCCCCGCGCAGCCCTTGATGGGGTAGCTGATCAGCCCCGTGATTCCGGCCATGCGGTCAGCCTAGCGGCCGGGTGTCCGGCCCCGCCGCGTACGGGGCGAAGCCCTCCTCCCGCCGCAGCAGCCCCTCCGTCACGAACGCCGCCGTCCCCAGCGCCCGCAGCGCCGGGTCGGCCGCCGCCCGTGTCACCCAGGTCTCCGGGGTGGGCCCGAACAGCTCGCGCAGGCGGGCCGATCCGGCCAGCAGCCCGGCCAGTACGGCGGGCTGCGGGCCGCAGCGCAGGGCCGTCCTGTCGGGCGCGGGACGGGCGAGCACGCCGCGCGCGCTGTGGTACACGTACGCGCCCGGCAGCCGCCGCCCGCCGGGCAGTGTCACGGCGAAGGGCACGTCGCCGGTGGCATCCGCGTCACCCGTGTCCTCCGGTTCGCCTCCGTCGTCCGATTCGCCGTCGCCGTCGCCGTCGCCGGGGAGGAACGCCCGCGCGTAGTTGGGCAGTTCGGTGCGGTCCACCGCCGCCAGCTGTGCCGCGTCCAGCCAGGTGAGGACGAGCGCGGAGGTCGCCCCCGGCACCACGTACGGCGCCGCCGCCACGTACCCCGCCGGGCTGACGTGCGCGGACAGGCCCACCGCGAGGCCCCGCACCCGTACGGGCACCATCGGCAGCGCGTGGGAGCGGCCGAGCCGCGCGAGCTTGTGCCGGACCTGCCCCGGCGCCGCGTTGGAGCCCACGGCGAGCACCGGGAAGCGCGCGGCGACCGGGTCGAGCCCGCGCCGCGCCAACAGGCCGTCGACGGTGGTCCGTCGGGGCGCGCCGGGCAGCTGCACGGGCCACTCCCCGAGGGGGCCGCCGGTCGGACGCAGCTCCAGCAGGTCGTCGCCGTCGAGCAGCGACGGGCCGTCGACGGGCCGCCCCGGGTACGTCAGCGGGCGCAGCGCGGGCACGTCGGTGAACCCCAGCGCCTCCAGGCTCCGCCCCCGTACGGCGGACCCCCGTCCGTCACCCGCCGCCTCCGCCCGCGTACCCGCCATGCGCGCCCGCTCCCCGTCCCGTAGGTCCGCGTACGGAGGTACCGCCGCCGCGCGCCACCCTGCCAGGTGACGGTGCCGGATGACGACGCCCGCGCGCGTGACCTGTGCGGTCACCCACGGGTGCCTGGCGCGCGAAAAAGTGCGTCCTTCCGCGCGGAACGGGGCCTCCCTACGGTGACGGGGTGACCGGCTGAACCGGTGCCCCTCCACCCCGTCCCACCCCACCCCCCGACCGATCGACCGTACGGAGCGTGCCGTCCATGACCGTCCTCAAGACCTACGCCCGCCTGTGGACCGACGACCTCGACCGCGCCCTGCCCCTCCTCCAGGAGCTGACCGGCCGTACGGAACCCGACCTGCGGCTCCCCTTCGAGGACGTCGAACTGGCCGCGATCGGGGACTTCCTCGTCATCGCGGGCACCCCGGAGGCGCGCGCCGCGTACGCGCACGCTTCCGCCACCGTCGTCGTCCGCGACCTCGACCGTACGGAGGCCGTACTGCGCGCCGCCGGTGCGACGATCACGACACCCCTCACGGCCGGTCCCACGGGCCGTTTCCTGTACGCGCGGCACGCGGACGGCGCGGAGGCGGAGTACGTGGAGTGGGTACCGGACCTGGTCCGCCGCCTCGTCCCCGCCTGACCCCCGTCGCGCCGAAAGGCGGCCCCCGCGACTCCGGAACGTAGAACGCCCGTGCGCCCGTACGCCCCCACGGCGGGTGTGCGGACGGTACGTGGACGGAAAGTGGTCACCCTCGGGCCCCCTCCGCCGATAACCACTCTGTGAACGGTTCCGGCAGGGTGAGCGCGACGAGGTGGCGGCAGTGAACGTGTCGAGGGCGCACGGGCGGCGGACGTACGGGGCGGGCGGTGGTGGGGAGGCCGCGCTGACCATCGCGCTGCTGGCGGAACCGCGCGCCGTGGGCGATCTGCGCCGCACGGTCCGCTGCCACCTCGTGCACAGGGGGCAGGCCCGGCACTCCGACACCGCGCAACTGTGCGTCAGCGAACTGGTGTCGAACGTCATCAACCACGTCGGTGAGGGCGTGCCCGTCACCCTCCGCGTGACCCTCTCCCGCGACCGGCTCCGCATCGAACTGACCGACCCCGCACCGCATCTGCTGCCCACCCTCGTGCGCGCGGGGGACGAGCAGGAGTCGGGCCGCGGGTTGGCGCTGCTGGACGTGTTCGCGGACAGCTGGGGCGTCGTCGAGCGGACGGTGGACAAGACCACCTGGTGCGAACTGCGCACCGCCCCGGAACCGCCTGGCGAGGCCGTCCCCGAGGCCGTTCCGGACCGGCACGGCGGCGTCGGGCGGCGGCCGTAGGCTGCTGCCGTGACCGAGCCCCCGCACGACGGATCCGCCGCGCCCACCCCCGCAACCGCGCCTCCGCGCGCGCGGAGGGTGGTGGTCGCGGGGGCGGTGTACGACGCGGGCCGTCTGCTCGCCGCGCGGCGGACGGAGCCGCCCGCGCTCGCCGGACGCTGGGAGCTGCCCGGCGGCAAGGTGGAGCCGGGGGAGACGGAGCGGCAGGCGCTCGTACGGGAGTTGCGCGAGGAGCTGGGGGTGGCGGTCGAGCCGCTGGACCGGATCGACGGCGAGTGGCCCGTCGGCGGCGGGCTGCTGCTGCGCGTGTGGCGGGCCCGGCTGCTCGGTGGCACGCCGCGCCCGCTCCAGGACCACGACGCGCTGCGCCGGCTCGCGCCCGCCGAACTGTTCGACGTGGACTGGCTCGACCACGACCGCGCGGCGGTGGCCGTCCTGGCGGACATGCCCGTACCGCCGCACTGATCCGCGGTCCCGCCGCACGCCGCCGCACGCTCCTGGCACCCGTCGCGACCCGCGCTCCGCCCCGCGCGCGGCCAACAACCGCTGCTCCGGGGCCCGTTGCCGTACGGTGTCGCCGCCGCGCGGACGAACCCGGGCGCATCGCGCGTACCGCCGGTGTGCCCGTTCCTGTCCGACACCCTTGACACCCTGCGGCGCACCTTCATCATAAGGAGACTTGAGACTACAACTGACAACGTTGTCACACCTTTTGGGAGGCTCACGTGCGCGGCGGAATCCCAACCGGCCACAGACGTGCCAGACGTGCCAGACCCACCAGGCGCACCGGACTCGTCCGGCGCCTGCGCGCCCCCGCGGTCCTCGTCTCCGCCGCGCTCCTCGCGTCGCTGGCGCCCGCCGGCACCGCGAGCGCGGCCCCCGACCCGGTGCGCAGCGACGGGTTCACCTCGTCGTTCGAGCCGGGTGAACCCGCCCCCGCCTGGCGCGACACGGTGGAGACGGACGCCGACGGCAAGCCCCGTACGGACGGCGTCGAACCCGAGGGCGCACCCGGCGGCCAGGGCATGAGCACGCACCCCGACACCGGCCCCACGGACTCCCCGACCGCCAAGGAGGACGCCGGGTTCACCGGCGAGCACGCGCTGCGCTATGCGGGCAACCACCCCGCGGACGGCCGGGGTTACGCGTACAACAAGGTGTTCGACACGGACGTCGCCGTGGCGAAGGACACCGTCCTCTCGTACCGCCTCTTCCCGGAGATGAAGGACGGCGACCGCTCGTACTCCGCGACGAACGCCTCCGTCGACCTCGCCTTCACCGACGGCACCTACCTCAGCGACCTCCCCGCGCGCGACCAGCACGGCGCCCGCCTGAGCCCCGGCGGACAGGGCGCGTCGAAGACGCTGCTCGTCAACCAGTGGAACCACAAGGAGGCCCGCATCGGCCGGGTCGCCGCGGGCAAGACGGTGGACCGGGTGCTGGTGGCGTACGACGCGGAGAAGGGCGGCGGACCGTTCCGCGGCTGGATCGACGACGTGTCCCTCGCGGAGAAGAAGCCGGAGAAGCCGAAGAAGCACCTGTCGGACTACGCGCTCACCACCCGCGGCACCCAGTCCAGCGGTGACTTCTCGCGCGGCAACAACTTCCCCGCCACCGCCGTCCCGAACGGGTTCAACTTCTGGACCCCGGTGACCAACGCGGGCTCCACGAGCTGGCTCTACGAGTACGCGCGCAAGAACAACGCCGACAACCTGCCGACGCTCCAGGCGTTCAGCGCCAGCCACGAGCCGAGCCCGTGGATGGGCGACCGGCAGACGTTCCAGGTCATGCCGTCCACCGCGGCGGGCACCCCGGACGCCTCGCGCACCGCACGCGCGCTCCCCTTCCGGCACGCCAACGAGACCGCGAAGCCGCACCACTACGGCGTGACCTTCGAGAACGGTCTGCGCACCGATATCGCGCCGACCGACCACGCGGCGCTGATGAAGTTCCGCTTCCCGTCCGACGACGCCAGCCTGATCTTCGACAACGTCGACAACAGCGGCGGCCTCACCCTCGACGAGGAGAACGGCACCGTCACCGGCTTCTCCGACGTCAAGAGCGGCCTGTCGATCGGCGCGACGCGGATGTTCGTGTACGCCGAGTTCGACCGGAAGGCCACCGGCGGCGGCGAGTTGGAGGGTGGCGGCGGCGCGGACGTCACCGGCTACCTGCGCTTCGACGCGGGCGCCGACCGTACGGTCCACATGCGCATCGCCACCTCGCTGATCAGCGTCGAGCAGGCGAAGGCCAACCTGGCGCAGGAGCTGCCCGAGGGCGCGACCTTCGAGCGTGTGCGCGACGACGCGCGGGCGCAGTGGGACGACATCCTCGACACCATCGAGGTGGAGGGCGCCAGCGAGGACCAGCTGACCACGCTCTACTCCAACCTCTACCGCCTCTACCTCTACCCCAACTCCGGCTTCGAGCAGGTCGGTCCGGACCGGCGCGATCGCTACGCCAGCCCGTTCTCGCCCGCCGAGAAGCCGGACACCCCGACGGAGACCGGGTCGAAGATCGTCGACGGCGAGGTCTACGTCAACAACGGCTTCTGGGACACGTACCGGACGACCTGGCCCGCGTACTCCTTCCTGACGCCGAAGCGGGCGGGCCGGATGGTCGACGGCTTCGTGCAGCAGTACAAGGACGGCGGGTGGATGTCCCGCTGGTCCTCGCCGGGCTACGCGGACCTGATGACCGGCACGTCGTCCGACGTGGCGTTCGCCGACGCGTACCGCAAGGGCACCGACTTCGACGCGGAGGCCGCGTACGACGCCGCCGTGAAGAACGCGACGGTGGCGCCGCCCGACCCGGGCGTGGGCCGCAAGGGCATGGACACCTCGCCCTTCCTCGGCTACACGAACACCGACACCAAGGAGGGTCTGTCCTGGGCGTTGGAGGGCTACCTCAACGACTTCGGCATCGCGCGCATGGGTCAGGCGCTGCACGAGAAGACCGGTGAGAAGCGCTACAAGGAGGAGTCGGACTACTTCCTCTCCCGCGCGCAGAACTACGTCCAGCTCTTCGACGAGGACGTCGACTTCTTCCAGGGCCGCAAGCCCGGTGGCGACTGGCGCCTGCCGAAGGACGAGTTCGACCCGCGCGTGTGGGGCCACGACTACACCGAGACGAACGGCTGGAACTTCGCCTTCACCGCGCCGCAGGACACGCGCGGCCTGGCGAACCTGTACGGCGGGCGCGAGGGCCTGGCCGACAAGCTCGACGCGTACTTCTCGACGCCGGAGACGGCCGAGGAGAAGTTCGCCGGCAGCTACGGCGGCGTCATCCACGAGATGACGGAGGCGCGCGACGTCCGCATGGGCATGTACGGGCACAGCAACCAGCCGTCCCACCACATCCCGTACCTCTACGACGCGGCCGGTCAGCCGCACAAGACGCAGGAGAAGGTGCGCGAGGCGCTGTCGCGGCTGTACCTGGGCAGCGAGCTGGGCCAGGGCTACGCGGGCGACGAGGACAACGGCGAGATGTCCGCCTGGTACGTCTTCAGCTCCCTCGGCTTCTACCCGCTGGTGATGGGCGAGCCCGAGTACGCCGTCGGCTCCCCGCTGTTCACCAAGGCGACCGTCCACCTGGAGAACGGCGAGGACCTCGTCGTCGAGGCGCCGGACAACAGCGCGGAGAACGTCTACGTGCAGGGCCTCAAGGTGAACGGCGAGGACTGGTCCTCCACCGCGCTCCCGCACGACGTGCTGGCCAAGGGCGGCAAGCTGGAGTTCGAGATGGGCCCCGAGCCGTCCGACTGGGGCACGGGCGCGGACGACGCGCCGTCGTCCCTCACGAAGGACGACGAGGTGCCGTCGCCCGTGCGTGACGTGAGCGACGCGGACGCGTCGAAGGACGTGCCGGCGGAGCTGCTGGACGACACCTCCGACACGGCGGCCGACGTGAGCGACGCGCCGCTGGCCGTACGCGACGGCGCGCGCGTCACGTCGTACACCCTCACGTCGGACGCCGCGGACGCGGCACCGGACGGCTGGGTCCTGGAGGGCTCGGACGGCTCGGACGGTGACGAGGGCTGGACCGAGGTCGACCGGCGGGACGGGGAGAGCTTCCGCTGGGCGAAGCAGACCCGCGTGTTCCAGCTGCCGGAGGCGGCGGAGTACGCGCGCTACCGGCTCGTACCGGCCGGTGGCGGCGGCACGTTGGCGGAGGTGGAACTGCTCGGCTGACGCGCGGCCCGACCGCGCCCGACCGCCCCGCCCCCGCCGCCCTTACGCGGCGGGGGCGGGGCTTCGGCGTTCCCGGGGGTGTCGCGGGGAGCGTGCCGTGGGGTGGGGGTGGACGGGAGTTCGCATGGGGGTCTAGTCTGAAAAAGAACTAGTCGGAATCGACGAGTAGTCGGCTGCGGGACTTCCCGTGTCGACCGTCCCGCGCTGTCCCACGCTCCGCGCGCGCGGAGCGTGGGACGACGCGGAGGGAGGGGGAAAACGGAGATGGCACCTGCGGACGCGTCAGCCGGCTGGCTGCGCGGTGCCCTCCCGCTGTGCGTGGCCGCCGCGCTCGCGGAGGGCGACCGGCACGGATACGCGCTGGTACGGCGGCTCGCCGACCAGGGGCTGGGCACCGTACGGGGTGGCGCGCTCTACCCCGTACTCGCACGCATGGAGTCCGACGGCGCCGTCGAGTCCCGCTGGGAGGCGGGCGACGGAGGTCCGGGACGCAAGGTCTACCGGCTCACCGACACCGGACGTGAGCGGCTGCGCGAAGAGATCGCGCGCTGGCAGGAGTTCTCCCACGCCATGGACGGGCTCGTGGGACAGGCGGACAGGGAGTTGTCGTGACGGACGGACGGAACACCACGGGACGGAACACCGGCGGACGGAACACCGGCAGACGGAACAGCAGCGGACCGGGCACCGTCGGACCGGACACCGGAGGCGCGGGCACCGACCGTACGGAGGTCCGGGACGACGGGCCCGCGCGCGCGGACGTGGAGCGGTGGGAGGCGCGTGCCCGACTGGCGCTCGCGGGGCACTCCGTGGGGGAGCCCGTCAGCGGCACCGTGCTGGCGGAGGTCGCCGCGCACTGCGCGGAGAGCGGCGAGCACCCGCAGGAGGCGTTCGGCGGGCCGGAGGAGTTCGCGCGCTCCGTGGCGGAGGAACGGCTGCCCGCGGAGGGGGCCGCCCCGCGCGACCCCGACGGGTGGACCGCCGGTGACCACGGCACCGCCGTGGCCGGGCAGACGGGTCTGCTGGCGTTCACGGCCGGTGCGTACCTCACGGTGGCCGACGGCCTCCTGACCGACGTCACCGCGGGCGGCCTCGCCGGTTCCGCCGGGGTCGCCGCGGCGGTGGCCGCCGTGCACGGCGTGCCCCTCGCGCTGCGCGCGGGCCGCCGGGGCCGGGCCGTCGGCTGCGCCGTGGCGGCGCTGGCGGCGGTGTGCGCGTCGGCGGCGGCGTTCACGGCGCTGCCGGACGGGACGCTCGTACGGGCGCCCGCCGCGGGCCTGTGCGTGCTGGGCGTCCTGCTGCTGGCGTGGGCGCTGCTGCACGGCGGGAACGACGACGGGGACGGGCGCGACGGCGGGGCGGGGGGACGTTCCCCCGGGGCCGCGGACGGTGAACTGCCGCCCGGGGCACTGCCGTCCGAGGAGTGGCTGCGGCGGCTGCCCCGGCTCCTCGAAGGGCGCTACGCGTTCTCGGCCGCACGCGCGCGAACTGACGGCGGACGCGGCCCGGCACGTGGCGGAGTCCGGGCGGCAGGCGGAGGACGAGTTCGGCCCGGTGACCGCGTACGCGCGGACCCTCGCCGGTACGGAGCCGCACGCCACCCGGCGCCGCTGGTGGCGGGTGTGGCGCTGGACCCGGCGGGAGGACGTGCGGTACGCGGCGGCCCTCGCGTTCCTCGGCACGTACCTCGCGCACAACCTCCGTACCGACGCCCCGCTGTGGCTGACGGCGGTGGCCGCGCTGGGCACGCTCGCGAGCGCGGCGCTGCTGGTGGCGTCCCGCGCGCGCGGCGCGCGTTGAGCGGCGCGCGCCCGCGCCGGGGCCCCGGGCGCCCGCGCCGCCGGGCGGGGGCGATGTCCGACCCGTCGGCTACGTTGCCCCCATGACCGAATTCGTGCTGGTGGCGGGCGCCTGGCTCGGCGCGTGGGCGTGGGACGACGTGGTGCCGGAGCTGCGCGCGGCGGGCCACGGCGCGCACCCGGTGACCCTGTCCGGGGTGGCGGAGAGACGGGACGTGGCGGCCGGGCAGCGGACGCACGTCGAGGACGTCGTCGCCGTGGTCGAACAGCACGACCTGCGCGACGTCGTCCTCGTCGGCCACAGCTACTCGGGCATCCCCGTCGGCCAGGCCGCCGAGCGCGTCGGTGACCGGCTGGCCCACCTCGTCCTCCTGGACTCCGACGTCCCGGTCGACGGCGGGTCGTTCGTGTCGGAGCTGCCGCACGTGGCGGAGGCGGTCGCGGCACACGGCGGCTCCTGGCCGCCCCCGGCGGCGGCCGACCTCGCGGGCCAGGACCTCGACGACGAACGGGTCGCCCGAGTCCTCGCCCGCTGCACCCCGCACCCCGGCGCCTCCCTGACCGAACCGGCCGTGCTCACCGGCGCGCTCGGCGGCCTGCCGACGACGTACGTCAAGTGCCTGCTGGACGGCCCCGCGCCCACGGAGTCCGTGGCGCGGCTGCTGGCCGGGGACCGCTGGCGGCTGGTGGAGATGGACACGGGCCACTGGCCGATGTTCTCCCGCCCCCGCGAGCTGGCCCGCGTCCTGCTGACGGCCGCCGCCACCGGCCGCGCCTGAGCCGGACACCCGCCGGGCCGACGCCGACCCGCTCGCCCCGCCTGACGCCGGACCCCGCCCGACGCCTGTGCCGGCTGTGGTGGACTCGCCGTATGACGAATCGGGTCCTGTACCTCCTCGGCTGCGCCGCCCCGCCGGTCCTGCTCCTCGACCGCCCCGTCCGCGCGGCGCGGGCCGCGGGCTGGACGGTGTGCGTCGGGCTGACGCCGACGGCGGCGGAGTGGCTGGGGGACGACGGTGTCGCGGCGCTGGAGGAGACGACCGGGCGTCCCGTACGCCGGGTGAAGCGGCGGCCGGGCGAGGTGTCGCCGTGGCCGGAGCCGTCGGTGTCGGTCGTCGCGCCCGCGACGCTGCACACCGTGGACAAGGTCGCGCTCGGCCTGACCCCCGACTGGCTGTCCGGGCACGCGGTGGAGGCGATCGGACGGCGGCTCCCGCTGGTGGTGATGCCGTGCGTCAACAGCGCGTACGCGACGCACCCGCAGTTCGGCCGCAGCATCGCCACGTTGCGGGAGGCGGGCGTACGGGTGCTGTACGGCGCGGGCAGCTACGAGCCGCACGCGCCGGGCGGTGGCCCGGCCGAGGAGTACCCGTGGCATCTGGCGCTGGCGGCCGCCGAGGAGGCGGTGCGGCCGGGCTGAGCCGGGACGCGCCCCACGGGCGTCGTCCCACGGGCGCCGTCCCGCGTCCGTTTTCGCCCTCCGCGCGCGCGGAGGCGGAATACCGTTCCGGCGGGGCGGGTTGCGGGTCGGCATGAGAGCGATAGGTGTCCACGAGTACGGCGGCCCCGAGGCGTTGCGGGTGCTGGACCTGCCCGAGCCGCAGGCGGGCCCCGGCGAGGTCCGTGTCCGCGTGCACGCGGCGGCCGTCAGCCCCACCGACGTGCTGCTGCGCACGGGTGGCCACGCCGTCCGCATGCCCGGCCGCCGCCCGCCGTTCGTCCCCGGCATGGACGCCGCCGGGGTGGTCGACCAGCTCGGCCCGGGGGCGGACGGTCGGTTGGCGGTCGGCCAGCGGGTGGTCGCGATGGTGCTGTTCACCGGGCCGCACGGCGGCGCGTACGCGGACCGGGTGGTGGTGCCCGCCGCCTCCGTGGTCCCGGCGCCGGAGGGCGTCGGCGCGCACGCGGCGTCGACCCTGCTGATGAACGCCCTGACCGCGCGCTACGCCCTGGACTCCATGGCCGTGCCGCCCGGCGGCACCGTCGCGGTGACCGGCGCGGCGGGCGCGGTCGGCGCGTACGCGGTCGAACTGGCCCGCGCCGACGGGCTGACCGTCATCGCGGACGCGGCCGCGCGGGACGCCGCGCTGGTACGGGGCTTCGGCGCGGACCATGTCGTGGAGCGCGGCGCGGGGGTGGCGGACCGCATCCGGAGCCTGGCGCCCGGCGGTGTCGCGGGCCTCGTGGACGGTTCCGTGCAGACCGCCGAGGTGCTGCCCGCGCTCGCGGACGGCGGCACCCTGGTCGAGCTGCGCGGCTGGGCCGGTCCGGCCGAACGCGGCATCGCGGTCCGGCCGGTGATCGTCGCGGACCGCATGGCGGACACGGCGGCACTGGCCCGGCTGAGCCGCCAGGCCGGGGACGGCGTGCTGAGCCTGCGCGTGGCGGAGGTGCTGCCCGCCGAGGAGGCCGCGCGGGCGCACCGGATGCTGGAGGCGGGTGGTCTGCGGGGCCGCCTGGTGCTCGACTTCTCCTGACGCGCCCCCGGTACGCACGGCCGCCGCCCCGCCCCGCTCAGCCGTACGGCGGTGGCCCGGTCCCGCTCCCCGGCGGCCCGTACGGCATGCTCGCCCCGCGCGCGTACGGCGCCCCTCCGTACGGCGCGCTGCCGTACGGCGGCCCCGCGTACGGCGGCCCCGCGTACGGTGCCCCTCCCGGGGGCGGCGGCCCGTACGGCCCCGGCACCGGGCCCCACGCGGGGGCCGGGTACGCCGGGCCCGCCAGGACGAGGGCCGCGTGTTCCGTCGGCGGTGTCGCCAGCGCGCGGCGCGTCCACAGGTGGTGCAGCAGCTCCTGCTCGCGCGCGACGAAGTCCGGCGCGCCCGCGCCCCGTTCGGCGCGGGCGCGCAGCAGCGCGAGGGAGGTGGCGAAGTGCTGGTACTCCAGCACCGTACGAGCGCCCTCCGCCCCGTGCGTACGCCGTGCGTACTCGCGCGCGAGCCCCCGCGCGCGCATCGACGCGAGCGCCCACGCCTCCGGTACGGACAGCCACCCGGCGGCGGCGTACGCGGGCAGCGTGCGGCGCAGGGTGCGCACCGTGTGCTGCCGCGACCGGACGGCCAGCCAGGCCAGGGCCGCGCAGGCGGGCAGCATGCACAGCGCGTACACGCTCATGAAGGTCGCGCCCGCGCCCGATGCCGCGCCGTTCCACACGGAGTGCAGCACCGTCGCCGCCAGCAGCCCGCCGAGCGGCAGCAGCACGCGTGCGGTGCGCCGCTGCGGCGGCAGGCCCGCCGCGACGCCGAACGCGAGGCCCGTCAGCGCCGTGAACAGCGGGTGGGCGAACGGCGACAGCACCACCCGTACGAAGAACGTCGTGGCCGTCGCCGACTCGGCGAGCGCGGACGGGCCGCCGAAGGCGGTGTCCTGGCCGTAGGCGCTGCCGAGGTAGAGGACGTTCTCGGTGAAGGCGAACCCGGTCGCCGTGACGCCCGCGACGACGAGGCCGGAGACGACGCCGGTGAAGTCGCGCCGCCGGAAGAGGTAGAGCAGCAGGATCGCGCCCGCCTTGGCGACCTCCTCCACGACCGGTGCGACGACGGTGGAGCCCACGGTGTCGGCGCGGGAACCGTCGCCGTTCATGGAGGTGGCCAACCAGGCGGTGGTCAGACTGTTGGCGAGCAGCGCGACGAGGGTGGCCGCGCAGGCACCCCAGGCGAACGCGAACGCCAGGTTCCGCCACGGCGCCGGCTCCACCCCGTCGACCCAGCGGAACGCGCCGAGCAGCAGCGGCACCGGCAGCAGCGCCAGCGCCAGCCCGACGAACAGCCCCTGCGTGCCCGTCTGTTCGCGGACGAGGGCGAGGATCATCAGGCCGCACAGCGTCAGCAGCCCGACGACCGCCAGCGGGCGGAGCGTGCCGCTGTGCCGGTGCCACCAGGAGGGGGCGGGCGGCGGACGGTAGCGCCAGTCGGCCGGGGAGGCGGGCATCGCCGGGAACCGCGGGTCCTCCTCGTAGGAGGGAACCGCGCGCGCGGCGCCCGTCGGGTACGCGTCGCCCCGCTGGAATCCCTGGTGCACTCTGTCGACAGTAACGGCCCCACGGGGTACGGGCACTCGCCGTCCGCGCGGGGCGGCCGTTCCCGGCCGTGGACCGGCGCCCTCGGTCAGCGGCGGCGGAACAGCAGGTCGTGCACGCGGTGCTCCTTGTCCAGCCCCTTGCCCTCGAACCGGGTCAGGGGACGGGCGTCGGGGCGCGGCGCGTAACCGCCGTCCGGCTGCGTGTTCTCGTACGCGGGATGCGCCTCCAACGTGCGCAGCATGTGCGCCGCGTACGGCTCCCAGTCCGTCGCGAAGTGCACCACCGCGCCCGGCGCGAGCGGTACGGCGGCCAGGTCGAGGAACTCCGGCTGCACGATGCGGCGCTTGTGGTGCCGCTGCTTCGGCCACGGGTCCGGGAAGTAGAGGCGCAGCCCGGCGAGGGACGCGGGGGCGAGCATGTGGCGCAGCAGGATGATCGCGTCGCCCTCCGCGACGCGGATGTTGTCGAGGCCCCGCACCTCCATGAGCCGCAGCACGTTGCCCAGGCCGGGCGTGTGCACGTCCACGGCGAGGATGCCCGTACCGGGGTCGTCGGCCGCCATCCGCAGCGTCGCCTCGCCCATGCCGAAGCCGATCTCCAGCACGGTCGGGGCGTCCGGCGCGAGGGTGTCGAAGAGGGCGGGCAGGTCCAGCCGCGTCCCCTCGTCGACCGCCACCCCCCACCGCGGCCACAGCCGCTCCAACGCCTTGCGCTGGGCGTCGGTGATCCGGCCGCGGCGGGGTGTGAAGCTGCGGATGTGGCGCTCGGCGTGCGGGCCGCCCGCGGGCTCCCCGGCGTCCGCGGGCTCCCCGGCGTCCGCGGGCTCCCCGGCGGACGCGCGCGCGGCGGCGGAATCGCGTACGGCGGCGGGCTCGTGCGCCCGTACGGGCTGCTCGGTGCTGGTGGTTTCGTTCTCGGACACAGTGCGGCCGATTCTACGGTCAGTGCCGCGGCGCGCTCCCGCCCACCATCGCCAGCACCCGGCCCGCGATCTCCCGCCCGATCGGCAGGGACGCCGTCGCCGCCGGGGACGGCGCGTTCAGCACGTGCACGGTGTGCGGCGCCTCACGGAGCAGGAAGTCGTCCGCCAGCGAGCCGTCCGGCAGCACCGCCTGCGCCCGTACGCCCGCCGCCGCGGGCCGCAGGTCGCCCGGCTCCACCTCCGGCAGCAGCCGCCGCACGGCCGCCGTGAACGCGCGCCGCGACAGCGACCGCCGCAGCTCGCCCGCCCCGTACCGCCAGTGGCGCCGCGCCATGCGCAGGCTCCCCGCGTACCCGACGGTGCCCGCCAGCTCCCGTGGCCGCACGGTGCCCCAGCCGTACCCCTCGCGGGCGAGCGCCGGGACCGCGTTCGGACCGAGGTGCACGGTGCCGTCGACGCCGCGCGTGAGGTGCACGCCGAGGAACGGGAACGCCGGGTCCGGCACCGGGTAGACCAGCCCGCGCACGAGGAACGCGCGGTCCGGCGCCAGCTCGTGGTACTCCCCACGGAACGGGACGATCCGCATCCCCGGGTCGTCGCCCGCCAGCCGCGCGATCCGATCGCAGTGCAGGCCCGCGCAGTTGACCAGCGCGCGGGCGCGCAGCACCGTGCCGTCGGCGGTCCGCACGGCCACGCCGCGCCCCGGCCGCCGGTCGATCGCGGTGACCTCCGCGCCGCAGCGGACGACGGCGCCCGCGTCCCGCGCCAGCCGGGACAGGGTGTCCGCGACGGCGCCGAAGTCGCAGACGCCGGTGGTGCCGACGTGCAGGGCGGCGAGCCCGCGCACGTGCGGCTCGTACGCGCCGATCTGCGCCGGGCCCAGCTCCCGCACCGGGATGCCGTGCTCCCGGCCGCGCTGCGCGAGCGCGTGCAGACGCGGCAGCTCCGCCCGCTCGGTGGCGACGATCAGCTTGCCCGTCAGCTCGTGCGGGACGCCGTGCTCGGCGCAGAACGCGACCATCTCCGCCGCGCCCTCCACCGCGAAGCGCGCCTTCAGCGAACCCGGGCGGTAGTAGATCCCGCTGTGGATCACGCCGCTGTTCCGCCCCGTCTGGTGCCGGGCCGTGCCGGGCTCCTTCTCCAGCACGGTGACGCGGGTGCCGGGCGCGGCACGCGTCAGCGCGTACGCCGTCGACAGGCCGACGATGCCGCCGCCGACCACCAGCACGTCGCAGTCGTACGGGACGGGGCGCGCCCGACGGCCCGCCGCCGTGTTCTCCTCCGTGGTCACGCCCTCCATCATGGACTCCCGCACCGACAACGGCGTCACGGCCGCCGGAGCGCGCGCACCGGGCGGGGCGCGTACGACGTGCCCACCGCGTACGGCCCGTACGGCACGCCCCGTGTCACGCCGGTGCCACCAGGAGCGGGCGCGCCCGCTCCCGCAGCTCCACCACGCGCGGCTCGTCGCCGTACGGCTCCAGGCGGTGCAGCAGGTCCCGTACGTACTCCGTGGTGCGGGCCGAGGAGATCCGCCCGGCGACCTCGACCGCGCGCGTGCCCGCCGCGCAGGCCGCGTCCAGGTTCCCCGACTCCAGCTCCGCGACGGCCGACACCACGAGCCGCAGCCCGTGCGAGCGCACGAACTCCTCCGTCGGCCGGGACAGCGCCTTCTCCGTGAACCGCCGTACCTGGCGGGGCGCGTTGAGGTCGCGATAGCACTCGGCGGCGTCGGCGGCGAGCCGGTCGTAGGAGTAGAAGTCCAGCCAGGAGGGGTCCGGGTCGCCCTCGCGCGCCCGTTCCAGCCAGCCCTCGGCCGAGGACAGCGCCGCGCCGCTCGCGTGCGCGTCGCCCGCCTTGGCCTGCGCGCGGGCCTCCACCAGCCGGAAGAAGCTCATGGTGCGGGCGGTGGCCAGGCCGCGGTTGCGTTCGAGGGCGGCCTGCGCCAGGTCGACGCCCTCGTCGGCGAAGCCGCGGTACGTCGCCTGGAGCGACATCGACGCCAGCACGTACCCGCCGAGGGGCACGTCCGCCGCCGCGCGCGCGAGCCGCAGCGCCTGTATGTAGTACCGCTGCGCGGCCTCCTGTTGGCCGGTGTCGAAGGCCATCCACCCGGCGAGCCGGGTGAGTTCGGAGGCGGCGCCGAAGAGGGCGCGGCCCACCTCGTCCGTGTACGACCCCAGCAGCAGCGGCGCCGCGTCGACCCGCAGGCACTCGGGCACCATGGACGAACGCCAGTCCCCGCCGCCGTACTTGGAGTCCCAGCGCCGCGCCTCGTCCGCCGCCTCGCGCAGCTTGGAGACGTCCGTGTGGCCCACCCGGATCAGCGCGGGTCCGGCGGCGCGGCCGTCCTCGCCGTTCCCGGTGGCGCTCGCGGCGGCCGCCGCGGCGGCGGCGCGGGCCGCGTCCGGGTCCCGCGCGACGGAGCTGTCGGCGGGTGTGATCAGCCAGCGGGAGGTGGGCGTGGCGTACGCGCTGACGGCGAACGAGCCGGCCAGCGTCTGCCATATCCCGCCGCCGCGACGGCCGCCGAGGTCGAGCCGGTAGAGGTCGGTGGCCGACTTCACCGCCGCCGCGACGTCGCGCGGGAACGCGAGACCCACCTCCGGCGCGGGATCGGCGTCCGCGAGCCCGATCTCGTGCAGCGGTACGGGACGGCCCAGCTTGCTGCCTATGGCGGCGGCGATCAGATGGGGCGCGGCGCCCTGCGGCACCATGCCCTTCGAGACCCACCGGGCCACGGACGTCTTGTCGTACCGGAGCGTCAGACCCCGCTGCGCACCCAGGTCGTTGACCCTGCGGGCGAGTCCGGCGTTGCTGATTCCTGCGAGGGCGAGAACGGTGCCGAGCTTCTCATTCGGCCCGCGTGGCTCCCTGGACATGCGCACCCCTGACACACACCGACGGCCGCCCCGCGGCGCGCGCGGCGGCACCCCCGACCGCGAACTCCGGCCAGGGGCTTCCCCGTTCGCCTTGGACGGGAAAAGTTTCGCGACCCAGCGTAGTTCGCCGCATCCCGACCGTTAAGAGGCGCCGTCCCGGATGGCGAGATCTGTGTCCGTGCTCCGGGCCCCGCGGTGGCGGCCCACGGCATGTGCTCCCGGCGTGTGGCCATGCGCCCGGCCGTGCGCTCTGTGCCGGGTCGGAGGGAAGCGCTTCCATGTGAGTCGCGTGGGTCGGCCCACTGAACTGGACCAGTGGGCTGGGGGACACCGCCGTTCACGCTCCCCGCGGGCGGCGGTTCGGCCCGGGGGACGCCTTCGTTCCCCGGGCCGACATTTGGCCGAATGACACCGGTTGACTCACCCGGCATATTCCGCACCCGGCCCGGTACGGCGGCGGGCACGCCCCCAACGGGTGCGCACACGCGGCGCACTTCACAAAGTCGCGCGCCCTCCGAGCGCCTCCGGCATGCCCTATTCGTGGCAGCATGGTCGCAACGGCGGCTGGCAACGGCACCTTTCGGGCTTCGCGAGCCCCTGGACCCGACGAGTCTTCGGGGTCCTGCGGTCCCCTGCCGAGTCCCAACGGACGTGACGGGCGGAGGCGTGCGGCGATGCGATGGCTGGTGGGATGGAGCATCAGCGCCGCGGGAGCGCCCGGGAGTTCGTACGGCCGAGGCGCGTACGGCGCGGGCGCGTACGGTGACGGCGCGGGCGACGACGGGCACGCGTACGCCGGGAACGGGCACGGCAACGGGCACGCGTACGCCGGCGACGGCGGCGGTGCGTACGGCGGGCACGGCGGCGGACCGAACGGCGGCGCGGGGTACGGCGGCACCGGCCGCGCCCACGGACCCGGCGAGTCCGTACGGCCCGTCGGCGCGCAGCTCCTCTGGGACGGCCCCGACCCGCTGTGGGCCGTCGGGGACTGGCGCCCGGACGAGGTACGCGTCGTGCGGGCCGACGCGGACACCAAGCTGGCGGTCCTCGGCCACTGCGGCGCCTCCGACGAGGAGTTGCGCCTCGGCCTCTTCGCCACGCGCGGCGGCGCGTTCCGGCACCTGACCGCCTGGCCCGGCAGCTACACGGCGGTCGCCAGCGTCGGCCGGCGCGTCGTCGTACCCGCCGACCTCGCCGGGGTGCGGCCCGTCTTCCACACCCCCTGGGCCGGTGGCAACGCCTACGCCACCGCCGCGCTCCCCCTCGCGGACCTCGTCGAGGCCCAGCTCGACATCTCCCACCTGGCAGCCCTGCTCGCCTGCCCCGACGCACCCGAGGCGCTCGGCGACGGCACGCCCTACCAGGGCGTGCGCCGCGTACCCCCGGGGCACGCGCTCATCCTGCGCGACGGCGGCAACCGCGAGATCGCCGGGTACGAGCAGGCCGCGTCCCTCGTGCTGTCCGCCCCCGCCCCCGTCGACTCGGACACCGCCGTCGCGGGCGTACGGGACGCCCTCGTGGAGGCCGTACGGGCCCGGCTGTCCGCGCCCCGGCACGCGTACGAGGCGGACTTCGACCGGCTCGACCCCGGCCCGGTGCCCGGCATGGGCCCGGCCGAGAGACGCGCGGCGCGCGGGGGCGGCCCGGACCCGCCCCCGGCATCGGCGCCGACCTGTCCGGCGGCCCCGCCTCCGCGACGCTCGCCCTCCTCGCCGCGGGCCTGCCCGGCATGCCGGGCACCGTGATGGGCACCGGCGACACCGAGGCGGGTGTACGGCTCCTCGCCGTCACCTTCAACGACCTGACCGCCGCGGCCACTTCGGGCACCGCACCGGCTGACGGCGCGGCGGCGGGCGGCTACGCCGCCGAGCTGGAACGCGCCCGCGCCCTCGCCGAGAACCCACGCCTCCACCACGTCGTCGTCACCGGCGCCGACGAGGCCCTCCCGTACGCCGACCTGGAGAGCGGCCCGCTCACCGACGAACCCGGACCCTCCCTCGTCGCCGCCGAACGGCACCGGCTGCGCCTCTCCGCGGGCAGCGCCGACCACCTCGTCGGACTCGGCGCCCGGCAGGTGCTCGACGCGCACCCGGCGCGCCTCGCGGACCTCCTGCTCGACCGGCAGCGGCGCCATCTGCTGCGCCCCACGGGCGCGTTGGCGCGCGCGGAGGGCGCCGAACGCGGCTACTCCGCCACCACCTCCCTGCTCGCCCCGCTCACCGTCTACCGCGCGGCGCGGCGGCTCGCCCGCACGTCGTACCGCGAGGGCGTCGAGGAGACGGCGGCACGGCTGCGCGAACGGCGCTTCACGGAGGCGTTCGGAGACCCGTACGACGGCACCGGCGGCGGGGACGGGCCCACCGCGCTGGAGGCGTCGCTCGCCGCGCTCACCTGGTGCCGCCCCGGACCGGCGGCACGCTGGATGACCGGGGAGGCGCTGGCGGAGGTCTCGCTCCGGCTGGAGGCCGCCGCCGTGGCCCGGCCCGTGGACGCCACCCGGCCCGGCGAACGGCGCGCGCGTGCCGCCCTCGCCCGCCAGGCGGCCGACCAGCGGGTGCTCGAACAGGCCGCGGAGATCCGCAACCAGCGGCTGCACGCCCCGTTCTACGACAACCAGGTCGTACGGGCCTGCCGCGCGCTTCCCGAGGCGGCCCGCGTGAAACCCGGGCACCGCGCGTCGGTGCTGCGCGCCGTCCTCGCGGGCGCGGGCGTGCACGACCTGCCGCAGGGCTGGGGCGCGCCCTCGCACGCCTCGCAGACGGCGTCCGCGCGCGCCGGGCTGCGCGTCGCCGTGGAACCGCTGCTGGACCTCTTCGAGGCGCCCCTCCTCGCCGACGCCGGACTGATCGAGGCCCGCGTCGTACGGAAGGCGCTGCGCGCGGCGGCGGACGGCGAACCGCTGCCCCTGGACGGCCTCGCGGACCTGGTGTCCACCGAGGTCTGGTTGCGCCGTCTGCTCGCCCGGCGGGGCACCTGCTGGACGGGGGCCGACGCGCCGCGGCAGCGTGCGGCGGCGGGTGGCGTGACGCCCGCGCAGCAGCGCCCGGCGCTCTGACGCGCGGCGGTTCCGCGCGGCCCGTGGTCCGGTGCCCGTCCGGTTTCCGGCGTCCCTCCGCGTCGGTTTTCGGCGTCCCTCCGGGCATTCGGGCCGTCCCCTCCGCGGATCTCGACGCCACCGCGCGCGCGGACGGCGTTCTCCGCCGGACGGCGCGCGAGGACACGGGAGCACGGGAGCACGGGGGCCGGTACGGGCCGGGTCGCGTGCGCCCCGGTGCGCGGAGCGCGCGACGGGGCGGTGCCGCCGTACCCCGCCGCCGTACGGCCGTACCCCGCCGGTGAGGTGCCGTCAGGCGGGCGGCGGATCGCCCACCACGCGCGCGTGCAGGTGCATGTCGTGCCGCCCGTCCGCGTGCACGTGCGCACCGCGCCGCGTCCCCTCGTACGGGAAGCCGGACTTGGCGGCGACGCGACAGGACGCCGTGTTGGCGACCGAGTGGGCGAGTTCGAGGCGGTGGAAACCGGCGGTGCCCAGCGCCCACCGCGTGAGCGCCCCCAGCGCGCGCGGAGCGACGCCGGTGCCGCGCGCGGCGGGCAGCACCCAGTAGCCGCACTCCGCCACGCCGTCCCGCAGGTCCATCCCCCGCAGCGCCACCCGGCCGACGACCGCGCCGTCGTCCGCGCGCGCGACGGCGTACTGCGCCGCCCGCTCCTCCCGCCAGCTCACCCCGTACGCGGTGATCCACTCCCGCGCCTCCGGCAGCGACGCGACGTGCCGCACGTGCCAGCGCCGGATCGCCGGGTCCCGGAACGCGCCGTGCAGCACCTCCGCGTCCGCGGGCTCCCAGGGCCGCAGCCGCAGCGTGCCGTCCCGGCTGGTGAGGGTCGGCTGCGGGGACGCGGCGAGGCTGCCGGGCGGGATCGCCGGGGGGAGCGAGAACGACATGGCAGCATCATGCGGTCGTACGGCGCCGCGCCGACAGGGCGCCCCGTGGCGCCGCGTCCGTACCGACACACCCCGCCCCGACCCGTACCGGCCCGCCTCGACCCGTACCGCCCCGGCCCGTGCCGATAAGCGGGTGCGCGCGGCTGCGGGCGGGTGCCATCCTCGGCGCCATGCCGACGTTCGAGGAACTGGTCGCCGAGGGCGCGGCCGTACCGACCACCGGCTGGGACTTCTCCTGGTTCGAGGGCCGCGCCACCGAGGAACGCCCCTCCTGGGGGTACGCGAAGCTGCTCGCCGCGCGCATGGCGCGGGCCGGTTCCGCGCTCGACGTCCAGACGGGCGGCGGCGAGGTGTTGGCCACCGTCCCGGTCGCGCCGCCGCTGCTGGCCGCGACGGAGTCCTGGCCGCCGAACGTCCCCGTCGCCCGGCGCCACCTCGCCCCGCTCGGCGCCACCGTCGTCGAGGCCGCCGAGGCGGCCGAACTCCCCTTCCCCGCCGACACGTTCGACCTGGTCGTCAGCAGGCACCCCGTACTGATCCGCTGGGACGAGGTGCACCGCGTGCTGCGCCCCGGCGGCACGTACCTCGCCCAGCACGTGGGCGCGGGCACCGTACGCGAACTCGCCGCCTACCTGCGCGGCCCGTGTCCCGCGCCGCCCACCACGCCGCCCCCCGCCGCCACGCCCGCCGACCCGCCGGTCACCACCTCCGGCGCGAGCGCGACGTCCGCCGTGGAGGCGGCGGAGGCGGCGGGCCTGGAGGTGCTGGACGTACGGCAGGAGGCGCTCCGCATGGAGTTCCACGACATCGCCGCCGTCGTGCACTTCCTCCGGAAGGTCGTCTGGACGGTGCCGGACTTCACTGTCGAGGCGTACGCGGAACGGCTGGCGGCACTGCACCGCTTCATCGAGCGCTTCGGCCCCTTCGTCGCGTACGCGCAGCGCTTCCTGATCGAGGCGCGCCGCCCCGGCGGCCCGGACCGTTCCGGCGGCCCGTGCCGCCCCGGTCAGCCCGACCCTTCCGGTGGCGTCAGCGGCAGGTGATCTCGGACTGCGCCCAGTCCGCGAGGGCCGACATGCTCAGCAGGCCACGCGGCTGGACGACGAGCCGCAGCGTCTCCACGCCGTTCAGCGGCACGTGGACGGGGACCGGCGGCTGGTTCCGGCGGACCACGGGGGACTGCCACAGCTGCCTGCCGTCACCCAGCACCGAGAACCGGACTGAACGATTCCCCAGCGTCAGCGAGTCGATCCCGGCGAGCGCGTCGTACGAGGTGCAGGCGCGGTTGAGGTCGATCGTCACCGACGACGGCGCGTGCACGCTGATGCCGTGCCCGTACGTACGGTCCCCGATCCGCAGCTCCTCGCGCTGCCAGATCCAACTACTCTGCCCGATCCGTACGGTCGGCTCGTCCGTGCCGTCGCGGTCGAAGACGTCGTACTCCAGCCGGTTGAGCTGGTAGTCCGCGGGCGGCTCCGGAGTGGGCGTCGGCGTCGGGGTCGGCGTGGGAGTGGGCGACGGTGTCGGCTCGGGCGCGGGCGGATCGCTCGGCTCCGGTTCGGGCGTCGGCTCCGGTTCGGGTTCCGGTTCCGGCGCGGGCTCCTTCTCGGGCTTCGGCTCCGGCTCCGGCTCGGGCGCCGGGTCCGCCGGAGGCGGCGGCTGCGCGGGCGGGTTGCCCGGCTGCGGCGCCCCGGGCGCGGGCCTCTCGGGCGGCTGGGCCGAGGCGGCCGGCGGCTTGGCCTCCGGCTTCTCCGGCTCCGCGTCGTTGCCCGCCAGCGCCAGCGCGGCGGCCACCGCCGCGGCCGTCACCACACCCGCCGCGATACCGGCTTTTGCGGGCGTGCCCAGCCCCTCCGCGGCCGCGCCACCCGCCGCGCCGCCGCCCGCTCCGGCGCCGCCGCTCGCCGCGGCGGCACCCGCTCCGGCCGCCGCGGCCGCGCCGCCGCCACCGGCGAACAGCATCCCGAACGCCTTGCCGCCGCCCGCCACTCCGAACCAACCGATGAACGCGACCGGCACGAGCACGCGGATCTGGCTGTTGAGGTCTTTGACCTCCAGCGCCGCCGTACGGCACTTCGCGCACTCCTCCAGGTGCTTGCGCAGCCCGCGCTCGGCCCGCATCCGGAGGCCGCCGCGCGCGTACGCGCCGAGCCGGTCGGCGTAGCGCGCGCAGTCGCCGCCCGCGGTGAGGCTGTGGCTCACGTGCGCCTGGAGGTACGCCTGTTTGAGCTTCTCGCGCGCCCGGTGCGCGAGCACGGCCGTGGCGTTGTCCGAGAGGCCGAGCAGCGGGGCGACGTCCTTGGGCGACTCGTCCTCGACCGTCGTGTGCCACAGCACCGTCTGGTACTTCTCGGGCAGGCTGCGGAACGCCTCCACCGCCAACGAACGGTCCGCCTCGCGCATCGCCCGTACGTCCGCGCCCAGATCCTGCGTGTCCACGTCCGAGGCGGCCGAGCCCCGGGCCGCCGACTCCGCGAACACCGCGAAGTCCTCGACCAGTTGCTCCCGCTTGGCGGTCGTGGTCCAGGCGGCGGCGACGCGGCGCACGGAGGTCAGCAGGTACGCCCGCACGGCCGTCTCCGGCCCGGAACCGCCCCGTACGGCCTGGAGGGTGCGGGCGAAGACCTCGTTCGTCAGGTCCTCGGCGGTGTGCGAGTCGCGGCAGCAGGTGCGGGCGTAGCGGCGGACGGCGTCCGCGTGACGGCGGTACAGCTCGTCGTAGGCGTCCGTGTCACCGCCGCGCATCCGCGCGAGGAGGGCCGCGTCGGGCCCGGCGTCACCGAGGGCACGCCCGCCCGCGCGCTGCTGCGGTACGGACGGTGCCGACCCGTCGCCCTCGGCGGCCGGTTCGTCCTCGGTCCGCTCCGCGCCCGCGTCAGCCGTGTCCGTATCCGCGCCAGCCGTATCCGCGTCCGTCCCCGCGTCGCCCGTCCCCGCGTCAGCCGCGTCCGTACCCGCCGCGTCCCCGGACTCCTCCGGGACGGCGGGGTCCGCCGCCCCGGCGTGTCCCGCCGGGTCGCTGGGGCCGCCCTGACCGGGCACGGTGGCGGAGCGCGGCGGAGTCGTCCCGTCCCCGGCCCCGTCGCCGTCCGTGCGCTGGTCCCCACGCCCCTCAACGCCCACTACCGGCACCCCCCGAAGCTGCTGTCGCCGCCGAACTCCGGGCAAGCGTGCCACAGGGGGCACACCCGGAGGCCGGCACGCACAGCATCCAACCGTCCAGGGTGAATCGCCCCCCGTTCCCCGCCGGGGTCACCCGTACGTGTGCCCCGGCCGTCGGCGTCACACCATCGGGCGCGAACGCAGGCCCTCCAGCAGGATGTCGAGCAGCCGATTCGACGCCGCCGCCTGCTGGTTGGCGTCGGGCAGCATCGGCGCGGCCGTCGCTATCACCAACAGCACGTCCCCGACCGTCACATCGGTGCGCAGCTCACCCGCCGAACGCGCCCGCTCGACCAACTGCCCGACCACGTCGAGCAGTTCGGCCGCGCCGGAGTCGTCGTCCGCCAGCTCGAAGCCGTCCGCCGTCAGGGCACCCCGTCCGTTCGCACCCGGGGTCCCGTGCGGGGCCGCGCGCAACTCGCCGTCGGACGAGGCGCGTTCGCCCGGGGGCGAGGGCATGTGCCCGTCCCCCAGCGTCTCGATCCGGCCGTCCGCGCGCCCGTCCACGAGCCGCAGCGTGGATTCCCCATCCGCCCAGCTCTGACGCTGTATCGGCACCCGGGTCCCGGTGGCGAACCTCCCGGCCTCACCGCCCGCTCCCGAGGCCACGGCGGTCTCCGCCGCCACCGCCCCGCCGACCCCGGTGCCCTTGCCCGCGCCCACACCCGTCCCCGGCTCGTCGCCGGGCCCGTCCGTGCGCAGTATCCGCGGCGGCAGCAGCCGCCCGGCGCCCGAGGCGACGGACGTGCGCAGGAACCTGGACAGCGCCGCCCAGGGCTGCTGTTCGTGGCCGAGCGCGGCCTGCGCCTGCTCGGTCAGCCGGGCCGTCTCCTCCTCCGCGATGCGGCGGACGAGCACGTCCTTGCTCGGGAACCTGCGGTAGACCGTGCCGACCCCGACCCGCGCCCGGCGCGCCACGTCCTCCATCGGCGCGCCGTATCCCAGCTCGCCGAAGACCTCGCGTGCCGCGCGTAGAACATGTTCGAGATTGCGCTGCGCGTCGACGCGCAGCGGCGTCGAACGTGAAGAGTCCTGAATCCCCTGAATGTGCATAGTCGTTCCCCCGGTAATGATCCGTCTCCCCCCGGAGACCCCCGCCCGTTTACGATCGGTGGCGCGGTCAGTCGCAAGACGCCCCCGTCAGGTTACGAACATAGTTGAGCCCGCCTGAAGAGAGAAGGGGGCCACTTCCGCGCGTCCCCGACCCCGTTTGGCGTACGTCCGCACAGGGGCTCCGCGGGGCCCGTACACCCCCTCCGGCCACCTCGCCTGACCTGCGTGAACTCCGTCCCGTCCGGGAACCGGGGCGAAACGGACCATGTGGCTCCGCTCGGCACGCAATTCGCCGGACCTGTGGACAAACACCGGGCGTCGGGTGCGTCATGGACAGGTGACGAAGGAACCCGTACGCATTCTGGTGGCCGGCGGCGGCTACGTGGGCATGTATACCGCGCTCAGCCTCCAGCGTTCGCTCAAGCAGCAGCTCGCCCGTGGCGAGACAGAGATCGTCGTGGTCAATCCCGACCCGTACATGACGTATCAGCCGTTCCTGCCCGAGGCCGCCGCGGGCTCGATCTCCCCACGTCACGTCGTCGTGCCGCTGCGGCGCACGCTGTCCGCCTGCAAGGTGGTCACCGGAGAGGTGAGAACCGTCGACCACGCCCGACGGGTCGCCGGCATCGAGACGCTGGCCGCCGCCGAGGAGGGCGCGGACCCCGTCGAGCTGCGCTACGACGAGCTGGTCCTCGCCCCGGGCTCCGTCTCGCGCACCCTCCCCGTCCCCGGTCTCGCGGAGCACGGCATCGGCTTCAAGACCGTCGAGGAGGCCATCGGGCTGCGCAACCACGTCCTCGAACAGCTCGACATCGCGTCCTCCACCCGCAACCCCGAGGTCCGCGACGCCGCCCTCACCTTCGTCTTCGTCGGCGGCGGCTACGCGGGCGTCGAGGCACTCGCCGAGCTGGAGGACATGGCCCGGTACGCCTGCCGCTACTACCACAACCTCCAGCCCGACGACGTACGCTTCCTGCTCGTCGAGGCGAGCGACCGCATCCTCCCCGAAGTCGGCGCGGAGATGGGGGCGTACGCCCTGCGCGAGCTGCGCGGCCGGAACATCGACGTACGCCTCGACACCCGCCTCGACTCCTGCGAGGGCCGCGTCGCCGTCCTCAGTGACGGCTCCCGGCACCCCACCCGCACCCTCGTGTGGACCGCTGGCGTCAAGCCGCACCCGATCCTCGCCGCGACCGGTCTCCCGCTCAACGAGCGCGGCAGGCTGCGCTGTACGGCGCGGCTGCGCGTCGAGGGCACCGAGCACGCCTGGTCCGCGGGCGACTGCGCGGCCGTCCCGGACGTGGCCGCGCGCGCGAAGGGCGACCCGGACGCGTACTGTGCGCCCAACGCCCAGCACGCCGTACGGCAGGCGCGCCGCCTCGCGGACAACATCGCGGCCGTGCTCAAGGGCGGCGAACCGGCCGACTACCGCCACTCGTACGCCGGTTCCGTCGCCTCACTCGGGCTGCACAAGGGCGTGGCGCACGTGTACGGGCGTAAACTCAAGGGCTATCCGGCCTGGTTCATGCACCGGGCGTACCACCTGAGCCGCGTGCCCACGTTCAACCGCAAGGCGCGGGTGCTGGCCGAGTGGACGTTGGCGGGTCTCTTCAAGCGGGAGATCGTCTCGCTGGGGTCGCTGGAGCATCCGCGTGCCGAGTTCGAGCTGGCCGCGGGCACCGGCAGGCACCCCGAGGCGAGCTGACGAACTCCCGGCGGTACGGCGGCGTCTGACGGGTGTCAGTGCCGTGGGCCACACTGGGCATGTGACCATGGGTGGGGCCGTACCTGCGAAGAGTGATAGCCGCGAACGGCGACGCAGGCACCCCCGCACGGGCCGGTGGTCCGTACGGGACCGGCCCCCGCACGGGACCGGCCCCCCGGACAGGACCGGAGCGGGCGACGCGGACATCGCGGCGCCCGCGCACGACGCGACGCACAGGACGAACGCGAGGAATCGGACGACGTGAACTTCACGCGCTGGAGCCCCCGGCTGCCCGGCACACAGCGGCGCGGCGCCGCCGACCAGGCGGCGACCAAGGCGGCGAAGGCGGCGAAGGCGGCGAAGCCGACGAGATCGGCCAAGCTGGTGCGGGGAGCCAGGACGGCGAAGTCGGTGAAGCCGGAGAAGACGCGGCAGCCGGCCGCCCCCGGCCCCGCGTCCGACCCCGACCCGGAGCCCGCCGACGCCGACGCCGGTGGACTCACCGGCACCGTCCCCGCCGCCCGCGGCACCGACGACGGCACCCGCGCGCCCGGTCCGGCGGCGGACGCGCCGCCCCCGCCGGAGGGCACGGACCGCGCGCCCGAGGGCGTCGCCCGCAGCCTCGACGCCCTCTCCGTCCACGACCTCCTCGGTGAGGTGCCCGCCCTCGCCGCCGTCGTGTACGGCGCCGACCACCGCATCGCGTACGTCAACGACGCGTACGCCCAGGTGTTCGGCCCCCGCACCCCCGGCGGCCCGGCCCGCACCGCGCTCCCCGAGCTGGAGGAGCTGGGCCTGCTGCCCCTCATGGACCAGGTGCTGCGCAGCGGCCGCCCGCGCACCGTCAAGTCCCGCCGCGTGCAGGGCCGCGACCGCACCGGGTACTACACGTTCACCTGCACCCCCATCACCACCAGCGAGGCCGCGGGCGTCCTCATCTTCGCCGCGGACGTCACCGACCAGGTGGAGTCCGCCGAGCGGCTGCGGTCCAGCGAACGCCGCCAGCGCGAGGCCGCCGTCACCCTGCAACGCAGCCTGCTCCCGCAGGAGTTGGAGCAGCCCGACGAGCTGCGCGTCGCCGCCACGTACCAACCGGGCGGCACCGACGCGGCCGTCGGCGGCGACTGGTACGACGTGATCACCCTCGGCGCCGGGCGTACGGCCCTGGTCATCGGCGACGTCATGGGCCGCGGCGTGCGCGCCGCCGCCGTCATGGGCCAGCTGCGTACAGCGGTCCGCGCGTACGCCCGCCTCGACCTCCCGCCGCACGAGGTGCTCCAACTCCTCGACGGGCTCGCCGCCGAGATCGACGCCAGCCAGATCGCGACCTGCGTCTACGCCGTCCACGACCCGCACGAGGGACGCCTCAACTACGCCTCCGCGGGCCACCTCCCGATCCTCGTACGGGACGCCGACGGCACCGTCCACGCCACCGCCGAGCCCACCGGCCCACCCCTGGGCACCGGCGGCTGGATGCACAGCTCCGGCTCCGTCCCGCTGGAGGAGGGCGCCACCGCCGTCCTCTACACCGACGGGCTCGTCGAGCGCCGCGACGCCGACATCGACGACGGGATCGCCGCGCTGGAACGGGCGTTCGCGGGCGCGTCCGGCAGCCCGCAGGTCATCTGCGACCGGATGCTCCGCGCGATGCGCATCACCGCCGAGCACGACGACGACGTGGCCGTCCTCGTCCTCCAGCACCCGGCCCGTACGGGGCACGAGGCGGAGCTGTTCCGCGGCGCCTCGCTGGACCTGCTCGGCGGCACCGAGGCGGCGCCGCGCGCGCGGGCGTTCGCGTCCGGTGTCCTCGCGTCGTGGCGGTTCCCGACCGAGCTGCACGACCTCGGTGTCCTCGCGGCCAGCGAACTGGTCGCCAACTCCCTCCAGCACGGCACCCCGCCCATGCGCCTGCGGCTGCGCCGTACGGACCGGCGGCTGACCGTCGAGGTCACCGACGGCGACGACCACTTGCCGCGCCGCCGCCGCGCGGAGCCGGCGGACGAGGCGGGGCGCGGCATCTCCATCGTCGCCACGATCGCCTCGACGTGGGGCACGCGCCGTACGCCCGGCGGGGGCAAGGCGGTGTGGTGCGAGTTCGCGCTGCCGGAGGAGTGAGGCGCGCGCCGTGGACGTACGGGCCGTGGACGTACGGGAAGGGCGGCCACGTCGTGTGACGCGACCGCCCTTCCCCGGTGCCCGGTCCGGACCCTCCGTCAGCCGACGGACGCGGCGACGCGCGGCTCCACCGCGCCCGCGCCCGTGGGCGCCCCGGCGCGTACGTCCGTACGCACCGCGCGCGACGGGTCGTCCTGCTCCAGCGTGAGGTGGCGCCCCAGCCGCAGCGCGAGCACGGTGACGCCGAGCGAGCAGAGGACCAGCAGCCCGATGTACACGGTGTACGCGCCGTGCGCCGCCAACAGACCGCCCACGGCCGGACCGACCGCCACACCCAACTGCTTCACCAGGGCGAACGCCGAGTTGTACTGCCCGACCATCCGACGCGGCGCCAGGTCCGCGACGAGCGGCGCGACCGTCGGCGACAGCATCGACTCACCGAGCCCGAACAGCATGTACGTGGAGATCAGCAGCGCCGTCGCCACCCCCTGCACGTGCGGCACCAGCCCGGAGAACCCGGCCGCCAGCCACGCCACCGTCCAGACCAGCCCGACGAGCGCCACGACCCGGCTGCGCCGCCTGCCCTCGACCAGCCGCAGCACCACGAACTGCGCGAGCGCGATCACCGCGGTGTTGGCGAACAGCGCGACACCCAGCGTGGCCGTGGAGATCCCGGTGACCTCGACGCCGTACGCGGGCAGCCCGGACTCGAACTGCCCGTAGCAGGTGAAGAACAGCACGAACCCCATGACGCACAGCAGCAGCATCGCCCGGTGCGCGACCAACTGCCGCCAGCCGCCCCCCGCGGCACCGTCGTCACCGGGCACGGACGCGTCCATGCTCACGGCCTCCGGCAACCGCACGGTCAGCAGCACCGCCGCCAGCACGAGGAACATCACGGCCTCGACGCAGAACAGCGTCGTGAACGTGCCCGGCCGGTGCTCGTCCACGATCTGACCGCCGAGCAGCCCGCCGACGCCCATCCCCAGGTTGTTGAGGAAGAACTGCGTGGCGAACGCGCGCGACCGCGTCGCCGTCGTCGAGCACCACACGATCATCGTGGCCAGCGCCGGCTGGAGCACGGCCACGCCCGCGCCCATCAGCGCGGCACTCGCCAGTACGGACGGCCCGCTGCTCGCCAGCCCCAGCCCCAGGGCGCCGCCGGACGCCGCGACCACGCCGCCCATCGCGACGGGCATCGGCCCGCGTCGGTCGATGACGCGGCCGACGAGCGGCAGTACGAACAACGCGGCGGCGGCGAACACGGCGAGCACGACACCCGCCGTGCCCGCGCCCAGATGCCGTACCTCCGCCACGTAGAGGAAGAGGTACGGAACGGTGAAGCCGCTGCCGAACGCCGCCAGTGCGTTCCCGAGCTGAATCCGGCGCAGGGTCGCGCCCATCGCGGTGGTCACACTCACCTTCCCAGGTCGTCGAGGGGCCCCGGGGCGGTCGCGTCGGCCGCCCCGGGGACCCTGAGGTCGTCACGAGAGTTCGAACCTAAAGTTCGAAGCTAAAGAGTACATACGGCAAGCCTTAGAGGCTAATCGGTTCCGTGGCATACTCCGGCCATGCCGGACCTCCCCCCGTCCATCGACGAGCAGATCGCGATCTACCAGCGCGAGTTCCGCGACCTGGACCCCCAGGTGGAGAAGGTCGTCAACGCGATCAGCCGCCTCGACCGCCGCCTGGCCGTCGCGTACCGGCGCCAGCTCGCCACGCTCGAACTGAACAGCTCGGAGTGGGAGGTGCTGCGCGAACTCGTCATGGCGGGCGAGCCGTACCAGCTCTGGCCGGGCACCCTCGCCCGCCGCCTCGGCCTCACCCCGGCGGCCATGACGCACCGCATCGACCGGATGCTCGCGGAGGGGCTGGTCACCCGGGAGCGTGACCCCGA
>NZ_RCHV01000002.1:2290000-2847500 GCF_003665095.1 Streptomyces sp. Z26 | reverse complement strand
AGTGGACGCGAGCATCTGTGGCCAAGTTTTTAAGGGCGCACGGTGGATGCCTTGGCATCAGGAACCGATGAAGGACGTGGGAGGCCGCGATAGGCCCCGGGGAGCTGTCAACCGAGCTTTGATCCGGGGATGTCCGAATGGGGAAACCCGGCAGTCGTCATGGGCTGTCACCCGCACCTGAATGTATAGGGTGTGTGGAGGGAACGCGGGGAAGTGAAACATCTCAGTACCCGCAGGAAGAGAAAACAACAGTGATTCCGGGAGTAGTGGCGAGCGAAACCGGATGAGGCTAAACCGTATGTGTGTGATACCCGGCAGGGGTTGCGCATGCGGGGTTGTGGGAGTTGTCTTGATCGTTCTGCCGGACGGTCGGTGAGTAAAAAATTGTGGGTGTAGGCGAAGGGCATGCGAAAGGCCCGGCGTAGAGGGTAAGACCCCCGTAGCTGAAACATTCATGACTCACTTTGATGGCCACCCAAGTAGCATGGGGCCCGAGAAATCCTGTGTGAATCTGGCGGGACCACCCGTTAAGCCTAAATATTCCCTGATGACCGATAGCGGATAGTACCGTGAGGGAATGGTGAAAAGTACCCCGGGAGGGGAGTGAAAGAGTACCTGAAACCGTGTGCCTACAAGCCGTGGGAGCCTAGCATCGAGTGCTTGCATTCGGTGTGGTGACTGCGTGCCTTTTGAAGAATGAGCCTGCGAGTTTGCGGCATGTTGCGAGGTTAACCCGTTGTGGGGGAGCCGTAGCGAAAGCGAGTCCGAAGAGGGCGTCTGAGTAGCGTGTTCAAGACCCGAAGCGGAGTGATCTAGCCATGGGCAGGGTGAAGCGGCTGTAAGAGGTCGTGGAGGCCCGAACCCACCAGGGTTGAAAACCTGGGGGATGACCTGTGGTTAGGGGTGAAAGGCCAATCAAACTCCGTGATAGCTGGTTCTCCCCGAAATGCATTTAGGTGCAGCGTCGTGTGTTTCTTGCCGGAGGTAGAGCACTGGATAGGCGATGGGCCTTACCGGGTTACTGACCTTAGCCAAACTCCGAATGCCGGTAAGTGAGAGCACGGCAGTGAGACTGTGGGGGATAAGCTCCATGGTCGAGAGGGAAACAGCCCAGAGCATCGACTAAGGCCCCTAAGCGTGTGCTAAGTGGGAAAGGATGTGGAGTCGCAGAGACAACCAGGAGGTTGGCTTAGAAGCAGCCATCCTTGAAAGAGTGCGTAATAGCTCACTGGTCAAGTGATTCTGCGCCGACAATGTAGCGGGGCTCAAGCACACCGCCGAAGTCATGTCATTCGAGCATTAACCTCTAACGGGGGCTCGGATGGGTAGGGGAGCGTCGTGTGCCGGGTGAAGCAGCCGTGGAAGCGAGTTGTGGACGGTTCACGAGTGAGAATGCAGGCATGAGTAGCGATACGCACGTGGGAAACGTGCGCGCCGATTGACTAAGGGTTCCTGGGTCAAGCTGATCTGCCCAGGGTAAGTCGGGACCTAAGGCGAGGCCGACAGGCGTAGTCGATGGATAACCGGTTGATATTCCGGTACCCGCTGTGTGGCGACCAACGCTGAATCAGGTGATGCTAAGTCCGTGAAGCCGCTCCAGCTCCCTTCGGGGTGTTGGGGTGTGGTGGAGCCGACGGTCCAAGTCTGTAGTAGGTGAGTGATGGGGTGACGCAGGAAGGTAGTCCAGCCCGGGCGGTGGTTGTCCCGGGGTAAGGGTGTAGCCCGTTGTGCAGGTAAATCCGTGCAACTTGTGGGTGAGACCTGATGCCGAGCCGATTGTGGTGAAGTGGATGATCCTATGCTGTCGAGAAAAGCCTCTAGCGATGTCGTACGGCGGCCCGTACCCTAAACCGACTCAGGTGGTCTGGTAGAGAATACCGAGGCGTTCGGGTGAACTATGGTTAAGGAACTCGGCAAAATGCCCCCGTAACTTCGGGAGAAGGGGGGCCACGTCTGGTGATCCAATTTTCTTGGTGAGCTGGGTGTGGCCGCAGAGACCAGCGAGAAGCGACTGTTTACTAAAAACACAGGTCCGTGCGAAGCCGTAAGGCGATGTATACGGACTGACGCCTGCCCGGTGCTGGAACGTTAAGGGGACCGGTTAATCAGTATTCGTTCTGGTGAAGCTGAGAACTTAAGCGCCAGTAAACGGCGGTGGTAACTATAACCATCCTAAGGTAGCGAAATTCCTTGTCGGGTAAGTTCCGACCTGCACGAATGGCGTAACGACTTCTTGACTGTCTCAACCATAGGCCCGGTGAAATTGCAGTACGAGTAAAGATGCTCGTTTCGCGCAGCAGGACGGAAAGACCCCGGGACCTTTACTATAGCTTGATATTGGTGTTCGGTTCGGCTTGTGTAGGATAGGTGGGAGACTGTGAAGTGGCCGCGCCAGCGGTTGTGGAGTCGTTGTTGAAATACCACTCTGGTCGTGCTGGATGTCTAACCTGGGTCCGTGATCCGGATCGGGGACAGTGTCTGGTGGGTAGTTTAACTGGGGCGGTTGCCTCCTAAAGAGTAACGGAGGCGCCCAAAGGTTCCCTCAGCCTGGTTGGTCATCAGGTGGTGAGTGTAAGTGCACAAGGGAGCTTGACTGTGAGACTGACGGGTCGAGCAGGGACGAAAGTCGGGACTAGTGATCCGGCGGTGGCTTGTGGAAGCGCCGTCGCTCAACGGATAAAAGGTACCCCGGGGATAACAGGCTGATCTTCCCCAAGAGTCCATATCGACGGGATGGTTTGGCACCTCGATGTCGGCTCGTCGCATCCTGGGGCTGGAGTCGGTCCCAAGGGTTGGGCTGTTCGCCCATTAAAGCGGTACGCGAGCTGGGTTTAGAACGTCGTGAGACAGTTCGGTCCCTATCCGCTGCGCGCGTAGGAGTCTTGAGAAGGGCTGTCCCTAGTACGAGAGGACCGGGACGGACGGACCTCTGGTGTGCCAGTTGTTCTGCCAAGGGCATGGCTGGTTGGCTACGTTCGGGAAGGATAACCGCTGAAAGCATCTAAGCGGGAAGCCTGCTTCGAGATGAGGGCTCCCACCCCCTTGGTGGGGTTAAGGCTCCCGGGAGATGACCGGGTTGATAGGCCGGATATGGAAGCCTAGTAATGGGTGGAGTTGACCGGTACTAATAGGCCGAGGGCTTGTCCTTAGATGTTCGCGTCCACTGTGTGGTTTCTGAGACCACAACCGCCATATACGGCGTGTTGGGTTGGGTTTCGGTGGTTATAGCGTGAGGGAAACGCCCGGTTACATTTCGAACCCGGAAGCTAAGCCTTTCTGCGCCGATGGTACTGCGAGGGGGACCTCGTGGGAGAGTAGGACACCGCCGAACAATCATTGAGAGAAGGGGTCTTGTCGGGCATTGTCCGACAAGACCCCTTTTCGCGTGCCCACGTTTAATCGGGGGCGTGGTGATGCCGGAGCGGCCAGGATGGGCGGATGGCAGACGGCTTCCGGATCAGGCAGGTGCGCGGGGAGGACTGGCGACGGCTCAAGGAGCTGCGGTTGGCGGCGCTGGCGGACCCCGTGGCGCCCGTGGCGTTCAGCGAACGGTACGAGGTGGCTGCCGGTCGACCCGACAGCTTCTGGCGGCAGCGGGCGGCGCAGGGGTACGGCACGGAGGGGCAGGGCGGGGACGGGCGCCGCGTCACGACGTTCGTCGCCGAGACGACCGCACCGACCCCCGTGACGGCTCCGGCGGAGACGCCGTCGTGGGCGGGGATGGTGACCGTCCTCGCGCGGGACGACACCGCGTCCGTCGTCGGTGTCTATCTCCGCGCGGAGCACCGCGGTTCGGGCATCGCCGCCGCGCTGTTCGCCGCCGCGGAGCGGTGGGCCTTCGCCCGCGACGACGTCGTACGGCTCCAACTCGACGTGCACGAACGGAACGACCGCGCACGCGCCTTCTACACACGTCTCGGCTTCACGCCCACCGGCGAGTCCGAGCCGCACACCCGTCCGCCGTACGGGCGCTGCCACGTCTACGCGTTGGAGCGCCGCCCCGCGACTCCCGGCCGCTGATCCGGCAGCGGGAACCGTACGTGGGATCGCGCGTCGGACCGTACGTCGGACCGGCGTTCAGCGGCCGCGCAGGATCTCCGGCCACCAGGTGCGGAGTTGCTCCTCGGAGCGGACCAGGGCCACCGTGCGTACCCCGGAGGCCGCGCCGTCCGCGAGGAGCGACGTCAGCTCGGGGAGGGGCGCGACCGTCGCCGGGTGGTCCAGGACCACGGTGAGTGGTGGGTCGAGCCGACCGGCGGGCGACCGTTCGGCCGTGCGGCGGCCGTGCTCGACCACGGCTGAGGCGAGTGCGGTGACGAGGGGCATCGCGGCCGGATCACCGCGGTGCGGCGCCTCGAGAGGCTCACCCACCACGTACAGCGTGCCCGTTTCGGCGATGAACGAATCCCAGGCGATCCGGTCCGCGCGTGAGGGCGTGCAGGCGTTGCGGATGTGCAGCTGGGAGAGGGAGTTGAGGGCGAGGCGTACGAGGTCGGTGGCGGCCTCGCGGCGTTCCGCGTGGGCGGTGAGGGTCGCCTCCAGCTCGCCCGCGGACCCGGAGGTGGCGCCGGTCTTCGTACGCAGTATCCGGACGGCGTCCTTCGACGAGCCGCTGAGCGCCCACCGGTGCACCTGCCGGAACGGCTCGCCCGCCACCGCGGCCGCGTGCAGCCAGCAGCGCAGCAGCGTCTCCGCGGCGTCGTGGACGGCGGCGTCGGCGCGGGCCGGGCTGCGTACGGGGGCGAGGAGTGCCGCGGCGCGCGTACGGGCCGTGGGCATGTCCTCGCAGTCGCGGTGCGGGGCCCAGCGCAACCGGGTGGCGGCGGTGGTGAGTTGGGCCGGGTCGAAGACGTGCGCCGGGCCGATCCCGGTGCGGGAGCCGACGGTGTCCTCGTACAGGGCGGGGTCGCCGGTGACGACCAGCACGGCGCCCTCCGCCTCGCACACGGCCCGCACGGCCGCCTCCGCCGGGGGTGCGACGAGCAGGCCGTCGGGGGCGGCGGGCCGTGGAGCGGTCACGGTGGGCAGGACGGCTGTGGGGGCGCCGCCGTCCTGTTCGGCGTCCGGGGCGTCGTCCGGCACGGCCTCGGGGGCGGGAGTCGGAGCGGGTACGGCCTCCGCGGCGGCCGGTGCCGTACGGGGAGCCCGCGGGGGCGTGTACGGCGCCGTGGGGGCCGCCGGGTGGGCCACGTCCGGGTACGGGTCCGGGTACGCGTCGGGGGCGGGCGGTGGCGGCCCCTGCTGCCCGTACGCCGCCGTTCCGCCATAAGGGCCCGGTCCGTGACCGGGGTGCCGCTCGTACCCGTACCCGTACGCGTGGCCCTCGGGGCTCGGCGGGAAGCTCTCGTCCTCCGCCTCCTCCCGCGCGGCCTGGCGCACGGCGCGCCAGCGCGCCAGCGTGCCCAGGACGAACACGGTGAGCACGATCAGCACCATCAGCTGGCTGATGAGGATGCCCCAGAACAGCCCGTACCCCGACAGCTGGCGGGCCGGGGTCTCCGGCCAGGCGGCGGCCATGTCGTGCGGCTCGTGGAGGAGTGCGCTGATGGCCGTCGGCGTGCGCGCGAAGCTCACGCCGTCCGGCCAGGAGCCGTGGGCGAACAGCCCGGCGAGGCCCGTCGCGGTCCAGGTCAGCACGGCCATCCCGAGGACGAACGCGAGCACGCCGATCAGCAGCCCGTCCGGTATGCCGCGCCCGCCCGTCGTCGACGGGCCCGCTGGCGGTGCCGTACGCGGGGCCGGTGGCGGGTACGACCGGGGTGGGCGTCCCGCCCCGCCCGGCCCGCGCCCCTGACTCCCGTGCCTCAGGCCACCGCGTCGCGGACCGCCGCGTCCCCGTCCGCCCCGCTGTTCGTACGGCGGCACGGTCAGGCCACCGTCGACTCGGAGGAGCCGTCAGCTCTCCCGTGCGGTCCCGGGCCACCCGGACCCGACATGTGCTCCATGGCCATCGCGCGTGCCTCCGCCTCCGCCTCCAACGCCTCGTCCAGCGAGGGCCCGGCCGGTCGTCCCGAGGGGCCCGCCGCCAACGCGTGCGCGACCGACGACTCCGTCATGGCGCGGTCGGTGAAGACGAGCGGCCGTTCGGCCTCGGTGATCAGGTGCTTGACGACCTGCACGTTGCCGTTGACGTCCCAGACGGCGATGCCCGGCGACAGCGTCGGGATGATCTCGACGGCCCAGCGCGGCAGCCCGAGCACCTTGCCGGTGGCTCTCGCCTCGTCCGCCTTCTGGGCGTAGATCGTGCGCGTCGAGGCCATCTTGAGGATGGCGGCGGCCTCGCGCGCCGCCGCCCCGTCGACCACGTCCGACAGGTGGTGCACCACCGCCACGAACGACAGGCCCAGCCGACGCCCGAACTTCAGCAGCCGCTGGAACAGCTGCGCCACGAACGGGCTGTTGATGATGTGCCACGCCTCCTCCACCAGGAAGATGCGCTTCCGGCGGTCGGGCCTGATCCAGGTGTGCTCCAGCCAGACGCCCACGATGGCCATCAGGATGGGCATCGCGATCGAGTTCCGGTCGATGTGCGAGAGGTCGAAGACGATCAGCGGGGCGTCCAGGTCGATGCCCACGGTCGTCGGGCCGTCGAACATGCCGCGCAGGTCGCCGTCGACCAGCCGGTCCAGGACGAGCGCCACGTCGAGGCCCCAGGCGCGTACGTCCTCCAGCGCGACGTTCATCGCCTGCGCCGACTCCGGCTCGGGGTGGCGGAGTTGCTCCACGATGTCGGTGAGGACGGGCTGCCGGTCGCCGCTCGTCGCGTTGACGTACGAGTGGGCCACCTTCAGGGCGAAACCGGAACGCTCGTCCAGGCCGTGCCCCATCGCCACCTCGATGATCGTGCGGAGCAGCGCCAGCTGCCCGGTGGTGGTGATCGCCGGGTCCAACGGGTTGAGACGTATGCCCTGGTCGAGCGCGGCGGTGGGGTCGAGGCGGATGGGCGTGATGCCCATCTCCTCGGCGATCAGGTTCCACTCGCCGACGCCGTCCTCGCCCTGCGCGTCCAGCACCACGACCTGCCGGTCGCGGAAGCGGAGCTGGCGCAGCACGTACGTCTTCTCCAGCGCCGACTTGCCGTTGCCGGACTCGCCCAGCACCAGCCAGTGGGGGGCGGGGAGTTGCTGGCCGTACAGCTGGAACGGGTCGTAGATGTACCCCTTCCCGCTGTAGACCTCGCGGCCGATGATCACGCCGGAGTCACCGAGCCCGGGAGCGGCCGTCGGCAGGTACACCGCCTGGGCCTGGCCCGTGGACGTGCGCACCGGGAGGCGCGTCGTCTCGGTCTTGCCGAAGAGGAAGCTGGTGAACGCCTCGGTGATCGCGGTCAGTGGATCTCGTACGGCTGACATGCCCGTCCTCCTCCTCTCAGCGCCGGATGCCGGTGGCGAACGGCAGGGTGTTCACGAACGCGCGGTGGTGCTCGCGGTCGCACCACTCCAGCTTCAGGTACGACTTGCCGGCCGACGCGCGGATCGTCCGCTTGTCCCGGGCCAGGGCCTCCGGGGTGCGCGAGGAGACCGTGATGTACCCGACGAGGTTGACCCCGGCCGCGCCGCTCGCCAGGTCCTCGCCGCGCTGGTCGACGCGGCCGTGGGCGGCGACGTCGCGGGGGTCGACCGTACGGTTCATCTTCGCCTGACGGCTCGCTTCCGCCTCGTCGTTGGTCTTCTCGGTCAGCATCCGCTCGATGGCCAGCTCCGTGGGCTCCAGGTCCATCACCACCGCGACCGTGCGGATCACGTCGGGGGTGTGGACGAGCAGCGGGGCGAGGAAGTTGACGCCCACCGGGGTCATCGGCCACTCCTTCACCCAGGCCGTGGAGTGGCACCAGGGGGCGCGGGTCACCGACTCCCGGGTCTTCGCCCGGAGGTAGGTGGGCTCCAGCGCGTCCAGCTCCGCGGGCCAGGCGTTCCGCTTCGTCATCGCCTGGATGTGGTCGATGGGGTGGTCCGGGTCGTACATGGAGTGGATCAGCGATCCCATGCGGGCCTGCCCCAGCGGCTGGCGTACCCGGATGTCGGCCTCCGCCAGGCGCGCGCAGATGTCGGTCAACTCGCGGGCCATGACGACCGCCAGGCCCTCGTCCTTGGTCATCCGCTGCGGGCGGTTGCGCCGACCACCCGGGCCGCCGGAGGGGACGCGGGCCGCCTTCGCGACGGCCGCGCCCTCGGCGGCCAGCTCGCGGCCGTAGTGCATGCAGGCGACCAGGTACGCGCGGTGCTGCTCGCTGGAGGTGGAGACCATCGACTGGAGCTGCTCGTACGACTCCTGGAGCCACGGCGCCGCGCGGTCGTCGCCCCGCTGGGCGATGTCCTTGGCGTGCGCGTCGGGGTCGGCGGGGAGCGTACGGGCGAGGATCTGGAGGCGGGTGACGAAGCCGTCGCCGTTCGCGACGTGCTTCAGGAGCGTGCCGAAGCGGTCGACCAGGGCCTCCTGGTCCTCGCTGTCGCGCAGTCCGACGCCCGGCCCCTCGATCTCGATCGCCGCGGTGACCGTACGCCGGTCCGCGTGCAGCAGCACGGCGATCTCGTCCGGCCCGAACGGCGCCGACAGCCACGTGATGCGGCCGACGCCGGGCGGCGGGCCGACCTCCACCTCGCGGCCGTCCAGCCGGGTGCCCGCCTCGGGGGAACCGGAGCGGTACGTACCGCCGCTGCGGGTCATCCGGCGGAAACTCCGGTCGATCTCGAACCACTTGTAGAGCGTCCGGCCGCGGTACGGCACGTACACCATCGCCAGCGCCAGCATCGGGAAGCCGACCAGGGCGGGGATGCGCACGGAGAGCACCGGCACGAGCAGGCCGCTCATCATGCCCAGGAAGGCGCCGGTGATGATCATCGCGATCTCGCCGGTCTCCCGGTTCTTTCCGACGATGGCGTTTGGCCGGGCGCGGCCGATCATGTACGTGCGGCGCGGCGCGACGCTGTGGGAAGAGGTGGTCACCCGCGATCACCTCCGGGTCGGTTGCTGCGGGGATTGCGGTGGGCGTGCGGGGTGTTGGTCGTGGCGCGGTCGGCGGGGCGCCGGGGCGCGGGCGTCGGCTTCGCGGCGGCCGCCCCGCCGCCGCCCTCGCCCGCGCGCTTGCTGTGCGCGGCGACGCCGCCCGACACGGGGCTGGACGGGCGGGCCGAGCCGCCGCCGTCACCACCACCGCCGCCGCCCGCGACGACGGCGCCACCGCCACCGCCGCGCGCGCCGTGGGTGTTGATGCCCTGCCGGAGGGTCGTCGCGGGGGACGCGACGATCGCGGCGGCGTTGCGGGAGGCCGCGTCCTGGCTGGCGTTGCGGTAGTTGACGATCTCGTCGCCGAAGCCGGGCACGAAGCGGTAGATCATCGCGGAGGCGAAGATGGCGAGGAGGATGATGGCGAGGCCGGACACGATGGCCGAGACCGAGTTGTCCCCCTCGGACGTCGTCAGCGCGCTGGCCAGGCTGAGCACGATCATGATCACCGGTTTGACCAGGATGACCGCGATCATGATGCCCGCCCAGCGGCGGACCTTGCCCCACAGGTTCTTGTCGACCAGGCCCGCGTACACCGCCGTGCCGAGCAGCGCGCCCACGTACAGCAGCGTCGCCCGCAGGACCAGCTCCAGGTAGAGGACGCCGGCGGCGATGACGGAGATGAGGGAGACGAGGATCAGCATGATCGGGCCGCCGCCGATGCCCGTGCCCTTCTCCAGGGACTTGGCGAACGTGCCGAAGAACGCGTCGGTGTCGCCGTCCGTGCCCGAGGAGACGGCGGTGGTCACCGAGTCGGTCGCGGTGACCACGGTGTAGAGCACGAGCGGCGTGAACGCGGAGGCCAGCACGACCAGCCAGAGGAAGCCGATCGCCTCGGTGAACGCCTCGACGAACGGCACGCCGCGCACGGCCCGTTTGGCCACCGCGAGCAGCCACAGGACGAGCGTGAGGATCGTCGAGGCGGCGAACACGATGGCGTACTGGCGGAGGAACGCGGTGTTGGTGAAGTCGACCGTGGACGTCTCGTTGACCAGGTCGGAGAGCTTGCGGATGGTCCAGGCGGCGGCTTCGGCGAAGCCCTTGGCGAGGGAGTTGAGGGGGTCGACCAGATACTCGGGCTCGGGCTGCTGGCCGCCTCCACCGCCGCCCCCGCCGTCGCTGTCGCAGAACTCCCGTGCCGGTCCGCGGACCTCGTCGCACGGGTCGTCCTCCGGCTCGGGCGACGGCGCCGCCACGGCGCGCGTGGCCAGCACCACCGCGGCGGCCTGGGCGCCGGCCACGAGGGAGGCGGCGGACAGGAACCGGCGTGTGTCAACGGGCATAGGTGAAACCTCCGAACCCTTCCACGGCCTCAGTCATCTCCTCGGCACGAGAGGCTTGTTGGTCCCTGCCGACCGGTGTCGGCCCATCCTTCTGCTCGA
Source organism: Streptomyces sp. Z26 (assembly GCF_003665095.1). Taxonomy (GTDB): domain Bacteria; phylum Actinomycetota; class Actinomycetes; order Streptomycetales; family Streptomycetaceae; genus Streptomyces; species Streptomyces phytohabitans. The sequence continues at coordinate 2,837,112 of NZ_RCHV01000002.1, read as the reverse complement.
AGTCGACCACCTTCCAGTCGCCGCCGGTCTGTTTCAGGTCGAAGGTGGTGGTGAACCAGCTCTCCGTGACCGGGTTCTTGGAGTCGTCGCCAGCGAGTCCGAACAACGACGAGTACCAGACGCTGACCTTCGCGCTGCTTCCGCCGTAGTCCACGATCCGCGTGCCCACCGGGATGACACGCGAGATGAAGTCGAGCCCCGAGGGGGTCGCTCCGTTCTCGTCGAGCCCGATGCGCTTGAGGAACGCGGGGTTCTCGTAGACCTTGTCGAGCGCGGCCCGGCGCTTGGCGGCGAGGTCCGGGGCGTAGACGGCGTCGACGATCCGGCTTCTGGCCGTGTCGTCGAACATGCCGGTGCCTCCGAGGGCGACCATGTAGTTCGCCGCCGCGCTCTGCGCGCCCTGCTCCGAGCGCGCGAAGCCGGAGGGGATGCCCGTCGTCGTGTCCTTGCCGTCGACCGGCTTCTCGCCCGTCGGGGCCGTGGGCCGCGCCGCGTCGCGGCCGCCCTTGCCACTGTCGCCGTCGGGGCCCGAACCGCCGCCTCCGCCGCCGCGGTTGGCGAACGCGATGGCCGCGACGAGCAGCACGACCACGCCCACGACGGTGATCAGGCTGCGGCCGGGGCGTCCGCCGGGGCGTCGGCCGACGCCGTACACGTCGCCGTCCTCGCCCGGCAGTCGTGTGCGCGTGCCCGTGCCGTACGTGGAGCCGCCGGTCGCGCCGCGCCGTCTCGCCGGGCCCGCCTCGCCGCCCGTACGACCACGCTCGTCGTACCCGTCGCCGCCGATGCTCATGCCGGACGTGCTCCCTCAACGCTCATGCCGGACGTGCCCCTCACCTCTCGGCCCAACTCTCAGCAATTCCCGGCTGTCGACCGCCGTCAACCGCCGTCAGTGCATTGTCCCCTCACACGACGTTAGCGGGGGTACCGGCCGCGTGGGGGTCCTGTGGACGGAGGGACGGCCGTCCCGGCGGTTCGCCGGGGCACACGGGTCGCACGCCCGTACCCTTCGGCCCCGTGCTCCGGCGGGAGTGCGCCGTTGCGCCGGTGTGTGAGCCCGTACGGCCGGTGTGGGAGCCGTACGGCCGGGGCGCGGGTCGGTACGGGGGCGTACGGATCGACGGGCGCGGTACGTATCGCGTGTGACACGGGGCGTGGTGCCGATCTACGATCGTCGGTACGGCATCGCGCGTCGGTCACCGGCCGGGTGAGGCGTGGAGGTGCCCGTGAGATGCCTGTTGGAGGCATTCCACCGTGTCGGTCGAACTGAACCACACCATCGTCCACTCCCGTGACAACCGGGCTTCCGCGCAGTTCCTCGCGCACATCCTCGACTTGGAGGTCGGGTCCGAGTGGGGCCCGTTCGTCCCGGTCGCCACGAGCAACGGGGTCACGCTCGACTTCGCGACCCTCGATCCCTCGCTGATCGTCATGCAGCACTACGCCTTCCTCGTCTCCGAGGAGGAGTTCGACGGGATCTTCCAGCGGATCAAGGACGGGGGCGTCGACTACGCCGCCGATCCGCACTGGAAGCGGCCCGGCGAGATCAACCGCAACGACGGCGGCCGGGGCGTGTACTTCAAGGACCCCTCGGGGCACGGCATGGAGGCGATCACCCGCCCGTACGGGGCGGGTGGCAGCGGGGCGTCGGCCCCGTAGCCCGCCGGGCGGGCCGCCGTACGGTCCGTCCCGTCTGATCCAGGGGCCCTCGTGCCCGGTGCGCCCCGCGTACGTCCGTACGGCCCGGACGGGCTGTCGGACGTACGCGGGGCGCGGCTAGTTTGCCCGTATGTCTTCCTCCGCCCGCCCCGCCGGGGCTCCCGTCCTCCGTATCCACGTCGTCGACGCGTTCACCGACCGGCCGTTCGCCGGGAATCCTGCGGGTGTGTGCCTGCTGCCCGGCGCGGAGTGGCCGGACGACGGCTGGTTGCAGCGGGTGGCCGCCGAGATGAACCACTCGGAGACGGCCTTCGCCCGGCCGCTCCCGGCGGGTGAGGGCGGCGGGGAGCCCGCCGCCACGGAGTCCGCGCCCGGGGAGCCCGCCGCCGACTGGGAGTTGCGCTGGTTCACCCCCGTCAAGGAGGTCGGCCTGTGCGGGCACGCCACGCTCGCGACCGCGCACGTGCTGCGTACGGCGCGGGGTGCCACCGGCACCGTACGGTTCCACAGCCGCTTCAGCGGCGTCCTGTCCGCCGAGGCGGGGCCCGGGGGTGACCTCACCCTCGACTTCCCGGCGGCGCCGCACACGGCGACGCTCGTGCCCGACGGGCTGGCGGCGGCACTGGGGGCCGAGCCCGAAGCGACGTACCACACGGGCGCGTTGGGCGACCTGCTGACCGTGCTGGCCGACGAGGACGCCGTCCGCGCCGTGCGCCCCGACCAGGCCGCCGTGGCCGCCGTGCTGCGCGGCGGCGGCGCCGGGGGCGCGGACCTGCGGGGCGTCACCGTCACGGCGCCCGCCCGTACGTCCGGGCTCGGCCACGACTTCGTCTCCCGCTTCTTCGCCCCCGGCGCGGGCATCCCCGAGGACCCGGTGACGGGCAGCGCGCACACGGCCCTCGCGCCGTACTGGGCGGCGCGCCTCGGCCGGGACGCGCTCACCGGCCTCCAGGCGTCGGCGCGTTCGGGGCTGGTGCGCACGGAGGTAAGGGGTGACCGGGTGCGGCTGACGGGGAGCGCCGTGACGGTGCTGGACGGCACGCTGTACGTGTGAGGGCGGGCCCCGGAGCGCGTGCGGGCGGGAACGTGCGGGTGGGAACGTCCGTACGCGCGCCCGCGTACGCGCCGGGGCCCGCGGGTCAGCCGCCGAAGGACGTGCGGGCGGACCAGAACTCCCACAGCCCCCGGTCGCCCGACAGCTCGACGCGGGAGTCCTCCAGCGGCAGCCTGCGGTAGAAGACCAGGAGCACGTCGGTGAGGGGCCCGCGCAGGGCGGTCGTCGCCCTGGCGTGCGTACGGCGCCAGCGCGGGCCGTCCGCGCCCAGCTCGATCAGCCACTCGGCGGGGCCGGTGTCGAGGCCCGTGTCGAGGTCGCCGCCGGAGGCCGTGCCGCCGGGCTGGTCGGTGGCGTGCAGGTGGAGGCTCTCCCCGGCGCGTTCGCGCAGCTGGCGCAGCCCCTCGTCGTACTCCTGCGCCTGCGGACTGGCGACGATGTCCAGCCACTCGTCCACGCAGTCGGCGGCGACGTCGGGCGCGACCTCGTACGGACGCCCGGTCGCGAGGCAGGCGTCCGTGCGGTGGACGACCGTCTCGTGCGTCATGCGGCGGGCCCAGAAGCCGGTGCTCCGGTCGTCGGCCCACGTCCACACGTCCGTGTCGGGTCCCGCGTCCCGCAGGGCGGCCACGAGGAGTTCGGCGCCCTCCGCGAGCCACCGGTCGAGGGCCTCCGCGTACGCACCGCCCCCCGCGTCCGCCGCGCCACCGGTGTCCGTCCCCGCGCCGGCCGGTCCCGCGCTGCCCGGCACCGTGTCCTCCGGGACCATGTCCCGCGCGCGGGTGCGGACCGTCTCGTGCACCCAGCGGTGCGCGCGGCCCAGGTGCAGGGCCAGTTCGCGGAGGGTCCAGTCCGGGCAGCTGGGGACCCGTGCGGACAGGTCGGCTCCGGCGAGGGTCTCGCGGAACATTCGTGTCTGCTCGGTGATCTCGGTGCAGTACCGCGCGTGACGCGGCGGGGTCGACGCCATGGCGGCAGGTTACGTACGGCGCACGGCTGCCGCCACGCCGTTTTCCCGGATGTTGGCAGCCGGATGGCCGGAGGGATGGCCGTACGGTGTGGGGGTCGTCGAACCTCCCGTACAACTCCTGTTCATTGGCAGGCTGTTGTAGGCTAATGGCCGTGTCCGGTGACAGCATGGCAGCAGAGGGACGAGGCACCGCCAGGGATGTCGTCGCGGACGGGCTGCGCCGCCGCATCGCCCAGGGCGAGCTGCGGGTCGGCCAGCAGATCCCCACACAGGCGGAGTTGGGTGAGCAGTTCTCGGCGCCGCGCGGCGCGGTCCGGCGCGCGCTCGAACTCCTGGAGAACGAGGGTCTGATCAAGCGCGCCCGGCAGGGCACGCCCGCCGAGGTCGTACAGCGCGTGCCCGACCACCCGGACCCCGACGCGGACGCGGGTGACGCGTCCGTCGGCCGCAGGCACCAACCCCGTACGGCCGGACTGGAGTTGACCGACCGGGTCGCGCGGGCGTTCCGGAGCCCCCACGTCCGTATCGACGCGTACTGCGCGAGCGGCGAGACGCTCGCCTCCGCGCTCGCCGGGCCGGTCGTCGCGGTGACGGCGGGCGAGCAGCGGCCCCTGTCGCTGCGCGTCCGCATCCTGCTGCCGGACCCGGACAACGCGCTGGCCCTGCCGCAGGTCGTCGGTGACCCGCAGGACAGCAGGCCGCGCGCGCGGCTGCGCGAGGTGACGGAGCACATCTGGGGTTCGCTGCGGCACTCGCTGCGGATGCTGGAGGTACGGGAGCTGGTGCCGGAGGTACGGGTCGAGGCGCGGAAGGTGTCGATCACGCCGACCCAGCGGGTGTTCGTCCTGAACGGCGAGGAGGTCCTCACCGGGCACTACCAGGTGCTGCCCCGCCGCGTGGAGCTGAGCCGCGACCCGATGGAGATCTACGACATGCTCGGCCTCGACGGCATCCTCTTCCGGCACACGGCGGTGCCGGGCGACCAGGTGACGGAGGCGTACGTGGAGCAGACGAAGCTCTGGTTCGACTCGCTGTGGGACACCATCGCCCGCCCCATGGAGCCATGAGGCGGCGCGTCCGGGTGTCTCCTGGGCCGGTGGCGCGGCGAGCGCCGTACCACCGGGTCGGGCGGGGCGGGGTCACCGCCTCACCGGCGGCCCGCGATCAGCATGATCACGAGCAGGATGCTGGTCACGCAGACCAGGTTCTCGGGCATCGGCTCGCGCCGGAGTCCCCGTGCCAGCACGGTCATCAGTGTGGCCACGAGGGCCCCGTGCCAGCCGATCGTCAGCACCAGGTCGACCGCGACCTGGGTGAGCAGTTCCATGAACAGATGCGTCCGGACCAGTGCCACCATGGTCCTCACCTCCTGCGGATCACGTCCTTCCGGATGGAATACCTGCGGTTGGTATCCCAGTTGGCAGCAACTCTTCGTTGAGACGGTGCCATTGGTCGCTTTCTTCGTAGGAACGACTTCTACCCGCGACCAACCGCGACCAACTCCTGACAACCGGACCAGCCTGCCCGAGACCCGCCGCCCCGTTGCGGGCATGCCACGGGCATTGCCGGGGCAACCCGCCGGATGACCGGAAGATGACCGGAAGTCACGGCCATCTGTCCTGCCACGCACGGCAGTTGTAGCCTCGGTGAGTGGCGTCGACGACTGCGGGCAACGGCGGGGACCCGGAGGGCACGGGGGACGACGGCGGAACCGGCACTCCCCGGTACCGGCTGGTGGCCGACGAGTTGAGAGCCATGATCCTGGACGGCCGCATCGACCAGGGCCGCCCGCTGCCCAAGCAGCAACAGCTGCAACGGCGTTACGGGGTGGGTCGCAGCACCGTGCAGAGCGCGCTGCAACTCCTGCGCGACGAGGGCCTGATCGAGCAGGGCGTGCCCGGCCGCGCCGCCCGGGTGGCACACCAGGACGGCCAACTCCAGCCGCTCGCCCACCACATCGCCCGCGCGTTCACGGCGCGGCACGTGTCGCTGGACGTGTGGTCGCTGACGGTGGAGACGCTCAGCAAGGCGGTGCAGAACCAGGCGACGGAGATCCGCAACGGGGAGCAGCGCCCGGAGTCCATCGCCGTACGCGTGCTGCTACCCGACCTGGAGGCCCCGCACCCGTACCCGCGCTGCGTCGGGGACCCCGCCGACCCGCGCCCGCTCCAGCGGCTGCGGCATCTGATCCGTACGTACGCGGGGGCGCTGGAGCACTCGTTGACGGCGCTCGCGGAGGACCGGCTGGTGCCGGACGTACGGGTGGAGGTCCGGGGGATACCGACGATCCCCGGCGAGAAGCGCTACATCATCAACGGCACCGAGGCGCTCACCGGCTTCTACAGCATCCGCCGCGCCACCATGTACAACAACCCGGACGGCGCGACCCTCGACGTGCTCGAACTGCACAGCGACGGCAGCCTGTTCCCGTCCGCCCGTAGGGCGCCGGGCGGTTCGGCGCTGGACGACGCGCGCTTCGCGCAGGTCACGCAGTGGTTCGACACCCGCTGGGAGCAGGTGGCCACGCCGCTGCCGCTGAGCGACTGAGAGAAGCGACCCGAGGCGGCCCCCACGTCGGGGCGCCCGTGGGGCAGCGCTGAACGACGGCGGGCGGTGGCGGTGCGTCCGCCCGGCCGTGTCCAGGACCCCTCGGCTCAGCCGTGCGCCGGGGGCGCACGGCACGAGGCGGGGGAGCGGCGCTACACCGCCATGCCGTAGACGATCGTGAAGAGGGTGCCGAGCGATCCGATGATGAAGACGCCCGTCAGCCCCGCGACGATCAGCCCCTTGCCCTGCTCGGCACTGAACGTGTCCCGGAGCGCCGTCGCACCGATGCGCTGCTTCGCGGCACCCCAGACCGCGATGCCGAGGCAGAGGAGAATGGCGACCGCCATCACGACCTCGATCATCACCCGTGCTTCGTTGCCCAGTGACCCGAACGGCCCCCAGTCGGGGGCGATTCCACCGATGATGGTGGTGATGTCACCCTTCTCGGCTGCCAGGATCATGCGTAACTCACCGCCCTGCTCGGAATGTTGGTGTTGTGGTGACGTGTCGCCGGTGACGGCACGCCGCGGTCGCACCACGCTTCCCTGCGACCCTTATGACTCTACCGCTGTCCTGTGACATCACGGCCTATCTGGGGGATGGTTGGGGCGTGCGGAAGGTATGGATGGGTGTCGGGGCCGGGGCCGCCGCGTTGTCGGGGCTGATGGCCCTGCTCGTCGTCGGTACGTTCGTCGCCGCGTCGTCCCTCGGGGGGGGCATGGGCGGCGGCCGTCCGACGGGGCTGGCGGAGGGCACGGTCCCGGCGGCGTACCAGGATCTGGTGCGCAAGTGGGGGCAGTTGTGCCCGGAGATCAGCCCGGCGCTGCTGGCCGCGCAGCTCTACCAGGAGAGCGGCTGGCGCCCCGACGCGCAGAGCGCGGCGGAGGCGCAGGGCATCGCGCAGTTCATCCCGGGCACCTGGGCGACGCACGGCATCGACGGCGACCGGGACGGCGACCGGGACGTCTGGGACCCGAAGGACGCGATCCCCTCGGCGGCCTCGTACGACTGCGAACTGGCCGACTACGTCGGGGACGTGCCCGGCGACCCGACGGAGAACATGCTGGCGGCGTACAACGCGGGCGCGTACCGCGTGATCCAGTACCAGGGCGTCCCGCCGTACCAGGAGACGCAGAACTACGTGCAGGTGATCACGAAGCTGGAGAAGAGCTTCGCCGCGAACAAGGGCCGCGTCGACCCGTCCCGGCAGGCGGCCGGAGCGATCAACTACGCGCAGCAGAAGCTCGGTACGCCCTACCTGTGGGGCGGTGACGGCACGCCGGAGGACGGCGGGCGGTTCGACTGCTCGGGGCTGTCCAAGGCGGCGTACAAGTCCGTCGGCATCGAACTGCCGCGCCTCGCGAGCGCGCAGTGGAACACCGGGCCGCACCCGAAACGTGACGAACTCCTCCCGGGAGACCTGGTGTTCTTCGCGAACGACCTGGACGACCCGGTCTCGATCCACCACGTCGGCATCTACGTCGGTGACGGCCAGATGATCGACGCCCCGTACACGGGGGCGGAGATCCGTTTCGATCCGATCGACTCCCCGGACTACTTCGGGGCGACCCGCCCGACGGCCTGAGCTGCGGCGACCCGCCGACGCGGGTGCGCGGGGACGGCCGGTCGGGCTGATACGCGAGGGACGGGAGCGGCAGCGGAATATGAACTCTCCGTGATGCGTAGGCCCTGAGCTGCGCGAACGGGTCTCCTTTCGATACCGTGAGGGTGATCTTTCGGTGGACTCTGGAACGTCCGGCCCCGTGCCGGACGTCGTCAGGTGCGGTACGGGTGTTCCGTGCCGGGCGTGCGGCGGGGACGCGGGGGCGTGAAGATCGCGGGGGTACGGGGATCGGCAGAGCAACACACGAGAAGTGAAGGGGCCGTACCGCGATGGCTGGATGGGACAACCCCGACGTCGACCTCCTCTACGACATCAACGGGCTCACCGAGGACACTCCCGCGTGGGTCGACCGCGTCATGGGCCACATCGGGGAGTACGGCATCCTCCTCGGGCTCGTCCTCGTCGGCTGCTGGGCCTGGTGGTCCGTGCGGCGGCGCAGCGCGGACCGCGAGACGGCCGTCGCGTCGATGGCCGCGCTCCTCTGGGGGCCGCTCGCCGCGGGTGTCGCGGTCCTCGTCAACATCCCGATCCGCGGACTGGTCGAGCGTCCGCGGCCGTTCGTCGACCACAAGGGCCTGGAGGTGCTGGTCGACGGGAAGACGGACTACTCGTTCGTCAGTGACCACTCGACGCTCGTGATGGCGCTCGCCGTCGGGCTGTTCATGGTGCACCGCCGGTTCGGGCTGGTGGGTCTCGCACTGGCCCTCTTCGAGGGCTTCTGCCGCGTCTTCATGGGCGTCCACTACCCGACGGACGTCATCGGCGGTCTCGCCCTCGGCACGGCCGTCGCGCTCCTCCTGGCGCCCGTGGCGCTCTGGCTGCTGACCCCTCTGGTCCGTACGGTCGCGCGCTCGGCGCGGGTCGGCGGCCTCGTGTGGGCCCCCGTGGGCGGGCCCGTGGCGGCGGGCGCGCGGCTGCCGGGCGCGGAGGGCGACCGGCTGGACGCGGGTCGGCGGTACGACGGGGACCTGGCGGCGTAGCGGCGCCCCGGGGCCGTACGGCTCCGGCGGCGGTTGCGCGTACGACGGTCGAGCAGGTGTGGGGCAGGGCCCGGGACGGTTGTCCCGGGCCCTGTTCCGTGTGCCCGCGCGGGGTCGGCGGGGTACGCGTTGACAAAGCGGAACGCTGCTCCGTAACGTATGCGGAACGTTGCTCCGCATCCAGTCACGCCTCCGAAGGGAATCCCCGTGCCCGCACAGAACGCCCCCCTCACCGCACCCGCCACCGCCGACGCCCCGCCCCTGGGCCCCGTCCCGGTCCTCTCCGTCAGCCCCGTCGAACTGCCCACGCCCGACCGGGCCGTGGACCTGCGGTTGCGCGTCTCCGCGCCCGTGACCGGCGACCGGCTGCCCGTACTCCTCCTCTCGCACGGCCAGGGCATGTCCCACCACCTGTCCTCCCTGCACGGCTACGCGCCCCTCGTCGACCACTGGGCCGCGCACGGCTTCGCCGTCATCCAGCCCACGCACCTGAGTTCACGCACCCTGGACCTGGGCCCGGACGTGCCCGGCGGGCCGCTGCACTGGCGGTCGCGGGCGGAGGACATGACGCGCGTGCTCGACCGGCTCGACGAGATCGAGGACGCCGTACCCCAGCTGCGGGGACGGCTCGACCGCGACCGGGTCGCCGTCGCCGGGCACTCCATGGGCGGGCACACCGCCGCCCTGCTGCTGGGCGCGCGCCTCACCGACCCCGACGACGGCACGGAGGTCGACCTCACCGAACCCCGGATCAAGGCGGGCGTGCTGCTGGCCGCGCCGGGACGCGGCGGTGACGCGCTCAGCGAGTTCACCGCCACGGAGTGGCCCTTCTTCCGCACCACGGACTTCTCGCGGATGGCCGCGCCCACGCTCGTCGTCGCCGGTGACGCGGACGACTCGGCGCACCTGTCGGTGGCCGGTCCGGAGTGGCACGCCGACCCGTACGCGCTGGCGCCGGGGCCGAAGACCCTGCTCACGCTGTACGGGGCGGAGCACGGGCTCGGCGGGATATCCGGCTACGACGTGGCCGAGACCACCGACGAGAACCCGGCGCGGGTCGCCGCCGTCCGGCGCCTCACCGCGGCCTGGCTGCGCAGCACGCTCCACGCCGGTGACCCCGCCTGGCGCGAGGCGTGCGACGAACTGACCGCCGGGCCGGGCGCGTTCGGGCGCGTCGAGTCGAAGTAGCCGCACCCGTACGGCGGTTCGCCGTGTCCGTACGCCGTCGCGCGCCCGTACGTGGCCGTGCTCCCGTACGCCGCCGTGCTACGCCGTGCCCCCGTGCGCCGTCGCGTCCGCCCGCGCGCGGTCCCGGGAACGCCGGGCCGGGCCCCGCCAGCCGCACGCGCAGCTCGCGTGCGAGAACGCGCCGCGCTCCACGGTGGTGGCCTCGTGGGGGGTCCCGCCGTCCGGTCGTGCCGGTCGTGCGGGTTGCTCCGGGGGGCCCGTACGGGCCGGGGGTTCCGTCCGCGCGGCGTGACCGGTCCCGGACCGGAACGCCGTGCCGCTCGTGCTCTTGTGGGGGCGCACCCGTCCACCGTACTGCCGTCGCGCGGGCCCGGGAGGAGGGCGTGACGGCGGGCCGTGGCGGCTCGTTAGCGCAAGCGGAACGGGTCGCCCGTACGGGGCCCGGTCCGCGTACGGGTACGGGCGCGAGAACGGGTTGCGGGGTCGGCGGGCAGATGGTCGGGGGACGACGGCACAGGCGCAGGCACAGGGGTGTGGCCGCGGCCACCGCGGCCGGGGTGGGTGCCGCCCTGGTCTGCACGGTCGCCGTCACCGGCTGCTCCCCGACGGGCCCGGCCGGGGCCTCCCGCGGGTCGGACGGCGCCGGGGGCCCGGACGTCGCGGACTCGGCGGACCCCACCGCCGGGCCGGGCGCGGGCGGTGGCAGGGGCGGGGAGCGGACGGCGGACGGGGACGCGCTCACGGCCGTACGCCGCGCCGCCGACGCCCTGGAACGCGCGGGCACCTCCCGTACGCGCACCTCCGTGCGCATGGCCAGCGGCGGTACGCGCGTCACGGTGCGCGGCGCGGGCGGTTTCGACTACGCCCGCCGCACCGGCCGTATCGAGGTGACGCTGCCGCGCGGCCCGTCCGGCGCCGAGGCGGGCGAACCGCTCACGCAGGTCTTCCGCCGGGGCGCGCTCTACATGAAGAACCGGGGCGCCGGGGTGCCCGCCGACAAGTGGGTACGCGTGGAAGCGGCCGCGCTGCCCGACGGGAACCTGGTCACCAGCGGCGCCACCGACCCGCTGACCGCCGCCGAACTGCTGCGCGGCACCGACGAGTTGCGCTACGTGGGGGCGGAGAGCCTGCACGGCACGGCCGTACGGCACTACCGGGGGACCGCCGACCTGGACGCGGCGGCCCGTACGGCGAAGGGCCCGGCGCGCGCGCAACTGGCCGCCGCGGCGCGCGGATTCGCCGGGGACGCCGTCTCGTTTGACGTGTTCATCGATGGGCAGGCGCGTCCCAGGAAGGTGCAGCACCGGTTCACGTTCGGTACCGGCGCCGACGCCGGTACCGAGGGCGGCAGCAGTGGAACGGATGACAGCGGTCGCGGCGGCGCCGGTGGCGGCGGTGGCGCGGGTGGGCCCGGGGCGGACGCAACGGTCACGTCGACCACCGAGATGTTCGGCTTCGGCGCTCCCGTGGACGTCGCCCTGCCTTCGGCGGAGCACATCTACACCGGGCGGATCGCGACACCGTAGAGCCACCCGCGGAGGCGTTCCGAAATGGTTCGGAAGTGCCATGCGCGGAGGGTGCGCCCCTACCTACTCTGGGAATCCGGCGTTCCGGCGCCTCGGAGAACGAGGAGGTGGCGCGCGTGCCCGTACCGGTGCCAGGTTCGCGGCCCGGCGGCTCCCGGTCCGGCGGCAGCTCCCGCGGGCCACGGAGCAGCGCGGTGCAGGACCAGATCGCGCTCGCCGAGATCGAGATGTGCGGCGACCTGATGATCGCCGCCGCCGCTGCCGAACTCGCGGGCGAGGAACGGCTCAGCACGGCCCGTATCGACGAGGTGCTGCGCGTGGGCGAGCCCGGCCGCGACGACCCCGCGCACCCCTCGCGCGCGCGGTGCTGACCCCGACGGCCCCGGTGGCCCGGGGGGCCACCGCGTACGCCGCGTCCGCGTCACGTACGCAGCAGCCGCGCGATCGCCGCCGTGGCCTCCTCGACCTTCGCGTCCATCTCGCTGCCGCCGTCGATCGCCGCGTGGGCGACGCAGTGCCGCAGGTGCTCCTCCAGGAGTTGGAGCGCGAACGACTGGAGGGCCTTGGTCGAGGCGGAGACCTGGGTGAGTATGTCGATGCAGTACACGTCCTCGTCGACCATCCGCTGGAGACCGCGGACCTGTCCCTCGATCCGGCGCAGGCGCTTGAGGTGGGCGTCCTTGTCCTTGGTGTAGCCGTGCTCGCCGGTCGCGGCGTGAGCAGAGCAACATTCGGCCGTGTCCGCGTCGGCTCCGGAAGGCGCGACGGGAGTGTTCTCGGCCGTGGTCATGGGACCCTCCCGAAGGGATGGAGAGAGGAGAAGGCGGTAACAGAGCGGGTCATATACCCCCACTGGGTATATGCTATCGCAGTTTCCACAGCCCTGTGCGGCGTTCGACAGCCCATGGGTGAGACTGTTGAACGCCGGTTCGCAGTGGCCGGATGATGCACCTAGCATCAACGAGACCTGACCCCCGGACAACCGACGCCCCCTGAGGACCCCCCGTGCGCTTTCGTCTGACCCCCAGGGAGACGAGTTTCTACGACATGTTCGCCGCCTCGGCGGACAACATCGTGACCGGCTCCAAGCTGCTGATGGAACTGCTCGGGGCGAACTCCTCCGGGCGCGCCGAGATCGCCGAACGCATGCGTGCCGCCGAGCACGCCGGTGACGACGCGACGCACGCGATCTTCCACCAGCTGAACTCCTCGTTCATCACGCCGTTCGACCGCGAGGACATCTACAAGCTGGCCTCGTCGCTCGACGACATCATGGACTTCATGGAGGAGGCCGTCGACCTCGTCGTCCTCTACCAGATCGAGGAACTGCCCAAGGGCGTCGAGCAGCAGATCGAGGTGCTGTCGCGGGCCGCGGAGCTGACCGCCGAGGCCATGCCCAACCTGCGGACGATGGACAACCTCACGGAGTACTGGATCGAGGTCAACCGCCTGGAGAACCAGGCCGACCAGATCCACCGCAAGCTGCTCGCGCACCTCTTCAACGGCAAGTTCGACGCGATAGAGGTCATGAAGCTGAAGCAGGTCGTCGACTCGCTGGAGGAGGCCGCGGACGCCTTCGAGCACGTGGCCAACACCGTCGAGACCATCGCGGTCAAGGAGTCCTGACCGCTCGTGGACACGTTCGCTCTGGTCGTGACCATCGGGGTCGCGCTCTTCTTCACGTACACCAACGGCTTCCACGACTCGGCGAACGCGATCGCCACCTCCGTCTCCACCCGCGCCCTCACCCCGCGCGCCGCCCTGCTGATGGCGGCCGTGATGAACCTCGCGGGCGCGTTCCTCGGCAGTGGCGTCGCGAAGACCGTCAGCGAGGGGCTCATCGAGACGCCGCACGGGTCGGGCGGCATGACGATCCTCTTCTCGGCGCTCGTCGGCGCCATCGCGTGGAACCTGATCACCTGGTACTACGGGCTGCCGTCGTCCTCCAGCCACGCGCTGTTCGGCGGGATGGTGGGCGCCGCGCTCGCGGGCGGCATCAAGGTCTACTGGTCGGGCGTGATCGAGAAGATCGTGCTCCCCATGATCCTGTCCCCGATCGTCGGGCTGCTCCTCGGCTACCTGGTGATGGTCGGCATCATGTGGGCCTTCCGCGGCGCCAACCCGCACCGCGCCAAGCGCGGTTTCCGGATCGCGCAGACCGTCTCCGCGGCGGGCATGGCGCTGGGGCACGGCATCCAGGACGCGCAGAAGACGATGGGCATCGTGGTGATGGCCCTGACGATCGCGGATGTCCAGGACCACAACGGCATCCCGGCCTGGGTCAAGATCACCTGTGCGCTGATGCTGTCCCTCGGCACGTACGCGGGCGGCTGGCGCATCATGCGGACGCTGGGCCGCCGGATCATCGAGCTGGACCCGCCGCAGGGCTTCGCCGCGGAGACGACGGCGGCGTCCGTGATGTACACGGCGTCGTTCCTCTTCCACGCGCCGATCTCGACCACGCACGTGATCACCTCGGGGATCATGGGCGTCGGCGCGACGAAACGGATCTCCGCGGTGAGGTGGGGCGTGGCGAAGAACATCGTGGCGGGCTGGTTCATCACCATGCCGGCGGCGGGCGGTGTCGCGGCGCTCTGCTACGCCGTGGTGCACCTGGCCGCGGGCTGACCGGCGCCCGTACGCCCGCACCCGTACGTACGCCCAGCCCGCACGACCCCGTACGTACGCCCGCCCGCGCTCGTACGCGCACGTGAGTGGGCCCGCCCCCGGGAGCCAGGGGCGGGCCCGTGCCTCGCGGTGGCACCGCCATGCAGCACCGCGAGGCGGCCCTGGGCGACGGCCCGGCGCGGTGGCCGTCAGCCGAAGCGGCCGGAGATGTAGTCCTCCGTCGCCTGCACCGTCGGGTTGGAGAAGATCCGCTCGGTGTCGTCGATCTCGATGAGCTTGCCGGGCTGGCCGACCGCGGCCAGGTTGAAGAACGCCGTACGGTCGGAGACGCGCGCCGCCTGCTGCATGTTGTGCGTGACGATCACGATCGTGTACTGCGACTTCAGCTCGCCGATCAGGTCCTCGATCGCCAGCGTGGAGATCGGGTCGAGGGCCGAGCAGGGCTCGTCCATCAGCAGCACCTGCGGCTCCACCGCGATGGCGCGGGCGATGCACAGCCGCTGCTGCTGGCCGCCGGAGAGGCCGGAACCGGGCTTGTTCAGGCGGTCCTTGACCTCGTTCCAGAGGTTCGCGCCCTTCAGCGACTTCTCGACGATGCCGTCCAGCTCGGCCTTCTTGAAGTTGCCGTTGAGCTTGAGCCCGGCCGCCACGTTGTCGTAGATGGACATCGTCGGGAACGGGTTGGGCCGCTGGAAGACCATGCCGATGGTGCGGCGTACGGACACGGGGTCCACGCCGGGCCCGTACAGGTCCTCGTCGTCCAGCAGCACCTTGCCCTCGACCCGGCCGCCGGGCGTGACCTCGTGCATGCGGTTGAGGGTGCGCAGGAAGGTGGACTTGCCGCAGCCGGACGGGCCGATGAAGGCCGTCACGGAGCGGGGCTCGATGCTCATCGAGATGTCGTCGATGGCGAGGTGCGTGCCGTAGTAGGCCGCTAGGCCGCTGACGTCGATGCGCTTGGCCATGGTGGGGATCAACTCCTCGGGTCTGGGGATGGGCCCCAGCAGACAGTGGTCTTCGGGGGCCTCAGCGGCCGGACTTGGGTGCCTTCCACGCGGCGATGCCGCGCGCCAGCAGGTTGAGCGCCATGACGAACGCGATCAGCAGCAGCGCACCGCCCCAGGCCCGGTCGTACGACGCCTCGTTGCCGAGCTTCCACTGCTCGTAGACGTAGTACGGGAGCGAGGACTGGGCGCCGTCGAACGGGTTGGTGTTGATCGACGCGGAGCCGAACACCAGCAGCAGGATGGGCGCGGTCTCACCGGCGATACGGGCGACGGCCAGCATGACGCCGGTCGTGATGCCGCCGATCGCGGTGGGCAGCACGACCTTGAGGATCGTCCGCCACTTCGGCACGCCGAGAGCGAGGGACGCCTCCCGCAGCTCGTTCGGCACCAGCTTGAGCATCTCCTCGGTGGACCGCACGACGATCGGCATCATCAGGATCGCCAGCGACATGGCACCGGCGAAGCCGGAGTAGCCCATGTCGAGGTAGATGATCCAGAACGCCAGCACGAAGAGGCCCGCGACGATCGACGGGATGCCCGTCATGACGTCCACGAAGAAGGTGATGGCCTTCGAGAGCTTGCCGGTGCCGTACTCGACCAGGTAGATCGCGGTGAGCAGGCCGATCGGCGCGGCGATGAGGCTGGCGAGGCCGATCTGCTCCAGGGTGCCGACCAGCGCGTGGTACGCGCCGCCGCCCGGCTGGAGGGTGATCACGCCGTTCATCGAGTGCGAGACGAACGTGCCGTCCAGCACCTTCGAACCGCGCGCGACCGTCTCCCAGATGAGGGAGAACAGCGGCACCACCGCGAGCAGGAACGAGACCCACACGAGGCTCGTCGCGAGCCGGTCGCGCGCCTGGCGGGAGCCCTCGACGGTGGTCGTGAGGGCGAACGTGACGACGACGTACAGGGCGGCCGCGATCAGCCCCCACTGGATGCGGCTCTCCAACCCGGCGACCAGGCCGATGCCGCAGCCCAGGGCGACGGAGAGGGCACCGATGCCGTACGGCGCCCAGTTCGGCAGCCGCGGCTGGCGGAGCGGGCCGGTGGTCGGCACGGGCGCCTCGTCCACGGGCGACTTGTCCAGGGTGACGTCGGTCATGCGTTGGCCCCCGAGTACTCCTTGCGGCGCGCGATGATCAGCCGGGCGAGGCCGTTGACCAGCAGCGTGATGACGAACAGGACCAGGCCGGAGGCGATGAGCGCCTCACGCCCGATGCCCGCCGGGGAGGCCTCCTTGAAGGAGGCCGCGATGTTCTGGGCGAACGTGCCGCCGCCCGGGTCGAGCAGGCTCGTCTCGATCATGAAGCTCGGCGACAGCACCGTGGCGACGGCCATGGTCTCGCCCAGCGCGCGGCCGAGGCCGAGCATGGAGGCGCTGATGACGCCGGAACGGCCGAAGGGCAGCACCGAGATCCGGATGACCTCCCAGCGGGTGGCGCCGAGCGCGAGCGCGGCCTCCTCGTGCATCTTCGGGGACTGCTTGAAGACCTCGCGGGAGACGTTGGTGACGACCGGCAGGATCATGATCGCCAGCAGGATGCCCGCGGTGAAGAGGGAGCGCGCGGCGCCGCCGTTGTACTCGAAGACGCCGGTCCAGCCCAGGTACGCGTCCATCCACTCGTACAGGCCGGTCAGGTGCGGTACGAGGAACAGCGCGCCCCAGAGGCCGTACACGATGGAGGGGACTGCCGCCAGCAGGTCGACGACGTACGCCATCGGGGTCGCGACGCGGCGCGGGGCGTAGTGCGAGATGAACAGGGCGATGCCGATGGAGATCGGCACGGCGAGCACCATCGCGATGACCGAGCTGACCACGGTGCCGAAGGCGAGCACCGCGATGCCGAAGACGGGCGGCTCGGCGTTCGGGTCCCACTCGAAGGTGGTGAGGAAGTTGCCCTCGTTCTCCGTGAGGGCCTTCGTCGCCTGCCAGGTGAGGAAGACCGCGATGGCGGCCATGATGACCAGCAGCGTGATGCCGGACCCCCGGGCGAGCCCGAGGAAGACGCGGTCCCCGGGGCGGAGGTTCTGCTTCGTGGCGGCCTTGCCCGCGGGCGCGGGTGGCGGCGCGGCCGTGTCGGGTGCGGAATCAATACTCATGGTTTCTCCGGTCTGGAGGGAGCCCGCTCGTCACGCGGGTCCCGGGCGGCGGTGCACCGGATGGTTCACGTCGACTCCGCGGCGTACGGCGCGTGGGGCGGCGTCGCGGGGCCGACGGCTCAGTGGTCGGTACTGCCGAACTCGGGGGCCACTGGGCCACCGGCGGCCGTCGACGGGCTGGTGTCAGCCTCGGTCGGCGACCGCCGGTCGGAGGGTGGGTCAGGCGAGGGCGTCGACGGTCTGGCGGACCTTCGTGATGATCTCGTCGGGCATCGGCGCGTAGTCGATGTCGGCGAGGGCCTTCTGGCCGTCCTCGCTGGCGGCGTACTTCAGGAAGGACTTCGTGGCGTCGAGGGTGGCCGCGTCGTTGCCCTTGTCGCAGGCGACCTCGTACGTCACGAGGACCATCGGGTACGCGCCCGCGGCCGTCGTCTTGTAGTCCAGCTCCAGCGCCAGGTCCGAGCCCTTGCCGACGATCTCGCCCTCGGAGATGGCCTTGGAGGCGTTCTCCGTGGTGGCCTCGACGGGGGCGTCGGCGCCCGTGTCCAGCTTCACGGTGGGGATGTCGTTGCCCGTGGCGTAGGACAGCTCGGCGTAGCCGATGGCGCCGTCGTTCTGCTTCACGTTCGTCGCGATGCCGGAGGAGCCGTCGGCGGACTGGCCGCCCTCGGCGGCCCACTTCTTCGCGGGCTCGTACTTCCAGGCGTCGGGCGCCGCGGTGTTGAGGTACTTGGTGAAGTTGTCGGTGGTGCCGGAGTCGTCCGAGCGGTGGAACGCCTGGATCTTCGTCGACGGCAGCTTCGCGTCCGGGTTCAGCTTCTTGATGGCCGCGTCGTCCCACTTGGTGATCTTCGAGTCGAAGATCTTGGCGAGGGTCTCGGCGTCCAGCACCAGGTCCTCGACGCCGGAGACGTTGTACGTCACCGCGATCGGGCCGCCGACGAGCGGCAGGTCGACGCCCTGGCCGCCCTTGCAGACCTTCTTCGACTGGGTGACCTCCTCGGCCTCCAGGGCCGAGTCGGAACCGGCGAAGGCGGTCTTGCCCTGGAGGAACTCCTGGATGCCCGCGCCCGAGCCGGTCGGCTTGTAGTTGATCTGGGTGTCGGGACAGGCGGCCTGGTAGTTCTTCACCCAGACGTCCATCGCGTTCTTCTGCGCGCTGGAGCCGGAGGCGAGCAGGTTGCCCTTGCCCTCGCACTTGATGTTGCTGGCGGCCTTGCTCGACCCGCCGTCCCCGTCGCCCGAGTTGTCGTCGGAGCCGCAGGCGGTGAGGACCAGGGCACCGGAGACCGCGAGAGCGCCGGCGGCGAGGGCGCGAAGCCTGTTCGTGCGCTGAAGCTTCACTTTCGTTCAGTTCCTTCCTGGGGCCCGCCGGTGGGGTCGGCGCGCGAAGATGTCGGGAGTGCGTGGCTGTGTGTCCACTAGGGCGCGCGGCCTGCGACTGTCGGCGCGGCACGCGGGCTGTAAGGCTGAAATTAGGCAGAACAAGTGAAGCGGCCCATGGCCGAGAGTGAACGCGAAGTGAACCTCGGCGGTCAGTGCGGTAGCCGCCGTGACCTCACCGAGACCTGGCTCGTTCCGTGCCGGTGGCCTCCCCGGGCGGCCCCGGAACGGAGCCGCCGCGTCCGCTCCCCGCCCGCCGCTGTGGCGCCCTGTCGCATTCCGCGACCGCGTGAAAACATCCACTCCAGTCGGTCCCGGGCGGGGTGCGCGGTGGCCGGAACGTGAGGGGGGGCCGTCGGTGACGCGGCAGCGGAGGGGGCGGCGCGGGCTCGGACGCCGGGTGGTGGCGGCCGTGGCGTGCGTCCTGGGGGTGCTGGCCGGGCCGCTCGCGGCGGGGAGCGCGTACGCGGACCCGCCGGAGCCGGACGCGGGCACGGACCCGGTGGCGGGCGCGGACGCGCCGGACGCCGCCGGGGGCATGAGCCTCGACCAGGTGCGGCAGCGGATCGAGGACCTGCACGGCCAGGCCGAGTCCGCCGCCGAGGCGTACAACGCGGCGGAGGAGAAGGCCGCCGAGCAGCGCCGGGGCGTCGCCTCGCTCAACCGCCGGATCACCGCCAACCAGAACCGGATGGACGCCCTCCGGGACCGCGCCGGTGCGATGGCCCGCGCCCAGTACCGCGGCGGTGGCCTGCCGGACGAGGCCCGACTCGTACTGGCCCGCGACCCGGCCGAGTTCTTCCGCGACGCGGGCCTCGTACGCAACGGCCAGCGCGCCACCAGCGGCCTGCTCGGCAGGCTCACGTCCACCGGCGACCGGCTCGACGGGTACGTGGCGGAGGCCGCCGACCGCTGGCAGCGGCTGGAGAGCAACCGCAAGAAGAAGGCCGCGGCGAAGAAGACCGTCGAGAAGCGGCTGAAGCAGGCCGAGGACCTGCGCGCGCAGCTGGAGGACGACGAGCGCGAGGAGCTGGCCGCGCTGGAGACGCGCGCCGCCGAGGCGAACCAGGCCCGCTGGCTGGAGAGCGGCGTCCTCGACGAGATCCGCGGCGAGGCGTCCCCGGCGGGCAGGCGCGCGCTGGCGTACGCGACGGACCAGCTCGGCAAGGAGTACGAGTGGGGCGCCGAGGGCCCGCGTACGTTCGACTGCTCCGGGCTCACCATGCGCGCCTGGCAGGCGGCGGGCCGGAACCTGCCGCGTACGTCGCAGGAGCAGTGGAAGTCCCTGCCCCGGGTGCCGATCGCGAAGATGCGGCCGGGCGACCTCATCATCTACAAGAAGGACGCCAGCCACGTCGGCATGTACGTCGGCGGCGGCGACATGGTCCACGCGCCGCGCACGGGGCGGCAGATCGTGGTGGAGGGCGCCGGGTCGATGCCGATCCTGGGCGTCGTACGGCCCGACGGGGGCTGAGCGCGGGAGCCGGGCGCACGACGGGCGTACGGGTCGCGGGCGTACGGGAGCGGGCGCGGGCGCACGACGGGCGTACGCGCGTGATCGCGTCCGTACGGCGTGCGACGTGACGTTTGGCATATGACGCGAGCATGTTGCCCTGGGGCATTCCTTACGGGTGTGCCCGGGCGCTACTGTCGCGGACGGTGCCCTCGTTCCACGGGTGCCGTGCCCTCGGGGGGAGGGAAGAGGAAACCCAGTCATGCCCGTACCCGTGCCTCGGCACCGCACGTCGGCCGCGCCGCTCACCGCTCTCCCGCACCAGGCGGAGCCGCACGAGGCCGAGTGCGACGAGGAGGCGCCGTGCGACGAGGCGCCGCGCGCGGGGGAGGCCGGGGGCGCGCAGCTGACGCTGCTCGTGATCGAGGACGACCCGACGGGTGCCGTGAGCGTTCCGGCGCTGCTGGGCGGGCCCGACGTACCCGTACGGACCCGTACCGCCCGCAACCTCACCGAGGCCGAGCGGCTGCTCACCGACGGCGTGCACTGCATCCTGCTCGACCTGGCCCTCACCGAGCGGCCGGGCACGGCCGAGGAGGGGGCGGGCGGCGGGCCCGCCGAGACGACCGGGGCCGCCGAAGTCCCGGACGACCAGGACGAGTTGGACATGCTCCGCCGGGTACTCCGACTCGCGCCCCGGCACGCCGTACTCGTCCTCACCGACGGCGCGAACGCGGAACGGGCCGCCGCCGCCGTACGCGTCGGCGCCCAGGACTACCTCTTCCGCGACGAACTCGACGGCCGCCTCCTCGGCCGCGCCGTCCGCTACGCCGTCGAGCGCAAGCGCGCCGACCTCGCCCAGCGCCAACTCGCCGAGTCCCGGGTGCGCGCGCAGGAGAACGCTCGGCTGGAACGCGGCCTGCTCCCCACCCCGTTGCTGCACGGCAGCGACCTGCGGTTCGCCGCCCGCTACCGGCCGGGACGCTCGCGCGCGCTGCTCGGCGGCGACTTCTACGACACGGTCCGCACCGCCGACGGCACCGTGCACGCGATGATCGGCGACGTGTGCGGGCACGGCCCCGACGAGGCGGCGCTCGGCGTCGAACTGCGCATCGCCTGGCGCGCGTTGACGTTCGCCGGGCTGTGCGGGGACGAACTGCTGGGCACCCTCCAGAAGGTGCTGGAGCACGAGCGGCCCTCGGACGAGGTGTTCGCCACGCTCTGCACCGTGGACATCGCGCCCGACGGCCGCAGCGCGGGCGTGTGCCTGGCCGGACACCCGGCGCCCCTCGTCGCGGGCCCCCGCTGCCCCGCCCCGCGGCTGCTGCCGTACGACGAGGGCGGCCCGGCGCTCGGCGTGCTGCCGTCGGCGCGCTGGCCGCGCCACCAGGTGGCGCTGGGCCGCGCCTGGTCGCTGATGATGTACACGGACGGGCTGATCGAGGGCCGCGACGGCGCGAGCGGGCAGCGGCTGGGCCAGGAGGGCATGGTCGACATCGTCACGCGCTTCCTGGCGGAGGGGCGCGGCGGCGAGGCGCTGCTGGAGTCGACGATGGCGGAGGTACGCGGTCTCAACGGCGGGGAGTTGACGGACGACGTGGCGGTCCTGCTGCTGGAACGCGGCTGAACGGACCGGTGCCGTACGGGAGTCGTACGGGTCCCGGGCCGGTGCTCCGTGCGGGTCAGCGACCGCCGTTGTACGGCCCGTACGGACCGTCGCTGCTGCTGCCGCCGCTGCGCCAGCCGTTGCCGCCGCCGGTGACCTGCTTGAGGGCGGGGCGGACGTCCACGATGTAGACGATCGTCGCGATGAGGCCGACGATCTGGAGGAACAACATCGGCACCAGCATGTTCACTGCCACCGTGATGCCCAGGATGATCAGCCAGAACTGCTTGTTCTGCTTGTCCGCCGCCGGGAACGCGTCCTGCCTGCGGAGCGCCGCGTCGACGAACGCGAAGACGGCCATCGCGAGCAGAACGACGCCGATCAGCAGCCAGACCGATGCCGTGAATCCCTGCACCAACATGATGCACACACCTCAGTTCGCCGTCGGCGGTCGTCGACCGCTCCGTCCGTCGTGCTCGCGCGGCGCGGGGCCGTAGCGCCCACGCTACCCGTACAACGGGCCGGGCACGCCTCGCGTGCCCGGCCCGCGCGGTCAGCTGTCCGACTCGGGGGTGGCCGCCTTCTTCGCCGCCGCGCGCGGCTTGCCCGCCGAAGCGGTCTTCTTCGCGGCGGTCGCCGGGGTGGCCTTGGCGGCGCCCTTCTGCCCCGCGGGCTTCGCCTCCGAGGACTTGGCTTCCGCGGACTTGGCTTCCGCGGACTTCGCCGCCGACCCCTTGGCCGGGGCGGCCTTGGTCGGCGCCGCCTTCGCGGTGGTGGCCTTCGCGGCGGTGGCCGGGGGCTCCGCGACGGGCGGCTCCGCGACGCGTACGGGCGCGCGCTCCACCGTCACCCGCGGCGCCTCGTCCTCGTCGCCCCGCCAGGTCTGCACGGCGCCGCGGCCGCGCTCGGCCAGCTCGTCGTACGTCTCGCGGGCCTTCACCGCGTACTCCACGGCCACGCCCACGCTCTGGAGCGCCAGCGTCTGCGCCTGCTCGCGCAGCTTCCGCACGTCGGTGTCGATCTGGCCGAGCGCCTCCGACACCTTGGCCTGCGTCTCCTTGGCCTGCGTGGCGACCTTGTCCTGGACCTCCTTGGGGTCCGTGGCGCGTACGGCCGCGATGCGCTCGGGGGTCTCCTCGCGGATCTTGTCCACGACGCCGGCGGCGAAGTACAGCGGGGTCGGGTCGGTGAGGGTCTTGCGGATGTCTTCGGCGATGGGCATTGCCGGTTCCCTTCTGGTGCTGTGCGCGTCTGCTGCTGTGCTCACGGTGTGGTGCTCAGGTGCTCAGGTGCTCAGGTGCTCAGGTGGGGTGCCACGGTGCTCGTGCTCACGGCTTCGGCTCCGTCGCCGACCGTCCCGTCCGCCCGGCCTTCCCCGCCGCCCGTACCGGTGCCACCGGCGCGGGCGTCCCGGCGGGCGCGGTCGTGCCGCTCTCCGCGCCGGTCCGCGCGCCGTCCGCCGGTTCGTGCGCGCCGTCCGTACCGTGCGCGCCGTCCGTACCGGCCTGCGGCCCGTCCTCCCGCGCGGGCTCCGGCGCCGTCGCCGGGTGCCCGTTCTCCTTGCGGAACGACTCGTAGATCTGGAGCAGTACCTGCTTCTGCTGCTCGTTGATCGACGGGTCGGCCGCCAGCGCCGCGGCCACGCCCAGGTCGTTCCGGTCGCGCTGCGGCTCGTCGAGTATCCCGGCCTGCACGTACAGCGTCTCGGCGGAGATCCGCAGCGCCTTGGCGAGCTGCTGGAGGATCTCCGCGCTGGGCTTGCGCAGGCCGCGTTCGATCTGACTGAGGTACGGGTTGGACACCCCGGCGGCGTCGGCGAGTTGACGCAGGGACAACTGCGCGCCCCGGCGCTGTTCCCGCAGGAACTCACCGAGCCCGTCGACGTTCAGGGAAGCCATGACTCCACCGTGCACGCCCCTGCTAACTTTTGCAAGCGGACTGCTTGCAAGAGTGTCCCCCGTCACGCCCCAGTGGCGAGGAGGACGGCGGTGAGGGTGCCCGCCGGGACCAGGTACGGCACGAGTGCGTCCATGGCCGCGAGGCTGCTGCGGGGCGCCCGACCGGTCGGCCCTCCCGCGCGTACGTGCCACCCTGGCCCGTACGACCGTCCGCGCGCCGTACCGCACCGTGCGGACGGGTGTACGGGAGGAGACGCGGGTGACGGGGTCCGAACCGCGGCCGGAGACGGCCGCCGACGCGGCGGCCGACGCGCACGCCGAACGCGCCGAGGTCACCGCCTTCCGCCGCTCCCTCGGGCTGCCCGCGCTCGTCGACGTGCACACCCACTTCATGCCCCCGCGCCTGCTCGCCAAGGTGTGGGCGTACTTCGACGCGGCAGGTCCGCTCGTCGCCCGCCCCTGGCCGATCCGCTACCGCCACGACGAGGAACGGCGGCTGGCGACCCTGCGCGGCTTCGGCGTACGGGCGTTCACGTCGATGCTGTACCCGCACAAGCCCGGCATGGCGCGCGCGCTCAACGACTGGGCCGCCGACTTCGCCGCCCGTACGCCCGACTGCCTGCACACGGCGACGTTCCACGCCGAGCCGTCCGCCGCCGCCGACGTGGCGCGGGCGCTGGAGCAGGGCGCGCGCGTCTTCAAGTGCCACCTCCAGGTCGGCGCGTACGACCCCAACGACCCGCTGCTGGACGGCGTCTGGGGACAGCTGGCCGACGCGGGCGTGCCCGTCGTGACGCACTGCGGCTCGGGTCCGGTACCCGGCCCGTTCACCGGGCCGGGGCCGGTGGCGGCGCTGCTGGCGCGCCATCCGCGGCTGCCGCTGACGATCGCGCACCTGGGGATGCCGGAGTACGAGGACTTCCTGCGGCTGGCCGAACGGTATCCGCGCGTGACGCTGGACACGACCATGGCGTTCACGGGCTTCGTGGAGGAGGACGCGCCGTTCCCGCGGCGCGCGCTGCCGCGCCTGGCCGACCTGGGGGACCGGGTGCTGCTGGGCACGGACTTCCCCAACATCCCGTACGCGTACGCCGAGGCGCTGCGCGGGCTGGAGCGCGCGGACCTCGGTACGGAGTGGCTGCGGGCCGTGTGCCACGACAACGCGGCGCGGCTGTTCGGCCTGTGACCGCGCGGGTCTCCCTCCGCACACACGGGGGTGCCCCTCCGCACGGGTGTGGGTCTCCCTCCGCACGCGTGGGGCACGTCCGTACGCACCAGTGTGGGTGCCCGCGCACGCGGCGGGCGAGAACGTCGCGGAAGGGTGGGCATGTCACACACGCGGCGCCCGTTCCGTCCTCCGGGCATGGGACACGACGCCGCCGGGGGAACGCACACCGGAACGGGATCAGGAACGGGATCGGGCGCGGAGGGCGCGGCCGCACGGGGAGCGGGTGAGGCCGGGCTCGCCCGCGCCTTCGAGGCGGAACGGCCACGCCTGCTGCGCGTCGCGTACGCCACCCTCGGCTCCCTCGCCGAGGCCGAGGACTGCGTGCAGGAGGCGTGGCTGCGCCTGCGCCGCCTCCCCGAACCGGGGGAGATCCGCGACCTCGGCGCCTGGCTGACCACCGTCGTGGGGCGGCTCGCCCTGGACGCGCTGGGCACGGCGCGCGCCCGGCGCGAGCGGTACGTCGGTACGTGGCTGCCGGAGCCGCTGGTGGAACGCGCGGGTCGGGCGGGCGACCCGGCGGACCGGGTGACGCTGGACGAGTCGGTGAGCATGGCGCTGCTCGTCGTACTGGAACGGCTGTCACCGGCCCAGCGGACGGCGTTCCTGCTGCACGACGTGTTCCGGCTGTCGTTCGAGGAGGTGGCCGAGGTCGTCGGCCGCTCGCCCGCCGCCGTACGCCAGCTCGCCTCGCGCGCGCGGCGGCAGGTCGACGGGCACAGCCCGCGGCAGCCGCCGACGCGGGCGGAACAGGCGGAGCTGGTACGGGCGTTCCTGGTCGCCTGCCGCCGGGGCGAGCTGCGGCGGCTGCTGGAACTCCTCGACCCGGACGCCGTGTTCCGCGGCGACGGCGGCGGCAACGTGTCCGCCCTGCCCCGCGTCCTCACCGGCGCCGACGCGGTGGCCCGCGTGCTCGTCGCCTACCACCGCCGTCCGCCGCGCGCCGTCCACCCCGCCGACGTCAACGGGGAACCGGGCGTGGTGCTGGTCGACGCCACCGGGGTGCTCACGGTGATCGCCCTCACGGTCGACGCGGGCCGCGTCACGGCGGTGGACGTCGTACGCAACCCGGAGAAGCTCACCGCCCTCCGCCTCGACCTCCTCCCGGAGGCGGCGTGGGAGGGCGAGCTGTGGGCGGACGGCACGGACTGAGGCGCCCGTCGGCCGCGGACGTCGGTACGGCTCCGGCTGCGGCCGGGATCACGGCCCCGCTCACGGCTCCGGTCACGGCTCCGCGCGCGCGGAGCGGAACGCGCGCCGGTAGGCGTACGGACTCGTGCCCACCTGTTGCCGGAAACGATCCCGGAAGGAGGTGGGGGAGCCGAACCCGGTCTGTGCGGCGACCCGTTCGACGGAGTGCGCCGTCGTCTCCAACAGGTGCTGCGCGTGCCGTATCCGCGTGCGCAGCAGCCACTGGAGGGGAGTGGTGCCGGTCTGCTCGCGGAACCGGCGGTTCAGCGTGCGGGTGCTCAGCCCGGCGCGGGCGGCGAGGGCGTCGAGGGTCAGCTCGTGGCGGGAGTTCTCCGTCATCCAGCGCAGCAGCGGTTCCAGCGTCGCGCCGTCCGGCGCGGGCGGCTCGTGCACGATGAACTGGGCCTGCCCGCCGTCCCGTTCGAGCGGCATCACGGAACGTCGGGCGGCGTCCGCGGCGACCGCCGAGCCGTAGTCGCGGCGGATCATGTGCAGGCACAGGTCGAGCCCGGCGGCGGCGCCCGCGGAGGTGAGGATCTGGCCGTTGTCGACGTAGAGGACGTCGGGGTCGACCTCGATCCGCGGGTAGGCGCGGGCGAGTTCGGCGGTGGCCGCCCAGTGCGTCGTCGCGCGCAGCCCGTCCAGCAGCCCGGTCTCCGCGAGGACGAACGCGCCGACGCACACCGACGCGATCCGCGTACCGGCCCGCGCCGCCGCCCGCAGCCCCTCCGCCACCTCCGGCGGCAGCGTGGCGGTGGGGTGCGGCGCGCCCGGTACGACGACGGTGTCCGCGTCCGCCAGCGCCTCCAGCCCCCACGGCGCCCGCAGCGTGAACGCGCCGCCGTCGGCCTCCACCTCCTCGGTGGGGGCGCAGACGCGCACGCGGTACGCGTCGCGCCCGTCGGGGAGCGCGGTGCGGGCGAAGGTGTCGATCGGCGTCGACATGTCGAAGGGGACGACCCCGTCGAGGGCGAGTACGGCGACGGTGTGCATGGCCGTACGGTAGGCGGTCGCCGGTTTCCCGCCAACGGGCGGTGGGGGGCGTACGGCTGCGCGGGACCGTACGGGGCCCGGTGCCGTACGGCGGGGACGGGGGAGGGACTGGGCGGCGCGGCGCTGGCGGGAACCCGTTGACACCTGGCACCCGTGCCACTCCCCGGCCCGCCCGCCGCTGCCTACCGTGAGGTGCCGACGCGCCCGTCGGCCGAGCCGGGCGGCACAGACCGAGGGAAGCCCGTTCCGTGACCAAGTTCCTCCTCGCCGTCCACGTCCTCGCCGCCATCCTCGCCATCGGGCCGGTCGCCGTGGCGGCCAGCATGTTCCCCGCCGCCGTACGTCGCGCGGCGGCGACGTCCGCGCCGGAGGACGGGCCCGGGGACGGCCCGGACCCGGGCACCCCGGCCGTCGTCCGCGTCCTGCACCGCATCTGCCGCGTCTACGCGGGCGTGGGCGTCGTCGTCCCCGTCTTCGGGCTGGCCACGGCGAACAGCCTCGGGGTGCTCGGTGACGCCTGGCTCGTCACGTCGATCGTGCTGACGGCGTGCGCGGCGGGCGTGCTCGTGGTGCTGGTGCTGCCGGGGCAGGAGGACGCGCTGGCCGGGCTGGCGGGCGACACCGGTACGGGTACGGCTACGGCGGCGGGTGCGAGCGCGGGTACGGGCGGCGAGGCGGCCGTGCGGACGGAACCGGCGGCGGTGGCGCGTACGGCCGCCCGGCTCGGCATGTACACCGGCGTCTTCAACCTGCTCTGGTCGGTCGTGACGGTCCTCATGATCGTCCGCCCCGGCTCCACCACGGGGGCGTGACGGATGGCCTCCCCCACCGACCCCTCCACCGCCGGGCACCCGCCCGCGCCCGTGGAACCGCCCGCGCCCCGGCCCCGCCCCGACGCGCTCCTCGTCGCCGCGCACGTCGAACTCGCCTCGCTGCTCGCCCTTTTGGCGAACCTCGCGACCGTCCACGCCCCGGCCGTCTCCTCGCTGCTGGGCCCCACGCACGGCTGCGCGTACGTGTTCGTGTGCGGCGCCGCCGTACGCGCCGGGGGCGGCGCCCGTACGAGGGCCGCCGCGCTCGCCCTCGTACCCGGCGTCGGCGGCCTGCTGAGCCGCCGCCACCTCACGCACCACCTCACGCACCACCTCACGGGGCGCCGCACGTCCCGCCCCGCCCCTCGCCAGGCGCCGCCGCCGCTGTGACCGGTCTCACGTGTGAAGCCCGGGACCCCCGCGACACCGGTGACCTGCGGGGACCGCGGGCCCGGCCGGTGGGGCCGGGGGCACGTGCGCGGGGCGTGTCCCGTACGGCCTATCGTGGTGCCATGTCCACCCCTGAGCTGATCCGCATCGTGTCCCGGGCCTCGCCGATGGCCCTGGCCCAGGTCGAGCGGGTACGTGCCGAGCTGGCCCGGCTGCACCCCGGTATCCGTACCGAGGTGGTGCCCGTCACCACCTCCGGCGACCGGTGGATGGGGGCCCTGTCGGCGCTCGGCGGGAAGGGCGCGTTCACCAAGGAGGTCGACGCCGCGCTCCTCGCGGGCGAGGCCGACCTGGCGGTGCACTGCATGAAGGACGTCCCGGCGGACCGGCCGCTGCCCGCGGGCACGCTGTTCGCGGCGTACCTCGAACGGGACGACATCCGCGACGCCCTGCTGCACCCGGACGGGCTCACCCTGGACGAGCTGCCGCCGGGCACCCGGATCGGCACCTCGTCGGTCCGGCGGATCGCCCAACTCGCCATGATCCGGCCGGACCTGGAGTGCGTGCCGATGCGCGGCAACGCCAACCGGCGCATGGAGAAGATGACGGAGGGCGAGGCCGACGCGCTGCTGCTCGCCGTCTCCGGGCTGGAGCGGATCGGGCGGGAGGACCGCATCAGCGAGGTCCTGTCCGTTGAGACGATGTGCCCGCCGATCGGCGCCGGGCTCCTCGGGCTCCAGTGCCGCGAGGACGACGAGGCGACGATCAACACGGTGTCGGCCCTCGGCGACCCGGCGGCCTGGCGGGAGACGACGGCGGAACGGATGTTCCTGCACGTCCTCCAGGGTCACTGCAACTCGCCCATCGCCGGTTACGCCAAGGCCGAGCGCGACGGGCGGCTCTCGCTGCGCGCCCGCGTCTTCGACCCGGAGGGCAAGGTCGTCCTGGACGCGCACGAGTGGGCCGGTCCGCTGGACCCCGCGACGCTCGGCACGTCGGTGGCGGTGGCGCTGCTGCGGCAGGGCGCGCGCGACCTGATCGACTCGATCCCGCACTGACCCCGTAGCCGAGCCGTACCCGTACGGGCCGCGCGACGCGTCCGCGCCGACCCCGCGACCCACCCGGGCCCGGGTGGGTCGCGGGGTCGCCGCCGTCAGCCGCCGAAGCGCGCCACCAGCTCCGCCTTCTCGAACATCCGCGCCGTGTCGACCGCCGACGGCTGCCCCGCGCGCGGGTCCGCGCCGCTGTCCAGCAGCGCCTCGATCACCTCGTCCCCGCCCTTGAACACGGCCGCGGCGAGCGGTGTCTGCCCCTTGTCGTTCGGACGGTCGGGGTCGGCGCCGCGCGTCAGCAGCGTCCGTACGACGTCCGGGTGGCCGTGGTACGCGGCGAGCATGAGCAGCGAGTCGCCCTTGTCGTTGGTGAGGTTGACCGGGACGCCCGCGTCGACGTAGGCGGCGACGGTGTCGGTGTCCCCGTGCCGGGCGAGATCGAAGATCTTCGCGGCCAGCATGAACACCTCGGGGTCGTGCGGAGGTTCGTCGCTCTCGGGCATCGGGGCGTGGGTCATCGCGTCCGTCCTCTCTCCGTCGTGCGTGCGGCGGGGCCGTGGCGGTGCGGCCCGCCGTTCGTACGTTTCCTCTCCTGCCCGCCGCCCGCAAGCGCATCCGTCCGTCCGCCCGGCGAGCCCCGCCCCGCGCGCCCCGGCCCGCGCGCCCCGGCCCGTACGGTCAGTGGAACAGCCCGTGCAGCCAGTCGTGCCAGGCCCGCTCCACGGCGGTGGCGTCCACGTCCGGCGCCATGTGGTGTACGACGGCCTGTACGGGCCCGCCCCACGCCTGGCGGCAGAAGAAGCGGTACAGCGCGTCGTCCGCGCGGAGGCCGACGAAGTGCGCGTTCCGGTAGTCCAGTACGGCCGTCACGGGCGCCAGCCCGGACGGCGTGACGCGCACCTCGTCGCCCACGGCCGCGTCGCGCGGCAGCCCGAGGCCGCGTTCCAGCACCGCCGTGGCGCCGGAGTGGGCGGAGTCGGCCGGGCCGTCGACCGCGACGTACGTGGCCGTACGGCCGGGGAAGTGCGCCACGTACTGGCGCAGCGTGTGCAGGTAGAAGTCCGTGTGCCGGTCGGCGCCGTCGTACTGGTTGTCCCAGTCGTCGGTGAAGATCCCGCTGTGCACGTAGCGCACCCAGGCGCGGCGGCCCGCGTCGCGCGGCGCGATCTCGTAGTCGAGCTGGTTGACGCTCTGGGTGTCGATGCCGGGCACGTCCTCCGTACGTGTCGTCAGCCGCCGCGGCGGGTCCCAGGCGGTGACCGTGCCGCCGAACGGGCCCGCGCCGCCCACACCCGGCTCGTACTCCAGCGGCCACAGCCAGCCCGCCGTCCCGGTCGTGACCGCTTCCCACACCTGCTGCGGTGTCGCGTCCGCCTCGAACTCGCGGGCGACCTCGAATTCCTTGTCCATGACCGCTGCTCCCTGACTCCTGGTCCCTCGCCGTCCGGCCCTCGCCGTCCGGCGCGTTGCCGTCCGGTACCTCGTCGTCGTTCCGGTCCCGTACGTGGCCCGCGCGGATCAGCCCCGCGCCGCCGCCTCCTCCTCGCGCACGGCGTCCTCGGCCGTCTTCGTCACCTCGGGGTGGACGGCGAGCACGATCCGGTGCGCCCGGCCGCCCGCCGCGTCGCCGTCGTGGTACTTCTCCACCAGCCCTCGGGTGGCCTCCGCCAACTCCCGTACGAACGCGGCGCGTTCGGCCGCCGAGGCGAACCGCACCTCCCCGTCCAGCGCGAACGTCGCCACCGGCTTCCGCGCCCGCGCCGCGCGCGTGACGAGCGTGCCCACGTCCCGTACGAGCCGCGCGGCCAGCGCCAGCAGCCAGCGCGCGGACAGCTGGTCGCGGCCGCGCGCGGGGTCGGGCTGGACGTCGGGCAGCGCGAGCGGCGAGATGACGTACGAGGCGGCGGTGGCGCGCAGCAGGCGCTCCGTCACGTTGCCCTTGCGGCGTTCGCCGTACAGCTCGACTAGGCCGTGCCGCTCCAGGGCCCGCAGATGGTAGTTGATCTTCTGTCGCGGCAGTCCGACGCGGGGCGCCAGCATCGCCGCCGAGGCGGGTTCGGCCAGCTCGGCGAGGAGCCGGGCGCGTATCGGGGCCAGCGAGACCTCCGCCGCGGCCGGGTCCTCGATCACCGTCACTTCCCTCATGCGGCCAGGCTCTCACCGACAACTATTTTTGTCCAGGAATACTTTTCTTTCGGTGAACGGGCGTCGGGGAGCGCGTGCGGACGAACGGGTGTCGGCGGGCGCGCGAAGGCCCCGGTCGGGGTGGTGCCGGGTGACGCTCGGGTCCGGGCTCAGGCGTGGGGGGCGGCCGACGGCAGCGCGTCGTAGATCTCCTCGACGGCCCCCGGGCCCGGCACCCCGGTGAGGCCGAGGGCCTCCTCGGCCCGCGCCAGCACCCGGTGCACGGCCTTCGCGGTGAGGGCGAGCCGCCCCGCGCGCTCCGCGGGCGGCGCCTCCCGTACGGCGACGGCGTGCCGCACCACGTCCGTGCAGACGGACTGGGCACGCTTGAACCGCAGGTAGCAGTCCAGGTCCCGGGCGGTGCCCGCCGTCGCGCCGGGCAGCTCCCGCGCCATCACCTCGTGCCAGCGGGCGGTCACCTCCCGCTCCTGGTCCGGCGGGTAGCGCGTGAGGTGCAGATGGGTGGCGAGGTCGTACAACGGGTCGCCCAGCGCGGCGAGTTCCCAGTCGATGGTCCACAGCGCGTCGTCCGGGGCGACGATGAGGTTCTCCCGGTGCAGGTCGCCGTGGAGCAGGCAGTACGGGCGCGGGGTCAGCCGCGCGGCCCGCGCGCCGAGCGGCGAGGTGTCGTCGAACGCGTGCGGGGGGACGCCGAGTCGGTCGAACAGCCAGCCGTACTCGGGACGCCGCTCCTCGTAGCACCGCTCGCGCGTGTGGCGCAGCAGGCCCCCGAGGAAACCGGCGCTGTCGTCCGCGCCGTGGGCGGCGGCCCCGTCGCCGGTCACGGCCGGGGGCAGGTCGCCGGGGCGTACGCGGGCGAGCGCGCGGAACAGCTCGACGATCTGGTCGAGGTGACGGGCGCTCATGTGCCCACCGGCGGGGGCCAGTTCGCCCAGGGTGCTGCCCTCGATGAAGCCGTGGACCGCCGGACCGCCCGCGCCCGCGCGCCGTACGGGTGGGACGCGGGGCACACCGAGCCGGGGCAGCTCGGCCAGCAGCGCCTCCTCGGAGGGGAAGCTGCGCCGGTCGTACCAGAGCACCCCTTCCCGGGGCTCCCCGACCTTCAGCCGCCCCAGGTCCGCCAGTTCGCCGTCGCCGCCGTCGGCCCGTACGACGTACCAGAGGCGGTGGTGACCGCGCAGCGGTCCTTCCAGCACGCCGCCGTACGTCGGCGGGCGGGGGGTGCTGGGCGTCATCGGGAGGCTCTCGCGCAGGTCGGCCGGTCGGGAGGAGACGACCTTACGCCCGCGTACCGGGGTCTCCGCCAGAGGCGGGGCCGAACGCGGAGCCGAACACGCGGACCCGCGCCGGGCGTTCGGGGCCCGGTGCACGGCTGGTGGTCCGTGGCGGCGTACGGCCCCAAGTCCCGTACGGACGGCGGTGGTTCGAGTGGATCGTACGGTGGAGCTGGCCCCGGAATCCGGCATCCAGCACACTGGCGGGGTGAGTGTGACCCCGAACGCATCACCCGCATCACCCGATCTGGTCCGCCTCGTCGGTGCCGCCCGCGCCGTGTTCTTCGACTTCGACGGGCCGCTGTGCCGGACGTTCGCGGGGCACCCGGCGGCGCTGGCCGCCGCCGAACTGAGGGCCGTGGTGCGGCGGAGCCGGTTCGAGGCGCACCCGGACTGGGCGGACTCCGACGTCCCGCACCGCATCCTGTGGGGCGTGCGGAAGGAGTTGGCCGACACGGGCGCCCCCGCCGGAGGCGACGGCGACGCGCTCGTCGCCGAGCTGGAACGGGTGCTGGCGCGCCACGAGCGCGTCGCCGTCACCTCCGCCGAACCGACCCCGGGCGCCGCCGAGTTGGTACGCGCGCTGCGGGTGAACGGCCGCCGGCTGATGGTCGTCAGCAACAACGCGCCCGAGGCCGTCTCGGACTACCTCCGGCGGGTCGGCGTCGCGGAGCAGTTCGACGGGGTGATCGGCCGCGACGCCGGAGATCCGCTGCTGATGAAGCCCGACCCGCACTCCGTCGTCCAGGCCGTGCGGCGGGTCGAGATCCGGGCGGGGGAGTGCCTGTTGGTGGGCGACCAGCCCAGCGACCACGAGGCGGCGTACGCGGCCGGGGTGCCCTTCCTCGGCTTCGCGCGCGACGCGGCCGCCGTGGCCCGGCTGCGCGTCGGCGGGGCCGCGCACGTCGTGTCGGACCTGCGGCAGGTGCTGGCGGCGCTGACCGGCTGACGGCATCCGCGCCCCGGCTTCCCCGGAATCCCCCGGCTTCCCCGGCGCCGCGCGCTCAGTGGCCCAGGTCGAAGGGGCGGGCGATGGTCGTCCACAGCGAGTCGAACCAGCGCCGCGACTCCTTGACGAACGCGGCGTCCTGCTCGTCGCGCCGGTCCGGCCCGTTGGAGGAGCGGAACAGCTTGGCGCGGAAGCCGAACGAGTCGTAGATCTCCATCTCCTCGTTGTCGATCTCGACGGAGTGCTCGATGAGCCGGTAGTAACCGATCAGCGACTCGGTCCCGTTGAGGACGTAGAGCTTGTGCATCGGCGTGATCGCGACCGTCCGGATCTCGACCGACACCTTCTCGGCGAGCCCCACCTCCTGGAGACCGAGGAGCTGGTCGCGCAGCGTGGTGGCGTAGAGCCGCATCTTGTCGTGCGAGCGCCGCAGTGGCCGCGAGTCCCCGGAGTCGTCGGAGACCGGGCGGGGGAAGGCGAGCCGGGCCTCGGGGCTGGGGAGCAGCACCCGTACGGTGAGCGAGTGGGGCGTCAGTTCGCCGCTGGTCATGGCGGGGAGGGCGCCCGCGAAGGCGGCGTTGAGGGTCTCCGTGGTGAGCGAGAACGCGTCGATGGTGACGTCGCGGGCCTGGAGCGCGGCCCGCACCCGGTCCGCCAGCTCGACGCCCGCCGGGCGCGGGGCCTCCGCCTCGCGCGGCGCCGCGGCCGACTCGGCCACCGTCGCCGGGGCGCCGCGGCCCGTCGTGACCAGGCCCTCGCGCTGGAGGATGCCGAGCGCCTGCCGTACGACGGTGCGCTTGACGCCGAACTCCGCCTCCAGCTCCTGCTGGGTCGGGAGGTTGGTGCCGGGGCCCCAGGCGCCGTCCTGGATGCGTCCGCGCAGGACGCCTGCGACATGGTCGCGCGAGGGGGGCCGCTCGCCGGTGCCGGGGGGAGTCTCAGGGCTCACGGCTTTGACGGTACAACTTCCGGCGATGTCCGGGAAGTTGTTTGCCAAGTGCTTTGAAGGCTCCACCAACTGGGAATGAGTTAGATGAAGTTGGTCACCAACTCACCCAAGGGTGGTCAGGGTGGCCGCCAAATGTGACAGGTTCCGTCCGTCCGGTGACGTGGCGGAGCACCCCCCGCACCCGTCCGGATCCGTTTCTCCTCGTCCGTCCTCCGGAAGGAGGGAGCGCGATGCCTGTGATGACCCTGGCTTTCGCGGCCTTCGTCGTAGGGTTCGAGCAGTTGGTGCAGTGGCACTACGGAGTGCTCGGCGTGGTCGGCTGCGCGCTGCTGACCGTGGGGGTCAAGGCAGGGAACGTGCGGTGCAGCTGCCTCGGCGCGGCCGTGCTGGCCCTGCTCTTCACCCAGTCCTGACCCGGCCCTGACCGGTCCCGGCCCCGTCCCTGTCCGCCGCCCCGCAGACCGCACCACCCCCCACCGCACCGTCCCGGGACGCACCGCCCCGGAACGCGTCAGAACACGTCGGGGCACCACGGCCGCCGCGCCGTACGCAGCAGCGCGTCCGCCGTCGCCGCAGCGCCCGCCCGGTGCTCCTCGACCCGGCCCAGCGCCACGAGCCGGGACGCCGCCTCGTCACCGAGGTACAGCGTGCCCAACTCGCCCACGTCCAGGGTGAGATCGGCGTCGTCGCGGGTACGGGTGCAGCGCGCCCCGTCCGGCCCGGCCTCCAGCCGGTAGCGGCCGTCCGCGAGCCCCGCCGCGTCGCGCAGGTCGAGGACCAGCTCGCCGGGCACCGGGTACGTACGGCTCTCCAGCATCCGCGGCACGTCGAGCGGGCGCAGCCACAGGAAGTCCGCGTACGTCCGCAGCCGCGCGGCGCGCGGGTCCGGCAGCAGCAGCGGCAGCACGTCGTCGGGCGCGCGGTGGCCGGAACGGACCGTGCTGACCCAGTCGACGGACAACAGGAAGTGCCACAGGGCCCGTTCGGCGTCGGTGGTCGTGCCGAAGAGGTACCGCACGGTGGCGGTGTTGTGCGGGAGCTTGTCGTGCCACGCGTCGTCGGTGGTGTAGGCGGCGAGGCCCTGCGGTACGCCGTCGGCGTCCCGGAAGAGGACGTGGAACGGTGCCACGTACCCGTCGCCCGCGTACCGCCACCGGCCGGTGGAGTTCTCCCACCAGCGTGCCGTCCGGTCGATCGCGCCCTGCCGGTGCGCCTGCGCGCGGAAGCGGTCGTGCAGTTCCGGCGCGATCCGGCGCACGTCGGGGCCGTCGACCAGCTCGACGGTGCCCACGCCGGTCGGCGGGCCCGCGTACCGCCGGTCCAGGCCGGTGCGGGCGACGTCCACCTCGTACTCGGCGACCCAGGAGGCGGGGCCGAAGCCGTACCGCCCGTAGATCGGGTACTCGGCGGCGATCAGGGTGGCGCACGCGTCGCCGCGCTCCTTCGCGGCGTCGAGCGCGTCCGCCATCATGCGCGTGAGCAGGCCGCGGCGGCGGTGCGTGGCGGAGACCGTCACGTTGGTCACGGCGCAGGACGGCAGCGCGGCGCCGCCGGGGACGGTGAGCCGCTGGGGCGTCGTACGGAACGTGCCCACGCAGCGCGCGCCGTCGTACGCGCCCTGCGTGCGCGCGAGGTCGACGAACTCGCGCCGCACCTTCACCTCGTCGTCCCCTGCCTCCGGGCCGCGGAGGAAGCCGGTGGACACGGCGCGGAGCCATTCGGGGAGGTCGTCGGGGGCGAGGGTGCGGATGTCGAGGGTCATCCGGCCAAGTTAGGTCGCGCCCGCGCGCGCGTGCACGCGCTTTTCGCCGTACGCACGGGCCGTACGGGCACCCCCGCGCGGCCCCGCTCTCGCCTGCGCCCTCGCGCCCCCGCGCCTCAGAACACCGCGCGCACGCCGCCCACCTGAGCCCCGCCGCCGAGCAGCGGCGACGCCCCGTACAGCCGGTCGACGACCGGACCGGTCACGCCCATGCCGGTCAGCGCGTGCGCCAGCACGGGCGCCAGGGTGCGGGTGCCGCCGTCCGTGACCTTGAAGGCCAGCGCGCGCCCGTCCGGCAGCGCGACCGCCTGCACCGCCTCGGCGCCCATCTTCGAGAGCGTGCCCGGCACCGCCCGCATCAGCCAGGTGTCGTGCCGCTCCGTGCCCGCCACGTACTCGGGGTGCGCGCGCATCGCCGCCGCCACCCGGCCCTCCGGGCTGTCGGCCTCCGCCCGCGCGAAGTGCCGGAACGTACGCGCCAGTCCGGTCAGCGACACCGCCATCACGGGCGCGCCGCAGCCGTCCGTACCGGTGTGCGCGACGGGCTCCCCGGCCGCCGCGCCCAGCGTGCGCGCGATCAGCCGCTGGAGGGGGTGGCCGGGGTCGAGGTAGCTGTCGAGGGGCCAGCCGTTCACGCGGCAGGCGGCGAGCATGGCGGTGTGCTTGCCGGAGCAGTTCATGGCCGTACGGGTGCGGCCGCGGCCCGCGGCGAGGTGCGCCTCCGCGACGGCGGGGTCCAGCGGCAGGTCGGGCGGGCACCGCAGGTCGTCCTCGGTCAGCCCGTGCTCGGCGAGCAGCTTCTCGACCAGCTCCAGATGGAACCTTTCGCCGGAGTGGCTGGCGGCCGCGAGCGCGAGCCGCTCCCCGGCGAGGTCGAGCCCGGCGTGCAGGGTGGCGGCGGCCTGGACCGGCTTGTTGGAGGACCGCGGGTACATCGGGGACACCACGTCGCCCAGCGCCCGCGTCACGCTCCCGTCGGCGGCCAGCTCGACCAGCGAGCCGCGGTGCGTGCCCTCGACGAACCCGGAGCGTACGACCTCGGCGAGCACCACGTCGGCGTACGGGCCGGGGTGCGGGTCGCGGTGTGCGCCGGCGTGCGGGTCGGCGGGCGTCGGCTGCTCGGGGGGCAGGGGGCCTGCGGGGGTGTCGGCGGACATGGGGGCCTCCGGTGGCGCGTTCGCGCGGCGGCAGGGCGCCGTGCCAGGAGTGGAACGGGGGACGTTCCTTACGTTAACCGGCCGCCCGCCGCCGCCCGGAACCGCGTCACGGGAGCCGGTCGTCCCGTGGCAGGTCCCGCGGCAGCAGGTCGTCGACCTGGGCCTCGCCCTCCCGGTAGCGGCGGGCGATCTCCGCGCTGCACCCGTCCGCCGTCCGCTGGAGCGCCGCGCGGCCCTGCGACACCTCCTGCTCGTAGCCGACCAACCGCCGCATGGCGTCGTGCAGTTCGCCGTCCGTACGCGCGGAGAGGTCGGACAGCTCCACCTCGGAGAGCATCGTTTCGGCCAGCCGCCGGTACTCCTCGCCGTGCGGTGTGCCGAGCGTCACGTGCCGGGCCGACGAGCGGTGCCGCGACGGCATGTCCGTGAGGATCTCCGGCAGCCGGTCGAGCAGCGCGGACGTCGGCGCCGTACGCCGTGCCACCTCCGCCCGCAGGATGTCGATCCGGCCCTGGAGCATCCGCCGTACGTAGCTGAGGTCCGCCTCGTCCTGCTGCGCCGTACGCCGCAGTTCGCGCACCTCCGCGAGCCGCAGCGCGTACAGGTCGACCTCCACGCGCGGCTCGGACGGGGGCGCGGGCGCGACGACGCGGGCGCTCCCGGCGGCCGGCGCGGGGGCCGGGACCGGTACGGGGACCCGGGCGGGGGAGAGGGCCGGGGAGGCGAACGGCTCGGCGGGACCCGGGACACCGGGCGCACCCGAAGGCGTCGGTCCGGAACCAGTGTTGTTCATCGTTTTACGACCCCTCATCCCCTTTTGGCCGCAGTCGCC
Source organism: Streptomyces sp. Z26 (assembly GCF_003665095.1). Lineage (GTDB taxonomy): Bacteria > Actinomycetota > Actinomycetes > Streptomycetales > Streptomycetaceae > Streptomyces > Streptomyces phytohabitans. Next base: position 2,798,758 of record NZ_RCHV01000002.1, on the reverse strand, counting down.
ATGCTACGCACCGCGTGTGCGGATCTCGTACCGCATGGTGCCACTGCTCCGCCGGGACGCGCAGCGGAGGCGCACCCATACGGACGCACGCGTTCCAGCCGTGGGCGGACACGGCATGATGGCGCCATGCGAGCTGTGGTGCAGAGGGTGGACGGCGCGGCCGTCACCGTGGACGGGGAGACCGTCGGGGAGATCAAGGGCCGTGGCCTGTGCGTACTCGTCGGGGTCACGCACGACGACACCGAGGAGAAGGCCGCCCAACTGGCCAGAAAACTCTGGTCGGTACGCCTCTTCGAGCCCGAACAGCCCGGCGGGAGCGAGCAGTCCTGCTCGGACGTGGGCGCGCCGCTGCTGGTGATCAGCCAGTTCACGCTCTACGGCGACGCCCGCAAGGGCCGCCGCCCCACCTGGAACGCCGCCGCGCCGCGCCCCGTCGCCGAACCGCTCGTGGACGAAGTCGTGGCGCGACTGCGGTCGTTGGGGGCGGAGGTGGCGACGGGCCGGTTCGGCGCGGCGATGCGTGTGTCGCTGGTGAACGACGGCCCGTTCACCGTGCAGCTGGACATCTGAGCGGCGCCCCGCCCCGTACGCCCCGCCCCGCGTACGTCCCGCCCCGCGTACCCCGTACGCCTCAGGGGGCGACCACGACCTCCTGCGCCGCCGCCGTCGCGTCCGCGCCGACGATCAGCCCGGCGTCGGCCGGAAGGTTCCGCTTGACCAGCGCCAACGCGATGGGCCCCAGCTCGTGGTGGCGCACCGACGTGGTGACGAAGCCCAGCTTCCGCCCCTCGGGCCCGTCCGACGCGAGCCGCACATCGTCGCCGTGCACGGGAATCCGCACGTCGCTGCCGTCGAGGTGCAGGAAGACCAGCCGCCGCGGCGGCTTGCCGAGGTTCTGCACGCGCGCGACGGTCTCCTGCCCCCGGTAGCACCCCTTCTGGAGGTGCACGGCCGACCCGATCCAGCCCACCTCGTGCGGGATCGTACGGTGGTCCGTCTCCAGCCCCAGCCGCGGCCGGTGCGCCTCGACGCGCAGCGCCTCGTGCGCCAGCACGCCCACGGCGGGCCCGTACGTGTCGGCGAACGCGCGGAGCCCGTCGCGCGGCACGAACAGGTCCCGCCCGTACGACGTCTCGCGCACCACCGCGTCCGCCGGGGGGGCCGCGATGGAGCCCGCGGGGAGGTGCGTGACCGCGTACCCGGCGGTGCGGTCCACGACCTCGACGCGGTAGAAGAACCGCATGCTCTCCAGGTACGCGACCAGCTCGCCCTGCCGGTCCGGCTCGGTGTGCAGCCAGGTCGTGGTGCCGTCGTCGACCAGGTAGACGGCCTGCTCCACGTGCCCGTTCGCGGAGAGGATCAGCGCGTCCGCGGCGTGGCCCGGCTCCAGCTCGCTGACGTGCTGCGTCAGCAGCAGGTGCAGCCAGGTGAGGCGGTCGGCGCCCGAGACGGTGACGACGCCGCGGTGCGAGAGGTCCACGAAACCCTTGCCGTCGGCGAGGGCGCGTTGCTCGCGGAACAGGTCGCCGTAGTGCGCGGCCACCCCCTCGTCGGGGGCTTCCGCGGGGACGGCACCGGGGAGGGAGAGCAGCGGACTCTTCATACCGTCCAGCCTACGGCGCGCGCCGCCCGTACCGTACGCCGGTCAGCCGCCGGTGCCCGCGCCCGTACCGGCCGCCGGGCCCGTACCCGCGCCCGCCTCGGGGCCCTCGCCGTCGGCCTCCGCGTCCGCCTGCTTCGCCTCGCACGTGCCGCACCGACCGAAGATCGCGAAGTGCCGCATGTCCGTCTCGAAGCCGAACCGCTCGCGCAGCGCCGCCGCGAACGGCTCCGCCACCGACAGGTCCGCCTCGATCACGTCCGTGCAGTCGCGGCAGACGAGGTGCATGTGGTGGTGCCGGTCGGCCAGGTGGTACGTGGGCGCGCCGTGCCCGAGGTGCGCGTGCGAGACGAGGCCCAGCTCCTCCAGCAGCTCCAGCGTGCGGTAGACGGTGGAGATGTTGACGCCGCCCGCCGTCCGCCGGACCTCGGCCAGGATGTCGTCCGGCGTGGAGTGTTCGAGCTTGTCCACGGCCTCCAGCACGAGCTGGCGCTGCGGCGTGAGCCGGTACCCGCGCGCCCTCAGGTCACTCTGCCAGTCGGTGGTCACCACGCGCCCAGTCTACGGGCGCCCGGCGGGCCCGCGCCCGGCCGTCACGCACCCGGCGGCCCCTCGCGCGGCTCAGTCCGGCAGCTTCCGCAGGTACGCCGCCAACTCCGCGATCGCCGCCGGGTTCCGGGGGCTCTCGACGAGGTCGGCGTAGTCCAGCGTGAAGATCCGGTCGTGCTTGATCGCGGAGACGTTCCGCAGCGGGCCGTACGACGTCAGGAAGCGCTTCTTCGCCGCGGCGGACACGTCGCCGTAGTCGTTGATCACGATGACGTCCGGGTTCCGGTCCACGACCGTCTCCCAGCCGACCGTCGTCCAGCTGTCCTCGAGGTCCTTCATCACGTGGTCGCCGCCCGCCTTGGTGATGATCGAGTGCGGCCCCGCGTACCGGCCCGAGGTGAACGGCTTGTCCCGCCCGTCGTCGTAGAGGAACACCGTCGGCCGCTCGCGGTCCTCCGGTACGCCCGCCTCCGTCCTCGCCACCTGCGCGCGGAACCTCCGGATCAGCGACTCCGCCCGGTCCTCGACGCCGAACAGCTTCCCCAGATTCCGCAGGTCGGTGTAGAGCGCGTCGAGCGGCGGCATCACGCCGCGGCTCCGGCCGCGCGAGGTCTCGCCGCCGTTGCGGCAGGACTCGGAGAGCACGTACGAGTCGACACCCAGCTTGTCGAGCACCGCCGGGGTGAAGCCCTCGCCCTCGTCGAAGCCGTAGTTCCACCCGGCGAAGACGAAGTCGGCGCGGGCGTCCAGCACCAGCTCCTTGTTGACGCGCTTCTTCGACAGCCACTTCGTCCGCTCGTAGCCGTCCCGCCAGGCGACGCCGTCCAGGTCGCCCTTGTCGTCGGCCATCGCGTAACCGGCCATCCGGTCGCTCAGCCCGAGCGCGAACATGATCTCGGTGATCCCGACGTCGTACGTCACCACGCGTTCCGGCACCTTCTCGTACGTCACCTCCCGCCCGCAGTTGGTCAGCGTGACGGCCTCGTCGGCACCGGACTTCGGGTCGTCCTCCACGTCGGCGCCGCAGGCGGCACTGGTGAGGGCGAGCGCGCCGAGCGACAGCGCGAGGGCGAGGGTACGGGCGCGGGTGCGCATGGGTCTCTCCTCCGGGGAGTGGGCGGGGGCGGGGCGTGGGGCTAGCGCGGGAGCCGGTCGAACAGCAGCTGCACCGCGCCCGACTCCGGGTGCCGCACGCGGTGCGCCCGTACGCCGAACACGTCCGCCAGCAGCTCCGGCGTCAGCACGTCGTGCGGTGGGCCGGAGGCGACGATCGCGCCGTGGTCGATGACGTGCAGCCGGTCGCAGTGGACGGCGGCCAGGTTCAGGTCGTGCAGCGCGGTGAGCACGGTCAGGCCACTGGCCCGTACCAGCGCCAGGACCTCCAACTGCTGGGCGATGTCCAGGTGGTTGGTGGGTTCGTCGAGGACCAGCACGCGCGGCTCCTGCGCGAGGGCGCGCGCGATGAGCACCCGCTGCTTCTCGCCGCCGGACAGCTCCGGGTAGCCGCGCCCCGCGAGGTGCGCGGCGCCGACCCGCGCCAGCGCCGCCGCGCACACGCGCCGGTCCGCGTCGGTCGTACGGGCCGTCGCCCGCTGCCGCGGCAGTCGGCCCATCTCCACCACCTCGGCCACCGTGAACGCGAACTCCCCGACCCCCTCCTGCGGCAGCGCCGCCAACCGCCGGGCGCTCTCGCGGGGCGTCAGCGCGCGGAGGTCGTCCCCGTCGAGCCGTACGGTGCCCGCGCTGGGCCGCGCGGCGCGGTAGACGCAGCGCAGCAGGCTGGACTTGCCGCTGCCGTTGGGGCCGACGAGCCCGACCAGCTCGCCGTTCCCGGCGTGCAGCGTCACGTCCCGTACGAGCGTGGCGCCCGCGGCCTCCACCGTCACCGCGTCGACGTCGACCCGCATCACGCACCCCCGAACGCGGGGCCGCCGCCCCGCCGTCGCATCAGCAGCAGGAAGCACGGCACCCCGATGACGGCCGTGAGCACGCCGACGGGCAGCTCCGTCGGCGCGAGCACCGTGCGGGACAGCACGTCGACCCAGACCAGCAGCACCGCGCCGAGCAGCGGCGCCACCACCAGTACGCGCCGGTGGTCGGCGCCGATCAGCATGCGCGTGGCGTGCGGCACCATCAGCCCGACGAAGCCGATCGCGCCGCTGACGGCGACGACGGCGCCGGTGACGGCGGCGGTCGTCAGGAAGAGTTCGCGGCGCAGCCGGGGCGCGTCCACGCCGAGGGCGGCGGCGGTCTCGTCGCCCATGGCGAGGGCGTTGAGCCGACCGGCGGCCAGGAGGAGGTGGGCGAGTCCGGCGGCGACGGCGGCGGCCGCGATCGGCAGCGACGCCCAGGACGCGCCGCCGAGACCGCCGAGCAGCCACATCATGGCGGAGCGCGCGGCCTCGCCGTGCTCGGCGGCGAAGACCATCAGCGTGGTGACGGCGGTGAAGGCGTAGTAGAGGGCGGTGCCGGTGAGGACCAGCCGCAGCGGCGTCAGCCCGTACGCGGTGCGGGCGACGGCGTACACCAGGCCCATCGCGCCGAGCGCGGCGACGAACGCCCCCGCCGACAGCGCCCACACCCCGAGCCCGGCGAACGCGCCGAACAGCAGCACCGCGTTCGCGCCGACCGCCGCGCCGGAGGAGATGCCGAGGACGAACGGGTCGGCCAGCGCGTTCCGCACCATCGCCTGCACGGCGACCCCGACGGCCGCCAGCCCGGCGCCGACGACGGCGGCGAGGAGGGCGCGCGGGAAGCGCAGCTCCCACACGATGGTGTACGCGGGGCGCTCCTCGGCGGTGACGCGCCCGCCGGTGAGGCCCGCGCGCAGGTACCGCGTCGTGTCGTCCCAGCCGATGCCGGAGGCGCCGAGCGCGACGGCGCACAGCAGGGACAGCAGCAGCGCGGCGGCCAGTACGGCGGCGAGCAGCGGCACGGGCAGGCGGCCGGGCGCGGCCCGCCGGAACGCCTCGACGGCGGCGTCCGGACGTACGTCCTTCGCGGGGGCACGGGCGGCGGCGGTCCCGGGGCCGGCTCCGCCGGGGTCCCCGTCGCGCGCCTCGGCGGGCGGCGCCGGGGCGGCCTCGCGGGGGCTGGTGGGCGGGGGCATCGCGGTCCGCCTTCGCGTCGGGCCGCGGAGGTCCGGGCATGCGCTGCCCGGGTGCCACCGGCGTCGTACTGCCCGCCCGCGACGGTCCGCGCGGCTTCCCCTCGCAGACCACGGCGAGTGTCAGGAGCGTGCGCCGCCGTGGGCATTCGGGCTCGCGGTGCCGCGGGGGCACCACCTACCGTTGCGGGTCAGCGCCGGATTCCGACCGGCTTCCCCCACGGGGCGCGTTTCAGCGTACCGCGCGCCCCCGTACGTGCCGAGGCCGCCGGAGACGGCGGGCGGCGGGGGCGGGGCGGTGGCGTCTCTAGCGGAAGAACGCGATGCCGTCGTCCGGCAGGTCCTTGAGGTCCTTCGCCCACTCGCTCGGGTCGACGACCTTCTTGAGCTGCGCCGACATGTACGGGTACAGCTCCCGCTCCGGCGTCGCCCGCTCCCCGACCCACATCAGGTCGCCGTTGACGTAGCCGTAGAGGCGCTTGCCGCCGCTGTACGGACCGGCCGAGGCGGTCCGCGCGAGGGCGTCCGTGGCGAGGTCGATCTGCGGCTTCTGGTGCGCCATCTCCCCGTACCAGACCTCCGCGACACCCTGGTCGCGGATCATGACGACCTCGACCTGGCGGTCCTTGTCGATGCGCCAGTAGCCGCTCTCGGTCTCCAACGGGGACGTCTTGCGGCCCTCGGCGTCGAGGACCCAGCTGTGCGAGACGTACTCCAGGAAGTCGCGGCCGTCGTGGCTGAACGCGACCTCCTGCCCGAAGTTGCACTTGCCCGTGCCGGGGCCCTCCTCGCCGTCGAGGGCGGCCACTCCGGCACCGGTCCAGTTGCCGAGGAGGAAGGCGAGGGGCACGAGGTCCGGGTGGAGGTCGGACGGGATCTCGATCATGGCTGGCTCAGGCGATCTGTAGCGGGGACGGCGGGCAGGGAGGCGTTCAGCGCTGGCCCTGGTAGAGCTTCTTGACGGTGAGGCCGGCGAACGCGGCCGTTCCGACGGCGACCAGGACCATCAGCGTGGTGAAGAAGACCTCAAGCACGGGGGCTCTCCTTGTGCGGTGTCACGGGGCCTCCTGCGATGACGGCCCCCGTCGAGTCTAGGCGATGTCCGGGCGATCTCCTCGGGCTCGCGACGACGGCTACGGCACCTCGCCGCGTTGTCGCAGTCGTCCACGTACGACCCGGTACGAGGGCGATCCTCCGCCTTGCGCCGCACCGCATCCGACGCCGCGAGCCACCCCCTCAAGGGCCGCCCGGACACCACCTGGTCGCCCGCTCCCGACCCGTCGCCGTGAGGTGCGCCGCCGCCGCTACGGGCGCGGGGGCGCCAGCGAACGCCAGCCCTGGTCCAGCAGCTGGAACGTCCGCACCAGGGCCTCGCGGCCGCCGCCGTGGGCGCGGGCGGCGCGGGGCGCCTCCAGCGCGTAGTGGGCGAGGGCGGTGCAGGCGGCGTCGTCGGCGGGGAGCCCGCTCTCGTCCGCGATGACCGCGGCGAGGGCGGCGGTGTGCCGCAGCCACATCGCCTGGTGGTAGTCGCGGAGGGCGGGGGTGCCGTTCACCAGCTCCAGGAACGCCGCGAAACGCGGGTCGCCGCCGGGGTCCGCGCCGCGGTGGCGCAGGGCGTGCTCCCGGAGGGCGACCGGGATGGACTCGCCCCGGGCCCGGTCCCGTACGGCGGCCAGGAGACCGGCCTCCATGTCGGCGTCCCGGTCGAAGACGAGGGCCTCCTTCACCGGGAAGTGCTTGAACAGCGTCGTGGTCGACACGTCGGCGGCGTCGGCGATCTCGCGGATGCCCACGTCGTCGTAGCCACGGGCGAGGAAGAGGCGCAGCGCGGCGTCCGCGATGGCCTGGCGGGTGGCGGCCTTCTTGCGTTCGCGGCGCCCCGGGGGCGCGGGGGACGCGGAGGGTGCGGGCGGCTCGGGCGGCTCGGGGGCGGTGCCGCCGTGCCGCGGGCTCGGGGCTGGCATGGGGGCACGCTACCGCATGGGTTGCCCTGATAAAAAAGTTGACTCGTTGCACTTGTTCATCCGTTGTGCTTTTCTGGTGGGGTGCCGCGCGATCGCCGTACGGCCCGGCACCCCACCCCGTACGAACGGAGCACCACCCCCATGACCACCACTCCCCGCATCGCCGTCGTCGGCGCCGGACCCGGCGGCCTGACCTGCGCGCGCGTCCTCCAGCGGCACGGCGTCGCCGTCACCGTCCACGACGCCGACGCCGGGCCCGACGCCCGCGACCAGGGCGGCACCCTCGACCTGCACGAGGACCAGGGGCAGCTCGCCCTGCGCGAGGCCGGACTGCTGGACGCCTTCCACCGCCTCGCCCGCCCCGAGGGGCAGGAGATGCGGCAGCTGGACGCGGCGACGGGCGCGCTCGGCTTCCACCACGTCCCGGCCGAGGGCGAGCGGTTCAAGCCCGAGATCGACCGCGGCCAGCTGCGCGACCTGCTGCTGCGCGCGCTGGAGCCCGGCACGGTGCGCTGGGGTCGTACGCTGCGCGCCGTCGAGGGGCCGGACGACGGCCCGCGGCTGCTGCGCTTCGCCGACGGCGGCACGGCCGAGGCCGACCTGGTCATCGGGGCCGACGGCGCCTGGTCGCGGGTCCGCCGCGCGGTCTCCCCGGCCACCCCGCGCTACACGGGCGTCAGCTTCCTGGAGGCGTCGTTCCACGACGTCGACCGCCGCCACCCGGAGGTCGCCGCCCTGGTCGGCGGCGGCAGCGCCGCCGCGGCCGACGGCGAGCGCGGCCTGTTCGCGCAGCGCGCCAGCGGCGGCCACGTCCGCGTGTACTGCGTCCAGCGGGTACGGGCCGACTGGCTCGCCGCCGCCGGGCTCACCGCCGGGGACACCGACGCCCTGCGCGCCCTGCTGCTCGACCGCTACCGCGACTGGTCACCCGGGCTGCGCCGACTGGTCGGCGACAACGACGGCCCGTACGTCGACCGCCCCCTGTACGCGCTGCCCGTCCCGCACACCTGGGAGCCGAGCCCGACCGTCACGCTGCTGGGCGACGCGGCCCATCTGATGCCCCCGCTGGGCGTCGGCGTCAACCTCGCGATGCTCGACGCCTGCGAACTCGCCCTCGCGCTCGCCACCCACGACACCCCCGCCGACGCCGTACGGGCCTACGAGAAGACGATGCTGCCCCGCTCCGCCGCGACGCAGCGCCTCCTCGACGGCCGCGCCGTCGACCTGCTCTCCGCCGAGCCGCACGGCCCGGCCGCCGGGGACGGCTGACACCGCCGCCCCACGCGCACGTACGGGCGGCGGGTCAGTACACCAGCGCCTGTACGTCGTCCCCCAGCGCCTCGCTCACGAAGACCTGCGCGCCCGCGATCCGTACGCCCGGCAGCACGTCCTTCTCCTCGATGCCCCTGCGCGCGGCGCACTGCGTGCAGAGCGTGACCCGGCCGTCCGCCAGCACGCCGTCGAGCAGCTCCGGCAGCGGCGCCGCGTGCGGCAGCGCGAACTCCGTGGCGCGGCCCGGCAGTGCGAACCACGCCGACTCGCCGGTCAGCCACAGCGACACCTCGACCCCGCTGGCCACGGCGACGGCCGCCACCGTGAACGCCTGCGAGCACCGTTCCGGGGCGTCTGCCCCGGCTGTCACCTTGAGCACGAGCTTCTTCGCCATGCGCCCACGGTAGCCGGGCCCGCGGCGGTGCCCCCGGGCCCGTACGGCGCGAGGGCCGCGGCCCGCCCGGTGTGTCACCGGTGCGGGCCGCGGCCCTCGTCTCGTCCCGTCCGCGCGCGGTGGCCGTGACGGCTCAGACCGCGATCGCGACCTCCGCCAGACCGCCGTCCCGCGCGACCACCGTACGGTCGGCGGTGCCGCCCGGGACGAGCGCGCGGACGGTCCACGTGCCCTCGGCCGCGTAGAAGCGGAACTGGCCCGTCGCGGACGTCGGCACCTCCGCCGTGAACTCGCCCGTCGCGTCGAGCAGCCGCACGTAGCCGGTGACGGGCTGGCCGTCACGGGTCACGCTGCCCTGGATCGTCGTCTCGCCGGGCTTGATGGTGGAGGCGTCCGGGCCGCCTGCCTGTGCACCGCACATGGATACGGTCCCCTTTCTTCCGCTTCTCTGCTCTGCCGCTCTGTACGCGTCACCCTGTCCGCCGCCGCGCGCGCCGCACGCGTGCGGCGCGCGCCACCGCTCAGTTGGAGCCCAGCTCCACGGGGACGCCGACGAGCGAGCCGTACTCGGTCCAGGAACCGTCGTAGTTCTTCACGTTGGGCTGGCCCAGCAGCTCGTGCAGCACGAACCAGGTGTGGGCCGACCGCTCACCGATGCGGCAGTACGCGATGGTGTCCTTGCCCAGGTCCACGCCCTCCGCCTCGTACAGCTCCTTCAGCTCGTCGTCCGCCTTGAAGGTGCCGTCGTCGTTGGCCGACTTGGACCACGGGATGTTCCGCGCGCTCGGGATGTGCCCGGGGCGCTGCGACTGCTCCTGCGGGAGGTGCGCCGGGGCGAGCAGCTTGCCGCTGAACTCGTCGGGGGAGCGCACGTCGACCAGGTTCTTCTCGCCGATCGCCGCCACGGCCTCGTCGCGGAACGCGCGGATGGAGGTGTCCTGCGGCTGCGCCCGGTACTCGGTGCGGCTCCGCTCCGGCACCGCCGCGACCAGGTCGCGGGAGTCCAGCTCCCACTTCTTGCGGCCGCCGTCGAGGAGCTTCACGTCCTGGTGGCCGTAGAGCTTGAAGTACCAGTAGGCGTAGGCGGCGAACCAGTTGTTGTTCCCGCCGTAGAGGACGACGGTGTCGTCGTTGGCGATGCCCTTCTCCGAGAGCAGCTTCTCGAAGCCCGCCTGGTCGACGAAGTCGCGGCGCACCGGGTCCTGGAGGTCCTGCTTCCAGTCGATCCGGACGGCGTTCGTGATGTGGTTCTTCTCGTACGCGGAGGTGTCCTCGTCCACCTCGACGATGACCGTCTTCGGGTCGTTGATGCGGGCCTCGACCCAGTCGGCGTCCACCAGGACGTCACTGCGGCTCATGGGTTCTCCTCCGGAGGGCAGGTTGGGTGCGTGCGGACTCTGCGTGGAACGGCGCTCACACGTCGTCGTCCGCGCACGGCACGGGGCGGTGCGCGCACGAGCGGGGGCTGGCGGCGGATGGTGCGGAAGGGGGCGTGCGTACGGTGCGGTACGTCGGCGGTCCCGGGCGCGCGCGGCGGCGGAGGACGGCCGTCAGACGGCGCCGCGACAGAGCATGGCGGCGACGCGGCACAGGTCGACTGCGCGTCGCTTCGTGAGAACCGCCTGTCGCTTCATGCCTTCGATCGTAGGAGAGGCACGGGGCACTGTCACCGGGAATCCGCATGATGAGACGGAAGGGTCCGCCATACGGGATCTGGTGCCGCTCGGGATGCCCCGCGGCGCGGGCGGCGGACGCCTTCCGGGGTGCGGCAACCGTACGGCGGACCCCGTCGTCTCGGCCCGTGGACGGCGGGTACACGGCGGCGGTCGCCCGCCGCCTCCCGGCCGGTCGCGCTACCGCGTCAGCTCCACGTCCCTGCCGTCCAGCGCGAAGGTCACGCCGTCGGCCGTCACGTCCGCCTCCTTCAGCTCCAGCCCCTTCGGGAAGCCGGTCACGTCGGACTGGAAGTCCACGTTCCGCCGGACCTCGCGCTCCGCGCCGGGGATGCCGGAGCCCGGGATCGTGTCGGCGTGCAGCCGCAGCACGTTCCCCTCGGCGACCCGCACGGTGCTGTAGACGGGCGACGGCAGCTCGAACTCCCGGCCCAGCACGTCGACGCGGGCGGTGATCTTCACCTGGTTCTTCGCGGCGCGCTCCTCGCCCGCGTACGCGACGCGCACGCCGCGCGGGGCGAGCGCGTTCAGGTCCCGGTACGAGACGTCCGCCGTGCCGCTGGCCTCGTCCGCCGTGGCGCTGTCGAAGGCCCCGTCGACCCGTACGCCCGACAGCTCCGCGTCGACCCGCGCGACCTTGACCTCCTGGCCGCTCGCGGCGGCGGTCATGCCCGTCAGCTCCACGTCCACGTCGTCCAGTTCACGGGCGGCGAGCTGCGTGAGGAACGGGAAGCCGTGGATCTCCACGGAGGCGGAGTCCGTACCGGAGACCCCCTGCGCCGCCCTGACCTGCTCGGCCGCCTCGTCCTCCGTCAGCTTCAGGGCGACGCGGTCGGCGGCGGTCAACAGGGCCGCGAGCACCACGAGGACGACAAGACTGATCCGCAATGCCCGCATACGCGCGTCCCCCAGGAGTTCGACTCCCGTGAGCGTAACGCGGTGTCCCGCCCGGTCGGCGGCCCGGAACGGGAGGGGTACGGCTCCGTGGCGAAGCCGGTACACCCGCGCGGCGCTCCGCCCGCCCGGGTCCGCCCGCCGGGGTCAGCCCAGGGCGCGGCCCAGCACGTACACCGCGGGCGCGGCCAACGTCAGCGGCAGCGCCACCCCGGCCGTCATGTGCACGAAACGGGACGGGAAGTCGTAACTGGCCACCCGCAGGCCGACCAGCGCGCACACCCCGGCGGCCAGCCCCAGCAGCGCGCCCGCCGCGCCGTCGGCGGCGAAGCCGGTGATCCGGCCCGCCGCGATGCCCGCGCCGGTCGCCGCGAGCAGCGCCACGGCGGGCGAGACGAACGCGGGCAGCGGCACCGCGCGCGCCAGTACGGCGACGCCGACCGCCGCCGCGCCCACGCCGACCGCGTCGGTGCTCGTCGGGGCGATCGCCAGGTGCCCGGCGGCGACCACGGTGAGGGCGGTGGCGGTGAACGAGGCGGTGAGGGCGTACAGCCGCTCGTCCGGGCTCGACTGGTTGCGCAGGTGCAGGACGAGCGCCAGCACGAGCCAGCCGCCGAGCGAGCCGACGATCGCGGCGCCCGTGTGCTCCCGTCCGGCGGTCAGCAGCGCGACGTCCGCCGTGACGCCCGCGAGGAACGCCAGCACGATGCCCTGCCGCGCGGGCCACATCCCGTTCAGCCGGAACCAGCCCGCGGCCGTCACCGCCTGGAGCAGCACCACGGCGCCCGCGAGCGCGGCGCGCGGCAGCGGCGCGGTGGCGGCCAGCAGCAGCGCCAGTACGGCGGTGACGGCGGCCGGTTGGAGTCCGGGCGCGATGATCGGGCTGGGGCGGGCGCGGCGCGAGGAACCCGCCGCGCGGGGCGCGGGCTCGGAGGCGGGCGCGGGCTCGGGTTCCGGCCGGACCCGCGGCTGCGGCTGGGTCTGCTGCGCGTGCGGCGGTACGTGCGGTGGCTGCGCGTGCTGCGGCGGTACGTACCCCTGCCCCTGCCCCCGGTCCGGCGGCGCCGGGTGCGACGCGTCCCGCGGGTACGTCACGGGCGGCTGCTGCTGCCCGTACGGCCCACCCCCGTACGGACCCTGCCCGCCGTACGGACCCTGCCCGCCGTACGGACCCTGCCCCTGTCCCGGGCCCGGCGTCCCGCCCGTCACCGCGCACCGCCCGCGAACGGCGGCAGCACCTCGACGGTGCCGCCCTCGCTCAGCCGCACGATCTCGTGCGTGCGCGTGCCGACGGGCGTACCGTCCACGAGGTACGAGCAGCGCAGCAGCACGCGCGCGAACTCGGGCCGCCCGGTGTGCCGTTCCCGCGCGTCGGCGAGCGCGTCGGCGAGCGTCGCGGCGTCGTACCTCTCCTCCGCGAGCCCGGCCGCGGACTTGGCCGCCGCCCAGTAGCGGATCGTGCCGCTCGCCATGCTGTGGTCCCTCTCGCCGGTTCCGGTGCGGGTCCCATGATGGCGCCTCGCCGGGGTGTCGCGTGCCGCGCGGGCCGCATCGTCCCCATGTCCGCTTCCGTCCCGTATCCGGAGGGTGTGCGGGTGACGGGACGTACGGGCGACCGTCACTTTCCGTTCACGCGTGCCGGGCAGGTCGGACATCTCACACTGCCGTTGCCGGGCCCGGTGCGATATTCTGCTGCGAATGAGGGACCTGGGCAGCGTAGCCCCCGGGTCCTTTCGTGCTTTCACGGGCGGCACGACGCGGTGCCGCCGACGTCCTCGCGGGACCGAGGAAGGAACCCACCATGGGTCGACGAGCCGGACACCGAACGCCGCGAACGGGAGGTGGGAGCGTATGAGTTCGCTCCTCCTGCTCACCAACGCCCTCCAGCCGTCCACCGAGGTGCTCCCGGCACTGGGACTCCTCCTGCACAACGTACGCGTGGCCCCCGCCGAGGGCCCCGCGCTGGTGAACGCCCCCGGCGCCGACGTCGTCCTCGTCGACGGCCGCCGCGACCTGCCGCAGGTCCGGGCCCTCTGCCAGCTGCTGCGGTCCACCGGGCCCGGCTGCCCGCTGGTCCTCGTCGTCACCGAGGGCGGGCTCGCCGCCGTCACCGCCGAGTGGGGCGTCGACGACGTACTGCTCGACACCGCGGGCCCGGCCGAGGTCGAGGCGCGGCTGCGGCTGGCGACCGGCCGCCAGCAGATCACCGCCGACGACAGCCCGATGGAGATCCGCAACGGCGACCTCTCGGTCGACGAGGCCACGTACAGCGCGAAGCTGAAGGGGCGGGTGCTCGACCTCACGTTCAAGGAGTTCGAGCTGCTCAAGTACCTGGCGCAGCACCCCGGCCGGGTCTTCACCCGGGCCCAGCTGCTCCAGGAGGTCTGGGGCTACGACTACTTCGGCGGCACCCGCACCGTGGACGTCCACGTGCGGCGGCTGCGCGCGAAGCTCGGCCCGGAGTACGAGTCGCTGATCGGCACCGTGCGGAACGTGGGCTACCGCTTCGTCTCCGCCGAGAAGGGCGACAAGGCGTCCGCCGCGGGCGGCAAGAAGGACGCGGGCTCCCGCAGCGTCACCGAGGCCGCCGAGGCGGTCACCCGGCAGGCGGCGGACTCCGGCCGTACGCGCTGACCGCACGCCCCCCGAGTGCCCCGCCTCCTTCGGGGGCGGGGCGCGGGCGGGGCCGCCGTACGAACCGTGCGCGCACGGGGGGACGGCGGACGCCCCCCGCGTAGACTGACGGCTGTGGCCAAGGTGACGCGGGACGATGTGGCAAGGCTGGCGGGTACGTCGACCGCGGTGGTCAGCTATGTGATCAACAACGGGCCCCGCCCGGTGGCCCCGGCCACCAAGGAACGGGTGCTCGCGGCCATCAAGGAGCTGGGGTACCGCCCCGACCGCGTCGCGCAGGCCATGGCCTCCCGCCGGACCGACCTGATAGGTCTGATCGTCCCGGACGCGCGCCAGCCGTTCTTCGCGGAGATGGCCCACGCGGTCGAGCAGGCCGCGGCGGACCGCGGGAAGATGGTCCTCGTCGGCAACTCCGACTACCTCGACGAACGCGAGGTGCACTACCTCCGCGCGTTCCTCGGCATGCGGGTCTCCGGCCTCATCCTCATCAGCCAGGGGCCGAGCGAGCACTCCGCGACGGAGATCGACGCCTGGGACGCCCGCGTCGTCCTCCTGCACCGCCGCCCCGAGGCCATCGACGACGTGGCGGTCGTCCTCGACGACGTCGGCGGCGCGCAGCTCGCCACCCGCCACCTGCTGGAGCACGGGCACGAGTCCGTGACCTGCCTCGGCGGCGTCGACTCCACCCCGGAGAACGGCGACCCGGTCACCGACCACGTCGACGGCTGGGCCCGCGCGATGAGCGAGGCGGGCCGCCCGGTGGAGGGCCGCCTGGTGAAGGCCCCGTACAACCGCTACGACACGTACAAGCTCGCCCTCGACCTGCTGTCCCGCCCGGACCGGCCGACCGCGCTGTTCTGCGCCACCGACGACCAGGCGATCGGCGTCCTGCGGGCCGCCCGCGAGCTGGACCTCGACGTGCCCGGCGAGCTGGCGGTGGCGGGCTTCGACGACGTGAAGGAGGCGGCGCTCACCGACCCGCCGCTCACCACCGTCGCCTCCGACCGCCCGGCGATGGCGCGGGCCGCCGTCGATCTGGTGCTGGACGACGGGCTGCGGGTGCTGGGGTCGCGGCGCGAGCGCGTACGGCAGTTCCCGTCGGGGCTGGTCGTACGGCGCTCCTGCGGCTGCGCGTAGCACCGCACCGGCCGCGCCCGCCGCGCCCGCCCCCTTGCTCCGACCGTGTGACCTGGGCTCCTTCGGACGGCCCAACGCCACCCGAAGGGTTCGCGGCCGTTGGTGTGATCCACGGCGGAAAACGGATGCGTTCGGGGGAGTGCGCCCGTTGAGCGGTACATGGAACCGAGGCAGCTTTGGGATCGCAACGCGGTACTGGCAGAGGCGTTCTGCCGTAGCGACGAGAACGTGAGAGACGTCCAGGGCACCCTCGACGACGCGCAGGCCACCAGGTCGCGGACGCTCGCGGCGCTGGCCGTGACCGTACGGAACGACGGCGCCGTGGCCGACCTCCTCGGGCTGACCGAGCGGGAGGTGCGCGTCGCCCGGCGCACGGTGGGCAAGGAGGACGCCCGCGCGGTCGCGGACGAACTGCTCGCCGCGCCCCTGCCGCCGCTCCCGACGGCGCCGGCCGCGGAGGAGCCGTACGCGGACGAGGGCGGGGCGGAGGGCACGGCGTACGTGCCCCCGCCGCCGCAGCAGGCGCCCCCGCCGCCCCCGCCGCCGTCGGCGCCGCCGCAGGTCACGGTGGTCGGCGCGACCGGCGGCGGTGCGGGTGGTCCGGGCGGGGAGCCGGTGTGGTCGGCGGCGATGGACGCCGTACTGGTCGGCGGCTGGCAGACCGGCGTCGACCTCCAGGTGCTCGCCACCGAGTTCGGGCTGGACCTGCCGCGCCTGGTGTCCCGCGCGCAGCAGCTGTCCGTGCAGGGCAGGCTCGGCCCGCACCGCGCCGGGTACGGCCAGGAGGAGACCGGCGGGCGCCACCGCCGCGGCGCGGGGGCGGGCACCGGCGCGACGCGGGCCGACACCTGCACCATCCCGGCCCAGCAGACGTCGTCCGCGTGGGACGCCACCGTCGCGGCGGACCAGGCGGCCTGGGGGACCGGCGGGCACCAGGGCTGGGGGCAGGAGCACGGCCAGGGGCCGGCGGCGCAGGAGTACGGGAGCGGGCAGGCGTACGCGGGCGAGACCGCCACCGCCACCCACGACTGGGACGGCATCCTGCACGAGTGGGGCGACACCCCGGCCGTACGGGAGGGCGCGGCGGCGGCGTACCAGCAGGCGTACCAGCCGACGTAGCCCCTCCGGAGCGTGTCCGGGCCCGGCGCGCACCGCGGGCCCGGCGCCCGCGCGGAAACACACGGCAAGCTCAGCGGGCCCTCAGACGAATCTCATGCGGGGCCAGCACGCTGATCCCCATGAACGCATACGACCCGCACCGCCCGGACCCGCACCCCTCCGACGCCCAGCACCCCGGCGCCGTACCGCCCCCGCCCGAGCAGCCCCCCGTACCGCCGCACGCCGCCTGGCCGCCCCCGGCGGCCCCTGCGCCCGCGCCGCCGCGTCACCGGGCCCGCCGTCCCGGCGCCCTGCTCGCGGCCGTCGCCGTGGTGGCGGCGCTGGTCGGGGGCGGTACGGGGGCGCTCGTCGAGGGCGCGTACGGGGGCGGGTCGGACGGGGGCGGCGGCAGCTCCGCCGCGTCCGTGACGCAGACCTCCGCGCGGAACGGGTCGGTCGGTGAGGTCGCCGAGTCCGTCAGCCCGAGCGTCGTCGAGATCAACGCCACCTCCGCCGAGGGCGAGTCCACCGGCTCCGGCGTGGTGATCACCAAGGACGGCGAGATACTCACCAACAACCACGTGGTCGCGGGCTCCGACAAGGTCCAGGTCACGTTCGAGAACGGCAAGAAGGTCACCGGCGACGTGGTCGGCACCGACCCCGACCTGGACATGGCGCTCGTGAAGGTGGACGGCGTCAGCGGCCTGAAGCCCGCGCCCCTCGGTGACTCCGACCGGATCGGTGTCGGTGACGAGGTGGTGGCGTTCGGCTCGCCCGAGGGCCTGACCGGGACGGTCACCAGCGGAATCATCTCGGCGAAGGACCGCGAGGTGAAGGTGCAGAAGGAGAGCGGCGGCTCCGGTCAGGGCGGCGGCGGTCAGGACGGCCGGTGGCCGTTCGAGTTCGGCGGCGGCCGGTACAACGGCGACGTCGGCACGGAGACCACCACGTACAAGGCGCTCCAGACGGACGCCTCGCTGAACCCCGGCAACTCCGGCGGCCCGCTGGTGAACATGGCGGGCCAGGTCGTGGGCATCAACTCCGCGATGTACGGCGACGGCGGCGACGGCGCCTCCGGCTCGCAGGCGAGCAGCGCCGGGCTCGGCTTCGCCATCCCCGTGAACGCCGTGAAGCAGGTACTGGGCGAGCTCCGTGCCGGAAACGACTGACCGGCGGTACGCGGCCCCGCGTACGGGCGGCGGCGCGGAGCCGTACGCGGGCCCCGGCCCGGAGCCGTACCCGGACCCGTACGCGGGCGGGGGCCCGGAGCCGTACGCCGACCCGTACGCGGTGGACGTGCCCGCCGTCGAGCCGTACGCGGAGGGCATGCTGGAGGGCATGAGCGTACTGATCGTCGACGACGAGCCCGCGGTGCGGGACGCCCTCCGCCGCAGCCTCAGCTTCGAGGGCTACGAGACCCTGCTCGCCGTCGACGGGCTCGACGCCCTGGAGCAGGCGGCCGCGCACGAGCCGGAGTTGATCATCCTCGACGTGCTGATGCCCCGCATGGACGGCCTCACCGCGGCCCGACGCCTGCGGGCCGCGGGCGTACGGGTGCCGATCCTCATGCTGACCGCGCGCGACACCGTGGGGGACCGCGTGACGGGCCTGGACGCGGGCGCCGACGACTACCTCGTCAAACCGTTCGAGCTGGACGAACTCCTCGCCCGCATCCGCGCGTTGCTGCGCCGCAGCTCGTACGCCGAGCAGGCGGGCGGTGGCGCGACGGGTACGGCGGCGGCGCCGGGCGCCCCCGTGGCCGCGCCCGGCGTGCTGGCCTTCGCGGACCTGCGGATGGACCTCGGCAGCCGCGAGGTGACGCGGGGCGGGCGGTCGGTGGAGCTGACGCGTACGGAGTTCATGCTGCTGGAGATGCTGCTGTCGCACCCCCGGCAGGTGCTGACGCGGGAGCAGATCCTGAAGGCCGTCTGGGGCTTCGACTTCGAGCCGACGTCCAACTCCCTGGACGTGTACGTGATGTACCTGCGCCGCAAGACCGAGGCGGCCGGTGAACCGCGCCTCGTGCAGACCGTACGGGGCGTCGGCTTCGTGCTGCGCGAGGCCGACGCGGGGCGGGGCGCTCCGGCAGGTCCGGGGCACGGCGGGGCGGGGCAGACCGGTCCGGGTCACGGCGGTCCGGCGCGGCCCGGCGGTCCCCGGGGGCGGGCGTAGTGCGGCGCCGCTTCAACGCGCTGCCGCTGCGCTCGCGCCTCGCGCTGCTGGTGGCCGTGGCCGTCGCGGTCGCCGTCGCCGCGTGCGCGATGGTGGCGTGGCTGCTCGTCCGCGCCGAACTCGTCAACTCGCTCGACGACGCCCTCCGCGACAACCGCGTACCGGGCCAGGCCGTCATCCGGCAGGTCGAGTCCGGCGAGTGCCGCGCCGTACCGGAGAAGCAGCGGGAGGCGGTGCCGAACCCGTTCGAGTCCACCGTGCAGATCGTCGACGTCAACGGCACCAGCTGCATGGCCTTCGGCGACCAGCCGCTGCCCGTCACCGCCGACGACGTACGGGTCGCGCGCGGCGACGGCCGCGAGGCGCTGCACACCGCGCACGCCGACGGCGAGGACTACCGGGTGCTGACCCGCCCGCTGGAGGGCACCAACGCGGCCGTCTCCGTGGCCCGCCCGATGACCGAGGTGGAACGGTCGCTCGACACCCTCGCGCTCGTGCTCGGCCTGGTCGCCGCCGCGGGCGTACTGGGCGCGGCGGGCGCCGGGGTCGCGCTGGCCCGCGCGGGGCTGCGGCCCGTGTACCGGCTGACGGGCGCGGTGGAGCACATCGCCCGTACCGAGGACCTCACCGTGCAGATCCCCGTCGAGGGCGACGACGAGATCGCCCGCCTCTCCCGCTCGTTCAACTCCATGACCGCCTCGCTCGCCTCCTCGCGCGAACTCCAGCAGCAGCTGATCGCCGACGCCGGGCACGAGCTGCGGACGCCCCTCACCTCGCTGCGGACCAACATCGACCTGCTCGTACGGAGCGAGCAGACCGGTCGCCAACTGCCGCCCGCCGACCGTACGGCGCTGCTCACCTCCGTGAAGGCGCAGCTCACCGAGTTGGGCGACCTGATCGGTGACCTCCAGGAGCTGTCCCGCCCGGACGCGGCACCGGGCTCCGGCGCGTCCGTGGCCGTCCTCGCGCTGCACGAGACGGTCGAACGGGCGGTGGAGCGCGTACGCCTGCGGGACTCCGGCATCACCGTCACCGCGCGGCTCGCCCCCTGGTACGTACGGGCCGAACCGGCCGCGCTGGAACGGGCGGTGGTCAACCTGCTGGACAACGCCGTGAAGTTCAGCCCGGCGGGCGGCACGGTGGCGGTGACGCTGGAGGGGGCCGAGGGTGGGGCGGCTTCCGGCGCGGGCGTGGCCGGCGGGCCGGGCACGCTGCGGGTACGGGACTGGGGGCCGGGCGTCGCGGCCGACGAACTCCCGCACGTCTTCGACCGGTTCTGGCGCTCGCCGTCCGCGCGCGGCCTGCCGGGGTCGGGCCTGGGGCTGTCCATCGTGGCGCGCACCGTGCGGCAGGCGGGCGGCGAGGTGCGGCTGGACCGCCCGGAGGGCGGCGGTACGGAGGCGCTGCTGCGGCTGCCGGGAGCGGGGCAGCCGCCGCCGGGGTGGGGCGCGGAGGACGGGGCCTGAGCGGGGGCGTGCCGGGCACGGCGGCGCTTGACTTGAACTTCACTTCAAGTCGCATCGTCGTCGGTGTCGCGCGGCGCGGCGTCGGACCGCGCCGCCCCACCGAGGAGGAACCATGCCCGTCGTCAGCAGCGCACAGCCCGAGGCGGAGACGCGTACCGGTGCCGGGACCCGTACGGGCGGCCAGGACCGTACGGGCGCGCGGCTCGCGGTGATCTACGGGAGCGTGCGGGAGGGCCGGTTCGGGCCCGTCGTCGGCGGCTGGTTCGCGGGCGAGGCGGAGCGGCACGGCGGCTTCGCGGAGGTCGACGTCATCGACCTCGCGGACCACGAACTCCCCCTGGCCTTCCCGGACTTCCGCGCCGCCCCGCAGCCGGACACGGCACGCGTACGGCAGGGCCTGTCCGAACGGCTCGCCGCGGCGGACGCGTTCGTCGTCGTCACGCCCGAGTACAACCACAGCTTCCCGGCGTCCCTGAAGAACGCCATCGACTGGTTCCACACCGAATGGCAGGCCAAGCCGGTCGGGTTCGTCGCGTACGGCGGCGTCAGCGGCGGCCTCCGCGCCGTCGAGCAACTGCGGCAGGTCTTCGCCGAACTCCACGCCGTCACCGTCCGCGACGCCCTCAGCTTCCACAACGCGGGCGGCGCGTTCGGCCCGGACGGCCGCCCGAAGGACACGGCCGGCAGCGGCACGGCCGCCGCCGGCATGCTCGCCCAACTGGCGTGGTGGGCCACGGCGTTGCGCGAGGCCCGCACCAAGTCCCCGTACGGCGAGCCCGGTTGACCCCGGGGGCCGGTTCGGCGCCGCGCACCGTGCCGCGTCCGCCACGCTGGCCGCGCCGCCCGCCGGGGTGTGACACCCGGCGGGCCACCCGGCGGGAGGTGCCGGGACCGGTGCCGGGGTCCGGCAGCGGGGTCAGTCCGTGGGGTCCGGCCAGCCCGGGACCGGGTCGCCGAGGTCGTTCCGCACGAAGAAGTCCGAGACCTGCGCGATCTCCTCGGCGTCCGGCTGGGTGTTGGTGCACTCCGGCCCGGCCCAGGCACCGGACATGATCTTCGAGCAGACGCTGCCGGGGCCCAGGTCGGGCAGCGACAGCAGGTGGCCCAGCTCGTGTGTGGCGACGCGGGTCGGCTCGTACGTCTTCGCGTCGCCCGTCTCCAGGTAGACCCAGCCCTTGCCGAGGCCGTTGACGTACGCGTGGGAGCCGGTCCCGTTCGCCGTCGTGTACTCCTTGACGCGCAGGCTCGCCGGGCTGTCCTGCTCGACGAACTTGATCTGCGGGACGGCCTTGTTCCAGATCTCGATCGCCTCCCGGACCGGCTCCGCGTAGGAGCCCGCCAGGAGCAGGTCGATGGGGATGACGTCCTGCTCGGCCGCGACCGCGGCCGTGTCCGCCGCCCGCGCCGCGCTGTTCGTGAGGTGCGGGCCGTTCCCGTCCGCCGCGTTCGCGGGGGCGCCCGCGCCCAGGACGACGGCGCCGGTGCACGCCGCGGCCACCGCCAGGTTCATCGCTCTCTTCCGCACTGCCGTGTTCTCCCATACGTGTGGGGGTCCGTACCGGTCGGTCGACGTACGGCGACACGGCGGGCAACCACCGGAATTCCCACGGCACTTGCCGGTACCCGATACCTGATGTCCGGTACGCCGTTACGCGCGCGCGTCAGCAGGAATCCACTGTAGGGACGGGATCGCGGCGGACCTCACCCCATTCCGGGCGTCTGGGAGTTACCCAACAAAGAATTCCGGGCCCCGGAACGGATGAACCGATGCGCCCCCGAACCCCTCCGCGCGCGTGCGCGGGTCGGGCCACGCCGCGAACCGGGTCAAGGACCGCCGGGTCACGGGCCTGTAGCAGCGGCCGGGGTGTACGGGCGTACGCGGAAAGGCGGCGGAACCGGCGCGGAATCCGCTGTTCCCACGGGTTGTGCGCCTGTGAAGCCGACTGTGCGTGTCACAGGCATGTAGGGAGGGGCGGCGGAGTGCAACATTCCGCCCGGCGCGGCGCCTCCTAGTCCCCGTAAAGGCCACCGACGGTCCGTCGCGACGCGTACCGGGTGGCCGCGACCCCGACGAATTCGAGGAAGAACGATGCGTGCTCGCAAGCTGACCATCGCCGCCGTGGCCGTCGCCGCCGGTCTCTCGCTCACGGCCTGCCAGGGTGACGACGACGGCAACGCGAAGGACGACTCGTCGTCCGAGTCCACCACGCAGGCCGCGGAGGGCGGCGCGGACTCCGATGGTGCGGACGGCTCGGACGACGCCGAGGGCTCCGGTGGTGCCGACGAGGACGGCGGGAAGGACACGGCGCAGGACGACGGTTCCGGCTCCTCGTCCACCAAGGGCTTCGCCAAGTGCGTCACGGACGACCTGACGATCAAGGCGAGCGACAGCACCATCGGCGGTGACACGACCGGCTCCGTCGCCGTGGATTTCACGAACAAGACCGACACCGGCTGCCGCCTCTCCGGCTTCGCGGGCGTCGACCTGAAGACCGCCGAGGGCACGCTGTCCGCGACCCGCAAGGGCGAGCCCGCCGACCCGACGATCCTCAAGCCGGGCAAGACCATCTCCTTCACCGTCGGCTACCCGATGAACGACTCCGGCGGCTCCGGCATCCGCGTCACGGGCCTGGTCGTGACCCCGCCCGGGGACTCGAAGTCGGTCACCCTCGAATGGCCGGGCGGCTCCTCGCTGCCCGTGACCGACGGCTCCGAGCCGGGCCCCGGCGTCTTCGTCGGCCCGATCGGCAGCGCGGGCCAGGGCGGCCCCGGCAACTGACCGGTGGACACCGGGAGTCGGGCCCCGACGGGCCCGCGAGGGAGGCGGACGCCGTACGGAACGGGAGGCCGTACGGCGTCCGCCCGTGCGTGACGCCCGCGCGAACTCGCTCCGTGGTCGCACAACTACCGGGCGCAGTCGGCTTGTTCTAAGCTGTGGGAGAACCATTCAACCGTTCATACGGGAACGAAAGATTGGTGGCACCACCTTGAACCGCAAGGAGTTGAACCCGGACAGCTCTCCTCGGGCAGCCTTCGGCGCACGTCTGCGCGACATGCGCGAGGCGTGCAAGTGGACCCAGGAGGATCTCGCTGAACGCATCCAGTACTCCAGCGTCCACATCTCGGCCGTGGAGACCGCCCGGAAGCCTCCGACTCTTCGCTTCACACGCAGCGTCGACCGAGCGTTCGGCATAGAGGGCACGGACACGTTCGAGCGCGAGTGGCGCGACATCCGGCACGGCAGCCTGCTGGAGGGCTTCCCGGAGTACGTCGACCACGAGGCGCGGGCGGCGGAGATCCGCCTGTACGAAGTGGGCGTCATCCCCGGCCTGCTCCAGACCCCCGAGTACGCCGCGGTATTGGAGGCCGACGCGGTACGACGGGAAGCCATCTCTCCCGAACAAGCCGAGGAGAGGGTCGAGTTGGCGATGCGCAGGCAAGCCGCGCGTGTCCGCACCCCGTCACCGCTGCTCATCGCGGTGCTCGATGAGAGCTGCGTCCGGCGACCGATGGGTGAACCCGAGGTGATGCAGGCCCAGTTCGAACGCCTGCTGGCATTCGCCGAGCAGCCGAACACCGTGCTTCAGGTGGCCCCGTTCTCCATGGGCGAGCGCTGACCGTTCAGCCTGCCCGTCACGGTGCTCACCATGGCCGATCGCTCGATCATGTCGTACGCCGAGTCGACGCAACGGGGCCATCTCGAACGGGACGGAGCCTCCGTGCTGCCCGTGCTCAAGGCCTACCATCAGTTGCAGGCCGAGGCCCACTCCCAGGCGGAATCCGTAGCCATGATCGAGCAGTTGCGAAAGGGCATCCCGTGACGACCGAGACCCCCCGTTGGTTCACGTCCTCGTACAGCGGTAACGGCGGCCAGTGCGTCGAGGTCGCCACCAACCTCGCCGTCGCGCGTGGCGTCGTACCCGTCCGCGACAGCAAGGACCCGCACCGCACGGCGTTGGCGTTCGAGTCCGGTGTGTGGTCGTCGTTCGTCGCGGCGGTCAAGGGCGAGGCCTTCGGCGCCTGACCAGCCGCGCCCCCACGCACACACGGCCCCCGCCCGGCTTGGGTTCGAGGGGTCGTTGCAACACCACTTGGTTTTAGGTGGTGAGTAGATCACGTAGACGCTCGGCTGGGGTATCCCAGCCGAGCGTCTTGCGTGGGCGTCCGTTGAGTTCCTGGGCGACGTGTTCGAGGTCTTCGGGGCTGTGCGCGCTCAGATCGGTGCCCTTGGGGAAGTACTGGCGGAGCAGTCCGTTGGTGTTCTCGTTGGAGCCGCGTTGCCAGGGGGATGCCGGGGCGCAGAAGTAGACGGGCATGTCGGTGGCCGTGCTGAACTGCTTGTGGCGTGCCATCTCGCTGCCCTGGTCCCAGGTGAGGGAGCCGCGCAGGTGGGCGGGCAGGGTCTGGACCGTGGTGACGAGGCCGTCGCGGACGGTCTCGGCGTCGTGGGCTCCGCCCGGCAGGTGGACCAGCATGGTGTAGCGGGTGCTGCGCTCGACCAGGGTGGCGATCGCGGAACGGCCGTTTGCGCCGATGATCAGGTCGCCTTCCCAGTGACCGGGCACGGCCCGGTCCTCGACGTCGGCGGGCCGGTCGCTGATCATGATCATCGGGTCGTTGAACCGCGGTGTGCGCCGCTGGGGGTCCCGGCGTGGTTTGCGGCGGGTCCGGCCGGAGCGGATGGCTGCCTGTACTTCCCGCTTCAGGCCGCCGCGAGCCTGGAAATACAGCGCCTGGTAGATCGTTTCCACGCTCACCCGCATGCTCTCGTCGTCGGGATGTTCCCTGCGTAGAGCGTGGCAGATCTGTTCCGGTGACCACCGCCTGCGCAGTCCGTCCTTCACGAAGCGTCGCAGCCGTCCCTCGCGCAGCAGCTTGCGGTCCTTGGGCCGGGGCCTGCGCGAGGCGGCCGCCCGGTGGGCCGCGTAGGGCTGGTAGCCCTCGCTGCCCGAGTTCGCGTCGATCTCCCGCTTGACGGTGCTCGCCGACCGTCCCAGGGCGCGTCCGATCGCCCGCAGCGACGTGCCTGTCGCGCGCAGATCGCGGATCCGTTCACGCTCGGCCAGTGTCAGAAACCGCGGGTCGAGCTGCTTGTCCAGGGCCGTCAGGCCCACCGGTGCTGTGGTCACACCGCACATCGTGACGGTCCCGGTGGCGTAGTCGACACGGCGCCCGTCGGCATAAGTGCGCGAAGAACTGGTCTTCTTGACGCCCCAGTCCCAGTCCTTGGCCGTGCGCTCGTTCACACCAACCTGCCGGGCCGCCACCCGCCGTGCGACACCAGCGGCCCGAAGCCGCTCGTACTCGTCACGCCCGGGATGCCGGCGCGGCAGACGCACCGAAATCCGTCCGGCCTTCCGAGCCCAACCGAAAGCCGTGTTCCGGTTCACCCCCAGCTCACGCGCCACCACGGTCACATTCCCCACGACATCCAGCCGCGCAAGGAAACGCTCCCTCAACCCTGCAAGATCATCACGCCCAACAGCCACGGTCCTCGCAACTCCCACAGATCGCAGGTGTTGCGAGGACCGTTAGAACCCAAGCGGAGGTGTTCCGGACGGGGGCCGCGCGTCGTGAGTACGGTCGCGAGGGGGTTACTCCACGACCTCGATGCGGTCCGCCGACGGTGCGTCCAGCGGCTCGTCCGCCGAGGAGTTGGCCGTCAGGTACGTCTCCAGCGCCGCCAGGTCGTCGCCGCCGACCAGCGGGTTCGCGCCCTCCGCCAGGGTGGGGAAGCCGTCGCCGCCGCCCGCGAGGAAGCTGTTCACGGCGACGCGGTAGGTGGCGCCCGCATCCAGCGGCTCGTCGTTCAGCTTCACCGAGTCGGCCACGACGCGGTCGGCGCCGGACTTCGTCATGTCGAGGGTGTACGTGAGACCGGCGGACGGCTGGAGCACCTTGGGTGACTCCTCGTTGTCGCCGCTGACCTGCTCGCGCAGCACCTGGAGCAGCTGTTCGCCGGTGAGGTCCGTGAGGTTGACGGTGTTGGAGAACGGCTGGACGGTGAAGCCCTCCTCGTACGTGACCACGCCGTCGCCCTCGTCGCCGGAGGCGGCGTGGACGAGGTCGGCGCGGATGCCGCCGGGGTTCATCAGCGCGAGGTCGGCGCTGTCGTCCTGCTCCTTGGCGTGGGCGAGTTGGGCGTCCGCCACCAGGTCACCGAGGGGGAACTCGGCCGCTCCGCCGTCGCGTCCCGCGATGTCCTCGGAGATCCAGCCGATCGGGCGCTTCGCGATGGGTGCGGCCAACTCGCCCCAGCGGCTGATGAGTTCGGTCATGTCCTCGGCCTTGGGCTGTTCGCGGCTCACCACGTGGTTCGCGCTGCCGACCTCCGTGCGGACGATGTCCTTGGTGGCGCGGTCGTACGTGAGGGTGGTGTCCGTGTAGAGCTTGCCGAACGACGCGGCCGAGGTGACCGTACGCGGTGTGCCCGACGGGTCCGGGATGGTGCAGGCGTACGCCTGGTGGGTGTGCCCGGTGACGAACGCGTCGACCTTCGAGGTGGTCTTCTCCGCGATGGCCGCGATGGGACCGGAGATGCCGTCGCCGCCGCCGGGGCTGTCGCAGTCGTAGTTGTACGCGGGGCTGGCCGGGGAGCCGCCCTCGTGGACGAGCGCGACGACCGCGTTGACGCCCTTGCGCTTCAGCACCTTGGCGTACTTGTCGATGGTCTCGACCTCGTCGTGGAACTTCAGGCCCTTCACGCCGTCCGCCGACACGATGTCCGGCGTGCCCTCCAGCGTGACGCCGATGAAGCCGATCTTCACGCCCTTGTGCTTCCACACGTGGTACGGGCGGAGGATGGGCTCGCCGGTCTTCTCGTCGGTGACGTTGGCCGCGAGGTACGGGTAGTCGGCGCCGCCGAACTTCTTCCCCTTCTCGGCGCAGCCGTCCTCGGGGTGGCAGCCGCCGTTCTGGAGGCGTTCCAACTCGGCGCGTCCCTCGTCGAATTCGTGGTTCCCCACGGAGGTGACGTCCAGGTCCAGCCCGTTCATCGCCTCGACGGTCGGCTCGTCGTGGAAGAGGCCGGAGAGCAGCGGGCTGCCGCCGACCATGTCGCCGGCGGCGGCGGTCACCGAGTAGCGGTGGCCCTCGCGGGCGGTGCGGAGGCTGGAGGCGAGGTACTCGACGCCGCCCGCCTCGACGTCCTTCGTGGAGCCGTCCGGCTGGAGTTCGGTGACCTTGCCGGAGGAGCCCTGGGGCGGTTCGAGGTTCCCGTGGAAGTCGTTGAACGACAGCATCTGCACGTCGACCGTACGGCCGTGCCCGTGCCCGCCGCCGTGCTCGTGCCCCGCGTCCCGCGCGGCCGTGTCCGCGCTCGCCGGCACCGCCGCCGACAGCAGCCCGGCTGCCGTGGCCAGCGCGGCGGCCGTGATCGTCAACCGGCCCGCGTGGCGCCTGCGTTGGGAAGTCGCTGCCATGTCCTGGATCCCCTCGGATGGTGGTGGCTCGTCCGCGGTGGCTCGTCGGCGGCCGACGGCAGCTTACGGTCCACGCGCGTAGCGTGTCAGGGCCCCGACGGTGAAGTCTTGGTTTCGGCGGAGCGCGCCGTGGGCACCCTTCAGCGCCGACCGATCGGCACCCGCGCGCGGGCAGCGTCTAGGCTCCTTCCCATGAGCGACGTGCTGGTGGTGGAAGAGGTGTCGCCCGCTGTCGTACGGGAGGCCCAGGACCTGATCGACGCGGCGGCCCGTACGGACGGGCAGGCGGCCGTCTCCGAGCAGGGCAGGCTCCAGCTGCGCGGCGGCGCGCGCGAGGGCGTACGCCATCTGCTCCTGCGGCACGACGGCGAACTCGTCGGCTACGCGCAGCTGGAGGACACCGACCCCGTCGAGGCGCCCGCCGCCGAACTCGTCGTGCACCCCGGCCACCGCGGCCGCGGCTACGGGCGGCGGCTCGGCGAGGCGCTGCTGTCCCTGTCCGGCAAGCGGCTGCGGGTGTGGGCGCACGGCGGCCACCCCGGCGCGCGGCACCTCGCGCAGCTGCTCGGCCTGACCCTCTTCCGCGAACTGCGGCAGATGCGCCGCCCGCTGGCCGACCTCGACCTGCCGGAGCCCGTGCTCCCGGCGGGCGTCACCGTACGGACCTTCGTGCCGGGCGGGGACGACGCGGCCTGGCTGGCGCTCAACTCGGCCGCGTTCGCGCACCATCCGGAGCAGGGCGGCCTGGGGCAGCGCGACCTGGACGACCGCAAGGGCCAGCCCTGGTTCGATCCCGGCGGCTTCTTCCTGGCCGAGCGCGGGGGGCGGCTCGTCGGGTTCCACTGGACGAAGGTGCACAGCGCGGAGCAGTTGGGCGAGGTGTACGTGCTCGGCGTCGCGCCGGGGGAGCAGGGCGGCGGTCTGGGCCGCGCGCTGACGGCGCTCGGCCTGCGCCACCTCGCGCTGGACCGGGGGCTGCCGACGGCGATGCTGTACGTGGACGCGGACAACGTGCCGGCGGTGACGGTGTACGAACGGCTGGGCTTCCGTACGCACGAGACGGACCTCATGTACCGCACGGAGAGCTGAGCGCCGGGGGCCCGGGGACGCGCTCGTACGGGCGCCCCGCGCACCGGACCCGCGCGTCCTGCCCGGCAACACGGTGATCCCCTGGCCGCCATGTTCGCTTAACCATCGATTCAGACTCGCTTGCGAGCATCGCGGAATGCAGCCAGCCGCCAGCTCGCCGCGCCCCGGCCGGGCGCCGCGCCCCACCGGAGGCACGCCGCTCACCGCGCCGGGCGCGGTGAGCGGGCGGAACAATGGGTACATGAGCCAGCCAGCCGTGCCGCAGCCCGCCGACGCCACCGGCCCCCGGACCCGCCCGCAGGAAACGCGCTCGCAGGACTCCCGTACGCAGGACTCCCGTACGCGGGACTCCCGTACGGGCGACTCCCGTACGGAGAACGCCCCCACGCCGGACCCCCGCCCGTCCGCCGCCGCCCGCCCCCAGCCGTCCGTCGGCGCGATCGCCGCGCACCGGCCGCACGCCGCCGCCCGGCCCCGCCCCGACGTCGCGGGCCGTACGGCGGGCTCCGGCGGCGACGGGCCGGACCTGGACCCGGACCTCGACTCCGACCCGGACACGTACGAGGAGGGCCGCGGCCCCGACGACGCGACCGGCGACCTGCCCGCGGGCCGCTTCCTGGACCGGGAACGCAGCTGGCTCGCGTTCAACGAGCGGGTGCTGGAGCTGGCCGAGGACCCGGAGACGCCGCTGCTGGAACGGGCCAACTTCCTGGCCATCTTCGCCAGCAACCTCGACGAGTTCTTCATGGTCCGCGTGGCCGGGCTGAAGCGCCGCATCGCGACGGGCGTCGCGACGCGCTCCGCGTCCGGGCTCCAGCCGCGCGACGTGCTGGAGCTGATCTGGAACCGTTCGCGGGAGCTGATGGCGCGGCACGCCGCCTGCTTCCAGCAGGACATCGCGCCCGCCCTGGCGGAGGAGGGCCTGCACCTCGTCCGCTGGCCGGAGCTGACGGAGAAGGAGCAGGCGCGCCTGTTCACCCTCTTCCGGCAGCAGATCTACCCGGTGCTGACGCCGCTGGCCGTGGACCCGGCGCACCCCTTCCCGTACATCTCGGGCCTCTCGCTCAACCTCGCCGTCGTCGTACGGAACCCGGTCACCGGCCACACACACTTCGCACGCGTGAAGGTGCCGCCGCTGCTGTCGCGGTTCCTGGAGGCGTCGCCGCAGCGGTACGTGCCGCTGGAGGACGTGATCGCGGCGCACCTGGAGGAGCTGTTCCCCGGCATGGAGGTGCTGGGGCACCACATGTTCCGGGTCACGCGGAACGAGGACCTGGAGGTGGAGGAGGACGACACCGAGAACCTCCTCCAGGCGCTGGAGAAGGAACTGATGCGCCGCCGCTTCGGGCCCCCCGTACGGCTGGAGGTCGAGGAGTCCATCGACCCGTACGTGCTGGACCTGCTGATCCGCGAGCTGAAGGTGCGGGACGCGGAGGTGTACCCGCTGCCGGGCCCGCTGGACCTGACGGGGCTGTCCGGGATCGCGTCGGCGATGGAGCGGCCGGACCTGAAGTACCGCAAGTTCGTCGCGGGCACGCACCGGGACCTGGCCGAGGTGGAGTCGGCGTCGGCCCCGGACATCTTCGCGGCCCTTCGCGAACGCGACGTACTGCTGCACCACCCGTACGACTCCTTCTCCACGTCCGTGCAGGCGTTCCTGGAGCAGGCCGCCGCCGACCCGGACGTGCTGGCGATCAAGCAGACGCTCTACCGGACCTCCGGCGACTCCCCGATCGTGGACGCCCTCATCGACGCCGCCGAGTCCGGCAAGCAGGTGCTGGTGCTCGTCGAGCTGAAGGCCCGCTTCGACGAGCAGGCGAACATCAAGTGGGCGCGGAAGCTGGAGGAGTCCGGCTGCCACGTCGTCTACGGGCTCGTGGGCCTGAAGACGCACTGCAAGCTGTCGCTCGTGGTCCGCCAGGAGGGCGACACCCTGCGCCGCTACGCGCACGTCGGCACCGGCAACTACCACCCGAAGACCGCCCGCGTCTACGAGGACCTGGGGCTGCTCACCGCCGACCCGCAGGTCGGCGCGGACCTCTCGGACCTGTTCAACCGGCTCAGCGGGTACTCCCGCCGCGCCACCTACCGCCGCCTGCTCGTCGCGCCCAGCTCGCTCCGCGACGGCCTGGTCACCCGTATCCAGCGGGAGGCCACCCAGCACCGCGCGGGCCGCCCCGCGTACGTCCGCATCAAGGTCAACTCGATGGTGGACGAGGACGTGATCGACGCCCTGTACCACGCGTCGCGGGCGGGCGTACCGGTCGACATCTGGGTGCGCGGCATCTGCGCGCTCCGCCCCGGGGTGCCGGGGCTCAGCGAACACATCCGGGTGCGCTCCATACTCGGGCGCTTCCTCGAACACTCCCGGGTCTTCGTCTTCGGCAACGGCGGCGACCCCGAGGTGTGGTTCGGGAGCGCCGACATGATGCACCGCAACCTCGACCGCCGCATGGAGGCGCTGGTCCGGGTCACCGACCCGGCGCACCGCGCCTCGCTGAACGGGCTGCTGGACACCGGGACGGCGGACACCACCGCGTCCTGGCACCTCGGCCCCGACGGCGACTGGACGCGCGTCGCCCACGACGCGGACGGACGGCCGCTGCGCAACATCCAGGAAACGCTGATCGACGCCCGGAGGCGCCGACGTGCCCCGGCGACCTGACCCGCCGCACCCGCCCCACGCCGGGGCGGCCGCGGCACGTACGGACGGCGCGAGCGCCGTGGTCCGGGCCGCGGCGGGGGCCGCGGGCCGACCGGGGGAACGGCATCGCGGCACGTCCGGTGCCCGGGAGGGGGAGTGATGGGGCAGCAGGGGGACACGGGCGCACCGGCCACGGGTGAGCGGGTGGGCGCCCGGCCGGGCAGACCGCCCCTCCGCGCCGCGCGCGACGCGGCCGGGGGCCGCGCGGGCGTCGCGGCGCGGGCGGCGGCCCGGCCGACGCCGGACGGCGCGGCGGGTGCGGCGGGGGTCGGGGGCGCGGCGGGCGCGCGGGCGATCACCGTGCCGGGACCGGCGGCGGCGACCGGGGCCCCGGCGGCCGGGGCCGCGCCGACCACGGCCGGTACGGGGCCGGGTGCGGCGGCCGGTGACGTGCTCGGCGCGTACCTGCACACCGAGGCCACCGGCTTCCTGCGCAGCCTGCGCGTCCACGGCGAGAGCGCGGGCAGCCCGGAGGCGGCGGCGGAGGCCACGGCGGCCGTGCTCCAGCTGCGCCGGTCGGCGCGGCGGATGAGCGGGGCGCTGCACACGTACCGCCCGCTCGTCGACACGGGGTGGGCCGACCACCTCCGTACGGAACTCAGCTGGCTGTCGGGCACGTTGGCGCGCGAGTACGCGTACGCCGCCCGCCTCGACCGGCTGCTCGCCGCGCTGCACCGGCTGGCGAGCGACGGCAGCGGACCCGGCTTCGCCCCGGCGGGCAAGGGCGGGACGGCCGCGGGCGGCGCGCTCCCGGTGGGCGCCGCGCGCGCGGGCGCGCTGCTGGAGCGGCAGCTCACGCTGGCCCGTACGCGGGCGCACTCGGCGGCGCTCCAGGCGCTCGGCTCGTCCCGCTTCCACGCCGTCGCCGACGCCGTCGCCGTGCTCGCCTCGGAGGCGCCGATCGCGCCGGACACCGACGGGCGTACGGCCGAGGAGGTGCTGCCGCCGCTCGCGGAGGCGGCGCGCCGGCGGCTGAACGACGCCGTGGACATGCTGCCGCTGGCGCGCGCGGAGCACCCGTACAACGCGGAGGCCCTGTCCCGTTCGCTCGCCGCCGAGGTGCAGGGGGACACGTCCTGGCACCAGGTACGGCTGCTGCTGCGGCTGCACCGCTACGCGCAGGAGGTGCTGCTGCGGATGGACGCCGACGAGGGCGACGCGGCGGACGCGGAGCAGCCGCCCGCGCCGGACGCGGCCGGGACGGCCCGTACGCGGCGGGGCGCGGGCGGCCCACACGGGCCGGACGGGCACGCTCGCGCGGCCGTCGACCCGTACGCCGACCAGCGGCTCGCCCCGGCCAGCCGGGCGCTCGACCGGCACCGCGACGCGGCGGAGGCGGCTTCGGCCGCAGCGTCGGCGGCGCGCACCCCGCGCATCGCGCCCGCGACGGCGTACGCCCTGGGCGTGCTGCACGCCGACCAGCGGCACGAGGTGGAGGCGGCGCGGTTCGCGTTCGGGCGGCTGTGGACGGCGCGTACGGGGGAGCGGGGAGGCACGCGGTGACGGCGGCGACTCCTCACGGGCCCGGCGGCCCCGCCGGGAGCGGGCCCGGCAGGCCGGTGCTGGCCGCCGGGTGCGTGCTGTGGCGCCGCACGGCCGGGGACGGCGGGAACGGTGGCGGTGGGCGGAACGGGCGCGGCGGGCGGAACGGACGCGGCGGCATCGAGCTGGCCCTGGTGCACCGGCCCAAGTACGACGACTGGTCGCACCCGAAGGGCAAGCTCAAGCGCGGCGAGGACCCGCTGGACGGCGCGCTGCGCGAGGTGCGCGAGGAGACCGGCATGGAGTGCGTGCCGGGGGTACGGCTGCCGACCGCGCGCTACGAGTCCCAGTGCCGCCCGAAGGAGGTCCGCTACTGGGCCGCCGAGGCGACCGGCGGAGCCTTCCTCCCCAACAGCGAGGTCGACCGCGTGGTCTGGCTGACGCCCGAGGCCGCGCGCGTGCGGCTGACGTACGAGCGGGACCGCGAGCTGGTCGACGCCCTCCTCGCCGCGCTCGGCACCCCGCACGCGCCCTGACGGGCCCGGCCCGCCGGGACCGGTGCGGGGCCCACGGCCCCCGCGCCCGCCGTTCAGCCGCGCGCCGGTCCGCCCGCCGGCGCCAGCGCCGCCCACGGCACCGTCACCTCGCCGTACCGCCACCGCCGCGGCCCGTCCGCGACCGGCCACCGCGCGGCCAGCGCCGCCACCGCGCGTACCCAGCGCTGGCGCGCGCCGTACGGGGCGTACGGCGCGGCCGTCGCCCACGCGCGGTCGAAGTCGCGCAGGAACGCGTGCACGGGCTCTCCCGGCACGTTCCGGTGGATCAGCGCCTTCGGTAGCCGCTCGGCCAGGTCGGAGGGTTGCTCCAGCGAAGCGAGCCGTGCGGCGAACGTCACCGTACGCGGCCCCTCCGGCCCGAGCGCCACCCACACGTGCCGCCGCCCGATCTCGTCGCACGTCCCCTCCACCAGCAGCCCGCCCGGCGCCAGCCGCCCGCACAGCCGCTCCCACGCGGCCGGGACCTCGTCCTCGGCGTACTGCCGCAGCACGTTCGCCGCCCGGATCAGCAGCGGCGCGCGCGGCAGCGGGACCTCGAAGCCGCCGTGCCGGAAGGTCAGCCCGGGGCGCTCGTACGGCTTCGCCACCGCAACCCGTTCCGGCTCGATCTCCAGCCCGGCGACCTCCGCGTCACCGCGTACGCGACGCAGCCGCAGCAGCAGTTCGACGGCGGTCCAGGGGGCGGCGCCGTAGCCGAGGTCGACCGCGAGCGGCGGGCCGTCGCAGCGGCGGAGGGCCGGGCCGTGGGTACGGGCGATCCAACGGTCCATGCGGCGCAGCCGGTTGGGGTGGGTCGTGCCCCGGGTCACCGTCCCGACGGGGCGGCGCGCGGGCACGGGGCCGGTCGGGGGCATGCGGAGAGCTTAGGCGGTGGCCGCGAGGCGGCCGGGTGGCCGCCCGTGCGCCACCGTCCCGCCGACGCCCTTCGGTCAAGATTCGGCAAAGTCGAAATGCCGGGCAACCCTCCCGGTGTTGAGACCTGTGGCCCAGCACGGTCCATGGCCGGAGCCGTGGGCGACGTGGGCGCAGGTCACCACGAGGAGGCAACGGAGAGTGAGCCAGCAGGCACCCGGGCCCGACGGCCCGGACGACCCTACCCACGGCACACCCGCCACCCCGCCGGGCCCACCGCCGTACGAGCCCGTACCGCCTCCGTCCGCCGCCGCGCCGGAAGCCCCCGGGTTCGCCGCCGACCCCGCCCCCTCACCCCGCCTCACCGCCGCGTCGCGCCCGCCCCGCGCCCTCGGCCGGGCCCGCCGCCCGCGCCGCGTGGCGATGCTCAGCGTGCACACCTCACCCCTGCACCAGCCCGGTACGGGCGACGCGGGCGGCATGAACGTCTACATCGTCGAACTGGCCCGGCAGCTCGCCGCCCTCGACATCGAGGTCGAGGTCTTCACCCGCGCCACCACCGCCGAGCTGGCCCCCGCCGTGGAACTCGCGCCGGGCGTCCTCGTACGCCACGTCGACGCGGGTCCGTACGAGGGCCTCGCCAAGGAGGAACTGCCCGCGCAGCTCTGCGCGTTCACCCACGGCGTGATGCAGGCGTGGGCGGGCCACCGCCCCGGCCACTACGACCTGGTGCACTCGCACTACTGGCTGTCCGGGCACGTCGGCTGGCTCGCCTCCCAGCGCTGGGGCGTCCCCCTCGTGCACACCATGCACACCATGGCGAAGGTCAAGAACGCCGCGCTCGCCGAGGGCGACACCCCCGAACCGGCCGCGCGCGTGATCGGGGAGACGCAGATCGTACGGGCCGCCCACCGCCTCATCGCGAACACCGCCGAGGAGGCCGACGAGCTGGTACGCCACTACGACGCCGACCCCCGCGAGACCGCCGTCGTCCACCCCGGCGTCAACCTCGAACGCTTCCACCCCGCCGACGGCCGCGCCGCCGCCCGCGCCCGCCTCGGCCTGCCGCAGCACGCGCTGATCCCGCTGTTCGCGGGCCGCATACAGCCCCTCAAGGCGCCCGACATCCTCCTGCGCGCCGTCGCCGCCCTCGTACGGGAGCAGCCCTCGCTGCGCGGCCGCCTCCTCGTACCCGTCGTCGGCGGCCCCAGCGGCTCCGGCCTGGCCAAGCCGGAGAAACTCCAGAAGCTGGCCGCCCGGCTGGGCATCGCGGACCTCGTGCACTTCCGGCCGCCGGTCGGGCAGGAGCGGCTCGCGGACTGGTACCGGGCGGCGAGCGCGCTGGTCATGCCGTCGTACAGCGAGTCGTTCGGGCTGGTCGCCGTCGAGGCCCAGGCGTGCGGCACACCCGTGGTCGCGGCGTCCGTCGGCGGCCTGCCCGTGGCCGTACGGGACGGGCACACCGGCTACCTCGTCGACGGGCACGACCCCGCCGCGTACGCCCGCGCCCTCCGCCGCTTCGTCGACGACGCCCCGCGCGTGGCCCGGATGGGCGCGGCGGCGGCCCGGCACGCGCGGGACTTCGGCTGGGACGCGACGGCGGCGGGCACCGCCGAGGTGTACGCCGAGGCGATGCGGGAGGAGGACGGTCGCCTACGATCCGTGCATGGCTGAGCCGAACCCCACCGAGCCGAACCCCTCCGACCCGGACTCCCCCTCCGCCGTGCTCGAAGGCGCCCTCCGCGACGCCGGACTGGAGTGGGAGAGCCCGTCGGACGGCACGTACGTCGTCACGCTCCCCGGCACCCGCAAGCTCTCCACGACCTGCTCGCTCGCGGTCGGTCGGCACTCCCTCTCCGTCCAGGCGTTCGTCGTCCGCAGCCCCGACGAGAACCACGCCGCCGTCCACCGCTGGCTCCTGGAGCGCAACACCCGGCTGTACGGCGTGAGTTACGCGATCGACCGGCTCGGCGACATCTACCTCGTCGGCCGCCTGCCGCTCGCCGCCGTCACCCCGGAGGGCGTCGACCAGCTGCTCGGCACGGTCCTGGAGAACGCCGACGGCTCGTTCAACACCCTGCTGGAGATGGGGTTCGCCACGGCGATCCGCCGCGAGTACGCGTGGCGCGCCTCCCGCGGCGAGTCCACCCGCAACCTGGCCGCGTTCACCCACCTCACCGGCGAACGGGACGCCTCGCCGGACGCGGCGCCGGACGGCGGCGACGCCCGCTGAACGCGCCACCGCACCCGTTCCGGACCCGTTCCGGACCCGCCGAGGGCACCCGAACCCCTGTACCACGGGTCGATTAGTCTCGGGGCATGGCCGACGCACCGTACAAGCTGATCCTCCTCCGCCACGGCGAGAGCGAGTGGAACGCGAAGAACCTGTTCACCGGCTGGGTGGACGTCAATCTCAACGAGAAGGGCGAGAAGGAGGCGGTCCGCGGCGGTGAGCTGCTGAAGGACGCCGGACTCCTCCCCGACGTCGTGCACACCTCCCTCCAGAAGCGCGCCATCCGCACCGCGAACCTCGCGCTGACCGCCGCCGACCGGCACTGGATCCCCGTGCACCGCAGCTGGCGGCTGAACGAGCGGCACTACGGCGCGCTCCAGGGCAAGGACAAGGCGCAGACGCTCGCCGAGTTCGGCGAGGAACAGTTCATGCTGTGGCGCCGCTCGTACGACACCCCGCCGCCCGAGCTGGCCGACGGCGCCGAGTGGTCGCAGAGCGCCGACCCGCGCTACGCCGACATCCCCGGCGAACTGCGCCCGCGCACCGAGTGCCTGAAGGACGTCGTCACGCGCATGCTGCCGTACTGGTACGACGGCATCCTCCCGGACCTCCTCACCGGCCGCACCGTCCTGGTCGCGGCGCACGGCAACTCGCTGCGCGCCCTGGTCAAGCACCTCGACGGCATCTCGGACACGGACATCTCCGGCCTGAACATCCCCACCGGCATCCCCCTCGCGTACGAGCTGGACGCCGACTTCCGCCCCGTCACCGCGGGCGGCACCTACCTCGACCCGGACGCGGCGAAGGCGGCCATCGAGGCGGTCAAGAACCAGGGCAAGAAGAAGTAGCCCGGCACACGAGAGCCCCCTGCCCGCGGTTCTGCCGCCGGGGAGGGGGCTTCTTGCTGGACGTGGGCCGTCCGCGGACCGTGGAGCGTCAGCTCACTGCGCTCTTGCTCGTCCTTTGGTACTTCGACTCCACATACTGCTCCAGCCACTTCCTGCTGCTGCGCCATGAGCCGTTCTCGGCCTTGACCGCTCTCAACCGTCCCCGTGCGGCAGCCACGCGCAGGGCGTTCTCCGAGATGCCGTCCGTCGCCAGAGCAGCCAGCGGTACGAGCTTCACAGGCCCCGCCACCGCTGGCAGGACGAAGCGGTAGAGGTTGGTGGTCACACTCCGGGCGATCAGCTCAGCGAGTGGGCCGTCTTCCCCCTTGTCGGCTCTGTGCATGGCCTTCAGGTACTTGTCCCGGTCGCGCTTGTGAATGATCGCGGGAGGGTAGCCCATGCGGCCGAGTAGGAGGTTCATGACGAGGCGACCCGTTCTGCCATTTCCATCCAGAAACGGGTGGATCTGTTCGAATCGATTGTGGAGACGTGCCAACTTCTCGGGTGTGGTGACCTCGTCGTTCTCCATCCGCAAAGCGTCTCCGTCTGCCACCCAGTCCCGTACGAGGTGGTCGACCTCCGTCCAGGGCGGTGGCTTCATGCCTTCGCTGAAGGCGGCGATCTCGTGCTGTCGGAAGTTGCCGGGCCCTTCGAAGTCCGAAGCGTCAGGGTGCGGCTCGACGGTCCAGACGGGAGTCATGAGGACATGGTGGATGTGCCGTACTTCTTGCACGGTGATGATGGATCCGTCCGACCAATCACCCGGATCGAGGGCTTGGCCGTAGACCCACTGGGCGGCGTCACCGTAGCCCCGTACCTCCATGTAGTCGCGAAGCGGCTTGGCGCCGACGGCCTTGCCGTCTTCCAGTAGCTTCGCCACCTCCCGCAGTACCAGCGTGTTGCCTTCGAGCGCTGTGCTGTTGTGGGCTTCCTCGTGCCACAGGTCGGACCAGATGTCTTCGGCCTCGGCAGGGGTGGGGAGCCCCCCGAACCGCTCCTTGAGCTCTTGGACCGCGTCGTACATCCCCTGGTAGACGCTTGCTCGTGACGGCCTGCCCACGATCCACCCCAATTTGTTCGGTCTGAAGATGAGAAACCGTACCGAACATCTCCCACCCGTTCGCAGCGGACGGACGGAGTGTCGTTGCTCGGTGACGCCGAAGTTGTTCGCGTCGGGAGCGACAAACCGTTCCGAACAAAAGGTCGGGTAGTGAGAACCCAGGGCAAGAAGAAGCAGCTTCGTGCCCCGGCCCCCGTTCCGCGCCCTTAGGTGCGTGGCGCGGCCCGGGGCCGCGGTGGGTCAGACCGGGGGCCGGGGGTCGTACTGGATGCCGCGGCGCACCTGGCGTGCCCGTTCCGGCGACGCCAGCCGGGACACCAGGTGCAGGGCCATGTCGATGCCCGCCGAGACCCCGGCCGACGTCACCACGTCGCCGTCGTCGACGAACCGTTCCTCGGCCCGTACGTCGATCGTCGGGTCCAGCTCCGCCAGCCGCTCCAGCGACGCCCAGTGCGTCGTCGCCGGTCGCCCCGCCAGCAGTCCGGCCGCGGCGTAGACCAGCGAACCGGTGCAGACGCTCGTCATCAGCGGCACCGTCCGCCGCTGCTCCCGTACCCATTCCAGATGCCGTTCGTCCGTCAGCTGCGGCCGCGTGCCCTGGCCGCCGGGGTGCAGCAGCACGTCCAGCGCGGGCGCCTCCGCCGCCGCGTGGTGCGCGGCGATCGTGAGCCCCTTGGCG
This sequence comes from Streptomyces sp. Z26, assembly GCF_003665095.1. Taxonomy (GTDB): domain Bacteria; phylum Actinomycetota; class Actinomycetes; order Streptomycetales; family Streptomycetaceae; genus Streptomyces; species Streptomyces phytohabitans. Next base: position 2,759,835 of record NZ_RCHV01000002.1, on the reverse strand, counting down.
CAGGTCACGGGCTCCCCGTCGGGGGAGAGGCAGCACACCTGCCAGCCGTCGGCGGGAAAGTTGCGCGTCCAGTACGACAGGACCTCCCACGGCCCGACGGCGTCCAGCTCCTCGACGTCCGGGAACAGCAGGATCCCGATCCTCTTCACGTTCTCTTCACCCATGCCGCGATCCAAACAGACGCCGCCCACCACACCGGAGGGCGGGGCCCCGCCCTCCGGGAGTACGGCGGTGCGGCGGTGCGGCGGTACGGCGGTACGGGAGTACGCCGGGGCGCGTCAGGCGCTCTCGACGGGGGCCGTGCCGTCGGTGGTGGCGACGCCGTCCATCTCGTCCGCGTAGTCACCGGTCACCAGGTACACGACGCGGCGGGCGACGGAGACGGCGTGGTCCGCGAAGCGCTCGTAGTAGCGGCCGAGGAGGGTGACGTCCACTGCGGTCTCGATGCCGTGCTTCCAGCGCTCGTCGATCAGGTGCTGGAAGAGGGTGCGGTGCAGGTCGTCCATCTTGTCGTCGTCCTGCTCCAACTGGAGCGCCAGGTCGACGTCCTTCGTGATGATGACCTCGGCCGCCTTCGCCATCAGCCGCTGCGCCAGCTGCCCCATCTCCAGCAGCGTGGCCTGGAGGTCGCGCGGTACGGGCGAGGCGGGGAAGCGCAGCCGGGTCACCTTGGCGACGTGCTGCGCCAGGTCGCCGGAGCGCTCCAGGTCGGCGCTCATCCGCAGCGAGGTCACGACGATCCGCAGGTCGGTGGCGACGGGCTGCTGCCGGGCCAGCAGCTGGATGGCGCGGCTCTCCAGGTCGCGCTGGAGGACGTCCACCTTCTCGTCGGCGGCGATGACGCTCTCGGCCAGGTTGAGGTCCGCGTCCAGCATCGCCGTCGTGGCGCGGCCGATGGCGGAGCCGACCAGCCGGGCCATCTCGACCAGGCTGTCGCTGATGGAGTCCAGCTCCTCGTGGTACGCGTCCCGCATGAGTGTCCTTCCCTCGCATGGCGTAAAACTTGGGAGCGGGGCCCCCGGCGGTCCCACCGTCGAGCGGCAATGCGTCCGCTTCCGTCCTCCTAAGTGAATCAGCCCCGACACCGAGGTGAACTCTGAGGGACGAGTGTTCGAGTCGGGGCGGGAAGGGCTGGGGCGGGGTCGCAGATCCCGCATAACCTGGACGCATGGACGTGAACGCGGCGGTTGCCGCAGCGGCAGCGATCGCCGGTGTCTGCACCGGTGTGATCGCCGTGTTGGCGTTCCGCTGGAGCGAACGGGAGCAGGCCCGGCCCACCCGGACGTCACTGCACTCCGAAGCCGTGCTGCCGCCCGGTGTCGACACCGTCCTCTCCGTGCTCCGTTCCTCCGCCGTCGTCCTCGACGAGTCGGACGCCGTCGTCAAGGCCAGCTCCGCCGCGTACGCCCTGGGGCTGGTACGCGGCGGGCAGCTCGCCGTCGAGCCGATGCTCCTGATGGCGCGCGACACCCGCCGCGACGGCGAGATACGCCAGATCGAGCTGGACCTGCCCCGGCGCGGTTCCAGCCGCGGCGACGCCCTCGCGGTCTCGGCGCGGGTCGCGCCGCTGGGCTCGCGCCTGGTCCTGCTGCTGGTGGAGGACCTGACGGAGGCCCGCCGGATCGAGGCCGTACGGCGGGACTTCGTGGCGAACGTCAGCCACGAGCTGAAGACCCCGGTCGGCGCCCTGTCGCTGCTCTCCGAGGCCGTGTCGGACGCGGCCGAGGACCCGGAGGCGGTGACGCGGTTCGCCGGGCGGATGCAGATCGAGGCGACCCGGCTGACCAGTCTGGTGCAGGAGCTGATCGACCTCTCGCGGGTGCAGAACGACGACCCGCTGGAGGACTCCGAGCCGATCTCGGTGGCCGGGCTGGTCGACGAGGCCGTCGACCGCTGTCGTCAGACGGCGGGCAGCAAGCAGATCACGTTGGCCGCCGGCGGCATCGCCGACTTGCACGTGTGGGGCAACCGCGGCCAGCTCGCGGCGGCCCTCGGCAACCTCGTCGAGAACGCCGTCAACTACTCGCCGCCCCGTACGCGGGTCGGCATCGCCGGGCGGCGGATAGCGGCGCCCGGCGGCGACCTGATCGAGATCGCGGTGACCGACCAGGGCATCGGGATCTCGTCGGTCGACAGGGAGCGGATCTTCGAGCGGTTCTACCGCGTCGATCCCGCCCGTTCCCGGGCGACGGGCGGGACCGGCCTCGGCCTCGCCATCGTCAAGCACGTGGCTGCCTCGCACGGCGGGGAGGTCACGGTGTGGAGCGCCGAAGGACAGGGCTCCACCTTCACCCTGCGGCTGCCGGAGGCGGGCAGCGCGCGGGAGAAGGCCGAGGCGCACCGGCGCGGCCGGAACCGCCTGAGCGGCGCACTTCAGGACCCCGCCGACTTCGAGGACGAGGACGGCGAAGAGACCTTCACTTCCGACCGACACCTTTCTGCCCCGGAGGTCCTCCCGTGACCCGAGTGCTCGTCGTCGAGGACGAGGAATCGTTCAGCGACGCACTGTCGTACATGCTGCGCAAGGAAGGCTTCGAGGTCGCGATCGCGGCCACGGGGCCGGAAGGGCTCGACGAGTTCGAGCGGAACGGCGCCGACCTGGTGCTGCTGGACCTGATGCTGCCGGGGCTGCCGGGCACGGAGGTGTGCCGCCAGCTGCGCGGCCGTTCCAACGTGCCGGTGATCATGGTGACGGCGAAGGACAGCGAGATCGACAAGGTCGTCGGGCTGGAGATAGGAGCCGACGACTACGTGACGAAGCCCTTCTCGTCCCGCGAGCTGGTCGCGCGGGTACGGGCGGTGCTGCGGCGCCGCGGCGAGCCCGAGGAGGTCACCCCGGCGGCGCTGGAGGCGGGCCCGGTCCGGATGGACGTGGACCGGCACGTCGTCACGGTCGGCGGCGGCAAGGTCGACCTGCCGCTGAAGGAGTTCGACCTGCTGGAGATGCTGCTGCGGAACGCGGGCCGGGTGCTGACCCGCATGCAGCTGATCGACCGGGTCTGGGGCGCGGACTACGTGGGTGACACCAAGACGCTGGACGTCCACGTGAAGCGGCTGCGCGCGAAGATCGAGCCGGACCCGGGCGCTCCCCGGTACCTGGTGACGGTGCGCGGCCTGGGCTACAAGTTCGAGCCCTGAGCCGACCCGGAGCACGTACGGCCGGGCGCACGTACGCCCGTACACGGCGCCGCGCCGCGGTCCCCGCCCCCGTCACCGGGGTGGGTGCCACGGCGCGGCGCCGTTCCGGTGTCCGGACGCCCGGGGGAGTCACGTACGCCGCGCTCCGTACGTACGGCGCGGCCGGTCCGTGACCGCGTGAACGGTACGTACGGACCGGCCGCGAACGGCGCCCGCGGCGCCGTGTGCCGTCAGTGCCCGGCGTGCTCGTCGCCGCCCGCGCCCGCCGCGGGCTCCTCGGCGCCCGCCCCGGACTCGGCGCCGCCGTTCGTACCGGCGCCCGCCGTGGCGCCCGGCTGGGGCGACTCGCCGCCGCCCGGCCGGCGCTCCTGGTCACCGGCGTCCGCGTCGGTGCCGCCCTCGGTGCCCGCGCCGTCCGAGGGGGACGGCGAGCCGCTCGGGTTCTTCGCGTCCGGCTTCCCGGACGGCGACTCCCCGGCGGGGACGGACGGCTGGACGCTCGGCCCGAACGACTTGTACGTGCCGTGGTCGTCCGGCACGACGAGCGCCCGCAGCTTCACGTCGCCGGTCGAGCTGAGGTCGAACGTCACCGACTGCGCCGAGCCGTTCTTGAGCGCCGACGCGCCCTCGACGACGACGGCGGAGGCGTTGCCCGCGCCGCCGAGCGCCAGCTCGCCCCCGGCGGGTACGCGCAGGGCCTTGCCCTTCTCGCCCTTGGCGGGGGTCAACTCCACCTTGAGGGCGGTCCCGTTGAGGCGGACCTGCCTCAACGTCTGGTCCTTGTCGCCCGCGTTGAAGATCCGCGCGGTGACGGCGGCCGGACCGGAGCCGTCACCGGACGTGATGACGTTGGCGGCCTGGACCTCGATGTCGCCCTCGGAGGCGGCGGCGTTGTCCGGCTTCACGCCGAGGGTCTCGGCGTTGTTCCCGGCACCGCAGGCGGTGAGAGTGGCGACGGAGAGCGCGAGGGCGCTGGCGGCGAGGACGCCGCGTCGAAGGCTGCTGCTCACGGCGGCGGCATCTCCTAGGACGAGCTCTGGCGGCCGAACGGCGTGCCCGGTCGCGGACGGTGGTCTGCTGACGGCTCAGGCTACCGACCCCGGGTCCTCCGGCCCGCACCCACCCCTCCCCGGGCGGGCGTGTGGCGCCGTACGGGTGCTGCCGTACGGCGGGCGGATATCGCCGGCACGTCCTTGTGCGCGATTCTCCGGAAAGAATGCGCGGCCCGGTGGGAAGGCCCGGGGGAATTGATCAACTCGAACGCGGGACCAATTCCCGGGAACAGCCGAACGGTCGGCACTCCCAGCACGGACAAAACGGGCATAACACACCACGAATCAAGGTTTACCCCGCCGTGACCCATGCGTTTCACGCCCCTCGCGGACCGCCCCCGACCTGCGAATACCCCGCCGCACACACTGTTCACAGCACGATACGGGGCCCCTTGTCAAGCCCCGAAATATGCCCTGACCTGCGAAAACGTCATTCAGAACGGGCCGTTCACGTGTTAGCATGGATAGCCACGGAAGGGGTACCTGACACATGACGTTCAAGGTTGGCGACACCGTGGTCTATCCCCATCACGGGGCCGCGCTGATCGAGGCTATCGAAACTCGCCAGATCAAAGGCGTGGACATGACCTACTTGGTTCTGAAGGTCGCGCAGGGCGATCTTACGGTGCGTGTCCCGGCGGACAATGCCGAGTTCGTGGGCGTTCGGGATGTTGTCGGTTCGGACGGGCTGGACAGGGTCTTCGAGGTGCTGCGCGCACCGTACGCCGAGGAGCCGACCAACTGGTCCAGGCGTTACAAGGCGAACCTCGAGAAGCTCGCCTCCGGAGATGTGATCAAGGTTGCCGAGGTCGTCCGCGACCTGTGGCGCCGTGAGCGTGAGCGCGGCCTCTCCGCCGGAGAGAAGCGCATGCTCGCCAAGGCCCGCCAGATCCTGGTGAGCGAGTTGGCCCTGGCGGAGAAGACCAACGAGGACAAGGCCGAGGCCCTGCTCGACGAGGTCCTCGCTTCCTGACACCGGACGGCTCGCCCCGTCCCGTGCCGTACGGCAGCGCCGCGTAGGACGGCACTGCGTACGACCGCACGGTGCGTGCGACCGTCATGCGTCACCAGCACACCTCCATACCGTGGTGGCCCGGGGACTCGCGTCCGTAACCGGGCCCTTCGGTATGCGATCCGTCGGTACGGTCCCCTTCGCGGTATGTCGGCTCGCGGCATCGGCGTGTCCCACGAGCAGCGGTGGTCGGCCGGGGTCGGCGGGTCGCCGTCGGCTCATGGGTGCGGGTACGGGATGTGGGTGCTCAGGAAGGCGCCGGGCCCCGGCGGACGCGCCGCGGGGTCCTGCTGCCGGGGGGCCTGCTTCGCTATGGACTTCACGTCCCTGCGGGCGGGACGCCACGGGCGCCTGGGTAAGGTGCGCTCCGTGTCCTGCTGGCGTGCCGGACCCGGACTGCTGGCTCGACCGGCCGTCACGGAAGGGTCCGATCGAGGCGTCGTGCCCGACACGCTGTGGCCATACCCATCACGGTCGAGGAAACAAACCTGAACGTGCAACCAATGTCATCTGAGCCGCTCAACTCCCGTACCGCAGCGGTGATTCCGGCAGCAGGCCGGGGCGTACGGCTCGGCCCCGGCGCCCCCAAGGCGCTCCGCGCGCTGAACGGGACGCCCATGCTGGTGCACGCCGTGCGCGCCATGGCCCGCGCCCGTGCCGTGTCCCTCGTCGTCGTGGTCGCGCCCCCCGACGGGGCCACCGAGGTCCGCACCCTGCTGAGCGGCTGGCTGCTGCCCGAGACCCTCGACGGCGTCGAGGTCGTGGTGGTGCCCGGCGGCGACACGCGGCAGGACTCCGTACGGCTCGGCCTCGCCGCCCTCCCCGACGACATCGGCACCGTCCTGGTGCACGACGCGGCCCGCCCCCTCGTACCGGTCGAGACCGTGGACGCGGTCGCCGCGGCCGTACGGGACGGGGCGCCCGCCGTCGTACCGGCGCTGCCCGTCGCGGACACCGTCAAGCAGGTCGCGGCCGCCGCGGAGACCGGCGGGCCCGAACCGGTCGTCGGCACGCCGGACCGGTCGCTGCTGCGCGCCGTCCAGACCCCGCAGGGCTTCGCGCGCGGGACGCTGGCCGCCGCGCACGAGCAGATCGCCCGCGAGGGCGAGGGCGCCACCGACGACGCGGGGATGGTCGAACGGCTCGGGGTGCCGGTGGTGGTCGTACCGGGGCACGAGGAGGCGTTCAAGGTGACCCGGCCCCTGGACCTGGTGCTGGCCGAGGCCGTGCTCGCCCGCCGGAGGATCACCGATGGCTTCTGAACCGACACCCCCCGGAGCGACGGCGGCGGCGCTCCCCGGCCTGCCGCTCGTCGGCGTCGGCACGGACGTGCACGCCTTCGAGCGCGGTCGCCCGCTGTGGTGCGCCGGGCTTCTGTGGGAGGGCGAGGAGTACGGGCTCGCCGGGCACTCGGACGGCGACGTCGCCGCCCACGCCGCCTGCGACGCGCTGTTCTCCGCCGCCGCCGTGGGCGACCTCGGTGCCCACTTCGGCACCGGCCGCCCCGAGTGGGCCGGTGCCTCCGGGCCGACGCTCCTCGCGGAGGCGGCGCGGATCGTACGGGTCGAGGGCTTCCACGTCGGGAACGTCGCGATCCAGGTCATCGGCGTACGGCCGAAGATCGGGCGGCGCCGCGCGGAGGCGCAGCGCGTGCTGTCGGCGGCGGTGGGCGCCCCGGTCTCCGTGTCCGGTACGACCACGGACGGGCTGGGGCTCACCGGCCGGGCGGAGGGGCTCGCGGCCGTCGCGACGGCGCTGCTCGTCCGCGCGTAGCGGGGCGCGCGTCGGGTCGGTACGGGTCACGCGGGGCGGGCGTACGGCCGTGTCACCGCGTGGGAACACAGCGTGCGCGCGTGACGTTCGCATAATCGCGGTACTCGCAGCGTCCGCCCGTCCGAGAACCACGAGAGGACCCCACGTGTCAGCCACGCTCTCCGACAACCTGAAGAAGACCCTCGACGACACGGTGTTCGTCACCCTCGTCACCATCCAGCCCGACGGCAGCCCTCAGGCGTCCCCGGTGTGGGTGAAGCGGGACGGCGACGACGTGCTGATCTCGACCACCGTCGACCGCCGCAAGACGCTCAACCTCCGCCGCGACCCGCGTGCCACGGTCGTGGTGCAGCCCGCGGACAACCCGTACACGTACGCGGAGATCCGCGGCACCGTCACCATGACGACGGACGGCGGTCAGGAGCTGATCGACGAGCTGGCGCGGAAGTACGTGGGCAAGAGCTACGGCGAGTTCAACCCGGACTCCGGGCAGGACGCCGAGCGCGTCGTCGTGCGGATCACGCCGCGCAAGGTGGCCGGTCGCCTCTGACGCGACACCGGGGGTCCCGCCGAAGTCCCGCGCGCCGTACGGCGGACGGCGGGGGCGGGCCCCGGGAAAGCGCGGTGGGCGAGGGGCGCGGGGGCGCCCCGCGCCCACTACCCTTGACGCGTGACTCTTCGCCTGTACGACACCAGCGCCCGGCAGATCCGTGACTTCGTCCCGCTCGTCCCGGGCTGCGTCTCGATCTACCTCTGCGGCGCCACGGTCCAGGCGCCCCCGCACATCGGCCACGTACGGTCGGGGCTGAACTTCGACATCATGCGCCGCTGGCTCACGTACCGCGGCTTCGACGTGACCTTCGTACGGAACGTCACGGACATCGACGACAAGATCATCGCCAAGTCGGCGGACCTGGGCCGCCCCTGGTGGGCCATCGGGTACGCGAACGAGCGGGCGTTCAACTCCGCGTACGACGCGCTGGGTTGCCTGCCGCCGACCAACGAGCCGCGGGCCACCGGCCACATCCCCGAGATGATCGAGATGATGCGGGTCCTCATCGAGCGCGGCCACGCGTACGCCGCCGAGGGCAACGTCTACTTCGCCGTCCGGTCGTACGAGGACTACCTCGCCCTCTCCAACCAGGAGCTGGACAACCTCCGCCAGCCCGAGGGCGAGGGCGAGACCGGCAAGCGCGACCCGCGCGACTTCGCGATGTGGAAGGCGGCGCGGCCCGGCGAGCCCAGCTGGGAGACGCCGTGGGGCCCCGGCCGTCCCGGCTGGCACCTGGAGTGCTCCGCGATGGCGCACAAGTACCTCGGCGGCGCCTTCGACATCCACGGCGGCGGCGTCGACCTGGTCTTCCCGCACCACGAGAACGAGATCGCGCAGTCCCGCGCGTACGGCGACGAGTTCGCGCGGTACTGGGCGCACAACGCCTGGGTCACCATGAGCGGCGAGAAGATGAGCAAGTCGCTCGGCAACTCGGTGCTGGTGGCCGAGATGGTCAAGCAGTGGCGCCCGATCGTGCTGCGCTACTACCTGGGCACCCCGCACTACCGCTCCACCATCGAGTACGGCGAGGAGTCGCTGCGCGAGGCCGAGACGGCGTTCGCCCGCATCGAGGGCTTCCTCCAGCGCGTCGTGGAGCTGGCCGGGGAGGTCGCGCCCGCGGCCGAGGTGCCGACCGCGTTCGCGGAGGCGATGGACGACGACCTGGGCGTGCCGCAGGCGCTCGCCGTCGTGCACACGACCGTACGGCAGGGCAACTCGGCGCTCACCGCCGACGACAAGGACACCGCCGTCGCCCGCGGCGCCGAACTGCGCGCGATGCTCGGCGTGTTGGGCCTCGACCCGCTGGACGCGCGCTGGTCGGCCGACGGCGGTGGCGCGGGCGGGCGTGGTGACGCGCTGCACGGCGTCGTCGACTCGCTGGTGTCGCTGGTGCTGGAGCAGCGGCAGGCGGCGCGGGAGCGGAAGGACTACGCGGCGGCGGACGCGATCCGGGACCGGTTGCAGCGTTCCGGCCTGGTCATCGAGGACACCCCGGCGGGTCCGCGTTGGGAGCTGGACGGCGGCGCGTAGCCACCGGGCCGCCCCCCGGCCCGTACGCCCGGACCGCCGGGTGGGCGGGCCGGTGCGGTCCGCCTTTAGGCTTGTACGTCACAACACATCGCAGCCACCGCTCGGGACCGCCGGACACGGCCGTCGGCGGGCGCGGTCGTACGGGCGCCGCGGGGCGCACGGACCGTACGTGCCGTACGGCGTCCGCGACGGCAGAAGCAGCAGCAAGCAGAGAAGTGGGTGGCCTCATGGCCGGGAACAGCCAGCGCCGCAACCGGCGCACGTCCAACAAGAAGGGCGCGCAGGTCGGCAGCGGCGGCCAGCGCCGTCGCGGGCTGGAGGGCCGCGGCCCGACGCCGCCCGCCGAGATGCGCAAGGGCCACGCCAAGCAGCGCGCGGCGCAGGCCAAGGCGCGCCGCGCGCAGGGCGGCGGCGGTGGCGGCCGTACGCAGGGCAGGCACGGCGGCAAGTCCCCGTCGGAGATGGTCGTCGGGCGGAACTCGGTGATGGAGGCCCTGCGCGAGGGCGTTCCGGCGAGCACGCTCTACGTGCAGCAGTTCATCGACAACGACGAGCGGGTGCGCGACGCCGTGCGCTACGCGACGGAGCGCGGCGGCATCCACCTGATGGAGGCGCCGCGCCCCGAGCTGGACCGGATGACGAACGGGCTGAACCACCAGGGCGTGGTGCTCCAGATCCCGCCGTACGAGTACGCGCACCCGGACGACCTGCCCGCCGCGGCCTACGACGACGGCGAGGAGCCGCTGATCGTCGCCCTCGACGGCGTGACCGACCCGCGCAACCTCGGCGCGGTGATCCGTTCCGTGGCGGCCTTCGGCGGCCACGGCGTGGTCATCCCCGAGCGTCGCGCGGCGGGCATGACGGCCGGCGCGTGGAAGACCTCGGCGGGCGCGGCGGCCCGTACGCCCGTGGCGCGCGCCTCGAACCTGACGCGGGCGCTGGAGTCGTACCAGAAGGCGGGGCTCCAGGTCGTCGGCCTGGCGGCGGACGGCGACGCGACGCTGCACGACCTGGAGGCGCTGGAGGGGCCGGTCGTGGTGGTCGTCGGCTCGGAGGGCAAGGGCCTGTCGCGGCTGGTGGGCGAGACGTGCGACCTGCGGGTGCGCATTTCGATGCCGGGCGGTTCGGAGTCGTTGAACGCGGGTGTCGCGGCGGGCGTCGTGCTGTACGAGGCGGCGCGGCTGCGGGGCTGAGGCCCGCGGCCGTACGGGGGCGGGCCCGGGCCGTCGCCGTACGTACCGGTGCCGGTGCCGGGATCGCGCGGCGGGCCGGGAAGTGGTGCCCGGTCGGGGTGCGCGACGGGCTCCGGAACGTGTCGGTCCGTTTCCGGTCCGCGTCGGGAACCGCCGCGCGGCCGAACGGGCTTCCCGGCCGCGGTCGTTGGGGCGGAGCCGGGCGGGAGCCTTGACGGGCCCCCGACAGTTGGGGCGGTCAAGGCAGTGTCTTAAACGTCCATCACTCGGTTAGATGAGTGTGGACACCAGAACACCCCGCACACCCACCCCCTCGGGTTCCGCCGGGGGCGCGACGCGCGGCTTCACCGAGGACGACACCGTACTGAGCACGGTCAAGGTCCCGTCCGACCCCGCGCAGGTCATCGTGAACCACGCGAGCTTCCGGGTGCGGCTGGCCGCCCCCGTGCCCCGGAACGACGCGCTCGACGCCGCCGCCCGCCGCCGCGCCTCCGCCGCCGGCGTGCCGGTGGCGGCTCCGGCGTCCGCGGGCAGAGCGGGTGCGGGCGCCACCGGCGCGCGCGCGGGCGCGCGGCGGCGCGCGCCCGTCGTGTGGAGCGGGCACACCAACCCGGAGGACACCGGGGCGACACGGCTGCTCCAGGCCGCCGTACGGCCGTCCGCCGCCGGGGCCGACACCCTCGGCACCCCGGCCGGACGCGTCGGCACGGCCGTACGGGAACACGCCCCCGAGCCCGCCGACGCCTCCACGCAGACGCTGCCCCGCATCGAGGACCCGGACGCCGAACGGGCCGCGCGGACGGCCCCGTTGGTCGTCGGCCCGCGCGACCCGCGCCCCCCGGAGACCACCGGGCAGCCGATGCTCGTCGGGGTGCGGCCGGTGCGCGGCGCGTACGACGACGGCCCGCACGCGGGCGGCGCGTACGGCGACCCGTACGGGGACGACGCCCCGCGCGGCGACCGTACGCGCGCGGACTCCGGCAGGTCCGCGGGCGGGCAGCGCCGCAACGACGCGGTGAAGCACGCGTACTACCCGGGGCGGCGGATGAACCTCGGGGTGGTGCTGCTGCCCCTGCGGATCTTCCTCGGCTTCATCTCCATCTACGCCGGGATGGGCAAGCTCTGCGACCCCGTCTACTTCGACGGCGGCGCCCGCGGCTCCATGGTGACCTGGCTCAACTCGCTGGAGCCGTGGACGATCGCGACGCCGCTGCACGACTTCGCGCTGGCGCACCCGGTCGGTTCCGGGCTCACGGTCGCGTTCCTCCAGGTGATCGTCGGCGTCCTGACGATCTGCGGCCTCTGGCAGCGCCTCGCCGCCGGGTTCGGCGTGCTGATCTCCGCCGCCCTGATCGTCACCGTCAGCTGGCGCACGGTGCCCGCCTACGACATGCCGGACATCGTCTACCTCGCCGCCTGGAGCCCGTTGATCATCGCGGGCGCCCCCGTCTACTCGATGGACGCCCGTCTCGCCGGTGAGGCGTGGCGGACGCTCGGCCCCCGCGTCGAGGTGCTGGACCTGCGGCGGCGCGTGCTGCGGCGCGGCACGGTCCTGGCGACGTTCGTGGCCGGGGCGGCGCTGCTGCTCGGCGCGCTCCTCGGCGGCGCCGTACGGTCCTCGCAGACCGTCACCGTGCCCGAGCCGGGCGAGCCCCCGTCGAACCACCTGCCCGGTTCGCCGCTGCCCGGCGAGCCCGGACAGCGCACGGCGCGGGACGACCGCGCGCCCGGCTCGCGCGCTCCCGACACGCGCCGTTCGCCGAACCCGTCGGCGTCCACCTCCGGCGCGGCCGGACAGCGGCGCGGCGACCCGTCGTCCCCCGGCCAGCGGCAGACCGTGCAGGAGCCGCAGCAGTCCACGGCGGCGCCGCAGGAGCAGCCCCCGGCGGCGACCCAGCCGACGTCGGGCACGACGGGGAGCACGGGCGGCTCCGGCGGGTCGCAGGTGCCCAACGGGCGCAGCGGCACGAACGACAGCACCACGCCCGGCGGTACGTCCGGCGGCTCCACGGGCGGCGGTGACGGCGCCGGTGGCGGCGGCGACGCGGGCGGTGGCAGCGGCGGCGGGCGCGGCGCGCTCGGCGGGCTCCTCGGGGGCGGCTGACCCCGGGCGGCCGAGGCGGCGGGCGGCGGCGTTCCGGCGGGGACGCCGCGGGGACGCGGCCGAGGCGAAGAGACGGGCGGGGCGGTCAGGGGCCGCCCCGCCCTTTCGCGTCAACGGGGGCGGGGCGCACGCCCGTTGGCGACCCGCTCCAGCCGGACGGGCGGCGTGTGAGCGGAGCGCGGGTGGCGGACGTACGGCGTGCGGAGACGGCTCAGGCGCCCGAAGGCCCCGTGCGCGCCAGCTCCTTCGCCGCCTCCGTCAGATCCTTCGCGGTGTCGATCGCGCGCCAGTACGCGCCCTGCGGCAGCGGGAACCCCGCCAGCCTGCGCTCCCGCGCCAGCCGCGGGAAGGTGGTGCGCTCGTGGTCGCCGCGGTCCGGCAGCAGCCCGGCGAAGGCGGCGGAGAAGACGTACACGCCCGCGTTGATCAGGTACGGCGACGGCGGCGACTCGATGAAGTCCAGCACGTGCCCGAACTCGTCGGTCTCCACGGCGCCCCACGGGATGCGCGGCCGGGCGAGCGCGAGGGTGGCGGTGGCGTCCCGTTCGGCGTGGAAGGCGGCGAACTCGCGCAGCGGGAAACGGGTCCAGATGTCGCCGTTGGTGGCGTACCACGGCTCGTCGGGGCGCGGCAGCGACGCGGCGGCGTACTTCAGGCCGCCGCCCCGGCCCAGCGGCTCCTTCTCGATCACCGTGCTGACGCGCAACGGCAGTTCGGTGGCGGCGAGCCACTCCTCCAGCACCTCGGCGAGGTGCCCGCACGAGACCACGGCGTCCGTGACGCCCTCGGCGGCGAGCCAGGCCAGTTGGTGGCCGATGATCGGCACGCCGGTGCCGGGGATCTCGACCATCGGCTTGGGACGGTCGTCGGTGTAGGGCCGCAGCCGGGTCCCCTGGCCTCCGGCCAGGACCACGGCTTGGCTGGGGTACGTCGCGTCGTGCGGGTCACGGGTCATGCCTCCGCACCCTATGGCCCCGGCACCCGGCGGCCGGTGGCCCCGCCCGCGCGGGGCCGGGGCACGGCGGCGGGTGGCGGCGGCGGTCGGTGAGGGCGGGCGGCGGTGGTGGGCGGCGCGCACGGCCGACTCCCGTACGCCCGGCGCCCGTACGCGGGCCGCGCACGCCGCGCACGCCGCGCGCGCACCCGCACGCGGGCCGGGCGGCGCGCGCCGCGGCCCCGCGTCCGGCCGTACGTCCCGTCCGGCCCGTACGTCAGCGCAGCTGCGCGACGCCGGTGGCGAACGCCGTGTCGCACACCGGGCGGGAGAACGCCTGCGCGCGCTGCGCGGTGCCGTACTTCTCGACCGCCGCGCGGCCCAGTGCCTTGGCGATGGCCTTGCAGTGGCGGGCGAGCGACGGCTTGCGGTCCACCTCCCGCTGGAGGCCGGTGAGCGCGACGCCCGGGTCCTCCTGCTGGAGTTGGGCGACGAGACGGTCGCGCAGGACGTCCTGCGGCGTGCGCGCCTCGCTCTGCCGCGAGGAGGCGCCGTCCGCGGACGCGCTCAGCGCCTGGGAGTCGGAGGGTGCGGCGGCCCACGGGACGCGGGCGACCGCGAGCGTCCCGGACAGGACCAGGACGACCGGGAGGACGAGGGCGAGGGATCGGCCGATACGGCGGGCTACGTGGTTCACGCGGGCGATGGTAGCGAACAGTGAGGATTTGGCGACATTTGGTCACCATGTTGAGCGACAAGAACTTTCGCCGTTCGAGTCGCGTGTTGACGTCCGGGACCGAAACGGGGCCGTACCTCCCGGTTCGTTCGGGAGATACGGCCCCAAGTCGCTTGCCCCGTGGGGCGGGAGACTCAGTCGCTGAGACGCTCGCCGGTCGAGGTGGAGAAGACGTGCGTCTCGCCCGCGCGCGGGACGACGTGGAGCACGGAGCCCTTCTCCGGCACGTCGCGGCCGTTGACCCGGATGACCAGGTCCTCGTGCGAGCCACCGAGGTCGGCGGAGCCGAAGACGTACGCGTCGGCGCCCAGTTCCTCGACGACGTTCACCGTCACCGCGAGGCCGGCCGGGCCGTCCTTCGACAGGGACTTGTCCCCGCCGCCGACGATGTCGAAGTGCTCCGGGCGGCAGCCGACGGTGACCGTCTTGTCGCCCTTGTTGCCCGCGGCCGTCAGGGCCTCGCGCTCGACCTGCACGACGCTGTTGCCGAACTTCACGCCGCCGTCGGTGATCGGGACCTCGACCAGGTTCATGGCGGGGGAGCCGATGAAGCCCGCGACGAAGAGGTTCTTGGGCTTGTCGTACATGTTCCGCGGGGAGTCGACCTGCTGGAGCAGGCCGTCCTTCAGCACGGCCACGCGGTCGCCCATCGTCATGGCCTCGACCTGGTCGTGGGTCACGTAGACGGTGGTGATGCCGAGACGGCGCTGGAGGCTGGCGATCTGCGTACGGGTCTGCACGCGGAGCTTCGCGTCGAGGTTCGACAGCGGCTCGTCCATGAGGAAGACCTGCGGCTCACGGACGATCGCGCGGCCCATCGCCACACGCTGGCGCTGACCGCCGGAGAGGGCCTTCGGCTTGCGGTCCAGGTACTCCGTGAGGTCCAGGATCTTCGCCGCGTCCTCGACCTTCTTGCGGATGTCGGCCTTGTTGACGCCGGCGATCTTGAGCGCGAAGCCCATGTTGTCCGCGACCGTCATGTGCGGGTAGAGCGCGTAGTTCTGGAACACCATGGCGATGTCCCGGTCCTTCGGCGGGAGGTGGGTGACGTCGCGGTCACCGATCCGGATGGCGCCGCCGTCGACGTCCTCCAGACCCGCGAGCATCCGCAGGGACGTCGACTTGCCGCAGCCGGAGGGACCGACGAGGACGAGGAACTCACCGTCCGCGATGTCGATGTTGAGCTTGTCGACGGCTGCCTTGGTGCCGCCCGGGTAGATCCGGGACGCCGAGTCGTACGTGACCGTGGCCATGCTGTTGTCTCCTTCACCGGCAGGTACGTGCCGGACGATCCGTGGTAAAGGTCCGCTCCTCTTCCCGAGGAACGTTGCGTGGACGTTAACCCGGAGGTGGTCCGGTTGTCAGCACTCGAGAGCGGGGGAAACTCCCCGTCGTCGCGTCGTCGCGGCCGGGTACACTGCACGTGCACGCCGCCTTAGCTCAGCTGGTTAGAGCATCTGTCTTGTAAACAGAAGGTCGTCGGTTCGAATCCGACAGGCGGCTCTCGTGGGCGGCGCCGTCCGTCCGGGCCGCCCGGGGCGGCCCGCACCTTCTTCCGTCCGACCAGGAGACTGCCCGGTGACCGACCTCGCACTCGGGCCCAGTTGGCTCGACCCGGACTACCTGATCCAGACCTTCGGGCTGATCGGCATCCTGACCATCGTGTTCGCCGAGTCGGGGCTGCTGATCGGCTTCTTCCTGCCCGGCGACTCGCTGCTGTTCACGACCGGCCTGCTGGTGACCACCGGCAAGTACCTGCACCAGCCGCTCTGGCTCGTCTGCCTGCTCGTGGTGATCGCCGCGATCCTCGGCGACCAGGTCGGATACCTCTTCGGGCGCAAGGTCGGCCCGTCCCTCTTCAAGCGCCCCGACTCACGCCTGTTCAAGCAGGAGAACGTCGAGAAGGCGCACGAGTTCTTCGAGAAGTACGGCCCCAAGTCCCTGGTGCTGGCGCGCTTCGTGCCGATCGTGCGGACGTTCACGCCGATCATCGCGGGCGTCAGCCAGATGCACTACCGCACGTTCGTGATCTTCAACGTGGTCGGGGCCACCCTCTGGGGCGCCGGTGTCACGCTGCTGGGCGCCAGCCTGGGCAAGGTGGAGTTCGTCCACGCGCACATCGAGAGCATCCTGATCCTCATCGTGCTGATCTCGGTGCTGCCGATCGCCATCGAGTACCTGCGGGCGCGGCGTTCGTCCGCGAAGGACGACGGCGACGGCGAGGGCGGTGACGCCGGGACCGGCGGCGCGGCCGGTACGGGGACGGGCGCCGCCGGTGGCGGCGGCGGCCGGAAGTCCCGGCGGCGGGGGCGGCACGCCGTCCGCTGACGGCGTGCCCGGCGGGCCCGTGGGCGCCGTCAGGACCAGTCGCGGCCCGAGCGCCCGCGCTTCACGTCCGCGCGCTGCTTCTTCTCGCGCAGCCGCCGCTCGTTGATCCCCCTCGGCACCTTCCGCTTGCGCCGCTGCCGCGGCGGCGGCGCGGTGGCCTCCGCGAGGAGCGCGGCCATCCGTACGGCCGCGGTCTCGCGGTTGCGCCACTGCGAGCGGTGCTCGGAGGCGCGGACGACCAGGACACCGCCGGTGAGGCGCCCGGCGAGCCGTTCCAGCGCGCGGTCCTTCCACACCGGGGGCAGCGCCTCGGTGCGGGCGAGGTCGAAGCGCAACTCGGCGGCGCTGTCGGTGGTGTTGACGTGCTGGCCGCCGGGTCCCGACGACTTCGTGAAGCGCCAACTCAGCTCGGCCTCCGGCAGGGAGACCGAACCGCGGATGATGTGGGGCCCGGACATGTGTCCATGGTCCCGCCTCGCGCGCCCGCCGTCACCTGGTTTCCGGGGCGGGGTCGGACCGGGGAGGGGCCGGGGCGGCGGGACGGCAAAGAACGTAAAGAAACCTGGAACCCGCCCAGGGCCCGGCTGCGTTGTGGAGGGTGAGAGGGTGAAGGTATTCCGAACCCGCTGAAATCCACACAGAGAAGGGCATCCCCATGGCTGTAAGCCTGTCCAAGGGCGGCAACGTCTCACTCACGAAGGAGGCGCCCGGTCTCACCGCCGTCACGGTCGGCCTCGGCTGGGACGTCCGCAGCACCACGGGCACCGACTTCGACCTCGACGCGAGCGCCATCGCGGTCAACGCGCAGGGCAAGGTCTACTCGGACCAGCACTTCATCTTCTTCAACAACAAGGCCACGCCCGACCAGACCATCGTGCACTCCGGTGACAACACGACCGGTCAGGGCGAGGGCGACGACGAGCAGATCAACGTCAACCTCCAGGGTCTGCCCGCCGAGATCGACAAGATCGTCTTCCCGGTCTCGATCTACGACGCGGACTCCCGCAGTCAGAACTTCGGCCAGGTCCGCAACGCGTACATCCGCGTGGTCAACCAGGCCGGGGGCACCGAGATCGCCCGCTACGACCTGAGCGAGGACGCCGCCACGGAGACCGCCATGGTCTTCGGCGAGCTGTACCGCAACGGCGCGGAGTGGAAGTTCCGCGCGGTCGGCCAGGGTTACGCCGCCGGTCTCGCGGGCATCGCGCAGGACTTCGGTGTGAACGTCTGACGTTCGGCCGTCACGCGGCGGCGTCTCCCCGTACGGGAGCGCCGCCGCGGTGCCGTACGGGTGCCTGCCGTACGGGACGGGGGTGCCGCGTCGTGGTGTGGTGTGACGTGCGGTGCCGCCGTGCGGTGGGCGGGTCGGCGGGGTCAGTCGCCGAGGCGCGTGCGCAGCTCGTCCGCGACGGCCGCGATGTCCGCCCGCCCCTGCTTCGCCGCCTCCACCAGGTCGGCGAAGGTCTCGGCGTCCGGCAGCTCCTTGGCGCCCGCGACGCGGAGGTACGAGCGGGTCGCGGCGGCCGCGTAGAACTCGTTCATCGGTGATTCCAGCGGCGGGCAGACCGCCAGCGTGTGCAGGAAGGCGGCCGCGCGCCAGGCCATGTCCGGCTCCGGCTGGTCGGCCACGAGCACGAGATCGTTCTGATGCCGCGCGACGGCGGCCACCACCCCCGAGGGGTCCCAGACGGTGGGGTCGGAGGGGAGGTGTTGCGCCAGCGCGCTCCACGCCCACTCCATGGTGATCTTCACAGTCCGAATCGCTCCTGGAAGTAGTCCCAATGCTCGGCGAACTCGTCGACCCCGGCGAGGAACCTCGCCCTGTCCTCGTCCAGCTCCCGTTTCGTCGCTTCGGTGATCAGCGCGGTGACCGTGGTGCCCTGCTCCGCCGCGCGAGCCTTGAGGCGCTCGTGGAACTCCTCGTCCAGGCGGATCGTGACGTGCTTCGACATGCGTCGACCGTACAGCGGCCGTGCTGTACGCGCCATGGCCGCGGGTGCCGCTGCCGGGCCGCGCGGCGGATTCCGTCCCGGAACGCTAGTCCGCGACAACGCCTCGTCGCAAGCCGGTCACCCCAAGTCACCCCGCCCGCGCGGCAGTCGACGCCGCCGGGTCCGGCCCGCCGTGCCGCGTGACACCATCGCGTCGTGCTCGACATCGGCTACTCCCTGTCCCCCCGCTTCCCGGACCCGCCGCAGACGGACTACCGCGCGGCGGACGTACGGACCCTGCGCCACGACCTGTTCTGCGGCGACGTCCACCTCGCGGACACCAAGGCGGGGATCGAACTGTCCACAGCCTGGGGATGGTTGCCGGTGCTGGACTTCGGGTGGGCGCTGTGCGAGGTCGTCGACCGGCTGGGACCCGGCACCACCGGTACGCCGACGAGCGCCCCGGCCCGCCGCGCCGAGCTGGACTTCACCGAGACCACCGACTGCCTGCTGCTGGAGGAGCGGGGCGGGCGCGTGGAGATCACCGCGGACTGGCAGTACGTGGACGATCCGCCGCTCGTCTTCCCGTACGCGACGGTGCGGCGTGAGGCGCGCGACTTCCTGCACGACCTGATCGAGGACCTCGCGGACATGCACGAGGGGCTGGCGGACAACCCCACGGTGTGGCAGCTCCAGGCGCGCTTCCCGCGCGTCTAGCCACGCGGCCCGCGCCCGCCGTCGCGGGCCCGGCGCCGGGAGTTCGGGTTCACGCCTCGCGCCCGGCCGCCGGGGACCGCCGGGGGCTGGCCCGCAGATGCGCGCGCGCCCCCTGCGGCCCGAACAGGATGAGCAGTTCGACCGCGCCGCCGTCCGCGCTGCCCAGCCAGTGCGGCAGGGACGTGTCGAACTCGGCGGCCTCGCCCGCCGTCAGCGTCAGGTCCCGTTCCCCGAGCAGCAGCCGCAGGCGGCCGCTCAGGACGTACAGCCACTCGAAGCCCTCGTGCGTCTGCGGTGTCGGCTCCCGTGGCTCGGCCACGGCCGGGATCATCATCTTGAACGCCTGTGTCGCGCCCGGCCGTCGGGACAGCGGGACGAAGACCATGCCGTGCCGGGTGAGGGGCTTCAGATGGATGCGGGGGTCGCCCGTACGCGGTGCCCCCACGAGGTCGTCCAGCGGTACGCCGTAGGTGCGGGCGAGCGGCAGGAGCAGTTCCAGGGTGGCGCGGCGCCGCCCGCTCTCCAGCCGGGACAGGGTGCTCTCCGACACCCCCGTCGTCGACGACAGGTCCGCGAGGGTGATGCCGCGCTCGCGGCGCAGGGCGCGCAGCCGGGGGCCCACCGCGTCGAGTACGTCGTCGGTGCCCGCGTCCGGCGCCCCGCCCGCCGGGTGCCGGTCCGTGCCGTCGCCGTCCGGGCGCCCGTGGCCGTGCTGTCCGCCGTTCATGGGTTCAGCCTGCCAGAGCGGTGGCTTGCCGGAACCGCAAGATTCCGTGCCGGTGCGGGCGGGAGCCGTCCACACTGACCGCCGCACGGGCGGACGGCCGCCGACCGTGCCGCCCCTGCCCGTACCCGCGCCCCCACCCGTACCGCGAGGAGAGCCCCATGGCCGCCACCGCCCGTACCGACCGACCTGCCCGTCCCGCCCGCCGTCGCGACACCCCGCCGCCCCGGACGGGGAACACCGAGGCCGAGACCCTGCGCGGCTTCCTCGACCACCTGCGGGACTCCGTCGCCGCCAAGGTCGAGGACGCGCCCGAACCGGGGGTCCGTACGGCCGGGGTGCCGTCCGGCACGAACCTGCTGGGCCTGCTCCACCACCTCACGCACGTCGAACGCGCCACCTTCCTCGGGGAGCGGGTGACGGACTGGCAGGCGACGTTCCGGGCGGCGCCCGGTGACCGGGTGGCGGACGTCGTGGCCCGCTACCGGGCGGCCGTCGCGGAGGCGAACGCCGTGCTCGACGGCTGCGCCGACCTCGCGGCGCCGCTGCCGTGGTCCCGGCCGGGGCGGTCCGCGCCCAGCGTCCGCTGGGCCTTGACGCACATGGTCGAGGAGACCGGGCGGCACGCCGGTCACGCGGACATCCTCCGGGAGCTGATCGACGGAGCGACGGGCCGCTGAACGCCCGTGCCCCCGAGGGCCGTTCGCCCGCCCGCCCGTCGACGCGCGCCCGGGAGGCGCCACCTGGCGGCCGTACGGCTCCCGTACGCGCGCCCGCCGCCGTTCGTACGCGCGCCGCCCCGCGGTGGCTCGCGCGCCCCGCCTCGGCCCTCCCCGCGGGCCCGTACGCCCGCCCCCGTACGCCCGCCGCGTCAGTCCTCCACCCGCACCCCCAGCTGGGCCGCGAACGCCGGTGCCAGATCCATCAGTTGGACGGTGCTGACGACCGCCCCGGCCAGCCGGTCGAAGCCCGCCGCGATGTCCAGCTCCGCGACGCCGCGCAGGTCGACGTCGCGCAGCGTGGCGCCGGAGAGGTCGACCCCGCGCAGGGCGCAGTCGGTGAAGCTGACCCGCTCCAGCCGGGCGCCCGCGAGGTCGGGCTCGACCAGCACGCAGCCCTCGAAGGCGACGTCGGTCAGCGTCGACTGCCGCAGGTTCAGGAAGTCGATCTTCCCGCCGCGCACCACCACGCGGGTCAGCCGGGCGCCGTGCAGCTGGGTCCCGCCCAGCCGGGCGTCCGTCAGCTCCACGTCCCGTATCTCCGCGCCCGCCAGCTCCGTGCCGACGCCCCGCACACCCGTCAGCTCGGAGTCGAGCAGCCGGGCGCGGGTGAGTCTCGTGCCGTTCAGGGAGCAGCCGCGGAGCGCGCACTCCAGGAACGTGCTGCCCCCGCCGTCCGCGCAGTCGAGGTCGAGGTCGGTGAAGGACGCGCCGTCGTGGTCGCCGTCCGGGCGCAGCGCGTCCGCGTCGTGCGGCCGCAGCTCGGGCAGCGCCAGCTCGGGCCGCCGTACGGGCGCCACCGCGCGCGCCGAGGGGCCCGCGGAAGCCGTGGGTTTCGCCATGCCCCCAGGGTGCACCCCGCCACTGACAACGGCCCGTGCCCGCCCGCCCGGAGGCTCCCGGCCCGTGCCCGCGCGCCCGGAAACCCGCGGCCCCCGGAGGCCCGGGGTCCGCTCAGGACAGCGAGCGGTACCGCCCCCGGTAGTACGTCAGCGGCTCGGCGTCCGGCAGGTGCGGCAGGGCGGCGCCCAGGACGCGCGCGACGACCAGCGTGTGGTCCCCGGCCCGTACGCGCTGCTCCGTGGCGCACTCGACCACCGCGAGGGCGCCGTCCACCAGCGGCGCCCCGGTGTGCTCGCCGCGCGTGTGCGGCACCTCCTGGAAGAGGAGCCGGTCGCTCAGCCGCCCCTTCATCGCGAACCGGCCCGCCGTCTGGCGCTGCCCGTCGGTGAGGAGCGAGGCGGCCCAGAGGGGCTGCCGTTCCAGTAGTTCGTCCATGCGGGAGCCGTCCCGGACGCTGACCATGACCAGCGGTGGGTCCAGGGAGACCGACATGAAGGCGGTCGCCGTCATGCCGACGTCCTCGCCTCTCGGTCCCTCCTCCGGGTCGTGTGCCGTCACCAGCACCACGCCCGCGACCAACCGTGCCATGGCAGCTCTGAACTCGTCCTCGCTCACCCCTCCAGGATGCGGGACTCCGGCTGCGGCCTGACCTTGCACTGCGTGTGACACATCCCGAAAGCTATCCGCCGGGTGCCGGTACGCGCATCGGGCGCTGGTACGAGCGCGGGTGCGCCCGGTCCTAGGTCGCCGGACCCTCTACGGTCGTCGTACGGCCCGCGCGCGGTCTTCCCGCCGGTCGGAGCGCTCCCACGGAGCGGAGTCGTTTATGCGCGCACAGTTGTGACTTGAGTCACAGAGGGCATTTAGCGCTGACCCTGTGTACCGGGGGAGCAGCTGACTGTGATTCAGTGGGCTTGCACGTGCATGTGCACGTGGAGGATTGGTCGGAGAACGGGATCGGGAAGCCGGACGTCGACGCTCAGGGGGAGGCGATGGAGACCGAGTCGGAGCCCTACGTACGCCTCGCCAGCCTGCGGAAACTGCACCAGGTCGTGTCGCAGCTGAACACCGCGCGCAGCCTCGCCGACACCCTCCAGGCCATCGCCGACGGAGTCGTCGACGGGCTGGGCTTCCGGCTGTGCGCCGTGAACCTCGTCCGCTCCGACGGCGACCTCGTCGTCGCCGCCGTCGCGGGCAGCGAGGCCGCCGAGGCCACCATGGCCGGGCGGAGCGGCTCGCGCGCCTCCTGGGACCGGCGGCTCTCCATGGGGGAGCGCTGGGGCGAGCTGCGCTTCATCCCGTACACCGAGAGCTGGGTGCTGGAGGACGACGACGTGCCGGGCTGGTACGCCACGGCGCCCGCGCCGACGACCCCCGACGAGTGGCACCCCTCGGACCTGCTGCTCGCACCGCTCTACGACACCGCCGGCGAGCTGCTCGGCGTGATCTCCGTCGACCGCCCCGACAACGGCCGCCGCCCCGGCGCCTGGCGCCGCGAGGCGCTCCAGATGTACTCGTCGCAGGCCGCCATCGCGCTCAGCAACGCGCGGCTGCGCTCCAACATGCAGCGCGCGCTCGTACGGCTGGAGCGGGAGCAGCAGGCGCTGCGGTCCAGCGAGGAGAGCTTCCGGCAGGCGTTCGAGTACGCGCCCAGCGGCATGGCCGTCGCGGAGATGGGCGGCGACCAGCACGGGCGTCTGGTGCGGACGAACGACGCGCTGTGCCGACTGCTGGGGCGTACGGCGTCGTCGCTGCGCCGGTACTCCTTCTCCGACCTCGTGCACCCCGAGGACATCGGCACGCTGCTGCGCACCTCCGCCGAGGGCGGCCGGGCCGAGCTGCGGCTCGCGCGCCGCGACGGCTCGTACGTGTGGGTCTCGCTGCGCAACTCGGTGGTGGCCGACGCCGCCGACGGGCCGCGCTTCCTGCTCACGCACGTCGAGGACATCGAGGACCGCAAGCGCCGCGAGCTGCAACTCGCCCACCGCGCCAGCCACGACTCGCTGACCGGCCTGCCCAACAGCGCCGAGCTGCGCGCCCGCCTCAACAGCCGCCTCTGTTCCAACCCGGACCCCTCCGCGGCCGGTCCGGCGCGCTCGGGCGGCGCGGCGGGACTCGGCGAGGACTTCGACGGCTACGCGGTGGACGACCCGTTCGCCGGTACGCCGCCGGGCGGCCTGCCGGAGATGCCGGGCGGCGGCCCGGCGCCGTACGACTCGCACCACGTGCACGAGGTGCCGCCGCAGGGGGACGGGCCGGGTGAGAAGGGTCTCGCCGTCCTCTTCTGCGACCTGGACGGATTCAAGTCCATCAACGACCGTTTCGGCCACCACTGCGGCGACGCCGTGCTGATCGAGGTCGCGCGGCGGCTCTCCGGGCTGGTGCGGGACAACGACACGGTGGCGCGGCTGGGCGGCGACGAGTTCGTGGTGCTGGCGGACGGTGTGGGCCCCGCGGAGGCGCAGGACCTGGCCGTACGGCTGCGGAACGCGATCATCCCGCCGATCCGCGTGGACGGCCGCGCGGTACGGGTCGGGGCGAGCTTCGGCATCGGCTGGGCGGGCTGCGGGATGACGGCCGAGGAAGTGCTCCAGTCCGCCGACCAGCGGATGTACGTGGAGAAGCGTTCGCGCTCCAAGGGGCAGCGCAGAGCAGGGTAGTCGGGGCCGTATGGTGCCCCGGGGAGAGCGCGTGGAGCCGGGGTGCGGGGATGTCCGGGGACGGGCTCCGAGAGTGGCCGAAAACTTCACGTGGCGGCCAGTCTCTGATCATTTCTGCGGTGGCGTACGGGACACCCCATGGATGTAGGCTCGGCCGGATACCTGAGCAGTAGGGAGTGACTGGGCATGACCGCCGAGAACAACGGCACGGGTGCGCCGCAGGACGACGACCCGTTCGCCTATCTGTACCGCTCGGAAGGCGGCGGTGCGGACGGCGGTGCGGCCTCGGCACAGCAGCAGCGCGGCGTGCCCCGTCGCTCGTACCACCAGGTGCGGGCCGTGGGTCAGCACCAGTACGGCGCCCAACACGGCGGTCAGGGCCAGCAGTTCGCGCAGACGGTCGCGCAGCAGCAGCCCGGCGCGTACGGCTCGGCGTCCTCCGGTCAGGGCCAGCCCAGCGCCCACTACGCCGCTCCCGAGACGATGCCCGGCGGGCGTGCCGCCACGCGCCAGCAGGCCGCCGGACGCGGCGGGCAGGGCGGGCGCGGCGGCAGCCGGAACGGGCTGCTGATAGGCGCGGTCGCCGTCGTCGCGGCCGTGGTGATCGGGATCGGCGCCGCCATGGTGTTCAACGACGACGGCGGCGACGCGAAGGCCAACGGCTCCGAGCAGACGCAGGAGCCCGACCAGGGCAACGGCGACGCCCCGGAGGACGAGCCGCAGGGCGGCAGCGGCGACGGCGAGCAGGAGGAGAAGGCGCCGCCGAAGGAGGACGCGTCCACGCTCCGGCTGGAGGGCGGCGCGCGCGTCGAGGGCTCGGTGCCCGGCGCGAAGGCTAGGAACGGCACGTACGTCGCGGGCATGGACGCCGCCGGGGCGACCGCGAAGTGGACGACGGAGGTGTCGGACGGCGGCACGTACGACCTCTACGTCCGGTACGCCGTGCCCGGCGAGGACATGCACCTCTCCCTCGGCGTGAACGACGAGCCGCATCCCACGGGCCTGAAGATGAAGAACTTCGCCAAGGCCGAGAAGGGCGACTGGGAGAAGGGCTGGACGTACACCTTCGCCACCGTGCAGGTGAAGAAGGGCGAGAACAGCTTCGCGATCAGCTGCGGCGACGGCGACAAGTGCACCGTCAACCTCGACCAGGTCTGGTTGAAGCCCGCGGGCTGAGCCGCGGACCACCCCGCCCGCCCCGGTTCCGGTGCCGGTTCCCGGGGCGTCGGCGCGTACGGGCGCGAGCGGCGCGGGCAGCCGTTCTCAGGGAACGCACAGGAAACCGAAAGCCTCCTCTCAGCCCGCGCCCCCACCCTGGTGCCATGACCGGCACCCCGTCCCCCGGACCGTCCCCCGCCGCGGCGTCCGCCCCCGCCGTACGGCTCCGCCCGGACGGCAGCGCCGTCCGCCTCCTGGTGGTGGAGGACGAGGCCGCCCTCGCCGAACTGCTCTCCCTCGCCTTCCGCTACGAGGGCTGGGAGGTGCGCAGCGCGGGCGACGGCGCGGGCGCCGTGCGCGCGGCGCGCGACTTCCGGCCGGACGCCGTCGTGCTCGACGTGATGCTGCCCGACCAGGACGGGCTGGCGGTGCTCGGCAGGCTGCGCGCGCTGCTGCCCGACGTGCCGGTGCTGTTCCTCACGGCGCGCGACTCGGTCGAGGACCGCGTCGCGGGGCTGACGGCGGGCGGCGACGACTACGTCACCAAGCCGTTCAGCCTGGAGGAGGTCGTCGCGCGGCTGCGCGGGCTGCTGCGCCGTTCGGGCGCGGCGGCGGCGCGCGCGGAGTCGACGATCGCGGTCGGTGACCTGGTGCTCGACGAGGACAGCCACGAGGTCGAACGGGCGGGCGTGCCCGTGGACCTGACGGCGACGGAGTTCGAGCTGCTGCGCTATCTGATGCGCAACCCGCGCCGGGTGCTGAGCAAGGCGCAGATCCTGGACCACGTCTGGTCCTACGACTTCGGCGGGCAGGCGAACGTCGTCGAGCTGTACATCTCGTACCTGCGCCGAAAGATCGACGCCGGACGCAGCCCGATGATCCACACGCGGCGCGGGGCGGGTTACCTGATCAAGCCGGGGGAGTGAGCGCGCCCGTGCCCGTACGCGTTCCCCGGTCCGTACGTCCTCCCCGGCCCGGCGCGCCCTGGCGGCGCTGGTCGTTGCGCGGGCGGCTGGTCGTCTCGTCCGTCGTGCTGACCGCCGTGGTCTGCGCGGTGATCGGCACGGTGACGACGATCGCCCTGCGGTCGTACCTGCACGGGCAGTTGGACGACCGGCTCCAGGCGGCGGCCGTCCGCTCCGCCGGGACGCCGCGCCACGGGCCGGGAGGCGCCCTCGGCTTCGTCGCGATGCCGGGGCAGGACCTGGGTACGGTCGGCGCGCGGGTCCGCGACGCACCGGACGGGGACGCTCCGGTGCGCGGCGCCGTCTTCGTGGACGACGCCCCGCGCCTGTCCCCGGCCGACCGCGCCGAACTCCTCACCCCCGCGCAGGACTCCGCCCTCGCCGCCGTCCCGCGTGACGGCCGCGCCCACACCGTGGACCTCCCGGGGCTCGGCGCGTACCGCGTCGACTCGGTGCGTACGCCCGACGGCACCGTCGTCGTCGGGCTGCCGCTGGAGTCGGTGCGGGACACCCTCGGCACGCTGGTCGTCGTGGAGTTGTGCGTCGCGGCGGCGGGCGTCGCCGCGTCCGGGCTGGCGGGCGCGGCCATGGTGCGCATCGCGCTGCGGCCGCTGCGCCGGGTCGCCGCCACCGCGACGCGGGTGTCCGAACTCCGCCTGGACCGGGGCGAGGTGGTGCTCCACGAGCGGGTGCCGGCGGCCGACACCGACCCCGGTACGGAGGTCGGGCAGGTCGGTGGCGCGCTCAACAGGCTGCTGGGGCACGTCGGTTCGGCGCTGGCGGCACGGCACGCGAGCGAGCTGCGGGTACGGCGGTTCGTCGCGGACGCCAGCCACGAGCTGCGTACGCCGCTGGCGTCGATCCGCGGCTACGCGGAGCTGACCCGGCGCGGACCCGAGCCGACCGGTCCCGCCACGCGGCACGCGCTCGGCCGGATCGAGGCGGAGGCGGAGCGGATGACGGGCCTGGTGGAGGACCTGCTGCTGCTGGCGCGGCTGGACGCCGGGCGGCCGCTGGCCCGGCAGGACGTGGACCTCTCGCCGCTCGTCGTGGACGCGGTCGGGGACGCGCGCGCCGCCGCGCGCGGGCACGCGTGGCGGCTCGAACTGCCCGCCGAGCCCGCCACGGTGACCGGCGACGGCGCCCGGCTGCACCAGGTGCTCGTCAACCTCCTCGGCAACGCCGCCGCGCACACCCCGCCCGGCACCACGGTCACGGCGCGCGTACGGCGGCAGGGGGCGGACGTGCTGCTGGAGGTGGCGGACGACGGGCCGGGCGTACCGGCGGCGACGCTGCCGCACGTCTTCGAGCGGTTCGCGCGCGGGGACGCGTCCCGCTCGCGCGCACCGGGCGGCGCGGATACGGGCGCGGGTACGGGTTCGGGCGCGGCGGAGCGTACGCCCGCGGGTGACGCCGCCGCCGGTACGGGCGTGGGCGCCGGTACGGGTCTCGGCCTCGCCATCGTGGCCGCCGTCGTCGCCGCGCACCGCGGCGAGGTGACGGTGCGGAGCGCCCCGGGCGCCACGGTGTTCGCCGTACGGCTGCCCGCCACGCGCCCGCCCGGCGGCGGCGCGGACGGGCCGCGCCCGCTGCCCGCGCCCGTACTCACAGCTGACGCATAGCCGCGACACACGGCCCGTACAGGCCCGTTGGCGAGGGTCGCGGCATGGAGACCAGGCCACCGGCGGCCCCGCCGCCCACCCCGCCCACCCCGCCCGAGCCGTCCGCCCCGTCGCCGTACGGGTGCCCGCACGACGTACCGCCGCACGCCGTACCCCCGGCCGCGCTCCCCGCGCGCACGCCGGTGCGCACGGACGCGCCGGACACGCCCGTGCTCGACGTCGTGATCCCCGTCCACAACGAGGCGCACGGCCTGGAACGGAGCGTGCTGCGCCTGCACGCGCACCTGACGGCGGGCTTCCCGTACCGCTTCCGCATCACCGTGGCCGACAACGCCAGCACGGACGGCACGCCGGAGATCGCCGCGCGGCTCGACGACCGGATCGCGGAGGTGGTGGCCGTACGGCTGGAGGAGAAGGGGCGGGGGCGCGCGCTGCGTACGGTCTGGGCGGGGTCGCCCGCGCCCGTGCTCGCGTACATGGACGTCGACCTGTCCACCGACCTGAACGCCCTGCTGCCCGTCGTCGCGCCCCTGCTGTCGGGGCACTCGGACCTCGCGATCGGCTCGCGCCTCGCGCGGAACGCCCGGGTGGTGCGCGGGCCGCGCCGGGAACTGATCTCGCGCGCGTACAACCTCCTCCTGCGCGGCAGCCTCGCCACCCGCTTCTCCGACGCGCAGTGCGGCTTCAAGGCGGTACGGAAGGACGTCGCGGAACGGCTGCTGCCGCTGGTCGAGGACACCGGCTGGTTCTTCGACACCGAGCTGCTCGTGCTCGCCGAACGCGCCGGGCTGCGCGTCCACGAGGTGCCCGTCGACTGGGTCGACGACCCGGACAGCCGGGTGGACCTCGTCCGTACCGCCGTCGAGGACCTGCGCGGCGTGTGGCGCGTGGGCGGCGCGCTGGCCACCGGCGCACTCCCGCTCGCGCGCCTGCGCCGCCCCTTCGGGGACGACCCGCGCGACCGCGAACTGGCCGACGTGCCGCGCGGGTTGGCGCGGCAGCTGCTCGGCTTCTGCGCGGTCGGCGTGGTCAGCACGCTGGTCCACCTCGGGCTGTACTCGCTGTTCCGGCTCGGTACGGGCGCCCAGGCCGCCAACGCCCTGGCGCTGCTGCTGTCCGCGCTCGGCAACACCGCCGCCAACCGGAGGTTCACCTTCGGGGTACGCGGCCGGGCCCGTGCCGTACGCCACCAGGCGCAGGGGCTCGTCGTGTTCGGCGTCGGTCTCGCGCTGACCAGCGGTTCGCTCGCCGCCCTGGAGCCGGCGGGCGGCGCCGTGTCGCACGGCGCCGAACTGTCCGTGCTGGTCGCCGCCAACCTCGCGGCGACGGTCGTACGGTTCCTGCTGCTGCGGGGCTGGGTGTTCCCGGACGGCGCGGCGGAACGGGACGCGGCGGAAGGGGGCGCGTACGCCCCCGAGCACACCACGCCGGAGCGCACCGCCCCCGAGGGAGGCGCGCGATGACCGCCGCCACGACCGTTCCGGCCGCCGTGCCCGAGCCCGCGCCCGCACCGGCCGCCCCCGCCCCGCCGCGCTGGGCGCGGCCCGCCCACGTGGCGCTGCTGCTCGCCACCGGCCTGCTCTACGCCTGGCACCTCAGCGCCTCCGGCTACGCCAACTCCTTCTATTCCGCGGCCGTCCAGGCGGGCAGCGAGAGCTGGAAGGCGTTCTTCTTCGGCTCGCTCGACGCGGGCAACGCCATCACCGTCGACAAGCCGCCCGCCGCGCTCTGGCCGATGGCCCTGTCCGTCCGGCTGTTCGGCCTCGGCTCGTGGCAGATCCTGCTGCCGCAGGTGCTGATGGGCGTGGCCACGGTCGCCGTGCTGCACGCGTCCGTACGGCGCCGCTTCGGCCCGGCGGCGGGCCTGTCGGCCGGTGCGGTGCTGGCGCTCACGCCGGTGGCCGCGCTGATGTTCCGCTTCAACAACCCGGACGCGCTGCTGGCGTTGCTGATGACCGTCGCCGTGGCCTGCGTGCTGCGCGCGCTGGAGGACGCGCGGACGGGGTGGCTGGTGGGGGCGGGGGCCGCGGTCGGCGCCGCGTTCCTGGCGAAGACGCTCCAGGCGTTCGTGGTGCTGCCGCCGCTCGCGCTGCTGTACGCGGTGTGCGCGCCGACTCCCGTGCGCAGGCGGCTCGTCCAACTCGCGGCCGCCGGACTGGCGTTGGTGGTCGCGGGCGGCTGGTGGGTGGCCGTGGTGGAGCTGTGGCCCGCCTCGTCCCGCCCGTACGTCGGCGGCTCGCAGCACGACAGCTTCCTCGAACTCACCCTGGGCTACAACGGGTTGGGCCGCCTCAACGGCGACGAGACCGGCAGCGTGGGCGGCGGCCCCGGCGGTGGCGGACCCGGTGGCGGTGGCGGCGCCTGGGGGGAGAGCGGCCTCGGGCGGATGTTCGGCGACGCGGTGGGCGGCCAGATCTCGTGGCTGCTGCCCGCCGCGCTGCTGCTGCTCGTGGCCGGGCTGGTGGCCACCCGGCGGGCGCCGCGCACGGACGCGCGGCGGGCGGCGTTCCTCGCCTGGGGCGGCGCGCTGCTGGTGACGGCCGGGGTGTTCAGCCTCATGGCCGGGATCTTCCACGAGTACTACACCGTGGCCCTCGCCCCGTACGTCGCCGCGCTCGTCGGCGCGGGCACGGCCGCGCTGTGGGAGCGGCGCGACACGTACGCCGCCGCGCTGACCCTCGCCGGTACGGTCGCCGTGACCGCCCTCTGGTCGTACGTCCTGCTGGACCGCACCCCGGACTGGCTGCCCTGGCTGCGCCCGCTGGTGCTCGCGGCCGGGCTGGCGGCGGCGGTCGCGCTGCCGCTCGCCGTACGGCTGGGGCGGCCCGAACGGGCGGACGCCGTACGGGAGTCGTGCGCGGACGGTCGTACGGCGGGTCGTGCGGGTACGGTGCCCGGCGCGCGCACGGGTCGGGCGCGGCGGTGGGCCGGGGCGGTCGCCGCCGGGGGCGCCTGCCTCGCGCTGGCGGCCTGCCTGGCCGGGCCCACGGCGTACACCCTGCACACCGTCGGCACCGGCCACCAGGGCTCGATCGTCACGGCCGGTCCGGCCGCACGCGGCGGCCCCGGCGGGGGCGGGCCGATGGGCGGCGCGCGCCTCGGCCCGGGGCCGGGCGCGGAGCGCGCGCGGCCCCCCGGCGCCGCGCCGGGCGGCCCCGGCGGCGGGCGGCAGGCCCGCGCCCTGCCGCCGGGCGGCGGGCCGGGCAACGGGCCCGGCGGCGGTGGCGGTGGCGGTGGCGGTGGCAACGGTGGCGGTGGCGGTCTGCTGAACGGGCAGCGGGTCGGCGCCGAGGTGGCCGCGACGCTGTCCCGCGACGCGGACGACCACACCTGGGCCGCCGCGGCCGTCGGCGCGCAGAACGCCGCCAGCTACCAACTCGCCACCGGCGAACCGGTGATGGCCCTCGGCGGTTTCAACGGCAGCGACCCGTCACCGACGCTCGCCGAGTTCCGGGAGTACGTGGCGGACGGCCGTGTGCGCTACTTCGTCGCGGACGGCCGTGGCGAGGACGGCGCTCCCGAAGGCCGCGGCCCCGGCGGCGGCGCGGGGTTCGGCGGGCCGGGCGCCGGGGGATCGGGCACGGCCGCGGAGAT
Organism: Streptomyces sp. Z26; assembly: GCF_003665095.1. Classification (GTDB taxonomy): domain Bacteria; phylum Actinomycetota; class Actinomycetes; order Streptomycetales; family Streptomycetaceae; genus Streptomyces; species Streptomyces phytohabitans. The sequence goes on along the minus strand of NZ_RCHV01000002.1, from coordinate 2,728,549 downwards.
CAGCGCGTGGGTCCGGGGCCACTTCACGGAGGTCACGGTGGACGGCACCACGCTCTACGACCTCACCCGCCCCACGGCCTGACCGGCCGCCGCCACCCCGCGCACGCACCGCACCCAGCGAGCACCCCCGCACCGGCCCCGGCACGGCACCCGCCCCGGGGCCGGTGCGGCCGGGCGCGTCAGCCCACCCGCGCCTGCTCCGTCACGACGACCCGGGGCAGCAGGTCCGCGTACGTCGCCGTGTCGAACTCGCCCGCCACCGGCGCCCGTACGGTCGCCGCCGACAGCGCCACCGCCCGCGCCAACCGGTCCGGCCACGGCAACCCCTCGACCAGGCCGGACAGCAGCCCGGCGACGGCCGAGTCGCCCGCGCCCGTCGGGTTCCCCACCAGGCGGCTCGGCGGGGCGGCCCGCCACGCGCCGTCCGGGGTGACCAGCAGCACGCCGTCCGCGCCGAGCGACGCGGCGACGGCGTTCGCGCCGCGCCGCCGCGCCTCGTACGCGGCGCGCAGCGGCTCGCTGGTGCCGGTGATCCCGGCCAGCTCGTCGATGTTCGGCTTGACGACGTCGGGCCGGGCGGCGAGGCCGCGCAGCAGCGGCTCGCCGCTGGTGTCCAGCAGCACCGGTACGCCCGCGACACGCGCCTCCCGTACGAGCGCCGCGTACGCCCCCACGGGCAGCCCCCGCGGCATGCTCCCGCAGAGCGCGACGGCCGACGCGTCCGGCAGCAGCCGCTCGTACGTGGTGACGAACGCCGTCCACTCCTCCGCGGAGACCTGCGGGCCGGGCTCGTTGAGCTGCGTGGTGTCACCGGTCGTGTCGTCCACGACGGCGACGGTGCGGCGGGTGTTGCCCCGTACGGCCGTGAGCGCGTCCGTCACCCGGTGCGAGCCGGGCGCCGTACGGAGCAGGGCGTGCAGCTCCTCGCCCGTACGGCCGCCCGCGAAGCCCGTCACCACCGTGTCGTGGCCGAGGGCGGCGAGGACGCGCGCGACGTTCAGGCCCTTGCCGCCCGGCCGTTCCGTCACGTCGTGGACGTGGTGGACGCAGTGCGGCTCCAGCCGGGGCACCCGGTAGGTGAGGTCGACCGCCGTGTTGAGCGTCACCGTGAGGATCACGCGGACCACCCCCGCACGGCTCGGCGGGTGGTGTCGGTACGGCCGTCCGCCCAGCCCGGAAGGCGCCCGTCCCGCTGTCCCCCACCCCGGGTCGTCCCCGCACCCCGTACCGCCGCGGCCCGCCCGGCCCCGCGCCGGACACCCGCGCGGGCGCCGTACCGGCCGCAGCGCGGCCTCCGGCCCCCGTGTGCTCCGCCGCGCATGGCTCCTCCACCGCGTCGTCGTCCGCGCACCTCCGTGCGCACACCCCTCGCACGGCATCATCCCACCGTGCTCACACGCACGCGGGCTGAACGACCCACTCGCCCTTCCGCATCACGCCCACCGGCGTGAAGTCGGCGTCCAGCACCACCAGGTCCGCGTCCTTGCCGGGCTCCAGGCTGCCGACCCGGTCACCGACGCCCAGCAGCCGCGCCGGGTTCGTCGACAGCGCCCGTACGGCGTCCGCCACCGGCAGCCCGTCGACCGTCACCGCCCGCCGGAACGCCTGGTCCATCGTGAGCGTCGAGCCCGCGATGGAGCCGGTCCCGACGACCCGCGCCACCCCGTCCCGTACCTCCACCGTGAGCGGGCCCAGCGGGTACACGCCGTCGCCGACGGCCGCCGCGCCCATCGCGTCCGTGATGAACGCGACCCGGTCCGCGCCCGCGTGCCGGAACGCCATCTCCAGCACCGCCTGGTGCAGGTGCGTGCCGTCGTTGATCAGCTCGACGGTGACCCGCTCGTCCTCCAGCAGCGCGGCGATCGGCCCCGGCGCCCGGTGGCCCAGCCCCGGCATGGCGTTGAACAGGTGCGTGGCGACCGTCGCGCCCGCGTCGATCGCCTGCCGCGTCGCGTCGTACGTGGCGTCGGTGTGGCCGACGGCCGCGATGACGCCGTGCTCCGCCAGCAGCCGTACGGACTCCAGGCCGCCGCGCAGCTCCGGCGCGAGCGTCAGCATCCGGGCGGTGCCGCGCGCGGCGTCGAGCAGCTTCCGTACGTCGGCCGGGTCGGGCGCCCGCAGCAGCGTCGGGTCGTGCGCGCCGCAGCGGCCGGGGGCGATGAACGGGCCCTCGAAGTGCACGCCCGCCAGGTCGCCCTGCTCGACGAGTTCGCTGAGCACGGCGGCCTGCCGGGCCAGGTCGTCCAGGTCGCCGGTGACGGTCGAGGCGACCATCGTGGTGCTGCCGTGCCGCCGGTGCGCGTCGACGACCTCCAGCGCCTCCTCGGCGGTGCCCGCCGAGAAGGACGCGCCGCCGCCGCCGTGGACGTGCATGTCCACGAAGCCGGGCACGATCCAGTGCCCGGCCAGCTCGTACATGTCGTCCCCGGCGGTCGCGCCGTACGGGTCCGCCCCGTCGTACGCGCCCGGCAGGTCGGGGACGGCGAGCGTACGGCCCTCGACGGCCACCCGCGCGTCCTCGGCCACGCCGGAGGGGAGCACCACCCGTGCCCCGGTCAGCACCTTGCGTGTCATCGCCGTCATCGGCTGGAAACCTCCGCGGAGTGTCGGTCCCAGGCGAGAAGTCCCGCGCCCAGGCACCCGGCTGCGTCCCCCAGGGCGGCCGGGACGATCGTGGGGAGCCGCTGGAACGTGACCCGCTCGCGCACGGCCCGGCGCAGCGGCGCGAACAGCGTCTCGCCCGCTTCGGCCAGGCCGCCGCCGATGATCAGGGTGCGCGGGTCGAGCAGCGTGAGGCCGGTGAGGAGGCCGTCGGCGAGCGCGTCGACGGCGGCCTGCCAGACGGCCTCGGCGCGCGGGTCGCCGGCCGCGACGGCCGCGGCGGCGTCGGCGGCGGTGGCCGTCGGGTCGCCGCACGCCGCCGCCCAGTCGCGGCCGACGGCGGCGGCGGAGCAGAGCGTCTCCAGGCAGCCGCGCTGCCCGCAGCCGCAGGGCGGCCCGTCGGGGCGTACGACGATGTGGCCGATCTCGCCCGCGCCGCCGTGGGCGCCCGGTTCGACGCGGCCGTCGATGCCGATGGCCCCGGCGATGCCGGTGCCGAGCGGCACGAAGAGGAAGCGGTCCACGCCCTTGCCCGCGCCGATCCGGCCCTCCGCGAGGCCGCCCGTACGGACGTCGTGGCTGAGGACGACGGGGATGCCCGCGCCCGTGGCCGTGGGGGCGTCGTCGGGGTGCGGGGCGTTGAGGCGTGCGCGCAGCTGGTCGCGCAGCGGCACGTCGCGCCAGCCGAGGTTGGCGGCGAAGACGGCGACCCCGGCGGCCTCGTCGATGATCCCGGGCAGGCAGACGCCCGCCGCGACGGGCTCGGCGCCGAGGTGCGCGACGCCGTACGCGCGCAGCTCCGCGGCGAAGTCGAGCACCGCCGCGACGACGGCGTCGGGGCCCGCCTCGCGGGGTGTGCCGCGGCGTGCCTCGTACAGCGGGCGGTGCTCCGGGGCGGGGCCGATCAGTGCGGCCTTCATGCCGGTGCCGCCCACGTCGAGGGCGATGACGTAGGGACTCACAGCACACAGTCTCGCCCGGAGACCGCATAAAGGTCTAGTCCACTTACGTGATCCGCCCCGCCGGACCCGCCCCCACCACCGGCCCACGGCCCGCGCCGCCGCGCCGCGCGGGCCGATGCGGAAGCGATACCGGCAGTGGTGTAGACCTCGGCCGCCCGCCGGGGGACACTCGGGCGCTGTCGAGGGACGGAACACCGGGTGGACGGCGTGGGCCCCGCGGTGGAACGCAGAGCAACGCGCACGGACCGGGCGGCACGGGAGAGCGCCCGGTCCGCGGCGCACCGGACCGGAAGGGGGAGCGCGGTGCAGCGGCGTCGGTTCCTGGGGATGGCGGCCGCGGGACTGGCGGGCGCGACGGGTGTGACGGCCTCGGCGTGCGGCGGCGGTACGGGGCCGGGCGGCGACGACGTCACCCTCAAGGTGGTCGCCGCCGACTACGGCGACCCGGGCGGCGGCAACGGCTCCCAGGCGTACTGGGACGAACTCGCCCGCGGCTTCCGCAAGAAGAACCCCGGCGTCGCCGTCGACGTCACCGTCCTCAGCTGGAATGACGTGGACGAGAAGGTCGCCGCCATGGTCGCGGACGGCGAGCCGCCGGACATCGCGCAGATCGGCTCGTACGCCGACTACGCCGCCCAGGGCCGCCTCTACGACGTCGCCCAGCTGCTGCCCATCCCCGTGCAGGCCGACTACCTCCCGGCGCTCGCGGACGCGGGCGAGGTGAACCGCGCGCAGTACGGCCTGCCGTTCGTCTCCAGCACCCGGCTGCTGTTCTACAACAAGGCCCTCTTCGCCGACGCGGGCATCGACCCCGACGCCCCACCCCGCAGCTGGGCCGAGCTGCGGAGCGCGGCGCGGAAGCTGAAGGCGGACGGCGTGCCGATCCCGTACGGGCTGCCGCTCGGGCCCGAGGAGGCACCGGCCGAGACCATGATGTGGCTGCTCGGCGGCGGCGGTTCGTACACCGACAACGGCGACAGCTACGTCCTGGACTCGCCGGAGAACATCGCCACCTTCGAGTGGCTCCGCGACGAGCTGGTGGGCGCCGGGCTCACCGGCGCGAAGGCGCCCGCCGAGACCAACCGGCAGGACGTCTTCGACGCCTTCGGACGCGGCGAGGTCGGCATGCTCAACGGACACCCCACGCTGATGCAGCAGGCCGACCGGCAGGGCGTCGAGTACGGCACCGCCGTACTGCCCGGCCGGAACGGGCCCGCCGGGTCGACGATGGGCGTCGCGGACTGGGCCATGGCCTTCAAGGCGAACGGGAACGGGGACGCCGCCGGGAAGTTCCTCGCGTACGCCTTCGACGTCGACCACCACTACGACTTCGTCGGCCGCTACGACCTGCTGCCCGTCACCACGTCCGCGTCCGCGCGGATGCGGGCCGACGACGCGCACCAGAACATGCGCCGATTCCTGGACCAGCTGCCCACCGCCGAGTTCTACCCGGTGGGGAAGGTGTCCTGGGGAAAGGTCAGCGCGGAGATCAAGCGGACCATCGGGCGCGCGGTCGAGGAGGGCGTCGACCCCGGCAACATCCTCCGCACGCTCCAGCAGACGGCGGAGACGGAGGAGTCGGCGGGCGCCGCCCGGTAGCGGGCGGGGCGCGCGGCGGGGGGTGCGTGTCCGCGGCGGCCGGTAGCTTGGAGACATGGCTGAGGAGGACCGGGACCGGGAGCCGGAGGGCGCCGCCGAGGAGGAGCTGTCCGCACGGGACAGGGCCGTCCTCGCCGTGGAGCGCCGCGGCTGGTCCGGGCCCGGCACGAAGGAGCGCGCCATCCGGGAGCGCCTCGGCATCTCCCCGACGCGCTACTACCAGCTGCTCAACGCCCTCCTCGACGACCCCCGCGCGCTCGCCCACGACCCGGTGACCGTCAACCGCCTCCGCGCCCGCCGCGCCGCGCGCCGCGCCCGCCGCGCGTAGGACCCCGGCGCCGCCCCGGCGCCACGGCGTTCGTCGGGGCTTCACCCGCTCCCCGTGTCCCGTCCGGCTTGCCGGGGGTAGGGTCCGCCGCATGGACAGCGCCGCGCAGCCCGGTTCCCGTACGCCCGCAGCCGCCCTCCCCGTCCCCGGCACGGCCGCCGGACGGGACGGACTCGCCGCCCTCCTCGCCCAACCGGGGAAGGCCGTGGTCGCCGCCGACTTCGACGGCACGCTCGCCCCGATCGTCCCCGACCCGTCCCGCGCCCGCGCCCACCCCGGCGCCGTACCGGCCTTCACGCGGCTCGCCCCGCACCTCGCCGCCGTCGCCGTGATCACCGGACGGCCCGCCGAACTCGCCGTGCGCTACACCGGCGTCGCCGACGCGACCGGCGTCCCCGTGCCCGGCCTGCCGGGCCTCACCGTGCTCGGCGCGTACGGCGCGGAGCGCTGGGACGCCGCCACCGGCACCCTGCGGCTGCCCCCGCCGCACGCGGGCGTCGAGGCCGTACGGCAGGCCCTGCCCGTACTCCTCGCGGAACTGCTGCCCGGCACCGGCGTCGTGAACGGCGGCCCGGGGGCCGACGCCGTGCACGTCGAGGACAAGGGCGGCGCGCTCGCCGTGCACACCCGCCGCGCGCCCGACCCGGCGGCGGCCTTCGCGCTGCTGCGCGAGCCGCTCGACGCGCTCGCCGCCCGCCACGGGCTGGTCGTCGAACCGGGGCGGCTGGTGCTGGAGTTGCGGCCGCCGGGGATGGACAAGGGCGTGGCGCTGCGGGAGTTCGTACGGGAGACCGGCGCCGAGGCGGTGCTCTACGCGGGGGACGACCTCGGTGACCTCGCCGCCTTCGCCGCCGTCGAGGCGCTGCGCGCCGAGGGCGGCCACGGCCTGCTCGTGTGCAGCGGCAGCGACGAGGTGGCCGAACTCGCCGCCCGCGCCGACCTGGTGGTCGACGGCCCCGCCGGGGTGGTCGACCTGCTCGACGCGCTCGCCGGGGCGCTGGGCGCCTGACCCGGTCGGGCGCCCGGCCCGACCCGGGCGCCCGACCGGCCCCGCCGGTCAGTCCTCCCGCAGCGCGTCCAGCTGCCGCAGGAACCACTTCGCGGGCGGCAGCGCCGTGGCCGCCGCCGCGAGGCGCACGTTCCGCTCCGTACGCTCCTCCGGTTCCATCGTCAGCGCGTCGTGCAGCGCGTGCGCGGTCGCGGTCACGTCGTACGGGTTGACCGTGAGCGCGTCCGCGCCCAGCTCCTCGTGCGCGCCCGCCTCCCGCGACAGGACCAGCGCGCACCCCGCGTCGGAGACGACGGGGACCTCCTTCGCGACCAGGTTCATGCCGTCCCGGATGGGGTTGACGAGGGCGACGTCCGCGAGCCGGTACGCGGCCAGGGAGCGCGCGAAGTCGTCCCTCACGTGCAGTACGACGGGCGTCCAGCCGGGGGTGCCGAAGTCCGCGTTGATCTTCTCCGCGACGCGGCCGACCTCGGCGGTGTAGTCGCGGTAGACGGCGAGGTCCTGCCGGGAGGGGTAGGCGAGGGCGACGTGGACGACCCGTTCGCGCCACTCCGGCCGCTCGGTCAGCAGCTCGCGGTACGCGTGCAGGCCGCGCACGATGTTCTTCGACAGCTCCGTGCGGTCCACCCGTACGATCGTCCGCCGGTCCGGGCCGATCTCCGCCCGCAGCTCCGCCATCCGCTCCGCCACGTCCGGGCGGCGCGACCGCTCCCGCAGGAAGCGCCCGTCCGCGCCGAGCCCGTGCACGCCGATCCGCGTCGTACGGCCCGCGTACGTGATCCGCGTCTCCGTGTCCCCGCCGTCCCCGGTGCCGTCCCCGTCCCCGGTGCCGTACGAGACCTCCGCGCCCAGCACCTCCGCGCAGCACGCCGTGAACGCGTCCGCCCAGCGCCGGGTCAGGAACGCCGCCCGGTCGGCGCCGAGCACGCCCCGCAGCACGGCGGCGGCGGTCGCGTCGGGGAGCAGCCGGAAGTAGTCCGGCGGCGCCCAGGGCGTGTGCGAGAAGTGGCCGACGCGCAGGTCGGGGCGGCGCTCGCGGAGCAGGGCGGGGGTGAGGGCGAGGTGGTAGTCCTGCACGAGCACGGCGGCGCCCTCGGCCGCCTCCTCCGCGAGGGCGTCGGCGAACGCCGTGTTGTACGCCTCGTACGCGGCCCACCGCCCGGCGGCCTCCGCGTCGAACGACGGCTCCAACGGCGTCTGGTAGAGCAGGTGGTGCGTGAACCACAGCACCGAGTTGGCGACCCCGTTGTACGCGGCGCCGAAGATCTCCGGCGGGATGTCCAGCATCCGTACGGACTGCCCGCCGGTGTCGTCCGCGTCAAGCCGCCGCCCGGCCCGCCGTACCGCCTCGCGGTCGGCGTCGCCGAGGGCGGCGCACACCCACACGGCGTCCGTGTCGGGTCCGATGGCGCTCAGCCCGGAGACCAGCCCACCCCCTCCGCGCCGGGCGGTGAGACCGCCGTCCTCCGCGAACGCGTGGGCCACGGGGCCCCGGTTCGACGCGACAACCACCTGTGCGGAACGCTCAGTGACCATGGTCCGCAGCGTAGTCGTCCGCCCGGAAAAGGGAACGGGGCCTCCCACCCGCCCCGGACGCCCCAGCCGACCCGCCCGCCACCGCCGCGCCGCGCCTCACGCCGCGCGCCGCCGCGCCGCGTACTCCGGCACGTCCCGCATCGGCGGCCGCTCCTCCGTGTCCACGGCGTGCGTACGGGCCGCGAACCGCCCCGACGCCGCCCGCTCGAACTGCGTCAGCCGCGGCCGTACGAGCGGCCCGCCCGACAGCCGCTGCTGCGCCGTGCGGTAGATCGCCGCCGCCATCCGGCCCAGCGCCTGCCCGTCCTGGTGCCGGTGCCGCCGTACGCCCACGTCGACCTGGGCCAGCGCGTCCAGCCCGGCGGTGTGCAGCGCGTCGATCAGCAGGCCCAGCTCCACGCCGTAGCCGACGGGGAACGGCAGCCGTTCCAGCAGCTCGCGCCGGGCCGCGTACTCGCCGCCGAGCGGCTGCACGAAGCCCGCCAGCAGCGGCCAGTGCAGGTTCAGCAGCGGCCGCGCCACCAGCTCCGTGACCCGCCCGCCCCCGGGCCCGCCGCCCGCGCCCACGTCCCCGCCGCGTGCCGTACCCGGCTCCTCGCGCGCGCCCGCCTCCGGCCCGTACGCCTCCGGCCCGTACGCCTCCGGCTCGTACGGCACCGGCCCCAGCGGCCGGTCGTACACCGCCTTCACCAGCCGTACGTCCGGCTCCGTCAGCAGCGGCCCGACCACCCCCGACACGAAGCGGGACGAGAAGTCCCGCAGGTCCGCGTCCACGAAGCAGACGATCTCGCCGCTCGTCGCCAGCAGCGACCGCCACAGCACCTCGCCCTTGCCGGGCAGCGCGGGCAGCCGCGGCAGCACCTCGTCCCGGTGCACGACCTTCGCGCCCGCGTCGCCCGCCACCGCCGCCGTACGGTCCGTGGAACCCGAGTCCAGCACCACCAGCTCGTCCACGAGCGGCACGGCGTCGGTCATCAGGTCGCGGCGGATGGCGGAGACGATGGCACCGACCGTGCGCTCCTCGTTCAGGGCCGGGAGCACCACGCTGACGCCGCTGTCGGCGCCGCCCGCCCGCTTCGCGTCGAGCAGCGCGGACAGGGGGCGATCGGCCGCTGACCAGGAGCGCCGTTCGAGCCAGTGGCCGACCTCGTCCAGCACGTGCGCTCCCTCTGTGATCCATCTCGCGGTACGGACGGCTGTCTCCCGCCCCATGGCCTTCGGTTACAGTCTTGAACAACGGTGACCGCCCCAGCATGCCCGGGGCCGGACCGGAGAGGGACCCGCGGACGACCGCCGGGCACCCCGTACGACAACTTCACACCGCTCATCCAGAGGGGCAGAGGGAACGGCCCGTTGAAGCCCCGGCAACCCTCCGGCCGGCCTGCGCGTACTGCGGGGCTCCCGGCTAGGGAAGGTGCCAAGTCCGTCTCGTGGCGAGATACGCCACGGGGAAGATGAGGAGAAAGGGCCTCGCCTTCATGGCTGTGCAAACCCACGAGAAGCCCGCCGGCGACACCGTCTCGCTCGGCCCCGCCTCGGCGCTCTCCTGCCGCGAGTGCGGCGAACGCTTCCCGCTCGGCCCGATCTTCGCGTGCGAGGCGTGTTTCGGTCCGCTGGAGATCGCGTACGACCTGCCGACCGGCGACCCCGAGGGCCTGCGGCGCCGCATCGAGGCCGGACCGAACAGCATCTGGCGCTACGCCCCGCTGCTGCCCGTCCCCGCCGACGTCGTCGACCGGCCCGCCACCAGCACCAACCCCGGCTTCACCAAGCTCGTCGAGGCCCGCAACCTCGCCCGCGAGCTGGGCGTCACCGGCTCCCTGCACATCAAGGACGACTCCGGCAACCCGACGCACTCCTTCAAGGACCGCGTCGTCGCCATCGCCGTCGAGGCCGCCCGCGCTTTCGGGTTCACCACCCTCTCCTGCTCCTCCACCGGCAACCTCGCGGGCGCCGTCGGCGCCGCCGCCGCGCGCGCCGGGTTCCGCTCGTGCGTCTTCATCCCGCACGACCTGGAGCAGGGCAAGGTCGTGATGGCGGCGGTGTACGGCGGTGAACTCGTCGGCATCGAGGGCAACTACGACGACGTGAACCGCTTCTGCTCCGAGCTGATCGGCGACCCGCTCGGCGAGGGCTGGGGCTTCGTCAACGTCAACCTCCGCCCGTACTACGGCGAGGGCTCCAAGACCCTCGCCTACGAGATCTGCGAACAGCTCGGCTGGCGGCTGCCCGACCAGCTGGTCGTCCCGATCGCCTCCGGCTCGCAGCTCACGAAGATCGACAAGGGGCTGAAGGAGCTGATCGCGCTCGGCCTCGTCGAGGACCGCCCGTACAGGATCTTCGGCGCGCAGGCCGAGGGCTGCTCCCCGGTGTCCCGCGCGTTCAAGGACGGGCACGACGTCGTACGGCCCGTACGGCCCGACACCATCGCCAAGTCCCTCGCCATCGGCAACCCGGCGGACGGCCCGTACGTCCTGGACATCGCCCGCCGCACGGGCGGCGCCGTGGAGGACGTGGACGACGGGCGGATCGTCGACGCCATCAAGCTGCTGGCCCGTACGGAGGGCATCTTCGCGGAGACGGCTGGCGGCGTGACCGTCGGCGTCACGAAGAAGTTGTTGGAGGACGGGGTGCTGGACCCGTCGCTCACCACGGTCGTGCTGAACACGGGCGACGGGCTCAAGACGCTCGACGCGGTGGCGCCGACGACCGGCCCGACCGCGACGATCAGGCCGAGCCTGGAGGCCTTCCGCGCCGCCGGACTCGCCTGAGCCGTACGCGTCGTGCGGCTCCCGTACGTGACCGTGCGGGTCCCGTCCCGCCTGTGCCCTCCGCGCGCCACCGCACCCCGCGACCCGCAACGCCCTCTCTCCCCGAACCACGGAAGGTGAAAACCGCATGAGCGTGAACGTCCGAATCCCGACCATCCTGCGTACCTACACCGGCGGTCAGAGCGAAGTCCCCGCCGAGGGCGCGACGTTGGCCGAGGTGCTCGCGGACCTGGAGGCGAAGCACGCCGGGATCGGCGCGCGCGTCCTGGACGACGCGGGGAAGCTGCGCCGGTTCGTGAACGTCTACGTGAACGACGACGACGTGCGCTTCGCCGAGGGGCTGGAGACGCCGACGCCGGACGGCGCGGGCATCTCGATCATCCCGGCCGTCGCGGGCGGCTGACCGGGGCGAGGCCCGGCGCCTCGTGGTCGGCCCGGCCCCGTACCCGGCCCGGCGGCCCGCCAACGAGGCTCCGCCGCACGGCGGTTGACGCCGCGTCACGGCTCCCGGCCGTTTCCCTGATTGCCCTTCCGGTGAATTCCGGAAGGGCAATCAGAGGTTTAGGGAGAGAGTAGAGTGGAAGGCGCTCCCCCTCAGCGTGCAAGCACGCACAGAGAACGCGACGAGTTGCCCGGCAATTCCTGCCGCATTTGTCGCGTTGGTTCCCTATGCCCGATCCCAATTGCCCTCCTTTTGCGGAGTATTGCGGCTCATGGCGGAAATGTCCTGCCCAGAATTCTCGTCGAATTGACCTGTTGCACACGGCGTTCGGGCAGATACATTCAGCGGCGGTCGACGCGCTCCGGCGCACATCCCCGGCTGACGGCCGGTGGTGAGTTCTGACCCGGGTTCGCGAAGTGCGGGTCCGCGGAGGGGCCAGTAATAGGGGAGTTAGGCATGGCTCAGGGCACCGTCAAGTGGTTCAACGCGGAGAAGGGGTACGGCTTCATCGCGGTCGACGGTGGTGCGGACGTGTTCGTCCACTACAGCGCGATCCAGATGGACGGCTACCGCACCCTGGAAGAAGGACAGCGGGTCGAGTTCGAGATCTCGCAGGGTCAGAAAGGGCCGCAGGCGGACATGGTCCGCGTGGCGAGCTGAGGCGCCGACCAGACGCGACAGCTTCACGAGGGCCCGTTCCGTGATCACCACGATCGCGGAGCGGGCCCTTCCGCTTGCCGTCGCCCGGGGGCCGCGCTTGCACTCGGAGGGGTCGAGTGCTAATCATGGGCGTTAGCACTCTGAAGGTGAGAGTGACAGAAGGACCGGTTCGGTGAGGTCCGCGGGCGGGGTGGGGCAGAGACCCATCCGGCGTGTGGGCCGTCCGTCGCGGGCGCCAGCGCGGTCCGGAGAAAAGCGCCCCCTCGTACCAGGTGTCGGGGGGATCTCCGACGTCCGGGAGGACCACTTCACATGGCCAAGATCATCGCGTTCGACGAGGAGGCGCGGCGCGGCCTTGAGCGCGGGATGAACCAGCTCGCCGACGCCGTCAAGGTCACGCTCGGCCCCAAGGGCCGCAACGTCGTCCTGGAGAAGAAGTGGGGCGCCCCCACGATCACCAACGACGGTGTCTCGATCGCCAAGGAGATCGAGCTCGAGGACTCCTACGAGAAGATCGGCGCCGAGCTGGTCAAGGAGGTCGCGAAGAAGACGGACGACGTCGCCGGTGACGGCACGACGACCGCCACCGTCCTCGCCCAGGCGCTCGTGAAGGAGGGCCTCCGCAACGTCGCCGCCGGCGCCAACCCGATGGCGCTCAAGCGCGGCATCGAGAAGGCCACCGAGGCCGTCTCCGCCGCCCTGCTGGAGCAGGCGAAGGACGTGGAGACGAAGGAGCAGATCGCCTCCACCGCCTCCATCTCCGCCGGTGACACGCAGATCGGCGAGCTGATCGCCGAGGCGATGGACAAGGTCGGCAAGGAAGGCGTCATCACCGTCGAGGAGTCGCAGACCTTCGGGCTCGAGCTCGAGCTCACCGAGGGCATGCGCTTCGACAAGGGCTACATCTCCGCCTACTTCGCCACCGACATGGAGCGGATGGAGTCGGAGCTCGAGGACCCGTACATCCTCATCGTCAACTCCAAGATCAGCAGCGTGAAGGACCTCCTTCCGCTGCTGGAGAAGGTCATGCAGTCCGGTAAGGCGCTGCTGATCATCGCTGAGGACGTCGAGGGCGAGGCCCTGTCCACGCTGGTCGTCAACAAGATCCGCGGCACCTTCAAGTCCGTCGCCGTCAAGGCCCCGGGCTTCGGCGACCGCCGCAAGGCCATGCTCGGCGACATCGCCATCCTCACCGGTGGCCAGGTCATCTCCGAGGAGGTCGGCCTCAAGCTGGAGAACGCCGGTCTCGAACTGCTCGGCCGCGCGCGCAAGGTCGTCATCACCAAGGACGAGACCACGATCGTGGACGGCGCCGGTGACACCGAGCAGGTCCAGGGCCGGGTCAACCAGATCCGCGCCGAGATCGACAACTCCGACTCGGACTACGACCGCGAGAAGCTCCAGGAGCGCCTCGCGAAGCTGGCCGGCGGCGTGGCCGTCATCAAGGCCGGTGCCGCCACCGAGGTGGAGCTGAAGGAGCGCAAGCACCGCATCGAGGACGCGGTGCGCAACGCCAAGGCCGCCGTCGAGGAGGGCATCGTCGCCGGTGGCGGCGTGGCCCTGCTCCAGGCGTCCGCGGTCTTCGACAAGCTGGAGCTGGAGGGCGACGAGGCCACCGGTGCCCAGGCCGTCAAGCTCGCGCTGGAGGCCCCGCTCAAGCAGATCGCGGTCAACGCCGGTCTCGAGGGCGGCGTCGTCACGGAGAAGGTGCGCAACCTGACCCCGGGCCACGGCCTCAACGCCGCGACCGGCGAGTACGTCGACATGCTGGCCGAGGGCATCAACGACCCGGCCAAGGTCACGCGCTCCGCGCTCCAGAACGCCGCCTCCATCGCGGCGCTGTTCCTCACCACCGAGGCCGTCATCGCCGACAAGCCCGAGAAGGCGTCGGCCGGTGCCGCCGACCCGACCGGTGGCATGGGCGGTGACATGGGCTTCTGATCCGTCCCGGATCAGCGGCTCCGCGGTATCGCGGTATCGCCGTACGGACCCGGCACGCGCGCCGGGTCCGTACGGCACGCACCACGCGCGTCACGCGCACGTCGAGGGCGGTTCCCCACCGGGGGACCGCCCTTCGGCGTGCGCGCTCCGGGCCGTACGTGTCGCGGCGCGGGGCGTGTACGGGCGTACCGGCGGCGGGTGCGGGGGCGGGGGGATCGCGAGGGCGTACGCGGGGCGCGTCGCGGGGCATCGCGATCGTACGTTCAGGCGGACCGGGGGCGGGTGTTCAAGACTGACCGATCAGCCGATGATCGCGGTCGTATTTTCCTGTTTCCTCTGATGTGTCCTCACTTTCCCTCTCGGAACAGGAAGTCGCATGAACCGAACCACCGCCGCCCGCCCCGTCGTCGCCGGTCTCCTCGCCCTGGGCGTGCTGGGTACGGGCGCCGCGGGCGCGCACGCCGCGGCCGCCGACGCCGTCGACCCGGGCAACGAGCTGATCACCGCGCGGTCCGACGCCCCCACCGTGAAGACGTGGGAGGAGTTCCGCGTCCAGGGCCGTACCGAGGGCGTCCGCCCCGGCTACACCGTGCTGCTCCAGCAGAAGCAGGGCGCGGAGTGGAAGGCGCTGCCGGTCTCGACGGTCGTCAACCGCGACGGCTCGTACCGCATGCGCGTCAAGCTGGGCATGCGCGGTGAGAACCAGCTCCGTACGGTCACCGGCCGCGACGGCACCGCCGTCTCCGCGCCGATGACCGTCGAGGTGCGCTGACCCCCGCGCCCGACGCCCGCGCGACCGGGCCCCCGCCGCTGCCGGCGGGGGCCTCGTCGTACGCCGGGCCGGACGGGCCGGGCAGGCCGACCGGCGCGGCCGGGAGGGGCGGGCGGTCAGGCGTCGCCCGCGGCCTGGAGCGCCGCGCGCAGATGGCCGTGCGCGTCGGTGAGCAGCCGGGCGGCGGTCGGCCCGTCGACACGGCCGAGGATGGCGAGGATCGCGTGCTTCACCTCGCCGTCCGTGGCCTCCAGCGCCCGTTCGATCTCGTCGTCCGCGGCGCCCGTGGCCAGCGACACGATCCGGCGTGAACGGGCGTGCAGCTTCTCGTTGGAGGCGCGTACGTCGACCATCAGGTTCCCGTACGTCTTGCCCAGCCGGATCATGGTGATCGTCGACAGCATGTTGAGGACGAGCTTCTGCGCGGTGCCCGCCTTGAGGCGCGTCGAACCGGTCAGCAGCTCCGGCCCGACGACGATCTCGATGCCGTGGTCGGCGGCCGCCGCCAGGGCGGAGCCCGCGTTGCAGGACAGCCCGAGCGTCAGCGCGCCCAGGGAGCGCGCGTGCTCGACGGCGCCCACGGCGTACGGCGTACGGCCCGAGGCGGAGATCCCGACAACGGTGTCAGCCGGGCCCACGCCCAGTCCGTCCAGGTCCGAGGCGGCCAGCCGGGCGCTGTCCTCCGCGCCCTCCACGGACTTGACCATGGCGGACGGGCCGCCC
Source organism: Streptomyces sp. Z26 (assembly GCF_003665095.1). Lineage (GTDB taxonomy): Bacteria > Actinomycetota > Actinomycetes > Streptomycetales > Streptomycetaceae > Streptomyces > Streptomyces phytohabitans. The sequence continues at coordinate 2,713,205 of NZ_RCHV01000002.1, read as the reverse complement.
GCGATGAGGCCCATGACCTCGTCCGGGCCGGTGTTGAACGTGGGCGGGCACTCGCTGGCGTCCAGCAGGCCCATCCGCCCGGCCGTACCGGCCCCGGCGTAGACGAGCCGCCCGCCGCGGGCCATGCGTGCGGCGATGGCGTCGATGGCGTCGGCGATCCGCGGCAGGGCGGAGGCGACGGCGGTGGGGACGGTGGCGTCCTCCCCGTTCATGATCTTGGCGATCTCCAGCGTGGGCAGCCGGTCGATCTCCGACAGCTCACTGCGGAACGCCTCGGTGGTCATGCTGTCCAGCTGGGAGCGCAGGGCGTGGTACGACGACGAGTCGGCGGTGGAGGTCATGGCGAGGAGCTGCTCTTTCCGGTGCGGGTGCGGATGCGGATCTATCCGTTGCTGCCGGTGCCGTGCTGGACGGGGGTGGTGCGGGTGGTCCGCCAGTGCCGGTGCCGGGCGCGCGTGCCGTGAGCGGGTCTGCGGTCTGCGGTCGTCGGGGAGTACGAGGGTCTGCGGGGGACTGCGGGGGTCCTGCGGGGCCCGCGCCCTCCGGCTGGGCCGGGGGCCACGTGCGGGGGAAGTGTGAAGAGTAGTGGAAGCAACGCCTCCGCGTACGCCGGGGTGTGCCGTACGGCCGGTGCCCGGGGCGCCACCCGGGCCGCCGCCGTCAGCGCACGCGGGGCGAGTGGCGGTGCGCCAGCGCCTCGTACGACGCGGACAGCGCCGGGGCCGCCGTCTCGTACGTCCGCTGCGCCACACCGATGAACAGGCAGTCCACGACGAGCAGTTGACTCGTACGGCTCGACATCGCGGCCGGTCGCAGCTCGCTCTCGCGGGCGGTGGACGTGGTCAGCACGTGGTCCGCGTACTGCGCGACCTCGCCGTCCGGGCGGCCCGTGATCGCGATGGTCGTCGCCCCGTGGTCGAACGCGACGCGCAGCGGCTCGATCACGTCGACCGTACGGCCCGAGTGCGTGATCGCGATCGCCACGTCACCGGCGCGCAGCTGCACCGCGTTGGTCACCGCGAGGTGCGGGTCCGCGTGCGCGTGCGCCACCAGGCCGATCCGCAGCAGCTTCTGCGCGAGGTCCTGCCCGACGAGCGCGGACGCCGCCGCCCCGTACACGTCCACCCGGCGGGCGGTCGCCAACGCGCCCACGGCCGCCTCGACCTGCGCGGTGTCCAGCCCGGCGGCCGTGTCCGCGAGGGTCTGCCGCTCGTCGTGCGCGAGCTTGCCGATCACCTCGCCGATCGGGTCGTCCACCGCGATGTCGGCGGTGACGGACGGCGCCGCGCCCGACTCCTGCTGCGCCGCCAGCCCGGCGAGCGCGAGTCGGAGGTCGCGGTAGCCGGGGTAGCCCAGCAGCCGCGAGGTGCGGACGACGGTGGCCTCGCTCGTGCCCGTACGTTCCGCCAGCCCCGTCACCGTCAGGCGCGCGCAGCCCGCCGGGTCGTGCGCGACGGTCTCGGCCACGCGCTGCATCGAGCGCGTCATCGACGGCGCCATGGTGCGCACCTTCGCGGCGAGCGCGGCGGGACCGGGCGGGCTCGGCGGGCCGGGCGCGCGGCTCTGCGCGACGGCGCCCGGGGAGGTCGGGGAGGTCGGAGGGGGTCCGTGGGCGGGGCCGGGTGGTGGCCCGCCGCGGTCGGCGAAAGTTTCCTTCAGGTTGTGGCTCACGGGAAAAAGATATTTTCGGCCCCGTGGGGGGTCAACCCCGCGTCGGCGGCGGAATCCGGCGACCGCCCACACCGCCCGGAACTTTGGTCCAATTGAGACATGGAGCAGCAACCACCCCGGGCCCAGGCCCTCGAACAGGCCCTGCACGCGGCCCGCGCCCGCATCCTCGCCGACCTGCGCGCCGCCGACGTCGACCAGGCCGACGTCGTCTCCCTGGTGGAGGACGCGGTGGCGCACCGGCGCTGGTGGGTCGAGCAGTGGCCGGACGGCATCGCCTTCGTGGACGGGCTCGTGGCGCAGGACGTGCAGGACGCGCTGCTGGAGCGGTACGGCCGCTGGCCCCTCTGCCCCGCCTGCGGCGGCGCCGACCTGCACGCCCTGGAGGTCGAGCCGGAGCTGGGTGCGGACCCGCACTGGGTGTGCGCGAAGACCGCCACGGCCGTCGCGCCCGTGGGGGGACTGGGACGGCTGCCGTGACGGTCTACATCGACCCGCCCACCTGGCCCGGCCACGGCCGGATGTGGTCGCACATGGTGAGCGACAGCTCGTACGAGGAGCTGCACGCCTTCGCGGAGGTGATCGGCAGCCCGCGGCGGGCGTTCGACCAGGACCACTACGACGTGCCCTCGGAGCGGTACGCGACGGCCGTGCGGCACGGCGCGGTCGAGGTGGGCAGCAAGGAGCTGCTGCTGCGGCTCACCTCGGCGGGGCTGCGGCGCCCGCGGTCGTGGTGACGGGCGGCCCGTTCCCGCGTGCGCCCGTTGCCGTTCCCGCCCCTTCACCGCCTGCGCGCCGCTCAGCCGCCGAGCAGGTCCAGCTCCCCGCGCAGGTTGTGCCGCGCCGTCGGCTCCCACCGCGCGCGGCCGTGCGGCGTCCGGAACAGCCGCGGCAGCGCGAGGAGTTGGCGCAGCACGGCCGCGCGGCCCGTACGGAACGCGTCGTCCGGCACGAAGCCGTACTCCTGCCGTACGGCCGCGGCGTAGTGCGCGTACTCCTCCGGTGACCCGGCCAGCACGGCCAGGTCGGCGTCGCACAGGGTCTCGCCGTTCGTGTCGCCGTCGGCCGGGTCGTGGCCGGTGGTGAGCCGGACGAGTCGCGCCACCTCGGCCGTACGCCCCGCCGGGACCCCGGCCTCGGTGAGGGCGCGCTCCGCGAGGCGGGCGCTGCGCTCCTCGTTCTCGCTGCGGTCGGGGCGGTAGACGGCGTCGTGGAACCAGGCGGCGAGCCGTACGGCGTCGGGGTCGGCGGCGTGCCCGGCGAGCGCGTCGACGTGGTCGAGGACGGCCCGCAGGTGGGCGGTGGTGTGGTAGCGGCGCTGGGGTTCGGCCCAGCGGGCGAGCAGGTTCTCGCCGTACGGGGTGGGGTCGGGTACGGGGCCGGGTGCGCGTGCGGGGTCGGGCGCGTCCCCGGAGCGGGGGTGGGCGCGGGCGCGGGTGAGCGTGGCGGTCCACCGTTCCAGCAGGCCGTCGTCCGGGCGAGGGGTGTGCGCGGTACTCATGGCACCCAATTGTGGGGGCCACCTACCGGGTGCGCCGGGCCTGTGGCAGTCTTGGCGATATGTCTAGACCAATCCTCGAAGTGATCGCCCTCGACGCCGACGACGCGCGTGCCGCGCGGGCCGGTGGCGCCGACCGCCTCGAACTGGTCGCCGACATGGCCGCCGACGGCCTCACCCCCAGCGACGAGACGTTCGACCGCGTCCGTTCGGCCGTCGACCTCCCGCTCCGCGTCATGCTGCGCGCGGCCGACGGCTTCACCTCCGGCGGCCCCGCCGCGCTGGACGCGCTCCTCGCCCGCGCCCGAGCCCTGCGGGCCGCGGGCGCCGACGAGTTCGTGCTCGGCTTCCTCGACGAGTCCGGCCAGCCGGACCTGCGGGTCGTCGAGGCGCTCGTCGCGGCGACGGACGGCAGCCCCTGGACGTTCCACCGCGCGATCGACCGCGCCGCCGACCGCGACGGCCTGCGCAAGCAGCTCGCGGACCTGCCCGGCCTGGACACGTACCTGACGGCGGGCTCGCCGCGCGGCGTCGACGACGGCCTGGAGGTGCTGCGCACCGAGGCCGCCCGCGGGGCCGACCGCGAGCCGGGCTACGGCCCGCGCCTCCTGGCGGGCGGCGGCCTCCGCCTGGAGCACGTACCGGTGCTGCGCGCGGCGGGCGTCGACGCGTTCCACATCGGTGGCGCGGCCCGTACGGCGGGCTGGACGTCCCCGGTCAGCGCGACGGCCGTACGCGCCTGGCGCACGACCCTCGACGCCTGACCCCGCAGCCCCGAGGCCGGGGCGGGGGCGTCACCGCCGTGCGCCCGCCATCAGTCGGCGGTGCCCGCCGGAACCACCCACTGACTGGGTTGACCCGTCACCGCGGCGATGGTGTCGAAGTCGGCGTCGTAGTGGAGCACCGTCACCCCGTGGCGTTCCGCCGTGGCCGCGATCAGGAGATCCGGAACGGATGCCGCCCGGTGGTGTCCCTGCGCGGCGAGAAGCGCCTGCACCTCGATGGCACGGGAGCCGATCTCATCCGTGAGGGGCAACCACTCGAAGCCCGACCGCATCGCGCGCCCGCGTGCGTGGTCGGTGGCGTTTCGTGTGCTGTAGAGCACCTCCAGGTCGACCACCGCGCAGGTGGCCAGGAGACCGCGGTCGAGCAGGGGCAACAGCGCGGCTCTGACGGCGGGTTGCTTCGACCGCGCCCATGCGCTCTTGTCGACGAGGTGCGTCGCTACCGCCATGCGCCCGCCATCACCTCGTCGTCCGCGAGGTCGTCGAAGACGCCTTCGTCCACCAGTTCCAGGAACTGCCGCCGTTTGGCCGCGGCGACGAACTCCTCGAGTGCGCCGTTCACGGTGGCGCGTTTGGTCGTGGTGCCCAGTATGTCGGCGGCCTGGGTCACCAGCTCGTCGTCGAGGTCGATCACTGTGCGAGACATCGCAGTCCTCCGGTATCTCTAGACGCTATGGGTATATATCAAGTGTACCCATGCGGCGATATACCGCACGCGCTTCACCGTGACACCCCCGAGGTTTCCGGGCGGCTCATGACCCACTACCCGCCCCCTCAACCGGGCGTCGGGCCCGAGGTGCTCGCGCGGGGGTGGAGGTCAGGGCGGAGGGTCACCGTCCGGCGGGGCCCGGTCGAGCCCGCGATGCGTTCCTGGAGGAGGGTGGCCGCGGCCACGCCCAGGTCGTACGAGGGGAGCCGCACCGTGGTCAGCGGCGGGCGTACGAGCGACGCCCACGGGACGTCCCCGAACGACAGGACGCCGAACGCGGGCGGCTCGACCCCGGCCGTACGGAGGGCTTCGAGGGCGCCGACCGTCAGCAGGTCGTGGGTGACCAGGACGGCGTCGGGCGGTTCGGGGAGGGTGAGCAGTTCCGCCATGGCCGTACGGCCGCCCTCGACGCGGAGGTCGGCGTGCCGGGTGTGGGCGCGTATCCACGCGTCGGGGGTGCCCGCCGCGCGCATGGCCGCGCGGTGGCCCGCGAGGCGTTCCTCGGAGGCGGCGGTGTCGGCGGGGCCGGTGACGCAGGCGACGCGGCGGTAGCCGCGGTCGAGGAGGTGGGCGGTGGCCTCGTCGCCGCCGCGCTGGTCGTCGACCATCACCGCGTCGACCGTGGCCGCGCCGGGCCGCCGGTCGACGGCGACGACGGGCGTGCCGCGTGCGTCGAGTGCGGAGAAGTCGGAGCGGCGCGGGGAGGCGGCGGCGACGATGACGCCCGCCATCTGTTCGGCGAGGGCGACGTCGAGGTAGCGGGCCTCCTTCTCCACGTCCTCGTCGGTGTTGCAGAGGACGACGGAGAGGTGGGTGCGCCGGGACGCGTCCTCGACGCCGCGGGCGAGGGCGGTGAAGAACGGGTTCTCGATGTCGGGGATCAACAGCCCGATCACGCTGGCCTGTTGGGTGCGCAGGGAGCGTGCCACCCGGTTCGGGGAGAAGCCCAGTTCGGAGGCGACCCGGCGGACGCGTTCGGCACGTTCGGGGCTGACCCGGCCGCCGTTGAGGACCCGGGAGACGGTCGCCGGGGAGACACCCGCCGCCCGCGCCACGTCGCTGATCGTTGCCACGGGACTCCTTCGCCTGGTGGGTGTCGGCGCCCGGCCCGAGGAGATCGCTCTCACGCCTCCCGGGGTTCCCCCGTGCTCGACGCGTCGGCCCGGTGTACGGGAGCGGTCCCGTGGTCCGGCGGCCCCGGGCACCCACCGGGCGCCGAGGGGCCCGCGGCCGGGCCATCGAGGGTACCGGCGCGGGGCCGTGAGGTCCCGCCCCGGCATCGGGATCGAGCCGGGGGAGGCGGCCATCGCGTCGACCTCGCCCGAACGGACGCCTGCCGTACGGGAGTCGCGCGCCCGTACGGTGAACGACCGCGCCCCGTACGGCCCTTGCCCCTCCGTACGCCCGCACCCCGGCCCGTACCCGCGCGGCCCGCTTCCCGGGCGCGAGCACCGCGCCGGCGCCGCGCGCGAGTCGTGCGGGAGCCGCGCGGTCGTCGCGCGCTCACGGCCGCCGTCACCGCCGCGATCCCGTACGTGATTCCGTGCGCGCGCTCTTACCCGCGTCTTAGCCATGCCCCTTAGGGTTGCGCCCTATGGCTACCGACCCCAGCAACAACGACGACCCCACCGGCGCCACCGGCGACGCCGAGTCGGAGACCCCCCACGAGCCGACCGCCGCGCCGCGGTCGCAGACTACCGCCGACGCCGAGAAGGCGGCGGACGAGGCGGGGGCGGCGCCGGAAGGCGCCCCCGCCACCACGTCGTTCGCCAAGGACGGCAAGGGCGGCAAGGACGGCGCCGACCGCGACGGCACCGGCGCGGCCGGTGTCGGTGAGCCGGAGCTGATCTCCTCCCACGACGAGGACGAGGACCTCCTCGACGCCGACGGGCTCGACGGGGGCGCCGTCCCGTACACCGCGTCCGGCGCCGCGGACCGCGGCGGCTTCGCCGCCGGTGCGGCGGCGATCGTCAGCGCCGGGCTCGGCCTCAGCTCGCTGACCGGTACGTCCCTCGGCGAGATGCTGCGCTCCCGCAAGGAGTTGATCGGGCAGATCGAGTCCAGCACGGGCGGTGGCGGCGGCGCCGGGGACGACCAGATCGACGCGTTCTACAGCGCGCCCTGGCACACCGCCGCCCTGCTGAACGGGATCTTCGCCGCCACCGCCGTGATCATCGGCGGTGTGGTGCTGGGGATGCTGGTGAAGCGCGCGGAGACCCGTTCGTGGGTCAAGGCCGTCGCGCTCGGCGGGCTGATCCTCGGCGTGCTGGGGCTGTTGGTGTCCCTCGGCATGTACTTCGACCTGTTCGCCAGTACGCCCGAACTCCCCGACACCCCGCAGCAGCCCCCGCAGCCGCAGGGCTGAGCCGCCGCCCCGACCCCGCCGCCCCGTACGCCCGACCCCGTACGCCCGACCCGCCCGCCGCCTCAGTCCTCCCACGCGGGGGAGGGGGCGGCGAGCGCGCCGGGCAGCGGTGCCGCGTGCAGCACGGTCAGCCCGGAGACGGCGCGGGTCAGGGCGACGTAGAGGCGGCGCAGCCCGGTGCGCGCGTCGGGCTCGCCGTCCACGATCGCGCGGGGCTCGTCGAGCACCACGTGGTCGTACTCCAGCCCCTTGGCCAGCGTGGCCGGTACGAGCGTCAGCCGGGAGTCCGCCGTCGTCTCCTCGCCCGGTCCCAGGGGTGTCAGCCCGGCCTCCCGCAGCGCCGCGCCCAGCTCCTCCGTACGGGCGTCGGCGGCGATCAGGCCGACGGAGCCCTCCCGCCGGAGCGCCGCCCGGCACGCCTCGACGACCGCGCCGGTCAGCGCGTCGGGCGCGTGGCGCAGTACGGCGAAGTCGCCGGGCGACTCCCGTACGGACGTCGCCTCCGTCAGGTCCGGGGCGATCTCCGGCAGCAGCCGGGACGCGAACGCGATGACGTCGCGCGGTACCCGGAAGCCCTGCGTCAGCTCCTCCACCACCGAGCCCGGCTTGCCGAGGTGCGTCAGCGCCTCCGCCCAACTCGCCGTCGCCCAGGGCGTGGTGCCCTGCGCGATGTCGCCGAGCACCGTCGCCGAACCCGTCGAGCAGCGCCGTCCCACCGCGCGGTACTGCATGGGCGACAGGTCCTGCGCCTCGTCCAGTACGACATGGCCGAGGGAGGGCGTACGGGCGATCAGGTCGGCCGCCTCGTCGACCAGTACGGCGTCGGCCGCCGACCACGGCGCGGTCCGTACGCCCCGGGCGGGCTTGGGCCACAGCACGGCGCGCTGCTCCTCGGGCGTCAGGACGCCGTCGGCCTGCGCGGCGAGGAAGTCCGCGTCGGACAGCAGCCGCAGCACCAGCTTCGCCGGGTCGACCTGCGGCCAGACGGTCTTGACCAGGGCCTTCACGGCGGCGTTCCGCGCGACGGCGTCCTGCACCCGGTCGTCGGGGGCCTCCCCGGCCTGTTCCATGCGGACGAGCACGTGGTGCGCGACGCGCTGCGGCAGGGCGTCGCGGGCGGCGCCGTACCGCATGTCGCGGTCGAGCAACTCCCGGACGATCTCCTCCAGTTCGTACGCCGGGACCCGCCAGCGCCGCGAGCCCCGTACGACCACGCACGGCTCCGTCGGCACGGTCACGCCGGAGCGCACCGCGCGGCGCAGTACGCGCGCCATCCGGGCGTCGCCCTTGAGGCCCGCCGCCTCGGCGGAGTCGCGGGACCGCACGGTGATCTGCGGGTGCCGCACCAGGTCGTCCACCGTCGCCTGCTTGACGTCCAACTCGCCCAGGGCGGGCAGCACCTGCTCGATGTAGTGCAGGAACGAGCGGTTCGGCCCGACGACCAGGGTGCCGGTGCGGGCGAGCCGTTCGCGGTGGGTGTAGAGGAGGTACGCGACGCGGTGCAGGCCGACGGCGGTCTTGCCGGTGCCGGGGGCGCCCTGGACACAGACGGTGCCGTCGACGCTCGCCCGTACGAGGGTGTCCTGTTCGGGCTGGATGGTGGCGACGATGTCCCGCATCGGGCCGACGCGGGGCCGCTCGATCTCGCGTTGGAGGAGCGTGCTCGCGGCGGGCCCGGAGGCCGCGTCCGCGCCGGGACCGCTCAGCCGCTCGTCCTCGTACGCGGTCAACTCCCCGGCCGTGTAGCCGAATCGGCGGCGCAGTGCCACGCCCTGCGGGTCCTTGCCGGAGGCGCGGTAGAAGGGCTGGGAGACGGGGGCGCGCCAGTCGATGACCATGGGGTCGCCGTCGTGGTCGTGGACGTGGCGGCGGCCGATGTAGAACGTGTGCCGCTCGCCGGTGTCGTCGGGCGCGGTGTCCGCGGCGGGTACGGGTGCCCCGTAGGGGTCGGGGAAGCCGTCGAAGTCGAGGCGGCCGAAGAACAGCGGGGCGTGCGCGAGGTCCGCGAGCGACTTGACGCGCAGGTCGATCTCGGACTGGAGGACGGCGGCGTTCACCCAGTTCGCGGTGACGTCCCCGATGTCGAGGGCCTCGGCGTCGGCGCGCATCGCGCGCAGCGCCGTGCGGGACGCGGCCAGGTGGGCGCGCTCGGCGTCGAGCGGGCCGGGCTCCCCGGGTGGGCCCGGCACGTCGGCGGGGTCGGGTGGCGCGGGCTGTTCGGGCAGGTCGGGAGTGGGGGCGTGCGCGGGCACGGGTCGCCTCCGGCGGGGGTCTGTACGGGTACGAGAAGGGTGAGCGCGGGTACGCGCCCGGGTCGCCGGCCGGTTTCCGAACGGGCGGCGTCCGTCCCGGAACGGGAGGAGGCAGACGGGCGATTGTAGGCGGCGTCCGGCGCGCGCACGAACGCTTTTCGCGCGGCCCGCCACCCCCGCCCGTACGCGGAGCCCCGCGGCCGTTCCCGCAGCCCGTTCCCGTAGCCGCGCCGCGTCCCGTACCCCGGCGTCCGCGCCCGCGTCCGGTGCGGTCCCCCCTACGGGGGTGCCCACCCCACGGCGTACACCCAGGGGACGAGAACCTCTCCCAAAGGCTTAGCCGCCGGTCACCGCGTTTACGCCCGTGGGCCGATGACCCGGGCACGGCCGGAAACGATGCTGGTCACATGACCACCGCATCGATCCACCAGCCCGCCGTCTCCGTCCCGGGCCGCGGCGCGACCGCGCTCGGCACCGCCGTCACGGGGGACGCCGTACGTCATCCGCGGCACCTGTTCGGCAATGCCGTACGGGCGGTCCGGGTGTTCGCCGGAACGGCGTTCAGCGTCGCCGTCCTCGGGCAGTACGACGGCCGCCCGGCCGCCGACCCGCTCGTCCGTACGCGCTCCGCCCACCCGGCCGTCTGACACCGCCGCCCCGCCGTACCCGGCCCGCACCCACGTGCGTCCGCCGTACCCGGCACCCGCCGTACCCGCCGTACCCGCCGAACCCGCCGAACCCCCCGCTCAGGCGTCGTCGCCCGCGAGCAGCTCCGTCGAGTCGACGATCCGGTACGCGTAGCCCTGCTCCGCCAGGAACCGCTGCCGGTGCGCCGCGAAGTCCTGGTCGACCGTGTCGCGCGCGACCACCGAGTAGAACCGCGCCTCGTGCCCGTCCGCCTTCGGCCGCAGCACCCGGCCCAGCCGCTGCGCCTCCTCCTGCCGCGACCCGAACGTGCCGGACACCTGGATCGCCACGGTGGCCTCCGGCAGGTCCACCGAGAAGTTCGCCACCTTCGACACCACCAGCACGCTCAACTCGCCCTGCCGGAACGCCTCGAACAGCTTCTCCCGCTGCGCGTTCGGGGTGTCGCCCTTGATGACGGGGGCGCCCAGGTGCTCGCCCAGCTCGTCCAGCTGGTCGATGTACTGCCCGATGACGAGCGTCTGCTGCCCCTGGTGCCGCCGTACCAGCGCCTCGGTGACCCGGCGCTTGGAGGCGGTCGTGGCGCAGTAGCGGTACTTCTCCTCGGTCTCGGCCGTGGCGTAGGCGAGGCGTTCGGAGTCGGTGAGGTTGACCCGTACCTCGACGCAGTCGGCGGGCGCGATGTAGCCCTGCGCCTCGATCTCCTTCCAGGGCGCGTCGAAACGTTTCGGTCCGATCAGCGAGAACACGTCCGACTCGCGGCCGTCCTCCCGTACGAGCGTCGCCGTCAGCCCCAGCCGCCGCCGGGCCTGGAGGTCGGCCGTGAACTTGAACACGGGCGCGGGCAGCAGGTGCACCTCGTCGTAGACGACCAGGCCCCAGTCCCGGGAGTCGAACAGCTCCAGGTGCGGGTAGACGCCCTTCCGCCGGGTCGTCAGCACCTGGTACGTGGCGATGGTGACGGGCCGGATCTCCTTGCGCGTGCCGCTGTACTCCCCGATCTCCTCCTCCGTCAGCGACGTGCGCCGCACCAGCTCGTGCTTCCACTGCCGGGCCGACACCGTGTTCGTCACCAGGATCAACGTCGTGGCCCGCGCCCGCGCCATCGCGCCCGCGCCGACCAGCGTCTTGCCCGCGCCGCACGGCAGCACCACGACCCCGGAGCCGCCGTGCCAGAAGCCCTCCACGGCCTGCGTCTGGTACGGGCGCAGCGACCAGCCGTCCTCGGCCAGCTCGATCGGGTGCGCCTCCCCGTCCACGTACCCGGCCAGGTCCTCCGCGGGCCAGCCCAGCTTGAGCAGCACCTGCTTGATCTGGCCGCGCTCGGACGGGTGCACCGCCACGGTGTCGGGGTCGAGGCGGGCGCCGACGAGCGGTTGGATCTTCTTCGACCGCAGCACCTCCTCCAGCACCGGCCGGTCGGTGGAGACCAGCACCAGCCCGTGCCCGGGGTGCTTGACCAGCTGGAGCCGCCCGTAGCGCGCCATGGTCTCGGCGACGTCGACGAGCAGCGCGTGCGGCACCGGGTAGCGGGAGAACTCCACGAGCGCGTCCACGACCTGCTCGGCGTCGTGCCCGGCGGCGCGCGCGTTCCACAGGCCCAGCGGCGTCACGCGGTACGTGTGGATGTGCTCGGGCGCCCGCTCCAGCTCCGCGAACGGGGCGATGGCCCGGCGGCACGCGTCGGCCTGCTCGTGGTCGACCTCCAGCAGCAGGGTCTTGTCGCTCTGCACGATCAAGCAGGACACGCGTTACCTCCGCGGACGGCTACGGGTGGCGGTACCGGCGGTACGCCCGGCACCCCCGACAAGTGAAACACCTGCCGGTACGGTGCCGGAGCGTGTGCCCGCGCACACCGCCCCCGGCGGCGCGCGTACGCCCCTGCGGGGTCACGGGCGGCGTACCACCAGCAGGTCCACCACGTACGCCTCCTCGACCTCGCCGCCCGGGAAGACGTCCGCGAGGTGGGCGCGCTCCTCCGCCATGAACCGCCGTCGCCGCTCCGGGTCCTGGACGAGGAACACCGAGTGGCTGCCGAGGTTGGCGAGGTGCGTGTCCACGGTCACCGTGCGGCGCCACGGCAGCTGCCGCCGCGTCCAGTCCAGCCCGGCGACGCCCAGGAGCCGCGCCGCCTCCGCGTCGTCCGCCGGTCGCCCGGCGCCCATGGAGTGCCCGCCCGTGACCGCGTCCGCCCCGCAGTGCCGCAGGACGCGGTCCCCCTGCGCGGCGATCCACGGCACGTCGTCGGCGTTGGTGTTCCGCCACAGCGCGAGCGCGCCGCCGGGGCGCAGCACCCGCAGCGCCTCCGGTACGGACCGCGCCGGGTCGGTCCAGTGCCAGGACTGCGCGTACGTGACGAGGTCGCGGGAGCCGTCCGCGAGCGGCAGCGCGTTGCCGTCGCCGCGCACCAGCCGTACGTCGGGCAGGGCGCGCCGCAGCTGCGCGGCCATGCCGGCGCCCGGTTCGACGGCGAGCACGTCGGCGCCCCGCTCGCGCAGCAGGGCGGTGGCGATCCCGGTGCCCGCGCCGACGTCGGCGGTACGGGCGCCCGCCAGCGGCAGGCCCGCGACGTCCCGTACGGCGTCCAGGACGGACGGCGGGTACGACGGCCGGTTCGCGGCGTACTGCCCCGCGGCGGCGTCGAACGACAGGGCGCGCGGCGGGCGGGAGCCGTGCGGCCCGGGGGAGTCGTGGGACCCGGGGGAGCCTTGCGGCGTGCGGGAGTCGGTGGTCATCGCTCCATCGTGCCCGCGCCCGCCGCCCTGTCCAGGGGCCCTCGGACGGTGGTACGGGCGCGCCGTACGGGCCGGAGCGCCGTACGGGTCAGTCCTCCGCCAGCTCCGCGACCCCCGTGATGCGGTGCAGCGGGTACGTGCGCACCTCGTCGGCGGTGTGGTCGTAGCCGGTGACGAAGCCGCCCTCCACCCGTACCGGCGCGATCACGCGCTGGCTGGCGGCGCCGTCGGCGTTGACGTAGCCGATCCACACGGCGGAGCCGGTGAGGGCCGCGGACTGCATGGTGGCGAGGGTGTCCGGGGAGTCGGTGCGCGGCAGTCCGCCGCCGGGCGCGCGGGCGCCGGACGCCACCTTGGCCTTGTGCGGGTTCGGCCGGTGCGCGGCCGTCACCGCGTGGTCCCCGGCGCGGATGGCGCGTACGGCCGCGCCGAGCAGCGTACGGTCAGGCACCGGCGGGCCGTCCGGTGACGGCTCGGGGGCCGTACGGGGCGGGGTCCGGTGGGCGTCCGCGCGCGCGATCAGCACGTCGCCGTCGGCGGACTCGGCGGCGGGCGCGTAGCCCATCTCCCGCAGCCGCGCGAGGAGTTGGTCCGGCGGCAGGGGGGAGGCCAGCACGGTGGGGGCGAGCAGCCGGGGGCGCAGCGGCGCGGAACGCCGGTCCGCCACGATCTCCGCGAGCACCGCGTCGTCGTCGCACCGCACGTACGACGACGCGGCGCCCACGCGCAGCCGCCCGTGCCGCCGCGCCACGTCGTCGATCAGGTACGCGAGCGGCTGCGGTACGGGCGTACGGGAGTGCGCGGCGAGGAACGCGTGCAGGTCCGCCGCCGTACGGCCCGCGTCCAGCGCGCGGCGTACGGACTCGGGCGTGAAGCGGTAGACGGTCGCGCCGCCCGTCGACTCGACGTCCGCGAGGACGCGCAGCGTCAGGCCGAGGACCCGCTCCAGCGGGCCGGGCGCGACGGCGGTCAGGTCGGCCTGGAGCAGCACGTGGTCGACCGGTTCGGGGAGGAGGGGGGCCAGGCCGCGCGCGGCGCGCGCGGCGGCGGCGGGCAGCTCCTGCGCGGTGAGGTGCCGACCCCAGGCGCCGGGGCGGTCGTCCTCGGTGTCGTCCGGGTCGCCCGTGGCGTCGGCGTCCGTCGTCCCGGTCGTGCCCGTCGTCCCCGCCGCCTCCGCCGGGGGCAGCAGCTCGCGCGCGTACGCCGCCAGCGCGCCCCGGCCCGTCAGGCCCAGCAGCTCGGCCTCGGTGAGCGTCGTACGGACGAGCCGCGCGCGCAGCGCCTCCCCATGGCCGCCGTTCGCCGCCCGGGTGCCGGGCGCGGCGCCCGCGCCCTCGGCGCCGTCCGCCGCCGCCGGGGCCGCGCCGCGCAGCGGCCGCTCCCAGCCGATGCGGGCCACCACGTCGTCGGGCGCGGGCGCCCCGCCCGGCGCGAGGCCCGCGAGCAGCGCCAGCGTCCGGTGCCGCACGTCCGGCGCCGGTCCCCGGTCCAGGCCGGGCCCGAGCGCGGACAGCACGCGCCCCTTGCCGTCGCGCGCGCCCGCCAGCCCCGGCACGCGCGTCGCCGGGAGCCAGGCCGTCACCAGCCGCGCCCAGCGCGTACCGGGCGGCTGCCCGAGCCAGTCGTCGTACGCGGGCGTCGGCGCGTAGCACTCGTCGGCGGTGCCGTCGGAGGCCACCAGGCCCGCCGCGTAGGCGAGTTCGACCCAGAACGCGGTCACCGGCTCCGGCAGGTCGAGCCGTACGGCCGTCCGCTTCAGGTCCCGCATGCCGAGCCCCCCGGCCCGCAGCACCGGCACCGGCTCGGTCTCCCAGCCGCCGAGCAGCTCCTCCAGCACGTCCAGCGCCCCGTACGCCTGCGCCGCCGCCGTCGCGTCCACCGTCTCCGGCGGGTGCGTACGGCGCGGTGCCACGGCGGGCGGCACCGGCTCCGGCCGCCGGTGCGCGCGCCCGCCGCGCAGGCGGAGCGCGATCTCGCGGGGCAGCACGACCGTACGGTCGCCCGCCGGGAGCAGCAGCCCCCGGTCCAGCAGCCAGCCGAGGGCCGGGCTGGGCGTACGGTGTTCGGCGGTGCCGTACGGCGGCCCCCACACCAGCTTCTCCAGTACGGCGCCGCTCTGTCCGGGCGCGGCGGCGAGCAGCGCCGCCGCGCGGTCCGCGTCGGCGAACAGCCCGGTGAGCGCGGCCAGCGCGCTCACCGAGTCGTGCGTCGCGCCCAGCCCGGCGGCGGCCAGGATCTCCTGGAGGCGGCCGGGCGGCATGCCCGAGGTGGCCTCGGCGAACGTGGGCCCCAGCCCGGTCGGCGACGGGCTGGAGGCGCTGGGCGCCAGCACCTCGCGCGCGGTCCGTACGAGCCGCAGCCGGTCGTCCCCGCCCCACAGCAGCGCCCGGTCGCGGAGGGTGCGCAGCGCGCGCGGCAGCCGCTCGGCGCACCGGGCGTACGTGTCGGGGCCGGGTTCGGGGGCGGGGTCGCCGTCCGGGCCGGTTCCGGCGTCCGGGGCCGGGTCCGTACCCGCCGCCCGTTCCAGGTCCGGCCGCCCGTCGCCCGTGAGCAGCGCCAGCAGCTCGTCGTACGGGCAGGGGTCCGCCGCCACGGCCAGCGCCTCCGCCACCTGGAGCGCGAACCGGTCCAGCCGCTCGACCGCCCGTACCACCGACGCGCGGGTCCCGGCGCGGGTGGCGAGCTGCGTGAGGTCGTTCGGGACGGGGGAGAGCAGGTCGGGGCGGCTGTGCAGGAGCGCGGCGAGCGCGTCGTCGTCGCGCGCGCGGAGGTCGTCCGCGAGCGTACGGGGTGGGGCGCAGCCGCTCCGCTGGTCGGTGCTCATCCGTACCACGTTAGCGCCGCCCCCCGCCGTTCCCCTTCCGCGTACGAACCGTGCGCCACCGCCCGCCCTTCGTTCAGACGCGCACGGCCGCGGGTACGGCCGCGGGTACGGCCGCTGGCCCGGCGGCGGTGGTCCGCCGGAACTCGCTCGGGTTGGCGCCCCGCACCCGCTTGAACGCGGCGCTGAAGCCGAACGCGTCGGAGTAGCCGACCGTACGGGCGACGTCCGCCACCGTCGCGTCCGCCCGTTCGACCAGCAGGTCCGCCGCGAGGGTCATGCGCCAGCGGGTGAGGTACGTCAGCGGGGGCTCGCCCACCAGGTCGGCGAACCGCTTGGCCAGGGTCGAGCGCGACACCCCCGTCCGCCGGGCCAGCGCGGCCACCGTCCACGGCTCCGCCGGTTCGGCGTGCAGCAGGCGCAGCGCGCCGCCCACCACCGGGTCCCGCTGGGCCGCCCACCAGGCCGGGGGCTCGCCGCCGGGCCGGTCGAACCACTCGCGGAGCGTGCAGACCAGCATCCAGTCCAACAGCCGGTCGAGCACCACCTGTTGGCCCGGCGCGTCCACGGCGACCTCGGCGGCGAGATGGTCCAGCACGGCGTCCCCGGTGCCCCCGCCACCCGCCGCGCCCGCTCCGTCCGCCGTGTCCGCTCCGTCCGCTCCGTCCGCCGGTACGTGCAGGACGACGGGGAGCGCGTCGAGCAGCCGACGGCTGATCTCGCCGCGTACGGGGTACGCGCCGACGATCAGCGTCGTCGCCCCCGCTCCGGCCACCCCGTCCGCCTCTCCGGGCCCGCCCGGGTCGTGCCAGCCCAGCCGGTGCCGCGTCCCGCCGTGCTCCGGCGTCGCGCAGTGCTCGCCGCACGCGAGCGGCTCGGCGGCGGTCCCCACCTCGTCGACGAACGCGAACGGGGCGGGCCCGCGCACGATCACCGTCTCGCGCGACCGGAGCGCCACCGGCGGGTGGCCGCCCTCCGGCACGATCCAGCCCGCCCCGCCGAGCACGGTGCACAGCGTCAACGGGGCGCCGTCCACGAAGCGCAGGGCCCAGGGCGGCGACAGGGCCGTGCTGCCGAACAGCGAGCCGTGGGCCCGTACACCGCGGATCAGATCACTGAACACGTCCACACCGGCGAGGTTAACCGGAGCGGCCCTCCGGGTGGGCTGGACGTACGGACAGGCGATCCGGCGTTCCACCCATGGGATGGTCCGAGCCGCTCGCGTTGAATCGGGTCCATGAGCAACGACACCACCGACGCCACCGGCGGCGAACCCGTCCTCGTCCTCGGCGCGACCGGCAAGACCGGCCGCCGCGTCGCCGCGCGGCTGCGCGTACGCGGCGTCCCGGTGCGTACGGCGTCCCGGTCGAGCCCGACGCGCTTCGACTGGTCCGCCCCGCCCGCGACCTGGGACGCGGCCCTGCGCGGCACCACCACCGTCTACGTGGTGCCGCCGCGCGTACCGGGCCCCGTGCACGACTTCACCGCCCGCGCCGAGGCCGCCGGGGTGCGGCGCCTGGTGCTGCTGTCCGGACACGGCGCCGACACCTGGGGCGACTCGCCGTTCGGCCTGGACATGCGCTCGGCCGAGGACGCCGTACGCCGTTCGGCACTGGAGTGGACCGTGCTGCGCCCGTCGAACTTCGCCCAGAACTTCGACGAGGACGTCTTCCACCCGGCCCTGCTCGCCGGGGAGTTGGCGCTCCCGGCCGGTGCCGTGCCCGAACCGTTCGTCGACGTGGACGACGTCGCGGAGGCCGCCGCCACCGTACTGACCGAGCCCGGTCGGCACGCGGGACGCACGTACGAGCTGACCGGGCCGCGCGCACTCACCTTCGCCGAGGCGGTGGAGGTGATCGCGCGGGCGTCGGGGCGCGGGATCGCGTACCGGCGGACGACCCCCGGCGAGTACGCCGAGGCGCTGGTCGGGGAGGGCGTCGGGGAGGAGGACGCGCACCACGTCGCGGAGATGTTCGTGCTGATGGAGCGCGGGCTGCTCGCCGCGACCACCGACGACCTGGGCGCGCTGCTGGGGCGGGCGCCCGGCACGTTCGAGGAGTACGCCGTACGGGCCGCGGCGGCGGGTGCCTGGCACCGCTGACCGGCCGGGCTCCCCGCTCCCGTACCCGCATCCGTTCCCGTAGCCGCGCACCACGGAAGGACACCGCCGATGACCACCGACGCCCGTACCGACGACGCGCGTACCGACGACGCCCGTACCGACACCCGTACCGAAGCCCCCGCCCGTACCGCCGCGGCCAGCCTGACCCCGGCGGACCTCGACCTCCTCCGGCGGCCCCTGCACGGCTTCCTCACCGTGGCCGGGGGACCGCTGCCGCCCGAGCCCCGGCCGGTCTGGTTCGAGGTCGCGGAGACGGGCGCGGGGGACCGTACGCTCCAGCTGTTCACCGCCCCCGACTCGCTCAAGGTACGGCGCCTGCGCGGCGATCCGCGCGCCTCGCTCGTCGTCGCCGCCCCCGTGGGCGAGCGCGAACGCTGGGTGTCGGTGACCGGCCCCGTCACGGTGGAGCCGGACGGCGCCCACGACCTGGCGCGGCGGCTGGCCGCCCGCTACTGGGACCCGGCGGACCCGGCGAGCGCCGCCGACCTCGCCCCGATCCTCGCCGCCGACCAGGTCCGGCTGGTCCTCCACCCGGAGTCCGTCCGCCGGTACGCGCACTGAACTCCCCGCCGCCGTACGGCCGTCGGGCCGCCCCGGCCCGGCTCCGGACCCGCTCCGGACAGCCCCCGGGGGCGGGCCCGGCGGCCGTTCCGCGCGATCCGTTCCGCGGATGCCGGTGCGTTCCGCGCCTCCGGCGGGGAACATGGGAGCGCGCACCGCGGGTGTGTGCGTACGGCTCCGGCGGGCGTCGGAGCGCGGACACCCGGGGCGCGGCACGGTTCGACGGCACCACGGCTCGACGGCACCACGGCTCAAGGCATCGAGCCACCACGGCGCCGAGCCACCAACGGCAGTTGTCCCGGCGCCCGTTCACGACGGCGTCCCACCGACAGGAGACCGGCCCATGACTTCCCCCACTGGTCGCGGCAGAGCTCTGACAGCGATCCTCTCGTTCCTGGCCGCGGCGGCACTGATCACCGGTGGCGCCGCCGCCAGCCCCGCGGCCACCCCGGAGCCCGCCGAGGCCGCGAAGCCCGCGGCGCCGCGGGCGAAGGACGGCCCGACCTCGATCGCGTACGTCGAGGTGAACAACGAGAGCATGCTGAACGTCGGCAAGTACCAGCTCGCCAGCGACGGCAGCAACGTCTTCGACGTCGCGATCATCTTCGCCGCCAACATCAACTACAACACCGACGAGCAGTCCGCCTACCTGCACTTCAACGAGAACGTGCAGCGCGTGCTCGACGACGCCGAGAACCAGATCCGGCCGCTCCAGGACAAGGGCATCAAGGTGATGCTGTCCGTCCTCGGCAACCACGAGGGCGCGGGCTTCGCCAACTTCCCCTCCAAGGACGCGGCTTCGGCGTTCGCCACCCAACTGTCCGACACCGTCGAGAAGTACGGCCTGGACGGCATCGACTTCGACGACGAGTACGCCGACTACGGCAACAACGGCACCGGCCAGCCCAACGACAGCTCGTTCGTGCACCTCGTCTCGTCCCTGCGCGACCAGATGCCCGACAAGCTGATCTCCCTCTACGACATCGGCCCGGCTGCCGACCGCCTGTCCTACGACGGCGTGGACCTCGCCACGAAGTTCGACTACGCCTGGAACCCGTACTACGGCACGTGGGGCGTCCCCGGCATCTCCCTGCCCAAGGAGAAGATGTCGCCCGCCGCCGTCCAGATCGGCAGCACGCCGGAGGGCACCGCGACCGACCTCGCGAAGCGCACCGTCAGCGAGGGCTACGGGGTCTTCCTCACGTACAACCTCGACGGCTCGGACCGAGGGGGCTACGTCTCCAGCTTCACCAGGGAGCTGTACGGCAGCGACGCGGTGTACAAGCCGTGACGCCCGACTGACGGGCGTACGGCCCGCGTTCCGGAGTCCTCTCCGCCCCCGTCCGGGCGGAGGGGACTCCGGCGCGTACGGGGCGCGTACGTCAGCCGTCAGCCGGGGCCGTCGCCGCGAGGCCGTAGCGGCAGCCGTACTTCTCGAACAGCCCCCGCATCCGGTCGTCGAAGTGCCCCGGCCCCCACAACGGCGCCTGCTCGCCCGCGCGGGGCGCGTCGCCGCCCTCCGCGAACAGGCCCTCGCCGCCGCCGGGGGTGTAGCAGAACAGCAACTTCGCCGTGTGCACACCCCTGTTGAGGAAGCGGTGCACGGTGCCGCGCGGGATGTGCACCGCGTCGCCGGGCCCCGCGGTGAAGACCCGGTCGCCGTCGAGGAACTCCAACTCGCCGGACACGAGGTAGAAGGTCTCGTCGGCGTACGGGTGCACGTGCGGGCCGGGCCCGGCACCGGGCGGCACCGTCGCCTCCACGAGGCCCAGCACGCCGCCGGTCTGCTCGGCGGTGAGGAGGACGTCCATCACCTCCCCGTTGAACCACGTCGTGGTGGCACTCCCGGCCCGTACGTGGACGGTGCGCGCCACCTTCGGATCGTCCACCGCCCCCGGATCGTCCTCGGGAAGCGGCATCGAAGCGTCGTGGTCGGGTCGGTCCGGCTGGTGGCGGTGTTCGGGCATGGCGGGGGAAGCTCCTGTGACGTGCGGGGGACCGGCGCCGGGCGCGGGCACGCGGCGGTGGCGCGTACCGGACCCGGAGGGGCGTGCCGGTCGCGGGTGCCCGCGCGTGCGCACGGTGAACAGGTGAACACCCTACGACAGCACCGCAGTTGGCCGTCGGCGTGCGCGCGCCCGTTCACCGGAGCCGCACAGGACGGTCACGACGCGACCCGCCACGGGCCACCCACGCGGTGGTGGCCCAGCGGGTGCCCGGGGGTGGTGGAAGGGGCCCGGGGGAGGGGGCGCGCGGTACGGTCGGGGTGGCCGGGTGTCATCAGTGAGCAGCCGTTGGGGAATCGTGGGGATCGAAAGCGACCAGCTCGTGTTCGACTATCTGAGCCGGGTGGGCGACCTGGCTCACGGCACGCGGATGACCGCTGCCGAACGGGCGCGGCTGGTGAGCGGGTTGCGCGCGGACATCGACCGGATACGGGCCGAGCAGGGCGGTGCCGACTCCAAGGCGGCCGTACGCAGAATCCTGGACCAGCTGGGCACGCCGGAGGACCTGGTGTCCGCCGCCAACGGCGGCGGCTCCGTCCCCGGTGTCCCCGCCCCGCGCCCCGCCGACAGCGGCGGTGGTGGCGGTGGTGGCGGTGGTGAACGGCCGCGCAGGGGCGGCGGGTTGGGCGGTCTCGCCGGGCTCGGCGGCCTCGGTTTCGGCGGTACGGGCGGCTCCGGCGGCACGGGCGGCGCGGCCGGTACGAGCGGTGGCACGGGCGGTACGGCCGGTACCGGCTCCGGGCCGTGGACGGCCCGACTCCCGCGCCTGCCGCAGCAGTTGCGGAAGGAGCCGCGCGACCCGGCGCCGCCCGCCGAGCCCACCGCCACCGCGTCACGCGGCGCCTCGCCGCCCCACCTGGCGGGGATCGACGAGCTGGGCCCGGAGGAGAGCGACCCGGACTGGTGGCGCACCGATCCGCACGCCCGTGGCCCGTACGAGCGCGGCGGCCCGTACGAGGGCGGCGGGCAGCACGGCCCCGAGCGGCCGGGCAACGACATCGTGCCCGGTTTCGTCGGCGGCATCGAACTCCCCGAGCTGCTCAAGCAGTCCGACGACGAGGACGGCGCCGACGGCGCGCCGGAACGCCCGTCCGTACCGGGCCCGCGCCCCGGCGTGCCGGGGATGGAGCGGGCCGGGGGCGCCCCCGAGGCGCCCGTCACTGGGCCGCCGGACGGGCCCGTGGAGCAGGCCGGGCGCCCCAAGCGCTTCCGGCCGTTCGGCGGCGAACGCGGCGCGGGCGGCCCGCGCGTGGGCGGCCTGGTCGAGCTGCTGGGTGTCGCGCTGCTCGCGGCGGGCACCGTCGTCGGCCATCTGGCGCTGCTCGGCGCGGGCTGGCTGCTGGCGTGGTGGTCGCCGCGGCTCAGCCGTACGGAGGCGCAGTGGGCCGCGGTGGGCATGCCGGGGCTGGTCGCGGTCTGCACGGGCGTCTGGCTCTGGGGCCGTTCCGACGGGCGGTGGGGAGCGGCGATCCCCGACGCGGAGGGCGCGATGAGCGACGCGCTCGGGGACGCGTGGCCGGTGGTGCTGCGGCTGGCGGCGGCGGCCAGCGCGCTGTTCCTGCTGTGGCGGGCGCGGCGGCCGTTGCCGGAGGACTGACGTACGGCGGACGGCGGACGCGCCTGACGGCGGAGGGCTGGCGGTGGGCTGACCGCTGCTCGGCGACGGAGGACGGCGGCGGGCGCGGACGCGGGTACGGGGTCACGGGCCGGGCCCGGGGACCATGGCCGCGCCGCCCGCGCGGCAGGCAGAATGCGGACATGCCTTCGTACGCCCTGACGGTCGGCTTCGACCTCGACATGACGCTGATCGACACCCGCCCCGGCATCAGGGCCGCCTACGAGGCGCTGGCCGCCGAGACCGGCACACGCATCGACGCCGACCTGGCGGTCTCCCGCCTCGGCCCGCCGCTGGAACGGGAGTTGGCCGAGTGGTTCCCCGCCGAGCGGGTGCCGGAGATGGCCGACCGCTACCGCGCGACGTACCCCGCGCTCGCCGTCCCCCCGTCCCCCGCGCTGCCGGGCGCGCTCGACGCGCTGCGGGCCGTACGGGAGGCGGGCGGCCGTACGGTCGTCGTCACCGCCAAGTACGAGCCGAACGCGCGGCTGCACCTCGACCACGTCGGCCTCGCGCCGGACGCCGTCGTCGGCTCGCTGTGGGCGGAGGCGAAGGCGGGGGCGCTGCGGGAGCACGGCGCGACGGTGTACGTCGGTGACCACACCGGCGACGTACGGGGCGCGCGCGCCGCGGGCGCCGTGTCCGTCGCCGTGCCGACCGGGCCGTGCGCCGCGGCGGAGCTGCGCGCGGCGGGCGCGGACGTGGTGCTGACCGGTGGCCTGGCCGACTTCCCGGCCTGGCTGGCGGCGCACACCGCGCGGGGAGGCGCCGCGTCCACGCGGGCGTGAGCCGGGGCCCGACCGGGGCGGTCGAGGGTCCGGGTACGGGCGGGCCTACGCGTACGGGCGGGCGCACGCGGTACGGCGCGGGCCGCCCGTACCGCCGGGCCGCTCAGGTCCGGACCGGCGGTCGGGCCGTCGCTCAGGCGGCCGGGCCGGAGACCGCGGCCCGGGCCGCGCGCCGCTCCGCCGCGGCGGAGCGCAGCAGCCCGGCGGCGGCCAGGGCGAAGCCGACGCCCATCAGCATGCACACGAAGTAGGCCGGGGCCGGGAACGGCTCCGCGTCCAGGAACAGCGGGGCCACCGTGACCAGCGTCGCGAGCGCGCCGACCGCGAAGACGACACCGCCCGCCCGTACCAGCAGATCCCCGGGAGCCCGGGGCGTTTCAGCGTTCACCCGGTCAGGGTAGATCGGTGGGCAGGCGACGAACCAACCGCTCCGGAAAAGGCGTCTTGTCACCGGGCCGCGGACCATTAGCCTTGCTGGTGGCGGGTCCCACGACCCGCTCGACTGCTCTCGGGAGCCGTTCCACCAGCAGTTCCGACGTGATCAGTTCCGACGAGCCACCCGGTTCCCCCGCGAGCAGCCCGCGCGGGCTGCCCCGACGAGTACGAGGACGAGGACGGACGTGCCTACCGGCAAGGTGAAATGGTTCAACACCGAGAAGGGCTTCGGCTTTCTCTCCCGCGACGACGGCGGCGACGTCTTCGTGCACTCGTCGGTGCTCCCGAACGGCGTCGACGCGCTGAAGCCGGGGCAGCGCGTGGAGTTCGGAGTCGTCGCGGGGCAACGTGGTGACCAGGCACTCTCGGTCAGTCTGCTGGAGCCCGCCCCGTCCGTCGCCGCCGCGCAGCGCCGCAAGCCGGACGAGCTGGCGTCGATCGTGCAGGACCTGACGACGCTGCTGGACGGGGTGTCCCAGTCCCTGGAGCGCGGCCGGTACCCGGACAAGCCGCACGGCCGGAAGATCGCGGGCATGCTGCGGGCGGTCGCGGACCAACTCGACGTCTGAGCACGGCGGTTCGACGCCGCCGCACCCTCCCGTGCGGCGGCGCCCTCCCGTACGACCGGCCCTGCTGACGGGCCGTCAGGGTCCCCTCAGGGGAAGCGCAGCGCGTCCGGGGCGAGCGGCGGCACCAGGCCCTCGGCGGCCGCGCGGGTGAGCAGCCCGCGTACGGCCGCGTAGCCGGCGTCGCCGAGGTCGGCGGTGAACTCGTTGACGTACAGGCCGATGTGCTGGTCCGCGACGTTCGGGTCCATCTCCTGCGCGTGCTCCAGCACGTACGGCCGGGACGCCTCCGGGTCGTCCCAGGCCATCCGTACGGACGTCCGCGCCGCCTCGGCCAGCGCGTGCAGCGTCTCCGTGCCGAGCGCGCGGCGGGCGATGATCGCGCCGAGCGGGATGGGCAGCCCCGTCGTGGACTCCCAGTGCTCGCCCATGTCCGCGAGGCGGTGCAGGCCGAAGTCCTGGTACGTGAAGCGGGCCTCGTGGATGACGAGCCCGGCGTCCACCCGGCCGTCGCGCACGGCGGGCATGATCTCGTGGAACGGCAGCACCACGATCTTCCCGACCCCGCCCGGCACCTCGGCGGCGGCCCAGAGCCGGAACAGCAGGTAGGCGGTGGAGCGTTCGCTCGGCACGGCGACCGTACGGCCGCCCAGCCCGGTGTCGGCGTCCTCGGGCCGGGTGAGGACGAGCGGCCCGCAACCGCGCCCCAGCGCCCCGCCGCACGGCAGCAGCGCGTACTCCTCCAGGACCCACGGCAGCACCGCGTAGGACACCTTCAGCACGTCGTGCTCGCCGCGCTCCGCCATGCCGTTGGTGACGTCGATGTCCGCGAACGTGACGTCCAGCGGCGGCGCCCCGGGCACGCGGCCGTGCGCCCACGCGTCGAAGGTGAACGTGTCGTTGGGGCACGGGGAGTACGCGATCCGCAGGGGCTGCTCGGTCATGCTCGTTCCGCCTGTCCTTGCTCGTCCGGCTGGTGCTGTTCCTCGTCCGTACGGTGCGACGGGCCCGTACCGTACGCCTCGTCCGTACGGCGCGTCGCGTGCCAGTCCGCCAGCGCCGGTACGGCCGCCGCGTACGCCGTCGTGAGCGCGCGCAGCGCGTCCGGGACGCGCCAGGCGGCGCGGTCGCGGGGGCCCACGGGGTTGGAGACGGTGCGCAGTTCGAGCACGGGGACGCCGTGGGCCGCGGCGGCCTCCGCCACCCCGAAGCCCTCCATGGCCTCGACGGCGGCGCCGGGGTGCCGCGCGGCCAGCTCGGCGGCGCGTGCGGCGGTGCCCGTCACGGTGGACACGGTGAGGACGGGGCCGGTCACGGCGCCGGTGGCGGCAGCGACGGCCCGTACGAGCGCGGGGGGCGGCAGGTGCGTGACGGTGCCGAAGCCCAGCTCCGTCACCGGGACGAAGCCGCCGGGCTCCGCGGTCTGCGCGCCCAGGTCGGCGGCCACGACGACCGACGCGACCACGGTGGCGCCGGGTACGGGGCCGCCGGCACGTCCGTCGCCGCCCGCGGTTCCGTCCTCCGGCAGCCCGCCGCCCGCGAAGCCGCCGCCGATGCCCGCCGAGACGACCAGGTCGTACGGGGCGCCGCCGAGCGCCGCCGCCGTCAGCGCGGTGGCCGTTCCGGCGGCGGCCGCCCCGGTGCCGACCCCGGCCGCGACGGCGTCCAGCTCCACGACCGTCCCGGCGGCCGACACCCGTACGCGGTGCGCGGTCGGCCCGCCGGGCAGCCGTACATGCGCGGGGGTGGCACCGGCGTCGGGGCCCGCGTCCGGCGGGGCGGCGAACGCCCGTACCACCGCGTCCCGTTCGGCGGCCACGGCCGTGACGGTCAGGACGCGCATCGGTCCCGTACCGCCGTCGCGCGCGCAGCTCCGGGCGCCGGCCTCACCGGCACCGCCGTCGCCGTCACTTCTCCTGCTCGGCCTTGATGTGCCAGGCGCCCTTGAAGTCGCCGCCCTTCGTCATGATGACGCTGATCCGGGCGTCCTCCGTGGGCTCCGGCTGCCCGGTCGCGCCCTGCTTCTGGAAGAAGGCGTCGCCGGGGAACGAGTAGTACGTCTTCTCGGTCGGCTTCGGCAGCACGGACTGGTCGTTGACGAAGAGCATCCAGCCCTCCTCCGCCATGTCCGGTTCGACGCCGATGCGGATCTTGTCGCCGGGGCCGACGCTGATCGTCTTCTCGGCCTTCTTGTCGGCGCACTTCTTCGCCTCGGCCTCGGCGATGGTTTTGCCGTCCTCGTAGCAGGCGGCCTCGGCGGTCACCGTCTCGCCGTTGACGGTCACCGTCGCCAGCGGGGTCGGCTTCTCGCAGGCGGAGAGGGCGAGGAGGCCCAGGGTGACGCTGCCGACGGCGGTGGCGGCGCGGAGCACCCGCCCACGCCGTGAGCCCGAGATCGCAATGGTCATACGGGCAGGCTACCGGGCGGTCCGGGCCCGCCGACCGGCGGCTCCGCACCGGCCCGCGCCGCGCGCTCACCGCCGTACGGCCCGCCCCCGCCCGTACGCCCCGCCCGTACGCGTCACGCCACCCGCGGCCGGGCCGGGCCGCGCCGGGCCGCGGCCAGCAGCCCCCGTACGGTCAGCGAGGCGCCCAGCGCCACGATGCCCGCGCCCACCGCCATGCCCACCCACGGCAGGGTCAGCGGCAGCGAGATGCCGATCGCGCCGCCCGCCACCCACGACATCTGGAGCAGCGTCTCCGAGCGGGCGAAGGCGGACGTACGGAACGCCTCCGGCATGTCCCGCTGGATCAGCGCGTCCAGCGACAGCTTGCCCAGCGCCTGCGTGATCCCGGCGGTGGCGGCCACCGCCGCGATCGCCACGGTGCTGTAGAGCGCGGTGGCCACGACGGTCACGGTCAGCGCGCACGCCAGCACCGTGGCGATGATCAGCTCCGGGCCGCGGTCGCGCAGCCACGCGCCGAGCGCGGTGCCGAGCGCGTTCCCGCCGCCCGCCGCGACCGCCACCATGCCGAGCGAGAACTCCGCCGTCATGCCCGGCAACGGGTGCTCCCGCAGCAGGAACGCCAGGAAGAACGTGAGGAAGCCGGACAGCGCGCGGGACGACGCGTTGGCGACGAGGCCCGTCCGTACCGACGACCCGGCCGCGCGCAGGCCCAGCCGTCGCCGCCGCTTCTCCGTACCGCCCGCCGTGCCCTTCCGCTCGTACGACGTCTGCGCGACCAGGCGCGCCGTCGACTCGCCCTTCGCGGAGTCCACCTTGCGGTCCAGCGAGAACGACAGGGCCGCGCCGCCGAGGAACACCACGCACGCCCCGTACAGCGGCCACGCCGGGCCGAGGGTGTGCAGGCCCGCCCCGATCGGCGCCGCCAGCCCGGTGGCGAGCAGCCCGGAGAGGGTGACCCGCGAGTTGGCCTTCACCAGGGAGATCCGTGGTGGCAGCAGCCGGGGGACGACGGCGGACCGCACCACCCCGTACGCCTTGGAGGAGACCAGGACGCCGAGCGCCGCCGGGTACAGCTCCAGGCCGCCGCCCGCCACCGCGCCCGCCATCGCCAGCGCGAGCACGGACCGCGCCAGCATCGCCGCGGCCATCGCCGCGCGCCGCCCGTGCGGGACGCGGTCGAGCAGCGGGCCGATGACGGGCGCCAGCAGGGCGAACGGGGCCATGGTCACCAGCAGGTAGAGCGCTACGCGGCCGCGTGCCTCGCCCGTCGGTACGGAGAAGAAGACGGTGGAGGCGAGGGCGACCGTGATCAGCATGTCGCCCGCGGAGTTGACGGCGTGCAGCTCGATCAGCTTGCCGAGGCCGGACTCGCCCGCGCCCTGCGCGTGCGTGGCCCGCCGGAGGCGGCGCACCAGCGCGGCGGGTGGCCGACGGGCGGCGCGCGCGGTGCGCCGGAAGCGACCGGGCGGCCTGTCCGGCGGACCGGTCGGTCCGGCGGGCGGGGCGGTCCGGTCCGTGACGTCCTGGTACGGCTTGTCTACGGCCACGACGTTCAGTGTGCCCCAGATACGGCCGGTCACCGCCCCGCGCGGGAACGGCGACGGGAACGGCGGGTGCCGGGGCCGGGGCGCGGTCGGGCCCGGAGCGCGGCCACGGATGTGGTCACCGCCCGTCGGCCGTACGGGGAACGGGAGTTCCGGCGGTGTCCCCTACGGCACCGGGAGCCCGCCACGGGTGCCGTACGGAGGAGGCGGACGCACGCCGAGCCCGGCCCGCCGCGGGCGCGAAGGGGCCACCGCGCTGAGGCGGCCGGCCGGGGTTGGGGTAGCGTGGGCGGACAGTGCCCTCCGCACGGCCCGAGAGCGCGGTCGCGGACGTCGCAGCGGCTCGCCTGGTTCCGCTCCGTCCGTTCCCCACGCCCCGCCCGGTCGTACGTCGGCGCACACCGATTCGGCTATGACGGCGCTACGGCGTAGGAGAGACGATTCTTGTGAGTGCTGCATGAGTGCCGCGACGCGTAACCGCCGTACGCCCGACAAGCTGTGCGCCGACGCCGTCGAACTGGCGCGGGAGGCCGCCCAGGAAGCCGCCGCCCCCGGCAAGGTCGGCGAGTGGATCGAGGCCGTCGCGGACGGGGACCGGGTGGTCACCCATTTCTTCGAGTGCCAGGAGCCCGGCTACCGCGGCTGGCGCTGGGCCGCCACCGTGGCCCGCGCGTCCCGCGCCAAGGTCGTGACCCTGGACGAGACCGTGCTGCTGCCCGGCCCCGACGCGCTGCTCGCGCCCCAGTGGCTGCCCTGGAGCGAACGGCTCCGGCCGGGCGACCTGGGGCCGGGCGACCTGCTGCCCTCGGAGCCCGAGGACCTGCGCCTGGAGCCCGGCTTCTCGGCCGACGCCGAGGAACCGCCGAACGCGCCCGCCGCCCCCGGCGCCCAACTCCCCGCCGAGCGGGGCGAGTCGGCGGCCGAGGAGGCCCCGGACGCCACGGCGGACCCGGCGGACGACGGCGGCGACGCGGCCACGGCGGCCGATCCCGCCTCCGGCTGGTCGCGCGAGCTGGCGCCGCCGCCGGAGCGCGGCAGCATCCGGGCCGTGGCCGAGGAACTGGGCATGGGCCGTACGCGCGTCCTCTCCCGGTACGGGCTGCACACGGCGGCCGACCGCTGGGAGGAGGCGCACGGGCCGGACAGCCCGATGGCGCAGGCGGCGCCCGCGTCCTGCCTCAGCTGCGGGTTCCTGGTGCCGCTGGCGGGCTCGCTGCGGCAGGCGTTCGGGGTGTGCGCGAACGAGTTCGGCCCGGCGGACGGGCAGGTCGTCGCGCTGTCGTACGGCTGCGGGGCGCACTCCGAGGCCGCCGTCATGCCGCCCCCGCCGCAGCCGCCCCCGCCGGTGATCGACGAGACGCGGGCGGACGCGCTGCCGCTGCACGACGGCGACGGTGCCGGTCCGGACGGCGAGGGCGGCGGCGAGGGCGGCGGCACGTCGCGCTGACCGCGTGCCTCCTCACCGACCGTCAACGCCCTTACGCGCGGCGCCGGTCGGGCCGCCCGTTCACAGCGGGAGCGAGCGGACCAGCAGCGCCGCGCCGGACAGCGACACCACCGCCAGCACCGCCGTACGCAGCCGCGCGGGCCCGAGACGGCGGGCCAGCGGCCGTCCCGCCGCGAACCCGGCGACGACGAACGGCACCAGCAGCAGCCCCGTACCCACCTGCCGCGCCGTCAGTTCGCCCGCGCCCGCCAGGGTCAGCAGCGAGATGAGCGTGCCGCCGAGGAAGAAGCCGCCGAGGGTGGCGCGTACGCGTGCGGGCGGCTGGCGCTGGTAGAGCAGCGCCAGCGGCGGCCCGGCGATCGACGTGGCCGTGCCCGTCAGCCCGGCCGCGGCGCCCACGGCGACCAGCGCGGCGGGGCTGAACCGCCGCGTCCCCTGCCCCACTTCGGCCCCGGGGCCGCCCGCCCGGCGCGTGCCGTACAGCGACGCGGCCACCGCCACCAGCACCATCGACCCGACCAGCGCGCCCAGCAGCCGCGGATCGGTCGCCGTCAGCAGCCAGGCCCCGGCCACGGCGCCCGGCAGCCGCGCGGGCAGCCCCCAGCGCAGGCCGTGCCAGTCGACGTGCCGCCACTCCGCGCGGACGGTCAGCAGCGGCAGCAGCACCGTCGTCGTCAGCAGCGTGCCGGGCATGAGCGACGGCTCCAGCACGACGAACACCGGGGCGGCCACCAGACCCAGCCCCAGCCCGACGGCGGACTGGACGGCGGAGCCGAGCAGCACGGCCGCACCGGCGAGGAGGAAGAACGTGGTTCCGGGCACGGGCAGCGAGCGTAACGGCACCCGCGCGTACGGCCGTCCGGCGGGCGGTGTGCTCCGTACCCCGGCGTCACGGTGATGCCGTACGGTCACGGAACGGACGGGCGCCCGGCGCGCCCGCGGACGAGGCGAGGAGGCGGCGGCGTGAGCGGCGGCACGGTGAGTGTGCGGGGTTCCGGAGAGGACCCGTTCGGGACCGCGCGACTGCGGCGGGGCGTGCTGGACGCGTGGACCGCCTCCCCGGCCCGCTTCCGGGAGGACGCCAACGCCGAACAGGACCTGGCGTACGGCGGTTACCGCGACCGGCTGGTCGTCGAACTGGCGCAGAACGCCGCCGACGCCGCCGCCCGCGCCGGACAGCCGGGCCGCATCCGCTTCACGCTGCGCGACGGCGTGCTGGTCGCCGCCAACACGGGCGCCGCGCTGGACGCCGTCGGCGTCGAGTCGCTGGCGACGCTCCGCGCGTCCGCGAAGCGCGACACGGACGCGGCGGGAGTGGTGGGCGACGGCGTGGTCGCGCAGGTCGGCCGGTACGGGGTGGGGTTCGCCGCGGTGCTCGCGGTGAGCGACGAGCCCGCCGTGCTGGGCCACGGGTGCGGCGTGCGCTGGTCGTTGGAGGAGGCACGCGGGCTGGCGGCGGACGCGGCGCGCGGTACGGACGCGGGCGGGGGCGCCGGTGCGGGGGCGCCGGGCGGTGGCCTCGCCGACGAGCTGCGCCGCCGCGACGGCCATGTCCCGCTGCTGCGGCTGCCGTTCGCGGCGGAGGGCACCGCCCCCGAGGGCTACGACACGGCCGTCGTGCTGCCGCTGCGCGACGCCGCCGCGGAGGAACTGGCCGCGCGCCTGCTCGCGGCCGTGGACGACGCGCTGCTGCTCACACTGCCCGGCCTGGCCGAAGTCGTCGTGGACACACCGGAGTTCGTCCGTACGCTGACGCGCGGCGTGGAACCGGCGCCCGCGGGCGGCACGTACGTCCTCGTCGAGGACGGCACCGCGCCCGCCGCGCCGGGCGCCGCCACCGCCGTACGGCGCACGCGCTGGCGCGTCACGCGGGCCAGCGGCCGGGCCGACGACGCGCTGTTCGCGGACCGGCCGCTGGAGGAGCGGGAACGCCCCTGGTGGTCGGTGACGTGGGCGGTGCCGGTCGACGCGGAGGGCGCCCCCGAACGGCCGTCCACCGCGCCCGTCGTGCACGCGCCGACGCCCACGGACGAGCCGCTGGGGCTGCCCGCGCTGCTCATCGCGTCGTTCCCGCTGGAGCCGACGCGGCGGCACGTCGCGCCGGGCCCGCTGACGGACTTCCTGGCGGCGCGGGCGGCCGAGGCGTACACGGACCTGATCGCGGGCTGGCGCCCGGTCGGCACGGGCACGCTCGACCTGGTGCGCGGGCCGCTGGGCGAGGGCGAACTCGACGGTGTGCTGCGGCGGTCGGTCCTCGACCGGCTACCCGCGGTGCCGTTCCTGCCGCGCGCGGCGGACACCGCGCCGCCGGTCGCGACGGCGGGCGCCGTACCGGACGCCGCGCCGGAGACCGTACCGGGCGCCGGGGCCGGTGACACCGAAGTGGGCCTGGACGGGGCGGAGTCGGGCGCCGCGCTGCGGCCCCGCGAGGCGGAGGTCGTCGAGGGCGCGGGCGCCGACACGGTCGTCGTCCTCTCCGAACTCTTCCCCAGCCTGCTGCCCGCCGGACTCGAACGCCGCCCGGAACTCCGCCTGCTGGACGTCCCGCGCGTTCCCCTCGGCGAGGTGGTCGACCGGCTGGCGGGCGTACGGCGGTTGCCGGGCTGGTGGTGGCGGCTGTACGACTCCCTCGCGGGCGTCGACCCCGACCGGCTCGCCGGACTGCCGGTGCCGCTGGCGGACGGCCGTACGGCGGTCGGGCCGCGGCAGGTGCTGCTGCCCGCCCCCGGGGACGGCGGTACGGCGGCCTCCGAGGCCGGTGCCGACGCCGGTGCCGACGCCTCGCGGCGGCACGGCGCCCTCGCCCGCCTCGGCCTCCGGGTGGCGCACCCGGACGCGGCCCACCCGCTGCTCGACAAGCTGGGCGCCACCCCCGCCTCGCCCCGCGCCGTGCTCACCACGCCGCAGGTGCGCGCGGCCGTCGCCGGGTCGCTGGACGCGGGCGAGATCTGGGACGAGGACGCCGACACCCCCGACGCCGACGAGCTGGCCGAGACCGTGCTGACGCTCGTCCGCGACGCGGGCCTGGAGCCCGGCGACGAGCCGTGGCTCGGCGCGCTCGCGCTCCCCGACGAGGACGGCGAACTCGCGCCCGCCGGTGAACTCGTCTTCCCCGGCAGCCCGTTCGAGCAGGTCATCCGCGAAGGCGAACTCGCCGCCTGTGACGCCGCGTTGGCCGACCGCTGGGGCGAACGCCCGCTGGCCGCCGTCGGGGTGCTCGCGGACTTCGCGCTCGTCCGCGCGACCGACGTCGTCCTCGACCCGGACGAGATCGCCGAGCCGCAGGACGGCGACTGGGCGCGGCCCGACGACACCGGCCTCCTCGACGCCGCCGACGTCTGGTGCGAGGACGTCCTGGACGGCCTCCCGTACGAGCCGTCCGTGCCGCCCGTCGCCGCCGAACTCGTCGCCGTACGGGACCTGGACCTCGTCGACGACGACTGCTGGCCGCAGGCCCTCGCGATGCTGGCCCGGCCGCCGCTGCGCGACGCCCTCACCGCGCCCGTACGGGTGCTGCTGCCGGACGGCGTGACCGAGACCGTACGCCCGTACACCGCCTGGTGGTTGCGCGGTCACCCCGTGCTGGACGGGCGGCGCCCGGCCGGGCTGCGGGCGGCCGGGGGCGACGCGCTGCTGGCCGGGCTGTACGAGGAGGCGGACGCGTCCGCGCTCACCGTCGACGGCGAGCCGGACGCGCAGGTCCTGCGGGCCCTGGGCGTACGCACCTCCGCCGCCGCCCTGTTGGACGAGCCGGGCGGCGCGGCCGAACTGCTGGGTCGCCTGGCCGACCCGGAGTTGCCCGTCACGCCGGACCAACTGCATGGCCTCTACGGTCTGTTGGCCGCCCTCGACCCCGAAGAGGTCACTCTGCCGGACGAGTTGCGGGCCGTCGTCGGCGACGAGGTGCGGGTGGTCGACGCCGCCGACGCGCTGGTGGCGGACGTCCCCGACCTGATGCCGCTGGCCGCCGGGCGCCCGCTGCTGCCCGTACGGCCCGCGCTGGCCGCCGAGTTGGCCGCGCTGCTGGACGTACGGCGCCTGGGCGCGGTCGCGGGCCGCACGGTCAGCGGGGACGCGGGTACGGAACGGGTCGTGCCCGACGCCGTACGGGTGCTGCTGCCGGGGGCGCCGACGGCGTACCTGGAGCACGAGGAACTGCTCGTCGACGGCGTCGAGTTGGACTGGCACCTGACGGGCGACGGCGTGCTGCACGCCGCCACCCTGGAGGGGGTCGCGGCCGGGCTGGCCTGGGCGGCGGGCCACTGGGGGCGCCGGTTCGAGACGGCGGCGCTGCTGGAGGACCCGACGCGTACGGACGAGCTGGCGCGGGCGCGCTGGCACGAGTGACCCGCGGGGGCGGAACGGTACGGGTCCGACCTACGGGAACGGGGGCGGGCTACGCCGGTCCGTCCCCGGGCTCCGCTCCGGGGACCGCCGCCGACCCCTCCGCCGTGTCCCCGTCCGCCGCGTCCCCGTCCGCCGCCGAGGCGGCGAGGGCGCGCTCGCGCCGCACCACGTACCAGAGGCCGAACAGTCCCAGCGCGATGCCGACCGCGCACGTGCCGAGCCACCACGTGTGGCCGTGGTCGGAGATCCAGCCGTAGAAGGGGAGCTGGACGACGAGCAGCACGCACCACACCGCCGTGCCGATCCGCACGGTGCGGACGACGTCGCCCTCCAGCGGCTCGGGGGCCACGCGCCCGCCGTCGGTCCACTTGCTGATGAGGCCCATCGAACCGGCTCCTTCGTCGGGCTGCGGGGCTGCGGGGCTGCGGGGCTGCGGGCGGTGTCCGGGCCGGGTCGCGGCTCGCGTCCTCCACCCAGCCTATCGATCCCCGCCACCCCGACGGTCTCGGGCCTGGAGGCACCGGTCCCGGGAAGGGCCGAAAGCCCGCGAAGTCCCGGGGCCCGGCGGTGTCAGGTCCGCCGGGCCGAGGGCGGCGGTGTGGCGTGCGGCGGCGCGTCCGCCCCGTAGAACCGTTCCGTCTCCTCGACGGCGGTGTGGAACCGTTCGTCGAAGTCGTCCCTGACGAGCGTCCGGACCACGTAGTCCTGGACACTCATGCCGCGTTTGGCGGCGTGGCCGTGGAGCCGGTCGAGCAGCTCGCTGTCCACGCGCAGGCTGAGCACCGTAGATGTCATGCACCCACCGTCCCCGCCGATCCGGGAGCGCCGGGGTGCTTTTCTGTGCGACCTCACCCGAAGGTGTGACGCGGGGTTTGGGCCGCCGGGCGGCGCTCCGGGGGGAACGGGGCTGCTCACCGGGGGTGGTTGTTAGCCGGGGTAATGAGTTACGCTAAACAAATGCCGGAACCGACCGCAGGCGCCCCTGGCGACGACGACGCCGCCGTGAACTCGCTCCGCACCGCCGTGATGCGTCTCTCCAGACGCCTCCGGCACCAGCGGGTCGACGAGTCGCTGAGCCCCACCGAGATGTCGGTGCTCGGCACCCTGGCCCGCTGCGGCTCGGCCACCCCCAGCGAGCTGGCCCGCAAGGAACACGTACAGCCGCCGTCGATGACCCGCATCGTCGCGATGCTGGAGGCCAAGGGCCTCGTACGCCTCGGGCCGCACCCCGACGACCGCCGTCAGAAGGTGGTCACCCAGACCGAACGCGCCGAGTCCATGCTCGCCGCGAGCCGCACCAAGCGGAACGCCTGGCTCGCGGAGCTGGCCGGGCAGCTGGACGACGACGAGTGGGCGAAGCTGCGCGACGCGGCGCCCGTACTGGAGAAGCTCGCGCACCTGTGAGCCCGCGGGCGGGCGTACCCCCGCACCCCGGGCCCGCACCCGCACCCACCCACGTACCCGAGGCCCCGCACCGAGGAGGACGTACGAGAAGGCACCACCGCGCACGGCACCGTACGAGGACGAGCACCGCAGCAGAAGGAGGCGAAGCGCCGTTGAGTCCGGGCCACGGAGAGGACTCCGCACCCGCACCCGTACCCGCACCCCGTGACCGTACGGGCGCACCGCCGCCCGGCGCCCCGGCCGACCCGTCGGACACCGGCGGCACGAGCGACGGCGGTACGAGCGACGCCGGTGCCGGTGGGCCGGACGCCCCGGCCGCCACCCGCACCTCGATGTTCAGCTCCCTGCGCATCCGGAACTACCGGATCTTCGCCCTCGGCCAGGCCGTGTCCAACACCGGCACCTGGATGCAGCGCATCGCCCAGGACTGGCTGGTCCTCAGCCTCACCGGCTCCGCCACCGCCGTCGGCGTCACGACCGCGCTCCAGTTCCTGCCGATGCTGCTGTTCGGCCTGTGGGGCGGCGTCATCGCCGACCGGTGCGCCAAGCGGAAGGTGCTGCTCGTCACCCAGTCCGCCATGGGCCTCACCGGGCTCGTACTGGCGGCGCTTACCCTCAGCGGCCACGTGCACGTCACCCACGTCTACGTGCTCGCCTTCGCCCTCGGCCTCGCCACCGTCGTCGACAACCCGACGCGGCAGACGTTCGTCGCGGAGCTGGTCGGCCCCGACCAGCTGCGCAACGCCGTCTCCCTCAACTCCGCCAACTTCCAGAGCGCCCGCCTCGTCGGCCCCGCCGTCGCCGGTGTCCTCATCACCGCCGTGGGCAGCGGCTGGGCGTTCCTGCTGAACGGGCTGTCGTTCCTGGCGCCGCTCGCCGGGCTGCTGCTGATGCGTACGGACGAGATGCACCCGACGGAACGGGCACCCCGTACGAAGGGCCAGCTGCGCGAGGGTCTGAGCTACGTGCGGACGCACCCCGAGCTGCTGTGGCCCATCGTCCTCGTCGGCTTCGTCGGCACGTTCGGCTACAACTTCCCGATCTGGCTCACCGCGTTCACCGACCGGGTCTTCGACTCGGGCGCGGGGACGTACGGGCTGCTCAACACGTTGATGGCGGTCGGCTCCGTCACCGGCGCGCTGCTCGCCGCGCGGCGCTCGTCGTCCAGCATGCGGCTGATGGTCGGCGCGGCGGTGCTGTTCGGGCTGCTGCTGGGGCTGGCGGCGGTCACGCCGTGGTTCTGGCTGTTCGCGGCGCTGATGCTGCCCGCGGGCGCGATGGGGCTCACGTTCAACGTCACGGCGAACGCCAGCGTGCAGCTCGCCTCCGATCCGGTGATGCGGGGGCGGGTGATGAGCCTCTACATGATGGTGTTCGTCGGCGGCACCCCCATCGGCGGCCCGCTCATGGGCTGGATCACCGACTCGTACGGCCCGCGCGCCGGGCTGCTGGCGGGCGCGTTCATCTCGGCGGCGGTCGCGGTGGCGGTGGGCTTCGCGCTGGCGCGGGCGAGCGGGCTGCGGGTACGCGTACGGGTCGGGCGCGGGCCCGGCGGTGGCCGGGGCGTGGTGTTCGAGCCGCGCGAGGCGCCGGAGGCCGCCGGTACGGACGCGGTGGAGACGGACGAGGTGGCGACGGACGCGGGGCCGGGCCGGGAGCGGCGTACGGCGGGCAGGTTGTCCGCGTGAGGCTCTTCGCCGCCCTGCTGCCCCCGCCCGCCGCAGTCGCCGAACTCGCCGCCGCCCTCGACGCGCTCCCCGCCCCGCCCGGCGCGGACCGGCCCCGCTGGACGCACCGCGCGGACTGGCACGTCACCCTCGCCTTCTACGGCGAGGTGCCCGCGCCCGTACGCCCCGCGCTGGAACGCCGCCTCGCCCGCGCCGCCGCGGACGCCCGCCCGCCCACGGTGCGCGTCGCCGGGGCGGGCCGCTTCGGGGAGCGCGTGCTGTGGGCGGGCGTCGCCACCGGGGACGGGCGGCTGGCGGAGCTGGCGGCGGCGGCCTCGGCGGTCGGCCGGGAGAGCGGACTCCCCATGGACGACCGCCCGTTCCGCGCGCACCTCACGCTGGCGCGGAGCACGCCCGGCGGTACGGGAGGTGCCAGAGGTACGGGAGGTGTCGCGCCGTACGTGGACGCGCTGGCCGCCTTCCGTGGCACGCCCTGGACGGCCGGGGAGCTGGCGCTCGTCCGCAGCCTCCCCGTGGACGGGGGCGACGTGCCTGGTGGGCGGCCCCGTTACCGTACGGCGGCGGCCTGGCGGCTGGGCGGCTGAGCACCCCGGTTACGGTGGGGGCGTGAATGCGAAGACCCGAATCCGGATCGTCAGCGGCGCGCTCGTCATGCTGTTCCTCGTGGTGGCCGTCGCCGCCGCCTTCGGCGGCTGACCCCGCGCCGCCCCCGTCCGACGAGCCCACCCTCGGCCCGTACGGTCCGGCCCGCCGCGCCCGTACGCGTGCCCGCCCGGCCCCACGAGGACGACCCCCGGCCGCGCCGCCCGATGCCCTTGCCTGGAGCACGCTCGAAGGCGTTGGCTTGCCGACATGGAGTACACGCAGCTCGGACGCACCGGACTCAAGGTCAGCCGACTCGTTCTCGGCACGATGAACTTCGGTCCGCAGACAGACGAACCCACCAGCCACGGCATCATGGACGCCGCCCACGACGCCGGGCTGAACTTCTTCGACACGGCGAACGTCTACGGCTGGGGTGAGAACAAGGGCCGCACCGAGGAGATCGTCGGCTCCTGGTTCGCCCAGGGCGGCGGGCGGCGCGACCGGACGGTCCTCGCCACCAAGGTGTACGGGAACATGGCGGGCGACGGCGAGGTCTGGCCCAACCACGACAAGCTCTCCGCCGTGAACATCCGCCGGGCCGTGGACGCCTCCCTCCAGCGGCTCCGGACCGACTACATCGACGTGTACCAGTTCCACCACATCGACCGGTCCACGCCGTTCGAGGAGATCTGGCAGGCGATCGACGTACTGGTCCGGCAGGGCAAGATCCTCTACGCCGGTTCGTCCAACTTCCCCGGCTACAAGATCGCCCAGGCCAACGAACTGGCCGCCCGGCACGGCCGCGTGGGCCTGGTCAGCGAGCAGTGCCTCTACAACCTCGCGGAGCGCCGCGCCGAGATGGAGGTCGTCCCTGCGGCGCGGGACTACGGCCTCGGTGTCATCCCCTGGTCCCCGCTGCACGGCGGGCTGCTCGGCGGCGTCCTCAAGAAGGAGGCCACGCGGGGGCGCCGGGCGAGCGGCCGCGCCGCCGACGCGCTCGACGACCCCGGGACGCGCGAGAAGATCCAGTCGTACGAGAACCTCCTCGACGACCACGGCCTGGAGCCCGGCGAAGCGGCGCTCGCCTGGCTGCTGACCCGGCCCGGCGTCACCGGCCCGATCGTCGGCCCCCGTACGCGGGAGCAGCTGGACTCGGCGTTGCGCGCCCTCGAACTGGAGCTGGGCGAGGAGCTGTTGACGGGTCTGGACGAGATCTTCCCCGGCCCCGGTCCGTCCCCCGAGGCGTTCGCCTGGTGAGGTGACCCGTCCGCGACGAGCGGAGGCGGGCGCGGGGCGGGGGCGGTGCGATGCCACCGGCCGGATGGCACCGCGCCGACCGCCCCCGTACGCGCACGCCGTACGGGCGCCGGTGCGGCCGCGGTCGCGGGCACCCGGTCGGTGCCGGGTGCCCGCGCCGTCAGCCGTGTGCGGGGCGGTCGTGCGTCAGGTCAGAAGGTGAACGGACCCGGGTCCTGCGCCGACGTGCCGGTGCAGTTCACCGTGAGGCCCAGCACCTTGATGGTGGCGGACTTGGCCTCCAGCGAGTCGCCCGCGGCGACGGTGCCGGCCAGCGGACCGGAGTTCACGTCGTCGCCGGAGTTGAGGGCGGGGTTGGCGTTGCCGCTGAACGTGACCTCGCTGCCGTCCGCCTTGGCGAGGGTCAGGGTCGTCTCGACCGAGTTCGCCGGGATGGCGATCGGCACCTTCACCGCGGAGGAGGAGAGGGTGATGGTCGCCGCCGTGCCGTCCTGCGTGGCCTCCAGCTTGACCTCGCCGGAGCCGATGCTCCCGCAGTCCGCCTGGATGGTGGCGGTGGTGGGGTCGACGGCCGAGGCCGAGGGTGCCAGGACAAACGCGCCCAGGGCGAGGGCCGCCGCGCCTGCCGTACCGATTCCGATGATGTTCCGCTTCATTCCGACTGCCTTCCGGTCGTTGGGGGACTTTCCGGGCCGCCGCGTCCGGGGACGCGGCGCTGGGGGGTGCAGTGGTGACGCGAGTGCGGGGTGCCGCGCGCGGTACGGGTGTCGCGTGTGACGCAGGTGGTACGGGTGTTGCCAGGTGGTACGGGTGTTGCGGGGCGGTACGTGTGCCGCGTGCGGTGCCGCACCGTGCCGGCGTGCCGGGGAGCCGTGGTGACCACGGGTCCGTACCCCCGTACGGGCCGCGCGCACTGACGGGCCGTCATGCCGACGGTGAACATTGAGGCCCGGGGCACGGCAGAAAACAAGGGAGCCTCCGGTGTTTTCTTTGGCCAACACCCGCTCCCCGCGCGGAAGTTGTCAGCCGCGAGAGTCGAACCCCCGCGCGCGGCGCCGCCGTTCGGGCGCGTCTGTGCGTTCCGGCCCGCCGGATTTCCCGCCGGGCGCCGCCCGGCGACCCCGCCGCGCGCCCCGCCCGCCCCGCTCGCGCCCGTCCGTCCGCCGCCCGCGCCCGTACGCCTCCGGCCCCGCGCCGTACGGGTCGCCGCCCGACCCGCCGCCGTACGTCCCGCCGCCGTACGTGCCCGCGCCGTACGGCTCCCGGTACGGTCCGCCCACGCCCCACCCCTGGTGCAGCGCGTCCGCGAACGCCGCCGCCATCCGGTGCTCGCCCTCGGCGGACGGGTGCGTGCCGTCGTACGTGTCGCGGTCCGGCGTCCAGTCCGCGGGCGACGACGCCAGCAGCAGCGGGGCGCCCGGCGTGGACAGGTCCGCGACGGTCTTCGCCAACTGCTCGTTGAACTCCTCGCGCGTCGCCGCGAACGAACCGTCCGTCAGGGCACGGATGTTGGGCGCGACGGGCAGCAGCACCGCGCGTACCCGCGGGTTGGCGGCGCGCGCCTCGGCGAGGAAGCGGCGGACGTTCGCGGTGGTCTGCGGCACGTCCGTGTAGAAACCCAGGTCGATCAGGCCGAGGGAGACCAGCAGCGTGTCCGCCTTGGCGCGG
The DNA here is from genome assembly GCF_003665095.1 of Streptomyces sp. Z26. Taxonomy (GTDB): domain Bacteria; phylum Actinomycetota; class Actinomycetes; order Streptomycetales; family Streptomycetaceae; genus Streptomyces; species Streptomyces phytohabitans. Next base: position 2,673,286 of record NZ_RCHV01000002.1, on the reverse strand, counting down.
CGCACCGCGTCCCCGACGAGCGGCGCCAGATGCAGCCACCCCTCGCCCCAGCCCGCGAGATGGCGCCGGGCGTGCCCGGGGAAGTCGGGGTCGGCGTAGGCGACGGAGCCCTCGTGCAGTTCGGTGCGGGGGCCGACGATGCGGTACGGGCCGCCGTGCGTCGCGTTGAGGTGCTGCCACATCCGGTAGCGCCAGGTGAGGTCGCCCGCGCTGCCGACGGTCATCGAGTCACCGACGAACATGATGCGCATCGGGCCATCCTCCCGGAACGGAGGACGGCCGGCGACATGATGCCGGTCACCCGGCCCGGGATGGCAGGCTTGCGGCATGCGCGCACCTTCCTTCCGGGCCGGCCCTCCCCGGGCCGGTTCCCTCCGGGCCCGCGTTCCGGGCGGCCCGTACGGCGACCGGCACAGACGTCCGCACGACCCGCGAGCCGCCGCGTACGGCCCGGCCCCGTCCGGCGGCCCGTACGGCCCCGGCGCCGCCGACTCCCGTACGCCGTACGCCCGTTCCGCCCCGGCGGAGCCGCGCGGCGGGCGCCGCGCGCGGCGGGCCGCCGCCCTTGCGGGCGCGCTGGCCGCACTGGGGCTGCTGGGGGTCGCCGCCGCCGGGCCGGCACTGGCCGACGGACCCGACGACTTCACCATCGAGGACCCGCGGATCACCGAGTCCAGCGGCCTGGCCGCCAGCCGCGCGCACCCCGGCGTGTACTGGACGCACAACGACAGCGAGGACGGCCCGTACGTCTACGCCGTGGACAGCCGCTCCGGGAAGACCGTCGCGACCGTCTCGCTGCGCGGCATCATGCCGCGCGACGTGGAGGGCATCTCCCTCGGCCCGGACGGCGACCTGTACGTGGGCGACATCGGGGACAACCTCGGCGGACGCTGGAGCGAGGTGTGGATCTACCGCTTCCCCGAGCCGAAGAAGCTCCGCGACACCACGCTGACCCCCACCCGCTACACGGTGCGCTACGCCGACGGGCCGCGCGACGCCGAGTCGTTGATGGTGCACCCGAAGACCGGCCGGGTGTACGTCGCGAGCAAGAACCGGGAGGGCAAGGGCGGCGTCTACGCGGGCCCGGAGAAGCTGAGCACGTTCGGGGTGAACACCTTCCGCCGGGTCGGCGACACCGAGATATGGGCCACCGACGGCGCGTTCTCCCCGGACGGCACCCGGCTGATCCTGCGCACCTACATGGGCGCGGAGATGTACCGCTGGACCGCCGAGGGGCGCCCGAAGCCGATCGACACGGTACGGGTGCCGATGCAACGGCAGGGCGAGTCCGTCACGTTCACGCTCGACGGGCGGTACCTGATGTTCGGCTCGGAGGGCGAGGCCAGCGACGTCGAGCCGGTCGAGCTGGAGGACGAGGTCCTCTCGGAGCAGGCCGCCAAGGCCAAGGCGGCCGACGAGAAGCGCGGCGGCGGCGACGCGGACGGCGAGTCCGCCGGGGACAACGGGGACCTGGCCGTCGGCGCGGCCACCCTGGCGGCGGCGTACCTGGCGTGGACGGGCCTGCGGCGCCTCTTCGGGCGCCGGGACTGACGGCGCGCGGGTCCCTCCCGTACGCGCGGCGGCGCGCGTACCGACCGGGTGCGCCCCGGCCCGTACGCGCGCCGCGTCGTCGTCGCTCCAGCGGCTACCGCCGCTACCGCCGCTACAGGCGCTCGACGACGTGGTCGACGCACACGGTCAGCGCCTCCACGTCGGCGGGCTCCACGGCCGGGAACATCGCCACGCGCAGCTGGTTGCGCCCCAGCTTGCGGTACGGGTCGGTGTCCACGACGCCGTTCGCGCGCAGCGCCTTCGCGACGGCGGCCGCGTCCACGCTGTCGTCGAAGTCGATGGTCCCGACGACCTGCGAGCGCTGCGCCGGGTCCGTGACGAAGGGCGTCGCGTGCTTCGAGCCCTCGGCCCAGCCGTACAGCCGCCCCGCCGAGTCGGCGGTGCGCGCGACGGCCCAGTCCAGGCCGCCCTGCCCGTTGAGCCAGTCCAGCTGCTCGGCGAGCAGGAAGAACGTGGCGAGGGCGGGGGTGTTGTACGTCTGGTTCTTGCGGGAGTTGTCGATCGCCGTGTGCAGGTTGAAGAACTCCGGGACGTGCCGGTCCGACGCGGCGAGGCGCTCGGCGCGCTCGATCGCGGCGGGGGAGAACACGGCGATCCACAGGCCGCCGTCGGCGGCGAACGACTTCTGCGGCGCGAAGTAGTAGACGTCGGTCTCCGCGATGTCCACGGGCAGGCCGCCCGCGCCGGACGTCGCGTCCACCAGCACCAGCGCGCCGTCGTCGGCCCCCGCCACGCGGCGGACCGGCGCCGCGACGCCGGTGGAGGTCTCGTTGTGGGTGAGCGCGTACACGTCGACACCCGCCTCCGCGCGGGCGTCGGGGTGCGTGCCCGGCTCGGACTGGATCACGGAGGGCTCGTCGAGCCACGGGGCGAGCTTGGCGGCCTTGGCGAACTTGGACGAGAACTCACCGAACGACAGGTGCTGCGACCGCTGCTCGATCAGGCCGTGCGTCGCGATGTCCCAGAAGGCGGTGGTGCCGCCGTTGCCGAGGACGACCTCGTAGCCGTCGGGCAGGGAGAACAGCGAGGAGACGCCCTCGCGCACCCGGCCCACCAGGTTCTTCACCGGGGCCTGCCGGTGGGAGGTGCCGAGGAGTGACGTACCGGTGGCGGCGAGGGCGTTCAACGCCTCCGTGCGCACCTTGGAGGGACCCGAGCCGAACCGACCGTCGGCGGGCTTGATGTCAGCGGGAATCTCGATATCAGCCACGCGGCGCAGCCTAGTGCGTCGCGGCCCGCCGGCCCGACGCGGTCCGTACCGCGAGACGGATCACCGCAGCACAGAGGGTGGTGCGAGGGGCGGGTGGGGGGAGTGCGGCGGGCGTGGCGGCGTACGGGACGGTGTGCGCGCGGCGTACGGCGGGGGCGTGCGCGGGGTGCCCCGTCCCCGTCCGGTCACAGCGCGCGGAACGGCTCCGCGTACGCGAACGTGCCGCGCGTGCCCGGTTCGTACGCGCTCAGGGCGCGCACCTGGAAGTACGCGCCCCAGGCCGCCTCCGGCGGCTCGATGCCGTACGCGGTGGCGGGGCGGAAGCCGTACCGGCCGTAGTACGCGGGGCTGCCGAGGAGCGCGACGAGCGGTTCCCCGAGCGCGTCGGCGGCGCCGAGCACCGTGTGCACGAGCGCGTGGCCCACGCCGCGCCGCTGCTGGTCGGGGCGGACGCTGAGGGGGCCGAGACCCAGCGCGGGGACGCCGTCGACATGGCCCCGGGTGCACACGACGTGGCCGAGCACCTCGTCCTCCGGGCCGCCGTCCACGGGCGGTTCGGTGCCTTCCGGCGCCCGCGCCGCGACCAGGGAGAGGGCGGGCAGCCAGTCGGGGCAGTCGCGCAGCGCGTCGAGGAGGGTGACCTCGACGGGCACCGACCCGTCGGGTACGGCGAAGGCGGCGGCCGTCACGGCGGTCACGGCGGGGCGGTCGGCGGGCGTCTCGCGTCTGATCAGCACCGGCACAGTGTCCGTACGCCGCCCGGCGCGCGCAACGGGATTCGCCCGGCGGCGCACGGGAGTCCAGCCGGGCGCGGGAGCGGGGGGAGGGCGCGTCGGGCGGGCGTACGGGTGTGCCCCACGTAGGCGGTACGTGTCCGCGAACGGGCCGTACCGGAACGACAAGTGGCCCGGACGAGTGGCGTTCGTCCCCGGTGGAGTGACGCGCGTTGTGCCGGGATCGCCGTCGTTGCCACTCTCGCCCGATGGATTCCATGGACGTGGACGTACGGGAGCGGGGCGCGGACACCGCCCTCACGGGCGTGGCCGAGACGACGTTGTGGACGCTGTACCACCGTGTGCTCGACGCCCGCGATCCCCGCTCCGCGCTGCACGATCCGAAGGCCGTGGAGCTGCTCGACGCGCTGGACCACCCCTTCGAGGACCGCTTCGGCGACGGGAGTTGGGGCCAGGCGCAGGGAGCGGGGCTGCGCGCCCTCACGTACGACGACGAGGTGCGCCGCTTCCTCGCGCGGCACCCGGAGGGCACGGTGGTGGCGCTCGGCGAGGGCCTGGAGACGCAGTTCTGGCGGGTGGACAACGGCCGGGTGCGCTGGCTCAGCGTCGACCTGCCCGAAGTCGCCGCGCTCCGGCGGCGGTTGCTGCCGGACACCGACCGTCGGCGGACGCTCGCCCGCTCGGCCGTCGACCCGCGCTGGATGGACGAGGTGGACGCCTCGCGCGGCGTACTGGTCACGGCGCAGGGGGTGTTGATGTACCTCCGCCCGGACGAGGCGTACGGCCTGGTGGCGGAGTGCGCGGCCCGATTCCCCGGCGCCGCGCTGGTCTTCGACGCGCCGCCGAGCTGGGTCACCGACCGTACGGTGCGCGGCAGTTGGCGCTACCCGGCGGGCTACCGGCCGCCGCCCATGCCGTGGGGCATGGACGCGGTGGAGGAGCGGAAGCTCCGCGCCGTGCACCCGAACGTGGCCGGGGTGCGGAGCGTGGACGCGGCGCGCGGGCGCGGCCTCGTGTGCGGCGTGCTGCTGCCGCTGCTGTCCCGGCTGCCGGGGCTGCGGGCGCGCAGGCCGCTGTGGATCACGCGGGTGGAGTTCGGCCCGGCGGGCGGCGACACGGGTGAGCCGGGGGCGGGTGCCGCCGCGGGCGCCGGAGACAGCGGGACCAGCGGGGCCGGGGACAGCGCGGTTCCGGAACACGTCGAGGGAGAGCAGCGATGAGCGTGACCCAGCGGGTACGGACGGTCGGCGCGGCGGAGAACGCCGGGGCCGGAACGGGCGCCGGGGCGACGGCCGCCCCCCGCCCCGTCTTCGTGGACGGGACGGAGCTGCGGCTGCGGGAGTTCGCGCCGCGCGACGTGGACGGGGTGCTGGCCATCTTCGGGGACCCGCTCACCACGCGGCAGTTCGGGATGCGGCCCTTCACCCGTCGCGACGCCGCGGCCCTGGTGGAGCAGGCCGTCACCGCCGCCCGCCAACGGCCGCGCACCCTCTACCGGTTGGCGGTCAGCAGCATCCGTACGGGCGAACTCCTCGGCTCCGTCAAGCTGATCGTGGAGGAGTCGCCCGAGGGCGAGATCGTCACGACCGGGTACCGCAGCGCCGAGGTCGGCTGCGCGCTCCGCTCGGACCTGACCAACAAGGGCCTGAGCCTGGAGGTCGGCCACCTGCTCGCGGTCCTCGGCTTCGAACGCCTCGGCCTGCACCGCATCTGGACCGGCTTCCTCCCGTCGAACGTCGCCGCGCAGCGCGCCGCCGACAAGTCGGGCATGACGCGGGAGGGTGTGCTGCGCGACTACTGCCACGCGGACGGTGTCTGGCACGATCTCGTCCTCTACTCGATCCTGGAGACCGACTGGCAGCCCGCCCCGGCGCAGCCCGCGACGGTCGTCCCGCTCGCCCGCTCGGTGGCCCCGACCCCCTCCTGACCCGTACCGGGGGGCGCACGGGGGCGTGCGCCGGCGCCCGTACGCGCATACGGGGCGGTGTGCGAGGCGCGTACGCGTGTACGGCGCCCTAATCGGCCATGTCCCCGGCGAACGCGCCAAGTTGGCTCAGACCGGACTGCTCGCCGTCCGTCCGCCGCCCGCACAATGGTGCTCCGGGACAGAGGGGGGCAACATGGGATTTTGGCCGCAACAGGGCAGACGCCCTCATGTCGTACGGGTACCGGCCACGCCGGAGGCGGCGCTGTCGCGGCTCGTGCGCGCGGCGTACGACGACGGGCATCCGATCTCCATGCAGGACGCGGCCCGCGCCGCCGAGTCGGGGTCGGTGCAGGGCATGGTGGTGTACGGCATCGGGCTGGGGAACGTCGGGCGCGACGCCGAGGCCGAGGGCTGGCTCCGCAGGTCGGTGAGCCACGGCGACCCGATGGGGTCGGTGGCGCTCGGCACGATGTACCTGGACCGGGGGGACCTCGACGAGGCCGAGAGCCTGATACGCCCCGTCGCGGAGAGCGGCGACGAGGGCGCCCGGGAGGCGCTGACCGAGATCGAGGAGCGCCGCGCCCGCCGCCGGTAACGCCCGCCGCTAGCGCCACGGCGACACCGTGGCACCGAATGGCATCAGGTGGCACCACGTGGTGTCACCTGAAGGTGTCACCGGGGGGCGGTGGCCCTGGTGGCGCCAGTGGGGCCCGATGGATTTTCCGGACGTTCTCGCAGCTCAGAGCCGTGCTCGCGGAATCCTTCCGTGCTCGTCCTCCGAGCGCGCTTGCACTTGGCGCCATTGTGGTGCCACTATGGCGTCATGGACCTCACGCCGTATGTCGACAACCTCCGCCGCGAGCTGGCGGTGGCCGCCGAGGCCGGTGGCGACGAAGCCCGCGAGCTGGCCGAGCGGCTGACCGCGCCGCTGGAGTCGGCGACCCGGCTGGCGATGCTCCAGGTGCTCTCCGCCGCGATGGACGAGATCACCGTGGACCTCGCGCCGGGTTCCGTCGACGTACGGCTGCGCGGCCTCGACCCCGACTTCGTGGTGACGCGGCCCGCCGCCGACGAGGCGCCCGCCGGACACGAGTCCGTCGGTCAACTCCCGCCCGGCGCACCCCCGTTGACTCCCGCGCCCGCCGCCGACGGCGACGAGGGCGGCACCGCCCGGGTGAACCTGCGGCTGCCCGCCCACCTCAAGGCGCGCGCCGAGGAGGCCGCGGGCCGCGAGGGCCTGTCGGTCAACGCCTGGCTCGTACGGGCGGTCTCGGCCGCGGTCGACGGCGGCGGGGCCCAGACCCGTACGGGTGAGCGGTCCCGCGGTCACCGCACGGTCGGCCAGAGCTTCACGGGGTGGGTCCGCTAGCGGACCCGGCCCACCCGCGCGGCACCGGACCGACCGTGCCGCCGCCCCCGACACCCGAACGGCCCGACGCACCAACACCGCACCGTTCAGCGCCACTTGCGCACCCGTCCCCCACCAGCGGGGACGTCACCGAGACCCAGGAGGACGGGACCACCATGCCTTCTTACGACACGCCCGAAGCCATCTCCCTCACCGCCCACGTGGAGGCGGGCTCCCTCCGGCTGGTCGCCGCCGACCGCCCCGACACGGCCGTCGAGGTGCTGCCCCGCGACCCGAAGAAGGACCTGGACGTACGGGCGGCCGAGCAGACCGAAGTGCGGTACGAGAAGGGGGTGTTGACCCTCCGGACGCCCAAGCAGCGCTACCTCGTCGGCCGTACCGGCACCGTGGACGTCACCGTCGAACTGCCCGCCGGGTCGCGGGTGGAGGCCACCGGCTCCTGGACCCAGGTCCACGGCGAGGGGCGGCTCGGGGAGGTCCGGGTGAAGACCTCGTCGGGTGACGTACGCCTCGACACCACCGGTCCGCTGCGTCTGACGGCCTCGCACGGCAGCATCACCGTGGAACGCGTCGAGGGCGCCGCCGAGATCACCATCAGCTCCGGCAGTCTGCGCCTCGGCAGCGCGGACGGCCCGGTCGTGCTCAAGAACTCGCACGGCACCACGACCGTCGGCGCCGCCCCCGCCGGACTGCGGGCCCGGGGAGCCAACGGGGACATCCTCGTCGGCCGCGCCGCGGGCACCGTCGCCCTCACCACGGCCCACGGGGCGCTGCGGGTGGAGGAGGTAGCGGCCGGGGACGTGTCGCTGGAGACCTCGTTCGGCGCCATCGAGGTCGGTGTCCGGGAGGGCACGGCCGCCTGGGTCGACGCCAGTTCGCGGTCCGGGCAGGTGCTCAACGCGCTCGGCGCCGCCGACGGGCCGGGCGACGCGGAGGAGACCGTCGAGGTCCGGGCCCGTACGCGCTTCGGCACCATCGAGATCCGCCGCGCCCGCGCCCGCGCCTGACCCGCCCGCGCCGCCCCGCCCCGTACGCCACCCACCCCGAACGACCTGCCCGTACGCCGCACCCGTACGACGTGCCCCCGCGCGCCGTGCCGCGCGCCGCCGCACCCTGCCTCCGAACGGGAGAACTCCATGCCTTCGTCTGTCATGTCCACGTCCATTCCGCCGGGCGCCCCCGCCCCGCCCCTCGCCGTATCCGCCGCGGACCTGCGCAAGTCGTACGGCGGGACGACCGTCCTCGACGGCATCGACCTCGCCATCCCCGCCGGTACGGTCTTCGCGCTCCTCGGCCCCAACGGCGCGGGCAAGACCACCACCGTGCGCATCCTGTCCACGCTCGTCCCCGCCGACGGCGGCAGCGCCCAGGTCGCGGGCCACGACGTCGCCGCGTCGCCCGACGGCGTACGCGCCGCGATCGGTGTCACCGGCCAGTTCGCCGCCCTCGACGACCTGCTCACCGCCGAGGAGAACCTCCTCCTCATGGCCGACCTGCTGCGGCTCGGCAGGCGTGAAGGCCGGGCGCGTACGCGGGAGTTGCTCGCGCGCTTCGGTCTCGCGGACGTCGCGCGGAAGCGCGCCGCCCACTTCTCCGGCGGTATGCGGCGGCGGCTCGACCTCGCCATGACGCTGGTCGGTGACCCGCGCGTGCTCTTCCTCGACGAGCCGACGACCGGCCTCGACCCGCGCAGCCGCCGCACCATGTGGGACACCGTGCGCGGGCTGGTCGAGGGCGGGGTGACCGTCTTCCTCACCACCCAGTACCTGGAGGAGGCCGACCAGTTGGCGGACCGGATCGCCGTGCTCGACGGCGGCCGGATCGTCGCGGAGGGCACCGCGGGGGAGCTGAAGGCGCGCGTTCCCGGCAGCCACGTACGGCTCGACTTCGACGCCACCGACGCGTACGAGCACGCCGCCGCCGCCTTCCCCGGCGCCGTCCGCGACGACGAACGACTCGCCCTGCGGGTCGCGGGCGACGGCGGACTCGACGCGCTGCGCGCCCTGTTGGGGCGGCTCGACGCCGCGGGCGTGCGCGCGGCCGGGTTCTCCGTGCACACCCCCGACCTGGACGACGTGTTCCTCGCGCTGACCGGCGACGGCGCCACGACCGGAGCCGGCGCGGTCGCCCCGACCGCCACCACCGCCCCGACCGGCACCGCGTCCCCCGCGAAGGAGAACCTCCGATGAGTACGACGAGCACCCCCGCCCCCGCCCCCACCCTCGCGCACGCCGTACGGGACTCCGCGACGATGCTGCGGCGCAACCTGCGGCACGCGGTCCGCTACCCGGCCGTCAGTCTCGGCAGTTTCATGCTGCCGATCATGATGCTGCTGCTGTTCGTCTTCGCGTTCGGGGACTCGCTCGGCGCCGGGATGGTCGCCGGTACGGCGGGCGCGCCCGGCGGCGGTACGGGTGGCGGCGGCCGGGACGCGTACCTGGACTACCTCACCCCCGGCATCATGGTGATGGGCGTGGCCGCGGGCGCGCTCGCCACCTCGGTCGCGGTCTGCTCCGACATGACCGAGGGCATCGTCAACCGCTTCCGCACCATGAACATCGCCCGGTCGTCGTTCATGACGGGCCACGTCGTCGGCAGCGTCCTCCAGACGATGCTCAGCGCCGTACTGGTCGTCGGCGTCGCGTACGCCGTCGGCTTCCGGTCCGACGCCACCGTGCCGGAGTGGCTGGCCGCCGCCGGTCTGCTGACGGCCGTCGCCTTCGCCGTGACCTGGCTCGCCGCCGCGCTCGGGCTGATGTCCCGGACCGTCGAGTCGGCCAGCAACAAGCCGCTGCTGGTGCAGTTCCTGCCGTTCCTCGGGTCGGCGTTCGTACCGGCGGAGTCGATGTCGCCGGGGCTGCGCTGGTTCGCGGAGCACCAGCCGTTCACGCCGGTGACCGAGACCCTGCGCGGGCTGCTGTCCGGCTCCGCGATCGGGAACGACGGCTGGGTCGCGCTGGCCTGGTGCGTGGTGACCGGCGTCGGCGGCTACCTCTCGTCGCGGCGGCTGTTCGCCCGCGCCGTGAGCTGACCGCCGGTACGGGCCCGCGCGACCGGCCCGGCCCGCCCGGGTCCCGCTACGGGGACCCGGGCAGTCCGTCGGCGGGCAGCGCGAGCAACTTCTCCTGGCGGGCCCGGAGTTCCTCGGCGGGCTCGCCCAGGACGGCGGCGCTGAGGACGAGTTCGAGGGTGACGCGCTCGAACTCGGCGCCCCGGCTGCGGTAGCGCTGCGGGTCCGCCTCCACGACGGCCGACGCGATCCGCCACCCGCCGCCGTCCTCGGAGCCGTCCTCCGTCACGGGCGCGAAGGTCACCTCGTAGATGCCGTGCCCGCTCCAGCTGCGGTGCACGAACACGGTGTCGTCCTCGGCGAAGACGTGCCACCGCTCGTCCATGCCCCGGGCCCGCACGCCACGCCGTACGCGCGTCAACTCGGCGTCCGTCCAGTGGCGTTCGGGCAGCTCGGGCAGCTGCTGCGGTGCGGTGATCCGGCTGAGCTTGCGGAACGAGGAGCGGGTGAGCGGCGCGTCGGCTGGCATACCCCGATCGTACGGACGCCCCGCGCGCCGCCGTCGGCGCCTCACGCGCGGGACGTCACCCGGCCCCCGGCCGGGTCACGGGCGGTGGAAGCGCCCGTCCCGCAGCTCGAAGTGCTCGCTCTCCGAGCAGCCCAGCGACGGCGTCCGCAGCAGGCTCACCGACACGGGCGCGGGCTCGCCGCCCGACGTCGAGAACGCGCACACCGCGTGCCCGCCGGTCAGCGGGAACCAGAACCAGCCGTCCGCTTCGCCCACCGTGACCCGGTCGCTCTCCCGCCAGGCGCCGTCCTGCCACGTGAAGGCGCGCATCCGGACGGAGGCGGCGTACGGGTCGGCGGTCGAACGGAGCGCGGTGAGCGTGACCTTGTAGTCCTGGCCGAGTACGGACGACGCGATCTGCCGGGTCTCCGCGCCGGTCGCCCCTCTCGTCCCCGCCGCGTCCGTCCCGCCGGCCGAGGTGCCCGCCGCCCCGGCCGCCCCCGCCGCCCCGGCGACGGCGGTGAGCGCGGCCGTCGCGGCGACCAGCGCCGCCCGCCGTACGAGCCCGCCGCGGCCCGGCCCCCGTACCCCGTTGTCCGCGTGGTCCGCGCGCGATGTGGTCGTGTCCATGGTGTCCCCCTACGGAATGTCGCCCGGCCGGACGGCGGGCGCGCGCCACCGCGCACCCGTACGCGGACGAACCGCGTATTCCGCCCCGTACCGACGTGTTCTTCGCTTTGCCCAACAAGACAGTCGGAGCCGGGGGAGGGTTGTACCCCGTCACGGGTGACGCGCTTCCTGTGACGTTCGGGGCGGTCCCGTTACGCGAACCGCGGGCGCGGCCCGGTGACGGACGAGACCAGGGAGTAGAGCGACGTGGTCGCCGTGAGGAAGATCCGGTTGCGGCGGGCGCCCCCGAAGGCCAGGTTGGCGACGGGCTCCGGCGTGCGGACGCGCCCGAGGTACGTGCCGTCGTCCGCGAAGCACTGCGCGCCGCCGTCCAGCGCTGCCGCCCACAGGCGGCCCCGGTCGTCGAAGCGGATGTTGTCGAACCGCCCCTCCGGGCACCGCGCGAACACCTCGCCGTCGCCGCGCAGCGCGTCCCCGTCCGCCGTCACGTCGAAGACGCGGACGTGGTTGGCGCGGCTGTCGGAGACGTACAGGCGGTGCTCGTCGGGGGAGAACACCAACCCGTTGGGGCCCGCGAAGCCGTCCGCGACCCGGCGGACGGCGCCGGTCGCGGGGTCGATCCGGTAGACGTGGAGGCCGCCGGTCTCGCTCTCGCCGCGGTGGCCCTCGTAGTCGCTGAGCAGGCCGAAGTCCGGGTCGGAGAACCACACCGAGCCGTCCGAGCGGACGGCGGCGTCGTTCGGGCCGTTCAGGCGCCTGCCCTCGTGGCGGTCGGCGAGCACGGTGACGGTGCCGTCGTGTTCCGTACGGGTCACGCGCCGGTCGCCCTGCTCGCAGCTGACGAGGCGGCCCCGCCGGTCGAGGGTGTTGCCGTTCGCGAAGCCCGCCGGGGCGCGGAACTCCCCGACGGCGCCCGTCGTCTCGTCCCAGCGCAGCAGACGGTCGTTGGGGATGTCGCTCCACAGGAGGTAGCGGCCGGCGGGTACGTACAGCGGGCCCTCGGCCCAGCGGCAGCCGTCGTACAGGGTCTCCAGCCGGTCGTCGCCGAGGGCGCACTCCTCGAACCGCGGGTCGTGGACCTCGTACAGCCCGGTGCCCCCGTAAGCCCCGCCCCCGTACGCCCCGCCGCCGTCCCCGCTCCCGTCGGACCCCACGCTGCCCTCCCTGCCGTCGTGCCCGGCGCGGTCGCCGCCGTACGGGGGCCAGCCAACTACCGCGCCCCGCGCGCCGCAACCGGCCGCCCCGGCGCGGCGCGGTGAGGCGGTGCGGTGAGCCGCGCCCCAGCGGGCACGCTGGGGACATGGCAGCAGACGCGGCAGACACCCCCGGCACACCGCACACCCCCGACGCACCGCCCCCACCCGCCCCGGGCGCCCCGCCCCCGTACGGCGACCCGGCCGCCACGGCGGACCTGCTGCGGGCGCTGCGCGACTCCGTACGCGGCGAGGTGCGCTTCGACACCACCGCCAGGGCGCTGACCACCATGGACGCCTCCAACTACCGCCGCGTGCCGCTCGGCGTCGTCGCCCCGCGCGACGCCGACGACGTCGCCGCGGTCCTCGCCGCCTGCCGCGCGCGCGGGGTGCCCGTGGTCGCGCGCGGGGCCGGTACGTCCATCGCCGGGCAGGCCACCGGCGTCGGCGTCGTCCTCGACCTGACCCGCCACATGAACCGCGTCGAGGCCGTCGACCCGCAGGCGCGCACCGCCCTCGTACAGCCCGGCGTGATCCTGGACGACCTGCGCGCGGCGGTCGCCCCGCACGGGCTGACGTTCGGCCCGGACCCGTCCACGCACAGCCGCTGCACCCTCGGCGGCATGATCGGCAACAACTCCTGCGGCTCCCACTCCGTCGCCTGGGGCACCACCGCCGACAACGTGCGCGAGCTGGACGTCCTCACCTACGGCGGCGAACGCGCCGTCCTCGGCCGCGGCGGCGGGGGCGTGCCGCAGCGGCTGCGCGCCGGGGCGCGGGCGCTCGTCGAGGGCGACCTCGCCCGCCTGCGCACCGGCTTCCCGGAGCTGCCCCGCCGCATCTCCGGCTACGCGCTGGACGAGCTGCTGCCCGAGAACGGCGAGGACTGGGCCCGCGCCTTCACCGGCAGCGAGGGCACGCTCGGCGTGCTGACGCAGGCCACCGTACGGCTGGTCGAGGCGCCCGCCGCCCGCGCCCTGGCCGTCCTCGGCTACGCCGACGAGAGCGCCGCCGCCGAGGCCGCCGCCTCCCTCCTGCCGTACGGCCCGCTGACCGTCGAGGGCATGGCCGAGGACCTGGTGGGCGACTCCGCGCGCGCGGCGCTGCCGAGGGGCGGCGCCTGGCTGTTCGCCGAGGCGGGCGGCGCCGGACCGGCGGAGGCGCGGGCCCGCGCCGAGGAGCTGTGCCGCGCGGCGGCCGGGGGCACCACCGGCCACACGGTGGTCGCGGACCCGGCCGGGCAGCGGGCGCTGTGGCGCGTACGGGAGGACGCCTCCGGCACCGCGACCCGCATGCCCGACGGCAGCGAGGCGTGGCCCGGCTGGGAGGACTGCGCCGTACCGCCCGCGCGGCTCGGCGCGTACCTCCGGGACTTCCGCGCGCTGCTGCGCGAGCACGGGCTGCGCGGGCTGCCGTACGGGCACTTCGGGGACGGCTGCATCCACGTGCGGATCGACTTCGACCTGCTCACCGAGGGCGGCGTCCGACGCTTCCGCGCCTTCTCGCACGACCTCGCGGACGTCGTCGTCGCGCACGGCGGCTCGCTGTCCGGCGAGCACGGCGACGGGCAGGCGCGGGCGGAGCTGCTGCCGCGCATGTACGGGCCCGAACTGGTCGGCCTCTTCGGCCGGTTCAAGGACCTGTGGGACCCGGACGGCGGGCTCAACCCGGGCATGCTGGTGCGCCCCGACCGGATGGACGACAACCTGCGCTTCGCGCCGCTGCCCCGGCAGCCCGTCGACGTGGAGTTCGGCTACCCGCACGACGGCGGCGACTTCTCCGCGGCCGTACGCCGCTGCGTGGGCGTCGCCAAGTGCCGCGACACGGCGGCGGGCGCGGGCGTCATGTGCCCCTCGTTCCGCGTCACCGGGGAGGAGCGGCACTCCACGCGGGGCCGTGCCCGGCTGCTGCACGAGATGCTGGCGGGCGAGGTCGTCACGGACGGCTGGCGGTCGGAGGAGGTACGGGACGCGCTGGACCTGTGCCTGTCGTGCAAGGGCTGCCGCAGCGACTGCCCGGTGGGCGTGGACATGGCCACGTACAAGGCGGAGTTCCTGCACCACCACTACGCCGGGCGCCGCCGCCCCGCCGCCCACTACTCCATGGGCAGGCTCCCGCAGTGGCTGCGCCTCGCGTCCGCGACCCGTACGGCGCCGCTGGTCAACGCGGGCGCCCGGATCGGCCCGTTGGCCGCCCTCGGCAAGCGCCTCGGCGGCCTCGCGCCGGAACGGGACCTGCCGGAGCTGCCCCGTACGTCGTTCACCCGCTGGTGGCGGCGGCAGCGCGGCGGCGAACTGCGCGCCGCGCGCGCGGACGACGTCCGCACCGTCCTGCTGTGGCCCGACACCTTCACCGACCACCTGTCGCCGGAGGCCGGGACGGCGGCCGTACGGGTGCTGCGCGACGCGCGGCTGGCCGTCGCCGTACCGCCCCGGTCGGTCTGCTGCGGCCTCACGTACGTCTCCACCGGGCAGCTCGACGAGGCGCGGAAGGTCATGCGCCGCACCCTGGACCGCGTCGAACCGGCACTCGACGCCGGGCTGCCCGTGACCGTGCTGGAGCCGCCGTGCGCGGCGGCGCTCCGTACGGACCTGCCCGAGCTGCTGTCCGACGACCCGCGCGCGCGGCGGCTGGCGGACTCCGTACGGACCTTCGCGCAGACCCTGGAGGAGTACGCGCCGCACTGGGCGCCGCCCCGCGTCGACCGGCCCGTCGCCGGGCAGAACCACTGCCACCAGCACGCCGTGCTCGGCGACGGGGCGGAGCGCAGGTTGCGCGAACGGGCCGGGCTGACCGGGGAGCTGAGCGGCGGCTGCTGCGGGCTGGCGGGCAACTTCGGCTTCGAGAAGGGCCACTACGACGTCTCCGCGGCCTGTGCCGACGACCAGCTGCTGCCCGCCGTACGGTCCGCGCTGGCCGCCGACCCGGACACGGAGCTGCTGGCCGACGGCTACTCCTGCCGCACCCAGCTGGCGCAGCTCGGCGGCCGGAACAGCCGCCACCTGGCGGAGGTGCTGGCCGCGCACCTGGAGTGACGGCGCCGACCGACCTCCGCGCCGCGAGGGCCCGTACGGCACCCGTACGGGCCCTCGCCGTGCGTGCCGCCCAGGTGACCGAGGGTGCCGTGTCCGAACGGATACGCATGCTTCACCCGTAAACCTTCGCGACCGATCCGGTAACGAAGCGCGCCAAACGCTTGCCGAGCGGCTAGAACAGAGTTCGTCCACTGAACGATCACCCACCGGAGAAACCGAACCGGATGGCAAGAACAGAAGAACGGGGGCGAGCTGGATGAACTTCTGGGAGTTTCTGGAAAGTCGGCACCAGCAACTGCTGACCGACACCCTTCAGCATGCCAGCGCCGTGTTCCAGTGCATGGTGCTGGCCACGGTCATCGGCGTACTGATCGGAGTGGCGACCTACCGGAGCGAGCTGGCGGGCAACTTCGCCACCGCAACCACCGCGACCATCCTGACCATCCCCTCGCTGGCCATGATCGGTCTGCTGGTGCCCGTCGTCGGGCTCGGGGTGGCCCCCACGGTCATCGCCCTCACCCTGTACGGCCTGCTCCCCATCGTGCGCAACGCCATCGTCGGCCTGCGCGGTGTGGACCCGCAGCTGGTGGACGCGGCGCGAGGGATCGGGATGTCGCGCCTCGCCCAACTGCTACGGGTCGAACTGCCGCTCGCGTGGCCGCCGATCCTCACCGGCATCCGGGTCGCCACCCAGATGCTCATGGGCATCGCGGCCATCGCCGCCTTCGCCTCCGGGCCGGGCCTCGGCAACATCATCTTCCGCGGCGTCGCCTCCCTGGGCAGCGCCAACGCCATCAACCAGGTGCTCGCGGGCACGCTGGGGATCGTCATCCTCGCGCTGCTCTTCGACGCCGTGTACGTCCTCATCGGGCGTCTGACCATCCCGAGGGGGATCCGTGCCTGAGACCACCGCGACCAGCGTGTCCACCGGCAGCGCAGCCGACGGCAAGGCCAACGGCGGCAACGGCGAGGCGGCCGGGGCCAGCATCCAGCTGGAGGGCCTCACCAAGCACTACCCGGGCACCCCCGCCCCCGCCGTGGACAACGTCCACATGAACATCAAGGCGGGCGAAACGGTTATTCTGGTCGGCCCCTCCGGGTGCGGCAAGTCCACCACCCTGAAGATGATCAACCGGCTGATCGAGCCGTCCTCCGGCCGTATCCGCATCGGCGGCGAGGACGTCACCGACATGGACCCGGTCAAGCTGCGCCGCAGCATCGGCTACGCGATCCAGTCCTCCGGCCTCTTCCCGCACATGACGGTGGCGCAGAACATCGCCCTCGTACCGAAGATGGTCGGCTGGGACAACAACAAGACCAAGAACCGCGTCGAGGAGATGCTCGACCTCGTCGGCCTGGACCCCGCCGAGTTCCGCGGCCGCTACCCCCGCCAGCTCTCCGGCGGCCAGCAGCAGCGCGTCGGCGTGGCACGGGCGTTGGCCGCCGACCCGCCCGTCCTGCTGATGGACGAGCCGTTCGGCGCGGTCGACCCGATCACCCGCGACCACCTCCAGGACGAGCTGATCCGGCTCCAGCACGAACTCCAGAAGACCATCGTCTTCGTCACCCACGACTTCGACGAGGCCATCAAGCTCGGCGACCGGATCGCGGTGCTCCGCGAACGTTCGCACATCGCCCAGTTCGACACCCCCGAGGCGATCCTCACCAACCCGGCGGACGACTTCGTCTCCGGCTTCGTCGGCGCCGGTGCCGCCCTGAAGCGGCTCAACCTCAGCCGCGTACGGGACGTGGAGGTCGTGGACTTCCCGACCGTCACCACCGACGACCCGCTCCAGAAGATCTTCGACCTGCTGCGGTCCGGCTCCACCAACGAGGTCCTCGTCCTCGACAACCGCCGCCGCCCGCACAAGTGGCTGCGCCGCAACGACCTCGGCCTGGTCAAGGACTCCCTGGCGCGCGCGGGCACCCCGGTGAACGACACCGTGACCCGGGACGCCACCCTCCGCGACGCGCTGGAGGCCGTCCTCACCGACAGCTCCGGCCGGGTCCCGGTGACCGGGCGGCGCGGCGAGTACATCGGCGTCGTCGACCTGGAGACGCTGATGAACTCCGTCCACGAGCTGCTGGAGGCGGACCGCATGGACGCCCGCGAGCACGCCCAGGAGCTGGCCGAGCACAAGGCGCGGCAGACCAGCGAGGAACAGGAGGGCCTGTGAGCAGCGACACGCCCTCGAAGCCGTCGGCCTCCACCGAGGACCGTCCGGCCGAACTCCGCGACAAGGACCGCGCCCTGGTCGCCGAGCTGGAGCGCGAGCGGCAGGACCGCGAGGCCGCTCCCGCCACCGGCGAACGGGTCCTGGACCGCCTGACCTGGCAGCGGGTCGCCGTCGTACCGGCCGTGGTCGCGGTCGTCCTGCTCGCCACCTGGATGTGGTACCGCGGGGCCGAACTCGACTCCATCGCCAAGCAGTCCATCGAGGGGAACGTCTGGCCCCGGGTGCGCGAGCACATCGAACTCACCGCGATCTCCACGGTGTTGGTGCTCATCATCGCCATCCCGCTGGGCATCGCCCTGACCCGGCGCGCCCTGCGCGGGGCCGCCCCGTACGTGCTGGCCGTCGCCAACCTCGGGCAGGCCGTACCGGCCCTGGGTCTGCTGGTGCTGCTCGTCATCTGGCGCGGCATCGGCGCGGAGACCGCCATCATCGGCATCGTCATCTACGCCGCGCTGCCCGTCCTGGCCAACACCATCGCCGGGCTCCAGGCCATCGACCCGCAGCTGACCGAGGCCGCCAAGGGCATCGGCATGTCCGGCTCGGAGGTGCTGCGCCGGGTCGAACTGCCCCTGGCCGTACCGCTGATCCTCGCCGGTGTGCGTACGGCCCTGGTGCTGAACGTCGGCACCGCCACCCTCGCCACGTTCGGCGGCGGCGGCGGTCTGGGCGACCTGATCACCGCGGGCATCACCAACCAGCGGATGCCGGTGCTGTTCCTCGGCTCCGTGCTGGCCGTCGCGCTGGCACTGCTCATCGACTGGCTGGCGGGTGTGGCCGAACTGCTGCTCCGTCCCAAGGGTTTGGAGGTGCGGACATGAGCGCCGGTACGTTCCGGACCGTACGTGTGCGCCGGGTCTCGGCGCTGCTGCTGTCGGCCTCGCTGCTCGCGGGCTGCGGCCTGGTCAGCGGCAGCCCGATGACCGACGACGTGCAGCCGGGCTCGGTCGGGCAGGGCAAGCCCCTCGACGGGGCCGAACTGACGGTGACCTCCAAGGAGTTCACCGAGCAGATCATCCTCGGCAACATCCTCGGCCTCGCCTTCCAGGCCGCCGGGGCCACGGTCATCGACAAGACCAACATCCAGGGCACGATCGGTTCCCGCGAGGCCGTCCGCACCGGTGCGGCGGACGCCATGTACGAGTACACGGGCACGGGTTGGATCACCCACCTCGGGCACGAGAACCCGATCCCGGACGCGCAGAAGATGTACGAGGCGGTGAAGAAGGAGGACCGGAAGAACGGCCTGAGCTGGCTGCCGTACTCCTCGCTCAACAACACGTACGCCCTCGCGATCACCGAGAAGACCCAGCAGAAGTACGGGCTGCGCACGCTCTCGGACGTCGCCGCGCTGGCGAAGAAGGACCCGAAGGCCGTGTCGATCTGCGTGGAGAGCGAGTTCGCCGCGCGGAACGACGGCCTGCCCGGCATGTCGAAGAAGTACGGCATGAAGCTGGCGCCGTCGCAGATCAAGAAGATGAGCACGGGCGTCATCTACACCCAGGTCGACAGCGGCGCCTGCACGTTCGGCGAGGTCTTCACGACGGACGGCCGGATCAAGGCGCTGAAGCTGAAGGTGCTGGAGGACGACCGGAAGTTCTTCCCGCTCTACAACGTCGCGCCGGAGATCCACTCCTCGACGCTGAAGAAGTACCCGGAGATCGCGGAGGTCCTGGCGCCGATCACCAAGAAGCTGAACAACACGGTGGCGCAGGAGCTCAACGCCAAGGTCGACGTGGACGGTGAGGACCCGCACCAGGTCGCGCTCGACTGGATGGTGAAGGAGGGCTTCATCAAGGAGGGCTGACCTCCGCGAGGAGCACGGCTCTCCGCCGGGTCCGCCCGCGCGGACACGGCACCGGGGACCCCGGGGCGTCGCGCCCCGGGGTCCCTCGGCGTCTGCGGACAGAAAATCATGCAGGCATGCTTGATTGTTTTCGGTTCGGCTGCCACGCTCGGACCGGACCGGGTCGGACCCGGCCTGGAACCGGACCGACGGCGACGGCCGGAACGGCAACGACGACAGGACGCGCGACAGCGGCGAGTGACGGGAGTGCGGCGTGACCGGAGCGGGTACGGACGCGGGCGCGGTCGTCGGGGAACTGCGGGCCGAGGGCGACGACCTGGACCGCCTCGTCGCCCCACTGCCGCCCGGCGACTGGCGGTCGCCCACCCCCGCCCCCGGCTGGACCGTCGCCCACCAGATCGCCCACCTGCTGTGGACGGACCGGTGCGCGCTGCTCGCCGTACGGGACGCGGACGCGTTCCGGCGGGAGACGGAGAAGGCGCTCGCCGCGCCGCACGCGTTCGTCGACGACGGCGCCGCCGAGGGCGCCGCGCTGCCGCCCGCCGAACTGCTGGACCGATGGCGGCGCGAGCGCGCCGAGTTGGGGCGCGCGCTGGGTCAACTGCCGCGCGGCGTACGGGTGCCGTGGTTCGGGCCGCCGATGAGCGGCACGGCCATGGCGACGGCGCGGCTGATGGAGACGTGGGCGCACGGCGAGGACGTCGCGGAGGCACTGGGCGTACGCCGCGCGCCGACCGTACGGCTGCGGCACGTCGCCTGGATCGGCGTGCGGACCCGGGACTTCGCGTACGTGGTGCGCGGACTGGAGCCGCCGGACGCGCCGTTCCGCGTCGAGCTGGACCCGCCGTCGGCGCCGGACGCGTCGGACGGCCCGGACGCGTCGGACGGTGGCGGCGCGGTGTGGGCGTACGGGCCGGAGGACGCCGCGCAGCGCGTCACCGGTCCCGCCGTGGACTTCTGCCGCCTCGTCACCCAGCGCGTCCACCGGGACGACACCGCGCTCACCGCCACGGGCGCCGACGCCGACCGGTGGCTGGACCTCGCCCAGGCGTTCGCCGGTCCACCCGGCCCGGGACGGGCGCCGCACGGCCGGAAGGCCGCCGCCCGTACGGGGGAGGAGCGCCCGTGACCGGCCCCGCGCACGTCGCCCCGCTGCGCGTCGGCAACGCCTCCGGCTTCTACGGCGACCGCTTCGACGCCGTCCACGAGATGCTCACCGGCGGCCCGCTCGACGTGCTCACCGGCGACTACCTCGCCGAGCTGACCATGCTCCTCCTCGCCCGCGACCGGATGAAGGACCCCGGCGGCGGCTGGGCCCGTACGTTCCCGCGCCAGTTGGAGACCTGCCTCGGCCTCGCGCACGAGCGGGGCGTACGGCTCGTCACCAACGCGGGCGGCCTCAACCCGGCCGCGTTGGCCCACGCCGTACGGGAGTTGGCCGCGCGCCTCGGCGTGCCCGTGCACGTGGCGCACGTCGAGGGCGACGACCTGCTGTCCCGGCCCGACCTGCTGCCCCAGCGGGACGGCGCCCCCGCCCCGTACCTCACCGCCAACGCCTACCTCGGCGGCGCGGGCATCGCCGCCTGCCTCCGCGCGGGCGCCGACGTCGTCGTCACCGGCCGCGTCACCGACGCGGCGCTCGTCACCGGCGCCGCCGCCGCGCACTTCGGCTGGGGCGACGACGACCTGGACGCCCTCGCCGGGGCCGTCGTCGCCGGGCACGTGCTGGAGTGCGGCACGCAGGCGACCGGCGGCAACTACGCGTTCTTCGCGCGCGACGGGATCGACGCGCGCCACCCCGGTTTCCCGCTCGCGGAGATCCACCGCGACGGCACGTCGGTGATCACCAAGCACCCCGGTACGGGAGGCGCGGTGACCGTGGGCACGGTCACCGCGCAGCTGCTGTACGAGACGGGCGGCGCCCGGTACGCCGGGCCGGACGTGACCGCGCGGCTGGACACCGTACGGCTCGCGGCCGACGGCCCGGACCGGGTGCGGATCGCCGGGGTGCGCGGGGAGGCGCCGCCGCCGACGCTGAAGGCGGGGCTGACGCGCCTCGGCGGCTACCGCAACGAGGTGGTGTTCGTCCTCACCGGCCTGGACGTCGAGGCGAAGGCCGCGCTCGTACGGGAGCAGATGACCGCGCACCTCACGGGCGCCACCAACGCCCCTCCCACCGAGGTGCGTTGGACCCTCGCCCGTACGGACCGGGCCGACGCCGACGTGCAGGAGGAGGCCGGTGCGCTGCTCCGGCTCGTCGTCCGCGACCCCGACCAGGCCGTCGTCGGGCGCGCGGTGAGCGCCGCCGCCGTCGAGCTGGCCCTCGCCAGCTACCCCGGCTTCCACGTCACCGCGCCGCCCGGGAAGGGCGCGCCCTACGGGGTGTTCGAGGCGGTCCACGTCCCGGCGGACGAGGTGCCGCACACGGCCGTACTGCCGGACGGCGAACGGCTGACGCTCCGACACCCCGCCCGTACACGGGAGTTGGCGCCCGTACCGGACCCGGAGCCGCCACCGCCGCTGCCACCCGGACCCGTACGGCGCGTGCCGCTCGGTGAGGTGGCGGGCGCGCGCAGCGGCGACAAGGGCGGCAGCGCGAACGTCGGCGTCTGGGTCCGCGACGACGCGGCCTGGCGCTGGCTGGCCCACGAGCTGACCGTGGACCGGCTGCGCGCGCTGCTGCCCGAGATCCGCGAACTGCCCGTCACCCGGCACCTGTTGCCGCGGCTGCGGGCCGTCAACTTCGTCGTCGACGGCCTCCTCGGCGAGGGCGTCGCCGCGCAGGCCCGCTTCGACCCGCAGGCGAAGGCGCTCGGCGAGTGGCTGCGGGCGCGGTACGTCGACATACCGGAGGAACTGCTGCCGTGACCACCGCCTCGGACCCGACCGCCGCCCCCACCGTGCGACACGTCGCCGCCGACCCGACCGGCCCCGCGCCCGTACTGCGCTCCGCGCTCGACACCGCGTCGGCCGCGTACGCCGAGAACCGCGCCGCGATGCTCGCCCGGCTCACGGAGCTGGACGCCGAGCACGCGCGGGCGGTGGCGGGCGGCGGCGAGAAGTACGTGGCACGCCACCGGGACCGGGGGAAGCTGCTGGCCAGGGAGCGCGTCGAGCTGCTGATCGACCCGGACACGCCCTTCCTCGAACTGTCGCCGCTGGCCGCCTGGGGCAGCGACTACGCGGTGGGCGCCTCCCTCGTCACCGGCATCGGCACGGTGTCCGGCGTCGAGTGCCTCATCACGGCCAACGACCCGACCGTACGCGGCGGCGCCAGCAACCCGTGGACGCTGAAGAAGGCGCTGCGCGCGAACGAGATCGCCCGCGCGAACCGGCTGCCGTGCGTCAGCCTCGTCGAGTCCGGCGGCGCCGACCTGCCCAGCCAGAAGGAGATCTTCATCCCCGGCGGGGCCCTCTTCCGCGACCTCACCCGCCTGTCGGAGGCCGGAATCCCCACCGTGGCCGTGGTGTTCGGCAACTCCACGGCGGGCGGCGCGTACGTCCCCGGCATGTCGGACCACGTCATCATGGTCAGGGAACGCGCCAAGGTGTTCCTCGGCGGACCGCCGCTGGTGAGGATGGCCACCGGCGAGGAGTCCGGCGACGAGGAGTTGGGCGGCGCCGACATGCACGCCCGTACGTCCGGCCTCGCGGACCACTTCGCGCTGGACGAGCCGGACGCCCTGCGCCGCGCCCGCCGGGTCGTCGCGCGCCTCAACTGGCGCAAGGCGCACGCCGATCCGCCGCCCGCCGTACCGCCCCGCCACGACGAGGACGAGCTGCTGGGCATCGTGCCGGGCGACCTGAAGACGCCGTTCGACCCGCGCGAGGTGATCGCGCGGATCGTGGACGGCTCGGAGTTCGACGAGTTCAAGCCGCTCTACGGGCCCAGCCTGGCGACCGGTTGGGCACGGCTGCACGGCTATCCGGTCGGCGTCCTGGCGAACGCCCAAGGGGTGCTGTTCAGCGAGGAGTCCCAGAAGGCCACGCAGTTCATCCAGTTGGCGAACCAGCGCGACATCCCGCTGCTGTTCCTGCACAACACCACCGGCTACATGGTCGGCCGGGAGTACGAGCAGGGCGGCATCATCAAGCACGGCGCCATGATGATCAACGCGGTCTCCAACTCGAAGGTCCCGCACCTGTCCGTGCTGATGGGCGCCAGCTACGGCGCCGGGCACTACGGCATGTGCGGCCGCGCCTACGACCCGCGCTTCCTCTTCGCCTGGCCGAGCGCCAAGTCCGCCGTGATGGGCCCGCAGCAGCTGGCGGGTGTGATGTCCATCGTGATGCGGGAGTCGGCGGCGGCGAAGGGCCGCCCCTACGACGAGGAGCAGGACGCGGCGCTGCGCGCGATGGTCGAGCAGCAGATCGAGGCCGAGTCGCTGCCGGTGTTCCTGTCCGGGCGGCTCTACGACGACGGCGTGATCGACCCGCGCGACACCCGCACCGTGCTGGGCCTGTGCCTGTCGGCGATCCACACGGCGCCGGTGGCGGGCGCGCGCGGCGGTTTCGGGGTGTTCCGGATGTGACGGGCGACGGGCGGCGCCCCGCGTCGCGTGTGGCGCGCTTGGCGTGAACAGGCGGGCCAGGACAGGGACTTGGACGGACCGGGCGGAGGGCGGAGCAGTGGGCAGGAGCACGACGCGGTACGGAGGGGTGGCGCGGTGATCGGGACCGTACTGGTGGCGAACCGCGGCGAGATCGCCCGGCGCGTCCTGCGCACCTGCCGCGAACTGGGCCTGGCCACGGTCGCGGTCCACTCCGACGAGGACACGGACGCCCCGCACGTACGGGAGGCCGACGCCACCGTACGGCTGCCGGGCCGCACCCCCGCGGACACCTATCTGCGCGGCGACCTGATCGTCCGGGCGGCCCTCGCGGCGGGCGCGGACGCCGTGCACCCCGGCTACGGATTCCTGTCCGAGCACGCGGAGTTCGCCCGTGCCGTACGGGACGCGGGCCTGGTGTGGATCGGCCCGCCGCCGGACGCCATGGACGCGATGGCGTCCAAGACCCGCGCCAAGGAGCTGATGGCGGCGGCGGGCGTACCGCTGCTCGCCCCCGTACGCCCCGAGGACGCCCGCGCGGACCAACTCCCGCTGCTGGTCAAGGCGTCGGCGGGCGGCGGCGGACGCGGCATGCGCGTCGTACGCGAACTCGCCGCGCTGGACGGGGAGATCACCGCCGCACGGGCCGAGGCGGAGGCGGCGTTCGGGGACGGCGAGGTATTCGTCGAGCCGTACGTCGAACGTGGCCGCCACGTCGAGGTGCAGGTGCTCGCGGACGGGCACGGCACGGTGTGGGCGCTCGGCACGCGCGACTGCTCGTTGCAGCGCCGCCACCAGAAGGTCGTCGAGGAGGCGCCCGCACCGGAGTTGGGCGAGGCGCGGCGGGCGGCGCTGCACGAGGCGGCGGTACGGGCGGCGCGCGCGGTCGGCTACGAGGGCGCCGGCACGGTGGAGTTCCTGCTGCCCGCGTCCGGCGGTGACGGCGGTGACGGCGGTGACGGCGGCGCACACGCGGGCGGCGAGGCGTACTTCCTGGAGATGAACACCCGCCTCCAGGTGGAGCACCCCGTCACGGAGTGCGTGTACGGGCTCGACCTGGTGGCCCTCCAGATCCGCGTGGCCGAGGGCGAACGGCTGCCCCCGGAACCGCCGTCGCCGCGCGGGCACGCCGTCGAGGCGCGGCTGTACGCGGAGGACCCGGCGCGCGACTGGCAGCCGCAGACCGGCGTGCTGCACCGGCTGGACGTACCGGGCGCGGTCGCCGGTGGCGGAACGGCCGGTGGCGGAACGGGCCCTGGCGGGGCAGGCGTTCGCGGAGGCACGGGCGGTACGCACGGGCTGCGGCTCGACTCCGGCGTCACGGACGGCGACACGGTGTCCGTGCACTACGACCCCATGCTCGCCAAGGTGATCGCCTGGGCGCCGACCCGCGCCGAGGCCGTACGCGCCCTCGCCCGCGCGCTGGAACGCGCCCGCGTGCACGGGCCGGTGACCAACCGCGACCTGCTCGTACGTTCCCTGCGGCACCCGGAGTTCGCCGCCGGGACCCCCGACACCGGCTTCTACGACCGGCACCTGGCCGCCCTCACCGCGCCCGCGTCGGCCGCCGTGCCCGACGCGCCCGACCCGCGGGGGCTCGCCGCCCTTGCGGCGGCGCTCGCCGACGCGGCGGCGCGGCGGCAGGGGGCGTACGGGGGCGGGGCGCCGGGCGTACCGGCCCGCGTCGGCGGCTGGCGGAACGTACCGTCGCAGCCGCAGCGCAAGGAGTACCGCGCCGAGCCGGACGGCACCGTGCTCACCGTCTCGTACGCGCTGACCCGCGCCGGGCTCACCGCCGAAGGCTTCCCGGGCGTACGGCTGTTGGACGCCGCGCCGGACCGCGTCGTCCTGGACGTGGCCGGGGTGCGGCGGACCTTCGAGGTGGGCGCGTACCCGGAGGAGGTCCGCGCGCGGCCCGGCGCGGGGACCGCGACGGCCGCGCCCGGCACGGCTGTTCGGGTCTTCGTCGACTCGCCGCTGGGCGCCTTCGCGTTCACCGCGCTGCCGCGCTTCCCCGACCACGAGGCCCGTACGGAGCCCGGTTCACTGCTCGCGCAGCTGCCCGGCACCGTCGTGCGGATCGCGGACGGGCTGAAGGTGGGCGACCCGGTGGTGGCCGGGCAGCCGCTGCTGTGGCTGGAGGCCATGAAGATGGAGCACCGTTTCACGGCCCCAACGGCGGGCGTCCTGCGGGCGCTGCGTGCCGAGGTGGGCGCGCAGGTGGAGGTGGGCACGGTGCTCGCGGTCGTCGCGGACCCGGACGAGGACCCCGGCGACGCCCCCGGCGACCCCGGCGCGGACGCCGACCCGCCCTGACCCGTACCCGTACCCCGCGCCCGTACCGACCCGGTGCGTGCGCGCCGACACCCGTACGCACGAGCCCAGTTGCTCCGTACCCGCCGCATCCGCCGTACCGACCGACCCGAGGGGGCCCCGTATGACCGCCAGCCGCACCGACGCCCGACCCGCCGCAGCGCTCGGCACCCTGCTGGAGACCGACGAACAGCGCGCCCTGCGCGCCGCCGTCGCCGCGCTCGGCAAGCGCTACGGCCGTACGTACTTCACCGACGTCGTCCGCGAGGGCGGGCACACCGACGCGCTCTGGGCGGACGCCGCCAAGGCGGGCTACCTCGGCGTGAACCTCCCCGAGGAGTACGGCGGCGGCGGTGCCGGGATCACCGAACTGTCCATCGTGCTGGAGGAGTTGGGCACGGTGGGCTGCCCACTGCTGATGCTCATCGTGTCGCCCGCCATCTGCGGCACCGTCATCGCCCGCTTCGGCACGGAGGAGCAGCGCCGCGAGTGGCTGCCCGGACTCGCCGACGGCACCCGCACGATGGCGTTCGGCATCACCGAGCCGGACGCGGGCTCCAACTCCCACCGCATCACCACCACCGCCCGCCGCGACGGCGCCGACTGGCTGCTCACCGGCCGCAAGGTCTTCGTCTCCGGCGTCGACATCGCGGACGCGACGCTCGTCGTGGGCCGCACCGAGGACGCGCGGACCGGCCGGCTGAAGCCGTGCCTTTTCGTCGTACCGCGCGACGCCCCCGGCTTCACCCGCCGCATGATCGACATGGAACTCGCCGCGCCGGAGAAGCAGTTCGAGCTGGCGCTCGACGACGTACGGCTGCCGTCATCCGCACTCGTCGGGGACGAGGACGCCGGTCTCCTCCAGCTGTTCGCGGGCCTCAACCCGGAACGCGTCATGACCGCCGCCTTCGCCCTGGGCATGGCGCGGTACGCGGTGGACCGGGCCGTCGAGTACGCGACCACGCGCCAGGTGTGGAAGGAGCCGATCGGTGCCCACCAGGCGATCGCGCACCCGCTCGCGCAGGCGCACATCGAGATCGAGCTGGCCCGGCTGATGACCCGCAAGGCGGCCCAGCTCTACGACGCGGGCGACGACGCGGGTGCGGGCGAGGCGGCGAACATGGCGAAGTACGCGGCCGGCGAGGCCGCCGTACGCGCCGTCGACCAGGCGGTGCACACCCTTGGCGGCAACGGCCTCACCCGCGAGTACGGCCTCGCCTCCCTCGTCACGGCGGCCCGCGTCGCCCGTATCGCCCCGGTCAGCCGGGAGATGATCCTCAACTACGTCTCCCACCAGTCCCTGGGCCTCCCCAAGTCCTACTGACAGCACGTCCGTTCACACACCCGTCCGGAGCCGTAGTGGCCCGCGCCGTTCGCCGTGTCGTCGCCGAACACAGCGTGGACCCCGCGACGTTGCTGGACTCCAAGCGGAAGCAGGACACGTACCGCAGGATCGAGAGCCAACTCAAGCGGTTCGGGGAATCGCACCGCGTCCCCGCCTCCACCCTGCTCAAGCTCGCCGACGCGGTCGGCGTGAACGCCGTCGACCTGTACGGCGAGGAGACGTTGGAGAAGGCCGTGGCCGCCGAGGTGGGCGGCCACATCGATGCCCGCGCGCTCCTGCGCGCCGTAAAGGCCCGCGCGAGCCGAACCGACGAGCGGCCGCCCGTACGCGCACCTCAGCGACACGTCTCTACGCGACGCCGCGCGCATGGCGGCCACGTCCGCACGCGCCACCACGGCAGCAGCCGCGAAGGCGGAGGCCGCTGGCGCCCACGCTGAACAGCAGGCCGGTGCTGGAGCGAGCCCGAACGCGCTCGCGCTCGGCCGTCGGAATCAAGACGTTGCCGAACGTGCGGTGGCCGTCCGTGAAGCCCGAGCGCTGGAAACCACGATCACTGAACGCACCGCTCAACTGCACGACGCTCAGACGCGCCTCGAAGCACTCGACCAGCAGCTAACCGCGACCGGTCGCTTCGGGCGCCCCGTACTCCGCGGGAACGAACGGGCGGCTGCTGAGGCGGACCGTATCGAACTGCTCCGCACGTGCGCAGAGTTCGGGCGGGAACTGGAGCAGCTGAACACGCGGCACTACGCTCTTGCCCAGCAGACGGGCCCGCCGGCGAGCATGAAGCCGTGCTCACCAAAGCGACCACGCCACGGCACGAGAAGCACAAGCTCCTGCACCATGCCAACTACAAGGACAACCAGACAGCCAAGCTGCTACGCGCCGAGGCCACCAAGGCACGCAGCACGTCGCGCGGCGCCGAGCATTGCGCGTCCGGTCTTCAGGCCGAGTTGGCGTTCCGCTCGCGAAGTGGGCCCCAGCCGGTTTGACGCTGATGCGTCTTCATCGTCGTTGTTCCCGAAGCAGATCTGTCGACCCCCGGTACGGAGACATTTGAAAACAAGGATATTCCACACTGGAGGTGACCTCCGTAGTGCTTCTATAAATTCATGCCGTGTTACCGAATGAAGAGTTTCGAATCCAACCGTCATCGGTCCACCAATACTCCTCCAAGCCTTCAGGGCCACATGTGACAAAATCGAGTTGCTTGGTGTCCCTCACCGGTACAGTCATTCTCTTGCCGTCCACTAGCACGGGAATTTCCAGGCGCCACTCGTGGCGACCACTCTGCGCCTCCACAAAGATGTGGAACTGTTCGGTCTCGCCTGGACCTAGAAGTAAAGACAGGGGCTCTATCGGTTCACTGTCTACGTCAACCCACTGAGCGCATGGGACTTCAAGGTTGATCTCGATTCGTCTTGGACTCACTGCGGCACCACCGACCGGGGATACCGCAATAATGCCACTTTCAAGATTTCGAACGCGCGTTTCTAGGGGGCGTAGTTTTGGGGGTTCCACCACGACGCTAACGGATTCACGTGAAGTAATCGTCACCTTCAAGACGGTCCTCCAAGCGTCAACTCCTCCGTGCTCAACTGCCCATCTGTACCAATCGTGGGGGTGTTCAGGAGGTGGGCTCTGAGGAAGTGCAGGAAAGTAGACAAAGGAAGGAATCCAGTTGGGGAACCCAGACCAAGCCAGCGATGGGTCGCGTTCGACGTGGACGCTAATTGGCTTCAGTCGGTATAGTCTTCGAGAAGTTGTCTCAAGGTGCTTTGACAAAGGGTGAATTAGTACTGCTATTACCCAGGAAATGATCGCGCCGATGATCGCACTTATTAGTAGTTCTATCACCTTCGTCTCCTTGCGTGTCGTCGTAATATATACTCACGTTGCTTCGATAGTGCGGGATCACGATGGAATAAATATCGGATCTCCGAAGTGCTCCATTCGTAATGGTCGCAGCTTTGGGCTGTGGTTCAGGCGTTTTGTCGAGATGCCCTGTTCCAATTGCACGTACGTGAAGGCATCCCGATTGGAAATGTCAAGGTTTGGGTCGGCGGAGAGTAAGTGCCTCGCAAGGTTTTAATCATCGCGTCTTACGACTTCCTCAACCTGTTGTTGCAATTGCCTAATCCGGTTGCCAAAGGGCCCGTAGGAGAAGTCGTCACTGTTTTTATGTGGGATTTTTCCATCGCTCGGTAAGTGGCTTCACGTAATTCGTTCGTGTGGACCGTGAATGATGGCTCGTCAACGCTCTGTCCGTCTGCTGGTCGTGTTCATGTTTGCAGGAGGTAGTCAATCCACGCTTGCCCTGCGGTCCGAATCTATCCAATCAATTGCGCGTCCCGTGCTTACGGGTCATGCTAGCTTCAGCAGCGCTTTTCTTCACCTTCCATACCTGAACAGTCGAGGCTGCTCCTCCGACGGCGAGAACAGCCGTCCCACTGGCGATCGCGGTCACGAGTTCACTCACGACGCTAGTCTGACATATGTCGATCGAGGATAGTAGAGGAAGAAGCTGTTCGTGCTCGAGCGCAAGGTGTGCATTCAACCCGTACGTGCAGAGTGCAAAGCTCCTATCGCGCAGTCGTCGTTCACTTGCCGATGCTACATAAGCGGCTCGGGACCGTATTCTGAGTGAGTTCGAGGGGCGCCGGCTGTCGCCCACACGGCCAACACTTCATCTTGTGGCGGGTGACCATACTCTCAACGAATCGCTACTTCAGTCCGGTCGTCTGGTCGGCGTCTCGCCGGTTGCTGCTTGCCGTGCCGCGCGGGCCCAGATGGCCTGTTGTCGGGTGGTGAAGCCCATGCGGTTCCAGTGGAAGAGGATGTGTCGCGCGAGGATGGCGCGTTTGCCTGCGGTGAGTTGTCCGTCCTCGGCGGCGTCCGTCAGGCGTCGGCCGCTGTCGTCCAGGGCCTTAAACCACGTTCGTACGGGTGCGAGGGGGCCGGAGTCGACCAACGGGCCTGTGTCGGTGAGCAGGAGGCGTTCCATCGGTTTCACCATGGAGTCGATCCGCTCAGGAGCGATGTCGTTGGGGAGTGGGCGGCGTTGTTCGACGTGTGCCCAGACGTCGCCCTGTTCGCCGAGCTCCAGTCGTGCGGCGCGCAGGAGTGTGGTCATGGCCAGCAGGGAGGTTTCTCGGGGTTCCAGCACCCGGGAGGGTTCGGTTTGCGTGGTGTGGAGGTAGTCGAGTACGCCGTTGCTGTCGGTGTGGAACAGCGCGTGTGCGAGGGGGAGTCCGGTCGGGCCGCCGAAGGCGACGGTCTCCGGTTCGTAGAGTGCGGGTTTCCAGTGGGAGGTGACGCCCCAGGAGACGGAGCTGTCGAGTGCGCTGGTGACGTGGTCGATGGCGTCCTGCGTGCTCGTGCCGGGTGCGGGGTGGTAGCGCAGGCGCCAGTACGGGGCTTTCCGCAGGAACCACCACAGGTCGACGGGTTCGGCGCGCAGTGCGGGGGCGAGATAGGCGCGGAACGCGCGCTCTGCGTGTTCGTGGTCCGCGAAGCGGATGTTGACCTGGTGCCATCCGGTTCGCGCGGTGTCGAGCGCGGCGCGGCCCGCTGTCCGGTACTGCTCGACGGCTGCGGCGAGTTGGGGTGCGGAGATGCCGGTCGTGCGGGCCGTGTCCTCGACGGGGGCGCCGCCGAGGATGGCGAGGACGGCGTCCTCGACATGGTCGGGGTCGTGGCTGGTCATGTCAGGAGCAGGCAGGTGTCCCACTGCCCTCGGGGTCCGGCGGCGTCTTGGAAGGCGAGTGCTGCTCCGGTCTTGCCGAGGAGGAAGCCGTCGTCTTCGGGTTCGGGTGCTGCTGCGAACCGGTGGGCGAGGACGCCGAGTTGGCGGTCGTACTCGGCGGGGTGTTCGGCGTCCTGGGCGACGCGTTGAACGGTGCGGAGGATGCCGCCGAGGCCGTGGCACAGGCCGCGGTCGGTGACCTTGTCGAGCTGACGGGTGCTGGTGAGGCAGGAGGTGAGGGCGCGTTCGGCCATGCGCTTGCGCGCGGCGTCTTCGAGGACGATGGCGGCGAGTTGTTGGGCGCGTACGAGGCCGGGGGTGCCGTAGCACCAGCCGGGTGTGGCCGGTCGGGTCGGTGGGGTGCTGTGGTGGGTGGTCCAGGGTGGCCAGTGCAGCCCGTGGTGGTCGTTCTGCCGGATCTGGTCGAGCCATCGGCAGATGCGGCGGATGGCGTTCTCGTGCCCGTCGACGGTGACGCCTGCGCGTATGGCCAGGGCGAGAAGGGCGAGGGGGCCGGTGATGCCGTGTGCGAGTCCGGCGTTGGCGTGTCCGCCGGGGGTGGCGGTCGGGTCGCTGGCCGGGGCGTGTGCCACCCACCAGCCCGGTAGGGCCTGTCCGTTCGGGTCGGTGAACGGTTCGGTGAGGCGGACCAGGTACTCCAGGACGTCCCGTAGCTCGGCGCCGGTGGGGTGGCGGAGCAGGAGCAGCGCGCCGATGCCGGTCAGGCCGCGGAAGAGGTCGTACTCAGCGAAGGCGGGGCGGCGGCCGGTGTCGATCCGGTCGTGTGCGGCGGCCAGCCGGGTACGGGTGTGTGCGGCCACCGCACGGTCGAGGGTGTGCAGGGCGCGCGCGTAGCGGTCGGTGCCGTCGGCGGCCAGGTGCAGCACGAAGCACAGGGCGGGAGCGCCGAGGAACAATCCGGCGTCGGGGCCGTCGATCAACGGGCCGGTGGTCGCGAGCAGACGGCGTGCTTCGTGCCAGTCCTCGGTGCCGCGGCGGGCGCGTTCGACGTGGAGCAGGGCGGTGCTGAGCGGTCCGTGCGCGAGGGACTGCCGCTGGGAGAGGCCGGTTTCGCGGGGTGCTGGGGCGGCGGTCACCGCTGTTCTCCTTCGCGGCGGACGGTCCAGGACAAGGCGGCGGCGCGGGCCGTACGCCGACAGGCGGACTCGGCGTCGGTGTCGATCCCGGCGACTCGGTTGTGGTGCATGTGCAGCAGGGACGGCAGCACGGTGCCCGGCGGGAGCCCGGCGGTGTCCAGGGCCTGGCGGTAGCGGGCGAGCGCGTTGCGACGGTGCTGCCAGGCGTCGTGGACGGCGTGGCCGCCGGGGAGGTCGCGGAGGACCGAACCGGGGTCGTCCTCGACCAGCCGTACGGCGAGGGCCTGCGCGGGGCGGGGCGTCGCGGGGCCGTCGCCGCGCGGCAGGTGCCGGATCAGCCAGGAGCGGGCGGCGGTGGGGGAGTCGAGGAGTCCGGTGGCGATGTCCACGTACGAGCCGGCGGTCACGGCCGGGCGCAGGCCAGGGGGGAGGTCCATGCGCAGCTGGGCCAGCGCGGCGGTCGAGTCGGCGGCGAAGTAGTCCTCGGCGGCTTTCAGGGCGGGGCCGGTGCCGTAGCGGCCGTGTTCGGGGACGTAGGTGTCCCACTGCACGCGTTGGAGGAGCCCTTCCGTCCGTAGTGCGTCCGCCCACCGTGCCAGTTCCCAGGCCACGGCGCCGAAGTCCGCGGGGCGGGGCAGGCTCAGCCGCACGCGCAGGTGCGGTTCGGGGTCGGCGTACCGGATGAACCACGCGCCCGGCGCGGACATGTCCTCGACCAGTTCCGCGGACAGCAGCCCATCGGTGAACGTCCCCCGGAACAGCGTCGTCACGTCGTCGAGGAGGCGCGGCAGGTGGTGGGTCAGGACCTCGTCGGCGCGGGCCGTGCTGCCGTACAGCTTCACGTACGCGTCGTCCGCGATGCCGGGAGTACGGCCGTCGTCGCGCCGGGCGACCGCGTACCGCGCGGGAGCGGGGGCGGCGGGTTGCTGGGTGGCGAAGGACATGGTCACCTCGTGGGCGCGGCCGATCCAGCCGTACGCGCTCTCCGGGGGCGCTTCGTGCAGGGCGACGGTGTCGTGCCGGGCCAACTCGGCGCGCAGCAGGTCGCGGTGGCCGCGCACGTCGAGGTCGAGGCGCAGCTGCCGGTCGCTGGAGCCCGCGTAGACCGTCTGCGGGGGGCCGTAGCGCAGCCGCCAGGCGAGGAACCGCTGCTCCCAGCTGCCGTGGCCGTCGAGGTCGCGGGCGCGCAGGCGCCAGCACGCGGCGGAGAGGATCGTACGGCCGTGGCGGACTTCGGGCAGGTACGGCAGCGAGGCTGCCGTACCCCAGGCGAAGGGGGCGAGGACGGCGGCGTGGGAGCGGTGGACCTCGGACAGGAAGCGGACCAACGGGTGTGTCGCGGTGCTCAGTTCGACCGCGCTCATCACCGCGGGTTCCAGGCAGCGGCCGGTGGACAGGGAGACGAGGCACAGCCGCCCGTCCTCAGCGGTCACGCCCAGGTCGTCGATGTCGATCGTGGCGGCCGGATGGTGTTCGCCCACGGACAGGACTTCCGGGGCCGTTTGGGGCGTGCGGGCGACGTTGTGGGTGTGGTGCCGCAGCGGCGGAGCGGAGAGCTGCACCCGGGTCGCGTCTTCGGTGAGCGTGGGCAGCGCCTCGTACGCGGCGGTCATCCGGTCCCGGTCCGCCTTCTCCAGCAGGGGCAGGAAGCGGCCGTCGAGGGCTCCGGCGGCCAGCGACAGGCCGGTGGTGGAGAGGTGGAAGCGGCCTTCGTCCAGAGCGCGGGTGGACTCCGCCAGCACGCTGAAGCACAGCTCGACGTGGGCGGGCACGGCTGCGGGGTCGCCCAGGCTGAGCGCGCGGAGGTCGTCCTCGGTCAAGGTGATCGTGCGCTGCTGGGTGAGGGCCGCGTCCTGGGCGAGGGCGAGCAGGTGCTCGTCCCGGGCCGTGGTGGCCAGGACGGGCCGGGGCAGGACCGTGCCGCGGTACCCGACGGGGAAGCCGAGACCGGTGTCCGGGTCGGTCAACTCGCGTACGGGGACGACGGTTCCGGTGCTGTACCGCTCCAGGAACCGGGACCGGTAGTCCTTCCACGCCGCCGACCCGTGGGGGTACGGCGTGATCCGGGCCATCACCGTCAGGGCGCGCTCGGCTTCGCGGGCGACCGCGTGCGGTAGGACGAGGTCGCCGTCCGGGCGGACGTCGACCATGAGCGGTCGATCGGTCACCGGGGCCAGGGCGGTCATCGCCCCGGCGACGTTCGCGCGCAACTCCGTTTGCTCCTCGGGGCGGGCGCGGTTGTGCTGGTCGAGGAGCTGGACCAGGGAACACAGACCGACGGCGGTCCGTACGTCGGCGTCGCTCTCGTCGAGCAGGGTCACCAGGTGGTCCAGCGCATCGGGGCAGGTCATCGGGGCCTCTAGCTCGGTCAGCAGCACGCGGTGCGCGACCAGGTCGCCCACCATCGCCTCGATGACCTTCTTCGGGGCGTCGGGGTAGGTGGCGTTGAGCTTGGCCACCAGGACGTGGACGGGCAGCGGGGAACGGGCCAGCACCACCGCGGCCTCGCTGACCGGCGTACGCCGCAGGGAGGTGTCCGTGGGGCCGTCCGGGCCCGGCTGGTTCAGCACCGTGATGCGCGCACCGCGCACGGTGGTTGCGGGGTCGGCCACCACGGTCAGGTGCCGCAGCACCTCCGGGTCGTGCTCCAGGGCGGCGGAGACCTGCTGCAACCAGGCGGCCGACGCGCGCGCGAACGCCCGATCCCCCGTGCCCCAGTTGGCGCGCGCCACGGGGCCGGTGCGGGCGACGGTGGGACCGGCGAACAGCCCGAACGGCGTCGCGCGGTAGCGCATCCGCAGCAGGTAGCGGGCCAGCGACCGGCCGGTGCGTCGTACGCGCGAGGCCCCCGCGGAACCCTCGGCCACCTCCCGGACAGCGGCAGCCAGCCGCGGGGAGGCGTGGGCCACGGCCTCGGCGCATCGGCTGTCCGCCCAGACCTGTTCCACCCACGCGCGGACCTCTTCGACACCCGCTGCCTCGCCGGGCCACGCGGGCGCGTCGTCGACGAGCGGGAACACCGAAGCCCTGATCATGCTCGCGTCAACACTGCGGTAGCGCATGCGTACTCCTCCGATTCGCCGCGACCCCCCGGGGGTGGGCGTCCGACCGGGCGCCCACCCCCGGGCCCGTCCACTACGGGTGCTGCTCGGTCAGCCGCCGATGCACGTGCTGTTCGAGCAGGCGGACGAACAGGTCGCGGTGCAGTTGTCGCTGGTGTCGTTCAGCAGCGCGCCGAGGACGGGCGCGGACGCGATGGTCTCGATCCTCAGATCGAAGTCCCCGCCGCCCGCTCCGCCGTAGTCGGTCGCCGCCTTCCATGCCGTGCCGGAACCGGTCTGCTGTGCCTGTGCCATCTCGCTCTCCAAAGGGAGTCGTAGGGATGTGCTGGGCTACCTGGACCGCGCCTCTCGGCGGCTACGGCCAGGTGATCGTGACCCGCGAGTGACGGCGCTCGATGACGCGGCCGTCGGCGGGAAGGCGGTCGTCCGGCGTGCCCGCCGGGCGGACCGTGATACGGGCCCGGTCACCACGGTGGCCGCGGTCCCAGACGCGGATCTCCTCGACCAGGCGCTCGGCGAGCTGCCGCCCGCGCGGGCCGTGCCCGATGGCGCCCAGCTCGTAGCGGTCCTCCTCGCCGGTCGCCCGTACGGTGCGATAGGCGAAGCTGTCGCCGTCCACGAGCGTGGGGATGCCGAGCGGGGAGGCCGAGGCGACCAGCCCGTGGTCCCGCGCACGGGGCTTCGCCGCCAGCAGCGGGAGGTTGTCGAGCGCGGTGGTCAACCACAGGTCGAGGTGTTCGTTGGACTCCTCACCGCCGAGGGTCACGCCGGACCACGCCTTCTCCTGCGGCAACATCAAGGCGCTCGCGAGCGCGGCGGTGTCCGGTTCGGAGTGGCCGTCCAGACGCAGGGCGATCTCCTCACCGGCTACGTCGTGGAGAACGGCGAGGCGCACGCGGTTCTCCCCGATCCCTTGCATGGGGACGAAGCCGCACAGCTCGAAGCCGTCGCTGACGAGCGTGTCGCCGTCGCGTACGAAGGCGACCGTCCGCGTCAGCCCACGCATCCGCAGCGGCACGACGAGACGCCCGCCGTCCTTGAGCTGGTCGCGCCAGGCCGGAGGGATGTCCGCGGCCTGCACCGTGACCACGATCCGGTCGAAGGGCCCGTGCTCGGGGGCACCATTCTCGGCGTCGGCGGTGAGCACGGTGACGTTCCGGTAACCGGTCGCCTCCAGGAAGCGGGCGGCACGGTCGGTCACCTCGGCGTCGATGTCCACCGTCACCACACGGCCGCCCGCGCCGACGACCTCGGCGAGGTAGGCGGCGTTCGGGCCGCCCGAGCCGATCTCCAACACCGTGTGCCCGGGAGCGAGTTCGGCCTGTTCCAGCTGCATCGCCTGCACACGGGGAGCGGACACCGAGCTGATGTCGACGCCGTCGGAGTCCGTCTTGGTGACCGTGGCGACCTCCGGCTCGTACGTAAGGGCCATGTCCGCATCCGGCGTCGCCAGATGCCGCCGTACGGTCCGCACCGCCTCCACCACACGAGGGCTGCGCGCCGCACCCGACTCGATCAGTTTCCGCGCGAGCGCATCCCGCAACTGCTGCTCGGAAGGGGCCGGTTGGGCGGCGCTGTCGGTCGTCATGCCGGGAACGTCATTCACGCGATCTCTCCTGGTCGTGCGGTTCAAGGGTGTGGCGTGGTAACCGCCTGGCGACCCGGCCCGTCACCTCCGGGTCGCCGGACGGGGGTCTATGTGCCGGAGCGCAGCCCCTCCCCGTACCGGGCCGTCCGACGGCCGGCACCGGAGGTACGGCCGAACCCCGGCGGCGACGTCGTGGCAGCGGCCGACGGGTCCATGAACCGGCGCAGCAGGGCTTCGGTCTGCTCGGCGTACGTCGGCAGCCCCACGCTGGCCCGCCGCCGGTCGAGGTGGGCGGGCTCAGCGATCCGTACGGGCACGACCCCCGTAGGCCCGACGCGGTACTGCGTGCCGTAGAACTGCGGCCGGTGGGACTGGACGAGCACGCCGTCGTACACGTGCGCCCACTGCACGAGCTGCGCTTCCCCGCGTCGGGCCGCTTCCCCGAGCATCCGCAGCAACGTGCCTTGCACCGCCGGGTCGTGGCCCGCGTGCAGGGCGATGGTGAAGGCCGCTTCCGCGGCCTCCTCACCCACCAAGCTCCGTCCGGGCCACCCGTGAGCCGTGCTGACGTGCCGCAGGTACTCGGCGTTCTCGCGCTCCGCCTCCCGACCGCTGTCGACCTCGGCAGCGCTGAGCTGAAGAAGAAGGAGCGAGGCACGGTACTCGCGCGTTGCCGCCGCCCGTTCCAGAAGGCTTTGCGCGATCTCCGGTACACGTACCGCCGTCATCACGCTTCCTCCCTCTGAAGGGCGCGCACGAGCCGTCGCGCGGTGTCGAGAGGAAGGTCGCCCAGTTCGATCGCCGCCTCGGCCCCGCACCGCTGGCACCAGGGATGCGTGATCAGGTCGAGGAAGCCGCCCCCGGTGGCTTCCTGAAAGGCGCGACGGAGGCGGGCCGCCACCTGCTGGGCCGCGTCCGGTGCTTCGAGTTCGTGCTCGCCGTACATGGGCGACAGCGAGCCCAGACCAGCGACGCCCAGCGTGTCCCGGAGGTCAGCGGCAGCCTCACGGGCCGCCCTCGACGGACGCCCGAATACGGAACCGCAGTCGATGCATGCTTCGCCGTGCAGACGAGCGATGCTGATGTGCTGAGGCCGTACGTGTGCGCACTCCGCGCTGGAGGTCATCATCTTCGAGTCCCATCTGCTTTCCCTGCGTGGAACAGATGGTCACCCGCTGTAAGTCGCGGAACTGCTACCGCTTGTAGCAGTGCTCAGATCGCGTGGCACCACTCGGCGAAATTCGATAGCTCCTCGCAGTGCCCCCGCTTCAACCTGCGCAGCGTCGCGATGTCCTCCCGTACCCATCGATGATCACGCGTGTGCTGGGGAGCGGTACGTCGAGCGACCTTCAGCGACTCGAATGCGTCATCGCGCAACCCTGACCAGAGCTGCGCCCGCCCCAACTCGATGTAGAACGAGGAGCGTCGCTCCGCAGGAAGGTCCAGTGGAGGCGACCACTCGGCCGCAATATCCAGTGCGCGGCTGAGATGCTGCCCACCCAAGGCGACCGCCACCGACACCTCGTGGATACGTACCGACGACGACCCGAACGCCGTACCACCGTAGATGTCTTCCGGCAGGGGGTCGCCCAGACGACGGGCCTCGGCGAGATGAACGTCGGCGCCTTCTGGGTCACCGGCCCTGCCTGCCACGACGGCGGCCCGCATGTGCAGAGCGCCCCTCGCCGCTGTGGCGGGCGCGTCGTGTGGCGCAGGGGCTCGGTCGATCGCCGCCTCCAGCACCCGCAGGCCAGCTTCGTGCGCTCGCGCGGCGAGGAACACTTCCCCGCGTACGTACGCCACGGACGCATCCAGTAGAGGGTCCTCGGCGAAGGCTGAAGCCCAGCGCATCAGTTCGATCAGTCGTGCCGACAGGTCGAGCTGCCCTGTCTTGTACGCCACAGCGTCCGCAGATCGCAGGGCGTTGGTGAGCAGCCGGGCGTGTTCCCGCCGTTCCTGCCCTCCAGCTCCGTGCAGTGCGCGCAGCAACTCGGCCAACAGGGACGGTGCTTCCCGGGCCACACGCAGGTACTGGGAGCCCAGACGCCACGTCACCATCTCCGTGACCGCCGCACGTAGTTCGCCCTCCGACCGGACCGAGCCGTCTGAGGGAGCGTCGTAGGCCGCGATCGTCGCGGACACGGCTGGGAGGATCGAGCGGATACGGGAGTCGCTGGCGCCCTGGCCGCCGCGCAGCCGAGACGGATCGACACCGAGAGCAGCCCCGAGCTCTTCCAGGACCTCGTCGCTGGGCACCCTCGCGCCACGCTCCACCGCGCGCACCGTGCCGTACGAGACGGCCGACGAGTCCGCGAGCTCCTGCTGAGTCATGCGGGCGAGACGTCGGGCGACGGCGATTCTGAGCCCTACCTCGCGATCCTCGTGTGCGGGCATGCTGTACTCCGTTCCGTGCCGCCGCTCGGACGGTACCCGCCGGTACGGCTTCGCCCCCGCTTCTCCGTGCAGGGAAGCGGGGGCGACCGCTGTTTGCCCGCTATCCGAAGTCGACGGCGAGCAGGTCGTGCAGCGAATCGATGCGCCAGTCCGCTGCCTCCGCTTCCGGGGCGTCAGCCCACAGATTCCCCCAAGGGCCGCGCCGCAGGTGCGCGGTACGCAGTCCAGCCGTTCGCGCTGGTTCGACGTCGTTGGCGGGGTGGTCGCCGACGTACACGATCTGGTGAGGCGCGGCCCCGGCGGCCTCGGCCACCCGGGCGAAGAACTCGGGGTCGGGCTTGGCGACGCCCCACTCGCCTGACGTGACGATCCGGTCGGCGGGCAGGTCCAACGCCCTTAGCAGCTCGCCCATCTTCGAGGTCTGGTTGCCCGCGATCACGACGCGGAAGCCTGCCGCTCGCAGACCGCCGAGAGTCGGACGGACGTCCGGGTACAGGTCCCCCTCCTCCAACTCCTCGCCTTTGCCGGCCGCCTCGCGCGCGTCGTATTCGGCGGCGGTATCGATGTCCGGCCGCAACATGCGAAGGGCGTCTGCGTTGTCGCGGCCCTGGGCGACAACGGCACCGACCAGAGCGGAAAGAGTGTGACGGGGGATGTCCAGCCAGTCGGCCCATCGACCCCAGTAGCGGTCATCGCGGACAAGCGTCTCGCCGATGTCGAATGCGAAAGCAGTCACCATCGCAAGAGGCTACGCGGACGGGCCCCACCTCGACGAAGTGTGGAGTGTCCGGACCGCTCGGCACACCTCCTGTGCTCCCCTGCCAGCTGTGGGGCTCCAACGGACTCAGCCTCGGTGATCGGACTCTACGAAACTCTGGGCAGCTCAAGTCCGGCCTCGTGTGGAGGGCCGCCGGGTGACGAATGATGCATGCACGCTTGATTGGTTCCGCGCCTGCTGCCACTGTCGGAAGTCGTGACCGCCCGTTCCACCCGCACCGCCCGCCCAGCCCGGCCACCGACCGCACCGCACCGCACCCGCCCATCCGCACCGCACCACCCCCCCCGCACCCCCACCGCGCACGAGCACGGCCCGTACCACCCGAACCGGCCGACCGGGGTGTCCGGCGGCCCGCAACCGGAGGGACCGCCATGGTGTTCCAGAGCGAGTACGCGGACGTCCCGCCCGTCGATCTGCCCATCCACGAGGCGGTGTTGGCCCGTTCCACGGCCGAGTACGGGGACCGTACGGCCCTGATCGACGCCGTGGACGGCAGCTCGCTCAGCTACGCGGAGCTCGCCGCGTTCACGCGCGGGCTCGCGGCGGGGTTCGCGGACGCGGGGGTGCGCCCGGGGGACGTGCTCGCGCTGCACAGCCCCAACAGCCTCGTCTGGCCAGCGGTGTTCTACGCCGCGACCATGGCCGGGGCGGTCGTCACCCCCGTCCACCCGCTGGCCACGGCCGACGACGTCGCGCGCCAGCTGCGCGACGCGGACGCGCGCTGGGTGGTGACCGTGGCGGGGCTGCTGGACACGGTGCGTACGGCCGCCGAACGGACCGGCGGCGTACGGGAGGTGTTCGTCTGCGACGAGGCGGACGGCCACCGTTCCGTACGGGATCTGCGGCGCTCGACGGCGCCCGTGCCGCACCCGGTGGTGGACCCGGCGACGGACGTGGCCGTGCTGCCGTACTCCTCGGGCACCACGGCGTCGCCCAAAGGCGTGATGCTCACCCACCGCAACATCGCCACGAACCTCGCCCAGCTGCACCCCGTCGCCCCGAGCGGGCCGGGCGACCGGGTGCTGGCGGTGCTGCCGTTCTTCCACATCTACGGGCTCACCGCGCTGATGAACGCCCCGCTGCGGGCGGGCGCGACGGTGATCGTGCTGCCGCGCTTCGAGCTGGAGCAGTTCCTCGCCGCGATCGAGACGCACCGCGTCAACGCCGTGTACGTCGCACCCCCGATCGTGCTGGCGCTCGCGAAGCACCCGGTGGTCGACGCGTACGACCTGTCGTCCGTCGAGCACCTGGTGAGCGCCGCCGCCCCGCTCGACGCCGGGCTGAGCGCGCTGTGCGCGCGGCGGCTGGGGCTGCCGTCGGTGCGGCAGGCGTACGGCATGACGGAGCTGTCGCCGGGCACGCACGTGGTGCCGCGCGACGCGCGCGAGGTGCCGCCGGGCACCGTGGGGAAGCTGCTGCCCGGCACGGAGATGCGGATCGTGGCCCTGGACGGCGGCGGCGACGGGAACGGTACGGGCGGTGGGGACGGTACGGACGGCGGGCGGGACCTGGCGGTGGACGAGGAGGGCGAGATCCTCATCCGCGGCCCGCAGGTGATGAAGGGCTACCTGGGCCGCGCGGGCGAGACCGACGCGCTGATCGACGCCGACGGCTGGCTGCACACCGGCGACGTCGGGCGGGTGGACGCGGACGGCTGGCTGCACGTGGTCGACCGGGTCAAGGAACTCATCAAGTACAAGGGCCACCAGGTGGCCCCCGCCGACCTGGAGGCCGCGCTGCTCACGCACCCGGGTGTCGTGGACGCGGCGGTCATCGGCGTCCCGGACGGCGAGGGGAACGAGATCCCCAAGGCGTTCGTCGTCGCGCGCCGTGGCTCCGGGCTGTCGGCCGCGGAGGTGCTGGAGTACGTGGCGGAGCGCGTGGCGGCGTACAAGAAGGTGCGGCGCGTGGAGTTCGTCGGCGTCGTGCCGCGCGCCACCAGCGGCAAGATCCTGCGGCGGCAGCTGCGGGACAGGGAACGGGAGAGGGAGCGGCGTTCGTGACGACGCAGCAGGGCACACCCGAGGACCACGACGAGGCGGCGGCGACCACGCCGCTGGTGCGTACGGCGTACGAACGCGGCGTCACCACCGTCACGTTGGACTCGCCGCACAACCGCAACGCGCTGTCCGTGCGCCTCGTCGCGGAGCTGTACGCGGCGCTCGCGGCGGCCGAACGGGACGACGCCACGCGCGCGGTGCTGCTCACGCACACCGGCGGCACGTTCTGCGCGGGCGCCGACCTGAGCGAGGCGGCGGCCGCGCCACGGGACGGGGCGGGCGCGGCGCTGGACCTGGCGCGGCTGCTCCGCGCGCTCGTCGCCTTCCCGAAGCCGGTGGTCGGCCGGGCGGACGGGCACGTACGGGCGGGCGGCACGGGCCTGCTGGGCGCGTGCGACATCGCGGTGGCGGGGCCGGGCGCGACGTTCGCGTTCACGGAGGCGCGGATCGGGCTGGCGCCCGCCGTCATCTCGATGCCGCTGCTGCCGCGCCTCGAACCGCGCGCGGCGGGGCGGTACTTCCTCACCGGTGAACGCTTCGACGCCGCCGAGGCCGCCCGTATCGGCCTGGTGACCCTCGCGGCCGACGACCCGGACGCGGCGCTGGCACCCGTGCTGGACGGGTTGCGGCGCGGCTCGCCGCAGGGCCTCGCCGAGTCGAAACGGCTGGCCACGGCGGAGGTGCTGCGGGCGTTCGACGAGGGGACCGATAGCCTCGCGGAGCGCTCCGCGCGCCTCTTCGCCTCCGAGGAGGCACGCGAGGGCATGACCGCCTTCCTCGAACGACGGGAACCGCGATGGGTGAGCTGACCGCGCGCGGCGCGCCCCCGAAGCAGGACCGCAGCCGCGCCACCCGGCAGCGGCTGCTGGAGTCCGCCGTGACCTGCCTCGCGGAACGCGGCTGGTCGGGCAGTACGGTCACGGTCGTCGCGGAGCACGCGGGCGTCTCGCGCGGCGCGGCGCAGCACCATTTCCCCACGCGCGAGGACCTGTTCACGGCGGCGGTGGAGTACGTGGCCGAGGAGCGTTCGGCGGCGCTCCGCGACCTGCCCGCGCCGGGCAGCACGCACGCGGCCGTCGAGCAGATCGTGGCGCTCTACACGGGGCCGCTGTTCCGCGCCGCCCTGCAACTGTGGGTGGCCGCCTCGTACGAGCCGCAACTCGGCCCGCGCGTGGGCGCGTTGGAGTCCCGCATCGGCCGGGAGACGCACCGGATGGCGGTCGGGCTGCTGGGCGCGGACGAGCGGGAGCCGGGCGTACGGGAGACCGTGCAGGGCCTGTTGGACATGGCGCGCGGGCTCGGTCTGGCCAACCTGCTCAGCGACGACAGCGCGCGCAGGAGCCGCGTCGTCGCGCAGTGGGCGCGCGTCCTGGACGACGTGCTCGGCCGCTGAGCCGCGCCCCTCCCGGCCCGCGTACGCCACAACCCCCGTACCGCCGAAGCGAGTTCGGCGGCGTGCGCCCCTGATCCGTACCCCGTTCAGACGCGTGAATGCCGTCCGTGTCAGGAGTCTTGACGCCCCCATGGGCCCCTCCTACTGTGACCAAGGCTGTTCAGGCATCTGGTGTTTGTTCATGTCAGTGAACAACAGGGAGAGTTGCTGATGTCCGTCATCGACTGGGTCGTGATCGGTGCCTACTTCTTCGTGATGGTCGCGATCGGCTGGTGGTCGAAGCGCCGGGTGCGGAACATCGCCGACTTCTTCACCGGCGACGGCCGCATCCCCTGGTGGCTCTCCGGCATCTCGCACCACGTGTCCGGCTACAGCGCCGTCCTCTTCGTCGCCTTCGCGGCCGTCGCGTACGACCACGGG
Organism: Streptomyces sp. Z26; assembly: GCF_003665095.1. Taxonomy (GTDB): domain Bacteria; phylum Actinomycetota; class Actinomycetes; order Streptomycetales; family Streptomycetaceae; genus Streptomyces; species Streptomyces phytohabitans. The sequence goes on along the minus strand of NZ_RCHV01000002.1, from coordinate 2,629,372 downwards.
CTGACCGTGTACGTCTGGTGGGCGCTGACCATCGGACTCGGCGTCGGCGTCGGCGCCTTCCTGTTCGCCCCGCGCTGGAACCGGCTCCGCTCCAAGCACGGCGTCAAGTCCCCGCTGGAGTACCTCGCCCGCCGCTACGACCTGCCCACGCAACAGGTCCTCGCGTACAGCGGCGCGGCGCTCAAGGTCGTGGACATCGCCTCCAAGTGGGTCGCGATCTCCGTGCTGTTGCAGGGCTTCGCGGACATCCCGATGGCGTGGGGCATCGGCATCACGGGCGTCGCCACCATGGCGTACATGGCCGTCGGCGGCCTGTGGGCCGACGTGCTCACGGACTTCGGGCAGTTCCTCATCCAACTGACCGCCGGGTTCACCATGCTGTTCGCCACGATGAGCGAACTCGGCGGCTTCTCCTCGCTCTGGACGATGTGGGACGACCTGCCGGAGAGCCACTCCGACCCGGTCGCCGGGCCCGTCTCCACGACGCTGATCATGGCGTTCCTGCTGGTCAAGACGTTCGAGTACAACGGCGGCATGTGGAACCTCGCCCAGCGCTACATGTCCGCGCCCTCCGGCTCCCAGGCCCGGCGCTCGGCGCTGCTGTCCAGCGGGCTGTGGCTGGTGTGGCCGTTCATCCTCTTCCTGCCGATGTTCGCGGCGCCGCTGATCGTCCCCGGCCTGGAGAACTCCGAGCGGTCCTACATCGAGATGGCCCAGGAGCTGCTGCCCGCCGGGCTCATCGGGCTGCTGCTGGCCGGGTTCTTCTCCAACACCATGTCCATGGTGGCCTCCGACACCAACGTCATCACCGCCGTCATCACCCGCGACATCGCGCCCGTACTGGTGCCGCGGGTCAAGTCCCTCGCGGAGTCCGCCCAGTTGACGTTCGCGCGGGTCACGACCGTCGTCTTCGTCGCGTTCAGCATGACGATCGCCATCGCGACGGGCGGTGAGGGCTTCGTCCTCGACGTCGTGGTGTCCATGGTCGCCGCGACCATGGGGCCCATCTCCATCCCGCTGATGCTCGGCATGCTGCCCTGGTTCCGTACGGCCGGACCGCTCGCCGCCCTCGTCTCCTGGGCCGGTGGCATGGGGGTGTGGACGGTCGTCAAGTGGGTGCTGGACGGCCAGGCGCAGGCGACCGTCGTGGGGCTGCCGCTGGTGACGTCGCTGGTGCTGTACGTCGGCATCGCGCTGGTGCTGCCGGACGGGAACGCGGACCGCGACGCGCTGATCGACTCGCTCGGCACCGACCCGGAGACGGCGGCCACGCCCGCCGGTACGGGCACTGCCGACGCGGCGGAGCCGGGCGCGGCGGCGTCGGATGCCCGCGCGCCCGGGACCCCGGCGGGCTGAACTCCCGTACGGGGGCCGCCCGTCGCGGGTCGGGCCGCCCGTACGGGAACGGCCGCTCAGCCCGCCGTGTCGTGGTACCCCTCGACGTCCCGCGGGTCGCGCGGCCCCGGCCCCACGTACCGCGCGGAGGGCCGGACCAGCCGACCCGTCCGCTTCTGCTCCAGCACGTGCGCCGACCAGCCCGCCGTACGGGCGCAGGTGAACATCGACGTGAACATGTGCGCCGGGACCTCCGCGAAGTCCAGCATGATCGCCGCCCAGAACTCCACGTTCGTGGCCAGTACCCGGTCCGGGCGCCGCTCGTGCAGCTCCGCCAGCGCCGCCCGTTCCAGCGCCTCCGCCACCTCGAACCGGGGCGCGTCCAGCTCCTTCGCCGTACGCCGCAGCACCCGCGCCCGCGGGTCCTCCGCGCGGTACACGCGGTGCCCGAAGCCCATCAGCCGCTCACCGCGGTCGAGTTGGCGCTTCACGTAGCCGACCGCGTCGCCCGTGCGCTCGATCTCCTCGATCATGCCGAGCACCCGCGAGGGCGCCCCGCCGTGCAGCGGCCCGGACATCGCGCCGACCGCCCCGGACAGCGACGCGGCGACGTCCGCGCCGGTGGAGGCGATGACGCGGGCGGTGAACGTCGAGGCGTTCAGACCGTGTTCGGCGGCCGACGTCCAGTACGCGTCCACCGCCGCGACGTGCTTCGGGTCCGGCTCGCCGCGCCACCGGCGCATGAAGCGCTCCACGACGGTGTCGGCCTTGTCGATCTCCCGCTGCGGCACCATCGGCTGGCCCTGCCCGCGCGCGGACTGCGCCACGTACGACAGCGCCATGACGGCCGCCCGCGCCAGGTCCTCGCGCGCCTGCGCCTCGTCGATGTCCAGCAGCGGGCGCAGCCCCCACACGGGCGCGAGCATCGCCAGCGCCGACTGCACGTCGACGCGGATGTCGCCGGAGTGCACCGGGATGGGGAACGGCTCGGCGGGCGGCAGGCCGGGGTTGAAGGCGCCGTCGACCAGCAGGCCCCACACGTTCCCGAAGGAGACGTGCCCGACGAGGTCCTCGATGTCCACGCCGCGGTAGCGGAGCGCGCCGCCCTCCTTGTCGGGCTCCGCGATCTCCGTCTCGAACGCGACGACGCCCTCCAGGCCGGGTACGAAATCGGACATCAGGCGGCTCCTCGTGGTCGTGAGCGTGCTTCGTGGTCGTGGTCGTGCGCGCGGTCGTGACCGCGCCGGTGGGCGTGGTCGCCGCGCCCGTGCGCGCCTCCGGGGCCCCGGGCGCGGTACGGCCTCGGGGACGCGGCCTCCGCCCTCGTACGGGTACGGGCCACCCGGGCCGCCGTACCCCCGCGCGCGGTCGGGGTCGCGCGGTCCGTCCCGCCCGTCCGGTCCGCCCGCGCGGCCGGACGGCCACGATAACGCGCGGTGTACGGAGGCCACAGCGGGCCTGAAGCGGTTTCCACGGGTACGGGGCGGGCGCCGATCGGTGAGAGGCGGCACACGGCGCGATGCCGCTCCGGCAGGTGTACGCCCGGCGAAGAGCGGGAGGACCCGCACTTCTCCGCGGTCGGTACGACAAGATATGCGCGTGCCACAAGCCGACGACGCCCCAGCCCGTGCCGCCCGAGCCCGCGCCCGCGCCCTCGCGGACGAACCGACCCTCGACCCCGCCGCGATGCGCGCGCGGTACCGCGCGCGGGGGCTCGACGAGGACGCGCTGGCGCCCGAACCGTACGCGCAGTTCACCCGCTGGTTCGAGGAGGCCGCCGGGAGCGGCCTGCACGAGCCGAACGCGATGATCCTCTCGACCGCCGCGCCCGACGGCCGCCCCAGCTCCCGTACGGTGCTGCTCAAGCGGTATGACGAGCGCGGCTTCGTCTTCTTCACCAACCACGGCTCGCGCAAGGGCCGCGAGATCGCGGGGAACCCGCTGGTGTCGCTCCTCTTCCCGTGGCACGGGGTGGCCCGCCAGGTCATCGTGTCCGGCCGCGCCGAGCACATCGGCCGCGACGAGACCGCCGCGTACTTCCGTACCCGCCCGCACGGCTCCCAGCTGGGCGCCTGGGCCAGCGAGCAGTCCTCGCGCGTGGCCGCCCGGGAGGAGCTGGACCGGATGTACGCGGAGCTGGCCGCCCGCTACCCGGAGGGCGAGGACGTGCCCGCGCCGCCGCACTGGGGCGGCTACCGGGTGGCCGCCGACTCCGTCGAGTTCTGGCAGGGCCGCGAGAACCGGCTGCACGACCGGCTGCGCTACGTCCGTACGGACGCGGGCTGGGACGTCGAACGGCTCTGCCCCTGACCCCGTCCCACCCGGCGGGACGTCGCTCGCACGGGTGCGCGCGTACTCGAATGAGTATCCGTACTCAGGCGCCGCGTACGGGCCCGGCGCACGCTGGAAGCACGTACCGCTCCGGCGGACGCGCCCGCGATCCGGCGGGCGCGCGGCAACCGGTCCGGAGCAGCCGGGAGGAACCACCATGGACATCCGCACGCGACTGGGCGGCGCCGCGCACCACCTGTACGGCCGCGCCCGCCACGTACTCGGCCACCCGGTCCCGCTCGCCTACCTCGGGCTGGTCGCGGCGGCGTTCGTGTTCGCGCTGGTCGACGCCGCCTTCGTCAGCCACCCCGACGCGTCGCTGGCCGGGGTGTGGATGGTGCTGCTCACGTTCCCCACGGTCATGCTGCCCCTCGCGGCCGAGAGCCTCGTACCCGGCGGCGAGACGTCCGGCGCGCTGCTGCTCGTCTCGGTCGTCCTCTCCGCGCTGGTGCAGGCGGCCCTGCTCGGCGTGCTCGTCCGCACGCTGGGGCGGCACGGGGCGGGCGGGAACGCGTACGGGCGCGGCTAGGCGGTGTGAGGCGCCGTGGTCAGGTGCCGCTGTCAGGCCCCGGGCGGGACCCGTACGGGAACGGACCCGGGAAACGGGTCGCGGACAGCAGGCGGCCCGTGGGCTGCTCCCCTCCGGGCGCCGAGGCGGAACCTCGGGGCGGCGGAAGGGCGCCGGTCGGACGAGTCCGACGGGCCCACGGGCCGGGTGACTGCAATGGGATTGGCCGGCGGAGCCGGCGTCACGCTGTGACGACGGCCCCTAGGCCGCAGTCACCTCACGCGTCCGGTTGTCGTACATCTGGCCGAACCACCTCCCTTCTCGTGTACCCCGCACGCTAGGCAAGGGGCGCGGGGGCCCGCAAGGGAATTTCGGGGCGGCAACGATTTGCGGGAACCGGGTGTGCCCTGAGTCACGTTCGAGTTGAATGATCCGTGCGTGCCGCGCGTTCGTAGCAGGCGTCGTCCAGCAGGGGGTGCCAGGTGACCGCTCAGTCCGAGACCCACTCCGAACACTCCGCCTCAGGCGGCGGAGGACGTGCGGTGCCGGGAGACGGCGCGGCCGGTGACCGGCCCGGGGGCGGCGGCGCGGACGACGAACTGCTGCTCGCCGCACTGCTCGACGGCATGGACGCGGCCCTCTGCGCCTTCGACGCCGACGGTGTCGTCACCCACTGGAACCGCGAGGCGGAACGCATCCTCGGCTGGACCCAGGAGGAGGCCGTCGGCCGCCGCGGACTCGCGGGCTGGGCGGTGCTCAAGGCCGACGCCCCGGACGTGGAGGGGCGGCTGTTCGGCGCGATGGAGGCGCCGGGCCGCCAGGTGCACGAGTTCGCGCTGCTGACGAAGGACGGCCGCCGCGTGCTCGTCCGCACCCAGTCGTCGGGGGTGAACGGGACGGACGGCAGCGCCTCCGGCGTGTACTGCGCGTTCAGCGAGGTGCACACCCAGATCGACCTGGAGCGTTCGATCGCGCTCAGCGAGGCGCTGTTCGAGGACGCCACCTGGGGCGTGGTCCTCGTGGACGCGGACCTGCGGCCGGTCGTCGTCAACGCGCACGCGGCCCGTTCCCTGCGGGCGCCCCGCGCCGCGATGCTCGGACGGCCGCTCGGCGAACTGCTCGACCAGGGCCTGGAGGAGCTGGAGAACGCGCTCCACCACGTCCTCTCGCAGGGCACCCCGCCCGCGCCCACCGAGCTGTGGGTGACGCTCCGCGCCGACCGGGACGCCGGTGGCGGCGGCGGGAGCGCGGTCGGCGCCGAGAGCGCGCGGGACGACGCGGAGGGCGCCGCGCGGCGCTGCTGGCGCAGCGGCTTCCTGCGGCTGGCCTCGCCGCTCGCGGAGGAGCCGGTGCCGCTGGGGGTGGCCTGGTTGTTCCAGGACGTGACGCAGCCGAAGCGGAACGAGCAGGACGTCGCCCGCCTCCGCTTCCGCGACAACCAGCTGCACCGGGCCGCGCGGGCCGCCGCCGAGTGCGAGGACCCGATGGAGGCCGCGACCGTCCATCTGGACTTCGCCCTCGCGGGCTTCGCGGACCACGCGCTGCTCGACCTCGTCGCGGACCCGTACCCGCACCCGGGCGCGGACGCCGCGACCTCCGGCACCCCCGGCGGCGCGACATCCGGCGCCCCGGTCACGGGCCCCGGCGCGTCCGCCGCCTCCGCCCGGCTCGTACGGGCCGCCGCGACGCCCACCACCGTCCCCGGGCCCTGCCCGCCCGTCGAGCCGGACGTGTGGCACGGCATACCCGTGGGCTACGGCGGCAGCCACCCCGCCGTCCAGGCGCTGGAACGCGGCGGCTCCGTCCGTACCAGCATCGGCGGCGTCGCCGCCTCCGCCCTCCAGCAGGGCCGCTCCGGCGAGCAGGGGATCGGGGACGCCCTCGCGGACTGGGCGGCCGCGCGGAAGTGGCCGGAGGGCACCGTGCACGGGCTGTGCGTGGTGCTGCGCAGCCGCGGCCGTACGCTCGGCGTCGCCACGTTCCTGCGGGGCGCGAGCCGCCGGGGCTTCGACCGGGTGGACGCGACGTACGCGGAGGACGTCGCCGTACGCGTCGCCGCCGCCGTCGACCTGGCGCACGTCCTGCCGCGCGCCTGACGGGCGGGCGTCCCCGGGGCCCGGGGGCGCGCGTGGTCAGGCCAGGAGCGGGCGCAGGTGCGCGTACGCCCAGCCCGCCAGCGTGGTGGGCGTCGTGGTGACGACGTCGCGCGGCTGCTCCGGCACCAGGTCGCGGGTGCCCGCCGTCATGCCGACGATCCCCTCCACCGCGCCCGGCGGCAGCCCCGCCGCCCGCAGCGTCGCGCGTACGTCGTCGTCCCCGACCGCGTTCAGCCGTACGGGCCGCCCGAGCGCGCCGGTGAGGACCGTCGCCACGTCCGTGAAGCTCAGGTCCTCCGGCCCGTGCACGGCCTGCACCACGCGCCCCCGCCAGCCGTCCGCGAGGAGCCGGGCGGCGGCCACCTCGCCGATGTCGCCCGGCGCGACCCACGGCAGCGGCCGGTGCGGGTCGGCGGAGGTGGTGAGCACGCCGTCCGCGAGTCCGGCGAGGTCGAGGGCGAGGTTGCTGAAGAAGTAGCCGCAGCGGAGGTGGAGCACGTCGGCGCCGCTCGCGTCGAGCTGCTCCTCGATCCGCGCCAGCCCGTCGAGGTGCCCCGCGCCGTGCCGCTTCTCCGCGCCGACGCTGCTGAGCAGCACCACCCGCCCCACGTCCCCCGCGCGGGCGGCGTCCGCGACGGCCGTGCCCGTACGCCGCGAGGTCTCGACGGGTTCGGCGCAGGTGTGCGGCGTCGGGTCCACCCACAGGACGCTGCGGGCGCCCGCGACCGCCTCCCGTACGAACGCCGCGTCGGTCAGGTCCCCGCGCCGTACGTCGGCGCGTTCGCGGGTCGCCGCGTCGAGCCGGGCGGGGTCGCGGACGAGGAGCCGCGGCCGTACGCCCGCCTGGAGCAGCAGCCGTACGACGCGGGAGCCGACGTGGCCGGTGGGGGTGGTGACGGCGATGGTCATGTCGCTGGTCCTTCCGTCCGTGGCTTCGTGCGCGGTGCTCTCCCCCGGACCGTACGGAACCTTGTGGCCGGATCCCGGCCGCAATGCCACGCTGCGCGGATGGGAAGTCCGAGCACGCGCGTGTTGGACCTGCTGTCGCTCCTCCAGTCCCGGCGCGTCTGGAGCGGGCCCGCGCTGGCCGCCGCGCTCGGCGTGCCGCCGCGCACGCTCCGCCGCGACATCGACCGGCTGCGCGGCCTCGGCTACGAGGTCGCGGCCGCGCGCGGCACCGGCGGCGGCTACCGCCTGCTGCCCGGCCGGGAGGTGCCGCCGCTGGCGCTGTCGTACGAGGAGGCCGTCGCCGCGGTCGTCGGGCTGCGGCACGTCGCGGCGCACGAGACGGCGGCGGGCGACGCCGCGGGTGCGGGGGAGGGGCCCGCGGCGACGGCGCTGCGCCGCATCGAACGGAGCCTGCCGGACCGGCTGCGGCCCCGGCTGGGCGCGGTGCGCGCCGCGACCGAACCGGCGCCCGCCGCACGGGAGTCGGCGGGGCCCGCGACCCAATCCGCGCCCGCCGCGCGGGGGTTCGGCCCGGCGGGCGGCGACGGCGCGGGCGGGCTCGCTGCGTTCGGGCTGCTCGCCTCGGCCGCGCACGTCCGCTGCCACGCGCGCTTCCTGCACACCGGCCGCGACGGGCGGGAACGCGAACGCCGCGTCGAGCCGTACCGGCAGGTGCTGTGCGCCGACCGCTGGTACCTGCTCGCCTGGGACCTCGACCGCGCCGCCTGGCGCGCCTTCCGCCTCGACCGGGTGCGCCGCGTCGCCGTCCCCGGCAGCACCTTCGTGCCGCGCCCACCCCCGCCGCCCGGCGCGGGGCCCGTCTTCGCGGCGGCGTACCCGGCGACGGGCTCGGAGGCGGGCGGCGAGGGCGCCGCCCCGGTGGGGTCGGTGCTGTTCGAGGCCCCGGCCGCGCGGGTCGCCCGCGCGCTCGCGGCCCGCGCCGGGACGCTCCGCCCCGCGGGCCCGGACCGCTGCCGCTACGTCACCGGCCCGGACGACTGGGACTGGCTCGCGGGCGCCGTCGCGGCGGTCGGCGTCCCGTACGCGGTGGAGTCACCGCCCGAACTGGCCCGCGCCACACGCCGGTTGGCGGCCCGCGCCGCGGACGCCGTACGCGGGCCGGAGCCGGAACGGTGAGCCGGGGCCCGTACGCGCGCCGACGCCCGTACGCGCCCCGTGCCCGTACGGACGTACGCGTACGGGGGAATTGACCGCACGCACCATGGCGGCGCTACTGACGAGTCAGTACGGTGCTGCCCACCACCCCTGTCGCAGGAGAGTTGGGAGACCCGTATGAAGACCTCATCACCGGCGCCCCGACGGCACAGAGCGGGGGCGGTCACCGCCGCGCTCGCGCTGTCCGTCCTGGGTGTGCTCGGGGGTACGGGCGGCGCGCACGCGCAGCAGCCGACCGCCGCACCCGAAGCGCCGGACACGGCGGCGCCCGGGGACGTCGTCAGCTCGGAGCCCACCGACTTCCAGTACTGGCCCGGCTACCCGGCCGACGCCACCGCCTGGAAGATCCAGTACACCTCGACCACCGCCACCGGCGGGGAGAACACCGTCTCGGGCACCGTCGTCGTGCCCAAGGACGGCAAGACCGGCCCCCGCCCGCTCGTCGCGTACGCGGCCGGCTCGGTCGGCATGGGCGACAAGTGCGCGCCCTCCGCCGGGTTCCACGACGGCAGCACGACCGAGGCGCCGCTGATCAACGCGGCGCTCGTGCGGGGCTTCGCCGTCGCCGTCACCGACTACGAGGGCCTCGGCACCCCCGGCGACCACACGTACACCGTCGCGCAGGCCGAGGGCACCGCCCTCCTCGACGCGGCCCGCGCGGCCCAACGCATGCCCGAGGCACAGCAGTTGGGCGTCAGCACCGAGTCGCCCGTCGGCATCATGGGCTACTCGCAGGGCGGCCAGGCCAGCGCCTGGGCGGCGGAGCTCCAGCCGTCGTACGCCCCGGAGCTGAAGGTCAAGGGCACGGCGAGCGGCGGCGTCCCGGCCGACCTGATGAAGGTCGCCGAGCACGTCAACGGCGGTGACGAGGCCGGGTACATCGCGATGGCCGCCATCGGCCACGACACCGCCTACCCGGAGCTGGACCTCGACAAGTACCTGAACGACGACGGCCGCGCGCTCGTCGAGACGGTGCGGGAGGGCTGCCTCGGGGAGATCCAGGAGGCCGCCAAGGGCAAGAAGATCGAGGACTACACCGTCAGCAACCCCCTCGAACAGCCCGACTGGAAGGAGAAGATCGGCGCCAACGACATCGGCACGAAGAAGCCGTCGGCACCCGTCTTCCTCTACCACGGCGAGGCCGACACCACGATCCCGTACGAGCTGGGCACGGGGCTGCGCGGCGCCTGGTGCGACCAGGGCGTGGCGGTGCAGTGGCAGTCGTTCCCCGGCGCCGCCCACGTACAGGCGGCGATCGAGGGCAACGGGCCGGCGCTGGACTGGCTCGGCGCCCGCTTCGCCGGAGAGGCGACGCAGGGCAACTGCGGGGCCTGACGGGCGGGTCGGCGACCCGTAGGGCGTGACTGCCGTACGGCGTACGGCAGTTCCGACGCACGTACGGCCGCCGCCCGTACGACCGCGCGCCGCCCGGGTTCCGCGCACCGGGCGGCGCGCGGGTCCGTCCGTGCCCCGCGTGCCGTGTCCCGCGTGCCGCTCAGTGGTGGTGGAAGATCCGGTCCGCGTTCTCCGCCATCACCTTGTCGTTCCAGGCGAGGCCCCCGTCCACGTTCCCGGAGCGCAGCAGCGGCGGCGTGACACCCCGCGCGGCGAGCGCGCCCGCCGCGGTGGCCATCACCGCCTGCATCAGCGCGCTGGTGACGACGGTCGAGGCGGGCGCGAACGGCGCCGGGATGCCCGGCGCGGTCAACTCCGCGTCACCGACCGGGATGTGGCTGTCGAGGACCACGTCGCAGTGGTCCTTGAGGAACGTGCCCGACGGGTTCCGCGGCGTGGTCTCCCGCGCGTACGCCACCGAGGTCACGCCGACCACCTTCATCCCGAGCGAACGGGCGTGCCGCGCCAGCTCCACCGGGAACGCGTTCCGGCCGGACAGCGAGATCAGCACCAGCAGGTCGCCGGAGCGCGCCGGTCCGGCGTCCAGGACGGTGGTGGCCAGCCCCTCGACGCGTTCGAGCGCGCTGCCGAGGGTGGCGGGCCGCACGTCCACGCCCACCATGCCGGGGACCGACAGCAGGTTCATGACGGCGAAGCCGCCCGCGCGGTAGACGACGTCCTGCGCGGGGAGCGCCGAGTGCCCGGCGCCGAACGCGAAGAGGCGGCCACCCTCCTCGACGGTGTCCGCGACCAGCTCGCCCGCGGCCCGTACGCTGTCCGCCTCCGCGTCTCTGACCTGCCGCAACAGGCCGATCGCCGCATCGAAGAAGTCCGCCGCAAGCTCGTTCTGGCCCATGACACGCGGCCTTTCGGGTCGGGGTGATGGCCTTGTGCCGGGGGGCCGCGGCCGCTGCCGCGCTCACGTTGAGGTCTGGACCAGTGCGCTGTCAATACGGCAAACCGACCGGACCCGCACGGTTGTCGGTGCGATGCGTCAGAATTGGGGCAGGGCCACCGCACGAACTGACGAGGGGCGCGCATGTCCGGACTGATCGACACCACGGAGATGTATCTCCGCACCATCCTCGAGCTGGAGGAGGAGGGCGTCGTGCCCATGCGTGCCCGCATCGCGGAGCGGCTCGACCAGAGCGGCCCCACGGTGAGCCAGACGGTGGCGCGGATGGAGCGGGACGGCCTGGTCACGGTGGCGGGCGACCGGCACCTGGAGCTGACCGACGAGGGCCGTCGGCTGGCGACGCGCGTGATGCGCAAGCACCGGCTCGCGGAGTGCCTGCTGGTCGACGTGATCGGCCTGGAGTGGGAGCAGGTGCACGCGGAGGCGTGCCGCTGGGAGCACGTGATGAGCGAGGCCGTCGAGCGCCGCGTGCTGGAGCTGCTGCGGCACCCGAGCGAGTCGCCGTACGGCAATCCGATCCCCGGGCTGGAGGAGCTGGGGGAGAAGGCGGAGGCCGACCCGTTCCTGGACGACGGCATGGTCAGCCTCTCGGAGCTGCGGCCGGGCGCGGACGGGAAGAACGTGGTGGTGCGCCGCATCGGGGAGCCGATCCAGGCGGACGCCCAGCTGATGTACACGCTGCGGCGGGCCGGTGTGCAGCCGGGCGCGGTGGTCAGCGTGACGACGGGCACCGCGGGGAGCGTGCACGTGGGCAGCAGCGGTGAGGCGGCGGAGCTGGAGCCGGGGGTCGCGGCGCACGTCTTCGTGGCCAAGCGCTGACGCCGCGGCCGGACGCCGACGGGGCGGGTGCGGGGGCCGCGTACGCACGGGGGCGGGTGAGGGCCGGGGAGCTCCGGGGCCGCGCGTCGTCCGCCGTGCGTGACCGGCCAACTCCCTTTACGTCCAACCAAGTTGCCGGAATGCGAGCGGTGATGACCGCGTCGTGTCACCCTGTCGCTACGCACGGAGAGGCGGGCGGAGGGGAGCCGGTGATGGCGCGGTCCGTGAGCTGTACGGCAGTCGGTGCGGGATGGGCCGGAAGGCGGGGTTCCGGTGCTTTCGGCGGCCGGAGCCCCGCCCCCTCGTGCCCCCCCCCGCGCCGACCCGGAGCCCCGAGCACCCGAGGTCGGTCCCCCTCTCCGGAGACTGTCTCCCCCCGGGGCCCGTGGCCAACCCCGGGGCGCGGTCACTCGAACGAGGGGTGTTGGCGGGAAGCACGGTTTGTTCGAATAGAAGTTCGATAATCTGCGCAGCGGTCAGACGGAGTGGGGGTGCCAGGACGCATGGTGCGACGTATCGACGTGACGGGGCGGGAGGGAATCCGTCTCGCCGCGTGGGAGTTCGCGGACCCGCCCAAGGGCGGGCACGAGCCGGACGGGGAGCACCGCGCGGAGCACGGGCCCGCCGACCCGGCGTCGGGCGGCCCGCGCAAACCCCACGGCGTACTCCTCCTGCACGGCCTGATGGGCCGCGCCGCGCACTGGGCCGACACCGCGCGCTGGCTCTCCTCCCGCTACCACGCCATCGGTCTCGACCAGCGCGGCCACGGCCGCAGCGACAAGCCGGAGGACGCCGGGTACGACCGGGAGTCGTACGTCGCCGACGCCGAGGCCGCCATCGAGCAGCTCGACCTCGCCCCGCTCGCCCTCGTCGGCCACTCCATGGGCGCCCTGACGGCCTGGCAGCTCGCCGCCAAGCGCCCCGACCTGGTGCAGTCCCTGGTGATCTGCGACATGCGGGCGTCCGCGCTCGGTGAGCAGTCGCAGCGCGAGTGGGCCGCCTGGTACGAGTCGTGGCCGGTGCCGTTCGCGACGCTCGCGGACGTGCGCAAGTGGTTCGGCGAGGACGATCCGCGGCTGGAGCGGCCCCGGCCGTCGCGCGGGAAGTTCTTCGCGGAGGTCATGACCGAGGCGGCGGACGGCTGGCGGCCGGTGTTCTCCACGGAGCACATGCTGCGGGCCCGCGAGACCTGGGTGCACGACGCGCACTGGGACGAGCTGGCGCAGGTGCAGTGCCCGACGCTCGTCGTGCGCGGCATCGACGGCGAGCTGGGGCGGGCGGAGGCGCAGGAGATGGTGCGCGTGCTGCCCCGTGGCATCTACGCGGAGGTCCCCGACGCCGGTCACCTGATCCACTACGACCAGCCGGAGGGCTGGCGGCGCGTCGTCGAGCCCTTCCTCCAGGCGACGCTGCCGCCGGTCGGCTGACCCGGCCCGGGTCGCGGCGTACGGGCGCGGGCGTACGCGGGCCCCCGCGCGGGCCGTACGGGCGGGCCGCCCCGCGCGTACGCCGCCGCCCCGCACCCGTGGCCGTCCCCGGGCCCGTGGCTATGGTGGACGCCGGCGGGGGGCGCGGCACGTCCCCCACGGCCCACGGGGACGGCGGAAGGCGCGGCGGCATGGCAGGCGACCAGGACGGTACGGGGCGGGACGGCACGGGACCCGGCGGTACGGACCCCGGAGGCCCGGAGTTCGGCGGTACGGGCGACGGCGCCCCGGCGGAGCGTACGGACGCGGCGGCGCGTACGGACGCGGTGCCCGCCGTCAGCATCCGGGGCCTGCGCAAGGAGTTCGGGCAGCAGGTCGCCGTCGCCGGGATCGACCTGGAGATCCCGGCGGGCCAGTTCGTCGGCCTCGTCGGCCCGAACGGCGCGGGCAAGACCACCACCCTCTCCATGGTGACGGGCCTGCTGCGGCCGGACTCCGGCACCGTGCGCATCGCCGGGCACGACGTGTGGCAGGACCCGGTCGCGGTCAAGTCCCGGATAGGCGTGCTGCCCGAGGGCCTGCGCCTCTTCGAACGGCTCTCCGGCCGCGAACTCCTCACCTACATGGGCGCCCTGCGCGGCCTCCCCGACGCCGAGGTGGAGCGCCGTACGTCGCAGCTGCTGCACGTGCTCGACCTGGCGGGCGCGCAGAGCAAGCTCGTCATCGACTACTCCACCGGCATGCGCAAGAAGATCGGGCTGGCCGCCGCGCTGCTGCACAACCCCGAAGTGTTGTTCCTGGACGAGCCGTTCGAGGGCGTCGACCCGGTGTCCGCGCAGACCATCCGGGGCGTGCTGGAGCGCTACACGGGCTCGGGCGCGACCGTCGTCTTCTCCAGCCACGTGATGGAGCTGGTCGAGTCGCTCTGCGACTGGGTCGCGGTGCTGGCCACCGGCCGCATCCGCGCGCACGGCACGCTGGCGGAGGTGCGGGGCGACGCGGGCTCGCTCCAGGAGGCGTTCCTGGAACTGGTCGGCGCCCGCGCCGGTACGTCCGCCACGGCCGGGGACAGCCTCGACTGGCTGGGCGGGGACGCCCGGTGAGCGCCGTGCCCGGACCGGCGACCGGACCCGCGCCCGTACCGGGCCGTGCCCCCACCGCCACCGTCTCCGCCGCGACGCTCCTGTCCGTCTTCGTACGGATCAAGCTCTCGCTGCTGCGGAACGGGCTGCGCCAGTCCACCGGCCGTACCGCCGCGTTCGTCACCTCCATCGTGCTGGCCGCGCTCGTCGCCGCCTTCCAACTGCTCGGGCTGGTGCTGCTGCGCGGCAACGAGTACGCGGAGGCCGTCGTCGTCCCGCTCACCGCGCTGCTGGCGCTGGGCTGGGCCGTGATGCCGCTGTTCTTCGCGGACGGCGACGAGACGCTCGACCCGACGCGGCTGGCGATGCTGCCGCTGCGCCCGCAGCGGCTCGTCGGCGCGATGCTCGGGGCCTCGCTGGTGGGCATCGGCCCGGCGTTCACGTGCACGCTGCTGCTCGGCGCGGTCGTCGCCGTCGCGCACGGCCCGGCGGCGGCGGTCGTGGCGCTGCTCGCGCTGCCGCTGACGCTGCTGACGTGCGTGGCGTTCGCGCGCGCGGTCGCGACGGCGAACGTACGGCTGCTCACCAGCCGCCGCGGCCGCGATCTCGCCGTCCTCAGCGGCCTGTTGATCGCGGTCGGCGCCCAGGTCGTCAACCTGGGCCTCCAGAAGCTGTCCGAGCCCGACGGCCTGTCCGTGCTGGAGCCCGCCGCCGAGGTCCTCCGCTGGGTGCCGCCCGCCGCCGCGGTGGGCGCCGTACGGGCCGTGAGCGACGGCGAGTACGCCCTGGCGCTCGCGCAGTTCGCGCTCTCCTGCGCCGCGCTGGCGGTGACCCTGTGGTGGTGGCAGCGGACGCTGCACCGGCTGATGGTGTCGCCGGACGTGTCGACGCTCCAGGCCGCCGAGGAGCCGACCGGCGCCACGCGCGGCACGGCGGTCCGCGGGCCCCTCGCGCTGCTGCCGGAGGGCCGTACGGGCGCGGTGATCGTCCGCACCCTGCGCTACGCCTGGCGCGACCCGAAGACGAAGGTCGGCTGGGCGTCGTCGCTGGGCGTCGGGGTGCTGCTGCCGGTCGTCTTCGCGATCCAGGGCAACGGCAGCCCGTACAACGCCTGTTGGGCGGCGGGCATGCTCGGCATCCAGATGTACAACCAGTTCGGGCAGGACCACTCCGGCTTCTGGATGGTCGCCTCGACGATCGCCTCCACCCGCGACGCGTACGTGGAGCTGCGCGCGCGGATGCTCGCCATCGCGCTGGTCGCCGTGCCGTACGTGTGCGCGGTGTCGGTGCTCTCCGCGCTGCTGCTCGGGGCGTGGGACCGGCTGCCGGAGGTGCTGGGGCTGGCGCTCGGGCTGCTCGGGGTGCTGCTGGCCACGGGCGTCTGCTCGTCGACGTACTTCGCGTACTCGATCCCGGAGGAGGGCACCAAGAACGTCGCGCCCGGCCAGGGCTCGCTGGCGTACCTGAGCATATTCGGCGGCATGCTGGGCGGCGCCCTCGCCTGCGCGCCGCTGCTGGCGCTGACGGTCTGGCTGCACGTGTCGGACGCGCACGGCGCGCTGTGGGTGGTGCTGCCCGCGGGCGTGCTGTACGGCGCGGGCGTGTGCGCCGTGACGCTGCGCGTGATGGCGCCGCGGACGGCGGCGCGGCTGCCGGAGATCCTGGCGGCGGTCAGCCGGGGCTGACGGCGGCCGCACCCGTACGGGCCGTGGCGGTGCGGGCCGCGACTCCCGCGCCGCCACGGCCCGTTGCCCGGCCCGTACGGCCGCGCGCCCGGCCCGCTCAGGCCCCCGTCCGCCGCACCCGGCGCGTACGCCTCACCTGCCCGACCGGTGCCGCGCGCCCGCCGTACGCCCCCGCGTCGGCTCCCGCTCCGTACGCGCCGTCGCCTGCTCCGTGGCCGCGCGCCCGCACGCGTACGCCAGCGCCGGCACCAGCGTCTCCGCGTCCGGCAGCGCGCGGCCCGCCGAACCGGGCCCGGAGGCCCAGCGCACCGCGCCGCGCGCGCCCAGCCGGGTCGGCGGGGCCGCCACCCACGCGCCCTCGCCGCGTACGGACAGGTCCAGCCCGCCGGGCGACCAGCCCCACCCCCGCAGCAGGTCGGACACCTTCGCGGCGGTGCCGGGCAGCGCCAGGAAGTACATGCGCCCGTCGGGGCTGCTGATCACCGGACCGGGCTGCGGCACGAGCCGCTCCAGCCGGGCCAGCGCCAGGCAGCCCGCCGTCTCGGGCACGTCGAGCACGTCGAACGCGCGCCCCGTGGGCAGCAGTACGGCCGCCCGCCGCTCCTTCGACCACAGCCGCCGCACTGCCCCCGGGCTGTGCGTCGCCTCGCCCGCCCAGCCGGGCCCGGCCGGGTGCGCGCCGGGCGCGGCGCAGCGCGCGTCGCCGCAGCTGCACACCGGCACCCCGGCGGGCACCTCCAGCCAGGTGCCGGGGAAGACGTCCCAGCCGAGTTCCCCGGCGTAGCTCACCGCGTGCTCCAGGGGCGCGTCGGGGCGCTGGCGGGGGCGCGGGGTGTGCGCGGACCGCGGGGGGCGCGGAAGCGGTACGCCCCCGTGCTCCGAGTCGGAAACGGCGGGTTCCGTACGGTCCCGTACGGCCTCTGACGAGGCGTTTCCGGGCGAGGTGACGGCGGACGAGGTGACTCCCATGGCGTTCTCCACGACCGTCACAACTCCTGCTCCGGGCCGGGGTTACGGCGTGGCGGCGCTCCGATCAGCGACGACGCGCCCGCATTTGGGGCGCACGGGTGCATGCGCGGGGGCGCGTGCAAGGAGGACGGAGCGGGAACGGGTAGTCCCCCTCCGGTGTATTGCCGCGTACTGCCGGAATTCTTGGCATTTGCGGTGGGCAGTGATCGGCCAGGGCAGTGATCATTCAAGTGCCTTCATCAGGAGGGGAATCGCATGGCCGCGAGGCCGCTGGTCGCAAGGCAGCCGAACGAGAGGCTGCAGACACTCATCCAGGAAGCCGGGTGCTCCAACGCCGGGCTCGCCCGCAGGGTCAACCTGTGCGGCGCCGAACACGGCCTGGACTTCCGCTACGACAAGACCTCGGTGGCCCGCTGGCTGCGTGGACAGCAGCCGCGTGGCCGGGCGCCCGCCGTCATCGCCGAGGCGCTGGGACGCAA
Source organism: Streptomyces sp. Z26 (assembly GCF_003665095.1). GTDB lineage: Bacteria > Actinomycetota > Actinomycetes > Streptomycetales > Streptomycetaceae > Streptomyces > Streptomyces phytohabitans. Next base: position 2,612,206 of record NZ_RCHV01000002.1, on the reverse strand, counting down.
GCTCGACCGCACCGTCACGCTCGACGAGATCGGCATGGCCGACGGCAAGAACCTCGCCTCCGGTGTCGGCCTCCAGTTCGCGCCCACGGTCGCGGGCGCCGTCGAGCAGGTCTGCGAGCTGTGGCGCAGCGACATAGGGCGCCGGGACTTCCTCACCGGCTCCAACGTGGCCGCCGCCGCCCTCGTGGAACCGAGCCGGGACTGGCTGATCACGGGCCAGGACGAACAGGTCGCCCGTACGAACGGGCCGCGCGTGGGCGCCGCCGACGTCGCCGCCGTGCGCTCCATGAGCCGCGCGCTCTCCGAGCTGGACCACCGGCACGGCAGCGGGCACGTACGGCCGGTCGTCGTGCACTACCTGAACAGCGTGGTGTCCGGACTGCTCGCGGGCTCGTACCGCGAGTCCGTCGGCCGCGACCTGTTCTCCGCCGTCGCCCAACTCACCGAACTGGCCGGGTACATGGCGGTGGACACCGGGCAACCTGCGCTCGCCCAGCGCTACTACATCCAGGCGCTGCGGCTCGCGCACGCCGCCGGGGACCGCGCGTACGGCGGATACGTGCTCGCCGCGAGCATGAGCCACCTCGCCGCCACCCTCGGCAACCCGCGCGAGATCACCCAGCTCGCGCGCGCGGCGCAGGAGGGCGCGCGCGGGCAGGTCACGCCGCGCGCGGAGGCGATGTTCCACGCCGCGGAGGCGCGCGGGCACGCCCTGATGAGCGACGGGCGCGCCTGCCGCGAGGCCGCCGATCACGCGCTCTCCGCCCTGGAGCGCGCGGAGGGGCAGGGGGACTCCGGCGACGACCCGGTGTGGATCGCGCACTTCGACCGCGCGTACCTCGCGGACGAACTCGCCCACTGCCACCGCGACCTCCAGCAGTCCAAGGGCACGGTCGAACGGGCGGAGGAGGCGCTCGCCGGGCACCCCGAGGGGCGCGCGCGGCGGCGGGCCATCGGCCTCTTCCTCCTCGCGGAGGGGCAGTTGCAGCAGGGTGAGGTGGAACACGCCTGCCATACCGGGACGAAAGCGGTGGAAATCATCACCGACCTGCGGTCGGACCGCGGTGGCGAGTACCTGGACGACTTCCAGCAGAGGTTGGAGCCGTACGCGAAGGTGCCGGTCGTCCGCGACTTCACCGCCCGGCTGGAACCGGCGGTCGCGTAGGTGGTGGCCGGGCGGTCTTCGAGGGCCCGGGAAGACCGCCCGGACGCCGCGCTCCGGGACGGGGGAGGAGGGGTGATACGACCTGTTCGCACGCTTGGTGCCGTAATGCGGTGAACGTCCACGGGCCTCTGATCAGGGACGTGGTGGGCAGTCCGAGCGAACCGGTAGCGTGAGCCGTTGGTTTCGGCAGTCCGCCGTGAGGGCAGTCGGTCGCCCGGCCTCCGCCGGTCGGTCGGACGGCCGGATCGGCAGTCAGGCGACACGCGATCGAGGAGTCCCGGTGACAACGCACAGCGGACACGGACACGGACAGGGCGCCGAGCCGCCGTACGAAGGTGTCGTGCTGCCCGCGAACGGCGAGCCGTGGACCATCGAGCAGCAGCGGCAGGCCGCCGCCGCCACGCCCCAACCCGCCCAAGGCCAGCCCTGGGGACAGCCGTGGGGCCCGGAGGCGGCCCCGGCGCCCGGCGCGGACGGCGACCCGAGCGGGACGGCCGGTCCGCCGGGCGCGCTGCCCCCGGCCGACGGACAGGCGCCGTACGGGCTGCCGGGCGCGCCCGACGCCGGACACACGCCCCCGCCGCAGGCCCCGCCCGCGCCCGGGTACGCCCCGGCGCCCGGGTACGGGCCGCAGGACGGCGGGCAGCCGGGCGGGGGGTCCGGCGCGTGGTCCGGGCAGACGCAGAGCTTCGACGGGCTGGACGCCCTGCGCGTGCCGGAGGGCTCCGAGGGACCCGAGTACGCGGTGCGACCGCCGGGCGCCGCCGACTCCGAGGCCACGCAGCTGATCCCGCCGCAGGACCCGGGCACGCCCGCGTACGGCACCGGCGGCGGCGCGGCGAACGGCTGGCCGCAGCCCGGCGTACCGGGCACGGGCGGCGACGGGCTCCCGGCGCCGTACATACCCGGCGGCCCGTCGTACGGGATACCCGACGGGCCGCAGGCATCCGACGCGGGCGGCCACGGCGACCACGCCGAGGCGACGCAGCTGCTGCCCTCGATGGGGGCGGACGGGCAGCCCGGCGGCACGGGCGGCTACGGCTACCCCGGCCCGCACGGCCAGGACACCCACGGCACGTACGGCGGTCACGGCACGCACGGCGGCCCCGTCCCCGACCCCGCCGCGTACGGTGCGCAGGCGCCCGGTGGCAACCCCGACTCCGTCTCCACCCAGCTCATCCCGCCGGTCGCCGCCCCGGACCCGAACGCCGCCGCCGCGCCGCTCCGCAGCCCCCTCCCGCCGGAGGCGGGGACCGGCGACCGCGCCGCGTCCGGTGCGGGCCCCGGGCCGGGCACCGACCCCGGCCACCCGCCCGCCGCCGCGCCCCGGCAGGCGCCCGCCCCCGACACGTACGGCATCCACCCCGGGCCGCCCGAGGAGCGCAAGCCGCTCGCCGAGTTCGACAGCCTCTTCCGCAGCGACCCCGCGCCCGGAGCGCCCGCCGCGGGCGGCACCGGCGGTACGGGCGCCACCCGCAACATGCCACGCGTCGGCCACGGCACCCCGCCGCCCGGCGGGCCGGGCGGCCCCAACGGGCCGGGCGGGCACGGCGCGTACGGCGGGCAGCCGCCGCAGGGGCGTGCCGCACGGCGCAGCGCCGGGCGGGAACGGGACCGGGGGCCGCTCTCGCCGCCGGTGCTCATCGGCGTCGCGGTCGTCGCCGTCATCGGGCTCACCGCCGGCGCCGTGATGAGCATGGGCGGGGACGGCGACTCCGACTCCTCGTCCGACGCGACCCCGACCGCGCCCGGCGCGGACGGCGGCGACAAGTCGGTCGCACCGGCCGACCCCGCGGAGAAGCAGGCCAAGGCGCTCGACAAGCTGCTGGAGAGCAGCAACAACAGCCGTACGTCCGTGATCAACGCGGTGGCCAACATCAAGTCCTGCAAGAAGCTCCCGGAGGCGGCCGCGGACCTGCGCGCCGCCGCGAAGCAGCGCAACGGGCTGGTCACCAGCCTCGGCGAGCTGGAGACCGGCGAACTGCCCGACAGCGAGGCCCTCAACACCGCGCTCACCAGAGCCTGGAAGGCGTCCGCCGAGGCCGACTCCGCGTACGCCGCCTGGGCCGGGCAGGTCGCGGGCAAGAAGGGCTGCCCGAAGGGCAAGGCCCGTTCGACGGACAAGCACGCGGCGGGCAACCGCGCCAGCGGCGAGGCGACGACGGCCAAGAAGGAGGCGGCGGGCCTGTGGAACCCGACCGCCGCGAAGTACGGTCTGAGCGCGCGCGAGATCACCCAGCTCTGACGCACCGCCCGGACGCGCGCGCCCCTACAGGTCCGCCGCGCCGCCCTCCAGGGTGCGTTCCACGTCCACGAAGCCGTCGCGTACGGCTGCCAGTCGGCCCTCGTCGACCCGCTGGTACGTGACGCTGGTGTTGACGATCCGCGGGAAGTCGTGGGCGGCGAGCAGGTCCTCGTAGTGCCAGCGCAGCGGGGGCGTCAGGCCGCCCGTACGGATGGCGCCGCCGTTGTCGAGGGCGTCCCGCACCGTGTCCGCCGTGACGGCCTCGTCGGCGTCCAGCGACTCCAGGGCCGCCCGCAGCGCGGTGTACGCGACCCAGGTGGTCTGTACGCCGGGGTCGTCGGTGTCGATGCGGTTGTCCCCGAACGCGTGCTCGCGCACGACCTTCCGCATCGCGTCCCAGCGCCCGTCGCTCCCCGCCGGGTACCAGCCCGTCGCGTACGTGCCCTCCAGCGGGCTGGCCGAGCCGCCCGTACGGTCCACCAGCGACTGCTGCACCCCGCCGACCACCGACGCCGTACGGACCGGCGCGTCCGCGTCGACCAGCCGCCGGAACGAGTCGAAGAACGTGCCCGTACGCCCGCCGAGCATCGCCGTCACACAGGACCGCCCGCCGCCCTTCGACCCGGTGGCGGAGCCCTCCAGCGCCTGCCGCGCCGCGTCCCGGTACGAGGTGGCGTCCTCCGGGGCCCGGACGTCCGCGGCGGGCACCGCGGCGGTCGCGCCGCCCCCGCGCAGGCCCGCGTCGAGGAGACGGGGGAGCTGGTCGCCGCCGACGTTGTCGGGCCGTACCAGCGCGACGCGGTCGCACCGCCCGGCGGCCAGCTGCTGCCCGTTGCCCGCGACGAGCGCGGGGAGGCCGCCGTTCACCGGGTACGACAGCGGGCTGGTGAACTCCTCCTCGGTGAGGCCGTATCCGCCGAGGTAGGGGATCGCGGCGCCCTCCAGCGGCGACATGAAGGACCGCCCGTGCTGGCTGTACGAGCCGACGACCGCGACGACGTCCTCCTCCACCGCGCGGGCCGCGCAACGGGCGGCGCCCACCGACTCGTTGTGGTCGTCGCAGGTGAAGACCTCCAGGCGGCGGCCGTGGATGCCGCCCTCCGCGTTGACCCAGCGCGCGAACGCCTGCGCCATGGCGGGCATGCCGGGCACGTCGGTGGCCCGGGTGCCCTCCGGCGCCCAGGTCATCACGGCGATCCCGTCGTCGTCGGCCTCCGCCGTACCGGGCAGCGCCCCGCAGCCGGACAGCAGCGAGACGCACGCGACCGCCGCGGCGGCGAGGGCGGTGACCTGGGTGGAGCGGCGCCGGGCAGTCATGTGGCACGACGATGCCGGGCCGCCGGGAACCGGGCGGTGCCGTCCGGTCACGGGGCGGTGACGTGCGGATGAATTGCGGGGGGCCGAACCGTGGGGACGCCCGGGAACGTATGGTCGAGCATCATGCAGCGAGCTTCGGAGAACCCTTCCCGCCGTGGGCGCCGGTCCACCACCATGGACGGCATGCCCGTCAACGACATGCCCTGGTGGCGCTGGCGCAGCAACGTGCGCTCGGCCCTGCACATGCTCTCCGACCCCGTCTTCCAGCAGGAGTGCTGGGCGGCGGGTGTACCCGGCTACGGCGACGTGACCGACGCGGTCTACCGCCTCGTCGAGGACACCTGGCTGGACAGCTGGTCGGCCGAGAAGTACGTGGGGACGATCTTCCGGGACTCGCAGGAGGCCGCCCTCGTGGACACCGCCGTGCTCCGGGTGCTGCGCATCATGCACCAGGTCGGCGCGGACGCCCCCGTCGGCACGTACATGCAGCACCACGCCTGGCCCGAGGCCGTACGCGCCGCGCGGGACGCGCACGTGCGGCTCGCGGCGAACGACGGCGAGGACCCGGACGAGCGCCCGCGCTCCCTGGACGCGCTCGCGGTGTCGCTCCGCACCGTCTGACCGGGGCGGGACCCGGGCGGGACCCGGACCGGACCGGTCGGGACGGCGCCGTGGCGGGTCCGCGATACGGGGTCCGCCGGACCCGGGCGCGAACGGCCCTCCGTGTGCCACGCTGTGGGGCATGAGCGAGCCGGAGGAGTACGTCCTCACCCTTTCGTGCCCGGACAAGCAGGGCATCGTGCACGCAGTCTCCAGCTACCTGTTCATGACCGGGTGCAACATCGAGGACAGCCGGCAGTTCGGCGACCGCGGCACCGGCCTGTTCTTCATGCGCGTCCACTTCAGCGCCGGTACGGGTCGCGCCGACGAGGGGTCGGCCGCACCCGTCACGCTCGACAAGCTGCGCGCCGGATTCGCCGCCATAGGCGACTCGTTCCGCATGGACTGGCAGCTGCACCGGGCGGGCGCGCGGATGCGGGTGGTGCTGATGGTCAGCCGGTTCGGGCACTGCCTGAACGACCTGCTGTTCCGCTCCCGGATCGGCGCGCTCCCGGTCGAGGTGGCGGCCGTCGTCTCCAACCACACCGACTTCGAGGAACTCGTCGGCTCGTACGGCATCCCGTTCCGGCACATCCCCGTGACCAAGGACGGCAAGCCGGAGGCGGAGGCGGAGCTGCTGCGACTGGTCGAGGAGGAGGACGTCGAACTCGTCGTCCTCGCCCGCTACATGCAGGTGCTCTCCGACGACCTGTGCAAGGCGCTGTCCGGCCGGATCATCAACATCCACCACTCGTTCCTGCCGAGCTTCAAGGGCGCCAAGCCCTACCACCAGGCGCACGCGCGCGGCGTGAAGCTCATCGGGGCGACCGCGCACTACGTGACGGCCGAGCTGGACGAGGGCCCGATCATCGAGCAGGAGGTGGAACGGGTCGAGCACGACCTCACCCCCGACGAACTCGTCGCCGTCGGCCGGGACGTCGAGTGCCAGGCGCTGGCCCGCGCGGTGAAGTGGCACAGCGAGCACCGGGTCCTGCTGAACGGGCACCGCACGGTCGTCTTCACCTGACGCGGCGCGCCGCCCGGCCCCCGCGCGTACGGACGCGGGGGCCGGGCGGCGTCGTACGGTCGCGGCCGGGACGTACCGCCGCGCGCTACAGCCGGGACAGCGAGGCCGCCGCGTACAGCACGTCGCGGATCGCCTCCCGGTCGCCCTCCTGCCCCGCCGCCGCCTCCTGCGGCGGCACGTGCCCGGCCGCCAGCTGGCAGAACTCCGCGCCGTCCAGCGCCACATGGGCCACCGCCGCCTCCGGCGTCGCGGCCGTGCCGGGCGAGTCCAGCGGGATGTACCAGTGGCCGCCGCCCGCCCCCTCGACCTCCAGGTGCAGCGTCCGCCCCGGCGCCCCCGCCGCGGACAACCGCCGCGCGGGCGCGGCCAGTCCGGCCCGGCGGCGGTGCGCGATGGTGCCGGGCAGCTGCCGCGCGGCGAGGTCGACCATCAGGTTGAGGTGCGGGCCCGCGGGCGGCTCGTACGGGTAGTCGACCGCCTCCGCGATGTCACCGGCGTGCACCCAGCACTCGAAGGCGCGCTCCAGGAGGGCGTCCTTCAGGGGGAGCCGGAAGTCGTGGTACGCCACGTCGAGCCCGGTCACGCCGGGGCCGGCGAAGGAGATCGTACGCAGCAGCGTGTGCCCCTGGTCCCGCCACCGCGCCCGTACGGCACGCGCCGCCGGTGCCGCCGCGTGCCCCGTGAACAGCCCGCCGTACGCCTCCGCCTCCGGGTCCGCGCGCGCCTCCGCCGCCCGCCCGGGGCGCGCGGCCGCGCCCGGCACCCCGCCGAACGCCCCCTCCAGGTCGGGCAGTCCGCCCGCGCTCCACAGCGCCTCCGTGCGCGCCGACGGGCCCGCCGCCTTCGGCAGCGGCAGCGCCGCCAGCGGGTCGGGCAGCCCCAGCGCGACGGCCACCAGCCCGTCCACGGCGAGGAGGTGGCCGATCACCCCGGCCACCGTCGTCTCCCGTACGGCGCTCGCCCGCCCGTCGAACCAGCGCAGCCGTACGGGCGCGCGCCACTCCGCCTCGGCCATGTCGTGCAGCAGCGCCTCCAGCCGCGCGGACTCGGCGTCGTACGGCACCGCCCACTCCGGGATGGGCACCCGCGCGGGGCGGCGGTCCAGGCAGCCGTCGAGGACCCGCGAACGCAGCGTCGGGTCCAGGTCGAGGCTGTCCTCGTGGTGCAGCAGCCCGACGGCGTCGCGCAGCCGCAGCGCCTCGTCCGCGCAGGCGCCGCACCGGGTGAGGTGCGACTCCAGGGCGGTGGTCTCCTCGGCGGAGCAGGCGGCCAACGCCCAGGCGCCGAGCAGGGACTTGAGCAGGACGTGGTCGTACTCGGGCGCCGCGTCGGGCCCGGCGCCCTCGGCCGGTCGGTCCGGATCGGCGGGCGCGTCGGGCGCGCTCCGTGCCGTCCGTTCCGCGCGCTCGGCTTGTTCCGTACGTTCCATCCGTTCCGTACGGGGTCCCGCGGCCGGTTCCGCCGCCGTCTCGGCGTCGCCGCCCGCACCCGTCCGCGGCCGGGGCACCGACGCCCGCGCGGGCCAGTCGCCGTCCTCGGCGGGTTTGCGCGGCGTGGGTATGCGCGGCAGCCGCGCCACGCCCTCCGGACCGCCGTCGTCCGGGCCGCCGTCGCGCCCGTCCTCGCCGCCGTCGCCCCGGGCCCCGTCCGGGCCTGGGCAGCCGTCCGACTCGTCGTCGTCCCCTCGCGCCCCGTCCCCCGCGCTCCGTCGCGCCCGCTCACCGCGGCCGCCCGACGCCCGGCGGTACGCGGGGCGGCGCCGCCGACGCGGCGGGCAGGCCGCGCGTCGTGGCGGAGGAGAGGAGTTGCAGCCCGAGACGGAGCCGTCGGCGGGCCTCGTCCTCGGTGACGCCGAGCCGTTCGGCGGTCTGCCGGTAGTCACGGCGCTGGAAGTACGCCAGCTCCAGCGCGGCGCGCAGCGAGGCGGGCATCGATGTCACGATGTAGTCGGCGCGGGCCGCCGCCGAGGCGGTGCGCACCTTCTCCTCGATCTGCTCCGGGGAGCCCTCGCGCTCCTGTCTGCGGAGTCTGCCCGCCGCCCGTTCCTGTGTCAGCGCGGCGATCCACGAACGCAGCGGCCCCCGCCGCGGGTCGTACGCGTCGGGGTGTTCCCACACGTACGCGAAGACGTCCCGGGTGGTGCTGTCCGCCGCGTCCTCGTCGTCCAGGACGCGGTGCGCGAGACCGTGCACGAGCGGGGCGAACCGGTCGTACAGCTCGCTCAGCGCGGCGGCCTCACCGCGCGCCAGCCGCTGCTGCATCTTCCGGTCCCAGCGTGGTGGTGTGTCCTGTGCCATACGGCTCCGCTCCCCATAGCGCCACGTCACCCCGTCTCCGCCCCGAATGTAGTCCGGGGGGCTGACAAGGTACGCCCCTTTGCGGCAATGTGCCGGTCACGGGGATCGCTGTTGGTGCCGATCCCGTCACTTTACGGTGGCCCGTATCGATCTCCGTCCCCCGTGAACGGGGGGAATATGCCTTCCCGTTGCGCGGTTCCGGTCGGAACCAAAGGGAGGAACGGGTCGAGCGCGGCATAGAGTCGCGGCATAGGGTCGTACGCGCGAGCAGTTTCGGCCGTCACCGGTCGGGCAGCCGAGCCGGGAAGGGATGACTCCCGGCAGGGCGGTCGGGGGCCCGCCGCGTGGTGAGCGGGCCCGGCGAGCGAAAGGGAATGGGACACGTGTCGTTGAAAGTGTGCGAGGAGGAACGGGGGGAGTGGGCGGTCCTCCGTGTGTCGGGCGAGATGGACCTGGTCACGTCGCCCGCCGTACGGCAGCACGTCCACGACGCGGTCGCGGACGGTCGGCGCAGCCTGGTGCTGGACCTGTCCGAGGTCCTTTTCTGCGACTCCAGCGGTGTGGGTGTCCTGATCGCGTCGCGTCGACTGATGCGGTCTTGCGCGGGCCAGTTGCGGCTGATCCTCCCGGCGCGCGGCGCCGAGGACGGCTCCCACGTCAACCGCGTGCTGGCGGCGCTCGGCGTGCGTCGGCTGTTCGACTGCTACCCGGACCTGGACGCGGCCACCGACACCGGCCGCAGCGCGACCGCCGGTCCGCTCTCCGCCTGAGCGCCCGGCGCGCGGGACCGTGCGCCCGCCGCGTGCTCCCCGTGATTCCGTGCGGAATTCCGGCACTGCGGCACTTTGTGGGATATCGGGTACGCTCCCTGGCGTGTGAGCCGCCCCGCGGTGCACCGAGCGCGCGGCGGTGCCCCCGGCGCCGTACGACGCCCGGTGACGGCGGGGCCGCGGAGCGCGGCCTTTCCGCCGCGGTGCGCCGGTGACCCCGGAGGTCTCCCGTACGGGGAGGCCGGGGCGTACGGACCGCTCCCGGCCGGGTGCGCGTGCCGTCGCGGGGCGGACGCGCGAGGTGACACGTCCAGGCGTCCAGGTGGTGTGAGGGGTACAGGTGCTTCAGGTCCTGGAGATCGGAGCCGATCCGGCCGAGGTCGGCCGCGCCCGCCGCTGGGCCCGCGCGCGGCTGGCGGGGTGCGGGATCGGGCAGGACGAGCCGCTGGCGGAGACCGTGGTGCTGCTCATCTCCGAGCTGGTCACGAACGCCGTCGTGCACACCGGTTGCCCCGCCGTCCTCCGCATGCTGCTGCCGCATCCGCACTCCGGCGCCGGCACCGACGCGGGCACGGGTGCCGTACGGCTGGAGGTCGACGACGCCAGCAGCCGCGCGCCCCGCCCCCGGCACGCGGACGGCGACGACACCAACGGGCGTGGCCTGGAGCTGGTCTCCGGCCTCGCGGACCGCTGGGGCTGGCACCGCGAGAGCGGCGGCAAGCGCATCTGGTGCGAGCTGGGGCCCGCGACCGAGGCGTGACGGACGCCGCCTGGGGGGCGTACGGTCCGGACCGCCGGGCGGACGCCGGGTGTTGACGTACTGTGCACGGTTCCTCACTCTTGGGTGAAGCGGCGCGTCGTGAGGGGACGCCGAGGGTCGCCGGACGCCTCGACGAGTACGGGTCGCGGTCGGCGCCGGCCTCCCTCCGGAGGCAGGGTCCGACGCCGGGGCCGGGTGGCGGTTCCGCCGTGCCCCGCTCGCGGTGGGCGCGGGTGCGCCGCCACCCGACCCGCCCGTACGCCTCAGCCCGCCGCCGTACCTGCCGTCGTACCCGCTGTGGTCGCCGTCCCCGCCGTACGCGTCGCCGTCGCGCGGAACGTCCGCCGGTACGCGCTCGGTGACACCCCCAACGCCGTCTGGAGGTGCGCCCGGAGCGCCGACGCCGAACCGAAGCCCGCGTCCGCCGCGACCCGGTCGACGGGCAGGTCCGTCTCCTCCAGCAACTGCCGGGCCCGTTCGACGCGCTGCCGGGTGAGCCACTGCTGCGGGCTCACGCCGACCTCCGCCCGGAAACGGCGCGTGAAGGTCCGTACGCTCATCGCCTCCCGTTCCGCCAACTCCCGTAGCGTCAGCGGCCGTTCGAGGTGCTTCAGCGCCCATGCCCGCGCCGCGCCGGTGCCGGACGTGCCGGGCTCGGGGACGGGCCGTTCGACGAACTGCGCCTGCCCGCCGTCCCGGTGGGGCGGTACGACGGTGCGGCGCGCCACCGCGTTGGCGACGGCCGCGCCGAAGTCCTCGCGCACCATGTGCAGGCACAGGTCGATCCCGGAGGCGACGCCCGCGGACGTCCACACCGGGCCGTCGGCGACGTAGAGCACGTCCGGGTCGACGCGTACGTCGGGGAAGAGGCGTTGGAGCCGGGCGCAGGACGCCCAGTGGGTGGTCGCGCGCCGCCCGTCGAGCAGCCCGGCGGCGGCCAGCACGAACGCGCCGGTGCAGATGGAGGCGATCCGGGCGCCGGGCCGTACCCGTTCCAGCGCCGCCGCCAGCGGGGGCTCCAACGCGCCCCGGGCGTACGGCTCGTCGGGCCCGTGTGACGCGGGGACGAGCACCGTGTCCGCCTCGGCCAGCGCCTCCGGGCCGTGCGGGACGTCGACGGTGAAGTCCGCGTCCGTACGCACCGCGCCGGGCGTCGGGGAGCAGGTCGCGACGGAGTACAGCGGCTCGCCCGCCGCGCTCCGGGCCTGGCCCAACACGCGGTGCGGGATGCCGAGTTCGAGGGGGAGCAGGCCGTGCCGTACGAGGACGGCGACGCGGTGGCGCCCCGGGTGCCGGAACACGCTCATGGCCCGATCCTCGCACATCATGGCCTTCGGGCCACTCGTTCCGTACGGCCGCCACGGCCAGGCTGGTCGCGTGACCCACACGCTCCCGCCCGGCCCGCCGTCCCCCGCGCCCCCGTCGCCCACCGAGGCCGCTCCCGCGCCCGTTCCCACGCCCACGCCCGTTCCCGCGCCCGGTCGCCGTCCGCGCGTCCACCGCGCCTGGTGGGTCGCGGTCGTGGCGTTCGTCGCGCTGGTCGGCGCGGCCGGTTTCCGCGCGACGCCGAGCGTCTTCATCGACCCGCTGAAGGACGAGTTCGGCTGGTCCAGCGGCACCGTCTCGGGCGCGGTCTCCGTCAACGTCCTGCTGTACGGCCTCACCGCGCCCTTCGCGTCCGCCCTGATGGAGCGCTACGGCATCCGCCGCGTCGTCGCCTGCGCGCTGCTGCTGATCGCCGCGGGCAGCGGGCTGACCGTCTTCATGACCGCGCCGTGGCAACTGTTCCTGTGCTGGGGCGTGCTCGTCGGACTCGGCAGCGGCTCGATGGCGCTCGCGTTCGCCGCGACGGTCACCAACCGCTGGTTCGTGGCCCGCCGCGGTCTGGTCACCGGTGTGCTCACGGCGGGTGGCGCCGCGGGCCAGCTGGTGTTCCTGCCGCTGGTCGCGGTGCTGGTGGAGGGGCCGGGCTGGCGTACGGCGTCGCTGGCGGTGTGCGGCGCGGCGCTCGCCGTCGTCCCGCTGGTGGTGTGGCTGCTGCGGGACCACCCGGAGGACGTGGGCCTGCGCCCGTACGGCGCGGGCGACGATCACGTCCGGCCCGTGGAGCCGTCGTCGGGCGCCGCGCGGCGGACGCTGGGCGCGTTGTCGTCGGCGGCCCGTACGAAGGTGTTCTGGCTGCTCGCGGGCACCTTCGCGATCTGCGGCGCCAGTACGAACGGCCTGGTCGGCGTCCACTTCGTACCGGCCGCGCACGACCACGGCATGCCCGTGCCCGCCGCCGCCTCGCTGCTCGCCGTCATCGGCGTCTTCGACCTGGTGGGCACGGTCGCGTCCGGCTGGTTCACGGACCGCTTCGACGCGCGCAGGCTGCTGGCCGTCTACTACGCGCTGCGCGGCGTCTCGCTGCTGTTCCTGCCGCTGCTGTTCGCGGGCGACGTACGGCCGTCGATGCTGTTCTTCGTCGTCTTCTACGGCCTGGACTGGGTGGCCACCGTGCCGCCGACCATCGCGCTGTGCCGCGAGCACTTCGGCGCGGACGGCGCGATCGTCTTCGGCTGGGTCCTCGCCTCGCACCAGGCGGGCGCCTCGATGGTGGCGTTCCTGGCCGGGGTCACGCGGGACGCGACCGGCTCGTACGACGTGGTGTGGATCGCGTCGGGCGCGCTGTGCGCGTCTGCCGCGCTGATGGCGCTGGTGATCCGGCGCCGCCCGGAGGTCACGGCGGCGGCGTGACCTCCGCGTCGGTGGGCAGCGCCGCCGGGCCGCGGAACGTCGCGCGGTAGGCGCGCGGCGACACCCCCAGCGCCGCCCGCATGTGCTGCCGCAGCGAGGCGCCCGTGCCGAAGCCCGCGTCCGCCGCGACCCGGTCGACGGGCAGGTCCGTCTCCTCCAGCAACTGCCGGGCCCGTTCGACGCGTTGCCGGTTGAGCCACCGCAGCGGCGTGACGCCCACCTCCTCGTGGAAGCGCCGGGTGAAGGTCCGTACGCTCATCGCCTCCCGTTCCGCCAACTCCCGCAGCGTCAAAGGCCGTTCGAGGTGCTCCAGGGCCCACGCCCGCGCCGCGCCGGTGGACGCGCGCCGCTCCGGCTCCGGGACCGGCCGCGCGATGAACTGCGCCTGCCCGCCGTCCCGGTGGGGCGGTACGACCGTCGACCGCGCCACGTCGTTGGCGACGGCCGCGCCGTGGTCGCGCCGGATCATGTGCAGGCACAGGTCGATGCCCGCGGCCTCACCGGCGGAGGTGAGCACGTCGCCGTCGTCGGTGTAGAGCACGTCGGGGTCGAGCCGTACGCCCGGGAACAGCGCGCGGAACCGCGCCGCGGACTTCCAGTGGGTGGTCGCGCGCCGCCCGTCGAGCAGCCCGGCGGCGGCCAGCACGAACGCGCCGGTGCAGATCGACGCCGTACGGGTGCCGGGCCGTACGCGCGCCAGCGCCGCCGCCAGCCGGGGGTCCGACCCGCCCCGGACGTCCGGCTCGTCGGGCCCGTGCGAGGCCGGTACGAGCACCGTGTCCGCCTCGGCCAGCGCCTCCAGGCCGTGCCGGACCAGGACGGGGAAGTCCGCGTCCGTGCGCACCTCGCCGGGTGCGGGCGCGCAGGTCACCACCGCGTACAGCCGCCGCCCCGCGTCCGGTGCGCCCGGCGGGGCGACGGCGGCGCCGAACAGCTGGTGCACGAGGCCGAGTTCGAGCGGCAGCACGCCGTCCCGCACGAGGACGGCCACGCGGTGCGGCGGCGCGTCCGCGTTCCGGGGGCGCGGTCGGGGTTCCCGGGGCATGGCCGGATTCTTTCACAGTCGGTCCATCCGGCCACTGTCGCCGGTCGTGGGCCGCGCCGCACGCTCGGAGGCATGAAGGTTCTCTGGATCTCCGCACACCCCGAACGCCGCTCCCTCAACGCCCACCTCCGCACCGAGGGCCTGCGCGCGCTGGGCGCGTACGGGCACGAGCACCGCGAGTCGGACCTGTACGCCATGGGCTGGGACCCGGTGCTCGGCGCCGGTGACGTACGGCCGGACGGCGCCGGGGCGGGGGAGCGGCTGTTCGTCGGCGAGGAGCAGCAACGGGCGTACGAGCGCGGTGCGTTGAGCGCCGACATCCGTACCGAGCAGGAGAAGGTCGGCTGGGCGGACGCGCTGGTGTTCCAGTTCCCGCTGTGGTGGTTCGGTCCGCCCGCGATCCTGAAGGGCTGGTTCGACCGGGTGCTGGTGCAGGGCTTCGCGTTCGGCGTCCGGGACGGGCACGGCCGCACCCGCCGCTACGGCGACGGCGGCCTCGCCGGGAAGCGCGCCCTGGCCGTCACCTCGGTCGGCGCCCGCGCCTCCGGCTTCGGGCCGCGCGGCGTGCACGGGCAGCTCGACGAGGTGCTGTTCCCGCTGCTGCACGGCACGTTCTGGTACACGGGCATGGCGCCGCTGCCGCCGTACGCGGTGTACGGCGCCGACCGCCTCACCGCGCCCGAGGCGCGGGCACGGGTGGCCGAACTCCGCGCGCGCCTGCGGGAGTTGCCGACCGCCGCGCCGATCCCGTACCGGCGCGAGGCGGGCGGCGACTACGACGGGGACCTGGTCCTGCGCCCCTCCGCCGCCCCCGGACGCACGGGCGTCGCGGCGCACGTACGGGCCGACGCGGGCCGGTTGCCGGGGCGGGGCGCGGGCGGGCTCACACCGCGTTGCGGTTGATCGCCCGCGCGATGCGCCGCGCGTCGCGGGACAGTTCGCGCAGGGCGCCGCTGAGCGGGGTGGTGAAGCCGGTGAAGTGCAGCCCCGGCGCCGTCGGGTGGGTGCGCGGGCCGTGGACCAGCGGCAGGCCGTCGGAGTCCAGCACGCCGAGGTGCCCGACCAGCGGCGCCAGGTCGTGCCGGTACCCCGTCGCCACGACGACCACGTCGGGCGAGACCCGCGTACCGTCCGCGAGGACGACGTCCGCGCCGTCGAACTCCCGTACCGCCGCGACCAGTTCGACCCGCCCCTTGCGCACGGCCTTCCGGATGCCGGTGTCCAGCACCGGCAACGTGCCGCGCGACGCCCGCGTGTAGAGCCCGGCGGCGGGTACGGGCGCCGGGTCCGCGTCCACGGTCGTCCGCCGCCCCGGAGCGTCGAAGGACGCCTCCAGCTCCTGCCACTCCGCCAGTTCCCGGACGCGTTCCTCCCCGAGCCGTTCCGGCCCCGCGAGCCGCCCGGCCGGTTCGGCCGCGGCGGACGGCGCGGCCCCGTCGGCCGCCCCGCCGGGCGCCACCGCCCCGGCCAGCGCCGGTACGGCGTCCGGCGCGGCGTCCGGCTCCGGCGCGGGTACGGGCTCGGACGCCCGCGCGGGCTCGGGCACGGGCTCCGTACGGGGTGCCGGTGTCAGCCGGTCGGTGCGAGCGGTGAGCCGGTCGCCCACGCGGACGGGGACCCGCCGGAAGAGGACGCCGCGCGCCTGCGCGGGCCAGCCCAGCGTGGAGCGGCGGACGACGTGCGGCGGCGTCCGTACGGCGAGCCGTACGGACGCGGCGCCCCGGCGCGCGAGTTCGGCGGCCAGCTCCGTACCGGTGCCGCCCGCGCCGACGACGAGCACGTCCCGGCCCTCGTACGCCTCCGCGGCGCCGAAGGCGGACGCGGGCACGACGTCCCCGGTGAAGCCCGGACGGCCGGGCCAGTCGGGCACGTGGGGCGTGTGGTGGAAGCCGGTGGCCACGACGACCGCCGACGCGTGCAGCAGCCGCCCGCCGTTGGCGTGCAGCGTCCACTCGTCGCCGGTGCGCTCGACGCGGTCGACCGCGACGCCGGTGGCCACCTCGACGTGGTGGTGCGCGGCGTAGTCCTCCAGGTAGCGGACGTAGTCGTCGCGCGCGACCCAACGCCCGTACGACCGGGGTATGGACAGCCCCGGGAGGGCGGACCAGCGGCGCGTGCTGTGCAGCCGCAGCCGGTCGTGGTGGGCGCGCCACGAGGCGCCCACGGAGGGGGACTTCTCCAGGACGACCGCCCGGAAACCGCGCTCGCGAAGGGCGGCGGCGGTGGCGAGGCCGCCGGGGCCGCCGCCGATGACGTGGACGGGGGTCCCATGCTCGGACCTGCGCATGGACATGTGCATGCCGAGAAGCGTAGTCGGGCGGTTTTGCGTCACTCGCGCCGGTCCGTCAGATGTGCTATCGCCGCCCGCTGAACGGGAGTTCTTCCCCCTCCGACACCCCCTACGCGCGCCCCTCCCCGTGTGTCCGGTCACCGCCGTCGCCGCCTCCCCGGCCGATGTCCCGCAATCACCTCGTGCGCGGGTGTTTGACCACCCTCCCGACAGGCGAGATAACGATTAGATAACTAACTTCCCCTGAGAAGTCGGCTATGCCGTACATGTGCCCTTAGTGCCACATGTGTACGGCTAGAACGGAGCAGCCATCGCACGCCCGACCGAAAGGCTCCTTACCGAAAGGGCTGGCTCCGTTGCAGCACGCGAAGAGAACGAAGAAGAAGTCCCGAATAGCCCTCGCCTCGGCGGCGGCGCTCCTCGTGCTCGGCGGCACCGCCGTCGGCGCGGGCGCCGTGGGCACCGGGGACACGCCGGACCCGGCCGCCACCGGGGAGATACGCGGCGCGGACGCCCCCGGCACCGTCGACGGCGAGTACATCGTCGTGATGAAGGAGTCGGGCCAGCGGGCCGCGGGCGCGGCACAGCTCAAGTCCCGTACGTCCGTACGGCAGTTGGCGGACAGCCTGCTCGACGACGCGGACGCGTCCGGCGCCACCGTGCGGCGCGCGTACAGCAGCGCCCTCAAGGGCTTCGCGGTCACCGCGGCACCCGACGAGGCACGCCGGCTCGCCGCCGACCCCGCCGTGGCGTACGTCGAGCAGAACCGCGTCGAGCGCGGTGACGGCAGCCAGGACGACCCCACCTGGGGCCTGGACCGGATCGACCAGCGCGACCTGCCGCTCAGCGGGAGCTACGCGTACGACTCCGAGGCGGGCGACGTCAACGCGTACATCGTCGACTCCGGGATCCGCGTCAGCCACGAGGAGTTCGGGGGCCGCGCCAGCTACGGCGTCGACCTGGTCGACGACGACGCGAAGGCCGACGACTGCCACGGGCACGGCACGCACGTCGCCGGGACGGTGGGTGGTGCCACGTACGGCGTCGCCAAGTCCGCCAAGCTGATCGCCGTCCGCGTGCTGGACTGCGAGAACGCGGGCACCACCGCCGACGTCATCGCGGGCTACGAGTGGGTCACCGCCAACGCGGTCAAGCCCGCCGTCGCCAACGTCAGCATCGGCGGCGCCGCCACCGACGCCAAGGACGCGGCGGTCACCGGGATGGTCAAGGCCGGTGTCACCGTGGCCGTCTCGGCGGGCAACAACAACACCGACTCCTGCCAGCAGTCCCCGGCCCGCGCCCCG
The DNA here is from genome assembly GCF_003665095.1 of Streptomyces sp. Z26. Lineage (GTDB taxonomy): Bacteria > Actinomycetota > Actinomycetes > Streptomycetales > Streptomycetaceae > Streptomyces > Streptomyces phytohabitans. The sequence goes on along the minus strand of NZ_RCHV01000002.1, from coordinate 2,594,650 downwards.
GACGTGCTGACCGTCGCCGCGACCACGGACGCGGACGCGCGCTGGCCCTCGTCCAACTACGGCAAGTGCGTGGACCTGTTCGCCCCCGGCCACCAGATCGTCTCGGCGGGACGGGCGTCGGACACGGCGAACGCGACCATGAGCGGTACGTCGATGGCCACCCCGCACGTCACCGGCGCCGCCGCGCTCTACCTCGGCGCGCACCCCGGCGCGTCACCGGCCACCGTCAGCGAGGCGCTGCTCGACGCGAGCAGCGCGGGCAAGGTCGGCTCGGCGGGCACCTCGTCGCCCAACAAGCTGCTGTACAGCCGCTTCTGAGGCCCGAGCGCTTCCGGGCGCCGAGTGCTTCCGGGCGTTTCCGAGCGTTTCCGAGCGTCGAGCCAGAACGTTTCAGCGGCTCCCCGTCCGCGCGCACCCGCGCGCGGGCGGGACGGCCCGTACCGTCCCCGCGCTACTTCACGGGCTTCCGGCCGGTCACTCCCAGATGCACCAACAGCGCCAGGCTGGGCCTGAGTTCGCTCTGCTTCACGCCGGAGCTCTGGAAACCTTTCTGCTGCCCCGCCGCCGCGGCGAGCATCGCCACGAGCGAGCCCGCGATCGCGTTCGCGCTCACGTCGGGGTCCGCGCCCCGGCCCTTGGCCTGCAACTCCTTGACGCTCCCGGCGAGCGGGTTGGCGATCGAGTTGAGGATGCGCGTACGGATCTTGTGGAACCGTTTGTCGCCCTCCGCCGCGCCCAGATCGACGACGCGCAGGATGGCCTCGTTCCGGCGCCAGAAGGTGAGGAAACCTTCCACCAACGCGTCCGCGGTCTGTTTCCCCGACTTGCCCGCCCAGGAACGGCCCGCCACCAGCTCGCTCAGCCGCGCGCTCTCCCGGGCCATGGACTCGGCCAGTTCCAGCACCGCGCCCTCGACGTCGGGGAAGTACTGATAGAAGGTCGCGGGGGACGTGCCCGCCTTGCGCGCGACATCGATGACCCTGACATCGCGGTACGGCGAGGAGTTGAGCATCTCGCCGAGGCAGTCGAGCAGTTTCTGCCGCGTCGCCTGCCCGCGGCGCCCGGCCACGCGGCCGTCGACGGTTCGCACCTGTCCTGTCATGTCGTCAGCTTACCGACGGGTGATCGGCGCGCGATCTGGCGACGGCAAACGGGTGCGCGCGCTCCTGCGGTTGTCGGTCCAGCCGGTTAGCGTGCGGTTGTTCGGCGCTTTTCCCCTGGACCACGTTGCTCACCGAGCGCGGTCACGACAGCACGACCGGAGGTGGTCGAGGATGGCTGGAAGCCCCGAGGGCGCACCCTGCTGGGTCGTCGCCATGCTGCCCGACGCGGCGGCGGGCAGACGCTTCTACGGCGAGCTGTTCGGCTGGACCTTCGTCGAGCCCCGCCCCGAGACCGACGCCGCCGACGTACGCGCCGACGTACGCGCCGACGCGGGCGCCGACCGCCACGGCTACACGGTGGCCCTCCTCGACGGCCGCCCCGTCGCCGGGCTCCTCGCCAAGCCGGACGGCCGGATGCCCACGGAGTGGCTGCTCCACCTCGCGACCGAGGACGTCACCGCGGCGGTGGGACGCGTACGGGCCGCGGGCGGGCAGGTCATGACGGAGCCGTTCGCGCTCGGTGACGCCGGGGTCACCGCGGTCGCCGCCGACCCGGGCGGCGCCGTCTTCCAGCTGTGGCAGCCCGGCCTGCACGACGGCTTCGAGGCACGGGGCGAGCCGGGGGCGTACGCCTGGGCGGAGGTCTTCACCCGGGACGCCGAGGCCGCCGACGCCTTCTACGCCTCGGTGTTCGGCTTCGGCGGCACGGACCTGTCGGCCGTCCTGGGCGAGGACTACCTGATGTGGACACCCCGCAACGAGCTGGTCGACGAGGAGCACGCCATCGGCGGCCGCTGCCTCCTCGACGACCGCTACCCGGCCGAGATGCCCGCCCACTTCCGCACGTACTTCGCCGTACGGGACTGCGACGAGGCGGTCCGTACGGCGGAGCGGCTGGGCGGCCGTACGCTGCGCGGCCCCGAGGACTCCCCGTACGGGCGGAACGCGCTGCTGGTGGACAACCAGGGCGCGACTTTCGCCGTCCTCACCACGGAGGACACGGGCGCTCCCGACGACGCCGCCTGACGGCGGAGCGGAGGGGTACGCCTGTTTTCCGCCTGTTTGTGCGCTGCCGGCGCGTGGACGCGACACGGCCGGGCCGCCCCCCGGGTTCGCAACCGTCGGCTTTGCCAGGAAGAATCGGCCTCGGACCCCGGGGTCCGGTACGGCAGTGAGAAGCTGCACGGGGCGGGTACGACCAGGACGCCCCTACGGGGAGGTGGCAGGCAAGTGGTGGAGCAGCTGACGCAGCACGATCCGCGCCGGATCGGGCCGTTCGAGGTGCTCGGCCGTCTCGGCGCCGGCGGCATGGGGCTGGTGTATCTCGCACGCTCGGCGTCCGGACGCCGGGTGGCGATCAAGACGGTCCGGACCGAGCTCGCCGAGGACCAGCTGTTCCGCGTGCGCTTCACCCGCGAGGTCGAGGCCGCCCGCGCGGTCAGCGGCTTCTACACCGCGGCCGTGGTCGACGCCGACCCGCGCGCCGCCGTGCCGTGGCTGGCGACCGCGTACGTACCGGCCCCCTCGTTGGAGGAGATAGTCAACGAGTGCGGGCCGCTGCCCGTGCAGGCGGTGCGCTGGCTGGCGGCGGGCATCGCGGAGGCGCTGCACTCCATCCACGGCGCCGGTCTGGTGCACCGCGACCTGAAGCCGTCCAACGTGCTCGTCGTGGAGGACGGCCCGCGGGTCATCGACTTCGGCATCGCCTCCGGCGTCTCCAACACCCGGCTGACGATGACCAACGTCGCCGTCGGCACCCCCGCGTACATGTCGCCCGAGCAGGCCCGCGACTCCCGCAGCGTCACCGGGGCGAGCGACATCTTCTCGCTCGCCTCCACCCTCGTCTTCGCCGCCACCGGGCACGCGCCGTTCCACGGCGCCAACCCCGTCGAGACCGTCTTCATGCTGCTGCGCGAGGGGCCCGACACGGAGGGCATGCCGGAGGAGCTGCGCCCGCTCATCGAGTCCTGCATGCGCATGACGGCCGACGAGCGGCCCAGCCCAGCCGACCTCCAGACGCAGCTGGCCCCGCACCTCTTCTCCTCCGGCGGCGACGACAGCGGCACCGCCTCGGCCTGGCTGCCGGGCGGCGCGGTCGCGCTGATCGAGCGCAAGCGCGGCGCCCGCGCGCCCCGTGCGCGCGCCGCGGACCCCTCCGGCGGCCACGGATCCGGGCCCCGCCACGCGGGCCCCGCCGGTCCGGACCTGGCGGCGATGCCGCCGGTGCCGTCCAGGCCCCCGTCGCCCCCCGGGGGGCACGGCCCCGGCCACGCGCCGCCGGAGCACGCCCCGTACGCGCCCGCCGGGCACGCGAGCCCGCCCGGCGGCACCGACTGGGACTCCGCCTGGCGGGCCGACGCGCCCGCGCCCCGCGGCGCGTACGGTCCCGGCGGCCCCCACGCGCCGAGCTTCCCGGCCGGGCCCGGCGGCCCGGCGGCGCTCGGCTCGAACGCCGGGGCGTACGGCTCCGGCGCCGCGGCGGCCTCCGTGGCCTCGCCCCCCGTCGTACCGCCGAGCGTGCCCGGACCCGACGGCACCCCCGTACGGCTGCCCAACGCGCAGGTGCCCATCGGCCCCGGCCCGCGCCGTACCGACGACGTGCGCGACTCCGAGGCCGGGCCCGCCACCGGCTGGGTGCGCCCGCCCGGCGGCGCCACCGCGCCGCACGGCCCGCCGTCCGCCCCGGCGCACGCCGCCCCCGCCCAGCCGCTGCCGCCGCCGCAGACGGCCGCGGCGGCGGACGGGGTCGCCCCGGCGCGCTGGCGGCCGTGGCGCTTCCGCATGTCGAACGACGTGTGGGGCACCCCGGTGGTCGCCGACGAGCTGCTGTACGTCACGTCGTTCGAGGTGCACGCGCTGGACGTGGCCACCGGGCGGCGGCAGTTCAAGACCCGCGAGGTCGCCTGGTCCATGGCGGTGTCCGGGGGCCGCGTGCACGCCTCGGACGGGCCCAGCCTGTACGCGCTGGACGCCTCCGACGGCGCCGAGCGCTGGCGCCTGGGCACTGAGGGCTGGGTCTACTCCCTGAAGGTCGACCGCGGCACCGTCGTCACCGGCACCCGCGGCGGCGGCGTCCAGGCGTGGGAGGCCGCCACCGGCGAACAGCTGTGGGAACTCACCGGCGCGCAGGCCGACTTCGAGACCCCGGAGGCGGGCCCCGTCATCCACGACGGCACCGTCTACGCCTGGGGCGACGGCCGCCTCTACGCGATGGAGGCGCGCACCGGCGCGGAACGCTGGGCGTACCCGGTGGGCGACTCGTCCGCGACCGGCGGCGTTCCCGTACGGCTCACCGTCGCGGGGGACGGCGCGGTGTACGTCTGCGCGGGCTCCCGCGTGTTCGCGCTGGACGTGGCGAGCGGCGCGGAGCGCTGGCGGTTCGACGCGCCCGCCGCGTACCTCTGCGCCCCCACCTTCGTCCCCGGCCCGGCGGTCGCGGGCGGCGGCGTGTACCTCGCGGACTACCTCGGCACCGTCTACGCCCTGGACGCCACGACCGGCCACGACCGGTGGCGCATCGCGACGGAGTCGCGGCACTCCACGGAGTCCGTGGTCGTCGCCGACGGGCTGGTGCACCTGGGCAGCGGCGGCGCGCTGTACACGCTGGACGCCGTCAGCGGCACCCCGCGTTGGCGCTTCGCGGCGGGCGGGGACGTGATCGGCGCTCCGGTCGTGGCCGCGGGCCGCGTCCACTTCGGTTCCGCCGACCACTGCCTCTACACCCTGGACGCGGTCGGCGGCCAGCTCCGCTGGAAGCTCGCCACGGGCGGGGAGATCACCGGTTCGCCGGTGGCCGTCGGCGGCGTGGTCTACGCGTGCAGCAAGGACCGCTGCGTGTACGCCCTGGACGCGGCCAAGGGCACCGGCCAGTCCCGCCAGGGCTGACCCCACCGGGCCCGGCGCGGGCCCGGTGGCGGCGGCTTGAGGTGGGTGGCGGCGGCTTCAGGCCGCGTCGCGGTGGTCGTGGTGGCCGCGGTGCATGCGGTGCAGCAGGCGCCGGGGGAGGGTCTCCCTCCGGCCGCCCCGGTCGTCGTCCTCCCCGGCGGGGTACGCGCCTGCGTCGTCGGCCTGTCCGTCCGGCTCGTCCGGCTCGTCCGGCTCGGCGGCTTCGGCCGCGCGGAGCCGGGTGCCGCCCGCGGCGGGCTGGGGCTCCCGTTCCGCTTCCGGCTCCGGTTCGGGCTCCGCCTCCCGCTCCGGTTCCGTGGTCGCCGCCGCCGTGTCGTCCCGGAACCCGACGCCGTCGCCGGGCTCGACCACGTGCTCCGTGGCGGCCGGACCCTCCGCGTCGGTTCTGTCGGCCGCCGGGGGAGGCGCGTCACGTCGCGGGCCCGCGCCCGTACCCGCCCCCGCCTCCCGTACGTCCGCGCCCTCCGCCGGTCCGCGCGCCTCGGGGTACGGCGCCGTCACCGGCGCACTCTCCGTACGCTCCCCGGCGCCGCGCGCCGCCTCCGTGCCCGCCGTCACCCCGGCGGGACCCCGTACGCCCCGCGCCGTACGCCCCTCGCGCACGCCGGAGCCGTTGTCGTCCGCGACGCGGTGGCGGCCCCGCCGCCTGCGGCGGCCGCGTACGCCCAACGCGCCGCCCAGCAGCACCAGTCCGCCGCAGAAGGCCAGCGCGACACCCGCCCCGAGGCTCGGCCCCTCACCGACGGCGATGCTGCCCGCGGCCTGCCCCTGGCGCACCATCCACAGCACGGTGAAGGCCAGCACCGCGAGCCCGGCCAGGCCGAGCAGCAGGATCGACCGCAGCAGCACGCCCACGAGCGCGACGACGGCGGCGACCGCCATCGGCAGGAACAGCCCGCGCAGCAGTGTCGCGTCGACGCCGGACACACCGTCCGACGTGAACAGCTCCCCGACGCGGAAGTCACGGCCTTCCCGGCCGCCGTACCAGTCGAGGAAGGGGCTCCACACCGCGAGCGCCGCGCCCAGCAGGGCGAGCAGGGAGCCGAGTACGTTTCTCCTGGTCATCACCGGCGTCGCCTCGCTTCCCGTACGGGTGCGCACCGTGCGTCGTCCGTCCCCGACGCTACGCCCGCCCCCACGACCCCGCCACCGCGACCGCCGGGCGGGGCCCGGCGCGGGCATCCGGCGGTCGACCCTCCCGCCGTGTCAGGGCCTCTGCCGGAGCGGCCGGATCCACCCTCGGGGACACTTCGTCAGTTGCGCGGCATGCCGCGCCCGCGGCGGGCGGAACCGGAGTCGGCGTACCCCGAGCCTCCGGGCGCGTACGCCCACGTCCGTACGCCCCCGTCGGCACGCCCCGCGCGCGTGGCGCGTGGCGTGGCCGGAAACGGGCGGGGCCGTGGTCACCCTCCGCACTCCGTCACCCTCCGCGCTCCCGCGCGCGGGCGGGCGCGTACGGAGTCGGTGCGTACGGGCACGGGTGCGCGTACGGCGTGGGCGTACGGAGGTGGGGTGGCCGACGGACGGCGGGGCGCGGTGGTGGGGCCGGGCCCCGAGGGCCGGGCCGGTCCCCGGGGCCGCGCGCGGGGCTCAGGCGCCGTGGTGGTCACCCTGGGCGGGTTCACCGGCGCCGTGGTGGTCCAGCGTGGTGACCTGCGCCTGCCGGTCGGATATGTGCGGGCCCTGCGGCGTGTGCGCGAGCGCCGGACCGGCGGTGGCGGCGAGGACGCCGACCGTGGCGGCGGCGAGGGCGAGGAACTTCTTTGCGGCGGTCACAACAACTCCTTGTGGCTGGGGCGAGGGCACCCGTGCGGTCCGGCCACCGGACCGGTGAAGGGCGTCTATGACAGTCTGTGCCCGCCAGATATCCGCTTAGTGATGGAATCCGGACAGTTTCCTCTTTTGGACACACCCTGACGTGAACGCCCCGCCCCGGACACAGTGCGGCCCGGCACCGGCGGCACCCCCTCTACGCCGCCGATGCCGGGCCGCCTGCCCCCCGTGCGCTGTGGTCTAGTTGGCGGGCTCGCTGGAACCGTGGTGGTCCCCCTGCGCGCCCAGGTTCGCGGGCTCGCTGGAGCCGTGGTGGTCCCCCTGCGTGCTGATCCCGTCCGCCTCGCGCGCCTTCTTGCGCTTCTTCTCGGCGGCCTCTTCGATGTCGGTCACGGTGTTCTGCTGCGTGCTCATGCTCACTGCTCCTTGATCGGTGGCAGGGCCCGCCCAGCGGCTCCCCCGTGGGCCGCCGGACGGGCGCTTCAGGGCCGCGGACCCGTACGGGACAACGACCTTCCCCCATCGATCCGCCTGCCCCCCGAGGCGACGGCTCGATGGGTAAGAGAATGCCGGAGGGCGATAAACGATCGATGAACGTATCGTTGGCGTTCCGTCCTGAGTCCGTCGCCGCGCCGTCCCCGGGCCGTCTCCGTTCTGCGACAGCGCCGCCGACCTGGGCCGACGCCCGCCCCAACTCCCGCCGTGCGCAAGGGAGTCGGGCAACGAAGGGCCACCACCCGCCCGTACGGGGCCAGGCCGTGCCCGGGTCGTGCCCGAGACGCGTCCGGCCGGGAACACCGGAGAGGGCCGCCCGGCCGACCCGGTACGACCCTCCGCCGTGCCTCCTCGACCGTTACGCGGCCACCGACGGCGCCAGCAACTCCCGTACGTCCGCGGCCTCCACCGACCCGTGCCGCTCGAAGATGGCCAGCGCCTCCCGCCAGCAGGCGCGCGCACGGTCCGACTGGCCCAGCGAGTCCAGGGCCTTGCCGAGGCACAGCAGCACGGTGCCGCGCCGCCACTCGCCGCCGATCCCGTGCAGGGCGAGGGCCTGTTCGGCGTGGGCGGCGCACTGCGCGGGGCGCCGGTCCGCCAGGTGCGCCTCCGCGATACGGAAGTGGGTGACGCCCTCCCAGAGGCTCTGCCGGCTCTCGTGGAAGATGGCCAGCGCCTCGTTCAGCTGCCCCAGCCCCTCCGCGACCCGGCCCGAGTTCACGAGCGCGACGCCGAGTGTGTAACGCCCGTTGGCGAGGCGGAGGGTGAGGCCCATGTCGGCGTAGATCGCCACGCCCTGGTGGGCGAGTTCGATCGCGCTGGTGGTGCGGCCCAGCGCCATGCGGGCGCGGGAGAGGTTGCACAGGGCGCTGGCCTCGGAGGGCCGGTTGCCGGTCTCGCGGAAGGTGACGAGGGCCTGGGTGACGTACTCCTCGGCCTCCGCGTGCCGCCCCAGGTAGTTGGCGGCGATGGAACGGTCGTTGAGCGCGTACGAGTACGAGATCGGGTCGCCCGCCGCCTGCCCCAGCAGCCCGGCCCGGCTGGCCTCCTGGTCCGCGCGCTCGAAGCTGCCAGTCGTGAGGCAGATCAGCGCGAGCACCGCGCGGGCGCGCGCCTCGGCGTGCGCGTCGCCCAACTCATGGGCGGCGTTCTGGAGTTCGCTTGCCACCAGTTCGTACTGCCGGATGTTGACGCCCGCCTCGGCCAGGTCGCTGGTGACGAGCAGCAGGTCCACCGCACGGCGCAGCGTCGGGCCCGCGGCCAACTGCCGGGCGCACGCGAGGAAGCAGCCGGACTCCGTGAACAGCCAGCTGGTGGCGGCGGCCAACTCGGTGAACGCCAGGCCGCGTTGGACGCCGGTGTCCTCCAGGTGGTCCACCATCCGTTCGCCCGGCCGGTCGAGTCTGTGCACGGCGGTGGCCGTCGCCAGGTAGTAGTCCAGCAACCGGGCCAGCGCCGCGTCCCGTTCGGACGGCGGGAACTCGTCGCGCTCCGCGCAGGTGCGCGCGTAGAGCCGTACGAGGTCGTGGAAGCGGTAGCGGCCGGGCGCGGCGGACTCCAGCAGCGAGGTGTCGACGAGGGATTCGAGCAGGTCCTCGGCGCGCTCCGGGTCGCGGTCGAGCATCGCGGCGGCGGCGTGCAGGGACAGGTCCGGGCCCTCGGCGAGACCCAACAGCCGGAAGGCACGGGCCTGTTCGGCGTCGAGCTGGCTGTAGCCCAGCTCGAAGGTGGCCTTCACGGCCTGGTCGCCCGCCTGGAGTTCGTCGAGGCGACGTCGCTCGTCCGCGAGCTTGCTGGCGAGGATCGAGACGGTCCAGGTGCGCCGTGCCGCCAGCCGCGCCGCGGCGATCCGCAGGGCCAGCGGCAGGAAGCCGCAGGCGGCCACGACGTCCCGCGCGGCCTGCCGTTCGGTGGCGACCCGCTCCTCACCGACGATGCGGGTGAAGAGGGTCAGGGCCTCGTCGGGGCTCATCACGTCGAGGTCCACGAGGTGCGCGCCCGCCAGGTCGACCATCCGGGCGCGGCTGGTGACGAGCGCCGCGCAGCCCGCCGTACCGGGCAGCAGCGGGCGTACCTGCGCGGCGTCGCGGGCGTTGTCGAGGAGGGTCAGCACGCGGCGCCCGGCGAGCCGCGAACGGTACATCGCGGCGCGCTCCTCCACCCCGTCCGGGATCGACGTGTCCGGCGTGCCCAGGGCCCGCAGGAACGCGCCGAGGACCGCCTCCGGCTCCGCGACGCTGCGGCCCGCGCCCTGGAGGTCGACGTACAGCTGGCCGTCCGGGAAGTGCCGGGCCGCGGCGTGCGCGACGTGCACCGCCAGCGTCGTCTTGCCGACGCCGCCGATACCCGCGACCGCCGACACCGCCATCACCGTGCCCTCGGCGGCGGCCAGTTGCTCGCTCAGCTCCGCGACGAAGTCCGTACGGCCGGTGAAGTCGGCCACGGTGGCCGGAAGTTGGGCGGGACGTACGGCGTCCTCGGTGTCGGTACGCGCCGACTTGGCCGAGACGAGGGCCAGTCCGGCGTCCGCGTCGAGGATGCGCCGTTGCAGCTCGGCCAGTTCGGGCCGGGGGTCGACGCCCAGTTCCTCGGCCAGCAGCCGCCGGGTGTCCGCGTACACGGCCAGCGCCTCCGCCTGCCGCCCGCTGCGGTAGAGCGCCAGCATCAGCAGCTCGCGCAGCCGTTCGCGCAGCGGGTGCGCGGCGGTCAGCGCCGTCAGCTCCGACACGGCCTCGGCGTGGCAGCCGACCTGGAGGTCCAGGTCGAGCCGGTGCTCCTGGAGCCCCAGCCGCCACTCGACGAGCCGGGCGCGCTGCGCCTCCGCGTACGGGCCGGGCAGGTGCGCCAGCGGCTCGCCGTCCCACTGGGCCAGCGCCGCGTCGTACAGCTCGCGCGCGCGGCAGCGGTCGCCCGCGGCGGCGCACTTGTCGGCGTCGTTGGCGAGGGTGGTGGCGACGTCCACGTCGAGGACGGCGCCGTAGGCGTGGGTGCGCGTCGCGTACCCGCCGGACTCGCTGACCAGCAGGTCCGAGTCCGGCGCCAGGGCCTTCCGGATGCGGGACGCGTACGTGCGCAGCGTGGCCTTGGCCTGCTCCGGCGGCTCCTCACCCCACAGGCCGTCGATCAGCTCCTCGGCGGTCGCCGTACGGCCGCCGCGCAGCAACAGGGCGGCCAGCAGGGCCCGTTGCTGTGGCGAGCCGGTCTGGAGAGCGCTCTCACCACGCCATGCCCGGACGGGCCCGAGCACCGTGAACCGCAGCTCCGACCGCTGCCCGGTGTCGCGTCCCGTATGGCCCTCGGCGCCCATGGTGCCCCCTGCCGTCGTGCGCTCCGCTTCCGCAGCGGCCAGTCTGCCCTGTCGGGGCTGCCCGCGTCAGCACGGTACCGGCCTCATCCGCCGCGTTCCGGCCTGGATGCGCCGCTTCCGCGCCTCCGGTGACCGAGATCCGCCCTTCTGGCGAAAACGCTTTCCCCGTGAGCGACTTGGGGCCCGCGGTGCCCCGGCCCGGCGCCGGGGCCGCGTACGTCCGGCGGGCGTGGCGTACGGGGCGCGGGAGGCGGAAGGCGACGGGCGGCGTACGGGTGCACGGGGGCGTACGGGTGGGGCGCGCGTGACCGGTCGGCCCGTGCACCCGTACGCAGGCGTCCCACGCACCGACGCTCCGGACGCCGACCCCCCGCGCCTCAGCCGAACGGGCGCGGGACCCCGGCCTCCGCGGGCGTGATCGGGGAGAAGCGCGCGGGCAGTTCGACCAGCGCGCGGTGGAACGGGCCCTGCCGCCAGGCCAGTTCGGGGTGCGGCACGGTCAGTTCGATGTCCGACAACCAGGCGGTGAGCCGTTCGATGGCGGTGGTCGCCACGAGCAGCGCCGGGTTCTGCACCGGACACGCGTGCGGCCCGGCCGCCCACGCCAGGTGCGCGCCGCCACCGGAACCGCCCGCGCCCCCGGACTCGCCCGGACGGGTGCGCCCGCGCTGGGTGTTGGCGGCGGCGTACGACACGAGGACGAGCTGCCCCGCCCGTACCGGCGTGCCGTGCAGGTCGGTGTCGTGCCGCGCGAAGTGCGGGGAGAGGTTGGCCAGCGGCGGGTCGTTGTGCAGCACGTCGTGCAGCGCGTCGCGCGCGGTGAGGCCGCCGCCCGACAGGCTGCCGTAGTAGCGGTCGTCGGACAGCATGCGGGCGAGGGCGTTCCCGATGAGGTTGGCGGTCGCGGTGTGCCCCATCGTCACCGTCAGCACGATCTGCGCCTGCAACTCCTCGTGCGTCAGCCGCGCGGGATGGTCCACGAACCGCGACGTCAGGTCGGGCCCGCCGCGCAGCCCGCCCAGCGCGATCAACTCGTCGACGTAACCGAAGAACAGCGCCTTCGCCGCCACCGACTCCTCCGCCGTCGCGGCGGCGAGCATCCCGCTGAACGCGGCGGCCAGCCGGTCGCTCTGCTCCTCGGGCGCGCCGAGCAGGCGGTTGAGGAGGAGCACGGGCAGCCTGCTCGCGTACTCGGCGACCAGGTCGGCCCGCCCGTTCCCGGCGAAGCGCGCGATCAGCTGCTCGGCCACCTGCCGCGTGTGCTCGCGCAGTTCGTGCGGCGGCACCAGCGCGAAGCTGTCGGTGACGACGCGGCGGTAACGGCGGTGCGCCGTACCGTCGTTGGCGAGCGCGTCGGGCCGCCAGCCCAGCGCGGGCAGTACGGGCGCGTCGGCGGGCACGGTCTCCTGCCACCGCCGGGGGTCCTTCGACCAGGTCTCCGGGTCGCGCAGCAGGTCCAGCGCCGCGCGGTGGTCGGTGACGAGCAGGGCGCCGACGCCCGGGGCGATCTCCACGGGTGCGACCGGGCCGTACGCGCGCAGCCCCTCGTACACGCGGTACGGGTCGGCCGCGAACTCCGGCCCGTACAGGGCGGTTCGGGCCGCCGTCTCCGCGTCCGCGACCGGGAACGCCGCGGAGGGGGAGGTCATACGGGCTCCCCGGACGGCGGCGTGTGCGCGCCGCGCTCCGGCGTGTGCGCGAGCACGTGCTCCACGAGCGCTATCAGCGCGTCCGTCGCCTGCTCCCGTTCCCGCGCGTCGCAGTGCACCAGCGGCGTGTCCGGGTGCAGGTCCAGGTGGTCGCGCAGCTTCTCGGTGCTGTGCGAGGGCGCGCCGGGGAACGGGTTGACGGCGACCGCGTACCGCAGCCCGGCCTCCTCGACCAGGTCCATCACCTCGAACGAGTCGTCCAACCGCCGCGTGTCCACCAGCACCAGCGCGCCGAGCGCGCCCCGCGCGATGTCCTGCCACAGCGGCTGGAACCGCCGCTGGCCGGGCGCCCCGAAGAGGTACAGCACCACGTCCCCCGGGAGCGTACGGCGGCCGAAGTCGATCGCGACCGTCGTCGTGGACTTCTCGCGCAGCCCCGCCAGGTCGTCCACCAGGGCGCCGCCGCGCGTCATGACCTCCTCGGTGTGTAAGGGGGCGATCTCGGACAACGTACGGATGAAGGTCGTCTTGCCGACTCCGAACGGGCCCGCCACGAGCAGCTTCACCAACGTCTGGTCCATGTCGGCCAGATGACCGCCGGCGGGGCCGCTAGCAGGACTTGAGAGTGCGGAGTCCATCGAGAACCTTCTCCAGTATCTCGCGTTCGGGCATGAGGTGTCGGGGCACGGGCGGGCGGGCGTGGAGGTGTCCGGCGTCCACCAGACCGGCCACCAACACCCGTACCACGCTGAGGGGGAGCCGCAGATGCACCGCGGCCTCGGCGAGCGGCAGGGCGCCCGGCCGCAGGACTTCGAGCAGCCGCCGCTCCTCCGGGCGGAGCGCGGCGGCGGACGGAGGGGCCACGGCCGGGGCGGTGGCGGGACCGGTGGCGCCGGGGCGCGGGGGGCCGTCGGGCGTCGCGGCCAGGTGCAGCAGCGACAGCCGGTCCAGGGTGCGGGCCGGTCCGGCGCGGCCGTACGCGGCGAGGTACGCCGGTACGAGACGCCGACCGGGCCGGGGGCGTCCGCTCGCGCCGGTCATGCCGGTACGTCGTCGCGGGGCGGGCTGCTCATCGCCTTCGCGCCGAGCGTGGCGACCTGCACCTGCATCTGGTGCGTGACGACCCGCATGTTGACGTCGTGGGCGGCGAAGACGGCGAGGCAGGTGTTCTCACCCGCGGGGATGGCGAAGACCCAGCCGCGGTCGGACTCGACGACGGTCTGCCGCAGCCGTACGTCCTCCGCGCCGGAGAACGCCGCCGTGGTCGTACGGGCCGCGCCCTGGAGCGCCGACATCATCGCGGCCACCCCCTCGGCGGGCTCCCGCTCCAGGCCGGGCGAGCGGCCCTGGATGAGGCCGTCACCGGAGATCACGGCGGCGTGCACCACGTGCGGGAGTTCGAGGAGCGGACCGAGCACCCAGGACATGTCCTCGTGCACCGGGCGCCGGGCGGGATGGGTCATACGGTGGGGTTCCCTTCGCTGGCGGGGTCGGGGTCGGGGGTTGTGGGGGCGGCGGTCGGGCCGTTCGCGGCGCTCGGACCGTCCGTGGCGGGGCCGGGGCCGGGGTGCGGCGGGAGCGGGTACTCGCCCGTGTCACCGGTCGAGGCGGCGCGGCCGGACGTGGTGCCGCGCTGGAAGTCGCCCCACCGGGCGGCGCTCCGCTCGGCCTCCGCCTCGATCTCCGGAGGCGGCGGCGCCGACGCCGCCCCGCGCGACCACCGTTCGGCCTCGGCGGCGATGTCCGCGGCGCGGAGGGTCACGGTGTCGTCGTTCACCGGGCGGGGGTGGGGGTACGGGTGCGGCGCCTGCGGGGCCGGTGCCGGGGTCTGCCGTGCCGGTCTGCGGCGGCGCCGACGCGGCAACTCCTCCTGGCCCGGTGCCTCTTGGGCCGCCGTCTCCCGGCCCGTCGCCTCCTGTGCCGCCGGACCCGCGGGCGTCGCCGGTTCGGCGGGCGGCACCGGTTGGGGCGTCGGCAGCGGCGCCATGGGCGACCGCGGGTACGCGTCCTCGTCCAGCATGGTCAGCAGCGGCTCACCCGGCACGTGCAGTACGGCCCGTACGCCCCCGTACGGCGACGTCTCCACGTGCACGCTGAAGCCGTACTGCCGTACGAGCTGCCCGATCGCCGCGAACCCGGACCGTACGGGATCGCCCAACTCCGTCAGCAGCACCGGTTCCTGACCCGACATCAGCCGCTGTGCGCGCTGCACCTCGTCCTCGTGCATGCCGACGCCCGCGTCGTCGACGATCACCGACGCGCCGGTGCTGCCCTGCTGCACGGTGACGGTCACGGGCAGGTCGGGGCGGGAGTGGTGGAGGGCGTTCGCGATGAGTTCGGTGAGCGCCACCGCCACCGGTTCGACCGCGCGGGCCACCACACCGGCCGGGCCACGCAGCTGGTTGGTGACCTGGACGCGCTCGTAGCCCTGGAGCCGGGACATCGCGCCGAGCACGATGTCCGTGAGGTGCGAGTCCTGCCGCGTCAGCCCCGGCCAGGCGCCGCAGAGGACGGCGGAGGTCTGGATACGGCGGAGGGCCTGCTCGTTGAGGAAGTCGGCGGCCAACAGGTCCTGCGCGAGCGCCGGTTCGTCGTACCGCTCCTGCATCTCCTGGAGCAGCGACTGGAGTTGGTAGAGCAGCGCCTGGATCGTCGTCGCCGTGCCGCGCAACGCGCTCTGCGCCGCCGCGTCGATCCGCAGCCGCTCCTTGCCGACGGCGTCGGCGACCTGATCCAGCACCTCCGTCAGCGCGCGGTCCAACTCGGTGCCGGTGACCCGCTCGTCGGCGGGACCCCGTACGGGCATGTGCGGGTGTGACAGCGACGTCGCCAGGTCGGGGAGGCGCGCACCGGCGAGGTGGCGCAACTCGGCCTCGGTGGTGCGGAGTCGGGCCTCCAGCTCGTCGCGGTGCTGGGTGACGTTCCCGAGGTCCGTCTCGGCGGTGGCCGCCCGTTGCCCGTACGCCCGCAACCGCCCCCGCGTACGGGCCAGTACGGGCGCCATCGCCACGGCGGCGATCGTTCCCACGGATGTGAGCACCGTCAGGGCCACCGGTATGTCGGTCATCGGAGTCCTCGGGTCAACTGGATTGTGGGCACGGCGATCTCTCGCCACGCAACGCTCGCCACACGGGTCACACCCGCCTCCGCTGGCGCGGCACTTCACACATGTTGCCGCAGCGGGCGCCTCATCACACCCTGGGGAGCCCCCTGCGTGTGTCGCGTCGTGGGCAGAATGGCCGTATGACCGTTACCGGCACCGACATTCCGGGCCCCACCGGACTCCCCGTCGTGGGCTCGATGCTCGACCTCCAGCGGGACTCGCTCAACGCCTTCCTGCACGCCCGCGCCGCGCACGGCGACGTCGTACGCTTCCGGGCCGGGCCACCGGGCCTGCGCACCGTCGTGCACGGCGTGTTCTCCGCGGCGGGCGCACAGCAGGTGCTCGCCACGGACGCGGCCAACTTCCGCAAGGACAACCCGTTCTACGCCGAGATCCGCGAGTCCTTCGGCAACGGTCTGCTCACCGCCCAGGACGCCGACTACCGGCGTCAACGCCGCCTCGTACAGCCCCTGTTCACCCGCCGCCGTGTCGACGGCTACGGTGGCGCGGTCGCCGCCGAGGCCGAACTGGCCGTGGCACGCTGGCGCGCGCTCGCGGCGGACGGCGGGAGCGGGGGGAGCGGCGGGGGCGCGGTGACCGACCTGGTGGCGGACATGAACCGGCTCGCCCTGCGCACCGTCACCCGCATCCTCTTCGGCACGGACCTGGAGGAGGCGGTCGACGTCACCGACCGCTGCTTCCCCACCATCAGCGACTACGTACTGCACCGCGCGTACACGCCCCTGAAGCCGCCACGCGACTGGCCCACCCCCGCCAACCGCCGCGCGGGGGAGGCGATCCGGCAGGTGTACGCGGTGTGCGACCGCGTCATCGCGGGACGACTGGCGGCGGGCCGCACCGGCACCGGGGGCGGCGCGGGCGCGGGTCGTACGGGCGGCGCGGACACGGGTGAGGGCACGGATACGGGTGGGGGCGCGGGAGGTACGGACGACCTGCTCGACCTGCTCGCGCGCGCCCGCAGCGACGAGGACCGCCCGCTCGACGCCGACGAACTCCGCGACCAGGTACTGATCTTCCTCGTCGCGGGCCACGAAACGACCGCCACCTCCCTCGCGTTCACCCTGCACCTGCTCGCCCACCACCCGGAGCACCAGCGCGCCGCGCGCGCGGAGATCGACCGCGTCCTGGGCGAACGCCTGCCCACCGCCGCCGACATGACGCGGCTGCCGTACCTGACCCGCTGTCTCCAGGAGGCCATGCGGCTGTACCCGGCGGCACCGGTCATCGGCCGCCGGGCGGTCGAGGCGTGCGAGGTCGACGGGTACGTCCTGCCCGCCGGCGCCAACGTGGTCGTCTCCCCGTGGGTCACCCACCGCCACCCCGACCTGTGGGACGACCCGGAGCGCTTCGACCCCGACCGCTTCACCCCGGAACGGGAGGCGGCCCGCCACCGCTACGCCTGGTTCCCCTTCGGCGGCGGCCCCCGCGCCTGCATCGGCCAGCACTTCTCCATGCTGGAGTCGGTGCTCGCCCTGTCGGTGCTCCTCCGCGCGTACGAACTCCACCCGGCGGGCGACACCCCGTACGTACCGGTCTCGGCGGGCATCACCCTCCAACCCAAGGGCCCGGCCCCCGTCCGCCTCTCCCCGACCCGCGCCTGAGCCCGGGGCGAAAGGAACGTCTGCTGAGCGGCGGATCAGCCCGGCCGCACCCGCTCCAAACGCGCTCGCGCAGTGGCAGGAAGCCGGTGCGGCCTGCTCCCCGCGCACGCGGGGATGGACCCGATCGACCGGCGTGGGCTCGCCGCATGGACGCCTGCTCCCCGCGCACGCGGGGCTTCACGGTTTGCAGTGCGCGGTTGGTGCGGTAGCCGGACCAACTGAGCCTCTACAGCAGCCTCGTGGCGTCCGGCTGCGGGCTCGGCTGGAAATTCGTTGGGCGGAAGAGAGCGACCGCTGCTACGTTTCCAGCGACCGTGCGACAGATGCAGGAGGTGGTACCCGTGAACGCAGTATCGACATGGGTGCTCCCCTCCGGGGTCACGGTCGGGCGATAGGCAGGTCGCCCGGGAGCGCCGTTCAGCGCACTCCCGAAAGGCACGACCATGCAGTTCACTTCTGAGCAACGCCTCGATGACGGCGTCCTCGAACGCGAATTCACCCTCGACGGCATTCCCGGCATTCTGTGGACGCCGACACCGGCATCCGTACCGGCTCCGTTGATCCTTCTCGGCCACCCTCCCCTCGGGTTGCGTCGGATGTACCCCCGCCTGGTGGGGCGGGCTCTGCACGCGGCGGCGGACGGCTTCGCCACCGCCACGATCGAACTTCCCGGCTGTGGCGACCGACCCCGTTGGCCTGCTGTCGAGCAGGCCCGCGCCGACCTGCGTCGTGTGATGGAGGCTGGCGAACCGGTCAGTGGCGAGATTGTCGACGCCCTTGTCCTCCCGTTGGTGGAAAGGGCCGTTCCTGAGTGGCGGGGCGCCATCGACGCCCTTCTCTCGCTTCCCGGGATCGGTGGCCCGGTGGGCTACTCGGGGGAATCATCTCCGTCGGCATCCGCCTGGCATTGGCCGAACCACGGGTCTCGGCCGCCGTCTTGTTCGCAGGGAGCCTCGTACCCGCAGTGCTGTACGAGGAAGCCCGCCGAGTCACCATTCCGCTGCACGTCCTGTTGCAGTGGGACGACGAAGGGAACGACCGCCAGGCGTCGTTGGACCTGTTCGACGCTTTTGGTTCACCGGAGAAGACGCTCCACGCCAACATGGGTGGGCATACCGGTGTTCCGGAGTTCGAGGGGGCCGCGGCAGCGCAGTTCTTCAACCGGCACCTGAAGTAGGCCGCTGACAGCGGGTCGGCGGCCGACGACGGCTGATCTCGGCTGACTTACGACTCAGAGTTGGCCCGATCAGCCATCGCGCGGCCACCGTGGGCCCCTGCCGGACTCTCGGCAGGGGCCCGACGCTGCTGCGTTTCCGGGCCTGGTGCGGACGTGAACGACTACGCTCGGGCGCGTGACTGAGTAGGTACGGGGTGCGGTCGCATCGACGGTGAACTCGCCGCGTAGCCCCATCAGTTGGCGTGACGCTTACCGAGGGTCGAAATGTCCGAATCTCCAATAGTTGCTCAAACGGGCTTCTCCGCCGGATAAACGCCCAGGTCAGCAAGACTGCTCCCCGCGCACGCGGGGATGGACCCAACGGCTGGCCCTCGGCGGCCGGAGCCACCGACTGCTCCCCGCGCACGCGGGGATGGACCCTACCGAGGCGTGATCGCAGCGGCCGACGCGGGCTGCTCCCCGCGCACGCGGGGATGGACCCGGGGCCGAGCGGATGCAGGAGTGGCGGCGGCTCTGCTCCCCGCGCACGCGGGGATGGACCCGTGGGGCGCGCGATGGCCGGTAGCTGCCCACTCTGCTCCCCGCGCACGCGGGGATGGACCCGCACTGACATGAAGCCCCCTTGCTGGCCCGTACTGCTCCCCGCGCACGCGGGGATGGACCCTGGCCGAACGGTTCGGCGTGACGCCCAAGACACTGCTCCCCGCGCACGCGGGGATGGACCCTCGACGCCGACCTGATGGTGCTGCTCTCCAGTCTGCTCCCCGCGCACGCGGGGATGGACCTCCGATCACCTACTCCACGGTGTGCCCGTACCCCTGCTCCCCGCGCACGCGGGGATGGACCCTCGCCATGCGGGCCGAGGGCGGACGCGCCGCGCTGCTCCCCGCGCACGCGGGGATGGACCACGAGGCGATCGTCCAGGCGTGCGCGTCGACCTCTGCTCCCCGCGCACGCGGGGATGGACCCGCGATCTCGTTCTGCTCCCCGCGCACGCGGGGATGGACCCCAAGAGCTCGGTCCCGATCTCCCAGCCCTGCTCTGCTCCCCGCGCACGCGGGGATGGACCCCGATGGCAGCGCGAGGTGCGAGAGACGGGCATCTGCTCCCCCGCACGCGGGTGTGCGGCGACGTTCCGCGCGGGTGGGGTCGTTGAGCCGGAACGGCCGGGCCCCCGCTACGCGGGGTCCGGGGGCCTCGGGGTGGCGGGGAGGGGGCCGCAGGTGAGGTTGCCCGGGTCGGCCGGGTCGTCGCTGATCCAGAACTGGGTCCACAGCGTGGCGAACTCGGGCCGCGACAGGTGGCCGTCGCCGTCCTGGTCGAGGTGGGTGAAGACGTCGCCCGTCGCCGTGCTCCGGCCGTGCCAGGTGTCGACGAGCCGCTGGTGCTCGGCGCGGGAGATGCGGTGGTCGGCGTTCTCGTCGACCGCGTCGAAGAGGGCGTCGGCGGTGGCGGTGACCGCGTCGCGCATGTCGGGCAGGCGGTCGACCATGGCGAGGATCTCGTCCAGGTCGACGTTGCCGTCGCCGTTCGTGTCGGCGGCGGCGGAGAGGTCTCGCCACCAGCCCAGGACGACGGTGTCCACGCGCGCGGCCAGTTCGGGTTCCGCCGCCACGCGGGGCAGTTCGCGCCAGCGGGCCGCGAGGGCGTCGAAGTCGGCCTCGTCCAGGCGGCCGTCGCCGTCCGTGTCGAACGTCTGGAACATCGCCTGGATCTTGTTCCGCTGGAACTCACTGGCCATCACGGTTCTCCTCGCTCAAGGACTGAGGAGAGGCTTTCCGTGTTCCGCGCGCGCGGAACGGCGCCCGGGTTCGCGCGGCCCCGCGCCCGCGATGTCGCGAGCCGTTCCCGCGCGCCCCCGCGCCGTACGCGCCCCCGTGCCCGCCTCACCCGCCGCTCCCGCGCCACGCTCCCCGCTCAGGCCCGGCTGCGGCCCCGGCCCCGGTCCCGTCCCAGCACGCGGTACGTGAGGTGCGTGGCGTACGGCGTGGCCCGTACGTCCGTCTGCTCCAGCGCGACGGGCGGCTCCGTGCCCGTACGGCCGAACAACGGCGTCCCGCCGCCCAGTACCACCGGTGCCAGGTGGAGGCGTACCTCGTCCACCAGTCCGGCGTCGAGGCAGCGGCGGGCCACGTCCGCGCCGCCCATGATCACCACGGATCTGTCGCCCGCCGCCGCGCGTGCCCTGCGGAGGGCGTTCTCGGTGCCCTCCGTGCAGATCGTGAAAAGGGACGCGAGTCGTACGGTCGGCGGCTGCGAGGACGTCAGGACGAACACCGGGGGCGCCGCCGACTGGTCCCGCTCGCCGCCGTACCCCATGTCGTCGTTCCAGCCGTCCGGGCCGTCCACGACGTCGAAGGTGCGGCGTCCCATGACCACCGCGCCCGTGGCCTCCGTCGTGGCGTCGAGTACGGCCTGGTCGCCCTCCGTACGGCGGCCGAGTGCCCAGTCGTGCAGGCGCTCGCCGCCGTCGCCGAGCCCGTTGCGCACACCGGGGCGCGGCCCCGTGACGTAGCCGTCCAGGGACATCGAGATGTCCACGATGACGTTGCCCATGACCTGCTCCTCCACGACGCTCCACTGTCCCGTCCCACACGGTCCGTACGCCCCCCGGCGCACCGTTTTCGGCCTCCGCGCGCGCGGACGCGTCGACTCCGCGGAGGGAGGGCTTCACAGGTGCGGACGGTCGGTGGAACGGAAAGTCATCGCCCGTCGGGCCCCGTCAGCCACAGGGGGTTCGTCATGGCGGACATCGCCCCCGGCAGCCCGGAGGTGTCGCCGTCCGCGACCGGGTGACGTACCTCCGCGCGTACGTACGCCGCCAGGGACACCGTCGTACGCCAGGTGACCGCCCCCGCCCCCGACGGCAGCTGCTCCGCGTGGAGTTCGCCCTGGTCGGTGAGGAGTCGCACCGCCGCGCGCGCGGGGGCGCCCGTGACGTCGAGGCGTACGGTCACCTCCGCGTCCGGTGCCGTCGCGCGGAGCCGCTCACCGATGCCCGCGTGCTCGCCGCGCGGTCCGGTGGCGGTCAGCGCCAGGGAGACGCGGGAGGACTCCGCGAGGTAGCTGCGCCCCTTCCGTACGCCCTCCAGCACGGCCCGCCGGGACAGCTCCGCCGCGTGCACCACGGTGTGCGGGAGGCCGACGTCCTGGCCCTCGCGGTGCGCGTCGCTGCTGCCCGTGGCGGGCAGCCAGTCGTCGCCGGAGACGAGGGCGTTGTCCCAGGCGCCGAGGGCGAGTTCGTCGTCGGGTGTCCAGGGGCCGTTCCAGACCTCGACGGCGTCGGCGTGTTCGTAGCCGAACTTCCACTGGCAGCCGACGAAGGGGCAGTTCGGGTGGGCGGGCACCACGAGCCCGTCGGCGTTGTGCACGCGGCGGGCGAAGCGCGCGTACGCGTCGTCGCGCGCGCGGTAGCGCCAGTCGACGAACGTGCCGGGGTCGGTGCCCAGCGCCAGGTAGTGGCCGTTGCGGGTGGTGATCTCCTCGCCGCACAGGACGAGGAGTTCGCGGCCTGTGCCGTCGCCGCGTCCCCACAGCCCGTCCCAGGCGCTGTGCGCGGACGTGGTGTTGTGCTCCGTGCTGACGATGAAGTCCAACCCGGCGTCCCGCGCGGCGGCGGCGACCTCCGCGGGCGTGCGTTGCCCGTCGGAGTACACGGTGTGCAGGTGGCAGTCCCCGCGGTACCAGCCGGGGCCGCGCCCGTGCACGCGTTCCGGCGGGTACACCGGCGGCGCCGTCGCCTCCTCCGGGCCGAAGCGGAGGGTGATCGTCACCTCGTAGTCCATGCCCTGGGGCGCGACGGTGTACGGGCCGAGGACGACGTGCCAGGTGCCGCGCCGTACGGGACCCGGCAGGTAGCCCGGCGTGGCCGCGGCGGCGCTGAGGGCGAACTCCGTACGGAAGCCGCCGGACCAGCCGCGGAAGCCGGGGCCGCCGAGGCGGGTGCCGCGTTCGTCGAACACGCCGATGTCCAGGGCGTTGCCGGGGGTGCCGGCGGGGACGTCGGGTTTGTCGTACGTGTAGGAGACGGCGAACTCCCGCACTCCCCGGGGGACTTCCACCGGCAGGTACACGTAGTCCGGCGCCCCTGTGGGCAGATGGCCGCGCACGGTGCGGGTACTGCCCGTACGGTCCCCGCCCCCGGGGTCGCCGCCCGCGGCGCCGTCCTCCGGCGGGCTCGCGAAGGCCACGGTGTCGAGCGTGAGCACGCCCGCCGCTCCCGTGGCGGCGGACAGCTTCAGTGCGGTGCGCCGGTTCATGCCGTGGGCCTCCTGGGGTCGGACCGGGGTCGGACCGGGGTCGGACCGGGGTCAGACGGGTACGCGGGTACGGGTACGCGGTACGCGCGGTGCGGATGGTTGATGGTTGTACTCCCGCATGGCGCGCGGGGGAACGGCACGCGGCGCGCGAGTTGCGGCGACGACCCCGCTCGACCGCCGGAACGGTGCCGCGCGCGTCAGCCCGGACCGGTCCGTCCCACGGACGGGTGACTCGGGTCCGTGACGGGGATGATCCGGGCGGCCCGCGACGTTCTCCGTACGGGAGGGGCGTTCACCGCTGGCTCCTTCCGCCACGTTCGACGGGGTGTTCCGAGACGAGGGAGACGGGCGACAGACATGCCACTCAAGGGTGAGTACGAGCCGAGCACGCAGCAGTTGGTCCGGGACCAGGTGGAGTTGTACGAGAGCTCCGGCGGCACGGCCGGGACGACGCTGGAGAGCCTGGTCGGGCCGGACGACGCGGCGCGTCGGGACCTGCCGGTGGTCGTGCTGACGACGGTGGGCGCGAAGAGCGGCAAGATCCGCAAGTCCCCGCTGATGCGCGTCGAGCACGACGGGGCGTACGCGGTGGTCGCCTCGCTCGGCGGCGCGCCCAAGCACCCCGTCTGGTATTTCAACGTGCTGGCCGACCCCCGCGTCGAGTTGCAGGACGGGCCGCTGCGCCAGGACATGGTGGCGCGCGAGGTGACCGGCGCGGAGAAGGCCGCGTGGTGGGAGCGTGCCGTCGCGGCCTTCCCGGACTACGACGCGTACCAGCGGAAGACGGAGCGCGAGATCCCCGTCTTCGTCCTCGAACCGGCCGCCGAGCCGCACTGACGTGGCCACCACCCCGGCCCCGACCCCGGCAGCCGTACGGTCCGTCCCGCACGTCCGGGGCGGGGCGTACGGCGCGGGCCGCCGCTGTGACGAACGCCCGCCGTGCGCGCCCCGGTTCGCCGGGCCCGCCGGGGCTACGCTCGACTGATGACCACGAATGCGCAGGCAGGAAGGCCGGAAGCGGCGGATTCCGGCCCCGGGCCCACCTCGAACGCCATGCGTCGCGCGCTGCGCCGGGCCCGCGACGGTGTCGCGCTCGACGTCGCCGAGGCCGCCGTGCTGCTCCAGGCGCGCGGCGACGACCTCGCGGCGCTGACGGCGGCGGCGCGGCGGGTACGGGACGCGGGGCTGGAGGAGGCCGGGCGACCGGGCGTCGTCACGTACTCCCGAGGGGTGTTCGTGCCGCTGACCCGGCTGTGCCGGGACAAGTGCCACTACTGCACGTTCGTCACCGTGCCCGGCAAGCTGCGCCGCGCCGGGCACGGGATGTTCATGTCGCCGGACGAGGTGCTGGACATCGCCCGTCGCGGCGCCGAACTCGGCTGCAAGGAGGCCCTGTTCACCCTCGGGGACAAGCCGGAGGACCGGTGGCCCGAGGCGCGGGAGTGGCTGGAGGCCGAGGGGTACGACGACACCCTGGCGTACGTCCGCGCCATGGCCATCCGGGTGCTGGAGGAGACCGGGCTGCTGCCCCACCTCAACCCGGGCGTGCTCAGCTGGACGGACTTCCAGCGGCTCAAGCCGGTGGCGCCGTCCATGGGCATGATGCTGGAGACCACCGCCGAGCGGCTGTGGAGCGAGCCCGGCGGCCCGCACCACGGTTCGCCGGACAAGGAACCGGCCGTACGGCTGCGGGTGCTGGAGGACGCGGGCCGGTCCAACGTGCCGTTCACCAGCGGCCTGCTGATCGGCATCGGGGAGACGTACGAGGAGCGCGCCGACTCGCTGTTCGCGCTGCGCCGGGTGCAGCGGGCGTACCACGGCGTCCAGGAAGTCATCATGCAGAACTTCCGCGCGAAGCCCGACACGGCGATGCGCGGCATCCCGGACGCCGAACTCACCGAACTGGTCGCGGCGATCGCCGTCGCCCGGCTCGTCCTCGGCCCGTCCGCGCGCATCCAGGCGCCGCCGAACCTGGTCGACGGCGAGTTCGCGATGATCCTCGACGCGGGCATCGACGACTGGGGCGGCATCTCCCCGCTGACCATCGACCACGTCAACCCGGAACGCCCCTGGCCGCAGCTCGACCGGCTCACCGAGCGGACCCGCGAGTCCGGCTTCACGCTGCGCGAACGGCTCAGCGTCTACCCGGAGTTCGTCCGCCGCGGCGAGCCCTGGCTCGACCCGCGGCTGCTCCCGCACGTCACCGCGCTCGCGGAGCCGGACACCGGACTCGCCCGCGAGGACGCGCCCGTGGTGGGGCGGCCCTGGCAGGAGCCCGACGAGGGCCTCGGCGCGGACGGCGGCAGCGGCAGCGGCCGTACGGACCTGCACCGCACCATCGACACCGAGGGCCGCACCGCGGACCGCCGCGCCGACTTCGACGAGGTGTACGGCGACTGGGCCGACCTGCGCGAGCGCGCCGCCCCCGGCATGGCCCCCGAGCGGGTCGACGCCGACGTGCGCGCCGCGCTCGCCACCGCCGCCGACGACCCGACGCGCCTCACCGACGCGGAGGCGCTGGCCCTGCTGCACGCGGACGGCCCCGCGCTGGACGCGCTGTGCCGCACCGCCGACGACGTGCGGCGGGACACCGTGGGCGACGAGGTGACGTACATCGTCACGCGGAACATCAACTTCACCAACGTCTGCTACACGGGCTGCCGTTTCTGCGCGTTCGCCCAGCGCCGTACGGACGCCGACGCGTACACCCTCTCCCTCGACCAGGTCGCCGCCCGCGCCGCGCAGGCGTGGGACGTCGGCGCCGTCGAGGTGTGCATGCAGGGCGGCATCCACCCGGACCTGCCGGGCACGGCGTACTTCGACATCGCCCGCGCCGTGCGCGAGCGCGTCCCCGGCATCCACGTGCACGCCTTCTCCCCGATGGAGGTCGTCAACGGCGCGACGCGCACCGGCATGTCGGTACGGGACTGGCTGAGCGCCGCGAAGGAGGCCGGGCTCGGCTCCATCCCGGGCACGGCGGCGGAGATCCTGGACGACGAGGTGCGCTGGATCCTCACCAAGGGCAAGCTGCCCGCGGCCACCTGGGTCGAGGTGGTCAGCACGGCGCACGAGCTGGGGCTGCCGTCCTCGTCCACGATGATGTACGGGCACGTGGACCAGCCGCGGCACTGGCTGGGGCATCTGCGGCTGCTGGCCCGCATCCAGCAGGAGACGGGCGGCTTCACGGAGTTCGTGACGCTGCCGTTCATCCACACCAACGCCCCGGTGTATCTGGCGGGCATCGCCCGGCCCGGCCCGACGGCGCGCGACAACCGCGCGGTCACGGCGATGGCGCGGCTCCTGCTGCACCCGCACATCACCAACATCCAGACCAGCTGGGTGAAGCTGGGCGCGGAGGGCGCGGCCGAGATGCTGCGTTCCGGCGCCAACGACCTGGGCGGCACGTTGATGGAGGAGACGATCTCCCGGATGGCGGGCTCGTCGTACGGCTCGTACCGCTCCGTACGGGACCTGGTCGCCATCGCGGACGCGGCCGGGCGCCCGTCGCGCCCGCGCACGACGACGTACGGCACGGTGCCGGAGGAGCGGCAGCGGGCGGCGCTCGCCTCGGACGGCCATCTCCCGGAGCTGCTGCCGGTGGTGGACGACTGAGGGCGCGGTCCGCCGCCGTACGCGGCAGTCCGACGGTCGCCCCCACCGGCCGGCCGAAGGGGCCGACATCCCGAACCGCCCCCGGCGCGGCGCCCCGTGGCACCTGCCGGGGCGCTGGCCGGATGCCGACCGCGGGCCCGCCGAAGCCCGTGATCACGGGGCGTCCGTCGATTAGAGTGCCCGTCGGCAGTCGCACCGCTCGCGGACTGCGACACAGGGCGAGCAGGGGAGGGGCGCAGTGGCCGCTTCGGACGGTGACGCGATCTGGGGCCGCGCGGAGCAGCAGGACTTCCGCAGCAGGGTGCGCGGCTGTCTGCTGGGCGGGGCGATCGGGGACGCGCTGGGGGCGGGCGTCGAGTTCGACTCGTTGCAGGCGATCCGGGAGCGGCACGGCGCCGCCGGTGTCACCGACTACGTGCCCGCGTACGGCCGTCGGGGCGCCGTCACCGACGACACCCAGATGACCCTCTTCACCGTGGACGGGCTGATACGCGCCCACGTGCGCCGCGACACGGGCGCCTGGCACCCGCCGACGGACGTGCACTCCGCGTACCGGCGCTGGGCCGCCACCCAGCGCGACTGGGGGCCGGACGAGCGGAAGAAGGAGGACGGCTGGCTCGCCCGCGAGGAGTGGCTGTACGCGCGCCGCGCTCCCGGGAACGCCTGTCTGACGGGCCTCGCGGACAGCCGTATGGGCACCGTCGACAAGCCCAAGAACCCCGAGTCCAAAGGGTGCGGCACCGTGATGCGGTCCGCACCCTTCGGTCTGCTCGTCGGCTGGGAGCCCAAGCTCGTCTTCCAACTGGCCGTCGAGTGCGCCGCCCAGACGCACGGCCACCCGACGGGCTATCTCGCGGCGGGCGCGTACGCGGCCATCGTGCACGCCCTCGCGCGCGGCGACTCGTTGGACAACGCCGTGCAGCGCGCGCTCGCCCAACTCGCCGCCCGGCCGGGGCACGAGGAGACCACGGACGCGTTGAAGCGGGCGCTGGGTTCCGTACGGCAGGGCATGCCCACGGCGGAACGGGTCGAGGCGCTGGGGGAGGGCTGGACTGCGGAGGAGGCCCTGTCGATCGCCGTGTACTGCGCGCTGGTCGCCGAGGACGTGCAGCACGGGCTGCTGCTGGCGGTGAACCACGGTGGCGACAGCGACTCCACGGGCTCCGTCTGCGGGAACCTGCTGGGCACCATCCACGGGGAGACGGCGCTCCCGCCGGGCTGGGTCGCGGAGTTGGAGGGGCGGGCGACGATCCTCGAACTGGCCGACGACTTCGCGATGGAGATGACGCAGGGCCCGGCGCTCCACTCCCCGGCGGCGTCCTCACCGGCGTGGCTGGCGCGCTACCCGCGGGCGTAGGCGGGCATCCGGCGCGGGGCACGTACGGGCGGGGCATGTCCGCCCGTACGGGCGGGGCCGTGCGGCCCTCTCGGCCGAGACGGCGGTCGGTCGAGAGGGCCCCGGACGGCGCGTGCCGCGGCCGTGGAACGGCCCGCACGCGTACGCGGCACGGACGCCGCTAGCGGCCCCCGTCCTCCCCGCTCACCGACGCCACGAACCCGCACCACGCCTCCGGCGCGAAGCTGAGCGAGGGGCCGTCGGTGGCCTTCGAGTCGCGTACGGCGACGGCCTCCGTGGTGGGTGACTTGACCTCGACGCAGGCGCCGTTGCCGCCCGAGTGGCTCGACTTGATCCAGGTGCTCGACGTGCCCAGCTGAATTGCCATGTCTGCTCCGGTTCCTCGAGTTTGCTCTGCTCGACTGCTCGACGGTACGCGCCGAATCCGGGCATGTGAGGGGTCGTTCACCCGACCGAGTGGCATATTCCAAACAGCTCTTCCCAGGGCATGTGACGAGGAGTAACCTCCCCGTCTCAGCCCCGGGTGTACTCCTTGGCGACGCGTTCGATGAACTCCCGCGTCTGGTCCGCGTTCAGCGCCTGGGCGCGCAGATGCTCGTACATCACGCTGTAGCTCTGCACGTCGTTCGACTTCTCCAGGTACAGGTCGCTGGTGACCCCCTCCAGGTAGATCACCGTGGAGTCGGCGGTGTCGGGGAACTCCAGGATCGCGTACTGCCCGTTCACGCCGGGGTGCGCCCCCATCGCGAACGGCATCACCTGGATCGTCACGTGCGGCTGGCGCGACACCTCCAGCAGGTGCTCCAACTGCCCCACCATGGTCTGCGGCCCGCCGACCGCGCGGCGCAGCGCCGACTCGTCCAGCACGGCCCACAGCCGCAGCGGATACCGCGACTCCGCGATCCGCTCCTGGCGCCGCATACGCACCTGCACACGCTTCTCGACGTCCTCCACGGACGCCTCGGGGAGCGCCCCGGCGATGACCGCCTCGGCGTACGCGGGCGTCTGCAACAGGCCCGGCACCACCTGCGGTTCGTACACGCGCAGTGACGCGGCGTCCGTCTCCAGCCCGATGTAGACGCTGTACGGGATGTCGCCGAAGGCGTGCCACCAGCCCTGCTGCCGCGACTCCTTGGCCATCTGCATCAGGGAGTCGACTATCCGGTGGTCGTCGACCTCGTAGACCCCGCAGAGGTCGCGTACGTCGCGCTGGCTGATGCTGCGGCGGCCGTTCTCCAGGCGGCTGATCTTCGACTGCGAGACCAGCAGCCGGTCGGCCACCTCCTCCGCCGTCATGTTGCGCTGCTCGCGGAGCCTGCGCAGCTCCTGGCCCAGGCGACGCCGACGCACGGTGGGGTTGACGTTGGACGCCACAGAACAGCACCTCCGCGTTAAGTACGACTACTTATGAGCAGGGTGCCACCACAATGCGTGGCCGCGCTGGGAATTGGCAACAGAGGGTGCCGGAACGAGCACGCGCGGGGTGCCGATCCGGCCGTACCGCCATGGCCGGATCGCCACCCCGCGCGTACGCGGTTCCGTCGTGTGCCCGGACCGCCTCGTGGCGGGTTCCGGGCGCGGGCCCGGGGCGTTCCGCGGGTCCGTCAACCGGCGCCGGGCGGCGGCGCGTCACCGCGCCCGGCGGGTGCCCGTACGGTCCGGGCGTCAGGCGTCAGGCGTCAGCGGGCTCCCGCCCGCGCCATGTGGCCCACCTGCGCCGGGCGCCGAGACTGCTCGGTCACCTGGTGCGGTTGTGGGTGCGGGACCGGTCCGGCCGACGGCGACGCCGTCGCCCGCACCGCGGGTGCCGACCCGCGGCCACCGGAACCACCGCCGCCGCCCGGTGCGCGCCGCGGCTGCGCCGCCACACCGTTCTGCACGTCCATCACGGCGTGCGCGACGAGGCCGCCCATCGGGTCGTGCCTGATCAGATCCCGGAGGCGCGAGCGGCACGAACGCCCCTCGTTTCCGGGGTAGAGGTGCTTGCCGAGTCCGACCGCGTGGGCCAGGGCGGCGAGCGCGGCGGTCCGCGGGTCCGGTGGTACGCCGGTGCGGATCGCGTTGTCCAGCCGCGTCCTGATCTCCCGGCTCACGGCTGACTCCGTGGCCTGGTACCGGGTCGTCGGCAGTACCCCGCACATCTGGCCCGACACGGCATGGACCATGCCGCAGCGCTCCAGGTGCGAGAGGTACGTCTGGCGCAGCCCCAGCCGGGGCCCGCCTATCCAGTGGACCGCCCGTACCGGACTGCCGCGCCTGCGCAGCAACTCCAGTGCGGAGTCCAGAGTCGGATCTCCTGTCGGCCGCGGCATCACCACGGCGATACGATCCCCGTCTGGGGCTATCCGTCCTGCCAGAGCCAGCTCGACTAGCTGTGCCCCGGCCAGGCCGAGGTCGAGCGACTGCGGCTGCGCAGTGGTACCCGTGGTCGGGTCCAGTGCCAGCAGCAGAAGCTCCTCCGGGATTGTTCTGCGGCTCCTGCCCATCCATGCCTCCCCGCGTGGATGAATGACAGGGTGACCCCTCTCACAATGGTCTGTCGAGAGTGCCTGGTCGGAATGTACGGGAACCAGTAGGTATGTCGTTCTCGTCTGCTGGGTGGGACGGCCCCGCGTGGCGGAGATCGCGGTCGGTCGGGCCCCGTACGCAGGACACTGTTAACTGGTACGGCGAGCGGCGAACATCTGGAGGCATTGGTGGCGGGCGAGTCCCCCGACAGGTCTGATCGGGAGAAGTCGTCGGGGAAGACGACGGAGCACACTCCGCCGGTTCCCTCGACCCGGAGCACGAAGCGGCAGACCGGGGCGCCCGACACCGCGCCGGCGACCGGCGCGGCACCGGAGGAGGAACCGGGCGGGGAGCCGGACGCGAAGCCGGGCGACCGGTCGCGGGCGGCGGCGCGTACGGAATCCCGTACGGAGCCGGAAGCGGAGGCCGCGGCGACGCCCGAGGCTGCGGCTGAGCCCGCCTCCGAGGCGGGCGCCGCACCGGAGCGGGACGCGGACGACGCGGAAGCGGAAGCCGGAGCGGAACCGTCGGGAGGGTCGGGGGCGGGGTCCGGAGCGACCACCGTGTTCGGCATACGCGACGTGCCCGCCGACGCGGGCGCGGACGACGGCGGCGACGCCGAGCGGCCCCCCGGCAAGGACGCGACGACGGACCTGGGCGTGCGCGACACGGCGGACGCCGACCGGAACGGCGACGGCGGCGGCGACCGTACGGACGACGCGGACGACGCGGACGGTGAGCGGGGCGGAACCGGCGGGGGCGACGCGCGGTTGCGCGACGCGGTGGCCGCCTGGGTGTCCTCGGACGAGCCGGAGGCCGACGCAGGGAAGGGCGAGAACGGCGAGAACAAGGACGCGGGCAAGGGCGCGGGGGACGCGTCCGCGGAGAAGGCCGGCAAGCCCGAGTCGCCGCGTACGGAGGCCGGTTCGGCCGCCGCAGAGCCCGTACGTCCGCCCGCCGCGGACCCCCGCGGGGTCGCCGGTACGGACCGCCCCACCGCCATGTTCGGGGTGCTGCGCCCCGAGGACACCGCGGAGAGCGCGCGGGAGCGGGCGGAGCGGATGACCGCCGCCTTCTTCGGCACGTCCCGCGACGACGCCGACGACCCGGCCGGGAACGCGGCCGGGGACGCGGACGCGTCCGACACCGCCGACGCCCGGATCGACCAGCCCACGACCGCGTTCCGCCTGCCCCCGGGCAGCGGCACCACGTCGACGCCCACGGGCCGTGAGTCGGACGCCGAGCGCACCAGTCAGTTCGTCCCGCTCAAGCCCGACCTCCCCGACCGGTCCTCCGCCGGGGCGAAGGCCACCGACGCGCCCGCGAAGCCCGCCGGGGACCCCCGTGCCGCCACGGGAGCCGCCCTGCCCCCGTCGGCGCCCCCCGCGACCCCGCCGGCGCCCTCGGCCCCGCCCGAGGGCGCCGACACCGGCGCCCAGGCCGCCGGGACCACCGGGGCCGCCCCCGCCGATCCGTCCGAGACGACCCAGCAGCCCGCGGTGGACCCGCCGCCGCTCGACCTCCTGGCGCAGCTCACCAACAAGCCGCCGCCGCCCGAGACACCGATGCGGACCGCCGTACGCCGGGTCAAGATCTGGACGCCGCTGGCCGCCCTGCTCGCGATCGTCTTCGTGATCGCTCAGTCCGTACGCCCCCTGCCCGACGTGTCGCTGTCGCTGACGGCACCTGCCTCGTACGCCTTCGAGGGCGCGAAGCCCGCGATGCCGTGGCCGGACGAGGGCCAGGCGTTCGTCGAGGTCTCCGGGCTCGGCGTGCTCGGCTCGAAGGGCGGGCGGAAGTCCGTCTCGATCGGCAGCGTGGCGAAGACGATGACGGCGTACGTGGTGCTGAAGAAGCACCCGTTGAAGAAGAACTCGCCCGGCCCGTCGATCAAGGTCGACAAGAAGGCCGAGGAGGACGGG
Source organism: Streptomyces sp. Z26 (assembly GCF_003665095.1). Taxonomy (GTDB): domain Bacteria; phylum Actinomycetota; class Actinomycetes; order Streptomycetales; family Streptomycetaceae; genus Streptomyces; species Streptomyces phytohabitans. The sequence continues at coordinate 2,562,857 of NZ_RCHV01000002.1, read as the reverse complement.
AAGCTCGGTGAGGGCAACGGCGGCGAGTCCGTGCTGGACACCGTCAAGGAGGGCGACGAGCTGAGCGAACGGGACGCCCTGTCCGCGCTGATGATCCCTTCCGCGAACAACATCGCGCGCCTGCTGGCGCGTTGGCACAGCGACGGTTCCGAGACGGCGTTCGTCAAGGAGATGAACAAGGCCGCCGAGGAGCTGGGCATGTCCGACACCACGTACACGGACCCCAGCGGGCTCAAGGAGTCCACCAGGAGCACCGCCGAGGACCAGGTGAAACTGGCCAAGAAGGTGATGGAGATCCCCGCGCTCGTGGAGATCACCAAGCTGCCCGAGTGGACGGACCCGTCCGGCAAGAAGTGGCGGAACTACAACACCCTCGTCCCGTTCGACGGCGCGATCGGCATCAAGACCGGCAGCACCACCGTCGCCGGGGGCAACCTGCTCTTCGCGGGCCACAAGAAGATCGGCGACACCACGCAGCTGATCGTCGGCGCCGTCCTGGGGCAGCACAAGCCGCCGATAATCGACACCGCCAACGCCGTCAGCAAGGACCTGCTGGTCGCCGCCGGGGACGCGCTCGCCGCCCGCAAGGTGGTCGAGAAGGGTGACGTCGTCGGGCACGTGGACGACCAACTCGGCGGGAAGACACCGGTCGTCGCCACCGAGGACGTCACCGCGATCGGCTGGCCCGGTCTGAAGGTGGAGTTGGGACTGGAGGAGGACGAGGACGGGGCACCCCACACCGCCGACGCGGGTGAGAAGGTGGGCGTGCTGACGGCCGGGGACGGACCCGGGCAGGTGAAGGTGCCGGTGGCCCTCCAGGAGGGCCTGGCGGAGCCCGGATTCGGGGCGAAGCTCACCCGGTTCCTGTGAACCGCTGAACCGTGTGGACCTGTGCACCGTCTCCATCCGTGAGCGGTGGTCGGGCCGGGGTCGGTAACCTGGCCCGACTTCAGGTGCCTCGGGGGGAGAAGAGGGCGCAGTGACGACCATGAGGCCGCCACGTATCCGGGCCGTGGACGCGGACGACGAGGGTGAAGACGGCATACGTACTTCCGGTACGCCGTCCCCGCCCCGGGTTCCGGGCGTCCTCCGCCGCACGTTCCTGACCGGACGCTGGGCGCCGGTCAACGCCTCGATGCTGTTCGCCGCCGTGCTGCACCTGCTGTGGCTGTGGCTGATCGCGAGCGGCGGCGGCGACCTGGCGGCGCAGGACGCGTGGGCGGAGTTCGTCGGGCGGCACCCGGACTCGGCGTACAACCTCGCCTGGTACGGGGGCATGCACCCCGTCTCGTACAGCGTGATCTCGCCGTACCTGATGGCGGTGTTCGGCGTACGCCCCATGCTGATCCTGTCCGGCGTGCTGTCCGCGGGCCTGCTGGCGCTGATACTCGTCCGCGCGCGCGCCGTGCGGCGGCCGATGGCGCCCGCGCTGTGCGGTGCCGTCGCGTTCGCGTGCAACGCGGCGTCGGGGCGCGTCACCTTCGCGATGGGTACGTGCTTCGCGCTCGCCGCCGTCGCCGTCGTGTGGGCCTGCCCGGACCGCTGGCGGCACCTGCGGAAGACCCGGGGCGCGGCGGCCGCGCTGATGTCGGCGCTGGCCACGGCGGGCAGCCCGGTCTCCGGCCTGTTCCTGATGGTGGTCGGGGCGGCGCTCGCGCTGAGCCACCGGCGGCCCGCCGCGGCGGCGATCGGGGTGCCGCCGCCGCTGGTCGTGGGCATGAGCGCGCTGCTGTTCCCGTTCACCGGGCAGATGCCGATGCCGTGGTGGTCGGCGGCGTTCCCGCTGGTCTCGTCGCTGTCCGTACGGTTCCTCGCGCCGCCGAACTGGCGCGTCGTCCGCCGGGGCGCCGAGGTCTACACCGCGGGCATCCTCGCGACCTGGGTCTTCCCGTCCCAGGTCGGCGCGAACGTGGAGCGGCTGGGGCTGATGTTCGGGGTGGTCGCGCTGGTCGCGCTGCTGCCGATGGTCACGCACCGCTCGCGGCGCTGGGTCGCGCTGGTGATGGCGCTGGTGGTGGTCGGCGGCTGGCAGCTGTTCAAGCCCACGTGGGACGTCGTGAACACCACCCCGGCCGCCGCGTGGGCGCACGATCTCGCCCCGCTCGTGCACCAGTTGAAGCAGGTCGACGCGGACCGGGGGCGCGTCGAGGTGGTGCCGGTGTCGAGCCACCGGGAGGCGTCGGCCTTCACCCCGCACGTCAACCTCGCCCGCGGCTGGAACCGGCAGGCGGACACCGAGCGGAACCCGATCTTCTACGAGAGCGACGACCTCGACTCGGACCGCTACCACGAGTGGCTCCGCCGCTGGGCGGTCCGCTACGTGGTCCTCTCCTCCGACGAGCCCGACATCGCCGCCGAGGGCGAGGCCCGACTCGTACGGTCGGAGCCCTCGTACCTCCGCAAGGTCTGGTCGGACGAGAACTGGGAGCTGTACCGCGTCACCGACCCGCTGCCGCTCGCGGCGCCCCCCGCCAGCGACTCCCGTTCCGAGTCGGGCGGTGTCACGGTCGAGGTGAGGACGCCGGGCCAGGTGCTCGTACGGGTGCCCTGGTCGCCGTGGCTCGGCCTCGTCAACGAGAACGGTCGACGCGTCAAGCCACCGGAGCACCTGTCCGGGAACCGCAACGGCTGTCTGCGCCCCGCCGAGCCCATGTCGAGCGAGCCGACGACGGTGGTGCCCGACCCCGCCGACGCGGAGGGCGGGGAGGAGGGCGAGGAGCCCGTCAAGGACGAGTGGACGGTGCTGGACGCCCCCCGCGCGGGCACGTACCGGCTGGCGGCGCCGTACCGGCTGCCGCGCGGCACGCCCTGCCCGGACGGCACGGAGGACTGAGGACCGACGCGCGCGGGGGCGCCCTCCGCACGGCAGCCGCCCGTACGGGGGATGCCCCGGTCAGTCCCCGGGCGGCAGCAGCGCGGTCACGGACTCCACCGTGTCGGCGTCCGCCGCCGTCTTGTCCTCGCGGTAGCGCACCACCCGCGCGAACCGCAGCGTGACCCCCGCCGGATAGCGCGTCGAACGCTGCACCCCGTCGAACGCGACCTCCACGACCAGCTCCGGCCGCACCTCCACGCCCCACGTACGCGTCACCGTCGCCCGCCCGCGCAGCGCCTCCGTCTGCCAGCGCAGCAGCTCGTCGGTGAGTCCCTTGAACGTCTTGCCCAGCATCGCGAACGAGCCGTCGGGGCGGCGCGCGCCCAGATGCAGGTTGGACAGGCTCCCGGTGCGCCTGCCGTGGCCCCACTCGGCGGCCAGCACGACCAGGTCCAGGGTGTGCACCGGTTTGACCTTCAGCCACGACGCCCCGCGCCTGCCCGCGCTGTACGGCGCGTCCAGCGCCTTCAGCACGACGCCCTCCTGGCCGCGCGCCACCGCGTCCTCGGCGAACGCGCGGGCCGCCGCCCGTACGTCCGCGCGCCCCGGTTCGGCCGCCTCCACCCGCCGTACGCGCAGCGTCTCGGGCACCGCGCGCGCGAGCTGCGCGTGGCGCTCGGCGGCGGGCAGGTCCAGCAGGTCGCGGCCGTCGAGGAGCAGCACGTCGAAGAAGGCGGGGGAGAGCGGCAGGGCCGCCCGCGCGGCCTCCACGTCCGTACGGGAGCCGACCCGGGACGACGTCCGCTGGAACGGGCGCGGGCGCCCGTCCGGGCCGAGCGCGATCACCTCGCCGTCGAGCACGGCGCTGGTGACGCCGCCCGCGACCAGCTCCCGGGCGGCGGCGGTGACCTCGGGCAGCCGGTCGGTGATCTCGTCGAGGGTGCGGGTCCAGACCCGTACGCCCCGCTCGTCGAGGTGGACCTGCACGCGGATGCCGTCGAGCTTCTCGTCCACCGCGACCGGCCCGGGGCCGAGCCGGTCCAGGGCCTCGTCGACGTCCTTCGCGGACTGCGCCAGCATCGGCTGCACCGGGCGGCCGACCTCCAGCCGGAAGGCGCCGAGGGCGTCCGGGCCGCGCGCGAGCAGCGCCTCGGCCACGGCGCCGAGCGAACCGCCGAGCATGACGGCGCGGCGTACGGCGTCGGGGTCGGCGCCGGACGCGGCGGCGAGGCCCTGCACGGCGAACGCGTCGAGGGCGCCCTGCCGCAGCTCGCCGCCGACGAGGCGGACGAGGAAGTCCTGCTCCTGCGCGGTGGCGGCGGCCAGCAGGGCGTGCAGCAGGCGTTTCCGTTCGGCCTGCGCGCCCTTGCCGGAGACGGCGGCGATCGCGCTCAGCGCCTCGTCGACCTCGCGGAGGGTGAGCCGCGGGGCGGGCGCGGGCGGGGGCCGGTCCACGAGGGTGCGCCAGCCGACGCCGATGCGCCGCTGTGGCAGCCGCCCGGCCAGCCAGGTGATCGCGACCGGCGCCTCGGCCGGTTCCGCCGCGCGGAACAGTCCGGCGAGCAGCGCGACCTTCTCCGTCCCCGCTGAGGTGGCCGTGACCTCCAGCGACGTCCGTGCGATGTCTGCCAGCAGCATGCGTCCCATAGTCGCCCCGGTGGCCGGGTCTGTCGCCCGGGGCGCGCGGTGGTGCGTACGGGCGGCCGGTGGTGCGGGCGGGCGTGCGGTCGTACGAGGTGGGACGTGGTGGCGTACGACGGCGCGCGGGGCGTGCGGTGAGGTGTGACCAGGGGGGCGCGTGCGACTCAATTCGCGCGTGTGGTCAGCTACTTGACGTGGCGTCAACGTGGGCGCCCGTGGGAAGATTCTGCGCGACGGCGTGGCCACGCGGAGTCGTGGCGGAAAGTCGAGGTCAACATGCGAGACGACGGGACGACGGAGTCCGAGGTCGACGTGACCGTCCCCAGCGTGGCCCGTATGTACGACTTCTATCTCGGCGGCAAGGACAACTACGCGGTGGACCGCACCGCCGTCGCCGAGCTGGACAAGGTCGTGCCCAGCACGAAGCCGCTCGCGATAAACAACCGGCGCTTCCTCCAGCGCGTGGTGCGGCGGCTCGCGGAGGACCACGGCGTGCGGCAGTTCCTCGACCACGGATCAGGTCTGCCGACGCAGGACAACGTCCACCAGGTCGCGCAGCGCATCGACCCGGAGTCCCGCGTGGTCTACGTGGACAACGACCCGATCGTCCTCGCCCACGGCCGCGCCCTGCTCCAGGAGGACGACCGTACGGCCGTGCTCCAGGCGGACATGCGCGACACGGACAAGATCTTCGAACACCCGGAGGTCAGGCGCCTGATACGGCGGGACGAGCCGGTGGCCGCGCTGTTCGTGTCGGTCATGCACTGCCTCCCCGACCCGCACCCGCAGGAGCTGGTCGAACGGGTCCGGGAGCGGCTGCCGAGCGGCAGCTTCCTGGTGATAAACCAGCTGGTGAGCGAGGACCGGAAGACGCGGGACTTCGTCACCGACTTCATGGCGGAGAGCACCCACGGCAACTGGGGCCGGGTGCGCGAGGCGCACGAGGTCGAGCGGTACTTCGACGGACTGGACGTGCTCGACCCCGGACTCGGCCAGATCAACGACTGGCGGCCGGACTCGGAGCTGGCGCTGCGTCAACTGACGGACGAGTGGTACGAGTTCGGGGGCGTGGCCCGCGTCCCGTAGCGGTCGGCGGGCGGTCGGTGGGCGGCCGGGGAGCGGCGCGTACGGCGCGTCGACCCCGGTGCCGTACCCGACACCCGTACCGGACCGACACCCGTACGCCGGGCGGCCGGTCAGAAGCGGTCGAGCAGACCTTCCAGGAACGCGACCGTCTTGGCGGGGGCGTCGGCCGTCGCGCACAGCCGGTCCATGACGACCATGTAGTTCTCGACCTCTTCCAGCTTGTCCAGATAGAGCGCCGAGGTCAGCTGCTCCATGTAGACGATGTCCGGCAGGTCCGGCTCCAGGAAGCGGAGTATCGTCACCGGGCCACCCGCCGCGGCGAGGCCGCCGAGGGCGAACGGCGCGATCTGGAGCGTGATGTTGGGCTGCCGCGCGGCCCACAGCAGATGCTCGATCTGTGCGCGCATCACCTTGGCGCCGCCCAACGGGCGCTGGAGCGCCGCCTCGTCCAGCACCGCCCACAGCCTGGGCCCGTGCGAGCGGGTCAGCACCTGCTGCCGCTCCACGCGCAGCCCGACGCGCTTCTCCACCTCGCGCTCGTCGGCCCGCGGATGGCCGAGCTTCACGCACGCGCGGGCGTACTCCTCGGTCTGCAACAGGCCGGGCACGAACTGCACTTCGTAGGTGCGGATGACCGACGCGGCCTCCTCCAGGCCGAGCAGCTGCTCGAACCAGGACGGCAGCACGTCGCTGTACTTGTTCCACCAGCCGGGGATGCTCGCCTGCCGGGCCAGCGCGAGGAACTCCTCGCGGTCCTCCGGGTCGTGGACGCCGTAGAGGGTGAGCAGGTCGTAGACGTCCCGCTCCTTGTAGCCGGTGCGGCCCAGCTCCAGGCGGCTGATCTTCGCGTGCGAGCCGCGGATCGCCTCCCCGGCCGCCTCGCGGCTGATCCGCTTGGCCTCGCGCAGCCGCCGCAGCTGTGTGCCGAGCACGATGCGGAGGATCGTCGGGCCGCCGCGCGGGTGGTCGAGGATTCGGCTGACCGACGAACGGTTCTCAGGCTCCGGACCGGCTGTCATCGCGACTGCCCTGCTCCCCTGGGTGGTTGAGTGTTCGCCCAGTGTGGCACTCGCTCGACCGGGCGTACAGCGGAGTGTGCGACGGGCGCGCGCCCCCGCGCACCGGCTCCGGCACGGGGTGGGCCGGAACCGGGCGTGCGTGGGGGCGCGCGCCGTGGTCGGTGGCCGGGGCGCCGCCCCGGGCCGGGCCGTGTCGGCCGACCCGGCGGGCGTGACCCCGGCCGCTGTGTGACGTCGGTGGGAGGAGGGGACTGCCGTCCGGTCCGGGGCGTCAGTCTCCCGGGCCGAGGAAGTCGTCGAAGTCCCCGTCCTTGGCTCCCTGGATGAATGCCGTGATCTCGGCCGGGGTGTAGATGAGGGCCGGGCCCGCGGGGTGCCGGGAGTTCCGTACCGCTACTCCGCCGCCGCCCAGTTGGGCCAGCTCGACGCAGTTTCCACTGGGGTTGCTCCGCCGGCTCTTGCGCCATACGACGCCCTGGAGCCGCGGGTCCTGCATGCCGTGGTCGATGTGCATGCCCCGAACCTTCCCACACAAGAGTGTGCTTGCACCTGTTCTTACAGATGTGCTTGCAGACGTGCGTACGTGGGAGGATGATGGCGTCCGGATCCGTCCCCCGCTCGACGAGTGCGACACCCCCGATCTGTTGCGGAGTTCGTGATGGCCCTTCACACGCCCCTCGGCACGGACGAGGACGACCAGTCCTGCGACTGGGAGGACCCGTTGATGCGCCTCATGCTGCTGCTGGAGATAGCGAGCGAGCCCGCGTGGCTGCGTGATCTGGCGGCGCAGTCGACGGGAACGGCCGGAGCCACGGGAACGGCCGACGGCGGTACGGGGCGCAACAGCAGCCCCACGGACACCACTGACCCCACCGGCCACGGGAGTTGACCCACACCTGAGGCTCCGGGGAGCGCACGGGAGCGACCGGGGGCGCACCGGGGTGAAGGAACTCCGCGAAAGCTTTGTGCACCGCGCCTGAACGCTGCAAAGCTGGTGCCGTCCAGCCGCGCTGGCGGCCTGTGCCGATCCGTCGGAGATTCCCTTGGGCGACGTTTCCCGGTTCAGAATCGGCGGTGTACTGTCCTGGCTCCCCTTCGCCGCGATGGGGACCGTCGCCGTGGTCGACGTCCTCGCGGGCGCCGGGGCGGGCTTCCTGCCGCTGATCTCCCTCGGTCCGGCCTTCGCCGGGCTCACCGGCGGTGTGCGCCGCACCGCGGGCATCGGCGTGCTGGCCCTCGGGCTGTGCCTCGTGCTCAGCGTGTACAACGGCCAGTTCGCGGACCGGCGCGGCAACACCGCCGTCATCGGCGTCGTCGGGGTCTCGGCCGCGGGTCTGGTGGCCACCGCCCGACGGCAGCGCCACGAGGCCGAGCTGGCCAGCGTCCGCAGCATCGCCGAGGTCGCGCAGCGCGTCCTGCTGCGCCCCGTGCCGCTCACCGCGGGCCCGCTGCGGGTCGCCGTCTCGTACACCTCGGCGGTCGCGGAGGCCCGGATCGGCGGCGACCTGTACGAGGTGGCGATCTCACCCGACGGCGTACGCGTGATCGTGGGCGACGTGCAGGGCAAGGGGCTGGACGCGGTGGAGACGGCCGCGGTCGTGCTCGGCGCGTTCCGGGAGGCGGCGTACGACGAGGCCGAGCTGGTCGCCGTCGGCGAACGGCTGGAGCGGGCGCTCGGTCGGCACCTGTCGGACGAGAAGTTCGTGACGGCCGTCCTCGCCGAGTTCCGGCCGGACGGCACGGTCGCCCTGCTCGACTTCGGCCACCCGCCGCCGCTGCTCGTACGGGCCGACGGGTCGGTCGAGTTCGCGGAGCCGCCGGATCCGGCGCCGCCGCTGGGCCTGCGCGCGCTCGGCGCGTTCGACGCCCCCGGCGGGGCGGGCGCGATCGACGGGCTGAAGCCGCAGCCGTACGGGCTGACGTTCACCCCGGGCGACCAGCTGCTGTTCTACACCGACGGGGTCACTGAGGCGCGCGACCCGGAGAACCGCTTCTACCCGCTGGCCGAGCGCGCCGCGATGCTCAAGGACCCCGACCCGCAGCACGCGCTCGACGTCATCCGGCGCGACCTCGTCGCCCATGTGGAGCGCCCGCTGCGCGACGACGCGGCGATGCTGCTGCTCCGCCACCGCGACGTGTAGCGCGGCCGTCGCGGCCCGCGGGGCGCGCCGCGGTGGGGTGCGCGCGGGTGGCTACGGGCGTCCGCCCGCGTGGTAAGCGCGTGCGGTACGGCGCTGGTGCGCGCCGCGCGCGTACGCGTTCGGGCGGGACGGATGCCGAACGGGCGCGCCCGAAGCCGAAACGGGCACAGGCAGGACCGGGGCGCCTTGTCGTGCCCGTCGGCGCGCGTGGTGGAAGCGGGCGCGCGGCACGCCGTCACGCGCGGGGAATGCGCGTTCTGCCCGGGATGGCGATACCGAAGCGATACGTGTGGTCACCTGGACGTCACCCTGCGCGGAACGGCAGACTCCAGGCCCCGTGTCGGTCAAAAACGGAGATTCCGGCACGGCGTTCGGTTACGGAACAGAGGCGGGGGCTGGCAGTGCAGCGACGGAGAACGGAAGTGGTCGCGGCGACCCTGGCGGCCGGTCTGCTGGCGACGACCCTCACCGCGTGCGGCGGTGAGGACACCCAGGGCGGCGGTGGCGAGCTGCACGTCGTCGCGGTGGAGCACGGCGACCGGTCCGGGAACAGCTCGAAGAGGTACTGGGACAAGCTGGTGGGCGAGTTCCAGTTCACGTCGCCGGACATCGACGTGAAGGTCGAGATCGTCGACCGGGACCGGGTGGACCGGAAGGTCGCCGAGATGGTCGAGGCGGGCGAGGCGCCGGACCTGGCGCTGACGGGCGGCTCGTTCGCCGGGTACGCCGAGGAAGGCGAGCTGTACAGCGCCGACGAGGTCCTCTCCACCGCCGTACAGGGCGACTTCGTGTCCTCGCTGGCGCAGGCGGGCACCGTGCGCCGCATCCAGTACGGGCTGCCGTTCGTCGCCAGCACCACCGCCCTCTTCTACAACAAGGACCTCTTCGCGGAGGCGGGCATCAAGGACGCGCCCACCACCTGGGAGGAGCTGCGCAAGGACGCGGCGGAGCTGCGTTCGGCGGGCGTGAAGACGCCGTACGGGCTGCCGCTGGGCCCGGCGGACGCGGAGGCCGAGACGTTGAACTGGATGCTCGGTGGCGGTGGCGGCTACTCGGACGACGGCGGCGCGTACGACATCGACTCCCCGCAGAACACGCAGACCTTCGAGTGGCTGCGCGACAAGCTCGTGAAGCCCGGCCTCACCCAGCCCGACCCGGCCGCCACCAGCCGCGACCTCGCGTACGCCGACTTCATGGACGGCGACGTCGCGATGCTCAACGGGCAGCCCACGCTGATGCAGCGCGCCCTGGAGAGCGGCGTCGACTACGGCATCGCCCCGCTGCCCGGCCGCAGCGGCCCGGCCAAGTCCACGACGGGCGTGGCGGACTGGATGACGGCGTTCAAGCAGGGCGGCCACCAGGAGCAGATCCGTACGTTCCTGGACTTCCTGTACCAGCGGAAGCACGTCGTCGAGTACGCCGACCAGTACGACCTGCTGCCCGTCACCACGTCCGCGTCGCAGGCCATGCGGGACGACGACGCGCACGAGCCGCTGTGGGAGTTCCTCGACCGGCTGCCGACCGCGACGCTCTACCCCGTCGGCAAGACGTCGTGGACGCCGACGGCGCGCGCCCTGCGGAAGTCCGTGGGCACGGCCGTGGCCGAGGACGGGGACCCGGCGGAGGTGCTGGGGGAGATCCAGCGCAGCGCGACGGCGACGGAGGTCGCGGGCGGATCGTAGCGGCGCGCGCGGAGGGACGCGGTTCCCGGGCGTGAGGGGGGGGGACCGTTCTCCCGTGAGGTGACCGTCGCCCCGCTCCTGTCGTCACCGGCCCGCCCCGCCGCCCGGCGGACGTCCGGCCTGGCCGCCGCCCAGCACCTCGGCCCGCGCGCGGTTCGCGGTGGCGTCGTTCAGGCAGCCGCGCAGCCGCATCAGGTCGTGCCCGGTGAGCGCGGGCCGTACGGTCCCCGCCCACACGTCGCCGTCCAGCCACGCCAGCGCCGCGTGGTCGTTGGACACGGAGGTCGCGCGGCGGCAGCTCTCCCACAGTTCGCGCGCCGCCAGCCGCTCCCGCGCGCCCTCCGTCCGCGCGCTTCCGCCCCGTACCTCCACCCGGAACACCACCGTCGTCGCGGCCGACGCGGGCCGCGCCTGCGGGCGGGTCTGGGTGGCGCTCGCCAGCCCGCCGACCAGCAGCCCGGTGAGCAGTACCCCCAGCGCGCAGGCGGCCCCGACCGCGGCCGTACGGAGCGGGCGGGACGGCGGCACCGCCGCCCGTTCCTCCAGCGTGGCGCCGGCGGGTATCCCGCCCGGCGGCGCGGTGAGCCGTGCGAGCCGGCGCGCGAGCCGCCGTTCCGCGCCGGGGCCGCCGGTGGCGGCGGCCACCCGCTGCACCACCCAGGCGACGCCGGACAACACCGCGCCGGTGGCCATCAGCACGGGCACGAAGACGTACGAGTCCCGCGTCCCGTCCGTACCCGGCAGCTCCAGCCAGCGGAACCGCCGGGGCGCGTCCGGCCCACCCCGCCGCGTCTGCTCCAGCCGCCGCAGCACGTCGTCCGTACGCGTCTCGGACTCGGCCAACCGCCGTTCCAGGCGCGCGATCCGGTTCAGCAGCACCGCGCAGACCAGCATGACCTCGACGGCCAGCAGCAGCGTCCCGCTGATCAGCGCGCGCTGCCACTCCCAGCGGTGGAGGTACACGGCGAAGTACCCGGCGGCCGACGCCCCGGTCAGCCCGCCGAGGACGTACGCGAGGTGCCTCATGCCGCGGCCCCCTTCCGCGCGTCGCCGCCCGTACCTCCCCCGTCGTGCTCGGGTGCGTGCGGTGGCCTGCGCGGCGGCCCGTACGGGTGGGGGTGCGGACGCGGGGACGCGGCCACGCGCGCGCGGGAGGCCTCCGGGGCCGCGTCGGGCGTGGGGCGCGTGCCCAAGGGTGCCGCGCCGTCCGTACGCTCCACCGCGCCCGTCGTACCGTCCACCGACAGTCCCGTGCCGGGCGGGAAGCGGTCGGGCGCGCCGGGCACGTCCACGACCGTCGGCACGTGCTGCTCCCGCGCCAGCACCGCGAGATGGGACAGCACACTGCCCGTCTCCGCCACCAGCCCGGCGAGCCCCGGCAGCAGCGCGGCCAACGACGGGTCCAGCACCCGTACGACCAGCACCGCGTCGGCCGGTCTGGCCCCCCGGCCGTCCCAGGCCGTGCCGGTGCCCAGCCCGCCGCCCGCGCCGCGCCCGCCGGTCCGCCCGGCCTGGCCGCCGCCCGCCGCCGGTTCGGCGCGGGGGCGCCCGCCCGCCAGCCGGAACGCCGCCGGGAGGGCGCGCGGACCGGGCCGGGGCAGCCGTTCGGCGAGGTCCGCGGGCAGCCCGGCGGCGTCGGCCGCGGACAGCTCCGGCCAACGCAGCAGGGCGACGCGTTCCGGCGCGGGCAGCGCACCGGAGGCCACCAGCCGCCGCGCCAACTCCCGTACCACCCCCCGCTGCATCTCCTGCACCCAGCGCACCCGCAGCCGCAGCCCCTCCCGTACGGGGAGGGCCGCCACCCCGCGCGGCACACCGGACCACCCGGAGGGCGCGGGCAGCGGGTCGCGCGCGCCGAGGGTGGGCGGCAGCAGGGCGAGCAGGACGGGGTGGCGGGCGATCAGTTCGGCGTCACCTTCCCGCGTGTACGCGCCCTGGCGGGGGCCGGTGCCGGCACCGGCGGAACGGGACGTCCGCGCGCGCGTCTCCGCCAGTACGGCCAGCGCCTCACCCGCCGCCGTGGCACCGGTGCCGCGCCCGAGGAGGGAGCCCGCGAGCGACTCCTGCGCGTGCAGCGGGGAGAGGACGGCGCGTCCCCAGGAGAGCGCGTCGAGGAGCTGACCGCCGGACAGCTCGGCGGGACCGGGCAGTTCGGCCAGTTGCCGGTCGACGTCCGCCATCAGGTCCACCGCGAGCAGCGGCAGCGCGTTCCGGAGCCGCCCCGTGCGCCAGGCCGCGAGCAGCCGCCGGGTGCCGTGGGCGGGGTTGGCGAGGCGCAGCAGGGGACGGGCGGGGGGAGCGGCGCCGAGCAGCCGCAGATCGGCCGCCGCGCGGCCGTCGACCGTACGGGCCAGCGGCACCCGCCGCAGCTGTGCGCGGGGCGCCGCTCCTGCGGTGTCCACGGCGACGGCCAGGCCGTGCGCCATCGGCGTCAGCCAGAGGTCCTCCTCCAGCGGTTGCAGCACGCGCGGGAAGGTCTCGGCCACCGGCCCGGGGCCCAGCAGGCGCGCACCGCGCGGGGGGAGCGCGGCGACGGCCGTGATCGGACGGGACTGGAACAGCCACAGGGCGCCGTCCGCGCCGAAGCCGAACTCGATGTCCTGCGGCCCGCCGAACACCCACTCGGCCCGCCGCGCGAGCCGTACGAGTCGCCGCAACGCCCGTCCGTCCAGCGGCGCTCGCGCGTCACCCGCGGCCCGTTCCCCGCCCGGGTACGGGCCCGCGGCCGTGCCCGGGTCGGTCTCCAGCAGCCGCCCGTGCCGGGTGAGGCGGTAGCGCGTGCCCTGCGTGCTGCCGTCGACCAGCCGGTCGGGGCCACCGTGCACCGCGCTGACCAGCATCCGGTCCGTACGTCCCGCCACCGGGTCGGCGCCGAACAGCACGCCGCCCGCGACCGCCCGCAGCATCGGTTGCACCAGGACGGCCATCCCGTGTCCCGGGCGGGGGGTTTCGGTGCCGGTGCCGGTGTCCGCTTCGGTGTACGTCGCCGCCGAGTCCAGCACCGTACGGACGGCGGCGCCGAAGGCGTCCCAGTCGCGTACGTCCAGCACGGACGTGAACCGGCCCGCCATCGAGGAGCCCGTGCCGTCCTCGTGCACGGACGACGAACGGACCACCAGCGGCCGCGCGTTCTCCGTACGCGGGGCGCCGTCCGTACCGGCCACGGCCCGCCAGGCGGCGCGCACCGCGCGCTCGCCGTGCGGAGCGTCCGGCGCGAGACGCGTGGGGACGAGCGCGAAACCGGGCAGGACGGGCAGCCCGGCCGCCGCGGCGCGCGCCAGGTTGGCGGCCTTGGGGCCGACCAGCTCCGCGTCCCGCGCCCGTGCGGCGTCCAGCGCCACGACGGCCACCCGGTCGGTGTCCGTTCCTCGCACGGCTTCCACCACGGCATCCACCTCCGCTCTCGTGGCGGCGGCCTGGGGAATCGGCTGCGCGCCCTCGCCTCGCGGCCCGGGAAGCGGAAGGACCCCTTCGAGCAGTCGTCGGGATCGACCGGGTGCTTTTCCCCAAGTGTGCACCGCCCGGGGCGAAGTGGGGAGGGCGGGTACCTGTCCGGGGCGCTCCCGTCGGTTGCCGAGCACGCCCCCGACCGGGGGTTTCGGTGGACGGGCGCGCGATTCCTCGAGGTGAAGTACCGCTCCCGCGCGCGCGGTTGGCGAGAACGCGGATGGCGCCTGGCGTCGTCCGGGCGTGACAGAGGGGAAACGGGGGCTGACGGTGGGGTGATGGCGCGGGGTGCTACGCGCCAGTAACCTCGATGGAGGGAACCCCGAGACCTGATCCGCCGTCACTCCCGTCAGGAGCGTGACATGCGAACGAAACACACCGTCCGTACGGAGGTCCCCCGATGACCTGCTGCCGCTGCGGGCAGGCCGCCAAGGCGCCCGTACTCGTACGGCGCATAGAGACCATCTCCGGTCCCATGCGGGGGAACTACGCCTGCCTGCCCTGCGGGCGCTGGTTCGGCGCGCGGGCCGACGCGCCGGACTGGCTGAAGCGCGACCTGCTGGCGCGCGAATCGGTGCGGTGACGCCGTATCGGCGGAGCGGCCCCGGAGCGGCGCGGTGGCGCGGGCGCCCGGGTCGTCCCGGTCGCCCGGTCCACGCCCGCACGGTGGGCGCGTGAGCCTACGAGGGTGTGCCGGTGCGTACGTGCGCGTACGCGGCGCTCCCGGGAGTCGGTGCCCCGTCGCGGAGCCGCGAGGCGTGGCCGCACCGGGGTCCCCGTGACCCGTGCGCCCCCACGCTCCCGCGTGCGCCGACCGGTCGGCTCAGACGCTCTCGCTCTTCGCCGCGGCCATCCACGCGCGCCGGAGCCTGGCGAGCTCCTCGAGGTCAGCGGGGGTCCACACCTTGCGGTTGGCGACGAACGCGCGTATCGCCGCGTTCGCCTCGTCGAGGACTAGCCGCGACGCGGCCGGGGCCGGTGAAGGAGTAGGGGACATGTGGTCAAGGTTAGGGGAGAGAACCGGTGATCTCACCCACCGCGTTCAGGACAAGACGCCCCGGATACGGAGGTGAGCGCCCCGCGCCGCCGTGTGGCGGGCGGCGCCGGGGACGCCCCGCGCACCCCGTGGACGAGCTGTCGGGCGGTCGCCCGCAGTGCTCTGACGTGCGCTGAACGGGGATTACCTCGGGTAGGGAGCCGCGGCGGACGGGCTGCGCCACAGGCGCGTGAGGGGCGCACGCTGCCGTACGCCGCGCCCCCGAAGAAGCGCCCGTACCGTGGGGAACGTCACGAAAACGGCGCCCGTGACCGGGGTTCGTGACCGCCGGGCATGACCGGGGACTGTGCCACACGGCACACTCGTACCCCCGTGCGCCCCCTTACGCACGCCAGTGCCGGGCGCACGCGTGGCCGAAGCCCGCCTCCCGTGCGCCCCTGTCGCGCCGTCGGCGCCGTGGCACAGGCCGTAGGCTCGACGGATGGCCAAGTACTTCGACGTGCACCCCGACAATCCGCAGCGCCGCACGATCAGCAACGTGGTCGACAGCATCCGCGACGGCGCGCTCGTCGCGTACCCGACGGACTCCTGCTTCGCCCTCGGCTGCCAGCTCGGCAACCGCGACGGCATCGACCGCATCCGTACGATCCGGCAGCTGGGCGACCGGCACCACTTCACGCTCGTGTGCCAGGACTTCGCGCAGCTGGGGCAGTTCGTGCAGGTGGACAACGACGTGTTCCGGGCGATCAAGGCCGCGACCCCCGGCAGCTACACGTTCATCCTGCCCGCGACCAAGGAGGTGCCGCGCAGGCTGCTGCACCCCAAGAAGAAGACCGTCGGGGTACGCATCCCCGACCACGTGGTGGCCCAGGCCCTCGTCGCGGAGCTGGGCGAACCGTTGCTCTCCAGCACGCTGCTGCTGCCGGACGAGGAGGAGCCGCTGACCCAGGGCTGGGAGATCAAGGAGCGGCTCGACCACGTCGTCGAGGCCGTCCTCGACTCCGGCGACTGCGGCACCGAACCGACCACGGTCATCGACTTCTCCGGCGGCGAGGCGGAGATCGTCCGCAGGGGCGCGGGCGATCCGGAGCGCTTCGGCTGAGTCCGGCGGGCGGCGCCGCGGGCCGGTCGCCCGGTGGCCGGTTCCGACGGCCCGCTCCCGCGGCCGGACCCTCGCTCACGGGCCCGGACCGCGCGACGGTACTGGCTCTCGCCGACCGCCGTCGCCGGGTCTACTCCCCGTGGCGTATGCGGCCGCGCCGGGCCGCCCCTAACGTGAGCCGTGTGACCGCCCCCGCCCGCAGTCCCGCGCTTCTCGGCCGCCTGCGTCACCTCGCCGACCGGGCGTGGTCCCGTACGGGCGTCACCGCGCCGCCGCCCCTCCCGTCGCTCGTCGTGGACCTGGCGCCGGTACTGCTCGTCGGCCTGCTCACGGGTGCCGACGCGGCGGTGAACGAGCCGGGCTACCGGCAGGCGGACCGGTTCACCTGGAGCCTGCTGGCCGTCTCCCTGCTGGCACTCGCCGTCCGCCGCCGCCACCCCGTTCTCGCGGCCCTGGTGACGGGCGCGGCCTGCGCGGGCTGGGCGCTGTACGGGCACATCGGCGAGTTGCTGAACCTGCCGGTGATCGTCGCGCTCTACACCGTGGCCGTAAGCGGCGACCGCCGCCGCACGCTGTGGACGGCGCTCGTGGCGGCGTCGCTGTCCGGCGCCGTCGCCCTCCGCGTCGGCCGCGACGTGGTCAACCCGCAGGGCCTGCCGGTGCTGGAGATGCTGTGGCCCCTGGTGCCCCTGCTGCTGGGCGAGGTCGTACGGACGCGCGGGCAGCTCCTCGACGAGTACGCGCGCCGCGTCGCGCAGGCCGAGGCGGAGCGGGAACGGGAAGCCGCGCGCCGGGTACGGGAGGAGCGCGTACGGATCGCGCGCGAGCTCCACGACGTCGTCGCGCACACGGTGACGGCCATGACCGTGCACAGCGCCGTCGCCCTGGACGCGCTGGACGGCAGCCCGGAGGTGGCGCGCAGGGCCATGGTCCAGGTCCGCGACTCGGGCCGGGAGGCCGTACGCGAGCTGCGCGCCACGGTGGGCGTGCTGCGGGAGGACGCGGACGAGACGACGGCGCCCGCGCCGCGCCTGGCAGAGCTGGGTGAGCTGGTCGCGCGCCTCACCGGCAGCGGGGTCGAGGCGGTGCTGCGGCAGCCGGACGACGTCGGCCCGTTGGCGCCCATCACGGAGTTGGCCGCGTACCGCATCGTGCAGGAGGCGCTGACCAACGTGGTCAGGCACGCCCGGGCCCGGCACGTGGCCGTCTCCGTTCGGCGCGAGGGCGGGGACCTGGTGGTGGAGGTCGTGGACGACGGCACGGCGGCGGCGCCCGCCACCTCCGCGCGCGCGGAGCACGGCACCGGCGCGGATCCGGGCACCGCCACCGGCTTCGGTCTGGTCGGCATGCGCGAGCGTGCCGCCGCCGTCGGTGGCACGCTCGCGTGCGGCCCGGCGCCCGGCGGCGGCTTCCGCGTACGCGCTTCCCTGCCCGCTGACGGCGGTGCCCCGTGACCGGGCCCGTACGGCTGGTGCTCGCCGACGACCAGACCGTCGTACGCGCCGGGTTCCGCGCCCTGTTCGACCTGACCGACGACCTCGTGGTCGTCGCGGAGGCCGGTGACGGCCGGCTGGCGGTGGAGGCGGTCCGCACGACGCGCCCCGACGTGGTGCTGATGGACATCCGCATGCCGGGCGTGGACGGCATCGAGGCCACCCGCCGGATCGCGGCCGATCCGGAACTCGACCGGGTACGGGTGATCATGCTGACCACGTACGAGGTGGACGCGTACGTCTTCGAGGCGCTGCGCCACGGCGCCGCCGGCTTCCTGCTGAAGGACATCGAGCCGGAGGGGCTGCGCGCCGCCGTCCGCACGGTCGCCGCCGGGCAGAGCCTCCTCGCACCGGCGGTCACGCGCGGTGTGATCGAGGAGTTCGCGCGGCTCAGGGCGCCGGAGGCGGCCGGAGCGGAGCGGCTCGCCGTGCTCACCGGCCGGGAGCGTGAGGTGATGGCGCTGGTCGCCGCGGGGCTCGCCAACGAGGAGATCGGGCGCGCCCTGACCATGAGCCCGCTGACCGCGAAGACCCACGTCAGCAGGGCGATGACGAAGCTGGGGGCGCGGGACCGCGCGCAGTTGGTGATCCTCGCGTACGAGACGGGGCTGGTGCGGCCCGGAGAGCAGCGGTGAGGGCGCACGCGGGGCGGTGCCCCGGCCCGTACGCCGGTGGGAGCAGCAGCCGACTCCCGCCGGCGGATGTCCGCACGGGGCACCGTCCCTACCGTCGGCCACATGATCGAAGCGACCGAACTCACCAAGCGCTACGGCGGGCGGACCGCCGTCGACGCGCTGACCTTCCGGGTAAGGCCGGGCCGGGTCACCGGTTTCCTCGGCCCGAACGGAGCGGGCAAGTCCACGACCATGCGGCTGGTTCTCGGCCTCGACACGGCGACCTCCGGCACCGCGACCGTCTGCGGCGGCCCCTACCGGCGGCTCGGCGCCCCCTTGCGGTCCGTCGGCGCGCTGCTGGACGCGAAGGGCGTGCACGGCGGGCGTTCCGCGTACGGGCACCTGGCCGCGCTCGCCGCGAGCAACGGGATCCCGCGCGGCCGCGTGGCGGAGGTGCTGGACCTGGTCGGTCTCCCGCCCGCGACCGCCCGTCGGCGCACGAAGGGCTTCTCCCTCGGCATGGGCCAGCGGTTGGGCCTCGCCGCCCTGATCGGCGATCCGGAGGTGCTGATCCTCGACGAACCCGTCAACGGCCTCGACACGGAGGGCATCCGCTGGGTGCGCGACCTGATGAGATCCCTGGCCGCGGAGGGACGCACGGTCTTCCTCTCCAGCCACCTGATGAGCGAGATGGAGCTGACGGCCGACCACCTCGTCGTGATCGGCCGGGGGCGCCTCCTCGCGGACACACCGATGCGCGACTTCCTCGCGGCCGGCCCGGCGCGCGCCGGCGCGCACACGCTCGTGCGGACACCGGAACCGGAACGGATGCGGGAGCTGCTGGAGGAGCGGGGCGCCACCGTGCGGCTCGACGCGCGGGGCGGCTGGCGGGTGGTCGGGCCCGGCGCCTCCGCCATCGGCGACCTGGCCCGCGACCACGGCGTGGCCGTGCACGAACTGACGCCGGAACTCTCCTCGTTGGAGGAGGTCTACACGGAGCTGGCCCGGTCGTCCGTCGAGTACGGCACGGGCGGCGCCAACGGGGACGGCGGTGCCGCGTCAGCGCGCTCCCGTACCCGGACCCGTACCACCGTGGGAAAGGGGCACGTCCGATGACCACGCGCACACCGCTCGCCGCCGCCCACCCCCGCGCCGGCTTCCGGCAGGCGTACGCCGCCGAGTGGATCAAATTCGTCAGCGTCCGCTCCCTGCTGTGGACGACGGTCGCGACGGCGCTGGTGCCCGTACTGGGCGCGGTGTTCGTCGCGGCCACCAGCAGCCTCCAACCGGACGACACGGTGCTCGGGGGAAGCCTCACCCTGTCCGTCGTCGCGCAGATGCTGGCGGCCGTGGCCGGGGCGCTGACGGTCAGCGGCGAGTACACCGCGGGCACCCTGCGCGCCACGCTGTCCGCCTGCCCGCGAGGCGGCACGGTGCTGGCGGCGAAGGGCGCGGTGCTCGCCACCGTGCTGTACGTGCCCGCGCTCGTGTCGTGCGGAGCCGCGTACGTGCTGGGCGGCGCGCTGCTGCCCGCGTCGCACCCGGCGGGGGAGCCGCTTCCGGCGCTGTTCGGGGTGGCCGCGTCGTTCGTCCTCGCTGGGTGGCTCGGGCTGGCGGTGGGCACCCTCGTACGGCACTCCGCGGGGTCCGTCGGCGCGGTGCTCGGGCTGCTGGTGCTGCCGTCGGTGTTCGGCCCGCTGCTCGGCGCGGCCGAGCCGTGGGTCGCGGGCTTCTCGCCCACGGCGGCGTTGGAGAAGCTCACGCAGACGTCGGACGCGACCGCCGACGCCGTCGGGTCGCTGGGCGCCTGGCCGTCGTTGCTGCTCGTGGCGGGTTGTACGGCGGCGCTGCTGCTGGCGGCGGCCGTGGCACTGCGCGCCCGCGACGTCTGAGACGCCCTCCGCCCGCGGTGCTCCCTCCCGCCGCGGACCGGGCCGAGGGTCCCTCAGCGTCGTCGGGGAGGCGGTCGAGGGCGACCCGTGCCTCGTACGGGTGGTGCACCGGGCGTACGCGCACCAGAGCGGGCGGTCCGCCGTGGCGGTGCTGCACCCCGTCCTCGGCGGCTCGCGGCCCGTGGGGGAGCTGTGCCGCATGGGCGGCGACCTCGCGCGCGGGGCCGCCGCCGAACCGCGGTCACCGTCCTGGCCGTTCGCGCCCCGGGCCGTACGCGAGGGGGAGGGGTCCCGTCGCGGGTGCGGCACAGTGTGGACATCACGGGGGAGGGCGCGTCCCCACGGCACCGAGGAGGACGGCGATGCACGATTCGGACAGCCTGGCGCGCGGTGTCGCGCCCGCCAGCGCGGGGACGCTCCACGCGCGTTCCGTCGGCGGCGGCATCCAGGTCGTGCCCCGTGCCGGGCGCACCGTGCGGTTCGGCCGGGGGGAGGAGCCGGACGTCGACCTGTGCGTCGGGGAGGGCGACCTGCGGGTGAGCCGTCGGCACGGCGAGTTGCGGTACGACGACCGGCGGTGGTGGCTGCGGAACACCGGACAGCAGCTCGTACGCCTCCCGCGCGGCAGGCTGATGCACGGCAGCACGGACCCGGTGCCGCTCGCGGAGGGTTACACGCCGCTGTTCGTCGAGGGCTCGGGCCTCCGGGAGCACCTGGTGGAGCTGTACGTGACGGGCGCCGACCAGCAGCGGCTCGGACCGCGGCGGCGTGCCGGCACGCCGCCCCCGAAGCGCTGGCCGCTCGACGACGACGAGCGGCTGCTGCTGGTCGTCCTCGGCCAGCGGTACCTGCGTCACGAGGAGGCGCCCCGCCCGCTCTCGTACCGCCAGGCCGCCGAGGAGCTGAACTACCTGAGCGTGGGCGCCTCCTGGAGCGAGCGCCGTATCGACTACCGGGTGGGGGTCGTACGGCAGCGGCTGAACGACGGCGGATTCCCGCAGACGCTCCTCCAGGGAGCCGATTCCGGCGGGCCCTGCGACGACAACCTCATCCACAACCTGCTCAAGGGCCTCGTGGAATCCACGACTTTGGTGCCGCCGGATCTCCGCCTGATCGACGACGATCCCGAAGACCTCGCGTTCTGACGGAAGTCGGAGAAAGGACGGGCTTTTTCGCGGTGCGGTGAATTCCTCCGCCCACCGCGAAACGCCGGTGGTTTCCGGACGTCCGGTGGTAGGCGCGCCGTGGCCCTCCGCTGTCAGCGAACCGCGCGTACGCGGCAGTTCCGGCCCGTTCGCACGCCGGCGCGCACGTGCTAGCTTCACGGAAAGCGAGCGGGAATTTCCCTTTTCCCGTCCCGTTCGCGCCGCCGAAAGGACCGGCCCCCGGAATTCCGGGACTCGTGGAGAACGGGAGTAGACCGATGGTCGCCACCATGCTTTCCCCTGCCCGTGAAAAGCCCCGCGGAATGGCGGCACCGGCGCCCGCCGCGTACGCCGACCCGGTGTTCCAGCGGCTGCTGGACGACCGGATCGTCTTCCTCGGCCAGGAGATCGACGACGACGTCGCGAACCGCGTCACCGCGCAACTCCTCATGCTCGCGGCCGACTCCGCCGACGACATCTTCCTCTACCTCAACTCGCCCGGCGGCTCGGTCATGGCGGGCATGGCGGTGTACGACACGCTGCACTACATCCCGAACGACGTCGTCACCATCGCGATGGGGTTCTGCGCCTCCATGGGCCAGTTCCTGCTGACGGCGGGCGCCCCCGGCAAACGGTTCGCGCTGCCGCACACCCGCATCCTCATGCACCAGCCCTCCGCGGGCCTCGCCGGGTCCGCCTCGGACGTCCGGATCTACGCCCGGCAACTGGTGGAGACCAAACGGGAGATGGCCGAACTGACCGCCCTGCACAGCGGACAGCCGGTCGAGAACGTCGTCCGCGACTCGGACCGCGACCGCTGGTTCACGCCGGAGGAGGCCAAGGAGTACGGCCTGATCGACGCCGTACTGGACCGCGCCTCCGGCACGCTCGGCGGCCGCCCGGCGACGCCCGCCACCTGACGGCGCGTCTCCCGCCACCCGACGGCCCGGTGCCCGCCGACCGCCGTCGTACGGCGCCCCGTCGGCGCGGAGTCCCCCTTGGCGCAGAGTCTCCTTGTGCCGCGCGACCGGCGGCTGCTCCCATGGACGGGAGGCAGCCGGTACGGCGGTCGACTTGGGGTGGTGGGGACGATGAGCGGTCTGCATGTCTCCCGGTGGCAGCGGCAGGGGCACGAACGGCTGTGCGTGAGCACGGTCGAGGGCGCCGCCGTCGCGTGGCTCGACTGCCGCAGCGGGGAGGTCACCGTGCTCGTCGAGAGCCGCCGGGCCGCCGCCCTGGAGGCCCTCGGCCCGTACCTCGCCGCGCGCGGCCCGGAGGCGGCGGCGCCGCGCCGTACGACGTCCCGTGGCCGTACGACGTCCCCTACGGCGCCCGGCGCCGCGGGCGCGCCTCCCCGCGCGCGGACGGGCACTTCCGGGACCGGCCCCGGCACCGACGCGGCCGGGGCGCAGCGGGGCGCGGACCCCGGCAGGAGCGACGAGGGCGGCGACCTCGCCCGCAACCGTCCCGGCGAGGCACTGGAGGCCAAGCTGGACGCCCTCGGCGGTGACCGCACGGTGCTGCGTCTGCGCCGGCTGCTGCGCCTGCGCGGCGAGACGGACCCCTGGCAGGAGGCCCTCCGCGCGCAGCGAGCCGTCGCCACCGAACTGCGGCGGCGCTGCCCGCCCCGCTGGCACGCCCTGCACTCGGTGCCGCTGCCGGGGGACGACGTCATCGACCACCTGCTGATCGGCCCCGGCGGGGTCTTCTGCGCCGACACCGAGTACCACCCGCGGGCGGAGGTGCGGGTGGGCGAGGACGACGTGGAGATCGGCGGCCGGAGCCACCCCTACGTACGCGTCACCCGCGACGCCGCCCGCCGTGCCGCGCGTGCCCTGTCCCGCGCTTGCGGCGCCGCCGTCGAGGTCACCCCGCTGCTGGTCTTCGTGGACGCGGCGGAGGTGCGGGTGGAGCCCGCGCTGCTCGACGTGCGGGCCGTGGAGAGGCGCCAGTTGGCCGCCCTGGTCGCCGCGACGGGCGTGCTCACCCCGCAGCGGATCGACGAGGTGCACGCGGCGGCACGGGACCGCCGTACGTGGACGGACGCCTGACCCGTACGCCCTCCTGCCGCGCTCCGCACCTCACCCCTCCGCGTCGCGCGCCTCATCCCTCCGGCGTTCCCCGCAGACGGGCGAGGGTCAGCACCTCGCCCCCGATGCCCCAGCCACCGTCGGTGACCTCCTCGACGAGCACCAGGGTGGTGGCGCGGGCGCGTTCCCCGTACACCTCGGCGTACAGGTCGGTGGTGCGGGTGATCAGTTGTTCCTTCTGCTCCAGGGTGAGGCTGCCCGCGGGGACGCGGAAAGTGGCGAACGGCATTTATGTCCTCCGTGTGTGTGGGTGCGGATACGGGCGCGGGTGCGCGCGTACGGAGTGGGGGCCGGGGGCTCGGGAGCCAGGCTCAGACGATGCCGCCGTTGGCGCGCAGCACCTGGCCGTTGACCCAGTGCCCGGCCGGGCCCGCGAGGAAGGCGACGACCTCCGCGATGTCCTCGGGCGTGCCGAGCCGCTCCAGCGGCGGCTGCGCGGCCAGCCGGGCCACGGTCGCCTCGTCCTTGCCATCGAGGAACAGGTCGGTCGCGGTGGGCCCCGGCGCGACGGCGTTCACGGTGACGTCCCGGCCGCGCAGCTCGCGCGCCAGCACCAGGGTGAGCGCCTCGACCGCGCCCTTGCTCGCGTTGTACGCGCCGTAACCGGGCATGGCCAGGCCGATCGCGGACGTGGAGAACGTGATGACCGCGCCACCCGCGCGCACCGTGCGCGCCGCCTGCCGGGCCACCACGAACGTGCCGCGGATGTTCGTACGGTGCAGCTCGTCGAGGTCGTCCAGGTCCAGCTCCGCGACGGTGGTCGTCACCATGCGGCCCGCGGCGTTCACGACGACGTCGACGCCGCCGTACTCCGCCTCGGCGGTGCCGAACAGCTCCGCCACCGCCCGCTCGTCCGCGACGTCGGCCCGTACGGCGACCGCGCGGCCGCCCGCGGCGGCGACCTCCGCGACGGCGTCCTCGGCCAGCTCGCGATTACCGGCGTAACCGGCCACGACGGCGAAGCCGTCCTCGGCCAGCCGCAGCACCGTACGGCGGCCGATGCCGCGGGAGCCGCCGGTGACGACGGCGACCCGCTGCTCCCCGCGCGGGGGGAGCGCGACATCGTGCGGGCTGTCGGCGGAAGGGGAGGGGGTGGGGGCGGGAACGGTCATGGGGTCACTCCTGTACGTGCTCGGGCCCGTACGTGCTCGGGCGGTGCGTGTCCGCGTGTGCGGACGGACGGACGGACGGACGCGGACCGGCAGGCCGTACGGTCGCCCCGCCGGTGGCCGCGATACCGCGGTCCCGTGCGCGGCCGGTGTCCGCCGCCCGTCGTCCGCTCCCCACCCACCTTCGACCGCCGCGGCCGGATCAGCCACGGCTGCGCCCACCCGGGGGTCGGCAACCCCTGGCTCCGCCCCGCGACGGGGGCCACGATGGGGGTGTGGACCTTCCCGCGCTCGCCGCCTACCTCCGTACCCGTCGCGACCGCGTACGCCCGGACGACGTCGGCCTGCCCACCGGGCCGCGCCGCCGGGTGCCGGGGCTGCGCCGCGAGGAGGTGGCGCAGCTCGCCGGGCTGTCCGCGGACTACTACACGGAGCTGGAACGCGGCCGCAGCGCCCAGCCCTCCGCGCAGGTGCTCGCCGCGCTCGCCCGCGCGCTGCGCCTCGGCGGCGACGAGCGCGACCACCTCTTCCACCTGGCCGACCGGCCGCTGCCGCACACGGCGCACGGCCCCGGCGCGCACGCGCAGCCCGCGCTGCTCGGCCTGCTGGACAGGCTGGACACCACTCCCGCGCAGGTGATCACCGACCTGCACGAGACCCTCGCGCAGAACGAGCTGGCCACCGCGCTCGTCGGCCGTCCTCCGGCGGTGAGCGGCCCCCGGGCGAGCCTCGTCCACCGCTGGTTCACCGACCCCGCCGCCCGCGGCCTCTACCCGCCGGAGGACCACCCGCAGCACTCGCGCGTGTTCGTCGCGGACCTCCAAGCGGTCGCCGCCCGGCGCGGCCGTGACAGCGCGGTGGCCGGGATGGTCCGCGAACTGCGGCGGCGCAGCGAGGAGTTCGCCTGCCTGTGGGACACGCACGACGTGGGGCTGCGCCGCAGCGACCACAAGCGGATCGCGCACCCCTCGCTGGGGGTCGTGGAGGTCGACTGCCACTGCCTGTTCAGCGAGGACGGGCGTCAGCGCCTGCTGTGGTTCACGGCGCCGCCCGGCACCCGTGGGGCCGCCCAGCTGGAACTGCTCTCCGTCATCGGCACCCAGGACATGGCGTCCGAGAACGCCTCCCCGGGCGAGCGCGGCTGACCACCGGCCACGCGCCCGGCGCCTGTGCCACCGCCCGTACGGCACGCGGCAGGCGGCTGCCCCTCCTCCGGGGCAGCGGCCCGCTGGCGCACCACCCGAGGGCAGACAGCGCGGGCGCCTCGCCATGACAGCCGTGGGGTTGACCAACAGTGCCGGTGCCCGTCTGCCCGGTCCCCCGGGCGGCGGTCCAAGCCTGCCGGGTGGGTGGTCCGGCCGCATCGGTAAGACCGGAACATCGGTATGCGCGCGCCCGTCAACGAGGCAACTCCGTATACCTACGCGGTGCCGCCGCGCACGTACGGGGCGTACGACACCACTGTGCGCGCGGTGCGCGGGTACGTACGCGTGGGCGGGACCGCGCGCTCGCGTAGGTATACGGCTCCGTCGGGGCGCAGCGCGTACGTATGGCGGCGGGCGGACGTACGTACCCTCCGCGCCGTGTCGCCTACCCCTCCGGGACCGCCGCCGGGATGTCCGTACGGGACGTGATGCCGAGCTTCGCGAGGATGTGCTCGACGTGCGCGTCGGCGGTCCGTTTGGAGATCACCAGCCGCTCCGCGACCTCGCGGTTGGACAGGCCCTGCGACACCAGCGCGGCGACCTCCCGTTCGCGCCGCGTCAGCACCTCCGTGGCGGGCCGCCGCCGGGCCCGGGGGACGGGGGCCTCGCGGCGGGCCGCGGGCGGCTCGTCGACGTCGGCGCGCACCGCCTCCAGCACGTCCGTACCGGACATCCGCGCGCCCGCCGCGCGCCAGCGGTCGAACGCCGCGCCCCCGAGCGCCGACCGCACCTGCTTCCCCATCGACTGCTGCTGCTCCAGCAGCGAGGGGAGCATGCCCAGGGGGTCGCCGCTGAGCCGCCGCGCGTTCTCCGCGTAGCCCAGCAGCCAGCCCGCCCTGGCGTACCGCCCCTGTCGCGCCGCGTGCCACGCCAGCGCCAGGCACGCCAGCGCGGCCACCAGGACCTCCCCGATCTCGCCCGCCGCCTCCAGCGCCAGCCGTAACGGCTCCGCGCTCGCGTCGTGCTCGCCCGCCAGCCACAGGCAGATGCCGCGGACCGCCATGGTGGACGCGTAGAACTGGCGGTCGCCGGTGTCCTCCAGGTACGCCAGCCCCAGCGCGCACAGCTCCAACGCGCCCGCGGTGTCGCCCAGTACGGCACGCAGCAGCGCGCCCTCGTTGTGGATGACGGCCATGCCGAGGCCGTCGTCCGCCGCGACGATGCGCAGCCGGGCCCGTTCCAGCTCCGCCAGCCCCGCGGCCGGGTCGCCGTCGAGGAGGCCGAGCGCGGTCAGCGCGCCCAGATACCCGTCGGTGAACAGCGCCACCCGTTCCGTGCCGGACCGCCGGGCGACGGCGTGCGCCTCCGTGATGCGTACCGGGGCCGTCGCCAGGTCCGCCGTCCACATGGCGAACACACCGGTCATGAAGAGTCCCCACGCCCGTTCCGCGCAGTCCTCCGGGACGAGGGCGAGGCCCTTGTCGATCCAGTGCCGCCCCTCGGAGAGGATCCCGGCCGCCCGCCAGTACAGCCCGAGCTGCGTCGCCATCCACAGGCCCTGGGCCGCCCTGCGGTCCTCCCCTCCGCGCCCCGCCACCCCTCCCTCCGCGGACTCCGTGCCCTCCCCCGGCGCGGAGTACGCGAACGCCAGCGCCTCCCGCAGGTCCGCGGCGTCGTCCCGTACCGCGCGGTGCAGCGCCACCTGTGCGGGCGTCAGCAGCTCGTCCCAGAAGCGGGAGCACAACCGCTGGTAGTACGCGAAGTGCCGTTCCCGTACGGCGTCCGCGCCGCCCGCCGCGGCCAGCCGGTCGGCGCCGTACTCACGGATGGTGTCCAGCAGCCGGTAGCGCCCGCCCTGCGCGCCGACGCGCTGCACGACGGACTTGTCGACGAGCCCGATCAGCGTCTCCAGCACCTGTTCCCGCGTCAGCCCGTCGCCCGCGCACACCTGTTCCGCCGCGGACAGCTCGAAGGAGCCCGCGAACACGGTCAGCCGCGCCCACAGCACCCGCTCCTCCTGCGTGCACAGCTCGTACGACCAGTCGATGGCGGTACGCAGTGTCTGGTGCCGGTCCCGTGCCGTACGACGGCCGCCGGTCAGCACCTCGAAGCGGTGGTCGAGCCGGGACACCAGTTCAGCGAGGGGCACGGCGCGCAGCCGCACGGCCGACAGCTCCAGCGCGAGCGGGATGCCGTCGAGCCGTGCCACTAGGGCGCGCAACCGCTCCCCGCTGTCGTCGGTCGCGGTGAAGCCCGGCACGACCGCCGCGGCCCGCTGCACGAACAGCTCCAGCCCGTCGTCCGGACCGAGCGGCGCGATGTACACGCAGTGCTCACCCGGTACGTCGAGGGGCTGGCGGCTGGTCGCGAGCACGCTCACGTCCGGGGCGTCGCGGAGCAGGATGTCGGAGAGCATCGCGCAGGCGTCGAGGAGGTGTTCACAGGTGTCGAGGACGATCAGCAGCCGTCGCTCCCGCAGGTGCGCCACGATCGCGTCGAGCGGCTCCATGCCGGACTGCTCGGGCAGTTCCAGCACGGCGGCGAGCGTCGACGGGACCAGGCCGGGGTCGCGCAGGGCCGACAGCTCGACCAGCCACACCCCGTCCGGGAAGCGCGGGGCGAGCGCGGCGGCGGCGCGCAGTGCCGTACGGCTCTTGCCGACGCCGCCGGGGCCGACGAGGGTCACGAGGCGGCCGCGCTCGAACTCGTCGCCGACGAGAGCGATCTCCTCCTGGCGCCCGACGAAGCTGGTGAGTTCCGCGGGGAGTTCCCCGCCACGGCGCTGTCCGAACCCGAATCCCATGCCACTCCCGAGTGAGAAATCGATCCCAGCACAGCGTACGTAAGCGGATTCGGAGCGTGAACAAGGCGTGAGCGGCGTATCCGGGCGCCGACCCGGGCGCCGGTGGTACGGGCGCGCGCCGGGAGTTCGCGCGCGGACACCGCTCCCGCTCCCGGCGGACGACCGGGCGTCACGCCCCGGCGGACGCCCCCGTGCCCCGCCGCTCCGCGACCGTCGGCGCCGCCCGTACCAGCGCGGCCACGCCCCGGCTCCGCGAGTGCTCCGGCCAGGCCACGACCAGCGTGGCGGGCGGGCGGTCCACCCCGGGGCACGTACGCCACCGCCCGCTGCGGGCGGCGGGCGGCGAGCGACGCCGGGAGGACCGCACGCGCCGTACCGAGCCCGACGAGCGTGAGCAGCTGCGGGAGGTCCGCCACGCCCCGCCGTCGATCTGCCGCTCCGCCAGGCCGTCGACCTCCGCCGGGCGCACCCCGAGGTCGGTCAGGCACACCTCGACCGCACCGGGCAGCGGGTGGTCGCGGTCGAGCCGCGGGTGGCGTACGGGAGCTGGGCGCGACCGAGGTGGTCGTACGCGGCGGGGAGCCGCTGGAGGGCGCACTGCGGAGGCGCCCTGCGGAGGCTCGCGCCCGAGGGCGTGGACGCGGTCCTCGACACCGTCGGCGGCGGCGCCGTCACCCCGGGAGTGGCCGCCGCCGTCGCGGGGCGCGCTCCTCGCGGACGGGCGCGTCCGGAGCGCGAACCACCGCCTCGACCGCAAGCCGGAACGTCTCGCCGCGCTCGCCCGGCTCGTCACCGAGGGCACCCTCCGCCCGGTCATCGGCGCCGGGTTGCCCCTGGACGAGGCACCGCGCGCGCCCTCGGCGGAGACGTACGGGCGGTGACCGGTCCGCGTGGCAAGACCGTGCTGCGCGTGCGCTGACCCCTCGCGTACTTCGTGCCCACCGCGCGCGCGGACGACCGTAACGACTCCGCAGGGGCGTTACGGCTTGATGCCCACGCCGACCCACAGGCTGACCTCGGCGTCCGAGGGCGCGGGTGCGGCGTTCTCGGCGGCGGCGCCGTCCACGGCGTCCGGGCGCCAGCGGTGACCGACGGTTATCCCGGGGTCGAGCAGGTCGAGGCCGTCGAAGAACCGCGCGACGTCCCTCTGCGGGCGGAACCGCACGGGCGTACCGGAGCCGGTGTAGATGTCGGTGACCTTCGCCCAGGTGTCCGGGTCGAAGTCCGGCGTGCAGTGGCTCAGGGCCAGCGCGCTGCCCGACGGGAGCACGGCGAGCAACCGTTCGACGATGCCGTACGGGTCCTGGTCGTCGGTGACGAAGTGCATGAGGGCGTTCAGGGACAGCGCCACCGGCTGCCGCGTGTCCAGTATCTCGCCCAGCTCGGGGGCGTCGAGGAGCGTCTGCGGGTCGTTGACGTCCGCCTCTATGTACGTGGTGCGGCCCTGACGCGTGCTGCGCATCAGGCGCTCCGCGTACTTGAGCACCAGCGGGTCGTTGTCGGCGTACACCACCCGGGCCTCGGGCACCACGGACTGCGCGACCTGGTGCAGGTTCGGCTCCGTGGGGATGCCGGTGCCGATGTCCAGCCACTGCCGGATGCCGTGCTCGCGGGCCAGGACCCGGGTCGCGCGGTGCATGAACGCGCGGTTCTCGCGGGCGCACACGAAGATCCCCGGGTACGCGACGGCGACGGCCTCGGCGGCCTGCTTGTCCACCTCGAAGTGGTCCTTGCCCTCGAGGTAGTAGTCGTACATGCGGGCGGAGTGCGGCCTGCTCGTGTCGATGTCCCGGGCGGCCTGGCGGTTGGTCATCTCATCCCCTTCAGCGGTGTGCGTGGTGCGCCGGGGAGGCCGCGGCCGGGGCCGGTTCCTTCCCGCTCGTCGGTGGTTCAGCCGGCCGTCAGATGGTCGGCCAGCCCTCTCTTGACCCCCGCGACGAACGCGGCGAGTTCCTGCGGCGTGTAGATGAGCGCGGGACCGGTGGGATCGGTCGACTGGCGCAACGCCACACGCCCGTCCGCGAGTTGTTTCGTCTCCACGCACTGGCCCCCGTTGGGACCGCTCCACGGGCACTCCCAGCCCTGCTCGCCCAGGAGCAGCGCAGGCATCCCGTTGTAGACATGGCCGTCCATGATGGTCATGAGTACTCCTTGCGCATGCGGTTCAGGACCGCCCTGCTGTCCGCGGACGAGGTCAGCAGGGACATGCGGTTGTGCGCTTCCAGATGAGCGACGACGTCGGAGCGCTGATCCAGGTACATGGAGCCGGTGAGGATCTCGCTGTAGACGACGTCGGGAAGTTCCGGTTCCTCGAACCGGAAGTAGGTGAAGGGGGCGCACGCCCCGACGTGCGCGCCCGCGGAGAACGGCACGACGTCGACGCTCACATGGTCCAGTTCCGAGACCTCCAGGAGCCGGTCTATCTGCTCCCGCATGACCTCCGGACCACCGACCGCGCGGTGCAGCACGGCCTCCTCCATCACGACCCACAGCGTCGGGGCGTCGGACTTCTCCAACAGTCCCTGGCGGCGTAACCGCAGATCGACGCGGCGTTCGAGGTCCTCGTCGTTCTCGTTGGGGAAGCCGCCGCCGAGCACGGCACGCGCGTACGGGTAGGTCTGGAGCAACCCGGTGACGTAGTGCGGCTCGTAGGTGCGCAGCGTCTTGGCGCCCGTCTCCAGGCTGACGTAGGCGGTGAACCAGTTGGGCACCACGTCCCGGTACGCGTGCCACCAGCCGGGCTCGTTGGCGCGCTCGGCCAGGTCGACGAACTCGTCGATCTCCTGCTGTTCCGCCCCGTAGGTCTCCAGCAGCTTCTCGACGTAGAGGGGCTTGAGGCCGACCTCCGCCTTCTCCAGCCGACGGATGGTCAGGGGCTTCACGCGGAGTGTCTTGGCCGCGTCCTCCAGGGACACGTCCGCGGCCTGTCGCATGTCGTGGAGGCGGCGTCCGAGGATCATCCGGAGGACGGTGGGTGCGCTGCCGCCCGTGCCCGAACGAGATTCGTTCACGCCTACCTCCTGAGGGGCCGTCACCCGTACGAGTCTGACAGCGACTTGATGATGCTGCTAGAAGGATACCGTCCTGCTGAAATTATCAGGGAGACGGTTGCAGTATGAACTGGGCTACGAGCATAGTGACTTCTGTGAGTGACCACGCCCTGCGTGAGCGCGTACACGCCAACCTGTCGCGATCCGCGTCGAGTTGGCGTGCTCTCGTGATCGGTGAACGGGCCCGCACCGGTACACCCCCCGTCCGGTAGGCCCGTGGCTCACCTGCCCTGTCTCCTGACTGCGCCCCCCGATTGAAGGCGACAACGGTGTCATCCCACACGACTTCCCTCCCCCAGCTGTTAGACGTCGGGAACACGGAACGAACCCACTGGCTGAAGCTACCGGCACACCGCTCCAGCGTCGGGGTCGCCCGTCGTTCGCTGACCGCACCCCTGACCGCCTGGTGCCTGCCCGGTGAGTTGCGCGAGGACGCCGTCCTGCTCGTCTCCGAGCTGGCCACCAACGCGGTACGGCACACGCCCAGCGCGCACTTCCTGTGCGGCGTCGGACTCGTCAACGACCGCTGCCTCCGGGTGGAGGTGCACGACCACGACTACTCCAGCGGCTCCCTCTCCCGGTGCGCGCCGGGGCCGGACGACGAGGGCGGCCGAGGGCTCCTGCTCGTCCAGGAGATCGCGGACTCGTGGGGGGTCGACAGGTCGGCGCTCACCGGCGGGAACGCCGTGTGGGCGACGCTGACGACCTCGTACTGAACGCGGCGACGGCGGACGGCACGGACGCACACACATGGCGCGGCCGCACGGAACGCGGCCACGCCGTGTGCCGCCGGAGAAACGCGCGCCGTACGAACGCGCACCTTACGGAGGTCGCGTTCCGGCACGCGGTCTTCCGCAGAAGTGTCCGCGTGAGGTGTGCCCGTGTCAGGCGTGCCCATGGTCAGGCGTGCCCATGTGAGGCCCGTCCGCGCGAAAGTCGTGCCCGCGCGCGGGCACGCCGTTCCCGTTCGGTGTGCCGGTCAGTGCACCTGGCGGTCGTAGCCCTCCCAGTACGGCGCCCGCAGCTTGAACTTCTGGAGCTTCCCCGTCGCCGTACGGGCCAGCTCCGTACGGAACTCGACGGACGTCGGCGCCTTGTAGCCCGCCGCCCTGGCCTTGCACCAGGCGATCAGCTCGGCCTCCGAGGCGGACGTGTCCGGCGCCAGCACGACGAGCGCCTTGACCGTCTCGCCCCACTTCTCGCTGGGCACACCGATGACGGCGACCTCGGAGACGGCGGGGTGGGAGAACAGCGTGTCCTCGACCTCGATCGACGACACGTTCTCGCCGCCGGTGATGATGACGTCCTTCTTGCGGTCGCTGATCGTGAGATAGCCGTCCCCCTCGACCGCTCCGCCGTCCCCGGTGTGGAACCAGCCGTCGCGGAGCGCCCGTTCGGTCTCCTCGGGCTGCTGCCAGTAGCCCTCCAGCACGACGTTCGAGCGGGCCAGCACCTCGCCCGTGCCGCTCTCGTCCGGCGCGTCGACGGAGAGCCGTACGCCGAGCGCGGGCGCGCCCGCCCGCGTCAGCCTCGTGGCGCGCTCCTCGGGCGACAGGCCGTCGTACTCCGCCCGCGAACGGTTCACCGTCAGCAGCGGCGACGTCTCGGTCAGACCGTAGATCTGGATGAACTCCCAGCCCAGCTCCCGCTCCACGCGCACCACCGTCTGCGTGGGCGGCGGCGCCCCCGCCATGATGATCCGCACCCGGTCGCGGCCGGGGATCTCGCCCCGCCAGCTCCGCGCCGCCTCCAGCACGGCCGCCGCCACGGCCGGGGCCGCGCACAGGACGGTGACGCCGTGCCGCTCGATCCGGCGGAGGATCTCCGTCCCGTCGATCTTCCGGATGACGATCTGCGGGACGCCCAGACCGGTCATCGCGAACGGCATGCCCCAACCGTTGGCGTGGAACATCGGGAGGGTGTGCAGATACACGTCCCGGTCGCTCACCGTCGTGTGCAGTGCGAAGGTGACCGCGTTCGTCCAGATGTTGCGGTGGGTGATCTGGACGCCCTTGGGGCGGGCGGTCGTGCCCGACGTGTAGTTGATGCAGGCGGTCGCGGACTCGTCCGGCTCCCAGGGCTCCGGCTCGACACCCTCGGGCGCGTACAGCGCGTCGTCGTCACCGAGGACGATCGCGTGCTCCGCCCGTACGTCCTTCAGCGCGTCCCGCAGCTCCGGGTCGACGACCAGCACGCGGGCGCCGGAGTGCTCGACGATGTACGCGACCTCGTCCGGACTCAGCCGGAAGTTGACCGGGACCAGCACCCGTCCGTGCCCGGCGACGCCGAAGAACGACGTGAGCAGCCGCGCGCTGTTGTGGCTGACCACCGCGACCCGCTCGCCGTGGCGCACGCCCAGCTCGTCCAGGCGGGCGGCCTGGCGCCGGGCGAGGGAGCCGAGCTGGGCGTACGTCAGCTCTCCGAGCGAGGGCGCCGGCTGGTCGGGCTCGTCCACCACACCCGTGCGGTCGCCGTAGACCTGCACGGCGCGGTCGATGAAGTCGGGGACGCTCAACGGCACGAACACGGGACCTCCGGCTGGCGCGGTTCGTCGTACGGGCGGGCAGTCGCGTATCCCGGCCACCTTCGCACAGGACACCGGAGAGGTGGAGGCGTCGGGAGGTGCGGCTTCGGGGGGTGCGGCCCACGGTGGCGTCCGTACGGGCGTGCGTTCCGCCGTCCGTCGGGCACTTCGCCCGCACCGCGCGCGCGGTACGTGCTTCACGTCCGTACGGGCGACGGTCCGGGGGCTCCGGGGTGGCGGCTCCGGAAAGACGGCTCGGGGCGGCGGACCGGGGTGGCCGCCCGTGGCGACGGCTCACCTCCGCCCGTAGGTCAGCCGCCGCAGCAGCTTCTCGGCGGGGCCCGGCAGGGAGCGGCGCCCCAGCGCGTCCGCCCCGGCGACCGTGGCGAGCCAGACCAGCACGGCGCTCAGCGCGGCGGCCAGGGTCGGCTCCCCGGTGCGCTCGCCGAGTGCGAGGGCGAAGGGCGACAGGAGCAGCACCCAGGCCAGCGACTGGCAGAGGTAGCCGCTCAGCGACCGCTGGCCGAGGGCCGCGACGGCCCGTACGGCGCGCGGCTGCTCCCCGGCCGTACGGGTGCGGGTCAGGCGGAGGGCGAGCAGTCCGAACAGCGCCACGTAACCCGGACCCGCGAACTGGCCCGACACCTCGTAGAGCCGGGTGAAGGACTCCGCGGTGGCCTCGTCCACGTGCGCGTACCCGGCGGAGACCAGGCCGAGGGGGACACCGCCCGCGAAGGCGACACCGAGCCCGGCCACGGCGGTGCCGAGCAGCAGGCGCCGGTGCCGGGCCGGCTCCTCCAGCACGCGCTGACGCGCCGCCCAGGCACCCAGCCAGACGATGACGAGGATCGGCAGGACGGTCAGCGTGTGCACCGGCCACTCGGCGAGCCGGTCGGCCACCGACGTGGCGTAGTCCGGCGCGGAGAGCGAGTCGACGGCGCCCTCCGGGACGGTGGCCGCCCCCGGGCCGCTCTGCGCGGCGCGGTACCCGGCGAGGGCGGCGAGCGCGGCCGCGTACACCGCGGAGAGTGACCACAGCCACAGCACGACGCGCTGGACGCGTTCCCCGCGGCGCAGGATCAGCAGGGTGACGAGGACGCCGACGATGCCGTAGGCGCCCAGGAAGTCACCGAAGTTGAGCAGCGCGGCGTGCGCGAGGCCGAACGCGAGCAGCCACCCGTTCCGCCGGAGCAGCACCGCGCGCGCGGAGGCGGGAGAGGCTCCCGCGGCCTCCTGGCGCCGGGCGAGCTGCACCAGCCCGTAGCCGAACATGACGGCGAACATCGGGAAGGCGCGGGCGTGGACGAAGACGAACATGGCGAGGTTGAACGGGCGTTCCCACCCGTGCGGTGACGGCTCGGCGCCCGGCTGGCTGGCGAAGGTGAACACCGCCGCGTTCGCCAGGGCGATGAACAGCAGCATCGAGCCACGGGCGAGATCGGGCGCGAGAGCGCGCTCCGTACGGCGGACGGGCCCGCGCACGAGGTGCTCCGTACGGGCAGGGGCGGACAGGGGCATCGGGGCCTCCGGGTGCGGAGCGGCGGATGTGCCGGGCTCACTTAATGTATCTTATAAACTATATGAGAGAAACTAAGAAGTGCGCCATGATGTCCCGCAGGAATCGGGGGAGTCGGGACACCGAGGAACGGAGAGCGATGCCTGCCGACGAGGAGAGGGCGCCCGCCGCCCTCGTACGGTTGTGGCGGCTCCCGGCCACGGGTTCGGGCCTCGGCAGGCCCGCCGCCCTCGACACCGAACGGGTCGTCCGCGCGGGCGTGGCCCTCGCGGACCGCGACGGGCTCGGCGCCGCGACACTGCCGAAGATCGCCAAGCAGCTGGGCGTCTCCCCGATGTCCCTCTACCGGCACGTCGGCTCCAAGGACGAACTCCTCGCCCTCATGCGTGACTTCGCCCTCGGCGACCCACCCGACGCCCTGAGCGCCGCGACCCCCTCCCCCGTGGAGACCGCTGACACGCCGGACCCGGACGCGGCCCCCGCGGACCCGTCCACCGGACGGCCCCCGTGGCGCCGCGACCTGCGCCGCTGGGCCGTCGCCCAGCGCCTCGTCAACCACCGGCGCCCCTGGCTCCCGCGGCTGCCCCTCACGGGCCCGCCGTCGGGCCCCCACGAGGTCGCGTGGATGGAGGCAGGGCTGAGCGCGCTCGGCGGCACCGGACTGGACTGGGGGGCGAAGGTCGGCGCGCTGACCCTGGTCAGCGGCTACGTACGGCACACCTCGCTGCTGTCCCAGGAGCAGGCCGAGGGCCGCAGCGGTACGGACATGGACCAGGCGGAGGCCGAGCGCGTCCACGCCCGCGCCCTCTCCCGCCTGATCGCCCCGGACCGCTTCCCGCAGATGGCGCGGCTGCTGGCGTCGGGCCTCTTCGAGGCGGTCCGGGACGGCGCGTACGACGACCCCGCGAGCGACCCCGACTTCCTCTTCGGCCTCGAACGGCTCCTCGACGGCATCGCCGTCGCCGTGGCCGACGCGCGGGACGCGGACGGGTAGCGCGAGGACAGCGGAAACAGTGGGCACGGCGAGACCCCCGGCGAGGCAGCCGCGGAGAGACACGACACCGGACGCGGAGGGAGGCACCGTACGGGCCGCCGCCCCTCCCGTACGCCGGTCAGCGCAGCTGGCGCCGTACCAGCTCGCGGAAGCGGCCTGCGGGGTCCGCCAGCAGTTCGGCGGGGGTGCCCTGTTGGACGATCCGGCCCTCCGACATGACGAGCACCCGGTCCGCGTCCATGATCGTCGACAGGCGGTGCGCGATCACGACACGTGACGCACGCAGCTCCTGGGTGCTGCGGATCACGACCCGCTGCGCCTCGTTGTCGAGGGCGCTGGTGGCCTCGTCGAAGAAGAGCACGCGGGGGCGGCGGATGAGCGCCTGCGCGATCATCAGGCGCTGACGCTGCCCTCCCGACACGGCGCTGCCGTCGGACAGCATCGTCTGCATCCCCATCGGCATGCGCTTGATGTCCTCCGCCAGCCCCGCCATCGCGGCGGCCGCCCACACCTCCTCGGCGGTGTACGACTCCGTGCCGCGGATGCAGTCCATGATCGAGCCCGTGAACGGCTGCGCGTTCTGGAGCACCACGCCGCACTGCCGCCGTACGGCCGCCTGGTCCAGCGCGGACAGGTCCTGCCCGTCGTAGAGGACGTTGCCGGACACCGGGGCGTCGAAGCCGATGAGCAGCCGCAGCAGGGTGGACTTGCCGCACCCGCTCTCCCCGACGACGGCCACGAACTCGCCGGGCTCCACCCGGAGGGACACGTCGTCGATGACGAGCGGCCCGTCCGGGGAGTAGCGGAACGTCAGACCGCGGGCCTCCACACGGCCCGTCAGCGTGGCGGGCAGGGTGCTGCGTCCCGACACCTCGGGCAGCGCGCGCAGCACGGGCCGCACCTGCTCGTACATCGGCAGCACCGCCGCCACCGACACCAGCGCCCCCGTCAGTTGCGTGGCCGAGGTGAGCATCATCGTCACGGCGGTGTTGAACGTGAGGAACTCGCTCGCGGACAGCGAGCCGCGCGCCGGGCCGGCCAGCAACATGAACACACCCAGCGAACAGAACGGCAGATAGACCGCGTTCAGCACGGTTGTGAGGTTCTTGACGCGCCCCACCCGCTGCTGCAACTCCCGGCTGCGGGCGAACTCCCGCGCCCACGCCGCGTACGCGAAGCTCTCCGCCGCCGCGACGCGCAGCTTGGGGAGGCCGCGGAGGGTCTGGAACGCCTGGTTGTTGAGCTGGTTGTTCAGCCGCACCAGTCGGCGTTGCCAGCGGACCTGCCACAGCCCCATGACGAGGAACGAGCAGGCGACCACGGCCAGCAGCGCGATCGCCGCCAGCGCGAGGGGCACGCTGCAGTACAGCAGCAGAGCGAGGTTCATGGTGCCGACCGTGCCGGACTGCACGGCCACGGGGCCGACGCCTGACAACACACGGCGCATGGCGCTGATCCCCATGGCGGAGCTGGCGAGTTCGCCCGTGGAGCGTTCCGCGAAGAACCGGGTGGGGAGCCGCAGCAGGCGGTCCCACACGGCGGGTTGCAGGGTGGCCTCGATGCGCCCCTCCATGCGCAGGATCGACAGGTTCTGGAGCAGCATGAAGACGGCGGACACCAGGGCGCTGACCACCAGCGCGAGGGACACCTGCACGATGAGGTCGGTCTCGGCGTTCGGCACGTAGACGCCGAGCACCCGGCCGGTGGCGAGGGGCACGAGTGCGCCGAGGGCGACGGCGACGAGCCCGCCGAGCGCCAGGTCGCGCAGGTCCCGGCGGGTGCCCTGGAGGCAGAAGCGGGCCAGACGCCAGGCGCTCAACGGCCGGTCGGGCAGCGGTCGGTAGAACATGACGGCCCGTTCGGCGATCCGGCTCGCGGACGCCGCGTTGAGCCGCGTACGGCGGCCGTCCGGGTCGTACGCCTCGTACCGGCCGCGACGCCACAGCAGCGCCACCGGCGAGCCGCTCGACCGGCGGTGCCCCACCAGCGGGCCCGAGTCCCGGCGCCACCACTCGCCGGAGAGCGAGACGGGGCGCGTACGGATACGGGAGGACAGGGCGACGCGTTCCACCGGGTCCGTACGTTCGTCCCCGCCGAGGGAACCCTCCGACGCGGACAGCGTGATGCCCGCCGCGCGCGCGACCCGGCGGCAGACCGCGAGGGTCGCGTCGGTCCCCGCGGCGGAGCCGCCGCCGGTCGGCCCGCGTGACGAGCGGACGGACTCGACGAGTGCCCGGTTCGCCTCGTCGCGTACGGCCTCGCCCGCTTCCAGGCCCGCCGCCGTACGGTCCTCGTGGGCGCGTTCGCGGTGCTCGATCCAGCGGTCGAGGGCGTCCAGCAGCCGGTACTGCTGGTTGACCAGCCGCTGCCAGGTCGTGCCGTCGATGAGCAGCTCGCCCGCGGCGCCCGGGGCGAACTCGGCGCCGTAGCGCACGCTCCCCGGCATCAGCTCCATGCTCAGCGCCTCGTGGCCGTCCGCCGTGCCCGGGTACCCCGGGTCGCCCGGGTGCCCGAAGCCGCCCGCGACGCCGGAGCCGTCCCCGCCGTTCATCGCCTCCATGGGGGCTTCGACCAGGACGCGCAGGCTCTGCCCGACACCGAGCGCGAACGCGGTCTCCAGCGGCGACAGCGGGGCACCCGCGGTGCCGGTGGCGCCACCGGTGTCCAGGCCGCTCAGGTCGTACTGCCCGCTGTCGTACCCGTTTCCGTACGCCTCCGTCGCGAGGTTCCCCGGAGGGAAGCCGCCCTGGGTGTCGTACGCGGGGGTGAGCAGTTCCCGCAGGCCGATGCGTCGTAGTTCGCAGCCCCGCAGCGGCCGGGTGATCAGCGTGTGCCGCGGGCCCTGGAGCGGGCCCAGGGTGAGGGTGCCGGGGCCGAGGCGGCCGAGGAAGTGCCAGTTGCCCTCCTCCCGCGCGTCCACGGCGAAAAGGTCGGTGGCGCCCGACACCACGAGCCACAGCACGTGCGGCCCTTCGAGCGGGACGCTGCCGCGTCCGGAGTGGTCGACGGGCGTGCCGAGTCCGCCCAGCGCCGAGAGCACCGTCTGCTGCCAGTGCGCGTTTGTGTACGTGTCCGCGGGAGGCGCGCCGTCCGGGTACGCGCCTTCCGCGTACCCGTCGTTCGCGTACGTGTCTGCCGGGTACGTACCGCCGGGGTACGTACCGTCCGCGTACCCGCCCGCAGGGTGCGCGTTCTCGTGCCCGGCCGCGCCGGACGGGGGAGTGGGGATCACTTACTGCTCCGTGACCAGTCGGGCGTACGGCCCCGCCGCCGCGATCAGTTGCTCGTGCCGTCCGCGTTCCACGACCGCCCCGCGGTCGAGGACGACGATCTCGTCGCTGTCCCGCACGGTGCTCAACCGGTGCGCGATCACCACGAGCGCGCAGCCGAGACGGCGGAGGTTGTCGATGACCAACTGCTCGGTCTCGGCGTCCAGCGCGCTCGTCACCTCGTCCAGGACGAGGACGCTGGGCCGCCGCACCAGTGCGCGCGCGATCTCCAGGCGCTGCCGCTGCCCGCCGGAGAAGTTGCGGCCGTCCTGGTCCACCCTGCTGTGGATGCCGCCGGGGCGGGCGGCCACGACGTCGTACACGGCGGCGTCGCGCAGGGCCGCCGTGACGCTGTCGTCGGTGATCGACGGGTCCCACAGGGCGACGTTGTCGCGGACGGTGCCCTCGAACAGGAAGATGTCCTGGTCGACGAAGGACACCGAGGACGCGAGCGTGCCCCGCGAGACCTCCTCCAGCCGCTGCCCGTCGACGCGGATCGTGCCCTGCCAGGGCGCGTACAGCCCCGACAGCAGCCGCGACACGGTCGACTTGCCGCTGCCGGACGCCCCGACCAGCGCCACCTGCTGCCCCGGGCCGACCGTCAGGGAGAAACCGGTCAGCAACGGCTTGTCGAGCGGGCTGTAACCGAACTCGACGTCCTCCAGACTCACCTGCCCCCGCAGCCGTCGCGTGCCGCCGCCCGGATCGTCGCGCGTGTAGAGGGAGTCCTCGGGGAACGTCTCGACGTCCTTCAGCCGCGCCAGGTCGGCGGCGAAGTCCTGGATGCGGCCCGCGACGGAGTTCAGCCGCGTGATGGGCGCGGTGAAACGCACGACGAGCGCCTGGAACGCGACGAGCAGCCCGACGGAGACCGCGCCCTCCGCCGCCCGCAGCCCGCCGATGAGGAGGATGAAGGCGCTGTTGAGCGTCGCCAGCGTCGGCGCCACCACCGCCAGCACGGCGCTGGGCACACCCAGCCGTTGCTGCTCCTCCAGGGTGACCGCGTGCTGCCCGGCCCAGCGCCGGAAGTAGCTGTTCTCCGCCCCCGTCGCCTTCATCGTCTCGATGAGCTGGAGGCCGGTGTACGAGGTGTTGGTGAGGCGCGCGTTGTCGGCGCGCAACTTCTGCGTACGGGTCGCCCGCAGGCCGACGACGATCCGGAGTGCCACCACGTTCAGCAGCGCCAACGCGATGCCCACCCCGGTCAGCTGCGGGTCGTACGTCCACAGCAGCACCGCGTACAGCACCACCACCACGGCGTCGACACCCGCCGTCGCGAGATCCCGCGAAAGGGTCTCCGCCACGCTGTCGTTGGACTGGAGGCGCTGCACGAGGTCGGCGGGGCTGCGTTGGGAGAAGAACGCGACGGGCAGCCGCAGCAGATGCCGCAGGAAACGCGCGCTGCTGAGGGTGGACGAGATGACACGTCCCCGCAGCAGGTTCATCTGCTGGAGGGCGGTCAGAACGACGGTGAGCGCCACCCCCGCGGCCATGCACGCGAAGAGGGTGGGGAGGAGGGTCGTACGGTTCCCGATGACGAACGAGTCGATGTACGTGCGGCTCAGCGCGGGCATCGCCGCCCCCACCAGGACGAGCAGCAGACTGGAGAGCAGCGCGGCGAACATGGTGCCCGTCATCGCGTGCAGCCGTTGCGGCATCATCCCGAGGACGCCCGGCTTCTGCCCGCCGCGCCGGAAGCCCTCGTCGGGCCGCATGGTCAGCACCACACCCGTGAAGCTGGTGTCGAACTCCTCCATCGGCACGAAACGGCGGCCCGCCGCGGGGTCGTTGATGTGCACGCCCTGCCGCCCGAAACGGCGGCCCATCCCGTCGTACACGACGTAGTGCTTGAACTCCCAGAACAGGATCGCCGGTGCCGGGACCTCCGCCAGGGCGGCGGGTTCCATCTGCATGCCCTTGGCCTGCATGCCGTAACCGCGGGCGGCCTTCAGCATGTTGCTGGCGCGGGAACCGTCGCGGGACACGCCGCAGGCGATCCGAAGCTCCTCCAGCGGCACGTACCGCCTGTGGTGGGCGAGCACCATGGCCAACGTGGCCGCTCCGCACTCCACCGCCTCCATCTGGAGGACGGTGGGCGTGCGGACGGTCTTCTGCCGACGCGTCTTCGCGACCGGCTCCGGCACATGGCGGGCCGGGGCGCCGCCGCCCGGACGTGCGCCCGCGGACAGCGCGCGCGAACGGCGCCTTCCCCGCTGACCGTTCGCCGCGCGCGCGGGCGGCGTCTCCGGTGCGGGGGAACGTCCGTCCGCCCGCGACCGCGTCTCCGCCTTCTCCTGTGCCTGCCCCCGCGCCTGTGCCTGCCCCTGCGCGGGCGGCTGCTCCGGGCCGGGCGGGGCGCTCACGGCAGCAGCCAGTCGACGGGGTGCTCGTCCGGGAGCCGTAGCGCCGCACGGGTCAGGGTCATGGAACCGAGGGCGAACGGCGGGCCGGGCGGCGACGACCAGCGGTAACCGGACTTGCCCGCGTCCGACGTGTCGAGCCGTACCACCACCGTCACCGGCGGCCCGTCCTTGGAGAACTGCTCCGCCAACTCCTCGTCACCGAGGAACCCGGTGATCTGCTTGCGGCTGCGCGGGGCGCGGTCGACCGCCTTCACCTTTCCGCGCAGCACACCGAACCGCTGCGTGGGTACGGACTGCACGGTCAGGTCGACGCGGGCGCCGACCGGTACGTCCGCGGCCTTGTCGGCGGGGGCGTAGACGAGTGCGACGAGCGGGTCGCGGGGATCCTTCACGCTCTCCAGGGTGGCGACGTCCCGCCCCGTGGTGACGACGGAGCCGATCTTCGCGGCGAGCGACAGCACCTTGCCCGGCGCGACCGCCCGTACGGTCCGCTCACCCGTCTCCGTTCGGACCTTCAGCACCGGGGCGTTCTTGCGCAGGAGCTTGCCCTCTTCGGCGTAGACGGCGACGACCTGGCCGGCCACCGGGCTCTGCAGTACGTAACTGCCCTGCGCGTACGTGAGAATTCCGGGCGCGTTCAATTTCGGGGAAATGGTGCCGACCGTGGCCCACACGCCCGCACCTGCGATGAAGACCACCGTCACGATCAGCACCAGCAGGCCCTGCGGCCGGGCGAGGCGGACGGGGATCTCCAGCTCTTCCGGCGCTTCGAGCTTGGAGAGCGCTCTTTGCCGCAGCTGCACGGTAGGTGCCCCCCGTTTGCGGTGCTTCAGTTCCGATCAGACCGGACTCCGCCACGGGAGGCGAAAATCCTCCCGTGGCGAAAGCGGACCCCGGATGGATTTCCGGGGCCCGCCGGGTCATGCGCTGCGAACGTCCGCCGTAGCGCCCTGCCCACGGTTGAGGGCCGGGAAGCGGCGGCGGGTCGCAGACCCACGCTGTGCGCGGGGTGGTCAGAGACCGGCGATGATCTCGCCGACGGTGCCGGTGACCGGGGCGGCGATGGAGCCGATGCCCTCGACACCCAGGTCCAGGTCGGTGATCGGCGAGAGGTTCAGGCCGTCGGCGAGACCGCCGGAGACGTTGTCCAGCTCGCTGTCGGCGATTTCACGGGTCTCAACCTGAGGGGTGAAGTCCATGACAGATCCTTCCATCCATAAACCACTGAATGAGCATGCCCCGTCCGTCCACGTAAGGGACGGGGCATTCCACGCACGCTTTTGTGACCGAACTGGAGAGGCGGCCTCAACAACTTCGCGGTCCGCAGATCAGATCACACGCCCGGCGCCCGCCCAACCGTTCGCTGCGGGGCGGTGGCACCCCGTAGTCGGGGCCGTCACGGATGTAATGATTGTGCGAACGACCCTCCGTCAACCGTGATTACTCATTGAGACAACGGTCGAAATCCCGGAGTATCTTTTATCCGTCTTGCCCTCGCAAAGCGGACACGGGGGTGGACGCCCGGCAATAGTTACCACCGGGTATCCATGACGAGGGCGAAGCGAGGCAATCACATGTGAAGATTCGATGCAGGGTGTGGCGCTGAAGCGGTCTCGGGATTCGATGCTTCGACTCCCCGAAAGCGGGTACCGGGGTGATGTTTGTCTGCCCCCACCTTTGCCGCGCACGCGCTCAACAGCCGCGTCTCCTCACGCCGTTGAACGACCGGCGCCGACCCGTACGCCTCGTCGTACGTCCCGCGCCACGCGGACCGCGGCACGATGCTCACCGCGCGGAAGTCGT
This sequence comes from Streptomyces sp. Z26, assembly GCF_003665095.1. Classification (GTDB taxonomy): domain Bacteria; phylum Actinomycetota; class Actinomycetes; order Streptomycetales; family Streptomycetaceae; genus Streptomyces; species Streptomyces phytohabitans. The sequence continues at coordinate 2,519,117 of NZ_RCHV01000002.1, read as the reverse complement.
ACCCGTCCTGCGCGGAGCCCGGGGCCTCCCACGTGAGGTCCACGAGCTGCCCCGGCGAGAGCGCGCGGAACCCGGTCGCCCGGATGTCGGAGAAGTGGCCGAAGCAACCGCCGGGCGTCTCGGGGCAGTCGAGCACTCCCCACCCCTGCTCGACGTGCCACTCACGTACGGTCGCCGTCACCATGCGCCGACCCTAGGAGGGCTCCCGCCCGCACCGGTACGGGTTCTCGCCGTACGGAAGGCGGGCGCGCACGCACGACACAGCCCCGGACGGCGACCGTCCGGGGCTGTGTCGTGCGGAGTGCCCCCGGCAGGATTCGAACCTGCGACACCGGCTTTAGGAGAGCCGTGCTCTATCCCCTGAGCTACGGAGGCGGGGTACGCCGGCGTGCGGCGCCGCCCGCAAGTGTAGCGGGTGGTGTGCCCGTCACCCGCTCGGCACCGGGGACGGTCGCGCTCCTTGTGCGGAGAGTTCTCCGGCGAGACGACGCCTCCGCGCGCGGAGGTGAGTCCGCAGCGCGACACCGCGCGTGAGCCCTCCCGCAGCGCGTGGTGCCGCGCCGAGGGAGGGCTCAAGGCCGTACAGGAGGGTGTGCGTCAGCGGCTGCGGACGAACTCCCAGAGGGAGTCGATCATGTAGTCCAGCATCTCGTCCGTCAGCCCGGGGAAGACCCCGATCCAGAAGGTGCGCTCCATGATGGCGTCGCTGTTCTCCAGCGACCCGGACACGCGGTAGTTCTGCCCCTGGTAGGCGGGCTGTCGCGTCAGGTTGCCCGCGAACAGCATGCGGGTGCCGATGCGCCGCGACTCCAGGAACTCGACGATCTCGTTCCGGTCGAATCCGGCGTTCTCCTCGACGGTGAGGATGTAGCCGAACCAGCTCGGGTCGCTGCCCGGCTGCGGCACCGGCATCATCAGCCCGGGGATGCCGTCCAGGCCCTCCCTGAGCCGCCACCAGTTGCGCCGCCGCGCCGCGTCGAACTCCGGCAGCCGCTGGAGCTGCGAGAGGCCCAGCGCCGCCTGCACGTCCGTCGTCTTCAGGTTGAACCCGACGCGCGAGAACGTGTACTTGTGGTCGTAGCCGTACGGCAACCCGCCGAACTGCTGGCAGTACCGCTTGCCGCACGTGTCGTTCTCACCCGGCTCGCACCAGCAGTCGCGGCCCCAGTCGCGCAGCGACTCGATCAGGCGGGCCAACCGCGGCCGGTCGGTGGTGACGCAGCCGCCCTCACCCATCGTCAGATGGTGCGCGGGGTAGAAGCTGACCGTGCTGAAGTCCCCGAACGTGCCGCACATGCGCCCGTTGTAGAGGGAGCCGACCGCGTCGCAGTTGTCCTCGACGAAGAACAGCCCGTGCTCCTTGGCGAGCGCGGCGACCTCGGCGGCGGGGAACGGGTTGCCCAGCGCGTGCGCGATCATGATCGCGCGGGTGCGCGGGCCGATCGCGTCCGCGATCCGCTCCACCGTGGTGTTGTACGTGCCCAGTTCCACGTCCACGAAGACCGGCGTCATGCCGTTCTGGATGATGGGGTTCACGGTGGTCGGGAAGCCCGCCGCGACCGTCACCACCTCGTCGCCCGGCTTCAGCCGCGCGTCGCCCATCTCGGGCTGGGTGAGCGCCGTGAGGGCCAACAGGTTCGCGGACGAGCCGGAGTTGGTCAGGTGCACCTTGCGGCGGTGCAGGGCGCGGCCCAACTGCCGTTCCAGCTCGATGGCGCTGGAGCCCACGGCGATCCGCATGTTCAGCGCGGCCTCGACCATGGCGACCCGGTCGTCCTCGTCGAGGGTGGCGCCGGACGGCATCACCAGGGTCTTCCCGGGGACGAACTCCCGCTGGAGTTCCTTCTCCCGGTGGTACTTCCGGACGAGCTCCAGGATGAACTCCTGTGAATCACTCACCGTCGCCTCCAGGCAGTGCCACGGCGTGTGCGCCGGCCTTCTCCGTCAGTGCGGCCAGCCGGAGGATGTCCTCGCCCTGCAAGCCGTTGTCCTCACCCGTGCGCACCGCGCGCGCGAAGTGCGCGAGTACGTTGCCGAACTGGTCGTCGGGCGGCAGCGTACGCCGCTCCTGACGGTCCTGCGTCTCGACGCGGATCACCGGTTGGTGCGTGGACGGCGGGGTGTACGCCCATTCCACGACGATCCGCCCGGTGCTGCCCCAGAGTTCGTACGCCGACCGGTAGGCGTGTTCCATGCCCCAGGTCAGGTGCGCGGTCGTGCCGTCGGGTGCGGCGAGCAGCGCGGCCCCCGACATGTCCAGCCCCAGCGCCTCGTCCCGGCGCACCGTCGCGCCGAGCACCCGCAGGTCGGCGCCGAGGTACAGCAGGGCCGTCGCGAACGGGTACACGCCGATCTCCGCGAGGGCGCCACCGCTGACCGCGTCGTACCGCATGTCACCGGCGGGCTTCGGCGGGAACGCGAACTCCGCGGTGAGGCTGCGCAGCTCACCGATGGCACCGCCGTCCAGCAGCTCCCTGACCACCGTGTGCTGGGAGTGCCGGACGAACATCAGGCTCTCCATGAGCGTCAGCCCGAGCCCGTCCGCGAGCTTCACGAGCCGTTCCGCGTCGGCCAGTCCGCGGGTGAGCGGCTTCTCGCAGAGGACGTGCTTGCCGGCGCGGAGGGCGCGTTCGACCCACTCCGCGTGCAGCATGATCGGCAGCGGTACGTAGACGGCGTCGACGTCGTCCCGGGCGAGGAGTTCCGCGTAGCCCTCCACGGCCTGTCCGCCGAACTCGTCGGTGAACGCGCGGGCCTTCGACAGGTCGCGGCTCGCGACGGCCGTCAGCTCCAGCTCCGGCCGCGCGGCCAGGGCGGGCAGCATCCGCCGCCGCGCGATGGAGGCGCAGCCGAGCACGCCGAGCCGTACGGGCGCCTGCTCCGGAGCGGAGGCCGACGCGTCACCCGTACCGGTACCCGTGGCCATCAACGCGCCTCGCCCTGCCGCACCGGACGGACCGGTACCACCGGCCGCGCGGCGACTGCCGGGGCGGCTTCGGTGTTCGGCATGCGACAACCTCCCTCTCCCTGGGGTCATCCGGGGCCTCTCTCGGTGATCAGCTCGGTGATCGGCGTGGTCGGTGCTCGGCTGGCTCACTGGGCACCCGCCGGTCGGACCGGAGGGATCTCCGGCCGGTGGGGCGGACCGTGGGGTGCCGTAGTGCGCGCGGCTCGTCGGGCACCGGGATGGCCGAATCCTCCGCACGGTGGATCGTGCGACAGGCGGCCGAGTAGGGGCAAGCGCGCGACTTCCGGTAACGGGTTGTCCGGAGGGATTTCCCTAAAGGTGCTCAGCCTGGGGCGTGAGGGGCGAAGGGTGCGCCGCAGCGCGCGCAGACGGCGGGCGGCGTGGCGCCGTCCGCGAACCGTCCGCACTCGGGGCACACGCGGTCGAGCCAGCAGGGGGACTCGCCGCCCTCCTCCGGGTGGTGTGCCGCGGGCGGTGCCGGGGCCCGTTCCGGGGCCGACCCGTCCATGGCGCCCGTGCGCCGTTCCATGCGGCCAGTATGGCGCGGCCCCCGCCACGGGAGCACCGGTCCGTACGGCGCCGGTGCGCACCGCGCGGTGCGCACCGGGACGCCGCATGCGGCCGCCCGCCCGGCGCCGGGCGGGCGGGGCGCGTCAGTAGCGCAGGCCGTGCCCGAACGCGTACAGCTCCCGTTCCGGGTCCTCGGCCGAGGCCACCGCCACCGGCAGGGTGCCGCGCGGGTTCAGCTCGCCGTAGACCGCCCGCACCAGGGACTCCAACGTCGGGGCGCCGTACGTGTAACCGGTCAGGCAGGCGGGGACTTCGGGGAAGCGGCGTATGTCGTACGGGTTCCGCACGGCCAGCGCCACCACGGGTGTCCCCGTCGCCATGAGCTCCTTCACCAGGGCCGCCTGCGCGGCACCGTCCTCCTTGCCCGCGGCGGCGGCGTTCGAGGAGACCACCACCAGGTCCGCGGAGCCCGCCGCCGCGACGGCCTCGTCGATCGCCGCCCGCGTCGGGACCGCGCCCGTCGGCAGCGCGCGCGCCGTCTGCCCGCGGCGGGCGGAGACACGCGCGGCGAGCGTCTCCGTCGTCGCCGTGTCCCAGCCCGTGACGAGCACCGCGCGCGCGGTGGCCGTCGAGAGGGGCAGCAGCGCGTCGTTCCGCAGCAGGGTCACACCGCGGTCGGTGATCCGTTCCGCCACGGCGGTGTGACTCCGCCTGCCCACCGTCCGCACGGCGTGCGACTCGCTCACGTACGGGAACGGGAACAGCCCACGGCGCAGCTTGTGCAGCAGCACCCGCCGTACCGAGGCGTCGATCCGCTCCCGGGAGATCCGCCCGGACCGTACGGCGTCCAGCACCGCCTGGAACGCGGTGTCCGTCTCCGGCGCCAGCACCAGCTGGTCGCAGCCCGCCTCCAGGGCCCGTACGGGCGCCACGTCCGGTGGGAACTCCCCCGAGGCGCCCTGCATGTCCAACGCGTCCGTCACGATCAGCCCGTTGAAACCGAGCTCCTCGCGGAGCAGCCCGGTGATGATCGGGTGCGACATCGTCGCCGGTACGCCCGTCGGGTCCAGCGCGGGCACGACGATGTGCGCGCTCATGATGGTGTCCACGCCGCGCCGGATCGCCGCGCGGAACGGCGGCAGGTCGATCCGCTCCAACTCCTCCCGCGTGTGCCGGATCTCCGGCAGCCCGTGGTGCGAGTCGGTGTCTGTGTCGCCGTGGCCGGGGAAGTGCTTGGCGGCGCTGGCCACCCGCCCCCGGTGGTAGCCGCGTACGCCCGCCGCGACCAGCTCCGAGCAGAGCGCCGGGTCGGAGCCGAAGGAACGGACGCCGATGACGGGGTTCGCCGGGTTGACGTTCACGTCGGCGACGGGCGCGTAGTTCTGGTTGATGCCGACGGCAGCCAGCTCCGTGCCGATGATCCGTGCCGCCTCCTGCACGTCTGCCGCCGAACGGGTCGCCGCCAGCGCCATGTTGCCCGGCAGCAGGGTCGCCGGGGCGGCCAGCCGGAAGACGGCGCTGCCGCCCTCCTGGTCGGTGGAGATGATGAGGGGGACGCGGCTGGCGCGCTGCAACCCGTTGGACAGGCGCGCGATCTGGCGGGGGTCGCGCACGTTGTCGGGTCCGCGCCGGGCGTCGAAGTAGATGACGCCGCCCGGCCGGTACTTGGCGAGCACCTCGGCGGGGGTGTCCACGCCGTACAGTTCGCGGTTCTTCGCGTGCGAGGTGTCCGCGGCCTGCCCGTACACCTCGACGACGAACAGCTGGCCGACCTTCTCCTCCAGCGACATCCCGCCCAGCAGACCGGCTGCCTTCCGACGTACGGCCGCCTCGCCCGTACCGCCATCGGCCCCGGCCGCTCCGGCGGCGCCGATGCCGAGACCGGCGGCGACACCGGCGGCGCCGGCGAGGGTCTGTCTGCGACTCGGCTGCTGCATCGGAACGCTCCTCACGTGACGGTGGCCCCACCGGCCCACGCCGTCGTCGACGGCCGGCCCGGCGACCCCGGTGTGACGGGTCGGGGCCGCCACATCGTCGCAGCGCCTCGGGCGATCAGCCAGACATGGTGGCGGAATTCAGTGGTCTAGCCCTCTGGACCCGGGGTGTGGGGCGCCGCCCGCTGGGTAACGGATGCCTCTGAGTCCGACACCGACCCCCCGGGGGTGGCCACACGTGCACTCGTTCCGGAGCCGCAAGGCACGGAGATCCACCGCGTACGACGACGGGCGACTGCCGGAACCGATCCGGCGGTCCGCCCCGCCCGACGGCGCAGCGGACGGAACGCGGAGCGGGGACGCGTCCGCGCGCGCGGACGCGGAGAACGACCCGTCCGCCGTACTGACCGCGCAGCGGCTGCCGCTGTTCGCGCGGGTCCTGATGATGCTCGCCGCGATCGCGCTGGGCGTCGTCTTCGCCGCCGAACTGTCGACGGTGACGCTCCAACCGTCCGTCGCGTCCGAGTCGTTGACGCACACCAACCTCAAACCAGGCGACTCGATCCGCTCCTACCTCGATCAGCCCGAGCTGCGTGACACCGTCAAACAGCTCGGCGGGAACGTCCTGTTGGGCATCCCCTTCGGCATCCTCCTGCCGGTCCTGGCACAACCCACCCGCGGACTGCTGCGGGTGACCGTGGCGACCGCGTTCGTCATGCTCGTCGTCGAACTCGTGCAGGGCACCCTCGTGACGGGCCGCGCCTTCGACATCGACGACGTCATCCTCAACTCCAGCGGCGCGCTGCTCGGCTACCTGCTGCTCGGCAGGCGGCTGGGGCGTGCGATGCACCCGCGTCGCCACCACTGGTGGCACCGCTGGACCCGGCGGCCCGATCCGGGCGCGCCGGCGGACGCCTGAAGCACGGGCGTGCGGAGGGCGGGCGCCCGCGGCGGTTCAGCCGTCGTGGGCGCCCGGCGCCGGTCCCGCGTCCCGGAGCCGTTCCAGCTCCCGCCGGTCCCGCTTCGTGGGCCGCCCCGCGCCCCGGTCCCGGCGCGGGACCGCGGCGGCGGCCTCCGGCGGGGGCGGCGGCGGGCTCTTGTCGACGAGGCAGTCGGCGGCGACGGCGGCGCCCACGCGTTTCCGTACGAGCCGTGTGACGACGACGATCCGTTCCCGCCCCGCGTGCCGGAGCCGTACCTCGTCCCCGGGGCGCACCGCCTGCGCGGGCTTCACCCGTTCACCGTTGACCCGTACGTGCCCCGCGCGGCAGGCGGCGGCCGCCACGGAACGGGTCTTGGTGAGCCGGACCGACCAGATCCAGCTGTCGACCCGCACGCTCGTCGTCGCCTCGTCGGAAGCCATGCGCCGAGTCTAGGCGCCCCCGCGCGGAACGAGGGGAGCGGAAGGGACGGGCGGAAGGGTACGGAGGGGGAGCGGAGGGAAATCGCTCGCCCGCGCGCGCGGCCCACGCGTAGCGTCGGCGCCCGTGACCCCACTCGAACCGCCCACCGCAGCCGCGGGCCCCACGGACCCCACGGACGTCGTACGGCGCGGCTACGACGCCGTCTCCCACACGTACCGCACGGACGACGCCGAACTCGGCCAGTACGCCCGGTGGATCGACGCGCTCCTGCGCGAACTGCCCGCGAGTGCGGCCGTACTGGACCTCGGATGTGGTTGCGGGGTGCCGGTGGCGCGGGCGCTGAGCACGGCGGGGCACGCGGTCACGGGTGTGGACCTGAGCGCGACGCAGATCCGCCGGGCCCGTGCCCTCGTACCGGGCGCCGTCTTCCACCAGGGTGACGCCACCGGACTGCGTCTGCCCGAGGAGTCCTTCGACGCCGTCGTCTGCCTGTACGCGCTGATCCACATGCCGTTGGAGCGGCAGCCCGCGTTGCTGCGCCGTGCCGCGTCCTGGCTGCGGCCGGGCGGACGGTTCCTCGCGACGACGGGGCACACCGCCTGGACCGGCACGGACGACGACTGGCTGGGCACCGGCGCCACGATGTGGTGGAGCCACGCGGACGCGGGCACGTACCGGCGCTGGCTCGCGGACGCCGGACTCGCCGTCACGCACGAGGAGTTCGTGCCGGAGGGCGACGGCGGGCACACGCTGTTCCACGCGACCCGCACCGGGGAGCCCTTGGCCCCCGCTCCCGCGGACCCCTGAGCGTACGGGCACGCCCGTACGCCCGTGTGCGGGGTGCGCGTCAGGCGGAACCGCCTCCCGACCGCGCGCGCACCTCGGACACCGCCTTGCGCGCCGCCACCAGCACCGGGTCCCACACGGGGGAGAACGGCGGCGCGTAGCCGAGGTCCAACCCGGTCATCTCCTCGACGGTCATGCCCGCCGTGAGCGCGACCGCCGCGATGTCCACCCGCTTCCCGGCGCCCTCGCGGCCGACGATCTGCGTGCCGAGCAGCCGCCCCGTGCGCTCCTCCGCGAGCATCTTCACGTGCATCGCCTGCGCGCCCGGGTAGTACCCGGCGCGGCTGGTCGACTCGACGGTCACCGTGACGTACCGCAGACCGGCCTCCGCGGCCTGCCGCTCCAGCAGTCCCGTACGCCCGATCTCCAGGTCGCACACCTTGCTGACGGCCGTTCCGACGACGCCGGGGAACGTGGCGTAGCCGCCGCCCGCGTTCGTGCCGATGACCTGGCCGTGCTTGTTCGCGTGCGTGCCCAGGGGCAGGTGCCGGGTGCGGCGTGCGACGCGGTCGAAGACCTCGACGCAGTCGCCGCCCGCCCAGATGTCCCGCTGTCCCAGGACGCGCATCCCCAGGTCGGTGAGGAGGCCGCCGGACTCGCCGACGGGCAGCCCGGCCGCGCGCGCGAGCGAGGTCTCCGGCCGTACGCCGATGCCCAGTACGACGACGTCCGCCGCGTACTCCCCGTCGTCGGTGACGACCGCACGGGCGCGCCCGTCCGCACCCGTGAGGATCTCCCGTACGGCCGCGCCCGTCACGACCTCGATGCCCAGTCCGGACATCCCCTCACGCACGAGGGCGCCCATGTCGGGGTCGAGCATCGACATGGGCTGCTCCGCCTGCTCCAGCACGGTCACCCGGTGGCCGCGGCGGATCAGGGCCTCCGACATCTCCACGCCGATGTACCCGGCGCCGACGACCACCGTGCGGAGCGTGCGACGCCCGCCGTCGTCCGTACGCTCCAGTGCCGCCAGGTCGTCCAGTACGGACTGCCCGTCGGTGAGGGACTGCACGCCGTGTACGCCGTCCGCGTCGACACCGGGGAACGGCGGTCGTACGGGCCGGGCACCGGTCGCCACGACGAGCTTGTCGAAGTGCGTCCAGCCGTCCGGCCCGGACGGCCCCTCCGCGCCGTCGACGGTCCGGGTGCGTACCCTCCGGCCGTCCACGTCGATCTCGGTGACCTCGGTGTGCAGACGGAGGTCGATTCCGCGCTTGCGGTGCTCCTCGGGCGTACGGGCGATCAGTTCGTCGCGGCTGTCGACCTCGCCGCCGACCCAGTACGGGATGCCGCAGGCCGAGTACGAGGTGAAGGTGCCGCGCTCGAAGGCGACGATCTCCAGTTCGTCCTCGCTCCGCAGCCGCCGGGCCTGTGAGGCCGCGGACATGCCCGCCGCGTCACCGCCGATGATCACCATGCGCTCTGCCGCCACCGTGTGTCCCTTTCGCCGGACTGTCCGTACGTACGCGTGCGCGTACGGCTCACGCTATGTGCCCGCCCTCCGCGCGCGGGCACACCCTGCTGTGCGATCCGCTCCACCTGTGCGTGATCCGCGTCCGCGCGCGCGGACGCGGATCACGCACAGGTGCGCCCGTACGGGCTGGGTCCGTCAGACGCCGCCGGCCTTCAGCGCCGACGTGATCCGTACGACGCGTTCCGCCTGCACGCGTGCCGCGGTGCGGGCGGTGTCGTCCACCGGGTTGCCGCCCTGCGCGTCCACGTGGGAGGTGCCGTACGGGTTGCCGTCGGCGAACTTCGACGCGTCCGTGTAACCGGGGGCCACCACGAGGCCGCCGAAGTGGTGGACGGTGTTGTAGAGCGCGAGGAGCGTCGACTCTTGGCCGCCGTGCAGGGTGGCCGACGAGGTGAAGCCGCTGTAGACCTTGTCCGCGAGCTTTCCCTCCTGCCACAGGCCGCCGAGCTGGTCGAGGAACTGCTTCAGCTGCGAGGACACGTTCCCGTACCGGGTGGGGGTGCCGAACACCACGGCGTCCGCCCAGTCCATGTCGTCGGGCGCGGCCTCCGGGATGTCGGCGGTGGCACGCGCGTTCTCGGCCCACGCGGGGTTCGAGTCGATCGCGGCCTGCGGCGCCAGCTCGGTGACGCGACGGAGGCGTACTTCCGCGCCCGCGCGCTCCGCGACGTCGGCGATCTCCTTCGCGAGGGTGGCGATGGTGCCGGTGGCGGAGTAGTAGATGACGGCGATCTTGACGGGTGTGGCGGTGGCTGTGCTCATGTGCGGTGGCTCTCCGTTCCGTCGCGTGCGGACAGTGGCGACAGTGGTGTCTTTCAGGGCACTTCCATGGTGGGGCAGCGAGCCCAGTAGTACAAGCTTCAACATTTAAGTCGTGGGTCCGCCGTTCCCGTGCCGACGTCCCTGCGACCGCCGCAACGAGTGCCCTCGGGGAACCCTCGTACGCGCCCCACCCCGCACGTACGGCGACACGCGGGAGGGGCGACAACCGGCACGCGCGAGGGGCCCGCCCCTCGCGGGACGACCCCTCGGCGGAGGGCGCATGTGAGCAGCGCGCCCTCCGCCGCGACGCGACACCGTACGGTCAGTGCATCGCCACCAGCACCGGCTCAACCTCGGCGTCCTTCCCGCCGCTCGCCACGGCCGGTCCCGTCTTCCCGCCGCCGGCGGTGATGAACGTGAACGCGACCAGCGACGCGGTGGCCAGGATGCCGACCGCCCACCAGATCGCCGAGGTGTAGCCCTCGACCATGCCCTGGAGCTGTACGAGCCGCGCACCCTGCTCCGACGCCCCGGCCTGGGCCATGTGGTCGTCCAGGTACGTCGTGGTGGCGCTGGCGGCGATGGTGTTCAGCAGCGCCGTACCGATCGCGCCGCCCACCTGCTGCGAGGTGTTGACCATCGCGGAGGCGACACCGGCGTCCCTCGGGTCGATCCCGGCGGTGGCCAGCGACATCGCGGGCATGAACGCGGTGCCCATGCCCAGACCCAGCAGCAGCTGCGCCGGCAGGATCAGTGCCGGGTACGAGCTGTCCAGCTCCAGCTGCGTCAGCATCAGCATGGCGACGGCCGCGGCCAGGAAACCCGGACCCATCAGCAGCCGGGCCGGGACCCGCGTCATCAGGCGGGCGCCGATCTGCGTCGAACCCACGATCATGCCGGTGACCATCGGCAGGAACGCCAGCCCGGACTTCACCGGCGAGTAACCCTTCACGACCTGCAGGTAGTACGTCAGGAACAGGAAGAGGCCGAACATCCCGATCACGGCCAGCCCCATCGACAGGTAGATCCCGCCGCGGTTCCGGTCGAGCAGCACGCGCAGCGGCAGCAGCGGGGCGCGCACCTTCGACTCGACGAGGACGAACGCCGCGAGCAGCACGGCGGAGGCGACGAACATGCCGATGGTCCCACCGTCCGACCAGCCCTCCGCCTCGGCGCGCGTGAAGCCGTAGACCAGGGAGACCAGGCCCGTCGTGGACAGCAGCACGCCGGGGATGTCGAGCGGGGAGCGGTTGCGCGCACCCTCGGACTCGTGGATCACGGCGAACGCGCCGACAGCGGCGACGATCGCGAACGGGATGTTGACGAAGAACGTCCAGCGCCAGTTCAGGTACTCGGTGAGCACCCCGCCCAGGATCAGGCCGACGGCGCCGCCGCCGCCCGCGATGGCGCCGTAGATGCCGAACGCCTTCGCCCGCTCCTTCGACTCGGTGAACATCACCGCCAGGATCGACAGCGCGGCGGGCGCGAGCAGCGCGCCGAAGACGCCCTGGAGAGCGCGCGCGCCGAACATCATCCACGGCTCGGTCGCCGCCCCGCCGAGCGCGGACGCCCCGGCGAAACCGAGCAGACCGGTCACGAAGGTGTTCTTACGGCCCCACAGGTCCGCGATCCTGCCGCCGAACAGCAGCAGGCCACCGAAAGCCAGGGCGTACGCGGTGATGACCCACTGCCGGTTCCCGTTGGAGATCTCCAGGTCGGCCTGCGCGGAGGGGAGCGCGATGTTCACGATGGTCGCGTCGAGGACGACCATCAGCTGGGCTATCGCGATGAACGTCAGCGCTTTCCAGCGCTGGGGGTTGGGCTCTGTGACGGTTTTTGACATGGGAGTGGCTACCTCGCGGTGCTAAAAGTGCTCAAGGGTGAAAAACGGGCGCGTGTGGGCCGCGTTCGGGCACGGCTCGATGACGGTGGTGGCTCGTGGTGAGGGTGACGGGCGGCGACAGCACTGGCGCCGCGGGATGACTGCTGTTACTGACCGTCCGGACGGGCGCGACTCATCGGTCCGCCCTGTCCGCCCGGATGCTCTACGAGCGCTGCACGGGCACGCCGCCGCTCCTCAGATCCTCGAACGTGGCGCCGCTGCCCGGCAGTCGGGACCTGGCCGGTGCGCGCAGCCCGTCGAGGAAGATCTGGAGGTGACGGTGGACGAAGCGTTCGATCTCCGCACACCCGGTGCCCGGCAGCGGGCGCGCCAACTGGCTCAACGCCACCATCAGGTCACCGGAATCAACGTCGGGCCGCAGCTCGCCGGAGCGGCGCCCCCGGTCCATCAACGCCTGGGTGGCGTCCTCCAGGCGTTTCCTGGCGGCGGCGAACTCCGGCGCGTTCCCGTCGAGATGAGGTGTCAGCATCGGACAGAGCGCGCCGACCCGTTCCTCCGCGGCGTCGAAGACGAAGCGCCGCAACGCGTCGAACGCGCCCGGCACCTCCGCGTACGCCGCCTCAGCCCGCGACGCGACGCGATCCATCACGGACAGCACCACATGGCGGATGAGGGAGTCGCGGTCGGGGAAGTGGCGGTACAGCGTGGCGTTGCCCACTCCCGCGTCCCGCGCGATCTCGTCCAGCGGGACGTCCGGACCGTACTGGACGAACGCCTCGCGCGCGGCGTCGACGATCCGCTCGCGGTTCCGCAGCGCGTCCGCGCGCAACCGCGTACCCGTGGTGCCGTCGACTGCCGCTGCCGTCATGACTGCCACGCTCCTCTCGTACCGGCGATCCCGGTCGCTTCGCTGGTTCCGGTCGCACGGCCGGTGGCTCCGGTCGTTCGGAAGGGCCGGTGAAATCCGGGGAGTCAGTCCCCAGTTGTGCCGACGTCTGTGCAAACGGGGAGACCCTCCCCGGATATTTCGCGCCCACTTGTGTGCTGCGTCACACGCGCTGCCTAGGGTGAACGGATGCGCTTCACCGCGACCGTCCGCCGCTCCCGCCTCGCCCACCGCCACCTGCTCGCGCCCGGTTTCCGCGCGCGCGGAACGGAGGAAGTCGCGGAAGCACTCGTCGGACTGCACGCGACGGACGCGTCGACCGTGACCCTCTCCGCTTATGCGCGCCTCACCCAACCCACCATGGCCGACGTCGACAGGGCGCTGTACGAGGACCGCACGGTGCTGCGGATGCACTGCATGCGGCGCACCCTCTTCGCCGTCCCCACCGCACTCGCGCCGGTGTTCCACTTCTCCACGGCGCAGACCGTCGCCGCCCGGGAACGCGCTTCCCTGCTGAAGCGCCTCACCGCGGAGAACCCGCAGTGGGACGCCGACTGGCTGGCGGCCCCCGAACAGGCGGCGCTCGACGCGCTCGTACGCCTGGGGGAGAGCGGAGCCGAGGAGATCGCCGCCGAGGTGCCCGTGCTGCGGGAGACGGTGACACTCGCGCGCGGCAAGCCGTACGAGGCGAAACAGCGGGTCGGCGGCTGGGTGCTGCGGCTGCTCGCGATGGACGGCAGAGTGCGACGCGGGCGACCGCAGGGAGGCTGGACCTCGGGACGGTTCCGCTACTACGCCGCACCCGAACTGCCCGCGCTGGCACCGGCGGAGGCACGGGCCGAACTGGTACGCCGCTGGCTCGCTTCGTACGGGCCGGGGACGACGGACGACGTGAAGTGGTGGACGGGGTGGACCGTCGCGCACGTACGGGAAGGGCTGGCAGCCGTCGGGGCCGTGGCCGTCGAACTGGACGAGGGGAGCGGCTGGGTGCTTCCCGGTGACTACGGGGCGGGTGGTTACGTGCCGGAGGCCCGCGTCCCCGGAACGCCCGACGCACCGCGTGCGCGGAGGCCACGCGAGGACGCGACGGAGCCGTACGCGGCGCTGCTGCCGGGGCTCGATCCGACGACCATGGGCTGGAAGCACCGCGACTGGTACCTGGACCCCGTACACCGTCCGCTGCTCTTCGACACCAACGGCAACGGCGGGCCGACGGTGTGGTGGAACGGGGAGATCATCGGCGGCTGGGCCTGCCGTGCGGACGAGGAGATCGTCTGGCGGCAGCTCGCGGACCGGGGGCGGGAAGCTGCGGCCGCGGTCGACGCGGAGGCGGCGCGGCTGCGGACGTGGCTCGGAGAGGGGCGCTTCGTGCCGTCCTTCCCCACGCCGCTGGCGAGGGAACTGACGCGCTAGCCCGAGCGTTTAACCGTACAAGCCGGACATCGACGTCCGGGGGTGACGGGATCATGCCGGTGCGTGGCGGGGACCGATTCGCGGCCTTCGCGCAACCAGGCCGGGTCTTCGTTCGTCTTCACGGTCGGAGAGCGGCCAACGGCGGCACTCTCCGGGGGGTGGCAGATCGGCGCCGGACGTGGGCGGTCGGTCCGCCTGAGCCGTGACCGTGGCCGTTCAGTGCCTCGCGCGGGTGCGCGTGGAGCGCTCCGTCTCCGCCGGTCGAGCCCCACTCTCCGTCACGGTCATCTGTCCAGGTGGGGGCGCAGGATACTGCATGATCCGAAAAACGATGCGTCTTCTGGGAATTCTGTCCTGATTCCCGTCGTTGAATCCATCGGATGGGGGCACTTGAGAGGTCCGATCCGAGACACCGACCAGTTGTAGACACGCAAGGGAGCACGCATGGCAACCCGTGCCGTCGCCCGTCGTCAGGAAGCCGCCACCGGTGCCACTGACACGGCCAGCAGTGTTCGCGCCACCGGCGGCGGAGAAGTCGCGGACCGTGACCTGGTCGGCATGTATCTCGACGAGATCGCCCGCACTCCGCTGCTCGACGCCGCGAAGGAGGTCGAGCTGTCGCTCGACATCGAGGCGGGGGTGTACGCGAGGCGGATTCTCGACGGGGCCGAGACCAGCCCGTCCGACGACGCGCCCAGCGCGACGGCGGGCCGCGAGGAGCTGGAGGCGCTCGTCGTCCAGGGCGAGCGAGCCAAGGACGTCTTCATCCGGTCCAACCTCCGCCTGGTCGTCGCCGTCGCCCGCCGGTATCCGCGCAGCGGACTGCCGCTGCTGGACCTGATCCAGGAGGGCAACGCCGGTCTGGTGCGCGCGGTCGAGAAGTTCGACTACCAGAAGGGCTTCAAGTTCTCCACGTACGCGACCTGGTGGATCCGACAGGCCATCACCAGGTCCATCGCCGACCAGTCGCGCACCATCCGGCTGCCGGTCCACCTGGTGGAGGAGCTGGGCCGGATCAGGCGCGTGCAGCGGGAGTTCAACCGCGAGCACGGGCGCGAGCCGGAACACACCGAGATCGCGCAGGAGTTGGGCTCCACCCCGGAGCGGGTGGGCGACGTGCTGGACTGGGCGCGCGACCCGGTGAGCCTCAACATGTCCGTGGACGACGAGGGGGAGACACAGTTCGGTGACCTGCTGGAGGACACCTCGGCTGCTTCTCCGGAGCAATCCGTGCTGACGCTTCTGCGTCGCGAGGAACTGGACGATCTGATCGGACGCCTCGACCCCCGTACGGCCTCGATCATCAAGGCGCGCTACGGCATGGTCGACGGCCGCGAGCGGACGCTCACCGAGGTCGGGAAGCAGCACGGGCTGACGCGGGAGCGGATCCGCCAGATAGAGAAGCACGCACTGCTGGAGCTGAAGAAGCTGGCCCGGGACACGGGCTTCGACGCGGCGGCCTGACGGTCGCCGGACGGGCCGAGCCCCGATCACCGCCCCCCGGTGATCGGGGCTCGCTGCTGTCCGGGCGCGGTCACGGCGGCGACGTGCTCAGTGCGGTGGATCCGAACGTGTCTGTCCCATGCCTGCCTGCTGATCGCCGTGCCCGAACGTGTTTACTTCGGAGTTGCCCAGTCGTACTCTTCCGCTCAGGCCACACAAGCAGGCGCCGGACGGACACGAATCCACATGTATGCAGCTGAGCGACAGCAGGAGATCCTGCGCCTCGCCCACGAGAGCGGTCGGGTGGAGGTGCTGTCGCTCGCCGCCGAGTTCGAGGTGACGGCCGAAACGGTACGACGCGACCTCAAGACGCTCGACCGAGCCGGACTCCTGCGGCGGGTGCACGGCGGAGCCATCCCGGCTGGGAGGCTGGATTTCGAGCCTGACCTCACCGAACGTGAGGCGACCGCGCCGGACGAGAAGGACCGCATAGCCAAGGCCGCCGTAGCCGAGCTGCCACGGAGCGGCAGCGTGCTACTGGACGCCGGGTCCACGACCGGGCGGCTCGCCGCGGTGTTCCCCGTCAGCTCGACCCTGACGGTCCTCACCCACGCCCTGTCCCTGGCCGCGCGCCTTGCCGACCACCCCGGTATCGATCTGCACATCGTCGGCGGTCGGGTCAGGCATCGCACCCGCGCCGCCGTCGACGCCTGGGCGTTGCGCGCCTACGGCGAGATCAACGCGGACACCGCGTTCCTCGCCACCAACGGGTTCGCCGCGACGAGCGGACTCACCACGCCCGACCTCGCGGAGGCAGCCGTGAAACGTGCGCTCATGGCTGCAGCGCGCCGGGTGGTGCTACTGGCCGACTCCGCCAAGTTCCAGCAGGAGCACCTCGCACGGTTCGGTTCCCTCACCGACGTGGATCTGCTGATCACCGACACCGGACTGGACGTCCACGACGCCGCGGCCATCGAGCGCCAAGGCACACAGGTGAAGCGGGTTTGAGTGCCATGACGATCCTCACCGTCACCCCCAACCCGAGCCTCGACCGCACGTACGAGATACCCGCGCTCACTCGGCAGGCGGTACTCCGGGCCGCCACTGACCGGGTGGACCCCGGAGGCAAGGGCGTCAACGTCTCACGCGCCGTCGCCGCCGCCGGGCACCCGACCATCGCCGTACTGCCGCTGGGCGGCCCGGAGGGCGCACTGCTCACGCGGCTTCTCGACGCGCTCGGCATCGAGGTCGCCGGAGTCCCCGTACGAGGCTCCACCCGCGTCAACGTCGCTCTCGCCGAACCCGACGGCGCCCTCACGAAGATCAACGCTCCTGGCCCCGAGGTCACTGAACACGAGGCCGAAGCCCTGCTGGAAACCGTCCGAACGCGGACTGCCAGCGCTGACGCCGAGTGGATCGCCTGCTGCGGCAGCCTTCCCCGAGGACTTACCCCCGAGTGGTACGCGGAGCTCGTGTCCCGATCGCACCGTGCCGGAGCCCGTATCGCCCTGGACACCTCCGGGCCCGCCCTGAACGCCGCCCTCCGAGAGGGCCCGGACGTCGTCAAACCCAACGGCGACGAACTCGCCGAGGCAGTCGGCCGCCCCCTCACCACGGTCGGTGACGCGCTCAAGGCCGCTGAGGACGTACGGCACCACGGCGCGCGCGCCGTACTCGCCAGCCTCGGCGCGGTCGGCCAACTCCTCGTCGACGACACCGGTACGTACTTCGGCAGCGCACCCGTCCGTACCGTCCGCAGCGACGTGGGAGCCGGCGACGCCTCCCTTGCGGGATTCCTTGCCGCAGGTGGCCGAGGTCCCGAAGCGCTCGCCGCAGCCGTCGCACACGGTGCGGCCGCCGTCCAGCTTCCCGGCAGCGCGATGCCCACGCCCGGCGACCTGGATCGCGCGGCCGTCAACGTCACCACCGAGGTCCCTCTCGATCACCCCCTGTCCCACGGAGTCGTCCGATGAACCAGCTGATCACCGCGGACCTGGTCGCTCTCGGCCTGTCCGCGTCCACCAAGGAAGAAGCCACCCGCGCGCTTGCGGAACTGCTGGTGACGGCGGGCCGGGTGACGGACCTGGACGGATTCCTCGCCGATGTCGTCGCGCGCGAAGAGCAGATGCCGACCGGCTTGGACGGCGGCATAGGCATACCGCACTGCCGCAGCTCCCACGTCACCGAACCCACGCTGGCGTTCGGCCGTGCCGCAACCCCCGTCGACTACGGGGCTCCGGACGGTCCGGCCGACCTGATCTTCCTGATCGCCGCCCCCGACGGTGCCGACAGCGAGCACCTCACCATCCTGTCCAGCCTCGCCCGCCGCCTGATGGACCCGGAGTTCACCCAGGCGCTCCGTGACGCGTCCGAACCAGCCGCGGCAGCCCGTCTGATCCGCGGCGACGCGCCGCTCGCCACACTCGACGACAGCGAGAACGCCGCCGACAGCGGACCCGACGAACCCGCGGAACCGACTGAACCCACCCCCGACGGCCACCGAGGCGACGACGAGGCGTCCGAAACGGCAGCACCGCGCCACGAGTCCGGACAGACCCGCCAGCCCGGTCAGCGGGACGGCGCTGACGCCGGCCGGCTCAGCGGCGGTACCACCGAGCCGTTCCGTATCGTCGCCGTCACCTCCTGCCCTACCGGCATCGCGCACACCTACATGGCCGCCGAATCCCTGGAACGCGCCGCAGCTGAGGCAGAAGCGGCGATCGTCGTGGAAACCCAGGGCTCCGCCGGATTCGAGCGGCTGAGCCCAGCCACCATCTCCGCCGCGGACGGCGTGATCTTCGCCCACGACGTCGAGGTGCGGGAGAAAGAGCGGTTCGCGGGCAAGCCGACCGTCGACGTCGGAGTCAAGGCCGCCATCAGCAGGCCCGGTGAACTCGTCGCCGAAGTCCGCGAAAAGGCCGAGCGAGGTGAGATCACCGGCGGCTCCGCCCCGGCCCCCGTCGACTCCGGGGCGGAGTCCGGTGACGGCTACGGGACCCGGTTGCGCAAATGGTTGATGACCGGTGTCAGCTATATGGTGCCCTTCGTGGCCGCCGGTGGCCTGCTTATCGCCTTGGCCTTCGCAATCGGCGGCTACGAGATCAACGAAGCCCCATCCGTGGCCGACCACTTCGTGTGGACCGAGATCGACAGCTGGGCAGCGCTCTTCTTCCAGATCGGCAACGTCGCCTTCAGCTTCCTGATCCCCGTCCTGGCCGGATACATCGCGTACGGGATGGCCGACCGCCCCGGCCTCGTGCCCGGATTCGTCGGAGGCTCCATCGCGACCAGCATCGAGGCGGGCTTCCTCGGCGGTCTCGCCGCCGGACTGCTCGCGGGCGCCGTGGTGATGGCCATCCAGCGGGTGCGCATCCCGGCACCGCTGCGCGGTGTCATGCCGGTCGTCGTGATCCCGCTGATCTCGGCAGCGGTCGTCGGCGCCCTGATGTTCGTCGTGATCGGCAAGCCGATCGCCTCCGCACAGGACGCCATGACCGACTGGCTGGGTGGCCTGTCCGGCACCAACGCCGTCCTGCTCGGAGGGCTCCTCGGCCTCATGATGTGCTTCGACCTCGGCGGCCCGGTGAACAAGGTCGCCTACGCCTTCGCCACCGGTGGTATCGCCTCCGCCGACCCCAGCCAGGGCAGCCTCAAGGTGATGGCCGCGGTGATGGCCGCCGGTATGGTGCCGCCGCTCGGCATGGCACTGGCAACGACCGTACGCCGCAGGCTGTTCACCAAGACGGAGCAGGAGAACGGGAAGGCCGCCTGGGTGCTCGGCGCGTCCTTCATCACCGAGGGCGCCATCCCCTTCGCCGCCGCCGACCCGCTGCGGGTCATCCCCTCCGCGATGGCGGGCGGTGCCGTCACCGGTGCCCTGTCCATGGCCTTCGGCAGCACCCTCCGGGCTCCGCACGGCGGCGTTTTCGTCGTGCCGCTGATCGGCCAGCCGGTGCTCTACCTCCTGGCCGTTGCCGTCGGTACGGCAGTCACGACCGGTCTCGTCATCGTGCTCAAGGAAGCCCGTACGAGTGCGTCGCAGGTCCCGGGAGCGCCGGACGAGACGCTCGGCGAGGACAGCAAGGTCGCCGTCGCAGCCTGACGGTCCGGCGTTCAGGGGCTGCCGTACAGCTCGCGGTACGACGGGAACACCCCGCCTGGCCCGTCGACGCTCTCCGCCGCGAGGACCGCCCGTACGACTGACCGCGTCAGTACGTCCGCCCCCGCGCCCAGCAGTTCGTTCAGGGCGGCGCCGTCCACCGGTTGCTGGCAGGTCGCGAGGGTGAAGACGCTGTCGCCGTCGTTGAGGAGGTGGGTCGGACGGACGGCCCGTGCCAGGCCGTCGTGTGCCGTCCCCGCGAGCTTCTGCGCCTGGGCGCGGGTCAGTTCGGCGTCCGTCGCCACGACGGCAAGCGTGGTGTTGAGCGATGGCCGTACGGTCGCGTTCAGGCGACGGGCCGACTCCTCGCGGGCCGCGTCGAGCCTCCGCTGTGCTTCGGCGTGCTGCTCCGGGGACGGATACGGGGGACGGCCCGCGTCCCAGAGGTCGCCGTACAGGACGCCGCTGCCCGGGGCCAGTACCGACCCCACCGCGTTCACGGCTGCCAGCGCTGCCACCGTCACCCCGGACGGCAGGACGGTGCTCGCGGAACCCACGCCGCCCTTGAGGCCGCCCGCCACCGCGCCCGTTCCGGCACCGACGTTGCCCTGCAGCACCGTCGAGGAGGCGTTCGCGGCCGCCTCGCGGCCCAGCCCCGCGTCCGGCCGGGCGTGCCAGTCGCCGCCGCGGCCCAGGTCGAAGAGGCAGGCCGCCGGCACCACAGGTACGACATGGGTTGGATCGTCGTCGATACGGAAACCGCGCCCCCGCTCCTCCAACCAGGAGACGACGCCGGAGACCGCGTCCAGCCCGAAGGCGCTGCCGCCGGTCAGCACCACGGCTTCGACGCGCTGCACCAGATTGCGCGGGTCCAGCGCGTCCGTCTCCCGCGTACTCGGGCCACCGCCGCGCACGTCCACCGCGGCCACCGCGCCGCCCTCGGGCGCGAGCACCACCGTCGTCCCCGTCAGCCAGCCGTCGCCTGCCCGTTGGGCCTGCCCGACCAGCAGACCCCGTACATCCGTCAGCGAGTCCATGGGGGCAATGGTGCCCGTACCCTGATGGCATGAGCACCCGACCCGAGCCGTCCGAGCACCTGGTCTTCGACGACCCGCTGGGGGAGGAGTCGTCGGACACCGGACGGCTCTGGGGCAGGTCCGACGACGACGGCTGGGGCGAGCGGCCCGCCGACGGCGGCGGTGGCGCGTCGGACCTCGCGCGGTTCCTGGACGAGAAGCCGCCGCACCACCTCTGACCCGTCGCTCCCGGCGGACCCGCTACTTCTGTGTGGAGATCCCGCCCCCGGGTGCTGCACCATCGCTGTCGGTCCCCCCGGGACTGCCCGCCCGCTGCGCGCCCAGGGCCGCCGCCGCGTCGTGCGAGCCGATCCGCTGCGCGACCAGCGCGTCGCGGATCTCCGTCAGCAGCTGAACCTCGGTGGGCCCGGTCTCGGTCTCGACCACCGGGTTCCGTGCCGCCTGCCGCTCCTTGAACCTGGTCATGGGCAGAATCATCAGGAAGTAGACGACGCCCGCCGTGATCAGGAAGGTCAGGGACGCGCTCAGCACCGTCCCCCAGCTGATCGGGACGCCGCTGACCGTCTCCCCCGTGGTCGGGTCGACTTCGCAGGGACCGCGTAGGCAGGAACGGTAGGCGTCCAGGTTCTTCGTGCCGATCGCGCCGACGAGGGGGTTGATGAACCCCTTCACGACAGAGTCGACGATCTTGCTGAAAGCGGTGCCGACCACGACGGCAACGGCCAGTTCGACCACGTTGCCCCGCATCAGGAAGTCCCTGAAGCCTGTCAGGAGCCCCGGCTTTTCGTCGCTCAACGGAATGCCTCTTCTCGTACCACTGCAACCCACGGGAAACGGAACGCCGAATACCGTGCACGATCTTTGACAGGAATGTCCAATCTCCAACTCCTCGGATCAGCACAGAGTCACCGCCAGCAGGGAGTTCACGGTGGCACCCGCCAGCTTGTCGGCGGTCGGACGGGCGACCGCGAGTACGACGAGCGCCCCCTCCTCGGCCGAGGATTCACCCGCTTCGGGGACCTGTTCCACGCGTGCGGCGCGCGTCACCACCCGTGCCGGGCCCGCGTCCGTCGGGATCGCGATGACATCCACGCGGTCGCCGCGGCGCAGCAGCCGTACGGTGTCCGCGTCCGCGACGCGGATGGGCGCCGACACCGTCTCGTGGCCCGATGTTGTGGACGGGCCGGTACGGCCGCCGCTCGGCCCGCTGGCGCGTTTCTCCCCGTGGGGCGACTCGGAAGCCCCGCGTGCCGGAACGGCTTCCGGCCGTGCGTGCGCTTCCGGTTCGGCAGCCGGCCCCGCAGCGGATGTCGTAGGGGCGTCACGCCCCTGTGTCGCGGTGGCCGCGAGGGCCGTGGCCGCCACCGCGAGCCCGGCGGCCAGCGTGCCCCGTCGTCGCCGCACGGCCCGCCGCAGACGGTGCCGACCGTCGCCGCGCCCGCAGCCCGCGCGGATCGGTTCGAAGTCCGGTACGCGTCCCGCCAACGGACCGCCACCGGGCGCCGGACGTACGTCAACGGATGGGCGGGTCCTCTCCGGGCCGGAGGCACGTCGCGGGCCCGAGCCGGTGCCGCGACGACGGGCGAGTCGGGAGAGGCCGCGGGCCCGACCGGAACGCGCGTTGGGGTTTCTGGACATGACGAGCACCGCCTGCCGTGAGGGGGACCAGACTTCGGCCCTACCGTGCACGGTTTCTGCGGATCTCGCTCAAGCCTGTGGACAACTCAGTGGCTGTGGAAAACCGCATCACTCACAGGAGTAACGGCCGCCCCAGCAAGCTCTCCTGCCACATCTGCCCCGGCGCCGCACCGCACCGCGGCGAACGGATCCCACCGGAGGCGACAGCCAAAGGAAGCGGCTCAGGAAGGCAGCTTGATGCCCGGCTCGAAGCCGTCCAGCGACCTGGCGCACCCGCAGGTCGGTTCGGTCGGCAGGTTCCGCACGGTGTCGAAGAGGACGTCCCGGAGCCGTCCCACGTTCTGCCCGAACACCTCCAGTACCTCCTCGTGGGAGACGCCCTCACCCGTCTCCGCGCCCGCGTCCAGGTCGGTGACCAGGGCCAACGCCGCGTAGCACATGCCGAGTTCGCGCGCGAGTACGGCTTCCGGATGTCCGGTCATGCCGACGACCGACCAGCCCTGTGCCGCGTGCCAGCGCGATTCCGCGCGGGTGGAGAAGCGGGGTCCCTCGACGACGCACAGGGTGCCGCCGTCGACCGGTTCCCAGTCGCGGCTGCGCGCTGCCGTCAGCGCCGCCTCGCGGCCGGTCTGGCAGTACGGGTCGGCGAAGGTCACGTGTACGACGTTGGGCCGTGAGCCGTCGGGCAGCGGCTCCCCGTCGAAGTACGTCTGCACGCGGGCCTTGGTGCGGTCCACCAGCTGGTCCGGGACGACCAGGGTGCCGGGCCCGTACTCGGGCTGCAGCCCACCGACCGCGCACGGTGCGAGGACCTGCCGGACGCCGGTCGCGCGCAGGGCCCACAGATTGGCGCGGTAGTTGATGCGGTGGGGCGGCAGATGGTGCTTGCGTCCGTGCCGGGGCAGGAACGCCACCTTTCTGCCGCCGAGTTCACCGAGGAAGAGCGAGTCGCTGGGCGGCCCGTACGGTGTCTCGACCGTGACCTCCGTCACGTCGTCGAGAAACGAGTAGAAGCCGGAACCGCCGATGACGCCGATCTCTGCCTGTTCGCTCATGCGCTCACCCTAAGGGGCGCTCCTGAGCGCGTACGGTCAGGCTGCCGAGGTGCTCTTCGTGCTCTTGCTGCCGCTCTTGTCCGAAGACGTGGAGGACGAGCCGGAGTCCGACGAACCGGACGACTTCGACGCGCCGGAGTCCGAGGACGAGCCGTTGGACGAACCCGACGACGAGGACCCGTTGGACGAGGAGTCCGACGACGACGAGGACGGGCTGGCCGCAGAGCTGCTCGACGAGGTGTTGCGGCTGTCGTTCCGGTAGAAACCGGAGCCCTTGAAGACGATGCCGACCGCCGAGAACACCTTCTTCAGGCGGCCCTCGCAGTTCGGGCACTCCGTGAGCGAGTCATCGGTGAACTTCTGCACCACCTCGAGGCCCTCGCCGCACTCGGTGCACTGGTACTGGTAGGTCGGCACTTCTTCCTCCTGGCACTCTTACCTGTGGAGTGCTAACGACGCTCTATCGTGCAGTATTTCCGCTGCATAGTCCACCGGACGCGGATCACGGTCTCGGCACGCGCGCGCGGTGGCCGTTCCAGGCCGCGCCGGGGCGTGCGAGTCGTACGGGCTGCCTCAGTGCGGTGCCGCGGTGCTGCCGCCCGTGCCCAGCCAGCCCGCCAGCTTGCCGCCCCGGCCGACGGCCAACAGCCGCCGTTCCGCCGCGTCCTGCACCGTGTCCGTCGCGACCACCAGCAGTTCGTCGCCCCGTTTCAATATCGTCGTAGGGAGGGGGACGAAGCTGGTGCCGTCCCGTACGACGAGGGTGACGGCGGCGCCCGGCGGCAGGCGCAGTTCCGTGACCTCCACGCCGTGCATCCGCGATCCCTTCGGGATGGCCACCGACAGCAGATGGCCGCGCAGCCGCTCCAGGGGTGCGGATTCGATGTCGACGTCCTGCGGGCCACCCGAGTCGTGCAGTCGGAGCTTGCCCGCCAGCCACGGCAGGGTCGGTCCCTGGAGCAGGGTGAAGACCACGACCAGGACGAAGACGATGTTGAAGATCCGTTCGCTGCCCGGCACTCCGGCCACCATCGGGATGGTCGCCAGCACGATGGGCACCGCTCCGCGGAGCCCCGCCCAGGAGAGCAGTGCCTGCTCCTGCCACGGCGACCGGAACGGCAGCAGGCTGAGCAGCACCGACAGTGGGCGCGCCACCAGGGTCAGCGCTAGTCCGATGACGAGTGCGGGCCCGATGTCGTCCGCCAGGTCGTGCGGTGTGACCAGCAGCCCGAGCAGGACGAACAGGCCGATCTGCGCCAGCCAGGCGAGCCCGTCGGCGAAGCCGCGTACGGCCGGACGGTGGGGCAGTTTCGCGTTGCCAAGGACGAGCGCGGTCAGGTAGACGGCGAGGAATCCGCTGCCGTGCGCGGTCGCGCCACCGGCGTAGGCGAGTACGCAGAGGGAGAGTACGGCGATCGGGTACAGGCCGGAGGCGGGGAGCGCCACCCGCCGTAGTCCGTACGCCCCCAGCTTGCCGACGACGAGCCCGACGACGAGTCCGATCGCCAGCTCCAGCACGATCTCGGCCACCAACACGTACCACACGGGCGTCTCGTGGCCGGCTTCAGAGAGGGCGACGACGAGGATGACCACGGGTGCGTCGTTGAAGCCCGATTCGGCTTCCAGGGTGCCCGTCACGCGTTGGGGCAACGGGACCCTGCGCAGGACGGAGAACACGGCGGCGGCGTCGGTGGAGGACACCACCGCGCCCATGATGAGCGCCGCCTGCCAGTCCAGTCCGACCATGAAGTGGGCGGCGCTGGCCACGACCCCGACGCTCGCCCCGACACCGACGGTGGCCAGTGCGGCGGCGGCGGGGACGGCGGGGCGGATCTCCCGCCAGCGCGTGCCGAGGCCGCCTTCGGCGAGGATCACGACGAGGGCGGCGTAGCCGAGGGCGCGGGTGAGTTCGGCGTCGTCGAAGGCGAGGCCGAAGCCGTCCTGGCCTATGGCGACGCCGATGCCGAGATAGATGAGGAGGCTGGGGAGCCCGGTACGGGCCGAGAGGCGGATCGCGCCCATCGCGAAGAGCAGGACGACGGCGCTGATCAGCATGAGCTGATTGAGGTGGTCGATACTCAGGGGCCGCTCCTCCCGCTAGTTCGTTCGCATGGCTAACAATTTACCATCGCTTGAATCTTGAACCCACTCGGGAGTCCCGTGTGACGCCTCATCAGCCGCACCCACGCCCCTCCGGCGCCCCACTCCCCTGAGTCCCTGTCGGGCCGCTCACCGGTTCGGCCTATGGTTGCTCCAGCACTGCCCAGGACCACCTGCCCCTCGAAGGACAGCGATGCCCGCCAAGAAGACCTCACGACGCGCCCGTCTGATCGTCATCGCCGTCGTGTTGCTGCTCGTGGGGGGTCTCGGCTTCGGCGCGTACTGGAGCATCGGCACCGTCCGCGATTCCTTTCCGCAGACGACCGGGTCGCTCAAGATCAAGGCCCTCAAGGACCCGGTGACCGTCAAGCGCGACGGCAAGGGCGTGCCGCAGCTGTACGCCGACAACCCCCATGACCTCTTCCTCGCCCAGGGATTCGTGCAGGCGCAGGACCGCTTCTGGGAGATGGACGTACGCCGCCACACGACGTCCGGACGACTGTCGGAGATGTTCGGCGACGGGCAGGTGAAGACCGACGCGTTCCTGCGCACCATGGGCTGGCGCAAGGTGGCGGAGCAGGAGTACGCGCGGCTGCCCGCGACGACCAAGGAGTACCTCCAGGCGTACGCGGACGGCGTCAACGCCTACCTGGCGGACCACGAGGGCTCGGCCGCGTCGGTCGAGTACGCCGCGCTGGAACTCAAGCACGGCTACGCCCCGGAACGTTGGGACCCCGTCGACTCGGTCGCCTGGCTGAAGGCCATGGCGTGGGACCTGCGGGGCAACATGCAGGACGAGATCGACCGGGCCCTGATGACCAGCCGTCTGAAGCCGGAGCAGATCGAGGACCTCTACCCGGAGTACCCCACCAGCCGCAACAAGCCGATCGTCGAGGGTGGTTCCGTCAACGACGCCACCGACGAGTACGAGCCGGGGAGCGACAGCGCGGGGACGACGCCGGACGGTGGCACCGAGTCCGGCGCCGGTACGGAGTCCGGCGCGGGTACGGAGTCGGGTACGGGTGCCGACCCGGCCGCCGATCCCGCCGCGGCGGACGCGGTGGAAGGCGCGGGCACCCAGCTCGGCGCCGCCGCCGACGCCCTGGACAAGGTCCCCGGCATGCTCGGGCCGAACGGCAGTGGCATCGGCTCCAACTCGTGGGTGGTCTCCGGTAAGTACACGGTGACCGGGAAGCCCCTGCTGGCGAACGACCCGCACCTGGCTCCGCAACTGCCCTCGGTCTGGTACCAGATGGGCCTCCACTGCAACAGCGTCGACGCCAGTTGCCCGTTCGACGTGTCCGGGTTCACGTTCTCCGGGATGCCCGGTGTCGTCATCGGCCACAACCAGAACATCTCCTGGGGCATGACCAACCTGGGCGCGGACGTGAGCGACCTCTATCTGCAGAAGATCGAGGACGGTGAGTACCTGTACGACGGAAAGCAGGTGCCGTTCAAGACCCGCAAGGAGGTCATCAAGGTCGCGGGGGGCAAGAGCCGCGAGATCACCGTCCGGGAGACGAACAACGGGCCGATCATCTCCGACCGCGACGACGAACTCGCGCAGGTCGGTGAGGAGGCGCCCGTCGGCCTCTCCGCGCCCGACCGCGGCGACGGCTACGCGGTGTCCCTCCGGTGGACCGCGCTGACCGCGTCGAAGACGATGAACGCCGTCTTCAAGCTGAACGCGGCCTCCGACTTCAAGCAGTTCCGCGCGGCCGCCCGCGACTTCGCCGTCCCCTCGCAGAACCTCATCTACGCCGACACCGAGGGCAACATCGGCTACCAGGCGCCGGGCGCCATCCCCGTACGCGGCAAGGGCGACGGCCGCTACCCGGCGCCCGGCTGGGACCCCGACTACCGCTGGACCGGCTACGTCCCGCAGTCCGCGCTCCCTTGGGAGTACAACCCCTCCCGCGGCTACATCGTGACCGCCAACCAGGCGGTCACGGACCCGGACAAGTACCCGTACCTGCTGACGGACGACTGGGGTTACGGCGCCCGCAGCCAGCGCATCAACGACCTCATCCAGAAGAAGACCGAGGACGGCGGGAAGATCTCCACGCAGGACATGCAGGACATGCAGCTCGACGACAGCAGCGAGATCGCCCGGCTGCTGGTGCCGTACCTGCTGGAGATCGACGTCAAGGACGGTTACGTACGCGAGGCCCAGGAACTCCTCCGCGGCTGGGACTTCACGCAGGACGCGGACTCGGCCGCCGCCGCCTACTTCAACGCCGTCTGGCGGAACACGCTCAAGTTGGCCTTCGGCAACAAGCTGCCGAAGGAGCTGCGGGTGGAGGGCGAGTGCCTGCGGGTGCCCCCGGCCGACGAGTCCGGGCCGCTGGAGGACCTGGACGGCGACTCGGAGCTGGTGGAGGAGTGCGGCAAGCGGGACGCGGACGCGGCGCAGCCCGACGGCGGCGACCGCTGGTTCGAGGTCGTGCGCAAGCTGGTCCAGAAGCCGGACAGCCACTGGTGGAAGACCACCGGCAACAGGATCGAGCCGGGCGACAAGAACCGCGACGAACTCCTCGGGCACGCCATGAAGGACGCCCGCTGGGAGCTGACGTCCAAGCTCGGCAAGGACATCGACACGTGGTCGTGGGGACGCCTGCACCGCCTGATGCTCAAGAACCAGACCCTCGGCACGGAGGGACCCGGTTTCGTGCAGTGGCTCCTCAACCGTGGCCCCTGGGACCTGGGAGGAGGTGAAGCGACGGTGAACGCCACCGGCTGGAACGCCGCGGGCGGTTACGACGTCACCTGGGTGCCTTCGATGCGGATGGTGGTCAACCTGGCCGACTTCGACGAGTCGAGCTGGATCAACCTCACCGGCGCCTCCGGGCACGCGTACCACCCCAACTACGTGGACCAGACGGACGCATGGGCGAACGGGGAGCAACTGCCGTGGGCCTTCACGGAGGGTGCGGTCGAGAAGGGGACGGACGACAAGATGGCGCTCACCCCGTAATCGCGCACAGGCGGCGCCGTTCCGGACGGCAGGTGCGGGCCGTACCTGCCGTCCCTCCGCACGCTTCTGTCGTCCCTCCGTTCCGCGAAATATCCTTTCCGTTACGACTGTTCGCGGGTTTCGGCCCTCTCCGCGCGGGCGGTGAAGCGATGTACGCCCGAGGGGGTGACCGCCGCCGTCACCGGCCGGTCGTGCGGTTCCGCGGGCACCCTCGGCAGCACCTCGCCGTCGTACAGCAACACCACCAGTGCCGGTGCCGCGCCCGCCGCGGCCAGGCGCGTCAGCACCCTGTCGTACGAGCCGCCGCCACGCCCCAGCCGCATCCCGGCGGCGTCCACGGCCAGCCCCGGCAGCAGCACCACGTCCGCCTCCGTCACGGCGTCCGGCGTGAGGTAAGGCCCGGCGGGTTCCAGCAGGCCCCGCCCGCGGGCGGCGGGCCGGAGGGAGTCCGCGCCGCCATACACGCCCCAGTCGAGGTCGTCGTCCGCGAGCAGCACGGGCAACAGCACCCGTGTGCCCGCCTCGCGCAGTGCGTCCAGGAGCGGCCGGGTGCCCGGTTCGCGTCCGACGGAGACGTACGCGGCGACCGTACGGGCCGCCGCGACCTCCGGCAGATCCCGTGCCCTCCGGGAGAGAACCAACGGGGCCGTTTCCGCGTCTTCCCACGGCAACCGGGTTCTCCCGGCGAGGATCTGTCGGCGCAACTCGCGCTTCGCGAAGTCGGCATCATTCACGGCACACGTTCCTCATCTTCCGTACATATGCACGCGTTATGGTGCTCCGCATGACTAACTCGCGTAACAGGATCAGTAAGGCTGTCATCCCGGCGGCCGGACTGGGCACCCGCTTTCTGCCCGCCACGAAGGCGACGCCGAAGGAGATGCTGCCGGTCGTCGACAAGCCCGCGATCCAGTACGTGGTCGAGGAGGCCGTGACCGCCGGCCTCTCCGACGTCCTCATGATCACCGGGCGCAACAAGCGCCCGCTGGAGGACCACTTCGACCGCAACTACGAGCTCGAAGAGGTCCTCCGCACCAAGGGTGACGCCACCAAGCTCACCCGCGTCCAGGAGTCCAGCGACCTGGCCACGATGCACTACGTACGCCAGGGTGACCCCCGCGGCCTCGGCCACGCCGTGCTGTGCGCCGCCCCGCACGTCGGTGAACAACCGTTCGCCGTACTCCTGGGTGACGACCTGATCGACCCGCGCGACCCCCTGCTGGCCCGGATGACGGCGGTGCAGGAGGAGTACGGCGGCAGCGTGATCGCGCTGATGGAGGTCGACCCGGAGACGATCCACCTGTACGGCTGCGCCGCCGCGTCGCCCACGGGTGAGGACGACGTCGTGAACGTCGCGGACCTGGTGGAGAAGCCGAGCGCGGCGGAGGCCCCGAGCAACCTCGCCATCATCGGCCGCTACGTCCTCGACCCCGCGGTCTTCGAGGTGCTGCGCAAGACCAGCCCCGGCCGCGGCGGCGAGATCCAGATCACCGACGCCCTCCAGACGCTCGCCTCCGACCCGTCCCTGGGCGGGCCCGTGCACGGTGTCGTCTTCCGCGGCCGCCGCTACGACACCGGTGACCGGGGTGACTATCTGCGCGCCATCGTGCGGCTGGCATGCGAACGTGAGGACCTGGGCCCGGACTTCCGGGAGTGGCTGCGCGAGTACGTGAGCAAGGAGATGTAGAGAATTGAGCGAGACCTGGTCGGTCGACAAGCACCTAGAGGACATTCTCCGCCGCGTGCGCCCGCTGGAGCCGATCGAGCTTCAACTGCTGGACGCGCAGGGCTGCGTGCTCGTCGACGAGATCACGGTGCCCGCCTCGCTCCCGCCGTTCGACAACAGCTCGATGGACGGCTACGCGGTGCGGACGGCCGATGTCGAGGGCTCCACACGGGAGTTCCCCGCTGTGCTCTCCGTCCTCGGCGACGTCGCCGCGGGCAGCGCCGACCTGCCGACGGTCGGACCCGGACAGGCGGCGCGCATCATGACGGGCGCACCGCTGCCGCCGGGAGCCGAGGCGGTCGTCCCCGTCGAGTGGACGGACGGCGGTACGGGAGGCGGCCCCGCCGACTCGATGACCGCGCGGACCACCGACCCCGGCGGGGCCACGGGCGAGGTCCGTGTGCACCGTCCCGTCACCGACGGGCAGTACGTCCGCGCGCGTGGCAGCGACGTACGGGCGGGCACAGTGGCCCTCCCCGCGGGTACGGTCCTGGGGGCGCCGCAGCTGGGCCTGCTCGCCGCCATCGGCCTCGGCAAGGTCACCGTACGACCCAACCCGCGAGTGGTGGTCGTCTCCACCGGCAGTGAACTCGTGCAGCCGGGCGGCTCGTTGGAGCACGGCCAGATCCACGACTCCAACAGCTACATGCTGACGGCCGCCGCACGCGCCGCCGGAGCCATCTCCTACCGGGTCGGCGCCGTCGCGGACGACCCGGACACGCTCCGCGCCACGATCGAGGACCAGCTGATCCGCGCCGACATCGTCGTCACCAGCGGGGGCGTGAGCGTCGGCGCGTACGACGTGGTGAAGGAGGCGCTCGGCGGCGTCGACGGCGCGGACGGCAGCGTCGAGTTCCGCAGGCTCGCCATGCAGCCGGGCAAGCCGCAGGGCTTCGGCCTCATCGGCGCCGAAAGCACCCCGCTGCTCGCGCTGCCGGGGAACCCGGTCAGTTCGTACGTCTCCTTCGAACTCTTCGTCCGTCCCGCGATCCGGGCCCTGATGGGCCGCGATCCCGTCCGCCGTCCGGTGGTACCGGCGGTGCTCACCGGGGACACGGTGCTCCACTCGCCCGCGGGACGGCGGCAGTTCCTGCGTGGCGCGTACACGCCGCCCGCCCCCGGTGAGAAGGCGGGCACCGTCCGAGCGGTCGGCGGTTCCGGATCGCACCTCATCGCCGCCCTCGCGCAGGCGGACGCGCTGATCGTCATCCCGGAGGACAGCGAGCAGGCGGCGCCAGGGGACGAACTGGACGTCATCCAGCTCGACTGACGGCGCCCGCCGGACCATCCGCGCGCGCGGACGCCGTTTACTTCCCGGGGGACGTGCCGACCGTCACGCTCCCGTGCGCCGTCCGGGCGGTACCGTGTCTGCGCACAGGAACCGCACCGGGAGAACGATGAGCCGCGCCGAGCAGCACCACCTCACCCATGTCGACGAGGCGGGCGCCGCCCGCATGGTCGACGTCTCGGCCAAGGACGTCACCGCGCGCACCGCGCGCGCGGTGGGCCGCGTACTGGTCTCGCCCCGCGTGGTGGAACTGCTGCGGAACGAGGGGATGCCGAAGGGCGACGCCCTCGCCGTCGCCCGTATCGCCGGGATCATGGGCGCGAAGAAGACCCCCGAACTGATCCCCCTCTGCCACCCGTTGGCGCTCTCCGGCGTCCACCTGGACGTGTCCGTCGCCACCGACGCGGTGGAACTCGCGGCCACCGTGCGCACTACGGACCGTACGGGCGTCGAAATGGAAGCGCTGACAGCCGTCACCGTCGCCGCGCTGACGGTCGTCGACATGGTCAAGGCCGTCGACAAGGGGGCGGCCATCACCGACGTACGGGTGATGGAAAAGACCGGCGGCGCCTCCGGGGACTGGACCCGCCCGGACGACGACAACCGCGTGGACGACCACAACCGCGCGAAAACGCCGTCCGCGCGCGCGGATGACGTTTCCGCGGACGACTCCCCGCGACAGGAGGCGTGATGAGCACCGCCGGACCCGCCGCGCACGACCCCGCCCGCGCCCCGTACCGCGCACTCGCCGTCACCGCCTCGAACCGCGCCGCCGCAGGCGTGTACGCCGACACCGGCGGCCCTCTGATCACCGAAGCGCTCTCGGCGCTCGGCTTCGCCGTAGACGGCCCGCGTGTGGTGCCCGACGGCGAGCCCGTGGCCGAGGCGCTCCGGGAGGCGGCGGCCGCGGGGTACGACGTCGTGGTGACCACGGGCGGTACGGGCGTCTCGCCCACCGACCGCACCCCCGAGATGACACGCGGCGTCCTCGACTACGAGATCCCCGGCATCCCCGAGGCCATCCGCGCCGAAGGGCTCGCGAAAGTCCCCACGGCCGCGCTGTCCCGTGGTGTCGCGGGCGTCTGCGGGCGCACACTGATCGTGAACCTGCCCGGTTCCTCCGGCGGAGTACGGGACGGACTGACCGTCCTCGGCCGGCTCCTCACGCACGCCGTGGACCAGCTCCGCGGCGGCGACCACCCGAGAGGGGACGACGCCGACTGAACGCGCCCTGGCCGGTAGTGCTGGCGGACGGCCCCACCGCCCTCCGTCCCATACGGTTGCGCGATCACCGCGCCTGGCGCGAGGTGAACCAGCGCAACCGCGAATGGCTGCGCCCGTGGGAGGCGACCATCCCGCCGCCGCTCCCCGGCCAGTTCCCGCCGCGCCGTCCCACGTACCGGCAGATGGTGCGGCACCTGCGTTCCGAGGCGCAGGCGGGCCGCATGCTGCCGTTCGTCGTCGAGCACGAGGGGCGGCTGGTCGGGCAGTTGACCGTCGCGGGCATCACCTGGGGCTCTATGTGCTCGGGACACGTCGGCTACTGGATCGACCGCTCCGTCGCCGGGCGCGGGGTGATGCCGACAGCGGTCGCACTCGCCACGGACCACTGCTTCCACACGGTGGGGCTTCACCGCGTCGAAGTGTGCATCCGCCCGGAGAACGCGCCCAGTCGTCGGGTGGTGGAGAAACTGGGATTCCGTGAGGAGGGTCTGCGCCCGCGCTATCTGCACATCGACGGCGCCTGGCGGGACCACATGGTCTTCGCGCTGACTGCGGAGGAAGTCTCCGAAGGGCTGCTGGCCCGGTGGCACCGGGTGAGCCCACAGACCCAGCAGAAATAGATCAGCAGTTCGATATCTTTTTCTGAACTCCCCCTGCCTGTCCAACAATTGGGGACAAATGGCGATCGCTGTACGTCCGGGTAGAAGAAAAGACGGTGTTATCAGCAAGATCGTGCGACACACCGCGCTATTCAGTCGATGCGCCGACTCGATCCCCTCTACCGTATGAGGGTGAGCAGTAGTGGCCTCATCTACGCAGTCATCGTCGGGGCCTGGGCCGCCTACCTGGTGCCCATGTGGCTCCGTCGCCAGGACGAGCTGAACGAGGCGCGTCCGACCGAACGCTTCAGCACCGCCATCCGGCTGTTGTCCGGGAAGGCGGCGATGGAGCGTCGTTACGCCAAGGACGCCGAACGGCGCGAGGCGGAGGACTACGGTCCCGGCGCCCAGGACGTCACCGGGCGGGCCGACGGTTTCGACGATGACGACGTGGACAGCAGCGACCCGGACGGGGCGACCGACGACGTGGTCGACGTCCGGGCGTTCGCCGATCCCCAGACCATGATCCGGGTCCCGACTCCCGACGAGGCGGGTCGCGGTCCGGCGGGCCACAGCGTGGCAGGGTACGGCGCGGCGGACCACGACGACCGGCTCGCGCAGGCCGCATCCCACGGTGACGACCGCCCGCAGGCGGAACGTAGGAACGCGCAACGCAAGAAGGCCGAACGGAACAAGCGCGCCCAGGTGTTGGCGCGGCGCAGGCGCACCACGATGATGCTGTTCCTCGCGTTCACCCTCGGCGCGATCGTCGCCGCAGTGGGCGGCCTGGCCTTCCTCTGGGCACCCGCCGCACCCGCCCTGCTGCTGAGTGCGTACATCGTGCACCTGCGCACGCAGGAACGCCGCCGTTTCACCTTCACCATGGACCGCCGTCGTGCGGAGGAGGCCGCGCAGCAACTGCACGCACGGCGCACCGGCCGTACGGGCACCGCGCGCGCGGTGGACCCGGAGTCGGAGGAGGACGTCGAACCCGTGGAGCCGGTGCAGCTCGCCGTGGACCGGCGCGACGCGGCCTCGGGCGGGTACGCGGCGGGGCAGGCGCACGGACACCTTCGCGCGTCGGAGTCGGTCCCGTCCGCCGACCGGCGTGCACTGGTCGAGCAGACGGACCACGCGGAGTGGGTCGACCAGGAACGCTCCTGGGGACGTGAGCAGTCGGACAACGAGAGCTGGGACCCGGTGCCGGTCCCGCTGCCCACGTATGTCAGCGCGCCCGTCGCCCCCCGTACGGCACGCGGCGTGGACCTGGAAGCGCCCGACACGTGGAGCTCGGCACGTTCCAGCGCGGCGGGCACGTCTGCGGGCGGGGCAGGCCCGGAGGCCGATCCGCAGGCCGAACGGGCGCAGGCCGGGCCGGGCAGGGAGCGGGGCCGTACGCCGCTCTTCGACCAGTACGCGGACGACGACCGGCCGAGGGCCGCCAACGAGTGACGGGGTGGGTCCACCTCCCCGTGCTGCGGCGCCTCGTCCGTACGGGGCGGGTGTGACCAGCGGGGCAACGGATTTCCGCGCGACCCGACGGGGATGCTAAAGTTTTCCACGTCGCAAGGGCCTGTAGCGCAGCTGGTAGCGCACCTCGTTCGCAACGAGGGGGTCAGGGGTTCGAATCCCCTCAGGTCCACGCTGATGAGAGGCCCCGCCGGAGATTTCCGGCGGGGCCTCTGTCATGCCGTACAGCAGCGGAGTACAGCAACTACCTCCGGTCTTCCTGCCCGCCGAGGTGTTTGCCGAGCTTGCGCAGCGCCCGGCGGGTGTTCTCGGACGGGACGTGCGTGTAGATCTCCATGGTGACGGCGATCTTGCTGTGCCGGAGGATCTGCATCGCCACCCGGGGGTGCACGTCGAGCGCGGCCAGGAGCGACCCGCAGGTGTGCCGCGTGTCGTGCAGCCGGATCTTGCGGACACCGGCCTTGACCGCCCTGGCGTCGAACTCCCGGTTGAAGTTCCTCGGTTCGACCGGCGTCCCGTAGCGCGTCGTGAACACGAAGTCGGAGACCGTCCACAGCTCACCGGCCGCGCGCCGAGCCGCCTCCTGCGTCTTCCTGCGGAGCCCGAGGGCGGTCACGCAGATCTGGGGGAGGGGCAGCGTCGCCGTCGAGGCGTCCGTCTTGGTCCCGTCGTGCACCAAGCGGCGGTTGATCCGCTGGAGCTGGCGACCGACCGTCACCTGTCCCGCCTCCAGGTCCACGTCCTGCCAGCTGAGCCCCAGTACCTCACCACGGCGGAACCCCAGCACCAGCACGAGGACGTACGCCGGGTACAGCGGGTCGTGCGCCTTCCGCGCCGCCTCCAGGAAGGTCCGGGCCTCCTCTACGGACCAGGGATGGCGCTGCGCCTTACGGCCCGACCGCACCTTGACGAGCGCGGCGACGTTCCTGCTGATGATCTCTTCCGTCATGGCGTGGGTGAGGGCGGAACGGAGTACGGCCCGGGCGTCCTGCACCGTGCGGCGGGAAGTGACCTGCCTACAGCACTGCCCTACGGCACAGCAGCGTCGCTTCTCCTCCGCCCGTGCCGCGTCCTTCCCCTGGGCGCAGCACTGGCACTGTTCGAGGAGGCGCGTCACCCACGTACGGACGTCCCGGACGGAGAGCTTGTCGAGACGCTTCGAGCCCAGTCCGGGCACGATGTAGAGGCGGACGTGCATCTCGTACGTCTCCGCGCTCTTGGGCTTCAGGTCGGGTTTCACGACGTCCGCCAGCCAGCGCGTGAGGTACTGCGCGAGGGTCGGGGACGACGTGACGACCGGCCCCTTCTTCGCCTCGGTGTGGAGCTTGATCCACTTGTCGTGCACCTCGTCGCGGCTCTTGCCGTAGACGTACTTGCGCTTGCGTCTGCCGTCCGGGGTGTCGACCCAGACGTACGCGGCGAAGCTCCCGTTGCGGTACGGGTAGATGGAGCCTTCGCCGTTGCTGCGCTTGCCGCTCACGCCGACCACCTCACGGGCTCGTCGGCCTCGGCGGCGCAGCGCTGCACGTACTCGTCCACCCAGACGGGCAGGATGCGGCGGTTGCGGCCGACCTTGACCGAGCGGATCTCGCCGGTGAGGACGAGCATCTTCGTCTTGGAGAGTCCGAAGCCGAGCATCACGGCGACCTCGGCCGTGGTGTGCCACTTGGGCGTGAGGGCGCTCATCAGGCGCTACCCCCTTCCTGCGCGGGTGCGGCGAGTGAGGCGGTCAGCCACTCCTCGGTGGGGTTGAGGCCGGTTCCGGCGTAGGCCCAGTGGGCGAGGACGAGGGTGGTTTCGTCAGCGGGGTTGTCGGCGGGGCGCGGGGTCTCGCCGTGTGCGTGGGCGGCTCGGAGGCGGCGCCAGTCGGCGCGGGCCTGGCGGAGGGTGCCGAGGGTGGTGGAGTAGTGGCGGGTCTTGGTGGAGAAGTGGCCGCGGAAGCCGAGCATGTGCGCCCAGGCGCGTAGCCGGAGGTGGGCGAGGTCCTTGCGGGCGCCGAGGGCCCAGGCGGTGCGGATGAGGCGTTCGGCGTGCGGGGGCAGGTCGAGTTGGGCGAGTTCGGCGGCGAACTTCAGGGGGCGGTCGAGGGTGCCGGTCGCGGTCTCGGCGCCCTTGGTGGCGTACTTGGCGATGTACGCGGCGACGGCCCGGTCCGTGAGTTGGGTGCCGGCGTCGAGGTCGGGGCCGTGGATGGTGCGTACGTCGAGCTGGCGGCCGAAGGCGAACGTGTGCGTACGGCCGTCGACGGTGGGCCCGTTGACGCGGGCGGTGTGGGCGGCGGCGTGGATCGAGTCGGTCAGCAGCTCGGCCGTCGCCCAGCGGGGCGGGGGTGTGCTGCCGCCGGTCGGGCCGTCGAGGCGTACGACGGCGTGGAAGTGGACGGCGCCGCGCTTCTGATACTCCGCGACCTTGGCGAACGAGACGCGTGCGTGGTGGCGGAAGGCGCGTTGGGTGAGTCCGGCACGCTTGGCGATCTCCCGGCGCAGGTGGATGGTGAAGCGGCGCCAAAGGGCACCTGCGTGGGCGTTCCAGAGGACGGCGGCCTCGTAGTCGTACCGTTCGGGGGCCAGCGGTGTGCCGAGCGCGGGTTCGTCCGGCTGGTGGCGTCGGCCGCAGCGGCAGGGGCGGGGTGAACCGCTGGGCCCGGTGGGGCGGTTGTGCACGGGGCCGAAGCCGGGGGCGGTGAAGGTGGCGAAGACGCGCGGGTGGGTGGTGACCTCCTCGGGGGTGCCCTTGCCGCCGCGCAGTCCGGCGGTGATCAGGTGGTACGTGTCGCGGCGGTAGGTCTCGGCGCAGGCGGCGCAGCGGGTGGAACGGCGGTTGCCGCAGCGCACCAGGAGGTGACCGGCGGGCAGTTCGGCGGAGTCGAGGCGGTGCCGGGCGGGGCCGATCTCGCCGGTCGCGGTGTCGAGGGGGTGTTCGGCGCGGTACCCGGCGAGGCGTACGGGGCGGGTGCAGCCGCCGAGCGTGGACAGTTGGCGGAGCAGTCCGGGCAGGGCGCCGGACGAGGCGAGGTTTCCGACTTCCGCGAGCGGGGCCGGACGGTTGCGGGCGATGATGGTGCTTCTCCTTTGCGGCTTACGGGTCGTGGCGGAGTCGGGCCACCGGGGCGGCGGATGCTTGGCGGTATCGAGGCCGCCCCGGTGGCCGCTTTGGTGCGTGCGGGTTCAGGCGTGGACGAGTACGAGGGCGGCGACCGCGAGGGCGGCGACGAGCCAGGGGCGTACGCCGAGGAACGTCACGACGGCCCAGGCGGTGAGGCCGAGGGCGGCGAGCAGGGGCAGGTTCACGGGTTCTCCGTTCGGCGGGCGGGAACTGTCGGTGCTGTCAGATGAGTTGGGCGGCGATGCGTTCCGCGAGCGGCGCCGGTACGCCGAGGCGGGCGCGGAGGGTGCCGGTGTCGATGGGTGAGCCCGTACGGGCGTGGTGGGCGGCGGCGACCTTGCGTGCGTGCTCGACGAGCGCGGCCGGTACGGGCGGGCCCGTGGGCACCGGTTCGGCAGGCTCCGCGTGCTCCTGCTCCGTCTCCGGCTCGGCGGTCCGCTCCTCTTCCGCTGCCGACTCCGTACGGGGTGTCGGGTGGGCGAGGAGGGTGCCGCCGAGGAAGGCGACGGCGGGCCAGCCCGCGACGAGGATGCGGAGCCAGGCGGGTACGTCGTCCAGGTCCAGCAGCCCGGCCGTCGCGACGTTCGCGCCGAGCGAGGCCGTCAGGGCGACGAGGAACCAGCACCAGCCCGCCACCTTGTCGGGCCCGGTCCGCAGCCGCTGCCAGGCGGCGACGAGCAGCAGGTCGACGGAGACCGGGTAGGCCCACGCCTTCCAGCCGGTCTGCCCGGCCGCCGACGCCAGGTCGTGCAGGTGGGCGAAGGACAGCGCGGCGGCGATGACCGCTTGCACGAGTACCGCGTCGAGGCGGGCCAGTTGGGCGCGCACGGGGCGGCTCCTTCCGTTCGGGTTCCGGTTCCGGGCATGGCGGGGGTAGGGAAGCGGCGCGAGGCGGTCACGCCGACCGGGAGGGGGAACGGGTTCAGTCGGCCACGGGCCAGAGCTTCGCCAGCGGCACCGGCGGCTGCGCCGGACGGACCGGGGCGGTGGGCCGGAACGGCGCCAGCGCGGGCAGGTGCGGTACGAGGTGGGCGTACCGGTCGCAGGTGGCGGCGGCGTCGGCCAGCGAGAGGTACGGCGTACGGATGCGGGACCAGCCGCCGGAGGTGTCCCCGGCGACGGCCAGGCCGGGGCGTTCGGCGGGAATGGCGCAGGCGGCGCCGACCGCTTCGGGGGCGATGTCGCCCAGCGCCATCTTCGCGGACGCCTCGTCGTTGACGCGGTGGCAGACGCGGCCGGTCAGTTGGGCGCGGAGCATGGTGGCGCCCTTGCCCAGTTCGGCGCCGAAGCGCTGGCCGCAGACCTCCAGATGGATACCGGCGGCGCGGCCGAGCTGGGCCAGGCGCACGAGGTGGGTGACCATCTCGTCCCGCCGTTCCTCGTCCTTGCGGCAGGCGGTGAGGAACAGTTCGGCCACCTCGTCCACGAACAGCACGACGGGCACCGGGCGTTGGTGCTCCGGCAGGCCCCAGATGTCGGAGGTGATCTCCTCGTCCGGGGTGCTGGGCGCGATGCCCTGCCGGGCGCGGATCAGGTCGTAGCGCTCATCCATCAACGCGACCAGGGCGGGCAGCAGCTCGGCGGCCTGTTCGGGGTCGGTCGCCAGGGCGGAGAGACGGGAGGCGAACGGGGCCAACTCCACACCCCGTTTGCAGTCGATGCCCGCCAGCGCCACGGGCTGTCCGGCGAGTCCGGCGACCAGGTGCCGCAGGTACATGGACTTGCCCGACAGCGTGGCGCCGAGGGTGAGTTGGTGCGGTATCGCGCGGTAGTCGCGGACGAACGGGGACGCGTCCTCGCGCAACGCCACCGGTACCCGCAGCGGACCGGCGCCGGACCGGCGCGGCATCCGTACCCGGTTCAGCACGTCGAAGCCGACGAGCCGCAGTTCGACGACGCCCGGCTTCACCTCGTGCACGTAGACCGCGTGCACGCCCCAGGCGTGCCGGAGGCGTTCCGCCGAGGCGACCACGTCCGCCGGTTCCTGTCCGGGGGCGAGGCGCAGCCGTACGCGCATGCCGGTCGCGGTCGGGCGCAGCGCACCCCGGTGGGGCGGAACGGGCCCTACTTCGCGGCGCGTTGCCGTCCCCACCGTGAAGGAACGGAGCCGGGAGGGCGCGA
Organism: Streptomyces sp. Z26; assembly: GCF_003665095.1. GTDB lineage: Bacteria > Actinomycetota > Actinomycetes > Streptomycetales > Streptomycetaceae > Streptomyces > Streptomyces phytohabitans. Next base: position 2,479,238 of record NZ_RCHV01000002.1, on the reverse strand, counting down.
CGCTCAGGCCGCACGCCTCCATCACCGCGTCGTACGAGAGGGTCAGCCGGGTGGCCGAGACGGGCAGTCCGACCGTGGACCACCAGGCCGCCGGGTGCCGGGCCCGGAGGTAGGCGGCCCCACCACCGGCAGCGGCGACGGGGGCACCCACCTGCATCAGCGTCAGGAGTTCCGACATCGGGTCAGACCCCCAACCCGGCAGGCGCGGTACCCGCCGTGACGGCTGCCGCGCGGAAGGCGATGCCGTGCCGCTGTTGCCCGTTGAACACCGACTCCCACGGGCGGGCTACCAGACCCGGCAGGGACACCGGGGCGCCCAGGGTCAGTTCGTCGGTCACGCCGCTCTCCGGCACGGTGACCTGGAGGAGCGAGGACTCGCCCTCGTCGATGTAGACGACGCCGAGCTTCATCAACGCTTCGCCGGTCGCGGCGTCCTTGGCGATCTCGCCCGTCTGCCGGTCGCGGACCTTGAGCGCGGGCGCTTCGGTGAGCAGGATCGTGGCGTTCGAGGTCTCGATACGCATGGTGCGCACGGTGTCTCTCCTTGGACTTGAACCGGCACCACTCACACATAGTTGTCTATACAAGATGCGTCGAGCGGTGCCGGTTGGACTGGGACTTCCCCCACTGTGCCACACCACTCAGCAACTCGTCTATACGAGTTGGCGTGGTGAGGTGTACGAGTCCCGGAGAGACAGCCGGTGCGAGGCGTCAACAGCGTTCAGTTGGCGGGGAGTTGGTAGGCCAGTACGTACGCGTCCGCCGACATCACCGTGTCGCAGACCTCAACGGCGCGGCCCTCGGTGTCGTACGCGGTCCGCACGAGTTGGATGACGGGCACGCCGGAGGCGAGCCGGAGCGTCTTCACTTCGTCGGGCGAGGGCATGCGGGCCCGTACCTCCTCGTCGAAGTGGTCGAGGCGGTGGCCCAGTTCCTCCAGGCGGGCGTAGATGCCGCCGGGGCCGGGGTTGGGCTCGGCGATGGGGGTGTCACGGGCCAGGTCCAGCGGGAGGTACGAGACGGCGAACTCGACCGGGCGACCGTCCAGCAGGTAGCGGCGGCGCCGGGCGAGCACCTTGCGCGGCTGGCCAAGTCGGGCGGAGATGTCGGAAGTTGGCCGCTCCTCGCGCACCTTCAGACTGTCCACCTCCGGGCGGCTGCCCGCGGCTTCGGCCTCCACCGTGAACGCGGACTTGCCCTGCTCCCGGTGGCGCCGCGCGAACCGGTCGGAAGCCAGCCGCCGTACGGGCGGGCGCGGCCGTACGAAGACGCCCTTGCCGTGCTCCGACGAGACCAGCCCCTCGCTCTGGAGGATGGAAAGGGAGTTGCGCACCGTCATCCGGGACACCCCGAAGTGCTCCACCAACTCCGACTCGGACGGCAGCTTGGCACCCTCCTTGAACCGGCCCTTGTCGATCGCCTCCCGCAACCGGTCCGCGATCTGCCGGAACACGGCGCGGTCACTGGTGGAGTCGATCACTCCGAGAACCCCGGAGGGGAGAGCCGCCATGGTGTAACTCCTTCGGATATCTAGACGAGAGGCTGAGTGCTGTTGCTACGGTGGAGAACTCTAGTCACCCGAAGCCCGAGGAAACCGACGAACGTGAGCACTGCTGCCGAACGCCCCCACTCCGTGAGCGTCGCCGGGGTCATCGTCGACGACCACGGCCGCGCGCTGCTCATCCAGCGCCGCGACAACGGGCGTTGGGAGCCGCCGGGCGGCGTCCTCGAACCCGGCGAGACGATCCCCGAAGCGCTCGCGCGCGAGGTCCTCGAAGAGACCGGCATCAAGATCGCGGACAACGCCGTCCTCACGGGCGCGTACAAGAACATGACGGGTCTCATCGTCTCGCTCGTCTTCCGCTGCGCTGCGGCGGACGGCAGCCCGACCACCGGTGAGGAGACGTACGCCCTGCGCTGGGCCACCCGCGCGGAGGTCTCCGAACTGGCCGACGAGGCGTACGCGATCCGCGTACTCGACGCCCTGGACGCCGCGTCGCCGCCTGCCGTGCGCGCGCACGACGGCGTGAAACTCGTCTAGCTCCAACTCATCACCCACAGCGGTCACCAGCATGGAAGGACTTGTATGCACGAGTATATGAGTAGGGTGCGGATCTGGGAACTCACCTGTCCGGGTCTCCCGGAAGAAGTCGGCCGGGCCCGCCGCTGGACCCAGGACGTGCTGCGGGATACGTCGTACGCGGACGACGTGGCGCTGATCGTCTCGGAGCTGGGCGGGAAGGCGGTGACGCACGCCTGTAGCAGCCGTTTCCGTGTCGTCCTCAGCCTGGGCGCGAGCGCGCTCACCGTCGCCGTCACGGACTGGGGCAGCGGCGAGGAGGGCCCACGGGTGCGGCAGCCGGGCGAGCTGGACAGCAGCGGGCGCGGGCTGATCCTGGTGCACCTCCTCGCGGCGAGCGTGCACATCACGCGCCACGCGCACGGACATACCGCGACGGCTCACCTTCTCGGCCGGACGACCCCGGGGGCGGAGGCATGCTGAACACTTCGCGGGAGAGCAGACCGTTGGGGACGCTGCCCCGGCCCGCTTCTGTGCCCGTTCCGTACATCACGCGATGGAGCGGTGAACGGGCGCCGGATGTCGAACTGGTCGTACGGCGGGGGCGCCTCGCGTTCGCCAAGGAGCGTCCGTACGACAGGGACAGTGCCGGCGTCCTCTGGACTCGCACACCCTCGCAGCCGGGTAAGGGCAGGCCCCAGTACGGGAAGGTGCACCCGCTGCGGCAGCGCAACGCCATGGACCGACTGTTGTGCCAGGTGTGCGGGCAGCCCGCCGACCGTAACGAGGACGGTGTCCTGTGGCTGGTGGGGGAGGACCCCGACGACCAAGGCGGCCGAGACGGGGGGCTGCACACGATGCACCCGCCGCTGTGCCTGCCCTGTGCCCACACCTCGATCCACGCGTGCCCGCACCTGCGCCACCACTACGTGGCCTTGCGGGTACGGCGCTTCGAGCAGATCGGTGTACGCGGAGCGCTCTACTGCCCCGTCCAGTCGAAGCCCGTCATCGTCCAAGCGGCCGGAGTCGCCTTCGACGACCACCGCATCAACTGGGTCCAAGCAGGCCAACTCATCATGCACTTGATCGACTACACGCCCACGGACCTCGACACCGAGCCTCACCAGCCGCGCGCGTAACAACTTTCCTTACGAGTTCAAGGCGCCTCGCTCCGCTCGCCGCGCGCGGCCCGGCTCCCGGCCGGGCCGACGCTCCTGTCTCCGCCCCGCTCCGACCCGGCCCGCCGACCCGCGCGGCACCAGCTGGCGTCAGAGAAGGGGCGCCGTCGTGGCTGGAGCGGTCGGCTCCACGGCTTTAGGCAGCCACCATGGGGCGAGCCTCGAAGATCGGGGGCCCACTTCGGGCTATTGCGGGCAGGCGAGGTGCTGCCCGAGTCGCCGCAAGCTTACGGGCCCCCGACCTCTCGCCCCATGGCAGCTCCAGCCCAAACCCGCTCCTCCGACCTCGGTGCGCGACACAGTTCGGTTTCCGCGCTACGCTAAATCGCAGCTGATCGAAGGGATTAGAAAAGCATGGATTTGGATAGTTCATTCATCGGTCCGTTCACGGGTTATATCCGCGCTTCTTCGGATGAAAATCAACGAATTCTGCGCAGCGCCATGATTGTCGTGGACTCCAATATTCTTCTCTCTCTGTATAGGGTAACCCCCGATGCGCGCCAAGACATGGTCGCAGCCTTATCGGCGGTTAGGGATAGGCTCTGGGTGCCCCATCAGGTGGCACTCGAATTCCACACTGGGAGGGTGTCCGCGGCCAAGGATCAGGCAGAGTTCTTTGATGCAACTCGCAAGTCTATTGAATCCATCAAGAAGCAGAGCCTGGAAAAAGTGGCTGAATTTTCTAATCGCCTCGCAATTGAAGAAGAGGAAAAAGGTGCACTTGATCAGCTCCTTAATGAGGCTTTTGGTTATGTGACAACTAAACTTCAAGAATATGAGTCTCGCTTTGATTTGTCCATTAAAAAAGTAATGGATGACGATCCAGTCTTGAGAAGCCTTGCAACGCTTCTCGATGGCAGAGTCGGTGAGCCACTGGATCGAGAAGCGCAAGAAGTGGCATTACGTGAAGCCCAGAGAAGAGCAGAGGAGGAGATTCCTCCAGGGTATCGGGATCGCGGGAAAGCAAGTAATCCCCACGGTGACTACTTGCTTTGGGAGCAAACCCTCCTGGAGGCAGAGAAGCGCAGAATGCCTGTTCTGTTTGTGTCGAATTACGGCAAGGATGATTGGGTAAATAGGAAGTTTAATTTTAAAATTGGACCTAGAGTCGAACTAGTTGAAGAAATGAAGACTCGCGCGGGTGGCTCATTTCAGATTATGACCTTCGCGGTTTTTCTTGAAGCTGTCAAAAAATTTCTGATGACATCGGTTCGATCCGAGACTGTAAGTCAGGCGCGCATGCTCGATCCTCAAATTTGGCAGGCCTCCTCTAAGCGAAGCATGGTGATCAGTGCTGGCTTTGCTGATTGGTTCAAAGAATCTAAGCTCGCCAGTATCCGTCGAAACGCGCAACTTCTAGAAGCGGTCTTGCAGCGGCTTGAGGATGAAGAATCCATAGAAGATCTAGATCTACGTGAGGAACTTCAAGAAAAATTACAACGTCATCAGATGATGGTCGAAGCGAACAGTGAACTTCTTGCCGAGTTTGAAAATGCGGTTCAGGGTGCAAGTCAATTCAATGGCGACTTGCAGCTTCCTCCAATCAGTGAGTCGCTACGCTCAAGTATTCGCTCCGGACGTGAGATTATCGCGCGTGAAGAGTCGTTCAAGAAGAAATATGGCCCCTTTCGGGGCCAAGACTCTATCCGTCAGACGCGGAGCTCTGAAGAGACGGAGCAAGAATAGAGCCCGGGTCTCGTGCTCCTGGCCGTGGTTGGCAACGCGATGACGGTTTCGCTGACGAGGAGTCAAGAGGGAGCGCAGTGTGTTGAGGGGCAGCAAGCATCTGCCCTGCATCTTCATGAAACTGGTGGTCAGGGTGCTTGGGGTACAGCAGCGAAGTACAGCAACCCCAGTGACAGCCACAGGTCGTGGATGACCGCCGAACACCGGCTGACCTGCCGGGCAGTCCTCAGCGACCGCCGCGCCCGTAGTTCGCAACGAGGGGGTCAGGGGTTCGAATCCCCTCAGGTCCACCGCGTGCAGAGTCCCTGTCGGAGGTATCCGGCAGGGACTCTTTCGTGCGTGCTGCGGGTGTCGGGCGTGCGGAGGTGGGGCTCATGTACCGGTTTGGTAACCAGCGTTCCGGAAGCGGGGGTTGGCCATATTCTGAGCGTCCGCCGGGCCCTGTGGGGGGAGTTCGGCACGAATGTGAAGGACGCCCATGTCCAGAATCCGCACCGCCGCCGTCGCCACCGCCGCAGCCTGTCTGGCCGGTGGCGTGCTGGTGCCGACGCAGGCGCAGGCCGCCGGGTCGGTGTACATCTACAAGGTCTACTACGACAGCCCCGGCAGCGACCGGGGCGGGAACAGCAGCCTGAACGCCGAGTACGTGCAGATCAAGAACTCCACCGGTGCAGCGTTCCAGATGCAGGGCCACACCCTGAAGGACGCGTCGGGTCACAAGTACGTCTTCCCCAGCTACAAGATCAGCGCGGGCAAGACGGTGCTCGTGCACACGGGCAAGGGGACCAAGTCCGCCGGGCACCTGTACATGGGCCGCGGCTGGTACGTGTGGAACAACGACAAGGACAAGGCCAGCCTGTACAAGCCGGGTGGGTCGCTGCGCGACTCCTGCTCGTACAACTCGACGCGCGTCGACTACAAGATGTGCTGATCCGGCGGCGGCGCCCAGCCGTCGTACCGCGCGCGCCGAGGCGGCTCCCGTCCCCGTGAGGGCCGGGAGCCGCCTCGTACGGGTCGCACGTGGGGCGGTGGCGGGCGGGTACGCGGAGAGTCGTACGGAGTGCGTAGCCGTACGAGCCGCCCGCAGGAACGCGACATCGTGTAAGGAGCCGCTCCATGTGCCATCCCGCCAACGGCGTCCCGCCCGCCGCCCCCGTCGTCACCGGCGGTGTGGCCGCGCACGGTGGCCTCGAACTGGACGCCGCCGACGGCAACCGGCTGCGTGCCTACCATGCCGAGCCGGACGCCCCGATCGGCCGCAGCGTGGTGATCCTCCCCGACCGCCGCGGTCTGCACCCCTTCTACGAGAAGCTCGCGCTGCGGTTCGCGGAGGCCGGATTCCGTGCGCTCGCCATCGACTTCTACGGGCGTACGGCGGGTGCCGGGCCGCGTGGGGACGCGTTCGACTGGGCGGCGCACATGCCGCGGCTGGAGGCGGCGCACGTGGACGCCGACGTCGCCGCCGCGGTGGCGTGGACGCGCGCGCGGAGCAGCGATCCGGTGTTCACCCTCGGTTTCTGCCTGGGTGGTGCCCACTCGTGGCGACAGGCCGCCGGTGACCTCGGCCTGGCCGGGGCCGTGGGCTTCTACGGTCCGCCGCGGTTCTTCGGTGACGCGACGGCCGCGTTGTCCGCGCCGCTGCTTCTGCTGCTCGCCGGGGACGACGCGGCCGCCGGGCAGGACGAGTTCCAGGCGCTGGTGGCCGGTTTCGAGGAGCCGGGAAGGAGTACGAGATGCACGTCTACGACGGCGCCCCGCACTCCTACTTCGACGTGTCCGCCGGGGACTGGGCGGCCGCCTGCGCCGACTCCTGGCAGCGGATCCTCGACTTCACCGCCCGCCACGGCTCGGTGGCCTGACCGCCCGGCGCGGCCGTCAGCGTACGAACCGCACGTCCGGGTGGCGGGGTGAGGGCCCGTCGAGCACCGGCCGGTCCCGTCCGCGCAGGTGGTGGTCGAAGAACGCGGTGAGGTACGTCTGCTGCGACCTGGCGGACCGTTCCGGGTCGACGCTGCCGATCATGTTCTCGCGTAGCCCGTCGGGCAGTTCGTGTACGCGGTCGACCTGGGGCAGCAGCGACTGGTAGTCGGTGAGGGAGTTGTGCGCGGCCTTCGGCCACCACAGGTCGCGCTTCCAGCCGGGGGAGTGCTCCCAGAAGGACTTCCAGGACGGGGACTCGCGGTGGGTGTGCGGCGCCACCGACTCGTCCTCGCGGTACAGCCTGGTGCCCATGAAGAGGAACGGCCTGTCCAGCCCGTTCCGCGCGACGGGCAGCATCTTCGCGGGGTCCGTCCAGCTCAGCCCCAGCGGGCCGTCGAGGTCCGCACCGGCGTCGATGCCCGCGTCGCCGCGCATGGCCTCGGCTGTCGTCATACCGCCCATGGAGTGCCCGAACATGCCCACCCTGCTCATGTCCATCGCCCGCGCCAGGCCGCGGGGCAGCGTACGGCCCTCGGCGTCGGGGTTGTTCCCGCGGGTGAGCGCGCGCAGCTGCGAGGTCACGAAGTGCGTGTCGGCGACGCGTACGTCGAGCATCCGTCGCCACTGCTCGGCCTGGTCCTTGATCTGTGCCAGCTCCGGTGACGGTTCGACGACGCGACCGTCCGGGAACTCGACCGCGTGTGCTTCGCCGGGGTGGTCGATCGTCACCACGACGTATCCCTCGCTGGCGAGTTGTGCGGCGGCGGACGTGCCGAGGGCCCGCTCGTTGAAGCCGCCGGGGCTGAACAGCACCACAGGTGCCCGGCCCGCCCGGGGGGAGACCTCGGCGTCGAGTCGGGCGTGCGTACGGGTGGCCGCCCAGTCGACGGTTCCGACGGGTTGTTCCAGCACCTCGGCCGCGCCCCGGGCGAAGACCTTCGCGGCGCCCGGCCGCATGTAGGGCGCCTGCTCGCCGCCGCTGCCGTGCCGCGCCGGGTACCAGACGCCCGCCATCAACTCCCGTTGCCGGGACGCGTCCCAGGGGTCCTCGCGGTCCTTGTCGACGAGGTGCAGTTCGGTGGTGCCGACCGCGTACGGGCCGGTGGGGCGGGGGAGGGACAGTCGGGCGGGGGTGTGCGTACGGTCGGTGGCGTCGGCCGCGCGGGTGGCGTCCGGGGCGCCGCCGGGGAGGCCGACGGCCGGTACGGCGGCGGCGCAGGCGCCGACGGCCAGGACGGCGACGACGGCGCGGTGGGTACGGCGGGAACGTCGTCCGCGTGCGGGGGGTGCGGCGGGTGCGCCGCCGGTGTGGGTGAGTCGCTCGGGTGAGGGCATGCCTGAACACTCCGGCAGGGCCCGCACCCCGCACACGGGTCCTTCGGCAGGACCTGACCCCCACTTTCGTCAGGACCCGCGGGGCGCGGTCGAGTCGGTTTCGTGCACCGACGGGTGCCCGTCCGGCGACATCACCTGGCAGCGTAAGCCCGTGGCGGTTGCGTGGCGCCGTCCGTAACGTCGCACGCATGCCGATGAACAGAGCGCACCGCAGGTTGTGCGGTTCCGAGAAGTGGGCCGACTCCGTACGGGAGCGCCTGTTGCCCTGGGCGCTCGACGGGGTCGAACTCGGCACCGACGTACTGGAGATCGGCCCCGGCTACGGGGCGAACCTGCGTGTCCTCGTCGAGCGGGCGCCCCGCGTGACGGCGCTGGAGGTGGACGCCGGAACGGCGCGACAGCTGGAGCGCGTCCACGGCGACCGCGCGCGTGTGGTGCACGGGGACGGCGCGGACATGCCGCTCCCGGACGGGTGTTTCTCCGCGGTGGTGTGCTTCACGATGCTGCACCACGTGCCGACGGCGGCGCAGCAGGACCGCATCTTCGCCGAGGCGCACCGGGTGCTGCGGACGGGAAGTGTCTTCGCGGGCAGCGACAGTACGGGAGGCAGTCTCCGCTTCCGGCTGCTGCACCTGCGCGACACCATGAACACGGTCGACCCGGACGCGCTCCCCGGCCGACTGCGCGCGGCCGGGTTCGAGGACGTCGAGGTCGCCGTCCACCCGGAGGTGGGTACCGTCCGCTTCCGCGCGGTGCGCTCGTAGCCGCCGCCCCCCGGAGGCGGAGGGACGGGCGGGGTCAGAGCGGCTTGGCGTAGCAGCGGCTGTCGTCGTGGAAGCGGTAGTAGCCGAACTTGGGCGTCGGCGCGTAACCGCTCGACGCGTACAGCGCCATCGCCTCCGGCTGCTCCGTGCCGGTCTCCAGCACCATGCGCGTACGTCCCGCCTCGCGCGCGCTGTCCTCCAGCGCGGCGAGTATGCGGCGGGCGAGGCCCTGGCCGCGCACCTCGCGGATGACGAACATCCGCTTGATCTCGGCGTCCCCCGGCGCGTACCCCGTTTCGCCGTCCTCCTGCGCCCGCCAGCCGCCGGTCGCCACCGGGCGCCCTTCGTCGTCGTACGCCAGCAGGTACAGGCCGTGCGGAGGGTCGAACATCTCGGGGGCGAGCGGAGTCACGTCGCTCTCCCCGTAACGCTCGGTGTACTCCTCCTGGACGATGTCGTTCAGCTTGACCGCGTCGGGGTGGTCGTAGCGGACGGGGATGATGCGCATGAGCGCATCGTAATCCGCCCGCCGGAACGGTCCCCTGCCACCCACCGGTGTGCGAGGGGCGGCAGGGCGGGCGTCGGCGGTGGCCGTTCAGCGGCCCCGGCGCTGGACGGACTCGTACCCGGAGGAGCCGCTTTGCCCGTCCGGACTTCGCAGCCGCCCACGGCCCGCAGGCGGTCTCCGCACCCGGCGGGGGCGAGGTCCGTGACGTCGTACGCCTGCGTCTCGCCGCCCGGGACGGTCGCGCCGTACACCATCGTCCAGCGCCCGCGTTCACGGTGCCAGAGGACGGGCGGGCCCTCCCAGCTCTCGGTGTTGCCGCTGACCCGGACACCGCCGCGGATCGCCCGCGGGGACAGGCCGGTGACGGGCCCGGTCACGTCGCGCCAGGCGCGGCCGTTCCAGTGCAACACCCTCGGCTCGTAGCCCTCGTCACCGACCGGTGTGCGGAAACCGGTGGTCCAGGTGCCGCGGGCGGACTCGGCGTGCACGCCGGTGAGCCGTACCCGGACGTCCGGGAGGACCGTCTCGTGCCAGCGCCGACCGTCCCAGTGCGGCGCGACGGCGCGCGACTCACGGCCGACGAGTGCGAAGCTGTCGACCGCCCAGGCGGCGTCGGCGCCCGCGGAGGCCACCGCGCTCAGGCTCACACCGGGCGACAGCCGCCCCGCGGTGAAGATCCGCCATCCCCTCGCGCGTTTTCGCCCCACGGTCGGCGGTGTGTCCGCCCGCGCCCGTTCCCGGACGGAGGTGCTGTCCGCCGGGGCGGCCGGTGCGGACAGCGCGGTTGAGTGCCGTCGCCGCCGTCACCGTGCCGATCACCGCGAGTCTGAACGATCGGGGCCCCGCCGTCGTCCGCATGAGTGTCCCGCCCGGGGTGCGCGCCGGAGGGGAATTGTGGGCCCTTTCCGGGTGAACTCCCGGCACGGGGAGGGGTGTCGGTACGACGCCCGGCAGGCGCTGTCCGTGCCCCCTCCGGGCCGGTGCCGCGCGTCGCGCGGGGGGAGCGCGTCGCCGTCCGGTGGGTGCCGTAGGCTGCGCCGCTGTCCGTACGCAGCGGAGAGCAACCGGGAGCGCGAGTGCAGCAGGTGACCACCGTCAACGTGAACGGCCTCCGGGCGGCCGCCCGCAAGGGGTACGCGGAATGGCTCGCGGACACCGGGTCCGATGTGGTCTGCCTCCAGGAAGTACGGGCGGAGCAGGACCAGTTGCCCGTCGCGGTCCGGGAACCGGAGGGTTGGCACGCCGTCTACGCCCCGTCGTCCGCCAAGGGCCGCGCCGGAGTCGCCCTCCTCACGCGGCGCGAACCGGAAGCCGTACGCGTCGGCTTCGGGGAGCCCGAGTTCGCCGACGCCGGACGCTACGCCGAGGTGGACCTCCCCGGCCTGACCGTCGCCAGCCTCTACCTGCCGTCCGGCGAGGTCGGTACCGAACGGCAGGACGAGAAGGAGCGGTTCATGGCCGCGTTCCTGCCGTACCTGACGCAGTTGCGGCAACGGTGCGCCGCCGACGGCCGTGAGGTCCTGGTGTGCGGTGACTGGAACATCGCGCACCGGGAGGCGGATCTCAAGAACTGGCGGGCCAACCGCCGTTCCGCCGGTTTCCTTCCGGAGGAACGCGCCTGGCTCGACCGCGTCCTGGACCCCGCGGACGGCGGCTACGTGGACGTCGTACGGGCGCACCACCCGGAGCAGGCCGGGCCGTACTCGTGGTGGTCCTACCGCGGGCGCGCCTTCGACAACGACTCGGGCTGGCGCATCGACTACGCCATGGCGACGCCGGGCCTCGCGGACCGGGCCGTCAAGGCGTACGTGGAGCGGGCGGCGAGCCACGCCGAACGGTGGTCCGACCACGCGCCCGTCACAGTGGTCTTCGGCCCCTGACGGCGTCGGCGGCGGCGGAGAACGCCGTCCGCGCGCGCGGTGGGGGAAAACCCCCGGAGGGGCGACGGGAAGCCGCGTTCCGGTGGCGGCGCCCGCTGTCTAGCGTCGTGAGCTGCGAGCACGGCGGACGCCGTGCGGGCGAGGAGTCACGATGAGCGAGGCGCGAGGTCCCTCGGAGCGCCGCCGAACCGGTGCGGCGCCGCGGACCGTTCGGCAGGTGCCGCCGGCCGTTCCGGTGGTGCGGCGGGTGAGCGTACGGACCGTGCTGCGCACGCCGTTCACCCGGCGGACGTGGAGCGAGGCGGCGTACTGCGTGGTCGGGCTGCCCCCGGCGCTGGTCGGCTTCGTCCTCGTGCTCGTCCTGCTCGCCGTCGGCACGGCGCTGACGCTGTCGCTGCTCGGCGCGGTCGTCGGGCTGCTGCTGCTGACCGCCGCCCTCGGACTCGCCCGCGTGCTCGCCGCGGCCCAGCGCGGGCTGGCCGCCCGGCTGCTGGGGGAACGGCTGCCGGGGCCGCCGCCGGTGCCCGCGGCGAGCGGCCCGCTGGGGCGGCTCGACGTACGGCTGCGGGACGGCGCGGGGTGGCGTTCGGCGGGCTACGTGCTGGCGAAACTGCCGCTCGCCGCCGTCCAGCTGTACGCGGTGCTCGGCCTGTGGGTGGCCACGTTGCTCAACCTGAGCCTGCCGCTGCGCTGGGGGTTGCTCGGCCAGTACCCGGACCACGGGGGCGGGGCGGAGGCGTCGGTGGTCAACCCGCTGCCGTTCGGCGGCGGGGCGCCCCACATCACGACCTTCGGCGGTACGTGGGTGGCCTTCGCGATCGGTGTCGGGCTGCTGCTGGTCGCGCCGTGGCCCGCGAGGGGCGCGGTCGCGATGGACCGCTGGCTGCTGCACGGCCTGCTCGGGCCGGGCGCGCTGGAGTCCCGCGTCCGCGACCTGGAGGAGACGAGGGCCCTGGCCGTCGACGACTCGGCGGCGCTGCTGCGGCGCCTGGAACGCGACCTGCACGACGGTGCGCAGGTGCGACTCGTGGCCCTCGCGATGAGCCTCGACATGCTCCGGGAGGGGCTCGGGGCCGACCCCGGCACGGATGCTCCCGCCGCGGGCGGTGCCCGTACGGAAGGTGGCGCGGAAGGAGCCCGTACGGAAGGCGCTGGTACGGAAGGTGCCCGTACGGACGGTGTGCGCGGCGACGAGGGCGGGCGGTCCCCGGTCGACGCCGCGCGCCTCCGGCGGCTCGCCGACACCGCGCACCGCAACGCCACCGAGGCCCTCTCCGAACTGCGCGACCTCGCGCGCGGCATCCATCCGCCCGCGCTCGACGACGGCCTCCCGGACGCGCTCGACACGCTGGCAGCCCGCAGCGTGCTGCCCGTGCGGCTGACCGTCGATCTGCCCCGGCGGCCGACACCCGCCATCGAGACCATCGCGTACTTCTGCGCGGCCGAACTGCTGACCAACGCCATCAAGCACAGCGGCGCACGCGGCGTCGAGGTCGAGGCGGCGCAGCGGGACGGCGCGATCCGGCTGCGCGTCACGGACGACGGGCGCGGTGGTGCCACCCTCGGCGGTGGGCTCACTGGTCTACTCCAGCGGGTACGCACGGTGGACGGCGGACTGGACGTGGACAGCCCGGAGGGTGGGCCCACCGTCGTCACCGTCACCCTGCCGCCGCACGCGTGAGAGCATGCCGCCCATGCGCGTCGTGATCGCTGAGGATGCCGCCGTCCTGCGGGAGTTGCTGACCGAGATGCTCACGGAGCGCGGGCACGAGGTGTGTGCCGCCGTACCGGACGCGGACGCCCTGCGGGCGGCGGTCGCGGAGCACCGTCCGGACGTCACGGTGGTGGACATCCGGATGCCGCCCACGCACACCGACGAGGGGTTGCACGCGGCGATCGACATCCGACGCACGCACCCCGGCACCGGTGTGCTGCTGTTCTCGCAGCACGTCGAGACCAGGTACGCCGCTCAGCTGCTCGCCGAGGGCGCGGCGGGTGTGGGCTACCTCCTGAAGGACCGGGTCGCGAACGTCGCCGAGTTCACCGACGCTCTCGCCCGCGTCGCCGCGGGCGGCACCGCACTCGACCCCGTCATCGTCACGCGGCTCGCCGCGGACGGGGGACGGCAGAGCGACGGGCTCGGCGCGCTCACCGAACGGGAGCGGAGTGTGCTCACGATGATGGCGGAGGGACGTACCAACGCGGCCATCGCGCAGGCGCTGTACGTCTCCGCGGGGACCGTGGAGAAGCATGTGGCGAGCATCTTCGGGAAGCTCGGGCTGCCCGCGTCGGAGGACCACAACCGGCGGGTGCTGGCGGTACTGCGTTACCTGCGCGCCTGAGACGTACGCGTACGTGAGGCGTACGCGCGACGGTGACACCCTCTCACGGGAGTCGGTGGTACGTCGCCGTGTCGCCCTCCGTGCCGGGTGAACCGGTCACCCCTCCGTGGCGCCAGGTCCGTTCGCCCCGTCGTCGCCGCCGCCGCCGTCCGGTGGCAGGAGCCAGGTGTCCAGTTCCTCGCGCACCCTGCGGTCCAGAGCGAGGCCCAGTTCCGCCTCCACCACCTGCTTCGCCAGTGGGTGCAACCGTTCCAGCTTCTCCGTGATCCAGTCCGCGTCGTTCACCGACAGGTCGCCGCCCAGGACGTGGCTGCGCAGCAGGTCGCTGAAGACGGCGGCGATGACGTCCGTGTGGTGCCGGAGTTCGCGTCCGGCGGCGAGGACCGCGCCGAGCGGGATGCCCTCCCTGACGAGCGCCGAGGAGGCTTCGAGGAGACGTCGGCTGACGTGCACGAACTCCTCGCCGTCCACGGCGAGATAGCCGATGTCGAGGGAGTCGGCCAGATTCTCCGAGGTGACGCCGCCCTCGTAGTGGTCGGCCAGTTCCTGCGGGGTGAGCCGGATCGGGACCTCCTCGGAGAACGGCGTGCTGAGCAGGGTGTCGAGCCCGAGCAGCTCGGCGGGGCTGCGCCCGTACCGACCCTCCTCGAACGCCGTCATCAGGTCCGCGATGCCGCCCAGGGTGTGGCCGCGTGCGAGCAGGGCCGCGATCGTGCGCAGCCGTGCGAGGTGGTGCTCGTCGTACCAGGCGATACGGCCCTCGCGGCGGGGTGGCGGCAGCAGTTTCCGTTCGCGGTAGAACCGGAGGGTGCGCGGGGTGATGCCGGCGGCCGTGGCCAGCTCGTCCGCGCGGTACTCGACGGGAGGTGTCGCGCCCTCGGCGTCGCCGCCCGCAGGGTCGTCCCCCGCAGTGTCACCGCCCCCCGCAGCGCCGCCCCCCGCCGTACCGCCGGGCCCGCCGGTCTGCGCGCCGTGGCCGGTTCCGGCGCTCACGGCGTCGCCGTTCCCGCGCGGGCCCCGGCCCCGGGAGCGAGCCCCGTTCCCGTCGCCCCTGCCGTCCCCGTCCGCGTCCCCGTCGCGCGCGCCGCCGCCCGCACCGTCCGCACCGTCCGCTCGTTTCCTCGTGGCCACCGTCGCAGCCTATGCCGCCGCCCTCGTGGGCCCGTTCGGGCGTGTGTGCCGCCTGCCCCGCCCGGTCGTCGCGAACCCCCGGTAACTTTTCCGCGCCCACCCTCTACCCATCGGTAGGCCCCTGCTCTACTCTCCAAGAAATCGCGCCAGCAATCACTGGCACGATCAGTGGGCCGGACGTCGCGGAACCAGTCGGTGCGGAACACAGTCGGTGCGGGACCAAAGGGTGAGACCTCGGGAGGCGGCACATATGGCAGCCGAGCGCGAGAGCGACAGCGGGCGCGTGGGCGGGAACGACGGCGCGGGTGAACGCGAACACGTACGGGTGGCGGTGATCGGCAGCGGGTTCGGCGGTCTGGGCGCCGCCGTACGGCTGCGCCGCGCGGGCATCACGGACTTCGTCGTGCTGGAGCGCCGCGACTCCGTCGGCGGCACCTGGCGCGACAACAGCTATCCGGGCTGTGCCTGCGACGTGCCGTCGCACCTGTACTCGTTCTCGTTCGCGCCCAACCCGGAGTGGCCGCGTACGTTCTCCGGCCAGCGGCACATCCGGGCGTACCTGGAGGGCGTCGCCGACACCTTCGGGCTGCGGCCGCACCTCCGCCTCTCCACCGAGGTGCACCGGATGACCTGGGACACCGAGGAGTTCCACTGG
This sequence comes from Streptomyces sp. Z26, assembly GCF_003665095.1. GTDB lineage: Bacteria > Actinomycetota > Actinomycetes > Streptomycetales > Streptomycetaceae > Streptomyces > Streptomyces phytohabitans. Next base: position 2,463,819 of record NZ_RCHV01000002.1, on the reverse strand, counting down.
GTCATCGAGACCGAACGGGCCACGTTGACGGCCGACTTCGTGGTGTCCGCGACGGGCCCCCTCTCCGACCCGAAGATCCCGGACATCCCCGGCCTGGACACGTTCGAGGGCAAGGTCTTCCACTCCGCGCAGTGGGACCACGACTACGACCTGCGGGGCAAGCGCGTCGCGATGGTCGGTACGGGTGCCTCCGCGATCCAGATCGTGCCGTCCATCGCTCCGGAGACCGAACGGCTCACCGTCTTCCAGCGCACCGCGCCCTGGGTGATGCCGCGCGTCGACCGCCGCATCACCGGCCCGGAACGCTGGCTGCACGGCAGGGTCCCGGTCACCGGAACCCTGCGGCGCGGGGTCCTGTGGGGCATCCGGGAACTCCAGGTGGGCGCGTTCACCAAGCGTCCCGAACAGCTGGGCCTGGTCGAGAAGCTGGCCTCCCGGCACATGACGAAGTCCATCAGTGACCCGGAGCTGCGGCGCAAGCTGACGCCCGACTACCGCATCGGCTGCAAGCGCATCCTGCTCTCCAACGCGTACTACCCGGCGCTCGCCCGCCCCGACGTCGACGTCGTCGCGTCCGGGCTGAAGGAGGTGCGCGGCAGCACGCTCGTGGCGGCCGACGGTACGGAGACGGAGGCCGACGCGATCATCTTCGGCACCGGTTTCCACGTCACCGACATGCCGATCGCGGACCGTATCAAGGGCGCCGACGGCACGACCCTCGCGGAGGCGTGGCGGGACGGCATGAAGGCCCTGCGCGGCTGTACGGCGGTGGGCTTCCCGAACTTCATGACCGTCATCGGCCCCAACACCGGCCTCGGCAACAGCTCGATGATCCTCATGATCGAGTCGCAGCTGAACTACATGGTCGACTACCTCCGGCAGCTCGACACCTTCGGCGGCCGGGCGGCCTTCGAGCCGCGCGCGGCGGCCGTCGACGCCTGGAACGACCACGTGCAGGACCGCATGGAGCGGACGGTGTGGAGCACGGGCGGCTGCGACAGCTGGTACCTGGACGCGAACGGCCGGAACACGACCGTATGGCCGGGCACGACCGGCGAGTTCCGGCGGCTGACGCGGCGCCTGGACCTGTCGGAGTACGACGTGCGGCGCGCGCCGTCGCCCGCACCGGCCGAAGCGTCGGCCGACGCGCCGGCGGTCGGCGGTACGGCGCTCGCCGCGGCGGGGGAGGAGCGGCCGTGACGGGCACCTCCGGCGCCGCCCGTACGGCTGCCCACGGCGCGCGGGAGGCGCGGATCGCCGCGGCCCTCGTCCCGCCGGAGCCGCGGAGCACCCCGCGGGTCGTCTCGGCGGACGGCACGCGCCTGTACGTCGAGGTGCACGGCCCCGAGGACGCGCCCGCGGTGGTCCTCGCGCACGGGTGGACCTGCTCGACCGCCTTCTGGGCGCCGGTGGTGCGCGCCCTGGTCGCCGACGGCCTGCGGGTGGTCGTGTACGACCAGCGCGGCCACGGCCGTACGCCCGCCGCCGCGCCGGGCGACCACTCCACCACCCTGCTCGCCGACGACCTGTGCGCCGTGCTCGACGGGACCCTCGCACCCGGGGAGAAGGCCGTGGTCGGCGGCCACTCCATGGGCGGGATGACCCTGATGGCCGCCGCCGGGCGGCCCCAACTGCGCGAGCACGCCGCGGCGTTGATGCTGTGCAGCACGGGCGAGGCGCGGCTGGTGTCCGCCGCCCGCATCGTGCCCGTACGGCCCGCGGCGCTCCGTACGTGGCTCCAGCGGAAGCTCCTCGGCAGCAGCCTCCCGCTCGGACCGGTCACGCCCGTCTCACGGCGGTTGCTCCGCTACGGGACGATGGGCCCCGCCTCGACCCCCGCGCAGACGGACGCCGTCACCCGCGTCGTGCACGCCTGCCCGCGCGGGACGCGCGCGGCCTGGGGGCACGTACTGGACGGGCTGGACCTGAGCGGGGAACTGTCCCGGCTGTCCCTGCCGACCGCCGTCGTGGCGGGGACCGCGGACCGGCTCACGCCGTTCCCCCACGCCCGCCGGATGCGGGCGGTGCTGCCGCACTGCACGGGCCTCACGGAGCTGCCCGGCATGGGCCACATGACGCCCGTCGAGGCGCCGGAGGCGGTCAGCGGCGTGCTGGCCGGGCTCGTACGGGACCACCTCACCGGAAACGGGAACGGGAACGGTGCCGGGAACAGCGCCCGGAACGGTGCGGGCGAGGGAGACGGACACGAACCGGGCGCCACGGCCGGTGAGTTCGCGATCAAGGAGGAGACCCCATGACCCGCAGGGACCTCGACGGCCAGGTCGCCGTCGTCACCGGCGCCGCCCGCGGCCTCGGCGAACTGCTCGCCCGCAAGCTCGCCGCGCGCGGCGCGCGGATCGCCCTCGTCGGCCTGGAGCCGGACGAGCTGAAGCGGGTCGACGAGTCGCTCCGTACGGACTCGCGTCACTGGTGCGCCGACGTGACCGACAACGAGGCCATGGACCGGGTCGCGCGGGAGGTGAAGGAGCACTTCGGGAAGGTGGACGTCGTCGTCGCCAACGCCGGTGTGGCCACGGCCGGTCCGCTGCTCGACACCGACCCCGTCGCCTGGCGCCGCGTGATCGAGATCAACCTCATCGGCGGCGCCGTCACGGCCCGCGCCTTCCTGCCCCATCTCATCGCCTCGCGCGGCTACTTCCTCCAGATCGCCTCCCTCGCGGCGATCACGCACGCGCCGATGATGAGCGCGTACTGCGCGTCGAAGGCGGGCGCCGAGGCGTTCGCGCACTCGCTGCGCGCGGAGACCGGACACCAGGGCGTACGGGTCGGGGTCGGCTATCTCAGCTGGACCGACACCGACATGGTGCGCGGCGCCGACCAGAACGACGTGATGCGGGAGATGCGCCAGAGCCTGCCGTGGCCGTCGAACAAGACGTACCCGGTCGGCCCGGCCGTCGACCGGCTGGTCGCCGGGATCGAACGCCGGTCGGCGCACGTCTACGGGCAGTGGTGGCTGAGGGGGATGCAGGGCATCCGCGGCTACCTGCCGTCGGTCATCGGCACGGTCGGCCAGCGCGAGATGCGGCGCTTCGCGCCCCGGCTCGCCGCGGCGGGGCCGCGCGCGGGGCTCGTCGGCGCGGGTGGCGAGGCGGACGAGGCGGCACGCAGGGCGCGGAACTGACGGCGGCGCGCCGCCCGCCGCGCGCGTGACGTGAGGGGTGCACCCCGCCCCGGGTGCACCCCTCAGCCGTCGGCCGCGCGGCTCAGAAGGAGCCGCTCTGCGGCCCGTCGCCGAAGTCCTCGCCCTCGCCCTCGTCCTCGCTCATGCGCGGGCGGTCCGCCATGTCGTCCGAGCGGCGCTGCGAACGCCCGTCGTCCATGCCGCGGTCGCCGCTCATGCCCTGGTCGTCACCCGTACCCCGGCTGTCGCCCATGCCCCGGTTGCCGTCCATCGCCCGGTCCCCGTCCATGCCGCGCATGTCGTCGGAACCGCCGCTCTCGTCCATGCCGCGCATGTCGTCCGTGCCGCGCGAGGACCGCCCGTCGGACCGGTCGGACCGCCGTCCCTCCGTCCAGCCGCCCGCGTCGCCGTCCTGGCGTTCCTCCCGTGTGCCGCGCCGGTCCTGCTGCCCGTCGTCCGTCTCCATGCCGCGCTCCGGGGACCTGTCGTCGTCGTACTGGTCGGAGATACCCATGGTCACTCCAAGACTGGGAAAGGGGTGGGACAGGACCAGCCTGACATGCTGCTCAACCATGTGCATTTCGGATCAGAGTGGTACGAAGGTGGCGCGCGGTGGCCGCTCGAACTCTCCGCCCCCGTACGCCGGTTCGCCCCACCCGCCCGGTCCGCCGCACCCGCCTCAGCCGTCGCGCGGCGGCAGCGGTGGGCGGCGCAGGTCCGGGGCGTCGCCGTAGTCGGGCGGCACGGCGGCGGGCTGCTCCGCCAGCCGTTCCAGGGCGGTGCGCACGGCGGTGCGCAGCAGCGTGTGGTTGCCCTCGGCCCAGTCCAGCGGGGTACGCGGCACCTCGATGTCCGGTGCCACGCCGTGGTTCTCGACGGACCAGCCGTACCCGTCGAACCACGCCGCGTTCATCGGCACCGTGATCACCGTGCCGTCCATCAGCCGGTGCCGCCCGGTCATGCCCACCACGCCGCCCCACGTACGGCTCCCCACCACGGGCCCCAGCCGCAGCAGCCGGAACGCCGCCGTGATCATGTCCCCGTCGGACGAGGTCGCCTCGTCGGCGAGCGCGACGACGGGTCCGCGCGGCGCGTTGCTGGCGTAGCTCACGGGCTGCGCGTCCCGGGTGAGGTCCCAGCCGAGGATCACGCGGGTCAGCTTCTCGACGACGAGTTCGCTGATGTGCCCGCCCGCGTTGCCCCGTACGTCCACGATCAGCGCGGGCCGCGACACCTCCATCCGCAGGTCCCGGTTGAACTGCGCCCAGCCCGAGCCGCCCATGTCGGGGATGTGCAGGTAGCCGCAGCGGCCGCCGCTCAGCTCGCGGACGACCTCGCGCCGCCGGGCCACCCAGTCCTGGTAGCGCAGCGGGCGCTCGTCGACCAGCGGTACGACGGCGACGCGGCGCGGCGGCCGTTCCGGGTCGGGGCGCGAGAACGTCAGCTCCACCGTCGTACCGCCCGCCGCCGACAGCAGCGGCGCGGGCCCGGTCACCGGGTCGACCGGGCGCCCGTCGACGTGCGTCAGCGTGGCGCCCTCCCGGATGCCCGAACCGGCCAGCGGCGAACGGGCCCGGGAGTCCGACGAGTTGCCCGGCAGGATGCGCGCGATCTGCCACTCGCCCGCCTCCGTACGGCACAGGTTGACGCCCAGCAGCCCGATGGCGCGCTGGTAGTGCGGCGGGCCCTCGTTGCGGCGGGCGGGGGTGACGTACGCGTGCGAGGTACCCAGCTCGCCCGTCACCTCGCGCAGCAGGTCCGCGAACTCGTCGGGGGACGCGACCCGTTCGACCAGCGGCCGGTACTGCGCCAGTACGCCGTCCCAGTCGATGCCGCACATGTGCGGCTCCCAGAAGTACGCCCGGATGATCCGCCCCGCCTCGTCGAACGCCTGCCGCCACTCCGCAGCCGGGTCCACCTCGTGCAGGATGCGGCGCAGGTCGAGCGGGGTGGTGGAGTCGGCGTCGGCCAGCTCGTCGGAGGGGATCACGCGCAGGTCGCCGCTGTCGTTGACGACCAGCCTGCTGCCGTCGCCGCTGAGCGAGAACCAGTCGACGTAGCCGCTGAGTTCGGTCCGCCGTGCCCGTACGAGGTCGAAGTGCTCCAGCGTGGGGCGGCCCGAGGTGTCGGCCGGGTTGACGAAGGTCTCGCCGAGCGCGCCGGAGATCGGGTAGCGCAGCCAGATCAGGCCGCCCCCGGCCACGGGCCGCAGCGACGCGTACTTGGACGCGGCCACCGGGAACGGCGTCACCCGGCTCGCCAGCCCCTCCGCCTCGACCAGCACCGTGCCGCTCTCGGCCGCGTGGTCCTGCGGGTCCAGGCCCCCGGCGGCGGGCCGGCCGTCGGCCGACAGCGCGAAGGGGGAGGGGGTCGCGGAGGACAGCGGCACCAGGTACGGGCGGCAGCCCAGCGGGAACGACAGGTCGCCGGTGTGCACGTCGTACACGGGGTCGAAGCCGCGCCAGGAGAGGAACGCGAGGTAGCGGCCGTCGAGTGTGAACACCGGCTGCTCGTCCTCGAAACGGCCGTCGGTCACGTCGAGGACCGTGCGGCGGCCGCCCAGGCGCACGATCTTGATCTGGCTCAGGGAGCGCCCGATACCGGGGTGGGCCCACGCCAGCCAGCGGGAGTCCGGGGAGAAGGCGAGGTCGTGGACCGGGCCGTTCACGGAACGGATCACCTCGGTGACGGGGGCGCCCACGTCACCCGCGTCCGCGCCCCGCCCGGCGCCCTTTTCCGCGTCCGTGCGCACGGTTTCGCCGTCCGTCGGGTCCCCGGAACGCGCTCCCTCCGCGGACTCCGTGGCCTCCGTGCGCGCGGAGGCCGTGTAGAGGGTGTCGGGGACCGCGCCGCCGCCCTCGCCCGGCGGTGTCACGTCCACCAGCAGCAGCCGCCCGTCGTGCGACGCCACCGCGATCGACTCCCCGTCCGGCGCCGCCGCCATCTCCCGTACGCGGCCGAGCCGTCCGGCGGCCAGGCGGCGGGGCGTGCTGGGGCGGCTCGCGCGCGGCAGGTCCGCGATCTCGATCGCGTCCTCGCCCGCCGCGTCCGTGACGTACGCGATCTGCCCGGTCCCGCCGAGCATCACCGGCAGCCGCACCCGTACGCCCGGGGTGTCGGAGATCGTACGGGCGGGCCCGTCGCGGTGCGTCAGCCAGTACAGGCTGCCGCGCACGCACACCGCGCTCGCGCGCCCCGTGTGGTCGGCGGCGAGGGAGTCGACGTGGGAGGCGGCGGGCACCTGGTACGTGCGGCGGCCCGCGCGGGGGCCGCCGAGGCGCACGTCGAGGCGGCGCGGGACGCCCGTGGGGGAGAGGTCGTCGACGAGCCAGAGGTCGCCCGCGCACTGGTAGACGACGCGGTCGCCGTCGGTGGCGGCGTGCCGGGCGTAGAAGTCGGCGTGGTCGGTGTGGCGGCGCAGACCGGTGCCGTCGGGCAGGCAGGAGTAGAGGTTGCCGACGCCCTCGTGGTCGGAGAGGAACGCGATCCGGCCACCGACGAACATGGGGCAGTCCAGGTGCCCGCCCAGGTCCGGCAGCAGCTGTTCGCCGTCCAGCCACAGGCGGCCGGTGGCGCCGCCCCGGTACCGCTTCCAGGCGGCGGGCTCGTGCGGCGGCGTACCGGCGAGCAGCAGCGTGCGCCGTACGCCGCCCCCGGCCGTACCGCTCCCGCCCGTGTCACCGTTCCCGGCGCCCGTTTCCGTACCGCTCCCCGTACCGTCCTCCGTACCGCCCTCCGCCAGCGCCACGTGCGCGACCGGCCCCCAGGGCAGCTGGCTGCCGGGACCGCCGTCGAGGGCCACGCGGTACGACCAGGTGAAGTGCGAGAAGGGCTGCCCGTGCGAGGCGACGGCCAGGATGTCCGTACGCCCCTCGGCGTCGGGCGGCGCCCAGCCGCAGACGCGGGTGTCGGCCGAGCCCCAGTACGTGAGCCGCCGGGCCGGACCGCCCGCGACGGGCGCGAGATGGATCTCCGGGTCGAGGCTCCGCCAATTGGTGAACGCGATGTACCGCCCGTCCGGGGAGAAGCGGGGGTGCCCGATGCGGGTACGGTCCACCGTGAGCCGCCACGCACGGTCCGGCCCGGCCCCTCCGGGGGCTCCGGAAGGGGCCAGTGGTGACACCCACAGGTCGTCCTCAGCGCTGAAACAGAGCAGGTCGCCATGGAGGTGGGGGAACCGGAGATAAGCGCCGCTTTCGGTCACCCTCCCATTCTTCTGGGCATTTACGTTGAGGCAACCTGTGACTTGGCTCTCATCCGCTTCAAAGGGCACCCCAACCACGAAAGAGTTGGAGTCTGTTGAGGTGGACTGCCCTTGCCCCTGCGACCCGAGACCGGAGAACCAGCCTCGTGGCCACTCTTCTGTACAAACTAGGCAGGCTCGCCTTCCGGCGCCGCCGCATCGTCGCCCTCGTGTGGGTGGCGCTGCTCATGGGCTCGGGGGTCGCCGCCTCCAGCGCGGGTCCGGCGCCCGGCGACGACTTCGCGCTGCCCGGTACGGAATCCCAGGAAGCGTTCGACGTGATGAGCGACCGCTTCCCCGAAGCGTCGGCCGACGGGGCCGGTGCCCGTATGGTCTTCAAGGCGCCCGACGGTGGGAAGATCACCGCCACTGACCACCGGGCCGCCATCGAGAAGGCGGGGAAGGCGCTGAAGGGTGAGCAGACCGCCTCGGTCAGCGACCCGTTCGCTCCCAACAGCGGAGCGATCAGCGAGAAGGGCGACATAGCCTACGTCTCGGTTGTCTACAAGGTACCGAGCGGTGACTTGGAGGACGCCACCCGCGACGGCATCGAGGACGTCGCCCAGCAGGCCCGTGACGCCGGGCTCACCGTCGAGACCGGCGGCGACGCGCTGATGGTCCAGCCGGAGATGGGCAGCGGCGAGATCGTCGGTGTCGCCGTGGCCGCGCTGGTCCTCTTCCTCACCTTCGGTTCGTTGGTCGCCGCGGGGTTGCCGCTGATCACCGCGCTGATCGGCATCGCGATCGGAGTCTCCTTCATCGCGGCGCTGGGCACGACCTTCGGCCTTTCCGCCACCACCACGACGCTGGCCTTGATGATCGGCCTCGCGGTCGGCATCGACTACGCCCTCTTCATCGCCGCCCGCTACCGTGCCGAGCTGATGGAGGGCCAGAGTCAGGAGGAGGCCGCGGGGCGCGCGGTCGGTTCGGCCGGTTCGGCCGTGGTCTTCGCCGGTCTCACGGTCGTCATCGCACTGTCCGGCATGGTGGTCATCAACATCCCGCTGCTGACCAAGATGGGTCTGGCCGCGGCCGGCACCGTGATCGTGGCCGTGCTCGTCGCGATCACGCTGGTCCCCGCCGCGCTGGGCATGGTCGGCAAGCGCATCTTCAGCACCAAGGCCCGCAAGGCCAACCCGCGCACCGGTGTCCCCCGGCCCATTCTCGGCCAGCGGCTCCAGGCGGGTGCCCGCTGGGCGAAGTTCGTGCTGCGCCGTCCCCTGATGGTGCTCGCGGTGTCCGTGCTGGGCCTCGTGGCGATCGCCCTCCCGGTCAGCAGCATGGCCCTGGGGCTACCCGATGACGGCCGCCAGCCGGAGCACACCACGCAGCGCAAGGCGTACGACATGCTGTCGGACGCGTTCGGTCCCGGCTTCAACGGTCCGCTGCTGCTGGTCATGGACATCAGCGGGAGCGACGACGCGAAGAACGCCACCCAGCAGGTGGAGAAGGCCGTCAAGGACGTGGACGGCGTCGTCAGCGCCAGCCCCGTCACGGTCAACAAGAGCGGTGACACCGCCATCCTCACCGCCGTAGCGGAGACCGGCCCGGCCGACGAGGACACCAAGACCATCGTCAACGACCTCCGCGACGAGGTCGGGTCCGTCGCGGACGACTCCGACACCCGGCTGTTCGTCACCGGTTCCACTGCCGTCGCGATCGACTTCTCGCAGGTGATGAACGACGCGCTGGTGCCCTACCTGTCACTGGTCGTCGGTCTCGCCTTCGTCCTGCTGATGCTGGTCTTCCGCTCGATCCTGGTGCCGCTGAAGGCGGCGCTCGGCTACCTGCTGTCCGTACTGGCCGCGCTCGGCGCGGTGGTCACGGTCTTCCAGTGGGGCTGGGCGGCGGACCTCTTCGGCGTGGAGCAGACCGGGCCGATCTCCAGCACCATGCCGATCTTCATGGTCGGCGTGATCTTCGGTCTGGCGATGGACTACGAGGTGTTCCTCGTGACGCGCATGCGGGAGGCGTACGTACGGGGTGAGAACGCCGCCGAGGCCATCACCTCCGGCTTCAAGCTGGGCGCGCGCGTCGTCACGGCGGCCGCGGTCATCATGATCGCCGTCTTCGCGGGCTTCATCAGTGCCGGGGACTCCGTGATCAAGATGATGGGCTTCGGTCTGGCCATCGCGATCCTCTTCGACGCGTTCGTCGTGCGCATGGCCATCGTCCCGGCGGTCCTCGGACTGCTCGGCGACAAGGCGTGGTGGCTGCCGCAGTGGCTGGACAAGGTGCTGCCGAACGTCGACGTCGAGGGCGAGAAGCTGCGCCACGAGTTCGGTGAGGGTCTCAAGGACCACCCGACGCTCATCGTGCCGCGGCAGGAGTCGAGCAAGGTCTGACACCCGCGCAGGGTCCGACACCGGAGCCGTCCGCACGTACCGTGCGGGCGGCTCCGCGCGTGTGTCCGGGCCCGCCGGGGTCCGTGGTCCGGTGCCGGCTCCGGGGGCCGCTGCTCAGACGCCGCGCAGCAGGTCCGTGAGGCCGGTGTCCAGCCCGGCGGCGGGCTGCTCCCGGCCGCGCGGGACGGCCGCGTAGCTGCGCTCCAGGAAGCGCCGTACGTCGCTGCTGCGCAGCTCCACCAGGGCGACGCCGTCCGCCGTGTGCAGTTCGAGCATCGTGTGGGCGGGGCCGCACGGCCACAGCTGTACGTCGCCCTCGCCCGCCGGTGCGTCCGTACCGGCGTCGAGCAGGTCGCGGGAGAAAACCCAGGCGACCTCGGCGCCGTCGAGGGAGGCGTCGGCGGGGAAGACGGCGCGGACGGCGAGGGGGTCGCCGGTGTCGTAGCGCAGCGTCGTGGAGAGGGGCCGGGCGTCGTTCGCACGGGCGATGAGACGGGCCTGCGCGTGCTGTTCGATGACTCCGTGCATCGTCGGCTCCTCCGGGTGTGTGACGGCGTGGGGCGGGGGCGCCCGCCGTCGGCTGCGTACCTCCTGATGGTGCGTACCCCCTCCTTCCTCAGACGCTCGACACGGCACGGCAGTCACGAGCGGGGTGGCGTGAGCTGCGCCACATGACAGTCCCAAATCGGATTCTGCTACTGACTCCGGGCATATTCCAGGGGTATTTCCATTCGGGATGCCGGGCGACTGCTGTGGGAATCGCGCTCTTGCAACCCTCTCGCAGGTGCCTACTACTATGGGACGGTTCACCCGCCTGCCGTACGGGCCGCGCACGTCCTCGCGCCGCGCGCCCCGTGCCCGTTCCCCGAGCCCCTCCCGCGTGCTCCGGCGCGCGCCAGCGACGCCCCCGGCCACACGGCCGCCCCTGCCCGACAAGCCGACGAACCCGACAAGCCGACGAAGCGGAGCCCGTCATGCATGTCCCCGACGGATTCATCGACGCACCCGTCTCGCTCGCCGCGGGCGCCGTCGCGGCCGGTGCGGTCGCCGTCTCCCTGCGCGGAGCCCGCCGCGAGCTGGCGGGCCCGGCCGGGGCGGGCGGCCTCGGCGAGGAGCGCACGGCGCCGCTGGCCGGGCTGGTGGCGGCGTTCGTCTTCGCGGTGCAGATGCTCAACTTCCCCGTCGCGGGCGGCACCAGCGGCCACCTGCTGGGCGGCGCGCTCGCCGCCGTGCTCGTCGGCCCGTACACGGGCGTGCTCTGCGTGTCCGTCGTCCTGCTCATGCAGAGCGTGCTCTTCGCGGACGGCGGCCTGACCGCCCTCGGCGTCAACATCACGGACATGGCCGTGGTCGCGGTCCCGGTCGCGTACGGCCTGTTCCGCGCGCTCGTACGGGTGCTGCCGCGGGGGCGCGGGGCCGTGACGGGCGCCGCCTTCGCCGCCGCGCTGGTGTCCGTGCCCGCGGCGGCCGTCGCCTTCACCGCGCTGTACGCCCTCGGCGGCACCGCGGACGTGTCCCTCGGCAAGGTCTTCACGGCCATGGTCGGCGTGCACGTGCTGATCGGCCTGGGGGAGGCGGCGATCACGGCGCTGACGGTCGGCGCGGTCCTCTCCGTACGCCCCGACCTGGTGTACGGCGCGCGCGGGGTGACCGCGCCGCTGGTGCTGCGGGACGTCACGGCGGCGGTCCCGGGCGGCGGCACGGCGGCCACCACGGAGGACGCCGCGCGCGCGGACGCCGAGGGCGCTCCGGCGGAGGGCGTCCCGGCGGAGCCCGCCGCCGTGCCCGCCCCCGTACGCGGCCGGTCCACCCGCCGCGTGTGGCTGGCCGGGCTCGCCACCGCCCTCGTGTGCGCGGGCGTGGTGAGCTTCTACGCCTCCGCGGACCCCGACGGGCTGGAGAAGGTCGCCGCCGACCAGGGCATCGACGAGCAGGCCGAGGAACACGGCCTCGCGGACTCCCCGTTGGCCGACTACGGCGTGGCGGACATCTCCGACACCCGGCTGTCCGGCGGCACCGCCGGGGTGATCGGCGTCGGCGCGACGCTCGCCGTCGGCACGGGCGTGTTCGTCGTCGTACGCCGCCGCCGCGCGTCCGCCCCCGCGCCCGCCGCCTCCGCCTCCGGCGCGGACCGCGACGGGCACTGAGGTGGGTTCCGGCGGCGCGGGCCACGCGCGCGGGCTGTACGTGCGCGGGAGTTCACCCGTGCACGCCCTCCCACCGCACTGCAAGCTCGTCGCCGTCCTGTGCTTCGTCCTCGCCGTCGTGTCCACGCCACGGGAGGCGGTGGGTGCCTTCGCGGCGTACGCGCTGCTGCTGGCGGCCGTCGTACGGCTGGCCCGGGTCCCGTTCCGCACGTGGCTCGGGCGGCTCGTGATCGAGGTGCCGTTCGTCGCGTTCGCCGTGCTGCTGCCGTTCGTCGCGGAGGGCCCGCGCGTCGAGTGGCTCGGCCTGTCGCTCTCCGAACCGGGCCTGTGGGGCGCCTGGAACGTCCTCGCCAAGGGCACCCTCGGCGTCGCCGCGTCCGTCCTCCTCGCCGCCACCACCGAGCTGCGGGCGCTGCTCCTCGGCCTCCAGCGGCTGCGTCTCCCACCGCAGCTGGTGCAGATCGCGTCGTTCATGCTCCGCTACGGCGACCTGATCACCGACGAGATGCGCCGCATGCGCGTCGCCCGCGCCTCCCGTGGCTTCGAGGCGCGCGGCGTGCGGCACTGGGGTGTGCTCGCCAAGTCCGCCGGTGCCCTGTTCATCCGCTCCTACGAACGCGGCGAGCGGGTGCACCTGGCGATGCTCAGCCGTGGCTACACGGGCACCGTGCCCGTCATCGACGAGGTGACGGCCACACGCGCGCAGTGGGCGCGTACGGCGGTCCTCCCGGCCGCGGCGCTCGCCGTGTGCCTGGCAGGATGGCTGCTGAGATGAGCCCCCCGGAACCCGGACCACCGGCCCCCGCCGCCCCGCCCTCGCTGGAGGTGCGCGGCCTCGCGTACGCGTACCCGGACGGGCACCAGGCGCTGTTCGGCGTCGACCTGACCGTGCCGCGCGGGGAACGCGTCGCGCTGCTCGGCCCGAACGGCGCGGGAAAGACCACCCTGGCGCTGCACCTCAACGGCATCCTCGCGCCCGGCGCCGGGACGGTCGCCGTCGCGGGGCTGCCCGTCGACCGCGCGCACCTGGCCGAGGTGCGGCGCATGGTCGGGATCGTCTTCCAGGACCCCGACGACCAGCTGTTCATGCCCACCGTCCGCGAGGACGTCGCCTTCGGCCCGGCCGCCGCCGGGCTGCGCGGCGCGGAGCTGGAGGCGCGGGTACGGGACGCGCTCACCCGGGTCGGCATGGAGGCGTACGCCGAACGCCCCCCGCACCACCTGTCGTTCGGGCAGCGGCGCCGCGTCGCGGTGGCCACGGTCCTCGCCACGCGCCCGGAGATCCTGGTGCTGGACGAGCCGTCCTCGAACCTCGACCCGGCCTCCCGCCGTGAACTCGCCACCATCCTGCGGGACCTCGACCTCACGGTGCTGATGGTCACGCACGACCTGCCGTACGCCCTGGAGCTGTGCCCGCGTTCCGTCGTGCTGAGCGACGGGGTGATCGCGGCGGACGGCGCCACCCGCGACCTCCTGTGCGACGAGGAGCTGATGCGGGCGCACCGGCTGGAGCTGCCGTTCGGATTCGACCCCCGCTCGGTGCGCGTTCCGGGCACGTAGCAGCATGGGCGGGTACGGCACGGGCGCGCGGGCGCGCGGTGCGGTGCCGTACGGGCCGGTGGGCAGCGGCAGCGGAACGACGGGGAATCGGGGCAGGCAGTGGTGGACGTGCAGGGCACGGTGGCGGAGGGCTTCGAGGCGGTACGGGACGCGTTCGCGGTGAACTTCGCCCGACGCGGCGACACGGGCGCGGCACTCGCCGTGCACCGCGACGGGCACCCCGTCGTCGACCTGTGGGGCGGTGTCCGGCAGCCGCTCGCGCCGGACCTGCCCGCGGACGCCGACCCACCGGTCGAACCGTGGGCCGCGGACACCACCGTCATGCTGCGCTCCGCCACGAAGGGCGTCGCCGCCGCCGTACCGCACCTGCTGCACCAGCGCGGGCTGTTGGACCTGGACGCGCCCGTCGGCACGTACTGGCCGGAGTTCAAGGCGAACGGCAAGGAGCGGGCGCTCGTACGGCATCTGCTGTCGCACCGCGCGGGCGTGCCGCTGCTCGACCGGCCGCTCACCGCCGCCGAGGCCGTCGACGGTGTCACCGGGCCGCGCGCCGTGGCGGCACAGGCGCCCGTGTGGGCGCCGGGGACGGCGCACGGCTACCACCCGCACACGTACGGCTGGCTCCTCGGCGAACTCGTGCGGAGGGTCACCGGACGCACCCTCGGCACGTGGTTCGCGGAGGAGGTGGCGGCGCCGCTGGTTGGCCTGGAACTGTGGCTGGGGCTGCCCGCGTCCCGGGTGCCGGGCGTCGCGCGGGTGGTGCACGCCCCGGTGCCGGAACGCGCGCCGGGGCGCGGGCTGCGGGTGCGGGCGAAGCCGGAGGTGGCGGCGGCGTACCGGGACCCGGAGTCGCTGACCCGGCGGGCATTCGGAGCGATCGCCCTGTCGGCGCCCGGCGCGGAGGCGGCGCCCGGGGCGGGCGTCGCGGGGGCGATGGACGAGAACCACCCCGCGTACCTGGCCGGCGGTCTCGCGGGTTCGGCGGGCGTCGGCACCGCCCGCGCGCTGTCCGCGTTCTACGCGGCACTGATCGGCGAAGTCGACGGAGGGCGGCGCCTTTTCACCCCGGCGACGCTCGCGCAGGCCAGGGCGCAGGAGTCCGGCGGCCCGGACCGGGTGCTGATGGTGAACACCCGTTTCGGACTCGGCTACATGCTGCACAGCCCGGCCTCCCCGATGCTGGGGGAGGGGTCGTTCGGGCACCCGGGGCGCGGCGGCTCGCTGGCGTTCGCGGACCCGGGCACCGGCGTCTCGTTCGCGTACGTCACGTCGGGCATGCAGCGCTCCGTCACCTCGGACCCGCGCGCGCAGGCGCTCGTACGGGCGCTGCGCGGCTGCCTGACGGGCTGACGCGGTCCCGGCCGCACCAGGGGCGCCCCCGGTGCGGCGTGCGGCCCGTACGGCTCAGGGCAGCAGCGTCGCGCCCGGCGCCGGTGACGTCGTCGGGCGGGCGGTGCGGCAGGTGCCCGACTCCGCCAGGGCGGCGGCGACCGCCTCGGCCTCGGCCGCGCCGCCGGTGAGGAACGCGCAGGTGGGGCCCGAGCCGGAGACCAGCCCGGCGAGCGCGCCCGCCGCGGTGCCCGCCTTGAGGGTGTCGGCGAGGGACGGGCGCAGCGAAAGGGCCGCCGCCTGGAGGTCGTTGGACGAGCCGCCGCCCGCGCCCGCGGACGACAACGCCGCGGCGAGGGCCGCGCTGTCGCCGTCCCGGAGGGCGGCGAGGAGCGCGGGGGAGGGCTCCGGCTCCGGTACGGCGTCCACGGTGGCGCCCGTACCGGCCGCCGCGCGCAGCCGGTCGCACTCCCGGTAGACCTCCGGTGTGGACAGCCCGCCGTCCGCGACCGCGAACACCCAGTGGAACGTGCCGCCGACCGGCAGCGGCGTCAGCAACTCGCCGCGCCCGCGGCCCAACGCGGCCTCCCCCAGCAGGCTGAACGGCACGTCCGAGCCCAGTTCCGCGCAGAGGGCGAGGAGTTCGGCGCGCGGCGTACGGGTGCCCCACAGGGCGTCGCAGGCGACGAGTGCGCCCGCCGCGTCCGCGCTGCCCCCGGCCATCCCGCCCGCCACCGGGATGTCCTTGGCGAGGTGCAGGTGCACGCCCGGCGCCGCCAGGCCGTGGTGCGCGGCGAGCGCGCGCGCGGCGCGTGCCGCCAGGTTCGTGCCGTCCAGCGGCACGGCGGCGGCGTCGGGTCCGCCGACGGTGAGCCGCAGCGAGTCCGCGGGGGTGGCGGTCACCTCGTCGTGGAGGCCGACGGCGAGGAAGACGTTCGCCAACCCGTGGAAGCCGTCCGGGCGGAGGCCGCCGACCGCCAGCTGCACGTTGACCTTCGCCGGGACCCGTACGGTCACGGAGCCGTCCGTCATGCGATGCCTTCCCCGCCCCGCGCGCGCCGCCCCTGTGCGTCGCGCCGTTGTCCGTCCCGTGCCTTTCCGTCCTCCGTGCGTGCCCCGGACGACGTCCGCGCGCGCGGACGCGCTTCCGCGATCCGCGCGAACTCGCCCACCGTCAGCGACTCCCCGCGCGCCTGCGGGGAGACCCCGGCGGCCACGAGCGCCGCCTCCGCCTCCGCCCCGGAGCCCGCCCAGCCGGAGAGCGCCGCGCGCAGTGTCTTGCGGCGCTGCGCGAAGGCGGCGTCCACCACCGCGAACACCTCCTCGCGGGGCGCGCTCGTCTCCGGCGGGTCGCGCCGCACCAGCGACACGAGCCCGGAGTCGACGTTGGGCGCCGGCCAGAACACCGTCCGCCCGATCGCCCCCGCGCGCTTCACCTCGCAGTACCACGCCGCCTTCACGGACGGCACCCCGTACACCTTCGAGCCGGGCGGCGCCGCCAGCCGGTCCGCGACCTCCGACTGCACCATCACCAGGGTGCGTTCGAGGCCCGGGAACGTCTCCAGCATGTGCAGCAGGACCGGCACCGCCACGTTGTACGGGAGGTTGGCGACCATCGCCGTCGGCTGCGGGCCGGGCAGTTCCCGTACGAGCATCGCGTCCGAACGCACCAGCGCGAAGCGGTCCGTGGCGGACGGCAGCCGGGCGGCGACGGTCGCGGGCAGCGCCTCCGCCAGCACCTCGTCGATCTCCACGGCGACGACGTGCGCGGCCGACTGGAGCAGCGCGAGGGTCAACGAGCCGAGGCCCGGCCCGACCTCCACCACCACGTCGTCGGGCCGCACCCCTGCCGTCCGCACGATGCGGCGCACGGTGTTCGCGTCGATGACGAAGTTCTGGCCGCGCTGCTTGGCCGGGCGTACGCCCAGGGCGGCGGCGAGTTCGCGTACGTCCGCGGGGCCGAGGAGGGAACCGGGGGGTTCCGGGCTGTCGGAGGGGTCGGGGGGTGCGCTCACCGGTGCAGTTTACGGGCGCACACCGGCCACTCGGCCGCCCCCTGTGGCACGTACGGCTTCCCGGCCCGCGGGCCCTGTTCCGCCGCGTGCGCCCGCCGGGTGCCACCCTCGTCGTCGGGGGCCCGCCAGTCGCGGGTGCCGGTCCGGGGGAGACCGCCGTACGGGCCCGAGGGTTGCCCCGCGTCGGCCGGTACGTCCGACGCGCACGCGGTCGGCGCGCGCCGGTCGGGCCCGTCGCCGTCCGCCGGGTCCGCCGGGCCCGCCGGTGGCTCCCCCGTGCCGACGCGTACGTGCCGGGGCAGCGGTTTCCGTACGACCTCCGTGGCGACGCGTTCCGGCTTCCCGGAGACGCCGTTCACCGTCCGCTGGTGGTACGTGGTGCGCCGCACGCCGTACCGTCCCGCGCGGGTCACGAGTTCCGTGCCGCGACTCAACCGCGGGTCCTCGCGGCGCACCGTACGGAAGCCGATCAGCTCGTCGCGGACGGTGTCCGTACCGACGATCCGCAGGACGGTGACCGTCTGCCCCTCCCGGGGGAAGCCGTCCCGGGGTACCGACAGGGTGTCCTCGCCGCGGAGGGTGACGCCCGCCTGCCGTACGGCCTCACCGACGGTCGCCGCGTTCGTGCGCACGGGGAGCCGCCGTCCGTCCGCGAGGACGGTCACCCTCCGCGCGGTCCGCACCACCAGGGAGGTGCCCGTACGGTCGACGCGCGCGTGCCGCCCTGCGGAGACGTACGCGCCCTCCGTCCGCACGCCCCACTCGCGCAGCGCGGCACCCACCGTGCGGGCGGTGGTCCACGCCGTGCGGCGTTCACCGTCCAGGGTGAGCGCGACGGGACGGCCGCCGCGTACGGCGATCTCCTCGCCGTTGGCGAGCCGTTCACCGCGCGCGGGGGTGACCGTGTCGTGCGCGCCGGGCCGTACGCCCTCCTCCGCCAGCAGCTCGTCCACGGTGTCCGCGAAGGTGTGCAGGGTGCGCGGGTGGCCGTCGACGGTGAGGGTGACCGCCTTGTCGTGCGCCACGAACGCCGACGTGCCGCCCGCCAGGAACGCCACCACCAGCGCTTGCGGCAACACCCTCCGGAGGGTGTCGGCGCTGAGCGCGGCGGGGCGTGCGGACGCCGTCCGCGCGCGCGGACGACGACGTACGGCACGGTGACTTCTCCGCGACTGGCCCACTGTGCGCACTCCCGCCCGCGACCGGCTGCCGGTGGTCACCGGCGAGGGCGGAATGTAGCGGAGGGAGGGTCACCCGAAAAAGTCGTACGACTACTCCGTGTCGCGAACGTGCCGTCCGTCGGGCCGCTGCCCGTACGTGCCGTACGTGACGCGGAAGCGCCTCCGTACGGCGTCCCGGCCGCGGCCCCCGGCGCTCAGTAGCCGAACGCCCGCGCCGTGTTGGCCGCCACGTGCTCCGCGAGCGCGTCCTCCGTCATGCCCTTGACCTCCGCCATGGCCCGCAGGGTGACGGGCACGAGGTACGGCGCGTTGGGACGTCCCCGGTACGGCGACGGCGTCAGGAAGGGCGCGTCCGTCTCCACCAGGACGAGTTCGGGCGGGGCGACCGCCAGCGCGTCCCGCAGCGGCTGCGCGTTCTTGAACGTCACGTTCCCCGCGAAGGACATGAACCAGCCGTGCGACGCGCACACTTCGGCCATCTCCGCGTCCCCGGAGTAGCAGTGGAACACCGTGCGTTCCGGCGCGCCCTCCTCCGCGAGGACCCGCAGCACGTCCGCGTGCGCGTCCCGGTCGTGGATCACGAGCGCCTTCCCGAGGCGCTTCGCCAACTCGATGTGCGCGCGGAACGACCGCTGCTGCGCGGCCCGCCCCTCGTCCCCCGTACGGAAGTGGTCGAGGCCCGTCTCGCCCACGGCGAGGACCTGCGGCAGCGCGGCCAGCTCCGCGATCCCGTCGAGCGCGGCGTCCAGCGCGCCCGGACCGCCCTCCGCCTCCAACCGCGGCGCCTCGTTGGGATGCAGCGCGACCGCGGCGTGCACGGACGCGTGCGCGGCGGCCGTCTCGGCGGCCCACCGTGAACGCTCCAGGTCGCAGCCGACCTGGACGAGCGTGTCCACGCCGACGGACGCCGCCCGCGCCACGGCCTCCTCGACGGTCGTGTCCTGCATGTCGAGGTGCGTGTGCGAGTCGGCGACCGGCACCCGGAGCGGTTCGGGCGACGGGGGCGGTTGTGCGGCGGCCCGCGGGGAATTCGGCATGCCGCGATGGTAATTCGGCGCCGCCCGGCGCCCCTCACCGGACCCCGGGTGAGAACTCCTGGGGAAGTGCCCGGAGAAGTCGCCGGGACATCCCGAGGCGTTCTGGAGCCGTTCCAGGAAACTCACCTTCGGTGAAATACGCCCCGCGGTGAACGCGCCCGTACGCCGTGTGCGCGCCCGTGCCCGCTTTCCCGCCGCCCCGCCGCACACATGGTCACCGGGTGCGCCCACCGCGTGTTTCCGTACCGCCTGTCTCCGCACCGCGCCGCACGTGCCGCGCGCCGCGGCACACGTACGGGGCCGGGCGCACGGTCACGTGTGCATGGCCCTTTCGGCCAACGCCACGCGCCCCGACCGCATGATGCGCAGCAGGTGCCCGTCGCAGTTGACGCACGTGGGATTCGTGAGCGGCGAGGGAACGCGGTGGCCTTCGGTCCAGTAGGTCACGAACGGCGTTCCGTCCGGCGGCAGATGGTGCTGTATGTCGTACGTCTGCTCCCACCCGTGGCCGCACTTCATGCAGGCGAAGCTGTACTCCTCGTGGACCGTTCCCGTCCCACCGGTCGCACCCGCCGTACCCCCGCCGATGCCGCTGCTGTCTGCCATCCCAGCTCCTTTCCGAGCGGTTGACCCACACCCAGTGGACTCCTCCGCCGGAGGAAACGCAGCTTTCTCCCGCGCAATTGGGGCAGATTTGATCCGGCTATGGGAAACGCGGCCCGCTCTGCGGCTCTGGCTTTACCTTCACCCTAAGCCTTTTGCCCCCGGCTTGACCTGTCGGCGCCGTTCCCGCGCTTTCCGCACTCCCCGCCGTTCCTCTCACGCCCCTCCCACGTCCCTCTCAGTTCCCGTCACCGCTCCCGCCGCTCCCGTTCCCCTCGTTTCCCGGGAGTTCCCGTTTCGCCGCGACCACCGCGTCGAAGACGTCGCGTTTCGGTACGCCCGCCTCCCGCGCCACCGCCGCGATCGCGTCCTTGCGCCGCTCGCCCGCCTCCTCCCGTACCGCGACCCGGCGGGCCAGCTCCGCCGGGCCGCCGTCCTCCGCGCCGTACGGCCCGGGCTCGGGCGCCCCCGCCACCACGACGGTGATCTCGCCCCGTACGCCCTCCGCCGCCCACTCCGCCAGCTCGCCCAGCGGGGCGCGCCGCACCTCCTCGTACGTCTTCGTCAGCTCCCGGCACACCGCCGCGCGCCGCTCCGCGCCGAAGACCTCCGCCATGGCCGCGAGGGCGTCCGCGACCCGGTGCGGCGACTCGAAGTAGACGAGCGTGCGCCGTTCGTCCGCCGACTCCCGCAGCCGGGACAGGCGCTCACCGCGCTTGCGCGGCAGGAAGCCCTCGAAGCAGAAGCGGTCCACGGGCAGCCCCGACAGCGCCAGCGCCGTCAGCACCGCCGACGGCCCCGGCACCGCCGTCACGCGTACGCCGTGCTCCACGGCGGCGGCCACCAGCCGGTAGCCCGGGTCCGACACGGACGGCATCCCCGCGTCCGTGACCAGCAGCACCCGCTCGCCGCGCAGCAGGGCCTCGACGAGTTCCGGCGTACGGGCGGCCTCGTTCCCCTCGAAGTACGACACGACGCGCCCCGCCGTGCGTACCCCCAGCGCCTGGGTCAGCCGACGCAGCCGACGGGTGTCCTCGGCGGCCACGACGTCCGCTCCGCCGAGTTCGGCCGCGAGGCGCGGGGGCGCGTCGTCGGGGTCGCCGATGGGGGTGCCTGCGAGTACGAGCGTTCCGGAATCCACCGGGACATCCTCGCAGCGGCCACCGCGCGCACCCGCCGCGGTTCCCTACGATGTGCCCGTGACGACCAGTGACACGGCCCCGGACGTCGAACGCGGACGCACCGGCGCGCACGACGCGCCCTCCTGGCAGCTGCGGCTGCGCCGGTACGGCTACGTGGCCGCGCCGCGCCCCGGCGTGACGGAACGGCTGGACCCCCCGTACGCGGCGCCGTCCCCGCGCCTCGCCGCGCTGTTCGGCTTCTCCCCGTACGCCGCCGCGCGGTTCGCGCGCTGGGCCGCGTGGGTCGGGCCCGCGCTGGTCGCGCTGGTCGCGGGCGGGCTGCGGTTCTGGCACCTGGGGTCGCCGCACCGGCTGATATTCGACGAGACGTACTACGCCAAGGACGCCTGGTCGCTCTACCGGTACGGCTACGAGGGGCACTGGCCGGACAACGCCGACAAGCTGATCCTCGCCGACCCGCAGCGGATCCCGCTGTCCGAGGACCCCTCGTACGTGGTGCACCCGCCCGCCGGGAAGTGGGTCATCGGTCTCGGCGAGTGGATCTTCGGCCTCGAACCGTTCGGCTGGCGCTTCATGACCGCCGTGCTCGGCACGGTGTCGGTCTTCCTGCTGTGCCGTATCGGGCGCCGGTTGTTCCGCTCCACCGTCCTGGGGTGTCTCGCGGGTGCGCTGATGGCGGTCGACGGGCTGCACTTCGTGATGAGCCGCGTCGCGCTGCTCGACCTGGTGCTGATGTTCTGGGTGCTGGCGGCCTTCGGCTGCCTCCTCGTCGACCGGGACAAGGCGCGTGCGCGGCTGGCCGGGGCGCTGCGGCAGGGCGCGGCACGCGACGCGGCGCCGGACGGGCCGCGCGCCCCCGGGGACGTACGCCCCGACCACGGCGTGGCCGAACGCCTCGGCCTCGGCTGGCGCCCCTGGCGGATCGCCGCCGGGGTCTGCCTCGGCCTGGCCTGCGCCACGAAGTGGAACGGGCTCTACATCCTCGCCGCGTTCGGCCTCCTCACCGTCCTCTGGGACATGGGCGCGCGGCGTACGGCCGGTGCCGGACGCCCGTTCCTGGCGGCGCTCCACCGGGACGCGCTGCCCGCGTTCACGTCGCTGGTGCCGGTCGCCCTCGTCACGTACGTCGCCACCTGGACCGGTTGGTTCGCCACCGGCGGCGGCTACTTCCGCGACTGGGCCGAGACCGACGGCCAGGCCGGTGCCTGGGGCTGGCTGCCGGGGCCGCTGCGCAGCCTGTGGCACTACGAGGCGGAGGTGTACGACTTCCACGTCGGACTCACCTCCGGGCACAACTACGAGTCCAGCCCCTGGAGCTGGCTCGTGCTCGGCCGCCCCGTCTCGTACTTCTACGAGTCCTCCGACGCGGGCGAACGCGGCTGCACCGCCGCCGACGGCTGCGCCCGCGAGGTGCTCGCCCTCGGCACGCCGCTGCTGTGGTGGGCCGCCTGCTTCGCGCTGCTGTACGCCGTCTACCGCTGGCTGTTCCGCCGCGACTGGCGCGCGGGCGCGATCCTCTGCGGTGTCGCGGCCGGATACCTGCCGTGGTTCCTCTACCCGGAGCGGACGATCTTCTACTTCTACGCGGTGGTGTTCCTGCCGTTCCTCTGCCTCGCGGTGACGATGATGGTCGGCGCGCTCGCCGGACCGCCGGGTGTGACCGAACGCAGAAGACTCGTCGGGATCGTCGCCTCGGGCGTGCTGATCCTGCTCATCGCCTGGAACTTCGTCTACTTCTGGCCGATCTACACGGGCCAGAGCCTCCCGCTCGACGACTGGCAGCAACGGATGTGGCTCGACACCTGGATCTGATTCCGGCCACACGCGCTCGCGCCGGGCGATGCCAACCGCCTGGTGGAAGACGTGAATTGAGTTGTCGAAACTCCCTTTCGAGTCTCGAAAGGGTGGTTTCGAGGCACTGCCTTCACCTCTGTACTCTATGGTGCGTCAAGACCCTCGGCCAGGCGGGCGGAGGCGGGGCGGAGGTTCAGAACTCGGATGCGTGACAGCCAGCGGATGGCGGTGCTCGGCGGTGTCGCCGCCGTCGTCGTCGGAGCCACCGGTTTCGGTGTGTACGCGCTCGTCGGGGGCGGCGAGGACGACGGCGCCGACAAGGGCAGCGTCTCGGCCGCCTCGGACGGGAAGAACTCCGGGGACGTCGAGACCGGGCCGCCGTCCGACGAGGAGATCGAGAAGACCGCGAAGGACTTCCTCGACGCCTGGGCCTCCGGCGACGCGGGCGAGGCCGCCGCGCTCACCGACGACAAGGCCGCCGCGCGCACCGCGTTGACCGCCCTCCGCAAGGACGCCAAGGTGTCCAAGGTCGCCCTCACCCCGGGCACCCCGCGTACGCCGACGAAGGCGACCGCCGCCAAGGACTCCAAGGACGCGAAGGGTTCGAAGGACGCCGGGGACGAGGCCGAGGACGACGGCAGGTCCGAGGTCCCGTTCAAGGTGACCGCCCAACTCGCGTACGGCGAGCAGCGTTCCGCCCTGTCGTACGACTCCGCGCTGCGTGTCGTACGGGACGTGAAGACCGGTGACGTCGTCGTCGACTGGGCGCCGACCGTGCTCCACCCCGGGCTGAAGGACGGCCAGTCGGTGAAGACCGGCGAGGCGGGCACCCCGCCGATCAAGGCCGTCGACCGGAACGGCACCGAGGTCTCCAAGGCCGACCACCCGGCGCTCGCCGGAATCCTCGACGACCTGCGCAAGCGCTACGGCGCCAAGACCGACGGCACCCCCGGCGTCGAGACCCGCATCGTCGACGCCAAGGGCAAGGACACCGGCACCACCCTGCGCACCCTCTCCGAGGGCACGCCCGGCACCCTCAAGACGACGCTGGACCTGGACGTGCAGAAGGTCGCCGAGGCGGCCGTCGCGGACAAGACGAAGGCGTCGGTCGTCGCGGTCAAGCCGAGCACCGGCGAGATCCTCGCTGTCGCCAACTCCCCGGCCAAGGGCTTCAACACGGCGCTCCAGGGCTCGTACGCGCCGGGCTCCACCATGAAGGTCGTCACCGCCGCGCTGCTGATGGACCAGGGGCTGGCGTCGCCGGGCAAGGCGCACCCGTGCCCGAAGTACTTCGAGTACGGCGGCTGGAAGTTCCAGAACGACGACAAGTTCGAGATCAGCGGCGGCACGTTCAGCCAGAGCTTCGCGCGTTCCTGCAACACCGCGTTCATCAGCCAGGCGCCGGAGCTGGAGGACGACTCGCTGACCAAGGAGGCGCGCGACGTCTTCGGGATCGGGCTCAACTGGCAGGTCGGTACGAGCACGTTCGACGGCCAGGTGCCCGTCCAGTCCGACGCGCAGATGGCGGCGTCGCTGATCGGGCAGGGCAGCGTGCGGATGAACCCGCTGACGATGGCGTCGGTGTCGGCCACGGTGAAGTCCGGCACGTTCAAGCAGCCGTACCTCGTGTCGCCCTCCCTGGACAACCGCACGCTGGCTAAGGCGCCGCGCTCGATGAAGCCCGAGACGGTGAGCGGGCTGCGGGCGCTGATGAAGACGACGGCCACCGGCGGCACCGCCGCCGAGGCGATGTCCGGGCTCAGCGGCGACTTCGGCGCGAAGACGGGCTCGGCCGAGGTCGGCGGGCAGAAGAAGCCGAACGCGTGGTTCACGGCGTACCGCGGTGACATGGCCGTCGCGGCCGTCGTCCCGGCCTCCGGGCACGGCGGCGACTTCGCCGGACCGGTCGTGCGCAAGGTGCTCGACGCGGGCTGAGCGAGCGACCGCGCAGGGCGGACGACCGATCCGCGCGCGGATCGGTCGGGGTCGCCGGAACCGGTTCGCCGTGCGGCGGCTCCGGCGGCTAGCGTGACGGCATGACCTCAGCCTCCGCCGCCCACCCGCGGTTCGCCGCCGCCCTGTCCGCCCTCGGTCTCGACGACGTCGAGGTCCGGAGCTTCCCGGAGGCGACCCGTACGGCGGTCGAGGCCGCGGCGGCCGTCGGCTGCGAGCTGAGCCAGATCGTCAAGTCCCTCGTCTTCGCCGCCGACGGCGTCCCCGTCCTCGTGCTGATGGACGGCGCCTCCCGGGTGGATGTCGACCGGGTGCGCGCGGAGTTGGGCGCCGAACGGGTCGAACGGCCCGACGCCCGCGTCGTACGGGACGCCACCGGTTACGCGATCGGGGGCGTGCCGCCCTTCGGGCACACCACGCGGCTGCGGGTCCTCGCGGACCGGGGGCTGCTGGCGCACGACACGGTGTGGGCGGCGGCGGGGACACCGCACACGGTGTTCGCGATCGGCCCGAAGGCGCTGGTCGCGCACGCGGGCGGGACGCTGGCGGACGTACGCGAGGAACGCTGAAGGCCGGACCCTGCCCGCGCGCGGAATCACGCGCACACAGCGACCCCCGTACAGCGACCCCCGTACAGGAAAACGCCCTCCCTCCGCGCGAAAACGCCCTCCGCGCGCGCGGAGGGCGTTCCACGTTTCCGACCCTCCGCGCGCGGGTGGCCGTACGGAGCGGGCGGACGGTCAGCCCGTGATCTCGCCGAGCGCCATCATCAGCACCAGCAGGAGGCCCAGCACGCCCAGCCCGACGCCCCCGGCGCGGGCGCCCCGCCGGGCCGTGAACATCGCGACGACCGTCAGCACCACCGTGACCGGCACCCCGAACCGCGCGACGCCGAGCAGTGTGTCCGCGAAGCGGAGCTGGCTGCGTACACCGTCCTGGCAGGAGTCGCAGGCGATGGCGGCGAGCGGCCCGAAGACGCCGACGACCAGGCCCGCGAGGACGACGACCAGGGCGAGGAGCACCAGCCCGGCCCGGTCGGCGGCGGACCGCTCGCCCGCTGCGGCGGGCAGGTCGAGGGCGGGGTCGGCGGGCCCGTGGGCGGTGGTGTCGTTCTCCATGCGGCCGAACCTACGGAGGGGCGCCCGCGACCGGGTATCCGCGCGCGTACTCAGCCGCTACTCAGCCGGGGCGGGACGGCTCCCGGCGGCCGGTACCCTGAAAGGCTGATCCCGCGAAACAGGAGTGAGATGGCAGTCAATCTCGTCAATCTGGAAGCCGTGGACAAGGTGTACGGCACCCGCGCGCTGCTCGACGGCCTCTCCCTCGGGGTCAGCGAGGGTGACCGCATCGGTGTCGTCGGGCGGAACGGCGACGGGAAGACGACGCTGATCCGTGTCCTCGCCAAGCTGGAGCCCGCCGACCAGGGCCGCGTCACGCACGCGGGCGGGCTGCGCCTCGGTGTGCTCACGCAGCACGACTCGCTCGACCCGGCCGCGACCGTACGGCACGAGGTCGTCGGGGACATGGCGGACCACGAGTGGGCGGGCAGCGCCAGGGTGCGGGACGTGCTCACGGGGCTGTTCGGCGGGCTGGACCTGCCGGGCTTCCCGGAGGGCATGGAGACCGTCATCGGGCCGCTGTCCGGCGGTGAGCGGCGGCGTATCGCGCTCGCCAAGCTGCTGATCGGCGAGCCCGACCTGATCGTGCTGGACGAGCCGACCAACCACCTCGACGTGGAGGGCATCTCCTGGCTGGCCGGTCACCTGCGGGCCCGCCGTTCGGCGCTGGTCTGCGTGACGCACGACCGCTGGTTCCTGGACCAGGTCTGCACCCGCATGTGGGACGTGCAGGGCGGCACGGTGCACGAGTACGACGGCGGGTACAGCGACTACGTCTTCGCGCGCGCGGAGCGGGACCGGATCGCGGCGACGGAGGAGGCCAAGCGCCAGAACCTGATGCGGAAGGAGCTGGCGTGGCTGCGGCGGGGCGCCCCGGCGCGTACGAGCAAGCCGCGTTTCCGTATCGAGGCGGCGAACGAGCTGATCGCGGACGTGCCGCCGCCCCGCGACAGCGCGGAGCTGATGCGCTTCGCGGGGACGCGGCTCGGCAAGACGGTCTTCGACCTGGAGGACGTGACCGTGCAGGCCGGGCCGAAGGTGCTGCTGCGGCGGCTCACCTGGCAGCTGGGTCCGGGCGACCGGATCGGCCTGGTGGGCGTGAACGGCGCGGGCAAGACCTCGTTGCTGCGGGCGCTGGAGGAGGCCGCGCGCAGTGAGGGCGAACGGCAGCCCGCGAGCGGGCGGATCAAGGTCGGGCGCACGGTGCGGCTGGCGTACCTGTCGCAGGAGGTCGCGGAACTCGACCCCACCTGGCGGGTGTTGGAGGCCGTGGAGCAGGTACGGGGGCGGGTCGACCTCGGCAAGGGGCGCGAGATGAGCGCGTCGCAGCTGTGCGAACGCTTCGGGTTCGGGAAGCAGCGGCAGTGGACGCCCGTCGGGGACCTGTCGGGTGGCGAGCGGCGGCGGCTCCAGATCCTGCGGCTGCTGATGGACGAGCCCAACGTGCTGTTCCTGGACGAGCCGACGAACGACCTCGACATCGAGACGTTGACGCAGCTGGAGGACCTGCTGGACGGCTGGCCGGGCTCGCTGGTGGTGATCTCCCACGACCGGTTCTTCCTGGAGCGGACCACCGACCGGGTGCACGCGTTGCTGGGTGACGGCGCGCTGCGGATGCTGCCGCGCGGTGTCGACGAGTACCTGGAGCGGCGTACCGCGATGCGCGCCGCCGACCAGCCCGCGACCCCGGGGGCGCCCGCCGCCGCGACTCCGGCGGCGCCCGCCGCGGGCGGCGGCGCCGGTACGGGTGGGGAGCGGCCGAGGGCGGCGGGTCCCTCGCGGGCGGCGCAGAAGGAACTCCAGCGCATCGAGCGGCAGTTGGACCGCATCGGTGACAAGGAGAAGGCGCTGCACGCGGAGATCGCGGACCACGCGACGGACTTCGCGCTGGTCGCGGAGTTGGACGGCCGCCTGCGCGAGCTGACGTCGGAACGGGAGACGCTGGAGACCCGTTGGCTGGAACTGGCCGAGGACGGCTGAGGGTTGCGGGCGCGTCGCGCCCGCGCCCTCCGGCTGCATTCTGGTAACGCGTCGGCCGCCCCTCGGGAACCGAAGTCCGTTCTGTCGGTGTCCGGTGATACAAAGAATGTCCGCTCATCAGTCAGCCATGACAGGCCAGTATGTCCGATTCGCTCGGCCCTACGGGGGTTTGGGGTGCCGGGCGTCGGCCTGCTTAGCCACGAGGAAACGTCATGTCTCAGCCGCCTCCACCACCCAGCCAGCCGCCCTCGGGCGGCTTCGGAGCGCCGCAGGACCCGCCGTCCGACCCCTCCGGGGGTTCCTCCGCCACCGGTCCCCAGGGCGGCGACGGGCACAACGACGCGTACGGCTACCCGCAGCCCCCGGCGCAGCAGCCGGGTTACGGCTATCCCCAGCCACCGGGTCAGGCACCGGGCCAGACGCCGGGGTACGGCTATCCGCAGCAGCCCGGCCAGGCGCCCGGCTACGGCTACCCGCAGCAGCCGGGCCAGCCGCCCGCGAGCGGCGGCTTCGGGGCGCCGACCCCGCCGCCCCCCGGCGGGTACGGGCAGCAGCAGCCCGGCCAGCACTACGGCTACCCGCAGGGGCAGCAGGCTTACGGGCAGCAGCCATACGGCCAACAGCAGTACGGGCAGCAGCCGTACGGTCAGGACCCGGGGGCGTACCCGACGGCTCCCGGCGGGCCCGGCGGTCCGGGGCGTCCCGCGGGCTCCGGCGGCGGCAAGTCGAAGCTTCCGGTGATCATCGCGGCCGTGGTGGCCGTCCTGCTCGTCGCGGGCGGCGCCGTGGTCTTCCTGGGCAAGGACGACGACGGCGGTGACGACAAGGCCGACGGCGACAAGAAGGAGACTTCGCAGGGCACCGACACCGAGGGGGGCGCGGGCCAGGAGCGTACGAACATCCAGGGCAAGCTCGTCGCCAAGATGGCCGCCCCGAAGGTCGACGACCAGGTCAGCGTGCCGGGCGCGTGGGTCACGGACAAGCTGTTCGTGAAGACGTCCGTCGAGAGCGTCGTCGCGGTGGACGCCACGTCCGGTTCCCAGGCGTGGGAGATCCCGCTGCCCGGTTCGGTCTGCGCGGCGTCGCCGCACCAGACGGACGACGACAAGACGGCGATCGTCACGCAGGAGACGAAGTCGAGCAAGGCCGACTGCAACCAGATGGTCGTCATCGACATGAAGACCGGCAAGAAGCTCTGGCAGGAGACGATGCCGGGCGCCGACACCATCAGCGTCGACAACGTGACGCTCAGCCAGGGCACCGTCGCCTCGGCCTGGATCGGCGGCTCCGTCGCGTACAAGATCACCGGCGGCAAGCCGATCTTCCAGGCGAAGACGAACGGCGACTGCAAGGACGAGGGGTACGCGGGCGGCCCGAAGCTGATGGCCGTCGTCCGCTGCGGGGACTTCTCCAACCCGACGTTCACGATCCAGGAGCTGAACCCGAAGACCGGCAAGTCGATCTCGGAGTTCGAGGTGCCGAAGGGCACCGAGACCGTGCGGGTGCCCTCCACGTCGCCGCTGGTCCTGGTGGTCGGCGCGGGCGAGTCGACGCCGACGGACATCATGACGGTGCGGAACAACAAGCTGGCGGCGAAGATCTCGCTCGGCGGCGACCGCTACAACAACCCGTGCGGGCTGGGCGTCGAGGCGTGCTTCGGCATGACGGTCGGCAAGGACGCGGTGTACCTCTCGACGAAGGAGCACAGCGACAGCTCCTCCGAGTACGGCCGGACGAACGAGGTCATGGCCTTCGACTTCGCCAGCGGCCGGACGAAGTGGAAGTCGGACGCGGGCGCGAAGCGCACGATCATGCCCATCCAGATGGACGGCGAGACCGTCGTCGGGTACAGACTGCCGACGTACGACTCCGGCGGCGAGATCGTGGGCATCGAGCCGAAGGCGGGCAAGCAGACCTCGTACCTCAAGATGCCGAACGACTCGGTGGACGAGGAGCAGGAGCTGGGCCCGAACACGTACGGCCAGGACACCGAGGTGGTGTACGGGAAGGGCAAGCTGCTGCTGCCGGAGAAGTACGTGACGGAGCGGGCGGGCACCTTCACCAAGGAGCGTCTGCTCGCCGTCGGGTTCGGCGGCTGACCGCGCCGTACGGGCACGGTCCGTACGGCCCCGGGTCCCCGTCGTGCCGGTGCGTTCGCCGCACCGGTACGGCGGGGACCGCCGTATTCCGGGCGGCTTCCCGGGGTTTGGCCGCGCGGGGGCGGGGGAGCGTGTAGCTTCCGTGGGCGAACACCCGTGCCCGGAGGGGCCCCGGCCGCCGGGCGGCCCGGCGGAGAGCGGGAGTTGGGGGGCTGTATGAGCGTGCGGCTCATGGTCGTGGACGACCACCGCCTGCTCGCCGAGGCGCTGGCCTCGGCGCTGAAGCTGCGCGGCCACCGCGTGCTGGCCGCCGCCGCGCCCAGCGCGGGCGCCGCCGAACTGGTGCTGAACCGCGCCCCGGAGGTCTGCCTCCTGGGCACCGCGACGCCCGCGGCGGAGGGCGTCTTCGACCCGGTGGTGCGGATAAAGAGCGAGAAGCCGCAGATCGCGGTGCTGGTCCTGGGCCCGGTGCCCAGCCCGCGCGGCATCGCCGCGGCGTTCGCGGCGGGCGCCTCGGGCTACGTACGGAACGACGAGCGCATCGAGGGCGTCGAGCGCGCCATGATGAAGGCGCGCGCCGGGGAGGTGGCCGTCGGCCCGCAGCTGCTGCGTGACGCCTTCACGGAGCTGCTGAACCCGGTCGCGGAGCCGGACGACGAGGGGCAGCGTCTGCTCCAGCTGCTCACCCCGCGCGAGGTCGAGGTGCTCGTACGGGTCGCGGAGGGTGAGGACACCCGGTTGATCGCGGCGGGCATGCGGATCGCGCCGAGCACCGCGCGCACGCACGTGCAGCGGGTGCTGATGAAGCTGGACGTCGGTTCGCGGCTGGAGGCGGCGGCGCTGGCCGCCCGTACGGGCCTGCTGGACCGCGCGACGGGCCCGTACGACGCGACGGGCCCGTACGAGCGGGGCGGGTGACGGGGGACGTCCTTGCGACGTCCCCGCCCGCGCCCCGGCCGTACGGCACCGCGCTACTTCACCAGCGGGTCACCGCTCTCGGCCGCGGCCTCCTCGGGGGGCGGCGGCGGGATGGTCGGGCTCAGCCGCAGCCAGACGAGGAAGAACACGCCGAGGGCGAGCATCCCGAGTCCGGTCCACAGGTTGATGTTGATGCCCTCGGCCTTGTCCAGGTCCTCGTCCGAGGCGAGGATCCCGGCGACGGTCACGATCACGCCGTACACCACGAAGAGGCCGCCGATGATCCGGCGTACGTCGAAGAGGCGGGCGGCGGTGTTGGACCGCCGTTCCAGGTCCTCGACCTCCTGGATGTGCGCGGCGGGGTCGTGCGCGGTGTCCGGTACGGCCCCGTCGCCGGTGGCGTTCTGGTCGTTCTGCTTGTCGTTCATGGTCGTTCAGCCCTTCGCGGATCAGAAGGAGAAGGGGACATAGCAGGCGGCGGCGAGGATGATCGCGCCCCAGCCCAGCAGCGCGGGACGGCGGTACCAGGCGTCGTCGCCCTCGGCGGGTGCCTCCGCCATGCCCGGCGACACGGTGCCGTAGACGAGTCCGGCGAGCTGCTCCACCGGCTTCGGTTTCGTCACGAAGGTCACCACGACCATCACCAGCGCGCCCACGACGAAGGCGACGATGGACGACACGAAGTTGGCGCCCTGGTCGCTGGGGATGTCGATGACCCCCTGCTTGTAGAAGTAGAAGTAGTTGACCATGGCGGCGGCGGTGCCGGAGAGCAGTCCCCAGAAACCGGCGGCGGGGGTCGTCCGCTTCCAGAACATGCCGATGATGAACACCACGAACAGCGGCACGTTGAAGAAGGAGAACAGCGTCTGGAGGTAGTTCATGATGTTGCTGAACGTGGACGCGATGAACGCCGTCCCCATGCCGATCAGCACACCGACCACCGTGACGACGCGCGCGGTGAGCACGTAGTGCTCGTCCGGCTGGTCCTTCTTCACGTACGGGGCGTAGATGTCGTTCGTGAACACGGTGTTGAACGACGAGATGTTCGCCGCCATGCCCGCCATGAACGCCGCCAGCAGACCCGTCACGGCGATGCCCAGCACACCGTTCGGCAGCAGGTCCCGCATGAGCAGCGGGATCGCGTCGTTGTACTGGAGCCCGTTCTCCTCGGTGCCGATGGTCGGCTCCATCACCAGCGCGATGAGGCCGGGGACGACGACCACCATGGGGATGAGGATCTTGGGGAACGCGGCGATCAGCGGGGTCCGCTGACCGGCCGACATGTTCTTCGCGGAGAGCGCGCGCTGCACCTCGGCGAAGTTCGTCGTCCAGTAGCCGAAGCTCATCACGAAGCCGAGGCCGAGCACGATCGTGAGCCAGTTGGCACCGAGCGGGTTGTCCGACCCGATCCCGGTGCCGTCCCAGGCCGTCGTGAACGCCTCGCCCTGACTGCTGGTCAGTTTGTCGCTGAGGCCGCCCCAACCGCCGACGTGCTTGAGGCCGACGATCGTCAGCGGGATCAGCGCCGCGAGGATGACGAAGAACTGGAGCACCTCGGTGTAGATGGCCGAGGAGAGGCCGCCGAGCGTGATGTACGCGAGCACGAAGAAGCCCGCGATCACGATCGCGACCCACTGCTCCCAGCCCAGCAGGGCCTCCAGGACGATCGCCATCGCGTACAGGTTCACGCCCGCGATCAGCACCGCGGAGACCGCGAAGATCACGGAGCTCAGCAGGTGCGACGAGGGCCCGAAGCGGTGCAGCAGGAACTCCGGCACCGAGCGGACCTTCGAGCCGTAGTAGAACGGCATCATCACCAGGCCGAGGAAGACCATGGCGGGGATGGCGCCCACCCAGTACCAGTGGACGGTGTAGACGCCGTACTGGGCGCCGTTGGCCGCCATGCCGAGGATCTCGGTGGCGCCCAGGTTGGCGGCGACGAAGGCGAGGCCGGTGATCCACGCGGGGAGGGACCGGCCGGACAGGAAGAAGTCGAGGCTCGTCTTCACGCTGGCCCGGGCGGCGAAGCCGATCCCGAGGACGACGACGAAGTAGATGCCGAGAAGTGTGTAATCAAGTGCGTTGGTCTCGAGCCGAAGCCCTTCGGCGAGATAGGTCATACGGTCACTCGCTTCATAGTTCAGAGGGAACGGAGGTGAAGGTACTCGTTGGCCATCACTTTCTGAAGAGTGATGTTGCTTGATTTTGTTCGTTTGCGATGGAGATGGGCCCTTACGGTGGAGCGATTGTGCTCGATGTCGGTTTTGCTACCTAAGGCAACGCGCGCTTGACCACTGTGTTGAATTGTGCTTCATTGTGTTTACTTCTGTTTGGGCGGGTGGGTGAGGAGCCTCCGTGAAGAAGACCTCGAACCGGCTCGCAGACGGCCGCGAGATCGTCTACTACGACACGCGCGACGACGCCGTACGCGACGCCGTCGACCGGCGCCCGCTCGACCGGCCCGCCACGTCCTCGGAGATCCGGTACGACCCGCTGCTCTCCGAGTGGACCGCCGTCACCGCGCACCGGCAGGGCCGCACGTACCACCCGCCCGCCGACGAGTGCCCCCTCTGCCCCTCCCGGGACGGACGGCTCAGCGAGATCCCCGAACCGGACTACGACGTCGCGGTGTTCGAGAACCGCTTCCCGTCCTTCTCGGGCGGTCCCGGCCCCGCCGTCGCGGGCGGCCCGCACGGCCTGTTCGCCGCGGCGCCCGGCGCCGGGCGCTGCGAGGTCGTCTGCTTCACCTCCGACCACGACGCGTCGTTCGCCGCCCTGACGGAGGAGCAGGCGCGGCTCGTGCTCGACGTGTGGACGGACCGCACCGCCGAGCTGTCCCGGTTGGACGGCGTGCGGCAGGTGTTCTGCTTCGAGAACCGCGGCCGCGAGATCGGCGTGACCCTCGGCCACCCGCACGGCCAGATCTACGCCTATCCGTTCACCACGCCCCGCACCGAACGGATGCTGCGCAGCGCCGCCGCGCACCGGGACCGTACGGGCGGCCGCAACCTCTTCGACGACGTCCTCGGCGCCGAACTCGCCGACGGGCGGCGGATCGTGCTGGAGGGCGAGCACTGGGTGGCCTTCGTGCCGCACGCCGCGCACTGGCCGTACGAGGTGCACCTCTACCCGCGTCGCCGCGTGCCCGACCTGCTGGGTCTGGAGGAGGCGGAGCGGGCCGAGTTCCCCGGGATGTACCTGGAGGTGCTGCGCCGCTTCGACCGGGTCTTCGGCCCCGACGAGCCCCCCACCCCGTACATCGCGGCCTGGCACCAGGTCACCGACGAGGTGCCGGAGCGCGCCGAGTTCGCGCTCCACCTCGAGCTTTTCACCATTCGCCGCACTTCCGGCAAGCTGAAGTTCCTCGCGGGTTCCGAGTCCGGCATGAACGTGTTCATCAACGACGTGCCGCCGGAAGCCGCGGCCGAGCGACTGCGAGAGGTAGCGAGCGAGTGAGTGCAACCGTGAGCGGGACCAGCACGGGGACGGCCGCCGTACGGCCGCGCAAGTACCTGGTGACGGGCGGCGCGGGCTACGTCGGGAGCGTCGTCGCGGCGCATCTGCTGGAGGCCGGCCACACGGTGACGGTGCTCGACGACCTCTCCACCGGCTTCCGCGCCGGGGTCCCCGCGGGCGCGGAGTTCGTCGAGGGCCGCATCCAGGAGTCCGCTCGCTGGCTGGACCCCTCGTACGACGGGGTGCTGCACTTCGCGGCCTGCTCGCAGGTCGGGGAGTCCGTCGCGGACCCGGAGAAGTACTGGCGCAACAACGTCGCGGGCACCATGGACCTGCTCGCCGCGATGCGCGGCGCGGGCGTGCGCAGGCTGGTCTTCTCGTCCACGGCGGCGACGTACGGCGAGCCCGCCGGTGAGCTGCTCTCCGAGACCGACCCGACCGCGCCGACGAGCCCGTACGGCGCGACGAAGCTCGCCGTCGACCACATGATCACCGGTGAGTGCCGGGCGCACGGCCTGGCCGCCGCCTCGCTGCGCTACTTCAACGTCGCGGGCGCCCACCTCACCGGCCCGCCGGGGGAGCCCGCGGGGGCGCCGGGCGGCGGGGCGGCGTACGGCGAGCGGCACGACCCCGAGTCGCACCTCATCCCGCTGGTCCTCCAGGTCGCCCTCGGCACCCGCGAGGCCATCTCCGTCTACGGCGACGACTACCCGACGCCGGACGGCACCTGCGTACGCGACTACATCCACGTCGCCGACCTCGCGGACGCGCACCTGCTGGCGCTGGACGCGGCGGTCGGCGGCGAGCACCTCGTCTGCAACCTCGGCAACGGCAACGGCTTCTCCGTCCGCGAGGTCATCGAGACCGTACGGAAGGTCACCGGCCACCCGGTGCCCGAGGTCGTCGCGGCCCGCCGCGGCGGCGACCCCGCCGTGCTGGTCGCCTCCGCCGAGCGCGCCCGGAACGTGCTGGGCTGGGCGCCCCGGCGGGCGGACCTGACCGGCATCGTCGAGGACGCGTGGACGTTCGCGCGCCGCGAGCACGCGGCGCGCGGGAAGCAGACCGGTGGGCAGCCGGCCGGTGGGGAGCAGGGAGGCGCCGCGCGATGACGTTCCACGAGGTGTACGGGGGCGAGCCGGACGGTGTGTGGGCCGCGCCGGGCCGCGTCAACCTGATCGGTGAACACACCGACTACAACGACGGTTTCGTGCTGCCGCTCGCGCTGCCGCACACCACGCGCGTGCACGCCGCCCGCCGCGACGACGGCGTCCTGCGCCTGCACTCCGCCGACAGCGGGGCGCAGACCGGCGACGGCGTCGTACGGCTGCGCGTCGACGAGCTGGAGCCCGCGGGCGCCGCGGGCTGGGCGGCGTACCCGGCGGGCGTCGTCTGGGCGCTGCGTACGGCGGGGCTGCCCGTCGGCGGCGCCGATCTGCACTTCGAGAGCACCGTGCCGACGGGCGCGGGCCTCTCGTCGTCGGCGGCGCTGGAGGTGTCCACGGCGCTCGCCCTGAACGACCTGCACGGCCTCGGACAGGACCCGGCGGAGCTGGCCCGGCTGTGCCAGCGGGCGGAGAACGACTTCGTCGGCGTGCCCTGCGGGATCATGGACCAGATGGCGTCGGCCTGCTGCACCGAGGGCCACGCCCTCTTCCTGGACGCCCGCGAACTGACCTGGCGCCAGGTGCCGTTCGACCTGGCGGCCGAGGGCCTGAAGCTGCTCGTGATGGACACGCGGGTGAAGCACGAGCTGGGCGAGGGCGAGTACGCCAAGCGCCGCGCGGGCTGCGAGGAGGGCGCCCGGCAGCTGGGCGTCCCCGCGCTGCGCGACGTCCCGTACGAGCGGCTCGACGAGGAGCTGACGCGGATCGCGACGCCCGAGGTACGGGGCCTGGTGCGGCACATCGTCAGCGAGAACCGGCGCGTCGAGGACGTGATCCGGCTGCTCGACGCGGGCGACACCCGGGGCATCGGCCCGGTGCTCACCGACGGGCACGCGTCCGTACGGGACGACTTCCGCATCTCGTGCGACGAGCTGGACCTCGTGGTGGAGACGGCGAACGCGGCGGGCGCGCTCGGCGCCCGGATGACGGGCGGCGGCTTCGGCGGCTCGGCCATCGTCCTCGTCGAGGACGCCCTGACGGACAAGGTGACCGAGGCGGTCGACGCGGCCTTCGACGCGGCGGGCTACCGCAGGCCGCGGGTCTTCCCGGCGCTCCCGGGGCGCGGGGCGCACGCCGAGTAGCCCCGGTCGGTGCGTGGAAGGGGCCCGGTGCGGTACGCCGCACCGGGCCCCTTCCGCTTCCGCGCGTACGGCGCGTGGCGCTCCGCGCGTTCAGCGCAGGGTGCGCCGGGCCGCGTACGCCGTGACGACGCCGATCAGCAGCAGCGCGCCGGTCAGCGCGGCGGCCGCCGTCCACTGCATCGCGCCGAAGTGGGAGTACGGCATGTAGTCGACGGCCCAGCCGACCACCCCGTCCTCCCGCAGGCACGCGGGCCCGTTCTCGGCGTTCACGCACGTGCTCCAGCCCGTGAGGGAGCCGTCGGACCGGAGGTAGGAGAGGTCGATCTCGACCGCGTCCCGGGGGATCCGCGGACGGTCGTCGTCCCCGAACCGGCCGCCGCCGGTCGTCACCGTCTCCAGCCGGGCGAACGCCATCCGCGCCAACTCCCACGCGAAGTTCAGCACGTACAGGCTGACGAGGGTCACCACCATCGAGGGCAGCATCCGCCGGAACAGCAGGCCCACGGTGGCGCCGACGAGCAGGCCGATCAGGACCAGGACGACCGCCACCGGGCCGGTGCTGTCGAAGCTGTTGGAGAGGGTGAAGTCGGCCTGGGAGGCGTCGTGTTCCACCAGCGGCGCCCGGTAGTAGTGCAGCGCCGCCCCCATGGCCCCCGCGGCCAGGGCGGAGAACAGCGCGGCCACGGCGAGCTTCGTCGCCACCCACTCCGTCCTGCTCCGCGACTGCACCCCGACGAGCTTGGCCGTGCCGCTCTCCAGGTCCCCGGCGAAGAGCGGGGCGCCGACGAACGCGCCGACGAGGAACGGCAGTCCGGCCAGCGCCGCGCCGTACGCCTGGAGCGCGCTGTACGCGTCCGCGACCGTCGCGTCGTCCCCGGGCGTCGGGTCGCCCCCGTCGACGGCCGCCACCGCTTCGTGGACGTACACGCCCTTGTAGAGCAGCGCCGCCGTGGCCAGCACGGTGCCGCCGAGCATCACCAGGAACGTCGCCCGGTGCTGGCGCCACACCAGCCACACCATGCCGCGCGGGGCGAACCCGCGCCGTGGTGCCGCCGCGCGCGGGGCGCGCGCCGGTCCGCTGCCGCGCCGTGCCTCCTGTGTCGTCGCGCTCATGCCGCCACCTCCGTACCGGTGCCCGGGACATGGGAGTTCGGGCTGATCAGCGCGTCCGCGTCGCCCTGCTCCAGATAGGCGAGGACGACCTCCTCCAGGGTCGGCGCGGCGGCGGTCCACGGGTCGGTGACCGGGCCGCCGGGCCGTACGAGCGCGCTGACCTGCCGCCGCTCGCGCTGGGCCTGCACCACGGTGTGCGCTTCCAGTCCCGCCGGGGTGCCGTCGGGCGCATCGACCACCGCGTCGCCGTGCGCGGACAGCAGCCGGTGGACGCTGATGAGTTCGTCGACGTCCCCGGCCAGCCGCAGCCCGCCCCGGGAGACGAGCAGCAGGTAGTCGCAGAGGGTGTCCAGTTCGGCGACGAGGTGGCTGGACATCAGCACGGTGATGCCGCGTTCCGCGACCTCCGCCAGCAGCGCGCCGACGGTCTGCCGCCGTACGAGCGGGTCGAGTTCGGCCAGCGGCTCGTCCAGGAGCACGAGGTCGGGGCGCTTGCCGAGGGCCACCGCGAGGGCGATACGGGTGCGCTGGCCGCCGGAGAGGCTGCCCACCTTGGCGTCGAGGGCCACGGATCCGGCCCGTACGAAGTCCTCGGCCAGGGCCTGGTCCCAGCCGGGGTTCAGCTCGCGGCCCATGCGCAGCGTGTCGGCCACGCTGAAGCGCGTGAACAGCGGCTTCTCCTGCGGGAGGAACGAGACGCGGGCGCGTGCCTCGGCGCTGCCCGCGGGTGCGCCGAAGACCGTCGCCTCGCCACGGGTGGGTCGGCGCAGCCCGGCGATGATCTCCAACATGGTGGTCTTGCCGGCGCCGTTGGGGCCGACGAGTCCGCAGACCCGGCCCGCGGGCAGCCGGAACGTCGCGTTCCGGAGCGCCCAGTGCCGCCCGTACCGCCGTCCCAGCTCGCGCAGTTCCAGCGCGACGCGGGCCTCGTGCGGGGCCGTGCCCCGCACCGTCGTGCCGCTCGTGCCGCTCGTGCGGGTCATGCCGGACCGCCCTTCCGCTCCTCCGTGACGAGGACGTCCCCGGCCGCGTCCCCGTACCGCGCGAGCGCCGTTTCGAGGAGTTCGCGGACGTCGTCCTCGGCCATGCCGGAGCGCAGCGCGCGCTCCGTCCACTCGTACAGCTCCGCGTGGAGCGTGGAACCGGCGTCCGGCACGAACGGTTCGGGGGCGCGCGCGACGAACGTGCCGATGCCCTGGCGGAGTTCGACGACGCCCTCGCGCTCCAGCTCCCGGTACGCCTTGAGCGTCGTGTTCGGGTTCACGGCGCAGGTCTCCGCGACCTCGCGGGCGGTCGGCAGCCGGTCCCCGACGCGCAGGGTGCCCGTGCGCAGGGCGCGTTTCGTCTGCTCGACGATCTGCTGGTAGGCGGCGACGCCGCGGCGTCGCTCGATCCGGTACTTCATGCACACCATCCGTAGTCCACTACTTAACTAGTGGAATGGTGCTGTGGCTGACCCGCCCCTGTCAATCCACTCGGCGGCCCCGTGCGCCTCCGCGGCGGTCAGTTTCGACAATCACCCTTGTCGTGTCCGCGCCCGCCCGTACCCTGAGCGTGATGTACGTCACCGGTGGACCGCCGGTAACGTCAGGGGGCGGGAGAGCCGGGTGCGACGCCCGGGGCGGGGAAGCGGCGGCGCGGGCGACGGCCGACCGGCGCGGAATGCCCCGACCGGACGCCGTAGCCCTCCATGAGGGGTGTCATGCAACGAATCCGGGTGCTGGTGGCCGACGACCACCGCATTTTCGCCGAGTCCCTCGCCGCCGCGCTGGCGGCCGAGCAGGACGTCGAGGTCGTCGCGGCGGGCAGCGGCACCGCCGCCCTGCGCTGCCTGGACCGGGCGGCCACCGAGGGGCGCGGCTTCGACGTGCTGCTCGTCGACGCGGACCTGGGCGAGC
Source organism: Streptomyces sp. Z26 (assembly GCF_003665095.1). Classification (GTDB taxonomy): domain Bacteria; phylum Actinomycetota; class Actinomycetes; order Streptomycetales; family Streptomycetaceae; genus Streptomyces; species Streptomyces phytohabitans. Next base: position 2,424,501 of record NZ_RCHV01000002.1, on the reverse strand, counting down.
CGCCCGAGGCCGCGGGCCGAGGCCCCGGCGGGCGGCAGCCGTCGGTGCCGTCTCCGGCGACGCCCGCGCGCGGCGGCGGCGTACACGTACCCGCGCCCGCCCCGCCCCTCAACGGCGCGCCCCAGAGCGCCCCTTCACCCCCCGCCGGTGCCCCGACCGTTCCCGCGCCCGCCGCCGTGCCGGTGGCCGCGGCGGCCGAGCCGGGCGAGTCCGGCGAGGCCGTACGGAACGGCGCGCAGGGCGCGCGGTCCGGTGCGCGGCCCGGCGGGATCGCGCTGGTCGGCCGGGTCCGCGCCGACCACTCCGGGACGCGCGCGGTCGTCCTCGCGGAGCGCGACGACCCGCGCCAGGCCGCCGCCGCGCTCCAGGCGGGGGCGGCGGGCTGGGTCGCCAAGGACTGCTCCCTCTCGCGGCTGCTCCAGGTCATCCGGGGCGTGCTCAAGGACGAGACGCACCTGTCGCCCGCGCTGCTCACCGGCGTGCTGCGCGAGCTGACGGCGAGCCGAAGACACCGTACGGAGAGCGAACGGCTCGTGGAGGCGTTGACGCCGCGCGAGCACGAGGTGCTGCGGTGCATGGTCGCCGGGCTGGGCCGGAAGGCGGTCGCCGAGCGGCTGTACCTCTCGCCGCACACCGTCCGTACGCACATGCAGAACGTGCTGGGCAAGCTGGAGGTGCACTCCACGCTCGCGGCGGTGGCGCTGGCGCGCCGCGCGGGCGTCGGGCCGGTGGAGGAGGCCCCGGCGCCGCCCGTCCAGGGCTGACGGGTGGCCGCGCCCGGACACCGCCTAGCCCGGCGTGTTGTCGAACGGCGCGGTCAACTGCCGCAGCAGCCCGGCCAGTTCCCCCCGCTGCCCGCTCGACAGCTCGGCCAGGATGGCCCGTTCCTGCGCGAGCAGCCCGGCCAGCGCCCCGTCGGCGCGGTGGCGGCCCTCCCCGGTGAGGCGTACGAGCACGCCCCGCCGGTCGTTCGGGTCGGGCAGCCGCTCGACGAGGCCGCTCTTGGCCAGCCGGTCGATGCGGTTGGTCATGGTGCCGGAGGTGACGAGGGTCTGGGTGAGGAGCTGGCCCGGCGAGAGCTGGTACGGGTCGCCCGCGCGCCGCAGCGCGGTCAGGACGTCGAACTCCCAGGGCTCCAGGCTGTGTTCGGCGAAGGCGAGGCGCCGCGCCCGGTCCAGGTGCCGGGCGAGCCGGCTGACGCGGCTCAGCACCTCCAGCGGTTCCACGTCGAGGTCCGGGCGCTCACGGCGCCATGCTGCAACCAGTCGGTCGACCTCGTCCTCCATGCCGATCATTGTAGTAGTTGTGTCGACGTGAAGTCTCTTGACATCGAGATAATTTTACCCGGACCATACGGACATGGTTTCCTCCGACCCCGCGCCGTCCTGGTCTCCCGAGCAGTACCTCCGCTTCGAGGGCCCGCGCTCCCGCCCGCTGCGCGACCTGCTGGCCGCCGTGCCCGACCTCCCCGGCGGGCCCGCGCCCCGCGTCGCGGACCTCGGCTGCGGCACGGGGAACTCGACCGCCGCCCTCGCGGCCCGCTGGCCCGGAGCACGCCTCACCGGGTACGACAACTCGCCGGACATGCTGGCACGCGCCCGCCGCCGCGAGGGCACCGAGGAGTACGGCGACCGGCTGGACTTCGTCCACGCCGACCTGGACGACTGGTGCCCGCCCGACGGCGAGCGCTTCGACCTGATCGCCTCCAACGCCGCCTTCCAGTGGGTGCCGGAGCACCGCGCGCGCTTCGCCCGCTGGCTCACGGCGCTCACCGACGGCGGCGTCCTCGCGTTCCAGGTGCCCGGCAACTTCCGCGCGCCCAGCCACACCACGTTGAGCACCCTGTGCGTGGCGCCGCGCTGGCGCGCCCGCCTCGGTGACCTCGCGGTGCGTCCGAACACCGTCGCCGAACCCGTCGACTACGCGGCCGACCTGGAACGGCTCGGCTGCGACGTGGACGTGTGGGAGACCACGTACCAGCACCTGCTGCCCGGCCCCGACGCCGTACTGGAGTGGGTCAAGGGCACCGCGCTGCGGCCCGCGCTGAGTCGGCTGGAGGGCGACGAGGAGGCGCGGGACGCGTTCCTGGCGGAGTACCGGAGCGCGCTGGCCGACGCCTATCCGGCGACGGAACGCGGCACGCGCTTCCCGTTCCGGCGGGTCTTCGTCGTGGCGGTGAAACGGTGAACGGGGGCGTGGCGGACGGGGGCGCGGAGGGCGGGGGCATCGCGGCGTACGACCACGTACTGCTCGCCGCGCCGCCCGGCGCCGAGGAGGCGCTGCGGGCGTTCTACGGGGGGCTGCTCGGCATGGCGGAGGAGCCGAAGCCGCCGGTGCTCGCCGCGCGCGGCGGCTGCTGGTTCCGGGCGGCCGGGGGCGCCGTACGGCTGCACCTCGGCGTGGAGGAGGGCTTCGCGCCGCCGCGCAAGGCGCATCCCGCGTTCCGCGTCGTCGGCATCGACGCGGTCGCCGCGCGGCTCGTGGCGGCGGGAGTGCCCGTCCGCTGGGACGACGACCTGCCGGGCCACCGCCGCTTCCACACCGAGGACCCGGTCGGCAACCGACTCGAAGTGCTGGAGCCCGTCGCGCCCTGCCCCGTCGCGCCCTGACCCACGCCCGGCCCCGGCGCCGCCCTCAGGACCGGCGGTGCCCGACCAGGCGCGGCTTCTGCTCCAGCCCGTCCAGCCCGTGCCAGGCGAGGTTCACCAGGTGCGCGGCGACCTCCGCCTTCTTCGGGCGGCGCGCGTTCAGCCACCACTGCCCGGTCAGCGCGACCATGCCGACCAGCGCCTGGGCGTAGAGCGGCGACAGCTTCGGGTCGAAGCCGCGCGCCTTGAACTCGTGCCCGAGGATGTCCTCCACCTGCGTCGCGATGTCGCTGATCAGCGAGGCGAAGGTGCCCGTCGACTGCGCCACCGGCGAGTCCCGGACGAGGATGCGGAAGCCGTCCGTGTACTGCTCGATGTAGTCCAGCAGCGCGAACGCCGCCTCCTCCAGCAGCTCCCGCGGGTGCCCGCCGGTCAGCGCGCTCGTCACCATGTCCAGCAGCTGGCGCATCTCGCGGTCCACCACCACCGCGTACAGCCCCTCCTTGCCGCCGAAGTGCTCGTAGACGACCGGCTTGGACACCCCCGCCTTCGCCGCGATCTCCTCCACGGACGTGGCCTCGAAACCGCGCTCCGCGAAGAGCGTGCGCCCGATGTCCAGCAGCTGCTCCCGCCGTTCCTTGCCCGTCATACGGCGGCGGGCACGCCGGGAGCCCGACGCGGGGGGAGTGGTGTCCTTCTTGCTCGTCGCGTTCGTTCCGTCATCGGTCGGCACGCCCACCATCATGCCGCTTCCGTCCGCCGTGCCACGCGCCGGGCCGCGATCCGTACGCCCGCGGCCGCCGCGCGCCGCACGCGACGGCGTACGCGCGGCCCGCGCCGGGCGGCGCGGCGACGCCACCCGCACGGGTGACCACCGGCGGGTGCCGTACGGGCCGTCCCGGCGCCGGGCGCGGCGGGTACCGGCGGGGCCCGCCCAACAGCCGGACGCGATGTCCCGCTGTCACCCCCGCGACCTATCCTTGGTCCGTCGGACAGAGCGGTCCGTGACCTGCCTCGCGCACCCCGGAGCCGAGCACCGGGAATCCCGCACCGGAAGCCAGAAGCCACAAGGAGCCGTACCTGTGAGCAGCGCCGACGCCGAGACCTCGGCCGAGACCCGCACCGAGCCCGCCGCCGAGCCCGCGACCGCCCCGGCCACCGGGCCCGGCGACCCCGCCGGGCCGACGGAGACCTCCGCGCTGCGGGCCGACATCCGCCGCCTCGGCGACCTGCTCGGCGAGACCCTCGTCCGCCAGGAGGGCCCCGAGCTGCTGGAGCTGGTCGAGCGCGTGCGCGCGCTGACCCGCAGCGACGGGGAGGCCGCCGCGGCCCTCCTCGCGCGCACCGACCTGGAGACGGCGGCGAAGCTCGTCCGGGCCTTCTCCACCTACTTCCACCTGGCGAACGTCACCGAACAGGTGCACCGCGGCCGGGAGTTCCGCGCCCGTCGCGAGGCCGAGGGCGGCAACCTGTCGCGTACGGCCGACATGCTGAAGGACGCCGACGCGGGCCATCTCGCCGAGACCGCGCGGAACCTGGGCGTCCGCCCCGTCTTCACCGCCCACCCGACGGAGGCCGCGCGCCGCTCCGTGCTGACGAAGCTGCGGACGATCGCCGGGCTGCTCGACCGTACGGACACCGCCGACCGCCGCCGCACCGACCTGCGCCTCGCGGAGAACATCGACCTGGTGTGGCAGACCGACGAGCTGCGCGTCGTCCGCCCCGAGCCCGCCGACGAGGCGCGGAACGCGGTCTACTACCTGGACGAGCTGCACCGCGGCGCCGTGGGCGACGTGCTGGAGGACCTGGCCGCCGAACTGGAGCGGGCGGGCGCCCCGTTGCCGTCCGGCACCCGGCCGCTGACCTTCGGAACCTGGATCGGCGGCGACCGCGACGGCAACCCGAACGTCACCCCGCAGGTCACCTGGGACGTGCTGATGCTCCAGCACGAGCACGGCATCGCGGACGCCCTGGAGCACGTCGACGAGCTGCGCGGCGCCCTCTCCAACTCCATCCGGAACTGCGGCGCCACCCCCGAGCTGCTGCGCTCCCTCGACACCGACCTGGAGCGCCTGCCGGAGATCAGCCCGCGCTACAAGCGGCTCAACGCCGAGGAGCCGTACCGCCTCAAGGCCACCTGCGTCCGGCAGAAGCTGCTCAACACCCGCGACCGGCTGGCCTCCGGCTCCCCGCACGCCGCCGGGCGCGATTACCTGGGTACGGGCGAACTGCTCGCGGACCTCACCCTGTTGCAGGAGTCGCTGCGCGAGCACCGCGCCGGGCTCGTGGCCGACGGGCACGTGGAGCGGGTGCTGCGCACCCTCGCCGCGTTCGGGCTCCAACTCGCCACCATGGACGTACGGGAGCACGCCGACGCGCACCACCACGCGCTCGGGCAGCTGTTCGACCGGCTCGGCGAGGAGTCCTGGCGCTATCTGGACATGCCGCGCGACTACCGCCGCCGCCTGCTCGCCCGCGAGCTGCGGTCGCGGCGCCCGCTGGCGCCCACGCCGCCGCCGCTGGACGACGCGGGCGCGCGTACGCTCGGCGTCTTCCAGACCGTCCGCCGGGCGCTCGACACCTTCGGGCCCGAGGTCATCGAGTCGTACATCATCTCCATGTGCCAGGGCGCGGACGACGTGTTCGCGGCGGCCGTGCTCGCCCGCGAGGCCGGACTCGTCGACCTGCACGGCGGGTGGGCGCGCATCGGCATCGTGCCGCTGCTGGAGACCACCGACGAGCTGAAGATCGCGGACGAGCTGCTGGACGCGATGCTGTCCGACCCGTCGTACCGCCGCCTGGTCGCGCTCCGCGGCGACCGGCAGGAGGTCATGCTGGGTTACTCGGACTCGTCGAAGTTCGGCGGCATCACGACCTCCCAGTGGGAGATCCACCGCGCGCAGCGGCGCCTGCGCGACGTCGCGCACCGGCACGGCGTACGGCTGCGGCTGTTCCACGGCCGGGGCGGCACCGTCGGTCGCGGCGGCGGCCCCACGCACGACGCGATCCTCGCCCAGCCCTGGGGCACGCTGGAGGGCGAGATCAAGCTGACGGAGCAGGGCGAGGTGATCTCCGACAAGTACCTGGTGCCGTCCCTGGCCCGGGAGAACCTGGAACTCACCGTCGCCGCCACCCTCCAGGCGTCCGCGCTGCACACCGCGCCCCGGCAGTCCGACGAGGCGCTGGCCCGCTGGGACGCCGCGATGGACACGGTGTCCGACGCGGCGCACGGCGCGTACCGGCGGTTGGTCGAGGACCCGGACCTGCCCGCGTACTTCTTCGCCTCCACGCCCGTCGACCAGCTCGCCGAGCTGCACCTCGGCTCCCGGCCCGCCCGCCGCCCGGACAGCGGCGCGGGCCTGGACGGCCTGCGGGCGATCCCGTGGGTGTTCGGCTGGACGCAGTCGCGGCAGATCGTGCCCGGCTGGTTCGGGGTGGGCACGGGGCTGCGCGCGGCGCGCGAGGCGGGCCTCGAATCCGTCCTCGAAGAGGCCCACGAGCACTGGCACTTCTTCCGCAACTTCCTGTCCAACGTCGAGATGACCCTCGCCAAGACGGACCTGCGGATCGCCCGGCACTACGTGGACACGCTCGTGCCGGAGGAGCTGCGGCACGTCTTCGCGACGATCGAGGCGGAGCACGCGCTGACCGTCAGCGAGGTGCTGCGCGTCACCGGCGAGGACGAGTTGCTGGACGCCAACCCGGCGCTCCGCCGCACGTTCCGCATCCGGGACGCCTACCTGGACCCGATCTCGTACCTCCAGGTGACGCTGCTGCACCGGCAGCGGGAGGCGGCCGAGCGCGGCGAGGAGCCGGACCAGCTGCTGTCGCGCGCGCTGCTGCTGACGGTCAACGGCGTGGCGGCGGGCCTGCGCAACACGGGCTGACGCGCGCGGAAGGGCCGCGCGTACGGGATGCCGTACACGCGGCCCTTCCGTGTGTCCGCGTCAGGTCGGGGACCGGTGTCCGCGTCAGCGGGGGCCGGGGGCGCGGCGGCGGCGCAGCACCAGGTACGCGCCCGCGCCGAGGAGTGCGGCGCCCACCGCGGCGAACGCGCCCGCGGGCACGTCGGAGCCGCTCCGCGCGAGGTCGCCCTCGCCCTGCGGTGACGGGCCGGGGGGCTCCGTCACGGCGGGGTCGGGGCCCGCCGGGCCGTCCGCGGTCGGCGCCGTCCCGGGCCCGCCGCCGCGGTCGGCGTCCCGCTGCGGCGCGTCGCGCGCGTCGGGGTCCGTCCCGGACCCGCGCCCGGGGTCCCCGCCGGGGGAGGGCCCGGCGGAGCCGTCGCGTCCCGCGCCGGGCGCGGAGGCGGAGGGCGCCGTACCGCCGTCCGGCCCGCCGCCGGGCGCCTTGCCGTCGCCGCCCCCGCCGGCCGCGCCCTCGCCGTCGCAGCGGACGGTGAACGGGCCGCCGCTCGTGGGCGGTTGGTCGGCGCCGAGGTCCCAGAAGAGTTCGTACGCGCCGTCGGCCAGCGACAGCCCGTCGGTACGCCCGTACCCGCCGCCGTCGACCACCAGCGTGCCCGTCTCCGCGACGGTGCCGGGCTCGCCCGACCCGGTGCGCTGCGCTATCTGCCAGGTGACGCGACCGGCGCCGTCGAAGCCCTCGCCGACGAGGTAGAAGGTGCAGACGGCGGGGCCGCCGGGCGGGATCTCCGTGTCGTCCACGGTGTCGTGGACCCGCACGGTGCCGCTGTCGCCCCGGGGAGTGGCGTGCGCGGTGGATACGGGCAGCAGGAAGAGGGCTGCGGCGGCCGGGAGGGCGTACACGGGGGGAAAGGCGCGCATGGGCCATCCAACTTCGGGGGGTGAATGGGGGGTTCCGGAGGGTCAGACCGTGTCCGGCACAGCTTGTTGTGCCACGACGGGCGGGTCAAGAAGGGAATGTCGTGTATGCGTCGTTGCGTGCGCGGTGTGCGGAATCATCGGGATAACGATGCAGTGACAACGCTGAGTCGCGAAAGACCGCCTCGCGCGGGGCCTCCGTCCCGGAGGGTCACGAAAGCGGAACGAGTCGCCCCGCGAGGGGATCAGAGGCCGCTACCCGGGTACGCGCAGGGGTTACGCGCCCTCCGCCGTCACAGCGTCAGCGCCGAGGCCCCCATCACGCCCACCCCCAGCAGCGCCAGCACCCAGGCCGTACGCCGCAGCCGCAACCCGCCCGCGACGACCACCGACGCCAGCAGCAGCGCCCCCGCCAGCGGCACCCACGCGTACAGCGTCCCGGCCGGTCCGGTGCGTACGGCCTCCGCGTCGGGGCCGTCCCCCGCCGAGCCGGTGCGCAGCGCCACGTCCAGCGTCCTGCCGCGCCCCTCGGCGACCGTACGGGAGATGGACACGCCGTCGCGCGCCCGCCCGCCGTCGCCGCGCGGTGTGAAGGACCCGTGACACCGGTCGGTGCCGCACTTCTCGACGGTGAACGTGCCCCGCTTCCCGTCCTCGGGGAACATCGCGGGCTCCGCGGTGTCCCAGGACGTCCAGGCGCCCGCCGCCGCCAGCAGCACCACCAGCAGGGCCGTGAGGCCCGCCTTCGCCAGCAGCAGCAGGCCGTACGCGCTCTCGCCGGCCCGCCGCATGCGGCTGCGTCTCCGCACCGTGCTGGGTGACATGGCCGCGATAATCGGCCATGCCGGGCCCCCGGTCAACAGTCGGCTGCCCGCTTGGTCCGTTAACGGCTCGTACGCGTTCTTCTTGACTTCTCCACACTCCCGGTCGCGCCCGCACGCCCCCGCGTGCCGCCACCGGTCAGGAGTTGTACGTGCCCTGCGCGCGCTCCAGGCCGTCCGTGATCAACGCCTCGACGGCGTCGGCGGCGCGGTCCACGAAGTAGTCCAGCTCCTTGCGCTCGACCGTGGCGAAGTCCCGCAGCACGTAGTCGGCGACGGCCATCCGGCCGGGCGGGCGCCCCACGCCGAAGCGGACGCGGTGGTAGTCGGGGCCGAGGGACTTGGTGATCGACTTGAGGCCGTTGTGGCCGTTGTCGCCGCCGCCCTTCTTGAGGCGGAGCGCGCCGTAGTCGATGTCCAGCTCGTCGTGCACGGCGATGATCCGCTCGACCGGCACCCGGTAGAAGTCGCGGAGCGCGGTGACGGGCCCGCCCGAGACGTTCATGAACGACATCGGCTTGGCCAGCACGACCCGTTGGCTGGAGACCCCCGGCGTGCCGAGGCGGCCCTCCAGCACCTGCGCGCGCGCCCGGTGCGTCTTGAACGAGCCGCCGAGGCGGGACGCCAGCAGGTCGGCGACCATGAACCCGACGTTGTGCCGGTTCCCCGCGTACTCCGGGCCCGGGTTGCCGAGGCCCGCGATCAGCCACGGCTCCGTGCCCGCCGCGCTCGAAGAGGCGCCCGACGGGGTGGCGTTGGTCGACATGTCTGGGCCCTCCGGCGGCCGTGGGAGACGGCCGCCGCCCCGCGAACGCTGCGCGGGACGGCGGCCGGAGACGTACGGGACGGGAGGTTACTCGGCGTCGCCCTCGGCGTCGCCCTCGCCGTCCTCGGCGGGCTCCTCGGCCTGGGCGGCCAGCACCTGGATGACGATGGTGTCGCCGTCGGTGTCCAGGGTCGCGCCGTTCGGCAGCTTGATGTCCTTCGCCGCCACGGAGTCGCCCGCGGCCAGGCCCTCGACGGAGACGGTGACCGACTCGGGGATGTGCGTGGCCTCGGCCTCGACCGGCAGCGCGTTCAGGCCGTGCTCCAGGACGTGCTGGCCCGGGGCGAGTTCGCCCTCGACGTGGATCGGGATCTCGACGCTGACCTTCTCGCCCTTCTTCACGATGAGCAGGTCGATGTGGACGAGGAAGCCGCGGATCGCCTCGCGCTGCACGTCCTTGGGGATGACGAGCTGCTTCTTGCCGTCGACGTCCAGGTTGATCAGGACGTTCGAGGACTTGAGCGCCATCATCAGGTCGTAGCTCGGCAGCGTGACGTGCTGGGGCTCGGCGCCGTGGCCGTAGATCACGGCCGGGACGCGCTCCTCGCGGCGCAGGCGGCGGGCCGCGCCCTTGCCGAACTCGCTGCGGACGGTGGCGGTGAGGTTGACGTCGGCCATGTGGCGCTCCTCGTATCTCGCGGATCGGTGTGGGCGGTCACCCGGCACCCGACAGGCGGCCCGTACGGGCCTGCTACGAAGAGCGCGTCGATAACGGAGAGCCTCACGCACGGCCCGGCACCTGCCGTGACGTGCGGCGCGGCCTCCCTCGCCGAGCAACTCGGTGAGTCTACTCGGCGGGGGAGGCCGCACAGAAATCGATCTTGTCGTACGGGGTCGGGCACCCCGCCGTACGGGCTCGGGCCCGGCGTTCCGGATCTTGCAGTATCGATCCGGCGGGCCCGGAACGCCCGTACCCGCTACGCCTGTTCCTCGAAGAGGCTCGTCACCGAGCCGTCCTCGAAGACCTCCTGCACGGCGCGGGCGATCGTCGGCGCCATGGACAGCACCGTGATCTTGTCGAGGTCCAACTCGCTCGGCGTCGGCAGCGTGTTGGTGAAGACGAACTCGCTGACCTTCGAGTTCTTCAACCGGTCGCCCGCGGGCCCGGACAGGATGCCGTGCGTCGCCGTGACGATCACGTCCTCCGCGCCGTGCGCGTAGAGCGCGTCGGCCGCCGCGCAGATCGTGCCGCCGGTGTCGATCATGTCGTCGACGAGCACGCAGACGCGGCCCTCGACGTCACCGACGACCTCGTGCACGGTGACCTGGTTCGCCACGTCCTTGTCGCGCCGCTTGTGCACGATCGCCAGGGGGGCGCCCAGCCGGTCGCACCAGCGGTCCGCGACCCGTACCCGGCCCGCGTCCGGCGAGACGACGGTCAGCTTGGAGCGGTCCACCTTCGCGCCCACGTAGTCCGCGAGGATCGGCAGTGCCGAGAGGTGGTCGACGGGGCCGTCGAAGAACCCCTGGATCTGGTCGGTGTGCAGGTCGACCGTGAGGATGCGGTCGGCACCCGCCGTCCGCAGCAGGTCCGCCAGCAGCCGCGCGGAGATGGGCTCCCGGCCGCGGTGCTTCTTGTCCTGCCGGGCGTAGCCGTACGACGGGACGATCACCGTGATGCTGCGCGCGGAGGCGCGCTTCAACGCGTCGATCATGATCAGCTGTTCCATGATCCACTTGTTGATCGGCGTCGTGTGGCTCTGGATCAGAAAGGAGTCGGCGCCGCGCGCCGACTCCTGGAAGCGGACATAGATCTCACCGTTGGCGAAATCGTAGGCTTTGGTCGGGACCACGCTGATACCCAGCTGCTGCGCGACCTCCTCGGCCAACTCGGGGTGTGCGCGGCCGGAGAAGAGCATCAGCTTCTTCTCGCCGGTCGTCTTGATCCCGGTCACAGCACATTCTCCTTGCGTTCCGCTTCGCGTGGGTGCTTCTTCACCGTAAACCCCGCCCGTACCCGGCGCTTACCCGGTCGCGCCGCTCAGACGCCCCGACCGGTCTCCTCGCCGCCCTCCGTCGAGGGCTCCCCGGAGCCCTCCGCAGCCGCCCGCGCTGCCGCGCTGCCGGGCCGCTTCCGCGCCACCCAGCCCGCGATATTGCGCTGTTGGCCGCGCGCGACCGCCAGCGAGCCCGGCGGTACGTCCTTGGTGATCACGGACCCGGCGGCCGTGTAGGCACCGTCCCCGACCGTGACGGGAGCCACAAACATATTGTCCGCGCCGGTCCGGCAGTGCGACCCGATCGTGCTGCGGTGCTTGTCCACGCCGTCGTAGTTCACGAAGACGCTCGCGGCACCGATGTTGGTGTGCTCCCCGATCGACGCGTCGCCCACGTACGACAGGTGCGGCACCTTCGTACCCTCGCCCAGGGTCGCGTTCTTCATCTCCACGAAGCTGCCCGCCTTGACCCCGCCGCCCAGCACCGTGCCGGGACGGAGGAAGGTGTACGGGCCGACCTGCGCCCCGGCCCCGATCTCCGCGCCCTGCGCCACGGTGTTGCTGACGACGGCGCCCGCGCCGACCGCCGTGTCCGTCAGCCGGGAGTGCGGGCCGACCTCCGCGCCCGCGGCGACGTGCGTACCGCCGAGCAACTGCGTGCCCGGGTGCACGACGGCGTCCGGCTCGTACGACACGGTCACGTCCAGCCACGTCGTCGCCGGGTCCACCACGGTCACACCGTCGAGCATGGCGCGCTCCAGCAGACGCCCGTTCAGCAGCCGCCGCGCCTCGGCGAGTTGGACGCGGTTGTTGATGCCGAGGATCTCCCGGTGGTCCGCGGCGATCGCCGCGCCGACCCGGTGCCCGGCCGTACGCACGATGCCGAGGACGTCGGTGAGGTACTCCTCGCCCTGGCTGTTGTCGGTACGCAGCTTCGCCAGCGCGTCCGTCAGCAGCTCCGCGTCGAAGGCGAAGACGCCGGAGTTGATCTCGCGCAGCGCCCGTTCGGCGTCCGTCGCGTCCTTGTGCTCGACGATCGCGGTGACCGCGCCGTCCGCCGGGTCGCGCACGATCCGCCCGTAACCCGTCGCGTCGGGGACCTCCGCGCTGAGCACGGTGACGGCGTTGCCGTCCGCCGCGTGCGCCTCGGTCAGCGCGCGCAGCGTCGCACCCGTCAGCAGCGGGGTGTCGCCGCACGTGACGACGACGGTGCCGGTGAGCGTCATGCCCTCACGCGCGAGGGCGTCGAGGCCGGTGCGTACGGCGTGGCCGGTGCCGTTCTGCTCCTCCTGCACGGCGGTCCGTACGCCCGCGTCGATCCCGGCGAGATGCGCCGAGACCTGCTCACGCGCGTGCCCGACGACCACCACCAGGTGCGCGGGGTCGAGCGCGCGGGACGACTCGACGACGTGTCCGAGGAGTGTCCGTCCGCAGATCTCGTGCAGGACCTTGGGGGTCGCCGACTTCATGCGGGTGCCCTCACCCGCTGCGAGAACGACGACGGCTGCCGGGCGATTGGCGCTCACGGGTGTGCCCTTCGGCTTCGGGTGGGGATGACCTCCGCAGGATACCGGGGGCGCGCGGGGCGGCCGGAGGAGCGGGGCCCGGGGCGGCGCGCGGCGGCGTCGGGCAAGGGGGCGCACGGGCGGGCGGCGGCGTGCGGGGCCGCCGTGGAAGCCGCCGGAACGGGCGGCGCGCGGTGCTCCCCCGCCAGGACTCGAACCTGGAACGGACGGACCAAAACCGTCAGTGTTGCCGATTACACCACAGGGGATCGCCGGGTCGGCCGGTACTCACGCACGTCCGGCCTGCTCGGACGACGCCTCTACTATGCCGTACCACCCAGCCTCGGTGCGACGGTATACGTGAGCGAAGTGCGGGAGCGCTGTGACGAGCGTGCCGAGGGTGCCCGCGACCCGCCGCACGTTGTGCGTCTCGGCCGGAAAACGGGTCGCGGGCGGTCGTAGGCTGGGCGGTATGACCGAGACGGGGGAAGTCGTTCGAACGAGGGACGAGGGTTGCGGCCCCGAGCCGCCCGAGGAGAGCGGCCCGTGGTGGTGGGAACGGCCCCGCGCCTTCGTGCTCGACCTGACGCTCGCCGTGCTGTCCGTCGCCGAGTGCGCGTACGAGGGCAAGCTGTTCAGCGACGAGACCGGGGTGCCGCTGCCGCTCGCCCTGCTGATGGGCGTCGTCGTCGGCGCCGTACTGCTGCTGCGGCGGCGCTACCCGGTGCTCGTCGTCCTCGTCACCATCGCCGTCACGCCCGCCGAGATGGGCGTCCTGCTCAACGTCGTCGGCCTCTACACCCTCGCCGCCACCGACGTACCGCGCCGCATCACCGGACTGCTCGCCGGGATGCAGGTGATCGGCTGCTTCGTCATCACCGCCATCCGGATGCACCAGAGCGTCGGCCAGGCACCGAACTTCGACCCGCCGCTGTGGTTCATCCCGCTGACCTCCGTGCTGATGTCCGTGGCGTTCACCGTGCCGCCCGTCCTGCTCGGCCTGTACGTCGGCGCGCGGCGACGGCTCGTGGAGAGCCTGCGGGAGCGCGCCGACGGGCTGGAACGCGAGCTGTCCCTCCTGGCCGACCGCGCGGAGGAACGCGCCGAGTGGGCGCGGAACGAGGAGCGGACCCGGATCGCCCGGGAGATGCACGACGTGGTCGCGCACCGCGTGAGCCTGATGGTCGTGCACGCCTCGGCGCTCCAGACGATCACGTTGAAGGACCCGGAGAAGGCGTCGCGGAACGCGGCGCTCGTCGGTGACATGGGCCGCCGCGCCCTCACCGAACTCCGCACCATGCTGGGCGTCCTGCGCTCCGGCGACCCGTCGTACGAGACGACCCCGGCCGCCGCGGCCGCTGCCGCCGCCGTGCCCGCGGCGGCAGCCCCGGTGCCCGGCTCCGCCCCGGCCCCGGCCGGTGCGCCCACCGCCGGGCCGACCACCGGGCCGGGGGCCGCCACCGGGGTCGCCACCGCGCCCGCCGCGCCCGTGCCCGACGGCCGCGGGCCCACGCTCGGGGAGCTGGACGTGCTGGTGGGGCAGTCCCGCGAGGCGGGCATGGCCGTCGAGCTGACGGTGGAGGGCACCCACGGCGGGTACGCGGCGGATGTCGAACAGACCGCGTTCCGCGTGGTGCAGGAGGCGCTGACGAACGTGCACAAGCACGCAGCCGGAGCCCGTACGCGCGTCCGCCTCGCGCACCGCGAGGCCGAGGTCGCCCTCCAGGTGGAGAACGAGCCGCCCGCCGAGGGCGGGGCCGACGCGGGCCTGCCGAGCGGCGGCAACGGGCTGGTGGGCATGCGCGAGCGCGTCACGACGCTCGGCGGCGTCTTCGTGTCCGGACCGACGGACGCGGGCGGCTTCCGGGTGTCCGCGGTGATCCCGCGAGGGGACGGCGGCGTGGCCTGAGGGCCGCACCGCCGCGCGCGCCGTACGGCCCGGACATCGCCTAGTGGTCGGTGGCCCGCGTCTGCGCCGGGACCGCCGGGGGCGGCTCCTCGACGGCCCTGCCGGTGAGCGTCGCCAGGCTGTTGCGGATGTGCGTCATCCGGGCGCGCAGCTCGTCCATCCGCTCCGCGTGCTCCCGCCGCACCCGGTCCGTCTCGCGCTCGATGCGGTCCTGCTGCGAACGGGCCCTGGCGAGGAACGACGCGCTCTGCGCGTCCGCGTCCTCCTGCGTCTGCCGGGCCGCCTCCTGCGCCTCCGCGTGCGAGCGCTGCGCGTCCACGAGCAACCGGCGCGCGTGCTCGTCCAGCTCCTCGACCCGGGCCGCGGACTTCCGCGCCCGGTCGGCCAACTCGCGGTCCAGCGCCTCCGACCGCGCCGCGTGGTCGCGCTGCTGGTCGGCCAGCAGGGCGGAGCACCGCCGGTCCCGCTCCTCCAGCGCGTCCGCCGCCGCCTTGCGCAGCGCCTCCGCCTCCGAACGGGCCGCCTCCCGCAGGGCGTCGGCGTTGTTCCGCCGGTTGGTCAGCTCCTGGTGTGCCGCGTCCTCGGCCTCGGCGCGCCGCTTCTCGGCCGCGGACTGCGCCGCCCGCCGGGTCTCGCCCGCGTACGCCTCCGCGTCCTCCGTGGCCTGCCGGGCCGCCTCCTCGGCGGCGGCGCGTACGGCCGCGGCCTCCTCCTCGACGGTGGCCAGTATCAGCTGCGCGCGCCTGCCGAGCGTCTCGTACGTCTGCTCCGGCAGCGTGGCGACGACCCGGCGCAGCCGCTCGGCCTCGGCGGCCGCCTCGTCCGCCAGCGCGGTCAGCTCGGCGGCCCGCGCCTGCGCGAACTGCCGCTCCTCGCCCAGGTCGGCGACGCGGCCGTCGACCTCCGCGGGACGGTAGCCGCGGCGTACGACGACGAAACCGTGCGGCGACGACGTACTCATGAGAGCCCCTTCACTCAGCTTCGTTCGGCGACACGACGGGTGGCGTGGCGTCCTCGGCGGTGGCGCGGTCGCGGTGGTGCGTGCGGAGCGCGGCGGGTCCGCCCGTGTGCACGTTCCAGGATGCGTCACGCGCGCGGCGCGGCCGTAATCGCCACATCCCCTCGCATCTGATCAAAAACCCCACGTGCGGCGGCTCGGCGCACGAGCTGCCGCGGTGTCCGAGCCTACCGCTCTGACCAGCGGTTTCGTAGGGGTCCGTGCAGTCCGGGGCGAGGTACGGCGGGTGCGGGCGCACCAAGGCCGCAGCTCACCCGTGTGGGTGAACGTCGGACCGGTCGTCGCCGTCGCGCGACGCCCGGTCAGCCCGCCGTACCGCCGTACCGCGCGCGGTCAGAACAGCCCGTCCCACATCTGCTCCAGCAGCACGGACCACCAGTTCTCCGGCGACGCCAGCGACGCGCCGTCCAGCATCGCGAGCTGCGTCTGGAAGTCGACGGTCCAGCGGCCCGCCTGCTCCGGCGTCAACCCGTAGCGAAGCCGCCACATGCGGCCGAGCATCGCCATGCACCGTACGAACTCGGGCAGTCCCGTGTTCACGAACTGCGGCGGCGTCGACTGCCCGCCGGGGCCCGCCTCCAGCGGTACGGCGACGATGTGCGCCGTGCCGTACTGCACGCACAGCTGGCGCCCGAAGTCGTTCCCCATCACCAGGTACGAACCGGCGTCGGGGGCGGGCCGCACGCCGCGCTCCTGGGCCAGCTCGGCCAGGGTGGGCACCGGGCGGCCCGGCTGCGCCTGGCCCCAGAAGAACGGCCCGAAGTCGATCGGCAGACCCGCCCAGACCAGCACCTGGCCCACGAGGTCCGGCACGCCCTGCCGCGACACGGCGCGCTGGTCGAAGCGGAACACGCCCTGCGGCGCGAACGCCTGGAGCAGCTCGTGCCCGATCGCGTCCGGCGGCACCGGCGGCGCGGGCTGGACGTGCGGCAGCGGCATCCGGTTCGGGGCGTGCCGCGGCGGCGCGTCCGCCACCTGGTGCAACTCGCCCTGGTGCTCGACGAGATGGCGCATGCCCTGCTGCCGGGACGCGTGGTCGCGGCCGTACGCGGCGGTGTGGCTGACCCGTACCTGCGGCCACGTCTCGCGGATCATGCGGGCGCAGTAGCCGCCCGGCAGGTCGCAGGACTCCAGCTCGGTGTGCAGCTCCAGCACCTGCTGCGGCGGCACGTTCATGCCGCGCAGCTCGTGCAGGATCTGCCACTCCGGGTGCGGGGTGCCGGGTGCCGAGCGGCGGATCAGCTGCTGCTCGGAGCCGTCGGCCGCGCGGTACCGCAGGACCGCCATGTAGCCGGGGCCGACGGCCGGTTGGCCGCCCTGGGGCGGATAGCCGTACGCCGGGGGCGGGCCGCCCGCGGGCCCGGGTGCGGGCGCCGGGGGCATGCCCGGCGCCGGGGGCGGGGGAGCGGGCGGCGGCGGGGCGCCGGGGCCGCCCTGCGCGGGGCCCGCCAGCACGGTCGCGGCGTGGTGCACGCCGCCCGGACCGCCGGGGGCCGCGGGGCCGGTGGGGGGCGGCGGGGTGCCGCCCGGTCCGCCGTACGAGCCGCCGCCCTGCGACGGGTCCGCGAGGACCGTCGCCGCGTGGTGGACGGCGCCGTGGCCGGGACCGCCGGTGCCGCCGTCGGCCGCGCTGCCGCCGGTGGCGGGACCGGCCTGACCGGCCACGTCGTCGGCGGAGACCAGCTGCGTCGGTGCGTAGCCGCCCGCCGGGGTGCCCGGCGCCTGGCCGCCGCCCGTGCCCGGGCGGGCGCCCGGCGTGCCGGGCGCGCCCGGCGGCGGGGGTACGGCGGGGCCGCCGCCGCGCGACGGGCGGGGGGAGGAGCCGCGCTGGGCGCGGTCGGTGGCGGCGTCGGCCGCGAGCGGCGCGGGCGGTGCGGAGGGCGGCGGCGGGGTGCCGCCCTGGGCACCCCGGCCGCCCTGCGAGCCCTGGGAGCCGCCGAACGAGCCACCGTACGAGCCGCCGCCCTGCGACGGATCGGCGAGCACGGTCGCGGCGTGGTGCGCGCCACCGCCGGTGCCGCCCGGCGGAGTGGGCGGCGTGGACGGCGGCGGGGGCGTCCGCGTCCCGTCCCCGGACGGGCCCGCCGGGCCGGACCCCGGCGACGGCGCGGAGGACGGCGCCGAGGGCGCCGAAGAGGACGAGGACGGCGCGGACGTGGCGGAGGACGGCGAGGGTGTGGACGGCGGCGGCGTGGCCGACGCGGGCGGCGGGGTGGGGTCGGACGAGGACCCGGCCCGGTCCCGCTTCAGCACCGGCGACACCGCCGTCTTCGGCAGCCCGCTGCCCTCCGGCATCAGCGCCGTCTTCGCCTCCGAACTCGGCGGCGGGGGCGTGTCGTCGTCGTCACTGCCGCTGATCGGCGGCGCGAAGACCGTGGCGGGCGGCTCCTGCCCGGTGTACGCGTTCGTGCTGCTGGTGTCGGCCGCGTCCCACGGGTTCGCGTCCGCGGCCGGTGCCGCGGCGCGCGGTGGCGGTGTGGCCGACCGGCCCGGCCGGTTGTCGGGCACGCCCATCCGGTCGGCGGCCTCCTGGAGCCACTCCGGGGGCGTCAGCAGGAACGACGTCGCCTCCAGGTCGAGCGGCTCGCGCGGCGGCGCCGGACGGGACCGCTCCGCGTCGGCGCCGTACTCCTGCTCGTACCGCCGGATCACCTCGTCCACGGGCAGGCCGGGCCACAGCGTGGCGTCGCCGGTGTCGCGGGCGATCACCATCCGGCTGCGCGCGCCCTCGGAGACGGGGCCGCCCTGCCGGGCCTCGGACCAGGCGACGTAGCCGAGGCCGAACTCCTGGACGCGCACCTCGCGTTGCTGGTAGACGGGCACGTCCCCGTTGATCCAGCGCTCGGCGCGCTCCTGGGCCTGTGCGTACGTCACCACTGCGCCGTCACCCCTCCACCGGGACGGCGCGGGCGAAGCCGCCGTCCACCATCAGATCCGCCACGGTCGCCAGCTCCGGGGGGTTGCCCGCGAGCCGCAGCAGGAAGTCGTCGAAGTCGGCACCGCACGGCAGCAGCAGCGTGTCCAGCCGCTCCCGTACGTCCATGCCGTCCCGGTCCCGCGCGTCGTCGTACGGGCAGAACCAGACCGTGCCGACGCGGTCGCCCCGTACCTTCACGGCGACGATCCCGCCCTGGACGAAGGCGACGCTCAGGTAGTCCTTGGAGAAGTGGTCGCGCAGGCACTTGTTGATGTAGACGAGGTCGTCGAGCGCGGGCTTGCCGCGGAGGGTGAAGAACGGCTGGTCGACCAGCAGCCCCAGCTCCGCGTCGAGCGCGACGCCGCGCGGCGCGCTGCCGCCCGCGGCCTTCAGGAAGGCGCGGTACGCGGTGGGGAGCCGGTAGCCGAGCTTCTCCTCGGCCTCGACGACGAGCCCCTCGGTCACGGCGGGTCCGTCGGGCAGGGCGAAGTGCGCGGGCCGGGTCTCCTGGAGCGGCCGGGTGCCGCGCTTGCCGTGGTCCACGGTGGCCGTCGCGAGCCCGCCGTGGTGCCGCAGCAGCGCCTTGATCTCGACGGGCACCAGCTCGACGCGCCGCGTGTGCGGGACGTGGTGCCAGGTCCAGCCGTGCGGCGTGGCGACGGAGGGCAGATCGGCCCACATCGTGTGTCCGGAGGCGTGCAGGGCGGCGTTGGCGGACACGAAGTCGGTGAGCCGCAGTTCGTCGACGCCGAAGCCCTCGGGGGGCTCGGCTATCTCGGCGGCGGCACACGCGTACGGCGAGAACACCGGGAAACCACGCTCGTCCACCCGCACCCCGCGGGGGTGACGCGCGGCCCGGACCGGGTCCGGGAAGTTCACGGCCTGCCCGGCGTAGGCCGTGTTCGGTGGCGCGGCGTGTTGCCCGAGCCGACCAGTCGTCATGACGTTAGCCCCCTGCTGCATCCGGCTGTCACGCACAGACTAAGCGGTCGGGGAACGGCCAGTCATCGTCACCGCTGATCACCCGGGCCGCCCGTACGCCGCCCACGTGCCGGACTTGCCGCCGGTACGTGCCGGGGGCGCCCGCCGGGTGTGTCCGGGGTCACGGGCGGGCGGCCCCGGCGAGCTTCCGCCACTGACCCTCGACGACGGTTCCCGGCACGGGCGCCGGGGCTCCGGTGACGCCGACGGAGAGGAAGGTGGCGGTGCTGCCACCGGCCCGTACGCGCGCCCCCCGCCCGCCGGTGGCCCGCGCGGGACACCTCCTCGCGCGGCCCCCCGGCCGTGGCCGCTACTGCCGTGGCCCCGCCACCGCGTACGCCACGGTGCCCGCGCCCGCCAGCGCCAGCGCCGTCCAGGTGGCCGCCTCCGTACCCGGCGGTTGCACCGGCCAGGTCGCCACCCGGCCCAGCGTGCTCTGCCCCAGCGGCGCGAAGTACGCCAACGCGAGCCAGCCGAACGGCAGCGTCCACGCGTACTGCCCGCCGGACAGTGCCGCGCCCAGCGCGGCCAGCCCCGTCAGGCCCGCGCAGTCCCGTACGACCAACGCGGTCGTCGCCATGGGGTCGCCCGCGGTCTGGAGGAGCAGCAGCGTCGCGCCGACGGTCGTGGCGGCGAGCACCACGTGCGCGGCCCGGCGGTACGGCCACGGGGTCGCGGCCGTACGGTCCAGCGCCGGGTCCTGCCCGCTGAGCCCGACGGAGAAGGCCATCACCCCGGTCGTGAGGAGGAAGGCCGCCGGGCGCGGATCGCCGGGCCCGCCCCCGCCGTCCCCCGCGAACGCCCACAGCACCGTCGCGGCGAGCAGCGTCGCGGCGAGCGACGCGGGCACCTGCCGGGACCGCGCGTACAGCGTCAGCCACCTCACCTGGACGCGCCCCCCTTCAGCGCGTCGAACGCCTTGTCGTCGCAGGAGAACGCGGAGGCGCGCATCGCCTCGATCCGCTCCGTCTGCTCGGCGCGCGGCAGCGCGGCGAACTTCTCCCACACCGGCCGCACCTCGTCGTCGAGGGCCGCCCGCGAGTACCCGTCCGTCATGCCGGGCAGCGGCCGGAAGTCCCCGAAGACCCAGGCCGCGGAGACGACCTGCGCGTACTCGTCGCTCCCGAAGCCGAGCAGTCCGACCGGGGTGCAGCCCGGCACCAGTCCCTTGGCGACCAGGCCCCGGGTCAGCTCCTCCGGCCCGGAGCCGAGGAGCAGGTCGTCGAAGCCGAAGAGGACGGTCTTCCGGGACCGCTGCTCGTACGTGCCCTTGTCCTGCACGGCGGTGATCTCCCGTACGGAGCGCGGCGCGTCGTCGCCGAGCACGGCGCGCAGTTCGCGCAGCGCCTTCCGGCCGGAGTCCGCCGTCTCGTCGAGCCGGTCGCGGTGGGCGTTCGCCACGCAGACCGGGCCGTCGCAGACCAGTTCCGAGGCGGCCTCGTCCCTCACGTACATCCGGTCCGGCGAGGTGGGGAGGACGAGCAGGGCGAGGACCGTACCCGCCAGCAGCGGGGTCAGGGCGAGCAGCCGGGCCCGCGCGGTCACGGCGACCAGCAGGGCGAAACCGGTGGCGGCGAGGCCGAGCACCCAGAGCGTCTGCCCGGCGTGCACGGAGCCGGACAGCGTGGTGAAGACGCTCTCCACGTTCTCCGGGGCCGGGGACAGCAGCGAGATCCGCTTCGGCTGCGTGAAGGAGTACCCGTCCGGCGAGGTCGTCTCCCGCTGCCCCACCGACACGTGCAGGAGCGTCGTGAACGCGAACGCGGCGATCGCCGCCCCGGGCGGTGTGAGCAGCGACGGCAGCGACCGCCCGAGGCCCATGCCCAGTACGGCGCCCGCGACCAGGAACGCCGCGCCCAGCAGCGTGATCGGCAGCCACCCGAGGTGGTCGTACCCGGTGCTGCCGGAGACCTGGACCGCGCCCGAGAGGACGAGCAGCCCGAAGGCCGAGACGAGCGTGGCCGCGGCGGCGCCCGCCGTGACGGCGGCACGGTGCCAGCCGGGCCGCGGCGTGCTCGCCAGCAGCTCCGGCATCTTCGAACGGTGGTCGCGCAGGCCCTGGAGCGCCCCGAGTCCGATCACGATCGGCCACAGGTACGCGAGCGACTGCCGGGTCCACAGGCCCAGGGACGTCCACTGCGCGGTCCACGCCGTGGTGTCCCGCGTCCACTCCCCGTTCAGCAGGTACAGGAACGCGCCCGGGATCGCCAGGGTGAGCACACCGGCCCACGGGGCGACGGAACGCCTCAACTCGGTGCGCAGCACACGGGCGTTCACCAGGCGCTCCTCTCCTGGGCGGGGTCGTGGAGCAGCGCCGAGTAGCCGCGTTCCAGCGGGGTGTCGCCCACGTGGTCGGGACTGCCCGCCTCGGCCAGGTCGTCGGGCGTACCCGTGAAGACGAGGCGGCCGTCGGCGACGAGCGCCACGTCGGTGCAGGCGGCGGCGACGTCCTCGACGAGGTGGGTCGAGACGACGACGCAGGTGTCCGCGCCCAGTTGGACGAGGAGTTCCCGGAAGCGCAGCCGCTGGCCCGGGTCGAGGCCGACGGTCGGCTCGTCCAGGAGCAGCACCGACGGGTCGTTGACGATCGCCTGGGCGATCCCGGCCCGCCGCACCATGCCGCCCGACAGGGTCTTCATGCGCGCGTCGGCCCGGTCGGCCAGGCCGACCCGTTCCACCGCGCGCTGCACGGCCGCCGGGACGTCCTTCTTGGGGACCTCCTTCAGCCACGCCATGTACTCGACGAACTCGCGCACCGTGAACCGCTTGTAGTAGCCGAACTCCTGCGGCAGATACCCGATCCGCCGCCGCAGCTCCCGGTGCCGGCCCGAACCGCTCCGGTGCCCGGCGCCGCTCCCGCCGCCCCGTTTCCCGGCTGCGCCCGCGCCACCGACGTGCCGGCCGAACAGCTCCAGTTCGCCGCCCGCGGGCCGCAGTACGGTCGCCAGCGCGCGGATCAGGGTCGTCTTGCCCGCGCCGTTGGGCCCGAGCAGGCCGTGCACGCCGGTGCCCAGCGTGAGGTCGAGCCCGTCGACGGCCATCTTGCCGCGCCCGGCCCGTACCTTCAGACCGGTGGCCCGGATCTCCCAGGCGTACGTCTTCGGCGCGAGCTCGGCCGCGCTCACCGCGGACATCATGCGGTCGTCCTTTCCGAGGTTCATCGATGGGCTCCCAGCACGGAGTACGCGCCCCTGCGGGCGACCACGACACCGGTACCGAGGGTGAGGAGCAGGGCCCAGCCGGGCAGGGCGTCCGCGTCGAGCGCGGCGGCCGTACGGCCGGTGGCGAGCGTCGGGGCCAGTACCGCGGCGCTCCACACCACGACGAGCGCGGCGGCGGCGCGGGTCACCCCGACGACACCGCCGAGCGCCAGCGTCGCGGAGGTGAACGCCAGGCAGGGCAGCAGCCACTGCGCGACCGACACCCCCGTCGCGCCGCCGACCAGCAGCTGCGCGGGCACGACCACGGCCAGCACGGACGCCGTCCGGCGCAGCACCAGTTCGAGGCCCGCGCGGGGGGCGGCGGCCGTCAGCTCGTACGCCGGGTCCAGGCCGCGCGACCAGGACGCCGCCACGCCGAGCACCGGCAGCACCGGCGCGAGGAGGAGCAGCACGGAGACGTCGTCGATGCCGTCGTCGAAGGTGTCCAGCACGTACGCCGTCAACGTCACCGCCACCGCCATCGCCAGCCACGGCGCCATCGCCGGGGTCAGCCACCGCCACAGCGCCGACCGCGACCGCGCGGGCAGCCGTACGGACACGCCGGCGGCCTTCCGCCGGGCCCGCATGGTGGCGGCCGGGTCGAGGCGCGGTGCGACCTCGGACCAGACGGTGTCGACGAGCGACACGACGTCCGGCGCCCCGGTGGCGACCGCGTCCGACAGCCGGACGCGGCACGTCGGGCACGTCTCCAGGTGGGACTCCAGGGCCCACACCTCGTCGGCGGCGAGGTCGGCCCCGCCGCGCGCGTAACCGTCGATGATCCGCACCGACGCGTGTTCCACGCTCATGTCAACGCCTTCCGCATCGCGATCCGCGCCCGCCGGGCACGGGTCTTGACCGTGCCCTCGGGCAGCCCGAGCAGGACGGAGGTCTCCCGTACGGTCATCCCGTCGAGGACCGTGGCCTGGAGGACCTGTCTGAGTTCCGGCGCGAGACGCCGCAGCGCGTCACCGACGTCGCCGTCGACGCGGGCCGCCAGCGCCTCGTCCTCCGCGCCCGGCGCGGTGTCGCGCGGCGCGGCCGCCGGGGGCGGCTCGGCGTGGTGGGCGCGGCGCCGGAAGGCGTCCACGAGGCGACGGGCCGCGATCGTCCACAGCCAGCCGACGGCGGTGCCGCCGACCGCGCTGCCCGCGAACGCGTCCGCCGCCCGCCACACCGCCAGGTACGTCTCCTGCATCACCTCGGCGACGATCTGCTCGTCCGCGCACCGGCGGCGCAGGCGCACCGCCAGCCACGGCGCGGTGCGCCGGTACAGCTCCTCGAACGCGGCGCGGTCGCCCTTGCCCACCAGCCGGACGAGTCGTTCCTCGTCCAGCCGATCCGGCGTTCTCCTGTCTCTTCTCACACCTGCTAGACGGCGGGCCCCCGCCGCGGGTTTTCCTCCGCGGGTGACGTACATCACACCAGGATGCGGGGTCGCGGCGCGCGGTGCCGGGCCCGTACGCGCGCCACCCGCGTGCGGTCCGGCTCGTCGCACGCGGGTGGGGCGGGGTGGGGGCGCGGGGCCCGGGGGTCAGGCGGTGGCGTGGAAGTAGTGGCCCTTCTCCAGGTCCTCCAGCAGGGTCGGGCCGGTCGGCCGCCAGCCCACCAGTTCGGTGGTCAGCTCGTGGGAGATCGCGCTGTCGAGGCCGAGGAAGGGGGTGAGCCAGGTGAAGTGCCCGGCCGCGTCCTCGGCGGCGACGGGCCGTACGGGCAGGTCGAGGTGGCGGCCGATCACCTCGGCCACGTCGCGGAGGCGTACGCCCTCCTCGGCCGCGCCGTGCAGCACCGACCCGGCGGGGGCCCGTTCGGCCGCCAGCAGGAACAGTCGGGCGGCGTCGGTCCGGTGGACGGCGGGCCAGCGGTTGGTGCCGTCGCCCAGGTAGCCGGAGAAGCCGCCGCGTCGGGCGGCCGCGACGAGCGCGGCGAGGAACCCGCCGTCGCCCTCGCCGTGGCAGGTGGGGGAGAGCCGTACGACGGAGGACCGCACGTCGCGGTCGGCCAGGTCCAGTACGGCCCGCGCGGTGGTCGCCCGTACGGAGGCGGGGGAGCCGTCCGGCACCGGCATGTCCCGCTCGGTCGCCACGCGGCCGGGCGCGAGCCCGACGACGCCGTTGGCGAGGACGAAGGGGCGGCCGGTGCCCGCGAGGGCGTCGCCGAAGGTGTCGACGGCGCGGCGGTCGGCCGCCCCGGCGCCCGCGAAGTCGCCGGAGAACGCGAGGTCGTGCCGGAACGCGAGGTGGATGACGCCGTCCGTCGCGGCGGCGGTCTCGGCCAGCAGGCCGAGGTCGTCGAGCCCGCCGCGGACGACCTCCGCCCCGGCGGTGGTGAGGGCGGCGGCGGACGCGTCGGAACGGGCGAGCGCGACGACCTGGTGGCCCGCGTCGTGGAGTTGGGGGACGAGTGCGGAGCCGATCCAGCCGGAAGCCCCGGTCACGAAGTAGCGCATGGGAGAACCCCGAAGTGTCGATGCCGATCACGGCGATGTCAGTGACTGTCTTCGACCGTAGCATCTGATGTCAGTGACTGTCGTGGATGTTTCCGCCGCGTAGGATTCCGCGCATGAGCAGATGGCAGCCGGACGCGAGCGGGCGCCTGGTGAAGGCGGCACTGGAGCTGTACGCCGAGCGCGGGTACGAGCAGACGACCGTCGCGGAGATCGCCGCACGCGCCGGACTCACCGAGCGCACCTTCTTCCGGCACCACGCCGACAAGCGCGAGGTCCTCTTCGGCGGCTCGCGGGAGATGGCGGAGGCGTTCGCGGCGGCCGTCGCGGAGGCACCGGGGTCCGCGGCGCCGATCGACGCCGTCGCGGTCGGGCTGGACGCGATCGCGGAAGGGTTCACGGGCCGCCTGGAGTTCGTACGGCGACGGCAGGCCGTCATCGCCGCCAGCGCGGAGCTGCGCGAACGCGAACTCGTCAAGCTCGCCTCCCTCGCGGACGCGCTCACGGTCGCGCTGCGGGGGCGCGGCGTCGCGGAACCCGCCGCGAGCCTGACGGCGGAGGCGGGCATCGCCGCCTTCAAGGTCGGCTTCGCCCGCTGGGTCGCGGACCCCGACGACGGCGAACTGGCGCACTGGACACGCGACTCGCTCCGCGCGCTGCGCGCCGCGACCGGCGAGGGCTGAACCGGCGCGGCAGTCGCGGTGCGCACCCGCCGTACCCGCCGCGCACACCCGCCGTACGCGCCGCTCGCACACGCGGTACGCGTCCGCCGAGCCGGGCGCGTACGCCTGACCAGGGCCGGGAGGGCGCCGGAGGCCACCATGCATACTGGGCGTGATCTCCACACATGGAGATCACGGGGAGGAAGTACGACCATGCACATCGCACCACACCATCCGACCGGGATGGACGACGGGGCCGGAGGGGACGATCCGCGTCGCGGCCTCTTCCGGTCAGCGCAGGCCGGGAACCAGGGGGAACGTTCCGGCAGCGACCCGTCCCTGACGGAGCGTCCGGCGGCCGAGCGCGCGGCGAAGGGGCGTACGGCGACGGCGTCCACCGGCCCCACGCTCCCGTTGCTGGACGTCTCCCGCCTCTCCCTGCCGGACCACCCGGCGGCGCCCGGGGCCGTGGTGGGCGGCTTCGCGGCGGACGGCTTCGGGGCCGGGGAGTTCGGGACCGGGGGGTTCGGGCCGGACCGGTTCGGGCAGGGCCCGTTCACTCCGGACGCGCGCGCGGCGGACGCGTACGGGCAGGACGCGTACGGGGACCCGTACGACCAGGACGTCTTCACGCCGGTCCCCTCCACCCGGGACGGCTACGACCGGGCCCGCTTCGGCGCCGACGGCCACGCCCCCGACAGCTACGCCCCCGACGGGTTCGTGCCCGACGCGCACCCCGCCGGGCCCCGCCCCGGCGCCCCCTTCCCCTCGGCCGCCCCGGGCCACGCCCCGCTCCTCGACCACGCGCCCGACGCCGACCCCGTCGACCCCACCGGGACCGGCGCCGCCGGGACGCCCGCCCTGCGGCACCGCCGCGACGGCATCCTGCCCGCCGTCGCCGCCGTCCTCTCCGTCCGGGGCACGCGGCTCACCTGCACCGGCAGCAAGGGCGACCAGCCCACCGAACTCCACCCGCTCGTACGGGACTTCCTCGACACCCTCGGCACCGACCGCAGCGAGCGGCACGACGGCCGCTGCCCCGAGGCGCTGCTCCTCTCCCGGCTGCTGGCGACCGCCGAGGAGTCCCGCAAGGGGCGGGCGGCCCGCAAGGCGTTCGGGCACGGCGACGCGAAGCGCGCGCTCAAGCACGCGAAGCTGACCGCCCGTCACATCCGGGAGGACGGCGACCCGTTGCACGGCGGGTACGCGCCGCCCTGCCGCTCCTGCGGCCCGCTGCTCGCCCACTTCGGCGTCCGCGCGGTCGGCCCGGAGGAGGCCCGTTGACCCGCCCGTACGAGCGTCCGCCCGCCACCCGCTTCTCCGTCGCCGTGGACGCCGCGCTGCGCGCCGCGGGCTGGCGGCCCGGCCGTTGGGACATGCGGCAGGCCGAGGAGTGGGCGGACGAACTGCGCGGGTACGCCTCGTCCGGCGGCCACCAGCACGCCCTGTTCCCGGCGGCGGTGGAGGCGTGGGCGGAGTTCGGCAGCCTGGACATCGCGCCCACGGGCCCCGGCCTGGAGCTGGCGCCGTCGGCGCTGCGCATCGACCCGCTGCGGGGGCTGCACGCCGCCCGTACCCTCTCCGACCTCGGCCGCGCCCTGGAGACGGAGATCGCCCCGCTGGGCGCGGAGGCCGGGGACTCGGCGCTGCTCGCCATCGACACCGAGGGCCGGGTCTACGGCCTCGACCACACCGGCGACTGGTACCTCGGGGCGGACATCGACGCCGCCCTGGCCACCCTCGTCGGGGGCGTGCGCCCGGTCCGGCTGACCGTTCCGTAGGCCCTCCGGGCCCGGACCGCCGGGCCCGCTCCCCGGTGGGGCGGGCCCCGCGCTCCGGGCCCCGGCTCCTCGTTCCCCGCGCTGCCGCCGCGCGGGCGCTCGCCGTCGTACACCCGCTTCCCGTACGCGCGCCGCGCGCGCCGTACGTCCGCCCGCCCGCGCGCACCCCCGAGACGACGCCGCCCGCACCCCCGTACTCCCCTAAGGGTCGTCACCCACGGAACCGGGGACCCGGTTCGTCCCCGCGTACGACGAGGAGGGCGCCCGCACCTCCTTAACCTCTGCTTATACGGGTTGCCGCACGTCGCGGGGTAGGGAAAACCCCCGCCGAAGACTGCGCTGAACACCATCGCGACGCAGCCCCCGTTTCCAGCAAGCTCATTGCTCACGGGAGGACGACTCCCGGGGGACATCTGTGAGGAGTCATGACTGTGACAACGGCTGTAGCGAATCCCAGGACCGGGGGCAGTGGAGGGCGTACGGCCGTTGCCGCCGCAGGACGGCAGGTCGTCAAGGCGTACGGCTCGGGGGACACGCGTGTCGTCGCCCTCGACCGGGTCGACGTCGACATCGCCGCCGGTGCCTTCACCGCCATCATGGGGCCGTCCGGCTCCGGCAAGTCGACCCTGATGCACTGCCTGGCCGGGCTGGACTCCGTCACCAGCGGCCAGATCCGCATCGGTGACCAGGAGATCACCTCGCTGAAGGACAAGAAGCTGACCCGGCTGCGGCGCGACCGCATCGGCTTCATCTTCCAGGCGTTCAACCTGCTGCCGACTCTCAACGCCGTCGAGAACATCACGCTGCCCATGGACATCGCGGGCCGCAAGGTCGACCAGCGGTGGCTGGACCAGGTCGTGGAGACCGTGGGCCTCTCCGGCCGCCTCAAGCACCGGCCGAACCAGCTCTCCGGCGGCCAGCAGCAGCGCGTCGCCGTGGCCCGCGCGCTCGCCGCCCGACCGGAGATCATCTTCGGCGACGAGCCCACCGGGAACCTGGACTCCCGCGCCGGGGCCGAGGTGCTGGGCTTCCTCCGCCGCTCCGTCGACGAGCTGGGCCAGACCATCGTCATGGTCACGCACGACCCGGTGGCCGCCTCGTACGCGGACCGGGTGCTCTACCTCGCGGACGGCCGGATCGTGGACGAGATGCTCCGCCCGTCCGCCGAGGCCGTCCTCGACCGCATGAAGAGCTTCGACACCTTCGGGAGGGTGTCGTGACCATCCTCAGAACCTCGATGCGCAACTTCGCCGCGCACAAGGGCCGCATGGCGCTCAGCGCGATAGCCGTGCTGCTCTCGGTGGCGTTCGTCTGCGGCACGCTGGTGTTCACGGACACCATGAACTCGACCTTCGACAAACTCTTCGCGGCCACCTCCGCCGACGTCACCGTCTCCCCGAAGGGCGCGAAGGGCGAGGAGGAGCAGCCGCGGAACGGCAAGCCCGCCGCGCTGCCCGCCGGGACCGTCGAGCAGGTGCGGGAGGCGGAGGGCGTCAAGGCCGCCGAGGGCGTCGTGACGAGCATGAGCGTCACGGTCGTCGACAAGGACAACGAGAACATGGGCTCCTCCACCGGAGCCCCGACCATCGCCGGGAACTGGACGGCCAACGACCGCAAGTCGATGGACATCACCTCCGGCCGCGCACCGCGCGCACCGGACGAGATCATGGTCGACGCCGACACCGCCGACAAGCACGGTCTGGAGCTGGGCGACGAGCTGCGCACCATCGCCGTCACCGGCGACCGTACGGCGAAGATCACCGGCATCGCCACGTTCCAGGTCACCAACCCCGGCGCGGCCATCGTGTACTTCGACACGGCGACCGCGCAGAAGTTCCTGCTCGGCGCCCCCGACGTGTTCACGAACGTCGCCGTGACCGCCGAAGGCGGCGTCGCGGACGGGGAGTTGAAGCAGCAGGTCGCGCGGACCCTCGGCGCGGGCGCCTTCACGTACCAGACGCAGAAGGAGACCGCGGACGCCGGACGGGAGGACATCGGCTCGTTCCTGGACGTCATGAAGTACGCCATGCTCGGCTTCGCCGGGATCGCCCTGCTCGTCGGCGTCTTCCTGATCGTCAACACCTTCTCGATGCTCGTCGCGCAGCGCACCCGGGAGATCGGCCTGATGCGGGCCCTCGGGTCCAGCCGCAAGCAGGTCAACCGCTCGGTGCTGATCGAGGCCCTGCTGCTCGGCGTCGTCGGCTCCCTGCTGGGTGTCGGCGCGGGCGTCGCCCTCGCCGTCGGCCTGATGGAGCTGATGGGCTCCATGGGCATGAACCTCAACACCTCCGAGCTGACGGTGAAGCCCGCCACCCCCGTGATCGGTGTGGTGCTCGGCGTCGTCGTCACCGTCCTCGCCGCGTACCTCCCGGCCCGCCGCGCGGGCAAGGTGTCGCCGATGGCGGCGCTGCGGGACGCGGGCACACCGGCCGACGGCCGCGCGGGCCTCGTCCGGGGCGTGCTGGGCGGGCTGCTCACCGCGGGCGGGCTGGCCGGGCTCCTCGCGGCGTCGCAGGCCGACAAGGCGACGTCCGGTTCGATGATGCTGGCCCTGGGCGTGCTGCTCAGCCTGCTCGGCTTCGTCATGATCGGCCCGCTGCTCGCCGGTGTCGTCGTACGGGTGCTGAGCATGGTCGTGCTGCGGCTGTTCGGCTCCGTGGGCCGCCTCGCGGAGCGCAACGCGCTGCGCAACCCGCGCCGTACGGGCGCCACGGGCGCGGCCCTGATGATCGGGCTGGCGCTGGTGGCCTGCCTGTCGGTGGTCGGCTCCTCGATGGTCGCCTCGGCCACCGACGAGCTGGACAAGTCCGTCGGCGCGGACTACATCCTCCAGTCCGACACCGGCGCGCCCATCACCCCGGCCGCGGCCGAGAAGATGCGGCAGTCCCCGCACCTGGAGCACGTCAGCGAGTACAAGATCATCGACGCGTCGCTCACCACCGCCGACGGACGGCGGACGGAGGCGAAGGACGTCACCGCGGCCTCCCCGACGTACGCCGACGACCTGCGGGTCGAGACCGTCGAGGGCGAGCTGTCGGCGGCTTACGGGGCGAACGCGATGTCCGTCGACGAGGACTTCGCGAAGAAGTACGACCTGTCCGTGGGCGACGAGCTGTCCGTCGCCTTCAAGGACGGCCGCACGGCGCGGCTGACGCTCCGCGCGGTCACCTCCAGCGAGACGTCCATCGACAACGGCGCGTACTACATGAGCCTGGCCACCGCGAAGCGGTACGTGCCGGAGAGCGCCATGCCGCTGAACGACATCATGTTCGGCAAGGCGGTGGACGGTCAGGAGAAGGAGGCGTACGCGGCGCTGAAGTCCGGGCTGGAGTCGTACCCGCAGTACAAGGTGCGGGACCAGGCCGACTTCAAGCAGAGCCTCCAGGACCAGGTCGGGCAGCTGCTCAACATGGTCTACGGGCTGCTGGCCCTGGCGATCATCGTCGCCGTCCTCGGCGTCGTGAACACCCTCGCCCTCTCCGTCGTCGAGCGCACCCGGGAGATCGGCCTGATGCGGGCCATCGGTCTCTCCCGGCGGCAGCTGCGCCGGATGATCCGGCTGGAATCGGTCGTCATCGCGCTCTTCGGCGCGCTGCTCGGGCTCGGCCTGGGCATGGGCTGGGGTGCCACCGCGCAGAAGCTGCTGGCGCTGGAGGGTCTGAAGGTGCTGGAGATCCCGTGGCCGACGATCCTGATGGTCTTCGTGGGGTCCGCGTTCGTCGGCCTGGTGGCCGCGCTGGTCCCGGCGTTCCGCGCGGGCCGGATGAACGTGCTCAACGCGATCGCCACGGAGTGAACCACTCCTGAGGGGAACCACTCCTGAGAGTCGGGAGCCCTCGGGGGAGGGCTCCCGACGCGAGACGCGGCCACCGCGTCCGACAGAGGGGAACGCGGTGGCCGTTGCCGGGCAGAGCCGGCAGTCCCTACGACCCCGGTGCGCTGGCGGCGCGCCGGGGTCGTGGCACGTCCGGGCAGGCTGCCGGAAGGCGGCCACGGGTGCCGGGGCGGGTGTGGGGCCGACCCACGGCGCGACCCCGTCGGTCCGCGCCAGCCCGCCGCCCGCTCCACCCCGCGCCCCGGCCCGGCCCCGCGCCCGTTCGCGGCCCCAGCCGCACAGCCCCATCTGCACAGCCCCAGTCCCAGCCGCAACCCCAGCCCTGGCCCCCTGTCCCGGCCCCCGCTCCTCGGCGCCGCGCCCGATGTCGGCGGGCCGTCGTACGCTGGAGACACCCCGGCCCGCCCTCGTGCCGGGCCCTTCGTGCTGCCCCGCGTGCCGCCCGCCCGGTCACGCCCCGCCACCTCGGACGGAAGTCTCATGAGCCTGCACGGCCTGCTCGATGCCGTCGTACGCGACCCTGCCCTGGAAGAGGCCGTCAAGGCCGCCACCGCCGGTCACCGGCCGCATCTCGACCTCGTCGGGCCGCCAGCCGCCCGCCCGTTCGTGATCTCCGCGCTGGCCCGCGGCGCCGGGCGCCCCGTGCTCGCCGTGACCGCGACCGGCCGCGAGGCGGAGGACCTGGCGGCGGCGCTGCGTTCGCTGATGCCCGCGGGCCGGGAGGACGCGGTCGTGGAGTACCCGTCGTGGGAGACGCTGCCGCACGAGCGGCTGAGCCCGCGCAGCGACACCGTCGGGCGCCGTCTCGCCGTGCTGCGCCGCCTCGCCCACCCGGACCCGCGCGACCCGACGACGGGCCCCGTGAGCGTGGTCGTGGCACCCGTGCGCTCCGTGCTCCAGCCGCAGGTCAAGGGCCTCGGTGACCTGGTGCCCGTGGCGCTGCGGCAGGGCGAGAGCCACGACCTGGCGGAGGTCGTCGAGGGGCTGGCGGCCGCGGCGTACGCCCGGGTGGAACTGGTCGAGAAGCGCGGCGAGTTCGCGGTCCGCGGCGGCATCCTCGACGTCTTCCCGGCGACGGAGGAGCACCCGCTGCGGGTGGAGTTCTGGGGCGACGAGATCGAGGAGATCCGCTACTTCAAGGTGGCGGACCAGCGTTCGCTGGAGGTGGCCGAGCACGGCCTGTGGGCGCCGCCCTGCCGCGAGCTGCTGCTGACGGAGGAGGTACGGGCCCGCGCCGCCACCCTCGCCGAACGCCACCCTGAGCTGGACGAGCTGCTGGGGAAGATCGCCGAGGGCATCGCCGTCGAGGGCATGGAGTCCCTGGCGCCCGTCCTGGTGGACGAGATGGAGCTGCTGCTCGACGTGCTGCCGTCCGGCAGCATGGCCGTGGTGTGCGACCCGGAGCGGGTGCGGACGCGCGCGGCGGACCTCGTCGCCACCAGCCAGGAGTTCCTGGAGGCGTCCTGGGCGGCGACCGCGGGCGGCGGTGAGGCCCCGATCGACGTGGGCGCGGCCTCGCTGTGGGGCATCGCGGACGTACGGGAGCGGGCCCGCGAGCTGGACATGGCGTGGTGGTCGGTGAGCCCGTTCGGCACGGACGTCGCCGCGGCGGAGCAGGCCGCCGACGGTTCCGGTCCGGACGCCGTGCCGAGTCTGGACGACGCGCTCCAGCTGGGCATGCGCGCCCCGGAGTCGTACCGGGGCGACACCGCCCGCGCCCTCGCCGACACCAAGGGCTGGCTGTCCGACGGCTGGCGCTGCGTGTACGTGACGGAGGGCCACGGCCCCGGCGCCCGTACGGTCGAGGTCCTCGGCGGCGAGGGCATCGCGGCCCGCCTGGACACCGACCTGGAGCAGCTCGCCCCCTCCGTGGTGCAGGTCGCGCGCGGCTCGCTGGACAGCGGCTTCATCGACGCGTCGCTGAAGCTGGCGGTCCTGACGGAGACCGACCTGTCGGGCCAGAAGGCCGCCAGCAAGGAGCTGGGCCGGATGCCCGCCCGGCGCCGTAAGACGATCGACCCGCTGACGCTCCAGCCGGGCGACTTCATCGTGCACGAGCAGCACGGCGTCGGGCGTTACGTGGAGATGGTGCAGCGGACCGTGCAGGGCGCCACCCGCGAGTACCTGCTGGTGGAGTACGCGCCCGCGAAGCGCGGCCAGCCCGGCGACCGGCTGTTCGTGCCCACGGACCAGCTGGAGCAGATCACCAAGTACGTCGGCGGGGAGCAGCCGTCCCTGCACCGGCTCGGCGGCGCGGACTGGACGAAGACGAAGGCGCGCGCGAAGAAGGCCGTCAAGGAGATCGCGGCCGACCTGATCAAGCTGTACTCGGCGCGGATGGCCGCCCCCGGCCACGCGTTCGGCGCGGACACGCCCTGGCAGCGGGAGCTGGAGGACGCGTTCCCGTACGCGGAGACGCCGGACCAGCTGACGACGATCGGCGAGGTCAAGGAGGACATGGAGAAGTCGGTCCCGATGGACCGGCTGGTCTGCGGTGACGTGGGCTACGGCAAGACGGAGATCGCGGTGCGCGCCGCGTTCAAGGCGGTGCAGGACGGCAAGCAGGTCGCGGTGCTGGTGCCGACGACGCTGCTGGTGCAGCAGCACTTCTCGACGTTCACGGAGCGGTACGGGCAGTTCCCCGTACGGGTGCGGGCGCTGTCGCGGTTCCAGTCGGACACGGAGGCGAAGGCCGTCGTGGAGGGGCTGCGGGACGGTTCCGTGGACGTGGTCATCGGCACGCACCGGCTGTTCTCGTCGGAGACGAAGTTCAAGGAGCTGGGTCTCGTCATCGTCGACGAGGAGCAGCGTTTCGGCGTCGAGCACAAGGAGCAGCTGAAGAAGCTGCGGGCCAACGTGGACGTGCTGACGATGTCGGCCACGCCCATCCCGCGCACGTTGGAGATGGCCGTCACCGGTATCCGCGAGATGTCGACCATCACCACGCCGCCGGAGGAGCGGCACCCGGTGCTCACCTTCGTCGGACCGTACGAGGAGCGGCAGATCAGCGCCGCCGTCCGGCGCGAACTGCTCCGCGAGGGCCAGGTGTTCTACATCCACAACCGCGTCGACTCCATCGAGCGCGCCGCGGCCCGGCTGCGGCAGGCGGTGCCGGAGGCGCGGGTGGCGATCGCGCACGGGCAGATGTCGGAGGCGGCGCTGGAGCAGGTGGTCCTGGACTTCTGGGAGAAGCGGTTCGACGTCCTGGTGTCGACCACGATCGTGGAGAACGGCATCGACATCTCGAACGCGAACACCCTGATCGTCGAGCGCGGCGACAACTTCGGCCTGTCGCAGCTGCACCAGCTGCGCGGCCGGGTGGGCCGTGGCCGCGACCGCGGGTACGCGTACTTCCTCTACCCCCCGGAGAAGCCCCTCACCGAGACCGCCCACGAGCGGCTGGCGACGATCGCGCAGCACACGGAGATGGGCGCGGGCATGTACGTCGCGATGAAGGACCTGGAGATCCGCGGCGCGGGCAACCTCCTGGGCGGCGAGCAGTCCGGGCACATCGCGGGTGTCGGCTTCGACCTGTACGTCAGGATGGTCGGTGAGGCCGTCGCGGACTACCGCGCGGCGCTGGAGTCCGGCGGCGAGGTGGAGGAGCCGCCGCTGGAGGTCAAGATCGAGCTGCCGGTCGACGCGCACGTCCCGCACGACTACGCGCCGGGCGAACGGCTGCGCCTCCAGGCGTACCGGGCGATCGCCGCCGCGGGCTCCGAGGAGGACATCGCGGCGGTACGGGAGGAGCTGACGGACCGTTACGGCCCGCTGCCGGAGCCGGTGGAGAACCTGCTGCTGGTCGCCGGGCTGCGGATGCTGGCCCGTTCGTGCGGTGTCACGGACATCACGCTCCAGGGCCCCAACGTGCGGTTCGGCCCGGTGGAGTTGCGGGAGTCGCAGGAGCTGCGGCTGAAGCGGCTGTATCCGCGTTCGGTGATCCGGCAGACCGCGGGCCAGGTCCTGGTGCCCCGCCCGAAACCGTCCGGCATCGGCGGGAAGCCGGTGGTGGGGCGTGAACTGCTCGCGTGGGTGGGCGAGTTCCTGACGACGATCCCGGGCGCGTAGCGCGCGCGGGGCGCGGCCGTACGCAGGGGGCGTACGGCCGCGCGGGACCGTGACCCCTTGTCAGGAGAGCCCCGCCTGGGGTCCGCTGGTGCGGTGAAGGTCACTCAGCAGGTGCCGGGGACGGCGTACGGGCAGGTGGACGGGCGGACGTACGGGGGGAGGCGCACGCACGGTCGGCGCGCGGGCGGGGGTGGGCGCGGCGCGGCCGGTCTGGCGCTCGCCGCGCTGCTGCTGTGCGGCGGTTGCGGAAGCGGCGACGACGCCACGGGCACGGGCGCGGCGGACACGGCGGACCCGGAGCCGCCGGGTTCCTCGGCCCCGGCGTCGCCCGGCGCGGAGGACGAGGCGGGCGGGAACGGGGACGGCGACGGGGACGGGGACCGCGCCGGGCAGCGGCTGGAGGAGCTGAGGGTCCGGGCACCGGCCAGCATGGACGGCTACGCGCGCGACCGCTTCCCGCACTGGTCCACGGTCCGGGGGAACTGCGACACGCGCGAGGCGGTGCTCGAACGGGACGGGAAGGACGTCCGTACGGACCGCGCCTGCAAGGCGGTGTCCGGGAGTTGGCGCAGCCCGTACGACGGCGGGACCTGGACGGAGACGTCCGACGTGGACATCGACCACATCGTGCCGTTGGCGGAGGCGTGGCGCAGCGGCGCCGACGGGTGGACCGACGACCGCCGCGAGGAGCTGGCCAACGACATGGAGCGGCCGCAGCTGCTCGCCGTCACCGACAACGTCAACCAGTCGAAGGGCGACAGCCCGCCCGACGAGTGGAAGCCGCCGCTCAAGGACTACTGGTGCGCGTACGCGGGGGACTGGATCGAGGTGAAGCACCACTACGCGCTGTCCGTCACGGAGAAGGAGAGGACGGCGCTGCGGCAGATGCTGGACCGCTGCCCCGGCTGACGCGAGCGACGGTACGTGCACCGGCGCGGGCACCGTACTCCCGTACGCCGTCGACGGGCCGCGTACGGGAACGGGCGGACGAACGCGGCGAAACCGGCGAAATCCTCCGACCCGTGTCATCCCCGCGCCGCGAACCGGTGGTCACAGCCCCGCGCACTGCCTACCATCGATCACCGACAGGTTGTGAAACCGCGCACAACCCTCGCCGCCGCCGGGAGGCCCCATGCATCGCCGCAGGTCCGCGTTCACCGTCAGCTCCGCCGCCGCACTCGCGGTCGCGGCACCGCTGCTCACCGGCTGCGGAAACGACGCGCACCCGGGCTCCGCGGCCGTCGTGGACGGTGACCGGATCACGATGTCGCAGCTCCAGTCGCGGGTCGGTGAGGTGCGCGACGCGCAGAACGAGCAGCCGCAGGCCGCGCAGCTCGTCCAGCGCAGCGGCCAGTTGACCCGCGCCACCCTCGACACGATGATCCGCGAGCAGGTCGTACGGGCGGCCGCGGACGACGCCGGGGTGTCCGTGTCGCGGCGCGAGATCCAGAAGCTGCGCGACGAGCTGGAGAAGGGCGCGGGCGGCACGAAGCAGTTCGAGGCCGCGCTGCTCCAGCAGCAGGCCATCGCCCCGTCCGAGATCGACAAGCGGATCAGGATGGAGCTGGAGGTGCGCAAGCTCGCGGAGTCCGAGGGCATCGACCTCCAGAGCCCGGAGGGGAACGAGGCGCTGACCGCGAAGTTCGCCGCCACGGCCGAGAAGATGAAGATCGACGTGAACCCGCGCTACGGCAAGTGGAGCACCAAGCAGGCCAGCCTCGCCGCCGTCAAGGAGCCCTGGCTGAACGACGTCTCGGGCAAGGACGCCGAGCGCGAGCAGCAGGCGCAGCCGGGCGCCTGAGCGACCCGGCGGGCGCCCGGCCGCGCCCCCGGCACGCCCCGGCTCGCGCCCCCGGGGTACGTCCCGTCGGGCGCGCGGGGGCGGTGCGTTAGCGTCGTACGGTGCCGCACACACCCGAGACCGCCCCCGCCGACCGGCCCCGCGTCGTCCTGCTGACCACCAGCCACCGGGTCGCCCCCGGCCTGCTGTCCTGGCCCGCGTGGGAGGCGCTGCGGGGCGCGCGCCGCGTCGTGTGCGCCGACGCCGACCACCCGCTCCTCCCGTACGCGGCGGAGGCCGGTGTCACGGTGGAGCACGCCGCGCCGGACGCGCGCGCCCTCGTCGACGCCTGCCTCGCGGACGGCGGCACCACCGTCGTCGTCGCGGGCGCCGAGGGCGAGCCCCGGCTCACCGACGGGCTGGCGCGGCTGGCCGGTTCGGGCCGCGAGGAGCTGCCGGAGCTGGAGCTGCTGCCCGGCTCGTACGACCTGCCCGGCGCCCGCCTGCTCGACCTCGTGCAGGTCATGGACCGGATTCGCGCCGACTGCCCGTGGAGCTCGCGGCGGACGAACGAGGACCTGGTGAAGTACGGCCTGGAGGAGGCGTACGAGCTGGTCGAGGCGATCGAGTCGGGGGACCGGGAGGCGCTGCGCGAGGAGTTGGGGGACGTGCTGCTCCAGGTCGTCTTCCACGCGCGCATCGCGCAGGACGACCCCGACGAGCCGTTCTCGGTGGACGACGTGGCCGGGACGATCGTGGAGAAGCTGATCCGCCGCCACCCGCACGTCTTCGGGGACGCGTCCGCGGAGACGCCCGAGGACGTCAAGGCGCACTGGTTGCGCACCAAGGCGGTGGAGAAGCGGCGCGACTCGGTGACCGACGGAGTGCCCCTGGAGCAGCCCGCGTTGGCGCTCGCCGCGAAGCTCGCCGGGCGGGCCCGTACCGCCGGGCTGGAGGTGCCGCTCCCGGCGGGCGAGGGGCCCGGGTACGCGCTGCTGGCGCTCGCCGTACGCGCCGAGGAGGCGGGTACGGAGCCGGAGACGGCGCTGCGCGCGGCGGCCCGTACGTACCGGGACGCGATCCGCGCGGCGGAGGCGGCGCGGACCGGTACGGGCTGAGGCGCGCCGGTCCGCGCGCCGCAGGCCGCCGGTCGCGGGGCGGCCGGGTCGGTGCCGCGCGCTTCCCGCACTGTTCACCCGCTGTCCGCCGGGGGGACACGTGTGACGCGCGGCCATCGGGCAGAGTTCGGCCCTCTGTTCGGCCGAGCGTGGAGAACCGATGGGTAAGTTGTGGACGCGGACACGCGACCCCGTGACCGCGTGTGCGGACACCGGCGTGGCCTATCTGGCGGCGCTCGACGGCACCCCCGACGCGGGTCGGCTGCGGCTCGCCGCGTCCCTCGGCGCGCTGCTCGGCGCCCGCGACTTCGACTCCCTGCTGCACGCGGGCGGCGCCGCGCTGGACGCCGTACCGGCGGGCGCGGGCGGGCCCGGCGCGAGCCACGCCCGGGAGGCGGCGCTCGCCCTCGAACTGGCCGACGCCGCGGTGGAGTCCCGCCGCAGGTCCAAGGGCGCGTGGCGGTTGCGCGCCCGCGCGCTGGAGGCGCTGGGGCGCCCGGCGGAGGCGGCCGAGGCGTACGGGCGCTACCTCGACCTGTCGGAGGGCGGCCCGGCGGCGTACGAAGTCGCCCTGCACCTCGCCACGTTGAAGGAGAAGCGCGACTGCCTGGCACGCGCCGCCGCCCTATGCCCGGACACCGCGTCCGCGTCCTCCGGCGACGGCCCCGACGGCTGCCCGCACGCCCGCGCCTTCACCGCGGCCGTACGCGACGAGCTGCCCGACGCGGACACGCGCCGCGCGTTCACCGCCCACGTGGCCGCCCGGATGCGGGAGCGCGGCGCGGGCGACGGGGACGTACGGCGGCTGGCGGCGCTCTACGCCACGTACTGCCGCCTGCTCGAACAGCCCCGCGTCACCGACCCGTTGCTGGGCGACTGCGCGCCGCTCGGCATCGGGGAGCTGCGCGGTCTCGTCGCGGGCCGCCGCGTGTGCCTGGTCGCCGACTCCGCCGCGTCGGCGGAGGGTCCGGCGGAACGGGGCGCGGAGATCGACGGTTACGACCTGGTGGTCCGGTGCGACGGATACCGCGCGGGGACGCCCGGCGGCGGCACCCGTACCGACCTGCACGCCGTCACGCCCGACCCGGCGGCGCCGCGCGAACGGCTGCGGCACGCGCGCTGGCACGACCCGGTGGAGGCGCGGATCGTCTTCGCGGAGTCGGGCGACGACTGGCAGCGGGCCGTACGCGAACTGGTGCCCGGCGCGCAGCGGTTCGCGGGCGACGTGGCGCTGCGCAGGCCGCTGGCCGACCCGGCGCTGCTCGGGGAGGACGGCTGGTGCGCGCGGCCGTCCACGGCGTTCACCGTGCTGCGGCTGCTGGACTTCCTGGACGTGAGCCGCGCCGTCGACCTGTTCGGCTACGAGCTGCCGGGGCAGCTGCGCGAGGAGGAGCGGGAATGGGTCGCGGCACACGCGAAGGGCAGCGGGGAGATACGGATGTCGCTGCGATGACGGCCACCGACGCCACCGGGGCCGCCTCGGCCGCCGGGGCCACCGAGGTCACCGACGCCGCCACCACGCGCGTCCGGGGCGGCACCGGCAAGCGCCGGATCGCCTTCGCCTGCCACGTCGCGCACGAGGACCGGGTGCCGGGCCTGCTCGCGCTGCTGCGCAGCCTCGCGCTCACCAACCCGGGGCTGTGCGAGGACTTCCTCGTGCTGCACGACGGGCTCCCGGAGCGCGCCCTCGACGCCGCCCGCCGCCTGCACCCCCGCGTCGTACCGCGCCGCGCCGCCTCCCGCCGCGAACTGCTCACCCCGCCCTGGCCCGGAGCGGCGGCCGACGGCACGGGCGGCGGCACGGGCGGTACGGCCACCGGCACGGACGGCGGGCCCGTCGGCGGCGCCGGGTACGACACGGTGGTCGCGTTCACCACCGGCATGGTCGTCCTCGGCGACCTCAGCGACCTGCTGCGCCTGCGCCACGGCATCGCCGCCGTGCCCCAGCCGTACGCGCTCGCCGAGGGCGACGACGGCACGCGCGCCCGCGCCGTACGCGACGACGGCCTGTACGTCCTCCAGCGCGACGCCGCCGACCCGCCCCCCGCCACGGGGGAGGCGTCCGCCGCCGCGCGGACACCCGGCGGGCCCCGCGTCCGCGGAGAGGTCCCCGCCCGCCCCGGCCCCCTGGTCCACCTCGACGCCCGCTACGACTTCCTGGCCGCCCGCCTCTACGACGACGCCCCCGTGCCCGACCACGTCGTGGTCCTCGACTTCGGCGAGGGGGCGCACCGCCCCTGGGACGGCGGTCTCCCCGGCCACGGCCCGGCCGAA
Source organism: Streptomyces sp. Z26 (assembly GCF_003665095.1). Lineage (GTDB taxonomy): Bacteria > Actinomycetota > Actinomycetes > Streptomycetales > Streptomycetaceae > Streptomyces > Streptomyces phytohabitans. The sequence goes on along the minus strand of NZ_RCHV01000002.1, from coordinate 2,384,054 downwards.
CGCGCCTGGCGCCGTTACGACATGGCCGACGACGCGTTCCGCCGCGCCTTCTGTGCCCTCCCCGGCCCCCGCCACCCGGACCTGTTCGCGCACTGCGCCGCCCCGCTGCTCGCCACCGGCTCCCCGCCGTCGGTGAACATGGCCCGCGAACTCGCCGCCGTCCACCTGGAACGGGGCCGCTACGAGCAGGCCGTCGAGGTGCTCGCCCCCGTGCTGGAACGCGCACAGCCCGACCAGCCGCGCTTCCACGAGACGGCGGGCACCGCGCTGATGGCCGTGTCCCGCTACGACGAGGCCGAGGCGCACCTGCTGCTGGCGACGGCGGCACCGCACCTCGCGCCGCGCGCGTTCGCGCGGTTGGCGCGGATGGCCTGGCTGCGCGGGGACGACGAGGCGGCGCGCGGGTACGCCCGCGAGGGCCTCGACTCCGACCCGACGGACCGTGGCTGCCGCACCCTGTACGGCCCGCCGCCCGCGCCCCGCGGCACGCCCGGCGACGGGGCGTCCGACCGGCCCGCGCCCGTACCGGTACCCGCCCCCGTACCGACGCGGGAACGCCGACAGGTGCCGCCCGCCGAGCAGTTCGCGCACGTCGCCCTCTTCTCCACCGGCAAGGAGAACGCGGGCGACAAGGTGCTCCCCGAGGCCGTCCGCATGTGCCTCGACAGCGACACCGGCCCCGACCGCTGGCTGTCCGTCCCCGTCCACCGCCTCTTCGACGAACGCGCCCTGGAGCAGGTGAACGCCCGCCGTGCCCTGGTCGTCGGCGGCGGCGGCCTCTTCCTCCCGGACACCTGGCCCAACGGCAACAGCGCCTGGCAGTGGAACGCCCCCGACGACGCCGTCCGCCGCGTCACCGTCCCGCTCGCCGTCTTCGCCGTCGGCTACAACGCCTTCGACGGCCAGGAGTACGGCCGCGGCCGCTTCGTCGAGAGCCTGCGCACGCTGGTCGAGCGGTCTGCGTTCTTCGGGTTGCGCAACCACGGCTCGGTGGAGCGCGTACGGGACCTGCTGCCCGCCTCGTTGCGCGACCGCGTGCGCTGGCAGCCCTGCCCGACCACCGTCACCCGCCATCTGGTGCCCGGCTGGACCGACCCCGCCGAGCGGGCCGAGACGGCCCTGGTGAACTGCGCGTACGACCGGGCGGGCCTCCGCTTCGGCCACGACTACGGGCACTTCCTGGCCCAGATGGCCGCCGCCGTCCGCGCGCTGCGCGGCCGGGTGGAGGTGCGCTACGCCGCGCACCTGCCCGCCGACGAGCGCTTCGTGCACGACCTGCGGCGCGAGCACGGGCTGACCCTCCCGGTCGACCCGCTCCACGACTTCGGCAACGACGCCATCCGCGACCACTACGCCCGTACCCGCCTGGTCATCGGGATGCGCGGGCACGCCACGATGATCGCGTTCGGTTCGGGCACCCCGTCGATCAGCCTCGTCTCGCACCCCAAACTGGCCTACTTCCTCGAGGACGTAGGCCGCCCCGAGTGGGGAGTGTCCGTGCACGACCGGGAGTTGGGCGCGGTCCTCACCGAACGCGCCACCGCCTTCCTGGACGACCACGACGCCGCCGTCGCCGACGTGCACGGGCGCCAGCGCGCACTGTGGCGGACGACGGCAGAGAACCTGCGGGAGCTGGGCGACGTCCTCGGCTGAGCCGTACGGCCCCGCCGCGGCACCGTACGGCCCCACCGCCGCGTCCCGCCCACGGGCCCCTTGACCCGGGCCGCGCCGCTGGCCATGCTGCCCGGCATGGCGACGATCACCGGGCGCGGCGCGCGCTCCCTGCTGAGGACCGCGGCGTCCCGGCTCACCCGCCCCGACGGGCACGGGCGCGGGGCGCTCGCGGCGTACGGCGCGCTCGCCGCCGTCGACGTGCTCGCCACGGCGCGCGCCCCGCGCGGGGCCGGGCGCGCGGCCAAGCCGCTGCTGATGCCCGCGCTCGCGGCGCACGTGCTGCGGCGCCGCGCCGACGCGAGCGCGCCGGTGCCGAAGCGGCTGACGGCCGGGCTGGCGTTCGCGGCGGCGGGGGACACGGCGCTGCTCCTCGACGACCACGAGCCCGCGTTCCTGCTCGGCATGGCCGCCTTCCTCGGCACCCAGGTCTGCTACACGGCGGGCCTCGCCGGACTGCCGCGCACCGGACCCGTACCCTCCGCCGGGTCCGGGTCGCGCCCGTACGGCGGCGCCGCCCGTGCCCGTACGGGCGCCTGGGGCGCGCTCGGCTGCCTCACCGCCTGGGCCGCCGCCAACGCCGCGCTGGGCCCGACCCTGGACCCGCCACTGCGGCTGCCCGTCGCCGGTTACAGCCTGGCGCTCGCCGCCATGGGCGCCGCCGCGTTCGCCGTGGGCGGCCGGGTGGCGGCGGGCGCGGGCGCGTTCCTCGCCTCCGACCTGCTGATCGGGCTCCAGGCGGCGGGGTACGAGCTGCCCTCCCAGGAGGTGCTGATCATGACGGGCTACGTGCTGGGCCAGTACCTCCTCGTCACCGGCTGGCTCGACCGGCTGGACGGCGCCGGTACGGGCGGCGCGTCGGCGGCCTAGGCGATGTCCGTACGCCGCCCGCGCCCGTACGGGCAGGGGCGCGCGCCGGTACGGTCGGGGACGTGCACGACGACACCCCCGCCCCCGCTCCCGCCACGGGGCAACCGCCGCCGATGCCCGACCTGTTCGGCTGGGAGTCCGCGGCCGACCCGTACCCGGTGTACGCCTGGCTGCGCGAGCACGCGCCCGTGCACCGGACCCAACTGCCCAGCGGTGTCGAGGCGTGGCTCGTCACCCGCTACGCCGACGCCCGGCAGGCGCTCGCCGAGCCGCGGCTGAGCAAGGACCCGGGGCGCCACAGCGAACGCGCCGCGCACGGCCGGGGCCGGGTCGGCATCCCGGGCGAGCGCGGCGCGAACCTGATGACGCACCTGCTCAACATCGACCCGCCGGACCACACGCGGCTGCGCCGCCTGGTGGCGAAGGCGTTCACGCCGCGCCGGGTGGCGGAGTTCGAGCCGCGCGTACGGGAGTTGGCCGACCGGCTGGTCGACGGGATCGTCGCGCGCCGCGACACCGCACGGGCCGAGGGCGAGCCCGTACCGCCCGGCGGGCCCGTACCCGTACGGCACGAGGCGGACCTCATCCACGAGTTCGCGTTCCCGCTCCCCATCCACGCGATCTGCGACATGCTCGGCGTCCCGGCCGAGGACCAGGACGACTTCCGCGACTGGGCCGGGATGATGATCCGGCACGGCGGCGGCCCGCGCGGCGGGGTGGGCCGCGCGGTGAAGAAGATGCGCGGCTACCTCGCCGAACTCATCCACCGCAAACGCCTCGACCCCGGCGACGACCTGATCTCCGACCTGATCCGCGCCTCGGACCACGGCGAGCACCTGACGGAGAACGAGGCGGCCGCGATGGCGTTCATCCTCCTCTTCGCCGGTTTCGAGACGACCGTCAACCTCATCGGCAACGGCACGTACGCGCTGCTGCGCCACCCCGCGCAACGCGCCCTCCTGCACGACGCCGTCGACCGTGGCGACGCCGCCTTCGTCGCCGCCGCGGTGGAGGAACTGCTGCGCTACGACGGGCCGGTGGAGCTGGCCACCTGGCGGTTCGCCACGGAGCCGCTGGAGTTGGGCGGGCGGCGGATCGCGGCGGGGGAGCCCGTACTGGTGGTGCTGGCGTCGGCGGACCGCGATCCGGCCAAGTTCGCCCGGCCGGACGTGCTGGACCTGGAGCGGCGCGACAACCAGCACCTCGGTTACGGGCACGGCATCCACTACTGTCTGGGCGCCCCGTTGGCCCGACTCGAGGGGCGGATCGCGCTGGCCACGCTGCTCCGTCGGCTGCCGGATCTGCAACTCGCCGTGGAGCCCGAGGAGTTGCGATGGCGGGGTGGCCTGATCATGCGGGGATTGCGCACTTTGCCCGTGACCTTCACGTGATCCACGCGACATTCACTTGTGACGGGTGGGACTCGACGCTACGTTCGACCACCGATCCAGGCGTGCGCGCACACGGGCGTCGCCGATCCGGCCGGCGCCAGCCGGTCGCGTGAGTACGTTCGCGATCTGCTCGACTGAGAGGCACCGCATGCGCTCCGGTAACGGCCGTCACCGACGTCCCCGTCAGGCACCGGCGTTCTTCGTCGCGGCGGGAGTGACCGGCGCGAGCATCGCCATCCCGCTGCTGGGAGCGGGCGGCGCGCAGGCCGCCGACGGCGCCACCTGGGACCGCGTCGCGGAGTGCGAGAGCGGCGGCCTCTGGAGCGCCAACGCCGACAACGGCTACTACGGCGGCCTCCAGCTGACGCAGGGCATGTGGGAGGAGTACGGCGGTACGGACTACGCCGAGCGCCCCGACCTCGCGAGCCGCGGCCAGCAGATCACCGTCGCGGAGCGGATCCTCGCGGACAAGGGGCCCATGGCGTGGCCGAGTTGCGCCGAGGAGGGCGGTCTGACGGACGGCTCCACGGAGTCACCGGAGCCCGAGCCGGACCCGTCGGACGACGCGTCCTCCGGGCCGACGCCCTCCCCGGACACCCCCGAGTCCCCCGACGCCCCGGAGTCCCCGGAGGCTCCCGAGACGCCCGACGCCCCGGAGACGCCGGACGCGCCCGACGCGCCCGACGCGCCCGACGCCCCGGAGAAGCCCGACACCGAGCCGACGACGCCCGCCCCGGACGACCCCTCCGAGCCGACCCCGACGCCCAGCCCGACCGACCCCGGCGGCACCGACGGCGGGGGCGACCCGGGCGACGAGTCGCCCACGCTGCCGTCGCCCGGCACCTCCGAGCCGCAGCGGCCGGACGACTCCCCGACGACCGGCTACCCGGGCCACCCCGACGGCCCGGAGGGCTCCGACGGTTCGGGCGAGCGGCTGCCCGGCGAGGGCACCGGCCGCCACCGGGGCGAGCCCGACGAGCGCGAGGGCCGCGACGGCCGCGAGTCGGGCCACCCGTCGCGCGGCGGCAAGGACGGCCGCGAGGACGGCGGTTACCGGGTGGAGCGCGGCGACTCGCTGTCCCGGATCGCGGAGGAGCTGGACGTGGAGGGCGGCTGGACCGCGCTCTACGAGGCCAACCGCGGCACCGTCGGCACCGACCCCGACCTGATCCTGCCGGGCCAGCGCCTCCACTTCTGACCACCACCGGCGCGCCCACCCCCGTTCCGTCACCACGCCCCCTCGCACCGCCGCCGCTCCCGTACGCGCGCCCCGTGCCGCGTACGGGAGTCGGCGTGCACGGGGTGGGGACCGTGGGTGAACGGACGGCCGACCGGAGGTGAGGAGAACGCCGGGTTACGCCTCAGATCCGTAACAGCGGGTTTTCTTTACCAGCGGAACAAACGCTTCGCAGCGGGAGCCGGTTAGGCTGCGGGGACACAGGCAGACCCACCAGAAGGAGACCTTCGTGCCGTCCATCGACGTCGTCGTAGCCCGCGAGATCCTCGACTCGCGAGGCAACCCCACGGTCGAGGTCGAGGTCGGCCTCGACGACGGCAGCACCGGCCGTGCTGCCGTTCCGTCCGGAGCCTCCACCGGCGCCTTCGAGGCGCTCGAACTGCGCGACGGCGACACCGGCCGTTACGGCGGCAAGGGCGTCGAGAAGGCCGTCCTTGCCGTCATCGAGCAGATCGGCCCGGAGCTGGTCGGCTACGACGCGACCGAGCAGCGCCTCATCGACCAGGCGATGTTCGACCTGGACGCCACCGCCGACAAGTCCTCCCTCGGCGCGAACGCCATCCTCGGCGTCTCCCTCGCCGTCGCGCACGCCGCCTCCGAGGCGTCCGACCTCCCCCTCTTCCGCTACCTCGGCGGCCCGAACGCGCACCAGCTGCCCGTTCCGATGATGAACATCCTGAACGGCGGCTCGCACGCCGACTCCAACGTGGACATCCAGGAGTTCATGATCGCGCCGATCGGCGCCGAGTCGTTCTCCGAGGCCGTCCGCTGGGGCGCCGAGGTCTACCACGCGCTCAAGGGCGTGCTGAAGGAGCGCGGCCTCGCCACCGGCCTCGGCGACGAGGGCGGCTTCGCCCCCGACCTGGGCTCCAACCGCGACGCGCTGGACCTGATCCTGGTGGCCATCGAGAAGGCGGGCTACACCGCGGGCCAGGACATCGCGCTGGCGCTGGACGTCGCCGCCTCCGAGTTCTACAAGGACGGCGTCTACGTCTTCGAGGGCAAGGAGCGCACCGCCGACGACATGACGGCGTACTACGCGGAACTGGTCGACGCGTACCCGCTGGTCTCCATCGAGGACCCGCTGTTCGAGGACGACTGGGCCGGCTGGTCCGGGCTCACCGCGAAGCTCGGTGACAAGGTGCAGCTCGTGGGCGACGACCTGTTCGTCACCAACCCCGAGCGCCTCTCGCGCGGCATCGACGAGAAGGCCGCCAACGCCCTGCTGGTCAAGGTCAACCAGATCGGCTCGCTGACCGAGACCCTCGACGCCGTCGAGCTGGCGCAGCGCAGCGGCTTCAAGTGCATGATGTCGCACCGTTCCGGCGAGACCGAGGACGTCACCATCGCGGACCTGGCCGTCGCCACCAACTGCGGCCAGATCAAGGCGGGTGCCCCGGCCCGTTCCGAGCGCGTCGCCAAGTACAACCAGCTGCTGCGCATCGAGGAGATCCTGGACGACGCGGCGGTCTACGCCGGTCGTTCCGCGTTCCCCCGCTTCAAGGGCTGAGTCCGCGCGGGCCGTTCGGCCCCACCGCCGCCGCCCGCGCCCCGTCTGCCCGCGTCCCCGCCCCCGTTCCCGTACGGTGGCGGGGACGCGTGCGTACACGTACGCACGTACCCACGTACGCACGCGGCACCGGACGACAGACGACAGGGGAGACACGTGCCCGCGGACCGGTTCTCGACCGCGACGAGGCTCAGGGCCCTCGGCTCGCAGGCCGCCGAACGCGTCTACCGCGCGCAGAGCCGCCGCGTACGCACCCCGCGCCGCAGCCGCCTCACCGGCCGCGCCGCGCTGCTGGGGCTCGTGGTGTGCTCGATGGTCGTGGCGCTGGCCTACCCGACGCGGCAGTACATCTCGCAGCGCTCCGACATCGAGGACCAGCGCCGCCAGGCCGAGCAGGCCCGCGAGCGGGTCCGTGAACTGCGCGAGCAGAAGGCCCGTTGGCAGGACCCCGCCTTCGTCGAGCAGCAGGCCCGCCACCACCTCCACTTCCTCCGCCCCGGCGAGACCGGCTACGTCATGCGCGACGGCACCGGCGACACCGAGCCCCCGCGCGACCGCGGCGCCGCCGACCGCCCCTGGTACGACAACCTGTGGGACGGCGTCGACCGCGCCGACCAGCCCGACGGGCGCTGACGGCCCGGCCGACACGGGTCGGCACGAATCGACACGGGTCGACGGTGGCCGACGGTGCGGCGACGCCCGCCGGACCGGCCGGGCCGGGCACGGCGCGGGCACCGTAAGCTCTCCGGTACGTACGGCGAGGCGCGTCGCCGCCGCCCGCGCCGCGAGGCCCGCCCGTACGGAAGCCCGCCGTGCCGAACCGACGGAGAAGCGCCAGCGATGGACACCCCGCCACCCCAGACCGAGTCCGCACCGCCCACCGAGGCGGACGTCGCGGCCTTCCGGGAGCAGCTCGGCCGCCCGCCGCGCGGCCTCCGGGCCATCGCGCACCGCTGCCCCTGCGGTGAGCCGGACGTCGTGGAGACGGCGCCACGGCTGGAGGACGGCACACCGTTCCCCACCACGTACTACCTGACGTGCCCGCGCGCGGCCTCCGCCATCGGCACCCTCGAAGCCGACGGCGTGATGCGGGAGATGACCGCCCGCCTCGCGGAGGACCCCGAACTGGCCGCCGCCTACCGCGCCGCCCACGAGGACTACGTCGCGCGCCGCGACGCCATCGCCGTGCTCCCCGGCTTCCCCAGCGCGGGCGGCATGCCGGACCGGGTGAAGTGCCTGCACGTCCTCGTGGCGCACTCGCTGGCCGCCGGGCCGGGCGTCAACCCGCTGGGCGACGAGGCGCTCGCGATGCTGCCGGAGTGGTGGCGCAAGGGCCCGTGCGTGGCCCGTACGGAGTGCGCGGCGGGTACGGCCGACGCGGCCCGTACGGCGACCGGCGCCGAGGGGGCCGGGCGGTGACCCGCGTTGCCGCCGTCGACTGCGGCACCAACTCCGTACGCCTGCTCGTCGCCGACGCCGACCCGGTCACCGGCGAACTCACCGAGCTGGATCGCCGGATGGAGATCGTCCGGCTCGGCCAGGGCGTCGACCGTACGGGCCGCCTCGCGCCCGAGGCGCTGGAACGCACCTTCGCCGCCTGCCGCGGCTACGCCGAGGCCGTCCGCGAACTCGGCGCGGAACGCGTCCGGTTCGTCGCCACCTCGGCCACGCGCGACGCGTCCAACAGGGACGAGTTCACGCGCGGCGTCCTGGACATCCTCGGCGTCGAGCCGGAGGTCGTCACGGGCGACCGCGAGGCGGAGTTCTCCTTCACGGGCGCCACCCACGCGCTGTCCGGCGCCACGCACCCCGGTCCGTACCTGGTCGTGGACATCGGCGGCGGCTCGACCGAGTGCGTGGTGGGCACGGAGCGGGTGAGCGCGGCCCGTTCCGTGGACATCGGCTGCGTACGCCTCACCGAACGCCACGCTCTCTCCGACCCGGTGACGGACGCACAGGCCGCCGCCCTCCGCGCGGACATCGCCGCCGCCCTCGACGAGGCGGCCGAGACGGTGCCGCTGGGGGAGGCCCGTACGCTCGTCGGCCTCGCGGGCACGGTGGCCACGGTCACGGGCATCGCGCTGGGCCTCGACGCGTACGACTCGGCGGCCATCCACCACACGGCCGTCGGCGTCGACGAGGTGGCCGCCATCGCGGACCGCCTGCTGCGCTCGACGCACGCCGAACGCGCGGCGATCCCGGTCATGCACCCGGGCCGGGTCGACGTGATCACCGCGGGCGCGCAGATCCTGCTGGCGGTGATGGAACGCGCGGGCGCCGCCGAGCTGATCGCCAGCGAGCACGACATCCTGGACGGCATCGCGCTCCACACGGCCCGCGCCGGGGGGTAGGAGCCGGAGTGCCCCGTGTCGGGGCCGGGGGTCCGGGTGGCGAGACCCCGGGAAAGTTTGTGAAGTCCTTCACAAGAAAAAGTGCCCAGTCAGGCCCCTTGTGGGCACGTAAGCGGGGGATAAGCGGCCGTCCCGTACGGGCCCCTCGCCCGGCGTGATCGCCGCCGCCCTTTCCGGTGACCGCCGCGACCGTGTCGACGCCCCGCCGTGGACACCCGTAAGCGCAGCTCACGAGGGGTGCGAGGGGGGTACGGGGCGGGTGCCGGGGGAGTGTCCAAGGGGTGGACAGAGTGGGTGGCGGGGGACTATAGCAGAAGTGCCGACGAGCTTGTGAACCCCCTCACGAGCTACCCCTCCCCAGGTGCTGGATACTCGATGGCATGAGCACCACGGAGCGTCCTCGAATCCTCGTTGTGGGTGGCGGGTACGTCGGCCTGTACGCGGCGCGCCGCATCCTGAAGAAGATGCGCTACGCCGAGGCGACGGTCACCGTCGTCGACCCGCGTTCGTACATGACGTACCAGCCCTTCCTCCCCGAAGCCGCGGCCGGTTCCATCTCACCGCGCCACGTCGTGGTGCCCCTGCGGCGCGTGCTGCCCAAGGCCGAGGTGCTGACCGGCCGGGTCACCACCATCGACCAGGACCGCCGCGTCGCCACCGTCGCGCCGCTCGTCGGTGAGGCGTACGAGCTGCCCTTCGACTACCTCGTCATCGCGCTCGGCGCGGTCTCCCGCACCTTCCCGATCCCCGGCCTGGCCGAGAACGGCATCGGCATGAAGGGCGTCGAGGAGGCCATCGGCCTCCGCAACCACGTGCTCGAACAGCTCGACAAGGCCGACTCGACGACGGACGACGAGATCCGCCGCCGGGCCCTCACCTTCGTCTTCGTCGGCGGCGGCTTCGCCGGTGCGGAGACCGTCGGTGAGATCGAGGACATGGCGCGCGACGCGGCGAAGTACTACCCGAACGTGCGCCGCGAGGACATGCGCTTCGTGCTCGTCGACGTCGCGGACAAGATCCTCCCCGAGGTCGGCCCGAAGCTCGGCGAGTGGGGCCGCGAGCACCTCCAGAACCGCGGCGTCGAGGTCTACCTCGGCACCTCCATGAAGTCCTGCGAGAACGGCCGGGTCATCCTCTCGAACGGCTTCGAGGCGGACTCCGACACCATCGTGTGGACCGCGGGCGTGAAGCCCAACCCGGCGCTCGCCTCCTTCGGTCTGCCGCTCGGCCCCCGCGGCCACGTCGACACGGCCGCCAGTCTCCAGGTCAAGGGCACCGACTACATCTGGGCCGCGGGCGACAACGCGCAGATACCCGACCTGGCCGCCGGTGAGGGCCAGTGGTGCCCGCCGAACGCGCAGCACGCGCTCCGCCAGGCCAAGGTCCTCGGTGACAACGTCATCTCGGCCCTCCGCGGCTTCCCGCAGGGCGACTACAAGCACGCCAACAAGGGCGCCGTCGCCGGGCTCGGTCTGCACAAGGGCGTCGCGATGATCGTCGCCGGGAAGATGCGGATCAGGGTCAGGGGCCGGCTCGCCTGGTACATGCACCGCGGCTACCACGGCATGGCCGTACCGACCTGGAACCGCAAGGTCCGCGTACTGGCCGACTGGACCCTCGGCATGTTCCTCAAGCGCGAGGTCGTCTCGCTCGGCGCGATGGAGACCCCGCGCGAGGAGTTCCAGGAGGCCGCCGCGCCGCGGTCGCGCGCCACGGCGACGCAGCGGCCCGTGGGCGTCGGCCGGTTGGACGACGCGCCGCAGGCCGAGTCCGCCGCCGACCGGGGCGCGAAGGCCAACGCGGGCTGACCGCCCGGGACCTCCGCGACACCGGCGACACCCGGCGTACGCGCCGGTCACCGCCTCCGAGGGGCGCGAGCACACCTGCTCGCGCCCCTTTCGCATGCCCGCGCGACCCCGCCCGTACGGGCCGACGGGGCGCGCGCCGGGAAGCATGCGGGCCATTTCGGTGTTGTCTACAGGTACAACGTCGCAGCGCGCTGTATACGTGTGTCAACCCCTCATGACGGAGGTGTCAGGACATGTCCGGTGCCGCACAGCGGCTCCACGCCCTCGCTGAGCGGGCGCTCGACGCGCCGCTCCCCGTACGTATCCGGGCCTGGGACGGGAGTGAGGCGGGCCCGCCGGGCGCGCCCGCCGTCGTCGTACGCGACCGGCGCGCACTGCGCCGCGTCCTGTGGCGGCCGGGCGAACTCGGCCTGGCCCGCGCCTGGGTGGCGGGCGAACTCGACGTCGAGGGCGACCTGTACGAAGTGCTCGCCCGCCTCTCCGGGCTCTGGTCCCGGGACGTCACCGCCCCCACCCGCCCCACCCTCGAACGCGCCACCCCGGACCGTACGACCCCCGCCCCCGGACGCGCCCCCGCCCCCGGACGCGCCCCCGCTCCCGGACGCGGCGCCGTCGCCCTCGCCCGCGACCCCGGCGTACGGTCCGCCGCCCGCGAACTCATCGCCCTCGCCGGGCCCTGGCCACCCCCGCCGCCACCCCGCGAGGAGATCCGCCACCGCGGCGGCCTCCGCCACTCCCTGCTCCGCGACCGCCGCGCCATCGGCCACCACTACGACGTCGGCAACGACTTCTACTCCCTCGTCCTCGGCCCCACCATGGTCTACTCCTGCGCCTACTGGCACGAGGACCTCGCCCCCGACGACCTGGCGGCCGCCCAGACGGCCAAACTGGACCTGATCTGCCGCAAGTTGGCGCTCGCCCCCGACCAGCGGCTGCTCGACGTCGGCTGCGGCTGGGGTTCGTTGGTGCTCCACGCGGCGCGCGAGTACGGCGTGCGCGCCGTCGGTGTGACGCTCTCCCGGGAGCAGGCGGCGTACGCCCGCAAGCGCGTCGCGGAGGAGGGCCTGACCGACCGCGTCGAGATCCGCGTCCAGGACTACCGCGAGGTGGCCGACGGCCCGTACGACGCCATCGCGTCGGTCGGCATGGCCGAACACGTCGGCGCCACCCGCTACCGGGAGTACGCCGAGAGCCTGTACGCGCTGCTCCGCCCCGGCGGGCGGCTGCTCAACCACCAGATCGCGCGCCGCCCCGCGTACGACGAGGGCGCGTACGAGGTCGACGCCTTCATCGACGCGTACGTCTTCCCCGACGGCGAACTCGCCCCCGCCGGACGCACCGTCACCCTCCTCGAGGAGGCCGGGTTCGAGGTCCGCGACCTGGAGTCGCTGCGCGAGCACTACGCCCTCACGCTGCGCCGCTGGGTGGCGAACCTGGAGGCGGGCTGGCGCGACGCCGTCCGCCTCACCTCGCCCGGCCGCGCCCGCGTGTGGCGGCTCTACATGGCCGCCTCCGCGCTCGCCTTCGAGCGCAACAAGATCGGCGTCAACCAGGTGCTGGCCGTCCGTACGCCCGTGGCGGGCACCTCCGGCCTGCCGCTGCACGCGCGGGAGTGGCACGGCGCCGCGTGACGCGCGGGCCGTACGCGACGAGGCCCCGCCCCCCGGGAAGGGAGCGGGGCCTCGTCGTCTCTTGGATCAGCGGGCCGTGGCGGTCACTCGGCCTTGATCGCGGCCAGCATGTCCATCTTCGCCGCGCGGCGGGCCGGCCAGAGCGCGGCCAGCACGCCCACCAGCGCCGCGAGCGCCAGGAACAGCGCCAGACGGCCCCACGGCAGGACCAGCTCGTACGTGTCCAGGCCCGCGCCGGCGATCAGCTCGCCCGCCGACCAGCCGAAGAACACGCCCAGTCCGATCCCTAGCACACCGCCGAAGAGCGAGATGACCAGCGACTCCAGCCGGACCATCCGCTTGATGCCGGGCCGGTCCAGGCCGATGGCGCGGAGCATGCCGATCTCCTGGCTGCGTTCGAAGACGGACATGGCCAGGGTGTTGACCACACCCAGGACGGCGACGATCACGGCCATGGCCAGCAGCCCGTACAGGATGTTCAGCAGGATGCTGATCACCTGCGCGATGCCGTCGGAGATGTCCTGCTTGTCCTGCACGGTGACGACCGGGTTGTTGCCGAGGCCCTTCTCCAGCGTCTGCTTCATGGCGTCGCTGGCGCCGTCGGTGGTCTTCACCATGATCTGGAGGTCCGCGACCTTCGACATGTGCGGGTCGAGGGTCTTGGTGTCCATCTGGATGCCCTTGATGAGCTGGTTGCCCTCGTAGACACCGGTGACCGTGAGGGCGCCCCTCTTGCCGTCCTCGTAGGCCACGTCGACCTTGGAGCCGACCTTCCAGCCGTGCTTGTCGGCCATGTCGGTGTCGACGATGGCCTTGTTCCCCTCGGAGACGCCCTTCCAGGAGCCCTCGGTGAACTCCAGGCTGGTCAGCTCGGAGATGGTGGAGCCGTTGACGCCGGTCAGCGTCTCCTTGTCACCCTCGACCAGCGCCGGGGACGTCCGGAACGGCGAGCTGACCTCGACCTCGTCCATCGCGTCGAGCCGCTTCTCCACGTCCGGCGAGAGCGTCGAGAAGTTCGCCATGGAGATCGCGTAGTCGGCCTTGATGGAGCCCGTCGCCATCTTGTCGATGGCGTGCTGGACGCCACCGGCGATCACCGTCATGCCCGTGATCAGGGTGAGGCCGATCATCAGCGCGGACGCGGTGGCGGCCGTACGGCGCGGGGTGCGTACCGCGTTGAGCCGCGCCAGCTTGCCGCTGACCTTGAACAGCTTCAGCACCGGAGCCGCCGCCGCGATCATCGGCCGGGACAGCAGCGGCGTCAGCACGAAGACACCGATCAGCAGGAGAGCCGCGCCGAGGCCCATCATCTTGCTGTCGTCGCCGGAGATCGCACCGACCACCAGGGCGGCGCCGCCGCCCGCGAGGATCGCGCCCAGGGTGTTGCGCAGCACCAGCGAACGGGTAGTGGCCGGGGCGTGCACGCTGCCCATGGCGGCCACCGGGGGGATGCGCGCCGCGCGCCGCGCGGGCAGCCAGGCGGCGAGGACCGTCACCAGGACACCCACGACGAGGGTGGTCACGACGGTGCCGGGCGAGACGACCAGCGGACCGTCGGGCATCTCGCCGCCGCCGACGGAGCCGAGCAGCGAACGGAGTCCGACCGCGATGCCGACACCGGCGGCGAGACCGGCGACGGAGGCCACGGAGCCCACGGAGAACGCCTCGATCAGGACCGAACGCGTCACCTGACGGCGGGTCGCCCCGACCGCGCGCATCAGCGCCAGCTCCTTGGTGCGCTGGGCGACGAGCATGGTGAAGGTGTTCGCGATGATGAAGATGCCGACGAACAGCGAGATGCCCGCGAAGGCCAGCATCGCCGTCTGCATCCCGGACGTCTGCGCCTCGATCATCTTGGACTGGTCGTCCGCGAGCTTCTGGCCGGTGACGGCCTTGGACTCCGGCGGCAGGATCTTCTCCGCCTCGGACTGGAGCTTCGCCTGCGAGGTGCCGGCCGCGGCCGACAGCTGGATCTCGGTGTACTCGCCCGGGTCGGCCAGCAGCTTCTGCGCGGTGGTGTTGTCGAACAGCACGAGCGAGCCGCCCGCCTGGACGCTGCCGTCGTCGGTGGTGAAGACGCCGGAGACCTTCTGCTCGCGTACGGGGCCGTCGACCGAGACGGGCACGGTGTCCCCGACCTTGTAGCCGGTGCGGTCGGCGGTCTTCGCGTCGATCGCGATCTCGTTCGCGTTCCGCGGCGGCTGACCCTGCTTCATCGGGTACCGGGGGTCGGTGCCCTTGCCGTCCTGGCCCGCGTAGTAGTTGGCGCCGGTGGTGCCCCAGCCGTCACCGACGAGGCTGCCCTTCTTGTCGGCGATGCCGGTGAACCCGGAGACGATGCCGATCACGGACTTGGTGCCGGGCAGTGCGGCGGCCTTGTCGAGGGTCCGCTGGTCGAGGTTGTCGACGGGCTTCAGCTTCTCGTCGTCCGCGTCCCGCTTGATGGGCTGGATCGCGACGTCGACGTGGTCGAAGCCCTTCTCGGAGCTCTTGTTGTAGGCCTCTTGGATCGTGGAGGTGAAGACCAGGGTGCCGGCGACGAAGGCCACGCCGAGCATCACGGCGAGGACGGTCATCATCAACCGGCCCTTGTGCGCAAGTACGTTGCGCAAGGCGGTTCGTAGCATGGATCAGTCCAGAGGGGAGAGTCCACCCGCGGGCGGCTGCGTGCGCCGCTCACGCCGGGGGCGGTGGCGGAGCGCGCTCACGGCACGGCGCGAGGCGGGAAACGGTCGGTGCGGGGGAAGCGGCGGCGCGTGGCGGGCGCGCCACGCCGTCAGCTGACGCGGCCCTTGGCGTCGAAGGCCTTCATCCGGTCGAGGACGGTCTCGGCGGTGGGGTTGGGCATGTCGTCGACGATCGAGCCGTCGGCGAGGAAGACCACGCGGTCCGCGTAGCCCGCGGCCACCGGGTCGTGGGTGACCATGACGACCGTCTGGCCCAGCTCGCGTACGGAGTTGCGGAGGAAGCCCAGCACCTCGGCGCCGGAACGGGAGTCCAGGTTTCCGGTCGGCTCGTCGCCGAAGATGATCTCCGGCTGCGAGGCCAGGGCGCGGGCCACGGCGACGCGCTGCTGCTGGCCGCCGGAGAGCTGGTTCGGGCGGTGCTTGAGGCGGCCGGAGAGACCGACGGTCTCGATGACCCGGTCCAGCCACTGCTGGTCGGGCTTGCGGCCGGCGATGTCCATGGGCAGCGTGATGTTCTCCAGCCCGTTCAGCGTCGGCAGCAGGTTGAACGCCTGGAAGATGAAGCCGATGCGGTCCCGGCGCAGCTGCGTCAGCTTCTTGTCCTTCAGCGAGGTCAGCTCGGTGTCACCGATCTGCGCGCTGCCGCTGGAGATCGAGTCGAGCCCCGCCATGCAGTGCATGAGGGTCGACTTGCCGGAGCCCGAGGGGCCCATGATCGCGGTGAACTCCGCCTGGCGGAACTCGACGGAGACCTGGTTCAGGGCGACCACCTTGGTCTCGCCCTCTCCGTAGACCTTCGACAGGTCGGTGGCGCGGGCCGCCGCGATGCCGTGAGAGGCGGGGGCGTAGGCGCCTGCCTGGATGGGGGTGGTCACGACGTAGCTCCTGTCGGACGGGGGGTGTGACTTTGTGACTGGTCCATCGTCTCCCGCCCCGGGGGCCGTCGTATCACCCCGCGAACCGGTTTCCAGCCGAGCCCTGGGAGGTATGCCAAGGGCAGTCCGTCCTACCCAGGTAGGACGGAGGTCGTGGGGGAAGTGGGCCCGTACGGGTGACAGGGGGCGGCGACTTTACGTCATTCCCGTCCACCGGCATGCCCTGGGGCGGCAGGGCTCCGAAGAGGGGAGGCGACGCTGATGCTCCGTCAGGCGCCAATAAAATAAGACAACATCGGGCTCTCGACCCGCTGTTCGGGAGCAGACCTGGATAGGCTCGTTCCCGCGCCCCGGACGCACAGACGCTGGTCCGTGCCGGTGTGTAGGCGTCTGCCAGGAGCCACTGCCCGGATGGTGGAATGCAGACACGACGAGCTTAAACCTCGTTGGCCTTCGGGCCGTGCCGGTTCAAGTCCGGCTCCGGGCACCATCTCTCTTACCCCCTCTGACCTGCGGGACGTCCGATTCTCGACGCACCGCCGGAGGCTTTGGGAGCACCGTGGGAGCACGCCGTGGCGGCGGCGCCGCGCGTCACGCGTCGGCGGGGACCGGTGCGTCGGCGGGCGCGGGGGCCTCGGGGAGGCGCAGTTCGAAGCAGGCGCCGAGGGTCCGGGGAGTGAGGGTGAGGGTGCCCCGGTGACGGTGTGCCAGGTCGCGGGCGATGGCGAGGCCCAGACCGGCGCCGCCCCGGTCCCGGGAGCGGGCGTCGTCGAGGCGGACGAAGCGTTCGAAGACGCGCTCGGCGTCCACGGCGGGTACGCCCGGCCCGTCGTCGTGCACGGTGACGACGACCTGGCCGTCCTCGTTCCGGACGGTGAGCTGGACGCGGTGGGCGGCGTGGCGTACGGCGTTGTCGACGAGGTTGCGCAGCAGCCGTTCGTACTCGCCGGGGTCCCCGTGGACGTACGCGGGCGCGACGCCGTCGCGGCTGAGGGCCAACGGCCGGTCGTCGAGGGGGTACTGCTCCACCAGCCGGGACGCGAGGCCCGCCAGGTCGACGGTCCCCGGGTCGGCCACGGGGGTACGGGTGTCGAGGCGCGCGAGGAGGAGCAGGTCCTCGGCGAGGGCTTGGAGGCGGCGGGTCTGCCGGGCGGCGGTGGTGACGGAGGCGGGCCAGTCGGTGCGTTCCGGGTAGGCGAGCGCCACCTCCAGGCTGGCGAGCAACGTGGTGAGGGGGCTGCGCAGTTCGTGGGCGGCGTCCGCGACGAAGCGGCGCTGCTCGGCGGCGGCGGTGTCGAGGCGTTCGAGGGTGGAGTTGAGGGTGGTGGCCAGGGCGGTGATCTCGTGTCCCGCGGCGGGGACGGTGACGCGCTGGCGGGGGTCGTTCGGGTTGACCGAGGCGGTGAGGACGCGGATGGCCTCGACGGGCCGCAGGGCGAGGCGGACGGTGAGGTACGCGGCGCCGGCGATCAGTACGAGTCCGACGATCCCGGTGCGCAGCAGCCGCCGGTCGGTGGCCTCGGTGATCCGCTCGGCCGTCTCCGGGGTCGACACCACGTAGACCCGCAGGGTCGCGTCGGGGTCGACGCCCAGTGCCTCGACCTCGTCGCCGCTCAGTTGGGCGGCCCAGATGTCGACGTACAGGACGGGGAAGGTCCGGCCCGCCAGGTGGTACCGGTGGTTCGCGTCGTAGCCGGGGCGCTCCGGTAGGGGGAGTGGGCGCGTCGAGTAGCCGTAGCCGTCGTCGGTGTACGGCGGGTCGGGCGCGGTGGTGAGCGCGGGCGGGGTGGGCAGCACGTGCTCGGCGCCCGGCCCGAAGTCCTCCATGCCGCCGCCGACGGCGACCGGGGTGCGGCGGCCGGTGGCGACGACCTCGAACGGCACGGCGTTCCGCTTGTCGGGTACGGAGCCCGCGGTGACCTGGGCGGTGAGTGCGAACAGGTTCTTACGGGCCTGTTCCTCGGCGATCCTCGCGTTCTGGCGGTGGACGTCGCCGTGCACCCACCAGCCGGTGCCCGCCAGGACGGCGGCGGCCACCGCGGCGACGGCGAGGGCCGCGCGGGTCCGTACCGAACGGGGCGCCCAGCGGAGGCGGCGGCGCGGCTCAGTCGCGTTCACGGTCGTCCACCAGTCGGTAGCCGGTGCCCCGTACGGTCTGCAGGGACCGCCGGTCGAAGGCGGAGTCCACCTTCTTGCGGAGGGCGCTGACGCGCGCCTCCACCAGGTTCGGGTCGTACGCCTCGTCGGGCCACGCCTGGTAGAGCAGGTCCGACTTGGAGACGGCCTGGCCCGCCCGGCGGGCCAGCACTTCCAGTACGGCGAACTCCCTGGGCGTGAGCCGCACCCGTACCCCGCCCCGGTGGCAGGTGCGCCCGGCCACGTCCAGCGAGAGGTCGCCCACGGCGAGGACGGGCGGGGCGACCGTGGCGGCGCGCCGGGCCAGGGCGCGCAGCCGGGCGACGAGCACCAGGTAGGAGAAGGGCTTGGCCAGGTAGTCGTCGGCCCCGGTGTCGAGGGCCTCGGCCTGGTCCCAGTCCCCGTCCTTGGCGGTGAGCACGAGGATGGGGGTCGCGTTGCCCTCGCGGCGCAGCTGGGCGCAGACCTTGTAGCCGTTGAGTCCGGGCAGCATCAGGTCCAGTACGACGAAGGCGTACTCGCCGGTGCGGGCCATCCACAGGCCGGTCCGCCCGTCGTGGGCGACGTCGACGCTGTAGCCCTCGGCGGTCAGCCCGGTGTGCAGGGTGTGGGCGAGGTCCACCTCGTCCTCGACGACCAGTACGCGCATGAGGGGCAGCCTGGCACAGGGCCGGGCGGGGTTCCTGACCGCTCGGTCAGGTCGGGTCAGCGACCGGTCAACGGGGTCCGGGCACGGTGGCGGTGTCCACGCCGCCGCTGAAAGGGCCTGCCACCGATGTCCGTTGACGAACGTGCTCCCGCCGTGCTCACGACGGCGTCCGCTCCGGCCGCACCCGTACTCGTACCCTGGCGGCGGTCACCGGCCCGTACGGTCGTCGTCCTCGCGCCCGTGCTGCTGACGGTCGCGCTGGGGCTCTGGGGCATCCGCAGGCGGAACACCATGTGGGGCGACGAGTCCGTCACGTACCAGCTCGCGCGCCGCGACCTCGGGCAGATATGGGACACCGGCCAGCACGCCGACCTGGTGCACGTCCTCCACTACGCGCTGACGCACGTCCTGTTCGAGGTGTTCGGCGCCGGGCTGCTGACGTTGCGGCTGCCGTCCGTACTGGCCATGGCCGCCGCGGCGGCCGGGGTGGCGCTGCTGGGGCTGCGGCTGGCGGGGCCCCGCGCGGGGCTGCTGGCCGGGCTGGTGTTCCCGCTGCTGCCGCAGGTGCAGAAGTACGCGCAGGAGGGCCGCTCGTACGCCATGGTGTGCGCGCTGGTCACCTGGGCCACGTACGCGCTGGTGGTGAACGTCCCGCGCCGCGGCCGGTGGCGGTGGGCGGGGTACGGGGCGACGATGCTGCTGGCCTGCCTGCTGCACGAGTTCGCCGTGCTGGCCCTGGCCGCGCACGGCGTCACCCTGCTCGTCTCCCGGGTGCCGCGGCCGGTGCTGACGGCGTGGGCCGCGGCCGCCGCGGGCGTCGTGGCCGGACTGCTGCCGCTGGCGCTGCGGAGCGCGGGGCAGTCGCAGCAACTGTCCTGGATCGACGGGCCGGTGCGGGTGCAGCACTTCCTGGTGGCGGCGGTCGTCGGCGTCGCCTGCGCCCTGGTGCTCCCGGGAGGGCGGCGGCCCGTACGGCTGGCCGCCGTGGCCGTGCCGATCCTGGTGCTCCCGGGCCTGCTGCTGCTGGTCGCGTCGCTGGTCAGGCCGGTCTTCGTGGACCGGTACGTGCTGTACTGCGACATCGGGCTCGCCCTGCTGCTCGGCGCGCTGCTCGACCACGCGCACCGGTCACGTCGCGCCTCCCGCGCCACGTGGGCCGTGACGGTCGCCGTACTGGCCGCGCTCGTACCGCCGAGCCTGGCGCTGCGCACCCCGGAGAGCCGCAGCGACGACGTGACCGCGGTCGGGGCCGCCGTACGCGAGGCGGGGCGTCCCGGTGACGGGCTGCTGTTCCTCGCCGGGCGGCACCGGCTCCTGACGGCGGCCGATCCGGCGGACACCCGTGCCCTGACGGATCTCGCGCTGGCGCGGGACGCCGTCTCGTCGGACACGCTCGCGGGCGTGGAGCTGCCCGCCGCCGAGATCGCGGACCGGATGCGGGACTTCGACCGGATCGTCGTGGTCCGCGCGGCGGACGCGGACGCGTCGGTCGACGCGCGGGAGGAGGCGAAGAGGGACACCCTGCGGCGCCACTTCCACGAGGAGGGGAGCACCGCGCTCAAGGGGGCGCGCGTCATCGTCCACGTCCGGAACTGAGCCCGCGCCCGCCGCCGTGGCCGGGATGTCCGCCCGCCCGTACGGGCCGGACGTGCGGAACCGCCCGCGCCTTCGCGCGCGGGCGGTTCCGTTCCCACGGGCCGCCGTGTCCACGGCGGTCGGGTACGCGTCCCGGTCAGACCCGGGTGTCCTCGCGCTGCTGCGAGGGGACGACCGGGTCCGGGCCCGGGACGCCGCCGTCCGCGCCGGGGGCGGCGAGCTGCTGGTGCAGCTTCTCGCCCTCGACGTCGACGTTCGGCAGCGCCTTGTCCAGCCACCGCGGCAGCCACCACGCCTTGTCGCCGAGCAGTCCGAGGACCGCCGGGACGATCGCCATGCGCACGACGAACGCGTCGAAGAGGATCGCGATGGCCAGACCGAAGCCCATCATCTTGATCATCGACTCCGAGGCGCCGATGAAGCCCGCGAAGACGCTGATCATGATGACGCCCGCCGCGCTGACCACCCGCGCGCCCAGCTTGAAGCCGGAGGTGACGGCCTCGGCGGCGCTCTCCCCGTGCACGTACGCCTCCCGCATGCGCGTCACGAGGAACACCTCGTAGTCCATCGCCAGACCGAAGATCACGCCGACCATGAAGATCGGCATCATGCTCATGATCGGCCCGGTCTGCTCCACGCCGATCACCCCGGCCAGCCAGCCCCACTGGAAGACCGCGACCACCGCGCCGAGCGCGGCCAGCACGGATAGCAGGAAGCCGAGCGCCGCCTTCAGCGGCACCAGGATCGAGCGGAAGACCAGCATCAGCAGGACGAAGGCGAGACCGACGACCAGCGACAGGTACGGCACCAGCGCGTCGTTCATCACCTGCGAGAAGTCGATCGCGACGGCCGTGGAACCGCTGACGAGCACGTCCGAGCCGGTCTCCCGTTCGATGGGGCCCGTCGCGTCGCGGATGTCGCGGACGACCGTCTCGGTCTTCTCGTCGCTCGGCCCGGCGTCCGGTACGGCGGTGACGGTGGCGGTGTCGCCGCCCTTGTTGAACGTGGCGGGGCTGACGTTCACGACGCCGTCCACGCCCTTGACGGTCTTCTCGACCTGCTTGGCCGCCGCCTTCGGGTCGTCGCTGCCACGGGTGTCGACGACGAGCATCAGCGGGCCGTTGAAGCCGGGGCCGAAGGCGTCCGACAGCATGTCGTACGCCTTGCGCTGCGTGGTGTCCGTCGGCTGGTTGCCCTCGTCGGGCAGGCCGAGCTGCATGCTCGACACCGGCAGCGCGATCGTGCCGAGCCCGATGACGGCCGTCACCAGCACCAGCACGGGGCGGCGCAGCACGAACCGCGCCCACCGCGTACCCGCCTTGGGCTTCTCGTCCAGCGCGGGCGTGGGCACGCCCGTCTCGGGGTTGGCCGCGCGGACCTTGCGGCCGAAGATGCGCTTGCCGACCATGCCGAGCGCGGCGGGCACCAGCGTGATCGCGACCAGTACGGCGATGACGACCGTGGCCGCGGCGGCCAGGCCCATCTTGGTCAGCATCGGGATGTTGACGACCGCGAGCCCGGCGAGGGCGATGACGACCGTCAGACCGGCGAAGACCACGGCGGAACCGGCCGTACCGACCGCGCGCCCCGCGGCGTCCTCGTGGTCCCGGCCCTCCGTCAGCTCGGCGCGGTAGCGGGAGGCGATGAAGAGGGCGTAGTCGATGCCGACGGCGAGGCCGATCATCATGGCGAGCGTCGAGGTGTTCGCGGACAGACCGAGCGTGGCGCCGAGCGCCGCGATGCCGGAGATGCCGATGCCGACGCCGATCAGCGCGGTGATCAGCGGCAGCCCCGCGGCGACCAGCGAACCGAACGTGAGGATCAGTACGACGGCCGCGACGCCGATGCCGAAGATCTCGGCGCTGCCCATCTCGGGCTCGACGAGCAGCGCGTCGCCGCCGGTCTCGACGGTGAGGCCCGCGTCGCGCGCCTGCTGGGCGACGTCCTCGATGCCCTCGCGGGTGGCGTCCTCCAGGTCGTTCCCCGGCACCTTGTAGGTGACGGAGACGTACGCGATGTCGCCCTTCTGGCTGACCGCGCCGCTCTCGGGGAGGAACGGGTCGCTGACCGCGGCGGTCTGCTCGCCCTTCAGCTCCTCGGTGGCCTTCCGGACGGTGGCCTTGTTGTCGGTGGCGGTGATCTTCTCGCCGTTCGGCGCCTTGAAGACCATCCGGGCGGAGGCGCCGTCCGCCGAGGCGTCCGGGAAGCGGTCCTCCATGATGTCGAACGCCTTCTGGGACTCCGTACCAGGAAGCGCGAACTCGTCACTGGGCGGTGAGGATGCGGTGGAAGCGCCCGCTCCCGCGGCCACGAGCAGCGCCACCCACAGGAGGGCGACGATGCGGCGGCGCCGGAAGGCGAGCCTGCCTAGTTTGTACAGAAGAGTGGCCACGAGGCTGGTTCTCCGGTCTCGGGTCGCAGGGGCAGTGTCAGTCCACGCCAAAAGACGCTCACTCTTACGAGTGAGGGTGAGTCGTTGCCCGAGATGAGAGCCAGATCACAGATTGCGGCCGGGCAACCCCCGACGCGGGGTGCGGGAGCGGCCCGGAAAGGGGCCTTGTTCCCGGTTTCCCGTTGTACGCCACGATCAGCGCGCTTCGACACCCGGGGTCCGTTCCGGGCGGAGGGCCGGGAGGGGGTGGGCGAGCGGGGGAGTCGGCGGCGCCCGGAACAATCGCGGGCTTCTCGTACGTTCTTACTGCGGCACCAGCGTGCGAGCTTTGCTCAAGCATTACCCTGGAGGGCAAGGCCGCGCCGTGCGGTCATGGAGGAGTGAGATGAGGAGCAGCAACCCGGTCTTCTCGCGTCGGGGGTTCAGCCGCGCCAACGGCCCTGCCGGTTTCAACGGCACACAGCAGCCGCAGACCGGGACCCCTTACGCGACGAACCCTTACGCGACCAATCCGTACGCACAGCAGACGCAGACCGCGGCCGGCCCGCAGGGTGCGCCGCCGGTGGCTCCGTCGTACGCCGGCCGTATGACGATGGACGACGTCGTCGCGCGCACCGGTCTGACCGTCGGCACCGTGGTCGTCATGGCGGCGCTCGCCTGGATCGCCGACCTGCCGCTGGGCCTCGCCATCGGCGCGGCGCTCGTGGCGATGGTGCTGGCGCTCGTGCAGTCCTTCAAGCGCACGGCCGTCCCGGCGCTGATCCTGGCCTACGCGGCGTTCGAGGGCCTGTTCCTCGGTGCCATCAGCAACTTCATCGACAGCCAGATCGCCGACGGCGCCGCCATGCAGGCCGTCCTGGGCACCATGGCCGTGTTCACCGCGGTCCTGGTGATGTACAAGACGCGGATCATCCGCGTCACCCAGCGGTTCTACCGCTTCGTGATCGCCGCCGCCATCGGCTTCGTCCTGCTCATGGGCGTCAACATGCTGTTCGCCGTCTTCGGCGGCGGCGACGGGCTCGGCTTCCGCAGCGGTGGCATGGGCATCCTCTTCGGTGTCATCGGCATCGTGCTCGGCGCCTGCTTCCTCGCGCTCGACTTCAAGCAGGTCGAGGACGGGATCGCGTACGGGGCGCCGCGCGAGGAGTCCTGGATGGCCGCGTTCGGCCTGACCCTGACGCTGGTCTGGATCTACCTGGAGTTCCTGCGGCTCATCGCCATCCTCCAGAGCGAGTAGGGCGTACGTCGCGACGGACGTCAGTCGCACGAGGAAGGGCCCGCGAGGCGATTCGATCGCCTCGCGGGCCCTTCCCGCGTCTCGTCACACGCCCAGGGGAGGGCTCGGGCCGTTCAGAGGTGGCGCGCGGCGCGCCGCAGGTCGTACTCGTGGATGATCGCCTTCGCGTGCCCGTAGGAGAGTTCGTGCTCTCCTCGGAGCCAGCTCACCTTCTCCTCGAAGCGGAAGAGGGCGGGGCCTTCGTCGACGGTGCGGAGCCAGTCGGACACCTCACGGCCGGTGCAGTGAGGGATTCGGGAGAGCAGGTTCTGGTGGGTCTCATCGGAGAAGGTCTGGGACATCGGCGCCTCCGGCTGCTGCCTTGCTGAGTCCTTCACGCCACCGTGCCTGAGTGTTCGGACGATGGCAACCGTCCGTGGTAGGCGCATAGGGTTGGGCGATGCTCGACACGACCTCCCTGACCCGGCCCGTGGACCGCCTCGCCGACCGGCTCCGCGCCACCCCGCAGAGCGCGCTGCGGCGCGGGGCGGCGGCGGAGGGGCTGGCGCTGGCCCGCGAACTGGCCCGGCGCGCGCAGGAGTTGGAGTTCCCGGGGAGTGCGCCGTACGAGCTGCCGGACGCGGGCCCGTTCGCGGTCGGCGACCAGCTGTCGGTGACCGGGCACGATCTGGCGCTCGCGCTGGCCGCCGCGGGGGACGAGGCGGCGCTGGCGGATGCGGTCGACCTGGTGACGGCGGTCGGCGCGGGGGCACGGGCGTGACGGCGCGGGTGCGTCCGGTGTGACGGGCGGCGGACGCCCGTACGGCGGTGGATGTCCGTACGGCGGCGAGGTGCGTGCGGGGCGCGTCGCTCAGAGCGACGCGATGACGCGGTCCGCCAGGGTGTAGACCGTCTCGTCACCGATCGCGAACGTCAGCGCGTACGCGCCGGAGACACCCGAGCCGCCGAGCAGCACCGGGGGCAGACCGCCGTCGAGCGCCTGCGCGAGATGGCGCGCCGTCTCCTGGTGGCCGGGGGACATGCAGAGCGTCGTGCCGTCCTCGAACGCGTACACGTCCAACGTGCCGAGCGGACCGGGCCGTACGTCGGCCAGCGGCGTACGGGCCTCCGCCAGCTCCGTGAGCCGCCGGACCGTGCGCTCGTGCTCGGCGAGGACGGGCCCGTGACCGCCGGGCGGGGTGGGCGAGGGGACGACGGGGTCGCCGTTGAGGTGGAAGCCGGGGTGCGACGGGTGGCGGCGGCGGGCCGCGGCCAACTCCGGCGACTCGGGGCCGAGATCGGGTCCGGCGTCGGCGGCGCGGGACCCGGCGGTACGGGTGTCGGCGGTGCGGGTGTCGGCGTGCTCCGGTATCTCCGCCGTCTCCCTGGCCTCGACCGGCTCCACCGTCTCCGTAGCCTCCGTGGTCCCACCGGCGCCACCGGTCCCCGCGGCCTCGCTGACCTCAGCGACCTCGGTGGCCCCGTTCGACTCCACCCGGTCGCCGTACTCGGCGCGGTCGCCCGCGTCCGGGGCGTCACCGAACTCCGGCGCGTCCAGGGCCTCCACGTGCTCCGAGGTGTCGAACGCGTCCGGCGCGCCCGCCGTGTCCGACCCCGCCGTCCCCGACTGGCGCGGCACGAACACGTCGCCCCCCAACGGCCCGTCGGGCACGTCCAGGTCGTCGAGGCGCCCTTCGAGCAGGGCGTCCAGCAGGGCGCCGTCCAGGTCCGGCGCGACCTCGTACTCGGTGCCGTGCCCGGCGAGCAGGCCCGCGTCGGTGTCCGCGTCACGTGCCTCCTGCGCGGCCCAGAAGGCGCGCGCCTCGGCCAGTTCGCGTTCCCGCTCCTCCGCGAGGGCGGCGCTGACGGCGGCCCGGATCTCCTCGGCGGGGCTCTGGCGCGCGGCGGGCACGGACATCGGCGCGGCGGCCGCCGCACGGGCCGCCTCCGCGGTGTCCAACTGGTCGCGCAGCGCGGTCAACTCGCGGTGCAGGCCGCGGACGGTGTGGAGGGCGGCGCCGCCCAGGGCCGTGGCGACGGCCGCGGCCACCAGCAGAACGATGGATATGGCGCTCACTGACGTACTCCCGGTTCCGTTTAGGTCCCCGAATTCCTACCTCAGATTTCGCTGGCAAGACCCCTCGACCGTAGTGCACAACCTGGCGGGAGGGCCTGGCGCGAGAGCGGGGGCTTCCCGGCCTCACGTCGTTGACCTGCGAAAATGCCACGCCCCCAGGGGATATGTCACACCCTGGGGGCGCGGCGGTCCTTCTTCGGACCGGCCGTCGAGCGGCGGCCTGGGACGCCGCCGTTCGCTTCCGGTACCCGTACGGTGCCGGGGAGTTACGTGTGCCGGACCGCTCAGCTCAGTCGTTCGACGACCATGGCCATGCCCTGGCCGCCGCCGACGCACATCGTCTCCAGCCCGAACTGCTTGTCGTGCCACTGGAGGGAGTTGATCAGCGTCCCCGTGATGCGGGCGCCGGTCATGCCGAAGGGGTGGCCGACGGCGATGGCGCCGCCGTTCACGTTCAGCCGGTCGAGGTCGATGCCGAGGGCCTGGTACGAGGGGATGACCTGGGCGGCGAACGCCTCGTTGATCTCCACGAGATCGATGTCCCCGATGCTCATCCCCGCGCGGGCCAGGGCCTGTTGCGACGCCTCGACCGGGCCGAAGCCCATGATCTCCGGGGAGAGCGCCGAGACGCCGGTGGAGACGACGCGGGCGAGCGGCGTGATGCCCAGCTCGCGCGCCTTGGTGTCGGACATGACGACGAGCGCGGCGGCGCCGTCGTTCAGCGGGCAGCAGTTGCCCGCCGTGATCAGCCCGTCCGGGCGGAAGACCGGCTTCAGGCCCTGCACGCCCTCCAGCGAGACGCCCGCCCGCGGGCCGTCGTCACGGGAGACCACCGTGCCGTCGGGGAGGGTGACGGGGGTGATCTCGCGCTCCCAGAAGCCGTCGGCGATGGCCTTCTCCGCCAGGTTCTGCGACCGCACGCCGAACTCGTCCATCTCCGCGCGCGAGATGCCCTTGTCCCGGGCGAGGTTCTCGGCGGTCTGGCCCATGGCCATGTAGACGTCGGGGAGTTCGCCGGTGCCGCGCGGGTCGGCCCAGCCCTCGCCGCCGTGCTCGGCGCGATGGGCCGTCCGGGCCTCGGCGTCCGCGAAGAGGGGGTTGTGCGTGCCCGGCATGCCGTCGGAGGTGCCGTTGACGGAACGGGACACCGTCTCCACGCCTGCCGACAGGAAGACGTCGCCCTCGCCGGCCTTGATGGCGTGCATCGCCATCCGGGTCGTCTGGAGCGAGGAGGAGCAGTAGCGCGTGACCGTACAGCCGGGCAGCTGGTCCATGCCCAGCTGGACGGCGACGACCCGGCCGAGGTTGTGGCCCTGTTCGCCGCCGGGCAGGCCGCAGCCGAGCAGCAGGTCTTCGATCAGGGCGGGGTCCAGCTCGGGCACCTTGGCCAGGGCCGCCCGGACGATCTCCGCGGTGAGATCGTCCGGCCGCAGGTCCTTGAGGGACCCCTTGAAGGCGCGTCCGATCGGGGAACGGGCGGCGGAGACGATCACTGCTTCGGGCATCAAGGGCTCCAAGGTGCGCTGGACGGTTCCGGACTGACTACGGAAGCTACCGACCCGTAGCCCGGGGGTCACGCGGCACGCGATGTGATGCGGGACTCTTTTCTAAGCGCTTGCTTTGGTGTGTGCCCGACGTGCCCGTGGTGCGGCGGCCGTGCCGCCCCGCGCCGCTACGGGCGGACGCCCGCGTCGCGGCGCGGTGGCGCACCGGGGTCCGGGCCCGGGTCGGCGCCGGTGGACCCGGCGGCCGTACCGTCGTCGATCCCCTTGCGCCGGGCCCGCCCCTTCGCTTTCGCCTTCCCCTTCCCCTTCGGCCTGTCGCCGTCGTCGTCCGGCACCGCTGCGGTGGCGTACGGGTCCGCGTCCGCGCCGCCGCCCTCCGCCGCCTCCGCGGCGCGCGCCTCGGCGGACCCCGCCACGCCCGACGGCGCGTCCGCGTCCGCCACCGGCAGCCGCCGACGCCGCCGGTGCTTCAGCAGGGCCCACGGTCCACGTACGGCCGCCACCTCGGTGCCGCCCTCCGCCGCGGCCTCGGCGGCCGCGCGCGCGACCGGGAGGATGCCCTCGCGGCGTGCGGCGTCCGGGCGGTCGTCCTCGGTGGGCCACAGGCCCAGCGCGGCGCTCAGCGTGGGCAGCATGGCCATCGCCGCGGCCGCGTAACCCTCCGCCGACGGGTGGTAGTTGTCCGGTCCGAACAGCTCCCGCGGGTTCGCCGCGAACTCCGGCCCGAGCAGGTCGCCGAGCGAGACCGTACGCCCGCCCTCCTCGACCACCGCGATGGTCTGCGCCGCGGCCAGCTGGCGGCTCAACCGGCGCGCGATCCAGCGCAGCGGCTGCCCGACGGGCTCGACGGAACCCAGGTCGGGGCAGGTGCCGACGACCACCTCGCACCCTGCCGTACGCAGCCGGGCGACGGCGTCCGACAGCAGCCGTACGGAACGGGCCGGTGGCATGCGGTGCGTCACGTCGTTCGCGCCGACCATGATCAGGCAGACGTCCGGTGCCTGGTCGAGGTCGCGCTCCCCGAGGAGCAGCGTCACCTGCTCCTCCAGGCCGTCGGACTGCGCGCCGGGCACCGCCACGTTCCGCAGCTCCACGGGGCGTTCCGCGACCGCGGCGAGGGCCAGCGCGAGCAGCCCGCCCGGGGTCTGCCGCGCGTGGTGCACGCCCTGCCCGGCGGCCGTGGAGTCACCGAGCACCGCGAGCCGTACGGGGCGCACGTGACGCGCGGCGTTCCCCGCGGCGTCGGGCGCGGTCCCGGCGAAGGCGTCCCCGTACATCCCGTCGGCCATCGGTGGTTCCTCGTCGGAGCCGCCGACCCCGACCTTCCGTTTGGCCAGCTGGATCTCGGTGAACACCAGCCCGACCGCCGCTCCTCCGAGCAGCCCGAGACTGCCGCCGCCGTACGCGGCCGCGGTCGCGATCCGGCGTGCCACCCTGGCACTGGCCGCCTTCGACATGGGCATAGTTGTGGTCCCGCCTCCCGATGGGTTGTTCCGTAACGTTCCGTGTATGTACGGCCTGTCGTCCTCAACACTGTGTTACCCCGCGTGGCCCGTCGTGCAACGCGCCCCTGGCGTGCGCATGTTGCGCAATATGGTGTCGCCACGGGTGGAGCGACGGCAGCGGCCCGCTGCGTTCCGCCGGGTCGGCACCCCACAGGGACCGTCGGCCCCGCCACACCCTGACCCCGAAAGGCGAGAACAGGTGCAGTATCACGAGTCGATGATCGAGCTTGTCGGCAACACCCCGCTGCTCAAGCTGAACAGCGTGACCGAGGGCATCCGGGCCACCGTCCTGGCGAAGGTCGAGTACTTCAACCCGGGCGGCTCCGTGAAGGACCGGATCGCCGTGCGGATGATCGAGGCAGCGGAACGCAGCGGCGAGCTGCTCCCCGGCGGCACGATCATCGAGCCGACCTCCGGCAACACCGGCGTCGGCCTGGCCATCGTGGCGCAGCAGAAGGGCTACCGCTGCGTCTTCGTCTGCCCGGACAAGGTCTCCACGGACAAGATCAACGTCCTGCGGGCGTACGGCGCGGAGGTCGTAGTGTGCCCCACCGCGGTCGATCCCGACCACCCGGATTCCTACTACAACGTCTCCGACCGGCTGGTCCGCGAGACGCCCGGGGCGTGGAAGCCCGACCAGTACAGCAACCCCAACAACCCGCGCTCGCACTACGAGACGACCGGTCCCGAGCTGTGGGAGCAGACGGACGGGCGCATCACCCACTTCGTCACCGGCATCGGCACCGGCGGCACCATCTCCGGAACGGGCCGCTATCTCAAGGAGATCAGCGAGGGCCGCGTACGGGTCGTGGGCGCGGACCCGGAGGGCTCCGTCTACAGCGGCGGCTCCGGGCGGCCGTACCTGGTCGAGGGCGTCGGTGAGGACTTCTGGCCCGACGCGTACGACCGGGAGGTCACCGACGAGATCGTCGCCGTCTCCGACAAGGACTCCTTCCAGATGACGCGTCGGCTGGCCAAGGAGGAGGGGCTGCTCGTCGGCGGCTCCTGCGGCATGGCCGTGGCCGCCGCGCTGCGCGTCGCGGAACGGGCCGACCCGGACGACGTCGTCGTGGTGCTGCTCCCGGACAGCGGGCGCGGCTACCTCAGCAAGATCTTTAACGACGACTGGATGAACGACTACGGCTTCCTGGAGGAGGGCGAGCCCTCCGTCGTACGGGTGGGCGACGTGCTCCGGTACAAGGAGGGCCCGCTGCCGTCGCTCGTCCACATGCACCCGGAGGAGACGGTCGGGGACGCGATCGAGGTGCTGCGGGAGTACGGCGTCTCGCAGATGCCCGTGGTCAAGCCGGGCGCCGGGCACCCGGACGTGATGGCCGCCGAGGTCATCGGGTCGGTGGTGGAACGGGAGCTGCTGGAGGCGCTGTTCGCGCAGCGCGCCTCGCTGGACGGCACGTTGGAGAAGCACATGAGCCCGCCGCTGCCGCACGTCGGCTCGGGTGAGTCGGTGGGCGAGCTGATGCGGGTGCTGGAGGGCGCGGACGCGACGCTGGTGCTGGAGGACGGCAAGCCGACCGGCGTGCTGAGCCGGCAGGACCTGCTGGCGTACCTGGCGCGGGACCGGAAGTAGCCGCGCACCGGCGGGACGGGGACGGGGGTCGGCCGTCCCGCCGGGACCGTGCGGGCGGCGCGGGTGGTGTGGGCGGTACGGACGGTGTGGGCGGTACGCGTGACGCGACCGGTGCGGGTCGCGCGGCCCGTACGCCCCAGTGCCTGTGCCTGTGCCTGCGTCCGTGCCCGTGCCGCCGTGACCCGTGGTCAGTCCCAGCCGCTCATCGACGACGGGGACGCCTGCGACTGGCGGCTGAGGCGCAGCTCGAACCAGGCGCGGCTCGCGTGCAGTCCGTTGACGGCGACGATGGCGCCCCAGCAGACGAGCAGGCCCGGCAGGCCGGTGTTGACCGCGGCGATCGCGGACAGCGGGATCGCCAGCACGAGGGAGACGACGGCCACTCCCAGCCCGGCGCCCAGCCCGTCGGGGAGCGCGGCGTTCGGATGCTGCGCCGGACGCGGGCTGCTGCCGCGCGCCACGACCATCTGCTGCTCGGCCAGCTGTCTGCGGACCCGCCGGTCCACCGACTCCTCCAGCTTCTCCAGGAACGAATCGACCAGCTCCGACTCGTACTCAGGCCCGAGCTCCTTGCGGATCTGCAAGGTCGCGTCGAGTTCCTTCTTCAACTCCGGGTCGCGAGCGTCCATGGCGAACAGGATACGAACCAGGAGCCACCGGGGCACTGGGGGTATCCCCACCAATCGCCTGCGGTGATCCTCAGAGTTGCTCCCCCTGTATGGAGTCATGCAGAGTCGGAGCGCGGTGAAAGCAGTCGTCGGCGGCGGCGGAAGACGGGACGGGTGGCGCGATGGGCGGCGCGAGCGCGCGGTTGCTGAAGCTTTTCGAGGGCCACCGGCTCACGCCCGCCCAGCGGCGGATCGCCCACTGCATGGTGCGGCGGGCGGCGGACGCCCCGTTCCTGTCCAGCGTGGAGCTGGCCGAACTCGCCGGTGTCAGCCAGCCGTCCGTCACGCGGTTCGCCGTCGCGCTCGGCTTCGACGGCTACCCGGCGCTGCGCAGGCACCTGCGGGACGTGCCGGAGTCCGGCGCGGAACAGGCGGGGGAGCACGGGGCGGGCGGGGGCGCCGCCCCCGGCAACGAGTACCAGCAGGCCGTGCTCTCCGAGATCGACAACCTCCGCGAACTCGCCGCCCTCCTCGCCGACCCCGCCCCCGTCGAACGCGCCGGGCGGCTCCTCGCCGCCTCGCCCGCGCTCCCCGTGCTCGGCCTGCGCGCTGCCTCCGCGCAGGCGCGCGGCTTCGCGTACTTCGCCGCGAAGGTGCACCCGGACGTACGCCTGCTCGACGAGGGCGGCTCCATGCTCGCGGACCGGATCGACGCCGCCGTACGGGCCGGGGCGAGCGCCCTGCTCTGCTTCGCCCTGCCCCGGCACCCCCGGGAGACGGTGGCGGCGCTGGACCACGCGCGCGGCGCGGGGCTGCGGGTCGTCACGGTGGCGGACAGCGTGCTGGCCCCGGTGGCGCACCCGGCCGACGTGCTGCTGCCGGCGGCCGTGGGCACCGGGCTGGCCTTCGACACGGCGTGCGCGCCGATGCTGCTGGCGCGGGTGCTGCTGGAGGCGATGTGCGACGGACTGCCGGACGCGCAGGCCCGGTTGGAGGACTTCGACGCGCGCGCGGCGGAGCGCGGGCTGTTCGTGGAGTGAGGCGCGGGGCGCGCCGGTGGGGGGGGGTCAGGTGTGCGGCGGGGTGTCGGTACGTGGCCACGGGTCGCGGCCGAGGTAGGCGACGAGGCGGTCGCCGGGGGCCGCGTCCGGCGGGGTGGTGACCGGCGGGCCGAACAGCGGGTGGCGGTCGCGCGGGGCGGGTACGAACTGCCGGGCCGCGCCGAGCAGTTCGGTCGCCAGCGCCGGGGGTATCGGCCGGGGCAGGCCGGTGGCCCGCGCGATGTCCCAGCCGTGCACCGCGATCTCCAGCGCCCCCGCGCGCGCGACGGCCGCCGCCACCAGCGCCCGGTCCCCGACGGACACCACGCGACCGTCCGCGCCGTACGCGTCCCCCGCGCGCGGGGCACGTTCCGGCCGGGGTGGGGCGGACCAGGCGCCGAGGAGGAGCGCGGCGCGCGTACGGAACGCCTCCGCCGGGTCGCCGTACGACTCCTCCGCGGGCGCCAGGTCCACGTGCCCGGTGTCGACGCCCTCGCGGAGCGCGGCCAGGGAGTCGTTCGTGTGGCGCAGCAGCCGGTGCAGGTTCCAGCCGCGGCAGGGCGTGGCCAGGGTGAGCAGGTCCGGGGTGACGGGGCGGACGCTGCACAGGGCGTAGCCGACGGCGCGTTCCAGCAGCGCGGCGCCCGGGTGCTCCCGCGGCGTACGTCCCTCCGGTGGGTGTTCCCGTGGCGCGCTCATCCGCGCGCGGGGGCGGCGGCGCCGGTACGGGGGGTGTTCCGCGGGGACATGGCCGCTCCTCTGCCGTGCTGCCGGTGGCGCCGTGCTGCCGGTGCCCTCGCCGTTCTGACCGTGGGGGCGCCGGAAACTCATCGGCGTAGGGCGTACGGCGCGCGCGGGGGCGCGCTCAGACGATTCTCATGACGGCTCACTACCCTGCTGGGCCGGAACTGACGGACACGTGCGGCGCCCGCCGCCGTACGTACGGGATGAGGGGAGCGTGCCGATGGGACGCGGTTCGTACGCGCTGGCGCGGGTGCCGGTCTACCTGCGGGCGGCAGCCGGTGCGTGGTGGTGGACGGGCCTGCTGGCTGCGGGCGTGGGGCTGGCGGTGCCCGGCTGGTCGGGGAGACGCATCGGGGTGCTGGTGGGGGCGTTGCTGTTCCTGTGCGCGGCGGCGGGCGCGTTCGCCGTACGGCGCGGGCGCTGCCGCGAGCTGCTGGCGGAGGCGGCACCGGCCGGGAAGTGGGCGGTGCTGCGGGACCGGGCGGTGACCGTACGGGAGTGGCGGCGCGTCCACCGCTGGTGGCTGCCGCTGGGCTTCGCGGCGGCGGTCGCGTCGTCCGCCGCCGTACCGGCCGCGGGTGGTGCCGTGCTGGCCGGGGCGGGTGCCGGGCTGTGGGCGAAGTCGGTCTGGCTCGGGCGCTGGGAGCTGCGGCACGAGCGGCTGTTGTGGGTGCGTCCGGAGTGGGCCGCCGGGCGTGGTCCCGCGCGCGCGGAGGTGCGCGGCTGGATGACGACGGGGCCGCTGGCCGGTGACGCGGTGGCGGGTGGGGCGCGGCGGCGCACGGCCTGAGCCCGCACCCCACCCCACCCCACCGCAACGCCCCGCAGCCGCCGGTCAGTCCAGCAGCGCGTCCGGCCGCCCGCCGCCCGACTCGGCCACGATGTCGTCGAGGGTCTGCGGCTCCCGTACGGACAGGAACCGCACGCCGTCCGTACCCTCCGCACCGTCCGCACCCTCCCCGTCGCCGCAGGTGAAGCCGTACACCCCGGGGCGCGGCAGGGAGTTGTAGCCGAAGGGGTTGGAGAAGTAGTACGCGCCGGTGTCCAGCAGCCCCACGTGGTCCCCCGCCGCGAGCAGCGGCAGCTCCCGGTCGCGCGCCACCAGGTCGCCCGCGAAGCAGCACGGGCCGGCGACGTCCTGCCGTACCGGCGGCGCGTCCTTCGGCCGCCCCCGCCCGTCGTACGCCCGTACCCGCAGCGGCCACGCCTCCGGTGCGAACACCGTGCGGACCGCGACCTGCGCGCCCGCGTGCGTCACCGCGACGGGGCGCCCGCCCGCCGACTTGGCGTACTCGACGCGGGCCAGCACGGTGCCCGCGCGCGCGAGGAGCGACCGGCCGAACTCGGTGACCAGCGCGTACCGTCCGGAGAACAGCCCCGGCACCGTACGGGCCAGCAGCCGGGCGTACGTGTCGAAGGTCGGTGACGTCTCGTCGGACGTGAAGTCGACGGGGAGGCCGCCCCCGATGTCGAGGGTGTCGATCCGGCGGTGCCCCACGGCGGTGTTGATCTCCTCGGCCAGCTCGTACGTGGCCCGTACGCCCGCCGCCATCGCCTCCAGCGGCATGCCCTGCGACCCGACGTGGCAGTGCAGGCGCGTCAGCCAGGGGCGGTCGCGGTAGGCGCGGACGACCCAGTCGCGGGCGCCCTCGTCGCGCAGCGCGACGCCGAACTTCGAGGTGGCGGTGGCCGTGCTCATCGCGTCGATGGCGCCCGCGCCGAGCTGCGGGTTGACGCGGAGGCCGAGCCGGGCGCCGGGGGAGGGGCGGAGCGCGTCGAGGCGGCGCAGCTCCTCCGGGTTGTCGGCGTTGAGCGCGATACCGAGGGCGAGCGCCTCGGCCAGTTCGGCGCCGGTCTTGGCGGGGCTGTCCAGGACGGTGTGCGCGGGGCTGACGCCCGCGGCGCGGGCCAGGGCCAGTTCGCCGGGGCTGGCCACCTCGGCGCCGACGCCGCAGTCGGAGAGCAGGCGCAGTACGGGGACCAGGGCGGCGGCCTTGACGGCGAAGGTGTGCAGTACGTCCTGGCCGTCCGCGGCCACGGCGGCGAAGGCCGTACGGAGTGCCGCCGCGGACTCCCGTACGGTCGCCACGTCCAGCAGGGCGGCGACCGGACGGGCGCCGTCGTCGACCAGGCCGCGGGCGACGGCGGCGCGTACGGCCAGGTCCCGGCGGGCGGCGACGCGGGCGCCCGGCGTACGGGGGCGGGCCGGGGTGTCCGAGGAAGCGTCGGAGGGGTCGCCCGTGGGGGAGTCCGCGGTGTTCGTGGCGGAATGCGCGTGGTCCATGGAGCCACACAAACACGGGCGGGGCGCCGAATCCCAGCGTGGTTGTTGACTGAAAATATTCACTCCGTAGGGTGTATGAATAGAACGCTGATGTTCCTTCGACGGGAGGCAGGGCCATGTCAGGACCCCGACCGGTACGGGCACCGCGCGGCACCCGGATCAGCGCGCGCGGCTGGCAGCAGGAAGCCGCGCTGCGGATGCTCCAGAACAACCTGGACCCGGAGGTGGCCGAGCACCCCGACAAGCTCGTCGTCTACGGCGGGACCGGGAAGGCGGCCCGCGACTGGGGCTCGTTCGACGCCATGGTGCGCACCCTGGAGACGCTCGCGGACGACGAGACGATGCTCGTCCAGTCCGGGCGCCCCGTCGGCGTCATGCAGACGCACGAGTGGGCGCCGCGCGTGCTCCTCGCCAACTCCAACCTCGTCGGGGACTGGGCGAACTGGGAGGAGTTCCGGCGCCTCGACGCGCTCGGACTCACCATGTACGGCCAGATGACCGCCGGTTCGTGGATCTACATCGGCACCCAGGGCATCCTCCAGGGCACGTACGAGACCTTCGCCGCCGTCGCCGCCAAGCTCACCCGCGAGGGGCGCACGTCCGACGGCACCCTCGCCGGGACCGTCACGCTCACCGCCGGGCTCGGCGGCATGGGCGGCGCGCAGCCGCTGGCCGTCACCATGAACGGCGGCGTCGCGCTCTGCGTCGAGTGCGACCCGTCCCGTATCGACCGCCGCATCGAGCACGGCTACCTGGACGTGCGCGCCGACTCCCTCGACGACGCCCTCCGGCTGGTCGAGGAGGCGCGCGCCGCGCGCCGACCGCTCTCCGTCGGGCTGCTCGGCAACGCCGCCGAGGTGCTGCCGCGGCTCCTCGCGGCGGACGCGCCGATCGACATCGTCACCGACCAGACGTCGGCCCACGACCCGCTCGCGTACCTGCCGGTGGGCGTCGACTTCGCGGACATGGCCGCGTACGCCGCCGAGAAGCCCGCCGAGTTCACGGCGCGCGCGCAGGAGTCGATGGCCCGGCACGTGGAGGCGATGGTCGGCTTCCTGGACGCGGGAGCTGAGGTCTTCGACTACGGCAACTCGATCCGCGGCGAGGCCCGTACCGGCGGCTACGCGCGGGCCTTCGACTTCCCGGGCTTCGTACCGGCCTACATCCGGCCGCTGTTCTGCGAGGGCAAGGGCCCGTTCCGGTGGGCGGCGCTCTCCGGCGACCCGAAGGACATCGCGGCGACGGACCGCGCGCTGCTCGAACTCTTCCCGGAGAACGAGTCGTTGGCCCGCTGGCTGAAGCTCGCCGGGGAACGCGTGCACTTCCAGGGGCTGCCCGCCCGTATCTGCTGGCTGGGCTACGGCGAGCGCGACAAGGCGGGTGAGCGCTTCAACGAGATGGTCGCGTCCGGAGAGCTCTCCGCACCGATCGTCCTCGGCCGCGACCACCTGGACTGCGGCTCGGTGGCGTCCCCGTACCGCGAGACGGAGGCCATGAAGGACGGCTCGGACGCCATCGCGGACTGGCCGCTGCTGAACGCCATGGTGAACGTGGCCTCCGGCGCGTCCTGGGTCTCGATCCACCACGGCGGCGGCGTCGGCATGGGCCGCTCCCTGCACGCGGGCCAGGTGACGGTCGCGGACGGCACGCCCCTGGCGGGCGAGAAGCTGCGCCGGGTGCTCACCAACGACCCGGGCATGGGCGTCATCCGGCACGTCGACGCGGGCTACGAGCGGGCCGAGGAGGTCGCGGCGGAGCGCGGCGTACGGGTGCCGATGCGCGAGACCGGCGACCGTACGGGTACGGGCGACGGCGGCGCGGACGGCGCGGGGGACGGCGCGTGACGGGGGCGGCGGGGGCCGCGCGTCCCGCGTCGTTCCAGGAGATGTGGCGCGAACTGGCCGTCCTCGGCCGGGACGCGCGCAGCGGCGGCTACCGCAGGTACGCATGGACCGGCGCCGACACCGACTGCCGCGCCTGGTTCCGGGCGCAGGCGGAGGCGCGCGGCCTGGCGTACGAACTGGACCGGAACGGCAACCAGTGGGCGTGGCTGAACGTGCCCTCCGCGCGCGCGGAGGGCACGGAATCCGCCGACAGCGGTACGGTTTCCGTCGGCGACGCCGTGGTCACCGGCTCGCACCTGGACTCCGTACCGGACGGTGGCGCGTTCGACGGCCCGCTCGGTGTCGTCTCCGCCTTCGCCGCCGTCGACGCGCTCCGCGCGCGCGGAGCGCGTTTCGCCAAGCCGCTCGGCATCGTCAACTTCGGGGACGAGGAGGGCGCGCGCTTCGGCCTCGCCTGCGTCGGCTCCCGGCTGTCTGCGGGCCTGCTCACCCCGGAACGCGCGCGCGAACTGCGCGACGGCGACGGCGTCCCGCTGCCCCGCGCGATGGAACGCGCCGGGTACGACCCGGACTCCCTCGGCGCCGACCCCGAACGGCTGGGCCGCGTCGGGGCGTTCGTCGAACTCCACGTGGAGCAGGGCCGCGCGCTGGCGGACACCGCCCACCCGGTGGGCGTGGCGTCGGCGATCTGGCCGCACGGGCGCTGGCGGTTCGACTTCCACGGCGAGGCCAACCACGCCGGCACCACCCGCCTCGACGACCGCCGCGACCCGATGCTCACGTACGCCAACACGGTGCTGGCCGCCCGCAAGAAGGCGCGGCTGGCGGGCGCCCTCGCCACCTTCGGCAAGGTCTCCGTCGAGCCGAACGGCGTCAACGCCATCCCCTCGCTCGTCCGTGGCTGGCTGGACTCCCGCGCCGCCGACGAGGAGACGTTGGCGTCGGTCGTCGCGGAGATCGAGCGGGCGGCGGCGGAACGCGGCGCGCGGGACGGGGTCGACGTACGCGTCGACCGCGAGTCGTTCACGCCCGTCGTGGAGTTCGCGCACGCGCTGCGCGACCGCGTCGCCGCGACGCTGGCCACCGAGGGCGGCGCGGGTGTCCCGCTGCTCCCGACGGGCGCCGGGCACGACGCGGGCATCCTGTCGGCGCAGGTGCCGACGGCCATGCTGTACGTACGCAACCCGACGGGTGTCTCGCACGCGCCCGCCGAGTCCGCCGAGGAGGACGACTGCGTGGCGGGTGTGACGGCGCTCGCGGACGTACTGGAGGAGCTGGCGTGCCGGTGAACGGACAGGACGGACAGGACGAGCGGAGCGGCCGGGACGGCGGCCCGCCCACGGTGACCTACCGGGCCGAGTACGCCTGGCTGAACGGCACCGTGGAGCCGGACGTCGACCTGGACGTCGCGGACGGCCGGATCACCGCCGTACGCACGGGCGCGGGTACGGACACGGGCGCCACCGCGCCGGACGCGTCCGCCGTACGGCTGCGCGGCCTCACCGTGCCCGGCCTCGCGAACGCCCACAGCCACGCCTTCCACCGGGCGCTGCGCGGCACCGTACAGGTGGGCTCGGGCACGTTCTGGACGTGGCGGGAGGTGATGTACCAGGTGGCGTCCCGGCTCACCCCCGACACGTACTTCGCGCTCGCGCGCGCGGTGTACGCGGAGATGGCGCTCGCGGGCGTCACCGCGGTCGGTGAGTTCCACTACCTGCACCACGCGCGCGGCGGCGTCCGCTACGACGACCCCAACGCGATGGGGCACGCGCTGATCGCCGCCGCGGGGGAGGCCGGAATCCGCATCACCCTGCTGGACACCTGCTATCTCTCCGCCGGTTTCGGCAAGGCCCCCGACACCCACCAGTCGCGCTTCTCCGACGGCACGGCGGAGGCGTGGGCGGAACGCGCCGACGCCCTCCGCCCCGACGCGCGCGCCCGGGAGTACGCGACCGTCGGCGCCGCCGTGCACTCCGTACGGGCCGTCCCCGCCGACCAGTTGGCGACCGTCGCGGAGTGGGCGCGGGAACGGGAGGCTCCGCTGCACGTGCACCTGTCGGAGCAGACCGCCGAGAACGACGCCTGCCTCGCCGCCCACGGGCGCACCCCCACGCAGCTCCTCGCGGAACACGGCGTCACCGGACCGCGTACGACCGCCGTGCACGCCACGCACCTCACCGACGCGGACATCGCGCTCCTCGGCGGCTCGCACACCGGGGTGTGCATGTGCCCCACCACCGAACGCGACCTCGCGGACGGCATCGGACCGGCCGCCGCGCTCCAACGCGCGGGCTCCCCGCTGTCGCTGGGCAGCGACAGCCACGCCGTCATCGACCTGCTGGAGGAGGCGCGGGCGCTCGAACTCGACGAGCGGCTGCGCACCCGTACGCGCGGCCACTGGACCGCCGCCCAACTGCTGCGGGCCGCCTCCGAGCACGGCCACGCGGCCCTCGGCCGCCCCGACGCGGGCCGCCTGGAACCGGGCGCGCCCGCCGACTTCGCCACGGTCGCCCTCGACTCCGTCCGCACCGCGGGCCCGGAGCCCCGGCTGGCCACGGAGGCGGTGGTGTTCGCGGCGGGCGCGGCGGACGTACGGCACACGGTCGTCGCCGGGCGGCACGTCGTACGGGACGGGGAGCACACGGCGGTCGGGGACGTCGCCGGGGCGCTGCGGGAGGCGGTACGGGCGTGCCACGCCTGACGGGACGGGCACCGCGCGCGCGGACGCCCGGGTACGCGCACGGGGACCACCGGGACGCGTACGCGCGCCCGGACGAACGACAGCCGACGACGAGGAGCGCCCGATGACCGCCACCCTGATCCACGGAATCCGGAGCCTGGTCACCAACGAACCGGCCCTCGCGCGCGACCCGTCGGCCCCCGACGCCCCGCTCGGCCTCGTCGCGGACGCCGCGCTCGTGATCGAGGGCGAGCACGTCGTCTGGGCGGGCCCCGCCGCCGACGCGCCCGCCGCCGACACCGCGTACGACGTGGAAGGCCGCGCCGTCCTCCCCGGCTTCGTGGACTCCCACTCGCACCTGGTCTACGCGGGCGACCGCACGCAGGAGTTCAACGCCCGCATGTCCGGCCGCCCCTACACCGCGGGCGGCATCCGCACCACCGTCGCCGCCACCCGCGCCGCCTCCGACGACGAGCTGGCCGCCACCCTCGCCCGGCACCTCGCGGAGGCCCTGCGGCAGGGCACGACGACCCTGGAGACCAAGTCGGGCTACGGCCTGACCGTCGACCAGGAGGCCCGCGCCGTACGCATCGCCGCCGGGCTCACCGACGAGGTCACCTACCTGGGCGCCCACATCGTCGCGCCCGAACACGACGGCGACCCCGCCGCGTACGTCGCCGAGGTCACCGGGCCGATGCTGGACGCCTGCGCCCCGTACGCCCGTTGGATCGACGTCTTCTGCGAGCAGGGCGCCTTCGACGGGGACCAGGCGCGCGCCATCCTGACCGCCGGACAGGCCCGCGGGCTGCTGCCGCGCGTCCACGCCAACCAGCTGTCGTACGGGCCCGGGGTGCGGCTCGCGGTCGAGCTGGGCGCCGCCTCCGCCGACCACTGCACCCACCTCACCGACGCGGACGTGGACGCGCTCGGCCAGGGCGACACGGTGGCGACGCTGCTGCCGGGCTGCGAGTTCTCGACGCGCGCCGTCTATCCGGACGCGCGGCGGCTGCTCGACGCGGGCGCGACGGTGGCGCTGTCCACGGACTGCAACCCGGGGTCGTCGTTCACGTCCTCGGTGCCGTTCTGCGTGGCGATCGCGGTGCGCGAGATGGGCATGACGCCCGACGAGGCGGTGTGGGCGGCGACGGCGGGCGGCGCGCGGGCGCTGCGGCGTACGGACGTGGGGCGGCTCGGCCCGGGGGCGTACGCGGACCTCGCGGTGCTCGACGCGCCCTCGCACGTCCATCTCGCCTACCGGCCGGGCGTCCCGCTGGTCACCGAAGTGTGGCGGCGCGGCGTACGCGCGGTCTGAGCCCGCGGACCTCCGGCGGGGGCGGGCACGCGAAAGTCCCCGCCCCTGCGGGGGGACGGGGACGACCGCGTGCGCGGGTCCGGGACGGTGGCCGCGTGGTCCGCGCCGCCGTCGCCGGTCACTCCTCGACCATCAGGCCCTTGCGGAGCTTGTTGAGCGTGCGGGAGAGCAGCCGGGAGACGTGCATCTGCGAGATGCCCAGCTCCTCGCCGATCTCGGACTGCGTCATGTTCGCCACGAAGCGGAGGGACAGTATCTGCCGGTCGCGCGGCGTCAGTTCGGCGATGAGCGGCTTCAGGGACTCGACGTACTCGATGCCCTCCAAGCCGTGGTCCTCGTAGCCGATCCGGTCCGCCAGCGCGCCCTCGGTGTCGTCCTCCTCGGGCTGCGCGTCGAGCGAGCTGGCGGTGTAGGCGTTGCTCGCCGCCATGCCCTCCAGGACCTCCTCGGTGGAGAGGCCGAGACGCTCGGCCAGCTCCTCGACGGTCGGCGCGCGGTCCAGCCGCTGCGCCAGCTCGTCGCCCGCCTTGGCCAGGTCGAGGCGCAGCTCCTGGAGGCGCCGCGGGACCCGTACCGACCAGGAGGTGTCCCGGAAGAAGCGCTTGATCTCCCCGACGATCGTCGGCATCGCGAAGGTGGGGAACTCGACGCCGCGCCCCGTCTCGAACCGGTCGATCGCCTTGATCAGGCCGATCGTGCCGACCTGGACGATGTCCTCCATCGGCTCGCTGCGCGAACGGAAGCGGGAGGCGGCGAACTTGACGAGCGCGAGGTTGAGTTCGACGAGGGTGTTGCGTACGTACGCGTACTCGTGCGTGCCCTCTTCCAGCCTGCCGAGCCGCTCGAAGAGGGTCTTGGACAGCGCGCGCGCGTCCACCGGCCCCACCTCGGCGTACGGGGGCAGCTCGGGGAGGTCGAGCTGGTCGAGGAGTTCCTCGACGACCGCCTGCGGGGCGTTCGGCCGGGTGTCGGCGCCGTGCGCGGGGTCCGCGTCCTGTTCGGGCGCCGTCGTCAGGGCCGGAACGGCCGGGTCGGCGGATTCCGATATCCCGTGGTCGAGCCGGGGTGACATGTGTCCTCCATCATTCTCGGCATATGGCTGCCGGAGCCGTGACGTGCACTGCGAAGTGCGGCGCCTCCAAGGCCGACGATTTCTTGTCCCCTACTTGCCTACCCGCTCCAGCACGGGCATGGCAAGTCCTAGTTGTCCAAATATGCACTAATGTGCGGGTTGTTCGGGTACCGGTCCCGGCGGTGAGGGCGTAGGGTTCGAGACGCCTGACTGGGCAGCAGAGGTGACTCGTTGAGCAGACACAAGGGGTGTGCATGGACCGGGGGATGCCCGGCAGCGCCAGCCGGGGCCGGTTGACGGTCGAGGTGCGACACCAGGGCGCCACCGTCGTGGTGACCCCCGAGGGTGAGCTGGATCACCATACCGCCGATCTGCTGCGCGAGCCGCTCGAGCAGGGTGTACGGGACGGCTACAGCAGGCTCGTCGTCGACTGCTCGCGGCTCGAGTTCTGCGACTCCACCGGGCTCAACGTGCTGCTCGGCGCGCGCCTCCTGGCGGAGGCCGAGGGCGGCGGCGTACATCTGGCCGGAATGCGCCCCGTCGTCGCGCGGGTGTTCACGATCACGGGTGCGGACGCGGTGTTCACCCTCCACCCGGATCTGGACAGTGCCCTCACGAATGTGACCGAGGCGTAGACCCCGCGTTAGAGGCGTCACACGAGTCCGACGGAATCCGTGGGTGTTCTCCCGG
The DNA here is from genome assembly GCF_003665095.1 of Streptomyces sp. Z26. Classification (GTDB taxonomy): domain Bacteria; phylum Actinomycetota; class Actinomycetes; order Streptomycetales; family Streptomycetaceae; genus Streptomyces; species Streptomyces phytohabitans. Next base: position 2,341,085 of record NZ_RCHV01000002.1, on the reverse strand, counting down.
TTCGGTAGGGCAGGAGAACCCTGAATCTGTCAGGTATTCGGTGAGGTGAACCACGGATGAGCACCACCCGGCCGTACCCGGCGGGCGACCGCGGCCCGGAGCCCGAGGGCGCCGCGACGACCGCTGCCGCTCCGCAGATCGGGCACGCCGGAGCGGGCGCGGGTCCAGGGGCCACCGCGAGCGCGGGCGGAGTCGGGACGGGGCAGCTCAACGGCGGCGCCGCGGGCTTCGCACCCCGGGCCGCGCACGGCGCCGCGGGGGACACCGGGACGTCCGGCACGCCGGGCGCGGCCGGGGCCCCCGAAGGCGTCCCGTCCGGTGACGCCCCCGCTCAGGACCGTGCCGAGCGGGACCGCCCGCTGCGCCAGGTCCGTCGGCTGCGCCTGGTCGGCGCCTCCGGCGCCGTGGCGCGGGCCCGCGACTTCACACGCCAGGCCCTCCAGGACTGGGGCTGGCTCCCGGCGGCCACGGCCGACCAGCAGGCGGCGGCGGAGGACGTGCTGCTGGTCGTCTCCGAACTCGTCACCAACGCCTGTCTGCACGCCGACGGGCCCGAGGAAGTGCGCATAGGGAGCAGCCCCAAGCTGCTGCGCCTGGAGGTCGTCGACACGGGCTCCGGCGCCCCGGCGCCGCGCACCCCGCACCGGGCCGGGCGGCCCGGCGGCCACGGGATGTTCATAGTCCAGCGGCTGTGCCTCGACTGGGGTGTCGTACGGAGCCCCGAGGGCGCCGGCAAGACGGTGTGGGCGGAGCTGGCCGCGCCCAACTGAGCGGACGCGCACGGAATCGGGAGGGGCGGGGGCGCGGGGCGTCGCCGCCCCTCCCGTCACTTCCGCCCCTTCCCGCCGCACGGCTCCGGCGGCCCGCCGCCCCGGCCGCCCGGTTCCGGCCACGTCTCACCGGCCACATGTCACCGATCGCGTCTCACCGATCGCGGCCGTCCGCCGCTCCGTCCGCCCCGGCGTCCACCCTCGCGTCGAGCCACGCCAGCAGCGCGGGCAGTACGCCCGGCGCGCGCAGCAGCCCGCCGCCGTGCGCGGCGCCCGGCACCGTGCGGACCGTGACGGACCGGCGCGGCATCCCCCGCGCGCGTTCGGCGCGCGCCAACTCCCGTGAGTGCGCGGCCGGTACGAAGTCCCACGCCGAGTGCACCAGGAGCAGCGGCGCGTCGTCCTTCCCCGACGCGTGCGCCGCCGCCGACATGTCGCGCCACACCTCGGCGCACGCCGCCGCCCGTTCCCCGTCCCCCCGCGCGGGGCGGCAGCCCGCCAGCAGCGCCGCGTTCTCCCGTACGCCCCGCTGCCGTGCGGCGCGTACCCGCGCGGCGTACGCGGGCCGGTCCGCGCGCGCGGGCGGCGTACGGGCGTCGGGCGGCGTGGGGCGTGCGGTGCGGTCGCCGTCCGGCCCGCCCCGTACCTCCCGCTCCTCCCGCGCGCGCGGCGTCGGCCGTACGGGAGCGCCGTGCCCGGCACCCGCCCCGTACGCCGCGCCCGTACGCCACGACCGCAGCGGGTCCACGACGGGCGACAGCGCGGCGACCCCCGCGACCCGGCGGGCGCCCGCCCCGTACGCGCCGACGCTCGTCGCCAGGTGCCCGCCCGCCGACGAACCGAGGAGTACCAGCCGTTCCGGATCGACCCCGAACCGTTCCCCGCGCTGCCGTATCCACGCCAGCGCCGACAGCACGTCGTCGCGCTGCGCGGGCCAGCGGGCGTCGAGGTTGCGGCGGTACTCCACGTCGAAGACGACCAGGCCGCGGTCGGCGAGCGTCCGGCACCAGCCGCGCCAGCCCGGCGCCGCGTCCAGGCGCCAGAAGCCGCCGTGCAGCACGACGACGGCGGGGCGGCGCGTACGGTCCGCGGAGCGCTCCGGGTGCCAGTGCACGGCCACGCGCTGCCGCGCGTGCGGGCCGTAGGCGTACGTGCGCTCCGCGCGGGGGGACCGCGCGTCCGTGCCGGGCACGGGCACCAGGCCGGGGCTCGTGCAGCACGTGAGCGCCGCGCACACCGCGAGGGTACGGAGGAGTCGGCGCACCGCCACATCGTGACCGCTCCCGGCGTACGCCGCATCCCGGGGCCACGGGACGCGGCGTACGCGGGGGGCGCCCCCGGACCGGCCCGGACGGCCGGGGACCATCCACGCGCTGTGCAGCGCGGACTACCATCGGCCCATGACCCGTGTACTGCTCGCCGAGGATGACGCGTCGATCTCGGAGCCCCTGGCCCGCGCGCTGCGCCGGGAGGGCTACGAGGTCGAGGTCCGCGAGGACGGCCCCACCGCGCTCGACGCCGGGCTGAGCGAGGGCGTCGACCTCGTCGTGCTGGACCTCGGCCTGCCCGGCATGGACGGCCTGGAGGTCTGCCGCAGACTCCGCAACGGCGGGCACACCTTCCCCGTACTCGTGCTGACCGCGCGCGCCGACGAGGTCGACACCGTCGTCGGCCTGGACGCGGGCGCCGACGACTACGTCACCAAGCCGTTCCGGCTGGCGGAGCTGCTCGCGCGGGTACGCGCCCTGCTGCGCCGCGGCGCCACCACCGAGCCCGCGCCGCCGCCCGCCACCCACGGCGTACGGATCGACGCCGAGTCGCACCGCGCCTGGATGGGCGACGAGGAACTGCACCTGACCGCCAAGGAGTTCGACCTGCTGCGGGTGCTCGTCCGCGACGCCGGCCGCGTCGTCACCCGCGACCAGCTGATGCGCGAGGTCTGGGACACCACCTGGTGGTCGTCCACCAAGACCCTGGACATGCACATCTCCTGGCTGCGCAAGAAGCTCGGGGACGACGCCGCCAACCCGCGCTACATCGCCACCGTGCGCGGCGTCGGCTTCCGCTTCGAGAAGAGCTGAGCCCCGCCCCGTATGAGACGCCGACTGATCCAGTCCACGCTGGCCGTGGTCCTCGTGGTGATCGCCGTGTTCGGCGTCTCGCTCGTGATCGTCGAGTCCCGCACCATCGAGGAGAGCGCGCGCGAGAGCGTACGGTCCGAGGCCGTACGCCTCGTGTCCGTCGTCGAGAGCCGCCTCGTCGCGGGGGAGCGGGTCACCGAGGACAGCCTCGGCACCACGGTCGACGGCAACCGCTACGCCCGCATCCAGGTCCCCGGCCGCCCGCCCATCGTCTTCGGCGACCCGCCCGGCGACGGCGCGATCGAGGTGCGGCAGACCGGCGCGCACGGCGAGACCGTCACCGTGCGGGAGGCGGAGAACGCCGTACGCGACGAGGTCGGGCGCACGCTGCTGATCATCACCGCCGTGTCGCTGCTCGCGATCGCCGCCGCCGCCATCCTCGCCGTACGGCAGGCGCACCGCGTCGCCGCGCCGCTCACCGACCTCGCGGAGACCGCCGAACGCCTCGGCTCCGGCGACCCGCGCCCCCGGCACCGCCGCTACGGGGTGCCCGAACTCGACCGCGTGGCCGACGTGCTGGACGCCAGCGCGGAACGCATCGCCCGCATCCTCACCGCCGAACGGCGGCTCGCCGCCGACGCCTCGCACCAGCTGCGTACGCCCCTCACCGCGCTGTCGATGCGGCTGGAGGAGATCATCGCCACCGCCGACACCTCCGACCCGGCGGAGCGCGCCACGGTCAAGGAGGAGGCGACGATCGCGCTGGCGCAGGTCGAGCGGCTGACCGACGTCGTACAGCGGCTGCTGACCAACTCGCGTGACCCGCACTCCGGTTCGGCCGTCGCCTTCGACCTGGACGACGTGGTGAAGCAGCAGATGGAGGAGTGGAAGCCCGCGTACCGGGGCGAGGGCCGGGCACTCGTACGCTCCGGCAAGAACGGGCTGCGCGCCGTCGGTACCCCCGGGGCGGTCGCCCAGGTGCTGGCGACGCTGATCGAGAACTCCCTGATGCACGGCGGCGGTACGGTCGCGATCCGCACCCGCGTCACCGGCAACCAGGCCGTCGCGGAGGTCACCGACGAGGGGCCCGGCGTCGACCCGGAGCTGGGCTCGCGGGTCTTCGAGCGGACGGTCAGCGGCCGCAACTCCACGGGGCTGGGCCTCGCCGTGGCACGCGACCTGGCCGAGGCGGACGGCGGCCGCCTGGAGCTACTTCAGCAGCACCCGCCGGTCTTCGCGCTCTTCCTGAGCCGGGAGGCCGCCGAGGACACGGGCACGGGCTCCGGCGCGTGACCCGGCGCCCGCGGCCCGCCGCTCGCGGGCCTCGGCCGCGGCGGCCTCCTCGCGCTCCCGGGCCTCCTCGCTGTCCTGGAACACCCAGGTGCGGTACGACCAGAAGCGGAAGACGGTGCCGATGCCCAGGCCGATCACGTTCTTGGCGACGTTGTCCGCGAGCGGCGAGGTGTAGTCCAGGCCGTAGTGCGACAGCGCCAGCACGCCGTTCTCGATGACCATGCCTATCCCGCTGAACAGCAGGAACAGCGAAACCTCGCGGTGCACCCGGCTCTTGTCGGTGTGCCGGTACGTCCAGTACCGGTTCCCCACGTAGTTGGTGCAGATCGCGACGGCCGTGGCGATCACGCCGGACCGTACGGTGGCGAGCCCGAGGGTGTGGATGCAGAGGTTGAACACCACCACGTTCACCAGGAAGCCGAAGGCCCCCACGGTGCCGAACTTCGCCAGCTCGCGGACGACTCGTTCAAGGCGTGAGCGTACGCCGCGCCATTCACTCATAGTGATCGCTTGGTCCCCGTTCCCTCGGCGTGGTCCGCTCCGAGTCCGTCCTCGCGTGCTGCTTCGGTCCGTCGTCCCCGGGCACATGCTAACCAGGAGGACGCGTCCCACGCAGCGGCAGTTGCCAGCCGCGGTGTGCGGCCGGTGAGCAGGGGACCGTACGCTGGGCACGTGACGTTCCCGGTAGTAGGCATGGTCGGCGGGGGCCAGCTCGCCCGCATGACGCACGAGGCGGGCATACCGCTCGGCGTCCGGTTCAGGCTTCTCGCCGCCTCCCCGCAGGAGTCGGCGGCGCAGGCCGTCAGTGACGTGGTCCTCGGTGACCACCGCGAACTGGAAACGCTGCGTAGCTTCGCGCGCGGCTGCGACGTGATCACCTTCGATCACGAGCACGTGCCCACGGAGCACCTGCGCGCGCTCCAGGCCGACGGCGTGGTCGTACGGCCCGGTCCGGACGCGCTCGTGCACGCGCAGGACAAGGGCGTGATGCGCGCCCGGCTCGACGCGCTCGGGGTGCCGTGCCCGCGGCACCGGATCGTGCGGGACGTGGCGGACGTCACGGCGTTCGCGGCGGAGGGCGCGAGTGGCGCGGAGGGCGCGGGCGGCTCCGGGGACGGTTCCCCGGGCGGCTTCCCGGTGGTGCTGAAGACGGTGCGCGGCGGCTACGACGGCAAGGGCGTGTGGCTCGTCCGCGACGAGGCGGGCGCGGCGGAGCCGTTCCGCGCGGGGGTGCCCGTACTGGCCGAGGAGAAGGTCGACTTCGTACGGGAACTGGCCGCGAACGTCGTCCGTTCACCCCACGGGCAGGCCGTCGCCTACCCCGTCGTGGAGTCGATCCAGGTGGACGGCGTCTGCGACACGGTCATCGCGCCCGCACCCGACCTCCCCGCCGAACGGGCCGTGCGCGCGCAGGAGTTGGCGCTGCGGATCGCGGAGGAGCTGGACGTGGTCGGACATCTCGCGGTGGAGCTGTTCGAGACCCGGGACGGCCGCGTCCTCGTCAACGAGCTGGCGATGCGCCCGCACAACTCCGGCCACTGGAGCCAGGACGGCGCCGTCACCTCGCAGTTCGCCAACCACCTGCGGGCCGTCCTCGACCTCCCGCTCGGCGACCCGCGCCCGCGCGCCCGCTGGACGGTGATGGCGAACGTGCTGGGCGGCGACTACCCGGACATGTACGCGGCGTACCTGCACTGCATGGCCCGCGACCCGCAGCTGAAGATCCACATGTACGGCAAGGACGTGAAGCCCGGCCGCAAGGTCGGCCACGTCAACACCTACGGCGACGACCTGGCCGACGTGCGCGAGCGCGCGGCCCACGCCGCCGGATACCTGCGAGGGACGATCCAAGAGTGACCGCATCCGCCGCCTCCGCCGGAGCCACCGACCCCTCCGGAGCCCCCGCTTCCGGCGGCGGCCCCGCCTCGCCCGCCGTCGGCATCGTCATGGGCTCCGACTCCGACTGGCCCGTGATGGAGGCCGCGGCGAAGGCGCTCGACGAGTTCGGCGTCGCGTACGAGGCGGACGTCGTCTCCGCGCACCGGATGCCGCACGAGATGCTGCGCTACGGCACGGAGGCCGCCGACCGCGGCCTCCAGGTGATCATCGCGGGCGCGGGCGGCGCCGCGCACCTGCCCGGCATGCTCGCGGCGGTCACGCCGCTGCCCGTCATCGGGGTGCCGGTGCCGCTGAAGTACCTGGACGGCATGGACTCGCTGCTGTCGATCGTGCAGATGCCCGCGGGCGTACCGGTCGCCACCGTCTCCGTCGGCGGCGCGCGCAACGCGGGCCTGCTCGCCGTACGCGTCCTGGCGGCGCACGACGCCGAACTCCAGGAGCGGATGCGGCAGTTCCAGGCCGAGCTGAACGAGGAGGCCACCGAGAAGGGCCGCCGCGTACGGGCCAAGGCCGCCGCGTCGGACGCGGGCTTCGGCTTCGGCGGCGGCCGGTGACGGGCGGGGCCGCCGGGCCCACGGGGTCCGCCGCCGGTTCGGTGTCCGCCGCGTCGCTGGCCCGCGCGCGGGAACTGCTCGCCGCCCACCCGGTGTTCGACGGGCACAACGACCTGCCGTGGGCCCTGCGCGAGCAGGTGGCGTACGACCTCACGCGCCGCGACATCGCCGCCGACCAGTCGGCGCACCTGCACACCGACATCCCGCGCCTGCGCGCGGGCGGCGTGGGCGCGCAGTTCTGGTCGGTGTACGTCTCCGCGTCGCTCGCCGGGGACGCCGCCGTCACCGCCACCCTGGAACAGGTCGACATCGTCCGGCAGTTGGCCGCACGGCACCCCGCGGACCTCGGACTCGCGGGCACCGCCGACGAGTTGGAGGCCGTACGGGCCCAGGGCCGCGTCGCCTCCCTGATGGGCGCCGAGGGCGGGCACTCCATCGGCAACTCCCTGGCGACGCTGCGCGCCCTGCACCGGCTGGGCGTGCGCTACATGACGCTCACCCACAACGACACCATCGACTGGGCGGACTCCGCCACCGACGCCCCCCGGCACGACGGCCTCAGCCGCTTCGGCGAGGAGGTCGTACGGGAGATGAACCGCACGGGCGTCCTCGTCGACCTGTCCCACGTCGCCCCCAGCACCATGCGGGACGCGCTCCGCGTGACCGAGGCGCCGGTCCTCTTCTCGCACTCCTCCGCGCGCGCCGTCTGCGACCACCCGCGGAACATCCCGGACGACGTGCTGGAACGGCTGGCGGCGAACGGGGGCGTGGCGATGGCCACGTTCGTACCGAAGTTCGTGCTGCCCGAGGCCATCGAGTGGACGGAGCGCGCCGACGCCAACATGCGCGCCCACGGCCTGCACCCGCTGGACACCACCCCGGACGCGATGCGGGTGCAGCGGGCGTACGAGGCGGAGCACCCGCGCCCCGTCGCGACCCCGGCCACCGTCGCCGACCACCTCGACCACATGCGGGAGGCGGCGGGCGTCGACCACATCGGCATCGGCGGGGACTTCGACGGCACCGCGTTCACCCCGTCCGGCCTCGACGACGTCTCCTGCTACCCCAACCTGGTCGCGGAACTCCTCGACCGCCACTGGTCGGAGGCCGACCTCGCCAAGCTCACCTGGCACAACGCCGTACGGGTGCTGCGCGACGCGGAGTCGGTCGCGGCGGACCTGAGCACGCGGCGCGGGCCGTCCGTGGCGACGCTCGCGCAGCTGGACGGCGCGGCCGAGGCGGACGGCGCGGCGCCGGACGCCTGAGCCGGGGCGGGGCCCGGGACCGTCCCGGGCCCCCGGGGCGGGGTCAGCTCCCGGCGTCGCCGTGCAGGAGCAGTGCCACGGCGAGGCAGCCGAACGCGGCGGTGGCGAGCACGGCGCGTACGGCGTTCCACGGGGTCCAACGCGCCTCGAACCGCTCCCGCGCCTCGGCGAGCCCGGCCGCCCCGGGCCCGTTCTCCGTGAGCCCGGCCGCCCCGGGCCCGGCCGCCGCACCGGCGGCCTCCAGCGCGTCGTTGAGGGGCACGTTCACCCGGAAGGTCACCGCGACCGTCGCCGCGTACAGCGCGCATCCCGCTCCCGCCCACACCGCCACCGGCGGGTCCCCGCGGTGCAGCAGCGCGGCGGCCGCGGCGGCCGGTGCCGCGCCGAGGAAGGCGAGCAGGAACCAGCCGTTCAGGATGCGTACGTTGACCGACCGCATCACGCGCGTGAACGCCGCGTCGTCGACCCGCGCCAGCCCCGGCATGACCGCGACCGAGAAGGCCGCGTAGATCCCGGCCATCAGCCCGGTCAGTACGGCCGCCACGGCCAGCACCCCCGCCTGCCCCATCCCCGTCACCCCGTCCCGTAGCGGCGGGGCCCTCGCCCCGCGTCCACGACCAGTCAAGGCCGCCACCGGGCCGGGCACCATCGCCCCGCGTCTCACGCCCATACGCCCGCGTCCGTCCGCCCGCCCCGGGGCCGCGCCCGCCGCCGGTAGGATCGCGGAGGGGGGATCACATGGCACGTACGGCACATTCCGGCGCGGCCCGCGTACCGCCGGCCCAGGCACCCGGCAGCGGCATGAAGCCGCGTACCGGCCTGGTCCTGCTGCTGACGCTCGCGCTGTTCTTCGGCGCCCTGTCGGCGTTCGTCCTGGTCCCGCGCGCCCAACACCTGCGCTCCCTCCACGACGGGGTGCGCGCGCGGGCGACGTTGCACAAGGACGGTTCGTGCATGCTGGGCGCCTGCGAGGTTGAGTTCACGGCGGACGGGCGGACGGTGATCGCGACCCTGCCGCCGGGCAGCGGCGGTGGCAAACAGTCCGTCGGCGCCGAACTGGCGGTACGCCACCGCGCGGACGACCCGCGGGTCGTCGCCCGCGACGCGGACACCGGAGGCGGCGGCGCGGCCGTCGCGGCGGTCATGTCGGGCTGCGCGGCACTCGCCTTCCTGACCTTCGCCCTCGTCGCGACGTTCTACCTCACCCGCACCCGGAAACCCACCTGACGACGCGCTGGGTCCGGTGGACCTTTCGCCGGTCATGGTCGCCCATACCACCGAGCGTTGGGGGTCGTCGGGCGCGCGGTTCGTCCGTGCCGAAGTGCTGGACCACCTGAGCACCGCCACGGAGACCTACGACGCCGTCTACTCGATCTTCGGGGCGGCCTGGTTCACCGACCCCGCCAAGCTGCTGCCGTTGGTGGCGAAGCGGTTGAACCCCGGCGGCGTACTCGCGTTCTCCCATCCTCCGGCGATCCCCGGCGCGTACGGTCCCCAGGGCATTTACAAGGGAGGGTTCGCGGGAAGGCCAGGTACACCTACCGGTACTCCCACACGCCGCGGAAGTGGGAGAGCCTGCTGCTGCGCGCCGGTTTCGCGACGGCGGAGGTACGGGTGCTGGCGGCCCCGGAGAAGGACCACATCGGGACGTTGATCGCCCGCGCGGTGGTGGGCTGATTCGCCCGCGCGGTGGTGGGCTGAGGCGAAACGCTCGGGGTGGGCGGGCCGGACGACCCGGCCCGCCCACCCGATGCCGTGGAGGACGGCTGACCCGCGCAGACCCCGTTACGGCAGGTTGCGGGCCATGACGACGCGCTGGATCTGGTTGGTGCCCTCGTAGATCTGCGTGATCTTCGCGTCCCGCATCATCCGCTCCAGCGGGTAGTCGCGGGTGTAGCCGTAGCCGCCGAGGAGCTGGACCGCGTCCGTGGTGATCTCCATGGCGGCGTCGGAGGCGTAGCACTTGGCGGCGGCGCCGAAGAACGTCAGGTCCTCCTTGCCGCCCTTCCCCGCGGCCAGCGAGACGCGCTCGGAGCGCGCCGCCGCCGCGTACGTGAGCTGGCGGGCCGCCTCCAGCTTCATCGCCATGTCGGCGAGCATGAACTGCACGCCCTGGAAGTCGCCGATGGGCTTGCCGAACTGCTTGCGCTCCTGGACGTAGCCCTTCGCGTAGTCCAGCGCGCCCTGGGCGATGCCCAGTGCCTGCGCGGCGATGGTGATGCGGGTGTGGTCGAGGGTCTTCATGGCGGTGGCGAAGCCGGTGCCCTCGGCGCCGATGAGGCGTTCGGCGGGGATGCGTACGTTGTCGAGGTAGACCTCGCGGGTGGGCGACCCCTTGATGCCGAGCTTCTTCTCGGGAGCGCCGAAGGACACGCCCTCGTCCGACTTCTCGACGAGGAACGCGCTGATGCCCTTGGTGCGCTTCTCGGGGTCGGTGACGGCCATGACCGTGTAGTAGTCGGAGACGCCGGCGTTGGTGATCCAGCGCTTCACGCCGTTCAGCACCCAGCTGTCGCCGTCCCGTACGGCCCGGGTCTTCATGCCGCCCGCGTCGGAGCCCGCGTCGGGCTCGCTGAGGCAGTACGAGAACATGGCGTCGCCCTTGGCGAGCGGCCCGAGGTACGTCTTCTTCAGCTCCTCCGAGCCGGACAGGACCACCGGCAGCGAGCCGAGCTTGTTGACCGCGGGGATCAGCGAGGAGGAGGCGCAGACGCGGGCGACCTCCTCGATGACGATGACGGTGGCGAGCGCGTCGGCACCCGCTCCGCCGTACGACTCCGGTACGTGCACCGCGTGCAGGTCGTTGGCGACGAGCGCGTCGAGGGCCTCCTGCGGGAAGCGGGCCTCCTCGTCGACCTCGGTGGCGAACGGCGCGATCTTCGCCTCGGCGAGCGAGCGCACCGAGTCGCGGAGCATGTCGTGCTCCTCCAGCGGCCGGTAGAGGTCGAATCCGGCCGGGGTGCTGTTCGCTGAGGGCGCCACGGTGCGTCACTCCTCTTGTTCGTACGGCGCCTGGAGCGCCGAAGCTAATTACCGTTAAGTAACCCAATTCTAGGGGCCGAGCCCTCGACAGGCATAGGTGAGGTTCCTCTCCGGGGCCCCGGTTATGCTCGCGAGGACCAGTCACCGGCCCGACGACCACCGCACACCCGCGGGAAGCAGGGAGCAGCACATGGCCAAGGCGGCCCGTCCCCGGATCACCGTCATCGGCACCGGATACCTGGGTGCCACGCACGCCGCCGCGATGGCCGAGCTCGGTTTCGAGGTGCTGGGGCTGGACGTCGTGCCGGAGAAGGTCGAGACGCTCGCGCGCGGCGAGGTCCCGATGTACGAGCCGGGGCTGGCGGAGCTGCTGCGGCAGCACGTGGAGGGCATCGGGGGCGCGTCCGGGCGGCTGCGGTTCACCACCTCGTACGAGGAGGTCGCGGACTTCGGCGACGTGCACTTCGTGTGCGTCAACACCCCGCAGAAGCACGGTGAGTACGCCGCCGACATGAGCTATGTGGACGCCGCCCTCGACTCGTTGGCGCCGCTGCTGCGGCGGCCCGCGCTGGTGGTGGGCAAGTCGACGGTCCCGGTCGGCAGCGCCGACCGGCTCGCCGCGCGGCTGGCGGAGCTGGCGCCGGTGGGCGAGGACGCGGAGTTGGCGTGGAACCCGGAGTTCCTGCGCGAGGGCTTCGCCGTGGAGGACACCCTGCACCCGGACCGGATCGTCGTGGGGGTGCGCAGCGAGCGGGCGGAGGGCCTGCTGCGGGAGGTCTACGCGGGGCCGATAGCCGAGGGTTCGCCGTTCGTCGTCACCGACTTCCCGACCGCCGAGCTGGTCAAGACCGCCGCCAACTCCTTCCTCGCCACGAAGATCTCCTTCATCAACGCCATGGCCGAGGTCTGCGAGGCGGCCGACGGCGACGTGGTGCGGCTGGCGGAGGCGATCGGGTACGACGACCGCATCGGTGGCAAGTTCCTGCGCGCGGGCATCGGTTTCGGCGGCGGCTGCCTGCCGAAGGACCTGCGCGCGTTCATGGCGCGGGCGGGAGAGCTGGGCGCCGACCAGGCGTTGACGTTCCTGCGGGAGATCGACTCGATCAACATGCGGCGCCGCAGCCACATGGTGGAGCTGACCCGGAACGCCGTCGGCGGCACGCTGCTGGGCAAGCGCGTCGCGGTGCTGGGTGCCACGTTCAAGCCCGACTCGGACGACGTACGGGACTCGCCCGCGCTCAACGTGGCGGGCCAACTCCACCTCCAGGGCGCCCAGGTGACGGTCTACGACCCGAAGGGCATGGAGAACGCCCGCGCCATCTTCCCCACCCTCGGCTACGCGCCGAGCGCGTTGGAGGCCGTACGGGCGGCGGACGTCGTCCTGCACCTCACCGAGTGGCGCGAGTTCCGCGAGCTGGACCCGGCGGCGCTGGGCGAGGCGGTCGCGGAGCGGCTGCTGCTCGACGGGCGGAACACGCTGGACCCGGCGCTGTGGCGGAAGGACGGCTGGCGCTTCCGCGCGCTGGGCCGGCCGACGGCCTGACGGCGCGCGCGGGGGGCGCGTCCCGTACGGGGTCCGTACGCGTACGGAAGCGGGACGTACCGGAGACCGACGCACCGGCGCCCGCCCTCCCGTACGGGGAGAGCGGGCGCCGGTCCGTGCGCGTACGCGCGTGCGCGGTGGGGTCAGTCGCCCTTGACGGTGACCTTCTCGTCCGCCTTCAGCTGCGACACCAACTCCTCGACGCGTCCCATGTCCCACTTCAGGGAGCCCATCGGGGCGCTGCCCGCGATCGGCATGTTCATCGAGGTGCCGTCACCGCCGGTGATGCCCTTCATCGCCCAGAACATCGAGGCCAGGTTCCACAGGCTCATGTCCTTGTCGACGATCAGCGTGTCCAGGCCGGAGCCGAGCGTCGGGTAGAGCTTGAACGGGTTGAGCACGGTCGACGGCGTCGCCGTCTGGTTGGCGAGGGCGGAGAGGAACTTCTGCTGGTTCTTCGTCCGCTCCAGGTCGCTGCCCGCCTCGTAGCGGTTCCGGACGAAGGCGAGCGCGTCCTCCCCGTTCAGGGTCTGCTTGCCCTTCTTGAAGTCCGCGCCCGAGTTCTTGTCCTTGATGTCGCGCGGGATGTCCATCTCGACGCCGCCGAGCGCGTCCACGATCTTCGCGAAGCCGCCGAAGCCGATCTCCGCGTAGTGGTCGATCTTCAGGCCGGTGTTGTGCTCGACCGTGCGGACCAGCAGTTGCGGGCCATCCTGCGCGTAGGCCGCGTTGAGCTTGTTGGCGCCGGGGGACTCGTAGTGCTTGCCGCTCTCGGAGCCGGTGAAGCTCGGTATGGTCACCCACGAGTCGCGCGGCAGGCTGACCATGGTGTTCCCGTTGTCCCCGACGTGCAGGATCATCATGGAGTCGGTGCGCTTGCCCTCGGCGGAGCCGGTGTGGAGCTTCTTCTTCTCGTCGTCGGACATGCCCTCGCGGCTGTCCGAGCCCACGATCAGGTAGTTGGTGCCCTCGCCGCCGTCGGGCCGGTCCTCCACCTTGCTGAGGTCGACGTCGCGCTTGAGCTTGGAGTCCGCCCAGAAGTAGGTGCCCACGGACCACACCAGCATGAAGACCAGGAACGTGATCAGGCCGACCTTGATACGGCGCCTCCAGTCCACCTGCCGCGCCGGTCCGCCGGGACCGTAGCCGCCGGGCCCTCCGGCGTAGTCGCCCGGTCCGCCGGGACCGGCCGGCCCGCCGGGCTGCGGGTCGCCGTGGCGACCGCCGTAGACCTGCCCGGTGTTGTAGCCCGAGTCGTACGCGGCGCCGCCTCCCGGCCCGGCGGCATGGCCGTACGGGCTGTCGCCGTAGCCGCTGTTCTGCTGCGGTACGCCGGGGCGTTGCGTGTGGGGCATGACACGTGTGGGCTCCGGCTCGGGTGCGGCGCCGCCGCGTCCGTGCCGGTCGGGCCCTTCGTCGGTCCGTCCGTCCGGCCACTGGTTCATGCCCCGTAGTCTGCACGCAGCCACCGGCGCGGACACAGGGCGGGTGCGGATTAGGGCCGAGCCTGTAGCAGAGCTGTCGCAAACCCGCGGGGCGGGGCGGGAGGCGGACCGCCGCATAGGGTGGAGGTCATGACCGACCAGGCAGCTCCGGCGGAAGCGGCCCTTCCGGGCAAGCCGACCTCCGCCTCCCGGACCACCCTCTCGCACATCATGACGGCGAACGAGACCAATCTGCTGGGCACCGTGCACGGCGGTGTGATCATGAAGCTCGTGGACGACGCCGCGGGCGCCGTCGCCGGGCGCCACTCCGGCGGCCCCGCCGTCACCGCGTCGATGGACGAGATGGTGTTCCTGGAGCCGGTACGGGTCGGGGACCTGGTCCACGTCAAGGCGCAGGTCAACTGGACCGGCCGGTCGTCCATGGAGGTCGGGGTACGGGTCCTGGCCGAGCGCTGGAACGAGTCCACCCCCGCGACCCAGGTCGGCAGCGCCTACCTGGTGTTCGCCGCCGTCGGCGAGACCGGCACGCCGCGCCCCGTCCCCCCGGTGCTGCCCGAGACGGGCCGGGACCGGCGCCGCTACCAGGAGGCGCAGATCCGCCGTACGCACCGGCTGGCGCGCCGCCGCGCGATCCGTGAGCTGCGCGAACGGCGTGTGGCCGAGGGCCTGTTGGACGACTGAGGGCGCGCTCCCCGGCGGCGTCCCCGTACGGCACGGCCCCTGTCCGTACCCCCTCCGGCGTGCGCCGAAGCCTGCGCGCGCCCGCGAGGGTCCCGTACGCCGATCCGTGCCCGCGCGCGCGGCGTAGACGGCGTACGGGCCGTACGTCAGCGGGCGTGCGCACCGGTGCGTACGGCGGGGTGGAGGGGCGCGTACGGCGCCGAAACCGGCTCGTGCGCGGCCTCTTGACCCTTTCCGGACTGTCGGTATGGTCTGGACTAATGGCGAACGGGAACCGAATCGACCACTTTCGCAGCCGTCAGTTCACTTCACGGGACGGCTGCTTCCTCACCGCTGGCGGAACATCCGTCTTCGCGTTCGCCGCGCAACTCGACACAGTCGCCGACGGCGCCCAGCACTCCCGCGGGCACCGGCCCCCATCCCCGCGGCGACTCATACCGTGAAGGAGTTGGCATGCACTCGAAGCGAAGACTGGCCGCCGTGGTCGGTGCGGGTATCGCACCGCTCATCGCCGTGTGCCTCCCGGCCAATTCGGCCAGCGCGCACGGCTGGGTGACCTCTCCGCCGAGCCGTCAGGACCAGTGTGCGAAGGGTTCCGTCTCGTGCGGTGACATCAAGTACGAGCCGCAGAGCGTCGAGGGCCCGAAGGGGCAGACGACGTGCAGCGGCGGCAGCCGCTTCACCGAACTCGACGACGACGGGAAGGGCTGGCAGGTCACCAACATCGGCAGCTCCCACACGTTCACGTGGAAGCTGACCGCGCGCCACCGCACCAGCACCTGGCAGTACTTCGTCGGCGGCCAGAAGGTCGCGGAGGTCAACGACAACGGCGCGCAGCCGCCCGAGACGGTGAGCCACAACGTCAACTTCGGCGGCATCAAGGGCAAGCAGAAGGTGCTCGCCGTCTGGAACGTCGCCGACACCGGCAACGCGTTCTACGCCTGCATCGACGTGAACATCGGCTGACAGCCGGCCGGTGCCGTGCGGCACGGCGCGACAGCGCCCCACCGCACGGCACCGGAGCCCCCGCGGGCACCGGCTTCGGCCTCCGCTAGCCGCACGTCACCTCGTCGCCCGTCACCGCCTGGAACCCCTTCCCGGACTTGTCGGTCCCGGCGGTCGGCAGCGGCTCCGCGACCCGTACGGCGCGCGCCGCGCGGAAGTCCGTGCCGACCGTGACCTTCATCGACGGCCCGCGCCCCTTCTCCTGCTCCAGTTCCGCACCGGGCAGCGCCGCGGCCAGGGTGCGGACGGAACGGTTCCAGCGCGGGTCGTACGTGATGACCGTCCGCTCCAGGTCCTTCTCCCGCGCGTTGCGGGGGATGCCGGTGGTGCTGAAGCCGACCTCGCGGAGCGCGGTGTCCGCCTTGTGCCCGAGACCGGCGTGCGCGGTGCCGTTCTCGACCTGTACGCGGATGCTGCCGGGCGGGATGTCGACGGGCACCGCGCGCGTGGCCGCGTCCTTCCCGCCGCGGTCCTTCTTCTCCTTCTTCTTGTGCTCCGCCAACGGCCGGTCGTCGCGCAGCGCGTCGAACAGCCGCTCCGCGCGCGCGGTGTCCCACTTCACCGTGGAACCCAGCGCGGGCACGCGGTAGTCGCCGTTCGCGACGGGCACCGACACGAACTCCGACGACGCGGGCGTGAACTCCCGCATCGCCTCCCCGAGCGCCACCATCTCGGCGGTGCCGAAACCGCGGTCGGCGCGTACGGACTTCAGCAGGCTCTTCGCTACCTCGTTGAACTTCACCGGGTTCATCAGCACCCCGCTGCTCGTCGCCTTGTCGATGACGGAGGCGAGGAACCGCTGCTGCCGCTGCATCCGCCCGAAGTCGGAGGCGCCGTCGAGGTGCCGGGCGCGCACGTACGACAGGGCCTGCGCGCCGTTCAGCCGGGAGGTGCCCGCGGGCAGGTCGAGGCCCGCGTACGTGTCCTTCAACGGCCGTACGGTGCACACGTCGACGCCGCCGAGCGTGTCGACCGTCTTCATGAAGCTGCCGAAGTCGACCTCCAGGTAGTGGTCGATGTGCACCTTCGTCATGGCCTCCACCGCGCGCACCGTCAGATGCGGACCACCGTGCGCGTACGCCGAGTTGATCTTCGCGGGGAACGCGGTGTGCCGCTTGCCGGTGCCGTCGTCGCGGTGGTCGGGCAGCTTCACGTACGAGTCGCGCGGGATGCTGACCACGCTCATCCGTTGCCGGTCCTCCGACAGGTGCACCAGCATCAGCGTGTCGGTGCAGTCGCAGGAGCCGCCGCCCAGCCGGTACTTCTGCCGTGTCGCCTTGCTGAGCTGGTCCCGCTGGTCCACGCCGACGACGAGGAAGTTCAACCCCCCGGCGGCATTCGGGCGGTCGGTCATGCCGGAGAACGGGTCGACCCGGCGTACGCCGTCGTCCAGCCCGCTGACGAGGGCGTTCCCGACGCCGCTGGTGGCGAGCACGACGGCGGACGTGGCCATGACGACACGCAGGCCCCAGCGGGGCCGCCCACCCCCCTTCCCGCCGGACCCCCTCCGGCGCGCGCGGCCCGCGCCGTTCCCGCCCCCGCCGTTCCCGCCCGCGCGTCTGCCGCCGCCGCCCGGGGCGGGGCGTCCGGCGGCGTGCTTCCCGGTGGGGCGCGCGCCCGTGCGCGGTCGGGCCGCGCGGGACGCGGCGGTGCGGGGCCCGTCCGTACGGGACGTGGCCGCGTGGCGGGCACCCGTGCGCTGCGGGCGTTCGTGGGGGCTGGCCGGCGTGGGCAATGCGGACCTCCGCGGCTGGGGGGACCTCCCGGGCCGTGGGCCCGGAGGCCGGGCGGTGCTGCGGTCGCACTGTAGGCACATATGATCGGCGGACCGGTTCCCCCACGCCGTGCCGCCGTGCGGCGGACACCCGGCTGGCGTGCGAAGGGGTCCCCCGTTCGCGGTAACGTGGCGGCCGTGACTGCCTCCGCGCCCCCCGCCGTCTCCGTGATCATGCCCGTGCTGAACGAGGAGCGCCATCTGCGCACTTCGGTCCGGCACATCCTGGAGCAGGAGTACGGGGGTGAGCTGGAAGTGGTGATCGCCCTCGGCCCCTCCGCGGACCGTACGGACGAGATCGCCGCCGAGCTGGTCCGCGAGGACCCCCGTGTCAGCACCGTGCCGAACCCGACGGGCCGTACGCCCGCCGCGCTGAACGCCGCGATCAAGGCGTCCCGGCACCCGGTCGTCGTCCGCGTGGACGGGCACGGGATGCTCTCGCCCGACTACATCGCCACCGCCGTGCGCCTGCTCGACGAGACCGGCGCCGCGAACGTCGGCGGCATCATGCACGCCGAGGGCGAGAACGACTGGGAGCACGCCGTCGCCGCCGCCATGACCGCGCGCATCGGCGTCGGGAACGCGGCGTTCCACACCGGCGGCGAGGCGGGCCCGGCCGAGACGGTCTACCTGGGCGTGTTCCGGCGCGAGGTGCTGGAGCGGCAGGGCGGCTACAACGTCGAGTTCATCCGCGCGCAGGACTGGGAGCTGAACTTCCGCATCCGTGAGGCGGGCGGTCTGATCTGGTTCTCACCGGAGCTGCGGGTGTCGTACCGTCCGCGCCCGAACGTCCGTGAGCTGGCCAAGCAGTACCGGAACTACGGCCGTTGGCGGCACGTCGTCGCCCGCTACCACTCCGGCTCCATCAACCTGCGCTACCTCGCGCCCCCGGCGGCCCTCTGCGCCATCGCGGCGGGCGCCGTGGTCGGCGCCGCCGTGACGCCGTGGGGCTTCGCCGTCCCCGTCGGGTACCTCGCGGCGATCACCGCCGGGTCGCTGCCCGCGGGCCGGGGACTGCCGTTCGGGGCGCGCGTACGCATCCCGGTCGCGCTCGCCACCATGCACATGTCGTGGGGCTGGGGCTTCCTCACCAGCCCGCGGAAGCTGGCGCGGCACGTGCGCGCGAGCGCCGCCGGTGCGGGTACGGGTGCGGGCACCGACGCGGTGACGGACGCGGGCGCCGGTACGGGCGCGGGCACCCCCGGGGCCTGACGCACGGTCCGGCTCCCGCCGGGGGAGGGGCGCGCGGCCCCTCCCCGTACGCGTCCCCGAAGGGGGACGACGGGGACACTCACCACACGTTGTTCGGGTTCACGTCCATGCAGGCCGTCTCGTCGTCGCCGTTCAGCGAGTCCGCGCTGTCCGGCGCCTTCTCGTCCTCCGGCTCCGCGCCGCCGTCGTCGGAGCCGCCCGACTCCTCGCCGCTGGAGCCGTCGGACCCACCGGTGTCGCCGGTGTCCGGGGTCGAGCCCGGGTACGCCGTCCCCGTACGCCAGTCCGCGCCGATGACCAGGGTCACCCCCCGCACCGCCGACGAGTGCTTGACCAGGCGCTCCGGCACGCCCAGCGCCTTCGCCACCGCCAGCGCGTCCGCGCGCTGGTCCGTGGTGGCGTAGCTGACGATCGTGTCCGTCTGCGACTTGGGCGTCTGGTCGGCGGTCGCCTGCGTGAAGCCCTGGGTGTTCAGCCACTCCGCGAGGTTCCCGGCGCGGCCGGAGACCGGCGCCTGCACGGCCGTGCCGGTGCCGTTCATCACCCGTACGGGGATCTCCGCCTTCGGCGGCGCGGTGTCCGCC
Organism: Streptomyces sp. Z26; assembly: GCF_003665095.1. GTDB lineage: Bacteria > Actinomycetota > Actinomycetes > Streptomycetales > Streptomycetaceae > Streptomyces > Streptomyces phytohabitans. The sequence continues at coordinate 2,321,997 of NZ_RCHV01000002.1, read as the reverse complement.
GGCTCGCTGGGCTTGTCGGGCCGGGCCTTCTTCTCGTCCTTGCCGTCGAGCGCGACGTCCTGCCGCAGCATCGCGAACAGCTTGTCGGCGTCCTCCGGCTTCGGCTCGACGTAGCTGCCGCCGCTGGAGTACTGCCAGGGCATGGTGGCCATGGTGATACGGCCGGTGGGCACCCGCTTCAGGTCGTTGCCCAGGTCGTAGAGCTGCTTGACGCTGGCGAGCCCGTGGTCGACGGTGAGCGCCTTCGTCGCGGACTCCGCGAGGTCGCGCATCTTGCTCGGGTCGCTGAGCTTCGTACCGGCCTTGAGCTGCCGGACCATCGAACTCATGTAGAGGTGCTGGGCCTTGGCCCGCCCGATGTCCGTACCGTCCCCGAAGCCGTGCCGCGTACGCAGCCACTGGAGGGCCTGCTCGCCCCGGACGACGGAGCGGCCCTTCTTGAGCTTCAGACCGGACTTGACGTCCTGGACGTTGTCCTTCACGCAGACCGGGACGCCGCCGACGGCGTCGGCCATGGAGACCACACCGGCGAAGTCGATCATCATGAAGTGGTCGACCGGTACGCCCGTCAGGGCCTCCCAGGTGGCCACGGTGCAGCCCGGACCGCCCCGCTGGAGGCTGGAGTTGATCCGGTCGGAGGTCGCCGCGTAGACCTCGTCGTCGTCGTTGTCCGTGCACTTGGGGATGTCCACACGGGTGTCGCGGGGGATGGACACGACCGACATGTTGCTGCGGTCCGCCGACACGTGGAGCAGCATCTGCACGTCGGCCAGCGGTGGCCGGTCGGCGTCCGCGCGGGAGCCGCCGAGGTCGACGTTGGCCTTGGAGGCGCGCGAGTCGGAGCCCAGCAGCAGGATGTTCAGGGGGCGTTGGCCGTCGCCGTTGGGGTCGCTCGGGTCCAGCTTGTGGTCGCCGAGGTTCAGGGCGTCGCGGCCGAGGTTGCCGTTGAGGTGGCGGTAGTAGAGGTAGCCGACGCCCGCCGTGCCGAGGATCAGCACCGAGGTGGCGAGCACGAACCAGCGGAAGACGCGGCGCTTCACCGTACTCGGCGGTTTCCGTGCCGGGGCGGGGCCGCCGCTCCCGCGGGGACCGTCGCCGTCGTCTCCTCGACCCGAGCCGTCCGGGTCGCCCGGTGCGTCCGGCTCGGCCGCGTCCTCCGGTCCGCCCGATCCGCCCGGCCCGCGGTCGTACAGGCCGTCGTCCCAGCCCAGTTCACTGGCTGAGGGCGCGCTGCCGCGCTCCGCGTCGCCACGGCCACCGTTTCGCTGCCGCACGTGGCTTCCCCGTTCTTCTGTGGTACCGCGCCCGGCACGGCGGTACGCGGCCCTCTCCTCGCCGTCGAGGAAAGGGGCGCCGTCACCGCCGTCGTCCGGATCACTTCGCGCAGATGTTCTTGTCGCCGGCGTTGACTTCCTTCACGCCGTCCGGCGCCTTGTCGGGCGCGCCGATGGGCTCGCCCGCGCCCGTGAAGTCCTTGCCCAGCGTCAGCTTCATCGGGTCCCTCGGCCCGGCTTCGGTGGAGCTCCGCTTCAGCGCGGAGTTCGGCAGGCCCATCAGCTTCGCGAGGGCGGCGGCCTGGTCCTCCTGGTTGGGTGCGAACTCCAGGCGGGTCGCGGGCAGTTCCTCCGAGGCGTTCCCCGCGTTGGTGGAGAGCGTGACGCCCTCCTCGTTCTGGAGGTACGTCACCGTGGCCTGCGCGGCGCCGACCGGGCCGCCGCCGTTGGTGATGTCGACGCGCACCTCGTCGGCGGCCGAGGGCTCCACCTTGCTCAGGTCGACGCCGCTCTCCTTCTTGCCGCCCTTGTCCTTGTCCTTCTTGGTCTTCGTGAGCGACCTGTCCTCTTGGAGCATCTTGAACAGGGGCCCGGACTTGGCCTGGTCCAGTACGACGGACGCCTTGTCCTCGGGGTTGTCGACGACCGGAGCCGTGACGAACGTGATGTTCCCGATGTCGACGCGGCGCAGGTCCTTGCCGAGGTCGACCAGCTTCTTCACGCTGCCTATCCCGGTGTCGACTGTCAGCGCGCGGGTAGCGGCGTTCGCCAGGTCGAAGAGCTTGCTCGGGTCGCTCAGGGTGTTGCTGGCCTTCATCTTGCGGATCATCGCGCTGAGGAACTGCTGTTGCAGCTCGATCCGGCTCAGGTCGCTGCCGAACCCGACGGAGTGCCGGGTCCGTACGAACGCCAGCGCCTGCTCGCCCTCGACGGTGTGCTTGCCCGCGTCCAGCTTCAGATGGGACTTGGGGTCGTCTATGTCCTTGGCGACGCAGACCTCGACGCCACCGACCGCGCTGGACAGCTCCTTGACGGCGTTGAAGTCCGCCATCATGAAGTGGTTGACCTCGACGCCCGTCAACTCCTGCACGGTGCGCCAGGTGCAGCCCGGGTCCCTGCCGCGCTGTCCGAGGCTGGTGTTGAAGCGGACGTTCCGCTCGGCCGGGATCGTCTTCGTCGAGCCGTCTTCCTGCTTCGTCGGGCACTCGGGGATGTCGGTGATCATGTCGCGCGGGATGGAGAGCGCGGTCGCGTTGGAGCGGTCGGCGGAGACGTGGAACAGCAGCGTGGTGTCCGCGTGGCCGACGCTGCCCGCGTCGCCGTAGCCGTCGTTGCCCTTGCCCGTACGGCTGTCGGTGCCGATGACGAGGATGTTCACGGGCCCGTCGGTGACCGCCGGGTTGTCGATGCCGACGTCGACCTTGTCGATGTTCCCGTTGAAGTGCCGGTAGAGGAGGTAGCCGCCGGTGCAGCCCGCGAGCAGCACCAGCCCCATCGAACCGCCGCCCCAGCGCAGCATCTTCTGCTTCCGGGTCAGCTGCTCCTTCGGCTTGCGGCGGCTGTTGCCCGCGGCCGCCGCCCGGGCCGCGGCGCGGCCCCCGGCCCGGTGGCCGCCACCGCCCGTGGCCGTACCCGCGCCCGTGCCCGCGTCCTCCGCGGCCGACGCCGTCGTCCGCTGTCCGGGCACGTGCGGCTCGGTGCCGTCGCCGTCGCGCTCCGTGTCGGTGGGGGAGGAGGCTCTTCTGCCGCGTCGCGGGGTGGTGGGGCGGTCCTCGTCGCCGTATGAAACCGGGGTCTCGTCGGCGGGAGGCGTCAGGCGCAGCTCGTAGCTGCCGGTGTCCGGATTCAACACCCATTGATCCGCGGGGTCGACATCCCCCGCGTGCCGCCGGCCATGCGCGTCCACGATTGCGAACTTCCTCCAATATGCCGCTGGCGCCCCTGGGGAAGGCGCCGGATCGCTCACACTATCCGGCGACTTCCAGAAGGAGCGACGTCGGTGACGAACTCCACTGGATCAGAAACGGTCAATCCGCCCCATTCCCTGCGCCACCCTGTGCGCAGACGTCGCGGGCGGCGGTCGTGCCACGGTAAGTGGCGCCCCCGTCGGGCGAGGCGTCGGGTGACGGGTCGCCCGAACCGTCGGGTGACGGCGGCGCGGACGGGCTCGCGGAGGCGCTCGGTCCGGTCTCCAGGGAGGCCCGGTTCGCGGCCCCGGGTGCGGCGCTCGGCGTCCCGTCGGAGGCGCCCGGCTCGGGGGTGGCGTCGTCGGTCTTCTCCCCCACGGGGACGGGCTGGTCGTTCCGCAGGAGCGTGAACAGCCGTTCCGCGGCGGGTTGTACGAGTTCGTCCCGGTTGGCGTTCAGCGCGTACGGCTGCCGGGGCACGGTGAGGAACCGGACCTTCTCCTCCGATATGCCGCGCACGCTGCGCGTCAGGTCGTACAGCTCGCGCAGCGAGTCCAACCCGGTGTCCGCGGTCAACGAGGACGTCGCCGAGTCGAGTACGGGGTAGAGCTTGGCCGGGTTGAGCAGTACGCCGTCGCTGCGGGTCTTCTTCACCAGCGAGCCGAGGAACTGCTGCTGCCGGTCCATGCGTTGGGTGTCGCTGCCGTCGAAGCCCTTGCGGGCGCGGACGAAGCCCAGCGCCTCCTCGCCGTGCAACGTCTGCCGTCCGGCGTCCAGGTCGAGCTGCGCGTCCTGGTCCCGCACCGGCTCGCGCAGGCAGACCTCGACGCCGCCGAGCGAGTCCACCAGCTCCTTGAAGCCGCTGAAGTCGACGATGAGGTGGTGGTCCACGCGTACGCCGGTCAGCTTCTCGACCGTACGGATCGTGCAGGCGGCGCCGCCGAACTCGAACGCCCAGTTGAACTGCGCGAACTGCGGCCGCGTCGTCCCGCCGTCCGGCTTCCCGCAGCCGGGGATGTCCACCATCAGGTCGCGCGGCAGCGAGACGGCCGTCGCGTGCGACCGGTCGGCGGGCAGGTGCAGCAGGATCGTGGTGTCGGCGCGCTCCGAACCGCCGGGGCCGTAGCCGGTGTTGTCGCCGTCCCGGCTGTCCGAGCCGAGCAGCAGGATGTCCTGCGCCTCGCCCGTGCCCACCGGGCGTTCGTCCTCGTGCCGGGCCAGCTCCTCGGCGGTGTCCCGGTCCGTGCGGATGTTGCCGTCGAGCTTCTCGTAGAAGGCCCAGCCGACGCCGGCACCGGCGACGACGAGCACCGCCGTGCCGAGCGCGGCCCAGCGCAGCCACCGGCGCCGCCCGCGTTCCGGCGGGGCCGGGGGCGGGGGCGCCTCGTCGGTGGGGAGCGTGCCGGTTTCGGTCACGTGCGTCCGTCCCTCGCGATGTCGTCGGCCCGGATGGGGACCGTGGCCGCGACGGCGCGGGTACACGCGTACGGGCATCGGTCACAGGGACAGACGGTCAGAACGTGGGATTGGTTGTATGAACGGGGCCACGATCTGGTACGGCCTGTTCCGCTCCCCGCGCCGCGCGCCGCCCCGGAGCCGCCCGCACGCGCCGTACGGGCCCCCGTCCCCGTACGGCTGATCCGGTGTCAGCGGCCGGTGCCGGCAGTGCGGGGGCGGCGCTCACGCGGCGGTGTGCGTGACCTGCTCGCTCGCCACGCGCCGGGCCAGCTCCTCGGGGGCGAGGGCGGCGGAGTTGCGGCAGAGGACGACGGACGCCCCGGCGGCCAACGGCGCGTACAGCCCGGCGGACAGCCCCGCCCAGTCCCCGTACCCGAGCGTCGACAGGACGCGCGCGCCGGGCGCGAGACCCCGCGCGGCCGCGTCGGCGCGGGCGCGCTCGACGACCCGCGCGCCGCTCAGCTCCTCCGGCCCGCCCGCCGACCCGGCCGGTACGGCGAGCGCCGCCGCGTCCGGGTCGACCGGCGCGTACGGGGCGAAGCGGTCGCCCTGCCCCGGGACCTCGACCGCGTAGTCGAGGAACCCCTCCGGCGGCTGCGGGAAGCGCCCGCCGAGCGGGCGCAGCGCCAGCGCGACGCGTTCGCCGCCGCACGGGCGGGCCGCGTCCAGCGCGTCCGGGCCCGCGACGACGAGGTCCGCGCGCGCGGCGTCGCCGCCCACGTCCGCGACCACGCCGGTGGCGGAGCACGCGAGCAGCCATACGGCGGTCTGCCAGTGCGCGGGCAGCAGCAGCGCGAGCCGGTCGCCGGGCTCGGCGCCCAGGTCGTCCTGGAGGAGGTTCGCCGTCTTGGCCACCCAATTGGCGAAGGTGGCGACGGACAGTTCCACGCGCTCGCCGGTGGCGTCGTCGTAGAAGGTCACCAGGGGGTGCGCGGGGTCCCGCGCCAGAGCGGAACCCAGCAGGTCGGCGGGGGTGCGGTCGGTGGCGTTCATCGTCGCAAGCGTACGCGGCCGACGGGGCGTCAGCGGCCGTGCGGGGAGGGGCCGGTGCGGGCCGGTGGGGCGACGGTGCGTCAGTTCCCGAATGGACAGCTATGAACATATATGTCCATTATCCGTGTCATGCGCGTACTCTCCGTTTCCTCGCTCGGCGCCCTCACCTCCGCCGCCCTGCTGCTGACCCCGGTCCTCCCCGCCGTCCCCACCGCCGCGGCCGCCCCCGTGAACCCCGCCTCCGCCGGTACCGGGGGCGGCGCGCCCCACACGGCCCAGGAGGGCAGCACCCAGTCGCTGCCGCTGGCCGCCCCGTCGGCCGACCGCGGCCCCCGTACGGGAGCCGAGGCCGCACCGGGGCTCGCACCCCGTACCGTCAAGCCGTTCTCCCTGCTCGGCGTCGTCTGGGACGACGCCGACGCGGAGCTGCACGGGCGCGTGCAGGTGCGCACCCGTACCGCCGGGACCGGCCGCTGGTCGCGGTGGCACGACCTCGACGCGCACAGCGGCGACGCCCCCGACCCCGGCCGCGAGGAGCGGACGGGCGGCGCGGCGCGCGGCGCGACGGCGCCTCTGTGGGTCGGCCCCTCCGACGGGGTGCAGGTACGGGTGGTGCCGGGCGCCGGGGACGCCCATGAGGCCACGGACGGCGAGGCCGTGAAGAAGGCCGCGCGGGCCGGTGGCGCCCGAGCCGCGCTGCCCGCCGGGCTCCGCCTGGAGCTGATCGACCCGGGCACCACGGACACCGCGTCGGGCGCCGCCGAACCCGGCGGCGAGACGGGTGGCGCGCTCATCCCGCCGCTCGACCGCGCGCAGACCAGCGCGGAGGCGGCGGCCCGCGGCCTCGGCATCGAGTTCGCCGACGCGGGCGACCACGTCGGCCCCCGCCCCGGCATCGTCACCCGCAGCGGCTGGGGCGCGGACGAGCGCCTCCGCGAGAAGAACTTCGCGTACGGCAAGACCGTCCGCATGGCCTTCGTCCACCACACCGCGATGGGCAACGACTACAGCTGCTCGCAGTCCCCGTCGATCATCCGCAGCATCTACCGCTACCACGTCAAGAGCAGCGGCTGGCGCGACATCGGCTACAACTTCCTCGTCGACAAGTGCGGCAAGATCTACGAGGGCCGCGCGGGCGGCGTCACCGAGCCCGTGCAGGGCGCCCACACGTACGGCTTCAACGGGAACACCATGGGCGTCGCCGTCCTCGGCTCGTTCGGCTCGTCGCAGCCGTCGAAGCAGGCGCTGGACGGCGTCGCGAAGCTGACGGCGTGGAAGCTCGGGCTGTACGGCGCCGACGTCCGCGGGAAGACGACGATGACGTCCGGCGGCGGCAAGTACGCGAAGGGCAAGCGGGTCCGGATGAACACCGTCTCGGGCCACCGTGACGGATTCAACACCGAGTGCCCGGGGGCCCGCCTCTACGCGAAGCTCGGCACCATCCGCGCCACGGCGGGCCGCCTCCAGGGCCGCTGACGCGGGGCCGCGCGGACCCCGCTCCCCGGCCGCCCGAGGCGGGCCCGCCCCGGTGCGGCCGGGGAGCGCGGCGGGCACGGCACGGGCCCGCGTGGGGCAGAATCACCCGGAAGCAATCGGCAGCCCCGGGTGGCGCTCCACGCGAAGCCCGGCCGTACTGGGGGATCTATGCAGGTCGGAGCAGCAGCTGGCACGGAGGCGATCCTTCTGGTCGGCGGCCGGGGCACCCGGCTACGGCCGTTGACCGTGAACACTCCGAAGCCGATGGTGCCCGCCGCCGGAGTCCCCTTCCTCACCCACCAGTTGGCCCGCGCGCGGGCGGCCGGCGTCGAGCACGTGGTGATGGCGACCTCGTACCTGGCGGAGGTCTTCGAGCCGTACTTCGGCGACGGCTCCCGGCTCGGTCTGCACCTGGAGTACGTCACCGAGGAGGAGCCCCTCGGCACCGGCGGCGCCCTCCGCAACGTCGCCTCCCGGCTGTCGTCCGCGCCCGGCGACCCGGTGCTCGTCTTCAACGGCGACATCCTCACCGGCCTCGACATCCGCGCGCTCGTCGACACCCACACCCGTTCCGGTGCCGACGTGTCGCTGCACCTGACCCGCGTCGACGACCCGCGCGCGTACGGCCTGGTGCCCACGGACGCGGACGGGCGCGTGACGGCGTTCCTGGAGAAGCCGCAGACGCCCGAGGAGATCGTCACCGACCAGATCAACGCGGGCGCGTACGTCTTCGACCGCGCCGTCCTCGACACCATCCCGCGGGGGCGGCCGGTGTCGGTCGAACGCGAGACCTTCCCCGGGCTGCTGGCCGAGGGCGCGCACCTGCACGGCATGGTCGACTCCACGTACTGGCTGGACCTGGGCACCCCGCAGGCGTTCGTCCGCGGCTCCTCGGACCTGGTGCTGGGGCGCGCCCCGTCGCCCGCCGTGCCGGGGCGGCACGGCGAGAGCCTGGTGCTGGAGGGCGCGGAGGTCGCCGTCGACGCGAAGCTGACCGGCGGTACGGCGGTCGGCGCGGGCGCCGTCGTGGGCCACGGGGCGCGCGTCGAGGGCAGCACGCTGCTGGACGGCGCGATCGTCGAGGAGGGCGCCCGGATACGGGAGTCGATGGTCGGCGCGGGCGCGCGCGTCGGCGCGCGCGCCGTGCTGGACGGCGCGGTCGTCGGCGACGGCGCGGTGGTGGGCGCGGACAACGAGCTGCGCGCCGGTATCCGCGTCTGGTGCGGTACGGAACTGGCCGCCGGGTCGGTCCGGTTCTCCTCGGACCAGTGAGGCGGCGGTGACATGAGCCGGGGCCGCGGAGCGCCCCGCCGGGAGCCGCCGGACGGCGCCCTGCCGGGCCCCCGTACGGAGGCCGCCGCCGCGCGCCGCGCCTGGGACCCCGGCGGCCCGTACGACCTGGGGCGGACCCTGCGCGTACTGGGGCGCGGCCCGTACGACCCCGCGTTCCGGGTACGCGGCGGCGCCGTCTGGCGCGCCAGCCGCACCCCCGCCGGGCCGGTGACGCTGCGCGTCGCGCCGGACGGCGCGGGCCGCGTCGGCGCCGACGCGTGGGGGCCCGGCGCCGACTGGGCGCTGGACCGGCTGCCCGCGCTGCTCGGCGCGGACGACGAACCGGCGGCGTTCGTCCCGCACCACGCGCTGACGCGCGAGGCGCACCGGCGGCACCCGGGGCTGCGGCTGGCCCGTACGGGGCTGGTGCTGGAGTCCCTCGTCCCGTCGATCCTGGAACAGAAGGTCACCACGCAGGAGGCGTACCGCGCCTGGCGGCTGCTCCTGCGCCGCCACGGCGAACCGGCGCCCGGACCGGCCGACGACATGTACGTGCCGCCCGACGCGCGCGGCTGGTGCCTGATCCCCTCCTGGGAGTGGCACCGGGCGGGCGTCGACGACAAGCGCGCGTCGGCCGTCCTCCGCACCGCCCGGCACGCCCGGCGCGTGGAGGAGGCCGCCGCCATGGAACTCCCGGACGCCGTCGCCCGGTTGTGCGCGATCCCCGGCGTCGGCCCGTGGACGGCGGCCGAGACCCTGCAACGCAGCAACGGCGCGGCCGACGCGGTGACCGTCGGGGACCTGCACCTGCCGGGCATCATCGGCTACGCGCTGACCGGCCGCCGCGACACGGACGACGCCGGGATGCTGGAGCTGCTGGCACCGTACGAGGGGCAGCGGCACCGGGCGGCCCGGCTGATCCTCACCACGGGGCGCACCCCGCCGCGCCGCGCGCCCCGCTTCCCGCGCGGGGACATCGCGCGCCTCTGACGCGCGCCGGTGCCCGCGCCCGTACGCGGACGGCACGGGCGCGCGCCCCCCTCAGCGCACCGTGACGAAGTCCGCGCCGTCGCGCGGCGGCCGCTCGCGCGGCGGCGCCGCCGCGTGGCCCACGGCGACGGAGCCCATCGGGTCCCAGTCGGCGGGCAGGTCGAGCACGCGGCGCACGACGTCGCGGCAGAACATCGTCGACGACACCCACGCCGACCCCAGCCCCTCACCGGCCAGCGCCACCAGGAAGTTCTGGATACCGGCGCCGTTCGCCACGACGAACATCTCGCGCTCCGCACCCGCCCGCCGCGCGTCCGGGTACGCGTGCGCGCCGTCCGCGACCAGGCAGGGCACCACGAGGTACGGGGCGTTGCGCAGCACGTCGCCGCGGCGTACGCGCTTCGCGATGCTCTCCTCGCTCTTGCCGTCCCGCCGCAGGTCCTCGACCCAGGCGTCCCGCATCGCGTCCAGCAGCTCCCGCCGCGCCCCGGCCGACTCCAACAGCACGAACCGCCACGGCGTCGTGTGGTGCGGCGCGGGCGCCGTCACGGCCGCCGCGACCGCGCGCCGTACGGCACCGGGGTCGACCGGCTCGGCGGTGAACTCCCGCACCGTACGGCGCAGCGTCACCGCCTCCCGTACCGCCTCCGACGTGCCCAGCCGGAACATGTCGTGCGCCGCCTCCCGCACGAGCGCCCGCGCCCCGCCCTCCGGGACGGCCTCGGGGCCGTCCGGCGCCACGTGCCGCCCCAGGCCGCGGACGACCGCGACCGGCAGCCCGTCCGCCTTGCCCTTCACCAGCTCGCCCGCGGCGGCCAGTTCGTCCCCGACCGCCGTGACGGTGACACCCAGCGGATTGCCGAACGCGTCCACACCGCCCCGCAGGTCCTCCAGCACCCGCACCCCGGCCGCACCGATCGCCACGTCCGTCTGGCCCTCGCGCCACGGCCGCCCGAACGTGTCCGTGACGACGATCCCCACGTCCCGGCCGAGCGCCGCGCGCAGCCCCTCCCGGAGGCGGCGGGCCGACGCGTCGGGGTCCTCGGGCAGCAGCAGCACGGTGCCCGCCGGGGTGTTGGACGCGTCCACGCCCGCCGCCGCCATCACCAGGCCGTGCCTGCTCTCGACGATCCGCGCCGGACCGCGCCGCGCGACGACCCGTACGGTCTCCGCGTCGATCGACGCCTCCCGGTCGGCGGCCCGTACGACCCGGCCCTCCGCCTTGCTGACGATCTTCGACGTGACGATCAGCACGTCACCGTCGGCCAGGCCCGGCAGCCCCTCCGCCACGGACGCCTCCGCGACGAGCCGCACCAGGTCGTCGCCCGGCCGGACCTCGGGGATGCCGGGGAGCGCCCACACGCGGTACGCGTTCGGCGCGCCCGCCACGCCCCCGTCCTGCCCGCTCGTGCCCTGTCCGCCCGCGTCCCGCCCGTCCGTGTCCCGTCCGTGGCCGCTCACGCGCGGACCTCCTCGGCCAGGGCCAGCGCGTCGCGCGCCATCTGCGCGGTGGCCTCGGGGCCGTCCATCATCAGCGGCACGGCGCGGCACCGGATGCCCGCCTCCTCCACCGCCGGTACGGACCCCGCGTCCACGGTGTCCACGAGCCAGCCGTCGAGCAGCCCGGAACCGTAGTGGCGGGCCACCGCCGCAGCCGTCGCCTCGACGCCGATCGCGGCGAGCACCTTGTCGGCCATGCCGTGCACGGGCGCGTCCCCGACGAGCGGGGACAGGCCGACGACCGGCACCCCGGCGTCCGCGATGCCCTCCCGGATGCCCGGCACCGCGAGGATCGTGCCGACGCTGACCACGGGGTTGGACGGCGGGAACAGGACGACGTCGGCCTCGGCGATCGCGTCGAGCACGCCGGGCGCGGGCTTGGCCTGGTCGGCGCCGACCGGTACGACGGCGTGCGCCTCGACGGAGGCCCGCAGCCGCACCCAGTACTCCTGGAAGTGCACCGCCCGACGCTCCCCGTCCAGGTCGACGGCCACGTGCGTCTCCACCCGGTCGTCGGTCATCGGCAGCAGCCGTACCCCGGGCTCCCAGCGCGCGCAGAGCGCGGCCGTCACCTCGCTCAATGGGTAGCCCGCGCCCAGCATCTGCGTACGGACGATGTGGGTGGCGAAGTCCCGGTCACCCAGCCCGAACCAGCCGGGCCCGACGCCGTACGCCGCCAGCTCCTCCTTCACGCGGAACGACTCGTCCTCGCGGCCCCAGCCCTTCGCCTCGTCGATGCCGCCGCCGAGGGTGTACATCACCGTGTCGAGGTCGGGGCAGACCTTGAGGCCGAAGAGATGGATGTCGTCGCCGGTGTTCCCGATGACGGTGACGTCCGCGTCGGGCGCGGCGACCCGCAACCCCCGCAGGAACCGCGCGCCACCCACACCCCCGGCCAGAACCACAATGCGCTGCATGCCATAAGCATCTCAGCCGCAGGCTGGGGCTTTGAGGGGTGGTGGTCGGGCGACGGCCGGGAATCTCAGCCGCAGGCTGAAGCACTGAGGGGTGGCCCGGACGTCAGCCCGTGGTCGAACCGGCCAGCGGCGTACGGCCCGTGGCGGAGCAGTGCGGCAGGTGCATGGGCATCTCGGTGAGGCCGGGGAAGTACACGTGCAGGCTGACGGCCGGTTCGAGGCCGGTGTTGACGGCCTCGTGCACGTAGCCGGGGGCGAAGACCCGTTGCGCGCCGGGGCGCAGTACGCGCGTGGTGGCGCCCGGCTCCCCGGCGGGCGCCCCCGCGTGTTCGGTCAACTCGCCGTCGAGGACGGTCAGTACGCCGGAGGACGGGCCGTGGTCGTGCGGGCCGCTGCCCTGGCCGGGCAGCCAGCTGAGCAGCCACACCTCGTAGCCGGGGCCGGTGCGCAGGCGGTGGTACCAGCGGCTGACGGCGTCGTACCGCACGAGGGGTGCCCACGCGTCACGGTCGGCGGCGATCGTACGGGCGAGCCCGGCGAAGCCGGAGACGGTGCTCGGGTGCTCGGGGGCGGGCGGCAGCAGGTGCGCGACGGCGAGGAGGTCGCCGCCGATCTGGATGTCGCTGTTCACGGGTGGGCCTTCGCTGGAGGTGCGGAACGTGACGCGGAACGGGGTGGCGCGGCCCGTCTGCCCCCGGGGTGCGGGGCGGGGTGCGGGGTCGCGCGGCCGGGTCGCCGGACCGCGCCACGGGTGTGCGGCGACGGCGGCGGAACGGGCGGGGTGCGCGGAGTGCGGCTACGCGGTGGCGGCTGGAGTGGACCTCAACAGCAGCGACAGCGGCGGCCGCGGAAACACTCGCGACAGCAGTCCCCGTACGCAGCGCGAAGGGACCCGCAGGGGCGGGCCTGGCTGAGCGAGCGGGGCAGAGGCATGGCTCCAGCAGACCGGACGGGCGGGACGGATGTCAACCGGCGGCGCGTTTGGCGGCGCGGGTTCACCGCTTCCGGTCACGCTGCGCGGAGAAAGGTTTGTTCATGCCCTTCCGCGGAAAGACGGGGCAACGTCCGCGTCCTCCGGCGCCGTTGTGCTTCTGTGATCCCGCCGTGATCGGCGTCGCTCCCGTGTGCGGTGTGGAACCGGGCGGACTTCCGTCACGTTCCCCGGTAGGGGAGGGGCGCGCTGATCGTCGACCCCGCGCGACTGTCATAGTTTGTGGAGATTTGAACACTTTCTGCTTCGTCTTGGTTCCGCAGAGTGAATAACAGTCCCAATAGCAGATCCTCGCTTGACTGCCCCGGATCGGCGCACTTGTAATTTCACTCGTGTCGTTCAAGCGGAATTGATAACGACTGGATCACGGGGAAGCGAAGACAGACGAGGGGCGCGCGCATGACGGAGCTGTTCCACCAACTGCTCGTCGAAGAGGCGGAAGAGGAGCTCGGCTGGCAGGAACGCGCCTTGTGCGCCCAGACCGACCCCGAGTCGTTCTTCCCGGAGAAGGGCGGGTCGACCCGCGAGGCCAAGAAGGTCTGCCTCTCCTGCGAGGTGCGCTCCGAATGCCTGGAGTACGCGCTCGCCAACGACGAGCGTTTCGGAATCTGGGGCGGCCTGTCCGAGCGTGAGCGGCGGCGGCTGAAAAAAGCCGCGATGTGACGCGGGACGTGACGGGAGTCGGGCCGGTACGGGCACCGGCCGCCCCGGGTCGGATCTTTGTGCGGACGCAGGCGGCGGCCCGGCACTGAGCCGTTAGTGTGGGGCACCGTCCGAGACGTGTCCGCTCCCCAGGGCGCGCGTCCACCGCAGTCCACCCAAACGGGGCCCGTACCTCGATGTCCGTGCACAGTCATTCGGCGGCCCAACACGAGGCGGCCACAGCAGGGTCGGCGGTCGCCGTCGATCCCCCCGCCTTCCCGCGGCACGTCGTCACCGCCGTGCTCGTCGCGCACGACGGAGCCCGCTGGCTGCCCGACGCGCTGGCCGGACTCGTCGGTCAGGACCGCCCGGTGCAGAACGTCGTCGCCGCGGACACCGGCAGCGCCGACGACTCCGCGCAGATCCTCACCGAGGCCCTCGGCCCCGACCGGGTCCTCCACCTCGCGCGGCGCTCGGGCTTCGGCGCCGCCGTCGACGAGGCGGCCCGTACGGCCGGGGTGCTGACGCCCGACGACCTCCCGTACCTCAAGCGCCCCAGCGGCTGGGACCCCGTCACCCGCACCTGGCGCGACGACGCGTACGACATGCCCGAACTGCCCCACGGCGAACCCGTCCAGTGGCTCTGGCTGCTCCACGACGACTGCGCGCCGGAGCCCGACGCGCTCTCCGAGCTGCTGCGCGTCGTGGACGCCGACCCCACCGTGATGATCGCCGGGCCCAAGCTGCGCAGCTGGTACGACCGCAGGCAGCTGCTGGAGGCGGGCGTCACCATCGCCCACAGCGGGCGCCGCTGGACCGGCATCGAACGGCGCGAGCAGGACCAGGGCCAGCACGACCACGTACGGCCCGTGCTGGCCGTGTCGACGGCCGGGATGCTGGTGCGGCGCGACGTCTTCGACGAACTCGGCGGCTTCGACCGGCGGTTGCCGCTCATGCGGGACGACGTCGACCTCTGCTGGCGCGCGCAGGCAGCCGGGCACCGGGTGCTCGTCGTGCCCGACGCCGTCGTACGGCACGCCGAGGCCGCCTCGCGCGAGCGCCGCCCCGTCGACTGCGTGGGCCGCAGCGGCGGCGCCAGCCCGCACCGCGTGGACAAGGCCGCCGCCGTCTACACGCTGCTCGCCAACTCCCGTACGGCCGTGCTGCCCTGGGTGCTGCTCCGGCTGTTCCTCGGCACGTACCTGCGCACCCTCGCGTACCTCGTCGGCAAGGTGCCACGGCAGGCGCTGGACGAGATGGCCGGGTTGTACGGGACGCTGCTGCGCCCGGAGCGCATCGTCGCGGCCCGGCGCAGACGCGGGAAGGCGGTGGTGGCCCACGGCGACCTGCGCCCCCTGTTCCCGCCGCCGGGCGCGACCGTACGGGCCACCGTCGAGCAGGTCGCGAGCAACTTCGGCGGCCGCTCCGAACCCGAACTCTCCTCCGGTGGACGGCACGGCGCCGTCGAGTCGGGGCCGGGCGACGAGGACGCCGACTTCCTGGACGTCGAGCAGTTCGCCCGGCTGAAGCGGATCGCGCACAAGCCCGCGCCGCTGCTGTTCGCGGTGCTGCTGCTGGTGTCGCTCGTCGCCTGCCGGGGGCTCCTCGGTGGGGGCGCGCTCGCGGGCGGCGCGCTGCTGCCCGCGCCGGCGGACGCGTCCGACCTGTGGGCGCGCGTCACCGAGAGCTGGCACGCCGTCGGCGTGGGGGGCACCGGCAGCGCCCCGCCGTACCTGGCGATCGTCGCCGCCGTCGCCACCCTCTTCCTCGGCAGCACCGGTTCCGCGCTCACCCTGCTGCTCGTCTGCTCGGTCCCGCTGGCCGGGCTGAGCGCGTACTTCGCGTCCCGCCCGCTGGCCGCGTCCCGGCTCGTACGGGCCTGGGCCAGCGTCGCGTACGCCTTCCTGCCCGCCGCCACCGGCGCCCTCGCGGGCGGCCGGATCGGTACGGCGCTGCTGGCGATCGTGCTGCCGCTGCTGGGGCGCGCGGCGGTCGCCGCGAGCGGTCTGCGCGGGCGCGCGTCCTGGCGCGCGGCCTGGGCGTACGCCGTGCTGCTCACCCTCACCACCGCCTTCACCCCCGTGGTGTGGCCCATCGCGCTGGTGCTGTGGCTGCCGCTGCTGGTACTGCGCCGTGGCGAGACCGACGCGCTGCTGGCGACGGGGCTCCGCGCCCTGGCCGTGCTGCTCACCCCGCTGCTGCTGCTCGCCCCCTGGTCGTTGACGCTGTTCGGCAGCCCGTCGCGCTTCCTCGACGAGGCCGGGCTGCCGTACGGGGAGGGCGCCGCCGACGCGCTCGACCTGCTGACCCTCACGCCGGGCGGCCCCGGTACGCCCGGCGGGCTGCTGCTCGTCGGCGTCCTGCTGGCCGCGCTGGCCGCGCTGCTGCGCGCCGACCGGCGGCAGGCGACCCTCGCGGCCTGGGCGGTGGCGCTGACGGGCCTGCTGTTCGCCGCCCTCAGCAACGGTTCCGGCTGGGCCGGTCCGGCCACCCTCGTCTACGGCCTCGCGCTGCTGTCGGCCGCCGCCGTCGGCGCGGACGGCGCCAAGGAGCGCGTCGCCGCCCGCAGCTTCGGCTGGCAGCAGCCGGTCGCCGCGCTGATCGCCGCGGCGGCCGTGGCGGCGCCGCTGATCGCCGCCGTCGGCTGGATGACGGACGGCGCGGACGGGCCGCTGTCGCGGCGCGACCCGGTGCAGGTCCCGGCGTTCGTCGCCGCGGACAGCGAGACGCGCGACCAGGCACGCACCCTGGTGCTCGCCGGTGAACGGGACGGCGACGACGCCGCGGGCGACGAGGTGACCGGGGTGTCGTACACGCTGGTACGCGGTTCGGGCGCCCGCCTCGGCGACGCCGACCTCGCCGCCGCCGACGGAGCGGACGACCGCCTCGGCGACGTGGTCGCCAACCTCGTCGCGGGCTCCGGCGCCGACCAGACGGCGCAGCTCGGTGGCTACGCCGTGCGCTACGTCCTCGTGCGGGACGGCGCCCCGCGCGGCATGAGCCGTACGCTCGACGCCACCCCCGGCCTGACCCGGCTCAGCCAGGAGGACGGCAGCGCGCTGTGGCGTGTGGAGGCGCAGGTGTCGCGGGTCTCCGTGGTGCCGGGCGCGGAGAAGGACGGCGCGGCGGGCGGCGTGACCAAGCCGGTGGCCGTCGCCGCGGGCCCGGTGGAGGCGCACACGGACGTGCCGTCCGGCCCCGACGGGCGCGTGCTGCGCGTCGCGGACGCCGCCGACGACGGCTGGCAGGCGACCCTGGACGGGAAGCCGCTGGAGCCCGTCACCGTCGACGGCTGGGCCCAGGGCTTCGAACTGGGCACGTCCGGCGGCCGGTTGGACCTGACGTACGAGACGCCGTTCGCGCACACCGCGTGGGTGTGGACGCAGGCGCTGCTCGCGGTCGTCGCGGTCGTCCTGGCGCTGCCCGGCCGCCGCCGCGAGGTCGACGACGACCTGCCGGAGGACGGCGAGGCGGCCGTCGCCGCCGCCGTCCCGGCGGAGCCGGTGGCGGGCGAGGGGCGGCGCGCGCGGCGACTGCGCGCGGCGGCGGAGGCCGCGCGCGCGGAGGCGCAGCCGACGGACGCGCCGGACGGCGCTCCTGGCCCGGACGCGCCGGAGGCGGGGGGCGGCGCGGAGCCGGAGCCCGCCGAGGCGCGGCAGCAGCCCGCGCCCCCGGAGGCCGCGCCGTACGTGCCGGAGCAGCAGCCGGGCTACGACGAGGCGTACGACCCGTACGGCCAGCGGGCCCCGTACGGCACGCAGCCGTACGACCCCGCGCAGCCGTACGATCCGGCGTACGGCACGCCGTACGAGCCCGCCGGTGACCCGCAGCGGCAGGGCGGCGCGTACGTGGGCGCGGACCACGGCGGCGGGTACGGCGCGTACGACGCCTACGGGCAGCAGCAGCCGTACGGCGACTGGCCGCAGCAGGGCCAGCCGCAGCACGGGCAGCAGGGCCAGCAGCCGTACGCGGCGCCCGGTGACCCGTACGGCTACGACCCGCAGCAGGCGGGCCACGACCCCGCCGACCACGACGGCACCCCGTACGGGAACAGGAGCGAGCAGCAGTGAACCGCACCACCCTCACCCTGATCGGCGTCGTCACCGCGCTCGCCGCGGTCACCGGGGTCGGCGCGCTCACCGTTCCCGACGACGGGGCCGACGACGGCGCGTCGGCGGCCCAGCGACTGCCGGTGGAGCGCTCCACGCTGGTCTGCCCCAAGCCGTCCGAGTCGGAGCTGGCGACGACGGACTACACCGCGTTCACGCCCAAGGGCGAGGCGGGCGACGGCAAGGGCGGCGCCCGGCTGCTGCCCGCCGACCTCGCGGACCCGTCGACACCGGGCGGCGACGACAAGAAGGACAAGAAGGACAAGAAGAAGGACGAGGACAAGGGCGAGGACGGCGGCTCCGCCAAGTCCGTACTGCCCCTGAAGGCCCCCGGCACCCCCGTCGTCACCGACACCGACAGCCCCGACGCGCCCGCCCTCTTCGGCTCCGCCGACGGCTCGTTCGCGCCCGGCTGGACGGTGCAGCAGACCACCTCGGTGAGCGCGGGCATCGGCCGCGGCCTGCACGGCACCGCCTGCGGGGAGGCCGACACGGACTTCTGGTTCCCGGCCGCCAGCACCGCCGACGAGCGGCACGACTACGCGCACCTGACGAACCCGGACGACACGGCGGCCGTCGTGGACCTGGAGATGTACGGCAAGGGGGGTCGCGTCACCTCCGAGAGCGGGCGCGAGATCACCGTCCCGCCCCGCTCCACGGTGCCCGTGCTGCTGTCCACCCTCACCCCGGACCCGGAGACGAACCTCGCGGTCCACGCCGTCGTCCGTACGGGCCGCGTCGGCGCCCAGGTGCACGCCGTCGACGACGACCTGGGCGGCGACTGGCTGCCCGCCGCGGGCGTGCCGCGCGGTACGGCCGTACTGCCCGGCATCCCCGCCGACGCCACCGCCGTACGCCTCGTCGCGCTCACCACCGGCCAGGACGACGCCGACCTGAAGGTGCGGCTCGCGGGCCGGTCCGGGCAGATCACCCCGGCCGGGCACGAGACGCTGCACCTGAAGCCGGGCGAGGTCAACGCCGTCGACCTGGGGGACGTCACCAAGGGTGAACCGGGTTCGCTCGTGCTGACGCCGTCCGAGAAGGGCGACACCACCCCGTTCGTGGCGGCGCTGCGGGTGACGCGGGGCAAGGGCGCGAAGCAGGAGACGGCGTTCATCCCGGCGACGGTCCCCGTCGAGGAGCGGGCGACCGTGGCCGACAACCGGTCCAAGGGCGGGACGCTCTCGCTCACGGCGCCCGGTGAGGCGGCCACGGTGAAGGTCACCGCGTCGGCGGGCAGCGGCGGAGGCTCGCCCAAGACCGCGACGTACGCCGTGAAGGCGGGCACCACGACGGCCGTCACTCCGCCGCTCCCCACGGGCGGCAAGGGCACGTACGCGCTGACGGTGGAGCGGGAGTCGGGCGGCGAGGTGTACGCGGCGCGGACGCTGGAGGTGAAGGCGGACGGCGTACCGGCGTTCACCGTGCAGACGCTGCCCGACGACCGGGGCACGGTGGCGGTGCCGGAGGCGGGCCAGGACCTGTCGGTGCTGACGGACTGAGCGGGCGGGCCGTCGGCCCGGGACGGCCCGCGGGCGCGTCAGTCCTGGCCGTAGCGCGGGTCGACGGACTCCGGGGCCATGCCGAGGAGTTCGGCGACCTGCTCGACCACGACCTCGTGCACCAGGAGGGCCCGTTCGTCGCGGGACTTCGTACGGATCTCGATCGGCCGCCGGTAGACCACGACCCGGTCCGGGGCGTCCCCGTGCGCCGGGACGAGCCGCCCGAGCGGTACGGCGCCCGCGTCGTCCAGCTCCCCGGAGTCGCCGCGCGGCACCTCCTGGACGGCGAAGTCGATGCCGCCGAGCTGCGGCCAGTGCCGCTCCAGCCGGTCCGCCGAGTCGCGCACCAGGTCGTCGAAGGCCTCACCCCGGCTGATCGCCAGCGGCACCTGCGGCGGCGCGACCGGCCCGCGCATGCCGCGCCCGTGCCGGTCACGGCGGCGGGCCGGGGCGGCGGGGCGGCGTGGGGGAGGGGCCGGGTCGGTCATCCCTCCGAGCCTAGCGTCCGGCGGCGCCGCGTCCGCGCCCCGGCGGCCCCGTACGTCCGGATCGCACCGCTCCCCGGCGCCCCCGCCGTCCCCCGGGCCACCCCTTACCGCCGGTACGCCCCCCGGGTACCCGGCCCTCCGGTACGGCGGAAACCGGCATACGGGGACGACACGGCAAGGTGACGTGCCCCGGAGTCGTCGCGGCCCGCTCAGGAGTGCGGTACCGTCCAACGTCGTGAGTCCTGTACGTCGCTGTTCGCGCACCGCGTGCGGCTGCCCAGCCGTGGCCACGCTGACGTACGTCTACGCGGACTCGACCGCCGTCCTCGGCCCCCTCGCCACGTACGCCGAGCCGCACTGCTACGACCTGTGCGCCGAGCACTCCGAGCGGCTGACGGCCCCCCGCGGTTGGGAGGTCGTACGGCTCGCCCTCGACACCACCCCGCCCCGGCCCAGCGGCGACGACCTCGAAGCGCTCGCGGACGCCGTACGCGAGGCCGCCCGCAGCCGCACGCCACGCGACGAGGGCGACCGCCCGCCCCCCGGCCCGGTCGGCCCCGGCGGGCGCGACGCGGACCCGATGGAGGTCGCCCGGCGCGGGCACCTGCGCATCCTCCGCTCCCCGGAGCCCTGACCCGTTCCTCCTTCCGCCGCCCTCGGCGGGGCCCGCCGCACCTGGACGGGGACGGCGGCGCGGCGGCCGGTAGGTTGGGCTCTCCGTCGAGGACTCCGGGAGGGCTGCATGGCTGCCGCTGCTGATCTGTCGCAGATCGTCAAGGCGTACGACATCCGCGGTGTGGTGCCGGACCAGTGGGACGAGGGGCTGGCCGAACTGTTCGGCGCCGCGTTCGTGCGGGTCGTGGGCGCGGACGCGATCGTCGTGGGGCACGACATGCGCCCCTCGTCGCCCGGTCTGTCGCGGGCCTTCGCCCGCGGCGCCGCGCGGCTCGGCGTCGACGTCACCGAGATCGGGCTCTGCTCGACCGACCAGCTGTACTTCGCCAGCGGCAGCCTCGCGCTCCCCGGCGCGATGTTCACCGCGTCGCACAACCCCGCCCGGTACAACGGCATCAAGCTGTGCCGCGCCGGTGCCGCCCCCGTCGGCCAGGACACCGGGCTGTCCGAGATCCGCGCGCTCGTCGAGGAGTGGTCCGCCGCCGGACCGCCCCCGGCCGCCGCCGGCGAGGGCACCGTCACGCAGCGGGACGTACTCACCGACTACGCCGCCCACCTGCGCGGACTGGTCGACCTCGCGTCCCTGCGCCCGCTGCGCGTCGTCGTCGACGCGGGCAACGGGATGGGCGGACACACCGTGCCCACCGTCCTCGACGGGCTGCCCGTCGAACTCGACCGCATGTACTTCGAGTTGGACGGCACCTTCCCGAACCACGAGGCCAACCCGCTCGACCCGAAGAACATCGTCGACCTCCAAGCCCGCGTCCGCGAGACCGGCGCCGACCTGGGCATCGCCTTCGACGGCGACGCCGACCGCTGCTTCGTCGTGGACGAGAACGGCGATCCGGTGTCGCCGTCCGCCATCACCGCGCTCGTCGCCGCCCGCGAACTGGCCAAGGCCCCCGGCTCCACCGTCATCCACAACTGCATCACCTCCTGGTCGGTCCCCGAGGTCGTACGGGAGGCGGGCGGCGTCCCGGTGCGTACGCGCGTGGGGCACTCGTTCATCAAGGAGCGGATGGCCGCCACCGGCGCGATCTTCGGCGGCGAGCACTCGGCGCACTACTACTTCCGCGACTTCTGGAACGCCGACACCGGCATGCTCGCCGCCCTGCACGTGCTGTCCGCGCTCGGCGGCCAGGACGGGCCGCTGTCGGCGCTCGTCGCGCAGTACGACCGTTACGCCGCGTCCGGCGAGATCAACAGCACCGTCGCGGACCAGACGGCCAGCGTCGAGGCGGTGCGGAGCGCGTACACGGGCCGCGACGGCGTCGGGCTGGACGAGCTGGACGGGCTGACGGTGACCGCCGACGACTGGTGGTTCAACCTGCGCGCGTCCAACACGGAGCCGCTGCTGCGGCTGAACGTCGAGGCGCGCGACGCGGCGACGGTGGCGGCGGTACGGGACGAGGTGCTGGGGCTCATCGGCGCGTAGGCGCCGGGGCACCCGCGCGGCCCGCTCCGCCCGTGCCGCCGTACGGCGCCCGGCCGGGGCGGGTCGGCCGGGCGGTGCGCGGCGTACGGGCGGCGGTACCCTGGCCCCACTGCCGCCGCGCGCGCCCGCGTGCCCGCTCCCGAAGGGACACCACCACATGCCGCTCGAAGCCGGGCTCCTGGAGATCCTCGCCTGCCCCGCCTGCCACGCGCCGCTGCGCGAGGAACCGGCCGAGGGGAGCGCGACCGAGGGGAGCGCGACCGGCGCCACGGGCGGCGAACTGGTCTGCACCGGCGACGCCTGCGGCCTCGCGTACCCCGTCCGCGACGAGATCCCCGTCCTCCTCGTCGACGAGGCCCGCCGCCCCGCCTGACGGTCCCGCACGGACCGGCGCCCGAACGGAGGCACCCACCGGATGCTCGACGAGTCACTGTTCGACGACCCCGACGCGCTGGTCGGAGCCGACGCGCACGGCCTGCTGCACGGCGTGGCCGAGGCCGGTGCCCGTACGCGTACGGCGATCCGGCTCGCCGACGACGCCGGTGTCACCGCGCTCCGCCCCGACGGACGGCCGCGGGCCGTGCTCGTCGCCGGGTACGGGCCGGTCACGCACTGCGTCGCGGACCTGCTCGGGGCGTTCGGCAACGGCGGCGTGCCCGTCACGCTGCTGCGTCCCACCGGCGCGCTGGCCGCGCCCGCCGCGCTCGCCTGGACCCTGCCGGGCTGGGCCGGGCCGCTCGACCTGCTGCTGGTCGCGACACCCGGCGGCGAGGAGCCGGGCCTGGAGACGCTGCTGGAGCAGGCGTACCGGCGCGGCTGCACCGTCGTCTCCGTCACCCCCGCCGGTACGAGCGTCGCGGAGGCCACGACGCAGACCCGCGGGCTGACCGTTCCGCTGGCCGACGGGCCCGTGCCGTACGCGCCTTCCGCCGACACGGCTGCGGGCCCCGGGCGCGCGGGTTCCGGCTGGCGTACGCCCCCGGTCGTCACCCCCGGCACCCTCTGGGCGCTCCTCACGCCGCTGCTCGCCCTGTGCGACCGGCTCGGCCTGCTCACCGCTCCGCCCTCGGCGCTCCAGGCGATGGCCGACCGGCTGGACCGTACGGCGGAGCGCTGCGGCCCCGTCGTCGACACCGACAGCAACTCGGGCAAGACCCTCGCCGCCGAACTCGCGGGCGCCCTCCCGCTCCTGTGGAGCGAGGGCCCCGTCGCGGCGGCGGCCGCGCGGCACTGCGCCACGACGTTCGCCGCCCTCGCGGGGCGGCCCGCGCTCGCCGCGGAGCTGCCCGAGGCGCTGGACGGGCAGGGCGCGCTGCTCACGGGCGCGTTCGGGGCGGGCGGCGACGCGGACGACTTCTTCCGCGACCGCGTCGAGGACGCCGAGTCGCTGCACACGCGGATCGTGCTGCTGCGCGAGCACGCCCCCGACGCCGACTCCGCCGTCGTCACCGCGCGCGACCTCGCGTACGCGCACGACGTCCCGCTGAGCGAGCTGGAACCGGCCGCCGACAGCGGGCCGTTGGAGGCGGCGGCCGAGCTGATCGCCACCGCCGACTTCGCCGCCGTCTACCTCCGGCTCGCCACGGGCGCGAGCGCCGGTACGGACCCGGGCGGCACGTCCGCGTTCTGACCCGCCGCCGCCCCTCACCCCCTTCACCTCACCCTCATCCGCCCCGTACCGCGACCCCCGTACGGGCACGCCCCCGCGCGCCCGTACCGCCCGCCCGGAGCACCGGGGGCGGACGCGGACCGCCACCAGTCAGGAAGCCTGCACCCATGGACCTCCTCCAGAACACCGTGCGCCCCTACGCCTGGGGTTCGCCCACCGCCATCCCCACCCTCCTCGGCGTCGCCCCCACCGGCGAGCCCCAGGCCGAGATGTGGATGGGCGCCCACCCCGGCGCGCCCTCGCACCTCGACCGGGGCGCCGGGCCGGTGCCGCTGACCGACGTGATCGCCGCCGACCCGGAGGGCGAACTCGGCGCCGCGACCGTACGCGCCTACGGCCCCCGCCTCCCGTTCCTGCTGAAGCTGCTCGCCGCCGCCTCCCCGCTCTCCCTCCAGGTGCACCCGGACCTGGCGCAGGCGGCCGAGGGGTTCGCGGCGGAGGAGGCGCGCGGCGTGCCGGTCGACGCGCCCCACCGCAACTACAAGGACCGCAACCACAAGCCCGAACTCCTCTGCGCCCTCACCCCGTTCGAGGGCCTGTGCGGCTTCCGCCCGGCGGCGGAGTCCGCGGCGCTGCTCGCCGGGCTCGACGTGGACGGGCTCGCGCCGTACGTCGACATCCTGCGCGCCAGCCCCGAGGACCGCGCCCTGCGAGAGGTGCTCACGGCGGTGCTGACCGCCGACCGGGACGTGGTCGCCGCCACGGTCGCCCGGGTGGCGGCTGCCCTGGAACGGCTCGCGGCGGAGGAGGGCGGCTCCGGCGCGCGCGACCCGTACACGCCGTACGCCTCCCTCGCCCGGCACTACCCCGGCGACCCCGGCGTCATCGCGGCGATGCTGCTGCACCATGTACGTCTCCAGCCCGGCGAGGCGCTCTACCTCGGGGCGGGCGTGCCGCACGCGTACCTGGACGGGCTCGGCGTCGAGATCATGGCCAACTCCGACAACGTGCTGCGCTGCGGCCTCACCCCCAAGCACGTGGACGTACCCGAACTGCTGCGCGTGGTCCGCTTCGAGAGCGGCCCGCCGCACCTCCTGCGCCCCGAGGCGGACGGCGGTGAGGAGGTGTACGCGGCGCCCGTCGGGGAGTTCCGGCTGTCCCGGCTGCTGCCCGTGGCCGACGGCGGCCCGCAGGCGCTGCCGGGCGGCGCCCCCCGCGTACTGCTGTGCACGGACGGCCGCGTGGTCCTGCGCGATACGGACAGCGGCGCCGAACTCGCCCTGGAACGCGGGCAGTCGGCGTACGCCGGCGCGAGCGAGCGGCTCCAGGTGTCCGGTGAAGGTACGATCTTCCGCGCGACGGTGGCCGTCTGACCGACCGACCGTTCGAGGCGCGGCGGCCCGACCGCCGCGCGCACGGCCCGTACGACACAGGGCGCCCGCCGTGGCCGACAGGACACGGGGCGCACGGAGAAAGGGACCCTCCTCGACATGAGTGCATCAGGCGGAACGAAGGCGATCGTCGCCGCGCTGGGCGCCAACCTGTCCATCGCGGTGGCCAAGTTCGTGGCGTTCGCCTTCAGCGGCTCGTCGTCGATGCTCGCGGAGGGCGTCCACTCCCTCGCCGACTCCGGCAACCAGGCGCTGCTCCTCGTCGGCGGCAAGAAGGCCACCAAGGCGGCGAGCGAGGAGCACCCGTTCGGCTACGGGCGCGAACGCTACGTCTACAGCTTCCTCGTCTCCGTCGTCCTCTTCGCGGTCGGCGGCGTCTTCGCCCTCTACGAGGGCTACGAGAAGATCAAGCACCCGCACGAACTGGAGCACTGGTACTGGCCCGTGGGCGTCCTGGTCTTCGCCATCATCGCGGAGTCCTTCTCGTTCCGTACGGCCATCAAGGAGTCGAACGAGGTACGGGGGTCCCTGACCTGGGCCCAGTTCATCAAGCGGGCCAAGGCGCCCGAGCTGCCCGTCGTGCTGCTGGAGGACCTCGGCGCGCTCGTCGGCCTGGTCCTCGCGCTCGGCGGCGTCGGCCTGGCGCTCGCCACCGGCGACGGGGTGTGGGACGGCGTGGGCACGCTGTGCATCGGCGTCCTGCTGGTCATCATCGCGATCGTGCTCGCGGCCGAGACCAAGTCGCTGCTGCTGGGCGAGGCGGCGGACGCGAGCCAGGTCGTACGCATCCGTGAGGCGCTCGTCGACGGCGGCACCGTCACCGGCGTGATCCACATGCGGACGCTGCACCTCGGCCCGGAGGAACTCCTCGTCGCCGCCAAGGTGTCCGTCCAGCACGACGACACCGCCGCGGAGGTCGCGCACGCGATCAACGACGCGGAGGCGCGCGTACGGGCCGCCGTGCCGATCGCGCGGGTCATCTACCTGGAGCCGGACCTGCTGCGCGCGGGCGACGCGGACGCGGTCGCGGGTGCAGGTACGGACGCGGGTGCCGTTCCGGAGAAGTGAGCGGCGGCGCGAGCGCGGTGCGCCACGCGCGCGGCGTCAACCTCGGCGTGTGAGGTGAACACGGAGGCGGTGCGGGCCCGTTCGGGCACCCGCACCGCCTCTGCCGTTCACCGCTTCTGCCGTGCGCCGCCTCCGTCGCTCCCGGTGGTCCGGTACCTCAAGCACCAGTCCCGTACCTCAACCACCGGCCCGGGGCCTTCCGCTGCCGCCCGCGACCGTCAGCGGATCTCCCCGAGGACCGACAGGATCGCGCCGCCGTCGGGTGCGTCCAACAGCCGCTGCCGGTAGCCCGGGTCCATCAGCTTCCGCGACAGCAGCGCCAGGATGCGCAGGTGCTCGTCGCCCGCAGCCGCCTCCGGGACGGAGATCATGAAGACGAGCCGCGCCTTCGTGTCGTCCAGCGCGCCCCACTCGATCCCCTCGGTGGAACGCGCGAAGCCGACGACGGGCGCGGACACTGCGTCCGTCTTGGCGTGCGGGATGGCGATCTCCTCACCGAGGCCGGTGGTGCCCTGCTCCTCGCGGGCCAGCGCCGCCCGTACGAGCGCGTCCACGTCGGTCACGCGGCCGCTGGCGGCGAGGAGTTCGGCCATCTCGCGGATGGCGGCCTCCTTGGCGGTCGCCGTCAGCTCCTCCTTGACGGTGTCGCGCGTGAGATGCCCGGAGAGCACCTCGGCCTCTTCCGCATCGTCCGTCGCGGCCGTCTCCTCCGGCGCGGGTGCCTCCGCCGTGGTGGCGGTTCCGGTGGCGGTTCCGGTGGCGGTGGTCGGGGCCGCAGCCGTGGCGGTCGCAGTCGCGGTCGTGGTCGCGGTGGCCGTCCCGGTGCCGCCGGTCGCCGGGACCGGCTCGGCCGCCCGTACGTCCTCACCCGCCGCCGTACCGCGCTCGCCACCGTCCCCGGACCCGGCACCGGCACGCGCCTGGTCCCGTCCGAGCGACATGAGCGCGATGGTAGTCACACCGGTCACGGCCGTACCGACGATCACGGCCAGGAAGAACACCGCCATCCCGTCGATCGCCCCCAGCACCGCGACGATCGGCCCGCCGTGCGGCACGTTGTCCTCGACGGAGCCGATGCCCGCGATGGCACCGGCGACGGCGCCGCCCAGCATGTTCGCGGGGATCACCCGGGCGGGGCGTGCCGCCGCGAACGGGATGGCGCCCTCGGTGATCCCGAAGAAGCCCATGAACAGCGCGGCGTAGCCCGTCTCGCGCTCCTCGTCGTCGAAGTACCTGCGGCGGATCAGTGTCGCCAGGCCCTGACCGAGCGGCGGCACCGGGATGGCCGCGGCGCACATGCCCATGACCTCCGGGTTCTTGGAGACCAGTCCCGCGCCGAAGAGGAACGCCGTCTTGTTGACCGGCCCGCCCATGTCGAACGCGATCATCAGCCCGAGGATGACGCCGAGCAGCGCCGCGCTGCTGCCGGTGAGCCCGCCGAGCCAGTCCGTCAGGTTCTCGAAGACCCAGGAGATCGGGCGGCCGATGACGTAGATGAAGAAGAGTCCCAGTACGGACGTCGCCACGATCGGGATCACGATGATCGGCATGACCGGCTGCACGAACTTCGGGACCGACGCCTTCTTGATCCACCGGACGAGGTACCCGGCGAGGAAGCCGGTCACGATGGCGCCGATGAAACCGGCGCCGGACTCCGAGTCGTACAGCTCACCGGTGTTGGCGATCCAGCCGCCGATCATGCCCGGCACGAGCGCGGGGCGGTCCCCGATCGCGTAGGCGATGTAGCCGGACAGGATCGGCACCATGAGCGTGAAGCCGATCACACCGATGTCGTTGACGTGCTTCCAGAACGAGTCGTCGGGGATGACGAGACCGCCGTCGGCCTGCGGGTCGCCGCCGAGCGCGAGGGACACCGCGATCAGCAGGCCGCCGACGACGACGAACGGGATCATGTACGAGACGCCGTTCATCAGCGCCTTGTAGCCGACGCTCCGGCCCTTGTGCTTGTCCCCGGCCCCGCCGGAGCCCCCGGAGGCCGCCGCCCCGGAGCCCGTACGTCCGCCGCTGCCGGAATCCTCGCCGAGTACGGGTGCCCGCTGGACCTGTTCGATCAGGCCGCCCGGGTCGCTGATGCCGTCGGCCACGCCGACCACCAGCACCCTCTTGCCCACGAAGCGGTCCTGGGCGACGTCCTTGTCGGCGGCGATGATGATGCCGTCCGCTTCTCTGACATCGTTGTCGGTCAGCACGTTCTCGGCGCCGATCGACCCTTGGGTCTCGACCTTCATGCCGATGCCACGGGCTTCGGCGGCCTTCGCCAGCTTCTCCGCCGCCATGTACGTGTGCGCGATGCCGGTGGGGCACGCGGTCACGGCGAGCAGCCTCAGCCGGGGCTCGGCCTCCTTCCCCGTCTCGTCGCGGGGGTCGGGGGGACTCGTCACGTGTCTACTCCTTGCGTAACCGGCTCGACGACGGGGGAGGATGAGTCAACGACCCTACGAGCCGCGGTACCGGGGCCGAAAACCGACCCATGGTCGCCCTTGAACAACCCGTAGGCAATCCGCTCGACTGGATGAGCGGTGTAGATTCGTAGAGCACAGACGTCGCTGCTGATGGCGGTCGGGCGGCCCGGGACACGGGCCTCCGAGGGAGAGAGGGCCTCCGACGGACTGCGCTGTGACCCAGGGAGACGTGTGCCCGTCGACGCCCTGACCGCGTCGTACGCCGCATGTCCGCCTCCCGCGCCGCAGCACGGACCCGAAAGCCCGACACCTCGACATCCCGAGGAGCAGCCCCGCATGACGACTGTCACTTCCACCACGCAGGACTTCAAGGTCGCCGACCTGTCCCTCGCGGCCTTCGGCCGCAAGGAGATCCAGCTGGCAGAGCACGAGATGCCCGGCCTCATGTCGATCCGTGAGGAGTTCGCCGCGCAGCAGCCGCTGGCGGGCGCCCGCGTCACCGGCTCGCTGCACATGACGGTGCAGACGGCCGTGCTCATCGAGACGCTGGTCGCGCTCGGCGCCCAGGTGCGGTGGGCGTCCTGCAACATCTTCTCCACCCAGGACCACGCCGCCGCGGCCATCGCTGTCGGCCCGGAGGGCACGCCCGAGTCGCCCCAGGGCGTACCGGTCTTCGCCTGGAAGGGCGAGACGCTCGAAGAGTACTGGTGGTGCACGGAGCAGGCGCTGACCTGGCCCGGCGCCGAGACCGGCGGTCCCAACATGATCCTGGACGACGGTGGCGACGCCACGCTCCTCGTCCACAAGGGCGTCGAGTACGAGAAGGCCGGTGTCGTACCCGACCCCGCCACCGAGGCGGAGAGCGACGAGCACCGCGTCATCCTCGAGGTGCTGACCCGTACGGTCGCCGACACCCCGCAGAAGTGGACGCAGCTCGCGTCCGAGATCCGCGGTGTCACCGAGGAGACCACCACCGGCGTGCACCGTCTCTACGAGATGCACACCGCGGGCAGCCTCCTCTTCCCGGCGATCAACGTGAACGACGCCGTCACCAAGTCGAAGTTCGACAACAAGTACGGCTGCCGCCACTCCCTCATCGACGGCATCAACCGCGCCACCGACGTCCTGATCGGCGGCAAGACCGCCGTCATCTTCGGCTACGGCGACGTCGGCAAGGGCTGCGCCGAGTCCCTGCGCGCCCAGGGCGCCCGCGTGATCATCACCGAGATCGACCCGATCTGCGCGCTCCAGGCCGCGATGGACGGCTACCAGGTGACCACGCTGGACGAGGTCGTCGAGACGGCCGACATCTTCGTCACCACGACGGGCAACAAGGACATCATCATGGCCAAGGACATGGCCCGGATGAAGCACCAGGCCATCGTCGGGAACATCGGCCACTTCGACAACGAGATCGACATGGCCGGTCTGGCCGCGATCGACGGCATCGTCAAGGACGAGGTCAAGCCCCAGGTGCACACCTGGACCTTCCCCGGCGGCAAGAAGCTCATCGTCCTGTCCGAGGGCCGCCTCCTCAACCTCGGCAACGCGACCGGCCACCCGTCGTTCGTGATGTCCAACTCCTTCGCGAACCAGACGATCGCCCAGATCGAGCTGTTCACGAAGCCCGAGGAGTACCCGACTGACGTCTACGTGCTGCCCAAGCACCTCGACGAGAAGGTCGCCCGGCTCCACCTGGACGCGCTCGGCGTCAAGCTGACCGAGCTGCGCCCCGAGCAGGCCGCGTACATCGGCGTCCCGGTCGAGGGTCCCTACAAGCCGGACCACTACCGCTACTGAGCGGCTGACCGCACCCGCCCGCCCGGTCGGCGCGCAGCGCCCGGCCGGGGTCGGACGGCGCACGGGCACCGGCGGCACCACCGCGTCACGCGGCGGTGCCGCCGTTTCCGTGGCCGCACCCGCGCCCGTGCGGATCCCGGCCGCGTACCGCCGTGCCCGCCGCCAGGCCCACCGCACCCGCCGCCGTACAGTCCACCCATGCCACGAGGCCGCTACTCGCTCCACGACCCGCACGACCACACCCCTCTCGGTGACGAGCACTTCCACTGCGCCACCGGCCCCTCCGGGTGGCGCTACGTCTCCCAGCTCACCGGCACCACCGGCGAGCACGCGGGATCGGTCGACCTCACTCTTGACGCTCTCGGGCGCCCGATCCGTATGGAACTCCACGCCTCCGGTTGGCAGGTGCGCGGCGCGGCGCTCGACGGCGTCACCTGGGTCCGCAGCGACCCCACCGGTGCCGAGGCGCAGGAGGGCAACGTCCCCGCGCACTCGTTCACCGGCACGTCGCCCGCCTTCCTCGTGGCGACGGCCCGCCTGCTCCGTCCCGCCCCCGGTGCCCCCGCGACCCGCGTACGCCTCGTCACCTTCGCCTCCCCCGTGCTCGCTCCGCGCACCCTCGACCAGTCCTGGGCGCTCCTCGAAAGCGAAACACACGGCACTGACAACGGCCCGCTCGTCGTGGAGAACTACCAGGTCAACGACCTGGAGACGGGGGAGCAGCACGCGGTCCACCTCGCCGGCGACGTCGTGCTCGCCGCGCCGGGGCTGGAGCTGGAGGAGCTGGAGTCCCCGCCCTCGACCTTCGGTTGAGACCCCGCACCGGACCGGCGGTCACGCGTACGCGGTTCAGGACGGCGGGACGAACCCCGTACGCGGCTCCGGCGCCACTTCGGCTCCGCCCGCCGTACCGCTGCCGGCCCCCGGCGCGGGCGTGAACACGGCGGCGGAGCCGGGCCGTTCACCCGCCGGGGGAGCGAAGCCCGTCACCGGGGGACCCTTCGGCGTGGCCTCCCGCGCCACTCCGCGCGCCTCCGCAGCCGCGGGCCACCCGTCGTGCCCCGGCCCCGCCCCGAACGCCCGCCGCGCGTCCCGCTCCTGCCGCTCCGCGACCACCCCGGCGAGATACGCCCCCGCGGGCACCTCCGGAGGCACTGGAGCCCCCGTGCACGCCGCGACGTCCGCGGCCAGCCGCCGGGCCATCGACTCCGCCACGGCGGCGTCCAGTTGCCCGGCCCGCGTCAGGAACTGCCGTACGGCCAGCCACAACCCGTCCGGTACGCGCGACAGGTCCACCCCGCGGAACCGTCCCACCAGCGCGGGCGGTGGCGGCGGCACCCGCACCGCGCGCGCGGCGGGCACCCGTTCCCGTACGACCAGCGTGCCCGCGAACACGTCACCCAGCCGCCTCCCGCGCGCGGACACCAGCGACGCCGTACAGGCGATCACCCCGAAGGACAGCTGGATCTCCACGACACCGAGCGCACCCCGTACGAGGGAGTGCCGAAAACGCACCGGCCCGCCGTCGTCCCGGAGCACGCGCAGCCCGCAGGCCGCCTTGCCCGGGGAACGTCCGTGGCTGAGCGTCTCCACCGCGATCGGCCCGCCGACGAGGACGAGCAGGAACAGCGCCACCTGGACCGCCGCCAGTGCCGCCGTGTCCAACGACGAGGTGGCGGTGAGCAGCACGAGGGACAGCACCACGTAGACCGTCCACGCCAGCACCAGGTCGACGAGTACGGCGAGCGCGCGGCTCGGCAGACGGGCGGGCCGCAGACCGAGCACGACGGCGTCACCCGTCACCAGTTCGCTCACCCGGACCCGTCCTCCCCTCGCCCGCCGGACGGCGAGCATCCCGTACGGCTGCCCGCCGCCCTCCGCACAGTCTGCCGCCCGGTGCGCACGATCTGCCAAGCTCTCCACATGGATCTCGATGTCTTCGTCTCCGCACACCGAGCGGAGTGGGACCGTCTGGATGTCCTCGTACGCCGCCGACTGTCCGGGGCCGAAGCGGACGAACTCGTCGCCCTCTACCAGCGCGCCTCCACGCACCTGTCGCAGATCCAGTCCAGCGCGC
>NZ_RCHV01000002.1:877500-2285000 GCF_003665095.1 Streptomyces sp. Z26 | reverse complement strand
CGAGGCGTTCGGGTGAACTATGGTTAAGGAACTCGGCAAAATGCCCCCGTAACTTCGGGAGAAGGGGGGCCACGTCTGGTGATCCAATTTTCTTGGTGAGCTGGGTGTGGCCGCAGAGACCAGCGAGAAGCGACTGTTTACTAAAAACACAGGTCCGTGCGAAGCCGTAAGGCGATGTATACGGACTGACGCCTGCCCGGTGCTGGAACGTTAAGGGGACCGGTTAATCAGTATTCGTTCTGGTGAAGCTGAGAACTTAAGCGCCAGTAAACGGCGGTGGTAACTATAACCATCCTAAGGTAGCGAAATTCCTTGTCGGGTAAGTTCCGACCTGCACGAATGGCGTAACGACTTCTTGACTGTCTCAACCATAGGCCCGGTGAAATTGCAGTACGAGTAAAGATGCTCGTTTCGCGCAGCAGGACGGAAAGACCCCGGGACCTTTACTATAGCTTGATATTGGTGTTCGGTTCGGCTTGTGTAGGATAGGTGGGAGACTGTGAAGTGGCCGCGCCAGCGGTTGTGGAGTCGTTGTTGAAATACCACTCTGGTCGTGCTGGATGTCTAACCTGGGTCCGTGATCCGGATCGGGGACAGTGTCTGGTGGGTAGTTTAACTGGGGCGGTTGCCTCCTAAAGAGTAACGGAGGCGCCCAAAGGTTCCCTCAGCCTGGTTGGTCATCAGGTGGTGAGTGTAAGTGCACAAGGGAGCTTGACTGTGAGACTGACGGGTCGAGCAGGGACGAAAGTCGGGACTAGTGATCCGGCGGTGGCTTGTGGAAGCGCCGTCGCTCAACGGATAAAAGGTACCCCGGGGATAACAGGCTGATCTTCCCCAAGAGTCCATATCGACGGGATGGTTTGGCACCTCGATGTCGGCTCGTCGCATCCTGGGGCTGGAGTCGGTCCCAAGGGTTGGGCTGTTCGCCCATTAAAGCGGTACGCGAGCTGGGTTTAGAACGTCGTGAGACAGTTCGGTCCCTATCCGCTGCGCGCGTAGGAGTCTTGAGAAGGGCTGTCCCTAGTACGAGAGGACCGGGACGGACGGACCTCTGGTGTGCCAGTTGTTCTGCCAAGGGCATGGCTGGTTGGCTACGTTCGGGAAGGATAACCGCTGAAAGCATCTAAGCGGGAAGCCTGCTTCGAGATGAGGGCTCCCACCCCCTTGGTGGGGTTAAGGCTCCCGGGAGATGACCGGGTTGATAGGCCGGATATGGAAGCCTAGTAATGGGTGGAGTTGACCGGTACTAATAGGCCGAGGGCTTGTCCTTAGATGTTCGCGTCCACTGTGTGGTTTCTGAGACCACAACCGCCATATACGGCGTGTTGGGTTGGGTTTCGGTGGTTATAGCGTGAGGGAAACGCCCGGTTACATTTCGAACCCGGAAGCTAAGCCTTTCTGCGCCGATGGTACTGCGAGGGGGACCTCGTGGGAGAGTAGGACACCGCCGAACAATCATTGAGAGAAGGGGTCTTGTCGGGCATTTTCCGACACGGCCCCTTCTCGCATGCCTGCGCATCCCCGCGAACATCCGCGTAGATGCTGCCTGGTTCTCCACCGTTCCGTAGCAGCAGGAATGCGTCAGAGGCGGCCAGCCGCCTTCAACGCCAGATAGGCGTCAGCCAAGGTGGGAGCGAGGTCGTTCGGCGTCGCGTCGACGACGAGAACACCGTGACGGCGGAGCAGGTCTGCCGCGTGCCTTCTCTCGGCCTGGGTCTTCGCGGCGGCTGCCGCTTCGTAGACCGCGTCCACTGTGCCCCTGGCGTCTGCCATCTTCTCCAGCAACGGGTCCGCGACCGACGCCACCAGGACCGTGTGGCGCTGGGTGAGTTGCGGCAGAGAGGGGAGCAACTGCTCCTCCACCGCAGCCGGTTCGAGTCCCGTGAACAGCACCAACAGTGAACGGTGGCGTGCCATCTTCAACGCCGTCGCAGTCAGGCCCCGTGCGTCGGCTTCGACGAGTTCGGGTTCGAGGTTGGCCATCGCCTCCACGAACGCGGGCAGTACGTCCTGTGCCCTGCGTCCCCGTACGGAAGCACGCACGTGCCTGTCGTACGCGAGGAGGTCGACGTGGCCACCGGCCCGTGAGGCGAGCGCCGTCAGCAGGAGTGCCGCGTCCATCGCCGCGTCGAGGCGTGGGGCGTCGCCGACGCGGCCCGCTGACGTGCGACTGGTGTCGAGGACCAGCAGGACTCGACGGTCGCGTTCGGGTCGCCAGGTGCGTACCGCCACCGTCGTCTGCCTGGCGGTTGCCCGCCAGTCGATCGACCGGGTGTCGTCGCCGGGGATGTACGCCCGCAGGCTGTCGAACTCCGTGCCCTCGCCGCGGGTGAGGATGCTCGTACGGCCGTCCAGCTCGCGGAGGCGGGCCGTCTTGGCGGGCAGGTGTCTGCGACTGGTGAAGGCGGGGAGCACACGCACAATCCACGGCACGGAGTGGCTGCCCTGTCGGGCGGCGAGTCCCAGGGGCCCGTACGAGCGCACGGTGACGCGGTCCGCATGGCGATCACCGCGACGGGTCGGGGTGAGGACGGTGCGGATCCGCTGTCGTTCTCCAGGAGGGACGGCCACGTCGTGGCGTGAGGCGGAGAGCGCTTCGCCGGTCGACCAGCTGCTCGGGGGCCAGGCGTCGCGAAGTCGGGCGCGCAGGGTGCGGCCGCTGGGGTTGGTGAGGAGGAGCGTGACGGATGCCTGTTCACCGAGTCGAACTGAAGTATCACCGGATCGGATGAACCGGAGCTTTCGCACTGGCGCGGCGCGGATGAGGTCGTACAGGATTGCCAGCAGCAGGGGGACCTCCACGGCGAGCACGCCATGCAAGCCGGGGAGGAGGAGCCCGACGACCAGCGCGCCGAGGGCGGCGATGAGGGCGGTGCGTCCGGTGAGCGCCATCGTCAGTATCAGTCCGATCAGAGACGTCAGCGGGGGACCGGGACATGTGCGAGCAGTGAGTGGATGACGCTGTCGGCGGTCACGCCCTCCATCTCGGCTTCGGACCGTAGCTGGACGCGGTGCCGCAGCGTGGGGAGGGCAAGAGCCTTCACGTCGTCAGGGATGACGTAGTCGCGGCCGGTCAACCAGGCCCAGGCCCGAGCCGTGCAGAGCAGGGCGGTGGCTCCCCGGGGGGAGACGCCGAGGGAGAGCGAAGGGGACGTACGGGTGGCACGACAGATATCGACGACATAGCTGGTGACTTCCGGGGAGACCGACGTCTCGCTGACAGCCGCGCGGGCGGTGTCGAGTTCGTCGGGACCGGCCACGGGGCGCACACCCGCGGAGGAGAGATCTCCGGGGTCGAAGCCTTCGGCGTGCCGGGTCAGCACACTGATCTCGTGTTCACGGGTGGGAAGCGGGATGTTCAACTTCAGCAGGAACCGGTCGAGTTGGGCCTCGGGCAGGGGGTACGTCCCTTCGTACTCCACGGGGTTCTGGGTGGCGACGACGAGGAACGGGTGGGGAAGCAGACGGGGAGTGCCGTCCACGGAGACCTGACGTTCCTCCATCGCCTCCAGCAGGGAGGCCTGTGTCTTGGGCGGCGTGCGGTTGATCTCGTCGGCCAGCAGCAGATTGGTGAAGACCGGTCCGGGCTGGAAGGAGAACTCGGACGAGCGCGAGTCGTAGACGAGCGATCCCGTGACGTCGCTCGGCATCAGGTCGGGCGTGAACTGCACGCGCTTGGTGTCCAGCGCGAGAGACGCCGCGAGGGTGCGGACGAGCAGTGTCTTGGCGACGCCGGGGACGCCTTCGAGTAGTACGTGGCCGCGGCAGAGGAGAGCGACGACAAGGCCCGTCACGGCGGCGTCCTGGCCCACCACGGCCTTGGAGATCTCGGTGCGCAGCGTTTCCAGTGAGCTGCGGGCGCTGTCGGCGGAGGAGTCGCTCACGTGGTGCGGTCCTTGTCTTTCGTCGGCGTGGTCGTGGGATCGGTCGGTGCTCCGGCTCGCGTGAACCGTGCCTCGATCAGGTCGAGTTCGTCGACGAGCCGGACGAGCGAGGCGTCGTCGGTGGGGGCCGGGCCGAACAGCAAGTCGTGTGTCCGCGTCGCGTCGGGCATACCGTCGCTCTCCGCGCGCTCGGCGAGGGCGGACGTGAGGGCTTCTGGGGAGTGGGCCTGTGCGGTGGGCAGGCCGACGAGCGAGGCCAGACGGGTGCGGGCGGCGGCGCGCAGATTGTCGGCGGCGCGGTCGCGGGCGTCCGCCTGGCGGTAGAGCCTGGCGCGGCCATCCGTGGTCTCGGAGGCGCGGACCTCCACGGGGAGTCGTTCGGGGACGAGTGGGCCGAGTCTGCGGGCGCGCCACACGGCGGTCAGCAGTGCGGCGACACCGAGTTGGAGGGCTCCCCAGGACCAGCCGTTGGGGATGAGTTCGAAGAAGCCGCGTTCACCGTTCCCGGTGGGGGCGGAGTCGGAAAGGGACGGGAGGTACCACACGAGATGCGGGCGGGAACCGAGAAGTTGCAGGGTCAGCGACGCGTTGCCGAGTTGGTCGAGACGGTCGTTGCGCAAAGGCTCGGATGTGCCGAGCAGCACCGTGTCGCCGGTCCCCTCGGAGGCGGGAACCCGTACCAGCGAGGGCAGTTCCTGGCGCAGATAGCACGCTTCGGCTCGTTCGTCCTGCACGTCGTAGCGACGGCCGCCCATGTGCGCGTCGCCCGCGCGCTTCGCGGCGGGCATCGCACAGTCGGGCGTCGCCGGCTCCACGGCGGTGGGCCCGTCGACCGGGCGAACGCCCTTGGCGAGAGTGTGGACGGCGCGGGCGCCGGGGGCGACGAGCACCGTTCGTCCGCCGTCCTCGGCGGCGTCGGCAAGTGCGGCGCGGGCCGTTCGGTCGAGGTCGTCCGGGCGGGCGACGAGCAACGTGGTGTCCGGTCCGGCTGCCGCCACCGCCTCGTCCACGGTGGTGACCACCCTGCTGTCGACGCCGTGGTCCGCGAGGACCCGGGCGGCGGCGCGGGTGCCGTCGTCGTCGGGAGAGCGCGGGTCGAGCGCGGCGTACTGGTCGCCCGAGCGCACCGCCGCCATGAACAGCGCGGCCAGCACGAGTACGGTCGCGGCGGTCAGCAGGCCCCGTGCGCGTGCCCAGACCTGGCGGCCCGTCAGGGAGGTCGCGGTCGTGCTCACCGGCGGGGTCCAGGGGTGAGGCGCGGCGGCCGTGCGGTGTCGGGGCGTGTGTCGCGGATCGCGACGTCCAGGTCGCGGAGGCGTACGTACGCCGTCTCGTCGGCGGCCCGTGCCGCGTACGTCACCTCGTCGAAGGCTCGTGCGGCGCTGTGCAGTGCGGTGGCGTGGGCGGGGAGTACGAGTCCGGCTTCCGTGGCGGCTTCGTCGGCGGTGCGGCCGGGGCGTGGCTCCAGCAGGGCGCGTTCCTCCAGGGAGCGGACGAGGGCGCGCATCCGTTCCTGGAGGGCCTCGTTCCAACGGTGGTGCGCCGCGTGCGCGTCCGCAGCGGCGCGATGGTCGGCCGCGGTGCCGACACGGGCCGGGAACAGCGCGCCGTCACGGCTGGTGGGTCCGGGCCTCGGGGACCCGAGGCGCGCGCGCAGCGTGACGGCCAGCAGCACGACCACGGCGCCGATGACGAGCAGTCCGACGGCCCCTCCAGGCGACGCGTCGGCAGCGGAGCCGAGGAGGTCGCCCAAGTGCTCCCAGAGCCAGTCCAGTACGCGGCGGAAGAGGCCGGGGTCGTCCTGGTGGTACGCGGGGTCGGACAGCTCGTCCTCCGCCGCGCGGCGCGCGGGGTCACGGGGGACGGTCACCGGAGGTGTGCCGTCCGTACCGCTCGCGAGGGGGTGCGTACGCGGGCCCGCCGCCGTACGCAGGGCCGCCCCGGCCGACCCCCTCGCGAACACGTCAACTCCCCGGCGGCGGGCCCGCGGAGGGCGGAGCGGCGGCGTCGTCCACCCCGGCGGCGCGGGCGAGTTCGAGGTCGAGCGCCTCGCGCCTGATCCGCTGGTCCATGTAGAGCAGGGCGGTGATGCCCGCGCTCAGCGGGAGCGTGACGGTGGAGGCGAGCACCGCGCCGACGCCGATGATGGCCAGGTACGTCCAGGAGACGGAGAGGTCCGTCGCGGAGAGCACGCCGCCCATGCCGTCGCCGTCGACGATCGACGCGACGACGGTGGTGGGAATCCGCACGATGTACCCGACGACCGTCACCAGCAGTACCGCGAGCAGCTGGATGCCGAACGTCCGCCACCAGCTGTTGTGCACGAGCTTCGCGGACCTGCGCAGCGCGGCGGTGACGCCCTGCTTCTCCAGCATCAGGGCGGGCGCCGCCAGCGAGTAGCGCACCCAGAGCCAGACCGCGGCGACCGTTCCGGCGAGGCCACCGAGGACCGCGAGCAGGCTTCCGCCCACTTCCGCGCCCGCCAACGCGATCAGCAGGCCGGGGGTGAAGCCGGCCAGCACGGCGCCCATGACGATGAGCAGTACGAGCAGCGTGAGACCGAGCATGCTGCCCAGCCGCGGCCTCGCCTCGCGCCAGGCTTCCCGCGTCGTCACGGGCCGCCCCAGTACGGCGCGGCTGACGACGATGGTGAGCATGGCGGTGGCCACGACGGTGCCGAAGACCGTGGCCAGCAGCTCCACTCCGGCCCAACTGAGCGTCCCCGTCAGGGCGTCGGCCAGTTCGTCGCTGCTGGGCTCCTGGTTGCTCTCCAACGCTTCCAGGCTGGAGTTGTCGCGCAGCCAGATCCCGCTGGCGACGGTCGAGGCGCACTGCACCACGACGGCGACGCCGAGCGCGATGCCCAGGGCCGTACGCCAGTGGGCGCGGGCGCTGGCCACGGCGCCGTCGAGGATCTCGCCGATCCCGAGCGGGCGCAGCGGGATGACTCCGGGGCGGGCGGCGGGCGGCGGCTGGTTCCAGGCGTTGTTCCAGTTGCCCCAGCCCTGCTGCCCGTACGGGGGCGGGGTCGGGGGCGCTCCCCAGCCGGGGCCCTGGGCGGGCGGCGGTTGCTGTGCCGACCAGTTGGAAGGGGGAGGATCAGCCGGTGCCTGCCCGTCGGGGGGTGTCTTCCGCGGAGCGTCCGACGGCTTGTCCTCACGGTCGTCCGAGGGGTCGGACGGGGAGGATCCGGGCGAAGCCCAGCCCGGAGTGTCGTTCATGCTTCTCCTACTCCTTCGCCTGGTTGTCAGCCATCGTGCCACGGGGGCGGACGGCGCGGGACGGAGCCTGTCGCCTTCTCCCGCCTTCAGCGGCCCGGGTTTTGGGGGCAGACTGTGCGGATGAGTGATCAGCATGTGCCCGTCGCGCGCTGGGCGAGACCGCCCGAAGGCCCGGCGTTGGTGCTTCTCGACCAGACCCGACTGCCCGCGGAAGAGGCGGAGTTGGTCTGCGCCGACGTACCCGCGCTGGTCGCGGCGATCCGTTCGCTCGCCGTACGGGGGGCACCGCTGCTCGGCATCGCGGGCGCGTACGGTGTCGCGCTGGCCGCGGCACGGGGCGACACCGTCGCGGAGGCCGCTCGGCTGCTCGCCGAGGCGCGGCCCACCGCGGTGAACCTCGCGTACGGGGTGCGGCGGGCCGAACGGGCGTACGACGGCGCCGTCGCGCGCGGGGCGGACCCGGCGGAGGCAGCGGCGGCGGCACTCGCGGAGGCGGAGGACCTGCACCGCGAGGACGCGGAGGCGAGCGACCGGATGGCGGGGCACGGCCTGGCCCTCCTGGAGGAACTGCTGCCGACGGGCGATCTGCGGCTGCTCACCCACTGCAACACGGGACGGCTGGTATCCGGCGGGCACGGTACGGCTTTCGCCGTGGTGCGGGCGGCCCACCGGGCGGGCCGGTTGCGGCAGTTGTGGGTGGACGAGACGAGGCCGCTGTTGCAGGGGGCGCGGCTGACGGCGTACGAGGCGGCGCGGGAGGCGATGCCGTACAGCGTGCTGGTGGACAACGCCGCCGGGTCGTTGTTCGCGGCGGGGCAGGTCGACGCGGTGCTGATAGGCGCCGACCGGATAGCGGCGGACGGCTCGGTGGCCAATAAGGTGGGCAGCTATCCGCTGGCGGTGCTGGCCCGCCACCACCGGGTGCCCTTCCTCGTGGTGGCGCCGGTGACCACCGTCGATCCGGAGACGCCGGACGGTGCGGCGATCGTCGTCGAGCAGCGGGACGCGCGTGAGGTGACGGAGCTTCCCTCCCCGGCGGCGGGGACGACGGGCGGGGTGCCGGTCGCCCCGTCGGGTTCGGCGGCGTACAACCCGGCGTTCGACGTGACGCCGCCGGGATTGGTGAGCGCGTTGGTCACGGAGCGTGGCGTGGTGTCGCCCGTCACGGAGAACGGAATCCAGGAGCTGTGTTCCATGTCACTATCAGGAGAGTCACGATCGGGTAATGGGATGATGAACTCATGAAGGGACGCGTTCTCGTCGTCGACGACGACACGGCACTGGCGGAGATGCTCGGCATCGTGCTGCGCGGCGAAGGGTTCGAGCCGTCGTTCGTGGCGGACGGTGACAAGGCGCTGGCGGCCTTCCGTGAGACCAAGCCCGACCTGGTGCTGCTCGACCTGATGCTGCCCGGCCGGGACGGCATCGAGGTGTGCCGGCTGATCCGGGCGGAGTCCGGTGTGCCGGTGGTGATGCTGACCGCCAAGACGGACACCGTCGACGTGGTCGTCGGCCTGGAGTCGGGCGCCGACGACTACATCGTCAAGCCCTTCAAGCCGAAGGAGCTGGTCGCCCGTATCCGCGCCAGGCTGCGCAGGTCGGAGGAGCCCGCGCCGGAGCAGCTCGCCATCGGTGATCTCGTGATCGACGTGGCCGGGCACTCGGTGAAGCGGGAGGGGCAGTCGATCGCCCTGACCCCGCTGGAGTTCGACCTGCTGGTCGCGCTCGCCCGCAAGCCCTGGCAGGTCTTCACCCGCGAGGTGCTGCTGGAGCAGGTCTGGGGTTACCGGCACGCCGCCGACACCCGGCTGGTGAACGTCCACGTGCAGCGGCTGCGTTCGAAGGTGGAGAAGGACCCCGAGCGTCCGGAGATCGTGGTCACCGTGCGCGGCGTGGGGTACAAGGCCGGGCCTGGCTGACATGTCCGGGATCGGCCCCGCTCGACCGCGTACGGACGGGAGCGGCACGGGGAGTCAGCCGTCCGAGGGTTCGAAGCTCGGGCGGTTGAGGCCCAGTGGCGGCTTCTTCACGGAGGGGCTGCTGCCCGAGGGGGCGACGGGTACGCGAGCGCACCCCGTCGTCCGGATGTTCGTGCGGCTGGTGCGCCGTCCGCTGCTGCCCGCGATGCGGCTGTGGCGGCGCAACCTCCAGCTCCGTGTCGTCGCCGCGTCGCTGCTGATGTCGCTGGGCGTCGTGCTGCTGCTCGGGATCGTCGTCAACGGGCAGGTGCGGAACGGCCTGCTGGAGGCGAAGGAGCAGACGGCGCAGAGCCAGGCGTCGGGCGGTTTCGCGTTCGCCCAGCAGGCGGCCGACAAGTCCAACACCCGGGGTTCCAGCTTCAACGCGATCGAGGGCGCCGTCGGCAGCGGTTCCGCGCAGTCGGCCGGCACCTGGATGAACAACCTGGTGGAGCAGCTGGCCAGCGGTGGCCAGGGCGTGTACTCGGTGGTGGTGCTCAGCTCCGAGAGCGACGAGACGCCGATGCTCGGCAACGCGGACGCGCGCCTCAAGGGTGCCCGCGCCTCCGGCGACATACTTCCCGAGGAGAGCATCCCCGGTGACCTGCGGTCCGACATGGACGCGCAGGACGGCACGCACCAGCGGTACGCGAAGCTGCACCGGCAGAGCGGCGGCACCGAGCCCGCGCTGATCGTCGGTAAGCGGATCAGCGACCTCAACGGCAATCCGTACCAGCTGTACTACGTCTTCCCCTTCAACCAGGAGGAGGAGACCCTCGTCCTGGTCAAGGGCACGCTGGTCACGGCGGGTGTGTTCGTCGTGGTGCTGCTCGGCGCGATCGCCTGGCTGGTCGTACGGCAGGTGGTGACGCCCGTACGGATGGCCGCGGGCATCTCCGAACGGCTCGCCGCGGGCAGGCTCCAGGAGCGGATGAAGGTCACCGGTGAGGACGACATCGCGCGTCTCGGTGAGGCGTTCAACAAGATGGCGCAGAAGCTCCAGGTCAAGATCCAGCAGTTGGAGGCGTTGTCGCGGATGCAGCGCCGTTTCGTCTCGGACGTGTCGCACGAGCTGCGTACGCCGCTGACGACGGTGCGGATGGCGGCCGACGTGATCCACGAGGCCCGCGACGACTTCGACCCGGTGACGGCGCGGTCGGCGGAGCTGCTGCTCGGGCAGGTGGACCGGTTCGAGTCGTTGCTGAACGACCTGCTGGAGATCAGCCGGTTCGACGCGGGGGCCGCCGCGCTGGAGCCCGACCCGACGGATCTGCGCGACGTGGTCCGCCGGGTGGTGGAGGGCTGCGAACCGCTCGCGGAGCGGAAGGGCAGCCGCCTCGTCGTGAAGGGTGACGAGCGGCCGGTGGTGGCCGAGGTGGACAGCCGCCGTATCGAACGGGTCCTGCGCAACCTCGTGGACAACGCCATCGAGCACGGTGAGGGCCACGACGTGGTCGTCCGCCTCGCGGTGGGCGGTGGCGCGGTCGCGGTGGCCGTACGGGACTACGGCGTCGGCCTGAAGCCGAACGAGGTGAAGCGGGTGTTCAGCCGCTTCTGGCGGGCGGACCCGGCCCGTGCCCGTACGACCGGGGGGACCGGTCTCGGGCTGTCCATCGCCATCGAGGACGCCCGGCTGCACGGCGGCTGGTTGCAGGCGTGGGGGGAGCCGGGCGGCGGCTCGCAGTTCCGGTTGACGCTGCCGAGCACGAGCGGTGAGGTGCTGCGCGGTTCACCGATCG
This sequence comes from Streptomyces sp. Z26, assembly GCF_003665095.1. Taxonomy (GTDB): domain Bacteria; phylum Actinomycetota; class Actinomycetes; order Streptomycetales; family Streptomycetaceae; genus Streptomyces; species Streptomyces phytohabitans. The sequence goes on along the minus strand of NZ_RCHV01000002.1, from coordinate 2,274,198 downwards.
CGTTGGAGCCGTCCGACTCGCGGCGCAGACGCGGGGTCGAGGACCCGGTGACGGCCGGGCCCCGCGTCCCGGCGGGCGCGACGGCGTCGGGTGGACCGGGCGTCCCGCGTGGCGTGGCGGGCGCGGAGCCGGGAGGCGAAGGGGCCGAGGGTTCGGCGGGGGTGCGGCAGTCCGCCGGTACGGGGCGAGAGGAGCGCGTTGATGACAGCTGACCGCCGCCGCTGGGCGACCACCGTGGCGCCGCTGGCGGCGTGTGCCCTGCTGCTGTCCGGTTGCGCCTCGATGCCGTCGGGCGGCAAGGTCAACCGCGTCGACTCGTCGCAACGGGCGGAGGGCGAGTCCCGCGTCCGTGTCTTCGGCGTCAGCCCGCAGAAGGACGAGACGCCGCAGGAGATCGTCCGCGGGTTCCTGGAGGCGACGACGAGCGACGAGCCCCGGTTCTCGACGGCCAAGGAGTACCTCACGGAGCACGCGGCGAAGAAGTGGGACCCGTTCGCGAGCACGACCGTGCTGACCGGCGGGCCGAGCGCGCACGCCGCGAGCGGGGTGGCGGGCGAGCGGGACGGCTACACGGTGGAGATAGCGGGCACGCGGACCGCGCTCGTGAACGAGTGGCAGTCGTACGGCCCGGCGGCGGGCGCGTACAACGCGAACGTCCACCTCACGAAGCTCAAGGAGGGCTGGCGGATCGACAAGCTCCCGGACGGCCTGGTCCTCGGTGAGTCCGACTTCGAGCGCATCTACCGTTCCGTGGACGTCTACTACTACGCCCAGCTCGGCCCGGACGCGGGCTCGGTGTCCGGTGGCAGGGACGTGCTCGTCGCGGACCCGGTCTATCTGCGGGGCCGTATCGACCCGGTGAAGGAGACGGTGCAGGCGCTCATCGAGGGCCCCACGGTGTGGCTCGACCCGGTGGTCGAGTCGGCGTTCCCGGAGGGTACGAAGCTGGCGGGCGGCCGCGAGCAGCACCTGTCCCTGGACGACTCGGGCGCACTGCGGGTGCGGTTGAACGCGAAGGGTGCGGGGGCGGACCGCGAGCAGTGCGCGCGGATGGCCGCGCAACTGTTCCACTCCGTGCAGTCGCAGGCGTCCGCGAAGGTCAGCGGCGTGGAGCTGAGCGGGCCGGACGGGGAGGCGAGATGCGACCTGTCGCGCGAGGGCGCCGAATCGTTCGAGCCGGGGCGGCTGGACGGCCGGGCCGCGGAGCAGTATTTCGTCGACAGCAAGCACCGGGTGGCGTCGCTGACCGGTGTCAGCGAGAAGGGCAAGGTCGTGGAGGGCCCGCTCGGCAGCGGCGCCGTCCAGCTGGGTTCCGTCGCGGTGAGCCGGGACGAGCGGCAGGGCGCCGCCGTGTCGCTCGACGGCCGCGCCCTGTACACCGCTTCGCTCGCGGGTGGCGGCGCCGACCCGGAGCCGCCCGTACTGCTGAGCGCCGCGAAGAGGGAGCAGGACCGGCTGACCGCGCCGAGCTGGGACGGCCTCGGTGACCTGTGGGTGGCGGACCGCGACCCGGAGAAGCCGCGGCTGCTGCGGCTGCGCGGCGGTACGGAGAAGCCCGAGGAGATCGAGGTGCCGGCGCTCGGCAAGGACGAGCGGATCGAGTCGCTGCGGGTCTCGTCGGACGGCGTGCGGGTGGCGATGCGCGTACGGGAGACGGACGGCCGCAGCTCGTTGCAGCTCGGCCGCGTCGAACGGCACGGCAGCCGCGAGAACCCGTCGGTGACGGTCGCCGCGCTCCGGCCGGTGGCGCCGCAGCTGGAGGACGTGGTGGCGGCGTCGTGGTCGGGTGACAGCGAACTCGTCGTGGTGGGCCGGGAGTCGCAGAGCGTGCAGCAGCTCCAGTACGTGGGGACGGACGGTTCGACGACGAACCAGCCGACGTTGCCGGGTATCAACGACGTGACGGGTGTGGCCTCGGCGGAGGACGAGGCGAAGCCGTTGCTGGCCGAGTCGGAGTACGGGATCGTACGGCTGCCGCCGGACGCCAACTGGAGAACGCTGCCCGACCCGGGGACGTCGCCGGTCTATCCGGGGTAGGCGGGCGCGGCTCGGCGGGACGCTCGTCGGCGGTACGTGCCGGTGTTGCGCTCGACGGCTGGCGATCGGTATGTCCGCGAAGGCCGTGATGTCCGGGACTTTTCCACAGCCCTGGTGGACCGTTGCGGGTGCTGGGACAGTGGTCCGTATGAGGGCGCTGTGGCGGGAGCTGACCGACCTGGTGCTGCCGGTCGGCTGCGCCGGATGCGGCCTGCCGCGGGAGCGCGGGCCGCTGTGCGGGCGCTGCCGCGGCAGGCTGGCGGCGGAGCCGTGCCGGGTGTGGCCCCGTCCCGTGCCGCCGGGGCTGCCGGTGGTGTACGGGGCGGCGGCGTACGCGGACGAGGTCAGGGAGCTGCTGCTCGCGCACAAGGAGCGGGGCGCGCTGCGGTTGGCGCGCCCGTTGGGCGCGGTGCTGGCGGAGACGGTGCGGTCTGCCGTACGGCACCGGGGGCCGCCGGGCGGGCGTGGTCGTGGCGGCCGGGGGGACTCGGGCATGAATGCGGGCCCGGGTGCGGCGGGTGCGCGTACGGGTTCCGGTTCGGGCGGAGCGCCGCCGCCGGGGCGTCCGCTGGCGCTCGTGGCGGTGCCGTCGTCGCGGCGTGCGGTCGCGGCGCGCGGGCACGACCCCGTGCGGCGCATGGCGCTGGCCGCCGCAGGTGAGCTGCGGCGCACCGGTCGGGCGGTGTGCGTGCCGCTCGTGCTGCGGCAGCGCCGTCCCGTGGCGGATCAGGCGCGGCTGACCGCCCGGCAGCGGCTGGCGAACCTCAGCGGCGCGCTGGAGGCGGTGCCCGGCTCCGGGCGGTTGCTCGGCAGGACGGAGGTGGTGCTGGTGGACGACCTCATGACCACGGGAGCGTCCCTGGTGGAGGCGGCACGTGCGATCACCGCGGAGACGGGCCGAAGACCCGTGGCGGCTGTGGTGGCGGTCCGAACCCGGCGTTGAGCCGGTTCGCGGGGCTCCGCCGTACGGGTCGCCCGGTCCGCGCCGCCGCCGGTGGCGGGACCGGTCACCACCCGAACGGGGGTACGCGCCAGTAGGGGGTGCCGACCATCCCCGACTGGAGGTACGTTCGGAGTGGGATGACGATCTTCCCTCCGGGGGAGAAGGAGGTGAAACCGCAACCCGACGTTATGCCGGAGGGTGGCTGCGGTTCACCGCGCCCCCGGCGTCAGTGCACAACGGACGCGTTCCGCACGGCAGTGCGTGGAACGGTCCGGGAACGGAGTTCTGCGTGGACATCGTCGTCAAGGGCCGAAAGACAGAGGTGCCGGACAGGTTCCGTAAGCACGTGGCCGAAAAGCTGGAGAAGATCCGGAAGCTCGACGGCAAGGTGATCAACCTGGACGTCGAGGTGTCCAAGGAGCACAACCCCCGGCAGGCCGACCGTTCCGACCGGGTGGAGATCACCCTGCGCACCCGCGGCCCGGTCGTACGAGCGGAGGCGGCCGCCTCCGACCCCTACGCGGCGCTGGACCTGGCAGCGGGCAAGTTGGAAGCGAGGCTGCGCAAGCAGCACGACAAACGCCGGGTGCACCGTGGCGGCAGCCGCGCGCCGATCAGCGTGGCGGAGGCGACCGCCCACCTGGCAGCCGAGATCAACGAGGAGCTGGACGCGGCCGCGGAGCAGCCCTCCGCACAGGACGACGGGCAGCCGGTGACGACGAAGATGGCGTCGCTGGAGGTCCAGGGCGAGGGACCCCTCGTCGTACGGGAGAAGACGCACTCGGCCGCGCCCATGACGCTCGACCAGGCGCTGTACGAGATGGAGTTGGTGGGGCACGACTTCTATCTGTTCGTCGATTCCGAGACGAAGAACCCGAGCGTGGTCTACCGCAGGCACGGTTACGACTACGGCGTGATCCACCTCGAACAGGACCCGTTCGCCGACGAGGCCCCGCCGGGTGCGGGCGGCGCTCTCGGAGGATGACCGATTCCAGTGCGCCCCCGGCCGGGTCCAGGACCCGGCCGGGGGCGCGGGCATGGGAGCATGTCACCACTGCCAACGGGGCACGCACACCGCCTGGTTGAGGGGCGGAGCCTGCTGGGGGAGGAACGATGGTGGAAAGCTTCGGGCCAGTGATGCCCGTGCCCGACACACACCGGGACCCGGACGTGCAGGAATCGCGTGGCTACGGGCCGCGGGAGGAGCCGATCCGGGTGCTCGTCGTGGACGACCACGCGCTCTTCCGGCGTGGCCTGGAGATCGTGCTGGCGCAGGAGGAGGACATCCAGGTCATCGGGGAGGCCGGGGACGGCGCCGAGGCCGTGGACAAGGCCGCCGACCTGCTGCCGGACATCGTGCTGATGGATGTGCGCATGCCGAGACGCGGCGGCATCGAGGCGTGCACGGCCATCAAGGAGGTGGCCCCCAGCGCGAAGATCATCATGCTGACGATCAGCGACGAGGAGGCCGACCTCTACGACGCGATCAAGGCCGGTGCCACGGGCTACCTGCTCAAGGAGATCTCCACCGACGAGGTGTCCACCGCGATCCGGGCGGTGGCCGACGGACAGTCGCAGATCAGCCCGTCGATGGCGGCGAAACTGCTGACCGAGTTCAAGTCCATGATCCAGCGCACGGACGAGAGCAAGCTCGTGCCCGCGCCCCGGCTCACCGACCGGGAGCTGGAGGTGCTCAAGCTGGTCGCGACCGGGATGAACAACCGCGACATCGCGAAGGAACTGTTCATCAGCGAGAACACGGTGAAGAACCACGTGCGCAACATCCTGGAGAAGCTCCAGCTGCACTCCCGGATGGAGGCCGTGGTGTACGCGATGCGGGAGAAGATCCTGGAGATCCGCTAGCCGGACCCGTGCCCCTCGGGGCGGGACCACCGCGCGGCTCCTCCCACGGCGGGTCACCCGGCGGCGGTCATCCCACGGCGGTCACCCCGCCTCGCGCAGCGCGTGCGCGACCTCCGCCTCCAGCGCGCCCCGCGCGTCCGCCGCCGCACCCTCCAGCCGTTCCAGCCGCACCCGCGTGCACCCCGCCCAGGACGCCGCCTCGACGAGCGCCCGCGCCATCGGCTCCGCCGCCCCGGCCGTACGCAGCGACAGCTGACGCGCGATCAGCGTCTCCCCCTCCCGGCCCGGGTCGACGCGCCCCATCAACTTCCCGCCCGCCAGCAGGGGCATCGCGAAATACCCGTGGACCCGCTTCGGCCGGGGCACGTACGCCTCCAGCCGGTGCGTGAAGTCGAACATCCGCAGCGTGCGCGGCCGGTCCCAGATCAGCGAGTCGAACGGCGACAGCAGCGTCGTACGGTGCCGTCCGCGCGGCGCCGTCGCCAGCGCCGCCGGGTCCGCCCAGGCGGGCCGCGCCCAGCCTGCCACCTCGACCGGCACCAACTCCGTGTCGGCGACGACGGTGGCGACCTGCTCCCGCTTCAGCCGGTGGTAGTCCGCGAGGTCGGCCTCCGTGGCGACGCCCATGGCGGTGCCGGCCTGCGCGACCAGCCGCCGGACGCACTCGCGGTCGTCGATGTCGTCGTGCAGCAGCGCGTCCGGCACGGCCCGTTCGGCCAGGTCGTACACCCGCTTCCAGCCGCGCCGCTCCCCGCAGACCACCTCGCCGGTGTCGAGCAGCCACTCCACCGCGATCTTGGTCTCGGACCAGTCGAACCACTCGCCGCCGTTCTTCCCGCCGCCCAGCTCGGTGGTCGTCAACGGGCCCTCCGCCTCGAGCCGGTCCCGTACGGCCGCGCACGCGCCGTCGCGGTCCTTCAGCTGGTGCCAGCGGTGGCCGCGGGCGCGCATCGCCCGCCGCCGGAACGCGAAGTGCGGCCACTCCTCGACGGGCAGCACGCAGGCGGCGTGCGACCAGTACTCGAAGGAGTGGCCACCCGACCAGTACGCCGTCTCCACGGCCTGTCTGCCGACCGCGCCCAGCCGTGCGTACGGCACCAGTTCGTGCGAGCGGGCCAGCACCGAGATGGTGTCCAACTGCACGGCGCCCAGCCGCCGGAGCAGCCCGCGCACCCCCGCCCGCCGGTCCGGGGCGCCGAGCAGGCCCTGCGCGCGCAGCGCGATCCGGCGGGCCTCGTCGGCGGAGAGGGAGAGCTGGGCTGTCGTGGCGTGCGGCGCGGTCATGGCGGACACCCTAAGTGCCGCCACTGACAACGCTTCCGGGAACGGAGGCGCCCCCGTCGCAAGCCCCGCGCCCCCGCCCCCGCACCCGGCCGTGGGCTCAGGGCGACGGCAGGTACGGGGTGTCGCCCGTACGCCCCCGGTCGGACGGCAGCAGCGACGCGATCCACGCGTCGCGCCGTACGCCACGGTGCGCGATACGGGAACGCAGCACGCCCTCCATGACGAAGCCGAGTCGGAGCGCCACCGCGCGGGACCCGTGGTTGCCCGCCGTCGCGACCCACTCCAGCCGTTCGACGCCGAGCGAGTCGAAGGTCCAGTCGATGACGGCGTGCGCGGCCTCCACCGTGTAGCCCTTGCCGCGCTGCTCCTTGGCGGTCCAGAAGCCCAGCTCCGCCTGGCGCTGCGCCGTCCGCAGGTGCGCGAGGCGGACGAGGCCCATGGAGCCGACGAGGGCGCCGCCGTGGGTGAAGACGCCGAGCGTGTACATGGTGTCGTCGCGCCAGCCGCCCGGGGCGGTCCGCAGGACGAACTCCTCGGCGTCGGCCCGCCCGTACGGTTCGGGCACGGGCGTCCAGCGAGGGATCTCCGGGTCCTGGCACGCGGCGAGGACGGCGTCGGTGTCGCGCGCCTCGAAGGGGCGCAGCGACAGGCGTTCGGTGCTGAGGGTTATCGGCTCCATGCCGCCATTCTCGACGGACCCGGCACCTTCGGGACCTCCGGCACGTTGGGGGTACAGCGGGCCTCGGCCCTGTCTTACGATGGCCGGTGCGGCGGGGGACCACTCCGCCGCGCCCGCGCACCAGACCGTGCCAGGCCCGATCGGCAAGGAGTCACCCTACGTGTCCGTCTTCGGCAAGCTCATGCGCGCAGGTGAGGGCAAGATCCTGCGCAAGCTGGACCGCATCGCGCGGCAGGTGAATTCCATCGAAGAGGACTTCGTCGACCTCTCCGACGCCGAGCTCAAGGCTCTCACCGAGGAGTACAAGGAGCGGTACGAGAACGGCGAGAGCCTCGACGACCTGATGCCGGAGGCCTTCGCGACGGTGCGCGAGGCGGCCAAGCGTGTGCTGGGTCAGCGGCACTACGACGTGCAGTTGCAGGGCGGCGCGGCCCTGCACCTGGGATACGTCGCGGAGATGAAGACCGGCGAGGGCAAGACCCTGGTCAGCACCCTGCCGACGTACCTGAACGCGATCTCCGGCGACGGCGTGCACGTGATCACCGTGAACGACTACCTGGCGGAGCGCGACTCCGAGTGGATGGGCCGCGTCCACAGCTTCCTGGGCCTGTCGGTCGGCTGCATCCTGGCGAACATGACGCCGACGCAGCGCCGCGAGCAGTACGCCTGCGACATCACGTACGGCACGAACAACGAGTTCGGCTTCGACTACCTCCGCGACAACATGGCCTGGTCGCAGGAGGAGTTGGTGCAGCGCGGGCACAACTTCGCGGTCGTCGACGAGGTCGACTCCATCCTGGTCGACGAGGCGCGTACGCCGCTGATCATCTCCGGCCCGGCGGACCAGGCGACGAAGTGGTACGGCGACTTCTCCAAGCTCGTGAAGCGCCTGGAGAAGGGCGAGGCGGGCGACCCGCGGGTCGGGGAGCCGGAGACCGGCGACTACGAGATCGACGAGAAGAAGCGGACCGTCGCCATCCACGAGGCGGGCGTCGGCAAGGTCGAGGACTGGCTCGGCATCGACAACCTCTACGAGTCGGTGAACACCCCGCTCGTCGGCTACCTGAACAACGCCATCAAGGCCAAGGAGCTGTACAAGAAGGACAAGGACTACGTCGTCATGGACGGCGAGGTCATGATCGTCGACGAGCACACCGGCCGTATCCTCGCCGGTCGCCGCTACAACGAGGGCATGCACCAGGCGATCGAGGCGAAGGAGGAGGTGGACATCAAGGACGAGAACCAGACGCTCGCCACCATCACCCTCCAGAACTTCTTCCGCCTCTACAACAAGCTGTCCGGCATGACCGGTACGGCCATGACGGAGGCCGCCGAGTTCCACCAGATCTACAAGCTCGGCGTCGTGCCCATCCCGACGCACCGCGGGCTCGCGCGCCAGGACAAGGCCGACCTGATCTACCGCACGGAGGTCGCGAAGTTCGACGCCGTGGTGGACGACATCGTGGTGAAGCACGAGAAGGGCCAGCCGGTGCTGGTCGGCACCACGTCCGTGGAGAAGTCGGAGTACCTCTCGAAGCAGCTCAACAAGCGCGGTGTGCGCCACGAGGTGCTCAACGCCAAGCAGCACGACCGCGAGGCGGCGATCGTCGCCCAGGCGGGCCGCAAGGGCGCGGTCACGGTCGCGACGAACATGGCCGGACGCGGCACGGACATCAAGCTCGGCGGGAACCCGGACGACATCGCCGAGGCCGAGCTGCGCGCCAAGGGCATGGACCCGGTCGAGGACGCGGAGCAGTGGGCGGCGGCGCTGCCCGCCGCGCTGGAGCGCGCGGAGAAGGCCGTGGAGGACGAGTTCGCCGAGGTCAAGGACCTGGGCGGGCTGTACGTGCTGGGCACGGAGCGCCACGAGTCGCGGCGTATCGACAACCAGCTGCGCGGCCGTTCCGGCCGTCAGGGCGACCCGGGCGAGTCCCGCTTCTACCTCTCGCTGGGCGACGACCTGATGCGCCTGTTCAAGGCGCAGATGGTCGAGCGCGTGATGGCGATGGCGAACGTGCCGGACGACGTGCCGATCGAGAACAAGATGGTGACGCGCGCGATCGCCTCCGCCCAGTCGCAGGTCGAGCAGCAGAACTTCGAGATCCGCAAGAACGTCCTGAAGTACGACGAGGTCCTCAACCGGCAGCGCGAGGTCATCTACGGCGAGCGCCGCCGGGTCCTCGCCGGTGAGGACCTGCACGAGCAGATCCAGCACTTCATCGACGACACCATCGACGCGTACGTCCAGGCCGAGACCGTCGAGGGCTTCGCCGAGGAGTGGGACCTGGACCGGCTGTGGAGCGCGTTCAAGCAGCTCTACCCGGTGTCGGTGACGGTCGAGGAGCTGGAGGACGCGGCGGGCGAACGCGAGGGCATCACCGCGGACTTCATCGTGGACGCCATCAAGGACGACGTCCACGAGCAGTACGACAAGCGTGAGAAGGAGCTGGGCTCCGAGATCATGCGCGAGCTGGAGCGGCGCGTGGTCCTCTCCGTCCTCGACCGCAAGTGGCGCGAGCACCTCTACGAGATGGACTACCTCCAGGAGGGCATCGGGCTGCGCGCGATGGCCCAGAAGGACCCGCTGGTCGAGTACCAGCGGGAGGGCTTCGACATGTTCCAGGCCATGATGGACGGCATCAAGGAGGAGTCCGTCGGCTACCTGTTCAACCTGGAGGTGCAGGTCGAGCAGCAGGTCGAGGAGGTCCCGGTCGAGGAGCGGGCCGAGGGCGGGCCGTCGCTGGAGAAGGAGCCGCAGGAGGCCGTGCCGGCCGGTGGGGCGCCCGCGATCCGCGCGAAGGGCCTGGAGGCTCCGCAGCGCCCTGACCGGCTGCACTTCTCGGCGCCGACCGCTGAGGGTGGCGTCGTCGAGGGCGAGATGCCGGTGGCCGGTGGCGAGGGTGACTACGACGACCTGGACGGCGACGGCACCGACGGTGTTCCCGTACGGTCCGAGGCCGACGGGATGACGCGTGCGGAGCGGCGCAAGGCACAGAAGGGCCGCCGTCGGAAGAAGTAGCGGGTGCGGGGCGCGCGGTGCTGAGCCGCGCGACCGTACCGCGTGCCGACCGAGGGCCCGCCCGGCCGTACCGCCGGGCGGGCCCTCGGCGTGCGCGACGCGGGCGGGGGCGTACGGAGCGGCGGGGCGTACGGCGGCTGGCGCCGGGGGCGGTCGTGTCGCCCACGCCGCCGACGGCCCGCCCCGACCCGAGCCCCGCCCTCCTCCGGGCCTCCTCCCGCGCGTACGGTTCAGCCGCGTACGCCGTCCAGTTCCACCGCGGAGCAGCGCCAGCGCAGGTCCGCGCACAGTTCCAGCCGGAAGGCCATCGCCCGGGTGCGCCCGCCCGCCGTGAACCGGGCGAACGCCTCGACCACCCCGGACACCGGCTGTTGCCCGCCCACCGCCAGCATCGTGCCGCCTCGACGGTCCGTGACCCGCGGCCGCAGCGGGGCGTCCGCCGCGAGCCGGGTGAGCTGGTCGAACGCCTCACCCCGTACGTGTCCGAGCAGCGAGTGCACCGGGCGGCGCCCGCTCAGCACGAGGTGGAGCTGGTGCGCGAACCACCGGTGCGGCTGGTGTTCGCGGTCGCGTCGGGCGGCGGCGCGCAGCGCCGACTCCGCGGGCCGCGCGCGCCGCGCGGGCGCCGTGCCGGGCCGGCGCGGGTCGCGCCGTCCGGGCGGGCCCGTACGCGGGTACGCGGTGCGGCCCGGCGGATGGCCGCGGCCGTGGGCCCGCGCGCCGCCACCGCCGCCGGGCGGGTCGGCGTCCGCGCGCGTGGCGTACGTGCCGTTGCCGCCCGCGCCGTCCGCCGTCTCCTCCGGTTCCGGCCCGTTCGCGGGCAGGGGCGGTCGTGTGCCCGCCCGGAGGTCCGTCCCGGTGCCCGTCCGCGTGTGCGTCATGCTCTCCCCGACTCCCGTGTCCCGATGCCCGTTCCGCGCCCGTCGCCGCCAGCGCCGCCGCGCCCGCCGCCGTACGACCGTCCGCCCGTCCTGCCCGGCCGCGCCGTACCGGCTCCGCCGTGCCGTTCCGGGACGGCGGCCACCCGCGCGTACCGAGCGGTAGCTTGCGGTCGGTTCTAGCCCGTACGCCCACGACGCCGCAACGCGCCGCCGTACCGCCCGCGGCCCGCGCAACCGTTCCCCCGAATCGGGTACCGGGCCCAACCGTGTTGACCTGGCGCGCTGTTGAGCTGCGGTTTCATCGGCGCCCGGTACGACGCGGCACGCCGTTCGGTGCCCGTATGCTGGCGGATCAGTCGGATCGGCCATACACGAAAGCGGCAGTCATGCGCGTCTACGTCCCCCTGACCCTCCCCGCCCTGGCCGAGGCACACCGGGCGGGTGCGCTGGGCCCCGGCCCCCTCCTGGCGTACGCGGTGACGCCCGGACTCCGCGAGTGGTACGTCTCCGACGACCTGGAGGAACTGGAGTACGCCGCGCTCAACCGCGCGGCGCAGGCGTCGCTGCGGCGGCTCGCGGCGGACGCGTCGGCCGTACGGCGCCGGGTGGTCGTCGCGCTGGACGTGCCGGACGGCACGGCCGTCGCGGACCCGGACCGCGCCCTCGACCCGGACGCGCTCGGCGAGGTGCGCCTCGCGGACGCGGTGCCGCTGGCGCGGGCCGCGGCCGTGCACGTCGACGCGGAGGACGCCGACGTCGCGGCCGACGTGGCCGCCGCGGTGGCGGCGCTGGAGGCGGCCGAACGGGGCGACGACGACGCCCGGTTCACGGTGGACGGCGCGGAGGCGCACGAACTGCTGTGGTTCGCCACGCAGGAGATCCCGCAGCTGGTCGCCTGACCCGCGACCGCTCGCCGACGAGCGGGTCCGCGCACTTATCCACAACCCTGCCGGGCTGTCGGAGCAGGCGCGTACCGTCGTGTGCATGGGATCGGGGATCGAGAACGGCCACACACGGGGCCCCGCGACGCACGGGGCGGCACACGGGACGACGCAGGAGCAGGGGCAGGCGGGGACCGCCGGGGGGAGCGGCCGCCCGACGGTCGGCACCACGCACATCGTCTGGGACTGGAACGGCACGCTGCTCCACGACATCCACGCCGTGATCGCGGCCACCAACGCCTCCTTCGCGGAGCTGGGCCTGCCGTCGATCACCCTCGACCGCTACCGCGAGCTGTACTGCGTGCCGGTGCCGCGCTTCTACGAGCGGTTGATGGGGCGCCTGCCGACGGACGAGGAGTGGGCGGCCATGGACGGTGTCTTCCACCGCCACTACTGGCAGCACGCCGAGGGCGTCGGTCTGACCGAGGGCGCCGCCGAGCTGCTCGTCGCGAGACTTGCCGCCGGGCACACCCAGTCCCTCTGCTCGCTGGCGCCGCACGACCGGCTGGTGCCGCTGGTGCGCAGCCACGGCATCGACGGGCACTTCCTGCGGGTGGACGGTGTGCGCGACGGCCGTTCGGGCGGCAGCAAGGCCGGGCAGATGGCCCGCCATCTGGCCGCGCTGGACGGGGTGGAGGCGGCCCGTACGGTCGTGGTGGGCGACGCGGTGGACGACGCCCTCGCGGCCCGGCACGTGGGCGCGGGCGCGGTGCTCTACACGGGCGGTTCACACAGCCGGGCCAGCCTTGCGGAAGCGGGCGTTCCGGTGGTCGACAGCCTGGCGGAGGCGGTCGAGGCGGCGGACCGGATAGCGTCATCTCTCCCGTAGGGCTGGCCACTTCGGCCAAGTTCAGCCCCTTGTTTTGTACGTATTCGGACCATGACGGGTCGCTCCGGGAAGATAGCCTTGCGCTCGTGATCAGCGCCCTATCCACCGGCGGCGACGGAGCCGCGGTCCCGCGCCCGGAGTGCGACAGCTCCCGGGCCGCCGCTGTTCACCTCTCGTGGCATAACGTCGAAGCGGAGCGGATACCCCGTGGATCGACGTCGTGCCCCCGCCACACCGACGTCTCGCAAAGGCGCGCGACAGGAGCCAGAGGACATGCAGACCAAGCTGGATGAGGCAAAGGCCGAGCGGCTCGCGGAGGCCGTACGGGTAGCCGAGCAGAATCCGCTCGGAGGACAGTCGGCGGAGGGCCTCGCCGGTGAGGCCCTCGCCGGATACCTGCGGCGCTACTACCTGCACACCGCCCCCGAGGACCTGACCGACCGCGACCCGGTCGACATCCTCGGCGCGGCGCTCGCCCACCACCGCCTCGCGGAGCAGCGGCCGCAGGGCACGGCGAACGTACGGGCGTACACCCCGAGCGTCGACGAGAACGGCTGGACCTGCACCCACACCGTCGTCGAGGTCGTCACCGACGACATGCCCTTCCTCGTCGACTCCGTCACCAACGAGCTGTCCCGGCAGGGCCGCGGCATCCACGTCGTCATCCACCCGCAGATCACCGTCCGCCGTGACCTGACCGGCAGACTGCTGGAGGTGCTGGACGTCGGCCGCGACACCCGCGCGGCCGGGCACCGCGACGGGTCCGCGCCGGAGCTGCCGCACGACGCGGTGACGGAGTCCTGGATCCACGTCGAGATCGACCGTGAGACGGACCGCGAGGACCTCAAGCAGATCAACGGCGACCTGCTGAGCATCCTCTCCGACGTACGGGAGTCCGTGGAGGACTGGCAGAAGATGCGCGCCGCCGCGCTGCGCATCGCGGAGGAGCTGCCGTCCGAGCCGACCGCCGACGACCTGCGCGACTTGGAGGTGGACGAGGCGCGCGAGCTGCTGAACTGGCTCGCGGACGACCACTTCACCTTCCTGGGCTACCGGGAGTACGAGCTGGCGGCCGAGCCCGCCGACGGCGGCGAGGAGCTGCTGCTGTCCGCCGTCCCCGGCACCGGTCTGGGCGTCCTGCGCGCCGACCCGCAAGCCGACGACCAGGGCCACCCGGTCTCGCCGTCGTTCAACCGGCTGCCCGCCGACGCCCGCGCGAAGGCGCGCGAGCACAAGCTGCTGGTGCTGACGAAGGCCAACAGCCGCTCCACGGTGCACCGTCGGTCGTACCTGGACTACGTGGGCGTGAAGAGGTTCGACGCCGAGGGGAACGTGGTGGGGGAGCGCCGCTTCCTCGGTCTCTTCTCGTCGTCCGCCTACACCGAGTCGGTCCGCCGGGTGCCCGTCATCCGCCGCAAGGTCGCCGAGGTGCTGGCCACCGCGGGCTTCACACCGGACAGCCACGACGGCCGGGACCTGCTCCAGATCCTGGAGACGTACCCGCGCGACGAGCTGTTCCAGACCGACGTCGAGCAGCTGCGGACCATCGCCACGTCCGTGCTGTACCTCCAGGAGCGCCGCAAGCTGCGGCTGTACCTGCGGCAGGACGAGTACGGTCGGTACTACTCCGCGCTGGTCTACCTGCCCCGCGACCGCTACACCACGGGCGTACGCCTCCGCCTGATCGACATCCTCAACGAGGAACTGGGCGGCACCAGCGTCGACTTCACCGCCTGGAACACCGAGTCGATCCTCTCCCGCCTCCACTTCGTCATCCGTGTCGAGCCCGGCAGCGAGTTGTCGACGCTGACCGACGAGGAGACGGACCGGATCGAGGCGCGGCTGGCCGAGGCGGCCCGCTCCTGGCAGGACGGCTTCAACGAGGCGCTCGTCGCCGAGTGCGGCGAGGAGCAGGCCGCGGAGCTGGCGCACCGCTACGCCAACGCCTTCCCGGAGGGCTACAAGGCGGACTTCGCGCCGCGCGCCGCCGTCGCGGACCTCCAGTACATCCAGTCCCTCAGCGCCCGCGAGGACGACGGGGCGGCGGACCGCGCCGAGGACTTCGCGCTGAGCCTGTACGAGCCGGTGGGCGCGGGCCCCGGCGAGCGCCGCTTCAAGATCTACCGCACGGGCGAGCCCGTCTCGCTGTCCGCCGTCCTGCCCGTGCTCCAGGCACTGGGTGTGGAGGTCGTGGACGAGCGGCCGTACGAGCTGCGCTGCGCCGACCGCAGCAAGGCGTGGATCTACGACTTCGGACTGCGGGTGCCCGCCGCGCAGCGCAAGGAGTTCGGCGACGACGCGCGGGACCGCTTCCAGTCGGCGTTCGCCGCGGTCTGGACGGGCCAGGCGGAGAACGACGGCTTCAACACCCTGGTGTTCTCCGCCGGTCTCGACTGGCGGCAGGCGATGGTGCTGCGGGCGTACGCGAAGTACCTGCGCCAGGCGGGCGCCACGTTCAGTCAGGACTACATGGAGGACACCCTCCGGCACAACGTCCACACCACCCGCCTGCTGGTCAGTCTGTTCGAGGCGCGCATGTCGCCGGACCGGGTGTCCGCCGGGCACGAGCTGACGGACGGGCTGCTGGAGGAGGTCGAGGGCGCGCTCGACCAGGTGGCGAGCCTCGACGAGGACCGCATCCTGCGCGCGTTCCTGACGGTGATCCGGGCGACGCTGCGGACCAACTACTTCCAGAAGGACAGCCGGGGCCGCCCGCACTCGTACGTCTCGATGAAGCTGGACCCGCAGCAGATCCCCGATCTGCCGGCGCCGCGGCCCGCGTTCGAGGTCTGGGTGTACTCGCCCCGGGTCGAGGGCGTGCACCTGAGGTTCGGCAAGGTCGCGCGCGGTGGGCTGCGCTGGTCCGACCGGCGGGAGGACTTCCGTACGGAGATCCTCGGCCTGGTGAAGGCGCAGGAGGTGAAGAACACCGTCATCGTGCCCGTCGGCGCCAAGGGCGGCTTCGTCGGCAAGCAGCTGCCGGACCCGGGCACGGACCGGGACGCGTGGCAGGCCGAGGGCATCGCCTGCTACCGCACGTTCATCTCCGGCCTCCTCGACATCACCGACAACCTGGTCGGCGGCGAGGTCGAGCACCCCGCGGACGTCGTACGGCACGACGGCGACGACACGTACCTGGTGGTGGCGGCCGACAAGGGCACCGCGAAGTTCTCCGACATCGCCAACGAGGTGGCCACGGCCTACGGTTACTGGCTGGGCGACGCGTTCGCCTCCGGCGGCTCGGCGGGCTACGACCACAAGGGCATGGGCATCACGGCCCGCGGCGCCTGGGAGTCGGTGAAGCGCCACTTCCGGGAGCTGGGCCACGACACGCAGACGGAGGACTTCACCGCCGTCGGCATCGGTGACATGTCCGGTGACGTCTTCGGCAACGGCATGCTGCTCTCCGAGCACATCCGCCTGGTCGCCGCCTTCGACCACCGGCACATCTTCCTCGACCCGGACCCGGACGCGGCCACGTCGTACGCCGAGCGCAGCCGCGTGTACGGGCTGCCGCGCTCCTCCTGGGAGGACTACGACACCTCGAAGATCTCCGCGGGCGGCGGCGTCCACCCGCGTACCGCCAAGTCCGTGCCGATCACCGCGCAGGTGCGGGCGGCGCTGGGCATCCCGGCGGGCGTCTCCAAGATGACGCCCGCGGAGCTGATGAAGGCGATCCTCCGAGCCCCCGTGGACCTGCTGTGGAACGGCGGCATCGGCACGTACGTGAAGGCGCAGACGGAGACGCACGCGGACGTCGGGGACAAGGCCAACGACGCGATCCGCGTGGACGGCCAGGACCTGTGCGCGAAGGTCGTGGGCGAGGGCGGCAACCTGGGCCTGACCCAGCTGGGCCGCATCGAGTTCGCCGCGAACGGCGGCCGGATCAACACCGACGCGATCGACAACAGCGCCGGCGTGGACACCTCCGACCACGAGGTGAACATCAAGATCCTGCTCAACTCTGTCGTCAACAACGGCGACATGACCGTCAAGCAGCGCAACGCCCTGCTGGCGGAGATGACCGACGAGGTCGGCGAGCTGGTCCTGCGGAACAACTACGCGCAGAACGCCGCCCTGAGCAACTCCCTGGAGCAGGCGCCGAGTCTGCTCCAGGCCAACGCGCGGCACATGCGGCTGCTGAGCAAGGCCGGTCGGCTCGACCGCGGTCTGGAGTTCCTGCCGTCGGACAAGCAGGTCCGGGAGCGGCTGGCGAACGGCCTGGGGCTGACCCAGCCCGAGCTGGCCGTGATGCTGGCCTACACCAAGATCACGGTGACGGAGGAGCTGGTCGCCAGCTCCCTGCCGGACGACGCGTACCTCCGGCGGCTGGCGCACGCGTACTTCCCGCGGCAGCTGCGCGAGCGCTTCCCCGACGAGATCGACCAGCACGCGCTGCGCCGCGAGATCGTGACGACGCTCCTGGTCAACGACACGGTGAACACGGGCGGTTCGACGTTCCTGCACCGCATCAAGGAGGAGAGCGGCGCCTCCACGGAGGAGATCGTACGGGCGCACACCGCGGCCCGCGCGATCTACGGCCTCGGCGCCATCTGGGACGAGGTCGAGTCCCTGGACAACGTGGTGACGGCGGAGGTGCAGACCCGTATCCGGCTGCACTCCCGGCGGCTGGTCGAGCGCGCCACGCGCTGGCTGCTCAACAACCGCCCGCAGCCGCTGCTGCTGGCCGACACGATCGAGCTGTTCAGCGACCGGGTCGCCACCGTGTGGGCGGAGCTGCCGAAGCTGCTCAAGGGCGACGACCTGGAGCTGTTCCGCACGGTGCACGACGAGCTGTCCGGCGAGGGCGTCCCGGCGGAGCTGTCGGAGCGCGTGGCGGGCTTCTCGGCCGCCTTCCCGGCGCTGGACGTGGTCGCGGTCGCGGGCCGTACGGGCAACGAGCTGCTGGACGTCGCCGCGGTCTACTACGACCTGGCGGACCGGCTCGGCATCACCCAGCTCCAGGAGCGGGTCGGCGCGCTGCCCCGCGCGGACCGCTGGCAGTCGACGGCGCGCGCGGCCATCCGTGAGGACCTGTACGCCGCGCACCAGTTGCTCACCGCCGACGTGCTGGCGGCGGGCAGCGACGCGCACACGGCGGAGGAGCGGTACGCGGCGTGGGAGGAGAAGAACCACGCGATCCTCGTCCGCGCCCGCGCGACGCTCGACGAGATCCACGCGTCGGACACGTTCGACCTGGCCAACCTGTCGGTGGCGATGCGCACCATGCGCACGCTGCTGCGGTCGAACCGCTGACCCCCGGGGGCGGCCCGGCGCGCATCCCGCGCCGGGCCGCCCCGCACCTGTCCGCCCCGCCGGGTTGCCCCGCGCGGCCCGTTCCGGGGCCCGTGCGCATCCGGCACCCGCCCGGCATCCTCCCCGTGCCCTCCCAGGCAGCCCGTTCGGCGCCTTGGGGACGTAGCGGACCCGAGTGGTGGCCGTCACCCTCCCCGTTTCGGGGCATACCGGCGAGGCGGTCTTGGGCTCACCCCCATCTCCTGCGTAGTTTCGGTCAGATGGCGTCCGACACTCTCACCCAGGCCCGCGTCACCGCGGAGAAGGGGAGCGCCGCGGCAGGCAGCCGTGACCCGTTCCTCGACAACGCCAAGTTCCTCCTCGTCGTCCTGGTGGTGATGGGCCACAGCTGGGGACCGTTGGAGGACCGGATAAGGGTGATGAAGGCGGCGTATCTCGTCGTCTACGCCTTCCACATGCCCGCGTTCGTGCTGATCTGCGGCCATCTCGCGCGGAGTTTCACCGGCCGCCCCGACCAGGTCCGGAAGCTGCTCACCGGCGTGCTGCTGCCGTACCTGGTCTTCGAGACGGTGTACGCGGGGATGTACACCGTGGTCTGGCACCAGCCGTTCTCGATCACGCCGACCGAGCCGCGCTATCTGACCTGGTTCCTGCTGGCCCTCTTCCTGTGGCGGCTGACCGTCCCCCTGTGGCGCGCGCTGCGCCACCCGGTGCCCGTGGCCGTGCTCGTCTCCCTGGGAGCGGGGTTGACGAGCATGGGCTACGACCTGGCGCTGCCGCGTGTGCTGATGTTCCTGCCGTGGTTCGTCCTGGGGATGTCGTTGCGCCGCGAGCACTTCGCGCCGCTGCGTACGCCCGTCGCGCGCTGGATCGCCGTACCGGTGCTGCTGTGCGCCTGCCTCGGCGCGTACTGGGCGGCGCCGCGCACCAGCGGTGGCTGGCTGCTGATGCAGTGGAGCGGCCCGGACATGGGCGTCCCGGCGGGTACGTACGTGGTGACGCGGCTTGGACTGTTCGCACTCGCAGCGATTCTGACGAGCGCGTTTCTCGCTCTCGTACCGGGAAGGGCTACTGTCTTCACAGCGCTCGGAGCCGTCACGCTGTATCCGTACCTGCTGCACGGACTGTTCGTGAAAACCGTGGAGGGCAGCGGCGGATACGACGTCGTCGCGGCCGGTGGACTACCGTCGGCCGCCCTGTTGACGGTCCTCGCGGGTGTGCTTGCGGTCCTGCTCGGCAGTGCGCCCGTGCGGCGCGCGGCCGGGCCCTTCGTGGAGCCGCGGCTGCCGAAGTGGCTGTGGAGTCCGGAGGAGACGCCCCCGCGGGCCGCCCCGGGTGCCTCCGAGCCGGCACCGTCCCGGCAGTCGGCGCGTTAGCGCGTTCGCACAAGGCAAGTTGAACAGCAGGTGTACGACTTCCGGCCAGCCAGGGAACATTCCCGCGCTTGGCACCGCGCAACCATCGGTGGCCGGTAACCGTCATCTATACACGCCCTCAGATGTGACCACCCCCGAGGAGGCCCCCTCCCGATGACTGCAGCCGCCCCCGCTCCCACGGCTGAGGAACTGCCCGCGCCGGAGTCGTTCCACGACGTGCCCGGCTGGTTCTACAACACGGACGTCGTCCTCTTCGACTGGTTCCTGAGGCGTCAGGAGCAGCAGGACGTGCGCGGAGACCTGCTGGAGATGGGCGCCTACATGGGCAAGAGCGCCATCCTCCTGCGCGGCTACGTCCGTGACGACGAGACGTTCACCGTGTGCGACCTCTTCGACTCGGACGCGCCGGACGAGCACAACGAACGCGAGATGAGCGGCTCGTACGCGACGTTGACCCGTCGCTCGTTCGAGGCCAACTTCCTGTCGTTCCACGACGAGTTGCCGCGCATCGTGCAGGCGCCCACCTCCGTGGTGCCCGACGAGGTGAAGGCGGACAGCTGCCGCTTCGTGCACGTCGACGCCTCGCACCTCTACGAGCACGTGCGGCCCGACATCGCCAACGCGCGCCAGGTGCTGTCCGAGCGGGGCCTCGTGGTGCTCGACGACTACCGCTCCACGCACACCCCCGGCGTCGCGTGCGCGACGTGGCAGGCGGTGCTGGAGGGGGGGTTGAAGCCGATCTGCGTGAGCGGCAACAAGTTCTACGGCACGTGGGGCGACCCGCGGCAGCTCCAGGACGATCTGCACGCCGAGTTGAAGAAGCGCGGCAAGTTCTGGCTCCAGTGGCAGGACGTCGCCGGGCACCGGATGCTGCTCGTCGGCGGGCGCAAGGCCGTACCGCCGGAGGTGCCGGTGTCCCGGCACCGGCCGACGCCGGAGCAGGAGAAGGCCCGCAAGGAGGCGGCGCGGACCGCGGCGGCCGAGAAGGCCGCGGCGAAGGCCGCGGCGGCGCGTACGCCGAGGGCCCGGCTGCGCAAGGTGGCCCTCGACGTGCTGCCGCCGGTCGTCACGCGGGCCGTGGTGCGCGCGCGGAAGCGCGGCAGGCGGAGCTGAGGCCATCGGCGGCGCGATGCCGTCGGACCCGGGCCCCCGACGGGGTGCGGGTCCCCTGTGAGAAGATTTCCTCATACATCCATACGAATACAGTCAAAGTCACGGATACAGGACTCGCCCTGGCCGGTGACCGCCGGTAGCCCGTCGCCCCAGGTGATCGTTTCTGCCCGCCCACGGCGTGCACTTGGCGATCTCGTCCGCCAAGGAATGGTGAAAATGCCCCGTCTCAGCGTTATCGTCCCCGTCTTCAAGGTGCAGGGATATCTCCGCGAGTGCATGGACTCGGTGCTCGGCCAGTCGTTCCGGGACCTGGAGGTGATCGCGGTCGACGACTGCTCGCCGGACGGCAGCGGCCGCATCCTCGACGAGTACGCCGCGCGCGACGACCGCGTCACCGTGCTGCACCTGCCGGAGAACGTCGGCCTCGGCCGCGCCCGCAACGCGGGCGTGGAGCGCGCCACCGGCGACTACCTGCTCTTCCTCGACAGCGACGACAGCTACCTCGACGGCGCCCTCGAAGCGATCACCCGCCGGTTGGAGGCGTGCGGCGAGCCGGACGTGCTGGTCTTCGACCACGTCCGCTCGTACTGGTGGAACGGCGTCCGCGAGAGCATCTTCGGCGACCTGCTGGCCTCGACGGGCACGAAGGCGGAGAGCGTGTTCGAGAACCCGCGGCTGCTCCGCCTGTTCGCGGTGGCCTGGAACAAGGCGTACCGCCGGGAGTTCTACCAGGGGCACGGCCTGTCGTTCCAGCCCGGCCTGTACGAGGACGCGCCGCTCGCGTACGAGGTGATGATCTCCGCCGAGACCATCGGCTGCCTCCCCCGCGCCTGTGTCACCTACCGGCAGCGGCCGCAGGGCGCGATCACCAGATCGCCGGGCCGGAAGCACTTCGACATCTTCCCGCAGTACGAGTCGCTGTTCGCGTTCCTCGACGAGCGCCCGCACCTGGACTCGCTGCGCCCGCTCCTCTTCGAGCGCATGATCAGCCACTACGGCTTCTGCATCCAGCGGCCCGACCGGGTCCACCCGCACGACCGGCGGAAGTACTTCCGCCGCGCCACCGAGCACTACCGCCGCTACTGCCCGGACGGCTTCACCCCGCCCGGTGGCCGCGCGGCCCTGCCGTTCCGGCTGATCGCGGCGCGCTCGTACACGGGCATGGCGCTGCTGGAGCGGGCGAAGACGGCCCGCCGGAAGCTGATCAAGCAGTCGCGGAAGGCGAAGCACCTGCTGGGCCGCGCCGTCTACAAGGCGTACTACGCGTTCCAGCGGCGGCTGCCGGTCGACGAGAAGCTCGTCGTCTACAGCGCCTACTGGGACCGCGGCGTCTCCTGCAACCCCGCGGCGATCCAGCGGAAGGCCGCGGAGCTGGCGCCGGGCCTGCGCGCCGTGTGGGTCGTACGGCCCGGTGTGGTGCCGGACCTGCCGGAGGGTACGGACTACGTGCTGCCGCGGTCGCCGCGCTACTGGCGGACGATGGCCCGCGCCCGGTTCCTGGTGAACAACGTCAACTTCCCGGACTTCGTGGTGAAGCGTCCCGGCCAGATCCACCTCCAGACGCACCACGGCACGCCGCTCAAGTCGATGGGCCTGGACCAGCAGAAGTACCCGGCGGCGAACATGAGCTTCGGCGCCCTGCTGCGCCGCGCGTCCCGCTGGGACTGGAGCGTGTCGTCCAACCCGCACTCCACGGAGGTGTGGGACCGCGTCTACCCGTGCCCGTACCAGCACGTCGAGGCGGGCTACCCGCGCAACGACGTCTACGCCACCGCCACCGACGAGGACGTCCTGGAGATCCGCCGCAGGCTGGGCATCGCGCCGGACAAGACGGCGGTGCTGTACGCGCCGACGATGCGGGACTACCGCAAGGGCTTCGTGCCGGAGCTGGACCTGGAGCGCGTCAGCCGCGCGCTGGGCGACCGCTACGTCCTGCTGGTCCGCACCCACTACTTCTACGGCGCCAACAGCGCGCTCAGCGAGTTGCAGGAGCGGGGTGTGCTGCTCGACGTCTCGCGCCACCCCAGCATCGAGGAGCTGAACCTCGCCTCCGACGCGATGATCACGGACTACTCGTCGGCGATGTTCGACTACGCGGTGCTCGACCGCCCGATCATCAGCTACGTCCCGGACTGGGAGGCGTACAGCGCGTCCCGCGGCGTCTACTTCGAGCTGGTCTCCGGCCGCCCGGGGGAGACGCCCGGCGTGGTGGCGCGCACCGAGGACGAGCTGATCGAGGCGTTCACGTCCGGTGCGTGGGACAGCGCGCGTACGGCGGAGCTGCGGGCGGCGTTCCGCGAGCGGTTCTGCCCGTGGGAGGACGGGCACGCCGCCGAGCGGGTCGTACGACGGGTGCTCCTCGGTGAGGACGAGAGCGCGCTCCCGGCGGTCGTGCCGATGTCGGAGCGGAAGCCCGCGCGGACCCCGCGCGTCGCGGACGCGCGGTCCGGTGCGGCCGAGGTGCGGGTGCCGTCGGTGACCTGAGCGGGGTCTCCCCGGACAGCACGGCGGGGGCCGACCGGTCCTGAAGGCCGGTCGGCCCCCGCGGCCGTCCAGGGGGCGTGCTCAGGCGGGGTCCGGTGCCTGCGCCTTCTCCTCGGCGGGCGCCGGCTCCTCCGCCGACGGCCGCGCCGCGGGCTCCGTACGCGCGGGGTCCGCCGTACGCGCCGCGCGCCCGGCCCCGGGCGTGCCGCCCGGGTCGCGGTCCACGAGCATCCGGTCCACGACGCGGGCCGAGGCCCGCCCGTCGTCCAGGTCGCAGAACGCCTCGCGGAACCGCGCGTACCGCTCGTCGTACTCCGCCGCCACCGCGTCGATGTCGGCCAGCGCCGCGACCACCTCGTGCGAGTGCGCCAGCAGCGGGCCGGGCGCGCGCTCCTCGAAGTCGAAGTAGAAGCCGCGCAGCACGTCGCGGTAGCGCTCCAGGTCGTACGTGAAGAACAGGATCGGCCGACCGGTGTGCGCGAAGTCGAACATCATCGACGAGTAGTCGGTGATGAGGACGTCCGCGACGAGCAGCAGCTCCGCCATGTCCGGCCACGCGGACACGTCGCGTACGAAGCCGTCGCCGGTGCCCGGTACGGCGTCCGCCACCAGGTAGTGCTTGCGGACCAGCAGCACGTGGTCCTCGCCGAGGGCGGCGCGGGCCGCGTCCAGGTCGAGGCGCAGGTCGAACTTGCAGTTGCTCCGGTCGAAGCGGTTGTCGTCCCGCCAGGTCGGCGCGTACAGCACGACGCGCTTGTCCCGCGGGACGCCCAGCCGTTCGCGCACCGCGCGGGCGCGGTCGTCGCGGTCGTCGGCGTAGAGCAGGTCGTTGCGGGGGTAGCCCGACTCCAGGACCTCGCCCTCGTAGCCGAAGGCGCGGGCCAGGATGGGTGTGCTGAAGCGGTTCGGGGAGAGCAGCATGCTCCACTGCGCGGACCGCTCGGCGAGACTGGCGAGGTACTCGTGGTTGGCGAACGTGGTCTCCGCCAGGTCCAGCCCGATCCGCTTGAGCGGCGTGCCGTGCCACGTCTGTACGGCGACCTGCCCCTCCCGCCGCTCGAACCAGCGCGGGAAGTGCGTGTTCCCCACCAGCCAGCGGCAGCGCCCGAGCGCCTCGTGCCACTCCGCGCTGCCCTGCACGACGGCGCGCGCGCCGGACGGTACGAGGGCCTGCCCGTCGCGTACGGCCCACAGGTGCTCGACGTCGGTGCCGCGCCGCAGCAGTTCGTCGAGGACCGCGCGGGGGGAGTCGGAGAACTGGCGGCCGTCGAAGCTGTTGTAGAGCACGGCGTCGCGCAGCGGGCGGCGCCGCGCGGCCGGGTAGCGGACGGTCTGGAGCTGGTGCTGCCGGTACGCGCCCCGCTCGCGTACGCCCAGTACGGAGCCGGAGAGCAGGAACGGCCGGTCGTGGAAGCGCCGTTCGAGGGTGAAGTCGCGGGCGCCGCCGCCCGTGTACGTCTCGGGCAGCGCGCTGAGGAGTTCCGGGCGCAGCCGCAGCGGTACGTCCGCCTCGCGGGTGTCGGCGCCGCGCGCGCGGAAGAACGGGTACCAGCGGCCCTGGCGCAGCGGCATCCCGCCCGGCGCGGCGTCCTCGGGGTGCAGCCGGGCGGTGAAGCGGTCCCCGTCGCGCACGACGGGGACGGCCACCTCCTCGTGGTGCCCGCTGTGCTGCCAGACCAGCTCGTGGGCGTCGGCGGTCCCGCTCGCCGACGCGGCGGGCACCGGGAAGGTGCCGGTGAGGGTGAACGTGCCGTCCGCGTCCCAGGAGACCGCGTCCGCGACGGGCTGCACGGCGCGGTCGGTGAGGACGAGGTGGCCGGACGCGTCGGGGGCCAGGCACAGTTCGCGGGAGGTGCCGTCGTCGGCCAGCGGGTAGCGGCCGAGCGCGGTGTCGTCGGGGGCGACGATCCGGCACTGGGAGTCGTCCGCGAACAGCAGCCCGGCGCGCCAGGTGTGCGACGCGACCGGCGCGGCCGCGGGCGTCGCGGTGGCGCCGTCGCGGGCCGTACGGGTGCCGTCGCCGCCCGCCTGCGCGTCGCCGCCCGCCGTGTCGTCCCCGGCGGTGGCGGCTCCGGCGGTGTCCGCCGTGTCGGCCGGGTCGGTGCGCGCGCCCTCCGGGCCCGCGCCGTCCGCCGCCGTCTCGCCGTCCGTCCCCGTCTCGCCGTCCTCCGCGGTCCGGTCGCCGCCGTCGCCCTCGCCGCCGCCGGTCGCGCCGTCCGCTCCGCCCGCGCCGTCCGTCAGGTCGGCGTCGTCGGTGTCCCCGGCGTGCGCCTCGCCCTGCGCGGTGCCCGCCGCGGCCAGGTCCGCGAGCGGGACCCGTACGGTGAAGCGCCCGCCGTCGGTGCGTACCTCGTACTCGCGGGTGGTCTCCGCCTCCCCGTGCCCGGTCCGCAGGACCACGGCGGTCGGCTTGCGGCCCTTGCCGAGGGTGCCGGTCAGCTCCACCGCGCCGTCGACCGGGCGGTGCCCGTCGAGGCGCGCGCCGATCTCCTCGACGCTGAGGCGCAGCTGCCCGTGCCGGAAGACCGGCACGATCCGCCGCCCGTCGCCGGTCTCGCGGGCCAGCGGCTGCTTGCCGGAGCCGTCGCCGCCGGGGCCGACCCCGGCGTGCCGCAGCAGCCCGCCGGTGAGGACGCCGAGGCCGAGTGTCCAGAGGCCGGTACGGGTGTCGCCCAGCGACTTGAGCAGCCGGGCCGGGTCGACGGTGATCTCGAAGCCGGAGGAGTCGTACGAGTGCAGCCGCTGCCGGGAGTTGGCCGTCGCCTCGGGCGCCGGGATGGTGCGTACGCGCACCGGTGTGCGCATCCGGCTGCCGCGTCGGCGCAGCCAGCCCAGCTTGCGGGACTGGCGGGGGTGTTCGGCGGTGAGGGAGCGCACGTACGCGTAGCCGCGCAGCCGCAGGGTGCCGTCCGGCAGCCAGTGGCACTCCTGGAGCCGGGCGACCAGCGGCAGGTCGCCCTTGGCGGGGCGGGCGAGGCCGCGCGGTACGGCGATGGGGGAGCCGTCGGGCCGCAGGTACGCCGCGCCGCGCGCCCGCGCGCCGCTGACGCGGAACACGCGCGGGTTGTCCCGTTCGAAGGCGAGCGCGTCGAGCAGGTCGTCCATACGTCCCGTACGGGCCAGCTCCCACTTCATGCGCGCGCCGACCGGCAGGCCCGCGAAGACCTCCGTACCGGCGCGGGACACGAAGCCGCCGCCGAGTTCGGTGAGGAGGGCGCGGAACTCCGCGTCGGCGCGCGGCAGTTCCTTCAGGTACGCCATCAGGTCGCTGGTCAGCGCCGTCGTGTCGTAGTCGGCGCGGGCCGTCCGCCGTACGTCGCTGTGCGCGTCGGACGCCCACTCGCCGAGGCGTCGGCTGACGGCGTCCGCGACGGTCACGGCGTCCCGCAGGGCCGCCGGGTCGGTGCGGGGGCGCGGGGTGTGCGCCTCGTCCGGCTCGCGCCAGTGGCAGACGGTGTCCTCCAGCACGTCGACGGAGGTGGCGAGGTGGTGCGCGGGCAGCGCCACGGCGGTGTCCGGCGCGAGCGCGCCCTCGCCGGTCACCCCGGCGGGCCAGTCGACGGCGAGCCAGTCCCAGAACGTACGGCGGAAGACCTTGTTCCGCACCGTCCGGTCGTGGTTCAGCGGCCGGTGCTCGGTGAGGTGGGTGCGCTTGCGGGTCTTGCCGGTGGCCTTCTTCACCGGGCCGTACGGGGTGAGGCTCGGGCGCCCCTCGTCGTCCGTGCCGAGCCGTTCGACGGCGCCGGTGGCGAGGTCGGAGCCGGTCTCGTCCAGGGTGCCGAGCAGCAGCTCGTACGCGCGGGGCGGTACGACGTCCGCGCCGTCGGCGAACGCGAGGTACGTGCTGCCGGGGTCGGCGTGCCGGGCCCCGGCCGTACGGGCGTCGCCGGTGTCGTCGGCGGTGAGCGCGACCACCCGGAAGCGCGCGTCAGCGGCGGCGAACTCCCGTACGGCGGCGAGCTGTTCGTCCCCGGCGGTCTCCTCGGCGGTCTCCCCGGCGGCCGTCCCCTCGGTGGCCTTCTCGGCCGTCCCGTCGGGCGCCTCCGTCGCGGTGCCGTCTCTGGGCCGCGGGTCGTCCACCAGGAGGACCTCCAGGTCGCCCATGGTCTGGGCGGCGAGGGAGCGCAGGCACTCCGGGAGGTGGGGCCCCGCGTTCCGCAGGGGGACGACGACGGTGAGACGAGGACTCATTCGGGAGCACGACCGTTCATAGACTCTTCCTGCTGCTGGCTGCCGACCGGTCGCCGACGGGGCGCGGCCGGACTTCGGTGGGGCGACGTCCGGACGACCGGGGCCCCGACAGGTTCTCATCCGCAGGTGGACTCCCGTCGATCGGCCGACGATAGCCGCTGCGCCGTGGCGCGCGCCCAGCGGCGCAGTTCGGGCAGGCGTTCCGCGGTGGTGAGCGCGCCCCGGTGCACGTAGTCGCCGCCGCCGTGCTCGCGCAGCAGCCGGTGGTAGCCGTGCGCGGCGAGCCGGTCCGGGGTGAGGCCGGTGGTGCGGGCGAGCCCGGCGTCGACGCGGACGAACTCCGGCCGTACGCGCTCCAGTACGTGGCGGCGCAGCGCCCGCATGTCGTGCGCGGCGTACGCGGCGGCGACGCGCGGGTCGGTGCGGCCGCCGGTGTGCGCGACGGTACGGGTGGGCGCGTGCCCGTGCCCGTCGTCGCGCGGGCCGCCGCCCGCCCCGTCACCCGCCTCGTCCACCAGCGCCATGACCCGTACGCGCCCCGCCGACGGCGTCCCCTCCGGCGCCGCCAGCACCACGGTGCTCCGCGCCAGGCCGAGCCGGTGCGCGTACGCGGTGAACACCTCCGCCGGGCGTTCCGTGCCCACGCACGGCGCGGGCGCGAGCGCCGGCCCGGGTGCCGCGTCCGGCCGTGCCGCCGCCGACAGCGCCACGGCGCAGCCGACGGCCACCGTCAACACGCCGCGCACGTACGGCCGTTCGGCCTGCCACAGCAGCGCCCCGGCCAGCCGCCGACCCCGGCCGCCCCGGGTGAGCGCCAGCCCCAGCACGGCGCACGCGAGCAGCGGCACGACGGCGGAACCCGCCCGCGGCACGCCCTCCGCGCCCCACGCGCCGTCCGCCGCGCGCCGCCACAGCGGCGCCGCGCACCACGGCAGCCCGACGGCCACCGCGTACGCCGCCCCGGCGCGCAGCAGCGCGGCCGGGTGCCCGCGCGGCAGCCGCAGCAGCACCACCAGCGGGTACGCGGCGGTGAACCCGGCCGCGTCGTGCCGTACGCCCGCCGCGCACGCCGCGAGCAGGCCCGCGGCGACGGCCGTACGGGGGCCCAGCAGCCGCCCGTACGCGACGCCCCGGACGAGGGCGGCGGTCAGCAGTGCCACGGCGAGCGCGTACAGCGGGCCGCGTACACCGGTGGTCAGCCAGGCGGCGACGGGCGGGTGCCAGGCGAGCGCGCACGCGGCGAGCAGGACGACGGGCCGTGCGGGCAGGTGCGGCAGGGCACGGGCGGTGGCGGCGACGGCGGCCAGCACCCCGGCGACGCAGAGGAGGGCGACCAGCGGGGCGTACGGGGCGAGGGTGCCGGTGCCGTACGGCCCGTGGCCGCCGCCCGGCGCGTACGGCCCGAGGGGGAGCGGCGCCCGAGCGGCGACGAGCGCGGTGCCGAGCAGCACCCAGCCGGGGCAGACCGCGCGCACGCGAACGGCCGCACCCGCCGGGAGGCGGATACGGCCGGTGCCGCGGGCACCCCTGGTCAGTGGGGTGCCCGCGGCCGTCGTGCGGTCCGGACGGGGTCCGGACGGTGCGGGGCGCGCGGTGGCGGTGGTGGCGAGGACAGCGGCGGGGGTGTCGTCCATGTCCGGCCCAACTCGCCACAGCGGGGCAGGTTACTGTGCCTCGCCCGCCGGGGTCACCGCGCGCCCCGCGGCGGCTACTTCACCGCGCCCGCCATCACGCCGGACACGAACTGCTTCTGGAAGGCGAAGAACACCGCGAGCGGCACGATCATCGACACGAAGGCGCCGGGCGCCAGCACGTCGATGTTGTTCCCGAACTGCCGCACCTGCTGCTGGAGCGCCACGGTGATCGGCGGCGAACCGGCGTCCGCGAAGATCAGCGCGACCAGCATGTCGTTCCACACCCACAGGAACTGGAAGATGCAGAGCGAGGCGATCGCCGGGCCGCCCAGCGGCAGCACGACCCGGGTGAACAGCCGGATCTCGCCCGCGCCGTCCAGCCGCGCCGCCTCCAGCAGCTCGCGCGGGATCTCCGCGAAGAAGTTCCGCAGCAGGAACACCGCGAACGGCAGTCCGAAGGCGGTGTGGAAGAGGACCACGCCCGGTGTCGTCTCGAACAGCCCGAGGGTGTTGAACAGCTTCGACACCGGCAGCAGCGCCACCTGTACGGGCACCACGAGCAGCCCGACGACCAGCAGGAACCACCAGTCCTTGCCGGGGAAGTCCAGGCAGGCGAAGGCGTATCCGGCCAGCGCCGCCAGGATGACGACCAGCACGGTCGTAGGAATCGTGATCATCGCCGTGACCAGCAGCGAGTCGGTGATGGCCTCGTTGCCGAGCAACGTGTCGTAGTTGCCCAGCGTCATCTGGCCCGGGTCGGTGAAGACCTGCCACCAGCCGGAGGTCGCGATGTCCGACGACTCGCGGAACGAGGAGCCGAGCAGACCGGCCGTCGGCAGCAGCCAGAACAGCGCGATCAGCACGAGGACGAACTGCGTCGCGGCGCCGCCGGTCAGCGAGGTGAGGCGGGAGGCCAGCGACGGGCGGGGCCGTCCCGACCCCGGTGCGGTGGCCGTCGGCGCCGCGGAAGGGTCCGCTGCCGCGGCCTTCGACGACGCGGGGGGCACGGTGCTCATCGGCTGTTCTCCTTCCGCAGACGGCGGATGTTGACGATCATCATCGGCACCACCAGGAGCAGCAGGACGACCGAGATGGCGCTGCCGTAGCCCTGGTTGCCGCCGCCGCCGAAGGACGACAGGTACAGCTCCAGCGCGAGCACGTTCGCGTCGGACTGGGTGGCGCTGGGCGCGATGATGTAGACGAGGTCGAAGATCTTCAGGACGTTGATCATGAGCGTGACGACGACCACGCCGAGGATCGGGGCCAGCAGCGGCACCGTCACCTTGCGGAAGACCTGCCACTCGTTGGCGCCGTCCATCCGGGCGGCCTCCAGCAGCTCACGCGGGATACCGGCCAGGCCCGCCGCGATCAGGACCATGGCGAAACCGGCCCACATCCAGATGTACGAGGCGATGATCGCCGGGGTCACCAGGGACGGGCCGAGCCAGTCCACGCCGTTGTACGGCTCGGCGAAGTTCGAGGCGGGGAGCCGCAGTTGGGCGCCCGCCGCCTCCTTCGGCAGGGAGTACGTGCCGTCGCCCGACGTCTTGGCGGACGCGACGACCTTCCCGTCCTTGACGGCCTCGACCTTCACCCCGGGCAGGGCCTTCTCGCCCGGGTCGATGACGCCCTCCCGGCCGCCACCGCCCTTGGTGAAGTCGTTCCAGACCACGCCGGTGACCTCGCCGCCGGAGCCCTTGTCGGCCTCCTTCGCCGTACCGGCGTCACCGACGTCGGCCGGGGGGATGCCGACGAGCGGCAGCCCCGCGGGCGAACCGGCCTCCACCGGCGCCTCGGTGGTGAACGCGCCGCCCTGCTTCTCCAGGCCCGCGTCGGGACGCGGCCGGGCGCCGGGGAACACCGAGTCGTCGGTGAACGTGTCGTGGACGCCGGTCCACACGGCGTTGGCGACGCCGCGGTCGGGGTCCTGCTGGTAGACGAGGCCGAAGATGATGCCCGCCGCCAGCATGGAGATCGCCATCGGCATGAAGACGACCATCTTGAACGCCGTGCCCCAGCGCACCCGTTCGGTCAGCACCGCGAAGAGCAGGCCGAACGCGGTGGCGACGGACGGCGCCACGATGACCCACACCAGCGTGTTCTTGACGGCGGTCAGACCGTCGCCGGAGAACACGTCGGCGTAGTTGTCGAACCCGACGAAGCCGGAGCCCGACGCGTCGAAGAAGCTGCGGTACGCGGAGTAGACGATCGGGTAGACGACCAGCGCCCCGAGCAGCAGCAGCGAGGGCAGCAGGAAGCCCGCCGCGATCCACGGCCCCGTACGGCCCGACGACGGCTTGGCGCCGCCCCGGCCGTCCGGTGCGGGGTTCTTGGGTGTGCCGCGTCCGCCGGGTCCGTCTGCGACGGGGGTTCCCGGGCCGTCCGCGGTGATGTGCGACGACATGTTGGTCCGCCTCCGCCTCAGTTCTCGAATGCCTTGGCGGCGGAAGCTTCCAGGGCCTTCTGGGCGCCCGCCACGTCGTCGGGGTTCTTCAGGAAGTCCTGGAGCGCCTTCCACTCGCCCGCGCCCTTGGTGCCGCCGAACGCGGCGGGGGCCTGGTCGGACATGTCGAAGCGGAAGTCGTCACCCGCGTCGGTGAGCGCCTTGGCGATCTCGCGCTGCACGTCGTTCGGGTAGGCCGCCCTGTCCAGCGCCTTGTTGGGCGAGATGAAGCCGCCCTGCTCCGCCATCACGCCCGCCGCGTCCGTCGAGGCGAG
This sequence comes from Streptomyces sp. Z26, assembly GCF_003665095.1. Taxonomy (GTDB): domain Bacteria; phylum Actinomycetota; class Actinomycetes; order Streptomycetales; family Streptomycetaceae; genus Streptomyces; species Streptomyces phytohabitans. The sequence goes on along the minus strand of NZ_RCHV01000002.1, from coordinate 2,242,950 downwards.
GAAGGTCAGCATGGCCTTCGCGGCCTTGCTGTCCTTCAGCCCCACGGCCACGTCGCCGCCGGTCACGACCGGCTCCTTGGCGCCGACGCGGGGGAACGGGAAGACCTTCACGTCCTCGCCGATCTCCGCCTTGGTGTCGTTCTGCACGTTGACGCCGACGAAGTCGGCCTCGAAGACGACGGCCGCCTCGGGCGCGTCGAAGTCGGTGAACGTCTTGGTGACCGACTCGGGGAACGGCGTCTGGAGCGCGCCCTCGTTCCCGCCGGACAGCAGCAGGTCGTCGCCGAACAGCTGGCCGAGCGTCGTGAGCGCCTTCTTCACGGACGGGTCGGTCCACTTGATCTCGTGCGCGGCCAACTGGTCGTACTTCTCGGGACCCGCCTGCGAGAGGTAGACGTTCTCGAACCAGTCGGTGAGCGTCCAGCCGTCCGCGCCGCCGACCGACACCGGCTTGACGCCGGAGTCGGAGATCGTCATGAGGTCTTCGAGGTACGTGTCCCAGTTCTTCGGCTCACCGACGCCCGCGGCCGCGTACGCCGCCGTGTTGTACCACATCAGCGACTTGTTGGCGGCCTTGAAGTAGACGCCGTACTGCTCGCCCTCGTGGGAGCCGAGGTCCTGCCAGCCCTTGGAGAAGTTCTTGTTCAGCTGCTGCGTCGTGGCGTCGTCGAGCGGCTTCAGCCACTTCTTCTCCGCGAACTGCCGCAGCACGCCGACCTGCGGCAGCATCGCGACGTCCGGCGGGGCGCCGCCGCCGATCTTCGAGCCGAGGAACGTGGCGACGTTGTCGCCGGTCGGCACGAACTCGACGGTCGCGCCGGTGCGCTTCTCGAACTCGTCGAGGACCTTGCGGAAGTTCTCCTCCTCGGGCCCGGTCCAGACGGCGGCCACCTGGATCTTCTCGCCCTTGAGGTTCGGCAGTCTCACCGTGCGCTTCTCGCTCGCACCGCCGTCGTCGTCCCCGCCGTCCCCGCTGCACGCCGAGGTCAGCGACAGGGCGAGCGCGGCGGCGACGGCGGTGGCGGTACGCACGCCGGTGCGCGTCCTCCGGTACGCGGCGGGACGTACGGCCGTCGGTGGCGCCGCCGTCCTGCCGGGTGGTGCTTCGCGTCGTTTCACGGACATTCCTTCCAGGTCGGTCGAATGCTTCGGTGGAGCCGGGGAGGCTCCGGAACGGGGACGGGGTGCGGCGGGTGCGGCGGGTGCCGCGGGGGAACGGCGCCGAGGTGAGCGGGTCGAGCGGCGGCGCCGGGTGGAGCGGTGGTGCGGTCGGCCCGCGGCGGGTGGGGAGCCCGCCGCGGGTGCCCGGCCTCAGGCGGTGACGTGGTCGGTGATCCACCACGCCGCGGTGGAGCCCGGCAGGACCGGCCCCTCGCACGGCCCGCTGGCCAGCAGCAGTGTGCCCGGAACGGGCGCTTCCACGGGGGACGTACCGAAGTTGACGGCGCAGACCAGCCCGTCACCGCGGACGAACGCGAGCACGTCCGGCGGCGAGTCCAGCCACCGCATGTCGCCGCTGCCGAGCTGCGGCATGCTGCGGCGCAGTTGCAGCGCCTCGCGGTAGAGGTGCCAGAACGAGCCGGGGTCCGCCACGGCGCGGTCCGTGGAGTGCTCCGCGAACCACTCGGGCTGCGGCAGCCACGGCTGCGCGCCCTCGACCCCGGAGGTGAAGCCGAACGGCGACACCGGGCCGGACCAGGGCAGCGGCACCCGGCACCCGTCGCGGACCCGGCTACGGCTGCCGGTGCGGCGGAAGATGGGGTCGGTGAGCAGCTCGTCGGGCAGGTCCACGACCTCGGGCAGGCCGAGTTCCTCGCCCTGGTAGACGTACGCGGCACCGGGCAGCGCGAGCATCAGCAGGGCCGCCGCGCGGGCGCGCTCGGAGCCCAACCCGCTGCTCTCCAGGCCCGGTTCGCCCGCGTAGCGGGTCACGGACCGCACCTGGTCGTGGTTGTTGAGCACCCAGGTGGTGGTGGAGCCCGTACCGACGATGTCGTACATCGCGTCACCGATCGACTTGCGGAAGGCGTCGGCCCGCCAGGGCGCGCTCAGCAGGTCGAAGAAGAACGCCTGGTGCAGTTCGTCGGGGCGGATGTAGCGGGCGTGCTCCTGCGGGGTGGGCACCGAGACCTCGCCGACGAGCAGCCGGTCGCAGCCGTCCTTGGCGGTGTACTCCTCGCACAGAGCGCGCCAGCGGCGCCACACGTCGTGCACCTCGGGCTGGTTCCAGGCGAGCTGGTTGACCGAGTCGCGGGAGCGTTCGTCGGCGCGCGGGTCCGGCGAGTCGGGCAGCTCCGGGTTCTTGAACAGGCCCGCGGCGACGTCGACGCGGAAGCCGTCGATGCCGCGGTCCAGCCAGAAGCGGAGGGTGTCGTCGAAGTCGGCGGCGACGCGCGGGTCCCGCCAGTTGAGGTCGGGCTGCTCGGGGGTGAAGAGGTGCAGGTACCACTCGCCGGGCGTGCCGTCCGCCTCGGTGACCCGGCTCCAGGCCGGACCGCCGAACATGGCGTGCCAGTTGTTCGGCGGCTCGTCGCCGTCCGGGCCCCGGCCGGGCTGGAAGTGGAACCGGGCGCGGGCGTCGCTGCCGGGTTCGCTCGCGAGCGCCGTCTGGAACCAGGCGTGGTCGCTGGAGCAGTGGTTGGGCACGATGTCGAGCAGGACCTTCAGGCCGAGCCGTCGCGCGTCGGCCACCAGCCGGTCGAACTCGGCCAGGTCCCCGTAGACCGGGTCGACGTCGCGGTAGTCGGCGACGTCGTAGCCGTGGTCGTGCTGCGGGGAGGGGTAGAACGGGCTGAGCCAGATGCCGTCGACGCCGAGCTTGCGGAGGTACGGCAGGCCGGCTCTGACGCCCGCCAGGTCGCCGATCCCGTCGCCGGTGCTGTCCAGGAAGCTGCGGACGTACACCTGGTAGATCACCGCGTCCCGCCACCAGCCGTCGGGGGCAGGGCGGTGGAGGCCGTCACCGGCCGGGGTTGTCAACATCGTTCGCTGACCTGTTCGTCGGAGGAGCGCAGGGGTGACGGCCATCACTCGCCGTCGAGTGCATGCATGTTAGGTAGAGATGACCAGCACGTGTCAACGGCGGTACAGGCCACCTCAGGTAATGCCCCTAAATGACCGACGTTGACTGCCCCGCAGTTACCTAACTGATAAGTAGGCCGCTCGCCGTCGCACCCCACGGGCCCGTCCACCCGCCGCCGTACGCCCCTGCCCCGTGCCCGGATCAGCCCCGGCGGGCGATCTCCTCCAGCTCACGCCGCAGCCGGTCGACGGCCTGCCCCGGTGTCTGCCGGAGCGCCAGCACGTCGTCGGTGACCGCCTGTACGGCGAGTGTCACCTGGTCGTAGCGCGGACTTTTGGTCCGCGGCGCCGCGCTCAGGACGCTCTGCCGAAGGGTCGGCAGATAGGGATGGTCCCGCACGAGGGCCGGATCGGTATAGAGGTCTGCGCGTACGGGCGGCAACCCGCCCTCCGTGAGCACGCGTCGCTGCACCTTCTCGCTGGTCAGGTACGCGATCAGCTTCGCGGCCGACTCCCGGTGCCGGGACCGGGAGTTGACCGCCAGGTTCGAGCCGCCGAGCACGCTTGTGCCCGGCCCGTGCGGCCCCGGCAGCGGCACGGTCCCGAACCGGTCCGCCACCCGCGACCCGGCGCCGCCCGCGAGCGCGTGCACGTACGGCCAGTTCCGCAGGAACAGCAGCTTCCCGTCCTGGAACGCCTTCCGGGACTCCTCCTCCTTGTAGTCCAGCGCCGCCCGCGGAATCCAGCCCTCCCGTACGCCCCGCGCGAGGAACTCCAGCGCCTGGCGCGCGTGCCCGTCCACGGTGACCCGCGCGCCCTCGTCCGCGAGGAGCGAGCCGCCGGACGACAGCACGGCCTCGGTGACGTTCGCGGTCAGCCCCTCGTACGGCAGGAACTGCCCGGCGTAGCCGTCGAGTCCGTGCCGGGGGGCGACCGTACGGGCGAGCCGGGCCAGTTCGTCCCAGGTGCGCGGGGGGCGTTCGTGCTCGCGGTCGAGCACGTCCTTGCGGTAGTAGAGGAGCCCGGCGTTGGTGACGTACGGGACGGCGTACAGCCGGTGGTCGAACGTGCCGGTGTCCACCACCGGCCGCAGGAACGCGTCCAGCGCGAAACGGTCCCGTTCGAGGGGCGAGATCCAGCCTGCCGCGGCGAACTCGGACGTCCAGGAGACGTCGATGTTCAGCACGTCGTAGCGGCTGCTGCCCGACCGCAGCTCGGTGATCAGCTGCGAGCGGGACTCGTCGGCGGACTCGGGCAGTTCGACCAACTCGACCTGCTGGTCGGGGTGGTCCGCGTTCCAGTCGTCCAGCACCGGCTTCAGGTACTGCGTCAGGTCGTCCGCCGTGACCAGCGTCAACGGGCCCCGGTCGGCGGCCCCGACGGGCTGCGGCGTGAATCCGGCGTATCCGGACAGGACCACGACGGCGGCCAGCAGGCCGCGTCCGGCAGCCCGCGTCCAGCGCATTCTTTGCCTCCTCGTGCATCGGCAAAGGGTTCCTTGCCCCGGTGTCTGGGGCTCATATATACCCGTTAGGCATGGGCGATACTAGACGCGATGAGCGGCGCCGGGGGGCGGGCTGACGCGTCCGCACGCCGCCTCGCGCCCGGCTCGACGGCGAGCCGAGGGACACCCCCACGGCCACCGGAAACAGGAGGAGGAGAGCGCGCTTGCGTCTGCCGCTCCTTGCCCTCCTCGCGCGCGGCCCCGCCCACGGCTACGAGCTGAAGCAGCACCTTGAGAAGCTCCTGGGCACGGCGTACCCTCAGCCCAACGTCGGCCAGATCTACGTCACCCTGGGACGCCTGGAGAAGGCGGGCCTGATCGCGGGCGAGGACGTCGAGCAGGCCAGCCGGCCCAACAAGCGCATCTACGTGCTGACCGACGCCGGGCGGGAGGCCGTACTCGCGTGGTTCGAGGAGACGACGGAGGAGCCCCGCGTACGGGACGAGTTCTTCATGAAACTCGCACTCGCCTCGCACACCGGGATGGCCGACCGGATCGCGCTGATCAACCGGCAGCGGCGGCAGTACCTCAACACCATGCGGCAGTTGTCGCGCCTCAGCACGGCCGACGACGGGGGCGAGGAGGACCACCGGATCTCCCAGCTGCTGATCGAGGGCGCGATACTGCACCTGCAGGCCGACCTCGACTGGCTGGAACGCTGCCAGGAGGAGCTGGAATGAGCCGGAACGAGCGGGCGCGAGCCGCGGAATGAGGGCGCATGACCGCTGACGAACCCCCGGCCGCCCCCGGCGGGACGGACCCGGGCGGTACGGCCGGTGGCGGCGGCGACGCGATCGTCCGCGCCGAGGGGCTGACGAAGACCCACCACGGCGAGGGCACCCCCGTACGGGCGGTGCGCGGCGTCGGACTCCGCGTGGAACGCGGCGAGTTCGTCGCCGTGACCGGCCCCTCCGGCGCCGGGAAGTCCACGCTCCTGCACCTGCTCGGCGGCCTCCAGCGGCCCGACAGCGGGCGCATCTGGATCGACGGCCGCCGCGTGGACGGGCTCAGCGAGGCCCGTTGGGCGGTGCTGCGGCGCGGCGGCATCGGCGTCGTCTTCCAGTTCTTCAACCTCGTGTCGAACCTGACCGTCGCGGACAACATCGAGCTGCCCGCCCTGCTCGCGGGCGCCTCCCCGCGCGCCGCGCGCGACTCCCGTACGGAGCTGCTGGAGCGGCTGCGCATGGCGGGCAAGGAACGGGCCATGCCGTACGAGCTGTCCGGCGGCGAGCAGCAGCGCGTCGCCCTCGCCCGTGCCCTCGTCAACAAGCCCAGCCTGCTGCTCGCGGACGAACCCGCGGGCAGCCTCGACAGCACCGGCACCCGCGAGGTGCTGCGGCTGCTGTCGGCCTTCCACCGCACCGGCCAGACCATCCTGATGGTCACCCACGACGCGCGGATGGCCAGCGCCGCGGACCGGGTGATCAGCTTCTTCGACGGCCGGATCGCGGACGACGCGGACCTCGGCGGCAGGTCGGCCAGCCCGTACGGCGGGGTGTCGGGCGTGCTGGAACTCGACCCATGACCGTACGCGCCACCCTGCGCTGGACCCACGCCGACCTGCGCGCGAACCGGGGGCAGGCGCTGTTCAGCGTGCTGGCCACCGCCGGGGTCATCGCCTCGCTGCTGCTCGCCGCCGCGCTGTTCAGCTACGCCACCAACCCCTGGGAGCGGATCTTCACCCAGACCCGCGGCGCGCACGTCTGGCTGAGCACCAGCGCCGGTACGGACACCGCGGGGCTGTCGCGGCTGGACGAGGTGACGGGGGTGTCGGGGCCGTTCCGCACCGCCCGTACGACGGTGGAGTTCCGCGGCGTGCGCGCGATGGTCGAGATGCGGGCGGCGGACGCGGGCGCCCCGCCGGACGTCGCCGGTCCCCAACTGCTGTCCGGGGACTGGCTGGAGGACACCCCGGCGGACGCCTCCGCCCCGGACGGCGGCGGCACGGGCGGGCGCGGCGGCGCCGGGGACGTACGGGACGAGGGCGTACGGGGTGAGGGCGCGCGCGGCCAGGGCTCCGCGTACGACGGCATCGTGCTGGAGGAGTCCCTCGCGGAGGCCATGTGGGCCGAGCCCGGTGACACGCTCACGTTCCCCGGCCGTGGCGGCTCGTCCCGGACGCTGGAGGTCGTCGGCGTGGCCGAGACCGCCGAACCGCACTACCGCCCCGGCGAGGAACCCGGCGTCGGCTGGGTCCTGCCCCGCACGCTCGACACCACCGAGCGCAAGAGCCGGGGCCAGACCGTCGGGCTGCGGCTCGGTGACCCCGGCGACACCGACTTCGTCGTCCAGCGCGCGGTCACCGAACTCGGCTCGGACCAGGTCACCAACGTCACCAAGTGGCAGGAGGCGCGGGCCGACGCGGAGGGCGGGTACCGGCTGCTGGGCCTCGTGTTCGGGGTCTTCGGCCTCGGCGCGCTGCTGGCCGGGGCGCTGGTGGCGTCCGGCGCGATCAGCACCCGCGTACGGGGTCAGCTGCGCGACATCTCCATGCTCAAGGCGATCGGCTTCACGCCCGCCCAGCTCGTCGGCTCGCTGCTCATCCAGCACGTCGCGATGGCCGTACTGGCCGTCGCCCTCGGCACCGGCACCCTCCTCGCCGTCGGCCCGCACGTCCCCGGGCAGATCGGTGAGGCCGTCGCCGTGTGGCAGCAACTCCCCGGCCACCTCGCGCTGTTGCTCGGCCTGCCCGCCGGGGCCGTCCTGCTCATCGCGGTCACCGCGGGGCTCGCCGCCTGGCGGGCGGGGCGGGTGCCGCCGGTCCCCGCCGTACGGGTCGCGCCCCCGGCGGTACGGCCGATGTCCCGCGCCACCCGCCGGGCGCTGGCCCTCGCCGGGTCGTCGACGCTGCTGCTCGGCTGGCGCAGCGCCTTCCCGCGCCGGGCCCGCGCGGCGACGTCGGTGCTGCGGCTGGCCGTACCGCTGATGCTGATCACCGTGGCGCTCAGCGTGTGGGCCACCATCGACCGCTTCGAGAGCCACCCCGAGGAGGTCGGCCTGCCCGCCGCGCTCTCCGCGCGCGGCACGTACGACGCGCGGGACGCCCACCACGGCGAACGGGACGCGCGCGACGGCGAACGCGCCGACCGGCGCCGCCTCGCCGCGCACCCCGACGTCCGGGCCGTCCACCCCAGCACCGAGGTCGACGCGCTCGTCCCCGGCCAGACGGGCACCATCACGCTGCGCGGCGTCGGCACGGCCGCCGACCCGTACCCGTTCGCGCTGGCCGAGGGCCGCCGCCCGACCGGACCCGACGAGGCGGTCGCGGGGGAGGGGCTGCTCGACCTGCTCCAGGCCGACGTCGGGGACTGGGTGCGGATGACGGTCGAGGGCCGCCCGCAGATCCTGCACCTCGTCGGCCGCAACCTGGAGCCGACCGAGGGCGGGCGCGTCGTCTCCACCACCCTCGACACCCTCCGCGAACGCGACCCGGGGCTGCGCCAGGACTTCTCCCTGCTGGAGCTGCGGCCCGGCGCCGACCCCCGCGCGGTCGGCGCCGAACTGGGCGACGGGGTCGACGGCGGCCTGGAGATCACCGAGGTGCCCAACCCCGCCGACGGCCTCACGCCCGCCCGGTGGGCCATCGCCGGGATGATCGGGGTCCTCGCGCTGATCGTCCTCACGGAGCTGCTGACGGCGGTCGGCGCGTGCGTACGGGACCGGGGCCGCGACCTGCTCGCCCTGCGCGCCGTCGGGCTGACGCCGCGTCAGGTGAGCGCGGTGGTCGTCGCGTCCACCGCGTTCCTGACGCTGGCGGCGACGGTGGCCGGGACGGGTACGGGGGTGCTGCTCAGCGGCTGGCTGATCGACACGCAGGGGCGGGTGAGCGGCATGGGCGCGGGCATCGCGCAGCTGCCCGCGCCGTGGACGCTCACAGGGCTGGGGGTGGCGGCCGTGGTGGGCGCGGCGGCGGCGTCGCTCGTACCGGCGGCACGGGTGTCGCGGCGGCGGCTGGCGGACTCGCTCAGCGAGACGCTGTAGCGCGGCGGGCGGCGGCCCCCGGGGACGGGGGCCGCGCGCCGTCACGGGGTCGGGGTCACCGCGTCGGGGTCGCCGGGCCCGGCGTCACCGCGTCGAGCGGGAGCGGCTGCGCGCCAGGCCCGGTTCGGCCGCGCCACCGGACCCGCCGCCCGTGCCGCGCGCCGCGTCCCGCCCCGGCTCACCGCGCCCGGCCGTGCCCGTGCCGGGGCCCTCGGGCCCGGACCCGCCCGCGGGGCTCGCCGTACCCGCCGCGCCGGGCGAACCCGCCGCCGTACCCAGGGACTTCGCCGCCCGCTCCATCGCGCTCGCGAGCAACGCCAGGTCCGTCGGTCCGTTCCCCAGCTCCCGTACGGGCCGCCGCGTCGGCGGGTCGCCCAGGCGCGCCCAGTCCAGCGGCACCACCGTGGGGCGGACCGTGGCCGTACGGGGGATGCGGCCCGTCACCCGCCCCGCCTGGAACGGGATCGCGCTGCCGTCGGGCAGCCGCACCAGGCCCCGGCCCGGCGTCGCCTCCTCGCCGTCCCGCCCGGCCAGCTCGACCCGTACGGCGGCGTCCCGGCCGAGGACGCTCCGGCCGGTGCGGTCCGGCCGCCCGGACGCCGTGACGAGGTGCACCCCGAGCCGTACGCCGTCCCGCGCCACCGACTCCAGCGCGCGCACCACGGAACCCGCCGCCGGGCGGCCGGGGTCGCCCAGGCCGGGGTCGACGAGCGCGTCGACGTCGTCCACGAGGACCACCAGCCGGGGCGGCGGCCCCGCCGCCGGGCCCGGCCCCGCGCCGTCGGCGGGCGCCGCGGGCCGTACGCGCGACGGGCCGAGGTCGCCCTCCACCGGCCGCCGCGGCGCCACGATCCGCGCGTCCGTGCTCCGCGCGTCCGTGCGCGCGTGCCCGGCCGGGCCCTGGCCGGAATCGCCCTGGCCCGGGGCCGCCCGGCCCGAAGCCGTCTGGCCCGAAGTGCCGTGCTCCGCGGGCCCGTCGCCCGTCGCGCCGTGCCCGGTCGCGGGTCTCCGCCCCCGTGCCGCGTCCCGACCGGAGCCGGGGGGCGCGGCGTCCCGTACGAGGTCCTCGTACGTGCCGTGCTCCCCGACCAGCTCCGCGCGGCGCTTCAGCTCGCCGCTCAGCGCCTGCGCGAACTCCCGCATGCGCACCGGGTCGCCCGTCGTGAGGTACGAGGTGACGTGCGGCAGGTCGGCGCAGACCCGGAGCCCGCCGTCGCGCGCGCCGCCCCCGCCGTCGACGAGGACGAGGCCCAGCCGGTCGGGGCGTTCCCCGGCGGAGAGGGAGGCGGCGACGGCGCGGAGCAGCTCGGTGCGCCCGGAACCGGGCGGGCCGGTGACCGTGGCGTGCCCGCGGTCCGCCGCCAGGTCCGTGCCCACGGTGCCGCGCGGTCCGGCGCCGAGGACCAGCGGGGCGCGGCCGGTCGCGGCGCCGCTCGTGTTGCCGCCCGTGGCGCCGGTCGCGCCCCAGCGGGCGAGCACCGCCGCCGGGGTCGCGCGGGCCAGTCCCAATTCGTCGAGCAGGCGGCAGCTCTGCGGCAGCGCGCTGCCGAGCGCCCGCGCGCGGGCGTCCCCGCCGCCGCCCGCCGGCTCGGCCTCGCGCAGGGGCGCCAGCGCCCGCGCGAACCGCTCCGCCCAGGCGCCGGAGACGCCGTCCATCGCCGCTATCGTGCCGTTCACCAGGCCGTCGCCGCACCCGCCGCCGTACGCCATGCCGGGTCCGGCGGGCGCGTACGCCTCGTCCGGAGCCTCCCGCCGCGAGGGCCCCTCCGGGCCGCCCGCCGCGCCTGTCCCACCCGGTGGCGCGGACTCCGCCGGGGCCCGCCGCACCACCCGTACCGCCGTCGCGACCGCGCCGCTCAGCAGCGCCAGCGTGGCGCAGGCGGCGAACGGCGGCGCGACCGCGCGGGCCGACTCCACCGTCGCCGCCAGCGGCGAGGTGGGGGAGGCGGGCGCGGTGTCGGCGAGGCACAGCACGTGCACCCCCGCGGCCGGGCCCTCGCGCACCAGCCGCGTCACGGACCGGCGCAGCTCGGCGGTGCCGGGGTCGCCGTCGACGACGAGCACCGTGTACGGCCGCCGGGGCGCGTCGCCCGCCGGGCCGCGCCCGGCCCGTGCCGCCGCGCTCTCGTCCAGCCGCCGGGCCAGCTCCGCGGTACGGGCGGCGGCCTGCTCGGTGTCGTACGCCAGCAGCAGCCGACAGTCCTGACCCTGCCCGGGGCGTACGTGCGGCAGCCAGCCGAGCCAGCCCCACTCGTCCGTGCGGCTCGCCACGCTCCGCCCGCGGTCGGCCGAGACCAGCACGATCTCCAGCGTGCCCGGCGCGTGCAGCGCGGCGAGCTGCGCCAGCACCGAGCGGGCCAGCGCGGCCAGCCGGGGGCGCGGGCCCGCCAGCCCGACGGAGCCCTCCTCCGGCAGGCACAGCGTCACCGGGCCGCCGGAACCGTCGCTGCGGTGCGCCCGTCCCAGCCGTACGGTCAGCGCCTCCGGGTCGTCCGGGCCGCGCTCCCACAGCCGGGGGCCGGGGCCGAGCGCGGTGAGCAGCACGGTCGCCGGGTCCGGCCAACGCGCGTCCCACGCGGCGGTCTCGGCCGGGGTGGGGCCGCTGGTCCGGGCGCCGTACGGCCCGCCCGCGCCGCCCTCGTCGTCCGCGTCGCCGGGTCCGGCCAGCCGCCGCGCCCAGGCGCCCAGCCCGCGCCCGCGCCGCGCGCGCTGGTCGTCCGCGCCGCCGTCCGGGCCCGTGCGGGAGCCCGGCCCGTACGCCCGGCCGTCGGCGTCCGGCGGTCCGGCCCACCCGGCGCCGCGGGTGCCCTCGCCGGGGAAGGGGGCCACCGGCGCGTACGCGTGGGCGGAGGCGGTGCCCGGCCCGCCCGGGGCCGCCGCCTCGTGCCGGGCGGGCGGTGCGCCCGCCCGGCGGGCGCGGCCGTCGTCGTCCTGTCCGTCGCGGTGCCCGTGCGCGCCGCCGTCCGTCCCGTACGCCTCGTCCCGCGCGCCGTCCGGCGCCAGCCGCAACTGCCCCTCGCCGTCCGGGACGGTCGGCAGGGAAGCGGGCGGCGCGGCGGCGGGCGGCGACGCCTCCAGCCGGACCGCCGACTCCCCGAGCCGTAACACCGCGCCGGTGCGCAGCATCGCGGGGCGGCCGTCGACGGCGGTGCCGTCGACGCTGGTGCCGTTGGTGGAGGCGAGGTCCGTCACGGTGACGGCGCCGCCGTCGGTGACGGTGACCGTGCAGTGCAGCCGGGACACGTCGGGGTCGTCCAGCGCCACGTCCGCGTCGGCGGAGCGGCCGAGCTGCACCGCGCCGCCGTGCAGCAGGTGGACGCCGCCCGCGTCCGGCCCGGCGGTGACGTGCAACCGGGCCTTCGCCGGGCCGTACGCCGACGCGGGCGGCGGCGCCGCGGGGCCGTACAGCGCGAGCACCGCGCCGTCTATCAGCGGCGGTTCACCGATCACCCGGCGCTGCGGGTCGAGCCGCTCCGTGCCGTGGTGGACGGTCACCGCGTCGTGCGCGCCGGGTCCGGGCGGCGCGCCCTGGCCGCCGGGTGACGGGCCGTCGGCGGCGCCGCCCGTCGCTCCGGCGACGGTCGCCGCCAGGGAGTCGGTCACGGCGGCGAGCACGGTGCCCGGCGGCGCGGTCACGAGCACGTCGCAGGGTCGCGCCGCGGCTTGGCCGCCACGCGACACGAGGACAGTCAGACGGATCTGCATCGGCCCCTCCCGGTCCCACCAACGCTCCGTGCTGGATGCATCTTCGCACCCGGTACGGACATCCCACCCCGTCGTCGCGCCCCAATGATCTTGAATGCGCGGGCCGGAGCGCAAGAGTGCCTGTTCGGGACTGTGCCCGACCAATCACGATCGGTGTCGACCGTTCCGCTACGGACCTCCGCCGTTCCCGGCCACGCCCCGGCCCGTCGCCCCGACCACCGTCACGGAGGGGCACGGCGGGGGCGGCGCGCGGACGGCGTACGGGCTCCGCGCGGGACCGCCGTACGGGCTCCGCGCGGGACCGCCGTACGCGATCGGACCCGCCGCGCACGCAACCGGTGCCCCGTACGACGCGTCTTCCCGGGGAAGCCGGGGTAGACGGAGTCCACCCGGGCGCCACCCGGCCGGTACGGTCCGGGCCCGCTCCGCACACGCGGCGGGGAAGCGCCCGCCGGGCGCCATCGGGACGGCGTTCGGACGGCATTACAGTGTGCGGGACGGCACGACCGGACAGACCAGCAGGGAGCGCATGACGTGCGGCCGGTAGGCAGCAAATACCTGCTCGAGGAGCAGCTGGGACGCGGCGCCACGGGCACCGTCTGGAGGGCCCGCCAGCGCGAGGTCGCGGGCTCCGAGGCGGCGGTCGCCGGACAGCCCGGCGAGACCGTCGCGATCAAGGTGCTCAAGGAGGAGCTGGCCAACGACCCGGACGTGGTGATGCGCTTCCTGCGCGAGCGCTCCGTCCTCCTGCGGCTCACCCACGAGAACATCGTGCGCACCCGCGACCTCGTCGTCGAGGGCGACCTCCTCGCCCTGGTGATGGACCTGGTCGAGGGCCCGGACCTGCACCGCTACCTCCGTGAGAACGGCCCGTTCTCGCCGATCGGCGCCGCCCTGGTGACCGCGCAGGTCGCCGACGCGCTCGCCGCCAGCCACGCCGACGGCGTCGTGCACCGCGACCTGAAACCGGCCAACGTCCTCCTCTCCGAGGGCCCCCACGGCATGCGCCCGCTGCTCACCGACTTCGGTATCGCGCGGCTGGCGGACTCCCCGGGGCTGACGCGTACGCAGGAGTTCGTCGGCACGCCCGCGTACGTGGCGCCGGAGTCGGCCGAGGGCAGGCCGCAGACGTCCGCCGTCGACATCTACGGCGCGGGCATCCTGCTGTACGAACTCGTCGCGGGGCGGCCCCCGTTCAGCGGCGGCACCTCCCTGGAGGTGCTCCACCGCCACCTCGGTGAGCAGCCGCAGCGCCCGCCGGGCCTGCCCGACCCGCTGTGGACCGTCATCGAGACGTGTCTGCGCAAGCGGCCCGAGGAGCGCCCCGGCGCCGCGAACCTCGCGCACGCGCTGCGTACGGTCGCCGCCGGTGTCGGCGCGGGCGCCACGCCCGACCAGGCGCGCGCGGCGCTCGGCGTCGCCGCGCTGCTGGTGCCGGACCCGCAGCCCGCCACCGTCCCGGAGGGGCAGCTCAGCGGCGACGCGGCGCCCACCCAGGTGCTGCCCAACACCGGCCAGGGCGGCCAGGGTTACGATCCGAACGCGGCCACGAACGTCATGCCGCAGACCGGCCCCGGTGGTCCCGGTGGCCAGGGCTACGACCCGAACGCGGCCACGAACGTCATGCCGCAGACCGGCCCCGGCGGTTCCGGCGGTCAGGGCTACGACCCGAACGCGGCCACGAACGTCATGCCGCAGACCGGCCCCGGCGGCCCGCCGCAGTCCCCGCAGCAGCCGGACGGCCCGCACCCGTGGCAGAGCCAGCTGCGCGCCGCCCGCGACCGGAACGAGCAGACGCAGGTCCAGCCGCTCGACCCGAGCCTCGACCCGCTCCGCCGCCGCCCGCAGCGCCAGCAGCCGCAACAGCCGCAGCAGTCGCCCAGGCAGCCGCAGCAGCGTCGGCAGCGCGCGCAGCAGCAACCGCCGCCCCAGCAGCAGCAGTACGCGCCCCCGCAGCAGCCCGCGCCGTCCCGGCGCCGTCAGCAGCCGCCGCCCCAGCGGTACGAGCCCCAGCCGCCCGCGCCCCAGCAACCGCGGCAGCCCCAGCAGCCGCGCCGGGGCAGCGCGAACCCGATGCGCATCCCGGGCCTCGGCTGCCTCAAGGGCTGCCTGTTCATGGTCCTGATCCTCGTCGTCATCGGTGTGCTGATCTGGAACTTCACGCCCGTCCCGGAGTGGTGGGACGAGGGGAAGAGCTTCTGGGAGAAGACCCAGGACCTGTTCGGCGAGATGCGGGACCTGGTCGAGAAGGCCGGGGGCTGACCCGTACGCACCACGCGTACGCGCGCCTCACCCGTACGTCCCGCCTCACCCGTACGTCCGTCCACGGGCGCACCCGCCGTACCTCCGGCAGGTGCGCCCGTCGGCCGTCCGGTGCGCCCTCCGGGTCCGTCAGTCCGGTGATTTGTCGACTTCCAGGGGGCAATTCATGCCTCCGGGCGACGAATGACCTCCGTATGGGCTTCCCGGGGGCCCGGCGGCGCGTAGCTTTGTCGCCGTGACGCGCCCCGTCCCGTGACGGCTGTTCCGCGACGGAGGCGCTGGCTCACTCGGCTCACTCCCGGCCACCGGCGGCATCCTGCCCGGTGGCCCACTCGGATCAGCGAGGGACGGATGGTGGCACGGAAGATCGGCAGTCGCTACACCGCGCACCAGGTCCTGGGGCGCGGCAGCGCGGGCACGGTCTGGCTCGGCGAGGGGCCGGACGGTCCCGTCGCCGTCAAGATCCTCCGCGAGGACCTCGCGTCCGACCAGGACCTCGTGGACCGCTTCGTGGCGGAGCGCACCGCGCTCCAGTCGCTCGACCACCCGCGCGTGGTCGGCCTCCGCGACCTCGTCGCGGACGGCGACGAGGTGGCGCTCGTGATGGACCTCGTACGCGGCACCGACCTGCGTACGAGGCTGGAGCACGACCGGCGGCTGGCGCCCGAGGCGGCGGTGGCGATCGCCGTGGACGTGGCGGACGCGCTCGCCGCCGCGCACGCGGCCGGCATCGTGCACCGGGACGTCAAGCCGGAGAACGTGCTGCTCGACGCGCGTGCCCAGGCCGGTCCGGGCGGTGCGCCGCCCGCGCTGCTGACGGATTTCGGGATCGCGAAGCTCATCGACTCCCCGCGCCGTACGGCCCTGCTCCGCCAGTCCGGCGCGCAGTCCGGCGCGGACGGCGGTACGGGCGCCGGGGGCGGTACGGCGCAGACCCCGCGCGGCATCATCGGCACCCCCGACTACCTCGCCCCCGAGCTGGTCGAGGGCCTGCCGCCGCGCGCCTCCGTCGACATCTACGCGCTGGCCACCGTCCTCTACGAACTGCTGGCCGGTTTCACGCCGTTCGGCGGCGGCCACCCCGGCGCGATCCTGCGCCGCCACGTCACCGAGCGGGTCGCGCCGCTGCCGGGTATCCCCGACGAGCTGTGGCAGCTCATCCACCAGTGCCTGGCCAAGGCCCCGGCGTCGCGGCTGCGCGCGCCGGAGCTGGCGGCGCGGCTGCGGGAGGTGCTGCCCGCGCTGAAGGGCCTGCCGCCGCTGGACATCGACGAGCAGCCGGACGAGGCGTACGACGAGCAGCGCGCCGAGGCCGCGCGCCCCGAAGCGGCGTACACGGAGCCGGTACGCGGCGCCGTGCCGCTGGTGGAGCCGACCGCGGGCCCGGACTCCAACCGCGACACCCACACCTCCATGCGCGTCCCCGGCGCGGACGAGCTGGCCGGAGGCGCGCACGGCACCGCCCGCGCCCCGCGCGCGGCGGGCGCGCGCCGCGCGGGCTCGGCGCGGAACCGCGCCGCGCAGGCCGAGGCGCTGCGGAAGCGCCGGCTGCGGCTGGGCGCGGTGGCCGCGGGGGTCGTCGTGGTGGTGGGGATCGGCGGTTGGCTGGCGACGTCCGAGGGGGACGCGTCCAGCCTGCGGGTCCCGACGCCGGTCCCCGTGTCGGCACCGGTCCCCGCCTCGGGACCGGCGCCCGCTCCCGTACCCGACCCCGCTCCGGCGGCCGGGCGGCCCTGATCGTTCCGCTGTGTCCCGATACGCCCCGTACGGGGGTGCGCGGGGGTGCGGGCGCCCCCGCGCACGGACCGGCGGAGCCCGTACGGCCAGCCGCTAGGCTGGACCCGTGGCAGCCGTCGACGTATCCGAAGAACTGAAGTCCCTCTCCTCCACCATGGAGTCGATCGAGGCCGTCCTCGACCTGGACAGGATGAGGGCGGACGTGGCCGTGCTGGAGGAGCAGGCCGCGGCCCCGGACCTCTGGGACGACCTCGAGAACGCGCAGCAGGTGACCAGCCGGCTGTCGTACCTCCAGGGGCAGCTGCGCAAGGCCGAGGACCTGCGGTCGCGCATCGACGACCTGGAGGTGCTGTTCGAGCTGGCCGAGAGCGAGGACGACGCCGACACGCGCGCCGAGGCCGAGACCGAGCTGGCCTCGGTCCGCAAGGTCGTGGAGGAGATGGAGGTCCGTACGCTGCTCTCGGGCGAGTACGACCCCCGCGAGGCCGTCGTCAGCGTCCGGGCGGAGGCGGGCGGCGTGGACGCCGCGGACTTCGCGGAGCAGCTGATGCGCATGTACCTGCGCTGGGCCGAGCGCAAGGGCTACCCGACCGAGGTGTTCGACATCTCGTACGCGGAGGAGGCGGGCATCAAGTCCGCGACCTTCTCGGTGAAGGCGCCCTACGCGTACGGCACGCTCTCCGTCGAGCAGGGCACGCACCGGATGGTGCGCATCTCGCCGTTCGACAACCAGGGCCGCCGTCAGACGTCGTTCTCCGGTGTCGAGGTGCTGCCCGTCGTCGAGCAGACCGACCACATCGACATCCCGGAGAACGAGCTGCGGATCGACGTCTTCCGCTCCTCCGGCCCCGGCGGCCAGTCCGTCAACACGACGGACTCGGCGGTGCGCATGACGCACCTCCCGACCGGCATCGTCGTCTCCTGCCAGAACGAGAAGTCCCAGATCCAGAACCGCGCCGCCGCCATGCGCGTCATGCAGAGCCGCCTCCTCGCGTACCGCCGCCAGGAGGAGCAGGCGAAGATGGACGCGTTGAAGGGCGACGGCGGCAACTCCTGGGGCAACCAGATGCGTTCGTACGTCCTCCACCCGTACCAGATGGTCAAGGACCTGCGTACGGAGTACGAGGTCGGCAACCCGCAGGCGGTGCTCGACGGCGACATCGACCCGTTCCTGGAGGCGGGCATCCGCTGGCGCAAGCAGCAGGAGCAGTCGGAGGACTGACCGGCGCGCGGCGCCGGAAACGGTTGACGCGCGCGCGGGCGCTCGGTAGTCATGGGGGCGTCCGTCAGCGGGTCAGCCGAGGAGGCCGCACGTGTCAGCGACGAACGCGTCAGAGGTGGACCCGCCGGAGAGCGCACCCGTGGGCGAGGCGCGCGCCCGCGCCCGCCGCCGTACCCGTACCCGCGCGACCGGCGCCGCCGTGGGCGTCACGGCGGCCGCGCTGCTCGCGCCGCTGCTGACGGCGGGCCCCGCCGCCACGGCCGACCGGGGCGGCGCCGGGGCCGGACGGGACGCGTTGCAACGGGCGTTCGCGCGCGCCGCCGACCGGTACGACGTGCCCGTCGAGGTGCTCCTCGGGGTGGCGTACCTCCAGTCGCGCTGGGACGGCCACGAGGGCGCGCCGAGCGTCTCCGGCGGCTACGGCCCCCTGCACCTCACCGACGCCCGTACGGCCCTCGCGGACGCCGCCGGGCCCGGCCACCACTCCGGCCCGGCCGAGGACCCGCGCGGCGACCCGGCCCGCCCGCTGTCCGTACGGCACGGGGCGCCCGCCGCCGCCGAGGCCGCCGACCTGCCGGAGCGGCTGCGCACCCTGCCCGAGGCGGCGCGGCTCACCGGCCTGTCCGCCCGGGAACTGCGCGAGCGCCCGGCGGCGAACGTCGAGGGCGGCGCCGCGCTGCTCGCCGCCGCGCAGCGCCGGGCGGGCCGGCCGCTGAGCGCCGACCCGGCCGACTGGTACGGCGCGGTGGCCGGTTACGCGGGCGCCGCCGACACCGCGAGCGCCGCGGCGTACGCCGACGACGTCTTCGGCGTCCTCACCTCCGGCGCCGCCCGCACCACCGACTCCGGCCAGCGCGTGTCCCTGCCCGCGCACCCCGGACTCCGCCCGGACAAGGGCCAGTTGCGCGGTTCGGGTCTGCGCGCGGCGGAGCGCGACCGGCGTACGGAGTGCCCGCGGAACGTCTCGTGCGAGTGGGTCCCGGCGCCGTACGAGGAGTACGTGGACGACGCCGGCGAGACCCAGTACGGCAACCACGACAAGGCCGACCGGCCGCGCGCCCCGCGCGTCGACTCCATCGTGGTGCACGACACGGAGGAGACGTACGAGCGGACCCTCGGCCTCGTCCAGGACCCCGAGTACGTCTCCTGGCACTACACCCTGCGCTCCTCCGACGGGCACGTCGCGCAGCACGTGCCGACGAAGGACGTCGGCTGGCACGCGGGCAACTGGTACGTCAACAGCGGCTCGATCGGCCTGGAGCACGAGGGCTTCCTGACGGCGCCCGACGCCTGGTACACGGAGGCGATGTACCGCGCGTCGGCCCGGCTCGTCCGCCACCTCGCGGGGAAGTACGACATCCCGCTGGACCGGCAGCACGTCCTCGGCCACGACAACGTCCCCGGCACGCTGCCCTCCACCATCGCCGGGATGCACACCGACCCCGGCCCGTACTGGGACTGGGCCCACTACTTCACCCTGCTGGGGCGGCCCTTCGAGGCCACCGGCAGCCGCGACTCGGAGCTGCTCACCATCCGCCCCGACTACGCGCGCAACCGGCCCGTCTACACCGGCTGCGCGGAGGCGGGCACCGCCTGCCCCGCGCACGGCTCCACCGCCGTACGCCTGCACACCGAGCCGCGCGCCGACGCGCCCCTCGTCGCCGACGAGGGCCTCCACCCCGACGGCGCCCCGTCCACGGACGGCGTGAACGACACCGGGGCGCGCGCCTCCACCGGCCAGCAGTACGCGGTCGCCGGACGTCGCGGCGACTGGACGGCGATCTGGTACCTGGGCCGGAAGGCGTGGTTCGAGAACCCGAAGCGCCGCCCCACCGCCGTACCGGCGAGGGGCGCCGTGGTCACGCCCGCGCCCGGCCGGGACACCGTGCCGGTGTACGGGCGGGCCTACCCGGAGCCGGAGGCGTACCCGGAGGGCGTGCCGCGGCAGGAGCTGACGCCGCTGCCGTACGAGCTGCGCGCGGGGCAGTCGTACGCCGTCGGGCAGCGGGAACGGGGCTCGTACTTCCGGGCGGTCACCTTCGACCCGGCGGAGCACCAGGTGGTGCGGGGCGAAGTCGCGTACCACCGCGTGCAGTTCGGACACCGCGTCGCGTTCGTGAAGACCGACGACGTACGGGTGCGGCACGTGCGGTGACCAGCGCGGCACGCCGGGGATGTCGGAAGCGTCACACTCCCTTCACCCGCCCCGACTTGGCACTCGCTTGACGATGGTGTGAAAACTGGGAAAGCTGTTTGCTCGGCAGGCGTGTGACCGGACGCGTGCGGGCGGGATCAGCACGATGAGCGCGGTGCCCGAACGGGAACGACGGGGGACCCGCGGCGCGAAGTTCCCCCTACGCGGAGGCCGTTCACACAGTTGCCCCATCGATCGAGTATCCAATGGGGGTAGTTGGCACATGACCAATTCCAGGACGCGCTTGCGCGTCGCGCGGATCGCGGCAGGCGCGGTGTTCGTCGCCGGCGCTTCGCTCACCGCGGCTGGTGTGGCCGAGGCGGTCAGCCCGTCGGACAAGCCGGCGACGGAGGCCCCGAAGGCTCCGGACGAGGGCGACACCACCGACGGTGGTTCCATCGTCGGCGTCGTGGAGGGCGCTGACGAGGGCGCCATCGTCGGCGTCGTCGAGGGCGCGGACCAGGGTGCGGACGAGGGTGCCAACCAGGGCACCACGACCGACGGCGGTACCACGACCGACGGTGGCACGACGACGGACGGTGGCACGACCACCGACGGCGGCACCACGACCGACGGCGGTTCGACTGCGGACGGCGGCACCGACGAGGGCAACACCGGTGGCGACGACGGCGGTTCGACCACCGACGGTTCCGACGGCGGCACCGACGAGGGCACCACGGGAGGTGACGACGGCGGCAACACCGGTGGTGACGACGGCGGTTCGACCACCGACGGCGGCAGCACCACGGACGGTGGCAGCACCGGCGGTGGCGAGGAGCCGGCCACCATCGGCGGCGGCAGCGGTGGTCAGGACGACACCCCGACCTGTGAGCTGAGCGAGTCCGAGGTCGACTGCGCCACCGGCGGCAGCGAGCCGGACGTCGGCGGCAGCCAGCCGGTCGGCGACCAGCAGCCGCAGGACGAGCTGGCGGAGACCGGTTCGAGCGAGACGACGTTCCTGCTCGTCGGCGCCGCGACCATGATCGCGGGCGGTGTCGGCTTCCGGGCCATGCCGCGCCTGATCAACCGCCGTACGGCCGCCTGAGGTCACGCACCCCGGCACCGTACGCGCGCACCGCGCACAGCACGCGGAGAGCCCGGAACGCGAGGCGTTCCGGGCTCTCCGGTGTCCGCTCCGGGGGTGTGCGCCGGGTGTGCGGCTCCGTCGTGCGCTCGCACGGTGTTCGCGCACGGCCACGGTGGGTGAGACGCGTGACGTACGCCACCAGCGTCCGTACGGCTCGGGCGTCAACGGCCGTGCGGCCGCTACCGCGTGGTCACGCCGTGGTCATCCGCTGGGCCACGACGGCGACGGCGATCACGGCCAGCAGGAACGCCAGCAGCGCCGTCGAACTGAGCGCGGCCAGCGGCCCGTCGCTCTGCATCCGCGCCCGGTGGGCACGGCAGACCGAGCAGCGGCCCTCGCTCACGGGGCCCGCGCAGTTGGCACACACCAGTCGGTCGCACCACGTCATGCGATCTCCTCCTCAGACGGCCAACGCCGCCGACGGGTGATTCGTTCCCCAAGGCTCCGGCGTCCACTGTGCCAGGTGTCGGTCCGGAACGCAGAATGACACCGCGCGATGACACGTCCGTGAGCGGGTGGCAGGCCACCGGTGCCGGGAATATGCCCGTTCGCTCCGGCGGAAACCTTCCTGTACCGGACGCCGACTGCGCGGCCCGCACCCCTTCGCGTAGGGTCGCTCCACCGAGGGAGCCGCCGGACGGCTCCCGATGTCCCTACCCAGGCCGACGTGGTGCAAAAACCGTGATCCGATTCGACAACGTCTCCAAGTCCTACCCCAAGCAGAACCGCCCGGCGCTCCGCGACGTCTCGCTGGAGGTCGACCGCGGCGAGTTCGTGTTCCTGGTGGGCTCCTCCGGCTCCGGCAAGTCCACCTTCCTCCGGCTGCTGCTGCGCGAGGAGCGCGCCAGCCACGGCCAGGTGCACGTCCTCGGCAAGGACCTGGCCCGCCTGTCGAACTGGAAGGTGCCGCAGATGCGCCGCCAGCTCGGCTGCGTCTTCCAGGACTTCCGGCTGCTCCCGAACAAGACGGTCGGTGAGAACGTCGCGTTCGCCCTGGAGGTCATCGGGAAGTCGCGCGGGCAGATCCGCAAGACCGTCCCCGAGGTCCTCGACCTGGTCGGGCTGGGCGGCAAGGAGGAGCGCATGCCCGGCGAGTTGTCCGGTGGTGAGCAGCAACGCGTCGCCATCGCGCGGGCGTTCGTCAACCGTCCCCTGCTGCTGATCGCGGACGAGCCCACGGGCAACCTCGACCCGCAGACCTCGGTCGGCATCATGAAGCTGCTCGACCGCATCAACCGCACCGGTACGACCGTGGTGATGGCGACGCACGACCAGCAGATCGTCGACCAGATGCGCAAGCGCGTCATCGAGCTGGAGACCGGTCGGCTCGTCCGCGACCAGTCGCGTGGCGTCTACGGCTACCAGCACTAGCGGCCACCCGTACCAGCACCGGACGGCGCCGCGAGCGCGTCGTACGCGGGCGCGGGACGCAGGCCGGCCAAGCAGGCCAGGAAAGCAGGAAAGGACGCCATGCGCGCCCAGTTCGTACTGTCGGAGATCGGTGTCGGTCTCCGCCGCAATCTGACGATGACCTTCGCGGTGATCGTGTCGGTCGCCCTCTCGCTGGCCCTGCTGGGCGGCTCGCTGCTCGCCCGCGACCAGGTGAGCACCATGAAGGGGTACTGGTACGACAAGGTCCAGGTGTCGATCTACCTCTGCAACAAGAACGACGCCGAGTCCGACCCCAACTGCGCCAAGGGCGCCGTCACGGAGGACCAGAAGAAGCAGATCCTGTCCGACCTCGAAGAGTTGGAGATCGTCGACAAGGTCTACCACGAGTCCGCAGACGAGGCGTTCAAGCACTACAAGGAGCAGTTCAAGGACTCGCCCCTGGTGGACTCGCTGACCGCGGACCAGATGCAGGAGTCGTACCGCGTCAAGCTGACCGACCCCACCAAGTTCAACGTGATCAACACCGCGTTCTCCGGGAGACAGGGCGTCCAGGAGGTCCAGGACCAGAAGGACCTGTTGGAGAACCTCTTCAACCTCCTGAACGGTATGAACGTCGCGGCACTCTGTGTGATGACGCTCATGCTCGTGGTCGCCCTGCTGCTGATCATCAACACCGTACGGGTGTCGGCGTTCAGCCGTCGCCGTGAGACGGGGATCATGCGGCTCGTGGGCGCCTCGGGCTTCTACATCCAGATGCCGTTCATCCTGGAGGCCGCGATCGCGGGCCTGATCGGGGCGGGCTTCGCCTGCGTGTTGTTGATCGGCGGCAAGTTCTTCCTGATCAACAACTGGCTCCAGGAGAAGATCCCGCTCATCAACTTCATCGGCTGGGACGCGGTCGCGAAGGTACTTCCCCTTATCCTCGCGGTCGGCATGCTGATGCCCGCCGTTGCAGCTTTCTTCGCCCTGCGCAAGTACCTCAAGGTGTGACACAAGACGCGGGCGCTGTACGGGCAACTCCCTTTGCGGCGCCCGCGTCTGGCTTACACTCCGAAACATGTCGGCCATGTGGAATTCCGCGCGGCCCCGCCGAATTCGCCGCGGGGCGGCCCTGACGATGGTCTTCGCGGGTGTCCTCGCGACGGGCGCCGCCACGGAGTCGTGGAGCGGCGAGCCCGGTGCCCCCGTACCGGAATCCGCGGACAGAGCCCTCCCCGGCGCCGCCGGTGAGGACGGCTCGCGCGCCGCCCGCCAGGCGGACGAGGGCCGCGACGCCGACTCCGACGAGGCGGCCGAACGGCTCGTGAGCCGCAGCGGCGACCGCTGGTCCGCCGCGTACACCGCCCGTGAGTACGCCGGGCTGGAACGCACCCTGGACGGCGAGTACGTCGGCACCGGCATCTCCGTGCGCCGCGCGGTCGACAGCACGGGCCGCCGTACGGTCGTCGTCGCCCGCGTCCAGGACGGCAGCCCCGCCGCCAAGGCCGGTATCCGCGCCGGTGACCGGCTGCACGCCGTGGACGGCGCGAAGGTGGGCGACCGGCCCGTCACCGACGTCGTCGGCATGCTGCGCGGCTCGGTCGACGGCGGCGCCGGTGACGGTGCGGGCGCGCAGGCGTACGGCACGGGGAAGCGCGGCGACGGGCACGCCGCCGACGACGAAGCCACCGCCGACGAGGGCGCCGCACCCGGCAGCCCCGTCGTGCTGGACCTCGGCCGGGACGGCCGCCGCTGGACCGCCGACGTGGAACGCGCGCGGCTCACCGCCGGGACCGTCACCTCCGACAAGCTCGCCCCGCACGTGACCCGCATCAGGATCACCCGCTTCACCGAGGACTCCGGCTCCCAGGTGCGCCGCGCCGTACGGGACCTGCCCGAGGGCGACGGCATCCTGCTCGACCTGCGCGGCAACTCCGGCGGCCTGGTCACCGAGGCCGCCGACGCCGCGTCCGCGCTGCTCGACGGCGGACTCGTCGCCACCTACGACGACGACGGCACGCAGCGCACCCTCCACGCCGCGCCCGGCGGCGACACCGAGGCACCCGTGGTGGTGCTGGTCGACGGCGGCACGATGAGCGCCGCCGAACTGCTCACCGGCGCCCTGCGGGACCGGGGCCGCGCGGTCGTCGTCGGCACCCGTACGTTCGGCAAGGGCTCCGTGCAGATGCCGCACCAGATGCCCGACGGCTCCGTCGCGGAGCTGACCGTCGGTGACTACGCGACCCCGTCGGGCCGCGCCGTACCGGAGGAGGGCCTCGTGCCGGACCTCGCGGTGCCGTCGACGCGGGACGCGGAGGCGCGGGCCCGTTCGGTATTGAGTGGCCTCACCTCCGGGTCGTAGGGGAAAATGGCCCGCGTTATGGCTAAAGAGACGGGTCGCAAGATCATCGCGCAGAACAAGAAGGCGCGGCACGACTACCTGATCCTGGACACCTACGAGTGCGGGCTCGTGCTGACCGGCACCGAGGTGAAGTCCCTGCGCCAGGGCCGCGCCTCGCTGGTGGACGGCTTCGCGCAGCTGGACGACGCCGAGGTCTGGCTGCACAACGTGCACATCGCCGAGTACTCGCAGGGCACCTGGACCAACCACAGCGCGCGCCGCAAGCGGAAGCTGCTCCTCCACCGTGCCGAGATCGACAAGCTGATCGGCAAGACCAAGGAGACCGGCTTCACGCTGGTGCCGCTCGCCCTGTACTTCAAGGACGGCCGGGCCAAGGTCGAGCTGGCGCTCGCCAAGGGCAAGAAGGAGTACGACAAGCGGCAGACCCTGCGCGAGAAGCAGGACCGCAGGGAGGCGGACCGCGTCATGTCGGCGGTGAAGCGGAAGGAACGGGCGTAGCGCGGCGTACGTGGCCGGGGCGCGCCCGGGGCGGGCGGCGCGGGAATGGACTGGCCGCTGCGCCCGTCGGTCACGTACGATGGGCCGTGCGCCTGCTCCTCCGGGAGTCGGGCTTGTCAACTCAACATGGGGATGATCGGTTTCGACAGCGGATGTCGAAGCAGGGGAAGCGAGCCGAGGAACGCGGCAATGATCTCGTTAACCATCTGCCGCAAAAAAATAATCGCCAATTCCAAGCGCGATTCCTTCGCCCTCGCTGCCTAAGCAGCGACTTGCGAAGTGTCGGCCCGGGGGTGTTCCCTCCCCGGTCTCCGGCATCAGCTAGGGGACTCACCGCGTAAGCCCGGTCACGGGGTTTACCGGGACACTTCACAGTGACTGAGCCCGTCGGAGACTTGTCCGTGTGATCTCCGGGGCCGAGAAAATCGTAACGGACTGCGCTCGGAGAAGCCCTCCTTCCGCTCCGTTGGACGCGGGTTCGATTCCCGCCATCTCCACTCATGAGGAAACAGCCTCCGACCTGCCGTGCACCGGCGGGGCGGGGGCTGTTTCGTTGTGCGTCCACGCGGTCCCCGGTTCCGGCGCAGGCCCGGACCGCCGTGTCAGCGCAGGGAGGCCGCGTGCCGTTCGCACCAGGCGCGGAAGGTGAGCGGCGCCTCGCCGGTGAGGTTCCGGACGTCGTCGGTGACGTACGCGGCGCGGCCCAGGCGGAAGACGTGGTGCAGCGCTTCCAGCGCGTACGCCTGCTCCTCGGGCACGCCCGCCGTGATCGACGTCTCGGCGTACGCGCGGGGTGTGACGTCCTCGAACTCGACCTCTTGGCCCGTCACTTCGGCGACCGTGGCGACCATCTCCCGCGCGGTCAGCGCCTCCGGGCCGGTCAGTGTGTAGCCCTTCCCGGCGTGGCCGTCCTCGGTGAGCGCCACGGCGGCGACGCGGGCGATGTCCTCCGGGGCGATCACGGCTTGGCGGCCCTCGCCGGTCGCGGCGACGACCCGGCCCGCGCGGACTCCGTCGAGCCACCACAGGGCGTTGGACGCGAAGGCGTTGGGCCGCAGGTACGTCACTTCCAGGCCGGAGGCGCGCAGCAGGTCCTCGCGGGCGGCGAGGGCGCCGCCGATGACGGGGTTGTCGCCGAGCGGCATCAGCCGGGCGCCGACCGAAGACAGCAGGACGACCCGGGGTGCGCCCGCCCCGCGCAGGGCGTCGACCACCGTCGCGGTCTGTGCGGTGCCGCTGCCGGTCTGCACGAGGAAGACGGCCTCGACGTCGTCGGCCGCCCTCGCCACGTCGGCGGCCGAGTCGAGGCTGCCGACCACGCGCTCGATCCCGTTCGGCAACGTTGCGGCGCGGGCCGGGTCGCGTACCAGTACGCGCACGTGGTGGCCCTGTCCGTGCAGGCGCCGGGCGAGCGGGCCGCCGACGTTGCCGGTGGCTCCGGTGACGAGGAGCATGGTGCGTTCCCTTCGAGAGGTGTGGCGCGGTACGCCGGAAGGTGTGCCGTCGTACGGGTCGACGGGCGCGTACCGCCGTACGGGCGCGGCGAGTCGCGGGCGGGGGCCGTGCGTCGGCGCCCCGCCAATTCATTGGAGCGCGCGCGGCCCGTGCCGCGCACGTGTCGAGCGTGGCCCTGATCGGGCCAGGCTGCGGGCGGTCCCGGGTGGCCGTACGCCGCGGGCCGCCGCGCGGGTGGTCGACAATGGGCGCATGGACGGACCACTGGCGCTGGCGGCGCTGCTGCGCACCTGGCGAGCCCGCCTCCAGCCGTACGACGTGGGGTTGTCCGCCGCGCACGGCACGCGGCGGACCGTCGGGCTGCGGCGGGAGGAGGTCGCCGGGCTCGCGGGTGTCTCGCCGGAGTACCTCAAGCGGCTGGAACAGGGCCGCGCCCACCCCAGCGACAGCGTTCTGCGCGCGCTTGCGCGGGCGCTACGGCTGTCGGAGGCGGAGTTCGCGCTCGCGTCCCGGCTCGCCGGGCACGCGGACGGTCGGGCCCGGCGTGCGGCGGCTGGTCGACCGGCTCTCGGACACCCCCGTCGCCGTCTTCGACGCGGCTTGGACGCACCTCGACCACAACGACCTGTGGACGGCGCTGACCGGGAGCGACTGGCCGGTGCGCGGGGAGGGGCGGGCGGACGGGTACGGGGGCGATGCGGCGAACCTCGTCCGGCGCACCTTCTTCGGAGACACCGCGCCCGTACGTCACCCGAGCCCGGAGCGGCACCGGGCGGCGCTCGTGGCCGACCTGCGCGACACGGCCGCGCGCTACCCGGCGGACCGTGAACTCGCCGCCATGGTGGACGAGTTGCGGCGGTCCAGCACGGAGTTCGCGCGGCTGTGGACGGAGGGGCGTGTCGCCCGCCACGAGACTGCCGTCAAGACCTTCGACCACGCGCGCGTCGGCCCGCTGGAGGTCGACTGCGACGTGCTCTCGGCGTCCGGGTCGGACGTGCGTGTCGTCGTCTACACGGCGGCTCCGGGCAGTGAAGCTGCCGGGAAGCTGAGGCTGCTGTCCGTCCTCGGGGCGGCTTGCGCAGCGGACGGGGCGGGGGATCGGTCCGGGGCGGTGTGATCGACGGTCCGTGGTGGCCGGGTCAGACCTGGGCGGTCAGGGCGTACCGGATGTCGTCGACCGGGTGGCCCCACAACTCCGCCCGGCCGCTGAGGTCTTCCACCCGTACGTCGGTGGCCAGCGGCCGGACGGCGGCGGTGAGGTCGGCGGGCAGGACGCCGCCGTGCCACGGCAGGGTGCCGGGTCCCGTCGCGTACGTGGTGGGGTCCCCGTCCGGCTGGCGCCAGCGCCCCTCCACCAGGAGCAGGGTGCCGCCGGGGCGCAGGCGGGCCGTCCAGGCGCGCAGCGCGGCCCACGGGTCGGGCAGCGTCCACAGCAGGTGGCGGGCGAGGACGAGGTCGAACCGCGCGTCGCCGGTGGGGGGTTCGGCCGCGTCGCCGACGACGAAGGTGCCGGG
Organism: Streptomyces sp. Z26; assembly: GCF_003665095.1. Taxonomy (GTDB): domain Bacteria; phylum Actinomycetota; class Actinomycetes; order Streptomycetales; family Streptomycetaceae; genus Streptomyces; species Streptomyces phytohabitans. Next base: position 2,215,037 of record NZ_RCHV01000002.1, on the reverse strand, counting down.
GAGCCCGGCGGCGGCCAGCTTCTCCCGGGCGCGCCCGACCATCCGGGGGGACAGGTCGACGCCGGTCACGTGGTGGCCGTCGGCGGCGAGCAGGGCGGAGAGCGACCCCGTGCCGCAGCCGACGTCCAGGACGGCCCCCGGGCCGGACGGCGCGCGGTCGCGGAGGAGGTCGGCCCAGGCGCGGCGGGTCGGTGCGGCGGCCAGGCCATGGTCCGGTTCGTCGTCGAAGGAGGACGCTGCCGCGTCCCAGTAGCGGGCGATGGCGGTGGCATCGGTCACGTACGCATCCTCGCAGCCGCCTCGGACAATCCCTCCCGGCGTCGTCCGGCCACGCGGTCCCGCCCCTCGGCGGGTTCGGTGGTGGCTGCGACACTGGGGGGAGGCCGGGCAGCGGCGGCGTGGTCCCGGCGGAGACGGAGTCCCGGATGGCGGCAGCGGACGGCGCGGGCGATCCGGACGGCGCGGTGGACCCGGCCCGTACGGTGGACCCGGTCGGTACGGGTGACGCGCCCGGCGCCCGTGGCGCCGGCGGTGCGGCCCGTGGGCCCGGAGCGGTCGAGCCGCTCGGGCCGGACTCCCTGACCTGGCGTTACTTCGGCGACTGGCGCGGCGTGCTGCTCGCGCCCTGGGCCGGGGTCATGCAGAACATGCACCCGGGCCTCGGCGCCGGGGTCGCCGAGCACTCCCGTTTCTTCGAGGAGCGGTGGCAGCGGCTCCACCGTTCGCTGTACCCGATAGGCGGCGTCGTGTACGACGGCCCGCGCGCCGCCGAGACCGCCCGCCAGGTGCGCGGCTACCACGACACGGTCAAGGGCGTGGACGCGTACGGCCGCCCGTACCACGCGCTCGACCCCGACACGTTCTACTGGGCGCACGCCACCTTCTTCATGCTCACCGTCCTCGTCGCGGACCGCTTCGGGCCCGGTCTGGACGAGGGGGAGAAGCGGCGGCTGTACGCGGAGCACGTGCGCTGGTACGCGCTGTACGGCATGAGCATGCGGCCGGTGCCGGGGAGTTGGGAGGAGTTCCAGGCGTACTGGGACCGGATGGCCGCGGAGGTGCTGGAGGACACGCGGCCCGCGCGCGACGTGCTGGACATCCGCCGGATCGCCAAGCCGCCCGCGCTGTCCCGGCTGCCGGACGTCGTGTGGCGTGTACTGCGCGGCCCGCAGGCGCGGTTGACGGTGTGGGTGACCGTCGGGCTGCTGCCGCCCGCGGCGCGGCGCCGCCTCGGGTACGACTGGACCGTACGGGACGAGCGGCGGTTGCGGCGGCTCGGCCGCGTCGTCCATCACGGGTGGAGGCTGGTGCCGCCCGCCCGCCGTTACCACCCGCGCGCCCGCGCGGGTTGGGAGCGTGCGGCGGGCCGCCGTTCGCCGGACGCGCCCGTGGTGGAGACCCCGGCGCGGAACCTGCCGCCCGCGTCGGAGCGCGGCAGCCCCCGGCACCACGCGCCGCGCCTCTGACCGGGCGAGACGCGCGATCGGATTCCAACTGGCTTCCCGCGCAAGGGCGTTGGCGGTAGCCCCGGACGTGCGTGGGAAGCCCGCGCACCGGGAGATTCCCCGGAGAAAACATTGGTCTACGCCTTGACTGGTATAGACCAAGGCAGTTGACTGCGGCCAGTCAACCTTTTCTCCGCGAAACCGGTGCGTACGCCGGGCCCCCACAAGGAGTGATCAAGTGTTGAATCTGCTGAGGAAGAGAATCAAGGCGGTGTTCGCCGTGTCCGCCCTGGTGGCGGCGCTGGCCGTACTCATTCCCGTCACCGCTTCGGCAGGGCAGAACGGCCAGGACGGCAAGAGCGGGGCCGCCGCTGACTTCATCGTCAGCGAGGACCAGTTCAACCAGATGTTCCCGGGCCGGAACTCCTTCTACACGTACCAGGGCCTCGTCGAAGCCCTCAGCGCGTACCCGGCGTTCGCCAACACCGGCGACGAGACCGGCAAGAAGCAGGAGGCCGCGGCCTTCCTGGCGAACGTGAGCCACGAGACCGGCGGTCTCGTCCACATCGTCGAGCAGAACGAGGCGAACTACCCCCACTACTGCGACACCTCGCAGTCCTACGGCTGCCCCGCGGGCAACGCCTCCTACTACGGTCGCGGTCCGATCCAGCTGAGCTGGAACTTCAACTACAAGGCCGCGGGTGACGCGCTCGGCATCGACCTGCTGAACAACCCGTTCCTGGTCGAGCAGGACGCGGCCGTGGCCTGGAAGACCGGCATCTGGTACTGGATGACCCAGTCCGGCCCCGGCAGCATGCCCGCCCACGACGCGATCACCGGCGGCCGTGGCTTCGGCGAGACGATCCGCGCGATCAACGGTTCGATCGAGTGCAACGGCGGCAACCCGGGCCAGGTCCAGAGCCGCATCGACAAGTACACGCAGTTCACCCAGATCCTCGGCACCAGCACGGGCGACAACCTGAGCTGCTGAGTCCGAAGCCCTGAACGATGTCCCGCTGGCGCGGAGTCGACCTCCGCGCCACCGGAAGAAGCCCGTGGTGGCACCGGCGGCGGCCGGTGTCGCGACGGGCTTTCCGCCGTTCAGGGCCCTCGGTGTTCAGGACTTCAGGTGTCCCGGGCTCTACGCGTTGAGGTCCAGCACGCGCACCTCCACGCGCGCGTAGTTCTCCGGTGCCACCGTCGCGATCGTGGCACCGTCCGGACGGTACGCGCTCGGTGCTGCGGCGACCCGGGCGTGGGCGATACCGAGCGGCACGCCCTTCCGTACGAGCTGGGAGACGGCCAGGGTCGAGGCGAAGTCCAGGTCGACCGTGTCCAGCATCTCCAACGCACCGACGTGGATGCCGACTCCCTCCCGCATCTGGTCCGCCTGAAGCACGCAGAGCGCGGGTGCGAGCAGCTTGATGTGCTGCGTACGGTGCCCGCGGACGATCAGGCTCGACGCGGCGCGGTTGCCGCCGCCGAGCGCGAGCAGGGCGGGGTCGTCCAGGATGTAGTACTTGTTGTTGTTCACGCTGCCGCCGCATCTGGTGGTGTCGAGGGTGCGTCGGCGGGCTTCTCCGCGGCCTCCGTGTCGTCCGCGCACGCCACTGCGTCTGCCGCTTCGAGGGCGTCCATCTTGCGCTGGATCGCCTCTTCCTCCGCCGGTGTCACGTCGACACCGAGGTAGGTGGAGAGGTAGGTCTTGGCGCGCTCCGCGCTCGCGTCCAACTCCTCCTGCGTGAAGGTGGATTCGGCGAAATCCTGGATCAGCGAGCGGATGGACGTGTCCTGGGCCTCGGCCAGGACGGCCAGTCGGTCGCGGACATGTGCGGGTACCCGGATCATCGCGTCAGCCATGGCGGGGAGTATACGGCGCGTATACGGGTCGGTGGCGGACTCCGGCAGGGCGGGGTCCGTGAGGGTTCCGTGGTCACGTGGCTACGCTAAGCAATCGTCGTGATCATATGCCAGCGCCCGCCGGGTAACTCATACGAACTGGTGAACGCCCTTCGCGAAGATGACGGCACCCGGTGGCCGGATGCCGTCATCGTGCGGGGAGTTGGGGGGCTTCGAGGGGTCGGGGCTACGCGGCGAAGTCCGTGAAGGCCGACCAGGCGGCGGAGGGGACGGTGAGGCCGGGGCGGGTGACGTCCTTGGAGTCCCGTACGTGCACGGCCTCGGGACAGGTCGCGACCTCGACGCAGTTCCCGCCTTCGCTGCCGCTGTAGCTGGACTTGTGCCAGTCGTAGGCGACTTCGACGCAGTCGCCGCCCTCGCTGCCGCTGTAGCTCGACTTGAACCACACCAGTTCGCTGTTCATGACTCTCCTAGCAGCCGGTCCAACAGGGCCCTGGAATCCTCGGGGTTGAGGGCCTGCGTCCGCAGCATCGCATATTTCTGCGCGAGGATGCTGACCTCGTCCTGGTCCGAAATGAGCTGGCTGCCGCGCTGCGTTTCCATGTACGCCAGGTGCTCGTGGTCCGGGGTCTCAAGCAGGACGAAGGGTCCGTCGAGCGCGGCATGGGTCTCCCTGCCGAACGGCATGATCTGGAGCGAGATACCGGGAAGTTCGGCGCACCGCCGCAGGTGGCGCAGCTGCTCACGGAACACCACCGGCCCGCCCAGCCGGTCCATCAGCACGGCTTCCGAGAGGATGAAGCTGGCGCTCGGCGGGACCTTCCGCTCCAGGATCTCCTGCCGTTCCATCCGCGCCGCCACCTGGTGCTCGATCTCGTCCTCACTCAGCGCCGGTACGCGGCTGCGGAAGACCGCCCGTGCGTACGCCTCGGTCTGGAGCAGCCCCGGCACCGCCTGGGTCTGGAACGAGCACAGCGCCACCGCGTCCGACTCGCGGTCCACGAACTCGGCGGCCCAGATCGGGTACTTGTCCATCTCCGGCATGTTCTCCAGGGCCACCGTCAACGCGCCCTTGGTCTCCAGCAGTTCGTCCAGCTCCGCCGCCAGGTCCGGCTTCAGCAGGCGGCGGCCCTGCTCGATGGAGGCGATGGTCTCGTAGTCCGCGCAGACCTGTTCCGCAAGCTGTGTCTGCGTCAGAGACGCCGCCCGCCGGAACAAGCCGACCTGCGCGCCGACGAGGCGCATCGCGGAGGCGTTCTTCTTGCGCTGTTTCCTCTGGTGCTTCGGGTTCATGAAGCAGTGCTCCCCCGTGGATCCCGGAATCGACCCGGATAAACCCGTACGGATTTTTTGTACGGGCTCACTCGCTGCTCACCGGTGCTCGCAGAAGGCGACGATCGGCGCCATGGACTCCACCACCCAACTGCCCCGTCACCGCCAGCGCTTCTTCCGCCGGGAGCGCCGTTCCGTGCCCGCCGCGCGCGCGTTCACCCGCCGCGCGCTGCTCGACTGGGGCGGCACCGCGCGCGCGGACGACGTGTTGCTGTGCGTGAGCGAACTGGCGACGAACGCGCTGCTGCACGGCGTTCCCTCCGGCCGTGGCTACCGCCTCCATCTGTGGCTGAACACCGACCGTGGACTGCGGATCGAGGTCCACGACAGCGGAAACGGCCACCCGCGCGCGCGGACGGGCCCGAACGAGGACGGGGAGAACGGGCGCGGACTGCTGCTCGTCGAGGCGCTGTCCGACAAGTGGGGCGTCGGGACGCGGCGGCCGGGCAAGGTGGTGTGGTGCGAGTTCGGCCCGTACGCGCGCACGGGCGGAGTTCTCGGCGCGGGCAGGAGCACGTGAACGCGTTGCCCGGGGGACACGTGAGGGATGACCGCTGCCGTTACCGGCTCGCGGTGGCGGGGCCCTCCGGCTCCACGGCCCGTTCGAGGGAGTCGAGCAGCCACAGGTGCGCCGTGCCCACCGGCAGGGGCTCGGCGGAGACCGCGCCGACCAGGCCCCAGTAACGGTGCATGCGTGGGTCGCGGTCCACCGCCACGTGGGTCAGGAGGGTGCGCCGGAAACGCGGGGTGTCGCGCTCGCCGCGTACGGACGCGTGCGCCGCGACGTAGCGGTCCAACGCGCCGCTGGGGCCCGGCCCCCGCCCGGCCGCGAGCAGCGGTTCGGCCATCCGGCACGCCTCACCGATGCCGGTGAGGAGGGCGTTCTCGTCGGAGATCTGCCGCATGTTGGCGTGCGCGCGCCGCACCATGTCGCGGGTGAGGGAACGGTCGCGGGCGAGGACGATCAACTCGGCGTAGGCGACGACCTGTTCGGGCGTCGGGTCGGCGGGCGGCTCCGGCGCGGCCATCGCGACGAAAGCCGCCAGGCTGTCCTCCGGCAGCGGCGCCACCGCCATCCGGCGCCAGAAGTCGGTGAGCAGGCCGTGCGCGGCGCGGCCGTCCTCGGCTGCGGTGAGCAGGTCGAGGCGGGCGGCCCGTTCGGCGGGCCCGGCCTCCTCGACGGCGCGCAGGCAGGCGCGGCGCCACGCGAGCGCCGACAACTCCACGTCCAGCGCGGCCCGTTCGGCGGAGACCGCCTCACCCACGGAACGCCGCCCGGTGAGCACGTCCGTGATCGACGGCAGGCCGAGCCCGAGGGCGCGCAACCGCCGTACGAGAGCGAGCCGTTCGACGGCGGAGGGCGCGAAGCGGCGGTGGCCGCCGGAGCTGCGGTCGGATTCGAGGACGCCCTCGTCGCAGTAGAAGCGGATGGTGCGGACGGGCACGCCGGTCTGCCGTGCCAACTCCCCGATGCCGAGCGCCGTTCCGCCGCCGCCCGCTGTGGGACCGCTCACACTCACTTGAACCTCCACCCGGCTGGAGTTCCTACGGTACGGGGACGGCGGCGCGCCAGGAGCGCCGCGCGGCAGGCGAGCGGGCGAACGGCACGGAGGAGCGGGTCAATGGGGATCGACAGCGGTACGGAGACGGGCGCGGGAACGGGCGCGGGGGCCGTCGAGGCGGCGGCCGAGCGGTTCATCGAGGGGCTGCTGACGCAGACGGCCCGCTTCGCGGACGCCGTGCGGGACGGTGACCCGGACGCGACCGTGCCCACCTGCCCGGACTGGGCGCTGCGCCAACTCACCGCGCACGTCGGACAGGCGCACCGGTGGGGCGCGGCGATCGTACGGACGGGCCGCCCCGACGCCGTACCCGACCCGGCGCAGGCCGACCCGGGTGAACCGGCCGCCTGGGCCGACTGGTTGAACACGGGCGCCGCCGAACTGGCCGCCGCCGTACGGGACATCGGCCCGGCCACCGTCGTGTGGACGCTGGTGGGGGAGCGGCCCGCGGCGTTCTGGCCCCGGCGCATGCTGCACGACACGTCGGTCCACTACGCGGACGCGCTGCTCACGGGCGTCGGCGCGGGCGCCGACACGAGCGCGGGCCTCGGCTACGCGATCGACGCGGACCTCGCCGCCGACGCGCTGAACGAGCTGCTGGAGATCGCCGGTACCCCCGCGGCCGTCGCCGCGCTCCCCGGTTTCGCCCAACTGCGCGGCGAGGGGCAGACGTTGAGCCTGCGGCCGGACGAGACGTCCGTACCGGGCTGGCTGGTCACCCGTACGCCCGAGGGTGTGAGCTGGCGGCACGTACCGGCGGCGGACCCGGCGCCCGAGGCGGACGTCACGGTGTCCGGGCCGGTGGCGGACGTGATGCTCGTCCTGGCCCGGCGCCTCCCGGCCGACTCCCCGGCGGTCAAGATCACCGGTGACCGCGCCCTGGTGGACCACTGGCTCTCCCACACGGCCCTGTAGCGGCAGGGGAGGCGCGGGGCGGGGGCCCGGCGGGGCGCGGTGAGGTGTCGGCCCGGCGCGCGTAACACTGGGGAAACCGTGGCGGTCGGCGGAGGACACGTGCCGTTGACACGCTCGGTACGTGTCGGGCCGTACGCGTGCGCGAGACGTACGGCCCCACGGAACCCCACGGGACGCACCGGGCCCCACGGGCCCCACCGCCCCACGCCAGCTCAGCGGACGAGGAACGCATGGAAGACGCCACCGCCCCGCAGCCCCTCGCGGGCTTCACCGTCGGCCTCACCGCCGCGCGCCGCGCCGAGGAACTGGGCGCGCTCCTGGAACGGCGCGGCGCCGTCGTCGTCCAGGCGCCGTCCCTGCGCATCGTGCCGCTCGCGGACGACGGTGAACTACGGGACGCCACACGGCGGTTGCTCGACGACCCGCCGCACACCGTCGTCACCACTACGGCCGTCGGCTTCCGCGGGTGGCTGGAGGCGGCCGACGGCTGGGACCTCGGCGACGCGCTCCGCGACCGCCTCGCGCACGCGGAGCTGCTGACGCGCGGCCCGAAGGTACGCGGCGCCGTACGGGCGGTGGGCCTGCGGGAGGTGTGGTCGCCCGCGTCGGAGTCGATGGCGGAGGTGCAGGACCGGCTGCTGGCAGAGGGCGTACGCGGGCGGCGGATCGCGGTGCAGCTGCACGGCGAGCCACTGGCCGGGTTCGGGCGGGCGCTGCGGGAGGCGGGGGCCGACGTGGTGGGCGTACCCGTCTACCGCTGGCTGCCGCCCGAGGACATCGGCCCCGTCGACCGGCTCACAGACGCGCTCCTCGCCCGGCACGTCGACGCGCTCGCCTTCACCAGCGCGCCCGCCGTGGCGTCCCTGCTGGAACGGGCCGGGGAGCGCGGCGTACGGGACGCGCTCCTCACCGCCCTGCGCCGCGACGTGCTCGTGGCGTGCGTCGGGCCGGTCACCGCCGGGCCCCTCACGGAGCGCGGCGTACCGACGCTCCAGCCGGAACGCTTCCGGCTCGCGCCCCTCGTACAGCTGCTGGCGTCGGCGCTCCCCGCGCGCGTACCCGCCCTGACGGCCGCCGGGCACCGGCTGGAGATCCGCGGGCACGCCGCCGTCGTGGACGGCGAGCTGCGGCCCGTGCCCCCGGCCGGGATGGCGCTGCTGCGCGAACTGGCCCGCAGGCCGGGCTGGGTCGTCTCGCGCGGCGACCTGCTGCGGGCGCTGCCCGGCGCCGGGCGCGACCCGCACGCCGTCGAGACGGCGGTGGCGCGGCTGCGGGCGGCGCTGGGCAGGCCGGAGCTGATCCTCACCGTGGTGAAACGCGGCTACCGGCTGGACGTGGAACCCGGTCCCGCGCGCGTACCCAAGTGAGCCGGGGCGCCTCGGCGGGGACCTTTCCGTCGTCCGCGCGCGCGGACGACGGAAACGCGCGGAGGGACACCGATTCCGCCGCCGTCTGAACGCACCGCCCTCCGCGCCCGTATCCACGGCAGAGGTGACGGAACGGTACGTCGCGGAACGGGATCTCGACCGGAGGTCATGGGTGCGCAAGGATGCCGTCGTGGGTGACAGGGCGGCACAGGACGACGCGTTGATGCGAGCGCTGTACGCCGAGCACGCCGGCCCGCTGTACGCCTTCGTGCTGCGGCTCGTCGCCGGGGACCGGCACCGGGCCGAGGACGTGGTGCAGGAGACCCTGCTGCGCGCCTGGCGGAACGCGGAACAGCTGGGCCGGGCGACCGGTTCCGTACGGCCGTGGCTGGTCACGGTCGCGCGGCGGATCGTCATCGACGGCCACCGCAGCCGCGAGGCCCGCCCGAAGGAGGTCGACCCGGGGCGGCTGGAGTCCGTACCGGCCGTCGACGAGATCGACCGCGCCCTGCGGGAGATGCTCCTCTCCGAGGCGCTCGGGGACCTCACGCGGGCGCACCGAGAGGCGCTGGTGGAGACGTACTTCAAGGGGCGTACGGTCAACGAGGCCGCCGAGGTGCTGCGCGTCCCGCCCGGCACGGTGCGGTCGCGGGTCTTCTACGCGCTGCGCTCGCTGCGGCTCGCGCTGGAGGAACGGGGGGTGACGCCATGACGCCGCCGGACGACCGGAACGGGCCCGCCGAGCACGCGGGCGGCGGCCCCGGCGAGCCGCCCCCCGCGCGGATCGCGCACAGCGACGTGGGCGCGTACGCCCTGGGCCTGCTCGACGGCGCGGAGGCCGCCGCCTTCGAGGAGCACCTCGCCGGGTGCGAGCGGTGCCAAGGGGAGCTGGACGGGATGCTCGCGCTGCGGGACGTGCTCGCCGAGGCCCGGGGGGACGGCGTACGCGACGACGCCGCCGGTGCCGTACGCGACGACGCCCCGCCCGCCGCCGTACGCGACGAGGCCGCCGCCGACGGCCTGTTCGCCCGCCCCCGCCCCGAACTCCTCGACCGCCTCCTCGACGGCGCGGCCCGCCGCCGCCGCGCCGACCGACTGCGGCGCGTGCTCGTCGCGGCCGCCGCCGTGCTGCTCGTCGGGGGCGGCGGGGCCGCGCTGGGCGCGCTGGGCGGCGGGGACGACGGCGGGACCGGCGGCCGTACGACGGAGGCGGCGAGCGTCCGCGCGATGTTCCGGGAGGGCGAGCAGCACCGCGCCACCGACCCCGGCACCGAGGTCGACGCGACGGTCTCCCTCCTGCGCAAGCCCTGGGGCACGTACGTGACGCTGCGGATCGGCAACCTCCGCGGCCCGCGCGAGTGCGACCTCGTGGTGGTCGGCCTGGACGGCGAACGGCGCACGGTCGGCAGCTGGTCCGTACCGAAGTACGGCTACGGCATCGAGGGCACCCGCTGGAACGAGCCCCTCTACATCACCGGCGGCGCCGGACTGACGCCCGACCGCATCGACCGTTTCGAGGTGCGTACCCTCGACGGCGAACGGCTCGCCTCCGTCCCCCTCTGAACCCCCGACAACCCCCGACAGGGCGCGCGGACCAGGGCGTACGAGCCGGGGCCCACGGGCCGCGCCGTGTGCGCGCCGCGCGGAGTGTCGCGTACGGTTGACGGCTGCCCCGACCACGAGAGAGAGGCGCCGCGTTGGCAGCGCAGAAGGCAGCGCAGGACGCTCCGCAGGACACCCCCCGAAGAACGGGCGGCGGCGCCGCGCGGGGCGGCGGCGGAACGGGCGGGGAGGGGACGGGCGCGCACGACGACGGCGTGCGCGACCGCGAGATCCGCGCCGAACAGAGCCACCTCGACGCCGTGTACCGGCGTCTGGAGGAGAAGATCGACGAGGCCGAGTTCCTGATGAACGACGCCTCCCGGGGCGCCCAGGTCGGCACCCCCGGCGCGCTCGCCGAACGGGACGCGCAGGTCTTCCGCGCGGGCGTCCACCTCAACAGGCTCAACAGCGAGTTCGAGGACTTCCTCTTCGGCCGCGTCGACCTGCTGGCCGGACGGGACGGCGAACGCGGCGCGGACGGCGCGTACCTCTCCGTCGAACCCGCCGAGGACGCCGTACGCCCCGACGGCGGCGCCGACATCGCGGAGACCCTGCACATCGGCCGCCTCGGCGTCCTCGACGCCGGCTACTCGCCGCTGGTCGTCGACTGGCGCGCGCCCGCCGCCGCGCCCTTCTACCGGGCGACACCCGTCGCGCCCGGCCGCGTCGTACGCCGCCGGGTCATCCGCAGCAAGGGGCGGCGCGTCCTCGGCGTGGAGGACGACCTGCTGCGCCCCGAGGTCACCGCGCGCCTGGACGGCGCCGAACTGCCCGTCGTCGGGGACGGCGCGCTCATGGCGGCGCTGGGCCGCGCGCGCAGCCACGCGATGCGGGACATCGTCGCGTCCATCCAGGCCGAGCAGGACCTCGTCATCCGGGCGCCCGCCGCCTCCGTGACGGAGGTCGAGGGCGGCCCCGGCACGGGCAAGACGGCCGTGGCGCTGCACCGGGCCGCGTACCTGCTGTACCAGGACCGGCGCCGGTACGCGGGCGGCATCCTCATCGTCAGCCCCACGCCGCTGCTGGTGTCGTACACGGAGGGCGTCCTGCCGTCCCTCGGCGAGGAGGGACAGGTCGCGATCCGCGCCCTCGGCTCCCTCGCGGACGGCGTCGAGGTCTCCGGCGGCACGTACGGGCCGGGCGGCGCGCGCGGCGACGGCGCGGACGGCGCGGCCCCCGGCACGGCGTACGACTCGCCGCGCGTCGCCCGCGTCAAGGGCTCCGCGCGCATGGTGCGCGTCCTGCGCGCCGCCGCGCGGGGGGCGCTCGAACGGGACACGGCGCCGGACCGCGTACGGGTCGTCGTCTTCGGCGCGCGCGTCGAACTGGACGGCGACGAACTGCGCGACATCCGGCGGCAGGTGCTCGGCGGCACGGCCCCGCTGAACCTGATGCGCCCGCGCGCGCGGAGGTTCGTCCTCGACGGGCTGTGGCGGAAGTCCGGCGCTGCCGGACGCCACGCGGACGACCCGGAGTTGGCGGCGGAGACCCGCGCCGGCTTCGACGAGGACGTCACCACGGAGCCGGAGTTCCAGGAGTTCATGGACGCCTGGTGGCCCGAGCTGACGCCCCGTCAGGTGCTCGCGGCGATGGCCGACGGGCGGCGCCTCGCGCGCTGGTCGGGCCGTACGCTGCGGTCGGGCGAAGCGGCGGACGTGGCCCGCTCGTTGGGGCGGCTGGACGCCGACGGGAACGGGCCGCTGTCCGTGCACGACGCGGCGCTCCTCGACGAACTCCAGGTGCTGCTGGGCACCCCCGCCCGACCCCGGCAGCGGACGGAGACCGAACTCCTCGCGGAACTCGGCGTACAGGAGGTCACCACCGCCGCCGACCGGAGCACCTCCCGCCGCGACCGCGCCGAACGGCTCGCGGAGGAACGTACCGACTACGCCCACGTCATCGTCGACGAGGCGCAGGACCTCACCCCCATGCAGTGGCGGATGGTCGGCCGCCGGGGCCGCCACGCGACGTGGACGGTGGTGGGCGACCCGGCGCAGAGTTCGTGGCCCGACACCGACGAGGCGCGCGCCGCCCGCGACGAGGCGCTCGGCGGTCGCCCCCGCCGCCGCTTCGAGCTGACCGTCAACTACCGCAACCCGGCCGAGGTCGCCGAACTGGCCGACCGCGTCCTGGCGTTGGCGATGCCCGGCGCCGCGCCGCCCCGGGCGGTGCGCTCGACGGGGCTGGAGCCGCGGTTCGCCGCCGTACGGGACGGCGCCGACCTGGGCGCGGCCGTACGGGACGAGGCGCGGCGGCTGCTCGACGAGGTGGAGGGGACGGTCGGCGTCGTCGTCGCCATGGAACGGCGCGCGCAGGCACGGAAGTGGCTGGCCGGGCTGGGCGACCGGGTCGTGCCGCTGGGCAGCCTGGAGGCGAAGGGCCTGGAGTACGACGCGACGCTCGTCGTGTCGCCCGCGGAGATCGCGGGCGCGGGGCCGCGCCACGGCGGGTCCGGCGGCGGGTCCGGCGGCCGTGGTGGCAGGCGTGGCGGAGGCGGCGCGCGCGGACGCGGCGGGTCCGGTTCCGGCGGGGACGGGTCCGGTCCCGGCGGGGAGGGGACCGGCACGGTGGGCCTGCGCGTGCTGTACGTGGCGCTGACCCGGGCCACGCAGCGGCTGACGATCCTGTCGGGCGAGCGGGACGCGCCCGGCCCCGACGGGGTGCCGGAGCTGCTGCGGGGCTGACGCGGGGTGCGGGGCCGGTACGGGCCGCCGCGCGGGGACCGGCCCCGCGACCGGCCGGAAATCGGTCCCGCAACAGGAATTGCCCTGGCAGAGCTGTTTGTTAGCCTGGTGGATGGCACCGGCCCGATCCATGCCCCCGGGCCCAACCATAGTCGCCGCGAGCGACCACTTGCCGCGAGGCGAGCTGGCGGGTCGGTGCCACCTCCTCCTCTCCCCGCTGCCTCCCGCGCCCCCTCCGGCGGCCTGCCGTTCCCCGCTGCCGCGCGCACCTCCCACGCGCCCTCCCGTACCGCCCGACGCGTCCCCGTACCGCCGACGCCCGTTCCCGTACCACGGAACGGCGATTCCGGGTACGGTGCCCGGTTACCGCGTACTTGGGGGTAGGTGCGACTATCTGAGGGCGTGCCGCGCGGGCGGCATTCCGCGACGAGGAAAGCGAAGGAAAGCGGCCATGGCAACGGCGCCCAGCGTCTCGTACTCGATGACGGTCCGACTGGAGGTCCCCGCGGGCGGGACCGCGGTCAGTCAGCTCACCACGGTCGTGGAGTCCTCCGGCGGCTCGGTCACCGGCCTCGACGTCACGGCGTCCGGTCACGAGCGGCTGCGCATCGACGTGACGATCGCGGCCTCCTCCACCGCCCACGCGGACCAGATCGTCGGCAAGCTGCGCGAGATCGAGGGCGTCACGCTCGGCAAGGTCTCCGACCGTACGTTCCTCATGCACCTCGGCGGCAAGATCGAGATGTCCTCGAAACACCCCATTCGCAACCGTGACGACCTGTCGATGGTCTACACGCCGGGTGTCGCCCGCGTCTGCACGCAGATCGCCGAACACCCCGAGGACGCCCGCCGCCTCACCATCAAGCGCAACAGCGTCGCCGTCGTCACCGACGGCTCCGCCGTGCTCGGCCTCGGCAACATCGGGCCCAAGGCGGCGCTGCCGGTGATGGAGGGCAAGGCGGCCCTCTTCAAGCGGTTCGCCGGGATCGACGCGTGGCCGCTCTGCCTGGACACCCAGGACAGCGACATGATCGTGGAGATCGTCAAGGCCATCGCGCCGGGCTTCGCCGGGATCAACCTGGAGGACATCTCCGCGCCCCGCTGCTTCGAGATCGAGGCGCGGCTGCGGGAGGCCCTGGACATCCCGGTGTTCCACGACGACCAGCACGGCACCGCCATCGTCGTACTCGCCTCCCTCTTCAACGCGCTGCGCGTCGTGGACAAGCGGATCGAGGACGTCCGGGTCGTCATGTCCGGGGCGGGCGCCGCCGGTACGGCCATCCTCAAGCTGCTGCTGGCCGCCGGGGTGAAGCACGCGGTCGTCGCGGACATCCACGGCGTCGTGCACGCCGGACGCGCGGACCTGGTCGACGCGGGGGCCGACTCGCCGCTGTGCTGGATCGCGGACAACACCAACCCCGAGGGCGTCACCGGCACCCTCAAGCAGGCCGTCGTCGGCGCGGACGTGTTCATCGGCGTCTCCGCCCCGAACGTGCTGGACGCGGCGGACGTGGCGGCGATGGCGGAGGGCGCGATCGTGTTCGCGCTCGCCAACCCGGACCCGGAGGTCGACCCGGCCGAGGCACGCCGTACGGCCGCCGTGGTGGCCACCGGACGCTCCGACTTCCCGAACCAGATCAACAACGTGCTGGTCTTCCCCGGCGTCTTCCGCGGCCTGCTCGACGCGCAGTCCCGCACGGTGCACGAGGAGATGATGCTCGCGGCGGCCCGCGCCCTCGCCGACGTCGTCCTCGTCGACGAGCTGAACGCCAACTACATCATCCCCAGCGTCTTCAACGAGAAGGTGTCGGGCGCCGTCGCCGACGCCGTACGCGAGGCCGCCCGCGCGACCGGCGCCGCCGCCGCGAGTGTGACGAGCGCCGCACCCGGAGAGTGAACGGCCGTCCGCACGGCGGCTGAACGGGCGGACCGCGACGGCCGTACGGACCCGGCGAGGGCACCCGTACGGCCCGGGGACGGCGCGGGCATGGCCGGGCGCACGCCGCCCGTGCCCCCTCGCGCCCCGGCGCCCGACCCCGCCCGCGCACGCCCCCGACGGGGCCCGCGGACACGCTCCGTACGCCCTGACGGGCCCCGCGGGCACGCTCCGTACGGCGCGTCGCGGGAGGCGGCACCCGGACGGCCCCCTAGGGTGGCGAGAGCCGCACCGGACAGAGCCGATGGCACGTCGCACGTGGCCGACGGCGCTCTCCGGGCGCCCCCCGAGGGGCCCGGGAGCGTGCCGGATTGGATTTCCCGCCGCAGGTGGGGGCAGGATGCGTCACTGGGCGCGAGGGTCTGAACGGACCCGGGTCCGGGGACTGTCCGAGGGCCCTGGCAGCATCGGCTTCGAACTCACGCCTCATCGGCAAGAAGAACACGGGAGTAACGAACTATGAACCGCAGTGAGCTGGTGGCCGCTCTGTCCGAGCGCGCCGAGGTGACCCGTAAGGACGCCGACGCCGTTCTGGCCGCCCTCGCCGAGACCATCGGTGAGGTCGTCGCCAAGGGGGACGAGAAGGTCACGATCCCCGGCTTCCTCACCTTCGAGCGCACCCACCGTGCCGCGCGCACCGCGCGCAACCCGCAGACGGGCGACCCGATCGAGATCCCGGCCGGGTACAGCGTGAAGGTTTCCGCGGGCTCGAAGCTCAAGGAAGCAGCCAAGGGCAAGTGATCCGCGCCCGCTGACCCGCAGCGTCGGCGGACCGGTACCGAGACAGCCGGAGGGGCGGCCACCGTCATGGTGGCCGCCCCTCCGTGCGTTCTCCTACGGGCGCTCGATCTTCGCGCCCAGCTCGACGAGCTTCTCCATGAAGTTCTCGTAGCCGCGGTTGATCAGGTCGATGCCGTGCACGCGCGACGTGCCCTGCGCGGCCAGCGCCGCGATGAGGTACGAGAAGCCACCCCGCAGGTCGGGCACGACCAGGTCGGCGCCCTGGAGCTTCGTGGGCCCCGAAACGACGGCGGAGTGCAGGAAGTTGCGCTGCCCGAAGCGGCACGGCATGCCGCCCAGGCACTCGCGGTAGACCTGCACGTGCGCGCCCATCTGGTTGAGCGCGGAGGTGAAGCCGAGCCGCGACTCGTAGACCGTCTCGTGCACGATGGACAGCCCCGACGCCTGCGTCAGCGCGACGACCAGCGGCTGCTGCCAGTCGGTCTGGAAGCCGGGGTGCACGTCCGTCTCCAGCGCGATGGCGTTCAGCGGGCCGCCGGGGTGCCAGAAGCGGATGCCCTCGTCGCCGATCTCGAAGGCGCCGCCGACCTTGCGGTACGTGTTGAGGAACGTCATCATCTCGCGCTGCCGCGCCCCGTGGACGTACACGCTGCCCTCGGTGGCCAGCGCCGCGCTCGCCCACGAGGCGGCCTCCAGGCGGTCCGGCAGGGCGCGGTGCGTGTAGCCGCCGAGCTGGTCGACGCCCGTGACGCGGATCGTGCGGTCCGTGTCCATGGAGATGATCGCGCCCATCTTCTGGAGCACGCAGATGAGATCCTCGATCTCCGGCTCCACGGCGGCGTTGGACAGCTCCGTGACGCCCTCCGCCAGCACCGCCGTCAGCAGCACCTGCTCCGTCGAGCCGACGGACGGGTACGGCAGCCGGATCTTGCAGCCGCGCAGCCGCTGCGGCGCCTCCAGGTACTGCCCGTCGGCGCGCTTCTCGATGGTGGCGCCGAACTGCCGCAGCACGTCGAAGTGGAAGTCGACGGGACGGCCGCCGATGTCGCAGCCGCCGAGGCCGGGGATGAACGCGTGCCCCAACCGGTGCAGCAGCGGGCCGCAGAAGAGGATCGGGATGCGCGACGAACCCGCGTGCGCGTCGATGTCCGCGACGTTCGCGCTCTCCACGTGCGAGGGGTCCAGCACCAGTTCGCCGGGCTCGTCGCCGGCGCGGACGGTGACGCCGTGCAGTTGCAGCAGGCCACGTACGACGCGGACGTCACGGATGTCCGGCACGTTGCGCAACCGGCTCGGTTCGCTGCCGAGCAGCGCCGTGACCATGGCCTTGGGCACGAGGTTCTTCGCGCCGCGGACCCGGATCTCACCCGAGAGGGGCGTGCCGCCGTGGACGAGCAGGACATCATCGGTGCCGGTCATGGATCTCCGCTTTTCCTGGCGAGGACTGGGGGACACAAGCAAGCGTAATGGGCGTCGGGACGGTTTCCGTACGGTGTGGCGCCCCCTCGTGCGCCCGCGCGCCCATCGGTGCGCTCCGCACGCGCCCCCACCGGCGGGTTCGCGCCGGACCGCGCGCGGCGGGCCGTCCCGAGTGCGCGCGTACGGCGCCATCCGGTGTCCACGGTTCGGGCGTTGACGCCCGCGGAGGGCCCGGGTGCGGGATCATCGCCGTATGAACGAGGTGTCCTCGCTCACCGGGCGGCTGCTGGTCGCCACCCCGGTGCTGTCCGACCCGAACTTCGACCGCGCGGTCGTGCTGCTCCTCGACCACGACGAGGAGGGCTCGCTCGGCGTCGTCCTCAACCGGCCCACCCCCGTGGGCGTCGGCGACATCCTGGAGCCGTGGGCCGCCCTCACGGGCGAGCCCGGCGTGGTGTTCCAGGGCGGCCCCGTCTCGCTCGACGCGGCGCTCGGGGTGGCCGTGGTGCCGTCCGGGAGCCGTACCGGCGGCACGGGCGGCGGCGCGGCGGACGGCGACGGGAGCGGCGCGGACGAGGGGGACGCCGACGACCTCGGCGACGACGCCGAGTGGGACGGGCCGATGGGCTGGCGCCGCGTGCACGGCGCGATCGGCCTCGTGGACCTGGAGGCCCCGCCGGAGCTGCTGGCGGCCGAGCTGGGCTCGCTGCGCATCTTCGCGGGGTACGCGGGCTGGGGCGCGGGCCAGTTGGAGGCCGAGCTGTCCGAGGGCGCCTGGTACGTGGTGGACTCCGAGCCCGGCGACGTGTCCGCGCCCGACCCGGAACGGCTGTGGCGGGACGTACTGCGGCGCCAGCGCAGCGAACTCGCCATGGTGGCCACGTATCCCGACGACGCGTCGCTCAACTGACGCCGTACGGGACGCGCCCGTACGCCGCCCCGCGAGGTGTCCCGGGGCCGTTCCGCGGGCTGTTCCGGGGGCCGTCCCGTGGGCCGGGTGACGGCGCTCCGTCCGTCCGGCACAGGGCTTAAGCTTGGGTCACATGAGCACATACGAGCCCGAGCGCGGGGCGGGCACCGGCACGCTCGTCGAACCGACCCCGCAGACATCGCACGGCGACGGCGACCACGAGCGGTACGCCCACTATGTCCAGAAGGACAAGATCATGGCGAGCGCGCTCGACGGCACCCCCGTCGTCGCGCTCTGCGGGAAGGTCTGGGTGCCGGGGCGGGACCCCAAGAAGTACCCGGTCTGCCCCATGTGCAAGGAGATCTTCGAGACCATGGGCGCCGGTGGGGACAAGGGCGACAAGGACGGCAAGGGCGGCGGCAAGAAGTAGCCCGCACCCGCAAGCCGCGTCGCCACCCGCGCCCGCGTCGTACGGTCGCCACCACGCCGTAGGACCCGCGCCGCAGGACCCGTTCAGCGCGTCCCGGCCGCCCTCCCCGAGGGGCGGCCCGGGGCGCGCTGTGCTGTGCGGGTGGTCGGACGCGGGCCGGAGGGCCGGTCGGCGACCGGCTCCGTTGCACGGAGTGCCGCCCCGGGTCACGGATTGGTCGATACCTCTTGTGGGCGGGTGCCGCCGCCCATAACCTCCTGCGAAGTTGTGCAGCACGAAACAGCCGTTGCGCATGCTGCAACAGATTCCCGCTGGGGGTACCGCTCATGAGAGTTTCCGCCCGCATAGCCGCCCCGGTGGTGGCGCTCGCCCTCGCCGGGCTGACGGCGACCGGCTGCGCCCCCTCCACGGATGACGGCGGCGCGAAGAAGGACGAGAAGAGCGGCACCCTGCGGGTGTGGCTCTTCCGCGAGGTCAACAACAAGCCCAAGCAGGACGTCGTCTCGGACGTCGTGGCGAAGTTCCGCGAGAGCCACGACGACGTGAAGGTCGACGTCCAGTACATCCCCGTCGACAGCCGCGCCGAGAAGATCAAGGGCGCGCTGAACGACCCCGACTCCGCCCCGGACGTCATCGAGTTCGGCAACACCGACACCGCCGGGTACGTCGCGGACGGCGGACTCGCCGACATCTCGAAGGAGTTCGGCGCCTGGGCCGAGGCCAAGGACACCGACCCCACGGCGAAGCAGTCGGTCACCGTCGACGGGAAGATCTACGGCGCGCCCCTCTTCGTCGGCGTACGCGCGCTCTACTACCGCACCGACGTCTTCGAGGACCTCGACCTCAAGGCGCCCGAGACGCTGGACGAGGTCGCGTCCGCCGCGCGCGAGATCCGGGCGGAACGCCCCGAGATGTACGGGCTGATGGTCGGCGGCGCCTACACGTACGGCGCCATGCCGTTCATCTGGGCACACGGCGGCGAACTCGCCACGGAGAAGGGCGGCGACTTCACCGCCGCCATCGACAGCGACGCGGCGCAGAAGGGCATCAAGGCGTACACCGACCTGTTCGGCAAGGACAACTGCCCGCCCAGCAACTGTGCGCAGATGACCGGCAACGACAACGTCGAGGCGTTCGCGAGCGGGAAGGCGGGCATGGCGCTGGGCGGCGACTTCAACCGCCAGGCCATGGACGACGGCGCCGTCAGCGGGAAGTACGCGGTCGTGCCGCTGCCCGGCGTCAAGAAGGGCGAGATCGCCCCGGGCTTCGCCGGAGGCAACAACGTCGGCGTCATGAAGTCCACCTCGCACCGCAGCCTCGCCGTCGACCTGGTGGAGCAGTTGGCGGGCAAGGAGACGCAGGAGCGGCTGTTCCAGGAGATGGGCTTCCTGCCGACGTTCAGCGACACCCGTAAGAAGGTCGCCGCGGAGGAGCCGTTCGTCGCGCCGTTCGTGAAGACGCTGGAGGCCGGGGCGAAGTTCGTGCCCGCCAGCCCCGGTTGGGCGAAGATCGACGCCGGGATGGTGCTGCCGACGATGTTCCAGCAGGTCGTCAGCGGCAAGAAGGACGTGGCCGACGCCTCCGAGGGCGCGGCCCAGCAGATGGACGAGGCCTTCGCCCAGTGAGCGCCACGGCGGACGCCTCGGGCGCGGGCCCCGGCACGCGTACGGGCGCCGGGGCCGGTACGGGCTCCGGCGCGGGTTCCGGTACGGGTTCCGCTTCGGGGCCCGGCCGGTCCGCCGGGGGCGCCGCGAAGGCGCCGCGCCGCGGCGCGCGCCCGCCCCGGCGCGGCAGCGGCTGGACGCCGTGGCTCTACCTCGCGCCCGCGCTGGTGGTGCTGGCGGCGCTGCTCGCCTACCCGATCTACCAACTCGGCCTGATCTCCCTGCTGGAGTACACCCAGGCGCAGGTCAGCGGCGGCGAGCCCACCTCGTTCCAGGGGCTGGCGAACTACGCCGAGCTGTTCGGCGACCGCAAGTTCTGGGACGTGCTGCTGGCCACGGTGGTCTTCGCGGCGGCCTGCGTCACCGGCACCATGGCCGTCGGCTGCTCCCTGGCGGTGCTGCTCACGCGCGTACGGCTGGTGCCGCGGCTGGTGTTGATGATGGCCGCGCTCGGCGCCTGGGCGACGCCCGCGATCACCGGGTCCACGGTCTGGGTGTTCCTCTTCGACCCGGACTTCGGGCCGGTCAACAAGGTGCTGGGGCTGGGCGACCACTCGTGGACGTACGGCCGCTACAGCGCCTTCGCGCTCGTCTTCTTCGAGGTCGTGTGGTGCTCGTTCCCGTTCGTCATGGTCACCATGTACGCCGGGATCAGGGCCATTCCGAGCGAGGTGCTGGAGGCCGCGTCGCTGGACGGCGCGTCGGCGCTGCGGACCTGGCGCAGCGTCATGGCGCCGATGCTGCGGCCGATCCTGATCGTCGTCACGATCCAGTCGGTGATCTGGGACTTCAAGGTCTTCACGCAGATCTACGTGATGACGGACGGCGGCGGCATCGCCGGGCAGAACCTGGTGCTGAACGTCTACGCCTACCAGGAGGCGTTCGCCTCCTCGCAGTACAGCCTCGGCTCCGCCATCGGCGTCGTGATGCTGCTGATCCTGCTGGGCGTGACGCTCGTCTATCTGCGGCTGCTGCGCAGGAGGGGTGAGGACCTGTGAGCACGACGACGAAGGCCGCGCGGGTGCCGGGCGCCCGCGCCGCGTGGCGGCCCCGCGGGCCCCGCAGGCCGTGGCGGCTCGCGGCGGAGGCGGCGGCGCTGCTGGTCGCGGCGGTGGTGGCGTTCCCGCTGTACTGGATGGTGCTGTCCGCGCTCAAGCCCGCGGGCGAGGTCCAGTCCGACGAGCCGCGCCCCTGGACGCTGTCCCCCTCGCTGGACTCGTTCCGACGGGTCTTCGAACAGCAGGACTTCGGCCGCTACTTCCTCAACAGCCTGCTCGTCGCGAGCGTCGTCGTCCTGGTGTCGGCGCTCATCGCGTTCCTCGCGGCGACGGCCGTCACGAGGTTCCGTTTCAAGTTCCGTACGACGCTGCTGATCATGTTCCTGACGGCGCAGATGGTGCCCATCGAGGCGCTGACGATCCCGATGTTCTTCCTCATGCGGGACGTCGACGCGCTCAACACCCTGACGTCGCTGATCCTTCCGCACATCGCGTTCTCGCTGCCGTTCGCCATCTGGATGCTGCGCGGGTTCGTGAAGGCGGTCCCGGAGGCGCTGGAGGAACAGGCGTTCATCGACGGCGCCAGCCGCACCCGCTTCCTCTGGCAGATCCTCTTCCCGCTGGTCTTCCCGGGGCTCGTGGCGACGAGCGTCTTCTCGTTCATCTCCACCTGGAACGACTTCCTCTTCGCCAAGTCGTTCATCATCAGCGCCACCGAGAACTCCACGCTGCCGATGGCGCTGCTCGTCTTCTTCGACACCGAGACCCCCGACTGGGGCGGTGTGATGGCGGCCTCGACGGTGATGACGATCCCCGTGCTGATCTTCTTCGTCGCGGTGCAGCGGCATCTCGTGTCCGGCATCGGGGGAGCCATGAAGGACTGACGGGTGCCCCGGCGCACCCGTCGGCGCGACCCGCGCCCGTACCGCCCGCACCGCCCGACCCGTACGCCCCGCACGCCCCGAGGGGGAGCACCGACATGCCGCACGACCTGATCCCGGCACCCCGTTCCGTCACCGCCGGAGGCGGCGGCGACTACGTGCTGGGGCCCGGCAGCGCCCTGGACGCCGGACCCGGTACGGAGGGCGTCGCGCGCTGGCTGCGCGGCGCGCTCGGCGCGGCCACCGGGCTGGCGCTGCCGCCGTACGGCGCGGGGGAGGGCGGCGGCGGTACGGCGCGCGGCGACGCGGCGGGCGGCCGTACGGGCGGTGACGCGGGCGCTCCCGTACGGCTCCGGGTCGAACCTGCCGTCCACGCCGAACTCGGCCCGGAGGGCTACCGCCTGGACGCCGGGCCGACCGGCCTGCTGATCACCGGGGGCGCCGCCGCGGGGGTGTTCTGGGGCGCGCAGACCCTGCGGCAGCTGCTCGGCCCCGACGCGTACCGGCAGGCCCCCACCGGCCCCGCGCGCGCGTGGCGCGTACCCGCCCAACGGATCGAGGACGCGCCCCGGTTTCGCTGGCGCGGCCTCATGCTGGACACCGCGCGGCACTTCCAGCCGAAGGACGAGGTGCTGCGCCGGATCGACCAACTCGCCGCGCACAAGCTCAACGTGCTGCACCTGCACCTCACCGACGACCAGGGCTGGCGCGTCGAGATCGCCCGCTACCCGAGGCTCACCGAGGTCGGCGCCTGGCGCCCCCGTACGAAGGTCGGCCACCGCGCGTCCGACCTCTGGGACGAGCGCCCGCACGGGGGTCACTACACGCGGGACGACATCCGCGAGATCGTCGCGTACGCCGCCGAACGGCACGTCACCGTCGTACCGGAGATCGAACTCCCCGGCCACTCCCAGGCCGCCGTCGCCGCCTACCCGGAGCTGGGCAACACCGACGTCGTCGACACCTCCGCGCTCGGCGTCTGGGACGACTGGGGCGTCAACCCGAACGTGCTCGCCCCCACCGACGCCGTCCTCCGCTTCTACGCGGGCGTGCTGGAGGAGGTGTTGGAACTCTTCCCCTCCCCCTTCGTGCACGTCGGCGGCGACGAGTGCCCCAAGGACCAGTGGCGGGCGTCGCCCGTCGCGCAGGAGCGGATGCGGCGGGAGGGGCTGCCGGACGAGGACGCGCTCCAGGCGTGGTTCATCCGGCACTTCGACCGCTGGCTGGCCGCGCGCGGGCGGCGCCTCATCGGCTGGGACGAGATCCTGGAGGGCGCCGCGCCGACGACGGACGGCGGTACGGACGGTGCCGCGGACGCCGCTGACGCGTCCGTACGCCTCCGTCCCACCGGCCTGACCGAGGGCGCCGCCGTCTCCTCCTGGCGCGGCTACGCGGGCGGAATCGCCGCCGCCACGGCGGGACATGACGTCGTGATGTGCCCCGAGCAGCAGGTGTACCTCGACCACCGGCAGGACGGCGGCGCCGACGAGCCCGTGCCGATCGGCTACGTGCGTACCCTCAGCGACGTCTACCACTTCGAGCCCGTACCGCCCGAACTCGCGGGCACACCCGCCGCCGAGCACGTCATCGGCGCCCAGGCCAACATGTGGACCGAGGTGACCGAGACCCGGCAGCGCGTCGACTACCAGGTCTTCCCGCGCCTCACCGCGTTCGCCGAGGTCGCCTGGTCCCCGCTGCCGGCGCCGGAGGAGCGGGACTTCGAGGGCTTCCGGGACCGACTGCGGCGCGCGCACCTCGCCCGCCTCGACGCGCTCGGCGTCGACTACCGGCCCGAAGGCGGCCCGTACCCCCGGCAGCGCCGCCCCGGCGTGCTCGGCCGTCCGATCGAGGGCCGACCCCCGATCGTGTGAGCCTCCCCGACGCGCGTGCCGGGCCGCCCGCCAACGACGGCGCGGCGCCCGCGCGTCAGGATGGGAAAAGCCCACAAACCCCTGTAAGGGCCGCAATTGACGCTCAAGGGCGACATCGCGCCACAACGTGTTTCACAGGGCGCCGAGCGGACGAATCATCCCTTCACGGACCCTCGCGTCACCAGCCGGTCGGGATGTGCCAGAGTTGCCATGTCCGGGTTGCGAGCACGTACCGTACGGCAGTGCAGCCGGGACGACCGGGGAAGGGGCAGCTGGATTGAGCACGCACGCACCGCATGCGCCACAGGCCGCGCAGTCCGCTGCGCAGCCGGTCTCGCCACCCGCCGGAGCGGCGGAGAAACACCCGGCGGCGCAGCCGGTGACCCTGCCGGGCACCCTCGACGAGGCCGTGGCGGCACTCGCCGCGACGCCCGCCGCGGTGCCCGTCGCGGGCGGCACCGACCTGATGGCGAGCGTGAACTCCGGACAGCTGCGCCCCGCCGCGCTCGTCGGCCTCGGCCGCATCGGTGAGATCCGCGGCTGGGAGTACCTGGACGGCAACGCCCTCCTCGGCGCCGGACTGACCCTCGCCCGTCTGGGCCGCCCCGACTTCGCCGCGCTCATCCCCGCGCTCGCCGCCAGCGCGCGCGCGGCCGGACCCGCCCAGATCCGCAACGCGGGCACCCTCGGCGGGAACCTGGTGAGCGCCGCCCCGACCGGCGACACCCTCCCCGTGCTCGCCGCGCTGGAGGCCACCGCGCTCATCGCGGGCCCCGGCGGCTCCCGGCGCGAGGTCCCCGCCAGCCACCTGCTTGCCGGGATGGAGATGCTGCACGCGGGCGAACTCGTCGGCTACGTACGCGTCCCGCTGCTGCACGCCCCCCAGACCTTCCTCAAGGCCACCGGCCGCACCGGCCCCGGCCGCGCCCTCGCCTCCGCCGCGGTCGTACTGGACCCGGCGCGGCGCCACGTACGGTGCGCGATCGGCGCCGTGGCACCCATGCCGCTCCGGCCGCTGGAGGCGGAGCAGTGGGTGTCCTCCCTCATCGACTGGGACGGGCAGCGCACGCTCCCGCCGGAGGCGCTGGCCGCCTTCGGCGACTACGTCGCGATGGCCTGCATCCCCGACCCGCAGCCCGCGACGGAGGGCGGCGAACCGCCGCCCCCGCTCCCGCCGGTGGCACTGCACCTGCGGCGTACGGTGGCGGCACTGGCCCGCCGGGGACTCGGAAGGGCACTCGCATGAGCAACGAGCCGCAGCCGGACGGTGAGCGGTACGCGGGCGCGCCGTACGCGGGCGGCCCGTACCAGGGCGGCCCCTACCAGGGCGCGCAGCACCCGCCCGAGCAGTACGCCCCCGAGCACTACGAGAGCGAGCACCCCGAGGGCACGCCCCACGGCGGCCACCCGCAGCCGTACGCGCAGCACCTGCCCGCCGCCGCGTCCCAGGGCTGGGGCGGCGGGTACGACACCGAGGCCACCAGCTTCGTGCACATGCCCGACGGCCCGTGGCCCACGGGCCCGCGCCAGCCGCAGGGCGGCTCCGACGGGCCGCAGGGCGAGCACGGGGCGTACGGCACCGGCGAGTTCGACGGCGGGAGCCCGTTGGCCGCGCCCGGCACCGGCCAGGGCGGCTACACGCCGCCCCCCATGGAACCCGGCGCCCCGGCCGCGCCGATGACCCCCGCGGCGACGGTCGACCCGTCGTCGACCGGACAGTGGACACTGCCGTTCGCCGAGCCCGGCACGGACGACGCCCCGGGCGCGGCGGGCGCACCGGAACCGGACGCGCACGGCCCGCACGACGCCGACGGCGCACCCGGGGCCGAGCAGGGCGCCGGAGGCGCCGCGATGGGCCAGGGCGCCGCGGCGGCGCTCGCGGGCTCGCACGAGGCACGCACCCAGCGGCGGCCGCTCGGCGCCGGAGGCGCGGCGGCGCACGGGTCCGGGGACGGGCCGGGGGACGGCGCGTACGACGGGCCGGACGCGTACGACGGGCCGTTCGGCGCGGCGGGACCGCCGGGCGGGTACGGGCCGGGCGCGCAGAGCGCCGCCGCGTGGGCGCCGCCCGCACCGGAGGACGTCGCCGCGCAGGACGCGCACCTCGCGGACGGGCTGGCCCGCCGCCAGGTGCCGTTCGCGGGCGCGGGGCCCGGCGCGCAGCCGGTCCCCGGCGGTACGCACTGGCCGGACCCGTCCGTCGGCACCCACGGCACGCCGGGCGAGCTGCCCGCGGAGGCCGCGGGCCCGTACGCGGGACCGCCCGGAGTGCCGGAGGCGCTCGGCGGCGGCGCGGGCCCGATGCCCGGCGGGCTGCCGGGGGAGGCGCCCGGCCCGACCGCGCACGACCACACCCCGCCCGAGGGCGTGCCCACCGGGGACATCGGCCACCAGCTCGGCCTGCGGCTGGCCGGGCAGGCCGGTCCGGCCCCGGTCGACCCCGCGTCCGTCGACGCCGTACTGCCCGGACCCCCGCCGCCCCCCGGCGGCCCGCTCCCGGCGGCGAACCCGCCCGCCCACGGCGGCGCCCCCGGCGGCGCTCCGCGCTGGGACGGCGGCGAGGACCGTACGGACCACGCGCGCGCGGACGACTCCGGCGAGTACCACATCCCCGTACCCCCGACCGGCGACGCCGGTACGGACGCGGTGGCCGAGGAGGGCGCCGCCGACGAGCCGTCCCCGGACGCCGACGCCGACGACACGGCGGAGGCGGCGGAGGCGGCAGAGGCGGAGCACGCCGACGCCCCGGACACCTCGGACACCCCGGACGTCCCCGGCGCGGACCACGCGCCCGGCGACGACGCGGCGGCCGACGGAGCCCCCGCGTACGCCGCGGACCCCGACGGCGCCCCCGCGCCCGAGGCGCCGGACGGCCACCCGGCCGTCCCGGAGGAGCCCGCGCCCGCCGTCCTCGAACCGACCGTCAGCCAGCACCCGCACACCTCGTACGTACTGCACGTCAACGGCGCCGACCGGCCCGTCACCGGCGCCTGGCTCGGCGAGTCCCTGCTCTACGTGCTGCGCGAGCGCCTCGGCCTCGCCGGAGCCAAGGACGGCTGCTCGCAGGGCGAGTGCGGCGCCTGCTCCGTACTGGTCGACGGCCGTCTCGTCGCGTCCTGCCTGGTGCCCGCGGCGACCTCCGCGGGCAGCGACGTCCGTACGGTCGAGGGCCTGGCCGTCAACGGCACGCCCTCCGACGTGCAGCGCGCGCTCACCGAGTGCGGCGCCGTGCAGTGCGGCTTCTGCGTGCCGGGCCTCGCGATGGCGGTGCACGACCTGCTGGAGGGCAACCACACCCCGACCGAGCTGGAGACGCGGCAGGCCATCAGCGGCAACCTCTGCCGCTGCTCCGGCTACCGCGGCGTGCTCGACGCCGTCCGCACCGTCGTGGCCGAACGCGCGGCCAGGACCGCGGGCGACGACGGACCCGCGCGCGCGGACGGTGGGAACCGTTCCGCGGACGGCGGTCCCGGCCCGGACGACGCCGACGCGCGGATCCCGCACCAGGCACCCCCCGGCGGTGGCGGCGTGCACCAGGGCGCGCACCCGCATCCGCACCACCCCGGAGGCGGCGCGTGAGCCGCCCGTACGCCTTCACGCCCCCTGGCCGGGGAACTCCCGTACCCGGGCCGTACGTACATCCATACGGACGGTCCGAACGCGGGTGCCCCACCCCGGCCGGACGCCCAGGACCCGGACGACCCAGGCGATCCGGACGACGCGGAAAGGCAGCGCCATGACCGGTACGGGTACGGCAGACGGCTCCGGCGCCGTCACGGCGACCCCCGCCCACGGCACCCGCCTCGGCGCGGCCGGAGGCACCGCCGGGTCGCCCGACGGGGTCGGCATCGGGCTCGGCGCCTCGTTGACGCCCGTCGACGCCGCCGCGAAGGCGGAGGGCGCCTTCGCGTACGCGGCGGACCTGTGGGCCGAGGGGCTGCTCTGGGCGGCGATCCTGCGCTCCCCGCACCCGCACGCCCGCATCGTCTCCATCGACACCGCGCAGGCCGCGGCCATGCCCGGCGTCCGCGCCGTCGTCACCCACGAGGACGTGCCCGGCGACGCCGCGCACGGGCGGCGGGTCGCGGACCGGCCCGCGTTCGCCCGCGACCTGGTGCGCTACCACGGCGAGCCCATCGCCGCCGTGGCCGCCGACCACCCCGACACGGCGCGGCTCGCGGCGGCGGCGATCGCGGTGGAGTACGAACCGCTGGAGCCGCTGACCGACCCCGAGCAGTCGTTCACCGCCGAGCCGCTGCACCCGGACGGGAACCTCATCCGGCACATCCCCCTGCGCTACGGCGACCCGGACGTCACCGGCGAGGTCGTCGTCGAGGGGCTGTACCGCATCGGCCGCCAGGACCCCGCCCCCATCGGCGCCGAGGCGGCACTCGCCGTCCCCTGCCCCGACGGCGGTGTCGAGATCTACACCGCGTCCACCGACCCGCACACCGACCGCGACCTCGCCGCGGCCTGCTTCGGGCTGCCCCCCGAGCAGGTCAAGCTGGTCGTCACCGGGGTGCCCGGCGCCCTCGGCGACCGCGAGGACACCGGCATGCAGGTGCCCCTCGGACTGCTCGCCATGCGCACCGGCTGCCCCGTGAAGATCGCGGCGACCCGCGAGGAGTCGTTCCTCGCGCACGCCCACCGGCACCCCACCCTGCTGCGGTACCGGCACCACGCCGACCGCTCCGGCAAGCTCCTCAAGGTCGAGGCGCAGATCCTCCTCGACGCGGGCGCGTACGCCGACACCTCCTCCGACGCCCTGGCCGCCGCCGTCTCCTTCGCCGCCGGGCCGTACGTGGTGCCGCACGCCGTCGTCGACGGCTGGGCGGTCCGTACGAACAACCCGCCGTCGGGCCACGTCCGCGGTGAGGGCGCGATGCAGGTGTGCACCGCGTACGAGGGGCAGATGGACAAGCTCGCGGCCGAACTCGGCCTGGAACCGGCCGACATCCGCATGCGGAACGTGCTGGCCACCGGCGACCTGCTGCCCACCGGCCAGACCGTCACCTGCCCCGCGCCCGTGGCCGAGCTGCTGCACGCCGTCCGCGAGGCCCCGCTGCCGCCGCTGCCCAAGGACAGCCCCGAGGCGGACTGGCTGCTCCCCGGCGGCCCCGAGGGCGCGGGCGAGCCGGGCGCGGTGCGCCGCGGCGTCGGCTACGCCCTCGGCATGGTGCACATGCTCGGCACCGAGGGCGCCGACGAGGTGTCCACCGCCACCGTCAAGGTCAACGGCCCGGTCGCCACCGTGCTGTGCGCGGCGGTCGAGACGGGCCAGGGGTTCTCGACCCTCGCGCGGCAGATCGTCCAGGAGACCCTGGGCATCGAGGAGGTGCACGTCGCCTCCGTCGACACCGACCAGCCCCCGGCGGGCGCGGGCGCGCGCGGCCGCCACACGTGGGTGTCGGGCGGCGCGGTCGAGCGCGCGGCGAAGATGGTGCGCACACAACTCCTCCAGCCGCTCGCGGCGAAGTTCGGGATGTCCACGGAGCTGCTGACGATCGCCGACGGCAAGATCACGTCGTACGACGGGGTGCTGTCCACGACGGTCGCCGAGACCCTGGAGGGCAAGGAGCTGTGGGCCACGGCCCAGTGCCGCCCCCACCCCACCGAGCCCCTGGACGAGACGGGCCAGGGCGACGCGTTCGTGGGCCTCGCCTTCGCGGCCGTGCGGGCCGTGGTGGACGTCGACATCGAGCTGGGCTCGATCCGGGTGGTGGAGATGTCCGTCGCCCAGGACGTCGGCCGCGTGCTCAACCCGCGTCAGCTGCACGCCCGTATCGAGGCGGGCGTCACCCAGGGCGTCGGGGCGGCGCTCAGCGAGCATCTGCGCGTCGCGAAGGGCGTCGTACGCAGACCGGACCTCACGGGGTACGCCCTGCCCACGTCCCTGGACGCGCCGGACATCCGCATCGTGAAGCTCATCGAGGAGCGAGACGTGGTCGCGCCCTTCGGCGCGAAGGCGGCGTCCGCGGTCCCGGTCGTGGTCTCCCCGGCGGCGGTCGCCGGAGCCGTACGGGCGGCGACGGGCCGCCCGGTCGTGCGGCTGCCGATCCGACCACAGGCGGCGGTCGGCGCGCCGCCGCAGTAGGGGGACGCGGGGCGGAGGGCCGTGGAGGGTGGGTAACTCCTCGTGACCGGCGGCCACTCGCGGTGGCGAACTGAGTACGCGTACTCATGCGGTCCGTGACGACCCTGTCACAGAATGATCCGGCGCGAAGGCGTACCCCCGCCACCCCGCCACCCCCACGAGCCGCTGTCGAAGCGGCGTACGGGGTGCGCGAACGGCCGGAGCGGTGCCCCGTGCGACGACCAGGGTGACCGCTGCGGCGACAAGGGGTAGGCACGACGATGGGTGCACGAGGCGGACCGGCGCGACGGCACGGTACGGCCCCGGGGCGGGGGACGCGGGCGAACGCCGTGTCCCGGCCCCGCAGTTGGTACCGGGGGTGCCGCCACCGCACCGCGGCCACCCCCGACCGCGACCGCCCCGGCCGCACCCCACCGGACGGCGGCCCCCCGGGCCCACCCGACGGCACGGCGGGCTGACGCCCGCCCGGGGGGCGGGCGACCGCCCGGCGAAACCGTTCCGACCTGATGGGGGAAACGCATGACCTTCGAAGAGGAGTGGGCCCGACGCCATGCCGACGCGGCCACTCGTACCCGACTCGACCAGGCACCCGCCGGGGACGGGTCCCACGGTGACCTCTCCCACGAGGAACGCGAGAAACGGCAGGCCGCCGCGTACATACGCGAAACCCTGGGCCCCCAGGTGCAGAAGGCCGGCGCCAAGGCGGACGGCGGCTCGCAGGCGGTCGCCGGAGGCACCGGCGGGAATGGCTGCCTCGTCGGCGCACTCCGCGGCTGGGAGACCGAGAAGGGCCTCGACGACTGCCTGGCGACCTGGGACCGTCAGGTGAAGGCGCTCACCACCAGGCTGAGCGGTGAGGCTTCGGCCCTGACCACCACGAACACCCTCTTCTCCGGGAACGAGTCCGTGATCAGCTCCCGGTTCACGCGGAGCGGCCCGCGCGACGCGCCCGGAGCTCCCGACACCGACGGGCGGGCGCAGTGACACTCACCTGCCAGGACATCCTGGACACGGACCTGTCGACGCTGAGTACGGCGGCGAAGTCCTGGAAGTCGATGGGCGAGCGGTTCGGTGAGTTGAAGACCGACTACGACACCCACATACGCAAGACCCTCGGCAACGGGACCTGGCAGGGCCGTTCCGCCGAGGCGTCGCGGACCCACTCCACCGCGACGGCACACGAGTTCACCGCCGCCAAGGCCGAGGCGCGGGCGGTGTCCGCACTTCTCTCCGCCGGACACAAGCAGCTGAGCAGGCTCAAGGAAGCCCTCAGCACCACCCTCTCCGACGCCAGGGCGAAGGGCTACCACGTCGACACGCAGACCGGCCGCGTCCGCGTCGACTGGAACGCGAAGCCATGGACCGACCTCTCCCCGGAGGAACTGCGCGCCGTCAAGAACGACCCCGGCGCGGTGGCCGCCGCCGAGGCCGACTGGACGAGCACCGTCCGGAAGCGGGTCCAGGCGGTCTGCGACGCGGACGCCGACCTGCGGACCGCCCTCGTGAACGTCACCGTCGACGACGACGGGAAGGGCTCCGCCCACGGCTTCAACGGCGGCGCCTCCGGCGACATCTCCGTCAACACCGCCGAACGTGCCGTCCAACTCGCCGACAAGGGCGCGGACATGACGGCCACGGAGCTGAACGGCCTCGACGACCTGCTCGCCCGCCACGCCAAGGACCCGACCTTCGCCGAGACCTTCGCCAAGCGCGTCGGCGCGCAGGGCACCGTGGACTTCTGGCACGGCATGGCCCCGTACGCGGCGGAGAGGGGCTCCCCCCGCGCCCGGCTCCTCGCCCGCGTACGCGAACACCTGGGCGAGACGCTCGGCACCGCGACCCGCTCCGACAGCCCGGCGATGCGGCGCTGGGAGCGGGAGATGACCGACCTGGGGCCCGAACGCCAAGGCGGCCACTACGCCCCGCGCGGCTACCAGGTCATGGCCGACCTGCTGCGCCACGGCGACTACGACGACCGCTTCCTGCACACGTACGGGGATTCGCTGGTCCGCTTCGAGAGGGACGCCGCCGCGGACGGCCGGAGCCCGGCGGACCTGTGGACCGCCCACCGCGGCACGGACGCGTACAGCGTCGAACAGCTCGACAACCCCTGGGGCAACGACCCGCTGGCCGACCTCATGCGGGGGATGAGCCGCAACCCGGGCGCGTCCACGGCGTTCTTCACCGACCCGGCCACGTTCGACTACGTCGTGGGGAACCCGGGGGAGACGGGGCAGGGCACCGTACGGGACTGGCCCGACGTAGCACTCCCGTACGGCGGCACCGAACGGGCCGCGGGCCACGACGAACTGGGGCGCGCCCTGGAGGCGGCGGTCACGGGCGCTCCGCCCGGCGACCCGTCGTCGGGGCTGCACCGCGGCCCCGACGAGATCAAGGTGATGCACCGGGTGATGGAGACCTACGGCGGGCCGTACAGCCCGCGCGAGGCCCAACCCGGCATCAGCGACAGTCTGGGCCGTATGGGCGCGGCGTACGTGGACGACCTCAACTACGGGCTGGAGGACTACGGGGGCGCCGCCGAACAGATCGGCAGCGGCCGGATCACCGGCACCGACGGGCACGGCATCGACCCCGCGGTGGCCGCCGGGTTCATGCGCGAACTCGGCCGCGACGAGGAGTCGTACCGCATCATGTCGGCGGCGGAGGAAGGGTTCGTCGCCAGCCGCATCCACCAGTTCGCGGGCACCGACGACGTCTACCGCGCGGCCGAGATCGGGGCGAAGGGACACGGCGCCCTCGACGAGGCCCGCGCGGAACAGATCGGCGCCGACTTCCGCGACGACGCGGCACAACGCAACGCGAAGCTCGAAGAGGCCGCCAACTGGAAGAAGAACGTCGCCTCGGTCGCCGTCTACACCGTCGGCGGCGTGGCCGGCGCCGTCGCCCCGGAGGGCAGCATCCTCATCCCGGCGACCATCGGCGGCGGAGGCGCGGCTTCGGTCTCCGCGATCAACGAGGCCATCAACAACGCCCTCGCGTCGGACACCTACGACAACAGCGGACAGTCGATCCACACGCTCGATCAATTCGACCAGCGAGCGCTGGAGAACGCGACGGAGGCCATCCGGGGTCATATGGATGAGATTCCACTTGGCGACAAGAAATATCAAGACCACATGAATCATATCGAGAATGGTTATAATCGTGGCAGGATTCATTCGGATACAGACAACTCGCGATGAGGGCCCCATGCCCGCGGTGGGCTTCGTGGTGATCTTCGCTCTTCTCGCGGCTCTTGCTGGTTGTTCTTTCGGTGAAGGTTCAGAGAGGTCTTCGGTGGAGGCGTCGTCACGTTCGCCCGAGCCTATGGTGCAGGTCTGCGACGGACTCCTAGGAAAACTTGGCGGAAAAACTCTGGCTGAAATTTCACAGGGTGAGAGCGTGTTGCCTCTCAGTAGTGGCGAGCGGTCCAGGTTGAGTAAAGTCGCAGCATCCATGATCGATGAGGTGCGTCATGACACGAAAGGAAAGGAGGGGCTGAGGAACGTTTGTGCATTCAAAGGCCCAGTTGACGGGGAAGCCGGTATGAGAACGGTCAAGCTGGACTTCGGGTGGTCGCAGCCGCCGGAGAAGACGGAACGAGGGCACTTCTATTACACTGCTGGCTCCGCGCTCGTCGACGATTACTACTTCGACTCCTGGACTCCTACGCGCCTGTTCTATTCCTGCGCCCTTGCTTCGGGTGCTGGCGGAGTGGTGCAGGTGTCGATCAACTCGCATTGGCCCGTCGACCGCGACAAGAGGTCAACCGACGCCATGATTGCGAAAGTTCTCCTGATCGCCGCCCAGAAGATGCGCGCGGAGCTGGGCTGTGTCAACGACCTCGACTTGAGCCCGGATTCTGAGGTTGAGGTGGTGATGGAGGCTCCGCATGGCATGAAGGCCGGATTGCCGCTGCCGCGCGTTCCCGAGTCGGGGCCCGTCCAGCGGTGACGGGCAGGCGTTCCGCGGGGCGGGGTGCCGTAGCCTGTCGGCATCGCGGACCGCGCGAGCGAGCGTCCTGACCAACGCACCAACGCACCCGTGGTGAAGGGGCCCCACCCATGACATCCCAGGACTCCCTGACGGCCGCCGACCCCGCGCACACCGCCCCCCGTACGTCCCGTGCCGGGCGTGAGGTGCCGTGGCGGGAGTCGTTCGGGCGGCTGGGGGACGGGACCGAGGTGGACGTGTGGACGTTCGCGAACGGTGGAACCCGGCTGCGCGTCCTGTCGTACGGCGGCACCGTGCACTCCCTGGAGGTCCCGGACCGCGACGGCCGTACCGCGAACGTGGCGCTCGGTTACGCCACCCTCGACGGTTACACCGGCCCGGACAACACCCACTTCTTCGGCGCGCTCATCGGCCGCTACGGCAACCGCGTCGCGGACGGCCGGTTCGCCCTCGACGGGGTGCGGTACGAGCTGCCGGTGAACGACGCCCCGAACAGCCTGCACGGTGGCCCCGCCGGTTTCGACAAGCGCGTCTGGCACGTCGAGCCGCTGCCCGAGGGAACCGGCCGAGCCGACGGAACCGGCCGAGCCGGGGGAGCGGACGGTACGGACGGGGCCGCCCCCGTCGGTATCGCCCTCACCCGCGTCAGCGAGGACGGCGAGGGGGGCTACCCCGGCCGCCTCGCCGTCCGCGTCACGTACACGCTCGGTGCCGCGGGCGAGTGGCGCATCGACTACACGGCGACCACGACCAGCCCGACCGTCGTGAACCTCACCAACCACACCTACTTCAACCTGGCGGGCGAGGGCACCGACACCGTCCACGCCCACGAGGTGCGGATGGCCGCCGCCCGCTACACGCCCGTGGGCGCGGACCTGATCCCCACGGGCGAGCTGGCCCCGGTGGCGGGCACCCCGTTCGACTTCCGCCACGGCCGGGCGATCGGGGCGGAGTTGCGCGCGGCGGACCCGCAACTGCGGTACGCGCGGGGCATCGACCACAACTTCGTGTTCGACAAGGGCGTCACGCCGGGACCCGAAGTGGCGGCGACCGTACGGGAGTCGGGCTCGGGTCGGGTGATGACGGTCGCGACGACGGAGCCGGGCGTGCAGTTCTACACGGGGAACTTCCTGGACGGTACGACCGTGGGCAGCGGTGGCCGCCGCTACCGGCAGGGCGACGGATTCTGCCTGGAGACCCAGCACTTCCCGGACTCCCCGAACCAGCCGCACTTCCCGTCGACGGTGCTGCGGCCCGGCGGTACGTACCGCAGCAGCACCGTGTACGGGTTCTCCGCCGGGTGAGTCAGCGGGGCGGCGGCGCGAGGCGTTCCAGGTCGGCGGGGGTGCCGGACATGACCGCGCGCAGGTGCTCGGTGAGGTGGTCCAGCGGCCAGTCCCACCAGGCGACGGCCAGCAGCCGGGCGACGGTGTCGTCGTCGAAGCGGCGGCGGATCAGCTTGGCCGGGTTGCCGCCGACGACGCCGTAGTCCGGGACGTCGTCCACGACGACGGAGCCCGCCGCGACGACGGCGCCGTGCCCGATCCGTACGCCGGGCATGACGGTGGCGCCGTGCCCGAACCACACGTCGTTGCCCACGACGGTGTCGCCCCGGCCCGGCAGCCCGGTGATCAGGTCGAAGTGTTCGCCCCAGGACCCGCCCATGATGGGGAACGGGAACGTGGAGGGGCCGTCCATACGGTGGTTGGCGCCGTTCATCAGGAACCGGACGCCCGTGCCGAGGGCGCAGAACCGGCCGATGCGGAGCTTCTCGGGGCCGTAGTGGTAGAGGACGTTCCGGGTCTCGAACGCGGTGGGGTGGTCGGGGTCGTCGTAGTACGTGAACTCGCCGACCTCGATCAGTTCCGAGGTCACCAGCGGTCTCAGCAGCACCACGCGCGGCTGGTCGGGGAACGGGTGCAGGACGGTCGGGTCGGCGGGGACACGGGGCATGGCGGGCGGGCCCTTTCGGCGGAGGTACGGGGTAGGGGGACGCGGTACGGGCCGGGCGGCGCACGGCGCGCGGGCGGGTGGTGCGCGGGCGGCGTCGATCATGCCACCGGCCGCTCCCCGGCGCCCCCGGGTTTCCGGCGCCCCCGCCCCGGTGCCGGGCGCAGCGCTCCCGCCTCCGCCCCGGTGCCGGGCGCAGCGCTCCCGCCTCCGCCCCGGCGCCGGGCGCAGCGCCCCCGCCTCCGCCCCGGCGCCCCCGCGTACGGGTCGCGCCCCGGCGCACAACCATCGGCCGCGGTCGTCTGTCTGGCTGGGTGGACGAAAGACGAACCCGCCACCAACTCCGGGCGCCGCCCAGCCCTTCGGCCCCACCGCCACCCCGCGCGCCGACCACGCCGCGGGTGGCGCCGCCCGGACCTCACTCCACGGGAGAGACATGCGCCATCGACCGAACGCGAGGATCGCCCGTTCCGCCGGGCTCGCCGTACTGCTGGCCGCCGCGTCGGCCCTCGCGGTCGACACGGCCGGCGCGGCGCCGGGCGCGCCCGCCGCGCCGGACGCCCCCGCACGGGCGGGCGCGCAGCCCGCCGGGGTCGCGCCCGACGCGGACTTCAACGGCGACGGCTACGCGGACCAGCTGCTCACCGCCCCCGCCGCCACCGTCGCGGGCAAGGCGGAGGCCGGTTACGTGGCCGTGGTGTACGGCTCGCCCGCGAGCGCCGACACCGGCCACCGCCAGGTGGTCAGCCAGGCCACGGACGGCGTGCCGGGCGACCCGGCCGCGCAGGCGTGGTGGGGCTACCGTTCCGTCGCCCGCGACCTCGACGGCGACGGCCGTACGGACCTCGCGGTGCAGGACCCCAACTCCGAGAACGTCACCGTGGTGTGGGGCTCCGCCGAGGGCCTGACGGGCGGTACGGAGCTGGCGGCCGACCTCCGTACGGACGGCAACGACCTCGTGGGCGGCGACTTCGACGGCGACGGCCACGCCGACCTCGTCGCCGGGGACCCCGACGACGAGGACACGGTCGGCATGCGCGTGCTGTACGGGCCGTTCACGCGCGACGGGCACGCGGCGCGGACGAGCGACCTGACCACGGACAAGATCTTCGGGCCGGTCGACCTGGTCGCGGGCGACGTAACCGGGGACGGCGCCGACGACCTGGTCAGCACGCACGCGTTCGAGGAGATGTCGGAGCGCAGCCTGTTCTGGAAGGGCGGGAAGGACGGCCTCGCGGACAAGTCGACGCCGTTCGACGCGGCCGCGTCCGCGACCGTCGGCGACGTGGACGGCGACCGCTACGGCGACCTGGTCATCCGTACGGTGCCGGGCGGCGTGGTGGAGAACCTGCCGTACGACCACGGGACGCTGAAGGTGATCTACGGGTCGAAGGACGGCCTCAGCACCCGTACCGCGAAGATCGACCAGAACAGCGCGGGCGTGCCCGGGGCGAACGAGGACGGCGACCAGTTCGGCTACTCCCTCTCCGCCGGGGACGTGAACGGCGACGGGATCGCGGACATCGCGGTCGGCGTCCCGCACGAGGACCTGGAGGCCGGGCAGAAGGAAACCGGCGCGATCGTGCTGCTGAAGGGCGCGAAGGCCGGGCTGAGCGGCAAGGGCGCGCAGGCGTTCCACCAGTCGACGGCCGGGGTGCCGGGCGTCGCGGAGAAGAACGACTACTTCGGCAGCGCCGTGTCGCTCCAGGACGCGGACGGCGACGGGCGGCGCGACCTGGGGATCGGTACGCCGGGCGAGGACGGCAACGGCTTCACCGACACGGGCGCGGCGTGGGTGCTGCGCGGTACGACCGGTGGCCTGTCGACGGCGGGCGTACGGTCGTTCGGGCCGGGGGAGTTGGGCGCGCCGGAGCCGGGCGCGGAGCTGGGCACGCGCTTCGCGCGGTAGGGACGTACGACGGTGACGCCGCCCGCCGGTTCCGGCGGGCGGCGTAGGTCCAACGGTGCAGCGGATCACGTACCGGGGACAGGGGTCAGCGGCCCGGTGGGGCCTTACCGTTGCGCGAGTGACGGCTTACGACGATGCGTCCGCGCCGACGGCGGACGCGCACGCGGCAGAGACCTCCCGGAGCGCGCCCGACCAGGTGCTCAACGCGCCACCGGTCCCCACACCACCCCTCCCCGCGCTCCCCGCGGCGGACCCGGCGGTGATACCCGAGCGCGAGCGGACCGTGCTCAGCGCCGCACACCGGGCGCTCACCCTCGGCATCGTGTCCGTGGTGCTGCTGATCGCCTTCGAGGCGACGGCGGTGGGGACGGCGATGCCGGTGGCGGCGGACGAGTTGGACGGCGTGCACCTGTACGCGTACGCCTTCTCCGCGTACTTCACGACGAGCCTGCTGGGCATCACCGTCGCCGGGACGTGGGCCGACCGCAGCGGCCCGCTGCCGCCGCTGGTGACGGGCATCGTCACGTTCGCGGCCGGGCTGGTGCTGTCCGGCGCGGCCTCCGGCATGTGGGTCTTCGTGCTGGGGCGGGCGGTGCAGGGCACGGGCGGCGGGCTGGTGATCGTCGCGCTGTACGTCACCGTGAGCCGCGCCTATCCGGAACGGTTGCGGCCGACGGTGATGGCCGCGTTCGCCGCGTCGTGGGTGGTGCCCGCCGTCGTCGGGCCGCTTATCTCCGGCGCGGTCACCGAACAGCTCGGCTGGCGCTGGGTGTTCCTCGGCATCCCGCTGCTCGTGGCGCTGCCGCTCGCCGTGATGCTGCCGCCGCTGCGCCGCCGCGCGTCCGGCCCGCCGCCCCGTACGGGACCGGCGGGGGAGGGCGGCGCCGCGCCCCTCGACCGGCGGCGGCTGCGGCTCGCGCTGGCGGTGGCCGTGGGCGCGGGCCTGCTCCAGTACGCGGGCCAGGACCTGCGCCCCCTCGCGCTGCTGCCCGCGTCGGCGGGCGCCGCGCTGCTCGTCCCGGCGGCGCTGCGGCTGCTGCCGCGCGGCACGTACCGGGCGGCGCGCGGGCTGCCCGCGGTGGTCCTGCTGCGGGGGATCGCGGCGGGCTCGTTCATCGTGGCGGAGAGCTTCGTCCCGTTGATGCTGGTCACGCAGCGCGGGCTGTCGGTGACGATGGCCGGGTTCACGCTGGCGGCGGGCGGCGCGACCTGGGCGCTGGGCTCGTTCACGCAGTCGCGGCCGCGGGCGGAGCCGTACCGGGAGCGGCTCACCCGCCTCGGCATGGTGCTGGTCACGGCGGCGATCGCGTACACGCCCGCCGTGCTCCTGGACGAGGTGCCCGTCTGGTCGCTCGCCGTGCTGATGGCGTTCGGCTGCTACGGGATGGGGCTCGTCATCTCGTCGACCAGCGTGCTGCTGCTCCAGCTGTCCGCCCCGGACGAGGCGGGCAACAACTCGGCGGCCCTCCAGACCTCCGACGGCCTCTCCAACATCCTGCTGCTCGCCGTGACCGGCGCCGCCTTCGCCGCCCTCGGCGGCGGCGACGCGAGCGCGGGCGCGGCGCACGCCGGGGACGCGGCGCGGAGCGCGGAGGCGGGCAGCCCGGTCGCGTTCGCGGCGGTGTACGCGGTGGCGGCGGCGGTCGCGGCGCTGGG
This sequence comes from Streptomyces sp. Z26, assembly GCF_003665095.1. GTDB lineage: Bacteria > Actinomycetota > Actinomycetes > Streptomycetales > Streptomycetaceae > Streptomyces > Streptomyces phytohabitans. The sequence continues at coordinate 2,175,857 of NZ_RCHV01000002.1, read as the reverse complement.
GATCGTGGTGGCGGGGCGGCTGCACCGTACGGAGAGGTGAGCGGCCGGGTACGGAGCGGGGTCGGTGACCGCCGGTCGTACGGGGGGACTGCCGCCGGTTCCCAAATCGTGCTTATGGTTCGGGCATGTTCGACTCGCGGCACATACGGACGTTCGACGAGGTGGTGCGCGCCGGTTCGTACTCGGCCGCCGCCCGCGCCCTCGGCTACACCCAGCCCGCGATCACCCAGCAGATGAAGGCGCTCGAACGGGCGGTGGGGACACCGCTGTTCATCCGTGTCGGGCGGCGCATGCGGCTGACGGAGGCGGGGGAGGCGCTGTCCCGGCACGCGGGGGTGATCCTCGACAGCATCGCGACGGCGCAGCAGCAGATGGCGGCGCTGACGGGGCTGCGCGCGGGCCGGGTGCGGATGTGCGCGTTCCCCAGCGCGGGGGCGACGCTCGTACCGGAGGCGCTGGCCCGGCTGGCCGTCGAACACCCGGGCGTACGGGTCGAGTTGCAGGAGAGCGAGCCGCCGGAGTCGCTGGCGCGCGTCGTACGGGGCGAGTGCGACATCACCCTCGCCTTCACCTATCCCGGCCTGCGGGAGCAGGTGCCGCCGGAGCTGGTCGAGATCCCGTTGCTGGAGGACCAGTTGACGGTGCTGCTGCCCGCCGGGCACCCGATGGCGTGGCGGCGGGCGGTGCGGCTGGAGGAGCTGGCGCACGAACGCTGGATCGCCGGGTGCCTGCGCTGCCGCAGCAACTTCCTGCACGAGTGCGCCGAGTTGGGCTTCGCGCCGGACATCGTGTTCACCACCGACGACAACCTGGTGGTGCAGAGCCTCGTCGCGGAGGGGCTGGGCATCGCGATGATGCCGGGCCTGGTGCTGTCGTTCCTGGTGCACGAGAAGGTCACGGGCCGCCCGCTGGACCCGGCGTCGCGCCGCCAGGTCTCCGCGTACGTGCTGCGGGAGCACCTGGAGATCCCGGCGACCGCGCTGGTGCTGGACGGCCTCAAGGCGGTCGCCGCGAACCGCGTCGGGTGCTGAGCTGGGGGGCGGGGAGCGGCTACGGGGGACGGCTCGCGCCCACGTATAAGCGGGAGTTGGGGTGCGGCCAACAGACTGTCGTTGGACGCGGCGCCCCGGCCGCCGCCACGCTGCGGACATGGCCACCTCCTCCCCCGCCTCCGCCTCCGTCGGCGCCCCCACCTCCGCCGGCGGAGCCGGAGGCGGCACCGGCACCGCCGTCCGTACGACGGAGCGCCTCGACGCGCTCGTCGCCGACGTGCGGGAGGCCGTCGGACGGGGTCTGGCGCCGGACGTCACCGCGTACCTGGTGGGCGAGAAGCTCGCCCCGCACCTGGGGGCGGCGGACCTGCTGACGCCGGAGCAGTACGAGGGCGACGTCGCCCACTACCGCCAGCACCTGCTGCACTCCGAGGCCGACGGCAGCTTCTCGGTCGTCGCGCTCGTGTGGCTGCCGGGGCAGCGGACGTCGATCCACGACCACGTCTCCTGGTGCGTCACCGGCGTCCACCAGGGCGAGGAGCACGAGCGCCGCTACCGCCTCGTCCCCGCCGGTCCCGGCGCCGACGGCGACCCGGCGCGGCTCGTCGCCACGGAGGACGTCGTGAACCCGCCGGGTTCCGTGTGCGGCTTCGCGCCGCCCGGCGACATCCACCGGGTGTGGAACGGCTGTACGGAGAAGGCGGTCTCCCTGCATCTGTACGGCGCGGACATCGGACGCCTGGGGACGAGCGTGCGACGGGTGTACGACCTTCCCGCGACCGAGCACTGATGGCGCTGCTGGGCGGGCCCCGGCCCGTACGCGCGCCCGCCGCCGAGCCCGTACGCGCGCCCGGGACCGTACGCGCCCCCGAACCCGCGCCGGAACCCGCCCCCGGACCCCGACCCGCGCCCGCCGCCCGGCCGTCGCGCCTGCGGCCGCTGCCCGGACTCGCGCTCGCCGCGGCCGGGGTCGCGGTGGCGGAGGCGGCGCACCGGGCGCTGCCCGGCGTACCGGCCATGACGGCGGCCGTCGTCCTCGGCGTCGCGGTGGCGCACGTACCGGGTCTCCGTACGTTCGTGTGCGGAGCCGCGCGCCCCGGGCTGACGTTGGCCGGAAAGCGGCTGATGCGCGTCGGCGTCGTGCTGTTGGGGCTCAAGCTGAGCCTCGGCGACGTGCTGGGGCTGGGCTGGGCGACGGCGGCCATGGTGTGCGCGGTGGTGGCCGTGACGTTCGGCGGCACGTTGTGGCTCGGGCGCAGGCTCGGGCTGGAGGGCGACCAGCCGCTGCTCGTCGCCACGGGCTACTCGATCTGCGGCGCCTCCGCCATCGGCGCCGTGAGCGAGGCCAAGGACAGCGACGAACGGGACGTGGCCGTCTCCGTCGCGCTCGTCACGCTCTGCGGGACCCTCGCCATCGCCGTACTGCCCCTGCTCCAGCACCCGTTGGGCCTGAGCGACGCCGAGTTCGGCCGCTGGGTCGGCGCGGGCGTGCACGACGTGGGGCAGGTCGTGGCGACGGCCGGTACGGCGGGCGGCCCGGCGCTGGGTGAGGCGGTGCTCGTGAAGCTGATGCGGGTGCTGCTGCTCGCGCCCCTGGTGGCGGGCGTCGTCCTGGCCGTACGGCGGCGGGCCGCGAGCGACGCCACGGGCCCGGCCGGTGCCGGGGACGGTGACGGTGACGCGGGCGGGCGGGTCGGCGCGCGGCCGCCGCTCGTCCCGCTGTTCGTCTGCGGCTTCGTCGCGATGATGGCCGTGCGCAGCACCGGTCACGTCCCGGCCGAGGCGCTGGACGCGGCGCAGACGGGGCAGGAACTCCTCCTCGCCGCCGCCCTGTTCGGGCTCGGCACCGCCGTGCACCTGCCGACGCTGGCCCGTACGGGGCCGCGCGTCGCCGCGCTGGGGCTGTGCGCCTGGGTGGTCATCGCCGGTGTGTCGTACGCGGGCGTGGTCCTCACGGCGTGACCGCCGTACGGCCCACGCGCGGCCCCCGTACGGGCCCGCGCGCCGCCGCCCCGACCGTCGGGAACACGCCACCGCACCCCGTGTGACGTGGGTCCCACCCGCCTCCGGCACCCCCGCGCGCCCCGTGCGCGCGCGGACCGCACGGGTAGGCTGGCGCGGCTGTCCGACGCCCCCGACCCGTACGGCCCGTGCCGCGCCGCACCCGTACGACCCGAGCACCGCACCCGCACCACCGGCCCACCCACGCAACCGTGACCGTGACGGAGACCGTGACCACCACCACGCACCACCTCTCACCCGCCTTCCCCGGCCGCGCCCCCTGGGGCACGGCGAGCAAGCTCCGCGCCTGGCAGCAGGGCGCGATGGACGAGTACGTCGAGGCGCAGCCCCGCGACTTCCTCGCCGTCGCGACGCCCGGCGCGGGCAAGACGACGTTCGCGCTCACCCTCGCCTCCTGGCTGCTGCACCACCACGTCGTGCAGCAGGTGACGATCGTCGCGCCGACCGAGCACCTGAAGTCGCAGTGGGCGGAGGCGGCGGCCCGCATAGGGATCAAGCTGGACCCGGAGTACAGCTCCGGCCCGGTCGGCCGGGAGTACCACGGCGTGGTCGTCACGTACGCGGGCGTCGGCGTCCGCCCGATGCTCCACCGGAACCGGTGCGAGCAGCGCAAGACGCTCGTCGTGCTCGACGAGATCCACCACGCCGGGGACAGCCGCTCCTGGGGCGAGGCGTGCCTGGAGGCGTTCGAGCCCGCGACGCGGCGGCTGGCGCTGACCGGCACGCCGTTCCGCTCGGACACCAACCCGATTCCGTTCGTCAGCTACGCGGAGGGCAACGACGGCGTCCGCCGCTCCGTCGCCGACTACACGTACGGCTACGGGACCGCCCTCCACGACGGGGTCGTCCGGCCGGTCATCTTCCTCTCCTACAGCGGCAACATGCGCTGGCGGACCAAGGCGGGCGACGAGATCGAGGCGCGGCTCGGCGAGCCGATGACGAAGGACGCCGTGTCGCAGGCGTGGCGTACGGCGCTCGACGCGCGCGGCGACTGGATGCCCGCCGTGCTGCGCGCGGCGGACCAGCGGCTGAGCGAGGTGCGGAAGGCCGTACCGGACGCGGGCGGGCTGGTGATCGCCACCGACCAGGACTCCGCCCGCGAGTACGCCAAGCTGCTGCGGGAGATCACCGGCGCGAAACCGACCGTCGTCCTCTCCGACGACACCGGCGCCTCGGGGCGGATCGAGGAGTTCCGGGCGTCCGAGGACCGCTGGATGGTCGCGGTCCGCATGGTGTCCGAGGGCGTGGACGTGCCGCGCCTGTCGGTCGGGGTGTACGCGACGACGATCTCCACGCCGCTGTTCTTCGCGCAGGCGGTCGGCCGGTTCGTACGGTCGCGGCGGCGCGGCGAGACCGCGTCCGTCTTCCTGCCGACCATCCCGACGCTCCTCACCTTCGCGCACGAGATGGAGGTGGAACGGGACCACGTCCTGGACAAGCCGAAGAAGGCCGCGGACGAGGACCCGTACGCCGAGGAGGCCGAACTGCTCGCGGCGGCCGAACGCGAGGAGGACGAGGACACCGGCGACGACGACCAACTCCCCTTCGAGGCACTGGAGTCGGACGCGGTCTTCGACCGGGTGACCTACGACGGCGCCGAGTTCGGGATGCAGGCGCACCCGGGCAGCGAGGAGGAGCAGGACTACCTCGGCATCCCCGGGCTGCTCGAACCGGACCAGGTGCAGATGCTCCTCCAGAAGCGGCAGGCACGGCAGATCGCGCACAGCCGCAAGAAGCCGGACGACGAGGCGGACCTGCTCGAACTGCCCGCCGAACGGCGGCCGGTGGTCACCCACAAGGAACTGATGGAGCTGCGCAAGGAGTTGAACGGCCTCGTCGGCGCCTACGTCCACCAGAGCGGCAAGCCCCACGGGGTGATCCACACCGAGCTGCGCCGCCTGTGCGGCGGCCCGCCGAGCGCGGAGGCGACGGCGGGGCAGCTGCGGCAGCGCATCGACAAGGTGCGGGAGTGGGCCACGCGGATGCGGTGAGGGGCGTACGCGCCCCCGCTTCTCGTACGCCCGCTGCCCGCTGCCCGCTGCCCCCTGCCCGTTGCGCGCTTTCCGTACGGCCGTACGCCCGCCGCCGCCCGTACGTTCCCGGGTGGCCGGTATCCGATGGTGGCCGCCGGGGCGCGGGCGCGGCGAAGCCCGTCGTCACCGGCCCGAGCCCCGTCGTATTCCCGACATAACGGGCGGTTGGTGCCCGGATTCTGGACGGACCCTTCCGGTGAGCGGTAACCCTCGCTAGGTTTCGGCTCACGCACCCGCCCCGGAGCGACCCCCGCCCCGGAGCGTGGCCGGTGACGTATGCACACGCAGAGGCAACTACGCGTATTCCTGTGCCACTTCGGCCGTCGGCTCCCCGCGTGGAGTAGCTACGCTGCCGCCGGACGGCGGCACGGCACTCCCCGTGGGCCGTCCGCCACTCACCCGAGAAGGGGGGCGTCGTGACGGCGGAGACCTCTCAGACGCTCGACCGGGGACTGCGGGTCCTCAAGCTGCTCGCCGACACCGACCACGGCCTGACCGTCACCGAGCTGTCCCTGCGGCTCGGCGTCAACCGCACCGTCGTCTACCGGTTGCTCGCCACCCTGGAGCAGCACTCCCTCGTACGCCGCGACCTCGGCGGACGCGCCCGCGTCGGCCTCGGGGTGCTGCGACTGGGCCGCCAGGTCCACCCCCTCGTACGGGAGGCCGCGCTGCCCGCGCTCCGCTCGCTGGCCGAGGAGGTCGGCGCGACGGCGCACCTGACGCTCGCGGACGGCGCGGACGCGCTGGCCGTCGCCGTCGTCGAGCCGAGCTGGACCGACTACCACGTGGCGTACCGCACCGGTTTCCGGCACCCCCTCGACCGGGGCGCCGCGGGCCGCGCGATCCTCGCCGGGCGCGGGCCCGACCGCGACCAGGGGCCCGGATACGTGCTCACGCACGGCGAGTTGGAGACGGGGGCCAGCGGCGCCGCCGCGCCCATGCTGGGGGTGCTCGGCATCGAGGGCAGCGTCGGCGTGGTGATGCTGTCCGAGGTGGTGCCGGAGAAGGTGGGGGACCGGGTGGTGCACGCGGCGCGGGAGGTCGCCGACGCGCTGCGGTGAGCCCGTGAACTAGATTCGACCCATGCCACCGACCCGCCAGCCGTCGCCGTCCGATCCGCCGCCGTCGGGCGCGTCCGGCTCCGAAGCCGCCTCCGAAGCTGATTCCGAAGCCGCCTCCCACGCCGACTCCGGGAGCGCCGCCGCCGCGACCGGATCGCCGTCCCCCACGGGGCTGTTCGGCGTACCGAGCGTACGGCGCCGCCGCCGTACGCTCGCGGTCTGCGCGGTGCCCGTCGTCGCCCTGCTGGCGGTCGCGGCCGCCGCCCCGCTGCCGTTCTCCGTGGCGCAGCCCGGCCTCACCGCGAACGTCGTCGGGGACTACCGCGACGAACCCGTCATCGCGATCACCGGTGGCGAACGCGTCCGGGAGACCGAGGGCGAGCTGCTGATGACGACCATCGCCGCCACCGCGCCCGACGCGTCGGTGCGGCTGAAGGACGTCGTGCGCGACTGGTTCGCGGAGGACCGCGCCGTGATGCCGCGCGACTCGGTCTACCCGGTCGGTGACAACCCCGCCGAGGTCCGCGAGCACAACGCGGCGGAGATGCGCGAGTCGCAGGACGTCGCCGTACGGGCCGCGCTGCGCCAGCTCCGGCTGTCCCCCGACGACGTACGGGTCGAGCTGAACCTCGCGGACGTCGGCGGCCCCAGCGCGGGCCTCTTCTTCAGCCTCGGCATCATCGACATGCTCGACGGCGACGGTCGCGGCGGCGACCTGACGGGCGGCCGTACGGTCGCGGGCACCGGCACCATCGAGGAGAACGGCGAGATCGGGCCGGTCGGCGGCGTACCCCTCAAGACGCGTGCCGCCCGGCGGGACGGCGCGACGGTCTTCCTGGTGCCGAAGGAGGAGTGCGCGGACGCGGGGGCGAACACCCCGGACGGCCTGCGGCTGGTGCCGGTCACCACGTTGGACGGCGCGGTGGACGCGTTGAAGGCGCTCAAGGACGGGCGTGACGTGCCCGGTTGCTGACACCTCCGGGCACCCTCACGTACGAGGGAGTGCGGGCGCGGCGCAGGGTCGGGCGCGCCCGACCCGTCCGGTCAGAACAGCTTGCCGGGGTTCAACAGGCCGTGCGGGTCGAAGACCTGCTTCACGCCGCGCTGCATCTCCAGCCCGACCGGGCCGAGTTCGCGGGCGAGCCAGTCCTTCTTCAGCACGCCCACGCCGTGTTCTCCCGTGATCGTGCCGCCCAGCTCCAGGCCGAGCGCCATGATCTCGTCGAACGACTCGCGGGCGCGCCGCGCCTCGTCCGCGTCGGTCGGGTCGAAGCACACGATGGGGTGCGTGTTGCCGTCGCCCGCGTGCGCGCAGGAACCCACCGTCAGGCCGTACTTGTCCCCGATGGCCGCCGCCCCGTCGAGCATCTCCGCGAGCCGGGAACGGGGCACGCACACGTCGTCGATCAGCGTCGTGCCGGTCACCTTCTCCAGCGCGACCAGGGCCAACCGCCGTGCTTTCAGCAGCAGTTCGGACTCGGCCGCGTCGTCCGCGGGCACCACCTCGGTGGCGCCCGCCGCGGCGCACACCTCGCCGACGGCGGCCAGTTCCGCGAGGGCCGCCTCGTGCGGCAGGTCGAAGGCCGCCAGCAGCAGCGCCTCCGTCGTCTCGGGCAGGCCCATCCGCGCCATGTCGTTCACGGCGCGCAGCGTCGTCCGGTCCATGATCTCCAGCAGCGACGGCGCGTGCCCGCGTTCCATGATCCGGCAGACCGCCTCGCCCGCCGTCGTCATCGACGGGAACTCCGCGGCCAGCACCAACTGCCGTGGCGGCTCGGGCCGGAGCGCGAGCGTCGCCCGTACGACGATGCCGAGGCTGCCCTCGGAGCCGACGAACAGCCGCGTCAGGTCGTAGCCCGCGACGCCCTTCGCCGTACGGCGGCCGGTGGACATCAGCCGCCCGTCCGCGAGGACGACGTCCAGGCCGAGCACGTACTCCGCGGTGACGCCGTACTTCACGCAGCAGAGGCCGCCGGACGCGGTGCCGATGTTGCCGCCGATGGTGCACTCCTCCCAACTGGAGGGGTCCGGCGGGTAGAAGAGGCCGTGCTCGTTGACCGCGCGGGACAGCGTGGCGTTGACGACGCCCGGTTCGACGACGGCGATCCGCTCGACGGTGTCGATCTCCAGGATGCGGTCCATCCGGACCATGGAGAGCACGACGCACCCGTCGGTGGCGTTGGCCGCGCCGGAGAGGCCCGTACGCGCGCCCTGCGGCACGACCGGTACGCGCAGCGCCGTCGCCGTGCGCATGACGTGCTGCACCTCCTCCACGGTGCGCGGCTGGACGACGACCGCGGCCGTGCCCGCCTCGCAGAAGCTCGCCATGTCGTGGGCGTACGACCGCACCACGTCCGGATCGGTGACGACGGCCCCGGCGGGCAGTCCGGACCGCAGCTGTTCGAGGAGCGCGCTCATGCCAGCAGCGTCGCACCCGGGTGCGGGGCGGGCAACAGACGGTGCGCGGCTTCCCCTCGTTTTCCGCCTCGGCGCGGCGCGCGGGCCGCGACCCGTACGGCCACGCCGTCCGGCAGCGTGCGCGGCCCGGAGGTGAAGTCGTCGTCGGGGTCGCCCGGTTGAGCGACGCCGCCGCCGTACGGGCCCGTGCCCGCGCCGCCCGTACGCGCGACCGCCCGCCCCGGCTCGGCCGGGACGGGCGGTGCGTCGTACGGGGGCGTCGTACGTGGTACGCGGTGCGGACCGGTGCGGTCAGAGGTTGCCGCGCTTGTCCTGCTCGCGCTCGATCGCCTCGAACAGCGCCTTGAAGTTGCCCTTGCCGAAGCCCATCGAGCCGTGCCGCTCGATCATCTCGAAGAACACCGTCGGCCGGTCCTGGACGGGCTTGGAGAAGATCTGGAGCAGGTAGCCGTCCTCGTCGCGGTCGGCGAGGATCCTGTTCTCGCGGAGCACGTCGATCGGGACGCGGGTGTCGCCGACCCACTCGCCGAGGGTGTCGTAGTACGAGTCGGGCACGTCCAGGAACTCGACGCCCGCCGCGCGCATCGTCCGTACGGTCGTCACGATGTCGTTCGTCGCCAGCGCGATGTGCTGCACGCCGGGCCCGCCGTAGAACTCCAGGTACTCGTCGATCTGCGACTTCTTCTTCGCCACCGCGGGCTCGTTGATCGGGAACTTAACCTTCTTGGTGCCGTCCGCGACCACCTTCGACATCAGCGCGCTGTACTCCGTGGCGATGTCGTCGCCCACGAACTCCTTCATGTTCGTGAAGCCCATGACCTCGTTGTAGAAGGTCACCCAGTCGTTCATCTTCCCGAGTTCCACGTTGCCCACGCAGTGGTCCACCGCCTGGAACGTGCGCTTCTCCGGCGCCGCGACGAGCGGCCGGGCGGCCGCGTAGCCGGGCAGGTACGGGCCCTCGTAGCCCTTCCGCTCGACCAGCGTGTGCCGGGTCTTCCCGTACGTGGCGATCGCGGCCAGCACCACCGTGCCGTGCTCGTCCTTCACGTCGTGCGGCTCGACCAGGCCGGTCGCGCCGTGCTCGACCGCGTAGGCGTACGCGGCGCGGGCGTCCGGCACCTCGATGGCGAGGTCGACGACGCCGTCGCCGTGCTCCGCGACGTGCTCCGCGAGGAACCGCCCGTGGTCGGTCACGGCCTTGATGACGGACGTGAACACGAAGCGCGCCGAGCCCGACTCCAGGACGTAACTCGCGGTCTCCCGGCTGCCGTTCTCCGGTCCGGAGTAGGCGACCAGCTTCATGCCGAAGGCGCTGGAGTAGTAGTGGGCGGCCTGCTTGGCGTTGCCGACGGCGAAGACGACCGCGTCCATGCCGTTCACCGGGAAGGGGTCGGCCTGCCGGGCGGTGTCGGGGGCTGTGTGCGTGGTCTCAGTCATGCTCGAAGGCTGACGCCGAACCACAAGGTGCGCAATAGTTCGCGCACGGCCCGGACAACATGTACAGGACGGACCGGTAAGCGCCGGACCATCTGCACAGGATGACCAGCGTACGACAGGCGGAGGGACAGGCCATGGCGATCGACCGGCTCGACGGGCGGCTGCTCGAACTGCTCGCGGAGGAACCCCGTATCGGCGTCCTGGAGGCGTCCCGGCGGCTCGGCGTCGCGCGCGGCACCGTGCAGGCGCGCCTCGACCGCCTGCGGTCCAGCGGCGTGATCCGCGGCTTCGGGCCGGACGTGGACACCGGCGCGCTCGGCTACCCGGTGACGGCGTTCGCCACCCTGGAGATCAAGCAGGGCCAGGGCGCGGACGTACGGGCGCACCTCGCGGACGTCCCCGAGGTGCTGGAGCTGCACACCACGACCGGGCACGGCGACATGCTCTGCCGGCTCGTGGCGCGCTCGAACGCCGACCTCCAGCGCGTCATCGACCGCGTCGTCGGCTACGAGGGCATCGTGCGCGCCTCGACGGCGATCGTGATGGAGAACCCGGTGCGGCTGCGGGTCGTCCCGCTCGTACGGCAGGCCGCCCGCGAGAGCGGGGGGTGACGGGTCCGGGGGCCGCCCGCCCCCGGGGGCCGTCAACCCGGCGCCGCACCGGCACCCGCGCGGGGCCGGCGGCGGCGTCCGGGGCCGGCGGCGGCGTCCGGGGCCGGGGGCGGCGTCCGGGGGCGGAGCCGCGGCCTTCCCGCGTACGTGCCCGGTTCGCGTACGTGCCCGGGGCCCGCACCCTCAGGCACCCGCCTCCCCCGTCTCGTCCGAGGGCCACGGGTCGTTGAGGTACAGCTCGTCGCCCGGCGTCGGCGTGAGCAGTTCGCTGAGCCCCTCGTCGATCCCGAGCAGATCGGCCTCGGTGCCCGGCGGCACCACCCGCAGCGTCCGTTCGACCCAGGCCGAGACGGCCACGGCCGGAGCCTCCAGCAGCGCGTCGCCGTCCGGCGAGGTCAGCGCGATGCAGAGGACGTTGCGCGAGTCGACCTTCGTCGGCCACACCCGTACGTCGCCGTGGCCGCACGGCCGGAAGACGCCCTCCACGAGCAGTTCGCGGGCGAAGGTCCAGCGGACCGGCGACTCGGAACCGATGTGGAAGGCCATGTGGACGGCGTACGGCTCGGCGGTGCGGTAGGTGAGCCGGGCCGGTACGGGGATGCTGCGCTCGGGCGAGAGCACCAGCCTGAGTTCGAGTTCCCGTTCGACGACACTGTGCATCGTGTTGCCCTTTCGCTACGTGCGCCCGTCCGGCGGTCGCGGACGGTCCCGCACAAGGGGAGAGCGCTCGGGGCGGATATCCTTACGCGACTTCACAGGATATTTTCAGGACGACCCCCGGCACCGGCGGAACGGTCCGATCCGTGGCCCCGAACTGCCGGGAGACGCGTCCGAACGGGCAGAGCGCGGCGGGCGGTTCGCCGTCGGCTTCTGGTAGATGTTGTCTCCGCGTTGTCTCCGTGCCGGTCGGCACCGTCCGTACGCCGGAGCAGCGGAGCCACCGCGCGCCGCACGTCGCACGACCCCGACACAACGGTCGAGAGATACGGGACCTGGACAGATGAGTGCCCCACCCGCAGGAAACGCCAGCGGAAGCCCCCTGCCCGGGTTCTACCCGGACCCGTCCATCCCCGGCTACATCCGCTACTGGGACGGCGCGTCCTGGGTGCCGGGCACCAGCCGCCCGGAGCCGAAGGAGGGCGAGCCGATGCCGGAGCCGCCCGGCGGCGCGGCGGACGGCAAGGGCGCGTCCGGTGCGTCCGCCGTGTCCGGCGCGAAGGAGCGCGCGGGCGGCGGCGGTACGGGGTCCGGGTCCGGCGGCGCGCCGTTGGAGGGCCGTGTGGTGACCGGGGACGGGCGGCCGGTGCCGGAGCAGCGGCACGAGCCGGAACCCGCCGCGGTCCCCGAGGGCACCGGCACCCCCGAGACCGGGGGCGGCTGGGGCGCCGCGTCCGCCGACGACACGGGCCCGATGTTCTTCGACGAGGGCGGCCTGCCCGGCAGCACCCCCGGCCCCGGCGCGACGGACGGAGCCGGGCTCCCGGCGGTCCGCGCGTCCGGCGAGGTCGCCCCGCACGAGCCGCCGGTGACCGGCTGGGACGACCCGCGCCGCCTGCACGGCAACCGGCCCGAGGCCGCCGGTGACTGGCACACCGGCGACCCGGGGCGGTCCGGCGTACCGGAGGGGCAGGGCGTACCGGAGCAGTCCGCCTACGGCGGCGCCGCCTCCGGCCTCGCCTGGGGCGAGCCGGACGGCTCCCCGGCGGGTGCCGGGGGCGCCGACGCGGCGCCCGGCGGCACGGCGAACGCGCCGGACCCGCGCGGTGGTTGGGGACGGTCCGACGACGCGGGCGCGGGCGGGCCGCAGGGCCCGCAGGGCTTCCCGGCGGCGGGCGGCGCCGAGCTGTCGGCGGGCCCCGTGGGCCGCCCCGCCGGGCAGGAGCCGTCCGGCGGCCACCCGAAGGACACCGTCGGCCTGCGCATCCCGCGCCCCGCCGAGGGCTCCCGCGACGCGGTCGCGGACGCCACCCCCGCGCCGGACGCGGGTCCGGGTACGGGCGCGGCTCCGGACGCCGAGGCGTCCCCGGCCCCGCCGGGGCGACGGTCCGAGCACACGACCCGGCTGCGCCGCGCGGACATCCTGCGCGGCAGCGCCGCCCCCGACGCCCGCCAGCGGGCCGCCTCCGCGTCGGCCGCCTCCGCCGCGTCGGCCGCTGCGGCTCCGCCGCAGGACGCCCCGCCCGCGCACGCCGCCCCGGCGGCGACCCCCGCCGCGCGGCAGCCGTACGGCGCCGACGCCCCGGCCGCGTACGGCGCGGGACAGGCCGCCCCCGCGCACGGCGCCGCCCCCGCGCAGGACGCGGCGCGCCCCCCGTGGGCCCAGCACGTGCACGACCTGGCGCAGCCGTCCGCCGCCGGTGGCGGCCTGCCCGCGCAGGCGCCCAGCGGCGGCCCGGACGCCGTGACGCCCTGGCGCCCGCCCGTGGCCGACCCGTTCGCGCAGGCCAGGCAGCAGGCGCGGCCCGCCTCGCCGGGACGGCGGCTGGCGGCGCGGGTGATCGACGGCTTCTTCGTGTTCGGGGCGGGCGCCCTCGCGGCGGTCCCGTTCGCGGGCAAGGCCGGTGACCACGTCCAGGAGAAGATCGACGCGGTCGAGCAGGCCGGGGTGACCCGCGACGTGTGGCTGATCGACGGCACGACCGGCGGCTATCTGGCCGTGGTCCTCGGTGTCTTCCTCGTCTTCGGGCTGCTCTACGAGGCGCTGCCGACCGCCCGTTGGGGCCAGACCCTCGGCAAGCGGCTGCTCGGCCTGCGCGTCCTGGACGTCGAGCGCCAGGACACCCCGGCGATGGGCGCGGCCGTGGTGCGGTGGCTGACGTACAACGTGCTGGCCGTGCTCGTCATCGGTGTGGTCAACGTCCTCTGGTGCGTGTTCGACCAGCCGTGGCGGCAGTGCTGGCACGACAAGGCGGCCCGTACGTTCGTCGCGGGGAAGTGACCGCGCCCGCACGGAGGTGACCCCGGCGCGGGGGCCCCGACCGCGTCCGCGGTTGCGGGGTGCTGTGGCGCGCGTTCCACTCGAAGCCATGAGCACCGAGCAGCCTTCGGGCGACCCGTTCCGGAAACCGCCGCCCGCGCAGCAGTCCCAGCCCCCGCCCGGCCAGGCGCCGGGCGGCTCCCCGTACGGCGAACCCCCGCCGGGCGGCGGCTCCCCGTACGGCAGCGGCGCGCCCTACGGCACCGGCCCGTACGGCTCGGGAGCGGGCCCGTACGGCGGTTCCCCGTACGGCGGTTCCCCGTACGGCGGGGGAGCGCAGCCCGCGCCCGGTGATCCGTACGGCGCGAGCCCGTACGGTCACGCGGGCGGCGCCGCCGACCCGTTGGCCGGGATGCCGCCGCTGGCGCCGCTCGGGAAGCGGGTCGTGGCGCGGTTGATCGACGCGCTGATCGTGGGCATCCCGCTGGGCCTGGTGATGGGGCTGCTCACCGGCTTCTCGTACGACGACAACAGGGCCGCCTTCTGGCAGGGCAGCCTCTACACCGTCGTGTACTTCCTCTACGAGGGTGTCATGCTCTCGCAGTCCGGCCAGACGGTCGGCAAGAAGGTCATGAACATCCGCGTGGCGATGCTGCACGACGGCTCCGTGCCCACCGGCTCCCCGGCCTGGACGCGGGCGGCGGTCTACCAACTGCCCACGCTGGTCCCGTGCATCGGGTCGCTGTTCTGGCTCGTGAACGTGCTGTCCTGCACCTGGGACCAGCCGTACCGCCGGTGCTTCCACGACAAGGCCGCGAAGACCGTGGCCGTGACGGCGGGTTGAGGGCCTGGCCCGTTCAACGGCCCAGCCCGTGCGGGCCGTTCAGCGGCGCGCGGACGACACCTGCGGGCGCACCCCGGCGGGCCGCCCGTGGCGCACCCGGGCCGACGGCCCGTCGTCCGCCGTACGCGCCGCCGCCGGTGCGGCGGTCGCGGCCGCGGCGGTGGAGGCGGTGGGCGCGGTGGCGGCCGGTGCGGTCGCGCGGCCGCGCGAGCCGAGGGCCGTACGGGCCAGGGGCGCGGTGAGGGCGACGAGGAGTCCCGACGCGAGCGCCGCCACGGCGATCACCATGACGCCCGCGCCCGAGGTGACCCCCGAGAGCAGCAGCATGGCGAGTGTCGAGGAGACGACGGTGACCGAACCGTAGGCGAGCTGTGCGGGGGTCGGACGCGGCATGGCGGTATCCGTCCTCAGGAGACTGTCGGGAGTACGGGGCGTACGGGAAGTACGCGGAGTCGGACGACCGGTGTGGATGCGCGCCGTCGAACGACTCTACGATGCGAATTGCCCACCAGGTGCCACGGTAAGCGTGACCTCACCCACGTCGCCGTTGCACGGGGGGCGCACGGGCGCACGGGGTCTGCGGGCATCCCGACAGATGGACGCAGCAACCTACTGCTGTGCTCCCTGTTTAATCAAGGGCTGTCTTTTCCCGTGACACTCCGGTCGAATGCTTCCCGTCAAGTTCACTGCATTTTCACGGGAGGACACCGACTGGTGAACAGCAGACGGAGATCCATCAGATCCACCTCGGCGGCGCTGGCCACCGTGCTCGCGGCTGTCGGTGCCGCGGTGCTGCTGCCCGCCGGGACCGCGCAGGCCCAGCCGGACGCCCAGCCGAAACAGCAGGCGGGGCAGGCCGGTCACGCGGACGACGCGGGGCACGGCGGCGAGGAGCACAGCCACAATCTGGACGGTCCGTTCAGCGCCAAGCAGCGCGCGGAGCGTCAGGCGGCCCTCACCAAACTCGCCGCGGGCGACGGGGAGAAGGGTGACGTCGACACCTTCACCCGCAAGGACTCCAAGGTGATGAAGCTCGGCGACGACAAGTACGTCGAGCTGGCCCGGGAGAAGACGGACAAGATCTTCACCATCCTCGTCGAGTTCGGCGACAAGGTCGACCCGGAGTACGGCGGTGACGCCGGTCCGCTGCACAACAAGATCGCGAAGCCGGACCGCAAGGACGACAACTCGACGTACTGGAAGGAGGACTTCGACCGCGAGCACTTCGAGGACATCTACTTCGGGGAGGGCACCGACTCCCTCAAGACGTACTACGAGAAGCAGTCCTCCGGCCGCTACTCCGTCGAGGGCGCCGTCTCCGACTGGGTCAAGGTCGACTACAACGAGGCGCGTTACGGCTCCAACTACTGCGGCGACACCACCTGCCCGACCGTCTGGGACGCGATCCGCGACGGCGTCGAGGCGTGGGTGAAGGGCCAGAAGGCGGAAGGCCGTTCGGACGAGGAGATAGCGGACTCCATAGCGGAGTACGACAAGTGGGACCGCTACGACTTCGACGGCGACGGCGACTTCAACGAGCCCGACGGCTACATCGACCACTTCCAGTTCATCCACGCCGGTGAGGACGAGTCCGCCGGCGGCGGCGTCCAGGGCGAGGACGCGATCTGGGCGCACCGCTGGTACGCGTACGGCACCGACGCGGGCCACACCGGCCCCGAGGGCAACAAGTCGGGCGGTACGGAGATCGGTGACACCGGCATCTGGGTCGGTGACTACACCGCGCAGCCGGAGAACGGCGGACTCGGCGTCTTCGCCCACGAGTACGGCCACGACCTCGGCCTGCCGGACCACTACGACACGACGGGCACCGGCGAGAACTCGGTCGGCTTCTGGTCCCTGATGTCCTCGGGCTCCTGGCTCAACAAGGGCAAGGACGCGATCGGTGACTCGGCGGGCGACCTGAACGCCTGGGACAAGTTCCAACTGGGCTGGCTGGACTACGAGTCCGCGAAGGCGGCCACCAAGTCCACGCACAAGCTGGGGTATCAGAGCTACCAGACGAAGAACCCCCAGGCGCTCATGGTGGAGTTGCCGAAGAAGAAGGTCACCACCACCATCACCAAGCCCGCCGAGGGTGAGCACCAGTGGTGGAGCGGCAGCGGTGACGACCTGCGCAACACCCTGAGCCGTTCCGTGGACCTCACGGGCAAGTCGAGCGCCTCGCTCGGTCTCAAGGGCTGGTGGGACATCGAGGAGAACTACGACTTCCTCTACACCGAGGTCTCCACCGACGGCGGCGCCAACTGGACGCCCCTGGACGGCACCTCGGACGGCGAGGCCATCCCGCGCGACGGCGGCGACCGCCCCGCGCTGAGCGGTGTGTCGGAGTCGTACCGCGACCTCGTCTTCCCGCTGGACGCCTACGCGGGCAAGAAGATCGACGTTCGCTTCCGTTATCTGACGGACGGTGGAGTGGCCCAGAAGGGCTTCGCCGCGGACGCGCTCTCGGTCACCGCGGACGGCGAGAAGGTCTTCGAGGACGGCGCCGAGGCGGACGACAACGGCTGGACGGCGACCGGCTTCTCGCGCATCGGTGAGTCCTTCACGAAGGACTACGAGCAGTTCTACATCGCCGAGAACCGGCAGCACGTCGGCTATGACAAGTCGCTCGCGCACGGCCCGTACAACTTCGGCTGGGCCTCGACCCGCCCGGACTGGGTCGAGCGCTACGACTACCAGAAGGGCCTGCTGCTCTGGCTCTGGGACACCTCGCAGGCGGACAACAACGTCGGTGTCCACCCTGGTGAGGGCCTGATCCTGCCGATCGACGCGCACGCCAAGCCGGAGCGCTGGAAGCACGACGACAGCCTGATGCGCGGGCGGGTGCAGGCGTACGACTCGCCCTTCAGCTGGTACCCGTCGAACGGGATGAACCTCCACACGAACGGCAAGAAGACCGTCGTGAAGTCGAAGTGGGGCACTCCGGTATTCGACGACCACAAGGGGACGTACTGGTACGAGAGCAACCCGCAGGCGGGTGTGAAGGTGCCGGACACGAACACCCGGATCAGCATCCTGAAGCAGCCCTGGAACGGTAAGTCGATCACGGTCGGGGTGGGACCCTCGAAGCGCTGATTTGCATCGTTGCAGGTCAAAACATGATCGGCCGCTACCCCCTGGCGGGGAGCGGCCGATCACGTTTAGATGCCCCCACGAGGTTCTTCTGACGACCAGTCTGCGGGGGAGTTGTTGATCATGGCTGTAGGCGGATTCGCCCAGCTTCCGGACGGCAGTGTGATCGTCGCGCTGTCACTGCCGAGCCCGGGTGCGGGCGCGGCTCCGGCGCCGGGCACGTCGGCCGCCGCCACCGGCGGGCCGCCGGGGCCCGCCCCCGGCGCGGCGCCGCCCGGCGCCGACCCGCGCGCCGTCGCCGCCGCGCCGCACGCGCGCGGCGACCGCCGTACGGCGCCCGTGCCGTGGCCCGCCGGGCCGGGCGCGACGGCCGCGCCCCAGGGCGCGCCCGCGCCGTGGCGCCACCGCCTGTCGCCGGACGACCCGTGGGCGCCCGAGCGGCGCCGCTGGTCCGCCCACGCCGACGCGGCCCGTACCGTGCGCGCCGCCGCCCCGCGCACGGGCGTCCTGGCCGCCCCCGAGGAGCCGTGCGTACGGGTGCTGGTGCACGCGGGCAACCGCGCCCGCGCCCTGACCCGGCTGCGGAACCTCGGCCTCCGCGCCGTCTACCTGCGGGGCAACACCCAGCCGCCGACGCCCGACGAGATCACCGCCGTGCTGCACCACCCCGACGGGCTGGTCTGGCGGGCCCGGCCGGGCGACGAGACCGAGGCGTGGCACCCGATAGGCACGCTGCTGCGGCACCACCACGCGCACGCGTCACGGGCACCGGGCGCCCGGCCCGCGGGGGGCTGAGCGCCCGGCCCACGGGCCCCGGGGCCCCGCCCGGCGGTCGCTCAGCGCACGACGGGCTCGCCCGTCAGCTCCACGCCCGCGTCGCGCAGCTCCGCCAACGCCCGTTCCGTCGTCTCCGCCGCGACGCCCGCGGTCAGCTCCAGCAGCACGTGCGTACGGAAGCCCGCCGCCGCCGCGTCCCGCGCGGTCGCCCGTACGCAGTGGTCCGTGGCGAGGCCCACGACGTCCACCTCCCGCACGTCCCGCTGCCGCAGCCAGTCGCCCAGCGCCACGCCGTTCTCGTCCGCGCCCTCGAAGCCGCTGTACGCCGCCGAGTACGCGCCCTTGTCGAAGACCGCCTCGACCGCGCCGGAGGCCATGGCGGGGGCGAAGTTGGGGTGGAAGCCGACGCCCTCGGTGCCCGCGACGCAGTGCGGGGGCCACGAGTCGACGTAGTCCGGCTGGTCGGAGAAGTGGTCGCCGGGCTCGATGTGCAGGTCGCGGGTGGCGACCACGTGCCGGTAGCCGGGCGTCGCGGCGCCGACCAGCTCGGTGATGGCGGCGGCGACGTCCGCGCCGCCCGCGACCGCGAGGCTGCCGCCCTCGCAGAAGTCGTTCTGCACGTCGACGATGATCAGTGCCCGGTGCATGGCGCACACCTTTCGGCCGGGGATGGGGGGTGGCTCCGCCACCGTGTCCGAGAGTATTCACCCGGTGCCGCACGCCGCGGCCGGTACCCCTGTGTCCCGCGCCGCGGACCGTCGAAACCCTCGCGCCGGAGCCCGCCGGAACGCCCGCGCCGGAGCCCGCCGGAACGCCCGCGCCGGAGCCCGCCGGAACCCCCACCGCGCGGACCGCCGGAACGCCCGCGCCGCGGGCGGTCGCCCGTCACCGCTGCTCCGTCGGCAGCACGGGCTCGCCCCGCGACAGCTGCGTCGCGGACAGCGGCAACCCGGCCAGCGCGGCGCGGTGCCGGTCGCGCGCCGCGTCCAGCGGTTCGCGGCCGATCGTCCGCCCCGCGCGCACCAGCGGCACCTGGAGCCGCACGTCCGCCAGCTCCTCCGGCAGCGCGCCCGTACCGAGCACCTCGGCGCGCGCGACGCCGTCCGCGTCGCGGGGCCGGGCGGCCCACTTCGCGCCGCCCACGGTGGACTTGCCGCCGAGGCTCCGCTTCGCGACGGGCCGCAGCGCGCCCCCGCCGCCCGTACCGCCGTCGTCCGCGTCGTCCGCGCGCGCGACCAGCTTGTAGACCATCGAGCACGTCGGGTGCCCGCTCCCGGTCACCAGCTGCGTGCCGACGCCGTACGAGTCGACCGGCGCCGCCGCCAGCGACGCGATGGCGTACTCGTCCAGGTCGCTCGTCACCACGATCCGGGTGTCCCGCGCGCCCAGCTCGTCCAGCTGCTGCCGTACCCGGTGGGCGACCAGCAGCAGGTCGCCGGAGTCGATCCGTACGGCGCCCAGGTCCGGCCCGGCGACCTCCACGGCCGTACGGACCGCCTCGGCCACGTCGTACGTGTCGACCAGCAGCGTCGTGCCGCGCCCCAGCGACTCGACCTGCGCCGTGAACGCGTCCCGCTCGCTGTCGTGCAGCAGCGTGAAGGCGTGCGCGCTGGTGCCGGAGGTGGGGATGCCGTAGCGGAACCCGGCCGCCAGGTCGGAGGTCCGGCTGAAGCCGCCGACGTACGCGGCGCGCGACGCGGCCACCGCCGCCAGCTCGTGGGTGCGCCGGGCCCCCATCTCGACCAGCGGCCGGTCCCCGGCGGCGACGGCCATGCGGGACGCGGCGGCGGCGACGGCGGAGTCGTGGTTGAGGATCGACAGGACGACGGTCTCCAGCAGCACGCACTCCGCGAAGGTGCCCTCGACGCGCAGGACGGGGGAGCCGGGGAAGTACACCTCGCCCTCGGGGTAGCCGTGGATGTCGCCGCCGAAGCGGTAGTCCGCGAGCCAGCTCAGGGTGGCCTCGTCGACGACCGCGCGGGAGCGCAGGAAGTCGAGCACGTCCGGGCCGAAGCGGAAGTTCTCCACCGCGTCGAGCACGCGGCCGGTCCCGGCGACCACGCCGTACCGGCGGCCCTCGGGGAGGCGGCGGGTGAAGACCTCGAAGACGGACCGCCGGTGCGCCGTACCGGAGCGGAGCGCCGCCTGGAGCATCGTCAGCTCGTACTGGTCGGTGAAGAGCGCCGTGGACGGCACGGACACCGGCAGTTCCAGCTCAGCAGTGTTCATACGGGCCATGCTACCGCAGATTTCGTCAGAGTGACGATATCCATGGGCATGACTCTCCGTGTCCACCCGGACGGGAGCCGTTTGCGCGGGACACCCCCCGGGGTGGCAGCATGGAACCCGTGAGTGTCGCCCCCACGGAGATCGAGCGTCCGGAGTCGAGCGAGGCGCCCTACGAGGTGCCCGAGTCGGACGTCCCCTGGGCGACCGTCGTCCACAACGACCCCGTGAACCTGATGAGTTACGTGACCTACGTCTTCCAGAGCTACTTCGGCTACCCCAAGGAGAAGGCGAAGGAGCTGATGATGGACGTCCACCACAAGGGCCGCGCGGTCGTCTCCACGGGCAGCCGCGAGGAGATGGAGCGCGACGTGCAGGCCATGCACGGGTACGGCCTCTGGGCGACCCTCACCCGGGAGCGCTGATGTCCGGGCAGTTCGAGGCCACCGCCGACGGCGGCGCCGCGCTCGCGCTCGACGAGGTGGAGATCTCCATCCTGCGCAGCCTCGCCGTCCAGCTGCTGGAGCTGGTCGGCCCCGGCGACGAGCCCGCCGAGGGTGACGACCCGCTCGCCGCGCTGTTCGCGGAGGGCCCGAGTGAACCCCCGTCCGACCCGGTGCTCGCGCGCCTCTTCCCCGACGCGTACCGCGACCCGGAGAGCAGGCCCGGCGACCAGGACGAGGACGCCCGCACCGCCTCCCGGGACTTCCGCCGCTTCACCGAGAACGACCTGCGGGCCGGGAAGCGCGAGAACGCCCTCGCCGTCGTCCACGGCCTCGACGCCCTCACGGCGCGCGCCGACGGCGGCGCGGTGCTCCGGCTGACGGCGGCTCAGTCCCGTTGCTGGCTGGGCACGTTGAACGATCTGCGGCTCGCCATCGGCACCCGGCTGGAGGTCACGGACGACGAGGGCGGCGGCGGGCTGTACGACCTCCCGGACGGCGATCCGCGCAAGCCGATGGTGATGGCGTACCTGTGGCTCGGCGCCCTCCAGGAGACCTTGGTGGAGACGCTCGTACGCTGAGTTCCCGAGGGGCTCCGGAGCGCTGTCGGGCCAGGCTCAGAGGGCCCTCAATTCCAGGTAAAGATCAGCCCAACACGGGGGTTGTATCTGACGGCCGATGTCCCTTTCTGTCCATGGATTCGTGTGGTGTGGGGCACATTCGTGTGCCCGATCGGAACCTTCCGCCGTGGTACACCTGCACGATCGAAATCGCCGCGGACGCTGCCCCTGCGCCGCGGTGTCGTCCGGCGGTCGTCCGTCGGCACGCACGCTCCGTCCGGCTGTACGGAACCGGCTCCGTGAGGGGAGCCGGTGTGGAGAAAGGCGCATCACCAATGAAGTCTGAGCAGGACATGGCGTCCTCAGCCGGGGCCCCCGAGCCCGCAGGCGAGGAGCTGGAACGGGGACTGGGCCCGCGGCAGGTCCAGATGATCGCCATCGGCGGCGCGATCGGTGTGGGCCTCTTCATGGGCGCCGGCGCGAACATCGCGAAGGCCGGCCCGAGCATCATCCTGATGTACGCCCTCGCGGGCGTCGTCGTCTTTCTCATCATGCGGGCCCTCGGCGAGCTGCTGCTCTACCGGCACGTCGACGGCGGTTTCGTCGAGTACGCGCGGGAGTTCCTCGGCCCGTTCTTCGGCTTCGCGACCGGCTGGACGTACTGGCTGCTGTGGGTCGTGACCGGCATGGCGGAGCTGACCGCCTCGGCGATCTACATCAACTACTGGTTCCCGGACATCCCCCAGTGGTTCAGCGCCCTGGTCTTCCTGATCGTGCTGTTCGGCGTGAACCTGATCTCGGTGAAGATCTTCGGCGAGGTCGAGTTCTGGTTCTCGATGATCAAGGTCACCGCGATCATCGGCATGATCGTCATCGGCCTCGGCGTGCTCACCCTCGGCTTCTCCGACGCCGGTGACACCGCGACCGCCTCGAACCTGGTGGACCACGGCGGCGTCTTCCCGAACGGCATCGGGGACAGCCTGATGACGCTCCAGGGCGTCATGTTCGCGTACCTCGCCGTCGAGCTGGTCGGCGTCACCGCGGCCGAGAGCGAGGACCCGGAGAAGACGCTGCCCAAGGCGATCAACACGCTGCCCTGGCGTATCGCGATCTTCTACGTCGGCTCGCTGCTGGTCATCCTGTCCGTCGTGAAGTGGACCGAGTTCGAGCCGGGCGTCAGCCCGTTCGTGGCCGCCTTCGCCAAGATCGGCATCCCGCTGGGCGCGGGCATCGTCAACTTCGTGGTGCTCACGGCCGCGCTCTCGTCGTGCAACTCCGGCATGTACTCCACCGGCCGCATGCTGCGCGACCTCGCGTCCAACAAGCAGGCGCCGGGCCTCTTCGGCAAGCTCAACCGCCGTCACGCCCCGGCCAACGGCGTCGCGCTCTCCGTGTCGGTCATGGCCATCGGCGTCGTCCTCAACTACTTCGTGCCGGAGAAGGCGTTCGGCTACGTCACCTCGGTCTCCACGGCCGCCGGTATCTGGACCTGGTGCGTCATCCTGACCTGCCACATCCTCTACCGCCGCGCCGTGGTCGCCGGCACCCTGCCCAGCTCGCCCTTCCGGGCGCCGGGCGGCGCGATCGCCAGCTCCATCGCGCTCGCGTTCCTGATCTTCGTGCTGGTGCTCGTCGCCATGGACGAGGACGCGCGGATCTCGCTGTACGTCGCCGTGGGCTGGGCCATCGGCCTCACCGTCGGCTGGCAGGTGCTGAAGCGGCGCGAGCAGGACGTCCTGCTCGGCGGCGGCCCGTCGAGCGGCGAGAACGCCAAGGAGCCCGTCGGCTGACGCACTCGGCGGACTGCTGCCCGTGGGGCGTACGGATTCCCGTACGCCCCACGGGCTTTTCCGTGCGCGGAAGCCTCCCGCGCTTCTGACCGTGCCGTCGTGACTCCGTGTGATCACGTCCGCGCATTATTCATGTGCACTGCACATTGATGGAGGAGAATGTCTCCTTCGCGGGGAAATTCCCGAGGCGTTACTCCGATGTGATGTGACTGCTTCTTCTTCGAAGCACCAGGTCGGTAGCTGTGCGTGGTAGGAACACCAAAAGCCAAAACATCGTCAAGGAGTTGCCAAGTCCGGGTCGGCGGTTCGGTCCTCGTGCATCGGGGGCGCGCCGGTCGCGGGCGGCTCTCCCGTCCACCGTGACCACGTATCGGAAACGGCCAGAGGAATCCCCATGGCAAGCGAATCCTGGACCGACAAGGTCGACGAGAGCATCAATGATGTTTTCGAGCCCATAGCGACGAAGGCGAACGAGATCGTCTTCTACGACGTCCACGTCTTCGGTACGGACTTCCCGCTCATCGTCGGCTGGCTGGTGGCCGCCGGGCTCATCTTCACGGGGTACTTCGGGTTCGCCCAGGTCCGTTACATCAGGACCGCCTTCCGGCTCGTACGCGGCAAGTACGACCAGAAGGACGCCCCCGGCGAGATCAGCCACTTCCAGGCGCTCACCTCCGCCGTCTCCGGCACCGTCGGCCTCGGCAACATCGCGGGTGTGGCCATCGCCGTCTCCATCGGCGGCCCGGGTGCCACGTTCTGGATGATCCTCTGCGGTCTGCTCGGCATGGCCACGAAATTCGTGGAGTGCACGCTGGGCGTGAAGTACCGGGAGATCGACGAGGACGGCACCGTCTCCGGCGGCCCGATGTACTACCTGCGCAAGGGCCTGGCGGAGCGCGGTTTCCCGGTCCTCGGCAAGGTCCTGGCGGTCGGCTCCTGCTCGATGCTCCTGTTCTTCACCTTCTTCGGCGGCAACCTCTTCCAGGTCAACCAGTCCCTGGAGCAGGTCACGGCCGTGACCGGCAAGGAGGACAGCTTCTTCAGCGGGTCCACCGGCGCGTTCCTGTACGGGGCCGTCATCGCCGCTCTCGTCGCCCTCGTCCTGCTCGGTGGCATCAAGGCCATCGGCGCCGTCACCAGCCGCCTGGTGCCCGCCATGGCGATCCTGTACGTGGGTGCCTGCCTGCTCGTGATCGGCTTCAACATCGGTGAGGTGCCCGGCGCCTTCGCCACCATCGTCACCGAGGCGTTCAACCCCGAGGGCGTCGCGGGCGGCCTGATCGGCGCGCTCATCATCGGCTTCCAGCGGGCCGCGTTCTCCAACGAGGCGGGCATCGGCTCGGCGCCCACCGCCCACTCCGCGGTGAAGACGAAGCACCCGGCGACCGAGGGTCTCGTCGCCATGATCGAGCCCTTCCTCGACACGGTCGTGATCTGCACCATGACGGCGCTGACGATCATCGTCGCGGGCGGCCCGATGTACGAGGGCCTGCGCGACGACGCCGCCGCGGGCAAGGCCGTGGACGGCAGCACCAGCCAGGGCATCTCGGTCACCTCGGACGCCTTCGAGACCGCCCTGTCGTGGTTCCCGCACCTGCTGACCGTCGCGGTCCTGCTGTTCGCCTTCTCGACGCTCATCACCTGGAGCTACTACGGGATGAAGAGCTGGACGTACCTGTTCGGCGACAGCAAGATCTCGGAGCTGATCTACAAGATCGTCTTCTGTCTCACGGTCGTGATGGGTGCCCTGATGTCCCTCGGCACCCTGGTGTCCCTCTCGGACGCGACGCTGTTCATGGCGGCGCTCTTCAACATCGTCGGCCTGTACTTCCTCACCCCGGTGGTCAAGCAGGAGCTGAAGAAGGTCCTGGAGTACACCCGCCGGCGCGACGCGGGCGAGACCGAGGAGGAGATCGAGGCCAGCTGGGCCACGGCGGGAGCGGCCAAGGAGGCCTGACCGGCCGCCGGTCCCCGTACGGCACCGGGGCCCCGCCCGCACCCCTCGGGGGGCGCGGGCGGGGCCCCGTTCCCGTGCCGACCTATCCTGCACACCATGCTGACCATCACCCAGGAGCTGTACGACCGGATCGTCGCGCACGCCCGTGCCGACCACCCCGACGAGGCGTGCGGCGTGGTCGCCGGACCGGAGGGCACGGACCGGCCCGAGCGCTTCGTCCCGATGCTGAACGCGGCCCGCTCGCCCACCTTCTACGAGTTCGACTCGACCGACCTGCTGAAGCTCTACCGCGACATGGACGACCGGGACGAGGAGCCCGTCGTCGTCTACCACTCGCACACCGCCACCGAGGCGTACCCGTCCCGTACGGACATCTCCCTCGCCAACGAGCCCGGCGCGCACTACGTCCTGGTGTCCACCGCCGAGTGCGGCAACGACGAAGGGCCCGTCTCCTTCCGGTCGTTCCGCATCGTGGGCGGCGAGGTGACCGAGGAGGACGTGCGTACGGTCCCGGCGTACGGCGAGTGAGACGGGTGGGTCCGCATGCTGGTACGAGAGCGGCTTCCGGGGCCCGGGAATCGTTACGATGAGCCCATGGTTGTCCACGACGTGAGCGCGTTCCCGGAAAGCGGAGGCACCTCGGTGCCCGGTTCCGCGCGCGCCGCGACGGGCCTCCTCGGAGCCTTCGGCTGCGGGACGGCACGTCTGCACGTCGACCTGTGCCGCCTCGCGAGCGCGACGTGTCCCGGCGGCCGTGCCGCCGCGCGCGCCCGCGGTCGCGGCTGACGCCCCGGCGTCCCCGCGTCCCGACGTCCGACCGGACCCGCGCCGTACCGCGCCGCGGCCGTACGTACGCCCCGCCCGCCTCCCTCTCCCACAGGAGCACACCCATGGCCATCGAGGTCCGCGTCCCGACCATCCTGCGCACCTACACCGACGGTGCCAAGACCGTCACGGGGGACGGCGCCACCGTCGCCGAACTCTTCACGGACCTCGAAGCCCGCCACGCGGGCATCCGGGACCGGCTCGTGGACGGCGGCGAGCTGCGCCGCTTCGTGAACGTCTACCTCAACGACGAGGACGTCCGCTTCCTGGACGGCATCGCCACCCCGTTGAGCGACGGCGACAGCGTGACCATCCTCCCGGCGGTCGCGGGCGGCGCGGAAGCGCCCGCCTGATGCGCTACGGGTCCCCGCTGGAGGCGGTCGGCAACACCCCGCTGGTCCGCCTCCCGCGGCTCTCGCCCTCCGCCGACGTGAGCGTGTGGGCGAAGCTGGAGGACCGGAACCCGACCGGTTCGGTCAAGGACCGCCCGGCCCTGCACATGATCGAACGGGCGGAGAAGGACGGTCGGCTCACCGAGGGCTGCACCATCCTCGAACCGACCTCCGGGAACACGGGCATCTCGCTCGCCATGGCCGCCCGCCTCAAGGGCTACCGCATCGTGTGCGTCATGCCCGAGAACACCAGCGAGGAGCGCCGCCAGCTGCTCGCCATGTGGGGCGCGGAGATCGTCCCGTCCCCGGCGGCGGGCGGCTCCAACACGGCCGTACGGGTCGCCAAGGAGCTGGCCGCCGAGCACCCGGACTGGGTGATGCTCTACCAGTACGGCAACCCGGACAACGCGGGCGCCCACTACGCCACCACGGGCCCCGAGATCCTCGCCGACCTGCCGTCGGTCACCCACTTCGTGGCGGGCCTCGGCACCACCGGCACCCTGATGGGCGCCGGGCGCTACCTGCGCGAGCACCGCCCGGACATCCGGATCGTCGCCGCCGAACCGCGCTACGACGACCTGGTCTACGGGCTGCGCAACCTCGACGAGGGCTTCGTGCCCGAGCTGTACGACGAGTCGGTGCTCACCGGCCGCTTCTCCGTCGGCTCGGCGGACGCGGTGGCCCGTACCCGTGAACTCCTCGCGGAGGAGGGCATCTTCGCGGGCGTCTCCACGGGCGCCGCCCTGCACGCGGCGCTCGGCGTCGCCCGCCGGGCGGAGCGCGCGGGGGAGTCGGCGGACGTCGTCTTCGTGGTGGCGGACGGCGGCTGGAAGTACCTCTCGACGGGCATCTACACCGCCCCGACCACGGAGGCGGCGGTGGCCGCGCTCCACGGCCAGCTCTGGGCCTGACCATCCGACGCGGCACGCGGCCGCCGTCCGGGCTACGGCTCCGGGCGGCGGCCGTCGCCGTCCGTGGGGTCGGTGCCGTCGCGGTCGGTGCCGCTGTCCCCGGGACGGTCGCCGCTCCCGCCTCCGCGCCGCCTGCGCGGGCCGAGCCGACCCAGGCCGTCCACGAGCGTCGCCACCAGTGCCAGCAGGGCGACCCCGCCCAGCGCGGCCCACGACCACGTCTCCACGCGCGCCCCCTCCGACCACGCGCTGCGTGACCGTATGGCTGTACGAGAGTCCCCGGCCCCCGACCGTACCCCGGGCTGGTGATTCCGCCCACACCACAGCGATGTGGAGGAGTCACCCGGGTCCACGCGGCTTACGCTCGGGAAACCCCCAGCCACCCGCCAGGGCATGGGGACCGCAACGGGCCGTAACCGGAGGTTCCCGCTCCATGAAGCTCACCGTCGTCGGCTGTTCCGGGTCCTTCCCGTCCGTGGACTCGGCCTGTTCGAGCTACCTCCTCGAAGCTGACGGCTTTCGGCTGCTCCTCGACATGGGCAACGGCGCCCTCGGCGAACTCCAGCGCCACTGCGGCCTGTACGAGCTGGACGCCGTCGCGCTCAGCCACCTGCACGCCGACCACTGCATCGACATGTGCGCGTACTTCGTCGCCCGCTACTACCGCTACGAGGGCGGCCGTTGCGCCCCCATCCCCGTCTACGGCCCGGACGGCACGGAGAAGCGGCTGACCACGGCGTACGACGACACGCCCTCCGAGAAGTCGATGAGCGAGGTCTTCGACTTCCGCACGATCACCTCCGGCGGCACCTTCGAGCTGGGTCCCTTCGTCGTCCGCACGGAGCTGGTGACGCACCCCGTCGAGGCGTACGGCTTCCGCGTCGAGCACCGGGCCACCGGCCGTACGGTCACGTACTCCGGCGACACCGGCCCCTGTCCCCAACTCGGCGCGCTGGCGCGGGACGCGGACCTCTTCCTCTGCGAGGCCAGCTTCACGGACGGCAAGGAGGACCTGCCCGAGCTGCACCTGAACGGTCGTCAGGCCGGGGAGTGCGCCGCCGAGGCGGGCGCCGGGCGGCTGGTCCTCACGCACATCCCGCCGTGGACGGACGCGCAGGCCAACCTGCGCGACGCGAAGGCGGCCTTCGACGGCCCGGTGGAGCTGGCCCGCGCCGGGGCGGTCTACGAGATGTGACGCGCGCCCGTACCCCGTACGCACGCGGCCCCGGAGCGATCAGCTCCGGGGCCGCGTACGTGGGTCGTGCGGGGATCAACCCTGGTGGATCAGGCCTTGTACTGCGCCTTCTCCTCCTCCGCGATCTCCTCGTCCGACTCGCGTCCCGGAGTCGGCAGGTTGAACTTCAGGATCGCGAAGCGGAAGACGAAGTAGTAGACCACCGCGAAGCAGAGGCCGACCACGACCAGCAGCCAGGGCTTCGTCGCGATGCCGAGGTTCAGCAGGAAGTCGATCGCGCCCGCCGAGAAGCCGAAGCCGTCCTTCATGCCCAGCGCCCAGGTCAGCGCCATGGACACACCGGTCAGCACCGCGTGGATGGCGTACAGCACCGGCGCGATGAACATGAACGTGAACTCGATCGGCTCGGTCACACCGGTCACGAACGCGGTGAGCGCGATCGAGAACATCATGCCGCCGACGACCTTGCGGCGCTCGGGGCGCGCGCAGTGGTACATCGCGAGGCAGGCAGCGGGCAGCGCGAACATCATGATCGGGAAGAAGCCGGTCATGAACTGGCCCGCGTCCGGGTCCCCGGCGAGGAAGCGCGCGATGTCGCCGTGGGCGCCCTCGTACTCACCGGCCTGGAACCACGGGAACGAGTTGAGCAGGTGGTGCATGCCGACGGGGATCAGCGCGCGGTTGGCGACGCCGTAGATGCCGGCGCCGACGGAACCGGAGTCGACCAGCCACTCGCCGAAGTCGTGCAGGGCGGTGCCCAGGACGGGCCAGATGTAGCCGAAGACGATGCCGATGAAGAGGCCCGCGAAGGACGAGAGGATCGGCACGAGGCGACGGCCGCCGAAGAAGCCCAGCCAGTCGGGGAGCTTCTGGCGGTGGTAGCGCTGGTAGAGGAGCGCGACGACGATGCCCATGACGACACCGCCGAGGACGCCCGCGTTCACGGGCGCGGCGGTTTCGACGATCTTGCCGTCGACCACCGACGCCTCCTTGGGGAGGCTGTCGTCGGAGAACGTCTCCAGGACGGTCTTGAAGACCAGGTAGCCCACCACGGCGGCCAGGCCGGTGGAGCCGTCCGACTTCTTGGCGAAGCCGACCGCGATGCCCACGGCGAACAGCAGCGGCATGTTGTCGAGCAGCGCACCGCCGCCCGCGGCGAGGAACTCGGCGACACGGTTCAGGAACTTCGGGAGGTCCGCGTCCCCGAGCATGTCCGTCTGGCCGAGGCGTACCATCAGCGCGGCCGCGGGCAGCGTGGCGATCGGCAGCATGAGGCTGCGGCCGATCCGCTGGGCGACGGCCATGGCGCCTGAGCCGCCGCCGCCCTTCTTGCCGGCATCCGCCGAAGCGCTCGCCGTGGACATAGCTTCCTCCCGGTGTCGGGCACCGCCGAATGTGGACACGGGCCCCATAAATGGTCTAATCCATTGAGTGGTTTAGACCATTTTTAACATGGGCACGGCGGACGGGGAATCCGTTGCGACGAGTGGCGTGGATCACATCGGGCACTCACGCCCCTCGCCACCCGTTGTACGGGCGCCCGCCGACCCGACCGATCGTGGACTACCGTGTGCGCACCGCGCCACGGACGCCCTGCGTCCGCAGGGCCGAGACCCCAGGAGAAGCACATGGCCAGCAAGGCTGAGAAGATCGTCGCCGGACTCGGCGGTCTGGAGAACATCGAGGAGGTCGAGGGCTGCATCACCCGTCTCCGCACCGAGGTCGTCGACCCCTCCCTGGTCGACGAGGCGGCCCTGAAGGCCGCCGGTGCCCACGGGGTCGTCCGGATGGGCACCGCGATCCAGGTCGTCATCGGCACCGACGCGGACCCGGTGGCCTCCGAGATCGAGGACATGATGTGAGCCACGGCGCGACGTGAGCGCCGGGTCCCGAAGTGACCCGCCGGTGGGGCCCGTTCCCGCGGAACGGGCCCCACCGTTTTGCGGATAGGCTCGCCCCCATGTCTCAGAGCGACGTCCCCCGCATCGACGGGAGGACACCGGACCAGCTGCGCCCCGTGTCTCTGGAACGCGGCTGGAGCAAGCACGCCGAGGGCTCCGTCCTGGTCTCCTTCGGCGACACCAGGGTCCTCTGCACCGCGAGCGTCACCGAGGGCGTGCCCCGCTGGCGCAAGGGCAGCGGCCAGGGCTGGGTGACCGCCGAGTACGCCATGCTGCCCCGCGCCACCAACACCCGCGGCGACCGCGAGGCCGTCCGCGGCAAGATCGGCGGCCGTACGCACGAGATCTCCCGCCTCATCGGCCGCGCCCTGCGGGCCGTCGTGGACTTCAAGGCCCTCGGGGAGAACACCGTCGTGCTCGACTGCGACGTCCTCCAGGCCGACGGCGGCACCCGTACGGCGGCCATCACCGGCGCGTACGCCGCCCTCTCCGACGCCGTGTCCTGGGCGCAGGAGCGCAAGCTGGTCAAGGCGAAGGCGCAGCCGCTCACCGGCGCCGTCTCCGCCGTCAGCGTCGGCATCGTCGACGGCGTGCCGCTGCTCGACCTCCGGTACGAGGAGGACGTGCGCGCCGAGACCGACATGAACGTGGTCTGCACCGACGACGGCCGCTTCGTCGAGGTCCAGGGCACCGCCGAGGGCGCCCCGTTCAGCCGCGACGAGCTGAACTCCCTGCTGGACCTGGCCGTCAAGGGCTGCGCCGAGCTGGACGGCGTCCAACGCCGGGCGCTCGCGCGGGAGTAGGGACCACCGGGCGGGGCCACCGGGACCACCGGGCGCACGCGGTCGCCGTACGCGCGCTTCCGCACGCCGGAGCGGCGTGGGCAACTTTGCACGGGCTTTACGCGTCTGTGGGGGTACGGGCCGTACGGGTCATGCCGTACGGCTCGGCCCGCATCCGCGGAAGTCCGTACCACCGCCCGTACCCCACAGAAGGGTCCGCCCGTGCGCCGCATCGCCTCACTGGCCGCCACCGTCACCCTCGTCGCCGTCACCGCGTCGTTCACCGCAGGCTGCGACGACCTCGACAAGGCGCTGGACTGCGCCGAGACCGCGGTCACCGTCGCCGGCACCGTCGAGGACCTCCAGCAGGCCGTGCGGGACGCCTCCGACGACACCACGGACACCGACGCCCGCGAGGCGCTCGACCGGATCGACAAGAAGCTCGACGAGCTGGACAAGGACGCCGACGACGCCGACGTCGAGCAGGCCGTGAAGGACCTCAACCAGGCGGTCGAGGACGCCGGTACGGACGTCGACCAGGGCCGCGACCCCGAGATACAGCCGATCGTCGACGCCGCGGACGAGCTGACGAAGGTCTGCAAGTCGGAGTGATCCCCGCCCGGCCGCACGGCGCCCGTTCCTGCGAGAATCGGGCGCCATGAGCCAGCGTCTGATCCTCGCCACCCGCAACGCCCACAAGGTCACCGAGCTGCGCGCCATCCTCGCGGAGGCGGGCGTGACCCTGGACCTCGTGGGCGCCGACGCCTACCCGGACGTCCCCGACGTACGGGAGACGGGCGTCACCTTCGCGGAGAACGCGCTGCTGAAGGCCCGTACGCTCGCCGCCGCCACCGGGGCGCCCGCCGTGGCCGACGACTCCGGGCTCTGCGTGGACGTGCTGGGCGGCGCCCCGGGCATCTTCTCGGCGCGCTGGGCCGGTACGCACGGCGACGACGCGGCGAACCTCGCGCTGCTCCTCGCCCAGCTCTCCGACATCGAAGCCCCGCACCGCGCCGCCCACTTCGCCTGCGCCGCCGCCCTCGCGCTGCCCGACGGCACGGAGCACGTCGCGGAGGGCACGCTGCGCGGTGTGCTGCGGCACGCGCCCGCCGGGGACGGCGGCTTCGGCTACGACCCGATCCTCCAGCCCGACGGCCCGGCGGAACTGGTCGCGGGCCGTACGTGCGCCGAGCTGACGCCGGAGGAGAAGAACGCGATCAGTCACCGGGGCCGTGCCTTCCGCGCCCTGGCCCCGGTGATCCGCGACCTGCTGGGCTGACCCCGCAGGCGCCCGTACGAGAGTGGTGCGCGAGGGGGGACTCGAACCCCCACGTCCGAAGACACCGGCACCTAAAGCCGTCCCGTCTACCAATTCCGGCACTCGCGCGCCCCCGTATCGTACTGCGGCGTACGGCCCTCAGAAGGCCGGGGTTTGCGCCTGCCCCCGCGCCATCTCCTCGGCCTCCTCGCGGGTGGCGACCGACGGCGGCGAGCCCTCCAGCGGCTGCCGCGCGGTCTCCTTCAGCGTGACCACCGCGATGATGCCGACCACGGCGAAGCCCGTCGTGTAGAACGCCGGGGCCAGCTTGCTGCCGGTGCCGCTCACCAGCGCCTCCATGATCACGGGGGCGGTGCCGCCGAAGAGGGACGCGGACAGGTTGTAGCCGATGGCCAGCGAGCCGTAGCGCACGTCGGTCGGGAACAGCGCGGGCAGGGTCGCGGACATCGTGCCGAGCAGGCAGACCAGGCAGGCGCCGAGCAGCAGCATCCCGGCGAAGATCGCGAGCCGACCGCCCTGCTGGAACAGCGCGAACGCGGGCACGGTGCACACCAGGAAGCCGACCATGCCCGTCATCAGCAGCGGCTTCCGTCCGACGCGGTCGCTGCGGGCGCCGAGGTGCACGATCACCGTCATCATGGCGAGCATCGTCACGATGGCGGAGACCAGCTCCAGCGACTCCTCGTGCCCCAACTCCTCGGTGATGTACGTCGGCATGTACGTGAGGAGCATGTAGTTGGCGACGTTGTACGCGGCGACCAGGCACACGCACTGGAGCATCGTGCGCCAGTGGGTGCCGAAGATGTCCTTCAGCTCCTTCTGCGGCGCGTCCTCCGACAGGTGCGGCCCGCCGTTCTCCGTTCCCCGCGCCTCGGGGTCCGCGCCCGCGGGGCGTCCGGCGGCCTGCTCCGCCTCCAGCCGCTTGAACGCGGGCGTCTCGTCGAGCCGGAGCCGCAGGTAGAGCCCGACGACGCCGATGGGGCCGCCGACGAGGAACGGCACGCGCCAGCCCCAGGACTCCATCCCGGAGTCCCCGAGCACGGTGGTGAGGACGAGGACCAGGCCCGCCGCGAAGGTGTAGCCGGCGAGGGTGCCCATCTCCAGGAAGCTGCCGTAGAAGCCGCGCCGCTTGTCCGGGGCGTACTCCGCGATGAACGTGGCCGCGCCGCCGTACTCGCCGCCCGTGGAGAAGCCCTGCACCATCCGGCAGAGGATCAGCAGGATCGGCGCCCACACGCCGATCGTGTCGTAGCTCGGGATGAGGCCGATCGCGAACGTGCCCGCGGCCATCAGCATCATCGTCAGCGCGAGCACCGTCTTGCGGCCCACCCGGTCGCCGAGCGGCCCGAAGAACATCCCGCCCAGCGGCCGTACGAGGAACGACACCGCGAACGTGCCGAACGACGCCAGGGTCTGCACGCCGTCGCTCGCGCCCGAGTAGAAGACGTGCCCGATGGTGACGGTCAGATAGGCGTAGATGCCGAAGTCGAACCACTCCATGGCGTTGCCGAGCGCGGCCGCCTTCACGGCGCGTTTCACGGCCCGCTCGTCGCTCACGGTGATGTCGCTGCGCCGTACCTTCGGGCGCAGGCGCTGTTCGATCGCCCGGAAGAGGACGCGGTGACGGCGGAGTGCCGCCGGGTCGGGGGGTGCTGACGCCTCGTGGTGCATGCGGGATGGGTACCGCGGATCACGCGGCTCAATCCGCCGACGGCGCCCGCCGGGTGACCCCGCGTACCCCGCGTACGCCCGCCGCCCCGGCCCGGCCCGCCCGGCTCAGACCTCCAGGTCCTTGAGGAGCTTCGCGACGTGCCCGGTGGCCCGCACGTTGTAGAGCGCCCGCTCGACCTTCCCGTCCGCGCCGACGACGACGGTGGAGCGGATGACGCCGGTCACCGTCTTGCCGTACAGCTTCTTCTCGCCGTACGCGCCGTACGCCTCCAGCGTCTCCTTCGAGGGGTCCCCGACGAGCGTGACCCGCAGGTCCTCCTTCTCGCGGAACTTCGCCAGCTTCTCCGGCTTGTCGGGGGAGACCCCGATGACGTCGTAACCGGCCGCCGCCAGGACGTCCAGGTTGTCCGTGAAGTCGCACGCCTGCTTGGTGCAGCCGGGGGTCAGCGCGGCCGGGTAGAAGTAGACGATGACCTTGCGCCCGGCGTGGTCCGCCAGGGAGACGTCCTTGCCGTCGGCGTCGGGCAGGGTGAAGGCGGGGGCGGTGTCGCCGGGCTGGAGTCGCTCGCTCATCGGTGCTCCTCGAAGGGGTTCGCGCGGAGGTGCGGCCGTACGCCCGGGGGCGCCGCGGCCGGGGGTGTCGAGCGTAGCGAGGTCCCCGTTCGGGGGTGCCGCGGGGCGCGGCCGTGTCCCAACTGACAGACTGTCGTCCGGTCAGAACAGTGTCAGTACAGTACGGAACCCGGCCGGAACCGCCCGGAACGGGCCGAGTCCCACGAGCAGTGACGGAGGCGGCACGGTGTCGGACGCCAGGACCCCCGCGGACATCGAGGCGGACATCGCCAGCAGGCGGCAGGATCTCGCCGTCGTGCTGGACGAGATCGCCGTACGCGTGCACCCGAAGACGATCGTCGGCGACGCCAAGGCGCAGGCGGCCGCCACGGTGGACCGTACGGCGGGACGCGTGTACGTCGCGGCCAACCGCCAGGTGGAGAACGTACGCGCGCGCTTCGTCGACGAGGACGGCGCGCCGCGCATGGACCGGATCGTCCCCGCCGCGCTGGTGGCGGTCGCCGTCGTCGGCGGCCTCGTCGCGCTGTCCACGCGGCGCGACGACGGGCGGGGGCGCCGCCGCCGCTGACCGCGCGCGGGCCGCCGTGGCGCGGTCGTCGTGGCGGGACGCGGACGCCGTACGGCCGATGTGGCGGACGGGCGGGGTGCCGTACGGGGGCTTGGGATACGGTCGTGCCGTGAGTTCCCAGAACGCCGTACCCGACTCCCCGCAGCACGACAAGCTGCCCATCCGCATGCTGCACGACCGCGTCCTGGTCCGCACGGACATCCCGGAGGGCGAGCGCCGTTCCACGGGCGGCATCGTCATCCCGGCGACGGCCGCGGTCGGCCGCCGCCTGAACTGGGCCGAGGTGGTCGCGGTCGGGCAGAACGTGCGCACGGTGGAGCCCGGCGACCGGGTGCTGTACGACCCGGAGGACCGGGCCGAGGTCGAAGTACGCGGCGTGGCGTACGTGTTGATGCGCGAACGCGACCTGCACGCGGTGGCCGCCGAGCGCCTCCAGGGCTCCGAGGACTCCACCGGCCTGTACCTGTAGACCGCCGTGCGGCCCCGCCGGGTCAGTGGCCCGAGGAGGCCTTGAGGCCGACCACCGAGACGAGCAGCAGGCAGACGAAGAAGATCCGGGCCGCCGTCGCCGGTTCGCCCAGGACGGCCATGCCGAGCACCGCGGCGCCCGCCGCGCCGATGCCGACCCACACCCCGTAGGCGGTGCCGATCGGCAGCGTACGGGTGGCCTGCGCGAGCAGGTACATGCTGGCGGCGAAGCCCACGACGGTCGCGGCGCTCGGCCAGAGGCGGGTGAAGCCCTCGGTGTACTTGAGGCCGATCGACCAGCCGACCTCCAGCAGACCGGCGACGACGAGCAGGAACCAGGCCATGACGGCACCTCCGTGAAGAAATCACTTACGGGGTGCGTCGTCTTTGCGGTCCCGGTACGGCGCGTCTCGTCGGGTTCCTCCCGACGTTAGCAAAGACGGCGCGGGGCGTCCTCCCGGAGGAGGAACGCCCCGCGCCGTCCGTGTGCCGTGCGGCCCGTGCGCCGTGCCGCGTCAGTCGCGTCGGCCCATGGGGATGGTGCCGCCGCCGGGGTCGCCGTTGACCGCGCCGCCGCCCGGGTCGCCGTTCGCCCCGCCGTCGGCGCCGTTCGCGCCGCCCGGGTCACCGCCGGTCGAGCCGTCCGTCGCGCCGCCCTCCAGGCCGCCCGTCGGCGGGATGCCCGGTCCGCTGGGCTCCTCCGTGGGCGGGGTCTCCTCCGGCGGGCTGGGCTCCTCCGGGGTGTCGGACGGGGTGTTCGGCGGCTCGGTCGTCGGGTCGCCGGGCGGGGTGTCGCCCGTCTGGCCGCCGGAGTCCGGCGGTACGGTCGGCGGCCCGGGATCGTCGCTGCCGGTCTCCAGGTCGAACTCCTCGACCGGTTCGCCCTTCAGCGCGTCCGCCGTGTACGCGCCCCAGATCTCCGCGGGGAAGCCGCCGCCGTTGATGCGGGGGAGGCCCGCGGCGCCGTACAGCGGCTCGTGGCCGCCCTCCGGGTTCTGGCCCATCACGCTGATGACGGTGGCCAGTTCGGGCGTGTAGCCCGCGAACCAGGCGGCCCGGTCCTCCTCCGCCGTGCCCGTCTTGCCCGCCGCCGGACGGCCCGCGGACTGGGCGGCGACGGCGGTGCCGCCCTTGACGACGCTCTCCAGCATGGCGGTGGTGGAGTCGGCGGCCTCGCGCGGCACCGTCCGCTTCTCCTCGCGGCCGGGCAGCTTGATGACCTCGCCGCCCCGCGTCGCCTTCTTCACCAGGCTGCTGTCGCGGTGCATGCCGTGCCGGGCGTACGTGGCGTACGCCTCCGCCATGTCCAACGTGGAGGCGGTGGCGACGCCGAGGGCGATGGAGCCGTCCGCGGGCATGTTCGGTGTGTCCTTCGGCACGCCGAGGTCGATCGCGGTGTCCTTGACCTTCTGCGGGCCGACGTCGACGCCCATCTGCGCGAAGACCGAGTTCACGGACTTGTCCATGGCGGTCGTGACGGGGATCTGGCCGTAGCTGCGGTCGTCCTCGTTGGCCGGGGCGTAGTCGGTCGGCTGGCCGTCGCTCATGACCTGGCGCTTGTTGGTGCCGTCGTAGATCGTCCGGGAGCGGATCGCCTGGCCGCTCTGCGTCGTGGAGTCGTTCTGCACGGCCGAGGTGAAGATGAACGGCTTGAACGTCGAACCCACCTGGTAGTCGCGGCGGGTGGCGTTGTTCACGTACTGCTGGACGAAGTCCTTGCCGCCGTACATCGCGACGACCTCGCCCGTCTCCGGGTCGATCGACGTGCCGCCCGCCCGGACGAACTTGTCGACCTTGCGGTCGTCGCTCAGCTGCTTCATCAGCCGCTTGTCGACGGCCTCGACGAGCGCGTCCTGCTTCTTCCGGTCGAGGGTCGTGGTGATGCGGAAACCGCCGGAGGCGAGCCGCCGCTCGTCGACGATGCCGTTGTCGACGATGTAGTTCTTCACGGCCTCGACCAGGTAACCGCGCTGCCCCGACAGGGCGTTGGGCGGCTTGATGGGTCCGGGCTCGGGGAACTTCATGGCGTCCCGCCTGCCCTCGTCCAGCCAGCCCTGCTCGACCATGCCGTCCAGCACGTAGTTCCAGCGGGCGAGGGCGCGGTCCTTGTTCTCGGGGTGCGCGCGGGTGTCGTACGCGCCGGGGGCGTTGACCAGCGCGGCGAGGTAGGCGCTCTCCGGGACGGTGAGCTCCGTCGCGGACTTGCCGTAGTACGCGTGCGCCGCCGCCTGGATGCCGTACGCGTTCCGGCCGAAGTAGCTGCTGTTGAGGTACCCGAGGAGGATCTCGTCCTTGCTCACCTCGTTGTCCAGCTTCAACGCGATGAAGAACTCCTTGGCCTTCCGCGTGACCGTCTGCTCCTGCGTCAGGTAGTAGTTCTTCACGTACTGCTGGGTGATCGTGGAACCCGACTGCTTGCCGCCGCCGGTGACCATCTTCCAGCCCGCGCGGGTCATGGCCTTGAGGTTCACGGCCGACTCGTTGTAGAAGTTCCGGTCCTCGGCCGCGAGGACGGCGCGCTGGGTGCGCTTGGGGATCTGGGAGAGGGTGACGTTCTCCCGGTTGATCTCCCCGTCGCGCGCGATCTGCGTGCCGTCGGAGTAGAGGTACACGTTGTTCTGGGCGGCCGCCGACTGGTTCGGGGCCGGGATGTCGACGAGGAGGTAGCCCGCGACCAGCCCGCCGGACAGCAGGAGGACGATCATCAGGCCGGAGCCCACGACGATCCGCCAGGTGGGGACCAGCCGTCGCCAGCCGGTTCTGCGCGGCGCCCCCGGTGCGGCCGGTCCGGGGGTGTCCGGGCCCGGTCCGTGGCTCTCGGCACGGCCCTCCGCCATGTCGTTCGGCACGTCACTCATGTATGCAGGCGCTCCTCGTCCAGGGCCGGGCGATGCGTGTCGACGCCCCGTGACCCACTGTCGCATCATCCGTCCCGACCACCCGCCATCGGCGGCACCCGTGACCCACCTGTGGCGTGCCGTAGGACACCAGGTGCTCGGTGTACGGGGTGCGAAAACCCTTGGCCGTCCACGAACCCGTTCGGCTAGGGTCACGCGCTTGGCGTCAGCCGCGGCTGCGCACGGAGGTGCTACTCAATAGACGGAGAAGGAGCGGAAAAGGATGCGTCGCGCGCGACTCTATTTCACCGTCGCGGGCAGCAGCTTCCGCAGGTACGCCACGTACCGTGTCGCCACCGCGGCGGGAGTGTTCACCAACACGGTCTTCGGCTTCATCGTCGCCTACACCTACACCGCCCTGTGGACCTCCCGGCCCCAGCTCGGCGGCTACGACCAGGCGCAGGCCCTCACGTTCGTGTGGACCGGGCAGGCGCTGCTCGCGGCGGTGGCGCTGATCGGCGGCGGCGCGCAGGACGAGATCCAGGAGCGCATCCGTACCGGTGACGTGGCCGTCGACCTGTACCGGCCGGTGGACCTCCAGCTGTGGTGGCTGGCGGCCGACTGCGGGCGGGCGGCGTTCCACCTGCTGGGGCGGGGCGTGGTGCCGATGGCCGTCGGCGCGTTCGCCTTCGAACTGGCCCTGCCCTCCTCGCCGTTGACCTGGCTGGCGTTCCTGCTGTCCACGTGGCTCGCGGTCGTCGTGAGCTTCGCCTTCCGCTACCTGCTGGCGCTGAGCGCGTTCTGGCTGCTCGACGGGTCGGGGCTGAGCACGCTCGGGACGCTGCTCAGCACGTTCTTCTCCGGGATGCTGCTGCCGCTGAACGTCTTCCCCGGCGCGTTCGGCGAGGTCGTACGGCAGCTGCCCTGGGCGGCGATGCTCCAGGTGCCCGCGGACGTGCTGCTGGAGGAGCGGAGCGGAGCGGCCGGACTGGCGGGCGCGTTCGGCTTCCAGGCGTGCTGGGCGCTGGTGCTGCTGGCGGCCGGGCGGGCGCTCCAGTCCGCGGCGACGACGAAGGTGGTGGTCCAGGGTGGCTGAGGCGGAACGGGCGGCGGCGCCGGGCGTGCGGGACGCGCGCGCGGTACGGGCGGTGCGGGAGGCGGTCGTACGGGCCCGCTGGGGCGTGCGCGCGTACGGGTTCATCGCCGCGATGTGGGTGCGTTCCACGATGGCGTACCGCACGTCGTTCGTGCTGATGGTCGTCGGGAACCTGGTGACGACGCTGCTGGACTTCCTCGCGATCGTCATCATGTTCACGCACATCGACGAGTTGGGCGGGTTCACGCTGCCGGAGGTGGCGTTCCTGTACGCCACGTCCAGCGCGGCGTTCGGCCTGGCGGACCTGCTGCTGGGCTCGTTCGACCGGATCGGCTCGCGGGTGCGCGACGGCACGGTCGACACCCTCCTCGTCCGCCCGGTGCCGGTGCTCGCGCAGGTGGCCGCGGACCGGTTCGCGCTGCGCCGGGTGGGGCGGCTGCTCCAGGCGGTGCTGCTGCTGGGCTGGTCGGTGACGGCGCTGGACCTCGACTGGACGCCGGGGCGGCTGCTGCTGGTGCCGGTGATGGTGGTGAGCGGCGCGGCGATCTTCGGGGCGGTGTACGTGCTCGGTGGCGCGTTCCAGTTCTGGGCGCAGGACGCGGCGGAGGTGCAGAACTCGTTCACGTACGGCGGTACGACGATGCTCCAGTACCCGCCGACGGTCTTCGCGCGGGAGCTGCTGCGCGGGGTGACGTTCGTGGTGCCGCTGGCGTTCGTGAACTGGCTGCCCGCGCTGCACGTCCTCGGCCACGACGACCCGCTGCGGCTGCCGGGCTGGGTGGACTTCGCGTCCCCGGCGGTGGCCGCGCTGTGCTGCGTGGTGGCGGGGCTGGTGTGGCGCGCGGGGCTGCGCGGCTACCAGAGCACGGGCAGTTGAACGAAGGAAACCGGAACAGCGGAACGCCGAACAGGGGTACGGGATGGGCGAGT
The DNA here is from genome assembly GCF_003665095.1 of Streptomyces sp. Z26. GTDB lineage: Bacteria > Actinomycetota > Actinomycetes > Streptomycetales > Streptomycetaceae > Streptomyces > Streptomyces phytohabitans. The sequence goes on along the minus strand of NZ_RCHV01000002.1, from coordinate 2,135,248 downwards.
CGGGCGCGGAGAGCCGTACGGACGGCGACGCGACGGGCGGCGGGACGGGCGTCGGCGCCGGCCGGGAGACGGGCCGGGAGACGTACGGGCCGACGGGCGGCGGCGCGGAGGTGTGCGTCGAGGCGGTCGGGCTGGAGAAGGTCTTCCAGGTGCGCCGCCGTACGGGCGTGCTGCGGCGCGAACGCCGCGAGGTGCGGGCGGTCGACGGCATCGACTTCACCGTGGCGCGCGGCGAGATGGTCGGCTTCATCGGCCCCAACGGCGCCGGCAAGTCGACCACCATCAAGATGCTCACCGGCATCCTCACCCCGAGCGGTGGCCGTCTGCGGGTCGCGGGGATCGACCCGGCCCGGGAGCGTACGCGGCTGACGCGCCGCATCGGGGTCGTCTTCGGGCAGCGCACGACGCTCTGGTGGGACCTGCCGCTGCGCGACTCGTACGCGCTGGTGCGCCGCATCTACCGGATCCCCGGGGAGCGTTACCGCGCGAACCTCGACCGCTGCGTCGAACTCCTCGACTTGGGCGAGCTGTTGGACGTACCCGTACGCCAACTCTCCCTCGGCCAGCGGATGCGCGCGGACATCGCGGCGGCCCTGCTGCACGACCCCGAGGTGCTCTACCTGGACGAGCCGACGATCGGCCTCGACGTGATCAGCAAGGCGCAGGTACGGGACTTCCTGCGGGACCTGAACGCCGAACGCGGCACCACCGTCCTGCTCACCACCCACGACCTGACGGACATCGAGCAGCTCTGCGAGCGCGTGATCGTCATCGACCACGGCCGTCTCATGTACGACGGGGCGCTCGCCGGGCTGCACGAGGTGGGCGAGAGCGAACGCACCCTCGTGGTCGACCTGGAGCGCGAACTGCCGCCCATCGAGGGCGTACCGGGCGCGCGGACCGTACGTACGGAGGGGCCGCGGCAGTGGCTCGCGTTCCCGGCGTCGGCCAGCGCGGCGCCGATCGTGGCGCGGATCGCGGCGGACCACCCGCTGGTCGACCTGTCGCTGCGGGAGCCGGACATCGAGGACGTGATCGCCCGCATGTACGCGCAGCAGCGGCGCCCGGCCGCGGGCTGACGGGCGCGGGCTGACGGGCCCGGCCCCACGGGCGGGCCGGGCCCTGGACCCCGGGCCCCCCTCGCGTCAGAGCTTCGCGGCGGCGGCGCCCCGCAGCACCTTCAGGTCGAGGGCCTCGGACATCGCGCGGTAGCCGTTGTCGCTCGGGTGCAGGTGGTCGCCCGAGTCGTACGCCGTACGCAGCCGCTCCGGGTGCGCCGGGTCGCGCAGCGCCGCGTCGAAGTCCACGACCGCGTCGAAGACCTTGCCGGACCGGATCTGCTCGTTCACCCGGTGCCGTACGGCGTCGACCTCGGTGCCGTAGCCCCGGTGCCGCCCGAACGGTGTGAGGGTGCCGCCGATGACGCGTACGCCCTGCGCGTGCGCCTGCCGCACCAGGTCCCGCAGGCCCCGCACGATCTTGTCGGGGTCGCGCTGACGGGGCGTGCGCAGCAGGTCGTTCAGGCCCATCTCGACGATGACGGCCTTCACGCCGCTCTGCGACAGCGCGTCGCGCTTCATCCGGGACAGGCCGCTGGGGTTGTTCCACGGCGGGCTGGTGGTGCCGCCCGCGAGGATGCGGTTTCCGCTGATGCCGCTGTTCAGCACGCTGTAGCGCGGCGCGTCCGGCTCGGTGCGCAGCCGCTCCGCGAGGAAGTCCGTCCAACGGCGGTTCGCGCCGGGGCTGGAGGAGACGCCGTCGGTGAGGGAGTCGCCCATCACCACGACCGAGCCCTCGGCCTCGGTGCTCCAGACGTCGAGGCCGGTGACGTAACGCCAGTACGGCACCTGCTCGGTGTACGCGGTGCCCGCCACGTCCGCCGCCTGGTCGCCGCGGGAGGCGTAGCTGGTCTGGCGGGCGTACGAGTGGTGGGTCACCGCGCCCGCCGGGTCCGGGGTGTAGACGCTGACCAGCACGTCGGCGGCGGACGGCACGTTGAGCCGTACCGCGTCGCTGGTCACCTCACCCCCTGCGGGGATCACGATGTCCCGCTTCGCGCCGAACGTGAGCGCGCGCATGCTGCCCGCGGCGGCCGTCGGGTTGCTGGGCGCGGCGGCGAGCGCGAGCGTGGCGTGCGACACGGTCAGCGCGCTGGTGCCGTACAGGTTGGAGAGCCGCACGCGCGCGCGGGTGCCGCCGACGGAGGTGTGCACCACGTTCCGTACGGTCGTCTCGGGGGTGCCCTCCCGCGACGTCGGGTCGATCGTGGCGCGGCCCCGGCGCGGGTTGAGCGGCTCCGCCCCGGTGGCGGGTGAGCTCCAGGAACCGACCCAGGTGCCGGAACCGGCGGGGTCGGCGGGATTGCGGGGTGGCGGCGTGGCGTCCGTGTCGTCCCTGCCGGTCCCGGCCCCGATGAGTATCGCGGTCGAGATCAGCACCAGTACGGCGGCCAGTCCGGCCAGCAGGGCATAACCCATGTTCCTGGTCATGCGCGGTGACTCTCCTCGGGCAGACGGAGCCCGTGGCTCCGAGTGATCGGCGTCCATGATCCCACGGGTGGGGCCGCGCCTCGCACGCACAGACGCGAGGGCGGCGTCGAGCGTTCCCTCCGGGGAGCGGATTGGGACAATGGGGTAAGGGTCGGTCCGGACAGGTGGAGCGGATGGAACGTACGGAATCCGGTGAAAGCGCCGTGGTGGGACGGGGGCGTGTGAGGGCACTCACAGGCGGTGCCGGGGCGGACGCGGGCGGTGGCGCCGGTACGGGCGGGGCTGCCGGGCCGGGGCCGGGTGCCGGTCCGGGCGGCGGCGCCGCGGGCGGTGGTCCCGGGCCCGGCGGCGGTCTCGGCGGCTTCACGGCGGCGGACCGGGCGAAGCAGCGCGGCGTACGCCGGATGAAGGCCATCGCCACCGGGGCGCTGATCGCGATGGCGGTGGTCTTCGCGCTCGCCACGTGGGCGGAGAAGTCGGGCGCCGGGGCCTGGGCGGGCTATGTGGCCGCCGCGGCCGAGGCGGGCATGGTCGGCGCGCTCGCCGACTGGTTCGCGGTGACGGCGCTCTTCCGGCGGCCGCTGGGGCTGCCCATCCCGCACACGGCGATCATCCCGTCCAAGAAGGACCAACTGGGCCGGAGCCTCGGTGACTTCGTCGGGGAGAACTTCCTCTCGCAGCAGGTCGTACGGGACCGGCTGCGCGCCGTCGGCATCAGCGGCCGACTCGGCACGTGGCTGGGCGAGCCGGACCACGCCGACCGCGTCACGGAGGAGCTGGCGACCGCGCTGCGGGGCGCCCTGACCGTACTGCGCGACTCCGACGTGCAGGCCGTCGTCGGTGAGGCCATCACCCGGCGGGCCGACGCGCAGGAGATCGCGCCGGGGCTGGGCACGATGCTGGAGAAGATCGTCGCGGACGGCGGGCACCGCCGGATCGTGGACCTGGTGTGCGTACGGGCCGTCGAATGGCTGGAACTGCACGGCGACTCCGTGATGGAGGCCGTCACGGGTGGGGCGCCGGGCTGGACGCCGCGCTTCGTGGACCGGCGCGTCGGCGACCGCGTCTACCGCGAACTCCTGCGCTTCGTCACCGAGATGCGCGACATGCCGCAGCACCCGGCGCGCGGCGCCGTGGACCGTTTCCTGGCCGACTTCGCCCGCGACCTGCGGTCCGACCCGGCGACGCGGGAGCGCGTCGAGCGGCTGAAGCGGGAGGTGCTCGGACGCGCCGAGGTGCAGGACCTCATCGCCTCCGCCTGGTCCTCGGTGCGCGCCATGATGGTCGCCGCGGCGGAGGACGAGCGGAGCGAACTGCGCGTACGGGCGCGGGCGTCGCTGCTGTCGCTGGGCCGCCGGATGGCCGAGGACGACCGCCTCCAGGGCAAGGTCGACGGCTGGATCGAGGGCGCCGCGGTGTACGTGGTGACGACCTACCGGAACGAGATCACCTCGCTCATCACGGAGACCGTCGCCGGGTGGGACGCCGAGCTGACGTCCCGCAAGATCGAGGCGAACATCGGTCGTGACCTCCAGTTCATCCGGATCAACGGCACGGTGGTGGGCGCGCTGGCGGGGCTGACCATCCACACGGTGGCACACCTGCTCGGCGCGTGAGGCGCAGTCCGCAGTGGCGTTCCGCACACCGCGCGGGGGACGACGCCGTAGGCGCGCGGGGGCTTTCCGCTCTCCGCGCGCGCGGAGGGCGACTTCTCGTCGGAGGGACGCCGTTCTCCGTGCGGAGGGATACCGGTTTCCGTGCGGAGGGGCACGGTTCTCCGTGCGGAGGGGCACCGTTTTCCCCGCGCGCGGGGGCCGTTTCCGTGCCCCGTGCGGACGTCGCTCCCGGGCCCGGTCCCACGTCGTGAACACGGGGTTGCGGGTCCGCCCCCGCTCCTGGACGATCGTCCGATTCGTGTCGATGGCCGTCCCCATCGCGCCCACGCCCACGCCCGCGACGGCGTGCGCACGACAGGGGAGAGTCAGTTGAAGCTGCTGCGAGTCGGGACGGCGGGCGCCGAGCGCCCCGCGCTGCTGGACGGTTCGGGGGTCCTGCGCGACCTCTCCGGTGTGGTGCCGGACATCGACGGGGCGCTCCTCGCGGACCCCGCCGCCCTGGAACGCGTACGGGACGCGGCCGCGTCCGGCGCCCTGCCCGTACTCGACCCGGCCGGGCTCCGCACGGGGCCGCCCGTCGCCCGGATCGGCAAGGCCGTCTGCATCGGCCTCAACTACCACGACCACGCGCGGGAGACGGGCGCCGCCGTCCCCGCCGAGCCGATCGTCTTCCTCAAGGCGGCGGACACGGTCGTCGGCCCGTACGACACCGTGCTCGTACCGCGCGGCAGCGTGAAGACGGACTGGGAGGTGGAGTTGGCGGTGGTGATCGGCCGTACGGCGCGCTACCTGGAGTCCGACGAGGAGGCGCTGGCGGCCGTCGCCGGGTACGCGGTGGCGCACGACGTGTCCGAGCGGGAGTTCCAGCTCGAACGCGGCGGCCAGTGGGACAAGGGGAAGAACTGCGAGACGTTCAACCCCCTCGGCCCCTGGCTGGTCACCCCCGACGAGGTGCCCGACCCGCAGGCACTACGGCTCCGGCTGTGGGTGAACGGCGAACTGAGGCAGGACGGCAGCACCGCCCAGCAGATCTTCCCGGTGGCCGAAGTGGTGCGCCACGTCAGCCGGTTCATGACGCTCCACCCCGGCGACATCGTCAACACCGGCACCCCGGCGGGCGTCGCCATGGGCCACCCGGACCCCAAGCCGTACCTGCGGCCGGGCGACGTCGTGGAACTGGAGATCGACGGCCTGGGCCGCCAACGCCAACACCTGGCACCTGCCTAGGCGGTGCCCGGGGTCAGTTCGCCGTGAGCACGACCGTGCGGCCCTCCGCCGCCGACGTGCGGGCCGCCTCCAGCACCCGCAGGGTCGCCGCCGCCTCGCGCGCGGTGACCGGCGGGGGCGTGCCGGTGCGGAGGGCGGTGGCGATCCCGGCGTAGTACGCGGGGTAGTCGCCGGGCAGCGTCCGTACGGGCTCGGTCCCGTCGAGCGAGCCCAACGCGCCCCACTCCGCCTCCGGTTCGGTGCCCCACGGCGCGTCGTCGCCGGGCCGGGCGCCCGCGCGGAGCGCCGCCTCCTGCGGGTCGAGGCCGTGTTTGACGTACGCGGCGGCGCTGCCCAGGACCCGGAAGCGCGGCCCGAGTTGGGCGCTGGTCGCGCTCATCCACAGGTGCGAGCGGACGCCGTCGCGGTGCGTCAGGGCGACGAACGTGTCGTCGTCCGCCGCCGCGCCCTCCCGCCGTACGTCCGCCTCGGCGTACACGGTCGCCGCCGGGCCGAACAGCGTCAGCGCCTGGTCGACCAGGTGGCTCCCCAGGTCGTACAGCAGCCCGCCGACCTCGGCCGGGTCGCCCGACTCGCGCCAGCCGCCCTTGAGCCGGGGCCGCCAGCGCTCGTAGCGCGACTCGAAGCGCCGGACCTCCCCGAGGGCGCCGTCGTCGAGGAGGGCGTGGACGGTGCGGAAGTCGTTGTCCCAGCGGCGGTTCTGGAAGACGGAGAGGAGCAGCCCGCGCGCGTCCGCGAGTGCGGCCAGTTCGTCGGCCTCCGCGGCGGTGGCGGCGAGCGGCTTGTCGACGACGACGGGCAGGCCCGCGTCGAGCGCCCGGCGGGCGAGCGGTACGTGGGTGCGGTTCGGGGAGGCGATCACCACGAGGTCGAGGGCGTCGGCGCGGGCGAACAGCTCGTCCGCGTGCGCCACCGTGGTGAGTCCGTCGCCGTACGCCGTCCGCGCCTCGGCCTGCCGTCCGGGGTCCGAGGTGACGACCGTGTCGAGGACGAGCCCCTCGGTCGCCGTGACCAGGGGCGCGTGGAAGACGGACCCGGCCAGTCCGTAGCCGACGAGCCCGACCCGCAGGTCCGCGCCGGAACGCGGAGGGGCGTCGGTACGGGCTCCGGCGGGAAGCGGGGCGGTGCTGGACTGCGGGTCGGTACCGGCGGCGCTCATACGGGCAACCCTTGCACACGCTGCGGCGGCGTCCCGTACGAGGGGCCGACGCGGTGGCGCGGGAGCGGCCCTCGAAGATCGCCGGGACACCGCCTAGGCTGAACGCGGTAGTCGGCTCCGGCGGCGCGTCCGGCGGGCGGCTCCCGTCGGCACCGGGACCGCACCCGGACCAGGCGCCGGTCCACCACCACGACACCTGGCAGGAGCCGTCACGTGGCAGAACGCAAGCCGATCGAGTCCTGGCTCACCGACATGGACGGTGTGCTGATGCACGAGGGCATCCCGGTGCCCGGCGCGGACGCGTTCATCGCGCGCCTGAAGGAGTCCGGGCGGCCCTTCCTGGTGCTGACCAACAACTCCATCTACACCCCGCGCGACCTGCACGCCCGCCTCTCCCGCATCGGCCTGGACGTGCCGATCGCGAACATCTGGACGTCCGCGCTCGCCACCGCGCAGTTCCTCGACGACCAGCGTCCCGGCGGCACGGCGTACGTCATCGGGGAGGCCGGGCTGACCACCGCGCTGCACGACATCGGGTACGTCCTCACCGACCACGCCCCGGACTACGTCGTCCTCGGCGAGACCCGCACGTACAGCTTCGAGGCGCTCACCAAGGCGATCCGGCTGATCAACGACGGCGCGCGCTTCATCGCCACCAACCCCGACGAGACCGGCCCCTCCGCCGAGGGCGCGCTCCCCGCCACCGGCTCCGTCGCCGCGCTGATCACCAAGGCGACGGGCCGCGCCCCGTACTTCGTCGGCAAGCCCAACCCGCTGATGATGCGCGCCGGACTGAACGCCCTCGGCGCGCACTCGGAGACCAGCGCCATGATCGGGGACCGGATGGACACCGACGTGCTCGCCGGGCTGGAGGCGGGGATGGAGACGTTCCTCGTGCTGACCGGGCTGACCCGGCCGGACGAGATCGACCGGCACCCGTTCCGGCCCTCGACGGTCGTCGACTCGATCGCGGACCTGGTCGACCGGATCTGACGCGTACGGGCTCCGCACCCCGGGCGCCGCGCGTCCGGGGCCCGGGTCCGGGGCCCGAACGGCGCAGCGTCCGGGGCTCCCGGCGTGCGGAACGGGCGGCGCGGGGGGATGTTCGGGAGCAGCGACCCGGAGGTTCCCATGTCCCGGACACGACCCGAGCACGCCCGCAGGTGCTCACTCCCCGTACCCGGACGCGTACGCGCGCACGGCGGCGGCGCCGTGCCGTACGGCGTGCTGCTGGCGGTGCTCGCCGCGTCCGCAGCCGTGGCCGGACCCGCCGCTGCCGCCTCCGCCGCCGCGCCCGCCGCGCTCCCCGGGGAACCGGGGGCGGGCGGCGTCGTGGTGACGCCCCGTGAGGCGCGGCCGGGGGACCGGCTGGAGCTGCGGGCCGGGGACTGCGCGGGCGCGGGGACGGCGTCGGCGGCGTCGGCCGCGTTCGGGTCGGCGGCGGCCCTGGAGCCCGCCGCCGAGGGGGAGTTGACGGGTATGGCGCGGGTACGGGCGGACGCCGCGCCGGGCCGGTACGTGGTCGAGGTGGACTGCGGCGGTGACGGAGCCGGGGCGGACGGCGCGGGGGGTACGGACCGCGCGGTGCGGACCGCGCCGGAGCGGGGCGCGCCGGAGCGGGGCGCCGCCGTCGTCACGGTCGTCGGACGCGACGGCCCGGACGCGCCCCGCCCCGCCGAACAGCCGCCCGACCACCCCGCCGAACCCCCGGCCACGCCGACCGCCGCGCCCGCCGACCAGCCCGCCCCGCACACCTCGCCCGTCGCCCCCGTCCGCGCCGGTGGCGGCGCGACGGCCGCCGCCCCGGACCCCGGCGGCCCCGGCCCCGCCGCCGTCGGCGCGTGCCTCGTGGGCGCCGCCGCGCTGCTCGGCGCCGCCCGCGCCGTGCCCCGCGTGCGGCACCGGGCGGCGCGCCGCGCGGTGGACGGGCGCTGACGGCGTGGCCAGGCACCGCGTCCGCGACACGGACCCCCGCGAGGAGGACCCCCGCGACACCGCCCGCCGCACCGCGTACGGAGCGACGGACCACCGCGCGCACGACCCGGTGCCCGGCCCCCCGCCCCCCGGCCGGGCGGCCCGCGTCCTCACCGGCACCGCCTGGGCCGTGCTGCTGCTCGGCCTCTGGCTGTGGGCCCGCGGCGTCACCGACGACGGCTCGGGCGGCGCCGCGCTCGGCGAAGTGCCCGCCGTGGGGCGCCAGTTGCAGGAAGGGCCGCCACTGCCCGTACCCCTCGACCCGGTGGCGGGCACGGCCCGCCCGGTGCGGCTCGACGTGGACGGGATCGGCGTGCACGCGCGGGTGCTGACCCGCTCGCTGGCGCGCGACGGGTCGGTCGCCGCGCCGCCGTACGCCGATCCGGGCGCGGTCGGCTGGTACGGCGGCGGGCCGACGCCCGGCGCGTCCGGCGCGGCGGTCGTCGTCGGGCACGTGGACACCGACCGGAGCCGCGCCGTCTTCTACCCGCTGAGCAGTGTCAAGCGCGGCGCGAAGGTGGACGTGGCGCGGGCGGACGGGGTCGTCGCGGAGTTCACGGTCGAGTCGGTGGACGTGGTGACGCGCGACCGCTTCGACGCCGCCCGGGTCTACGGGCCGCACCGGGACGGCCGCGCCGAGCTGCGACTCCTCACCTGCGGCGGCACGTTCGACCGCGAGCGGCGCGCGTACGACGCGAACGTGGTCGTCTCCGCGTACCTCACCGGGACGCGTTCCGCATGAACGATCCGGCAGCCGGGGCCCGTGGCGGCGCCGCCACGGACGGCCCGTACGGCGCGCTCGGGGGCGTTGCGGTGGCTCGTCCACAACCCCCGCGACGGGCCGTGCCGCTGTGCAACGATGGGCGCGACCGGTACCTGGTCGTCTCCGAGGGGGAGTGGATGTACGGCACCGACGTCGGCCGCAGCGCGGTCGGCCGCGCCCGCCCGTGTGCCCACCCGCGCGTACGCGCGCGCCGCGCCGCCCGCGTACGGACCGTCGCGAGCGGGGTGTTGGCGGGGGCGGTGCTCCTCGTGGGGTGCTCCTCCGGCGGCGACTCCTCGGGCGAGGACGACGGCGAGTCGAAGGCCCCGTCGCGCGCCGACGCGCCGTACTGGATCAACCCCGAGGGCAGCGCGGCCCGGCAGGTCGCCGAGTACCGCGACCGGGACGACGCCGAGAAGGCCGAGCTGATCGAGCGGATCGCGAGCCAGCCGGTGGCCGAGTGGATCGGCGTGGAGGACCCCGGGGGACAGACGCGCGGCTTCACCGAGGCCGCCGCGAAGGACGAACTCGGCGCGCTGCTCGTCCTCTACAACCTGCCGCACCGCGACTGCGGGCAGTACTCGCAGGGCGGCGCGGGCGGCGGCGACGAGTACCGCGCCTGGCTCGACGAGGTGGTCGAGGGCATCGGGGACCGGAAGGCCACGGTCGTCGTGGAGCCGGACGCGCTGCCGCACCTGCTCCAGGAGGGCTGCACGCCGCGGCAGTTCCACGAGGAGCGGTACGCGCTGCTGAAGGAGGCCGTCGGCAGGCTCAAGCAGCAGCCGAACACGAAGGTGTACCTGGACGCGGGGAACCCGGACTGGGTCCGCGACCCCGGCGGGCTCGTCGAGCCGCTGAAGCGCGCGGGCATCGACCAGGCGGACGGCTTCGCGCTGAACGTGTCGAACTACCAGACGACCGCCTCCAACACCGCGTACGGCACGAAGCTGTCGTCGATGGTCGGCGGCAAGCCGTTCGTCATCGACACCAGCCGGAACGGCAACGGCCCGGCCCGCGGCCACGACACGGAGTCCTGGTGCAACCCGCCGGGCCGGGCGCTCGGTGAGGTGCCGACGACGGAGACCGGCGACGAGCTGGTCGACGCGTACCTCTGGATCAAGCGGCCCGGCGAGTCGGACGGCGCCTGCAAGGGCGGCCCGAAGGCGGGCGAGTGGTATCCGGAGTACGCGCTGGAGCTGGCGCGCAACGCCAAGCGGTAACGCCCGCCCGTACGCCCGCCGCACCCGTACCGCCCGCCCGCACCCGTACACAGGCCGGTGGCCCGGCGCTCCCCGTGGGAGCACCGGGCCACCGGCCTGTGTGCGTGCCGTTCCGGGCGCCTACGCCCCCGGGGTCACCGGCGGCGCCTCCTCCGTCGTGCGGTGGGTGCGGGCCGAGGCGTCGACCGGCACCTTCACCCAGGTCGCCTCGGACGGCACGCCGTCGCCGTCCACGGCGTAGACCATGTACCAGCCCGGCGGCACCAGCGACGGGTCGTCCGGCAGGGTGGCGCGCAGGCCGTCGGCCGTCCGCTCGAAGTCCAGGGCCACGGACCGCTGTTCGACGTTGGTGACGTGCGTGAAGGCGCCCGGCCGTACGAGCCGCATCTTCTCCACCGACGCGGCGTCCTTCGTCTCGTACGCCACCGTGCCGCCCAGCTTCACGGTCTTCCGCGGCTTCCCCGCGTCCTCCAGCTCGGGCCGTTCGCCGTCCTGGTGCAGGTACGGCGGCGTGTACAGCTCGATGCGCTGCTCGAACTCGCCCGGCTTGGTGTTGGCCTTGTCGGAGAACAGCGAGTCGGAACCGAACGTCATGACGCGCCCGTCCGGCAGCAGCAGCCCGCCGGAGTGGTAGTTGCGGCCCACGAGCGGGTCGGCGACGTCGCGGAACTCGTTCTTCTCCGGGTCGTAGAGCGACGCCTTCAGTACGTTGCTGTCGCCGCGCCCCCGGTAGTCGCCGGAGCCGTTCGTGGTGAGCACGGTGTCGTCGGGGAGGATCACGCTGCTCGGGTAGCGCGCGTCGGCGTACAGGTCGGGCCCGTCCTCGAAGCGCGGCGCGTCGCGGGTGAGGTCCGCGATGCGGGTCTTCGCGGTCGCCTTCTCGCTCTCGCCGACCCCGCCGCCGCCCAGCACCATGTACCGCTGCTTCTGCGCGGGCGGCAGCAGCACGGACATGGAGGTCTCCAGCACGTCCGGGTCGCTCATGCCGGGCACCTCGCGGAACTCGTTGGTGCTCAGGTCCCAGACGCCCGGCACGCGCCCCTTGTCGGCGGGCCCGTACCCGGCGTTGGAGCCGGTGTAGAACACCTTGCCGTCGCGGGCGAGGAACAGCGCGGGGTACGTGGGGAAGAAGCGGGTCCGCGGCAGGTACTCCCACTTCTTGGTGTCCGGGTCGTACACCTCGTTCTTGCCGGGGACGACCTGCCCGATCTCGTCCAGCCCGGAGACCGACAGCACGGAGCCGTCCTCCAGGGTGGTCAGCGTCGGGTACCAGCGGGCCTCGCCCATCGGGTCGACGGTGACGTAGCGCTCGGCGACGGGGTCGAACTCGTACGCGTCCTTGATCCCCTGGAAGTCCTTCTTGTCGAAGGACAGCTTCTGCGCGATGCCGTAGACGTTCTTCCGGTCGGCGCCGCGGAGCCCGTCGACGAGGTACTGGTCCTGGGTGCCGGTCTGGTGTTCCTCGCCCTCCTCCGGCGACTCGACGTAGACGCGGGCGCTCTTGGGCGTGACCTCGACCTCGCCGGTCGCCGGGTCGGACTTCTTCTCGGCGCGGGGGACGAGGACGTTGGAGTTGGAGACGAACGTCTTGCCGTTCTTCCGGCCGGTGAAGCGGGTGCCCTTCTTGAGGGTCTTCGCCCGGTCGGGGTTCTCGTTGTAGACGATCATCAGGCCGCCGGCCTTGTCGACGTCGCCCTCCAGCGACTCGTACCGCTGGGTGCCGCCCGCCACCAGCAGGTTGCCGCTGGGGAGTTGGGTGTGCCCGGTGCAGAAGAGGTCGGCGGGGGTGGGGATGTTCTTGTACGTGTCGGCCACCGGGTCCCACAGGGTGGTGCGGAACGTACCGGCGTCGAACTGCTTCGCGTCGTTCCCGGAACCGGCCACCAGCAGGACCTTGCCGGTCTGGAGGAGGGCCGCGTGGATGGTGTTCACGCGGTACTTCTCCGGGATGTCGACGACCTTCCAGTGGCCGTTCTCCGCCTTGTACCCGGGTTGGTCGATCTTGTAGTCGTGGTACTGGTCGGTGGCGATGTTGTAGAGCGCCGGGCCGTTGAAACCCGCCAGTACGAGCACGGCCGCCGCGCCGATCGCCAGGCGACGGGTGCGGCGGCTCGGGCGGTAGTTCATTGGTCACGTCCCCCAAGGGCGGTCTGCATGGTCTCGTCGTGGGTCGCGGACGGGTCCGGGCGGGCTGCCGGGTCCGTGCCGGGCGGCGGGGGCCCGCCCGGCGGGGGGCCCTGTCCGTCCTGGCCCTGGGCCCCGCGCCGACCGCTCCGCCGTCTGGTACGTCCATGTTTGCGCTTTTTGCGCTCCGCGTGGAGGGTGACGCGCCAGCCGATGATCGGCGCCGCGGTGATCAGCATCGCCAGCGCCGCCCACGTCAGCATCGCCGGGTGGTCGTGGCCCAGGAAGACGGAGCCGACGAACGAGCCGCCGAAGACCGCGATGAAGAACAGGTGGACGCGGAACGTGCCGAAGAACGTGTCCGGGCTCGCGGAGTCGCCCTTCGGGGTGACCACGAACCCGCTCTTGCGCCGCAGCACCGTGTCGAACAGCGACCGCGCGTAGATCGGCGCGGACAGCGCCGACATCAGCATCCCGGCCAGGCCGCCGGAGCCCTCGGGCTCGTGGGGCGAGACGTTGTGCCGCCGGTTCCACACGTAGAGGCCGATCTGGAGGGCCGAGGCGTTGCCGTAGAGCATCATCCAGATGGTCGGGTCGATCTGTACGCCGGACGCCCCGACGCCGAGGAAGAGGGCGCAGCTGAGGGCGGCGAGGATCCAGTTCAGGGCCGAGATCGGGTAGAAGATCATCAGCATCGTGTAGTTGAACAGCTTGCCGGGGCCCAGGGTGAACAGGCCGCGCCAGTACTGCGTCAGGATCGTCTCGTACGTACCCCGCGACCAGCGCAGCTGCTGCGTGAAGAAGTCCGTCCAGGCGTTCGGGCCCTCGCCGACGGCGAGCACGTCCGGGGTGTAGACCGACCGCCAGCGGTTGCCGGTCCCCGGGTTGCGCGAACGGTGCATCTCGAAGCCGGTCGCCATGTCCTCCGTGATGGAGTCGTACAGCCCGCCGATGCCCTTCAGGGCGCTGATCCGCACGGCGTTGCTGGTGCCGACGAACATCGGCGCCTCGTAGCGGTTGCCCGCCCGCTGGATCAGGGCGTGGAAGAGGAACTGCTGGCTCTCGGCGGCCTTGGTGACGAAGTTGTCGTAGTTGCCGTAGACCTGCGGGCCGATGACGAAGCCGACGTCCGGGTCGCGGAAGTAACCCAGCATCCGCTCCAGGTAGTTGGGGAGCGGGACGTGGTCGGTGTCGACGGACGCGAAGTAGTCGTAGTCGTCGCCGTGCGCGTCGAGCCAGGCGTTGTAGTTGCCGTGCTTGGTCTTCGCGCGGTGCGGGCCCTTCTCCTGGTTCCAGCGGGCCACGCCCTTGCGGGAGAAGTGCCGTACGCCCAGGCGCCGGCACACCTCCCTCACCTCCGGGTCGTCGCCCTCGTCGAGCAGCCACACGTGCACCGTGCCGCGGTGCCGGACGCGTACGGCCGCCTCCAGGGTCCGCGTGACCATCTCCAGCGGTTCCTTGCCCGGCACGAACGAGGTGAGGAACGCGACGCGGGTGCCCGGCTCGGGCACGACCGGGACGGGGTCGCGGGCGACGAGGGTGGCGTGCGCGTTGGATATGACGTTCAGCGTGCGGAACAGCTCGATGAGGCCGATCGACACCAGCATCACGATGTCGAGCTTCAGCACCAGGTCGGAGACCTCGCCGTTGTCGCGCTCGGTCCAGTGCTGGGGCTGCATCAGCCAGAGCAGCAGCCCGGCGGAGAGCAGCGGGGCGAGGCAGAGGAGGAACGCGGCCCGGACGCGGTGCGGTTCGTCGGCCAGCAGGCTGCGGTAGCGGACGCGGTACGGCTGGTCCCGGTCGGGCTGGGAGAGGGGGCCCGCGAGGCGGCTGTAGTGCTCGTAGTCGTAGCGGGGGAGTTCCTTGCGGGGCCAGCGCGTCGCGCGGCCCGGCGTGGCGTGGGGCGCGGTGCCGGGGTCGTCGCCCGCCGGGTCGGGGCGGCGGTGGCGCGGGAGCCGCAGCCGGGTGGTCCGGGTCGGGTCGTCGTCCTCGGCGGGCGGCCGCGCGGGGGCGGGCGCGGCGTGCGCCGGGCCGGACCGGGGGCGCGGTAAGCGCGGCTGGCGGGGCGCGGGGGCCGGGTCGCCGCCGTGCTGGCGGGGCGGTTCGTACGAGGGTGGCCCGTACGGCGGGCCGTACGGCGGGCCGTGCGGCGCGTCGTGCGGTGGCCCGTACGAAGGCGGCGACGGCGCCGTGGGCTGGCGCGGTACGCGCGGCGCCTCCCGTGGCGAACCCCCCTCGGGTAAGGGGGCGTCGTCCGGCCGCTCGGGCAGCCAGGGGCCGTCGGGTGTCGACGTCATCTCTACTTCCCCCCCACACGCGCGTCCGCCGCGCTCGTCGTCCTCGCTCCGCGTCCGTGCCCCACCGTCCCGGACACGGCGGTCCGGGCCGCCATCCGCTGAGACTGAGGAGTACGTTCTCCGGTTCCACGCCGCGCACACATGTCGGCCGGTGCGGGGAGTGCCGTGTGTTCGTGTTCCGGCCTTCCCAGGGGCGGTGACCAGAGGGCAGGCTCCCGTGAGAGGGCGCTCCGGTGCAACAAGCATTTGCCGTATTCGCGCCCTGTGCAGGGTTTTCGGCGCGCACGATGTGACGGAAGTGTCGGCGGTTCGTGCAGCGGGGATGGCCGGTGTGTTACGGCTGACGGGAGGTCAGCGGGGCTGCTTTCCGTCGTCGCGCGGCATCTCGGGGCGGTGCGCCGCCCCCGTCCCGCCGCTGTTCCGCCATTGGTCTGGACATGGCGGAAGACCCGGCGTTAGCGTCGTGGGCCTGGTCTGGACCAGTCCGGACCGGAGCCGTACGTGAGCACGACCGGCGCCCGCCGGTACGGCTCGTACCCGTGCGGACCCCCCACATCACTGGAGCAGGCATGCGCAAGAGCACCTCCGTCAAGCGCGCCACCGTCGGGCGCAAGGCCGTCGCCACCGCCGTCGCCGCCATGGGCATCGCCGGGGCGACCGTCCTCGTCACCACCGGTTCCGCCCAGGGGCACGGCTACGCCGACTCCCCGACCAGCCGTCAGGTCCACTGCGCCCAGGGCGACGTCGCCGACTGCGGCGCCGTCGAGAACGAGCCGCAGAGCGTCGAGGGCCCCAAGGGCTTCCCCGGGGCGGGTCCCGAGGACGGCACCATATGCGCGGGCGGCAACGAGGGCTTCGCCGCGCTGGACGACCCGCGTGACGGCGAGTGGCCCACCACCAAGCTGGAGCCGGGCGCGGACCACACGTTCAGCTGGACCAACACCGCCCGCCACTCGACGACCGACTACCAGTACTTCGTCACGAAGGACGGCTGGGACCCGGCGAAGAAGCTGACCCGCGCCGACCTGGAGCCGGAGCCGTTCCTCACCGTGCCGATGGACGGCGAGCAGCCCGCCGAGAAGGAGACCCACGACGGCAAGCTGCCGGACAAGTCCGGCCACCACCTGATCGTCGGGGTCTGGAACGTCGCGGACACCTCCAACGCGTTCTACTCCTGCGCCGACGTCGAGTTCTGACGGGGCGGCCGGTCGGGCGAGCGGTCGGACGGCCGCGCGCGGCGGCCGGTGGTCCGTGTCCCGGCCGGGCAGCGCGCCGCGCCGCCCGGCCGGGACCGCATCGGGTAAGCATGGGGCAAATCGCCTGTAAGGATACGTTTCCCCATGCGCCACAGCCTCCTCCTCGCCGAGCTGCGCGACGCGATCACACCCCGCGCGTTCCTGCTGATGTTCGGTGTCCTGCTCGTCCAACTCGGCTTCCTGCTCAGCTACGTCGGGGCGTTCCACCACCCCGAGCCCCGTCGCGTACCGCTCGCCGTCGTCGCGCCCCAGCAGGTCGCCGACCGCCTCGACGCGCTGCCCGGCGGACCGGTGCGCAGCACCGTCGTACGGGACGAGGGCGAGGCACGCGCCCGCGTCATGCGGCGCGACGCCGACGGCGCGTACGTCATGGACCCCGACGGCCGCCGCGACACCCTGCTCGTCGCCTCCGGCGCGGGCGGCTCCGTCACCTCCGCCGTCACGGAGATCGGCCGCTCGCTCGCCCGCGACCAGGACCGCACGCTGCGCACCGTCGACATCGCGCCCGCGGGCGGACAGGACAACGGCAGCCTGACGGCCTTCTACCTCGTCGTCGGCTGGCTCGTCGGCGGCTACCTGGCCGCCGCGATGCTCGGCGTCACCGCCGGGGCGCGCCCCGCCACCGTGCGGCGGGCCGTCGTACGGCTCCTGGTGTCCGCCGTGTACGCCGTCGTGTCCGGGCTGGGCGGCGCGGTGATCGTCGGCCCGGTGCTCGGCGCCCTCCCGGGCCACCTCCCCGAACTGTGGGGCATCGGCACGCTGGTGGTCCTCGCCGCGTGCACGCTCACGATCGCGCTCCAGACGCTGTGCGGCGTGTTCGGCATCGGGCTGGCCATCGTGCTGCTGGTGGTGCTGGGCAACCCCAGCGCGGGCGGCGCCTACCAGGAGCACATGATCCCCGGCTTCTGGAGCGCCATCGGCTCCTGGCTGCCGCCGGGCGCGGGTGTCAGCGCCGTACGGAACACCGTCTACTTCGACGCGCACGCGCTCGCCGGGCCCCTGTGGACGCTCGCCGTCTGGGCCGCCGCGTCCGTCGCCGTCACCCTCGCCCTCGCGGCGCGTCACCGCCCCACCGAGCCCCCGCCGCTGCGCGGCTACCCGGTCCTGCCGGTCTGAACGGGCCTGCCGGTCCGAACGGGTCCCGGTCGGGGCGCCCGAACCGGTCGATCCGGACCGGTTGACCTGAACCGGACTTCAAGCCGCAGGGTGGTCGGCGCCGGTACGCGCCGGTACGCAGACCGCACCCGAGGAGCCGCCGTGACCGCCGTCGTCCGCACCCCGCCCCGCCCCGACCGCCCCGACCTGGGGGTGGCCGTCTTCAGCCGGTGGCGCACGTCCGGTCCGGACCGGCAGGCCGCCACGGTCGACGCGATCGCCGCGACCTGGGCGGCCCGCCCGTGGCCGACCCCGGACCTGCTCGCGTACGGCCTCTACGCGGCCGAGGACGGCGGCTCGGTGCTGCACTACTCGCAGTGGACGGGGGAGGAGGCGTTCCGCGCGTTCCAGCGGGCGGGGCGCGACGAGCGTACCGACGAGATCTTCGCGGCGGTGCCCGACGTCGAACGGATCGGCGCCCGCGTCCACACCCGCTACCGCAGCGGTGGCCGGGCCGGTGCGGCTTCCGGCGCCGACCCCCGGGCCGGGTCGGGCGTACGGGTGCCGGGCTGCTTCGTGACCGTCGAGGTGGCCTTCGCGGCGCCGGACGCGGCACGCCAACGGGCCTGGGTGGACGCCGTGTTCGAGGCGCTGGCGGACGATCCGGCCCCGCACCCCGGCGGGATCTCGGCGCACTTCCACACCAGTACGGACGGCGCGCACGTCCTCAACTACGCCGAGTGGGAGAGCGCGCGGGCGCACCGCGCCGCGCTCGCCGCGCCCGGTGACGGCGTCGGCTCGCCGAGCGCCGCGTGGCGGCGGGTCCGGACGTACCCGGGGATCACGTCGAGCACCGTCACCCGGCACACGTTCGCCCGGGGCCTCGTCCCGGACTGAGGCCGCGCCGGAGCACGGACCCCGCACGTACGGGCCCGGGCCGGACGGGAGCACCGCCTACCCGGCCCACCACCTGCGCAGCCCCCGCAGGGTGCTCCGCAGCCCGCTGTCCGCCCCCGGCCCGGCGGCGCCCGCCCCGTGCGGGCGCGGCTCCACCGGGCGCCCGGCCGCGCCCCGCGGGCGGTGCGGCGCGCGGGCGGGGCGGGCGGCCGGCGGCGGTGGCGGGGGCATCAGCCCCGCCACCCGCTCGGCCAGGTCGGTCGGCACCGGGTGGTCGAGGACGAGCGTGGCGGGCAGCCGTAGTCCCGTCGACTCGCCCAGTGCGGTGCGCAGTTCGACGGCGCCCAGCGAGTCCAGCCCGGCGGCCAGCAGGTCGCCGTCCGCCGCGATCCCCGCCGGTCCCTCGGCGCCGAGGGCGTCGGCGGTCCAGTGGCGTACGAGGTCGAGCAGCAGCGGTACGCGCTCCTCGCCCGGCGCCGTACGCAGCCGTGCCGCCGCGGCGGCCACCCCCGCCCCCGGGCCGGTACGCGCCCCCGTCGCCGAGCCCGTACGCGCCCCGGGCCCCGATCCCGTACGCGCCCCCGCCGCCGGGGCAGCTCCCGGTGCCGGTCGGACGACCTCGCGGAAGAACGCCGGCACCGGCCGGTACCGGCGGCGCATCCCCGGCAGGTCCAGCCGCGCCCCCACCACGTCCGCGCGCGTCCCCGCCAGGGCCGCGTCGAAGACGGCGGCACCCTGCCGGTCCGTCACCGGCAGCACCCCCGCGCGCAGCACGCGCGCCCAGTGCGCGTCGCTGAGCCGCGCCGCCATGCCCCGACGGGGCGACCACACGCCCCACGCCACGGACACCGCCGGGCGGCCCAGCGCGCGGCGGCGTACGGCCAGGGCCTCCAACGCGGCGTTCGCCGCACCGTAGTTGGCCTGCCCGGGGCCGCCGAACACGCCCGCCACCGAGGCGCACACCACGAACAGCGCCGGGTCCGGGGCGCGCGTCAACTCGTCCAGGTGCACGGCCGCGTCGACCTTCGGGCGCAGCACCGCGTCCAGCCGGTCCGCGTCCAGCTCCTCAACCGGCCCGTCGTCCAGCACGCCCGCCGCGTGCACCACGGCGGTCAGCGGCCGGTCCAGCCCGTCGAGCAGTCGCGCCGCCGCGTCCCGATCCGCCAGGTCGCAGGCGGCGAAGGCCACCGAGGCGCCCAGCGCGGTCAGTTGCTCCTCCAGCTCCGCGCGGGCCGCCGCCTCCGGCCCGTCGAGCGAGGCGAGCAGCAGGTGCCGTACGCCGTACTCCCGTACGAGGTGCCGCGCCAGGACGCCGCCCATCATGCCCGTACCGCCCGTGACCAGGGCCACGCCCTCCGGGTCGAGCCGTACGGGCGGGCCGTCGCCCGGGTCCGGCGGCGGCCACGGGCCCGTGCCCGTGCCCGGGGTGAGGCGGGGGACGCGCAGGACGCCTCGGCGCAGGGCGAGTTGCTGCTCACCGGAGGCGAGGGCGGCGACCAGCTGCACGCCCAGCGCGTGCCCGTCCTCGGTCGGCCGCGGGGAGGAGCCGAGCCCGGCGTCGACGTCCAACAGGACCGTACGGCCCGGGTGTTCGCCGTTCACGGACCGTACGAGGCCCCACACGGCGGCCGCCGCCGCGTCCCCGCCGTACGCGTCGTCCGGCGTCGTGCTCACACCGCCCTGCGTGACGACCACCAGCCGCGTCCCCGCCAGGGCCTCGGCGGCCAGCCAGTCCTGGACGACGCCGAGCACGTACCCGGCGGTCGCGCGTACGGCCTCGGGGAGCGGCTCCTTCGTCGGCGGACACGGCACCAGCACCGTCCCGGGGGCGCTCGCCCCCGCCCGTACCGCCGCGTCGAGCGCCCCCACGTCGGGGAACGCGTCCACGCTCAGGCCGATGCTCCGCACCGCCCCGCTCAGCCCCGAACGCTCCTCCTCCAGCACCGCCCAGCGGTCCCGGCCCGCCTCGTGCGCGACGACCTGCTCCAGTACGCCACCCGCGCCGGGCGAGGCCAGCGGCAGCCAGTCCACCTGGTACGCCACCTCGGCCACGGGGTCGGCCGCCGTGTGCAGCACCTCCGCCCGTACGGGCCGGGTCCGCAGCGCGGCGACGCTCGCCACGGGCGTGCCCGACTCGTCCGCCGCCAGCAGGCCGAGACCGCCGTCGCCGGACGGCGCCAGCCGTACGCGCAACGCCGTCACCGCACCCGAACCGGCCCCGCCGGGGCGGCCGTCGGCGTGCAGCCGTACGCCCTGCCAGGAGAACGACAGGCGCGCCCGCCCGTCCCGGTCCGCCCCCGGCTGGTCCGTCGCGTGCAGCGCGGCGTCCAGCAGGGCGGGGTGCAGCTGGAAGCGCGCGTCGTGCGGCCCGTCGCCGGGCACCGCCACCTCGGCGTACGTCTCGTCGCCGCGCCGCCACAGGGCGCGCAGGCCGCGGAAGGCGGGGCCGTGGCCGTTGCCCCGGGCGTCGAGGCGGGCGTAGTGGCCGTCGAGGGGGACGTGCTCCGCCCCGGCGGGGGGCCAGGCGTCGGCGCCGAGGGGGGTGGGCGGAGCGTCGGGGGCTGGGGGCGGGTCCGCCTCCGTGGGGGGCTTCCTCGGGCGGGGCGGCGGCTCGGCCTCCACCTCCGCTTCCGCTTCGGCTTCGGTTCCGGCCTCGGTTGCGACCTCCGCGTCGACCTCGTCCGCGGCCTCGTCCTCCGCCTCCGCCTCCGTCTCCGCCTCCGTCTCCGTCTCCGTCTCCGTCTCCGTCTCCGTCTCCGTCTCCGTCTCCGTCTCCGTCTCCGTCTCCGTCTCCGTCTCCGTCTCCGTCTCCGTCTCCGTCTCCGTCTCCGTCTCCGTCTCCGTCTCCGTCTCCGTCTCCGTCTCCGCTTCGTCCTCCGTCTCGCTGAGCACCCCGTCGGCGTGCCGCCGCCACAGCGGCTTCTCCCCGCTGCCGTCGTCCGTCGCCGCGTACACCCGTACCGTCCGGCGGCCCGCGCCGTCCGGCTCCCCGACGGCGACCTGGACGCGTACGGTGCCGTGGTCGCCCAGGGGCAACGGCGCCTCCAGGACGAGTTCGTCGAGGGTGCGGCAGCCCACGTGCGCGCCCGCGAGCAGGGCCAGCTCCAGGAAGCAGGCGCCGGAGAGCAGCGGGACGCCGTGCACCACGTGGTCCGCGAGCCACGGCTGAGCCTCGGTGGAGAGGCTGCCGGTCAGCAACAGGCCGTCGCCGCCCGCCACTTCGACCGCGGCGCCGAGCAGCGGATGGTCGATCGGGACCTGGCCCCAGTCCGCCGGGGAGCCGCCCCGTCTCCCGTGCTGAGCCGCCCCGGCGTCCGTGTCCGTCGCGTCGGGTGCGCCAGCCGAGTCCACCATGTGGGTCAGTGTCCGTGCGATCATGCCGGGAATTCACCAGACCGAAATAATCAGACCGAAACAATCAGGCTGCGCCGTTCAGCCCCGCCCCGAACCGCCTCACGCGGGCAGGTGGTTGGGATGCGACGCCCGGCGTGCCGCCGCGACCAGCCCCTGGATGCGAGTGCCCAGGTCGGCGGGGTCGGACACGGCCGTGGCGAAGGCCAGCCGTACGTCCCGGTGCGCGCCCGCGAACTCCAGCCGCAACGTCAGCCCGTACCGGTCCAACGCGACCGGAAGCGCGCGCACCAATCCCTTCCCGGGGTGCGGCCGTACGAGGCGCAGCAGCAGCGGTACGTACTCCGCGTGACCGTCCAGCAGATGCGTCAGCATGCTCGCCTCGCAGCCCGCCAGCGGATCGGCCGCCGTCTCCCGCAGCCTGTCCAGCGGCACGGACGTACGCGTACCGGCCTCCTCCAGCTCCGCGCCGCCGAACTCCATGCACGCGCTCTCCGCCGACTCCGGGTCGTACGGCGCCGGGAGCGTCCCCGTCAGCGTCAGCCGCGCCCGTAGCCGCTGCCGTACGGGCGTGGGGGCGACGTCGGTCAACTCCAGCCGTACGGGGACGCGGGGCGCCGCCTCGCCGGGGTCACCGTGCTCGCCGTGCTCGCGGGGGGTGCCGGGGTCGACGGGGGCGTGCAGGTGGACGTGGCCGTGCGCGCCGGAGCCGTGCAGCCGGTGCACCTCGTACCGGCGGCCTCCGCACACCACGGTCATCGAGTGCGCGACGGCCAGGATGGACTGGACGCGTTCGGCGGGTGTCGGCTGCGTGGCGCGGCTGCGGAAGAGACGCATGCGAGGGCTCCCAGGGCGACGGAGGATGGCTTAGGTAAGGCTAACCTAATGCGGCCGTTCCGTCAGGGCCGTTCCGACCCGGGACCGCTGCGGCGGGGGATGTCCCAGCGGTCGAGGGTGTCGGCGAGCCAGGAGACGGTGACGCGGTACTCGCGGGCGAGGCGGGTCAGCGAGGCGCCCGCCTGGTAGCGCGCGGTCACCCGCGCACGGTCGCGGATCAACTCGGCCCGTGCCGCCCGTACTTCGGCGTGCGTACGGGGTCGGGCGGCGCGGCCCTTGAAGACATGGGCGGGGGAACGGCGGTGGCCGTGGGCGTCGTGGACGGGGCGGCGTGGGACGCCCCACGCGTCGAGTCGCAAGCGCAGCCAGGTCTGGGAGACGCCGTAGTCGGCGGCGATCCGGCTGACCGGTTCCCGCGCGTCGTACCGTGCCGTGATCACCTCCCGGTCGGCGCGGGCCGCCTCCCGCGCGGCCGCGCGCTCGTCCCGGCCGGGGCTGCCGCGTCGCGGCGTCACGCGGCCGTCTGCCGTGCCTGGTGCGGGTGTTCGGGCCACGCGGAGAGGGTGTAAGCGCAGTCCTCGTCCTCGAACACCACCGACACCGCACGTCCGTCCTTCAACCCCGCGCGCGTCGTACGGAGACCGACCGTGTCGCCCGCCCACGCCCGCAGCCGGTCCGCGCAACCCGCCACCGGCGCCGGTGACGGGCGCAGTCCTGGGGTCAGGTACGGGCAGTGCCGCGGGTCGGGGTCGAGGCGGTCCGCGAGGAGCAACGCCTCCCCGCGCAACCACCGCAGCGCCAACACCGGGGACAACGATCCGTACGTACCCAGGACGTAGCCCGCGCTCCGGCCCGTACCCCACACCGGGCCCGCCGCGTACACCCGCGCCCGGAACACCAGGCCCGCTTGGTCAACACCGGCTCGTACGGGCGGAGTCGGGACGCCCGTCACAGCACCTCACCCCGACTCCGCGCGTTGCAGCGGGCGTTCCACGCGGCCAACCGCTCCCGCGCGCTCGCAGCCCGTACGTGCCCCGGGTCCGCCTCCCACTCCCTGCCACCGCGCACCGGCCGCAACAACCAGTACGGGCCCGCCACCCCACGGAACTCGCCCACCCGGTCACCACACCCGGTGTCCACCACCACCGCCCCCACGACGGGAACCGCGGCGGCACCCCCGGCGGGCCGCACCTCGCCACTCACGACGCCAACGCCCCCCGCGCCAACACCCCGGCCAGCCGGATCGCCACATCCGGAGCCACCCGCCCCAGCTCCACCATCGGCCGATGCACCACCACGTAGCCGCAGGTGCAGCCGTCCACCCCCAGATCCGGCAACGCCACCCCCGCCGCCTCCAACGCGTGCCGCAACAGCACCACCGCCTGCTCCGCCGCCTCCACCGGATCGAGAGGAGGCTGAGCCGAAGCCGTCATGTCGTCGTCCATAGCGGTTCCTTTCCTGCATTGCTCGATGCTCACGTTCTGTGCTCGACTACTCACAGACTCGACGAGGGCGACGCGGCGTGAAAGTACCGACGTGTGGCCCACAGGGCAGGGGACACAGGAGGAGATGTGGCCGAGAGGAAGTCCAGCCGCCCATCCGCGCGTCGGATGCTGGCTGGTGAACTGGCCCGCCTGCGGGAGGAGTCGGGGAGATCGCTCGCCGAACTGGCCTCGCTCACCACGTTCGACCGGTCGTACCTGCACAAGCTGGAGCGCGGCGAGAAACTCGGGTCCGCGCAGGTCATGGCGGCCCTGGATGCCGTGTACGAGACCGGGCGCCACCTGCAACTGCTCTGGCAGCTGGGCAAGGAGGACGCTTTCCGCGACAAGTACCGCCGGTTCATGGAGCTGGAACAGGAAGCCACCGTTCGATACGAGTACGTGTCGAACACGGTGCCTGGACTGCTTCAGACCCGTGCCTACGCCGAGGACTTGCTACGGGCGGCCCGACCCAAGGACGAGCACGAGTTGGAGGAACAGGTAGCGGCACGGCTCGGTCGGCAGGAGATACTGACCCGCGAAGACCCGCCGCACTACCGTGCGTTGCTCGACGAGGCCGCGTTGCGCCGCACCCCGGTCGACTCGAAGATCTGGCAGGAGCAGCTGGAACACCTGCTAGAAGTGGCCGATCTTCCCAATGTCATGCTCCAGATCGTGCCGCTGTCCGCCGGTCTGCACGGACTCGTCGGAACGTCGCTGACCATCCTGTGGTTGGCCGACGGCTCCGCCGTGGCTTACACGGAGTCGGGCTACAGCGGAGACCTCACCGAGGAACCGGGGGAGGTGGAGCGGTTGAAGCTCTCGTACGATCTGCTGCGGGACCTGGCGCTGCCGCCCAATGCGTCTGCGCAGTTCATCCGCACCCTGCTGGAGGAGACCTCATGCCCCGACCCGAGTTGACCGGCGCCACGACGTGGAGGAAGTCCAGTTACTCGAACCAGGACGGCGGCAACTGCGTCGAGGTCGCGGACGGCTTCGCCGGTGTCGTACCGGTGCGGGACAGCAAGGCCCCGTACCGGGGCACCCTCCAGCCCCCGAGCGCTTCCTGGACCGCGTTTGTCAAGGCTGTACGGTCGGGTCAACTCGACGGCTGACACTGCCCGTTGCTCACGTGACTGCCCCAATCCGTATGCGGGTTGGGGCAGTCGTGTTCGCGGCATGCTTCTGGTGAGCAGCCCCCGGAGCCCGATCGAGGAGAGACGCGATGGTGGACGGACCTGAGCTGACCAGCGCCACGTGGCGTAAGTCCAGTTACTCGAACCAGGACGGCGGCGACTGTGTCGAGGTCGCGGACGGCTTTCCCGGTGTCGTACCCGTGCGGGACAGCAAGGCCCCGTACCGGGGCACCCTCAAGCCCCCGATCACTGCCTGGACCGCGTTCATCACTGCCGTACGGACGGGCCAGCTCCCCGCCTGACAACGTCCGTTGTCGGGCTCCTCGGGTCAGGCGAGGACGTGCCGCCAGCGCAGCTGGCTGCCCTGGACCGGCTCGTACTCCTCGTGCGGGGTGGCCCGTCGCCAGACGGTGTCGAACGCCTCGACGCACCAGGTGGCCAGGGTCGGGTCCTCGGCGTACTCGCGTTCCGTGGTTCACGTGCCGGAGGCTTCATCGGCGGCGCTTCCCTCCGGTCGGGGAACGTACGGGAACGTGGCCTTCCGGCCGCTGAACGATCGCCCCGGGGCATGGGCCCGCTTCCGGGGAACGCCGAAGGCCCCCTCGTGGACGAGGGGGCCTTCGGGTGTCGGTGCGCCGCCAGGGACTCGAACCCCGGACCCGCTGATTAAGAGTCAGCTGCTCTAACCAACTGAGCTAGCGGCGCCTGCTGACAGCCACAATGCTACCGGGTCCGGAACGGTGCTCCCGACCATCTTCCGGCGCCCCCGGCACCCCGCCCGCACCCCGCCCGGCGCCCCCGCCCCGCAGCACCGTCGCGGCACCCCGCCCCGCCGCTCAGATCGCCAGCGACAGCATCACCGGCGCCGCCCGCCTGTTCAGCGCCTCCGCCGACTTGCGCAGCCGGTGGGCGTTCTCGACCGGCAGGGACAGGGCGAGGCAGCCGACCGACGCGCCCGCCGTGACGGGGACGGCGGCGCAGACCGTGCCGACCGCGTACTCCTGGAGGTCCAACACCGGCACGGTGGGCGGCTGTTGGGCGAGGGTGTTGAGCAGGAGGCGTTCGTCCGTGATGGTCCGGGAGGTGAGCCGGGCCGTACGGTGCCGGGAGAGGTGGTCGCGGCGGCCGTCGTGGTCGAGCTGCCCGAGGAGGCACTTGCCGATCGCGGTCGCGTGTACGGCGGACCGGAAGTCGACCCACTCGTTGACCAGCGGCGCGGTGTCGCTCTGCGAGGTCTGGAGCACCTCCAGTTCGCCGTCCGCGTAGCGGCTGAGGTAAATGGCCGCGCCCAGCGCGTCGCGCAGTTCGGAGAGGGTGCGGTCGAGTCTCTCCCGCAGGGCCCGCTCCCGGCCGCCGCCCGAGCCGAGCAGCACCAGCCCTTCCCCGACCACGTACGAGCCGTCGGACACCTGCTCCAGATAGCCCTCGCGCCGCAGCATCAGCAGCAGGTGCGAGAGGTGTCCCGAGGGGAGGCCCGTCTCGCGGGACAGCTGTTCCTCGTTCGCGCCGTCGCGGTGGCCCGCGACGGATTCGAGCACGCGCAGCGCGTACTGCACCGAGTGGAACGGTGCGGTGGGTTCCGGCCTGAGCGCCACGGTGCCCCCTGGAGGTTGTGACCGTCTGCATCGTGACCGGAGCGGTGGGTCACGCGTATCCGTCACACGATAACCGCCAACAGGCCGTACGGCGTCGGCTGTTGCTGCATTCGGCATATGCCCCGAGCGGATGCGACGCGGTCCCCGCCCCATGGAGGGGACGGGGACCGCGTACGGGCCGGGCGCGGGGCGCCGTACGGTCAGCGCACCGCGCTCAGGAACTCGCGCGTCCGCTCGTGCTCCGGCTCGGAGAAGATCTTCTCCGGCGAGCCCGACTCGATGACCCGCCCGGAGTCGAACATCAGGACGTCGTCCGAGATGTCCCGCGCGAAGTTCATCTCGTGCGTGACGCACAGCATCGTGATGTCGGTGGTGTGCGCGATGTCCCGCAGCACGTCGAGGACCCCGGCGACCAGCTCCGGGTCGAGCGCCGAGGTGACCTCGTCCAGCAGCAGCACCTGCGGCCGCATCGCGAGCGCGCGGGCGATGGCGACGCGCTGCTGCTGCCCGCCGGACAGCTGCGACGGGTACTTGTCGATGTGCTCGGTCAGCCCGACCATCTCCAGCAGTTCGCGGGCGCGCTGCTCGGCCTCCTCCTTGGGCAGGCCGAGCACGTGCACGGGCGCCTCGGTGATGTTGCGCAGGACGCCCATGTTGGGGAAGAGGTTGAACTGCTGGAAGACCATGCCGATCTTCTTGCGCACCTCGCGTACGTGCTTCTCACCCGCCGGTACGAGCTTGCCGTTCCGCTCCTCGTGCGTGAGGTAGTCCCCGGCGACCTTGATGGTGCCCTCGTCGGGCTTCAGCAGCGTCATCAGCAGCCGCAGGATCGTCGTCTTGCCCGATCCCGACGGGCCGATGAGGGTGACGTGCTTCCCGGACGACACGGTGAAGTCCATGTGGTCCAGTACGACGTTGCTGCCGAAGCGCTTGGTGACGCCGTCGAAGCGGATCAGTTCGCTGCCGTCGGCGGCGGGGTTCGCGGTCTCTTTCGTGGGCTTGTTGTCAGCGGACAAGACGACGCTCCAGGAGTCGGATCAGAAGGGAAGCCGGGTACGCGATGACGATGAAGGCGACACCGACCACCGTGATCGCCTCGGTGGTGAACGTCACGTTGCTGTACTGCTGGGCCTCGCCCAGCATCTCGAACGCCCCGATCACGGCGATCATCGGCGAGTCCTTCAGCATCGACACCACGTAGTTGCCGAGCGCCGGGATCACGCGGCGGATGGCCTGCGGCAGGATCACCGACGTCCAGGTGCGCCGCTTGGGCAGGTTGAGCGCGATGGCCGCTTCCCACTGGCCGTCCGGCACGCCGTTGATACCGGCGCGGTAGACCTCCGCGGTGTACGTCGAGTAGTGCAGGCCGAGGCCGATGATGCCGGTGGTCAGCGGTGAGAACTCGGGCCCCCACTCCGGCACCACGTAGAAGAGGAAGAACAGCTGCACCAGCAGTGGCGTGTTCCGGATGAACTCGGTCACGGCGGTCACCGGCCAGCGCACCCACACCACGTGGGAGCGCTGCGCGATGGCCCACACCAGGCCGAGGGAGAAGGCGATCAGGGAGCCGAGGAGCAGGGCCTGGAGGGTGACCGCCAACCCGTCCCAGAAGTGCGGCATGAACTTGTCGACGTTCGACCAGTCCCAGTCGTTCATCCGATGCCTCCCGCGGCCTGGCCACCGGCCTGCGCGCGCTCCTTGCGCGCGCCGAGCCACCTGCTGACGATTCCCGGTTCCCGCTCCGGCGCCTGGCCGATCCCGGCCCTCGCGTGCCGCTCCAGTGCCCGCATGCCCCGGGTGAGGACGAAGGCGAGCACGAAGTAGAGGACGAGGAGCAGGGTGTAGATCGGCGCGCTCTCGTTGCTGCCGAGCCGGACCAGGTTCCCCGCGAACGTCATGTCCGCAACGGTGATGACCGAGACCAGCGCGGTGCCCTTGAGCAGCTCGATGAGCAGGTTGTTGAACGGCGGGATCATCTCCGGCCACGCCTGCGGCAGTTCGATGCGCCGCAGCCGCTGCGTCCTGGTGAAGCTCAGCGCGATCCCCGCCTCGCGCTGCGCGGGAGCGACGGCGGCCAGCGCGCCGCGTACGACCTCCGAACCGTACGCGCCGTACGTCAGGCCCAGTGCGCTCACACCCGCCCACATCGGGACGAGCTGCCAGCCGAAGAGGGGCAGCGCGAAGAACATCCAGAACATCAGCACCAGGGCCGACGTACCGCGGAAGACCTCGAAGTAGACACCCGCGAGGAAGCGGACGATCCAGTACGGCGAGGTGCGCAGCGGGCCGATGACGAACGCCACGACCGCGGCGAGCGCGGCGCTGTAGACGGTCACCTGGATCGTGATCCAGATGCCCGGCAGGAACCACGTGCTGAACATGCCTGAGGTCATCATCAGCCGCACAGCTCCTTCGCCGTCTTGTCGGTCATCTCGGTCTTGCCGAAGCCGAACGGGCCGACGATCTCCAGCAGCTCCTCGTAGTCGTTCTCCTTCAGCTTGTGCAGCTCCTTGTTGAAGGCGTCGCGGAAGTTCTTCTCGCTGAGCCGGAACGCGAAGCCCCCGGCCCCGTACGCGGGCTCGCCGTCCACCATGGGCTGGAACGCCGGGATGGCCTCCGCCTTCCGGCTGCCCTTGACCACGGTCTCCACGGTGACGTTCGTCCCGGCGAAGGCGTCCACGCGGCCGGTCGTGACGGCGTTGAGCCCGGCCACCTGGTCCGGGTAGACCTCGACCTCCAGGCCGTACGACTCGGCGTAGGCGATCTCCGCGTACGCCTTCCCGGAGGCGATCTTCAGCTTCTTGTCCGCGACGTCCTTGTAGGAACGCAGGTTGTGCGGATTGCCTTTCGGCACGATGAACGAGTCGAGCATGATGTAGTCCGGATCGGCGAACAGCACCTGTTCACAGCGGTCCGGGTTGATGTACATGCCCGCGGAGACGACGTCGAACTGCTGTGCCTTGAGGCCGGGAATCAGTGCGCCGAACTCGACCGGAATGGCCTTGATCTCGGGAATGCCGAGCCTTTTGAAGAGCACCTTCGCGATCTCGGGTGCCTCGCCGGTGGCGTCGCCGTTGTCGTCGATGTAGCCGAAGGGCGGCTCGCTCGCGATGCCGACGCGGACACTCCCCTTGTCCCGCAGCTGTTCGAGCAGGTCACCCCCTTCCACTTCCCCCTCTTCCGGTGCGCGGCTGCATCCTGCGACGCCGAGCGCACCCGCTGCCGCCGCTCCCGCGAGGAGCGAGCGGCGGCTGATGCCTTTTCCGTCGAATGGTCTGCGTGCTCTGAGTGGTGGAGCCATGGGCGCGCCGCTACCCAGGGAGGACGGAGTTATGCGAATCGTTTCCACCCCTTGACGTGGTCGTTGTCGTCTTGACCGCTGCGTCAGTATTGACGGGTGAACGATCGACCGAGGGAGGCATGATGCCGGACCGCTTCATCGAAGTGTCCCTGGACAAACGCGGAGTGGCCTGCACCGCGAAGCTGCTCGACGACCGGGCGCCCATCACCTGCGACGCGGTGTGGAACGCGCTCCCGCTCGGCGGCGACGTCTACCACGCGAAATACGCCCGCAACGAGATCTACGCCCTCCTCCCGCCGTTCGCCCCGGAGGAACCGCCCCTGGAGAACCCGACGATCACCCCGATCCCGGGCGACCTCTGCTACTTCACCTTCACGCAGACCCAGCTGGCCACGTCGTCGTACGGCTACGAGGAACGGGCCGACCACCGCGGCCGCACCACCGTCGTCGACCTCGCCCTCTTCTACGAGCGCAACAACCTGCTGATCAACGGTGACGCCGGGTGGGTCCCCGGCATCGTCTGGGGCGCCGTCGTGGACGGCCTCGACCGGATGGCCGACGCGTGCCAGGACCTGTGGCGGGCGGGCGCGCTGGGCGAGACCCTCAGCTTCCGGCGGGCCTGAACGCGGCGGGCCTGAGCGCGAAGGTCACGGCGCCCGGCGCCTGTTCACGGCGTCCGGAGGTCACGGCCCCCGGTCCACGACGTCGGGGGTACGGCCCGCGGACCGTACCCCCGACCCGTACGCCCTACGCGGGCGGCGCGGGGATCTCGGCGGCCCCCGCCTCGTACAGCGCGTGCGCCGCCCGCAGCACCAGCGCGTCCCCGTGCCGCGCGGCCACCAGCTGGAGGCCGATCGGCAGCCCCGCGCCGTCCACCCCGCAGGGCAGCGAACACGCGGGCTGCTGCGTCATGTTGAACGGGTACGTGAACGGCGTCCAGCTCGTCCAGCGCGGGCTCGGCCAGCCCACCGGCACCTCGACACCCTTGGCGAACGCGGTGATCGGCATCGTCGGCGTCGCCAGCAGGTCGTAGCGCTCGTGGAAGAGGCCCATCGTCCGGCCCAGCGCCATCCGTACGTCGACCGCCGCCAGGTACTCCAGCGCCCCGGCGCGCGCGCCCTCCGCGCACACCTCGCGGAGCGCCGGGTCCATCGCGGCGCGCTGCTCCTCGGTGAAGTCCTGCGTGATCCGGGCCGCGCCGCTGAACCACAGCGTGTGGAACGCCTCCACCGGGTCCGGCAGCTCCGGGTCGACCTCCTCCACCACGGCGCCCAGCTCCGCCAGCCGCTCCACCGCGCGCCGTACCGCCGCCGCGACCGCCGGGTCGACCTCGACCTGGCCGCCGAGCGTCGGCGAGTACGCGATCCGCAGCCCGGCCACCCCGCCCGCCAGGCCGTCCCGGAAGCCGCCGGGCACCGGGCCGAGCTGCGCCCAGTCGCGCGGGTCGGGCGCGGAGACCACGTCCATCAGCAGGGCGGCGTCCGCCGCGTCCCGCGTCATCGGGCCGACGTGCGCCAGCGTCCCGAAGGCGCTCGCCGGATACATCGGGACCCGC
This sequence comes from Streptomyces sp. Z26, assembly GCF_003665095.1. Classification (GTDB taxonomy): domain Bacteria; phylum Actinomycetota; class Actinomycetes; order Streptomycetales; family Streptomycetaceae; genus Streptomyces; species Streptomyces phytohabitans. The sequence continues at coordinate 2,103,875 of NZ_RCHV01000002.1, read as the reverse complement.
CCGTACGTCGGCTTCAGCGCGAAGATCCCGCTGAACGAGGCGGGGATGCGCACCGACCCGCCCGCGTCCGTACCCAGGCTCAACGGCCCCGCGCCCAGCGCCACGGCCGCCGCGGCGCCGCCGCTGGAGCCGCCCGCGGTGCGCTCAGGGTCGTACGGGTTGCCGGTCGCGCCGTGCCGCGGGCTGTCCGTCACGCCCTTCCAGCCGAACTCCGGGGTCGTCGTGCGCGCCAGGAAGACGGCGCCCGACTCGCGCAGCCGCGCCACCGACGGGGCGTCCTCCTCCCAGGCCGAGCCGTCCTCGCGGACGGACCAGGAGCCCTTCAGGGTCGGCATGCCGCGCTGGAGGAGGATGTCCTTGACGGTCACCGGGACGCCGTCGACCGGCCCGGCGGGCTCCCCGCGCCGCCAGCGTTCCTCGCTGGAACGGGCGTCCGCGAGCGCCTCCGCGCCGTTGACGCGGACGAACGCGTTCACGCGCGGCTGTACGGCCTCCGCGCGTTCCAGCGTGGCGCGCGCGACCTCGACGGGGGAGAAGTCGCCGGCGGCGTAGCCCGCGACGAGCCGGGCGGCGGTCAGGGCGGTGAGATCGGTCAACGCATCCTCCTCGGACGGTGCTGCCCCCGGACGGTCGGTCCCGTACGGCTCGGCGGGTACGCGGGTACGCGGTCGGTGGTGGCGGGCGGCGGGCCGCTCCCGTCAGCCCCCGGGTACGTACCCCAGTTGCTTGTCGACCACGTTCAGCAGCGGCTCGCCCGCGTACCAGCGGTCGAAATTGTCCAGGAACTGCGTGGCGAGGTCGTCGCGCCAGCCGACCGTGTCCCCGCTCATGTGCGGGGAGAGCACCAGGCCGGGCACGTCCCACAGGCGGCTCTCCACCGGCAGCGGCTCCGCCGCGAACACGTCGAGCGCCGCGCCCGCGATGCGGTGCTCCAGCAGCGCCTCGACGAGGTCGTCCTCGACGACGTGCTGGCCGCGCCCGACGTTGATGAAGCGGGCGCCCGGCTTCATCCGGGCGAAGGCCGCCGCGTCGAACATCCCCCGCGTCGCCTCCGTCAGCGGCGCCACGCACACCACCCAGTCCGCGCCGCCGAGCAGCCCGTGCAGCGCCGCGCCGCCGTGCACCCGGCCGAAGTCGGGGTCGCCGTCGCGTTCCGTACGGCCCACGAGGTCCACCTCGACGCCCAGCGCCTGGAGGGTCCGCCCGGTCTTCCGGCCGATGGGTCCGGAGCCGACGACCACCGCGCGCGTACCGCCCACGCGCATCGTCTCGCGGTGCTTCCAACGCCGCTGCCGCTGCAATTCCCGACTGCCGAAGAAATCCTTGGCCATGGCTACGACGAGTCCCGCGACGTATTCCGCGATGGGCTGGTCGAAGACACCGCGCGCATTTGTCAGCACCACATCGGAACCGGCCAGTTCGGGAAGCAAACGGTCCACTCCCGCGCTCGGTGTGTGCACCCATCGGGGGCGCGCGCCCCCGCCTGGCCACGCCTCCCGTACGGCGTCCGAGAGGAAGTCCCAGACGAGCAGCACGTCGGCCTCCGGCAGGCGCTCTGCCAGCGACTTCGCGTCGGCGTGCAGCACCCGCGCCCGGCCCTCCAGACGGTCCAGGCGGGGCGGCGGATCGGCGTCCAGGACAAGAACAGATGTTTCGGACATAGGCAGGAAACCGTTTCGAAACGAGAGCCGACTGGAGTGGGGTAACGGGGTCGTCGAAGCGCCGAAGAAGTGAGGATTGACCACGGTAGGGACGGCGCTCTACCTTCGTCAACAAAGGCATCTGCCCGGCGTTCCCGGCGTCTTGCACGGCTATCTCCTTCATTTCGGCCTCGTGCCGCCCCTCCGTCTCCTTGGGGTTCCGCAATGGATGTCTCCTTCCTCGGTGGACCGCAGCCGCAGCGCGGCGTCGGGATCGTCGCGCCGTTCGACTTCGCCCTCGACCGCGAGCTGTGGCGCTGGGTCCCCGACGACGTCTCGCTGCACCTGACCCGCACCCCGTTCGTCCCCGTCGAGGTCAGCCTCGACCTCGCGCGGCTCGTCAGCGAGCACGAGACGCTGCACGAGGCCGTCCTCGCCCTCACCGCCGTCGCGCCCGAGACGGTGGCGTACGCCTGCACCTCCGGCAGCTTCGTCGGCGGCATCGCCGGTGAGCGGGCCATGACCGCCGCCATGGAGCAGGCGGGCGAGGTGCCCGCCCTCACCACCTCCGGCGCCGTGCTGGAGGCGCTGCGGGAGCTGGACGCGCGCCGCGTCGCGGTCGTCACCCCGTACACGAAGTCGGTCACCGACTCGCTGGAGGAGTTCCTCGCGGAGGCCGGGATCGCGGTCACCGGCCGCAGCTACCTCGGCCTCACCAGCCACATCTGGCGGGTGCCGTACCGGGACGTGGTCGACATGGCCCGCGAGGCGGCCGTCGACGCACCGGACGCGTTGTTCATCAGCTGCACCAACCTGCCGACGTACGACGTCATCCCGCAGTTGGAGGCCGAGCTGCGGATGCCGGTGCTCTCCGCGAACCAGGTGACGATGTGGGCCGCGCTGCGGCGCGTCGGCGTACAGGCCGTCGGCCCGTACCAGGCGCTGCTCGACCCCGTCGCGCGCAGCGGCCCGGCGGCGATGGCGCCCGATCCGGGGCCGTCCCCGGCCGCCGGCCACGGCCCGCCGCTGGCGGACGCGGTGCCGCCGCAGTCGACGCCGGAGGCGGCGCTCGCGGGCGCGGACCTGGAGGGCGGCGGCGAGCCGCTCGACGCGTACGACCCGCTGTACCCGCCGTCCGGCCCGGACGACCGGGGCGGCGGGGCGCAGCCCGCGGGCTGACCGGACCACCCGGACGAGCGACCCCGACGAACCACCCGGACGAGCGACCCGGCAGAGCACACGCGACGACCGCGCAGGGAGGCGTACATGGCACAGGCGGTGGGGTTCCTCTACCCCGGCTACTCGGCGGAGGACGACTTCCCCCGGCTGGAGGGCATCGTCCGGGAGGCGGGGGCGGCGGACGTACGGCTGCCGCTCGTCCACACCGACATCGGCGAGGACGCCCACCGCGTCGACGCGCTCCTGGAGATGGGCTCCGCCGCCCGCCTCGCGGCGAAGGTCGAGGAGGTGAAGGCGCTCGGCGCGGAGGCCGTCGTGTGGGCGTGCACCAGCGCCAGCTTCGTCTTCGGCTGGGAGGGCGCCGAGGCGCAGGTGCGCGAGCTGTCCGCGACGGCCGGGCTGCCCGCGTCCAGCACGTCGTTCGCCTTCGCCCACGCCGTACGGGAGGTGGGCGCGGAACGGGTCGCCATCGCGGCCACGTACCCGGAGGACGTCGCCGCGCTGTTCACCGCGTTCCTGAAGGCGGCGGGCGCCGAGGTCGTCGCGATGCGCGGCAGCGGCATCATCACCGCCGCGGAGGTCGGCACCTGGGGCCGCGAGGAGGTGCTCGCGCTGGCCCGTGGCGGCGACCACCCGGACGCGGACGCCGTACTGCTGCCGGACACAGCGCTGCACACCGCCGCCTGGGTCCCGGAGCTGGAGGCCGCGCTCGGCAAGCCGGTGCTCACCGCGAACCAGGTCACGGCCTGGGAGGGGCTGCGGCTGCTGGACCGGCGGGTGCGTACGCCCGCGCTGGGCAGGCTGTTCGCCTGACGCGCGCCCGGCCCGCCGCCCGGCCCCGCGCCCGGCCCGCCGCCCGGCCCCGCGCCCGCGCCGCCCGCCCGCACCTCCCGCCTCCCGTCGGGGAATAGCGCGGCGCGGCGGCCGGTTGCCCGGTGCGTACGCGCAGCTGACGAGCAGGGAGGCGGGCCAGCCGTGGCCGACGACCGCACCGACCCCATCCGCGGCGAGGCCAGGGGCGCGGCCCCCGTGCCGCTGTCCGTCCTCGACCTGGTGACCGTGGGGGTCGGCCGTACGGCGGGTGACGCGCTCCGCGCCTCCACCCGGATCGCGCGCCTCGCGGAGGACCGCGGCTTCACCCGCTTCTGGGTGGCCGAGCACCACTCCATGCCGGGGGTCGCGAGCACGTCCCCGGCGGTGATCCTCGCCCACCTCGCGGCCCACACCGAGCGGGTACGGCTCGGTTCCGGCGGCGTCATGCTGCCCAACCACGCGCCGCTCGTCATCGCCGAGCAGTTCGGCACCCTGGAGGCGCTCGCGCCGGGCCGCGTCGACCTCGGCCTGGGCCGGGCGCCCGGCACGGACGGCGCGACGGCGGCTGCCCTGCGGCGTACGGACCACCTGCGCGAGGGCGCCGACGAGTTCCCGCAGCAGCTCGCGGAGTTGACCCGCTTCCTGGACGACGACTTCCCCCAAGGTCACCGCTACGCCCGCATCCACGCCGTACCCGGACCCGTACAGGGCGGCGACGGCGGGCGCCCGCCCATCTGGCTGCTCGGCTCGTCCGGCTTCAGCGCCCGGCTGGCCGGGCAGCTGGGGCTGCCGTTCGCCTTCGCGCACCACTTCTCGGCGGCCAACACGGTCCCGGCCCTGGAGCTGTACCGCTCCACCTTCCGCCCGTCCGCCGCGCTGGCCGAGCCGTACGCCCTGATCGGCGTCGCCGCCCTCGCGGCCGAGGACGAGCGCGAGGCGCGCCGCCAGGTGCTGACCGGCGCCCTGTCCATGCTCCGGCTGCGCACCGGCCGCCCGGGGCTGGTGCCCACGCCGGAGGAGGCGGAGGCGTACGAGTTCAGCGCCGTGGAACGGGACTTCGTCGACGGCTGGCTCGGCAACATCGTGCACGGCACCCCCGACGCCGTACGCGACGGCCTCGACGCGCTCACCAAGCGCACCGGCGCCGACGAGCTGATGATCACGGCGAACGCGCACACCCCGGAGGCGCGCGTCCGCAGCTACGAGCTGATCGCCGACGCGTACGCACTGCCGTCCGCGGGGGCGGACACGTAGGCCGGGCGGGGCGCCTCCGCCGTACCCGGTGCCCCGTACCGCGCGCCCCTCAGCCGACCGCCCTCAGCCCGCCGCGCGGGCCCGCCGGTCGAGGAGGGCGGAGACGCCCTCGGGCGCCATGGGCCGCGCGAAGTACCAGCCCTGGCCGGAGTCGCAGCCGATCCGCCGCAGCCGTTCGGCCTGCGCCCGGCTCTCCACGCACTCGGCCGTCACCGTCAGGTCCAGCTTGTGCGCGAGCTGCACGAGGGCCGAGACGATCGTCTCGTCGGCCGGGTTGGGGTGCGGCGCCGTACGGAATCCGCGCACGAAGGTGCCGTCGAGCTTCAGCGTGTGCACCGGGAGGCGGCTGAGGTAGGCGAGGTTGGAGTAGCCGGTGCCGAAGTCGTCGATGGCGATCCGTACGCCCATCTCGCTGAGCGCCTGCAACGCCTGGAGCGGGCGCCCCGCGGACCCCATCACGGCCGACTCGGTCAGCTCCAGCTGGAGCAGCGCGGCGGGCACGCCGGTCTCGGCCAGGATGCGTTCGACGTCCGCGACCAGGTCCGAGTCCCACGCCTGGCGCACGGCGACGTTCACGCTGACGAAGACGGGCCGTCCGCCGTGCGCGTCCATCCAGCGGCGGGCCTGGCGGCAGGACTCCGCGAGGACCCAGCGGCCGAGCGGCACGATCGCCCCGTTCTCCTCCGCCAGCTCGATGAAGCGGTCCGGCCCCAGCCGCCCGAACTGCGGGTGCCCCCACCGGACCAGCGCCTCCACCCCGAGCGGCGCCCCGTCGCCCAGCCCGACGATCGGCTGGTACTCCAGCAGGAACTCGCCGCGCTCCACCGCCGGGCGCAGCGTGCTGGAGAGCGCCTGCCGGGTCACCCGGTCCGCGTTCCGCTCCGGGTCGAAGAGGGTCCAGCGGGCCCGGCCGTCGGCCTTCGCCCAGTACAACGTCGTGTCGGCGGCCTGCATCAGCGCCGTCGCGCTGGTCCCCGCCGTCTCCCGTTCCACCACGCCGATGGACGCCGACACCGCCAGCCGCTGGCCGGGCAGCTCGAACGGGCGCTGGAGCGCGTGCAGCAGCGTCGTCGCCAGGTCCGTCAGCTGCTCCGTACCGGTCGAGCCGTCGACCAGCACCGCGAACTCGTCGCCGCCGAGCCGCGCCACCAGGTGCCCGCCGCCCTCCGCGCACCAGGCCAGCCGGCGCGCCACGGCGTCCAGCAGCTCGTCCCCGGCCTGGTGGCCGAGGGTGTCGTTGACGGCCTTGAAGCCGTCGAGGTCGAGGTAGCAGATGCCGATGCGGCCGGTGGCGGAGCCGGAGAGCGCCGCCGACAGCCGGGCGAAGAACAGCGCGCGGTTGGGCAGCCGGGTCACCGGGTCGTGCTGCTGGAGGTGGCTCAGCCGCTGCCGCAGCGAGCGCTGCTCGCTGACGTCCACGACGGACAGCAGCGCCTCGTCGGGCCCGCCGCCCTTCCCGTACGCGGTCGGGGTGACGGTGATCTCCGCCCACAGCGTGTGCCCGTCGGCGTGCTTGAGGCGGCGTGTACGCCGCTGCGTGGGCGCGGTGGCGCGCGCGCCGTCCCACGCGCCGTCGCCCACCGCGCCGGTACGGGCGCGGGGCTCGGGGACCACGGCGCCGGGGCGCGTGTCGTACGGGTCGGGGGCGCCGTCCCGTACGGCTCTCTCCGCGCCGGGCGGGTCCGCGCCGGACGGGTCCGACTCCGCGGACCGGCCCGCTCCCGTCAGCAGGTCCGCCTCCGCCAGGTCCATGCCGCCGAGCCCGGCCACCGGGGCGGCGACCAGGCCGTTGGGCACGGCGCCGAGCATCGCCTCCAGCGCGCGGTTCGCCGTACGCACGCGGCCGTCGCGGTCCACGACGGCCATGGCGACCTGGGCGGCGTTGAAGGCGGCGCGGAAGTCGCTGGGGCGGGGGCCGTCGTCGTCGGCGCGACGGCTGCCGTGATCGCTCTCAGTGAGGGTTTCCGGGACGCTCTCGGTGGTGTCACCGGGGGCCGCGCCCGGTCCTTCGAAGGGTCCGTTCACCGATCACTCCCGCGGTGACTCGTCGCCCGCGGACCGGGCGAGTGGCCGCGCGTGGGCCCTTCGCGAGCGGGTCCGCGCTGGAAATGTGCCGATCATAGAGGTTCGCCGGACGGGCCCGCCAGCGGCCCGGCGCGCGCCGAGGGGCTCCGGAGCGCGCGGTGGGGCGTGACCGCGCACGCGGCTGACCGCTCCTGTCACCCATCCGAAACGAGTCGGTCGTCCTCGGTCGGAAATCACCCACGGTAGTCATATCGCGGGTAACCCGAGCGGCGTAGCGAAACGGTGCAAAGCACGCGAAGCGGGGCATCGTGGAGCAGGTACCTGTTCCCCACCCCCGCGAGGTCGACACGTGGCGCGATGGCTCATACCGGAGGGCGTGGCCGGGCGGCGCCCGATGCGCCGTACGGCGCACGTCCTCACGAGCCTGACCGCGATCATCGGCACGGGCCTCGTCGCCGGACCGGCCACCGCCGTGGCGGACGCCCCGTTCCCCTGCGCCCTCCCGCGCACCGACGACCACCACTCCGAGGGCCTGGACACCTGGAACACGTCGTACGCCCGCCCCGTACGGTCGCTCGACGCGCTGATGGTCTTCCTCTCCTTCCCGGACTGGAAGCCGATCGTCACCCCGGGCGAGCTGGTCGCCGACCACTTCCCGGCCACCTCCGACTTCTTCGCCCGCGCCTCGTACGGCCGCTTCGACCTGCGGCTCCACCCGCTGCGGCAGTGGGTGCGGATGCCCGCGGACTCCAGCGTCTACGGCATACAGCGCGACTGGGACCCCGCCCTGCGCGGCACGTTCCTGCACGACGCCGTCGCCGCCGCCGATCCGCGCGTGGACTTCGGCGCGTACGACATCGTGTACCTCGTCGCGGACCCCGATGCCCCCGGCGTGAACTCCGACGCCACCAAGGTCGTCAACTTCGACGAGCCGCTGCGGGTCGACGACGCCGACGTGCCGCGCGTCGTCACCGTCTTCGAACGGCACCCGCCCGACCGGCACGTCCTCGCCCACGAGACCGGCCACGTCTTCGACCTGCCCGACCTCTACCACCGGCCGGAGCGCGGGAACGCCGACTGGGACACGCACGTCGGCGACTGGGACCTGATGGGCAGCCAGTTCGGACTGGCGCCCGAGCCCTTCGGCTGGCACAAGTGGAAGCTGGGCTGGCTGGGTCGGCGGAACGTCGCCTGCCTCGGCCCCGGTCCCGGCACCGGCCGGTACGCGCTGCGCCCGCTGAGCGCGCCGATGGGCTCCCGGCCGGGCCGCGCCGACACCCGGCTCGCGGTGGTGCGTACGGGACCGGCCGAGGCGCTCGCCGTCGAGGCGCGCGCCCCCGTGGGCAACGACGTCGGGCTGTGCCGGGGCGGCGTACTGCTCTACCGCGTACGGGCCGACACCGCGTCCGCCGACGGACCGGTGCAGGTGGTCGACGGGCACCCGGACACCGCCGCGTGCCCGCGCGACTCGGTCTACCCACCGCTCGCGGACGCGCCGCTGGGGGCGGGGGAGCGCTACGTCTCGGAGGACGGCGAACTCCGCGTGGAGGTGGGGCGTTGGACGCCCGACGAGGGCTGGGACGTGGAGATCACGCGCGGGTGAGCCGCCCGGTGTCCGGCGCCCGGTGTCCGGGAACGCCGAAGGCCCCCTCGCGGACCTTGGGTTCGAGGGGTCGTTGCAACACCACTTGGTTTTAGGTGGTGAGTAGATCACGTAGACGCTCGGCTGGGGTATCCCAGCCGAGCGTCTTGCGTGGGCGTCCGTTGAGTTCCTGGGCGACGTGTTCGAGGTCTTCGGGGCTGTGCGCGCTCAGATCGGTGCCCTTGGGGAAGTACTGGCGGAGCAGTCCGTTGGTGTTCTCGTTGGAGCCGCGTTGCCAGGGGGATGCCGGGGCGCAGAAGTAGACGGGCATGTCGGTGGCCGTGCTGAACTGCTTGTGGCGTGCCATCTCGCTGCCCTGGTCCCAGGTGAGGGAGCCGCGCAGGTGGGCGGGCAGGGTCTGGACCGTGGTGACGAGGCCGTCGCGGACGGTCTCGGCGTCGTGGGCTCCGCCCGGCAGGTGGACCAGCATGGTGTAGCGGGTGCTGCGCTCGACCAGGGTGGCGATCGCGGAACGGCCGTTTGCGCCGATGATCAGGTCGCCTTCCCAGTGACCGGGCACGGCCCGGTCCTCGACGTCGGCGGGCCGGTCGCTGATCATGATCATCGGGTCGTTGAACCGCGGTGTGCGCCGCTGGGGGTCCCGGCGTGGTTTGCGGCGGGTCCGGCCGGAGCGGATGGCTGCCTGTACTTCCCGCTTCAGGCCGCCGCGAGCCTGGAAATACAGCGCCTGGTAGATCGTTTCCACGCTCACCCGCATGCTCTCGTCGTCGGGATGTTCCCTGCGTAGAGCGTGGCAGATCTGTTCCGGTGACCACCGCCTGCGCAGTCCGTCCTTCACGAAGCGTCGCAGCCGTCCCTCGCGCAGCAGCTTGCGGTCCTTGGGCCGGGGCCTGCGCGAGGCGGCCGCCCGGTGGGCCGCGTAGGGCTGGTAGCCCTCGCTGCCCGAGTTCGCGTCGATCTCCCGCTTGACGGTGCTCGCCGACCGTCCCAGGGCCCGTCCGATCGCCCGCAGCGACGTGCCTGTCGCGCGCAGATCGCGGATCCGTTCACGCTCGGCCAGTGTCAGAAACCGCGGGTCGAGCTGCTTGTCCAGGGCCGTCAGGCCCACCGGTGCTGTGGTCACACCGCACATCGTGACGGTCCCGGTGGCGTAGTCGACACGGCGCCCGTCGGCATAAGTGCGCGAAGAACTGGTCTTCTTGACGCCCCAGTCCCAGTCCTTGGCCGTGCGCTCGTTCACACCAACCTGCCGGGCCGCCACCCGCCGTGCGACACCAGCGGCCCGAAGCCGCTCGTACTCGTCACGCCCGGGATGCCGGCGCGGCAGACGCACCGAAATCCGTCCGGCCTTCCGAGCCCAACCGAAAGCCGTGTTCCGGTTCACCCCCAGCTCACGCGCCACCACGGTCACATTCCCCACGACATCCAGCCGCGCAAGGAAACGCTCCCTCAACCCTGCAAGATCATCACGCCCAACAGCCACGGTCCTCGCAACTCCCACAGATCGCAGGTGTTGCGAGGACCGTTAGAACCCAAGGACGAGGGGGCCTTCGACTGTCGGTGCGCCGCCAGGGACTCGAACCCCGGACCCGCTGATTAAGAGTCAGCTGCTCTAACCAACTGAGCTAGCGGCGCCTGCTGACGTCGTAGACCTTAGCACCACGATCCCGCGGAGCGAAAATCGGTTTGGCCCCGCCGTCACCGCCGCGACCTGCGTCGGGCTCCCGGCCGCCGTCGCCGTACGCGTGCCCGGTCCCGTACGCGCGCCCGTGTCCGTGCCGGTGTCCGTGTTCGCGGGCCGCGCGGGCGGCGGCGTCGTCGCGCCGGACGCGGACGTGCGCCCAGAGCAGTACCTCGGCGCCGGGCAGCCAGGGGCGGCGCACGCCGGGGGCGACCAGCCAGCGCGAGTCACCGGCGGGCGCCGCGTCGGAGGGGGCGCCGGGCGCGTGGGGGCCACCGGGCGCGGAGATCGCGGCGGCGACGGCGGGGAGGCCGGTGAGCGCGCCCACGTCGGGGTCGGTGGTGGTGTCGGCGGGGTCGGGCCCCGCCGCCGGGCGCGGGGCCGGGTCGGGCAGCAGGGGCGGGACGGTGACGGTGTCACCGGCGCCGTGGCAGAGCAGCGGGGGGATCGTTTCTTCGGGGCGTTCCCCGCCCTGTCCGTCCCCGGGTCTGCCCGCGCGGTCCCACTCCTCCCAGCGCAGCAGCGCGAGGAGCCGGTCCGCGCTGCCCGGGGTGGTGAAGAGGAGGAGGCGGGAGCGGTGCACCGCGACCGGGCCGCTCCCCGGGCCGTTGGCCCAGAGCCGTTCCAGCAGGCGGCGCCCGTACAGCACCGGGGTGCTCACGACGTCGAACGCCGTCCCGCACGGCAGCACGCTCGGCGCCCCCGGACGCAGTGCCCACAACGCGTGGACGCTGCGCGGGAAGCGGCTCGCGGAGGCGAGCCAGTCCGCGCCTGCGGGGGTGACGCGGGTGACGGGGGCGCACGCGGTCGGATCGCCGGATTCGCTCATGACGTCCACAAGTACCGGGACGCCGGACGGCGACGGTGTGAATCGGCGGAAACCGCGCGGGACATGGCGGTGTCGGGTACTCTCCGCGCCCGCGCACATGCGTTGCGTGCATCCCGCGGGCACGTTCCCCGTACGGTCGCTGGCCCCCGTACGGCCGCGGGCGCGCGGCTCCGGCGGTACGCGGCCCCCGTCCGTCCGTCGCCGCGTACGCCCCGGGCCTACTCCTCGGCGCGGTCGTTCAGCAGCTGGTGCCCGAACTCGATCATCTTGCGGGCGTAGTCCTCCGTCCAGTCCGCACGTTGGGCGATGGCCTCGTCCGGCAGCCGGTCGAAGCGGCTGCGGTCGGCGAGCTGCGCCGCCGCCATCGCCTGGAACTCCATGGCACGGTCCGCCGCCGCCCGGAAGGCGAGCGTCAGCTCGGTCGCGCGGTCCAGCAGCTCGCGCGGGTCGTCCATCGACTCCAGGTCGAAGAAGTGCTCCTCGTCGGCCATGGTGTCCGCGGGCTCGAAGAGCAGCGGAGCGGGTCGGCGGAAGCGGGGGGCGCTGCCGGCCGGCGGTTCGGAAGCCGCGTGCGGCTCGGGCATGGGGGACCTCCTGTTTCGTTGCCGCCGTCCATTGTCCCGTGCCGCGCAAGCGGCCGTCTTTTCCGGTCGAGGCCCGTCCGCGACCGGAAGGCGACCGGATGTGGTCGAGGTGTGTCCGTACGGCGACCGGATCCGTTCGCCCGCCGCGTCCCGTACGTACCTCCGGCGGCGCTCAGCTCGGCACGTACGGCACGCGGTGCGCGGCGAGATGCGCCAGCACCGCGTGGTTCGCCTCCCAGCCGTCCGGGAACTTCACCGTCACGCCGAGTCGCACCGGCTCCGCCGACGGATGCGCGTCCAGCAACTCCGGCACACCCGCACGGCACACCACCACGCACGCGTGCCGGTGCCGCGACGCCAGGACGCACAGCCGCCCCGTCTCCAGGTGGAACGACGTCGCGTCCGGACGCCCGGACAGCGGGTGCAGCACGACGGTGACGTCGAACTCCCGCCCCTGGAGGCGGTTCGCCGTGTCCACCGCCACGCCGCGCACCCCCAGGTCCGCCAGCGCCGCCCGTACGGCAGCCGCCTGGTCCCGGTGCGCCGTGCCCACCGCCACGCGGTCGGCCGTCAGCGCGGTGGTGTCGACGCCGCCGCCCGTACGCGCGCTGCCCGCCGCGCCCTCGCGCGCCAGCAGCCGCCGGACGACGCGGGCGACCGCCGCGACCGCCTCCGGGTCCGTACGCGGCGTGGTGCGCGCGGGCAGCTCCAGCAGGCCCCAACCCGCCGCCGCGGCCTCGTCGATCACCGCGTCCACCGCCGAACCGTCGCCCGGCACGCCGAACGACAGCGTGCGGTCGCCCTCGCCGGTGCCGCTGCGGAACGGGGTGTACGGGTAGAAGGCCGCCGACACCAGCGGCGCCGCCGACGCGGGCAGCCGCCACGACACGGGCAACCGGTGCTGCGGCAGCTCCGGATTGTGCCCGAGCAGTGTGGTCACCGCGCTCGCCGACGGGTCGTACGACAGCCCCGCCCACTGCTCCGCGCCGACCTGGCTGAACGGGTCGAGCTGCCCCGGATCGCCCACGAACAGCGCCCGTTCGAAGAGACCGGCCACGGCGAGGAGCGCGTCCGAACGCATCTGGTACGCCTCGTCGATGATCGCGTGCGACCAGCGCTCCTCCGCCTTCACCCAGGCCCACTTCGCGGCCGTCGACACGACGACGTCCAGCCCGGCGAGGTCGCCCGCCTTGGCGGAGGTGCGGACGGACGGGTGCTGGTCGAGGACCGGGTCGTACGGGTCGGGGTCGCTGCTGTGCAGGCGGCCCACCGGCAGTTCGGGATCGGCCACGGCGAGGCGGTGGACGAGGTCGTCGACCTGCGCGTTGGTCTGGGCGACCACCATCAACGGGTGCCCGGCGGCGGCCAGTTCGCGGGCGGCCCGTACGACGAGGGTCGACTTCCCGGCGCCGGGCGGGGAGTCGACGACGACGCCGCGGTGCGTGCCGTGCAGCGTGTCGCGCAGGATGGCGGCGGTCGCGCGGGCGGCGGCCTCGCCGGGGTCGCGCACCGGTGCGCGTGTCGCGCCGGGGCCCGCGCCCGGGTCCGCGTTCGGGCCCGTTCCCGGGTCCGTGGAAAGGGCGTTCACAGGAAGTCCTCCGCGGTCTCGGCGTCGGGCGGTGGGGCCGTCACGGCGGCCACGGGCAGCGCGTCGGCGGCGCCGCCCGGCGGCCCGCCGTGCGTCCACGGGGTGTCCTCCGGGTCGGGCAGGCCGGGCCCGCCGCGCGGCGTGTGCTCGAACAGCGTCCAGCACACCCGGTCGCCCGGCTCCGGCACCGAACCGGCGGCGGGCTCCTTCCCCCGCCCCATCCCGGTCAGCAGCCGCACCGTGAGCAGCCCCTCCCGGTGCGGCCCGTCGAGCACGTACTCCGCGCTCTGCTTCCCGCCCCCGTACTCCTCCGGCAGCGCCCGGTGCACCTTGCCGCGCTCGCTCAGGTGCGGGTGGTCCCCGGTCCGTACGGTCACCAGCGGGCGCGGGCGCGGTCGGCCGCCCTCCGTCCACTCCGGCACCACCTCGACCACCTCGCCCGCGAACGCCTCACCGGCCAGCCGCCGCCCCGCCATCGCCAGCGGGTCGTCCAGCGCCTCCTGCGCCTCCAGCCGGGCCTGCGCCTGCTCGCGGGAGGCGAGCTTGGCGGCGGCCGTCACCGCGTCGTCGTGGCGCGGCTGGGGCGGCTCACCGGCCCGTACGCGGTCGCGGTGGTGCGTGTACGAGAAGCGGTCGCGGCGCCACCGGTCGGCGACGCCGCCGCCCGCCGGGAGCGTCCGCAGCAGGTCCAGGCCCTGCCACATCAGGTCCCAGGTGGGCCGCAGTTGGGACGCGATCAGCTCGTCCAGCCGCTCGGCGGCGCCGGGCAGCCCCGCGTCGTACCGCTCGACGGCCGGGGCCAGCAGCCTGTTGTCGAACGCCGGGTCCGTCGCGGGCCCCGCCGGGGGCAGCAGCAGCTGCCCGGCGCCGTCGCGCGCCTCGGGGCCCTCCCGACGCGTACGCCCCTCGGGCAGGAGCCAGCCGAGCAGCGCGCCCAGATGCTGGTCCTCCACCTGGCTCTGGCCCGTGGCCCAGTGCCGGACCAGCAGCTCGGTCATCGGCAGCAGCAGCGCGGAGCCGGGCACGCGCGCCCGTTCGCCGTAGTGCGTGAGCCAGCGGCCGAGGAGGGGCAGCCGCGCGGGCGCCGGGAACGGCGTCTCGGGGTCCTCCTCGGCCGTACGCCGGAAGCGGGTCGAACGGCCCAGCAGGCGTACGAAGTCGACGCCCGGACCGTTCGGCACGAGCAGCTGCGGGGCGTCCGTGCACAGCTCCGTCACCTCGTCGCCGCGCTGCTCCGTCTCGACGTCGTCCTGCGCGGACTCCAGGTGCGGCAGCATCGCGTCCGCCAGGTCGCCCAGGAAGGCGAAGCGCAGGTCGCGGTCGCGCGGCTGGCGCACGGTGAGCAGCAGGGGGTGCGCGCGGTCGGTGCCGACGAGGGCGCCGAGGGGCGCGCCCGCCTCGCCCGCGGTCGTCAACGGCACGAACACCATGGGCCGTTCGGCCAGCCACCGGTGGCGTACGGTCGCGGCGGGCTGCGCGCGGCCCGTCTCCGCGGCCTCCATGCGGGCGAGCGTGGTGATCAGGGACATCCGGCCGCCCCGTCCTCCGCGCCGCCCGTCACGCCCGTGCCGTACCCGGCCTCCGCCAGCGCCTCCGTACGCAGCCGGGCGGCCCGGCGCAGCGCCACGGCCGCCGGGTCCGCGTCCGGGCCGCCGTCCCCGAGGCCCCCGACGTCCGCAATGGCAGCCGCAGTCGTACCCGCCGCGTCCGCGTCGTCCCCGCGGGCCGCCGCCAGCACCGCGCCGATCGTCGTCAGCCCGCCCAACTCGCCGCGCACCGCCCGCCCCAGCGCCGCCACCGACCCCGCCGTACGGGCCTGCGCGCGGCAGTGGAAGGCCAGCTCGCAACTGGCCAGGCACTCCGGCGCGTACTCCGCCGGGACCGTGTCGACCGCCGCGACCAGCTCACCGGTCGGGAGCGCCGGGTCGAAGCACGTCCCCTCCGGCACGGAACCGGCGATCTCGTCGAGCCGGGTGAGGCGCGCCAACTGCCGCCGGGTGGCGGCCAGCTGCTTGCGGAGGTCGACGGCGGCGGCCGTCGGCAGGTTCGAGAAGTCCTTCGGGCAGACCAGCAGTGCCTCCGCGCGCACCCGCTCCGCGCCGCCCGGCAGCCCGCCGAGCGCCAGCGCGTACACCGCCGCCTGCCGCGCCGCCGCGCCCACCTTCGCGGGATCGGCCGAACCGTCCAGGATCGGGAAGGACTTGATCTCCACGACCGTCCACCCGCCGTCCGGCCGCACCGCCACCGCGTCCGGCTCCAGGAAGGCCGTCGAACCGGCGATCTCCACGGCCACCATCGGATGCCGCAGCAACGCCCAACCGCCCGCCGCCGTCGCCTTCTCCAGCTCGATCCGGGTCCGGGCGGCACGGCCCGCCGGGCCGTCAGCCGCCAGGTCGGGCACGGCCACGTCTCCCGGGTCCGGCGGGGTGAGCGCCCCGCCCTCCGTACGGGCGCACAGCAGCCCGATCAGCTCGGCGCCGCCGTCGGCGGTGACGCGCGCCTCGAAGGAGTTCCCCCGGACGAGGGCGAACTGCGACTGCCCGAAGGGCGCGGGGGAGCCCAGCGCCGACGCCAGCGCCGTCTTGTCCACCCCGGCGCCGTCCAGCAGCGCGCGGCGGCGGCACCCAGGGTTGGCGGCGAGGGCCGCGAGCGCGCGGGCGTCCAGCGGGCGCGGCGGCACGTCCGGGCCGCCGCGCAGCTCAGCGAGCCGCCGGCGCAGCCGCGTCGGCGCGTGCGCCGCCGTCGGAGCCGACGCGTCCGGGTCCGCCGGAGGGCGCGGCACGGCCCGCTGTCGCGGCTCTCTCCGGGCTTCCTCCTGACCGTCTGCTGTCTGCTGTGCCGACACGGCCGTGCTGCCGTGGGATGTCGTCATCGGCTTTCGCCTCGCGCGCCTCGCCGGGGTATGCGGTACGCGCCGAAGTCTCGCACCCGCCACCGACAACGGCCGCCCCGTGCCGTGCCGCGCCGTCCCCGCCGTCCGTGCCGGGCTCCGGGTCGCCGGTGCCGAACCGCCGTGCCAGCGCGTCCCGTACGGGTCCCAGCACCGGTTCGAGCACCGGCTCCAGGACCGGTGTGAGCCGCTGCCGCAGCAGGTCCGCGCCGCGCAGCGCCGAGGGGGTCAGCAGCAGGCCGACGCCCATGACGGCGGCGCCCGCGACCGCGTCGAGGAAGTAGTGGTTGGCGGTGCCCATCACGATGACCGTGGTGCTCAGCGGGTACGCGACGGCCAGCGTCCGCAGCCAGCCCGAGCGGCGCCCGTGGCGCCACAGCACGACGCCGCACCAGAGGGCCCAGCCGACGTGCAGGCTGGGCATCGCCGCGTACTGGTTGGTCAGTCCGCCCAGACCCTCCGGCGCGCTGGCCTCCGTGCTCCACCAGCCGTAGTCGCCGTACTGCGCCATCGTGTCGGTGAAGCCGTGCGTGGCGTCCAGCAGCCGCGGCGGGCAGGTCGGCACCAGCGTGAAGCCGACGAGGCCGAGCAGCGTCGACAGCATCAACCAGGTGCGCATGGCGCGGTACTCGCCCTTGCGGCGCTTCCACAGCCAGATCAGCACGCCGGGGGTGACGAGGTAGTGCAGGGAGGCGTACGCGAAGTCGGCCGGTATGCCGATCCACGCCTCGGAGGTGAGGACCCGGTTGAGGGGGTGCTCGAAGTTCAGACTGAGGTCGCGTTCGAAGCTGAGGATCGCGAGCCCGTTGTCCACCGCGCGCGCGGTGGAGTCGTCGCTGACCACGAGCCGCCCGGCCGAGTAGAGCGCGTACATCGCGATGAGCAACGGCAGCTCGGCCCACCAGCGCATCCGACGCACAACGGTCATCCGAGCGGCCTCCGTGACGGTGAAGTGAGGGTGGCGTGCGCCCGACTGTACGGAGTACGCCGGGGGAAGGGACGCGCAGCCCCTCCGTCGGGTTGCCCGCGACCCCCTGGGTGATGATGGGACGGTCAGTCCAGCATCCGGCTCCGACGGAGGGCAAACCCATGGCAGCGCGCATCCTGCTCGTCCGGCACGGCCAGACGGAGTGGTCCCGCACGGGACAGCACACCGGCCGTACGGACGTCCCGCTCCTCGCGGAGGGACGGCGCGGCGCCGAGCTGCTCGGCGCGCGCCTCCAGGGCCCGCCCTGGGACGGCCTGCCGGACGTGGAGGTGCGTACCAGCCCGCTCGCGCGGGCCCGCGAGACGTGCGCGCTGGCGGGCTTCGGGGAGCGCGCGGAGGACTGGGACGCGCTGCTGGAGTGGGACTACGGCGCGTACGAGGGGCTGACCTCCCCCCAGATCGCGGAACGCGCCGGTCCCGACTGGCTCATCTGGCGCGACGGCGTCGAGGGCGGGGAGCGGATCGCCGACGTCACCGCGCGGGTCGACACGGTCGTGGAGTGGGCCCGTTCCGCCGACCGCGACGTGCTGGTCTTCGCGCACGGGCACGTGCTGCGGGCGCTGGGGGCGCGCTGGCTCGGCTTCGGGCTGGACTTCGGGGCGCGCGTCCAGCTGGACCCGGCGTCGCTGTCGATCCTCGGCTGGTCGTACGGCGCCCCGGCCGTCGAGCGCTGGAACGACACCGGGCACCTGGGCTGACGGCAGCGCGCGCCGGGCGCGCGGTCACGCCGTACGCACGCCGTGCACGCGGTCACGCCCGGTCACGCCGTACGCGCCTGGCGGTCGAGGAAGGCCGCGACCGCCGGGGTGCGGCGGTACGGGTCGAGGGTGCGGGCCGTGGTGGTGAGCATGGCGCGGATGCGGCCGGAGCGCACGGGGCCGAGCAGCGCGAGCGCCTCGGTGGCGGCCGCGGCGGCCTCCTCGGGCTCGCGCCGGGCGGCGAGGTCACCGGCGAGTTCGGCGGTGAACAGGGCCCGGTTCCGTACGAAGTGGGGTTCCTGGAGGTCGACCGCGCGGCGGGCGTGCGCCGTGGCGGGCTCCCAGTCGCCGAGCGCCGCCCAGCACTGGGCCTCCAGGCCCTCCAGCTCCGCCTCGCCGAAGAACGACATCCACGCCGGGTCGGCGTCCGAGGCGCCGCGCGCGAACAGCGTGTGCGCCCGCCCCAGCGCCTCCGCGCAGCCCGCCCGGTCGCCCATGCCCGCCCAGCCCCCGGCCTCGCGCAGCGCGAGCAGCGATTCGAGCCGGGCGGAGCCGAGCGGCGCGGCGGCCTGCTGGCCCGCCTGCGCGGCCCTTATGGCCTCGCGCGGGCGCCCGGCGTCCCGGGCGAGGAACGCGGTGTTGCAGAAGGCGTGCGCCTCCAGCGCGGGGTCGGCGGCGACGCGGGCGGTGGCCAGGGCCTCGGCGTAGTGGGAGCGCGCGTCCTCGAAGCGGCCCGAGTCGTGCGCCAGCCAGCCGACGGAAATGGCGAGTTCGCCCGCGCCGGCGTGCAACCGGTCGGAGACCTCGCGCCGGTGCGCCCCGGCGTCCAGCAACTCGTAGGCGGCGCGCAGGGTGTCGCCCGCGCGCTCGTAGAGTCCGTCGGCGCCGTACCGGTCGTCCAGCAGCCGGATCTGCCGTACGGCCCGCTCCACGGCCTCCGCCTCGGCGGCGCCGGGGCGGGGGGAGTGGGCGGCGCGGGGCGCGGCGGCGGCCTCGCCGTGCAGCGGTACGGCCGCCAGTGCGGCGGGACCGCCGGTCATGAACGCGCGACGTAGCACGTCGCTCTCCTCGTCGCTCTCGGGTTGCGGGGGATGGTGCGGGTGGTGCGGGTGTGGTGGGTGTTGTTGCGGGTGGTTCACGTGCTGCGGGTGATACGGGTGTTGTGGTCGGTACGGATGTTGCTGCCGGTGCCCGTGCGGTACGAGACCACGGGTGTTGCTGCCGAGGTCCTCCGGGAGTTGACGTCCCGGGGCCCCGCCGGGTTCCGTCCCACGGACCGGGACCGCCGGGGGCGCGCTCTCACCCCCCTCCGCCCGGTGGGCGCGCGCGGTCCGGCCGCGCACGGACTCCCGGGGTGCGAAGCCCATGTCCGCGAGCGTCAGCCCGGGGAACATGTGCCGGAACACCCGCTCGTAGGCGTAGTTGGGGCAGCGGATCTCCCCGGACTCGACGCGCCCGACGTAACGGGCGTCGCAGGACACCCGTTCACCGATGTCCCGCGCCGACCGCCGTACGGCCGCCGCGAACTCGCCCGGTGAGAGACTGCCCCGCAGCCGGCGGAACGCCGTGTTGGGTCTGTGGGGCCCGCCCGGTGACGTGGATGGTGACGACGCCATGTCCGGACGGTACCGGCTGTGATGGTGTCGCCACGCAGGGTTTGCCTACAAAACGGAAATCTCCCCCGCGATCCGCCATGAACTGCCATCCTTTGCAGCGTTCCGCCGCCGTAGCTGTTGACGCCGTGTCGCGTTGGACTCTCCACAAGCGAACGCAGCGACTGCGGAGGAGTGGTCCTCGTGCTGGACACAGGTGCTGCCATCGGAGCCGAACGACTCGCGGAGGCCCGCGCCATGTACGCCGACCGGTCCGACCCACCCTGCGACCTGGTGACCGTTCCCGCACGGCAGGGGCTGGAGGCGGTCGACATCCTGCGGCTGCGCACCGGCGTCGGGCCCGTGCTGCACGACGGGGAGTGCGCCACCCTCGGCTTCCTCGTACCGCCCGGCACGGCCGCCTCCTGGGACCTGCCGGGGAGCGCGTGCGCCGAGACGTACGGCGTCGGCGCCCTGCCCCCGGGGGCGCCGCCCGTACGGGGCACCGGCTGGCTGGTGCCGCCCGACGGCGCGCACACCCCGGCGACCGGACCGGCCGAACTCCGGGCCGCGCTGCGGGAGGCGGCCCGGACGATCGAGGCGGTCGACCGGTGCGTACGCAGCGACCGCCCCTGCCAGGGCACGACCTGAGCCCCCGCACGGCATGAGTCCCCGCACCCCTGACTCCCGCGCCGCCCCGGCGGGTCGCCCGCGCGGGCACGCGCCAGAATGGTGCCGTGGCGAAGGCGAGGAACAGGCGTGACCGGGACGGCGGTACGGCACCGGACCGGCGCACGCGGCGGCGGCGCGAACCGCTGAGCGCACCGGTCGATGGCGGGCTGGCGCGGCTGCTGCCCGACCCGGACCGCCCGCGCGGCTGGACGCTGCTGCTGGACGGCGCGCCCCAGTCGCACGTCGACCTGGACGACCCGGCGTACCTGGACTTCGCGTACCAGCGGCGGCTCGGCCACATCACCGACCTGGCCGCCCCGCCCGGCCGCCCGCTGCACGTGCTGCACCTGGGCGGCGGCGCGTGCACCCTCGCGCGCTACACGGCCTTCACCCGCCCGCGCTCCACCCAGCAGGTCGTCGAGCGGGACGCGGCGCTGGTCCGCCTCGTACGCGCCGAACTGCCGTGGGACGCCGGGTGGCGGATCCGCGTACGGTCCGCCGACGCGCGCGCGGCGCTCGACCGGGTGCCCGAGGCGTGGGCGGACCTGGTGGTGTGCGACGTGTTCGCCGGGGCGCGCACGCCCGCGCACCTGACGAGCGGCGAGTTCCTCGCGGAGGTGCGGCGTACGCTGCGCCCCGGCGCGTTCTACGCGGCCAACCTCGCGGACGGGTCGGGGGGTTCGGCCCCCGGCGTGGGCGGTGGCGCGGGCCCGCTCGCGTACCTGCGGGCGCAGATCGCCACCGTACGGGCCGCGTTCGCGGAGGTGTGCGTCGTCGCGGACCCGGCCGTGCTGCGCGGGCGGCGCTTCGGGAACGCGGTGCTGCTGGCGGCCGACCGACAGCTGCCCGTCGCCGAACTGACCCGCCGTACGGCCGCC
This sequence comes from Streptomyces sp. Z26, assembly GCF_003665095.1. Lineage (GTDB taxonomy): Bacteria > Actinomycetota > Actinomycetes > Streptomycetales > Streptomycetaceae > Streptomyces > Streptomyces phytohabitans. Next base: position 2,082,961 of record NZ_RCHV01000002.1, on the reverse strand, counting down.
GACCCGCACCCCGGCCGGGTCGAACACGGCGCCGCGCTCGCGGACTTCGCGGGCGGCGCCCGCCCGGTCAGCGACGCGACGGCGGTGCCGTCCCCGGCGCCGCCCGCGGGGGTCTTCGACTGAGCGGGGGCGGGCGTCCTCGGCGCTCCGGCCGGTGCCCGGTCCCGGCGCTCAGCCCTCCTCGTAGTGCTCGATCATCGGCGGGTGCCCGTTCCAGGTGCAGAAGACGGAGGTGGAACGGGAGCCGCCGCTGCCGGTGAACGTCACCCGTATCCACCCCTCGCCCTCCCACACCTGCATGTCCCAGCCGGGGTTCGGCGTCGCGGAGACCAGGTCGGCCGAGTCCTGGCGGAGGTCGAAGGCGACGCGGCCACCCTCCACGGAGTAGCTGCGGATGTTGCCCTCCGGGGTGGTGGGGGCGGCGGGCGACTCCGTGCGCGTCGGCCGGTCCCGCGGGGTGCTCCCGGCGTCGTCCGCGCCGCCGTCCGTACCGCCCTTGCCGCCGTTCCCGTCGCCGTCCCCGCCCCCGTCGGACGTCTCGGACGGCTTCTCCGAACCGCCGTCCGGCGAGGCGCCGGAGCCGCTCGGCCGGGGGCGGTGCGTGGAGGACGAGCGGGGCGTGGCGCCGTCGGACGCCTCCTGGGACGCCGCGGCCTCGGACACCGGCAGCGCGCGCGGCGGGTCGTACGCGGTGCCCGCCAACATGGTGTGCACCGCGAACCACGACAGCGTGACGGCCGCCCCGGTCGCCGTGGTCCACGCGCCCGCGCTCAGCAGAGTCCGTCGCATGGGGCGGAGCTTAGGCGATGCCCGCGCGATCTTCTCGGGCTCGCGACGATCGCGCGGACACCGCCCGGGCGGGCTCCGTCCGGTCCGCCACGGGCCGGTACGTCCCGACTCCCGCCGCCCGTACGGGAATCCGTCCGTCCCCACGGGGGTGCTCCGGCGCGGAATGTCGTAGCGTGCCGCGCATGGCTCGCGTGCTCGTGGTGGAGGACGACCAGTTCGTCCGGTCCGCACTCATCAGGCATCTCACGGACGCCGCACACACCGTACGGAGTGTGGGCACGGCACTGGAGGCACTGCGCGAGGTGGCCCAGGTCGGCTTCGACGTCGTCGTGCTGGATCTCGGGCTGCCGGACCTGGACGGCTCGGAGGCGCTGAAGATGCTGCGCGGGATCACCGACGTACCGGTGATCATCGCGACGGCCCGCGACGACGAGGCCGAGATCGTCCGGCTGCTCAACGACGGCGCCGACGACTACCTCGTCAAGCCGTTCTCCGTCGAGCACCTGTCCGCCCGCATGGCCGCCGTGCTGCGCCGCTCGCACGCGCGCGTCGGGCCGGGGGCCGTGCCCGCGCAGGACCTGGAGGTACGGGTGGGCGGGCTGGCCGTGGACCCGTTACGGAGACAGGCGCGACTGGACGGCAGACCGCTGGACCTGACGCGCCGTGAGTTCGACCTGCTGGCGTTCCTCGCCCGCCGCCCGGGGGTCGTGGTGGCCCGCCGGGAGCTGCTGGCGGAGGTCTGGCAGCAGTCGTACGGCGACGACCAAACGATTGACGTGCACCTGTCGTGGCTGCGCCGCAAGCTCGGGGAGACGGCGGCCCGCCCCCGCTACCTGCACACGCTGCGCGGCGTCGGCGTGAAGCTGGAGCCACCGGCGTGAAGGGCGTGCGGGGCAAGAGGGGTGGCGCCCCCGTATGAGATGGGCACTGGTCAAGGTGTGCCTGGCCGTGACCGTGATGGTGGTCGTCGCCTTCGCCGTACCACTCGGCCTCGTCGTCAAGGAGATGGCCCGCGACCGCGCCATCTCCAACGCCGAACGCCAGGCCGCCGCCATCGGCCCCGTCCTCGCCATCACCACCGACCGGCAGCAGCTGCAACGCGCCGTCGCCAGCAGCCAGGCGGGCGCGGAGGGCCGTATCGCCGTGCACGTACCGGCCGGACGACAGGGGCGGCAGGCCGTCGAGATCGGTACCTGGCACTCCCGCCAGGGCGACGTGGACGCCGCCTCACGGCGCGGACGCGCCTCCCTCATGGCCGTCTCCGGCGGCTACGCCCTGCTCCAGCCGACCGCCGTCATGGGCAGCGAGGTCGCCGTCGTCGAGGTCTTCGTGCCCGACGACGACATCACGCAGGGCGTGGCCACCTCGTGGCTCGTGCTCGCGGGCGTCGGACTCGCCCTGATCGTCGGGTCGGTGGCCTTCGCCGACCGCCTCGGCACCCGCATGGTCCGACCCGCCGAGGGACTCGCGCACGCCGCCGACGAACTGGGCAAGGGCAAGCTGGGCGTACGCGTCCCGGAGCGCGGCCCGACCGAACTGCGGTCCGCGGCCGTCGCGTTCAACGCCATGGCCGACCAGGTCGTACGCCTCCTCGCCAACGAACGGGAGCTGGCCGCCGACCTGTCGCACCGGCTGCGCACCCCGCTCACCGTCCTCCGGCTCAACGCCGCGTCCCTCGGGGACGGCGACGACGCCCGCCAGACCCGCGAGGCCGTCGCCCAACTGGAGCGCGAGGTGGACCAGATCATCCGCACCGCGCGCGAACAGCGCTCCCCGTCCCCGGACGCCGCCGCGGCGGCGGGCTGCGACGCCGCCGAGGTGATCCGCAACCGCATGTCGTTCTGGTCCGCGCTGGCCGAGGACGAGGGGCGCGAGGTGCGGCTCGCGGGCGTCGACCGGCCCGTACGGGTGCCCGTCGCGCGCGCCGAACTGGCCGCCGCCCTCGACGCGATGCTCGGCAACGTCTTCCGGCACACGCCCGAGGGCACCGCCTTCGCCGTCGACGTGCACGACGGCGAGGAGACCACCGACGCGGTCCTCGTCCTCGTCTCCGACGCGGGCCCCGGCATCGCCGACCCGGACGCGGCGCTCCGTCGCGGCCACGGCGACGGCGGGCCCGGCTCGACCGGCCTTGGCCTGGACATCGTGCGCCGGGTCGCGGAGTCGACCGGGGGAGACGTACGGATCGGGCGCTCCGTGCTGGGCGGCTCCGAGGTGCGGATGTGGCTCGCGCTGCACGGCGACGGGCCGACCGGGCGCGGGGCGCGGCGGCGCGGGCGCCGGGTGCGCAGGCGCGTCGTACCGCGCTGAGCGTCGTACGCGCGCCCGTACGTACGCCCGCCCGCGCGCCGTACAGGGGAGCGGCCCCGGCCCGGCAGCCCTAACCGAGCCCTTGCGCATCCTTAAGCGCGCCATAAGTCCCGCACCACCCGCCCGCTTCGCGGCGTTCGCCCGGATCGGGGCGGGTAGCGTGCTGCCTGTTGGACCACAGCCGGACGCCACGGCGTCCGCAGCCGCCCCGCCCCGAAGGGCGCGGGGCGCGGTTCCCCCACACGCCGCGCCCCACCGGCCTTCCCCCTCCCGGGCCCGCCGGGGTGTCGCCGGCCCGCTCGCGGTCGGCCGGTCGGCTGCCGCTGCGGGGGGTGCCCCGGCCCTACGGCCGGGGTGCCTCCGGCAGCCGTCCGGTGCGGGCCAGCTCCGCGTACCACTCGGCACTCGCCTTCGGCACCCGCGCCTGGGTCTCGTAGTCCACGCGCACGATCCCGAACCGCTTGCTGTAGCCGTACGCCCACTCGAAGTTGTCGAGCAGCGACCACAGGAAGTAGCCCCGTACGTCCGCGCCCGCCGCCATCGCCTCGTGCACGGCGGTCAGGTGCTGGTGCAGGTAGCGGGTGCGCTCCGGGTCGTCGACGCGGCCGTCGGCGTCCGGCTTGTCGTCGTACGCCGCGCCGTTCTCCGTCACGTACAGCGCGACGCCGGGCGCCTCGCGGGAGAAGCGCAGCAGCAGCTCCGTGAGGCCCGTCGGGTCGATGCTCCAGCCCATCGCGGTCTGCTCGCCCGGCGACTGGTGGAACGCCACCCGGTCCGCGCCCGGCCACGGCGAGTGCGCGCTCGCGCCGTGCCCGTCCCGGCGCTCGACCTCCGCGTCCTCCGCCGTGACACCGGAGACCAGCGACGGCGTGTAGTAGTTGACGCAGAGCCCGTCCAGCGGCTGGTGGATGTCCGCCAGGTCCCCGTCGCGCACGTGCGACCAGTCGGTGATCCGCCGGGTGTCGGCGATCAGGTCGTCGTCGTAACGCCCGTGCAGCATCGGCCCGCTGAACACCCGGGTGGCCAGCGCGTCGATCCGGCGGGCGGCGTCCCGGTCGGCCTCCGAGTCCGTACGGGCCAGCACGTACGCCGGGTTGAGGCTCACCGACAGCCGCGCGTCCTCCGGCAGCGCGGCGCGCAGCCGCTGGGTGGCGAGGCCGTGGCCGAGGTTGAGGTGGTGCGCGGCGCGCAGGGCGGCGGCGGGGTCCGTACGGCCGGGGGCGTGGACGCCGGAGCCGTAGCCCAGGAAGGCGCTGCACCAGGGCTCGTTGAGGGTCGTCCACATGGACACGCGGTCCCCGAGCGCGTCGGCCACGAGCTGGGCGTACTCCGCGAAGCGGTACGCCGTGTCGCGCTCCGGCCAGCCGCCCGCGTCCTCCAACTCCTGCGGGAGGTCCCAGTGGTAGAGGGTGAGGAGCGGCGTGACGTTCTTCTCCAGCAGCTCGTCGACGAGCGAGCGGTAGAAGTCGAGGCCCTTCTGCACGGCCGGGCCGCGCCCGGTCGGCTGGACGCGCGGCCACGAGACGGAGAAGCGGTAACCGCCCATCCCCAGCCCGGCCATCAGGTCCACGTCCTGCGGGTAGCGGTGGTAGTGGTCGCACGCGGTGTCGCCGTTGTGGCCCTCGAAGACCGCACCCGGCTGCCGCGCGAACGTGTCCCAGATCGACGGCGTACGGCCGTCCTCCTGCGCGGCGCCCTCGATCTGGTACGCGGCGGTGGAGGTGCCCCAGAGGAAGTCCGCGGGGAAGCTGACGGGGGCGGTGGAGGGTCCGCTGCTGCCGTCGGCGGCGGGGTCGGTCATGGAAGCGCTCCCATTCGTGATCGCGTTGGAGGAGGGTACGGATACGGGTACGCGGCGGTGGACCCCGCGAGCCCGGCGGGGGCCGGTACGTGGCCGCCCGCCGGGGAAGGGTCAGCCCTTGACGGCGCCCTGCATGATGCCGCCCACGATCTGCTTGCCGAACAGCGCGAACGCGATCAGCAGCGGCAGCGTCCCGAGCAGCGCGCCCGCCATGATCACGGACTGGTCGGGGATGTAGCCCCGGCCCAGCCCGGTCAGGGCCACCTGGACGGTCGGGTTCTCCTGCGTCAGCGCGATGACCGGCCAGAAGAACTCGTTCCACGCCATGACGAACGTCAGCATGCCCAGCACCGCCATCGCCGGCCGCGCGACGGGGAACACGACGTGCCACACGACCCGCAGGCTGTGCGCCCCGTCCACCCGCGCCGCCTCGATGAGTTCGGTGGGCAGCGCGCTGACCAGGTACTGCCGCATGAAGAACACCCCGAAGGCGCTCACCATCATCGGCAGGATCACCGCCTGGAGGTGGTTGGTCCACTCCAGCTCGGCGATCGCCATGAACAGCGGGACGACGCTCAGCTGCGGCGGCACCATCATCGTGCCGATCACCAGCAGGAGCAGCAGGTTCTTCGCCCGGAAGCGCAGCTTGGCGAAGGCGAAGCCGGCCAGGGTGGCGAAGAGGACCGTGGTGATCGCGATCGAACCGGCCACCACCGTCGTGTTCAGCAGCGCCTTGCCCATGTTGGCGTCGGTCCACGCCGTCGACAGGTTGTCGAAGAGGTTGCCGCCGAACCAGAGGGGCGGCGGCGTCTCCGCGAGCCGCTGGTTGTCCCGGGACGCGGCGATCGCCGTCCACACCAGCGGGAAGAGCGAGCCGAGGGCGAAGACGGCCAGCACCCCGTAGGTCACCGGGCCGCCGTGCAGTTGCCTACCGGCGCGTCGTGCCATGACGCATCCCCCTCAGTCGCTCTTCTGGAGCCGTCGGGCGACCAGCCAGTTGAGCAGGCCGATCACGATCAGGATCAGGAACATCGTCCAGGCGATGGCGGACGCCCGGCCGAGATGGAAGTTGAACCAGCCCTGCTCGTACATGTACAGGCCCAGCGTCTGGTACTGGTGCGAGGCCCCGCCCGTCTGGGTCCCGCCGAACAGCAGCGGCTCACCGAACAGTTGGGTCGCGCCGATCGTCGAGACGACGACGGTGAACAGGATCGTCGGGCGCAGCGACGGGATCGTCACGTGCAGGAACTGCTGCCAGCGGGAGGCCCCGTCGAGCGAGGCCGACTCGTACAGGTCGTCGGGGACGGCCTGCATGGCGGCGAGGTAGATCAGCGCGTTGTAGCCCGTCCAGCGCCAGATCACGATCGTGGAGATCGCGAACTGCGAGGTCCACGTGCCGTTCTCCCAGTCGACGTGGTCGATGCCGACCGAGCCGAGCGCCCAGTTGATCATGCCGTAGTCGCGCCCGTAGAGCATCGCGAAGACCAGCGTCGCGGCGGCCACGGACGTGGCGTACGGCGTGAGCATCACGACGCGGAAGAACATCGAGCCGCGCAGCCGGTAGTTGAGCATGTGCGCCAGCGCGAGCGCCATCAGCAGCTGCGGCACGGTGGAGACGACACCGATGGTGAACGTGTTCCGGAGTGCCTGCCAGAAGAAGTCGTCCTCCAGCAGCCGGGAGTAGTTGCGCAGCCCGACCCATTCCATCTGCGTCGGCGTGTGCAGCGACACCTTGTGCAGCGACGCCCAGCCCGTGTACAGCAGCGGGAAGAGGCCGAAGGCCGCGAAGAACACGAAGAACGGCGAGATGAACGCGTACGGGCTCCAGCGCGCGTCCCGCTGGTAGCGGCGGCTGCGGCGGGCCGCGCGGCGCGCCTCCCGGTCGTCCGGCGCGCCCTTGTCGACGCCGCCGCCGGCGCGGTCGGCGGGCGCGTCCGGTGCCGGCGGCGGGACCGCGTCCCCCGTCTTCACGGGGGACGCGGTGCCGAGGTCCTCAGAGGTCATCGAAGGGCCCCGGTCACTCGTCGATCGCGTTGTCGATGGCCTTCACCGCCGCTTTCCAGCCCTCGTCCGGCGACTTGCCCTGCTGCTCGACCTGGAGGATGCCGACGTTCCCGATGGTCTCGCCGATCACCTGGTCCTTCGGGCCGAGGATCGCCGTGGGGATGTCCTTCGCCGCGTCGGAGAAGATCTTCCCGATGGGCGCGTCACCGAAGTACTCGTGCTTGGCGTCCTTCACCGCGGGCAGCTCGTACGCCGCCTGCGAGCTGGGGAAGCTGGCCTGCTTCTCGAACAGCTTCGCCTGCTGCTCCGGCGCCGTCAGCCAGGCCGCGAGCTTCACGGCCTCCTCCTTGTGCGGACCGGAGGCGGGCACGGAGAGGAACGAGCCGCCCCAGTTGGCGGGCTTCGGCGCGGCGGCGACGTCCCACTGGTCGGCGCCCTTGTCGCCCGCCTTCTCCTTGATGTAGCCGAGCATCCACGGCGGGCAGACGACGCTGGCGAAGTCGCCGTTGGCGTACGCCTGGTCCCACTCGGTGTCGAACTGCTTCAGCTTCGCGGTCATGCCGCCCTCGACGGACCGCATCGCCAGGTCCCACGAGGTCTTCACGGCGGGGCTGTCCTTGTAGATCAGCTTGCCGCTCTTGTCGTAGTTCTTCTCGGCGTAGCTGGAGACGGCGCCGTTGTAGACACCGGCCGCGCCGTCGGTGAAGTGCGTCTTCCCCGGCGCCTTCTTCATGTACTTCTCGCCGGCGTCCACGTACTTGGACCAGTCACCGGCCCACAGCTTGCCGACCTCCTCGCGCTCGGTCGGCAGCCCGGCCTTCTCGAAGAGGTCCTTGCGGTAGCAGACACCCATGGGGCCGATGTCGGTCCCCACCCCGATGACCTTGCCGTCCTCGGCCTTCGCCTGGTCCCACTTCCACGGGAGGAAGTCGTCCTTGCTGACGGCGGACTCCTTGCCGAGGTCGACGAACTTGTCGGCCTGGATACCGGCCAGTTCGTTGATGTTGGCGACCTCGACGGCCTGGATGTCCTGGAGCCCGCTGTTCGCGGAGAGGTGGTTCAGCAGCGCGGGGTAGTAGTCCTCGTTGCGTTCGGTGGAGTTCTCCTTGATGGTGACGTTGGGGTTCTGCTTCTCGTACTCGTCGTAGAGACCGGCCTGCTTGTAGCCGAAGACACCGAAGACGCCGATGGAGAGTTCGACCTTCTCCCCGTCGCCGCCCGAGTCCGAGTCGTCCGAAGCGCACCCTGCGAGCAGCCCGCCGCCGAGTGCGGCGACAAGGCCGAACGCGGCCAGGCGGAACGAGGATGAGCGGGTCCTGCTGCCGTGCATCGCAACCTCCCGAATGTACGGGACATGAAGGGAAAAACCGGGTTGGGAGCGCTCCCATGTGTGATGGCTTGAAGAGTTACGGACAGGGTGCGGAGTGTCAAGGGTCACGCAGGGATCGCCCCACAACGTGATGTAGTTGAATGATTCTGTTATCTGCGGCCCGAGCGGGGAGCTGTGCATGGGAGTGGTGGACAGGCACCCCGGCGGCCGCCCGACGCTGGAACAAGTGGCCCGTCGCGCGGGCGTCGGACGCGGCACGGTCTCCCGCGTCATCAACGGATCACCGCGGGTGAGCGACCGTACGCGCACCGCCGTGCTGCGCGCCGTGACCGAGCTGGGCTACGTGCCCAACCGGGCCGCCCGCGCCCTCGCCGCGGGCAGCACCGACGCCATCGCCCTGGTCGTCCCCGAGCCCGAGACGCGGCTTTTCGCCGAGCCGTACTTCTCCGGCGTCCTGCGCGGCGTCAGTTCGGAACTGGCCGACACGGACATGCAGTTGCTGTTGACTCTTGTACGTGACCAGCGCGAGCGCGACCGCCTCGCGCAGTTCGTCGCGGCCCGCCGCGTGGACGGCGTACTGCTCGTCTCCGTGCACCACGACGACCCGCTGCCGGACCTGCTGGAGCGCTACGACATGCCCGCGGTCCTCAACGGCCGCCGCTCCGGCGCCGAGTCCGTCCCGTACGTCGACTCGGACAACTCCGGCGGCGCCGCCCTCGCCGTCGCGCACCTCGCCGCGCGGGGGCGGCGGACCATAGCGACGATCACCGGGCCGCTCGACATGTACGTCGCCCAGTGCCGCCTGGAGGGCTACCGCGACGCGCTCCGCGCCGCCGGGCACCGGCCCGCGGACACGCTCGTCGCCCACGGCGACTTCACCGAGCGCGGCGGCCACCGCGCGATGCGCGAACTCCTCGCGCGCGCACCCGCGTTGGACGCCGTCTTCTGCGCCTCCGACCTGATGGCCGCGGGCGCCCGCGCCGCGCTGCGCGAGGCGGACCGCAAGGTGCCCGACGACGTCGCGCTGGTCGGCTTCGACGACTCGGCCATGGCCCGGCAGATGGACCCGCCGCTGACCACCGTGCGGCAGCCCATCGAGGAGATGGGGCGCACCATGGCGCGGGTGCTGCTCGACCAGATCAGGGAGCGGTCCGCGGAGCGGCCGCACGTGGTGCTGCCGACGGAGCTGGTACGGCGCGGCTCGGCGTGAGCGGGGGGCGCCGCGCTCGCTTCGTGCCGCCTCGTACGGCTTCCCGCGCGGCTGGCGGGCCGTCAGGGCCCGTCGGGGAGCGCGTTCTGCCGGTCCGTCACCCGTACGTCCGGGCCGTCACCCGTCCGTCACCCGTACGGACCGCGCGGGGGTGCGGTGGCTCGCGGGCTGGTCTTGGCTCTCTGGCATGGATGCAGCGACTCGACGCTCGACAGCACCGTTCCGTCGCGCGGTCTGCGGCACGCTGACCGGCGCCCTCCTCCTGGGCGGCAGTTGGGGCCTGGCCGGAGCGGGCACGGCACACGCCGCGCCCCGCGCGTACGAAGACCCGGTGGCAGACTCCGAACCGTACGCGGTCAGCGGACCCTGGCAGGCGGAAAGCGCACACGTGTACGGCAGTTGGCCCGCCGGCCCGCCCGGCTCCTGGGCGAGCCCCCTCTCCGACGTCAAGGTCTCCGTGCCCTACGGCGTCCGCGGCGACTGGGCCTCCGGCCACCACACCGGCGTCGACCTCGCCGTACCGGTGGGCACGACGGTCCGCTCGGTCGGCTCCGGCACCGTGGTCTTCTCCGGAACCTCCGGTTCGTACGGGGAGGCCATCACGATCCGGATGGACGACGGCAAGTACACGCTCTACGCCCACCTCTCGAAGCGGCAGGTCGGCAAGGGTGACCGGGTCAAGGCGGGCACCGTGATCGGGAAGTCCGGCAACACCGGCCGCAGCACCGGTCCGCACCTCCACTTCGAGGTCCGCAGCAAGCGGGGGTACGGCTCGGACGTCGACCCGGTGGCGTACCTCGCGGACCGCGGGGTCCGCGTCGTCTAGCCCCCGCCCCGGCCCCCGGCCCCGTCCCCACCGCCCCGGCCCCGCGCACGACCGCGCGGGGCCGGGGCGCGTGCGCGCCGCTCGCGGCTCAGGTGTCGCAGCCGATGCCGTCCCCGTCCCGGTCGAGGTGGCTGCCGTAGCCGGGCTCGCCGCGGTGGACGGGGGCGGCGCCCCGCTCGCGGGCGTCGGTGCAGTTGTCGTAGTACACGCTGCCACCGCCCCCGGTGTCCCCACCCGGAGCACCACCCGTACCGTCGTCGTCCGCGGGCGCGGGGTCCGGCCGTGAGGTGACCGTCTCGGTCACCTCCACCTCGACCCGCTCCGTCTCGGTCACGGTCGGGCCCGGCTCGGGCTTCCGCTCCGCGGCCTTCGGCACCGCGGTCCTCGTGACGGTGACGGTCGGCGCGGGCGCCGCCTTCCCCTTCCCGCCCCCGCCGTCCTCACCAGCCGTGAGGGCGCCGGTACAGGCGAAGGTCAGGAACCACACGACGGCGATGACCAGCCAGAACTTCCCGCGCCTGCGCATCTGTCCGGCGGGCGGCCCGGGATGGGGCGGCATCGGGGGAGGCGGCTGCGGTCCGGGGTGGTGGCTCATGGGCGCTCCAGGGTGTCGTCGTACGGAGCGGGGGGTGTGGAGGGGAGACCACCGGACACGGCAAAGGGTTGCACGCAGAGTGCTCGTACGTGCGTACGGAGTCATGTGCGGGCGCGCGTGGCTACCAAGGGGGCACCGGTTCCACCACGGGTCCTGGTGCGAGGGTGACTGACCGCTTGGGGCCTCCGCTTGTTGGACAAAAGTTGTACGCTCGGAGTCATGAGCGTTGGCTTTCGTCCCACACCTCAAGACGACGAGATAATCCAAGCCCACAAGCGACCCAACGAATCCACCTCCGACGTCCTCCGGCGGGCCTTGCGAGCCCTCGACGACAATCAGTGGCAGGCACAAGCCCGGCAGGACATGGAACGGATCGCGGCCAGCGGCGAAGACCTGTCCGACGAGCCCGACGACTGGACCTACGACCGAGGCGGGCAGCGTCCTGGCCAAGCGCTGAGCGACCGGCCCGGCGAGTCCGAGCTGTTCGGAGCGGCAGAGGGGCCACGCCCCTCGTGGGGCGAAGACGGCTACGGCCCGCTGCCGGACGTCAAGGGCGCGGCGATGCACTCGTGGGTGCGGAGCTTGGCCAAGTCGGCCCAAGAAGGCCCGAGAAGCCGTGTACGTGGAATGACCGCAGCGCAACGGCAACTTCTCCTCGCCGCCGCACGCGCTGGTTCGCACCGCACCGCCAACTGGAAGCTGCACCGCCTCCACGCCGCCGCTCAGCGCCGGACCATCAAGCGGTGATCCGCGGTTCCGTCTACCGAGTGGATCTCGGCGACGCCAAGCGCGGGCGCGAGCAACGCGGCAAGCGGCTGGGGATCGTCGTCAGCGACAGCCCGGACATGTGGACCACCGCCACGATCATTCCCACCTCCACCAGGGCCCAGGACGCCATCTTCCGACCCCGGCTCCACATAGCCGGCCGAGACACCCTCGCGCTCATCGACCAGGTCCGCACCATCGACACCAGCTACGTCGACGGTGACCCCGTGGACCACCTCGACCACACCGACATGATGCAAGTCGACTACGCCCTCGGCCGCTGGCTCAGGCTCCGCGTCGAACTCGACACCTGAAGCCTCCGAAGGCAGCCGTGTGGCCACCTGTTGCTGAGAGCAGCGAGAGGCCCCGTCCAAGGAGACCCGGACGGGGCCTGTCGTCGTACGGTCAGCTCTCGACGATCATCCCAGCGAAGCACCGCCGGCACCGAGTGCCGAGCGCTGCGATGGTCGCCGGAGCACGATCAAGGGCCGACCCGTTCCCACGGGTCGGCCCTTGATCTACGAGGGTGAATGACGGGACTTGAACCTGTTCCTTTACCCCATTGTGACCTGCGGTGATTACGGAAAGTGGGACATTCGGGCGCTATTCGATGCCGCTCAATGACGCTGGATGACGACCGCCGGGGCCCGATCCGGTACGGGACCCCCACGGGGGCGCACCGCCAGGCGCCGCCCCCAGCACGTCCCCGCGGTGAATGACAAAACCGGTGACCGCACGAAAGCGCCCCCACCCCGGCCATAGCCGGAGCAGGGGCGCCGCGCCGCCGCGACAGCGCCTGGGGGCGGCACATCGCGACGGAGCCCGAGACGTAGTCGCCTACCCCCGAACCCATTGATCAAAAACTGCTGCCGAATGGCGACTGACATGTTGATCATGCCGCCGAAGCGTTGGCCGCGTGCCAGCCCCCGCAGAACCGCCCAGCGCGCGCACCCTCGCCGTACGCCAGCAGATCGGCCGCAACATCGCAGCCGCCCGCCTCGAGGCCAACCTCACGCAGGAAGGGCTCGCCGAACGCGCAGGCGTCTCCCGCGACACCATCTACCGCATCGAGACCGGCGTACGCGCCGGACGCATCGACTGGTACATCGCGATCGCCCACGCCCTCGAAGCCGACCTCGCCGAGCTGGTCCGCTCAGGCCGACCGTTGACATGAGCACCCGCGTGCAGACGTTCAGTGCCTACCACTGTGGAGGTAACCGATCAGCCAATCAGGGCACCCCTCTAGAGGGACTCGAGGTTGTGCGGCACAGTGTCAGACCGAGGCGAGACAGTAGACATACGAGCAACACTGCATCACGAAGGGGGAAGCGGCGATGACCGTGATAGACGAGCACTTGGCAGATCACGACGACGACACCCTGATCGTCGTCACAGCAGATGAGTTCCGCAGTGCCGCCAAGGGATCTCTACGTGATCTCGGCCTGACGTATGCCGAACTTGAGAAGCAAGCTCACGATCGGAGCTTCACCTCTGCTCAGGCGCATGCCCTGTGGGTCTCCATCGGCGGCACGGTTGACCTCTGACCTCAGCCAAGAGGCGCGCAGCTTTGCCCAGCAGATCCAGAACACCCTCAACAAGACGATCTGCCAGCATGTACGGATGATCGCGGTGCAGCGTCCCGCACAAGGACGACCCGTCTTCACCATCGGTGCCGGGCTGTCGAGAACCAACCCGACGCAGCCCAAAGGTTTCCCTCTAGGGATCACCAATAAGAAGGCGCGCTCGTGGATGAGCCTCTCGTACCAGGTGCGGATGGACGACGAGGACCGCTACCTCGCTGTGCACTCCTCGTTCTGCGGGATTTTCGCCGATGAGGACCTGGGCGCCTGCTTGTGTCACTTCGACTTCGAGCGCGAGAAGGAGCACTACACGGGCGCGCACCTACAGATTCACGGCACGTCCCCGGCCCTTGAGAAGCTGAATCGCGACGGCGACATCGGGCGCCCCCTCGACAAGCTGCACTTCCCGGTCGGAGGTAAACGCTTCCGTCCGTGTATCGAAGACATCATCGAGTTCCTCGTTGCGGAACGCCTTGCTGACGGGCGTGAGGGCTGGCAGCAGGTAGTAGAGGAGGGGCGTGACCGGTTCCAGCGGAAGCAACTCCGAGCCGCGATGCGTCGCAACACGGATCTCGTAGACCAGTGGACACGTGATCAAGAACGAGGCACGCGCGACGAATGAAACAGCTGCGCCCCCACCCAAGTCCGGGTGGGGGCGCAGTCGTCAACGGTCGCTCGTCGAGTTACTCCGAAAGCAGCGCCAGCCCGGAGTTGAACTCCGCGACGTTACGCCGCAGCGCCTCGACCCCCTCCGCGTCCAGCTCGACGCACCCGGCCCCCGGATGCACCGCAAGCACCGGCCGCGCGCCCTGCCCGTCACCCCGAAACCGAGACGCCGACAACAGCACCTGTCCGTCCGGCGCCCTCAACGACACTTCGTCGCCCTCGCAGCCCTGATGCGGTACACCCGAACGGCCCGCCGCACACCACGACGGGCACGCTCGCGGCACCGCGAAAATGTCACCTACACTCGGCATCGCATCTCCTTCGTTGCATGTAGGGAAGTGCTCATCGGCAGGCTGTGACCTGCCGTTTTTGCGGCGGCCGGGTGCTCCAACACCCGGCCGCCGTGCTGCTCCAGAACCCTAGGCGACGCACAGACTCGGCCATGTCGCCCACATGCGGAATCCGCCGCAGGCCGCACCGCCAAAATTGGCGGCCCCGTCGCAATATTGGCGGTCTGACCAGCAAGAGTCGTGTCACATGCACCCCTCTGGCCTTGGGCTACTCGAAAAAGTGAGTAAGACCTACACACCCCCTGTGCGGAGGTGTACCCCCTCGGAAGGCGTCCCCGAGCTGGCCTGAAAACGTCGGCGCGAAACAGCGAAGCCCCACCCTCGACGAGGACGGGGCGGGACGTGGCGGGCGGCTATCTCGGTGGGGTATTCCCCTTGGGTGGCGAGGGATTCCTCCAGCTCTGCGCCGCCGGGGGTGTCAGGCGTTTCGGGATGGCCGCCTCTTCGTTGATCAGCTTCGCCAGGCGCGCGAACGCCTGCGGGGACATGGCGGCCCGGAGGATACGCACCAACTCGCGCACCTGGTCGGTCGGCACGACGACAGCCTTGGGGGCGACCGTGTGCAGGTGGCGGTTCTTCGTCGACCACTTGCGGATGTGCTTCCGGACGGCAGCATGGTCGAGGTATTCGGGAGGAGCGTCCTCCTCGTCGCGTCCGGCTCGGGTGAACCATGCGCGTTGGAAGTACGAGGCGAAGTGGCGCCCCGGTCCGGCCGGGAAGACGGGGTTGATCCGCGGGCTCTCGATCTGACACAGGTACTGATTGCAGGATGCGCAGATGATCCCGCGCACCGCCGTGTTGCCGTACCGGTGGTCATGGTCGATTACCCGATCGCTGGCGTTGAGCCGGAGCTGACGACCGCATGACTCGCAGCAGCCACCACAGCGAGTCCACAGGGTCTCGTACTCCTTGCAGCTCAAGCCGTACGTCCGGTGCGTCGGGCACAGAATCCCGCTCGCGTGCTTGCTTCCTATGGTCATAGAGCCCCTCAGCCTGAACCTGCATAGACAGGTTACCTAGTGTGACCGTAACTGTTCAGTGAGGCGGATGCAAGGAGTGCGAGTACCGCGACTGACTCCCCGGTCGATAGCGTGGCGGCATGCGCCTTACGACGGAGCAGAGCCGAGTCTTGTTCACGGACGCTCGCGTGCTGCGCTTGGCGACAGCGGATGCTGAAGGGCGCCCCCACCTCGTCCCTGCGACGTTCGCGATCCGAGGCGACGTGATCGGAATCGCGGTCGACCACAAGCCGAAGACGAGCACGCGCTTGAAGCGCCTCCGGAACGTCGAGTCGAACCCTGCCGTTTCGCTGCTGGTCGATCACTACTCGGACGACTGGGATGCCCTCTGGTGGGTGCGTGCAGATGGCGCGGCGCGGGTCGCGGCCGCCGCCGATGAGGGTGAACTTGTCTCAATCCTTGTGGACAAGTACCCCCAGTACCAGGAGGTGCACCCAGCGGGTTCGATGATGGTTATCGAGGTAAGCCGCTGGTCAGGATGGCAGGCGCGCGCAGCATAGGGGTGAAACCCGTTGTCAGGGATACCCTGACATGTGTAGCCACTCAGCCAGGAGTCCTAGACATGCCAAAGATCTACGAGGTAATTGCGAATGACCTGAGAACGCAGATCAACACGGGCGAGCTGCGCCCCGGTGACAGGCTTCCCTCCGCCGCCGACCTGCGCGCCCAGTACGGGGGCGCCCGTGCGACCATCCGCCGGGCGATCGATGAGCTGGTGGCCGAGCGGCTCGTCACTTCCACGCAGGGGCGCGCGCCGATCGTCCGGGAGCGACCGAAGCTGGCACTTCGGCAGACCGGCGCCACCTACCGGAACCGGCAGGCCACGGGGAAGTCCAACTTCAACGCCGAGGTGGAAGCCCAGGGCCGGCGTCCCCGCCAGAAGATCCTGGACGTCTTGGAGGTCCCGGCCGCCGACGACATCGCGCACCTGCTCGGAGTGGAGCCGGGCTCGAACGTCCTCCTCCGGCGTCGGCTCTTTCTGATCGACGACGAGCCCGCCCAACTGGTGGACGGCTACTACGACCCCGAGCTGGTGTCGGGCACCCGCATCGCCGAGGCTCGCCCCATCCGCGGCGGCGTACAGGGCGTGATCGAAGACCCCGAAGGCCCGATCCGCCGCCGCGTCGTGCAGTTCGTGGAGGAGATCGACATTCGGATGCCGAACCCCCACGAGAAGCAGTCGCTCGACATTCCCGTCGGTGTCCCGCTCGCTCGTGTTCTCCGCACGGCGTACGACACGGTTGGCCTCCCCGTGGAGGTTCTGGACTCCCGGATTCCCGCCGATCGACACACCTTCCGGTACGAGATCGCCGTCTGATCTGCGCCTTCGCCAGCGCCTCGACCTCCGGGTCGGGGCGCTTTCTCGTGTTGCCTGCTCCTCGACCGGAGTCGACTCGTCTCGCTGCTCTTGCGTAGACAGGTTCAAAGGGGCTACCTTTCGAGCACGACGAGTCACCTGTCTACGCAGGTACTCGACCTTGAGAGGAGACCTGCCCGTGGCCCAGCCCGACGAGCTCGACGCCGCCCTGGCAGAGCTGGAGGAATCACTCACCGTCCAGCAGGTGGCCGACATGCTCCGGGTCCACGAGGCGACGGTCTACCGGGCCGTCGCGGCGGGGCGCATGCGCTCCATCGCGCGCGGCAGCGGGACCGTACGCCGCAGCCTGATCCGCATCCCGCGCACTGCGGTCGTCGAGTACCTCAACCCGGCGCCCGGCGCTGCCTGACAAACGTGTGGCCCCGCACAGCGACGCAACCGCTGCCGGGGCCTTGATCCCCCTAGGAGGGACCTGATGGATTCTACCCCCGAGATCTTGGGCACGGTGGGGCCCGCGTGCCCGGTGCCGTGGTGTGACGCCCACGGCGTGCATCAGGGCCACGAGTCCGCCCCGGTCGCGATCCCCGGCGGGCCGCTTGCGGCCTACCTCACGGACCTGTCGGGTGAGGCCCCGGTTCGTGCGGCCGTGGACGCCGGTGGCGGCGCGTGGACGGACCTGAACGCGGAGCAGTTGCGTGCGCAGGCCGCGAAGGTGCGGGCGCACTGCGACCGGCTGGACGCGATGGCCGACGAGCTGGCCGTGATCGAGGCCGTGCAGGGCGGTGGCCGATGAACACCCCCGACCCCGACCCCGTCTCCCTGCTCGCCGCGGACCGCCGCCGCTGGGTGGACGCGTACGCGGAGACCCTCACCACCCGTGAGCAGCGTGCCGCGGACGAGAAGGTGCTGGACCGGATGAACGCCCGGGTGACGGCCCGCGTCTTCGGTCGCGCCGCGAACCTCACCGGGGGTGCCGCGTGACGACGCCGATGCCGTACATCCAGCAGCGCATCCTCGTGCGGGCCGCCGTGCGGCCGGACCACCACGTCGAGTCGAAGAACGCGTCGGCGTTGATGGACCTGTACGCCGCCGACCTCGTCGAGCGGGAACGGCTCACCCCGTCCGGCCTGCACCTCGCCGAGGCGCTCCTCGCCGCCGACCCCAGCCTCGCGGGGGTGACGGTCTGATGTCCGAGTACCTGGAGGATGCCGCCGCGCTGCTGCGTAAGTGCGTCGAGGAGAACGAGCGACTCAACCGCGGCCTCGGCTGCAACTTGATGAACGGCCGCGAGCGGCTCGCCCGCGAGTTCGCGATGCTCGCCGCGATCGACAAGGGCCTCCTGCCCGCCGAGTTGACGGAGACCGTACTCGACGCGCTCCGGAAGACGGGCGACCGCCGTGGCTGAGCCGGAGCCGGAGCACGGTCGGACCTCTGCCCCGCCAGACCAGCCCGCTCGCCTCCCGCAGCGTCTCCCCGGCGAGTCCCTCTGACCCTTCTGCGCCAACCAGCCCTCCCGGGGCTGGCGGGTGCGGTGGGGCCGGACGTACCGGCCACAACCCCGAAGGGAACGTCATGGGATCCGCAGACCGCTGGCCCGACCTGACTGGCAAGTCTTGGGCGAACAAGACCTCGGGCGAGATGACCGACAGCGAAGTCGACGACGCGCGGGCGTCGTTCGAGGCGGTCGGGCGCCGCGACTACGAGGGCGAATGGCTGAGCCGCCACGGCCTCCCCTACGGCGACTGACCGGTTGCCTGATCCGCCCGGCGCGTGCCGGGCGGTGAGGGGAGCCGGGACAGCCCCGGACGACGAGGGGCCGGACAGACCGACCGGCCCACAACCCGAAGGGAAGGCCATGACCAGCACCATCGACATCGGGCGCGACATCATCACCCGCTACGCCGACGACGTCGCGTTCGTCGCCGACGAGGAGACGACCGACGACCTAGCGACGTTCGCCGCGCAGCTCGCCGCCGCCGCGGAGAACGCCGCTGCGGTCGACCTCCTGTACGCCGAGGACCTGACCGCCGCCGCCGTGTACCTCGCCGACGTCCCGACCGCCGCCGCCGAGCAGCGCCCGGTCCTGCTGGCCCGCGCCGAGCACCTGCTGCGGACCGGATGTGACGCGCTGGAGGAGTACCGCGAAATGTGCTGACGACTGCCTGCGGTGCATCGCCTGGGGCGGTGCACCAACGGGAGCCGCCGGAGCATCACGGCCCCACGCCCTCCCCTTCCGCACGACCCGAACGGAGCCCCATGCCCACCCACACGCCGACCCAGGGCACGCACCACGTGGTGATCACCCTCTCCAAGCCCGTCCGAGGCGGCCTCATCTCCAGCACGTCGTCCTTCACCTACACCCCTCTCCCCGGGCAGACCCGGCTCGACGCCTACATGGACATCCGGCGTCACGTCGAGCGTGAGAACCCGGCCGTGTCCGGGGGCAACGTCGTCTTCTTCGCGATCGAACCCAACCAGTTCTGACCACCCCCCACCCGTTCTGTCCTTGGAGGAAGGCGTGCCCGTTCCCGCCCTCGCCCCCGTGCCCCTCGCACTGGCCGCGGTCGCCGCGGTACTTCTCGTGCTGGCCGTGGCCGCCGTCGGGCGACGCCTGTCCGTAGCCATCACAGCCCGCCGCGAGGCGCGCCGTAGCCGGGACCGTACGCCCGCCGCCGTGCGCGTCGCGGCGCTCGCCGCCGCAGCCTGCACCGCCTACAGCGGGGACACCAGCTGGCGGTTCGCCACCCACCGGCTGGACATGGCGTCGCCCGTCGAGCGCGCCGCGATGTTCGCCGCCGCCGAACTGGCGCTGTTCGCGTGCGCGCTGATGGCGCGCCAGAACCTCAAGACGGCCGGGGCGCCCGGGACCCCGGGCCTGCTGGTGTGGGCCATCACCGGAGTGCAGGTGATCCCGGCCTACTCGGAGTCCGGTGTCGTCGGCGGAACCGTCCGTGCCGTCGTCGGCCCCGTCCTCGCCGCCGTCCTGTGGCACCTCGCGATGGGGATCGAGCTGCGGCACGCGAAGCCCGATGCGGACTCGCAGGGGCTCCTCGCCATCGTCGCCCGCGAGGCCCGCGAGCGGCTCCTCGCCCGCCTTGGTCTCGCCCGCCGTGGCCGGGACGCGGCACAGATCAGCCGGGACCGGGCGACATTCCGGGCGGTCGCCCTGGCCGCTCGTCTGGCCGATCTGAAGGCGGGCGGGCGGCGGCACACGCGTACGTCGCGGCGCCTCGCGGTCGCTGTGGACCGGGCCCAGATCGGCGCCGACGCCGAGCAGCGGGAGCGGCTGATGCTCCTTCTCGCGGCGCGCCGCAACGCGAACACGCTCGCGACGATGAACCTCGTAGCGCCCTGGCAGATCGAGGGCGCCACCGTGGCGCCCGCCACGAAGGCGCCCTTGGCGGGCGCTCCCGTAGCGCCCCGGACCGCCACGCTCCCGGCGCTCCAGGGCGCCACGGCACCCGCTCTGGAGCGCCACGGCGCCACGCCCCAGAGCGCCACCGGACCCGCTCCGGAGCGCCACAAGGAGAGCGGCCGTGGCGCCACAGGCGACGCCACGGGCCCCGCTACGGAGCGCCCCGCCACGGTGGACGGTGGCGCCACGAAGGCGCCCCGCAAGGCCACCGGCAAGGCGTCCAAGAGCGCCACCAAGAGCGGCCGTACCGCGGCCAAGGAGACCATCCGCGAGCTGTACCACGCGCTGGGCCGCCGCCCCTACGAGGGCGAGATGGTCGACGCGCTCAAGGCCGCTCGCCACCCGCACGACTCGCGGCAGTTCGCGAACAAGCTCCGGCGCGAGCTGGAGGCCGAGCACCCCGAGCTGGCGGCGCTGGGCTCCGACAACGTCCGCCCGATGACCGGAACGTGATCCTGATCATGATTCTGATCCTGATCCTGATCCTGATCGGGCCGACCCCGGCCCCCCTCCCGCCTGCGCATACCCCACCCCGTCAGACCTCGGATCAGAACGCGGATCAGACCGCGGATCAGAGTTCGTACACCGAGAGGACGTGCTGATGCCGGACACGAAGACGCAGCCGCCGCCCGCGCCCGCGGCGGCACCTGACCCGCCCGTACCGGCGCAGCCACAGGTCGCGCCGGCACCTGCGGCCACCCCTGCGCCGACGGCGTCGACGGGGGGCGCGGCGCCGAAGCCGCCGGCGCCTGCACGTCGGCGTGGGGTGCCGATCGAACCGGTCGTCGTCGGGGTCGGCAACAGCGCCACGATGGGCGCCACCGCGCTGTATCAGGCGGCGGGCGCCATGGGCGTGGTGGGCGCTGTGGCGGGGGTCGGTACGGCCGCCGCCGCGGCGGTGGTGCTGCGTCGCCGTAGCGTGCGGAACCGTCTCGGGTTCGGGGCGGGCCGTGGCGGTCTGGGTGGTGGACGTCGTGGCGGGTCCGGTGGCGGCGGGGGTGGGCGTCACCGTGGCGGCACCGGCGCCGGTCGCGCGGGTCGTGGCGGTGGCGTCGGTGGCGGGTCGCAGCGTGGCGCCGGGCGCCCCGGTGGCCGTAGCGGTGCGGCGGGCGGCACGGGGTCGGGGCGTAAGCAGCCTGCCGGGCACGGCGCTACGGGTGCGGGTCGTGGCGGCGCGGGGAAGGGCCGCGGTGCGGGTGCCGGGTTGAAGTCCGGTTCCGGCCTGCGTTCCGGTTCCGGTCGCGCGGGCGGCGGCGGGCGCCACGGAGGCGGCTCTGCGCGCGGCCAGAGGCAGCAGCAGCGGGCCGCCGAGAAGGCGCTGCGGAACCTGACCCGGGCCGCCGCGGGCAAGGGCTCCCCGGCGCAGCGGGCAGCCTCGGCCGCGCGTCGTGCCGCGGGTGCGACGGGCCGCGGTATCGGCAAGGGGCTCGGCCGGGGCGCGAAGGCCGGCGCCCCGCACGCCGCCCGCGCCGCGACATGGGCCGGGCGTCACGCCCGTCGCGCGGCGTCCGCGTCCCGGGACGGGGTCATCGCCGGGGTTGCCGGGCTCGGTGCCGCGCTGTGGAGCCGCAGTATCCGCGCCGGGTGGCAGAAGGCCCTCGGCGTCTGGCGTCGCCGCCGGGATGCCGCCCGCGACCGCCGCGCGGCCCGCAAGGGCGACGGCACCGACATGACCGGCCCGGCCGTCGCGGCGACGCCGGGCCCCCTCGCTTCGTTCGTACGCCGCCCCGCGACCGCCGGCGGCACACCCTCAAGTCCTGGAGGACTGATGTCCGGACACCACTTCACCGCGCCCGCCATGGAGATGGCCCGCGTCGCCGCCAACTACGAGCCGCGCGGGATGTTGCAGGTCGCGGAGGACTTCGCGGCGCTCCCCGAGGCCCTCGGCTACATCGCCGAGGCCATGAAGATCTCCGTCGCGAGGGCCGATCAGGACTTCCCCCTCGACGACTCCGTCGTCGACATCATGCGGCAGGTCCACGGCCTCCAGATCAAAGCGGCCGAGCTGGCCGAGGAACTGGCGCCGGTCATGCGCCGCATCCACGCCCCCGACCTCGCGCGTATCGAGACGCCCCGCAAGGGCATCCACGCCGAGGCCAAGTGGGACGTCACCAACAACATCTGAGGAGACGCACAGCTGTGAGTATCGACTGGGAGTCCGGCCACGGGCCGCTCAGCGGCCCGATCAGCGCCGCCGGGACCGCGCTGGCTGTCACCTACGCCGGGTACGTCGCCGACGTACCCCCGGCGTGGGCGGGCGCGGTCGCCGCGGCCGGGCTGGTGGGGCACCACATCGCCGGGGTGCAGGCCAAGGCGCCGCGCGGGACGCTCGCGCTGCGGGCCGCGGCATGGATCGGCGCCGGGGGTTGGTGTTCGTGGGCGCTCGCGGGCGGGCCCTGGTCGGTGCACGCGCTGGGTGCGCTGGCCGCCGGTGCGGTCGGTCTGGGTACGGCGATGGGTGGTGCCCGTACGAAGGCCACCCGTGCCGAGCAGCGTGCCGCGGAGAAGCTCGCGGAGGCGGAACGGACTCGGCGCCGTGCCGGGCAGCGGGACCTCGCGGACCAGTGGGTGGCCCGGATCGCCCGCGTCTGCAACGTGTCGAACTGCACGGTCGTCGGGATCGAGCAGTGGGAGGAGGGCGGCGGCTACACCCTGGAGGGCGAGACCCCGCCGGGCGGCGCGACGTGGCGGCAGATCAAAAATTATGAGGACGGTCTCGCCGGGGACGCCCGTCTCCCGGAGGGCTGCGGCGTAGAGGTGCAGCAGGGTGTGCACCGCGGCGCGTTCCTCATCAACGTCACCACCGCGAACGCCCTCGTGGGCGACGTCGTCTACCCGCAGGACTACAGCCCCCTGTCCATGAACGGGCCGTTGCCGCTGGGCGTCCACCGAGACGGGTCGACATTCGCGCCGTGCCTCCGGCAGAACACCGCGACCACCGTCGGCCGCAAGGGGAGCGGCAAGACCAACCGCATGCATCTCGGCCTCGCGGGCTACGCCCGGATGACGGACTGCCTGCCGTGGGTCCTCGACCTCAACGGCGGCGGCCTCGCCCTGCCGTGGCTGCGCGCCTGGCACGCCGCCGGGCGCCACGGGCAGCCCCCGATCGACTGGGTCGCCGACACCCCGGAGAAGGCCCGCGCGATGTGCGAGGCGCTGCTGCGGATCGCGAAGGCCCGCAAGCCCGGCTACGCGCAGCTGATGATCGAGCACGACGACGACAAGCTCCCGGTGAGCCCGCAGGTGCCGGGCATCGTCATCGCCGCCGACGAGATCGCCGAGCTGTACTCGCACCGCGCGCGCCGCGACACCACCCTCCGCGCCGCGGGCGACGCCCTCCTCCAGGTCGTGGAGCTGGCCCGCGCCGTCGCCTGCAACGTCGACGCGGCCGCACTGCGGGCGACGCAGGACGTTCTTGCGGAGCCGCAGTTGGTGAAGCAGTCCGGGCTGAAGATCGGCATGAAAAGCGACGAAACGGAACTGGCGTACCTCATGGGGTGGGCGGACCGGCTCAACCCGCAGGACGCCCCCTACCCCGGCTGCGGATTCGCCAAGGAGTTGGACGAGCCGGCCAGGCCGTTCAAGGCGTACCGGTTGAAGCCCACCCAGATCGCGGACATCGTCGCCGCCTGCTCCGGCCGGCAGCCGTCCCTGGACGCCCTGTCGCGGGAGGCCGCGGGCGAGGCGTACGAGCACCGTTGGGACGGCACCGCCCATCTGTTCAGCGCGGCCGCCCCTGTGGTGGCGGCGCCCGCCGCGGCCCCGGCCGTCGAGCAGCCGCCCGCCGCGCCCCGCCGCCGGGACGTGACCGCTGACTGGGGCAAGCCCCGACCCGAGGGTGCGCCCGACGACGAGGCTGCCGCCGCGATCCGGGACGCCGACGCCCGCATGCGCCAGATCAACGCGTCCATCGAGGATGCCTCGCGCCGTGACCCCGATCTCGAAGCGCAGGCGCGCGCCATCTTCGACGCCGGATTCGGCGACGGCGACGAGGACGGGGCGCTCGGCGACGCGATCGACACCGCCCGCACCCGGCCCGAGGACCCCCGCAAGGCCCTGGTCCGGGAGGTCGTCGCGCAGGCCGGTCCGGAGGGTATCGGGCCGGAGGCGATCCGGGACGTCCTCTCCCGTACGCGCCCGGACGTGGACCTGCCGAGCCCGGAGACCATCGGCCGGTGGCTCGCTGCCGACGCGGACGTGCACCGGCCGCGGCACGGCCGGTACGCGCTGCGGCCCCGCCCCGCCCCGAGCACGAGCCCGGCCCCGCCCGGCGTGGACGTGGACCTGTTGTGTCAGGCGGCCGAGCTGGTCGTGTCCACGCAGTTCGGGTCGACGTCGATGCTCCAGCGGAAGTTGCGCGTCGGCTTCGCGGCGGCCGGGGCGCTCATGGACGCGCTGGAGCACCACGGGGTCGTCGGCCCCTCGGATGGGTCCCGGGCCCGGACCGTGCACGTGCGCCCCGACGGCCTGGACCCCGTCCTCGCCCGCATCCGCCAGACCCAGAACGGAGGTTCGTGATGCCCCTGCCCGAGCCGGTACGCCGCACGGTGACACCCACCGCCGTCACCCCCGCCCGCCCGTACGACATCACGCCCGCCCCACCCCGGCCCGTCGCCCCGGCCGCCGCCCGCCGCATCGTCGGCTACCAGCCGTACGGCGGCGCCATGGTGCCCGTCTACGAGGTACAGCAGCCGACCGTGCCCACCGCGCCTCGGGATCTCACCCCGCAGCCGCTCCTCGACCCGCAGGCGCAGCGGCTCCTCGCGGGCGGCCTCGGCGCCGGAGCCGCCGGCGCCGGGCTCGGCTACGGCGTCGGGCAGATCCTCGGCGCCGTCGCCGGGCTCGGGACTGGCGGGCTGCTCGCGCTGGTGCTGCTGATCGCCGCCGCCCGGTGGACGACCGGCGCCCGTACGCACGTCACCGTTCACCAGCACGCGCACGGCCTGTTCGGCCGCAATCACCACACCTACCACCGCTGAGGGGGACGATCCGATGGCCCGCAGAACACGCAGACGCCGAGGAGGGCGAGGGCGCGCGCGGTTACGGCTGGACGGCACAGCCCTCGCCGTCGGCGCCGTCCTCGTACTCGCCGCAGCCCGCTGGCTCCGCGACCATCCCGCCGTCGCGTACGGGGCCGCCGCCGTGACGGTGCTGCTGCTGGCCGGATGGGTGACCCGAGGCCGGTGGGGGAGCGCGGTACGGCTCCGCACCCGAACCGGACGATCACCCCTCGCCCTGTCGCCGTCCGGCTTTGAGAGGCACATAGCCGACCTCCTCACCGCCGCCGGACACACCCACGTCGCCGTGTCCGGCGGCGCCGGGGACCTCGGCGCGGACGTCGTCTCCCGTACGCGCACCGGGCAGCGGGTGGTCGTGCAGTGCAAGCGCTACGGGCCGCGGAACCCCGTCGGGTCCGGCGACATGCAGCGGTTCGTCGGCACCGCCCGCCCCCACCACGGCGCCGACATCGCACTGTTCGTCACGACCAGCCGCTTCACCCGGCCCGCCGCCGACTACGCCCGCACCCACCAGGTGTTCACCATCGACGGGGCAGGACTGGAGCAGTGGCGGCGCCGCGGAGCCCCCACCTGGCTCGCGTAGCCGTACGTACGAGAGGGCCCTCACCCCGCGCGGGGTGAGGGCCCTCTCCGTGGGTGCTGCGTAGCCCAGCGGGGCGCGCCGCGTACGCGCCCGTGCGCTCTCCCCCGTCGTACGGCGGTCGCCGTACGCTCGGCCCATGCCTACCGAGCCCGAGCCCCCGACTCCGCCCCGAGGACCTTCTGGTCGACGTGACCCACCCCCCGCGTGCAGTCGCCTTACGAGGACTGGGGCTTCAACAAGGTCGGAGAGCGGCAGCCCTTCCCGGACTCTGCCGTTGCGCTAGGTCCTCCGGGCTAGTGGCCTTCGTCTTCTAACGCTGTGCGTGCTGCCTGGGTGAAGCTGTCAAGTCGGCGTTCGAGGCGGTGCTTCTCGTTGAGAGGATTCGTGCTGATTCGCCCGTGGGCGAGGTCGTTCCTGAAGGACCTGACTTCGTCGGAAAACTGACCTGCCGCCTTCACTACAAAATCTGGTCCTGCGATAGCGACGGTAGAACGGCGTTTCCGGATGGCCTCCCAGAGACCCTGGAACTGCTCGTGGAATTCCTGCTCCTGTCCGTACAGCGCGTCGATCAGATCTTGCCCAGCCGCGACGAATTCCGCGTACGCCTGTGAGCGCGGGCCCCGCCTCTCGGTGAGACTCTCGAAGCGCCGCTGGCGGGCCGCCTCCGACTCCTGGTGTTTTAGTTGAAGGTGTGCCTGCCGAAGGCCGAACAGGCCCGTTCCGACGGCCGTCAGCCCGGCCAGTCCACCACCGATGGCCGCACCCACGACGGCCGCAACTCCTGCATCCACAGGGGCATTCTGCCCTGAACGCAGAAGATCGCCCCCGCCCCGGCCGAAGCCGAGACGGGGGCGCGTACGTACGCGGGTCACTGCTCGATCAGGCGGCGGTCATCGGGGTCCGGCTCGGGAACCGGCACACCGGCCGCCGTCAGGGCGGCCTCCAGGCTCCGTACGCGGCGCCGCAGCGCCCCGTCGCGTGCCTCCATGCGGTCGATCTGCCGCTGCTGCTGGGTGACGGCGGTCGCCAGGCCGGTGATCGTCGTCAGGTCGGCTGGCGGCGGCTCGTCGGCGCCAGCCGCGGGGACGCGCACCAGCTGCTCGCGTCCGCGGCCCAGCCATGCCGTGGTGACGCCACCCGCCGCGGTGACCGCCAAGCCCAGCACGGCCCACCATCCCGTCGGCTCAGCCATTCGAGATCACCAGCTTCCGAGGACTGGTCGTCGCCGCGACGATCAGCACGAGCACCGCGTGCGATGCCCACGGGGCGACCGCGCCCCACGCCTTCGCGTCGGTGCCGAGCGCGCCGCCCATGGCGTACGCGACGGCCCACAGCAGCGGCGGGCACACGCTGGCGAGGAGGCCCGGCACGTCCCGCCCGGTCGGCGCCCAGGCGTAGCCGAGGCACGCGGCCCCGGCGGCGATCCAGCCGACACCCCACCCCCACATCGGCATCAGGTCCAGCATCACAGCGATACCGCGCGTCGTCCCGTACCGGGGCTGCACCGCGACATGGACCCCGTACGAGATCCAGGCGACGCCGGAGGTGAGGATCGCGAGGCCGCGCCACTCCAGCCGCGCCGCCGCCCGGCGCGCCGCGGCCCGCATCACAGCGCCTCGGGCCCGCCCGTACCCGGCGTGGGCAGCAGAGGCTCGGCGCCCGCCGGGTCCCGTCCGGCGGGGAGCGTTGAACCGGTGCCCCGTACGCCGAGCCGGGATGCCGCGTACGACTTCGCGGAGGCCAGCGCCAGCGCGATCGGCGCGGCCCACCACGCCGGGACGTCCGCCAGGTCGGCGGCGAGGACACCGAGGGACGTCTGCACGCCGGTCCACCCGGCGCGCTCGAAGGTGTCCCACTTCAGGTAGCCGAGGACGGCCGTGGACGTGAACGTGTGCGACATGGTTCCTCCTCAGACGTTGGGGACCTTCAGGCGGTCCCAGGTGGTCTTGCCGGGCGGCCACTTCGCGTCGGCGCCGGAGTAGCCGCATTCCCTCTGCCACGCCTCGTAGCTGTAGACGTCGGCCTGCCCCAGCTCGGGGCCGGGCCCGACCTTGTACCGGCCGCAGCCGACGGCCACGAGGCGCTTGCCCATCGCGGTGAAGATCGGGCTGGACTTGCCGAGCGCGGGGCGGCCGTCCTTCATGAAGAAGCTGGCGCCGGGGAACGGCTCGTACGACGACGGGCCGGGCTTCGGCGGGGTGCTGCCGCCCGTACCGCCGGGGCGCGGGGCCCCCTTCTGCACCCACGCGTACAGCGCGGGCCCGGGGCACGAAGTGGCGTAGCCGTCGCGGTGGCCCTTGATCTCGTTGCCCGCGTCGCCGTGCTCCCGCAGCCACTCGATGGCGTCGCGGATACCGGCCAGCATGTCGTCGGACGGCTTGGTGAGGCCGCTGCTGCCGAGGAGCGCGCACACCGCGTAGTGCGCCGAGTTGAGGCTGCTGTTGCCGTTGGCGCCGGTCTTCTTGTGTGCGCCGCGGCCCTCGAAGACGTAGCCGTGCTCGCACACCAGCATGTTGTAGGCGATGTCGGAGTAGCCCTCCGCGCGGTTCGCGAGGTGGCTGGCGCGGATGGATCGGACCGCGTCGTCGCACCCGGAGTGCGCGCGGGACGCGTAGGGGGAGCCGAGGTAGTGGACCTTCACGCCTCGGGTGGAGCCGATGGAGGAGGCCGCCGACGTGGCGGGCGCTCCCCACTGGGACCTGCGGACGAGCTTCATGGCGCCCTCCTTGGGCATGCGGAACGCCCCGGGCCGGGATAGCTCCGGGGCGTACGAGTTCGGGACGGGGTCAGGCGACGCGCTGGTACGCCAGGCGGGTTTGGTTGCCGCCGCGGAGGATCGCCTGGCCTCCGCTGGACACGGCCTGCGCGAATTGCAGCGTGATCGGGCTGAGCGTGCTGTCGGTGGTGAACGACCCCGAGTCGTACGCCGAGTGGAAGTTCACCGGCGTCGTCACGCTGTCGGAGCCGCCGGCCAGGCGGCCCGTGGTATTCGCGGGGCGGCGGAAGTTCACCGACTGCGGGGTGTTCGCGGAGCCGGAGCTGCCGGGGCTCGCGATCGACTGCGTGAAGGAGCACAAGATCGCGCCGGGCGCGGACCACTGCCAGCGCATCCCGCAACTGTTCGACGCCGAGTAGGAGATGTACAGCCAGTACAAGTAGGTGGCGTTCGCCTCGGGGACGATGCTGATCTCCGTGTTGATCGGCGTCACGGACGCGGTGACCACCTGGTCGTTCTCCTGCACGACCAACTGCGGCAACATGCTGTTCCAGCGGTCCGCGGTCAGCACCTGGCCTGCGTACAAACGGGGGTTGGGCACGGGCGGTCTCCCTACAGGGCGAGGTAGGCGGGCTGCGCCAGCGACACCGCGGCGCCCTTCGCCTGCGGCTTGACGATGCCGTTGACGGAGCGCTCCACGGTGAGGCGCTGCGGCGTGACGGTCTGGAGATCCGCCACGGTGACCAGCACCGGAAGCGTGGTGGTGCTCCCGGCGCCGAGGATCACCCGTACGCCGAGCTGTCCCGCGCCCGCGTGCGCGGTGTCCACAGTGGTCACGTGCCAGCGCGGCTCGCTGCTCCCGGATGGCCACAACTTCGCGCGGAGGGTGCTGCCCTCCAGTTGGAGGCGTACGGCGTACGCGGCGCCCGCGACGTGGAGGAGGGCGGGGGTGTACTCGGCGAGTTGCGTCTCGGTGCCCGCCACGCGCTTGCGGAGGGACAGCGTGATCGTCTGGTTGGTGTTCAGCGCCAGCCGCACGAGGTAGCCGTTGTTGACGTCCGTCGTGCGGGCCACCAGCGCCAGGAGATGCGCGGCCCCGGCCGCCAGCTTGTCGACCGCGAAGGTCGCACGCAGGTCCACGTCGGGCGCAGGCGCCGGGGTGAGTGCCCAGCGGGCGACGTTCGCGCTGCCCAGTGACATGCGGCCGAGCCCGGAGGTCACGGAGTAGTCCGCGCTCGCGCCGCCGGAGATGGCCCAGGCCCCGCCGGACGGCACCGACCCCCAGCCGGACGAGGCGGTACGCGCGAAGGTGTCCCACACCGCGGGCGCGCACGAGAGCGCCCGTACGGTTTCCCCGCCCACGCTCAGGTCGTACGGGTACTCCGGTGCGAACGTCGGCGTGGGCCCGGCCGACGGCGCCCACGGTGCGCGGTCGATCGGACCGTCAGGCGGGGTGTGCACCAGCAGCACCGTGCCCGCCTCCGACACCGCGTCAGCGAGGAGCGCGCCGCTGGTGTCCAGCCTGCGTGGGCCGGTCGGCCCGGCCGTCGTCTCGTCGCCGGGCGCGGCCTCGGCCACCGTCCACGGCGCCGCAGGACTCGCGTTGACCTCGATCTCCCACGCCCGGGGGCGGAGTATCTCCGTCGTGCCCTCGACTATCTGGGCGATCGGGCCGGGCGGTTCCCACTCCGGGGGGTCGGAGATCGTGATCCGGTCGCCCTCGGACAGCGCGGCCACGCCCGGGATGAGGTCGGGCCGCTTGGTGAGGTCCAGGCGCAGCGTCGGGTATCGGGCGGCGTCCACGGTGCCGCGCCGCAGCCGCCACCCGGCCTGGTCGAGGAGCTGCTCGTCCGACACGACGTTGACGGTGACCGCGTCGTCGTACGTGCCGACGCCGTCCGGCGGGGGTTGTACGGACAGCGGCCCGTCTCCGAGGAGGACGCGGGCCTCGCCGCCGCCGTCGCGCTGGACGGCGATGTCGTTCCGCAACTGCTGGTCGTCGTCGACCGGTTCGAGAGGCGGGGCAACCTGCCGGTAGCCGAGCGCCAGGCTCGGTGACCCGACGTGCACGTACGCCGTGTGCGACCTCCACACGTTGTCCTGCCACTGCCCGTTGGCGAGGCTGATGTACCGGCCGGTGCCGGTCAGGGAGATGGTGTGCCCGTGGTCGCGGACGTGCATCGTGCCGTACTGCTGCCGCGCCGCCCGCATGCCGATGTCGTACGCCGGGTCGATGTCGGAGGGGACGGCGTCGAGGCCCGCGAACATGAAGATCGGGAAGTTACCCCACGGGTTGGCGGGGCCGGACGCGATGGCGAGGGCGTGCCGGTCGGCGGTGAGTTGGACCATGCGGCGGAGCCAGCCGGTGTCGCCGAGCATCTCGGTGACCTGGTCCCGCTCGTGCCGGAACCTGGCCCAGCTGTCGTCGGTGTCGGACATCCACTGAGAGGGGGAGATCCACACCAGGGCCGCGGCGTCCGTCGTGGTGAGGAGGTTCTCCATCCACGTCTTCTGCGCCGCGCCCAACATCGTCTTCGACGGGGTCTGCGGGTCGGTGTTCGGGTCCCGGAAGCTGCGCACGTCCGACGCGATGAACAGCACGCGGCCGACCTGCCAGGACTGGTAGATGCCCTCCGCGTGCGGCAGCGGGTAGTGCGGCACCCGCTCCCGGTACACCTGCTGCGCAGCCGGCCGCGCCACGCTCAGCCGGTCGCTGTTGTTGGGGCCGTAGTCGTGGTCGTCCCACACGTACGTCATGGGCACGGTGCGGAAGAAGTGCCCCTGCTTCGCGGAGGAGTTGGAGCCGAGGTTGTAGCTGAGGGTGTCGGTGTACGCCTGCCGGAACGCCGCCGGGGAGTTGGTGTTGATGTTGCGGTAGTGCAGGTCCCCGAGGTGGCAGAACTGCACCCACTCCTCAACGCCTGCGCGGTGGCGCATCTGCTCGAACACCTGCGCGTCGGACACGCCGTTGGTGACCTCGGCCAGGTCCCCGGCGCCCGCGTGCCCGGCGTCCCCGGCCGCGCCGAACGCGAAGCTGGCGCGCTCGCCGACGGGCGGGTGCGTGCGGAACGTGCCCCGGTAGAACGGGCTCACGGCGCCGTCGTCGGTTGCGTACCAGTACCGCGTGTCCGGCTCCAGCCCGGTGACCTGCCAGGACACCACGCCCTCCGCCGTCGGCGCCGCCGGGCCGAGCGCGAGCGCCCCCGAGAGGTCGGGCGAGGTGGAGACCAGCAGCGTGACGGACACCGGCGGCACGGTCCGGCAGCGCACCCACACGGAGGTGTCCGTGGCCGCGCCGAGCCACACGTTCTGCACGTTGTACGCCACGTCACCCTCCCTGGTTGTAGCGGCTGGTGCGGGTCCGGTACGCGAGTGCCAGCTCGTCGCGGGCCTCGCCGAGCGTGCCGCCGTCCACGTCCTCCGCAGTGGCCAACAGGTCGAGGAACGTCGCCGGCCGCTGCGGGCCCATCGCGGGGGTGTCGTCGAGGCTGCCGGTCACCTGGAGGGGAACGCCCTGCTCGGCACACAGCCGCTCGATGCGGCGTCCGGCGCGCTCGCCCGCGTGGCCGCGTACGGCCCGCCAGGTGTCCGCCGCCGGGGGCGTCTGCGGGCCCCAGTACGTGAGGTGCCCGATCGCGAGCGGCCCCGTATCGCCGCCGTCGCCGGTGACCGTCACCCAGTAGGTATTGATCTTCGCCAAGGGACGGACCAGCGGCCACGTCACCCCCGACGCCACGACCGCCCCGTCCAGCATCACCGACCACGCCGCGTCATCCCCGGGCGCGGGAGTCACGGTGAGCCGTATGTGGTGCGGGCCCGGTGTGTACAGCGCCGGCACGTTCACCAGCGCCAGCGTCATTGAGGACGAGGATGCCTCGTCGTAAGCGCCCAGCACCAGGCGCATCGAGGTGTCCCCGTCGATGCCCACGACGAGTGACCAGCAGATCTGCGGATCGAGGGAGATGCGGGGAGCGGTGTCCCACATCTCCACCACCAACTGGCTGCCTAGCCCGGACCGGACGATGTCGACACTCCACCCGTCAGTCGCGGCGGGGGCGGGGTTGACGCCGACCGTGAGGTTGCCGCGGGACGCCGGCGGCAGGCCGACCGCGGCGTCCATCCACGGCGCCAGCTCGCCCTTACCCCACTCCACCTGCCCCTGGTAGTAGGAGCCGGCAGGCCCGAGGGTGCGGGCGGGCTGCGCGCCGCTGATCACCTCGCTGCCCTGGATCGCGTACTCGCCGTCGGTCAACGGCCAGTACGCCAACGGCCGCGGGACGGACGCCTCGATGTGGCGGCGGAGAGCGTCACGCAACGGCTGCGCGCCCTGCCCGAGGCGCCGCAGGATGCCCGCGGCCTGCACGGGAATCCACACGTCCGCCCCGGACGGTGCCCAGCGCGACGGCCACGCGGAGACCTCCCCGACGAACCGGTACGACACCCCGCCGGGCAGCAGCACGTACACGCGGACCGGGCTGTTGCGGCCCAGCAGCCCGTAGTACGGGGAGCGCGGGTTGCGCGGCGAGTACCGGCCGTCGCGGTTGTTGATCGTCAGCGTGCACACGGCCGGGTCGGCGCGGGAGCCCTCGTCCCGCCGCCCGCGCTCGATCTTGATGGGGTCGCGGGCGTAGACGTGCGGCGTGATGTCCATCCAGCTGCCGCCCAGTTGGAGTTCGACGACCACGCCGAGCGGGTCCTCCGGGAACGCCACGGTCACCCCCTCACGCGAACGCGGTCTGTACGCTCCCGCGGCCGTCGACCCGGACCATCCGCCGGACCATGCGCTTCATGTCCGAGTCGGCGCCCGCCACGTCCAGAACGACGCGGACCGTCTGGCGACCGCCAGCCGTGGTACCGCCGCGCGCGCCGTACGCGCCCGCGCCGCCAGCGCCGAACGGCACAGCCGGCGGCGTGACGAGCTTGGCCATCGCGCGGTCCAAGACGCGCTTCGACGCGTCCACGCCCTTGACGACACCGGGCGGAATCCAGCGCCCGACCTCGCGCGCCATGACGGTCGACGGACTGTTGATCCCCAGCGCCTTCGCGATCGGCCCCGGGATCATGTCCTTCGCCCAGTTGATCAGCGTCGAGCGGAGCCAGCTGCCCATAGAACGGATGCCGCGCCACAAGCCGGAGACGATGTCCTGGCCCTTGTTGTAGAGCAGGGAGCCGACCGAGCCGAGGGCAGAGCGGATACGTCCGGGGATGCCCCGCACGTAGCTGATCACGGTGCCGGTCATCTGCCGCGTGGCCGAGGAGAACCGCCGCCACGCGCCGGTCGCCACAGCGTTGACGAAGTTCCCCATGACGTACAGGGCGGAGCGGATACGGCCCGGGACGCCACGCAGCCAGGCGATGATCGCGTTCCACGCCGCCGCCGTCTTGCTGCGGATCGTCGACCAGTGCTTGATGATCAGGCCAGGCAGCGTGAAGTTGAGGAATGCCTGGACCATGAGCCGCGCGGCAGCCCGTACCTTCTCCCACACCCAGGTCCACACCGCGGCTGTCCAGCGTTTCACCGTCGACCAGTTCGCGATGATCAGCGCCGCCAGCGCGATCACCGCCATCGTGATCCAGCCGACCGGGCCCATCGCCGCGATCCAGGAAGCGGCCATCACTGCGGCCCACGCCACCGCGCGGACCGCCATCATCGTGAAGTGCGCGGCGGTGACCGCAGCGGTACGGATCATGCTCGCGAGGAACGTCACGGTCATCCTGACCGCGCTCGCGGCCCACACCGCCGCCGTACGCGCCGCGGACAGCGTCGCCGTCGCGGCGATCCGCAGCATGGCGGCCGTCATCATCGCGGCGCCGCGCACCCACGCCAGCGCCGTCGTCATCGCCGCCGAGCGCAGCACCGCGCTGATCGTCGCCGACGCGGCCGCGCCCGCGCGGTACGCCTTCATCGCGATGACCACCGCGACGATGCCGGTGGTCAGCGTGGAGAGCACGTCCGGCGGGAGGGCGTTGATGACGCTGGCGAGCGCCAGCGCGACCTGCGTGCTGATGCCGATGAGGGGGCCCAACGCGATGAGCAGGTTCACCACGGCGAGGGCCAGTTGCCCCAGGGTGCCGCCGCCGGCCGACGCCAGATCCAGGAACCGCGCGAAGCCCTCGCTGTCCTTGAGCCCTTGGCCCCACTGCGCGAACGCCTCGGACATGGAGACGAGGCCGCCAGTCATCTGGCCGGACCGCGGCAGGAACGCCTGCAACAGGCCGCCGATCCCGACCGCCAGGTTCTTGATCACGGTGAGGAAGTTGGACAGCGCCGGGCCCGCAGCTTCGGACATGTCCGCGGCCCACTGCTTGAAGCCTGCCGACTTCACGCCCCGGCTGACGTCGTCGAGGAACTCGCCGATCGCGGACGCCGCCGCCCGTACGAACGGCGTTAGCGTCGGCAGCAGGTCACGCGCCAGCTCGATGCCCTTGGTGAAGACGGGCATGGTGTCCTTCGACAGCTCGTCCGACCACTCCTGGTGGTCGTCCTTCAGCCCGGCCAGGGACTTGGCGTAGCGGCGGGTCGCGGGCGGCAGCCCAGCGAGCTGCTGCTCGTACTCCGCGTCGGCGTCCTTCGCAGCCTTCGTCGCGGACTCCGCCTCGCGTAGCGCGGCCTTGTACTTGTCGCCGCCCTTCGCCGCGAGCTTCTGGGCCTGCGCCTTCTTCAGCGTGGCCTTCTCGTGCGCCGCCTCGGCCTTCTCTGCGGCGGAGGTCGTCTCGGTGACCGCGTCCATCTGCGGGCCCGCAGCCAGTTGGAATGCCTTCACCGCCAGCCCGGCGGCGGCCGCGCCCGCGGCGATCCCGCCCAGCGCGGTTGCCGCCGCGGCCGCGACCGGCAGCCCCACCCCGATACCGGCGAGCGCCGGGGCGATCTTCCCGAGGGCGGAGACTGCCGCGCGGGCGCCGCGCGCGATGCCCGCGCCGAGCCCCCGCCCGGCGCTGTCGCCGGTCCGTACGAACCGGCCGTTGATGTCCCGCAGGCGGCCGTCGGCGTCCCGCTGGAGACCCCGCAGGCGCAGCGCCGCGGCGGACAGCCCGGAGCGGAACCCGGCGTCGTCGGCCCGGATGATCGCGGTGAGTTCGCCTACGGTGAGCGCCATGAGCCGCCCCCCTCCGCGTCTACTTCTCGGGTGGGGCGAAGTGGCGGGCGACCCGGGTGTCAGCGGTCAGGAGCCCGGCGATACGGACGCGCAGCCAGCGCCACGTGCGTGCGCGGAGGATGCCGGAGCCGACGTCGATGCCGTACTCGGCGTGGAGGTCGGTCTCGATCAGCGGCCACTGCTCCAGCAGTTGAGCCCAGGTCAGCCCGTCGCCTTCTTGCCCTTGCGGGCCCGCGGTGCCGCCTTCGTACCACTCGTGGAGCCCCGTTTGCGGGTCGACTTCGCCGAACCCGACGCCGAGGCGCGGGTTGCTGCTCGGCGTGCCGCCCGGTTCGGGGCCGCTTGAGAAGGGTCGCCACCGGAGGACCAGAAGCTTTCGGCGGTCTCGCCGTCAGCGATGATCCAGAACACCACGGTCATCGACGCGTGCTTGAACCTGGACCAGTCGCAGTGCTCCCGCAGCGGGTCGTACTGGTCGCCGAGCGCGAGGCGGTACATGTCCTCTTCGGCGGCGTCGTCGAGGACGGTGGAGTCCTCGGGGGCCTCGCCCGCGACGACGACGCGGGTGGCGTGTTCCATGATGAGCTGCACCCGCAGCCCGGTCTCCGCGTCGGGCGCATCGAACGTGAACTCCCTGGTGGTGCCGTCCTGTCCGCGTACCGGCAGCGTCAGGGTGTCGTCGAGGACCTCCTCGACGGCCTCGAACCGGCGCCCCATCAGGCGGCCAGCCAGTTCGTGACGGGGGTGAGCGGGCCGTCGCCGGTGAACGTCGTCTCCACCTGGTCGAGGTCGGTGTACTCGCCGCCCTTGGGCTCCCACGCGGGCAGGGCGAGGCCCTCGTACGCCTCGGGGAGGCCCAGTCGGTCGGCCCAGCGGATGTGCACTTGGGAGGCGTCGCCGTACGCGAAGAACGCGGCCCGGATCTTCTCGTGCACCGCGCTGTACAGGGTCGAATCCTTGGAGATCTTCCGGTTGAACGTCGCCTTCACCTCCCACGATTGGCCCGTCTTGGTGTTCCCGGCCCAGCCGTCGGAGTCGTAGTCGGAGCTGTCCTCGTGGTTGGGCGGCGCGGTCCACTGGAACGCGGTGATCCCGGGGCACAGCTGCCAGTCCGGGGTCTCCGCGTCTCCCATGTTGACCTCCAGCCGCCAGCGGCGGGCCAGAGCAGTGACCGGGGTGGGCGTCGACATGGCCCATCACTCCTATTCGTTCGCGTAGGTCGCGGCCCTGGTGGTCCGCATGTAGTAGTTGGCCGTCAGCTCCATACGGCCGTGCTCGTCCTGGCCGATCCACGCCTGCGACTGCCGCCAGCTCAGCGCGACGTGCACGCCGCCGAGCTGGTAGTGCTCCCGGCCGTGCAGCAGGTCGAACAGCGCGTCGGCCGCGTCCTGGACGTGGCGGGGGTCACGGCCCGCACGGAGCCGGACCTGCATCCCCGTCACCGCGTCCGTGAGGTCGGTGTCCTCAACCGGGTACGGGGTGAGGCAGATGATCCGGTCCGGCACGTCCGGCACCACGCCGACCGTGATGCCGGTCTCGCCCGCCGCGTACACCCCGCTCGTACGCCACGTCCCCAGCCCCGCCCCGGCGGCCAGCTCGGCGAGCCCTTCGGTGAGGGCGCTGCTGTAGCCGGTCATCCGCGGAGCCAGCGGCTCAGCGGCACGGCCATCAGCCGCAGCATGACCTCCCGCTCGGAGTTCATCGGGAGTTCGAGGTACTTCGCGGTGCGGCCCGGCAGGTGCCGCCAGGTCATCTCTTCGTGCTGGCGGACGGCGTACGGGGTGTCGAAGCTGATCGACCCGTTGAGGCCCATCACGTTGGCTTTCCCGGAGCGTTCCAGCGTGCCCTCCTCCAGCGGCACCCGCTTCTTCGCCTCGCCGAGAGTGTGCTCCAGCGCCCGCTGAAGGCCCTCGGCCGCCAGACGCCGCCCGCGGGAGGTCCACAGCCGGTTGCCGTCCCAGCTCATCCGCGTGTACTGCGCCATGGGGTGTCCCTCCGTCAGGTGAGCTGCACCTCAAGGTGGTCCGGGGTGGGCAGGCCGCCTCCGTCGCGCCGTAGGGCGGCGATGACGGTCGTCGTGCGGCCGTCGGGCAGGGTGACGCGGGACTGCGGCGGCGCCGTCACCGCGTCCAGGTGGCAGTAGAACGTCGAGGACGAGCTGACTTGGTTGCCGCCCGTGTCCCGCACGAGCCGGGTCTGCTCGTCCAGGAAGCCGCGCACGGTCTGCGGGGGCCCGTACGTCTCGCCGTACGCGCCCGCCCCCTCGAACGCCTCGACGGCGACCTCGTGTCGCAGGAGCAAGCCCGGTAGCCTCACGCGCTCACCACCGCCCCAAGGCGGAAGATGTCCGGCGTCAGGTCCGGGGCGGTCAGTGCGTCGATCGCGGCCTCGGCCAGCTGGCGGGCGGGCGACGCCGAGGCGTCCGTCGCGGTCAGCGACCGCGACAGCTTCGCGGAGCCGATCTCGACGGCGCCCCAGCCCACCGCGGACGCCCCGCTGGAGTCGCCGATCTCGCCCCACCACGCGACCTGCGCACACACCGCGTCGCGCAGCGCCGCCCGCACGGCCGGGTGGGTCGGCATCCCGTCGGCGTCGGTGTCGTACCAGGCGGTGCGCAGCGCGCGGGCCTCCAGCATCCGGGACGCGTTCCGCAGGAGCCGGTCCGCGCCGTCCGGGGGTTCCTCGCCGGTGTACTCGGTCAGGTCCGCGGGCTGCGCATACACCCTCATGCCGCGTTCCTCCCGTCAGGTTGAGGTGCCGATGAGGACGACGTCGTACGACACCGGCGTACCGGAGCCGGAGTTGGCGACCTTCAGCAGGTCGGCCGTTCCGGCGGTGACCGCGTACGCCGTGGCGTCCGCCTCTCCGACCATCAACGCCAGGGTGGCGCCGGGGCGCAGGGTGAGGGTGTGGGTCGCGCCGAGGAGCGTCGCCCACGGGTTGCTGCTCGCCGCGCCGATCACCACGTTGTTCGTGTTCCCGGCCGCCGCGGAGACGATCAGACCCTTGATCCGAGCGAGGGTGATCGTTGCCCCGAAGGCGTCCAGGAGAACGCCCGCCAGGTCGAGATCCTCCGACGCCGACGCGGCCAGCGTGCGCCGGTCGGAGAACACCCGGTCGGCTTTGCCCGCACCCGTGCCGGACCCGTACTGCACCGCCCTGCGGACCTGCAACGGCGCCCGCCCCGTGGTGAGGTCGAGCGCCGTGGACAGCTCCGCCGTCGCGGCGATTGAGACGCTGCTCGTGAGAGCCATGGGCCAGCCTCCCGATCAGGTCGCGACGACGAGCGGTACGTGCCGCTTGAACGCCGGGGACGCGATGGTCGCCGGGGCGGTCGCGCCGATGCCCGAGCCGGAGGTCTGCGCGAGGTTGGCCTCGCCCGACAGGTGCGGCTTCGCCCCGATGGACCCGACGAGCGTCGGCACGGTGGACGCCGCGAACGCGAGCGCCGCGAAGTACACGCCACTCTTCGTCACCCGGTACGGGGCGGCGAGCGCGAACGTCTTCGCCGAGTCGGCGGCCCACGCCTCGGATGTCTTGTCCGCGGACTGCGCGAGCAGCGCCCCGGACGTGCTGTAGAGGGCGGCGATCTGGTTCGTCAGGGACGCGCCCGCGGTGCCGCCGGAGATGAACGTCAGCGCGCTGACGGTGTCCCCGTCGTGCAAGAACAGTGCCACCGAGCACATGACGCCCGTCGCCGCGGCCGGGACGTCGTCGAGGCCGGTACGGGGCAGGTTCGCCCGGTGGAACACCTCGGACGGGTCGGGGCGGCCGGCGGAGTTGAGCCAGCCGAGGTCGTCGCGGACGTTGCCGCGGAAGGTACCGAGTACGGTCACGACCGCGCTCCCTTCTTCGGGGCGGCGGTGCGAGCCGCTGCGGGGGTGGTGGTCGAGGCGGCGGCCTTGTCCCGCGCCTCCTGGCGGTCGAGGAGCGCGGCGCCCTCGGACGCGATCTCCGCGCGGTTCTCGCCCGCAGCCTCCGCGTCCAGGACGCGGCGGGTCTCGACGCTCTCGTCGACCTTGCGGAGGTGCTCGATGACCTGCTCGACGCTGTGCTCGCCCGGGTCGAACATGTCGGGCTTCCCCGCGGGCGGGGGCGGCGGCGAGTCGGGGCCGGTGACGAGGTCGTTCACGCGCTCGTCGAGCGGCTTGTGGTCGTCGTCGACCGCGAGGACGCCGTAGCCGTGGCGCCGGAAGTATTCCAGCGCGGCCCTGCCGGGCTTGTCGGCATCGGTGACGTGGCCGGTGCCCTTGGTGAACTGGACGCCCACGGACTCACCGGAGAACGACCGCACGGGGGCTTCGATCTGGTACTTCGTCATGCTGCTCACCTGACCTTGACGTTGCGCAGCACGCCGGCCGCCTTGGTGTTCCGCAGTACGGCTGCGACCGGGCCCATCTCGATCTCGCCCGACTTGACCGCGCCCGCGACGGAGAAGTCCGGCAGCCACGTCTGCACGAGCGGCCGGGCGGCCATGGCCGCGCCGTGGAACGCGTCGAGGCCGATGCTGACGGCGTAGATGTCGGTGAGGCCGGTGATGACGCCGCCCGCTCCGCCGCCGTCGGTGTCTGCCGACCGGATCGGGATGATCGGGGCGGCGCCGTCCGCGCGGTCGCCGAGGTCGACCAGGACCCAGTTCCCGTACCGCTCCACCAGGGTGCCGAGCGCGTCCCGGTCGGAGGTGAACTGCGCCGCCCGCCGCGCCAGAGACTTGATGCGGGAGATGGACACGGTGTTGCCGAGGATCGCGCGGACGCCTGCGGGCACGGAGCCGTCGGCGCCGACGTCACCCGATCCGGTCTGCGAGCTGAAGATCCGGGACAGGAAGTCGTCGAGCGCGTCGAACGCCGACATGGCCTTGTCCTGGCTGTTGACGGTGGCCGGGGACCAGTCGACGTAGCCCGTGGTGACGCCCTCGTTCAGCGGCAGGTACTCCGTGGACTGGCCGACGAGGGCCTTGTCGAGGCCGTCGAAACCCGAGGCGTCGACTGCGGTGTCGCCGGTGATCAGCTCCTGCTGGAAGCGCGTCCGGACGGACGTCAGCTTCTGCGCCATCTGGAACATGATCTCGTTCGTGGCGGCGGGGCCGAGGTTCGACAGGACCCGGTCGACGTTGAACGCGCCACCGAGCGGGCGCAGCTGCACGCTCTTGGGTTCGCGCTTCGCCTCGTTGGCCGGGTACTCCTTGTTGAACTCGCGGAACTGGGCGGTGCTCGGGGTGAGCAGGCGGGTGTATCCGTAGATCAGGGAGCCGCCGCCGGTGCCGGGGCTGACGGTGTCGTCCCACACCATGTTGTTGAGCAGCCAGCTGTTGCGCCGCAGGTTGTCGATGACGGCGTAGTCGACGTCCGCCGCCATGTTCACCTGCGCCTGCGCGAGGGTCACGGGCATGAGGTACTCCTGTTCAGGTCTGGTAGTGGTTGGCGATTGCGCCCGCGAGAGATCCGGTGCGCTTGGTCTTGCCCTCGCCGGAGCCGCCGGACAGGTCGGCGCCGGAGCGCCCGGCGGGGGCCTGCGCGGCGAAGCTGCCGGGGTTGTCCTTCACGGCCGCCTTGATGGCGTCGTCGAGGGCCGAAGTGAACTGCTGCTTGTCGGCCGGGTCGAGTTCGGCGAGCTTGGAGAGGAACGCCCGCGAGTCGAGCAGCGCGGCGGCCTTCGCTCCGGCCTTGTCCGCACGGGACCACACCGCGAGTTCGACGTCCTTCGCACGCAGCGTCGACTCCCGCTCGGCGATGGTGGTGTCCTTCTGCGCGATGGCCTCCGCCAGCTTCGCCGGGTCGGGCGGGGTGTCGTCCTTCACGAACCCGAGGGCCTTGCCCAGCTGCTGCGTCAGCGCCGCGACAGCGTCGTCCGCGGCCTGCTTCTTCGCGTCCGTACGGGCCTTGCCCGCATCT
Organism: Streptomyces sp. Z26; assembly: GCF_003665095.1. Taxonomy (GTDB): domain Bacteria; phylum Actinomycetota; class Actinomycetes; order Streptomycetales; family Streptomycetaceae; genus Streptomyces; species Streptomyces phytohabitans. Next base: position 2,041,675 of record NZ_RCHV01000002.1, on the reverse strand, counting down.
CGGCGGGCGTCCGCGAGTTCCTTCTTCAGCTGCTTGACGGTGGCCGCGAGATCCTCGCCGCCGCCGTCCCCGTCCTTGCCCTGGCCGCCGTCCTTCCCGGCGCCGCTGCGGGTGCCGTCGCCTCCGTTTCCGGAGCCGCCGCCATCGCCCCCACCGTCGCCGCCGTCCTGGCCGCCGCCGTCAGCCCCTCCGCCGTCGCTGCCTGATCCGGAGCCGCCGCCGTCCCCTCCTCCGTCCGCGTAGAGGAACGGGGAGAAAGGGCCGGTCGAGTAGGGGTGCATCCATCCGGCACCCGCGAGTCGGTGGCGGGGCAGAGTCTTCTTCGGCATGCGCCCTCCAGGGCAGTTGTCGCCCGCGCCTGGCGGGCCTCCAAGGGGTGATCCGCGCCAGGCGGATCGGTGTTCCCGGCCCGCGCCCGGCGGGCCGAAGTCGTCAGCGTGCTCCGGTGATCTGCTCGCGCGCGGGCTTGCGCCGGAGGTCGTCGTGCGCGGCTACGTGCTCGCGCTGCGCGGCCTGCCACCTGCGGACGAACTCGCCCGCGCGGCGGCGCGCGGAGTCGTCGAGAGCGACGGCCTGCTCGCGCTTCCAGCGGCGGATGTGCCGCTCGATGGCGCGTTGCCGCTGCGTGTCGGCGTACGTCGTGCCCGGCGTGGCGTGCTCCGGGGGCCGGGTCGTCACCCCCGGCAGGTAGGCGCTGAGGGAGTGGCGGCAGTTTGGGTGGAACAGGCCGTCCGCGCGCGCTTCGGCCAGGCTCCCGGCGACACGTACCTGCGTCGTACGGGTCGTCAGCAGGCCGCGCAGGCCAGCCGGTTGTACGGCGTGGGGGTGCTGCTCCTCGCGTACGTCCCGGACGTCCGAGAGGGAGAGCACCTTGCCTTCCCAGCGGGCGCACAGCGGGCAGCGCAGGGGGGCGCGGGAGACGATGACGAGCCCGACCCCGGCCGTGTCCAGGGTGTCGACGTGCCCCTCCACCGCGGCGCGGGCGGTGACGGACCGTACGGCCATCTCGGCGTAGCTCGCGAGCTGCCAGTTGCGGCCCGCGCGGTCGGTGAACGCCGCGATGCCGCGAGCCGCCAGCGCGTCCAGTGCGCGCTGGGAAGCCTGGCGGCGGGTCTGGGTGCCGAGCAGCGGGGAGGCGGCGGCCCGGGTGGTGATGTCCCGGAACGCGTCCACGATCGCGCGGGTGATGCGGGCGTACAGCGGGCGCGTGTCCGCCGCGTACGAGGCGGCGAGACGGTCCACGGCCGGGGCGCCCGGCAGGACTCGGGCCGCCTGCTCCCGCTGCCCTTCCTCCAGCGCGCCCAGCTCCGCGACGGCGGCCTGCCGCCCGCGGCCGTACGCCGTGGCGAGCGCGGCGGCCACCAACCCGGACGCGTCCCGCTCCAGCGCGACCGCGATGCGCTCGACCGCGGCCCGCAGGTCACCGAGGGACCGCAGCTTGATCTCCGCCCACAGCGGCGAGTCGATGCCCTCCGCGACCGCCGCACGTAGACGTTCGAGGAGGGCGAGTTCGGCGTCCTCGTACAGCACCCGCACCGCTGCGGCGAGGTCTTCGGCATCGGCCGGGGAGACGGGCATCGGCTACTCCTCCGCCTCGCCGCCCCCGAACAGACCCCCGCCTGCGGCGGCCTGTTCGGCGCCGGTCATCGTCGGATCGGCCTGCGGGCCCCGCGAGGACTCCTTCAGGATCCGGCGCGCCTCGCCCTTCACCCACGTCTGGTCACGGCCGGGGTTGACCAACGCAACGAGGGTCTCGGTGGACGCGGCCTCGGCCGTACGCAGCGCCGCCGCGGTTTCCGCCAGCTCCCGTACGTCCTCGGTGACGGAGTCCCCGAACTCGATCTTCGGCCGCTCCACCGCGAGGGACTGCCGGAAGCGGCCCACGCACAGCGCCGCGTCCGCCTCCAGCGCCCCGGCCAGCTCCGGCTCCCAGTACAGGGTCTTCGTCGACCGCGTCGTCATCGACCGCTTCTCACGGGCCTTGACCTCCGTCGCGGTGACCGCCGTGCCCTCGTTGCCTTCGGAGAACGTCGCGCCGGAGTACCCGGCCTGCCGGATGGCCTGGCTAATGATTCCGGCCGCGGTGTCTCGGTGCTCGGCCACGCGGATCGCGAACTGCACGATCTGCATGGCCTGTTCGGAGGTGGGCGGGATGTTCAGGCCGGTCAGGATCTCCCGGTCTTCCCAGCTGGCGCCTTGTCCGGGTCCGTGGGACTGGAGGAACCCGTCGGGCATCAGCACGCGGCCGGCGCCGAGCCGTACGTCCCGCATCCACGAGGCGTACGTCTCGTCGAGGGCGTCGAACAGGCCCTCGATGCCCTGGAAGTCGGATTGCCCCCACCATGCGGCGGAGGAGATGTCGCGCCAGTCCCGGGCGGGGCGCATGTTCGGCACGTAGTGGGCGGTGAGGTGCCCGGGGGCGCCGGTGGTGAGGTAGTCGTCGCCGTCCAGGATCAGGCCGCGTGTCGCCTCGAACCCTCCCAGGTCCCGCCTCTTCCCGAGGTTGTCGAGGGTGCCCTCGAACACGGCGTGCCGGATGACGCCCCGCTCGTGCCGCTCCAAGTGCCGTACGCGGCGCTGTCCGTCGTCCTCCAGCACGGTCCAGAACGTGACCGCGCGGAGCCGCCCGTACGAGAAGTCGGGGATCGCGGCGTCCGCGTGGACGGGCGCGATCCACGGCAGAGGGCTGATCTCGGGGTCCCACACGTTGCGGAGGAACACCCCGCCGAGCGCGGCGCAGACCTGCCCGGCCTCCAGCAGCGTCGCCCGCAGCCCGCCCTTCATCAGGGTGTCGATGCGTTCCTGCGCAGCGGTGTCCTCGGTGGTGATCTGCGGAGGCTCGGAGAACAGTAGTTCCGAGCTGGTACGGGCGATGTCGGAGGCGAGCGGCACGTGGATCTTCGCGCGCTTCTCCCCGAGCGGTGTGGGCTGACCCCACCACCAGCGGGCGAACCGTCCGACGACGCCGCCGCGCATCTGGGAGGGCCGGTTCTGGGCGTCGCGGGTGCCACGGTTGAGGTACCGCTCGGCGAGCTTGTCGGGGTTTGCGGAGTACCACGCGGACCAGTCCGCGAGCGCGGACCGCACCTCGGGCGCCAGCGGCGGCCACGGCGTGTTGTCGTCAGGGAGCATCGTGCACCCCCTGTTCCGGCTCTGGGCTCTCAAGCACGTCCGCCACGGAGCGGAGTGCTTCGGCGATGTGGCTGGTGGTCAGGCCCTTGTGGCAGTCGGCGCCCGCGTTGATCACGAAGTAGCCGATCTCGGCCTCGGCGCCGGTGCCGATCCGCATGTAGATCGGGATGTGCCCGGTCGCGGCCATCAGGCAGCCATCTCCTCCCGGTCGGTGCGGATCAGGCCGCGCCAGGTGTGCGCGGTGGAGTGCAGCGCGTACCGGAGGGCGTCGGCCGAGTGGTCGGCGGTCTTCACCGGCTTGTCCTCGCCGCGCTCGGCCGCGCGTTCGTCCCAGGCGTAGCCGGGGAGTTCGGCGAGCAGCCCGGTGCAGGAGCGGTGCACGCGCAGCAGGTTCGACCCGAGCGCCACGGACACCGAGCGGATGCCGTCGAGGACATCGTTCACCGCGGGCGCGATCGAGGGGACTTGGTCTGCCCACAGCTGGTTCATGAAGCTGGCGGCCGACGGGTCCACGAAGATCCATTCCGGCTGTACGCCGGACGCGGACTCACCCGGGCGCGGCACCTGCGCCAGCCACTTCCGTACGCCCGCGCTGTACTGCGCGTCCGTCAGCTGCCGGTGCGCCGTGTTCGAGTCGTACCGGTACTCCGACACCGCGTACAGCCGGTCGTCGTCGCCGACGCCCACGAGGACGGCGGAGAACGGATTGACGGTGCCGTAGTCGATGCCCACAGCGATCCAGCGGCGCATCCGCGGCAGCAGGTCGACGATGTGCCGCTGCTCGTCGAACATGTCGTACACCGAGCCCTGGGCGAGGCACCACTCGCCGAGGATGAAGCGGCGGTACCACAGGCCGGTGTACTGGCGCTTGAGGCGGGCGACGACCTTCGGGTCCATGGCCGGGTTGTCGTCGAGGGTGAAGTGCCAGTGCGTCAGGTCGACCTGGTCGGCGCGCGCGATGAACTCGGAACGGAGCCAGTGGAACGGCCCGTCCGGGTTGGTGGTCGCCAGCAGCCGCGACTGGTCGCCGACGCGGAGCCGGGAGAGCAGCATCATCCAGAAGGAGTGCGGGACGAGGGTGGCCTCGTCCACGTACGCCAGCGCGATCGTGGAGCCGCGGATGCGGCCCTCCGCGCGGGCGTCCGAGGCGCCGACCAGGTGCACGGTACGGCCGAGGATGACGGCGGTGGTGGAGCCCGGGGTGTGGTGCACGTGCGCGGCGAGCGGCCCGAACAGGTGCGTGGACTGGAGCGGGTCGAGGATGTTCCGCTCGATGGTCTGGAGGGTGCGGCCGACGATGACGACCAGGCCGTGGTCCGGGGCAGCGACCAGCCGTACGAGGAACGCCACCAGGCTGGCGATGGTCTTGCCCGAGGAGACGGCACCGGACCAGAGGGCGAGCGGCGCGTCCTGCGCTTCTACGATGCTGGCGATCTGCTTCCGGGACAGGGGCAGGCCGAGGTCACGGAGCATCACCATCCCCCTCGTTCATGGCGTGGTACGCCGCGGTGAGGCCGGCAGCAAGCTGCCCGATCATGCTCCGGGCGTCGTCGGCTCCGTCGCCTGCATCGAGGGCTTCCAGCCTGGCTGCGGCGCCGGTGCCGGTGTTGATGCCGCCGATCAGCGCCCGGCGGTCCTGTGCGGGCAGCCGGTCGACGGTGTAGCGGACGGGGGCGCCCATGGAGACCTCGACGAGTTCGTACCCGGCGCCCTGCTTGAGGTAGGCGAGGTCGTCCTCGGCGACGTCGTACAGGCCGTCGATGATCGCGGCGCGGCGGGCCTTCGCATCGGTCTTCCGGGCTGCGGTCGCGACGGCGGTGGCGGTGCGGTCGAAGGTGAGGCCCATGTCGGTGGCCTGCACGCTGATCGTGCGGGGGCTGCGGTTGAGGCGGCGGGCGATCTCATTCCGGCCGAGGCCCTCGGCGTGCAGGACCCGGATCTGCTGCCGGTCGTCGTCGGTGACCGGGCGTTTGTCGTGGTTGACGGCCACGGTGGTCACCTCCTCCGGGTCAGTCCGGCATGCACGCGGCGACGGCGTCTCGTACGCGCCGGGCGAGGTACGTGTGCCCGGCGTCGTTCGGGTGGACGTTGTCCGCGCCGATGTACGCGGGCGCGATGCCGGGCGTCATCCACGGGCCCTGCGTCGTGAGCAGGGTGCCGTCCCGGCCGTACACCGCCCCGGTGAGCGGGGACACGAACGGGAACCCGGCGCTGGCGGCGCAGGCGCGGATCGTCTCGTCCGTCTGCGTGCTGGCCGCATCCGGGTTGCCGTACGGCGAGAAGACGCCGATCACGTACACCTCGCACGACGGCAGGCTCGACTTGATCGCCGCGTAGATCGTGTTCGCCGCCGCCGCGATGTCGGGCTGGGCGTACGACTTGTCGTTGATGCCGCCCCAGATGACCGCGCGTTTCGGGGCCAGGTTGAGGAGGTCCGTCTGCAAGCGGGGAAACCCGAAGTGCGTGGTGGACGACGTCGCGAGGTAGCCGGTGCCGGAGAGGCCCTGCCGGTACGAGTCGTCGACCCCGAGCAGTCGCGCGGCGCGGTCCGCGTACGTCCCGCAGCCCGCCCCGGTGTTGTACGAGGTGCCGCCGGTGATGGAGTCGCCGTACCAGACGAACGGGCCGCCGCGGAGGGCCGGTTGCCACATGGTGGCCGCCGGCGGCAGGTAGATGCCGCCGAAGCCCAGGATGTAGAAGTCGAAGCGGATCACTCGCGGGGCCGCCGAGCCGAGGTCGAACCTGAGCAGGTGGTACGTGCCGGTCGTCACCGCGCCCGTCGCCTGCATGAGGTCGGTGGCCTTGCGGCCGTTGATCGACAGCCGGTACGAGGTCGCTGCAACGGACTGCTTGAACCGCAGCTCGATGTAGCGGGAGTCCGTCCCGAACGCCACGGACCACGTGGACTGGTCGCCACGGTTGCCGGGGTACTTGCTGGACGGAGCCACGTACTGGGCGTCGCCGCCCGCGCCCGCGAGCAGCCCGCCCGAGCCCGGGAAGGCGTACGGGCCGCGCACCTCGCCCGCGGACAGCGCGATCGGGGCGGGCACGTAGCGCACGTACCCGGATGTAGGCGAGATGCCGTTGACGACGGTGAGCACGGGCTGGGTGTCCGCCATGACCGCGTCGGCGACGGCCGGGTCGGGCAGCGCGCTTCGGCGCCACAGCGGGGCGGGGCTCCCGGCCGGGCCGGTGTCGCCTTTCGCGCCGGGGGCTCCCGGCGTGCCCGGGTCGCCCTTCGCCCCCGGGGCGCCTGCCGTGCCCGGCGCCCCTACCGCGCCGTCGACGCCCGGCTCACCCGGCGCTCCGACGAGGGACGCCAGCCACTCCAGCGGCGTGCCCTCGAACCCCTCCTCCTGCGCGACCTCGTACGCGGACGCGCCCGGGTCGCCCTTCGGGCCGCGCAGCCCGCCGGGGATGGAGCCGCCGCCGGGCGCGGGGACGGGCAGCAGCTCGTCCAGGTGGATCGTGTCGCCGTGGAGGCCGCGGATGTCGGCCCAGAACTCCAGCCGGCATCCGTCGAGCCGGATGTCGATGCGCCACACCCAGCCGGTCGGGAGGACGCCGGCGGCGTTGCACGGCACGAGGTCGATGCTGAACTCGCCGTCGACCACGTCGACGCTGCCGGCGCCGACGTACACCGCGTGCCGGTCGGCGTCCACGAGCACTGCGGACGGGGTGCAGGTGACGGTGCCGGTCTGCCCGGCGCCGCCCGCGGCGGACGGCAGGCGGCCGGTGAGGGTGACGACGGGGGCGCTGTCGGGGAACGACATCTCGTCACCTCCGGCGCGCGCGGGTGGGCCGTGCAGGGCGGTCAGCACCCGGGGGTCGGGGTGTGGGCCCGCGCTGCACGGGGTGAAGGGTGTGGGCCGCCGCCCGGTCCTCCCCAGGCGTGGCGGGCGGCGGCCCGTCGGGCGCTCAACAACGACGTGAGTGAGGGACGTTGGAGCTGCCCGGGCATGCGTGAGCCCCCTGGCCGTACGGCGAGGGGGCTCTGCTGGGTGGGGAGTGGGTCTACTTGTCGGGGCAGGTCCTGCCCTCGACGGCCTCGTACTCGATATCCCCGTCGTTCATGCCGGTCACGGCGGCGCCGATGCTGCCGACGGCCTTGCGTCCGTTGGCGAGCCGGTTGTCGGCTGCGGCGGAGCCTCCGGAGTTGCAGTTGATGCCGATGTAGTACCCGGCGTCATCGGTGAGCTTGTCGGCGGCGTCCTCGAACACGGCTTCAAGCTGCTTGGTGCTCTTGACCTCGATGTCGACGGTGCGCTGGTTCCCGGTCTTGCTCTGGTGGGTGATCTTGTACGGGGGGACGTCGGGCTTGTCGTCTCCGCCTCCGTCGTCGGAGCCGCAGGCGGTGAGGGCGAGCGTCGCGGCGATCGCGAACGCGGCTGCTGTGGTGCGGTGTTGGCCCATGGTGCCCCCTGTGTACGCGGTGGAGCGCTCAGGTTCACAGGGGTTCGGGCTGTCCGGTGACCGTATGACCGGTTCGTGACATAGCTGAGGCCCGCACGTAGCGGGCCTGGAGTGTCCGGGCATGCCGGAACTGGGGCAAGTGTGCGTCATCACTCTCGGCTCATGCAAGTGCCCCGCCGTGCGGGGGCCTGGCGGGGCACTCCGTCAGTCGAGAATGATCACCCTGCCCTTGCCACCTCCTGGGGTCGGCGGGTCCAGTTCCTTTGCTGCGTCACGTGCCTCTCGCGGCAGGCGCTGTACGGCGCTGCTGTCCTCTTCGCTTACCCCTCCGCGGTCGAGTGCGTCGGCGAGTTCACGCAAGAGGGACGCCAGTCGTTTCGGATCGTCGGCGTAGCGCATGGGTGCTCCTTCGTCGGGCCGTGGGGGTGAGGCTACGTACTTCCACCGACAAAGCAGTGCGCTTAGGCAGCCACGGTGTTGTCGGTGCGCTTCCAGCCGCAGCCGCAGCACTCCACCACCGGGGGCTGCCCGTCACCGCCGTGAATCTCCAGCCGCCCGCGGCAGCGGGGGCACGGTTCGGTGAGGGCCCGTCGGCTGCGCTGGAGCCCGAGCGTCTCCTCGACGCGCTGAGCGGTCCCACGGGCAACGCGGGTGACTTGGTCGCGGTGCAGCGCCGACAGGGGCGCGAACGGGCCGGAGACGCCGTCCAGGCGGTGCCGGAGCCACACGGCGGCGTACGGGGCGGTGCGCGTTGCCGGGTCGGTCCAGGACCAGCGGGACCGGTCGGCGGCGTCCTTCGCGGCGAGGAGCCGGAGTTGGAGTCCGACGTCGTCCCCGGTGACGGCTGGTAGGGCGCTGGCGGCCGGCCGTTGGATGGCGGAGGCGATCTGGTCGGCGCAGTCGAGGAGTACGGCCTCGACGGCGCGCATCGTGTCGAGGGTGGTGAGGCGGATGGGTACGGGGCGTTCACCGAGGGCGTCGTAGGGGCGGTCGGCGCGGTCTGCGATGCGGAGGGCGCGGCGGGCGGCGACTTCTTCGGCGTCGTAGGCGTCGAGGGCGGCGAGGTAGGCGTGGAGGCCGAGGCCGTAGGGGGCGACGGTGGTGGGTGCGGGGAGGGTGTCGGTGAGGTCGGTCCAGCGGTCGATGATGGTCTGGAGGTGCTGCTGCGGGGTGGTGGTCACGGTGTCCTCCGTGGTGCGTGGCGGGGGTACGGTGGTGATCACCTGGGGGCGCGCCTGGTCTGGGGAGATCGAGGGCGCGCCCCTGCTGCGTGCTCAGCGGCTGCGGTGCGGGCCGTTCCTGCGGATGTCGCGTATCTCCTCGGCGACGCCCGGCGGATCGGCGTGGACGTGGATCTCGGCCCGGGCGCGCGCGGGTCCGTACGGCGAGCGCTGGGCGGCAACGCCCGTACGGCGGCGGCTGAGCGTCCGTACGGTCTCGGCGTCACGCGCGGCCGTCCGCGCCGCCGCCGCGAACTGCTGGAAGATCGGAAGCGCGGCGCGTGCGAGTGCGCGCGCGGCTTCCGCGTACAGCTCCAGCGCGAGGGGCAGTGCCTGCGTACGGACGGCGGCGGCCCACGGGCTGCGGTCGCCGCGCGCGAGGACGTCCTCGACCGCGGTGCGGGCCGCCTCGGGGCCCATGCCGCGACGCTCCACGAGCCGTTCGGCAAGGCGCTGTTGGGCGGGCGTCAGGTCGCTCACGGCTGGCTCCTGTTGATCGCGCGGGCGACGTCGAGCAGGGCCTCGGCCATGGCTCCCTGCTCGATGCTGGCGGCGGCCTCGTCGAGCGCCGCGGCGAGGGCGAGTCCGACGACCGGGTCCATGGCGGCGGCGTAGGCGCCGTGGCGGGTGCGGATGCTCGCGGGGTCGCGGTGGCCACGTCCCCCGGCGCCGAGGGTGCGGAGGAGGCGTACGCCGCGCCCGGACGGGTTCTCGGCGTACAGGTAGCCGGAGCCGGACACGTGCTCGGCGAAGTGCCAGCGGGTGGTGGGCTGCCCGCCGCGGGCGAGGGGTGTGGAGGTGGCGGTGGAGGCGGCGGTCGCGAGCGCGCGCAGCGTCTCGGCGGCGGCGCGGATCTCGGCGGCGGGGGTCGGGTTGTGCATGGGCTGCTCCTGTTCGGGGTCGGGCGTGAGGGCGTAGTCGTCGCGGCGGGCGTGTGCGGCTCGGCGTACGGCGCGGCCGGTCAGGGTGAGGGCGGCGGCGAGGAGGTCGTCGACACGGCGCTGCGCGGCGCGGACCGTGGCGGCCTGGCGGCGGATGGCGTCGCGGCTGGGGATCGGCTGGTTGGTCACCGCGTCCGCCGTCCGTTGAGCGGGCTGCTCCGGCGGAGGATGTAGCGCGCCACGGCGAGCGCGTGCGCGTACGGCGTGTGGTCGCCCCACTCGCGGCGCCCGACGTCGGCCTGGCCGTCGAGCCACGCGGCGAGCCCGTCTCGACGTCCGGTCCGGGCGGCGCCGGTGAAGCGACTGATCGGGTACGGGGCGTGGCGGGCGATGGTGACCGGGGTGGCGCGCAGCCGCTGGGCGGCGGTGCGCAGAGCGACGTGCTCGGTGTCAGACATGGGGCTCCTTCAGCGCGTGGTCGCGGGCGGGCACGTCCAGCGCGGCGATCCGCGCACGGGTGCTCACGACGCACCGCCGTCGGCGTCGGGGCAGACGTGGTCCTCGACAGCGAACGGGTGGCCCTCCTCGTCGTGCAGCACGAGGCCGTCGTCGAGGTCGTACCAGCCGTCGCCGTCCGCGCCGCAGGCACCGCACTCCCAGCGCCCGGCCAGGCTGATCCCGGCATATCCGTCACGGGCGCTCACGACGCACCGCCGGGGGTGTCGGTGTCGGGGGAGGTGCAGTCCGGGGAGTCAGGAACCCGGCACGGCGCCGGGTGGGCCGAGTGGCGGTCGCTGGTGCGGCTGTCGAGATCGCTCACCCACGCGGCGCACACGGCGGCCACCTGCACCAGCTCGACGCGCAGCGCGTCCGGGTCCTCCTCGGCGAGGGCCTCGTACACCTCCTCCAGCAGGACGTCACGCCACGTGGGTCCGTCGCCTTGGAGGGCTTGGTCGACGATCGAGCGGTAGCGGTCGGCGGTGTACCGCGGTCCTGAGCCGCCGGTGCCGTCGGGGTGGTGCTGGTCGCCGAACTTGGCGAGCTGCCGCTGGCGTTCGGCGTCGACGTCCTCGGCGAACGCCTTCACGCCGGGGGTGGTGAACAGGGTCGGGTAGCTCATGTGCGGGTCCTCCGTGGGGTAGTGGTGGGTGGCGGCCCGCCCGGTTCGAGCGGGCGGGCCGTCCATGCGGGTCACAACTGCGCGATCACGCGCGCCGCGTCGTCGTCGTGTGCGTGGCCGTGCTCGCCCGCCCAGTCCGCGACGTTCAGCGGCCAGCGCGGGTCCAGGTAGCCGATGACGACCTGGGCGCCGTCCTGCCGGACGGTGTGCACGGTGTCGCCGGGCCGGGTGGCCTCGGCGACGACCGCGGCGGCGGCGTCGGTGCTGATGCAGGTGAGCCGGATCTCGGGCACGGTTTCCTCCAGGGTGAGTTGCCCGGGGACGGCCGGGGTGGTGTGGCCGTCCATGCGGGTCACGGTGTGGTCAGGTTGAGGAGCGATGGCTGCGGCATCCGACGCAGCGCCTCGGCGTGGTACTTCGGGTTGAGGTCAATCCCGACGTAGCGGCGCCCGGCGGCGAGGGCGGCTACCCCGGTGGTGCCTGAGCCGGAGAACGGGTCGAGCACCGTTCCGCCCTCGCGGCATCCGGCGGCGATGGCGCGGGCCGGGATCTCGGGCGGGTAGCTGGCCGTATGGGCGCCGCCGCCGCGGGACGCGGGCAATGTCCACACGTCGGAGGCCGAAGCCTGAGATGCCGGGTCCCAGTGGTAGCGGCGGGACTTGACGGCCAGGTAGATGGGCTCCCAGCGACCCGGCGGCCGGTCCGGTGCGGGGTCAGGGGTCGTCGCCGTGAGGGCCCAGATGATCTTCGAGCGGATGATCCAGCCCTGGTCCTGCATGCCGAGCGCCAGCCGCTCCGGCAGCATCATCAGACTCTTCTCGGTGACTGCTCTGCCGTCGATGAGGTTCTCGGTGCTCATCCGGGCGAGCCCGGCCGCGCGGGACTCCCGCCACGACGGGCGCCCGCCCCGCACCCGGCCGTGGAGCCCCTCCTGGTGGCTGCTCACGCGCACCGCTTTGCGCTGGCTGTAGGCGTCGCCGCAGTTGAGCCAGCAGGTGCCGTGGTCCGCGAGGACCCGGTGCAGCTCCCCGGTGACGGCGAGCAACGCATCGAGGTAGTCCTGCGGGGTGGGCTCCAGCCCGTACTGGCCATCCACGCCGTAGTCCCGCTGGAAGTAGTACGGCGGGCTGGTGACGATGCAGTTCACGGAGGTGTCGGGCATGCCGCGGAGGGTCTCCAGCGCGTCGCCCAAGAGGAGCGTCACGTGCTCGTCGGCGTAGAACGGGGTGGTCATCGGTGTTCCCTTCCGGCTTCGTCGCGCGCTGAGAGGATCGCGGCGACCAGCCGGTCCACGTCGGCCAACGGCACGCACACGCACGCCGGTTCGTCGGTGTGGTGCGAGGTGATCGCGAGGGCGACCACGGGCACGGCACCGAACGCCTCGGACGCGGCTTGGACGGCGGTCACGGCGAGTTCGTCGTTCCCGGCGTCCACGTAGACGAGCGTCGGCTCGACCATCAGCTGCTCCTCGGGTGCGCGGGTCACAGGTACTTCGCGATCTCCATGCCGAGGCCCTCCAGGAGGGCCGTACGCACGTCCTCGGGCATGTCGGGCCGCACGGCGATGTGGATGCGGAACAGCGGCCCGTCGCCGGTGTCGGCGGTCAGCTGTCCGTCGACCGGCTCCAGCCCGTCGGCGCCGAGGTCGACGGCCCAGCGGGACACGTCTGCGGCGCCGGCGAGTAGGTCGTCGATCGCACGCTGTGCCGCGTCGAAGTCCTCTCGCGACAGGGCGTCCCACGTCGTGCCCTCGACCAGGCCGGGCTCGTCCTCAGTGGTGAAGCTGGGGATCTCGGTGTCGTTCATGCGCTCGCCGATGCCCATGAAGTCGGGGTCATCGAGAGAGAGCGCGTGCTGGCGGGCGGCCTCGGCGCGGATGTCGGCGTCGGTGTACGGCTGGGGCATGTCAGTCAGTGCTCCTCGTGTGTGCGCGGCCGGGCGGAACCGGATGCCGCGGGCTGGTAGGTGTCGATGGGCTGGGTGTCGGTGATGGGCCGCCGTGGGTTGATGGGGGTGGGTGCGCGGGTGGCGGGGCGGGCGTGGCCGCTGGGGTATGTGCGCGGCTCGTCGTCGCTGTCCGGCCAGTCGGGGGTGCAGAGGTCGAGGGAGAACAGGGCCTCCAACTCCTCGTCGTAGGCGGGCATCACGCGCCTCCTGCGGTCTGCTGGGCGGCGCGCTGCCGGGCCTGATGCGTCGTGGTGCGGCGCTTGCCTCGCGGGGTGACGCAGGGGCGTCGCGCGTCAGCGCGGCAGTACGGCTCGGGGCAGGCGACGAGGAGTTCCGGGGGGCGGTCGGTGAGGCCGGAGGCGCGTCGGATCTCCTCGGGCATGTACGGGCGGGGTTGCCCGTCGTCGCCGTCGAGGGTGGCGTTGACGGTGCGTACGCCGTTCGCGATGGCGGGGGCGACGGAGGGGTGGGGGCCGCCGCCGAGTTGCCGTACGGGTGTCGGGGTGAGGCGTCCGTCGCCGATCGCGCGCAGCTGTTCCCGGCGCCGCTGCACGAACTCGTCGCCGGACTCCTGCGGGTCCGGGCTGTCGTACGCGGGGATCGTCTCGCCGTGTCGTTCGTCCCGGATCGTCTTGCGCAGGGCCCTCACGTGGTGCGGCTCGATCCACAGGCGACGGCCGTCGACGGGCGCCGTCCCGTAGTAGCGGGCGACGGCGGCGAACGCGTCCGGGTCGCCGGGTACGTCGTGTAGGGCGGCGGCCCACGCGCGGGCATCTGCCTCACCCACGGTGCGGTTGTCGAACGCGGCGGCGTTCCCCAGCAGCTTCGCGGCTTCGGACGGGGTCATGATCAGTTCTCCTCTGCGGCGAGGCGGGCGGACAGGTCGTAGGCGGCGGCGGCGCGTTCGGTCGCGGTGGACGTTCCGCCGGTGCGGGGAGCGGTCGGCAGGTGCACGACCACTCCGGATGGCGTGGGCAGGGCGGCGTGTTCGCGGGCGAGCCAGGTGATCCACAGGGGGCCGAAGTCGGCTGCGGCTGTGCCCTTCGCGCTGTGGTGGCGTACGAACTTGGCGGTCGCCGCGGAGGTGGCGTCGGGGCCGAGGCGGTCGATGTCGGCGTGGGCGGCGGCGAGGTGGTGTTCGCTCGGCTGCCATGCGGGGTCGATCTGAGAGAGAGGCTGTTGGGTCTTCACCGAGCCGCTGCGGTGTCCGTTCGTACGCGCGCCCGCGCGCTCTCTCTGCGTTCCACTGCGTTTTACTGCGTTCTCTGTGTTCTGGGGTCCGGTTTTCGGACCCCTACCGGTCCGGTTTTCGGACCGGGGGGGTCCGGATTCCGTACCCCCTGGGGTTCGGTTTTCGGACCGGTCCGGATTCCGTACCGGTCCGGTTTTCGGACCCCCTGTGGCGCGGGTCGTACGGGTGTGCCCGATCGCGAGCGGCAGCGAGTAGCAGCGCTCCCCGCGACGCCCCGTACGGCCCTCGACGATCGCGAGTTCACCGGACTCGATCAGCCTGTCGACGGCGACGACGACGGAGGACTTCGCCGCGTTGCTGCGCCTGATCAGCATCGTCGTACCGGCGTACGCCGAGCAGTCCGGGCCGTTCGCCCAGTCCGCGATCGCGAGCAGCACGAGGCGAGCGGTTCCCTTGGCGCGGGAGTGCTCCCACACCCAGTCCTGTGCGTCGAGGCTCATGCTGTGGTGCTCCTCAGAACAGTCCGGGTTGCGCGGTCGCCGTCGCCGCCCGAGGGCGGTTCGGGGCCGTGCACTGGTGGTCGATGACGTGGGGGTGGGGGCAGCCCGCGCGGTGTGTGGGGCCGGTCCACCGCAGGTCGGGCCCGTCGCGGGTCTGCCGGAGGCACCAGGCGAGCCGGTTCGGACCGGTGAGCGCGTGGGCGGCGGCCGGTGCGAGGGGCGCGGTGTCGGCGGTGACGTCCAACGCGGCCCGCTGGCCGACGAGTTGGCGGAGGACGGGCCGGTGGCAGCGGGGGCAGCGCGTCGGCCGCGCCCCGTTGCTCCGTGCCTGCCGGGTGTTGGTCACCCGTGCTGCTCGACGTGGCCGGACCGGCGCTTACGGGCCGCGGTCTGCTCCTTGTGCTCGCGGAACTCGCCCTCCGTCGGGACGCTCGCGAGGGCGGCCTCGACGGCGCGGTCCGCGTCGCGCGGCCCCGGCCCGAGTTCGTCGAGGGTCTGGTCCATCTTGCGGCGCCGGTAGAACCCGCGGGCGACCTCCCGCAGCTGGTCGGCCTGCGCGTCGTCGCGGGCGGCCTCCGCGGTCCGTACGCGGACCTTGACCTGCGGGGGCTTCTCCTCGCCGTCGGCGTGGCCGGTGTAGGTGACGGAGACGAACTCGACGACGGCGACGACCGCCGAGCCGGGGTGTTCGAAGAGGCCGCGGCGCTGTTCCTCCGTCAGGGAGCCTTGGAGGAGTCCGGCTGCGGAGTCGAGCTTGATCTCGACGTCGGCGTCCTTGTCGATCTTCGGCATGACGATCACTTCCTTCTCTTCTTCGGTGGGTGGTGGCGCCGCCAGTCGCGGTGTGCGGCGGCGGCCCGTACGGCGGGGTTCGTGCAGGTGTCGCGCATGTGGCGCTCGGCGCGGATCACCAACTGCTGCACCTCGCGGGCGCCGACGGCGTCCTCGGCGAGCTGGCCGCAGGCGCAGCAGAAATCCGCGGACGGGAGTGCCTTGGGGTGGTCGAGGCGTACGCGGAGCCCGGGGCCGGGCGTATCGCCGCCGACGGTCGGGCCGAGGGCGGGACTCACGGCGCCACCGTCGGCCAGTTGACCTTGCGGAGCCGGTCGCGCTGCGCCTGCGGCAGGGCGAACAGCGGCTGCCCGTACGCGTCGTGACCGGCGGCGCGGAGCCACCATGCGTCGGCCTGGTCGCCTCCGCTGTCGTCGGCAAACTGCGCGCCCGCCGCGAGGTACGCGGCGGCGGTCATCTGCGCCTTGTCGGCGCGGCCGTGGTCGCAGGCGTAGCTCTTGAGCGTCGCCGGGGCGACGAGGGCGTACGGGATGTCCCGCTCGGCGAGAGCGGCCCGTACGACGCCGTGCACCATCGCCGTGATCCCGGCTCCCATCGCGTGACGGGGCAGGTCCTCGACGACGGCCACGGTGGGGGCGTAGTGGTCGAGGTCTTGGACGATCCGGTCGCGGATACGGAGCAGCCGCCGGTCGCCCTCCCGCGCATGGGTCTTGATGCGGTGGGTGGTGCCGTCGGGGTAGGCGACGCCGGTTGAGGTGAGGCTGAGGTCGAGGCCGATGACGCGCAGCCCGACAGCCGTCGGGGCGGGCGGGGTGTCGGTGGGGGAGAGGAGTCCGGGAATCATCGGCCCCACCCCCGCGCCCGTGGTCGACGTTCCAGAGGACCCACACGCCGGCGATGCCGCCCGCGACCGCGGTCCAGATCAGGAGGAAGCGCAGCACCTCCAGCAGGGCGTCCAACATCACGCGTCACCTGCCTGCGGCGCGGGGCTGATCGGCCCGTACACGGCGCGGAGCACGTCCAGCGGCTCCGTCTCGTCGCCCGTGGCCGCGCGCATCATCGGCGCACGGCCGCCGGGGTCGAGGTCGCCGGTCCAGCGCCAGGCGTGGCCGGTGATGTCGACCCAGTCCAAACCGAGGTTCCAGGCGTGTCCGGCGCCGTCGGTCCACACGCGTCGGCTGGTGTCGAGGTGTCCGTCGCGGGAGTTGACGGGCAGGTCAACCAACTCCCCGTCGCCGTCGCCTTGGCGGGCTTCGATCACGTCGGCGGCGATGCGGAGGGCGGTGACGGCGAGGTGCGGGCACAGGGTGCGGTGGTGCATGACGATGCGGCCCTGGTCGTCGACGGTGAGGAGGAGGCGGTAGGCGTCGGGGTAGATCGGGTCGTTGTTCATGAGGGTGTCTCCCAGGGGCGCAGGGGCCACGAGCCGTCGACGACGGCGGCCGGGTCGGTCTTCCGGAAGTGCTTTTCGAGCCCGGCCGCCTGCGACTTCGCCCAGGCGATCTGCCGGTGATGCAGCGTTTCGAGGTCGAGCCCCGCGAGCTGGTGGAACAGCGCGGTGCGCTCGGCGCGGATGTGGTCGGGCCACTCCTCGCGCGGGCTGTGGGCGAGCCGCCCGATCCGCCACGCGACCCGCGCGGCTTGCAGCGCGTCGTACTCGCAGCCGTGCGCGTCGGCCTCGTCCCACCGCAGCCCGTAGACGGCGGCGAGGGTGATGAGCTGCCGGGCGCCCTGCTTCTCCGAGACGCGGCGCCGGAAGGGCAGCACCACCTTGTCGAGGACGGCGGTGTCGATGACGGGCCAGATCTGCCCGTCGGGGTGCCGGTCCGTCAGCGTCTTCAGGCCGTGGCGGCGGCACTCGCGGTCGAGGAGGGTGAGGTCGTAGCCGCCGATGTTGTGCCCGATGATGGGTACGCCGCGGCCGACCTGGTCGGCGAGCGCCTCCGTGATCTCTTCGATCACGTCGGCGGCGGGGCGGCCGTGGGTACGGGCGTGCTCGGTGCTGATGCCGTGCACGTCGGTGGCCTCGTCCGGGATGTCGATGCCGGGGTTGGCGAGCCATGTCCGGGGTGCGGGTGGCGTGCCGCGGTGGATGGGGATGACTGCGGCGGTGACGATGCGGTCCTGCTCGACGTCGACGCCCGAGGTTTCCAGGTCGAAGGCGCACAGGCTGCCGAGGTGCCAGCTCATGAGGCATCGCCGCTCTCAGCGGCGCGGGTGGCCGCCTCGATGCCGTCACAAGCGGCCTTGTCCGCCTCGCGGCGGGTGATGTGACGGTGGTTGTTGCGTACGAGCTGGACGAACACAGCAGCCGCCTCGTTGTCGGCCGGGTCGCCGGGGTCGGCCTCTTCGCGGGCCTTCTCGACGCTCCAGCAGCGGGCACAGAGCAGCGGCTGCCTGCCTCGGGCGCACCACTCGCAGGTGATGCCGGTGAGGTGCATGTCGTGGTCGGGCTCGTACAGGAACAGGGGCCGGTTCTGGCGGCAGTGGTCGCAGCGGGCTTCGAGCGGCTGCTCGGGAGGCGGGTTCGTCATCGGGCGCCCCCGCCCGGCTGCGCGACCTCCGGCCACTCGGCCGGCTCGTCGGCCTCTTCGCGGACGACCTCGACGTCGTACACGCCCTCGTCGTCCGGGCCCGGAGCCCCGTCGTCCATCTCCCCGGTGGACGGATCGACACCCCGGTCGATGTCGGCGGCGATCCGCTGGATCTGCGCGGACAGGTCGCTGTCCTTCGCGATGTGCCCGGCCCGGTTGCCGCGCACCCACACCTGCCGCACCTCGGCGGCCGTACGGCACGCGCGGGCCTCAGCCAGGTAATCCGGCTGGCCTCCCGTCCCGGGCTCCAGCGCGGGACGGTCCTCCGGCGCGGCCCCGAGCGCGACCGCCGTCGAGATCGGCCCGGACAGGGCCTGCCGCAGCTGCGGGACGCTGGGGACGACCATCACGACGGGGAAGTTCTTCGTCACCCCGCCCGCCTTGCGGGTGCGCTGCTCGATCCACATCCGCACCGGCATGAACGACTTGCCGTCGGTGGCCTGGAGAACGGTGTCGATGACCCCAGCCATCACGTCCGCGGCGTAGTAGGAGTGCGTCTCCAGCCGCCACACGCCGACGTCCGGCAGGTCCGGCAACATCACGTTGATGCGGGTGGTCGGGCGGCACACCTCATCCGGGCCGCGCTCGTGCCACTTCTCGCCGTACTGAGCGAGGCACAGGCACGGCCGCCGGGTGAGCTGCTCGGTCTGACCGTCGCAGCGCCGCGCGCAGCCCCCGCCGGTCCACATCTCGTACGACTGGGACAGCGGGTCGCCAGTCGGGAGCACGGCGCGCAGCTCGCGGGCCTCGGTGATGACCCGGTACTGGGTGGCCTTCTGGCCCTGCGGAGTCCACTCCTCGACCTGCCCGCCGTACAGCTGGGCGGCAGCCGCAACGTAGTCGCGGGAGTGGGAGGAGAAGATGAACGTCTCCGACCGTACGGCCCGGTTGCGCTTCTTCGGGTCCTTGTTCGGGACGCTGTAGCCGGTGCGGAGGCGGCCGAGTTCGGCGGCCTGCCGCTTCATGGTGAGGATGCGGCTACCCATGTCAGGCCGCCTTTCGGGTCGTCGGCGAGCCCGGCGCCCAAGGCGGCAGGATCGTCGGAAGGGAAGAGGCCGCCGGGGCGGCGTGCAGGTAGCGGGAGGTGGCCAGCGCGCCGAGGAACCCGCGGTACTGCTCGGGGCCGGACGGCACCTCGATCAGCCGGTGGCTGCGGGGCCGCAGGTTGAGCAGCGCGGTGCGGTGTACGCGCGGCGCGGGCTCGCTGCTGTCGTCGGGCAGCAGCCACTCGGGGGCGTGCCGCAGCGCGGCGAGTTGCAGCGGCTGCTCGTCGTAGACCGTCGTCGCCGGTTTCCGGGCGGACGTCTTGTAGTCGATGAGCCACAGCTGCCACGTGCCGTCGGGGCCGGTGGGCAGCCACAGCCACACGTCGCCGGTGCCCGCGTATCCGCGGCGGCGGTTGAGGACGGTGGTCTCGACGGCGAGGACGTGCGTCTCGAAGTCGATGCGCCACAGCCGGAACCACTGCGCGAGCTGGATCGCGTACGGCTCGACTTCGGGGTCGGCCGGGTAGGGGGCGCCGATGACGATGGCGTGCGCACGGTGGTGCACCCGCGTGCCGAGATCCTTCGCGTGGTCGGAAACGCCGCGGGGGAGTCCGGCCAACTCTTTGCGGAGCGCGGCCGGTTCGGTGCGGGCGCGGCGTGCGGTGGAGATCGGGTCGGCGACGACGGCGTCGGCGACGAGCCCGGATGCCCAGGGCACGAGTGCGGGTTTGTGGATGGCGCCGAGGGCGTTGGTGACGGAGATGAGGTCGGGGCCGCCTGCGGGGTCGCGGTAGTAGCGGCCCCGGTCGGTGGCGATGGCGTGCTTCGGGTCGGTCATCGCCGGTCACCCGCTTCCCGGCGGATGCTGGCCTCGATGCTCGCCCGCTCCAGCTGCGCGACTTCCTCCGCGAGCGCCAGCGCCGACCCGAGGTCGTGCACGTACGCCGCGTCCCGGCCGCAGTCCCCGAGGTACTGCCACTGGTCGCCGACCCACGCGCAGGTGCCGTGCATCGACCCGTCGGTGACCGCGAACAGCGTCGAGTTGAGGGCGCGGCGGCGTACGACGACCTCGCCGTACCCGCCCGGCCCCTCGGGCAGCGGCACGCGGAACTCGGTGGCCAACTCCAGCCGGGCGTCGGCACGGTCGGCGTCTCGTTGGGCTTCGCGGCGGCCGTCCTCGCGGAGGCTGTTCACCAGGTCACGCACGCGCGTGGCGGAGATGCACAGGCCGTCGCGTTCGGCGGCGCGGCAGAGGGAGGCGAGGAGGCGGGGCACGTCGACGGTGTCGTACGGGGCGCTCACGACGGCTCACCCCCGACGCGCTTCAGCCAGAACCCGCCGCCGTGTTGATCTTGGTGGCGTCCGTCGGGCTCCCACCCCTCCATGCGGGCCAGCCGCTCCCACGACCAGCGGAGGGCACCAGACGCCCAGCCGTCCTCGGGACGGCTCATCAGGTACGGCCGCCCGTCCTCCGGGTGCACACGCACCAGGACGCGGGAGTCGAACGCATCCAGGTGCGACCGGGCAGCGAGAATCGGGCACTCGTTGCACTGCCCAGCACGGACACACGCCCCGTAGCCGCCGTAGCGGGCATGCCGAGTGTCCGCGTACGACTCGAGCCAGTGCGTGTAGTCGAGCGGGCGCAGTGCGCACTCGTCGCCGCCGAGTCCGCCCATGGAGGCGATGGAGAGCCGCGTCCAACCGCGGCCGTCCGGCCCGCCAAGGCGCGGCGCCGGAGCCGGCAGGTAGATCGGCATCACGCCGCCCCCCGATCCTGCTGCGGCACCGCGTCCAGACGAGGCCGCGAGAACCGCGACAACACCGCGATCACCGCGTCCAGCTCGTCCCGCAGCCGCACCGCGTCCGCCAAACCGAACTCCACGACCGCGTCGTCCACGGCGGCCGCGTCCTCCACCGCCTGCACCCGCGCGTCCAACTCCTCCGGCGACGGGTCGCCGGACAGCGCCTCGGCCAGCTGGTCGGCGGCGCGCGCGATGTCCGCCTCGCCGCCCTCCTCGGCCCACGCACGACCCAGCGCCAGCAGCGTGTCGTGCTGGATCGCGTCGACCCGCACACGGGCGCGCAGCCAGTCCGCGGTCAACCCGAACGACAACTGCGGGCGCGGCGACTGCTGTTGGGGATCACTCACGGCCGGGCCCCCTTCCGGTACCGGCGGGAGTAACCCGGCGCCGACACAACCGGCCCCGCGCCCTCGGCCACGAGCCGTACGGCGACACCGCCGTGCACCCCCGTCGCCACCAGCCCACCGCCCGTACGGGACTCCGTCAGGCCCAGCGCGGCGACACGCTCCCGCCACGCCTCCCGGGACGCCGCCCGTACGACCAGCTGCACCTCCGGCCCCGCCACGGGGCGGACCGGCTTCTTCGGCTTCGGCGGCGGGGCCTGCACGCGGGCCGCCTCACGGGCCCGACGCGACCGCACCGCCTGCGCCACCACGGTCGGCGTACTCATGCCGCCACCGCCCTGCGCACCTCGGTCAGCACGTCCGTGCCGTCGACGACCGCGACGTGCACGAGGATCGTCACCGTCGACCCGTCCGCCCGGCGGGGCGTCTGCGTGTGCAGCGTCCACAGCGCGGCGCCGTCCGTCGGGGAGCCGACGTGGATGTCGCCGCCCAGGGAGACCACCCAGTACGCGAGGTCGTCGGGGTCGTGGAGGGTGACGTGTACGGCGTCCGGCTTTTCGATGACGGCGGGCGCGGGCAGGGCGAGGTAGCCCTGCATGGCGTCGAACCCGTTGCGGTTGTCCATGGTCCGGCGGTAGTCGCCGAGGGGGACGGGGATAGGCTTCACGCTCATGGCGCGCGCCTCGCTTTCTGATGGTTGGCGGGGTAGTGCCGTAGAGAGGGGCCGCCCCGGACCTGGCAGTTGGGGGTGGCTCCTCTTGCCGTTCAGGCCGACGTGCGGCTCGGGAGCGGCTTGAGGCTCGACAGGGCGGGAGCGCCCTTCGGCCCGATCGCGGTGGGCTGGCTCGCCGCCTGCGGCTCCAGGTGGTGCATCTCCTGGATGCGCGCGCAGTCCGACTCGGAGAAGCGGACGTCGCGGCCGCACTTCTGCCGGGGCAGTCGGACGCTGTTGCGTCGCAGCCAGGTCTCGGAGCAGCCGATCTTGCGCGCGGCCTCGGCGAAGTCGTACGTCGCGGCGGTCATGCGGTCACCGCCGCCTCGGGGCGCCGGGCCTGCGTCGGCGCCGAGCTGCGCCCGGCCGGGGCGAACAGGATCAGGACGTCGACGCCGATGGCCTGCGCGATGGCGTGGGCGGTGTTGGCGGCCACCGACTGCTGGCTGCCGGTCGTCAGGTTGTGGATGGTGGAGCGCGGGACACCGGAGGCCGTGGACAGCTCCCGGATCGAGACGCGCGCCCCGGTACCGGTGCGCTGCATCAGGCGGTGCAGCAGCTCCGGGTCGAGGAGCTGGTACATGAGGGTGTGCGTGATCATCTCCACCTCGTGCAGTGAGTTGTTGCATTGCGTGGATGGAGAGAGCATTGCACACGATGGACAGAACGTCCATGGGATGCAATG
Organism: Streptomyces sp. Z26; assembly: GCF_003665095.1. Taxonomy (GTDB): domain Bacteria; phylum Actinomycetota; class Actinomycetes; order Streptomycetales; family Streptomycetaceae; genus Streptomyces; species Streptomyces phytohabitans. The sequence goes on along the minus strand of NZ_RCHV01000002.1, from coordinate 2,019,356 downwards.
GCTACGGCGTGGACAATTAGTCCGACGCGCAGGGGTGAAGCCCCTCGCGGGCAGGGTAGTTTCGGTCCAAATCTCCGGGGTTGCATGGACACCGGGGACCGATCACACGACACGGAGTGGCAGGATGAGCCCCATGACCCCGCAGGGCGGCCCACCTCAGCGCGCACACCTGTCCGAACTGCTGCGCGAACGCAAGGAGTACCTCGGCCTGTCATTCGACCGCATGGCCGAGCAGAGCATCGACCCCGAGACCGGGCAGCAGTCCGTCAAGCCGTCGTGGCTGCACCGCCTCGCGTCCGAGCAGGGCGTCATCCCCCCCGACCTGTCGACGCTGCGCGGACTCGCCGCCGGCATGCAGGTCAGCCTCGGCCGAGTCCAGGACGCGGCGGGTGCGCAGTTCCTCGGCATCGACACCGTGTGGTCGGCATCCGGGGAAGCACGCGCCCTCGTCGAGCGCGCTGAGCGCCTGACGCCCGCCCAGCGCGAGCAGCTGACGCGGCTGATCGACGCGTTCACCGCCGAGTGACGTTTACCCCCACTCGTCACGGATCGTAGTTTTCTTCCCCTTCGCTGGCCTCAGCGTGGCCGAAATGGCACGATGAGTGATCCGCCTGGGGGCGTGGACATCCGGTGTAGCCTGCATGAAGCCGGACAATCGAACACGTGAACTACGCTCCTTGGGGGAGCCTCATGGCTGAGACGCGCACGCTTTCGCTTCGATTCCAGCGCACCACCCTCCTGCCCGACGGCGAGATCCTGACCGTCATCGAACAGTCCGGACGCCTCGACTTCGCCGTCCACCCCGACCACGCCAGCGACGAACTCTGCGCCGCGCTGAATCGATTCGCCGAACACCTCGGACGCCACGGCAAGCTGACGCAGAACTGGGACGACGCCACCACGCCGCCCCAGACCCGCAGAGCCAGCTAGGCCCCCCGCTCCTCGCCGTCACGCACCGCGTGTAGATGCCGCGCCACCGGCGACATCGCCGCCTCCACGGCCGCCGAGATCTCCGCGTCCAGGGTGCGTACGAGATGCCCGTACCGGTCCACCGTCGTCTGGATCGACTCGTGCCCCAGACGCGCCTGGATCGCGGGCAACGGGATGTTCGCCGCGATCAGCCACGACACGTGCGTGTGCCGCAGATCGTGAATCCTCGGCCGCCGAGGCAGCCCCGCCGCAACGGCCGCCTCAACCGCCGGCCGCCACTTCCGGTTGTAGAAGTTGCCGTGCGCCCACGCATTGCCCCACGCCGTACGGAACACGGCCGCCTCGGGCGGCTGACCGGTCACCAGGCGGCGGGCCATGTCCACCTGCGCGCCACTCAAGCCGACGAGCCGCCGCGCCTTCCTCGTCTTCGGCGGCCCCAAGAAGAACGACTTGGTGCTGCCCTTCGGGGCCCGCTTCCAGGCCCGCTCGACCGACGCGGTCGGATTGTCCGCGCTGAGCTTCAGGTCCCGCACCTGGAGGGCCGTCGCCTCGCCCCAGCGCATGCCCGTGCCGACCAGCCAGTCGGCCAGATCCAGGGCGCCCGGATCGGTGAACTCGACGCGGACGCGCTGGTACTCGTCCTGCTCCAGGAACACCATCTCGGCGTCGACGCCGTCGTCCGTACGAGGCAGACGCGTGCCGACGCAGCAGTTCTTCGTACGGCGCTGCGGTTCGGACTCCAAGGCCGCCTGAACGATGCACCACAGGAGCCCGTGCCGGTTCGCGATGGACTTCGGTGAGGCGGGGCGACGGATCCACTTCCCGGGCGTCTCGGGGTTCTCCTCGCCCTTCTCCTGGAGGCGCACCCAGTCCTGGACGTCGTCGGCGGTGATGTTCCCGATCGTGGGCTCGACGGCCTGCCCGGAGTGCCGGGTGTGCTGGATCAGTGCGAGGTGCCGGTCGATGTCGCGGCGGTAGTCGTCGCGGGTGCGCTCGTCGACTCCGGTGAGGCGGTTGACGTACCGGTGGCACCAGGGGAGTAGCGGTACGTCGTCGGGGTGCTCTGGCGCCTCGACGAAGCCTTGCCCGCGGATCCAGCCGGGTGGCCAGCGCTGCCCGTGGGCGTTGACGAGCGTCTTGAAGGTCTCGGCGTCCGTACGGTCGGCGAACTTCTCGTCGGCCTTCTCGCCGACCCGGCCGCCGCCTTCGATCCACCGGACTTGGTACGTGACCGAACCGTTACGTTGTGGGCGCTCGGTGATGTAGGCCATGGGCCGACTGTAGGGCGGATGTGAGGGCTTGGGACCCCCACGGGACCCCCGTGGCTCCGGGTATGAACAAGGGCCGACCCGTTCTCGCAGGTCAGCCCTTGATCAGTGAGGGTGAATGACGGGACTTGAACCCGCGACTTCCTGGACCACAACCAGGTGCTCTACCAACTGAGCTACATCCACCATGACCGGCGCTTTCCCCCGGCCGTGAAGAAGTGTACAGGGTCAGCCGGGGTGCTCGCGCCCGGCTTTCGCGCGGCCCCGGTCAGGCGCCCTCGGGGGTGGGCGGCGGCGTGCCGTCCGCGGAGAGGGTGTGCCGGGCCGCGATCTTCCGCGCGGTGTCCGAGTCGGGCCCCGGCTGCGGTACGAAGACCGCCTCGCGGTAGTAGCGCAGCTCCGCGATCGACTCGCGGATGTCCGCCAGGGCGCGGTGGTTGCCCTTCTTCTCCGGGCTGTTGTAGTACGCACGCGGGAACCACCGGCGGGCCAGCTCCTTCACCGAGGAGACGTCCACGATCCGGTAGTGCAGGTACGACTCCAGGGTCCGCATGTCCCGTGCGAGGAAACCGCGGTCGGTCCCGACGGAGTTGCCGCAGAGGGGCGCGCGGCCGGGCTCCTTGACGTGTTCGCGTACGTACGCGAGGACCTGCTCCTCGGCGTCCGCGAGCGTCGTGCCCCGCTCCAGCTCGGTGAGCAGCCCGGAGTTGGTGTGCATCGTGCGTACCAACTCGGGCATGGACTCCAGGGCTTCGGCGGGCGGGCGGATCACGATGTCCACGCCCTCGCCCAGCACGTTCAGCTCCGAGTCGGTGACGAGCGCCGCCACCTCGACGAGAGCGTCGTCGGACAGCGAGAGACCCGTCATCTCGCAGTCGATCCACACCATGCGATCGTTCATGCGCTCACCCTACGTCGCCGGTCCGGGGCCGGTGCCGCGCGGTGCGGCTCGGGTGCGGGCCGGTGCGCGCGGTGGCGCCGTGGGCCGCGGCAGGCCGCCGCCCTACGGTGCCACCCCCCAGCTCCGTCCCCGCTGTCGCGGCAGTCGCGGCGCCCAGGCGTCCGGGTCCGGCTTGGCGTGGTCGGCCGTACGCCCGTCGGCGTCCATGCCGCCGCCCGCGCCGTGTCCGCCGTGCGTACCGTGCCCGCCCGCCCCTCCCGGCACGCCCGCCGCGGGGACCGCCCCCGGCGGCACCCCTCCGGGCGCACCGGCGGGCGGAGTGTGCGCCCCCGGCGCCCCCTGTGCGCCCATGCCTCCGGCGCCCGTGCCCGCTTCGGCCTCCCGTTCGGCGGCGGCAGCGGCGGCCGCCGCCTCCTTGCGCGCTTCCGGTACGCGGGACTCGTCGCCGTCGGTACGCCGGGCGCGGTACGCCGCGCGGTAGGCCGCGGGTGACGCGCCCAACTGCCGCCGGAAGTGCCCGCGCAGCGCGACGGGGGAGCGGAAGCCGCAGCGTCCCGCGACCTCGTCGACGGAGTAGTCGGAGGTCTCCAGCAGGCGTTGCGCCTGGAGGACCCGCTGGGTGATCAGCCACTGGAGCGGGGCGCTCCCGGTGAGCGAACGGAACCTGCGGTCGAACGTGCGGCGGCTCATGTACGCGCGCGCGGCCAGCGTCTCGACGTCGAACTGCTCGTGCAGGTGCTCCAGTGCCCAGGCGACGACCTCGGCCAGCGGGTCGGCGCCGATCTCCTCGGGTAAGGAGCGGTCCAGGTGGCGTGGATGCCCCGTGTCCACACCGTTGTTGCGGCGGGGCGGCACCACGAGGCGCCGGGCGAGCGCACCGGCCGCCTCGGCGCCGTGGTCCGTGCGGACGACGTGCAGGCACAGGTCTATCCCGGCCGCGGTGCCGGCGGAGGTGAGGATGTCGCCGTCGTCGACGAAGAGTTCACGCGGGTCGACGTGCACGGCCGGGTACCGCTTGGCCAGCGTCGGCGCGTACATCCAGTGCGTCGTCGCGGGGCGGCCGTCGAGCAGGCCCGCCGCGGCGAGGACGAAGGAGCCGGTGCACAGGCCGATGATCCGTGCCCCCTCCTCGTGCGCCCTGCGCAGCGCCTCCAGGGCGGCGGCGGGCGGGGGCTGGGTGATGGAGCGCCAGGCGGGGACCACCACGGTGCCCGCGCGGGACAGCGCGTCCAGCCCGTAGGGGGCGGAGAGTTCGAGCCCGCCGGTGGTACGGAGCGGGCCGTCCTCACCGGCGGCGACCAGCAGGCGGTAACGGGGGACTCCCGCGTCCTGGCGGTCGATGCCGAATACGGAGAGCGGTATGGAGCTCTCGAAGATGGGTCCGCCACTGAACAGCAGCACGGCGACGATCTCGCGCCTGCGGCGCGTGGCCAGCTTGCGGGCGGTCGGCGCCGGACCGTTCGTGGAGTCCTGGCTCATTGGACCTAAGCCCCCCTCAATCGTCGCGTCCTCTCGGTCCTGCACTTATCCCCCGCGGCGATAGCCAAGATCGAATCTACTGCGTCGGGCGAGGCCGGAGTGACAACTTCGACACTCGACGTTATGTCGACAAGGCAACTTGGCGTAAAGCATTCGATCACGAAGCGTTCCACTCGACGGCACGGTTGGGTAGTACGCATCCGGCGCATGCCCTGCCAGCGTAGGGTGCACAGGCCCGAAGTGCTCCTTTCTGCCCTGCTGGCGCCGGTGTTGGCGGTGATGGTCGGCACGTCGGGCCTCCGATGCAGAAGTTGGCCGAAAAACGGAGGGGTTGGGTGCACGCGAGGCCGAAACCACATGTGTCGGCCCCCTGTTGCACCACCCTTCGCTCCCGGCGTTCGACGACGTACGCGCGCAGGTCGGAACGGGCGCGCGGCGCGTCGACCGCGACTGCGGGACGTACGGAGTGCCCGAGTACCTGTAACTGTAGGGACACGGAGCGTTTCTCGTGAAGGCGGGGTGGGGGCGCGAGGGGGCGTAAGGGGCGCAGCGCGGCATTGCGCCAACAGCCGCGCTCGGGCATGCTCCGGGGTCAACCCGCGTCCGGGGGCCGCGCCCCGCGTTCCTGGGCAAGGGGGGACTGTCGCCGTATCCTTGGGGTAAGGGTCGGGAAAGACGGTTCCAAGTCGTCATTGCGCCACCCGCCCCGCAGAACACCACCACCGTTCCCTCCGCAAGAGGACTCCCCGCGCCGAGACATCCATGGCTGGACACGAGATCCCCGAACCCGCGGACCGCAAGCAGGTGGCCGATCCGACGGTCACGCCTGCCGAGGCGGAAAGCGCGCGCCATTCCTGCGACCCGGCGTTCCAGCACGGTGTCGTCGTGGGCTTCGACGGCTCCCTCTCCAGTGAGCGGGCGCTGGCGTACGCGATCGGCATGGGACGGCGTACGGGTTCCGGCCTGATCATCGTCCACGTCGCCAACCGGCTGCCCACCACCGTCTGGGCGGGCTGCGAGCCGCCCGTGTTCGTCGACGTGCCGGACCACCGCACCGAGGTGCTGGGGCTGGAACTGGCCTGCGCGGACCACCTCTCCGAGGTGCCCTGGATCCTCGTCGAGCGCGGTGGCGACATCTGCCACGAGCTGGAGGAGGTCGGGCAGGAGTACGAGGCCGACGCGATCGTCGTCGGCTCCACGCACGGGTTGGCCGGGCGCCTCTTCGGCTCGGTGGCCGGGCGGCTCGCGCGCCGCGCGCAGCGCCCCGTCGTCGTCGTGCCCTAACGCCCGACCCGACCCGCGCCGACCCGCGCCGACGTCCCGCCCCGACACCCCCGCCGTACCACCCCGCCGGTGCGCGCTCCGCGCCCGCCCGCGCGCCGTTCGCGCCCCCGCCGTGACCCCGTCGTTCCGTATCCGCCCCGAAGAATCCGCCCCGGCAGGTGGATTGTGCGCTTGTGATGGGCATACAGAGAACAGCGCGCTGCCGACCGGGAGGTGACGGTCCCGGGTACGGCAGCCCACCCGCCGGCGTCTTGGGCAACGCCGGCATCGGGAGGCGGACTCCCGCGCGGTTGGTGGCCCGCGCGGGAGTTTCGCCGTCACACGCCCGTCGGCCGCCCCGCTCCCGGGCGGCGGCGCGCACGGGCGACCCGCCACCACCGGTCACCGGGCCGCCCGCTCACCCGCTCCCGTACCGGCCCGCACCCCGTATCCCGCACCCCGTATCCCGCACCCCGTACCCCGTACCTCGCTCCCCGTACCGCCGGGGTCACTCCACGGTGACGGACTTGGCCAGGTTCCGCGGCTTGTCGATGTCCCGGCCCAGCGCCAACGCCGTGTGGTAGGCGAAGAGTTGCAGCGGGATGCCCATGAGGATCGGGTCCAGTTCCGGCTCGTTGCGCGGCACCACCAGCGTGTGGTCGGCCTTCTCCTGCTCGCTGTGCGCGAGCGCCAGGATCGTGCCGCTGCGTGCCTTGATCTCCTCCAGCGTGGCCCGGTTCTTGTCGAGCAGTTCGTCGTCGGGGAGGATCGCGACGGTCGGCACCGCCGGTTCGATGAGCGCCAGCGGCCCGTGCTTCAGCTCGGAGGCCGGGTACGCCTCGGCGTGGATGTACGACACCTCCTTGAGCTTCAGCGACGCCTCCCGCGCCACCGGGTAGCCGCGCACCCTGCCGACGAACATCATGCTCCTGGCCTGCGCGTACTCCCCGGCCAGCTTCTCGATCCGCGGCTCCTCCGCCATGATCTCCGCGATCTGGCCCGGCAGCGCCCGCAGCCCCGCGATGATCCGCTTGCCGTCCGCCACCGAGAGGTCCCGGATACGGCCCAGGTGCAGCGCCAGCAGGGCGAAGGCGACGGCGGTGTTGGTGAAGCACTTGGTGGAGACGACGCACACCTCCGGCCCCGCGTGCACGTACACGCCGCCGTCCGTCTCGCGCGCGATCGCCGAGCCGACGACGTTCACGACGCCGAGCACGCGCGCGCCCTTGCGCTTCAGCTCCTGTACGGCGGCGAGCGTGTCGTACGTCTCGCCGGACTGGCTGACCGCGATGTAGAGCGTGTCGGGGTCGACGACCGGGTTGCGGTAGCGGAACTCGCTGGCCGGTTCGGCGTCCGCCGGGATGCGCGCCAGCTCCTCGATCAGCTGCGCCCCGATCATGCCCGCGTGGTACGCGGAGCCGCAGCCGAGGATCTTCACGCGCCGTACGCCGCGCGCCTCGCGGGCGTCCAGGTTGAGGCCGCCGAGGTGGACGGTCGCGAAGCGGTCGTCGATGCGTCCGCGCAGCACCCGGTCCACGGCGTCGGCCTGTTCGGCGATCTCCTTGTGCATGTACGTGTCGTGGCCGCCCATGTCGTACGACTCGGCCGCCCACTCCACGGTCTCCGGCGACGCCGACGTGCGCGAGCCCTCGGTGGTGTACGTGCGGTAGTCGTCGGCCTTGATCGTCGCCATCTCGCCGTCCCCGAGGGTGACGACCTGGCGGGTGTGCGACACGAGCGCCGCCACGTCGGAGGCGACGAACATCTCGCGTTCCCCGATGCCGAGGACCACCGGGGAGCCGTTGCGGGCGACCACGATGCGGTCCGGGAAGTCCTCGTGCAGCACGGCGATGCCGTACGTGCCCTCGACGTGCCGCAGCGCCTGCCGTACGGCCTCCTCCAGCGTCTCCGCGCCGTCCGCGCCCGCGCGGGCCACCAGGTGGGCGAGCACCTCGGTGTCGGTGTCGGACGCCAGTGGCACGCCGTCGGCGGTCAGCTTGGCGCGGAGGTCGGAGGCGTTGTCGATGATGCCGTTGTGGACGACGGCGACCTTGCCCTCGGTGTCGAGGTGCGGGTGCGCGTTGGCGTCGGTCGGGGCGCCGTGGGTGGCCCAGCGGGTGTGCGCGATGCCGGTGGTGCCGGTGAAGCGCTTGGGGATACGGGACTCCAACTCCCGTACGCGGCCCTGGGCCTTGGCGGTCCGCAGACCGGCGCTCCTGCTGTGGACGGCGATACCCGCGCTGTCGTAGCCCCGGTACTCCAGGCGCTGGAGGCCCTCCAGGAGCAGGGGGGCGACGTCGCGTTTGCCGATGTATCCAACGATCCCGCACATGCGCTTCTCCTCGGCAGTCGTGTCGGTGCTGTGTGCCCGTGCTGTGTGCCCGTCGCCCCGGGCCGGGGGTTCTCGCGGCGGTCGGCCGCGGTCCGGCGGTGGTGCGTGCCCGTACCGGGCGGCGCCGCGCGGGTCAGCCGTAGACGAGGCGGCGCAGCTGACGGAGCGACAGCTCGGGCGGCGCCACGGCGCGGTACGGGAGTTCGGCGGCGATCCGTTCGAAGATCGACGGGTTCCGCAGCCCGCGGGACTGGAGCTCGCGGTGGCGGCGGCGGACGAACTCCTCGGTCGTCTCGTCGAAGTAGGCCAGGACGTCCAGGACCACGCGCGCCGCCTCGCCGCGCGGGAGCGCGGTGGTGCGGACGAGGTGGTCGAGGAGGTCGTCGTGGACCGGTACGGGGCTTTCGGGCACCCGTAGATATTGGGCCCTGGGGGGTCGTTCCGCAAGAAACCTGCCCGATTCCGGGCACGGAACGCCGGATTGGCGCAGTGGAACCCCCGTGGAACGGGCCGGGATTGGTCTACACCTTGACCCCCGCCGGGCCGCGCGGTACGAGTGTGACCGGAGCGTGACCACCACCGGCCCGCGACTGCCCACCCCCGTACCCGCCACCCCCGTACCCGTCGCCGCACCTCACCCGTACCGGCCGGGTCACCTCCCGCCAGGTCCCCCCACCGTGAACGAGGCCCCGAAGGGATCGCTCGTGAGACGCATCCTGCCCACGCTGTTCTGCGCTGCCCTGCTCGTCGCCGCCGTACCGGGCGCCGTGTCGGCCAGCGCGGCGGCCGCCGGAACCCCCGGCACGTCCGGTACGTCCGACACCCCCGGCACGTCCGCCGACGGGCCGCGCCCGCTGGACCACGTCGTACCGGCGCCGGCGTCCGTGACCCCCGAGGGCGACCCGTACACCCTCACCGAGGACACCGCCATCCGCGTCCCGCAGGGTTCGGACGACGCCCGGAAGGTCGGCGAGCAGCTGGCCGAACTGCTGCGTCCGGCCACCGGGTTCGCGCTGCCCGTCACCGACGACGCCCCCGCCGCGGGCGCCGACGGCGGCATCCGGCTCAGCCTCGGTGACGGCGAGGACGGCGCCGACCTCGGCGCCGAGGGCTACCGGCTGGACGTGTCCGCCGACTCCGTCGCCCTCCGCGCGGGCACCCGCGCCGGACTGTTCTACGGCGTGCAGACGCTGCGCCAGCTGCTCCCCGCCGCCGTCGAGGCGGACACCGAGCAGCCCGGCCCCTGGCAGGTGGCGGGCGGGCGGATCACCGACGCGCCGCGCTACGAGTACCGCGGCGCGATGCTCGACGTGTCCCGGCACTTCTTCACCGTCGACCAGGTCAAGCGCTACATCGACCAACTCGCCCTCTACAAGGTCAACAAGCTGCACCTGCACCTCTCCGACGACCAGGGTTGGCGGATCGCCATCGACTCCTGGCCGCGGCTCACCGAGTACGGCGGCAGCACGGAGGTCGGCGGCGGCGAGGGCGGCCACTACACCAAGGAGGACTACGCGGAGATCGTCCGTCACGCGGGCGAGAAGCAGCTCACCGTCGTCCCCGAGATCGACATGCCCGGCCACACCAACGCGGCCCTCGCCTCGTACGCCGAACTGAACTGCGACGGCGTCGCGCCCCCGCTCTACACCGGCACCGAGGTCGGCTTCAGCTCGCTGTGCGTACCGCTGGAGCGCACGTACGACTTCGTGGACGACGTCGTACGGGAGGTGGCGGAGATGACGCCCGGCCCGTACCTGCACATCGGCGGCGACGAGGCGCACTCCACCAGCGACGCGGACTACGCGGCGTTCATGGAGCGGGCGCAGGCGACCGTGGCCGAGTACGGCAAGAAGGTCATCGGCTGGCACCAGCTCGCCGGGGCGGAACCGGCCGAGGGCGCCGTCGCCCAGTTCTGGGGGACCACGCAGAGCGAACCGGAGCTCGCGGAGGCGGCCCGCAACGGCACCCGGGTGATCCTCTCGCCCGCCAACCGCGCCTACCTGGACATGAAGTACGACGAGAGCACGCCGCTCGGGCTGAGCTGGGCGGGGTACGTCGAGGCGCGGCAGTCGTACGACTGGAACCCGGGCACGTACGTCGAGGGCGTGCCGTCCGAGGCGGTGTACGGGGTGGAGGCGCCGATGTGGTCGGAGACGCTGGAGACGAACGACGACATCGAGTTCATGGCGTTCCCGCGGCTGCCGGGCATCGCCGAACTGGGCTGGTCGCCGGAGGAGTCGCACGACTGGGAGGCGTACCGGACGCGCATCGCCGAGCACGGCGAGCGGTGGGACGCGCTCGGCATCGAGTGGTGGCGGTCGCCGCAGATCCCGTGGACGGAGTGACGGGACGGAACGCGGGCTGGACGGGGCGCGCGACCTGGACGGCCTGAACGGGGCGCGTGCGCCGCGGAGTTGACGTGCGGGGCGTACGCACGGGGCGGGCGGGCGGGGCCCGCCCGTCCCGTGCGGCGCGCTAGAAGCGGGCCAGCACCGCGGCCTTGGCCGCCGCGAACTCCTCGTCCGTCAGCACCCCGTCGCGGTGCAGCTCTCCCAACTCGCGGAGGCGGCGCAGCAGCCGGTCGTGGTTGCCGTCGTCGGAGTCCGCCCCGGCCGGGGCGGACGGCGTGCCCGAGGTGGCCGGGGCCGGGCCGTCCGCCGTACCGCCCGGCCCGTCGCCCTTGCCCAGCGCCACCCGCTCCGGTCCCGCGCCCGCCACAGCGGCCGGGCGCGTACCACCGTCCAGCGCACGGCCGTCGGCGCCGTCCCCTTCGCCACGGCCGACGCGGTGGCCGTCCGCCGAACCGTCGGTGCCCGGGTGCGGCATCCGCGCCGTGACGGCCGCGGCGAGCAGCACCGAGCCGCCCGTCTCGCGGGCCTGCCGTACGCCCCACAGCATCAGGCAGTTGGGGTCGTGCTGCGGCTTCAGCGCGGCGTGCGCGCCCTTCGGGCGGAAGCGGAGGCTGCCGTTCTCCCATCCGATCGCCGGGGTCCACTCCACCGACGCCAGCTCCCGCAGGGCGAACGTCCGCGGCCCCACGGAGGACTTGCTCTCCTCCGTCAGCCAGTTCCACTCGAGCTGGACGCGCTCCCCGTCGAAGGTCGCCGTCCCGTCCGTACCGGCGGCGGTCAGCGGGACGGACGGGCCGGGCAGCAGATAGCGGTCGCAGGGCGTCTCCGGTATCTGCTCCAGCAGCAGCGCGTGGCGCACCTCGTCCACCACGTATTCCGCGACGCCCGTACGGTCCGGCTCCACGGCCAGTTGGTACGGGTCGGCCTGGTCCGTCAGCCGTCCGCGCGCCACCTGCGTGAGCGGGTCCGCGCCGTCGCGCAGGCGCAGCCGGAGGCGGCCGCCCTTGCGCCCCGCCTCGTACGCGATGCCCGCCACCGCCATGAGCGGCACGGCCACCTCACCCAGCGTCCTGCGCAGGTTGTGCACGCCCTTGCCGCTGCCCGGCACGATCCGGACGGTGGTGCCGTCGAACGTCCAGGTGCCGGTGCGCTGGATGATTTCCGCCATCCGCCCATTATCCCCGCGCCCCGGCGCCCGTACGTGGCCGCCGGGACGCGCGTGTGCCCGCCGGGCCCGCCCGCGTGGCCGCAACGCCCGCCCGCGTGCCCGCCCGGTCAGCCGCGTCAGCCGACGCCCAACTCCCGGGCGATGAGCATGCGCTGGACCTCGCTGGTGCCCTCACCGATCTCCAGGATCTTCGAGTCACGCCACATGCGGGCCACCGGGTACTCGTTCATGAAGCCGTACCCGCCGTGGATCTGTGTGGCCTCACGGGCGTTCGTCACGGCGATCTCCGACGAGTACAGTTTCGCCGCCGCCGCCTCCTTCTTGAACGGCTCGCCCGCGAGCAGCCGCGAGGCCGCGTCCCGCCACGCGACGCGCGCGGTGTGGGCCCGCATCTCCATGTCGGCCAGCTTGAACTGGATGGCCTGGTTCGCCCCGATCGGCCTGCCGAAGGCCGTACGCGTCCGCGCGTACGCCACCGACTCGTCCACACAGCCCTGCGCCAGGCCCGTGGCCAGCGCCGAGATCGCGATGCGGCCCTCGTCGAGGATGCGGAGGAACTGGGCGTACCCCCGGCCCTCCTCGCCCAGCAGGTTCGCCGCCGGGACCCGCACGTCCGCGAAGGACAGCTCGCGGGTGTCCGAGGCGTTCCAGCCGACCTTGGAGTAGGGGGCGGCGACCGTGAAGCCGGGGGTGCCGGACGGGACGATGATCGAGGAGATCAGCGGGGCGCCGTTCTCCTTGCGGCCGGTGACGGCGGTGACGGTGACCAGGCCCGTGACGTCCGTGCCGGAGTTGGTGATGAAGCACTTGGTTCCGTTGATCACCCACTCGCCCGTCTTCTCGTCCCGGACCGCGGTCGTACGGGTGCCGCCCGCGTCCGAGCCGCACTCCGGCTCGGTCAGCCCGAACGCGCCCAACCGCTCGCCCGCGCACAGCTTCGGCAGCCACTCCCGCTTCTGCTCCTCCGTGCCGAAGCGGAAGACGGGCATCGCGCCGAGCGAGACCCCGGCCTCCAGCGTGATCGCCACGGACGAGTCGACGCGGGCCAGCTCCTCCAGGGCGAGGCAGAGCGCCAGGTAGTCACCGCCCATGCCGCCGTACTCCTCGGGGAACGGCAGTCCGAAGAGGCCCATCTCGCCCATCTGCCGGACGATGTCGTACGGGAACTCGTGCCGCTCGTAGAACTCCCCGATCTTCGGCGCCACGACGTCGTGGGCGAACTCCTCGACGGTGCGGCGCAGTTGCTCGTGCTCGTCGGAGAGGCGGTGGTCAAGGGACATGGGTCACTCCTTGTGGGAGAGCGCGCGGACGGTACGGGAGGGGCTGGGGCGGCCCAGCCGTTCGGCCATCCACACGCTGGTGGCGGTCAGGCGGCCGAGGTCGACTCCGGTCTCGATGCCGAGGCCGTGCAGCATCCACACGAGGTCTTCGGTGGCGAGGTTGCCGGTGGCGCTCTTCGCGAACGGGCAGCCGCCGAGGCCGCCCGCCGACGCGTCCACGGTGCTGACACCGTGCCGGAGCGCGGCGTACGTGTTGGCCAGCGCCTGGCCGTACGTGTCGTGGAAGTGGACGGCGAGCCGGTCCCGGCCGACGCCCTCCGCGTCCAGCGCGGTGAGCAGGCCCGTGACCTGGCCGGGCGTGGCGACGCCGATGGTGTCACCGAGGCTCAGCTCGTCGCAGCCGAGGTCGACCAGTCGTCGGCAGACCCGGACGACCTGCGCGGCCGGGACCGGGCCCTCCCAGGGGTCGCCGAAGCACATCGACAGATAGCCGCGCACCGACGCGCCCGCGGCGCGGGCCCGCGCCACGACCGGCTCGAACATGGCGAGGGACTCGTCGACCGTGCGGTTCAGATTGGCCTTGGCGAAGGACTCCGTGGCGCTGGCGAACACGGCCACGTCCCGGGCGCCCAGCGCCAGGGCGCGGTCCAGTCCGCGTTCGTTCGGCACCAGGACCGGCAGCCGCACCCCGGTCAGGTCCGCCAGCCGCGGGTACAGCTCCTCCGCGTCGGCCAGCTGCGGCACCCACCTGGGGTGCACGAAGCTGGTGGCCTCGACCGTGCGCAGCCCGGCGTCCGCCAGCCGGTGGACGAACTCGGCCTTCACCTCGACCGGGACGACCGCCGACTCGTTCTGGAGGCCGTCGCGCGCGCCCACCTCGTGGACGCGGACCCGGGACGGCAGCCCGTCGGCCCGCACGGTCATGGGCAGCCCCTCGGGCGGACCCTGCGTCATCGCGCACCCTCCCCGCTCTCCCGGGGCGTGTCCGCCGCCTCCGGTGCCGCCTCTTCCGCCAGCGGCTCGACCACGGCCAGCACCTGGTCCATGGCGACGGTGCCGCCCGCCCGTACGTCCAGCTCGGTGACCGTCCCCGCGTACGGCGCGGCGATGACGTGCTCCATCTTCATCGCCTCCACCACCAGCAGGCTCTGCCCCGCGGCGACCGTGTCACCGACGGCCGCCTTCACGACGGTGACGGTGCCGGGCATCGGGGCGGTGAGGGCCTCGCCGCCGTGCGCGCCCGTCCGGCCCCGCAGCGCCGCCTCGACCGGGTCGTGGTCCCGGACCTGCCACGCCTCGCCGTCCCGGCCGAACCAGCGGACGTCCGCGTCGGCGGCGGCGTACGTGAAGCGGTGGCTGACCCCGGCCCACACGAGCCGCAGGTCACCGTCGCCGCCCGAGCCCGTACCGGTGCCCGCGCCCGTGTGCAGCGCCGCCTCCGTCGGCGGGCCGTCGCCCACGCGCACCTCCCGCACGCCGGTGCCGCCGCCCGGCGCGGGCCGGGCGCGCACCCGGACGGCGACCGGGTCGTGTCCGTGCACCCGCAGGTGGTGCACCGTCCAGGCCGCCTCGCCGCCGAGCCGCCAGCCGTTCGGCACGGAGAACGGGTCGGTCCAGCCGCTGCCGCCCCCCGTACCGTCCGCGCCCGGACCCGCCCCGGCGTCCGGCTCCAGCGCCGCGTGCCGCAGCAGCGCCGCCGCCGCGTACACCTCGTCCGGCACGTCCGTACGCACCAGGGTGTGCGCGTCCCGGTCGACCAGGCCGGTGTCCAACTCGCCCGCGCGCACGGCCGGATGGTCCAGCAGCCGCCGCAGGAACGCCGCGTTCGTCTCCACCCCGAGCACCGAGGTGCCCGCGAGCGCCGCCCGCAGTCTGCGCAGGGCGGCCGGGCGGTCCGGGCCGTACGCGATGACCTTCGCGAGCATCGGGTCGTACGCCGTGCCGACCTCGGTGCCCTCCACGAGCCCGGAGTCGGTCCGCACGCCGTCGCCCGTCGGCTCCCGCAGGAGCACCACGGTGCCCGCCGACGGCAGGAAGTCCACCCGCTCCGGCCGCCCGGTGTGCTCGTCGGTCCCGAGGCGGGCCGTCTCCGCGCAGAGCCGCGCCTCGACGGCGTGCCCGGTGAGGGTGATGTCCTCCTGCGCGTACGGCAGCCGCTCGCCCGCCGCGATCCGCAGCTGCCACTCCACCAGGTCGAGGCCGGTGACCAGCTCGGTGACGGGGTGCTCGACCTGGAGCCGGGTGTTCATCTCCATGAAGAAGTACGCCCCGGGGTCGTCGCCCGGCACGATGAACTCCACGGTGCCCGCGCCCCGGTAGCCGCACGAACGCGCGGCCTCCACCGCGGCCTCGCCCATGGCGGCGCGCGTCGCCTCGTCCAGCAGCGGGCTCGGCGCCTCCTCGACGATCTTCTGGTGGCGGCGCTGGAGGGAGCACTCGCGCTCACCGAGGTGCACGACGTGCCCGTGCCCGTCCGCCAGCACCTGGATCTCGATGTGCCGCGGCCGGTCGATCCAGCGTTCCACCAGCAGGGTGTCGTCCCCGAAGGAACCGCGGGCCTCGCGGCGCGCGGCGGCGATCTCCTCCGCCAGTCGCGACTCCTCGCGCACCAGCCGCATGCCCTTGCCGCCGCCGCCCGCCGAGGGCTTCAGCAGCACGGGCATGCCGATCTTCCGCGCGGCGGCGGACAGTTCGTCGTCGCTCAGGCCGCTCCCGGACGAGCCCGGGACCACCGGCACGCCCGCCGCCCGCACCGTCTCCTTGGCGCGGATCTTGTCGCCCATCAGCTCGATCGCGTCCGCGGGCGGGCCGATGAACACCAGGCCCGCGGCCTCGCAGGCGCGGGCGAACGCCGCGTTCTCCGCGAGGAAACCGTATCCCGGGTGCACGGCCCGCGCGCCCGTACGGCGGGCCGCGTCCAGCAGCCGCTCGACGGACAGATAGCTCTCGGCGGCGGCCGTCGGGCCGATGCGGACGGCGGTGTCCGCCTCCCGTACGTGCCGGGCGTCGGCGTCCGCGTCGCTGTGCACGGCGACCGAACGCACGCCGCTCTCCCGGAGGGTGCGCAGCACCCGGACGGCGATCTCGCCGCGGTTGGCCACCAGCACCGTGTCGAACATGGTCATGCTCCCCCTCACATCCGGAAGACGCCGAAGTTGGGCACGCCCGGAGCCTTCTGCGGCAGGGGCGCGTTGGCACACGCGGTCAGGGCGAGGCCGAGGACCGTCCGCGTCTCCAGCGGGTCGATCACCCCGTCGTCCCAGAGGCGGGCCGTGGCGTAGTAGGCGTTGCCCTGCCGCTCGTACTGCGCGCGGACCGGGGCGCGGAACTCCTCCTCGTCCTCCGGGCTCCACTCCTCGCCGCGCGCCTCCAACTGGTCGCGCTTGACGGTGGCCAGGACCGACGCGGCCTGCTCGCCGCCCATCACGGAGATCTTCGCGTTGGGCCACATCCACAGGAAGCGCGGGTCGTACGCCCGGCCGCACATCGAGTAGTTCCCCGCGCCGTACGAGCCGCCGATCACGACGGTGAGCTTGGGGACGCGGGTGCAGGCCACGGCCGTGACCATCTTCGCGCCGTGCTTGGCGATGCCGCCCGCCTCGTAGTCCCTGCCGACCATGAAGCCGGAGATGTTCTGGAGGAAGAGGAGCGGGATGCCGCGCTGGTCGCACAGCTCCACGAAGTGCGCGCCCTTCTGGGCGGACTCCGCGAACAGGATGCCGTTGTTCGCCACGATGCCCACCGGGTGGCCGTGCACGTGCGCGAAGCCGGTGACGAGCGTCGTGCCGTACTCCGCCTTGAACTCCTGGAAGCGGGAGCCGTCCACCACCCGCGCGATCACCTCCCGTACGTCGTACGGCGTGCGGGAGTCGACCGGGACCGCCGCGTACAGCTCCGCGGGGTCCACCACCGGCTCCGCGACCGGCCGCACGGACCAGGGCGGCGTCGGACGGACCGGCAGGGTGTCCACGATGTGCCGCACGATGCGCAGGGCGTGCGGGTCGTCCTCCGCGAGGTGGTCGGTCACGCCGGAGACCCGCGAGTGCACCTCGCCGCCGCCCAGCTCCTCGGCCGTGACGACCTCGCCCGTCGCGGCCTTCACCAGGGGCGGCCCGCCCAGGAAGATGGTGCCCTGGTCGCGGACGATCACGGCCTCGTCGCTCATCGCCGGTACGTACGCCCCGCCCGCCGTGCAGGAGCCGAGGACCGCGGCGATCTGCGGGATGCCCGCGCCGGACATCCGCGCCTGGTTGTAGAAGATCCGCCCGAAGTGGTCGCGGTCCGGGAAGACCTCGTCCTGCATCGGGAGGAACGCGCCGCCGGAGTCGACGAGATAGACGCACGGCAGTCTGTTCTGGAGGGCGACCTCCTGGGCGCGCAGATGCTTCTTGACCGTCATCGGGTAGTACGTCCCGCCCTTGACCGTGGCGTCGTTGGCCACCACGACCACCTCGCGGCCCGAGACCCGGCCGATCCCGGCGATGACGCCCGCGGCGGGCGCCGCCCCCTCGTACATCCCCTCGGCGGCCAGCGGCGCCAGCTCCAGGAACGGGGAGCCCGGGTCCAGCAGGCCGTCCACCCGGTCCCGTGGCAGCAGCTTGCCGCGCGCCGTGTGCCGCGCGCGGGCCCGCTCGCCGCCCCCGAGCCGCGCGGCGGCCAGCCGCTCGCGCAGCTCCGCGGACAGCTCGCGGTGCGCCGCCTCGTTCGCCCGCCCGGCCTCGGACGCCGCCTGCACGCCGCTGACCAGCGTCGTCGCCTCCTGCATGCCGCTGAGCCCCCTCGAAAAGTTAATACTCGTTAACCCGCCCCTCCAGGTTAACGACCATTAACCGCGCTGTCTAGAATGGAACGCATGAGCACTGAGACGGCAGCCCCGACCCGGCGCGAGCAGATCCTGCGCGAGGCCGCCCGGCTCTTCGCGGAGCGGGGCTTCCACGGCGTGGGGGTGGACGAGATAGGCGCCGCGGTCGGCATCAGCGGGCCCGGCATCTACCGCCACTTCGCGGGCAAGGACGCCATGCTCGCCGAGCTGCTGGTGGGGATCAGCGAGCGGCTGCACGACGGCGGGCGCATGCGTGCCGAGGAGGCCGCGGCGGCCGGGCTCGCGCCGGGGGCCGCGCTCGACGCGCTGATCGCCGGGCACATCGACTTCGCCCTCGACGACCGCCCGTTGATCACCCTGCACGACCGCGAGCTGGACCGCCTGCGGGAGGCCGACCGCAGGCGGGTGCGCAAGCTCCAGCGGCAGTACGTGGAGCTGTGGGTGACCGCGGTGCGGGCCGTCTATCCGGGGCTGACGGAGCTGGAGGCGCGGGTGTCCGTGCACACGGTCTTCGGGCTGCTCAACTCCACGCCGCACCTGAGCGGTTCCGCCGAGCTGCCCGACCGGGCGACCACCGCCGCGTTGCTGCACCGTCTCGCCCGTGGTGCGCTGGGCGCGGTGGGTGACCCGGGTGAGGGCTCCCGTCCGGAGCCGGACGTGCTGCGTGCTCCGGAGGGGGTCGTGGAGGTCGTACGGGACGGGGGTCGGCCCGGCCTGGACAGTGCCGCGGACCGCCCGGTAACTTGACCTGAGCAAGCGCTTAGTGGCGTGGAAGATCATCCGGTGGCGGCGCGGCTCCGGGCCGCGGTGGAGGTGGCGCAGTGCGGCGTACGGTGTTCAACGAGGACCATGAGGCGTTCCGCCGGACCATGCGGGACTTCATCGAGTCCGAGGTCGCTCCCCACTACGCGCAGTGGGGCGAGCAGGGCTTCGTGCCCCGCGAGTTCTACAAGAAGCTCGGCGCGCTCGGCGTCTTCGGCATCGAGGTGCCGGAGGAGTACGGCGGCGCGGGCGAGTCCAGCTTCAAGTTCAACGCGGTGATCACCGAGGAGTGCGCCCGCGCGGGCGTGAGCTTCGGCGGCTCCAGCGTGCACACCGGGCTGTGCCTGCCGTACCTGCTGGCGTACGGCACCGAGGAGCAGAAGCAGCGCTGGCTGCCGCCGTTCGTCGCGGGCGAGATGATGACCGCCATCGCGATGACCGAGCCGGGCGCCGGGTCCGACCTCGCGGGCATGCAGACCACCGCGAAGCTGTCCGAGGACGGCACGCACTACGTGCTGAACGGTGCGAAGACGTTCATCACAGGCGGCGCCCAGGCCGACCGCGTCCTCGTCTGCTGCCGCACCTCCCCGCCCTCCCCGGAGGACCGGCGCGGCGGCATCTCCATCCTGGTCGTGGACACCTCCTCCGAGGGGTACGCGGTGGGCCGCACGCTCGACAAGCTCGGGCTGAAGACCTCCGACACGGCCGAACTGTCCTTCAACGACGTGAAGGTGCCCGTCGAGGACCTGCTCGGCGAGGAGGGCAAGGCGTTCGGCTACCTCGCGCACAACCTCCCGCAGGAGCGCCTCGGCATCGCCCTCGGCGCGTACTCGCAGGCGGCCGCGGCCGTGCGGTTCGCGCACGACTACGTGAAGGAGCGCACCGTGTTCGGCCGGGAGGTGGCGTCCTTCCAGAACACCAAGTTCGTGCTGGCCGACTGCCGTTCGGACGTCGACGCCATGCAGGCCGTCGTCGACCGGGCGCTGGAGGCGCACGACGCGGGCGAGTTGACGGCCGCCGACGCCGCCTCCGCGAAGCTGTTCACGACCGAGACTGCGGGCCGCGTCATCGACAAGTGCCTCCAGCTGCACGGCGGTTACGGCTACATGATGGAGTACCCGATCGCCCGCCTGTACGCGGACACCCGCGTCACCCGCATCTACGGCGGCACCAGCGAGGTCATGCGTTCCATCGTCGCCAAGTCGATGGGGCTCTGACCCCGCCGGGAGCCGTACGGGACCCGTCCGGCGGGAACGCTAGGCGATGTCCGGGCGACCTTCCCGCGCTCCTCAGGGATCGCCCGGACTCCACACCTAGCCGGTCAGCTCCGTGAACACCCGCAGCCACTGCTCCGGCGGCACCGCGCCCACCGGTGCCGCCGCGTCCATCCCCAGCCGGTGGAACGCGGCGCGCACCCGGCGGGTGCGGTACCGCCGGGCGAGGGTGGCCGCGAGCGAACCGCCGACCCCGGTGAAGCCGTGGTCGACGAACTCCCGGTAGTCCGCGAGCCGTTCGGGCGGCAGCAGCGGCGCCGCCCGGCGCTCCAGCCGGAGCACCGCCGAGTCCGTACGCGGTACGGGCGTGAAGCACTCGCGGCCGACCCGCGCCCCCTGCCGCCACGCGTACTCGGGCCACGTCCGCACCGTCAGCAGCGACCAGCGGCCGTACCCTCCGGTGCGCTTGCGCGCGTACTCCAGCTGCGTCAGCAGTGTCGCCGAGGTCAGCGCGGGCGCCCCCAGGCACCAGCGGACGATGTCGGAGGTGCGCGCGTACGGGATGTTGCCCACCACCGCGAACGGCTCGCGCGGTGCCCGCGCGCGCAGGAAGTCCCCCCGCACGGTGCGGACGTTGGGGTGCGCGCGCAGCCGGTCGGGGAGGCGGGCGGCGAGCGCCGGGTCGATCTCGTACGCCACGACGCGGCGTACGCGTCCGGCCAGCGCGCGGGTGAGCACCCCCTCGCCCGCGCCGGGTTCGACGACGAGCGCGTCGGGAGGGAGCGCGGCGGCGCGCACGAGGCGCTGGACCGCGGCGGGGTGGTGGAGGAAGTTCTGGGAGAGCGTCTTGCGGCGGCGTGCCACGGTCGAGGTCCTCTGGTGGAGGACAGGCACGCGGAAGCGGGGCCTGCCCGTGTCGGCAAGGGACACCGGAGGCCCTGGGCGCACGCGGGGACGCGTCGTCAGGTCGTGAGGGTGGGGTCAGCGCCCGCCCGGAGGCGGGGCCGTGCCCGCGGTGTGCGGGATCACGGCGGAGCGGGAGGTCCCGGCGGAAGCGGGAGTCCCGGAGGAACGCTGCGGACTCAGACGCCGGAGGCGTCCTGGCGGACCAGGGCCTGGCGCCGACCGCGCGGACGTGAGGTCAGGAGGAGGAAGCGACCGCAGCTCCGCGCGTCGGCGCGGATGCCGCTGAAGATCGCCGTGAATGCCGACATGGGGAGGACGGTAGAGGGGGAGGCGGAGCCGGGCAAACGAAATTCGCCCGGCCTCGCGCGCGGACGCGGATCGCACGGGTGCGCACGCGCACGGGTGCGGACGCCGCGCCCGCCGTCAGGCCGCCGCCGTGGTCGTCAGCCGACGCTCAGCTCGGCCGCCGCCAGCAGGTAGGCGGTCATCGGCTCGTAGAAGCGCGGGTCCACGACGTGGTCGTCCAGCGGGACCGCGACGGACAGGGTGCCCTCGGCCTCGCCCACGAAGAGCGCCGGGTCGTTGCAGTCGGCGAAGCCGACGGCCTCCACGCCGTGCTGCGCGGCGCAGCCCGCCCAGCCGTGGTCCGCGACGACGAGGTCCGGCGCGGCCTCCCCGGTGCGCGCGAGCGCGTCGAGGACCTGCCGCATCGGCTCCGGCGAGTGCGTGTGCCAGAGCGAGGCGCCGCGCTCGTACACCGCGACGCCCTGGAACTGGACGACGACGCCGTCGTCCGGGTAGAGGCCCAGCGGCGCCCGTACGATGTCGCAGCCCGCCAGGCGCAGCGCCAGCGCCAGCGTGCCGTGCATGTCGAGCAGCGCCCCAGGGTGGCCGGTCGCGAACAGCACCCGCTTGCGGCCCTCGGCGGCCTTGCGCAGCTGCGCCGCCGCGCGGTCGAGGGCGCCGACGGTCAGCTCGGGGTCGATGGTGTCCTGGCCGTGCCGGTGCTCCGGGTCGTCGACGACGCCGCAGCGCTCGGCCATGACGGCGAGCACGTCCTGCTCGTCGGTCCAGCGGTCGCCCAGTTCCAGGCCGAGCCAGAAGTGCCGGTCGCCGGTCGCGAGCTTGCGGTAGTGGGACAGGTTGTTCTCGCGGGGAGTGGCGACGTCACCGGCGATCCGGGTCCGTACGAGGTGCTCGATCAGCTCGGACCGCGAGGGCGCGGCCGGCAGTGGAAGTGGCAATGGCATGGCGCCATTGTGACTCGTACACCCGGTCGATGGACGGCGTGTCCAAAAAGGTCGGCCCCGATCATCGTTTCCGTCCATGTGGAGCGCCCGCGTCCGCTGCCTACGCTCCCCACCATGACGAGCACCCCGAACGACCTGCCCGAACCGCGCGACACCCCCGCGCCGCCCCCCGCGCGCGCGGACGGCGAAACCGCCCCGGCGGCCCAACAGGGCGACGGGGTACGGCAGTTGCCGCGCGGACCCGTCGACTCCTCCCGGGTGCCCCGGTACGCCGGTCCGGCGACGTTCGCGCGTCTGCCGCGGCTGGACGAGGTGGGGGGCCGGGCGGACGTCGCGGTGGTGGGTGTGCCGTTCGACACAGGCGTGTCGTACCGGCCGGGCGCCCGCTTCGGCGGGAACGCCGTCCGGGAGGCGTCCCGCCTGCTGCGCCCGTACAACCCGGCGCAGCACGCGTCGCCCTTCGCCCTCGCGCAGGTCGCGGACGCCGGGGACGTGGCGGCGAACCCGTTCGACATCGACGAGGCCGTGGAGACCGTCGAGGCGGCGGCGGGCGCCCTGCTGGACACGGGGGCGCGCCTGATGACCCTCGGTGGCGACCACACGATCGCGCTGCCGCTGCTGCGCGCGGTCGCCCGTCGGCACGGGCCGGTGGCGCTGCTGCACTTCGACGCGCACCTGGACACCTGGGACACGTACTTCGGCGCCGCCTACACGCACGGCACGCCCTTCCGGCGGGCCGTCGAGGAGGGCGTGCTCGACACCTCCGCGCTCTCCCACGTCGGCATCCGGGGGCCGCTCTACGGGCCGAAGGACCTCGACGACGACGCCAAGATGGGCTTCGGCATCGTCACCTCGGCGGACGTCATGCGCCGCGGCCCGGACGACGTGGCCGCGCAGCTGCGGGAACGGATCGGGGACCGGCCGCTGTACGTCTCCGTGGACATCGACGTCCTCGACCCCGCGCACGCGCCCGGCACCGGCACGCCCGAGGCGGGCGGGCTCACGTCGCGGGAGCTGCTGGAGATCCTCCGCGGGCTGGCGGGTTGCCGGCTGGTCTCCGCGGACCTCGTGGAGGTGGCACCGGCGTACGACCACGCGGAGATCACGTCGGTCGCCGCGTCGCACACCGCGTACGAGCTGACGACGCTCATGGCGCGGCAGATCGCGGAGGGGCGGGGGACGTCCGGGGGGAGCTGAGACGTCGTCCGCGCGCGCGGACGACGAAAGCTCACGCGCCACCGCGCGCGGGCGGTGCGCGCGGCGCGGAGGGCAGGCGGTTTCCGGCCTTGTTCGAGGTGGTCGGGCCGCGCGCGCGGGTGGTCCGCAGGGGTGGGCGCAACGCGTACGGGCGGGAACGGCGCTGGTGGGAGGCGGAGAGTGACGTTCCGTCAACGGATTGCAACGTTACAACCCGCTCACCTCTTGAATACGCAACGTTACTGATTCTGTTCGGTCGACGTGCAAGACGTGAAGGTTTTCGGCAGACTCCTGATCACTGTCCCGCGCGGGACGGGGCGTCGCACGACGGATGGCGGGCCGGCCCTGTGGGGGGTGCCTGGTCCGCCGAGGCCACCGGCACGGCGCCCGAAGGAACGGCCCCGGAGAAGTATGCGGCTCCTCCGGGGCCGTTACCGGTCGTCGCCCCGGTCCTTGCCCTTCGCACTCCGCCTGCCCCGTCGCGCCCCTCGTACTCCCGCCCGCTCCGGCCGGGATGAATTCCCGTCACCGTGATGTTGCACGGTCCGGCACCATGAGCGGTCGGACGGCGGAAGGGACGCGGGGCGTGGGGGAATCGGATACGGCGGGGGAGCGGGCCGCACGGACCGCGACGGGGAAGAGCGGTCCCGGCGCGGAGGAGGGGCAGCCGGGGAACGCGCGGACGGGCTGGGCACGGCGGCTGACCGCGCTGTGCTGGACGTACCGGCGCAACGTCCTGCTGGCGCTCGGCGCGTCCCTCGGCGGCATGGCCGTGATGGCGCTCATGCCGCTGCTCACGAAGGCCATCGTCGACGACATCGTCGACGGGGGCGACAGCAGCATGCCGCTGTGGGTCGGCCTGATGACCGTCGCGGCACTCGTCGTCTACGGGCTCACGTACGTCCGCCGCTATTACGGCGGCCGACTCGCCCTCGACGTGCAGCACGACCTGCGTACGGCCATGTACGACGCCATCGTCCGGCTCGACGGGCGCCGCCAGGACGAGTTGAGTACCGGGCAGGTCGTCGGGCGCGGTACGAGCGACCTCCAGTTGGTGCAGAGCCTGCTGTTCATGGTGCCGATGATGATCGGCAACGTGCTGCTGTTCGCCGTCGCGCTCGTCGTGATGCTGACGCTGTCGCCGCTGCTGACGGCCGTGTCCCTGGCGGTCGCGCCGCTGCTGTGGTGGATAGCCGGGCTCAGCCGTACGCGGCTGTTCCCCGCCACCTGGTACGCGCAGCAGCAGGCCGGTGCGGTCGCCTCCGTCGTCGACGGGTCGGTCACGGGCGTGCGGGTGGTGAAGGGCTTCGGGCAGGAGCGGCAGGAGACCGGGAAGCTGCGGGACGTCAGCCGCACCCTGTTCGCCGCCCGGCTGCGCACCGTACGGCTCAACGCCCGCTACATGCCCGCCCTCCAGGCGGTGCCGTCCTTCGGGCAGGTCGCCATGCTGGCGCTGGGCGGCTGGATGGCCACGCGCGGGGAGATCACGCTGGGCACGTTCGTGGCGTTCTCCACGTACCTCGCGCAACTCGTCGGCCCCGTACGGATGCTGGCCATGATGCTCACCATCGGGCAGCAGGCGCGGGCGGGCGTGGAACGGGTATTCGACCTGATCGACACCGAGCCCGCCATGTCGGAGCGGCCGGACGCGCACGCGCTGCCGGGGGACGCGGACGCGTCCGTCGAGTTCGACGACGTCGCCTTCGGGTACGCGCCGGGCGGGCACGGGGACGCCGCCTCCGAGGTGGACCCCGACGCGGACACCGGGACGGGTGACGGCGGCGCGCGGGAGCACCGCGTGCTCGACGGGTTCAGCCTGCGCATCGAGCCCGGCGAGACCGTCGCCGTGGTCGGCCCCAGCGGCAGCGGCAAGTCCACCGTCTCGCTGCTGCTGCCCCGCTACTACGACGCGACCGCCGGGACCGTACGCGTCGGCGGCCACGACGTGCGCGACCTGACGCTCGACTCGCTGCGCGCCGCCATCGGCCTGGTGCCCGAGAACAGCTTCCTGTTCTCCGACACGATCCGCGCCAACATCGCGTACGGCGCCCCCGGCGCGACCGACGAGCAGGTGCGGGAGGCCGCGCGCACCGCGCAGGCCGACGGCTTCATCACCGCCCTCCCGGACGGCTACGACACCACCGTCGGCGAGCAGGGACTCACCCTCTCCGGCGGACAGCGGCAGCGGGTCGCGCTCGCCCGCGCGATCCTCACCGACCCCCGGCTGCTCGTCCTGGACGACGCCACGTCCGCCGTCGACGCGCGGGTGGAGCACGAGATCCACGACGCGCTGCGCGGCGTGATGGCGGGACGTACCACCCTGCTCATCGCGCACCGGCAGTCCACGCTGGCGCTCGCGGACCGGATCGCCGTACTGGACGGCGGGCGGCTCGTGGACACCGGCACGCACGAGGAGCTGACCGCCCGCTGCGGGCTCTACCGCAGGCTGCTCACCGACCCGGACGAGCTGGCCGAGACCGTACGCGACCCGGCGGGGCTCGCGGCGCCGCCCGTCCACGCGGACGACGCCCGTACGGACGGCGCCACGGTGCCCGCCGAGGCCGCCCCCGGCGACGGGAACGGCGGCGTGACGCCCGCCCTGTGGGTGCGCCGGGACGACCCCGCGGGCACCGGCGGCGGTACGGGCGGTGGGGCCGCGTCCGACGCCGCGCAGAGCGGCCGTTCCTTCGGCCCGGACCTCGGCGCGCTGCCCGGCAGCCCCGAACTGCTCGCGCAGGTCGCGGCGTTGCCGCCCGCGAACGACACGCCGGACATCGACGAGGAGGGCGCGGAACGCGCCGAGGAGTCGTACGGGCTGCGCCGCCTGCTGCGCGGCTTCGGCCGCCCGCTGGCCGCCGCGCTCGCCTTCGTCTCGCTCGACGCGACCGCCGGGCTGGCGCTGCCCGTCCTCATCCGGCACGGCATCGACGAGGGCGTCAGCCAGCTCGCGCTCGGCGCCGTCTGGACCGCGTCCCTGCTGGCGCTGGCCGTCGTGCTCGTGCAGTGGGGCGCGCAGACGGGCGCCGTGTGGCTCACGGGGCGCGCGGGGGAGCGGGTCCTGTACGCGCTGCGGGTCAAGATCTTCGCGCAGCTCCAGCGCCTCGGCCTGGACTACTACGAACGCCACCTCGGCGGCGCGGTGATGACCCGTATGACGACGGACGTGGACGCCCTGTCGACTTTCCTCCAGACCGGGCTCGTGACCGCCGTCGTGTCGCTGCTGACGTTCCTCGGCATCCTGGTCGCGCTGCTCGTCATCGACGCGCAGCTGGCGCTGCTGGTCTTCGCCACGCTGCCGCTGCTGGCGGTGGGCACGTTCTACTTCCGGCGGCAGAGCGTGAAGGCGTACGAGCTGGCGCGGGAGCGCGTCAGCGGCGTCAACGCCGACCTCCAGGAGAGCGTCGCCGGGCTGCGGATGGTGCAGGCGTTCCGGGGGGAGGAGCGTGGCGCCGCCCGCTTCGCGGAGCGCAGCGACGGGTACCGGCAGGCGCGGGTGCGCGGCCAGTGGCTGATCTCCGTGTACTTCCCCTTCGTGCAGCTGCTCGCCTCCGCCGCCACCGCCTCCGTGCTCGTGGTGGGCGCCGGGCGGATCGGGGACGGGACGCTGACGGCGGGCGCGCTGGTGGCGTACCTGCTGTACATCGAGTTGTTCTTCGCCCCCGTGCAGCAGCTCTCGCAGGTCTTCGACGGCTACCAGCAGGCGTCCGTCTCCCTCGGCCGCATCCAGGAACTGCTGCGCGAGGAGACCACCACCCCGGCCGCCGCCGAGCCGCTGCCGGTCGACGGCCTCCGCGGCGACCTCGCGTTCGAGGACGTGCACTTCCGCTACGCCACGGCCGACGGCGAGGAGGAGGCGCTGTCCGGCGTCGACCTGCGCGTACGGGCGGGGGAGACGGTCGCGTTCGTCGGGGAGACGGGCGCCGGCAAGTCCACGCTCGTCAAGCTGGTGGCGCGGTTCTACGACCCGACGTCCGGCACCGTCCGCGTCGACGGCCGCGACCTGCGGCAGCTGGACCTCACCCGCTACCGGCACCGGCTCGGCGTCGTCCCGCAGGAGCCGTACCTCTTCGCGGGGACGGTGCGCGACGCCGTCGCGTACGGGCGGCCCGACGCGACCGACGCCGAAGTGGAGGCGGCGGCGCGGGCGGTGGGGGCGCACGACATGGTCGCGTCGCTCCCCGGCGGCTACCTGCACGAGGTGGCGGAACGGGGCCGCAACCTGTCGGCGGGGCAACGGCAGCTGATCGCGCTGGCCCGCGCCGAACTCGTCGACCCGGACGTGCTCCTCCTCGACGAGGCCACCGCCGCCCTGGACCTGGCGACGGAGGCGTTGGTCAACCAGGCCACCGACCGCCTCGCCCGCAGGCGCACCACGCTGGTCGTGGCGCACCGGTTGAGCACCGCCGCGCGCGCGGACCGCGTCGTGGTGCTGGCGCACGGCCGGGTGGTCGAGAGCGGCACGCACGCGGAGCTGCTGGCGCGGGACGGGCACTACGCCGAACTGTGGCGGGTGTACGCGGGGGAGCCGCAGCCGACGGCGGTCTGACCCCGGAGGGGAGCGGGCGGGCGGCGCGCACGGGCGCGGGTACGGGGCCGGGGCTCGGGGCGGCGCCGGGGGCCTCAGCGCCGCCCGCGCGGCTGGTTGCGCGGGTGGGCGCGGGCCGTCCGCTCGTTCCCCCGGCGGTAGTTGCCCGTCCAGCGGGCCATCACCGTCTGCGCGTCACCGGTGGCCACCTCCGCGAGGAAGCGCGCCGCGCGGTCGCCGCGCAGCGTCCCCGCGGGCCGCCCGTGGTGGCTGACGCGGACGCTGCCGTCCGCGTACCGCTCGTACGTGAATCCCCCCGCTGCCGTCATGACGACGACGCTACGGCTCACCCCTGGCAGCGCGCGACCAGGTATTCGTCCACCGTCTGCACGCGTCCGCCGTCGGGCATCGGTTCGTCCCCCCGCCGCCAGTGCGCGGCGGACACCTCGGAGTTGGCCACGAACGGTGCCGGTTCCCGCGTCCCGGCCGTGTACAGCGCGCCGTACAGCACCCGTCGCCGCGGCCCGAGGGCGGTCTTCGCGAAGCCCGCGAACCGGAGGTCGTCCTCGGCCAGCAGCTGCCCGGTCTCCTCGCGCAGCTCCCGTACGGCGGCGGCCCGCGGGCGCTCGCCCGGCTCGATCCCGCCGCCGGGCAGCTCCCAGCAGGCGCGCTCGTCCACGTACACCATGAGCACCCGTTCCGCGTGCCGCAGCAGCACCAGTACGTAGCCCACGGGCGCGTCGTCGAACCGCGCGTCCTCCGGCTCGTCGTGGAACGACAGCAGCTCCATGCCGAGCGGTCCGGAGGCGAGCGGCGCGGGCGTGGCGGCTGCGGGTGGGCCGGTAGTGGGCGGCGTGGCTGCGGGCGGCTGTGCGTCGGGGGCGGCCATGGGGCGAGCGTACGCCGTGGGCGTGCGCGGGCGGCTTCGGGACGGGGGCCGGGGGCGGCTCGCACGGCGCGTGCGCCGGATGGGCGAAGTGGGCGTATCCGGGGGCACGTACGCGGGGGCGCGCACGTGGGGAGGCGCGGAGCCTGGCGGAGCAACGGGTCGTCCGGATAGGTTCGCCTGCGACCTTTTCGGCCAGAAAGCGACCTCGGCCGAAAGCAATCGAACTCAAGGGGAGCGTGAATGGGCAAGGCGCTCAGATGGCTGCTGTCGCTCACGGTGCTCGTCGGCACCGTGGGCGCCGGCGGCGCGACGGCGATGGCCGTCACCGACACCGGCGACAGCGGCGGCAACGGCAGCCAGGTCGGCCACAAGGCCGACATCGAGGACCGCATTCTCGCGATCCCCGGGATGAGCCTCATCGAGGAGAAGCCCGCCGAGGGCTACCGCTTCTTCGTGCTGGAGTACGAGCAGCCGATCGACCACCGGCACCCGAAGAAGGGCACGTTCAAGCAGCGGCTGACGCTCCTGCACAAGGACGAGAACCGGCCGACGGTCTTCTTCACCTCCGGCTACAACATGAGCGAGGACCCGCGGCGCAGCGAGCCGACCCAGATCGTGGACGGCAACCAGGTCTCGCTGGAGTACCGCTACTTCACCCCGTCCCGGCCCGAGCCCGCCGACTGGAGCAAGCTGGACATCTGGCAGGCCGCCAGCGACCAGCACCGCATCCACAAGGCCCTCAGCCGGATCTACTCCGAGAAGTGGATCTCGACCGGCGGCAGCAAGGGCGGCATGACGGCCACGTACTACCGCCGCTTCTACCCGAAGGACATGGACGGCACCGTCGCCTACGTCGCGCCGAACAACGTCGACAACGACGAGGACTCGGCGTACGACCGGTTCTTCAAGAACGTCTCCACCGCCGACTGCCGTACGCGGCTCGCGGACGTCCAGCGCGAGGCGCTCGTCCGGCGCGACGAGATGGTCGCCCGTTACGAGAAGCAGGCCGGGCAGGAAGGCTGGACCTTCGACCAGATCGGGAACGCCGACAAGGCGTACGAGGTGCTGGCGCTGGACCTGGTCTGGGGCTTCTGGCAGTACCAGCCCGAGTCGGCCTGCGCCGACGTCCCGGCGAAGGACGCCGGTGACGACGAGCTGTACGCGTGGATCGACGAGGTCGGCGGCTTCTCCTCGTACACCGACCAGGGCCTCGAGCCGTACGTGCCGTACTACTACCAGGCGGGCACCCAGCTCGGCGAGCCCACCGTGGCCACGCCCGAACTGGCGGACGTGCAGCGCTACCCCGGCATCAACAACTCGCGGAACTTCGTGCCCCGCGACATCGCGATGCGCTTCGACAAGAAGGCCATGAAGGACATCGACCGCTGGGTCCGCAAGGACTCCGAGGAGATGATGTTCGTCTACGGGGAGAACGACCCGTGGGGTGCCGAGCCGTTCCGTCCGGGCAAGCGCACCGACGACACCCACGTCTTCACCGCTCCCGGCCAGAACCACGGCGCGGCCATCGCGACCCTCACCGAGGGGGACCGCAAGTCGGCCACCGACACGCTGCTCGACTGGGCGGACGTGGACGGCGACAAGCGCTTCTCCGGTGGCGCGGCGAAGCGTCTGACGACCGCCGACCCGCAGCTGGACCGGCCGGACACGGCGGAGCGCAAGCTCCGTCCCTGACGTCCGGTCGCCCAGGGGCGAGGCAGAGGGAACGGCCGCGGTGACCGTCCGCACGACGGGCACCGCGGCCGTTCCGCGTGTTCCGCGGGGGGCGTTCCCGCCCTCCGTTCGCGACGGTTCCCGCCCTCCGTACGCGGTTCTCCGTGCTCCGCGCGCGCGGAGCACGGAAAACCGTCGCGTGTTACGCCGCGGCCGCCAGCAGCCGCAGCAGGTGCTCGCGTACGGAGGGCAGCAGGGCGGGCAGTTCCGGCGCCTCCGGATACCACCGCTTCTCGTACTCCCAGCACAGCCACCCGTCCCAGCCCGACCGGCTCAGCAGCTCCACGACCTCCGCCAGCGGCAGCACGCCCGCACCGGGCGGCAGCGGGGCGGTCTTCTCGGCCGCGGCGATGTCCTTGACCTGTACGTAGCCGAGGTGCGGCGCCAGATGGCGCAGGCTCTCCGCCGGGTCCTCCTCGCCGCGCCACGTGTGCATCACGTCCCACAGCGCGCCGACCGGGCCGACCCCCACGGAGTCCAGGAGCCGCGCGACGTCCCCACCCGTCGGGTGCGAGTCGTGCGTCTCCAGCAGCACGCGCGGCCCCATTCCGGCCGCCAGCGCCGCGGCGGCCGACAGGCGCCGTACGGCTCTCGCGTCCGCGCGCGCGGTGCTGCCCTCGCCGCCGCCCGGGAAGACGCGTACGTACCGCGCGCCTATGTCGCGTGCCAGCTCCAGGAGGGCGCGGATCTCGGCGAGCACGGGCTCGTCGTCGCCTGGGGCGGCGACCTTCGCGTAGCCCGCCACCGTCAGGATCGAGACGTCGGCGGCCTTGAACTCCTCGACGAGCTCCACCCGTTCGTTGAGCGAGAGGCCCGGATGCACCGGTTCCTCGGGATGGGCGCGGAGTTCGACACCGTGGAAGCCGTTCTCTGAGGCGAGGCGGGCGACCTCGGGGATGGACATGCCGGGGACGCCGAGCGTGGAGAAAGCCAGTCGCATGAGGTCACAGGATCAGATGCCAGTCCTGTCCGACAAGGTCCGCGCCGTAACTGCGGTGCGGGCTCTCCGAGGTCAGCGTGAAGCCCGCCCGCCGGTAGAGGCGACGGGCCGCGTGCAGGTTGCCGTTGGTCCACAGGACCAGCTCGCGGTAGCCCGCCGCGCGCGCGAACGCGACGCACTCCGACACCAGCCGCTCCCCGACGCCGAGTCCGCGCGCGGAGGGCTCGACCAGCAGCAGCCGCAGCCGGGCGGTGGCGGGCGCGGAGTCCCGTACGCACAGCACGGAACCGGCGGGCTCGCCGTCCACCTCCGCGATCCAGAGGCGTTCCACGGCCGTGTCGTGGTCCGCGCCGAAGTCCGCGGCGATGCGCGCCACCATGGCCTCGAAGCGGGCGTCCCAGCCGTACTCGCGGGCGTACAGCACGCCGTGCCGCCGGACGACCCAGCCGAGGTCGCCGGGCCCGGGCGCGCGCAGCCGTACGCGGGGCGCGGGGGTGTCCGTGCCCGCGCCCCGCGTACGGCTACGGGCGGGGTCCGCCGCCGGGGCCTGGTCGGGGTCGCCGAAGAGGGCGCGTACCGTGCCCAACGCCTCGGCCAGTCGCGGCCGTTCGGCGTCCGGCACCCTGTCGAGCAGGGCCTGCACGGACTCCCGTGAACGCTCCTCCAGCAGCTCCGCCGCCTCGCGCCCGGCCGCGGTCAGGGTGACGTACTGGCGGCGGGCGTCCGTCGCGGAGCGCTCCCGTACGACCAGCCCGTCCTGCTCGAACCGCAGCAGCAGGCGGCTGAGTTGGCCCGCGTCCACGGTGAGCGAGGCCCGCAGGTCGGCGGCGTCGAGCCCGGGGGAGTGCGCCAGCTCGTAGAGGACGCGGGCCTCGGTGAGGCTGTACGGCGTGTAGAGGTGCCTGCTGTAGTCCAGCGCGCCGATGAGGTTGGTGTAGAAGCGGTTGAACTCCCGGATCTCCGTCACCGTCATGCCGCCACCGCCCTGTCACGCCCCGCGGGGGCCACGAGAACCTTTGACTCGGTCAAAGGTATGCGGCGGGTTCCCTCAGCGGAAGGCGTGCGGAGGCGCGGTGGAGGCGCGCACGATCAGCTCCGCCGGTACGGTCGCCACCCCGCCGGGCGGTGCGCCCTCGCGCCCGAGCGCGAGCCGCCCGGCGCGCGCGCCCGCGCTGTGCAGCGGGATGCGTACGGTGGTGAGCGCCGGGTACGCGTCCACGCTGTACGGGAAGTCGTCGAAGCCCGCCACCGAGATGTCCTCCGGGACCCGCAGCCCTTGGTCGCGCAGGGCGGCGCAGACCCCCAGCGCCACCGTGTCGTTGGCGGCGAGGACGGCGGTCGGCGCCGTGCCGCGCCGCAGCAGTTCCAGGGCGCCGTCGTAGCCGGAGGGGCGGTCGTACGCCCAGCCGTGCACCGTGAGCGCCTCGGCGTCGGCCAGCAGACCGCGCGCCTCCAGCGCCTGCCGGTGCCCGTCCAGCCGGTGCCGGGTGGTCGTGCGGTGGGCGGGGCCCGCGACGTAGCCGATCCGGCGGTGGCCCAGGGAGATCAGGTGCTCGGTGAGGCGCCGGGCGCCGCCGGTGTTGTCGAAGGCGAGGGTGACGATGCCGCCGTCCGCTCCCCGCCCGCCGACCTGCCCGCCGCCCGGCACGTCCTCCGGGGCGCCGCCGGCCGCCGCGCCCGGCTCCGTACCGGCCGCCGTACCCGTGGCGCCCGCCGCGCCCGTACCGCCGCCGACCGCCTCGTCCCGCATCGGCGGCCGACCGCACAGCACCACCCGGGCGCCACCCTCGGTCAGCCGCTTCAGCCGGGCCCCGAGCGCCGCCTGGTGCTCCGGGTCCTCCACCGCGCCGCCGGTGACCACGACCGCCGCCGCGCGCTGGCGCTGGAGCAACGTGAGGTACGTCAGCTCGCGCTCCGGGGAGCCGCCCGTGTTGCAGACGACGGCGAGCTTGCGGTCCCCGATCTCGCCCTGCACGGCGCTGGCCATGATGCCGAAGAACGGGTCCGCGATGTCGTTGACCAGCACCCCCACGAGATCGGAGCTGGCGGCGGCGAGGGCGCTGGCCGGCCCGTTCACCACGTACTCCAGCTCCTCGACCGCGCGCAGCACCCTGCCGCGCGTGTGGGCCGCGACCGGGTAGTTGCCGCTCAGCACGCGGGAGACCGTGGCCGCAGAGACCCCCGCGCGCGCGGCCACGTCCGCCAGGGTCACTGCCATCGGGGACCTCCGGACGTAAGGGCGCGGGCGAGTCGGACACGCGGGTGGGGACTTCGGGGGAGGGACATGATCTCACCCGCGCGACCCGCCCGTACGCGGGGTCGGCGCTCGCCTTTGCCGTACCGGCAAGGAGGATGGCGCCCACCGCGCCGCCACCGCCACGATCGGGCGACGCGTGCGCGGCGCGCTCCCGGCCCCGGGAGCCCGGCACGCCGGAATGCCCGGCCCGTACGTTCAGGAGATGCCATGCCGCAGTACCCCGGTACCCCGTCCACGCTGTCGCCCGGAGCGACGCACCGCCTGGTCGACGTGCCCGGCGGCCGGATCCATCTGGTCGAGCAGGGCACCGGCCCCCTGGTGCTGCTCGTGCACGGCTTCCCCGAGTCCTGGTACTCGTGGCGCCGCCAGCTCCCCGCCATCGCCGCCGCGGGCTTCCGCGCGGTCGCCGTCGACGTACGCGGCTACGGCCGTTCGTCCAAGCCGCGGGAGGTGGAGGCGTACGGGATGCTGGCGCACGTGGCCGACAACGTCGGCGTCGTCCACGCGCTCGGCGCCCAGACCGCGACCGTCGTCGGCCACGACTGGGGCTCGCCCATCGCCGCCCACTCGGCGCTGCTCAGGCCGGACGTCTTCACGGCGGTCGGGCTGCTCAGCGTGCCGTACACGCCGCCCGGCGGTCCCCGCCCGACGGACGTCTACTCGCGCTTCGGCGGCGACGAGGAGTTCTACATCAGCTACTTCCAGGAGTACGGCCGCGCCGAGGCCGAGATGGAGCCGGACGTACGCGGCTGGCTGGCGGGCTTCTACGCGGCCGTGTCGGGCGACACCAGGTCGGTGGACGGGCCCAAGCCGTACATGGTGTCCGCGGGCGGGCGGCTGCGTGACCGCTTCCCGGTGGACGTACGGCCCGGCTGGCTCTCCGACGAGGAACTCGACGTCTACGCGTCGGAGTTCGAGTGGGCGGGGATGAGCGGCGCGCTCAACCGCTACCGCAACGTCGACCGGGACTGGGCGGACCTCGCCGCGTGGCGCGGGCTGCCGCTGACGCAGCCCTCGCTGTTCGTCGGCGGGGCGGCCGACCCGACGATGGACTGGATGGCCAAGGCCGTCGACGCGTTCCCCACGACGATGCCCAACCTGATCGCCTCGCACGTCCTCCCGGACTGCGGGCACTGGATCCAGCAGGAGCGCGCGGAGGAGGTCAACGCGATCCTGACGGACTGGCTGAAGCTGCTGCCGGGCCAGGAGTGGCACGGTATCGACGCCTCCTGAGCCCCGTCACCGGGCGCCCTCCGTCCGCGCCGCCGTTCACTCCCGTTCCGGGCTCCCTCCGCACCAGGCGGTGTCCGCCTCGCCGCTCTTGCCGCGCGGTGCGGAGGGTGGCTAACCTGACTCGCGATAGCAAGCGCTTACTGCCGAGAGGGAGCGCCCGTGGAACGCAAGACCCTGCGGATCGCCATGAACGGCGTGACCGGCCGGATGGGCTACCGCCAGCACCTCGTACGGTCCCTGCTCGCGCTCCGTGAGCAAGGCGGCCTCGACCTGGGCGACGGCACCGTCCTGTGGCCCGAACCCGTCCTCGTCGGACGCCGCGAGCACGCCCTCCGCGCACTGGCGGAACGGCACGGGCTCGACCCGGACGCCGTCAGCACGGACCTGGACGCCGTACTCGCCGACGACAGCGTCGACATCTACTTCGACGCCCAGGTGACGTCCGCGCGCGCGGACGCGCTGCGCAAGGCGATCAGTGCGGGGAAGCACGTCTACACGGAGAAGCCCACCGACACCGGGCTGAAGGGCGCACTCGAACTCGCCGCCCTCGCGCGCGACGCGGGCATCCGGCACGGGGTGGTCCAGGACAAGCTGTTCCTGCCCGGCCTGCTGAAGCTGAAGCGGCTCGTCGACGGAGGGTTCTTCGGCAAGATCCTGTCGGTGCGCGGCGAGTTCGGCTACTGGGTCTTCGAGGGAGACTGGCAGGAGGCGCAACGCCCCTCCTGGAACTACCGCGCGGAGGACGGCGGCGGCATCGTCGTCGACATGTTCCCGCACTGGGAGTACGTGCTGAACGGGCTGTTCGGCCGCGTCACCTCCGTACAGGCGCTCACCGCCACGCACCTGCCGCTGCGCCACGACGAGCGGGGCCGCCCGTACGAGGCGACCGCGGACGACGCCGCGTACGGCATCTTCGAGCTGGAGGGCGGCGCCGTCGCGCAGATCAACTCCTCCTGGGCGGTACGGGTGAACCGTGCGGAGCTGGTCGAGTTCCAGGTCGACGGCACGCACGGGTCGGCCGTGGCGGGGCTGCGCGGCTGCCGCGCGCAGCACCGTTCGGCGACGCCGAAGCCCACCTGGAACCCGGACCTGCCGGTCACCGAGGACTTCCGCGCGCAGTGGCAGGAGGTGCCGGACAACGGCGAGTTCGACAACGGCTTCAAGGCGCAGTGGGAGCAGTTCCTGCGGCACGTCGCGCTGGGCGAGCCGTACGACCGCGACCTGCTCGCGGGTGCGCGCGGGGTGCAGCTCGCGGAGCTGGGCCTGCGGTCGTCGGCGGAGGGCCGCCGCGTCGAGGTCCCGGAGCTGACGCTGTGACGGCGCCGGGAGGGCCCACCCCGGCGGTGGCGTCCCCCGTCGCGCCGTCCGCGCGCGCGGTGTTCGCCGCCGCCCACGTCGTGGCCGACCCGTTCGCGGACGTCTCCCCGGACGCGCCCGCGGCCGTCGACTGGGACACCACCCTCGCGTTCCGCCACCACCTGTGGTCGCTCGGCCTGGGCGTCGCGGAGGCCATGGACACCGCGCAGCGCGGCATGGGCCTCGGTCCGGACACCGCCGCGGAGCTGATCCGGCGCACGGCCGCCGAGGCGCGCGCCGTCGGCGGCGCACTGGTCTGCGGCGCGGGTACGGACCAGCTGGCGCCGGGCGCGGACCTGCCCGCCGTGGCGGCGGCGTACGAGCGGCAGCTGGCGCACGTCGAGGAGTGCGGCGCGCGGCCCGTCCTGATGGCCTCCCGCGCGCTGGCCGCCGCCGCGCGCGGGGCGGAGGACTACGAGGAGGTGTACGGGCGGCTGCTGGGCCAGGCGGCGCGGCCCGTCGTCCTGCACTGGCTGGGGCCGATGTTCGACCCGGCGCTCACCGGTTACTGGGGCAGCGCCGACCTGGACGAGGCCACGGAGACGTTCCTGCGCGTCATCGCGGGGCACCCCGACCGTGTCGACGGCGTGAAGGTCTCGCTCCTGGACGCGGAGCGCGAGAAGGCACTGCGCCGGCGCCTGCCCCCCGGCGTGCGCTGCTACACGGGCGACGACTTCCACTACCCCGAGCTGATCGAGGGCGACGAACACGGCCACAGCGACGCCCTGTTGGGCGTCCTCGACCCGCTGGCGCCCCTCGCGGCCCGCGCGCTGCGGTCGCTGGACGAGGGCGACACGCGGGGCTTCCGGCGGGTGCTCGACCCCACGGTGCCGCTGGCCCGGCACCTCTTCGAGGCGCCGACCCGCTTCTACAAGACCGGCGTCGTCCTCCTCGCCTGGCTGGCCGGACACCAGGACCACTTCACGATGGTCGGCGGCCTCCAGTCGGCCCGTTCGCTGCCGCACCTGCGCCGCGCGTACGAACTCGCCGACGGGCTGGACCTCTTCCCCGACCCCGGGCTGGCGGCGGCGAGGATGGCGCGGCTGGCCGAGGTGTACGGCGGGCAGGGCGCGTACGGACCTCGGGGGGCGCGCGTATGACGGAGCACACGCCGGTGCCGGGGAGCACGCCGGGACGCGTCGACGGGCAGGTGCGGCCCGAGGCCGCCGTACGGTCCGAGGTGCCCGTACGGCCCGAGGCATCGGGCGACGGGCCGGACCGCGGCGCCTCGGACCTCACGCGCTTCTCCGTCAACCAGATGACGGTCAAGCAGCTGTCCCTGCCCGAACTCGCCCGCGCCTGCGCCCGTTCCGGCGTCACGGGTGTCGGCCTGTGGCGGGAACCGGTGCAGGCGTACGGCATCGCCGCGGCCGCCCGGCTCATGCGGGAAGAGGGGCTGCGCGTCACCTCGCTGTGCCGCGGCGGCTTCCTCACCGCCACCGCGCCCGCCGAGCGCCGCCGGGCGATCGACGACAACCGCGTCGCGATCGAGGAGGCCGCCGCGCTCGGCACCGACACCCTCGTACTGGTCTCCGGCGGGCTCCCCGAGGGCAGCCGCGACCTGCCGGGCGCGCGGGAACGCGTCGCGGACGCGCTCGCCGAACTCGCCCCGTACGCGCGGGAACGCGGCGTACGGCTGGCGATCGAGCCGCTGCACCCGATGTACGCGGCCGACCGCTGCGTGGTGTCGACCCTCGGGCAGGCCCTGGAACTGGCCGAACGCTTCCCCGCGGAGCAGGTCGGCGTCGTCGTGGACACGTACCACCTGTGGTGGGACGACCGCGTCCCGGAGCTGATCGCGCGGGCGGGCGCGGCCACGGGGGCGGACGGGACACTGCCGGGCGGGCGCATCGTCGTCTTCCAGGTCGCCGACTGGATCACGCCACTTCCGGCGGGGGTGCTGCTGGGGCGCGGGCAGTTGGGCGACGGCGCGGTGGACCTGCGCGCGTTCCGCGCGCGGGTGGACGCCGCCGGGTACGCGGGTCCGGTGGAGGTGGAGTTGTTCAACGAGGGGCTCTGGGCGCGGGACGGCGGCGACGTGCTGGCCGAGACCGTCGAGCGGTACGTACGGCACGTGCTGGGCTGAGCCCCGGCCGAACGGGCCGTGACCAGCGGGGCCTCGGGGCGGTGGGGGCCCGCGCGGCCGGTACGGGGCGTTCCGGAAAAGGTGCGGCGGGGCGTACAACCGTTCCGCGGGATCGGGCGTCTTACTTGCATCGGACGTTCCAGGGGGGCACTGGAGGGAGTCCGAGGGGGGTACGAGGGGCCCGTCGCGCAGCGGCTGGGCCCCTCGTCGTGCGTGGTGCGGGGCGCGCCTCCGGTGTGCGGGGGCGGCCGTGCGCGGGCGGAAGCGTTCGGACGGGAGTGGCCGGAAATTACCGCTGGAGCAATCCGCTACGGAGTGTTACGGTCGTTCTCGTGAGCAGCCCCGAATCGGACTTACGCTAGCCACCGGCTGCCGGTGGCCCGTACACCGTCCCGAGCAGTCGCGCGTTCCTCCGTGGATCCACTGATCCCGTACTGATCGCGCGCTCCCCGGGGATGCCACCGGACCGCCACCCGGCGGGCCGTGCTCCACCCCGCTGTCTCCGTACGCCAACGGCTTTCCTCCCACGGGGAAAGCGGTTGCCGCGTCACTCCCGAAGCACCGGGATGTTCCGGCCGGACAGCGGCTTCGCTCAGCGAGCACCGTCACGCGAGTCGTGACGCGTACGACCCGCCCACGTGGCGGCGCCGTGGCTACGGCGTCGTGCACCTGTCGCGCGGGTGGGCCCGCTGCTTCCTCGAGTCCGTACGGCACTCCGCCGTGCCCGTGCGGCTCCTCGCGCCCTCTTTCCCGGGTTCCTCCGTCCCTCCCCACCCCTCCCGTTCGTCCAGCCGTCACGGCCCGGTCCGGACGGTCGTCCGCGACCGCCCGCGCGCGGGTCATCACGCCAGGAGTCCTTTTCATGCCATTCGCCGTCTACGTGCTCGGGCTCGCGGTCTTCGCCCAGGGCACCTCGGAGTTCATGCTGTCCGGTCTGGTGACCGGCATCGCGGACGACCTCCATGTCTCCCTGTCCGCGGCCGGGTTGCTGACCTCCGCGTTCGCCGTGGGGATGGTCGTCGGCGCCCCGCTGATGTCCCTGCTCTGCCGTCGCTGGCCCCGCCGCCGCGCCCTCGTGGGCTTCCTCACCGTCTTCGTCGCCGTCCACGTCGTGGGCGCCCTCACCACCCACTACCCGGTGCTGCTGGCCACCCGGGTCGTCGGAGCCCTCGCCAACGCGGGCTTCTGGGCCGTCGCCCTGGCGACCGCCGTCAGCATGGTGGAGCCCGGCCTGCGGGCACGCGCCACGTCGGTGGTGGTCGGCGGGGTCACCCTGGCGTGCATCGTGGGCGTGCCCGGCGGCGCGCTGCTGGGGGAGCGGTGGGGGTGGCGGGCGGCGTTCTGGGCCGTCGCCGTCGTCTCGCTCCCGGCGCTCGCCGCGCTCGTACGGATGGTCCCGGAGCAGGCGCCCGTGGAACGCGGGACGGGCGCGCTCGGGGAGTTGCGGGTGCTGCGGGACGGCCGCCTGCGGATGACGCTGCTGGTGTGCGCGTTGGTCCAGGGCGCCACGTTCTGCACGTTCACCTATCTCGCGCCCCTGGCCACCGAGGTCGGCGGGATCGGCGAGGGGTGGGTGCCGGGTGTGCTGGCGCTGTTCGGGGTGGGGTCGTTCGTCGGCGTCACCGTGGGGGGCCGGTACGCGGACGGGCACCCGACCGCGTACCTGACCGCCGCCATGCTCGCGCTGACCACGGGCTGGGCGGTCCTCGCGCTGACCGCTGGGCACCCGGTGGCGGCGCTGGTGTTCGTGTTCGTGCAGGGCGCGCTCGCGTTCGGGACCGGTATCGCGCTGATCTCCCGGGTGATGACGCGGGCGGCCGAAGCGCCCACGCTGGCGGGCGGTTTCGCGACGGCGGCGTTCAACGTGGGGGCCACGGTGGGGCCTTGGGTGGGCGGTCTGGCGCTCAGCGCGGGGCTGGGGTTCCGTTCGCCGGTGTGGGTGAGCGCGTTGATGATGGCGGTCGCGCTCCCCGCCGTCCTGATACCGGCCGTCGCGACCGTCACCACGGCCCGGCGCGGCGACCGGGACGAGGGCCGGGTGCCGACGCCGTAGCGCTCCCGGCGCCCCGCCGCGGGCACCGGCCCGGCGGCCCCGGGGGAGGGCCGTCGGGCCGGTGCGGCAGCGGCCGTCGCGGGTGCGGTGCGGTGACCGACGCGGGGCGACGGTGCGGTGTGGCGGCTGCCGTGAGGTGCGGGGCGCGGGGTCAGCGGGCGTGGGTGCCCGGTGCCGCCTCGCCGCGCGGCTTCGCGTCGGAGGCGCCCGCGCCGTTCGGCACGGTGTCCTCGAAGGAGGTGCCCGCCGCGCGGTACTCCTCGACCTTGGACGTCACCTCCGCCGGGCTCAGCACCTGGTCCTTCACGTGCAGCACGTAGTCCACCTGCTGGTCGTACGCGCGCGGTTCGGTGGAGGTCTGGCCCTCCAGGTCGATCAGCCAGTGGTTGAAGTACAGGCCCATGGGCCGCTCCGGCAGGTACTTCGCGTCGTGCTTCCCGAACTCGGCGCCGTCGAGGTAGTAGGTGATGTTGCTGTCGTCGATCGTGAACACCAGGTCGTGCCAGCCCGCGAGGCTGTCCCGGGAGCTGTTCACCTGGGTGACGGTCTCCCACGGGTCGGGGTTGTACGTCTCGTAGGAGGTGGTGAACAGGACGTGGTCGTCCTCGCCCCAGCCGCCGTTCGGCAGGTACTCGAAGTCGTACTCCGAGTAGTCGTCGGCCATGGGCGCGGTCAGGTCGTTGAGCGCGAAGAACGTCTGCACCTGGCGGTCGCCGTCCGGGCCCGACTTCGGTTCGTCCGAGAACTTCACGCGCGCCGCGTACGTGCCGTTCTTGAACTTCATGGTGTCGGAGAGGAGTTCGGCCTGCTCGGTGGTCTCCGGGGTGCCCGCGCTGGAGGCTTCCAGGTTCATGATGGAGTTGCCGCCGTCGTCGGCGAACGTGACGTTGTCCGCGGCCCAGGACGCGCCGGGCACACCGGGGCCGCCGGAGTTGCCGCGCGCGGTCCAGCCGTGCTCGCCCAGCTTCGGGTCGTCGTGCGAGGTGTAGTCGAAGTCGTCGAACAGCGTCTCACCGGCGGCGGCGCGGGGCGCGTCGTCGGGGGTGGCGGGCGAGGCGCCGGCGTTCGCCGCGAGCCCGGCCGCGGCCAGGGCGGTGGCGGCGGCGACAGCGGCGATCGTCTTCGTCCTGCGGGTGCGTGCGCGGTGCTCGCGGGGCATGTGCCTCTCCTTCGTGTGGGGGTAGGTCGAGGCTCACATTGACCAGTGGGCAACTGGATAGCTGACCTGTTGGTGCGGGAAGAAACTGGCATAGACCAATGGGGGCGTCAAGTCCCCCTGCTCGGCGGCTTTTCGGCGCCCGTTCCGGGGCTCCGAGGTGTCGGGGCGGGTCGGTCTGACCAGCGGGACGTACGGCGGCTGCGTGGCAGACTGGTCAACAGCCCGAGGCGAGGAAGGCTGGTAGCTGGCAGATGGACAGGGAAGCACCGGGGGCGGTCCTCAAGCGGGAGCGGGCCCGCGGCGTCATCCTGGAACTCGTCGAGTCGCGCAGCCCCGGCGACCCCATCCCCTCCGAGCGCGCGCTCTGCGCGGAACTCGGCGTCTCGCGGCCGACGTTGCGCGCCGCCGTGGACGAACTGGTGGCCGCCGGACTGCTCGTACGGGAGCACGGCCGGGGCATGTTCGTGGCTCCCGCCAAGATCACCCAGGAGATGGTGTCGGAGCAGACCACCATGAGCCTGCCGCCCGCGGCGGGCAGCTGGTCGAGCCGGCTGCTGGAGTTCGCCACCGTGGCGGCGGGCGCCAGGGTGGGCCGCAAGCTGCGGATCTCGCCCGCCGCGGAGATCGTCTACGCCGCGCGCCTGCGGCTCGTCGACGGCGCCCCGATGGCCGTCGAGCACCTCCACGTGCCGACCGCCCTCGTCCCGGGGCTGACCGCACGCGAGTTGGAGAGCGGCCATCTCCACGAGCACCTGCGCGAACGGCACGGCATACGCGTCCACGAGGCGGTCCAGGCCATCGAACCGACCGTCGTCACCCAGGCGGAGGCCGAACTCCTCGACGTCCCCGAGCTGTCCCCCGCGCTCCTCTTCGAGCGGCTGACCACCGACACCCGCCGTCGCCCCGTGGAGTACGTCCACTCCCTCTACCGCGGCGACCGCTACCGCCTCGTCTCCCGGCTCACCCTCGGCCCCGCGCCCGCCGCCCCGCCGGAGCCGGACGGCCACCATCCGGGCATCCCACCGGGGGAGTTCGCGTACGCGCGCCGCGACACGTTCCGCTCCTCCACGGTGGGCGACGTCCAGGCCGACTGACGCGCCCCCCCGCGCCCCCGTACGGCGCCGGTCCGGCCGTCCGGCGACCCGGCTGTCAGTGCGGGGGACTACGGTCTGTCACATGGCGTTCGAACTCGCGGTGCTCGAAGGCGTCCTGGAGCGCATCACGTATGCCAACGAGGACAACGGCTACACCGTCGCCCGCGTCGACACCGGCCGCGGCGGCGGCGACCTGCTGACCGTCGTCGGCTCGCTGCTGGGCGCGCAGGTGGGCGAGTCGCTGCGGATGGAGGGCCGTTGGGGCTCCCACCCGCAGTACGGCAAGCAGTTCACGGTGGAGAACTACACGACGGTGCTGCCCGCGACGGTCCAGGGCATCCGGCGCTATCTCGGCTCCGGGCTGATCAAGGGCATCGGCCCGCGCATCGCCGAGCGCATCGTCGACCACTTCGGCCTGGACACCCTCGACGTCATCGAGCAGGACGCCCGCAAGCTGATCGAGGTGCCCGGCCTGGGCCCCAAGCGCACCGCGAAGATCGCGGCGGCCTGGGAGGAGCAGAAGGCCATCAAGGAGGTGATGATCTTCCTCCAGGGCGTGGGCGTCTCCACCTCCATCGCCGTCCGGATCTACAAGAAGTACGGCGACGCCTCCATCTCCGTGGTCCGGAACCAGCCGTACCGCCTCGCTGCCGACGTCTGGGGCATCGGCTTCCTCACCGCCGACCGCATCGCGCAGGCCGTCGGCATCCCGCACGACAGCCCGGAACGGGTCAAGGCCGGGCTCCAGTACGCCCTTTCGCAGTCGACGGACCAGGGCCACTGCTTCCTGCCGGAGGAGCAGTTGATCTCCGACGCGGTGAAGCTGCTCCAGGTGGACACCGGCCTCGTCATCGAGTGCCTCGGTGAGCTGGCGGGCGAGGAGGAGGGCGTCGTCCGCGAGACCGTGCCGGGCCCGGACGGGCAGCCGGTCACGGCGGTGTACCTGGTGCCGTTCCACCGGGCCGAGCTGTCCCTCGCCGCGCAGCTGCTGCGGCTGCTGCGTACGGAGGAGGACCGCGTCCCGGCGTTCCGCGACGTGGACTGGGACGCGGCCCTGGGCTGGCTCGCCGGGCGTACGGGCGCGGAGCTGGCGGAGGAGCAGCGGCAGGCGGTGCGGCTGGCGCTGACGGAGAAGGTCGCGGTGCTGACGGGCGGGCCGGGCTGCGGCAAGTCGTTCACGGTCCGGTCGGTGGTCGAGCTGGCCCGCGCGAAGAAGGCCCGGGTGGTGCTGGCGGCGCCCACGGGCCGGGCGGCGAAGCGGCTGTCGGAGCTGACCGGCGCCGAGGCGTCCACCGTGCACCGGCTGTTGGAGCTGAAGCCCGGCGGTGACGCGGCGTACGACCGGGACCGGCCGCTGGAGGCCGATCTCGTGGTGGTGGACGAGGCGTCGATG
This sequence comes from Streptomyces sp. Z26, assembly GCF_003665095.1. Classification (GTDB taxonomy): domain Bacteria; phylum Actinomycetota; class Actinomycetes; order Streptomycetales; family Streptomycetaceae; genus Streptomyces; species Streptomyces phytohabitans. The sequence continues at coordinate 1,975,517 of NZ_RCHV01000002.1, read as the reverse complement.
CTGGACCTCCTGCTGGCGAACAAACTGATCAAGGCCGTGCCGCCGGGCGCGCACCTGCTGCTGGTGGGCGACGTGGACCAGCTGCCGTCGGTGGGCGCGGGCGAGGTGCTGCGCGATCTGCTGGCCGACGCCGGGCCGGTGCCCGCGGTGCGGCTCACCCGGATCTTCCGGCAGGCGCAGCAGTCGGGCGTCGTCACCAACGCCCACCGCATCAACTCCGGTGCCCCGCCCGTCACCCGGGGCCTGCCGGACTTCTTCCTGTTCACCGAGGACGACACGGAGGAGGCGGGCAGGCTGACGGTGGACGTGGTGGCCCGCCGTATCCCGGCGAAGTTCGGCCTCGACCCCCGCCGTGACGTGCAGGTGCTGGCCCCGATGCACCGCGGCCCGGCGGGCGCGGGGGTGCTCAACGGGCTGCTCCAGCAGGCGGTGACACCGGCGCGGCCGGGGCTGCCGGAGAAGCGGTTCGGCGGCCGGGTGTTCCGCGTCGGGGACAAGGTCACCCAGATCCGCAACAACTACGAGAAGGGCGCGAACGGCGTCTTCAACGGCACGGTGGGCGTCGTCACCGGCCTCGACGCCGACGAGCAGCGGCTGACGGTGCGTACGGACGAGGACGAGGACGTGCCGTACGACTTCGACGAGTTGGACGAGCTGGCGCACGCGTACGCGGTCACCATCCACCGTTCCCAGGGCAGCGAGTATCCGGCGGTGGTGATCCCCGTCACGACGAGCGCGTGGATGATGCTCCAGCGCAATCTTCTCTATACCGCCGTCACCCGGGCGAAGCGGCTGGTGGTCCTCGTGGGCTCGCAGCGGGCGCTGGGGCAGGCGGTGCGCACGGTGTCGGCGGGAAGACGCTGCACAGCGCTCGATCACCGGCTGTCGGGTGCCACGGCCCGCTGAGCGCGTACGGCGGCGCCCTCGCGGGCACAGCACACCGCCGCGGGGGTGACCACCGGGCCCGCAGGGTGCAGGATGGTCACAGAGACGGCACTCCGTGCCACCATGGAGCCCTTCCTCCGACCCCGAGTGCACCGCACGGCATCAAATGGGGGACAGTGGAAGGGTCAGGGCACCTCGAAGACGAGGCACTACCTCCGGTGAGGGAAGACGTGAGCGAACACCCCCGCGAAAGTGACAACGTGGTTCTCCGGTTCGGGGACAGCGAGTACAGCTATCCGGTCGTGGAGAGCACGGTCGGAGACCGTGGCTTCGACATCGGCAAGCTGCGTGCCAATACCGGTCTGGTGACCCTGGACTCCGGCTACGGCAACACCGCCGCGTACCAGTCGGCCATCACGTATCTCGACGGCGAGCAGGGCATCCTGCGCTACCGCGGATACCCCATCGAGCAGCTCGCGGAGCGCGGTTCGTTCATCGAGACCGCCTACCTGCTGATCAACGGTGAACTGCCCACCGTCGACGAGCTGGCGAACTTCAAGAACGAGATCACGCAGCACACCCTGCTGCACGAGGACGTCAAGCGCTTCTACGACGGCTTCCCCCGTGACGCGCACCCGATGGCGATGCTGTCGTCCGTGGTGAGTGCCCTGTCGACGTTCTACCAGGACAGCCACAACCCGTTCGACGAGGAGCAGCGCCACCTCTCGACGATCCGGCTGCTGGCCAAGCTCCCCACGATCGCCGCGTACGCCTACAAGAAGTCCGTGGGCCACCCGGTGGCCTACCCCAGCAACGACCTGGGCTACGTGGAGAACTTCCTCCGCATGACCTTCTCCGTCCCGGCCGCGCAGTACGACCTGGACCCGGTCGTCGTCAGCGCCCTGGACAAGCTGCTCATCCTGCACGCGGACCACGAGCAGAACTGCTCGACGTCCACCGTGCGTCTCGTGGGCTCCTCGCAGGCGAACATGTTCGCGTCGATCTCCGCGGGCATCAACGCCCTCTGGGGCCCGCTGCACGGCGGCGCCAACCAGAGCGTGCTGGAGATGCTGGAGGCGATCCGCGCCGACGGCGGCGACGTGGACACCTTCATCCGCAAGGTGAAGAACAAGGAGGACGGTGTCAAGCTCATGGGCTTCGGGCACCGCGTCTACAAGAACTTCGACCCCCGGGCGAAGATCATCAAGGCGGCGGCGCACGACGTCCTCTCGGCGCTCGGCAAGAGCGACGAACTGCTGGAGATCGCGCTCCGGCTGGAGGAGCGCGCGCTCAGCGACGACTACTTCGTCGAGCGCAAGCTCTACCCGAACGTCGACTTCTACACCGGCCTGATCTACCGTGCCATGGGCTTCCCGACGACCATGTTCACGGTGCTGTTCGCCCTCGGGCGGCTCCCGGGCTGGATCGCCCAGTGGCACGAGATGATCAAGGAGCCGGGCTCCCGGATCGGCCGTCCGCGGCAGATCTACACCGGCATCGTCGAGCGGGACTACGTACCCGTCGAATCGCGCTGAACCACGCGCCGGCGGCGTACCACGTCGGCATATGCGCAGGCCCCGGTCCAAGTGGACCGGGGCCTTCCGTATGTGGCCCTACTGTGACTAATTGTGAGACGTAGGTCACAAAATTGGGGGGTAACCATTGAGGCGGGTCGTAGGTCTAACTGGTGACGTCGACACCCGGCGGAGTCGTCGTCACTCGCGGAACGCGCGCGACGGGTCCTTGAGCGGTCCCCGTCGACGTGGGTTCCGAATGAACGCCCGGCCAGGATCCCGTGGGGGGAATCCGCGACCGGGACAAGGGGAGCGCCCCGTTGGCAGGCCCGTGGGGGGACCTGTCGCGGGGCGCTCCTTTATTTCTTCCTTCCTCCTGCTCGGCGTCTCAGGCCCGGCCGACCAGCTCGTACCCGGCCTCGTCCACGGCCTCCCGCACGGCCTCGTCGTCCGGCTCGCCCGTGAAGGTGACCGTCACCAGACCCGAGTCGGCCGCGGCGTCCACCGCGGACACGCCCTCGACGCCGGTCAGTTCGGCGGTGACGGCCCGCTCGCAGTGGTCGCAGCTCATGCCGGTGACCTTGTACGTGGTGGCGTTGCTCATGGACTCGCTCCCTGGGTGGCGCGCTCTCGGGGAGGGGTGGCGGGTACGGTCACCCCATACCCCCCAAGGGTATCCCATCAGCTGTTCCCCCGATGGCGGGGGCGGCGCACGACCCAGTCGCGGATGGTGTCCGCGTACCAGAACGGCCTGCCACCCTCCACCTTGTCCGGTGGCGGCAGCAGGCCGTTCTTGCGGTAGGAGCGCACGGTGTCGGTCTGGACGCCGATGTGCGCGGCGATCTCGTTGTAGGTCCAGAGTCGTTGGTCGGTCATCAGGCGGAACCTCCCGGAGAGCGACTGGTGCTGCGTCACTCTCCGTCGGGCGGTCGGCTCGGCCGCGCGGCCGCTCGGCGCTGTGCGTCCGCTGTGACACGGAACCCGCGTATCCGTTACGGCCGTGACGCGCACGGGACGAGCCGTACGTGTGCGCGGATCACGGGCCCGCGCGGTGCACGTGCGGGTGACGCGCGGGCCCGGGGCCGGGTGTGGGCGGGCCAGGTGCGGAGGGGCCGGGCGTGGGCGGGATCAGGCGTAGAGGTCGGGGCGTTCGACCAGCTCGACCTCCGTGCGCCGTCCCGTGCGCTGCGCCTCGACGCCCGCCGCGCACACCGCCGCCGCCGCGTAGCCGTCCCAGGCGGTGGGGCCGGTCGTACGGTCCGCGCGCGCGGCGTCCACCCACTCCTGCACCTCCAGGTCGTACGCGTCCGCGAACCGCGCGATGAAGTCCTGCGGGATCTCACCACCCCAGCCCGCGCGGGAGTTGACCAGCAGGTCGTGCCCCTCGCCGATGCGCGCGGTGCCGCGTTCGCAGACCGCCTCGGCCTGCACCTGGTAGCCGAAGCCGGAGGTCGCGAACATCTCGACGGTGACGACCGCGCCGCCCGCCGTCTCGAACAGCACCACCTGCGGGTCCTCCAGCCCCTCCGGCGCCAGCGACGACGGGCGCGGCCGGACGACGGTGACGGCGGCGATCTCCTGCTCCAGCAGCCACCGCGTGCAGTCCATCTCGTGCACCACGGAGTCGTTGATCAGCATCGACGTCGTGAAGTAGTCGTGCACCCGTACGTTGCGGTGGCGGCAGTGCATCAGCAGCGGACGGCCCAGGGTGCCGCCCTCCAGCAGCCGCTTGAGCCTGCGGAACTCGCTGTCGAAGCGGCGCATGAAGCCCACCTGGATACGGCGGCGCCCCAGCTTCTGCTCGGCCTCCAGGACGCGCAGGGCGCTCTCCGCGTCCGGCGTCAGCGGCTTCTCGCACAGCACCGGCAGGTCGCGGGCGAGCGCCGCCAGCAGCTGTTCCTCGTGCGCGGGGCCGGGCGACGCGAGGAGTACGGCGTCCACCCCGGGTGCCGCCAGGGCCTCGTCCGCGTCGGCGTACGCGACGCAGCCGTCCACGGTGTCCGCGAGCCGCCGCGCGCGTTCCGGGTCCAGGTCCGCCACGGCGGCCACGTGCGCGCCGCTGATCAGCCGGTCGACGCGCCGGACGTGGTCCGCGCCCATCGCGCCGGTGCCGATGACGGCCACGCCGAGGCTGGGCCGCCGGGCGAACTGCCGGGCCTGCTGCGTCATGTGCGCTTCTCCTTCGGTGGTGCCTGGTGCCTGGTGCTTTTCGCGTGCTGCGGTGTACGTGGTGCCGTGTGGCCGTGGAGGTCGTGCGTCGTCACTCCATGGTGCGGGGTGCGCGCGTCAGGCGCCGCAGGAGCGCAGGAACGCGCGTGTGCGCCGGGCGATCGGCAGCGGCTGGTCCGGCGGGCACGGGTACATGTCCTGCTCGACGATCGCGAACAGGTCCACGCCGAGCCCCTGCGCCGCCGTCAGCACCGGCTCCATCTCCGGTACGCCCAGCGGCGGTTCGCACATCACGCCCTGCCGTACGGCCGGACCGAACGGGGTACCCTCCGCGATCACCGAGGCGAGCACCGCCGGGTCGACCTGCTTGAGGTGGAGGTAGCCGATCCGTTCCCCGTACGTCTCGATGAGGCGCACGCTGTCCCCGCCGCAGTACGCGTAGTGCCCGGTGTCCAGGCAGAGGTTGACCAGTGCGGGGTCGGTGGCGTCGAGGAAGCGCTCGACGTGCTGCTCGGTGTCGAGGTGGGTGTCGGCGTGCGGGTGGACGACCAGCTCCAGCCCGAAGTGCTCGCGTACGTCGCGGGCCAGCCGTTCGGTGCCACTGGTCAGCTGCCGCCACTGGTCGGTGGTCAGCTCGCTGGGCTCGATCAGCTCGGCGGTCCTGTCGTCGCGCCAGAAGGACGGGATGACGACGAGGTGCCGGGCGCCCGTCGCCCGGGTCAGCGCGGCGACCTGCGAGACGTGCGCCCAGGTCTCGTCCCAGACGGCCGGGCCGCGGTGCAGCGAGGTGAAGACGGTGCCCGCGGAGACGCGCAGGCCGCGCCTGCCCACCTCCTCGTTGAGCCGGTGGGGGTCGGTGGGGAGGTAGCCGTACGGGCCGAGTTCGATCCAGTCGTAACCGGACTCGGCGACCTCGTCCAGGAACCGGGACCACGGCACCTGCCGCGGGTCGTCGGGGAACCAGACGCCCCACGAGTCGGGGGCCGAGCCGATCCGCAGCCTGTCGAGCGCTGGGTTCGCGGGCAGGGGCATGGCGGGCACTCCTTACCTGTTTCCTCTCCGCCGTCCGCACCCGTGTCGCGCGCGGTACGCGGTGCGGCGGGGACGGCGGTGGTTGTCGCGGTCGGGGCGGGGGAGGGGTGGAGGAGCCGGGGTGCGGCACCGTCGACGATAGTGCCGCCGTACGGGATGGGTCCAGACGTCCTTATGTAAGGACATTGCGTTGACAGGGGTCCGTGCGGGGACTACACCTGGTGCGGGCGCGGCCCGCTGCCGCCGCCCGTACGCCCGCGCCCGCAGCACGGACCCGCCGCACAGCACCTCCGTCCAGCCTCCCGGGAGGACGCGCCATGACCGAGACCTTCGACGTCCTCACGATGGGCCGGATCGGGGTGGACCTCTACCCGCTGCAGACGGGTGTGGGGCTGGCCGACGTGGAGACGTTCGGCAAGTTCCTCGGGGGCTCCGCGACGAACGTGGCCGTGGCCGCCGCCCGGCTGGGGCGTGCCTCGGCGGTGATCACGCGCACCGGGCAGGACCCGTTCGGCGACTACTGCCACCGGGCGCTGCGGGAGTTCGGCGTGGACGACCGCTGGGTGACGGCGGTCCCGGACGAGCCGACGCCGGTGACGTTCTGCGAGATCTTCCCGCCGGACGACTTCCCGCTGTACTTCTACCGCCGCCCCAAGGCGCCCGACCTGGAGATCCATCCGCACGAACTGGACCTGGACGCCGTACGCGCCGCGCGCATCCTCTGGGTCACCGGCACCGGCCTGTGCGAGGAGCCCAGCCGCGAGGCGACCCTGACGGCGCTCGCCGCGCGCGGGGACGGCGGTACCGGTGGAGGAGGGGACGGCGGGGCCCGTACGGCCACCGTCTTCGACCTCGACTGGCGCCCCATGTTCTGGCGCGGCGGCCCGGCCGCCGCCCGCGACACGTACCGCGCCGCGCTCGCCCACGCCACCGTCGCCGTCGGCAACGTGGACGAGTGCGAGGTCGCCACCGGCGTACGCGACCCGCACGCCTGCGCGGAGGCGCTGCTCGCGGCGGGCGTCACCCTCGCCGTCGTCAAGCGGGGGCCGGAGGGGGTGCTCGCGGCGCACCGGGACGGTACGCGCGCCGAGGTGCCGCCGCACCCGGTCGAGGTGGTCAACGGGCTGGGCGCGGGCGACGCGTTCGGCGGCGCCCTGTGCCACGGGCTGCTCGCGGGCTGGGAGTTGGACCCCCTCGTGCGGTACGCCAACGCGGCGGGCGCGCTCGTCGCCGGGCGGCTCGCGTGCTCCGCGGCGATGCCCACCGCCGCCGAGGTCGACGCGCTGCTCGCCGGTACGTGAGCCCCGCCCATGAGCCCCCGCCCATGAGCCCCCGCCCGCGGGCCCCCGCCCGCGGGGCCCGCGCGTCCCCGTCCGCGCGTCCCCGTCCGCGAGCCCGCGAACGCCCGCCCGCGGGGCCCACCCGCGGGCGCCGGTGAGCGTCTTCCCGTGAGCGCCCGCGGACGGCGCGCCCCGCGCCCCGCCGAACCCTCCTGGAGTCACCGTGAGCATCAGCATTCCCGACCTGGTCGCGGTGCGCGCCCAGCACCCCGAGGCCGTCGCCGAGGCCGCCGCCCGCCGTTCGCGTCGCCCGTTCGTCGGGGAGAGCGGACGGTTGATGATCATCGCGGCGGACCACACCGCGCGCGGCGTACTCGCCGTGGGCGCCCGCCCGTTGGCCATGGCAGACCGGGCGGAGCTGCTCGAACGGCTCTGCCGCGCGCTGTCCCGGCCGGGTGTCGACGGGGTGCTCGGCACCGCCGACATCCTGGACGACCTGCTGCTGCTCGGCGCGCTGGAGGACAAGGTCGTCATCGGCTCGATGAACCGCGGCGGCCTCGCGGGCTCCGCCTTCGAACTCGACGACCGCTTCACCGGCCACCGCCCCCGCGACATCGAACGCCTCCGCTTCGACGCGGGCAAGCTCCTCCTGCGCATCGACTACGCGGACGAGGGCTCCCTCCGCACACTTCACGCCACCGCGCGCGCGGTGGACGACATGGCCGCGCGCCGACTGCCGGTGTTCGTCGAACCGTTCCTGTCCCGCCGGGTGGACGGGAGGCTGCGCAACGACCTCAGCGCGGAGGCCGTCACCACGTCCCTCACCATCGCGTCCGGACTGGCGGGCACGTCCGCGTACACCTGGCTGAAGGTGCCCGTCACCGCCGACCCCGGCGACATGGAACGGGTGATGGCGGCCACGACGCTGCCCTCCGTCCTGCTCGGCGGCGACGTCGGCGCGGACCCGGCCGACCAGGACGTGGCGTACGGGAACTGGCGGAGCGCCCTGCGGCTGCCCACGGTGCGGGGGCTGGTCGTGGGGCGTTCGCTGCTCTATCCGGTGGACGGGGACGTCGAGTTGGCCGTCGACACCGCTGTCGGGCTGCTCTGAACGCGGGAGGGTGAGGGACATGAGGCACCAGGACGACGAGGACCAGAAGGACCAGAAGGACGACAGGGGCCACCAGGCCCACCAGGACAGCCCGGGCGCACCCGGACGGCGGGCACCCCGTTTCCACCTCCCCGCCGGGGCGGCCGCGGAGGGCCCGTACGCGCTCGACGTCGGCCCCCGTACGGCCGGTTGGGGCTACTCCGCGCTGCGCGTGCTGGAGCTGCCGCCGGGTGGCGCGCACGAGTTCGCCACGGGGGACAGCGAGTGGATCGTGCTCCCCCTGCGCGGCGGCTGCACGGTGGTCGCGGCGGACGGCGGGGCAGGCGACGGGGCGGACGGTGGCTCCGACGCGGAGGTGACCTTCGAACTGCGCGGCAGGGAGAGCGTGTTCGCGGGAGTGAGCGACTTCGCGTACGTGCCGCGGGACGCGACCGTACGGGTGTCCAGCCGGGCGGGTGGCCGGTTCGCGTTGACGGGCGCGCGCTGTACGCGGCGGCTGCCCGCGCGGTACGGGCCCGCGGAGGGTGTCGCCGTGGAGCTGCGCGGCAGCGGCAACTGCTCGCGGCAGGTGAACAACTTCGCCGCGGCGGGCGCCTTCGAGGCGGACCGGCTGATCGCCGTCGAGGTGCTCACTCCGGGCGGCAACTGGTCGTCGTACCCGCCGCACAAGCACGACGAGCACCGGCCCGGCGAGGAGAGCGAACTGGAGGAGATCTACTACTTCGAGATCGCCCCGCACGGCGCCACCGAAGGTGTCGGCTACCAGCGGGTGACGCCCTCCGGCCCCGGTTCGCGTACGGACGTGCTCGCGGAGGTGCGTACGGGCGACACGGTGCTCATCCCGGACGGCTGGCACGGGCCGTCGATCGCGGCCCCCGGGCACGACATGTACTACCTCAACGTGATGGCGGGCCCCGGGGTGGCCCGTGAATGGCTGATCTGCGACCATCCAGATCATGCGTGGGTCCGAGGCACTTGGGGAGAAATGCCTGTGGATCAAAGGTTGCCGCTCTATCTCGCACCGACGGAAGAAGGGGAGGGCCCGTCATGAGCCCCACCGTCGATCCCGCCGCCGACCCGGCTGACCCCGCCGACCTCGCTGACCGCGGTGCCGCAGTCCGGCGGGAACCCGACACCCTCCGGCTCACCGTCGCCCAGGCGCTGGTGCGCTTCCTCGCCGCGCAGCACACCGAACGCGACGGCCGCCGCCAGCGCCTGATCACCGCCTGCTGGGGCATCTTCGGCCACGGCAACGTCGCCGGTGTCGGCCAGGCGCTCGTCGAGCAGCACCACGCCACCGACCTGCCCCCGCTCCCGTACCTCCAGGGGCGCAACGAACAGGCCATGGTGCACGCCGCCGTCGGCTACGCCCGCCAGTCCGGCCGTCTCCGCGCGCAGGCCGTCACCACCTCCATCGGCCCCGGCGCCACCAACCTCGTCACCGGCGCCGCCCTCGCCACCGTCAACCGGCTGCCCGTACTGCTGCTCCCCGGCGACACGTTCGCCACCCGCCCCGCCGACCCGGTGCTCCAGCAGCTCGAAGTGCCGTACGCGGGCGACCTGTCCGTCAACGACGCGCTCCGCCCCGTCTCCCGCTGGTTCGACCGCGTGCACCGCCCGGAGGCGCTGGTGCCCGCGCTGCTGGACGCCGTACGCGTCCTCACCGACCCCGTCGAGACGGGCGCCGTCACGCTCGCGCTGCCGCAGGACGTGCAGGCCGAGGCGTACGACTGGCCCGCGCACCTCTTCGCCCCCCGCGTCTGGACGGTGCGCCGCCCGCCGCCGGAGGGCGCGGCGCTCGCGGAGGCCGTACGCGCCGTACGGGCCGCCGCGCGCCCGCTGATCGTCGCGGGCGGCGGCGTGCACCACAGCGAGGCGGAGGACGCGCTGCGCGCGCTGGTCGACGCCACGGGCATCCCCGTCGCGTCCACGCAGGCGGGCAAGGGCGCGCTGCGCCACGACCACCCGGCGGACGTGGGCGGCGTCGGGCACACGGGTACGGCCGTCGCGGACGACCTGGCCCGTACGGCGGACCTGGTGATCGGCGTCGGCACCCGCTGGTCGGACTTCACCACCGCGTCCGGCACGCTCTTCGCCGCGCCGGACGTCCGCTTCGTCAACCTCAACGTCACCCCGTTCGACACGCACAAGCTCACCGCCCTGCCGCTCGTCGCGGACGCGCGCGCGGGCCTGGAGGCGCTGGCGGGCGCGCTGGGCGGGCACCGGGTGGACGCGGCGTACGAGGCGGAGTACCGCGCGGGCAGGGCGCGTTGGGAGCGGAGCGTCGAAGCGGCGTACGCGCACGGCGACAGCTCCGCGCGGCCCACGCAGACCCAGGTGCTGGGCGTGCTGGACACGGTGGTCGGTGACGACGACGTGGTGATCAACGCCGCCGGTTCGCTCCCCGGTGACCTGCACAAGCTGTGGCGGGCGCGGTCGCCGCGGCAGTACCACGTGGAGTACGGCTACTCCTGCATGGGCTACGAGATCCCCGCCGCCATCGGCGTCCGGCTCGCCGCCCCGGACCGGCCCGTGTGGGCCCTGGTGGGCGACGGCACGTACCTGATGATGCCGACGGAGATCGTGACCGCCGTGCAGGAGGGCGTCGCCCTCAAGGTCGTCCTCCTCCAGAACCACGGTTACGCCTCCATCGGCGGCCTCTCCGAGGAGACCGGCGCCGAACGCTTCGGCACCGCCTACCGCCACCGCGCGCGCGACGGCTCGTACACCGGCGACCCGCTGCCCGTGGACCTGGCCGCGAACGCCGCGTCCCTCGGCATGGACGTGCTCCGCGCGGACACCGTCGGGGAGTTGCGCGACGCGCTCCGTACGGCACGCGCCTCCGACCGCCCCACCTGTGTGTACGTGGAGACGGACACCTCGGGCGACGGGCCCGCGGCGCCGCCCGCCGCGGCCTGGTGGGACGTGCCCGTCGCGGAGGTCGCGACGCGGCCGGACGCGGTCCGCGCGCGCGGCGCGTACGAACGCCGGGCGGGGGACAGGCGGCGCCATCTGTAGGGGCACCCCCGGGTGCCGAACTCCCTCCGGTGGGAGGGGGACAGCGTGAGAAGCCTCGAAGCACAGCGTGACGGAACGTAGGAAAGGTGCCCCTGATGAAGACACTCGGCCACTGGATCGGCGGGAAGCCCGCCGACGGAGCCTCGGGCGAGTTCGGCCCCGTGTACGACCCGGCGACGGGCGAGCAGACCACCCGTGTCGCGCTCGCCTCCGTCGGGGAGGTCGACCGGGCGGTGGCCGCCGCGAAGGAGGCGTACCGGGAGTGGGGCACCGCCTCGCTGTCCCGGCGTACGTCGGTGCTGTACGCGTACCGGCAACTGCTCGACGCGCGCCGCGACGAGATCGCCGCGCTCATCACCGCCGAGCACGGCAAGGTGCACTCCGACGCGCTCGGTGAGGTCGCGCGCGGCATGGAGATCGTAGAACTCGCCTGCGGCATCACCGAGAAGCTCAAGGGCGAGCTGTCGACGGAGGTGTCCACGCGGGTGGACGTCGCGTCGATCCGGCAGCCGCTCGGGGTGGTCGCGGGCATCACCCCGTTCAACTTCCCCGCGATGGTGCCGATGTGGATGTTCCCGCTGGCGCTCGCCTGCGGCAACACCTTCGTGCTGAAGCCGAGCGAGAAGGACCCCTCCGCCGCGTACCGGCTCGCGGAACTGGCCGCCGAGGCGGGCGTCCCCGAAGGCGTGCTGAACGTCGTCAACGGCGACCGTACGGCCGTCGAACGGCTGCTGGAGCACCCGGACGTGGCCGCCGTGTCGTTCGTCGGCTCCACCCCGATCGCCCGGCACATCCAGGAGACCGCCGTCCGGCACGGGAAGCGCGTGCAGGCGCTCGGCGGCGCGAAGAACCACATGCTGGTCCTGCCGGACGCCGACCTGGACCACGCGGCGGACAACGCGATCAACGCCGCGTACGGGTCCGCCGGTGAGCGCTGCATGGCGGTCTCCGTGGTCGTCGCCATCGACTCCGTCGCGGACGACCTCGTCGCGCGCATCGCCGCGCGCGCGGAGCGGCTGCGGATCGGGCCGGGCACCGACCCGTCGTCCGAGATGGGGCCGCTCATCACCGGGGAGCACCGCGACAAGGTCGCGTCGTACGTGCGCGGCGCGGCGGCCCAGGGCGCGGAGGTCGTCGTCGACGGCACCGGGCTGTCGGTCGCGGGCCACGAGAACGGCTTCTTCCTCGGCGTCTCCCTGCTGGACCGGGTGCGCACCGACTCCGACGCGTACCGGGAGGAGATCTTCGGGCCGGTGCTGTGCGTCGTGCGCGCGGAGACGTACGACGAGGCGATCGCGCTCATCAACAGCTCCCCGTGGGGCAACGGGACCGCCATCTTCACGCGGGACGGCGGCGCCGCCCGCCGCTTCCAGCTGGAGGTGGAGGCGGGCATGGTCGGCGTCAACGTGCCGATCCCGGTGCCCATCGGGCACCACTCGTTCGGTGGGTGGAAGGACTCCCTCTTCGGTGACCTGCACATCTACGGCAACGACGGGATCGCCTTCTACACCCGCGGCAAGGTCATCACCACGCGCTGGCCGGACCCGGCGGACAGCGGGGGCATCAACCTGGGCTTCCCGCGCCACGACTGACCGCACCCGCGCGCGCGGTACGCACGGGGGCGGCGCGGGCGCGGCCCGTTCCCGCGCCGCCCGTGGGCGTGCCGCCGCCGACACGTCCGGAGGGGCGGCATGAGCTGGGGCCGTGCGCTGCGCGAGACCGCGCGCGCGGGGATGCGGGTGGAGCGCACCGCGCTCACCCCGCTCATCGCCGTACGCGGGGCGTGCGGGGTCGCCCTCGTGGTGGGGCTGGCGCTGTGGCTGGGGTCGCCGACGCTCGCCGTGTCGTCGGCGTTCGGGGCGTTCGCGTCGGGCATCGCCACGTTCCTGCACAGCTGGCGGCCCCGGCCGGTGCGGGCGCTGGCCGCCGCGGGCGGGCTCGCCGTCTCGACGTTCCTCGCGTACCTGTGCGTGCCGTGGGACGTCGCGTTCCTCGTGCTGCTCGCGGTGTGGACGTTCGGCGCGGGCCTGGCCTGGGCCGTCGGGCCGACGTCGGGGGCGGTTGCCGCGCTGACCGTGGCGGTGATGCTCGTCGCGGTCACCCTGCCCGACACGGTGCGGGGCGCGCTGACGCACGCCGCGCTGATCGCGGTCGGCGGGCTGGTGCAGGCGGCGTTGATCGTGCTGTTCCCCGTACGGCCGTGGGGTGCGCGCCGGGACGCGCTCGCGGACGCGCTGGCGGCCGTCGCGGACTACGCGCGGCGCCTGCGGCACGACCCGACCGCGCCGTTCGACCCGGAGGCGCTGATGGAGGCGCGCACGGCGGCGGCGGTCACGCCGCGCGAGGCGCGCCGCCGCCCGCGCCAGCTCGGCGGCTACCGCGCGCTGGCCGAACGCTTCCGGCCGCTGCTCGGCTCGCTCGCCGACCCGTTCATCGGCGGCGTGCCCGCTGAGGGGCCCGAACGGGAGCGGGTACGCGCCCTGCTGGCCGCGTCCGCGACCGTGCTCGACGCGTCGGCGCGCGCGATCCGGCGCGGTGAGCCCGTACGCATCCCGGAGGCCGCGCTGACCGTCCTCCAGGTGCCCGACTCGGGGCCGGTGCTCAGCGGCGCGGCGCGGAAGTCGGCGCTGCGGCTGATCGCGCTGACCGACGAGGCGGTGGAGGCCGCGCGGGAGCCCGTCGAAGTGACGCGCACCCTCCCGGTGTTCGGGTCGCGCACCGTGTGGATCCACGCGGACGAGCCGCCCGGCGACGACCCGGCGGACGGCGGCTCCGGCGCTCCCCGCGCGCGGAGGCGCTCCGGGGACCGGCGGCCGTACCAGGCGCCGCCCGACGAGACGGCGGCGGAGGACGGGACGGACGACGGGGGTTCCGGCGGTACGGGCCGCGCGGCCGGTACGGGCCGGGGCGGCGTCCGCCGGTTGCTGCCCGGCCGGTTCGGGCGCCGGGCGACGCGCGGTACGCCGTCGCCGCGCCATCTGCACCGCCCCACCGTCCCCGGCCTGGTGCCCGTCGCCACGCGCGCGCTCCGTCGCGAACTCCACTGGTCCTCGCCGGTGCTGCGGCACGCGCTGCGGCTGGCGGCGGTGGTCGTCGTCGGGCAGCTCGTGGGCGAGCTGGTGCTGCCCGACGGGCACGGCTACTGGATTCCGCTCACCGCCGTGATGGTGCTCCGGCCCGACTTCTCGCAGACCTTCGAACGCGGCGTCTCCCGTTTCACGGGCACCCTCGGCGGCGTGGTGCTCGCGGGCGCGGTGGTGGCGCTGGCGGACCCGGGGCCGTACCCGAGCGCGGTGCTCGCGGTCGTCTCCCTCGGGCTGATGTACCTCCTGCTGTCCACCAACTACGCGCTGGTGTCCGCCTGCACCGCCGGTTACGTGGTGTTCCTGCTCGGCGTCGCCGGGTCCGAGTGGGGCCAGACCCTCCAGGAACGGGTGCTGCTGACCGCGGCGGGCGGGCTGCTCGCGATGCTCGGCTACGCCCTCTTCCCCGCCTGGGAGACGCCGCGGCTGCGCGACCGGCTCGCCGACTGGCTGACGGCCAACGGCCGGTACGCGGTCGCCGTCCTCGACGCCGCCGAGCGGCCCGGCGCCCGTACGGCCCGCGAGGTGCGCGACGCGCTGCTCGACGCGCGCGCCGCCCGCCGGGAGTGGGGGCGTACGGCGGAACGCGCGGGCGCCGAGCCCGTACGGCACCGCGGGCTCGACCGTCGCGCCGCCCGCGACGCGCAGCTGTCCCTGGTCACCATGGGGCGCGTCCTGATGCTGCTGGAGGCGCATCTGCCGGAGCACGCGAGCGGCCCGACCGGCACTGCGGCGACGGACCCCGACCCCCGGACCCCGGCGAAGGGCACCGCGCGCGTGGACGCGGGGCGCGGCGGCGCGGCGTACGCGCTCGCCCTGGCCACCGCGATGGAGCCCAACTCCCGTGCCGTACGGGACGGGGAGCCGCTGGACTGGACACCCGTACGGTCGGCGCTGGACGCCTGGCGCACGGAGTGCGGCACGGCGGACCCGGTCGCGCTGCGGGTGGCGGAACTCCTCACGGACGCGCTGGAGGAGTTCGGTTCGGCGGTCGCCCCCCGCGCGGGGCGCTGAGACGGATTCCGGGACGTACGGGCGTCCGGCGCAGCCCGTGCGCCCCGCCCGTACGTCCCACCCGTGCGCGCCGCCCGCCGTCAGCCCAGCAGCTTGTCCGGCGTCACCGGCAGCTCCCGTACGCGGATTCCGGTGGCGTCGTGGACGGCGTTCACCACGGCCGCCGCCGCCCCGACGATGCCGATCTCCCCGATGCCGCGCGCGCCCATCGCGTTGACGTGCGGGTCCACCTCGTCCAGCCACACGGCCTCGACGTCGCAGACGTCGGCGTGCGCGGCGACGTGGTAGCCCGTCAGGTCGTGGTTGACGGTGTGGCCCGTGCGGTGGTCCAGGACGCCCTCCTCGTGCAGCGCCATGGACAGCCCCATCGTCATCCCGCCGACGAACTGGGAGCGCGCCGTACGCGGGTTGACGACGCGTCCCACGGAGAACACCCCGAGCATCCGCGGCACCCGTACCTCCCCGGTGTCCACGTCCACCCGCACCTCCGCGAACTGCGCGCCGAAGGAGTGCCGCGCGTACCGCTCGGCGTCCGGGTCCTCCGGCGTCCCCGCCGACGCCCGCGTGCCGGGCGCCGGATCGTGGCCGTGCTCCGCCCGGAACGCGTCGGCGGCGGCCACCACCGCCGAACCCCACGACGCGGTGCCCGACGAGCCGCCCGCCACGGTCGCCGACGGCAGCTCCGTGTCACCCAGCTCCACCGTCACCGCGTCCACCGGCTGCCGCAGCGCGTCGGCGGCGATCTGCGTGAGGGCCGTACGGCTGCCGGTGCCCAGGTCGGCGGCGCCGATCCGGACGGTCCAGCGGCCCCCGCCGTCGTACCGCACGAGGGCCTCCGAGCCGGGGAACGCGTAGTACGGGTACGTGGACGCCGCGACGCCCGTGCCCACCCACTCGCCGTCCTCGACCCGCGACCCGGGCGCGGCGCCGCCGCCCGGCCGGCCGAACCGGCGGGCGCCCTCCCGCAGGCACTCCGCCAGGTGGCGGCCCGACCAGGGCTTCCCGGACTCCGGGTCGACGGGCGGGTCGTTCCGCAGCCGCAGCTCGACGGGGTCGAGGCCGACGGCGGCGGCGAGTTCGTCCATGGCGGCCTCCAGGGCGAACAGCCCGGGGGCCTCGCCGGGCGCCCGCATCCAGGACGGCACGGGCACGTCGAGGGCGGCCAGCCGGTGGCGCGTACGGCGGTGGGGCGCCGCGTACATCAGCCGGGTGCCGACCGCCGTCTGCTCCGCGAACTCCTTGACGGTCGAGGTGTGTTCCACCACCTCGTGCGCGATCGCGGTCAGCCGCCCGTCGGCGTCCGCGCCGAGCCGCAGCCGCTGGATGGTGGGGGTGCGGTGTCCGGCGAGCGGGAACGTCTGCTGCCGCGTCAGCGCCAGCTTGACGGCACGTCCCGGCACGGCGCGGGCGCACAGGACGGCGAGCACGTCGTGCGCGTGGGGCATGCCCTTGGAGCCGAAACCGCCGCCCACGTGCGGCGCGACGACGCGCACCTGCTCCGGGCGGAGCCCGAAGAGGGGCGCGAGGGTGGTGCGCACGGTGTGGGCGCCCTGCGTGGAGGCGTACAGCGTGAGGCGTACGCCCTCGGTCCCCTTCGCCCCTTCCGCGTCCGTTCCTTCCGCGTCCGCCCCGTCCGTGCGTGGCTCCCACACGGCGACCGCCGTGTGCGGCTCCATGGGCGCGTTGTGCTCCATCGGCGTGCGGTACGTGCGGTCGACCGTCACCGCTGCCGCCGCCAGCGCCGCGTCCACGTCGCCCTCGTCGGTGTCCGTGGCGAACGTCGGGTTGACCTGCTCCGGCGCGTACAACGACGGGCTGTCCGCCCGCAGTTCCGTGTCGTGCGGCTCCTCGTCGTACTCCACCCGTACGAGCGACGCCGCGTGCCGCGCGGTCTCCGGCGTCCCGGCGACCACCACGGCCACGCACTGCCCACGGAACGCCACCGCGTCGGACTGGAGCACCGCCAGCTCGCCGTCCCGCGCCCCGTCCAGGTCCGGGAGCGGGCCCGCGTTCCGGTGCGTGAGCACCGCGACGACGCCCTCGGCCGCCGCGGCGTCGTCCGTGCGCACGGCCCGTACGCGCCCGCGCGCGACGGTGGCGAGCACGGGGTGCGCGTGGAGCGGGTGCGCGTCGTCCGGGCGCTGCTCGTACGCGTACGGCGCTGTGCCCGTCACCTTGGCGTGCCCGTCGAGCCGCGGCAGCGGCGTGCCGACCGCGCGGTCCGTCGTCGTGCCGGTCATCGGCCGCCCTCCCGTCCGTCGTGGCGGGTGCCGCCGTCCGCGGCCCCGGCGAGGTCGCGCAGGACGGCGACCAGGGTGCGGCGGGCCAGCGGCACCTTGAACGCGTTGCCCTCCAACGGCCGCGCCGCCGCCAGCTCCGCGTCCGCCGCGCGCGCGAAACCGGCCTCCGTCGGGGCCGTTCCGCGCAGCGCGGCCTCGGCCCGCTCCGCGCGCCACGGCTTGTGCGCGACCCCGCCCAGCGCGATCCGCACGTCCCGTACGGTGCCGTCCGCCACGTCGAGGGCGGCGGCCACGGACACCAGCGCGAACGCGTACGACCTGCGGTCCCGCACCTTGCGGTACGTCGAGTGCCGCGCGGACGCCCGGTCGGGCAGCTCCACGGCGGTGACCAGCTCGCCGTGCTCCACGACGGTGTCGCGGTGCGGGGTGTCGCCGGGCAGCCGGTGCAGCGCGGCGAGCGGCAGGGTCCGTTCGCCGTCCGGGCCGAGCAGCACGACGGAGGCGTCGAGCGCGAGGAGCGCCACCGCCATGTCGGAGGGGTGCGTGGCGACGCAGTGCGCGGAGGCGCCGAGGATCGCGGCGTCGCGCGTGTGGCCGCCGAGGGCGGAGCAACCGGAGCCCGGCACGCGCTTGTTGCAGGGGGTGCTCGTGTCCTGGAAGTACGGGCAGCGGGTGCGCTGGAAGAGGTTGCCGCCGGTGGTCGCCATGTTCCGCAGCTGCCCGGAGGCGCCCGCGAGGAGCGCGCGGGACAGCGCCGGGTACCGGTGCCGTACGAGGGGGTGCGCCGCCAGGTCGCTGTTGCGGACGGTGGCACCGATCCGCAGCGCGCCCGTGGGGGTCTCCTCGATCCGGTCGAGCGGCAGCCCGGACACGTCGACCAGCAGGTCGGGGCCGGTCACGCCGAGCTTCAGATGGTCGACGAGGTTGGTGCCCCCG
Organism: Streptomyces sp. Z26; assembly: GCF_003665095.1. Taxonomy (GTDB): domain Bacteria; phylum Actinomycetota; class Actinomycetes; order Streptomycetales; family Streptomycetaceae; genus Streptomyces; species Streptomyces phytohabitans. The sequence goes on along the minus strand of NZ_RCHV01000002.1, from coordinate 1,957,235 downwards.
GCGAGGAAGGCGGCGCCGGGGCGCCCGCCGACGGCGGCGACCGCGTCGGCGGGGTCGGCGGGGCGCACGTAGTCGAAGGGGATCACGGGATCGCCTCCCCCCGCGCGGGCGCGGCCTGTTCGCGTACGGCGGCCTGCTCCCGTACGGCGGCGAGGATGTTGACGTACGCGCCGCAGCGGCAGAGGTTGCCGCTCATCCGCTCGCGGATCTCGGTGTCGTCGAGGACGGCGGGGCCCGTACGGGTCAGGTCGTCCGTGACGTGACTGGGATGGCCCGCCGCCGCCTCCGCGAGCATCCCGACGGCGGAGCACACCTGGCCGGGGGTGCAGTAGCCGCACTGGAGGCCGTCGTGGTCGAGGAACGCGCGCTGCACGGGGTGGAGTCCGTCGTCCGAGGGGCCCTGCCGCTCGCCGTCGCCGTCCCCGTTCCGGCTGTTCCCGTTCAGGCCGCCGCCGCTGTTGCCGTCGCCGCCGTCGGGGAGCGCGCCGAGGCCGCGTGCGGTGACCACCTCCGCGCCGTCGTGCGCCACGGCGAGCGCGAGGCAGCCCAGCACCCGCCTGCCGCCCACCAGCACCGTGCAGGCGCCGCACTGCCCGTGGTCGCAGCCCTTCTTCGGGGACATCACGCCGAGCCGGTCGCGCAGCGCGTCGAGCAGGGTGGTGCGGGTGTCGACGGTCGGTGACCGTTCCTCGCCGTCGACGCGCAGGGTGATCCGGGCGTCCATCGTCGCCTCCCAGTGGGTGCGTGCGGCGCTCCGTACGCCGTAGCGCGCTGGGTACCACGCATCCGCCGGTCCAGACGACATCCGCCGTACGGACTCCGAACGCCCTCCCTCCGCGTACTTTCCGCGTCCGCGCGCGCGGACGCGGAAAGTACGCGGGCGGAGGCCGATCGTCCTCCCGCACGGTGGCCCCACGACGGCGGCCACGTATGCTCCGGCCTGATGGTGCGGCGGCGGTCGGGAACGGTGGTCGGCGCGGGGGCCGCGGGGCTGCTGGCGCTCGCGCTGCTCGCCTGGTTCCTCACGGACCCCGGGCACGACGACGGCGGCACGCCGTCCTGCGGCGGCCTCCGGGCCACTGGCTGGCGCCCGGACGACACCATGACGCGCGAGTTCGCCCGCTACGGCGACGACGACTCCCGTACGGACGACTGGACCGGCGGCGACGGCACCCGTTCCGTACGGCTGCCCGACGGACGCACCCTCTGGCTGTCCGCCGACACCTTCCTGGACCGCGTCCACCCCGGCGGGCAGCGCGTGCCGCACCCCTCCTGGGTGCGGAACTCGGCGCTGGTGATGTCGCCCGGCGGACGCCTCACCCGCACCCTGACCGGGCCGCCCGCCGCCGACGGACGCCCGTCCGCGCTGTTCCCCGGGACGACCGGCGGCAACGGCGGCGAACTGTGGCGCTGGCCGGTGCAGGCGGTGGTGGAGCCGCGTGCGCCGGGGTCGTCGGAGCGCGTCGTACGGGTGCTGCTGTGGCAGCGGGGGTCGGGTACGGCGCCGTGGGTGTTCGGGGTGCCGCTGGCCACCGAGGTGGCGACCCTGTCGCTGCCCGACCTGCGGCTGGAGGGTGTCGCACCGGTGCACCGGCCCGCTGCGGACACCGCGCCGGAACGGCGCGTCCTCTACGGCACCTCGGCCGTACGGCACGGGGGGTGGACGTACGCGTACGGCGCCGACGAGCGCGGCGTGCGCGACGGCGGCCCGTCCCGCGCGTACGTCGCCCGGGTCCCGCACGGGGCGCTCGCGGACGGCTCCGCCTGGCGCTACTGGAACGGCTCCCGCTGGGTGCCGGACGCGGCCGACGCGGCGCCGCTCGACTTCGACGGCGGCACGGGCGGGGTGCCGGGGAGCGGCACCGGCGGCGTACCCGGGGACGGCGGGCGGGACGGCGCCGGGGACGGCGAGCGCGCGGGCAGCGCCACCAACACGTACACCGTCGTGCGCCGTGGCGGCACCTGGCTGCTGCTCACCGTGGACGCGGGCGGCCCGGACGGGAAGCCGTCGCGGAACGTGGTGTCGTTCTGGTCGTGCGCGCCGCACGGCCCCTGGCACGGCCCGGACACGGTCGGCGAGCCCCCGCTGCCGCCCGGCGCGGCGGAGGCGGGCGCGTCGGCGTACAACCCGCAGGGGCACGCCGAGTTCGGCGGGGACGGCGGGCTGCTGCTCGGCTACGACGTGAACGTGGTGAGCGACCCGGGCGCGATCCACCGGGACGTGGAGCTGTACCGGCCGCGCTTCCTGCGGCTCACCCTCGGGCCGACCGGAAGCGGACGCTAGGGTGATCGGAGGGATTTCACGATCACTTGGTGTGGGGGCGGCAGAACCGTGGTGCTGGTCATGGTGTTCGGGGTGGCGCTGCTGGTCGCCGTGCTGCTGTCGGGGCTCGCGGCGAGGTCGGTCCTCTCGACGTCCCTGCTGTTCCTCGCGGGCGGCGCGCTCGTCAGCGACGGTTTCCTGGGCCTCGTCCACGTCACTCCAGAGAGCGACCTGGTGCGGCTCACCGCGGACCTCGCCCTGTTCGCGGTGTTGTTCACGGACGGCACGCACGTGTCCTTCCCGGAGCTGCGGAGGCGCTGGAGGAACCCCGCCCGCGCACTCGCCCTGGGCATGCCGCTCGCCTTCCTCGGGATCGCGGTTCTCGCGCACTTCCTGGCCGGGCTGGACTGGACGACGTCCTTCCTGGTCGGTGCGGTGCTTTCCCCCACCGACCCGGTGTTCGCCTCCGCCATCGTCGGCCGTGAGGAGGTCCCGGGACGGCTCCGCCAGCTGCTCAACATCGAGAGCGGCGTGAACGACGGCCTCGCGCTGCCCTTCGTGCTCGTCCTCATCGCCGCGGCCGGACCCACGGCCCACGCCGAGGACGCGTCGTTCGGCACCATCGCCACCGAGCTGGTCCTCGGCCTCGCCTTCGGAGTGCTGCTGCCGCTGGCGGTCAGTCTGCTGACGCGGTTCCGGCTGCTGGGGGCGGAGCCCAGACTCCAGCCGCTGCTGCCGCTCGCCATCGGTGTGTCCCTGTACGCGCTGTGCCACCTCACGCACGCCAACCCGTACCTGGCGGCGTTCAGCGCGGGTGCGGTGCTCGCGGCGGTCTCGCCCGAGGCGGGTTCCGCGTTCGGGCCGCTCGGGGACTCACTCGCCGAACTCGCCAAGTTCGCGGCGCTCCTGGTGTTCGGCGCGCTGCTGACCCCCGAACTGTTCGGCGACCTCTCGCTCGGCGGTTACGTCGTCGCGGTCCTGACGATCGTCCTGATCCGTCCCACCTCGCTGATCCTCTCCCTCGTGGGCACGGAGTTCGACCGCCGGGAGAAGTTCACCGCCGGCTGGTTCGGGCCCAAGGGGTTCGCGTCGGTGGTGTACGGACTGCTCGTGCTCCAGGCGGGCATCCCGCAGGGGGCGGAGGCCTTCACCCTGATCGCGGTGACCATCGCGTTCTCGATCGTCGCGCACAGCAGCACCGACGTGCCGATCGCCCGGATGTTCGACGTCGAGGAACTCGTCGGCATCCCGGACGACGGGGTCGGGCCGCGGCGCCCGGTCGGGCCGGGCGCCGCCAAGGAGCACCCGGGCACCGGGGCGGGGGCCGCGACGGACGGCGGCGCCGACGACGCCGGGCGGGGCTGACGCGGGGCCCGCGGGCGGCGAGCGCCGCGTACGGTCCCCGCGCCCGGATCACCCACCGCCGGGGCGTGTGCCGTCCGGACCCGACTCCGCCTCGCCCTCCGCGCGCGCGGCGCGCTCCCGCTCCCGCGCCTCCGCGCGGCGGCGGGCCTCGGCGGGGCGCGTCACGGGGTCCTCGTCCTGGTCGATGTCGGCGATCCCGTCCAGGTCCTCGTCCCGGGTCTCGTCCTCCCACAGCTTCCGGTACTTCTTGTCCCGCATGCGCAGCAGCACACCGGCGCACAGCGCGGACAGCAGGGACCCCACGAGCACCGCCGCTTTCACCCGTTCCATGGTCTCCGCGTCCGTGAAGGCCAGCTCGGAGACGAGCAGCGACACCGTGAAGCCGATGCCCGCCAGCATCGACACCCCGGCCACGTCCGGCCAGGACAGGTCCGGGTTGAGCCGCGCCCTGGTGAAGCGCGCCGCGAGGTACGTACCGCCGAAGACGCCCAGGATCTTCCCGGCGAACAGCCCGAGGACGACGCCCAGTCCCTCCGGCTGCCGTACGGTCTCGGCCAGCGCCGAGCCGGACACCCCGACCCCGGCCGCGAACAGGGCGAACAGGGGGACCACGAACCCGGCGGACAGCGGCCGGACGAGGTGCTCGATGTGCTCGGCCGGTGACACCTCCTCGTCGGGCGCCCCGTCCGCGCCCTTCCGCAGGCGCACCCGCAGCAGCATGCCCATGGCGACGCCCGCGATGGTGGCGTGCACGCCGCTGTTGTACATCAGCGCCCAGATGACCAGCCCCAGCGGCACGTACACGTACCAGCCGCGTACCGGCGTCCGGTGGTGCAGTACCCAGAACAGCGCGAGGCCCGCGAGCGCGCCGCCGAGCGCGAGCCAGTCGAGGCCGGAGGTGTAGAAGACGGCGATGACGACGATCGCGCCCAGGTCGTCCACGATGGCGAGCGTCAGCAGGAACGCGCGGATGCCCGACGGCAGGTTCGTGCCGATCACCGCGAGCACGCCGAGCGCGAACGCGATGTCCGTGGCCATCGGCACCGCCCAGCCGTCCAGGTCGCCGCCGCCGACGACGTTGACCGCCACGTACACGAGGGCGGGCACCGCCATCCCGCAGAACGCGGCGACCACCGGCAGGGCGGCGGCGGCGGGCCTGCGGAGTTCGCCGGTGAGCAGTTCGCGCTTCAGCTCGATGCCCGCGACGAAGAAGAACACCGTCAGCGCGCCGTCCGACGCCCAGTGCGCCACCGACAGGTCGAGGCCGAGGGCGGGGACGCCGAAGTGGAAGTCGCTCACCGACTCGTACGCGTCGCTCAGCGGCGTGTTCGCCAGGAGGAGCGCCACGACGGCGGCGGCGAGCAGGACGATCCCGCCCACGGTCTCGGTGCGCAGGGCGTCGGCGAGGCGGCGGCGTTCGGCGGGGGAGGGGAGCCCGAAGAGGGGCGTACGGGAATCGGGCAGGGGCGTACGGGGACCGGGATCGGACGGCACAGGGCACTCCTGTCGGGTGTGCGGGCAGGACGGTGTCGTTGCCGACCAGACTTCCCGGCGCCCCTATGGATCTTCCTGTGGTCGTCACACCGTACCTGCCACGGGCTGATCCGCCACCGGTGGCGTGCTCCGTTCCGGATGACCCGGCCCGGCCCGCTCGCTTACCCTGAGCCACGCGTTCAGAGCCGTCCGGCGCGGGGACGGCGGGGGCACTCCGGGGGACGGATGACGGCACGGGCAGGTACGGCGGGGCAGGGCGGGATTCCCAGCGACTTCCTCGGGGACTACGCGCGGTTGCTGACGGAGGTGTCGGAGACCGGGCGCCTGCCGCGCCGCGACGAACTCGACGCCCTGCGCGCCCTCGGTGAGCGGTCCGCCGCGAGCGGGCACGGGCTGCGGGAGCTGTTCGGGCTGTACGTGCGCGAGACCCGTCGGCTGTGGGGCACCCTGCCGGGCATCGCGCGTACCGCGGACGCGGGGGAGCGCGCCCGTACCGGTGACGCCCTGCTCGCCGCGCTCGACGCCGCCGTGTCCGCCCTCGGTGACGGCCACGAGCGCGCGCAGCGGGTGGCGATGCGGCAGGAGGAGGGCGAGCGGCGGGAGTTCATCGACGACCTGCTGTACGGCCGCAGCGACCTCGGCCGCCTCGCCGAACGCGCGCAGCGCTTCGGCCTCCAGCTCGCCGACGCGCACGCGGTGGCCGTGGCCGCGGGGCCGGAGAAGTACGACGACGTGCATCCGGTCGTCGGCCTCGTCCAGCGCGAACTCCTCGGCCGCTTCGGTGAGGTGGACGTGCTGATCTCCACCAAGGAGGGCCGTCTGGTGTGCATCGCGGCGAGCAGCGAGAGCCGCGTGCTGGAGGTCTTCGCGTCGCTCGTGGAACGCCCCGGCCCCGGCTACCCGGACGCCGAACGGGTCGCGGTCGGGCGGGCGCACAGCGGCGCGGGCGGTGTCGTACGCAGCTACGACGAGGCCCTGGGCGCGCTGGACCTCGCGGACCGGCTCGGGCTGGAGGCGACCCGGCTGTACGCCGCCGAACTGCTGGTGTTCCCCGTCCTGATGCGCGACCGGGCGGCGATGGCCGACCTCGTGCGCACCGTCCTGGAGCCGCTGACCGCCGCGCGCGGGGGTGCGGCGCCGCTGCTGGACACGTTGTCGGAGTGCGCGGCGGCGGGGTACGTCAACGCGGAGGCGGCCCGGCGGCTGGGCGTGAGCGTGCGGACGCTGTCGTACCGGCTGGAACGCATCCGGCTGCTCACCGGGTACGACCCCGGCGACGCGCTGCACCGTTACACGCTGGAGACGGCGGCGATGGGGGCACGGCTCCTGGGGTGGCCGGCGAGCGCGCTCTGACGCGGAGCGGGTGCGGTGGTGGGTGAAGCGCCCAAGAAAAAACGGACATAGTGGAACCAAAGCCTCAAATACCTACGTCCTTCGTGGTGTAGATCCGCACCCCGGACGGTCGAGCCGGGATCGACGAAGGAGTTGAGCGCGATGAGCACCCAGACCGCACGCACCCGCCGGACCCGCTACGCCGCCGTGACCCTCGCCCTCGGCGTCGCCGCGGGGGGCGCCTCCCTCGGCCTCGCGGCCGGATCGGCGCAGGCGGCCGCGCCGGCCAAGCCGTACGGGACGGTGGACACCATCAGCGGCAAGGACCTGAACGTCCGTCAGTACCCGAGCACGGACTCGACGATCAAGGGCGCGCTGAAGGACAAGAGCCAGTTCGGGATCGACTGCAAGGTCGACGCCCAGAAGGTCGGGACCACCGCCACCTGGTACAAGATGCGCGGCGAGGAGAAGTGGGTGACCGGCAACTGGTCCAAGGCCACCGGCACGGTGAAGACCTGTGACGACTTCTTCCCCGCCAAGAAGCAGCAGTTGTCCCCGAACGCGGTGGGCTGACGCGGGCCGACGCCCGTGCTCCCCTCGTCCGCCTCCGGCAGTGGTCACTCACCTGCCGGAGGCGGACTCCGTCCGCACCGTCCGTGCCGTCCCTCCGCTGTTTTTTCCGCCTCCGCGCGCGCGGGTGTTCGGCCGGTCGTACAGGGCGTTGTCGTGGGCTTTCCGGTGAAACGATCACTCTGCGGAACCCCCCGGAGATAAAAGAGAGTTAAAGACTGCCGGACCCTGGCAATGCGGCACCCGTACGTCCCGTGCCACGATGTCCGCACATCGCACCCGGAACGGAGCCGGGCGGCGTACGGCCCACCGTGTCCGCCGTCCCCGTGCCGACCGGTGCGGCGTCCGGCTCCGAGCCGGTGAGAGCGTCGTCCCACCAGCTGTTCACGCTGTTGGGCGACGTGGGCGCCGATGCCCTCGACGGGGGTGGGGGCATCGGCGCGAACGCCCGGGAGGCCGCCGTGTCCTCGCGTCCGGCGGTTCACCGCCGGGCGGGGCGCGGCCCGCGAGCGGTCGCGGGAGGCGCGCGTACGCCGGGGGCGTGCGCGCGTTGATTGCCTGGTTCGCGAGGGGACCCGCTCCCGTGCGCCGGAGCGCCGGGTGTCGTGCCGCACGCGCCGTGGGGCGGGAGCGATCGGTGGTGCGCGGTGGAGCGTTCGCACCAAGTGACCCGCTATGAGCCCCTGTTGCCGTATCGCAACGTTTCCGTGACGCCTTCCCCGTGTCCGCCGCCACCCGCCGTACGTCCCATCCCCGTACTCGACGCGTGTGCGGCCGAAAGGCCGGAAGGGGGGCCCGGGATGGGGCACAGGGGGAGACGTTTCGCGGTGGCGCTGGCGGCGGGCGGCGTACTGCTCGCCGGATGCACCGGCGGCGGTACGGACGACGGGGGCGGCGGCGGGAGCGGCAACAGGGAGGCGGCGACGGACCGTTCGGACGGCGGGCAGGGCGCGCCGCCGCCCGGCGGCACGTCCCGCGCGCCGGACGGCGCCCGGCGGGACACCGGCGACGAGGCGGAGGGCGACGCCCCGCCCGCCGCCGACCTGCGGTCGACGTTCGCGCTGGACGTCGACACCGCGTCGTACGGCTACGCGAAGCGGACCGTGGCGGAAGGGGGACTGCCGCGGCCGGACACCGTACGGGCCGAGGAGTTCGTCAACAGCTTCCGGCCGGGCTACGAGCAGCCCGAGGGCGACGGTTTCGCGGTGTCGGCCGACGGCGCCCGTACGGGCCCGACCGCGGACGGGCACGCGGAACGGGGTGACGGGGACGGCGACTGGTCCCTGCTGCGGATCGGGCTCACCACCCGCGCGGAGCGCGACGACGCCGCCGAGCGGCGCGCGCCCGCCGCCCTCACGTTCGTCGTCGACGTCTCCGGCTCGATGGCCGAGCCGGGCCGTCTCGACCTGGTGCGGGCGTCGCTGCGGACGGCGGTGGGGCAGCTGCGGGACACGGACTCCGTGGCCCTGGTGGCCTTCAGCGACGAGGCGCGCACCGTGCTGCCCATGACGCGCCTCGGCGACGACGGCGGGCGCGGCACGGTCCGGGACGCCCTCGACGGGCTGCGCACGGAGGACAGCACCAACCTCGCGGCGGGCATGCGCACCGGCTACGCCGAGGCCGTCGAGGGCCTGCGGAAGGCCGCCACCAACCGCGTGGTGCTCCTCTCCGACGCCCTCGCCAACACCGGCGGCACCGCGCCGGACGCCATCCTCGACCAGGTCGCCGCGCACCGCGCCGACCACGGCATCACCCTCTTCGGCGTCGGTGTCGGCAGCGACTACGGCGACGCCCTGATGGAGCGGCTCACCAACCGGGGCGACGGGCACACCACGTACGTGTCCAGTCGTACGGAGGCGCGCCGGGTCTTCGTGGAGGAGCTGCCCCGCAACATCGGCCTCCGCGCGCGCGACGCCAAGGCGCAGGTCACGTTCGACCCGGACACGGTCGTCGAACAGCGGCTCGTCGGCTACGACGACAGGCGGGTCGCGGACGAGGACTTCCGCGACGACCGCGTGGACGGCGGCGAGATCGGCCCCGGGCACACGGTCACCGCGCTGTACGCGGTGCGGCTGAGGGAGGGCGCCGAGGGCGACGTGGCGACCGCCGCCGTGCGCTGGCTGGACCCGGACTCGCGCGCGCCGCGTGAGGAGACGCGGCGCATCGGTACGGACGCGCTGGACGGCGCGCTGTGGGAGTCCGCCTCGCCACGGCTGCGTACGGCCGCCGCCGCCGCGTACTTCGCCGAGGCGCTGCGCGGCGGCGCGGGCGACCTGCCGGGCGCGCCCCCGCTGCGGCGGCTCGCCGGGTACGCGCGGGACGCGGCCGCCGACTCCGGCGACTCCGCCGTCGCGGAACTCGCGGCGACCATCCGGCGGGCGGACGCGCTGGGTGCGCCGGAGGGTGGCGACGGCCCGTACGGGGACGACCCGCACGGGGACAGCACGTACGACCGCCCGCCGCACAGGGGCGGCCTGCCGCGCTGATCCCGTACGGGCCCGCGGGCGCCCGCGCGGCATCCGGGCGTGACGCGGCCCGCGCCACGGGGGAGAGGCGCGGGCCGCGGGACCGGGGACGCTCCGGGCCGGGAAGGCCCGGAGCGTGCCGGGGGTCGGGTCAGAGGCTGAGCTGCTGGCCCGGGAAGATCAGGTCCGCGTTGCCGCCGATGACCTTCTTGTTGGCGTTGAACACCTGCTGCCAGGTGCTGCCGTGCGCGTCGGCGATGCTGCCGAGCGTGTCACCGGAGCGCACCGTGTAGTCGCCGCCGGACTGCTTCGGCTGCGCCTTCGGCTGGGGCTGGGCCTGCTGCTCCGGCTGCGCCTCCTGCTTCGGCTGCGGCTGCTCGGCGGGCTGGGCCTGCCGCTCGGTGCCGCGGTCGGCGCGCTGCTGGCCGCCGTCGCCGCCCGGGTTCACGTCGGCGGACGGGCCGCCGGAGGTGAGGCCGCCCGCACCGGCGCAGGCCCAGGCACCCGGGCCCTGGAGGGCGAGGAGCTTCTCCGCCGTGGCGATCTGCTGCTCCTTGCTGGCGAGGTCGGCGCGGGACGCGTACTGCGTGCCGCCCGCCGCGGCCCAGCTGGACTGCGAGAACTGGAGGCCGCCGTAGTAGCCGTTGCCCGTGTTGATCTGCCAGTTGCCGCCGGACTCGCACTGGGCGACCTTGTCCCAGGTGTCCACGGAGGCGGCCTGCGCGCCGGTCGCCGTGATCAGCGGGAGGGTGACGGCGGCACCGGCGACACCCGCGAGGGTGACGATGCGAGCGGTCTTGCCGGAGCGGCCCTTACCTGAAAAAAGCATGACTGACTTCCTCACCGACGCCTACGAGGTGAGCTGTCGGGCTCGGACCGGATGAGTGCCCGGCCGTACGGGACCGCGGTTGCGGACTCGTACGGTTTCGCCCCTAGCCGCACCCTGGAGAGGTGCGGCGGCCTACCTGGTTCCCCCGCTCCTGCCTACGGCGCTGACGCGTCGGATTCCCCCCTGCGACCGTCGGCAGGATTCGGCGTGACGGTCACGGGTGCCCCCCGTGTGGCGAGCGATTCGACGGTAAGCACAGGGGGTCGGGAGCGACAAAATCCGGCATCCGAGATCCAATTCCGCTACTTGACCATGGAAACAGTGCGTCGTCGCAGGTCGCTCCGTAGGTGGGCGAAAGCGACAGGGGGGACCCCGAGGACTCTTGCGGAGAGAAGCCTCACACCGGCAGGGGAGGGGCGAAGGGACGGCACCCGACGAAAGTCGGGGTCCGGCAGGGCCTTTGGTGGCTGGTGGGCGGTCGGCGCGCTGTCTAGGGTCGGGAAGGCCGGTACGCGGACGGCGTCCGGCGTACGGCGACCGCCGTGACCAGCGGTCGCCGTGGAGCACCACAGAGAGGGACGGGACCGGGAGTGGCTGAACACGTGGACACGGTGGGCGGGGAGCCCGCCGCGGCGCCGGACCGTACGGACCCGGACCGTACGGGAGAGGCGCCGCCGGACGGGGCGCCCCCGGGCCCCGTGCCCCCGGACCCCGTACGGGCGGCGCGCGGCCTCACCGCGGCCGAGGTCGCGGAACGGGTCGCCGCGGGCCGGGTGAACGACGTGCCGGTGCGCTCCAGCAGGAGCATCGGGGAGATCGTCCGCGGCAACCTCTTCACCCGGATCAACGCCATCGTGGGCGTGCTGTTCGTCATCATCCTGTCGGTGGGACCCGTGCAGGACGCGCTGTTCGGCGGCGTCATCCTCGCCAACACCCTGATCGGCGTGATCCAGGAGATCCGCGCCAAGCGCACCCTGGACCAGCTGGCCATCGTCGGCGAGAGCCGGCCGACCGTACGCCGCGACGGGGTGTCCGAGCCCGTCGGCGCCGAGCAACTCGTCCTCGACGACATCGTGGAGCTGGGGCCCGGCGACAAGATCGCCGTGGACGGCACGCTGGTGGAGACCGCCGACCTGGAGGTCGACGAGTCGCTGCTGACCGGCGAGGCCGACCCGGTCGTCAAGCGGCCCGGGGACCAGGTCATGTCGGGCAGCTTCGTGGTGGCGGGCACCGGCGCGTTCGCCGCCACGCGCGTCGGCCGGGACGCGTACGCCGCTCAACTGGCCGAGGAGGCCAGCAAGTTCACCCTCACCAGCTCCGAACTGCGGGGCGGGATCGACAAGATCCTCAAGTACGTGACGTACGCCATCGTCCCGGCCGGTGTCGCGCTCATCATCAGCCAACTCACCGTCGGCAAGGACGACATGGCCGAGGCCGTCCGCCGGATGGTGGCCGGTCTGGTCCCGATGGTGCCCGAGGGGCTGGTGCTGCTCACCTCCGTGGCCTTCGCCGTCGGCGTCGTCCGGCTGGGCAAGAAGCGCTGCCTCGTACAGGAGTTGCCCGCGATCGAGGGGCTGGCACGGGTGGACGTCGTCTGCCTGGACAAGACCGGCACGCTCACCGAGACCGCCATGGACGTCTCCGAGGTGCGCGCCCTCGACCCGGACGCGCCCGCCGAGGCGGTGCTCGGCGTGCTCGGCGCCGCCGACGAGCGGCCCAACCCGAGCATGCAGGCGATCATCGACGCGTACGCCGCGCCGGACGGCTGGACCGTGACCGACAGCACCCCGTTCTCCTCGGCACGCCGCTGGAGCGGCGCCACCCTCCGGGCGCCCGGCGACGGTCCCGGCGGCGACGGCCCCGGCGCCACCGCGACCTGGCTGCTGGGCGCGCCCGACGCGCTGCTGCCCGCGGGCCACCCCGTGCTGGAGCAGGTCGACGAGCGGGGCGCCCTCGGTCTCCGCGTACTGCTGCTGGCGCGCGCCTCGGGCACCCTCCGCGAGGCGTTCGACCGGCCGCTCGCCGCGGCGGACGGCGTCACGCCCGCCGCGCTCGTCGTCATCGAGCAGCGCATCCGCGAGGAGGCGCCCGCCACGCTGCGGTACTTCGCGGAGCAGGGCGTCGCCGCCAAGGTGATCTCCGGCGACAACGCGCTGTCCGTCGGCGCCGTCGCCCGCGGTCTGGACTTCCCCGGCGCCGACCACCCCGTGGACGCCCGTACGCTCCCCGACGACCCGGAGGAGCTGGCGGACCTCGCGGAGCGCACCTCCGTCTTCGGCCGTGTCGGGCCGCAGCAGAAGCGCGCGCTGGTGCGGGCGCTCCAGTCGCGCGGCCACACCGTGGCGATGACCGGCGACGGCGTGAACGACGTGCTGGCGCTCAAGGACGCCGACATCGGCGTCGCCATGGGCTCCGGCAGCCCCGCGACCCGTTCCGTGGCCCAGCTGGTGCTGCTGAACAACAACTTCGCCGTGCTGCCCTCGGTCGTCGCGGAGGGCCGCCGCGTCATCGGCAACATCGAACGCGTCGCCAACCTCTTCCTCACCAAGACCATGTACTCGGTGCTGCTCGCCGTCATGGTCGTGGTGGCCCAGGTGCCCTACCCCTTCCTGCCCCGCCACCTCACCCTCATCGGCTCGCTCAGCATCGGCATCCCCGCGTTCTTCCTGGCGCTCGCGCCCAACGCGGAACGGGCCCGTACCGGCTTCGTGCAACGGGTGCTGCGCTTCGCCGTCCCCGGCGGCGCCCTCGCGGCGGCGGCCACCTTCGGCTCGTACCTCTTCGCGCGCGCCACGTACGACGACAACCTGGAGGCGGAGACCTCGGCGGCCACCCTGACGCTGTTCCTCGTGGCGCTGTGGGCGCTGGCGATCATCGCGCGGCCGTACACCTGGTGGCGGATCGGGCTCGTCCTCACCATGGCGGCGTCCTTCGCCGTGGTGCTGGTGACGCCGTTCCTCCAGGAGTTCTTCCAGCTCGAACTGGTCGGGGTGCGCGCGCCCTGGGCCGCCGTGGCCTTCGCCGCCGGGGCCGGGCTGCTGCTGGAGATCGCGTGGGCGGTGCTCCGGCGCCGCGCCGCGGCCGACGCCGCCGGCGCGCCCGGCGCCGTGGCCGCGCCGACGGCGCGATGACCGGGGGACCGGCGCGGTCGGGGGCCGCCCGCACCGCGCCGGTCCGTACGGGGCCGGTGGTCCGTACGGCGCTGGCCGCGCGTACGGCGCTGGCGCGCGGCAGCCGCCGGGAGCGGGCCGCGGACGCCCTGCTGTGGCTGGTGCTGTGCGCTCCGGGGGTCGTCGAGTACGTCGCCGGGCCGCCGCAGGAGGGCCCGGCGCCCGTCCTGCCGTACCTGACGGTGCCGGTGCTGGCGCTCGCGGTGCTGGTGTGCCGTACGGCGCCGCTGCTGTCGCTGTACCTGGCGGTGGGCCTCGCGTTCGTCGCGTCCCCGGAACTGTTCAGCGGCGCCGCCGTGCTGCCGCTGCTCGCGACGGGCTACCTGGTCGGCAGACGGATGCGGCAGGCGCCGCCCGCGCTCGTCTCGTTCGGGATGGTCGCGGCCCTCGGACTGCTCGTCACCTGGCGGGCGGACGAGCAGCTGTGGTCGTGGTTTACGCTCGTCCTCACCCTCGTGTTCAACGTGGCGCTGCCCTGGCTCGTCGGCCGCTACGTCCGGCAGCACGCCGAACTCGTCGCCACCGGCTGGGAGTTGGCCGAACGCATGGAGCGCGAGCAGCAACTCGCCGCCGACCGCGTACGGCTGCGGGAACGCTCCCGCATCGCGGGCGACATGCACGACACCCTCGGCCACGAACTCTCCCTCCTCGCCCTGCGCGCCGGAGCGTTGGAGGTCGCCCCCGACCTCGACCCGCGCCACCGCGAAGCCGCGGAGGGGCTGCGCGCCGCGGCCGTCACGGCGACCGAGACGCTGCACGACATCATCGGCGTGCTGCGGGACGGGGACGCCGCGGGCGGCGGCGGCCAGCCGGACGAGCGGCTGGCCGGGGTGGACATCGCGGACCTCGTGGACCGCGCCGCCGCGTCCGGCCTCCCGGTGGAACTGCGGCGCGAGGGCCAGCCGGTGCCGCTGCCGCCGCTCGCGGAACGCGCGCTGCACCGCGTCGTCCAGGAGTCCCTGACGAACGCCGCCAAGCACGCGCCGGGCGGCGCCGTCACCGTCGAGCTGCGCCAGTCCCCGGACGCCACGGAGGTGTCCGTCGTCAGCGAGCGGCCCGCCGGTGATCCGCCGCCCCGGGGCACGTCGGGCGGCAACGGCCTGATCGGGCTGCGGGAACGGGTACGGCTGTCGGGCGGCGTCATGCGCGACGGGCCGGTGGCGCTGCCGGACAGCCCGGCCGGGAGCGGGTACGAGGTGCGCGTCCGACTCCCGCACGAGCACGCGCACGTGGCGTCCGGGACCGTACCTACGGAGGTCGTGACGCCCGCGTCCGCGCCGTCCGAGTCGTCGCTGCGCAGGGAGTCGGCCGAACGGAAGGAACGACGGCGGCTGCGGCAGGTGTTCCTGGTGCCGCTGGCGCTGACCTCGGCGTTGGCCGTCGCGATGACCGTGTTCGCGTTCGTCCAGTCGAACCGTTCCGTGCTGCCCGCCGCCGACTACGACCGGATGCGCGTCGGCCAGGACGAGCGGGACGTCTTCGGGCTGCTGCCGACCATGCAGACCGACGAGCAGCCGGGCCCGCACGTCGCGCCCGGCCCGCCCGGGTCGCGGTGCCGCTACTACCGGATGGACGACGGTCCCGACCCCGTACGCGTCTACCGGCTGTGCTTCGGCGGCGGCAGGCTCGTCGCCAAGGACGCGGTGCGGACCGGCTCCTGACGCGCGGCGCCCGTACCGCCGCGGGAGCGCCGGGACGTCACCAGGCGGCGGTGTCCACGATGCCGCCCTCATGGGCGAGGATCGCGGCCTGCACCCGGTTCTTCAGGCCGAGCCGGGCCAGGACCGTGCTCACGTACGCCTTCACGGTCCCCTCCACCAGGTGCAGACGGGCCGCGATCTCCGCGTTCGACAGCCCGGCGCCGACGAGGGACAGCACCTCGCGCTCCCGGTTCGTCAGCTCCGCGATCCGCTCGCGCGCGAGCGCGCCCCGCGACATCCGTACGCCCGCGTTGCCGGAACTCAGCTCGCTGATCACGCGCCGGGCCACGCGCGGCGACAGGCAGGCGGCGCCGTCCGCCACCGCCCGTACCCCCGCGAGGAGTTCGCGCGGCGCGCCCGCCTTGAGCAGGAAGCCGCTGGCGCCGTCGCGCAGCGCCCGCGCGATGTACTCGTCCTCGGAGAACGTCGTCAGCATCACCGTCGCGGTCCCCGGCACCGTCCGCCGGATCTCGGCGGCGGCGTCCAGACCGTCCATGCGCGGCATCCGTACGTCCAGCAGCGCCACGTCCGGCCGTTCCCGCCGCGCCAGCTCCACGGCCTCCCGGCCGTCGGACGCCTCCGCCGCGAGCACCTCGATGCCCGGGTCGGTGGACAGGATCGCCCGCACCCCGGCGCGGATCATCTCTTCGTCGTCGGCCAGCAGCACTCGGATCACCCGCGGACCGTACCGCCCGCCTCCACCGTGGCGGTACCGACGAAAGTCGGGGTTCCCCGCCCCGCCCCGCCGTCCCCGGTCGGATTCCGAGTAGCCCGTACGGGACGGGGGACCCGCCGTGGCATCCGGCGCACCGGAACGGGGCGGCCCGCACCCGGGTGCACGGTGGCCCGTGGGGAAGGTGAGGCGCGTGTTCGAGGCGGAGGACATCCGGGAGTGGCAGGGCCACGACGTGGTCGACCCGGAGGGCAGCAGGATCGGGGCGCTGGAGTCGGTCTACGTGGACACGTCCACCGACCGGCCCGCGTTCGCCGCCGTCACGGTCGGCCTGCCGACCAGGCGGCGGCTGGTGTTCGTCCCCCTGGACGAGGCGACGGTGGGGCCGGACCGGCTCACCGTCCACTACGCGAGGAAGCGGGTGAAGGACGCCCCGGGCATCGCCGTCGACGGGGAGCTGGCGGCGGCCGAGGAACCGGCCCTCTTCTCCCACTACGACCTTGCCTACCGGCCCGGCGTCGGCGGTGAACGCCGCCTCGCCCGCCGCTGAACCCGCTGAACGTGCCCGGGTCGCGGGCCCCGCGACCGGGCCGGAGTGGAGGCGCGATGAACGCCGTACTGCTGCTGCTCGTCGTGGCGATCGTGCTGGCGGTCGTCGGCTGGGTGGTGAACGGCCTGTTCTGGCTGTTCGTCCTCGGCGTCCTGCTGTTCCTGGCGGACCTCGTGCTCTCCGGTTTCCTGCTCGGCCGGGGTCACGACGTACGCCGCCGGTGACCGGTGCGCCGTGACCGGCGCGCGGACGCGTCGGGTCGTCGTCAGTCGCCGAGCGGGCGCGGGCCCTGGACCACCGTGTCGACGTGGTCGGCGCCGGAGACGCGGATCTTCATGCAGCGGTGCCCGGCGAAGACCCAGAAGCGGTCCGGTGTGCCCGGCACCGGCACGACCTCGTCGATCCCCTGGCGGAAGCCCGGCACCCGGCCCAGCGTGCGCGGCCAGCCGTCGAGCCCGGACGCCCCGGTGAGGGCCCGCCCGCCGGGGCGGTCGCCCGCCAGTTCCGTACGGACGTACCGGTCGCCGGAGAAGACCCACACCTGGTCGGGGGCGTCCGGCACCGGCATGACCGCGTCGACGCCCGTGGACGCGAGCCCCGCGAACGCCGTGTCCCAGTCGGCCGCCGGGCGGGGACCGGCGACGAGCGTGTCCGCGTACCCGTCGGCGGCGACCCGCATCCGCAGGTAGCGGTCGCCCGCGAACACCCAGAACTCGTCCCGGTGCCCGGGGACGCGCAGCACGGCGTCGACCCCGTCCCGGAAGCCGGGGAACCTGCCGAGGGTCGCGCTCCAGCCGTCGAGCGGGGCGGGCCGCGTGAGCCGTTCGCGTACGGGGCGGTCGGCGGCGGCCGTACGGACGCGCTGGTAGTGGTCGCCGGTGAACAGCCAGTACGTGCCCGGCGCCCGGAGGTTCGGGTCGTCGGGCGTGGGCATCGCCGCGTCCACGCGGGTCGAGGAGTCGGCGGCCGCCGTGTCGCCTTCCGCCGCGTCGGCCGGGTCGTTCCGGGTGTCGCCGTCGTCGTCGGCGCGGTGCGTCAGGAACCCGGCGGTGAGCCCGCCCACGAGGAGCAGCGCCAGGGCGGACAGCAGCAGCGGGCGGCGGCGACCGCTGCGTCCGCCCGTACCCGCCGCCCCCGCCCCCGTACCCGTACCCGTGTCCGCCGCCGCGCCCGGTGCGTCGGTGCCCGGGGCGTTCGCGGCCGCGTCGAAGCGCGCGGTGGGCGGCAGCGGGGGGAGCGCCGCCGTCACCCCGTCCGCCCCCGCCGACCCGGCGGCCCCGACCGGCCCGGCGGGCCCGTCCGCCGCCGCGCCCGCCACCGGGCGCAGCAGCGCGGCGGCCTCGGCGGCGGTCGGCCGCGCGTCCGGGTCCTTCCGCAGCAGCGCTTCGAGCACCTCGCGCAACGGGCCGACGGACGCGGGGAGTTCCGGCTCCTCGTACGCCACCGCGTGCAGTACGGCGGCGACCTCGGGCCGCGCGAACGGCGACCGGCCGGTCAGCAGCGTGCACAGGGTGCCACCCAGCGAGAACAGGTCACCGGCGGTCCCGGCGGGCCGCCCGCCGAGCCGTTCCGGCGCGATGTAGTCGAGGGACCCGACCACACCGCCGTACGTGGTCAGCGGATCGGTCCCCACCAGCGCCGCGATGCCGAAGTCGCAGAGCACCACGCGGCCGTCGCGCCGCAGCAGCACGTTGGCCGGTTTGACGTCCCGGTGCAGGGTGCCCGTGGCGTGCACCGCGTCCAGCGCGGAGAGCAGCTGGAGGCCCGCGGCGGCGACCGCCGGGGGCGTCATCGGCCCCTGGACGGCGAGGTGTTCGGCCAGCGACGGCCCGTCGATCAGCTCCATGACCAGCCACAGCCGCTCGTCCTCCGTGACGAGGTCGTGGACGTGGACCACGCCGGGGTGGGAGAGGCGGGCGACGGCGCGGGCCTCCCGTTGGGCCCGTTCGGCCTGTACGCGGGGCCCCTCGCCGCCGGCGCGCAGGCGCACCTCCTTCACGGCGACGGTGCGCCCCAGCACCTCGTCCTCCGCGCGCCACACGGTCCCCATGCCGCCGCTGCCGAGTTGGTCCCGCAGCAGGTAGCGGTCCGCGACGAGCCGCGGTCGTTCGCTGTACGTCACGCCCGCCAAGTTACCTGCCGACCTCGGCCGCCCCGCGCCCGCGTACGGACGTCGGTACGGACGCCCGCCCGCGTACGGACGCCGACCCACGCGCGCGGACGCGTGCGCCCGCGCGACCCGAGGGCGTGCGGAGAGGGCCCCCGTATAGTCGGTGCATGAGCAACAGGTCCCGCGCTCCGTCCCACCCTGTCACCGTGCAGGCGGTCGACCGGGCGGTCGACGTGCTCGAATTCCTGGCCGGGAGACGCACCGCGGGCGTCACCGAGATCGCCGCGGCGCTGGACGTGCACAAGTCGACCGCGTTCCGTCTGGTGAACGCCCTCGCCGCGCGGGGGCTGGTGGAGCAGCGGGAGCTGCGCGGGAAGTACTGCCTCGGTTTCGAGCTGATCCGGCTCGGCGGCGCCAAGCGCTTCCAGCCGGACATGATCACGCTCGCGAACCCGGTCTGCGAGGCGCTGGCCGAGGAGGTGGGCGAGACCGTGAACATCGCGGTCTCGGAGGACGGCATGGCGGTGAACATCGCGCAGGCGCGCGGGCTCGCCGCCGTCATCACGCAGAACTGGATGGGCCGGAGCACCCCGCTGCACGCGACGGCGAGCGGCAAGGTGCTGCTGGCCTTCACGCCCGAACGGGAGCGTTCCGACCTGTTCGCGGCCGGGTTGGAGGAGCACACCGACGGGACGGTCACCGACCCGGCGACCCTCCAGCGGGAGCTGACGGAGATCGCCGGGCAGGGCTACGCGCTGGCGTCGGAGGAGCTGGAGGTGGGGCTGAACGCCGCCGCCGCGCCCGTACGCGCCGCCGACGGCACCGTCGTCTTCGCGGTGAGCGCGTCCGGCCCCTCGTACCGCCTCACCGAGGAGCGGCTGCCGGACGTGGCGAAGTCGGTGATCGACGCGGCCGGGCAGATCTCCTGGCTGCTCGGCTACCTGCCGGAGTGACGCCCCCGGCCCGCGCGCCCTCGCGCCGGTACGCGTGAGGACCGGCCCGCGCGCCCTCGGCCGCGCGCCCGCGCGCGCCGGTCATGTGGCCACCGCCGCCCACCGCGCCGCGAGTTGGCGGCGCCACCGGGTGAACTGCTTGGGCTGGTCCATGCCGAGGACCGCCGTGGGACTGCCGTCCCGTTCGTAGACCGCGAGGAAGCTGCGGTCCTCCGGGTCGCCCGCCTCGACGCGTACGGTGTCGCCGTCCCGCCGGGTGCCCGCGAACTGGAGGCGTACGCCGTACTGTTCGGACCAGAAGTACGGCAGCGGACCGCGTGCGCCGGGCGCGTCCTGCGCGTCCTGTGCGTCCGCTCCGGCGAGGAGCGCGCGTACGGCGGTCTCCGGCTGCCGCAGCGCGTCGGTCCAGTGCTCGGTGCGCACGTGTCCGCCGGTGTCCGGCTGGTAAGCGGCGGCGCAATCGCCGACCGCGACGACCCCCGGGAGCGCGGTGGCGCCGCGCCCGTCGGTGGGTACGCCGCCCCGCAGGTCGGCGGTCGCGTCCAGACCGGAGCCCGCGAGCCACTCGGTGTTGGGCAGCGAGCCGATGCCGACGAGTACGGCGGCGGCGGGCAGCACGGTGCCGTCGGCCAGTTCGACGCCCTCGACCCGCGCGTCGCCCAGCAGGCGGCGTACGGGCGTACCGCACAGCAGCGGTACGCCGTGGTCGGTGTGCAGCCCGGCGCAGACGGCGCCCATCTCCGGGCCGAGCGGCCCGGCGAGCGGCACCGGCAGCGCCTCGACGACGGTCACGTCGACGCCGCACGCCAGCGCCGTCGAGGCCACCTCGGCGCCGATGAAGCCCGCGCCGACGACCACCAACGGGCCGCCCGCGCCCAGCGCTTCGCGCAGCGCCAGCGCGTCGTCCAGGGTGCGCAGCGTGTGCACGCCCGCCGTCCCGCCCGCGCCGGAGGCCGTGTCCGAGGCGGGCCCCGTACCCGCGCCACCGGCGCCCGGCAGCGGTCTCGCCCGCGCGCCGGTCGCCAGCACCACGCCGTCGGCGCGCACCTCGCCCCCGTCGGCCAGGGTGATCCGGCGTCCGCGCGGGTCGAGGCCGGTGGCCGCGGTGCCGAGCCGCCAGTCCAGGTCGAGGGGTTCGTCGTCCTCGGTGCCGAGCGCCAGCTCCTCGGCGGACGTGCGGCCCAGCAGGAAGTCCTTGGACAGCGGCGGCCGGTCGTACGGTGCCCGCGGCTCGTCACCGATCAGCGTGATCCGGCCGTCGTAGCCCTGCGCGCGGAGTGCGCGCGCCGCCGCGAGACCCGCCAGCGAGGCGCCGACGACCGCGACGGAACGCATCAGTACGCCCCGACGGGCGCGGCGACGTGCACGCGCACGACGCCGTCCTCGACGGTCACGCGGTGCGTGCGCACGGGCCGCTTCGCGGGCGGGCCGCTGGGCATGCCGGTGCGCAGGTCGAAGCAGGCGGCGTGCAGGGGGCACTCCACCTTGCAGTCCTCCAGCCAGCCGTCGGCCAGCGAGGCGTCCTGGTGCGTGCAGGTGTCGTCGATCGCGTACAGCTCGCCGTCGGCGTTGAACACGGCGACGGCGTCGGTGCCTTCGCCCGCCTCGACGCGTACGGATTCACCGGGGGGCAGGTCCTCGATACGGCAGGCGACGAGGACGGTGTCTTCGAGGGTGAGGGTTTCACTGTGTTCCATGACAGTTCCTCCGTACGCGGGCGGGGGCATGCGGCCTCCGCGGACGAAAAGGGGATGTGATGACGTTGCGGGAACACGGCGTTGGACGAGTCGCCACTCGTGTGTGTTTCAGATGACGCAACCAGATTGGCTATGCGCAACAAACCATGCGGGCCCGTGGGAGCCGGTGTCAAGCGTCACTTCGGGCCGGGGAGGCGCGGGATAGCGTTCCCCCATGGCCAACGAGACGCAGAGCGCCGGAAGCTCCGGCGGCAGAGGCGGGGGTTCGCTCGTCCAGTCGGTCGACCGGGCCGTCACCGTGCTGGACATCCTGGCGCGGCACGGCGAGGCCGGGGTCACCGAGATCGCGGAGGACCTGGGGGTGCACAAGTCCACGGCGTTCCGGCTGGTCGCGGCGTTGGAGCAGCGGGACCTGGTGGAGCAGACGGCGGACCGCGGCAAGTACCAGCTGGCGTACGGGATCGTGCGGCTCGCCGGTGCCGCCAGCGCCCAGTTGGAGATCACCCGGGAGAGCCGGGAGGTGTGCCAGCGGCTCGCCGAGGAGTCCGGCGAGGGCGTGAACATCGCCGTCCTGGACCGGAGCGAGGCGATCAACGTCGGTCAGATCCGCGCCCTCCGGTCGGTCAGCGCGTACAACTGGGTCGGCCAGCGCACCGCGTTGCACGCCACCTCCAGCGGCAAGGTGCTGCTGGCCTTCGCGCCGCCCGAGCGGGGCCGTGAGCTGCTGGCGGGCAGGCTGGAGCGGTTCACGGAGCACACCATCTGCGACGCCGCCGCGCTCCGCGCCGACCTGGAACTCGTCCGGCGTCGCGGCTGGAGCAACACCCGGGAGGAGCTGGAGCTGGGCCTGAACGCCATCGCCTGCCCGGTCTACGGCGCGGAGGGCGAGGTCGTCGCCGCGCTGAGCATCTCGGGGCCCACGTACCGGCTGTCGGCGGACCGGTTCGCCGAGTTGGCGCGCGTGGTGGGGCAGGCCGCGGCCGAGGTCAGCGCGCGCATCCAGCGCCGGGCCTGACCCGGTCCCGTACGGGCCCCGCGCCCGTACGCCCGCCCGTGCCCGTACGCCCCGCCGCACCGTACGCCCCTCGCGCGCCCCCGTCCGGAACCCTCCAGACGGGGGCGTACGTGTGCCAACGCGCCCGTGCGCCAAGGCGGTTGCGGGGTGCCGGGGGAGCGGCACGCGGTGCCGATTCCGGGGCCCGGGAGCGCGTACGCGGGCACGGTGCGCCGACGCGCCCGTGGCCGCGCCGGATTTTGCCGGTGAGGGGTTGACGCCGAACCGTGACCCTCCTCCATACTCGTGCTCGCAGTCGTTTCACATGAAGAACTGTGTTGCGTAATAAGAAACATCGGCAGTTTCGGTTCGCCACCCGTGACCCGCTCCTCCTGCACCCCACTCCCTGCCTGGACCTGTCCCTCGCGCTGACAGAAAGGCCCGTCCATGGCATACGCGGCCCCCTCCGAACACCCGGACTCCCTCTGGCGCAACCCCGACCCGCGACCCACGTACGACGTGGTGATCGTGGGCGCCGGCGGGCACGGTCTGGCCACCGCCTACTACCTCGCGAAGAACCACGGGATCACCAACGTCGCCGTCCTCGAACGGGGTTGGCTCGCGGGCGGCAACATGGCCCGCAACACCGCGATCATCCGGTCGAACTACCTGTGGGACGAGAGCGCCGCCCTCTACGACCACGCCCTCGACCTGTGGGAGGACCTGCCCGCCGAGCTGGACTACGACATCCTGTTCAGCCAGCGCGGCGTGCTCAACCTCGCGCACGGCCTCCAGGACGTACGGGACAGCGTCCGGCGCGTCGAGGCCAACCGGCTCCAGGGCGTCGACGCCGAGTGGCTGACCCCGGACGAGGTCCGGGAGTTCTGCCCGATCGTCAACGTCTCGCAGGAGGCGCGCTACCCGGTGCTCGGCGCCACCCTCCAGCGCCGGGCGGGCATCGCCAAGCACGACCACGTGGCCTGGGCGTACGCCCGCGCCGCGGACGCGCTCGGCGTCGACCTGATCCAGAACTGCGAGGTCACCGGCATCACCGTCAGCGGTGGCCGGGTCACCGGCGTCGAGACCGACCGCGGGCCGATCGCGGCGGGCCGCGTCGCGCTCGCCGCCGCCGGGCACTCGACGCTGCTCGCGGAGATGGCCGGGTTCCGACTGCCCATCCAGAGCCACCCGTTGCAGGCGCTCGTCTCCGAACTGCTCGAACCGGTGCACCCGTGCGTCGTCATGTCCAACGCCGTCCACGTCTACGTCAGCCAGGCGCACAAGGGCGAACTGGTGATGGGCGCGGGCGTCGACCAGTACAACTCGTACGGCCAGCGCGGTGGTTTCCACGTCATCCAGCAGCAGATGGCGGCGGCGCTGGAACTGTTCCCGCTGTTCGCGCGGGCGCGGGTGCTGCGCACCTGGGGCGGCGTCGTGGACGTGTCGCCCGACGCGTCACCGATCGTCGGGCTGACCCCGGTGGACGGGCTGTACCTCAACTGCGGCTGGGGGACGGGCGGTTTCAAGGCCACCCCCGGCGCGGGCTGGGTGTACGCGCACACCATCGCGCACGACCGGCCGCACCCGCTCAACGAGGCGTACACGCTGGAGCGCTTCACCACCGGCGCGCTCATCGACGAGCACGGCGCGGCGGCCGTGGCGCACTGACGCTCCGTACCCCCGCACCCGTACCCCGTACCGGCGCGGCTCCGTACCGAACCGCTCCGTACTGCACCGAACAGCACTGCACTGCACACGGACGAGCACTGGAGACACCATGCAGCTGATTCCCTGCCCGTGGTGCGGTGACCGGGACGAAGTGGAGTTCCACTACGGCGGTCAGGCGCACCTCGCCCACCCGGCGGACCCCGACGCGCTCAGCGACGAGGAGTGGGGCGCCTACCTCTTCCTGCGGGACAACCCGAAGGGCTGGTTCACCGAGCGGTGGAGCCACGCGGCGGGCTGCCGCCGCTGGTTCGACGTCGTCCGGCACACCGTCACGCACGAGGTACGCCCCGCGCCCGCGACCCCCGCCCCCGCCGCGCCTGCCCCCGCCGGAACGGTGGTCGCCCCGTGAACGCCCGCCGCACCCCAGACGCCGGTCGCGTCGACCGCGCCCGCCCGCTCACGTTCACCTTCGACGGCACCCCGTACACCGGCTACGCGGGCGACACCCTCGCCTCCGCCCTCCTCGCCAACGGCGTCCGCGTCGTCGCGGCCAGCCTCGCCCACGGCCGCCCGCGCGGCGTGTACGCGGCGGGCGTCGACGAGCCCAACGCCCTGGTCGGGCTGAGCCCCCGCGCGCCCGGCCCCGACGGGCCGGGGCACCCGGCCGAGCCGATGGCGCAGGCCACGGCGGTCGAGCTGTACGACGGGCTGTGCGCCGTGTCCCTGCGCGGCAAGGGGCGGCTGGACCCCGACGACCCGGGTGACCACGGGCGGCACGACGCCACGCACGCGCACTGCGACGTGCTCGTCGTCGGCGCCGGTCCGGCCGGGCTCACCGCCGCGCGCGCGGCGGCGGCCACGGGGGCCCGCGTCGTGCTCCTCGACGACCAGCCGGAGCTGGGCGGCAGCCTCCTCGGCACCCGCGAGCGCGTCGCCGACCGGCCCGCGGGGGAGTGGGTACGGCGCACCGCCGCCGAACTCGCCGCCCGCGCCGAGACCACCGTCCTCACCCGCACCACCGCCCTCGGCTGCTACGACCACAACTACGTGGTCGCCGCCGAACGGCAGCCGCCCGCCTCCGGCGGCGGTGGCCGCCTGTGGCAGATCCGCGCGCGCCGCGTCGTGTTCGCCACGGGTGCGCACGAACGGCCGCTGCTGTTCGCGGACAACGACCGGCCGGGCGTGATGCTGGCGGGCGCGGCCCGTACGTACGCCAACCGGTACGGGACGCTGCCCGGCAGCCGCGCCGTGCTCGCCGTGAACAACGACAGCGCGTACCCCGCCGCCCTCGAACTCGCCGACGCCGGGCTGGAGATCGCCCGTGTCGCGGAGGCCCGCGACCGCGTGCCCGCGTACTGGGCGGCGCTCTGCGCGGACCGGGGCATCGAGGTGGTGGCCGGACAGGTCGTCGTCGGCAGCCGCGGCGGCCCGGACGGCGCCGTCACGGCGGCGCTGCTGGCGCCGCGCGAAGCGGGCGGTACGGCGGGCACGGGCGGCACGGCGGGTGACCCCGAGGCCGTCGACTGCGACCTGCTGCTGGTCAGCGGCGGCTGGAACCCGGCCGTGCAGCTGCACACCCAGGCCGGTGGCCGTACGCGCTACGACGAGCGGCTGTGCTGCCACGTCCCCGAGGACCCCACCGCCGGTGGGACCCCCGGTGGCCCGCCGCGCCGCGTCGTCGGGGCCGCGCGCGGTCTCGTACGCCTCCGCGACTGCCTCGCGGACGGCGCCGCCGCCGGTGCCGACGCCGCCGCCGAACTGGGCCTGACCGCGGGCCAGTCGCCCCGCCCGCCCGGCGCGTGGGAGCCGGAGCCGGAGCCGCCGCTGTGGCCGCTGCCCACGCGTACGGACCTCGGCGACCCGGCCGCGCACTACGTGGACCTGCAACGGGACGCGACCCTCGCCGACATCGAACGGGCTGTCGGCGGCGGCATGCGCTCCGTCGAGCACGTGAAGCGCTACACCACCATCGGCACCGCCCACGACCAGGGCCGCACCTCCGGCGTCACCGCCGCCGCGGCCACCGCGGGCGTGCTGGGCGTGCCGCTGGCGGAGCTGGGCACGACGACGCACCGGCCGCCGTACACCTCCGTCCCCTTCGCGCTGCTCGCGGGCCGCGCGCGCGGGCGGCTGCACGAGCCGGTGCGTACGACGCCGATGCACGGCTGGCACGTCGCGCGCGGCGCCGTGTTCGAGGACGTCGGCCAGTGGAAGCGGCCCCGCTACTACCCGCTGCCCGGCGAGGACATGGCCGCCGCCGTGGACCGCGAGTGCCGCGCGGCCCGTGCGGGCGTCGCGGCGATGGACGTGTCCACCCTCGGGAAGATCGACATCCAGGGTCCGGACGCGGGCGAGTTCCTGAACCGCGTCTACACCAACGCGTTCGCCAAGCTCCGTGTCGGCTCCAGCCGTTACGGCCTGATGTGCACGGCCGACGGCATGGTCTTCGACGACGGCGTGACCATGCGCCTGGCCGAGGACCGCTTCCAGCTGAGCACCACCACCGGCAACGCGGCGGGCGTCCTGGACTGGCTGGAGGAGTGGCTCCAGACGGAGTGGCCCGAACTGCGGGTGTTCTGCACGTCCGTCACCGAGCAGTGGTCCGGCGTGGCCGTGGTCGGCCCCCGCTCCCGTACGGTCATGTCCCGGCTGGCGCCCGAACTCGCCCTGGACAACGACGACTTCCCGTTCATGGCGTGGCGGGACGCCGAGGTGGCGGGGCTCCCGGCCCGCGTCGCGAGGATCAGCTTCTCCGGCGAACTCGCCTTCGAGGTCTACGTCCCCGCCTGGCACGGCCTCGCCCTGTGGGAGGCCGTCATGGCGGCGGGCGCGGACGAGGGCATCACGCCGTACGGCACGGAGACGATGCACGTGCTGCGCGCCGAGAAGGGGTACGTGATCGTCGGCCAGGACACCGACGGCACCGTCACCCCGCAGGACCTCGGCATGGACTGGGTGGTGTCCAAGCGGAAGGACTTCATCGGCAGGCGCTCGTACGCGCGGGCCGACACCGCCCGTACGGACCGCAAGCACCTCGTCGGGCTGCTGCCCCGCGACACCGCCGAGCTGCTTCCCGAGGGCGGGCACGTCACGGCGCCCGGCACCGACCCGGCGGGCCCGAAGCCGGTGCCGTCGCTCGGGCACGTCACCTCCAGCTACCGCAGTGCCGCACTCGGCCGCACCTTCGCGCTCGCGCTGGTACGCGGCGGGCAGGACCGGATCGGCGGCACCGTGCACGTGCCGCTCGGCGACCGGCTCGTGGCCGCCGAGGTCACCGAACCGGTCTTCTACGACAAGGAAGGGAGCCGCAGGGATGGCTGACACGGTCACGACACTCCCCGGCGCGTCCGCCCCGGCGGCGCCCGTACCCACCGCCTCCACCGACGCCCGCAGCTCCCCGCTCCTGCACCGGGCGGAGGAGCTGGCGCGGGCCGGGCGGCCCGGACCGTACGGCGTGGAGTTGCGGGAGGTGCCGTTCCTCACGCAGTTCAACGTGCGGTACCGGCCGGGCGGCGGGCGGTCGGCGCCGGACGGCTTCCCGCTGACGCCCGGCCTGCCGGGCACGCCCAACACCGTGCGGCGCGGCGACGACCGTACGGCCCTCTGGCTCGGCCCCGACGAGTGGCTCGTCGTCGCCCCGCCCGACGCGCACGCCGCGACGGAGGACGCGCTGCGGGCGGCGGCGGAGGCGGTGCGTACGGGCGCCGCCGAGGGGGACGCGGGCGGCGCGCGGGTGGCGTACACCGACGTGTCCGCGCACAGCACCGCGCTGCGGCTCGGCGGCGCCCGCGCGCGCGACGTGCTGCGCAAGGTCTGCGCGATCGACCTGCACCCGCGCGCGTTCGGCGCGGACGCGTGCGCGCAGACGCTGCTGGCGCGCGGCGCGCGGGTGCTTCTGGTGGCGGACCCGGAGCCGGACGGCTTCCTCCTCTTCGTCCGCGCGTCCTTCGCGGACTACGTCACCGACTGGCTCCTGGACTCGATGGCCGAGTACGCCGTCGGGGACGGGCAATGCACGAACGACGGAAGGTAGAGCGGGACATGGCTCAGTCTGTTCGCGGTGTGGTGGCTCCTGGTCGTGGTGAGGGGGTTCGTTTGGAGTGGGTGGTGGTGCCTGATCCGGGGCCGGGTGAGGCGGTGGTGAAGGTCGAGGCGTGTGGGGTGTGTCACACGGATCTGCATTATCGGGAGGGGGGTATCAACGACGAGTTCCCGTTCCTGTTGGGGCATGAGGCGGCGGGGGTGGTGGAGTCGGTGGGTGAGGGTGTCACCGAGGTGGTGCCCGGGGATTTCGTGATCCTGAACTGGCGTGCGGTGTGTGGGAGTTGTCGTGCGTGTCGGCGGGGTCGTCCGTGGTACTGCTTCGACACCCACAACGCCGCCCAGCCGATGACGTTGGAGGACGGTACGGCGTTGTCCCCGGCGTTGGGGATCGGGGCGTTCGCGGAGAAGACCCTGGTCGCGGCGGGGCAGTGCACGAAGGTGGACCGGGTCCCGGCGGCGGCCGCGGGGTTGTTGGGGTGCGGGGTGATGGCGGGGATCGGTGCCGCGGTCAACACCGGGAACGTGGGCCGGGGCGACTCGGTGGCGGTGATCGGTTGTGGTGGGGTCGGTGACGCGGCGATCGCGGGTGCGCGGCTCGCGGGGGCGTCGCGGGTCATCGCGGTGGACATCGACGCGGGGAAGCTGGCCACGGCCCAGGCCATGGGGGCGACGCACACCGTGAACGGGCGGGAGCGGGACGTGGTGGAGGCGGTGCGGGAGTTGACCGGTGGCCACGGTGCGGATGTGGTGATCGAGGCGGTGGGCCGTCCGGAAACGTATGAGCAGGCGTTCTACGCCCGTGATCTGGCGGGGACGGTGGTGTTGGTGGGGGTGCCGACACCGGAGATGCGGCTGGAGTTGCCTTTGTTGGAGGTGTTCGGGCGGGGTGGGTCGTTGAAGTCGTCGTGGTACGGGGACTGTCTGCCCTCGCGTGATTTCCCGATGCTGGTCGACCTGTACCGGCAGGGGCGTCTGGATCTGGACGCGTTCGTGTCGGAGACGATTCCGTTGGGTGCCCAGGAGTTGGAGAAGGCGTTCGAGCGGATGGCGGCGGGCGAGGTCCTGCGTTCGGTGGTGGTCCTGTGAACAGCCCACACCAGGCCGGGGGTTCGGCCCGGATCGAGCACCTGACGACGTCCGGGGTGTTCGAGTTGGACGGCGGGTCGTGGGAGGTGGAGAACAACGTGTGGCTCGTGGGTGACGACCGTGAGGTCGTCGTCATCGACGCCGCCCACGACGCGGAGGCCGTCCTGGCCGCCATCGGAGACCGCACCCTCCGCGCCATCCTCTGCACCCACGCCCACAACGACCACATCAACGCCGCACCCGCGCTCGCCGCCGCCACCGGCGCGCCCGTCCACCTGCACCCGGCGGACGAGGTGCTGTGGAAGCTGACGCACCCCACGCACCCGCCCGGCCGCCACCTCGCCCACGGCGACGAAATCACCGTCGCGGGCGTCCGGTTGACGGTGATCCACACCCCCGGGCACGCCCCCGGCGCCGTCTGCTTCTACGTGCCGGAGCTGGGCACCGTCTTCACCGGCGACACCCTCTTCAACGGAGGGCCGGGCGCGACGGGCCGCTCGTACAGCGACTTCGACACCCTCGTCACCTCCATCCGCGACCGGCTGCTCACGCTCCCGGACCGTACGGCCGTCCTCACCGGGCACGGCGACAGCACGCTGATCGGCGCCGAGGCGAAGTCCATCGACGACCTGCTCGCCGGACCCCGCTGACCCCACCGAGACCACCGAGACCACCCGCCTACCCACACCCCGGGGCCCGCCCGCCCCGCCCCGTACGGGCAGCGGGCCCCCGCATGTCCACCAGGCGTTGCGCATACCGCAGTTGACGGCACATACCGAAACAGGAGGGTCGACCATGGCGGCACAGCCCCGCATCGTCATCATCGGAGCCGGCATCGTCGGCTGCGGTCTCGCCGACGAGATCACCGAACGCGGACTCACCGACGTCACCGTGCTCGACCAGGGCCCGCTGTTCGCGACCGGCGGTTCCAGCTCGCACGCGCCCGGACTGGTCTTCCAGACGAACGCGTCCAAGACGATGACCGAGTTCGCGCAGTACACCCTCCGCAAGTTCGCCTCCCTCGACCTGGACGGCGCCTGGTGCCTGCGGCAGCTCGGCTCGCTGGAGGTGGCCGGTTCCCCGGAGCGCTGGGCCGACCTGAAGCGGAAGCACGGCTGGGCCACCTCGTGGGGCACCGAGGGCAGGCTCCTCGCCCCCGACGAGTGCGCCGCGCTCCACCCGCTGCTCGACCCGGAGCTGGTGTACGGCGGCCTGCACGTGCCCGACGACGGCCTGGCCAAGGCCGTACGCGCCGGGGAGGCCCAGGCGCGCCGGGCGATGGGGCGCGGCGCGCGGTTCGTACCGCACCAGGAGGTGACGGGCATCGAGCAGGAGCACGGCCGCGTCACCGCCGTCGTCACCGGCGACTCGCGGTTCCCCGCCGACATCGTCGTCTCCGCCGCCGGGTTCTGGGGCCCGAGGATCGGCCGCATGGTCGGCCTGACCGTGCCGCTCGTACCGCTCGCCCACCAGTACGCCAAGACCGGCCCGTTGGACGTGCTGCGCGGCGCCAACGACGCGTTGAGCGAGGCCCGGCTGCCCATCCTGCGGCACCAGGACCACGACCTGTACTACCGCGAGCACGGCGACCGCATCGGCATCGGCTACTACGGCCACCGCCCGATGCCCG
This sequence comes from Streptomyces sp. Z26, assembly GCF_003665095.1. Lineage (GTDB taxonomy): Bacteria > Actinomycetota > Actinomycetes > Streptomycetales > Streptomycetaceae > Streptomyces > Streptomyces phytohabitans. The sequence goes on along the minus strand of NZ_RCHV01000002.1, from coordinate 1,926,642 downwards.
TCTCCCTCGACGACGTCCTCGCCCCCGGCGAGGCCCCCGAGATGCCGTCCATGCTGCCGTTCACCGCCGACGACTTCGCCCCCGCGTGGCGGGAGAGCGTACGGCTGCTGCCCGACCTGGCGGGCACCGAGGTGACCGAGGGCATGAACGGGCTGTTCTCCTTCACCCCCGACGGCATGCCGCTGATGGGCGAGCACCCCGAACTCGCCGGTTTCTGGCTGGCCGAGGCGGTCTGGGTGACGCACTCGGCGGGTGTCGCCCGCGCCACCGCCGAGTGGCTGGTCGACGGCCGCCCCACCACCGACGTGCACGGCTGCGACCTGAACCGCTTCGAGGACGTGCAGCTGACCCCCGACTACGTCATGGAGCGCGGCTGCCAGAACTTCGCGGAGGTGTACGACATCCTCCACCCGCTCCAGCCGATGGAGAGCCCCCGCCCGCTGCGGGTCAGCCCGTTCCACGTACGGCAGCGGGAGCTGGGCGCGTACTTCCTGGAGGCGTCCGGCTGGGAGCGCCCGCACTGGTACGAGGCGAACGCCGCCCTCCTCGACTCCCCGCTGATGGCGGGCGTCGACATCCCGGAGCGCGACGCCTGGTCCGCCCGCTACTGGTCGCCGATCGCGGCCGCCGAGGCGCGGGCCACCCGGGAGCGCGTGGCGCTGTACGACATGACGGCGCTGAAGCGGATCGAGGTCACCGGCCCCGGCGCGCTCGCGTTCCTCCAGCACCTGACCTCCAACAACCTGGCGAAGAAGCCCGGCGCCGTCACGTACACGCTGCTGCTCGACGAGACCGGCGGCGTCCGCAGCGACCTGACCGTGGCGCGGCTGTCCCGCGACCGCTTCCAGATCGGCGCGAACGGCAACCTCGACCTGGACTGGCTGCGCCGCCGCCTCCCCGAGGACGGCACCGTGCAGGTCCGCGACACCACCGCGGGCACCTGCTGCGTCGGTGTCTGGGGCCCGCTGGCGCGCGCCCTCGTGCAGCCGCTGACCCGCGACGACTTCGGGCACAAGGCGTTCGGCTACTTCCGCTGCCGCCGGACGGCGATCGGCAACGTGCCGGTCACCGCGATGCGCCTCAGCTACGTCGGTGAGCTGGGCTGGGAGCTGTACACCACCGCCGACCTGGGCCTGAAGCTGTGGGACACGCTGTGGGAGGCGGGTCAGGAGCACGGTGTGGTCGCGGCCGGCCGCAGCGCCTTCAACAGCCTGCGGCTGGAGAAGGGCTACCGCTCCTGGGGCCACGACATGACCGCCGAGCACGACCCGTTCGAGGCGGGCGTCGGCTTCGCCGTACGGATGGAGAAGGACGGCGGCTTCGTCGGCCGCGACGCGCTGGAGGGCCGCAGCGAGGCCACCGCGCGCCGCCGCCTGGCCTGCCTCACCGTCGACGACCCGTCGCGCACGGTCCTCGGCCACGAGCCGGTGCACGTCGACGGGGTGCCCGCCGGGTACGTGACGAGCGCCGCGTACGGCTACACCGTGGGCACGACCGTCGCGTACGCCTGGCTGCCCGCGGCGGCAGCGGTGCCCGGGACGCCCGTGATCATCGAGTACTTCGGGGAGAAGGTCCCGGCCACGGTGGCGGCGGAGCCGCTGTTCGACCCGGCCATGGAACGCATCCGCCGCTGACGCGCCCGCCGCTGACCCGCGACGCACCGGCCACCCCGACCGCACCACCCGTACCGCTCCCCGCCTTGACGACACACGAGGTGCGACATGACCACGACCACCGGCATCAACGGCTCCTCCGGCGGCGCCCCCGGCCCGTCCGGCGAGCCCGGCGCGCGCGCCCTGCCGGACAGCCTCATCCCGACGCTGCCCGGCCACCACTACACCGACCCCGACGTCTTCGCGCGCGAACAGCGGCACCTCTTCGAGCAGATGTGGTTCTGCGCCGTGCGCTCAGCCGACCTCGCGCGGCCCGGCGCCTTCCGTACGGTGCCCGTGGGCCGGGAGAGCGTGCTCGTCTCGCGTTCGCGCGGCGGCGCCGTACGCGCCTTCCTCAACATCTGCCGCCACCGCGGCGCCAAACTCTGCACCGAGCCGGAGGGCGAGGTGCGGCGCAACTTCCAGTGCCCGTACCACGCCTGGACCTACGACCTGGACGGCAAGCTGATCGCCGCCCCCAACCTGACGAGCATGCCGGACATCGACCGTACCGAGTACGGCCTCGTGAAGGTGCACGTGCGCGAATGGCTCGGCTACGTCTGGGTGTGCCTCGCGGACGAACCACCGTCCTTCGAGGACGACGTGATCGGCGCGGTCACCGCACGCCTCGGGGACGCGGACGCCGTGGACCGCTGGGACGTGGAGTCGCTGGAGCTGGGCCGCCGCGTCACGTACGACGTGCGGGCCAACTGGAAGCTCATCATCGAGAACTTCATGGAGTGCTACCACTGCGCCACCATCCACCCCGAACTCACCGAGGTGCTGCCGGAGTTCGCCGACGGCTTCGCCGCGCAGTACTACGTGGGGCACGGCGCCGCGTTCGGTGACGAGGTCAGCGGCTTCACCGTGGACGGCGGCGACGGCCTGGACACCCTCCCCGGCGTGGGCGCGGACCAGGACCGCCGCTACTACGCGATCACCGTACGGCCGCAGGTGTTCCTCAACCTCGTGCCCGACCACGTCATCGTGCACCGCATGTATCCGACGGCCCCGGACCGTACGCGCGTGGAGTGCGACTGGCTCTACCTCCCGCAGGTCGTGGCGGACGGCCGGGACCTGACCCGTTCCGTGGAGCTGTTCCACCGCGTGAACGAGCAGGACTTCGACGCGTGCGAGCGCTGCCAGCAGGTGATGGGGTCCCGCGCCTACCGGCACGGCGGCGTCCTCGTGCCCAGCGAGCACCACATCGGGGAGTTCCACGACTGGGTACGCGCGCGCTGCGGCACGGACGGGCCGCCGCCACCGGCCTGACGGCGGGGCCCGCCGCCGTACGGTCGCTCAGCGCGGCCGTACGGCGAACCGCAGCGCGAAGTGGTCCAGCGTCGCGGGCAGCGGATCTTCCGGCCCCGGCAGCGTGCCGGGCGCCGGGGCCGCGTCGTGCCGCGCCAGCAGCCCGGCGAGGGAGGTCGCGGACGCCAGCAGCACCACGTCCCGCCCCGGACAGCGGCCGGGACCGGCGCTGAACGGGACGAGGCCCGGCCACGGCGCCTGCGTACCGCCGTCCCGCCACAGCTCGGGCGCGAACCGGTCGCCGTACGGCGCGGCCCGCTCGCCCCGGTGCAGGTACGGCGTGTGGAGCAGCACCAGCGTGCCCGGCGGCAGCACCGCGTCGCCGCAGGGCGCGGCGTGCGTCGTCTCGCGCAGCAGCAGCGGTGTCGTGGGCCACAGCCGTACGGTGTCGAGGACGCACGTCCGGAGGAAGCCCAGTTCCCACGGCGGATCGCCCGCGCCCGGCCCCGGCGCGTCCCCGGCGCCCGTACGGTCCGCCTCGTGGAGCGCGCGCTCGCGGTGGTCCGGGTGCGTACCCAGCACCGCCAGCGTCCGGAACACGGCCATGCCCGCGGCGTCGAACGCGAACAGCCAGTGCGCGACCTGCCCGTACGGGTCCACCGCGTCCGGTCCGTACGCGTCCACCGCGTCCGGTCCGTACGCGTCCGGTCCGTACGCGTCCGGCGACTGCCGGGGCAGCGAGCCCGCCAGGCTCTCGGGGTCGGCGTGCGCGGCCCGCTCCCGCAGCCGCGCGAGGAAGCGGGCCCGTACGGCGCGGTGCTGCGGCGCGAACCCCGCCCAGTTCCCGGCGCCGCGCAGCCGGGCGAGCAGCGTGATCAGCTCGGTGTCGTCGCGGGCGGTGTCGCCGAAGACGGTCCGCCGTACGGCCCGCCACCACGCCGCCTCGAAGGAGGCCCAGTCCAGCGATCCGCCACCGTCATGCCCGTCGTGCCCGTTCCCGCCGTCCCCACCGTCCCCGTCGTGGCCGGTGGCGGGGACCCGCCCGAAGCGCCCGGCTGACGCCTCCCGCGCCAGGCCGGACAGCTCCTCGTGCACCGCCGACTGGATACGGGCCGCCGCCCGGTGGAACTCCGCGCCCGGCTGGAGCGCCGCCTCGTTCACCCGCCGCCGCACCGTACGCAGCTCGCCGGGCTCCGTGACCAGCGAGCCGTGCGGCTGGAACCGCCGCAGCGCGCCCCGTTTCTCCGCGGTCGCCGGGCTGAACGGCACCGGCGTCCCCTCCAGCACGCGCCGCGCCTCCTCGGGGTCGAGGACCAGCGCCACGCGCCGCCCGCCGAGCGAGCAGGCCAGCACGCCCGCGTCGTACCGGTCGCGCAGCCGCGCGAGCAGGTCGACCGCGCGGCGGTCCCACGCGAACCGTTCGGCCAGTGCCATCGCGCGCGGCCGACGCAGCACCGGCCCCTCCGCCACGGCGGGCGCGAGCACGCGCAGCGCGACGCCGAGGGTGTCGGCCGTGCTGAGGTGCCGGGCGCGGACCGTGCCCGTGCCCCGCGGGCCCGTGTCCGTGCCGCTCACGCGCACTCCCCGGCGTTCCCGTTCCGCTGCCGTACCCGACCGGTCGTCGCCCTCCGCGGCATGGTGCCTCCGTCCGTCGCCCGCGCCCGCGGACCCTCCGCGCGCCTGACGTGCCGCACCGGGTTCCACGCCGCGCCCCGTCCGACACGGGCCCTGACCTCCGGGTCGGGTGGAAGGTCTACGGTCGGTGGCGTGAGCACGATGCGGATCTCCCAGCTCGCCGCGCGCCCCGGCGTCCCGGCCATCACGCCGCGCTCCTACGAGAGCGCCGAACGGGCCGGTGCCGTCGCGGAGTCGGCCGCCACCGAGCAACGCCGCTGCCCCTTCCTCGACTTCGTCCCGCGCCTCGACGGCCCCCGCCTGCGCCTGCGCGTACAGGCGCCGCCGGAGGGGACCGCCCTGCTCGCGGAGGTGTTCGGCCCGCCCGTCTGACCGGCGCCCGCCCCGCCCCCACCCCTGCTCGCGGAGGAGTCCGTACCGTGCTCGTCGCCCGTTCCGTCGCCCTGTTCGCCGTCGCCGCGCTCCTCGAGATCGGGGGCGCCTGGCTCGTGTGGCAGGGCCTCCGCGAGCACCGGGGCTGGGCCTGGGTGGGCGCGGGCGTGCTCGCGCTCGGCCTGTACGGGGTGGTGGCGACCTTCCAGTCCGACGAGAACTTCGGGCGCATCCTGGCGGCGTACGGCGGGGTGTTCGTGGCCGGTTCGCTCGCCTGGGGCATGGTCGCGGACGGCTACCGGCCCGACCGCTTCGACGTCGTGGGCGCGCTGGTCTGCCTCGTGGGGATGGCCGTCATCATGTACGCGCCCCGCGGCTGACCCGACCCCTCCCGGCCGACCTCCCGGTACCGGGAGGTCCTTCGCCGTGCCCGTGCGCCAGCGGGGCGGCGTGCGCGGGCTGTTGACAAAGCCGGAACCTGCTTGAAAACTCTGACTGCCAGTCCGCAAGAGATTGACTCAGCAGCTCAAATCTCAGCCTTCACCTTGCAACGACGCGGCAGGTGTCATGTTTGTCCCTCTCTGCACCTCCCTGCCGTGACCGGTTCCACCACCCCACCCCCACCACCGGCATGAGGCGAGGACACCCATGAAACGGACGCATCCCAGACGACGACTGCTCACCGGCGCATCCCTCGCCGGTCTCGTCGCCGCCACCCTCGTACCGCTCTCCGCCGCGGCCGAGCCCGCCGCCCACGCGAGCGCCGCGAGCGCCGCCCCCGCCGCGCGGGCCGGTGCGGACCTCCCGTACGTCGAACTGGAGGCGGAGGCCGCCGAGTTCGACGGCACCCTGCTGGAGACCGACGCCAAGCGCACCTTCGGGCACACCAACTTCGCGACGGAGTCGTCCGGGCGGCGGTCCGTACGGCTCGACGGCACCGGCCAGTTCGTGGAGTTCACCTCCACCGCGGCCGCCAACTCGATCGTCGTCCGCAACTCCGTCCCCGACGCTCCGGGCGGCGGGGGAGCGGACACCACCCTCAGCCTGTACGTGAACGACGAGTTCGTGCAGAAGATCGACCTGTCGTCCAAGCACAGCTGGTTGTACGGCAGCAGCGACGACCCCGAGGGGCTGACGAACACCCCGGGCGGCGACGCGCGGCGGCTGTTCGACGAGTCCCACGCGCTGCTGGCGGAGAGCTACCCGGCGGGCAGCACGTTCCGGCTCCAGCGCGACGCCGACGACGACGCCGCGTACCAGATCGTCGACCTCGTCGACCTGGAGCAGGTGGCGCCGCCCGCGGAGAAGCCCGCCGAGTGCACCTCGATCACCGAGTACGGCGCGGTGCCGGACGACGGCGAGGACGACACCGAGGCGCTCCAACAGGCCGTCACCGACGACCAGAACGGCGCCATCGACTGCGTCTGGATACCGCCGGGCCAGTGGCGCCAGGAGCAGAAGATCCTCACCGACGACCCGCAGGACCGCGGCGAGTTCAACCAGGTGGGCATCCGCGACGTCACCGTACGGGGCGCGGGCATGTGGCACTCGCAGCTCTACTCGCTGACCCCGCCGCACGAGGCGGGCGGCATCAACCACCCGCACGAGGGCAACTTCGGCTTCGACATCGACGGCGACACGCAGATCTCCGACCTGGCCATCTTCGGCTCCGGCACCATCCGCGGCGGTGACGGCGGCGCCGAGGGCGGCGTCGGCCTGAACGGGCGCTTCGGCGAGAACACGAAGATCTCCCGCGTGTGGATCGAGCACGCCAACGTCGGCGTGTGGGTCGGCCGCGACCACAGCAACATCCCCGAGCTGTGGGGGCCGGGCGACGGCCTGGAGTTCACCGGCATGCGGGTGCGCAACACGTACGCCGACGGCATCAACTTCACCAACGGCACCCGTAACTCGCGCGTCACCGACTCCTCGTTCCGCACCACCGGGGACGACGCGCTCGCCGTCTGGGCCAACCGCTACGTGAAGGACCCGGCCGTGGACGTCGGCCACGACAACACGTTCAGCGGCAACACGGTCCAGCTGCCCTGGCGCGCCAACGGCATCGCGATCTACGGCGGTTACGGCAACAAGGCCGAGGACAACCTGATCTCCGACACCATGAACTACCCCGGCATCATGCTGGCGACGGACCACGACCCGCTGCCGTTCTCCGGCGAGACGGTGCTGTCGGGCAACGCGCTGTACCGCTGCGGCGGCGCCTTCTGGGGCGAGGCGCAGGAGTTCGGCGCGATCACGCTCTTCGCGGCGGGCCAGGACATCCCCGGCGTCACGGTGAAGGACACCGAGATCCACGACTCGACGTACGACGGCATCCAGTTCAAGTCGGGCGGCGGCGCCGTACCGGACGCGTCGATCAGCGGCGTCACCATCGACAGCTCCAACAACGGCGCGGGCATCCTCGCCCACGGCGGCGCGCGCGGCAGCGCGACGCTCACGGACGTGACGATCACCGACTCCGCGAAGGGCGACGTGGTCGTCGAGCCGGGCTCGCAGTTCCAGATCACGGGCGCCCCGTAACACCGGGCAGCCCCGTGCCGCCGGGCACGCGCGCCGCGGCGTACCGCTCAGCCGGTACGTCGCGGCGTCGCCGTGAGCGCCAGGCCGTCCGCGAGGGCGGCGACGGACTCCCGTACGAGCGCGGCGAGTTGGGCCTCGTCCGGTACGTCCGCCGGGGCCGGTTCCGGGTCGGCGCCCGCCCGCGCGGACCAGGTGGCGAGCGCGTGGCGGTGCGCGGACAGCAGCATCTCCCCGGCGAAACGGGGGCGCGGGTCGTCGGGCCCGTCGAGCACGAGGGCGCCGTGCAGCAGCTCCAGTACGTCGCCCGTGGTGCGCTCGCAGAAGTGCAGCCCGTGCGCGACCATCGACGGGGTCCGCTCCGCCAGCCGGTGGCTGAGCAGGGCCCGCCGCGTCCAGTCCGTGTCGGCGGCGGTGCGGTCCAGCGCGGCCAGCAGCGCGTCCCGCATCAGGTGCAGCAGCGTCTGCGGCCCGTCCGAGCCGGTCGTCCGTACGGCGTCCGCCGCGTCGCCGGTCGCGCGCAGCGCGTCGAGGCGCGCCGCCAACTCCCCCTGGTACGCCCGCCACACGTCGTGCAGCGGGGCCAGCGCCACGTCCTCCTTGCTGGTGAAGTACCGGAAGAAGGTGCGCTTCGACACCTCCACCTCGGCGCACAGCTCGTCCAGTGTGACGCTGCCGAAGCCGCGCCGCGTGAACAGCGTCAGAGCGGTGTCGATCAGCGTCTGCCGCGTCCGCTGCTTCTTGCGCTCGCGGAGCGGCGGCGCGGGGGGCGCGGCGGGGGTACGGGAGGCGGGTGTCACGGGTCGAGTGTAGCGCGGAGGCAAACGCCACTTGCAGGCTTGTGCCACTCAGTGGCATAAATGGGGGGAGGGTGGTCGTGCCACCGACACCGGGCGCGCCCGTTCCCGCACCCGTGCCGTACGCGTCGAAAGGCAACTCCCATGCGCGCCCTGCTCGTCGACCACGCCACCCCCACCGGACTCCGCCTCGGTGAGACCGCCCCGCCCGTACCCGCCCCGCACCAGGCGCTCGTCCGGGTGGCCGCCGTCTCCCTCAACTTCGGCGAGGTCAAACACCTCCTCGCGGAGGCACCCGACGGCACCGTCCCCGGCTGGGACGCGGCGGGCGTCGTCGAACGCGCCGCCGCCGACGGCTCCGGCCCGCCCGCCGGTACGCCCGTCGCCACCTTCGCGGCGGGCGGCGCCTGGGCCGAACTGCGCGCCGTCGACACCGACGTGATCGGCGTCGCCCCCGCCGGGGCCGACCCCGGCGCGCTCAGCACCCTGCCCGTCGCGGGCCTCAGCGCCCTGCGCGCCCTCCGCCGTACGGGGCCGCTGCTCGGCGCCCGCGTGCTGGTCACGGGTGCGACGGGCGGCGTCGGCCGGTACGCGGTGCAGCTCGCCCGGCTCGGCGGCGCGCACGTCCTCGCCTCGACCGGCGACCCGGAGCGGCACGGCGACGGCCTGCGCGCCCTCGGCGCGCACGAGGTGGTCGCGTCACCGGAGGCGGTGGCCGACGGTTCCCTGGACGGCGTGCTGGACCTGGTCGGCGGGCCTCAACTCGTCGCCGCCTTCGGCGCGTTGCGAGGACAGGGCACGCTGGTCGCCGTCGGCCACGCCACCGAGGAGCCCGTGACCCTGCCGATCGCCGCGCTGTTCGGTGACGAGACGCGGCACGGCCGCTCCCTCACCACCTTCTACCTGCCCGGCTGCCCGGACCTCGCGCCCGACCTCGCCTGGCTCGCGGAACGCGTCACCGACGGCACCCTCGACCCGCAGATCACCTGGCGCGGCGGCTGGCGGCGCGCGGACGAGGCGGTCACGGCCCTGCTGGAACGCCGCCTGCACGGCAAAGCCGTCCTCGACCTGGACTGACGCGCGCCCGTCGCCGGTACGGGTACGGGTGCGGGTGCCCGGTGCGCCCGCCGGTCCGTCCGGTCAGCCGGGCCCCGGCGCCAGCCGTACCACCAGGTCGGCGCGGGCGCGCGTGGCGGCGATCACCGCCGCGTTCGCCTGGTCGCTGCCGTGCGCCCAGGCGTGCGCGTCCTCCGGCGACTTGCCGAACTCCACGTGCCGGGCCACGAGTCGCCGCAGCCGCAGCTCCTCGTCCGGCTCCACGTACCAGCTCTCGTCCAGCAGCGGCCGTACGCGTGCCCAGGGCCCTTCGGGCAGCAGCAGGTAGTTGCCCTCGGCGACGACCAGCTCCACCTCCGGGCCGATGACGATCTCGCCCGCGACGGAGTCCTCGACGTCCCGGTGGAAGCGCGGCGCGTACACCGTCTCGCCCGCCGCCCCGTCGCCGTTCCGCAGCCGGTCCAGCAGCGCGGCGAACCCGGCGGCGTCGAACGTGTCGGGTGCCCCCTTGCGGTCCCGGCGGCCGAGCGCGACGAGCACGGAGTCGGCCAGATGGAAGCCGTCCATCGGCAACAGGCAGGCACGCGGCCCTAGTTCGGCGGCGAGCAGCGCGGCGAGCGTGCTCTTCCCGGAGGCGGGCGCCCCGGCGAGACCGAGGAAGGCGCGGCCCGGCCGGTCCCGCAGGGCCCGCGCCCGCGCCAGCAGCGCGTCCGGCCCGGTCTCGACGGGCGGCGACCCGGAGCCGGGCCCGGACGGGGTCGCGGCGGGGGTCCCGCCGTACGGAAGGTGCTGCACCTGCGCTCTCCAGGGTGGTGTCGGGGCCGGTGTCGGGGCTGCCGCTGTTCCGCGTCCGACCGTACGCGGCGAGGTGCGCGCCCGTACGCCCCGGGCTCGTACGCCTCGGGCCGCGCGGGGCGCACGGGCCCGCGACCGCCGGGGGAGCGGCGGGTGTGCGGGCGTTACGCGCCGCGCTCCGTGGGGCCTGGCGCGGGACGGTTCGCGCGGTCGTACGCCTCCTGGGAGGCCGCCACCTCGCCGACGTGGGCGATCGCCCACTGCTGCAACGCGCGCAGCGGCTCGTGCAGGGTGCGGCCCGCCTCGGTGAGCGCGTACTCGACGCGCACCGGGACCTCGGGGTGGACGGTGCGTCGCACGAGCCCGTCCCGTTCCAGGGCGCGGAGGGTCTGGGTGAGCATCTTCTGCGAGACGCCTTCGACGCGCCGGCGCAACTCCGAGAAACGGGCGGTGCCGTCCCAGAGGGCGCCCACGATGAGCACCGTCCACCGGTCGCCGATGCGGTCCAGGATGTGGCGGGTCGGACAGTCCGCGCGGTAGGGGCTGCCACGGAGCACCGGGTCGGCCGGGTTGGTTACCACAAAGTGCCTTCTTTCCGCCGGAGAGCTGCACTCGTACGGTAATCGCAGGTCGTCGCCCGACGCCATCCCTCCCGTAGAAGGGCACTCCCGTGTCTCGCGTTGTCGTCATCGGCGGTACCGGCTATGCCGGTTCGGCCATCGTCGCGGAAGCCGCCGCGCGCGGTCACCAGGTCACCGCGGTGAGCCGCTCGCTGCCCGACGCCCCCGTTCCGAACGTGACCCACGCCCAGGTCGACGCCACCGACGAGGCGGCCCTGTCGGCGCTCCTGGCGGACGCGGACGTGGTCGTGGGCGCGATCGCCCCGCGCGGCTCGACGGCCGGCACCTTCCGCGACGTCTACCGCACCCTCGCGCGGCTGGCCGATGCCGCGGGCATACCCCTGTACGTCGTCGGCGGCTACTCGTCGCTGCGTCCCGCGCCCGGCGCGGACCGCTTCGTCACCGACCTCGGTGGCATCCCCGCGGAGCTGCACGACGAGATCCGTGCCGGGGCGGCGGTCGTCATCGAGGACCTCCCGGCCACGCCCCCAACACTCGACTGGGTCTTCGTGAGCCCGGCACTCCGGTTCGGCGCCCGGATGCCCGCCGAACGCCTCGGCTGCTACCGGCTCGGGGACGAGGTCGCGGTGCGGCCGGACGACGGGGGCAGGATCTCCGCCGCCGACTACGCCCTCGGGTTCGTCGACCTGATGGAGAAGGGCGAGCACCGCAGGGAACAGGTCAACCTCGGCCACTGACACCACCGTTCCAGCGGGGTCGCGCTTCCCGTCCCGCGCGTGCGGCGGGTGACGGGGAGCACGGACCGCCCCGCGCGCACGAGCCCTCCGGGGGCCGGTGGAACCGCCCGCCCCCGCACCCGTACCCCTGCCGGAACGCACGCGCCTCGACACGCCTCGACGCGCCTCGACCCGTCGCGCGGTCTCCGGCCGCGGCCCCCGTACACCGACCGGCGGCGGCCCCGTACGCCTGGACACCGCCCGGTTCGACGCCGGGTGACGCCCCCCGGCACCCCGCACCCCTCACCACAGAACCCCGCCCCGCCGCTGCGGTCCGACCGCGCGGTGCCCGAGCGGGAGAAAGGCATGCTCCGATATGGACGACGACGCACACGAGAAGACGCGGTACCGGGGATTCGGACCCGTCACCGGGCTGCCGATCCACGACGCGCGGGTGGACCTCGACGGCTTTCCGCCGCATCTCCGGGCGGTGGCGCGGGAGTTGTTCCCGCCCGTGCTGGAGAAGGCGAGGGAACCGCTGGTCGGCATCACCACGGACGGGCACGTCGTACCCGATCTGTTCGCCCTCCAGGACACGGACTGGAACCCCGAGCCCGCGACCAGGGCGGCGATCGCCTTCCTCGACCACCTCACCCCCGCGCGGCGCGAGAACGTCCTGTTCGCCGTCGACGCGGACGAATGGCGCATGTGGATCAACGCCTTTCCGACCTGGGACCCGCACGGCCTGTGCCTGGACGACCTCGAACCCGCCCACCGCGAGCGTGCGCTCGCGGTCGTCGAGGCCTCCCTGTCCGCCACGGGATTCTCCGAGGCCCGGACGGCGATGAAACTCAACGCCGCGCTCGGCGAGTTGATCGACCGGTACCGCGACACCCTCACCGAATACCGTTACCACTTCGCGGTGTTCGGTACGCCCTCGGCGACGGAGCCGTGGGGCTGGCAGCTGTGGGGCCACCACCTCGACGTGCACTGCTTCATCGTCGGTCGGCAGCTCGTCCTCACCCCGACCTTCATCGGCGCCGAGCCCACCGAGGCCGACCGCGGGACCCACCAGGGCCTGAGCCTGTTCGACGACCAGCGGGCGGCCGGGCTCGACCTGCGGCGCGGCCTGCGCCCCCACCAGGAACGTCGGGCCGTGCTCCACACCTCGATGCGGGTGCGGGACCTGCCCGCCGAACTCGCCGACCCGGTCAACGGCAGGCACCTCGGTGGTGCCGCCCAGGACAACCGCGTCATCCCCTACGCGGGGCTGCCGGCCGGTGAACTCTCCGGCGGGCAACGGGAGTCGCTGCTCCACCTGGTGCACACCTACGCCCGGCGACTCCCCGACGGCCCCGCCGCCGCCTTCATGGAAGGCGTCGAGCGGCACCTCGACGACACGCACGTCGCCTGGATCGGCGGGAGCGGCGACGACGACGCCTTCTACTACCGCGTCCACAGCCCCGTCGTCCTGATCGAGTACGACTGCCAGCAAGGCGTCTTCCTCGACAACGACGAGCCCCAACCGTTCCACGTCCACACCATCGTGCGCACTCCCAACGGCGGCGACTACGGCCGTGACCTGCTGCGCCGACACCTCGCCCGCCACCACTCACCGCGACGTACGGGAAGCACGGGACGCTGACCACCGCCACCGCCACCCGACCCGGCCGCGGGTGCCGCTCCGTCCGCGTCGGGTGAGAATCGGCGCATGCTGCGCATCGGATCGGTCGTGCTGGGAGTGTCGGACGTGCCACGGGCCACGGCGTTCTGGACGGAGGCACTCGGGTACGTGCCCCGCGAGGCGCCGGACGACGACTGGGTGGTGCTCGTCCCGGCGACGGGCACGGGCGTACAGCTGTCCCTCGGCCTCAGCGGCACCCCCGTACAGGAGCGGCCCCGCGTGCACCTCGACCTGTACGCGGGCGACGCCGCCGCCCAGGCCGCCGAGGTCACGCGCCTGCTCGCCCTGGGCGCCCGGCGCGTCGACTGGGCCGACTACCCCGCCGACGCCGACTTCGTCGTCCTCGCCGACCCGGACGGCAACCGCTTCTGCGTCATCGACACCGGCCGCCCCGACTGACGTACGGGGGCGGGGAGTCGGCGTCGCCGCCCCCGCGCGGCGCCGCTGTGCCGCGTCGTCCCCCGTCCGTCACGCGGGGGCGGGCAGGGGCACGATGCCGCAGGTGAACGGGGTCGTGCGGAGCCACTCGCGGTGGAGGCGCACGCCGGTCAGCCGGGCGGCCAGGGCGAACGCGGCGAGTGCGAAGCTCGCGTACTCCTCCTCGTCCGGGGCCCGCAGCGGCCCGTAGCCGACCTGCCGCATGATCTCCAGCAGCGCGTCGGGACGCGTACCCCCGCGGTCGAACGGGCCCTCGCCCAGCGTCGTACGGATCTCGCCGTCGCGCGCCCAGTGGAAGGGTTCGGGCGCGGCGACGTTCGCGGCGTGGGAGACCACGGTGCGGCCACGGGACAGGGACGCGACGAGGCCCGGTTCCGTACCCGCGAGTCCGTTGTACTCGACCATCACCGTCCACCCGCCGAGCCCTGCCGCGCCCACGAGGTTCGGGTCCCGCTCCGGGGTCCAGGTCCGCGTCGTCAGTTCCCGCAACTGCCGTATGCCGACGACGGGTTGACCGGTACGTACGGGTTCCGCGCCGAGTTCGCGCAGGAGCGCGTCCGGGGTCAGCCCCTCCACGTAGGTGACGCAGTGGCTCTCCAGGAAGTCGTCGTCGCCGCCGAAGACGTCGGCGTAGTCGTCGGCCGTGGCGCCGCCCGTGCTGTCGTCGTCCGTCATGGCGCCATCCTGCCGCCGCCCCGCCCGCCCGTCACCGGCAGGGCGCGCGGCGCGGGCGGGTGCGCGCGGGGGACCGTACGTCGTCGGCCGGGTGACGGTCCCGGGGTCGGTCGGCGGGTCAGTCCTCGACGGCGAGTTCGCCGAGCGGGGACCAATCGTCCTGCGGCACCGACGCGTTGACGACGCGCGGGGTCTCCGCGAGGTACGCGGGGAGGGTGCGCTTCGCCTCGGTGAAGTGGGCCGAGGTGACGTGCGCCTCGGCCGCGTCGTCGCGGAACGCCTCGACGAGCACGTACTCGTTCGGGTCCTCGACGCTGCGGGACCAGTCGAACCACAGGCACCCGGCCTCCGCGCGCGTCGCCCGCGTGAAGTCGCGGGTGATCTCGGGCCAGGCGTCCGCGTGTTCGGGCAGGACGCGGAACTTGGCGGTGATGAAGATCATGGCTCGTGTCTCTCCTCGTACGGCGGCGGAACGGGGCGCTCCCGGCCGGGCGTTCAGCGTACGGCGGGCCGTCGCGGCGGCGGCGAAGGCAGACCGGGGGCGGGGCGGGCAGGTGCGCGGGGCTACGTCCGGGGGCGCAGGGCGTCGACGAGCAGGTCGAGCAACGGGCCCGTGCGCTCGGGGGAGTTGGTGGCCTCCGTCGACAGGAACACCCCGAGCAGCATCGCCGTCACGTCGTCGGCTTCGACGTCCGAGCGCAGTCCGCCCGTACGGGCCCCGGCGGCGAGGATCGTGGCGATGGCGGCGTTGATGCGTTCGCGCGTGGCCGGGGTCGGGAGGCGGCCCGAGGCGATGACGGAGCGGATGGTGTCGGCCATGCCGCGCTTGGCGGCGGCGAACAGCGCGTACCGGTCCATCCAGGCGCGGAGCGCCTCCTCCGGCTCGCACCGGTCGAGGAGGCCGGGCGCGCTGGACGTGAGGTCGTCCAACTCGGCGGCGTAGACGGCCTCGACGAGCGCCTCGCGCTGGGGGAAGTGGCGGTAGAGCGTGCCGATGCCGACGCCCGCCTCGCGCGCGATGTTCTCCAGCGGCACGCCGTCGCCGGACTCCGCGAACCGGGCGCGGGCGACGGCGAGCAGCTTCTCCCGGTTGCGCCGCGCGTGAGCGCGCAGCGGCCGGTCGGCGGGCGTGTCGCCGGACGCGGGTGCGGGCGCGGACGCGGGCGGGTCCACCGGGTCGGTACGGGGGGCGGCGCGCGGCGGCTCCCGTTCGGGACGAGTCAAAGCGGAGGGACCTCCGTTAGTGCTACGGTCGACTTAGCGGAGACACCTCCGCTTCTCCTATCGTCGCATCCCGGAGAGGGATTCCGCCATGCCCGAGAACGGCACCCCGCACGGCCCCACGAGCCCGCACGGCACCCCCGACGCGCAGGCCACACCCGAAGCACGGGACACCCCCGCACCCGGCGCCGCGCGCCCCGGTGGCGCCGGGGCGTTCGCCGGACGCACCGTCTCCCGCATCGGCTACGGCGTCATGCAGCTGGAACGCCTGCACGCCGACCGCCCCGCCGCCCTCGCCGTCCTGCGCCGCGCGCTGGAACTGGGCGTCGACCACCTCGACACCGCGCAGTTCTACGGCGACGGCTTCACCAACGACCTCATCCGCGAGGCCGTACGCCCCGACGACGGCGTGCTCGTCGTGACCAAGGTCGGCGCCACCCCCGACCCGGACGGCCCGCTGCCGCTGCGCCCGGCGCAGCGCCCCGAGCAGCTGCGCGCGGACGTCGAGGCCAATCTGGCCGCGCTCGGTACGGACCGGCTCGCGATCGTGAACCTCCGGCGGCTCGACCTCGGCCCCGGCCTCACGGCCGAGGGGGACCAAGTGGTGGACGTCGAGGACCAGTTGGCGGTACTGACAGAGCTGCGCGACGAGGGGAAGATCGGCGCGATCGGGCTCAGCGCGGTGACCATGGAGGTGCTGCGGCGGGCGCTGCCCGCGGGGATCGTCTGCGTGCAGAACGCGTACAGCATGGTGTCCCGCGACAACGAGGACATGCTGGAGCTGTGCGCGGCCGAGGGCGTCGCGTGGGTGCCGTTCTTCCCGCTCGGCAGCGGCTTCCCCGGCCTGCCGAAGGTCACCGAGGAGCCCGCCGTACGCGCCGTCGCCGCGTCGCTCGGCAGCACCCCCGAACAGGTCGGCCTCGCCTGGCTGCTGCGCCGCGCCCCCAACGTGCTGCTGATTCCCGGCACTTCGCGCGTCGCGCACCTGGAGGCGAACCTCGCCGCGGGCACGCTCGTCCTCGACGACGAGCAGGGCGCGGCGCTCGACGCCGTCGCGTCCCGCCCGATGTCGCAGGCGCGGCTCGGCTGACGTACGGGGGGCTTACGGAGGCGGGCGTACGGGTGGGGGCGTACGCGCGGGGTCCCGTTCGGCGTGCGGATGCCGGATGTCGGGGGTCGGGGGCCGGGGCCGGGGGCCGGTGAAGTGAACATACGGCCGCCTGACGGCCAACTCACCGCCCCACAGGAGTCTTTCCGCCCCACGGTGCGCATACTCACTGAGGCGCGTCCGGCACCCCACACTCCTGGAGGCACGACATGACCCCCCTCCTCACCCGCCGCAGAGCCCTCACCGCCCTCGGTGCCGCCTTCGCGGGCACCGTCGCCCTGCCCGCGCAGGCATGGGCGGCGGACGGTGCGCGACAGGGCCCGCGCCCGCTCGTACGGGCCCACGCGCACAACGACTACGAGCACGCCCGCCCGCTGCTCGACGCGCTCGACCACCGCTTCGGCAGCGTCGAGGCGGACATCCACCTCGTCGGCGGGCAACTCCTGGTCGGCCACGACTCGGGCGACCCGGACAGCACCCTCGAAGCCCTCTACCTCGACCCCCTCGCGGCCCGCGTCGAGGCCAACGGCGGTTCCGTGTACGCGGGTCACGACACCTCCCTCCAGCTGCTCGTCGACCTGAAGACGGAGGGCGCGTCCACGTACCTGGAGCTGGACCGCCGACTGGCCGCCTATCCGCAGCTGTTCACCACGTACCGGGACGGCGAGGTGGTACGCGGCCCGGTGACCGTCGTCGTCTCCGGCGACCGCGCGGCGCGCGGGCCGATGGGGGAGCAGACGGAGCGCCGGGCGTTCTACGACGGGCGCCTCACGGACCTGGGCTCCGCCGCGCCCGCCTCGCTCATCGCGCTGATCAGCGACAACTGGACGCAGCACTTCGGCTGGAACGGTTCCGGCGCCTTCCCCGAGGCCGAGCGCGCGAAGCTGCGCGACATCGTCGCGACGGCCCACGGGCGCGGCCAGACGGTGCGCTTCTGGGCCACGCCCGACACGGCGGGCGCGGCACGCGACGCGCTGTGGGCCGAACTCGTCGCGGCGGACGTGGACTTCCTCAACTCCGACGACCTCGCGGGCCTGGAGGCGTTCCTCGACGCGCACGACCCGGAACGCGGGTAGCCGGACGTACGGATCGGGGCGTACGGGCCGCGGCGTACGGCACCGGCGTGCGCGGACCGCCGCCGCCCCCGTACGCGCGCGCCGGGCCGAAACCCCCGTCCCCGTACGGGAGTTCAGTCGCGGCGCGTGTCGTCCAGGTAGCGGAGCACGGCGGTGACGCGGCGGTCCACGCGATCCGTCGGGGACAGGTCGAGCTTGGCGAAGATCCGGCGGATGTGCTTGTGCACGGCGCCGTCGGTGACGACGAGGCGTTCCGCGATGGTCGAGTTGCCCAGGCCCTCGGCCATCAGCGCCAGCACCTCCCGCTCGCGCGGGCTCAGCCGTTCCAGCGCCGAGTCCGCGCGGGTGCGGGTGAGGAGCTGCGCGACGACCTCCGGGTCGATGGCCGTACCGCCGTCGGCCACGCGGTGCAGCGCGTCGAGGAACTGCTCGACGCGGCCCACGCGTTCCTTCAGCAGGTAGCCGAGCCGCTTCGCGCCCTCGGACAGCAGGTCGGTGGCGAACGCCTGCTCCACGTAGGCCGACAGCACCAGCACCGACAGCCCCGGCAGCCGCCGCCGCGCCTCGACGGCGGCGACGATGCCCTCGTCCGTGTGCGTCGGCGGCATCCGTACGTCCACGATGGCGACGTCCGGACGGTGCTCGTCCACCGCCGCGAGGAAGGTATCCGGGCCGTCCGTGGTGGCCACCACGTCCAGGCCCTCCGCGCGCAGCAGCAGCGCGACGCCCTCCCGCAGCAGGAGGTCGTCCTCCGCGATCACGATCCGCATGGCAGCTCCACCTGGAGTGTCGTCGGCCCACCGGGTGGGCTGGTCAGGGTGAGGCGCCCGTCGTGCGCCTCGACGCGGCGCCGGACCCCCGAGAGGCCGGAGCCGCGCGTGTCGTCGGCACCGCCGTGCCCGTCGTCCTCGACACGCAGCAGGAGGCGTCCGCCCTCCCTGCGTACGGTCACGGCTGCCTGCCGGGCGCCGCTGTGCCGGGACACGTTGGTGAGCGCCTCGGCCACGACGAAGTACGTGGTGGCCTCGACGGACGCGGCGCACCGCCCCGGCACGTCGACCTCGGCGCGGCACGGCACCCCGCAGTTGGCGGCGAGCCCGGTGAGGGCACCGGCCAGGCCGCGGTCGGCGAGCACGGGCGGCAGTATGCCGCGGACGACGGTACGGAGTTCGGCGAGGGCCTGTTCGGCGGCGTCCTGCGCGCGTTCCAGCACGGCGTCGGCGGCGGCCGGGTCGCGGGCGACGGCGCGGCGGGCGGCGCCGAGGAGGACGGAGACGGCGACGAGGCGGTTCTGCGTACCGTCGTGCAGGGAGCGTTCGATGCGGCGCAGTTCGACGGCGTGCGCGTCGAGGGCGGCGGCGCGGGTCGCGGTGAGTTCCGCGACGCGCAGCGTCAGGTCGGTGTCGTGGGACGCGGCCAGCAGCCGCCGTCCGGGCCACGCCTGCAACCGGGCCAGTCCCGGCCCGAAGCCGACGAACACGGCGATCCAGCCGAGGCCGGTGAGGACCACGGACAGCACGCCCCACCAGTCGTGCACGGCCCAGAACTCCGGCGCGTAGCCGGCGTCGCCGGACGGGATCAGCCGCCAGTACAGCGGGAACGTCACGTCCCGCACGGCCGAGAACGGCAACGTCACACCGACCAGCCCGATGGCGAGGCCGAGCGTGGAGTGCGCGGCCAGCCAGCCCACCTGGCGGCGTACGGCCGGGTCGGTGAGCACGGCGCGGGTGCCGGACGGCGGCCGGGCCGGGCCGATGACGTCCGGGCCCCAGCGGGACAGCCGGGCGCGTTCGCGGTCGGCCACGGCGTGCACCCCGCGCGCGGTGAGGGGCACCAGCAGCAGGCCGACGCCGACCAGGCAGGTCAGCGCCACGGCGGCCACCCAGAGCAGCCCGACGAGCGCGAGGATGGCGGTGCCGAGGCCGCCGACGAGGTGTTCGAGCGCGTCGAGGCACATGCGGCCCCGGGTCCGTACGTCCCGGCCGAGGGCGTGCCGCAGGCCACCGGACGGGCGCGGCGCCCCGGCGCCGGGCCCCGACCGCGCGTCGGCACCCGGGTCGGAACCCGCGTCCGCCCCCGTCCCGGCATCGGTACGCATCGCCACTCCCGTTCCCGCTCCGCCGGGGGCGGAGGTGCCCTGCCGGGAACGGTGACGATAGGGCACCCGCGCGCCGCGTGTCAGGCCGCGGGCGAAGGAGTACAGCCTGCTGTACCTCCGCTGACCGGCCCACGGGATCGTACGGGCAGGGGTCCCGCTCCTAGCGTTTCCACCGTCGAAAGCCGCCGCAGGACGGCCCCCCGGAACCGCCGGTGGGCACACCGCCGGGCGGCCCCGGAGAAGGAGACGCCGTGCCGGACCCCTACCGCCTCACCGACGTGCCCGACCCCCGTGTGCCCGCGCCGGTTCACGCCGCCCCGGGCCCCGACCCCGCACCCGTACCTTCCGAGCGGGCCTGGCTGCGCCCCGTGCTGTGGACGGTGCTGGTGGTGTGCGCGGCGGCGAACGCCGTCTTCTCCGGTACGGGCGCCAGCGTCGCCGCCGGGATCGGCTTCGGGCTGCTCACGCTGGCCTGCGCGACCGCGCTCGTCGTCCACCACTACCGCGGGCGGCGGCGATGAGGACCGCGCCCGCAGGACCGTACGCCGCGCCCGACCCGTACGCGGCGCGGGAGACGCCCGCCGTGGCCCTGGACCGCGTCACCAAGACGTACGCGGGCGGCGTGACCGCCCTGCACGAGGTGTCCCTCGCGGTGCGCCCCGGCACGTTCCTCGCCGTGATGGGGCCCTCCGGGTCCGGCAAGAGCACCCTGATGCACTGCGCGGCCGGGCTGGACGCGCCGACGTCGGGCGGCGTGCGGATCGACGGTACGGAGATCAGCGGCCTCGACGAGACGCGCCGCACCGAACTCCGGCGGGACCGCGTGGGGTTCGTGTTCCAGTCGTACAACCTCGTGCCGTCGCTGAGTGTCGCGGACAACATCACGCTGCCGCTGCGGCTGGCCGGGAAGGCGCCGGACCGCGCGTGGCTGCGCATGCTCGTCGAACGCGTCGGCCTAGACGGCCGGTTGGCGCACCGCCCGGCCGAGCTGTCCGGCGGCCAGCAGCAACGGGCCGCCATCGCCCGCGCGTTGGTGTCCCGCCCGGCGGTCGTCTTCGCGGACGAGCCGACGGGCGCGCTGGACCTGCGTACGGCGCGCGAGGTGCTGGGCCTCCTCGGGGACCTGGTCGCGAACCTCGGCCAGACGGTGGTCATGGTCACCCACGACCCGGCCGCCGCCGCGCGCGCCGACCGGGCGCTGGTCATGGCCGACGGGCGGGTCGTCGACACAGTGGACGCGCCGACGGCGGCGGAGCTGGCGCACCGCATCACCACGCTGGAAACGGAGTAGGACGATGCTGTATCTGGCCCTGCGTACGGCTCGGCACCGGATCGCCGCGCTCGTCGCCGTCGCCTGCGCGACGCTCGGCGGCGCCGCAGTCCTCACCTCCGTCGGCGTGCTCGCCGAGTCCGGGCTGTCGTCGCACGCGCCGGTGGACCGGCTGGCGCGCGCCGACGTGGTCGTCTCGGCCCCGCAGTCGTACCGCCCGAACACCGGCGAACCGCCGCTCGCGCTGCCCGAACGGGCGCGCGTGCCGGGCGGGTTGGCCGAACGGCTGGCGCGGCTGCCCGGCGTCGAGACGGCCGTCGGGGACGTGAGCTTCCCCGCCGCCGTGCTCGACGCGCGTGGCCGCCCCGTGACCGCCGCCGACCCGGAGGGCGCCGGGCACGGCTGGTCGTCGACCGGCCTGCTGGACGGCGCGGGTACGGGTTCGGGTGCCGGTACGGGCTCGTCCGACGCGGCGACCGGCGCGACCGGTGCGCGGCTCGCGGGCGCGGCGCCCTCCGGGCCCGGCGAGGTCGCCGTGGACGGGGCCACGGCGGAGGCGGCGGGCGTACGCCCCGGGGACCGGCTGACGGTGGTCGCGGCCGGGCAGCGCGGCACGTACCGGGTGTCGGGCGTCGTCACGGCCGACGGCGGCGGCGTGTGGTTCGCGGACCCGGTGGCCCGCCGACTCGCGGGCGGCGAGGGGGCGTTGGGCGACAAGGCCCCGGCCGGGGCGCGCGCCGCCGCCGACCGCGCGGACGAGGCCGACCGCGCGGCCGACCGCGCGGACGCCGTCGACCTGGTGGCGCTCCGTACCGAGCCGGACGCCCGCGACTCCGTCGCCAAACAGGCCCGCCGACTCGTCCGCGGTGACGGCTACACCGTGTCGACCGGCCCCGGCCGCGGCGACGTGGAGTCCCCCGACGCGCTGGCCGCCCGCAACGTCCTTCCCTTGCTGGCGAGTTCACTCGCGGGCGTCACCGTGCTGGTCGTCGGCTTCATCGTCGCGGGCGCGCTCGCCCTGTCGGTCGCCGCCCAGCGCCGCGACCTCGCCCTGATGCGCGCGGTGGGCGCCGTACCCCGGCAGGTCCGCCGTCTCGCCGCCGCGCAGGCCGCGCTCGTCACCGCCGTCACGCTGGTGCCCGGCATCCTCCTCGGCTACCCGCTGGCGGGCCGCTTCCGTCAACTCCTCGTCCACGTCGGCATGTTGCCCGACGCGCTGCCGCTCACCCACGGCCCGCTGCCCGCCCTCGCCGCCGCGCTGCTGCTGTCCGCCGTCGTGTGGGCGGCGGCCTGGGCCTCGTCGTGGCGTACGTCGAGGATGCCCGCCACGGAGGCCGTCGCCGAGTCCCGCAGCGAACCCCGTACGCCCTCCAGGGGCCGCGCCTTCGCGGGCTTCCTGCTGATCGTCGCCGCGACCGTGCTGTCCGCCGCGCCGCTCCTGGCGCGTACGGAGATCGGCGCCGCGTCCACCGCCATGTCCGGCATCGTCGCCGTGATCGGCCTCGCGCTGGCGGGCCCGGAACTGGTCCGCGGCCTGACCGGGGCGCTGGCCCGCCGCCTGCCGTCGCGCGTCTCCGCCCCCGCGTGGCTGGCGGTCGCGAACAGCCACGGCTACGCGCTGCGCGTCGCGGGCGCCGTCACCACCCTCGCCATGGCCGTGGTGTTCACCCTCACCTACGCCTTCACGCAGACCACCGTCCTCGCCGCCTCCGACGCGGACGTCGAGGCCGCCGGGCGCGCGCAGTTCACCGTCACCGCCCCCGCCCTCGGCGGCCTGCCGGACGACCTCGCGGACGCCGTACGGGACACCCCCGGCGTACGGGCCGCCGAACCCGTCAGCTCCACGACCGCACTGTGGACGTACGACTTCGCGGGCAGCGAGGAGACCGGCAGCGGCTCGGCCCTCGTCCTGACGCCGGGGGCACCCGAGGTGCTGGACCCCGACGTGCGGTCGGGGGACCTGGCCGACCTGTCGGGGGCGACCGTCGCCCTGGACCGGGAGACGGCCGGGCAGTTGAAGGCGTCCGTCGGCGACGAGGTGTCCGTACGGCTGGGGGACGGCGCGCGCGTACGGGCCCGGCTGGTCGCCACGTACGCCCGCGGCCTCGGCCTCGGACCCGTCGCCCTCTCCCGTGACCTGGCGGCGGGCCACACCACGACCGGCCTCGACCAGGAGCTGCTGGTCCGCACCGACGGTTCGGACGCCGCCCGTACGGCGCTCGCCGCGTTCGCCGACGAGCGGCCCGAACTGGCCCTGGACGACGGCTGGAACGCGTCCGGCGGCACCCCGCCCGAGCTGTGGATCAACGTCGCCGTACTGGCCGTCCTCCTCGGCTACCTCCTCCTCGGCATCGCCAACAAGCTCGTCGCCACGACGGCCGCGCGCCGCCACGAGTTCGCCACGCTCCAACTGATCGGCGCCACCCCGGCGCAGGTCAGGGCCATGATGCGGCGGGAGGCCGCGCTCGTCTGCGGCTACGCGCTCAGCACCGGCCTGCTGCTGTCCGCCGTACCCCTCGCCCTCCTCGGCGTCGGCTTCCTCGACCGGCCGCTGCCGTCGGGCCCGGTGTGGCTGCTGCCCGCGGTCGCGGTGACGGTGGCGGGCATCGCGTACGCCACGACGGCGCTGCCCACGCGCCGCGCCCTGCGCACGCCCCCGGCCCAGGCCCTGACGCGGGGGTGACCGTCGGGGGCGCGTGTCGGGGGCGCGCGGGGTCAGGCGCTGCGGGTCAGGCGCGCGGGGCGCGTTCCAGCAGGGCCAGGAAGCGTTCGGCGAACAGGTACGCGTCGCCGGGCCAGCGGGCGGAGAGGTAGGTGCCGTCCTCGACCACGTACGCCGGACTGTGGTCGGTGGCGGTGCCCCGCCGCGACACGGTGCGCGGGCCGCGCCGGAAGTCGGCGGGCGAGGCGAGGGCGGCGGTGATCTCGTCCTCCACGTACACGGGGTACGTACGGTAGTAACGGCCGAGGCGCCACGCGGTCAACAGGTGGGCGGAGCGCTCCAGATACCGCGGCAGGCACGTCGTGCGGCGCCCGTGCAGCAGGCTGCGGCCGGTCTCCGGGTCCTGCGCGCGGGCCAGCACCAGCGGGCCGTGGCAGATGGCCGCGACGGGCCGTGCCAACCGCCAGAACGCCGCCGCCTTCCGCTGGAGCACCTCCGACCCCAAGTACTGCCGCATCCGCGGCGCGTGCCCACCGGCCAGCAGCAGCCCGTCGTACTCCTCCGGCACCACGTCCGCCCAGGCCACCGCCCCACGGAAACCCGGGTCGGCCACCAGCCGCCGGTAGAACTCCCGGGGCTCCGGCTCCGCCCCCAGCTTCCCGAACAGGACCCCGTCCAGCAGCTTCGGATCGGCGGCGGGAACGGTCCCGCGCCGCTCCGTCGCCACGACCACCTCGTGGCCCGCCTCGGTCAGCATCTTCCACGGGACGGCCACCTCGGTGACGTCGAAGTCGTGGTCGGGCAGGGGCATGAGTATCCGCATGACCACATCGTGCGCGGCCCACCCGCGCCGATCAACCCACGACGACCCGGTGACGCGCCGCCGTCGGCGCACGCCGTACGGGAGGTCCCGGTCGGCCGGCGGCCGGTGGGGCCTCCCGCACCGGCGCGGTCGATCAGGGCTCCATGCCGACCAGCTTCGCGCTGCGCTCCCAGAGGGCCTCGCAGCGTTCGGGCGACAGTGTGTGGCTCGGGGTGGAGACCGCCTCGCGTGCCACGAAGAACCGTCCGGTCACTCCGTCCAAGCCGGGATCGGTGGCCACCCACACGGGGGTGTCCGCCCCCTCAGGGCTGGGTCAGGGCGCGGGTGATGGCGCGGCGGGCGCGGGGGGCGGCCGTGTGGTCGTGCTGGAGTTGCATGGCCGCGTTGAGGGCGAGTCCGGCGGCGAGGATCTCGAACAGAGCCTGGTCGACGTCGAATTCGTCGGGCAGTTCGCCGTTGTCGACGGCTGCCGTGAGGTCCGCGCGGAGCTGGCCCCGCCAGCGTGACCACACTTCCGCGACCGCGTCGCGTACGCGGCCGGGGCGGCTGTCGTACTCGCTGAGTGCCGCCGTCATCAGGCAGCCGCCGGGCAGGAGCGGCGTCTCCAGGTAGTCGACGGAGCGGTCGCTGACGGCGCGCAACCGCCGCAGGCCCGGGGGTTCGGCGAGGGCGGGTTCGACGACGCGGTGCCAGAAGTCGACGAACGCCTTGTCCAGCGTGGAGATCTGCAACGTCTCCTTGGTGCCGAAGTGCTTGTGCACCCCGGACTTGCTCATCTCCAGTTCCTCCGCGAGTCGGCCGATGGTGATGCCGTCGAGCCCCTCCTCGGAGGCGATCTCGGCGGCGCGGTCGAGGATGCGCCCCCGGGTGGCCTGTGCTTCGGCCGCTGAGCGTCGTGGTGACATGGGGCGAGGATAGCGTACGGACGTACGCTATTGCTTAACGAACGGTCGTACGCTAATTTCGCCGCAGTCGGTCCCCGTCGCCGCCACCAGGACGCGTGGCGGCGGGGCCGGGACGAGGCGGAACGGAATGAGGGAGTACGACATGCGGGTACGACGGTTGGGTTGGGCCGGGCTGGAGGTCGTGGCGGGCGGTGAGCGGCTGGTGGTCGACTACGTGCGGGACCTGTCGCCGCTGTTCACGGCGTGGAAGCCGGGCGACTGGGTGGTGGAGCCGAGCGGTACGGCGACGGCCGCGCTCGTCACGCACCTGCACCGGGACCACACCGACGCGGGCGCGCTCGCGGACGTGCTGGCGTCGGGGGCGCCGGTGCTGCGGCCCGCGCGCGGTCACGGCGACGACGTGGACAACCAGACGACGTTGCTGGCCGAGGGCGAGCTGACCCGGCACCGGCTGGCCGCCGAGACGGTGGACACCTGGGCGACCCGCGACCTCGGCCCGTTCCGCGTCACCGCCGTCCCCTCCGTGGACGGGCTCGGCGACCCGCAGCTGAACTGGGTCGTGGAGGCCGAGGGGCTGCGCGTCTTCCACGGCGGCGACACGATGTTCCACGGCTACTGGTGGCTCGTGGCCCGCCGCTTCAGCCCGTTCGACGCGGTGTTCCTGCCCGCGAACGGCGCCGTGGTGGACGCCCCGCACCTCCAGCCGCCGAGCCCGCTGCCCGCCGCGATGGACCCGGCGCAGGCGGCAGCGGCGGCGGAGATACTCGACGCGCGGTACGCCGTGCCGATCCACTACGAGCCGCAGCAGCGGGAGAAGATCCCGGGCTACGTGGAGGTCGCCGACCCGGCGGGGGAGTTCCGTACGCACGCGGGGCGGCGCGCCCGCGAACTCGCCGTGGGGGAGTGGTTGGACCTCGCGGGCTGACCCCGTTCTCCCGGGGGTCCGTGCTTTCGGAGGCCCGTTCCCCCGGGGTCCCGTCGCTCCGGGGTGTGCGGCGCGTCAGGCGGCCTGCCCGGCCTTCCTGCCCAGGTCGTGCGCGTTGCCGAACGACCTGGCGCTCATGGCCATGGCGGGAACGTTCTCCCGCATCAGCCGCAGTCGGTGGGGAGCGTCGTGGAACCGCGGGTCGAGCTGGAACTCGGCGGCCAGCGAGAACCAGGTGACCGGGACGGCCCCGGCCAGTGTCAGGCGCTGGACGGCCGCGTCGTGCGCCTCGGTGGAGAGGCTGGCGGAGGCGTCGACGACGACGTGGACGCGGTATCCGGCGCGCATTCCGCCGAGCGCGGTCTGGAGGACGCAGCCGTCCGTGGCGATGCCGCCGATCACCAGGTTCTCCCGGCCCTCGGCGCGGACCGCCGCGGCGAACCGCTCGTCGCGGAAGGAGTCGAAGTCGACCGCCCGCTCGATGACCGGGTGGTCTCCGAGGACGTCGAGGAGTTCGGGGTAGAGCGGGCCGGACGGCTTGGTCGACTCGCCGTTGGTGACGACCAGGCCGCTGCCGTACCACTTCGCGGTCTTGGCGAGACCCACGACGTTGTTGACGTGCTGCGCCAGGTCGTGGGAGCCGAGGAGGTTCGCGAAGCCCACGGCGTAGTCGACGAGGACCACGGTGGTGTCGGCCGGGGTGAGGGGTTCGGGTGCCATGGGGAGTCCTTTCCACGGGGGGACGGCGGTGCGCCGCCGCCCCTCTTGGTGACCACTTGGATACTTATTACCGTACGACCCCGCTCCCTTCGTGTCCAGTTGGTCACTAAGGCTTCGGCGGCCAAGTGACCCACGGGGCAAGGGTTTCGAGTGATCCGAAAGCGTTCCGGGGTGCGCGGAGGGTTCCAGCCGGACGTACGGGTGCGGGGGGTTCCGGAAGCGGTTTCGGTGACCATCCGTACACTGGCGGCATGGACGCAGCGCAGTCGAAGCCGGGGCACGCCGAGGACGGGAACGGGTCGGCCCGACCGGTCGGGAAGCGGACGCGGGAGCCGGAGGTACGGAGGTTCGCGATCCTGGAGGCCGCCCGCGCCGCCTT
This sequence comes from Streptomyces sp. Z26, assembly GCF_003665095.1. Classification (GTDB taxonomy): domain Bacteria; phylum Actinomycetota; class Actinomycetes; order Streptomycetales; family Streptomycetaceae; genus Streptomyces; species Streptomyces phytohabitans. Next base: position 1,899,268 of record NZ_RCHV01000002.1, on the reverse strand, counting down.
CGCGGAACGGGGCTTCGCGAAGACGACGATCCGGGAGGTCGCCCGCCGCGCGGGTGTGACGCACGGCCTGGTGATCCGGCACTTCGGGTCGAAGGAGCAGCTGTTCGTGGCGGCCGTCCCCGGCTCGCGGAACCTGATGGCCGAGGTGGCGGGCGACCTCGGGTCGCTGCCGAAGCGCGTGGCGCAGTCGTACGTCCGGCGCATGTCCGAGAGCGGGAGCGGCGACCCCTTCGTCGCGCTGATCCGCGCGGCGGCCTCGGAGGAGGAGGCCGCCAAGCGGCTGTTCGCCGCGATGCAGGACGAGGCCCTGGAGATGTACCGGCAGGTGATCCCGGGGCCGGACGTCGACCGGCGCGTCAGCTCGTCGGGCGCGTACCTGATCGGCGTGACGTTCGCGCGGTACGTGCTCCGCAGCGGACCGCTGGCCACCATGTCCGAGCAGGAGCTGGTCCGGCACCTGACGCCGAACCTGCGCGCCATCCTGCTCGACTGAGGCGGCCGGTCCTTCCTCCAACTCCTCTCAGCCGGGGGCGTGTTCGGCCGTCGCGCCCCGGCGGGCCGCGCGTCGCGCCGCCGCCTCGACGGGGTCGAGCACGGGGACGGCGGCGAGCAGCGCGCGGGTGTACGGGTCGCGCGGCGCGTCGTACACCGTGTCCACCGGCCCCTCCTCCACGACCACGCCCCGGCGCATCACCGCGACCCGGTCGCTGACCTGCCGCACGACCGCCAGATCGTGCGCGATCAGCACCAGTGCCAGCCCCAACTCCCCCTGGAGCCGCGCCAACAGCTCCAGGATCTGGGCCTGCGTGGTGACGTCCAGCGCGGACACCGGCTCGTCGCAGACGATCAGTCGCGGCTCGGGCGCGAGGGCGCGGGCGATGCCCACGCGCTGCCGCTGGCCGCCGCTGAACTCGTGCGGGTAGCGGTGGTACGCGTCCGGGTCGAGGCCGACGCGCTCCAGCAACTCCCGTACGCGCCGGGTGACTTCCGCGTCCGTGAGGGTTCCTGCGGCGCGCAGCGGGTCGGCGACGGACTCGCCCACGCTGCGGCGCGGGTTGAGGGACGAGACCGGGTCCTGGAAGACCATCTGCACGTCGCCGCGTACGCCGGTGAGCGCGCGCCCGTCGTAGCGGACAGTGCCCCGGGTCGGGGCGAGGAGGCGTACGAGCATCCGGCCGAGGGTGGTCTTCCCGCTGCCCGACTCGCCCACGACGCCCAACGTTTCGCCCGCCGCGACGGTCAGCGAGACGTCGTCCACGGCGACCGTACGGTCCCGGCCGCGCCCGAACTCCCGCCGTACGCCCACGGCTTCGAGCAGCGGGCCGTCCGCCCGCGTCCCGCCCGTTCCGGCACCGGCCCGCTTCCGAAGGTCCGGCGGTCGCCTCCGCGGGGTCTCCACGCGGGGGACGGCGGCGAGCAGCTCGCGGGTGTACGGCTCGGCGGGAGCGCCCAACACGCGGGCGACGGGGCCGCGTTCGACCACGCGCCCGTGCCGCATCACCAGCATGTCGTCCACGCTGCCCGCGACGACGCCGAGGTCGTGCGAGACGAGCAGCAGGCCCGTACCGGTCTCCGTGCGCACCTCGTGCAGCAGGTCGAGGATCTGCGCCTGCACCGTCACGTCCAGCGCCGTCGTCGGCTCGTCCGCGACGATCACGCGCGGCGCGCAGGCCAGCGCCATCGCGATGAGCACCCGCTGCCGCTGCCCGCCGCTGAACTCGTGCGGCCGGGACCGCGCGCGCCGTGCCGCGTCGGGGACGCCGACCCGGTCCAGCACGGCCACGGCGCGTCGCCGCGCCGCGCGCCGCGACAGCCGGGGGTCGTGCGCGCGCTGCACCTCCGCGATCTGCGCGCCGACGGCCAGGTACGGGTCGAGGGAGGACAGCGGGTCCTGGAACACCATGGCGGCGGTCGCGCCGCGCAGGGCGCGCAACTCCCGTACGGACGCGGCCCCCACGTCCGTACCGTCGACCCGTACGGTGCCGCCGAGCCGGGCGCCCGTGCCCCGGTGCAGCCCCAACAGGGCCTGCGCGACGGTGCTCTTGCCCGAGCCGGACTCCCCGACGATGCCGAGCGCGCCGCCCGCCTCCAGCCGGAACGAGAGGCCGTCCACGGCCCGTACGGTGCCGCCGCCGACGGGGAAGTCCACGGTCAGTCCGTCGACTTGGACGAGCGCGCCGGACGCGGGCGGTACGGCGCCCGCCTCGGGTACGGCGCCCGGCTCGGCGTCGGTGTCCGGCGCGTCGGTGCCCGGTGCGTCGGTGCCCGGTGCGGTCCGCGGTGTCATGAGGGGAGCACCCTTCGGTCGGCGAGCGCGTGCAGGACGTCCGCGACGGCGTTGGCGACGACGACGGCCGTGCCGATGACCAGCACGACACCGACCACCACCGGCAGGTCCACGTCGCGGACGCTCCCGATGAGCAGCCGCCCCAGACCGGGCAGCCCGAACAGCGACTCGGTGATCATCGCCCCGCCCAGCATCGTGCCGAGGTCCAGCGCGCCGAGGGCGATCACCGGGGGCAGCGCGCCGCGCAGCGCGTGCCGGGCGACGACGGCGCGTTCCCCGACGCCGTACGCGCGGAACGTGCGGATGTGGTCCTCGGCCAGCACCTCCAGGGTCGAAGCGCGGGTGAGGCGGGCGTACTTGGCGCTCTCGAAGAGGCCGAGGGTCAGCCAGGGCAGCAGCATGTTCCAGGCCCACTGCTCGGGGTCCTCGGCCAGCGGCACGTACGACGGGAAGGGCAGCCAGCGGAGGTACGCGCACACCACCATCAGCAGGAGCAGCCCGAGCAGGAACACCGGGGTGCCGGTGCCGGCGAGGGTCAGCACGGTCAGTACGCGCTCGGTGATCCCGCCGCGGCGCAGCGCGGACAGCAGCCCGGTGCCGACGCCGAGCAGCAGGCACAGCGTCATCGCGCCGACCGCCAGCGACAGCGTCGCCGGGAAGCCCTCGACGATGAGGGTGCTGACCGGCTGGTCGTTCTGGTGGGACAGGCCGAGGCAGGGCGCGGCGCAGTGCCGTACGGAGGTGCCCGCCGAGTAGTCCCGCCCGGTGAACAGGCCCTGGAGGAAGTGCGCGTACTGCGCGTGCACCGGCTCGTCCAGGCCCAGCCGTTCGCGTACCTGCGCGACCTGCGACGGGTCGCAGCGCTCGCCGCAGGCGAGCCGGGCGGGGTCGCCGGGGAGGAGGTAGAAGAGGGAGTAGAGGGCGACGGACAGCACCAGCAGCACCAGCGCGGCGCCGACCAGGCGCTTCGCGGTGAAGCGCGCGCCGGACAACAGAGCGTTCACGGGGCCTTCTCCTCGTGCGGCACCGGCGACTCCGCACCGGTACGGGGGAGTCGCGTGCCGGTGTCCGCCGACTTCGCGCCGCTCCCGGCGAGTCGTGTGCCGACGTGCACCGACTCCCCGCCTTCCAGGGGCCGTTCAGCGCGCTCCCCGCGCGTCCCCACCCGCAGGCGGCTCGCCTCGCGCGGGTCGAGCGCGGCGCGTACGGCGTCACCGAGCACCGTGAACGCCAGCACGGTCACGAAGAGCAGCCCGGACGGCAGCAGCACGTACGCGGGATCGGCCCGGTACCAGGTCGTGGCCGTCGACAGCAGCTGACCCCAGGACGGCGTCGGCGGTTTCACGCCGATGCCGAGGAAGGACAGGGACGCCTCCAGCACGATGTTCGACGGCAGCAGGATCGCGGCGTACGTGAGGACCGGCGCCGCCAGCGACGGCAGCAGTTCGCGGCGGGCGACCCGTAGCCGTCCGGAGCCGCCGAGGCGGGCGGCGGCGACGAAGTCGAGGCCGCGCAGGGCCATCGTCCGGGCCCGTACGACGCGGGACACGCCGCCCCAGCCGAGCAGACCCATCACCAGGACCAGCAGCAGCGGGCGGGGGAAGTCGCCGGGTACGACGGTGGTCAGCGCGATGGCCAGCACCAGCATCGGCAGCGCCACCATCACGTCGGTGACGCGGCTGAGGAGCCGGTCCGCCCACCGGCCGCCGAGGGCCGCGGTGAGGCCGACGGCCAGCCCGACGACGACCTGGAGCAGCGTCGCCCCGGCGGCCACGAGCAGCGACACCCGGGCGCCGTGCAGCAGCAGCGCGAACAGGTCGCGCCCCGTGCCCGGTTCGACGCCGAGCCAGTGCGCGCCGCTCGCGCCGCCGAACGCGCCGTGCGGGGCGCCGCCGCGCGCCGAGTCGACGAGGTCGCCGTGGTACGCGTACGGGTCCTGCCCGGCCAGCGCCGTGAGCAGCGGCGCGGCGAGGGCCGCCGCCACGAGCACGGCCAGCACCCCGCCGGAGGCGAGGGCGGCGGGCCGCGTACGCAGCCGCCGCCACACGCCCCCGGGCCCGGGCGCCGGGCCGGTGGCCCCGAGCGGGGTCACCGAGTCCCGCACCGCTGTCTCCTGCCGTACCGCCATTACCTGACCGCCACCTGCGACACGTCCAGGACTCCGGTCCAGTCGCTGATGACGACGTTCTTCACGTCCTTGCCGACGAGCCGCTGGTACACGGGGTGGAACAGCGGTACGGACAGGGCCTGTTCACCGATCCGGCTGTCCAGCGCGCCCCACCGCTTCGCGGCCGCGTCCAGGTCGGTGAGCTGCTGGACGTCGTCGAACTCCTTGTTCACGGCCGGGTCGTCGAGCTTGGCGTGGTTGAAGTTGGCGCCGTTCGCGACTATCTGGCGTCCGTCGAAGATCGGTGCCAGGAACGGGTACCCGGCGGGCCAGTCCGCGCCCCAGCGCGAGAGGTAGAGGCCGGGGGCGTCCTCCGCGTCCCAGCGCTTCTCGTCGTACGCGTTGTTCTCCAGCCCCTCCAGCCGGACCCGGATGCCCGCCTTCTTCAGGGACTGCTGCACGGCCGCCGCGATCTTCGGCCCGGTCTCGCCGTCCTCGGTGGAGTGGGTGAGCGTCAGCGTGATCCCGTTCCGGTGGCCCGCCTTCGCCAGCACCTCCCTGGCCTTGTCCGGGTCGCCGCCGCGGCCCGCCGGGAAGTGGTCGTACGGGGTGTACCCGAACGCCTTCTGGTTCGGCAGGAACGTCGTCGCGGGTTCCGCGAGCGACGAGCCGCCGACCGCGTTGACGACGCTGGCGCGGTCGATCGCGTACGCGACGGCCTTGCGCACGGCCGGGTCGTCGAACGGCTTCACGTCGGGGTTGAACGCGAGGTAGTTGGTGTAGCCGAAGTGGCCGACGCCGACGCGCTCCTTCAGCTCCTTGTCGCTGCCGACGCGCGCGAGTTCGGCCGGGCCGAGGTTGGTGTCGGTGGTGACGGCCTTCGCGTCGGCGGACGAACTCGTCGACAGGCGCTGGTTGATGACCGCCGGGTCCAGCCCGGAACGTACGTCCACGGTGTCCGGGTACGCCTTGCGCTCGCTGTCGGTCTTCGCCGACCAGTGCTTGTTGCGGGCGAGTTGGAGGCGTTCGCCGTCGTTGGTGTTCTTCACGACGCGGTACGGGCCGGACGACAGCGGGTGCTTCTCGTAGTCGGTGCCGGTGTCCTTCGCCTTCGGTACGGGCGCGAACTGCGTCTGCGTCGCCACGTACGGGAAGTCGCCCACGCCCTTCTTCAGCCGGAAGACGATCGTGCGGTCGTCGGGGGTCTCGATGGAGTCCAGCTCCTTCTTCCCCTTGCCGAACGGGCCCTCGTAGCGGTCGCCGCCGATGAGCCAGTCCCGCAGGTACGGCGGGCCGCCGGACAGTTCGGCCGCGAAGCTGCGCTCCACGCCGTACTTCACGTCGGCGGAGGTGATCGGGGAGCCGTCCTCGTACTTCAGGCCGGGCTTGAGCTCGTACGTCCACACCTTCGCGCCCTCGCTGGGCTTGCCCAGGCCGGTGGCCAGGTCGGGCACGACCTCGGTGCCCTTCGCGCCGTCGGCGCGGTTGCGGGTGGTGAGGGTGCGGAAGACGAGCGAGGGGACGTTGCCGCCGCCGGAGGTGTAGAGCCGGGCGGGGTCGAAGTCCGACTGCGCGTCGGAGTTGAGGACGGTCAGGGTGCCGCCCTCGGCGGGCTTGCCGTCGCCGCCGCCCGAACCGTCGTCCTGCGGACCGGCGCAGGCGACGGCGCCGCCGAGCAGGGCGAGGGTGACGGACGCCGTGGCGGCGGCGCGCGGGAGGGCGGGTCTGCGGTCACGCGGGAGTACGCGCATGGGAGAGGGACGCCTTTCACAGCGGGAAGTGCCGTCGGAAGGCAGCCGCGAAGAGCGCTGAACGTGGCTGAACGTGCGGGACCGCACCGACGGCACGCGGAAGTGCCTGGGTCGGAGTCCGGGTCCGGGCGGAACGCCCCGGGGAACCCGGCGGTCAGCGACAGTGGATGTCGGACACCGCGTGCGCGTCCACGCCGAGCAGCACCAGCCGGAAGGCGGTGTGCTGGGGGAGGCGGGTGTGCGGCATGCCCAGAAGCTTGTACGAGGCGGCTGTTCGACACAACGGTGTCTCGTGATGTGGGACGGAGTGTGTCGCCATACGGGCGTCGGGGCTTTCCGGCACGCGGGCGGCGGCCGTGGTCACGCGCGCGGACCGGCCGCGGCGTACGCCACGACCGGCCCGGTGGGGTGCGGGTCCGCCCCGGTGCGGGGAGCGGACCCGCGCCGCTCACTCGGTGATCTGGAGCAGCTTGTTCGGGGTGCCCTCGCCCGGGTCGCCGATCCGGTCGGCCGCCGCCGCGTCACCCAGCGCGGTCGCCACGTCCGCCGGTGCGGCGTCGGGGTGCGCGGTGAGGTAGACGGCCGCGGCGCCCGCGACGTGCGGGGTGGCCTGGGAGGTGCCGGAGTACGTGGTCGTCGCGTCGTCGGCGGCGTTCGAGGCGGAGACGATGTCCACGCCCGGCGCGTAGAGGTCCACGACGGAGCCGTAGTTGGAGAAGTACGCCTGCGCGTCGGCGTCGTCGCTCGCCGCCACGGTCAGCGCCTCCTCGACCCGGGCCGGGGAGTAACCGCTCGCGTCCGCGCTGGAGTTGCCCGCCGCCACGGCCACGGTGACACCCGACGCGACGGCCTCCCGTACGGCCGTGTCGATCGCCTCGTCCGCGCCGCCGCCGAGGCTGAGGTTTGCGACGGACGGGCCGTCGTGGTGCTCGGTCACCCAGTCGATGCCCGCCACGACCTGCTCGGTGGTGCCGGAGCCCTGGTCGTTCAGCACGCGGACGCCGACGACCTCCGCCTTCTTCGCCACGCCGTGCGCCGCGCCCGCCAGCGTGCCCGCCACGTGCGTGCCGTGGCCGTGCCCGTCGTCGGCCTCCTCGTCGCCGTCCACGGCGTCGAAGCCGTACGAGGCGCGACCGCCGAAGTCCTCGTGGCTGATGCGGACACCGGTGTCGATGACGTACGCGGTGACGCCCTCGCCCGCGCCGTCCGGGTACGTGAACGAGCCGTCCAGCGGCAGATCCGGCTGGTCGACGCGGTCGAGACCCCACGACGGCGGGTCGGTCTGGGTCTCCGTCACGGTGAACGTCCTGCTCTGCACGACCTTGTCCACGGCCGGGTCGGCGGCCAGCCGCCGGGCCTCGGCCGCGCTGAGGCCCCTGGTGGAGAAGCCGTCGATGGAGGCGAAGTCGCGGTTCAGCGCGCCGCCGTACTCGGCGGCGAGGTCCCGCTTCTCGGGCTTGGCGAACGTGTCGTGCAGCAGCACCACGTACGAGCCGTCGACCGCTCCGGCGGCGTGCGCGCCGAGCACCGTGCCCTCGGCGGGCGCGGCTCCGGCGGGGGCGGCCGAGACGGTCAGCCCGGCGGTGAGCGTGACGGCGCCGGTTATCGCGGCGGCGAGCAGACGGGTACGGGATCTCCTGGGTGCGGACATGGCAAGGCTCCTCGGGGGTGGGGTGGTGCCGTCGACCGGTCGCGTCGGCCGTACGGTGGCGGGCCCGGTGGTCGGCCGGGCCCCCGGCCCGGGGGCGCCTCGCGGTGCGCTCCGGTGCCGGTACGAGGATGCTTGCCGACTCCGCAGCGTCGCTCAAGGGCTGCACACGGCGATGACGAGACCGCAAAGCGCACGCAACGCGAGGACCCGTGCCCGCAACGGAGAACCGCGTGAAACAGGACACATGGGGCGTCCGGGTGCGCCGGGCACGTGCCGTGCGCGGGCCGGGCGCGCGCCGTCCCCGTGGCTGCCGGTACGGGCCGGGGCCGTTGGCCGGGCGCGTGGCGGCTGTGCTTTGCTGGCGGTATGACCGTGCTCGTGATCCGCCGCCACGTCGACTACGTGCGTGTGACCACCACGGCCTGTCCCGCCGGAAGCTGACACCGCGCCCCGGACGCCGTCCGCCGTCCCGCCCCGCCCGCCGTCCCGGCGGGCGCCCGCCGCCGTCATCGTCGCCGCGCGGCCACCCGCGGCCCGGCTCCGGTCCCGGGCCCGGACTCCCGGCACTCCGGTGCGCGGCCACCCGCGCCGCGCGCACCCCCACCGTGAACACCCGCACCCGAAAGAGGCACCTGATGTCCCCTCGTACCGCCGACACGTCCGTGGCCGTCCACCCGCTGCTCGCCGAGCGCTGGAGCCCGCGTTCGTTCGACGCCGCCCACGAGCTGGGTGACGAGCAGCTCGTCGCGCTGCTGGAGGCGGCCCGTTGGGCGCCGTCCGCCCGGAACACGCAGCCGTGGCGCTTCCTCGTCGGCCGCCGTGGCGACACCACGTACAAGCGGATCTTCGAGGCGCTCGTACCCGGTAACCAGCTCTGGGCGGGCACCAGTTCGGCGCTGATCGCGGCCGTCGCCGCCGAACTCCCGGACGGCGGCGAGCCGCACCACGGCTCCGCCTACGACACCGGCCTCGCCGTCGCCCAACTCTCCGTGCAGGCGCACGCGTTGGGGCTGCACGCGCACCAGATGGGCGGCTTCGACGCGGAGGCGCTGCGGACCGGCCTGGGCGTCCCGGCGGGCGCCCGGCCGCTCTCCGTCACCGCCGTGGGCGTACTGGCCGAGGCCGACCTGCTGCCGGACGACCTGCGGGACCGCGAGACGGCGGCACGCGCCCGGCGGCCGCTGGCCGAGACGTTCTTCGCGGACGGTTGGGGCAAGCCGCTGGCGGTCGACCTGGACGGCTGACGCCCACCCGGCGGACGCGGCGGCGGCGGCCCGGCGGGCCGGTCACCCGGGCCCCCGGCCCCCCGTGCCGTCCGTGCCGTCCGTGCCGCCCGTGGCGTCACCCCTGGTGCACGTCCGTGTGGACGGCCAGTTTGAACTGGGCGTGCACCAGGCGCAGCGACCGGCCCGCGTTGTGGGCCACGCGCAGCGCGAGCGGGGTCGAGGGGTGCACGAACAGCGAGTGCTGCTTGGTGAAGCACTGCATCCCCGGCGACGGCCGCCGGTGGTCCGTGGCGGTCGTGTCCAGCGGGGACTCCGTCAGCGACAGCGGGTCCCGCACGAACTGGTCCCGCAGCTCCGTGTACGGCCCGGCCTCCCACTGCACCATCGCGTCCAGGACGCCCCACCCCTCGGCCGCGGGCCAGATCAGCCCGGAGCGGGCGTCCGGGTAGCTGCTGGTCTTCCCGTCCGGCTGGGTGAACGGGTGCATGTTGTGGACGTCGGACGACTCGTGCGTGCCGTACGGGAAGCGCACCACGTGGTACGCGTCGTCGTCGGGTATCCGCTGCCGTCCGTTGCTGTCCTCGTCGTAGATCAACGAGCAGATGTAGAGGGACACTTCGGGCTCCTCCCGCTTCGCGTCGTACGCGGGGTGTGCCCGCTGCGCCGCGCCGGTACGCGCCTTTCCGCACCCCGGGCGCCCGTACGCGTGCCGTCGGCGCACGTCCCGCGCGCCCGCGTGCCACCCGGGCCGTACGGAGCCGGGGCGGGGACCGGCCGAAAACGGCCGCGCGGCGCACGATCCGGCGCAACCACCTGACACGGCGCCGTTCCCGTGCGGACAATGCGTGTATGCCTGACCACGAAGTGCCACCGGGACCGCCGAACCCGCACACCGGGCAGGAGGACGACCCCGTCGCGCGGGTCAGGGACGCCGACGCGTGGGACCGGCGCCACCGCTACCCGTACGTGGTGCTGCGCGGGCCCGTCTTCGGCTACGCCCAGCAGGCGGCGGGGAGTTCGGGCTGGCGGCTGCTGTGCACCATGTCCGACGGCTATCCGCAGGACGCGCGGGACGGCCTCAACTCGCACCTCTGGTTCAAGGCGAAGGACGACGCCGACTCGCCCGGCACGCGCCGCGAACTCCTCGACGCCGTGGCCCGGTTGGAGACCGAACCGGTCGACGAGGTGACGGCGGGCGGGGTGCGCTACCGGGTGCTGCGCGGCGACGAGTTCGCCCGCCTCGGCCCCGGCGGCATGGAGCCGCCGCGCCCCACCGACCCCGAACCGGCCGTGCCCGACTGGGCGCCACGGAGGCGGCGTACGCCGTCCCGCGTCACCGGCCACGTCATCGACCCCCGGCAGCCCGCGGCGGGCATGGAGCTGCTGGAGCGCAAGGCGCTGGCCCGGCTGTGCTACACCGCCGAGCGCTACCCCCGCGACGTACGCCGGGACTCCGCCCGCGCGTTGGCGACGCACCCGGGCGTGACGCTGCTGCCCGCGACGTTCACGGCGGTGGAGGAGAAGCCGGACAGCTGGGAGCCGCTGGTGGGGCCGCAGCCCACGCCGCACGACGCGCGGCGGAGCCTGGCGACGGCGATGGAGGAGTTCTGGCCGCGTATCCACCACTACGACCCCGCCGAGACCGCGGACTACGCGCGGGCCGCCGCGCGCTACCGGTCCGCCCACCAGGAGGACACGCTGCGGGTACGGGGCCGCTGCTTCCGCATCGTCCGCACGCAGAGCCTGGTGCGGCTCGGCCCGGACGGTCCCGAGGGGCCGCGCCCGTCGGACACGGACGTCTCCGAGCCGTCGCGGACGCACCCGGTGATGGACGAGCACGGCACGATCACCTGGGACCACTGAGGCCCGTACGCCACCCCGCCGAGGCCCGCGCCGTACGCCTCGACTCCCGCTCCCCGCCCAGCGCTCCGCGCCGAACGCGCCCTTGGCGTCCGACGCGAGCGTCGTCGCGTCCACCCGGGCCGTACGGGCGGCGGGGAGGGGTGGCGCCGCTCGGTGACGGCCACGCATCGGGTGGTTGACCGGAGACCTCGGTTCCAGCGACCCGTACCGGGATCACACAGTGATTTCGACCAGGAGAGGCAACGATCCGTTGTCTCCCTAGGATGGCGGGCGTGGACCTCACCGCCGTACGCACCTTCGTCGCCGCCGCCGACGCGGGACAGTTCCAGGAAGCCGCCGCCATCTTGGCGATCACCCCGCAGGCCGTCTCCAAACGGGTCGCGCTGCTCGAACGGGAGCTGGCCGTGCGGCTGTTCAGCCGTACGGCGCGCGGCGCCGAACTCACCATCGACGGGCAGGCGTTCCTGCCCCACGCCCGCGCGCTGCTGGCGGCGGAGGAGCGGGCGGCGGCCTCCGTACGGCCGGGCAGCCGCCCGCTGCGCGTCGACGTGATCGGCCGCCGCCTCTCGGTGGCGGGCCTGCTGCGCGGCTTCCACGCCGCGCACCCGGACGTGCCGCTCGACGTGGTGACCCTCTTCGACTCGGACACCGCCGTCGACGCCGTACGGTCCGGCACGATCGACGCGACGTTCCGCGCCGTGACGATGCCCGGCCGGCAACTCCCCCCGGAGATCTGCACGATGCCGGTCCTGGACGAGCAACTCCAGCTGTTCACGGGGCCGTCGCACGAGTTCGCGCGCGCCGCGTCGGTCGCGCCCGCGCGGCTCGCCGGGCGCCGCATCTGGATGCCGGGCAACGCTCCGGGGACCGAATGGGCGGCGTACTACGACGAGTTCGCCGCCACGTTCGGCTGCACCGTCGACGCGATCGGCCCGGACTTCGGCATCGAGCCGCTGCTCGACACCATCGCCGCCTCCGCGACGCTCGCCACCGTCGTCAGCGAGCGCACCCCGCTGGTCTGGCCCGCCGGGCACGACCTGCGGCGCGTCCCGCTGCACGGCCCGACGCCGGTCTACCCGCACTCGCTGCTGTGGCGCGCGGACAACGCCCACCCGGCCCTCGCCGCGCTCCGCGCCCACCTCGCCGCCGCGTACCCGGGCCGGTCGGCGGACGACGACGTGTGGACGCCGGGGTGGGCCCGGCGCGGACGCGGGTGAACGTACGCGCCGGGCGGGCCGTCAGAAGCGCTGCCCCGGCTGGTAGTCCCCGGCGGGCTGCCGGAGCATGACGTTGCCCCGGTTGAAGGTGTTGATGACGGCGATCACCGCGACGAGCGCGGCCAGTTGCTCCTCGTCGTGGTGCGCGGCAGCGGCCGCCCACGCCTCGTCCGTGACGCCGCCCGCGCCGTCGGCGATCCGGGTGCCCTGCTCCGCGACCTCCAGGGCGGCGCGTTCGGCCTCGGTGAAGCAGGTGGCCTCGCGCCAGGCGGCGACCATGTGCAGGCGCTCCGGCGTCTCCCCGGCGTGCAGCGCGTCCTTGACGTGCATGTCGAGGCAGAAGCCGCAGCCGTTGATCTGGCTGGCGCGGATCTTCACCAGCTCCTGCGTGGTGTGCGGCAGCGGCGAGTCCCGCAGCGCGTTGTTCGCCGCGACGACGTGCTTCCAGACCTTGCTCGCGGCCGGGCTGCCGAACATGTCCAAACGGGCGTCCATGGGGATTCCTCCGTGCTGGTCGGGTGCTTGCGCCGACATGACGGAGCGGCCCGCCGAAACGTGACACCGGCCGTCGGCGGCGGCCCGCCCCCGCGTTCCGCCCCCACCCCGTACGGGCGCGAACGGGCGCGTACGAAGCGGAACTTCACGCACACGGCACGGCCCCGACGTCAGTTCCCCATCCCGCCCGGACCCGGACGCAGTACCCTGCACCGCAACCTGTCCGACTCGCACCGCCGTTCGGTGTCGCCACGAACCTCCGGCGCGGCGGGCCGTACTGAGCACTCGTCACGCCCCGACCGGCTGACCCGGCGACCCACGCCGGGCGTGCCACGGGACGTGGAAGCACGCCGAACCGGGGCCCCGGCAGGCGCCGTCGGGCGTGTGCCGAGCCGGGGGCCGCGTCGTGGCGCCGACGAAAGGCAGAGACAGAGACGATGAGAGTCACCATCGTGGGCGGCGGCATAGCCGGGCTGACCTGCGCCCTGAGCCTGCACGCCGCCGGGTTCGAGCCGCGGGTGAGCGAGGCGGCGCGGAGCATCGAGGCCGTGGGCGTGGGGATCAACCTCCTGCCGCACGCCGTACGGGAGCTCTCCGAGCTGGGCCTCGCCGACGAGCTGGCCGCCGTCGGGCTGCCCCCGCACCGGCTGAGCTACTACGACCGGGCGGGCGCCCCGGTGTGGGACGAGCCCCTCGGGCTCGACGCGGGCTACCACTGGCCGCAGTTCTCCGTGCACCGCGGGCACCTGCACATGCTGCTGCTGGCGGCCGTGCGCGAGCGCCTCGGCCCGGACGCGGTGAGCACCGGCCGCCTGTTCCAGAGCTTCGAGCAGACGGCGGACGGCGTACGGGCGCACTTCCTGGACCGTACGACCGGCGAGCCCGTGCACGAGGACGGCGACCTGCTCATCGGCTCCGACGGCATCGACTCGGCGGTCCGCGCGCACCTCTTCCCCGACGAGGGCCCCTCCAACTGGAACGGCGTCCACATGTGGCGCGGCGTCGCGCCGAACCCGCATCTCCTCGACGGCCGTACGATCGTCGTCGCGGGCGGCACCCCGGGCGACAAGTTCGTCGCGTACCCCATCGAGGACCCGGCGGCCGAGGGCGGCGACGCCCTGATGAACTGGGTGCTGGAGGTGCGGCACGACGACTCCGGTACGGCGCTGGACCGCACCAACCGGCGGATCACGCCCGACGAGGCGCGCGCCGGGCTGGCGGACTGGAGCCTGCCGTGGATCGACCTGGAGCGGCTGTTCGCGGACTCGTCCGCGATCTTCGAGTACCCGATGCTCGACCGCGACCCGCTGCCGTACTGGAGCCTCGGCCGGGTCACGCTGCTCGGTGACGCCGCGCACCCGATGTTCCCCATGGGCATGAACGGCGGCTCGCAGTCGATCATCGACGCGCGCGTGCTGGCCTGGTGCCTGGCCCGCGAGGACGGCCCGGAGGCCGCCCTGCGCCGCTACGACGCGATACGGCGGCCCCAGGTCAACGCGGTCGTCCTCGGCAACCGGGAGCTGGGCCCCGAGGAGATCATCGCGCGCGCCGCCGAGCACGGCGGGCCGCTGCCGGAGGGCCGCGCGGAGGCGATCACCCACCGCTACAAGGAGCTGGCGCACGCGACGGTGGAGCAGGTCAACACGCACGACTCGTGGTCGGTGGGCGCGGCGGACGCGGCGCGCTGACCGGGGCGGTCGGGACGGGCAGGGACCGTACGGGCCCGCGTGCGTGGAAGACGTACGCGGGCCCGTACGTACGGCGCCGACTCCGGCCGTACGGCGGCTATTTGACGCTGCCCGCCGTCAACCCCGACCGCCAGTAGCGTTGGAGCAGCAGGAACGCGACCACCAGCGGCAGCAGCGCGAGCAGCGACCCGACGACCATCAGCGGGTAGTAGTCGGGGTTGATGCTGGCGGTGGCGTTCCAGCTGTAGAGGCCGAGGCTCAGCGGGTACAGGTCCTCGTCGGAGAGCATCACCAGCGGCAGGAAGAAGTTGTTCCAGATGGTGGTGAGTTGGAAGAGGAAGACCGTCACGAAGCCCGGCGCCAGCATCCGCAGCCCCACGGAGAAGAAGCTGCGCAGCTCGCCCGCGCCGTCCACGCGCGCCGCCTCCAGCACCTCGTCGGGCACGTACGAGGCGGAGAACATCCGCCCCAGGTAGACCCCGAACGGGTTGAACAGCACCGGGATCAGCACCGACCAGACGGTGTTCACCAGGCCGAGTTCCGACGCGAGCAGGTACATCGGCAGCGCCAGCACCGTCGCCGGGACCATCACCGACACCAGCACCAGCGCGAACAGCGGCCCCTTCCCGGTGAACTCGAACTTGTCGAAGACGTACCCCGCCGCCGTGCTGAGCAGCGCCCCGACGGCGGCCCCGCCGACCGCGTACAGCAGGCTGTTCGCGTACCACTTCAGATAGACGCCGTCGCCCTCCCGCAGCAGCGCGCGGACGTTGTCGAGCAGCGCGAAGTCCGACAGGTCGAGGAAGCGGGAGGCGAACAGCGCCTCCGCGTCCACCGTCGAGGCGAGCAGCAGCCAGAGGAGGGGGAGCAGGGCGTAGAGCACCCCGACCCCGACCACGACGTGCGCGGTGCCGCGGCCCGGTGCGCGGACGCCCGCGCGGCGGCGGGTCCCGGTGGTGGCGCTCACGGCCGCACCTTCTTCCGTCGGGTGGTGCCGCGCGTGACGGCGAAGGACAGGAGGCAGCAGACGGCCAGCAGCAGCACGGAGGCGGCGGCCGCCAGACCGTAGTTGTTGCGGGTGAAGGCGGCGTCGAAGATGTACATGTTGGGCGTGAAGCGCGGGCCGATCAGCGGGGTGGCCTTGCTCAGCAGCATCGGCTCGGTGAACAGCTGGAGCGCGCCGATCGTCGTGAAGATCACGACGGTGGCGAGGGTCGCGCGGATCAGCGGCACCTTGATGGTCAGCGCGGTCCGTACGGGTCCCGCGCCGTCGATCGCGGCGGCCTCGACGAGTTCGTGGGGGATGGCGCGCAGCGCGGCGAAGAAGATCACCGTGGTGTAGCCGAGGCCGCTCCACAGCGCGATGTTGACGAGCGACGGCACGAGCATGTGCAGCGCGAAGAAGTCGACCCGTACGTCCACGTCGTCGAGGAAGCCGACGACGGGGGAGATGCCGGGTGTGTAGAGGTACAGCCAGATGACGGTCCCGATGATGCCGGGCACGGCGTGCGGCACGAACAGCACGGTCTGGCTGAGGCGGCGGGCCCGCACCAGCCCCGAGTCGAAGAGGAGCGCCAGGGCGAGCGCGCCCGCGACGACGGCGGGGAGGAAGACGAGGGCGTAGAGGAGGGTGACGCCGACGCCGCGCGTGAAGCTCGGGTCGGACAGTACGGCCGCGTAGTTGCGCGCGCCCGCGAAGACGGTCTCGGCGTTGCCGAAGCCGAGGCCGGAGTGGGTGGTGGAGAAGAAGCTGAGGTAGACGGCGTAGAGCGTCGGCACGACGAACACCGTGAGGAGCAGCAGCACGAACGGGCCGAGCAGCACGCCCGTCGCCAGCCGCTGCGACCGCCGCGGGGGCGGGGCGGTTCCGGCGGGCCCGGTGGCGGTGTGCGCGGGTCCGGTGGCGGGGGCGGTGCGCGCGGCCCGCGTGACCGGCCTCATGACCGCCTCACCGACAGGCCCAGGCTCCGCATGTCCGGCAGCGTCTCCGCCTCGGCCGCCTCCAGCGCCCCCGCGACGGTCGTGCCGTACGGCAGCCGCGCCAGCCCCTGGTGCAGCGAGGTCGCGGTGGCCTGCATGCGCGGGCCCCAGACCCAGCCCGTACGCAGCAGCCGGGCCTGCTCGGTGACCAGCCCGTACAGGTCCTGGCCGCCGTAGTACGCCGGGTCGAACTGCCGGGACGCGGGCTCGACCAGGCCGCGCGCCGCCGGGAACAGGCTCGACCTGCCGCCGGACAGCCGGGCGGTGATCGCCTCCGGCGTCGTGGACAGCCACTCCAGGAAGCGCATGGCGCGCTCCTTCCGGTTGCTGCCCTCGGTGATCACGTGCAGCGACACCCCGTCGGTGCCGACGACGGGCCGCCCGCCGCCCCACTGCGGTACGGGTGCGACGCGCCACTTCCCGGCGCCGCCCGGCACGGACGCGGCGAGCGCCGCCAGGCCCCAGGGCCCCACGAGATGGCCCGCGACGCGTCCCCGGGCGAGTGCCGACAGCCACTCCTGGCTGCTGCCGGGCGCCACCAGCAGCAGGTCCTCGTCGATCAGGCCCTGCCAGTACGCGGCGACCCGCCGGGTGGGCGCGTCGAGGAAGTCGACCACCCAGGAGTCGTCCTCGATGGCGAACCACCGGCCGCCCGCCTGCATCGCGTGGCAGGCGAGGACGTTGTACGCGTTGGGGTGGAACGTCGCCAGGTCGATGCCCGACCGGCGCTTCAGCCGACGGCCCGCCTCGCGGAAGTCGTCCCAGGTCTCCGGCACGTCGATCCGGTGCTCGCGCAGGACGTCGGCCCGGTGCGCGAACATCATCGGGCCGAGGTCCAGCGGTATGCCGTACACCCGGCCGTCCAACGTGGCGTTCGTCCACGCCTCCGGGCCCAACTGGTCGCGCAGGCGGGGCGTGACGAGGTCCGTGACGTCGGCGCAGACGCCGTCGATGGCGAAGCCGGGCAGGTCCGCGTCCACGACGGAGACGATGTCGGGGGCGTTGCCCGCGCGGGCGGCGTTGGACAACTTGGCGTTCCCGCCCGCCAGTCCGGAGGTCATCATGTCGAACTCGACCGGGTCGTCGGGGTGTTCGGCGTTCCAGGCGGCGACCAGGGCGTCGGTGCCGCGCAGCGCGGACCAGAACGTCAGCGGCCCGTCCGGGTCGCGGCGGGCGGCGGACGCGCTGCCGCACGCGCTGGTCGCACCGGCGGTGCCGGTGGCCAGCGCGGTCCACAGGCCCGCGGCGAGGACGCCGCGCCTGCTGGGCGCACGGGTGGTGTTCATGACGGAACTCCCTCTGTTCGGGGGCGTGTTGTCGAGCGCGTGTGGTGACATATCGGGTGGTGTACGGGCATGCGTCGGTACGGGGGTGGGCGCGGGTTCGGGGCGTACGGGTGGGAGCGGGCCGGGGGTCACGCGCGGGGCGGCGCGCCTCGCGTATCGGTCGCGCCGGGCGGGTCCAGGAGGTCGAGCGTGTCCGTGAAGGCGGTGAGCGCGTCACCGAGCGGCGCCGCGTCGGGGTACCAGGCGCGCTCCCATTCGAGGCTGACCCAGCCCCCGTAGCCAAGCCGCCGCAGCTCGGCGGTGACCTCGCCGAGCGGGAGCACGCCCCGGCCGGGGAGCACCGGGCGCAGGTCGGTGGGTGAGGCGACGTCCTTGAACTGCGTGTGCCGCAGCCACGGGCGCAGCGACTCGGCGGTGTCGGCGGGTCGTTCGCCCGCCCGCCACGGGTTGACCGCGTCCCAGACGGCGCCGACGGCCGGTGAACCGACGGCTTCGAGCACGTCGGCGACGGCGGCGCCGGTCAGGAACGCGTCGTGGGTCTCCAGCGCGAGCCCCACCCCGGCCGCCTCCGCGGCGGGCGCGGCGGCGGCGAGTCGGCGCACGGCCCGGTCGCGCCGCCCACGGGGGTGGTCGGCGTCGCCGCCGAAGACCCGTACGTAGGGGGCGCGGAGCCGGGCGGCGAGCCGCAGGTGGCGCTCCAGGTCCGCGCCGACGCCGGGCCCCTCGTCGGCCACCCGCACGTACGAGGCGAGGCAGACGACCTCCAGTCCGGCGCCCGCGAACCGGTCCGCGAGTGCCGCCGCCTCCGCCGGGCCCGTCTCCGGGGTGACCAACTGGCCTGGCGCACACCGCAGTTCGACACCGCCGAAGCCGCCCGCCAGCGCCAGGCGGACGACGTCCCCGACGCCCGCCTCCGGGCAGCCGAGGGTGCTGAACGCGCGCCGCGCCAGCGGCCCTCGGGCCGTCACGTCACCGCCCCCGCCCATCGCGCCGCCCCGCCCGTCACGGGGTCACCGCCGGGTCGGCGGCGACCTCGACGCGTTCGCCGCCGTCCGCCGACGCGTACAGCGCCAGCGCGGCGGCGACCACGGACCGCCCGTACGCGCCGTCCACGTACGCGCCGTCCCCGTACGGGGCGCCACCCCGGGCGGCGGCGACGAAACCGTCCAACTGGGCCCGGAACGCGTCGTGTTGGTGCGCCGGTTCGACGGCCATCAGCCGTGTCGACTCCCCGTCCCGGAGCAGCGTCAGCCCGCCCGTACGGGACACGCGCAGCGTCGCCGCGTCCAGCACCACCTCCGTCTCGTCGAAGAACGGCGTGCCGCGGCTGGTGAGGGCGATGCCCGCGCCGACGCCGTTCTCCAGTTCGACCAGGGCCAGCGCGTCGGTCTCCACCTCCATGCCGGGGCGGCCGCGGACGAGGCCGCTGACGCGCCGTACGGCCGACCCGCCGAGCCACTGGATGCGGTCGAGGCCGTGCGTACCGACGTTCAGCACGATGCCGCCGCCCGCCACCGCGCGGTCGAAGAACCACGGCGGCCGGGACCCCGGCTCGTAGTGCGCCGACCGGCGGTGGGTGAGGAGCAGCGGTTCGCCGTACGCGCCGGAGGCCACGAGCCGCCGCGCGGCCAGCGCGACCGGGTCGAAGTGGAGGACGTGGGCGACGGCCAGCAGCGTGCCGCTCGCGCGGCTCGCCTCGATCATCCGGGTGCAGTCGGCCACGCTCGTCGCCATCGGCTTCTCCACCAGCACGTGCAGCCCGGCGTGCGCGGCGGCGACGGCCATCGGCGCGTGCAGCGCGTGCGGCACGGTGATGACGACGGCGTCGAGGCCGCCGTCGGCGAGCAGTTCGCGGTGGTCGGTGTGCACGGGCACGCCCGGCCCGGCGAGGGCCTCGGCGGCGGCGCGGTCGACGTCGCAGACGGCGGCGATCTCGTAGTCGGGGGCGTCGGCGGCGGCCCGTACGTGGTCGGCGGCCACGGCGCCCGCGCCGAGTACGCCGATGCGGAAGCGCATGAAGTCTCCGTGTGTGGTGGGTCGTTGGGCTGGGTGAGTACGGCGTCGGCGTGGCGGTGGGCCGTACGGGGGCG
This sequence comes from Streptomyces sp. Z26, assembly GCF_003665095.1. Lineage (GTDB taxonomy): Bacteria > Actinomycetota > Actinomycetes > Streptomycetales > Streptomycetaceae > Streptomyces > Streptomyces phytohabitans. The sequence goes on along the minus strand of NZ_RCHV01000002.1, from coordinate 1,879,627 downwards.
GGCGCGCGCGGAGCCCCGCCCCGCCGGGTGTCCGGCTGCCGGGGCCGCTGCCGGGCGCCCTCATGCCGGGACCACCCGCCGGCCCCCGGCGGTGCGCGCGCCGCGCGGCCCACCCCGGGCCGAGGGCCGTCCCGCCTCCCCCTCCCGGGCCGCGCCGCAGGAGGCGCGCACCACCAGCCGGGGCTGCAACCGCACCTGCTCGACGGGCGCGTCCGGCCCCTCGTCCAGCCGCCGCAGCAGCAACTCCGCCGCCCGCGCGCCCACTTCGGCCTTCGGCGGCGACATCGCCGTCAGCGGCACGTCCCCGACGTCCGCGACCTCGTCGTCGTACGCCACCACCGCCACGTCCCCCGGCACGCCCAACCCGTGGCGCCGCGCCTGCACGGCGAACGCGGCGGCGTCCCGGTCGCCGTGGCAGAAGACGGCCGTCACACCCGTCGCGGCGCACCGCCGCGCGTACTCCGCCAGGTCCTCCGCCGTCCACCGCTCGTGCCGGGCCACGGCCTCCTCCGGCACCTCGACGCCGAGCAGCTCGGCGGCGTCGTGGAAGCCGCAGGTGACGATCTCCGAGGTGCCGGAACGGAGTTGACCGAGGTGGCCGAAGCGCCGGTGCCCCAGCGTCCGCAGGTGCCGTACGGCGCGGCAGACGCCGCCCGCGTGGTCGGTGACGACGTACGGCGTGGCGTCGTCGGGCGCGGGCGCGGTCGGGCGGCGCTCCACCAGCACGTGGGGTACGGGGAGTTCGCGCAGCCGGTCCACGTACGCCTGCGGGTCGTCGAGCAGGTGCAGGTTCGGCGTGAGCAGCAGGCCCTCGACGCCGGAGTCGAGAAGGGCGCGGAGTTCGCGTTCCTCGGCGGCCGTGTCGTACTCGGACGACGCCAGGACGACGCCCGCGCCCGCCGCGCGCAGCACACGTCGGATTCCGTCGACGACGCGCGGATAGTAGTAGGTCGTCGAGGGCACCAGAACGCCGATCAGCCGCTGTCCGTGGGCCGTTGGGGAATCCGGCGGCGGCGGGGGGAGCACGAACGTGCCCGCGCCCTGGCGGCGTTCGACGAGGCCGTCCGCGACGAGTTCGCCGACGGCGCGGCGCAGCGTGTTCACGCTGACCGCGAGCGTGTCCGCGAGGTCGCGCTCGACGGGCAGTCGCGCCCCGGCGGCCCAGATCCCGTCCGAGATCTCCTGCCGCAGACGCTCCGCGATGTGCAGGTATTTGGGGCCGCGAAGGAATGAATTTCGCTGCTCTGCCGATTTCATGCCGAGGAGATTGCAGGATTCAATCCCTTGCGTCAAGGCTTTCCCAATGCTTTTCTGGCTCCTGCTGAATCACCGTCGCACTCGACCCCATGAATTCATTCCGTAAAAGGGAATGAATTCTGAATTCGCGAGGTCACCCATGCAGCAGCTCCCGTCCACCGTGCCGGACCTGGAGGACGAACTCTCCCGCCCCGGAACGGAGTTGGTCGCCGACGCCGCCCACTGGCCCGGCGACGTCGTGCTCCTGGGCGCCGGGGGGAAGACCGGCGCGGGCATCGCCGCCATGGCCCGCCGCGCCCTGGACGCGGCGGGCCGTACGGACACCGCCGTGCTCGCCGTCTCCCGCTGGTCCGACGAGGCCGGGCGGGCCCGCCTCGAAGCCCGCGGCGTCCGCACCCAGCGGGCCGACCTCGCGGACCCCGCCGCGGTCGCCGCCCTCCCGGACGCGGCCGTCGTCGTCCACCTCGTCGGCGCGAAGTTCGGCACGTCCGACGCCCCCGAGCACGCCTGGATGACCAACACCGTGCTGCCCGCGTACGTCGCCGCGCGCTACCCCGCCGCCCGTACGGTCGCCCTCTCCACCGGCAACGTCTACGGCATGACCGCGCCCGTCACCGGCGGCAGCACCGAGACCGACGCGCCCCGCCCGCACGGCGACTACGCCGTCACCTGCCACGGCCGCGAACAGGTCTTCCGGCACGCCGCCCGCACCCGCGGCACCCCGGTGGCGCTGATCCGCCTCAACTACGCCTGCGAGCCCCGCTACGGCGTCCTCGCGGACCTCGCCCGTACGCTGCGCGCGGGCGAGCCGGTGGACGCGGGCGCCGGAGCCGTGAACGTCGTCTGGCAGCGCTACGCCAACGAGGTCGTGCTCCGCAGCGTCCGACACGCCGCCCCGGGAACGCCGTTCACCCTGAACCTCACCGGCCCCGAGGCCGCGGGCATCCGTACGCTCGCCCGCCGCCTGGCGGAACTCCTCGACGTGGAGGCCCGGTTCACCGGCACCGACCCGGAGACCAGCCTCCTCAGTGACGCGTCGCGCTGCCACGCGCTGTTCGGCTACCCGGACGTGACGCTCGGTCAGCTCCTCGAACTCCAGGCGCGCTGGCTGCGCGACGGCGGCGAGGTCTGGGACAAGCCCACCCGGTTCGAGCGCCGTGACGGGCGCTTCTGATGTCCGCCGCGCGCCTCGACCCCGCGACCGCCGCCCTGCTCCGGAACGGCACGGTCGTCCCCGCGCACCCGCTCGCCCTCGACGCCGGGCGCCGCCTCGACGAACGCCGTCAGCGCGCCCTCACCCGCTACCACGTGGACGCGGGCGCGGGCGGCGTGGCCGTCGGCGTCCACACCACCCAGTTCGCCATCCGGGAGCACGGCCTGTTCCGGCCCGTACTGGAGCTGGCCGCCGAGGAGTTGGACGCGGCGGGCACCCGCGACCGCCCGTTCGTACGGATCGCGGGCGCCGCCGGTCCCGTACGGCAGGCCGTCGCGGAGGCGGAGTGCGCGCGGGACCTCGGCTACGACGCCATGCTCGTCTCGCCGGGCGGCCTGCCGGACACGGACCTCGACGGGCTCCTCGACCGCACCGCCGCCGTGGGCGAGGTGCTGCCCGTCGTCGGCTTCTACCTCCAGGAGGCGGTCGGCGGCCGGTACCTGCCGCGCGCGTTCTGGCGGCGGCTCGCGGACCAGGAGTCGACGGTCGCGGCGAAGATCGCCCCCTTCGACCGCTACCGCACCCTCGAAGCCGTCCAGGGCGTCGCCGAGTCCGACCGCGGCGCCGACGTCGCCCTCTACACCGGCAACGACGACGCCATCGTCGACGACCTCCTCACCCCGTACCACGTCCGCGACGCCACGGGCCGCCCCGTCGTCCGCCACTTCGTGGGCGGGCTGCTCGGCCACTGGGCGGTGTGGACCCGTTCCGCCGTACGCCTCCTCGCGGACGCGCACGCCGCGCGCGCGGGCGACACGGCCGCCCGGGACCGGGCGCTCGCCCGGCGCGCGGGCGACACCGACGCGAACGCGGCGGTGTACGACGTGCGCGGCGGCTTCGCCGGGTGCGTCGCCGGGGTGCACGAGGTGCTGCGGCGGCAGGGACTGCTCGCCGGGACCTGGTGCCTGGACCCGGACGAGGACCTCTCGCCGGGGCAGCGCGGGGAGATCGCGCGTGTGCACACCGGCTACGCGTGGCTGCGGGAGGAGGACGCGTTCGTGGCGCGCGGACTGCCGCGCTGGCTGACCTGACGCCGCCGGGTCACCGGGCCGCCCTGGACACCGCTCCCGTACGCGCCACCCGTCCCGTACGTACCGCCACCTCCGTACGCACCACCCACCCCAGACTCACCGGACACCCACCCCCACCCCTTACGAAACGAGGTATCACCGTGAAGTCCAGGACCGTACTGCTCAGCGCCGCGGCCGCCGCCGCGCTGCTCGCGCCCGTCGCCGTGTACCCGCAGCTCGCCTCCGGCTCCCCGGCCGACGGCGCCGATCCGGCGGCCTCCCGCCAGGCCGCGTCGTACCAGGACAACACCTTCGAACGCCCGGCCGCCGGCGCCCCGTACACCCTCCCCGAGTGGACCGAGGACGGCTGGACCGCGCCCTGGTCGCTCGGTATGGACGAGCGGACGCGGATCGACGACTCCACCCCGGCGCACGGCGGGGACAAGTCCCTGCGCGTGCTCTACCCCGAGGGGAAGATCGGGCCCGAGGACTCCGGCGCGCAGGCCCCGTTCGAGCTGGACGGCTCCCGCGAGTACTACGTGTCCATGTGGATCAGGTTCGCCGAGGACTTCAGCTGGGGCACCACGCAGTACGCGGGCAAGGTCGGCATCGGCCTCGCGGGCGGCGCCTCCTGCTCCGGCGGCCAGACCTGCGACGGCACGAACGGCTTCAGCTCCCGCTTCATCTGGCGCCGCGCGGACGGCGAAGCGGCGCTGTACTACTACCACATGGACAAGCAGGACACGTACGGCGACTACGTCGCGATGGAGCGCGGCGGCGAGGTCATCCGCTGGCCGAAGGGCGAGTGGGTGAACGTCGTCCAGCGCGTCAAGGTCAACACCGTCACCGACGGGCAGGCCAACCCGGACGGCGAGATCGAGGTGTTCTACAACGGCGAGTCCGCCGCGAAGGTCGACGGGCTGCGCTTCGTCAGCAACGACGACCAGGTGGACAAGGCGTACTTCGACAGCTTCGCGGGCGGCGCCACGACCGAGTTCGCGCCGCGGAACGACAGCTACATCTGGTACGACGACGTGAAGGTGTCCACCGACCCCGCGGACATCTGCGAGCTGAGCGACAGCTGTCCCTGATCGGGACGGCCCGACCCGCCCGTGACGGGCCCGTGCCGGGAGGACGCCACCGTCCGCCCGGCACGGCCGCCCGCACCCGCGAACGCCTTCGCCCCCGCCCGTACCGCCACCGAGCCCGTACCGCCACCGAGCCCGTACCGACCCAGGAGCCGCAGGCCGTGCCCGTGACCCCCTTCCCCGCCCCCCGCTCGCTGGCGACCGCGCCCGGCGGCGCCCCGTACGACGCGCCCGTCACCGTCACCGCCGATCCTCAACTCCCGCCGCAGGGCTACCGGTTGCGCACCGGCCCCGACGGTGTCGCCGTCACCCACCGCGACGCCGCCGGACTGCGCTACGCCCTCCAGACCCTCGACCAGCTCCGCGCCGCCCCCGACTTCCCGGACACCGGCTACGACATCACCGACCACCCCGACTTCGCCGTACGCGCCTTCCTCCTCGACGTCAGCCGCGACCGCGTCCCCACCCGGCGCACCCTGGAGCGCTGGCTCGGCGTCCTCGCCCTCGCCCGCTTCAACCAGCTGGAGCTGTACGGCGAGCACGCCTACGCCTTCCGCGACCACCAGACCGTCTGGCGCGACGCCTCCCCGCTCACCGCCGACGACCTGCGCTGGCTGGACGCGCGCTGCGCCGCGCACGGCATCGAACTCGTCGCCAACCAGAACACGTTCGGGCACATGGAGCGCTTCCTCGCGCACGACGCGTACGCCCACCGCGCCGAGAACCCCGACGGCTTCGACCGCGGCGGCGTGCGGCGTCCGCCCAGCACCCTCGAACCCACCCCGGAGAACGCCGGGTTCGCCACCTCCCTCGTCGCGGAGGTCGCCGGGCAGCTGCGCGCCCGCCGCGTCAACATCGGCGCCGACGAACCGTTCGAGCTGGGTACGGGACGGTCCCGGGAACGCGTGGCGCGGCTCGGCGCCGGACCGGTCTACTGGGAGTACGTCACCGAGGTCATGCGCCCGTGGCTCGCGGACGGTTGGACCGTGGAGTTCTGGGCCGACGTGTTCGCCGACCACCCCGAGCTGATGGACCGGGTGCCGCCGGGCGCGGTGCCCGTCGTCTGGCAGTACGACGCGCCGTACGCCGCCGCCGACGTCCTCGCCGCCGATGGCGGTGAGCTGCGCGCGTGGCGGCAACTGGGCGCCGACGTCGAGCAGTTGCGCGACGGCTTCCGCGGCCGGGCCCGGCTGCTGCGCGAGGCGGGCGTGCCGTTCTGGGTGGCGCCCGGCGCGGGCAACTGGAACTCGCTCGTCGGCCGCCTCGACAACGCCCTCGCGAACATGGTCGACGCCGCCGAGACCGGCCGCGAGGCGGGCTCCGAGGGCTACCTCCTCACCGCCTGGGGCGACCACGGCATGTGGGAGCCGCCGTCGATCGCCTTCGGGCCCGCCGTCTTCGGCGGCGCGGTCAGCTGGTGCCTGGACACCAACCGGGGACTCGACCTCGCGGACGTCCTCAACTCCCTTGTCCTGCTGGACGGTACGGGTCTCACCGGCGCCGTCCTCGACCGCCTCGGCCGGATCGCCCACGACCTCGGCGTACCGCTCCTCAACGGCTCCCCACTCGCCCGCGCCCTGCGCCCCGACCCGGCGCTGCCGCTGCCCGCCCACCCGGAACCGGCCGCCCTCGACCGTGCCGCCGCCACCCTCGCCCGCTGCCGCCGCGACCTCGCCGCCGCCGACCCGGCGGCGGGCGACGGCGAGGTGCTGCGGCGCGAACTCACCCACGCCGTGGGCCTGTCGGAGTTCGCCGTCGAGCTGCTGCGGGCGCGCGCCGCCGTCCGCGGCGAGGCGGACGACATCGACCCGGCGACCGCCCGGAGGCTGCTGCGGGAGCTGGAACCGCTGCTCGCGGAGCAGCGCGCCTGCTGGCTGCTGCGGGCACGGCCGGGCGGCCTGGACGACAGCGTGGCCCGCTTCGACGGCCTCCGGCACGCGCTGCTGCGGGCGGCGAACCGGTGACGGGCGGGCGGGCCACGGGCGAACGGGCGACGGGCGAATCCCTCGTTCCTGGAGGCGAGTTGGTGCCCGAGACCGACCCCGCCACGGTGGAGCGCAGCGACTGGCTCGCGGCGCTCGGCGCGCGGGCGGCGGAGGACGTACCGCACGGCGGCCCGCCCCCGCCGTCCCCGCCGACCGCCGCCGAACTGGCCGACCGGACGCGCCTGCTCGCCGTACCGGACGTCGACCGGGCCGCCGTCCTCGCCACGTTCCCCGACCCGGCCCGTACGCCCCGGCGCTGGCAGGCACTGCTCCGCTGCCACCGCACCCTGTTCGCGGACGCGGACGCCGACGCGTCCCCGCCGACCGCCGCCGACTGGCCGGACGCGCCACCCGAACTGGGCGCGTACGGCCGCTACTTCTACGTCCACCTCTACCTGCTGGCCCTCCCGTACGCCCTCCGGGAGGCGGCGCGGCGCGGCGTACCGGACGACGTCCTGCGCGCGACCTTCGCGGACCTCGGCGCGAAGCTCACCTCGTACCGGGCGGCGTACGGCACCGGCGGACTCGACCGGCAGACGTGGCTCGTCCGCCACTTCCGGGGGACGCTGCACCGGCTGGGACGGCTCCAGTTCGAGCGGACGGCGCACCGGGCCGCGACCCACGGCGACACCGCCGCGACGGGCGGCCCGGCGGACGGGGCGCCGGTGCTGGCCGTGCACATCCCCGGCGACGGGCCGCTCTCCCCGGACCTGTGCGACGCGTCGTTCCGCGCCGCCCGCCCCTTCCACGCCCGGCACTTCCCCGGCGAGCCGTACGCGTACGCGACGTGCCACTCCTGGCTCCTCGACGAGCAACTCGCCGCGCGCCTCCGCGGGGACGCGAACATCCTCGCGTTCCAGCGCCGCTTCCACCTCCACGGCGACCGGCCGGTGTGCGACGACGACGTGCTGGAGTTCGTCTTCCGTACGCCGCCCCGCGCGACCGCCGACGGCCTCGCGGTCCTCGACACCCTCCCGCGGACGTCCACCCTCCAACGCGTGCTCACCGCGCACCTCCGCGAGGGCCACCACTGGCGCCTGGGCCACGGCTGGCTCCCCCTCCCGTAGCCCCACCCAAGCTGCCCTCTACGCTTCGGCCATGCGAAGGACCGGACCGGAAGCGCCCAGCCCCCACCCGCTGGTACGGGCGTTCCCCCGGCGGCTCGCCGGTGACGTGCGCGCGGTCCTCGCGGTCCTGCCGGAGCTGCGGTACGAGCCGTCGTGGCCCTTCCCGGTGGACGTGGCGGGGGAACCCCTCGCCGTCCCGTACCGCCTCCACTTCGACGAACCACCGGCCGACGCCGTACGCGCGTTGACGGCGACGCGGCAGACGGTGCTGCACTGCCTGTGCTCACGGCACAGCGACGGGTTCGTACGCCAACGCCACCTGGAGCGGATCGTCCGTTCCGACGAGCCGTGGGTCGTGCCGTACGTGGTGCGGCCGGTGGGCGAGTACGTGCTGAACATCCTCGTGGCCGTCGAGCACGGCCTCACCGGCCCGCGCTCCCGCTGGCCCGAACAGCGGGCGGTCTACGGCGAGTTCCTCGCACGCAACCCGGAGTTCCTCGCGCTGACCGAATGTCGCGCGGTGAGCTACTGGTCCTACCACCACCGGCACAAGTACCCCACGTTCGCCACGTATCCGGGCCACCGGCTGCTGGAGCTGCTGCGGGCCGCCGTCGTCGACCGTACGGGCCGACCGTGGCCCCGCCTCACCCCACCGGGCGGAGCGACCCCCGTCCGACGCTGAGCCCCGGACCGGACCGGACCGGACCCGCACCGTTCCGGGCGGTCGGTCAGAGGCGGATGACGACCTTCCCGCGTACGTGGCCGCGCTCGCCGTACGCGTGGGCCTCCGCCGTCCGCTCCAGGGCGTAGGCCCGTTCGACGCGCGGGGTGTAGCGGCCCTCGCGGCCGAGTTCCGCCGCTTCGGCGAGGAGCGCCGGGTCGTTCTCCGCGTTGGCCACGGTGACGCCGAGGCCCGGCGCGTTGGCGTGGTCGGCCACCGTCACCACGCGGGCCGGACCGCCCGCGAGCGCGACGAGGTCGGGGAGGGAGCCGGAGGCGGCGGTGTCCAGCACGAGGTCGACGCCGCCCGGGGCGAGGGCGGCGACCCGTTCCGCCAGCCCGGTGCCGTACGTGGTGGGGACGGCGCCGAGCGACGCGAGGAAGTCGTGGTTGCGCTCACTCGCCGTACCGATCACGGTGGCGCCCCGGGCCACCGCGATCTCGACCGCCGCGCTGCCCACGCCACCGGCGGCGCCCTCGACCAGCAGGGTGCGGCCGTCCAGCGCGCCGAGCGCCGCCAGCCCGCCCATCGCCGTCACGGCCGCGAGCGCGGCGCCACCGGCCTCCTCGTCGGTCCAGGCGTCGGGCGCGGGCGCCCAGGCGGAGAACACGGCGAACTCCGCCGTCGCGCCCGTGACGCCGCCCAACCCGAAGACGCGGTCTCCGACGCCCACTCCCCGTACGCCGTCCCCGACGCCGTCGACCGTACCGACCGCGTCCCGCCCCGGAATCGCGGGCAGCTCGACGGGCAACATCTCGCGCACCGCGCCGGAACGCACCTTCCAGTCAACGGGGTTGACCCCGGCCACCGCCACCCGTACCCGTACCTCCCCGGGCCCGGGGACCGGCTCCGGCGCCTGCTCGACCACGAGGGTCTCCACACCGCCGTACTCGTGATACCGGACTGCGCGCATGACGTTCCGCCTCTCGCCTGTGTGTCGGCGCCACGCCGACACCTGGCACGCTAGAACCTCACACCGGTGTCAGAGGCAAGCCGCGCGGGTCGCGTGCGAGGGAGTCTCTGGCGTGCGGCGCTACGACAGCGGCAGGTCCAGGAGCATGACGGCGAACACCGGCGAGTCGGGGAACGGCTGGTCCTCCCGATCTTCCGGTAACCCCAGGACTCGTACACGGCCTGGACCTTCGGGTGCGTCACGTCCACGAGCAACGCTGCCAGGTGGTCGTCGCGAGCATCCATCAGCGCGCGGTGCAGGCGCTCCGACGTGCCCGTCTTGCGCCACCGTTCACGCACCATCAGTTCGGAGATGCTCGGTACGACCGGGGGCGCGCGGCAGGCACTGGACGAGACGGGTCACGAGGGAGTGTCCGTCATGCCGCACGTCATCTTCTGGTCGAGCCTGTACGACGGGTTCCGCCGCACGATGGGGGCGACTCCCCGGGGAGGGGCCGACCGGGAGTTCCAGATCAACCCGGGTCGCGCCGACCAGTTCGTGGACACCGCCTTACGCATGGAGGCGGACGGCGCGGACATGCTCCTGTGGAGCCCGCGCAGTTCACGGCGGACGTGCTCGCCGCTCTCCGTGGAGTGACCCGCGCGCCGATGTTCCCGTTCCCGGTGTCCGGTGAGTACACGTCCCTGACCCGGGTGGAGCCGGAGACCGGACGGCGGGACGTACGCCTCCTGGTCGAGCTGTTCACGATGCTCAAGCGGGCGGGGGCGAGCGGCAGCGTCACCTACGCGGCTCTCGACATCGCCCGACAGCTCAGCTGACCGCGAGAACCGCCCGTACGGCGTCCAGGATCGTGAGCGCACCCTGGTCGACGAGCGACGCGGCCAGGGCCGCGCCGAGCTTCTCCGGCTCTACTGCCGGGCCGGTCAGGGTTCCCGAGAACTGCTCGGTGCCGTCCAGCGAACTGACCTGACCGAACAGGGTGAGTCGTCCGTCCGGGAGGGTCCTGCCGTACGCGCCGACGGGCACGCTGCACCCGCCGTGCAGTTCGGCGAGGAGCGCGCGTTCGGCCCTGGTCTCGGCGTCGACGGCGAGGTCACCGACCGTGGACAGGATGTCGCGCAACGGGGCCGAGGACGCGTCCGTCCGGACCTGGATCCCCAACGCGCCCTGACCGGGGCTCGGCGGGAACCGGTCGAGCGGCAGCAGCTCGTCGATCGCGTCGTCCAGACCGAGCCGGCGAAGCCCCGAAGCGGCGAGGACGACCGCGTCCAGCCCTTCCGTCTCGATCTTCCTGAGGCGCGGTGGCACATTGCCCCGGATCGGAACGATGTCCAAGTCGGGGCGTACCGCGAGCAGTTGCGCGACGCGCCGGGGCGCACCCGTTCCGACCCTCGCGCCCTTCCGCGGCCCCGCGAGGGTCGAGCCGCACAACGCGTCGCGCACGTCCTCGCGGCCCGGTGGCGGAAGCAGCGTGAGTCCGCCCGGGGTGTCCGTGGGAAGGTCCTTGAGGGAGTGGACGACGACGTCCACGTCGCCACGGGACAGGGCCGCTTCCTGCTCGCTGCTGAACGCCGACCCGCCGCTGACCGCGGACACGTCCGTCAGGAGCGATGTAGGAACTGAACCACGGTGACCAACTCTCCCAGTCCGTACGGATGCCCTCAGGCCATGACCGGGGGCGGCATGGTCATACAGACAACGAGTCGGCTCACCGGGCGGGTCAGTGCGGGGGGCCCAGGACGCAGAACGACTGGCCGTCCGGGGCGCTGAGGCACGTCCACGGGACGTCGCCCTGGCCCACGTCGAGGTCGGTGGCGCCGAGCGCGCGCAGCCGCGCCACCTCGGCGGCCGGGTCGTCCCCGGGGTACGGCAGCAGGTCGAGGTGCACGCGGTCCGGGGCGGTGCGCGGGCCGGGCGTACGGAGGAACTCCAGGTACGGGCCGCCGCCCCCGGCCGCGCGCAGGACGGCCAGGTCGTCGGTCACCTCGCGTACGGGCCAGTCGACGGCCGCGCCCCAGAACCGGGCCGTGGCGCGGGGGTCGGCGCAGTCGACGACGACGGCGGCGACCGGCCCGGTGTCGCGGTACGTCTCGCGGGGTTCCAGTACGCAGAGTTCGTTGCCCTCCGGGTCCGCGAGGACCGTCCACGGCACGCCGCCGCCCCGGGCCCCGCCGCCCTGGCCCACGTCGGCGTGGGTCGCGCCGAGGGCCAGCAGGCGGGCGGTCAACTCGGCCTGGTGGGCGGGGGAGACGGTGGCGAGGTCGAGGTGGAGGCGGTTCTTCGCGTCCGGCTTCGCGTCCGTCACGGGGACGAGATCGAGGCCGAGGACCAGCGGGTGCGGCCAGACGAAGTCGCCGCCGGGTGCCACGTACGTCGTCCCGCCGCGCGTCTCCCGCACCACGTCCCAGCCGAGCGCCGCGGCCCAGAACCGGCCGAGGGCGGGAGGATCGAGGGCCTTGAAGTTCACCTGCACCGGTCGCAGCGCCATGCGCGCGATCGTACGCAGCCGGGTCCGCGTACGGGGGTCCCGGCGGCCTGGTGGGTTCCTCAGGTGGTGGGGGAGTCCCGGGTGGACAGCTCCAGGGACAGTTCCACGCAGCGCCATCGGGCCGCGGAGACGTCGTACGGCATCTTGCCGACCGCTTCGAGCACGCTCATGGAGCCCGGCTCCCGCCGACAGGAGCCGGAGCCGGCCTCGTCGTCATCGCCGTCCTCGGCGGCAACGGGGTGCAGGGTGTCCCAGGCGTCGAAGAGGGCCTCGTCCTCGTCGTCCAGGCCGGACTCCACGATGACGGCTTGCAGGGCGCTCTCGAAGGCGTGCCGCTCGGCGGCCACTCGGGCCACCCGCGGATCGTCGACGGCGACGCTGTCGTCGAGCGCCTCCTCGGCCTCGTCGACGCGGTCGGACCGCTCGCGCAGAGCGGGGTGCCCGGCCAGCGCGATGAAGCGGCTGGCCTGGACGGCCGCGCCGAGCGGGCCGAAGATCCGCTCCGTGACCAGCAGGGTGTCCAGGTCCGTCTGGCGCAGGGAGCCTTCGGGCAGGCCCGTGAGACGGTCGGTGACGAAGTCGGAGAGCAGGCCCATCCGGCTGCCCTCGGCGCGCATCCGCCGTACGGCGGCGCGCTGGCGCCCCAGTTCCGCCTCCTGCTCGGCGAGGTTCTCCTCCAGCCGTTCCAGGACGCCCGCCATCGGCTCCCCGCCGTCCGTACCGGCCGCGTCCGTGTCCGTGCCGGTGTCCGTGGTGAAGGCGGCGCGGATGTCGTCCAGGGCGATCCCGGCGTCGGCCATCCTGCGCAGCCACAGGAGGCGGATCATGTCCTCGTACCCGTAGCGGCGGCGGCCGTCGCCGCCCCGCTCGGGCTCGGGGAGCAGGCCGATCGCGTGGTAGTGGCGGATCGCCCGTGGCGTGCTGCCCGCGAAGGCCGCCGCGTCACCGATCTTGACCTGGCGGGGCGGCCTGAAGGACGTGGACATGGGCGGGGCCTTCCTCGCGGGATCGGGGCGTGGTCCAGCCGACCACATGCCGCTACGGAAGGTGCAACCCGGCGCACACCGCTCCACGCCGGTGGCCGCGCCGGTGGCCACGCCGGTGGCCGCGCCGGTGACCGAGGCGGTGACCGAGGCGGTGGCTAGTGGGCCCCGTCCGTGGGGCGGGTGCGGAGGCCGTCCATGACCAGGTCGAGCAGGCGGGTCGTACGGGGCTGCCAGTCGCCCGTGGGGTCGATCTGCCAGAGCCCGGCGATCGCCAGCATGAGGTCGTCGGAGGTCAGCTCCGGGCGGATGGTGCCCGCGTCCTGGTTGGCGCGGAGCATCAGGTCGAGGGCTTCGACCACCGGGTCGTGCGCCGGTTTGGCGGGCCCGCCCGGACGGCAGGTGGCCTTGCGCAACGCCTCACCGAGACCCGCCTTGGCCATGGCGAAGCGCGCGAGGCCGTCCATCCACTCCCGCAGCGCCCGGTGCGGGGGCAGGGTGGCGAGCAACTCCGGTGCGGCTTCGGCAAGTTGCTGGATGCCGTTGCGGTAGATCTCCAGGACGAGGGCGTCGCGGTTGGGGAAGTTGCGGTAGAAGGTGGCCTGTCCGACGCCCGCCTTGCGCGCGATGGTGCTGAGCGGCGCCTCGGCGTCGCGGGTCAGCTCCTCCAGGGCCACTTCGAGGATGCGTTCGCGGTTGCGCCGGGCGTCGGAGCGGCGCACGGGTGCGTTCTGCTCGTCCCGCTGGCCCTGCTCGCCCGCCATGTGCCCTCCTCGCTCTCGGCTCGCTCCCGCCCGGTGCCGGTGCTCGTGCCGGTGCTCGTCCCGGCGTCGACCCCGGCCCGGGGTCCGGACCCCGGGCCGTGCCACGACGTACCCACGTCGCCGCGTCACGCCGCCACGCGTACGCGCCCGCCCCGCAGGCCCGTTACCCACGGGTCGCCCTTGCTAAGCGGACAACTGTCCGTTAGATTCGGCGGGGACCGGACAGGTGTCCAGTTGCGGTCCACCCTAGTGGATTCCCCTGCGCGCCGTCCGTGTGCCGCCGTCGAGCCGGCCACCGCGGACCACCGCCGCACGCGGGACGGCACCGGCACCCGGACAGGTCCGGTCGGACCGGATCGTCCGACAGCGGCGCTCGCCACCTTGGTGAAAGAAGGCTGAACATGGCCCGAACGACGTCCAGCGTGATCACGCTGCACATCAACGGCCAGGACTACACGTTGCCCGTCGACCACCGCACCACACTTCTCGACGCCCTGCGCGAGCGCGTCGACCTCACCGGCTCCAAGAAGGGCTGCGACCAGGGTCAGTGCGGCGCCTGCACGGTGCTGGTCGACGGACGCCGTACGGTGTCCTGCCTCCAGCTCGCCGTCGCCGCCGAGGGGCGTTCCGTCACCACGGTGGAGGGCGTCGCCGAGGACGGCGAACTGAACGCCGTTCAGCAGGCGTTCGTCGACCTCGACGGTTTCCAGTGCGGTTACTGCACGCCGGGGCAGGTCTGCTCCGCGCTCGGCGTGATCCAGGAGCACGCGGCGGGCTGGCCCAGCGCCGCCACCGCGGACGTACGGCCCGAGGCGGGGCCGCCACCGCTCACCCCGGACGAGATCCGGGAGCGGATGAGCGGCAACCTGTGCCGCTGTGCCGCGTACGTGTCCATCGTCGACGCCGTCGCGCGGGCCGCGGGCGTGGACGCCGAGGGACAGCCCGTCGAGGCGAACGGCAAGGAGGCCGCGGCATGAGGGAGTTCGGATACGAGCGCGCCGCCGACGTACCCGGCGCGGTCGCGCTGCTGAACGCCGACCCCGAGGCGCGTTTCCTCGGCGGCGGCACCAACCTGGTCGACCTGATGAAGACCGGCGTGGAGCGCCCCGCGCACCTCGTCGACGTACGTGAACTGCCGCTCGACACCATCGAGTCGGTGGACGGCGGCCTGCGCTTCGGCGCGACCGTCACCAACAGCGACCTGGCCGCGCACCTCGACGTGCGGCGGCAGTACCCGGCGCTGGCACAGGCCGTGCTGGCGGGCGCGTCCGGCCAGTTGCGCAACATGGCGACCGTCGGCGGGAACCTGCTCCAGCGCACCCGCTGCGGCTACTTCGCGGACGTCAGCCAGCCGTGCAACAAGCGCTCGCCCGGCTCCGGTTGCCCCGCGATCGAGGGCGAGCACCACAACCACGCGATCCTCGGCGCCTCTTCGCACTGCGTGGCCACCAACCCGTCCGACATGGCGGTGGCGTTGGCCGCGTTCGACGCCGTCGTCACGTACGAGACGGTGGACGGGCCCGGCGAACTCGCCCTGGACGACTTCTACCTGCCCGTGGGCGACACCCCGCACCGCGAGACGGCGCTGCCGCCCGGCGCGCTGATCACCGGGGTACGGCTGCCCGCCGCGCCGGTGGCGGCCCTGTCCCGCTACCGCAAGGTGCGCGAGCGCGCGTCGTTCGCGTTCGCCGTGGGGTCGGTCGCGGCGGCGCTCGACGTACGGGACGGGGTCGTGCACGACGTACGGCTCGCGTTCGGGGCCGTGGCGTCCCGCCCGTGGCGGGCGCGTACGGCCGAGGGCGCGCTGACCGGCGGCCCGGCCACGGCGGAGGCGTTCGCCGAGGCGGCGGACGCCGAACTGGCCGCCGCCGCACCGCTGGCGGACAACGCGTACAAGCTGCCGCTCGTACGCAACCTCGTCGTCGCGGTGCTCACCGAACTCGCCGAGGAGGCCGCCCGATGACCGCGCCGACCACCGAAACCGCCACCACCGAGACCGCCGGGACGGCCACCGCGACCACCACCACGGCCGCCACCGCCGCCGGTACGTCCGCCCCGCCGCGCCCGCTCACCGCGGTGCCCGGCGGCACCCGTTCCCCGCTGACCCGCGTCGAGGGCCCGGAGAAGGTCACCGGCGCCGCGCGCTACGCCGCGGAGGTGCCGTTCGAGAACGTCGCCCACGGCTGGCTCGTGGGCTCCACCATCGCCCGCGGCCGGATTACCGCGATCGAGTCGGACGCCGTACGGGCCATGCCCGGCGTGGTCGCCGTCATCCACCACGGCAACGCGCCCGCGATCAACACCGACTACCAGAGCATCATGGGCACCCCGGACCCGATCCTCGGCCTGTTCCAGCAGGACACCGTGCCGCACGTCGGCTGGCCCGTGGCGCTGGTCGTCGCGGACACCTCCGAGCAGGCGCGGGAGGCCGCGGAGGCACTGGTGGTGCGGTACGAGGAGGAGCCGCACGACGTGGTGTTCTCCGCCGACAGCCCGGACTTCTACACCCCGCCGCCCAACATGCTCGGCCCGGCCGACACCGCCAAGGGCGACCTGGACGCCGAACTCGCCGCGTCCGACGTCGTGGTGGACGAGGTGTACACCACGCCGGAGGAGCACCACAGCCCGATGGAGCCGCACGCCACGACGGCGCGCTGGGACGGCGGGCGGCTGGACGTCATCGACTCCAACCAGAGCACGATGTTCGTCGCGGGCGAGCTGGCGAACCTGTTCCAGGTCGAGCCCGCGTCCGTACGGGTCCGTGCCGAGCACGTCGGCGGCGGCTTCGGCTCCAAGATGGTGAAGCCCAACCAGATCGCCGCCATCATGGGCGCCTCCGCCACCGGCCGCCCCGTACGGGTCTCGCTGACGCGCCGCCAGATGTTCACCATGGTCGGCTACCGCAGCCCCACGTCCCAGCGCGTACGCCTCGGCGCCGACGCCGAGGGCCGGCTGCGGGCGCTCGACCACCAGGCGAAGGCGCAGACGTCGCGGGTGGCGGAGTTCCTGGAGCCGTGCGCGTCGACGAGCCGCGTGCTGTACGACGCGCCCGCGCACCACACGTCCCACCGGCTGCTGCGGCTGGACGTGCCGACGCCGACGTTCATGCGGGCGCCGGGCGAGGCACCAGGGGCGTTCGCGCTGGAGTCGGCGATGGACGAACTGGCCGTGCGCGGCGGCATCGACCCGATCGCGCTGCGCGCCCGCAACGAGCCCGACGCGGGCCCCGTCTCGGGCCTGCCGTTCGCCGGGCGGAACCTCACCGCCTGCTTCGAGGACGGCGCCCGCCGCTTCGGCTGGGCCGACCGCGACCCGCGCCCCGGCGTGCGCCGCGACGGCCGCTGGCTGCTCGGCACCGGTACGGCCGCCGCCACGTTCCACGCGGGCGCGGGCCCGTCCACGGCGTCGGTGACCGCCGAGGCCGACGGCACGTACACGGTGCGGATCAACGCCACCGACATCGGCACCGGCGCCCGTACGGCCATGGTGCTCGTCGCCGCCGAGACCCTCGGCGTCGACCCGGGCCTGTGCCGCGTGCACATCGCGGACAGCGACCTGGGGCCCGCGATGTTCGCGGGCGGCTCCATGGGCACCCGCTCCTGGGCGTGGGCCGTGTCGCGGGCCGCGGGCGACCTGCGGGACGTGCTGGCCGAGGGCGGGGACATCCCGGCGGAGGGCGTCACCGCGCGCTCCGACACCACCGAGGCGCTCGGCTCGCTGGCGGAGAAGGAACGGCACTCGTTCGGCGCCCAGTTCGCGGAGGTGGCCGTCGACACGGCGACCGGCGAGGTGCGCGTACGGCGGATGCTCGGCGTCTTCGCCGCGGGCCGCATCGTCAACCCGCTGACCGCGCGCAGCCAGCTCGTCGGCGGCATGATCTGGGGCCTGTCGATGGCGCTGCACGAGGAGGCCGTACGGGACCGGGCGTCCGGCGCGCAGGTCGGCGCGGACTTCGCCGGCTACCACTTCAGCGCCAACGCCGACGTGCCCGTGGTCGAGGCCCACTGGGTCGAGGACCACGACCCGGAGGACCCGATCGGCATCAAGGGCGTCGGGGAGATCGGCATCGTGGGCGCGGCGGCGGCCATCGCCAACGCCGTCTGGCACGCCACCGGCGTACGCCACCGCCACCTGCCGATCCGCCCGGACCGGGTGCTGGCGGCGGGCACGGGCAGCGAGGGGTACGGGGCCGCCGATGCTTGACATCGCCGGTGAACTGGACCGGTGGGCCCGCGAGGGCCGGGACTTCGCCGTCGCCACCGTCGTCTCCGTCGACGGCAGCGGCCCGCGCGACCCCGGTGCGGCGCTCGCCGTCGACAGCGCGGGCACGGCCATCGGTTCGGTCTCCGGGGGCTGCGTCGAGGGCGCCGTCTACGAACTGTGCGAGCAGGCGCTCCGCGACGGCACCCCCGTCCGCGAACGCTTCGGCTACAGCGACGAGGACGCCTTCGCCGTCGGCCTCACCTGCGGCGGGGTCATCGACGTGCTGGTCACCCCGGTGCGGTCCGCCGCGCCGGACCGGCCGGTGATCGAGGCCGCGCTGTCCGCCGCCGCGCGCGGCGAGGCCGCCGCCCTCGCCCGGGTCACGGCCGGGCCGGACGGGCTGCTGGGCCGGGCGCTCCTCGTACGGCCCGACGGCACGTACGAGGGCGGCCTCGGCCTGACGGCGGAGCTGGACGAGGCGGCGGCGGCCGACGCCCGCGCCCTGCTGGACGCGGGCCGTACCGGCGACGTGACCGTCTCGGCGGGCGTCGCGCGCTGCGAGTCGCCGGTGACGCTGCTGGTGGAGACGCGGCTGCCGCCGCCCCGCATGATCGTCTTCGGGGCGATCGACTTCGCCTCGGCGCTGGTGCGGGCGGGCAAGTTCCTCGGCTACCGGGTCACGGTCTGCGACGCCCGGCCCGTCTTCGCCACCCGCGTCCGCTTCCCCGAGGCGGACGAGGTGGTCGTCGACTGGCCGCACCGCTACCTGCGGGGCACGGAGACCGACGCCCGTACGGTGCTGTGCGTGCTCACGCACGACGCGAAGTTCGACGTACCGCTGCTGGAGGTGGCGCTCCGGCTCCCCGTCGCGTACGTCGGGGCGCTCGGTTCGCGCCGTACGCACGAGGACCGGGACCTGCGGCTGCGGGACGCCGGACTGACCGACGGGGAACGGGCGCGGCTGCGTTCGCCGATCGGCCTGGACCTCGGCGCCCGTACGCCGGAGGAGACGGCGCTCTCCATCACGGCGGAGATCGTCGCGCTGCGGCACGGCGGCACCGGCGTGCCGCTGACCGGGTCGGCCACGCCGATCCACCGCACGGCGGCGGACCGCCCGCCGGGCGCCCACGCGGCCTGACGCGCGCCCCGAAGGCCCCGGCTCCTCCCTCCGGGGAGGGAGCCGGGGCCTTCGCCGTACCCGCGCGGTAGTCCCTGGGTGCCGTACGGGCGGGCGCCGTAGTACCTGAGGGGGAGGAGGCGATGTCCGTACGTAGGCGGACGCGTCCCGGGGGCCCGCGGCTCTAGCGTTTCCAGGGTGAACGACACCGTACGGAAGACCGCCGGGGAACTGGCCGCCCTGCGCCGGGAGATGATCACCGACGCGCTGCGGTCCCGGCCCCTCCCCCCACTGCCGCCCCTGCCGCGCGACTACCTCCCGGCGCACGTGTCGGACCGGGGCAGGCAGGCGCTGCGCTGGCTGCCGCACGGGCTGTTCGGCCTGGTCGCCGCGCTGGTGTTCTGGCAGAGCTGGTCCGTCTACGGCGTCGAGCAGGGAGGCAACGACGGCGCCTCGCAGGCGGGCATCTTCCTGGGCGTGGCGCTCACGGGCTCGCTGGTGCTGGTGCTGTTCCGGCCGATGGCCGCCTGGTGGCTCTCGCTCGCGGTGATCCCGGCGGCGGCGGTGCTCGACGACCGGGCCGACGGCTGGCCGTTCGCCGGGCCCCTCTTCTTCTCGCACCTGACCGTGATGGCGCTGGTGACGCTCCGCACCCGGCCCGTCGTCGCGGTCGTGATGTGGCTGGCCACCCTGGGCATGGGCAACCTGATCCTGCTGAACGCCCACCGCGAGCTGTACATGACGGAGAACGTCGCCGAGTTCTCCGCCCGTTCCGCGATCGTCCTCACCTGCGTGCTGCTGCTGCGGGCGTATCTGGACGCCCGTGGCAGCGCCGCCGCCAGCCGTACGGAGACCCTCGCCGAGCAGTCGCGGCGCACCGAGCTGGAGGAGCGCACGACCATCGCCCGCGAGCTGCACGACGTCGTCGCGCACCACATGTCGGTCATCGCGATCCAGGCGGAGGCCGCCCCGTACCGGGTCGCGCACACCCCGCCCGAACTGGCCGCGTCCTTCGTCACCATCCGCGAGAACGCCGTGGCCGCCCTCACCGAACTGCGCCGCGTGCTCGGCGTGATCCGCGTGCCCGACGACGAGGACGGCGGCGCGCCCGAGGCGCCGCAGCCCACCCTCGACGACCTCGGCGCGCTGCTGGACAACGTGCGGCACGCCGGGCAGCCCGTGGAGCTGGTACGGGTCGGCGCGCCGCGCGAACTGCCGCAGGGCGTCGAGCTGTCGGCGTACCGCATCGTGCAGGAGGCGCTGAGCAACGCGCTGCGCCACGCCCCCGGCGCCGACACGCGCGTCGAACTCGCCTACGTGCCGGGCGGCCTGGCGGTACGTATCGTCAACGGGCCCGTGGACGGCCCCGGCGCCCGCACCGCCGGGCACGCCCCCGTCGGCATCGGCAACGGGCACGGCATCACCGGCATGCGCGAACGCGTGGCGATGCTGGACGGCGAACTGGCGGTCGGCCCGGCGGACGACGGCGGCTACGCGGTCGACGTCTGGCTGCCCGCGCCCGCGCGGGTCGCGGACGGGCACCCGGGCACCGGCCGCGAGCCGGCGGCGGCCCGACCGGACACCGGGGCGGAGGAGACGGCGTGACCATCCGGATTCTGCTCGTCGACGACCAGGCCATGGTCCGTGAGGGCTTCTCCGTGCTCCTCGGCGCGCAGCCGGACATCGAGATCGCGGGCGAGGCCGCCGACGGGCGCGAGGCCGTCGAGCAGGTCGCCGCCCTCGACCCGGACGTGGTCCTCATGGACATCCGGATGCCGGGCCTCGACGGGCTGGAGGCCACCCGCCGCCTCGCGGCCTCCCACGCCCGCGCGAAGGTCCTGGTCCTGACCACCTTCGACCAGGACGAGTACGTCTACCGCGCGCTGCGCGCCGGTGCCTCCGGCTTCCTCCTCAAGGACGCCTCCGCCCGGCAACTGGCCGACGGCGTACGGATCGTCGCCGCCGGTGAGGCGCTGCTCGCGCCGACCGTCACCAAGCGCCTCATCGGCACCTTCGCCCGTACGGTGCCACCCGGACCGGACGCCGCCCCCGCCCCGGGCGCGGCCGGGAGCGCCGACGGGGAGCGGGCGCTGCCGCCGCGCGCCCGGATCGGTGAACTGACCGGGCGCGAGACCGAGGTGCTCGCGCTGATCGCCCGCGGCCTGTCCAACCGGGAGATCGCGGACCGGCTCGTCGTCGCGGAGTCGACGATCAAGACGCACGTCGGCCGCGTCCTGGAGAAGCTCGGACTGCGTGACCGCACCCAGGCCGCGGTGTACGCGTACGAGACCCGGCTGGTGACGCCCTCGACCTGAGCGGGCGCCCGAACCGGGCCCGTACCCGCACCGCCGCCGCGGCCCGGCGACAGCAGCCAGCAGACCCGTAGACCCCTCAGCCAGCAGACCCGTAGACCCCGCAGCCCGTAGACCCGCAGCCCGCGGCCCCCGCGAGACCGCGGACCGTACGCCGTACGTCCCTCCGGCGCGGGACCCACCTCCGCGTCCCACGTCCCGCAGCACCCCGTCCGCCCGGCGGCTCCCTACCCCGGCGATCCCCGGCCCCGGACGGCGGCTGCCCGTATGCGGCCCGTTCCTCGGGCCGACACACCCCGGATCGAGGAAGCCGTCATGGCCATCTCCACGCAGACCCGGCCGAACACGCCGCCGGAGCCGTCCACCCGGACGCGGCCACCGCTGCCCCCGTCCGTGCCACGTGCCCGTACGGGCGGCGCCGCCGCGCCCGCACCGGCCCGCCCGCGTACCGCCGTCCTGGTCCTGGCCCCCGCCGCCGTGGCGCTGGCCGTCGGGCTGTGGGGCGTGCGGCGGCAGGGCACGCTGTGGCGCGACGAGGCCGTCACGTACGAGATGGCCGACCGCGGGCTGTCCGGGCTGCTGCGGACGGTGGAGCACCACGACTCGGTGTTCGCGCTGTACTACCTGCTGGTGCACGGGGTGTTCGAGGTGTGCGGCGCCGGACTGACGCAGCTGCGGCTTCCGTCGGTGCTCGGCGCGGCCGTCGCGGCGGCCGGGGTCGCCGTCCTCGGCCGCCAACTGGCGGGCCGGGGCGCCGGGTTGGCCGCCGGGCTGGCGTACCCGCTGCTGCCGCACGTACAGCAGTACGCGCAGGAGGGCCGCTCGTACGCGCTGGTGAGCGCCGCCGTCGTGTGGGCGACGGTGCTGTTCGTACGGGCCGTGCGCGAGGAGCGGGCCGGGCCGTGGGCGGCGTACGGGGCGCTGGCGCTGACGGGGTGCCTGCTGCACGAGTTCGCGGTGCTGGCCGTGGTGGCACACGGCGTGACGCTGCTCGCGGCACGCGCCTCCCGTACCGCGCTGCGCGGCTGGGCCGTCGCGGCGGGTGCCGTGACGGCGGGGCTGGCGCCGCTGGTGCTGGTCAGCATGGCGCAGGCGGACCTGGTGGGCTGGATCGGGGCGCCGGGGGTGGCCGTGTACGCGGGCTTCGCCGCGACGCTCGCCGTCGGCTGCGCCTGCGCGGCGCTGGCCGGGCGTGAGACGGCGGTGGTGGCGCTGCCGCTGCTGGCCGTACCGAAGGCGCTGCTGCTCGTCGTGTCCCTGGTCAAGCCGCTCTACCTGGAGCGCTACGTCCTCCACTCCTCCGCCGCCCTCGCCCTCCTGCTGGGCTGCGCCCTCCAGGCGGCCTGGCACCGCCGTGGCGCGGTGCGCGCGGGCGCGCTCGCGCTGGCGTGCGCGGCGGTGGCGACCGTGGCCGTCCCGGCGGGGCAGCACGTACGCGCCCCGGAGAGCCGCCTCGACGACGTCAGCGCGATCGCGGACGCCGTTGCCGCCCGGTCCGCGCCGGGCGACGGGCTCCTCTTCCTGCCCGACCGGCGCCGCGCCTGGCGGCTGCCCGGCGAGCCCGCGTACGGCGGGCTGCGCGACCTGGCCCTCGCCGCCACGCCCCGCTCCTCCGACACGCTCTACGGCACCGAACTCCCGCCGGAACGCGTACGGCGGGCCCTCCTCGCCGAGCGCCGCGTCGTCGTGCTGCGCGACCCGGCGGGGCAGCCGCCCGACGAGAGCGCGAGCGGGCTGGCGAAGCGCGCGACGCTGCGCGCGCACTTCACGGAGTGCGGTACGACGGAGGCGCGCGGCGCCCGCGTCACGCTGTACGCGCGTCCCGGCGCGTGCTGACCACCGGGTGGGGACGGGGGAGGGGACGGGGGCGGGCGTGGGCGGGCGGTGAAACCGGTGGCCGGGGCCGCCGGTACGGGGGGATGCTCGGGGCATGGAGTTCCTCTGCCACCACCGCGACCGGCCCGGCTCCCTCCCGCTGCGGGAGGAACTGCTGGAGGCGCACTGGTCGTACATGGACCGGTACGCGGCGGGGATGATCGCCCGCGGCCCCACCTTCACCCACGACGGCGCGCTCACGGGGAGCCTGCACGTCGTGGACCTGCCCGACGTGGCCGCCGCCCGCGCGTTCGCCTTCGACGAGCCCAACCACCAGGCCGGTGTCTACCGCGACGTGCTGCTGCGACGCTGGCGCAACACGCTCGGCCGCACGATGTGGGACTTCCCCGGCGGCCCGGAGGGCGGCCCCCGCCACCTGGTGCTCGGTCTCGGCGCGGGCGAGCCCGCGGACCTCGCGCCCCCGGCCGCCCGTGACGAACTCATCGCCTACGGGCCGCTGTTGTCCGACGACGGCACCGCCTGGCTGGGTACGGCGGCGCTGCTGCGGGCCCCGGACCCGGAGGCGGCGCGCGCCGTGCTGACCCGGGACCGGTACGACGCCGTGGAGGTGCACGCGTGGGAGTTCGGCGGGCGCCGCTGAACGGCCGCCGCTGAACGGGCGCTGCCGAACGGGCGCCGCTGAACCGGCGCCGCCACTGACGGCGACCGCCGAACGGTCAGTCCTCCGGCGGCAGTTCGGCCAGCAGCAGGTCCGCCAGCTCCTTCGGCATGGTGACCATGCAGTCGTGCCCGGTGGGCAACTCCCGTATCCGCGCGGGGGAACCGTTCGGCTGCACGGGCGGCACGGGCCGCCGCTCGATCCCCTCCGGCGCCGCGCCGACGCAGTGGACGTGCGTACGGGGGACCCGTCGCGCGGCGGGGTCGTCCAGCCGTACGGGCTCCTGGAGGCAGCGCACCGGCTGGTCGGAGAGCAGGGTGCGCAGCCACGCCCGGTCCGCCGCGTCGGTGACCCCGAACAGGCCCAGGGGCGGCGGCAGTTCGGGTAGCGGCGGCACGCGCCACGGGGTGTCGGAGGCGGCGGCGAGGTCGACGAGGTGCCGGGTGACGGGCTGTACGTCGAGGGCGGTCTCGCCGTGCTCGGGGACCATCGCGTCGAGGTAGACGAGGCGGGCGATCCGGTCGGGCACGTCGTTGACGACGGAGGAGACGACGAGCCCCGCGTAGCTGTGGCCGACCAGTACGACGTCGGTCAGCTCCTCGTCACGGATGAGCCGTACGACGTCCGCGACGTGCGTCTCCAGGCCGATGTCGGGGCCCAGCAGGTGCGCGGTGTCGCCGTAGCCGGTGAGCGTCGGCGCGTACACGCGGTGTCCGGCGGACTCCAGCAGCGGCACCAGCCGCTCCCAGCACCGGCCGCTGTGCCAGGCGCCGTGGACGAGCAGGAAGGTGGACATGGGCGGGTCTTTCCACGGGAGGGGGAGGCACGGGGGCGCGGGCGTGCGCTGGCGGTTCCCCTCGGTGCCTCGGTACTCTTCGAGAACCACAGTCATCGTGGCGCACCCCGCGCCACCCGGGCAATAAGGCACATTTGGGTGCCCCGGTTCTCTGGAGGTAACCATGGGCGCGACACGTGGCGGCCCGGGGGAGGCGGCGGGCGAGGACCCGTGCCGGACCCGCGCCGTGCTCGGCATCGTCGGTGACAAGTGGTCGCTGCTGGTGGTGCGGCACCTCAGCGAGGGCCCGCGCCGCTTCACCGAACTGAAGCGCGCCGTCGACGGGATCAGCCAGCGCATGCTCACCGTCACCCTGCGCGGCCTGGAACGCGACGGCATCCTCACCCGGACCGTACGCAACGTCATGCCGCCGCACGTGAGTTACGAGCTGACGCCGATGGGCCGCACCCTCCGCGAGGCCACCGCGCCCCTGCTGGAGTGGAGCATCGCGCACGTCGGGCACATCGACGACGCCCGCGCCGCGTACGACGCCCGCCCCGACACCCCGGCCACGCCCGGCGGTTGAGCCCGGGGCACGCGAACTCCTCTCGTGGCGCGGGCCGTTGCGGGGAGCGGGACGGCAAGCGGGGCGGGGGACCGTACGGGCGGTGCCGGATCGCCGCGCGGGGTTCACCGTGCGGTTGTCCACAGGTCTGGACCACGGGCACGGCCATGCAGGACGATGACGTCGTCATGACCACAACCTCCTCGCGACGACCGCTCGCGACGACGACCGGACGGTGACCGTGCGCGGACCCCTGAGCAGACCGGTGAGCAGCAGACCGGCGCTGACCGCAGTCCTCCTCCTGCTGGCGCTCGTGGCGGGCCTCGCGCCCGGCACGGCCGCCGCGTCCCCCGGGGACGGCGCGGCCGACGAGACGAAGCCCGCTGCCGCCGCCGCGGACTGGGCGGCGCCGCTGAGCACCCGCGGCCGGTGGATCGTCGACGCGAACGGCGACCGGTTCAAGCTGAAGTCGGGCAACTGGCACGGTGCCAGCGGCACCTGGAACGGCGACGGCGACAAGGCGGACGACGCCAACCACCACGCGGGCGAGAACGCGGGCCGCGTCCCGATCGGCCTCGACCGCGCGCCCATGAGCGAGATCATCGCGGGCTTCCAGGAGATCGGGATCAACAGCGTCCGGCTGCCCTTCTCCAACGAGATGATCCGCGACACCGCCCCCGTCGCGGACGACGCCGTCGCCGCCAACACCGGGCTGCGCGGCAGGACCCCGCTGGAGGTGTACGACGCGGTCGTCCGCGCCCTCACCGACGCCGGACTCGCGGTCATCCTCAACAACCACACCAACACGACCCGTTGGTGCTGCGGGGTCGACGGCAACGAGCGCTGGAACGCCAGCCAGTCCGTCGGGCAGTGGGAGGACGACTGGCTGTTCATGGCCCGCCGCTACCAGGACAACAAGCGTGTCGTCGGCGCCGACCTCTACAACGAGGTCCGCCGCAACATCCTGGACGACCCCAACTGGGGCCTGGGCGACAACCACGACTGGTTCACCGCATCCCAGCGCGTCGGCGACCGCATCCTGACCGAGGCCAACCCGGACCTGCTCATCGTGGTCGAGGGCATCAACTGGACGGGCATCCCCGTGGACGGCTTCCCGCACGGCCGCCCCACCCTGGAGCCCGCGCGCAACCTCTCGCACACGCTCGTCGACTCCGGCAAGCTCGTCTACTCGGCGCACTTCTACGGCTACACCGGCCCGAACCACAGTGGCGCCACCGGCACCGGCGAGACGACCGACCCCCGCTACCAGGACCTGTCGCCCAGCGAGCTGATCGACGTGACGAACCGGCAGGCGTTCTTCGTCTCCGGGGAGCAGGACAAGCACTTCACCGCACCCGTCTGGATCAGCGAGTTCGGCGTCGGCGGCCGGGAGGAGACGAAGGAGAAGCCGCGCGCCTGGTTCGAGAACTTCGTGGACCAACTGGTGCGCACGGACGCCGACTTCGCTTACTGGCCGCTCGTCGGCTGGCACGAGAACGGCACCGGCAACGGCTGGGCCCTGCTCCACTGGGACGCGGCGGGCAAGCGTATCGGCGTCAACGACGGCGACGACTGGCGCTCCGGCGCGTGGAACCGGCTGGTGGGCGCGGACGGCCGTACGGGCCACGTCGACCCGGCCACCGAGTGGTCCGTGCTCAGCCCCGACCACGCCGACTTCGTCGCCTCGCGCCGCATGCGCGACGCCGGGGACTGGGACTCCGGCGCCCGCAAGGCCGCCTGCCCCGACGACCAGCGGATCGTCGGCCTCAGCCACACCGGCAACCGCGGCCTGTGCTCCGACGTGACCGCCGGAGCCCTGTGGGACGGCGGCGGCGCGCACGAGACCGTCAAGGACGAGCGGTACGTCACGGACGGCAACGACTGGGCCTCCGGTTACACCAAACTCCAGTGCCCCGACGGCTCGTTCCTGAACGGCTTCAGCGTCCGCGGCGCCGCCGTCTCGTCCGCGCTGTGCGCGAAGGCCGCGCCCGGGAAGCTCGGCGGCGGAGGCGGCCGTACGGTCTGGTTCGACCGTGGCGACGACCGCGGCGACTCCCCGAAGGGCGGGGAGTTCGCGAGCGGCCACCTCAAGGGGCAGTGCGCGGACGACGAGTACGTCGCCGGTGTCGCGTACACGGGCCGCGTCGGGTCCGCCCGTACGCCGGACGCGCTCTACTGCCGCCCCCTCGGCTGACCGGCGGCACGCACCAGGACGCGTACCAGGACGCGCGCCGGGACACGTACCGGACGCGCGCCACCGTACGACCCGGGCGGCCCCGGCACCCCTCGGACGGGTGCCGGGGCCGCCCGCCGTGCGCGTACGGGCATGTCCCGGGCCACCGGCGGTTGTTCGCCGCCGGGGACCGGGTGCCCGAACAACGCGCGCGCCGCTGGACTGGCTCCGAGGCCGCCGCGGACGCGACGGCCGCCGGACCGGACCGCCGTGCGGAGAGGGGTCGTGGACATGTTCAGCAGGGGGAGCGCCGTCAGGGGCGGGGGAGTGGCGGCCGGTGCCGCCGTGGTGGCCGCCGGGCTGGTCCTGGCACTCGGCGGCTGCGGCGGCGGGCCGTACGGCGACGGGGACCGCGCGGGGCGTACGGGGGACGGCGCGGAGGCGGTGCGCGCGGCGGACCGGCGGGCGGCGGACGCCGTACCGGAGGGGCCCGTACCGGAGCGGCCGGGGCGGGGGAAGCCGGAGCGGCCGGAGGCGCCGGAGGGGTCGCCGCCGCGGGCGGCCGACGGCGTGGACACCGCCGCGTGCGCGGACGGCGCGTGCGAGATCCTCGTGACCTCCACCGCCGACGTCACGGCGAACGGGCTGACCGTGGCCGTCGCCGTCGGGGACGACCTCGTCACCTTCCAGGCGGGCGGCAGCGTGATGCAACTCGGCGGCGGGGGCGGCGAGGTCGGCTTCGGGGACGAGCTGGAGGTGACCGTCGTCGCGCACGACGAGCGGGGCGCGGTGCTGCGCTTCCGCGCCCCCTGAGACGGCGGGGCGGGGGTCGGCCGCCGTTCCCTATGATCGGCGGTCGGCAGCCCCCACACGCCCACCCCCACCCCCGACAGGAGCACCGCATGGCCTACGCGCCCGCCCCCGGCCGCTACGACACGATCCCGTACCGGCGCTCCGGCCGGTCCGGCCTCGACCTGCCGGTGCTCTCGCTCGGGCTGTGGCAGAACTTCGGTGACGGCGGCCGGTACGACACGCAGCGGGAGATCGTGCGCGCCGCGTTCGACCACGGCATCACCCACTTCGACCTCGCCAACAACTACGGCCCGCCCTACGGCTCGGCCGAGAAGACCTTCGGCCGCCTCCTCGCCGACGACCTCCGCCCGTACCGCGACGAACTGGTGATCTCCACCAAGGCGGGCAACGAGATGTGGCCCGGCCCGTACGGCCGCGGCGGCGGCTCCCGCAAGCACCTGCTGTCGTCGCTGGACCAGTCCCTGACCCGGATGGGCCTCGACCACGTCGACGTCTTCTACTCCCACCGCTTCGACCCCACCACGCCCCTGGAGGAGACGACGGCCGCGCTCGCGAGCGCCGTACGGGCGGGCAAGGCGCTGTACGTCGGCATCTCCTCGTACAGCCCCGCCGACACCCGCCGCGCGGCCGAACTCCTCGCCGCCGAGGGCACGCCGCTGCTGCTCCACCAGCCGTCGTACTCGATGGTCAACCGCTGGATCGAGGAGGACGGCCTGCTCGACACGTTGGAGGAGGTCGGCGCGGGCACCATCGCGTTCTCGCCGTTGGCGCAGGGCCTGCTGACGGGCCGCTACCTGGACGGCGTCCCCGCCGGTTCGCGCGCCGCGCAGCCCTCGTCGCCCCTGGCCGGGCTCGCCACGGGGGAGGGGCTGCGGCGGATCAGGGCG
The DNA here is from genome assembly GCF_003665095.1 of Streptomyces sp. Z26. Taxonomy (GTDB): domain Bacteria; phylum Actinomycetota; class Actinomycetes; order Streptomycetales; family Streptomycetaceae; genus Streptomyces; species Streptomyces phytohabitans. The sequence goes on along the minus strand of NZ_RCHV01000002.1, from coordinate 1,850,799 downwards.
CTGAACGCGCTCGCGGAGGCGCGCGGGCAGACGCTGTCGCAGACGGCCCTGGCCTGGGCGCTGCGGGACCCCCGGATGACCTCGGTCATCATGGGCGCGAGCAGCGTCGCGCAGCTGGAGCAGAACCTCGGCGCCGTGGACCGGCTCGACTTCACCCCGGACGAGCTGGCGGCCGTCGACGAGCACGCGGGCGGCGACCTGTGGGCGCCGCTGGTCTGGCGCCCGCACACCGCCTGAGCGGGCGCGGGGGTGCGCGGCGCGCGGCGCCGGGCTTCCGACGCGGGCGTCCGCGCGGCGCCCGCCGCGCGGCCCCGCGCCGGTCCGGGCCCGCGGCCCGTCCGGCGGGCATGCTGGGGCCGGTGCCCGCGCGGGGCGCCCGCCACCGCGCGTCCCGCGCGTACCCGCGTGCCGCGCGGCTCCCGTACGGCACACCGTGGAACCGTACGGCGCACCCGCGGAAGGAGTCGGACATGGACGGCAGGGGCCACGACCGCCCGCACCCCGGCGGCGCCGGACGCCGCGCGCGGCTGCGCTTCGACGGCTGGATCGCGGGCCTCGGCACCGCCTCCGGCACACGTCTGGTGATCGGCCACTGGCCGCGTTCGCCGTTCGGGCCGTTCAGCGACGTGATGGTCGAACGGCCCGACGGCGAGCGGCTGTTGCTGGCCCCCACCGACGAGATCGCCGACTTCGTCCGCCGCACGTACACCTTCGACACCGTGCGCGTCCTCCCCGTCGCGGCGCACGTCGTCGGCGGTTCCTGGCGGGTCGCGGCGGGCCCGCTGGACCTGCGCTTCACCACCGGTCGGCGCGGCCCGCTCGGCCTGCTGCTGCGCTGCGTACCGGGCGCCGTCGCGGGCAGCCCGCTGTGGAGCGCGCTGACGGACCCGTTCGCCCGCGTGCTGCTGCCGGGCGTGCGGACCCGCGGCGGCGCGGGCCAGGGCCGCCGCGAGTGGTACGGCGCGCGGGACCTGCTGCCGGTCACCGCCCTGTCGGCCGCCTTCGACGGCGCGGACCTCGGCCCCCTCGCACCCGTCGCCCCGCCCGTGCGCTTCGGCTTCGGCTCGGTGCCGCGTGCCCCCGCGGTCGCCCGGATCACCACGACGGTCGCGCTCGGCCCGGACTGACGCGACATCCACCCCGTACGGATGTCGAGAACGCGGCACCGGCTCCGTCCCAGGGGTACGAACAGCCGCGACGGACCGCGTACGGCGCCCCGTGGCGCGGCGCGCGGCGTACGAGAGGGAGCACCCCATGACGATTCAGCGGATGGACAACGTGGGCATCGTCGTCGACGACCTGCCCGCCGCCGTCGCCTTCTTCACCGAGCTGGGCATGGAGCTGGAGGGCGAGGCCGACATCGACGGCGGCCCGGCCGACCGCATGCTCGGCCTCGACGGCGTGCGCACCACCATCGCGATGATGCGCACCCCGGACGGCCACGGGAAGTTGGAGCTGACGAAGTTCCACGCCCCCGCGGCGGTCACCGCCGGACCGGCCGAACCGCCGCCCCACACCATGGGCCTGCACCGTGTCATGTTCGCCGTCGACGACCTCGACGCCACACTCGCCCGCCTGCGCGGCCACGGCGCCGTACTCCTCGGGGAGGTCACGCGCTACGGGGACGCGTACCTCCTGTGCAACCTCCGCGGCCCCTCGGGGATCATCGTCGCGCTGGCGGAACGGCTCGGCTGACGATCCCGGCGGACGGTTCCGGCCGACGGCCCGGAGCGGCGGCGCCGTCCCGCCGTTCACTTCCGGCAGGCCCACCGGAGGATCGGACAAAGAGCAGCCCCGTCCTCCGCCACGACCGCCGCTAGCGCCCCTCGCACACCTCGCGGTGGCCGAGCCGCGGCAGGTGCTCCGCCCACTCGGCGCGGGTGAGGACACCGCCCGTGCGCGCGCAGACCCGCTCCGCGGCCCGGTCGGTGTCCAGGGGCCACAGCCGCGCCGTCAGGTCGTCGCCGACGGAGGCGACAGTACGGCCGTCCGGCGCGAACGAGACCCCGCTGAGCGTGCCGACGTGCCCGGTGAGCCCGTCGCCGAGCGGTTCGGCGGCGGCCGGTCCGCCCACGTCCCACAGGCGGACGGTGGTGTCGCCGGCGCTCGCCAGCGTCTTCCCGTCCGGGGCGAACGCCACGGAGGCGACCGCCGCCCGGTGCGGGTCCAGCGGTTCCCCGTACGGGCGCGCGCGGTCGGCCCGGGCCACGTTCCAGAGCCGTACCGTGCGGTCGTCGCTGCCGGTCGCCAGCGTCTTGCCGTCCGGCGCGAACGCCACGCTGTTGACCTGCTGTTCGTGCCCGGTCAGCGGGCTGCCCGCGGGCCGGGACCGCGCGCCGTCCAGGTGCCAGAGCCGGGCGGTGCCGTCCTCGCCGCCGGTGGCGAGGAGGCGGCCGTCGCGCCGGAAGGCGACCGAGGTGACGACGTCCCGGTGCCCGCGCAGGCGCGCGAGCCGCCGTACGCGCTCCGGCTGCCGTACGTCCCAGAGCCGGGCGGTGTCGTCCACACCGCCGGTGGCCAGCGTGCGCCCGTCGGGGCTGAACGCGACGGCGAGCGCGCCACCCTCGTGGGCCTTGAGCGGACCGCCCAGCGCGGCGGGTCGCGCGGGTGCCGAGACGTCCCACAGCTGCACGGTCCCGTCGTCCAGCGCCCCGGCCACCGTCCGTCCGCCGGGCGCGAACGCCACGTCCAGCACCTTTCCGTCGTGCTCCAGCCGTCCCGGCAGCCGCCGCGGCCGAGAGGGGTCGCGTACGTCCCAGAGGCGGATGCGGCCGTCGTCGGTGCTGGAGACGGCGAGCAGGCGGCCGTCCGAGCTGTGGGCGACGCCCGTCAGGGGGTTGGTGAAGTCGGTGAGCACGGTCCGGGGCAGGTGCCACAGCAGGACGCCGCCGTCGGAGCCGACACCGGCCAGCGTGTGGCCGTCGGGGCTGAACTCCGCCTCCCAGACGGCCTCGGTACGGCCGGTCAGCGGCTCCCCGAGCCGGATCGGGTACGCGGGGTTGGCGACGTTCCACAGCCGCGGCTGGTCGTCCTCCCCGGCGGTCACCAGCGTCCGGCCGTCGGGGCTGAACGCCACCGACATCACGGGCCGGTTGTGCCCTCCGAGGGGCTCCGCCAAGGACCGCACGTGGCGCGGGTCGGACACGTCCCACAGCCGCGCGGTCCGGTCGTACGCGCCCGTGGCCAGCGTGCGGCCGTCGGGGGAGAAGGTCACCGACCAGACCGGCTCGCCGTGCGCGCGTCGCGGCGCGCCCAACGGCTCGGGCCCGTCGTCGCCGCGGGGGCGCCACAGCCGTAACGTGCCGTCGTACCCGGCGGTGGCCAGTGTGCGGCCGTCGGGGGAGAACGCCACGTCGCGGACGCCGTTCGCGTCCGAGTCGTCGGCCTCGACGGGTTCGCCCAGCGGGGCGGGGTGCTCACGGTCGCGCAGGTCCCACAGCCGGAGGGTGCCGTCGACGCCGCCCGTGGCGAGGGTGCGGCCGTCGGGGGAGAACACGGCGGCCACGACCGTCCTCCCGTCGTGGCCCAGCAGCGGCGGTGCCACCGGTCGCGGGTGCCGCCGGTCGCGCACGTCCCACAGTTGGACGGCGCCGCCGTCCCCGGCGGCCAGGAGCAGACCGCCGTCGCCGGGGGAGAAGGCCACCGAGTCGACCCGGCCCGAGGCCAGCCGCAGCGGGGCGCCCAGCGGGCGGCCCACGTCCTCGGGGTCCACCGCACCCGGTGCGGCCGAGGTGTCCCACAGCCGCACCGTTCCGTCGTGGCCGCCGCTGGCGAGGGTGCGGCCGTCCGGCGCGTACGCCACGGAGCTGCCGACCCCGTCGTGCCCGGACAGCCGCGTCGCGAGCGTACGGGTCGCGTCCGACGCCAGCCGCGTCCGCAGGTCGGGGGTGGCACGCATGCCGTACGCGGCGACGTCGAGCCGCGCCGCCAGCCCGGCGTCGGTGTCGCGGAGCCGGTCGGCCTCGGCGGTGAGGCGGCCGAAGACCGCCTCGTCGCGCTCGGCCTGCGCCGTGGCGCGCGCCTGGAGGGCCACCACGGCGGTGCCGCCGGTGAGCAGCACGAGGGAGGCGAGGACGCCCACGACCGTACGGCGCAGCCGCAGGGCGCGGTGTCGGCGGCGCAGCGAGGCGGTGAGGAACTGCCGTTCCAGCGGGGTGAGTTCGTCGTCCGGTGGGGTGGCGGTCGGTGGGATGGCCTGCGGTGGGGTGGCGTGCGGTGGGGTGCCGTCCCTCGGCCGGGTGCCGGCCGGTCGGGTCGGGGTGGGGCGCGGGAACGCGTCGCGAGCGGCGGTGAGCCGGGAGCCCGCGTGCAGCGCGGCGTTCTCCCGGCCCAGCGCCTGCCAGGTGCGGGCCGCCTCGGACAGCGCGCGGTGGACGCGCAGCCGGTCGCGTTCGGCGTCGATCCAGGCGCGCAGCCGGGGCCAGACGGTGATGAGGGCCTCGTGGGCGAGGTCGACGGTGCCGTCGTCCACGGTGATCAGGCGGGCGCGTACCAGCCGGTCCACGACCCGGCGGGCGTCCGTGGGACTGCCGAACTCCAACTCCCCGTGGTCGGTGGGGCGGCGCGTGTCCGGCGCCCCGCCGGGCGCCCCGGGGGCGACCAGCCGCAGCAGGATGCGGCGCGCCAACTCGGCCTCTGCGGAGCTGAGTTCGGAGTACACCTGTTCGGCCGTGCGGACCACGGCGCCGTGCAGTTCGCCCGCCGCCTCGTACGCGTCCTCGGTCAGCACCCGGCCGCCGCGGTGCCGCCAGGTCTCCAGCAGGGCGTGCGACATCAGCGGCAGCCCACCCGGTTCGCCCTCGACCGCGTCCAGGAGGCGGTCGGTCAGGGCGCGTTCGACGATCAGCCCGGCCGCGGTCGCCGGTCGGACGATGGCGTCGCGCAGCTCCGTACGGCTCATCGGGCCCGCGAGCAGCGTGGCGTCCTGCAACACCCCGGTGAGACCGGGGTGTTCGGTGCAGCGGCCGAGGAAGTCGGCCCGTACGGCGACGACCACGCGCAGCCCGCTGTCCTCGGCGGCCGCCGCGACGAGACGGTCGATGAAGGCGTCGCGGTCGGCGGGGTCGCAACCGAGGGTGTACAGCTCCTCGAACTGGTCGACGATCAGCCAGGTGTCGGCGTCCGTGCCGGGTACGGGCAGCAGCCGGTCCGCGTGCGTGCGCGACGGGGCCGGGCCGGGCGTGAGCAGCCGTACGGCGGCGGGTGGCGCCTCGGCGGGCGGGCCGCCGCCCGTCCGCGTGTCGGTGTCCCTACGCGTGCCCGTGTCCGTGTCCGTGCGCGTCCCCGTGCCCGTACGTGTGCCCGTGCCCGGCGCCCGCGTCCCGTCCGGTGTCCCGGGCGTGCGCAGCCGGGGGACCAACCCGGCCCGCAGCAGCGAGGACTTGCCGCTGCCGGAGGGCCCGAAGACGGCCGTGAACCGGTGCCTCCGGCTCAGCTCCGCCAACTGGTCCGCGAGCCGCTCCCGGCCGAAGAACAGGTCGGCGTCGTCCGGTTCGAAGCGGGTCAGCCCGCGGTACGGCGGTCGCGTCGCCCCGGCCCCGTCACCCGCCGCCACGTCGGCCGCGGCCTCCGCCGCCGCCTCGGCGGACGCCTGCCGCCACCGCGCCTCCCACTCGGCGGTGTCGCCGCCGCACGCGGCCACGTACGCCAACGCCACGGGCAGCGTGGGCAGTTGCCTGCCCGCCGCCGCCTGCGACAGCGCCGTCACCCCGTACGGCGAGCGGTCGGCCAGCACGCGGTACGTGGGTCTGCCCGCCGTCTCGCGCAGCGCGCGCAGCGCGGCGGCGAACCGCGGCACCGGCCCCGCGTCCAGATCCAACTCCCCTTCGCTGCGCCCCGGTCCAGGCTGTCCCGACACGTGCCCTCCCCCTCGTCCCGCTGCCCGCGCTGGTACGCCCCCGCCCGACCCTTCGCCGTGTCGCCGGGCCCGGTACGGGCGTTCACGCCATCTTCACGGACTTTTCCGCGCCTCCCGCTGCGGCCCTCGCACCGCCCGCCATTGTTCGCCGCTGGTGGGGGGCCTGCCGAACAAACCCGGCGGGCGGTCGAATGCCTCCCGGGAACACGACACGCGGCACGGCTCCCCGGCCACGGCGGCACCCGAGCCCCACGAGGGGAGGGCTCGGGCGGCCGTGGGTGACGGGCGGGGCAGACGGAGAGGCAGACATACATGTACGGACGCGGGTACGGAACACCACTGCGCGCGACGCTGGCGGCGGCGCTCGCCGTGGCGAGCGCGCTGACGCTCGCCACGGCCCCGGCCGCCCCGGCGCGTCCCACCGGCACGGGAACGGCCACCACGGCCGCCACGACCACCACCGCCGCCGAACGGTACGGCTGGGGCGACCCGTTGCCGCGGTGGTCCGACGAGTTCGACTACGGCTCCGAGGAGGAGCCCGCCGTACCGGACCGCGACAAGTGGGACCTCGCGGGCGGCGGCCCCGGCGCGTGCTGGCCCGGCCACGCGGGCAACGGCCGCCGCTGCGACGCCAACACCCGTGTCGTCGGCGGCATGCTCCGCATGACCGGCGAGACCAACGGCGACACGGGCTGGCTCTCGTCCGTGTACGGCCAGCGGTACGGCCGTTGGGAGGCCCGCGTACGCTCCCGCCCCACCTCCGAGGACGACGGGCGCCAGTACCACCCGCTGCTCATCCTGTGGCCGGACTCCGACGAGCACCCCCGGGACGGCGAGTACGACTACCTGGAGAACATGGCCCCCGGTGAGCGGTGCGCCGAGGCGTTCCTGCACTACCCGCACTCCGAAGAGGTGCCCGTGCAGCAGGAGTTCGCGCGGCGGTGCGGGGTGGACCTGACGCAGTGGCACGACATCGGCGTCGAGTGGACACCCGACCACGTACGCGGTTTCGTCGACGGCGAGGAGTGGTTCCGCTTCGCGGGCGGTGCGAACGCCGACCGCGACTGCCTCCAGTGCGCCCCGTCCATGCACCAGACCATCCAGCTCGACAACTTCCACGGCGACGCCCTCCAAGGCGCCGTCTACGAGGTCGACCGCGCCCGCGTCTACGCGCTGCCGGAGTCCGAACGGGCGGAGTGAGCGTCGCGCCCCAACGCCCCTGCCACGGCGGCGTGTTGAGGGGGTACGTCAGCGGAGGTGCGCCGCCGTCACCCGACGCAGGTGCACCAGCACGTCGTACGTGGCCGCCAGGTCGGTGACGGGCGCCTCCGCCGACCAGTACAGGCCGTACGAGCGCACCGGCCGCGGCGCCTCCAGCCAGGCGCGGGCGGCGCCCGTGGCGGTGCGCAGGTCGAGGACGAGGTCCCGGCGGCGTACCCGGTCCAGGGTGTGCTCGCCGTATCCGGCGGGGGCGGGCGGCACCGCGTACGTCTCCGGCTCCCGTGCGGCCGGGTCGGGGAGCGCGTTGATCCGGCCGCGGCCGAAGGTCAGCCCCACGTTCACGTACTCCGCGCCCAGCCTCTCGCGCAGGAACGCCCCTGCGGGCACGGGGAATTCGGCGCTGGTGGCCTCGTACGCCACATGCCCGTTGTTCGCCGCCAGCAGCACCTTGCCGCCCGAACGCCGCTGCCACCAGGCGGTGTTGGCGGCAAGCACGCGGTCGCGGTAGCGCATGCGCTCCGCGAACTCCTCGTCGGGGAAGGCGTATCCGGTGAAGCTCTGCGTGACGGCGAGGGCGTTCCGTACGGCCCAGTCGTACGACCGCCCCTCGGCCCCCTCCGGCCGGTCCGCCGCCCGCAGCAGGTCGAGCGCCCGCGTGGCGCGGCGGGCCTCGGCGCGGCGTACGGCCAGGTCCTTCGCCAGCTGCCCCGCCATCCAACCGCCCGCCTCCGTCCCCGCGTCGGGCCGCAGCCCGGCGTAGAGGCCGTCGACGCGCTCCGCCAACTCCGGCCGGTGCGCGGTGACGTACGAGGTGACCTCGTCGAACGCCTCCGGGCCCGGATACCCGAGGTCGCTGCCGACGAAGCGGAGCGGGGGCCGGCCGGGATGGTCGAGGTTGTGGCGGCGCATCCAGCGGACCAGGTCCAGGTACTCCCGCGTGTTCCAGAAGACGTACTGCCCCTGGAACTCGTCGCGCATGACCCGCTCCGGGTCGCCGACACCGCGCGTCACGTACGCGTCGAGGCGCAGCCCGGTGCTCCAGCTGGCCTCCAACGCGAAGGTGGTGAAGCCCCGTTCGGCCACCAGCTTCCGGAAGAGGCGCTGCTTCAGGACGAAGAACTCGTGTCCACTGTGGCTCGCCTCGCCCACACCGACGACGCGCGCCCCGCCGACCCGACGCACCAGGGAGTCCAGGTCCCCGAGGGGGCGCGCGTGCCGTTCCAGCGCCGCGACCGGGGCGCCGTCCCCGGTGGCGCGCGCGTCGGGCGGACCGCCGCCGAGGGGGAGCAGCGCGACCCCGGCGAGCGCGGCGGCGGCGAGCGCGACGCCGGTCCGGGCGCGTGGACGGGTGAGACGACGGCGGGCGTACGGGCGACGGGACATGGGGGGCTCCCTCGGGGCACGGGGGTGGGGTGATGCGGACGGCGCGACGGTAACGGGAGCTTGGGCGTACGTGCAAGACGAGCGTATAGCGCATACGCCCGAATCGCGCGTCCCCGGCCGCCCCGGGTCGGCTAACCTGCGCTCCCATGGGAAATCGCGAAGCGCTGCTGGCCGGGACCCGCCGCTGCCTGGAGGAGAAGGACTGGGGCCGGATCACCGTGCGGGACATCGCCACCGCCTCCGGCGTGAGCATGGCCGCCATCGGCTACCACTTCGGCTCCCGCGAGGCCCTGTTGACCGCCGCGCTCATCGAGGCGATCGACGACTGGGGCACCCGCCTCGGCCGTACGCTCGCCGCCTACGGCACCGAGGGCGCGACCGCCGCCGAGCGCTACGAGGCCCTGTGGACGGCCGTCATCCGCTCGTTCACCGAGGACCGCAAGCTGTGGCTCGCCACCATGGAGGCCCTCGTCCAGGCCGAACACTCCGACGACCTCCGCCGCTACCTCGCCGGCGGCCAGGCCGAAGGCCGCCGCGGCCTCGCCGCGCTGCTGGGCGGCACCCCGGAGGGTGACGTCGACGACGCGGTGGTCCGTACGCTCGGCGCGACCCAACTCGCCCTGTTCACGGGCCTGATGACGCAGTGGCTGACCGACCCGGAACGGGCTCCGCGAGCGGCCGACGTCGTCGCGGGACTGCGTTCCCTCGCCGGTCTCGTCGCGCCGGACTGAGGCGCCGGGGCGGGTTCACGTACGGCGGTCCACGACGGTCGCGTGCGGCGGTCCCGTGTGGAGGGTGGGGTCTGCGGGAGGCGAAAGAGGGGGTGTAGCACCACCCCGTTCCGGGCTGTGAGCCCCATGTGCGCCGCCCCGCGCGCTGCGTAGTTTCTGAGGTGTGGCGAGGGGTGTGTGCCGGACGGACCGCCGGAGGGCGGGTGTGAGCGCGGGCTTGCATTTCTTGTCACTTAGTGACACTGTCATTAAGTGACAGGTGGGCGCTGCCCACGGAAACCGTCCGAGGGCGCGAGCCACCGGGGTCAGGCAGGGAGTCGGGACATGGAGACGACACAGGGCCACCAGCAGGCGGCACCCGGCGCCTTCACCGCCTTCGCGCGCTTCGTCGTCTGCGGCGGCGGCCTCGGCCTCGCCTCCAGCCTCGCGGTCGCCGCCCTCGCCGGTCACCTCCCCTGGGTCCTGGCCAACGCCCTGATCACCGCGGCCTCCACCCTCCTCGCCACCGAGCTGCACGCCCGCTTCACCTTCGGTGCGGGCCGCCGCGCCACCTGGCGCCAGCACACGCAGTCCGCCGGGTCCGCCCTCGCCGCGTACGCCACGACCAGCGTCGCGATGCTCGCCCTCCAGTACCTGGTCGCGACTCCCGGCGCGCTGCTCGAACAGGCCGTCTACCTCACCGCCTCCGCGCTCGCCGGGCTCGGCCGCTTCGTGGTGCTCCGCCTCCTCGTCTTCGCCCGTACGGAGACCGCGTCCCCCGCTTCCGCGCCCACCGCCTCCGCGCCCACCGCTCCCGCCGCCGAGGCCGACGTCCGCCCGACGCCGGTCCGTACGGCGCCCGCCCGCACCGCTCCGACCCGTACGGCCCCGACCCGCACCGCCCCGGTGCTCACGACCCCGACCCGTACGACGCCCGTACGCGTCCCCGTCGTCGTACGTGCCGCCGCCCTCGCCCGCGTCCCCGTCGCGGTCGACCCCGAACGCCTCTGCCGCGCGGCCTGACCCGCGGGGTGGCGGGTCAGCGCGAACGCGCGTAGTGCCGCCGCGCCTTCGCGCGGTTGCCGCAGACGGCCATCGAGCACCAGCGGGCGCGGTTGGCGCGGCTGCGGTCGAGGAGGAACAGCCGGCACTCGTCGTTCGCGCAGGGGCGCAACCGTCCGGGGAGCCGCTCCTCGGCCTCGGCCCACCCCAGTACGGCGTCGACGGCCAGGCGGGCGTGCGGCGGCGTCCGTACGTTCCAGGCGAGCCCCTCCGCCGTCAACTCCGGGACCTGGTGCACCCCTTCGAGCAGCGGCTCCAGTACGGCGGGCGGGCTCGCGCCGCGTACGACGTCCCGCAGGGCGTCCCGGGTCCGGCGCAGCAGCGCCAGTTCCGCGCGGCTGCCGTCGCCGCCGTGCTCGCGCGCCCAGCGCGCGCCGCGCGCCGGGTCGCCGAGCGCGTCCCGTTCCTCGCCGCCCACCAGCGGCCTGCTGTTGAGAAGTGCCAGCAGCACGTCCGTCGTCACGGCTCCTCCTCACCCCATCGATGCCTTTGACAGGTTAGTCCGCCGCGTGCTTGCATGACGCCAGGCTAACCAGTTCAAGCATGTAAAGGGGTTAGACATGCGTACGGTGCACCACCGGACCACCACCGTCGACGGCCACGAGATCTTCTACCGGGAGGCCGGTCCCGCCGACGCCCCCGCGATCGTGCTGCTGCACGGCTACCCGACGAGCTCGTTCATGTTCCGCGACCTCATCCCGCTGTTGGCCGAGGACCACCGCGTCATCGCGCCCGACCACCTCGGCTTCGGCCTCTCCGCCGCGCCCTCCGCCGACACGTTCGCCTACACCTTCGACGCCCTCGCCGACCTCACCTCCCGCCTCCTCGACCAGCTGGGCCTCACCCGTTACGCCCTCTACGTCCAGGACTACGGCGCCCCCGTCGGCTGGCGCCTCGCCCTCCGCCACCCCGACCGGATCACCGCCCTCGTCACCCAGAACGGCAACGGGTACGAGGACGGCTTCGTCGAGTCGTTCTGGACCGACGTCTGGGCGTACGGCGACGACCCCGGCCCCGCGACCGAGCCCGCCGTACGCGCCGCCCTGAGCCGCGAGGCCATCCGCTGGCAGTACGTCCACGGCGTGCCCGACCCGAGCGTCGTCAGCCCGGACACCTGGGAGCACGACTTCGCCCTCGTCTCCCGCGAGGGCAACGACGCGATCCAGCTCGCTCTCTTCCGCGACTACCGCAACAACCGCCCGCTCTACCCGCGCCTGCACACGTTCCTGCGCACCCACGACGTACCCGTACTCGCCGTCTGGGGGCGCAACGACGAGATCTTCGGCCCGGCGGGCGCCGAGGCGTTCACCCGCGACGCGAAGGACGCGGAGGTGCACCTCGTCGACGGCGGCCACTTCCTGCTGGAGAGCCACCTCGACGTCGTCGCGGGCCACGTCCGTCGCTTCCTCGCCCGCGTACGCGCCTGAGCCGCCGCCGGGCGCGGGGGCGGGGCGCGTCAAGCGAAGCGGTCCGGGTGGTGCGGTCCGGGCGGTGCGTCAGGTGTGCGTCGTGAGGTAGGCGGGGCCGCGGCCGAGCCGAGACCGTTCGACGGCGTCGAGGCGGGCGAAGTCCCGTGGCGCCATCAACTCCCGCCAGCCGGGCAGGTCGTGTACGGCCCACATGTCGTGCTCGGCGGGGTCGAGACGGACCCGGCGGAGCTGGTCGGCGGTCAGCCGCCCGCCGTCGAAGACGAGACCCACCCTGTTCAGGGGCGTTCGCGGCCCGGCGTGCAGGAAGTGCGTGAGAAGCAACCTCGGCTCCTCCCGGGCCGGTTCGAGGCCGGTCTCCTCCACGGTCTCGCGCCGCGCGGTGCCGAGCGGGTCCTCCCCGAGGACGTCCAGGTTCCCGCCCGGGAACTGCCAGTGCCGGGCGCCGTACACGGAACGCAGCTGCACCGGCCGGTCCCGCTCGTCGCGGACGTACAGACAGCCGTACACGGTGTGGTGCGGGACGGTCCCCGCGTACTCCACGGCCGTCATCGGCATCGCGCGCCCCGGCCGCGCGGGCCGGTGGTCGAAAACGAGCGCGAGCACGCCGCGCGCCTCCCCGCCCGGCGGCTGCGCCCCACGGAGCGCGGCGAGCGTGTCCTCGGGCCGCCCGTCCGGGTCGACACGGGCGGGGTCCTCCGCGCGGAGCAGCTCCGCGAAGGAGGCGTACGGGGTGATCCGCCGTACGGTGACGTCGAGTTCCCGTCCGCCGTCACCGCCGTCGTACAGGACGAGGGTGTCCCCGACGGCGATACCCGCCGCCCCACCGGAGGCGACGCACGCCTCGACCGTCTTGCGCCCCGACTCGACCTGCCCGTACGCGCGCGAAACCAGCCGCAGCCGGTGCTCCGCCGCTTCGGCGGGAGGGGGCGTCATGCCCGAAACGATGACGTCCATGAACGCGACAGGTCAAGGTACTCGGCCCATAAGGGACGTGGGTGCCATCCGGAGGGTGACAAGAAAGCCCCTCGCCCGCGTGAGCGCAGGTGAGAGGCGGTTGGTGCCCCCGGCAGGACTCGAACCTGCGGCCAAGTGCTTAGAAGGCACCTGCTCTATCCACTGAGCTACGGGGGCCGGTGGTGGTCACGGGCGGGCGGGCGCGCCCCTGGTTCTGACCATGCCGGGTCAAGAATAGGGGGCGGTGGTGCTCGTCCCTCGTGCTTACCGACCGCCGTAGGTTGTGGAGGTTCGGTGAAGCGGTCCGATACTCGCAGGCTGGTGCGATTTCCGCAGCGTTTTTCGCGTCGTGTGGGGTGGGTGTTGCGTAGTCGTTATGGCCGCTCTGTGCCCGTCGTGTAGGCCACATGGGGTCAATCCGCTGACCAATGGGCTCATCCGATGCATTTTCATGGCATAGCGGACGAATGCGCTTCAAAAGCCACGCAAAATTGGGCATTCTTCCCGGGTGGCGATCTTGGATGTAGAGCCCGAGCTGCTGGATGCGCTCAGCGTGCTGCGGGAGCGCGTCGCCGCCGTACGCTTTCCGCTCGCGCTGCCCGGAGCCGACGGTGCGCGGCGCTCCCGTACGGATCTGCTGGCGCGCTTCGACGACTATCTGATGCCCCGGTTGCGGGACCCGGAGGCGCCGCTGCTCGCGGTCGTCGGCGGATCGACCGGAGCGGGCAAGTCCACTCTGGTCAACTCCCTCGCCGGGCGGCGCGTGAGCGAGGCCGGTGTGCTCCGGCCGACGACGCGCACACCCGTGCTCGTGTGCCATCCCGACGACGCGCACTGGTTCGAGGGGGACCGGGTGTTGTCGGCCCTGGGACGGGTGCGCGGCCCGCGAACGGTGGGCCGGTACGAGTACGGGCACGAGTACGGCGGCGACGGTGACGTCCTCTTCGACATCGAGGACATCGAGGGCTTCACCGCCGACGCGTCCTCCGGCCCCCCGGGAACCGCGGACGGCTCCGGCCGCGACCGTGACGCGTGGGGCGACGACTGGTCCGAACGGAACACGTCCGCGCGGCACACCCGCGACGAGCCCCCGCAACACACCCCGTACGCACTCCGCGTCGAGACCGACACCTCCCTGCACAAGGGCGTCGCGCTCCTCGACGCCCCCGACATCGACTGCCTCGTCGTCGGCAACCGCGACCTCGCCGCCCGGCTGATCTGCGCCGCCGACGTGTGGGTCCTGGTGACGACGGCGTCGCGGTACGGGGACGCGGTGCCGTGGCACCTGCTGCGTACGGCGCGGGAGTACGACGTCACGCTCGCCACCGTGCTCGACCGGGTGCCGCACCAGATGGTCGACGAGGTCTCCGAGCAGTACGCGAAGCTGCTGGAACGCGCGGGGCTCGGCGACGCCCCCTGCTTCACCGTTCCCGAACTGCCCGAGTCGGCGGGCGGTTCCGGCCTGCTGCCGATGACGGCCGTCGCCGGACTGCGCGACTGGCTCGCCCGTTGCGCCGACGACCCGGAGACGCGGGCGGAGGCCGCACGGCGCACGGCGGCGGGCGCGCTCACCTCCCTGCGCCCGCGCGTGGCGGAGCTGGCGAACGCCGCCGCGCAGCAGTACGCCACCGCCGTACGCCTCCGACAGCACGTGGACCAGGCGTTCGACGAGGCGTCCCGCCGCGTACGCCGGCGCGTGGCCGACGGCGAGCTGCTGGCCGGGGACGTGGCGGCGCACTGGCACGGCTTCCCGCTGGACAGCGGTGGCGGCGAACTGCTCGGCGCCTTCGCGGAAGGGCTGACGGCGCTGCTGGTGGGCACCGTCGCGGCGGCGGACGAACGGGTCGCCGCCGCCTGGCGGCAGGAGCCCGGCGCCCCGGCGGACGTCCCGCTGAGCGCGGGCGCCGGTGGTACCGAGGGTGAGGACGGCAGGGGCCGGGTCGGTGTGCTCGTACGGCGCTGGCAGCGCTGCGTGGACGAGCTGGCGGAGGAGGAGACCCGCGCGACGGAGCGCGGGCCCGCGCCCGACGCCGAGGAGACGGCGGGCCTGCTGGCCGTCTCCCTGCTCGGCGGACGCCGGGCGGACGGTGTGGACGCGACGCTCACCGCGTCGCTCGGCGAGGAGCGCGCGCAGCGGCTGCGGGAGGACGCCGAGTCCGTCCTCGACACCTGCGTCACCCGCGTACTGCGCGGCGAACGCGACCGCTGGCTCGCACCGCTCGACGAGGCCGGAGCCACACCGGAACCGCAAGTGGAACTGATCGCGGCGTACTCCGCCGTGCGCAGGGCGGTGGCTGCGGGGAAGACGCCGCAGGCCCGTACCGAGAGGGAGAGGTGACGGTCATGTCGTCTGCGGAGGTCCGTACGGACGGTGCGTCGGAGTCGTCGGACCCCTCGGACGGGGGCGGCGTCGGGGAGGGCGGTGCCGCCCCGGAGGCGGCCGGTCCGGTGCCGGTCGCTCCGGTGCCCGCCGGGCCGATGCCGCCGCTCGCGCCGGAGGCCGTACGGGCGGAGCCGTGGCCGGAGGCCGGTGGCGGCGGGCAGGAGTACGGGGTGGACGCCCCGGCGCAGGTGTTCCACCCGGCAGCGGCCGCCTCCACCGGGGCGGGGCGCGATGCCGGGGACGGGGACGGGGACGGTGACGAGGCGGAGCCGGTCGCGGTCGACGCGCCCGCCGTGGGGCCCGCCGCCGTGGCCACCGCGCCCGTCGTCGCGGAGCAGGCGGTGGCGCCCTTCCGTACGGAGCCCGCGGGCGGCGGTTGGGACGACGGGCTGATCGCGCGGCGCGCACCCCGTACGGAGGCGGATCTGGAGGCGAGCCGGAGGGAACGCGCGGACGGCCACCGTACGGACGCGGGCGGAGGGCACGCGTACGGCGCGTACCGCCACGCGAGCGCCGTCGTGGGCGCCGGAGTGGGAGTGGAGCACGCGCCGGTGACCACGCGGGCGCGCGCGGACGACGCCTCCGAGGAGTGGCCGGGCACGGGCACGGGGGACGAGGTGGCCGAGCCGGACACCCCGGAGCGGGAGGCCGAGGCGCCGGACGGGGAGGATGCGCCGGACGCCTCGGACGTGCCGGACGGCGGTCACGTGACGCCAGAGGCGCCCGACGCGAACACCCCGCAGGACGCCCGTACGACCGCCGCCCGCCGCGAGATCCCCGACCCGTACGGCTCGATCGTCGGCGTCGGTGACAGCGTCCTGCTGCGCCGCCTCGGCGCCCTGCGGGAACTCGTCGGACTCTCCCGTACGCGGCTGGAGGCGACGGTCCTCACCGAACCGCTGCGCGTACTGGAGGAGGCGGGAGCGCGGGGGCGGCTCTCCCGCGCGTACACGACGGTGGCGATCGCCGGGGCGACCGGAAGCGGAAAGTCCTCACTGTTCAACGCGCTTGCCGGGCGCACCCTTTCCGAAGTGGGCGTACGGCGTCCCACCACCGCCCAGCCCATCGCGTGCACCTGGGAAGCGGAACGGGAGGGCGGCGCCGACGGGTTGCTGGACCGGCTCGGCATCGCCCCCGTCGTACGGCGCCGGGTGAAGGACGCGGGGCTGCACGGGCTCGTCCTGGTCGACCTGCCCGACCACGACTCCGTGGCCGACGGCCACCGCGAGCAGGTCGACCGGCTGCTGGGGCTGGTCGACGCGGTGGTGTGGGTGGTCGACCCGGAGAAGTACGCGGACGCCGTGCTGCACGAGCGCTACCTGCGCCCCATGGCGGGCTACGCCGAGGTCACCTTCGTGGTGCTGAACCAGACCGACCGGCTGCCCGGCGACGCCACCGACGCCGTACTCGACGACCTGCGGCGGCTGCTGGACGAGGACGGCGTGGCACTGGGGGAGCACGGCGAGCCGGGCGCGCGGGTGCTGGCCACGTCGGCGCTCACCGGCGACGGGATCGCCGAACTCCGCGAGGAACTGGGCGCGTTCGCCGCCGCGCGCGAGGCACCCGCGCGGCGCCTGACCGCGGACCTGGACGGCGCGGCGGCGCGCCTGCGCCCGGCGTACGCGGACCTGGACGCGCCCCTTCCGGTGGGGCTCACGGAGCAGGTGCGGGAGGACTTCGAGGACCGGCTGGCCTCGGCGGTGGGCGCCGTCGCCGCGGGCCAGGCAGCCGAACGCGCCTGGCTGCGGCACGCGGAACGGTCCTGCGGCACCCCGTGGTCCCAGCTCGTACGGTGGCACGACACGCGGCGGCAGGAGGTGCCGTCGCAACTGGCCGACGGGGCGTACGAGGGCGGCTCCGCGACCGGTACGGGTGCGCCGGGGGCGCGCGGCTTCCGGTCGGGCACCGGCTCGTGGAGCACGGGCGGCGGGCCGGGGTGCGCGCCGCGCGTGGCCCGGCCGGTACTGGCGCAGGCCGTACGGGAGTTGGCCGCGCGCGCGGTCACCGGGCTGCCGGAGGCGTGGCGGAAGACCGTGCGGGACGCGGCCTGGCGCGGCGCCGAGGGGCTGCCCGAGGCGCTGGACGCGGTGGTGGCGGAGACACGAGAGTCCGGGGAGGCGTACGCCGACCCGGACTCGGGGGCGCGCACCCCGGCGCGACGTGCGGGAACGCGCCCGGCGGGCGCGCCGGGTCCGCCGGGTGCCGTGCGGGAGCCGGGCGGTGCGGCGGCGGACGGCGGGTGGCACGGTCCCGTACGGATGCACCGTCCGCCGTGGTGGGCGGCCGCGATGGCCGGTCAGGGGCTGCTGCTGGCGGTGCAGGTGCTGGGCCTTATCTGGCTGGTCGGCGCGGTGTTCGGCAGCTACCACGGCGAGCTCTGGCTCCCCGTCGCCCTCATCCTCGGCGGGGCGCTCGGCGGACCGCTGCTCGCGTGGGGCTGCCGCGCGGCGGCACGCGGCCCCGCGCGCGCGTACGGGCAGGAGGAGGAGCGCAGGCTCCGGCGCCTGGCGGCCGGTTGCGGGCGGGCGCGGGTGCTGGAGCCGGTGGCGGCGGAACTGCTGCGCTACCGGGAGGTGCGCGAGCAGTACGTGATCGCGGCGGGCGGCGCGGAACGGCTGTGACGGGGGCAGAGGTGACGGGCCGCGGTGAGAGGGCCGCTGTGACGGGGCGTTCGTAGCGCGGTGGTTCGCGGTCGGGGTGGGGGCGCGCGGCCCGCGCCGCGCGGGTGGCGTCGGGCGATCGGTGTCGTACGGAACGGGGCTGCCGCAGGCGGTTCTGTGGGCGGAACGTCCCGTTCGGGTGGCCGAGTTGTGCACAACCGGTGGGTGGTCCACAGGTTCGAGCGGGGGCTCGACGTTCTCGTGCACGATGGTGTCTCCGCAGGTCCCGGCGGTGGGAACGACGGGGCCGACGCCGGTGCCCGGCCGCTCTGCGGCCGAGGCGCGACCGGCGCACATCCGCTCCGCAGCCGGTCGACGGCTGGTCGAGGGCTGAGCCACGGGGGAGTTCGCATGCGTGAGGTGCAGGTGACGGTGCTGGGGAACGCGGTCACACCGGTCGAGTACCAGGAGGCGGGCCCCGGATACCCGACGGCCCGCTTCCGACTGGCGGGCACGGTCGTGGAGTTCGACCGCGCCCGCGGCCGCTGGACCGAGGCGTACACGGACTACTACACGGTCTGGGCGCAGCGGACGCTCGCCACGAACGTGGCCTCGTCGGTGCTGCTCGGTGAACCCCTCATCGTGCGGGGCACGTTGCGGGTGCGCGGGATGGGAGGCGGTGGCCGGGGCCCCGCGACCGTGGACCTGTTGGCGGCCGCCGTCGGACACGACCTGTCGTACGGCACCTCCGCGTTCGCCCGGGTGAGCCGCGCCAAGCCGGGGCTGGGCGGCGACCGTTCGGACACCGGACGGAGACGCGGGGCGGGGCGTGCCGGTGGCGGTACGGGCGGACCCGCGCGCGGCGTGAGACGGCGCGGGAGGACAACGGGCAGGTCGGAGGCGGCAGTTCCGCATCCGACGCGGCCGTCGTGAACCTCCCGGTCCGTCGGATTCTCGGATAACGATTGTGATTCGGAAAGCTTGCCGGCTGGGATTGTTGGGGACCGTGTTGCGCTCGGTCTCTACGATCCCTCGGGTACTCCCGGGGCTCTGGGCCATGCGTGCGACCACGTCGGCCCGCTTCCCGGCACCCGCGGCTCTGCCAGAGGGGAAGAGCATGACTTCTGTACGCGGACGGGTGACCGCCCGTCTGGCCTCCGTACTGCTGGCCTCCGGACTGTTGACGGCGGGTGCGGTGGCGGGCGCGGGACAGGCCGCCGCTCGCGGGGGGCTCCCCGAGCAGGGCGGCGCCGCCGCCACGCTGAACGGGTTGAAGACCTACGGGCAGGCCCTCGTACGGCAGGAGGAAGGCGGGGACCTGAAGACGGGCGCCGGACTCTTCGAGATGTCCGTGGAGGACGGCGGCACGCTCCAGACGTACTCCCTCGACGTCCACAACCCGGCCCAGGAGCTGGCGCGTTACCAGGAGGTGCCGTGGCGGGCCTCCTCACTCCACGGCAACCGGGACGCCGGGAGGATCCGCTGGATACTCCAGCACTCCTACCCGCAGGTGAACGACCTGGCGAAGCTCGCCTCCGCGGCCCGCAGCGGGGCACTGACCCCCGAGACCGCCGCGGCGGGCACCCAGGTCGCCATCTGGCGGCTCGCGGACGGCACCGACGCCCGCGCCGTCGACCCCGCAGCCCAGAAGCTCGCCGACCACCTCGTCCGCGCGGCCAGGAGGACCGCCGAGCCGGAGGGGTCCCTGACGCTCACCCCGCCCGCCGTCGCGGGCAAGGACGGTGGGCGGCTGGGACCGGTCACCGTGCACACCAACGCCGAGACCGTCACCGTCACGCCGGGCCCGGACGCCGCGGCGGGCGGGGTGCGGATCACCGACGCCGAGGGCAGGGCCGTCACGACGGCACGGGACGGCGCGAAGCTGTACTTCGACGTGCCCGCGGGTGCCGAGCCGGGCACCACCACGCTGACCGCGCAGGCCGCGACGACCGTCCCGGTCGGCCGCACCTTCACGGGCACCGGCGAACTGGCCCGCAGCCAGACGCAGATACTCGCCGGTTCCAGCGGCTCGACGGTCTCCGCGACCGCCGCCGTCCGCTGGGCCGACAAGGGCCCGATCCCCGCCGTCACCGCTCAGAAGAACTGTGCCGAGGGCGGCGTGGACGTCACCTCCGCCAACCGGGGCGACGAGGCGTTCCGCTTCACCCTCCACGACGTGGGCTACGAGATCGCCCCGGGCGAGACCAGAACGATCACGTTCCCCGTGGGTGAGGACCAGCCGTACCGCGTCGAACTGCCCGCGCCGGAGGGCGCCGACGCCGGTGGCGGCGACCGTACGTTCAGCGGCGTGCTCGACTGCGAGGCCGCGGGCGCGGAGGGCGCCGACGAGGAGGCCGGACTCTCGCCGCAGACCGGTTCGGAGTCACCCGTCCTCGGTGGCGACACCGCCACGACGGACGGCGGCCCCGACCTGGCGGAGACGGGCAGCGACAGCGACACCCCGCTGCTGGTCGGTGTCGCGGTGGGGCTGGTCGTGGTCGGCGGCGCGGCCATGGTGCTCGTACGGAAGCGCAAGCCGGGCGTCGGTACGTCCGGTACGGCCGGTTCCTCCGGTACGGCCACGGCGTCCGGTGACGCACCCGACGGGGACTGAGCCCGCCCGCGCGTCCTCGACGACCCGTACGGTTCACGCCCGCACGTCCTCGCCCCTCCGTACGTCCTCGTGCCGGGCCGTGCACCGGGACCCGGCCCGCGCGCCGGTCCCGGTGGCCGCCCCACCGCCCCGTTTCCGGGTTGGCCGCGCCGTGCGGCAAGATGGTTCCATGTGCCCGCCCGCAGCGGAGCCATATGCCGACCGCGCGGCGCAGCCGCCTCTCGACACCCGCAGCCGCCTCTCGACCCCTACTGATTGCCGGACGGTTTCTCTTGGCTGAGTTCATCTACACCATGCGCAAGGCGCGTAAGGCGCACGGCGACAAGGTCATCCTTGACGATGTCACCCTGGACTTCCTGCCGGGGGCGAAGATCGGTGTCGTGGGCCCCAACGGCGCCGGTAAGTCCACGGTGCTGAAGATCATGGCCGGTCTCGAGCAGCCGTCCAACGGCGACGCCTACCTGCTGCCCGGCTTCAGCGTCGGCATCCTCCTCCAGGAGCCCCCGCTCGACGAGACCAAGACCGTCCTGGAGAACGTCCAGGGCGGCGTCGCGGAGATCAAGGGCAAGCTCGACCGCTTCAACGAGATCGCCGAGCAGATGGCGACGGACTACTCCGACGCGTTGATGGACGAGATGGGCAAGCTCCAGGAGGACCTGGACCACGCCAACGCCTGGGACCTCGACGCCCAGCTGGAGCAGGCGATGGACGCCCTCGGCTGCCCGCCCGGCGACTGGCCGGTCACCACCCTCTCCGGTGGTGAGAAGCGCCGCGTCGCGCTCTGCAAGCTGCTGCTGGAGCAGCCCGACCTGCTCCTCCTCGACGAGCCCACCAACCACCTGGACGCCGAGTCCGTGCAGTGGCTGGAGCAGCACCTCGCGAAGTACGCCGGCACCGTCGTCGCGATCACCCACGACAGGTACTTCCTCGACAACGTCGCCGAGTGGATCCTCGAACTGGACCGCGGCCGCGCCCACGCCTACGAGGGCAACTACTCCACGTACCTGGAGAAGAAGCAGGCCCGGCTCAAGGTCGAGGGCCAGAAGGACGCTAAGCGGCAGAAGCGCCTCAAGGAGGAGTTGGAGTGGGTCCGCTCCAACGCCAAGGGGCGGCAGGCCAAGTCCAAGTCCCGGCTGACCCGTTACGAGGAGATGGCGGCCGAGGCGGAGAAGACCCGGAAGCTGGACTTCGAGGAGATCCAGATCCCGCCGGGCCCCCGCCTGGGCAACGTGGTCGTGGAGGTCGAGCACCTCAACAAGGCGTTCGACGACAAGGTGCTGATCGACGACCTGTCGTTCACCCTGCCGCGCAACGGCATCGTCGGCGTGATCGGCCCCAACGGCGCGGGCAAGACCACCCTGTTCAAGATGATCCAGGGCCTCGAGGAGCCGGACTCCGGCTCGATCAAGGTCGGTGAGACGGTCAAGGTCTCGTACGTGGACCAGTCCCGGGCCAACATCGACCCCAAGAAGACGCTGTGGGCCGTGGTCTCGGACGAGCTGGACTACATCAACGTCGGCCAGGTCGAGATGCCGTCCCGCGCGTACGTCTCCGCGTTCGGCTTCAAGGGCCCGGACCAGCAGAAGCCCGCCGGTGTGCTCTCCGGCGGTGAGCGCAACCGCCTCAACCTCGCGCTTACCCTGAAGCAGGGCGGCAACCTGCTGCTCCTCGACGAACCGACGAACGACCTCGACGTGGAGACCCTGTCCTCGCTGGAGAACGCGCTGCTGGAGTTCCCCGGGTGCGCCGTGGTCGTCTCCCACGACCGCTGGTTCCTGGACCGCATCGCGACGCACATCCTGGCGTACGAGGGCGACAGCAAGTGGTTCTGGTTCGAGGGCAACTTCGAGTCGTACGAGAAGAACAAGATCGAGCGGCTGGGCCCGGACGCCGCCCGCCCGCACCGCGCCACGTACAAGAAGCTCACGCGCGGCTGACGAGGAAGTGTCCGAGGCGGGCACCGGCTCCGGCCGGGCCCGCCGGTTCTTGAGAGTGATGGTCTGAGCGTGCGGCACGAATACCAGTGCACCCTGCGCTGGTCGGACATGGATGCCTTCGGGCACGTCAACAACGTGGTCTTCGTCCGTTATCTGGAGGAAGCCCGTATCGACCTCATGTTCCGGCTGGCGGAGGAGGCGGAGACCGGGGCGGGTTCCGCCGCCGGGTCGTTCAAGGGCGGCTCGGTCGTGGCCCGGCACGAGATCGACTACCTCCGGCCGCTCGTCCACCGGCACACCCCGGTGACGATCGAGACGTGGGTGACCAAGGTCAACGCCGCGTCCGCGACGCTGGACTACGAGATCAAGGACCCGGGGGAGGTATACGCGCGCGCCCGCACCGTCATCGTCCCCTACGACCTGGAGCGGGGCCGCCCCCGTCGGCTGACGCCCGAGGAGAAGACCTTCCTGGAGGGGTACTTCGATGACAGTGCCGCGTCTGGTCTTCGCTGACCCCGGCGAGGCCGCCGGGCTCGCGGCCTTCCTCGGCCGCCTGCTGCGCTGGGAGAAGGGCGCGGCCGTGCGGCTCCAGGCGGGCGACGGTGTCCTCGGCGTCTTCGCCCGCCCCGCCCGCTTCGAGGTGCTGGCCGTGCTGACCGCCCGACTGCTGGAGACGGCGGAGCTGGACACCACCGTCTCCGCGGGCGAGTTGCTGGAGGGGGTCGACGAGCCGCACGAGTCGGTACGGGTCCCGGCGGCCGTCACGGGCCCGTCCTGGGCGGGGCTGCTCCCGCCGCGCGGCGGCTGGCGCCAGGAGGGCGAGCTGCCGCCCGGGGACGTACGGGAGGCGGCGGCGGGAGTCGTCGCGGAGTTCCGGGAGCGTACGGACCGGCTGGCGGCGGAGGAGCGTACGCGTGACGCCCTCGACGGCCTCGCCGAGGAGATCTGGCAGCGGCGACTCCACGGTACGGACCTGCCGTTGCGGGCGGTCCACGCGGCCCACGCGCTCGGTTTCCTGCGCGACGCCGCGGCCCCCGTCGGCCTCTACGGCACGGGGCCGTGGCTGCGGCTGCGTACGGCGTACGGGTCGGTGATCGCGCGTACGGGCGGTGGCCTCCAAGGGGCCGCCGGGGGCGGGCTCGGGGTCACGCCGGTCTGACGGCGGCGGGGTCCGGGCCGCGCGCGCCGGGCCGGGTGGCGCACCGGCCCGGCCGGGCGGTCACTCCGCGGAGTTGACCATGGACCGCGCGGCGTACACCAGGTAGCCCCACAGCTGCCGTTCGTGCTCCGGGTCCAGTTCCAGGCTGTCCACGGCGTCCCGCATGTGGCGCAGCCACGCGTCGTGCGCGGCCTCGTTCACGGTGAACGGCACGTGCCGCATGCGCAGCCGCGGGTGCCCGCGCTGTTCGCTGTACGTACGGGGGCCGCCCCAGTACTGCATGAGGAACAGCGTCAGCCGCTCCTCCGCCGGACCGAGGTCCTCCTCCGGGTACATGGGGCGCAGCAGCGGGTCCTCGGCGACGCCCTCGTAGAAGCGGTGCACGAGCCGTCGGAAGGTGTCCTCGCCGCCGACCTGCTCGTAGAAGGTCTGCGTCTGCAAGGTGCCGCGCGGAATCTCCATCACGTTCCCCATGGTCGCAGACGGCGCGGCGTACGGGACCGGCCCCGGGCGGAACGGGGACGGCCCGGAACGGGCGCGGGGAGCACCCGGCGAAGGGTTCGTCACGGTACGTCCGGGATGGTCCGTTGTCAGTGGCGGCGGGTACGTTCGGACGACCATGACTGGCATCCCCGAGACCCACGCCCTGATCGGCCGCGACCATCCCGCCGGAGTGCTGCGCGCCGAGATCGACCGCGCCGCGCACAGCCACCGCGGTCTCGTGCTGGTCACCGGCGAGGCCGGGATCGGCAAGACCGCGCTGGTCGCCGGGGCGGCGGAGGAGGCGCGGCGGCTGGGCGCGCTGGTGCTCGGCGGCTCGTGCTGGGACTCGGAGAACGCGCCGGGTTACTGGCCGTGGGTGCAGGTCCTGCGCGGCCTGCGGCGCGCCGCGACCGGCCCGGAGTGGGAGGCCGCCGAACGGGCCGCGGGCAGCGGGCTGTCCGTGCTGCTGGGGGAGGCGCGCGGGGCGGAGGGCGTCGAGAGCTTCCAGCTGTACGACGCGGTGGCCAGCGCGCTGGTCTCCGTCTCGCAGACCCGGCCGGTGGTCGTCGTCCTCGACGACCTGCACTGGGCGGACACGGCGTCGCTGCGGCTGCTGGAGTTCGCGGCCCAGCACACGTGGTTCGAGCGGGTGCTGCTGGTCGGCACGTACCGCGACGTGGAGGTCGAGTCCGCAGACCACCCGCTGCGCCCCCTGATCATGCCGCTGCTGTCCCGGGCGACGACGGTGACCCTGACCGGCCTGGCGGCCGGGGAGGTCGGCGCGCTGATGGCGCGTACGGCGGGCGCGGAGCCCGGCCCGGAGCTGGCGGCGGAGGTGCGTCGGCGTACGGGCGGGAACCCGTTCTTCGTCGAGCAGACCGCCCGGCTGTGGCGCAGCGGCGGCACCGTCACGGGCGTCGCGCCGGGTGTGCGGGACGCGTTGCGGCGGCGGCTCGCCCAGCTGCCGCCGCCCGTGGAGGGGCTGCTGACGGACGCGGCGGTGCTCGGCCGGGAGTTCCACCGGCGGGTGCTGGCGGCGGCGGTGGGGGCGCCGGTGCCGCAGGTGGACCGGTTGCTGGAGCAGGCGGTGGCGGCGCGGTTGGTGGTGGCACGGGGGGCGGGCCGGTTCGCGTTCGCGCACGACCTGGTGCGGGAGACGCTGTACGGCGCGCTGGGCGAGGAGGAGGCCGCCGGGCGGCACGCGGCGGTCGTACGGGCGTTGGAGGGCGACGCGGCGCCCGCGCCCGCACCGGCGGGCGTGGGGCCGGGGCGGCTGGGGCCCGCCGACTTGGCGCACCACGCGCGGCTCGCGGGCGGCGCGCTGCCGCCGGCGCGCGCGGTGGACCACCTGCTGGCGGCGGCGCGGGACGCGGGTGAGCGGCTCGCGTTCGAGGAGAGCGTCGGGCACCTGTGGGGCGCGCTCGAACGGGCGGAGCGGGACGAGCCGCGGCGCCGCGTCGTCATCGGCCTGGACCTGGGGGTGGAGCTGCACGCGTGCGGTGACCTCCGGGAGGGCTGGCGGGTTCTCTGGGAGGCGGTGGGGCGGGCCCGCGCGCTCGACGACGACGGGTTGCTCGCGCGCGCGGCGCTCACCGTGCACGGGCTGGGCGGGCGGAGCGAGGCCGATCCGCGGCGGGCGGGGGAGTTGTTGGTCGAGGCGCACCGCAGGCTGGTGCGGGACGGTCCGGAGGCGGACGGCGGGCCGTACGGCGCACGGGGGGACGGCGTACGGGCCGGGGGAGCCGGTGGCGGGAGCGGGGGAGCCTCAGCCGAGGGCGGTGGCGCGGCCGCCGGTGCGGAGGAGCCGCGGCGGGCGGCGGGCGCGCACGCGGTGGACGACCCGGCGGAGACGGACGGGCCGTGCCTGGACCGCCTCGCCCGCGAACTGGCCGTCCGCGCCCTCGTACTGGCCCGGAGCGGAGACGACGACGAGGCACTGTCGTTCAGCCTCTGGAGTCGGCACAACCTGGTCTGGGGTCCCGGCACGGCGGTGGAACGGGCCGCGCTGACCGAGGAGATGATCACCGTCGCGCGCCGGGCGTCCGACGACGACGCCGAGCGCTTCGCGGTCGCCCTCAGCTGGGTGGCGCTGCTGGAGCAAGGGGACCCGCGCTACCACGAGCGGTTCGAGGCGTTCGTCGGCATGGCGGCGCGGGACGCGGGCGAGCGGATGCGGATGGCGTCCGCCCTGGACCGGTGCATCATCGCCACGTTGGGCGCCCGGTTCGAGGAGGCCGAGGCGCGACTCGCGGAGGCGGCCGCCGCCGGGGACGGGCACGAGCACGACCATCCCGGCTTCGGGGCCATGACCGGCCATGTGCTGTGGGCGCTGCGGCTGGCGCAGGGCCGCTTCGCCGAACTGGGCGCGGTGCACGCCGCGCTCACCGAGCGCGGCCACTCCAACCCCCGGCTGCTCGCGGGCATCACCGCGGTGGAACGGGGCGACCTGGAGGAGGCGTTGCGGCACCTCGCGGAGATCTCCGAGCGGCCCGAACCGCTGCCGAGCAGCGAGGAGTCGCTGTGGCTGCGCTTCCAGGCGCAGGTGGCGGCGGAGTCGCGGGACCCGGACCTGTGCGAGCGCGCGCGGCGGGCCATCGCGCCGTACGCGCACGAGTGGGCCGTCTCGTACCACGGCTGCGACATCAGCGGGCCGATGGCCTTCTGGCTCGCGCGGCTGGACGCGGCGGAAGGGCGCTGGGACGAGGCGGTCGAGGGGTTCACCGCCGCCGCCGAGTCCGCCGACCGGCTGCGGGCCGACCTGTGGGCGGTGACGGCGCGGGCACGCCTCGGGGAGGCGCTGCTCGCACGCGGCGCGCCGGGGGACGCCCGCGCGGCAGCGGCCCTGCTGGAGGACGCGGAACGGGACGCCACCGCGTGCGGCATGGCGCACGTCGCGGAGCGGGCCCGGCGCACCCGGCTGGCCCCGGCCCCGCCGCCCGCGGTGCGGATCGCGGACGCGCCGGACACCGAGGGGGACGCCGGGCCGGGGGAGGCGCGGCGCGTCGGGGGGCAGGGCGGGGGACACGGTGGAGAGCGCGACGGCGGGGAGCCGGAGACCGGGGGCCCGGGAGGGGAGCCGGACGGGAGCCGGGACGGCGGTCGGGCGGGCGGCCGGGAGGCGCCGCCCGCGGGGGAGTTCCGGCGGGAGGGCGCGGTGTGGACGCTGCGCCTCGGCGGCCGCACGGTCCACATGCCCGACGCCAAGGGGCTGCGCGACCTGCACACCCTGTTGGGCAGCCCCGGCACCGACATCCCGGCCGTGCGGCTGCTGGACCCGGCGGGCGGGGAAGTGGTCGTCGCCGCCCGCCGGTTGGGGGGTGACGACGTGCTCGACGACGAGGCGAAGGCGCGCTACAAGCTGCGGCTGACGCAGCTCGACGAGGAGATCGACCGCGCAGTGGAGCGCGGCGACGACGGCCGGGCGGCGGACCACGACCGGGAACGGGCCGCGCTGCTACGGGAGTTGCGCGCGGCGGCCGGACTCGGAGGACGCAGTCGCCGCCTGGGGGACGAGTCGGAGCGGGCCCGTAAGACGGTCACCGCCCGCATCCGGGACAGCCTCCGCAAGTTGGACGAGCGCCATCCGGAGTTGGCGGCGCACCTCCGGGCCACGGTGTCGACGGGTGCCGCCTGCCGCTACCAGCCCGACAGCGGCACCGACCCCCGCTGGCGTCTCTGACCGTGGGGCGAGAGCGGCGGGGCGGCGACCCGGTCGCCCGGTCGCCCGGCCATCCGAGCGGGCCGAGCGCCGGGCCGTCCGGCTCACTTGCGGTTGTAGAGCCGCATCGTCAGCGTCCCGAAGACGACCAGCAGCACGCCCGACCAGCCGAGCGACCAGGCGATGTCGGCGGCGGGCCAGTCACCGGCCATCAGGTCCCGTACGGCGGACGAGAGATGGGTGATCGGGCTGTTGTTCACGAACGTCTGGAGCCAGCCCGGCATGGTCTTCGGGTCGACGAAGATGTTGCTGCCGAAGGTCAGCGGGAACAGCACCATCATGCTCACGCCCATGACCGACTTCTCGGAGCGCAGCAGCAGCCCGAACATGGTCCAGATCCACGAGAAGGCGAACGAGAACACCAGCAGCAGCGCCACTCCGGCCAGCACGCCCACCACCCCGCCGTGCGGCCGGAAGCCCAGGAGCATGCCGATGGCCAGCATCACGCCCGAGGCCAGGGCGTAGCGCATGAGGTCGCCCAGCAGGTAGCCGACCATCGGGGACGGGCGCCAGATCGGGAGGGTGCGGAAGCGGTCGAACACGCCTTTCTCGATATCGGTGTTGACCGCGACCCCCGTGTACATCGTGATCATGGTGACGCTCATGACCAGGATGCCCGGCAGCAGGAACTGGAGGTACTCCGAGGTCGAGCCGGCCAGCGCGCCCCCGAAGAGGTACGTGTACATCAGCACCATCATGATCGGGAAGGCGGTGACGTCGAACAGCTGCTCCGGTACGTGCTTGATCTTCAGCATCGCGCGCCAGCCGAAGGTGACCGACGCGCTCCTCGCGGTGGGCCGGGGTGGTCGTTCCTTGGCGACGAGCAGGGCGGCCAGGCTGTCCGTGCTGACCGGGGCGAGGTGTTCGTCACGGGTGTCGGTGGTCGTCGCGGTGCTCATACTGCGGCCTCCTCGGAGGACGTGGCGGAGGTGGCGGACGTGGCGGTGGCGGCGGACTCGCGGGTGGTCGCGGGGTGGTCGGTGAGCGCCAGGAACACCTCGTCCAGGCTGGGTTGGCCCAGCGAGAAGGTGTCCACGACGATGCCCGCGCGTGCCAACTCCCCGAGGGCGCGTGACGCCTGCTCGGCCGCGCCCTGCCCGCTGTCGCCCGCACCTATCCGGGCGGTGAGGGCCACCGGGTCGGGCTCGACCTGCACCTGGGCGTCGAGGGCGCGGGTCAGCAGCGCCTCGGCCTCGGAACGCTGTGCCGCCTCCCGCAGCCGCAGGTGCACGGAGCCCGCGCCGACGGACGCCTTCAGCTCGCCCTTGGTGCCCTCGGCGATGACCCGGCCCTTGTCGATGACGGCGATCCGGGACGCCAACTGGTCGGCCTCGTCCAGGTACTGGGTGGTCAGCAGCACGGTGGTGCCCTGGGCGACGACGGCGCGGACGATGTCCCAGACTTGGTTCCGGCTGCGGGGGTCGAGGCCGGTCGTCGGCTCGTCGAGGAACAGCAGGTCGGGGGTGTTGAGGATGCTCGCGGCGATGTCGATGCGCCGCCGCATGCCGCCCGAGTAGTTCTTCACCTGGCGGGACGCGGCGTCGGTCAGGCCGAACGCCTCCAGCAGCTGCGCCGCGCGCGCGTACGCGGCGGGCTTGCGGTGCCCCAGCAGCCGTGCGAGCAGCACCAGGTTCTCCGTGCCGGTCAGGTCCTCGTCCACCGAGGCGTACTGTCCGGTGAGGCTGACCCGGCTGCGTACGGCGTCGGCCTCGCGCGCCACGTCGTGGCCGAAGACCCGGGCCTCGCCGCCGTCCGGGCGGAGCAGCGTGGCGAGCATCTTCACGGCGGTGGTCTTCCCGGCGCCGTTGGGCCCGAGCACGCCGTAGACCGCGCCGGTCGGGACGGTCAGGTCGATTCCGTCGACCGCGCGGTTGTCTCCGAAGACCTTGACGAGACCCGACGTCTCGATCGCCGGTCCCTCCCGTTTCTCACTCATTCCGGAACTCCGTGTGTGTGGTGTGATGTCGCTTCTGTGCTGTTTCGCGTACTGCATCCCTCTACCGCTTCCGGCTCCCGGCCGCCACCCCTCGCCCGCGACCGCTTCGGTGGGTGCCCGTCGCGGGACGCGGGGCGACCGCGCCCGGACATCGCCTAGGTGACGTACGGCCGCACCGTCCGCCCCTCGCGCAGCGCCAGCCCCCACCAGACGAGCTGGTCGAGCATGCCGGTCACGGCCCGCTCCTCGGCGTCCTCCGTCGGCCGCCCGGGCTCGCCCGGAAGGCCCGCCAGCAGGTCGAAGCCGACGCCGTCCCGCACCGTGACGGTGTGCAGCTCGGTGAAGACCGAACGCAGCGCCTCGACCGCGAACAGCCCGGCCGACCTGCTGCCGTACGACACGAACGCGACCGGCTTGGCGTGCCACTCGTCGTACGCGAAGTCGATCGCCTGCTTCAGGGACGCCGGGAAGCTGCGGTTGTACTCCGGGGTGACCACCACGAAGCCCTCCGCGCGCGCCACCTCGTCGCAGAACGCGGTCATGTCGGGTGACGGCCGCTCCGGATAGCGCTCCGGGAAGCGGAAGCCCGCGAGGTCCACGAGCCGCAGCTCAAGGTCCGTACGCCGTCGGGCCCGCTCCGTGAACCACTCGCCCACCGCGCCGCCCGCCCGCCCCTCCCGGGTGCTGCCGATGATCACCGCGACGCGCAGCGCGGCCGGAGTCCGGTCCCGGTCCCGGTCGCGATCCCGATTCTCGGGGAGCGGTGCGGCGCCGGTGGGGTGCGGCATCGGGGTCTCCTCTCGTGCCGGGAACGGGCGGACTGGGGGAACGGGCGTTCGCCCCGTAGGCGCGAGACGTCGTCCAGCGATCCGCTGGACCGGATCTCGCGGCGTCCGGCACGGGGGTACGCCTCCGGGCTCGCGCCGTGGGTGCCACCGCGAGACGCGTCCTCGCGCCCCACCCGCGAACCGCCCCCCGCCACAGCCCCCGCAACCCCCACCCCCGCCCCCTCGCGCGGGGCGCGCCCGCGCAGCACAGTGGAGAGATGAACGGTCGTACGGGCGCACCGACGGACCCGGCCCACCGCCTGGCGGACGAGCTGATCGCGGCGGGCGCGCTGACCGACCCCGCCTGGCGCAGGGCGTTCGAGGAGGTGCCGCGCGAGCTGTTCGTACCCTGCTACTACGCGCCCGGCACCGACACCGGCGCCCGTGAGCGCCGCCGCCGGGACGACCCCACCCCGGAGGGGCGGGCCCGCTGGCTGCGCGGCGTCTACCGGGACGTGCCGCTGGCCACCCGGTGGCGCGGCGGGGAAGCGGTCTCCTCCAGCAGCCAACCGTCCCTGATGGCGGGCATGTTGGAGGCCCTACGGGTGCGGGACGGGATGCGGGTGCTGGAGGTCGGTACGGGGCCCGGCTACAACGCCGCCCTGCTCTCCCACCGGCTCGGCGACCGGAACGTCGCCACCGTCGACCTGGACCCGGAGATCACCTCCGCCGCCCGACAGCACCTCGCCGCCGCCGGTCACCACCCGGCCGTGGTCACCGGCGACGGGGCGCGCGGCTGCCCCGAACACGCCCCGTACGACCGGATCATCGCCACCTGCGCCCTGTCCGCCGTCCCCACCGCGTGGCTCGCCCGGTGCACGCCCGGCGCGCTCGTCCTGGCCCCGCTCGCCACCGGGCTGGTCGCGCTCCGCGTGCTCGACGGCGGCCACGCCTCGGGCCGCTTCCTCCCCACCCCCGCGTACTTCGTACCGCTGCGCGGTCCCACCCCCGCGCCGCACCACGTCGGCAGTACGGACGGGCTGCCCGCCGACGCGCGGCGCAGCGACGCGTTCCACTTCCTGCTCGCGCTCACCCGGGGCCGGTTGCCGGGGCACGCGGCGTACGCCCTCTGGGAGGCGGTGGGTCGCCCGGAGCGGAGCCGCTACGGGGTGACCGTGCGCGACGGTCGGCAGTGGGCCTGGCTCGACGCGCCGTACGGTGCCCACACCTGGCCGCTCGCACCCTGACGCGCCGTCATCCGGCTCCCGTACGCCCCGGCTCCCGTACGCCCCGTCAGCCGCTGGCCCGTCAGGTCGCCCCGCCACCCGAACCCCCGCCGCCCGTACGGCACTTCGCCGCGCCCGCCCCGAACCCCCGCGCCCCGAACCCGTGCCCGCCCGCCGCGCCCCCGGCACACGCCAACGGCCCCCGGCGCGGACCGTGGAGGTCCGGCCGGGGGCCGCCGTACGTGCGTCGCGTGCCGGTGCCCGACGGGCACCGGCCGGTCGTCAGTGCTGCTTGACCGTGATGGTGGTCCAGGCGCCGACGTGGACGCGGTCACCGTTGTAGAGCGGGATCGGCACGAAGGGCTGGATCGGCTCCTCGCTGCCGTTGATCGTCGTGCCGTTGGTGGAGTCCTGGTCCACCACCGCCCAACTGCCGTCCGGCTGCTGGATGAGCACGGCGTGCGCGTGCGAGACGCCCGGGTCCTCCGGCGAGCTGGCCAGGTCGATGTCGGGTATCTCGCCGGACGACTGGCGGTGTCGCCCGATCGTGATCTGGTTCCCGCTGAGGGGGATCTCCCGCGCGGCCTCGGCCGGCGGCAGGTCCAACTCGGAGGCGTCCGGGCCGCTGCGCTCCATCATGGCCTTGAAGTACTCGCGGTCCGGGGCGATCCGCGCCGTCCAGCCCGTCTCCAGGCCGACACCGGCGGGTGCGCCCGCGGGCGCCGCCGCGGCCTGGCCGGGAGGCGAACCGAGCACGCTCGGGCTGCCGAACACCCCGGGCGCCGCCGCACCCGCGGGAGCGGGCGCCGCTGCCGGGGCGGGTGCGGAGGCACCGCCGGGCGGGGGCGCGTCGACGAGGGGCGGGAAGCCGTAGCCGCCGACCGGCCTCGGGGCCGGGGGCTCCTCGCGTACGGGTGCGCTCGGCGGGGACAGCATCCAGTCACCGGCGGCGGGTCGGCCACCGGCCTCGGGCTGGCCGGCCTGCGGGCCGCCCGGCGGCGGCGGGGCCACGGGCGAGACCGGACCGCCGCCCGGCACCGAGCCGTTGGGGCCGACGGCGGACAGCCGTGCGCGCTCCGGCACCGGCGCCTGCTCCGGCTCGCCGCCCTGCGGCTCCGGCGCCGGGGCACCGGCGGGGGCGGCCTCGGGGGCCTGCTGGCCGGGCTGCTGCTGGGCCGGACCCGGGTAGCCGTACGCGGGCTGGCCGGGCGCTCCGGGCTGACCGGCCGCGCCGGGCTGACCGGGCTGACCGGGGTGGGCGGGCGCACCCGGCTGACCGGGCTGTCCCGGCTGGCCGGGAACCGGCGGCTGGCCCGGGTATCCGTACGCGGGCTGCCCCGGGGCGCCCGGGTGCACGGGCGGGGGCGGCTGCGCGCCGGGGTATCCGTACGCGGGCTGGCCGGGCGCACCCGGGTGCACGGGCGGCTGACCCGGCGCCGGGTAGCCGTACATGGGCTGGCCGGGGGGCGGATACGCCGCGGGTGGCGGGTAGCCGTAGCCCTGCGGGCCGGGCGGCGGGTACTGGGCCGGGTACCCGTACGGCTGCTGCGGCGGGTAGGGCTGCCCCGGGTGCGCGGTGGGGCTGAACGCGGTGGGGGAGTTGGTCAGGAAGTTGAACCGGCACCCCTCGCAGAACGGCGCCTGCGCCTCGCGCTGCGTGCCGCACTGCGGGCACGCCTCGGCGCGGCCCGGCTGCTGGCCGGGTCCCGGGTATCCGTACGCGGGTTGACCGGCGCCGGGGGGCGCGCTCTGCGCTCCCGGGTAGCCGTAACCCTGCGGTGCGCCCGGTGCGGGCGGCTGCGCGGCCGCACCGGGGGCGGCGCCGGGCGCGGGCGCCATGCGGTGACCGCAGACCTCGCACCAGTCGTCGGCCGCCGACCGGTGGCCGTTCGGGCAAGTCGGCATCTCGTGCCTCCCCCTCCGTACTGCTATTTCTTCACACGGACTGTCTTAGTCGACCGCGTTTCAAGGGTCATTTCGTCGGCGTCGGCGACCTTCGCCTTCAGTCGAACAGTACCCGTCACAGCGTCCACCACGTCGACCACCTTCGAAAGCAGTTTCGCAGTCTCCGCGTTCCCGGAGGCGTTGGCCAGCTGCACCGCCCGGCCGAGCTTCGCCGTCGCGCCGGGTACGTCGCCGGACTTCCGCAGCTCCAGGCCGAGTTGGATCACCTGGGCCAGCTCCGCCTGCCCGGTGTAGTGGGCCACCTGCGGGTTTATCTGGGTGGTGACGGTCGAGTCGTCCGTCCACACCGCTCTGATCAGGCCCTGCGACAGCGTCTGCGGCGCGCTCCCGTCCGGGGACGGGAGCACCAACGACACGCGTGCGGCGAGCATTTCACTGCCGACCTCGGCCGCCGGGACGTCGATGCAGACGTGGTAATCGCGAGATTCGTCACCCCAGGAACCGGTCGGGTAGTCGCCGGAACGGGGCGCGGACTCGGTACGACGTTCGGTGAGATCTTCTACAGTTGGCGCAACCTGCTTGACGAAACGGATCACAGACCCTTGGGGCGTCCACAGGCGGAGTCCGACATCGGCGACCTCCTTGCCCATGGCCGACTCCATCATCCGCTTGAAGTCGGCGATCAGACCCTCCGGATCGGC
Source organism: Streptomyces sp. Z26 (assembly GCF_003665095.1). GTDB lineage: Bacteria > Actinomycetota > Actinomycetes > Streptomycetales > Streptomycetaceae > Streptomyces > Streptomyces phytohabitans. The sequence goes on along the minus strand of NZ_RCHV01000002.1, from coordinate 1,816,753 downwards.
CACGATGTCCGCCGAACCGAGCAGCGCGGAGGCGATCCCCGTGACCTCCTTGACCTCCCAGTCCGTACCGACGCCCCGCGCGTCACAGGTGAAGCGGCCCGCGCACACGTCGAGCGCGGCCCGCAACTGCTCCGGGTCCTCGTGCTCGTTGCGCCCGTCGGTGAGCAGGATGCCGTGCCGTATCGACACGTCGGCGGAGGCCAGCAGCCGTTCCGCGAGCCGCAGCCAGTTGCCGATCGCCGTACCGCCGCTCGCGGACAGGTGCCGCAGGGCGTCCTTCGCCGCCGCGCGCGTGGTGGCGTCGGCCACGGCCAGCCGCCCGCTGCCCGGATAGACCTGCTTGGCCTGGTGGGTGCCGGCGACGACGGCGAACGCGACGCCGTCCCGCAGGGTGTCGATGGCGGCCGCGGTGGCGTGGCGCGCGTTCTGCATCTTCGTCGGCGGGTAGTCCATCGAGCCGGAGCAGTCGACCATCACCACGACCGCCGCGTCCGGTCTCTGCCCGGGTGGCGTGCCCGCTTGGACGCCCACCGGCAGCGGTACGCCGCCCGAGGTGCCGCCGCCGGTCGACGTCACCGTGACGATCGCGTTGATCTCCTGCCCTCCCGCGGGCAGGTGCGCGTTCTGGTACACGCTGACCGAGAACTGCGGGACGCTCGACTTCGAGAAGTTGGCCATGGTGGTCCGCTCCTGTTCCGGGGTGAGCAGGCAGAGAGGCAACCGGGGGAGAACCGGCGAGAGCTGTGCCCTCTCGGTTTCCCCACGCCGCCCCCGTTGACCCGTCGCCGGTCCCCCCGGCCCTGGGGTGTCAGGCCGATCCTGCCCTCTCGTCGGGGGCCGGGAACGGCACGAGTGCCACTGTTACGTTGTCGTGGCCGCCCGCGTCCAGTGCGTAGCCGACCAGGTGCTGAGCGCATCGCATCGGCCGTGAACGGGCGTCGGGCGGTACCGCGGCGGCCATCTCGTCCGCTGATTCGGCATAGTTCCACAGTCCGTCCGTGCACACCACGATCACCCCCGGCTGCTCCGGCTTGAACGACGCCGTGTGCGGCTCCAGGTCGTACGCGTCCGCGCCGAGCCAGCCGGTGATCGCGTGGGCCCGCGGGTCGGCGTACGCGTCGGCCTCGTTCATCAGGCCCGCCGCCACCATCTGGGCCGCCCACGAGTCGTCCTCGGTGAGCCGGGCGGCCGATGACGTACGGTCCTCCGGCACCCAGTACGCCCGGCTGTCGCCGATCCAGCCGACGGTGAGCAGACCGCCCGCGGTGACCGCGCTGACGATGGTGCACGCGGGCGCGTTCCGCTGGGACTCCGCGTCCTCGTCGGTGGCGAGGTCCGCGACGGCCTTGCCCGCGGCGAGCAGCGCCTCGTGCATCGCCTGCTGGGTGTGCACGCCGCGCGGAACGGACACGCTCATCGACGCGCGGGCCGCCTCGGCGGCGGCGGCCGACGCCTCGTCGGAACGGGACGCCGAGGAGACGCCGTCGCAGACGACGGCGATGGTGGCCGTGGTGCCGTCGGCCATCACCGGGGCGTCGATGGCGAAGAAGTCCTCGTTGCGGTGGTGGCGCAGCCCGCGGTCGCTGGCGGCGGCCACGTAGCGCAGCTCGTGCTCCATGTGGTCGCGGGGCTGCGGCTGCTTGTGGCCGCAGTGCTCGCAGTAGCCGTCGGCGTCGATCGCGCCCGTGCCGCAGGCGACGCAGCGCGGGACGGCGGGCTTCGCCGCGGCGGCGGCCGTGGCCGGTCCGGAGGGCTCGGCGGTACGGCCGGGGGTGTCGTCGCGCAACTCCTGCGGGTCCGCCGTACGCGGGTCCACGGCCTGCGACGGCTGCGGTGTGTACGACCGCCGGGGCGCCGCGGACGCGGGCCGTGGCGGCGGCGGGGGCGGCATCGGGGGCGAGGCGTCCGCGCCGGTCGCGGAGTCCTCGGTGCTGTGCGCGCGGCCGTCGTCGTCCCCGCGTTCCGACCGCTCGGCGGAGGTACGGGCCGTCGGCGCGGCGGGCTGGAGGAGGAAGTCTGCCTCGGTGGAGGTGTGCGCGTGCTCCGGCGCGGACGTGCCGTGGCCGTTGGCGGGCACGCCACCGGCCGCCGCGTCGCGGTTCGCCGCGTCGCCGCGGGACGTACGGGCGGTCCCGCCGCCGCGCGCCCCACCGCCGCCGGACTTGCGGCTCTCCGGCCGCGCGGCGGCGTCGGGTGCCGCGCCCGGTGCCGGGCCGTCGGGGAGCCGCGGCAGCGGCTCGTCGTTCATCCCCGCCGTCGGGCGGTCGTCGTACGCCGCGGCCCGCTGTGCGGGGGTCCGCAGGTCCGAGCCGCACGCGCCGCAGAAGAGGTCGCCCTGCTCGGGCGGCTCCGCACAGCTCGGGCAGGCGGACAGTTGGTCGACCTGTGCCATCGTCACACCCACGTCCTGGGGCGGAACCTGTTGGCCTGTTCCACCAGTTCGATCCTCTCAGCACCGGTCAGCGCCAGTCGCGCCAGCTTCCGGTACGAACGTTCCAGGCCCGCGCGCAGGGCTTCCTCCTCCAGGCGGCAGCCCAGCAGGAGACCGCTCGTCGGGCCCTGCCTGTGCGGGCCGCCGGGGGCGCCGTTCCGGCCCGCGAGCACCCAGTCCAGCGCTCTGCCCAGCACCTCGGTCGTCAGTTCCTCACCGCGCCGCTCGTCCAGCCCGATGTCCCGCAGCCGGACGATCTGGAGCGCGGACGCGTGCAGGTCGACGAGCAGGTGCTCCTCGGGGGAGCGTTCCCGCAGCCGGGCGCGGATGGCCGCGACGCGTGCCGCGGTGAAGTGGATGGACGCCTCCGGTACGGACTCCAGCGTCTGTACGGCGCCCTGCCGCTGGCCGACCGAGAGCCGTACGCGGGCCAACCCGAAGGCGGCGCTCACGTACGACGGGTCGGTGGACCAGACGAGGCGGTAGTACTCGGCGGCGTTGTCGAGCTGCCCCAGCACCTCCGCGCAGATGGCCAGCGCCAGCTTCGGCGCGGGCTCGCCGGGGAACGCGTCGTAGATCGCGTCGAACGCGACCGCCGCCGACTCCCAGTCGCCGGACACCAGGCCGACGACGCCGCGGTACCACACCACGCGCCAGTCGTCTGAGTGCTCCGCCTCCAGGTCGACGAGCGCCCGCTCGGCGGCCCGGCGGCCCTCCTGCGTGGCCAGTTCCAGCCGGGCGCGCAGCTCGCGCAGGCGCCGTTCGACGGACTGCACCGGGGCGTCCCGCAGGGCGGCGAGCACCTCCGCGGGCGCGGAGGTCATCATCCCGGCGAGGAAGCCCGCGTTGGGGTCCGAGGTGTCCACCCTCGGCACCGGCAGCGAGAGGGCGGCGGTGCTCGCCTCCAGCGGTACGAGCCGGGGCCCGGTGCTGCCGTGCCCGCCGACCGGGCCGCCGGGCGGGGGCGGTGGGCGGCCGGGCAGCCGTACGTGTGCGGGCGTGCCGACGTACGCGCCGTGCCGCCCGGCGACGCGGCCCTGCTGCGAGGGCGCCCCGAGGCCCTCCGGTGCCGCGAGCGGCACGGGGGTACCGGCGCCCTGCGGCGAGAGGGGCGTGGGTGCCGGGGTGCCGGGGGCGGGGCCGCCGTCGGGGTGGGCACCGGCGAACGCCGCCGGTACGGCGCCCTGTCCGGCCGCGCCGGGCGGTACGGCGGATGCCGCGGGGGTGCCCGGGGTGGCACCCCGACCCGTACCGCCGGAGCCGTTCGCGCCGTTCGCGCCGTTCGCGGCGCCCGGTTCGGCCGTGGCGTCGCCCGATTCCGCGCCGTCCTGACCCTTCGTCCCGTCCCCCTCGCCGACGGTCGTGCCGTTCACGACGGCCGAGGCCCAGGCGCGTCCGCCGCGCCGCAGCCAGTAGAGCGGCGACGACGCCTTGCGGCCGCCCAGCGTGGAGGTGTCGCCACGGGTGGCGGCCAGCAACTCGGTGTCCACGACGCGCAGTTCGGGACCGAGCAGGGTCGACACCGAGGGTCGCGGGCGGCCCGTCTGGAGCGCCACGACCTCCCGCAGCACGCCCGTGAGCTGCTCCGACATCTCGGCTGCCGAGGCGAACCGGCGGTGCGGGTCCGGGTCGGTCGCCCGGACCAGGAAGCGGTAGAACGACTCGAACCGCTGGAACGCCTCGACGTTCGACGGCTCCGGCAGGCTGTCCACGAAGACGTTCGTGTAGCCCTGGAAGTCGAAGGTGAGGACCGCCAGCGTGCGCGCCACCGAGTACAGGTCGGACGCCACCGAGGGCCCGTGCTCCGCGACTTCGGGCGCCTGGTAGCCCACGGTGCCGTAGATCGGGCTGTCGTCGTCGTCCATGCGCCGGACCGCGCCCAGGTCGATCAGCTTCAGCTGGTTGTCCTGCTGGATGGCGTTGTCGACCTTGAAGTCGCAGTACAGCAGGTTGCGCGAGTGCAGGTGGCCGAGAGCCTCCAGGGCCTCGATGCCGTACGCGCACGCCTGCTCGACCGGCAGCGGGTCGCGGCGCCCCTCGGACGTACGGCGGGCGTTGGCCAGCTCCTTCAGGGACTTGCCGCCGACGTACTCCATGACGATGTAGCCGTCGCGGCTGCCCGTACGGCGGTCCAGGTGCTCGACGAAGTTGTAGATCCGCACGATGTTGTTGTGCTCGATCTCCGCCAGGAAGCGCCGCTCGGAGATCGCGGCCGCCATGGCGTCCTGGTCGCCGGTGTCCAGCAGGCCCTTGAGGACCACCCAGCGGTCGGAGACGGCGCGGTCGACCGCGAGGTAGATCCAGCCGAGCCCGCCGTGCGCGAGACAGCCGACGATCTCGTACTGCCCGTGCACCATGTCGCCCTTGCGGAGCTTCGGCACGAAGGAGTACGGGTTGCCGCACTTGGTGCAGAAGCCCTCCGTACGCCCCGCCCGGTCACCCCGGGTACGGCCGACGGGCGCGCCGCAGTCGCTGATGCTGCAGAAGCGCTTGCGCTCCGGCACCTCGGGGTTGGGCAGCACCACCGTGCCGGGGTCGGCGCGCGGCACGTCCGGCACCGTCACCAGGCCCACGCCCATCCGGGCCCGCACCGAGCCGACCGTGCGCGACGGGGAACTGCGCACCGAGACCGACACCTGCCGCCCGGACCCGACGCCGTGCGACAGCGAACGGGACAGCCGACCCGACACGGAGCGGCGCGACGACTGCGAGCGCACCGAGTGCGACGAGCGGGACGACGACTGCGACGACTGCGAGGAGGACCGCGACGACGGCGCCGACGTACGCGACGACGGGATCGACGACGAACCCGGCAGGAGGCCGCCGCGCGCCACGGAGCGCCCCGTCGGCGCCGAGCCGATCAGGCCCTCCGGCGAGACGACGGGTGCGAGACCGCACGTGTCGCAGTACAGCTCGCCCTCGCCCATGTCCTCGTAGACACCGGTGCAACCCGGGCGCTGGCACCGCCTCTTCGGCGCGTCCGGCGTTTCGCTCATGCTTCCCCCCTGTGATCGGCTCGGGCGGCTCCGCCCTGCCGGGGTACCAGGATCTCCTGCGCCGCCCGCTGGTAGCGCAGTACGGCGTCCTCCGCCGCCCGTAGGTCACACGGCGCGCTCCACAGCATGCGGCGTGCGACGTCGTACCGCTCCATCAGCATCCGGTCCTCGGCCAGGCCGTGCCGGGACACCCTGGCACGGTACGCGTCGAGTCGGCCACGCAGCTCCGCCCTGACCGCCAGCGGCGCGGTCACGGCGGAGAGCGAGGCGCGAGCCCGTTCCAACTCGTCCTCCGCCCGCTGCTCCAGGCTCTCCAGCAGCGGGGACAACCGGTGCCACTGGGCGTGCCTGCGGTAGTCGGCGGCGCGCACCAGCTGCTCCTGGAGCGCCGTCGGCGGTCCGCTCACCGCGGGCACCTCGGACGCGGCGATCTTCGCCAGCACCTCGCCGCGCGCCGAACGTGCCTCCGCCAGCGTGCGGTCCGCGCGGGACAGGATGTCACGCAGGCTCATCAGCCGCTGCTCCGCGTCCTGCCGGACGGTGAGGACGGCGTCGATCTCCCGCCGTACGTCCTCCAGGGCGCGCGCCGCCGCGTCGTACCGCGTGGTGTCCGGACGGCCCACGCCCGGCGCCGAACTGCCCCCGTCCGCCGTCCAGAACGCGAGCGGGTCGCGCAGCACCTCGGCGCGCAGCCCGGTCAGTTCGTCCGTGATGTCGTCCAGCTCGTCGCCCGACGGGTGCTCGCCCGGACGCACCCCGACGGAGTGCGCCAGCGAGCGGACGCGCTGCAACTCCTCCGCCAGCAGGTCTATCCGGGCGGGCAGCGCGGACCACACGGAGTCGGCGGCGGCGACGACGTCCAGGGCGCGCGCGTACCCGGCGTTCATGCGGGCGACGAGCCCGCCGAGCGTCAGCTCCTCGTCCGGGTCCGCGGTGCCCGCGTCGCCGTCCGGGGCGGGCCCGTCCGGGGCGGGTACGGACAGCGTGTGCCTGCCGCGCAGCAGCGCGGTCAGCTCCGCCAGGTCGTCGCGGCTGGGCCAGCGGCGGCGGGCGCGCAGCTCACGGGCGTGGTGCAGGGCACGGGCGTAGACGTCGTACGCCGTCCACAGCACCGTCATCACGCGCTCCGCCTCGGCCCAGCGGCGCGCGGTGGTGCCGGTGAGGTCGGCGCCCTCCAGCAGACGGCGACCGGCGTGGTCCTGGAGCGACAACAGGGTGGTCTCGACGGCCTCGTGCTCGGCGTCCAGCCGCGCCAGGGCGCGGTCCGCCTCCTCCCGGCTCATCACCGGGCCGGTGGGTCCCGAGGGCCCCATCGATCACCTCACTGTCTCCGTCGGGACTGTCTCCGTCGGGCTTCCTGCCGCGGCCCTGCCGCGCCGCCGCACACCGCCGTACGCCGTCCGCGCGGCGCACACCGTGCGTGCGCGCCGCGTGCCGCCGTACGTGTCAGTCGTCGCTGTAGATCGGCGCCGGCGGCTTCGGGTCGTCGTCGGGGATGATCTCCGCGAGCCACTTCTCGTACGAGGCTGACCACTTGCTGCCCCCGCCGCCCTGGGTGTAGTCATCCAGGACCTTGTTGACCCGGCGGACCAGGTCCTTGTCGTCCTTGTGCATGGCCACGCCGTACGGCTCGATGGAACCCAGCCCGCCGACCAGTTGCACCGACGAGTCCTGCGCGGCCTGCCCGGCGCCGAGCGCGTTGTCGGTCAGGACGGCGTCGGCCTCCCCGACCTGGACCCGCACCAGGCAGTCCAGCTGGTTGGGGACCTTCACCAGCACCGCGCCCAGCGGGTACTCCTCGCGGTTCAGCACCTCCTCGGCGGTGGAGCCCGTGGCGATGCAGATCCGCTTGCGGGTGATGGACTCGTTGATCCCGTCGATGGGGCTGCTCTGCGGCACGAGCAGCTGCTGGCCGCTCTCGAAGTACGCGTTGGAGAACGCGACCTCCTCGGCGCGCGAGCAGTTGATCGTCATCGTGCGGACCACCATGTCGACCTCGCCGTCCTGGATGGCCGGGATGCGCTGGTCGGTGGGGATGGTCTTGTACGTGATCTCCGCGTCGTCCCCGAGTATGTCCTCGGCTATGGCCTTGACCAGGTCGATGTCGAAGCCTTCGAGGTCACCGGTGGCCGGGTCGCGGTAGCCCCACAGGTAGCTGTTCTGGTCCACGCCGACCACGAGCCGACCGCGGTCCTTGATCCGCTTGACGGCCTCGCCGTCCGCGCCGGACGGCTTCAGGCTGGCCGCCGGGTCGCTGCCGTCCGCGCAGACCTCGCGTTCCGGCTTCGGGTCGTCCGGCGCGGCGGGTGCCGCGGGGGCGCGCGGCGCGGACGCGGGCCGCGCGTCCGTACCGCCGTCCGCGGCCCGTTCGCCGCCCGGGTCCTCGTCGAGGCGTCCGTGCCCCGCGCGGTCGTCCGGCCGGTCGCCCGTGCCGCCGGGCAGCAGCGCGGGCGCCAGCGCCGTGGCGGCCACCGCCAGCCCGCTGACCGCGACGGCCCAGCGTCGTTCCCTGCGTTTCGGTCCCATCGTCGCCGCCTCTCCCCTCGACCTCACCGGTACTCCGAGAGCCGTCGGCCGATGCCCAGCAGCGCGCCCAGCGCGCCCAGCACGGCCAGTACGGTCGCCCCGACCGGCAGGCCGCCCAGGGTGTCCCGGCCGTCCCGGGCCGCGCCCAGGAACTGGCCCTGCTCGTGCACGCTCGCCTCGCGCAGCTTCTTGTCGACCTTGTTGAAGGCTTCCTCGGAGCTGTCCTTCGACTCGATCACCAGGCTCACCGCGTCCTGGTAGTCCCCGCTCTCCTCCTTCGTACGGGCGTCCCGGTGCTTCTCGCGCCAGGTGTTGACCCCGGCGATGGCCTCCTGGACCGGTTCGCTGCCCGCGCGGTCGTCGGCGATGGCGAGCGCCTGGGCGAGCAGCCCGCCGCGTTCGCCGCGTTCACCGGCGATGGCCTTCATGCGCTTCTCGTAGATCGCGTCGTAGTCCTTGCCGGAGCCGCGCCCGACGAGCCAGATGTTCTCGTCGCCGCGCGCCCGGAGCACGTTGGTCCAGGCGTCGGTGAGGATGCTCATCGAGACGGCACCCTCCTTGTGCGCGTCGGTGAAGTCGGAGCGGGCCATCGTGTGCCCGCCGACCAGCCAGCCGAGGGTGATCACGGTCACCACGGTGGCGCCGACCAGGCCGGGGTTGAGGACGCGGTTCGTGCGGTGGTAGTGGCGCCGTTGGGCCCACACGAGCGCGCCGAGGGTGACCACGCCGAGGCCGAGGGCGCTCAGGGGCCACTCGCGCGCGCCGTGGTAGTCGTCGTACGCCGCGTCGATCTCGGTCTTGTAGAGCTTGCGGGCGGCGGGCAGCAGCTCCGCCGTCATCTGGTCGTTGGCGTAGCGGAGGTAGGCGCCGCCCAGCGGGAGGCCCTGCCGGTTGTTCACGCGCGCGGACTCGACCATGCCCGTGTAGCGCGGCAGTTCCCGGTTCAGGATGGTGATCTGGTACTGCGCGTACTCGGCGCCCTCCGAGTTCGCCGCCGCCTTGGCCACCAGCTCGGACGCCATCTGGATGTCCTGCTCGTACCGCTTGCGTACGGCGAGCGACTCGTTGCCGCCCGCGAGGAAGCCGGTGGACGCCGTGGTGTTGGCGTCGGCGAGGGAGCGGTAGATGCGGGCGGCGTCACGGGCCAGCGGCTCGCTGTGCTCGATGACGGTGCTCGCGGACGACCGGCGGTCGTGCACCTGCCACGCGGTGGTCACGCCGAACGCCATGATCAGGGCGGCCAGCGCCGCCCCGATGATCAGAAGCCGTCCGGGCTCCGTACCGGCGACCTCCCGGGCCCGTCTCGCGCCCTCGATCCAGACCGGCTGGTGCTGCCGCGGCTCGAAGGGCGGCGGAGGCGCGGAGGCGTGCGGTACGGGCACGCCTGCCGGCGGGGACGTGGCCGGTGGTGGCGCGGTACGCACGTCGGGCGGCTGTGTCACGGGTCGAGACCTCCCCCTCGGACGCCGGCGGGGCCCGGCCCGACGACGACGCTGGACCGCGACGGCTTCGGGCCCACGGCCAGCAGTATGGCGGCAACCGTCCGGTCGCCACACGGCCGGTGCCGGGATCTTGTTCGAATCGCGATCTGCCGCCTGGTGTGCCGACCGACCCACGTCCTCGACTCTCTTCACGCGCGGGGCGCCCGTCCGGTTCCCCGCGCGCCCCGAACGTTCCCGTGTGCGGCGGGAGTTCACTTGCGGGTGGCGTGTGCCGCATGGGGGAACGTCCTGGGCACGTACCCCCGAAACCCCGGCGCATGCCGACGAAAGAACGGGCCCGCGCGGAGGCCGTGCGGGAGGCGGTACGGAAGGCGGTACGGGAGGGTGCGCCGCCCGGCGCGCGGGTGCGGGCGCGCCGCCGCGAACCGGGGCACCGTCCGCGCGTCACCGGCGCCGGGGCACCGTTCCCGCCGCACCCGTTTCCGCGTTCCCTCCGCGTCACTCCCCGCCTCCCTCCGCGGACTTCCCGTGACCGCGCGCGCGGTCACGAGAAGTGGTCGCGCAGTCGCGCGTACGCCGCCTCGGGCGCCCCCAGCCGGTCCAGGCCGAGGAGCGCCGCGCCCAGCACCGGCGGGGCCGTCACCAGCCGCGGTACGGCCTTGGGCGCGCGGGCGGCGAGCTGCTCCGTCAGCCGGTCCTGGAGCATCGGATGGCGTGCCGCGAGCACGCTGCCGCCGAGGAGTACGGGTGTCTCCAGGCCGAGCAGATCCAGCCGTTCCAGGGTGACCGTCACCAGGGACACGATCTCGTCGGCCTGCCGGTGCACCAGGCCGCGCGCCACGGCGTCACCGGCGCGCGCCGTCTCGAAGACCACGGGCGCCAGCTCGTGCCGCCGCACCGACGGCAGCTCGCCCAGGTGCAGCGCCTCGATCAGCGCGTACATCGTGGGCAGCCCGAAGTGCCCCGGCACCGTACGCGCCAGCTCGGTGTCCTCACCGCGGCCGTCCTCCGCGCGCGCGGCGTGCCACATCGCCTCCTCCGCGAGGCCGCCGCCGCCGCCCCAGTCGCCGGAGACCCGGCCCAGGGACAGGAAGCGGTGGGTCTCCCCGGCGCCGTCGCGGCCCACGCAGTTGATGCCCGCGCCGCAGACGACGGCGGCGCCGTGGCGTACGGAGCCGTCGTCGGGGAGGCCCGCGCGGAGGATCGCGAACGTGTCGTTGGCGACGTGGGAGGCGCGACCCCAGCCGTACGCGGCGACGGCGGCGCCCAGTTCGCGTTCCTCGCGCGGCAGGTCGGCGTTGGCCAGGCAGGCGGACACGTCCGCGAGCACCGGGACGCCGCCCGCCGCGGTGAACCGGGCACCGTCGGCGCCCGCGGCGGCCGCCGCGCGCGCGGCCGTCGCCGCGAGGGCGCCGACGGCGGCGGCCACGCCGGTGACGGCGGGCTGGAAGCCGCCCCCGCGCGCGGTGCCGAGTACGGCGCCGTCGGCGGCGACGACGGCCGCGTCCGTCTTGCTGTTGCCCGCGTCGATGGCCAGGCAGGCGTCGGTCAGAGCCACGCGAGGTGCTCCCGGTTGTGTGCGAGCAGGCGGTCGGTGAGCTGCTCGGCCTGTGCGTACTGGCCGACGAGCGGGTGGGACAGCAGGGCGCGGAAGACCCGTTCGCGCCCGCCGCGCAGCGCCGCGTCCAGGGCCAGCGACTCGTACGCGGAGACGTGCCCGACGAGTCCCGCGTACAGCGGGTCGAGCGGGGGCGCGGGCAGCGGGCGGGCGCCGTGCGGGCCGACGCGCGCGGGGACCTCGACGACGGCGTCGTCGGGGAGGAAGGGCAGCGTGCCGTGGTTGTACGTGTTGACGACCTGCACACCGCCCGCGTCCGCGCCGTCCCCCGCCCCGCCGCCGAGGAGCGACGCGGCCAGGGCGACGGCGGCCTCGGAGTAGAAGGCGCCGCCGCGCCGCGCGAGCAGCTCCGGCTTCTCGTCCAGCGCGGGGTCCCGGTACATCTCCAGCAGTTCCGCCTCCATCGCCGCGACCTCGCTCGCCCGCGACGGCTTCGTCCGCATCTCGTCGACGACCTCGTCGTGCGCGTAGAAGTAGCGCAGGTAGTACGAGGGCACGACCCCTAGCCGGGCCAGTACGGGCGCGGGGAGCCGGAGTTCGTCGGCGATCCGCGGGCCGTGCGCGTCGAGGAGCGACGGCAGCACGTCCTCGCCGTCGGGGCCGCCGAGGCGTACGGCCAGCTCCCAGGTGAGGTGGTTGAGACCGTAGTGGTCGAGGTGCACGCCCTCGGGGGCGACGCCCAGCAGGCCCGCGAACTTGCGTTGCAGGTGGATCGCCACGTTGCACAGCCCGACGGCCCGGTGTCCGGCCTGGAGCAGGGCGCGGGTGACGATGCCGACGGGGTTGGTGAAGTCGATGATCCAGGCGTCCGGGGCCCGGCGGCGTACGCGTTCCGCGATGTCCAGCACCACCGGCACCGTCCGCAGGGCCTTGGCGAGCCCCCCGGCGCCCGTGGTCTCCTGCCCGACGCAGCCGCACTCCAGCGGCCAGGACTCGTCCTTCGCGCGGGCCGCCTGGCCGCCGACGCGCAGCTGGAGCAGGACGGCGTCGGCGCCCTCGACGCCCTTGTCGACGTCCGTGGTGGTGGTGACGCGGCCCGGGTGGCCCTGCTTGGCGAGGATACGGCGGGCCAGCCCGCCCACGGTCTCCAGGCGCTCGGCGGCCGGGTCGACGAGGACGAGTTCGGTGAGGGGGAGGGTGTCGCGCAGTCTGGCGAAACCGTCGATGAGTTCGGGCGTGTAGGTCGAACCGCCGCCGACAACAGCTAGTTTCATGCTCAGCCCTTTACTCCTGTCAGGGTGACGCCTTCGATGAAGGCTTTCTGTGCGAAGAAGAACACGACGATCACCGGCGCCATGACCAGTACGGTGGCCGCCATCGTGAGGTTCCAGTCGGTCTGGTGCGCTCCCTTGAACGATTCGAGTCCGTAACTGAGCGTCCACGCGCCGGGGTTCTCGGAGGCGTAGATCTGCGGGCCGAAGTAGTCGTTCCAGCAGTAGAAGAAGTGGAAGAGGGCGACGGCCGCCAGTGCCGGTCTCGCCATGGGCAGTACGACGCGGACCATCGCCCGGAACTCGCCGCAGCCGTCGATCCGGGCCGCCTCCGTGTACTCCCGGGGGATCGTCAGCAGGAACTGCCGCAGCAGGAAGATGGTGAACGGGTTCCCGAACGCCATCGGCACGATCAGCGGCCACAGCGTGCCGGAGAGGCCGAGCTGCTTCGACCAGAACAGGTACATGGGCACGATGACGACCTGCGGCGGCAGCATCATCATGGCGATGACCGCCATCATCATCAGGTTCCGGCCGCGGAAGCGGAACTTCGCGAGCGCGTAGGCGACGGGAATGCTGGAGCCGACGGCGAGGACCGTGCCGAGGCCCGCGTACAGCAGGGTGTTCCGCCACCAGGTGAGGAATCCCGGGGTCTCCCAGACGGTGCGGAAGTTGCCCCATTCCCAGGTGTTCGGCCACAGGTCGCGGGTGAGCGCCTGGCTGTCGCTCATCACGGCGGTCAGCAGCACGAAGACGAACGGCAGCACGAAGAACAGCGCCGCGGCGACCGCCAGCGCGTGCACCGCGATCCACTCCAGGGTGGCGGCGCGGCGGCCGTACGGCGCGGGTGGGCGCCCGGCGGTCCCCGGCGCGGTCCGGGAGGTGGGCTCCGGCGCGGTGCGCGGGAGTCGGTCGGTCCGTGTGGACATCGGGCCTCAGTCCTCCGCTGACAGGAAGCCGCTGCCGCGGCGCATGAGCACGGCGGTGAAGGCCATGCAGAGGGCGAACAGGACGAGGGCGACGACGCACGCCGAGCCCGTGTCGAACCGTTGGAAGCCGAGGTTGTAGACGATCTGCGGGACGGTGAGCGTCGACTGGTCCGGGTAGCCCGGCTCGAACTGCTGGCCGGAGCCCCCGATCACGCCGGAGGCGACCTTCCCGGCGACGAGCGGCTGCGTGTAGAACTGCATCGTCTCGATGACGCCCGTGACCACCGCGAACAGCAGGATCGGGGAGATGTTCGGCAGCGTCACGTAACGGAAGCGGGCGAACGGGCCCGCGCCGTCGAGTTCGGCCGCCTCGTACTGGTCCCGGGGCACGTCGAGCAGCGCCGCCATGAAGATGATCATGAGGTCGCCGATGCCCCAGAGCGCCAGCAGGGTCAGCGCGGGCTTCGACCAGTCGGCGTCCTTGAACCAGCCCGGCTGCGGCATCCCGAAGAGGTCCAGCACCGTGTTCGCCGGTCCCGTACCGGGGTTCAGCAGGAAGACGAACGCCATGGTGGCGGCGACCGGCGGCGCCAGGTACGGGAGGTAGAAGAACGTACGGAAGAGGCCCGGCGCCGTCCTGACGCGCGTGACGAGCAGCCCGACGCCGAGTCCGAAGACGACCCGCAGCGACACCATCACGACGACCAGCCACAGCGTGTTCCGCAGGGCGGGCCAGAAGAACGGGTAGTCCTGGAAGACGTAGCTCCAGTTGGCCAGCCCGTTCCAGACCGGCGCGGTGAAGCCGTCGTACTTCATGAACGAGAAGTACAGGGTGGCCAGCAGCGGGTACGCGAAGAAGACGCTGAAGCCGAGGAGCCAGGGGGAGAGGAAGGCGGCCGTCCGCAGCGCGGAACGGCGGCGCCTCGCCTTGAGCCCGGGGTGGATCGTGGTCATCGCGGTCCTTTCACCGCCGTTCCTCCAGTGCCGTGGTTGCCGTGGTTGCCGTGGGGGTGGTGCGTGCGCGCCGTGGGCGCGGGCGCGTCAGCCCGCCTGCGCGAGGTCCTTGTCGATCTGGCGGTCCGCCTTCCGCAGCCCGGCGTCCAGACTCTTCTCCCGGCCCGACTCGTAGGCGTAGCCCAGGTCCTGGAGGGTCAGCAGGTACGCGGCGCCGTTGACGCTGCCGGGCGCGTGGCGGCTCCCCGGGTGCTGCGCGATCTTTACGAACGTGCGGTAGTCCGGGTCCTCGTTCAGTCGCGGCGACTTCATCGCGGCGAGGGTGGACGGCACGTTGTGGATGGCGTTGGCGAAGTCCACCACCGCGTTCGTGTCGGTGGTGAGGAAGCGGACCAGTTCCCAGGCGGCGTTCTGGCGGGGGCTGGAGCTGGCGACGCCGACGACGGTGCCGGAGAGGTAGCCCTTGCCGTACGAGTCCTCCTGGCCGTCCGGTACGGGCAGCGGGGCGGTGCCGATCTCGAAGTCCGCGCCCGCTTCCTTCGCCATCTTGCCGCGCCACTCGCCGTCCAGCTGCATGGCCACCTGCCCGGTGTGGAACGGGTGCTTGGCGCCCCACTCGTCACCGAAGGTGGAGCGGTGGCGCTCCAGTTTCTCGAACCCGCCGAGCGCGTCGACGAGTTCGCGCTGCCAGGTGAAGAGGGCCTTCATGCCGGGGTCGGAGGCGTTCGCGGCCCTGCCGTCCGCGTCGAAGTAGTCGACGCCGAACTGCGCGCCGAAGTGCTCGACCGTGGACTCGTATCCGTGGTAGTTCGGCATGAAGCCGAGCTGGGAGTACGAGTCGCCCTTCTCCTTCGTCAGCTTCTTCGCGACCTCGTCGAACTCCGAGAACGTCTTCGGGGGTGCCTCGATCCCCGCCTTCGCGAAGGCGTCCTTGTTGTAGTAGAGCCCGTACGCGTCCCCGAGGAGCGGCAGCGTGCAGCGCTTCCCCTCGTACTGCGTGTAGTCGAGCATCGGCTTCGGGAAGGTCTTCGCCGGGTCGATCCCCGACTTCGCCAGGAACGGCTTCAGGTCCGCGAGCGCGTTCGCGGCGCAGAAGCGGCCGACGTTGTCGGTGGCGAAGGAGGACACCACGTCGGGGGAGTCGCCGCCGCCCGCCCGCAGCGCCTGGTTGAGCTTGTCGTCGCTGACGTTCTTGACGGTCTTCACCGTGATGTTGGGGTGCTTCTCCTCGAACGCCTCGATGTTCGCGTCGATCGCCTCGACCTCGCTCGGCGCGCTCCAGCCGTGCCAGAAGGTGAGCGTGGTCTCGGCGTCGGGGTCGTCCTGGGCGCCGCCGCCGCTGGAGCCCGTACAGGCACCGGCGAGCAGGCAGACGGCCGTGACGGCGGCGAGCGCGGCGGTACGGGCGTACGGGGCGCGGCGGGTGCGGCCGGATCGGCTGCGGGCCGCTCTCGGGTGTCCGGGCATGGCGGGGCCTCCCTCTGGCGGGGCGTGGCGGGGCTGGGGCGGGTGACGTGCGGGGTGCGGGCGGTGTCGCTCGGGTGGCGGGGCGCGGTCCGGTCAGCGCGAGGTGTCGAACACCTCGTCCCGGGTCGTGGCGAGCGCGCTCTGCAACGCCCCGCTGAGCACGGGGTGTTCGGTGACGGTGCCCAGCACCAGCCGGGGCCGCGGCACGGCCAGCTCGGCCAGTTCGGCGCGGACCAGCTCGCGCAGCCGCTCGCCGCCCGCGGCGAGCACGCCGCCGGAGAGCACGATCAGTTCGGGGTCGAGCATGGCGACGAGCGAGGCCAGTCCGGTGGCGAGCCCGGTCGCGTAGCGCCGCAGCAGCTCCCCGTACCGTCCCGCGTCCGCCGCCGCCGCGCTGCCCGGCCCGGCGGCCGTCGCGGCGAGCGCCTGGCGCAGCAGCGCGGCCGCGGCCTCGTGCATGGGCGCGCAACGGTCGTACGCCAGGCCCAGTTCGTCCGCCAGCCGCAGTACGGCGTTGGCCCCGGCCAGCTCCTGGTAGCCGCCGCTGCCGGTGCGGGCGGCGTTCCGTACCAGCGCGGTGCCGGGCACCGGCAGGAAGCCGACCTCACCGGCGCCGCCGGTGAAGCCGCGGTGCAGACGGCCGCCGATGACGAGGGCGGCGCCCATGCCCTCCTCGTTCCACAGCAGCAGGAAGTCGTCCGCGCCGCCCGCGGCGCCGAGCCGCTGCTCGGCGACGGCGGCGAGGTTCACGTCGTTGTCGTACGCGAGGGGCATCGGCAGCGCGGCGGCCAACTCGTCGAGGAGCGTGGGGGAGTGCCAACCGGGCAGGTGCGAGGCGTAGCGCAGCCGACCCGTGCTCGGGTCGAACGCGCCGGGGGTGCCGATGACGACGCGGTGCAGGTCGCCGCGGACCAGGCCCGCGTCCTTGGCGGCGCCGTCCACGGCGCGGACGACCAGCTCGCCGGTGTCGGCGGCGGCCCGGCGGCCGGGCGTGGGCAGTTCGTACGTGCCGACCGTGCGGCCGGTGATGTCCGCGACGGCGGCGCGGATGCCGAGGGTGGTGACGTCCAGCCCGGCCACGTGGGCGGCGGTCGGGGCGACCGCGTACAACTGGGCGTTGGGGCCGGGCCGTCCCTCGCTGGTGCCGGTGACGACGACGAGCCCGGCGGCCTCCAGACGGGCCAGCAGCTGCGACGCGGTGGGCTTGGACAGGCCGGTGAGCTTGCCGATCCGGCTGCGGGACAGCGGCCCGTGCGCGAGCAGCAGGTCCAGCGCGGCGCGGTCGTTCATCGCGCGCAGCACGCGCGGGGTGCCTGGGGACGCCTGGGTCATGGACTGCCTCCACCCGGGTCGGCGGGGTCCGTCGTCGACGGACACTGTTAGGAAAGCTTCCTATTCTGTGCTGAGGACAGTAAGGCCCCGCCCGACCGGCGTCAACGGTCGGACGGGGCCGCGTCCCGTACGGAACCGCCGTGGGAGGATCACCGTGTCACGACGGTGGTGGGCGGCGGCCCGCCACGAGGAGGTCGACCGGCCGATGAGCCTGCGCCAGTTCGAGTACGCCCTGGCAGTGGCCGAGGCGGGCTCCGTGACGGCCGCCGCGGAACTGCTGCGCGTCGCCCAGCCGTCGGTCTCCCAGCAGATCCGGGGCCTGGAGCGGGAACTCGGCGTGGAGCTGTTCGTCCGCACGCCGACCGGGCTGGTGCCCACGGTCGTCGGCCGCGCGTTCCTGCGGGAGGCGGAGGTCGCGGTGCGCGCTTCGCGACGGGCGCGGGCGACGGCGCGGAGCGGCGCGGAGGAACTGGCGGGCGAGCTGGTGGTCTCGGTGCAGATGGGCTTCGGTACGCGGCAGTTGCCGCGCGCGCTGGGCACGTTGCGCCGCCGCTTCCCCCGGCTGGAGATCACCGTCTTCGAGGAGCCCAGCTCCGCCGAGCTGGAAAGGCTGGGGCGCCGGGGCGTACTCGACCTCGCCCTGATGGCGAAGTGCGCGGAGAGCCCCGCCGACGCCCACCAGCTCGGCGACGAGGAGTTCGTCGTGGTGCTGGGGGCCGGACACCGGCAGCTCGCCGAGGACCGGGTCGACCCGCGTACGCTCGCGGGCGAGCCGTGGGTGAGGTTCGACCGCGACAGCGTCCTGGACGGCGTCCTGCTGGACGTGCTGCGGGGGAACGACCCGCCCACGGCCGCCCGCGTCTCCCAGACGGCGACGGCCGTCCGCTGGGCCGCGCACGGGCTCGGCCCGACGCTCGTTCCCGCGTCCGCCGTCCCCCACGGTCACGAGCACCTCGTCCGGCCGGTCCTGCCGACCGTCTCCCGGCCCGTCATCGCCGTCGTCCGGCGCGACGCGGGCCCGGCGGAGACGGTCCTGCTGGAACTCCTGCGCGAGGAGAGCTGGTCCACCACCGGCCCGCAGCCGACCTGAGGACCGGGGGAGGCCCTTTCACGGGAATTCCCGGAACCGCCCCCGGCCCGTGCCGTCCTCACCGGTCGGGCGAGGACGGCACACGCGATCCGATATCCGTGAGAGATGCCCTTACGGGCACACCGCGCTGCTCAACTCCGGGGGAATTCCCCGCCGTCCACGGTGAGGTTCACACCGGTGAGCCAACTCGCCCGTCCGGACACCAGGAAGAGCACCGCTTCGGCGATGTCACGGGGCTGGCCGTCACGTCCCAACGGCACGTTGTCGCCGCCACCACCGGCCGGGCCCGAGGCCGGGTTCAGGCGAGCCCAGACCTTCCGTGTGGCCTCACCGCCGGGCGTGGCGACCCTGCCCGGGCTCACGGTGTTGACCCGCACGCCGAACGGGGCGAGGTCCGCGGCGAGTCCCTGGCTGTAGTTCTCCAGCGCCGCCTTCGCCGGTGTGTAGTGCAGGAACTGCGGCAGCGGGGTGGCCACCGCGGCGGAGGAGACGTGCACCACGGCTCCCGTCCGCCGCTCCCGCATGTCCGGTGTCAACAGGGAGTTCAGCCGTACGGGCGCCAGGTAGCACAGGTCCAGTTGGTCCTGCCACTCCTCGTCGGGTATCGCCGACGCGTCCGGGTAGGGCTGGGCGCCGCCCGCGTTGTGCACCAGGACGTCCACTCCGCCGAGCACTCTCCGGGCGGCGTCGGCGAGCGCCTCCGCACCGGCCCTGGTCCGTACGTCGGCGGTCACGAACGTGGCCCCTTCCGGCACCGTGTCCGGCTCCGACCTGGCGGTCGTGAGGACCTCGGCACCCGCTGCCAGGAACCGCCGTACGACCGCGGCGCCGATCCCGCGCGAGCCACCCGTGACGAGGGCCCGCTTTCCCGCGAGTTCTCCTGCTGGCGCTCCGTTTTCGAGCATGGTCGTTCCACCGGCCCTTTCGTCCGTGCGAATTCCGGAAGAGGAAAGAAGCGCCGACGGGTGCTCGCGCCCCTGTCCGAGAAAGCGCGCCGTTCTCCCCGTCGGCCCGTTTCACGCTACGGGCGGGGAACAGCGGGCGGCAAAGACGAAAAGACAGCGGACGGCATAGGGGATCTCTATACGGCGCCGGTCGCGGCCCGCCGCGCGGAAGCCGGCCGGGCGGGGCTTCGCCGGTCGGAGACGCGCGTACGGCGCCCGGCGGTGGTCGTACGCGCGCCTCAGCGGCGGTCGTACGGCGGACCTCCCGGGCGCGTCACTTCCGCAGGGACGGCCGCGCCGGGCGCGAGGACCGGTCGGGGGACGGCCGCGACGGCTTCTCCAGCGCCTGCCGCCCGGCCTCCAGGGCCAGCGACTCGTCGTCGACCATCTCGATGCCCCGGTGGTCCAGCGCCCGCTTGATGCGCCAGCGCAACTCCCGTTCCACGCCCAGCGCCTTGTCGGGCATGGTCCGTGCGGAGACCCGCAGCACCATCGACTCCAGCGTCACCGAGTCCAGGCCGAGGATCTCCACGGGCGCCCACAGGACCTCGTCCCACGGCTCGGACTTCGCCATGTCCTCGCCCGCCGCGGCGACGGCCGCGCGGACCTCCTCCAGGTCCTCGCGCGCCCGCACCTGTACGTCCAGCGCGGCCGTGGCCCAGCCCTGGCTGAGGTTGCCGACGCGCCGGATCTCGCCGTTGCGCACGTACCAGACCTCGCCGTCGTCACCCCGCAGCTTGGTGACGCGCAGGTTGATCTCCAGCACCTCGCCGGTGGCCTCGCCCGCGTCGATCCGGTCGCCCACGCCGTACTGGTCCTCCAGCAGCATGAACATGCCGGTGAGTACGTCGGTGACCAGGTTCCGCGCGCCGAAGCCGAGCGCGACGCCCGCGACACCGGCGCTGGCGAGCAGCGGCGCGAGGTTGATGCCGAGTATCGACAGCACGATCAGCGCGGCCGTGCCCATGATCACCATGGTGGCGACGCTGCGCAGCACGGAGCCGATGGCCTCCGAACGCTGGCGCCGCCGCTCGACGTTGACCAGCAGGCCGCGACCGCGCAGGGCGTTGCCGCTGGCCTCGGCGGCGGCGTTGCGGTTCATGCGGCGCAGGAAGTTGGTGATCGCCCGCCGCACCAGGAACCGCAGCACGCCGGCGACGATCAGGACGAGCGTGATGCGCAGACCGCCCGCGAGCCAGCTCGACCAGTTGTCCCCGAACCAGCCCGCCGCGTTGTTCGCCGTCTCCTGGGCGTCTTCCAGGGACGTCTCCGCGTCCGGAGGAGGGGTGGCACCGAGCAACCAGGACACAGCAGAACCTTCCGTGCGGGACGCGCGGGGGAGCGCGGGGGGACGCGAACAGGCTTGCCCACCAAGGGCCCACACTAATGGCCCATCCTCTGCACAACCTCCCAGCTCCCCGGCTCGCGCGCGTCGCCGGTGCCGCCTCCCGCGCGCGGCTCCGCGGCGCCGGGGGCGCGTCACCGCCGGTCACGGCGCGACAACGGCGGAGTGACCGCTTCCGGGGTGCCCGTGGACGCCCCGTCGCACGTGACGAGGCTCATGCCGAACGGAATATCCCCTATGGGGTGAAACGCTCCCGCTTGCGTTATGCGGTCGTGGTGGCGCCGCGACCGGGGCACGGGACACACTGAGGGGAGATCGTCCCGGCGCGAGCCACGCGCCGCCGACGTACAAGGAGGCACCGTGCCGCATGTCCTGGTCCTCAACGCGTCGTACGAGCCGCTCGGTGTCGTGCCGTTGCGACGCGCTCTCATACTCGTCCTCAACGACAAGGCCGTCAGTCTCGAGGACTCCGGCGCCCTGATGCACAGCGCGACCCGGGCCCTGCCCGCACCCAGCGTGGTCCGGCTCAAGCGTTTCGTGCGGGTGCCCTTCCGCGGCCCCGTGCCGCTCACCCGCCGCGCGCTGTTCGCCCGGGACGGCGGCCGGTGCGCGTACTGCGGGGGTGTGGCGACCAGCGTCGACCACGTCGTCCCGCGCAGCCGCGGCGGTCAGCACACCTGGGAGAACGTGGTGGCGGCCTGCCGCCGCTGCAACCACGTGAAGGCGGACAAACACGTCGGGGAGATCGGCTGGCGGCTGCGGCACCAACCCGCGCCGCCGTCCGGACTGGCCTGGCGGATCATCGGGACAGGCCATCGGGACCCGCGCTGGCTGCCGTACCTGCAACCGTACGGCGCCGACGACGCCCTCGCCCGGATCGACGGCAGACTCTCTGCCTGAGACCGGGCTTTCGTACGTCCCGGGCGGGCCCGCCCGGGACACACCGGGTCAGGGCTCCCGCGCGGGCCGTTCCGGCGCTTCCGCGCGCCCCGGCTCCCGGCCGCGGTCGCCCTCCCCGCCCCGCTCCCGCTCCCGTTCCGGCTTCCGTTCCCGCCCGCGCTCGCGGTCGTCCTGCTGCCGCACGGCGCGCACCTCCACCGACCAGAGGGAGTAGCCGAAGCGGGTCGCCCGCTTGTCCCCCTGCACCCGTACGAAGCGGGTGTCCGGCGGCGCGTCCATCCGTACGGTCTCCCGGCCGCCCGCACCGTCCCGTACGGTCGCCGCCGTGCGCCAGCGCCGCCCGTCCGGCGACACCTGCACGCGGTAGCGGCTCGCGTACGCGTCCTGCCAGTGCAGCCGCACCTCGCCGACCCGTGCCGCGCGCGCCAGTTCGAGCTGCACCCACGCGCCGTCCTCGGCGGGCGAGGACCAACGGGTGTCCGTACGGCCGTCGTTGACGCCGCCCGCCGGGAAGTCCGCCGTCTCGTCACCCGACGACGACGCCTCCGCCGTACGCGCCAGGTCCGGGCCGCCGACCGGCGGGAACGCCCGTACGGTCAGCGTGCGGCGCTCGTCGCCGAACGACACCGGCACCTCGTACGTGCCCGGCCGCACCTCCGGGCCCGCCGTCACCGTCAGCGGCACCTCGGCCGTACCGCCGCGCGGCACCGTCACCCGGCCCGGCGCCCGTACGGTGAACCCCTCCGGCGCGTCCACGGCCAGCCGCCCGCGCACCTCGACGGGGCGGTGCGCCTTCAGCTTCACGCCGATCTCGGCGGGCGGGCCGCCGATGGACGCGTACGTGTCGTCGCGGGACAGCGCCAGCGAGGCGTCCGGGGTGTCGGCGTACCAGGGCGTGATCTCGTGCACGACCGGCGCCTTCGAGTCCGCGCTCCAGCGCAGCCGCAGCGCGTCCGCGCGCAGCCCGTGCGCCGCCGCCTCCGTCGCGCCGCTGCCCGACAGCCGCCCGATGCGCCGCCAGCCCTGCCCCGGCACGTGCGCCTCGATGTCGGCGCGGGTGCCGCCGTCCTCGTCGGCCGGTTCGGTCAGCACCGTCACGGACGCCAGTTCGCGCGTCGCGGGCAGCCCGACCGTCAGGTCGTCCGGCGGCGCCGGGACGCGGGGACGGCCGCCGGTGGGCAGCTTCGCGAGGGGCGCGGCCCCGGCGCGGTACGCGGTGGCCGGATCGCCGTCCACGGCGTTCTCCACGGGGGAGCCGGGGCGCGCGGCGGGGCCGCCCTGGGCCTGCTCGTCGCCGAACGCGTCCTTCCGTACGCCCGTCCAGCCGTCCGCCTCCTTCAGCGCCCGGTCGACGAACTCCCGCAGCACGCCCTTGCCGACCGTCACGGACCCCTTCTTCGCGGCCTCGTCGCGCAGCCGCCGCACCTCCAGCTGCGCGGCCCACGCGGCGCCGCCGTCGCCCCCGGCCTGCGCGGCGAGCATGTCCACGGCCCGCTCGCCCGCCTCGCCCCACAGCGCCAACTGCCGCAGCCAGGGCCCCGCCTCGCGGCCGATCCCGGCGGGCACCCGGTCCCGCGCGCCGCGCATGGTACGGAAGGCGGCGCGCAGTTCGGCGCCGGGCTCGCGGGCGGCGGCGGCACCGGAGCCGCCGCTCCCGTACGCGGCCCAGAACTCCTTCATCGCGGGCCGCAGGTACGCCGACTCCTCGCCGTCGAGCATCGACGACGCGTCGTTCCCCGCGAGGGCGCGCACCGCCGCGCGGGTGCGCGGGTCGGGGCCCGCCAGGTCGTCGACGGCGGCGCGCCACGACGCGTCGGGCCGGTAACCGCGGGGGTTCCAGGCGTAGTCGGCGGCCGTGAAGAGGGGGATGCGGGAGACCGTCGGCTGCTCCATCGCGTTGGCCAGCACGGCGGCCGAACCGGCGGCCACGGCGGGCGCCCGGCCCTGGTAGGGGCCGAGGAACAGGCGGTCCGGGGCGTAGTCGTTGACGGGGTAGTTGTCCATGGTGGCCACGGGGTGGCCGGGGAACGCGTCCCGTACGTCGGCCAGTTCGCCGCCCGTGATGGTGCGCGGCACCACGCCGACGCCCGTCCAGGCCAGCTCCACGCCGTCGGCCAGCTCGCGGGAGAGCGCGGCGCGGTACGCGGAGCTGCCCTCCTGGTAGAACTCCGTCGGCAGCACCGACAGCGACTCCGCGCCCTCCCGCTTCGCCAGGTGCTCCGCCACCGCGTTGGCCAGCTCGGCCTGCGCCTTCGCGGCGGCCTCCGGCCCCCTGCCGTACCGGTCGGCGTCGGCGCCGCAGTGCCACTCGTCGTAGCTGACGTCGTCGAACTGGAGCTGGAACGCCCGTACGCCCAGCGCGAACATCCCGTCCAGCTTCCGCAGCAGCGCCTTGCGGTCCCCGGCGGACGAGAAGCACAACCCCTGGCCGGGCGAGACGGCCCAGCCGAGCGTCACGTGCCGGTGCGCGGCGCGCTGGGCCAGCTCGCGGAACTCGGCGCGCCGCTCGGCCGGGTACGGGTCGCGCCAGCGGGTGGCCTCGCGGTACTGGTCGCCGCCGGGCGCGTACAGGTAGCGGTTCTGCTTGGTGCGGCCGAGGAAGTCGAGCTGCGCGAGACGCTCCTCGTGGGTCCACGGCTGCCCGTAGAAGCCCTCGGTCACGCCGCGCACGGCGGCCGTCGGCCAGTCCCGTACGACGACGCCGGGCACGGTGCCGCCGGTCCCGTCCAGCAGCTGGCGCAGGGTCTGCACCCCGTGGAACAGCCCGTCGCCGCCCCGGCCCGACAGGGCCACCGTCGGGCGGCCCCCGGCCTGGCCGACGGCCAGCCGGTAGCCCCCGGAGGGCAGGTCGCCGACGGCGGGCGCGCGCAGCTCGCGCAGCGCGCCGTCCGCGGCGGCGCCGCCGAGACGGACCACGGCGCCGCCCCGCGGCGCCGGGCCGCCGGGGCGCGCCTCGTGCACGGTGCGGACACCGGCGTCGCGCAGCAGGTCGCGTACGGCGGCCAGGGCGTACGGGTCGGCGTCGGCGTCCGAGACCAGCGTCACCTCGGCGCCCAGCGGTACGGACGTGCCGCCCGCCCGCATCGCCTGCGGGCGCGGCCACACCTGCGGCGGGCCGCCCTGCCGGGACTCCCGCGCCGCCTCGTCGTCCGGGGCGTCGGCCACGCCGTCGGCGGACGGCGCGCCCTGCGCGGCGGGCGCCCCGCTGAGCAGCCCGCCGACGAACGCCGCGACGAGCGCGCCCGCACCGGCGCGGCGCGCGCTCCGGCGGACGCGCGCGTGCTTCGGGCCGCGCCGGGGAGGGGGCACGGCGGGAACGGCGGCGGGGGGACCGGCGGCGTCCCGCGCGGCGGCGGGGGTCGCGTCGGGACCGTCCGCTCCGGCGGCCCGGTCGACGGTCTCGCTGCGCGGCTCGCTGTGCGGCGACTGCACCACGGCTCCTCCGGTCGTGCGCTGCTGGGGGACGGCCCGCCCGCGCCGTACGCGGGACCGCGCACGCGCTCCCGTACGGGCGCGCGGGCACCCGCACGGGCGTACCGACGGCAGCCGGCGACTGAGCCCACCACCGCGTGGTGCCGCTGTCAACGAGAGTGGCCGGATTGCCCCCTGATGTCCCCGCGTTTCGGTGGCCGCGCGGGCACGGGCTGTGTCGGTCACCGTACGTGAGCGGTGCGCAAATCCTGGGGCGGGAATCCCCGTCCGCCCGGAATCCCTGCGTCCGGCGGCGCCCCGCACCGGCAAATCGCCTGCGGAACCATTGTGAGCCGAGCCACGTTATGTCTCGCGAGACGTCTGCACCTGTGCAGGCTGGGTAGGTCAGACCTCGACCCACGACGTCCACGAACGGAGGCCCACCGTGGCCGCGTCCGCCGAACTCCTCCTCACCGCCCTCACCCCGCGCAGCACGATCCCCTCGCCCCCGCTGAAACCCGGGCACGAGCCGGTGGACCTGTCCGGCGTGTCCGACCCGGACTCCGGACTGGACGGTTCGTGCACCTGCGGGTGCCCCGAGGCACCCCTCACCAGCGAGCCCCCGCTCGCGGACGTCGCGCCCCTGACGAGCGAGGCGCCGATCGCCGCCGAGCTGCCGCTGACCAGCGAGCCGACCGGCACCGGTTTCGGCACGGAGTCCGCGGACATCTGATGGACCGCCTCGCGCGGCTCGCCTCTGCACACGGTGTCTGCACGTCGTACGAGCCCGTGGCCGGGCAGCGCGTCGACGTGCCCGGCGACTCGGTCGTCGCCGTGCTCGCCGCCCTCGGCGTGGACGCCTCCACGCCCGACGCCGTGCGCCGCTCCCTGGCGCGGCACGAGCGGGAGTCCCGGCGGCTGTTGCCGCCGACCGTCGTGCTGCGCGCCGGTTCCGCGCGGAGCACCCTCCCCGCGCTCCCCGACGGCACGACCCTCCGGGTCGACCCGGAGGACCCCGACGCCGGGCACCCGGCCGGACCCGTCGCCGCCACGGGCGGTACGGGCACCCGCTCCCGCGACTGGACCCCGGGCACCCCGCTGCCCCTCGGCGCGCACACGCTGCACGCGCGGGCACCCGACGGGCGCACCGCGCGGGCCACGCTGCTCGTCGTCCCCGACCGGATCGCCGGACCGCGCGGACGCGGCGCCGACGGGCGCGGCTTCGGCCTGCTCACCCAGCTCTACTCGCTGCTGTCCGCGCGCTCCTGGGGCATGGGCGACCTCGGCGACCTCGCGGAGCTGGCGGCCTGGACGGGCCGCGCGCACCGCGCGGACTTCGTCCAGCTCAACCCGCTGCACGCGGCGGTCCCCGGCGGCGCGGGCGCGGCGGACGCCACGGACCCCTCGCCGTACCGCCCGTCCACGCGCCGCTTCCCCGACCCGGTGCACCTGCGCGTCGAGGCCGTCCCGGAGTACGCGCACCTGTCCGACGCCGCCCGGCTGCGGGCCGCCGAGCTGTCCGTACGGGCCGCGGGCCTGCGGGACGCCGTCCTCCGCGCGGGCGCGCGCATCGACCGGGACGCGGTCTGGGCGCTGAAGCGGGAGGCGCTGGAGCTGGTCCGGCAGGTGCCGCTGGGGCCGGGACGGCGCGCGGCGTACTGCGACTTCCTCGCCGCGCGCGGCACCGCCCTGGAGGACCACGCCACCTGGTGCGCGTTCGCGGAGGCGCACGGCCCCGACTGGCGGACCTGGCCCGCCGGCCTCGACGACCCGCGTTCGACGCGTACGGCGCGGGCGCGCCGTGAGCTGCTGGACCGGGTCGACTTCCACAGCTGGCTGGCCTGGCTGACCGACGAGCAGCTGGGCCACGCGCAGCGGGCCGCGCGGGACGCGGGCATGGCCGTCGGCCTCGTCCACGACCTGGCCGTCGGGGTGCACCCGCACGGCGCGGACAGCTGGGCGCAGCGGGACGTGTTCGCGGCGGGCATGTCGATCGGGGCGCCGCCCGACGCGTTCAACCCGCGCGGCCAGGACTGGGGGCTCCCGCCCTGGCGCCCGGACGCCCTGGCCCACCAGGGGTACGCGCCGTACCGCGAGGTGCTGTCCGGGCTGCTGCGGCACAGCGGGGCGCTCCGCATCGACCACGTCATGGGCCTGTTCCGGCTGTGGTGGGTGCCCGACGGCCGCCCGCCGACGGAGGGCGCGTACGTGCGGTACGACGCGGAGGCCATGCTCGGCGCCCTCGCGCTGGAGGCGCACCGCGCGGGCGCCGCCGTCATCGGGGAGGACCTGGGGACGGTCGAGGACGGCGTACGGGAGGAGCTGGCGGACCGGGGCGTGCTCGGCACGTCGGTGCTCTGGTTCGAACGGGACCATCCGCGCGACGGCGCCGCCCGCGCCCGTACGGCCGCCGAGCCGCCGCCGCTGCCGCCGGACGCCTGGCGGGCCGGTTGCCTCGCCACCGTCACCACCCACGACCTGCCGCCCGCGGCGGCGCGGCTGTCGGGCGACCACGTCGTGCTGCGCGACCGGCTGGGCCTGCTGGCGCGGCCCCTGCCCGTCGAGGTGTCGGCGGACGCGGCGGAGACGGCGGGCTGGCTCGGCCTGTTCCGGCGGCTCGGGCTGCTCCCGGAGGGCGTGGGGGACGAGGAGGCGGAGATCAAGGCGGCGCACCGCTTCCTGGTCCGTACGCCCGCCCGGATGCTCGGCGTCTGGCTGCCGGACGCGATCGGTGACCGCCGCCCGCAGAACGTGCCGGGCACCAGCGGGGAGTACCCGAACTGGCGGCTGCCGGTCGCGGACGGCGGCGGCACCCCGTACGGGCTGGAGGACCTGGCGGCCTCGCCGCGCGTGCACGCGCTGCTCGACGAGGTGCGGCGCGGTCTGGGCGCCGCGCCGCCCGTGCTCGCCGCGCCCACGCCCACCCCCGCCGTACCGTCCGCGCCGCCGCCCGCACCCACCGCGCCTGCCCCCGCCCCCTGACCGCCGTCCCCCGTGCGAGCTACGCGCAGGTGTCCTCCGTACGGTGACGATTCCGCGGCGCCCGATCCGTAGCGTTCGGCGCGGTCGCGGCGCCCCTGCCGCGGGGATCTGCGGAGGAGTCCTCATGCGAGTGGTGTGGCAGGTCTTGGCGGTGGTGGCGGTCTCCGCCGTCGGCGGTCAGGCGATCACGGCGGTGGAGGGCAGGCCCTGGCTGACCCTCGTCTGCGGCCTCCCGGCGGCGGTGCTGGCGCTGCTCGTCTACCGCTGGGTGGTGGGACGCACCGAGCACCGCCCGGTCACGGAGGTGGCGCGGGAGGGCGCGGCGCCCGCGTTCGGCCGTGGACTGCTGGTCGGCGCGGGCATGTTCGCGTTCGTCGTCGTGAACCTCGCGTTCCTCGGCTACTACGAGGTCGACGGCATAGCCTCCCCGGCGGGCGCGGCCGGGCTGGTCGGCTTCATGGCGGCCGCCGCGGTGACGGAGGAGGTGCTGTACCGGGGCGTCCTCTTCCGACTGGTCGAGGAACGGGCGGGCACCTGGCTCGCGTTGGTGCTGACCGCCCTGCTGTTCGGCCTGTCGCACCTGCTCAACCCGGACGCGAGCCCGTGGGGCGCCGTGGCCGTCGCGATCGAGGCGGGCGGCATGCTCGCCGCCGCGTACGTCGCCACCCGCACCCTGTGGGTGCCGATCGGCGTGCACTTCGGTTGGAACTACGCCGCGTCCGGCGTCTTCAGCACCGAGGTCTCCGGCAACGACACCCCGCGGGGCCTGCTCGACTCCGTGACGTCCGGCCCGGCGCTCGCCACGGGCGGGGACTTCGGCCCGGAGGGCAGCCTGTACGCGGTGTTCGCCGGGCTGGCGCTGACGGCCGCGTTCCTGTGGCTGGCCCGCCGCCGCGGCCACCTCGTCCCCCGGGGCGGGCGGGTCGCGCGGGTTGACACCACGCATAGCCTTTCCCGGTGATCCAGCTTCGGCGGCTTCGGGAAGAGACGCTGCGGCGGGTCCCGGAGCCGTGGCGCCGGGCGCCCGTCGAGGTCCGCGACCTCCCCCCGGGGCTCGCCCTTCTCGCCGCGTCGCTCGTGCCCTCGTTCCACCACTACGGGACGCTGCTCGGCCGCGTACCCGACCGCTCCTTCGACGCCCTCGCGGTGGTGGCGGTGGCCCTCCAGACGCTGCCGCTCGCCGTACGCCGCAGGTGGCCCGCCGCCTGCCTCGCCCTGGTCTGCCTCGGCTTCGCGCTCGACCAGATCCGCGGCTACCACACGGTGGCGGGCACCGGCCTGTCCCTCGCGCTGCTCAGCGCGGGCTGCCATCTGGAGTGGCGTCGGCACACGGTGGGTCTGGTGCTCTCGGCGGCGTACGTGCCGATGGCGTACGAGGTGCACCGGCGCGGTACGGACGCCTCCGTCGCGGAGTTCGTGTCGTTCTACCTGGTGCTCGTCCTGGTGTGGGGCATCGGCACCTGGCTGCGGTCCGTCCGCGCAGCGGAGGCCGACCGCCGCCGCCGGGTCGCGGAGGAGAGCCGCGCGGCCGAACGCACGCGCATCGCCCGGGAGTTGCACGACGTGGTGACGCACCACGTGACGGCGATGGTCGTCCAGGCCGAGGCGGCCCGCTATCTGACGGCCGCGCCCGACCGGCTCGACGAGACCCTGACCGCCGTCAGCGACACCGGCCGCCGGGCCATCACCGACCTGCGGCACCTGCTCGACCTGCTCAACCCGGACCACTCCGGCGGGGTCCGCGCCCCGTCCGTCGGCCGCATCCGCACGCTCGTCGAGGAGACGCGGCAGGCGGGCCAGCCGGTGGAGTTCACCGAGGAGGGCACGCCGCCGGAGTCGACGGGCAGCGCCGAACTCGTGGCGTACCGGGTGGTGCAGGAGGCCCTGACGAACGCGCTCAAGTACGCGCACGGCAGCCGTACCTCGGTGGACGTGCGCCATGGCGGGAGGGAGATCACCGTGGAGGTCGGCACCGACGGCTCCGGCACGGACACCGCGTCGCCCGGCGGCAGCGGGCGCGGCCTGGACGGGCTGCGGGAGCGGGTCGGCGTCCTCGGCGGCGACTTCAGCGCGGGTCGGCGGGCGGGCGGCGGCTTCCACGTACGGGCGCGCATACCCGCCGGGAAGCCCTCGTGAGCGGCGCGGCCCCGATCCGGGTGCTGGTCTGCGACGACCAGGTGCTGGTCCGTACGGGCCTCGTCACCATCATCGACGCGCAGCCGGACCTGGAGGTCGCGGGCGAGTGCGGCGACGGGCGTACGGCCGTGGACCTCGCGGTGGAACTCCGCCCGGACGTCGTGGTGATGGACGTGCGCATGCCGGTGCTCGACGGCATCGAGGCGACGCGCCTGCTGGCCGGGGCCGGGGTGGCGCACCCGGTGAAGGTGCTGGTGGTGACGACGTTCAACCTGGACGAGTACGTCTACCAGGCGCTGCGCGCGGGGGCGAGCGGCTTCCTGCTGAAGGACGCGCCGCCCGTCCAGCTGCTGCACGGCATCCGTACGGTCGCCACCGGCGCCGCCCTGCTGGACCCCGAGGTGACGCGGCGGCTGGTCGGCACGTACGCCGCCCGCATCCGGCCCGCGGACGGCGCGGCGGCCGAGGACGTACCGCTGACGCCGCGCGAGCTGGAGGTGCTGCGGCTCCTCGCGGACGGCTTCTCCAACAGCGAGATCGCGGCGGCGCTGCTGATCAGCCAGGAGACGGTGAAGACGTTCGTGTCCCGCATCCTCACCAAGCTGGACCTGCGGGACCGGGTGCAGGCGGTCGTGTACGCGTACCGGCACGGCCTGGTCACCTGAACCCGGCCGTCCCGCGCCCGGCCGCCCGCCCCCGCTCCCGGCTCAGTCCAGCCGGTGCACGCGCTGGTCGGTCAGCTCGTAACGGGCCCCGGCGACGGCCAGTTCACCGGCGGACACCTTCGCGGCGAGGTCCGGCTCCGCGAGGAGGCGGGAGCGCACCAGCCGTACGTTGGCGTCGATGGTCGCGTCGACGCGGGCGTCCCCCTCCTGGTCGCGGTCGATGGCCGGGGCGATCTGGTCGGCCAGGTACTGGATGTGGGCGGGGAGCTCCTCCCCGCTCTCGTCGGCCGCGACGGCGGCGCCGACCGCGCCGCACGACTGGTGGCCGAGCACCAGGACCAGGGGGATGCCGAGTTCCAGCACGCCGTACGCGATGCTGCCGAGCACCGCCTCGTCCAGCACCTCACCGGCGCTGCGCACGGTCAGCAGGTCGCCCAGCCCCTGGTCGAAGACCAGCTCCGGCGGGACGCGCGAGTCGACGCAGCTGAGGACGACGGCGAACGGGTGCTGGCCGGTGACCAGTTCCTCCCGTACGGCGCGGGTCTCGTGCGGGTGCCGTTCGCGGTACGAGCGCCAGCGCGCGTTGCCCTCCGCGAGCGCGCGCAGGGCCGCCCCCGGGGTGGTGGGGCGCGGGGGGCGCGGCGGCGCCGTGGGGGCCGGGGAGGCGGCGGCGGGGGAGGCGAGGGCGAGCCCGGCGCCGAGCGCCGCGGCGCCGGTCAGCGCGCCGCGCAGGACGGAGCGGCGGAGCGGGGCGCCGGGGTGCGGCGCTATGTCGCCCGGCGTGGGGGCGGAGTGTGCGGAGGTGGTGGTCACGGACCGATCCGACGCACCCGGGGCCCGTGGCACCAGACCTCGCACCAAGTCATGGGCATAGCTTTGGCGACCCGTGGCGATGCGTTGGCCATTCCTTGGCCCGCGCGCCCCGGTGCGGGCACGTATGCGCGCGTACGCCCGTTGTGCCCGGTGCGGAGGGCACGTTCCCGCTCCGTTCCCACCCCGTTCACCGTGCGTACGGCCCGCCCGGCGGGCCGTGGGCCGGGCCACGCCGCTTACGCGACCCCGGGCGCGCGCCGGAGGCGGGCGTTCGTTACCGTCTGAGCGTGGCAAACAAGAAGAACGCGTTGCGCGCAGGCACCCTCACCGCCGGGACGGCTGCCCTGCTGTTCATGTCGTCCCCCGCCTTCGCCGTCACCCGCGACGACGGCGACGACCCGGGCCCCGGCCTGAGCGTCCTGGAGACCCTCAGTGTCTTCGTGGGCCTGCCCGTGCTGCTGTTCCTGGTGATCGCGGGCCTGGTCGTCGTGAGCGACAAGTCCCGCAAGCAGCAGCCGAACAGCTGACGCCGCGGGCGCCCGCTCCGGCGACCGCCCGTACGGACACCACCTCGGCCCCTGCGGGCGCGAGGCCGGTACCCACCGGCCGCGCGCCCGCTCCGCCGTGTCAGCTCGCGCCGCCCCCGGCCGCGCCACCCGCGGCGGCGTCCGCCGCCCGTGCCCGCAGCGCGCGCTCCACGCCCGCGCGCGACTCCGTCACCAGCCGCCGCAGCGCGGCGCCCGGCTCCGCCGACGCCAGCCAGGCGTCGGTCGCGTCCAGCGTGGCCTGCTCGACCTGGGCCGCCGGGTACAGCCCCACGGCCACCTGCTGCGCCATCTCGTGGCTGCGGGTCTCCCAGACGTCCTTCAGCGCGGCGAAGTACCGCTCGGTGTACGGCGCCAGCAGCTCCGTCTGCTCCGTCTGCACGAAGCCGCCGATGACCGCCTCCTGGAGCGCGTTCGGCAGCTTGTCGCTCTCCACCACCGACGCCCACGCCTCGGCCTTCGCCTCCGCCGTCGGCAGCGACGCCCGCGCGGACGCGGCGTGCCGCTCGCCCGCCGAGGTCGCGTCCCGGGCCAGCTCCGCGTCGACGCGCGCGCCGTCCGCGCGGCCCGTCGCCGTCAGCCGCAGCAGCAGCGACCAGCGCAGGTCGGTGTCGACGGCCAGCCCGTCCACGGACCGGGAGCCGTCCAGCAGCCCCTCCAGCAGGCCCAGTTGCTCGTCCGTACGGGCCGTGCCCGCCAGCGCCCGCGCCCACGCCAGCTGGTGGTCGCTGCCCGGCTCGGCGGCACGCAGCCGCTCCAGCGCGAACTCCGACCAGCGCGCCAGCCCGGTCGGCCGCCAGTCCGGCGCCGCGTACAGGTCGAGGGCCAGCTTCACCTGCCGCTGGAGCGACTGCACCAGGCCGATGTCCGACTCCTTGGCGATCCCGGCGAGCACCAGCTCCAGGTAGTCGCGGGTGGCCAGTTCGCCGTCCCGCGTCATGTCCCAGGCGGAGGCCCAGCACAGCGCGCGCGGCAGCGACTCGGTGAAGTCACCGAGGTGCCGCGTGACGGCCTCCAGCGACGCCGGGTCCAGCCGGACCTTGGCGTACGACAGGTCGTCGTCGTTGAGCAGGACGACCGCCGGGCGGGGGCGGCCCGCCACCTGCGGTACGTCGGTGAGCGGCCCGTCGACGTCCAGCTCGATCCGGTCGGTGCGCACCAGCCGTCCGTCGACCAGGTCGTACAGGCCCACGGCGACGCGGTGCGGCCGCAGCGTCGAGGTGCCCGCGGCGCCCGGCGGGAGGGCGGGGGCCTCCTGGCGTACGGCGAACGAGGTGATCGTGCCGTCCGGGGCCGTCTCGATCTCCGGGCGCAGGACGTTGATCCCGGCCGTCTCCAGCCACGCCTTCGACCAGGTCCGCAGGTCCCGCCCGGAGGTCTCCTCCAGCGCGTCCAGCAGGTCGGACAGGCGGGTGTTGCCCCACTCGTGCCGCCGGAAGTACGCCTGCACGCCGCGGAAGAACTCGTCCACGCCGACGTACGCGACGAGCTGCTTCAGCACCGACGCGCCCTTGGCGTACGTGATGCCGTCGAAGTTCACCAGGACGTCGTCCAGGTCGCGGATCTCCGCCATGATCGGGTGCGTGGACGGCAGTTGGTCCTGCCGGTACGCCCAGGTCTTCATCTGGTTCGCGAAGGTGGTCCAGGAGTGCGGCCACCGGCTGCCCTCCGCGTGCGCGAGGCACGCGATGGAGGTGTACGTGGCGAACGACTCGTTCAGCCACAGGTCGTTCCACCACTCCATGGTGACCAGGTCGCCGAACCACATGTGCGCCAGCTCGTGCAGGATCGTCTCGGCGCGCACCTCGTACGCCGCGTCCGTCACCTTGGACCGGAAGACGTACTGGTCGCGGATGGTCACCGCGCCCGCGTTCTCCATCGCCCCGGCGTTGAACTCCGGCACGAACAGCTGGTCGTACTTCTCGAAGGGGTACGCGTAGTCGAACTTCTCCTGGAACCAGTCGAAGCCCTGCCGCGTGACCGCGAAGATGTCCTCCGCGTCGAGGAACTCGGCCAGCGACGGACGGCAGTAGAGCCCCAGCGGCACCAGCCGCCCGTCCTCGCCCTCCCAGCTGGAGTGCACGCTGTGGTACGGGCCGACGATCAGCGCCGTGATGTACGAGGAGATCCGCGGCGTGGGAGCGAAGCGCCAGACCGCGCCCGAGTCGCCCTCGGGCTCGGGCGTCGGCGAGTTGGAGATCACCACCCAGCCCTCGGGGGCGCGTACGGTGAACGCGAACGACGCCTTGAGGTCCGGCTGTTCGAAGCTGGCGAAGACACGGCGGGCGTCCGGCACCTCGAACTGCGTGTAGAGGTACGCCTGTTGGTCCACCGGGTCGACGAACCGGTGCAGTCCCTCACCGGTGTTGGTGTACGCGCAGTCCGCGACGACGCGCAGCTCGTTGGCGCCCGCCGCCAGCCCGTCGAGCGCGATCCGCGAGTCAGCGAAGACCTTCCCCGGGTCCAGGGCCGCGCCGTTCAGCACCACCTCGTGGACGGTCGGCGCCACCAGGTCGATGAACGTGTCGCCCGCCTCGGCCGCGTCGAAGCGCACCGTCGTCCGCGACCGGAACGTGCCCCCCTCCTGCGCGCCGCTCAGGTCCAGCTCGATCTCGTACGCGTCCACGGTCAGCAGCCGCGCCCGCTCCTGTGCTTCCGCGCGGGTCAGATTCGTCCCAGGCACGTGGTCATCTCCCTCTCCCTCTGCAAAGACGTTCGCGTCATCCTTCCATGCGGTCCCGGGCCGACGCGGTGACATTTCCCCCGCGCGCGGAGCCGCCGCGCACCCGCCCCGGACCCCTACGCCGCGGGTACGCCCCGCTCACCGCGTACGGCGCCGCCCTCGGCCGCGGGTGAACTCCGCATGAGCGGCGGGACACGCGGCGGGGTGCGGGGCATGGCGAACGCGAAGAACGGTGATCCAAGAACGGAGATGGGCGCCACCCGTTCCCGCGTCGTTAAAGCGCAGGCCATCCGCGCTGCCAAACATCCCGAGTGGGTGGGGACCAGCCCGCCCGCACACGCCGCGTTCGCACTCGGGAGACCGCGCATGTCCGGCAGAAGCCGTACGCAGACCCCCACGTCCGCCCCCCACGCAGCCGCCCCCACCCCCCGTTCCCCCGGCGGCCTCCTGGAGCGCCGCCGGCTCCTCACCATGGCTGGCGCCGCGGGCGCCACCGCCGGTCTCGGCGTCGTCCTCGGCCCCGCGGGCGGCTCCGCCACCGCCGGGCCGCCCGCCGCCGCCCGTGCCGTACCCGGCCCGCGGCGGATGGCCGCCGCCGCGGCGGCCGAGCACCCCTCGGCCACCGGCACGACCCTCCACTCCGTCGCCACCCCGCAGGGGGGCGGCGGCTACCGGCGGCTCGGCGACGGCCCCGGCTGGGACCGCGTGGTGCGCGCGGAGCTGGCGGCGCCCTCGGCGGGGCGCGCGGACACGCGTACGGCGCTCGCGTCGTTCGCGCAGTTCACCGACCTGCACATGGTGGACGTGCAGCACCCGCTGCGGTACGAGTACCTGCGGGCCGAGACGGCCAGCGCCTGGCGCCCGCAGGAGGCCCTGTCGGTGGCGGGTGTCGTCTCGCTCATCGAACGGGTCAACTCCCTGCCGGGCGGCCCCGCGACGGGTGCCCCGCTGTCGTTCGTGATGACCACCGGCGACAACACCGACAACAACTGCACGGCCGAACTGGAGTGGTTCCTCACCGCGATGAGCGGCGGCCGGATCACCCCGAACACCGGGGACTCCCGCGCGTACGAGGGCGTGCAGAACTCCGGCCTGGAGCTGTACTGGCAGCCGGACTCCGCGCTCCGCGACGGTGACAAGCAGCTCGGCTTCCCGCGCCTCGACGGCTTCCTGGAGGCCGCGATCCGCGAGGTGCGCAGCCCCGGGCTGGCCCTGCCCTGGTACTCCACGGTCGGCAACCACGACCTGCTGCCCGGCGGCTGCTACGCCTCGGCCGACCCGTTCCTCACCGAATTCGCCGTCGGCGGGCGGAAGTTGTACGACCTGCCGCGCGCCGAGGGCGCCGCCCTGTGGAAGCAGGTGCGCAAGGGACGCGACCCGAAGGGCGAGCAGTACAAGGAGCTGCTGCGTACGCACCGCGCCGAGCTGCGGGCCGTGACGCCGGACCCGGGGCGGGCGCCGTTCACGCCGCGTGAGTACCTGGCCGCGCACCTCGACCCGAGGTACACCGGGCCCGGCCCGGTCGGCCACGGTTACACCGAGGCGAACCTCGTGGAGGAGCGCGCCTACTACTCGTTCCGGATATCGGACGACGTCGTCGGCATCAGCCTGGACACCACCCGGCGCGGCGGCCACTACGAGGGCCGCGTCGGCCCCGGCCAACTCCGTTGGCTGGAGCAGGAGTTGAAGCGGCACCGGGACGACTGGGTGCTGGTGTTCAGCCACCACACCTCGGACAGCACCCCCGACGGGGGCGCCGAGCTGACCGACCTGCTCGGGCGCAACCCGCACGTGCTGGCCTGGATCAACGGCCACGGCCACCGCAACAGCGTCACGCCGCACGGCACGTTCTGGGAGGTCTCCACGGCCTCGCACATCGACTTCCCGCAGCTGGCCCGCACCATCGAGCTGACCGACAACGGCGACGGCACCCTGTCCCTCTTCACCACCCTCATCGAGTCCGCCGCCCCGCACCGCACCGACCACGCCGACCTCTCGCAGGCCGGACTCGCCTCCCTCTACCGGGAGTTGTCCTTCAACGCGCCCGGCCGCCGTACGGAACTCGCGGGGGAGGAGGGCGACCGGAACACCGAACTGGTGCTGCGGAAGCCGAAGAAGAGGGTGTGACCCGGCACCCCCGGGGTCACCTGGGCGTCACCGCCACCCGCGCCGCCGGTTCGCGGTCGTCGGCGGCCATCAGGGCCGTCCGTACGATCGCGGCCTGCTGCCGCGGCGAGTCCCGCAGCGCCGCCGGGGCCAGGTGCACGACGGTGATCCCGAAGCGTTCCAGCGCCTCCCGCCGCCGCGCGCGCTCCTCCCGCAGCGCCTCCTCCTCGTGCCCGTGCCGGTGCGCCCGCGTGTCCAGTTCGACGGCCACGGCCTGCTCCGGCCAGTACGCGTCGACGCTCCCCAGGCACGGCCCGCCGGGCAGCCGCAGGTCGACGTTCCAGCAGGGGTCGGGGAGCCGCTGGAAGCACACCATGTCGTAGAGGTGCTCCTCCGCGATGGCCCGCCCCTCCGCCAGCAGTGTGTCGACGGCGCCGACGACCTGCGGCCGCGCCAGCAGCCGCGCCCGGCCCAACTCCCGTACGATCGCCCGCGCTTCGCAGTGCCGCGCGCGTACGGCCTCGGTCAGCATCCGGCGTACGGCCACCGCGTCCTCCGTCTGCCGTACGGCGTCCGCCAGCGCCCGCGTCACCGGCGCCACCGGCAGCCCGGTGATCTCCTCCGGCTCGGGCACGGCCTGCGCGCGCACGACGCGGGCGAAACCGACGGAGCGCAGCCGCCGCGTACGGGGCACCAGCACGTCGATCCGGGCGAGGGTGGCCAGCGGCGGCACGGACGTGAAGCCGTGCAGGGCGAGCGCGGCGAAACCGGTGAACTGCGCGTCGGACGCGGGGAGTCGGACCGGCGTGGACGGCCGCGCCCGCCCGGCCGCCAGGGTCGCCGACGGAGCCGCCGTCGTACGCCCGTACGCGGCCGTACGCGCCGGGGTCCGCCGCGCGGGCCGGTCCGCGTACAGCAGGCACGCGTGCAGCCGGTCGGTGCTGGTCGGCGGGCCGGGGTGGAGCAGGTACACGCCGGGCAGCGGCATCTGCCACGGCCCGCCCGGACGGCAGCGGGCACCGGCCTCGGCGTCGGTCACGCCGTGCTCGCGCAGGGCGCGGCTGTCCAGCACCCGCGGTGACGCGTCGTTGAGGTGGCTCAGGGGCCGGGGGGAGAGCGGGGCGTCGTACGTCATGCCCCCGTCGATGCCCATTCGGGCGGCTCGTCCCACCCCCTGTTACAGGGCCGTCGCGAAACAGGGACAACCGCGGCCTCAAGTACGGCAGTTCGAATGCCGATCCGGCGCCCGCCCCGCCGGGGCGCGGGGGAGCGGGCACCGGTGCGGTCTCAGCGCGCGCCCGCCCGCGCGTCGCACTCCTGCGCCGTCAGCGCCCGCGCCAGGTCGTCGCGCGCCTCCAGCACGAGGCGCCGCAGCGCCGGGGCCGCGTCCGGGTGCCCGTCCAGCCACCGGTCGGTGGCGTCCAACGTGGCGCGGTCGCCCTGGAGCGCGGGGAACAGACCCCGTACGACGGCCATCGCGATCTCGATGGACCGTGTCCGCCAGATCTCCTCCAGCACCTCGAAGTAGCGCGGCGCGTACGGCGCGACCAGCTCCCGCTGCCCCGGCAGCGAGAAGCCCGAGATCGTCGCCTCCACCAGCGCGTTGGACAGCCGGTCGGAGCCCACGACCGCGTCCCACGCCTCCGCCTTCACCGCCGACGACGGGCGCGCCGCGAGGCTGCGCACCTCGTGCCGCCGCCCCGACGCGGTGTCGTCCCGGCGCAACTCCCCGGCCACCGCCGCCTCGTCGGCCGCGCCGTGCGCCGTCAGCGTGTGCAGGAACGTCCAGCGCAGCTCCTGGTCGATCTCCAGCCCGTCCACCCGCGCCGTACCGGCCAACAGCCCGCTCAGCAGCTGGAGGTCGTGCTCGCCGTGCGCGACCGCCGCGAAGAAGCGCGCCCACGCCAGCTGGTGCCCGCTGCCCGGCGCGGCCTGCCGCAGCCCGCTCAGCGCGCCCTCGGCCAGCTCCCGGGCGGCCTCCTCGCGCCGGTCGGGCGCCGTGTACTGCACCTCGGCCGTACGCGCCCACGCGTGCAGCATCTGGAGCACGCCGATGTCCGTCTCGTCGCCCGCGAAGCGCAGCACCAGCGCGAGGAAGTCCCGGGCGGGCATGAGCCCGTCGCGGGTCATGCCCCACAGCGCCGACCAGCACAGCGCGCGCGCCATCGGGTCGGTCAGCCCGCCGAGGTGCTCGCGGAGCGTCGCCAGCGAACGTTCGTCGAAGCGGACCTTGCAGTACGTCAGGTCCTCGTCGTTCAGCAGCACCAGCTCCGGCCGTTCGGCACCGGCCAGCTCCGGCACGGCCGTACGCGCGCCGGTCACGTCCACCTCGGCCCGCGCGTACCGCTCCAGGGCGCCGCCCGCCGCCCGCCGGTACAGGCCCACCGCGATGCGGTGCGGCCGCAGCACCGGGTGCGAGTCGGCGGCCTCCTGCACGACGGCCAGCTCGGTGAGGCGGCCCTCCGCGTCGTACGTCGCCTGCGGGGTGAGGGAGTTGACGCCGGCGGTCTGGAGCCACGCCTTCGACCACTCGCCCATGTCCCGCCCGGAGGTCTCCTCCAGGACGGACAGCAGGTCACCGAGGCGGGTGTTGCCCCACTCGTGCCGCTTGAAGTAGCGGCGGGCGCCCTCCAGGAACGCGTCCCGCCCGACGTACGCCACCAGCTGCTTCAGCACGGACGCGCCCTTGGCGTACGTGATGCCGTCGAAGTTGAGCTTCGCGTCCTCCAGGTCGTGGATGTCCGCGGTGACCGGGTGCGTGGACGGCAGCTGGTCGGCGCGGTACGCCCAGGACTTGCGGCGGTTGGCGAAGGTGATCCAGCCGTCGTGGAAGCGCGTCGCCTCCACGAGCGACAGCGCGCCCATGTAGTCCGCGAACGACTCCTTCAGCCACAGGTCGTCCCACCACTCCATGGTGACCAGGTCGCCGAACCACATGTGCGCCATCTCGTGCAGGATGACGTTCGCCCGGCCCTCGTACGACGCCTCCGTCACCCGGCCGCGGAAGACGAACTCCTCGCGGAAGGTGACGCAGCCCGGGTTCTCCATCGCGCCGATGTTGTACTCCGGCACGAATGCCTGGTCGTACTTCCCGAACGGGTACGGGTAGTCGAAGTGGTCGTGGAAGAAGTCCAGTCCCTGCTTGGTCACCCGGAAGACGTCCTCCGGGTCGAAGTGCCGCGCCAGCCCCTTGCGGCAGAGCGCGCCGAGCGGCACGTCCAGCACGGTGCCGTCGTCGAAGGTGCGCCGGTAGTGGTCGGTGACGTGGTGGTACGGGCCCGCGACGACCGCCGTGATGTACGTGGAGATGGGCTTCGTACGGGCGAAGCGCCACACGGCGGCGCCCCCGTCGGCGGGCGCGGGCTCGCCCTCCCGCGCGCCGTTGCTGAGCACCGTCCAGTCGGCGGGCGCGGTCACCGTGAAGTCGAACGGGGCCTTGAGGTCCGGCTGTTCGAAGTTGGCGAAGACGCGGCGGGCGTCGGCGGGCTCGTACTGCGTGTAGAGGTAGACCTTGCCGTCCTCCGGGTCCACGAAGTGGTGCAGGCCCTCGCCGGTACGGCTGAACGCGCAGCGCGCGTCGACCGTCAGCTCGTTCTCCGCGGCCAGGCCCTCCAGCGCGATCCGGGAGCCGTCGAAGACGAGGTCGGCGTTGAGGTCGCGCCCGTTGAGCCGGACCGAGTGCAGCGTCGGCGCGATCAGGTCGACGAACGTGGCCGCGCCCGGCTCGGCGCAGCGGAACCGGATCGTCGTGGTGGAGCGGAAGGTGCGCTCCGCGCCCTCCGGCACCGGTGCCGACGCGGACCGCAGGTCCAGCGCCACGTCGTACCCGTCCACGGACAGCAGCTCCGCCCGGCGGCGGGCCTCGTCGCGGGTCAGATTCTCACCGGGCACAGCGGACTCCTCGTCTCGGATAGCGAACGGATCGGGTCAGCATCGCACGGCGGTGGTGGCGGGCACACCGGGGAATGGTCCGGTCCGCCCGCATGTTCCTCAGGCGGGCGCGGTACCGCCGACCGTACGGTCGGGGTGCCCGCCGCCTGCCGTTCCGATGTGTGAGGAGATGCGAGGACATGTCCGAGAAGACGCCCGCCGACTTCTGGTTCGACCCCGTCTGCCCCTGGGCCTGGATGACCTCCCGCTGGATGCTGGAGGTGGAGAAGGTGCGCGACGTCGAGGTCCGCTGGCACGTGATGAGCCTCGCGGTCCTCAACGAGGACCGGCTCGACGAGATGCCCGAGCGCTACCGCGAGCTGATGAAGTCCGCGTGGGCGCCCGTACGCGTCTGTATCGCGGCCCAGGAGAAGCACGGCAACGAGGCGCTCGCGCGCCTCTACACCGCGCTCGGCACCCGTATCCACAACCGGGGCGAGGAGCGTTCCCCCGAGCTGATCGCCGCCGCGCTGGAGGACGCCGGGCTCCCGGCGGAGCTGCTGGAGGCGGGCGACACCGACGCGTACGACACCCAGCTGCGCGCCTCCCACAAGGAGGGCATCGACCTCGTGGGCCAGGAGGTCGGCACCCCGGTGATCGCCGTACCCGGACCGGACGGCGAGCAGATCGCCTTCTTCGGCCCGGTGGTCACGCCCGCGCCCAAGGGCGAGGAGGCCGCGCGCCTCTGGGACGGCACCCTGCTCGTCGCGGGGACGCCCGGCTTCTTCGAGCTGAAGCGGACGCGCGACCGGGACCCGCAGTTCGACTGACGGCACCCGCCGCACCCGGCGGCGACCGTCCCCGCTCCGCCCGTCGGCACGGTCCGGCGGGCGGAGCGCGTACGTGTCCCGGCGGGCGCCGCCGTACACCTCGCGGCACTGTCGCCAAACTCACGCGCTGCTCCGCGCGCCCTTCGGCTAGCGTCGGAAGGTCCGCTCAAGTCCTGATTTCCGTACCGGAGTTCCGATGAGTCTTTCCGCCACCACCGTCCGCCCCGGCGCCGTCCTCGCGGACGTCCTCCCCGCGTCCACCGCCGGACGCGCGCGCGTCCGCGACGTCGCCCTCGTGGTCGGCGGCGCCGCGTTGACCGGTGTCGCCGCGCAGATCGCCGTGCCGGTGCCGGGCTCCCCGGTGCCCGTGACCGGGCAGACCTTCGCCGCGCTCCTCGTCGGCGCCTCCCTCGGCGCGCGGCGCGGCCTCGCGTCCATGGCGCTGTACGCGGTGGCGGGCGTCGCCGGGATGCCCTGGTTCTCGGAGGGCGCGACCGGCGCCGCCATGCCGTCCTTCGGCTACATCCTCGGCATGCTCCTCGCCGCCACCGTCGTCGGCGCCCTCGCCCGGCGCGGCGGCGACCGCGGCGTGCTCCGCACGGCGGGCACGATGGCGGTCGGCATGGCCGTGACGTACGCGGTCGGCGTCCCGTACCTGGCGTTCGCCGCCGACCTGTCGGCGGGCGAGGCGATCGCGGACGGCCTGGTGCCCTTCCTCGTCGGTGACGCGCTGAAGGCCGCCCTCGCGATGGGCGCGCTCCCGGCGGCCTGGAAGCTGGTCGGCGAGAGGTCCTGACCGCCGGGCCCTCGCCGGACGGCCCCGGGCCGCCCCGCGAAGGGCGTCGGAGCACCGCCTAGACTGCGCCCATGCGCGTCTACCTCGGCTCCGACCACGCCGGTTACGAACTCAAGAACCACCTCGTCGCGTGGCTGGAGTCGGCGGGCCACGAGCCCGTCGACTGCGGCCCGCACGCGTACGACGCCCAGGACGACTACCCGCCCTTCTGCCTCCGCGCCGCCGAGCGCACCGTGGCGGACGGCGGCTCCCTGGGCGTCGTCATCGGCGGCTCCGGCAACGGCGAGCAGATCGCCGCGAACAAGGTCGAGGGCGCCCGCTGCGTCCTCGCCTGGAGCGAGCAGACCGCCGCGCTGGGCCGCGAGCACAACGACGCCAACCTGATGAGCGTCGGCGCCCGCATGCACACCACCGACGAGGCCGTCGCCTTCGTACGGACCTTCCTCGACACCCCGTACTCCGGCGAGCAGCGCCACTCCCGCCGCGTCGGCATGCTCTCCGCGTACGAGACGACGCGCGAACTCCCGCCGCTGCCCGGCCCGCGGGGCTGAGGTCGGCCCGTGCCCGAGGGTCACACCATCCGGCGGCTGGCCGACGACCTCGACGCGCGCTTCGCGGGCCGCGCCGTGCGCGCGTCCAGCCCGCAGGGGAAGTTCTCCGACGGCGCCGCGCTCCTCGACGGGCGGGTGCTGCGCGGCGCGGACGCGCACGGCAAGCACCTCTTCCTCGGCTTCGACGCGGCGGGCTGGACGCACATCCACCTCGGCCTGTACGGCACGTTCCGCTTCGGTACGGGCCCGGCGCCCGCGCCCGTCGGGCAGGTACGGCTGCGGCTGGCGGGCGACGACGCGTACGCGGACCTG
Source organism: Streptomyces sp. Z26 (assembly GCF_003665095.1). Classification (GTDB taxonomy): domain Bacteria; phylum Actinomycetota; class Actinomycetes; order Streptomycetales; family Streptomycetaceae; genus Streptomyces; species Streptomyces phytohabitans. Next base: position 1,773,868 of record NZ_RCHV01000002.1, on the reverse strand, counting down.
CGCGGCCCCACCCGCTGCCAGCTGGTCACCGACGAGGAGAAGGCCGCCGTCCACGCCCGCCTCGGCCCGGACCCGCTGCGGCACGGCGACGGCGTCGCGGGCGACCCGGAGGCGGCGTGGGCGCGCGTGTCCCGCAGCCGTACGTCCGTCGCCGCGCTGCTGCTCGACCAGAAGGTCGTCGCGGGCGTCGGCAACGTCTACCGCGCGGAGGTCCTCTTCCGGCACGGCGTCGACCCGTACCGCGCGGGCCGCGACCTGGCCCGCGCCGAGTGGGACGCGGTCTGGGCCGACCTGGTGGCCCTGATGCGCACGGGCGTGGAGCACAACCGGATCGACACCGTCCGCCCCGAGCACCTGCCGGAGGCGATGGGCCGCGCGCCGCGCGTGGACGACCACGGCGGCGAGGTGTACGTGTACCGCCGCGCCACCCAGCCGTGCCACGTCTGCGGCACGGAGGTGCGCACCGCCGTGCTCGCCGGGCGGAACCTCTTCTGGTGCCCGGAGTGCCAGCCCCGCTGAGCCCCCGGCGCCGGGCCCCGCCCGCCCGTACGCCCCGCCCCGGTCAGAACGAGTGCGGCAGCCACGGGGCAACGTCCCCCCGGAACGCCCGCGACACCTCCGCCAGCGCCCCCGCCCGCACCTCCCGTACGCGCCCCGCCGCCGCCAGCGCCAGCAGCGTCGGCCCGCCGAGGTAGGCCGTGCCCAACTCCCGTACGGACAGCGCCAGATCCGGCGCGTCGTCCGTCCGTACGCACGTCGCGCCCGCCGGGCCGCCCACCAGCCGCCAACGCCCCTCGTTCCAGGGGCAGAAGCCGTCCGCCACCTCCAGCACGGCGTCGACCGGTGCCGCGTACGTACGGGCCGCCAGCGCCGCGCCCACGTCCACCAGCCGCAGGTGCAGCCCGTCCCGCAGGGCGATCCCGCAACGCCGCACGTCGGACACCATGTGCAGCCAGCCGTCGTCCACCGGCCGGTTGCCGAGGGTCAGCCACGTCGTGAGGTCGAGGTCGAAGAGGTGCCCCAGCAGCGCCCCCAGCGCCACCGGGTCGCACGCCTCCACCGCCCGCACCAGCACCTCGCCCTTCGGCCCGGTGGAGTCCACGTCGGCGCGCACCGCGTACCGCGCGTACCCGCGCAACTCGCCGTCCCGCTCGGCCAGTACGCACCGCAGCGCCGACGCCCCCGCGCGCAGCCGTTCCGGGTCGTGCGTGTCCGCCCGCTCCCAGCCGGGGCTGCGGACGAGCATGCCGGGGCGCAGCGGGACGCGCGCCGCGTAGAGCGCCGCGCAGCGCTGCCGTACGCCCTCGTCCCGCGGGTCCACCAGCCGCAGCCGCAGCGCGTCACCGCCCGGCGGCGGCGACAGCCGTACCCGCGAGGTGTCGACGCGGGCGCTCAACTGCTCGGTGGCGACGCCGTAGCCGAACCGCCCGTAGATCCCCGGCTCGGACGCGGTCAGCACCGCGAGGGGCTCGCCCCAGGCGCGTACGTCGTCCAACTGCCGCCGCATCAGCGAGGTGAGGACGCCGCGCCGCCGGTGCGTCGGCAGCACGCTCACCATGGTGACCCCGGCGGCGGGCACGGCCGCCCCGCCCGGCACCGTCACGCGGAAGCCGTACGAGCCCGCCGTGCCCACCATCGCGCCGTCGTCCCAGGCGGCCAGCGAACGGTCGGGGTCGATGACCGTACGCCACTTCTCCTGCTCCTCGGGCGTCTCCAGCGCCCCGGCGAACGCCGCGACGAGCACCTCGAAGAACGTGTCCAACTCCGCCCGGCGCAGCACCCGCAGTCCAGTCGTCATGCGCCATGCGTACCAGTGCCGACCACCGCCCCGCGAGACCGCCCGCGCCGCCCCGCGCGGACCGCACGCGCCGTCCCCGGGGCGCGGGGGCGCCGGAACGGGCGCGGGCAAGCACGGGCAGTACGCGGAGGTGTACGGGCAGCGCGCGGACCCGGCCGCGCGCCCGGCGGGCGGGCGAGCGGCACGATACCGGTGAACGCCCGGTCCCGCCCCGGGAATCGACGCGCCCCCGAGCGGTCGATAAGGTCACAGGGCATGGCGGCACGTCGAGTGAAAGCGGTTGTTCCGACGGCCCGGTGGTCCAGGGCGCGCAAGGCGCTGCACCGGGTCCGTACGAGCATGCGCCGTTCCGCCGTCGACTACTTCCGCGGCGGCGGCTCCGACTGGCTCGTGCTCGTCGCGCTCCTGCTCACCGTGCCCGCCCTCACGTACGCCACCATCCGCCAGCCCCTGTGGTGCGCGCCCGAGTCCCTCGTGCTGCCGATCATCGCGGGCGGACTGCTGCTGCGCCCCGCGAGCCTGCTCGCGCTGTACGCGGCGGCTGCCGCCGGTCTCATCGTGCAGGCCACGGCCCTCGACCCGTACCCGGACGGCGCGGGCCGCGTCACCCCCGGCACGGTGCTCGCGGTCGCCGCTGTGGGGCTGTCGGGGCTGCTCGTCGCGCAGTTCCGCAGCCGGGTCGGCGTGCCCTGGCGGCGCGGCGGGACGATGCTCTTCGACCTGCGCGAACGTATCCGCGTGCAGAGCAAACTGCCGTCCCTGCCCCGGGGTTGGCACCGCGAGATGGCGCTCCGCCCGGCGGGCGGCCAGTCCTTCTCCGGCGACTTCGTGGTGGCCGCGCGGACCGGGCCGGGCAACCGCACCCTGGAGGTCGTCCTCACCGACGTGTCCGGCAAGGGCATGGACGCCGGGTCCCGGGCGCTGCTGCTGTCCGGCGCGTTCGGCGGCCTGCTCGGCTCGCTCCCGCCGCACGCGTTCCTCCCGGCGGCCAACGGCTACCTGCTGCGGCAGGACTGGGCCGAGGGCTTCGCGACCTCCGTCCACCTCGTGCTCGATCTGGACAGCGGCGACTACGAGCTGTTCTCCGCGGGCCACGTCCCCGGGCTCCAGCGGTCGGCGGCGACCGGGGAGTGGGAGGAGAAGTCCGGCGAGGGGCCGCTGCTCGGGGTGTACGACGGGGGCCAGTTCGACCCGGTCAAGGGGACGCTGCGGCAGGGCGACGTGCTGATGCTGTTCACCGACGGCCTGGTGGAGACCGCCGAACGCGACCTCTCCGAGGGCATCGACCGGCTCACCGGCGAGGCCGACCGGTACGTGGCCACGGGCTTCGCGGGCGCCGCCTGGCACCTGATCGAGTCGGTCGCCCGCGACGTCAACGACGACCGCGCGCTGCTGCTGATCTGCCGCGACTGAGAGCCCCTCCCGTACGCGACCGGGCGGCCCCCGGCGTCCGGCCCCCCGCACGTCGCGCGGAGACGGCGAACGCCCGCCCGCACGGCTGTGGCGTGCGGGCGGGCGTTCGTACGGGGTGGTGGTGGCTCAGCGGGGGGCTTCGGCGGGCTTCTCCCGCCCCGGGGCGGCCGGGGCCTCCTGCGCCGCGCCCGCGCCCTTCTCGTGGCCCTGCTCGCGCTCCTTCGCCCTGGCGACCGGGTCCTCCTTGAAGAACCAGGTCATCTTCGGCTCCATCGCGAAGCGGAACATCCACTGGACCGGCGGCGTGCACAGCACGGTCATCATCACCATGGCCAGCAGGGTGATCGCGACGCGGCTCAGCGGGTGGTCGACCCACTCCATGTCGTACCAGTCGAACTCGCGCGACAGCTTGATGGGGTAGACGTGCAGCAGGTACGCGTACAGCGTGCCGCCGCCCAGCGCCGTGAACCACATGTGCCGCCGCGGCACCCAGGACAGGAAGCAGGCCGTGAGCACCAGGCCGCAGCCGAACAGCGCCAGGTACATCGCCGCGCCCGCCCAGTCCGGAACGGCCATCTCCGACGCCGACTTCTCGTGCAGGAACCAGTCCTTGCTCATGCGCGGCACGGCCCAGTACGAGAACAGCAGCGTCAGCGCGATCACCGGCACGGCGGCCAGCCGCGCCTCGCGACGCTTCACCAACTGGAAGTGCTCCGGGCGCAGTTGCAGCCCGATGACGAAGAACGGGAGGAACTGGAGGACCCGCATCAGGTTCAGGTCCGAGCCGATGTCGTCCGTGACGCTCGCGGCCACACCGATCGCCAGGGCCACCGGCACCGGCCAGCGCAGCGTCTTCCAGAACGGCGTCGTGAGCCGCCAGATGAACAGCGCGACGAGGAACCACAGCGCGAACCCGGGCTTCTGGAGGCTGAACGCGCGGTCGGGATTGTCCGCCCAGCGCATGAAGAGGGTGTAGACGATCTCGAAGACGAGATACGGCACCGCGACACCCGTGACCAGACGCTTCAGCTGACCCGGTTTCCCCGTGAAACTCCGCGACAGATAGCCGGAGACGAGGATGAACGCCGGCATGTGGAACGTGTAGATCACGTAGTACAGCGCCTCCGCCGTACGGCTGTCGGCGCGCAGCGGGTCCCATGCGTGTCCGACACCGACGAGCAGGATCGTCAGGTACTTGGCGTTGTCGAAGAAGGGATCACGTTGCTTCGCCCCGGAGGCGCCGCGTGCTTTCGGCGGCGGTTCCGTTGACGTGGGGGGAGGCGTCTCAGGGCGGGCCGGGGGGAGCGGGGCCCGCTCATAACGAGCGTGCAACATCCGAATCACGATAGCGGCCGATCCGGGGCCCGTAAATTCAGGAGCCCATGGGTATGCGTTTATCGACCTGTCGCTCTGTCGTCACCCCCGGCGCTCCACCCCGGGACGACTGCCTGTACAGGCCACGTACCGCTCTCGACTCGGCACTTCCCGCGCCGCGTACCCCGTTCCCGCCTTCCGTCCCACCCCGTTCCGTCCGGTCCCTCCGCCGCCCTGGCAGACGGGATCGGGCCCGGCGGCGTTCCCTCGTACGGGAAACATCCGCGGCGCGAGCGTCCTCCGCCGCACGCGGCGCGATGACCTGTCACTCCGCCCCACGGGAGGGGCAGTTGGTGGCACGATGGGACCGGACGAGGAGCCGGTGGCGAGGGGCTCCCAGGTGGTGCGTTCGACCGCGAAGGTGTGATCAGGTGTGGCCATTTCCCTGTCAGTGGTGCTGCTGCTCGGAGTCGTCCTCGCGCTGATGCTCCGCGGCGGCTCCATCAAGACCGGCCCGGCCCTCGTCGCCGCCCTCTTCGGCTTCTTCCTCGCCTCCACCGGCGCGGCCCCGGCGGTCAACGACATGGTCGACGTCTTCGCCAACACCCTCAGCGGCTTCTAGGGGCTGCCCGGGCCCCGTCCCGCCGATGGACGGCTCCCGTGTACGCACCGACGGCCCGGTCCCCTCGGGGGCCGGGCCGTCGGTGTCCGGAGCGGGCGACGGGAATCGAACCCGCGTAGCTGGTTTGGAAGACCAGGGCTCTACCATTGAGCTACGCCCGCGTGCGCCGCGTGATCGGTCGTCCGGGCCGGGGCCCTCGATCCGCTGCCCCGGTGTCCACTTGTCGTGCACCGTGGCCGGAGCGGCACGCTGTGCATCGTACGGCATGTACGCTACGTGTCGCACCGACGGGGTGTGGCGCAGCTTGGTAGCGCGTCCGCTTTGGGAGCGGAAGGTCGTCGGTTCGAATCCGGCCACCCCGACCACGTACTATGGGTGACGCGCGTGCCTGTGTCGTGTCCGCGACCTCTTGTCGCAACCTTCGTACCGCATACGGGGCGCCCATCCTTCGTAGGAACTCGCAGTAGCCCCAAGTAGTCAGCCCCAAGGAGACCGACCGTGAAGAGCGCCGTGGAGACCCTGAACCCGACCCGGGTTCGGCTCACTGTCGAGGTGCCCTTCGAGGAGCTCAAGGACAGCCTCGACGCGGCGTACAAGAAGATCAACCAGCAGGTCACGGTGCCCGGTTTCCGCAAGGGCAAGATCCCTGCCCGGGTGATCGACCAGCGCTTCGGCCGCGGCGCGGTGCTGGAGGAGGCCGTCAACGACGCGCTTCCGAAGCTCTACCAGTCGGCCGTCGAGGAGGGCGAGCTGACCCCGCTCGGCCAGCCCGAGGTGGACATCACCGACCTCAAGGACAACGAGCTGCTGTCCTTCACCGCCGAGGTCGACATCCGCCCCGAGATCGAGATCCCGGACTACTCGGGCATCGAGGTCACCGTCGAGGCCACCGAGGTCTCCGACGATGACATCGACAAGTCCGTCGAGCAGCTGCGCGAGCGCTTCGCCTCCACCTCCGTCGTGGAGCGCGCCGCCGCCGAGGGCGACGTCGTCAAGGTCGACCTGGAGGCCAAGGTCGACGGTGAGGTGCTGGAGGACGGCGTCGCGCAGGGCGTCGACTACACCATCGGCAGCGGCGAGCTGCTCGAAGGCATCGACGCCGCCGTGACCGGCCTGGAGGCGGGCGGCTCCGCCACCTTCACCTCCGAGCTGAAGGGCGGCTCCGCCGCCGGCAGCGAGGCCGAGGTCAAGGTCGACGTGCAGACCGTCTCCGCCCGTGAACTGCCCGAGCTGGACGACGACTTCGCGCAGCTGGCCAGCGAGTTCGACACCCTGGAGGAGCTGCGCGGGGACAGCCGCAAGCGGCTGGAGACCTCGAAGAAGTACGAGCAGGCCACCGAGGCGCAGGAGAAGGTCCTCGACGCGCTCATCGAGCTGGTCGAGGTGCCCGTCCCGGAGAAGCTGCTCGCGGACGAGATCAACACCCGTAAGCACAACCTGGTCAACCACCAGCTGGCGCAGATGGGCCTGGACCTCGCGGCGTACCTGCGGATGCAGGAGAAGACCGAGGAGGAGTTCGACGCCGAGCTCAAGGAGCAGGCGGAGAAGGGCATCCGGACGCAGTTCGTGCTCGACGAACTGGTCAACAAGGAGAAGCTGAACGTCAGTCAGGAGGAGCTCACCGAGCACCTCATGCGCCGCGCGCAGTCCTCCGGCATGAGCCCCGACCAGTTCGCCCAGGCCATCGTCGAGGGCGGCCAGGTCCCGATGCTCGTCGGCGAGGTCGCCCGCGGCAAGGCGCTGGCCGTCGTGGTCGAGGCCGCCACGGTGAAGGACACCAACGGCGACGTGGTGGACCTCGAGGACGACGAGGACGAGACCGGCGAGACGGTCGACGCGGAGTCCACCGAGGAGCCCGCGGAGGCCGCCGCCGAGGAGAAGGCCGACGAGAAGGCCGACGACGCCGAGAAGGCCGACAAGAGCTGACGGCGGGCCCCGTCGCGGGCACGCCACGACGCGTACCGGCGGGCCGGGGGCGGGCCATGTGCCGCCCCCGGCCCGGCCGCCTCACGCGCGCCCTCCGAGGCGCCCGACCTGCGCTCACAGCGAACAGTTCCGGAAGCGGGATGGCACCCGCCGACCAGCGCGTTAGGGTCCATAGATACGGATGGCAGGGGTGTTCTCCGACGGGCCCGAGGAGGGCCGCCGGGACGCCCCGCCCCCGTAGAAAACGACCGTACAGACGACGCCAGTGACGGCCACGCCGAGTCGCAGCCGTCCGGATACGAGCAGGTGGACACGTGACGCTTCCGATGCCTTCTGCCGCCGCTGAGCCCAACTTCGGTGGTGGCCTCGGCGACCAGGTCTACAACCGACTGCTCAACGAGCGGATCATCTTCCTCGGCCAGGCAGTCGACGACGACATCGCCAACAAGATCACCGCACAGCTGCTGCTCCTTGCCGCCGACCCGGACAAGGACATCTACCTCTACATCAACAGCCCCGGCGGCTCGATCACGGCCGGTATGGCGATCTACGACACCATGCAGTACATCAAGAACGACGTGGTGACCATCGCCATGGGCCTCGCCGCCTCCATGGGCCAGTTCCTGCTCAGCGCCGGCACCCGCGGCAAGCGCTTCGCGCTCCCCAACGCCGAGGTGCTGATCCACCAGCCGTCCGCCGGACTGGCCGGCTCCGCATCGGACATCAAGATCCACGCCGAGCAGCTGCTGCGCACGAAGAAGAAGATGGCCGAGCTGTCGGCCCTGCACACCGGTCAGACCGTCGAGCAGTGGACCCGCGACGCCGACCGCGACCGCTGGTTCTCCGCGCAGGAGGCCAAGGACTACGGCCTGATCGACGAGGTCTACGGAGACGCGGCCCAGCTCCCGGGCGGTGGCGGTACGGGCGCGTGAGCCCCGTCGACCACGCAGACCGCGCCCGCTCCCCGCAGCCAGCCCACCACCAGGAGAAAGCTCCGATGACTTCTTCTTCCGGTTTCCCCGGTCCCTCCGGCACCCCCGGCCTCCCCGGTCTCCAGGGCCGCTACTCCGGGCCGACCGCCGAGTCGCGCTACGTGATCCCGCGCTTCGTCGAGCGGACGTCGCAGGGCGTGCGCGAGTACGACCCGTACGCGAAGCTCTTCGAGGAGCGCGTGATCTTCCTCGGCGTGCAGATCGACGACGCGTCGGCCAACGACGTCATGGCGCAGCTGCTGTGCCTGGAGTCGATGGACCCGGACCGCGACATCTCGGTCTACATCAACAGCCCCGGCGGCTCGTTCACGGCGCTGACGGCCATCTACGACACGATGCAGTTCGTGAAGCCGGACATCCAGACCGTGTGCATGGGCCAGGCCGCCTCGGCCGCCGCCGTGCTGCTCGCGGCGGGTACGCCCGGCAAGCGGATGGCGCTGCCCAACGCCCGGGTGCTGATCCACCAGCCGTACACGGAGACCGGCCGCGGCCAGGTGTCCGACCTGGAGATCGCCGCCCGTGAGGTGCAGCGGATGCGCTCGCAGCTGGAGCAGCTGCTGGCCACGCACTCGACGCGGGACATCGAGGCCATCCGCGACGACATCGAGCGCGACAAGATCCTTACGGCCGAGGAGTCGTTGGAGTACGGTCTCATCGACCAGATCGTCTCGACCCGCAAGAGTTCGGTCGAGGTCTGAAGTCCCGCGCCCTCCTTGGGCGGGACCCGGCGTCCGGCTGTCGCTCAGCCGTACCGAGTCCGTCCAAGGGGGGCCCAAATCGGCGGTCCGGCAAGGTACGGTCGGAGTGCACGTACCTCGGTCCGTCGGAGCGGACGGATCCCAGGCGAAGGGGAAGCACCTCGTGGCACGCATCGGTGATGGCGGCGATCTGCTCAAGTGCTCGTTCTGCGGCAAGAGCCAGAAGCAGGTGAAGAAGCTCATCGCGGGTCCAGGTGTCTACATCTGCGACGAGTGCATCGACCTGTGTAACGAGATCATCGAGGAGGAGCTGGCCGAGACCTCCGAAGTGCGCTGGGACGAACTGCCCAAGCCACGCGAGATCTACGAGTTCCTCGAGGGTTACGTCGTCGGGCAGGAGGCCGCCAAGAAGGCGCTCTCCGTGGCCGTCTACAACCACTACAAGCGGGTGCAGGCGGAGGAGAAGGCGGGCGCGCAGGGCCGCGACGACGGCATCGAGCTGTCGAAGTCCAACATCCTGCTGCTCGGCCCGACCGGCTCCGGCAAGACGCTGCTGGCGCAGACGCTCGCCCGCATGCTGAACGTACCGTTCGCCATCGCCGACGCCACCGCGTTGACCGAGGCGGGGTACGTGGGCGAGGACGTCGAGAACATCCTGCTGAAGCTGATCCAGGCGGCCGACTACGACGTCAAGAAGGCCGAGACGGGGATCATCTACATCGACGAGATCGACAAGGTCGCCCGCAAGAGCGAGAACCCGTCGATCACGCGCGACGTCTCCGGCGAGGGCGTGCAGCAGGCGCTGCTGAAGATCCTCGAGGGCTCGACCGCGTCGGTGCCGCCGCAGGGCGGACGGAAGCACCCGCACCAGGAGTTCATCCAGATCGACACGACGAACGTGCTGTTCATCGTCGGCGGCGCCTTCGCCGGTCTGGAGAAGATCATCGAGTCCCGCGCGGGCGCCAAGGGCATCGGCTTCGGCGCGACCATCCGGTCGAAGCGGGAGATCGAGGCGAGCAACCAGTTCGAGGAGATCATGCCCGAGGACCTGGTGAAGTTCGGGATGATCCCGGAGTTCATCGGGCGGCTGCCGGTCATCACGAGCGTCCACAACCTCGACCGCGAGGCGCTGCTCCAGATCCTGATGGAGCCGCGGAACGCCCTGGTGAAGCAGTACCAGCGGCTGTTCGAACTCGACGGTGTCGAGCTGGACTTCGACCGCCCGGCGCTGGAGGCCATCGCGGACCAGGCGATCCTGCGGGGCACCGGCGCGCGGGGTCTGCGCGCCATCATGGAGGAGGTCCTGATGTCGGTGATGTACGAGGTCCCGTCCCGCAAGGACGTGGAGCGCGTCGTCATCACGGAGGACGTCGTCCACTCCAACGTGAACCCGACCCTGGTGCCCCGCACGCGCGGCACCGACCAGGAGCGGCACGACAAGAGCGCGTAGCGCCGACGCCCGTACGTCGAAGAGGGGCGCCCCCACCGGTAATCCGGCGGGGGCGCCCCTCTTCCGTGTGCCGTTCGCGTACGGACGCTGACGCCCCTACTGCTCCACGCGCACCTCGTTCCGTACGTCCGCCGTGGTCTTCGCCGCCTCCGAAGTGGACGGCGCGCTCGCCCCGTTGACGGGGATGACCGCGCCGAGGGTGCTCTTGTCGCCCCACGCGCACATCGTCATCTGCGGCGGCTCGCCCGCCTCGGGTGCCTTGTTCCGGAGCACCTGGCACTTCATGACGCCGTTGTCGAAGCCGTCCGGCGACTGCTTCTCCGGGCTGCCGACGACCTCGGTGTCGTCGTCCCCGGCGATCTCGCCCCGCATGTACGTGAAGAACGCGTCGACCGACGTCTCCGGGTCCGCCACGTCGCCGTACGCCCCGATGAACGACAGCAGCTTGGCCGACGCGATCTCGCTCGGGTCGGGCGGCGCGGTGCTGCCGCTCTCCATGTTCATCGTGGAGTACGTGGCCTTCACGCCGGTGGCGTTCGTGATGCCGATGCGCCGCTGGTCCTCGGCGCCGAAGTCGTCGCCGGTGGAGGTGTCCTCGCCGCCCATCCGCTTGTACTCGCCGAGGAGTTGGGGCTTGGCCTCCAGGCGGTACGACTTGCCGTCGTCGGAGGCCCCGCCGTCGTCACCCGTGAACGCGACGACTCCGCCGACGATCGCGGCGACGACCACCAGGGCGCCGACGGTCAGCCCGATCGCCTTGCCCTTCCCGCCTCCGCCCGGTGGCGGCGGCACGGGCGGGCCGGGCATGCCGGGCTGGCCGTAGGGCTGCTGCCCGTACGGCTGTCCGTACGGCTGGCCGGGCTGCTGCGGGTAGCCGTAGGCGGGCTGCCCGCCCGGCGGCGGTTGCTGCGGCGCGCCGTACCCCGGCTGCTGCGGGGGTTGGGGCGGCGGCGGGGGCTGCTGCGGGTAGCCGTAACCCGGCTGGGGCGGCTGCCCGTACGGGTTGGGCTGCCCGGACCGGCCCGGCTGACCGGGCTGTTGGGGCTGTTGGCCGTAGGGGCCGGGCGGCGGCTGGTTGAAGCTCATCGAGCCGTCACTTCTCCTAGGTGGTGTCGCGGTGGTCTTCGAAGGGTGGTGCGCGACGTCGGACTTCGCGGCGTCGGACGCGGTGGAGCGGCCCGAGGAGGCCGCCCGGACACCGCTCAGATCTCTTCCCGCGCGGCCTCGCGGATCTCGGCGGTGGCCTCCGCGAGTTCGTCCTGGGTCATCGACTCGCCGTAGACACCGGCGCCGGCGGCGGGAGCCGCGCCGGTCTGGGAGACCACGCCGACGGCGGCGTTGTCCGCCCACACGCAGGTCGGGAACTCCAACTCGACCTGCTGTCCGCTGATCTGGCCGGTCTGCCGACGGGTCTCGCACCGGATGAGGGCGCCGTCGAACCCCTCCGGGGTGTACTCCTGGGGCCCGTCGGTGGTCTCGACCCGGTAGTTCTGGATGACCTGGGCGCCCTTGGCCTGGTTGTCGTGCACGATGTCGAACATGCCGTCGGCGGCCTTCTCCGGGTCGGCCACCTTGCCGTACACGCCCGCGAGTTGGAGCTGTTCCTTGCTGGTGGACCGGTAGTCGTCGGAGGCACCCGTGCCGTTCTCGACGCCGACCCGCTTCGCCTGCGCGTCGCCCGCGAGGTCCTCGGAGCTGCTGCCGGTCCCGGCGGAGGTGTACTCGCCGTCGAGCACCGACTCCGGCGGCACGATCTTGTACGGGGCGACCGCCGCCGTCCCGCGCTTCCCGCCCTTCGTCCCGTCCGCGTCGTCGCCGCCGTCGTCGTCACCGCCGGACAGGGCGAGGACGCCGCCGATGAGCGCGCCCACCACCACCAGCGCGCCGATGCCCAGCGCGACCTTCCGGCCCTGGCCGCCGCCCTGCCCCGGTATCGGCGGGCCGGGCGGGCCGTACGGCTGCTGCGGGCCGTAGGGACCCTGCTGCGCGTACGGGTTGGGCTGCTGCGGATACCCGTAGCCGGGCTGTCCGGGCGGGGGCGGCGTCGGCGGCCCGCCGTACGGGTTCGGGGCACCCTGGGGCGGTGGCGGGGGAGTGCCGTACGGGTCGGGCTGTCCGCCGTACGGACCCGGTGGTGGCTGGCCGTTGCTCATGGTGCGTTCCCCCTCCGTCGACTGTGCGTGGACACGCACGCTCATCTTGACGGAACGCGGGCCGCCGCGCCCCATCGGGACGCAAACCGGTTCGAGACCATGACACCCCCGCGCCTACACTGAGCGACGTGACCGACAACTCTCAGCGGACCCCGCACAGCGACGGGTCCGACGCCGCAGCCCCCGCCGATCTGCCGACACAGTACGCGCCGGCCGAGGTAGAGGAGCGGCTGTACGAGCGCTGGGTGGAGCGCGGTTACTTCGAGGCGGACCCCAAGAGCGACAAGCCCGCGTACACCATCGTCATCCCGCCGCCGAACGTCACCGGCTCCCTGCACCTCGGCCACGCCTTCCAGCACACGCTGATGGACGCCCTCACCCGACGTAAGCGGATGCAGGGCTACGAGTCGCTGTGGCTGCCCGGCATGGACCACGCGGGCATCGCCACGCAGAACAAGGTGGAGCAGCAACTCGCCGAGACCGAGGGCAAGTCGCGCCAGGACCTCGGCCGGGAGGCGTTCACCGAGCGGGTGTGGCGGTGGAAGGAGGAGTACGGCGGGAAGATCCTCGGCCAGATGCGCCGCCTCGGCGACGGCGTCGACTGGTCCCGTGAGCGCTTCACGATGGACGACGGCCTGTCGCGCGCCGTGCAGACCGTGTTCAAGCGGATGTACGACGACGGCCTCATCTACCGCGCCGAGCGCATCATCAACTGGTGCCCCCGCTGTCTCACCGCCATCTCCGACATCGAGGTGGACTACCAGGACGACGACGGCGAGCTGGTCTCCATCCGCTACGGCGAGGGCGAGGAGAGCCTCGTCGTCGCGACGACCCGCGCCGAGACGATGCTCGGTGACACCGCCGTCGCCGTGCACCCGGACGACGAGCGGTACGCGGCGCTCGTCGGCAAGCGGATCAAGCTGCCGCTGACCGACCGTACGATCCCCGTCGTCGCGGACACCCACGTCGACCCGGAGTTCGGCACCGGCGCGGTCAAGGTGACCCCGGCGCACGACCCGAACGACTTCGCCATCGGGCAGCGGCACGACCTGCCCATGCTCACGGTCCTGGACGAGCGCGGGAACATCACGGCGCACGGCCCGTTCCAGGGCCTGGACCGTTTCGAGGCCCGTTCCGCGATCGTCGCCGCGCTGCGCGAGCAGGGCCGGATCGTCGCGGAGAAGCGCCCGTACACGCACTCCGTCGGGCACTGCTCGCGGTGCCGGACGACGATCGAGCCGCGGCTGTCGCTCCAGTGGTGGGTGAAGGTCGGCCCGCTGGCGCAGGCCGCGGGCGACGCGGTGCGCGACGGCCGGGTGCGCATCCACCCGGCGGACATGTCGAGCCGCTACTTCGACTGGGTCGACCACATGCACGACTGGTGCATCTCGCGTCAGCTGTGGTGGGGCCACCGCATCCCCGTCTGGTACGGCCCGGACGGCGAGGTCGTCTGCCTCGGCCCGGACGAGGAGCCGCCGACGGGCGAGGGCTGGCGGCGCGACGAGGACGTGCTGGACACCTGGTTCTCGTCCGGCCTGTGGCCGTTCTCCACCCTGGGCTGGCCCGAACGCACCCCGGACCTGGAGAAGTTCTACGCCACGGACGTCCTCCTCACCGGCCACGACATCATCTTCTTCTGGGTCGCGCGGATGATGATGTTCGGGCTGTACGCGATGGACGGCACCCCGCCGTTCCACACCATCGCGCTGACCGGCCTGGTCCGCGACGAGCACGGCAAGAAGATGTCGAAGTCCTTCGGCAACGTGGTGGACCCGCTCGACTGGATGGACGCGTACGGCTCCGACGCCCTCCGCTTCACCCTGGCCAGCGGCGCCAACCCCGGTACGGACGTGCCGATCGGCGAGGACTGGGTGAAGGCGTCCCGGAACTTCGCCAACAAGATCTGGAACGCCACCCGCTTCGCCCTGATGAACGGCGCCACCGTCGAGGGCCCGCTCCCGTCCCCGGACGAGATGGCGGCCGAGGACCGCTGGATCCTCTCCCGGCTGGGCGCGGTCGTCACCGAGGCCGACGGCTTCTACGAGGACTACCAGTTCGCCAAACTCAGCGACGCGCTCTACCACTTCGCGTGGGACGAGGTGTTCGACTGGTACGTGGAGCTGACGAAGACCACGTTCCAGAAGGGCGGCCGCCCGGCGGAGGTCTCGGGCCGGGTCCTCGGCGAGGTGCTGGACGTGCTGCTGCGGCTGCTGCACCCGATCGTCCCGTTCGTCACCGAGACGCTGTGGACGACGCTCACCGGCCGCGAGTCCGTCGTCGTCGCGGACTGGCCCGCCGACTCCGGTTACCGCGACGCGGCGGCCGAGCGCGAGATCGACACGCTCCAGCAGGTGATCACCGAGGTCCGGCGGTTCCGCGCCGACCAGGGGCTCCAGCCGGGGCAGCGGGTCCCGGCGCGGCTCGACCTGGGCGGTACGGCGCTGGCGGCGCACGAGGACGCGATCCGCTCGCTGCTCCGACTCCAGCCTGCGGGCGAGGAGTTCGCGGCGACGGCGTCGCTGCCCGTCGCCGGGGTCACGGTCGCGCTGGACCTGTCGGGGGCGATCGACTTCGAGGCCGAGCGGAAGCGGCTGACGAAGGACCTCGGCCTGGCCGAGAAGGAGTTGAAGCAGACGACGGCGAAGCTCGGGAACGAGGGCTTCCTCGCCAAGGCCCCCGACGACGTGGTGGACAAGATCCGCGCGCGCCGCGGGCAGGCCGAGGCGGACATCGCCCGCATCCGCGAGCAGCTGGACCGGCTGCCGCGGGGGTGACGCCCCGGCCCCGCCTCCGGGGCCGTGCCGCGGCCCTCCCGGCGCCCGCCCTCGGGCCCGCCCCGCGCCCGCCCGCGCGGACGGGCGCCGGGGCGGGCGGCCCCGGCGGGCATCCGTAGACTGGCCCGCGTGAGCGACCAGCCCCAGCAGCCCGAACCCGACCCGGCCGACGACCCCGCCGCGACCTCCGGCGACTTCGAGGACGGCGACTTCGAGGACATCGTCGAGGCGGAGACCTCCCGCGACCCCGACCTCGCCGTGATCGAGGCGGGCAGTCGTACGCTCCGCGCGCAGGTGGGCGTCCCGCAGCCGGGACTCGCCCCCGCCCGCCCCGAGGACCCCGAGGCGGACCGCGCGCTGCGCGCCGTGGAGGAGGAACTCGCCACCCGCTGGGCCGAGACGAAGCTCGAACCCTCCCGCGTACGCATCACCGCGCTGCTGGACGTGCTGGGCGAGCCGCAGCGGGCGTACCCGTCGATCCACATCACCGGCACCAACGGCAAGACCAGCACCGCCCGCATGATCGAGGTGCTGCTCGGCGCGTTCGAGCTGCGCACCGGCCGGTACAGCAGCCCGCACGTCCAGTCGATCACCGAGCGGATCAGCGTGGACGGCGCCCCGCTGCCCGCCGAGCGCTTCGTCGCGACGTACGAGGACGTCAAGCCGTACCTGGAGCTGGTCGACGCCCGGCAGGAGTACCGGCTGTCGTTCTTCGAGGTGCTCACCGCCATGGCGTTCGCCGCCTTCGCGGAGGCACCGGTCGACGTCGCCGTCGTCGAGGTCGGCATGGGCGGCACCTGGGACGCGACGAACGTGATGGAGGCGCCCGTCGCCGTCATCACCCCCGTCACGCTGGACCACACCGACCGGCTGGGGGAGACCCCGGAGGAGATCGCGGGCGAGAAGTCCGGGATCGTCAAGGCCGACGCGACGGTCGTGCTCGCGCAGCAGTCCGTCGAGGCCGCGTCGGTGGTGCTCAAGCGGGCCGTCGAGGTGGACGCCACCGTCGCCCGCGAGGGCATGGAGTTCGGCGTCGTCTCGCGCGAGGTCGCCGTCGGCGGACAGCTGCTGACGCTGCGCGGCCTCGGCGGGGAGTACCCGGACGTCTTCCTGCCGATGCACGGCGCGCACATGGCGCACAACGCGTGCGTGGCGCTCGCCGCCGTCGAGGCGTTCTTCGGCGTCGGCTCGGCCCACGCCCGTACGCTCGACATCGACACCGTCCGGCAGGCGTTCGCCGCCGCCACCACACCGGGCCGGCTGGAGCTGGTGCGCAAGTCGCCGCCCGTCCTGCTGGACGCCGCGCACAACCCGGCGGGAGCGGAGGCCGCCGCGGCCGCCGTCACCGAGGCGTTCGGCTTCAGCCGCCTGATCGGCGTGGTCGGTACGAGCGGTGACAAGGACGTACGCGGCATGCTGGAGGCGTTCGAGCCGATCCTCACCGAGGTCGTCGTCACCCGGAACTCGACGCCGCGCGCGATGGACGTGGACGCGCTGGCGGCGCTCGCCGTCGAGGTGTTCGGGGAGGAGCGCGTACAGGTCGAGCCGCGGCTGGACGACGCGGTCGAGGCCGCCATCACCCTGGCGGAGGAGGAGGGGGAGTACGGCGCGGCGGGCGTCCTCGTCACCGGCTCCGTCATCACCGTCGGAGAGGCGCGGCTGCTGCTGGGCGGGGGCCGCTAGTGCGTACCCTCTGCGCGAGCACCCTGCTCGGTGAGTTCTTCGTGATCGGCTTCGCGGGCCTGGTGGCGATGCGGACGACCGACCTGTCCACCGGCACCGTGTGGGCGGTGTGCGGCACCGCCATGGTGCTGTGCCTGCTGCTGTGCGGCGTGCTGACACGCCCGGGTGGCCTGGCGTTCGGCTGGCTGCTCCAGGCGGGTCTGGTGGTGAGCGGTCTCGTGGTGCCGACGATGTTCGTGCTGGGCGCCGTCTTCACCGCCCTGTGGTGGGCGTCGGTGCACTACGGGCGCAAGGTGGACGAGGCGAAGGCGGCCCGCGCGGCGGCGTACCCGCCGGAGCCTGACGCTGCGTGACGAGCGGCCACCGCACCCGTGTAGCCTCTGAGCACTCGCGCATCGAACCACCCGCTGCCCGCGGGCAGCCGCCGTTTCCCAAGGAGTCCGCACCATGAGCCAGCGCACGCTCGTCCTGCTCAAGCCCGACGCCGTACGCCGGGGTCTGGTCGGCGAGATCATCGGCCGTATCGAGAGCAAGGCGGGCTGGACACTCCGCGCCCTCGAACTCCGTGACCTCGACCGGGCGACGCTGGAGCAGCACTACGCGGAGCACGAGGGGCGGCCGTTCTACGAGCCGCTGATGGAGTTCATGGCGTCCGGGCCCTCGGTGGCCCTGGTGGTCGAGGGCGAACGTGTCATCGAGGGCGTACGCGCGCTGGCCGGGCCGACCGACCCGATCGCCGCCGCGCCCGGTTCCATTCGTGGTGACTTCGGCACCATCGTCCGGGAGAACCTGATCCACGCCTCGGACTCCGAGGAGTCCGCGGAGCGGGAACTGAAGATTTTTTTCCCGGATTTCAGCTGACATATGGCTGACGGGGTGTCACGGTATTCGTGTCGTTGACCTGGGGCGGCCACAATTCCTCGGTCGCCCTTTGGTATATGCGAGCCCGTTCGGGGGAACGCATCACTCGGACACGACGTCACCATTACGGATGACGACCGGCGTTCCGCCCACAATGGCGGAGGAACCCCTGCCACGTGTCCCGGTGACCGCGTTTACGATGGACCCTCGCTTCCCGCCGCGCGACGCGTATCCACACACCCCAGCCGTCCTCCCCTGCCCATCGATCCAGTTGGAAGGCCAGACGTATCCTCATGGCGAACAACATGTCGTTCATCGGCCGTGATATGGCTGTCGACCTCGGGACCGCCAACACGCTGGTGTACGTCAGAGGTCGCGGGATCGTCCTCAACGAGCCGTCCGTCGTCGCCATCAACACCAACACCGGCGGCATCCTCGCGGTCGGCGCCGAGGCGAAGAAGATGATCGGCCGCACCCCGGGCAACATCGTCGCGGTCCGCCCCCTGAAGGACGGCGTGATCGCCGACTTCGAGATCACCGAGCGGATGCTCCGCTATTTCATCCTGAAGATCCACAAACGCCGTTATCTGGCACGCCCCCGCGTCGTCGTCTGTGTTCCCTCCGGTATCACCGGAGTGGAACGCCGCGCCGTCATCGAGGCGTCCACCCAGGCGGGCGCGCGGCAGGTGCACATCATCGAGGAGCCGATGGCCGCGGCCATCGGGTCCGGGCTGCCGGTCCACGAGGCCACGGGCAACATGGTCGTGGACATCGGCGGCGGCACCACCGAGGTCGCGGTGATCTCGCTCGGCGGAATCGTCACGGCGCAGTCCATCCGCGTCGCGGGCGACGAGCTGGACAACGCGATCATCCAGCACATCAAGAAGGAGTACAGCCTGCTGCTCGGTGAGCGCACCGCCGAGAGCATCAAGATCACCATCGGTTCGGCCTTCAACCTGGAGAAGGACGAGCACACCGAGATCCGCGGCCGTGACCTGGTCAGCGGACTCCCCAAGACGGTGGTGATCTCGGCCGCGGAGGTCCGCAAGGCCATCGAGGAGCCGGTCAACGCGATCGTCGACGCGGTCAAGACGACCCTCGACAAGTGCCCGCCCGAGCTGTCCGGTGACGTCATGGACCGCGGCATCGTGCTCACCGGCGGCGGCGCCCTGCTGCGCGGCCTCGACGAGCGCCTGCGCCACGAGACGGGCATGCCGATCCACATCGCGGAGGACCCGCTCGACTCCGTCGCGCTCGGCTCCGGCAAGTGCGTGGAGGAGTTCGAGGCGCTCCAGCAGGTCCTCGACGCGCAGCCGCGGCGCTGACACCGGGTCGTACGGCCGAGGTGAGCCCCGTCCGTACGACCCGTACGACACACGCACGACCCGGTCCGACTGAGAAAGGCACGGCCGTCGCACGTGAGGGACACACGAGAAAGTCGGCTGCTGCTCGTCCTGCTGGTCTCCATCGCGTTCGCACTGATCACGGTGGACATCAGAGGCGGTGAGCAGTCCCCGCTCGACGGTGCGCGGCAAGGAGCCGCGTCCGTATTCGGACCAGTGCAGGAAGGAGTGGCGACGGCGGTCGACCCCGTCGGCAACGCCGTCGCGGCCGTACGGGACTCGGACGAACGGCACGACCGGATCAAGGCGCTGGAGCAGGAGATCATGACGCTCAAGCGCGAGGCCGGTTCCGCCGACGGCAACCGGGCCCGCGCCCGCGAGCTGGACAAGCTCCTCAAGACGGCGGGCGCCGGGGGATACGGCGTGAAGCCCGCCGAGGTCATCGCCATAGGAGCCACGCAGGGCTTCTCGTGGACGGTCACCATCGACGCCGGTACGGACGACGGCATCCGCCGCGACATGACGGTGCTCAACGGCGACGGTCTCGTCGGCCGCGTCACCACCGCGGGCCACTCCACCTCCACCGTGCTGCTCGCCAACGACCCGGACTTCACCGTCGGCACCCGGCTGGAGGGCAACCGCGAACTGGGCTTCGCCACCGGCCGTGGCGGCAACGCCCTCACGGTGCAGCTGCTCAACGGCAAGGCCAAGGTGAAGTCCGGCGACCGGCTCGTCACCTTCGGCTCGCAGGCCGGGAAGCCGTTCGTGCCCGGCGTGCCGGTCGGTGAGGTCAGCAAGGTCGAGCGGCAGGGCGGGGACCTGACCCGGACCCTGCGCGTCCGTCCGTACGTCGGCTTCAGCAAGCTCGACATCGTCGGCGTGGTCGTGGAGGCGCCCCGCAAGGACCCGCGGGACAACGTCCTGCGGCCCCAGCCCGAGAAGCCCAAGCCCACCCCGACCGTCACCGTGACCGCGACCCCCGGCGCGAACGGCCAGGAGGACCGGAACGGCCGGAACGGCCAGGGGAACGCCGACGACCCCGCCCAGGGCGACCCGCCGCAGGGCGACGAGGCGGGACGGAACGACGACCCGGCCGGTCAGGCGAACGACGTGGACCAGGGCGCCGCACCCGACGCGAACACGGGAGACGAGGAATGAGAGTCAACCGAATCCTCCTCTCGGCGGTGCTGGTCGCGCTCGCCCTGCTGGTGCAGGTGAGCGTCCTCGCGCGGCTCCAACTCCCCGGCGCCGTACCGGACCTGCTGCTCCTCACCGTCCTCGGTCTCGCGATGGTCTACGGGCACACCGGCGGCGCCCTCGTGGGCTTCGCCGCCGGGCTCCTCGCGGACGTCGCGCCCCCCGCCGACCACGCCGTGGGCCGCTACGCCCTCGTGCTGTGCGTCGTCGGGTACGCCGCCGGGCTCACCAAGCCGGAGAGCGGCCAGCACCGTTCGGCGACCGTGCCCATGCTCGTCGTCGCCAGCGGGGCGATCAGCTCCACGCTGCTGTACGCGGGGGTGGGCGCGCTCGTCGGCGACACCGCCGCCCGTCAGGTCGGCCTCGGTGGGCTGCTGTTCACCGCGACGCTGTACGACCTGCTGCTGGCCCCGTTCACCGTGCCGCTCGTCATGGCGGCGGCCCGGCGGCTGGAGAGCGACACGCTCGCGACCGACGCGTCGGGCAGCGCTTCGGGCGAGGGCGCGTACGGCTGGCTGGTCGCGGGCACGGGACTCCGTATGGGCGGCGGCGGTCGTGACGGTGTCAAGCCCGCCCGGATCGGCGGGCAGCGCGGCTCGCTCCTCAGCCGCGCCACCCGTAACAAGGCAGCACGGATCAAGGGGGTCAAGCGCTTGTGAGCAACATCCCGGAGACCGGACGCACCCCACGGGTGACCATCCGGCTGGTCGCGATCCAGATCCTGGTGTTCTCCCTGCTGCTGACCCTGGGCGGCCGGTTGTGGTATCTCCAGGTGCGCAACGGCGCGGAGTACCAGGAGGAGGCCGCCGGGAACCACGTCCAGCAGGTCGTCCAACCCGCCGTCCGCGGTTCCATCCTCGACGCGCGCGGTGTGCCCATCGCGGACAACGAGACCCGTCTCGTCGTCACCGCGAACCGCACCGAGCTGATGAAGCAGCCCGACGACGGCGCCGTGGTGCTGGAACGTCTCGCCGAGGTGCTGCGGATGAAGCCCGACGAGGTGAAGATGCGGGTCCGGCTGTGCGACGCGGAGACGCCGCAGCCCTGCTGGAACGGCTCGCCGTACCAGCCGATCCCCGTCACCGACGAGGCCAGCGCGCAGCAGGCCATGCAGATCCGCGAGCGCGCCGAGGACTTCCCCGGCATCAGCGCCGAGCCCACGGCCGTACGCCGCTACCCGGCCCCGTACGGCTCGCACACCTCGCAGGTCCTCGGCTACCTCTCCCCGGTCACCGACGAGGAGATCGAGGAGGCCAAGGACAGCGACTCGCCGTTCCTCTCCTCCGACCAGATCGGCCGCTCCGGCCTGGAGCGCAGCTACAACAAGGCGCTGCGCGGCGACGCCGGTGTCGACCGGTACGAGGTCGACAAGCTCGGCCGTGTCATGGGCCGCACCCAGAGCGAGCAGGCCGAGCCCGGCTCCAGCCTCGTCACCAGCATGGACTCGCGGGTCCAGGCGGTCGCCGAGAAGGAGCTGAAGAAGGCGATGGAGGAGGCCCGCAAGCAGAACGACCGCAACACCGGCCGGAACTACGAGGCCGACGCGGGCGCCGTCGTCGTCCTGGAGTCCAAGACCGGGCGGGTCGTCTCGATGGCGTCCAACCCCGAGTACGACCCCAACGACTGGGTCGGCGGCATCGACGCCAAGGACTACCAGCGCCTCACCGGCAAGGAGTCCAACTACCCGCTGATCAACCGGGCCATACAGGGGCAGGCCGCGCCCGGCTCGATCTTCAAGGTCATCTCCACCGCCGCCTCGCTCAAGGCGGGCCACAGCTTCAACGACCGGTTCGACTGCTCGTCGTCGTACAACATCGGCGGCCAGGTCTTCAAGAACTTCGAGTCCGAGAGCCACGGCGCGATCAACCTCGGCCGTGCCCTGGAGGTCTCCTGCGACACCGTCTTCTACCGCATCGCGCACGAGCAGTGGAAGAAGGACGGCGGGATGACGCCGAACAAGAAGGCCAACGACTGGTTCTACGAGATGGCGCACGAGTTCGGCCTCGGCAAGGAGACCGGGATCGACGTGCCGAACGAGGTCCCCGGCCGCGTCCCGGACCGCCAGTGGAAGAAGGACTACTGGAAGGCCAACAAGGACAGCTGGTGCAAGATCAAGGACCCGAAGACGTACGCCGACAAGATCGCCAAGGAGAACTGCGTCTCCGGCATGAAGATGCGCGCCGGTGACAGCGTCAACTACTCCATCGGCCAGGGCGACACGCTCGTCACCCCGATCCAGATGGCGACGATCTACGCCGCGATCAGCAACGGCGGCACGCTCTACGACCCGAGCCTCGGCAAGGCCGTCGTCAACCCCGAGGGCACCGAGGTCGAGGAGATCAAGCCGAAGTCGCACGGCAAGCTCCCCGTCAGCAAGGCCGAGCTGAAGGAGATCGACAAGGCCCTCGCGGGCGTCGCCACCCGCGGCACCGCCGCCTGGCGGTTCGAGGGCTGGCCGCAGAAGAAGATCCCGATGCACGCCAAGACCGGTACGGCCGAGGTAGCGGGCAAGCAGACCACGTCCTGGTTCGCCACGTACACCGAGGACTACACGGTCGTCATGACGATCTCCCAGGGCGGCACCGGCTCCGGCGCCTCCGGGCCCGCCGTCCGCAACATCTACAACGCGCTCTACGGCGTCGACGCCAAGGGCAAGCAGAACCCGGCGAACGCGCTCCTCCCGGAGCCGGAGAAGGCCCTGCCGAAGATCGACCGGGACGGGCAGATCCAGGCGCGGAAGGACGAGAAGTTCGCCGCGCGGGAGAAGAAGCGGGCCGCCGAGGCGTCCGGGAAGGCCGAGGAGACCGTCGAGTGAGCACCCACTCCTACCCGCTCGGCCGCTACGGACCGCAGAACGCCTCCACCTGGCACCGCCTCACCGCGCGCGGCTCCGTCGCCTGGCGGCTCGACTGGCTGCTGCTGCTCGCCGCCGCCGGGCTGTCCGCCGTCGGCGCGCTGCTCGTCTGGTCGGCCACCCGGAACCGTACGGAGATCAACCAGGGCGACCCGCAGTACTTCCTGCTGCGGCACGCCCTGTTCTTCTTCATCGGCATCGCGCTGATGGGCGTCACCATCTGGGTCGGCCACCGCAGGCTGCGCGGCGCCGTGCCGGTGCTGTACGGGATCTCCGTGCTCCTCGCGTTGCTGGTGCTGACGCCGTTGGGCGCGACCATCAACGGACAGCGCGCCTGGATCCAGCTCGGCGCGGGATTCTCCATCCAGCCCGCCGAGTTCCTCAAGATCACCATCATCCTGGGCATGGCCATGCTGCTGGCCGCCCGCGTCGACGCCGGTGACCGTGACCACCCCGACCACCGCACGGTGGTGCAGGCCCTGGCCCTGGCCGCCGTACCGGTCCTCGTCATCATGCTCATGCCCGACCTGGGCTCCGTCATGGTCCTCGTCGTGGTCGTCCTCGGCGTCCTCCTCGCCTCCGGCGCCTCCAACCGCTGGATCGTCGGCCTCGTCGCGGCGGGCGCGTCCGGCGCCGTCGCGGTGTGGATGCTGGGCATCCTCGACGAGTACCAGATCAACCGCTTCGCCGCGTTCGCCAACCCCGCCCTCGACCCCGCGGGCGTCGGCTACAACACCAACCAGGCGCGGATCGCGATCGGTTCGGGCGGGCTCGGCGGCAAGGGCCTCTTCGAGGGCACGCAGACCACCGGCCAGTTCGTGCCCGAGCAGCAGACGGACTTCATCTTCACCGTCGCGGGCGAGGAGTTGGGCTTCATCGGCGGCGGCCTCATCATCCTGCTCATGGGCGTCGTGCTGTGGCGCGCGTGCGCCATCGCGCGCGAGACCACGGAGCTGTACGGGACGATCGTGGCCGCCGGTGTCATCGCCTGGCTCGCGTTCCAGACGTTCGAGAACATCGGCATGACCCTCGGCATCATGCCCGTCGCGGGACTGCCGCTGCCCTTCGTGTCGTACGGCGGCACCTCGATGTTCGCCGTGTGGATCGCGGTCGGACTCCTCCAGTCGATCAAGGTGCAGCGGCCGGTTTCGGCGTAGCCCGCGCGGGGTCTTCCACGGTCGCCCGGCGGCAAACAGGGCAGATGGGCGCATTGCGGAGCGGCGATCCCCCGATTACGTTCGCGGGATGGCGGATGTGGTGCGAGAGACCGAACGGAAGTACGCGGCCGACGACGACACGACCCTCCCCGACCTCCTCGTACGGGGCGTGGGGACCGCCGTCGAGCAGGGCACGGTGCGGCTCGACGCGACCTACTTCGACACCGCGGCCGGTCGCCTGGCCGCCGACGGCGTCACCCTGCGCCGCCGCACCGGCGGTGGCGACGACGGCTGGCACCTGAAGCTGCCGGTCGAGCCGGGCGTACGGGACGAGATCCGCGAACCGCTCTCCGGCGGACCCACGTCCGGGGACGTACCGGCCGCGCTCACCGCCCTCGTACGCTCCCGGGTCCGCGAGGAGCCCCTCGTCCCGGTGATGCGGCTCCGCACCGAACGCCGCGTACTGCACCTGCTCGACGCCTCCGGCGCCCTCCTCGTCGAGGTCGCCGTGGACCGGGTGCGCGCCGAACGGCTGCCGGGCGGCGGCACCGCCGCCTGGACGGAGATCGAGACGGAGTCGGCGGAGGGCGCCCCCGCGAAGCTCCTCGACCGGATCGGGAAGCGGCTGCGCGCGGCGGGCGTACGACGCGCCCCCGACACGTCGAAGCTCGCCCGCGCGCTCGCCGAGACCGGCGCCCCCGACGGCTCCGCCGCCGGGACGGAGGCGCACGGCGAGGTCGTCCACCCCGTCAAACCGCCCCGGCCGTACGGCGATCCGGGGCCCACCGCCGGGGAGCACGTCCTGCACTACGTACGCGCCCAGCGCGACGCGCTCGTCTTCCTCGACCCCGCCGTACGCCGCGGACTCCCCGACGCCGTGCACCGCATGCGCGTCGCCACCCGGCGGCTGCGCAGCTGCTTCCGCTCGTACCGGCGGGTGCTGGACCGCGCGGCCACCGACCCGCTGCGCGCCGAACTGAAGTGGCTCGCCGGGGAGTTGGGCGTCGACCGGGACCACGAGGTGCTCACCGCCCGCCTCACCGAACGGCTCGCGGAGCTGCCGCAGGGCCTCCAGCCCGGCCCCGTACGGCTCGCTCCCGTACGCGCCCGGCTCCTCGCGCCCGCGGCCCCGACCGGGGAGCGGCCCCCGCTCGCCGCCACCCTGGACGGCGCCCGCTACCTCGCGCTGCTCGACGCCCTCGACGCCCTCCTGCGCGAACCGCCGCTGCGCCCCAAGGCGTCCCGGCCCGCCGCGAAGGCCACCGCCAAGGCCGTCACCCGCGACTTCGACCGGCTCGCCACCCGCGTCGGCCGCGCCCTCGCCACCCCCGCCGGGCCGGAGCGCGACACCGCCCTCCACGAGGCGCGCAAGGCCGCCAAACGCGCCCGCTACGCCGCGGAGGCCGCCCGGCCCGCCCTCGGCAAGGACGCCAAGCGGCAGCAGAAGCGGATGACCCGGGTCCAGGACCTGCTCGGTGAGCACCAGGACGGCGTCGTCGCCCGCGAGGCCCTGGAACGGGTCGCGAGGGAGGCGCACGCGGCGGGGGAGGAGACGTTCACGTACGGGATGCTGTACGCGAGTGAGCGCGCCCTCGCGGAGGAGTACGAGCGGGAACTGCCCGCCCTCTGGCGGAAGGTCGCGGACGCCGCCCCGCTCTGACGCCCACCGGTGGGGCCGCCGGGCGGGCGCCGCCGCCGCGTTAGGCTGGATGGCCACCCCGAACGACAGCCTCACGACAGCCCCTGCTCCGAAGCCCCCCGATCCGAGGAACCACCCATGCCAGTCGAGTCGGTCTTCCCGCGCCTGGAGGCCCTCCTCCCGCACGTCCAGAAGCCGATCCAGTACGTCGGCGGCGAGCTGAACTCCACCGTCAAGGACTGGGACGCCGCCGAGGTCCGCTGGGCGCTGATGTACCCCGACGCGTACGAGGTGGGGCTGCCCAACCAGGGCGTCATGATCCTCTACGAGGTGCTGAACGAGCGCGACGGCGTCCTCGCGGAACGCACGTACAGCGTGTGGCCGGACCTGGAGGCGCTGATGCGGGAGCACGGCGTCCCGCAGTTCACCGTGGACGGGCACCGGCCGGTCGGCGCGTTCGACGTGCTCGGCGTCTCGTTCGCCACGGAGCTGGGCTACACCAACCTCCTCACCGCGCTGGAACTGTCCGGCGTCCCGCTGGAGTCCCGCGACCGTACGGAGGACCACCCGCTGGTGATCGCGGGCGGGCACGCGGCGTTCAACCCGGAGCCCGTCGCGGACTTCATCGACTGCGCGATCGTCGGTGACGGCGAGCAGGCCGTACTGGAGGTCACCGAGATCATCCGCGCGTGGAAGGCGGAGGACCGCCCCGGTGGCCGCGACGAGCTGCTGCTGCGCCTGGCGCGTACGGGGATGGTGTACGTGCCCCGCTTCTACGACGTCGAGTACCTGCCGGACTCCCGCATCTCCCGCGTCGTGCCCAACCGTTCGGGTGTCCCGTGGCGCGTCTCCAAGCACACCGTCATGGACCTCGACGAGTGGCCGTACCCGAAGCAGCCGCTGGTGCCGCTCGCGGAGACCGTGCACGAGCGGATGTCCGTGGAGATCTTCCGCGGCTGCACGCGCGGCTGCCGCTTCTGCCAGGCGGGCATGATCACCCGGCCGGTGCGGGAGCGCAGCATCACCGGTATCGGTGACATGGTCGAGAAGGGCCTGAAGAGCACGGGCTTCGAGGAGGTCGGCCTGCTGTCGCTCTCCTCCGCCGACCACTCGGAGATCGCGGACGTCGCGAAGGGGCTCGCGGACCGGTACGAGGAGGACAAGATCGGCCTGTCCCTCCCCTCCACCCGCGTCGACGCCTTCAACATCGACCTCGCCAACGAGCTGACCCGCAACGGCCGCCGCTCCGGCCTCACCTTCGCGCCCGAGGGCGGCAGCGAACGCATCCGCAAGGTCATCAACAAGATGGTCTCGGAGGAGGACCTGATCCGCACCGTCGCCACCGCGTACGGCAACGGCTGGCGGCAGGTGAAGCTGTACTTCATGTGCGGCCTGCCCACCGAGACCGACGAGGACGTCCTCCAGATCGCCGACATGGCGACCCGCGTCATCGCCAAGGGCCGCGAGGTGTCCCGTTCGAACGACATCCGCTGCACCGTCTCCATCGGCGGCTTCGTACCCAAGCCGCACACCCCGTTCCAGTGGGCGCCGCAACTGTCCGTGGAGGACACCGACGCGCGCCTCGGCAAGCTGCGGGACGCGATCCGCGGCGACAAGAAGTACGGCCGCTCCATCGGCTTCCGCTACCACGACGGCAAGCCCGGCATCGTCGAGGGCCTCCTCTCCCGCGGCGACCGCCGCGTGGGCGCGGTGATCCGCGAGGTGTACGAGCGCGGGGGCCGCTTCGACGGCTGGCGCGAGTACTTCAGCTACGACCTGTGGATGGAGTCCGCCGCGAAGGCGCTGCCGCCGCAGGGCGTGGACGTCGACTGGTACACGACGCGGGAGCGCACGTACGAGGAGGTCCTGCCCTGGGACCACCTGGACTCGGGCCTCGACAAGGACTGGCTCTGGGAGGACTGGCAGGACGCCCTGGAGGAGGTCGAGGTCGAGGACTGCCGCTGGACGCCGTGCTTCGACTGCGGCGTCTGCCCGCAGCTCGACCTCGACATCCAGATCGGCCCGACGGGCAAGAAGCTGCTGCCGTTGACGGTCAAGAACGGTTCGTGACCTGTCCCAGCGGGAACGACGACCGCCCCCGAACTTCCGCGAAGTTCGGGGGCGGTCGTCGTTCGGGGGCGACTCATTCCGGTGCGCTCAACCGGGCGGCGAGGACGAGTGCCCGCCGGGGGACTCCGCGTCCAGGAGCGTGAGCAGCCCGGGGAATCTCCTCTCGATGTCCGCGCGCCGTAGTCGGATGCCCTTGCGGTTGCCGTAGTCGATCTCGTCGATGAGACCCGCCTCGCGCAGGACCCGGAAGTGGTGGGTCTGGGTCTGCTTCGAGATCGGCAGAGCGAACGAGTTGCAGCCCCGTTCGGCGTCGCCGTGGTCGGCGGCCAACTCCGTCATCACCGAACGACGGTGCTCGTCGGCGAGGGCGCGGAACACCGCACCCAGATCGAGCGCGTCGGCCTCCGGGCCGACCAGGTTCCTCCCGGTCACGCGGCACCCCCTTCAGGTATGACTTGCATCGTACCTGAAGGGTGTGCTCCACTGAGGTACGAAATTGATCGTACCTGATCTCGACGGTGCCGCCCCGTGCCCGCCGGGGACCTGGTCAACGACACCCCGAGAGGTCATCGTCATGAAGAAGCCCGAGGTGCTGATAGTCGGAGCCGGAATCGCGGGGCCCGCGCTCGCGTACTGGCTCTCCCGGAACGGCTACCGGCCGACGGTCGTCGAACACGCCCGGCAGCTGCGCTCCGGTGGCAGCGCCGTCGTCGTCAAGGGGCCCGCGATCCCGGCCGCCGAGGGCATGGGCATCCTCCCGCGGCTCCGCGAACTCGCCACCCGTGCCCGGTCGCTGACGCTGCTCGACCCCGGCGGCAGGCGAGTCCTGCGACTCCCGCTCACCTCGGACGGGGCGTCGACGGTCGAGGTGACCCGAGCCGACCTGTCCGAGGTGCTCCACCGGTCGGCGCAGGCCGAGGCCGAGTTCCTGTTCGACGACACGGTCACCGCTCTCGACCAGGACGAAGGCGGCGTGGACGTCACCTTCCGGCGGTCCGCGCCACGGCGTTTCGACCTGGTGGTCGGTGCCGACGGGGCGCACTCCACCGTACGACGCCTGGTCTTCGGCCCCGAGCGGCTCTTCGCGGGCGACCTGGGCCTGTACGGCGCGACCGTCCCGCTGGGGCCGGACGCCGTCGAGGACCCGACCGAGATGACGATGCTGACCGTGCCGAACCGGATGCTGGTCCTCCACCCCTCGCGGACCACCCCGCTCGCGATCTTCACCTTCCGGGCCGCACGGTCGGCGCCCCACGACCGCAAGAACGTCGGCCTGCACAAGCAGACCGTGGCCGACGCCTACGCCGACGTGCGGTGGCGGGCCCCCGAGTTCGTGACGGCGTACCTCGACCACCCGGCTCCGTTCCTCGACCCCCTGACCACGGTCCGGGTGCCTTCGTGGTCCCTCGGGCGGGTCGTACTGCTCGGGGACGCGGCGGCGGCGACGGCCCTGCTGGGCGACGGGTCCAGCATGGCGATGGCGGGCGCGTACGCCCTCGCGGAGGAGCTCGCCGCCCGGCCCGGTGACCACGCCCGCGCCTTCGCCGCCTACGAGTCCCGTCTCCGCCGTGAGGTGGGCCCGCGGCAGCGACGCGTCGGGCCGCTCTCCCGGCTCATGGTGCCCCGCACCCGGCCGGGCCTCGCGGTGCGCAACACGGTGGGCCGCGCGGTCGGTCGTACGAACCGGACCGCCTCTCGCGAGGCCGCGCCTCGGTGGACGGGACCCGCGCCGACCGGTCCTTCGCCGTGTTCGCGCCGCCCTCTCCCGCCCGACCCGGGTGGAGCTGGCGCGGGTCGGTGACAGCGGTCCTCGCCCTCTGCGGTCTGCGCGACATCGGTGCATGACCATCCGGGAACCGGGAACGGCAATCCGGTCAGGTTGTTCGCATGGTGCCGTGGAGGACGGTATGGACTGGAGACGCTTCGCGCAGGAGATGGCGACGATGGCGCGGGACCTGCTGAAGCAGGACTCGGTGGACGCCACGTTGGGGCGGATCACCGCCTCGGCCACCGAACTGGTCGAGGGCTGCGACGCGGCCGGCATCCTCGTCCTGCACGACGGGAAGGTGGAGACGCTCGCCCCCACCAGCCGACTGGTTCTCGGAAGCCACGAACTGCAGGAGCGGCTCGGACAGGGGCCGTGCTTCGACGCCGCCCGCCTCGCGGACCGTGAACGGGTCTACCGCATAGCCGACCTGACCGCCGCTGAGCAGCGCTGGCCCGAGTACGCGCCACTGGCCGGCGAGTTGGGCGTGGGCAGCATGATGGGCTTCCTGCTCTTCACCGACGAGGAGGAACTCGGCGCGCTCAACCTCTACTCGCACAAGCCCGGGGCGTTCACCGAGGACAGCGAGATGGCGGGATGGCTGCTCGCCTCCCACGCCGCCGTCGCCTTCTCCGGCGCGCGCACCCACTCGCAGATGGAGAACGCCTTGGCCACGCGCCACATCATCGGTGAGGCCATGGGCATTCTGATGAGCAGCCGACGCCTGGACGAGGATCAGGCGTTCGACGTGCTGCGTCGCTACTCGCAGGAGAAAAACGTCAAGCTCCGCGACGTCGCCCGCCAGCTCTGTCAGCACGGCGAACTGCCCTGACCCCGCCCGCGAGGCCACTCCGAGGTCCCCGCCCGAGATCCTGCCCCCGCCTGGCGACACGGGTACGCGCGCGGGCCGGGGAGCGGCGGCGTCCCCTCGCGCGGTGGCGCGGCGTACCCTTGGCGGGAGGATGATCCGCACAACGCACCACCGGAGCGCTCCGGCGCCGTGGGGCGGGGTGCGGGCCTCCGACCCCTTCGACGGAACCCGTAGCCGAGGGGCGGCCACCCGCTCACCAGGGCCGTCCCCGGGACCAGGCACCAAGGAGAGAACCACTGGGCAAGCGACAGCCCGAAGGCCCGCCGCCCGCACCAGCGGTGCAGCGCATCCGACTGCGCTACACCAAGCGTGGCCGCCTCCGGTTCACCAGCCATCGTGACTTCCAGCGCGCCTTCGAGAGGGCGCTGCGCCGGGCCGCGGTGCCCATGGCGTACTCGGCGGGGTTCACCCCGCATCCCAAGGTCTCGTACGCGAACGCCGCCCCCACCGGTACGGGCAGCGAGGCCGAGTACCTGGAGATCGCCCTCGCCGAGCGCCGCGACCCCGAGCGGCTCCGCGCCGTACTCGACGCGTGCATGCCCACGGGGCTCGACCTCGTGGACGCCGTCGAGGCCCGTACGTCCGACTTCGTCGAACGGCTCCAGGCGTCCGCC
Source organism: Streptomyces sp. Z26 (assembly GCF_003665095.1). Lineage (GTDB taxonomy): Bacteria > Actinomycetota > Actinomycetes > Streptomycetales > Streptomycetaceae > Streptomyces > Streptomyces phytohabitans. The sequence goes on along the minus strand of NZ_RCHV01000002.1, from coordinate 1,742,674 downwards.
TGGGAGCTGCGGCTGGACGGCGTGACGCCGGAGGCCGCGGAGACGGCCGTCGGCGTCTTCCTCGCGGCGGAGTCCGTCGAGGTCCAGCGGCAGACGAAGAAGGGCATGCGCACCTTCGACGCGCGCGGCGCGGTCGCGTCGCTGGAGGCCGTACGGGAGCCTGACGATAGGACGCCGACGGGAGCCTGTGCGATACTGCGCCTGGTGGTACGGCACCTGACACCTGCCGTACGACCTGACGACGTCCTGTCCGGCCTCCGAGCTACGGCCGACCTGGCGCCGCCGGTCCCCGCAGCGGTGACCAGGCTGGCGCAGGGGCCGCTCGATGAGGAGACCGGCACGGTGACCGACCCGTTCGGGCCCGACCGCGACGCAACCCTCGTTGCGACGGCGCCGAGTGGGGTCGCCCCGGAATCAGCAGGGGCAGTCACCGCGTAGGAGCCGCCGCCGAACGCACCGCCGCCGACGCACGCGCCAGGGAGCCACCCGGGCCGCTGTCCGGCCGGGCGTGCACCGACCAGAAGACTTTCGCCGTAGCCGAGCCCCCAGGGCCGGAACCGGCGAGCTAGACAACAGCTCCCGTGTGGCGCCCTCGCCCCGGGCGCGGTCCCGCGCAGCGCGCGGATCGCGACCGGAACCGGCGCGGCGCCCGGGAGCGTGACGGGAGAACCGCCCGCATGCCCGAGTCCAGCGAGTCCGCAGCCGCGGACAGCACGCACACGAACACGCACGAGCCCCGTTCCACGGGGTCCCCGGCCGCGCCGGAGGGCGTACAGACTACCGGCGCCGGGAGCCCCGCCGACACCGGCGGCCCCAGCGACACCCTGCCGCCGCGCCGCCGCCGCGCAGCGTCCCGGCCCGCGGGTCCGCCGTCGGCGGCGCCCGAGTCGGCCGTGACGACCGTGACCGCCGCCGCGCCCGCGTCCGCCGAGCCCGCCCCGGTCGCGGCCGCCGAGCCCGTCGCCTCCGCCGGGGACGCCGCGCCCCCGCGCCGTACGCGCCGCCGCGCCACCTCCGCCGCCACGGCCCCCGCGCCCGCACCCGCCGCCGAGGCCGCCGGGGACGCGGGGAGCACGGGCGAGCAGGCCGCCGAGACGGCCGCCCCGACCCGTACGCGCCGCCGCGCGTCCGCCGCCGCGCCGGTGGCCGAGACCGCGCCCGCACCCGCCGCCGGGGACGCGGGGGACGCCGCGCCCGCCGAACCCAAGACCCGTACGCGCCGCCGCGCCTCCGCCAAGGCGACCAGCCCGGCCGCCAGCGCGCCCGCCGACGAGCCCGCCACGGTGGACTCCGCCGGGACCGCCGCGCCCGAGCCCGCCGCCGTGGCCTCCGACGGTGCCGAGGCCGACGCCGCCGAGCCCAAGGGCCGTACGCGCCGCCGCGCGTCCCGCAAGGCCACCGCCGACGCTCCGGCCGAGGCCGCCGCCGCGACGGCGGAGAGCGCCCCCGAGGCGCCCGCCGCCGACGCGGGCAAGGCCGCCGAGGCGCCCGCCGGGTCCGCCCGCAGGGGCGAGAAGGCCGGTAAGGCGGAGAAGTCCGGCAAGGGCGAGAAGAGCGAGCCCGCCCGCAAGGGGTCCGGGGGCAGAAGCCTGCCGCCGATGGCGGTGTTCCAGGCGCCGGTGTTCACGGAGCCGACGTTCCAGACCGCGCAGAGCGCCGCCGCGGCCGCCGCCGCCGAGGCGGAGCTGGAGGACGACGAGGACGAGCAGGACGAGGTGGAGGCCGCCCCGGCCGCGCCCGCCCGCCGTCGCCGTCGCCGTCGCGGCGCGGACGGCGAGGACGACGCCCGCGAGAGCGGCCGCGGCCGCGCCGCGCAGCAGGGTGCCGACTCCGGCGCGGACAGCGACGAGGACGGTGACGACGACGCCTCCGGCGCGGACGACTCCGACGCGTCCGACGAGGACGGCGGCGACCGTCCCGCCCGCCGCCGCCGCAGGGGCGGCCGTCGCCGTCGCCGTGGTGACGCGGCGGACGGCGCGGACGACGGCGCCGAGGACCAGGCCGCCGACTCCGGTACGGACGGCGCCGACCAGGGCCGTGGCCAGGGTCAGGGCCGTGACGCCGAGGCCGGGACGGACGGCGACGACGCCGACGGGGACGACGCCGACTCCGGCGACTCCTCCGGCGGTTCGAGCAGCAGCTCGCGCCGTCGTCGCCGCCGGCGTCGCCGCAGCGGTGACTCGGACGGCGCCGCGCAGGCGGACGGTGGGGACGACCCGGAGCGTACGGTCGTCAAGATCCGCGAGCCCCGCAAGAAGAAGGACAGCGAGCCGTCCGACGAGGTCCAGTCCATCAAGGGCTCGACCCGGTTGGAGGCGAAGAAGCAGCGCCGCCGTGAGGGGCGCGAGCAGGGCCGCCGCAGGGTGCCGATCATCACCGAGGCCGAGTTCCTGGCCCGCCGCGAGGCGGTCGAACGGGTCATGGTGGTGCGCCAGGCCGGGGACCGTACGCAGATCGGGGTGCTGGAGGACGACGTCCTCGTCGAGCACTTCGTGAACAAGGAGCAGTCGACCTCGTACGTCGGCAACGTCTACCTCGGCAAGGTGCAGAACGTCCTGCCGTCGATGGAGGCCGCCTTCGTCGACATCGGCAAGGGCCGCAACGCGGTGCTCTACGCGGGCGAGGTCAACTTCGAGGCGCTCGGCCTGTCCCACGGCCCGCGCCGGATCGAGACCGCGCTGAAGTCCGGCCAGTCCGTGCTCGTGCAGGTCACCAAGGACCCGATGGGGCACAAGGGCGCGCGTCTGACGAGCCAGGTGTCGCTGCCGGGCCGCTACCTGGTGTACGTGCCCGAGGGCTCGATGACCGGCATCAGCCGCAAGCTGCCGGACACCGAGCGGTCGCGGCTGAAGCAGATCCTGAAGAAGGTCGTGCCCGAGGACGCGGGCGTGATCGTGCGTACGGCCGCGGAGGGCGCCAGCGAGGACGAGCTGCGCCGCGACGTGGAGCGGCTCCAGGCGCAGTGGGAGGACATCAAGCGCAAGGCCCAGAAGGGCAACGCGCCGACGCTCCTCTACGGCGAGCCGGACATGACCGTCCGCGTCGTCCGCGACATCTTCAACGAGGACTTCTCGAAGGTCATCGTCAGTGGCGCGCAGGCGTGGGAGACGATCAGCAGCTACGTGTCGCACGTGGCGCCGGACCTCGTCGAGCGGCTCCAGCAGTGGACGTCGGACGTGGACGTGTTCGCCACGTACCGCATCGACGAGCAGCTGATGAAGGCGCTCGACCGGAAGGTGTGGCTGCCCAGCGGCGGTTCGCTGGTGATCGACCGGACCGAGGCCATGATCGTGGTCGACGTCAACACCGGGAAGTTCACCGGCCAGGGCGGCAACCTGGAGGAGACGGTCACCAGGAACAACCTGGAGGCGGCCGAGGAGATCGTGCGCCAGCTGCGGCTGCGCGACCTCGGCGGCATCATCGTCATCGACTTCATCGACATGGTGCTGGAGTCGAACCGCGACCTGGTCCTGCGGCGGCTGTTGGAGAGCCTGGGCCGGGACCGTACGAAGCACCAGGTGGCGGAGGTGACGTCGCTCGGTCTGGTGCAGATGACGCGCAAGCGCGTCGGGCAGGGGCTGTTGGAGTCGTTCTCCGAGTCCTGTGTGCACTGCAACGGGCGCGGCGTGATCGTGCACATGGAGCACCCGCAGTCCTGGGGCACCGGCAACTCCGGTGGCGCGGGCGGCAAGAAGAGCAAGCGCAAGCAGAAGGCGGCCGCCGCCGCGCAGACCGCGTCCGGTGGCGCGGAGTCCGGTGCGGACGCCGGTGCGGACGGGCACGAGCAGCACGGCGACCGTGACGACCACGGTACGGAGTCGGCGGCGGAGGTCGCGGCCGAGGTGGCGGAGCCGAAGGCGCTGCCCGCGCCGGAGTTCGTCGCGGACGAGGACCTCTACAGCAGCGTGGCCGAGGCGGAGGCCGCGGCGGGCGGGCGCGGCGGCGGTCGTACGCGGCGCCGGGCCGGACGGCAGGCGGGCTCGCCCTCGGGCGAGACGGCCGGTACGGACGCGGCGGAGCCGCAGGCGCGTACGCGGCGCCGCGCGAGCCGCAAGGCCAGCGCGCCCGCGGGTGCGCCGAAGGCGGCGGACGACGCGGCGGTGACGGTGGTCCCGGCGGACGGCGACGGCGCGGCGCACGCGAACGGTTCGGCGCCCGACGGCGCGGCGAACGGTGCCGCGGCCGGTCCCGGCGCGGACGCGGGCGCCAACGGCGACGGCGGCACCAGTGGCAGCGCCAACGGCAGCGGCAGCGGCAACGCCAACGGCAGCGGTGACGCGGCCGAGGCGGCGGAGCCCCCGGCGCGCGGTCGGCGCCGGGCCACGCGGAAGGCGACGGCCCCGGCCGGTTCGCCGAAGGCGACCGACGAGGCGGCCGCGATCGTGGTCGCCCCCGAGGAACACGCGCCGGTGGCCGACCCGTTCGGCACGTCGGACGGCGAGCCGGTGGCGTCGGAGCCGTCCGTCTCCGCCGCGCCGCCCGCGCGGACGCGGCGCCGTGCGACGCGTACGGTCTCGGCTCCGGCCGGTTCGCCCGCGTCGGCGGACGGGGCGGCCGTCACGACGGTGACCGCTCCGGAGGCCGGTGCCGGGGACGGTGCCGACGCCGGGGACGCTGCCGACGGCGCGGACGGGGACACGAAGGCGGCGGGCAGGAAGTCCGCGGCCAAGGCCACCGCGAAGAAGACCGCGGCGAAGAAGGCGCCCGCCAAGAAGGCGGCGGCGAAGGCCACGGCCAAGAAGGCCGCCACGAAGAAGACGGCGGCGAAGAAGGCCGAGACCACCCCGTCCGACGCCTGACGCGTCACGTACGAAGGCCGCCGCCCCCACCGTTCCGTACGGCGGGGGCGGCGGCCGTTCCACCGCCGGGCCCTGGTTTGACCAGCCGTGTCAAGGCCCCGTAACCTTGACCGTCGGCATGTCTGGAAAGACGCGCCGCGCTCCTGAGCACATCCCTTCCGGATCGCGCGTACGAGGCGAGAGCCGCGTGCGTACGCCGGAAGAGGCCGCTCGGTCCGTCACGGATCAGCCGTGGGTCCTGTCCCGCGCGGGTGGCTGGCATCAGGGGTCCCGAATCGAGCGAGAGAGAGTTCCGCGTGTACGCGATCGTGCGCACCGGCGGGCGCCAGCAGAAGGTTTCTGTGGGCGACGTCATCGAGGTTGACCGTAATGCCGAAAGCAAGGTCGGCGACACCGTCGAGCTCTCGGCGCTGCTCGTGGTGGACGGCGAGACCGTCACCAGCGACCCGTGGGTGCTGGCGGGTGTGAAGGTCCAGGCCGAGGTCGTGGACCACCACAAGGGCGCCAAGATCCGCATCCAGAAGTACAAGAACAAGACCGGGTACAAGAAGCGGATCGGTCACCGCCAGCTGCACACCGGGCTGAAGATCACGGACATCCCCGCCCCGGCTGCGAAGTAAGGGACTGACAAGACATGGCACACAAAAAGGGCGCCTCGTCCACTCGGAACGGTCGCGACTCCAACGCGCAGTACCTCGGCGTGAAGCGCTTCGGCGGCCAGGTCGTCAAGGCGGGCGAGATCATCGTCCGGCAGCGCGGCACCCACTTCCACCCGGGCACGGGTGTGGGCCGCGGCAAGGACGACACGCTGTTCGCGCTGGACGCGGGCTCGGTCAAGTTCGGCACCGCTCGCGGCCGCAGGGTCGTGAACATCGTGCCGGTCGCCGAGTAACCACTCGTCGAGGCACCGGAAACTCCGAGGGCGGACCGCCTCTCCCCGCTGGGGAGCGGCGCCGCCCTCGATCCGTTACGTACGTCCGCCACGGCGGTACCCGTACGACCCGCACCATCCCGTACGGCGCGCACGACCCCGTACGACCGCACCATTCGCGTCACCCGAGTCACCCCGCACGCCATCTGGAGGCACCCGTCATGACCACCTTCGTGGACCGCGTCGAGCTGCACGTCGCCGCGGGTAGCGGGGGCCACGGCTGCGCCTCCGTGCATCGCGAGAAGTTCAAGCCGCTGGGCGGCCCCGACGGGGGCAACGGCGGTCGCGGCGGCGACGTCGTCCTGGTCGTCGACCAGGACGTGACGACCCTCCTCGACTACCACCACCACCCGCACCGCAAGGCCACCAACGGCCGCCCGGGGGAGGGCGACCACCGTTCCGGCAAGGACGGTACGGACCTGGTGTTGCCCGTGCCGGACGGCACCGTCGTGCTCGGCCGGGACGGCGAGGTGCTGGCCGACCTGGTCGGGCAGGGCACCCGTTTCGTCGCCGGGCAGGGCGGGCGCGGCGGGCTGGGCAACGCGGCGCTGGCGTCGCCGCGCCGGAAGGCGCCGGGCTTCGCGCTGCTGGGCGAGCCCGGTACGGCGCGGGACGTGGTGCTGGAGCTGAAGACGGTCGCGGACGTGGCCCTGGTGGGTTACCCGTCGGCGGGCAAGTCGTCGCTCATCTCGGTCCTCTCGGCGGCCAAGCCGAAGATCGCCGACTACCCGTTCACCACGCTGGTGCCCAACCTCGGTGTGGTGACGGCCGGTTCGACGGTCTTCACCGTCGCGGACGTCCCCGGGCTGATCCCCGGCGCGAGCGAGGGCAAGGGCCTGGGCCTGGAGTTCCTGCGGCACGTGGAGCGCTGCTCGGTGCTCGTGCACGTACTGGACTGCGCGACGCTGGAGTCCGACCGCGACCCGATGTCCGATCTCGACGTCATCGAGCGGGAGTTGACGGAGTACGGCGCCGGGCTCCAGGACCGGCCCCGGCTGGTCGTGCTGAACAAGGTCGACATCCCGGACGGCCAGGACCTGGCCGACATCATCCGCCCCGACCTGGAGGCTCGCGGCTACCGCGTCCTGGAGGTCTCGGCCGTCTCGCGGCACGGCCTCAAGGAGCTGTCGTTCGCGCTCGGCGGCATCATCGAGGAGGCCCGCGCGGCGCGCCCGCCGCAGGAGGCCACGCGCGTCGTCATCCGGCCCAAGGCCGTGGACGACGCGGGCTTCACGGTCACCCGGAACGACGACGGGCTGTTCCGCGTACGGGGCGAGAAGCCCGAACGCTGGGTGCGCCAGACCGACTTCAGCAACGACGAGGCCGTCGGTTACCTCGCGGACCGGCTCAACCGCCTCGGTGTCGAGGACGCGCTCGTCAAGGCGGGTGCCCGCGAGGGCGACGGCGTCGCGATCGGCCCGGAGGACGACGCGGTCGTCTTCGACTGGGAGCCGTCGGTCACGGCGGGCGGCGAGATGCTCGGGCGGCGCGGCGAGGACCACCGGATGGAGGCGCCCCGCCCGGCGGCCCAGCGCCGCCGCGACCGGGAGGCCCAACGGGACGAGACGCAGCGGGAGTTCGAGGACTTCGACCCGTTCGCCTGACGGCGGCGGGCGGTGCGGGGCCGCCGCGGTCCCGCACCCGTACGACCCCGGTAGGGACCCGGGGGTACGGCTCCGCGGTACGGCCCCGAGCGTACGGAAAGGCACTCATGTCGTCGCAGCAGTCCGACCCGTCCCGGCAGCTCGACGCCGGTACGGGCGCCGTCCCCGAAGCCGGTACGGGCGTCGACGCGGGTGTCGACGCGGGGCGTCACCCGCACGAGCCGTACGGGCAGCCGCGGCTCTCCCTGGCCGCCGTGGTCGGCAGACTGCGGGCGGCCGGGTGCGTCTTCGCCGAGGACGAGGCGGAGCTGCTGCTGGCCGAGGCGCCGACCCCCGCCGCGCTGGCCGCGCTGACCGACCGGCGGGCGTCCGGTGAACCGCTCGAACTCGTCCTGGGCTGGGCCGAGTTCCGGGGGCTGCGGGTCCGTCTGGAGCCGGGCGTGTTCGTGCCGCGCCGCCGTACGGAGTTCCTCGTACGGCAGGCGCTGGCGCTCGGCCACCAGGCCGAGGAGGGCAGCACGCCGGTCGTCGTGGACCTGTGCTGCGGTTCGGGCGCGGTGGGCGCCGCGCTCGCCGTCGCGCTGGAACGGGTGGAGCTGCACGCCGCCGACGTGGACCCCGTCGCCGTACGCTGCGCCCGCCGCAACCTCGCCGCCGCCCTCCGGGGCGGCCGGGGCCACGGCACGTACGGCGGCGGGTACGGGGAGCCCGGCGCGGGCGGTTCGGGCGCGCCGCACAAGCCGTACGCCGTGCACGAGGGCGACCTGTTCGCCGCGCTGCCCGGCACCCTGCGCGGCCGGGTCGACATCCTCGCCGCCAACGTGCCGTACGTCCCCAGCGACGAGATCGCCCTGCTGCCGTCCGAGGCCCGCGACCACGAGCCCCGTACGGCGCTCGACGGCGGCGCCGACGGCCTCGACGTGCTCCGCCGCGTCGCCGCCGAGGCGGCCGACTGGCTGGCGCCCGGCGGCTGCCTGCTCGTCGAGACCAGCGAACGGCAGGAGGCGGAGGCCGTCGCGGTGCTGCGGCGGGGCGGGCTGGGGGTACGGGTGAAGCGGTCCGAGGAGCTGTACGCCACGGTGGTCATCGCCACCCGGCTGCCCGCGCGCGGGCGTTGAGCGGCGGGCGTTGAGCGGCGGGGCGGTGGACGCGCGGCCAGCCCGCGACGTACGACCGCCCGCCGAGCGGCCGTACGCCAGGGCGGGGTTCCCCGGCGGGGGACGGCTGCTCAGCCGTCCGCCACGCTGATCGCCTGCACCGGGCAGGCGCGCAGGGCCTCGCGCGTCATGGTCTCCCCGGTGGCCTGCTCCTTGCCGGGGATCACCTCGCTGAGCCCGTCGTCGTCCTGGGTGAAGACGGCGGGCGCGGTGATCGCGCACATGCCCGCGCCCACGCAGACGTCCTTGTCGACCTCGATGTGGTGCCGGTCCATCGCTGCCTCCTTCCCCTGCCTGCCCGTCACCAGGTGACGGGCAGGTTGAGCATGCCCTGGAGGGTGTCCCCGGGCTTGAACGGGATCTCCTCCGCGGGCCGTGCCAGGCGCAGTTCGGGCAGGCGGGCGAACAACGTCCGCAGGGCGATGTCGAGTTCGGCCCGCGCGAGGTTCTGGCCGAGGCACTGGTGGACGCCGAAGCCGAAGGCCACGTGGTGCCGGGTGGGCCGGTGCCAGTCCAGTTCCTCCGACGCGTCGTACGCCTCGCCGTCGCGGTTGATGATCGACGTCGAGAAGACGACGCCGTCGCCCGCCCGGATCGTCTCGCCCGCCAGCTCGATGTCCTCGGTGGCGACGCGCGACAGGCCCTCCGCGATGGACAGGTAGCGCAGCAGCTCCTCCACGGCGGACGGTGTGAGATCGGGGTCGGCCCGTAGTTCCGCGAGCCGTTCGGGGTGGCCGAGGAGGGTGAAGACGCCGAGGGAGATCATGTTCGCGGTGGTCTCGTGACCGGCGACGAGCAGGATCGTCGCGAGGCTCAGCAACTCGTCCTTGTCGGGTGTCCCGGTCTCCTCGTGCCGTGCGATGAGGTCGTCGAGGACGCCGTCGCCCGGCTCGGCGCGCTTGCGGTCGATCAGTTCGGCGAAGTACGCGTCCAGGGCGTCGCGCGCGGCTTCGGTGTCCTCGGCGCGGGGGCCGCGCAGCAGACGGCGGGACTGTTCCTCGAAGAAGTCGTGGTCCTCGTACGGCACGCCCAGCAGCGCGCAGATGACCATGGACGGCACGGGCAGGGCGAAGTCCGTGACGAGTTCGGCGGGGGCGCCCTTCTCGACCATCCGGTCGATGAGCCGGTCGACGGTCTCCTGGATACGGGGGCGGAGCGCGTTCATCCGCTTCACCGAGAAGCTGGGGATGAGCAGCCGCCGCTGGGCGTTGTGCTGCGGGTCGTCCTCGCCGATCAGGGCGATGCGGCAGCGGCGCGACCGGGCGAACCTCTCGTTCACCATGGGGAATTCGGCGTTCTCGCGGTCGCTGGACAGGCGCGGGTCGACCAGCAGCGTACGGGCGGCGGCGTGGCCGGTGACGGCCCAGACGTGGCGTCCGTCGTAGAGGGTGACGCGGGCCAGCGGGCGGGTCTCGCGCATCGGTGCGTAGCCGGTGGGCGGGTGGTAGGGACAGGTGCGGTCCTGCGGGAAGGCGACGGTCTCCGTCATGCGCGGGCCTCCGGGACGAGAGCGTGGCTGACTCCGTCCATTAGATGCCTCGGGCACCTAATTTTGACACCATGAGAACAAGCCAGATCGCTCCGTGTTCGCTGCTCCTGCGAACACGGGTACGACCGGAGGCCCCGGTTCCCCCACGGCGCGGGGATCGTGGGACCGCCGGGCGAGACCCACGTCACCATCGCCGGTGTCACATTCGGGCCGCCGGTCCCGTCAGAAGGGTGCAGCGACCCGCGCACAGCGGTCCACAACGGCTAGGAGTGCACCATGCAGGCACGTTTGAACGTCTTCGGCAGCGACGCCACCGCCCGGGTCATCAAGCACTTCGCCGCGGCGGGGAAGGCGGTCGCCACCGGCACGACGCTGCCGCAGGCCACCCGGGAGCTGGTGCTCCTGCGCGTCAGCCAGATCAACGGCTGCGCGGGCTGCGTCGACATGCACACCAAGGACGCCGTGCACGCGGGGGAGACCACGGAGCGGCTGTTCATGGTCGCCGCGTGGCGCGAGGCCCCCTGCTTCACCGACGCCGAACGCGCCGCCCTGGAACTCGCCGAGCACGGCACCCGTATCGCCGACGCCGCGGGCGGCGTGCCCGACGACGTGTGGGCGAACGCCGCGAAGCACTACGACGAGGAGCAGCTCGCCGGCCTCGTCGCCACGATCGCGGTGATCAACGCCTTCAACCGGCTGAACGTCCTCACCCAGCAGCCCGCCGGCGACTACCAGCCGGGCATGTACGCCTGACGCGTACGACCACGCCGTACGCCCGACGCGTACGGCCGACCCGCACCGCCCGGCCCGTGCGCGCGCCTACAGCCAGTCCTGCTGGCGCGCGTACCGGGCCGCCTCGTGGCGGGTACGGGTCTGGGTCTTCCGCATGGCGTTCGAGAGGTAGTTGCGCACCGTGCCCTCCGCCAGGTGGACGCGGACGGCGATGTCCGCGACCGAGAAGCCCTCGCCCGTCGCCCGCAGCACCTCGATCTCCCGGTCGGTCAGCGGGCAGTCGTCGACCAGCGCGAGCATGGAGACGTCCGGGTCGATCCAGCGCTGCCCCTCGTGCAGGGCGCCGACGACCCACGCGATGTGCGACGGCTCCGCCGACTTGCTCACGAAGCCCTGCACGCCCAGCTTCAGCGCCTTGCGGAGCACGCCCGGCCGCGCGTGCCGCGTCAGCATCAGCACCACCTGCCGCGGCTGCGCGCGCCGGATCGCCGTGATCGCGCCGATCCCGTCCACGCCGGGCATCTCCAGGTCGATCACCAGCACGTCGGGCTGGTGCCGGAGCGTGGCCCGTACGGCCGTCTCCCCGTCCTCCGCCTCCGCGAGCACGGTGATGTCGCCCTCCAGCGGGAGCAGCGCGGCCATGGCCTTCCGGAGCAGCGCCTCGTCGTCGGCCAGCACCACGGTCGTGGTCATCGTGCGTTCCTCCGCCTCACGGTCCGTCCCGTCCCCGGCACGATCCCTCTCACAGCGTGTCCCCGCCGCCCAGCCGGGGGAAGGACGCCGCCGTCAGGAACCGGCCGTCCGTCCGCTCGGCGGTCAACCCGCCGCCGTCGTCCGCCAGCCGGTCCCGCAGCGTGGCCAGCCCGCGGAAGCGCGGTGGCGCGTCCCCGGACGCCCCGTCGTTGACGATGGTGATCCCGGCCGCCGCCAGGGTGATCCGTACCTCCGTCGCCCGCGCGTGCCGCAGGATGTTCGTCGTCGTCTCCCGGAGGACCTGCCCCAGCAGCTCACCGGCGCGCGGGTCGACCTCGGCCTCCCGGTCGACGTGGACACGGATGCCCGCCGCCTCGAAGAGGTTCTTGGCGTTCTCCAGCTCGGCGGAGAGGTTCAGGCGGCGCTGCGCGTACGCCAGTTCCTTGGTCTGCCGGATGGTGTCCGCGACCAGGTCGTGGATCTCGCGCAGCTCCTGCTCCGCCCGGTCGGCGTCGGCCCGTACGAGCTTCCGCGCCAGCGCCGTCTTCAGCTTCACCACGTGCAGGGTGTGGCCCTGGATGTCGTGCAGGTCGCTGGCGAAGCGCATCCGCTCCCGCACGACGGCCAGTTCGGCCTCGCGCTCGCGGGACTCCTCCAGCTCGCGGACGACGTCGTAGAACTTCTGGTTCGGGAACATCACCCCGGTCACCACCACCGTGACGCCCGTGGGCACGACGACGTAGCCGACCAGGTCGGCCGCGGCCGCGTCCCCCGAGGTCAGCAGGTGCCCGGCGCCGATGACGGCGACGACGAGCGCCAGCGCGACGGCCCCGGCCTCACGGCGGCGGGGGAGGCGGGGCACGACGTGGACGCCGGTGATGAGCAGGCCGTAGAACGCGCTGTGGCAGTCGGACAGCACCGAGCCGTAGAACCACACGGCCGTGCTGACGGCGAGGCACGGTACGGCGACGCCCAGCACGTCGCCCGCGGCCCACCGTACGAAGGCCACCATGCCCGCCAGCACGCCGACGCCCAGGACGACGGCGTCGAGCCGGCCGTCCGCGTCAACGGCGATCTGCACGGCGCCGACGGTGGCGAGGAGGGGGAGCAGCATCGTGAGGTTCAGCCGGGAGAGGCGCCGCTGTGCGGAGCTGTCCCGTTCCGGCGTCTCCCGTGGCGTGTGGGCGGCGCCCCGGCGCGGCGCGAACGCCTCACGGCCCGCGACCCGCCGCAGCGCCCGGTGGACCCGGGTCCGGCGCGCGGGCGCCCGCCCGGTGGTCACCCGTCCCCGTCCGGGCGCGGGGCGCGGTCCGCGTCCACGCTGAGCAGCGGGACCGTGACCGCGCTGCCCGCGGCGATGGCCATGGAGGTCCACAGCAGCCACTCGTTGTGCGCGAGCCAGGAGTCCACGCCGTCAGGGTAGGGACCGCCACCGACCCGCTGGACGAGGAACGCCGCGCAGACCGCGAGGAAGACGTACGCGTTCCCCGTCAGCAGCACCCGCAGCGTCCTGCTCTCCATGCGCGGCTCCCCGGGGCCTCGTGCGGTGTCGTACGGCGTGGCGCGGTGTCGTACCGAGTGGTGCGGTGCGGTGTCCCACGGCGTCGTGCGCGTACGGCGTCGCACGGCACGGTCGCCCCCAGTCTCAGCCCCGATCCGCCCCGCCACCAGTGACACCACGTCATGCCTTCCGTCGGTGAAACGTCATGCGCAAGTGATGACGTCTGCCACTGCCGACCGGGCCCCGGGGACGGTGGGATCGAGGGTATGGACACGACACCGGTAATCGACGTCGAACGGCTGAACCTCAAGTACGGCGACTTCCACGCCGTGAAGGACCTCTCCTTCCAGGTGCGGCGCGGCGAGTTCTACGCCCTGCTCGGCACCAACGGCGCGGGCAAGACCTCCACCCTGGAGACGGTCGAGGGGCACCGTACGGCCACCTCGGGCACCGTACGGGTCTTCGGGCAGGCCCCGGGCGACCGGCGGACCGTACGGCCGCGGATGGGCGTCATGCTCCAGGAGAGCGGCTTCTCCCCGGACCTCACGGTGCGGGAGTCCGTACGGCTCATCGGCACCCTGACCCGCCGCCGGGACTCGGACGCGCGGGTGCTCGACCTCGTCGACCTCACGCACAAGGCGGGCACCAGGGTCTCCCAGCTCTCCGGCGGCGAGAAGCGGCGCCTCGACTTCGCCACCGCCGTCTACGGCACGCCCGAGCTGATCTTCCTGGACGAGCCGACCACGGGCCTCGACATCCAGTCCCGCGACGCCCTGTGGGACGCCGTCGACAAGCTGCGCGAGGAGGGCTCGACGATCGTCCTCACCACGCACTACCTGGAGGAGGCGCAGCAGCGCGCCGACCGTATCGGGCTGATGCACAAGGGCACCTTCCACCGCGAGGGGACGGTGTCGGAGCTGACGCGGACGCTGCCCGCGGTGATCCAGTTCGCGCTGGCGGCCGCCGTGCCGGCGCTGCCGCTGCCGATCACGCGGGAGCACGAGGGGAAGCTCGTGATCGAGACCTTCACCCTCCAGAAGGACCTCAACCTGCTGCTGCACTGGGCCCAGAACTACGGCGTCGAGCTGCTGGACCTCCAGGCCGGGCCGACCCGGCTGGACGACGTCTTCCGCTCCATCGGCACGGACTGAGCCGCGCTCCCCGCGCTCCGCGACTCCCCGTAACTCCCCGAGAAAGGGACCCCACCATGCTCGCCATCGCTCTCAGTGAGCTGATCCAGATCTTCCGGAACCGGCTGGTGCTCGTCAGCAGCCTGATCATGCCCGCGGCGGTCAGCGCGTTCTTCATCAAGCAGCACGAGTCGTTCGCGGAGATGGCCAGCCTCGGCTACATCGCGGCGGTCGTCGTCTTCACCGTCGGCGCCTTCGGCCTCTACACCACCGTGGTGACCACGCTCGCCTCCCGCCGCCAGAACCTGTTCCTCAAGCGGCTCCGTTCGACCGCCGAGAGCGACGCCAACATCCTGTCCGGGCTGACGCTCCCCGTGACACTGCTGACGCTGGTCCAGGCCGTCGTCATCCTGACCGTCCTCGGCTCGGTCGCCGGGGGACCGGACAACATCGCGCTGCTGGTCGTCGCCGTCCTCGCCATCGTGGCCATGCTGCTGGCCCTGGGCCTGGCCACGGCCGGGCTGACGAACTCCCCCGAGCACGCGCAGGTCACCACGTTGCCCGTCAGCCTCGGCACCATCGCCGTCGCCAGCTGGGTCGGGATCTCCGGTACCGAGGAGATGGGCACCCTCAAGCGTCTGCTGCCCGGCGGCTCCGCGACCGAGCTGGTCGTCGAGGCGTGGAACGGCGGCCAGGCCGTACGGGACTCCCTCGTGCTGCTGGCGCCGACCTTCGCGTGGGTCGTCGTCGCCGTCGTCCTGGCCCTCCGCCTCTTCCGCTGGGAGCCGCGCCGGTGACACCGGGAACGGCCACGGGCCGTACGGAGGGCGGCGCCGGGAACGGCGCGGACGACACGACGGACGAGGGAGGGACCGTGCGGGACGAGACGCTGATCGTCGAGGACCTGACGCTGCTGATGCTGGACGACGAGACCGGCGTCCCGGCGGGTGCCGCCACGCTCCACTACGCCCTCGGCGGCGCCGTACTCGTCGAACTCGCCCTCCTCGGCAGGCTCGTGACCGCCGACGGCCCCGCCGGACCCAACGGCCCGGAGGTCCGCCCGGCGGGCACGGGGCCCCTGCCGGACCCGCTGCTCCAGGCCGCGTACGAGCAGGTCGCGGAACGCCCGCGCCGTGTCCAGCCGTTGCTGCTCCACGTCGGCGTCGGCCTCCACGAGGCCGTCCTCGACCGGCTGTTGGCGCGCGGCATGATCCGCCGCGAGAGCCGGAAGGTGCTGGGCCTGTTCCGTACGACGCGGCTGCCGGTGGACGACGTACGGCACGAGGAGGCGCTACGGGACCGGGTGTGCGCCGTGCTGGAGCGCGGCGAGAGCCCCGACGCCCGTACGGCCGCGGTCGTCGCGCTGCTCTCCGCCAGCGGCACCCTGCCGTCGCTCCACCCGCGCCCGAAGTGGTCGGGTGAGGTGATCCGGCGGGCGAAGGAGCTGGAGGAGGGGCACTGGGGTGCCGGGGCGGTGGGTACGGCGGTGGCGCGTACGGCCCTCGGCGTCGCGGTCGCGAGCACGGCGGCGACGGTCGCGGCGGTGACGTGACGGCGGGGAGGTGGCGGAGGTGACCCGGCGGTGGCGGCGCGGCGGTGCCGCACACCGGGAAACGGGCGAAGGGGTCATCGGCTCAGCGGACGACGTCGAAGACGTTCTTCTGGACGCCGTTCGCGTACGTCTCGTGCTCGACCAGCGTCAGCTTCCGCGCGTCCCTGTCCGTCGCCGGGAACAGCCGCTTGCCCGCGCCGAGGAGCAGCGGGAAGACCAGCAGGTGGTAGCGGTCGACGAGATCGGCGTCGGCCAGGGCGTGGTTCAGCGCGGCGCTGCCGTGCACGATGAGCGGGCCGCCCGGCGTCTCCTTCAGCGCCGCCACGTCGTCGAGCGAGCGCAGGATCGTGGTCTCGCCCCACTCCGGCACCAGGTCGGCCGTGCCGAGGGTGGTGGAGACGACGTACTTCGGCATCGCCCGGTAGCCCGCGAACTCCGCCATGCCGGGCCACACCGGGCTGAACGCCTCGTAGCTGACGCGGCCCAGCAGCAGCGCCCCGGCCTCCTCCTGCTCGCGCTCCTTCAGCTCGTACGCCTCCGGGAGGAAGTCGACGTGGCGGAACGTCCAGCCGGAGTTGCGGTAGCCGGGCTCGCCGCCCGGGGCCTCGACGACGCCGTCGAGCGAGACGAAAGCGGTGCTGACGAGGGTGCGCATGCGGGACTCCCCTGAACGGTGGGTGCTGGTGCCGGGGACAGACGGCCGGGGGCCGCGGAACTCATCGCCCGTCCCTCAGCCCGCACCCCCCGTACGCCCCCGTGTCACCTGCGCAGCCAGGCGCTCGCCCGGTGCCGCCAGTCCCGGAACAGCGCCGCGTCGCCCAGCACTTCGGCCTCCCCGGCGTACGTACGCGGCGACTCCCGCCGCCCGTACACGCACAGCAGCAGCGCGGGCAGTGGGCCCCGTACGGTCACGGACGCGGCCGGGGCGGCGCCGCCCGTACGGCGCCAGGTCGGGGCGTCGCCGGACAGGTCCACGGTGAGGCCCGCGTCGGCGTCGGTGGCGGCGAAGTGGAGCGTACGGCCGTCCGCGAGCAGCTCGCGCTGCTCCGCCTCCGACGCGTACGCCTGCGGCAGCACGCTGAACTCCAGCCACTCCGCCAGCGCGTCGTACGCCACCGCCGGGTCCAGGTCCCAGGCCAGCGCCAGCGCGTCCGCCGCGTCCCAGCGGTGCAGCGCCGTCTCGGCCGTCATGCGCCGCGCCCAGAACACCGGGGTGCCGCCCGGCGCCACCGTCCACACCGGCGCGTCCGGGCCCGCCGCGCCCAGCGCGTCGCCGAACGCGGCGGCGCCCGCCTCCAGCCACGCGTCCAGCGCGTCCCCGCCGGTCAGCCCGGGGTGCGCGCCGTCGGCGGACACGTCGTCGACGGCGTCGTGCGGTACGGGTCCGGTGGCCCGGGTCCGTACGACGGTCTCGGCCCAGCGGTGCGTACCGCCGACGTGCCGCAGCAGCATCCCCAGGTCCCAGCCCGCGCACGACGGCACGGGCGTGGCCGGGTCCGCGCCGCGCGCGGTGGCCCGCAACAGGTCGGTCTGCGCGACGAGTCGGGCCCGGCGCTCGTCCAGGCCCGGCACCGGGAAGGGGTCGGGCACGGGGGAGGCGGCGGGGGCGTCGTCGGCGTCGTCGGGGCGCGGTGCGGGGTACGGGTCGGGCCGCTGGTCGAGAGAGGTCATGCCCGTACGTTAGCCACGGCGGTACGAGGGAAAGTGACGAATTTCGCCCCGCGATCCGCCGCGCCCCCACCCCCTCCCCGCCGTCCGCGCACCGCCGCGCACCCCCTCCTGCGAGGCCCCGCGACGGGCTCCCGCGACGGCCGGACGAGAGCATCCCGTGCCCGTACCCGGGTGGATGCGATCGCGATGTGCGCACGGTGTGATCGGGATGGGGCAGGGGTGCGGTGAGGGTTGCGGCGGTCGATGCCGCACGGTCAGGATCTGCGACGACGGGCTCGTGCGGCACCTGCCGACGGGAGACTCCGTGTCGGCGCGGAGAGGAGCCACGGACGGGCCCGCACCTCGGCACGCCTGGGCCCTTCACGGCGCGAACACCTCTTCCTCGCGGGTCAACTGTGAGGACTTCATGTGAGTGTTACGCGCAGGAAGGTACGACGTCACAGTGGCCGCCGAGTCTGGAGTGGCCCACCGGGTCAGTGTCGATCCGGTACGCGTACGCGCCACCTCCGTCGCCGCCGCCCGCCGACCACGGGCACGGACCGCCTGACCAGTGGTCCCGCGACGCGCGTACGCATCTGCACACACGCACTGCCGCGCGACGCCGTCGCGCCGCGCACCGGCGGCCCGACCAGCCGCCGTAACTCCTGACCTGAGGAAGGACGTTGCAAGGTGCTCACTTCGCACCGATCGCAGCCGTCGGCCCCGTCGCCATCCGGACCGGCGTACCCCCCACCGTCCGCTCAGCCGTCCTCCGCCACCGCGACGCTGCCCACCCAGCGGCAGCCCGCGTCCCACAGCCGGGGGCGCGTGCTCGTCGTCGCCGTGCCGGGGCCCGGACGTGAACGGCTCACCCAGTCCCTGCTGTCCACCGGGCACCAGATCGGCTACGCCGCCCCCGGCGCCGTCGAGGAGCAGATGCTGCGGACGCCCCCGGACGTGATCGTCGCCCTCCACGAGCCCGGCGGCCACGTCCCGCCCGCCGCCGAGGTGATAGCCGGGATACGGGCCGTGCCCGCGGGCGGCGCCCTGCCGCTGCTGGTGCTCGTCGCCGACCCGGCGCCGGACGCCGTCGTGGACATGCTGCGGTACGGCGCCGACGACTGCCTCCCCGCCTCCTGCGACCCGGCGGAACTCGCCGCGCGCATCGACGCGAAGCTCCGCCGCGTGCCGGTGCCCGTGGAGAAGCTGCTGCGCGACCCGCGTACCGGCCTCTACTCCCGTACGCACTTCCTCGACGAGCTGGACCGCGAGCTGCGCCGCCCCGCCCTCGGGCGCCGCGCGGGCGCCGTCGCCGTCGTCGCGGTGGCCGAGATGCAGGCGCTGGAGGCCCGGTTGGGGCACCGCGTGCGGCGCGAGGTCGCCGAGCGGCTGGCCGGTGTCGCGGAGCGGCTGGACGGCGCGGCCGTACGCCTCGGCTGGGACGAGGAGGGGCATCTGCTGGTGCTCGTGCCGGGCGTGGACGAGGACGCCGCGCGCCGCGCGCTCCAGGACTTCGCGAACGCCGTGGCCGGGACCCGCTTCATCGTCGCGGACGAGAACGTACGGCTGACCCCGGCCATCGGCTGGACGCCGCTGGGCGACACCGGCCACCGAGAGGCGGTGCGCCGCGCCGCCGACGCGTCCGTGGAGTCGATGAGCCACCGCGACCTGCTGCCGGTGCGCTACGAGCCGTGGATGCGCGGCACCGCCCAACGCCCCGGCCGCCTGCGGACGGCGGTGCGCGCGGTGCTGACGGCGCTGTCGCCCGTGCTGGTGCTGGTGATCGGCGTGGGCGTGCCGTTGGCGCTCTACATGGAGCTGTACGCGCTGGGCTGGGACGTCGTCGGCGTCGTCTACTGGGCGGTCGTCGCGGGCCTGTTGACGTCGGCCGCGCTCATCGTGCTGGAGTGCGTCTTCTCGCTCGACGCGGTGGCCCGGCCGGAGCGTCCCACGCAGCCGTACCCGCCGGCCAGCGCGGTGATCGCCGCGTACCTGCCGAACGAGGCGGCGACGATCGTCGACACCGTGGAGTCGTTCCTCGCGCTGGAGTACCCGGGCGGGCTGGAGATCGTCCTCGCCTACAACACCCCGCACCCGCTGCCCGTCGAGGACACCCTCCGCGACATGGCGCGGCGCGACCCCCGGCTGGTGCTGCTGCCGGTGCAGGGCAGCACGTCCAAGGCGCAGAACGTCAACGCGGCGGTGACGCGCGTGCACGGCGAGATCGTCGGCGTCTTCGACGCGGACCACCATCCGGCGCCGGGCGCGTTCCAACAGGCGTGGCACTGGCTGTCGAACGGCTACGACGTGGTGCAGGGCCACTGCGTGATACGCAACGGCGCCAGCTCGTGGGTGTCGCGGCTGGTGGCCGTCGAGTTCGAGGCGATCTACGCGGTGAGCCACCCCGGCCGCACCCGGCTCTACGGGTTCGGCGTGTTCGGCGGCTCCAACGGCTTCTGGCGTACGGACGTGCTGGCGCGCACCCGGATGCACGGCTCGATGCTGACGGAGGACATCGACTCGACGATGCGCGCGCTGGGCGAGGGCGCCCGGTTCGCCGTCGACCGGTCGCTGGTGTCGCGGGAGCTGGCGCCCACGATGCTGGGGTCGCTGTGGAACCAGCGGTCCCGGTGGGCGCAGGGCTGGCTCCAGGTGTCGCTCAAGTACCTCTGGCGGGGCCTGCGTTCGCCGTCGTTCACACGGCGGCAGAAGCTGGGCCTGTTCGTGCTGCTGGGCTGGCGCGAGGTGCAGCCGTGGCTGACGCTCCAGATCCTGCCCGTGCTGCTGTTCTCGATGTGGCGTGAGGGCGGCCCGCTGGCGATGGACTGGGCGGTGCCGGTGTGCGTGCTGGCGATGCTGTTCACGCTGTCGGCGGGCGTCGTGCAGGCGGTGTTCGCGTGGCGGCTGGCGGTGCCCGAACTGCGGCGCAGGCGCCGCTGGTTCTGGAGCTACCTGCTGGTGTCGACGGTCTTCTACTCGCACTTCAAGAACATGGTGGCGCGGCACGCCCATCTGAAGGAGGCGCTCGGCGAGCGGCAGTGGCGGGTCACCCCGCGCGCGGCCGAGGCGGGCGCGGCGGACGGGCGGGAGGTGTCGGCGCCGTGACCGCGACCGCAGCGACAGCCGGTACGGGAACGGGCACGGCCCCCGCCGGTACGGCCACCGCGCCACCGCCCGGCGCCGGGACCGTACCGGCGTCCGGCACGGGAACGGGCTCGGGTACGGGAACGGGCCCCGGCTCCGGCTCGGGCGCCGCGAAGGGCCCCGGCTCCGGCCGCCGGTCCGGGCCGCCCGAGGGGACGCCCGCCCGCAGCCGCGGCCGGGAGATCGAGGGCTGGCGCGGACTCGCGGCGCTCAGCACGGTCGTCTTCCACGTGTGGCAGCAGTACTACCGCTACGACGCGCAGGGCGCCCACGCCCCGCTGGACAACCCGTACCTGGCCGCGCTCATCTCCCTGGAGGTCATCGACCTCTTCTTCGTCACGTCGGCGTACCTGCTGACCATCTCGTACGCCCGCGCCGCGATCGACGGCGGCTCGGTCCGCCCGGCCAGCGCGTTCCTCTTCCGGCGGGCCGTCCGGATCGTGCCCCTGTACTTCCTCGCGGTGCTCGTCGTGTGGGCCACCCGCAACCCCACCCTCCCCGGCGACTGGCTGGACCTGGTCGAACACCTCACGTTCACCCACGTCTTCGACCGCGACCGGATCTTCTACACCCTCGGGCCCGCCTGGTCGCTGTCGCTGGAGGTGATCTTCTACCTGGCGCTGGTGGCCATCGGCCCGCTCGCGATCCGCGGCTGCCGCGCGCTGCGCACCCGCCGGGCGCGCGTGATCGCCTGCGCGAGCGGCTGCCTGGCGCTGTTCGTCATCCCGGTGGCGTGGATCGCGCTGGCCCACTACGGCTGGCACGTCCCGCACACCGACTGGCCGGTGTACTTCGGTCCGCAGGCGCGGTTCGGCGGCTTCGCGGCCGGGATGGGCCTGGCGGTGCTGAAGGTCGCCCTCGGCGACCGCGGCCGCGTCGGTCCGGGCGTCGCCACGGCGCTCACGGTGTCCGCGGCCCTCGGCCTGTACTGGCTGTCGTACGACTCGGCACCGGAGAACGCGACGTTCATGTTCTACCACCCGGCCGCGAGCGTGCTGTGGGCCGTGATGCTGTACGGCACGGTGCACGTCGCCCGCCGCGTACCGGCGCACGGGCTGCTGCGGTCGCGGGCGCTGACCTGGGTGGGCCTGGTCAGCTACAGCCTCTTCATCTGGCACGAGCCGGTGCTGCTCCAGCTGTACGACTCGGGTCTGCTGCCCACCGACCAGAGCGCGTACCCGCTCGCCACGCTGATCGTGCTGGCGGTCGCGCTGCCGGTGGCGTGGGCGAGCTACTGGCTCGTGGAGTACCCGTCGAGCCTGCTCGGCCGCCTGAAGGACAACGCGGGCCGCCCGCGCGACTTCTACCCGGAGTCGCCGGCGGAGCCGCCGCGCTGATCCGACCCGCCCGCGTACGCGAAGGAGGCCGGGCCCCCACCGACGGGTGGGGGCCCGGCCTCCTTCGTACGTGCCGCGTGCCGCGTCAGGCGCGCAGGGCCGGGTCCTCCGCGCCGCTCGGCTCCGTCGGCCGCGCGCCACCGCCCGTACCGGCCGGGCCGGGCTCCGCGTCCTCGCCGGTCCCGGCGCTCTCCGTCGCGCTCCCGCCCGCCGCCGCGTCGTCCCGCTGGCCCGGGATGTCCGAGCCGGTACGGGCCGCCGCGCGGCTGTTGCGGGCGTCCGCCGCCGCGCACAGGTCGAGCGCCGCGCGGTTGAACCGCGCCAGCGACGGCGGGTCCGACGGCCCCAGCAGGTGCGTCTTCAGCACGGCGCGCGCCGCCGCCAGCCCGTCCCGGCCCGGCTCCCGTACGGACGCCAGCAGCTCCGGCACCTCCGTGGCGGACGGCGACAGGATCGCGGCCGCCCGTACGGTCGGGAAGCCCGCGCGGAAGTCGCGCTCGGACAGGCCGCTGGTGTTGGCGACCGCGTACGGCTTCTCGCTGCTGAGGTAGTCCGAGACGACGCTGGACACGTCGCTGACGAGCAGGTCCGCCTGGTTGAAGCAGGCGTAGATGCCCGGCCGGGGGCCGGTGATGATCTGGTGCTCCCACGCCGGGAACGACGCCCAGTACGCCGCCTCCCACGCCTCCCGCGCGGCGGTGACGGCGGCGGCGTGCCCGCCGTCCGGCCGGGACTGGAGCATCATCCGCTCCGCCTCGTCCACGCTCGCCCGGAACGCGGTGCTGGTCAGCCGGTCCAGCTCGTCCGTGCGACGCCGCAGCTCCGCCTCGGCCTCCGGGCCCGGACGGGCGCCGGAGCGGCCGGAGTTGGCCTCGGTGATCATCGCCTGGATGCGCCGGTTCGCCTCGCCCGCGCGCGGGTCGACGGAGCCGGTCATGGGGTGCGGCTTGTAGAGCAGCCGTACGGCCGGGTCGGCGAGCAGTCCGCGCACGATGTTCTCGCCCGCGAGGATCACCGAGGTGTTGCCCGGGTCGTCCGTCCAGCCCTCCCAGGTGGGCGCGTACAGCACGGTGGTGAAGCCACCGGGGGCGGGCGGCCCGGCGTACGGCTCGATCGGCGCCAGCTGCGGCCTGCCGACCTCCACCACGTCGCGGTCGTCGACGCCGATGTCCGCCAGCTGGTAGCGCTCGCGGGCGGCCGGTCCGGCGACCCACACCTCGTCGTACGCCTTGGCGTACGGGTTGCAGGACGACAGCTTGTCGCTCTCGCCGTGGTTGGTGAACGCGTGCTTGATCGTGGGGATGCGCAGCACCTGCGACGTCTTGCCGGAGTTCGCCGGGTGCAGCAGCGTCTTCAGCGTCGAGTGCTCCAAGTGCATCAGGTGCGCGACCTTGGGAATGCAGACGATCGGCACGTCCGTCGCCTCGATCTTCTGCACCATGAAGCGCTCGCGCAGCACGATGATCGGCCGCCCGTCGAGCGCGGCGAGGGTGTCCAGCCACATGTTGGCCTGGTACGCGGAGGTCGCGCCGCCGGAGAAGTACATGCCGGTCGTCGGCCGGTAGTCCGCCAGCCAGTCGTCCAGCCAGGCGAGCACCCGCGCCTCGTCCGGCAGCCGCTTGCGGGGCAGCAGCCACGTACCGAGGTACCCGGCGGCGACCACGGACAGCAGCAGCGAGGCGCCGAGCCCGGCCAGCGCCCACTCCCTGTCGGAGGTGACGGCCGTCGCCAGCAACCCCGCCGTGGCCGGGCTCATGAAGCGCAGCAGCCGTCGGCTCGGCTGCCGGAGCAGCAGCCGGGGCGGCGCGGCGGACAGCCCGAGGGCGGAGGCGTCGACGTTCCGGGTGACAATGGGGAGCGTCCGGCTGCGCCGTACGAGCAGGGCGACGCCCTGGCAGAAGAAGTGCGCGGCGTAGCAGCCGAGGAGGAGCGGGACGACGCCCATCTCCTCGACGGGCTCGACGTCCGGCAGCCGCACCAGCCCGACGACGACGAGCATGTCGCGCAGCAGCTGCCGGGTGACGACGTCGAAGCGGACCTTGCCCAGCAGGGCCAGCAGTCCCGGCTGCCGGTGCTGGAGGTAGAGGTCGAGCACGAGCCCGAGGGCGGAGGCCGCGACGAACAGCGCGGTGTGCGGCAGCAGGGCGCCCGCGAGCTGGAGCGAGTACAGCAGCAGCAGGGCGGACAGCGCCGCCAGCTGGACAGCGCGTCGGGGGGAGAGTCCGGCAGAGGGCACGGGCTGAGCTCCTGGCGGGGGAGGGTAGCTGAGGGTGGGCACACGGGTGAGGGGGGTGTGCTTCCGCTTGTTGACGCCTGACCGTATGCCTGTCGTCGCCCGGATGACAATTTTCTGTAACCTCCCGCGCGCGGAAATCCTCCCCTATGCCGTGAAGGCCCTTCCTGTCCAGCGGGTGAAACACGCGCGCGGTGGACCCCCGCGCTCGACTACATTGCCCGCGACGGCCCGTGACCGACCTGCGGTGATCCGCGACGGCGGGTACGGGGCGCCGCGCACGCACGCCGCCCTCGCTCCCGCCGACGCCACCCGCGCCCGGGACCCGGTGGGCACGGCAGTGCGACGCGGCAGGCCGGGGCCACGCGGCGGGACGAGCGGCAGGACAAGGGGACGGCGTACGTGTCAGGGCAGGACGGGTCGGAACGCGACGAGCACGGTGCGGGACAGGACGGGCACGGTCCCGTGGATGACGGACACGGGCGGCCCGCGCCCCGCCCCCCGGGCCCGCGGCCGGACGTCGCAGCCGCGCACCGGATCGTCGTGAAGGTCGGCTCCTCCTCCCTCACCACCTCCGCCGGGGGCCTCGACGCGGACCGCGTGGACGCGCTCGTGGACTCCCTCGCCAAGTACGAGGCGAAGGAGATCGTCCTCGTCTCCTCCGGCGCCATCGCCGCCGGACTCGCCCCGCTCGGCCTGGCCCGCCGCCCGCGCGACCTGGCCCGCCAGCAGGCGGCGGCCAGCGTGGGCCAGGGCCTGCTGGTCGCCCGGTACGCCGCGTCCTTCGCGCGGTACGGCCGCCGCGTCGGCCAGGTGCTCCTCACCTCCGACGACACCAGCCGCCGCGCCCACTACCGCAACGCCTACCGAACCCTCGAACAGCTCCTCGCCATGGGCGCCCTCCCCGTCGTCAACGAGAACGACACCGTCGCCACCGACGAGATCCGCTTCGGGGACAACGACCGGCTGGCCGCGCTCGTCGCCCACCTCGTACGGGCCGACCTGCTCGTGCTCCTCTCCGACGTCGACGGGCTCTACGACGGCAACCCGGCGACGCCCGGCACCACCCGTATCGCCGAGGTCACCGGCCCCGCCGACCTCGCGGGCGTGGACATCGGCAGCGCGGGCCGCTCCGGCGTCGGCACCGGCGGCATGGTGACGAAGGTCGAGGCCGCGCGCATCGCGGCCGCCGCGGGCGTACCGGTGGTCCTCACCTCCGCCCCGTACGCGGGCGAGGCCCTCGCGGGCGGCGCCACCGGCACGTACTTCCACCCCACCGGGCGGCGGGCGCGCGGGCGGCTCCTGTGGCTGGCGCACGCCTCGGTGCCGCGCGGCGCGCTGGTGCTGGACGACGGGGCGGTACGGGCCGTGGTGGAGCGGCGCAGCTCGCTGCTGCCCGCCGGGATCGCGCGCGTGGAGGGGGAGTTCACGGCGGGTGACCCCGTGGAGCTGCGCGACGGCGCCGGGCGGGCGGTGGCGCGCGGACTGGTCAACTTCGACGCGGCGGAGATCCCCCGCCTCATCGGCCGCTCGACCCGGGACCTGGCGCGCGAGCTGGGCCCGGCGTACGAGCGCGAGGTGGTGCACCGGGACGACCTGGTGGTGCTGCGGCCGTAGGGCGCCCCGCGCCGGGTGAGCCGTCGCCGGGGCGGTGGGGCCGGTGGGGCACGGGACGCCGACCGTACCGTCACGACTGGCTGACCACCGTCACATGTGTGCGAGATCGGAAAAAGACTGGTCTTTCCACGGACACCTTCGGCAAAAACGCCACGGGGGCCCGCGCGGACTGGTCAACTTTGTGGCGGGGCCCGTACGCGCACGCGGCCCCCTTGTGCAGCCGCAGCACTTCAGGAGGCCCCCGGTGAGACGACTGGCCAGCGTCGACGTGGGCTCGCCCCAGCCCAGCGGCGCCACCAGCCCCTGGCCCGTGTCCGACGGAGTCGCCCCCACGGCCGGGGCGGAGCGTACGGCCGCGGCCGAGGCGGCGCGGCTCTGGCACATCACGCTCAGCGTCGCGGGCGAGGAGGCACCCCTGCGGGAGGTGCGGCGCTCCCTCGAACAGCTCGCGCACGACCACCCGTTCCTGCTCACCAGCCGCTACGCGCACGACCACGCCGAGATCCGGTACTGGGAGGAGGCGCGCGACCTGCACGACGCCGCGGCCGTCGCGCTCCGGCTGTGGGGCGAGCACCGTTCCTCCGCGAGCCTGCCGCCGTGGGAGATCGTCGGCCTGGAGGTCGTCGGCCGGGAGACGTACCACCAGCGGGTCGCGGAGGGCTACGGCCCGGCACCGGCGACACCCGTGGGGGTCCACCCGTTCTAGGTGGACACCGCCTAGGCGGGGCCCGTCGCCCGTGCGCCCCCGTACACCATGCGGCCGGTCCCGTTCCAGCGCCGATCGGACCACGTTCCCCGGCCCGGCCCCGTCCGAAGGTACGGCGCCGGCGCGACCGTCGGGCGATGCGCCCACCGCCCCCGTTCGGCCACGCTGCCACCCAGGAGCAGCGGACCGCGGGGCGACGGGAACCAGGGGAACGGGGAAGAGGGATGGGCCGCATGAACACGATCAAGCCGTCCGACTGGAACATGGTGGGCCTCCTCGGCGCCGCCCGGGGCGCCCGCGGTGACCGCGGCGAACTCGTCGGCACCGAGCACCTGCTGGTCGCCATGACCGCGGCCAGGGGAGCCGTACGGCAGGCCCTCGCGGACGAGGGGCTGACCCGTACGACGGCGGCGGCGATCGTACGGGAACGCGACGGGAAGGACGACGCCTGGCGCACCGTCGACCACGGGGACGCGGCGGGCGTCGCCTCCACCGACGTCCTCGGGGAGGACGGCGAGGAACGCGTGCGCCTCACCGGCGCGGCGGCCGACGCGGTGACCGCCGCCATGGAGCACGCCGAACGGGCGGGCGCCGCGAAGCTCGGCGTCGAACACCTGCTGCGGGCGCTGCTGGAGGAGGACAACCGCGCCGGTGAGGTGCTCGCGCTGTGCGGCACCTCCCCGCGGGCCGTACGCGCCCGGCTCGACGGCACCCCCGCCCCGCCGCCCGGCGGTGCGGACGACCCGCTGCCGACCCTGCTGCACCCCACCCGCGAGGTGCTGCTCGGCCGCGCCCACTACCAGCGGGCCACCTTCTGGCGCCGCTGGCTGCTGCGGAGGATCGCCGTCAACTGGGCGTCGCGGCCCGCCTGGTGGGTCCGCATGGAGACGTACGAGCAGGCGCACCGCCTCGGCGCGCGCCCCACCGCGCCGGGCACCGAGCACGTACTGCTCGCCGTCCTGGCCACGTACGAGGTCGCGCTCCGGTACCCGCACCTGACAGCCGAGGACGCGTCCCGGACCGGCTACGAGGGCGGGCGGCGGCTCGCGGAGGCGGGCCTCGACCACGCCACGGTGCACGCGGCGGTGGCCGGTGGCCACGTGGCGCTGGCCGCCGACGCCCGGCCCGTCGCGGAGTACCTCGACGAGACCGAGCGCGAGACGCGGGAGGGCGGCGGCGACCCGGGCACCGGGCCGCTGGTGGAGCGGCTGCTGCGGGAACCTACGCGGGCGGGGCAGCTGTTCGACGCGCTGGGGCGGCGCTGACCCGTGGTGGACCGGCTGTGGCGGGGGCCGACCGCTGTGCCGGTGGCCCGCGCCGGGCATCGCCTAGGCTGCCTCGCATGACGCGTACGAGCACCGAAGACGGCACCCCGGGCACCCCCGCCAGCTCCGGCACCCCGCACGCCCCCACGGCGGGCGGCGGCGCGGAACCGTCCGTGACCGCCACCGCCGTACGCGCCCGCGACGCCGCCGCTGAACTGGCCCCGCTGCCCCGTACGGCCCGGGACGCCGCGCTGCTCGCCGTCGCGGAGGCGCTGCCCGCCCGCGCGGCCGAGATCGTCGCGGCCAACGCCGACGACATCGCCAGGGCCCGCGCCGCCGGCACCCCCGACTCCCTCGTCGACCGGCTGACCCTGACCACCGAGCGGATCGCGGCCATCGCCGCCGACGTGCGCGACGTCGTCGCGCTGCCCGACCCCGTGGGCGAGGTCGTACGCGGCTCGACCCTGCCGAACGGCCTGGAGCTGCGGCAGGTACGGGTCCCCCTCGGCGTCGTCGGGATCATCTACGAGGCCCGCCCCAACGTCACCGTGGACGCCGCCGCCCTCTGCCTCAAGTCGGGCAACGCCGTGCTGCTGCGCGGTTCCTCCTCCGCGTACGCCTCCAACACCGCGCTCGTCGCCGTGCTGCGCGACGCCGTCGCCGGGGCCGGACTGCCCGCCGACGCCGTGCAGTTGGTGCCGGGCGGGAGCCGCGAGTCGGTCAAGGAGCTGATGCGGGCGCGCGGCCTCGTCGACGTGCTCATCCCGCGCGGTGGCGCCTCGCTGATCCGTACGGTCGTGGAGGAGTCCACGGTGCCCGTCATCGAGACGGGCGTCGGCAACTGCCACGTGTACGTCGACGAGCACGCCGACCTCGACATGGCCGTCGACATCCTCGTCAACTCCAAGGCGCAGCGCCCCAGCGTCTGCAACTCCGCCGAGACCGTCCTCGTGCACGCCGGGATCGCGGACGCGTTCCTGCCGCGCGCCCTCGCCGCGCTCACCGGGGCGGGCGTCACCGTGCACGGCGACCCGGCGTGGCAGCGGGCGGGCACCACGGCGGGGGCCGCCGTCGTGCCCGCGACGGATGAGGACTGGGGCACCGAGTACCTCTCGTACGACATCGCCGCCGCCGTCGTACCGTCCCTGGAGGCCGCCGTCGGGCACATCCGCCGCTGGACGTCCGGGCACACGGAGGCGATCGTCACGCGCGACGCCTCGGCCGCCCGCCGCTTCACCACGCTGGTCGACTCCACGGCGGTGATGGTGAACGCGTCGACGCGGTTCACCGACGGCGGCCAGTTCGGCTTCGGCGCCGAGATCGGCATCTCCACGCAGAAACTCCACGCGCGCGGCCCGATGGGGCTGCCCGAGCTGACCTCGACGAAGTACGTGGTCACGGGCGACGGCCACGTCCGCGACTGACCGCCGCGCGGGCCGGGGGAGCCGCCGCCGCGTCTCGCATCACGGAATGATTTCGGCTCTCCCTGCCCAAATCGACCGTGTCGGACTACGCTGGGGCGCGTGCCGGACGAAGTGGGGGGCCAGCCGTTCCCGGACGGTGAGGAGCCCGACGACCGCCACCACGGGGGCGCGGACGACGAGTTCGCCTCCGTGGTCTTCGACGAGCGCTTCGTGCGGGCAGCCGAGGTGCACGAACCGACCGCGGCCGAACGGATACTGGCCGCCGCGCAGTCCCATGCCGAGACCGAGCCGGGCCGTCCGCACGACGATCGGTTCGGCTACGGGCCGGGCGCCGACGGCGAGTTCGACCCCGACGCCCCCGAGGGCTTCGGCGGGCCGGGCCGCCGCCGCATCACCTACGGCGAGTACGACGACTACCTGACCGGCCACGCCGACCCCTACGACCACGACCCGGCGTACGAGCACGGCGCCGACTTCGGCTACGCCTACGGCCCGCACGACGGCCCCCCGCCGCCCTACCGCGGGCACGCCCGCTGGCAGCGGCCGGTGGCCTGGGTGCTCGCCGTGGTGATGGGCATCGGGGTGGTGGCGATGGCGTTCTCCGCGGTGTACCGCGGCGCGTCCGGCGGGCGCCAGGAGCCCTCGCCGCCGCCCGCGACCAGCGGGGTCGGCGCCTCACCCGAGGACCGGGAGCGGGTCTCCCCGGCGGACCCGCCGTCCGCGTCGGACGGGGCGGACGCGGGCGCCGGAGCGGGCTGAGCCTGGTCGGCGGCGGGCCGCGTCCCGGACGCGTTCCGCGGCGGGCCCGTGACCGCGGGTCG
This sequence comes from Streptomyces sp. Z26, assembly GCF_003665095.1. GTDB lineage: Bacteria > Actinomycetota > Actinomycetes > Streptomycetales > Streptomycetaceae > Streptomyces > Streptomyces phytohabitans. The sequence goes on along the minus strand of NZ_RCHV01000002.1, from coordinate 1,712,889 downwards.
CGAGGGCCCCGGCGTCGCCCCGGGACCGGGCCGCCGACGTGAACCGTGCTGCCACCCCGCGAAGTTGAACCGCACCACCGCGTTTACGAGCGTGCCCGCGGACCTACTCTGTCCTTATGGCCGGGCGTGAAGAACCTCCCCAGGGACCGCCGGACGGCAGCCCGGGAGGCGGTGACGAGGACTACGGCGCGCTCGTCTTCGACGAGTCGTTCGTCGAGGCCGCGCGGCTCCAGGAGTTCTCCGCGCAGGAGCGGATGGACGACGAGGAGCACGCCGCCGTACGCACCCGACCCGCCCGCGTCGGCGGCAAGGGCCTCGGCGCCGTCGGTGCGGCGGGCGCCTCCCGGCAGGGCGTCGTACTGGTGCTGCTGATCGTCGTCGCGTTCGCCACCGCCGTCTACATGGGCCTCCAGAACCCGTACCCGGGCGCCGCCCAGCGCGCCGTCGAGCCGATGCGGGTCACCACGCTGCCGCTCGCGCCGCGCGGCGAGGTGCCCGGGTCGACGCCGGAGGACCTGTTCGAGCACAGTCCGGCGGCCCAGTTCCGGACCGGCGCCGACGGCGTCACCCTGCCCGACGCGCACGGCAGCGACCATTTCTCGGAGAGCCAGGTCCTGGCGGCGCTCACCGGCGCCAAGGACTACGTGGTGGCCAGCTCCCTGGACCCGGAGGTGCTGCTGGGGAACGCGTCCCGGTCCGTGCGCATCCTCCTCGACCCGGCGCAGCTGGAGCAGTTCGACCGGAGCCTGGAGCGGCCCCGCGACGACGGGCGGCACGCGGCGACCGGCTGGATGGTGCGCTTCGACCCGGCGCGGGTCGCGCTCGCCGACCGGGACGTACGCGTCAACGGCAGCCTCACCGTCCAGGAGGTCGGCCCCAACCTGCTGGAGGTCACCGCGGACCACGTCTTCGTCTACGCGCTGCGCCCCGCCAGCGCGGGGAAGGGGGCGGAGGCCGAGAAGGGCGCGTCGCTGTTCACCGTGCGCCGCGAGATGCGGTTCCACTTCGGGCGCGACGACCTGCGGGACCACCAGCTCCAGGTCGCGCAGTCCGCCGTACGGGCCGGGCCGACGGCCTGCACCGCCGACTCGGCGCGGGCGCTGACACCGCTGCTGGCGGGGCAGCGGGCGGAGGACGACGGGCCCGCCGGGACGGACCCGTACGCCCGGGACCGGTCCCGGGCCTCGCTCTGCGGCGTCCTGTCCGACTCGGCGCAGCCGCGCCCCACCGGCCGGTGACGCGCGGCTGAGGGTGGCCGGCGGCGAGGCTTCCGAACCCCGGCCGACGCCTACTCGGCGCCGGGCCTGGCCCCGCCGCCGTTCCCGTTGCCTTCCCCGCCGCCGTTCGCCCCGCCGCTGCCACCGCTCCCGCGGTTGCCGCCGGTGAACGTGTCGCGGAGCTTGCCGCCGAGGTCGCCCGCGCCGCCCGCGATGTCCCGGACGAGCGTCGCCAGCGGGTCCTTGCTGTTCTTCATCGACTCGCCGTAGTGGCTGGCGGACTGCTTGAACGAGTCCGTGACCGACGAGGTCTTGTCGTCCTCACGCCGGTCGTAGTGCCCCTCCATGATCCGCTGGTGGTCGCGGCTGGCCGCCCAGGTGCGCAGCTCGGCGGCGCGGACGGTGGTGAAGGGGTGGGTGCGCGGCAGCACGTTCATGATCTTCAGGACGGAGTCCCGGAGGTCGCCGCCCGCCTCGTACTCCTCGGCCTGCTTGAGGAACGCGTCCACGTTCATCTCGTGCAGATGGTTCCCCCCGGCCAGCTTCATCAGGCCGCGCATCGACGCCTGGAGGTCCTGCCCGACGAGCAGCCCGGCACGGTCGGCCGACAGCTCCGACTTGCGGAACCACTCGCGGAGCGCGGTGACGATGGCCATGATCGCCACGTTCCCCAGGGGGATCCAGGCGACCTTCAGCGCGAGGTTGGTGAGGAACAGCAGGATCGTGCGGTACACCGCGTGGCCCGAGAGCGCGTGCCCCACCTCGTGCCCGACGACGGCCCGCATCTCCTCCTCGTCGAGCAGCTCCACGAGGCCGGTGGTGACCACGATGATCGGCTCGTCCAGGCCGATGCACATCGCGTTCGGCTTCGGGTCCTGCGTGACGTACATCGGCGGGACCTTCTCCAGGTCCAGGATGTAACAGGCGTCGCGCAGCATCGCGTGCAGGTGCGCGAACTGCTCGTCGCCCACGCGCACCGAGTCGGAGAGGAAGAGCAGGCGCAGACTGCGCTCCGGCAGCAGCCCGCTGAGCGCCTTGAACACGGTGTCGAACCCGGTGAGCTTGCGCAGCGCCACCAGGGCGGACCGGTCGGCCGGGTGCTCGTACGCCCGGGAGGAGATCCCGGGGAAGCGGCGCCGGTCGCGACCGGGGAGGCGCTCGGTGCCGTCCGTACTGTTTGTCATGTCCTGCTCCCCCTCGTCGGATGGATCGCCCAGCCTAGAGGGTGCAACGGACCGGCACGGCGGACCGTTCCCAAGCCGGGACAATCGGGGACGAGGGGGCTGCGCCGGGTCGACGCGGCCGGGCACGTCGGCGAGGACGCCCGGCACGTGCGGCTGCGCGCCCGACCGGGACACCGGGGCGGTCGCCCGCGCCGAGCCCGCGCCCACCGCGTACGCCCTGCGCGCGCGTCAGCGCACGGTCGGCGTGAGCACGCGCGGACGGCCCGCATACGATGTCGCGGACAGGTCCCTGCCCGCTTCCTCCTGGATAGGTTCAGCCGACGATGACTCCGACCAGCTCCGTGCACGACACCCTCGTCACCGTCGCCTCCGGCGGCGGCGAAGAACACGGCGGCGCGTACGAAAGCCTCAGCGCGTACGTCATCGGCGGCGGCACGCTGCTCGCCCTGTTCCTGCTCCTGTGGATCACCACCCGCTTCAACCGGGACCGCTGAGCGCCGCCTCCGGCGCGCGCTCGCAGCGGCTAAGGTCGGCACGCATGGAAGAGGACGCAGTGCCCGCTACCGCCAGGCGCCGACTGGGCGTGATGGGCGGCACCTTCGACCCCGTCCACCACGGTCACCTGGTCGCGGCGAGCGAGGTCGCCGCACGGTTCCACCTCGACGAGGTGGTGTTCGTGCCGACGGGCGAGCCGTGGCAGAAGAGTCACCAGCAGGTGTCCCCGGCGGAGGACCGCTATCTGATGACCGTCATCGCGACGGCGTCCAACCCGCAGTTCTCCGTGAGCCGCAGCGACATCGAACGCGGCGGCCGCACGTACACCATCGACACCCTGCGCGACCTGCGGGCCGAGCACGAGGACGCGGACCTCTTCTTTATCACCGGCGCCGACGCCCTCGCCCAGATCCTGACCTGGCGGGACGCGGAGGAGCTGTTCTCCCTCGCGCACTTCATCGGTGTCACCCGGCCCGGCCACCCGCTGGCGGACCCGGGGCTGCCGGACGGCGGGGTCTCCCTCGTGGAGGTCCCCGCGCTGGCCATCTCCTCGACGGACTGCCGTGCGAGGGTGGAACGCGACGATCCGGTCTGGTACCTGGTGCCCGACGGCGTCGTGCGCTACATCAGCAAGCGGCAGCTGTACCGGAACGGGGCGGAAGTGGGGGCGCGCACGTGACAGACGGCTACGGCTACGACCCGTACGGGCGGCAGCCCCGGGTCCTCGGCTACGACGAGTACGGCCGCCCCGTGTACGAGCAGGACCCGCAGCAGGCGCACCAGCAACAGCACACCGGTCAGCAACAGCAGCAACAGCCGTACGGCTACGACCCGTACGGTCCGGCCACCGACAGCGGCCACCAGCAGCCCGTCCAGGACGCCTACCAGGGCGACTACCAGGGCGGGACGTACGGCGGCGGCTACGACCCGTACGACCCCTACGGCTCCCAGTCCGGCCACGGCGCGTACCAGGGGCAGACCGGCTACGCCGACCCGACCACCGGCTACGCCGACCCGGCGGACGTCGGGCACACGGGCCGGCTGCCGCGGCAGCAGCCGTACGGCTACGACCCGTACGGCCCGGCCACCGACAGCGGCCACCAGCAGCCGGTCCAGGCCCCGCACGCACCCGACCCGCACGCACCGGACCCGCACGCACCGGACCCGTACGCGCCGGACCCCGGGTACGACCCGTACGGCCCCGCCGCCGACACCGGCGGGCGCGTACCGCGGCAGGCGGAGCCGCCCGCGGCGGAGCGGGAGCCCGAAGGCGGCTACCAGACCGAGCAGTTCTCGTTCGTCGAGGAGGAGGCCGACGACTCCGAGGACGTCATCGACTGGCTCAAGTTCAGCGAGAGCCGCACCGAACGGCGCGAGGAGGCCAAGCGGCGCGGCCGGAACCGTACGAGCGCGCTCGTCGTCCTCCTCGTCCTCGCCGTGGTCGGCGGCCTCGGCTACCTCTGGCAGGCGGGCAAGCTGCCCGGCTCCGACGACGGCGACGACGGCGGGAAGACCGCCGCGGGCGAGAAGCGCGACGTGCTCGCCGTCCACCTGCTGTCCACCGACAGCGACGCCAGCTCCACCGCACTGCTCGTCGACAACGCCACCGCGAAGCAGGGCACCACGCTCCTGCTGCCCAACTCCCTCGCCGTGTCCACCGCCGACGGCGCGACCACCACCCTCGGCAAGTCCGTCGAGTCCGAGGGCGCCACCCCGACCCGCGACTCCCTGGACCGGCTGTTCGGCGCGCAGATCAAGGGCACCTGGCGGCTGGACACCCCGTACCTGGAGATCCTCGTCGACTCCGTCGGCGGCATCACCCTCGACACCGACACCGACGTGCCCGGCGCGAAGAAGGGCGACAAGCCCGTCGTCACCCGCGGCGAGGGCAGCAGCCTCGACGGGCGCGCGGCCGTGGCGTACGCGACGTACGGCGCCACCGGTGAGGACGAGGCGAAGCAGTTGGCGCGCTTCGGGCAGGTCATGGAGGCCGTGCTCCAGAAGACGTCCAGCGACCGGTCCTCCGCGACCAACACCGTGAAGTCCCTCGGCCAGATCCTCGACCCGTCCCTCTCCGAGGAGTCCCTCGGCGCGACCCTCGCGGGCCTCTCGGCCCTCGCGAAGGACGGCGCCTTCGACACGAAGGTGCTGCCCGTCGAGACGAACGGCACCCTCAGCCGCACCACCAGCGACAGCGTCGCCAAGAAGATCCTCGGCGGCACCGTCAAGAACTCCGACCCGAGCGCCGCACCCACCGTCAGCGTCCGCGCGGGCGGCCGGGGCGACCTGGAGGCGGCCCGTGTCGCACTCGTCAACGGCGGCTTCACCGTCGTCGACGGCGGCCAGGGCGGGGGCGGCGGCGGCTCGCGGGTGACGTACGCGGACGAGGCGCGCAAGACGCAGGCCGTGGAGGTCGCCAAGACGCTGGGGCTCGCGGAGAGCGCCGTACGGAAGGGGAAGGGCGCCGACAACGCGGACGTGACGGTGGAACTCGGCGGGGACTACGAGGGCTGAGCGCCCGCGCCCGTACGTGAGATCCTGGGGTGCGCCGCCCGGACCCGCCGGTCCGGGTCGGCCCCTTCCACCGTCCGGGACCTCCCGGACCTTCCGACCCTTCCCACCGAAAGCTCTGCCTGTGACAGCCACGGACCGTTCCCTCGAGCTCGTCGAAGCCGCCGCCCAGGCCGCCGCCGACAAGCTCGCGCACGACATCGTCGCGTTCGACGTCAGCGAAGTCCTCGCCCTGACCGACGCGTTCCTGCTCGCCTCGGCGCCCAACGACCGGCAGGTCCGGTCGATCGTCGACGCCATCGAGGAGCACCTGCTGAAGGAGCACGGCGCGAAGCCCGCCCGCCGCGAGGGCGAGCGCGAGGGCCGCTGGGTGCTGCTCGACTACGTCGACATCGTCGTGCACGTCCAGCACAGCGAGGAGCGGGTGTACTACGCGCTGGAGCGCCTCTGGAAGGACTGCCCGCAGATCGAGCTGCCCGACGACGCGAAGGCCTCACTGGGGCGGGGGGCCGCGCACTCCGGGGACGCGGAGTGAGCCGCGGGCGCCGCGTCGTCCTGTGGCGGCACGGACAGACGGCGTGGAACCTGGAGCGCCGCTTCCAGGGCTCGACGGACATCGAGCTGACCGAGACCGGGCTGGCGCAGGCCCGGCGCGCGGCGCGGCTGCTGGCCGGGCTGAAGCCGGACGCGATCCTCGCCTCCGACCTGCTGCGCACCCGTGCCACGGCCGCCGAACTGGCCGCCGTCACCGGCCTCCGCGTCACCCACGACGAGAACCTGCGGGAGACGTACGCGGGCGTCTGGCAGGGGCTGACGCACGAGGAGATCGTCGAGCGGTACGGCGAGCAGTACGCCGCCTGGAAGCGCGGCGAGCCGGTGCGGCGCGGCGGCGGCGAGCTGGAGTCCGAGGTCGCGGACCGCGCGGCGCCGGTGATCGAGCGGAGCGTCGAGAAGCTGCCGGAGGACGGCACGCTCGTCGTGGTGAGCCACGGCGGCACGATCCGTACGAGCATCGGGCGGCTGCTGGGGCTGGACCCCGGCACGTGGGAGGCGCTCGGCGGTCTCTCCAACTGCTGCTGGTCCGTCCTCGGCGAGGGCGCGCGCGGCTGGCGGCTGCTGGAGCACAACGCGGGGACGCTGCCGGAACCGGTGCTCGGGGATGACGACTGACGACGACTGGCGGTGTACGTCGGCGGGTGACGGCCGGTGCGTACGGGCGTCGGCCGGGGCGGTCGGCGGGGTGCGGACGGGGCGATTTCTCAATCCGCCACCGCACCCGTTAAGCTTCTGACCGTTCGCACGACCCGGGGCTATAGCTCAGTTGGTAGAGCACTTGCATGGCATGCAAGGGGTCAGGAGTTCGAATCTCCTTAGCTCCACTCCGGTTCCGTTTCACCACCGATCCCGTCCCTGTCCCAGGGGCGGGATTTCTGCTGTGCGGTCGTCGCGTCCCCGCCGCGCCCCGCCGCCGGTCCGTTCCCGCCCCGGCACCCCTCCGCCCGTTCGCCGGAAGCTCCGAGCGAGGCTCTGACCGGGGCTGCTGCGGAACGGAAGAACATGGCAGAATCGGGAAGACTGGACGGGGCGGGGCGAGCCGGAAGGGGCGGAGCGATGCCTGCCACGGTTCTCCGGCGCCCCGCCTGCGGTTCATCGGAGGTCGCCCGGTTCCTCGGCGACATGGAGGAGTTCCCTACGTGTGCACGGCCTGTGGCCACACCTGGAGCTGACTGATGGGTGCTCACAGCAGGAAGTGCGACTGGTGCGGCAGCGGCACTCCCATCGTCCGCGACATGGAGCCCGTGAACGCGGACTTCCAGTACTGGTGCGAGGACTGCGCGCGGGCGTTGATCATAAGGGGCGACCCGATCGAGACGTACCGCGAGCTGGACGGTGAGCCGATCTACGGTCGCCTGCTCGACGAGCACTGCACGCTGAAGCGTTTCTACTCCTTCGCCACGGCCTGACACGACACCGCGCCCTCCCCAACGGCCCGCCGTACGGCGGCGGTTCGGGCCGTACGGGCCGTGGCGCGCGGCTCCCGTACGGAGTGCCGGGTGGCGGGGGTGCCGCGGGGGGAATCGCTTTGGCGGAGCGGTGCCGCGGGCGTGTAGAGTGGGCAGCGCCGCAGCGGGGACGCCACAGGACGGACGCCGGATTCTTCCGGTGACACCTCTGGCCGCGTTTTCCGCGCGGACCATTCTCGGGGCTATAGCTCAGTTGGTAGAGCACTTGCATGGCATGCAAGGGGTCAGGAGTTCGAATCTCCTTAGCTCCACGTGATCGGCACACGGCGTGTGCTCGGGAAGGTTCCGGGCACACGCCGTCGGCGTTTCCGGAACGCCCCGGAGGGCCTCTGCCCCTTGCGGTACCCTGAGCGCATGCGTGCCGTACGCCTTCTGCTTAGCGGGCCGCGCTGAGGAACGCCGACCCCCTCTGAACGGGGCCGGAGTCAGCGCGGCATCCCCTCCTGTGCGAGGGGATTTTTCATTTCCCGGGCGGGTCCCGGCAAGCAGAGACGACCGATGGAGCTTGAGGACGATGAGCGAGACCGTGAACGCCGCCGAGAGCGCGGCCCCCCATCGCTACACGGCGGCGCTGGCCGCCGACATCGAGGCACGCTGGCAGGACTTCTGGGACAAGCACGGCACGTACGAGGCGCCCAACCCCGGTGAGGGCTCCCTGGGCGGCGACCCGGAGACGGCGGCGAAGCCCAAGAAGTTCATCATGGACATGTTCCCGTACCCGTCGGGAGCGGGCCTGCACGTCGGGCACCCGCTGGGCTACATCGCCACCGACGTCTACGGCCGCTTCCAGCGCATGACCGGCCACAACGTCCTGCACACGCTGGGCTTCGACGCGTTCGGGCTGCCCGCCGAGCAGTACGCCGTACAGACCGGCACCCACCCGCGGGTGTCCACGGAGGCCAACATGGGCCAGATGCGCTCGCAGCTGCGGCGCCTGGGCCTGGGGCACGACCAGCGGCGCTCGTTCGCGACGATCGACACCTCGTACTACCGCTGGACGCAGTGGATCTTCCTCCAGATCTTCAACTCCTGGTACGACGACGAGGCGGGCCGCGCGCGGCCGATCGACGAACTGGTCGCCGAGTTCGAGTCCGGGCGCCGCCCCACCCCCGAGGGCCGCGCCGACTGGAGCGACCTGGACGGTACGGAGCGGGCGGACCTGCTGGGCGGGTACCGGCTGGCGTACGCGTCCGACGCGCCCGTCAACTGGTGCCCCGGGCTGGGCACCGTGCTGGCCAACGAGGAGGTCACCGCCGAGGGCCGCTCCGAGCGCGGCAACTTCCCCGTCTTCAAGTCCCGGCTGCGGCAGTGGAACATGCGCATCACCGCGTACGCCGAGCGGCTGCTGACCGACCTGGACCCGCTGGACTGGCCCGAGGCGATCAAGTTGCAGCAGCGCAACTGGATCGGCCGCAGCGAGGGCGCCCGCGTCGACTTCCCCGTCGAGACCACGGGGACGGGCGGCGACGGGGCCGGCGGACAGACCGCGATCACCGTCTTCACCACCCGGCAGGACACGCTGTTCGGCGCGACGTACATGGTGCTCGCCCCCGAGCACGAACTGGTCGCGGGCGAGGGCGGCATCGTGCCCGCCGCCTGGCCCGAGGGCACCCGCGAGGCGTGGACCGGCGGCCACGCCACCCCGGCCGAGGCCGTCACCGCGTACCGCGCGCAGGCCGCCGCCAAGTCGGACGTCGAGCGGCAGGCCGACGCCAAGGACAAGACCGGCGTGTTCACCGGTGCCCACGCGGTGAACCCGGTCAGCGGCGAGCGCGTCCCCGTCTTCATCGCCGACTACGTGCTGATGGGCTACGGCACCGGCGCCATCATGGCCGTCCCCGCGCACGACCACCGCGACTTCGCCTTCGCGCGCGCCTTCGAGCTGCCGATGCGCTGCGTCGTGGAGCCCTCGGACGGGCGCGGCACCGAACCGGCCGCCTGGGACGACGCGTTCTCCTCGTACGACGCGCGGATCGTGAACTCGGCGGGCAGCCGCGTCGTGCTGGACGGCCTGGGCGTCGTCGAGGCGAAGGCGCGGATCACGGCGTGGCTGGAGGAGCAGGGCATCGGCGCCGGGACCGTCAACTACCGGCTGCGGGACTGGCTGTTCAGCCGGCAGCGGTACTGGGGCGAGCCGTTCCCCATCGTCTACGACGACGAGGGCGTCGCCCACCCGCTGCCCGAGTCGATGCTGCCGCTGGAACTGCCCGAGGTCGACGACTACTCCCCGCGCACCTTCGACCCGGACGACGCCGACACCTCGCCCGAGACGCCGCTGTCCCGCAACGGCGACTGGGTGCACGTCACCCTGGACCTGGGGCGCGGCGACGGCCCGCGCACGTACCGGCGCGAGACCAACACCATGCCGAACTGGGCCGGTTCGTGCTGGTACGAGCTGCGCTACCTCGACCCGTACAACGACGAGCGGCTGGTCGACCCGTCCGTCGAGCGCTACTGGATGGGCCCGCGCGACGGCATGCCCACCGGCGGCGTCGACCTGTACGTGGGCGGCGCGGAGCACGCCGTACTGCACCTGCTGTACGCGCGTTTCTGGTCCAAGGTGCTGTTCGACCTGGGGCACGTGTCGTCGGCGGAGCCGTTCCACAAGCTGTTCAACCAGGGCATGATCCAGGCGTACGTCTACCGCGACAGCCGCGGCATCGCCGTACCCGCCGCGGAGGTGGAGGAGCGCGACGGCGCGTACTTCCTGGGCGGCGAGCAGGTCTCCCGGACCCTGGGCAAGATGGGCAAGTCCCTGAAGAACGCCGTCACCCCGGACGAGATCTGCGCGGAGTACGGCGCCGACACGCTGCGCCTGTACGAGATGGCGATGGGCCCGCTGGACGTCTCCCGGCCCTGGGACACCCGCGCGGTCGTCGGCCAGTACCGGCTGCTCCAGCGCCTGTGGCGGAACGTCGTCGACGAGGCCACCGGCGAGGTCGCCGCGACCGTCACGGACGACGCGCCGGACGAGGCGACGCTGCGGGCGCTGCACAAGGCGATCGACGGCGTACGGCAGGACCTGAACGGGCTGCGCTTCAACACGGCCATCGCGAAGATCACCGAGCTGAACAACCACGTCACCAAGCAGCCGACCGTGCCGCGCGCGGTCGCCGAGGGCCTGGTACTGCTGATCGCGCCGCTCGCCCCGCACGTCGCCGAGGAACTGTGGCGCAAACTGGGGCACGAGACGTCCGTCGTGTACGCGGACTTCCCGGTGGCCGACCCGGCGTACGTCGTGGACGAGACCGTGACCTGCGTCGTCCAGATCAAGGGCAAGATCAAGGCGCGCCTGGAGGTGTCGCCGTCGATCACCGACGCCGAGCTGGAAGAGGCCGCGCTGGCCGACCCGGCGGTGGCGGCGGCCCTGGCGGGCGGCACGATCCGGAAGGTGATCGTACGGGCGCCGAAGCTGGTGAACGTCGTCACGGGGTGACCGGCGTCACGGGGTGAACGGAGTCGCGGGCGGTCGCCGTACGGTGGCCGCCCGCGTCCGTCCCCTACGGGACGGGTGCGGGGTCCGGTCCGGGGTCGTACGGAACCACGCGCGGGGCCCGTCCGTTTAGGCTGGAGAACGGTACGGGACGTGCGTGTACGGGCGCGCGTACGGACGTCGGAGAGCCACGGACGTCCCGGAGTCATCGACGTACAGACGAAGGAGCACGCGTGGAGTTCGTCATCGGCGCACTGGCCCTGCTCTTCGCGGTCTTCGTGACCCTCGGGATCATCGCCACGGTGCGGACCGTCCGCGCGGTGAAGCGCGGCGTCGAGCGTACGGGCCAGCAGGTGCGGCGGACGGTCGAGGAGACCGGCCTCAAGGCGCGCACCGCGCAGCCGGGGCCCGTGGGCGAGGTGGCGCGCGTACGGCTGGAGCTGCGCTCGTCCATCGACAGCACGCGGCTCGCGCTGGAGTCCGGGTCGCGCGACGACCCGTCGCTGCGGGAGGCGCTCGGCCTGCTGGACCGACTCCACGACCACGCACGGCAGTTGGACGGCGAGTTGCGGGCCCTGATGGAGCGTGAGCCGGACCGCGCGCGGGTCGCGGCGCGGCTGCCGGACGTGCGCGCGCGGGTCGCGACCATCAAGGAGTCCGCCGACTCGCTGCGCTTCGCGGCGCAGGAGCGCGCGGGGCAGTACGACGCGGAGGGGCTCTCGGCGCTCCGCGACCAGATCGAGATCGAGTCGGGGGCGCTGCGCGGCTGGCGCGACCCGGCACTCGGTATGGGCGCCGGTGCTGCCGCCGTCGGTGCCGGCGCCGGTGTGGGTGTTGGCGGCTGGGACGACGACGCGGGCGCGGGAACCGGCGCCGGGGACCGTTCGGCGGCCCTGCCCGAGAGAGAGCCCGCGCCTGGCCTGCCGGAGGGGACCGGGGACGGACCCGCGGACGGGGTCGCGAAGGCGGCCGACCCGGGTGCCGTCGGTACGGGAGCCGTCGACACGGGGGCCGCTCCGGCGGGTGACGAGGGTGCGGCGGGGGTGGCCCGGTTCCCGGACCTGAGCAAGGGCCGCCCGCAGAGCGCGCCTTGAGGCTCCGCGCGTGGCGGGAAGGTGTGGACGGGCGGGAAGACGGACTGTGAGGAAGCCGTTCGGCTGTCGTGCGCAACCGTTCCCTGTCACGTACGGAATGTAAGCGGAACGTATACGTCCGGACCTGTGCCGCCGCGTGCCGACAGCGGGAGATAACCTCCGATTCATGTGCAGCCACGTCGCGATCGTCACGGACTCCACCGCCTATCTGCCCCCGGCGGCGCTGGCTGAGCACGGCATCAACTCCGTTCCGCTGACCGTCGTCCTGGGTGACGAGGCCCTGGAGGAGGGCACCGAGATCTCGGCCCGCTCGCTCGCGGAGGCCCTGCGCAAGCGCCGTCCCGTGACCACCTCGCGGCCGAGCCCGGCGACCTTCGCGGAGGCGTACCGGGCGGCGGCGGAGGAGGGCGCGGACGGCGTGGTCTCGCTGCACCTCTCGGCGGAGTTCTCCGGCACGTACGACGCGGCGGTGCTCGCCGCGCGGGAGGCGCCGATCCCCGTCCGGGTGGTCGACACGCAGATGGTCGCGATGGCGCTCGGCTTCTGCGCGCTGGCGGCCGCCGACACGGCCCGCACCGGCGGCACCCTGGATGACGCCGTGGCCGCGGCCGAGAAGCGTGCCGCGCAGACCTCCGCGTACTTCTACGTCGACACCCTCGACTACCTGCGCCGTGGCGGCCGGATCGGCGCCGCGCAGGCGCTGTTGGGCTCTGCGCTGGCGGTGAAGCCGCTGCTGGAGCTGTCCGAGGGGCGGATCGGCATGCTGGAGAAGGTGCGTACGGCGTCGAAGGCGCTCGCCCGGCTTGAGGAGCTGGTCGTCGAGAAGGCCGGGGACGCGCGCGTGGACGTCGCCGTGCAGCACCTGGCCGCGCCGGAGCGCGCGGAGCAGCTGGCGGACAAGCTGAGCGGACGGCTGCGCGGGCTCGCGGACCTGCACGTCAGCGAGGTGGGCGCGGTGATCGGAGCACACACCGGGCCGGGGCTGCTGGCGGCGGTGGTCTCGCTCCGCTGAGGAGCGTCACCGTGACGGGTGGTGGAGTTGTCCACAACTCACCGGGTTTCCCCAGGAATTGAGCAAGATCATCGAGTGGCCCGTGGCGTTCGTAGCGTCCGGGTATGACTTCTCGATCACACCGGGACACCTCCGGCCCGAGCCATCGTCGTCCGGCCAGGGGCGTAGCCGTCCGTATCCGTCGCCGGGAGGCCGCACCCGACCCGCCCGACCCCTCTGCCTCCGCCTTCGACTCCTCCGACACCGCCTCGTCCGTACCGTCGGCGGCCTCGGTCCCCGAACGGGCCTCGGCACTGTTCGCACCACTCCCGACAGGGCCGGGCACGAGCGGGGGCGACGGCGAGGCTCCGAGGGCGTACGGGGAGGGGACGTCGTTCCCGTACGAGAGGCCCGCTCCCGCGCCGGACCCCGACGCGTTCACGGGGCAAGCGCCCACGGCCGTACGGGAGATGGCCGCCGCGCCGGGACCGCGCGCACGCGAGCCCGCAGCGCCGCACCGGCCTGCGGCGGACGGGCCCGCTCCGGACGGGCCCGCGCCGGAACTGCCCGTGGTGGGCCCCGACGCGGGGCTGGACCCGGCGGCACGCGGGCGGCGTGCGGTGCCGCGCCAGACGACGCGCACGGTGCGGGCGTGGGGCGGCCCGACCCGGCCCGCTCCCACGGCCGTTCACGGCGTGCTGCCCCGGCCGATCGCGATCTCCGCGGCACGTGACGCGGTGCGGCGCAGCCGCGCGGGGCACGCCGCCGCGCACCGGACCCGGGTGAGCGGCACGGGCCGTGGGCCCGGGGGCGGCGGCGACGCGCGTACGGTCCCCGTGCCCCTGGTGCCCGCCGCCCACGACCGCGACGACCGCGACGACCGCGACGCGAACGACCGGCGGCCGTACGGCGGACCGGAGCCGACCGGCGGGGAGCGTACGGAACCGGACGCGGAACGTACGGCCGAAGCGTCCCTGCCCGGCCGGTCGACCGGGCTGCGGCTGGCGTTGACCGAGCGGCTGCCGCTCTGGGTGCGGCTGCGCTGCGGTGTGGAGCCGCGGACCCTGCTGGCCCTCGGGGTGGTGCTGCTGATCGCGGTCGGCTTCGCCGTGCACCACTTCTGGACGGGGCGCCCGCAGACCGTACGGGCGCCGCAGGCCGCCGCCGACGGTTCCGCGGCGCCGCCCGTGGAGAGCCGCCCCGGCGACTCCCCGGTGGGCGCCGGACCCGGCAGGGCGAAACGGGTCACGGTCGACGTCTCCGGTGACGTGCGGAAGCCCGGTGTGCACCGGCTGCCGTCCGGATCGCGGGTCGCGGACGCCCTGGAGGCGGCCGGGGGAGCGGAGCCCGGTACGGAGACGGGCGCGCTCAACAAGGCCCGTGTGCTCGTCGACGGCGAACAGATCGTCGTCGGCGGCGCGGGCGCGCCCGCCACCGGCCCGCAGCCCACCACGGCACGGGGCAGCCCCGCCCCCGGGGGCCCGGCCGCCCCAGGCGGGACAGGCGCGGGGGACGGCGGCGGGGGAGCGCGGATCAGTCTCAACTCCGCGACGGCGGAGCAGTTGGAGGAGCTGCCCGGCGTCGGGCCGGTCCTGGCGCGGCACATCATCGACTACCGCACGCAGAACGGCGGTTACACCTCGGTCGACCAGCTCCGGGAGGTCAACGGCATCGGGGACGCCCGGTTCGCCGACATCGAGCCACGGGTGGGACCGTGACCGGCCCGGCCGCGCCCCCACCCGCCACGGGCGGCGGGCCGGGCGGCGCCGACCCCCGCCAGGAGGGCCCCGCCGACCTCCGGCTGGTTCCGCCCGCCCTCGCGGCGTGGGCGGCGGCGGCCCTCGGCATGGGCCTCGCCGCCCGTACGTCCGCGCTGGTCGCCACGGGGTGCGGGCTCGCCTCGGCCCTGCTCGCCGTCCTCGCCCACCGCCGTACGTCCACGACACCCGGCGCGCGTCCCGGGCCCGGCGCACCCTCCGCCAACCCCCCGCGCCCCGCGCTGCTCGCCGTGGCGGCGACGCTGCTGTGCGCGGGGGCGGCGGTCACCGTCGCCGCGCTGCACGCGGCGGACGTGCACCGGGGCCCGGTGCCGGAGCTGGCCGCCGCGTACGCCCCCGCCACCGTCGAGGTGACCGTCACCGGCGACCCGCGCGCCACGGAGGCGCGGGTGCGCGGGGCGCGCCGGGAGGACGGCGTCATCGTCGTCCCCGCCGAGGCCCGCCGCGTCACGGCGGACACGGTGGGCACGGTCGACGTACGCGCCCCGGTGCTGCTCCTGGTCCACCCGGAGGCACCGGACGGCGACCGCCCCGCGAAAGCCGCCGGCGGCGTGGGTGCCGCGCCCGGCGCCCACGAGGGTGCCGACCCGGCCCGCGCGTGGCGCGGCCTGCTGCCCTCCACCCGCGTCCGGGTCCCCGCGCGCCTCGCCCCGGCGGGCGGCGAGGGCGGCGTACGGGACATCGCCGCCGTGCTGCGCGTACCGGGCACCCGGTCACCCGAGGTGATCCGCGCGCCCAGCACCCTCCAGCGGTACGCGGGGGAGTTGCGCGCGGGCCTCCGCGCGGCCAGCGACGGGCTCGCGCCGGACGCGCGTGCGCTGCTGCCGGGCCTGGTCGTCGGTGACACCGCACGCGTCCCGCACGACCTCGACGAGGCGTTCCGCACCACGGACATGCTGCATCTGCTGGCGGTCTCCGGCGGAAACCTCACGATCATGCTGATGCTCCTCATCGGCCCGCCCGGCACCGCCTCCCGCGCCGAACGGCGGGGCCTGGCACCGCGCCTGGGCATCCCCCTCCGTACGACCGGCGCCCTCGGCGCCCTGCTCACCCTCGCGTTCGTCGTCGTCAGCCGTCCCGACCCGAGCGTGCTGCGGGCGGCGGCCTGCGGCCTCGTCACCATCCTCGCGATCGGCACGGGCCGCCGACGCTCCCTGCTGCCCGCGCTCGCCGCCGCCGTACTGCTGCTCGTCCTCTGGGACCCCTGGCTGGCCCGGGACTTCGGCTTCCTGCTCTCCGTCCTCGCCACGGCGTCGCTGCTGACCGTAGCCCCGCGCTGGAGCGCCGCGCTGCGCCGTCGTGGCCTCCCCGGTCGCCCCGCCGAGGCGCTGGCCGCCGCGCTCGCGGCGCAGGCCGCCTGCGCACCCGTGGTCGCGGTGCTGTCCGCGCACGTCAGCCTGGTCGCGGTGCCCTGCAACCTGCTCGCGGAGTTCGCCGTCGCACCCGCCACCGTGCTGGGCTTCGCCGCTCTCGCGACCGCCCCCTGGGCGCTGCCCGTGGCCAAGGCCCTCGCCTGGCTGGCCGGTTGGCCCACGGGCGGGATCGCGCTCATCGCCCGTACGGGCGCGTCGGTCCCCGGCGCCGTCGTGGACTGGCCGGGCACCTGGCCGGGGGCGGCGCTGCTCGCGGTGCTCGTACCCGCCCTGGCGGTGCTCGTACGGCGGCTGCCGAGGCACCCGTTGCCCGCCGCCGCGTGCGTCCTGCTCCTGCTGCTCGTGCTGGCCCGCCCGCCCGCGTTCACCCGCCCCCTCACCGGCTGGCCGCCCCCGGACTGGCGGTTGGTGGCCTGCGACGTCGGTCAGGGCGACGCGCTCGCGCTCTCGGCCGGTGACGGCAGAGCGGTGCTGGTCGACACCGGCCCGGATCCCGACGCCGTCGACGGCTGCCTGCGCGCCCTCGGCGTCACGACCCTCCCGCTCGTCCTCCTCACCCACTTCCACGCGGACCACGTCACCGGGCTCCCCGGCGCGCTGCGCGGCCGCGCCGTCGGGGCGATCCAGACGACGGGCCTGCGGCAGCCACGGGAGCAGGCGCGATTCGTGCGACAGGCGGCACGCCGTGCGGGCGTACCGGAGATCCGCGCGGAGCCGGGGGAGCGGCGGTCGGTCGGCGACCTGTCCTGGGAGGTGCTGTGGCCACCGGACCCCGCGCCCGGCGCCCGTACGTCCCGGCCACCCGGCACGGAAGGGGACACCGGGGCGAACGACTCCAGCGTCACCCTCCTCGTACGCGCCGGTGACCTCACCGTCTTCCTCCCCGGCGACCTCGAACCACCCGCCCAGCGCCGCCTGTTGGCATCCCGCCCCGACCTGCCGCGGGTCGACGTGCTGAAGGTGGCGCACCACGGCTCGGCCTACCAGGACCCCGCGCTCCTGGCCCGGCTCGCGCCACGTACCGCACTGATCTCCTGTGGAGAGGACAACCCCTATGGCCATCCCGCACCGCGTACCCTCGACGCCCTCCGGCGCCGGGACGTCCTCGTGCTCCGTACCGACGTCTCCGGCGCCCTGGCCGTCACCTCGTCGGGCGAGGGCGTCGTACGGCGCACTCCGCCGGTGGGCGGCGCGTAGGACGGCACGGGCAGCCCCGACGCACGCCGCCGACCAGGCAGCCCCGGCCCCGACGCACCCGGCAGACCGTACGCACCCGGCAGACCGTACGCACCCGGCAGGCCGTACGAGCCCGCCGGAGCGGGCCGGGCCGCCGGGTTCAGCAGAGCTGGGCGCTGCGCAGCCCCGCGCACGACAGGTGCCCGTGCGACCGCAGGACGCGCTGGGCGGCACCGTCCGAGAGGTAACCGAGGAACTCGGCGGGGAGCGAGTCGGCGGGCGGACTCCCGTACGTGTACGCGTACTCGGTCGCCCGGAACGGGTACGTGCCCGCCCGGACCGTCTCGGAGTCCGCAGCGTGGCCCTCCAGCCGCAGCAGCTTCACCCCCGGCGCCTCGCTCGCCGCCTTCTGCTCGCCGTAGCCGACCGCGCCCGCGATCTCCCCGACCTCCGCGAGCACCGTCGGGGTGTCGCGGCGTTCGCAGCGCGACTGCCGCGCGGCGGGGTCGTCCCGGCGCACGCAGTCCTGCGACGATACCCCCGGCTCGAAGCCCTTCAGCACGCTCTCCTGGAAGATCCCCCGGGTCCCGGAGGCACTGCTGCGGCTGACCAGCCGTACCGGCAGGTCGTGCCCGCCCAGCTCACGCCAGTTGCGGACCTCCCCGCGGTAGAGCCGACGCAGGTCCGCGAGCGAGATGTCGTCCAGGCCCACGCCGTCGTTGACCACCATCGCGAAGACGGCGACGCCGACGGGGTCCTCCCGCAGCTCCTCGTGACCCGAGGCGCGTCCGTCGGAGATCGCCACCATCGGCGGGGCGCCGTCCTTCGCCTTCCGGCCCTCCGCGTCGAGGAGTTGGAGCCCTTCCCGGCTGCCGTCCGCGGCCACCTCGATCTCCGCGCCGGAGCAGTCGGACTCGTACTCCTCGGCTATCCGCTCCATCGCGGGCCGGAGCGCGGTGGAGCCCACGATGGTCAGCCGCCCTTCGGCGCAGCCCATGCGCGGCGGCTCCTGCCCCTGGCTCCGCCACAGCAGCGACTGCTGCACACCCACCAGCAGGACGAGGAACACGACGACGCCGAGCAGCAGGTTGCTGGGGCGGGGCTGCTGCCGGTTCCGTTTGACGGTGCCCTCGTTGATGGTGCCGCGCACTTTGACCTCGCGGCCGATGCCGGGCCCGTTGAGCATCACGAGCAGTTTGAAGTGGTGGCCCTTGTTCAGCGGCACCTTGGGGAGGTGGATCTTGTTGCCCTCGTGCCGGAGCCCGCGTTCCGCGGTCAGACTCTCCACCAGCTCCTCGGGGTTGGGCTCCGTCACGGCGACTCCCCGCACCGTACGGTCGGTGAAGGTGACGGTGAGCCCGTCCGACTCGTAGCTGTTCTGGCCGATGGCCCGCAGCCCGTCGTTCTCGATGCGGAGCAGCACCAGGGAGCCCTCGGACATGTCGGGGAACTCGTCGAACAGCCCCAGCCGTACGTCCGCCTCGCCGTTCTCCTGGTCCCCGCCGATCTTGGTGTCCATCTGCACGCGGTAGCCGATGCGTTTCAGCCCCGGTATCAGCCGCTCGTACGCGAGCACGGCAAGGGTCACCAGCACACCCGCGGTGCCCAGTACGTTCTCGGCGTTCAGCCACTCCACGCGTGCACCGTACGGACGTTCCGTGCGCCCCGGGACACTCGCGGACGAGGTGTCAGAAGAGGTTCACCCGCGGTACATCCGTGGGGTGCGCCCAGTCCGGTCGTGCGTCAACAGGCTGCGGAGCGGCGCGACTTGGTGGCCGAATCGCCTCGACGGGACCCCGTTCGCGCGCGGTCGCGCGCGGATCGCAGAATGGGCGCGTGGACGACGTACGACACATCCTGGTTCTCCCCGACCGCGAGGCGGCGGAGGAGGTGGCCGAGCAGCTGCTCGAACGCTTCGGCGTTCGGGAGGAACCCGAACTGGTGCGGGAGGCGCTGTCCGGAGAGGACGACGCGGAGGACGCGCAGTGGCTGGTGGTGGTCGAGGACGGGGACGGCGAGTACGCCCCGGGGCCGCTGGCGGAGCTGGCGGCGGAGTACGACGGCTGGCGCGAGTGACGCGTACGCGTCCGGCGGGCCCGGTCGTGGTGGCGGCCCCCGTGACGGCCACCGTGGCGTGGCCGTCACCGCCGCCGCTGTCGGTGGCGCGTGGGATGCTGGACCGCGATGGCCGGAACCCGTAGGACACCCACGACAGACGACCCCCTCGCGCCCGTCACGGTCGCCGTCGGGCAGGAGGACCTGCTCCTCGACCGCGCGGTGCAGGAGGTGGTCGCCGCGGCGCGCGCCGCCGACGCGGACACGGACGTGCGCGACCTCACCGCGCCGGACCTCCAGCCGGGCACGCTCGACGAGTTGACGAGCCCGTCGCTGTTCGCCGAGCGCAAGGTGATCGTCGTGCGCGGGGCGCAGGACCTGTCGGCGGACAGCGTGAAGGACGTCAAGGCGTACCTCGCCGCCCCCGCGGAGGAGATCACCCTCGTGCTGCTGCACGCGGGCGGTGCCAAGGGCAAGGGGCTGCTCGACGCCGCCCGCAAGTCCGGCGCGCGCGAGGTCGCCTGTCCGAAGATGACCAAGCCCGCGGACCGGCTGGCGTTCGTGCGGGCAGAGTTCCGTACGGCGGGACGCTCGGCGACACCCGACGCCTGCCAGGCGCTGTGCGACGCGCTCGGCAGCGACCTGCGCGAACTGGCCTCGGCCTGCCGCCAGTTGGTCGCCGACGTGGAGGGCGCGATCGACGACGCCGTCGTCGCGCGGTACTACACCGGCCGCGCCGAGGCGTCCAGCTTCACCATCGCTGACCGCGCGGTCGAGGGGCGGGCCGCCGAGGCGCTGGAGGCGCTGCGCTGGTCCCTCGCCACAGGCGTCGCCCCCGTCCTGATCACCAGCGCCCTCGCGCAGGGCGTCCGTGCCATCGGCAAGCTGGCGTCGGCCCCCCGGAACATGCGCCCCGGCGACCTCGCGCGCGAGCTGGGGATGCCGCCGTGGAAGGTGGACCGCGTACGGCAGCAGATGCGCGGCTGGTCGGCCGACGGTGTGTCCGAGGCGCTCCGGGCGGTCGCGCGCGCCGACGCGGGGGTGAAGGGCGGCGGGGACGACCCCGAATTCGCCCTGGAGCAGGCCGTGATCACCATCGCCCGCGCGGCCCGCTCCCGCTGACCACGCCGTCCCCGGCCCGGCCCACCACCCTCTTCACCGCTGGCACCGACCGGCCGTGGAGGCGGGCGCTCCCGCGCGGAACGCGCGAAGGCCCCCGGCCCGTCCTTGGCGCAGACGGGCCCGGGGGCCTTGCGGTGCTGTGGGTTCACGCGCCCGGGACCCGGAGGCCACGGACCGTGGGACCGCCCGACGTCGTGTTCGGCGGCACGTACGCGCATCCCGTACGGGTACGGGAGGACGTGCGCGCCGGGGGTGCGCCGCACCCGCGTGGCGAACGCAGGCCGCGTGCGGCGCGGTGTCGAGCGGCTGTCGGCGCGGGGCGGAGTGAGAGGGCTCGCTGTCCGTGCCGACGGGTGGCCGAAGCCGACGAGTGGCCGAGTGTCCGGCCTCAGCCCCGGAGGGCTGCCAGCGGGGTGTCAGCCCTTGAGGGAAGCGACCTGCTGGGCGAGCGCCGACTTCTTGTTGGCCGCGTTGTTCTTGTGCAGCACGCCCTTGCTGACCGCCTTGTCGAGCTTGCGGGCGGCGTCACGGGAAGCGGTGTTCGCCTTCTCGGCGTCACCGGCGGCGACGGCTTCCCGGGTGCGCCGGATCGCCGTCTTCAGCTCGGACTTGACCGCCTTGTTGCGCTGACGCGCCTTCTCGTTGGTCTTGATCCGCTTGATCTGGGACTTGATGTTCGCCACGAAAGAGCCTTCACAGGGTTCGATGATGTCGTTCGGATGCCCGTGCGCGTCCGCCCCTGCCGTACCCGGCGGACTGGCGACGGGCTACGGGCGGCGGACACAAGGCACAGTGGGCAAGCATATCAGCACGGAACACGGCCCTCGCCCCGGCCGGTGGCCCGGTCCCGTACGGCCCCGGCGCACGTCCCGGATCCCGCGCCCGGCAGCCCGTACGTCCTCCGTCCACCCCCGCCCCGGCGCCGTCCGGGGCCGTCGTCCACAGGCTCTCCGGGCCGCCGCGCGCGCATGGGACGATGGAGGGGACGTATTGCGATCCGAGAGCTCCACCCACCGAGAGCCTCCACCGACACACCCCGACAGGACACTGCGTGCCCGCGACCCCTTCGAACGCGCCGGAGCCGAGCCGTACCGACCCGGCGCTGATCCGTAACTTCTGCATCATCGCGCACATCGACCACGGCAAGTCGACGCTCGCCGACCGGATGCTCCAGCTGACCGGCGTCGTCGACCAGCGTCAGATGCGCGCCCAGTACCTCGACCGCATGGACATCGAGCGGGAGCGGGGCATCACGATCAAGTCCCAGGCGGTGCGCATGCCGTGGACGCGGAGTGCGCAGGGGGGCGAGAGCGGCGCGGGCGGCGCCGCGGGGGCGGATCGGCCGCACGTGCTGAACATGATCGACACCCCCGGCCACGTCGACTTCACGTACGAGGTGTCCCGTTCGCTGGCGGCCTGCGAGGGCTGCATCCTCCTGGTGGACGCCGCACAGGGCATCGAGGCGCAGACCCTCGCGAACCTCTACCTCGCGATGGAGAACGACCTCACGATCATCCCCGTCCTCAACAAGATCGACCTGCCCGCCGCGCAGCCCGAGAAGTTCGCCGCCGAGCTGGCGCACCTCATCGGCTGCGAGCCGGAGGACGTGCTGAAGGTCTCGGCGAAGACCGGCGAGGGCGTGCCGGAGCTGCTGGACATCGTGGTCGACAAGGTCCCCGCACCGGTGGGTGTGGCCGACGCCCCCGCCCGCGCGATGATCTTCGACTCGGTCTACGACTCGTACCGCGGCGTCGTCACGTACGTGAAGGTCGTCGACGGCAAGCTCAGCAAGCGCGAGCGCATCAAGATGATGTCCACCGGCGCCACGCACGAGCTGCTGGAGATCGGCGCCAACTCCCCGGAGATGACGCCCTCCGAGGGCCTCGGCGTGGGCGAGGTCGGCTACCTGATCACGGGTGTGAAGGACGTCCGCCAGTCCAAGGTCGGCGACACGATCACCCAGCTCAGCAAGGGCGCCACCGAGCCGCTCGGCGGCTACAAGGAGCCCAAGCCGATGGTGTTCTCGGGGCTCTACCCGCTGGACGGCTCGGACTACCCGGAGCTGCGCGACGCCCTCGACAAGCTCCAGCTGAACGACGCCGCGCTCGTCTACGAGCCGGAGACGTCCGCCGCGCTCGGCTTCGGCTTCCGCGTCGGCTTCCTCGGCCTGCTGCACCTGGAGGTGATCCGGGAGCGGCTGGAGCGCGAGTTCGGGCTCGACCTGATCGCCACCGCGCCGAACGTGGTCTACCGCGTGGTGATGGAGGACGGCAGCGAGCACGTCGTCACCAACCCGAGCGAGTTCCCCACCGGCAAGGTCGACAAG
The DNA here is from genome assembly GCF_003665095.1 of Streptomyces sp. Z26. Classification (GTDB taxonomy): domain Bacteria; phylum Actinomycetota; class Actinomycetes; order Streptomycetales; family Streptomycetaceae; genus Streptomyces; species Streptomyces phytohabitans. The sequence continues at coordinate 1,690,110 of NZ_RCHV01000002.1, read as the reverse complement.
GTGCACGAGCCGATGGTGCGTTCCACGCTCATCGCGCCGAGCGAGTTCATCGGCGCGATCATGGAGCTGTGCCAGGCGCGTCGCGGCAGCCTCCAGGGCATGGACTACCTCTCCGAGGAGCGCGTCGAGCTGCGGTACCAACTGCCGCTCGCCGAGATCGTCTTCGACTTCTTCGACTCCCTCAAGTCGAAGACGCGCGGCTACGCCTCCCTCGACTACGAGCCCAACGGCGAGCAGGCCGCCGACCTCGTCAAGGTCGACATCCTGCTCCAGGGCGACCGGGTGGACGCGTTCTCCGCGATCGTGCACAAGGACAAGGCGTACGCGTACGGCGTGCGCATGGCGTCCAAGCTGCGCGAGCTGATCCCGCGGCAGCAGTTCGAGGTGCCCATCCAGGCGGCCGTGGGCTCCCGGGTCATCGCGCGGGAGACGGTGCGCGCGATCCGCAAGGACGTGCTCGCCAAGTGCTACGGCGGTGACATCTCCCGGAAGCGGAAGCTGCTGGAGAAGCAGAAGGAGGGCAAGAAGCGGATGAAGGTCGTGGGCCGGGTCGAGGTCCCGCAGGAGGCCTTCATCGCCGCGCTGTCCAGCGACGGGGACTCGGGCGAGGCGAAGGCGAAGAAGTAGCGCGGGGCCGTGCCCGTACGAGGTGGCGCGGGGCCGCGCCCGTACGAGTCGTGGGTCGGGCGCCCGTACGGCCGCCCGCGCCCGGCGCCCGGACGGGGATGTGGTGGTCGTGTGGTGACCGGACGACCGCTCCGGGCGTCCGGTCACGCTCGCGTATCGACCGTGGACCAGCCCCCTTACGTAAGGGGGCCCCGGCGCTTAGTCTGATCCCTGCTCTGTAGTTACTCGTGAGTCACAAGCGTGGAGTCCCACGCGCGAAGCCAGACGAACCAGAAGCCAGACGAACCAGACGTGGGCCCGGAGGATGTCGTGAGCGACACACAGTCCCTGATCGAGAACCGGCCGCCCTCGGTGGCGACGCTGTTCCTGGAGCGGGTGGCGGCCTCGCCCGCCGGGGAGGCCTACCGGTACCCCGTGCCCGGGGCGACGGCGGACGCTCCCGACGAGTGGCGCTCGTACACCTGGAGCGAGGCCGGGGAGCGTGTCTTCGCCGTCGCCGCCGGGCTGATGGCGCTGGGCGTACGGCCCGAGGAGCGCGTCGCGGTCGCCTCCAGCACGCGGGTCGACTGGATCCTGTGCGACTTCGGGGTGCTGTGCTCCGGCGCCGCCACGACCACGATCTACCCGAGCACGAACACCGACGAGACCGCGTACATCCTCGCGGACTCCGACAGCCGCGTGCTGATCGCGGAGGACGCCGTCCAGCTCGCCAAGGCCCGCGAGAAGCGCGGCGAACTGCCGAACCTCGCCCACGTCGTCGTGATCGAGACGGCGGACGCCGTCGCCGCGGACGGCGACCCGGACGGCTGGGTGCTCTCCCTCGACGAGCTGATCCGGCGGGGCGAGGCGCACCTGGCGGAGCACCCGGAGAGCATCAAGGAGTCCGTGGCGGCGCTCCGTTCCGACCAGTTGGCGACGCTCATCTACACCTCGGGCACCACCGGCCGCCCCAAGGGTGTACGGCTGCCGCACGACTGCTGGTCGTACATGGCGAAGGCCATCGCCCAGACCGGGCTGGTGGGCGAGGACGACGTGCAGTACCTGTGGCTGCCGCTGGCGCACGTCTTCGGCAAGGTGCTCACCTCCGGGCAGATCGAGGTGGGGCACGTCACGGCGGTCGACGGGCGCATCGACAAGATCATCGAGAACCTGCCGACCGTCCGCCCCACGTACATGGCGGGCGTGCCGCGCATCTTCGAGAAGGTCTACAACGGCGTCGCCGCGAAGGCGAAGGCGGGCGGCGCGGCGAAGTACAAGATCTTCCAGTGGGCGGCGGGCGTCGCCCGCGAGTACGGCAAGGTCACACAGGACAACTTCCGCCGTACGGGCCTCGCGAGCGCGCCCGCCGGGCTGAAGGCGAAGCACGCCGTCGCGGACCGGCTGGTCTACGCGAAGCTGCGCGAGGCGTTCGGCGGGAACATGCGGGCGTGCGTCTCCGGCTCCGCCGCGCTCGCCCCGGACATCGGCTACTTCTTCTCCGGCGCGGGCATCCACATCCTGGAGGGTTACGGGCTCACCGAGTCCAGCGCCGCCAGCTTCGTCAACCCGGGGGAGGCGTACCGCACCGGCACCGTCGGCAAGCCCCTCCCCGGCACGGAGGTGCGGATCGCGGAGGACGGCGAGATCCTGCTGCGCGGGCCGGGCATCATGCAGGGCTACCACGGCCTCCCGGAGAAGACCGCCGAGGTCCTGGAGGACGACGGCTGGTTCCACACCGGCGACATCGGTGAGCTGTCCGACGACGGCTACCTCAAGATCACCGACCGCAAGAAGGACCTCATCAAGACCTCCGGCGGCAAGTACATCGCCCCGGCCGAGGTCGAGGGGCAGTTCAAGGCGGTCTGCCCGTACGTCTCCAACATCCTGGTCCACGGCGCCGACCGGAACTTCTGCACGGCGCTGATCGCCCTCGACGAGCCCTCCGTACGGGAGTGGGCGCGGGAGCACGAGACGCTGAAGGACAAGCCGTACGAGCAGGTCGTCGCCTCGGACGAGGTGCGCGAGCTGGTCGACGGCTACGTGGAGCAGCTCAACCAGGGCCTCCAGCGCTGGCAGACGATCAAGAAGTTCCGCATCCTGCCGCGCGACCTGGACGTGGAGCACGGCGACCTGACCCCGAGCCTGAAGGTCAAGCGGCCGGTCGTGGAGCGGGAGTTCAAGCACCTGATCGACGAGATGTACGAAGGGTCGCGGGCCGCCTGACGGCCCGGCCGGGCCGGGCCGCGCGACCGCATTCCGGTCCGGCGGCCCGGCGGCCCCGCCCCTCCCCTCAGTCGACCAGGTCGCGCACGACCGCGTCCGCCAGCAGCCGCCCGCGCCGAGTGAGCGCCGCCCGGCCGCCGTCGTACGCCTCCGGGCGCAACAGCCCGTCGTCCAGCGCGCGCCGCGCGGCCCGCGCCCCCGCCGGGGCGAGCAGGTCGAGCGGGCAGCCGTCGACGAGGCGCAGTTCGAGCAGTACGCGCTCCACGCGCCGGTCCTCGGCCGACAGCAGCTCGCGGCCCGCGCCCGGGGAACGGCCGTCGGCGAGGGCCTGCGCGTACGCGGCGGGGTGCTTCACGTTCCACCAGCGCACCCCGCCCACGTGGCTGTGCGCGCCGGGACCGGCGCCCCACCAGTCGGCGCCGGTCCAGTACAGCTCGTTGTGGCGGCAGCGGGCCGCCTCGTCGGTGGCCCAGTTGGACACCTCGTACCACCGGAGTCCGGCCGCGCCCAGCGCCTCGTCCGCGATCACGTAGCGGTCGGCGTGCACGTCGTCGTCGGTCATGGGCACCTCACCGCGCCGGATGCGGCGGGCCAGCCGGGTGCCCTCCTCGACGATCAGCGCGTACGCGGACACGTGGTCGGGGCCCGCGCCGAGCGCCGCGTCCAGGGTGGCCCGCCAGTCGTCGTCGGACTCGCCGGGGGTGCCGTAGATCAGGTCGAGGTTGACGTGCGCGAAGCCCGCCGCCCGCGCCTCCGCGACGCACGCCTCGGGACGGCCCGGCGTGTGCGTGCGGTCCAGCACCCGCAGGACGTGCTGCCGGGCGCTCTGCATCCCGAACGAGACGCGGTTGAAACCGGCGGCCCGCAGCTCCTCCAGGTAACGGGGGTCCACGGACTCCGGGTTGGCCTCCGTCGTCACCTCCGCGTCCGGCGCGAGCCCGAACTCGTCCCGGATCGTGGCGAGCATCCGCCCCAGGTCGGCGGCGGGCAGCAGCGTCGGCGTCCCGCCGCCCACGAACACCGTCTCCACGGGCCGCGGATCGTCGCCGAGCACCTTGCGCGCGAGCCGTACCTCGTCGCTGAGGGTCGCGGCGTAGTTGTCCCGCGACGCCAGGGCGCCGCCGGGTCCGCGCAGCTCGTCGGAGGTGTACGTGTTGAAGTCGCAGTACCCGCAACGGGTGGCGCAGTACGGGACGTGCAGGTAGAAGCCGAGCGGCCGGGCCGCGGCGCCGGAGAGGGCGGACGCGGGGAGCGCGCCGTCGTCGGGCACGGGCTCGCCGTCGGGCAGTGCGGAGGGCATGGGTGCCATTGTCCGCCATCGCCCGCGCCGCCGGGCAGCCGCGCCCCCGCCGACCGCGTCACCCGAAGGCGTTCCTCCGCCTGCGGAGACGTGCGTACGGTGCGCCACCGGAGTTACTCTGTGTGAGTGCCGCTCGGCACCGCAAGCGGGAGGGAGCGCGATGTCCGCCGTCGACGACCGCGTCATACAGCTCTTCGAGCAACTCGAAGTACCGGAGGGGTACAAGGCGGAGCTGCTGCGGGGGGAAATCGTGATGATGGCCGGGCCTGACTGGGTCCACAACAAGATCGTGCAGTCCGTCGCGGACCAGATCCCCCGGGAGCGCTGGGACCGGCTCCAGACACAGGACATCGCCATTCCCGGCGAGGCCAGTGAGCCGCAGCCCGATCTCGTCGTGCACGAACGGGGCGCTTTCGAGGGCCCGGGACGTCTCGTGCCCGCACCCGCCGTCACGCTGCTTCTCGAAGTGGTGTCCCGGACGAGTGTCCACCGCGACCACCGGGTCAAGCGGTCGATCTACGCGGCGGGAGGAGTCCCGGCCTACCTGGTCGTCGACCCCTTGGACGGTCGTTGCGTGCTGCTCACCGAGCCCGTGGGGGTGGGCGACGAGGCCGACTACAGGGTGGAGAGGACGACCAAGTTCGGCGAGGCGGTGCCGTTGGACCTGTTGGGAGTCACGCTGGACACGACGGAGTTCAGGACGCTGACCTGAGCCGGTCCTCGCCCCCGTCGCCCGCCCGGCGCGGCTCCGGCGACCGGGCACGAGCGGGGCTCAGGTGGCGGGCGAGGTCACGAAGTCGATCAACTCCTCCACCCGGCCCAGCAGTTCCGGTTCCAGGTCGCGGTACGAGTGGACCGTGCCGAGGATGCGCTGCCACGCCGCGCCCGTGTTCGGCGGCCAGCCCAGGGCCGCGCAGACACCCGTCTTCCAGTCCTGCCCGCGCGGGACGCGAGGCCAGGCCGCGATGCCCACCGAGGCGGGCTTCACGGCCTCCCACACGTCGATGTACGGGTGCCCGACCACGAGCACGTCGTCGCCCGTCACCTCCGCGGCGATGCGGGACTCCTTCGAGCCGGGCACGAGGTGGTCCACCAGCACGCCGAGCCGCGCGTCCGGCGCCGGGCCGAAGTCCCGCACGATGGCCGGGAGGTCGTCGACCCCCTCCAGGTACTCGACGACGACCCCCTCGATCCGCAGGTCGTCGCCCCACACCCGTTCCACCAGCTCCGCGTCGTGCCGCCCCTCGACGTAGATGCGCCCGGCGCGTGCCACCCGTGCCCGCGCGCCCGGTACGGCGACCGACCCCGAGGCCGTGCGCCCGGCGCCCGCGGGAGGGGTACGCGCGCCGGGGCGGGGGCGTACGAGCGTGACCGGTTCGCCGTCCAGCAGGAAGCCGCTCGGCTCCAGGGGGAAGACGCGGTGCTTGCCGAAGCGGTCCTCCAGGGTGACCGTCGGGCCCTGCGCCGTCTTCTCGCAGCGGACGACGGCGCCGCAGAAGCCGGTCGTGACCTCCTCGACCACGAGGTCGGGGTCCGGGGTGGCCTCGACCTCGCGGACGGGCTTCCGCCGCTTCCAGGGCGGGGTGAAGTCGGGGTCGTACTGGCGGCTGCGCATGTGCCCCATTCTTCACGCCCGCCCCGCCCACCACGCGCACCCCCGACCCCCGCACGCCACGCGCACCCCCGACCCCCGCACGCGTCCACCCTCGCACCCCCCGCGTCCGCCGCTCCCGTACGTCCCCGCCCCGCGCCCGTCCCCGGCGGCCCGTTCAGCCCCGCCCGAACCGCCGGGCCAGCGCGTCCCGTTGCGCCCGTACGAACGCCGCGTCCACCACCGCGCCGTGCCCCGGCACGTACCGGGCGTCCTCGCCGCCCAGCGCCAGCAGCCGGTCCAGCGCGGCGGGCCAGCGCGCCGGGTGCGCGTCGCCGCCCGCCTGGGGCTCGCCGGACTCCTCCACGAGGTCGCCGCAGAACAGGGTGGGAGGTGCGCCGGAGCCGTCCCGGCCGGGTACGAGCACCGCCAGGTCGTGGCCGGTGTGGCCGGGGCCGACGTTGGCGAGGAGCACCCTCCGGCCGTCGCCCAGCGACAGCGTGACGTCGTCGGACACCTGGTGCCGGGGCCGTACGAGCACGTCGACCGCCTCCGTCGCCGCCGCCGGGTCCAGGCCGTGCCGTACGGCGTCGGCGTGCAGCACCTCCGGCGCGTACGGGTCGCCACGGCCTCCGCCGACCGGGCCCGCCGCCGCGTCGACCGGGCCGACCACCGCCCCGTACACCTCCACCCCGGCGAACGCGCCCGCCCCCAGCACATGGTCGAAGTGCGGGTGCGTCAGTGCGACATGCGTCACGGGCAGCCCGAAGCGCGCCCGTACCTCCCGCCGGATCGCGGCCCCTTCGCCCAGCGTCGCCCCGGTGTCCACGACGAGGACGCCGCGCGTGCCCGCGACCGCGCCCACCGTGGCGTCCCACCGGGGCAGTCGGCGTCGTACGACTCCCTGTCCGAGGTCTTCCCAACGGCCTTCCATGCGGGGACGCTATCCGCAACGTACGGCCGGGACGCACGTGTCCGGGCGCGCGGTCCCGCGATACCGTCGGGTAGGCCGCCTTGCCCCGGCCGTGCCGGGCGGCCGTACACTGGCTGCGGGGCGGTTGGCACTCAGGGATCACGAGTGCCAGTGGGGCGACCAGCAGACGAACCGGAAGACCAGCAGAAGGACCGGCGGGGACGCGTGCCGGACCACGCTTGTACGGGAGGTGCGCGCGTGCTCAGCGAACGCAGGCTCGAAGTGTTGCGCGCCATCGTGCAGGACTACGTCGGCACGGAGGAGCCCGTCGGCTCCAAGGCGCTCACCGAGCGGCACAACCTCCAGGTGTCACCGGCCACGGTGCGCAACGACATGGCGGCGCTGGAGGACGACGGTTTCATCGCGCAGCCGCACAAGAGCGCGGGCCGGGTGCCCACCGACAAGGGGTACCGCCTCTTCGTCGACAAGCTCGCGGGCGTCAAGCCGCTGTCGTCGCCCGAGCGCCGCGCGATCCAGAACTTCCTCGACGGCGCCGTCGACCTGGACGACGTCGTCGGCCGTACGGTCCGGCTGCTCGCGCAGCTGACGCGGCAGGTCGCCGTCGTGCAGTACCCGTCGCTGACGCGCTCCACGGTCCGCCACGTCGAGCTGCTGTCCCTCGCGCCCGCCCGGCTGATGCTGGTGCTGATCACCGACACGGGCCGGGTCGAGCAGCGCCTGGTCGACTGCCCGGCGCCGCTGGGCGAGACCACGGTCGCGGACCTGCGGGCGCGGCTCAACAGCTGTGTCACCGGCCAGCGTTTCGCCGAGGTGCCCCGTCTCGTGCAGGACCTGCCGGAGGCGTTCGACGCGGAGGACCGCGGCACCATCTCGCTGGTGCTCGCGACGCTGCTGGAGACGTTGGTCGAGGAGACCGAGGAGCGCCTGATCATCGGCGGCACCGCGAACCTCACCCGCTTCGGGCACGACTTCCCCCTGACGATCCGGCCGGTGCTGGAGGCGCTGGAGGAGCAGGTCGTGCTGCTGAAACTGCTCGGTGAGGCCACCGAGTCGGGCATGACGGTGCGAATCGGGCACGAGAACGCCCACGAAGGTCTGAGTTCCACGTCGGTCGTCTCCGTCGGCTACGGTTCGGGCGAAGAAGCGGTCGCCAAACTCGGCGTGGTGGGACCGACCCGTATGGACTACCCCGGAACGATGGGAGCGGTACGCGCAGTGGCACGTTACGTCGGACAGATCCTCGCGGAGTCGTAAGTGGCGACGGACTACTACGCGGTCCTCGGCGTGCAGCGCGACGCCTCGCAGGACGAAATCAAGAAGGCGTTCCGGCGGCTGGCCCGTGAGCTGCACCCGGACGTCAACCCGGACCCGAAGACGCAGGACCGCTTCAAGGAGATCAACACCGCCTACGAGGTGCTGTCCGATCCCCAGAAGAAGCAGGTCTACGACCTCGGCGGCGACCCGGCCGGCGGTTCCGGCGCCGCGGGCGGCTTCGGCGCCGGGGGCTTCGGGAACTTCTCCGACATCATGGACGCGTTCTTCGGTACGGCGTCACAGCGCGGCCCCCGTTCCCGTACGCGCCGGGGCCAGGACGCGATGATCCGGCTGGACATCGACCTGGACGAGGCGGCGTTCGGCACCACGAAGGACATCCAGGTCGACACCGCGACCGTCTGCGGCAGTTGCAGCGGCGAGGGCGCGGCGCCGGGGACGTCGGCGCAGACCTGTGACATGTGCCGTGGCCGTGGTGAGGTCTCGCAGGTCACGCGGTCGTTCCTGGGGCAGGTCATGACCTCGCGGCCGTGCCCGCAGTGCCAGGGCTTCGGCACGGTCGTGCCCACGCCCTGCCCGGAGTGCGCGGGCGACGGGCGCGTACGCTCCCGGCGCACCCTCACGGTGAAGATCCCCGCGGGTGTGGACAACGGCACCCGCATCCAGCTCGCGGGTGAGGGCGAGGTCGGCCCCGGCGGCGGCCCGGCCGGCGACCTGTACGTGGAGATCCACGAGACGTCCCACGCGACGTTCCAGCGCCGCGGCGACGACCTGCACTGCACGGTCACCATTCCGATGACGGCGGCGGCACTGGGCACGAAGGTGCCGCTGGAGACGTTGGACGGGCTGGAGGAGGTGGACATCCGGCCCGGAACCCAGTCCGGCCAGTCCATCCCGCTGCACGAGCGCGGCGTCACGCATCTGCGGGGCGGCGGCCGTGGCCAGTTGATCGTGCACGTCGAGGTGCTGACGCCGACGAAGATGGACCCGGAGCAGGAGGAGCTGCTGCGGCGGCTGTCCCAACTCCGCGGCGAGGAGCGGCCGCAGGGCCACTTCCAGCCGGGGCAGCAGGGCCTGTTCTCCCGGCTGAAGGACGCGTTCAACGGGCGCTGACGCGCGCCGCGCCCCGCGCGGTCGTACGGCACGCGTACGCGCACGGGCGACCCGTACGCACACCACGGGCGGTGCCCTCCGTCGAGCTCCTCCGGGGGCGGGCCGGGGGCGCCGCCCGTTGCCGTGGCGCGGCGTGCCGCGGCGGCCGGGAGGGGTCGGGAGGGCCGAGGGGCCGTTCCTCGACCGCGCCGCTGCGTGACAGGATGTGGGCCATGTCGTCCGGGCAGACCACGCTCTCCGAGCTCTCCCAGTACCCCATCGTCCAGGCCCCGATGGCGGGTGGTGCCGCCTGTCCCGAGCTGGCGGCCGCCGTCAGCGGCGCGGGCGGCCTCGGGTTCCTCGCCGCCGGTTACAAGACGCCGGAGGCCATGTACGAGGAGATCAGACGGACCCGGCAGCTGACCGACGGGTCGTTCGGCGTGAACCTGTTCATGCCGCAGCCCGCGAACGCCGACGCCGCCTCCCTCGCCGTCTACCGCGAGCAGCTGGCGGGCGAGGCGTCCTGGTACGAGACGCCCCTCGGCGACACCGACCAGGGCACCGACGACGCCTTCGACGCCAAGCTGGCGATACTGCTCGACGACCCCGTGCCCGTCGTCTCGTTCGCCTTCGGCTGCCCGCGGCGCCCCGTCCTGGAGGCGCTCGCCAAGGCCGGGACGTTCACCGTCGTCACGGTGACCTCCGTGAACGAGGCGCGCGCCGCCGAGTGGGCCGGTGCCGACGCGCTGTGCGTGCAGGGCGTCGAGGCGGGCGGCCACCAGAGCACGCACCAGGACGACCCGCAGTTGGACGGTACGGGCAGCGGCGTGGGGCTGTTGGCGCTGGTCACGCAGGTCCGGGAGGCCGTACGGCTGCCGCTGGTCGCGGCGGGCGGGCTGATGCGCGGCGGGCAGATCGCGGCGGTGCTGGCGGCCGGGGCGCAGGCGGCGCAGCTCGGCACGGCGTACCTGGTGTGCCCGGAGTCGGGCGCGAACGTGCTGCACAAGCAGGCGATGACCAACCCCCTGTTCACACGTACGGAGTTGACCCGCGCGTTCTCCGGGCGGCCCGCGCGCGGCCTCGTCAACCGCTTCCTGCACGAGCACGGCCCGTACGCGCCACCCGCGTACCCGTACGTGCACTACCTGACCGCCGGGCTGCGCAAGGCCGCCGCCAAGGCGGGCGACCCGCAGGGCATGGCCCTCTGGGCGGGTCAGGGCCACCGCCTCGCCCGGGACCTGCCCGCGGCGCGGCTGACGGAGGTGCTCGCCGCCGAACTCGCCGCCGTGAGCGAGGGGTTGAGCGCGCGGAGCGTGTCGTGACCGCACCGGTGTTCGTGGCCGGGCCCGAGGCGCTCGCGGTCGGGCCGGTGGTGCTGGAGGGGCCGGAGGGGCGCCACGCGGTGTCCGTACGGCGGCTGCGGCCCGGCGAGCCGATCGTCCTCACCGACGGCGCGGGCACGGGCGCGTACGCCACCGTCACCGCCGTCAGAGGCAAGGACCGGCTGGAGGCCGACGTCGAGCGCGTACGCACCGAGCCGGAGCCACGGCCGCGGCTGACCGTCGTACAGGCGCTGCCGAAGGGCGACCGGGGCGAGTCGGCCGTCGAGACGATGACGGAGACCGGGGTCGACGTGATCGTCCCGTGGGCCGCCGCGCGCTGCGTCACGCAGTGGCGCGGGGAGCGGGCGGCGAAGTCGCTGGCGAAGTGGCGTACGACGGCGCGCGAGGCGGGGAAGCAGTCGCGGCGGCTGCGCTTCCCGCACGTCGAGGACCCGCTGAGTGGTGGGCAGTTGGCGGAACGGCTGCGGGGCGCGGCGTTCGCCGCCGTGCTGCACGGGGAGGGCGGCGCGCCGCTGGCCGCCGCCGAACTCCCGGCGGACGGCGAGATCGTGCTCGTCGTCGGGCCCGAAGGCGGCGTCACGCAGCAGGAGCTGGACGCGTGCGCGGAGGCGGGCGCGGCGCCGTACCGGCTGGGCCCGAGCGTCCTGCGGACGTCCACGGCGGGTACGGCGGCGGCGGCGCTGCTGCTGGGGCGTACGGGCCGCTGGTCGTAGCGCGGCGGGCCACCACCCGGGCACCGCCGGAAGGGGAGCCCGCCGGTGCCCGCCCCGCGCCACCAGCCGGTAGCATCCGCTGGGTACCGAACCACGACCCACAGCGGGAGGCGCCACCGTGGCGGGAGAACCGCAGGCCGACTGCCTGTTCTGCAAGATCGTGGCGGGTGAGGTCCCCGCGACCGTCGTCCGCGACACGGAGACCACGCTCGCCTTCCGGGACATCAACCCGCAGGCGCCCACCCACGTCCTGGTGATCCCCAAGGCGCACCACCCGGACGCCGCGTCGCTGGCCGCCGCCGACCCCGCCGCCGCGGCCGACGTGCTGCGCGAGGCGGGCGAGGTCGCCGCGCAGGAGAAGCTGCCCGTCGCCGGGGGCGGACCCGGCACCGGCTACCGGATCGTCTTCAACACCGGCGCGGGCGCCGGTCAGACCGTCTTCCACGCGCACGCCCACGTGCTGGGCGGTCGCGGCCTCGAATGGCCGCCCGGCTGACCGGCGGCGACTCCCCATGTCCGTACGCGAGTTGGTCGTGCTCGGCACGGCCGGGCAGGTCCCGACCCGGCACCGCAACCACAACGGGTACGTGCTGCTCTGGGACGGCGAGGGCATCCTGTTCGACCCCGGCGAGGGCACCCAGCGGCAGATGCTGCACGCCGGGGTCGCCGCGCACGACCTGAACCGCGTCTGCGTCACGCACTTCCACGGCGACCACTCGTTGGGTCTCGCCGGGGTGATCCAGCGCGTCAACCTCGACCGCGTACCGCACCCCGTCACCGCCCACTTCCCGGCGGGCGGCGAGCACTTCTTCGAGAGGCTTCGGTACTCCACCGCGTACCACGAGACCGTACGGCTGCGGGTGGAGCCGGTGCGCGCGCCCGGCGTACTGGCGCCGGGGCCGCCGTACGAGCTGTCCGCCGCCCGGCTGTCGCACCCCGTCGAGGCGTACGGCTACCGCGTCACCGAGCCCGACGGCCGCCGCATGCTGCCCGAACGGCTCGCCGCCCACGGCATCACCGGCCCCGACGTGGCCCGCCTCCAGCGCGACGGCGCGCTGCGGGGCGTCACCCTGGACGAGGTGAGCGTACGGCGGCGGGGGCAGCGGTTCGCGTTCGTCATGGACACCCGGCTGTGCGACGGCGTGCACGAACTGGCCGACGGATGCGACCTGCTCGTCATCGAGTCGACGTTCCTCGACGAGGACACCGCGCTCGCCGAGGAGTACGGCCACCTCACCGCGGGCCAGGCGGGCCGCGTCGCGGCGGACGCGGGCGTACGGCACCTGGTGCTGACGCACTTCAGCCAGCGGTACGCGGACCCCGCCGCGTTCGGTGAGCAGGCCCGGGCCGCCGGGTTCACCGGGGAGCTGACCGTCGCGCGCGACCTGGACCGGGTGCCGCTGCCACGGCGGCGCTGACCCGGCACCGCGCATCCCGTCACCGCGCACCCCGGCACCGCGCATCCCGGCACCGCGCGCCCCGGCCGGGGGTCTCGTACGAGGGGTCAGAAACCCAGCCTGCGCAGCTGCTTCGGGTCGCGCTGCCAGTCCTTCGCGATCTTCACGTGCAGGTCCAGGTAGACCGGGGTGCCGAGCAGCGCCTCGATCTGCGTACGCGACCTGCTGCCGACGTCCTTCAGCCGCTGGCCCTTCGGGCCGATGACGATGCCCTTCTGGCTGGGGCGCTCCAGGAAGATGTTCGCGAACACGTCCAGCAGCGGCCGGTCCGCCGGGCGCCCCTCGCGCGGCGTCATCTCCTCCACGACGACGGCGATGGAGTGCGGCAGTTCGTCCCGTACGCCCTCCAGCGCCGCCTCCCGGATCAGCTCCGCGACCATGACCTGCTCCGGCTCGTCCGTCAGGTCGCCGTCCGGGTACAGCGGCGGGCCCTCCGGCAGCAGCGGCACCAGCAGGTCCGCGAGTAGCTGGACCTGGCTGCCGTCGACCGCGGAGACGGGCACGATCTCGGCCCACTCGAAGCCGAGTTCGGCCGCCAGCCGGTCCACGGCGAGGAGCTGGCCCGCGAGCGTCTTGGAGTCGACGAGGTCGGTCTTGGTGACGACCGCGACCTTCGGCGTCTTACGGGACTCCGCCAGCTCCTTGGCGATGTAGCGGTCGCCCGGCCCCAGCTTCTGGTCGGCGGGCAGGCAGAAGCCGATGGCGTCGACCTCGACCCAGGTGGTGCGGACGACGTCGTTCAGCCGCTCGCCCAGCAGCGTGCGCGGCTTGTGCAGACCGGGGGTGTCGACGAGCACGAGCTGTGCCTCGGGCCGGTGCACGATGCCGCGCACGGTGTGCCGGGTGGTCTGCGGACGGTTGGAGGTGATGGCGACCTTCGTGCCCACCAGCGCGTTGGTGAGGGTCGACTTGCCCGCGTTGGGGCGGCCGACGAAGCAGGCGAAACCGGAGCGGTGCGGGACTGCCGGCGCGGGGGCGGGGGAGGGTTCGCTCATGCGGACCATTGTCCCCGATCGCGCGCCCGGCCCGGACCAGCGCCGGCGGGGGTGGGCGCCGGGCCGGTCGTCCCGCTGCCGGTCCGTCGTCAGCCCGCCGTGAGCGTCGTGCGCGGGGTGCCGTCCGTGGCGGCGAGCAGCACGGGCGTACCGGCGCCGCCCAGGTCGCGTACCGCGCCCAGGTCCTCGTCCGGCACGCCGTCCGCCGTGGTCACCACCGCGGCCGCCTCCAGCGAGGACGCGCCGGACGCGACGGCCATGGCGACCGCCGTACGCAGCGCGCTGAGACTCAGGGAGGGCAGCTCGACGGTCCCGGCGACGTACGTGCGGCCGTTCTCGTCGCGTACGGCCGCGCCCTCGGCCACGCCGTTGCGGGCGCGGGTGCTGCGGGCGAGCGTCAGCAGCTTGCGGTCTTCCGGGTCCAGCGCGGAGGCGTCGTCACTCATGGCGGTGAGCATATGCGGCGCCGCCGGACCGGCCCCGCGGCGGGTGCGCGCGTACGGTCGCGGGCCGGGTGGTCGGACGGGTCGGACCAGCAGGTGCGGTCGTGGGCGGTCAGGGCCGGTCCAGCGCCAGCCGGGTCGCGCGGGGCAGGCCCGCGACCACCAGGTCGTAGCTGTCCTCCACCAACTCCCGTACCGCGCGCGGCGGGAGCGAGCCGTCCAACGTCACCGTGTTCCAGTGGCGCTTGTTGAGGTGGTAGCCCGGGGTGACGGCCGGGTGCGCCGCGCGCAGCTGCACGGCCAGCTCCGGGTCGCACTTGAGGCTGACCCGCAGCGGCTCGTCCTCCAGCGCGCTGAACGCGAAGATCCTGCCCGCCACCTTGAACGTGGACAGCCCCGGGTTGCGCGGGAACGGGAAGTCCTCCACCGCGCCGTTCAGCTCCAGGCAGAGGGCTCTCAACGCGTCGGGGGTCAGCGCGCCTTCGGGCCCGTCCGGTGTCGTCGCCATACCGGAAAGTATGGCGACGACCACTGACAACGCGACCCGGAGCGGCGACCCCCGCCCCGGCCCCGCGCGGCTCAGCTCCGCGCCGTACGGTCCTCCGCCGCCGGGGAATCCGTGCCGCCGCCGTGGGCGGTCGACGCGTCCGCGCCGTCCGGCTCGTCCGAGGTGTCCGCGGCCCCCTCGCCCGTACGCCCCGCCACGTCCGTGCCCGGGTCGCCCGGGCCCGTGTCGGTGTCCGCGCCTGTGCCCGCGCCGTCCGTCGGCTCCTCGCCGTCCGGCCCGACGTCCGTACGCAGCGGCTCCACCAGCACCGTGACGATGCGGTTCCGACGGCCCGCCGGGGACTCGGCGGTCAGCCGCAGCGCCGTCAGCGTCGGGTCGGAACGGTCCTCCGTGACGTCCACGGTGGTCGTGGCGCCCGAGATCGGCACCCGGCCCAGCGACTTGGCGAGCAGCCCGCCGACCGTCTCCACGTCCTCGTCGTCCAGCCCGACCAGGTCGTACAGCTCCCCGAGGTCGCCCAGGTCGAGCCGGGCCGTCACGCGGTAGCGCCCGTCGCCCAGGTCGTCCACGGGCGGCAGCTCGCGGTCGTACTCGTCGGTGATCTCCCCGACGATCTCCTCCAGGATGTCCTCGATCGTCACCACACCCGCCGTGCCGCCGTACTCGTCGACGACCACCGCCACGTGGATGCGGTCCTGCTGCATCTCCCGCAGCAGGTCGCCCGCGTTCTTCGTGTCCGGTACGAACGCCGCCGGGCGCATCGCCGTCGACACGACCTCGGTCTCCGACCCGCGGTTGATGTGGACGCGGCGCGCCAGGTCCTTGAGGTAGACGATGCCCACCACGTCGTCCTCGCTCTCCCCGACGACGGGGATGCGCGAGAAACCGGAACGGAGCGCCAGTGTCAGCGCCTGCCGCAGCGTCTTGTGCCGCTCGATGGTGATCAGGTCGGTGCGCGGCACCATCACCTCGCGCACGAGGGTGTCACCGAGCTGGAAGACGGAGTGCACCATGCGGCGCTCGTCGTCCTCGATCAGCGACTCCTGCTCCGCCAGGTCGACCATCGCGCGCAGCTCCGCCTCGCTCGCGAACGGGCCCTTGCGGAAGCCCTTCCCCGGCGTCAGCGCGTTGCCCAGCAGGATCAGCAGCTGCGGCACCGGGCCCAGCACGCTGGCGAGCGGCACCAGGACGTACGACGCGGCCGTCGCCGTGTTCAGCGGGTGCTGGAGGCCGATGGTGCGCGGCGAGACACCCACCGCCACGTACGACACCAGCACCATCACGCCCATGGCGACGGCCAGCGCCTCCCACGTGTGCGAGAAGTACCCCACGCAGGCGTACGTCACCAGCACCCCGGCGGCCATCTCGCAGGCCACCCGGAGCAGCAGCGCCAGGTTCAGGTAGCGGGTCGGGTCGGCGGCGACCGCGGCGAGCCGGGCCGCGCCGCGGCGGCCGGAGCGGACGGCCTCGTCCGCGCGGTAGCTCGTCGTACGGGCGAGGCCCGCCTCGGCGCACGCGGCGAGCCACGCCACCCCGACCAGGGCGACGGCGGCCGCGATCAGTTGCGCGTTCACGACGTCGTGGTCGGGGCCGGGGACGGCCCCTCCAGGCCGCGCTCGGCGCGCCAGCCGTCGACGATGGCGGCCTGGAGCCCGAACATCTCGGCCCGCTCGCCGGGCTCCTCGTGGTCGTAGCCCAGGAGGTGGAGCACGCCGTGCACGGTGAGCAGTTGCAGCTCCTCGTCCGTCGTGTGCTTCGTGGGCGCCTCGGCGCCCTGCCGCTCGGCGACCTCCGGGCAGAGCACGATGTCACCGAGGAGGCCCTGGGGCGGCTCCTCCTCGTCCCGGGCGGGCGGCCGCAGCTCGTCCATCGGGAAGGACATCACGTCGGTGGGGCCGGGCAGGTCCATCCACTGGAGGTGCAGCTGCTCCATCGCGTCGGCGTCGACCGCGATGAGGGACAGCTCGGAGAGCGGGTGGATGCGCATACGGGTCAGTGCGTACCGGCAGATGTCGAGGAGCGCCTGCTCGTCGACTGCGCGGCCGGACTCGTTGTTGACGTCGATCGACATGGGTGTGTGCCGGGCCCTCAGTGCTTTCCGTCGGCGCGCGCGGGACCGCTGCCCGCACCGCCGTTGCCGTTGCCGGTCCCGGCGGCGCCGCCGTCCCCGGTGCGTACGTCGTACCGCTCGTACGCGTCCACGATCCGGCCGACGAGCTTGTGGCGGACCACGTCCGTGCTGGTCAGTCGGGAGAAGTGGACGTCGTCCACGCCCTCCAGGATCTCCTGCACCTGGCGCAGGCCGCTCTTGGCGCCGCCCGGCAGGTCGACCTGGGTGACATCACCCGTGATCACGATCTTCGACTCGAAGCCGAGCCGGGTCAGGAACATCTTCATCTGCTCGGGGCTGGTGTTCTGCGCCTCGTCCAGGATGATGAACGCGTCGTTGAGCGTGCGGCCGCGCATGTACGCCAGCGGGGCGACCTCGATCGTCCCGGCGGCCATCAGGCGGGGGATCGAGTCGGGGTCGAGCATGTCGTGCAGCGCGTCGTACAGCGGGCGCAGATACGGGTCGATCTTCTCGTAGAGCGTGCCCGGCAGGAAGCCCAGCCGCTCGCCCGCCTCGACGGCGGGCCGGGTCAGGATGATGCGGTTGACCTGCTTCGCCTGGAGCGCCTGCACCGCCTTGGCCATCGCCAGATACGTCTTGCCGGTGCCCGCGGGGCCGATGCCGAAGACGACGGTGTGCCGGTCGATCGCGTCGACGTACCGCTTCTGGTTGAGCGTCTTGGGGCGGATGGTGCGGCCCCGGCTCGACAGGATGTTCTGCGTGAGGACCTCGGCGGGGGCCGAGTGCCCGTCGCCCTCTCCCGCGTCCGCCTTGCGGAGCATGGAGATGGTGCGCTCCACCGCGTCCTCGGTCATGGGCTGACCGGTGCGGAGCACCAGCATCATCTCGTCGAACAGCCGCTGCACGAGCGCGACTTCGGACGGGGAGCCGGTGGCCGTGACCTCGTTGCCCCGGACGTGGATGTCCGTGCCCGGGAACGCCGTCTCGATCACACGCAGGAGGGAGTCCTCGGAGCCCAGCACGGTCACCATGGGGTGCTTCGACGGCACGGTGAAGCGGGCGGTGTCTTGGTTGGTGGTTGTCTGCGTCATGGGCGGCCTCTGGGGCCTGCTCATCCCTCTCTGCGGAGCTCGATGCCAGCAGTATCAAGCGTACGCCGCGCCACCGACAAGGGCAGAGTGATTAACCTCCGGCCGCCCGCACCCGGCCCGCCCCCTCCCGTACGGCCCCCGTACGGCCCGCTTCCGTACGGCCCGCTTCCGTACGGTCCGCCGCCCCGCGTCACGGCGCGCGGAAGCCGATCGTCGGCGCCGCGCGGCGCAGCGGCCAGGGGCGGGCGCAGCCGGGGAGGAGCGCGTCGAGGAAGCCGTAGCGGCGCAGGGCCGCCGGGTCCTGGTCGGCGGACGACCGTACGTGCCGGTACCAGGCGGCGACCTCCACCCAGCCCGGCGCCGACAGCGAACCCCCGAACTCCTGCACCGACAGCGCCGCCGTCAGCCCCGCGCACGCCAGCCGGTCCGCGAGCGGCCAGCCCGCCAGCGTGCCCATCACGAAGCCCGCCACGAACACGTCGCCCGCGCCCGTGGTGTCCAGCGCCGCCACCTCGATCGCCGGGACCTCGGCCGTCTCGCCGGTACGCGCGTCCACCGCGTACGCCCCGTCCGCGCCCATCGTGACGACCGCCAGCGGCACCCGTTCCGCGAGCCGGTGGGCGGCGGCGCGCGGGCAGTCGGTACGGGTGTAGCGCATGGCCTCCGCCGCGTTCGGCAGGAACGCCTCGCAGTGCTCCAGGCCGCCCAGGGACGCCAGGTCCCAGCGGCCGGACTCGTCCCAGCCGACGTCCCCGAAGACGCGGCTGCCGCGCCCGGCCGCGTTGGCGATCCACTCCCGTTCCTCGCCGGGCTCCAGTGCGGCAACGCAGGCGCGCGCGGGCGGCGGGCAGACGCGGTCGCCCTCCGGGGCCGGGTCCTCGGGCGGGGCGTCGTGGCCGTGGGAGACCATCGTGCGCTCGCCCTCGTACGCCATGGAGACGGTCACGGGGGAGTGCCAGCCCGGGACCGTACGGGACAGGGACAGGTCGACGCCCTCGCCGCGTGCCAGCGCGTCGCGGCAGTAGTCGCCGTACATGTCGTCACCGAACGGCGCGGCCAGGGACGTGCGCAGGCCGAGGCGGGCGAGGGCGGTGGCCATGTTGGCGATGCCGCCGGGGCTGGAGCCCATGCCGCGGGCCCAGGACTCGGTGCCGCGCACGGGGGCGTGGTCGAGGCCGGTGAAGATGACGTCGAGGAAGACGGTGCCCGTGAGGTACACGTCGCAGTACGGGTCGTCGGGGCCGCGCACCCCGGCCAGCGGGTCCAGCCAGCCGGGCGGCGGATGCGGCGGCTGCGCGTCGCGCCTGCTGTGCGCCTCCAGGCGGTCGTGCGCGTCCCCCGTGTCGGGCCGCGCGTCGCGCCCGCCGTACGCGTCCCGCTCGTCGTACCCGCCGTGCTCGCCGCCCGTGTTCACCGTGTTCACCGTGCTCGCTCCCCAGTCGTGCCTCCCGGCCAGTCTGCCTCGCGCCGCGGGGCGCGCGCGGACGGCCGGGTGGGCGGCGCCGGGGAGCGGGCACGGTGGTCCGTCAGTGCCCGCGGTCCAGCCACTCCTGGAGGTGCGGGGCCTCGTCGCCGACGGTGGTGGAGTCGCCGTGTCCCGGCCGTACGACGGTGTCGTCGGGCAGGGTCAGCAGCCGCGTCCGGATCGACTCGACGATCGTCGGGAAGTCCGAGAACGAGCGGCCGGTGGCGCCGGGGCCGCCCTGGAACAGGGTGTCGCCGGTGAAGACGGTTCCCAGCTCGGGCGCGTGCAGGCAGACCGATCCGGGCGCGTGGCCCGGGGTGTGCAGCACGGTGAGGTCCGTGCCCGCGACGGTCAGCACCCGGCCGTCGTGCAGCTCGCCGTCGGGGCCGCGGTCCGGGTGCGTACGGGTCCACAGCTGGAGGTCGTCCGGGTGCAGCAGCACGGGGGCGCCCGTACGGAGTGACAGCCGTGGTGCGGCGTTGATGTGGTCGTTGTGGGCGTGGGTGCAGAGGATGGCGCGGAGGGTGCGGTCTCCGATGGCGGCCAGGACGGCCTCCGCGTCGTGGGCGGCGTCGATGACGACGACCTCACGGTCGTCACCCACGAGCCACACGTTGTTCTCCACCTCCCACGACCCGCCGTCCAACTCGAACACCCCGGACGTGACCACATGCTCGATCCGCGCCGAACCCCCGCCCTGGTGTGGGCTGTTCACAGGACCACCACCGAACGCAGGACCTCGCCCGCCGCCATCCGCTCGAACGCCTTCTCCAACTCCTGGGCACCCAACGGAATCGTCTCCGACACGAACGCGTCCAGATCCAGACGCCCCTGCCGGTACAGGTCGACCAGCATCGGGAAATCACGCGAGGGCAGACAGTCCCCGTACCACGACGACTTCAACGACCCACCCCGCCCGAACACCTCCAACAAAGGCAACTCCAGCCGCATCTCCGGTGTCGGCACCCCCACCAACACCACCGTCCCCGCCAGATCACGGGCGTAGAACGCCTGCTCATACGTTTCCGGACGGCCCACCGCCTCGATCACCACATCCGCACCGTGGCCACCGGTCAACTCCCGCACCGCCTCCACCACGTCCCGCTCCCGCCCGTTCACGGTGTGCGTCGCCCCCATGGCCTGGGCCGTGGCCAGCTTCCCCGCGTCGATGTCCACCGCGATGACCCGCGACGCCCCCGCGAGCCGCGCACCCGCGATCGCCGCGTCACCGACCCCACCACAACCGATCACCGCCACCGAGTCGCCCCGGCCCACGTTCCCGGTGTTGACCGCGGCACCGATCCCCGCCATCACCCCACACCCCAACAACCCCGCGGCCGCCGCCGGGACCCGGTCCACCTTCGTGCACTGCCCCGCCGCGACCAGGGTCTTCTCCGCGAACGCCCCGATCCCCAACGCCGGGGACAACGCCGTACCGTCCTCCAACGTCATCGGCTGGGCGGCGTTGTGGGTGTCGAAGCAGTACCACGGACGACCCCGCCGACACGCACGACACTTCCCGCACACCGCACGCCAGTTCAGGATCACGAAATCCCCGGGCACCACCTCGGTGACACCCTCACCCACCGACTCCACCACCCCCGCCGCCTCATGCCCCAACAGGAACGGGAACTCGTCATTGATACCCCCCTCCCGATAATGCAGATCCGTATGACACACCCCACACGCCTCAACCTTCACCACCGCCTCACCCGGCCCCGGATCAGGCACCACCACCCACTCCAACCGAACCCCCTCACCACGACCAGGAGCCACCACACCGCGAACAGACTGAGCCATGGGTTACGCGCCTTCCTTGAGCACTCGTGTGATCAGCGTGCGCTGTCCCTCGGTGAGCCGGGGGTCCGCGCAGTACGCGGTCACACCGTCGCACTCGATCTCGTAGTGGAAGCCGTCCGGCACGCCGACGGGGCGTTCCGCGGGGGCTCCGGCGAGTACGTCCCGGGCCAGCGCCGCCAGCTGGTCGGCGTCGGGCCGGTCCTGGGTGTCGAGCGTGGCCCGGCGGACGAGTCCGCCGAAGCCGCCGGTCCGGGTGACGGTGATACGCATGGCTCCATCCTCGCGCGCCGTGGCGCCGACCGCACGGTGGTGCGGGGGCCTCGTGCCCCAACGGCGGCGTACGGCAGGCCCGTCGGCCCGCCCGTACGCCGCCGTGGCGGCACCGCTCAGCCGACCGGTCGCGCCTCCGCCGAGACCTCGACGCCGACCGCCGTCCACGCCTCGCGCACCGCCGTCTCCTCCTCGCCGTCGCCGTAACGGGCGTGTGCCGCCGCGACGGTGGCCGCCGCGAACGCCGCGAAGTCCGCGTCCGCCTTGAGCTTCCCGGAGGTCAGCGCGTCGTACCAGATCAGTCCGGCGCGCTCCCACGCGTTGCCGCCGAGGGTGGTCGCCAGGGTGTAGAACGCGTGGTTGGGGATGCCGGAGTTGATGTGCACGCCGCCGTTGTCGGAGGACGTGTCCACGTAGTCGTCCATCGTGGCGGGCTGCGGGTCCTTGCCGAGGACGTCGTCGTCGTACGCGGTGCCCGGCGCCTTCAGCGAACGCAGCGCCACGCCCTCCACCTCGCTGGTGAACAGCTCCGCGCCGATCAGCCAGTCCGCGTCGGCGGCGCTCTGGCCGAGCGCGTGCTGCTTGATGAGGGAGCCGAAGACGTCGGAGACCGACTCGTTGAGCGCGCCGGACTGGCCGAAGTACTCCAGGTTGGCGGTGTACTGCGTGACGCCGTGCGTCAGTTCGTGCCCGATGACGTCCAGGGCGAGGGTGAAGTCCTTGAAGACCTCGCCGTCCCCGTCGCCGAAGACCATGCGTTCGCCGTCCCAGAACGCGTTCCCGTACTTCTCGCCGTAGTGCACCGTCGCGTCCAGCGGCAGCCCCGCGCCGTCGATGGAGTCGCGCGCGAACGCGGTGTGGAACAGCTCGAAGGTGGCGCCGAGTCCGTCGTACGCCCGGTTGACGCTCTCGTCCGCGACGGGCTCCGCGCCCTCCGCGCGCACCTCGTCGCCCGGCAGGGTCTCCGTGCCCCGCGCGTCGTGGATGGTGCGCTCCGGTGCCGCGTCGTCCGCCGGGCGGCGCGGCCCGGGGGGCGCGGCGAGGCCGCGCACGGTGGTGATCCGGCGGCGGGTGCGTTGCGCCGCGTCCCGTTCCAGGGTGCGCCGGGCGGGTTCGGCGAACGCCGGGTCGTCCAGGCGGGAGAGGTGGTCCAGGAGGTGCGGCGGGACGATGCCGCAGTGCACCGGGTGATGGGGGCCGTTCGGCCTGTGCTGCCCTGTGTCCGTTACTGGGTCCATAGTGGGCAATGTGGCACTGAGTCACTGCCATGTCACTGCGTGCCGCACATGATTCACGAAATGGTGTCGTGTCGGGAATCCCCGATTTACGGTGTCCCGCATGGTGATACGCCGTGCGCGGGCTCGGCGGCCGTCGGTTACGGTGTGGACATCATGCGCTTCGGGCTGCTCCTCCTTAGCTGCCGCGGCGAGGGTCTGTAGTCGTTCGGCCGACCCCCTCCCCGCGGAGAACGGTGCTGTCTCGTCGGTCCCAGCCACCAGCCCACAGGAGCCCCGCGCATCATGACCCCCTCCGGTACGCCCTCGTCCACGCCTCCGTCCCCGCGCTCGAAGCCCGCCACGCCGCTGACCGCGGCGACCGTACGGCAGCGCCCCTCCGGGATGCCCACGCACCGCTACGGCCCGTACGAGGCCGTCGACATCCCCGACCGCACCTGGCCCGGCAAGCGGATCACGCAGGCGCCGCGCTGGCTGTCCACGGACCTGCGGGACGGCAACCAGGCGCTGATCGACCCCATGTCCCCGGCGCGCAAGCGGGCGATGTTCGACCTGCTGGTGTCGATGGGCTACAAGGAGATCGAGATCGGCTTCCCGGCCTCCGGGCAGACCGACTTCGACTTCGTACGGTCGATCATCGAGGAGGGCGCCGTCCCCGAGGACGTGACGATCTCCGTACTCACGCAGGCCCGTGAGGAGTTGATCGAGCGCACCGTCGAGTCGCTGCGCGGCGCGCACCGGGCGACCGTCCACCTGTACAACGCGACGGCGCCCGTCTTCCGCCGCGTCGTCTTCCGCGGTACGCGGGACGAGGTGCGGCAGATCGCCGTGGACGGCACGCACCAGGTGATGGAGTACGCGGAGAAGCTGCTGGGCGACGAGACCGTCTTCGGCTACCAGTACAGCCCCGAGATCTTCACCGACACCGAGCTGGACTTCGCGTTGGAGGTCTGCGAGTCGGTGATGGACGTGTGGCAGCCCGAGGACGGCCGCGAGATCATCCTCAACCTGCCCGCCACCGTGGAGCGTTCGACGCCGTCCACGCACGCCGACCGCTTCGAGTGGATGTCCCGGCACCTGTCCCGGCGCGAGCACGTCTGCCTGTCCGTGCACCCGCACAACGACCGCGGTACGGCCGTCGCCGCCGCCGAACTGGCCCTGATGGCCGGGGCGGACCGGGTCGAGGGCTGCCTGTTCGGACAGGGCGAGCGGACCGGCAACGTCGACCTGGTGACCCTGGGCATGAACCTCTTCTCGCAGGGCGTCGACCCGCAGATCGACTTCTCGCGCATCGACGAGATCAAGCGCACCGCCGAGTACTGCAACCAGATGGAGGTCCACGCCCGCCACCCGTACGTGGGCGACCTCGTCTACACCTCCTTCTCCGGCTCCCACCAGGACGCCATCAAGAAGGGCTTCGAGGCGATGGAGGCCACCGCCGCCGAACGGGGCGAGCCGGTCGAGGCGATCGAGTGGTCCGTGCCGTACCTGCCGATCGACCCGAAGGACGTCGGGCGCTCGTACGAGGCCGTGATCCGCGTCAACTCGCAGTCCGGCAAGGGCGGTATCGCGTACGTCCTGAAGAACGACCACAGCCTGGCGCTGCCGCGCCGCATGCAGGTCGAGTTCTCCCGGATCATCCAGGGGATGACGGACGCGGACGGCGGGGAGATCACGCCGGACGCGATCTGGCGGGCGTTCCAGGACGAGTACCTGCCGGTGGCGGACGGCAGTTGGGGCCGGATCGCGCTGCGCAGCGCGCAGACGTCCAGCACCAGCGAGGGGCACGACGCGCTCACCGTCGAGGCCGTCGTGGACGGCCGGGACACGGTGCTGACCGGCACCGGGAACGGGCCGCTGGCGGCGTTCGTGGACGCGCTGCGGACGGCGGTCGACGCGGACGTACGGGTGCTGGACTACGTCGAGCACACCATGAGCGAGGGCGCGGGCGCGGAGGCCGCCGCGTACATCGAGTGCGCGATCGGGGAGAAGGTGCTGTGGGGCGTCGGCATCGACGCCAACATCGTGCGCGCCTCGATCAAGGCGGTCATCTCCGCGGTCAACAGGGCGCAGCGGCACTGATCTTCGGCGGACCCACCGGTGGCGCGCCCCGCCCGTACGGCATGTACCGTGCGTGCGGGGCGCGTTCCGTCGGTGACCCGGCCGCGCCCTCGCCGTACGCCTGCCGCCGGGTGGGCACGCGGTGGGCGGCGGGACCGCCGGGGCGCCCGGGAAAGGGCTGTCGAAAGTGCTGACGACACCTGAAGCCTGTGGTTAACATCACGTCACCGAACGGCAATGTCGCCGAAGGGTTACGGAGGTGCGGTGCGGTGATGTTCTCCCGTGACGGGCGACGCCGGACCGAGCGTGTCGCGGGCGTCCGCACGAAGTGGCGCACGCTGGACAGCGGTGAGTTCTTCTGCCCCGAGTGCGGCGGCGACCGCCCGTACCGGAGGCGTGCCGGACGCCGCAGGTTCGTCCTCCTCGGGGTGCCGCTGCTGCCGCGCGGCGCCGCCGAACCCATCGTCCAATGCGCCGCGTGCCGCGGGCACTTCGGCACGGACGCGCTGGACGGCCCCACCACGAACCGGCTCGCCTCGATGCTCCGCGACGGGGTGCACGCCGTGGCCCTGTCGGTGCTCGCCGTGGGCGGCACCGAGGCCCGTACGGTCCGTGAGGCCGCCGTGCAGGCGATCCGCGGCGCGGGCGTGCCCGACTGCTCCGAGGAGCAGCTGCTCGCCCTCGTCGCCGCGCTGCGCGCCGACCCGCGCGGCGCCGCCCCGGACACGCCCGGGGCGCTGGGCGCGGGGTCCGCCCCGGATGCGCCGTCCGACGCCGCCCTCGGCGTGGTCGCGTTCGAACTGGGCGAGGTGCTGCGGCCGTTGGCCCCGCACCTCGCGCCCGCGGGCCGCGAGACGCTGCTGCTCCAGGGGGCGGCGATCGCGCTGGCGGACGGCCCGTACCGGCCCGCCGAGCGCGCCGTGCTGGAGGCCGCCGGGCAGGCCCTCTCCCTCGGGCCCGACGACGTCGCGCGCCTCCTGGCGACGGCCCGCACGCCCTCCTGAGCGCGGCGGCGCGCACCCGACGCCGTACGCCCGCCCGCACCCGTACGCGTACGCCTCCCGCCGCCGTACTCCCGCGGGAGTACGGCGCGGCCCGTGCAACCCCGGGCGGTAGCGGCCGGTTCGATCCGGCGGCGGACGGAAACCCCTGTCACGCACGGGAATCTGGACGGTGTGCGGCCCGACGGCCGGTCGCCGCGCGCCGGTCGGCACGACCGGGACCATAGCCGGACCAGCCGGGATCAGCCGGGACCGAGGAGGGGGCGCCATGGGGCCCGTAGCGGAAGCTCGACGGGAAGCGGAGCCGGAGCGCGGTGGGCCACCGCCCGACGGCGCGGGGGACGGGCGGGCAGGCGGGCGGCGGCTGCCGTGGGCGGTGGTCGCGCTCTGGGTGCTCGTCGTCGCGCTCGCGCTGCCCTTCGCCGGGAAGCTCGGCGGCGAGACCCGCGACGAGGCCGTCGACTACCTGCCCGGCAGCGCGGACTCCACCCGCGTCCAGCAGCTGGTCAAGGAGCTGCCCGGCGGCGACACCGTGGACGCCGTCCTCGTGCACCACCGCGACGGCGGGCTGACCGCCGCCGACCGGGCGGCGGCGGCCGGGCAGGTACGGCGGATCGCCGCCGCGTACGACCTGACCGGGGGCGACGCGGTACCGCGTACGGTCCCGTCGAAGGACGGCACCACGCTGATGACGCCGTTCTCCCTCACCGGCATCGCCGACGAGGAGGCGCAGATCCAGGCCGTCACCGACATCCGGGACGACCTCGGCGGGACGCCCGACGGACTGACCGTCGAGGTCGGCGGGCCGGGGGCGCTCCAGACGGACATGGAGGCGGTCTTCGGCTCCATCGAGGGCACGTTGATGCTCGGCACCGCCCTCGTCGTCGCGCTCCTGCTGATCCTCACCTACCGCAGCCCCGTGCTGTGGCTGGTGCCGCTGGTCGTCGTGGGGGCGGCGGCGGTCGTCTCCATGGCCGTCGTGTACGGGCTGGCGCGGGGCGCCGACCTGACGGTCACGTCGATGAGTTCGTCGGTGATGACCGTGCTGATCTTCGGCGCGGGCACGGACTACGCCCTGCTGCTCGTCGCCCGCCACCGCGAGGAACTCCGCCGCCACCGGCGCCCGTACGACGCCATGCGCGCCGCCCTGCGCGGCTGCGGGCCCGCGATCCTCGCCTCGTCCGGCACGGTCGCGCTGGGGTTGCTGTGCCTGCTGGCGGCCGACCTGAACAGCAGCAGCGGCCTCGGCCCCGTCGGCGCGATCGGCGTGGTGTGCGCCCTGGCCGCGATGACGACGCTGCTGCCCGCCGTACTGGTGCTGCTGGGCCGCCGCGTCTTCTGGCCGCTGGTGCCCGAGTACGGCGTCGAACCGCGCCCGCGCCGCTCCCTGTTCACCGCGATGGGCACCTCCGCCGGACGCCGCCCGGTGACCGTACTGGCCGCCGGGACGCTGCTGCTGGGCACGCTCGCGCTGGGCGCGACGAACCTGCCGGGGCCGCTCAAGCAGGAGGACACGTTCACCGACCGGCCGGAGTCGGTCACCGCGCTGGAGACGCTGACCGCCGCGTACCCGGGGGCCAGCAGCCAGCCGATCACCGTGTTCACGCACGACGCGCAGGCGGACGAGGTGGCGCGGCTGGCCCGTACGACGGAGGGCGTCGCGGACGTGCGGGAGGGGCGCAGCGGCGGCGGCTGGACCGCGTTCGACGTGTTCGCGACGGACCCGCCGGAGTCGGCGGGCGAGAAGGACACCCTCCGCGCGCTACGGGACCGGCTGCACGCCGTGGACGGCGCGGACGCGCTCGTGGGCGGCCCCAGCGCCCAGCAGCTCGACCTGGAGACGACCAACGGCGCCGACCGCGAGGTGGTCATCCCGCTGGTGCTCGTCGCCGTACTGCTGGTGCTCGTCGCGCTGCTGCGCAGCGTCACGGCGCCGCTGATGCTGGTCGTGGCCGTCATCGCGTCGTGGGGCGCCGCGATGGGCCTGGGCGGGCTCGTCTTCGGGCCGGTCCTCGGCTTCGACGGGCTGGACCCGGGGCTGCCGCTGCTGACGTTCGTGTTCCTGGTGGCGCTCGGCGTCGACTACGGCATCTTCCTCATGCACCGGATGCGGGAGGAGGGCCTGCGCGGCGCCCCCGTGTCGGAGGCCGCCCTCACCGCGCTGCGCACGACGGGCGGTGTGATCGCGTCGGCGGGGATCGTGCTGGCGGCGACGTTCTGCGTACTGGCGACGATGCCGATGGTGATGATGGCCGAGATGGGCTTCGTCATCGCCGTCGGCGTGCTGCTGGACACGTTCCTCGTGCGTACGTACCTGGTGACGTCCGCCAGCCTGCTGATGGGGCGTCGGGTGTGGTGGCCGGGGCGGCTGTCCCGCGCGGAACGCGCGCGGGAGACCGGGGACGGCGGGCGCGGGGACGCGGGGTGACGCGGGCGGGCCGGGGCGTACGCGCGCACCGGCGGCCCGCCCGCCACCGGTCCCGTAGCCCCGTCCGTACGCGCGCGGGCGCCCGCGCCGACGCACCCGTCAGGATGGCCCCGTGACCCCACCGCCCGAGACCCCGCGCACGCGGGACCCGGTGGCCGCGATGCTCGCGTGCACGCTGCTGCCCCCGCACGCCCCCGCGCGCGGGGTGACCGGCCGCGACGTGGTGCTGGTCGCGGTGCTGCTGGTGGCGCAGACGGCGCTCGCGCTCACGCTGCCGCCCGAGGACGGCCGTACGCCCGACCCGCTCGGCTGGCTGCTGCTGACGGCGATGGCGCTGGTGCTGCTGTTCCGGCGGCGGGCGCCGTGGCTGACGACGGTCGTGGTGATCGCGCTGGACGGGCCGTACCACGCGCTGGACAACGCGCACACCGCCGCCGTACCGGCCGGGTTGATCGCCCTCTTCACGCTGGCCGTCGCGGGTCCGCCGGGGCGTACGTTCGGCACGCTCGCCTGCCTCCTCACGATCATGAGCACCGTGATGGTCGGCGCCGGATCGGTGCGCGACCTGACGGAGATGCTGCGCGGGTCCGGCTGGCTCGTCGCCGTCGTCCTGGTGGGCGAGGCGCTGCGCATCCACCGCAACTACGTGGCGGCCATCGTGGAACGGGCCGAACGCGCCGAACGCACCCGGGAGCAGGCCGTACGCACCCGCGAGGAGGAGGCCGCCCGCCGCGTCGCGGAGGAACGCCTGCGCATCGCCCGCGACCTGCACGACCTCCTCGCGCACAGCATCACGCTGATCGGCGTGCAGACGTCCGTGGCCGCGCACGTGCTCGTGGCCGACCCCGACCGGCTCGACCGCGACGCCGTCGCCAAGTCCCTGGACGGGATCGCCGACACGTGCCGCGACGCGCGCGCGGAGCTGCGTACGACGCTGGAGGTGCTGCGCGCGGGGGAGCACGGGGAGCACGCGAACGGCGGCGGCCCGCCGCCCGGCCTGTCCGGCGTCCCCGACCTGGTGCGCGCGGCACGCGGCGCGGGGGCGCGGGTGGAACTGGCCGTACGGCTGGGGGAGTACGCGGAGACCGACCCGGACACGGGCACCGCGCAGGCGCCGCCGCCCGCCGTGGGCGCGGCCGTCTACCGCATCGTGCAGGAGGCGTTGACCAACGCCGTACGCCACGCGGGCCCCACCGTCGGCGTCCGCGTCACCGTCCGCCGTACGCGCCACGACCCGCCGTCGCCCACGGGGGACGGCGTCCGCCGAGACGCCGTCCTGCTCACCGTGGCGGACGACGGCGCCCCCGGCACCCCGCCCGAGGCCGCTCCCGCCGACGCCCCCGCCGGATTCGGCATCGTCGGGATGCGCGAACGCGCCCGCAGCGTCGGCGGCACCCTGGACGCCGGGCCACGCGCCGACGGACCGGGCTTCACGGTCACCGCCGTCCTCCCCTTGTCCGCCCCGCTCCCGGAACGGACGCTCCCGGACCGGGCGGCGCACACCACGACGAAGGGTTCCCCATGACAGCCGGTCCCGAGGCGATACGGGTGGTGCTGGCCGACGACCAGACGCTCGTACGGTCCGCGTTCGCCATGCTCGTCGAGTCCGCGCCGGACATGGCGGTCGTCGGCGAGGCGGGCACCGGCCGCGAGGCCGTGGCGCTGGCCCGCGAGGCCGTCGCGGACCTGGTGGTCATGGACGTGCGCATGCCGGACCTGGACGGCATCGAGGCCACCCGCCTGATCGCCGCCGACGAGGACCTGGCCGGGGTGAAGGTGCTGGTGCTGACGACGTACGACACGGACGAGTACGTCGTCGAGGCCCTGCGCGCGGGTGCCTCCGGCTTCCTCGTCAAGGACACCCGCCCCGCCGAACTCCTCGACGCCATCCGCACCGTGGCCTCCGGCGAGTCCCTGCTGTCGCCCGGCCCGACCGCCCGGCTGATCGCCCGCGTACTGCGCGGCCCCCTCGCCCCGGGCACCGGCGGCCCGGCGCCGCAGTCGCTGGCCACCCTCTCCGACCGGGAGCGGCAGGTCCTCGAACTGGTCGCGCGCGGCCTCAACAACACCGAGGTCGCCGCCACCCTGGGCCTCAGCCCGCTCACCGCGAAGACGCACGTCAGCCGCATCATGGGCAAGCTGTGCGTACGCGACCGGGCACAACTGGTGATCGCCGCCTACGAGTCGGGCCTGGTGACCCCCAGCGCCGCGCCCGGTTGAGGGACAATGCCGCCATGCAGCCCCCGCCCGTGACCCCGACCCGGCACCCGTCCCCCCGTACGGGCGGCCGCCGCCCATGAGCCTCTACCGCGACGACGGGATCGTGCTGCGCACCCAGAAGCTGGGCGAGGCGGACCGCATCATCACGCTGCTCACGCGCGGCCACGGCCGGGTACGCGCGGTCGCGCGCGGGGTGCGCCGCACGAAGTCGAAGTTCGGCGCGCGGCTGGAGCCGTTCTCCCACGTGGACGTGCAGTTCTTCGCGCGCGGCAGCGAACTGATCGGCCGCGGCCTGCCGTTGTGCACGCAGACGGAGACCATCGCCCCGTACGGCGGCGGCATCGTCACCGACTACGACCGCTACACCGCCGGCACGGCCATGCTGGAGACGGCGGAACGCTTCGCGGACCAGGAGGGCGAACCGGCCGTCCAGCAGTACCTGCTGCTCGTCGGCGGCCTCCGCACCCTCGCCCAGGCCGCGCACGCGCCGGGCCTGGTGCTGGACGCGTTCCTGCTCCGCTCGCTGGCCGTCAACGGCTACGCGCCCAGCTTCGGCGACTGCGCCAAGTGCGGCCTGCCCGGCCCGAACCGGCACTTCTCCGTCGCCGCCGGAGGCACCGTCTGCGGCGACTGCCGGGTGCCCGGCAGCGTCGTCCCGTCCCCGGAGGCGCTGACGCTCCTCGGGGCGCTGCTGACGGGCGACTGGGCCACGGCGGACGCCGCCGAGCCCCGCCACGTGCGGGAGGGCAGCGGCCTCGTCTCCGCGTACCTGCACTGGCACCTGGAACGCGGCCTCCGCTCCCTCCGCTACGTCCGCTGAAGCCCCGCGAGCCCCAACTCAACCCCCGCCCCCGTTTTTCCCTAGCCACAGGACCACGCCAGCCAGGTGAGTGAGCCGAAGGGCGCGCCGATGCCGAAAGCGACGAGACCAAGGGAGCGAGGGACGAGCGAGCGCCGTGTCGAGGAGTGTCGGCATCGGATACGAGCGCCCGGAGGCGAACGAACACGAAATGACGAGACCAAGGGAGCGAGGGACGAGCGAGCGCCGTGTCGAGGAGTGTCGGCATCGGATACGAGCGCCCGGAGGCGAACGAACACGATGAGCAGCGCCCGGAGGCGAACGAACACAATCCAACGAGCTAGGCTCACGCCCAAGTCCCCGTACGACCCGATGGAGCTGAGCCACCCATGGCCCGTCGCGGAATGCTGTCCCGGCAGCGTCGCGTGTCCGCCGACTACGCAACCCCCGAGCCGCATCCTTCCGGTGCCCGCCCGCCGAAGATCCCGGCCGAGTTGGTGCCGGAGCACGTCGCGGTGGTGATGGACGGGAACGGCCGTTGGGCGAAGGAGCGCGGGTTGCCGCGTACGGAGGGGCACCGGGTCGGTGAGGGCGTCGTGATGGACGTGCTCAAGGGCTGTCTGGAGCTGGGCGTACGGAACCTGTCGCTCTACGCGTTCTCCACGGAGAACTGGAAGCGTTCGCCCGACGAGGTCCGCTTCCTGATGAACTTCAACCGCGACGTGATCCGCCGCCGCCGCGACGAGATGGACGCGCTCGGCATCCGCATCCGCTGGGTGGGCCGGATGCCGAAGCTGTGGAAGTCGGTCGTGCAGGAGTTGCAGGTCGCCGAGGAGCAGACCACCGGCAACGACGCGATGACGCTCTACTTCTGCGTCAACTACGGTGGCCGCGCGGAGATCGCGGACGCGGCGAAGGCGCTCGCGGAGGACGTACGGGCGGGGCGTCTCGACCCGGCGAAGGTGAACGAGAAGACGCTCGCGAAGTACATGTACTTCCCCGACATGCCCGACGTGGACCTCTTCCTGCGTCCCTCGGGGGAGCAGCGCACGTCCAACTACCTGATCTGGCAGAGCGCGTACGCGGAGATGGTCTTCCAGGACGTGCTGTGGCCGGACTTCGACCGGCGCAACCTGTGGGACGCCTGCCTGGAGTACGCGCGGCGCGACCGCCGCTTCGGCGGCACCCACACCGGCGGCACCTCATCCGGTGGGACGGCCGGGGCGACGCAGGACGCGGAGGCGGCGGCGGAGGAGGCGTAACCCCCTGTCGTACGCGGCACCGGCTCCCGGGCGTCCGGGAGCCGGTGGGTGACGCGGTCAGGTCACTTGGCGGCGGCGCAGTCGCCGCAGGTGCCGAAGATCTCGACGGTGTGCCGCACGTCCACGTAGCCGTGTTCGGCCGCGACGGACTCGGCCCACCGTTCGACGGCGGGGCCCTCGACCTCGACGGCCTTGCCGCAGTGGCGGCACACCAGGTGGTGGTGGTGGTCGTCGCTGTGGCAGCGGCGGTAGACGGCCTCGCCGTCGTCCGTGCGCAGCACGTCGACCTCGCCCGCGTCGGCGAGGGACTGGAGGGTGCGGTAGACCGTGGTCAGGCCGACGGAGTCGCCGCGGTGCTTGAGCATGTCGTGCAGTTCCTGCGCGCTGCGGAACTCCTCGACCTCCGCCAGGGCCGCCGCGACAGCGGTGCGCTGCCGGGTCGACCGGCCGCGTACGGGGGGACCTGCGGTGGCCACCGTTGCCTCCTCGACTGTGGATGTGCCGTTCCGGATGCCCGCCCGGCGGGCCGTACGGCTGGCTGGCGGCCATTGTGCCAGCTCCGCCGTACGCGTTCCGACGCGTCCGGTACGGGTCGGCACGCGCCGTACGGCACCGGGCGCACCGTACGGGCCGCACGCGGCGCGCGGGACGCCGTACGCGGCGCCGTCACCTGCCGTACGCCGCCGCTCAGGCGACGGGAGCGCCCTCCCGCTCCGGGGCGCCCTCTCCCGCGCCCGCCGCGGCACGTCTCGCGCGGCTCCGGGCCAGCGGTGTGGCCAGGACCGTCACCACGACGAACAGGCCGATGGCGAGCAGCACGATGCTGGCGCCCGGCGGCACGTCCGCCTCGTAGCTGAGGGTGGTGCCGGACAGCGTGACCACCACCCCGAAGACCACCGACAGCCCGAGCGTCGTCGCGAACCCGCGCGTGGCCTGCTGGGCGGCGGCCACCGGGATCACCATCAAGGCGCTGACCAGCAGCAGCCCGACGACCCGCATCGAGACGGTGACGGTGACGGCGGCGGTGACGGCCAGCAGCAGGTTCAGCGCGCGCACCGGCAGGCCGGTGACGCGCGCGAACTCCTCGTCCTGGCACACCGCGAACAGCTGGCGGCGCAGCCCGATCGAGACGGCCAGCACGCACACCGACAGGCCGACGATCGTGGTGACGTCCTCCTCGGAGACCGTCGTGATCGAGCCGAAGAGGTACGTGACGAGGTTCGCGTTGGAGCCGTTCGGCGCGAGGTTGATCAGCATCACGCCGCCCGCCATGCCGCCGTAGAACAGCAGGGCGAGGGCGAGGTCGCCGCGCGTCTTGCCGTACCAGCGGATCAGCTCCATGCCCATCGCCCCGGCCGACGAGACCAGCACCGCCGTCCACACCGGGCTGGTGTTGAGCAGGAAGCCGAGGGCGACGCCGGTCAGCGCGATGTGGCCGATGCCGTCGCCCATGATGGCCTGCCGCCGCTGGACGAGGTAGACGCCGACGGCGGGGGCGGCGACGCCGATCATCAGCGCGGCGATCAACGCGCGCTGCATGAACTCGTACTGGAGCATCTCGGTCATGACAGCAGTCCGGTCTCGATCATCGTGGCGGGCTCAGCCCCGTCGGTGGTGTCCCGCGGGTGGTGGCAGCTCGGGTCGTGCAGCCGCTCCGGCTCGTCGACGCGCTCCACCCGGCCGTCGCGCAGCACCACGGCGCGGTCGATGAGGGGCGCCAGCGGACCCAGTTCGTGCAGGACGAGCAGCACCGAGGTGCCGCCGTCCTTCTGCCCGCGCAGCGCCTCGGCGAGTACGCGCTGACTGGCCAGGTCGACGCCCGTCAGCGGCTCGTCCATGATCAGCAACTCCGGTTCGCCCGCGAGCGCGCGGGCGATCAGCACCCGCTGGTGCTGGCCCCCGGACAGCGCGTTGACCGAGTCCCCGGCGCGGTCGGCCATGCCGACGACGTCCAGCGCGTGCCGTACGGCCGCCTTGTCGGCGCGGCCCAGCGGGCGCAGGCGCGTACGGGCGAGGCGGCCGGAGGAGACCACCTCCCGCACGGTGGCCGGGACGCCCCCGGCGGCGGTGGAACGCTGCGGCACGTACCCGACGCGGCGCCAGCCGCGGAAGCGCGCCAGCGGGGTGCCGAACAGCGCCAACTCGCCGCCGCTGACCGGGACCTGGCCGACGGCGGCGCGTACGGTCGTGGACTTGCCGGAACCGTTCGCCCCCAGCAGGGCGACCACCTCGCCGGGCGCGACGGTGAGGTCGATCCCGCGCAGCACCGTACGGGCGCCCAGTGACGCGGTGACGCCGCGCAGGGATATGACGGGCTCGGACGCTGTCCTCATGGCGCGTTCCCCTTCCACGTGCTCTCCCGGTTCCACGGGCTTCTCCCGGCCGTCGCGGCCGGGGCTCTCACTCGGCGCCGAGTGCGGTGCGCAGTGCCTGGAGATTCTGCTTCATGACGGAGAAGTAGTCCTCCTCGGCCGGGTCCTTGACGGACTCCACCGGGCTGAGGACGGCCGTCTTGAGGCCCAGGTCGTCGGCGAGGGTGGCGGCGGTGCGGTCGCTCGCGTTGCTCTCGAAGAAGATCGTGCTGACGTCGTCCTCCTTCGCGATCCGGTGCAGCTGCTTCATGTGCGCGCCGCTGACCGAGCCGGACTCCGGGTCGATGCCGGAGATGCCCTCCTCGTGCAGGGAGTAGCGGTCGGCGAGGTAGCCGAAGGCGGCGTGCGTGGTGATGAACGTGTCGGACTTCCGGTCGCGCAGGCCGTCCTCGAACTCCGTGTCCAGCGCGGTGAGTCGCTTCACGAGCGCGGCGGTGTTCTTCTCGTACGTCGCCTCGTGGTCCGGGTCGGCCTTCGCCAGCTCCTTGCCGACGCCCTCGGCGACCTTCGCGTAACGGCTGGGGTCCAGCCACACGTGCGGGTCCTTGCCGCCCTCGACGCTGTGGTCGTGGCCCTCGTGGCCCTCTTCCTCCCCGGCGCCGTGGTCGTGGCCCTCCTCGTGCTCGTCGTGCCCGTGCTCGTCGTGCTCGCCCTCGTCGTGCGCGTGCTCCTCCTCGCCGTGCTCGGAGGTGCCGTGCTTCTCCAGCGTGGTGAACGACGTGGCCTCCGCGACGTGTTCGACGTCCGACTGCTCGACGGCCTTGTCTACGGCGGGCTGGAGGCCCTTGAGGTAGACGACCAGCTCGGCCTCGCCCAGCTGCCCGACCTGCTTCGGCGACAGCTCCAGGTCGTGCGGTTCGACGCCCGGCTCGGTCAACTCCGTGACGGAGACGTGCTTTCCGCCGATCTCCTCGACGAGGAACTCCATCGGGTAGAACGACGCGACGACGTTCACCTTCCCGTCCTGCGCGGCCGAGTCCTCGCCGCACGCGGACAGCGACAGTGCGGCGAGTGCGAGCACCCCGGTGCCCGCGACCGCGCGTATCCGGTGGTGGCGGGGGTGTCGGAACTGCCGTCTCAGCGGGGACCGGGGGAGGGATCGTCGAGCGTTCATGACACTCATTTTCACTTGAAATGGAAACGATTGTCAACTTTCCCGCTCGTCCTACGGGCCGTGCGCAGGCGCTTCCGCTCCGTTCCCGAACCGATTTGATCCCGCCCCCTCACTCGCCGCTAATCTGAGGTATTCCGTCGTCGTTGATGAAGAGAGCACCGTGGCCGCCGAGAAGATCGAGACCATCGTCAGCCTGAGCAAGCGCCGTGGCTTTGTGTACCCGTGCAGTGAGATCTACGGCGGCCAGCGCGCCGCCTGGGACTACGGGCCGCTCGGCGTCGAGCTCAAGGAGAACATCAAGCGCCAGTGGTGGCGCTCCATGGTCACCTCGCGCGACGACGTGGTCGGTATCGACTCGTCGGTGATCCTGGCGCCCGAGGTCTGGCAGGCCTCCGGGCACATCGCCACGTTCACCGATCCGCTCACCGAATGCACCTCCTGCCACAAGCGGTTCCGCGCGGACCACCTGGAGGAGGCGTACGAGGCCAAGCACGGTCGGCTGCCCGCCGCGGGTCTCGCCGACGTCAACTGCCCGCACTGCGGCAACAAGGGCTCGTTCACCGAGCCCAAGCAGTTCTCCGGGCTGCTCTCCACCCACCTGGGCCCGACCCAGGACTCCGGCTCGGTCGCGTACCTCCGCCCCGAGACCGCGCAGGGCATCTTCACCAACTTCGCCGCCGTGCAGCAGACCTCGCGCAAGAAGCCGCCGTTCGGCATCGCGCAGACCGGCAAGTCCTTCCGGAACGAGATCACGCCGGGCAACTTCATCTTCCGGACCCGCGAGTTCGAGCAGATGGAGATGGAGTTCTTCGTCAAGCCGGGCGAGGACGAGCAGTGGCACGAGTACTGGATGGAGCAGCGCTGGAACTGGTACCGGGACCTGGGCATCCAGGAGGCCAACATCCGTTGGTACGACCACCCGGCGGAGAAGCTGTCGCACTACTCGAAGCGGACCGCGGACATCGAGTACCGCTTCAACTTCGGCGGCACCGAGTTCTCCGAGCTGGAGGGCGTGGCCAACCGCACGGACTACGACCTCAACGCCCACTCCAAGGCGTCCGGCCAGGACCTGTCGTACTTCGACCAGGAGGCCGGTGAGCGCTGGACGCCGTACGTCATCGAGCCCGCCGCCGGTGTCAACCGCGCCATGCTCGCCTTCATGCTCGACGCCTACGTCGAGGACGAGGCGCCCAACGCCAAGGGCAAGATGGAGAAGCGCATCGTGATGCGCCTCGACCCGCGCCTCGCGCCGGTCAAGGTCGCGGTGCTGCCGCTGTCCCGCAACGAGCGGCTGTCGCCCAAGGCGCGCGGGCTGTCGGAGACGCTCCGCAAGCACTGGAACATCGAGTTCGACGACGCGGGCGCGATCGGCCGCCGCTACCGGCGCCAGGACGAGATCGGCACGCCGTTCTGCGTGACGGTCGACTTCGACACCCTGGACGACAACGCCGTGACCGTGCGCGAGCGCGACACGATGAAGCAGGACCGGGTGTCGCTCGACCAGATCGAGGGCTACCTCGCGAGCAGGCTGCTCGGCTGCTGAGCCGTCCCGCCCGCCGCGTCACCACGCACCTTCCGCCGGTCCGGCGCACCCAGGGAAACCGGGGGCGCCGGACCGGCGGCGTGACGGGGGCGGGTGCGCGGGGTGTACGGGAGCGGGGTGCCGTACGGCCGGTGCCGTACGGCCGGTGGCGTGCGTCCGGCGGCTGCGCCCGGTGGCGGTGCGGCCGGTGGCGCGAAATGGTGGGTGCCGCGGGGAAAAGGTGCGCGCCACGCACCGTGGAGCGGAACATCGGCCCCTTCCGGAGCGTTTTCCCCACAACAGCATCACACGGGAGGTGTCATGACCGGACTGCGGCCTGTTTCCTTCGGCGCCGAGCCCACCGGTGAACGGCTCGAAAGGATTCTCCGCTCTCCGCACTACGACCCCGCCACGGGCGCCTTCCGGAATCCGGTGGAGGCGCGCACGGAGCCCCAGGCGTCGGGATCGCGTACGGAGATGGCCCGCGCCCTGCTCAGCCGCAAGGGGCGCAGGCCGACCGGGCGGGTGCCCGTGCGGCGGCCGGACCTGTCCGCGCCGCCCGCCTCCGGGCTGCGGCTGACCTGGCTCGGGCACTCGACGGTGCTCGCCGAGATCGACGGGCGCAGGGTGCTCTTCGACCCGGTCTGGGGCATGCGGTGCTCGCCGTTCGCGTTCGCCGGGCCGAAGCGGTACCACCCGGTGCCGTTGCCGCTCGCCGGGGTGGGGCGGCTCGACGCGGTCGTCATCTCGCACGACCACTACGACCACCTCGACATGGAGACGGTCCGCGAGCTGGGCCGCCAGGGCGCGCACCTGGTCGTGCCGCTCGGGGTCGGCGCGCACCTGGAGCACTGGGGGCTGTCGCCCGCCGACTTCACCGAGCTGGACTGGCACGAGTCCGTCGAGCTGTCCGGGCTCACCCTGACCGCCACCCCCGCCCGGCACTTCTGCGGTCGCGCCCTGCGCAACAGACAGCGCACCCTGTGGGCGTCGTGGGTGGTGTCCGGGCCGGACCACCGCGTCTTCCACAGCGGCGACACGGGCTACTTCGAGGGGTTCGCCGAGACCGGCGACGCGTACGGGCCGTTCGACGCGACCATGATCCAGGTCGGGGCGTACAGCGACTTCTGGCCGGACATCCACATGACGCCCGAGGAGGGCGTACGGACGCACCTCGACCTGGTCTCCGGGCGCACGGGCGCGGCGGGTGGCGCGCTGCTGCCCATCCACTGGGGCACGTTCAACCTGGCGCCGCACCCGTGGCAGGAGCCCGCCGAGCGGATGCTGCCCGCGGCGGCCGCGGCGGACGTACGGGTCGCGATCCCGGAGCCGGGCCAGTCGTTCGAGCCGTCGGGCGCGCTGCCCTCGGCGCCGTGGTGGCGCCCGCTGAGCGAGCCCGCGCCGGGCGGTGCCGGGACGGCGACGGCGGCCCCGCCGGAGCCCGCGCGGGCGCAGGCCCCGGCCCCGACGCGGCCGAAGGCGGACCCGGACACGTCGGCCGCGCCCGCGGGCGGCTGACGGGAGGCACGGCGGAGAGCGGACGAGGGGGCCACCGGGCACTCCGGCGGCCCCCTCGTGCCGTTCTCGTCCCGGCTCGCGCGCTCCGGCTCCCGGCCCGGACACCGCCTAGGGGGAGCCGGGCACGAAGTGCCGCGTCGCCGTCGTCAGGACCTTCGCGCGTACGGCCGGTTCGTCGGCGGGCGCGCAGGCCAGCAGGGCGTACCGCTCGGCGTCGATGGCGGTGAAGACGCGCTCGACGCACTCGCGGCGGCCGCCGCCGTCCGCGCTGTCGTACGAGTAGTGCAGCTCAGCCGCGTCACCCTGCGGGTTCTCGGGTCCTCCGGTCGCCGGGCCCACGCTCAACTCGCTGTAGCCCGCGGCCTGGTGGGAGAGGTTCGAGGACGCCTCCCTGGTGGCCTCCAGCGGGGTCATGCCCACCTCGGTGATCCGGAAGACCTGGAGCAGGGACTGGTCGTCGGGCGCGGTGTAGAAGACGACGCCGGTGTCGCCCGTGGTCCGCTCCCAGCCCGTCGGCACGGCCAGGGTGAAGCCCTCCGTGTCCTCCGCGAGCCGGAAGCCCGGCGGGGGATCCGCGGGCGCGGGTGTGCCGTTCGTGCCGTCGTCCGTGCCTCCGATGCCCTCCGTCCCGTCCGGTGCCGACGGGGACGGCGTGTTCCGCGGCGGGTCCGTCCCCTCGGTCGGGTCGCCGCCGTCCGGACCGGGCGCCGGTGCGCTGGTGCTCGTGCCGTCGGCCTGCGACGGTGACCCGTCGCCGTCCCCGCCCAGCCCGATCCAGGCGGCCACGCCGACCGCGGCCGCCGCCGCGACGACGGCGAGCCCGACGGCCAGCGGCTGGTTCAGCCAGGACCCGCCCTGGCCCGGCCCGGGACCGCCGCCCGGCCCCGGTCCGCCGGGCGGCGGTACGTAACCAGCGATCGTGGGCAGCGCCGCCGTCCGCCCGTCGCCGTACGTCTGCCCGACGACGGTCTGTCCGGCGTACGTCTGCCCCGGCCCGGGCGGTTGCTCCGGCCCCTGCCGCCCCGCCCCCGCCCCGGCGCCCGCGGCGGACGGCTCCGCGAGCGGTCGTGGCGGCGGCGGGGGTACGTACGCCTGTGGTGTCGTCCCCGTCTCCCAGCGCTGCGCGGCCTCGTTCCAGCGGGCGGGCTCGTCGGCCCCGCTCCCGCCTCTCCCCGTTCCGGCCATGTCCGCTCCTCAGCCCCTCAGCAGCGAGGCCACCGACTCGCTGACGGCGACGCCCGAGCCGAGCGCCGCCACGAACGTGCCCGCGGTGGCCAGCGCGTCGCGCAGCGCCTCCAGGCGGGTGCGGGACGCGGCGCCGGAGGTGTCGATCTCGTCCTCGGCGGCGACGAGTTCGGCGTCCAGGACACGGGTGTCGTCGGTGGCGACGAAGCGGTCCAGGTCCTCCCGCAGTTTCCGTACGGCCTCCAGCAGCGCCCGCTGCGCGGGGTCCGGGCCCTGCCCGCCGCCGTACGTGGTGT
Source organism: Streptomyces sp. Z26 (assembly GCF_003665095.1). Taxonomy (GTDB): domain Bacteria; phylum Actinomycetota; class Actinomycetes; order Streptomycetales; family Streptomycetaceae; genus Streptomyces; species Streptomyces phytohabitans. The sequence continues at coordinate 1,649,923 of NZ_RCHV01000002.1, read as the reverse complement.
TGGTGGTGCTCGCGGAGCCGCCCTGGCCGAAGTTGAACGCGCTGTTGTCCGCCCTGTCGATGCGCACCCCGGGCGGCTGCCCGCCCCCGGCGCCGTCCGTGCCCGTCGTCCCGCCGTCAGCTGCTGCCATGGTTCGCTCCCGCGTTGCTCGTGGTGCCCGTACCGCCAGTACCGCCCGTGCCCGCCGTGTTGTTCGTCGTCGCCGTGCTGTTCGCGCCGAAGGTGAACGCGCTGTTGTGCGCCGAGTCGATGTACGTACCGCCGCTGACGTTGACGACCTTCTGCTCGAACTCCGCGGTACGCCACCCCGCTTCGTACAGCGACACCTTGACGCCGTCCGTCACCCGGTCCTGGATGCTGCGGAGGTAGCGGAGCACGTCCATCTCCTGGAACAGGGAGACCTCCGGCCCGGTGCCCGCCTCCCGTACGGAGACCGCGGGCCCGTCCGGCAGCGCGCGCCGCTTGTCGGACGTGAGCAGTTCCTTGGTGCTCCCGATCCAGCGGACGAGCGCGGCCAGGTTGAGCGCCGCCGCCGACGGGGACGCGGTGAGCGCCGAGAAGACCTTGCCGAACGGGCCGGCCTGCGCGTAGTCGTGGGCCATCCGGTCGGCGTCGCAGAACTTCCGGTCCACGGGCGGCAGTACGTGCGGGGCGATCTCCAGCATCAGCATGCCGCCCTGGGTGTGGACGCGGACGAAGACGGTGACGACCAGCTCCTCGTGCCAGCCGCCGACCCTGATCCGCAGGAAGTGCCGCCTGCTCTCGCCGCCCTCCTCCACGGCCGCCGCGCTCAGGACGGCGAAGGACGCCGGGTCGTACGCGACGCCGTACCGGCCGGGCACGCCCTCGGCGGGCATGAACACGCACTCGTCGACGTGCAGTTCGCGCAGCCGGTCCCGTACGCCCTCGGCCTGCTCCGGCGAACTGTGGCCGCCCGCCGGGATCTTGAGGTTGTCGACGAGCCCGTGGATCGTGTCGAGGATCGTGCGGTTGTCGACGGGCCGGGGCGAGGCGTCCTCGCGCGGACGCAGCTCCACCGCGAGGGTCCAGGTGTCGAAGGCGCCACCGGCACCGCGGAACGGGTTGTCGGTGTGGTACATGATCAACGGCGCGTGCTGCTCCTGCCGGATCTGCTGCTTCGTACGGTCGGCCCGGCGGCCCATCGGGCCCTCGGCCGGGTCGGCGGCGGCGTTGGGGAAGTGCTGCGCGGAGAGCGGCCCCCGCATCAGCCGGGCGAACTGGCCGCGTTGGAGCCCCACGGCGACCGGGAGCGGCACCAGGAAGAGGAACAGCGTCAGCCACGCGTCGCGCTTCTCGGTGTCGCCACCCGAGCCCGTGCCGGAGTCCGTCAGCGGGGTGAACAGGTCGGCGCCCGGCAGCCCGTCCAGCGCTTCGCGGGGGCTCTCGCCGCCCGGGTCGCCGAACGCCGTGCCCAGCAGCACGAGCAGCACGATGGCGAGCAGGATGCGGCCGTACCAGCGCAGCGCCGTACTCCCGAGCGTCCGCGCCGCCGACGCCTGCGCCGTCTCGCCGGTGCGGCGGGTGAGCGCCTTCCCCATGGCCAGCAGGAGGCAGGGCAGCGCCAGGAGGATGAACAGCCAGCCGGTGAGCAGTGTCGACACGACCCAGAACAGCAGGAAGCCGAGGCCCCAGGCGAGTTCGAGGCGGCGGGCGTGCAGCGCGTGCGCGAGCACGCGGGCCGCGTCGATGCCGAACGACGGGGCGGTGAAGCGCTCCTCGTGCACGTACAGCTCGTCGAGGACCTTCGCGCGGTACTCGCCGTCCATGTGGACGCCCGCGCAGAGGTAGCGGCACGCCTCGCTGGCGGCCGGTTCCACGCGGGGCTTGGCCCAGACCGCCGGATCGGCGGGTGGCGCGCCGCCACCGCCGTTTCCGCCGCTCTGTCCGGGCACCGGGATACGGGGCACTGGCACTCCGTTCGGGATCGGGACGCGCGCGTGGTCCGCCGGGAGCGCGCGGCTGTCCGTGGGTGGTCCGTGGGGGAGTGGCGGGCTGGAATCGTAAGGTGGCGAGAGCCGTCCGTACGCGTTCCGGGAGGGTGAAACCCGGCGCACAGAGGGGCGTTCGGGTGTACGCCGGGGGCTTGGGGGGCTCGCGGAGCCCCGCCCGTGCGGTGTCCCGTGCGTTCGTGTGCGGTCGGGTGTCCTCCTTTGTGGGAGTGTCTGCGAATGATCCGTTCCGGGTAAGTCGCTTACCGGCCAAGCGAACTGACTCCCCGTCACCCCTTCCCGCGCGGCAGCCGCAGGCTCAGCAGCGTGATCGTCACGACCACCGCCAGGTGCGCGGTCAGCGCCAGCGCCAGCGCGTCCCGCATGCCGCGCTCCGGCACGACCGCCAGGAACAGCGCGCCGATCACGGCCACCCCCAGCGCGGCGGCGGACTGTTGCGCGGTCGCCATCACGCCGCCGCCCACGCCCGCCTTCTCCGCCGGTACGTCCGCCAGCACGATCCGTATCGACGCCGGAAGGATCAGGCCCTGCCCGAAACCGGCGACGACCAGCCCGGGGGCGAGCGTCGCGAAGTCCAGCCCCTCCCAGGAGCGGAGGACGGTGAGCACGAGGATCACCAGGCCCGTGGCCTGGAGCAGCCCGCCGCAGGTCACCACGCGGTCACCGAAGCGCCCGTTCAGTCGCGGCCCGGCGAGGGAGGCGGCGAAGAAGGCGAGCGCGTACGGCACGAGCGCGGTGCCCGCCCGTACCGGCCCGTAGCGCAGGCCCTCCTGGAACGCGATCGCCAGCACGAACATGAACCCGCCGAAGCCCCCGACCGTCAGCGCCACCAGCGGCAGACCGCGCCGCATGCCCGGCAGTCGCAGCAGCCCCGGCGGCACCAGCGGCACCCGGCCCGCGCGGTCCGCGCGGCGCTCCACCACGGCGAACGCCCCGGCCAGGAACGGGAACGCGGCCAGCGCCAGCCACGACCACAGCGGCCAGCCCGCCGCACGCCCCTCGGTGAGCGGCAGCAGCAGCGCGACCAGCGCCGCGCCGAGCAGCACCGTGCCCGGTACGTCCACGGGCGCGGGCCGGGCGGAACGGGTCTCCGGCACCGCGTACCGCACCAGGACGAGCAGCACCAGCACGGCGGGCACGTTCACCAGGAACACCGCGCGCCAGCCCGTACCGGCGAGGTCGGCGGCGAGCAGCACGCCGCCGAGGATCTGCCCGGCGACCATGGCGAGTCCGGCGGTGGCGCCGTACAGGCCGATGGCGCGCGTACGCCGCCGCCCCGTCGTCCCGGCCTGGATGGTGGCGAGCGCCTGCGGCAGCATCGCGGCGGACGCGGCGCCCTGCGCGACGCGGGCGGCGATGAGGCTCCAGGCGTCCTGCGCGAGCCCGCACGCGAGGGAGGTCACGGCGAACGCGACCAGCCCGGCGAGGAACAGCGCGCGCCGCCCGAACATGTCGCCGAGCCGTCCGCCGAGGACGAGCAGCACGGCGTACGCGACCCCGTAGCCGGCGACGACCAGCTCCAGCAGGGCGGGGTCCGCGTGGAGGTCGCGGCCGATGGCGCCGAGGGCGACGTTGACGATGAAGAAGTCGACCAGGGGCAGCGCGGCGCCCGCGAGCACGGTGAAGAGGCCGAGCGCGCCGAGGGGGCTGTGCGGGGTGTCCGGCGTGCTCGGCGCGCGTTCACGGCCCAACCGGCGTACGCGGGGCCGGAGTTCGGCCCGCGAGGGCGGTACGGGGCGTACGGCGCGTCGGGCGGGGACGGGGTCGGGTACGCGGACGGGAACGGGCGCCTCCGCCGGGTCCGCGGTCCGTACGGTCTGCTCTGTCACGGGTTCACTCACGTCCACAGACACTGCGGCACTCCCCAGAGGGGTACCAGAGTGTGTTCATCCTGGTACCGGCACTACCTGGAAACGCCCTCCGGACGCGCGCATGCTGTACGCATGAGCATGGCCGTCGAGGAGACCACCGCACCACCCGTGCCCGTCACCGCCCCCGTGGACGGGGGCGGGCTGCGCCGCCGTGAGCTGGCCGCGTTCCTGCGCAGCCGCCGCGAGCGCATCGCGCCGGAACAGGTCGGGCTGCCGCGCGGGCGGCGCAGGCGTACGCCCGGACTGCGCCGAGAGGAGGTCGCGCACCTCTCGGCGGTCGGCGTCACCTGGTACACCTGGCTGGAACAGGCCCGGCCCATCCAGGTCTCGCCCCAGGTGCTGGACGCGCTCGCGCGTGCGCTGCTGTTCGACCAGAGCGAGCGCGCCCACCTCTTCGTGCTCGCCGGGGTCCCCGACCCCATGCCCGGCCGGGAGTGCACCGGGGCGGTCAGCGACTCGCTGCGGCGCACCCTGGAGCAGCTGGAGCCGTACCCGGCCTGCGTGCAGAACGGCCGCTACGACCTGCTGGCCTACAACCGCACCTACGGCAAGCTGTTCTGCGACCTCGACGCCCTCCCGTACGAGGACCGGAACTGCCTGTGGCTGATGTTCACGCACCCCGAGTGGCGGGACACGCTCGTCGACGGGGAGGAGGCGCAGCGCCTCATGACGGCGAACCTGCGCGCCGCCATGGCCGACCACATCGCGGAGCCCGCGTGGAAGGCGCTGGTGTGCCGCCTCCAACGGGCGTCGCCCGAGTTCCGCGAGCTGTGGGACCGGCACGAGGTCGTCCAGGCCGCGGCCAAGGTCAAGCGCTTCCGCCACCCGCGGGTCGGGCTGCTGCACTTCGTACCGACGAAGCTGTGGCTCGGCCCGAACCACGGCCCGCGGCTCGGCGTGTACGTGCCGGACGACGCGGAGACGCAGGCGCGCGTCGAGCGGCTGCACGCCCTGATCCTGGCGGACGAAGGCACCGGGTAGGGGGATGCCTCACCGCCGGGCGCCGGGTGCGCGCGGGGTGCGCGACAATGGACGGCGGCCCGCGCGACCGTACGCCGCCACCGGACCCGTACGGTCGGCACGTCCCGCGTGGCCCGTACCGACGTGAGACACCCCGACACACGAGGACCCCGTTCCATGACCCAGCCGCTCCAGCTCGGCCCGTACGCCGTCCAGCCGCCCGTCGTGCTGGCGCCGATGGCCGGGATCACGAACGCGCCGTTCCGGACGCTGTGCCGGGGGTTCTCGGGCGGCCAGGGGCTGTTCGTCAGCGAGATGATCACGAGCCGCGCGCTGGTCGAGCGGAACGAGAAGACCATGCGCCTCGTCCACTTCGACGCCGGGGAGTCCCCGCGCTCCATCCAGCTGTACGGGGTGGACCCCGCGACCGTCGGCAAGGCCGTCCGCATGATCGTCGACGAGGACCTGGCCGACCACGTCGACCTCAACTTCGGCTGCCCCGTGCCCAAGGTGACCCGCCGGGGCGGCGGTTCGGCCCTCCCGTACAAGCGCCCGCTGCTGCGCGCCATCCTGCGCGAGGCCGTGACGGGCGCTGCCGGGATGCCGGTGACGATGAAGATGCGCAAGGGCATCGACGACGACCACCTCACGTACCTCGACGCCGGGCGGATCGCCGTCGAGGAGGGCGTCACGGCGATCGCGCTGCACGGGCGTACGGCCGCGCAGCACTACTCCGGCACGGCCGACTGGGACGCCATCGCTCGCCTGAAGGAGGCCGTCCCCGAGATCCCGGTGCTCGGCAACGGCGACATCTGGTCGGCGGACGACGCCCTGCGGATGGTCGCCCACACCGGCTGCGACGGGGTCGTGGTCGGGCGCGGCTGCCTGGGGCGGCCCTGGCTGTTCGGCGACCTGGTGAGCGCGTTCGCGGGGAGCCCGGACGCGGGGGACGCGGGGGACGCGGACGGTACGGGCGACGGCGCCGCGGGCGGGCGTGCGTACGCGCGGCCGACGCTGCGCGAGGTCGCGGACACGATGGTGCGGCACGCGCGGCTGCTCGGGGAGTGGCTGGAGGACGAGGCGCACGGCGTCATCGACTTCCGCAAGCACGTCGCCTGGTACACGAAGGGCTTCTCCGTCGGCTCCGACCTGCGCCGCAGACTCGCCGTGTCCTCGTCCCTGGCCGAACTGGCCGACCTCCTCGGCGAACTCGACCTCGACCAGCCCTGGCCCGCCGCCGGAGCCGACGGCCCTCGCGGCCGCACCTCCGGCCGCGACCGCGTCGTCCTCCCCGACGGCTGGCTCCGCGACCCGTACGACTGCGCGGGCCTCGGCGCGGACGCCGAACTGGACACGTCGGGCGGCTGAGGGGTTCACCCCTCGACTTCCCCTCGTCCGGAGAGGCGACCTTCGGAACTCGGGCGCTTCGGAGGTTCCGCGAGCGGTTTCCCGTTGTGGAAACCGGGACCCCTTGCCTCGTCGACCGGGCTCCAGAACGATCGGACGGGAACGATCGGACGGGACAGCACCGGATACGGGTGCGCCGTTCGTGGGGGCGGCTCGACGAGGGGAGTGCGTGTGAAGGTGACCGTGCTGGCGACGACATGCGACAAGAAGGACTGCCCCACCATCTACGAGACGGACCGGGGCACCGTTCTCGTGCAGGGGGAGACACCGATGGGTCACGGCCTGGCGATTCCCGCTCACGAGGGTCTCGTGGAGATCCCGATGGATCTGGTCCGCGAGGCGTTCGGGGACAGGTTCCGTGACTGAGCGCACCCTCGGGGACCTGTTCGACGGCTTCCGGCGGGAGGCGTTCCGGCTGGAGACCCTGGACGACTACAGCCGTTCGGGCAGCGTGGACGCGTACCGGCGGTTCCTCGACGGCCAGCCCCGACCGGCCGGTTACAACGACGACTGGTGCGCCGAGGTCCGGCAGCACGTGGCCGAGGGGCGGCGCGTCCACCGGGTGCACGTGCTGGCGCGGCCGCTGACGCCGTACCTCCGGTTCGAGCTGGGCTGGGGGTACGTCACGAACGCCGCCGCCGGTGAGGAGTTCTTCATCCTCGACGTCACGGACCGGCCGTCCCCCCTGCCGCCGGAGGTCGGGGACTTCTGGCTGTTCGACGGGGAGGCGACCGCCCTCCTGCGCTACGACGCGGACGGCGGGTTCCGCGGGGCGGAGGTCCTGCCCACCGACCGGGCCGGGCACTACGCCGCCTGCCGGGACACGGCCCTGGCCCACGCCGTGCCGTTCACCGACTGGTGGGCGCGGCACGCGGTGTGAACCGTTCGGAGTTGGGTGCCGCGCTGCGGGCACTGCGGAGGTCTTCCGGGAAGGAGGCCAAGGCGGTCGCCCGCGGCGCCGTCATGTCGGCCAGCAAGCTGAGCAAGATCGAGACGGGGCGGCTGTCCCCGAGCGCGGACGACGTCGACCGCATCCTGTCCGCCGTGGGTGTGTCGGACGAGGTCCGGGCGGAGTACGCGGACGTGGCCCGCTCCGTCGCCACGGAGGCCACGGCGTGGCGGCTGATCCAGCGGGCCGGGCTCGACAAGGCGCAGCGCCACCTGCGGGAGACCGAGGCCCGCACCAGCCTGCTGCGGGTCTTCCAGCCCGCGCTGGTGCCCGGCCTGCTTCAGACCCCGGAGTACGCGCGCGCGGTGCTGTCCCGGCACCGCGACCTGTCGGCGGAGACGGTACGGCGCACGCTGGGCGCGCGGCTCGAACGGCAGGAGGCGCTGTACGACCAGGGCCGCGCGTTCCGTTTCGTGCTCACGGAAGCCGTGCTCACCTGGGAGATCGTGCCGCCCCTCGTACTCGCCGGGCAGCTCGACCGGCTCGCCGCCGTGTCGCGGCTGCCGAACGTCGACGTGCGGGTCGTACCCCGGGCCGGGCCCAAGCACGACTTCGCGAACCATCCGTTCGTCGTCCACGACCGGCGCGCGGCCCGTGTGGAGGCCACCCACGCCGAGATCGTCGTGACCGATCCGAGGGACGTCGCGTTGTACGTCGAGAAGTTCGAGGGGTTCGCCGAACGCGCCGTGGGCGGGGTCGAGTTGGCCGCGCGGCTGGAGTCCGTACGCGCCGAGGTCCTGGGACAGCCGGGGCCCTGAGGGCGGCAGTGCTTGCCGTAACGGGAAAGCGGCTGGGAACCGCGTGCGCGCCGGTCCACGATGGCGACACGGGGCGGACACGTGGCCCTTCGTCGATCTCGTGGGAGGCAAGCATGGTGACGACGGCCGACGCCGACGACGGCAGGCACGGTGGCCCGCCGGAGGACAAGCCGTGGACGCCGCCCCCGGAGCCGCCGTCCCCCGACGGTTCCCGGCCGAAGTAGGGGAGCCGATGGAACACCGGCGGATCAGCCGCGCCGAACTCGACGCGATGGGTGCCTTCCGGTCGCCGCGGCTGCGGGCGGCCTTCGACGCCGTCGACCGGGAGGCGTTCGCCCCGGACCGGTTCTGGGGGTACGACACGGACGACCACGGGCTGCACGAGGTCGTCGACAAGCACCGGGACGAGGAGGCGTGGCGGCGGACGGTGTGGGGCACCCACCGGTCGCTCATCCTCCAGATGGACGACGGCGTCACGCCGGAACAGGGCCCGGCTAGGGGCGACTTCACGTCGTCGATCTCCGGCCTGGACATCGTCTTCGAGAAACTGAACCGGCTCGACGTACGGCCGGACAGCTGCGTCCTGCACCTCGGTACGGCTTCGGGCTACGACTCGGCCCTCCTCTGCGAGCTGGTCGGTGACGGCAACGTGACCACCGTGGAGTGCGACCCGGTGCTGGCCGCCGGTGGCGCGGCCAACCTGGCGCGGGCCGGGTACGGCCCGACCACCGTCACCGGCGACGGGCTCGTCGGCTGGCCGCCGAACGCGCCGTACGACCGGATCGTGTCGACCGCCGCGGTGCGCGGCGTCCCGGAGGCGTGGTGCGCGCAGGCGGGTGAGGGAGCAGTGGTCCTGACGCCGTTCAACACGCTGTTCGCCCCGGGCGGTCTGCCGCGGCTCGGCGTGCGTGGGGGCGTGGCCGAGGGGCGATTCGTCGGCGGGGCCTGTTACATGTGGGCGCGCGGCCACCGGCCGGTGCGCCGGATCGACCCGCCGGACCGCGCGCGCAAGGAGGCCTCCGTCCTCGACCCCGCGGAGGTTCCGGCGGGGGACTGGGCCGACCGGTTCGCCCTCGGTCTCCTGCTGCCGGACGTGGCGTACGCCTGCCGGGGTGAGGGGGAGGGGAGGCGTACGCAGCTGTGGGACGAGGACGGTACGTCCGTCGCCGTCGTGCGGCACGGCGCGTGGTGGCTGCCCGACGCCGTCACGGTGTACGGGCGGCGGAACCTGTGGGCCGAGCTGGTGCGGGCGTACACCGTCTGGCGGTGCGAAGGGCAGCCGCACTACCAGCGGTTCGGGCTGACGTACGACGCGCGGGGGCGGCGCCTCTGGCTCGACGACCCCGCCGTGGTCCTGCGGTCCTCGCCGCACCGGAACGGCACCGGGTGGGACTGACCTTCGCGCGTACGGCCCGCCGCGGGCGGTTTTCGTCCGGTCGCGGGGGGCTACTCGGGCGGGGCACGGTGGAGGCAACGGAACGAAGGAGAGGCCGCCATGGCGAACCACACGTACCGCGTGACCGAACTCGTCGGATCGTCCCCGGACGGGGTGGACAGCGCGATCAGGAACGGCATCGAGCGTGCCTGCGGGACGCTGCGGCAGGTCGACTGGTTCGAGGTGACGGAGATCCGCGGGCACATCGAGGACGGCCGGGTGGAGCACTTCCAGGTCGGGATGAAGCTCGGCTTCCGGCTGGAGGAGCAGGATCAGGAGCAGGCGTAGCGGCCCGCCCGCGACCCACGTACGGGCATGGCACCCAGTGCCGTTGATCGTCCGCATGGTGGGACGCGGGCGCCCGTACGCCCCGTGATCCTCGCCACTCTGATCAGTTCCGCGCTCGTATGAGCGCTCAGATGCGTGCTCCATCTCTCCAAGGAGCGGCCCCGTGCTTTGCCGTCCCTTGGTTGGGGACGTGAAGGGTGAAGCTCGCTTTCCGTGTGTTCCGGGCGAACGGTGAACACGCTTAGCGACCGTCCCTTCGGTACATCAACGGATGCCGTGAACCCCCGGCGTGTACGCGCACTTTGGATGCCATGCCGTACGGGTGATCACACCCGTACGGCATGCCGCCGGACGTACCTCCCGGCCTTCGATCTGGGTACGCTCCCCGCCGTCAGGGCAGCCCGTCCACGAGGAGTGGAGTCGTCGTGCCGGATCACGCGGAGAAACCAGCGAACGCGCAGCACCACAAGTACGTCTACGACTTCACCGAGGGAAACCGGGACCTGAAGGACCTCCTCGGCGGCAAGGGCGCCAACCTCGCCGAGATGACCAACCTCGGTCTCCCGGTGCCACCCGGCTTCACCATCACCACGGAGGCGTGCAAGGTCTACCTCGCGTCCGGCCACGAGCCCGCCGCGCTGCGCGACGAGGTCGGCACCCATCTCGACGCCCTGGAACGGCGGATGGGCAAGCGCCTCGGTCAGCCGGACGACCCGCTGCTGGTGTCCGTACGGTCCGGCGCGAAGTTCTCCATGCCCGGCATGATGGACACCGTCCTCAACATCGGCCTCTCCGACGAGTCCGTGCACGGGCTCGCCACGCAGGCGGGGGACGCGCGGTTCGCGTGGGACTCGTACCGGCGGCTGATCCAGATGTTCGGCAGGACCGTCCTCGACGTCGACGGCGACCTCTTCGAGGAGGCGCTGGAGGAGGCCAAGCGGCTCGCGGGCGCGGCCACCGACGTGGACCTCGGCGCGGCCGAACTGGAGCGGCTGGTCGAGCAGTTCAAGGCCATCGTGGTGAAGGCGACCGGTCGCGACTTCCCGCAGGACCCGCGCGAGCAGATGGACCTCGCCGTACGGGCCGTCTTCGACTCGTGGAACGGCGACCGCGCCCGCCTCTACCGCCGCCAGGAGCGCATCCCGCACGACCTCGGCACCGCCGTCAACATCTGCTCCATGGTCTTCGGCAACCTCGGCCCCGACTCCGGCACCGGCGTCGCCTTCACCCGCGACCCGGCCTCCGGCCAGCAGGGCGTCTACGGCGACTACCTCCAGAACGCACAGGGCGAGGACGTCGTCGCGGGCATCCGCAACACCGTGCCGCTCGCGGAGCTGGAACGGCTGGACAAGACGTCGTACGACTCCCTGATGCGGATCATGGAGACGCTGGAGACGCACTACCGGGACCTGTGCGACATCGAGTTCACCGTCGAGCGCGGCACCCTGTGGATGCTCCAGACCCGGGTCGGCAAGCGGACGGCCGCCGCGGCCTTCCGGATCGCCACGCAGCTCGTGGACCAGGGGCTCATCGACGAGGCCGAGGCGCTGCGGCGGGTGAACGGGGCGCAGCTCGCGCAGCTGATGTTCCCGCGCTTCGACACGGACGCCGAGGCCGAACGCATCGGCTACGGCATCGCGGCGTCGCCGGGGGCGGCCGTCGGCAAGGCGGTCTTCGACTCGTACACGGCGATCAAGTGGTCCCGTTCCGGCGAGCGCGTCATCCTGATCCGCCGCGAGACCAACCCCGACGACCTCGACGGCATGCTCGCCGCCGAGGGCATCCTCACCAGCCGGGGCGGCAAGACCTCGCACGCCGCCGTCGTCGCCCGCGGCATGGGCAAGACGTGCGTGTGCGGCGCGGAGGAGCTGGAGGTCGACACCAAGCGGCGGCGGATGACGGCGCCGGGCGGCACCGTCGTGGAGGAGGGCGACACCGTCTCCATCGACGGCTCCTCCGGCCGGGTCTACCTCGGGGAGGTGCCCGTCGTGCCGTCGCCCGTCGTGGAGTTCTTCGAGGGCCGCGTCCACGCGGGCGCCGACGAGGCCGACGAGCTGGTCAAGGCGGTGCACCGGGTGATGGCGTACGCCGACCGCGTACGCCGCCTGCGGGTGCGCGCCAACGCCGACAACGCCGAGGACGCCGCCCGCGCCCGCCGCTTCGGCGCGCAGGGCATCGGGCTGTGCCGCACCGAGCACATGTTCCTCGGCGCGCGGCGCGAGATGGTGGAGCGCCTGATCCTCGCGGACACCGACGCCGAACGCGACACGGCGCTGGCGGGCCTGCTGCCGCAGCAGAAGCGCGACTTCGTGGAGCTGTTCGAGGCGATGGACGGGCTGCCGGTGACCGTACGGCTGCTGGACCCGCCGCTGCACGAGTTCCTGCCGGACATCACCGAGCTGTCCGTACGGGTCGCGCTCGCCGAGTCCCGCGAGGACGCCAACGAGAACGACCTGCGCCTCCTCCAGGCCGTCCACCGGCTGCACGAGCAGAACCCGATGCTGGGCCTGCGCGGCGTACGGCTCGGGCTGGTCATCCCCGGCCTGTTCACCATGCAGGTACGGGCCATCGCGGAGGCCGTCGCGGAACGGAGGGCCGCCAAGGGCGACCCGCGCGCGGAGATCATGATCCCGCTGGTGGGCACCGTGCAGGAGCTGGAGATCGTACGGGAGGACGCGGAACGGGTCATCGCGGAGGTCGAGGAGGCGTACGGCACCGACCTGCGGCTGTCGCTCGGCACGATGATCGAGCTGCCGCGCGCGGCGCTGACGGCCGGGCAGATCGCGGAGTCGGCGGACTTCTTCTCCTTCGGCACCAACGACCTGACGCAGACCGTCTGGGGCTTCTCGCGGGACGACGTGGAGGCGAGCTTCTTCACCGCGTACCTGGAGAAGGGCATCTTCGGGGTGTCGCCGTTCGAGACCATCGACCGGGACGGCGTCGGCGCGCTCGTCCGGGACGCCGTGGCGGCGGGCCGCGCGACCCGGCCGGACCTCAAGCTGGGCGTCTGCGGGGAGCACGGCGGCGACCCGGAGTCGGTGCACTTCTTCCACGAGGTGGGCCTGGACTACGTGTCGTGCTCGCCGTTCCGCGTGCCCGTCGCCCGACTGGAGGCGGGCCGCGCGGCGGCCGGGGGCTGAGCCCCCCGGGACCGGGTGCTGAGACCTCCGGGACCGGCCGCCGCACACCCTCACCGGCGGCGGCCGGTCCCGGACCCGGGAAGGGGGCGGGCCCTGTGCGGGGGCCCGCCCCCTTCCGCCCATACGTACGCTCCCGGTGGCCTCGCCCGTACGCCCGCCCGCCTACCCGCCCGTACGGTCCGGGCTCCGTCGCACGTACGGCCGACCGCGGAATACGGGTGTCATCCGCGATGGGTACGCTGGGCTGCCGTGCCCGCGGCGACGAGCCGACGGGCGGGCCGGACCGCGAGGCGGTGCCGTACGAGAAAGATGGGGGAGGCCGTACGTGTCGTCGTCGGGAAAACTGCTCGCCGTCAGCGATCTGCACGTGGCGTACGAGGAGAACCGCACCGTCGTCGAGGGCCTGCGCCCCGACTCGGACGGGGACTGGCTGCTGCTGCCGGGTGATGTCGCCGAGAAGTGGGAGGACATCGAGTGGGCGCTCCGGCTGCTGGCTTCGCGCTTCGCGAAGGTGATCTGGGCACCGGGCAACCACGAGCTGTGGACGCACCCGCAGGACACCGTGGACCTGCGCGGTGAGAAGAGGTACCTGCGACTGGTCGAGCTGTGCCGGGAGTTGGGCATCCTGACCCCCGAGGACCCGTACCCGGTCTGGGAGGGCGGCGACGAACCGATCACGGTGGCGCCCCTGTTCGTCGGGTACGACTACACCTTCCGCAGCCCCGGGGCCACCACCAAGGCCGAGTCGCTGCGCCTCGCGCACGACGCGGGCGTGGTCTGCACGGACGAGTACCTGCTGCACCCCGACCCGTACGCGAGCCTGGACGACTGGTGCCGCGCCCGCGTCGCGGCCACCACGGAGCGGCTGAAGCAGATCGACCCGGCGCACCGCACCGTGCTGCTCAACCACTATCCGCTGGTGCGCGAGCCCACCCGGGTGCTGCGCTACCCGGAGTTCGCGAACTGGTGCGGCACCGAGCTGACCGCCAACTGGCACACGCGCTTCCGCGCCGCCGCCGTCGTCTACGGGCACCTGCACATCCCCCGCGTGACCTGGCACGACGGGGTGCGGTTCGAGGAGGTGTCCGTCGGCTACCCGCGCGAGTGGCGCCCGCGGCCGCCCCGTACGCCGCTGCGGCAGATCCTGCCCGAGCCGTCGTCGTCCGGCGCCCCGGCGGGCCGGGGCACGGGGGAGGGCCGCTGATGATCGAGGAGATCCTGCCCGCGACGGTGCACGCCGAGGAGGCGTTCGACGACACCTCGCGCGGCGGCCCGGAGACGCTCTACCCGGAGGAGGCCGCGGCCGTCGCGAAGGCGGTGGCGCAGCGCCAACGGGAGTTCACGACCGTACGGGCCTGCGCGCGCGCCGCCCTGGGGCGGCTGGGGCAGCCGCCGGTGCCGCTGGTGCCCGGCAAGCGCGGGGCGCCGCAGTGGCCGGACGGGGTGGTCGGCAGCATGACGCACTGCACCGGCTACCGCGCGGCGGTGGTGTCCAGCGCCGAGGACACGCTGTCGCTCGGCATCGACGCGGAGCCCAACGGGCCGGTGCCGGACGGTGTGCTGGAGGCCGTCTCGCTGCCGTCCGAGCAGAAGTGGATCGCGGAGCTGTCCGCGCGCGTGCCCGAAGTGGCCTGGGACAGGCTGCTGTTCAGCGCCAAGGAGAGCGTCTTCAAGACGTGGTATCCGCACACGGGCACCGAACTCGACTTCGCCGAGGCGGAGATCGAGGTCGACGAGGTCGAACGGACCTTCCACGCCCGCCTCCTGGTGCCCGCCCCGCTGATCGGCGGGGTCCGGCGGCACGGCTTCTCGGGCCGCTGGGTCGCCCGGGACGGGCTGGTCGTCACGGCGATCCACCTGCCGCGCCAGCCGTCGGCGTAGGCCCGTAGGCCCGTAGGCCGTACCCCGGCCGTACGCACGCACACGCAAAGGGCGCCCTCCTCCGCCGAGAAGGGCGCCCTTTGCGTGGTGCGGTGGTCGCGGTGCCGGGCGGACGTCGCCGTCCAGGCAGCCGGACCCGGGTCAGCCGGAGCTGCGTCAGTCGGAACGGGGTCAGACGGAGACGCCGTTGGCCCGCAGGTACGCCAGCGGGTCGATGTCCGAGCCGTAGCTCGGGCCGGTCCGGATCTCGAAGTGCAGGTGCGGGCCGGTGCTGTTGCCCGTCGAGCCGGAGAGGCCGAGCTGGTCGCCCGCGCCGACGGTCTGGCCCGCCGACACCGACAGGGACGACAGGTGGCCGTACTGGCTGTAGCGGCCGTCGTCGTGCTTCACGACGACCTCGTTGCCGTACGAGCCGCCCCAGCCCGCGGAGACCACGGTGCCGCTGGTGACGGCCTTCACCGAGGTGCCGCTGGAGGCCGAGAAGTCGACACCGGTGTGGCTGCCGCTGGACCAGCTGCCGCCGGACGCGCCGTACGGGGTGCTGGTGGGCGCGTCGACCGGCTTCTGGAAGCCGCTGCTGTTCGACGGGGCGGCCGCCTGCTCGCCGCCGTTCGACTCGGGCTCGGCCTTCGGCTCCGCCTTCGGGGCCTCCTGCTTCGGCTGCGGCGCCGGGGTCTCCGGACGCGACTCCGAACGCGAGGAGCGCTGCTCGGACCCGCCCGACGAGTTCAGCGACAGCTGCTGGTCGGGGTAGATGAGGTTCGGGTCGTCACCGATGACGTCGCGGTTGTTCTCGTAGATCCGCTCCCAACCGCCGTCCACACCCTCGGCCTTGGCGATGAGGAACAGGGTGTCGCCGGAGCTGACGGTGTAGTCCGCGGACTTGGCCTCGCGCTTGCCGCGGTCGGCCGCGGGTGCCTGCTCGCGCTCGGCGGGCTTGGCCTCGGGCTTCGCCTTCGGGGCCTCCTGCTTCGGGGCCGGTTCGGCGGCGGGCTTCTCGGGCTGGGCCTGGGGCTGGCCGCCCTGGTCGCCCTCACCGGAGGGGTCGATGTCGGGGGAGCCGCTGTTCTGCGTCAGACCGGCCTTGGGGCCGCAGACGGGCCAGGCGTTCGGGCCCTGGACGGCCAACACCTTCTCGGCGATCTCTATCTGCTGCGCCTTGGTGGCCTGGTCGGCGGTCGCGGCGTACTTCGTGCCGCCGAAGGACTGCCACGTGCTCTGGCTGAACTGAAGCCCGCCGTAGTAGCCGTTGCCGGTGTTGATGCTCCAGTTGCCGGTGGACTCGCACTGGGCGACCTGGTCCCAGGTGTCCACCGAGGCGGCGTTGGCGCTGCCCGCGCCCATGAGCGGCAGGGCGATGCCCGCGCCACCCGCCGTGAGGGCGAGGGTGGCGCGTGCGATGCGCTGGGTACGGGGGCGGCGATGACGTCCGCGTGCAGACATAGTGGTGCTTCCTCTCCTACGCCTGCGAGGTGAGCTGTCGGGTTCGGGCTGGAGTTGCCCGGTCCGCGCACACGTGTCGGGGCCACGTGAGCGCGTGACTTCACCCCAAGCCGACCGTGCTGGGCGCACGTGCGGCACTTACCTGGGTCCCCCACTCCTGCCGTGACGGTGACGTTGGCTCCTCGACCGGGCGGCAGGACTAGGCGTCCCGGTGAGGCCCGTCGCGAAGTCGCGGCGGGATTCGAAACGAAAACACACCCCATTCGTCCCGGCAAGGAGCGTTCGTTTACGTCCGACCGGTCACGGGAAGACGAGCGCCGAGGAAGCCACCCTGCGCTCCTTTCCGTTACCTCTCCGTGATTGCCGATCTTTGCTTCGGCAATCCGAATCAGGCCGCGTGCCAGGCGAGTTGACCCGACGTGAGGGTGGGTCGCGCGGGGAGTGACCTACGGTGGGTGACGGTTCTGTTAGTCACGTCACGTCTCGCCGCGGAAAGCCTCATCTGCTGCTTTGGCGTACAAAACGGACCACGGGCGCACGGGTGGGACGTGGTCGGGTTCTTGTGTGAGTGATCCGGAGTTCGGCGGCCGTGTGGCGAGTTGGGGCGTACGTCCCTTTTCGGCCGTCTGTGTGCGCGGTCTCCGTGGCCAGTGGCCGGTGCCCGGTGTCAGTGCCCGCCCCGGCCCGTGCCCGGCGGCGGCGGTGTCGTCGCGTGGTAGCGGCGCTCGGGCCGCCCCGTCGTGCCGTACCGGAGCGTCACCTCGGCCCGGCCGACCGCGACGAAGTGCTCCAGGTAGCGCCGCGCGCTGACGCGGGACAGGCCGCTGCGTTCGGCGCACTCGGACGCCGAGACGCCCTCCGGCGCGCCGTCCAGGGTGCGCCGTACGAGCGCCGCCGTCTGCGCCGTCAGCCCCTTCGGCAGGCTCGCCGCCGCCGCGGCCGTCGCCGCGCGCGCCCCCGCCCGGTGCGGGTCCGGGCCGGAGCCCGCCCCGGTGGCCCCCGTACGCCCGCCCGCCGCCGTACCGCCGCCCGCGCCGCCCGTACGTCCCGCGCGCGCGGCGCCGTGGGCGGCGGCGCCGGTACCGCCCGGCCCGGCGCCGCCGCCGAAGACCCGGTCCAGGTCGGCCTGGCCGGCCGCGTCCAGGTCGGCCAGTTCACGCCGCCGGTGGGCGTACTGGAGCAGCCGCTCCTGGAGCGTGCCGACCTCGAAGGGCTTCACGATGTAGTGCACGGCGCCGCCGCGCAGCGCGCCCCGTACGGTCTCCAGGTCCCGCGCGGCGGTCACCACGAGGACGTCCACGCCGTGCGTGCCGGGCTCCTCGCTGGCGCGCAGCGCGCGCAGGACGTCCAGCCCGGAGATGTCCGGCAGGTACATGTCGAGCAGCACCAGTTCGGGCCGCAGCTCCCGTACGGCCGCCAGCGCCTCCGCGCCTCCGCGCGCCTCGCCGACGACGGTGAAGCCGGGGGTCCGTTCCACGAGGGTGCGGTGCAGCCGGGCGACCATGAAGTCGTCGTCCACGACGAGCACCCGTACGGCGCCCGCCTCCTCGCCTCCGGTCCCGCCGCGTCCGGTCTCCCCACGGGGCGCCCGCCCGCCGCCCGCCGCGTCCGGCCCGTCCTCCGGCCCGGCGGCGGCGCCGCTCATCCCAGCGCCCCGTACCGTACGGCCGTCAGCCGCTCCGACTCCGACCACAGCAGCTCGGCCGCCAGGTCGTGCCGGGTCCACGGCGCCCGCCAGGCCGGGCCGGGCGCGCCGCGCGTACCCAGCCGGGTCGGGCCGAGGAAGGCGCCGGGCGCGACGCGGGGCGCGGTCGCGGCGTACAGGCCGGGCGCGGCGCCGTGGTCCGCCGACGAGGCGACGAGCAGCGTGAGGCGCATCACGCGTTCGCGGACCCGGCTGCCCGCCAGGCGGGGGCCCTTGGCCTGCAACTCCGTGGCGGCGTAGCCGGGATGGGCCGCGACGGCGGTGAGCGGCTGCCCCTCCGCGCGGCGCGCCAGCTCGTGGGTGAAGAGGAGGTTCGCGGTCTTCGAGCGGCAGTACGCCTGCCAACTGCGGTACCCGTGCGCGCTGTTGAGGTCGTGGATGTCGATGTTGGCCATCGCGTGCGCCATGCTCGACATGGTCACCACCCGCGCCCGGCCCGCCGCCAGCAGCCGGTCGAGCAGCAGCCCGGTGAGGGCGAAGTGCCCGAGGTGGTTGACGCCGAACTGCGTCTCGAAGCCGTCGGCGGTCCGCGCGAACGGCACCGCCATCAGCCCCGCGTTGTTGACGAGCGTGTCCACCCGGTCGTACGGCAGGCCCGCCGCGAACGCCCGTACGCTCGCCAGGTCCGCCAGATCCAGCGGCCTGAACTCCGCCCGCGCCTCCGGCACTTCGGCCAGCAGCCGCCGTACGGCCGCCGCGCCGCGCTCCTCGCTGCGGCACGCCAGCACGACCCGCGCGCCGCGCCGCGCCAGCTCGCGCGCGATCACCTCGCCGAGGCCGCTGTTGGCGCCCGTGACGACCGCGGTGCGGCCGCTCTGGTCGGGGATGTCCCGTGCTGTCCAGCCCATCGCCCGTCGTACTCCTCGCCTCGCGCGACCGCCCGCCCCCGGGGGCCGCTCCGCCTCGGGGGCACAGCGTAGGGCGGCGGGGGCGGTGAGGCGAGCGTCGGCGGCGCGGACGTGCCGGGCATGGCCGGTACGGGGTGTTCCCCGGGGCGCGGCGTGGCCGGTACGGGGCGGTGGGTCCGTACCGGTCACGCCGCCGGTGCCGCCCGTGCCGCTCGCTCGCGGGGCCGCTGTCGGTGGTCTCCGGCATGCTGGGGGCATGTACGGAGAACGGCCGTCACGGCTCGGCGGCGGCACCGTCCTGTGGACCGTCACCCCCGACGCGGGGGCGGCCGGGGCGGCGGGGGCCGTCGCCGGGGAGACGCGGGTGCTGCCGGACGGCTGCATGGACCTGATCTGGTACGACGCGGCGCCCGGCGGGGGACCGGGCGGCTTCCTCGTCGCGGGCCCGGACACCCGGGCGCACGTCGTGCCCGGCTTCGCGGGCAGCGCCCTGATCGGGCTGCGGTTCGCCCCGGGCACCGGCCCGTCGGTCCTCGGCGTGCCCGCGCACGAGTTGCGCGACCAGCGCGTGCCGTTCGACGCGCTCCGGCCCGCGCGCGAGGTGCGGTGGCTGGCCGAGCGGGTCGCCGCGGCGCCCGACCCGGGCGCCGCCCTGGAGGCGGCGGCCCGGCCGTGCGCACCGGCCGACCCGCTGGGCCGCCTGGTGCCCGCCGCGCTGGCGCGCGGGCGGAGCGTCGCGGACGTCGCCGCCGCGGCCGGGCTCAGCGAACGGCAGCTGCACCGCCGCGCGTTGGACCTCTTCGGCTACGGCCCGAAGACCCTCGCCCGCGTGCTGCGCATGCGGCACGCGCTGCGGCTGGCGCGCGGCGGCGAGCCGTTCGCGGGGGTGGCGGCGCTGGCCGGGTACGCGGACCAGGCGCATCTGTCCCGCGAGGTCAGGGCGCTCGCGGGGGTGCCGCTCTCGCAACTGGTCCGGCGGCCGTGACGACGCGGGCCGGTGACCGGGACGGGTGGCGTCACGCGGGCGGGGCCGCCGGCGCGGGGAGCGGCGCGTACAGGTCCACGGAGTTCCCGTCCGGGTCCCCGACCGAGGCGTACCGCTGGCCCCAGACCGCGTCCCACGGCTCCCGCAGCCCGGGGTGTCCGGCGGCGGTCAACTCCGCGTAGACCGCGTCCACTTCGGCGAGATCGTCGCACCGGAAGGCCAGCGCCACGCGTCCCTCCCCGGTCGGTGGCCGCCAGTCCGGGTCGAAGGAGCGGACGGTCTCGACGGTGTCCCAGGCGAGCCGTACGCCGCCGGGTGTCGTCGCCTCCACGTGCGGGGCGGAGTCCGCGTCGGAGGGGAGGTCCAGGCCGAGGCGGCGGTAGAAGGCGAGGGCGGCGGGCATGTCCGCGGTCACCATGCCGACGAAGTCGAAGCGTGGGGTCATGCCCGGCACGTTAGGGGCCGGGGAGCGGCCCGGTCTTGAACGAAACGGACGCGTCGCGCGCCCCCGCACGCCTGCCCGCGCCCGTACGACCCGCACGCCGCCCCCCGTGGCTACGGTGTGCGGATGGCCGACATCCTCACCGTCCTCACCACCACCGGCAGCGCGGAGCAGGCGGAAGCCCTCGCGCGCGGCGCCGTCGAACGCCGCGTCGCCGCCTGCGCGCAGATCAACGGTCCCGTCACCTCCGTCTTCCGCTGGGACGGCGCGGTGCGGACCGAGCCCGAGTGGCAGGTGCTGTTCAAGACGAGCGCCGCGCGGTACGGCGAGCTGGAGGCGTACGTACGGGACGCGCACCCGTACGACGTGCCGGAGATCATCGCGACGCCCGTGACGCGCGGCTCCGCCGACTACCTCCGCTGGGTGGACGAGGAGACCTCGGCCGCCGGCACCTGATCCACGCGGTGCCCGCGCGTACCGCGTACGTCCGCCGCCGCGGTGGGGCGTGCGCGGGGCTACCGTCGGGTGCATGCACGGCGCACGAGGTACCGACAGCACCCCCGATCCGCGACACGCGACCGGCGCGCACACCGCGCGCGCCCCGTACGGCGGCACGTACGACAGCCCGTACGGCGGCCGGTCCGACCCGGGCCGGTCCGGCGGCGCACCCGCCCCGTACGCCCCCGGGGACGACGAACGCTGGGCCCCCGAGCCGGACAAACGGCCCGGCCGCACGGCTTTCCAGCGCGACCGCGCGCGCGTGCTGCACTCCGCCGCGCTGCGTCGCCTCGCGGGCAAGACGCAGGTGGTGCCCGCCGGGTGGGAGGGGCCGGGCGCCGCCGGGCCGAGCGCCTGGGACGCGAGCCCGCGTACGCGGCTCACGCACTCCCTCGAATGCGCCCAGGTGGGCCGGGAGTTGGGCGCGGCGCTCGGCTGCGACCCGGACCTGGTGGAGGCCGCCTGCCTCGCGCACGACCTCGGGCACCCGCCCTTCGGGCACAACGGCGAACGGGCGCTGGCCGAGATCGCCGGGCCCTGCGGCGGCTTCGAGGGGAACGCGCAGTCGCTGCGGCTGCTCGCCCGGCTGGAGCCGAAGCGGTTCGCGTACGGCGCGGGCGGAACCGGCCCGGAAACCGGTGGCCCCGGCCCCGACGCGTACGCCGACGGCCAGGTCAGCGTCGGCCTGAACCTCACCCGGGCCGCGCTCGACGCCGCCACCAAGTACCCGTGGCCGCTGGGCGGCCACCCCACGGACCCGACCTCACCGAAGTTCGGGGTGTACGAGGACGACCTGCCGGTCTTCCACTGGTTCCGGCGGGGCGCGCCCCCGGAGCGGCGCTGCTTCGAGGCGCAGGTGATGGACTGGTCCGACGACGTGGCGTACTCGGTGCACGACGTCGAGGACGGCCTGCACGCGGGCCACCTCGCCCCGCACATGCTCGCCGCCGAACCGGAACGCCGCGAGATCTTCGCCGTCGCCGCCGCGCGCTACGCCCCGGGCGCCGACCCGGCGGAACTGGCCGCCGCCCTCGACCGGTTGCTGGCGCAGGAGTGGTGGCCGCACCGCTACGACGGCACGGCCCTGGCCCAGGCCCGGCTGAAGGACGCGGCGAGCCAGCTGATCGGCCGCTTCTGCCTGGCGGCCGAGGGCGCCACGCGCGCGGCGTACGGCACGGGGCGGCTCACCCGTTACGCGGCGGAGCTGGTCGTGCCGGACGGGGTGCGGCTGGAGTGCGCCGTGCTGAAGGCGGTCGCGGACCGGTACGTGATGCAGCGCCCCGACCAGGAGCGGCTGCGCGCCGAGCAGCGCGTCGTACTGGCCGAGCTGGCGGAGGCGCTGGGCGCCGGGGCGCCGGAGGGGCTGGACCCGCAGTTCCGCGCGTTGTTCGACGCGGCGGACGACGACCGGGCGCGGCTGCGCGTGCTCGTGGACCAGATCGCCTCGCTCACGGACGCGTCGGCGCGTTCCCTGCACGCCCGGCTGGTGGGGCGCGCGTCGTCCCGCTGACCCCCGCGCCGAGCCGCGACCAGCCCGCGCCGAGCCGCCACCGCCGTACGCCCGTGGGCCGTTGGCGCCGGGGCCGGTCCGCCGACGGTCGTCGTGGACTGGTCCACTCCATTGCCTCTTCCCGAGGCACAGCCGATGCGGGACGCTCCCTGTGAACGGTTAACGCCGGGGGACAGCGTCTCAGCGAGGAGGCATCAAGTGGTCGACGCACATCGAACGTTCGTCATCGTCGGCGGTGGCCTGGCCGGAGCGAAAGCGGCCGAGACTTTGCGCGCGGAGGGTTTCACCGGGCGCGTCATCCTGATCGGTGACGAACGCGACCACCCTTACGAGCGTCCCCCGCTCTCCAAGGGTTACCTGGCCGGTACGGACGCGCGGGAGAGCGTCTTCGTGCACGAGCCCGGGTGGTACGCCGGTGCCGACGTCGAACTCCACCTCGGCCAGCCCGCGGTGGCCATCGACCGCGACGAGCGGTCCGTACGCCTCGGCGACGGCACCCGCGTGCACTACGACACGCTGCTGCTCGCCACCGGCGCCGAGCCGCGCCGCCTGGACGTGCCCGGCACCGGCCTCGCGGGCGTGCACCACCTGCGGCGGCTGGCGCACGCCGACCGGCTGCGCGGGGTGCTCGCCGCGCGCGGCCGGGAGAACGGCCACCTGGTCATCGCGGGCGCGGGCTGGATCGGCCTGGAGGTGGCGGCGGCGGCCCGCGCGTACGGCGCCGAGGTCACCGTCATCGAGCCGGAGCCCACGCCGCTGCACACCGTCCTCGGCCCCGAGATCGGCGCCCTCTTCGCGGACCTGCACCGGGAGCACGGCGTCCGCTTCCACTTCGGCGCCCGGCTGACGAGCATCGCCGGGCACGCCGGGATGGTCGCGTCGGTGCACACGGACGACGGCGAGGAGCACCTCGCGCACGACGTGCTCGCCGCGATCGGCGCCGCGCCCCGTACGGGCCTCGCGGAGTCGGCGGGCCTGGAGCTGGCGGACGGCCCCGGCGGTGGCATCGCGGTCGACGCGTCGCTGCGCACCTCCGACCCGCGGATCTTCGCGGCCGGGGACGCGGCCGCCGTACGGCACCCGCTGCTGGGCACGCGGCTGCGCGTCGAGCACTGGGCGAACGCCCTCAACTCCGGCCCCGCCGCCGCCCGCGCCATGCTCGGCCAGGAGGTGGGCTACGACCGGGTGCCGTACTTCTTCTCCGACCAGTACGACGTCGGCCTGGAGTACAGCGGCTGGGCGCCGCCCGGCAGTTACGACGAGGTGGTGTGCCGCGGGGACGTGGGGAAGCGCGAGTTCGTCGCGTTCTGGCTGCGCGGGAACCGCGTGCTGGCCGGGCTCAACTGCAACGTGTGGGACGTGGCCGGGCCGATCCAGGACCTGATCCGCTCCGGCGGGCCGGTCGACCCCCGCGCGCTGGCCGACCCCGGCGTCGCCCTGACCGACCTGGTGCCGTAGCGGCGGGTACGGCCGGGCGGCGCCGCGCCGGGCGCGTACGGCCGGGCGCGTACGGCCCCGGGGGCGGTGGCCCGTCCGAGCGGTGGCGGGTCACCGTAGACTTCCCCGCGTGGCGGGCAGGATCAACGACGAAGACGTGAAGGCGGTACGGAACGCGGTTCCGATCGACGCCGTCGTCTCCGAGTACCTCCAGCTGAGGAACGCGGGCGGCGGGAACCTCAAGGGCCTGTGCCCGTTCCACGACGAGAAGTCGCCGTCGTTCACCGTGAGCCCCAGCAAGGGCCTGTACCACTGCTTCGGCTGCCAGGAGGGCGGCGACACCCTCGACTTCGTGATGAAGGTCGACCACCTGTCGTTCTCCGAGGCCGTGGAGCGGCTGGCGGCGCAGGCCGGGATCACCCTCCGGTACGAGGAGGGCGGCTACGGCCGCGCCAGCCAGCAGGGCGAGCGGACCCGGCTGGTCGAGGCGCACCGGGTCGCCGCCCGCTTCTACGTCGAGCAGCTGGAGGGCCCGGAGGCCGAGGTCGGCCGCCGGTTCCTGGCCGAGCGCGGCTTCGACCAGGAGGCGGCCGCGCACTTCGGCGTCGGCTACGCGCCCGCGGGCTGGGACCACCTGGTGCGCTTCCTGCGCGGCAAGGGCTTCTCCGACAAGGAGATGGTGCTGTCGGGGCTCGCCCAGGAGAGCCGCAACGGCCGCCCCATCGACCGCTTCCGCGGCCGTCTGCTGTGGCCGATCCGCGACATCACCGGCGAGGTCGTCGGCTTCGGCGCGCGTCGGCTCCGCGACGACGACAACGGCCCCAAGTACCTCAACACCCCCGAGACCGCGATCTACCACAAGTCCCAGGTGCTGTACGGGATCGACCTCGCCAAGCGGGAGATCGCCAAGGCGGGCCGCGCGGTCGTCGTCGAGGGCTACACCGACGTCATGGCCTGCCACCTCGCCGGGGTCACGGGCGCCATCGCGACCTGCGGCACGTCGTTCGGCGGCGACCACGTCAAGATCCTCCGGCGGCTGCTGATGGACAACTCCCGCTCCGAGGTGGTCTTCACGTTCGACGGCGACGCCGCCGGACAGAAGGCGGCGCTGCGGGCGTTCGAGGACGACCAGAAGTTCGCGGCGCGTACGTCGATCGCCATCACCCCGGGCGGCATGGACCCCTGCGAGCTGCGGCTCGCCAAGGGCGACGAGGCCGTGCGGGAGCTGGTGGAGGGGCGGACGCTGCTGTTCGAGTTCGCGATCCGGTCGGCGGTGGAGCAGCACGACCTCGACACGGCGGAGGGGCGTTCGGCGGCGCTGGAGGAGGCCGCGCCGATCGTCGCGCGGATCAAGGACACCGCGATCCAGCACGAGCACGCCGTACGGCTGGCCGGGCTGCTCGGCATCCTGGACACGCAGTTCGTGGTGCGGCGCGTGGGGCAGCTCGCGCGCTGGGCGCGGGAGCGCGGCGGGCGTCCGGGCGGTGGTGGCGCGCGCGACGGCGGCCCCGAGGGCGGCCCGCGCGGGGGGCAGCGGCAGCGGGGCGGGCAGCCGTACGCCGACGGCGGCGGCGCGTACGGCGGCGGTGGCGCGTACGGGAAGGGCGCGCCGGGCGGCGGCTTCGGCGGCGGCCCCGCCCTGAACCTGCGCAGCCCCGCGCACCGCGTGGAACGCGAACTGCTGAAGCTCGCCCTCCAGCGGCCCGAACTGGTGGCGCCCGCCTTCGACGCGTACGGCGCCGACGAGTTCACCGCGCCCCCGTACGCCGTCCTGCGGCAGGCCGTCGAGGCGGCGGGCGGTGTGACGGCGGCTGACGACGACTTCCTCACGCGCGTACGGGACGCCGCCCCCGACGACACCGTGCGCACGCTCATCACCGAACTCGCCGTCGAGGCACCGCGCGTGTCCCGGCAGCCCGACGAGCTGTACGCGGGCGAGCAGCTGGTCGCCGTACGCCTCGCGGCCGTCAACGCGCGCATCGTCGAACTGGAGGGCAGCGCGCTGCGCATGGAGGCCCGCCGCGACTACGAGGGCTCCGCGCCCGTCCGCGCGCAGCTGTGGGAACTCCAGCAGTACGGGCGCGGGTTGCGCGAGAAGGGCGCGGCGGCGCTCTGACGCGGGGCGGCCCGCGGTGGGGGCGCGGGCCGGGCGCGTACGCGCCTCCGGGCGGCGACCCCGTACACATGTGACGGGGCGGACACACGGGACGTCCGGCACCCCAGGGCAAAAACTGCGCGCACGACTCTCGTGGCGGGAGTGTGTCGTACTCCACACTGAAGAGCGGTGCCTGAGTCATCGGAGCGCGGCGGTGCTGGCCGGGAGGGGCCACGGCCCCCGCGGATCCGCACATCGTTCACGGGACGGGCCGTGGCCCGGCCGCGACCGTCCCCGGAGTCCCGCACGTCGCCCCCGATCCGGCAGCGATCACCCTGGAGGTCGCCCCCGTGCAGACCCAGACCCTGACCGACGCGGCGCCCGCCGCTCCCGCGTCCGCCCCCGCCGCGCCCCCCGCCGACGCGGCGGCCGCCCGGCGGCTGCCGCTCCCCGAGCCCGCGCCGGCCGGTCACCCGGAGCCCGACCTGGACGCACCCGTCGCCGCCAGGCCCGGCACGGGCGCGGGCAGCGGCCCCTCCGCCGACCTGTTCCGGCAGTACCTCCGCGAGATCGGCCGCATCCCGCTGCTCTCCGCCGCCGACGAGGTCGAGCTGGCGCGGCGCGTCGAGGCGGGCCTGTTCGCGGAGGAACGGCTCAGCTCCGCCGGTGACCTGGACTCGCAGCTCGCCCTGGACCTGGACCGGATCGTCGTCCTCGGCCGGATGGCGAAACGCCGCCTCATCGAGGCCAACCTGCGGCTCGTCGTCTCCGTCGCCAAGCGCTACGTGGGCCGCGGCCTGACCATGCTGGACCTCGTGCAGGAGGGCAACCTCGGGCTGATCCGGGCCGTCGAGAAGTTCGACTACGCGCGTGGCTACAAGTTCTCGACGTACGCGACCTGGTGGATCCGCCAGGCGATGTCCCGCGCGCTCGCGGACCAGGCCCGCACCATCCGCGTACCCGTGCACGTCGTCGAGCTGATCAACCGCGTCGTACGGGTGCAGCGCCGCCTGCTCCAGGAGCGCGGGCAGGAGCCCACGGCCGAAGACGTCGCCGTACAGCTGGAGTTGACCCCCGAACGCGTCACCGAGGTGCTGCGGCTCGCCCAGGAACCGGTCTCCCTGCACGCGCCCGTCGGGGACGAGGACGACGTCAACCTCGGTGACCTCATCGAGGACGGCGACGCGCCCTCGCCGGTCGAGTCCGCCGCGTTCCTGCTGCTGCGCGAGCACCTGGAGGCGGTGCTCTCCACCCTCGGGGAACGCGAACGGAAGGTCGTCCAGCTGCGGTACGGCCTGGTGGACGGGAGACCCCGGACGCTGGAGGAGATCGGGCGGATCTTCGGCGTCACCCGCGAACGCATCCGCCAGATCGAGTCGAAGACCCTCAACAAGCTCCGTGACCACGCCTTCGCGGACCAGTTGCGCGGCTATCTGGACTGACCGGCCGGCGGTACGCCGTCCGCGTCCGCCCGTTCCCCGTCCGTACGTCGCCCTCCTGCCGCCAGCAGCTGTTCGCGGAGGATGTCGCCGTGGCCCGCGTGCCGGGCGAACTCCTCGGCCATGGCGAGCAGCGTCCACCGCATGCTGACCGTCCCCTCCCGGGGGTCGTGCCGGGTGTCGTCGAGGCGGAAGCGCGCGGCGATCGCGCGCGACCGGGCACCGGCCCGCTCGAACTCGGCGACCACGTCGGCCAGCGACTCGTCGTCGGCGACGGCGAACGTGCCCTCGTCCCGTTCCGCGTAGCCGTCGCAGTCGGCCGCGTCCAGCCCCGCCCAGAGCCGCTGGAACCAGATCCGCTCCGCCGCGGCGGCATGCTTGAGCAGCGAGATCGGCGTCGTCAGCGACGGTACGAGCCGCCGCCGCGCGTCGGCCTCGGACAGGCCGCGGACGGTCGCGGCGAGGGCGGCGCGGTTGTGGTCGAGGAGGTCCTCGACGACGGCCCGTTCGGGGCCGTCGGTGATCCGGCGGGCGGTCGGGCCGGTCGCCGGGCCGCGGGTCGGGCCGGTGGTGGGGTCGGTACGCACGGGTGGTGCTCCGTTCGGTGGGCGCGGCGGCCATCCGTACCCCCCGGCCGGAACGGCGGGTGGTACGGGGGCGGGTTTCCGCGGGGAGTGTGGGATGCGCGCGTGGCGCGAGCCGACGCGGGCCCGGAGGGCGCCGCGGTCGGGACGGGTCGCCGGGCAGATCCGGCGACGCGACGGTGACGGGGTCGGCGGGCCGGGGGCCACGGCGAGGGCGTCGGCGGCGATTCTGCCACGGGCCCGCCGCGCGCGGCACCCCGTACCCGCCCCCGTGGGGCGTCAGGCGCGGGAGAGGGGCAGGCGTACGGCAGGGGGGAGCGGCGCCGTGGTCGGGTGGGCCTGGAACGACTGGAGCATCAGGGCCGCGAAGCGGCGCGACGCGGCGACCCGCAGCTGCGGGGACTCGGCGCGGATGCCCTCGTTGGCCATCAGGGCCATGGCGAAGTCCTCCAGCACGAAGTCGGGGCGCAGGGAGCCCGCGTCCTTCGCGCGCCGGATCAGGGCGAGCACCGCGCGCAGCGTACGGTCCCGTTCCGCGGCGAAGACCGCCGCCTCGGGCAGTTGCGAGGTGAAGGCGCGGGCGAAGCCGCGGTCGAGGGCGTGCATCTCCATCAGCTTCCCGACGACCTGGCAGAAGCCGTCCCACGGGTCGTCCGCCGCCGCGCCCTCCGCGACGACCGTCGCGCACCGGGCCAGCTGTTCGGCGAACGCCTCGGCGAGCAGCGCCTCCTTCGTACGGAAGTGCCGGTAGACGGTGGCGACGCCGACGTCCGCGCGGCGGGCGATGTCCCGGATCGGCACGTCGAGGCCCTCGGCGGCGAAGGCCGCGCGCGCGACGAGGAGGATGCGCTCGTGGTTGTCCCGGGCGTCCGAGCGCATCTTCGCTACCACTTCGGGCGTCACCACTCTCACTTCGGTCGGTCGGGCCGGGCGCCCCGTTACGGTCGGCGCCCATGAGAGCACTCCAGTTCAGCGAGTACGGGCCGCCGGGCGTGCTGCGTGTCGTCGAGGTGGCCGCACCGCACGCGGGGCCGGGCCGGGTACGCGTCGCCGTACGTGCCTCCGGGTTGTCGACCGGGGAGACGTCGATCCGCGCCGGGAAGTTGCGTGGCGTGGTGCCCGTCGCGTTCCCGTGGCGTACGGGCTTCGACGCGGCGGGTGTCGTCGACGAGGTGGGGGAGGGCGTGACCGGTACGCGCGTCGGTGACGAGGTGTTCGGCATGGCCGCCCCCGGCGAGCGCGGGGCCAACGCCGACCACGCCGTACTGGCCGCCTGGGCGCCGAAGCCCCCGGCGTGGAGCTGGCGCGAGGCGGGCGGCGCGGCGGGCGCGGTGGAGACGGCGACCCGCGTCCTCGACCGCCTCGCGGTGGGCGCCGGGCACACCCTGCTGGTCCAGGGCGCGGCGGGTGGTGTGGGCACGGTGGTGGTGCAGCTCGCGGCGGCGCGCGGGGCGGCGGTCGTCGGTACGGCGAGCCCGCGCAACCACGGTTTCCTGCGCACCCTCGGGGCGCGCCCGACGGCGTACGGTCCGGGGCTGGTCGACCGGGTGCGCGCGCTCGTACCGGACGGCCCGGACGCCGTCCTCGACTGCGCGGGCGGCGCCCTGCCGGACCTCGTCACCCTCGCCGGTGACCCGGCGCGTGTGGTGACGCTCGTCCCCGACCCGGCGGCGGTCGCGCTCGGCGTGCACCTGTCGCACGGCGCCCCGGCGGACGCGACGGGTACGGCCGTGGGCTCGGGCGCCGATCCGCTGGCGGTGCACGGGCTGGCCACGGCCGTCGCCCTGGCGGGGCAGGGGCGGCTACGGGTGCCGGTGGCGGCGGCGTTCCCGCTGGAGGAGGCCGCGGCGGCGCACGAGCTGAGCGAGGGGCGGCACGCGCGGGGGAGGATCGTCTTCACGCACTGACGCGGGCGGGCGCGCGGCCCCGAACGCGCCGCGCGCGGCCCGGTCAACCGGCGTGCGGGGAAGGGGAGTTCACCCCGCCCCGCGCCCCACCGTCCGCGCCCGCCCCCGTGCCCGCCCTCGCCTCGGCCTCAGCCGAACGCGCCCGGGTACGCCTGCTCCCGCACCGTCACGAACTGCTGCCGCACCGCCGCCCCCACCGGCCCCTCCTCGCCCGGGTCGAGGACCTGGCACTCCGGCGCGGGCCACGCCGGGGGCGCGCCGCCGCCGGTCAGCGCCCACGCCGCCTGCCGGGCCGCGCCCAGCGCCGCGTAGTCGGCGGGCTGCGGCACGAGGACCTGCGCGCCGAACAGGCCGGGCGCCGCCGCCCGTACGGCGGGCAGGTCGGCCGCCGCGCCGAGCAGGAACACGCGCCGCACCTGCACACCGCGGTTCCGCAGCACGTCCAGGGCGTCGGCCAGCCCGCACAGCATGCCCTCGACACCGGCCCGCGCCAGGTGCTCGGGCCGCATGCTCTCGCGCCGCATCCCGTGCAACGAGCCCGCCGTGTGCGGGAGTTCGGGGGTGCGCTCGCCCTCCAGGTAGGGGAGGAGGACCATCCCGGACGCGCCCGGTGTGGACTTCAGCGCCAGCTCCGACAGCCCGTCCAGGTCGGTGCCGAGCAGCTCCGCGGTGCCGCGCAGCACGCGTACGGCGTTGAGGGTCCGTACGACCGGCAGGTGCATGCCGGTGGCGTCCGCGAACGACGTGATCATGCCGGTCGGTTCGGACAGCGCCTCGTGGTGCACGGCGAAGACGGAACCGGAGGCGCCCAGCGACACCACCGCGTCCCCGACGCCGACCCCCAGCCCGAACGCGGCGGCCATCGTCTCGCCCGTACCGGCGGAGATCAGCAGCCCCTCGGGCGTACGTCCCGCGGCCTCGGCGGGGCCGAGCACGTCGGGCAGCCGCACCTGTCGGCCGAGGGCCAGTTCGACGAGGTCGGGACGGTACGTGCCGGTGGCCGCCGACCAGTAGCCGGTGCCGGACGCGTCGCCGCGGTCCGTCGTACGCCGCTCGGGGCGGCCCAGCAGCTGCCACACCAGCCAGTCGTGCGGCTGCATCACCTCGGTGACGCGCTGCGCGGCCTCCGGCTCGTTCCGTGCCAGCCAGCGCAGCTTCGACACCGGGTGGGCGGCCTGCGGTACGGCGCCCACGGCCTGCGCCCACGCCTCCCGGCCGCCCAGCGCCTCGCTCAGGTCGGCCGCGGCGGTCTGCACGCGCCGGTCGTTGCCGAGCAGCGCCGGGCCGACGTGCTGGCCGGTCGCGTCGAGGGCGACGAGCCCCTGCTGCTGCGCGGAGACGCCGATGGCCGTGACGTCCGCCAACTGCCCCGCGCCCGCGGCCCGGCCCAGGGACATCAGCCACGACTGCGGGTCGTCGCGCTCGGCCGGGTGCTCCGCGTACCCCTGCTTGAGGACCGCGCCCGTCTCCGCGTCGCAGACGACGATGCGCGTGTACTCAGCTGAACTGTCCAGACCGGCGACTATCCCCATGACTCCAGATGATGCCTCATGATCGCGCCCCGCCGCACAGTCCCTCCACACCCCCGGCACGGTGCGTACGCGCGCGTACGGGCCGCGCGCGGGTACGGCCGGAGCGCTCCGGCCGTACCCGCGCGGGACGGTCACCGACGGGCGGCGCGGGTCAGCAGTTCGCCCACTTGTGGGACGAGACCCTGTCGTCGTACGTGCCCATCGAGCTCCAGAACTTCCCGCGCCCGAGGCAGCCGACGTATCCGTTGTAGCCGGCGTTGAAGTAGAAGCGCACGTCGTCGTTGGTCCCGCTCCAACCCAGGTTCACGGCGGAGCTGGTTCTGTCGTTGTCGCTGCCCGTGCAGTCGCCGTCCCGCGAGTAGTCCTTGTCGTTGTCGACGTCCTTGCACATCGCGGCGCCGCCGCAGTCGCCCGCGTTGTAGACGTTGACGGTGCCGGTGTCGTGGTACTTGGCGACGGTCTCCGAGCAGTTCAGGTCGGCCGCGGCGACGTCGCGCACCTCGGTGGCCGACGCCGTCGTGTCCGCGGCGGCCGTCGTGACCGGGACCACGGTCCCGAGGACGGCGGCGGAGGCCGCGGCGGTGAGTGCGAGCGTGAGCTTGCGCATCGTTGTTCCCCCTGTGATCGGTGATGATTCCCCCGGCACGCGGTGGTCGTCGTCCGGTGACCGCGTACCGTGCGTCCGGGCTCAGTGCGGCCCGGTACGTTCCTTCGAGTCGGCGGCCCGTCCGGTGCCGACGAGGTCCTTCGCCCGCTCCAGCGCGGCCAGCCGCATCCGGTCGCGGGCCGCGATCTCCGCGCCGTACCGCTCCCGGTCGCGGAGCGCGAGCTTCCGTGCCAGGCGGCGCACCGTGTCCGCGAGCGGGGTGCCGCGGCGCACTCCGCCTCCGCGGTGGCGAGCCGCACCTCGGTGCGGTGGGCGCGCTCGGCGTCGGCGCCCTCGGTGAGGGCGGGCAGCCTGCGCTGGAGTTCGTCGGGGCTGTCGTACGGGTGCCCCGCTTCCCGCATGCACCCGGCCCACTGGTCCACGGCGGCGCGGAAGTCCGGCGTACGGCGCAGCGCTTCCCCGTGGTCGGGGAGGTTCGAGGCGAGGGTGTCGACGCGGAACCACTCGCGGAAGTCGCCGTAGAGCCGCCCCTGCGCCTCAGCCAGGCAACCCGTACGGGACTGCCGGATCTCGCCGCCCGTGGGGACGGTCACCTCCAGCGCCGGGCCGTCGCCCCCGTACAGGGTGGCGGTGTACGCCCGCCTGCGCTCGGGCGCCAGGCCGCGCACGTACGCGGCGGCGGGGTGGTGGGTCCGCTCCCGTTCGGCCGCGCGCAGCAGGTCGCCGCCGTAGCCGTGCCTGCGGGCCCAGCCCGTGTCGTCGACGACGTACGGGAAGTCGCGCAGCGCGTCGGGCGCGGGCGGCGGAGTCCGGTGGTAGCGGAAGCCGTGCCGGGTCATGCAGCGGGCGACGAGGGTCTCCTCCGCCCGGTCCAGCAGGGCGAGTTCGTGCGCGGTCGCCCGCCTCGGCCGGTCCGTCCCCCCGTCGCCCGCGCCGCCGTCCGCGTCCCCGTCGCCGCCGCAGCCGCTCGCGGCGGTGACGAGGAGCAGCGCTCCCGCCACCCCCGCCGCCGTCGAGCGCCACGCGCCGATGGCGCTCCGGCGTACCCGTGCCCGCATGATCCCCCCGTCCGCCCCCGGCGTACGGCCTCGGGGCGTACGAGGAGTGTGCGGCGGGGGCGCGCGGCGCCGCGAGGTGTTTCGGCCGTGGCCGAAACCCGGCCGTCGCGGCGGGGGTTCGGGCGAGGGCTCGGGCGCGGGTCAGCCCAGGCCGTGGCGGCGGGAGACGATCCGTTCGACGGCCGAGCGGGGGACGAGGCGCTTGAGGGGGAAGACGAGCTGGGCGTTGCTGCCCACGCCGTAGAGCGGGCGCGGGCGCCGCGCCTCGACGGCGCGGACGACGGTCGCGGCGACCTTCGTGGCCGGGATGCCGTGCGCCTCGTGGGAGTTGAG
Organism: Streptomyces sp. Z26; assembly: GCF_003665095.1. Classification (GTDB taxonomy): domain Bacteria; phylum Actinomycetota; class Actinomycetes; order Streptomycetales; family Streptomycetaceae; genus Streptomyces; species Streptomyces phytohabitans. Next base: position 1,616,841 of record NZ_RCHV01000002.1, on the reverse strand, counting down.
GGCGGCGAGCATGGCGGCGTACTCGTCCGCGAACGGGGAGCCGTCCGCGAGGTACTGGGTGCGGCGCTCGCTGATGCCGGTGCTGATCGACCCCGGCTCGACGGTGCAGACCCGCACGCCGTACGGGGCTACCTCGCGGCGCGCGGCGGACGCGAAGCCGCGCAGGGCGGCCTTGGAGGCGACGTACGAGGAGCGGTACGCGAGCGGGAAGCTGGCGAGCATCGAGCCGACCATCACGACGCGCCCGTACCGGCGTTCCCGCATCCCGGGCAGGACGAGCTGGGTGAGGCGTACGGCCCCGAAGACGTTCGTCTGGAACAGCCGCCGGACGGCCGCCATGGGCAGCTCCTCCAGCGGACCGCTCTGGCTCTCGCCCGCGTTGTTGACGAGGACGTCCACCGGCCCGGCGGCGGCCGCGCACGCCTCGACGCTGTCGTCCTCGGTCAGGTCCAGCGCGAGGTACTCGACGCCGGGCACCGGCGCGGCCACGGTGGCGGGGTCGCGGCTGGTGCCCAGCACGCGGTAGCCGCGCGCGGTGAGGGCCGTGGCGACCGCCGCGCCGATGCCGGAGGAGGCGCCGGTGACGAGCGCGGTACGGCGGGCGGTGCCGTCCGCGGCCGGTACGGGCCCGTGCTGGCTGCTGCTCATGGACGCTGCTCCTCCTCGGCCGGTGCCTCGACCGGCGTGCTCCCCGTGCGCGGCGCGGCCCTGGTGCCGCCCGCGTGCGTCACGTCGTCCGCCGGTTCCCGTACGTGCCACGGGCCGTCGGTCCCGTCCCCGGCCGGTGTGCTGTACGCCGCCAGCACGTGCAGGAACAGCTCCTCGCGGCGCCGTACGGCCTCCGCGTCGTCGGGCTCCAACAGCACCTGCGCGGCCGTGCCGTCGTGCACGGCGACCAGCGCCCGGCCCAGCGTGGTCCGGTCGGGCACCCGCCGCCCGGCGCGGGCGAGGGCTTCGACGAGGACGGGCAGCAGGGCGTCCCGGATGGCCCGTTCGCGGGCGGCCACCTCGCGGCGCAGGGCCGGTACGCGCAGGGCGTGCGCGGTGAACTCCGCCGTCACGCGCTGCCAGGTGTCGTCCAGGGGGATCGCCCTCAGCGCGGCCCGCAGCGTCGCGTCCGGCGCGACGGCGGACATGTCGGCCAGCGCCGCCCGCAGTTCGTCGACCATCCGGGCCGAACGCTCCTGCCACATGGCGAGGAACAGCTCGTCCAGGGACGAGAAGTTGGAGTAGAAGGCGCCGCGCGTGAAGCCCGCCCGTTCGCAGACCCGCTCGACGGTGGCCCGCCCGAAGCCGTCCCCGGCGAACACCTCCAGCGCCGCGTCCAGCAGCCGCCGCCGCGTGTCCGCGCGGCGCGCGGTCACCCGCCGACCGGACGGCGAAGTCCCCCGGCGGGCCGGGGCCGTTGACGCCGACATGGCGACCACCCTCTTCCGATGCGCGAATGTATCGGATACGTCCGTGCATCGAAAGGGGTGGGCGGCGGGGACGCCGCGTACGGGCCCCCGCCGCCGACCCGTCAGTCCGGCGCGCCGTCCGTACGGGACCCCGTGTCCGTACGGGACCCCGCGCCCGTGCGCGAGCCCGTGTCCGTACGGGACAGGGTGCGGTCCGAGAGGAAGCGCAGGTACGCGTCGTAGCGCAGCGGATCGCCGTCGGTGCGCGCGCGCCGCGGCGGCGTCCCCCGCACCGGCCGGTCCGTGCCGGGCCCCGACCACGCCGCGCCCTCGCCGCGCGTCAGTCCGGGCAGCGCCTCCGTCACGTGCTGCACGAGCCGGGCGGGCAGCTCCGCCGTGACCAGCCAGGGCGCGTCCGCCCCGGCGTCCCGCCCCCGCCCCCGCTCCTGCCCGGCGTCCCGTGGCGCCGTGCCCGTGACCTCCGCGCCGAGCGCCGCGAGCGCGCCGACGACCCCGCTGAGCGTGTCCGGCGGCACCTCGGCCTCCACGGCGCGGCACGGCTCGTACACCCTGCTGCCCGCCGACCGCAGCGCGCGCAGCAGGACGACGGGGGTGAGGTGCCGGAAGTCGGCGGCGGTGCTCATCGGGGCCTCGTAGCCGACCCGCGTGCAGGTGACGCGGCAGTCGGTCACCTCCCAGCCGTACAGGCCCTGTTCGAGGGTGCGCAGCGCCGCCTCCTCGATCGCGCGGTGGAAGGCGCGCGGCAGGGTGCCCCACTCGACGTCCCGCGCGAAGGTGACGCCGCTGCCCCGTGGGGCGGGCTCGACGCGCAGGCCGACGGTCGCCCAGAAGTCGTTCCCGCCGTGCCGCCGGAGTTCGGTCACGGACTCGCCCGTGCCGACGGGCCGTTCGACGTGCACGGGCCGGATGGGCGCGAAGACGGGTTCGATCCCGGCCGTACGGAGCCGGTCCGCGATCACCTCGCGCTGCACGGCGCCGTAGAGCAGTACGGAGGTGGCGCCGTCGCCGGTGTCGCGGGTGCGGATCAGCGGGTCCTCGTCCGCGAGGGCCGCGAGGGCGGCGTGCAGTCCGGCCGCGCGCCCGGGGCCGGGCCGCGCGGGGCGTACGGCGGTCTCCAGGCCGGGCGGGGCGAAGTGCGGCTCGTCCGCCCGGCCGCCGTACGGCGCGCCGAGCCGGTCCCCGACCCGTACCTCCGCGAGGCCGCGCAGCCTGCCGACGCCGCCCGCCGCGAGCACCGGGGGCCGGGCGGGGCCCGGCGTGCGCGGGTCCGCGCCGGGCGGCGGGGGCGGGGCGACGACGTCCAGGCCGGTCAGCCGGGCCGTGAACCCGCCGACCGCGCCGCCCGGTTCGCGCCGCCGGAACGTCAGCCGCTGCCGCTCCCGTACCTCCCCGGCGAACAGCCGCAGGTACGCGGTCTTCTCGCCGCCGTCGCCCCGCTCCACGGCGAAGACCGTGCCGCGCGGCCCGCCGTCCGTGTCGCCGGTGTCGTCCGCCCCGCCCCTGTCCCCGGCCGGGGGCAGGAACGTGCCGATGCCCGCGACCAGTTCGGCCGTCCCCTCCCCGCTCAGCGCGGACCCGAACCAGACCGGGTGCAGCAGCCCCGCCGCCGTCTGCGCGGCGAGCACCGCCTCCAACTCCGCCCGCGCGGGCACCTTCCCGTCGGCCAGCCGCGCCAACAGCGCGTCGTCGTGCTCGGCGGCGGTCCAGGCCGCGCGCTCCCGTTCCGCTTCGTCGTCCAGGCGGAGCGGTACGGCGCGCGCGGCGGGCGTGCCGGGGTGCCGTACGGCGCTCAACGGTACGAGGTGGGGCGCCAGGTGGCGGCGTACGTCGGCGAGGAGGGCGGCGTCGCGCGCGCCCGTACGGTCGATCTTGTTGACGAACACCAGCGTCGGCAGCCGCAGCTTCCGCAACGACCGCATCAGCACACGCGTCTGCGCCTGCACGCCCTCCACGGCGGACAGCACCAGCACGGCGCCGTCGAGCACGGACAGCGCCCGCTCGACCTCCGCGACGAAGTCGGGGTGGCCGGGGGTGTCGACGAGGTTGACCTGGAGGTCGCCGACGCGGAACGCGGCGACGGCGGAACGGATGGTGATGCCGCGCCGCCGCTCCAGCGCGCCGGAGTCGGTACGGGTGCTGCCCGCGTCGACGCTGCCCAACTCGGGCACGGCGCCGTGGTCGTACAGCAGCCGTTCGGTGAGGCTGGTCTTGCCCGCGTCCACGTGGGCGAGGACACCGAGGTTCAGCGTCCGGGGCGTACCGGGCGTACCGGGTGCGCGGTTCGGGCCGGACGCCGGTGGGGGCGGCGGCTCAGCGGGCGCCGGGTGGTGGGGTGCGCGGGACGGGTGGGAAGAGTGGGGCACGTGAGTCCTCGGGAGTCAGGAAGGTGGCGCACTGCGACTCGACTGCTCCGAAGGCTCGCCGCATCCCGACTCCCTGTCCGTGCCCGGCCGTTCCGGCCACCGCTCCCGCGCGCCGGGGGCCCGGCGCGATCGGCCGCGACCCTACCGCGCGGACCCCGGCCGGGCACGCCCTTTTCGCGCGGTCGGGCAGGGGCCCGTACGGCACGGCGACCACCCCCGCCGGTAAGGGGCGTGACACGGTCTGTCGCTTACGGTCGCCCGTGCCTATCGTGAGGCCATGGACAGCCCTCCGCGCCACCCCGCCACCGCTGCCGCCGCCGGACCGGACACCCCCGACCCCGCCCCCGCCCCCGACCCCCTGGCCGCCTCCCCGCTGCACCGCCTCTCCCTCGACGAGCTGCGCCGCCGTACGAGCATGAAGTGGCGCGCGTACCCCGAGGACGTACTGCCGCTCTGGGTCGCGGAGATGGACGTCCCGCAGGCCGAACCCGTCGTCCGCGCGCTCACCGACGCGCTGCGGCGCGGGGACACCGGCTACCCGGCGGGGACGGCGTACGCGGAGGCGCTGGCCCGGTTCGCGGCCGACCGCTGGGGCTGGGACGGGCTCGCCGTCGGGCGCACCGCGATCGTGCCCGACGTGATGCTCGGGGCCGTCGAGATGCTGAAGCTGGTCACCGGCAGGGGCGACGCCGTGGTCGTCAACTGCCCCGTCTACCCGCCCTTCTACCAGTTCGTACGGAACATGGACCGCCGCGTCGAGGAGGCACCCCTCGACGCCGACGGCCGCCTCGACCCCGCCGCCCTCGCCGCCGCCTTCGCGCGCGCCACCGCGGGCGGGCGCCCCGCCGCGTACCTGCTGTGCAGCCCGCACAACCCCACCGGCACGCTGCACACCGCCGCCGAACTGGCCGCCGTGGCGGCGCTGGCGCGGGAGCACGGCGTACGGGTCGTGGTGGACGAGATCCACGCGCCGGTCGTGGCGGGCGGTGCCACCTTCGTGCCGTACCTCAGCGTGCCGGGCGGCGAGGACGGGCTGTCGCTGCTGTCCGCGTCCAAGGCGTGGAACCTGCCCGGCCTGAAGGCGGCCGTCGCCGTCGCCGGACCGGACTCCGCCGCCGACCTGGCCCGCCTCCCGGAGGAGGTGAGCCACGGGCCGAGCCATCTGGGGATCATCGCGCACACGGCGGCGCTCGACCACGCCCGCGACTGGCTGGACGCGGTCCTCGCCGGTCTCGACGCCAACCGCCGGTCGCTCGCCGCGCTGCTCGCCGAGCACCTGCCGGGTGTGCGCCACCGGCCGGGCGAGGCCACGTACCTGGCCTGGCTGGACTGCCGGGCGCTCGGCCTGGGCGACGAACCGGCGGACGCGTTCCTGGAGCGCGGCCGGGTCGCGCTCAACGCGGGGACGTCCTTCGGCACGGGCGGCGCGGGCCACGTACGGCTGAACCTGGCGACGTCGCCCGAGGTGCTCGCGGAGGCGGTGCGGCGGATGGCGAAGGCGGTGGGGTGAACGGGTCGCCGCGCGGGGGCGTATGAACGAGATGTTCACAACGAAACGTTGACACCGGCTCCATGTGCCGTCCATGCTGGTCCGCATGGCAGCGAACAGCGCACGGAACAGCGGGCCGGTCGACGACCCCTTCACGCCCCCCAGCCCGGAACAGGAGCGGCGGCACCGCGTGCACGCCTCCCTCTTCCGCATCGCCGAACGGCACGCGGCGACCGACGCGCAGCGCGCCCGCCAGGTCCACCCGACCGTGCTCGGCCCGCACGAGGCGGTCCGGCTGGTGGCGTTCCTGCTCAGCGGCGCGGCGCAGCCGGAGGAGGGGGAACCGGAGGTCGACCGCGCCGACCTCACGGCGGCGCTCAGCCTCGTCCCCCGGGCGCGCGGCGAGTTGGACGAACTGGAGGCGGGCCTGCTGCGGATGGCCCGTGGCCGTGGCATGACCTGGCAGGACATCGCGTTCGGCCTCGGCCTCGGCACCCAGCAGGCGGCCCGCCAGCGCTACGAGCGGCTGGTGAGCCGTACGGCGCCGGAGGACGGCGACGGGGGCGGCGCGTAGGACGTACGCGCCACGGGCAACGCCAACGGCGTGCGGTACGGCTGGGCAGCCGCACCGCGCGCCGTCGTACGGGACGTGCCCGCGTGGCCCGTTACGCGGGGGCGTCGCGGTAGGCGCGGCCGGTCGCGTTGAGGGCGCCGCCGGAGTGCAGGCCGGTCGGGCTGGCCTCGGTGGACAGCGTGAACCAGGCGTGGCGCTCCACGAAGTCGAGCGAGTTGAGCATCGGCACCACGGCGCTGACGAACGCGGTCTGCTCGCCCTCGGAGGGGTAGCGCGGGCTGGAGCCGGTGAAGTCGGTCAGGGCGTACTCGGTCAGCCAGATCGGCTTGTTCCAGCGCTCGTGCGTCGCCTCCAGGTAGCCGCGCAGGTGGTCCACGGCGTCCGGGCCGAAGTCGGCGCCGTACCAGTGCAGGGGGATGAAGTCGACGCGCAGCCCGCGGTCGTTCGCGCCCGACATGAACTGCTCGAACCAGGAGCCCGGCTGGTCCGCCCCGTACGCGACGGCCGGAGCGCCCAACCGCATGCCGGTGCCCTCCAGTTGGGGCCACAGCTCCAGGGCGCGGGACGCGGGCATGTTCGCCTGGCCCGCCATGTCGGGCTCGTTGAAGCCGAGCAGTTGCTCGCCCTCGCGGGCGGCCTTGCCGAGGTCGTCCGCGTTGACGGAGTCGGCGCCCCAGATCATCGGCACGAACTCGACGCCCTCGGGGCGCGTGACGTCGCCCGTACCGGACGCCCAGTTGTAGTACCAGGACGCGCCCACGTCGGTCAGGGCCGCGCCCGCGCCCTGGAACGACGTGGCGCTGACGCCCTTGCCCCCGGCCGCGGCGGCGCGCGGCGCCCCGGCGGAGGCGGTGGACTCGGACGTGGTGGCGAGGGCGGCACCGGCGGCGGTGGCCGCGCCGAGCGCGGCGGCGCCGCCGAGGAAGCGGCGCCGGGACAGGGCGGGGGTCATGGGCACGGTCCTCCGTGGGGTGAGGCGTACGGGGTGAGACGTACGCGGCGTGGGGGCGTACGGGCGGGGTGCGGGCTCGCGCCGCGCGGGTCAGCGGGTCAGCGGGTCAGCGGGTCAGTGGAAGGTGACCGTGAAGCCGGAGCACCTGGTGCAGTTGCGGACGACGTCGTTGCCGGGCACCGAGTCGTTGCCCGACCAGGAGTACGCCTTGGGGCAGCGCTCCGACATGGTCCGGCTGTAGTCGGTGTCGGGCGAGTCCGGCTCCGGGTTGTCGCAGTAGAGGGGGTCGCCGGTGGCCGGGTCGGTGACCAGGTCGGCGGCGGGGCAGGCGGGCAGCAGGTCCTCGGGGCAGCCCGCGGTGGAGCACTCCCCGGTCTCGGGGATCGGGTCCACGTCGGAGTCGACGGTGACGGGTACGGAGACGCCGTCCACGTAGCTGGTGTTGTACCAGAGGCCCAGCGGGTCGTTCCGGTCGAAGTGGAACTCCGCGAAGCTGGCGGGCTGCGGGGTGTAGATCGAGCAGCGGTCGGAGTACGGGCCGCAGTCGCCCACCTGGCAGTGGAAGTCGCCGCCGTCCTCGCCGGAGCAGCCCTGGCGGGGCACGAACTTGCCGTACCACTTGCCCTCGGCGTTCTCCGGGATCGGGACGGTGGCCCGCTGGCCGTCGTCCAGGGTGGGCAGGCCGGTCAGCTCCTGGGAGCCGGGCTCCGCGACGCTGCCGATCCAGAGGCGCCCGCCGGTGTTGTTCACCAGGGTGACCGTGTACTCGTCGGCGGCCCGGCGCTCGTCGTCGGCCTGCGGGGCGCCGGCCCCCGCGGTCGTGGCCCCGAACAGGGCCAACATGCCCATGACAAAGGCCAGAACGGCCGTCTTCGCGCGGGTCGTTCGCACGGGGGGTCTCCCTCTGCCGTCCGGAGCGCGGGCTGCGCGCCGTCGCAGCGGACATCGTTGTCCCCGTGGCTCCCGGTGTCAACGCGCACGGGTACGGGGCCCGCCGACTCCCGCCGGAGCGCCCGCGGCCGACCCCGGTCGCGGTGCGGGCGGGCACGGGACGGACCGCGGGGCCCGCCGACTCCCGGCGCTTTGCCTCTGGGGCAAAAAACTTGCCCCACGGACCGGCGCCTGCCTCAATGGACGCATGCCCTCCGACCGCCCCGCCCCCGGCGGCGCCACCGCCGGGGAACCGCCCGGCGTCGGCCCCCGGCTGTACGAGCTGCGGCGCGCCCACGGCCTCACGCTGGAGGCCGCCGCCCGCCGCGTCGGGCTGTCGCCCGCGCACCTGTCCCGGCTGGAGACGGCGCGGCGGCAGCCGTCGCTGCCGATGCTGCTGACGCTGGCCCGCACCTACGGTACGACGGTCTCCGAACTCCTCGGCGAGGCGCCGCCAGAGCGGGAGCCGGTGATCCGCGCCGCGCGCGCCCGGGACACCGAGGCCGACGGCTGGGTGTACCGCGAGGCGGGCGGCTCCGGGCGCGCGATGCAGGCCCTGCGCGTACGGGTACCGGCGGGCGGCGCGCAGCGGGACCTCGTACGGGTGCACCCGGGGGAGGAGCTGCTGTACGTGCTCCGGGGTGAGCTGCGGCTCGGCCTCGGGGACGCCGAGCACCTGCTGGCGCCGGAGGACTCGGCGCACTTCGACTCCCGTACGCCGCACCGGCTCTCGGCGGCCACGGCGGACGGCGTGGAGCTGCTGTTCGTGCACACCCTGCTCCGCAGCGGCGCCGCCGAGCTGTGCCTCGGCGGCGCGGGCCGCGACGGCGCGGGACACCGGCCCGTCAGGGCACCCGGGCAAGGGAGTTGAGGCGTCATGGCGGCGAAGGACGAGATGGCGGCGAGGGACGAGCCGGGGGCCGAGCGCGGCGACGGGCGGTTCCCCCGGGGGCTGGCCCTGCGGCTGTTCGTCTACCTGGTCGGCGGCCACTTCATCGCGGGCTTCCTCTTCCTGCTGTTCGAGGTGGGCGGGGGCAAGTAGCCCCGGCGGCCCGCCCGGTGCGGCGGCGGCTCACAGCGGCCGTACGGTGAGCATCTGCTGCGCGTACCCGACCGGTCCCGCCACGTCGTGCAGCACGCTGCTCGTCGTCCCGTGTCCGCCCGCGCCGAAGACCACCGTCGTGTCCAGGCCGGTCCAGGGGCCCTCGGGCTGCCGGTGCAGGTGCAGCGTCAGGTCGACGTTGGGGAACATCCACTTCGTGGGCGGCTGCCGTACGGCGATCCCGTTCGCGGTGTCGACCAGCGCCACGTACGACGCCAGCGGCCCCGACGCCTCCCCGGCGACGAGGTCGAGGGGCGTGCGCACCCAGGCCGCCGTACGGCCCGGCCGCGGTGTGCCGACCGGGCGGATGTCCACGGACGCGATGTAGCCGCCCGGCCACTGGTCGGCCAGCGACCACGACGCGAGCCCGTCGGGCGGCGTGAGCGGCTCGGGGCCGCCGCCCGCGACGGCGGCGGTGTCGCCGTGCGCGAGGAGCCAGGCGCGGGCCCGTACGACGGGGCGGTCCGCGATCAGGACGACGGCTTCGAGGAGTTCGATGGTGCGGCCCGGCCGTACGCTCTCCACCCGGATCTCGCACTCGTCGAGCGCGAGCCGCCCCAGGATGTCGAAGCTGATCCGGGACAGGGCCATGCCGCGTTCCGGCGCCGCCGCCGGGTGGCGCTCCAGGGCGTGCGTGATCAGGCCGCCGAGCGGGCTGAAGTGCTGCTCGGCCGGGTCCCAGGCGCCGCCCGCGTGCGGGGTGGGCCGGTAGCGGTGCGCGCCGCGGGGTTCGTAGTAACTGCCGGTGTCCAACGGGTGGTTCCTCTTCCTGCGCCGTGCCCGACGGGGCGTGCCCCGTGGCCTCCCGGCGCCCGTCCCCACCCGCCCGCCTGCGCCTTCCGCACCCGGACGTCCGGTACGACCGTACCGCCGCGCCCCCGCGCGCACGCCACGGGCCCGGCGCCCCCGGACGTACCGGGGGCGCCGGGCCCGCTCAAGCGGTGCGCGCCACGTGGTGGGTGCCACGTGCTCACGCGGTGCGCGTGCGTACGGGCCGGGCCCGTGCGGCGTCAGTAGCCGACGGCCACCGCGAGCCACTGCGGGTCGTTGTGCGAGACGAACGACGACTGACCGGCGAAGTCGTCGTACGGGAAGCCGTACGCCAGGTTGTTGATGCCGTGGTCGTGCCAGAACTTGGCGTAGTAGTTGGCCGGACCCTCCTGGTAGTACTTCGCGGGGTCGGACCAGTCGCCCTCGGACAGGTGCGCCACGTGCCGGTTGACGGCGGAGCACTTGCCGGCCTCCTCGGCCAGCGCGCCGGAGCAGCCCATGATCTCGGCGGTGGACGCGTTGATGCCGGAGGACTCGGCGTACGACTTGAAGTAGTCCGCGTGCGCGCCGCCGTCCTGGAAGTCGGGGGAGCTGCGCGGCGCGAGGATGTTGGAGCCGTCCTCGGCGGCGAGGCCGTCGAACTCGTCCGGCATCTCGTCCTTGAACTGCGCGATGGTCTCCTCGCGGCTCTGCTGGAAGGTCGAGTAGTCCTCGCCGACCTGCACGTCGTTGCCGTCGTGCGACTTGAGCCGCATGGCCAGCTTCAGCCCGAAGCCGTCGACGCGGGTGGTGTTGCCGTTGAACACGTCGTCGCCGACGGTGAACTCGATGAAGTCCGTCAGCTTGCCGTCCGGCGAGCCCAGGTGGAACGTCATCCGGCCCGCGCTGTTCGCCGCCATGTCGACGGTGTCCTTCTCGGCGATCGAGTGCGTCTCGTCGTTGAACGTCCAGAAGACCTGGTCGTCCGGGTACTTGTCGTTGGTCCGGTTGAGGACCTTGACCGTCAGTACGTTCTCGGCGGGCGGGATGCTCCCGGTGTCGCCCCAGAACTCGTCCGGCGGGGTGTCGCCCATGGCGGCCTTCCCGGCGGTGCTGTGCTCGGTCTTCTGTCCGGCCTTCGCCGCGTCGTCCGGGTTGGCCTGCGCGTTCACGGCGAGCCCACCTGCGGTGACGGCCCCGATGGCCAGCCCTATGGCGAGCCGCTTGCGCGCTGAGATACGAGAAGCCACGTGAAGTCCTATGCGTGGGGGGTGAGGACGCACGAACGCTAGCGCGCCCCAATGGCCTGGACCAGTGGGCGTAAGGGAAAGGCTGTGCAAACCGGGCCGCCGCTGACCGTCCGCTAAGGCGCGGTTAAGGGGCCGTTGAGGAAGCCGGGCGGGGGAGAGCCGCGGGGGAAGTCCGTCGCGCCGCCCACCGGCGTCCAACGGGGTTACTGGCCCCAGGAGTTGGGCCGCGGATCGGGTACGACGCGTCGGCGGCGGTCGTGGAACGGACGCGGAGGCAGGTTTGTCCGCCGCGAATGCGGTCAACCGGTGGGGGACGCCGAAGTACGTACAGCGAAGGTGAGTGACATGGCTGCCGATGAGAAGAGCCAGGCCAAGACCGAGCAGGCCAAGGGCAAGGTGAAGGAGGCCGTCGGCCGCGTCGTCGGCAACGAGAGCCTCACGGCGGAGGGCCGCGCGGAGCAGTCCAAGGGCGACGCCCGCCAGGCCAAGGAGAAGTTCAAGGACTCCCTCACCGACTGAGGCCCGGCGGCCCGCACACGGCCTGGTCCCGCGGAGTCCCCTTCTCCGCGGGACCAGGCCGTCCCGCTGCCCGGGTCAGACCCCTTCCGTGTCCGCCGGTACCGACCGTGCCGGGGAGGAGGGCGCGCCGTCCCGGGCCCGGCGCAGGAGCGTCAGCCCCTGGACGAGGCGTACGACGGCCAGCGCCGATCCGCCCACCGCGACGGCCACCAGCAGCCAGCCGAGGTCGGGGGCGTAGAGGCGGACGAGGTCGGGTCCGGCGCCGAGGAGGTCCGGGACGGCGAACCAGGCGCCGTGGGCGAGGCCCGCACCGAGGAGCACCCAGACCGCCGTCGTCAGGGCGACGCGCCGCCGCGACGCGGACGTCCCCGCCGGGCGCAGGAGTCGGAAGAGCGTCCAGCCGGTCGCCGCGGCGACGGCGACGGCGACGGTCGTCCCCACGGCGAGCAGCGGCTTGTACGCGGGGTCCTCACCGGCGTCCTCCGGCGTGCCTCCGGCCAGGATGCGGGCGGCGCCCAGGGAGGTGGCGGCGAGTGCGGAGTCCTGGAAGTAGCCGTAGATGTTCTGGAGCACGACCAGGGCCCGGCCGGTGTCGGGCAGGAGGACGACCGCGGCGTGGTAGCCGGGGGCGGCGCCGCCGTGCCACACGGTGCGGGTGCCCAGGTCGGCGTTGGCGTCGTCGTCGCGCCAGCCGAGACCGTAGGCGGCGGAGTCGTGGACGCGCGCGGTGCCGTGGTGCATGGCCCGTACCGAGTCGGGTCGCAGCAGCCGACTCTTCCCGAGCCGGCCCTCCGCGAGGTGGGCCATGGCGAAGTGCGCGAGGTCCTCGACGTCGCCGCCGAGGTAGCCGTAGCTCGGGCCGGTGCGGTCGAACCGCGCCGGAACGGCGACCGGTCGTCCGTAGACGTAGCTGTGCCCGTCGGGCAGCCGCGCGGCCCGTGCGGGGGTGGCGACGGTGCCGTCCATGCGCAGCGGGTCGAGTACGGCCGTCTTCAGGTGGTCGGCGTAGGAACGGCCGGTGACGGCCTCCACCAGGGCGCCGAGCAGGAGGTAGTTGGCGCTGGAGTACAGGTGCCGGGTGCCCGGTTCGGCAGCGGGGGTGACCGAGGCCAGGTCGTCGACCGCTTCGCCGTAGGGGTCCTCGTGCCGGTCGAAACGGTCGGTGGCGCCGGTCCTCTCGGGGATTCCGCTGGTGTGGGTGAGCAGGTGCCGGACCGTGATGTCGGCAGCCGCCTCACGGTCCGCGAGGGTGAATCCGGGCAGGTAGCTCCGCACGCTGCGGTCGAGGGCGACTCTGCCGTCCTCGACGAGCCCCATCACCGCGGTCGCGGCCACCGGCTTGGCGACCGAACCCCACAGGAACGGTGTCCGGTTGGTCACGGGCTTCCCCCGGCCGTCGTGTCCTCTCGTACCGACCCGTTCGATCCGCTCGCGGTCCACGATCGCGTAGGCCATGCCGGGTGTCTCCGTCTCCGCCATCCGCTCGCGCAGGTACCGGTCGACTTCGCGTCCCGTGTCCTCGCGCGGCGCCGCGGAGGCGGGCGCGGCCGTCCCGCAGAGTGTCAGCAGGGCCGCGAGCAGGGCGGCGCGGCAAGCGTGTGGTCTCAACTTCTCCCCCGTTCCGGCGGCCGTGCGCCGCCATAACCGTATGAGCATATGGTTATGGCCGCACACTACCTTGGTACGGTCGCCGCATGGCGCGCACCGCTGATCACGACGCCCGCCGTCGGCAGATCTGCGCGGCGGTGCGCCGCATCGTCGTCCAAGAGGGCCTGGACGTCGCCACCATGGCCCGCGTCGCACGCGAGGCGGGCTTCTCGGTCGGACTGGTGCAGCACTACTTCCCCAGCAAGGACGCCCTGCTGCTGCACACCTGCCGCCAGGTCATGGCAGACGTGAACACGCGGGTGGCGGCACTCATCACCGAGGGGGAGAAGCGCGAACAGGCCATCAGGACCACCGCGTTCGCCTCGCTCAAGGAGATGCTCCCCCTCGACGCCGCCCGGCGGGACGAGTACCGCGTCACCCGCACCTTCCGCGGCCGGGCGCTCGACAACCCCGACTTCGCCGACACCGTCCGGAGCACCGCCGCGGACCTGCGCGCCCAACTCGCCCGAGCCGTCACCAACGGCAAGGAGTGCGGCGAGGTCCCGGCCGACACCGACCCCGAGCTGGCCGCCACCCGCATCACCGCCCTCCTCGACGGCCTCGCCGACCAACTGCACCAGGACCCGGCCCGCGCTGTCGGCCACCGCGGCCTCGACAGCTGCGCCGAGGAGATCCTGAAGACCGCCCTGCGCGAGGTCTTCAGCGGAACGTGCGGACGCTACCGTCGCTGACGGCCGACCCCCACCAGCGGGACGACATCGACCGGCGGGTGGACCTATGGGCGGACCTAGGGGTGGATAGCGGGCGCCCTCGGCGGAGTTGGGCTGCTATACCTGGGCGCAAGTGCCTGCGAGGTGGGGAAGCCGGTGTGAATCCGGCACGGTCCCGCCACTGTGACCGGGGTGCCCTCGCGGGGGTGCTCCGGAAGTCAGATCGCCGCCCGCAGGCTTCACGACGAAGCCCACGAGGATGGAGCTGACGCGTCATGTCTTCCGTGCCGCCCTGCCGCGAAACCCGGCCCCGCCGCGAAGCCCGTTCCGGCGCCGCCCGGTCCGACAGCCCTGCCCGCACCGACTGTTCGGCTCCCCCCGGCCGCGCGCGCGTCCCGTACCGGCACCCCGTCCCGTACGGCGGCCCGTGCCCGCCGCCCCGCGCCGTGTGACGGCCCGGCGCCGCCACCCCTGACCCGGCGCGCGGCGCCGCCGTACGCCCCGCGCGCCACGTCCGTCACCTCCGCCCGTCCCGTCCCCGCACCCCGCGCCCGCCCGCCCGCCGCGTCCTGTACGCGTGCCGGGGCGGCGGCCGAGTGCGCCCGGACGGCGGGCCCGTACGCCTTCCTCCGCGACCCACGCTGCCCGCACGCACGGGCAGGGAAACGAGCCACCAGTGACCCGTACGACCCCGGCGGGAACGCCCCTGAACGACGCGTTCCACCTCTACGACACCACCCTCCGCGACGGCTCCCAGCGCGAGGGCATCTCCTACTCCGTGGCCGAGAAGCTCGCCGCCGCCCGCGTGCTCGACGCCCTCGGCGTCGGCTTCGTCGAGGCGGGCTGGCCCGGCGCCATGCCGAAGGACACCGAGTTCTTCCGGCGCGCGCAGGACGAACTGTCCCTGCGGCACGCCGCGCTCGTCGCCTTCGGCAGCACCCGGAAGGCCGGGACGCGCGCGGACCGCGACCCGCAGGTGCGGGCGCTGCTCGACGCGCAGGCGCCGGTGGTCACGCTGGTCGCCAAGTCCGACGCCCGGCACATCCGGCGTGCGCTCCGTACGGACGTGGCGGAGAACCGCGCCATGGTCGAGGACACCGTCCGGTTCCTCGTCCGCGAGGGCCGCCGGGTGTTCCTGGACGCCGAGCACTTCTTCGACGGCTACGCGTACGACCCCGCCACCGCCCTCGGCGTCCTGGAGGCCGCCGCCGGTGCCGGGGCCGACGTCGCCGTACTGTGCGACACCAACGGCGGCCGACTCCCCGACGACCTCGGCGCGACCGTCGAGGAGGTCGTCGCCCGCACGGGCCTGCGCGTCGGCATCCACTGCCAGAACGACACCGGCTGCGCGGTCGCCTGCACCATCGCGGCCGTACGGGCGGGCGCCACGCACGTGCAGTGCACCGCCAACGGCTACGGCGAACGCGCGGGCAACGCCGACCTGTTCGCCGTCGTCGGCAACCTCAGCACGAAGCTCGGCATGGCCGTGCTGCCCGAGGGACGACTGGCCGAACTGTCCCGTACGGCCCGCGAACTCGCCGCGCTGGCGCACCTGCCGCACGACCCGCACCAGCCGTACGTGGGCGACTCGGCGTTCGCGCACAAGGCGGGGCTGCACGCGAGCGCCGTCAAGGTCGACCCGCTCCTCTACAACCACGTCGACCCCGTGACCGTCGGCAACGGCACGCGCATCCTCGTGTCCGAGATGTCCGGCCGCGCCAGCCTGGAGCTGAAGGCCGCCGAACTCGGCCTGGACTTCGCGGGCGCGCCCGACGCCCTGACGCGCGCGGTGGCGAAGGTGAAGGAGCGGGAGGCGGCGGGCTGGTCGTACGAGGCGGCCGACGCCTCCCTGGAGCTGCTGCTACGCGCGGAGTTGGCGGGGGACGGTGCGGTGGAAGGCGGCTTCCGGGCGCCGTTCGCCGTGCTGGCGCACGAGGTGCGGTCGGAGCGGCGTACGGACGGTACGGCGCTGTCCGAGGCGACCGTACGGCTGCGCGCGGACGCGGGGGAGCCCACGGGGGAGATCCGGCACACCGCGCGGGGCGACGGGCCGGTGGAGGCGCTGGACGCCGCGCTGCGCGGCGCCCTGCGTGCCCGGCTGCCGTGGCTGGACGCGCTGGAACCGACCCGTTACGACGTGCGGGTCCTCGACGACGCGGACGGCGCGGGCGCCGCGATCCGCGTCACCCTCACCTCCCGCCTGGGCGGGCGCGAGTGGACCACCGTGGGCACGCACGCCAACCTGGTGGAGGCGGCGCTCCTCGCGCTCTGCGACGCGCTGGCGTACGGCGACGTGTACGGCGAATCGGGCGGCGTACGGGACGCGGCGCGGGGGACGTACGGGAGACGGCGTCCGTCCGCTGAGCGACGCGGCGCCGCACGGGCGCGACGCGGCCCGGCCGGGGGCGGTCCCCCGGCCGGGCCGGTCGGCGTCCGGTCGGCGGACCCGGTCAGCCCTCGACGAGGTCGAGGGCGGCGCCGATGACGCTGTCGGCGTCGATCCCGTGGTGCCGGTACACGTCGTCCAGCGCCCCGGACTGTCCGAAGGCGGTGACGCCGAGAGTGGTGAGGGGGACGCGGTGCACGGTGCCGAGGAACGCCAGCGTGTGCGGATGGCCGTCGACGAGCGTCACCATCGGCGCGGCCCGGTGCGCGGGCAGCACCTGGTCGAGGATCCAGTCCTCCGCCCGTTCCTGCCCGCGCCGCCCCCGGGTGGCACGGAAGAGGAGGTCCGCGCTGGTCACGCAGACGACGTCCGCGTCGTGCCCGAGCGCCGCCAGCCGTTCCGCCGCCGCCAGCGCCTCCGGCACCAGCGCGCCCATCGCCGCGAGCGTCACCGCGGGCCGCTCCGCCGCGTGCCGCAGCACGTAGCCCCCGGCCGTGACCTGGCGGCGGCGCCGCTCCCGCGCGGCCGGGTCCGTCGGCACCGCCGCGAGGGACTGGTCGGTGGGCCGGGTCGACAGCCGCAGGTACGCCGACTCGCCGCCGGGCTTCCCGATACGGCCGAGCGCCGCGCGGAGGCACCACTCGGTGTCGAGGGCGAAGGCCGGTTCGTAGCTGACGCAGCCCGGCTGCTCGATGCCCAGCGACGGCGTCGTCACCGACTGGTGCGCCCCGCCCTCCGGCGCCAGCGACACCCCGGACGGGGTGCCGACGAGGACGGACTGCCCGCCCGCGTAGATCCCGTACGACCACGGCTCCAGCGCGCGGTTGACGAACGGGTCGTACAGCACGCCGATCGGCAGCAGCGGCTTGCCCCAGCGGCTCCACGTGGTGCCCAACTCGCCCAGCAGACCCACCAGGTTGGTCTCCGCGATGCCCAGCTGCACGTGCTGCCCCCGGGCGCTCTCCCGCCAGTGCAGCATCGTCTCGGGGTCGTCGGTGAACCAGTCGTGGCCCGTCGTGGGCGACCACACGCCGACCTTGTTGAGCCAGCCGCCGAGGTTCGTGGACGAGGTGACGTCGGGCGCGGTCGTCACGATCCGCTCCGCGACCTCCGGCGCGGTCCGCGACAGGTCCAGCAGCGTACGGCCCAGCGCCTGCTGGGTGTTGCCCACGCCGGTGGGCGCCGTACGGCCGCTGTCCGGCGGTACGGGCGGCGGTACGGACTCCGGCAGCGCGGGCCGGCGCAGCCGCTCGGCGGTCGCCGCGCACAGCGCCGCCTCGGCCGAGCCCTCCGGGAACGCGGCCCACGGGTCGTCGAGCGCGGCGCCGAGGTCGTGGGCGACCTGCCGCATCTGGTCGGCGTTCAGCAGCGTCGAGTGGTTCTGCGGGTGGCCCTCGGTGGGCAGGCCGTGGCCCTTCACCGTGTACGCGAGGACGACCGTCGGCCGGGTGTCGTCGATCGCGTCGAACGCGCCGAGAAGCGACGGCATGTCGTGCCCGCCCAGGTTGCGCGGCGCGCGCAGCAGCGTCTCGTCGTCCAGGTCGGCCACCAGCCGGGCCAGCGCGGCGCGTTCGCCGCCCTCGCCGGGCAGCCTGCGCCGCAGCTCGTCGGCGGAGCAGCGCAGCAGCCGCTGGTACTCGGGGTTGCTCATCGAGTCGATACGGGCCCGCAGCGCGTCGCCGCCCGGCCGCGCGAACAGCTCCTCCAGCAGGCTGCCGTACTTCAGCGTCAGCACCTGCCAGCCCGCGGCCTCGAACATCCGGGCCAGGCCCGCCGGGGTCGAGCCGGGCACGACACGGTCCAGCGACTGCCGGTTGAGGTCCACGACCCACACGACCTCGCCCAGCCCGGCGACCATCGGGTCGCGCAGCGCCTCCCACACGGCGCCCTCGTCCAGCTCCGCGTCACCGAGCAGCGAGAACTGCCGCCCCCGCGGCGCCGGTTCGCCGAACCGGTCCCGTACGAGCCGGTGCGCCAGCGCGCCCCACAGCGGCGCGGTGGCGCCGATGCCGACGGAGCCGGTGGAGTAGTCGACGGGGTCGGGGTCCTTGGTGCGGCTCGGGTAGCTCTGGAGGCCGCCGAAGGCGCGCAGCGTCTCCAGCTGCTCGGGCCGGAGATGGCCGAGGAGGTAGTTCACGGCGTGCAGTACGGGGGAGGCGTGCGGCTTCACGGAGACCCGGTCGGCCGACGTCAGTCGCCCGAACCAGAGCGCCGTCATCAGCGACGTCATCGACGCGCTGGACGCCTGGTGGCCGCCGACCTTCAGCCCCGTGGGGTTGGGGCGGACCCGGTTGGCGTGGTCGACGATCGCCGTCGACAGCCACTTCACGCGGCGCTCCACCGACTCCAGCAGCGCGCCGGTCGCCTCCGCGCCCCGCCCGTCCACCGCCGCACCCGCTCCGGACGACCCCGCGTCCCGCCCGTCCGCCGCCGCGCCGTCCCGCAGTCCGTTCAACGTCACTCCCCGTGCCCTCCGACCTCGTCCTGCACCGCATCGTCAGACGAGCAAAATCGCAGGTCCACCGCCACGTGCGCAATCAACGCCCCCGGGATGCGCCAAACTGCCCAGTCCGTACCGCACCAGGAGTGCCCACCGTGAGCAATGTGAGGAGGGCCGGAGCCCTCGACGCGACCGACGCGCGTGTCCTCCGCGCCCTGAACGAGGAGCCCCGCGCCACGGTCCTGGCGCTCGCCCGCCGTCTCGGGATCTCCCGCAACACCGTGCAGGCGCGCCTCGCGAAGCTCGAACGGGAGGGCGTCCTCCGGCCGTTCGAGAGCCGCATCGACCCGGCCGCCCTCGGCTACCCGCTGACCGCGTTCGTCAACGCCGAGGTGGAACAGAGCCGCCTCGACGAGGTCGTACGGGAGCTGGCGCGCGTCGACGAGGTCGTCGAGGTGATCGGCGTCAGCGGCGACATGGACCTGCTGGTCCGGGTCATCGCGTCCGACGCGGACGAGCTGTACCACGTCGCGGGCCGCATCCTGGCGTGCCCCGGCGTGCGCCGCACCCGTACGTCGCTGGCGATGCGGGAGTTGCTGCCGTACCGCCTCACGCAGGTGCTCGACACCCTCGCGGACGACGGCTGACCGGCACGCCCCGGGGTCCGGGCCCCGGGCTTCGGACCTCGGGCGCTGTGGGAAGGGCCGCCGTCCTCTGCCAGGATGGCGGGGTAACAGGCGACGGCGGGACGAGGAAGCCGGTGGGAATCCGGCGCGGTACCGCCACTGTGACCGGCGAGCGGACCCCGCGGAGCCACTGCCCGGCGACGGGCGGGAAGGCGGGGGCGAGCGGTGACCCGGGAGCCAGGAGACTCACGCGGTCGCCTCCTCGACGACCCGGGGCGGTGTACCCCGGAGGGGATGGTGCGCGTATGGCCGGGGAGCCGACAGGGACGGGCAGGGGCACGGGCACGGCGACAGGTGCGGTGCCGTGCCGGGTCACGGTGTGCCGGGACTGCTGCTGCGGTACGGCGAAGGTGCGCGGCGTCGACCACGCGGCACAGACCGCGCGGCTGCGGCGGGAGGTGCCCGTACGGATCTCGGAGTGCCTCGACGTGTGCGAGCAGGCGAACGTGATCGTCGTGCAGCCGTCCGCCGAGGGCCGCGCGGCGGGCGGGCGGCCGGTCTGGCTCGGGCTGGTGAACCAGGAGGCGGCCACGGACGACGTCGTCGAGTGGGTACGGGCCGGGGGACCCGGCGTCGTACCGCTGCCGGACATCCTGGACCTGCACACGTTCACCGCGCCGGGGCGAGGCGGGGCGGGCGCGCCAGCGGAACCCGGCCCGGCGGCGTGACGGAGCCACCGCGCCCCGCGCCCGCGGGAGTTGCCGCGCCCGGCGGGGCCGTCGCCGCGGCCCTGCGGGACGTGGCGGACCTCGGCATGTTCTTCGCGGTCCGCGTCGGCGGCCCGGACGCGGGCTGGCACCCCGTACGGGACGCGTACGCGCGCGGCTACGACGACCTCGTCACCGCCACCGCCGCCCGCTACGGCACGGCCGAACTCCGCGTCGGCGCCTCCCTCGTACAGCTCTCACACGCCGCCCGCCTCTGGTCCCCCGTACTGGCGTGCGCCGTGCTGCACGGCGTGGTCCCGTCCCTGACGGACCTCCAACGGGCGGACGACGGGATGGCGTTGCGGCTGCCCACCGCGTCCGGCACGTACGCGCCGGACGGCCCGGCGCTCGCCGCGAAGCTCTACGACACGGTGGTGCGCGGGCAGTTGGACGTACTCGCCGCCGGACTGCGGGTGAAGGTCGCACCCCGGCTGCTCGCCGGGAACGCGGCCTCCGCCCTGGTCGGCTCGGCCCGCGTACTCCTCACCGCCCGCCCCGCCCTGCGCACCCCGCTCACCGCGCTGACCGCCGAACTCCTCGCCACGGGCCGCCTGGCCGGGACCGGCGGCGTC
The DNA here is from genome assembly GCF_003665095.1 of Streptomyces sp. Z26. Lineage (GTDB taxonomy): Bacteria > Actinomycetota > Actinomycetes > Streptomycetales > Streptomycetaceae > Streptomyces > Streptomyces phytohabitans. The sequence continues at coordinate 1,596,385 of NZ_RCHV01000002.1, read as the reverse complement.
ACCGGACCGGGCCCGGTCTTCCGCCGCCGCAGCTGCTGCCTCCTCTACCGCACCCCGTCGGGCGGCACCTGCGGCGACTGCCCCCTGACCTGACCCGGGGGCCCCGGCCCCGAGGCCGCCCGCGCCGGGTACGGGCCCCCGGCGCACCTGTCATAGCGGAAAGCCCGTCCCAACAGCGCCGGTGCGGCGGCGAGTTCGGGTCGTGGCGCCTGCCCCCGGCCCGTACGGGACCGCAGCCGGTGGAGCATGAGCAGCGCGGCGAGCGCGTTCGCGGAGCGGACCTCGCCGCGCTCGACCAGCGTGGGCACCCTCTCCAGCGGTACCCACTCCCTGCGGGCCGACTCGATCTCGTCCACCGGGACCTCGCGTACCTGCTCGGCCGTGTCCGACCAGTACACGCGGTGGTGGGACGTCGAGATGCCGGGCATCGGGTCCATGGCCACCAACAGCCGCATCGGGCCTGGCCGCCAGCCCGTCTCCTCCTCGAACTCCCGGGCGGCGGCCCCGGCCGTCCTCTCGACCGGGGGCTGGCTGCGGACGCTACCCGACGGCCGATTCACCCCCCCCGCCTGTAACGGGCTGCCTCCGATCACGTACTTCGCCCCATCCGAGAGATCGTTGCCAGCGGATGGGGAGCCGCTCGGCTCTCCTGTTGAAACTCGCGATAGAAGTTGCCCATCACCGCCGCGACCGGTGCGTAACGGACAAGGAGCGCCGCGACCGACGCCGGAACCCCTTCCGGAGTCACCCCTTGGGCGCACGCGGTCACAAACGCTTTGCGTTCTTCCGGTGTGTGTCCGTAGAGAGCGACGGCCAGCCAGCTCATCAGGTGGGTGACGGCATAGCACTGGTCGTAAGTGCGGTGCTCGTCGAAGAAGTCGGCCTCGTCCCGCGAGAGGTCGAAGCGTGAGGAGACCGCGAGTCCGTAATCGGTGAAGAAGAGCTGTTGGCCGTCGGTGAGGATGTTCTCGAAGTGGACGTCGAAGTGCAGAAGTCCGTGGGTGTTCATGAACGAGATGCCGACTTTCAGCTCCTCGTCGACCATGGCGCAGACCCGTTCGGCCTCTTCGTCGCTGGCCCCGACCTGGACGCTCAGCCAGTCGTGCAGATTCTGCGGGATGTACTCCAGGAACAGCACAAGGCTTGCCGTGGAATGCTGGAGAGCTTCGATCCGTCGGCGTACCGCTGATCCGCCTCCCCAGTAGGCGACGGCTCGGTCCACATCGGCCAGTTCCTCGGGCAGCGGCTGGCCAGAGTCTGGGATCACCCGCCAGTGGTACATCAGAGGGAAGCCCTCGTAGTCCCCCGCGACCACCCAGTTCGTCGTCATGGTGTGCGCGGCCAGCTCCCGCCAGGCTCCAAACCCCGGGCCGCCGATGGTGCCGATGCCGTAGTGGCAGAAGGTCGGGAGCTCGAACAGATTTGCGGTGGAGTGAATATGCTCCGGCCGTCGCTCCAAATCGGTCAGCCGTACCTGCTTGACGAAGACCCGGGTTCCCTCGACCTCCAGCAGGACCGTTGTCCCACCGATGCCCGATCCCAGCGGTGCGCCGGCGTCCACGAACTCGCGCAGATTGCGGTCACTGCGCAGCGCCAGCGATGTGGAAACGGCGCCGTGGGCGGCCAGACGAGCACCGCGGGACATATCAGGGCCCTTCACACTCTCCTCCAACCGTGCCCCGCCCTCCTGTTCAACGGCTCCAGCAGGCGCCAGGACAGGGGCCAAATACCACTCTCCCACGCAGAGCCGGTCAGAGGCGGCGTAACTGGAGGTGCTGCAGGTGGGGTTGATGGCACGGGCGACTGACTTCGTCTCCTTCGGTCCCCGCCCTTCTGCCACCCAGATGTTCTACGCTGCCGCCCATGATTCGTGCAGTGGTGTTCGACGTCGGTGAGTGCCTGGTGGACGAGACCCGTGAGTACGGGACATGGGCGGACTGGCTGGGGGTGCCGCGGCACACGTTCGCCGCGATGTTCGGCGCGGTCATCGCACGGGGGCAGGACTACAGGGAGACGTTCCAGGTCTTCCGGCCGGGCTTCGATCTGGCTGAGGAGCGGGAGAAGCGGGCCGATGCCGGGCGACCCGAGTGGTTCGGTGAGGACGATCTGTACGCAGACGTACGACCCTCGCTGGAGGCGCTGCGCCGGGACGGGCTCTGGGTGGGAATCGCTGGGAACCAGACTGTGCGCGCCGGAGGGCTGTTGCGCGGCCTCGACCTGCCCACCGACATGATCGCCACCAGCGACGACTGGGGCGCCTCCAAGCCGGACGTGGCGTTTTTCGAGCACGTCATCGAGGCGGCCCCCGCAGAGGCCGGCGAGATTCTGTACGTGGGCGATCGGCTCGACAACGACATCCGGCCCGCCGTGCAGGCTGGACTCCTGACGGCGCTGATCCGTCGCGGCCCCTGGGGAACCATCCAGCAGAATGATCCGGACGCGGACGCGATCACGACGATGCGGATCGGCTCCCTGGCCGAACTGCCCGAGAGGGTGGCGAAGTTCAACGCTGGAGAGCGCTGACCGTCATTCCCCAGTCGTAGAGCCGGTCGTCAAGGTCCCGTACGCACTGCTCCTTCTGCCAGGGGGCGAGGGCGCGGCGGACCTCGCGGATGCGGTCCATGCCGGTCGCGTACCAGGTCAGGGCGAGCTGATCGAGGGCTTCACCCGCGAACGCGCAAGCTGGCTGCGGGTTGCTGTCCGCCACCTCGACGGCGGCGAGGTCTCCGAGGACGACGGTGCGCTGTTTGTTGGACTCGGGCGGGAGCGCATCGAGGACCTGGAGAAGTGTTTCGCGCGCTTGAGGGATGTGGCCAGCTTTGAGCTGAGTGTTGCCCTTGAACGCGGCCAAGCGGGTGGGACTGAACCAGTCCATCCATGGGGGTGTCGTGTGCTCCGAGCCGTCTGCGAGGACGTCTTCGGCGTGCCCTATGAGGTGCAGAGCGATGCGGGTGTTGCCGCAGCGTGTCTCGCATTCGGCCTCGACGGCGTCGAGCCAGGCCCGGAACTCGGCGGAGGCACGGCCTCGGCGGGCGTAGGTACGGGCGGCGACCATGCGCTCGACCGCCGCATCGCGGTCCTCGTCCCAACCGGAGATGAAAGCGGTGTGGGCGAGGACGGCGGCACCCATGAGGGAGTCGTCCGCTTCTCCTGCTGCTTGCAGAGCCCTGAACAGGGTCTCGCCAGCCTGCTCGGGTTCGCGTAGGTCGAAGAATTGGATGCGCCCGGCCAGGAGATACGTCTCGGCCAGCGCGGCTGCCAGGCGGGGGCGGGCGGGCGGAGCGACCTCGGGGAGCAGTGCGCAGCCGAGCCGTGAGTGTTCCAGGACGGCCGGGTGGAGGATGGCCGGGGCGACGGACCAGTAGAGGTGGCGGTGAGAGCGGGTCACTGCCTCGAAGTCCGTGCTGACGGTGGCCGGCTGCGTGACGAGCGCGGCCTGTGCGGGGACCGAGGTTAGGCGCATCCGGGGCGCGGGCGCGCTCGTTGAAACTGCGCGACCGGGTTCTTGTGGCCCCTGGCCCGGCCCCCAGGGAGCGGTGAAGCCGAGGACCTCGATGTCCTGGCCCAGGACATGCGTGAGAACCCGACGGACGTCAGGCTGGGGCCACGGGGGGTCGGCGGACTCCCAGCGCCGAACTTGACGGACGCCAACGGCCAAGCCGGGGATGCCGAGTTGGGGTGCCGCCCGCGTAATGGCATCGGTCAGGGCTTGCTGGGAGTTGTATCCCGCCGCTACACGAGCGGCCTTCAGGCGGGTGTTGCCTATGGGACGGGGCATGGCACCTCCGTGACGCGACGGGCTCTGGTCTGACGATCTCACGGAAGGCCCCCTTCAGGGCGTGAAATCACCAACAGGTTCAGATTGAAGCCCTCTTGAGGCCCTGTAGATGACCTCTGAAAGTCCTCGAAAGAGCCCTTTTCGATCGCGACGATGACAGCTCCATATTCCAGCCTTCCGGCTAGGAGCCCCACATCATGACACGATCACGAGATAAGGCGGATATGTCCGCAATAGATACTATTGGCGGCTACAAGCTCCAAGCCGTTTGCATCTGTTGAGGCGCGATCTGTGTCCCACGCCGCGCGGGTATACGCGTCTTGGAGTTGCTGAGCTCCCGCAGCGGCGCCGTTATCGAGGCCCCGCACGGGCCCGCTCTCCACTGGCTCGCGTCCACGGCACCACTGCCACTTGGGACATCACGGGTACTCGACAGCTCGGCTTGGCTCAGCAATTCGTTGTCCCGCCTGTGGGAGCGCGTTCAATGCCCGGGCCCGTGCTGAGCAGGGCTTGGCCCTCAATTGCTTCTCCGCCCGCCCGGCAGGAAGTCCTCGGCGCGGTCTTCGCGCCATGAATCACTCCCGTCTCCAAGGAGCAGCGGTCATGTTCCAGCACCATGCCTTACGGCAGATCAGCAGCGACGTGCCCGTACGGGTCTCGATGGACCGCACGCTGAGGGTGAAGGTCATCGACGCCTGCGGTCTGACCTGCACCTTCTGCCACAACGAAGGGACCCCTGTCAGCGCGGACAACCCCGGTCGCCGATCGGTTCCCTTCGCGTCCGCAGGTAGATCGGGGCGGACATCGATCTATCTCGGCTCGAATGGCGCCCGCTTCCTCAGCGCTCCCATCGTCCCCGACGAGTCGTTCCGTACAGCCCTCTCCCAACTGCGAGACGCGCTCGGCTTCGACGAGGTCCACCTCACTGGCGGTGAGCCGACCCTTCATCCGCGCCTTGCCCAGATCATCACCCTTGCCAGGGGCGCCGGTTACTCCGCCAGCGTCACCTCGAACGGCGAGAATGGCGCGCGATCGCTGCCCGAGTGCGCTCGGGCGGGCCTCGACCACGCCAACTTCTCGATCTTCGGCACCACTTCCGAGGAACTCGCTCAGGTCCAGGACAGCCGGTACCGCTCCCGACGGCGAGCCACCCACAAGATCATGGCACTGGAGCAGTCGATACGACTCGCAAGCTCCCTCGGTATCGGCGTACGCGCGAACATCGTCATCCCCGACCACAGCCACATCCCCAGGGTCCACCGCCTGCTGGAGAGGTACTCGCCACGGGTGTCCGTACGCGTTCTGACCTCGTTGGCTGACGGTCCCGCTTCCCTCGACGCAGTCGGCGCGCTTCTGGACCAACTCGATGCCCGGCCTGAAGAGGTCCATCTGATCGCCGGCACCTCCGGATTTCGCATCGCCTACCGGCTGCCTGATGGCCAACGACTGGTCGTCAAGCACATACGCCCGCTGCGACTGCTGGGGACCTGTACGAGGTGCCCCCTCAACAACAGCACCGACTGTCAGGAGGGCTACTACGGCGTCCGGTTGTACCGCGACCGGGAAGGCGTTTTCCACGTGGGCGTGTGCATCCAGCGCATGGATCTCTGTCTGTCCGTGGAAGAGTTCGTGGACAGCCAGATGTGCGCCGAGGTTCGCAGGACCCGCGAGCAGGATCTGCGCGAACTCCAAGCCCTGACCGCGTAGAACCGTCGTAAGCCCTCCGTAGCGGAGTACCGCACGGAAGACACCAACTGATCGAAAGCGAGAATGTTTTGGCTCGGCACGAATACGAAGCGAAGTTCCTGCGGGTCGACGTCGATGTCGTCCGCGACCGGCTGCGGGCTGTCGGCGCCGAGAGGGCCTTCGACAGGACGATGTTCACCCGGCTCATCTTCGAGAACGATGCCGTCCAGGGTGAGCAATGGCTGCGCCTGCGAGATGAGGGCGGCAAGACCACACTGACGCTCAAGCAGGTCAGCGACGCCACTCACATCAACGGCACCACCGAGATCGAGGTCGAGGTCGACGACCTGGACCGCACCGCGGAACTTCTCGCCGCTCTCGGTCTTCGCCAGGTGCGGTATCAGCAGAACTACCGCGAGGAATGGCAGCTGGACGGAGTTGCCTACGACCTCGACACCTGGCCCGGTCTCCCCACTTTCCTGGAGGTCGAGGCCGACTCCGAGGAAGCGGTCCGCAAAGCTGTGTCGGACCTCGGCTTCGACTACGCACAGGCCCGCTTCGGAAGCATCGACCTCATCTACAAGAGCGAGCTGGACCGCGACATCCTCACCGAACCCACCCTGCTCTTCGCCTGACGGGCCCGACGAGATCACCGAGCACCGCTCAGGCTGCGAAGTCCGGTAAGAGTGTGGTGGGCGGGTTGATGCTCGACCGTGTCGCCGCGAGCGGACACCCACGGTGGCAACGGTTTTGCCACCGGGTCCGTTTCCTGTCCCCGAACGCTGTGGCCTGCCGCCCCACTTCGGCTGAACGCGGCAGGTCGCGGGCGGTCCTGGCAGGCTGGGGGCATGGTGACTCTCGATGGGCGGCCCGTCTCCGCCGACGATCTGGCCGCCCTGGCCCTCACGAACATGGGGCACTTCACGTCCCTGCGGGTCGAGGGCGACGGGAGCGTGCGGGGGCTGGCGCTGCACATGGAGCGGCTCGTACGGGACTGTTCCGCCGTGTGGAACACGGCGCTCGACACCGGCCGCGTGCGGGCGTACGTGCGGCAGGCGTTGGAGGGGCGGAGCCTGCCGTGCGTCGTACGGGTCACGGTGCACGATCCCGGCGTCGACCTGGGGCGTCCCGCCGACGCCCGCGCGCCGCGCGTGTTCGTGTCCGTGCGCGAGGCGGGCCCGCCGGCGGCGGAACCCCTACGCGTACGGAGCGTGGTGTACGAACGCGATCTGCCCGAGGTGAAGCACACGGGCCTGTTCGGCGCCCTGCACGCGCGGCGGACGGCGCAGCGTGTCGGTGCCGACGACGCGCTGTTCGTCGGCCGCGACCGGCTGGTCTCCGAGGGCCCCACCTGGAACGTCGCCTTCGTCGACCACGACGGCACCGTCGTGTGGCCCGACGCCCGCGTGCTCCCCGGTGTGACGCGGGCCCTGCTCCGGCCGTACGGCACGCACCGCGTCAGCCCCGTGACGCCGGAGCGGGCGAAGGGCATGGCAGCCGCGTTCGTCACCAACACCGCTGTCGGCGTACGGGCGTTGGCCGCGATCGACGACACCGCGTTCCCCGTGGACCACGAGGTGGTGCTGCGGCTCCGGGAGGCGTACGCGGCGCTGCCCGGCGAGCGGCTGGAGGACGACGGCGACGGGTGACGGGCCGCGTCACCCCAGGTGGCGGGCCTCGTCCGGGTGGAGCGGCGCGCCCGCCGGGACGTCGTGCAGGAGGCGGGCCAGGACCTCCGCGCCGCGTACGACGCGGGGGCCCGGCCGGTTGAAGTACGCGGGGCCGTCGAGGACCCAGACGCGTCCGGCGCGTACGGCGGGCAGTTCCGCCCAGCCGGGCAGGGAGGTGAGCGACTCCGTTTCGCACAGGGTGCGTTCGGGGCTGAAGCCGCACGGCATGAGCAGTACCGCGTCCGGGCGCGCGGCCCGTACGGCGTCCCACTTCACGGGGCTCGTGTGCTCGCCCGGGGCGGCGAGGAGGGACGCGCCGCCCGCGCAGGCGAGTTGGTCCGGCACCCAGTGCCCGGCGGGCCACAGCGGGTCCAGCCACTCGATGGCCATGGTGCGCGTACGGGGCAGGCCGCGCGTCAACTGCCGTACGTCCGCCAGCCGTTGGTGCAGCTCTGCCCGGCGTTCCAGGGCGGTCGCCCGTACCCCGAGCAGGTCGCCCACGCGGACCAGGCAGTCCAACACGTCGTCCAGGGTGCGGGGTTCGAGGCTGAGCACGCGTGGGCCGCCGCCGTCGAGGACGCGTACGGCCCGGGTGACGCTCCCGTACGACACCGCGCACACGTCGCACAGGTCCTGGGTGAGGACCACGTCCGGGGCGAGGCGGGCCAGCGCCTCGACGTCCAGGGCGTAGAGCGACGACCCCTGGTGTTCGCCCGCGCCGGACGCCCCGGCGACGGTCCCGCCCCCTTCTCCGCGACCGCCCACCGCCGCCGAGATCTCGCGGCTGCTCAGCGCGTCCGGCGCGAACCCGGCGGACGTCACCACGGGGACGTCCGCCACTCGCGCGGGCGGCCAGTCGCACTCGTGGGTGCGGCCCACCAGGGCGTCGGCCAGGCCGAGTTCGGCGACGATGTCGGTGGCGGCGGGCAGCAGGGAGACGATGCGCATGTCCCGACCGTACGGCCCCCGACCGTGCGCGTGCCGCGACCGTACGACCCCTGCCGTCCGGTTCGTCCGGGTCGGGCCGGGTCGGGCCGTACGCGTGCCGGGTGCGGTCGGCGGCACGCGTACGGGTGACGGCCGGTGGGGTCAGCGCAGCGCGGCCACCAGTGCGTCGCTGGCGGAGCACCACACCTGCCTGACCTCGCTGAACCCCTGCTCGCGCAGGGTGTCGACGTGCCAGTCCGTCGCGGTCGGGCGGTCCCGCTTCGCGCCCTCCGGGGCGGGCTTGCGGGGGTCGCCCAGCAGGGCGAAGCGCTTGGCGGCGGGCCGCGCCAGGGCCGGGTCGCGGGACACCTCCTGCCACCAGGCGGACCAGTCGAGGGCGCCGTCGGCGCGCTGCTTCTCCTGGCGTGCGGAGTGCAGTTCGTGCAGCGCGGCGTTGATGCGGGGCGCCGACTCGTCCCGCATGTGGTCGGCGTTGAGGAAGACGCCGCCCTCGCGGACCAGTCCGGCCAGGGCGCCGTACAGGTCGCGCAGCGGCTCCGTGTCGAACCAGTGCAGGGCCGTGGCCGTCAGCACGGCGTCGTACGAGGTGTGGGGCAGCTCCTCGGTCCAGCCGGGCCTGGTCAGGTCCGCCTCGACGAACGACACGCGCTCGTCGCCGGTGAAGTGGCCGCGGCCGATGGTGAGCAGCGCCGGGTCGATGTCCACGCAGACGGTGGTGGCGCCGGGGAGCCGCCGCAGCAGCCGTTCGGAGATGCTGCCGGTGCCACAGGCGAGGTCCAGCACGCGGGGCGTGGTGCCGACGAGGGCCTCCACCAGGTCGATCATGACCCGGAAGCGCTCCTCCCGGTCGGGCATGTACCACTCCTGCTGACGGTCCCAACTGGTCTGCCAACGTTGCCAGTCGGACGTGGTCGTGGTCGTGGGCGCGGGGGTGGTCGTGGGGGTCATGGCTGCGGTCGGTCCTCTCGGTGAACGGGGGAGTCGGTCTCGCTCGGCGGCCGGACCTCCGGCGGCGAGGTCTCCGGAGGTACGGCTTCCGGGGACTCCGCTTCCGGAGGTACGGCGGGGACTTCCGCGCCCAGGCGCCGGGACCGCAGCAGCAGGCGGGCGGTTCCGGACCGGGGCGACGCGAGGACGGTACGGCAGTTCCCGGCCTCCACGACAGAGCCCGCGTCCAGAATGACAACGGTGTCGGCCAACTCCTCGACCAGCGCGAGGTCGTGGCCGACCCACAGCACCGCCGTGCCGCGCCCGCGCAGCCGCGCGATCTCGGCCGTCACCAGGGCGGTGGCGGTGGCGTCGAGCGCGGTGGTGATCTCGTCGCAGACCAGCACGTCGGGCGCGGCGAGCAACGCGCGTACGAGCGCGGCCCGTTGCAGCTCCCCGCCGGACAACTCGGCGGCGTATCGCGTCAGCTGAGCGGGCGTCAGGCCGAGCCGTTCCGCGATCCGGCGGGCCCGCTCCGCCGCCTCCGGCGCGGGAAGGCCACGCAGCCGTACGGCGGTACGGGCCACCTGCTCCAGCACGGTGCGCCGTTCGTCGAACGAGCCGCGCACCTCCTGCCACACGTACTGCACGCCGCGGATCTGCCGCGCCGTCCGCCGCCGCAGTACGGGCAGCGGCTCGCCGCGCAACACGAGCCGCCCGTCGTGGCGTTCGTGCAGTCCGGCGAGGCAGCGGGCCAGTACGGTCTTGCCGCTGCCGGACGGCCCGACGACGGCGACGCAGCCGCCCTCCGGCACCGTCACGGACACGTCGTGCAGCACGGCGCCGCGCCGCCCCGTACGCAGCCAGGCCGTCAGGCCGTGCGCGACGAGGGCGGGAACGGCGGTGTCCCCGGCGGCGGGTGGGGGCAACGGCCGGTCTGTGTAAGGCCGTTGGGGCGCCGGTCGGGGTGGCGGGAGGACGTCGGCGGTGGCGCCCGTGTCCGCGACGCGGCCCCGGTCCAGCAGCACGGTACGGGGCGCGACCGCCCGTACGAGGTCGTGGTCGTGGCTGAGCAGCAGTACGCCGAAGCCGTCCGCCACCAGCCGGTTCAGCTGCCCGGCCAGCCGGGCACGCGCCACCGTGTCCAGGCCGGTGCTGGGCTCGTCGAGGACGAGGACGCGCGGGCCGCACGCCAACGCCTGTGCCAGCGCGACCCGTTGGCGCTGCCCGCCGGAGAACTGGTGCGGGAAGCGCCGCCGCAGCGCCCGCCCCTCGGCCGCGCTCACGCCGCCGCCCTGCTCGCCGCCCCCGTCCATGCCCTTGCCCCCGGGGTCCGGGGTCAGCCCGGCGGTGTGCAGCGCCCCGGCCGCGTACGCCTCGGCCGCGGACCGGCCGCCGGTGCCGAACGGGCGGTGCAGGCGCGCCAGTTCGGTGAGTACGGCGCCGATCCGCCGGGCCGGGTTGAGGGCGTGCGCGGGGTGCTGCGGCATGTACGCGAGGAGGCGCCCGCGTACGTCCGCCGCTCCGGCGGCCGGGCCGTCGTCGTCGACCACGGCGACGCCCCCGACCCGTACGCTCCCGGCCAGCCGTACGCCCGGCGCCGCCTCGCCCAGCAGGGCCAGCGCGGCGGTGGTCTTGCCGCTGCCGGACGGGCCGACGAGGGCCGTCGCCGTGCCCGGGGTGACGGTCAGGTCGACGCCGTCGAGGAGGGTCGCCGTACCGGCGCGCGCCGTCAGCCCGCGCACCTCGACCAGTGGGCCCGGCCCGTACGGGGAGCCCACCCGGCCATCGCCGCCCGGCTGTTCACGTCCCGTCGCCCCCGTCATGCCGTCGCCTTCCCGTCGCCGCGCCCGCCACCCGTACGCCCGTCACCCGTACGTGCGCCACCCGTACGCCCGCCACCCGTACGCGAGCCGCTCCCCGTACGGGCCCCGCCCACCGCCCCGCCCCCCAGCAGGCCGTCCGCCAGCAGGTTCGCGCCCACCGTGAACATCACCAGCAGCAGCGTCGGCGCGCACACCGCCCACGGCTGCACGAACAGCGCCTCGCGGCTCGCCGCGATGACCACGCCCCAGTCGGGGGAGGTCGGATCCAGGCCCAGGCCGAGGAAGTTGGCGGCGGCCACGGTGAAGACGGCCGTGCCCACGCGCGTACCCGCGTCGGCGGCGGCCACCGGCAGCACCGCCCGGCCGACGTGCCCGAAGAGGACGCGCGCCCGCGACTCGCCCTGGAGCCGCATCGCCTCGGCGACGGGCCCACTGGCCGCGTCCAGCGCCGCCGCGCGCAACAGGCGGGCGACGGCGGGCACGTTGAGGGCGGCCACCGCGAGCGCCACCGCCACCGGGTGGCCGCGCCAGCCGACGCCGACGAGGCTGATCACCAGCAACGAGGGGAGCGGCAGCAGCAGTTCGACCGGCCGGATCAGCAGGTCGTCCACCCGGCGGCTGCGCGAGGCCGCCGCCGCGAGCCCCAGCGCGCCGCCGAGGACGACGGCCAGCGCCACCGCCGCGCACGCCACGCCCAGCGCGCTCGCGCCGCCGCGCAGCACCAGCGCCAGTACGTCGCGGCCGAGCGCGTCCGTGCCCAGCGGCCCCTCGTCGGGGGCGTACGGGGCGCCGTCGGACGGTACGGGGTCGGGTGCCAGGAACGGACCCAGCAGCGCCGCCGCCACCGGCGGCACCAGCAGCAGCCCGCCACCGAGCGCCCGCCCGCGCCGGGCCCGCGACCCGCGCGGCACCCCGCGTACGGGCCCGTCCCGCCGTACGCGCGCCACCCGCCGTACGCGCTCCACCAGCGCCCGTACGCCGTTCACCACCCGTGCGCCGTTCGCCACCCGTGCGGCCTTCACCGCAGCACCTCCGTACGGGGCGCCAGGCGGCGCGTGACCAGGTCGGCGCCGAGGTTCAGCAGGCAGGCCACGGCGGCCAGGGCGAGGGCCAGCCCCTGCACGGTCGGCACGTCGCGGTTCTGCACCGCCTCGACCAGCGCCGTGGCCGTGCCGGGGATGGCGAAGACGGCCTCGACGACGAGGACGCCGCCGAGCAACTGGTCGCCCGTACGGGCCAGTTCCTGTACGCCGGGCACGGCCGCGTTGGGCAGTACGTGCCGCAGCACCAGCCGCCCGCGCGGTACGCCGAGCCGCCGCGCCTGCACCGCCCAACCGGAGTGCAGCGCCGCGATCGTGCCCGCCCGTACCTGCCGCGACAGCGTGCACACCGTGCGCGCCAGCAGCACCGCCACCGGCAGCACGAACAGCTCCGGCCGCTCCCACCACGCGCCGTCGACGCCCACCCAGGTGGACGGCAGCCAGCCCAGGCGCAGCGAGAAGAACGCGACGAGCAGCAGCGCCAGCACGAAGTCCGGCACCGACGTCAGCGTGAGCGTCACGGCCGACACCGCCCGGTCCGTACGGCCGCCCGCGCGCAGCCCCGTCAGCAGCCCGACGGCGGTGGCCAGCGGGACGAGGAGCAGCAGCGTGACCGCCGCGAGCGTCGCCGTGACGCCGATCGACGCGGCCAGCACCCCGCTCACCGGGCCGCCGCCGACGAGGGACGTGCCGAGGTCGCCGTGGGCGACGCCGTACGCCCAGTCGAGGAGGCGTTCGCCCCACGGCCGGTCCAGGCCCATCTGCGCGCGCAACTCCGCGACCTGCTCCAACCCGGCCTGCTCGTTGAAGTCGACGGTGGCGGCGTCCCCCGGCAGCAGGTTCGTCAGCGCGAACACGACGACGGCCAGCACCGCGAGCTGCACGACGGTCCAGGCGCACCGGCGCAGGGTGTAGCGCAGCACCTCAGTCCAGCCACACCGTGTCGAACCGGGCCCAGTCCACGGTGTTGGGCGGGGCCTCGCGTACGCCGTGCAGCGTGCGCGCGACCGCGTTCAGCCACTCCGGGTGCGCCCACAGCACCAGCCCGCCACGGTCGCGCAGCGTCGTCTGCACCTTCCGGTAACGGGCCGTACGGTCGCCGGTGTCGACGACGGCGCGGGCGTCGGCGTAGGACGCGTCGAAGTCCCGGTCGTGCCAGGCGGTGGCGTTCTGCGGGGCGTCGGTCAGCAGCCGTTCGCTGAGGTACGTGGGGATGGGCATGGCGCCGCAGCGGTGGTTGGTGACGGTGCCGCGGGTGAGGACGTCCGTGAAGTACGACTCCGGCGGCCCGTTGGTGACGTCCACCCGCAGGCCCGCCTCGCCCGCCTGCTCGGTGAAGAGGTGCGCGGCCTGCGCGAAGCCGTCGGCGGCGGTGGAGGTGTGGAAGGACACCTTCTTGTTGAACAGGCCGGTACGGCGCAGCAGTCGCCGTGCCTCCGCCACGTCCCGCTCGCGCTGCTCCAGGCCGGACGGGTAGTACGCGTAGCCCTTGCCGTACAGGTCGTTGCCGACCTCCGCGCGCCCCGCGCACACCACCTCGACCAGCCGCTCCCGGTCGACGAGCAGTTTCACGGCCAGCGCCGCCCTCGGGTCGTCGAACGGCGGCCGGTCCGTCTTCAGCGCGAAGCCCTGCACACCGCTGCGCTTCGTCGCCACCACCCGTACCCGGCTGTCGTGTGCGACGGTGCGGGCGAACGTCGGCGTCAGCTCGTGCGCGTAGTGCACCTCCCCGCCGCGTACGGCGGCGGCGCGCGCCTCGGTGTCGGCGGACAGCACGCGCACCTCGTCCACGTGCGGCGCCCCGGCCCAGTGGTCGTCGAAGCGGCGGGCCGTGAAGGAACGCCCGGCGGTGAACGACACGAAGCGGAACGGGCCGGTGCCGACGGGGTGTTCGGGGTCGTCCCAGCCCTTGCGGACGACGGCCGTACCGGTCATCGCGAGCAGCGTCGGCAGCTCCGCGTCCGGCCGGTCGAGGGCGATCTCCACGCCGCGCGCGCCGACCGCGCGGGACTCGCGGAGGTCGATGTGGGACAGGGAGTGCTTCGCGAGGTGGTCGGCGGCGTCGGGGGAGAGGATGCGGGAGAGGGAGTACAGCACGTCGTCGGCGTCGAGCACGTGCCCGTCGTGGAACGCGGCCTCGCGCAGCTCGAACCGCCACACGCGCGCCGTACGGTCGCTGGTCCACGAGCGCGCCAACCGGGGCACGGGGCGCAGGGTGGCGTCCAGGTCGACGAGCTTGTCGAAGACCGCCTTGTGCCGGGCGATGTCGACGAACTGCCGCTGCGCGTGCGGGTCCATCGTCTCCTTCACGCCCGCGCCGGGGAACGCCGCCCGCAGACTCCCGCCGCGCCGCGGCCCGCCGGAGCCCGTACCGCCCGAACTCCCCGCCGACTCGCACCCGGTGAGCAGTACGGCACCGGCGGCGGCCGCCGCGGTGAGGACGCTCCGGCGGGTGGGGGTGACCGGCATGCGGGCGGACCTTCCTGCGGGGGCGGGCGGTGGTGGAACGGCTGGAACGGGTGGCGCCGCTGGAACGGGTGGCGCCGCCGGGCCGGGGCGGCGTACGGCATATGCATCCAACAAGTTGTTGCGAGGTCTGTGCAACAGGCCGCCCTGTGGCGTGGGACACCCCGGGGTACGGCGCCCGGCGCCCGCCCGGCGCGCGTCGGCGTGACCCGTCCCACCTGCGTCCGCGCGCATTGGCCTCTACCAATGCGGGCTCCCGTGGAGTAACTTCGGCGCCGGACGCCCCCGGCACCCCGAGGCTCCGGCACCCCGCCGCACGGCACCCGGCAGCGCCGGGCGGGAGCGGCACCACCCCCCCCCACCTACCGAGGGAGACCCCCGTGCGCGACACCTTCGCGAACTCCGGCGACCAGCGCGTCAGCAGACGCGGCGTGCTGCGCGGCGCGGCGGGCGCCGCGCTCGGCCTCGCCGCGGGCGGCACACTGCTCGCCAACGGCGCGAGCGCCGCACCCCGACGGCCCGCCGCGCGGGCCGCGTTCGCCGCCGAGCCGCACAACTGGATGTCCGGGCTGCCCGACGACCGTACGATCGACGACCTGACCATCCCGGGCACGCACAACAGCTGCGCGACGGTCGGCGGCCCCTTCGACACCGCCAAGTGCCAGGACCTGTCGCTGCCGGACCTGTTGAGCGGCGGCGTGCGCTTCCTCGACATCCGGTGCCGCCCGATCGACGGCGCGTTCGCCATCCACCACGGCGTGATCTACCAGAACAAGAACTTCAACAACGTCCTCACCGAGTGTCGCGACTTCCTCTCCGCGAACCCGGGCGAGACCGTGCTGATGTCGGTGAAGAAGGAGCATTCGGACGCCTCCGCCGAGGAGTTCGCCGCCATCTTCAACGACCTCTACATGAAGGAGCAGGGCTTCGACTCCCTGGTCCACCGCGACTCGGACGCGCTGCCCTCGCTCGGCGCGGTACGCGGCAAGGTCGTGCTCGTCGCCCGCGAGCCCGGCATCGGCGGCATCGACCGCAACGGCCCGCTGCTCTCCGTCCAGGACGACTACCAGCTGCCGGTCGCGGAGAAGTGGGACCGGGTGCAGGAGCACCTCGACGCCGCCAAGTCCGAGGCGGGCGGCACCAAGCGGCTGTCGGTCAACTACGTCAGCACCACCACCGGCGAACTCCTCCCGGCGCCGCGCAACTACGCCAAGGAGCTGAACCCGAAGGTCGAGACCCGCCTCAACGAGGAGTACGACCGCGGCGACCGCCCCGTCTACGGCGCGATCCTCCTCGACTTCGCGGGCAGCGAGGCCGCGGACCTGCCGAAGGCGATCTACCGCCTCAACGAAGGGCTCTGAGTCCCACCGGGCCCCGCGCCCCGCACCACCCCACGACGGCCCCGTCCGCCCCGGCACCCCCCGGGCGCGCGCGGGGCCGCCGCCGTACGGGCGCGCGCGGGCCGCCGTACGCCTCCCCGTTCCCCTACGCGCACCCGTGCCCGTACGCGTACGGGGGGCGGTCAGGTGTCGCGGGCCGTGAGGTAGCGGGTGACCATGGCGACCAGTTCGTTCTCCAGCCGGGTCAGGTCCACCGGGTCGGGGGCGGCGACCAGTTGGTGGACGACGAGTTCGACGGAGAAGACCGCGAGCCGGGCGGCGGTCTCGGTGTCCTCGACCCGTACCTCCGGATGCCGGTCGAAGAGAGCGCGGAAGAACTCGACGCGCTCCCGCTGCCGTTCGTCGACCTTCGCCAGCAACTCGCGGGTGCGCGGCGCCTGTTCGACCATGACGCGCAGCAACTGCGGGTCGTCGCGGTGGTTCTCGACGGCGGTCCGTACGAAGAGGCGCACCGTGCCCTCCAGCGACTCCGGCAGCCCGTCCGCCCGGTCGCGTTCCATGGCGGCCACCCCGTCGTCCAGGTGCCGGGTGACCAGCTCGCTCAGGATGGCGTCCTTGTTCGGGTAGTACTGGTAGAGCGAGCCGATCGAGATCCGCGCGCGCTCCGCGATGCGGTTGGTGGTGCCCGCCGCGTAGCCGTACTCCGCGAAAACGTGAGCAGCCGCGTCCAGGATGCGCTGCCGGGTCAGCTCCGCGCGGGCCTGCCGGGGCTGTTTCCGCGGCTCAAGCCTGCGGTCGTCCGAAGCCATGACGCCTCCCTGGCGGACGCGCGTACGCGAGTGGCGCGCGAAGCGAATGATTGCTCATAATTCTGCCATGAGCTGCACCGATACCCGCGGTGCGGTCGTCCGTCCGTGTTCTTCCAGCAGTGCTCCGGAGGTCGTCATGACGCCTGCCCACGCCACCGCCCGGAGGGTGTCCCCGGACGAGGTGCGCGCCCGCCTCGGGGAGCCCGAGCCGATGACCCGGGCGAAGGTCCGCGACCGCGTCGACGCGCACGCGCACCGCTTCATCGCGCACTCGCCGTTCCTCACCCTCGCCACCGCCGACGCGCGGGGCCGCGCCGACTGCTCGCCGCGCGGTGACTACCCCGGCTTCGTGAAGGTCCTCGACGCGCACACCCTCGCGCTGCCCGACCGGCCGGGCAACAGGCTCGCCGACTCCTTCCGCAACCTCGCAGAGAACGACGGCGTCGGCCTGCTGTTCTTCGTCCCCGGCGTGCGCGAGACGCTGCGCGTCAACGGCCGCGCCCATCCCACCGACGAGCCCGACGTGCTCGCCCGGATGCGGACCGAGGCGAGGGAACCGGCGTTGGCGCTCGTCGTCGAGGTGGCGGAGGTCTACTTCCACTGCGGCCGCGCCCTCATCCGCTCCCGCCTGTGGGACCCGGCCAGCCAGGAACTCGCGGCGGAGCTGCCGTCACCGGGTCAAGTCGCCGTCGACCAGCTCGGGTTGGACATGGACCCGGCGCTCGTCGACCAGGGCCTGGAGACGGGCTACCGCAAGCTGTTCTGACCGCCCGAACCCTGACCGTGACGGTTTCCGCGATCCGCCCGTACGCGCCCCCCTCTCTCTCCCACCCCTCCCTCCCGCGAGGTGATCGACCGATGCAGCAGACCGTCCTCGACCGCGCCGACCCGCTCGCCGACGACGTCCTCTCCCTCGAACTGCGCGGCGCCGACGGCCCGTTGGCCCCCTGGGAGCCGGGCGCGCACATCGACCTGGCGCTCCCGAACTGGCTCACCCGGCAGTTCTCCCTGTGCGGCGACCCCGCCGACCCCGAGCGCTACCGCGTCGCGGTCCGCCACGACCCGCTGAGCCGGGGCGGTTCGGAGTACGTGCACCGGTTCCTGCGTACGGGGCGGCCGTTGGAGGTGTCGTTGCCGCGCAACCACTTCCCGCTCCTGCCCGCGCCCGCGTACCTCTTCCTCGCGGGCGGCATCGGCGTCACCGCCGTCGCCCCGATGCTGCGGGCCGCCGTCGCGGCCGGGGCGCGGGCGGAGCTGGTGTACGTGGGGCGGTCGGCGTCCGCCATGCCGTTCGCGGACGAGCTGCGCGCCGCGTACGGCGAGCGGGTGCGGACCGTCGTCACGGCGGAGGAGGGGCGGCCGGACCTCGCCGCGCTGGCGGCGCGTACGGCTCCCGGCACGCTCGTCTACTGCTGCGGGCCCGCCTCAATGCTCGCCGACGCGGAGGCGGTGTTCCCCGCCGAGCGGCTGCGGACGGAGCGGTTCCGGCCCCGGGAGCGGGAGTTCGCGCCCGCCGCGCCGTTCGAGGTGGCGTGCGCCCGCTCGGGGCGCGTCGTCGAGGTCGCGGCGGACGAGTCGCTGCTGGACGCGCTGGCGTACGCCGGGCTCCCGCTGCCGTCCGGCTGTCGGGAGGGCGTCTGCGGCAGCTGCGAACTGGCCGTGCTGGAAGGGGAACCGGAGCACCGCGACGACGTCGGCGCCCCGGCGGGCCGGATGTACGCGTGCGTGTCCCGCGCCCGTTCGCCCCGGCTGGTGGTGGACCTCTGAGGGAACGGGCGGCGTCCGGCCGCGAGCCGCAGTCACGTCGAGATCCCGCGACCTATTGATTTTCGATCGACATCGATCGAAAATCGATGGATGAACGGTGCTGTCGTCTCCACGCTCCGGGCCGGTGTCGCCCTGGCCCTCCTCGTCGGATTCTTCGGTCAGGCGGTGGTCATCCCGACCACCGCCGCCGACGAGGTCGACCGCTTCCCGCCGTACGGCCCGTACGAACTGCCGTACGTCACCGTCGCCGTCCTCGGCGTCGCCTGCGTCCAGGTCGCGCTCGTCGCCACGTGGGTGCTGCTCGGCATGGTCCGGCGCGACGCCCTCTTCACACCCCGCGCGTTCCGCTGGGTCGACATGATCATCGGCGCCTCCGCCGTGGCGACCCTGCTCGCCCTCGGTGTCACCGGGCACCTCCTGGTGGCCGACATCCCCTCGCCCGACGACGGCATGGAGCTGCTCGGCGCCCTCTTCACGGCGGCGGCGGGTACCGGCGTGGGGGCGGGGTTCGCGCTGCTGGTCGTCGTCATGCGCGGCCTGCTGCACAAGGCGACGCACCTCCAGACCGAGCTGGCCGGGGTGGTCTGATGGCGATCGTCGTCGACCTCGACGTGCAGCTGGCCCGGCGCGGGATGTCGGTGGGGGACTTCGCGGAGGCCGTCGGGATCACGCCCGCCAACGTCGCCGTACTGAAGAACGGCCGCGCCAAGGCCGTACGGTTCACGACCCTCGACGCGATCTGCCGCGTCCTGGAGTGCCAGCCGGGCGACGTGCTCCGCCGGGTGCCCGACGAGGGAGCGCCACCCGACGGCCCCTAGGTGGTCACACGCGTACGTACGGTCCCCGCGCCCCGCGTACGTACGGTCCCCGCGCGCCCGGCACCTTCGTCGCCCCCGCCCGGCACCAAGGAGGGGTGCGCGCCCCCTACGGCCCTCACTATCGTCACCGTGTGGAAGCGACAGCGACAGCCGCGCGTGCCCTCGCCCGCCGGCTACTCCCCGGCCCCTGGACCCGTACGCGCCTCCTCAAGGAGGCAGCCGTCGGCGTCCAGCTCGCGGGGTCGTGCGTGCTGATCCAGCTCAATACGGACCACGGCCTCCTGCCGACCGTCCTGAGCACGCTCGCCGTCCTGGTGCTGGGCCTCCTGCGGATGGCTTTTCCCGCGACGGTGCTGGTGATCGCCGGGGCGCTGAACGGCGGGATCGTGGACGGCGCGACGCCGCTGCTGGTCGTCGCCAGCTGGTCCGCGGGCTGGCGCATCGAGCGGCCGAGGAACGCGGTGGCGGCGTTCGCCGCGACGTTCGCGGTGCAGACCGCGCTCACGGTGCACACGAACCCGTGGGTGTTCTCGCTCGCCCGGGACGCGGCCTTCGTCTCCGTGTACTTCGTGGGCGTCGCCGTCGTCCCCGCCCTGATCGGCCGCTACCGCGCGCAGCGCCGGATGCTCCTGCTCACCCTCCACAAGCACAACTCCCAGCTGCTGCGCGAGCGGGAACTGATCGCCGGGCAGGCCCGGTTGCGGGAGCGCCACCGCATCGCCCAGGACATGCACGACAGCCTCGGCCACCAGCTGGCCCTCATCGCCGTCCACACCGGCGCGCTCCAGGTCGACCCGACGCTCTCGGACCGGCAGCGCGAGGCCGTCGGCGTGCTGCGCGACGCCTCCGGGCTGGCCATGCACGAACTCCGCGACGTCGTCGGCCTGCTGCGCGACGACACCCAGGACGTGCGCGCCGACCGCGCGGAGCTGCACGGTGTCGCGCACGTGGACGCCGTGGTGGACGCGTCGCGGGCCGCCGGGGCCACCGTGGAGCTGCGGCGCTTCGGCCGCGCCCGTCCGTTGGGCACGGCGGGCGACCAGGTCGCGTACCGCGTCGTGCAGGAGGGCCTCACCAACATCCACAAGCACGCCCCCGGCGCCCCCGTCACCGTGACCCTGCGCTACGAGCCGGACTCGTTGCTCGTCGAGGTCGCCAACGGCCCGGCGGACGACGCCGCCCGCGCCGCCGCGGGCAGCGCGGTCAGCGGCGGCGCGGGCCTGCGCGGCCTGGAGGAGCGGGCCGGGCGGGTCGGCGGGATGCTGCACCACGGGCCCGCGTCCGGCGGCGGCTTCCGGCTGGCGGCGGTGCTGCCGTACGGCGAGGAGGACGGCGCGTACGGGGGCGCGTCCGGCGGTACGGACGGAGGTGCCGGGGCGCCCGCGGACGCGACGTTCGTCGCTGCGGAGGGCGACTTCCGGCGGCAGACCGGGGTGGGCGCGCTCGGCGACGGTGGACCGGTCATCGACCGTTCCCAACTGTCCGAGGAGTACAACGCCGTCATGTCCACCAGGAAGAACACCGCCATCGGGTGCGCCGCCGTCTGCGTCATCGTGGTCGTCGGGGGCCTCGCGCTCCTCGGCTGGGGCGCGATGAAGCTCTTCGAGGAGGTCGACAAGGCCACCATCTCGGAGGACACGTACCGGAGGATCGAGCTGGGGTCCTCGCTCGACGACGTGGAGTCGCGACTGCCGGAGGGCAGCGACCTGATGACCGGCGAGTACGAGTCCGAGGGGCCCGCGATCCCCAAGGGCGCCACATGCCGCCACTTCATGTCCTCCGCGACCAAGGAGAACCTGGAGAAGGAGCTCGTGTACCGCTTCTGTTTCCGTGAGGGGAAGCTCGTGGAGAAGCAGTCCTTCGAGGTCAAGCTCTGACCCGTCGCCCGACCGGGCCGCGGGCGGGGGCCCGGTCGGGCGACGGACCGGGGGTGCGCGGGCGTACGGAGGCGGGGCGCGTACGAGCGGGGGCGCGCGCCCCGGCGGGGGTGGGCGTACGGGGGAGGCGCGCGCGGCCATGGCCTAGGCTACGGTCGTCCCCCACCCGCACCACCCACCCCGGTGCACCCCACCCCACCACCGCCCTGGAGGCCGAGTGATCCGGGTCCTCGTGGCCGACGACGAGCCGCTGATACGGGCCGGTATCCGCATGATCCTCGACTCCGACGACGGCATCGAGGTCGTCGAGGAGGCGGGCAACGGCCGGGAGGCCGTCGACCTCGCCCTGCGCCACGCGGTCGACGTCGCCCTCCTCGACATCCAGATGCCGGTCCTCGACGGCCTCTCCGCCCTCGCCGAACTGCGGCGCGCGGCACCCTCCGTACGGGCGCTGATCCTCACGACGTTCGGGGAGCGCGACAACGTGCTGCGCGCCCTCAGCGACGGCGGCGCCGGGTTCCTCCTCAAGGACTCCGCGCCGGACGAACTGATCCACGCGGTACGGGCGGCCGCCGCGGGCGGCGCGTACCTGTCGCCGGTGGCGACCCGGCACGTGGCCGACACCTTCGCCTCCGGCGGCGACGCGGAGCGCGGCGAGACGGCCAGGCGGCGCCTGGAGGTGCTGACCGGCCGGGAGCGCGAGGTGCTGGCCCTGCTGGGGGAGGGCCTGTCGAACGCGGACACCGGCGCCCGGCTGCACATGAGCGAGTCGACGGTGAAGACGTACGTCAGCCGCATCCTCACCAAGCTGGGCTGCGGCAACCGCGTCCAGGCGGCCCTGCTCGCGCGCGACGCGGGCCTGGGCTGACGCGGGCCGGGCTGACGCGCGCGGGTGCCGGGACGCCGGGGCGGGCGGCGCCGGGGCCGTACACGGCGTCCCGCGTAGGATCGACAGCCGGTGGCGACCGACGGGGAAGGCGACGGGGAGAGGCGCGGTGGACGCGATGTCCGATGCGGACGGACTGACCAACAAATCGGTCGTCAAAGGGGCGCTGATCCTGCGCGAGTTGGCGCGCCACGAGCAGGGCGCCACGGTCACCGAGCTGGCGAGCGCGGTGGGCCTCTCGCGGCCCACGGCGTTCCGCATCCTCAACAGCCTGGAGCAGACCGGGTTCGTCGACCGCAGCGACAGCAAGTACTCGCTCGGCTGGGAGTTCTCCCGCCTCGCGCGCCGCGCCGACCCGTACGCCGGACTCGTCGGCCGCATCCAGCCCGTACTGGACGCGCTCGCCGAGGACGTGAAGGAGACGGTCACGCTGTCCGTGCCCACCCCGGCGCGGGAGCTGGACCTGATCGCGGCCGCCAAGGGCTCCCACGTGGTGGGGGTCTCGGTGGGCCAGCTGATCGGGCAGCGCTGGCCGCTGCACGCCAGCGCCGGGGGCAAGGTCCTGCTGGCCTCCCTCGACGAGGAGGCGCTGCTCGAACTGCTCCCGGAGGAGCTGGAACGGTTCACCCCGGACACGATCGGTGAACGCCGTGCCCTGCTCAAGGAGTTGGGGCAGGTCCGCGAGCAGGGCTACTCCGTCATCGACAACGAGCTGGAGGAGGGACTGCTGTCCGTCTCCCGCCCGTTGCACGACTCGGCGGGCGGTCTGG
Source organism: Streptomyces sp. Z26 (assembly GCF_003665095.1). Taxonomy (GTDB): domain Bacteria; phylum Actinomycetota; class Actinomycetes; order Streptomycetales; family Streptomycetaceae; genus Streptomyces; species Streptomyces phytohabitans. The sequence continues at coordinate 1,573,777 of NZ_RCHV01000002.1, read as the reverse complement.
TGGCCGTCGTCACCGTCGACGGCCCCCGCTACCGCTTCGGGCGCGACCGCATCCCCGCCACGCTCCAGCGGATGCGGGACGCGATGGAGCAGCTCGAACGTCTGCTGTGGCCCGGCTGGGAGGGTCAGGCGGCGGCGGGCGCGCGGTAGCCGCCGAGGCGGCCCCGGTGCACGACGAGGGGTTCGCCGGGACCGGTGCGCATGCGCAGCACGCGGGCGATCACGATGACGTGGTCCCCGCCGTCGAGTTCCCGCTCCCACACGCAGTCGATCCAGGCGACGGCACCGCCGACGCGCGGCGCCCCCTCGGGCGACGGGTGCCAGTCCACCCCGGCGAACTTGTCGCCCGCCTTGCGCGACAGCGCCCCGCACACCGCGTCCTGCCCCTCCGCGAGCACGCTCGCCGTGAACGTGCCGCAGCCGCGTACGAGGGGCCAACTCCCCGACGTGCGGGCCACGCTGAACGTCACCAGCGGCGGCGCCAGCGACAGCGACTGGAACGTGCCGACGATCAGCCCGGCGGCCCGTGCCGCCCCCGTCTCCGGGTCCGCCGCCACGCCCGCCACCGCGACGGCGCCCGTCGGCAGGTGCGACATGACGTGGCGGAAGTCCAGCTGGTCGTCGGCGCGGTACTCGGTCGCGGCGGTCGTCGTGGTCGTGGTGATCATGGCGGCTTCCCTTCGGTCTGTCGTGCCGGTGTGCGTGTGTGCCGGTGCCCCCCGACTCGGGTGCACGTGTGTCGCTGTGCGTACGGGCGTCAGCCCGGCGGTCCGGTGATCTCCCGCGCCACCCGCAGGCCGCTCTCCACCGCCCCGTCGACGAAACCGGCCCACAGGTCGGCGTTGTCGCTCCCCGCGTAGTGCAACAGCCCCTCGCGGCGCCGCAACCCCCGGTGGTACGAGGTGAGTTGGCCCGGCCGCTGCATCAGCCACGTCTCGCCCGCGTACGGGTCGGCCATCCAGTCGTGCCCGGTGACCTCCAGCACCTCCAGGTCGTCGCGCCACACCCGCAGCGCGTCCCGTACGGCGTCCACGTCGTCGGTACGGATGCGGCGCGCGTCGGCGCCGAAGGCGACGAGGACGGCGTCGTTCTCGCCCAGGTACTCGGTGCGGACCACCGACAGGGCGTGCGCCCCCGAGGAGTACGCGAAGAACGGCGCGAGCGGCCCGCGTACCCGTATCCACAGCTTCACGCCCCGCGACGCCGTCCCCTCCCGCGCGGCGGCCCGCTTCTCCGGGCCCAGCGGCGGCGTGAACGCGACGCTGTCCAGGATGTTCTGCGGGAGCGTCACCACCACGGCCCCCGCCGTGACCTGCGTCCCGTCCGCGAGGTGGACGCGCGCCTCCGGCCCGCCGTGCTCGACGGCGCGTACGGGGGCGCCCGTACGGATCTCCGCGCCGCTGTCGGCCGCCAGCGCGTCGACCAGCGCGCGCGTACCGTCCGTCAGCCGGAACACCGCCGACGCCTCGTGCATCAGGTGCCAGTGCCCAGCCGACGCGGCGGTCCAGCGCAGCGCGCCCACGTACGCGCCCTCGTCCAGCGGCGCGTTGAAGTGGCCCACCCAGGCGGCCTCGTTGGCCTGGTACTCCTCGACGGACAGCCCCAGCGCGTCCAGCCGGTCCCGTACGCTCCACGCGTCCGCCGCCGCCAGCCCCTCGTGCGCGACGGGGTCCCACGGGCGGGGGATCAGGTCCATGGTGTCCGCGAGCAGACGGCGCATGCCCGGGTCGATCAGGTCCATGAAGTCCCGCAGCGAACCGGTACGCACCTCGCCCCCGGCCAGCCAGTACGCCGTCTCCGCGCGCGGGCCGCGCGTCACCCCGAGCCCGTACCGCGTGATCTCCGCCCACACGTGCGGCTGCGTCCAGTGCAGCCACGTGCCGCCCATCTCCAGGTCACGGCCGAGCCGGTGGTCGGTCCAGACCCGGCCGCCGAGCCGGTCGCGCGCCTCCAGGACCGTGACGCGCCGCCCGGCCCGCCCCAACTCCCGGGCGGCGACCAGCCCGGCCACGCCACCGCCGACGATCACCACGTCGGTGTCCGGTGTCACTGCCATCGCGTTTCCCCTCTCCGGTCGTGCCCCGCTGTGCCCCTGTCCGCGCCGTTCCCCCGGTCCCTCCGCGCGCCGTCCCGCTGTGTGCGTCGGCCCCGTCCTGTCGCTGCCCCGTCCTGCCGCTGCTCCGTCGGACGGGCCGTGCGCGCCGTCCGGGCCGGACGGTCAGCGCGGCGGTGTGGTGGCGGACCCGGCGAGCGGCGCGTACGCGGACGACGCGCCGTCTCTGGGTCCCGCGCCGGTGCCGTCGCCGTGTCCGTTCTCCGCCTCCCTCCGCGCGCTTTCCGCCTCCGCGCGCGCGGAGGCGCGAATCCGCGACGCGGGGTGGTCGGGCAGGGTGTGCCGCTGCCCCGCGCCGTAGAAGCCCTCCCGCAGGGTCGCCGTACCGCCGCCGTCCCGCGCTCCGCCGCCCTCCCCGACCAGCCCCTGGTCGCGCAGCTCCGGCAGCGCCAGCTCGATGAAGTCCTCCCAACTCCCGGGCTTGGTGGCGTAGCTGAGGTTCAGGCCGTCCACGTCCGCCACGTCCCGCCACCTGCGCAGCTCGGCGGCGACCGTACGGGGCGACCCCACGACCGTCGCCCCGGTCCCGCCGACGCCGAGGAACTCCGCGATCTGCCGCGCCGTCCACCGCCGCGACGGGTCCGCCCGGGAGAACATGTCCACGATCGAGCGCACCCCGTCCACCGCCGCGTACTCCAGCGGCGCGTCCGGGTCCACGCCGCTCAGGTCGATGCCGGTCCAGCCGGAGAAGCGGGCGAGCGCGCCCTCGTAGCTCGCGTGCCGCACGTGCCGCTCGTACTTCTCCCACGCCTCCGCGTCGGTCGGCGCCACGACGACCGTGACTAGCGCGAACACCTTCACGCTCCGCGGGTCGCGCCCCGCCTCGACGACAGCGGCGCGCGTCTTCTCGACGCCACGGCGGGTGAGTTCGGGCGTCATCGTGTTCACGAAGACGGCCTCCGCGTGCCGCGCGGCGAACCGCAGCCCGCGCGCGGACGCGCCCGCCTGGAACAGCAGCGGTGTGCGCTGCGGCGACGGCTCGCACAGGTGGACGCCGGGCACGTCGAAGTACCGGCCGCGGTGCCCGACGGGACGCAGGCGGCGCGGGTCGACGTACGTGCCGGACGCGGCGTCCCGTACGACGGCGTCGTCCTGCCAGGAGCCCTCCCACAGCTTGTAGCAGACCTCCAGGTACTCCTCCGCCATGTCGTACCGCTCGTCGTGCGGGATCTGCCCGGCCAGCCCGAGGTTGCGGGCGGCGGACTCGCTGTACGACGTGACGACGTTCCAGGCCACGCGGCCCGCCGTCAGATGGTCCAGCGTGCTCATCCGGCGCGCCAGCGCGTACGGCTGCTCGTACGTCAGCGACGCCGTCACCCCGAAACCCAGGTGGCGCGTAGCGGCGGCCATCGCCGGGACGACGAGTGCGGGATCGTTGATCGGGAACTGCGCGGCGTCGCGTACGGCCGCGTCCGGCGAACCGCCGTACACGTCGTGGCAGCCGACGGTGTCGGCGAAGAACACCCCGTCGAAACGGGCCTCTTCGAGCATGCGGGCGATGCCGGTCCAGTACGACAGGTCGGTGTAGCGCATGCCCGCGTCGGCGACGTCGCGCCAGGAGCCCGCCGTGAGATGGGCGGGGGCGGTGACGTCGAAGGCGAACAGCTTCAGGGGCTCGTTGCTCATCCCGGACCTCCAGAACGGATACGAGAAGGCTTCCCGCGGGGTGGGTGCCGCAGGGGCGCAGCGGGCGTTCGACCGCGAAACGTTCAGCATGCGAACGCCACGTTCATGTTCAGCACTCCGTCCGGGCTGTGTCAACGGGTCGGCGCCACGCGTCCACCCGGTCCGGCGACGCCCGGTCGGGGCCTGGTGATCGAGGCTGGAAACGACCGTGGACGTGGAGGGTTGCGGAGGAGGGGGTGCGTACTGCCGCGGGTCGGGGTGGTGTGCCGGACGCGGGTGCGGGGTGTTTGTGGGTGCGAAGAAGTGAACGCGACGTTCATTTACGCGCACCGTGCCGTGACCGTACGCGTCGGGCCCGTACGTCCCGCGCCGGTCGATGGCGCCCGGCCCCCAACCGGGGCCTTGGTGGCCAGACTTGGGTCATGGTCGAACAACTCCAGGAAGCACTTGCCGCGTTGGTCCCCACCCTGCTCGGCGCCGCCATCGCCCTCTACGGCACGCTGCTCGTCGTCCGCGACACCCGGAAGGGGCGCCGCCAAGCAGCCGAACAGGCGGGCGCCGCCCAGCTCCTGGCCCAACTCCGCGCGGTCCGGGTCGACCCGGACACGGTGCGTGACCGGGCCGCCCGCGTGGAGTTCGAGGAGGAGTGCCTCGCCGGCGTGCTGGCCATCCGCGACCGCGCACTGCGCAAACGCCTCACCGCGTCCGTGACCCTCGTCGCCCACGCCTCCACGGACGGCGAGTACCTCCAGGACGGCACCGACGAGAACGCGGGCAGCCTGCTCTTCCTCGCCCGCCAGGACGTCCGCCGCTGCCTGGAGGCACGCCTCGACGGCGAACGCGCGCCGGAACCCGTACCCCGCTGGACCCGGGCGGTCGAGGCGTACGAGGGCCACGAACTGCGCATCGAGGACCGGATGCGCAGGGACGAGGAGGAGGGCGAACGCAGGCGACGCGCACGCGCGGCGGGCGAGTAGCGGGGCGCGCACGGCACGGCGTACGGGCGGCTGCGGACCTACCGCATTCGGCCAAGTTCCCACGGAGGTCGGGGCGTTGGGTCACTCGTACGAGTGGTGTACGAATGTCGGGGGAATGTCCGCTTCCGGTGAATCGCCCGAGGGTACGGGGCCGTTGACCACGGAACGGGCTTCGGACGATCCGCTTCCGGAGCGGTCCGAGGGCCTCGGTGGGGCCGGTCGTTCCGTAGCCGTGATGTATACGCTCTGTGTCCAAGAGGGTACGTACGGCTCGGTCGACTTCGCGACCGCTGCTACGGGGGAGGCTCGCTTGACGACGCATGGGGGACCGGAGCGGAAGTGGCACACCGTCGCGGCCCGGCAGTCGACCGACATGCTGAACGTGCTGTTCCAGGCGTTCCGCAGGAGCAATCCCATGGCGCTGCCGCAGCTGGTGCTGCACGTGGCGCCGCGGCACCCCGCGACCCCCGAAGACCCGGAGGCGCCGGACGGCCCGGCGGCCCCGGCGGACCCGGGGGCCCATCCGGACGTCCAGGTCGAGGAGGCCCTCGAAGGGTTGGCCGCCAAACTGCGCAGCGGAGGGGTGCCGTACGCCACGTTGCGCAAGTCGCCCTCCGACGGTGAGGGCGGCCAGGGCGGAAACCCGGACGGCCGGGGCGATCCGGCCCCCGGACCCGACGCCGACGGCGCCCCGGAGCCCGCCCCCGACGACCACGCCGGGGCCAGGGCGTGGCGCGCCCGGATGCGCGCCCTGCACCTCGTCCAGGACCTCGCCCGGACGGCCTCCGAGCGGTCCCCCTCCCGCGCCACCCGCTCGGGCGCGGAGCCGCCGGAGGACACACCACGCCCCTCCTGCCTGGCGGACGACCACTGGGTGGCCAAGGGGCAGCAGTACGGTCGCTACGCCTTCCCGCGCAGCGACCTCCTCACCGTCATCGAGAACGCGGTCGCGAAGCACGACGGCACCTGGAACGTGTTCGACCTCACGGAGGAGCTGAACGGGCTGGGTTGGCGCCCCAACGGCAGCCGCACCTCCGCCCGCCTGCTCGACGCGCTCAAGGACAGCTCCCAGACGCTGCCCGCGCTGCTGATCGTGCTCGTGACCGCGCTGGTCGCGGAGTGGCCCGCCCACCTGCTGGTGGGTGCCGTGGTGCTGCTCGTCGTGCTGGCCCTCGTGCTCGGCGCGCTGTTGGGCCGGGCACCGTTGCTGCTCGGCAGGCGACGGGAGATCCGCTGGTTCCTCGGCACCACGTATCTCGACCAGGGCCCGCACGCCGACCGTGGCGAGGGAGGACCGTGGCACCTGCTCAGACTGTGGCCGCCCGGCTCCGTCCGGCAGCGCCTCGTCGCCGTGGCCGACGACATCTCGGACAGCGGCCTGTTGCGGGAAGACGGCCCGCCGTCCGACTCCCTGACCCCGCAGGGTGAGGCCGCCCAACGCCGCCACCTCCACCTCCGGATGCACGCCCTGCGCGAGGACCTGCGCGACGCCCACAACGTGTGGGGGCTCGACCTGCGGGGACGCAAGCGGCCGACCCCGCCCGTCCTGCTGCTGCCCGGCGCCGACTACGAGAACGGCGGCATCGAGCTGATCAAGGCGCTGAGCGACATCCGCAGCATCCGCAGCGAGCTGGACCCGCTGCTCGTCGTGGCCACCGTGCGCGGCGCGCACGTGGACGACCTCGAGCACAGCCACCGCCTGACCACCCCCGAAGGGGGCGGCGGCCCGGTGGCGGGCCCGATGGCGTCCCTCCCGGAGTGGTACGTGACGTGGAACCACGAGCGGCGGGTGAACCAGGCGCCGAGCATCGGCGTCGCCCACCTCCCCTGGGTGTTCCGCGTCCCGGTGGACGACGGCGCCACCGCCGTGCCCGACCTGAGGACCCACCGCACGGAACTGCGGGCGGGCAGACCCCGTTGGACCTGGCTGTGGTCGCTGCCCGCGCTCGTGGTGGTGCTCGCGGCGGGCGCGCTCGGCGCGGCGTGGGAGGACCGGAAGCGGGGCGACGAGTTCTGCGACGGGGACCTGCGCGGGATCAACCGCGACTCCCGCTGGGAGCAGGTCGTGAGCACGGAGGAGGAACGGGGGCGGAAGCCGAAGCGGGAGAAGGAGTGCGTGGGCGTCGCCACCGGCTCGGTCACCTTCGCGGGGGAGAACTCCCGCAGTGTGCAGGGGTTCATCCGGGACACCAACGAGGAGATCGCCGGCGACCGCCACGTGACCATCGTCTACGCGGGTCCACTCGGCGGCGACGGCGACGAACTGGTCAAGGGCTTCCAGGAGTTGCGCGGCGCGTACGCCGTGCAGCGCGCCAAGGTCGGCAAGTCCGTGAAGCTGCGGATCCTCGTCGCCAGCGGCGGCCGGGACATGTACAACCAGCGGGCCATGGCCGAGCGCGTCGTCGAACTGTCGCGCCGCGACCCGACGATCGTCGGCGTCGTCGGCATGGGCCGGAACATGACCGACAGCCGCGAGGTGCAGGACATGTTCCGCGAGGCGTCGCTCGCGGTGGTCTCCGGCACCAACTCCGGCACCAAGCTGGCCGAGGACTACCCGAACTTCTTCGGACTCGCCGCCACCGACCAGTGGCAGAGCGAGCAGCTCCAACTCGTCGCGGAGCAGTTGGCACGGCGCTCCGCGCCCGGCGGCGGGAAGAAGTCCGGGGCCGCGCGGCCGGAGCGGCCGCGGGCCGTCGTGCTCGCCCGCGCGCCCGCGAGCCACGACCAGTACACCCGCGACCAGAAGAAGTACGCCACGACGATGCTCGACGCCGCGGGTTACGACGTGAAGGTGCTGCCGGACTACGAACTGCCCGGCGGCAGCGCCAACCTGGACGACCAGACCGCGGACATCTGCGGACGGGGCGACGTGTCGAGGGTGGTGTACTTCGCGGGCCGCTCCGAGGACGTCGGACCGCTCATGGAGGGGCTCAGCTCTCCCGACTGCGAGGGCGAGCCGATCGCGATCCTCGGCGGCGACGACCTCTCCAAGGCGGGCTTCGCACAGAAGGAGACCCACGTCGCGGACAACGTCACGCTGTACCACCCGACGCTGACCGCCCTGCGGCCCGCCGCCGAACACACCGACTTCTACGAGCGCTTGAAGGGCCTCCCCGCGGAGCAGCGCGAGAGCCTCCGCGTCAGACCGGGGACGACGTTCGCCTCTCCCGATCTCTCCAACGGGCAGACGGCGTTGACCCACGACGCCACCGAGGTGCTCTACCGCGCCGCCACCGCGGGCGGCCGACCGCGCGGCAAGGCGGAGACGTGGGCGAACCTGCGCCTCCAGAAGGTCGGCGGCCTGGCGACAGGCACCATCGACTTCACCGCCATGCCGTTCCACGGCACCCGCGACGGGTACGGGATCACGCTGATGAAGATCGCCAACCCGGGCAAGGGCACGTACGACGCGACCGTCGTCTGCGAACGGATGGCGGGAAACACCGAGCCGTTGACCGAGAAGGAGTGCGACATCGGGGAGTAGGCGGACCACCGGACGCGCACGGGCCCGCCGGCCGCGCACCGTACGCGGCGTTCAGCGCGCCCGCCGCGTACGGACCGGTCCTGGCGGCTGGCCCCTCCTGGCCCGCCCCTCCCGCGCGCCGGATCAGCCGAGCCGGGCGGCCGCCGTACGCCATGCCGCCGTCAGCGCCTGCCGCGCGCGTTCCGTGGCGGCGGCGCGGTCACCGGGCAGGGCGAGCGGCATGCCCACGTGCACGTGGAGCGCGGGTCGGCGCAGCGGCGCCGTGCACACGCCCGCGAGCTGCTTCGGTACGCGCCCGGACGCCACCCGCCGCGCACCGGCCTGCCCCATCGGCACGACCGGGGCGCCGGACCGCTGCGACAGTCGGGCGACCCCGCTGCGGAAGGCGCGGGGCGCCGCCTCCGCCACGTCCGTACGGGTCGGCAGACCGCCCTCCGGATAGACCAGCACGACGCGCCCCCGCCCCAGCGCCTCGGCGGCGCGCTCCAGGGCGTCCGCCGCGCGCGCGTCGCCGCGGCGTACGGGGATGTGCCCCTCGCGGGCGAGCGCCCGCCCGAGCACCGGCACGCGCCACAGTTCCGCCGCCGCCATGACGACGGGCCGTACGCCGAGGCGGTGCAGCGCGGCGAAGACGACGGCGGGGTCCACGTACGACGTGTGGTTCGCGACGACGATGCTCCCCGGCACGACCTCGGCACCCGCGTCGGCGGTCACGGTGAGGCGACCCGCGGCGGCGGACACGAGGGTGTCGGCGATACGGCTGATCATGGGCGGACTCCCGTACTCCCGTACTCGGCAGGGCTGTCGGCCATCGTCGGCCGCGCGCCGTGCCCGGGGCATGAGTAGCCGTACTCGCTCGCGCTGAGCTGTTCGCCGCTGTCGTACGAACGCGGGGCCCGCCCGGAACCCGTACGCGGACCGATGAGTCCCGCCCCGCCGCACGGTCCACACAGAGACCGGGGGCCCGCCCGCCCGAAGCCGCGACACAAGAGGAGCGTGCACCGCATGACCGACGAGACCCACGTGACCCAGGAGACCCACGTGACCCAGGAGACCGACGGGACCGACGAGCACGTGAGCGCCACCCTGACCGTCCCCGCGCCCGCCGCCCGGGTCTTCGCGGTGCTGGCGGACCCGGCGGCGCACGCCGCGATCGACGGCACCGGCTGGGTCCAGGAGCCGGTGGACCTGGCGCCGCTCACCGCGGTGGGGCAGCTCTTCCGGATGGGCATGTACCACTCCGGCCACCCCGACGGCACCTACGAGGTGGTCAACCGCGTCCACGTGTACGAACCGCCGCGCGCCGTCGGCTGGTTCACCGGCTACCGCCGGGACGACGGCGAGCTGGAGTTCGGCGGCTGGTACTGGCGCTACGACCTGGAACGCCTCGACCCGTCCACGACGGCGGTCACCCTCACCTACGACTGGTCGGCGGTCCCGGACTCCGTCCGCGCGTACCTCCGCTTCCCGATGCTCGGCCCCCACCACCTCACCGACTCCCTCACCCACCTCTCCACCCTCGCCACCACGACCCCACCCCCCTGACCTCGGTGCTCTCGTACTCCCCGTACATCCGCGCGCCGACCCGGTCCGCGACCCCGGGACTACCCCGCGCTGTCCAACGGGAGCCGGAGGACCGACGGGTGGGCGCCCGGGGAGTCCGGGGAGCCGGTCTCCCGGAGCGCGGCCAGTTCCGCGTCGGACAGCGCCCGGTCGTACACCCGCACCTCGTCCAGCGCGCCGTCCAGCCACCCGCGGCTGTCCGCCTTCTGCCCCAGGTGCACGCCGAACGTCGAGCTGAGGCTCACCGTCCCCGGTACGTCCGGCGCCGCCGTCTGCGCGCCGTCGACCGCGAGCCGCAGTTGGCCGCCCGCGCGCCGCAGCGCCAGGTGGTGCCACGCGCCGTCGTTGTACGCCTCGCCGGTGCCCACCGTCGCCGTACGCACCGCCGGTCGGCCCTCCGGCGTGACACCCTCGGCGGCGGTGACGAGGGCGGTGACCCGGCCCCGGTCGGGTTCGCCGCGCACCCACATCTGCGGGTTGTTCGCGCCGACCCCGCCCATCCACAGGAAGGGCTGGTCGCCGGAGGTCGCGCGGTAGCGGAACCACAGGCTGGCGGTGAAGTCCCCCGAGCCCAGCCGCAGCGAATCGCGGTACGGGAGCCGTACGGCGTCGTCCTTCCCGTCGAACGCCAGCGCCCGCCCGAACCGCCCGTCCGTCGCCCGCGCGCCCCCGAGCACCGCCGCGCCCTCGGCGGACGGCGCCAGGTCCGGGGTACGCGGGTCGGGTCCGCGCCGCGGCCCCAGCCACGCGTCGGTGAAGCGCGCGAAGCGGATCTCGTCCCGCGCGTCGACGGCGCCGCCCTCGTACAGCAGGCCCGTCTCGTCGTCGGAGAGGGCGACCATGTCCGAGTAGCCGGACCAGTCGGCGGTGACCTGCTTCCCGCGGTCGACGCCCTCCCAGGTGCGCCCCTCGTCGTACGAGGAGCGGATGGTCATCGTCCGGCGCCGGTCCGGGTCGGCGGGCGCGGAGAACAGCATCCGGTCGCGGCCGTCGCCCGGCTCGCCGCCCTCCCGCAGGAGCGCGCCCTGCACCATCGGGGCGTACAGGTCGGGCTGGGCGCGGAACGGGTGGTCGAAGGTGGCGCCGCCGTCGCGGCTGACCGCGTACGTACGGTGACCGAGGTCGGTGCCGTCCTGCTCGCGGCCGTTGACGTACACGGAGCCGTCGTTCCGTTCGGCGACGGTCACCTCGGAGGGCTTCTGCCGGAACGACCGGTCGTCCCCCGTCGGCCAGGAGTCCACGGCGCCGACGCGCCAGCTGCGGCCCGCGTCGTCGCTGTGCAGGAGCGCGGCGTGGTTGGCGGTGACGCGGTCGCCCTCGTACGTCTCGGCGTTGACGCCGAACACCAGGCGGCCCGCGTGCGGCCCCCGGGTCAGCTGGATGCCGTGCACGGGGCCGGTGGCGTACCAGGAGTTCCAGCCGGGCGGCCGTACGGACGCCGTGATGTCCTCCGGCGCGGACCAGGTGGCGCCGTCGTCCTCGCTGTACTGGAGGTGCGGCGTCCGGTCGCACGGGGTGTCGCAGGAACCGGCGTCGTCGCGGCCCTCGTTGTACGTGGTGGCGAGCACGATCCGGCCGGACTCGCGGTCGACCAGGGGCGCCGGGTTGCCGTGGGTGTCGCCCCCGCCCTCGTCGACGACCTGGAGTGCGCCCCAGGTGCGCCCGCCGTCGTGGGAACGCTTGAGCACGAGGTCGATGTCGGAGGCGTCACCGCAGTTCGCGACGCGCCCCTCGGCGAAGGCGAGCAGGGTGCCCTCGACGGTGCGGACGACCGCGGGGATGCGGAAGCAGGCGTAGCCGGGGTCCTGGGACGCCTTGAACAGCACCTGCTGCTCGAAGCCGCCACCGGCCCCCGCCGGGCCCTCGTCCGCCGCGGTGGCCCGTACGGTCACGTCGGGTGACACCAGCACCGCCACGGCGAGCGACAGGGCGGCGCGGCGCCGGGTACGCAAGGCGCGGGTGCGTGCGCTGGTGGGGGGATGTCCGGTACGGGTGATCGTGGAGAGGATCGACGGCATGGTGCGTCCCTTCAGCCGATCTACCGGACATCACATCCCATGTCCGGACGACGAGGCGTGCCTGTGCATGATGCCCGCCCGCGCGGCGCCGCACTCGGCCCACGGGGCGCCGGGCGCGACCCGGTACGGGGACGGCTCTCCTCAACGTCCTTGTGCGGTAAGGGCGTTGGCGACCCGGCGGGGGAGCGGGAGCCGCCACCCGGGGGAGGGGGCCGGTCGGGTGGGCGGGGCGGTGGACCCGGGCGGACCCTAGGCTGAGCGGCATGGCTGACACCGTGCGACTGCGCCCCCTCCTGGAGCCGGACCTCGACCTGCTGGAGCACCTGCACGGCGGCCCGGACGAGTCCGGCGACTTCGGCTTCTTCGGTTTCCGCAACCCCGGGTCGCTGCGGCGGCAGTGGGCCGACCCCGGGTTCCTGGGCGCGGAGGGCGGACGCCTGGCCGTCGCCACGTACGACGACGGCCGGTTCCTCGGCGAGGTCCAGTGGCACCAGGTGTTCCAGGGCCCGGCCTCCCCGTGCTGGAACATCGGCATCTCGCTGCTCACCGCCGAACGCGGCAAGGGCTACGGCAAACAGGCCCAACGCCTCCTCGTGCGCTACCTGTTCGCGCACACCCGGGTGAACCGCGTCGAGGCGAGCACGGAGACGATGAACGTCGCGGAACAGAAAGCCCTCGAAAGCGTCGGCTTCACCCGCGAGGGCGTCCTGCGCGGCGCCTGCTTCCGCGACGGCGCGTGGCGGGACATGGCCCTGTACTCGATCCTGCGCGCCGAGGCCTGACACGTCGGCCCTGCGTCCACGCGACCGAAACCTACCCGTCCCACCCGTCGGCAGGACCGTGCCGCGGTACCCGACGGGGAGGCCGAGGCCGGTGTCCGGGTCGGTCAACTCGCGTACGGGGACGACGGTTCCGGTGCTGTACCGCTCCGGGAACCGGGACCGGTAGTCCTGCCACGCCGCCGCCCCGTGGGGGTACGGGGTGATCCGGGCCATCGCCGTCGGGGCGCGCTCGGCTTCGCGGGCGACCGCGTGTGGCAGGACGAGGTCGCCGTCCGGGCGGACGTCGACGTGAAGAGGTGGTCAGGTCTTCGCCGGAGGGGCGGCCTTCTCGAAGCGTTCCCCGGCAGACCTGTCCCTGCGTTTGTCGGCCGCGTCGAACGCGGGCGCGAGTGGGGCCAGCGTCGCGCGGAGTTGGTCGGGCAGCGAGCCCGAGGGCACGACGAGACCTCCGGGGCTGGAACTCGCGGTGGCTTCCGCGTTCCCGGCCGGTACGAGCCAGCCTTCCAGCGCGACGCGAACCGCCGCGGCCACGCTGGCCGCGAGAACGCGGGCTGTGTGCGCTCCGGTGTCACCCACGCGTTCGGCGATCACCGCCGTGAGCGGGGGCTCGATGTCGGCGGCGGCGTCGAGGAACGCGTCGCGCAACGTGGTCTGGGTGGTGAACAACAACAACGCCTGCTGCTCGCGCTCCCCGGGGTTCGTGTACTGCTCGACCACGGCTTCGGTGACGGCGTCCGCCAGGCGTACGCCGGTGGGTCGGGCGGCGACCGCCGCCGCGATCCGGGTCTCCCGGTCCGCGGTGACAGCGGAGACGATCGCCTGCTCGCGGCTGGCGAAGTAGTTGTTGTAGGTGCGCGGCGAGACCCCGGCCGCCTCGGCGATGTCGTCGACCCGTACCTGGTCGGGCCCGCGCTCCACGGCCAAGCGCAGGGCCGCATCGCGTAGCGCCTCACGCGTGGCCTGCTTCTTCCGCTCCCGCAGTCCCGGCGGTGGTGTCGTCACGGTGCTCAGCGTCCCAGACCGGACTGCGTACACGCAAACTTGCGTGCACGCACTTTTCTTGTCAGTCTCGACCCGTTCGAGACCGACGGAGAGGACGTCACCATGCGCGCGAGAGGCATGACCTACGACACCGGGTTCGTCGTGCACGGCCGGATGTCACGTGAGCACTTCGACCCCGCGGTGGTCCGGCGCGAGCTCGCGATCATCCGCGACGACCTGCACTGCGACGCGGTGCAGATCATCGGAGGCGACCCGGACCGACTGGAGCTGGCCGCCGGTGCCGCCGCGGAGCTGGGCCTGGAGGTCTGGTTCTCGCCTTATCCACTGGAACTGGACCCGGAGCAGATCCTCACGCTGCTCCGGGACTGCGCCGCGCGAGCGGAGCGGCTCCGACGGCAGGGGGCCGCCGTCGTGCTCGTCACGGGGGTCGAGTTGAGCGTGATGAACCGTGGCTTCCTGCCCGGGGACAGCCCCGAGGAACGGGTCGAGCGGCTGATGGGCCAGCCCGGGCGACGGGCCGGAGCGATGCGTGAGCTCGGCGTGCGCGTCAACGGGTTCCTCCGCGATGCCGCAGCCACGGTCCGCGAGCATTTTCACGGCAAGCTCACCTACGCGGCCATTCAGTTCGAGCAGGTCGACTGGACTCCCTTCGACCTGGTGACGTTCGAGCTGATCCGCTCCGCCGAGGTCGCCGACCGGTTCCGGGACGCGGTACGCACCCTGGCCCGAGGCCCGAAGCCGCTCGCCATCACCGGGTTCGGCACCGCCGCTTACCGTGGTGCGGGCGACCGGGGCGGACGCGTACTGGAAGTGGTCGAGCACGACCCGCGGACCAGGACGCCTGTGCGACTGAAAGGCATGTACGAGCGGGACGAAGCCGGTCAGGCCGCGTATCTGAGCGAACTGCTGGAAATCTTCGACACCGAGGGCGTGGACAGCGCGTTCGTCTTCCTGTTCTCCCTGCCCGGCTATCCGCACCGCCCGGACGGCGATCCCGGGGACGACTTGGACCGGGCCAGCCTGGGGATCGTCAAACTCCTCGAAGGGCGCCGGGGGCAGACCTATCCCGACATGGAATGGGAACCCAAGGCCGCCTTCACGGCAGTGGCCCAGCGATACCGGAACTGACCGGTCCCGCACGGGATTCCCAGCCGATTTCGCCTGCCGCGTCGGCCGCGACTGGGACTTGCCCTGTACGGCGCCGAGGTGCCCTTGTGCGCGCTCGATCGCCACGCCGAGCCACGGCGCGGTCGGCTCGGAGAGGAGTGCGGGCGCGTACACGCCGTACGAAAGCACGGCGGCGGACTGCTCCTTGGCGATCCCGGTGAGGAGGTGGCGGTCGAACGGCGACCAGCCGCGCGTTCCCACCCTTGGGGTCCAGAGTCCACTGGTTCACGTGATCGCGACGAAGTGCTCGTCCGGCTCGGCGAACCCGAGTCCTTCGATCCAGCCGGGCAGCCACCGCTGCCGGTGGCCGGTGACGAGATCGCGGAAGCGTTCCGCTACGCCTTCGTCGTCGAAGGGCGCACGTGGGGTCCTCCCGTTTCGGGTCCCACCGGTGCGCCGCATCGCCGCGAACGAGGAGGCCCCGCCGAGGTGTTCGGTGGTTATGACGTCGCCATGCGAGGGAGGCCATCGAGAGGCCGGCGCCGGTGCGGCGTTCGTGCGGTGAATGCGCCCACCCGACCGGACCGCGAAGCCATTTTCGCAGGTCACGCGCCACGTGCTGGAGTGGGGCGGGTGGGACTCGAACCCACGACCGACGGATTATGAGTCCGCTGCTCTAACCGGCTGAGCTACCGCCCCGTAACGGCGTGCCGCGCACAGGTGTACGCGCCGTCTGCCGCAGCATAGCCGCTCATACGATCTCCCGCCCGTGCCGGGGGGACACCGCTCGCGATGTTGACGCCGTGGACCCGTGCAACGCCGGTCACCTGCGGGTTCGTTCTCCGCGCGCTCCCCTTGCCCCGTACGGTGTGCCGCTCCCGCCGTGCCCCCGGCGCGCGTCCGGGGCCCGTTCGCTGGGCCGTACGGGGGAGGTGCGGGGTACGTGTGGGGTGCGTGCGGGAGGGGCGGCTGAGTCCGCGTCAGGTGACGGGGGACGGAACACGACGAAAGGGCCCCGGAGGGCCCTTCGTGGTGTGGTGCTCCCCCGACTGGATTCGAACCAGTAACCTGCCGGTTAACAGCCGGCTGCTCTGCCGATTGAGCTACAGGGGATCGATCGGAACGCCTTCCCGGGTGACCGGGGGGCTTTCCCTCGCTGCGGGCAATACATTAGCGCATGCCGGGGGCTGCGCCGAAATCGGTATCGGTGTCGGTCGCCGCGACCGGGGCGCGCGAAACTGGGAACCCCTGGAACCAGGACCAAGGAAAGGGTGTCCCATGCATCGCCTCACGTTCCTCGCCGGGCTGGCCGTCGGCTACGTACTCGGTACGCGCTCCGGCAGGGACCGCTACGAGCAGATGCGGAGCGGCGCGCAGCAGTTCGCGCAGAACCCCGCCGTCCGCAACGCCGCCGAGTCCGCCGCGCACAACGGGCGCGACATGGCGACGAAGGCTCTCGACTCCGTCAACGAGAAGGTCGGTCACCGGCTGCCCGAGTCCGTCACCGAGAAGGTGCAGGCGCTGCGCGACCGGCGTACGCCCGTGGACGACGACTGGGGGACCAGCGGCGCGTGATCTGCTGACGACCCGCTGAGGGCCCGGTGCCGGTGCCGGTGACAGCGCCGGTACCGGCGCGGGGAGGCGGAGCCGTCAGGGCAGGGGCGGCTGTGCTTCCGGCGGGGCGAGCAGGGGCGCCAGCAGGTCGCCGTGCCGGCGCAGCCGTTCCGCCATGTCTCCGGCGTGCGGTACGAGCGCTTCGGTGCTCTCCGCGGCCGCCAACTCCTCCCACGTGACGGGCGCGGACACCGTCGGGTGGGAGCGGGCGCGCAGGGTGTACGGGGCGGCCGTGGTCTTCGCCCACGAGTTCTGCGAGTGGTCGACGAACACCTTCCCGGCCCGTAGCGATCTGGTCATCCGGTGCAGCGCGAGGTCGGGCAGCGCCGCCTCGGCCTCGACGGCCAGCCGTTTCGCGTACGCGGACACCTCCGAGCAGTCCGTCGGCCGGAGCCCCGCGAGCAGGTGCAGGCCCTTCGCGCCGGACGTCTTGGGGAGGGCGGTCAGCCCGTCGGCGGCGAGCCGCGCGCGGAGCCAGTGGGCGACCTCGCGGCACTCCGGCAGGCCCGCGCCCTCGCCCGGGTCGAGGTCGAGGACGAGGCGGTCCGCGCGGCGCGCGGAAGTGGTGCGCCACTGGTGCGTGTGCAGTTCGAGGGCGGCGAGGTTGGCGGCCCAGACCAGCGAGGCGAGGTCCTGGAGCACGATCTGCCGCGCGGTCGTGCCCCCGCGGAGGGTGACCTCGCGCCGGGTCACCCAGTCGGGGGTGCCCGGGGGTACGTGCTTGGCGAAGAACGTGGCGCCCTCGACGCCGTCCGGGCAGCGCAGGAACGAGACGGCCCGGTCGCGCAGGTGGGGGAGGAGCACGTCCGCGACGGACGCGTAGTAGTGGACGCACTCGCCCTTGGTGAAGCCGGTGGCCGGATAGAGGGTCTTCTCCAGGTTGCTGAGTGGCACCCGGTGGCCTTCGATGTCCGCTATGGGCATGTTCCGAGCGTCCCATAGAAGGGGCAGAGGATGCGTTCCATCTGGAAGGGCTCCATCTCGTTCGGACTGGTCTCGATCCCGGTCCGGGTGTTCTCGGCCACGGAGAGCCACAGCGTGTCGTTCCGGCAGGTGCACACCGCCGACGGCGGCCGTATCCGCTACCGCAAGGTGTGCGAGCTGGACGGCGAGGAGGTGTCCGGCGGGGAGATCGGCAAGGCGTACGAGACCGCCGACGGTACGCACGTCCAGCTCACCGACGAGGAGCTGGCGTCCCTGCCGCTGCCCACGGCGAAGACCGTGGAGATCCTGGCGTTCGTACCCGCCGAGGACATCGACCCCATCCGGCTGGACCGCTCGTACTACCTGGCGGGCGACGGTACGAGCGCCGACAAGCCGTACGTGCTGCTGCGCGAGGCGCTGAGCCGGTCCGGGAAGGTCGCGGTCGCCAAGCTGGCGCTGCGCGGCCGGGAGAGCCTGGCGATGCTGCGGGTCTACGAGGACACGCTGACCCTGCACCTCATGCTGTGGCCGGACGAGATCCGGTCGGCGGACGGGATGGCGCCGGGCGGGGGCATCGCCGTACGGGACGCGGAGCTGGACCTGGCGGACACGCTGATGGAGACGTTGGGGGAGCTGGACACGGAGGACCTGCACGACGAGTACCGGGAGGCGGTGGAGGCGCTCGTCGCGGCGAAGGAGGGCGGCACCGTGCCCGAGGAGGGCGTGGCGGCGCCCGCCGAGTCGACGGGGACGGTCGTGGACCTGATGGCCGTACTGGAGAACTCCGTACAGGCCGCCCGGCAGTCGCGCGGTGAGGACGGCGGAGCGGCGACGGTCCACGAACTGCGGCAGCAGGGCGGTACGGGGGCGGGGACGGAAACGGGCGGTGCGGGGAAGGCGGCGGGGAAGCGTACGGCGGCGAAGAAGGCGACGGGCACGAAGTCCGCCGCCAAGTCACCCGCGAAGAAGGCCGCTTCGGGGTCGGCGGCCACCAAGTCCGCGTCGAAGTCCACCGGTTCACGGTCCGGCGCGTCGGGTGGCGCGAAGAAGACGGCCGCGAAGAAGAGCGCCGCGAAGAAGACGACCGCGAAGAAGTCGGCGCCCACGGGGGCGACTTCGAAGAAGTCCGCGGCAGGGTCCCCGGCGAGGTCCGCCGCCAAGCGCACCCCGCGCAAGTCCGCCTGACGCGTACGGGCGTCTCCCGCCGCCGGGGAGGGCACCGACCACTCGGCGTGACGGCCGCGCGGCGGCGCGCGCCGGGCGGGTCAGCTGGTGCGGAAGCCGTCGCGGACGCCGCTGTGCTCCGTACGGCGGCCCAGTCGAGCCGTACGCCGTGCCTCGCGGCCCGCGTCCGTCGCCGTGGGGCCCGTGTCGGCGTACGTGGCCGGGGCCGCGTCGCGGCGCCGTCGGCGGTGGAGGATGGCGAAGGCGCAGGCGATGCTGACGGCCGGTACGAGGAGGCCCAGGACGAGTGCTGTCATCCCTCCAGGGTCGCACCGTGGGAACGCGGACGCACCGCCTCGTCCGGGCAGTTCGTCCGCGGGTCGCGTTGCCGGGTTCCGGCGGTCACGCGCCGGGGCGGCGGCCCCGGGGGAGGAAGAGTACGGAGTTCACGTAGCGGCGGTGGGGCGCCAGCGTACGGCGCAGCAGGCCGTCCTCGGCCACGTGCGAGGTGCGTGCCTGGTGGGCGGTGAGGTCGAAGTCCGCGAGCGGCAGCCAGTCCTGGGCGGGCAGCACCCAGCCGGTGTAGCCGTGCGCGTCGAGGAGGTCGAGCACCGGCTCCAGGGGCTGGATGCGCGCCTCCAACTCGATGAACAGGGCGGGCTGTTCGCGTACGACGGTCTCCTCCGCGCCGCGCAGCACGGCGAGTTCGCTGCCGTCCACGTCGATCTTCACCAGGGAGACGTCGCGCAGGGCGAGTTCGTCGAGGCGTAGACAGGGCACGTCCACGGTGGTCTCGTGCACGTCGCGCCGTACGAGGGAGGAGACGCCGCGGTCGCCGCGCCCGTCCGGCGGGAGCCACAGGGTGGCGGTGCCCGCGTGGTCGGTGGCGGCGGCCTGGAGGACCTCGACGTGCGGCGGGGTGGTGGCGCGCAGCCGCCGGGCGAGGTGCGGTACGGGTTCCACGGTCACGACGCGGTCGGCGCGCTCCGCCATGCGGCGGGTCCACGGGCCGAACCAGCCGCCGATGTCCACCGCCGTGCCGCCCCTCGTGCAGAAGTCGTCGAGGCGGCCCAACTCCGGTTCGAAGCGCGGGTAGAGGAGGTCCGTGGCCGTGGCCAGGACGCGGGGCGGTACGTGGGGCGCGAGGCGGGCGGCGAGTGTCACGAGGGAGGCTCCTCCGGTGCGGCGATGCGTTCGAGGAACTGCGTGTGCTCTTCGTCGCGTACCTGCTCGCCGGACGCGGGCAGGAGCTGCGGGATGCCGTCGACGATGGGGTAGCTGCGGCGCAGCCGGGGGTTGTAGAGCACCTCCTCGGGCTGGAGCAGGGTGAGCGGGCCCTTGTCGAGGGGGCAGGCGAGGATCTTCAGCAGGGGGTCATCGGGCGACATGCGGGTGGCCTTCCTTGCGGGACGCGGGCGGTGCCGGTGGTGGATCGGCGGGTGAGGAGGTCGTACGGGTGGGGTCGGGGGCTGTCTCCGGGGCCGCGGCGGGGTCGGGCTCCGGCTCCGGGTCGGGCTCCGGTTCCGGCGGGGCTTCCGGTACGGGCTCCGGTTCCCGTTCCGCTTCCGTCCCGCCCACCGGCTCCGCGCCCGCGTCCCCGCCCCCGTCCCCCGGCACGGGCGCGGGCACGGCCCCGGCAACGGTCCGGGCCCCGGCCGCCGCCGCGGCAGCGCGGGCGGCGCCGCCCCCGCGGGCAGCGCCCGCGCGGTCGGGCCCGCCGCCGACAGCGGGCGCCCGACGACGCGCGGCGGCTCCGCCGCCCGCTCCGCCGCGCCCGGCCCGTCGGCGTCCCGGCCGCCGCCCGTGCCGCCCTCCGCGTCCGGCTGCTCCTCGTGCCGCGGCAGCGCCAGCAGCACCGACACGGCCAGCGCCGCCCCGCCCAGCCGCAGCGCGAAGCGCAGCGGCTCGTCCGGCAGCGGTTCGCTGAACGCGACCGTGCCGCTGACCACCGTGTAGAGGAACGTCACCGTCGTGCACACCGGCACGATCAGCGACGCCCGGCACCGTTGGAGCGCCGTCTGGGAGAGGACGAGGCCGGTGGAGCCGGTGACCATCAACAGGTACGGGTACGGGGACGTGAGGATGTCGCCCAGGGTGCCGACGGGGTCGCCGAGGTCGAGGAGCCCGGAGACGCCCTTGATGGCCAGCGAGCTGACGCCGTACAGGAAACCGACGGCCACCCCGTACGGCACGCCCGCCGTCGGCAGCCGGTGCCGTCGGCCGGAGCGGCGTTCGGCGGCGAGGAACGTGCCGAGGCCGATCGCCAGCGACGGTACGCAGATCAGCAGCATCACGGGCATCGGCGCGAGGCGGCTGATCTGCTCGGTGCTGCCGCGCAGCGAGAGCACGATCATCACCAGCGCGGCCACGATCGCGACCATGCTGCGGCGTTCCCGCCCGGACGGTTTCTCGTCGAGGAAGTGCGCGGAGAGCAGCAGGAGCATCACCAGGCCGGTGACGAAGAGGCCCTGGGCGGCGATCAGCGGCAGCGTGCGGTAGACGATCAGCTGCGCGGCGAAACCGGTCAGCAGGGAGCAGGCGCCGACGATCCACAACGGGCTGCGCACCAGCGCCAGTACGACCTCCGCCGGGCGTCCGGCGGACAGCGGCGGCAGCGCGGACAGCGCCCGCTTCTCGATGACGAAGCCCGCGCTGAAGAGGACGTTGGCCAGCAGGGCCGCCGCGACCCCCCAGATCATCAGCGCCGCCGGGCGTGGACGAGCAGGATCGACGCGAGCGAGGGCGCGTGGCAGGCGAGCCGGTCCAGCGGGCGGAGCGGGCGCGGCACGTCGTGGTACGGCGCGCCGGTGATCCGTACGACGTCGAAGCCCGAGGCGGGCAGCAGCGAGCGCAGCGCGCGCGCCGTGTAGAGCCGCAGGTGGCCGACGACCTGCGAGCCGGGCCTGCCGTGGATGCCGCGCAGGCTGACCTCGGAGAAGACCGGCTGCACCCCGGCGAGGATCAGCCCGCGGTTGTACCAGGCGGCCAGGTTGGGCGTGGACAGCAGCAGGTGCCCGCCTGGGCGGAGCACGCGGCGCAGCTCGTCGAGGGCCGCGTCGGGGTCCACGAGGTGCTCGATGACCTCGCTGAACAGCACCGCGTCCGCCACCCCGGAGGCGAACGGCAGCCCGGGGTCGGTGAGTTCGCCCCGTACGGCCGTGAGGTGGGAGGAGGCGCGGCGCAGCGCGTCCTGCGACCAGTCGACGCCGACCATGCGGTGCCGGGACAGCGTCTCCGCGGCGGTGGCGGCCGCGGAGCCGTCGCCGCAGCCGACGTCGAGGACGGTCTGCGGCTCGGTGCCCAGGGCGCGCGCCAGGATGGCCGCCTGGCGGCGGCTGCGGTCCGGGCCGGAGGCGACGGGGGTGGCGGGGTCCTCGTACAGGTCGCGCAGCTGGGCGGGGCGCCTGCCCGTGCCCGTGCCGGTTCCCGTGCCCGTGCCGGTTCCCGTGCCCGTACCGGTCGTCGTCCGCGTCATGCCTCGGCACCTCCCGCTTCCGTTCCCGGTGCTGCTTCCGCTTCCGCTTCCGTTCGCGTTCCCGTGTCCGCGTCCGTTCCTGGTTCGTACGAGGTGGACGCCAGGGCCGCCGCGAACAGTTCGCCCAGCCGGTGCCCCGCCGTGTCGTCCAGCCGCGCCCGCGACCAGCGCAGCGCCAGTTGGAGACGGCCGCCGGTGGAGACCGTCGTGACGGACAGCCCGCGCGGCGAACGCGCCGGAGCCGAGAACCAGACGGCCGTCGCGCGCCCCGCGTCACCGAAGTCCAG
This sequence comes from Streptomyces sp. Z26, assembly GCF_003665095.1. Taxonomy (GTDB): domain Bacteria; phylum Actinomycetota; class Actinomycetes; order Streptomycetales; family Streptomycetaceae; genus Streptomyces; species Streptomyces phytohabitans. The sequence goes on along the minus strand of NZ_RCHV01000002.1, from coordinate 1,551,642 downwards.
CGCGTACGGGACGCGCCCGATGTTCGACAGCAGCGTCGTGGACGCCCACGGCCCGGCACCCTCGCGCAGCGCGCGCGTGTACGCCCGGCGCAGCCCGACGGGCAGCCACGGGGTGGTCAACAGGTCGCCGCTGAAGCCGAGTTGCGGTCGGTCGGCCTGCTTGAGCGCGCGCGTACGGGCCGCCGTGACGCGCAGCAGCCGGTCGATGGCCTCGCGGTCGGGCGGGCCGGACGCGGTGAGGGCGTCGTGCAGCTCGCGTTCCTCGCTGCCGAAGGTGACCTCGACGAGGCGGGTGCCGTTGCCGATGGGCATGTCCGCCGTACGCGGCCGGTCGTCCACCGGCATGGTGATCCGTACGGGCCGGGGTGGCCGCCCGTGCTGCCGGTTCCAGCGGGCGGACATGATCCAGGTGGCCACCAGCAGCTGGTCGTTGACCGTGTACGCGGCGCCGCCGCCGGGGCCGCGCGGCGGGCGGGCCGGGACGGGCAGGTCGCAGACCAGCATGCCGTTGCCGGACGCGCCCCGGTGCGCGGTGTCCGCCGCGACGCGCGCGGGCCGCGTCCAGGAGGACGTCGCGGGCGCGGGCGGCGGGCCGTCCGGGACGGCCCCGGCCCGTACGGGCGGCGGCGCGGGGGAGTTGTCGGCGCCGCCGTACAGCTCGGCGGCGGTGGCGAGCACGCGCAGGCAGGCGGGGCCGTCGAGCGCGGTGTGGTTGATGGTGACGAGCAGCACCCAGCCGCCCGCGTCCCCGTCCGCGTTCTCGATGACCTCGACGCGGATCGGCGGCGACGCCCGGAGCGACGGGCAGTCGGCGAGCGCCCGCCGGCGGCCCTCGGCCAGCGTGCCGCCCGGGTACGAGACGGGGTCGCGGTCCGGCCCGTCGGTCAGCTCCCACACGTACCGCCGGTGCCACCAGCGGGTCGGCGCCTGCCGTACGAGGATGCGCGCGTGCGCGCGCAGCGCGCCCGTGACGGCGGCGCGCAGCCGGGCCGGGTCGGGGCGGGTGGGGAGGTGGATCTCGATGTGCACGGTCTCGGGCTCGTCGTCCGCGACGCAGTGCCGGCTGATCTCGTCGACCGTCGGGAACGGGACGCGGCCGGTGCCGCGCGCCCGCCGCGCCGCCGGGGCCCCCGGGACGGCGGGAGCCGGGCCCCGGTCCGGGACGGGGACCGGGGCCGGTCCGGCGGCCCCGGCACCCGGCGGACCCTCGCCCGCCGGGGCCGGGCCGTCGAACCCCTGCTGTGGTGCCGTCATCGACCGGGTTCCTCCCCCTTCTCCGGCGGGTGCTGGCCCTGCTGCCCCTGGCCCGGTCCCTGCCCCTGCGGGCCCGAAGTGCCGTGCCGCTGCGGCAGCGGCGGCAGTTCGTGCGTCGGCCGGTCGGAGCCCGGCGCGCCCGTGGGAGGCGCCTGGCCGGGCAGTACGGCCGGACCGGCCGCCGCCCGCCCCGACACCACGGGGCCCACGACGGGCCGCGGCCGCGTCGGGTCGTCGAACTCGGGCGGCCGGGGCCCGAACGTGCCCAGCGCCCCGTCGTCGTCGCCGTCGTCCTCCGAAGTGTCCTCCGTCCTGCCCGGCACGGTCACCAGCGCCGCCGCCAGCGCCAGCAGCGCCAGCGCCTGCGCCACCCGCCCGAACGTGCCCTCGCCCTCACCGATCGGGCTGCCCGTACCGGCGCCGACGGCCGCGGCGACACCCGCCGCCGCCATGGCGACCAGCGCGGTCGGCACGAGGAGCGCGGGCCGTACGCGCGCCAGCAGCGCCAGCGCGGGCACGATCAGCGCGTACGGACCGGCCACCAGGGCCACGACCAGCGTCAGCGCGAGCACGCCCAGCACCGGTCCCGGCGGCGGCACGGTGTCGTCGTCGACGCCCAGCGGCGTCCCCTCCCGGCGGCGGAGGAACGCCAGCCCGAGCAGGCCCAGGATGCCGAGGACACCGGCGATCAGCCCGCCGTCGTACCAGGCCGCGGGCTCGTACTCCAGCTTCACGGTGCCGCTCGCGCCCTCCGGCAGGAGGAAGCCCTGCTGCCAGCCGTCGAGCCGCAGCGGCTTCAGCTCCTCGCCGTCGAGGGTGGCCTTCCAGCCGTCGTTGACGTTCTCGTACGTCTGGAGGTACGCCGCCTCGCCGTCCCCGACGCGCACCGAGCGGGTGTCGCCGCTCCAGTCCTCCGCCGTGACCTCGCGGGCGTCACCGGCGTCCGGCGCCGAAGAGGCGGCCGAGGCGGCCGAGGCGTCCGTGCCGTCCCGCGCGCCCTCGCCGCGCCCCAGCGTGACGTCGGTCAGCGCGAGCGGGCCCTCGCCACCTGCCTCCACCGAGTGGGTGCCGCTGCCGAGTTCGAGCGTGCCGTCCTTCTCGTCGCCCGCGCACAGCTCCACGTCGACGGGCCGACCCTCGGTCAGGTCCCGGACCTTCCCGGACGCCTTCGTGGCGTGCAGCGTGCCGTCGACCGCGAGCGCGGGGCCCCGGCCGCAGGGCAGCGTGAACTCCTCGTCGGGGTCGGCCGCCGGCGCGCGCAGGTCGTCCAGCTCCGGTACGTGGATCTCGCTGAGGCCGACCGGGAGTTGGAGCGCCTTGTCCGCGAACGGGTTGTGCACGGTCTTCTGCTCGGTGTCCGTGACGGTGATGTCGAGCGAGTCGGTCTCCATCTCCTCGAAACGGGCCCACCCGTTCTGGTCGACGGACGTCGTCGCGGCGCCGTCGTCGGAGCTGACGCGGACCTCGCTGGGCGCCGCGGTGATGCCGCCCGCGCCCGCCAGCACGATCTCGCTGATCTTCCGCTTCTCCGGCCAACTCAGGTGGATGGTGGGCTCGTTGCCCGCGATCCAGGAGGTGGTCAGGTTCTTGTCGACGAGACTGCGCGGACTGGTCCCCGCGCCGAACCGGCTGGTGGAGTCGGCGGTCGCGACCAGCCGGTCACGGGAGCCGGGCGCCACCTCGTCCAGTACGTCGTCCAGTTCGTCGCTCGGCACCGGCAACGCCCGCGCCCTGACGGCGAAGTCGTCCGTGCCGCGCGTCGCGAACTCGCGGTGCAGGCCCACCTCGGCGGACGTCGACATCAGGCCGCCCGGGTCGCTCTCGCGGTGCAGCGACACCAGTTCGCTGCTGGTGACGCCGTCGTCGTCCGCGCCGCCGCCGTCCGCGGGGAGCTTCAGCAGCTTGGTGACCTGCACGTCCGGGATGGAGATCTCCGAGAACCCGGCACCGGTCAGGCCCGGCTGCGCGCTCTCGGTGCCGGTGATCGTCACCTTGAGCCACTTCGCCGCGCCCTTGGGCGCCTTGACGGTCTGCTGCGACCCGTTCGCCTGGAGCGGGCTCTCCACCTCGCCCTGGTCCGTCTCGACGCGCACGCCGGTCGGGACCGCGCGCACCTGGTCGCCGGGGAGCGGCGTCATCTTCAGCTCGGCGGGGATGTCCGTCGGGTCGTCGAAGGCGATACGGAGCCACTGCCCCTCCGGGTCGCCCGCGGTGCCCTCGGCCCAGCCGGTGTCCGGGTTGCCGTCGAAGGCGTTGACCGGCTCGAACTGCGGCAGGTGGAACAGCCAGTTGCCGCTGCTGGACGCCGTCACCGACTTCGCGCCGCGCAGGTCGGCGGTCGTCTGGTGCTCGGTGCCCTCCGTCGGCAGGATCTGCTTCGGCTCCTCGCCCGCGTCCTGCTCGCTGTCGGGGTGGTTGCGTTCCTTCGGCCCGTACGTGGCCGAGGTGTTGTTCGTCAGCAGCCCGAAGCGGGTGTCGGCCCGGCGCAGCCCGTCGCCCTGCACCTGGAGCGCGGGGGCGGTGATGCCCGGGTGGTCGTCACCGGCGAGCACGGTGGGCCGTCCCGCCAGGCGCGGGTCGGCGGCCAGCGGCAGCAGCGACTCGGGGCCGCCGCTGACGACGGCCGTGTCGGCGGCGGCCTTGGCGGTGACCTCGCCGGGGCGCTCGACGTCCGTGGGCTCGTAGATCTCCACGGCCTGCGGGCGCGGGTAGAGGCCGACGACGTCGACCGGGGTGTTCGCCGGGATGGTGCCGCCGGTGATCTTCGGGCCGAAGCCCTTCACCTTGCGGTAGCCGGACGCCTCCAGGGTGCGCTTCACCGTCTCCGGCGGCACGTAGCCGATCTCGCCGGGGTCGAGGTCGTTCCGCACCACCACGTCGTACAGGCCCGAGCGGGCCAGGAACGCCGCCAGCCCCGGCACCTCGCCGCCGGACTTCAGCGCCTGCTCCACGGCGTCCATCGCGCGCCGGTTGCCGGGCGTGCCGAAGGGGACGAAGTCCCGCTGCGCCCACGGCGACTCGGCCAGCACGTCGAGCGGCTGGTCGATGGGGGAGCCCCAGGTGTAGATGCCGTGCGCGGTGGACGGGGTGACGTACGCGCGGGTGTCGGGGGAGTTCTTCTCCAACCAGCCCGCGGTCTGCTCCCAGTGCTTCGGCAGCCCGTCGAACGCGCCGGACTGCATGATGTCGCCCTTGAGGTACGGCAGCGCCAGGCCGGGCAGCAGCAGTACGGCGACGGCCGCGGGCACGAACCGCCCGCCCCGGACCGTACGGGTCCGCTCCGACAGCGTCGACCGGCCCACCAGGTGGGCGAGACCGAGGGCGAGCGCCAGCGCGAGCCCCGGCTGGAACTTGTAGATGTTGCGGAACGGCCGCAGCGCCCCGTCCAGCAGGTCCTGCACCGTCCCGGCGAACGGGCCGCCCAGCCCGCCCGCGTAACCGGCCAGCATGATCCCGGTGACGGTGACGGCGGTCAGCACCAGCCAGCGCCGCTCCGGCAGGTCGCGGCGGGCCAGCCCGGCGAGGCCGAGCGCGGCGGCGGCCGCGCTGGCGAGGACGGCGAGGACGCCGGTCGCCATGTCCCAACCGGCGGGCAGCCAGGGCTCGCCGTAGTTGAGGTAGGCGACCCAGTTGCCCGCGCCGCGCAGCATCTCCGTCGCGGACATGGTGCCGGTGGTGGTGTCGGCCTGCTCCACGTACGGCATGAAGTCCTCGCCGTACGCGCCGAGCAGCAGCAGGGGCACGATCCACCACAGGCACGCGAGGATCACGCCGGGCGTCCACCAGGCGACGAGCGTACGGCGTCGGCGGCCGGTGCGGCTCAGCACGTACAGGCCGACGGGCAGCAGCGACGCGAGCGTCGACGCCGCGTTCACGCCGCCCATGAACGGGATGATCAGCGCCGAGCGGGCCGCGGCCACGCGCGGCGACGCGGTGACCGAGGTCAGCGGCAGGATCACCCAGGGCAGTACGGCGCCGGGCAGGGCCGCGGCCGAGGTGGAGCCGATGACGATGGTGAACGTCGGCCACAGCGCGTACACCGCGGCACCCAGCAGCCGGGAGCGGGCGGTGCCCACGCCGAACCGCTCGGCCAGCCGCAGCGCGCCCCAGAACGCGGCGGTCACCACGAGGGACAGCCACAGGCGTTCGGCGAGCCAGACCGGGATGTGGAGCAGGTCGGTCAGCGCGTAGAACGGCAGCATCGGGAAGGCGTAGCCGATGTACTGGTCGGCGATGCCGCCGAAACCGCCCTGGTGGTGCCAGAGTTCACCGAGTTCACCGATGAAGCGCCACGGGTCGGTGGCGACGCCGAGCTTCGTCTCGAACGTCATCTTGCCCGGCGACGACACCAGGAAGCCGACGAGCACGGTCAGCCAGGCGGCGAGCAGCCAGCGCCGGTCGCGCGGCTGGTCGTCCGGGGGAGGCAGCGCCGCCGTCCTGGCGTGCTGCGGCCGTCCCGGGCCCGCGGGGGCGGGCGGGCTGATTGCGCTCGTGGTCATGAGGGGCACCGCCGGAGGATGAGGAGGAGGTTCCAGGTGGCGAACTCGCGGAGGCCCGGCACGCGCGTGATCGCTCCCGGCAGGAACGGCCAGTAGCGCGAGCGCGCGGAGAGGACCTCCACGTCGTCGCGGGCGCGCACCTGGCGCAGGGTGGGACCGATGTGCACGGCGAAGAGGTTCTCGCCGAGGGTGTGCTTGGCGTCGTGGCCGGTGCGCCTGCGGTAGCGCGCGCGGGCCCGTTCGGCGCCGAGGTAGTGCCAGGGTGCGGTCTCGTGGCCGCCCCACGGGGAGTACCAGTTGGTGAACGACACGTAGATCAGCCCGCCGGGACGGGTCACGCGGACCATCTCCGACAGGAAGGTCGCCGGGTCGGCCACGTGCTCCAGCACGTTCGAGGAGAAGCAGACGTCGGCGGAGCCGTCCGCGAGCGGCAGCAGGTAGCCGTCCGCGAGCACCGCGCCCTCGGGGCGGCGCCCGCCCGCGAGCAACTCGGCCATGTCCGGCTCGAAGAGGAAGCTCTGTGCGCCGCGGCGCCGGAACTCCTCCGTGAAATGGCCGTTCCCGCCGCCGATGTCGACGACGGTCGCGCCCTTCAGCGGCTCGTACCGCTCGACCTGCTGCGCGGCGTCGCGCGCCAGCAGCCCGTAGCACTCCTCGGGCTCCGTCTGCTCCCGCATGAAGGCCCGGAAGAGGGCGACGGATCTTCTGAACGAGGGGTCCCGCACTCCGCGTCAGCCCCGCTTCCGGCTCAGGGAGGGTGTGGCCGCGCGGGCGTACGCCTCCGCCGCGACCGTACGGAAGCTGCGTACCGTGTCCGACCAGCGGAACCGTTCCGCCCGCAGCTCCGCGGCACGGCCCAGCGCCTCGCGCCGCTGCGCGGACAGCGCCACCGAGCACCAGTGCGCGGCGAACGAGCTCTCGCCGCGCGCCAGCAGGCCCGTACGGCCGTCCTCGATGGAGTCGCGCAGGCCGGGGATGTCGAAGCCGACGGCGGGGGTGCCGCGGGCGGCGGCCTCCGTGACGACCAGGCCCCACCCCTCGACCAGCGACGGGTGCAGCAGCAGCCACGCCTGGCACAGCAGCCGGTGCTTCTCGGCCTCACCGATGTGGCCGGTGAAGACGACACCGGGACCGGCCATCGCCTCCAGCCGGGCCCGCTCCGGGCCGTCACCGACGATCACCAGCCGCCCGCCGGTGACCGGGCGGACCCGCTCCCACAGCCGCAGCAGCAGGTCGATGCGCTTGTACTCGACGAGCCGCCCCATCGCGAGGAACAGCGGCTCGGGCGCCTTGGGGACGAGGGGGCCGGGGTCCTCGACGCCGTTGTAGACGATGCGTATCTCGTCGCGCGGCACCCCCAGCCCGGCCAGCGCCTCGGCGGTGGAACCGGACACGGCGATCTTGAGGTTGCCGCGGTGGTTGCTGGCGAGCGCCCAGTGCTCCAGCTTGCGCCCGAGGCGGGCGGCGGGCGCCGGGTAGCGCATGCCCCACAGGTCGGTGTGCACGTGGTTGACGAGGCACACCGTCGGACCGCGGTACCAGAGGGGCGCGAGGTACGGCATGCCGTTCGAGACCTCGACCAGCAGGTCGCAGTCCCCGACCTGCCGGTCGAAGGCGCGGCGGGCGCGCAGGAAGTGGTCGGCGTCGCCCCCGGCGGAGACGACGCGGTAGTCGCGGTAGGCGGCCGGGCCGCCGCACAGCAGGGTCACCTGGTGGCCCTGTGCGGTCAGCCCGTCGGCTATCCGGTCGACGAGCAGCTCGGAGCCGCCCGCCGCCGGGTTGTCCAGGTCGCGCCGGGCGAGGAACACGATGCGTCTGGGCTGCTCCGGCTCCGGGCGCCGCCGGGCACGCGCGGTGTCGCCGCTCGCCGTACCGACGGCGTGTGCCGTACCGACGGCGCCCGCGCCGGGAGCGGCGGTGACGGCGGTGACGGACGCGGTGTCGGCGGCGGGCGCGTGGGGAGCCGCGCCGCGCGGGGAGACCAGCGACGGTCGTACGTGCTGGGGCATCTGCGCTCCAACTCGTCTGTGTGCGGATCGAACGGGGACAGGCGCGGGGGGTACGTGGTGCTCAGGAGTCGTGCTCAGGAAGGGGCGGTTCCGGGGCGGGGTGCGCTGTGGCTAGCTCAGTGTTCGCTCACCCCGGGAACGGGGCTACTCACCGGGGTGACAATTTCCGGCCTCCGGGGCGCCCGCGATTCATCACGTTGCGCTCCCCGCCGCGCCCTGTCCGGCGGGCCGGTTCCGGCCGCGTACGACGAGGAACCCGCCGCCGATCGCCAGCAGCCCGCCCGCGGCGGCGCTCCCCACCGGGGCCGTCTCCCCGACGAGCTTCAGCCTGTCGCTGTCCGTACGGGCCAGGTCGACCTGCTCGCGCTGGGTCTTCCCGGTGAACTCCAGCTTGTCACTCTGGAGCAGGGTCACCTTGTCCTCGTCCTTGCCGGGCGCCCGCAGGACGACCTTCGGGGCGATGCTGACGCGCAGGATACGGCCGGTGCGCTCGTCGACGGTGATGTCGATCCCGGCGTTGGAGTACCACTCCTCGGCGTTCACCTGGCCGCGGTCCTTCTCGTCCACGAGCACCCCCGGCACCTGCCGCGAACCGACCTTGACCTGGTCCTTCACGGAGCCGGTGTAGCGCAGGCCCTCGTAGCCGGCGACCTTCTGGCGGCCCTTGTAGCTCAGCGGCACGGTGTCCCCGAGGGTGGCGTCCCACCAGGTGTAGCCGCGCTCCTCCATGCCGAAGGGGAACTTCAGGTACGCGTCGCCGCCGAAGCGCTTCGGCGTCTCGCCGCAGCAGTGCACCGGGCGGTTCGTCTCGCGGTCGGTGACCCAGCGCTCCGTCGTCCACTGGAACGACTTCCGCGGGTCCGCGAGCTTCAGCGTCTTCGGGTTGTCGATGGTCTGCGACACGTCCCACACGGCCACGCCGTGCTTCTCGCTCTCCGAGACGTTCCCCAGCACCCGGCGGGTGACGGTGAGCTTCTGGTCGTCCTTGGTGGCCACTTCCTGCTGGTCGAAGTAGCTTCCGGTGCCCGCGAGCACGGTGGTGGAGTCGATGTCGATGGGCGTGCGCTGGGCGCGCGGCTCGACGTACCAGGCCAGCATCGGTGCCAGGACCAGCAGGAACACGCCGAGACCCAGCAGGACCAGCGAGAGCGGGGAACAGGAACGGCGCATGGTTTGGGTCTCCGGAGGGTCAGGCGATGCTACGGGCGACGGTGCGCGTTCGACGAAGCCGTGGGGGAGCCGTAAGGAAGCCGTACAGGCTCCGTACAGGGTCCGTATGAGCCGGAAACGTAAGCGACGCCTTGACATGGCGTCAATGCTTCTTTGACACTCGGGTAACTTAGCCAGCTGCCCCTGGGGCGGGGCCGGTGCGCATTCACGGAAAGAGGTTTGCCGCGCCATGCACAGATTCATCGCAGCCGCCCTGACCTGCGCCGCAGCAGCGGTGCTCGCGGTCGGGGCGGCGTTCGGCATCGTCGCCGCGCTCAACGCGACGCCGGAGCAGCCCAACGTTCCGCTCGTGCACTTCGGCACGGACGCGCCGCGGTCGGGGCCCTCGGAGGAGGCCGCGCCGTCGGCACCGGCGGACGCCTCCGCGTCACCGGACGCGTCGGCACCGGCGGACGCCGCCGAGTCCGCGGCACCGGGCGACCCCGCGTCGTCCCCGGCGCCGTCCGAGACCTCCGCACCCGACCCCGCGGAAACCGGGCCGGGGGAGTGACCGGTGCCCGCCGCCACGGCGCGTTCCGCCTGGCAGGACGTACCGCCGCTGCGTGTGCGGGAGTTCGCCGAGCGCGCCCTCGCTGAGGTGCCCGGACTCGCCGAGGACATCCTCGGCGAGATCCGGCGCGAGTACCCGCAGGTGCCGCTGGCCCTCGACGAGTCCGGCGACCCGATGGCGCTCATCGGCATACGGCGCGCGCTGGAGCACTTCGTCGAGCACCTCGGCCAGGGGCTGGAGGCCCCGCAGGTGCCCCCGCCGCCGCAGGTCTTCCAGGAGTTCGGCCGCGGCGAGGTGCTCCAGGGCCGCAGCCTCGACTCGCTCCAGGCGATCTACCGGCTCGGCATCCGCATGTCCTGGCGGCGGCTCGCGGACATCGGCACCCGGATGGAGATCCCGGCGCCCGCGATGTACGAGCTGGCCGACGCGGGCTTCCAGTTCCTCGACGGCCTCGTCGCGGAGTCCGTACGCGGCTACGCCGAGGCCGCCGCCCGGCGCGCGGGCGAACGGCTCCGGCTCCAGCGGCGGCTCCTCGACCTGCTGCTCACCGAGCACCACCGGGCGCCCGGCGACCTCACCGAGCTGCTCGCCGACCGCGCCGCCCGCATCGGCTGGACGGTGCCGAACACGGTCTCCGTCGCCGTGCTCGTACGGCCCGCGCGCTCCGCCGTACCGCCCGCCGTCGGGGACGAGGTCCTCCTCGACATGGACTGCGACCAGCCGCGCATGGTCGTACCCGAGCCCGACGCCGCCGGTCGCGCCGAGCTGCTGCGGCGGGCCACGGCCGGCTGGACCGGGGCGATGGGGCCGCAGGTGCCGCTGATGCAGGCGGCCAAGTCGCTGTACTGGGCGCAGGCCGCGGTCGGGCTGATGGAACGCGGTCTGCTGCCCAGCGGCGGCCTCCTGCACTGCTCCGAGTACACCGAGGCGCTGGTGCTGCTCCCGCCGCAGGAGCTGATCGCGGACCTCGCCCGGCGCCGTCTCGCGCCGCTGGAGAGCTGCGCGCCCACGCACGGGCGGCGCCTCGCGGAGACGCTGCTCGCCTGGCTGGAGACCCGGGGCGGCGCGCCGGAGGTGGCGAGTCGGCTCGGGGTGCACCCGCAGACCGTGCGCTACCGGCTGCGCCAGATACGGGAGTTGTGGGGCGCGGAGATCGACGACCCCGACAGCCGTTTCGAGCTGGAGCTGGCGCTGCGGACGATGCGGTTGAAGGGCGAGTTCGGGCCCGCCCGGTCGGGCTGAGCCGGGCTCGGCCCGGCTGACCAGGGCCGGGCCGGGATGGGCGGTGGGAGGCTCGGGGCCGGGCCTCGGGCTCGGGGGCGGCCGCTCCCGCTGGCGTTCTCGGGCCGTGCCCTTCCCGCGGACTTCCCGTGCCGTCCGGGCCATTGACGGTCACGCGTCGCGCGTTCTACGTTCACGTCAGCATTTCGAACGACGTTCGAAATCACGAACACGTTCCACGGGCACGTGCCGCGCGGCCGTACGTACCGCCGCCGCGCGCCACCGCGCCCCGCACCCGTACGCGTACCACCCGCCACGTACCGCGCCCCGCGCCGCACCGGCGTGACACGTGACGCCGCACCACGCACCCGCACCACGTACTTGTACGCCTCACCGCACCACCGCCACGTATCCCACCCCCGGACCCATCACCCCGCACACCGCACCCGAAACACCTACGGAGGGGCCGCCTGCCGTGCGTATCACCGGTATCACCACCCATGTCGTCGGAACCCCCTGGCGCAACCTCACCTACGTCCAGGTGCACACCGACGAGGGCCTCACCGGGGTCGGCGAGACCCGGATGACCGGCCACACCGACGCCCTCCTCGGCTACCTGCGCGAAGCCGTGCCCCACCACGTCGAGGGCGCCGACCCGTTCGCCACCGAGGCCCTCGTACGGCGCATGAAGTACGGCGACTTCGGGCGGGCCGGGGAGATCGTCATGTCCGGCATCGCCTGCGTGGAGATGGCCTGCTGGGACATCAAGGGCAAGGCGCTGGGCGTACCCGTCTGGCAGCTGCTCGGCGGGCGGGTCACCGACCGGGTGAAGGCGTACGCCAACGGCTGGTACACCACCGAGCGCACCCCCGAGGCGTACCACGAGGCCGCCCGCGCCGTGATCGCCCGCGGCTACCGCGCCCTGAAGATCGACCCGTTCGGCACCGGCCACCTCGAACTCGGCCACCAGGAGACCGTCCAGGCCGTCGCCCTCATCGAGGCCGTACGCGACGCCATCGGCCCCGACTGCGAACTGATGCTGGAGATGCACGGCCGCTTCAGCCCCTCGACCGCCGTACGCCTCGCGCGCGAGATGGCGCCGTACGCCCCCGCCTGGCTGGAGGAGCCCGTACCGCCCGAGAACCTCGCGGCGCTCGCCAAGGTCGCCGCGAAGGTCGACCAGCCCGTCGCCACCGGTGAACGCATCCACGACCGCATCGAGTTCCGCGAGCTGTTCGCCTCCGGCGCCGTCGACATCATCCAGCCGGACCTGGGTCACATCGGCGGCATCCTCGAAGCGCGCAAGCTCGCCGCCACCGCCGAGACGCACTACACCCTCATCGCCCCCCACAACGTCGGTGGTTCCGTGCTCACCGCCGCCTCCCTCCAACTCGCGGGCTGCACACCCAACTTCAAGATCCTGGAACACTTCAACGACTTCGCGGACGCCGAGATCAAGAACGTCGTCAAGGGCGCCCCGCAGGTCGTCGACGGGTACTTCACGCTGCCCGACGCGCCCGGTCTCGGGGTCGAGCTGGACACGGACGCGGCGGCAGAATTCCCCCAGCAGCAGGCCCGGTTCGACCTCTGGGCCGAAGGCTGGGAGAAACGTGACCCCGACAAGGCAGGCCCGAAGTGACACCACCCGCCCGAGCGATCGTCATCGACAAGCCAGGCGAGCACCGCCTGGTCACCGGCCCCCGGCCGGAACCCGGGCCGGGTGAGGCCCGGATCGCCGTGCACGCGGCCGGGATCTGCCGCAGCGACCGCGAGGTGTACGACGGCACGCGGCTGCCCGAGTACGTCCGCTACCCCGTCACCCCCGGGCACGAGTGGTCCGGCACCGTCGACGCCGTGGGCGAGGGCGTCGCGCCCACGCTCGTCGGCCGCAAGACGGTCGGTGAGGGCATCCGTACCTGCCTCGCCTGCGACCGCTGCCGCGAGGGGCAGACCAGCCTGTGCGAGAGCGCGTACGACGAGACGGGCTTCACGCGGCCCGGCGCCTTCGCCGACTTCGTGCTCGCCCCGGCCCGGCTGCTGCACCTCCTTCCGGACGGCGTGGACCTGCGGGCCGCGGCGCTGCTGGAACCCGCGGCGGTGAGCGCCGCCGCCGTACTGGCGGGGGAGCCGCGGCTCGGAGACCGGATCGCGGTCGTCGGCGCGGGGACGCTGGGGCTGCTCGCCGTACAGCTCCTCGCGGCGTACTCCCCGGCCGAACTGCTGGTCGTCGACCCGCGGGTGAGCCGCGCCGAGCAGTCCCTCACCCTGGGCGCCGGGCAGATCCGCACCCCGGAGGAGAGCCGTGCCGAACGCGGCCGGTTCGACCTCGTCGTCGAGACGGCGGGCGGGCCCGGCACGGCACGGGACGCGTGCCTGCTGGCGCGGCGCGGGGGGCGGGTGGTGCTCACGGGGATGTTCGAGCCGGGGGCGGAGGGGATCGATCCGGTGCACCTCTCGGTCAGCCAGCTCACGGTCCGCTCCGTCTTCGGGGCGCCGTCGTCGGCCTGGGCGTTCGCCGTACGGGCGCTGGCGGCCGGGCTGCTCGACCCCGCGCCGCTGATCACCCACGAGCTGCCGTTGACCGGCTTCGACGAGGCGATCGCCCTCGTCGGGGGCGGGGAACCGGCGGTGGGGAAGGTGCTGCTGACGCCGTAGGGGCGGGCGCCCGGACCGGGTGAGGCGGCCGGGGCGGGTGGGGCCCGCTCCGGCCGTGGCCCCGGCCTCCCGGTCGCGGCCCGCCCGCCGTTCTCCCCGCCCCCGCCCCCGACCCCGTACCCGCCGACCTCCCGGGACCGTACGGGTGGCGGCACGCACCGCCCCCCACGTACGCCCCATGATCCGAACGCAGTCCGAAATACCGAACACCTTCCCCTGTCCTCCTTCGTCTCTCGCCGTCCACCGTCCACCGCCCGACACCTGGAGAGCCGTGACGACCCTTCCCACCGGCCGCCGCCCCGGCGAACCCGCGCTCACCACCCTGGGCCTGCCGGCCCCCGCCCCCGACCCCGCCGACGCCTCCCCGCACCGCTTTCCCGACGGCGGCGCGTGGCGCGTCGAGATCCCGTCCGTCGAGGGCCCGGAAGCGCTCGCGGCCGTACTCAAGGAGGCGGGCGATCTCGACGTGCCCGTCCACCGCGTCAGCCAGGGCAGCGGCGTGTGGATGCTGACCGACGCCGAGATCACCGAGATGGTCTCCGCCTGCGCCGCACACCGCACCGACCTGTGCCTGTTCACCGGGCCGCGCGGCACCTGGGACATCGGCGCCGCCACCCGTACGGCCTCCGGCGGCGCCGGGCTGCGCCCGCGCGGCCACGACGGGCTCGCCGGGTGCGTCGAGGACGCCGTCCGCGCCACCGAACTCGGCGTCCGCTGCCTGCTGGTGGCCGACGAGGGCGTGCTGTGGACGCTGCACCGCATGCGCGCCACGGGGCTGCTGCCCGCCGACACCACCCTCAAGGTGTCCGCCCTCACCGGGCCCGTGAACCCCGCCTCGTACACCGTGCACGAGCGCCTCGGCGCCGACTCCCTGAACGTGCCCTCCGACCTCACCCTCGGGCACCTCACCGAGATCCGCCGCGTCAGCCGGGCACCCGTCGACCTCTACGTGGAGTCACCGGACGACCTCGGCGGCTACGTGCGGATGTACGACATCGCCGAACTCATCCGCCGCGCCGCGCCCGTGTACCTGAAGTTCGGCCTCAGCAAGGCCCCCGGCCTCTACCCGTACGGGGCCCATCTGCGGGACGTCACCCTCGACAGCGCGCGGGAACGCGTACGTCGCGGGCGTCTCGCTCTCGACCTCCTCGACCGGCTCGGCGCGGGCGCCGGTATGTCACCGCCCGGTGCCCGGCTGCCGGGCCCTCTCGACCGCTTCCCCGTTCCCTCCTCACCGTCCGATCTCTCCGCTCCCGCTCCGTCCTCCACCTCCGCCCCCGAAGGGAACTGACCATCATGCGCAGTGCGAGAAGCCCGTACACCCGGCGCGCCACCGCCGCCGCCGGCACCCTGCTCGCCGTGGCGCTCACCGCCACGGGCTGCGGCCAGCAGAGCGAGGGCGGCAGCGACGAGAAGAAGGGCAGCGCCGACGACGCCACCATCGGGATCGCCATGCCCACCAAGTCGTCGGAACGGTGGATAGCCGACGGCAAGAACATGGTGGAGCAGTTCAAGGCCAAGGGTTACGGGACCGACCTCCAGTACGGGGACGACAAGGTCGAGAACCAGGTCGCCCAGATCGAGAACATGATCTCCAAGGGCCGCGACGCCCTGGTCATCGCGGCCATCGACGGCAGCGCCCTCACCAACGTGCTGAGCCAGGCCAAGGAACGCGGCATCCCCGTCATCTCCTACGACCGCCTCATCACCGGCACCGAGAACGTCGACTACTACGCCAGCTTCGACAACGAACGCGTCGGCAAGCTCCAGGCCCAGTACATCGTCGACACCCTGGAGCTGGAGAAGAACAGCGACGAGAAGTACAACATCGAGCTGTTCGCCGGTTCCCCCGACGACAACAACACCAAGTACTTCTGGGACGGCGCGATGAGCGCGCTCAAGCCGTACCTCGACAGCAAGCAGCTGACGGTGCGCAGCGGTCAGAGCCGGATGAACCAGGCCACGACACTGCGCTGGGACGGCGGCACCGCCCAGAAACGCATGGACGACCTCCTCTCCAAGAACTACGGTTCCGCCCGCGTCGACGCGGTCCTCTCCCCGTACGACGGCATCTCCATCGGCGTCATCTCCGCGCTCAAGAGCACCGGTTACGGCGCCAAGTCCAAGCCGTACCCCGTCATCACCGGACAGGACGCCGAACTGGCCTCGGTGAAGTCGATCCTGCGCGGACAGCAGACGCAGACGGTCTTCAAGGACACCCGCAAGCTGGCCAAGCAGACCGTCGCCATGACGGACGCCGTCCTGCACGACAAGAAGCCCGAGGTCAACGACACCAAGAGCTACGACAACGGCAACAAGGTCGTGCCCTCCTTCCTGCTGGACCCGGTGAGCGTCGACAAGGACAACGCCCAGATGCTCGTCGACGAGGGCTACTACAAGGCGGGGCAACTCAAGTGACCCCGCCCCTCCTGGAGATGCGCGCGATCACCAAGACCTTTCCCGGCGTCAAAGCCCTCTCCGGCGTCGAACTGGAAGTGGGTCGGGGCGCCATCCACGCGATCTGCGGCGAGAACGGCGCCGGGAAGTCCACCCTGATGAAGGTGCTCAGCGGGGTGCACCCGCACGGCAGTTACGAGGGGGAGATCCACTTCGACGGCGAGCCGTGCCGGTTCAAGGACATCGGCGCCAGCGAGCGGCGTGGCATCGTGATCATCCACCAGGAACTCGCCCTGGTCCCGTTTCTCTCCATCGCGGAGAACATCTTCCTCGGCAACGAGTTCGCCTCCAAAGGGGTCATCAGCTGGAACGAGACACTCCGGCACGCCGCCCGGCTGCTGCAACGCGTCGGGCTGCCGGAGAAACCGCAGACGCGCGTCGCGGATCTCGGTGTCGGTCGGCAGCAACTGGTCGAGATCGCCAAGGCGTTGGCGAAGAAGGTGAAGCTGCTCATCCTGGACGAGCCCACCGCGGCCCTCAACGACGAGGACAGCGAGACCCTGCTCGATCTCATCCGGGAACTGCGTGACCAGGGCATCACCTGCATCGTCATCTCCCACAAGCTCGGTGAGATACGCCGTGTGGCCGACTCCGTGACGATCCTGCGCGACGGGCGCACCGTGGAGACCCTCGCCGTCCGGGACGGTCCCGGAACGGAGCCCGAGGTCTCCGAGGAGCGCATCATCCGGGGCATGGTGGGCCGCGACCTGGACCACCGCTTCCCCGAACGCACCCACTACGCGGGCGACGACGCGGGACAGACCGCGCTCCGCATCTCCGGCTGGAGCGTGCGGCACCACATCGACCACCACCGGAAGGTGGTCGACGACGTGTCCCTGGAGGTTCGGCGCGGGGAGATCGTCGGCGTCGCCGGCCTGATGGGCGCGGGCCGCACCGAACTGGCGATGAGCGTCTTCGGCCGGAGCTACGGGCGGTACGCGGGTGGCACGGTCAGTCTCGGCGGCCGCGAGATCCGCACCCGTACCGTCCCCGAAGCCGTCCGGCACGGTCTCGCGTATGTCACCGAGGACCGCAAGCAGTTCGGTCTCCATCTGATCGACGACATCAGCCGCAACATCTCCCTCTCCTCCCTGCCCAAGCTCGCCCGCCACGGCATCGTCGACGAGCACGAGGAACGCCGCGTCGCCGAGCGGTACCGCAAGTCGATGAACATCAAGGCCCCCACGGTCTTCGAGAAGGTCGGCCGCCTCAGCGGCGGAAACCAGCAGAAGGTCGTCCTCAGCAAGTGGATCAACGCCGATCCCGAGGTGCTCATCCTCGACGAACCGACCCGCGGCATCGACGTCGGCGCGAAGTACGAGATCTACACGGTCATCGACCAACTCGCCGCCCGCGGCAAGGCCGTCATCTTTATCTCCTCCGAACTCCCCGAACTGCTGGGGATGTGCGACCGCATCTACACGATGGCGGCGGGACGGCTGACCGGTGACATCCCCCGTGCGCAGGCCAGCCAGGAAGTGCTGATGCGCCACATGACCATGGACAGAGGGTAGAGAGATGAGCACGGGCATCACCGAGAAACAGCCCACGATCCCCGCTCCGGGCGCCGGACCGACCGGCTCCCGTGGCGGTCTGATCGCGGCCCTGTTGGAGTCCGTACGCACCAACATGCGTCAGTACGGCATGCTGATCGCGCTCGCCCTGATCATCGTGCTCTTCCAGATCTGGACCGACGGCACACTGCTCCAGCCGGTCAACGTCTCCAACATCATCCAGCAGAACAGCTACATCCTGATCCTGGCCATGGGGATGATGCTCGTCATCATCGCCGGGCACATCGACCTCTCCGTCGGCTCCGTGGTCGCCTTCGTCGGCGCCCTCTCGGCCGTGATGATGGTCAAGCACGACTTCCCCTGGCCACTGGCCCTGGTGATCTCGCTGCTCATCGGCGCCCTTGCCGGAGCCTGGCAGGGGTTCTGGATCGCCTACATCGGAATCCCCTCCTTCATCGTGACCCTCGCCGGGATGCTCCTCTTCCGGGGAGCCACCCAGATCGTGCTCGAAGGCCAGTCCATCTCGCCCTATCCGCAGGGCTTCCAGAAGATCAGCCAGGGTTTCCTCCCCGAGGGCGGGCCGCTGGAGAACTACCACGACCTGACGGTGCTCATCGCGGTGGTGCTGGCCGTCGTCATCGTCTTCCAGGAATGGCGCGACCGGCGGCGGCAGTTGGCGTACGAGCTGGACGTGCTGCCGTTCAACCTGTGGGTGCTCAAGTGCGTGGCCATCGTCGCCGCGGTGGCGGCCTTCGCGATGACGCTGGCCAGTTACCGGGGCGTGCCGGTGGTCCTTCTCATCATGTGCGGACTCCTGATCGGCCTGGGCTTCGTCATGCGCAACGCCGTCATCGGGCGCCATGTCTACGCACTGGGCGGGAACAAGGCCGCCGCGATGCTGTCCGGCGTCAAGGACAAGCGGGTCACCTTCCTCGTCTTCGTCAACATGGGCGTACTGGCCGCTCTCGCGGGCTGCGTCTACGCCGCCCGCCTCAACGCGGCGACACCACAGGCCGGGACGATGTTCGAACTGGAGGCCATCGCGGCGGTGTTCATCGGCGGGGCGTCGATGAGCGGCGGCGTCGGCACCGTGCTGGGCGCCGTCATCGGCGGCCTGGTGCTCGGTGTGCTGAACAACGGGATGTCGCTGGTCGGGATCGGTACCGACTACCAGCAGGTCATCAAGGGCCTGGTGCTGTTGGCGGCCGTCGGCTTCGACGTGTGGAACAAGCGCCGGGCGGGTTCATAGCCGTACCGGTGCGGAGCCTTCAGCCGGGTGCTCACCTCCAGGAAGCCAGGCAGGAAGCCGTGTCGACACGATGTGTGTCGACCGGGCCGGTGCCCTGGTGTGTCCGCCCCGCCCTCCGCGGGGGCGCGGGGCGGACACACGGGCACGGGCGTGATCGGAACGGGGCGGCCCGATCAGTCGACCGTGAGGGTGACCTCGATGTTGCCGCGGGTCGCGTTCGAGTACGGGCAGACCTGGTGCGCCTTCTCCAGCAGGTCCTTGGCGGTGGCCGCGTCCACGGTCGGGATGTGCGCGGACAAAGCCACCGTCAGTCCGAAGCCGCCGTCGGGAGTGGGGCCGATGCCGACCTTGGCGGTCACCGTCGACCCGGTGATGTCGGCCTTCTCCCTGCGGGCGACGACTCCCAGGGCGCTCTGGAAGCAGGCGCTGTAGCCCGCGGCGAACAGCTGCTCGGGGTTGGTCCCCGCACCGCTGCCGCCCATCTCCTTGGGCGGGTTGACGACGACGTCGAGCTGGCCGTCGTCGCTGGCGACCCGGCCGTCACGGCCGTTCTCGGCCGTCGCGACCGCTTGGTACTTGACGTCGATCGGCTGGATGGGCATGGAGGTTCCTTCCTGATCAGGTTGCTGACTCGGGCTCGGGTCCACGATCTCCGTGGTCTCCCGGCCCGAGCCCGGTGAGTGGCGGAGCGGCTTCGGACGCCACGGCTCCGTCGGGCCCCCGGGCGGGGCCGATGACGGTCAGCCGTCCAGCCGGACCACCATCTTTCCGACGTTCTCGCCCTTCAGCACGCCGAGGAACGCGTCCAGCGTGTTCTCGACACCGTCGACGAACGTCTCCTTGTTCTTCAGCTCGCCGGACGCCAGCCAGCCCGCGACATCCGCCGTGAACTGGTCCTGGAGCCCCGCGTGGTCCATGACGAGCATCCCCTGGAGCCGCAGGCGCTTGCCGATCACCATGGTGAGGTTGCGCGGGGCGGCGGGCGGCTCCGTGGCGTTGTACTGCGCGATCATGCCGCAGATCGTGATCCGGCCGTGCACCTTGAGGGAGCTGATGGCGGCTTCCAGGTGCTCCCCTCCGACGTTGTCGAAGTAGACGTTGATGCCCTTCGGCGCGGCCTCCTTGAGCTGCTCCGCGACCGGGCCGTTCTTGTAGTTGAACGCGGCGTCGAAGCCGTACTCCTCGGTGAGCAGCCGGACCTTCTCGTCGGAACCGGCACTGCCGATGACCCGCGACGCACCCTTGAGCCGGGCGATCTGCCCCACGATGCTGCCGACCGCGCCCGCCGCGCCCGACACGAAGACGGCGTCGCCCTCCTGGAAGGAGGCGGACTCCAGCAGACCGGCGTACGCGGTCAGACCGGTCGTGCCGAGCACCCCCAGGTAGTTGCTGAGCGGGGCCACATCTGCCGACACGCGGGTCGCGTGCTGGGCGTCGAGCGTGGCGAACTCACGCCAGCCGAGGAAGTGCAGCACGTGGTCGCCGGGGGAGAAGCCCTCGGCCTCCGAGGCCAGCACGACGCCGACCGCGCCGCCCTCCATCGGCTCGTCCAGCTTGAACGGCGGGACGTACGACTTGACGTCGTTCATCCGGCCCCGCATGTACGGGTCCACCGAGAGGTACAGGTTGCGCACGAGGATCTGGCCCGCGCCCGGCGCGGCGACGGGCGCCTCGCGCAGCGCGAAGCCGTCAGGCGTCGGCCAGCCTTCGGGGCGGGCCGTCAGGTGCCATTCGCGGCCGGTGGTGGGCAGCGCTCCGGCGGCGGAGCTGGACGAGGACTCGGACGGGGTCACGGAACTGGCCTCCAGTGTGTTTCAGGTGCTGAAAGAATCATCGGCTGAATATTTCATGATGTCAAGCAATGCTGTAGGCTGATTCCATGGCAGCGACAGAACCTCGTACCGACCCGCTCACCCGCGAGGTCGTCGACCTCATCGCGACCGTCGTCATGCGGTATCACGAGGAGTACGAACTGGTCGCGTCGCAGCACTCGTTGACCGGTGCCCAGGCCCGCGTCCTCGGGCTCCTCGCCCGCGAGCCGGCGCCCATGCGGCACGTGGCGAGGCAGTTGAAGTGCGAGCCGTCGAACGTCACGGGGATAGTCGACCGGCTCGAGGCCCGCGGCCTCGTCGAGCGCCGCCCCGATCCCTCCGACCGCCGGGTCAAGGTCGCCGCCGCCACGGAGGAGGGCCGGGCCACCGCGGACGTGCTCCGCGACGCGCTCGACTTCGCGCGCGAGCCGCTCGCCGGTCTCACCTCGCTGGAGCGAAAGATGCTCCGTGACCTGCTCCGCCGGATGCTGGGTGACGAACAGCCGGAAGACCCCGGCCCCGCGGGGGATCAGCCCGCGAAGGGAGGCTGAGCCAGCCCGTGTCCCGCCTCCGGCAGTACGAGCAGCGAGCCCGCGAGTGGTTCCGCTCCCGGGTCCGTCCCGGTGCGCGCCGTCGTGATGTACAGATCCGTCAGCCCCGCCCCGCCGAAGGCGCAGGAGGTGATCCGCGAGGCGGGCATCTCCACCGCCCGGTCGAGCACGCCCCCCGGCGTGTAGCGGCGGACCGCGCCGCCGTCCCACAGCGCGACCCAGACGCACCCGTCGGCGTCCACGGTCAGCCCGTCCGGCATCCCCGCGCCCGGCTCCAGTTCCACGAGCGTTCTGCGCCCGGTGACGGTCGCGCCCTCCACGTCGAGGACGTCGACGCGACGGGTGGGGGTGTCGACGTAGTACATGAGGCGCCCGTCCGGGCTCCATCCCACGCCGTTGCTGATGGTGACCCCCTTGAGCACGGTCACCGCGGACCCGTCCGCGGCGACCCTGGTCAGGGCGCCGCCGCCCGCGCCCTCGTCGTAGCGCATCGTGCCCACCCACAGGGCTCCGTCGGGTGCCACCGCCGCGTCGTTCCCGCGTCGCCCCGGCAGAGGGGCGCGGTGCAGCCAGGCGAAGCGCCCGTCCGGACCGTAACAACCCACCCCGTCACGGAGGTTGACCACGAGACCCCCGCCGGCGCGGGGCTTGGCCGCGCCCACGTGCTGTTCGGTGGCCAGCACCGTGCGGCGGCCGTCGGCGGGGTCGAAGGTGTGCACCCGCGCGGACAGGATGTCCACCCAGATCAGTCGCTGCCGCGCGGCATCCCACGTCGGGCCCTCGCCGAGCGTGGCGCCCGCCCGTACGGCCACCTCCGGACGGCCGGTCATGCCCGCCCCCGGTGGCCCAGCCGCCCGGACAGCTCGGCCGCGCCCTTCACCGCCAGGGCGGCCAGTTCGTCGCGCCGCTCGTCGCTCCAGCGGATCATGGGCACCGAGACGCTCAGCGCGGCGACGACCCGTCCGCCGGAGTCCCGTACGGGCGCGGCCACGCAGCTCACGTCCGGATTCGACTCCCGCTGCTCGACCGCGACGCCCCGGGCGCGCACCTCGGTC
The DNA here is from genome assembly GCF_003665095.1 of Streptomyces sp. Z26. Taxonomy (GTDB): domain Bacteria; phylum Actinomycetota; class Actinomycetes; order Streptomycetales; family Streptomycetaceae; genus Streptomyces; species Streptomyces phytohabitans. Next base: position 1,529,647 of record NZ_RCHV01000002.1, on the reverse strand, counting down.
AGCGCGTCGCGCAGCGCGTCGGGTTCGGTGAGGGAGTTCGGCGTCATCGCGGTCAGCGGACCGTGCGCCTCCAGGCGGGCGTCCAACTCCGCCTCCGACAGCGACGCGAGCAGCATCTTCCCGACCGACGTGCAGTGCGCGGGCAGCTTCCTTCCCGCAGCCGACACCATACGGACGGCATGGGTGCTGTCGATCTTCGCGATGTAGATGACCTCCATGCCTTCGAGGACCGCGACATGGACCGTCTCGTCGCAGGTCTCGGCCACGTTCCGCGCCACCTGCCGTCCTTCGGCGGCCAGGTCGAGCTGTTCCGCGTAGCGGCTGCCCAACTGGTAGGTGCGCACGCCCAGCCGATAGCGTCCCGGCTGGTCCGGCACGGGCACCAGGTACCCCCGTGCGGTCAGGGTGGTCACCAGCTCGTGCACGGTCGTCCGCGGCAGTTGCAGCCTGCGGGTGATGTCGGGTGCGGTGAGCGGGCCTTCGCTGTCCAGGAAGAGTTCGAGAATGTCCAGCGCTCTGGTCACGGCCGGTACGAGACGCCCCACGGTGCCCGCCTCTCCCTGCGAGGAGCAGTGGTGAAGTTCGAGATATCGAATCCTGATCGAGATGACGAACGGAGCCTAGTCCAGTGCTCGCCAGCCGGGCAATGCGCGGGCACCGCCCCGGACCCGTACGCCCACCGCTCCGGCTCAGGGCGCGGTGATCCGCCCGTACGCCAGTCGCGCCAGCGTCCGCTGCCCCTGCTTGCCGGGGTGGAACCAGTCCCACTTGCTCAGTTCGTCACCGGTGAAGCGGTACGCGAAGACGGCGCCGCCGTCGTAACGGCAGCGGCGGTCCTCGGCGCACACCTCCTCAAGGACCTCGTTGTACGCCACCACCCGGTCCTGGACCTGCTGTCGGCGCTCCTCGGCGGCCGCGCCCGTCGCCTCCGCGTCGCGCAGCATCGACTGGCAGATCCCCAGCTTCCACACCTGCCTCGCCGCCTCGTTCTTCCGCCCCTCCGACCACAGCCGCTTCAGGTCGGGCACGCTCGCCACGTACACCTGCGCGCGCGGCTGCTTCTCACGCAGGGTGCGCAGCCCCCGCGCGAAATCGGCACGGAAGTCGTCCACCGGTGTCATGGCGTCGACCGACGGTCGGCACGCGTCGTTCCCGCCCGTCATCACGGTGACCAACTCCGGCTCGCGGGCAGCCGCCCGCTCCATCTGCGCGGGCAGATCGGCCGTCAGCGCACCGGTCTCGGCGAAGTTCCAGCTGCGGCCCGCGGGTTCGTCGAGCAGCCGCACGGCCAGGCTTCGGGTGGCCGGGTCGGTGCCGGTCGCCCATGACACCTCCGGGCAGTCCGACAGCACCGAGCAGGCGTCGAAGCCGCGGGTGATCGAATCACCCACGGCCGCGATCGAGTCGGGTCGCGTGTCCCAGCCGCCCGTGGACGGCGACGCTTCCGCCGACGGAGACGTCTTTCGGCCACGTGACCCGTCGTCGCCGTCGCCGTCCGAGCCGCCGCCGCACGCGCCCAGCAGCAGTCCGCCGGTGAGGACCGCGGCGACCGTCGCGGTCACCGCACTCCTTCGCGTACGCATCGACCCGTGCCCTTCGGCCTCTCGCATCCGTTGCCCCCGTGTGATCGGTTCCCGCCCGCTCGGCTGATTCCGGGTCCCATCCGACGGTACGTCACTCACCGTGGCCCGCCGCGCGGTAGCTTTTCCCTAGCAGAGAGGGTGCGGAGAACAGGCCGCAATCGAAGATTACATCGCGTCACTTCATGTCCCTTTCGGGGATAATTGCCCGCAGTGGTGTTTACTGCTCGTAACCTCGGGAGCTGATAGGCAAGTGACCGTTGGCGCAGAATGTCAGGCGCTGAACCGGCGCATGACCGGTAGGTACTCGAGGCCGCTGGGGAAGGCGACCCTCGAACCGCACTGGAGGTCCCGGTGATGACACGTGGAGTTCTGTTCGTGCACTCCGCGCCCCGCGCGCTGTGCCCGCACGTCGAGTGGGCCGTGGCCGGTGTCCTCGGCGCACGCGTCAACCTCGACTGGATCAGACAGCCGGCCTCTCCCGGCACCTGGCGTGCCGAGTTCTCCTGGCAGGGCGATCCCGGCACCGCCTCGAAGCTTGCCTCCGCGCTCCGCGGCTGGCACCTGCTGCGTTTCGAGGTGACCGCCGAGCCCTGCGCCACGGCCGAGGGCGAGCGCTACAGCTCCACGCCCGAGCTCGGCATCTTCCACGCCGTCACCGGACTCCACGGCGACATCCTCATCCCGGAGGACCGGCTGCGCGCCGCCGCCGCCCGCGCCTCGCGGGGCGAGAGCGACCTGGAGGCGGAGATCGCCAAGCTGCTCGGCAAGCCCTGGGACGACGAGTTGGAGTCGTTCCGGCACGCCGGTGAGGGCGCGCCGGTGCGCTGGCTGCACCAAGTGGTCTGAGCGCGTCCTGTCCTGGCAGGCGTACGAGGACCTAGCGTGCTCCCATGTCTGACAACACTTCAGTCGCCGTGCTCGGCACCGGGATCATGGGTGCGGCCATGGCGCGCAACCTCTGCCGCGCGGGCCACGACGTACGGGTGTGGAACCGTACGCGGACCCGCGCCGAACCGCTCGCGGCCGACGGCGCCCGCGTCTGCGACACCCCTGCCGAGGCCGCCGACGGAGCGGGCGTCGTTCTCACGGTCCTCCACGACGGCCCCGCCAGCCTCGACGCCGTACGTGCCGCCGCTCCCGTACTCCGTCCCGGTGCGGTGTGGATGCAGAGCAGCACCACGGGACCGGAGGGGCTGGTTCCGCTCGTGGGGTTCGCCGCCGAGCGGGGCCTGACATTCGTGGACGCCCCCGTACTGGGCACCCGGGAGCCCGCCGAGAACGGGCAGTTGACCGTGCTCGCCGCAGGCCCGGAAGCAGCGCGTACGACGCTCGCCGGGGTGCTCGACGCCGTCGCCGCGCGTACGGTCTGGGTCGGCGGAGAGCCCGGGGCCGCGACCCGGCTCAAGCTCGTGTGCAACAGCTGGGTCCTCACCGTCACGCACGGCGTCGCCGAAGCCGTCGCGTTGGCCGAGGGACTCGGCGTGGAGCCCGGCGACTTCCTCGACGCGGTCGCGGGCGGCCCGCTCGACATGGGCTACCTGCGGGCCAAGTCGGAGGTCATCCGCGCCGGTCGGTTCGAGCCGAGCTTCGCCGTCGACACCGCCGAGAAGGACGCCCGCCTGATCGTCGAGGCTGCGGAGTCGGCGGGCGTACGGCTGGACGTCGCGGCCGCCGGGGCCGAACGCTTCCGCCGCGCCTCCCGGCAGGGCCACGGCGGCGAGGACATGGCCGCCTCGTACTACGCCAGCTTCGCGTAGCGAACGCGCCCGCACCGGCCCGGCGGGCGTTCGCACGCGCGAGGGGTGGCCCCGCGCCCTGCGGCGCGGAACCACCCCTCGACAACCGTCGGACCGGTGCGGGCCCGACGGTCACTCAGACCGTACGGAAGGCCAGCACCACGTTGTGCCCGCCGAAGCCGAACGAGTTGTTGAGCGCGGCGATCCTGCCGTCGGGCAGCGCCCGTGCCTCGTCGCGTACGACGTCGGCCTCCACCTCGGGGTCGAGCTTCTCGACGTTGATCGTCGGCGGCGCCAGTCGGTGGTACACCGCCTGCACGGTCGCCACCGTCTCGATACCGCCCGCGCCACCCAGCAGGTGACCGGTCATCGACTTGGTGCCGGACACCACCATGTGGTCGGTGTCGTCGCCGAACACCTTCCGCATCGCCTTGATCTCGGCGACGTCACCCTGCGGCGTCGAGGTCGCGTGCGCGTTGACGTGCGCGAGCTCGGACGGCTTCAGGTCGGAGTTCTCCAGCAGGTTCTGCAACGCGTGCGCGATGCCGTTCCCGCTGGGCTCCGGCTGGGTGATGTGGTGGCTGTCGGCCGACACGCCCTGGCCCACCGCCTCCGCGTACACCCGCGCGCCGCGGGCGGCGGCGTGCTCCGCCGACTCCAGCACGATCACACCGGCGCCCTCACCGAGGACGAAGCCGTTCCGGCCGACGTCGAACGGGCGGGACGCGCCCTCCGGGTCGTCGTTGGCCTTCGACATCGCCATCATGTTGCCGAAGGCGGCGAGCGGCAGCGGGTGGACCGCCGCCTCCGTACCGCCCGCGACGACGACGTCCGCACGTCCCGAGCGGATCATCTCGATGGCGTAGCCGATGGCCTCGGTCCCGGACGCGCAGGCGCTGACCGGAGTGTGCACGCCGGCACGCGCGTTGAACTCCAGACCCACGTTGGCCGAGGGGCTGTTCGGCATCATCATCGGCACGGTGTGCGGGGAGACGGGACGTACGCCCTTCTCCTTGAGCACGTCGTACTGCGCGAGCAGCGTCGTGACGCCGCCGATACCGGAGGCGACGACCGCGCCGAGCCGGTCGGGGTCCACGGTGGCGCCCTTCGCGCCGTCCTCCAGGGGGACTTCACCGGCACGGCCGGAGAAGCCCGCGTCCTTCCACGCCTCCCGCGCGGCAACCAGGGCGAACTGTGCCGAGCGGTCGAGCTTCCGGGCCTGCGGACGGGTGAACTCGGTGGCGGGGTCGACGACCGCCTGCGCGGCGATGCGCACAGGCATGTCGGTCGCCCACTCCTCGTCGATCAGGGCGACTCCGGACTTGCCGGCGACCAGTGCCTCCCAGGTCGACGTACTGTCGCCACCCAGCGGTGTGGTTGCGCCTATACCGGTGACGACCACGGACTTGTGGGTCGCGTTCATCGGGATGATTTCTCCACGGTTGAGGGGTACGCGGTGGCGAGCCGGCGCCACCGCAGGGCAGCGACAGTCCGGCTCAGCCCTGGTGCTCCAGGATGTACTTGGTGGCGTCGCCGACCGTCTTGAGGTTCTTGACGTCGTCGTCCGGGATCTTCACGTTGAAGCGCTCCTCGGCGGCGACGACGACCTCGACCATCGACAGCGAGTCCACGTCCAGGTCGTCCGTGAAGGACTTGTCCTCCTGGACGTCCTCGGTGGGGATACCGGCGATCTCGTTCACGATCTCCGCGAGACCGGCGATGATCTCTTCCTGCGTGGCGGCCATGTGCGGCGCTCCTTCTGGTGTGTTCCGGCTTGCTGTGCGCTGAGAACTTGCTGTGCGGTACTGCCCACGGCGTCCGTTGACGCCGTACGGGATCTTGCTAGGGGAGGGTAACCACCGTCGCGGCGTAGACCAGACCCGCCCCGAACCCGATGACGAGCGCGAGATCCCCGCTCCTGGCCTGCCCGGTCGCCAGCATCCGCTCCATGGCGAGGGGGATGGAGGCGGCCGAGGTGTTGCCGGTCGTCTCCACGTCACGGGCTACGGTGACGTGGTCCGGCAGCTTGAGTGTCTTCACCATCGAGTCGATGATCCGCATGTTGGCCTGGTGCGGGATGAAGACGTCCAGGTCGTCGGTCGTGACCCCGGAGGCGTCCAGCGCCTGCTGGGCGACCTTGGCCATCTCGAACACCGCCCAGCGGAAGACCGTCTGGCCCTCCTGGCGGAGTGCCGGGAACTTCTCGAGGTGCTGGTCGCGGTACGCGTCCCAGGGCACGGTCTGTTCGATGGCGTGGTGCTTGTCGCCCTCGGAGCCCCAGACCGACGGGCCGATGCCCGGCTCCTCGGCCGGTCCGACGATCGCGGCACCCGCGCCGTCCCCGAACAGGAAGGCGGTGGACCGGTCCGTGGGGTCCGTCAGGTCGGACAGCCGCTCGACGCCCACGACCAGCACGTACTCGGCGCTGCCGTCGATGATCAGGCCCTTGGCGAGGGTCAGGCCGTAGCCGAACCCGGCGCACGCGGCGGAGATGTCGAAGGCCGCGGCCCGTTCGGTGCCGAGCCGGTCGGCGATCTCCGCGGCGATCGACGGGGTCTGCTTGAAGTGGGAGACGGTCGCGATGATGACGGCGCCGATCTGCTCCGCGGTGATGCCCGCGTCCGCGACCGCCTTGCCCGCGGCCTCCAGGCTCATCTCCGCGACGGTCTCGTCCGGGCCCGCCCAGTGCCGCGTGGCGATGCCGGAACGGGAACGGATCCACTCGTCCGAGGAGTCGATGTGCTTCAGGATCTCCTCGTTCGGCACCACACGTGTCGGGCGGTAGCCGCCGACGCCGTGGATGCGCGCGTGAGCGGCACCCTTCGCGGGCCTGATCTTGGCGGTCATGCTGTCCGGCTCCTCCTCGGCTATTCGGCCGTGCCGGCAGCGGTGGCCGCTGCGGCTTCGTGCTCGCTCACGAGCGCGCGGGCCTTATCGAGATCATCGGGGGACTTGAGCGCGACCCGCTCCACGCCGGGCAGTCCCCGCCGGGCCAGGCCGGTGAGGGTGCCACCGGGGCAGACCTCGATCATCGCGGTCACGCCCAGCGCGCCGAACGTCTCCATGCACAGGTCCCAGCGGACCGGGTTGGCGACCTGCCCGACCAGCCGCCGGACGATCTCCGTACCCGAACGGACCACCTGGCCGTCCTTGTTGGAGACGTACGGGATCACCGGGTCGCTCGGGTCGACGTCCTTGACGGCGGTCTCCAACGTGCTGACCGCGGGCGCCATGTGCGAGGTGTGGAACGCGCCCGCGACCTTCAGCGCGCGGACCTTCGCGCCCTCCGGAGGGGCCGCCACCAGCGCGGCCACCTGCTCGGTGGTGCCCGCGGCGACGATCTGGCCGCCGCCGTTCATGTTGGCCGGGGTGAGGCCCAGCTCCGCCAGGTACGCGGTGACGGCCTCCGGTTCGCCGCCCAGCACCGCGGCCATGCCGGTCTCGGTGACGGCGGCCGCGTCGGCCATGGCGTCGGCCCGGGTGCGTACGAGGGACATCACGGTGTCCGCGGGCAGCACGCCCGCGGTGACGGTCGCGGCGAGTTCGCCGACGCTGTGGCCGCTGGTGGCGCCGAGGGCGCGGACCGGGTCGTGGCCCTCCAGCAGGGCCCCGGTGGACACCAACGCGGCCGCGACCAGCAGGGGTTGGGCGACGGCGGTGTCCAGGATCTCGTCGGCGTCTGCCTCGGTGCCGTAGCGGATCAGGTCCAGGTCGATGGCGGCCGACCACTCCTCGAGGCGTTCGGTGACGCCGGGGAGGTCGAGCCAGGGGGACAGGAAGCCAGGCTTCTGGGCGCCTTGGCCGGGAGCGACGAGTACGAGCACTCTCACACTCTCTCTTGCGGACGGCGTCCACCGCCCGTGGGGACCGGTACGAAGAAGTGTCGGAGGAATTGTCGGGGCACGACAAAAACCCGGGGGTTGGCTAATGCTGCGCGTCCCCGTCGGCCAGTCGCCCCAGGATCAGCGCGACACGCAGCGTGAACGCGGAGCGCACATCGGAGGGTAGCCATCCGGTGACATCAGTCACACGTCGGAGCCGGTAGCGCACGGTGTTGGGGTGCACGAACAGCATGCGTGCGGCCCCTTCCAGGCTCGTGGCCTGCTCCAGGTAGACACTCAGGGTTTCCAGCAGGGCGGAACCGGCGGCCTCCAGCGGTCTGTAGATCTCCTCCACCAGCAGCTCGGCGGCGATGGGATCTCCGGCCATCGCGCGCTCCGGCAGCAGATCGTCCGCGAGCACCGGCCGGGGCGCGTCCGGCCAGGCCGCGCACGCCCGCAGTCCGGCCGCGGCGGCCTGCGCGGACCGGGTCGCGGACAGCAGGTCGCCCACCACCGGGCCGGCCACGACGGGGCCGGGCGCGTACGGCCCGATCAGCGACTTCGCGGCGCGCAACGGGTCGTTGGAGCCGCCCGCGATGACCACCAGCCGGTCCCCGAGCACGCCGGTGAGCACCTGGAGCTTGGCGTGCCGGGCGGCGCGGCGGATGGCCTCGACGGTCAACTCGCTGTCGCCGTCAGGCGCCGTACCCAGGACAACGGCCACGTGCTCCGGGGAGTTCCAGCCCAGTGCCGCCGCCCTGGAGACGGCGCCCTCCTCGGCCTCGCCGGACAGCACCGCGTTGACGACGAGCGATTCGAGTCGCGCGTCCCAGGCGCCGCGTGCCTCGGCGGCCTGCGCGTACACCTGCGCGGTGGCGAAGGCGATCTCCCGCGCGTAGACGAGCGTGGCCTCGCGCAGCACCGACTCGTCGCCGGGGGCGGCCACTTCGTCGATGGCGCGCTCCACGACCTCGATGGTCGTACGCACCATCTCCACGGTCTGACGCAGCGTGATGGCCCTGGTCAGCTCGCGCGGCGCCGTGCCGAAGACGTCCGTGCTGATCGCCTGCGGCGTCTCCGGGTGGCGGAACCACTCGGTGAACGCCGCGATGCCCGCCTGCGCGACCAGTCCGATCCAGGAGCGGTTCTCCGGTGGCATCGCGCGGTACCAGGGAAGCTGTTCGTCCATCCGCGCGATCGCGGCCGCCGCGAGCTTGCCGGAGGACTGCTCCAGCCTTCTCAACGTGGCGATGTGGGGGTGGTCGGTCGTTCGGTTGGACGGCGGTTCGGCGGGCTCGGTTGCTTCAGGCACATGACCAGCCTGCCTCATCGGACGGGTTACGGGGGGCCTGGGGCGGATTACCTTTGACCGCATGCTTCAGCTGTGGCGCGCGGCGGACCGCTATCGGGGCGGGGACGGCACGGCGGGGATCGACACCCTGCACGCCTTCTCCTTCTCCGGCTTCTACGACCCGGAGAACACGGGATTCGGCCTGCTCGTGGCCTGCAACGAGGAACGCCTCGCACCCGGCGCGGGTTTCGACACGCACCCGCACCGCGACGTCGAGATCGTGACCTGGGTCGTGGAGGGGCTCCTCGCGCACGAGGACTCGACGGGCAGGGTGACGGTCGTACGCCCCGGTGACGTGCAGCGGTTGAGCGCGGGCGACGGGGTCCGGCACGCGGAGCGGAACGCGGGGGAGGGGGAGCTGCGCTTCGTACAGATGTGGCTCGTGCCCGGGCCCCGTGGCGGCGGCGACGCCGGGGGCGGGGGCAGCGGCGGCCGGGGCGACAGGGCGGACCACCCGTGGGCCGAGCCCGAGTACGAGGTGGTGCGCGGCATCGCCGACAGCACGCCGTACGCGATGCCGCGCACCGACGCGGTGCTGCACGTACGGCGGCTGGGGGACGGCGCCCGTACCGCCGTCCCCGACGCGGAGTGGGTGTACGTCCACGTCGTACGCGGCGCGGTGGACCTCGGCGGGGAGCGGCTCGCCGCGGGGGACGCGGCGCGGGTGACGGACGCGCGGGGACTGGAGGCGCGAGCGGTGGGCGACGCGGAACTGCTGCTCTGGGAGATGCACGCCGAACCGGTCTACGGCTGAACCCCGGCCCTGGTCAGGGCCGGTGCGGTGTGATGGCCGTGCGGTGTCGAGGCCGTGCGGTGCGGCGCCGTGTCGAGCGGCCGGGAGCGTACGTCCGTACCGATTCGCGGGCGTACGCTCCCGGCGCTGCGCCCGGGTCAGTCGCGCCCGGCGGACGTGAGCGTCATGTCGGGGTAGCGCGCCCCGGAGACCTGCGCCGCGACGGGCTCCAGCCGCGCCAGTTCGGCCGCCGACAGCTCGACGCGCGTCGCGCCGGTGTTCTCCTCCACCCGGCTCCGCCTGCGCGTGCCCGGGATGGGGACGACCGTCAGCCCGTGCGCCGCCGCCCGCTGGTGCACCCAGGCGAGGGCGACCTGGCCGGGCGTCGCGCCGTGGGCCGCGGCGATCTCGCGTACGGGCGCGAGCAGCGAGACGTTCTTCGCCGCGTTGTCGCCGGTGAAGCGCGGGTGGACGCGCCGCTGGTCACCGGCGCTCAGGTCCTTCTCGGCGTCCGCGAAGGCACCGGTGAGGAAGCCGCGGCCGAGCGGCGAGTACGGGACGAGGGCGACGCCCAGCTCCCGCGCCGCGTCGACGACGCCCTCCTCGATGTCCCGGCTGAACACCGACCACTCCGACTGGAGGGCCGCGATCGGGTGCACCTCCTGCGCGGCGCGCAGCTCGCTCGCGGTCACCTCGCTCAGGCCCAGGTGCTTGACCTTGCCCTCGCGTACCAGCTCCGCCATGGCGCCGACGCTCTCCTCGATCGGCACCTCGGGCGCCTTGCGGTGCATGTAGTAGAGGTCGATCTCGTCGACGCCGAGGCGGCGGAGGCTGGCCTCGACGCACTCCCGCAGGTACGGGCGGTCGTTGCGGACGATCCGCTTCGTGGGGTCGTCGGCGGGGATGCTCAACGCGAACTTGGTGGCGACGACCACCTCGTCGCGGTGCGCGGCGACGAACGGCGCGAGGAACTCCTCGTTGTCCCCGGCCCCGTAGGCGTCCGCGGTGTCGTAGAACGTGACGCCCAGCTCCAGGGCCCGTTCCAGGGTGGCGCGCGCCTCGTCGGCGTCGGTCGGGCCGTAGGCGAAGCTCATGCCCATGCAACCCAGGCCCTGGACACCCACCTCCGGACCGCCGTTGCCGAGCCGCGCGGTCGGGATCCTCTCCGTGCCGCTGTCCGTGCTCATGGACTCACGTCCCTTCCGACGCCCGCTGGGCGTTCGCGTAGATGTCGATCTTGTAGTCGAGGACCGTGAGGGTTTCCTGAAGCTCCTCGATGCGCCGCAGCACGTCCCGGCGCGTGGCCTCGAACAGCTCCAGCCGCTCACCGCAGGTGTGCTCCCCGGCCCGTACCAGCTCCGCGTACCGCACCATGTCCGCCACCGGCATGCCCGTCGACCGCAGTCTGTTGACCAGCTGGAGCCAGTCCAGGTCCCGGTCGGTGAAACGGCGCTGGCCCGTGTGTGAGCGGTCGACGTGCGGCATCAGGCCGATCCGCTCGTACCAGCGCAGGGTGTGCGCGCTCAGTCCCGTACAGGCCGCGACCTCGCTGATCGTGTACCGGTCCTTGCCCTCCGGGCGTGGCGGCAGCACCCGCCGGTCGGCGACACAGTCGTCCCGCGCGGTGGCCTCTTCCGCTGTGTGCGTCTCCGTCACGGTCATACCCGCACGCTACGGACTTGGAGCGCACTCGAAGCAAGAGGGAGCCGGGGTCGGTTACGGGCGCGTTAGGCTTCGGCACATGGAGAGCGCGCTGCGGACGATCGAGAGCTGGCCGGTGCCGTCCGCGGCGGCGGCCGTCGTACGGGCGGACGGAAGCCTCGCCGGGACGTACGGGCGGACCGACCACCCGTACGAGCTGGCCTCGGTCACCAAACCGCTCGCCGCGTACGCCGCGCTCGTCGCCGTCGAGGAAGGCGCGATCGAGCTGGACGAACCGGCCGGGCCCGAGGGGTCCACCGTCCGTCACCTGCTCTCGCACACCTCCGGCCTCGCCTTCGACGAGCACCGCGTGATGGCGCCCCCCGGCGACCGCAGGCTCTACTCCAACGCGGGCTTCGAGGTGCTGGGCGACCACATCGCCAAGGCCACCGACATCCCCTTCGAGACGTACCTGCGGGACGCCGTCCTCGGGCCGCTCGGCATGACCGGCACGCGGCTGGCCGGGTCGCCCGCCAAGGACGGGGTCTCGACGGCGGACGACCTCGCGCGCTTCGCGGCGGAGCTCCAGGCGCCGCGGCTGCTCGCGCCGGTCACGGTGCGGGAGGCGACGACGGTCGTCCACCCGGGGCTGAAGGGCGTCCTGCCCGGCTACGGGCACCAGGCGCCGAACGACTGGGGGCTGGGCTTCGAGATCCGGGACGGCAAGTCGCCGCACTGGACGGGGGGTTCGTCGTCGGCGCGTACGTTCGGGCACTTCGGGCAGGCGGGTACGTTCCTGTGGGTGGACCCGGACGCGGGGGCCGCCTGCGTGGTGCTGACGGACCGGGCGTTCGGGCCGTGGGCCGTCGAGGCGTGGCCCCCGTTCACGGACGCGGTGCTCGCGGCACTCTGACGCGGCGGTCCGACGCGGTGGTGGTCCGACGCGGTCGTGATCCGACTGACGTGGCGGTCTGACGGCGTGCGCCGCCGGGGTGCTCCGACGCGGTGCTCCGCATCGGCGGTCGCTCACTGCTGTCGGCGCGCACGAGTACGGGCGGACGGACGCGCCGCGCTGCTCGGCGCCCGGCGAGACCCGGGCCGGGGGAGCTGTCCCCCGGACCCTGTGAATCCCGCCCGCCCCGGCGGGCTCACAACTCCGCGAGGAGTTCCGCCTTCTTCGCCGAGAACTCGTCGTCCGTGAGCAGCCCGCCCTCGTGCAACTCGCCGAGGTGCCGAATGCGTTCGGCGATGTCCGCCGGGTCCGCGCGGCCCATCCGCTCCGCGCTGTCGCGCTGGCGCCGACGCGAGTCACCGTGGTGTGCGGTCTCCAGCGCCATGGCGGGTTCGGCGGCGCGCACGGCCGCCAGGACGGACGCGGCGAACGGCAGCGACTCGTACACCAGCCCGTATCCGAGACCGAACACCACGGCTGCCGGGTCCTGGTCCGCCTCTGCCTCCGGCGCGTCCCCGGAGTCCTGCGGGCCGTCGCCGGCATGGCGGCGCAGTCGCAGGTGCCCCTGGAACACCTCCGGCGACCGCCACTCCACGCCCTCCAGCTCGTCCACGCTGAACGACTGGTCCCCGGCCCGCCACTTCGCGGACGACGCACCCGTCCAGAACCAGCGGAACGTCACGGACTTGCCGTCGAAGGACGCCTTGCCGTCGTACGCCTTGAAGTTGAGCGGTGGCGGCGGCGCCTCCACGAGGTGGCGCTCGGCGGGCTTGTCGGCGTCCGGGCCCAGCGCGGAGCGCAGTTCGGTGGCGTAGTAGTCGGCAAGCAGCTCCCGTTCGGCGGGCAGCACCAGCCGGTACGGGTCGCTGGCCTCCTTCAGCTGCCCGTCAGCGACTTCCAGCAGTGGATCGGCGCCCTCCCGCGGCACCATGCGCAACGCGACCGTGCCGCGTTTCCCGCCCGGCGCCATCTCGACCGTGCTCAGGGCCTCGTACGGAATCCGCCGCTCCGCGAGTACGTGGAACAGCTTCGGTGTGCGGATCCCCCGTTCGAAGCGGATGAGCACGGAGTCCGTGTCGAACTCCCAGGTGGAATGAATTCCAGCCAGTACATCACCCATGTGGGCCATCGTATGCGGCGGCTGCCCGCACGTCCCCCTCTGCTGCGCTACGCGCGTTAATCCGTGCCCCACAAGGGTTCCCGGACGCTGTCCGGACGGTCCGGACTCAGCTTTCCGTGCGGCTGGGGCGGGCCGACCAGTCGTCGCTCAGCACCGGGCCCATCAGGTCCATGCACTGCTCGACCGCCCGCCGCTGGCTCTCCACCGTGATGTCGTCACCGGCGCTCCACTGGCGCCCGGCCGCACGCATGACCCCGGCGAACAGCGCGACCAGGACCCGCGGGCGCGGGTCCTCGCGCGGGTCGAGGCCCTCGCGGGTCGCGAGGACGGTGACGAGCCGGTCCTCCGTCTCCGAGGCGCGGCGCATCTGCACCGCGAGGAGGGACGGAGTCGTCTCGATCACCTGCGACAACCGCATGTGCACGCTGATCGGTACGACCTCCTGGATCGCGTCGCCTATGCGGCTCCAGTTCGCGTCGAGGGCGCTGCGCAGCGCGCGGAGCGGCGCCTCGTCGGCGGGCCGGTCCGCGACGGCGTCGATGAACTGGGACTCCACTTCGTCCTGGAGCGCGAAGGCGACGGCTTCCTTGCTCGCGAAGTACCTGAAGAACGTGCGCTGGGAGACGTCCACCGCGTCGGCGATCTCGTCGACGGTGGTCTCGTCGTACCCCTTGTCGACGAACAGCTCGTGCGACACACGGATCAGGGAATCCCGGGTGCGCTGCTTCTTGCGCTCACGCAGGCCGGTCACGGTCCGGCACCTCCAGTCCTCGCGCCCACGGTCGTTGTGAGCTGCCTGACACTTACCGACTCATTGATTGGTTTGTCAATTGTCAGCGGCTGACACTAATCTTTTTCGCATGAGTTACCAGACCTCCACGGCCACGAAGGACGGGCAGGAGCCGCCGGAACCGGGGAGTAGGGAGACCGCCAGTGGAGTACGCGGTCGTCCCTGGCTGACACTTCTCACCGTGGCGCTCGGCGTCACCATGGTCGCCCTCGACAGCACGATCGTCGCCATCGCCAACCCCGAGATCCAGCGGGACCTCGGTGCGAGCCTTGCCGACGTCCAGTGGATCACCAACGGTTATCTGCTCGCGCTCGCCGTCGCCCTGATCACGGCCGGCAAGATCGGTGACCGCTTCGGTCACCGGCAGACCTTCCTGATCGGCGTCGTCGGGTTCGGTGCCGCCTCCGCCGCCATCGGCTTCGGCGGCAGCGTGTCCCTCGTGATCGCGTTCCGGGTGCTCCAGGGCTTGTTCGGCGCGCTCCTCATGCCCGCGGCGCTCGGCCTGCTGCGGGCGTCCTTCCCCGCGGAGAAGCTGAACGCGGCGATCGGCGCCTGGGGGTCCGTCATCGGTGCCTCGACCGCGGCCGGTCCCATCGTCGGCGGACTCCTCGTCGAGCACGTGAGCTGGGAGTCGGTCTTCTTCATCAACGTCCCGGTCGGTGTCCTCGCCCTGGTGATGGGACTGACGATCCTGGCCGACCACCGTGCGGAGAACGCGCCGAGGTCGTTCGACATCCCGGGGATCGTGCTGCTGTCCGGAGCGATGTTCTGCCTGATCTGGGCACTCATCAAGGCCCCGGAATGGGGCTGGGGAGACTCGGGAACCCTCGTGTTCCTGTTCGTCTCGCTCGCCTCCTTCGCGGTGTTCACGTACTGGGAGACCAAGGCCGCCGAACCTCTGCTGCCGCTCGCGATGTTCCGGTCCGTCCCGCTGTCGGCGGGCACGGCGCTGATGGTCCTCATGGCCTTCGGCTTCATGGGCGGCCTCTTCTTCGTGACGTTCTACCTCCAGAACGTGCACGGGATGACGCCGGTCGAAAGCGGTCTCCACCTGCTGCCGCTGACCCTGATGATGATCGTCTCCTCGCCGCTGGCGGGTCTGCTGATCACCAGGATCGGCCCGCGCGTGCCGCTGGTCGTGGCGATGCTCGTCACCGCCGTCGCGATGTTCGGGACGTCCACGCTGGACGCCGACAGCGGTTCCGTGACCACCTCGCTCTGGTTCGCGATGCTGGGACTGGGTCTCGCGCCGGTCATGGTCGGTGCCACCGACGTCATCGTGGGCAACGCGCCGCTGGAGCACGCCGGGATCGCGGGCGGTCTCCAGCAGGCGGGCATGCAGGTCGGCGGCAGCCTCGGCACGGCGGTGCTCGGCGCCGTGATGGCCTCGCGGGTGGACACCGTGCTGCCCCGGAAGTGGTCCGAGGCGGACCTTCCCCCGCTCCGGGAGGGCCAGGCCGAGCAGTTGAAGAGCGCCGCCGAGGTCGGCTATGCGCCCGACCCGCCCAAGGGCACGCCTGAGCAGGTCGCGAGCGCGATGACGGATGTCGTGCATGGGTCGTTCGTCTCCGGTATGGGTCTGGCCTTCACCTGTGCGGGGATCGTCGCGGTGCTCGCGGCCGGGGTGGCCGTCTTCACCAAGAGCGGCGAGAACGACGCGGGGCCGTCCGTGCACATCTGACGACGGCGGAACGCGCGTTCCGCCCGGCCCACGGGGGTGCGACGAGGGGTACGGATCTGCGGAACCGTACCCCTCCGCCATGCCCTTCGCCGGGGCCTGTGGACAACTTGCGGCTTGTGGACAACTCCGCCACCGGTACCGGTGAATCGGGCCGATCATGCTTGGCAGCAGGCGAGTTGGGGCTGAAGGCTGGTCACATCGCCGGGCGGAACGCCGTCCGGCCCCGAACGGGGAGTGACCACCATGAACAGCCACCGCCGATCCGCCGTCCACACGCAGCCCGTCCCGTCCGGCAGCCGCGCGACCGGCACCGGGACCCGCGCGACCGGGAGCTCGCCCCGCCCGGCGGGCGCGTCACACCGTGCCGTGACCGCCGCGCTCACCGCCGCCACCGTCGTCGCCGTGGCCACCGGGTTCCTGACGCCCGGTCAGGCCGTGGCGGCCGGGGGCCGACTGGGTGACTGCGGCGCCGGGCAGCTGTGCCTGTGGGAGAAGCCGCAGTTCAAGGGGGAGCGGCTGACGTTCGAGCTGGCCGACACCGACATCGAGAGCTGTGTCGTGCTGCCGAAGGGCTTCACCGCGGACGCCTACGCCAACCACACGGGCAGGCCTGTGACGCTCTACCAGAGCGCGGAGTGCGCCTCGACCGGGGACTTCCACACCCACCCCGACGGCTCCTACACCCCCGAATCGGCCTACCAGGTACGGGCCTTCAAGATCTGGGAGCGCTGATGACGGGAGCAGCACTCGTACGGCGTCTCGGCGTCGCCGCCCGGAACGCGGTGAGGGCCCGGCCGGTGGCCGGACCCTCACCTCGACTCACGTGCCCGCGCGGGTGGTTATGCGTCGCCGCCCGCCGCGCCCGGGTCCGCCGCCGACACGTCCAGCAGCTGGTAGCGGTCGATGGCCTGCTTCAGCGCCGAACGGTCGATCTTGCCCTCGCGGGCCAGCTCCGTGATCACGGCCAGCACGATCGACTGCGCGTCGATGTGGAAGAAGCGCCGTGCCGCGCCCCGGGTGTCGGCGAAGCCGAACCCGTCGGCTCCGAGCGACTGGTACGTCCCCGGTACCCAGCGGGAGATCTGGTCCGGCACCGCGCGCATCCAGTCCGACACCGCCACCTTCGGGCCCTCGGTGCCCTCCAGCTTCTGCCTGACGTAGGGGACGCGCTGCTCCTCCTCCGGGTGGAGCAGGTTGTGCTCCTCCGCGTCGACGGCGTCGCGGCGCAGCTCGTTCCACGAGGTCGCGGACCAGACGTCCGCCTTGACGTCCCACTCCTCCGCCAGGATCTGCTGTGCCTCCAGGGCCCAGGCCATGGCGACACCGGAGGCGAGGATCTGGGCGCCGACGGCGCCCTTCTCGCCCGCCCGGTAGCGGTAGAGGCCCTTCAGGATGCCCTCGACGTCGACGTTGTCCGGCTCCGCGGGCTGCCGGATCGGCTCGTTGTAGACGGTGAGGTAGTAGAAGACGTCCTCGCTGTCCTCGCCGTACATCCTGCGCAGACCGTCCTGCACGATGTGCGCGATCTCGAACGCGTACGCCGGGTCGTAGGCCACGGCCGCCGGGTTCGTCGACGCCAGCAGCTGGGAGTGGCCGTCCGCGTGCTGGAGACCCTCGCCCGTCAGAGTCGTACGGCCGGCTGTCGCGCCCAGGACGAAACCTCGCGACAGCTGGTCCGCCATCTGCCAGAACTGGTCACCGGTCCGCTGGAAACCGAACATCGAGTAGAAGACGTAGATCGGGATCAGCGGCTCGTTGTGCGTCGCGTAGGCGGACCCGGCCGCGATGAGCGACGCGGTGCAGCCCGCCTCGGAGATGCCGTCGTGCAGCATCTGGCCGTTGGGGCTCTCCTTGTAGGCGAGGAGCAGCTCCCGGTCGACGGACTCGTAGGTCTGCCCGAGCGGGTTGTAGATCTTCGCCGACGGGAAAAAGGAGTCCATACCGAACGTGCGGTACTCGTCGGGGGCGATCAGCACGAAGCGCTTGCCGATCTCCTTGTCCCGCATCAGGTCCTTCAGCAGCCGGACGAAGGCCATGGTGGTGGCGATCTGCTGCTGCCCGGAACCCTTCTTGACCGCGGCGTACGTCTTGTCCGGCGGCAGCGGCAGCGGCTTCGCCCGCACGATCCGGGTCGGCACGTAGCCGCCGCACTCCTTGCGGCGGTCGTGCATGTACTGGATCTCCTCCGAGTCCCGGCCCGGGTGGTAGTACGGCGGAAGGCCGGACTCCAGCTCCCGGTCGGCAATCGGCAGGTGAAGCCTGTCGCGGAAGCGCTTGAGGTCCTCGACGGTCAGCTTCTTCATCTGGTGGGTCGCGTTGCGCCCCTCGAAGTTCGGACCGAGGGTCCAGCCCTTCACCGTCTGCGCCAGGATCACCGTCGGCTGGCCCTTGTGCTCCTTGGCCGCCTTGTACGCCGCGAACACCTTGCGGTGGTCGTGGCCGCCGCGGCCAAGGTGCAGGATCTGGTCGTCGGTCATGCCCTCGACCATCGCCCGCAGCCGCTGGTCCCCACCGAAGAAGTGGTCGCGGATGTACGCCCCCGACTCCGTGGCGTACGTCTGGAACTGACCGTCGGGCGTCGTGTTCAGCTTGTTCACGAGCACGCCGTCGCGGTCCTGTGCCAGCAGCGGGTCCCAGGAGCGGTCCCAGACGACCTTGATGACGTTCCAACCGGCGCCGCGGAAGGCGGACTCCAGCTCCTGCACGATCTTCCCGTTGCCGCGCACGGGGCCGTCGAGCCGCTGAAGGTTGCAGTTGACCACGAAGGTCAGGTTGTCGAGGCCCTCGCGCGCGGCGATGGACAGTTGTCCGAGCGACTCCGGCTCGTCCATCTCACCGTCGCCCAGGAACGCCCAGACGTGCGAGGCGGAGGTGTCGGCGATGCCGCGGGCCTCCATGTAGCGGTTCATCCGGGCCTGGTAGATCGCGCCGATCGGGCCGAGGCCCATGGAGACCGTCGGGAACTCCCAGAAGTCGGGCATCGACCGCGGGTGCGGATAGCTGGAGAGGCCGTCGGGATACCGCGACTTCTCCTGTCGGAAGCCGTCCAGCTGCGCCTCGCTGAGGCGGTCGAGGAGGAACGCGCGCGCGTAGATGCCGGGCGACGCGTGTCCCTGGAAGAAGATCTGGTCGCCGCCCCTGCCGTCGTCCTTGCCCCGGAAGAAGTGGTTGAAGCCCACGTCGTAGAGGGAGGCGGAGGAAGCGAAGGTGGCGATGTGGCCGCCCACCCCGATGCCCGGACGCTGGGCCCGGGAGACCATGACGGCCGCGTTCCACCGCGTCGCGTTGAGGACCTTGCGCTCGATCTCCTCGTTGCCGGGGAAGAAGGGCTCGGCCTTGGTGGCAATGGTGTTGACGTAGTCCGTGCTGCGCATCTCCGGTACCGCCACGCGCTTCTCGCGGGCGCGCTCTATGAGCCGGAGCATGAGATAACGGGTCCGTTCCCGGCCGCGCTCGTCGACGGCAGCGTCGAGCGAGTCAAGCCACTCCTGGGTCTCCTCGGGATCGAAATCCGGGACCTGGCTGGGAAGGCCGCCAATGATGATCGGGTTGCGATCGGATCCGGAAGCCACGCTGTTCCTTCGCTGTTCGGTCGTGTAGTGCCTGGTATCGCGCCGACTCCATCGTGTACTGCTGCCGGGGAAACGTCATCTCTACTGATGGGTAACCCTCCGGGTCCGCGAGGATCAGCCGGGGCAATCCGGGCATCGGCCGGGTGGATCGATCTGGTGCGAACCCCTCTCGATCATGCATTGTGGGATGACACGTCAACGTATGGGCGGGATGCACGGTCGGGTACTTGCGCGATCCGTCCCGCCCGTGTGGACTACGGCCCATGCCTCGCGTATGTGCGAGGCGCAAGACTGATACCGGAAGAGACAGGAGGCAATCCGTGAGCGCGACCGCGGACCACGCGGAGGAGCGGACCAACCCTGCCGCCAGGCTGGGTTTCCAGCCCGGGCAGGTGGTCCAGGAGCTCGGCTACGACGACGACGCCGAGCAGGAACTCCGTGAGGGAATCGAGGCCATCACGGGCACGGAACTCGTCGACGAGGATCACGACGACGTTGCCGACGCCGTGATGCTGTGGTTCCGCGAGGAGGACGGCGATCTGACGGATGCGCTGGTGGACGCCACCACGATGATCGACGAAGGCGCCCCTGTCTGGCTGCTGACACCCAAGACCGGCCGTCCCGGCTACGTCGAGGCCAGTGACATCGGCGAGGCCGCGCAGACCGCGGGGCTGGCGCAGACCAGCAACGTGAACGCGGGCAAGGACTGGACCGGTTCCCGGCTGGTCACCCCGAAGGCGGCGAAGTCCGGCAAGCGGTAGAAGGTCCCACGGGCGGCAGCCGTACGGGCGCCCCCGGGTGAGTGCACCCCGGCAGCCATGGCTGCCGGGGGCTTCGTGACGGGGCATGCGTACGCTTGACCTCGTCACTCACCGCACTACCGAGGGGAAGCGAACCCATGAAGGCTCTCGAGGTCGGCGCCAAGGCCCCGGACTTCTCTCTGAAGAACCAGCACGGCGAGACCGTTGCGCTCTCCGACTTCAAGGGCCGGAAGAACGTCGTTCTGCTGTTCTACCCCTTCGCCTTCACCGGTGTGTGCACGGGCGAGCTGTGCGCCCTCCGCGACGAGCTGCCGCACTTCGTCAACGACGACGTCCAGCTCCTCGCCGTGTCCAACGACTCCCCCTTCACCCTGCGTGTCTTCTCCGAGCAGGAGGGCCTCGAGTACCCGCTGCTGTCGGACTTCTGGCCGCACGGCGAGACCTCCCGGGCCTACGGCGTCTTCGACGAGGTCAAGGGCTGCGCGGTGCGTGGAACGTTCGTCATCGACAAGGAGGGCGTCGTGCGCTGGACCGTGATCAACGGTCTGCCGGACGCCCGTGACCTGAACGAGTACATCAAGGCGATCGGAACTCTCTGAGTGGTTTCCCTGGGTGGGAGGGGAACCGCTCACTAGGATCGAATCGTTGATCCAGCAGCATCCGTAAGACACGGGGGCACGCCGTGCTCCTCACCAGCAACTGTCAGGAGGACTCGTGGGAGTCAGCCTCAGCAAGGGCGGCAACGTCTCGCTGACCAAGGAAGCCCCGGGCCTGACCGCCGTGATGGTCGGTCTCGGCTGGGACGCTCGCAGCACCACAGGAGCCGACTTCGACCTCGACGCCAGCGCGCTGCTGGTGAACGCGGAGGGCAAGGTCACCAACGACCAGAACTTCGTGTTCTTCAACAACCTCAAGAGCCCCGACGGCTCGGTCGAGCACACCGGTGACAACCTCACCGGTGAGGGCGAGGGCGACGACGAGGTCGTCAAGGTGAACCTCGCGGGTGTGCCGGCCGACGTCGACAAGGTCGTCTTCCCGGTCTCCGTCTACGAGGCCGAGACCCGTCAGCAGAGCTTCGGCCAGGTCCGCAACGCCTACATCCGCGTGGTGAACCAGGCCGACGGCAACGAGCTGGCGCGCTACGACCTCACCGAGGACGCGTCGACCGAGACCGCCATGGTCTTCGGCGAGCTCTACCGGCACGGCACCGAGTGGAAGTTCCGCGCGGTCGGCCAGGGCTACGCCTCCGGTCTGCGGGGTATCGCTCAGGACTTCGGCGTCAACGTCTGACGTACGACAGGACCGGCAGGTCACTCGTCCACGGGTCCACCTGATCTCGGCAAAGGTACGGCGCCGCACACTTCCCGGTCGGGGAAGTGTGCGGCGCCGAGCGCTTCACCACACTGGGCGCATCACAGGGGAGAGGAAAAACAACATGGGTGTCACGCTCGCCAAGGGGGGCAATGTCTCCCTCTCCAAGGCCGCACCGAACCTGACGAAGGTGCAGATCGGCCTCGGCTGGAAGGCCCGCTCCACCACCGGCGTCGACTTCGACCTCGACGCCAGCGCGTTGCTCTGCGCGAACAGCCGTGTCCTCGGGGACGAGTACTTCATCTTCTACAACAACCTCAAGAGCCCCGACGGTTCGGTCGAGCACACCGGTGACGAACTGGTCGGCGGCTCCGGCGGCGACGACGAGACAGTCCTCGTGGACCTGCCCGGTGTCCCCGGGCAGATCGACAAGGTCGTCTTCGCCGTCTCCATCTACGAGGCCGACTCCCGGCACCAGACCTTCGGTCAGGTCACCGACGCGTACATCCGTGTGATCAACCAGGAAGACGGGCAGGAGCTCGCCCGGTACGACCTCACGGAGGACGCTTCCTCGGAGACCGCGATGATCTTCGGCGAGCTCTACCGCCACGGCGGCGAGTGGAAGTTCCGTGCAGTCGGCCAGGGGTACGCCTCCGGGCTGCGAGGCATCGCCCTAGACTTCGGAGTCAACGTTTCGTAAAGAGCGTCTCAGCAAGAGATTCAGACGATTGGGTAGCCAGTGATTCTGAAAACCTTCGGCTGGTCCTTCGGCATCACTGCTGTCGGGCTGGCTCTGGCCGCGTACTTCTGGGGGTGGGAGGGCTTCGCCGTGGTGGCGATCCTCTCCATCCTGGAGATCTCGTTGTCCTTCGACAACGCGGTCGTGAACGCCGGTGTGCTGAAGAAGATGAACGCCTTCTGGCAGAAGATCTTCCTCACCATCGGCATCCTGATCGCGGTCTTCGGAATGCGGCTGGTCTTCCCGGTCGTGATCGTGTCCGTCAGCGCCAAGATCGACCCGATCGAGGCGGTCCGGGTCGCGCTCGACAACCCGGACAGGTACGAGCAGCTGGTCACGGACGCCCACCCGGCCATCGCCGCGTTCGGCGGGATGTTCCTGCTGATGATCTTCCTCGACTTCATCTTCGAGGAGCGGGACATCAAGTGGATCGGCTGGCTGGAGCGTCCGCTGTCCAGGCTCGGCAAGGTCGACATGCTGTCCGCCTGCATCGCCCTGATCGTCCTCCTGGTCTCCGCGCTCACCGTGGCCACCGCCGCCCACCAGCACGGCGGCACGCACGCGGACAAGACGTCGACGGTGCTGCTCTCGGGCATCGCGGGTCTGATCACGTATCTCGTCGTCGCCGGCCTCTCCGGCCACTTCGAGGACAAGCTCGAAGAGGAGGACGAGCGCGAGCACGAGGCCGAGGAAGAGGCCAGGCGCGAGGGCAAGGACCCGACGCTGGTCGGCGTCGCGGGCAAGGCCGCGTTCTTCCTCTTCCTCTACCTCGAAGTGCTGGACGCGTCCTTCTCGTTCGACGGCGTCATCGGTGCCTTCGCCATCACGAACCACATCTTCTGGATGGCGCTCGGTCTGGGCATCGGCGCGATGTACGTCCGTTCGCTCACGGTCTACCTGGTCCGTCAGGGCACCCTCGACGACTACGTCTACCTGGAGCACGGCGCGCACTACGCCATCGGCGCGCTCGCCGCGATCCTCCTCGTCACCATCAAGTACGAGATCCACGAGGTGGTCACCGGCCTGATCGGGGTCGCGCTGATCGGTCTCTCGTTCTGGTCCTCGGTCCGCCGCAACCACGCGATCGCGGCGGCCGGTGGCGGGGACGACGACGGTGGCGAGGAGAGCGAGTCCAAGCCGGAGGTATCGTCGGGCGTGTGATCGTCCAGGCCGCGGGTGTGTCATCGCGGACCGAATGAGGAACGCTCTCTGCGGGGCGGCGTCGAGTCGGACTCGGCGCCGCCCCGCGGCAGTTGGCCGTACGACCGAGTGGGTGTGGGGGTACGAGATGGTCTCCCTGTGGGAGAACTGGCGGCAGGGGATGGGGAAGTGGCCGAAGTTCGACACGGTCGGCGGCCCGTCCACGTACGCGGTCGAGTTGACGAAGCGCAACTCGGTGCTGTCCCTGACCAAGCAGGGGAGCGACACGGGCAGCCTCCAGGTCAACCTCTCCTGGCGGATGCGGAGTTCGGACATGACGGGCCGCGCGTACCGGGGCAGTTCGCTGCGGCACCCGCTGCGCGCGTTCAAGCCGGAGGTGGTGCAGGCGCACACCCAGGGCGTGGTCAACGTCGACCTGGACCTGGCCTGCATGTACGAGCTGGTGGACGGCAGCAAGGGCGTGGTCCAGCCGCTCGGCAAGCTCTTCGGGGACTTCCACGCGCCGCCGTTCGTCAAGCTCACCGGTGACGACCGGTTCGGCTCGCCGTCGGGCGAGACGATCTACGTCAATCTCGACCACAAGGACGAGATCAGGCGCATGCTGTTCTTCGTCTACATCTACGACAACACCCCGGCGTTCGACCGCGCGAACGCCCTGCTGACGCTCATCCCCGGCAACGGGGTACGGGTCGAGGTCGCCGTCGACCAGCATGCCCCGCAGGCCCGTTCGTGCGCGGTGCTGCTGATGGAGCACGACAACAAGGGCGACCTGGTCGTACGGCGCGAGGTGCGCTACGTGTACGGCTTCCAGTCGGAGCTGGACCGGCTGTACGGCTGGGGCCTCCAGTGGGGCCGTGGCTACAAGTCGAAGATCTGAGCCGCCCCGGCCCTATCGCCCACGACGCACCCGCCCACGACCTACCGCCCCGGACGCGCCGGAGCGCGCGCACCGCCGGTGCGCGCGCTCGCGGAGAGACGTCCTCAACGGTTCAGGAACTGGGGCCCCTGCGGCGGCAGTTCCGTCGTCTCCGGCCCACGCCCCGGCCCGTGGCCGGGCCCCGGGGCGTGGGCGGCGGCCGGGTCGGGGTGGTGCGGATAGCCGTAGACGGGCTGCGGGTACCCGTACGCGGGCTGGGTGGTCGGCGGGTGCTGCGGCTGCGGCGGGTAGCCGTACGCCGGTTGTGTGGCCTGCTCGTCGGGCACGGTGAAGGCGGCCGGGGCGGGGTGCGCCCCCGCGGGCTGCGGCTGCGGTTCCGGCCCGGGACCCGGCGGCGGGCCCGGCGGCCGCGGCGGCGGTTCGGGGCTCGGCTGCGGCTCGGGCCGGGGCTCGGGTACGGGCTGGGGCTGCGGGACGTCCGGCTCCGACGGCGGCTCCGGCACGGTGGCGCCGGGCTGGGCCGGGAGCCCCGAGGGGTCGGCGCTCCCGTCGTCCACCGAGATGCCGAACTCGGTCGCGAGCCCGATCAGCCCGGTGTCGTAGCCCTGGCCGAGGGCGCGGAACTTCCACGTCGACTCGCGGCGGTACAACTCGCCGCAGATCATGGCCGTTTCGGAGCCCGTCTCCGGTTGGATCGGGAAGGTGGCCAGCAGTTCGTCGCCGGCCGCGTCGTGCAGGGTGAGCCGGAGGTCCCGTACGCCGGCGAAGGACCCGCCGTCCGCCGACGCGGCGAGCATCACGCACGTGACGGCGTCGTCGAGCGCCGACAGGTCCGCCTCGACCGTGTCGATCAGTCCGTCCGCGCCGCGCGCCTTGGCGCGGTGGCGCACCAGGCCGGAGGGGTGCCGGGGCTGGTTGTAGAACACGAAGTCGTCGTCCGAGCGGACCCGTCCGTCCGCACCCAGCACCAGCGCAGAGGCATCGACATCCGGCACGCCCGAACCAGGCGTCCAGCGCAGTACGGCGCGTACCGTCCGGGCGCTCAGCTGAATGTTCGAGCCCTTCACCATTGTGTGGGTCATACGCACAATCCTGCCCTCCGGTGCCCGTCGCGGACAACGCCGGACGGCTGTCCATACTTGGCGGTAACCCGTTCTTCACCTGTGTGGGCACGCTCGGGCACGCCCGGTACCCCGATCCGAACGTACGATGAGTGGCCAGAAGTCGCCCCTTCCAGGGGTGGAAGCAGCTCACGGTCAGACGGGAAGACGGGGTTCCATGCGCCATTTCAGGCATCTCGCGCCCGACGTCCAGCGCACGTTGTTCCACCGGGACCCGACGGAGTTCGGCCCCACCTCACCGCTGCGCACGCTCGCCTCGGCGCTCGGCGCCACGCTCTACAGCCCGGCCACCCGCCCCCGCCTCGCGGACGACGTGCTGCGCCAGGCGGACCGGGGCGTCGTGTCCATGGTGCTGTGCCTGGAGGACTCGATCGACGACGGCGAGGTGGCCGAGGCCGAGGAGAACCTCGTACGCCAGCTCGCCCGGCTGGACCGGCTCACCGCCGAGGGGGACGCGGCCGGTGACGGCGGCCCGCTGCTGCTGTTCATCCGGGTGCGCCATCCCGAGCAGATCCCGGACCTGGTGAAGCGGCTCGGCCCGGCCGTGCGGCTGCTCGCCGGGTTCGTGCTGCCGAAGTTCACGGCGGTCACGGGCCTGCCGTTCTTGGAGGCGCTGGCGGACACCGGCACCGTCGACACCGGTACGGGCGGCGGGCGGCGTCTGCTCGCGATGCCCGTGCTGGAGTCGCCGGAGCTGCTGCACCTGGAGACTCGCGCGGAGACGCTGGCGGGCATCGCCCGCGCGGTGGACGAGCACCGCCAGCGGGTGCTGGCGCTGCGCCTCGGGGTGACCGACCTGTGCTCGGCGTACGGGCTGCGCAGGACGCCGGAGATGACCGCGTACGACGTGCAGCTCGTCGCCTCGGTGATCGGTGACGTGGTCAACGTGCTGGGTCGCGCCGACGGCACGGGCTTCACCGTGACGGGGCCGGTGTGGGAGTACTTCCGGTTGCAGGAACGCATGTTCAAGCCCCAGCTGCGGCAGAGCCCGTTCCTCAGCGGGCGGGCGGAGGAACTGCGCACGGCCCTCATCGAGCACGACATGGACGGGCTGCTGCGCGAGATCGAGATGGACCGGGCGAACGGGCTGCTGGGCAAGACCTGCATCCACCCCTCGCACGTGGCGCCGGTGCACGCCTTGTCGGTGGTCACGCACGAGGAGTACAGCGACGCGACCGACGTGCTGCGGCCGGAGCGGGACGGGGGCGGCGTGCTGCGTTCCGCGTACACGAACAAGATGAACGAGGTGAAGCCCCACCGCGCCTGGGCCGAACGCACCCTGCTGCGCGGCGAGGTATTCGGCGTCGCGCGGGAGGGCATCGGTTTCGTGGACCTGTTGTCGGCGGGGGTCCGGTGAACGGCGACGGAGAGCGGGAGCGCGTGACGGCGGAACGGCAGCGGGAGCAGGCGGCGGGGCGTACGGGGGAGCCCGGCGCGGAGGTCTGGCCGGGGGAGTGGGTCGCGCGGCGGCTCGGCGTCGAACTGACCGGTGACGTACGGGACCTGATGGGCCTCGCCCTGCGCCGCAACCCGAAACGCGCCCATCTGCTGGTCTCGCACCTGCTGGGCAAGCACGTACCGCAGCGGCCCGGCCTGGTGCACGGCACCGGTGTCGACCTCGGCCGACGCGTACGGCGCCTGCTGGGCGACGCGGAGGCGGACCGGGCGGTGGTGGTGGGCTACGCGGAGACGGCCACCGCGCTCGGGCACAGCGTCGCGGACGGCGTGAACGAGGGCACCGGCGCGGACGAGAGCACCGGCGCGGGCACCGGCGCGACGTACCTGCACTCCACCCGGCGCGCGGTGCGCGGGGTGCGCGCCGTGGGCGGGTTCGAGGAGGAGCACTCGCACGCCACGTCGCATCTGCTGCTGCCCGAGGACCCGCGGCTGCTGGCGGGGGACGGGCCGCTGGTGCTGGTCGACGACGAGTTCTCGACCGGCCGGACGGTACGGAACACGATCACCGCCCTGCACCGGAGCTTCCCGCGCGGGCGGTACGTGGTGGTGGCGCTCGTCGACATGCGCGCGCCCGCCGACCACGCCGCGCTGGAGAAGTGCGCGGCCGAACTCGGCGCGCGCGTGGACGTGGTGGCCCTCGCCACCGGCGGCGTACGGCTCCCGGCGGACGCGCTGGCGCGCGGCGCGGAGCTGGTCGCGGAGCACGGCGCGGAGGTGACGGCGCACGCGGCCGGGGCGCACGCCGGGGGTCCGGCCGGTGGCGGCGTACGGTCGCCGCTGCGGCCGCCCGTACGGGTCGACCTCGGCTGGCCCCTCGGCCTCCCGGACGGCGGGCGGCACGGATTCACCACCGGCCACCGCGCGCGGCTGGAGGCGGCCCTGCCGGGCATGGCGGACCGGCTCGTGGCGGCGCTGCGGGAGGCGGGCGTACGGACGGACGTACCGGCGGGAGGCGTACCGGCGGGAGGCGTGCCGGGGGAGCGTGCGCGGGTGCTCGTGCTCGGGTGCGAGGAGCTGATGTACGCGCCCCTGCGCCTCGCCGTCGCGCTGGAGGAGGCGCTGGGCGACGCGGTCGAGGTGCGGTTCTCCACCACGACCCGGTCGCCGGTGCTGGCCGTGGACGACCCGGCGTACGCCATCCGCACCCGGCTGACCTTCCCCGCCCACGACGTCCACGGCGGCCACGACGGCAGCCACGAGGCCCCCCACCCCACCCTCCCGCCCGACGCGCCCACGCCCTCCGCCGCCGAGCGGTACGCGTACAACGTCGCCCCCGGCGCCGACCCCGCCCGCCGCTTCGACGCCGTCGTCGCGGTCGTCGACTCCACCGCCGACACCCCCGCCCTGCACGCCCCGGACGGCCTCCTCGCGTGCCTCGCCCCGCACACCGGCGCGGTGCTGTGCGCCGCGCTCCCCTCGTACGTGCCGCTGCCGCGCCCGCTGCGCGGCCCGGCGTTCTCGTCGTACGCGCCGGACGACGTCGGCTGGCTGCTCCAGGACCTGTCCGACGTACGGCTGGAGGCGCCCACGGAGGAGCGCGAGGAGGCGATCCAGCAGGGGGGCGCGCACTACGCGGAGTCGCTGCCCGTCGAGTACCAGCCCAGTGAGGAGTACCAGCGCCTCTTCCACGGCGCCCTGGACCACTCCGCCGCCCGCATCGCCCGCGCGGTCGGCGCGGTGACGGACACCGTGCTCGCCGAGCGCGGCCCGCGCCCCGTGCTGGTCTCGCTCGCCCGTGCGGGTACGCCGGTCGGCGTGCTGATGCGGCGCTGGGCGCGGCACGCGCACGGCGTGGACCTGCCGCACTACGCGCTGTCCATCGTGCGCGGACGCGGCATCGACACCACCGCGCTGCGCTGGCTCGCGGCCCACCACGACCCCGCCGACGTCGTCTTCGTCGACGGCTGGACCGGCAAGGGCGCCATCACGCGCGAGCTGGCCGACGCCGTCGCCCCTCATCCGGGCTTCGACCCGGAGATCGCGGTGCTCGCGGACCCCGGCGGCTGCGTGCGGACGTACGGCACCCGCGAGGACTTCCTCATCCCCTCCGCGTGCCTCAACTCGACGGTGTCCGGGCTGATCTCGCGTACGGTGCTCCGCGCCGACCTGGTGGGCCCGGACGACTTCCACGGCGGGAAGTTCTACCGCGAGCTGGCGGACGCGGACGTCTCCGGCCTCTTCCTGGACACCGTCGCCGCGCGCTTCGACGAGGTGCGGGAGGCCGTCGCGGACGACGTGCGGGCGTTGCTCGCCGCCGACCGCGCGCCGACCTGGGAGGGCTGGCGGGCGGTGGAGCGGATCAGCGAGGAGTACGGGATCGGGGACGTGAACCTGGTCAAGCCGGGCGTCGGTGAGACGACCCGCGTGCTGCTGCGCCGTGTGCCCTGGCGGGTGCTCGCGCGCCGGGGCGCGGGGCGGGACCTGGAGCACGTACGCCTGCTCGCCGGGCAGCGCGGTGTGCCGGTCGAGGAGGTCGACGGGCTGCCGTACAGCTGCGTCGGGTTGATCCATCCACGTTTCACCAGGGGCGCCACGGGCGCGGACGGGAAGGCGGCCAGGTGACCGGTCCACGGACCACGGGCACGCGTACGGGCACGGCGGCGGGCACGGGCACGGCGGCGGACGGTGGCCGGGGCGGCGCGCGCGCCGTGCTGGTCGCCAGCGACCTCGACCGCACGCTGATCTACTCGGCGGCGGCCCTCGGCCTGACCATGCCGGACCCGGAGGCGCCCCGGCTGCTCTGCGTCGAGACGTACGAGCGCCGCCCGCTGTCGTACATGACCGAGACCGCCGCCGCGCTCTACGCCGAACTGGCCGCGCGGGCCGTGCTCGTCCCCACCACGACGCGGACCCGCGAGCAGTACCGGCGCGTGCGGCTGCCCGGCCCGCCCGCGGCGTACGCGGTGTGCGCGAACGGCGGTCACCTGCTCGTGGACGGTGAGTCCGATCCGGCGTGGCAGGCACACGTACGGCGTGAACTGACCGGCTGCGCGCCCCTCGACGAGGTACGCGCCCACCTCCGCCGTTCCGCCGACAGCGACTGGCTGCTGAAGGAGCGGGTGGCGGAGGAGCTGTTCGCGTACCTGGTGGTGGACCGGGAACGGCTGCCCGACACGTACGTGAAGGAGCTGGGCGACTGGGCCGGGCCGCGCGGCTGGACCGTCTCGCTCCAGGGCCGCAAGATCTACGCGGTGCCGCGCCCGCTCACCAAGAGCGCCGCCGTCGCGGAGGTCGCGCGCCGCACCGGCGCCCCCGTCACGTACGCGGCCGGGGACTCGCTCCTCGACTCGGACCTGCTGCTCGCCGCCGACCACGGCTGGCGCCCCGGACACGGCGAACTGGCCGACAGCGGCTGGGACGCCGCGCACGTCGCGGCGCTCGACGAGCGTGGGGTGGCCGCGGGGGAGCGCATCCTGCGGGAGGCGCTGGCGGTGCTGGCACGGGAGTAGCCGCCGGAGCCGCGCTCACCCCCGGAGGCCGCGCCGCCGCCGTACGCCGCGTACGCCCCGCTCCCCACGTACGCCCCGCTCATCCCGTACGTCCGGGACCGCGCCCGCCCGTCGCCGGTCCCGCGCCGCGGGCGGCGGCAGCGGGCGCCGACGCGGGTCGCCGGGAAGCGCCCGCGCGCGGTGCCGGTCCTCGCGCGCGGCCTGGTCGGGGTGGCGGGCGCGCCAGTACGGGTTGTCGTGCGACAGGCCGCCGCTGACCCGCCCGTACATGCCGAAGACCAGCAGCAGCAGGCCGACGGCGAAGCTGAAGAGGACGTTCGGCAGCTCGAACGCGAGGATGTTGGCGTCCCGTTCGAGCAGCGCCAGGTTCACGAAGCCGCTCAGCAGGAAGCCCACCGCGAGCACGGTGTTGAGGGTGGAGGCGAAGTTGCCGCCGCGCACCATGCCGTAGCAGAGCAGCAGGCCGACGACCACGGACACCGTGCTGAGCGCGCCGTTGGTGCTGAGTCCGGCGACCGTGTCCCCGCCCCGGTCGAAGAGGCCGACGCGGTCGGTGAACCCGAGGACGCCGAAGACCAGCAGCAGGAGCCCGACGAGTCCGGCCCCCACCCGGTACACCTGGCTCAGCCCGTGGTCCACGGGAAGGTGTTCGTCGAGCACGGTGCTCGGGCGGCGGCGCGGGTGGCGCAGGGTGTGCAGTGTGGCCATGGCGGCCTCCTCGGTCGAGGGCGCCCCGCCGGACGGGAGGGGCGCCCCTCCAGCATCCGCCCACCGCGCCCCGCCGCCAACCGGGAGAGCCGGGGCCGCCGGGACGACCGGGACGGGGACGCCCCCCGGCGGCTCAGCCGCAGCAGCCGCCCCCGCAGCAGCCACCGCCGCCACCCCCGCCACCGCCGCGCGGTGCCGGGGCGGCGCCGCCCACGGAGACCGTCGACAGCAGCTTCACGGTGTCGTCGTGGCCCCGCGGACACGGCGCGGGCGCGCCCGACTCCGCCATCGGCCTGCTCAGTTCGAAGTCGTCCCCGCACCGGCGGCAGCGGTACTCGTATCGCGGCATGCCCGGAAGCATAGCCGCCGCCCGTACGCCGCCCGCCGGGCGTGACGGGCCGCCGACGGCCGTACGGCGCCGGGCTCAGCGGCCGTTCCGCCGGGCCCGCCCCGGGCCCTGGCCGGGCCCCGCGCCGGGGCCGCCCGCGCCCATCTCCTGCCGGAGCTGCTCCACGACCCGCTGCACGGTCTCCTTCACCGCGTCCAGCTCCGTGAGGAACCGCCAGTAGTCCGGGTGCCGCCCGGTGAGGCCCGCCACCGCGCGGTCGACCCGTGCCACCGCGTCGTCCAGCGGGCGCGCGTGCCGTGGGTCGGGCGTCGTCCGCCCCGCCATCGCGAGCCGCTGCGCGTCGCGGATGGCGAAGCGCGTCCGTTCCACCTCGGCGGTCTGGTCGAAGCTCACCTCGTTCAGCCGCTGGAGGCGGTCGCCCGCCGCCTTGACGGCCTCGTCCGCCGTGTTCAGCAGGGCCCGTACGGTCGACAGCAGCGACGTGGCGTCCGGCCAGCGCTGTTCGTCGCGGGCCTTCCGGGCCTCCCGCAGCTTCTCCTCGGCCTGCCGCACCGCCCGTACCGCCTCGTCCGGCACCTGCTGGAGGTCCTGCCAGCAGTCGGCGCTGAACCGGCGGCGCAGCTCGCTCAGCACCGGCTCGACCTTCCCCGCGCGGGTGTGCAGCGCCTGGGTGCGGGTCCGCAGGGAGCTGAGCCGCTTGTCCGTCTCCGCCGCGGTCTCCGGCAGCCGCGCCGCCCGGCCGCGTACGGCCTCGGCCTCGCGGGCGACGCGGTCGGCGCGCTGGAGGGTGTCGCGGATGCCGTGCTGCCCGGCGCCCTCGTTCAGCTTCGTCAACTCGGGGAGAGCGCGGCCAGTCGGGCCGCGAGATCGTCGGCGGAGAGTCCGGCGGCGCGGGCGGCGTCCAGCGCGTTCGACGCGGCGAGCAGCCCCTGCCGGGCCCGCTCGACGGCGGGCGCGAGCCGGGCGAGCTGCGTCTCGGCCTGCTCCAGCAGGCCGCCGAGGCCCTGCTCGAAGCGGTCCAGCTCGCCCTTGGTCCGCTCCAGCGCCTCCTTCGTCCGGGTCAGCTCGGCGCGGGCGCGTGTGGCCGCCGCGGAGTCGAGGTCGTCGCGGTCCAGGTCGTGGGCGTCGACGACGGTGATGTACTCCTGGCTCACCTGGTCGATCCGGGTGCCCAGCGCCGCGAAGTCGCTCACGGCTCGCCGTCCGGCCGGGGAGTCCTCGACGGCGGTGATCGTCTCGATGGAGATGCGCAGGTCGCGCTGCGCGGTGTCCAGCTCGTAGAACGCCGCTGCGGCTGCGTCCTTCGCGGCCTGCGCGTCGGCCCGCAGGCTCTCGGCACGGCCGCCGCCCCATCCCCAACGCCGGGTGCTGCCGCCGTTCGTCGTCACGTCATCCTCTCCCCGTGTCCCGCAGCCGGTGGACCTGCCCCATTCTCCCACCCGGACACAACGAACACACGGGTCGATCCGTTCGCGCCGGCCACCGGCAGCCGTACGCGGAGACCGGAACGGACCGTGCCGGGCACCGGCTTTCGCCCGTGCGGTGGGGGCGGGGTAGTCTGGCACCCCGCCACGCGGTCGGGGCGCATAGCTCAGCGGTAGAGCGCTGCCCTTACAAGGCAGATGTCACAGGTTCGATCCCTGTTGCGCCCACTTCCCGGCCCCCGGTCACCTCGTGACCGGGGGCCTTCCGCGTACGGCCCGCGGTGACGCCGTACAACGCCCGTGCCCCGGGCGGACGTTGCCGTTCCGCGCCGCCAACTCCGGTCCCTTGGCGGGTCGTGGGGTGGGAGGGGCCGGTGAACGGTTACGTGAGGGGGATCGGCCGGTGACATCCGGCGGGCTCCCACCGCCTAGTATCGCCGGGACCGCGTGCCGGGTGGGCACGCACGAGCGAAGGAGTACCGATGTCGACCGGCTGCCGTGACTGCTCGACCTGTACCAAGCCCGGCCTCGTGCGGGTCTTTGAGAAGTGGATGGTCGGCCTCCTCTACCTGCTGACGGTGGGGATCGCGTACATCATCAAGCGCGGCATGAGGTCCCACTGCCCGCAGTGCAACCATCTGCTGGCCCGCCACGCCCGCCGCCGGGACGGTTCGTTCGCGGACTGACCTCCGCGCGTACGGACCCGGGGCGCCGTGCCCGCCGACCGGCGGCGCGGCCCGACCGGATGGGCCGCCCCGGGATGCCGGAGGGTGAGGGCGACGTTACGTTCCGCCTATGATCCGATGGGTACGCCGTCACGCCACCGCCCGCGCCTCCGCGTTCTCGGCCGCGCTCCTCGCGGCCCTCGCCGCGGCCGCCCCGGCCGCTCCGCCGCCGTCCGCCGACCCCGCCCCCGTGGCGGGCCGCGGGCGGGCGCCCGCTGCGCCCGGCGGCGCCGCCGAGGCGGGCCTGCCGGGCCGCGGCGCCGTCGCGCCGAGCCGGACGCTGGCGGCCCCCTTACGGCCCGCGCTGCCCGGCGCGGTCTCGCCGTACCTCTCGCTGGGCTGGGGCGACGCGCCCGACCCGCTGGACGTCATGCGGGAGACGGGTGTCCGCTGGTTCACGCTCGCGTTCGTGCTGAGCGACGGGGAGTGCGCGCCGCGCTGGGACGGCGTACGTCCGCTGACCGGCGGCGCGGACGAGGAGGCCGTACGGGCCGTACGGGCGGCGGGCGGTGACGTCATCGCGTCGTTCGGCGGCGGGCTGGGGCACCGGCTGGAGCAGAGCTGCCCGGACGGGCGGTCCCTGGCCGACGCGTACCAGCGGGTGATCGACGCGTACGCGCTGGAGGCCGTCGACGTCGACATCGAGACCGAGGCGTACGAGGACCCGGCGGCGCGGGCGAAGACCGTCGAGGCGCTGAAGCGGGTGCGCGCCCGCAACCCCGGGCTGACGCTGTACGTCACCCTCCCCAGCCATCCGCACGGCCCCGACCGCGCGTTGATCGACGAGGCGGCGCGGGAGGGCGTCGACGTGGACGCCTGGACGATCATGCCGTTCGCCTTCGGGGAGTCCGCGCGGGGCCGGGACATGGGCACCCTCACCATCGAGGCGGTGGAGGGGCTGAAGGACACGCTGCGGAGCGCGTACGGCTACGGCGACGCCGAGGCGTACCGGCGCAGCGGCGTGTCCACGATGAACGGGCTCGCGGGGCGCGGCGAGGTGATGACCCTGGAGCACTTCGCTGAGCTGAAGCGCTACGCGGAACGCACCGGGCTGGCCCGGCTCGCGTTCTGGTCGGTGAACCGCGACCGCGCGTGCGGCGGTGGCGGCTACCGCGCGGACGACACCTGCTCGGGCGTACGGCAGCGGCCGTGGGCGTACACGCGGGCGCTGACCGGGTACGTGGGATAGGGCGCGGCGCGTACGGCGGCGGGCCCGGGTGCGTCGGCCGGGGTGCGGTGGGCCGACTCCCGTGCCGCGCGCGTCAGTTGGCGGGCGTCGGTACGGGAGTCGCCGGTACGGGCACGGGGCGGCGGCGTATCAGGAAGGCCGCCAGCGACCCGGCCGCGAACAGCGCGCACAGCGACACGGCCGTGCCGATCCACGCGGTGTGCAGCCAGCGGCTGCCGAGGTAGCCGAGGCCGACCGTGTACGCCGCCCAGGCCAGGCCGCCGAGCGCCGACCACGGCACGAAGTCCTTGGCGCGGCGGTGCGCGGCGCCCGCCATCAGGCTCACCACGGAGCGTCCCGCCGGGGCGAACCGGGCCAGCACGACCAGCGCGCCGCCCCCGCGCACGAACGCGTGCCCCAGGTGTTCCTGGGCGTGCGTCAGCCGCCGGGAGCGGGCGATGGCGCGGTCGAGCCGCGCGCCGCCGCGCCACGCCAGCCGGTAGACGGCGAAGTCACCGAGGACGGACGCCGCCGCCGCGCACAGCACCAGGGCGAGCATCTGCGGGAAGTGCGTGGCCGAACTGGCGGCCTCGGCCGCCGTCGTGCCCGCGACCGCCGTCGCGGCCCCGATCACCAGCACGCCGCTGGGGAGCACCGGGAGGAAGACGTCGAGCAGCACGGAGAGCGCGATGAGTGCGTAGAGCCATGGGGTGCCGATCACCGACACCAAGGCTTCCGGCACGGCAGGCTCCCCCGTTCGACTGTGTTTGGCCGCCACATACCGCCGTACAGCGTACGCCCGGGTACTTCACCCGTGGTGGGCGGGGCGCCGCTGTCGATCACGCGGCGTCCAGGACAAGAAGTATCCCGGATCGAACCGACTTTCCCACCGAACGGACAGACCTGATGAGGAGTATCGGTGAAGACCTCACGCATGATCGGCGCGACGGCCCGCCGCGGCACTGCTGGCGGTAGCGGCCGGGGGACCGGTCGACGGGGCGGACCGGGCGGACCGGGCGGAACCGTCGGCCCGGGTGAACGGCGCGGACGCGGCGGCCCGTTCGGGCGGGGAGGGCCAACGGCTGCGCGCTGAGGGCCGGTTCGCGCCGCCGGACGGTACGGGGGTGCCGCGGGCCGTCACGTACGACCGGCGGCTGGTGCCCGAGGGGGCCCGGATCGCCGTGGAACAGCGGGTGGACGGCGCGGGGACGCGCGTCGCGGTGGCCGTGCGCGGCCTGCTGCCGGGGCACACGTACGGGGTGCACGTGCACACCGCGCCGTGCGGCGCCGACCCGGACGACGCCGGGCCGCACTACCAGCACCGCCCCGACCCGGTGCGGCCCTCCACCGACCCGGCGTACGCCAACCCCGGCAACGAGATCTGGCTCGACCTCACCGCGGGCCCCGGCGGCGACGGCCGCGCGGCCACGCTCCATCCGTGGAACTTCCGTACGGGCGAGGCCCGCTCGGTGGTGCTGCACGAGCACGCGACCCGTACGGCGCCCGGCGAGGCGGGCATGGCGGGCGGGCGCGTGGGCTGCTTCACCGTGCCGCTGCTCGGCGACGGCGGCGACGGCGGCGGGCACGGAAGCGGCGGCGGGGAAGGCGCCGGGAGCTGAGGCGGCCCGCTCCCGCGCTCAGGGCGCGGGAGCGGGGGTGCCGGAGCCGAGGGGCGTGCGCGGGCCGGGGACCGGCGCGGTGGCCGTCGCCGCCGCGCGGGCGGCGCCCGTGGTGGGCCGCAGGGTGTCCAGGGCGGCGCAGGCGACGGCGTCCGTGTCGGTGAGCGTCACCGAGTTCACGCCGGGGCGCGCGCCCGCGGCCGTCACCCAGTGCACGCCCTCGGTGGGCACCCCGACCGCGAACCGGCGCGCGTGCGGGCGCCCTTGGCGGTCGAGCAGCCGGTACGGGCGCCCGCTCACGTCGAGTCCGCCCGTCTCGTAGCCGTCTAGGGCGTGCGGTCGGCACTCGCCCGCCCGCAGCAGGGCGGTCAGCAGCGGGTCGGCCGTACGCCGTACGTCCGGCTCCGGCAGCCGGGCCTCGACCAGCGCGGTGACCGTGACGGCGCTGTCGGGGACGGCGGGGGAGTGGGCGTGGAAGACGCCCGCGGCGTCGTCTGCCCGTACCTCCGTGCCGGGGCCGAGGACGGTGAGGACGCCCGCCTCGATCAGCGCGGCCATCTCCTCGATGCGGCGGCGCGGGGGGCCGATGGAGAGGAAGGCGTTCAGCGGCGTGTACCAGTGGTCCAGGTGGTCGCGGCGGGACGGTCCGCCGAGCCCCATGTGGTCGACGATCTGCCGCAGTTCGTTGCGCAGGTCGCGCAGGACGTCGAGGGCGGCCTTGACGGGGCCGCGCACGTTCCCGGCACGGGCGTGCGCGACGTCCTCGCGCAGCCGGTCCAGCAGCCAGGAGTGGAAGCCGTCCGGGCCGGTGAAGACCCGCCCGGCGTGCGGCGCCTGTACGGAGTCCCAGCACCAGCGCGCGTCGTCGGGTATGCCGAACGCGGCCAGTACGGCGGCCTCTTCGGCGCCGCGGTGCGCGGTGGCCAGGAAGCGCGCGCGGAAGCCGTCGGGGCCCGCCCCGGGGCACGGCGCGCCGTCCGGGGCGCGGGCGGCGAGCAGCCCCTCGTAGTAGACCGTCTCGACCTCCTTGGCGACCAGCGGCCAGACCTCCGCGCGGAAGTCCGGCGGGTCGCCCGCGTCCGCGCGGGCGCGCAGCCGGGCGATGGTCTCCGGGGTGAGCAGCAGGGGGTCGTGACGGCCGTGCGCGCCCTTCTCGTTGTCCCCCCGCGCGTGGTACGGGACGCCCCGGCGCGAACCCGCGTACAGCCGCGGCTCCTTGCCGGAGGGCAGGTAGCGCAGCGCGGCCGGTGCGCCGCCCTCCCGCACGCCGTCCTCCCCCGCGCCCTCCCGTACGAACGTGCCGCCGCGGCCGCCGGTGAGCAGCGCCAGGTGGTCGAAGAAGTTCAGGCCGAGGCCGCGCAGCAGCACGGGCTGTCCGGGCGCGAGGGCGTCCAGTTCGGTGGTGAGGTCGGCCGGGTTGGCGGGCGGGAGGTACTGGAGGCCGTGCCGCCGCGCGTGGGCGGCGAGTTCGCGCTCCGGCCGGGACGGTACGGCGGGGAGGTGGCCCTGGGCGAGCACGACGGCGGCGAGGCCCGTCAGCCGGGTGCCGTCGGACAGTTCGAGGCGCTGGGCCGCGCGTTCGCCGGGTATCTCGTCCGCCAGCCGTACGGCGCGTGCCGCGTGCGTCCGTACGGTCACCGATTCCGGCGCGCGGCGCAGCACTTCGGCGAACACCCAGCGCAGGTAGGCGCCGTAGAGCCGCCGCGTCGGGTAGTCGTCGGGGCCCAGCGGGCGGGTGTGCGGCGTGGCGTCGCCGTCGGCCCCCGGGGCGCCGGACGCGTACCACTCGTGCAGGCTGGGGCCGGGGCGGATCGGGCCGTCGGCCGTCACGGTGGCGTCGGTGAACAGCGTGACCTGCGAGGCCACGGTGTTCATCAGCAGCTCGCCCGGCTGGTCGGTGCGCCAGACGCGGCCCGCACCCGGTGGCTCCGGGTCCACCACGTGGACGGTCAACCGGTCGTCGGGGCCGAGCCGTCGGGGCACGGACGCGCACAGCCGCTCCAGCACACTCGTGCCGCGCGGACCGGCGCCGACCACGGCGATGGCATGGTGCAGGGCGGCCAAGAGTCCTCTCCCGGTGCATGTGCATGCGTGCGGTGCTGGTCGTTCGCGTCGCCACGGGACGGTGGTGCGTACCGCGCGGCACAGGCTACGCGGTCACGGAACCGCCCGCGGCAACTGCCCCCGGGACGTGCCGGACCGTCATGTGCCGGACCATCATGCCCGGCCCGGAACGGGCGTTCCGGACGATCAGCCTCCGGTGTGGGATGTCTCACTCGCGGAGGACAGCGTCCGCTCCAGCACGGGCGTCAGCCGTACGCCCGCCTCCGCCGTACGCGCCCGGTCCATGCCGAGCAGGGCGGAGCGTCCCCGCAGCGTCAGCGTCATCAGCTGGTTGCCGAACCAGGGTCCGCCCGTACGGTCCCAGCGCAGCGACGGCCGTTCCGCCCTCCCGTGCCGGGCCAGCATCCGGCCGAGCAGCCGCCCGGCGCCGCTCCAGCCGAAGCGGAACCCGGCCCGCATGAAGCCCGGGATGCTGTTGTGCATGGGGGAGCAGGTCAGCTGCACCACCCGCGTGCCCGTACCGGAGCCCGTACCCGCGTCCGCGCGCGGCTCCGCGACGTACGCGTGGTGCACGTCGCCGGAGAGCACGCAGACCGTCGCCGGGGCGTCCTCCCCCAGGGAGACCTCCGCGATCAGCGCGGCCAACTCCTCGAAGGAGCGCGGGAACGCCGCCCAGTGCTCCAGGTCGGAGGCCCGCCGCAGCCTCTCCCCGAAGCGCGCCCAGCGCGGGCCGCGCGAGCCCGCGCACAGCGCCGCGTTCCAGCTCTCCACGCCGTGGATGGCGGGCGGCAGCAGCCACGGCAGGGACGAGCCGATCAGCAGGTGGTCGTAGGCGGCGCGGTCGGTGAGGGCCTGCTCGCGCAGCCACTTCATCTCGTCGGCGTCGAGCATCGCCCGGTCCTGCTCCGCGAGTACGCGGGCGGCGCGGGTGTCGGCCATCAGCAGCCGTACGCGCCCGAAGTCCCGCCGGTAGCTCCAGCGGGTCACCTCCGGGTCGGCGTCCGCGCGCGCGGCGAACTCGCGGAGCAGCTCGGTGCCGTCACCGGCCTCCCGTACGGCGGTGAACACCGGGTCCTCGGCCAGCTCGCCCGGCGACAGGTTGCCGAGGTGCTGGTACACCCAGTACGAGGTGAGGCCGCCGAGCAGCCGCTCGCGCCACCAGCTCGTGGCGCGGATGTCGCGCTGCCACGCCTCGCTGGTGTTCCAGTCGTCGATCACGTCGTGGTCGTCGAAGATCATGCAACTGGGCACGGTGGACAGCAGCCAGCGGACGTCGGGCGCGAGCCAGGACTCGTAGTAGAGCGCGGTGTACTCCTCGTAGTCCGCGACCTGGCCCCACGGCGGCTCCTCGATGTCGCGCCGCGCGGCGAGCTGCGCGCGCATCGCCTCGGAGGTCTCGTCCGCGTAGACCTGGTCGCCGAGGAGCAGCAGGACGTCCGGCACGTCACCGCCGCCCGCGGCCTGTTCGGCGAGCGCGGCGAGGGCGTCGGGCCCGACCGGGTCGTGGAAGCTGCCGGAGGGGCGGGCCGCCCAGCGGCACGAGCCGAAGGCGAGCCGCAGCGCGCCCGCGCCGTCGGGGGCGGGGGTGCGGATGGTGCTCGGCGGCAGGCGCCGTACGCCCGCGCCGGGGTCGGGGAGCGGCCAGACCTGGTCGCCGTCGAGCAGCACGCGGTACGGCGTCGTCGTGCCGGGCTCCAGGCCGACGACGGTGACCAGCGCGTAGTGGTGCCCCGCGACCTGCCAGGTGGCGGCGGTGCCGCCCGCGGCGGAACCGTCGCAGCGGACCTCCGCCTCGCACGGGCCGTCGGTCTCCACCCACACGGTCGCGGTGTCCTCGTCCACGTACCGCAGCAGCGGCCCCAGGCGTAGCGCGGTCATCGCGGTCTCCCTCCCTCGCTCCGCAACCGTACGGAACGACGGCCGGAGAAGGGTAGTTTCCCGCTGGACACGACCGGGCGCGTACGGGGGTG
Source organism: Streptomyces sp. Z26 (assembly GCF_003665095.1). Taxonomy (GTDB): domain Bacteria; phylum Actinomycetota; class Actinomycetes; order Streptomycetales; family Streptomycetaceae; genus Streptomyces; species Streptomyces phytohabitans. Next base: position 1,489,763 of record NZ_RCHV01000002.1, on the reverse strand, counting down.
GCGGATACGGGGCCGCGTGCGCGCGCTCGGGGGCGGCGCGTACCGGAGGGTGGGACGGGTGGGCGCCGGACTCCCGCGGGCGCCCACCCCGGCCGGGTCAGCAGCCGTTCAGGATCTCGTCCAGCTTGGCCTTCTCGTCGGCGTCCACGGTCATGGCGTACGTGTCCTTCACCCAGACCCACATCGAGGCGTAGGTGCAGTGGTAGTCGGCCTTCGGGGGCAGCCAGTCGGCGGGGTCCTTGTCGCCCTTCGACTGGTTGACGTTGTCGGTGACGGCGATCAGCTGGGAGATGTCCAGGTCGTTCGCCAGGCCCTCGCGCTGGGCGTCCGTCCAGTCGGCGGCACCGGAGCGCCACGCCTCCGCGAGCGGTACGACGTGGTCGATGTCGACGTCGCCGGTCGCGGTCCAGGTCTCGCCGTCGTACTCGCTGTACCAACTGCCGCTCGTCGCCTTGCAGTCGCTGCCCGTCTCGACGCCCTCGCCGTCCCGCTTCAGCACGGCCTCGCGGGTGTCGCAGCTGTCGCCCTGGTCGCTCCAGTGCGGGAACTTCTCACGGTCGTAGCCGTCCATCGAGCCCTCGGTGGACTCGGTCAGCCCGGCGAGCATCGTCTTGGCCTCGGCGGCGCTCGGCGGGGCGGGCGGGGCCGCCTGGGCGGAGCCGCCGGTCAGCGTGGCGGTGGCGCAGACGGCGGCCAGAGCGGCAGCCGCGGCCGTGGCGGCCACCGGACGACGCGCGTAGAGCTTGCGTATGCCGCGCATACGAACTCCCTTGTGGTGTGGGGGGATTGCGGAGTCACCATGCTCGGTCCACCGGGTGTCGTCCCGGCGGTCGACAGGTAACAGCGTGCCGACGTGTGCACGTCACATCAAGACCCCGAGGGGTTGACATGGCGTGCTCCTGTACGGGTCGTGGGCGCCGACGGCCGGTCACGTACGGGAAGCCCTCCTTCCGCCCACGGAACACCCACACTCCGCGCACTCCCCGCACACCGCGCGCGCGGACGACGCCATTCGGCCGACGCGCCTCACCGGGCCCCTGGCGTGAGCCGCGTGCTCGCCGCCGACGCGCCGCTGCCGGTGCGGAGGGGCGCGGTGGCCGTCGTACCGGAGCGGATCGCGCGCGAGCGGCCGCGTCACGTACGCTGTGCGGAGTCTGAAGGGGAGTAGCTCTTCGCCGGACCGTCGACACACTGGGCAGCGCGTCTGCCCCGGCGCCCGGAGCGTGTGCGGTGGGATCTCGTGTCCGCACACGCCAGCGAGACCTTCGGCCGCAGTGTCCCGTACGTCATCCGTACGCCGCGACGCTGTCGAGCCGAAGTGTGCGCGCTCCCGCGGACCTCCCCGGCGCGGCGGCCCGCGGCCCGAACCACCGAGGTACCCCGTGTTCAGCTTCAGTGTCGCCGCCGTCACGTTCGGCGTCGTCTTCCTCGCGGAACTGCCCGACAAGACCGCCCTCGCCGGGCTGATGCTCGGCACCCGCTACCGCGCGTCGTACGTCTTCGCGGGCGTCGCCGCCGCCTTCGCCGTGCACGTGGCGCTGGCCATCGCCGCCGGGAGCGTGCTGACGCTGCTGCCGCACCGGCTGGTCCAGGGCGTCGTCGGCGCGCTGTTCCTCGTCGGCGCGATCGTCCTGCTCCGCAAGGGCGACGACGACGAGGAGGAGGAGACGAAGGCGCCCGCCGACCAGTCGTTCTGGAAGGTGGCGGGCAGCGGCTTCACGCTCATCCTGGTCGCGGAGTTCGGCGACCTGACGCAGATCATGACGGCCAACCTCGCGGCCCGCTACGACGATCCGCTGTCCGTCGGCCTCGGCGCGGTCCTCGCCCTGTGGGCGGTCGCCGGGCTGGGCATCCTGGGCGGTCGTACGTTGCTGCGCTACGTGCCGCTGCGGCTGATCACGAAGGTGGCGGCCGGTCTGATGCTGGCGCTCGCGGCGTTCAGCCTGTACGAGGCGCTGGCGGGCTGACGTACGCGGGGGTGCGGGTCCGTGAGCGTGCCCCCGCGCCTGTACGTCCGGGCCCGTACGTCCCAACCCGTGCGTCCGGCCCGTGCGTTCAGGCCGTGAAGTCGAGTCGTACGGTCCCCGCCGCCGCGTCCGACGTGACCCGTACGCACGTCAGGTCGGGCACCGTCACCGTCGGGCCGTGCGCGTCCGCGCGGGGGCCGACGCCCACCACGCGCATCCCGGCGGCGAGCGCGGCGCGGATGCCCGCGCCGGAGTCCTCGAAGGCGACGCAGTCGGCGGGGGCGAAGCCCAGTTCGGCCGCGCCCTTGAGGAAGCCCTCGGGGTCGGGCTTGCTGGCGCTGACGCACTCCGCGGTGACGCGGGTGTCGGGCAGCGCGAGCCCGGCGGCGCCCATGCGGGCGGTGGCGAGGCCGAGGTCGGCCGAGGTCACCAGGGCGTGCGGGACGGCCGCGGTGGTGAGCGCGGCCAGGAAGGTGTCGGCGCCCGGGACCCGTACGACCCCGTCGAGGTCGGCGGTCTCCTGGGCGAGCAGCTCGCGGTTCTCCGCGAAGTTGTCGGCCATGGGCCGGTCGGGGAGGAGTTCGGCCATCGTGGAGTGGCCCTGCCTGCCGTGCGCGACCCGCATCACGTGGTCGGGGTCCATGCCCTTCGCGGTGGCCCAGCGGCGCCAGACGCGTTCGACGACGGCGTCCGAGTCGACGAGCGTGCCGTCCATGTCGAGGAGCAGCGCGCGGGCGGTGAGCGGGGCGTTCGGCATGGCGTTCGGACTCCCGTCGGCAGGGAAAGATGGCCCCGCCCGCCGGTCAGGGACGCCCCATCCGTCAGGTGAGGGGCACGGGCGGAACCACTTTGTTCCTTCAACATACAAAACGGGGGCCTCGCGCGCCAGTGCCCCCGCGCGACGTACACGTCCTGTACACGTCTCGTACGCCTCCCGCCCCCGCCCGGTGCGCCGGCCCGAGCCCCCGTCCGCCCCTCGTGGTCAGCGTGCCATCGCGCGCGCGGGGCGCTCCGCGCGCGGGCACTCGCCGTCAGCCCCGCCCAGCTCGGCGTTCAACTCCCGTACGAGCACCGTCAGTTCCTGTGGCCGGTCCGGCGACCACCAGTCGCCCAGCAGCTCCGACAGCGCGTCCTCGCGCGCCCGCCCCAGCCGTACCGCCGCCCGCTCGCCCGCCGGGGTCAGCGCCAGCGTCCGGCCCTCCCGTACGGCCATGCCGCGTTCCTCCACCTGCCGCGCCGCCCGCGCCACCACGGGGCGCGGCACCACACCCCGGTCCGCGAGGCCCGTCGGGTCCACCGCGCCGTGCCGCCGGGCCCGCAGCAGCATCCAGCACGCGGCGGGCAGCAGGTCCACCCCCGCGCGGGCGGCCACGTCCGCGTACAGGTCCCGGCGGCCCTGCCGGGTGCTCAGCAGCGACAGCGCCCGGCACACCTCGTCCTCGGAGGACCGCTCCACGGGGTTGGCGGCCAACGTCTCGCTCTCGTCCGGCGACAGCACGCTGCGGCGCAGCGGTTCCTCGCGCAGGAACCACGCCAGCGTGAACGCCACCAGCACCACCGGCGCCGCGTACAGGAACACGTCGGTGATCGCCGTCGCGTACGCCCCCAGCACCTCCGTACGCGCCCCCTCGGGCAACGCCCCCACCGCGCGCGGGTCGTGCTGGAGCGAGGCGGCGGTCACGCCCTCCGGCAGCGGACGGCCGCGCAGCGCGTCCGCCAGCCCGTCCCCGAGGCGGCCGGTGAACACGGTGCCGAACACCGCGACCCCGAACGACGCCCCGACGGAACGGAAGAACGTCACGCCGGAGGTGGCGACGCCGAGGTCCGCGTAGTCCACCGCGTTCTGCACGGCCAGCACCAGCACCTGGAGCACCAGCCCCAGACCCAGCCCGAACACCGCGAAACACCCGCTCATCTCCGCCGTCGAGCTGCGCTCGTCCAGCCCGTGCAGCAGCACCAGGCCCAGTGCCGTGACCGCCGTGCCGACCACCGGGAACACCTTCCAGCGGCCCGTACGGCTGACCAACTGCCCCGACAGCGTGGACGACACCAGCATCCCGGCGACCATCGGCAGCATGTGCACACCCGACATCGTCGGCGTCACCCCGTGCACGACCTGGAGGAACGTCGGCAGGTACGTCATCGCGCCGAACATCGCGAAGCCGACCACGAAACCGATCACCGCGCACAGCGCGAACGTCCTGATCCGGAACAGCCGCAGCGGCACCACCGGCTCCGCCGCCCGCCGTTCCACCGCCACGAAGCACGCGAGCAGCAGCACCGCCAGTACGGCCAGCCCCGCCGTACGCGCCGACAGCCACGGCCAACTCGTACCGCCCAGCGACGCGATCAGCACCAGGCACGTCGCGAAGGAGGCGACGAGGAACGTGCCCAGGTAGTCGATCCGGTGCCGACGCCGGTGCACGGGCAGCCGCAGCACCGTCGCGACCACGGCCAGGGCGACGGCGCCGAGCGGCAGGTTGACGTAGAACACCCAGCGCCAGTCGAGGTGCTGGGTGAAGAAGCCGCCGAGGAGCGGCCCCAGCACGCTCGACATGCCGAAGACGGCGCCGAACAGGCCCTGGTAGCGGCCCCGTTCGCGGGCCGGCACCAGGTCGCCGACGATCGCCATGGAGAGCGTCATCAGCCCGCCGCCGCCCAGCCCCTGCACGGCGCGGAAGCCGATCAGCTGCGGCATGTCCCGCGCGACGCCGCACAGCGCGGAACCGGCCAGGAACAGCACGATCGCCGCCTGGAACAGCCGCTTCCGCCCGTACTGGTCGCCGAGCTTGCCCCACAGCGGAGTCGCGGCGGTCGCGGCCAGCAGGTACGCCGTCACCACCCACGACAGGTGGTCCAGGCCGCCCAGTTCGCTGACGATGGTCGGCAGCGCGGTGGCGACGATCGTCTGGTCCAGCGCCGCCAGCAGCATGCCCAGCAGCAGCGCCCCCATGGCCAGCCACAGGGCGCGCCCCGACGGGGCCTCCGGACCGCCCGGGGCGGCGGTCGCCGCCTCCGGGGTGTGCTCCGCCGACATGGGCCCTCCTCGCTCCGCGTGCGGGGGTGCCCTTCCCATGGTCGCCCCCGTACGCCGGAACGGCCTCCCGGGCGTCCGGGAGGCCGTCGTACGAGCCGGGGAGCGCGGGAGTTACGGCGCGGGCGTCACGCGGGCTTCGGCGCCGCCTGCTGCGCCACCTCGAACGACCACAGCGCCGAGCTGGCCGACACCGGCTTCGGACGCTCCCCGCCGCTCTCGCCCGGGGCGGCGGTCCCGCGCTGGTGGGCGCCCTTCATCGGGCCCTCCATCCAGGCCAGGTACGACTCCTCGTCCCGCCACCGCGTGTACACCAGGTACTCGTCGGTCCCCTCCAGCGGGCGCAGCAGCTCGAACCACTCGAAGCCGTCCGCGCCCTCCACCACCCCGGCCCGCGCGCCGAACCGCTGCTCGAACGTCTCGCGCTGCTCGGCGGGGACGGTCAGGACGTTGATCTTCACGATGCTGGGCACGGGACACCTCTCACCGGGTGGACGCAGGGCGCTCCGATGCTCCCACGGCGCCATGCCGCCGTACGGCTCCGGGGCGGCGGTCGGGGGCGGCGCCCGTACGCGCCCGCCGTCACGCGCCCGTCGTACGCGGACGGCCCGATGCGGTGCGCACCGCGACGACGGATCGTCGGGTGCGCACCGCTGTTCCCCCGGTTTCGGCGCGCCGCCGGGTGTCCCCTCGGTGGGCGCGCCGCGCGGGACCGCTCGGGCCCCTGACACACGACGTTAGAGGGCGCGGCGCGCGTGGCCAACGTGCACGCTGCCCAACGGGAGCCGGGAGTTGTGCACGGTGCTCAGCGCGGCGCGGGTGCGGGCGCGGGCGGGTCGACGCTCCCACCGCCGTACGGGGCGTCCGCGATACGGAGGGCCAGGACGACGGTGTGGATGCCGGTGCCGTGCGTCAGCAGGTCCAGGCCGAGCGCGGCCTCGGCGCCGCGCAGATGGGCCCGTACGGTGTTGCGGCTGATGCCCAGTCGCCGCGCGGTCCGCTGCGCGTCGGCGTTCGCGTCGATCCACGCGTGGAGCGTGCGCTGGTGGCGGGCGTCGAGCGGGCGCAGCGCCGCGCGGGCCCAGGCGCCCGGCGCCTCGCCGACGAGCAGCTCGTCCAGGGCGGGCGGCGGCCGGTGGCGGCCGTTGCCGGGGCGCTCCGGGCGGTCGGGTCCCGCGTGCCCGGTCACGGGGCCGTCAGGTGCCGGACCTTCGGGTTCCGCGCCTTCCGGTGCCGCGCCTTCCGGCGCCGGGGACGCGCCGCTCAGCGCGAGGGCGAGATGGACCGCCGCCCGGTTCCGTACGTCCGCGAGGTCGAGCCCGAGGACGTCCTCCGCCCTCCGGATGTGCGCGGCGACGGTGTTGCGGCTGAGGCCGAGCAGCCCGGCCACCCCGGAGCGCGGCATGCTCATGGCCATGCGCGTGATCTCCGCGCTGGTCCGCGGCGCGCCGTCCAGCGGACGCAGCAGCGCGCGGGCCCAGTCGTGGGCGCGCTGCCGCGGCAGGACGGCCTCCAGCGGCGTCCGGCCGTGGTAGTAGCCCACGCGCCCGTCGGCGGTGTGCGCGGCGGCGAGGGCGTGCGCCGCCTGCCCGTACGCCTCGGCCGTCGCCGCGAGGGGGTGCGCGCCGCTGACGCCCAGCGCGTAGCGCGGGTGCGCCCGCACCAGGCGGCGCAGCGCCGGGCCCAGCCCGTACGCGCCACCCGGCCCGCCGTCCGCGACGCCGTCCGAGCCGTCGCCGCCGTCGTCCACGCCGCCCCCGCCGTCGTCCGTGACGAGGCAGATCAGGTGGTCCTTGAAGACCGGGCAGTGCACCATCAGGTCCGGACCCTGGTAACCGGAGGGGTCCTGGTGCGCCCGCGTGATCCGGTCGCGGTCGGACGGCGGGCAGCGCAGCAGGTAGACGCGGAGCCGTTCGGCGTCCAGCAGCGGCGGTACGGCGCCGCTCGTCATCCGGCGCGCCAGCACGGGTTCGCCCGCGAGCAGCGCGTGCAGTACGGCGAGCCGCAGCTGCCGTGCCTTGTCCTGGTAGCGGCGGCTGGTCCGGTCGCCCTCCCCGGCGAGGCTCAGCAGGGTGAGGACGCTGCCCGCGTGGGAGGCCAACGCGGCCGTCGCGCGCGCGGGTTCGGCCGGGGAGGCCACGACCAGCACCGGGTGCGGTACGCCGGACCCGAGCGCCTCGCACCGTACGTGCAGACCGGCGGCCTCGGTCGCCGCCGTGGCCAGCCGCCCGTCGCGCAGCCGCGCGAGCAGCGGTGCCAGCGGCGGCAGCACCTCCGGCGGGAAGTCCGGGGTGGACGCCTCCGGTGCGGGCGTGACCTCCGTACCCGCCGGGTCGCGCGTGCCCTCCGTGTCGGGCGCGAGCAGCGCTGCCCCGGCGCCGGTCTGCCGGTGCAGCCAGTCGAGAACTCCCCGTACGCCGGAGCCCGTTCCGGTCGCCGCCTGCCGCCGCACCTCGCGGAGCAGCCCCTCCAGGGCGGCCTGTCCGTCGGGGCCCCGCCGGTCGTCCGGTCCCTCCGTCACGTCCACTCCGTCACGTCCACGCCACTGTCCCCTCCGTACCCGCGTCGTCCACCCTCCATCGTTCCCGACGGGCGCCGCCCGCCGTCCGGTCCCGGCCATCCGCCGTACGGCGCCCGCGCACCCTCCCCGGCGGGAAACGCGCACCGTACGCGTACGGGGGCGGGTACGGGGGCCGTCAACCGGCGTGCCGGACGGCGCGGTTGGGCGGCGGGCCGGCCGCTGGTCCGGGTGCTTCCCGTGCGGCTTTCCCTGTGTCAAAGGTCTTGACCGCACTCCGTCAAGAAAGATAGGTCTAGACCTCGGCACGTGATATCGACTCGTCACTTCGCGACCGCGGTTCCGCATCTCGCGGTCGTGTCCTCACCGTCGTCGATGTGTCCGTTCTCGCGTTGCCGACGCTCGACCAGGCCGCCGAAACGGCCCCGGTACGCCATACCGGGAGCCGGCCCCCACCCTGACGGGCGGCCGTCATCGTGAAGGAGTTGGCATGAACCGGAAACGCAAGCTCGCCGCCCTCGTCGGCGCTGGTGTCGCCCCCATGATCGCCCTGTCCCTGCCGGCCAGCCCCGCCGGCGCGCACGGCTACGTCGACTCGCCCGCCAGCCGCCAGGCGCAGTGCGCCGCGGGCTCCATCGAGTGCGGCGACATCCAGTGGGAGCCGCAGAGCGTCGAGGGTCCCAAGGGCCTGACCAGTTGCAGCGGCGGCAACGAGCAGTTCTCCGAGCTGGACGACGACAGCAAGGGCTGGCAGGTCCACGACGTCGGCAGCTCCACGGACTTCACCTGGAAGCTGACCGCGCGCCACGCGACCAGCACGTGGCAGTACTTCGCGGGCGGCCAGAAGATCGCCGAGTTCGACGACGGCGGCGCGCAGCCCGGTGCGACCGTGACGCACAACGTCAGCTTCGACGGCCTCTCCGGCAACCAGAAGGTGCTCGCGGTCTGGAACGTCGCCGACACGGCGAACGCGTTCTACGCCTGCATCGACGTCAACGTCGGCGGCTGACACCCCGGTTCGCCGCTCAGGGGGCGGTCTGCGGCACCTGTGCCCGCAGGCCGCCCCTCGCGCTTCCCGCGTCCACCGTCCGTGCCGCCTCCCGCGTCCCGCGCGCGGACGACGCCCCGCGCCGTCCCGTACCGCCCGCGCTTCCGGGTACGGAGCCCGCGCCGACCCCGATAGGGTGACGCCTGCCCCGGCGGGTACCCGGCCCGTGCTCCCGCTCACCGGGACCGGCCGAGGGGCCCCTCCGGGCCACGCGACACCGCGTACCGGTGGCTGTACGCCCCGTTCCCGGGGTCGTACGGGAGCGGTGCGGGTGCCTCGATGTCATGGCATACGCTGATATGGACCGGTTGTCAGCGATTTCGGCGTTCTTCGCCGCTCGTGGGGGTCGAATCGCCTGTTGACGGCTCCTGTCGGGGCCGTGTCAGGTAGCCGGTGGGTGTCCCGCGTCTGACCAACGGGATGATGGGGCGGGACAGCGGAGCGGATCGAACGGGAGACTTCGGCGCGTGACGGCGGATACGTCTGGAGAACGGGCGAACGGAAACGCCGCGGGGATGCCGCGGCCGGGCGGCCTCACGGGCCAGTTGGGCTCGCGCGGTGGCATGGCCCTCGTCGGCCTGTGGCTGCTGGCGGGCGCGCTCGCGGCGCGGCAGCTGGCGGCGGTGCTGCGGCAGCCGTCGGACGAGCGGCTGACCGACCTGCTCGGCTGGATCGGTGACAACGGCGTGCTGCGCGTGCGCGGCTCGTTCTACGACGGCGCGAACCCGTTCACCGGCACGCCCTTCGCGGGCCTCGTGCTCAAACCGCTCACCAGCGCCGCCGACCACAGCCTCGGCGTCGCCTGGACCTTCGGCACGCTGCTGCTCGTCGCGGCCGTCGGGGTCGTCGCCGCGCGGGCGCTGCCGGAGCCGGTGTCGCGGCGTACGGCGCTGTTCGCCGTGCCGGTCGCCCTCAGCCTGCTCGTGGTCTCCGTCCCCGTGCGCAACGCCTTCACGCTCGGCCAGACCAGCATCCTGCCCGTGCTGCTCGTGCTCGTCGGCTGGCTGCTGCGCGGCCGGGAACGGCACACGGGCGGCGTGCTGATCGGCCTGGCCGCCGCGTTGCAGCCCGCGGTGCTGCTGTTCGTACCGCTGCTGTGGTTCACCGGCCGCCGGAACGCCGCCGTGGCCGCTGGCGCCACCTTCGCCGCCGGTACGGCCGCGGCGTGGGCGGTCGTCCCCGGCGACTCCTGGACGTACTGGGTGCACCACGTCGCGGGCGCCGGGCTCGGCGCCCCGTCCGACGGGCTCGCCAACCAGTCGCTGCACGGCGCGCTGCTCCGGATCGGCCTGAGCGGCCCCCTCGAACTCGCCCTGCTGGCCGTGCTCGCCGGTGCCGTCGCCTGGTTCGGGCTGCGCCGCGCCGTCCACTACGCGCTGGACGGCCAGCTGCTGCTCGCCGCCGCGATCGCCGGGTGCGCGGTCGTCGCCGTGTCCCCGACCGCCTGGCAGCACGAGCAGCTGTGGGTCCTCCTCGCCGTCGTCGGCCGTGCCGGACGGCGCCGGGGCGACCGGTTGATGTGGCCGGTGACCGTGGTCCTGGTCATGTCCCTGGAAAGCAGCGCGCTCGTCCCGAACATGTCGGTCCTGCGGTTCCTCGCGGAGAACGGCCCGCTGGTCGCGGCCGTGCTCGCGGCGTGCGTGATCCCGTTCCTGTCCCGTACGGCCGACAGCTGGGCCACCCCGGAGCCTTCCGGTCCGTTCACCCGCCCCAACCTGCTGCTGGAACTGCTGCTGATCCGCGTCGGCTACTGGGGCTACTCCTACGTGCGCGGCCAGGCCGACGACGGCGTCGGTACCGCCGAGGCGCACGGCACGCAGATCCTCGACATCGAGGGGATGCTGCACGTCGACTGGGAGCACGCGCTCAACCAGTTCACGGTGCGGCACCCGTGGATCGAGGAGTTCTGCAACTTCTACTACACGACGTTCCACTTCCTCGTCCCGATCGCGCTGCTCGCGCTGCTCTACGTCCGGCGCCCGCCGTCGTACCGCGAGTCGCGCACCGCGCTGAGCTTCGCCACCGTGCTCGGCCTGGTCGGCTTCTGGTTCTACCCGCTGGCGCCGCCGCGGCTGATGCCCGGCCTCGGCTTCATCGACACGGCGCACGGCCCGCAGGACCTGAGCGACCCGGACTTCGGGGCGCTGACGGAGCTGTCCAACCAGTACGCGGCGATGCCGTCGCTGCACGTCGGCTGGTCGCTGTGGTGCGCGGTGGTGATCGTACGGCTGACCCCGAACGTGTGGCTGCGGGCGCTGGGCGTCCTCTACCCGCTGATGACCACCTTCGTGGTGATGGCCACCGCCAACCACTACCTGCTGGACGCCGTGGGCGGTGTCGCCGTGATCGCGGCGGGCTTCGGCCTCCAGCGGCTCACCGCGCGCTTCCTGCCGGTGACGGAGCCGGAGGCGGGTACGGAGACCACGGCGGACGCGGTGACGCGTACGGCGGACGCGGGCACGCCAGCCGGAGCGGAGCCGGAGGCCGAACCCGAGCCCGGGAAGGCCGCCGACGAGCAGCGGGACGGCGAGCGCTCCGGGGCGTCCGCCCCCGGCGCGTAGCCGCCCCGGCGGTCACGGCTCCGGCCGCTCCGGCGGCGCGAACGCCACCGGCGCGTCGAACGCCGCGCGCCGGGTGGCCCGCCGCAGCGCCTTCAGCACGGCGCCGCCCACGGTCAGCGTCAGCACGACCGTGAGCGCCGCGCGCGGCAGGTCCCAGCCCAGGGACGTGGCGAGGACGTACGCGAGGAAGCGCGACAGGTTCGCGCCGAGCGGGTCGCCGGGCACGAAGGAGACGCCGGAGCCGAGCCCGGCGATGTACGTCCAGCCCTGGAGGTTCATCGCCGTGCCGTAGAGGACGGACGCGACGGCGCCGTACGCGGCGAGCAGCAGCAGTTCGGGCCGTCCTCGCAGGGTGTCGGGGCGGGGCAGCAGCCCGGCGCCCATGGACACCCAGCCCATGGACAGCATCTGGAACGGCAGCCACGGGCCGACCCCGCCGGTCAGCAGCGCCGACGCGCACATCGACACCGCGCCCAGCACGAAGCCGAAGCCCGGCCCCAGCACCCGCCCGGACAGCACCATCAGGAAGAACATCGGCTCCAGCCCGGCCGTACCCGCGCCCAGCGGCCGCAGTGCCGCGCCCGCCGCCGCGAGGACGCCGAGCATCGCGACGGCCTTCGCGTCGAGGCCCGCGTCCGCGACGGTCGCGACGGCCACCGCGAGCAGCAGCGGCAGCAGCGCCGCGAACAGCCACGGCGCGTCCCGCGCGTGCGCGAGCCCCGACGCGGAGTCGGCCAGCAGCGGCCAGCCGAACGCGGCCACCCCGGTCGCGGAGACCAGCGCGAGCGCCGCCACCGAGCGGGGGCCCAGCCGTACGGCCCGTGCCTGCCGTACGGGCCCGGCCCGCCGCCCGGACGCGCCGCCCGTACGCGGCTTCCCGGCGCGCGCCCTCACCGCCCCGCCCCCTCGGCGCGGTCCGCGTCGGGCGCGAGCGCGGCCCGTACCTGCGGCACGGTCAGCCACGGGCCCGGCGCGAGGATCTTGGCGACCTGCGGGGCGAAGGCGGGTGAGCCGGTGACGACCTCCGGGGTGGGGCCGTCGGCGACGACGTCGCCCTCGGCGAGGATGACGACGCGGTGGGCGAGTTCGGCGGCGAGTTCCACGTCGTGGGTGGCGAGGACGATGGCGTGCCCGGTGGCGGCGAGTTCGCGGAGCACGGCGACGAGGCGGCCCTTCGCGGCGTAGTCGAGGCCGCGCGTCGGCTCGTCCAGGAGCAGCAGCGGGGGAGCGGCGGTGAGGATCACCGCGAGGGCGAGCGCGAGGCGTTGGCCCTCGGACAGGTCGCGCGGGTGGGTGGTGTCCGGCACGTCCGGGAGCAGCCGGGCGACCAGCGCGCGGCAACTGCCCGGCGCGGCGCCCGCGTCGGCGTCGGCCGCCGCGCACTCGGCGGCCACCGTGTCCGCGTACAGCAGGTCCAGCGGCTGCTGCGGAACCAGCCCGACGTGGTGCAGCAGCCGGTCCGGCGGAGTCCGGTGCGGTACGGCCGACCGGCCGCCGGTGTCCCCCTCCCGGCCGGTGGCGGGGCGGTGCCGGAGGCGGGCCAGCAGCCCGGCGCGCGCCTCCGGCGCCCGCGCCGTCCCCGGACCGCCGGGCAGGGACGCGGGCCCCAACAGGACGCTGCCGCCCGCCGGTTCGTACATCCCGGTCAGGGCGCCCAGCAGGGTGGACTTGCCCGCGCCGTTGCGGCCCATCAGGGCCACCGTCTCGTACGGCCGCACCCGCAGGTCCAGCGCGCGCAGCACGTCCGCGCGGCCGCGCCGTACGGTCAGCGCCCGTACGTCCGCCGCCGGTGGCGCCCCGGGAGCCGGGTCCGTCCGCGTGGGGCGTGGTGGCGCGGCGGGCAGCCGGTCGCGCAGGGGGGCGGCGCGGCGGCGGGCGTCGCGTACGGACAGGGGGAGCGGTGCCCAGCCCGCCAGCGCGCCGAGTTCGGCCACCGGCGGCCGTACCGGCGACAGCGGCATGACCTCCTCCGGCGTGCCGAGCACCGGCGGGGCGCCGGGCCCGGGGAGCAGGAGGACGCGGTCGGCGTACTGCACGACGCGTTCCAGCCGGTGCTCGGCCATCAGCACCGTGGTGCCGAGGTCGTGCACGAGGCGTTGCAGCACGGCCAGCACCTCCTCGGCGGCGCCCGGGTCGAGCGCGGACGTCGGCTCGTCGAGCACCAGGACGCGCGGGTGCACGGCGAGTACGGAGCCGATGGCCACGCGCTGCTGCTGCCCGCCGGAGAGCGTGGCGAGCGGCCGTTCGCGGAGGGCGGCCAGGCCGAGCAGGTCGAGGGTCTCCTCGACGCGGCGGCGCATCACGTACGGGGGGAGGCCCACGGACTCCATGCCGTAGGCGAGTTCGTCCTCGACGGTGTCGGTGACGAAGTGGGCGAGCGGGTCCTGCCCGACGCTGCCGACGACGTCGGCGAGTTCGCGCGGGCGGTGCGTACGGGTGTCGCGGCCGTCGACGGTGACACGTCCGTGCAGCGTGCCGCCCGTGAAGTGCGGCACCAGCCCGGAGACCGTGCCCAGCAGCGTGGACTTGCCGACCCCGGACGGGCCGACCAACAGGCAGAGTTCGCCCTCCGGCACGGTGAGGTCGACACCGTGCAGCGCGGGCGCGGCGGCGTCCTCGTAGGTCACGGAGACCTGCTCGAAGCGGATCACGGCGACTCCTCGGAACGGTGCGGGCGGCGGTACGGGGGCGGCTCCGGACGGCGCTCCGGCTCGGCGTCGCGCTCCGCGCCGCGTTCCGGCTCCGGGCCGGTGGGCGCGGGTGGCAGCGGCGCGACGAACGCGGGCAGCAGCCCGAGCAGCAGCGACGCGGCGGGCCAGAGCGGGAGTTCGGGTGCGGCCAGCGGTACGGTCGCGGGCCGCAGCGCCTCCGGCCACCGCCCGTCGGCCCAGACGGTCGCCGCCGCGACGGCCGCCCCGGACCCGGCGACCAGCCAGGCGCGTACGCCCCAGCGGTCGGGCCGGTGGCGGCTGCGTACGCTGCGCCGCCCGCCGAGCCGCAGCCCCGCGAGCGCGGCGGCCAGCCCGGCGGCCAGCAGCGGTGTGCCGTACGCGGCACCGTCCGCCGTGAGCAGCGCGTACGTCCCGACGCAGACCCCCAGCAGCCCGCCGAGCACCAGCGCGGACGTGGCGTGGCGTACGGGCGCGGGCACGTGCGCCGTACGCCCGTAGCCGCGCGCGTCCATCGCCGCCGCCACCGCCACCGAACGCTCCAACGCACCTTCCAGCACCGGCAGTCCGACCTGGAGCAGTGCCGCGACCCCCCGGTCCGCGCGCCCGCGCAGCCGCCGGGCGGCGCGCAACCGCCGTACGTCGGCGACGAGATGCGGCGCGAACGTCATGGCCACGACGACGGCGACACCCACCTCGTACAGCGCCCCCGGCAGGGACTTCAGCAGCCGGGCCGGGCTGGCCAGGGCGTTGGCGGCGCCGACGCAGACGAGCAGCGTGGCCAGCTTCAGCCCGTCGTACGCGGCGAACAGCATCCCCTCCGCCGTCACCCGGCCGCCCACGCGCACGCCCTGCGCCCAGTCGGGGAGCGGCAGTTCGGGCAGCGTGACCAGGACGTGCGTGCCCGGGATCGGGGAGCCGAGGAAGAAGGCGAACACCAGCCGGATCAGCAGCACCAGAAGGCCCAGCTTCAGGAACGCGACGTACGAGTGGGCCCAGGGCGCGTCCGTACGGCGTGCCGCCACCACGTAGCCCGCGACGGTGACGAGCAGGGCCAGCAGCAGGGGGTTGGTCGTGCGGGAGGCGGCCGTGGCGAGGCCGAGGGCCCAGAGCCACCAGGCGCCCGCGTGCAGCGCGTTGCCGCGCGCCGCCTCGGGGGCGCGTAGCCGGGACAGGGCGCGCGGCGCGGTCGGTGCGTCCGGGGCGCGCGCGGTCATCCGCGGCGACGGCGGCGGGTACGCCGATACGCGGCCGCGCCGAGCGCCAGCACGGCCCCGACCCCGGCGGCGGCGCCGAGGGACGGCGGGACGCCCCCCTCGTCCCCACCGTCCCCGTCGTCGCTCTCCGCCGTACCGCCGTCGGCCGCCGTCCGCTCGCCGCAGCCGGACTCCGGGTAGCCCGCGATCGCGCACAGCAGCGCGTCGGAGTTGTAGCGCAGCGGCTCCGCCTCGGCCGCCAGCGCGTCGGCCGCCGTACCGCTGCCCGCGTCCACCCGCGCGCAGGCCGTACGGGGCGCGGGCGGCCGTTCGCCGGAGGGCGCGTCGGCGGCCGTACCGAAGTCCACGACCAGCGCCACCCGCGCGCTCCCGGACCGCCGCTCCTCGCCCGCGCAGACGCGGGCGAAGTCCGCCGCGCCGCGCGGCTTCGACGCGTCGCCGGAGTCCTCGCTGACGCCGAAACGGAAGCCCAGCACGTCGCCGTCGGACGGGCGCAGTGTCGACGGGCCCTGCGAGGCGTACGACCAGGCGCCGTCGGCGCGCTCCCAGAACGACCAGTAGCGGTAGCCGCCCGCGTCGGCCCGCGCCGGACCGTACGCCACCGGGCGCGCGTCGACCGGACCCGCCGCGAACGGGGCGACCGCCGCGTACAGCGCCACCGCCGCCACGGCCGCGCCCGCCGTCACAGGCCCTGCTGCTTCCGGCGCCCGCTGAACAGGATGCCGATGCCCGCGCCCGCCGCGAGCCCCGCCACCACGAGCGAGACGGTCACCGCCGTGCCGGCGCCGTCCTTGTCGTCGTCCTCCTCCGGCGGCGCGTCCTTCGCGGGCGCGGGCCCGGTCGCGTTCAGCCGCTTCACCAGGTCGGCGCCGCCGAAGTCGCGCGGGTCGCCGTCGGCGGCGTGCGCGGCCAGGACGAGCGCGCCGAGCGCCGCCGGGTCGGACGCGGACTTGTCCCAGTCCTTCGCGTGGTCCTCCAGCCAGTCCAGCGTGTCCTCGGCCGTGTCGTCGTGGCCGCTGGCCGCGAGGGCCAGCACCGCGTCGGCGGTGTTGCCGTAGTCCGGCTTCCCCTTCTCGCCGGGCATCGCGGACGGCAGGTGCCGCCCGTTGGCCCGCAGCACCTCCGTCAGGTACGCGGCGCCCGCGCCCGCCGCCGCGTCGGGCGAGATCTTCTCGTCCGCGCCGTCCTCGCCGCCGCCTCCGCTGCCGCTGCCGCTGTCCGTCCCGCAGTCGGTCGGGGCGGGGGTTTCGCCGTCGTCCTCGGCGGGCTCGACGACGAGCCCGCCGCCGCGCGCGGCGAGGACCGCCGCCGCCGTGGCGTCGTCGTTCGGCGCGAGGTCGCCCTTCTTGTCCGGCTGGTACGCGAACGCGCCGCGCTCGCCCTCCTTCGCGTCGCAGCCGAGCTGGAGCCCGAGCAACGCCTCGTACGCCGACGGCTCGCCGGGCTTCGCAGGGTCGCCGCCGGAGACGGCCAGCGCCCCGATGACGACGCCGGTGGAGTTGGCGTCGGTGGGGCTGCCCGGGTTGTAGCCCCAGCCGCCGTCCTCGTTCCGCACCGACACCAGCCACTTCGCGGCGCTCCGTACGGCGTCGCTCCGCCCGCCGAGCGCCGCCAGCGCCTGCACGGCGGCGGCGGTGGCGTTGGTGTCGGCGGGTGTCTTCCCGTCGCAGTCGGCGCGGGGGTCCGCGCGGTACGCGGTGAACGAGCCGTTCGCGCACTGCTGGTCGGTCAGCCAGGCCACGGCGCGGTCGGCGGGGGACACCCCGGCGGTGTCCTGCGCGAGGAGCGCGACGGACTGGCGCCAGACGCCGTCGAACTTCGGGTCGCCCTTCCCGTACAGGCCGTCGTCCCCGGCGGCCGCCGCGCGCGCGGGGCTCGTGGCGGGCGCCGCCGAGGCCGTACCGGTGAGTGCCAGCGGTGCCGCGGCCGTACAGAGCACGGACGCCGCGAGTACCGCGGTGCCGCGGCGGAGTGACGACATGACGGATGCCTTTCGGTGGGCGGGGACGCAGCCGGGCACGGCTGTCCCGCCCGCGCGCGCGGCACGCGGTGGCACTCCGGGCTCAGCTCCGTACACCTCGACGGGGCCGGGGCCGCCGCCCCGCTGCTGCGGCCGACGGCTCCGGGAGCCTGGCCCACGGCCGGGTGCTCCGGCTCGGCGGTACGCGCCGCGCGCGCTGGGCGCGTACCGGTGCGGTCCGCCGTTCACGGTTGCGGGTCAGCGCCGGATTCGCACCGGCTTCCCCCGCCCGAGGGCAGTCTTCCGCGTCCACCATAAGGGAGCGCGCCCGCCGCGCCCCTGGCGCCCGGTGGCGGCACCGGGACCCGGATGCCGTAGCCGGGCGGAAGCGATCCGGCGGCTGGACGGAGGCCCGTACCGGCCTGTGCGCACGGGGCCCGAGAGGGTCGCCGGGCCGTGCCGGGTGGCGGGAATCACCTGCTCCGGCCCGTCCGCCGAAGTGACCGGCCGGTAGATTCTTACCGGTGGATACGGCAGGATCGGCACAATCCTGAATTTGGTCCAGATCGAAGCGGACGGCTGCGCTCCGGCCGATACGCAGTGCACGAGCACGCCGTGCAGAAGGAGGCCGGGAGTGACCGCAGAGGCCGTACGGGACGCAGCGTACGGGCCGTCGCCCACGGACGACGGCACCGCTTCCGGACCGGACGACGGCGGCACCCGCCCGGCCGCGCCCACCGGCACGCGTACGGGCGCGGGTCCCGGCACCGGGCCCGGCACCGGCTACGGCTCCGGTGGTGAACGGCCCCTGCGCATCGCGCTGTTGAGCTACAAGGGCAACCCGTTCTGCGGTGGCCAGGGCGTGTACGTCCGCCACCTCTCCCGCGAACTCGTCCGACTCGGCCACCACGTCGAGGTGTTCGGCGCCCAGCCGTACCCGGTCCTCGACGACGGCGTCACCCTCACCGAGCTGCCCAGCCTGGACCTCTACCGGCAGCCCGACCCGTTCCGCACCCCGGGCCGCGGCGAGTACCGCGACTGGATCGACCTCCTGGAGGTCGGCACCATGTGGACGGGCGGCTTCCCCGAACCCCTCACGTTCTCGCTGCGCGCCCGCCGCCATCTAGCCGCGCGGCACGGCGAGTTCGACGTCGTCCACGACAACCAGACGCTGGGCTACGGGCTGTTGGGCCTGCCCTCCCGTACGGGCGCCCCGCTGGTCACCACCATCCACCATCCCGTCACCGTGGACCGGCGGTTGGAGCTGGACGCGGCCGGGAGCCGCCGCGGGCGCGCGTCCGTACGCCGCTGGTACGGCTTCACGCGCATGCAGAAGCGGGTGGCCCGGCGACTGCCGTCGGTGCTGACCGTCTCCGGGTCCTCGCAGCGGGAGATCAGCGCGCAGCTCGGGGTGCCCGCCGACCGGATCAGCGTCGTCCATGTCGGCGCCGACACACGGCTGTTCGCGCCCGACCCGGCCGTCCCCGAGGTGCCCGGCCGGATCGTCACCACCTCCAGCGCCGACGTACCGCTCAAGGGCCTCGTCCACCTGGTGGAGGCGCTCGCGAAGGTCCGTACGGAACGCCCCGACGCCCACCTCGTCGTCGTCGGGAAGCGGCCCGCGGAGGGCCCCGTCGCCACCGCGCTGGAACGCTACGGGCTGGGCGACGCCGTCGAGTTCGTCAAGGGCGTCAGCGACGCCGAACTGGCCGACCTGGTGCGCGGCGCGCAGGTGGCGTGCGTGCCGTCGCTGTACGAGGGCTTCTCGCTGCCCGCCGCCGAGGCCATGGCCACCGGCACCCCGCTCGTGGCCACCACCGGCGGCGCGATCCCCGAGGTGGCGGGCCCGGACGGCGAGACGTGCCTCGCCGTGCCGCCCGGCGAGGCGGGCCCGCTGGCCGCCGCGCTCGAACGGCTCCTCGCGGACCCGGAGTTGCGCGCCCGGCTCGGCGCGGCCGGGCGGGAACGCGTGCTGGGCCGCTTCACCTGGGAGCACGCGGCGCGCGGCACGGTCGAGCGGTACCGCGCGGCGATCGCCGCCGCGCGCGGCACCCACGCGCCCGCCGTGGCCGCCGGGGGAGCGGGCACCGGAGCGGGCGCCCGCACGGCCCTCCGCGACGACCCGTCCACCGCGGGCGGCTGACGCCGCGTCACCCCCGGCCCGTACCGACCCCGCCCGCAGCGGCCCATCCGCCACCGCCACCCGCCACACCGCACCGCCCCCGCCCGAAAGGCAGACCACGTGCTGACCGTCGACTTCTCCCGCTTCCCGCTCGCGCCCGGCGACCGCGTACTCGACCTGGGATGCGGCGCCGGGCGGCACGCCTTCGAGTGCTACCGGCGCGGCGCCCGCGTCGTCGCGCTCGACCGGAACGCCGAGGAGATCCGCGAGGTCGCCACCTGGTTCGCGGCCATGAAGGAGGCGGGCGAGGCCCCGGCGGGCGCCACCGCCACGGCGATGGAGGGCGACGCGCTCGCGCTGCCGTTCCCCGACGACAGCTTCGACGTCGTCATCATCTCCGAGGTCATGGAGCACATACCGGACGACAAGGGCGTGCTCGCCGAGATGGTACGGGTGCTGCGCCCCGGCGGCCGGATCGCCGTGACCGTCCCCCGCTACGGCCCGGAGAAGGTCTGCTGGGCGCTCAGCGACGCGTACCACGAGGTCGAGGGCGGGCACATCCGCATCTACCGCGGCGACGAACTCCTCGGCAGGATGCGGGAGGCGGGCCTCCGCCCGTACGGCACGCACCACGCGCACGGGCTGCACGCGCCGTACTGGTGGCTGAAGTGCGCCTTCGGCGTGCACAAGGACGGCGACGAGGCGGCGCTGCCGGTGCGCGCGTACCACAAGCTGCTCGTCTGGGACATCATGAAGAAGCCGCTCGCCACCCGCGTCGCGGAACGGGCCCTGGACCCGCTCATCGGCAAGAGCTTCGTGGCGTACGCGACCAAGCCGCACGCGCCGGACGTGCCCGACGTCGAGGCCGCCCCGGACCCCGCGGCCGCCGCCGCGCCGCTGGGGCGCGCGTGACGAGCCCCGGGCGCACCGAACGGCTCGTACTCCCCGGGGTGTTGACCGCCGCGCAGGCCGCCGAGACGGTGGCGGCCATCGCGGGCGTGCAGCGTGCGGACGGGGCCATCCCGTGGTTCCGCGGCCACCACCTCGACCCCTGGGACCACGTCGAGGCGGCCATGGCGCTGGACGCCGCGGGCGAACACGCCCGCGCCGAGGCCGCGTACCGCTGGCTCGCGGAACACCAACTGCCGGACGGCGGCTGGTACGCCGCGTACGCCGACGGGGACGCCGACCGGCCGACCGACCGGGCCCGCGAGAGCAACTTCTGCGCGTACGTGGCCGTCGGCGTCTGGCACCACCATCTCTCCACCGGCGACGACGCGTTCACGGAACGGATGTGGCCCGTCGTCGCGCGCGCCGTCACGCACGTGCTCGAACTCCAGCAGCCCGGCGGGCAGATCGGCTGGAAGCGCGAGGCGGACGGCACGCCCGTACGGGACGCGCTGCTCACCGGCTCCTCCTCCGTCTACCAGGCGCTGCGCTGCGCCCTCGCCCTCGCCGAGCACCGCGGGGAGCCGCAGCCCGACTGGGAGTTGGCGGCGGGCTGGCTGGGGCACGCCGTACGGCGGCACCCCGAGCGTTTCCTGGACAAGAACCGCTACTCGATGGACTGGTACTACCCGATTCTCGGCGGCGCCCTGCGCGGCGCGGCCGCCGAGGAGCGCATCGCGGCGGGCTGGGACCGCTTCGTCGTGCCCGGCCTCGGCGTCCGCTGCGTCGACCCCAACCCCTGGGTGACGGGCGGCGAGAGCGCCGAACTGGCCCTGGCGCTCTGGGCGTTGGGGGACAACGACCGGGCCGTCGACATCCTCCGGTCGATCCAGCACCTCCGCGCGGACGGCGGCCTCTACTGGACCGGTTACGTCTTCGAGGACGACGCCGTCTGGCCGCGCGAACTGACGTCCTGGACGGCGGGTTCGCTGCTGCTGGCGGTCGCGGCGCTGGGCGGCGACAAGCCGACGGCCGCGGTCTTCGACGGCGGGACGCTGCCCTCCGGTCTCGAACCCCGCTGCTGCTGACGGGAGTCGGCGTACCCGGGCCGTGGGCGGGTCCTGCGTGGGCCGCACGCGGAGCCCCGGACAACCGTCGGGCCGCGACGCGCGGTGCGTCGCGGCCCGACGATCATGGGGCGCGTGGCGGGGCGGCCGAGAGCCGCCCCGGGGTCGTCATCTGCGGCTCAGCTGGGCGGCCACCAGGTGGCCGAGCACGAGGTAGGTGACCGCGGCGATGCCGTAGTTCACCACCACGCGCACCCAGTCGCGCGAGATGTCGAAGAGGTCGTACGACCAGGCGGCGAGGGTGCGGGCCCCGTCGTGGACGACGCTGACCAGATCGTTGTCGGGGTTCGCGTCCAGTAGGTAGAGGAGCACCCACAGGGCGATGATGCCCGCGGCCACATCGGCGACCAGGCGTATCGCGACGGCGATCTGGTTGGCTGAGGAACGTCTCGCTGCGACAGACATAACGATCGGATAACCGGTATCCGGGAACGCAAACCAACTCTCCCGCATCGCAGGCGTATTGGCTGCTCAGAGGCCGTACGCCACCCCGTACGCGAACGGCGGCGGCCCCTCCCGAGGGGGAGGGACCGCCGCCGTGCCACGTCTCCGTCCGTCAAGCGCCCGGCGGGCGCCGACGGGGACCCGCCGTCCGTCAGCCGCGCTGGATGCCGGAGCTGTCCTGGAGGACGCCGCGCCGCCCGTCCTGCGTCTGCGCGACGAGGGCCTGGCCACGCTGCTCGACCGCCAGGTACCAGGTGCCGGGGGCCAGTTCGGCCACCGGGTTGGGCGAGCCGTCCTCGGCGAAGAGCGGACGCGCCACCGGCACCGCGAACCAGAACGGCTGGAAGTCGCCGCCGCCACCCGGCGCCGACTGCGCCTGCTGCGGCTGCGCGGGCTGCTGCTGCGCACCCGGCTGCGGCTGACCCGGACCGGGCTGACCCGGCTGCGGCTGGCCCGGACCCGGCTGGCCCGGCTGACCGCCGTACGGCATCGGGGCGCCCGGCTGGCCGCCGTACGGCTGGGGCTGACCCGGGTAGCCGTAGCCGCCCTGCGGCTGCTGGCCGCCGAACGGACCCGGCATGCGGGGACCGGCGGCACCGGCGAGGGGCGCCTTGAGCGCGGGCAGCATCTCGTTCAGGACCGCGACGGCCGCGAGCGCGAGACCCGCGAGCACCGAGATCAGCAGACCCGCGCCGAACTCCAGGTCCGGGCCACCGCTGGGGCTTTCGGGCTTGGTGAACAGCATGGTGAACGCGTTCCAGCCGGTGGCCAGCGCGAGACCCAGGCCCAGCTGCGGCAGGGTGAGGCCCACGACCCGGCGGCCCTCCGGCAGGAACCGCCCGATCACCGTCAGGGCGGCGGCGACGAT
This sequence comes from Streptomyces sp. Z26, assembly GCF_003665095.1. Lineage (GTDB taxonomy): Bacteria > Actinomycetota > Actinomycetes > Streptomycetales > Streptomycetaceae > Streptomyces > Streptomyces phytohabitans. The sequence goes on along the minus strand of NZ_RCHV01000002.1, from coordinate 1,467,340 downwards.
ACCGAGGATCGTCACCGAGGTCAGGGCCACTCCGACCTCGTCCATGTCCCACAGGGAGGGGAAGTCCGGCTTCTGGTCGTCCGGCACACCGTCGGGGATGTCAGCGGTGAAGTAGTCGAGGAACGAGCCGACGAGGAGCAGGACGGCTGCTCCGATCATCGCTGCGTCGCCTCGGGTGAGTGCGCGGATGTTCAACGTGGGTCCTTAGTCGGTCTTGATGGTCCGTTTTTCCGTCTGCCGGGGTAGAACCCCATCGTACGGGCGACACTATGGCCTGATGTGGCGGGCCGCCCGCTTCGTTTCCGTTCTGTGCCTGTCCCCGCGCCCGTGTGCACGGGCGTGCTCCGGCGCCCCGTGGGCGCGGTGCCGTGGGGCTCGCGCCGGTGGTTTCCGGAGTCGTTCCGGCCGTTTCCGGCCAGGCGCGCACGGGCGGGTGCGGACTGGTGCCCGGACGAACCGGGGACCGTTCCTCCTCCGTACCGCCGCCGGTCAGCGCTTCCCGGTGAGGAAGTCCGCGATGCCGCGCGCGATCCCGTCGGCCGCCCGCCCGCGCCACTTGGCGTCGGTGAACAGCCCGGCGTCGCCCGCGTCCCGCATGTTCCCGCACTCCAGGAAGACCTTCGGCACCTTGCTGAGGTTGAGTCCGCCGAGGTCGTCCCGCGTCACGTAACCCTCCTCGGCGGAGATGTAGTTGGACCTGCGGGCCCCCTCCACCTCGTCGAACGCCGCCGCCAGCGAGATCCCCAGCCGACGCGACGGCGCGCTGATCGCCGACGTGTCCGCGCCGCCCGCCCGTACGGACGCGGGAACGATCACGTGGAAGCCGTGCCCGCCCTGCGCGGCGCCGTCCGCGTGCAGGGAGACGACGGCGTCCGCCTTCGCCTCGTTCCCGATCTCCGCCCGTTCGTCGACGCACGGGCCCCAGGGGCGGTCGCCGTCCTGCGTGAGCCGTACGGTGGCGCCGCGCGCCCGCAGCTCCGTACGGACGCGGCGGGCGAGGTCGAGCGTGAACTCGGCCTCCGCGTAACCGGAGTTGGTCTCGGTGCCGGTGGTGTCGCACTCCTTCTTGTTGGTGCCGATGTCCACCTGGCGGTTGATCTCCGTCGGGTGCTTCCGGTTGGTCGGGTTGTGCCCGGGGTCGAGTACGACGGTCCTGCCCGCGAGCGGCTCGCGCGCCCCGCCGTCGGCGTCGTCCCCGTCGCCCGTGCCCTCCCCGCCGGGCCTGCCCTGCTCGTCACCGTCCCGGCCCGCGGTGCCCGAGGCGGACGGGCCCGGCTTGACCGGCGGCGAGCCCGAGCCCTCGTCCTCGGTGTCCCCGCGCATCGACTGCCAGACGAGCCAGCCCGCGAAGCACAGCGGCACCAGCGAGGCGAGCACGATCACCAGGGTCCCGCCACGGCGGGACGGGGTTCGGTAGGACACGGTTCGCGATCGTAGCGCCGCGGCTCAGGCGGCGGGGCGGTTGTGCCGCAGAACGCGGAGCGAGCGGGTGGCCGAGACCTCGGTGAAGGCGCCGGACTCCAGCGCGCGCCGGTAGATCCGGTACGGGGCCTGCCCGCCGTCCGCCGGGTCCGGGAACACGTCGTGGATCACCAGCAGCCCACCGTCCGCCAGATGCGGCACCCAGCCCGCGTAGTCGGCCGAGGCGTGCTCGTCGGTGTGCCCGCCGTCGACGAACACCAGCCCCAACGGCCCGCCCCACACCGCCGCCACCTGTGGCGACCGCCCGACGAGCGCGACGACGTACTCCTCCAGCCCGGCGGCGTGCAGCGTACGGCGGAACGTGGGCAGCGTGTCCATCCGGCCCACCTCCGGGTCGACGAGCGACGCGTCGTGGTACTCCCAGCCCGGCTGCTGCTCCTCGCTCCCGCGATGGTGGTCGACGGTCAGCGCCGTCACCCCGGCGGTACGCGCGGCGTCCGCGAGGAGCACCGTCGAACGCCCGCAGTACGTGCCGACCTCCAGCAGCGGCAGCCCCAGCCGTCCGGCGGCGTCGGCGGCGGCCGCGTACAGGGCCAGGCCCTCGTCCACGGGCATGAACCCCGGCGCCGCCTCGAACGCGGCGAGCACCGGCGGGGCGGGCTGTGACTGAGGCATGCGGCGGTCCGGCTTCCGTTCTCGGCGTGGTGCGGTGCGGTACGTGGTTCCCGTCCGCGGCGTGGCACCGTACGCCGGGACGCCCCCACCCTCGCACGCCGCCCACCGCCGGGGCCGGGCGGGAGTGTGTGGTCGGGGGCGGCGGCTCAGGCGTCGAAGTCGTACTCCAGCACGTACGCCGAGGCGTCCAGCGTCATCTCGTTGAACTCCACCGCCCGCCCCGCGCCGTCGAACGCCGACGGCCTCCGCTCCGGACACCGTGGTTCTACGGCCGCTGTCCGGGATGTGACGGAAGTCTGACGGTGGTGCGGAGGGGATGGCGCGGGGGGCGGGGTGGTGCTCGAATCAGGGGGTGGACAGTACGGATGAGGGTTCCGGCGGGCCGTTCGGCAGGGCCGTCGACGGCGAGGGCGCACCCGTCGGGCGACGGGTGCTGCTCGGCACGCTCGCGCTGGGCGCCGCCGGGCTGGCGGCAGCCCCGTACCTCCAGCGCGGCATGGAGCGCGGCCTCGGCGCCGTCGCGGGCAAGGACCCCACGGGGCTCACCGGGCTGCTGCCGAACGGCGGCGGCTTCCGCTACTACTCGGTCGTCTCCTCCGTCCCGGAGAAGGGCCCGGAGGACTACCGCCTCACCGTCGACGGCCTCGTCGAACGGCCCGCCGACTACTCCCTCGCGGAGTTGCGCGCGCTGCCGCAGACGCGGCTCGTACGGGACGTGCAGTGCGTGACGGGCTGGCGGGTGCCGGGGACGCCGTTCACGGGCGTACGGCTGTCGCGGCTGCTGGACGCGGCGGGGGTGCGGAGCGAGGCGACGGCGGTCCGCTTCACCTGCTTCGACGGCGCGTACAGCGAGAGCCTCACCCTCGAACAGGCCCGCCGCGCCGACGTGTTGGTCGCCCTGGAGCTGCGGGACGAGCCGCTCGGGCACGACCACGGCGGGCCCGCGCGGCTCTACGTCGCGCCGATGTACTTCTACAAGTCCGCGAAGTGGCTCTCCGGGATCACCCTCACCCGCGGCGTACGGCGCGGGTACTGGGAGGAACGCGGCTACGACGTCGACGCCTGGGTCGGCCGCTCGAACGGACGTGACGATGCCCCCACCGTCGCCTGAACCGCACGCGGCGCACGGCGCGCATGTGTCGCACGGCGCCCATGTTCCGTACGACGCTCGCGGCCCGCACGGCGAACTCCCGCGCGACGTACGGCGCTTCACCCCGGGCGAGCGCGCCGTGCACTGGGCCACCGCCGTCCTGATGGGCGTCTGCGTGGCCACCGCGGCCTGCCTCTATCTGCCGCAGTTCGCCCAACTCGTCGGCCGACGCGCCCTGTTGGTGACCGTGCACGAGTGGTCGGGGCTGCTGCTGCCCGTGCCGTTCCTGTGCGGGCTGGCCTCGCGCGCGTTCCGGGCCGACCTCCGGCTCCTCAACCGCTTCGGGCCGCACGACCGGGCCTGGCTGGCCTCCGCGCTGGCGCGGGGGCGCCAACGGGCCCGGGAGGCGGGCAAGTTCAACGCCGGGCAGAAGGTGTGGGCCGCGTGGATCGCGGGCGCCGTACTGGTGATGACGGGCACCGGTCTGCTGATGTGGTCGACGGGTCCGGCGCCGCTGGTGTGGCGTACGGCTGCGACGTTCGTGCACGACTGGCTGGCGCTCGCCGTGGGCGTGGTGCTCGTCGGGCACGTGTGGCTGGCGGCGAACGACCCGGAGTCGCGGCGCGGGATGCGTACGGGGCGGGTCGCCCGCGCGTGGGCCCGCCGCGAACACCCGTTGTGGCGGCCCCCGTCGGAGGACTTCGACCCGGACGCCGAAGAGAACGGCGGACAGAGCGGTGGGCGGGACGGTCAGGACGCGGAGGCGTCCGCGCGACCGCACCATTGAACGATCGTCCAACGCGCCCTACCGTGGCCCCATGGCCACCGTCACCGCAGCCGACGTCCGCGCTGTCGCCTCCGGCTACGACGCCGACCCGGCGCGCTCCCTGTCCCTCCGCTCCATGGCGTACACCGAGCAGAAGTGGCACGACGCCGACCTCACGGCGATCTTCGGCCGCACCTGGCAGTGGGTCTGCCACGTCGAGAAGCTGGCGCGGCCGGGCAGTTACGTGTCCGCGACCGTCGCCGGCATGCCCGTGGCCGTCGTACGCGGCCGGGAGGGCACCCTGCGCGCCTTCTACAACGTGTGCAAGCACCGGGCGCACGAACTGCTCTCCGGTACGGGCACCACGCGCACCATCGTCTGCCCGTACCACGCCTGGGTGTACGACCTCGAGGGCGCGCTGATCGGCGCGCGCAGGACCGACCGGATGGAGACCTTCGACCGGACGCGGATCTGCCTGGACGGCGTCCGGGTCGAGGAGTTCGGCGGCTTCGTCTACGTGAACCTCGACCCCGCCGCCCGCCCGCTGGCCGAGCAGGCCCCGGACCTCGCCGCCGAGATCGCCCGCTGGGCCCCGGACGTGGACCGGCTCACGCACGCGAAGAGGCTGACGTACGACGTGCGGACCAACTGGAAGAAAGTCATCGACAACTTCCTGGAGTGCTACCACTGCCACGTCGCGCACCGGGAGTTCGTCTCCCTCGTCGACATGGCGACGTACGAGGTGCGCACCCACGGCATCTGGTCCAGCCACTTCGCGGAGGCGGGCAAGCGGGAGAACACCGCGTACGACGTGTCCGGCGCCACGGTCAACGAGCACGCCGTGTGGTGGCTCTGGCCCAACACCTGTCTCCTGCGCTATCCGGGACGCGGCAACTTCATGGTCTTCCAGGTGCTCCCGGACGGACCCGAACGCACCCTGGAAACCTGGGACTTCTTCCTGGAGAGCACCGAACTCGACGCGGCGGAGCAGGAGTCGGTGCGCTACATCGACGAGGTGCTCCAGGTGCAGGACATCGCGCTGGTCGAGAGCGTCCAACGGGGCATGGCCACACCGGCGTTCGACCAGGGCCGCATTGTCCAGGGCGAGGCGTCGGGGCTGTCCGAGCACGGCGTGCACCACTTCCACGGCCTCGTCCTCGACGCGTACCGCGCGTGGGCGGAGGGCGGGGAGCGTACGGGCATCGCTTAGGCCGGACATCGCCTAGGCTCCGGCGGATGGGCGAACGTACGGGCGGCGGCACCCCCGGGGACGGCACGGACCGCGGGGACAGCGGGGACGGCACGGGCGGGGACAGCAAGGAGCGGCGGATCCTCGACGCCGTCCTCGTACTCCTCGCCCGGCACGGCATCGCGGGCGTCAGCATGCGCGCCGTGGCGCGCGAGGCGGGTGTGGCGCTCGGGCTGGTCAACTACTACTACGACACCAAGTCCGCCCTCATCGGCGCCGCCCTCCGCCGTATCGAGGCCGAAGACATGGCCATGGTCGCGCCGGACCCGGCCGGGCACCCGGACGACAACCTCCGGACGGCGCTCCGCAGGGTCGCGGACCCGGGCTTCCTCACCACCGAGTACCTGTCGCTGCGGCTCCAGCTGTGGTCCCTCGCCCAGGCGCACCCGGACTTCGAGGAGATCAACACCACCGCCCAGCGCCGCTACCGTACGGCCCTCGCCGCCCTCATCCGCGCCGCCCGCCCCGACCTGCCCCGCGCGGAGGCGGACCGGCGGGCGGCCGACATCGACGTCGTACAGAACGGCGTATGGCTCACGGCGCTGCTCGGCCTCGACCACGCGTCGATCCGGCGGAGCGTGGCGCGCTGCGAGGAGATCGCCTTCGCCGAGGCCGTCCCCCGGCCCGCCCCGGTTCCCCGGTCCTAGGACCGACGGACCGGCGCGGACCGGCGGATATCCCGGTGTGCCGTCGCGGGTGCGGGTGGCAGCATGGCGGCCATGGCCCAGCCCCCTCCCGTCTCCGGCTCCGTGCCCGGCGTCTCCCGCCCCGACCGCCCCGACCGCCCCGACCGCCCCGCGCCCGCCTCCCCTCCCCGCCTCTGGGCCGTCGTGCTGGCGGCGTGCGCCGGGCAGTTCCTCGTCGTGCTGGACGTGTCGGTGGTGAACGTCGCGCTGCCGTCGATGCGTACGGACCTGGGACTGAGCGCGGTGGGACTCCAGTGGGTGCTGAACGCGTACACGCTCACTTTCGCCGGTTTCATGCTGCTCGGCGGCCGGGCGGGCGACCTCTTCGGCCGGAAGCGGATGTTCCTGGTCGGTCTGGGCCTGTTCGTCGCGGCCAGCCTCGGCGGCGGACTCGCGCAGGAGGGCTGGCAGCTGGTCGCCGCCCGCGCGGTGCAGGGCATGGGCGCGGCCGTGCTGGCCCCGGCCACGCTGACCATCCTCACCACCAGCTTCCCGGACGGTCCGGCCCGTACGCGCGCCATAGGCACCTGGACCGCCGTCGGCGCGGGCGGCGGCGCGGCGGGCGGGCTCGTCGGCGGGGTGCTGACGGACGGGCTGTCGTGGCGCTGGGTGCTGCTGATCAACGTGCCGGTCGGCGCCGTCGTCCTCGTCGCCGCCGCGCTGTGGCTGGCGGAGAGCCGTGGCGCCGTGGGCAGGCGGCTCGACGTGCCGGGCGCGCTGCTGGTGACCACGGGGCTCGGGGCGTTGGCGTACGGCATCGTCACCACGGAGTCGTACGGCTGGACGTCGGCGCGCGCCCTCGTCCCGCTCGTGGGCGGCCTGCTGCTGCTCGCGGGCTTCGTCGCGGTGGAGGCCCGGTCGCGGCAGCCGCTGGTGCCGCTGAAGCTGTTCCGGCTGCGGTCGGTGTCGGCCGCGAACGCGGCGATGTTCGCGAACGGCGCCGCACAGTTCTCGATGTGGTACTTCATGTCGCTCTACATGCAGAACGTCCTCGGCTACACACCCATCGAGACCGGCCTCGGCTTCGTACCGCAGTCCCTCAGCATCGTGCTCGGCTCGAAGCTCGCACCCCGTCTCATGCAGCGCGTCGGCGCCCGCCGCCTGGCGATCATCGGCGCGAGCCTGGGCAGCGTCGGCTGCCTGTGGCAGAGCGGCATGCACGCGGGCGGCGGCTACGTGGACACCGTCCTCGGGCCGGGCGTGCTCATGGCGCTCGGCGCCGGGCTCGCCGCCACCCCGCTCGCGTCGGTGGCCACGAGCGGCGCGGCGGCGGGCGACCAGGGGCTCGTCTCCGGGCTGGTCAACACCTCCCGCACCATGGGCGGCGCCCTCGGCCTGGCGGTGCTCTCGACGGTCGCCGCCACGCGCATCGGTGACGACCACGGACCGGCGAGCCAGGCGGAGGGCTACGGCGCGGCCTTCCAGACCAGCACGTGCATCCTGCTGGGCAGCGCGCTGATGATGCTCCTCACGCTGCCGCGCACGGACGCCGACGCCTGAACCGGGCGCCTGAACCCGGCGCCTGAACCGGGCGACGTACGGGCGGGGGTGCCACGGCCGTACGCACGGCGCCCTTTCTAGCCCCGCGCGGGGAAGCGGGTGACGTAGCGGCGCTGCCAGGGGGTCTCGACGGCGCGGCGGGCGTAGTGCGCGCGTACGTACGCGACGGCGTCGCCGTTCGGGACGCCGTCCAGGACGGCGAGGCAGGCCAGCGCGGTGCCGGTACGCCCGATCCCGCCGCCGCACGCGATCTCGACGCGCTCGGTGGCGGCGCGTTCCCACGCCTCGGTCAACGCCGCGTGCGCGGCGGCCCGTTCGGCGGGCAGCCGGAAGTCCGGCCAGCGGACCCAGCGCGACTCCCAGTCGACGGCGGCCGGGGCGCGGCCCAGCAGGTGCAGCGCGAAGTCCGGCGCCGGGCCGGGCGGGGGCGGGCGGCGCAGCCCCCGGCCGCGTACGAGACGGCCCGAGGGCAGGCGCAGTACGCCTGCCCCGGCCGGTTCCCAGTGGGTGGACGGTGACGTGGTCATGCGGTGAGCGTAACGACGGCGGCTGCCGCGCGTACGCGTTCCGCGACCTGTCCGCGACCCGTCCCGCGGTCTCGCGGTCAGCTCTCCGGACGGTCGAGGAGCTGTTGCTCGCTCGGGCGGCGGTGGCGGCCGTGGCCGGGGGAGGCCGAGGGGGACGTGTCCCCCGCCTCCTTCGGCCCGCGGTGCCTGCCGTGTCCCGAGGCGTCTCCGGACGAGGGGCCGTGCGGCCCGGGTGTGTGTTCTGCGGCGTCGGACATACGAGGTGACTCCGTGACGGTGGCTCTGTCGCTGCGTCCCGCGCGTGCGCATGGCCGGTCGGCCGGTCGCCACCCGGCCCGAAGGCGGGTGTGCCGGTCCTCCCCCCGTGCGTCAGTGCGAAGTGACGCTCACTCCGAATTCTAAGAGGGGCGTCGGCCCGGCCCGTGGGCGGGGGCGGGCGGCTGTCGGGCGTCCGGGGCCGGGCCGGTCAGCCGCGGGTGATCGGCGCGTGGCGCAGGTGCACGGGGCGGGGGGTGCCGCCCGGCGGGGTGTCCCAGGCATGCGCTCCGGTGGCGCCCGCCGCGTACTCCGCGCCCGCGTGCGCGCCGGGGCCCACGCCGGGCCACGCGCCCGTGCCGCCGCCCGTGCCCGTACGCGGCGCGGGTGCCGCCGTGTCTCCGGCACCGCCCGCGTCCCCCACCGCCAGGGTGGTCACCAGGCCCAGCGTCACCGTGCTCTCCGGCGGTCCGGGCAGGGACTCCGGGCGCCAGGAGCCGGTCCGCCGCGCCACCACGACCGTACGGAAGCGCCCGGCTCCCGGGGGACGCGCCGCCTGGCCGGTCGCGCTCACCTCCAGCGCGGCACCCGCGCCCGCCGCGCCGCCGCCCGTCGCACCCGCGCCCGTACCCGTACCCGTACCCGTACCCGTACCCGCCACGGTCACCGCCACGGGCCCGCCCCCGGCGCCCGGCCCCGCCGTCAACTCGGCGGCCCCGCCGCCCTCTTCGAGCCCGTCGGCCCGTACGCGCGCCACCCCGCACGTCGCCTGCGCCGTCACGTACGGCAGTCGCAGCTCCCCGTCCGCCGTCCAGGTGCCGGTGCCCGTCAGCCAGCCGTCCGGTGCCGCGATGTGCCGCAGCAGCCGGTTCCCCGGCCGCCACAGCGCGATCCAGGTGCCGTTGGGCCCGTCGGCGCGGAGCGCCACCGCGCAGTTCTCCGGTTCGAGCGGCTGGCCGGGCTGTACGGCGAAGGGGGTCAGCCGTACGCCCGCCGGGCGCAGCGCCAGGGGGAAGCGCATCGGCCGGTGGCTGCCGGAGACGCCCCAGCCGAGCCGGGCCTCGCCGGGCGACGGCGCGTCGGACCGTACGAGCAGCAGGCCGCTGTCCGGGTCCGCCAGCAGCAGCCGGTCGTCGCTCCGTTCGGTGATCTGGAGGAGGGGCGAGGTCTCGCCGCCCCGGCCGAGGTCGACCACGACGGACTTGGTCGTCGTCCGCGAGTCCCGCGCCCGCTCGGCCCGGTCGAGCACCAGCAGCCGCCCGTCCCGGTCCAGCCAGCCGCCGCCGGAACAGCGGCCCTGGACGGACGCGACCTGCTGCGGTCCGTACGGGCCGCCCGCCACCAGCCAGACGGTGCTGGAGTGCGCGCCGGGCACGAGGGCGTACGCGAGGCGCCCGCCCGGCGCGGGCGGCAGCAGCGTGAGCCGGGCCGAGTCGATGACGCCGAGCGGCGTCTCGCCGGTGCCGGGGCCGGTGGGGTAGAGGAGCGCGAGCTGGTGCGCGCGCTCGACCCGGCGCGCGACGAGCACGCGCCCGTCGGCCAGCGGCAGCATCTGTGTCGTGGGGTGCTCGGGGCGGTTGCCGGGGAGCGGCACGGCGTACGGCTCCGGGCTGTCGAGCGTCCAGCGCTCGGGGTACCAGTCGTGCGCCGTCCCGGGCGCCAGCGCGAGCCGCGCGGCGTACGCCCCGTCCGCCGAGAGCACGCACCCCGCGCGCCCCCCGGCCCGGTCGCCGTCGCCCCCCTTGCCCCCGCCGTTGCCACCGTCGCCGTCACCGCGGTCGACTGCGGTCATCTCGTTTGCACAGACAGTCATGACGCGATCACCTCCAGCGACGACGCTAGGGGTCGTACTTCCGCCCGAACAACGTGAGTTGAGGGCCTTCACACGTACGGATGGCGCGGTAACGGTTCGCCTGCACCGGAGGGTGTCCCTGTGCTGTCCGCGCGCCGTCCGTACGCCCGCCGGGCGCGCGCCCCGTTCCGTACGGTCAACCCGCTGGTGGGCGCGGTGCGGTGAGCCGCGGCGCGGTGGACGTACGAGCGCGCGCGGGCGCGTCCGCCCCCACCGCGCCCCCACCGCGCCCCCACCGCGCTCCCGCCGGGACCCGTACCGTCCGCTCCCGCCCGACGCCTCGACGTGCGGCCGCGGTCGGCAGGTAGCCTTTCACCCGTGCCCGCACTCTCCGAAGTCATCAGCGCGCTGGAAGACCTCTGGCCCCCCGGACGCGCCGAGCAGTGGGACGCCGTCGGTACGGTCTGCGGTGACCCGGACGCGGAGGTCACCACCGTCCTCTTCGCCGTCGACCCGGTGCGGCGCGTCGCGGACGAGGCGGTCGCCCTCGGCGCCCAGCTCCTCGTCACGCACCACCCGCTCTACCTGCGCGGCACGACGACCGTGTCCGCCGGGACCTTCAAGGGCCGCGTCGTGCACACCCTGATCAGGAACGGCGTCGCCCTGCACGTCGCCCACACCAACGCCGACCGCGCCGACCCCGGCGTCTCTGACGCCCTCGCGGGCGCGCTCGGCCTCCGCGTGCTGGGCCCGCTCGTGCCCGACCCGGACGACCCGGCGGGCCGCCGCGGCCTCGGCCGGATCGGCGAACTCGACCGGCCCGTACCGCTCGCGGAGTTCGCGCGTACGGTCGCCGCCGCGCTGCCCGCCACCGCGCAGGGTGTCCGTACGGCCGGGGACCCGGACGGGACGGTCCGTCGCGTCGCGGTCTGCGGAGGGTCCGGCGACGGTCTCTTCGCGGAGGTGCGGGCCGCCGACGTCGACGCGTACGTCACCGCCGACCTGCGGCACCACCCCGCCTCCGAGGCACGCGAACACTCCCCGCTGGCGCTCGTCGACGCCGCCCACTTCGCCACCGAGTGGCCGTGGTGCGAGCAGGCGGCGGCGCAGCTGGACGCGCTCTCCGACCGGAACGGATGGGGCCTGCGCACGCACGTCTCCCGTACGGTCACCGATCCCTGGACCGCCCACGCGGCGCCGTCCGCCACAGCCGAACCGCACACCACTGGAGCCCCCAACTGAACGCCGCGCCCGCCGACCAGATCCGCCTCCTCGAAGTACAGGATCTCGACACGCGTCTCTCGCAGCTCGCGCACAAGCGCCGCAGCCTGCCCGAGCACGAGGAGATCCAGACGCTGGAGGCCGACCTCGGCCAGCTGCGGGACCTGCTGGTCGCCGCGCAGACCGAGGAGAGCGACACCGCCCGCGAGCAGACCAAGGCCGAGCAGGACGTGGACCAGGTGCGCCAGCGCGCCGTACGCGACCAGCAGCGGCTGGACTCCGGCGCGGTCACCAACCCCAAGGACCTGGCGAGCCTCCAGAGCGAGATCACCTCGCTCGCCAAGCGCCAGGGCGACCTGGAGGACGTCGTCCTGGAGGTCATGGAGCGCCGCGAGTCCGCGCAGGAGCGCGCCGCCGAACTGACCGAGCGCGTCGGCTCGGTGGGCCAGCGCGTCACCGAGGCCGAGGGCCGCCGCGACCTCGCGCTGGAGGCCATCGACCACGAGGCGCGCGTGGCGGGCAAGGAGCGCGACGTCGTGGCGGGCGCGCTCCCCGACGACCTGCTGAAGCTGTACGAGAAGATCCGCGGGCAGCAGGGCGGCGTCGGCGCGGCCAAGCTGTTCCAGCGGCGCTGCGAGGGCTGCCGCCTGGAGCTGAACATCACCGAGCTGAACGACGTGCGGAGCGCCGCCGCCGACACCGTGGTGCGGTGCGAGAACTGCCGCCGCATCCTGGTCCGTACGCCCGAGTCCGGCCTCTGATGGCCGGGGCGGAGCGCCGCCGCTTCGTCGTCGAGGCGGACGGCGGCTCGCGCGGCAACCCGGGCCCGGCGGGCTACGGCGCCGTGGTGCTGGACGCCGCCACGGGAGAAACGCTCGCGGAGGCCGCCGAGTTCATCGGGCGGGCCACGAACAACGTCGCGGAGTACCGCGGCCTGGTGGCCGGACTGCGGGCGGCGTACGCGCTGGACCCGGGGGCGGCCGTACGGGTGCGGATGGACTCGAAGCTCGTCGTCGAGCAGATGTCGGGCCGCTGGAAGATCAAGCACCCGGACATGCGGCCGCTGGCGGCGGAGGCGGGCGCCGTCTACCCGCGCGACGCGGTCGCCTACGAGTGGATCCCGCGCGAGAAGAACAAGCACGCGGACCGGCTGGCCAACGAGGCCATGGACGCGGGCAAGCGCGGCGAGCAGTGGACGCCGAGCCGGTCCACGGCCGAACTGGACACGCGTGCCGGGGGAGCCGCACCGGCGTCCGCCGCCGACGTGCACGTGGCCGACGCACCCGTCGACGTACCGGCCAAGTCGGCCGCGCCGCCCGCCGGTTGGGGCCCCGACCTCGGCCCGCCCACCACCTTCGTGCTGCTCCGGCACGGCGAGACCGCGCTCACGCCCGAGAAGCGCTTCTCGGGCAGCGGCGGCGCCGACCCCGAGCTGTCCGCCACCGGCCGCCGCCAGGCCGAGGCCGCCGCCGCGGCGCTCGCCGCGCGCGGCACCGTGCAGGCCGTCGTCAGCTCGCCGCTGCGCCGCTGCCGCGAGACGGCGGACGCCGTGGCGGCACGCCTCGGCCTGGACGTGCGTACGGACGAGGGGCTGCGGGAGACGGACTTCGGCGCCTGGGAGGGGCTGACGTTCGCGGAGGTACGGGAGCGGTACGCGGACGACCTCGCGGCCTGGCTGTCCTCGCCGGAGGCCGAACCGACCGGCGGCGGTGAGAGCTTCACGGCCGTCGCGCGCCGCGTCGCGCTGTCACGGGACAAGCTGCTCGCCCGCTACCCGAGCCGTACGGTGCTGCTCGTCACGCACGTGACGCCGGTCAAGACGCTCGTCCGGCTGGCGCTGGACGCCCCGCCGGAGTCGCTGTTCCGCATGGAGCTGTCCGCCGCGTCGTTCTCCGCGGTCGCCTACTACGCGGACGGGAACGCCTCCCTCCGCCTGCTCAACGACACGGGCCACCTGCGCTGAGCGCGGGCGGCCCGTGGCGGAGTCGTGGCGGCCGCCGGAGCGGCGGTGTTCGGAGGGACGGCCGCCGCGGCACGGCGGCCGGTGAGCTGCCGGGCCCGGGTCGGGAGGTGCGCGGCCCGGGTCGGGGCGCGGCCCGCCCCGGGGGGCCCGGGTCGGGCCGTCAGTCCAGGCCCAGGCCCAGCGACGCCGCCTCCTCGGCGAGGCGGGTCACCCGCTCCCAGTCCTTCTCCGCCAGCGCGTCCGGCGGGATCATCCAGGAGCCGCCGACACAGCCCACGTTGGACAGCTCCAGGTACTCCGGCGCGATCGACGGGGAGATCCCGCCCGTCGGGCAGAACCGCGCCTGCGGCAGCGGCCCGGCCATCGCCTTCAGGAACGGCGCCCCTCCGGCGGCCTCCGCCGGGAAGAACTTCAGCTCCGCGATGCCCCGTTCGAGCAGCGCGAGCGTCTCGGACACGGTGGAGACACCGGGCAGGAACGGCAGCCCGGACGCCTGCATGGTGTCCAGTATCCGTACGGTGCTGCCGGGGCTGACGAGGAACCGCGCCCCCGCCGCCATGGCCTTCCGCACCTGTTCCGGGGCGCGTACGGTGCCCGCGCCGACCAGGGCGTCGGGCACCTCCTCGTTGATGGCGCGGATCGAGTCGAGTGCCGCCTCGGTGCGCAGCGTCACCTCGATCGCGGGCAGTCCGCCCGCCACGAGGGCGCGGGCGAGGGGCACCGCGTCGGCTGCGTCGTCGAGGACGACCACGGGGATCACGGGGGCGAGGTCCAGCAAGGACGGCGGGGCGCTCATGCGGCACATCCTGCCGTCGTGCCGTGCTCCGCGCAACGCCCGCCGCCTGCGCCGCAGTCGGCCGGAGCGCCGCCCGTACCGGGCACGACGCTCACAGCTCCGTCACGATCACGTCCAACCGCCACGCGCTGCCCGGCTTCTCCGGAGCGGAACCCTCCACCACGTACCCGAGTTCCTCCAGTACGGTCGCCAGCGCCGCCGGATCGCGCGGTGCCGCGCCGGACTCCAGCAGGTCGCGTACGAGCCGCCCCTTCGTCGCCTTGTTGAAGTGGGAGACCACGCCGCGCTTCTCCACGCCGTCGACCACCGTGGACTGGAGCACCCGTACCGTCGCCGTGCGTTCCGCCAACTCCCCTTCGGGCCGCCACATGGACGCGTACGACGAGGACCGCAGGTCCAGCACGAGCCCACGGCCCGCCACCTCCGGCAGCACCTCCGCCAGCGGCCGCCGCCAGTGCGCGCCCAGCGGGCCGGTGCCGGGCAGCCGTACCCCGGCCGGGCAGCGGTAGGCGGGGATCGGGTCCTTGACGCCGACCGCGCCCCACAGCCCGGAGAACACCAGCAGCGCGCGCGTCGCCCGCCGTTTCGCCGCCGGGCTCAGGGTGGCCAGGCCCAGCGCGTCGTAGAGCACGCCGGTGTAGATCTCCCCGGCGGGCCGTACGGGCGCGGACAGCAGGCCCGCGTTCTTCGCCACCTCGCCGCGCAGCCCCTCGCTGAGGCCGAGCGCCGCGCGCGCCTTCTCCGTGTCGCCGGAACAGAGCGCGACCAGTTCGTGCAGCACGGTCGCGCGGGCCCCGGTCAGGCCGGGCAGGGACAGCGCCCCCAGGTCGAGCCGGGTCCGCGACCGGACGGTGGCCTTGCCCTCGGACGGGGGCAGCAGCACGAGCACCTGTGTCTCCTCACGTTCACGTACGCGTTCCCGTACATGGTCACGTACGTCCGCACGGGCACGTACGCCCGCGGGTCCCCGTACACCGTCGGGCGGTTCGGGGCGGGGCTGGTCACCCGGGTACGCGGGGCTGGTCACCCGGGTACGATGGGCGGCACGGCAGACGAGTCGTGCGGGCGGTCGCGTCGGGACCCGAGGGTCCCGCCGAGGAAAGTCCGGGCTCCGCAGGGCAGGGTGGTAGGTAACGCCTACCTGGGGCGACCCACGGGAAAGTGCCACAGAAAACAGACCGCCGGGGCCGCGAGGCACCCGGTAAGGGTGAAACGGTGGTGTAAGAGACCACCAGCGGCCGGGGTGACCCGGTCGGCTCGGTAAACCCCACCTGGAGCAAGGTCAAGAGAGGGTCGTCCGCGTCAACGGCGCGGCGGCCCCGCGCGGATGTCCGAGGGCTGCCCGCCCGAGTCCGCGGGTAGACCGCAGGAGGTCGCCGGTGACGGCGACCGTAGATGGATGGCCGTCTCCGGGCGGACCGCGAGGTCCACCCGGCACAGAATCCGGCTTACAGCACGACTCGTCTGCCGCCACACCCCCGCCGCGCGCGCACCGCGCCCACGGCCGGAGCCGTACGGCCCGGCCACCCGTCGAGGGGCGGCCGGACCGCACGGCTCACAGCGGCCGCTCAGGCCAGGTCGAAGCGGTCCAGCTCCATGACCTTCTGCCACGCCGCGACGAAGTCCCGTACGAACTTCTCCTTCGCGTCGTCGCTCGCGTAGACCTCGGCGAGCGCGCGGAGTTCGGAGTTCGAGCCGAAGACGAGGTCGGCACGGGTGCCGGTCCACTTCACCTCGCCGGTCTCCCGGTCGCGGCCCTCGAAGGCGTTCGCGTCCTCGGAGGTGCCCTTCCACTCCGTGCCCATGTCGAGCAGGTTGACGAAGAAGTCGTTCGTCAGCGTGCCGGGCGTGGTGGTGAGGACACCGGCCTTCGACTGCCCGTGGTTCGCGCCGAGGACCCGGAGGCCGCCGACGAGCACCGTCATCTCGGGGGCGCTCAGCGTGAGCAGGTTCGCGCGGTCCACGAGGAGGAACTCGGCCGGGAGCCGGGTGCCCTTCCCGTGGTAGTTGCGGAAGCCGTCCGCGGCGGGCTCCAGGGCGGCGAACGACTCGACGTCCGTCTGCTCCAGGGTCGCGTCGACGCGGCCCGGCGTGAACGGCACCTCGACCGCGAACCCGGCGTCCTTCGCGGCCTTCTCGACACCGGTGCCGCCCGCGAGGACGATCAGGTCGGCGAGGGAGACCTGACGGCCGCCGTGGTCGCCGCCGTTGAAGTCGTCCCGCACGCCCTCCAGGGTGCGCAGTACGGTCGCCAGCTGCTCCGGCTCGTTGACCTCCCAGCCGTTCTGCGGCTCCAGACGCACGCGCGCGCCGTTGGCGCCGCCGCGCTTGTCGCCGCCGCGGAACGTCGACGCCGACGCCCACGCGGTGGACACGAGCTGCGGCACGGTGAGACCGGAGGCGAGGATGCTCTCCTTGAGGGCGGCCACGTCGGCGGCGTCGACCAGCTCGTGCGCCAGGTCCGGCAGCGGGTCCTGCCACAGCAGCGTCTCGCCGGGCACCTCCGGGCCGAGGTAGCGGACGACCGGGCCCATGTCGCGGTGCGTCAGCTTGTACCAGGCGCGGGCGAAGGCGTCCGCGAACTGGTCCGGGTTCTCCAGGAAGCGCCGCGAGATCTGCTCGTACGCCGGGTCGAAGCGGAGCGACAGGTCCGTCGTCAGCATCGTCGGGGCGTGCGTCTTCGCGCCGTCGAACGCGTCGGGCACGGTGTTCGCGCCCGCGCCGTCCTTCGGCCGCCACTGCGAGGCGCCGGCGGGGCTCTTGAACAGCTCCCACTCGTAGCCGAAGAGGATCTCGAAGAAGCTGTTGTCCCAGGTGATCGGGGTGTTCGTCCAGATCCCCTCCAGGCCGCTGGTGATCGCGTCGGCGCCGGAGCCGGTGCCGTGCGAGCTCTTCCAGCCGAGGCCCAGCTGCTCGATCGGGGCGCCCTCGGGGTCAGCCGTGACGCTGTCCGCCGGGCCCGCGCCGTGGGTCTTGCCGAACGTGTGGCCACCGGCGATCAGCGCGACGGTCTCCTCGTCGTTCATCGCCATGCGGCGGAACGTCTCGCGGATGTCGCGGGCCGCCGCGATCGGGTCGGGGTTGCCGTTGGGGCCCTCGGGGTTGACGTAGATGAGGCCCATCTGGACGGCGCCGAGGGGCTCTTCGAGGTCGCGGTCGCCGCTGTAGCGCTCGTCACCGAGCCAGGTGTTCTCCGGGCCCCAGTAGACGTCCTCGTCGGGCTCCCACACGTCCGCGCGGCCACCGGCGAAGCCGAAGGTCTCCAGGCCCATGGTCTCCAGCGCGACGTTGCCGGTGAGGATCATGAGGTCGGCCCACGAGATGTTCTGGCCGTACTTCTTCTTGACCGGCCACAGCAGGCGGCGGGCCTTGTCCAGGCTCGCGTTGTCCGGCCAGCTGTTCAGGGGCGCGAAGCGCTGCTGACCGGCGCCGGCGCCGCCGCGGCCGTCGCTGATCCGGTAGGTGCCGGCGCTGTGCCAGGCCATCCGGATCATGAACGGGCCGTAGTTGCCGAAGTCCGCGGGCCACCAGTCCTGGGACGTGGTGAGCACCTCGGCGATGTCCCGCTTCACGGCCGGGAGGTCCAGGCCCTGGAACGCCTCGGCGTAGTCGAACTCCTCGCCCAGCGGGTTCGCCACGGCGGGGTTCTTGGCGAGGATCTTGAGGTTCAGGCGCTCCGGCCACCACTGGCGGTTGCCGCCGCCCTGGGTCGGGTGCGGCGCACGCGTGTGCGCGACGGGGCAGCCGCCTTCGCCCTCCGCCTTCGCGTCGGCGCCGTGTGCGTCGGGGGTGTCAGACATGGAGAAATCCTTCCGGACCGGGCGGGTCGTGGTGCTGTGCGGATGTGCGGAACCGGGCCGTGCCGCCGTACGGACCCGTCGGGTCGCGCTGTTGCCCGCGGGTCCCGCCGCGGTGGCGTGGGGGGAGGGCCTTACGCTGTCCCTTGGCTATCGCCGGAACCGATCCTACGATGGACGGAGTCCAAGTCAAGAAGCGGGCCAAGTCCGTATCCGCCCGGCACCCGGACGTGTGCCGACGCGCACGGACGTCCGCCGGACCGGAAGAGGATGGACGAGATGAGCGACCTGCTGGAGCGGCTGCGGGAGCGCGGCTGGCGCATGACCTCCCAGCGGCGCGTCGTCGCGGAGGTCCTCGACGGCGACCACGTGCACCTGACCGCCGACGAGGTGCACGCCCTCGCGGCGCGGCGGCTGCCGGAGATCTCCCGGGCGACCGTCTACAACGCCCTGGGCGAGCTGGTCGCGCTCGGCGAGGTCGCGGAGGTCTCCACCGACGGCCGCGCCCGGCGCTACGACCCCAACGCCCACCATCCGCACCACCACCTGGTGTGCTCGGGCTGCGGCACCATACGCGACGTGCACCCCGCGGCCGAACCGCTCGACGACCTTCCGGCCGAGGAGCGGTTCGGCTTCACGGTCTCCACCGCGGAGGTCACCTACCGGGGGCTCTGCCCCTCCTGCGCGTAGCTCTCGCGGTTCTCCCGCGCGTAGGAGGAAGCTTCCTGCACCTGCGCGTCGAGCCGGGCCCGGCGCTCGCCGGAGAGGCGCGCCGCCATGCGGTTGTGCCGCTCCTCCCAGGTGGAGAGGGCCAGTCCGGACGCGTGGTCCATGTGCCGCAGCCCGCTCAGCTGGAGCTCGACCGTACGGTCCGTGGGCAGCTCCGCCAGCTCGTCCTCCAGCCGGGGCAGCCGCAGGAACGTGGCGTTGCCGCGGACGTGGACGCGTACGGGCAGGTCCTCACCGGGGTCCTCGGCTTCCACGTGCACGTGCGAGATCTCCCACGCCGTCTTCACCACGGACAGCAGCAGGCCGATGAGCACGCCCTCGAACATGTTGGTGACGACGATCGACACCGCCGTGACCGCCAGGACGACGGCCTCGGCGCGGTGGTCGCGCCACAGCGGCACGATGTCCTTGACGGGCATCAACTTCCAGCCCGCGTGCACCAGTACGCCCGCCAGCGACGCCAGCGGGATGATCTCGAGCGCGGCCGGGAACGCGGCGGCGAACACCAGCAGCCACACGCCGTGCAGCACGCGGGACGCCTTGGTCCGGGCGCCCGCCGCGACGTTGGCGGAGCTGCGCACGATGACCGCCGTCATGGGCAGCGCGCCGAGCAGGCCGCAGACGGCGTTGCCCGCGCCCTGGGCCCGCAACTCCTTGTCGTAGTCGGTGCGTTCGCCGTCGTGCATGCCGTCCACGGCCGCCGCGCTGAACAGCGACTCGGCGGAGGCGATCAGGGTGAACGCGAGGACGGTGCCGATCATGCCGGTGCTCAGCAGCGCGCCGAAGTCGTCGGCGCCGGGGGGCTGCACGGCCTCGACGAGGCCGGTGACCTCCACGCGCGCGATCGACAGGTCGAAGGCGACGGTCACCGCCGTGGCGGCGGCGACGGCGGCCAGCGGCGCGGGCAGCACCCGCGCGCCCGCCCGCCACTTCGGCCACAGGACGAGCAGCAGGACGGTCGCCGCCCCGATCCCGGCGGCCGTCAGGGCGGTGCCCGAGCTGAGGGTGTCGACGACGAGGTCGGGCAGCCCGGTCAGCTTCTCGACGCCGGTGCTGGGCGCGGGCTGGTCGGCGAGGGCGTAGACCTGACCGGCTATCAGCACCAGTCCGATACCGGCGAGCATGCCCTGCACGACGGAGACGGAGATGGCGCGGAACCAGCGGCCGAGCTTCAGCGCGCCCATCAGCAGCTGGAGCAGTCCGGCGAGGAGCACGAGCACGCCGAGCGCGCTGAGCCCGTACGTGTCGACCGCCTCGTAGACGAGCACGGTGAGCCCGGCGGCCGGGCCGCTGACCTGGAGGCTGCTGCCGGGCAGGAACCCGGCGACCAGACCGCCGACGATGCCGGTGATCAGGCCGAGTTCGGCGGGCACGCCGGAGGCGACGGCGACGCCGACGCAGAGCGGCAGGGCGACGAGGAAGACGACGAGGGACGCGGTGAAGTCGGCCCGCAACGTGTCGCGGTGCCGCAACGGGTTGAGCTTGTTCATCGGTTCTCCGCAGAGGTGGGGTGCAGTCGCTGCACGGGTGGGGGAGGGCGTGGGGCGCGGCGGCCCGGGGCGTGCCGGGCCGCCGCGGCGTGCCCTACAGCGGCAGGAACGCGTCGGTCTCGGTGTCGTGTCCGAGCACGAGACCGGTGTCGACCGCGTAGAACCAGCCGTGCAGCCGCAGTTGGCCCGCGGCCTCCCGTTCCGCGATGTGCGGGTAGCCGCGCAGCCGCGCCAACTGCGCCCGTACGTGCCGCTGCACGGCGGCGGACACGTCGGGCTGGTCCGCCTCGCCCGCGCCCCCGGTGTCGCCGCGCGGGCCGTTCCCGTACGCGCCGCCCCGGCTGTCGACGGCCAGGTCGGCGGGGTCCGCGAGTTGGCGGTTCAGCCAGCCGTGCACGGCCGGTACGGCGGCGAGGTCGTCGCCGCGCACCCACGCGCCGACGGCGCCGCAGTGCGAGTGGCCGCACACGACGATGTCCGGCACTTCGAGCACGCACACCGCGTACTCGATGGTCGCGGCCTCGCTGCTGAATGGTTCCGTCGCGTCGTGGGGCGGCACCGCGTTGCCCGCCGTGCGCAGCTCGAAGAGCTGGCCGGGACGGGCGCCGGTGAAGATGCTCGGCACCACCCGCGAGTCGGAGCAGGTGATGAAGAGGGCTTCCGGGGACTGGCCCTCGGCCAGCCGCCCGAAGCTCTCGCGCTCGTCGGCCCGGCTGCTGATCCGGGCGTGGAAGTCGCGGGCGTGGTGGATGAAGGACTGCATGGGGGTCACCTCCGTCCCCCCGCCGTGCGCAGGGGGCACCCGCCGGTGGCGTGGCGCCGCGCCGTCCGTGGAGGAGCGGCGAGGGGCGCGTGCCCGGCCGGGTGTGCCTGCGGGGTGGGGGGCTCGTAGCGTCAGTGTGCGGCGTTACGGAAAGACGCACGCGTACGCGGCGGTACGCCGTGCGGTGATACGGAGCCGCCGTACGGCGCGCGGGCGTCGTACGGGCGGGCGTGGCGGGCGGGTGTGCCCGCGGGAGGGAGGCTCAGCAGCGGAACGTCTGGTGCAACACCTGGACGCCCACCGATCTCTCTCTTGGCAGCCCCTTGCTTCCCGCGCCCTTCGGCGCGCGGGTGACCGCGTGCGACGCCCGGAAATCGCAGGCGCACACGGGAAGCGAGTGAAGCGTCGGCACGCCCGTGCCGGTCTGGACGCGGGCCCGGCGGCGCGACTCGGAGTCGGCCGTCTCGGCGTCGGTCTCGGCGGCCGGTGCGGACGTGGTCTGCTGCGTGGTGGCTGTGCTGCTCTTGACGACCGGAACGACCTGCGCGGCCGCCGTGTCGGCGGCGAGCAGGAAGGACAGCAGGATCGCGACGGCGTTGATGACGACGGCGATCGCTCTGCGTGGCATCTTCCGCCTTCCCGGTCGTCGACAGCGAACTCCATTGTGCACAACGCTTCGTGGCAGTTTGCAAGTCGGCATGTAAACGCTGCGTGAAAGCGTCGAAGGATTGGCCGGAATCGAGCCCGCTCATACGTTCGGGTATTCGCTCACCCGATCGGGTGAGCGGCGCGTAAGCGGAAGGAGGACGGAGGCGCGGCGGAGCGGCGGCTGTCCGGAAACGGACGGGGAACGGGCGCGGGGGCGGGCCCGCGTACGCCCGCCCCCGCCGCCCGACGTGGTGTCAGCCGCCCGTCACCGGCCGTGCCACAGGTCGTCCGGGGACAGCTCGGCGGGCGAGGAGTGCCCGGTCAGCCCCAGCGTCAGCGTCAGGTCCGCGAGCAGACCGCGCAGCACGTGGCGTACGCCGTCCTCGCCGCCGTGCGCCAGCCCGTACACGTACGGGCGGCCCAGCAGCACCGCCTTCGCGCCGAGCGCCAGCGCCTTGAGCACGTCGGCGCCGGTGCGCACGCCCGAGTCGAACAGGATCTCCGTACGGTCGCCCACCGCCTCCGCGATCCGTGGCAGCGCGTCGAGCGACGCGACGGCGCCGTCCACCTGGCGCCCGCCGTGGTTGGAGACGACGACCCCGTCCATGCCCGCGTCGACCGCGCGGCGGGCGTCGTCGGGGTGCTGGACGCCCTTGAGCACGATCGGCCCGTCCCAGTGCTCGCGCAGGAACGGCAGCCGGTCCCACGTACGGTCCGTGCCGGTGAACATCGGCACCCAGCGCAGCACCGCCGAGGTCAGGTCCTCCTCCGGCGGCGCGGCCAGGCCCGCGCGGAACGCCGGGTCGGAGAAGGCGATCGCGGTACCGACGCCCCGGATGAACGGGAGGTACGCGTGGTCCAGGTCGTGCGGGCGCCAGGCGAGGGTCCAGGTGTCGAGGGTGACGACGAGGGTGCGGTATCCGGCGCCGCGCGCGCGGCGGAGTATCGAGGCGCACACGTCGTCGTCGTTCGGCCAGTACAGCTGGAACCAGCGCGACCCGTCGCCGTTCGCCTCCGCCACCTCCTCCAGCGTGTGCGAGGAGGCGGTGGACAGCACCGTCGTCAGTCCTGTCCCGGCCGCCGCGCGCGCGGTGGCCAGTTCACCGTCCGGGTGCACGATCGACTGCACGCCGACGGGGGCGAGGAGCACCGGGGCGGGCAGCTCCTGGCCGAGCACGGTCGTGCGCAGGTCCCGTTCGGTGGCGCCGGTCAGCATGCGGGGCACCAGCCGGTACCGGTCGAACGCCTCGCGGTTGGCGCGGTCGGTGGCGCCGGACCCCGCGGACCCGGCGACGTACCAGTACGGCTCCGGGGCCAGGCGTTCCCGCGCGGACGCCTCCAGGGCGGTCAGGTCGGTGGTGAAGGGCGGGTGCCGGCCCTCCAGGCCGTGCAGGTAGATCTCGTTCTGGTAGGTGCCGAAGCCGGGGTCGCTCAACGGGTCCATCCCTTCGGTGCGTGCCTGGATGCCTGGGTGCCGTACGCGCGGCGCCCGCGGTGGGTGCGTACGTGCCGTACCCGCCCCGACGCGGTCCACCGTGCCCGCCGCGCCCGCGTCGTGGCCGTCACCGGGGCCGTCGGACGGTGCGTCAGCCGCGCCCGACGTACGGCATCGTCGTCGCCATCACCGTCGCGAACTGCACGTTGGCCTCCGGGGGCAGGGTCGCCATGTGCAGCACCGTACGGGCCACGTCGGCCGCGTCCATCACCGGTTCCACGGCCGTGCTGCCGTCGGCCTGCCGGATGCCGGTCCGCATGCGGGCGGTCATGTCGGTGGCGGCGTTCCCGATGTCGATCTGGCCGCAGGCGATGCCGTACGGGCGCCCGTCCAGGGAGAGCGACTTCGTCAGGCCGGTGACGGCGTGCTTGGTGGCGGTGTATGCCACCGAATGGGGGCGGGGCACATGGGCGGAAATCGAGCCGTTGTTGATGATGCGTCCGCCCCGCGGGTCCTGCTCGCGCATCAGCCGGAAGGCGGCCCGCGCGCAGAGGAACGACCCGGTCAGATTGACCGCGACCACGTGGTTCCAGTCCTCGACGGCCACGTCGTCGGGGGTGGCGGCGGGGGCGGACGCGCCCGCGTTGTTGAACAGCAGGTCGACCCGCCCGTGTCGGTCCCGAACGGCGCGGAACAGCGCGGTGACCGATTCTGGGTCGGTGACATCCGTGCATACGGCAGTCATCGAGCTGCCACTCCGTGCCAGTGCCGCCGTCTCCTCCAGTGCCGCCGCCCGCCGTCCCGCGAGCGTCACCCGCCAACCCGCCGCCGCGAGGGCCACCGCCACCGCGCGCCCGATGCCGGAACCCGCCCCGGTCACCACCGCGACGCCGGGCGCCGTACCGCTTCCCGTCGCCGTTCCGTCCGTACGCGGTGCGTCCGTGCCGTCCGGGACGCCTGTGCCGCCCGTGCCGTCCGTGCCCTGCTCTGCCGTCATGGCGGCAGGCTATGCGAGCGGGGGCGGGTGCCGGCCGCCATCCGATGGCCATATGTCTGTCGCGTACGCGACAACGAGACGCCGCCCCCGTCCGCTGCACTCGTCCGTATGACGCAACCAGTGAGCGCCGACCACGAACTCCGCGCCGCCGCCCGTCATCTGGGCCGCCGCCGGTTCCTCACCGCCTCCGGCGCCGCGGCCGCGCTGGCCTTCGGCACGAACCTCCCCGACACCGCGCGCGCCGCCGCGCCCCTCGACCCGAAGCGCATCACGAAGGACCCGTTCACCCTCGGCGTCGCCTCCGGCGACCCGCTGCCCGACTCCGTGGTGCTGTGGACGCGGCTGGCGCCCGAGCCGTACGAGGCGGCCAGCGGACTGCCCGCCGAGACCGTCACCGTCGGCTGGGAGATCGCGGAGGACCGCGACTTCCTCCTCACGGCCGACGAGGGCAGCACCACCGCGCACCCCGAGTACCACCACGCCGTCCACGTCGAGCCCGGCGGCCTGGAGCCGGGGCGCGTGTACTACTACCGCTTCCGCGTCGGTGACTGGACCAGCCCCGTGGGCCGTACGCGCACCGCGCCCGCGACCGACGCCGAGGTGGAGTCGCTGCGCTTCGCCGCCGTCTCCTGCCAGGCGTACCACCAGGGCTACTTCACCGCCCTCAAGCACCTCGCGACGGAGGACGTCGACGTCGTCTTCCACCTCGGCGACTACCTCTACGAGTACGCCGTGGACTCCGCGGGCGGCGCGCGTGCGTACGAGGACCGGGTCCTCCCCGCGCACTTCGACAAGGAGACGATGACGCTGGAGGACTACCGCCTCCGCTACTCGCTCTACCACGCCGACGAGGACCTCCAGGCCGCGCACGCCGCGCACCCGTGGGTCGTGACCTGGGACGACCACGAGACCGAGAACAACTACGCCGACGACGTGCCCGAGGACGGCGGCAACGCCGAGAAGTTCCTCGTCCGCCGGGCGGCGGCCTACCGCGCGTACTACGAGAACATGCCGCTGCGGAAGCCGCAGCAGCCCCAGGGCGCGGACCTGCGGCTGTATCGGCGGCTGCGGTACGGGAAGTTGGCGCAGTTCGACGTGCTGGACACCCGGCAGTACCGCGACAACCAGGCCAACAACGACGGCTGGAAGGTGCCGAACGCCGAGTCCGAGGACCCGGCCCGCACCGTGACCGGCGCCGAGCAGGAGCGCTGGCTGATCGACGGCTGGCAGGCGTCCGACGCGCTCTGGAACGTGCTGCCGCAGCAGATCGTCTTCGCCCGACGGCGCAACCGGACGCAGGACCCGTCGCCGGTCTCCATGGACGCCTGGGACGGCTACCCCGCCAGCCGCGAGCGGGTGTTGGACGGTGCGCGCGCCGCCGGGGTGCGCAACCTCGTCGTGCTCTCGGGCGACGTCCACGTGCACTACGCGATGGACATCAAGGAGGACTACGCGAAGCCCGACTCCCGCACCCTCGGCGTGGAATTGGTCACCACCTCCGTCGCCAGCGGCATGGACGGCGCCGAGCACCCGGAGGACTGGGAGGTGATGCTGAAGGCGAACCCGCACATGCGGTACTTCGACGGGAGACGCGGATACCTGCTGGTCAGACTGGACCGGAAGGGGCTGCGCGCCGACTTCCGCGTCGTCTCCAAGGTCACCTCGCCCGGCGGAACGGTCAGCACGGCACGGTCGTTCACCTCCGCCGCGGGTGACCCGGGTCTCACCGAGGTGTGAGGGTACGGCGCGGAATACGGTGGGCCGGGGCGGTCATTGCTGGGAGAATGTGTCCGTAGTTAACAATCTCCTGGAGAGGTGCATGACCAACCCCGGCCCCTCGGCCACGGCCGCCCCGTCCGCCCGTCCCGCCCCCGTATCCGTGCCCGCCCCCGCCAAGGCCACGGGCCCCGTCACCCCGACCGCCTCCGCCGCGCCGTCGGCCGTGCCGTCCTCCGCTCCGCAGCTCAGCGGGCCGCAGCGGGCCGGGCTGCTGGTCACCCTCATCCTCGGCAGCCTCACGGCCCTGCCCGCGCTGTCGATGGACATGTACCTCCCGGCGCTCCCGGACGTCGGCGACGCCCTGCACACGCGGGCCGCCGCCGTCCAACTCACGCTCACCGCGTGCCTGTTGGGCCTGGCAGTGGGCCAGCTCGTGGTCGGCCCGATGAGCGACCGCTTCGGCCGCCGCCGCCCGCTGCTGATCGGCACCGCGGGGTACGTGCTCGCCAGCGCCGCCTGCGCGGTCGCGCCGACCATCGGCACGCTCACCCTCTTCCGGCTGGTCCAGGGCCTCACCGGGGCCGCGGGCATCGTCATCGCGCGGGCCGTGGTCCGCGACCTGTACGACGGGCTGGCCATGGCCCGGTTCTTCTCCACGCTGATGCTGATATCCGGCGTGGCCCCGATCCTCGCGCCCGTCCTCGGCGGCCAGGTGCTGCGCTTCACCGACTGGCGCGGCGTCTTCCTCGTCCTCACCGTCATCGGCGTGCTAATGGTGGTCGTCGTCCACCGCTGGCTGCCCGAGACCCTGCCCGAACGGGACCGGCACAGCGGCGGCGTACGGGAGGCCCTGCGCACGATGCGCGGCCTCTTCGCCGACCGGGCGTTCACCGGCTACCTGCTGTCGGGCGCGCTCACCTTCGCGGGCCTGTTCGCGTACGTGGCCGCCTCCCCGTTCGTCATGCAGGAGATCTACGGAGCCTCCCCGCAGACGTACAGCCTGCTGTTCATGGCGAACTCCGTCGGCCTCGTCGCCGTCGGCCAGATCAACGGCAAGTTCCTCGTCGGTCGCGTGCCGCTGGACCGGGTCATCGCCTTCGGGCTGGCCGTGGTGCTGGCCGCCGCCGTCGCGCTGCTGGCCCTGACCACCGGCGTCTTCGGCGACGCCGGGCTGCTGCCCGTCGCCACCGGCCTGTTCGTGCTGATGTCCGGCATGGCGCTGATCCTGCCGAACGCCAACTCGCAGGCCCTGATGCGTACTCCGCGCGCCGCCGGTTCCGCCTCGGCGCTGCTGGGCACCTCGCAGTTCCTGGTCGGCGCGATCGCGTCGCCGCTGGTCGGGATCGCCGGTGAGCACACGGCCGTGCCCATGGCGGTCGTCCAGGTCGCGACGCTGCTCCTGGCCGTGCTGTGTTTCGTGGCACTCTGCCGCCCATGGCGTACGCGAGACTGAGGCACGCTGCCTCTCCCGAACGGGCCGGCCTGCGGGTCGCCGAACTGACCGGACTCACCGCGGACATCGACGCGCTCCCCGGCACCTGGTGCTCCGGCGCGGTGGTGCTGGCGGGCCGCGGTCCGTACGTGGCGGTCGAGCACGCGGCGGGATGGGCGGTGCGCTACGGGGCGTACGACCCGGAGAGCGGCCTCGGCGTCGAACTGCCCCGCGAGGAGTGGGTGCCCGCCCGGACGGACACGGTCTTCGACCTGGCCTCCCTCACCAAGCTGTTCACGGCGGTGGCGGTGCAACAGCAGGTCGAGCGGGGCGCGTTGGAGCTGGACCGGCCGATCACCGACTACGTGACGGGCGCGAGCGGCGCTCCGGGCGCGGCCGGTGCCGGGGGCCCACGCGGTCCGCGCGGCGCGTTAGGCGGCCGGTCGCGGATGCCCCGACTGCGGGTGCCGGGCCGGAGACCGCCGGGCCTGCGGGTGCCGGAGGGCGCCGTGCCCGAGCACGGGCTGACCCTCCGCCACCTGCTCACCCACACCTCCGGGCTCCGGCCCGAACTCCCGCTCTACGACCACGAACCGAAGACCCGCGTCGCCCGTGTCTGGGCCGAGGAACCGCTCACCGCGCCCGGCGACGGCTACCGCTACTCCGACCTCAACCTGCTGCTCGCGCAGAGCGTCCTGGAACTGGTCACCGGGCAGCCGCTCGACGCCCTCATACGCGAGGGCATCACCCGGCCGCTCGGCATGACCCGTACCCGCTTCCGCCCGCCGCGCGGCTGGCGCGCGCGCACCGCCGCGACCGAGGACCAGCGGCGGCCGTGGGCGAAGCTCGACCGCGGCATGCTGCGCGGGCACGTGCACGACGAGAACGCGTACGCGCTGAACGGAGTCGCCGGGCACGCCGGGCTGTTCAGCACGGCGGGCGACCTGGCGGTGCTCTGCCGCACGCTGCTGACGGGCGGCGCGTACGGCCCGGCGCGCATCCTCGCGCCGTCCTCCGTCGCGGCGCTGCTCGCGCCGCCGGGGCTGGGGTTCGCGGTCGGACAGCCGTGGTTCATGGGGGAGTTGGCGGGGGGCGGTACGGAGACGGGGGGCGGTACGGGTGCCGTCACGGAGCCGGGTGCCGGTACGGCGGGGGAGCGGCCACGCGGTGGCGGACGCGCCGCCGGGCACACGGGCTTCACCGGTACGAGCCTGGTGCTCGACCCGGTGACCGACACGTTCCTGGTGCTGCTGGCCAACACCGTCCACCCCGTACGCCGCGCCCCCGACTCCCGCCCGCGCGCGGACGCCGCGACCCGGTTGGCCCGCGCCGTGCGGTGAGGGGACGGCGTGCGGGGGTGGGGAAGCGGGCATGGCCCGGGTGGTGTCCGGGCATGGCCCGGGTGGTGTCCGGGCATCGCCTAGACTGCCGCGGTGCCCGATCCCCTCCACCAGCCCGTTCGCCCGGAGTCCCGCCCGCACGCGGAGGCGCCGACGGGCCCGCCCGTCGGGCAGCAGCTGCGCGCCGCGCTCGACGCGCTGCTCGACGGTCTGCCGCCCCGGCAGACCGCGGCCGCGGTGGAGCGGCTGATCGCCCACTACCGTGGCGCGACGCCGACCGGCGCGCCCGTGCTGCGCGACCGCGCGGACGTGGCGGCGTACGCCGCCTACCGCATGCCCGCCACGTTCGAGGCCGCCGCCTCCGCCCTGGAGGCGCTGGCCGTACGGGTGCCGGGCTGGCGCCCGTCGTCCCACCTGGACCTCGGCGGCGGCACCGGCGCCGCCGTGTGGGCGGCGGCCCGCACCTGGGGCGACGCCGCCGGTGGGCAGGACGCGGCCGACCCGCCGGGGGAGGGTGGCGCCACGCGGGCGACCACCGTGCTCGACTGGGCCGCCCCGGCCCTCGACCTGGGCCGGACGCTCGCCGCCGCCGCGCCCTCCGCCGCGCTGCGCGCGACGGAGTGGCGGTCGCAGCGGCTCGCGCGAGGCGGTACGGCCGCCGCGGACGGTGCGGAGCCGGGCGGTCCCGGCACCGCCGACCTGGTCACCGTCTCGTACGTCCTGGGTGAACTCACCGCCGCCGACCGGGAGTCAGCCGTCGCCGACGCGGCAGCCGCGGGCCGCGCGGTCGTGGTCGTGGAGCCGGGCACCCCGGACGGCTACCTGCGGGTGCGCGCCGCCCGTGACGTCCTGGTCGCGGCCGGGCTGACCGTACTGGCCCCCTGCCCGCACAGCGACCGCTGCCCGATCGTGCCGGGCGAGGACTGGTGCCACTTCTCGGCCCGCGTCAGCCGTTCCTCGCTGCACCGGCAGGTGAAGGGCGGCTCGCTGCCGTACGAGGACGAGAAGTTCGGCTACGTGGCCGCCGTACGGCCCGGTACGGGCGCGCCCGCCGGTGAGCCGTCGGTGGCCCGGGTCGTACGCAAGCCCCAACTGCGCAAGGGCCAGGTCCTGTTGGACCTGTGCACCGACACCGGAGGGCTGCGCCGGGAGACTGTCAGCAAGCGGCAGGGCCCGCTGTACCGCGCGGCGCGCGACACCGGCTGGGGCGCGGAGTGGCCGCCACCCCAGCCGTGACCGTCGCGGCAGCCGTACGCGCTACCCGCGCAGCTCCGCCGTGCAGCACTTCACGCTGCCGCCGCCCTTCAGCAGCTCGCTCAGGTCCATCCCGATCGGCTCGTACCCCCGCTCCCGCAGCGGTGCGAAGAGGCCCTGCGCCGTCTGCGGCAGCAGCACGTGGTGGCCGTCGCTGACCGCGTTCAGGCCGAACACCTCGGCGTCCTCCTCGCGCGCGATCAGCGCGTCCGGGAACATCCGGGCGAGGACCGCGCGGCTGCCCGCCGAGAACGCCCCCGGGTAGTACATGACCTCCCCGTCCACCGCGTCGTCGAGCACGCACAGCGCCGTGTCGAGGTGGTAGAAGCGCGGGTCGACGAGGTCCAGGCCGATCACCGGACGCCCGAGGAACTCCTGCACCTCGCCGTGCGACAGCGGGCTGCTGCGGAAGCCGCGCCCGGCCAGCAGCCATGTCGCGGTCACGGCGAAGTCGCCCTCGCCCTCGTTGATGTGCTCCGGTTCACGCAGCTCGCGGAAGCCGTGCTCCCGGTACCAGTCCAGGTGCGCGACGGCCTCCGCCGTACGCTCCGGGTACGCGAACCGGGCCCCCAGCACGCGGCCGTCGACGACGAGGGCGCCGTTCGCGGCGTACACCATGTCGGGCAGGCCGGGACGCGGCGCCAGCTCCTCGACGGTGTGGCCGAGGGCGCGGTAGCGGTCCCGCAGGTCCTCCCACTGCGCGACGGCGAGGGGGACGTCGACGGGTTTCGCGGGGTCCATCCAGGGGTTGATGGCGTACGTGACGCGGAAGTGCTCGGGTGGGCACATCAGATAGCGACGGGCTCTGAACAACGAGGTCTCCTCACGGGATCGCCGTGGACTGTCCGGGACATCGTCCACCGTCGCGGGCGTGATCCGCGCCCCCGAAACGGTGAAGGACACGTGGTGGCGCCCCCGGCCCGTGCCCCGCCCGCCGTCCCGCCCGTACGCGCGCCCGCTGCCCCGGCCCGTACGCGCGCCCGTACCGGTGGCCGGTGCCAGCACCCCGCGTGCGCGTCCGGCCGCGTCGGGAGGGAGACTGGACGCCGGTCGCCCGCGATCCGGGGAATCGGTCATGCACCGGTCCACCGCTGCGTACCCTCGACATATCCGGAGCGGTGCGGCCCCGGTCGGGAGGGTGAGGGGACAGATGGAACGCGAGAGCAGGTTCTCCCAGTGGCTGCGCCGCCGTGCCCGAACCGGCGCGGGCGGCGGGGACGCGGGAGCGGGCGGCGCGGCCGCCCGTGAGGACCTGCTGCGGGACGCGGCCGGGGCCGGGTTCCCGCTGGCGCCCGCGGCGTTCCCCGAGGGGTACGGCTGTTCCTGCGTACGCATCGGCTGTCCGACGCCCGGCCGCCACCCCGTCTCGTTCGCCTGGCAGACCCAGGCGACCACCGACCAGGAGCAGATCGCGCGCTGGGCCCAGGGCCAGCCGCAGGCGAACTTCATCACCGCCACCGGCCGTACGCACGACGTGCTCGACGTGCCCGTCGAGGCGGGCCGCATGGCCCTGGAGCGGTTCGACGCGGAGGGCACCGCGACCGGCCCCGTGGCCCTCTCGGACGGCGACCGGATGCTGTTCTTCACCGCCACCCGCACCCCGGACGACGAGGACGAGTGGTGGCCGTGCGAGCTGGACTGCCACCCGGAGACGATGGACGAGCACCCCGGGCTGCGCTGGCACTGCCGCGGCAGCTACGTGCTGGTGCCCCCGTCCCGGCTGCCCGGTGACGGGCCCGACGCGGTGGTCCGCTGGGTCCGCCCGCCGGTGCCCGGCGCCGTACTGCCGGAGCCGCTGACCCTGCTGGAGCCGCTCACCGACGCCTGCGCGGTCCACGCGGGCGGCGCCACGGGCCAGGACGCCTCGGCGCCCTGGCCCGCGCGCTAGGCGGACACCACCTAGACGTATTGATCACGAGCGTCGTCGACACCCAGCGGGTCGGGAACGTTCAGCTGGTGAGCAGTTCGGCGATCTCCTGGGCGAGCTCCGGGCCGAGCGAGCCCCAGCCGTCCTTGTAGCCGTACACGCTCCCCAGGCCGCGGGCGTCGTAGTCGCCGTTCAGGATGTCTATGTCGTCGGGGGTGATGAGCGACGGGTGGGCGACACCGACGGCGCCCGAGACCTTCAGCAACTCCCTGCGCAGGGTGCGCAGGTACATCGCGGCCCGGACGCCCTTCGAGGGCGCGTCGATGCCGCGCGCGAGCCACGGGTTCTGGGTGGCGATGCCGGTGGGGCACTTGTCGGTGTGGCACTTCTGGGCCTGGATGCAGCCGATGGACAGCATCGCCTCACGGCCCACGTTGATCATGTCGACGCCGAGGGCGAACGCGACGACGGCGTTCTCGGGCAGGCCGAGCTTGCCGGACCCGATGAAGGTGATGTCGTCGGTCAGGCCCCGCTCGGCGAACACGCCGTAGACGCGGGAGAAGCCCATGCGGAACGGCAGGGACACGGAGTCGGCGAAGATCAGGGGGGCCGCCCCGGTGCCGCCCTCGCCGCCGTCGACGGTCACGAAGTCGACCCCTCGCTCGCCCCGCTCCATCAGGGTGGCGAGTTCCTCCCAGAAGTCCATCTCCCCGATGGCGCTCTTGATCCCGACCGGCAGTCCGGTCTCCGTGGCCAACAGTTCCACGAAGTCGAGCATCGAGTCCACGTCGTGGAACGCGGTGTGCCGCGACGGCGAAGCGCAGTCCTCGTGCGCGGGGATGTCGCGGATCCGGGCGATCTCGTCGGTCACCTTCGCGCCCGGCAGCATGCCGCCGAGCCCCGGCTTCGCGCCCTGCGAGAGCTTGATCTCGATCGCCTTGACGGGCGCGCCCGCGGCCACGGACTTCAGCTTGTCGAGGTTGAACGTCCCGTCCTCGTTGCGGCAGCCGAAGTACGACGTACCGATCTGGAGGACGAGGTCCCCGCCGTTGCGGTGGTAGGGCGACAGCCCGCCCTCGCCGGTGTTCTGCAGCGTCCCGGCCAGCGCCGCGCCCTTGTTGAGCGCCGTGACGGCCGCGCCGGACAGCGAGCCGAAGCTCATCGCCGAGATGTTGACGACGCTCGCCGGGCGGAACGCCTTCGCGCGGCCGCGCGGTCCGCCGAGCACCTTGGCCGAGGGCAACGCCGCCTCCGGGTCGCTCGGATCGGGCAGCGCACCGGCGAACGTACGCTGCTTCACGTACGCGTGACCCTGCACGTGCTCGATGTCGTCGTCGGTGCCGAACCCGAAGTAGTTGTTCTCCCCCTTCGCCGACGCGTAGATCCAGCTGCGCTGGTCACGACTGAAGGGACGCTCCTCGTCGTTGGACGCCACGATGTACTGCCGTAGCTCGGGGCCGATCGTCTCCAGCACGTATCTGGCGTGCCCCACCAGGGGGAAGTTCCTCAGCAACGCGTGCTTCTTCTGCACGAGGTCGCGGGCGGCCACCAGCGCCAACCCCGTGGCGGCTGCCGCATCTATCTTCCGAGCACGCATGACAAGAGTTCCTCTCCTCGACCGGCCGAACCTCACGGCGGCCATCTACCCCGCGCCGTGGAAATGCCACGCTATGCCGCGGGCCCGAGGGCATCGCGCGCGCGGGCGGGCCGCCGCGCGGCCCGTACGGGGTCGGGCCGCGCCGCGGGCGGGTCAGAGCGCCGAGTCGAGGTGCCCGAGGTGCTCGATGAGGTTCATGTTCTCGGCGTAGTCCACCGGGCAGTTGATGATCGACACGCCCGGGTCCGCCAGTGCCTCACGGAGCGTCGGCAGCAGGTCCCCGGCGGACTCGATGTCGTAGCCCTTCGCGCCGAAGCTGCGGGCGTACTGGACGATGTCCGGGTTGCCGAAGTCGGTGTTGGAGTTTTCCCCGACCTCCAGGTCCATCTTCCACCTGATGAGCCCGTAGCCGTTGTCCTCCCAGATCAGCACGGTCAGCGGGATGTTCTCGCGGACCGCCGTCTCGATCTCCTGGGAGTGCATGAGGAACGAGCCGTCGCCGACCGCCGCCAGCACCTTCGTCCGCGGCCTGGCGAGCTGGACCGCGAGCGCGCCGGGCAGCGAGAAGCCCATGGTGGACAAGCCGTTGGAGATGAGGCAGGTGTTCGGCGCGTACGTCGGGTAGAGCCGGGCCATCCACATCTTCAGCGCGCCGGTGTCGACCAGCACGACGTCGTCGCGACCGAGCGCGGCGCGGGTGTCGGCGACGACGCGCTGCGGGGCGAGCGGGAAGCGCTCGTCCGCGGCGCCCCGCTCCAGTTCCTCGGCCAGCAGCGTGCGGGTGGCCGAGGTGTCCTCGTCGTCGACGGTCCAGCGCAGGCCGTCGAGTTCGGTGGCGAGGGCGTCGAGGGAGGCGGAGATGTCGCCGATGATGCCGACGTCGACCGAGTAGCTGTCGTCCACCTCCGCCGGGACGCGGTGGATGTGGACGATCTTCTTGTCACCGTCCGGGTTGATCCGGGAGGGGTCGAACTCCTGCAGCTCGTAGCCGACGGCGATGACGACGTCGGCCTCCTCGAACCCGAAGTTGGTGTAGTCGCGCCGCATGAAGCCGAACGTGCCGGTCGCGCACGGGTGGTCGTCGGGCAGGACGCCCTTGCCGTGGAAGGTGGTCGCCGCCGACACGTCGAGTGCGGTGGCGAACGCCGCCAGAGACTCCTCGGCGCCGCCGCGCGCCGCGCCGTGTCCGGCGAGGATCACCGGCCGGCGGGCCTCCCGCAGCAGCTCCGCCGCCCGCTTGATCTGCTTCGGGGACGGTGCCTCGGGCTGCACGACGTTCCTGCGCAGCGGGCGCAGGTCCGAGCCGTCCGCCGCCTCGTCGACGTCCTCGGGCACGGCGAGGTAGACGGCGCCGGGCCGCTCGGACTCCGCCGTCTTGAACGCGCGCCGCACCATCTCGGGGATGGCCCGGGTGGCCGGGACCCCCGCCGACCACTTCGTGACCGGGGCGAACATGCTCACCAGGTCCACGAACTGGTGGGACTCCTTGTAGTTGCGCTCCTTGCCGACCTGCGCGGTGATCGCGACGACGGGCGTGCTGTTCGTCATGGCGTCGGCGACGCCCAGCATCAGGTTGATCGCGCCGGGCCCCAGCGTCGCGGACATCAC
Organism: Streptomyces sp. Z26; assembly: GCF_003665095.1. GTDB lineage: Bacteria > Actinomycetota > Actinomycetes > Streptomycetales > Streptomycetaceae > Streptomyces > Streptomyces phytohabitans. Next base: position 1,432,722 of record NZ_RCHV01000002.1, on the reverse strand, counting down.
CCCCGCCGAGCCGGTGAGCCGACCGTGCATCTCCGCCATGAAGGACGCGGCCTGCTCGTGCCGGGTGAGGACGTAGCGGATCTTCTCCGAGCGGGCGAGGGCGTTGGTGAAACGGATGTTCTCCTCACCGGGTACGCCGAACACCACCTCGACGCCCTCGTTCTCCAGGCAGCGAACCAGGAGTTCGGCCGCTCCGTCGGGGGTCTGCTTCCGGTGCTCGGCTTCGCTCACGCTTATCGTGTCCTCTCCTGAGTCCGGCCGCGCCGATGGGCGGGCCGGTCAGCCGTCTACCCCGGTCGGCCGCCCGGACGCCTGCGGACCGGGGCCACGAGAGGCCGAGTCGGCCCGGGGCGCGCCGTCACCCCTGCTCGAAGCGGGCGCGGCCCTCGGCGCTCTCAGTGCTCGCAGAGGGAGAACTCCCGCTCGTAGAGCTGCTCGTTGTGCTCGTCGACGAAGAACTTGCGCTCCCGCATCAGCTCCTCGCGGTACCCCTTCGCCTGCTCCAGGGTCATGGTCGACGTGCCGGACCACGGCTGCTGCGGGGGCACGTCGGAGGTGGAGACGATCCGCTGCGACGGGTCGATCAGGAAGAACGCGAGGATCTTGCGGTGCCCCGGCCGGGTGGGGTCCGCGAGCCGGAACGGACTGACGCGGTGTTGCAGGACGTTCGGGAAGGCCAGGCAGCGGCCCGCCGGGGTCGGCGCCGACCCCAGCAGCTGGTTCAGCGCGTCCTCGTCCTCCAGGCCGTAGACCTCACGCAGGCCGTTGTCGTCGTTCTGCTCGTAGTCCGGGTCGTCGAGTGCCGTACGGAAGCCCAGGCGGCTCTCCGTGGTGTTCTCGCTGTCCCAGTAGTAGATGCCGGTCGAGACGATCCGCTCGTTCAGCATCCCCTCGACGTGCCAGGAACCACCCGCGTACTCCGGCCTGTCCGGGGTGAGGTGGATGTTCGCGAGCTTCACGACGACCTGGAGGCCGCGGCCGCGCAGGTCGACCCGCGCCGCCGCGTCGGGCGGCTCGGGCGGGGTGAAGTCGGGGGCGTCCGGGAGGACCGGGCGGCGGTTCTCCCACCACGCGTCGTACGCCTCGCCCCATGCGCGGAGGGCTTCCGCGTGGGCCGCCTTGTCGTCCGGGGAGGACTGGCGCGGATACTCGGGCTTCGCGTCGTACCACCCGTAGGGGTCGGCCTCGATCCGTGGGGGACGCGGGTGGCGCAGGTCGGTGAGCACGCGCTCCAGCAGCGGGCGGAAGCGCGCGAACAGCTCCGGCAGGACGGCGGCCAGGTCGCGATGGGCCTCGGGGTGGACGTTGTTGACGTACGAGCGGAAGGCGACGTCGCCGTCGTCGCTCACGTCGACGTCGGTGGGCAGCCACTGGAACCGCTCCGAGAACTCGTGCTTCGAGTACCGGTCGGTCGGGTTCCGCCAGGCCCCCTCGGGGGCCGCGCTCACGTCCTTCACCAGGCAGAACAGCGAGGGATGGACCAGGTCCAGCACCTGGCCGTCGGAGCCGGGGTGCCAGTCCCGCTCCGCTTCGGGGACCTCCTCCAGCACCCGGACCGCCTCGCGCAGCCGGGCCCGGAGCCCGTCGTCGACCAGGGTGTCCGACTGCCACACCCCGTCGACGGCGGCCACCTCGACGCCGGTACGGGCGTCGCGCAGCGCGGCATAGTGCGCCAGCTCGGCGAGGACGTAGCGGACCTGCGCCTCGGTGAGGCCCTGGGCGGTCGCCTCCCGGGCCCACCGGGCGGCTATCCCGGCGTCGTGCCGCTTGTCGAACCACCCCGGCTTCTCCCGGATGTGTGCGCTGCACCGCGTCATCTGGAGCTCCCGCAGCGTCCGGGGCGCGACGGACGGCAGGGAACGGGACGCCTGGAACGGCAGCGGAAAAGCAGGCAGGCCGGTCAACTCTTCTGATCCTCCCGGTCGGTGTGCGGTGGGAGGAAGCGTACGTCGGCGCACTGACAGCGCCGCCCCGGCCGTCCCCGCGCACCCGCCCGCCCCGCCGGGTGTCCGGCGCCCGCTACCGTTCCGGCGGCTCCTCCGGCGGGAGCCCGTCGTCCGGGAGCCCGTCGTCCGGGACGACGTGCACGGCGGCCTCCTCGGCGCCCGCCGCGCCGCCGTCCACACCCTCGTCCTCCGCGACCAGCTCCTTGGTGGTCACCGGGTGCGCGCCCTCGTCCGGCCCGACGAGGCGTCCCGCGCGCGCGGCGCCCGACTCCGGGTCGACGGGCTCGCCCTCGCCGCCGGGCAGGTCGCCGACGCCGTCGCCCTCGGGCGCCGCCGTGTCCGGGACCTCCTGTTCCAGCCGCTCGTCCAGCGTCTCGCCCTCGCGCTGCTCGGCCGCCGTGGTGCCCGGCTTGTTCGCGCCGAGCGGCTTCTCGGGCGGCGACCAGCCCTCGTCGAGCAGCTCGTCGTAGTCGCGTTCGTCGAGGGCGTCCTGGAGGTCGAGCGGCGCGGCGTCCGCCTGTTCCTCGTTGTCGCCGGTGGGCTGGTAGGCGTCGTCCGCCCGTCCGTCGTCGCTCATGGCCACTCCGTGCTCGTTCCGTCGCGCGTACGGGTCGGACCCGCGGGCCCGGTGCCCGCCCGCCGTCCGTTTCCCGCGGTCACGGCCCCGCGGTACCCGGTGCGGGGCCCGTCATGCGTAGCCGTCCGGTGGCGCGCGGGCACCCGTACCGGCCCGCGTACCGGCCCGTTTGCGTGCCCCCGCGGCGGGAACCCGCCGCGTCCGTACGGGGTCGGACGGACGGCCGGGAGCGTGGGGGCTCCCGCCGGTGCCGGGCCCCGTACGCCACGGCGACGCGAGTACGGCGGGAGGCGACGGAGCACCATGAGCGACGGCGACAGCGACGGGCACGGCGACGGCGACGGGACCGTACGGAACCCGGCCCACCTGCACCCCGAACCCGACTTCCCGCAGCAGGACCAGCCGCATCCGGGCCGTACGGACGCGATGCGGCCCCGGCCCGACCACGGCGAGGACACGTACCGGGGCAGCGGGCGGCTGCGCGACCGGGCGTGCGTGATCACGGGCGGTGACTCCGGCATCGGCCGGGCCGTCGCGCTCGCCTTCGCGCGCGAGGGCGCCGACGTCCTCTTCACCCACCTCCCCGAGGAGGAGCAGGACGCCCGCGAGACCCGGCGCCTCGTGGAGGACGCGGGGCGGCGCGCGGTGCCGCTCGCGTGCGACGTGCGGGAGGAGTCGGAGTGCCGCCGGGTGGTGGACCGGGCGGTGGCGGAGTTCGGGCGGATCGACGTGCTCGTCAACAACGCCGCGTACCAGATGTCGCAGCCCGACGTGCTGGAGGGCATCACGACCGAGCAGTTCGACCGGGTGATGCGGACGAACGTGTACGCGCTGTTCTGGTTCTGCAAGTACGCGCTGCCGCACCTCCCCGAGGGCGCCGCGATCGTCAACACCACGTCCGTGCAGGCGTACAAGCCCAGCCCGCACCTGCTGGACTACGCGGCCACGAAGGGCGCCATCGCCACGTTCACGCAGGGGCTGGCGCAGGACCTGGCGCGGCGCGGCGTACGGGTCAACGCGGTCGCGCCCGGCCCGGTGTGGACGCCGCTGATCCCGGCGACGCTGCCGGACACGGCGTCGTTCGGCAAGCAGTCGCCGCTGGGGCGGGCGGCGCAGCCCGCGGAGATGGCGCCCGCGTACGTCTTCCTCGCCTCGCCGGAGGCCAGCTACATCACGGGCGAGATCGTCAACGCGACGGGCGGCGTGCCGCTGCCGTGACGGCCGCCGCGTCCCGCGCGACACCGCCGGGTCGTCACGGGCGCGCGACGCCCGTGACGACTACTCCGCCCGGACCGTCGTGAGGCCGGTGATGCGGCTGAGGAACGTGATGTCGCCGCCCCGCTTCTTCGCGGGCACCGTCACGGCCTGCTCGGAGACCCGTACGTACGTGAGGGACTTCTTCGGCGTGCCCGTCATCAGGGCCTTCACGTACGGGTCCTTGACCTGCGGGGTGTAGCCCTCGGCGACGGTCTGCTTCATGTGGTGGTGCGTCGCGAAGTACACCAGCGCGCCCCCGTCCTCGGTCCGCAGCCCGAACGGCGTGAACTGCGGCGGCTCGGCGCCCTGGTCGGCCCACTCGGTACGTACGCCCGGCTTCTCGGCGGTCTCGGCGCGCTTCTCCCGCCACTCGCTGGTGTGCGCGCCGTCGGTGAAGTCGCCGTCGCCGCGCTGGAGGTAGCGGGCGTACGCCTTGCCGACCTCGTCGGGGCCGACGGTCAGGTCCTCGCCGTCGGAGGTCGGTACGGGCTCGGCGTGGCCGTCCTCGTCCACGACGATCTCCGGGGTCTTCTCCGGGTCGAGCACCGCCAGGTACACGGCCTTCCACTTGGCGTCCGCGTCGGCGCGCTGGAAGACCAGGTGCCAACGCCCGCCGCTGCCGCGGTTGCTGGCGGTGTCGGCGACGAACGACTTGGGCCAGCCCGCCTGTTCGGGGATGAGGAACCGCGCGTCGGTCAGCTCCAGCGGCTTCATGTCGGCGTTGCCGCCGGGGGACGCCTTCTTGCGCGCCTTCAGCCCGGCCTGGTCGATCGCGCCGAGCGCGCCCGCCTCTACGGTGGCGTTGAGCGCGGGGTCGTACGTCCTGTTGGACCGGTTGTTCACGGCGGTGAACTCGTCGAGGACCCGCGCGGCCTCGCCCTTGCCGATCGCCGGGACCACCGCGTCCTCGCCGTGCACGGTGACGCATCCCGACAGGGTGGCGCCGAGGACCGCCGTGGTCGTCGTCGCCGCCAGCATCCGGGCTCTCATCCTGGGGCCTCCCGCGTCCTGCCACACCCGTACGAGCCTCGAACCCTACCGCTGCCCGGCACGGCCCCGCGGCGGGGGCGGACCCCGTACGCGCGGGCCGTGGTCAGGGGCGTGGGGGCGCGGTGTACGGGCGGGCCGTACGGGCGCGGCGTACGGCGGGGTGTGTGCGGGCGGGGTACGGCCGGGGCGCGGCATCTGTGGGATCATTCCGCCGGACCGGGGCGGAGAGTTGGGGGGCTTGTGACGGATCGCGACGACTTCGGCACGGCGCTGCGCGCGTTGCGCGACGCGCAGAAGACGGCGAAGGGCGTGTCGCTCTACTCGCGCTTCGTCAACCGGCCCGTGGGGCGCGTACTGGCCGCCGCCGCGTACCGGTCGGGGCTCACGCCGAACCAGGTGACGCTGGTCAGCGCCGCGTTCAGCGCGGCCGGTGTCGGCGCGCTGGCGACGGTGCGGCCGTCGTGGACGCTGGCGGTGTGCGTGTACGCGGCGCTGGCCGTCGGCTTCGCCTTCGACTCGGCGGACGGGCAGTTGGCGCGGCTGCGCGGCGACAGCAGCGCGGCGGGGGAGTGGCTGGACCACGTCGTGGACTGCGCGAAGATCACGGCGCTGCACGCGGCGGTGCTGATCTCCTTCCACCGGTTCCACGAACTGCCGGGCGACGGCTGGCTGTTGCTGCCGCTGGCGTTCCAACTCGCCGCCGTGCTGATCTTCTTCGGCGGCCTGCTCACCGACAAGCTCCGCCCGCGCCCCGCGCCGGGCGCCGCCCCGCCCGCCCCGTCGCTCGTCCGCGCGCTGGCGCTGCTGCCCGTCGACTACGGCGTGTTCTGCGGGGTGTTCCTGCTGCTGGGCAGCGAACGGCTGTTCCTCGGCGGCTACACGGCCTTCTTCGCCGCGCACGCCGTGTTCCTGGTGGCGTTCCTGGCCAAGTGGTTCAGGGAGCTGTCCGCCCCGCGAGCGGCGTGACCTGCGTGCCGGGCCCGCCGCCGGTGCCGCCCCCCGCCGTACCCGTACCGCCCCCCGCCGTGCCCGTCGCGGGCGCCGCCGCCCCCGGCACCGGGCCGGTCAACGCGTCGAGGGCGCGCCGCAGTTGGGTGCTGGACGTGTGCACCGTGTACGGGAAGTAGACGACCTCCACGCCCACCGTGCGGAAGTCCGCCTCCAGCTTGTCGCCCTTCGGGGTGCCCCGCCAGTCGTCGCCCTTGAACAGCACGTCGAAACGGACCTGCTGCCAGGTCTCCAGCTTGTCCGGCACGGTCTCCACGAACGCGGCGTCCACGAAGCGGATGCTGCGGACGATCTCCAGCCGCTCCACCAGCGGCACCACCGGCGGCCGCCCCTTGGCGCGCGCGGCCATCTCGTCCGAGACGACGCCCGCGACCAGGTAGTCGCAGCGGTCGCGGGCGTGCCGCAGCAGGTTGAGGTGCCCCACGTGGAACAGGTCGTACGCTCCGGGCGCGTAGCCCACGGTCTGACTCATCCGCCATTCCCCCCACGGAACTCAGCGAACTCGGCGCGCCACGGCGGCCCTGGCGACGCGGATGACGCGGGCCGGGCGCGGCGGTGACACCGATCCAACCACAAGGAGAACACAACGGGGTGAAGTCGTGCGGATGGTGTACGACGTACCGCTAAAGTGCTGATCGGGGGAATTGAGGGGGAGGGGAACCGTCATGGCGGTGCAGCCCGTACGGCGTCTGCTGCTGGTGTCCACCAACTACGCGCCGGAGCAGGCCGGTATCGGCCCGTACGCCACGCAGATCGCCGAGCACTGGGCGTCCGACGCGGCCACCGAGGCGCACGTGCTGGCCGGTCTGCCGCACTACCCCGCGTGGCGCGTCGACCCCGCTTACCGGGGCGTGTGGCGCACGGTCGAGGACCGCGCCGGGGTCCGCGTCCACCGCAGGCGGCACACGGTGCCCGCGCGGCAGACGGCCGTACGGCGGGCGCTGTACGAGGCGTCGATCCTCGCGCACGGCCTGGTCGCGCCACCCCGCACGGGTGGGCCCGTACAGGCGGTACTGGCCCAACTGCCCAGCCTCGCGGGCGGGTTGCTCGGCGCGCGGCTCGCGCGGCGGCACGGCGCGCCGTTCGTGCCCGTCGTGCAGGACCTGATGGGCGCGGCGGCGGCGCAGAGCGGGATACGCGGCGGGGACCGCGCGGCGGCCGTCGCGGCGGCCGTCGAACGGCGGGTGCTGCGCGCCGCGACGCTCACCGGCGTCATCCACGAGAGCTTCGTCGACCGGGTCGCCGCGATGGGTGTGCCGCGCGAGCGGATACGGCTGGTGCCCAACTGGTCGCACGTGCCCGCCCCTTCGCGGCCCCGCGCGCAGACCCGGCGGCGCCTCGGCTGGGACGACGGGCGCACCGTCGTCCTCCACTCCGGGAACATGGGGCTGAAGCAGGGCCTCGACGTGCTGGTCGACACCGCCCGCCGCGATCCGGGGCTGCGGATCGTGCTGATGGGCGACGGGAACCAGCACGCGCGGCTGCGCGCCCTCGCCGCCGGACTGCCCAACGTCGACTTCCTGCCGCCCGCCGCCGACGCCGACTTCCCCGACACCCTGGCCGCCGCCGACGTCCTCGCCGTCACCCAGCGGGCGTCCGTCCTGGACATGAGCGTGCCGTCCAAGCTCACCTCGTACTTCGCCACCGGCCGCCCCGTCCTCGCCTCCGTCGCGGACGCGGGCGGCACCGCCGAGGAGGTGCGCCGCTCGGGCGCGGGCAGGCTGGTGCCGCCGGAGGACCCGAAGGCGTTCGCCGCGGCCGTACGGGAGTTGGCCGCCGACCCGGACGCGGCGGACGCGCTCGGGGCGCACGGCCCCGGCTACGTCGCCTCGCGGCTGAGCCGCGCCGCCGGGCTCGCCCGGATCACCGACCTGCTCGACGAGGCGGTCGCGGCGCACGCCGCCGGACCCCCCCGGGGCGCGGCGGGCCCCGCGACGGGAGTGGAGGGGACCGGCGGGAGCACCCCCGGCCACCCCGCAGTACGCTCCCCGGGGCGCGCCGCCGGGCCGGGCGTGCCGGAGAAGGGGGCCAGCGCATGACGGACGGCGGCGGCACGCGGGAGGACACCCGCGGCGTGCACGCGTACGACGAACCGGACCTGCTCCGCGAGCAGTTCAGACAGCTCCTGCGCTACCGCACGCTGATCGCGCTGGGCCTGGCGGTCGGCCTGCTCGGCGGCGCCTGGCTGGGGATCACCGGCGGCGACTCGTACGCGGCGTCGACCGAGGTGACCGTACGCTCCACCACCACCGACCCGCTCGCCGACAGCGGGGCCGGGAAGACGGAGATCAGCATGGGCTCGGAGCGGCGCACCGCGCTGAGCCAGGTCGTCGCGAAGCTCGCCGCCGAGAAGCTGGGGGAGTCCGACGGGTCGGGCAACGCCCGCAGGCTGGGCCGCGACCTCCAGGTCGTCAACCCGCCGAACACGGTGGTGCTGCGCTTCGAGTACACCGCGGACGGCCCGAAGAAGGCCGCCGAGCGCGCCGACGCGTTCGCGCGGGCGTACCTGGACAACCGGCAGTTCGGCACCGACCGGCTGATCGAGCACATGGTCCTCTCCTACCGGGAGCAGCGCGCCCCGCTGGAGGAGGAACGCGACCGGCTGGCCGAGGAGATGGGCGGCCTGTCCGAGGGGCGGGCGCTGGACTCGGCGCTGTCGGCGCAGACGTCCGTGGTGGGCCGTATCGCGGAGATCAACAGCGACATCGGCAAGCTGGAGGCGCTCGACACGACGCCCGGCACCGTCGTGTCGACCGCCACGCCGCCCAAGTCCCCCGCCGGGCCGGGCCTGTTGCTGCTGCTGGGCCTCGGCGCCGCCGTCGGCGTCGGGCTCGGCATGCTCGCCGCGTGGGTGCGGCTGGTCTTCGACCCGACGGTACGTTCGCAGGGCGACGTCGTACGGGCCCTGCGCGCGCCCGTCCTGGGCACCCTGCCGCCGCTGCGGCGCGGGCAGCCGGACACGCTGCTGGCGGAGGGGCGGCTCGCGGAGGAGTACCGCTCGGTGGCCTTCCGGCTGGCGTACGACGAGGTCTTCGCGGAACGCCGCCGGCTGCTCGTCGTCGCGCCGCGCGGCAGCATCGAGACGGCGCTGGCCGCGTCCGTCAACCTGTCGGCCGCGTTCGCGGAGATGGGCAAGGACGTGCTGCTCGTCGAGGCCGACCTGCGCACCCCCACCCTCACCGACCAGCTGCACCACGCGGACGGCGGCCGACCGGGCTGGGCCCGCGCCCCCGAGCACAGCAACACCGGCTGGCCCGCGGGCCGCCGCGTCCCCATCGACGCGGGCGAGTCCGGCTACTTCGACCTGGTGCCGGGCCACCGCGTGCGGAACGTGCCGCGCGCGCTGACCTCCGTCGCCGCCACCCAGCTCATCGCGCAGGCCGACGCCCGCGACTCGGTGCTGGTGGTGCTGGCGCCCGCCGTCCTGTCGTACGCCGACGCCATCGCGCTCACCGACCGCGTGGACGGCGTGCTGGTCGTCTGCGACCCCCGCGAGGTGCGCCGCGACGACCTGGACCGGGTGCGGGAACTGGTCGTCGGCGCGGGCGGCATACTGCTCGGCGCGGTGCTGCACTCGTACGGCGCGGGCGAGACCCGGGCCGGGGAGGGCGGCGACCACGGCGGTACGGGCATCGGCGCGGAGCGCGCCCGGCCCCGCGTGACGGCGGGCCGCGGGCGCGGACGCGCGGCGGACCCGGGCGCGGGCGGGGCGCCGGGCGGCGCCCGGACGGACGGGCGCGGCGACGGGCGGTCCGGGGACCGTACGCGCCAGGGCGTGCCGTACGCGCACCGCGACGTGGGCGTCGACACCGGGGGCCTGCGCATCGTGGACCCGGCCGACCTCGAAGAACGCAACTCGCAGCCGTGACCGCCCGGCCGCTGCGCACCCGCGCCGCGGTGGCCTGCTCCGTCGCGGACCAGGGCGTCTCCGCGCTCACGAACATCGCGGTGCTGGTGGTCGCGGCGCGGCAGAGCACCGCGGCCGGGTTCGCCGCGTTCTCCGTGGTCTACACGGTGTTCACGGTGCTGCTGGGCCTCAGCGTCGGCTACGTGGGGCAGGCCCTCGTACTGGAACGCGGCCCGGCGCACGTGGTGCGCGCGGCGTGCCGCGCGGCCGTCGCGTTCACCGCGCTGGCGTCGACGGCGGTCGCCGCCGTGTGCGGCGTCGCGCTGTGGGCGGCGACGGGCTTCGAGGGGCGGCTCGCGGCCGGGCTGGGCGCGCTGGCGCTGGTGCTGCCGGTGGTGCTGACGCACGACTGCCTGCGGTACGCGTTCTCCGCGCTCCAACGCCCGCACCACGCGCTGGCGGCGGACGTGCTGCGGCTCGCCGGTGCGGTGGCGGCGCTGGGCGCGCAGCCGCGCGGGGCGGGCGCGGACCGGATGATCGCGGTGTGGGGCGCGTCGGCGCTCCCGGCGCTGCTGCTGGGCCTCCTGCTGCTGCTCCGCGCCGGTCGCGGCGGCGGCGCGGACGGTGCGGCGGAGCCCACCGGTGCGGCGGAGCCCACGGGAGCCGGTGCCGAGGCCGGGCCCGTACCGGTGTCCGTACGGCCGGGCGTGCGCCGCTACCTGGGCCGCGGCCACCTCGGGGTGCGCTTCGCCCTGGAGTTCGCCGTGGGCAACGCCGGGACCCAACTCGCCGTCATCGCCCTCGGGTTGTGGGCCAACCCGCTGGCCGTCGGCGCGCTGCGCGGCGCCACCACGCTGTTCGGCCCGATGAACGTGCTGTTCAACGCCGCCACCGGCTTCGGCCCGCCGCTGCTGCGCCGCGCGGGCGGCCCCCGCCGCTCCGCCCGCGCCGCCGCGGCGGCGGGCGGCGTGCTCGCGGCCGTCGCGGCGCTGTGGGCGCTGACGCTGGTGCTGCTGCCGGACCGGTACGGGCGGATGCTCCTCGGCGACACCTGGTCCGCCGCGTCGGCGCTGCTGCCCGCCACGGGGAGCCAGTACGCGGCGATGGCGCTCGGCACGTGCGGCCTCCTCGCGCTGCGCGTGCTGCGCCCCCGTACGACGCTGCCCATCCAGGTGGCGTTCTCGTCGCTGACGGTCTGCTTCCTGCTCGGCGGCTACGCGCTCGGCGGTGTGCCGGGCGCCGCGTGGGGCCTCTGCCTGGGCTCGGTGTGCAAGGCGGCGGCGAGCTGGCGGCGCGTGCGGCGCGTGCTGCGCATCCCGGGCGCCGTACCCACCGACCCGGACGGCCCCGTCAGCGCAGCAGCTTCCGCGCCGCGTTCCCCCGGCGGCCCGGACCTGCCCGCTCCTCCGTACGGAACGTCGTGACCAGCGTCAGGCACACCACGGCGATGCCGATGCGCCCCATGGCCTGGAGCAGCGGGCCGCGCAGCAGGATGAAGCCGTAGCCCGCGACGAGCGGGGTGACGATCGCGGCGACGGCGCCCGGCGCGTACCCGGTGCCCGCCGCCGTGTGCCGTACGTACCGCCGGTCCGCGCGCGACGCCACGTACCCGGCGGCGAGGAAACCGCCGGTCATGCCCAACGGGCCGAAGTCCAGCCACAGTTCGGCCCAGAGCGGCGCCGACAGGTTGGTGTTGCGCATGCCCATCCACTGGCCGACGCGCACGCCCGTGTCCTCCGGTTTCCCGGTCCACACGGAGCGCGGCACGAAGAACAGCACCGTCCCGGCCGCCTGCCGCCCGTAGGTGTGGCCCTCCCCGGCGTCGGCGTACGAGATGGTGTTGGCGAACATGCCGATCTGGTCGTAGTCCTTGAGCGTCAACGGCTCCAGCACGGACTCCGTCTCGGGCCGCGCGGCGTCCTCGGCGTAGCGGAAGCGGTCCGCGTACGGGAAGACGACCAGCGCGACGACCGCGCCGAGCGCCAGCGCGCCGCGGTACATCACGGGGCTGCGCGGGAAGGCCGTGAACAGCAGCGCGAACAGCACCGTGAGGAACCAGTAACGCGGGTTGGAAACCGGGTTGTTGACGATCACGTTGACGCCGAGCGTCACCGTCCACAGCCCGATCACCAGCGGCCTGCGCCGCGCCGTCCGCGACGTCACCAGCCAGCGCGTCAGGAACAGCAACGAGAGCAGCACCGGCACCGTGCCGAAGCCCCGCAGGAACGCCGAACCGGCCTGCGACGCGGCGGCGTCCGCCGCGGCGGCGCCGGTGGCCGCGCCGACGCTCGCGCCGATCTCCTCGCGGCTGCTGAAGAACACGCCCACGCCGCCGAGTTGGACGACCATCAGCGCGCTGGCGGCGTACGAGAACAGCACCAGCGCGTACAGCCGCGGCCGGTGCACCGACGCCGGTCCCCGCGCCCGCCTGCGGCGCGGCGCGGGCCGGTGCCGGGCCAGCAGCGCGCCCACGTCGAAGGCGACGACCCCGCACAGCACCAGCGCGACCGCCAGCACCGTGTCGGAGCGCGGCCCCACCACGGGCGTCGGCGTCCGGTCCAGCACGGTCTGCGCGAGCGGCGCGACCCCCATCGCGATGTACGTGAACAGCCAGAACGAGCCCTGGATCAGCCGCCGCCGGGCGGTGAGCACCATCGAGGACAGGCGCGCGCCCGCGTAGCAGCACAGGGTGAGCTGGAGCCAGAACGCGGTGTCCCGTACGCCCGGACCGGGCTGCGTGGCGACGGCGCCCGGCAGTACGGCGACCATGCCGAGCACGAGCGGCACGGCGAGGGCGCGGGACAGCGCGGCGCGGGGGGTGGAGCGGCGCAGCTCGGCGGGGTCGTACGGCGGGACCGTACGGCCGGTGCCACCCGTACCGCCCGTGCCGCCCGGCCTGCCGGGTCCGCCCGTGCCGCCGGGACGGCGGGTGCCGGGCGCGGTGTCCAGCGTCATGCGGCCGCCCCCCTTCGCCTGCCCCGGCGCAGTCTACCGAGTGGCGCGACCGCGCCCCGCGTTCCGCGTCGCCCGGGTGACGCCGCCGTTAAGCTGGGCCGAACGCGCCCTGGGGAGTGCGCGTTCGGGGATTCGGGGACTCTGGGGAGGGGATTCCGTTGAAGGTCCTGCACGCCGTCACGCTCCACACGCCCACGCACGACTTCGGCGGGCCGACCCGCGTCGCGCTGAACCTCTCGCGGGGACTGCGCGCGCGGGGCGTCCAGGCGGCCGTCGTCGCGCTCGGGGACGGGTTCGACGGGCCGCTGCCGCGCGAGGTGGACGGGGTGCCCGCGCGGCTGTACCAGGCGCGGCACGTGCTGCCCCGGTTCGAGGTCAGCGGCATCACCTCGCCCGCGCTGCTCGCCGACGCGCGGCGGCTGGTGCGCTCCGCCGACGTCGTGCACGTGCACCTGATGCGGGACCTGGTCACGCTGCCGCTGGCGCTGATCGCGCTCCGGTGCGGGCGGCCGCTGGTCCTCCAGACGCACGGCATGATCGACCCGACGGAGAAGCGCGTCGCGCAGCTCGTGGACGTCCTCGGCCTGCGCCGCGTCCTGAAGCGCGCCGACGCCGTCCTCCACCTCACCGAGCGGGAACGCGACGACACCCGCGCCGTGGTGGCCCCGGAGCCGATGGCACCCGCGTACCGGCTCGTCAACGGGGTCCAGCCGCAGCCGATCAAGTCGCCCCGTACGGACGGCGACCCGGCCGCGCCCACCGTGCTGTACGTCGCCCGGGTGCAGGAGCGCAAGCGCCCGCAGGACTTCGTGGCGGCCGTGCCCACCGTGCTGGCGCGGTACCCCGACGCGCGCTTCGTGCTGGCCGGGCCGGACACCGGCGCGCTGGCCGGGGACATGCTGGCGCTGGCCCGGCGGCTGGGCGTGGGCCACGCCGTGGAGTACGTGGGCGCGCTCGACCACGCGGACGTGCTGAAGCGGCTGCGGAGCGCGGACGTGTACGTACTGCCGTCCGTGGTCGAGCCGTTCGCCGTCTCCGTGCTGGAGGCGATGTCCGTGGGGCTGCCCGTGGTGGTGACCGGTACGGGCGGGCTGGCGCCCGACGTGGCCGCCGCGGGCGCGGGACGGGTGGTGGACAGCCGTCCCGACGCCGACAACGGCGAGCTGGTCGGCCGCGCGATCCTGGAGCTGCTGGAACCGGCGGCCAACCGGGCGGCGTCGCGGGCCGCGTGGGAGCTGGTCCGCGACGAGTTCACCGTCGACGGGGTGGTGGAGACCCTGCACGGGATCTACGAGCGGGTCATCGCGGAGCACTGAACGGCGGGGCGTCCGCAGCCCGTTCGGCCTGCCGCAGCTCCCTGGCCTTGAGCCCGATCTGCCACCGGTAGAAGCTCATGGCCAGGGCGTAGTCCAGGCCCGCGCGCCCGTCGAGGAAGCCGCGCCGGAACACGTACGCGTAGCCGAACGACATCAGCGGCTTGAACGGCGCCCGGTGGAACAGCTGCCCCTGCCGGGTCTTCGCCCGCCGGATCTGCTCCCGCACCTCCGGGTGGTGCTCCAGCCACGCCTCCCAGTCGGAGTAGCGGTTGTGCCGGTCGAACCACGTCCGCACCGGGTCCAGGTCCCGGTGCTCGATGGGCGACCGCAGCCTGGCGACGGTGGCGCCCTCGTCGACGAGCGGCTGGTAGTGCCCCTCCTGCTCGCCCATGCCCGGCGCGGCCAGGTCGTCGGGCTCGGGGAAGCGGCTGCGCGTACGGTCCAGCAGCGCCCGTTTGACGATGGTGTGGCCGTGCCGCAGGCGGCGGCCCCCGAACCAGTAGCCGAGGGGGACGTCGAACGCGGCCGGGCGCACCGCGCGGCCCGGCGGCACCGTGAAGATCCGCCGCAGCTCGGCGAGGAGTTCGGGGCTCGGCGTCTCGTCGCCGTCGAGGAACAGCAGCCAGTCCCGTTCGGGGCGGACGTGCTCCAGGCACCACTGCTTCTTCTTCGGGTAGCGCCCGTCCCAGACGTACGGCAGCACCTCGGCGCCCGCCTTCTCGGCGAGCGCCCGGGTGTCGTCGGTGCTGTCGGAGTCGACGACGACGACGGACTCGAAGTGGTCGACGACCGAGCGGACGGTCGTCGTGATGTTCTCCGCCTCGTTCTTCGTCGGGATCGCGACGACGATCGGCAGCTTCTCCACGCGTGTGCTCCTCCTCGTGCGGGCCCGTGGCTCCGGGCCCGCCGTGCGTCACTTCAGACCGGCGGCCTTCAGCAGCGGCTCGTACTCCGGGCAGAGGTGGTCGACGGCCGCCTCCGCGTTGGCGATCTCGCCCTCCTTCAGGGCGCTGACGGCCGCCTCGCGGTCGGCGTCGGCGGTCGTGCCGATGCGGTCGCAGGCGGCGGTGCCCGCTTCGAGGACGGCCGCCGGGTCCATGCCCTCGGGCACCCGGTCGACCAGGTACTTCTTCTGCTTCTTGCTGAACGAGCCGGTGGCCGGGGTGAGTTCGGCCTCCGGCACCTTCGGGCCCTTGGCCGCCTCGTCCCGGTCGGGCTCCTCGGCGTCCTCCCCGTCCTCCGTACCCGTGCCGTCCTCGCCGCCCGTGCCCGCCGTGGGCGTGCTCGCCGCCGAGGGCCGCGCACCCGAGCCCCCGTCCTTGCCGTCCCCGCCGCCGGAGCAGCCCGCGAGCAGCACCGCGGCGGCCGTCACCAGGACCGCCGCGGCGCCGGGGAGCGTACGGGTGCTCACGGCACCTCGAACGTGAGGGTCAGCCGCGGCCCCGAGGCCGCCGACCGGTCCTTCGACCAGAGCCACAGGCTGTCCGTGCCGGTGCCGGTCAGCGCCAGGTCGAGGGTGCCGCCCAGCTTCGGGGTGAGCGCCGCCGGGTCGAGGGTGACCGCCTGCTCGGTGTTGGCCTGCGCGGCGCCCGCCAGGGTGCCCAGCGTGGTGCCGTCCAGGGACGGCCGGGTGGCGTACGTGACCCCCGCCTCCGTCCAGCCGCCGGTGACCAGCCGCACCCGGTGGGAGTCGGCGGAGGCGGCGTTCGGGTCGTTGCTCGTGGTCACGCCGAGCTGCGCCTTGGTGAGCTTCATGCCGCTGGGCGCCGCGGGCAGCGAGAACCGCGCGTACGTCTCGTACGCCGCCGTGCCGCGCACCGCGAGCTGCTGGTGCGTGCCGTAGTTGGTGCCGGTGGAGGCGCCGTTGACGTACGCGTCGGCGGTGGCCTCGCGGGTGACGGTGGTCTGCTTCGGGGTGCCCGGCGTGGTCACCGTGGCGGCCGTGGACCGGGCGCTGGTGTTGGCGTCCCCGGCGTCGGAGGCGGTGACGCGGTAGGAGTACGCGGTGCCGCTGTCGGCGTCCTTGTCGGTGAAGGTCACGGTGGGCCGCTTCCAGAACACCGAGTCGGCGGTGACGGTGCCGACGGGTGTGGTGGAGCCGTTCCGGTAGACCCGGTACGTCAGCCTGCTGTCGTCCTCGTCGAGCGCCGCCTGCCAGCTGAGCTTCACGTCACCGCCGGAGGCGTTGGCCGCCGTCACCTCGTCGGGCACGCTGGGCGCCCCGGTGTCGGGGCCGTCCGCGAACCGTACGAGGCCCTGCTGCTTCATGTTCCCGTGCGTGACGATCCGGGTGAACTCGCCGCCGACCCACATGTAGTCGGTGTCGCCGCTGCGGGAGGCGACCATGGCGCGCGGGCCGATCTGCTCGGTGCCGGACGGCCCGTCGTCGGTGTCCGGGAACCAGGACAGCAGCGGCTTCGGGTTGTCGGTCGACTCGGCCAACAGGTGCTGCCGCTCCCGCAGTTCGGGGAACTGGCCCATGCTGGAGCAGTTGTGCGCGTGCGACACGCTGTAGAGCACCGAGTCGTGCACGGCGAGGTCCTGCGTGGCGCCGAGGCAGGTGTCGCGCCAGCGCTGCTCGAAGTCGTCGAGGCCGAGGGCGATCCGGCCGTCGAAGACGCCGGTGCCGTTGCCCTCGTGCGCGGTGTAGACGGTGTCGTCGTCCATCGTCATGCCCTTGATGACGGAGGCGCGGTGGATGAACGTCGACCCGTACGCCTTCTTCACCGCCCCCGCCGACGAGTCGACGACGGCCAGCGCGTGCGAGGACTTGCCGCCGACCGTGTCGAAGTCGCCGCCGAGGACGACGTGTCGGCCGTCCGGGGTGACCTCCAGGGCGCGGGCGACCTTGTCGGCGTTCGGGTTCCACGCGCGGAGCGCGCCGCCGGTGCTGACGGCGGCGAAGCGGCTGCGGGACTGGCCCGCGACGGTGAGGAAGTCGCCGCCGAGGTAGACGGTGTCGGCGGTGACGTCCAGGGTCCGTACGGTCGCCGAGACCGACACCTTGAAGCCGCTCTTGACGGTGCAGGAGGCGATGTCGACGGCCGCCACGTTGCTGACGGGGGTGCCGTTGACGGAGCCGAACTTGCCGCCCGCGTAGAGCGTCCTGCCGTCCGGCGACACCTCCAGGGCCCGTACGGTCGCGCCGCCGCTGCCGACGGTGAAGCTCAGCTTGCAGTCGGTGGGGGCGCCGGTCGCCGCGTCGAACGCCGCGAAGTTCACGGCGGCGCGCTCGCTGCTGCCCGCCTCCGCGCCCGGCGGCCGGATCGCGGAGAACGTGCCGCCCGCGAAGACCACCCCGTCCTGCTGCGCCATCGCCCAGACCACGCCGTTGGTCTGCCAGGTCGGCAGGTCGTCGGCGGTGAAGCCGACGGGCGGGGTCACCGCCCGCGCCCGGTCGGCGTTGACCAGCTGTACGCCGCTCCAGCCGCCGAACGCCACGGCCAGCGCCGTGCCGACCACGGCGGCCTTCCGCGCGCCGCCCCCCGCCCGGGGCCGCGCCGCCCGGAGCCGTCTCCCGAGGCCGCCGCCGCTGCCCGCCACCGCTCTGCCCATGATCCCCACCTCTTGCCGCCGCCGTGCCTGTCGCCGTGCTCGTGCCCGCCGTGCCTGTGTCCGACGTGCCGTCGTGCCTGCTACTGCGCCCGCCGCGCCCCGTACGTCACCCGTACGTCACCCGCCGGGCCCGCCGCCCGCGCCCGTACGCCCGCGACTTCCCGCGCCCGTACGCCCGTCGCCCGCTCACCGGTCGACGCGGACCGTCGCCCCGGCCAGCTCCGCGTCCAGCGCGTCGATGTCCGCCTCGACCATGATCCGCGCCAACTCCTCCCAGCGCACCCGCGGTTTCCAGCCGAGCAGCCGCTCCGCCTTCTCCGCGTCCCCGATCAACGCGTCGACCTCGCTGGGCCGTTCGTACTTCGGGTCGAACCGCACGTGCTCCCGCCACTCCATCCCCGCCGCCCGGAACGACGCGTCGAGGAAGTCCCGTACGGACGCCGCCTCCCCGGTGGCCACGACGAAGTCGTCCGGCTCGTCGTGCTGGAGCATGCGCCACATCGCCTCGACGTACTCGGGCGCGTAGCCCCAGTCGCGTACGGCGTCCAGGTTGCCGAGGTACAGCGTCTCCTGGAGCCCCGCGCGGATACGGGCCACCGCGCGCGTGATCTTGCGGGTCACGAACGTCTCGCCGCGGCGCGGGGACTCGTGGTTGAAGAGGATGCCGTTGCAGGCGAACAGACCGTACGCCTCACGGTAGTTGACCGTCGACCAGTAGCCGAAGACCTTGGCGCAGCCGTACGGGCTGCGCGGGTGGAACGGTGTGCGCTCGTGCTGCGGGGGCGGGGCCGCGCCGAACATCTCCGAGGACGACGCCTGGTAGACGCGGGTGTCGATGCCGCTCGCCCGCACCGCCTCCAGCAGCCGCAGCGCGCCCATCGCGGTGACGTCCCCGGTGTAGAGGGGGGCGTCGAAGGAGACCCGTACGTGCGACTGCGCGCCGAGGTTGTAGACCTCGTCCGGCGCCAGGTCCCGCAGGAGGTTGACCAGCGCGACGCCGTCGGTGAGGTCGGCGTGGTGCAGGATCAGCGACCGCTCCGACTCGTGCGGGTCCTGGTAGAAGTGGTCCAGGCGGGCGGTGTTGAAGGACGAGGAGCGGCGGACGAGGCCGTGCACCGTGTAGCCCTTCGACAGCAGCAGTTCGGCGAGGTACGAGCCGTCCTGGCCGGTGACGCCGGTGATCAGGGCGGTCCTGCCACGCGTCGGACGCGTACGGTCGGAACCGTCCGCACCGCCGCCCGTAGCGCCCGTACCGCCGGGTCCGTCGCCGGTGCCGTCAGCCATCGTGTGCCCCCTGTTCGGGATGTGTGGTCGGGATCCGTCGTCCGCCGCGCTCGACGCGCTGGCAGAATCCGGTGGTATGACGCCACCGAGACTGTTGCTGCCGCCCCGCGCGCGGATCTTCGTCGCGGGCCACCGCGGCCTGGTCGGCTCCGCCGTCGCCCGGCACCTGGCCGCCGAGGGCCACGAGGTGCTGACGCGCGCGCGGGCCGAACTCGACCTGCGCGACGCCGAGTCGACGGGGGCGTACCTGCGGGACGTACGGCCCGACGCCGTCGTGCTGGCGGCCGCCCGGGTGGGCGGCATCATGGCCAACAAGACGTACCCCGTGCCGTTCCTGGAGGACAACCTCCGCATCCAGCTGAGCGTCATCGGCGGCGCGCACGCGGCCGGTGTCCCCCGGCTGCTGTTCCTCGGCTCGTCCTGCATCTACCCGCGGCTGGCGCCCCAGCCGATCACCGAGGAGGCGCTGCTCACCGGCCCGTTGGAGGAGACCAACGAGCCGTACGCCATCGCCAAGATCGCCGGGATCACCCAGGTGCGCGGCTACCGGCGCCAGTACGGCGCCGCGTACATCTCCGCCATGCCCACCAACCTCTACGGCCCCGGCGACAACTTCGACCTGGAGACCTCGCACGTCCTGCCCGCCCTGGTCCGCCGCTTCCACGAGGCCGCGCGGGACGGGCGGGAGGAGGTCGTGCTGTGGGGGAGCGGCACACCGCGCCGCGAGTTCCTGCACGTCGACGACCTGGCGCGGGCGTGCGGGCTGCTGCTGCGCACGTACGACGACGAGCGGCCCGTGAACGTCGGCTGTGGCACGGACCTCACCATCCGCGAACTCGCCGAGACCGTACGGGACGTGGTCGGCTACACCGGCCGGATCGCCTTCGACACCTCGAAGCCCGACGGGACGCCGCGCAAGCTGCTGGACGTGTCGCGGCTGACGCGGCTCGGCTTCACCCCGCGCGTGGCGCTGGCCGACGGCATCCGCGACACGTACGAGTGGTGGCTGCGGTCCGGGGCGGAGGGCGCGCCCGCGTAGGCGTGGCGCGTCGGACGGCCGCGCGGCGCGGGCCGGTCGGGCCCGCGTCGGTACGCGCCGCATCAGTACGCCCCGCGGCCGTCGGCCACCGCGCGGAAGGTGCGGGCGAGCACGTCCACGTCGGTGGTGAGCGACCAGTTGTCCGCGTACCGCAGGTCCAGCGCCAGGCTCTCGTCCCACGACAGGTCCGAACGCCCGCCGACCTGCCACGGTCCGGTCATGCCCGGCTTCACGTGCAGCCGCCGCAGCTCGACCTGCCCGTACGCGGCGACCTCGTCGGGCAGCGGCGGGCGCGGGCCGACGAGTGACATCTCGCCGCGCAACACGTTGACCAGCTGCGGGAGTTCGTCCAGCGACGTGCGCCGCAGCAGCCGCCCCGCGCGCGTCACGCGCGGGTCGCGGCGGATCTTGAACGCGGGCCCGTCCTGCTCGTCCGCCGCCGCCAGCAGGGGCCGCAGCCGGTCGGCGTCCGTCACCATCGAGCGGAACTTCCACATCGTGAACGGGACGCCCAGGTGCCCGATCCGCCGCTGCCGGTAGAGCGCCGGACCGCGTGAGCCGAGCCGTACGACCGCCGCCAGCACCGCGAACAGCGGCGCCAGCAGCAGCAGGAGGAGCGCCGCGGCGGCCCGGTCGAGCGCGCCCTTGGCGGCGAGCTGCGGGCCGCGCCGTACGGGTGGCGCCACGTGCAGCAGGTTCAGTCCGGCGGCGGTGTCCAGCCGTACGCGGCGCAGCGCCACCTCGGTCAGCCCGGAGGCGACCACCAGGTGCAGGCCCGCGTCCTGCACCGCCCACGACAGGCGGCGCAGCCGGTCGCCGCCGAGGCGGGCGCCCGGCACGACGAGCACGACCTCGGCGCCGTAGCGCCGCGCCGCGTCCAGAACCGTTTCGCCGTCCGCCGCGTACGCCGCCGCGCGCGGGGCCTCCGGCCCCGGCTCCCCGGCTTCGGCGCCGGGCCCGCCACCGGCGTCCGCCGTGACGGCCGCGACGGCCGTGCCCGCCGCCGGGTCGGCGCCGCCCGCCGCGTACGGCCCGTGGGGCTCGTGGGGCCCGTACGGCGACGCGTTGAGCCGTCCCGCCTCCGGTACGCCGCCGCGGAGGGCGGAGTCACCGACCGCCACCGCTCCTATCACCACGTACGCGTGGTCCGTACGGGACGCCAGCTGCCCGACGACCTCGTCCACCGCCCCGGCCTCGCCGACGACCAGCGCGCGGCGGACGGCCTGCGCCGCGCGCCGCTGCGCGGTGAGGTGCCGGTGGGTCAGCACGCGCAGCGCGCCGGTCAGCACGAGGACGGGGGCGAGGGCCAGCAGCGCGTACCCGGGCGCGGAACTCTCACCGGTCGCGGCGCGTATGACGGCCAGCGCGCCGAGCAGCGTGAGCCAGTCCTGGAGCGCGGAGACGAGGCCGCGGGACTCGCCAAGGAACCGGTGGGCGTAACGGTTGTGCGCGAGCTGCACGCCCTGCCAGACGGCGACCGCCGTCACGGCGGCGGCTCCGGGGCCCGGCTGCGCCGCCGCCCGGTACACCAGCAGCACCGGCAGCCCGGTTCCCAGCACGCCGACGAGCAGGGCCGTCGGCGCGTACCAGGCCGCCTTGTCCCGTACGCGGCGCAGCCCGTCGCCGGGCGCGGGCGCCGCGCCGTGCGCCGGGTCGTGCGCCGGCCCGCTGCCGGGCATCGGCCGTGCGTCGGGTGCGCGCTTCTCCTCGGGTGCCGACGCGGCGGGTATCCGTTCCGGGTCCCGGGCCCGTTCCGGCTGTCCGGGGCGACCGGGTCCTCCGGACAGGAAAATGGCGTCACGCCGCATGAACCCGAACCCCCCTGAAGCTCCAACCCCGGTACGCGCACGGAGCCTCCCCAAGCCCGGCGTCCGCGTGTGCCAGCGACCATAAGTCATACGTAAGGGATTCGGTCGATGTTTGTTCAAGATTCTCTGTGATGTCCATCTTGTTGTGGAAGGTTGGGGCGTTTTCGAGCCGTTCCTGAGCGAACACGCAGGTCGTCACGGTGCGTTGCCCGTAAGCCCTTTCCGTACGGTGAGGTTTTACGGAGCCTTTTCCGGCGTCACCACGCTCCGTCTCAGGCGTCCGGAGCCGGAGTCGGCGCGTCGCTCGGGAGCAGCCCTTCGGATTTCAGCGCGGCCCACAGCGCGGTGGGTACGGAGTTCTCCAAGTGCCCCACGGCCGCCGTCACTTCACCGGGTGTACGGGCGCCGACGAGCGCCGTGTCCACCGCCGGGTGCGCCAGCGGGAACTGGAGCGCGGCGGCGAGCGGCGACACCCCGTACCGCGCGCACACCTCGCGCAGCGCGCGCACGCGCGGGTCGTCGCTGTCCGTACGCGTCAGCAGCCCGCCCTGGAAGACGCCCGCCGCGATGACGGAGACGCCGCGCTCCAGGCAGAGGGGCAGCAGCTCGGTGAGCCCCGACTGGTCCAGCAGCCCGTAACGCCCGGCCAGGAGCACGCAGTCGGGGCCCGGCGCCGGGGCGTCGCGCAGGAAGCGGGCGGCGACGTCGGCGTGGTTGACGCCGAGGGACACCGCCCGTACGGCGCCGCGCTCGCGCAGCTCGGCCAGCGCGGGGTAGGCGCCGGTCAGGGCGGTGGGGTAGTCCTCGTCGGGGTCGTGCACGTGCAGCACGTCGACCCGGTCCAGACCCAGCCGGTCCAGGCTCTCCGTGACGGAGCGCAGCACGGCGCCGTACGAGTGGTCGCGGCGCGGCCCGAGACCCGGCGGGGGATCGGCCCACACCGGCTGCGTGTCGGGGCCGCCGGGCTCGATGAGGCGGCCGACCTTCGTGCACAGCACGTACTCGGCGCGCGGCCGGGTCCGCAGCGCGCGGCCCGTACGGGACTCGGAGCGGCCGTAGCCGTAGACCGGCGCCGTGTCGAAGAAGCGCAGGCCGCACTCCCACGCGCGGTCGACGGTCGCGCGCGCCCGCTCCTCGGACACGGGCGTGAACAGGCCGCCGATCGAGGCGAGTC
Source organism: Streptomyces sp. Z26 (assembly GCF_003665095.1). Lineage (GTDB taxonomy): Bacteria > Actinomycetota > Actinomycetes > Streptomycetales > Streptomycetaceae > Streptomyces > Streptomyces phytohabitans. Next base: position 1,409,966 of record NZ_RCHV01000002.1, on the reverse strand, counting down.
CGAGGCCCAGCCGGGTCACGGAGAGGCCGGTACGGCCGAGCGGCACGCGTGCGTCTGCCCTCATCGCGCCAGGATCGCAGCGCGCCGCGCCCGTCGCACACTCCTGGCGCGAAGCGACTGCTGGTGACGTGAAGTGACCACCCGTGACGTCGAGTTGGCGTCGGGTCGGTGTCGGTTGGCGTCGTGTGGACGGGGTCCGCCGTGGTCGGCGGGTCGGCGGGTCGGCGGGTCGGTGGGTCGGTGGGTCGGTGGGTCAGTGGGTCCGCGTGGAGTGTGCCGGGTGTGCCGGGTGCGCGACGCACGTACGCGGTGGCGGCGCCAGCTGCTCGGTCGCGCCGCGCTTGCGGCAGGTGCCGCACACGTACACGCACTCCGTGCCGGTCCGGGCGCGCTCCGGTACGGTCAGCCGTCCGCACCACCGGCACAGCCGCAACTCCAGTGCCTCGCTCATGCCGTGGCCTCCCGCCGTCCGTCGCCGCGGTGGGTGTCGGTGGCGCGGGCGGCGCGTGGATCGGGGTCGTCGGCGCGGCGGGCGGAGCGGCGCCGCCGCGCGGGTACGGGGTGCTGGCCGGAAACCTGCATCGTCGGGCTCCTCGCTGTCCCGGCCGCGCCCGGGACCGGCGGTGCCGCCCGGTCCCGGACCCGCGCGGCGCGCGGCGGTCGGGGAACCCCCACGGGCCGCCGCGGACGCGGCGGTTGGAATACGCGTACAGCTCTACAGCGCCGTGCCGAGCTGGGGTGTTGCACATGACGGAACCATTCCGGTGAGCATCACGGAGGGTGAGTCGGAGGCGCGGGTGACGGCGCTCCGCACGCCCCGCCGACCACCACTCGCGCGCCCCTCAACCCCCGCGCGCGGAACGGCGGTAGACGAGCCGCCGCAGCACCGTCTCGGCGGGCCCCGGCAGCCCCGCCCGTTCGCACGCGTCGGCGGCCACGACGGTCACCAGCCACACCCCGCACGCGTACGCCGCCATCGTCGCGCTGGAGAGATGCCGCCCGAGCCCGAGACCCCAGGCGGCGAGCACCGGCGCGAACAGCAGCGAGTGCGCCAGGTAGCCCGACAGCGAGCGCTTGCCCAGCGCCGCCACCGCGCGCACCACCCGCCCCGGCCCGCCGGCCGCTCCCGCACCCGCCGCCCGCGCGTGCTCCGCCCGTACGGCCACCCGGTGCGCGAACAGCGCGAACAGCGCCACGTACCCGAGCCCCGCCCCCAGCCCCGTCGCCTCGTGCAGCGCGGGCAGCGCGCCGCCCTCCGCCATGGCGTCGGCGGGCACGTGCCACGCGCCGACGTGCCCCAGCGCCGACGGCAGCCCGCCCGACCAGCCCACGGCGACGCCCGCGACGGCCGTACGGCGGAGCAACGGCAGGTGCGCGGACGGCCGTTCCAGTACGCGGCGCCGTGCCGCCCAGCACCCCAGCAGCATCATGGCGTGCCCGCCGAAGCCCAGCAGGCCGCCGCCGAGCGTGACGAACGCCCAGGTCGCCATCCGCGTCCCGGCCGCGGCGAGCCGGTCGGGCTCGCCCGACGCGTACACCTCGGTCGTCGGCTCCGACGGCGCGTCGCCGGACCGGCCCAGCTCGCCGGCCAGCACCTCGACGAGGGCGGGCAGCGTGGAGGTGAGGAACAGCAGCGCCAGCGCCCCGCCCGCCGCGAGCAGCAGCACGCGGTCGCCACGGCGTACGAACAGCCAGCCCAGCAGCAGGCTCGCCACCCCGTAGCAGCCGGTGATGTCACCCGCCATCAGCAGGAACGCGTGCACCGACCCGAACGCGACCAGCCACAGACTGCGCCTGCGCAGCAGCGCGACCCCGGCGCGCGGGGAGGCGCCCGCCTCCGTCTGGCGCTGGTGGAGGCGCATCATGCCGTAGCCGAAGAGGAACGCGAACAGGGGGTACGTGCGCAGGTCCAGCGTCGCGATCATGGCGAACTGCACGGCCCGGTCCACCGCCGAACCGTCCACGGGCTGCCAGCCGGACGCGCCGTGCCGCGCGGCCCACAGGTGGAAGCCGGTGTTGGACAGGACGATCAGCAGCAGCATCGCGCCCCGCGCGAGGTCGGGCGCGAGGGCGCGCTCGCCGGGCCGTACGGGGCCGCGCGCGACCGTCGGTGACGCGGGTGAACGGGGCGCGGGAGTGGGGGAGTCGGGCATGTCCGGACCCTAGGTACGGCGCTCACCAGGGGATATCGGGCGCCGGTATCGACCGCGCTCCGCCGGAAGTCGAAGCCGGGCCCCCGCACTCCACCTTTCGTACCGCCCGCGCCCCGAAGGTCGCGGCGCTCCCACCCGGCCCGTCCCCGCCCGTCGCCTCCTCAGCCGTCCCGCCGGTCGCGGACCGGCAGGACCAGGCGGGCGGCCGTGCGCGGGTGGCGGACGACCTCCACCGGCTGCTGGTAGATCCGCGACAGCGCCTCCGCCGTGAACACCTCGTCCGGCGGCCCGTCCAGCGCCACGCGGCCACCGTCGAGGACCGCCGCCCGGTCCGCGTACGCCGCCGCCAGCCCCAGGTCGTGCAGGACCACCGCCACCGCCGTGCCCTCGGCGGCCCGCTCCCGGCACAGGCGCAGCACCAGTTCCTGGTGCCGCAGGTCGAGGGCGGCGGTCGGCTCGTCCAGCAGCAGTACGGGGGCGCGCTGCGCGAGGACGCGGGCGAGCGCGACGCGGGCGCGTTCGCCGCCGGAGAGGGAGGAGAACGGGCGCCCCGCGAACTCCCCGACCTCCGTGTCCGCCATGGCCTCCGCGACGGCCTCCGCGTCCTCGTCCTCCGCGTCCGTACCGGCCCACGGAGCCCGCCCCATCCGTACGACCTCCTCGACGGTGAACGGGAACGCCAGCTCCGCCGACTGCGGCAACACGGCGCGGCGCAGGGCCAGTTCGGGTGCGGGCCAGTCCAGGCAGCGGCGGTCGCCGAGGCGCGCCTCGCCCGCGTCGGGCGCGAGGTCACCGGCGAGGGCGGCCAGCAGGGTGGACTTGCCCGCGCCGTTCGGGCCGACGAGGGCGAGCAACTCGCCCGCCGCGAGGGACAGTTCGACACCGTGCAGCACCGTCCGGTCGCCGTGCCGCACGGTCAGCCCGTGCGCCGAGGCGACGGTGCTCCCCGCACGGGCCGCCACCGGCGGCTCCGGCGGCGCCGCGCCCTGCCGGGCCCAGGCGCGGACGGAGGGCAGCCACCGGGTACGGCGCGGGCGCGGGCCGCCCGTGCCCGTACCCGCGTCGGCGCCGGGCCCGTCGGGGGCGCCGTCGCGCACGGGGGGCCGCCCGCGCACCCGCTTCCCGTACGGCTGCCGCCCCCGCGCCCGCGGCCCGTGCGGGCCGTGCTGGTCCTGCCCCCGGTGTCCGTGGTGCCCCTGCTGTCCGTTCACGCCCAACCACCCTGCCGCCGCCGCGTCCTGCGCAGCAGCCAGAAGAAGAACGGCGAGCCGATCAGCGCCGTCAGTACGCCCAGCGGCAGTTCGGCGGGCGCCACGGCCGTACGGGCCGTGAGGTCCGCCGCCACCAGCACCACCGCGCCGCCGAGCGCGCTGCCCGGCACCAGGAAGCGGTGCCCCGGGCCCGCGGCCATCCGCAGCAGGTGCGGGACCAGCAGTCCGACGAACGTGATGACGCCCGCCACCGCCACGGCCGCCGCCGTGAGCAGCGCGACCACCAGCACGAGCGCGAGCCGCAACCGTTCGACGTCCACGCCGAGATGGCGCGCGGGCCGCTCGCCGAGCGCGAGCAGGTCCAGCCGCCGCGCGTACCGGGGTGCCAGCAGCAGCCCGATCAGCGCGCACGGCAGCACCGCGAGCACCTTCGGCCAGGTGGCCTGCGCGAGCGAGCCGAGCTGCCAGAACGTGATCTGGGTGAGCGCGGCGTTGTCCGCGAAGAAGAGGAAGAGGCCGATGAGGGCGCCCGCGAACGCGTTCACGGCGATGCCGGTGAGGATCAGCGTCACGACCTCCGTACGGCCGCCGGACCGCGACAGCACGTACACCACCAGCACCGTGGCCAGCCCCGAGGTGAACGCGCACGCCGCCACCGTCCAGTCCCCGAGGAACGACAGCCCCAGCGCGATCGACGCGACGGCGCCGACGGCCGCGCCCGACGAGATGCCGATGACGCCCGGCTCCGCGAGCGGGTTGCCGAACATGCCCTGCATGAGCGCGCCCGCGCAGCCCAACGACGCCCCGACGAGCGCGCCGAGGACGACGCGCGGGAGGCGTACGTCCCACAGGACGCTCTCCCCGACCCGGTCCAGCGGCGCCCCGCCGAGCCCGGCCCGGTGGAGGAGGGAGTCGAGCACGTCGGTGAGCGGGATCGCGTACGCGCCGCTGCCGACGGACACGAGCGTGAGCACGGCGAGCGCGACGACGAGCGCGACGGTCAGTACGGCCGCGGGGGTGCGGCGGGTACGGGGGAGGGACGGCGCCTTCGCGCGGGGCGGCAGCGCCTCGGGTACGGGTGCCGTGTCCCGTACGGCGTACACGTCGGGCGCGGCGGACCGCTCCGGTACGGTGCGCTGCTCCGGCACGGCGGGCCGCTCCGGGCCGGTCGACCGGTCCGGTTCACCCGCCGACTCCCGTTCACCCGCCGGGTCCGGCGCGTCCTCCCGGTCCCGTTCGTCCGCCCCGCCCCGCCCCGTGGGCCGGGCCGGGCCGTCCTGCCGCTCGCGCCCGGCGGGGGCGCGTGGTTCCGTCGTCACCGGGCACCCTCGTGGATCTGCCGCACCAGGGAGCGCAGCACCTCGTCCGTACGCGGACCGTAGCTCAGCAGCACGCCGTCGTCGACGCTCGCGACCCGCCGGTCCATGCCCGCCGGGGTCTGCGCGATGCCCGGGATCTCGACCAACCCGTCGACGCCGCCCACCGATTCGAGTCCCTTCGTCATCACCAGGATCACGTCGGGCGCCGCCTTCACCAGGGCCTCGCTGGTGAGGGCCGTGAAGTCCTTGCGCAGCCCGGACTCCGCGCCCGCGTCGACGCCGCCCGCGGCCTCGATGAGCGAGCCCGCGCCCGACTCGGCGCCGCCGAGAAGGTACACGGAGGCGGTCCCGCGCAGGTACAGGAACGCGACGCGCGGCCGGTCACCCTTCCCACCGCCGCCCTTCCCGTCGCTCCCCTTCCCGCCACCCCCGCCGTCGGGGACGTCCGCGCGGACCTTCGCGATCCGCCGTTCGCTGCGCTCGCGCAGCGCGTCGCCCGCGTCGGGCACGCCGAGGGCGGTCGCGACCCGGTCGATGCGGGAGCCGACGTCGTCCAGCTCCCGCGCCGTGTCGGTCACGACGACGGGCACGCCAGCGTCCCGTATCTGGCGTACGGCCTCGGCGGGGCCGGTGGTCGTCTCGGCCAGTACGAGCGTCGGCTTGAGCGCGAGGACGCCCTCGGCGGAGACGTCGTGGCCGCGCGTCACCAGCGGGAGGTCGGCGGCCTGTTCGAAGGTGGCGGAGACGTCGCGGGCCACCACCCGTTCCCCCAGGCCGAGGGAGAAGACGATCTCGGAGAGGGAGCCGGAGAGCGGTACGACGCGGGCGGCGCTCCGTACGGTCACCTTCCCGCCGCCGTCCCCCGCGCCGTCCGCCTCGCCCTCGTCCGGGGCGACCGTCGCCGGGAGCCGGGGTGCGGGCGCCGGGCCCGCCAGCGGCTCGATCCGGTCGGGTGCGGCGGACGCCTTCGCGCGGGCGGGCTCGCCGTCCGCGTCCCCGCCGTCCGTGCCGCCGCATCCGGCGAGTACGAGGACGGAGGCGAGCAGGGCGGCCAACGCGCCCGTGGCTCGGGGAGGTTGACGCACGGCGCACTGCCTTCCGGGGGTGAGGGGTTCCAGACGGGGTCGGAGTTAGCTTAGGTTAGCCTTACCTTCATTGCCAGTCCCGGTCTGCCCGAGGAGATCCGTCGTGCCCGCGTCCAGAACCCTCCGTGCGCTCGCCGCCGTACTGCCGTTGGCGGCGCTCGCCGCCGTGCTGCTCCCGGCCGACGACGCCCGGGCGGCGGACCGTACGGTAGCGGGCGGGCGGCTCGACTGGGGCGTCAAGGCGTCCTTCCAGCAGTACGTCACCGGCCCGATCGCCGAGGGCGGTTGGGAGCTGAGCGGGGGCGCGGGGACCGTCGGCGAGAGCCAGTTCCGCTTCCACTCCGCCACCGGCGCGTACGACCCCGGGGACGGCACGTTCCGGGCGGGCTTCCGCGGCGGCGTGCGCTTCACCGGGCACCCGACGGCGGACGGCGGGCACGAGCTGGACCTGACGATCAGCAACCCCACCGTCCGTGTCTCCGGCGGCGGTTCGGGTGCGCTCCACGCCGACCTGCGCAGCAAGGCGAAGGGCTCCGGGAAGGTGACCGTCAGCAGCCAGGTGCCGCTCGCGTCCCTCGACCTGTCCGGCGTGGAGATGCGCGGCGGCGGCTCGCCGGTCGCGCTCACGGGCGTACCCGCGACGCTCACCGCCGAGGGCGCGAAGTCGTTCGCGGGCTACTACCCGGCGGGCACCCCGCTCGACCCGGTCAGCCTGTCCGTCGACGTACGGGCCGGGGGTGGCGGCGGTGACGACGGCGGCGACGGGGGCGAGGGCGGTGACCGCGACGCGTCCTCCGCGCCGCCCCGACAGGCCGCCGTACGCGGGGAGTTCGCTGACGCGGCCGTCGACTGGGGCGTACGGCGCACCTTCCGCGAGTACGTCACCGGGCCCGTCGCCAAGGGCCGCTGGCAGCTGTCGGGCGGGGCGCGCGACGGCGGCGCCGTCTACCGCTTCCCCTCCGGCGAGGGCCGCTACGACCTGGCCAAGGGCGAACTCGACGCGGAGTTCGACGGCACCGTCCGCTTCACCGGCGAGCACCTCGACACGGCGCTCGACGGCGTGTCCGTACGGGTGCGGGACGGGCGCGGCACGCTCTCCGCGGACGGTACGCCGCTGGTGACCTTCCCGGTGAAGGCGCTGACGGCGGGCGGTGACGCCGCTCGCGACATGGCGGACGGCCTGCTGCGCGTCACCGAGGCACCGGCCGAACTGACCGCCGAGGGCGCCGAGTTCTTCGGCGGCGTCTACCGGAAGGGCACCGGCATGGCGCCCGTGTCCCTCGCGGTCGCGCTCACCCGGGACGCCGAACTGCCCGCCCTGCCCGACCTCGGCAGCGACGCCGCCACGGCACCGTCCGCCGCGCCCACCGCGTCCGCGTCGGCCCGTACGGACGAGGCAACGGACGCCGACTCCGGCTCCTCCGCGTCCTCCACGGCGCTGCCGGTGGGGCTCGCGGCGGGCTCGCTGGCGCTGCTCGGCGGCGCGTTCTGGTACCGGCGCGCCCGGTCCGCCGCCGCCCCGGCGCCCGCACCCCCTGCCGACCCCGCCGACCCCGCCGACCTTCCCGACCGCGCCGTGGCCGCCGACCCGGCGGGCGCGTCGCCCGGCACACCCGACCCGACCCGTACGGCCGACCCGGCCGCCGACTCCGAGGAGCATCAGCCCGAATGACCCCCAACGGCCTCACCAGACCCGGCACGGCGCTCGCCGCGGCCACCGCCACCGTCCTCGCCGCGACCGCGTTCCTCACCCTGCCCGCGACCGCCGCCGACGGCGCGGCCCGCGACCGTACGGGCGAGCGGGCGCCCGCCGCGATCGACCTGACCGACGGCACCCTGGACTGGGGGGTCAAGAAGTCGTTCCGGGACTACGTCACGGGCCCGATCGGCGGCGGCGAGATCACCGTCGGAGACGGCGCAGCGTTGAACGCCGACGGCACCTTCCGCTTCACCGACGGCACCGGCTCGTACGACCAGGGCAGCCACGGCGTGGACGTCGCGTTCCAGGGCAGCGTCCACTTCGCCGCGCACGGCGGGCAGTTGGACCTGACCTTCGCGGACCTGAAGGTGACCTCGGACGACGGGGTGGCGGGCGCGATCACGGCGGACGTCAGCTCCGGCGGCACCACGCGCGACGACGTCGAGGTGGCCTCGCTGGACCTCGGCGCCGTCGAGCCCGGGCACGGCGACGGTGGCGGGATGACCTTCGCGGACGTGCCCGCGACGCTGACCGCCGAGGGCGCGGAGGCGTTCAACGGGTTCTACGAGGGGGGCGAAGCCCTCGACTCCGCCACCCTCGCCGTGACCCCGGCGGCGGGCGGCACCCAGCCCGGCGGCACGGGGGGCACGGGCGGCGGCGGTACCGGAGGCGACAGCGGGAACGGCGCGAACGGCTCCGGCACCAACGGCACTTCGGGCACGGGCACCACCGGAACGTCCGGCACCACGGGCACCACGGGCACCACCGGCACGTCCGGCGGGGACTCCGGTACGGGCTCCGCCGACCCCGCGTCCGGCCCCGGCACCGGCTCCGGCGAGCCCGCCGCCGACGGCACGGTCGTCGACGGCACCCTCGACTGGGGCGTGAAGAAGTCCTTCCGCTCGTACGTCACCGGCCCCATCGGCGGCGGGAGGATCGACCTGTCGGGCGGCGCGCGCGACAACGGCGACGGCTACCGCTTCGCGGGCGGCAGCGGCGACCTCGACACCGAAGCGGCCACGCTCGGCGCCGACTTCGACGGGGCGGTCCGCTTCCTCGCGCACAAGGAGGACGACGCGTACGCCCTCGACCTGAAGTTCTCCGCGCTGCGCGTGGAGAACGACGGCACGAAGGGCTCGCTGGTCGCCGACGTGTCGTCGAAGGACCGTACGACGGGTGAGGTCAGCGAGTACGACGCCGTGGCGGTCGCCGCGCTCGAGGTCCCCGAGGGTGCCCTGACGCCGGAGAAGGACGTCGTCACGCTCTCGAAGCTGCCCGCGTCGCTGACGAAGGAGGGCGTCGAGGCGTTCGGCGGCTTCTACCAGGAGGGCGACGCCCTCGACCCGGTCACCGTCTCCGTCGCCCTGGACGAGGGCGCGCGGCTGCCGGGCGCGGGCTCCGGCGGTCCCGGCGGCTCGTCGGACGCGTCCGACGGCGGTACGGGCGCCACCGGCGGTTCGTCCGGCCCGGCGGGCACGGTGGGCGGCACCGACCTGGGCAGCCTCGCGTCCACCGGCTCCGGCACCCCGGTCGCCGGTCTGCTGGGCGCCGCGGGCGCCCTGGCCCTGACCGGCGCGGCGGCGGCCTACGCCACCCGCCGCCGCGTCGCGCGGAGTTGACGCGAGTCGACCCCGCACCACCGCGGCCGTGTCCCCGACCCCCTCCGGGCGGGGACACGGCCGCGGCCCGTGGCGCGTACGGCACGCGTGCGCGTACCGCCACAGCGCTGCGCGCACGCGTACGGGCGCGCCCCGGGGGACGCGCCCGTAGGGCCGTACGCCGTGCTCACGCGCTGAGCGGGAACTCCTCGCCCAACTCCCGGAACACCGCCGTGTTCAGCGCGAACGCCCGCTTGCACTCCTCCACGACCCGCTGCTTCTCCAGGTCGTCCAGGGGCAGCGCGTCGAGCAGCTCCCGGTAGGCGCGCTTGAACGCCGCCGGGTTGCCGATGTCCTCGAAGACGTAGAACCGCACGCCGTCGCCCTTGCGCGCGAACCCCCAGGTCCGTTCCGCCGTGCCGCGGATGATCTGGCCGCCGGAGAGGTCGCCCAGGTAGCGGGTGTAGTGGTGCGCCACGTATCCGCCGGGCCAGCCGTCGGCCAGCTCGGCTATCCGCGCGGCGTACGCCTCGGTGGCGGGCAACGGCCGTACGCGCGCCCGCCAGTCCGCGCCGTCGTGCAGGTGGTCCAGGTCCCGCCGCAGCGCCGCCAGCCGGAACAGCCCCGGCTGGACGAACGGCCCGGCGACCGGGTCCGCCCGCAGGTCCTCGGCGGCGGACTCCAACGCCTCGTAGACGAACCACAGTTGCTCGGTGTAGCGGCGGTAGGCCGCCACGCCGAGCCGTCCCCCGAGCAGGTCGCCCATGAAGGCGGAGGTCTCCGCCTCCTCGTGCTGCTGCCGCGACGCGGTGCGGATGAGCGTGGAGAACGCCGACGCCCCGGCGGGTGCTTCGCGTGGCGCGTCGGACGGAGCGGTGGCGTCGGACGGGGCGTGGGACCTGGCATCGGGCGTGACATCGGACGCGGCCATCGCGGGGCCTCCGTGGGTGCCGAAGCGGAAAGGGGAGTCGGGCACGCCGTACGAGCGGAACGGCGCACCGCCGATCCTCCTACTTAGGTTTACCTAAGTCAACGCCTTCCCGACGCCCCGTCGGCAACCCTGCCGGCCACCACGCCGGCAACTCCGGCCCCGCGCACCGCACTCCGCGCGGCGCCCGCCCAACGGCCCCCGGCTCACGGCAGGGTGAGGATCTCCGCCCCCGACTCCGTGACCACGAGCGTGTGCTCGAACTGCGCCGTGCGCCTGCGGTCCTTGGTGACGACCGTCCAGCCGTCCTCCCACATGTCCCACTCGTACGTGCCCAGCGTCAGCATCGGCTCGATGGTGAACGTCATGCCGGGCCGCATCACGGTGGTGGCCCGCTCGTCGTCGTAGTGCGGGATGATCAGCCCGGAGTGGAACGACGAGTTGACGCCGTGCCCGGTGAAGTCCCGTACGACGCCGTAGCCGAAGCGCTTGGCGTACGACTCGATGACCCGCCCGATCACGTTCACCTGCCGCCCCGGGCGCACCGCCTTGATCGCGCGGTTCAGCGACTCCCGGGTGCGCTCGACGAGCAGCCGCGACTCCTCGTCGACGTCGCCGCACAGGTACGTGGCGTTGTTGTCGCCGTGGACGCCGCCGATGAAGGCGGTCACGTCGAGGTTCACGATGTCGCCGTCGCGCAGCACGGTGGAGTCGGGGATGCCGTGGCAGATCACCTCGTTGACCGAGCTGCACAGGGACTTGGGGAAACCGCGGTAGCCGAGGGTCGAGGGGTACGCGCCGTGGTCGCACATGTACGTGTGCGCGATCGCGTCCAGCTCGTCCGTCGTCACGCCGGGCGCGATGTGCCGGGCGGCCTCCTCCATGGCCCGCGCCGCGATACGGCCCGCCACGCGCATCCGCTCGATCGTTTCGTCGTCCTGCACCTCGGGCCCGGTGTACGGGGTGGGCGCGGGCTTGCCGACGTACTCGGGGCGGGCGATCGAGGAGGGGACGTCACGCTGCGGGGAGAGCGTGCCGGGGACGAGAAGAGACTGGCCAGACATGCCGCGAGTGTAGCTGTGGTCACCGGAGCGGCCCTGCGGGAGCATGAGGGCATGGCACTCTTCAAGCGCAAGACACCGGGCAGACCGGGTGAGTGGTTCTACTGCCTGGAGCACCAGACGGTCGAGGAGGGCCCGGACTGTCCGGGCAAGGACCGCTTCGGTCCGTACGCGAGCCGCGAGGAGGCCGCGCACGCGATGGAGTCGGCCCGCGAGCGGAACCTGAAGTGGGAGAACGACCCCCGCTGGAACGACGCGCCGCCCGCCGCCGACGCGGACGCCGACGAGGAGGAGCGGCGCTGACGCCGTGAGCCCGCCCCGGCACCGGGGCGGGGCGCCGTACCGCACGCCCCGCCCCGTCAGGCCGGGGCGGCCGTCTCCTCGGCCGTCCCGGCGCCCGTGCCCCCGGCCTTCGCCGCCGCGGCCCGGCGCTGCTCCGCGACCGCCCGCGCGTGCGGGTCCGTACGGGCGTCGTACGACATCAGCTTCGGCAGCGCCACCGCCAGCAGCCCCGCCGCCGCGACGCACGCGAGCCCGCCGCTCCACACCGACGTCCGTACGGACGTCAGCGCCGCGACACCGCCCGAGCGCACCTGCCCGAGCTGCGGGCCCAGCGAGTACGACAGCAGCTCGATCCCGGCGAGGCGCCCGCGCAGCTCGTCGGGCACGGACTGGTTCCACATCGTCGTACGGAAGATGCCGCTCACCATGTCGAAGCAGCCCGACACGGTCAGGAACAGCAGCACCAGCCAGATGTCGTCCATCGCCCCCGCCAGCGCCATCGACGCGCCCCAGCCCACCGCCGCGAGCGCGACCATCCGGCCGTGCCGGTGCACGCGCCGGGTCCAGCCGCTGGTCGCGCTCACCAGCATGGAGCCGAAGGGCAGCGTCGCGTACATCAGGCCGAGCGCCCACTCGGCGTCCAGCCGTTCCGCGAGGAACGGGAACAGCGCGAGCGGGAAGGCGAACAGCATGGCCGCCAGGTCGATCGCGTACGTGCCCAGCAGGTCCTTCCGGCCCCACGCGTAACGGGCGCCCGCCAGGATGCCGCTCAGCGACGGCTTCTCCGCGTCGTGCGCGGCGGGCGACGGGCGCAGGCCCCACGCCAGCGAGACGGACACCACGAAGGTGAACGCGTCGAGCGCGTACGCCACTTCGAGCCCGGCGTACGCGATCAGCAGCCCGGCCAGCGCCGGGCCGACGACGCCGCCGATCTGCCAGCGCAGGGCGTTCAGCGCGGCGGCGGCGCTCAGCTGGTCGTGGGCGACGATGCGCGGCACGATCGCGTCGAGCGCGGGCTGCTGGATTCCGGCGAGCGCGCTGGTCAGGGCGCCGGCCGCGTACAGCGGCCAGACCATGGGCGACGGCAGCAGGGTGTTGACGAGCAGGCCCAGCGCGGAGAAGCCGAGCGCGATCTCGCTCCAGAGGATCAGCTTCCGCTTGTCCACGGCGTCGGCGAGCGCCCCGCCGTACAGCCCGAAGACGACCAGCGGCACCAACTGCACGGCGCCGAGCGCGCCGACCGCGACCGGCGACCCCGTCAACTCCTTGAGCTGGAAGGGCAGGGCGACGAACGTCAGGAAACTGCCGAACACGGTGACGGCACCGGCGCACCACATGAGACGGAAGTCCCGGGAGGCGTGCCAGGGGGAGAGGTCGGGCAGCAACGCCCTCAGCTTGGGGGACACAAGGGGTCATCGTCCCCGTGCCGTTCGCGGGCGGCAACGGGATTTCGGCGCGCGCCGTACGCGCCCCGCGCCCCCGCCCCGCCGGGTGTCACCAGCGCGCCGGGGGCGGCGCCGTCAGACCGTCCGCCAGCCGCGACAGCCGGTCGCGGAGGCCGCGCCCGCGCTTCGCGGGGCCGCCCGCCCCGGCGTTCGTCCCGTACGGCCCCGCCGACTCCTCCCCGGCCGCCGCGCACACCAGGTGCTGGAGGGTGTCCAGGTCCAGCGCGTCCGGGTCGGCGCTCAGCGCGTCGTGCGCGAGCCCCCGCAACTCGACCGCGCCGCCCCCGCCCGTACCGCGCGTGCCCGCGCCCCCGCCCGTACGGTCCCCGCCGCCGTCCAGGGCGAGCACCGTCGCCCCCGCGCGGCGCGCGTCGTGGACGCGTTCCAGCAGCCCCTCGCCCGGCGGTTCCGCCGCCACCACGAGCAGCGTCTCGCCCCGCCCCGCCGCCGCCACGCGGCCCAGCCCGACGGACAGGTGCGCGGGCGCGGACTCCGGCACCCGGTGCCGTACGAGCGTGGGCGACAGCTCCGGCAGCCCCGACCAGGCGGCCTCGTCGTCGAGGTGCGCGGCCAGGTGCCACGGCTCGTGCCGCTCGCTCCCGACGAGCAGCAGCCCGCCGCGTCCGCGCGGCGCCACGGACGTGCGCAGCGACGCGGCGAAGCGGCGCGTGGACTCCGACCACTCCGTTCCGGCGAGGACCTCGCGCAGCAGGGCGACCCGTAAGGCATCCATGGCGCGCATGATGCCGGACGGTACGGGTGCGGCGCGGCGGTTCCGCCGGAACGGTCCGGGGTGCCCGTGACGACGTTCACTACCGGCCGGTAGGGCGGGGTCCGGAACGGGCTGGCAGGATCTTCGTATGACGTCTCCCGCTGACCCCGCCCCGTCCGCCGCCACCTCCGCCACCTCCGCCGATCCCGCCGCCGGGTCGAAGCCCGCGCCGCGCAAGGACCCCTGGGACCTGCCCGACGTCTCCGCGCTGACCGTCGGCGTCCTCGGCGGCACCGGCGACCAGGGCCGCGGCCTCGCCTACCGCCTGGCCAGGGCCGGTCAGCGCGTGGTCATCGGCTCGCGCGCCGCCGAACGCGCCGAGCAGGCCGCCGCCGAACTCGGCGCGGGCGTCGAGGGCGCCGACAACGCCGAGTGCGCGCGCCGTTCCGACGTGGTCATCGTGGCGGTGCCCTGGGACGGGCACGCCAAGACGCTGGAGGCGCTGCGCGACGACCTGGCGGGCAAGCTCGTCGTGGACTGCGTGAACCCGCTCGGCTTCGACAAGAAGGGTGCCTACGCGCTGAAGCCCGAGGAGGGCAGCGCCGCCGAGCAGGCCGCCGCGCTCCTGCCGGACTCCCGCGTGACGGCCGCGTTCCACCACCTGTCGGCCGTGCTGCTCGCGGACCCCGCCGTCGAGGAGATCGAGACGGACGTCATGGTGCTGGGCGAGGTACGGGACGACGTCGAGATCGTGCAGGCCCTCGCGGGCCGCATCCCCGGTATGCGCGGCGTCTACGCCGGGCGGCTGCGCAACGCGCACCAGGTCGAGTCGCTGGTCGCCAACCTCATCTCGGTGAACCGTCGTTACCGCGCGCACGCGGGCGTCCGCCTCACCGACGTCTGAGCCGCGCGGGGTCGGCGCGTGGCCGCCCGGGGCCGCGCACGGGGGCGGGCCACCGGGGCGGGCGGGCGAGGGGCGACAATGGCAGCCGTACGCCCACCTCCGTACGCCCGCCCCCGCCCGCACCGCCGACCTGGAGTCCGCACCGATGACCGCCCCGGCCCCCGACCCCGCCGCCCGACCCGCCGCCGCGCCGACCCCGTCCCCGGCGCGTTCCCGGCTGCCGCGCGTGCCGCGCGGGATCGCGCTCTACAGCACGGTCCTCTGCCTGCTGGCGACGGTCGCGGCGGTCGTCGCGTTCACGCGCGGCAGCTGGCTCGGCGTCGTGTGGGTGCTGCTCGCCGGGCTGACGTCCAACATGGCGTGGTACTACGCCCGTCGGGACCGCATCATCGCCGCCGAGAACGCCGCCGGTCCGGCCGCTCAGGGCTGATCGGGCCCACGTACTACGGCTGGCCCACGTACAGCGGGTCGGGCTCGCCCGACCAGAAGCGGAAGAACTCCAGCCCGAAGTACGTCTCCGCCTCCGAGACGCCCAGCGACCGCAGCACCGCGTCGATGCCGTCCCAGAACACCCCGTTGACCTCGGGGATCCACAGGCAGCCGAAGACGATCAGCAGCCCGTACGGCGCGAACGGCTCCGCCTGGCCGCGCGCGCGGGGCGACAGCCACGGCTCCAGTACGCCGTAGCCGTCGAGGCCGGGCACCGGCAGGGAGTTGAGGAGCGCGGCCGTCACCTGGAGCAGCGCCAGGAAGGCCAGCGCGCAGCGGAACGGCACCGGCACCCCGTCCACGGCGTCCAGCCACCACGGGGCGGTGAGGACGAGGGCGAACAGCATGTTCGTCAGCGGGCCCGCGGCGGAGATCAGGCTGTGCCGCCACCGGCCGCGTACCCGACCGCGTTCGATGAAGACGGCGCCGCCCGGCAGCCCGATGCCGCCCATGATCACGAAGATCACCGGCAGGACGACGGACAGCAGCGCGTGGGTGTACTTCAGGGGGTTGAGCGTCAGGTAGCCCTTGGCGCCGACCGACACGTCACCGCCGTGCAGCGCCGTACGGGCGTGCGCGTACTCGTGCAGGCAGAGCGAGACGATCCAGCCCGACACCACGAACACGAACACCGCGAGCCCCGTCAGCGACGCGGGCTCGGACCAGACCAGCCATCCGGACAGCCCCATGACGGCGACCAGGCCGAGGAAGACGGGGCTGGGCCGACGGTGGTCACGGTGTACGGACGCGGCGCTGGTCATGGCGTCAGACCGTACCGGTCGCGGGGCGCGGCCCGCACGGGTGCGGCACCCGGGGGCACCGCGCGTGCGGACGTACGGGCGTGCGGCCTACGGGCGTACGGGCGCGGGCCCCGGCGTATGCCGTCCGGCGCCCCGCGCGGCCTGGCAGGATGAACAGGTGCGCTACCGCTTCTCCGTGCTGGGGACCACGCAGGCCATCCGTACGGACGGCACCACGGTGCCGCTCGGCGGCGCGCGCCTGCGCGCGCTGCTGACCGCGCTGGCGGTCGCGGACGGCGGCACGGTGGGCACGGGCGCGCTGGTCGCCTCGGTGTGGGGACCCGGCGAGGACCCGCCGGGCGACGCGCCCGCCGCCCTCCAGGCCCTGGTCGGGCGGTTGCGCCGGGCCCTCGGCCGGGAGGCCGTGGCGTCGGGGACCGGCGGGTACCGGCTGGTGGCCGACCGCGACGACATCGACCTCTTCCGCTTCGAGCGGCTGGCCGCCGAGGGCGCCCGCGCGCTGGCCGACGGCGACCCGCACAAGGCCGCCGAGCGACTGGACGCGGCGCTCGCCCTCTGGCGCGGGCCCGTCTGCGCGGACCTACCCGACGGCGGCGACGCCACCGGCGTACGCGCCCGCGCCCGGCACCTCGCCGCGCGCCGGGACCGGCTGGCCGCCGAATGCGCGCTCGGCCGCGCCGAGGAGGCGCTGCCCGCGCTGCGCGAACTCGCCGCCGCCCACCCGCTGGACGAGCCGCTGCACGCGCTGCGCCTGCGGGCGCTGCGCGACGCGGGGCGCCCGGCGGAGGCCCTGGCGGCCTACGAGGAGGTACGGGCCGTGCTGGCCGATCGCCTCGGCACCGACCCGGGGGCCGAACTCCGTTCGCTGCACGCGGAGTTGCTGCGGCCCGGCGACGGGCCGGACGAGCCGCGCTCGCCCCGTACGCCGGACGCGACCCGTACGCCCGACGCGCACCCCGCCACCCGTCCCCGTACGCCCGCCCCCGCCCGTACCGCGCCCGCCCCCGCCCGTACGCCCGCCGCCGGGAACCTGCGCTCCCGGCTCACCTCCTTCGTCGGCCGCGAGACGGACCTCGACGCCCTCCGCGCCGACCTGGACGGCGCCCGGCTCGTGACGCTCCTCGGCCCCGGCGGCGCGGGCAAGACGCGGCTCTCGCAGGAGGCCGCCGAGTCCGTCGCCGACCACTGGCCCGACGGGGTGTGGCTGGCCGAACTCGCCCCCGTACGCGACCCGGACACCGTCGCCGAGACCGTCCTGACCGCCCTCGGCGGGCGCGAGACGGTGCTGCGCGGCAGCCCGGCTGAGGGGCTGCGGGCCGCCGTCGACCCGCACGCCTCCGACCCGCTCGGCCAGCTCGCGGAGCGCTGCGCGAGCCGCCGCATGCTGCTCGTGCTGGACAACTGCGAGCACGTGATCGACGCCGCCGCGACTCTCGCCGAGACGCTGCTGCTGGAGTGCCCGCAGGTCACCGTGCTGGCGACCAGCCGGGAGCCGCTGGGGGTGCCGGGGGAGTGCGTACGGCCGGTGGAGCCGCTGCCCGCGCCCGTGGCGCTGCGGCTGCTGGCCGACCGGGGAGCGGCGGCGCAGCCGGGCTTCCGGATCGAGGCCGACCCGGAGGCGTGCGCCGAGATCTGCCGCAGGCTGGACGGGCTGCCGTTGGCCATCGAACTGGCCGCCGCGCGGCTCCGTTCGCTCACCCCGAGGCAGCTCGCGGACCGGCTGGACGACCGGTTCCGGCTGCTGACGGGCGGCAGCCGCACCGTGCTGCCGCGGCAGCAGGCGCTGCGTGCCGTCGTCGACTGGTCCTGGGACCTGCTGGACGCGGCGGAGCACGCCGTGCTGCGGCGCCTTTCCGTGTTCTCTGGCGGCTGCCGTCTCGACCAGGCGGAGGCCGTCTGCGCGGACGGTGGCGTCGGCGGTACGGCGGACCCGCCCGCGCCCGTGGCGCCAGCGGTCCTCCCGCGCGACGTGGCCGCCCTGCTGGGTGCACTTGTCGACAAGTCGTTGGTCGTCGCGGCCCCGTCCGGCCCGGACGGCATGCACTACCGCCTGCTGGAGACCGTCGCGGAGTACGCCGCCGAACGCCTCGACGAGGCGGCCGAACGGGCCGCGGTGGAACGGCGCCACCTCGTCACGTACCGCGAACTCGCCCGCACCGGCGACCCGTTGCTCCGCGGCCCCGCCCAACGCGAGTGGCTGGAACGGCTGGAGGATGACCACGACAACCTCCGCACCGCCCTCCGCCGCGCCGTCGCCGCGCGCGACGAGCACGAGGCGCTGTGCCTGGTGCTGTCGCTGTACTGGTTCTGGGAGCTGCGCGGACACAGCTCCGACGCCGTGACGTGGACGAAGGCGGCCTCCGACCTCGGCCCCGACCCGTTCGGCACCCCCGGCGTACGCGCCCCCTCCCTGGCCGAACGCTGCACCGTCGCACCCCCGCCCATGGCGCCGGAGATGCTCGCCGAGGCCCGGCGGCAGGTGTGGATCATCCACTTCGCCGCCGCCCAACCCCCCGCCGCCTGGACCGACACCGACGAGGGCCGCGCGCGGCTGCGGGCCCTCGCGGACGCGTACCGCCCCGGCCAGCCGCAGGTGTGCCGCCCGCCCGCCTCGGCCTGGTTCTTCGCCATGCTCCTGCTGGGGGACCCGGTGGACCTCGGCGAGGTCCTCGACGCCGGGGTGCGCGGCTGCCGGGACACCGGCAGCGACTGGGAGCTGGCGATGATGCTCCACATGCGCTGCCGGATGCTCAACGAACTCCCCGGCACCTTCGACCGGAGCGTCCGGGACGCCGAGGAGAGCCTCGCGCTCTTCACCCGCCTCGGTGACCGGTGGGGTGTCGCGGAGGCCCTGGCCGTACGGGGTGAGGCGTACGAGCGGCGCGGACGGCTGGCCGAGGCCGCCGGGGACTACCGCCGGGCCGCCGGTGTCGCGCGCGAACTGGGCGCGGAGGCCCAGGTCCCGGTGCTACGGGCCCGGTTGGCGATGGTCCTGGTGGAGGGCGGCGACGACTCGGTACCGGAGGAGGGCGAGGACGGCGAACGCATGCTGCGCGAGGCCATCGGCATGAGCGAGGGACTGGGCGGCGACACCGTCCACTTCCCGCGCGTCGGGCTCGTGCTGATGCTGGGCCGCGAGGGCCGGATCGACGAGGCGCGGGCGGAACTCGCCGCGCTGCGCGACTCGTGCGAGCAGTGGGTGCCGTCCTTCTTCCGCGACATGATCGAGGGCATCGACGGCTACCTGGACGTGCGCGCGGGTGAACCGCGCGCCGGGCTCGACAAGTTGTGCCGGGCGCTCGCGGGCAGCCGCTCCGACCCGCTGACGCGGATCGTCGCCCCGCAGCTCATCGTCTGGTGGCTGGCCACCGTCGCCGAGGCCGTGTCCGGGCTGGGGCGGCCGGAGGCGGCGGCGCGCCTGCTGGGCGCGTACGACACCCGCCGCGCGGACCACGGGCACGTGCCGGTCAGCCCGCGCGAGTGCGCGGAGCGCGCCGGGCGCGCGGCCCGTGCCGCTCTGGGCGACACCGCGTACGCGCGGCTGCACGCCGAGGGCGGGCGCCTCGGCGCGGACGAGGCGACGGCCCTGGCGTGCGCGGCGCACGACCCGGAACGGGGCGCGGGCCGGACGGCGTGAGCGGGTACGGGCGCTGAGCTCGCCCCGGGCGCCCGGCCCGACCCCCGTACGGGCCCCGATCCCGCCGCCGGTACGCCCCCCGCCGCCCGTACGTCCGCCCGCTCAGGTCTTCCGGCGGAACTGCGCGATCGCGATCGGCGCGGTGACCGCCGTCAGCCCCACCGACCAGACGACCGTCCACAGCACCGGAGCGGCCACCGCGCCCTCACCGAGCATCAGCCCGCGCGACGCGTCGGCCACGTGCGTCAGCGGGTTGACGTCGGTGAACGCCTTCAGCCAGCCCGGCATCGTGCCCGTGGGCACGAAGACCGACGAGCCGAACTGGAGCGGCATCATCACCAGCATCGAGATGCCCTGCACGGCCTGCGCCGTCCGCATCGTCAGCCCGACCACCATGAAGATCCACACCAGCGACGCGCCGAACAGCGTCGTCAGCCCGACCCCCGCGAGCATCCCGGCCCAGCGGCCGTCGATGTCCAGGCCCACCATGAAGCCCACGGTCAGCAGCACCACGATGGCCACCAGCATCCGGCCGACCTCGACGACGCACTTGGCGACCAGCACCGACGAGCGGGCTATGGGCATGGACCGGAAGCGGTCCATCACGCCCTTGCGGAAGTCCTCGTTGATGCCGGTGCCGACGGCCATGGAGATGTTCAGGCCCATCATGGCCATCATGCCGGGCAGCAGGTAGTTGGTGTACGCGTCCCGGTCGCCGCCCGCCCCTCCGCCGCCGATCGCGCCGCCGAAGACGTAGACGAACAGCAGCGTGAAGATGATGGGCATCATCAGCACGTCCATCATCGACTCGGGGTCGTGCTTGATCTGGAGGGCGTTGCGCCGCACCAACGCGCCGATGTGCCGCAGGTTGTTGCGCAGGCCGATCCGGCCCTCGTCCGCGACCCCCTCCGGGGGCGTACGGTCCTTCGCCGGGGACTCGGCGGAGACGGGGGACTCCGGCGACTCGGTGGTGGTGCTCATGCCGCGACCTCCTCGGTCTCGTTCTCCCCGGCCAGGTGTGTGGCCTTCTGGCCGGTGATCGCCAGGAACACCTCGTCCAGGCTGGGCAGGTGGGTGGAGAGGTCCGTGAGCGCGATGCCCCGTTCGGCCAACAGGCCCACGACGGCAGTCAGTTGCTCGTCGCTGATGATCGGCACGGCCACGACGCCGCGCTTCTCGTCGGCCGTGGCCCCCGCCGTACCGTCGAGTCCGGCCTGCGCGAGCGCGCCGACCACGCGGTGCACCTCGCCCCGGTCCGCCGGGCGGATCTCCAGCGTCCGGCCGCCCACCCGCGCCTTCAGCTCCGCCACCCGCCCCTCGGCGATCACCTTGCCCTGGTCGAACACGACCAGCTCGCCCGCGAGTTGTTCGGCCTCCTCCATGTACTGCGTGGTGAGCAGCACCGTGTTCCCGTCGGCCACGATGTGCTTGATCTCCGTCCAGACCTCGTTGCGCGTACGCGGGTCCAGGCCCGTCGTCGGCTCGTCCAGGAAGAGGACCCGGGGGTTCCCGATCATGGAGGCGGCCAGGTCGAGGCGGCGCCGCATCCCGCCCGAGTACTTCATCACCGGCTTCTTCGCCGCGTCCGTCAGCGAGAACCGCTCCAGCATGTCGTCGGCGCGCTTGCGGGCGGCGGGGCGCGGGAGGTCGAGGAGCCGCCCGATCATGTAGAGGTTCTCCCAGCCCGACAGCTTCTCGTCCACCGAGGCGTACTGCCCGGTCAGGCCGATCGTCCGGCGCAGCTGCCGGGGCTGCCGCACCACGTCGTAACCGGCGACGGTGGCCGTGCCCGCGTCGGGCCGCAGCAGGGTGGAGAGGATGCGTACGAGGGTCGTCTTGCCCGCGCCGTTCGGCCCGAGCACACCCATCACGGTGCCCTCGCGCACGTCGAGATCGATGCCGTCCACGGCCCTGGTGTCGCCGAAGTGCTTCACCAGGCCGCGGACCTCCACGGCGTTCCGGCCGTGGTCCGTGGTGTCCTGTCGCGTCATGACTCCAAGGTGCCACCCGCCACCGACAGAGCCCCGACATCCCACCGACAGCGACCGTAGGGGCGGCACGGCGGTGCGGGGCGTACGTGTCAGCGGTGTTCAGGGGGTGCGGTCGTTGGTGGTGCGGGTGGTGCGGGTGGTGCGGCGGGGGATGTTCCAGTCGTCGAGTTTGTCGGCGAGCCAGGCGGGGTTGACGCGGTATTCGCGGGCGAGTCGGGCGAGGGACTCGCCGTTGGTATAGCGGGTGATGACGTGGTGGCGGTTGGTGAGGAGGGTGGTGCGGGCGGCGCGTACTTCGGTGGGGGTGCGGGTGGTGGTGCGGCGGCCGCGGAAGACGTGTGCGGGGGGACGGTGGCGGGCTTGGGCGATGGCGTGGAGGGGTGGGGGGAGTGCGTTCCATTCGTGGAGTCGGCGGCGGAGCCAGGTGCGGGAGACGCCGTAGGTGGCGGCGATGCGGGTGAGGGGTTCGGCTGCCTCGTAGCGGGTGATGATCGTGGCCTTGTCGGCGCGGGCGGCGGCGAACACGGCGGCGCGGGCGCGTCGTCGGGACGGTGCGGGGTCGGTCATGGGGGTTCCGTCTGGTGTGCGTGGAGGAGTTCGAGGAGGTCGAGTGCGGCCAGTGCCATGCGCCGTAGCTGCCCTCGGTCCGCCGTGAACTCTCCGGTGGGTGGTTGGCAGTTGAGGTTTCGGGCGCGGTGGGTGGCGGTGTGGAGGGCGGGGGTGGGGCGGCGGTGTCCGGCGATGTTGACGAGCTGGTCGAGCATCCGGGCCAGGCGGTGGATCCGGTGGTCCAGTGCGGGGCCGGTGTGGGGCTCGCGTCCGCGTCGGTGCTTGGGGTGCCAGGTGGTGGGTCCGTCGCAGAGGATCGCGTCCAGGTCGTCGTAGAGGTCGTCGTCGTGGAGGAACGCCTCGTGGAGGCGGACGAGTAGGTGCGCCATCGTCTGGCTGCCGGTGTCCGCGACCATGGTGGGCCCGCTCACGACGGAGGCTCCTCGTCGCCGGGTTCACGCGTGTACTCGCCCTCGTCGGGGCGGACTTCGGCCCAGACGTCCTTTCCGGTGGGTGTGGCCCGTACGCCCCAGTCGTGGGCGACGCAGCTGAGCAGCCACATGCCGCGGCCGTTCTCGGAGAGCCAGTCGGGCTGGTACACGCGGGGCGGGGCCGGGCTGGTGTCGCTGACCGTGAGACGTACCCCGTGGGGCGTCTCCTCCAGCAACAGGACACACTCGCCACCCGTGTGACGGTGCACGTTCGCCAGCAACTCCGTCGCGCACAGGACGGCGGAAGCGGCGATCCCGCTCCTGCCCCAGTCGACGAGCCGAGCGGTCAGGGTACGGCGTACGCGGGCGAACTCCCGTGGATCAGCTACGAGTTCCTGCCGGTACCGCCGGTTCTCTGCTACCGCCATGACATCCATGGCTCCTCCAGCGCCACACCTGTTGGGGTCGGCGCATAGCAGTGGTCAACACCCCGTACACGCACGGGTGCTGTCGGACACAGGCAAGAGTGTGGGTCTCGTGCGCTCACTTAGGCAATGTTTCGTACGCAGCAACCACACGAACGAATGAATTGGCATATGCGAGTTGCCTGTCGGGCTCGCGCGCGGGCATCATGCCGCCATGGCCCAAGCCGACATGCCCACGATGCGCAGTCGCCGACTCGGCAACGAGCTGCGCCGCCTCCGTTCCGAGGCCGAACTCACCACGCAGGACGCCGCCGACACCCTGGAGTGCGGCAAGCCGAAGATCAGCCAGATCGAGAACGGCAAGCGCGGCATACGTCAGCTGGACCTGACCCTGCTGCTGGACCTGTACGGCGTCACCGACGACACGTACCGCGTCAACCTGAAGCGCCTCGCCAAGGACATCCACCGGGTGGACTGGTGGAGCGGCCAAGCGCCGTTGCTGCACGACGCGTTGCGGGACTACCTGACGCTGGAGTCCGACTCGCATCTGATGCGTGCCTACGAACCCAAGGTGCTGCCCGGCCTGCTCCAGACCGAGGACTACATGCGAGCGGTCTTCGTGGGTGCGGGCGAGGACCCCGAGAGAACCGAACAACTCATCCAGATCCGACTGAAGCGACAGGAACTCCTCAAGAACTCAAGGGACTTCCGTCTGCGGACGGTCATCGACGCGCCAGCGCTCCACCGCATCCATGGTGGCTCCGAGCTGATCGTCGAGCAGCTGAACCACTTGCTTCAGGTCGGTAAGCGGAGCAACATCCACATCCAGGTGCTTCCGCTGGAGGCACCGCTGCCCATGGAGCAGTACGGCCCCTTCGCCATCCTCAACGTCGAGGGCGAACCCCCAGTCGAACTCGTCTGGTTGGAGCACATCACGGGTGGTACTTTGCTGGAGCAGCGGCCGGATGTTCAGGTGTACTCCAAGACATGGGAAGAGCTGACAGCCGCCGCGCTGTCCCTCTCTGCGTCGCAGCAGTACATCCGTGATCTCATCGAAGAAAGTGGACCATGACTCTGGAGTCCGCGTCCGGTACCCCTGACGGCGAACTGTCGGGTGCGTCCTGGCACAAGAGCAGCTACAGCGGTAGCAACAACAACTGCGTGGAACGGGGGCAGCTCCGCACCGGCCGTCAGGCCGTGCGTGACACCGCTGACCGCGCCCGTGGTGCTCTCGTGTTCGAGGCGGAGGCGTGGACGGAGTTCGTCGGCAGCGTGCGTGACGGCCGACTCTGAGACTGGCGGAAACCGCGCCCTGCGCCCTGGACTTCCGGGGTGCGGGGCGTTTCTCATGAGCTGAGCGGCACCTCAACTCAGCGAGGAGGGCGGAGCATGACTCAGGACTCCGTGTCCGGCACCCCTGACGGCGAACTGTCGGGTGCGTCCTGGCACAAGAGCAGCTACAGCGGCAGCAACAACGATTGCGTGGAACGCGGCCGTCTCCGCACCGGCCGCCAAGCCGTACGTGACACCACGAACCACACCCGCGGCACCCTCGTCTTCCACGCGGAGGCGTGGACGGAGTTCGTCGGCAGCGTGCGTGACGGCCGACTCTGAGACTGGCGGAAACCGCGCCCTGCGCCCTGGACTTCCGGGGTGCGGGGCGTTTCTCATGGGCGGAGCGGCACCTCAACTCAGCGAGGAGGGCGGAGCATGACTCAGGACTCCGTGTCCGGCACCCCTGACGGCGAACTGTCGGGCGCGTCCTGGCACAAGAGCAGCTACAGCGGTGCCGACAACGGCTGCGTGGAACGGGGCCGACTCCGCTCCGGCCGCCAAGCCGTACGCGACACCACGGACCACACCCGCGGCACCCTCGTCTTCCCCGCGGAAGCGTGGTCGCACTTCCTCACCCACATCCCCCCGCCCCCGCCTGATTGACGCTTCGGTTCGCTCCTACCGCACCATCAACTGAGAGCGTCGGCCCCGGTGATCTCCTGCACCAGCAGGTTCAGCGGTTCCACGAGGTCAGGGTGGTCGCCGCGTGACGCGCTCTGGAGCAGCTCGGTGGCCACGATCAGCAGCGCGGTCCGGCCCGAGGCCGAGTCGAGAACGTGGGCGAACTCGTTACGGATGCGGGCAGCGGTGGCGGGGGCGAGCAGGCTGTAGGCGTACAGGAGCGCCGGGTCGTATCCGGCCGGGCCGATGCCCCAGCCCTCCCAGTCCAGCAGTACGGGCCCGTCGACGGTGAGGTTGGCGAAGTGGAGGTCGCCGTGGACGGTGACCCATTCGGTCACCTGCGGCGCCGGGTGGCCGGTGAAGCGCGGCACGGCCCGGTCTGCGTACTCCTGCCGGACCGCGACCCGGTCGGTGCGGGCGGTGGCGAGCTGGGCCAGGTCGGTGCGCAGCCGCGCCCACCAGGTATCCGGCAGGTTCAGCTCCTCGCGCAGCACCGGGCTGGCGGAGCAGGTGGGGGAGTCGACGAAGGCGGTCAGCTCCGTACGGTAGGCGTACGCGCCGTCGGTCTTGTCGTACACCCCGTACAGCACCGGCTTGTGTACGGAGGCCGGGACGGCTTCGGTCGCGGCGGCCGTGCCTTCCCAGAGCTTCCCGCCGGCCTGCTCGGCGGGGGCGGCCGACAACCGCAGCCAGCACGCCCCGTGCTGGGGGTGCTCGGCGGCGCGGGAGAGGGTGCGCCCGTGCCAGCCCCACAGCTTCTCGCCGCGCGGGGTGGCGCCGAGCGCCGTTGCGGCCCTGCCGTGCGCGGCCGTGAGCCGCTGCTGATCAGCAGTGGCCGGGGGCGGCGAGTACATCCAGGACGCTCCGCAGTCTCGAAGGCGGTATCGGGTCCTCGGCCAGGACGCCGAGGGCAGCTTCCCAGTGTGCCGCCTTCACCCCGCACCCACCTGACAGCGAGGATCAGCCATGGCATCGCCCGGAACGAGGACGGACACGTAGTGACTGACGCTCGCAGCGCCGCATGGGACACCTACTCGCAGAGCAAGCCTCAGCGCCGGAGGACCAACGCCCGGGGCGAGGTCACGTGGTTCAACTGGAGCCAGTACCCGGATCACGGGCCCGGGGCGGACGTGCTCAAGCTCAAGCCGGGAGACAGGGCGCTCGACCTCGGGTGCGGGTCCGGTGGGAACGCCGCTCACCTCGCCACCCTCGGCATGAAGTCCGTCGGGATCGACCTCTCCGCCCGGCAACTCGACAAGGCACGCGAGCGCTGGCCGGGCGTGGACGGGATGGACCTCCACCAGGCCGACGCGCTGACCTACCTCGGAGACACGCGCTCGATGTTCGACGCGGTCTACAGCGTCTTCGGCGCCGCCTGGTTCACCGACCCCGCCTTGCTGTTGCCGCTCGTCCACGCGCACCTCAAGACCGGTGGAGTGTTCGCGTTCTCCCAACGGCCCCCGGTCGAAGGGTGTTACGGCTGCCAGGCGTCGTACATCCCGCGCGGCCCTGACGAGGACCCCGCCATCGTCAAACGGTGGGACCACGAGCCCGACGCGTGGGTGCTGATCCTCCACGAGCACGGCTTCGTCGACGTGTCCGCGTCCGTACTCGCCCCACCCCCGGGCAAACGACGCACGGGTACGTTGCTCGTCCGGTGCGTACGGGGGCCGAACGGGGCCTGACGAGGCGCCCGTCCGTGCGTCAAGTCGCGGGCCGGGCGGCCCCGTTCATCAGTGCCCGTCGCCGCCCAGCGCGGCCCGTACGGCGGAAGGGCCCGTGAAGTCCTTCGCGAGGGCGTCCATGACGATCTCGTCGCAGACCTCACCGAGCCAGTACCCGGCCTCGCGCAGCGCCCCGACCCGCTGGAACCCGGCCTTCTCGTACGCGCGGACGCCCGCGCCGTTCGGGGCGAGGACCTTGAGCCAGACCATCCGGAGGTTGGTGACGTGGAAGGCGTAGTCGAGGGTGAGCCGGGTGGCTGCCGTGCCGAGGCCGCGACCTCGGGCTTCGGGCGCGAGCATGATCACGTACTCGGCGGTCCGTACGGAGTGGTCCGGCAGGAGCGTGGTGACGCCGACGGGTGTCGGAGTGCCGTCGCTCAGGGCGTAGACGGTGAACCGGACGTTCTCGCCGCGTAGTTGGTGGGCCATGCCCTCCGTGCGGGCTTCGAGGGACTCGGGGCTCTGGCGGCCGTAGCCCACGAGGAGGGCGGGGTCCTGTTCCCAGCGCCAGTATGTCTCGACCAGGTCGGCGCGGTAGGGGCCGAGCCCGCAGGCGTCGGTGCTGATCCACAGCGTCGGTTCAGAGGTGGTGCCGATGACGGCCTCCAATGGTGAGGGCGGGCGTATACGTGAGTGTCGAGGCGGGCTCGGCAACGGGGGTGCCGTTCTCAGTTTCCACCCAGGCGTGCAGGCGGATGGGGTCCGGCGCGACGCCGTGGCACCACGTGACGGACAGGCGCCGGGCGGCAAGGAGGACAACAGCGGCTGCGGATTCTTCCAGACAGGCAGTACGGACAGGGGAGTACCAACACGCATGGCGTACAGCGAGCACGGCGGCCGTCGCTTGAGCTGGAGTAGCCGATAGGCGACATGTTGACACTGCGGTGTTCAACGCGCCGATGATGCGCCGCATGGCGTACCTCTTGGGACCGGAGCTCTTCACGGCGAGGACGGATGCCAACGCTGTAGCGGCAGTGAGGGAACCGTGGTCGCGCGGAGTTCGAGGCCGATTCGTTCCGGCGGGATGTTCGGCACCTCCCCAACTCGGAGCCGCAGGAGAAGCCGCCACGGGTGCGGCCCAAGGGGTCGCGGTGGGCGTCGGAGTGAGGAATCCGGAGGTCAGGAGCTGCGCTGCGAGGGTGGTGTTCATGGTGTTCAGTCGGCCGGTGCGAGCTGTTGCCGTCCACTGCAACGCGGCCGCCGGAAAGAGGCACTGGACATGCTGGGACCGGTAGTTGATCAGGACGAGGACGTGCCCGAAGTCCAAGGCTCGTACCTCGCGCGGGGCGGTGACACATCGAGGCAGGTCAAGCATGGGGACGCTCCGGGGGTCGAGTAGTCCATGCCGGTCCAGGGGTGGCGTGGTGGGCGTGGAGCCATGCCTCGGCGCTCAGGGCTTGTTCGACCGTAGCCAGGGGCATCGGAATGCCGAGGGCGGCTTGGCGGAGGTGGCTGCGGAAGCGGGCCGGTTCGAGGAGTCCGAGGCCGGAGAGATGGCCGTCAGCCAGGGCCATGAGTGCGGGCAGGTTGGCGCGCATTCCGGCGTAATGGTCGGCGTTGAAGCTGCCCTTGGTGGTGCGTCGGACGACGGCATCCGGCAGCAGGTGCCGCATCGTGTGACCGAGAACAGGTTTGTAGGAGTGGACTGTCGGGCGGTGTTCGAGGGAGGTGCGCAGGATGGAGTCGATGACGAGTGGGTCGAGGAAGGGGTTGCGCAGGTTGGTGCCGTAGGCGGCGGCGAGTTCGGTGTCGGCGGCAGCGGTGCGGGCGACTTCGCGGATCTCGTCGATCAGGACGCGCACTGACATGTCGAGGCCGGGCAGAGAGTCCGCTGTACTGGTCGCCTCGTCTGCCGCGTCGAGTAGCAGTCGTCGGGCCGTGGGTGTCGCCCAGTCGGGCAGCGGCAGGAGCGCGAACCAGGAGACATTGCCGCAGTTCTCGCTCCGACCTCCGTCGGCGAGAGCGCGGGTCAGCTCCTGGAACCCACTGTGACGGCTGCTGCGTGCCACTGTCACGGCATCGTGCAGAAGCGGGAGAACCGAGGTGTGCCGCAGCCGTGCCCAGCCGAGGCTTTCGTGCACCGCGCGTCGCCACTTGCGGTGGCGTACAAGGTCGGCCAGGTGCACGGGCGGCTGAAACAGGACGCTGTCACCGCCGTCCCCGGTCAAGTGGGTCTGGCTGCCCAGACGTTGACGCATCCAGTGGAGCTGCCGCGCCAAGCGGGCATGGGCGAGCGTCGAAGGTGCGGGCTCCCCTGTCGGAGGGACGCCGGTGATCTCGGTGTAGGGCAGATGCTCGGCAGTGAGGGGTAGGAGATGGTGGTGGATCCGGCGGCTGTGCACGGCGGCGGCCAAGCGGGCGTACCGCAGATCCGCCCCGTTCTCATCGCCGTCAGGGTGAATCGTGATCGCGTTGAGGCGGTGGGGCTCGGGCAGGCTGACTGCGGCGAGAACGGCGACGCTGGTGGAGTCCAGCCCTCCGGACAGGTCGCACGACAGGTTCGGGGCACCGTTCACCCGCAGTGCCACCGACTCGGTCAACGCCGCACGCAGGCGGTGGTGTGGCTCACCGGCAACCGGATCGGGCCGCCACCGTACGGCGACCCGCAACCGACCACCGTCGGCAGGCAACTCGACCCGGCTGCCAGGGGCCAGTTGCTCGATGCCGGTGAAGAAGGTCCTCGCACCTGCCAGAGCCGGGACCGACGGTGCGAGTACGGAGCAGGCGAGTCGCTGTACGTCGATGGATGCCTCGGTGAGGCGGGCGAGTACTCGCGCGGAGGTGGACCATGCCCAACCGCCTTGCCACCGCGTCGCATAAACAGGCAGCGCGGCTGCTGGGTCGGTGTACAGCACAGTGCGGTCCGGGCGCTCTTCGACGATCGCGTAGACACCGGGCCAGCGCCAGGTGATGTCGGGGGGCAGCTCGGTATCGGACCATCGGCCCCACTCGAAGTCGGTGGCCCCACACTCGCCCAGGACCACAAAACGCCGTTGCCCGGGGCCTGCTGCCGTCCGACGAGCCGGGGCACGCCCGATCCGCCAGACCGCTGAATCGACGCTGATGTACCGGGCGTTCTCGGGACGCGGACACACCTCTCTTGTGGTGCTGAAGCCTCCGAAAGTCACGATTTCCTCCGGCCGGATCGGGCGGTGCGTGGTGGTGCGGAGGAAGGGCCGCACCACCACGGTGGAAGAATCAGCAGTTGTAGGCGCGGCGCTTGTCCTCGCTGTGGCCTCCGCCTTGTCCTTCGGTCAGGTCGGCGGTGTCGCCGATCTCGACCGGCAGGAGTTCGTCGTCGGATGTGGCAGTCGCAGCGCTCAACGGGTTGTCCATGGTCGTTCCTCTCGGGTTCACCAACGGATGGTCACGTCGCCCGGCCCCCTGTCTGGAGGCTGCGAGCGGCGCAGCTTCAGAACACCGCAGCCTGCCCCTGGAAGCGAGCGCGCTCCCGCCGGTCGCACATCGCTTGCGCGTCACGCACATGACCTCGACGGAAAGTGGCGGACTGGATACCGTAAGTTCGCTTTCGTCTCTTTCCGTCGGGGGTCGCGATGCGCACACACGCACCGAACTGGGACTCTCCCAGGGCGCGGGCACTCATCCAGGCAGGCGACGTCGGCGGCCTGATCCGATGGGCGCGCAATGAGCTGGGTTGGCGACAGGTCGATCTCGGCAAGGCCACCGGGTACTCGGCCTCGGCCGTTTCCCGGTTGGAGACCGCCGATCGAAGCGCCACCGACCTCGACATGATTCGAAACTTCGCGCAGGCCCTGTTCATCCCTGCGGGCGCACTTGCCGCAGTTCTACGCGTAACCTCCGCCCCTCGCACTAAAGTTGCCGTCGTTGTTGGAAGGCACACCGAAGCCGAAGAGGACCCGATGAGGCGCCGTTCCGTGCTGCAAGCCGCGGGCCTCGCTGTCCCGCTCACGGTCCTGAACGGACTTGACGAGTCGCTGGCTCTGCTCCCCAGTCCGACCTCGACGCCGACCACCGCGAGCCTCATGGTCCAGTTCCGGCGCGCGCGTGCCCTCTTCGACGTAGGCGATCACGAACAGCTCATGCTGGCGCTGCCCAACCTTCTCGCCACAGGCCACGCCCGTGTCGAGGATGGCGAGACAGGGGATTACGTGCGACTCGCCGCCTGTTATGACCTTGCCACAGAGGCGCTCGCCAAGATCGGCCGTTACTCGGCCGCGAAGATCACCGCCGACCGGTCCACCATCTTTTCCGACCTGTCGGGTTCACCCCTGGCTGCTGCGGCCTCCGCCCGTGCGTTCAGCATCGTCCTGCGTCACGAGGGCCGAGGTTCGACCGCCCAACGTGTCACCCTTCATGCCGCTGGGAAGGTGGAGGCCACCGGACTGAGCACTCGGGCACAGGCTGCGACCTTCGCGCAGATGCTGTGCACCGTGGCGTACACGGCCGCGCAGGCCGGGGATCGCGACCGCGCCCTGGAGATGATCGGCGCGGCTGAACGCGCGGCGAAGATCCTTCCTGACCGGTCTGACCGTTGGCAGACTTTCAGCGTGACCCCGGCGTCAGTGGCTCTCTACAAGGTGGGCGTGCTGTGGGGGCTTGGCGACGCCGGAGCAGCCGTGCACGCGGGCAAGGATCTGCACCCCGCACAGTTCCCGACTGCCGAGCGGCGAGGTCGACTGCACACGGACATGGCGCGAGCCTGGTGGCAACGGGGCAAGGTTGAGGAGACGGCGGCCGCACTCCTCGCCGCTCATCGGGAGGCGCCCGCTGAAGTCCGTGATCGCCCCAGCATGCGGGTCATCGTCGCTGAACTCACCGAACGTCACCCCCGGGCCGCCAGCGTCCGGCAGTTGGGAGCGGTCGTACGCGCCCGTACCGCCTGACGGCGGACGCCGACGCGCCCAACCCGCCCCGTGCGCCCGCCCGTTCGGCGGGGCGGGGCGGTCCCCACGGGCGTACCCGTGGGGACCGCCCCGGCGCCGGGGGCCTACGTGAAGCTGTGCTCCGGCTGCGGGAAGCCGCCGCCCGTGACGTCGTCCGCGAACGCCTTCGCCGCGCCGCCCAGCGTCTCGCGCAGCGCCGCGTACTGCTTGACGAAGCGCGGCAGCTTGCCCGCCGTGAGGCCCGCCATGTCCGTCCAGACCAGCACCTGCGCGTCGCAGTCGGCGCCCGCGCCGATGCCGACGGTCGGCACCTCCAAGGCGGCGGTGACCTCGGCCGCCAGCGCGGCCGGGACCATCTCCAGCACCACCGCGAACGCGCCCGCCTCCTGCGCGGCCTTCGCGTCGCGGAGCAGTTCGTGGGCGTCCTGCTCGGCGCGGCCCTGTACGCGGTAGCCCATCGCGTTGACGGACTGCGGCGTGAGGCCGAGGTGGGACATCACCGGGATGCCCGCCGAGACGAGCAGTTCGGTCTGGGCCAGTGAACGCTGGCCGCCCTCCAGCTTGATCGCGCCGACGCCCGACTCCTTGACGAGCCGGGTGGCGTTGCGCAGGGCCTGGGTCGGGCCCTCCTGGTACGAGCCGAAGGGCAGGTCCGCGACGACGAGGGACCGCTTGGTGCCCCGTACGACGGCGGCGGAGAGGAACGCCATCTCGTCCATGGTGACGGGCACGGTGGTGTCGTAGCCGAGGTGGCAGTTGCCCATGGAGTCGCCGACGAGGAGCACCGGGATGCCGGACTCGTCGAAGACGGAGGCGGTCATCGCGTCGTACGCGGTGAGCATGGGCCACTTCTCGCCGCGTGCCTTGGCGGCGGCCAGGTCGCGGATGGTGACGCGGCGGTTGCGGGCGCCGCCGTAGAGGGACTTGGGGGAGGACTGGGCTCCGGCGTCCGTCGCGGGGGTGTCCGCGGCGGGGGCGCTCGGCTGAGCGCCGGCGGGGGTCTGGGCAGGCGTCATCGCTCTGGCTCCTGTGGGTCGTCGTCTCGAGGCGCCCTTACGGCGTCCCCGGATCTCCCGTCCATGCTGGCACGACCGGGAGCCGCGCGGAAGGCCCGTCCCCGCCCTCCCGGTGCCCGTATCCGTGGACCCCGGAACGTCGCCCCGACGACGGTCCCGGAGCCCCTTGACCGTCCCTTTACGATACGAGACGCCCCCGTATCGAAACGGGTCTACGCTGGGCCGTATGAGTGCTTCCGTCTCCGGGGCCCCGTCCCCGGCCGTACCCGAGGCCGTACACCGGCGCCGCTGGGCCATCCTCGGCGTGCTGATGTTCAGCGTGCTGATCGTCGTCCTCGACAACTCCATCCTCAACGTCGCGATGAAGACCATCGCCCAGCCCGCCCCGACCGGCCTGGGCGCCGGGCAGAGCGAGCTGGAGTGGGCGATCAACTCGTACACGCTGGTCTTCGCCGGGCTGCTGTTCACCGCCGGGCTGCTGGGCGACCGGATCGGCCGCAAGAAGGTCCTCCTCTTCGGCATGCTCGTCTTCGGCCTCGGCTCCGTGCTCGCCGCGATCTCCGACTCCCCGGCCGAACTCATCGGCTTCCGCGCCCTGATGGGCCTCGGTGGCGCCTTCGTGATGCCCGCCACGCTCGCCATCCTCATGAACGTCTTCGAGCGCGAGGAGCAGGCCAAGGCCATCGGCATATGGGCGGGCGCCGTGGGGCTCGCCATCGCCGTCGGTCCGATCACCGGGGGCGTACTGCTGGAGCACTACTGGTGGGGCTCGGTCTTCCTGGTCAACGTGCCGATCGTGGTCGTCGCCGTGATCGCCATGGCCGTCCTCGTCCCCGATTCGCGCGACCCGGCGCCCGGCCGTGTCGATCCGACCGGCGTGCTGCTGTCCGTGGCGGGGCTGGTGCTGCTCGTGTACGGGATCATCAAGGGCGGCCAGCTCGCGGACTTCACGGACCCCGAGGTGCTCGCCACCGCCGGAGCGGGGCTGGCGCTGCTCACCGCGTTCGTGCTGCACGAGAAGCGCAGCGACCATCCCGCCCTGGACATGGGCTACTTCCGCGACCCCGCCTTCTCGGCCGCCGTCGCCGCCATCGCGCTGGTCTTCTTCGCGCTGATGGGCGTCACGTTCTTCAGCGTCTTCTACATGCAGAGCGTCCGTGGCTACTCGCCGCTCACCGCCGGGCTGTTGCTGCTGCCGCTCGCCGTCGCGCAGATGATCTTCGCGCCGCGCGCGCGGCTGGTCGTGGAACGGTTCGGGGCCAAGGCGGTGTGCGCCACCGGGCTGACGCTGGTCGGTCTGGCGATGTCCGCCTTCGTCCTCCTCGACCAGGACACGCCCCTGTGGGTGCTGGAGGTCATCTACTTCGTGATGGGTTCCGCGATGGCGCACGTCATGCCGCCCGCGACGGTGTCGATCATGCAGGCGCTGCCGCGCGAGAAGGCCGGTTCGGGCTCGGCGGTCAACAACACGTTCCGGCAGGTGGGCGGTTCGCTGGGGGTCGCCGTACTGGGGTCGCTGCTGTCCGCCACGTACCGCTCCGGCATCGAGGACGACCTGCGACGGGTGCCGCCGGAGGCGCGGCACGCGGCGGGCGAGTCGATCGAGGGCACGCTCGCCGTCGCGGACCGGCTCGGCCCGGCGGGCCGTGTGCTGGTCGATCCGGCGAAGGCCGCGTTCATCGACGCGATGCACGTCACCGTGCTGGGCGCGGCCGGGGTGGCGCTCGTCGGCGCGCTGGTCGTGGCGATCTGGCTGCCGGGGAAGCCCGCCGAGAAGGCGACCGGACCCGGCGGGCCGGGCGGGCCCGGCGGAGCCGGTGACCCGGACGGCGCCGGGGGCGGCGACCGGGCGGCGGCGGGCCGGGGCGGCGGTACGCCGTGACCGCGCGGGACGTACGGCCGGAGGGGTCGGGGCAGCGCGGCGACCCGGGGGAGGCGCGCGTGCCCGCGCCCGCCCCGGCGCCCGGCGCGGGAGCCCCCGGCGCGCGCCGGGGCCGCCCCCGCAACGCCGCCGCCGACACGGCGATCATCGAGGCCGTACTGCGGCTGCTGGAGGAGGGGGCGAGCGTCGACGCCCTCTCCATCGAGGGCATCGCCCGTACCGCCGGGGTCGGCAAGGCCACCGTCTACCGCCGGTGGCCCGGCAAGGACGCGCTCCTGCTCGACGTGATGCGGACCCTCGACGAGCCGGTGGCCGCGCCACTCGGCGCGTCCGTACGCGACGACCTCGTCGCCCTGCTGGAACAGCTGCGCCGACGCGGCCTGGCCAAGCGCGACTCGGTGCTGATGCGCACGATGATCAGCCACCTGCGCAGCCACCCGGAGCTGTGGCGCGAGTACCACGACACGGTGATCGAGGCGCGCAGGCGGGCGCTGTACGACGTGCTGCGGCGCGGGGTGGCCGCCGGTGAACTCCGGGATGACATCGGGATCGAGCTGCTGGGCGAGCTGTTCACCGGGCCGATGCTCGTCCGCGCGATCCTGCACGAGGGCCGGGACCTGCCCGAGGGGCTGGCCGAGCGGATCGTGGACGGCGTGCTGCGCGGCGTCGCCACGGGCGCGGGGGCGCGTACGGGCGGACCGGGCGCGCGTACGACCGGCCCCGGCGCGTCCACCGGCGGCCCGGGGGAGCCCGCGGCCCCCGTGTGACCTGCGGGATGTGCGGGTTCTGTCACAGCCGCCCCGACCGTACGGGCCCGCCGGAACCCGTCGTGCCGCGCCGTTCGTCCTGCACTGGGTACGGACTGGAGGGGCCCGGCGTCCCGAACCGCACGAATCGTGCGGTTTACCGGCTTCGCGGTGATCGCCCGCGGTCGCCTATGGTTCCCTCAGTCAGCTGCACGGTGATTGAGGACGGCGCATGGCACGGGTGTTCACCGCGGAAGCCGCGGATTCTGTCGACGGTCGCCCCGCACGTCCCCGCGGATCGGCGGAACGGCTGCGGCGGGCGTTCGGCGGCTGGGGCGGCGAGGACAGGTGGCGGCGCGGCTGGGTGCTGGCCGCCGTCGCGCTGGCCCTCGGCCTGGCGCTCGCGTTGCACGCGGAGGTCCCCAACGCGGTCGGCAACCTCGGTTCGTTGTGGGAGACGTTCCTGCCCTGGGGCGGGTTGCTCGTCCCGGTGCTGCTGGTCTGCGCCGTGGTCCGCCGCTCCGTACCGGCGCTCGTCGCGCTGCTGGTCCCGACGCTCGTCTGGATGGACCTCTTCGGCGGCCTGGTGTCCGACC
Organism: Streptomyces sp. Z26; assembly: GCF_003665095.1. Lineage (GTDB taxonomy): Bacteria > Actinomycetota > Actinomycetes > Streptomycetales > Streptomycetaceae > Streptomyces > Streptomyces phytohabitans. The sequence continues at coordinate 1,374,501 of NZ_RCHV01000002.1, read as the reverse complement.
GGGGCGGCCCCCGTGGGGACTTCACCGTCGTCACCCACAACGTCAACGCGGAGAACGCCGACCCCGTCGGCACCGCGCACCAGCTCGTCGGCTCCCGCGCCGACGTCATCGCGCTGGAGGAGGTCACGAGCGGCCGGGTCGGGGTGTACGCGAGGGAACTCGCGGAGGCGTACCCGTACCACGAGGTCCAGGGCACCGTCGGCGTCTGGAGCCGCTACCCGCTGAAGGACTCCGCGCACGTCGACATCGGCCTCGGCTGGAAGCGCGCGCTGCGCACGACGGTGGCGACGCCGCAGGGGGACGTGGCGGTGTACGCGGCCCATCTCCCGTCCGTACGCGTGCAGTTCCGGTCCGGCTTCACGGCCGGGCAGCGGGACGACAGCGCGGAGCTGCTGGGGCGGAGCATCGACGCGGACCCCGTACGCCGGGTGGTGCTGCTCGGGGACCTCAACGGCACGATGAACGACCGCGCGCTGGCGCCCGTCACCGCGCAGCTGCGTTCCACGCAGGGCGCGAGCGGGGACGGGATGGGCTTCAGCTGGCCCGCGTCGTTCCCGATGGCGCGCATCGACCAGATCATGGTGCGGGGGATGGACCCCACGTCGTCGTGGACGATGGACGCGACGGGCAGCGACCACCTGCCGGTGGCCGCGTCGATGGACCTCTGAGCCACCCGTAGGCCCCCTCGGGCCGCGCTCCGCGAAGAGTTCGCCTGGTCGAAACGTGCGCGTTTCGCGGGGGAACAAAGCGGGCTGTAGAGTTTGTTCAGCTTGAGAACATAAACCGCCGGAACCCGCGTCCCCATCCCCTCCCGGCGCCCGATCCCGCCCTGCCCCGCCCCGTGAGCCCGTACGCCCGCACGCCGTGCGGCCGTCGGCCCGCCCCCGCCCCGAAAGGTCCCACCGCCATGCCCCTGGCCTTGCTCGCTCTCGCGATCAGCGCCTTCGGAATAGGCACGACCGAGTTCGTCATGATGGGCCTGCTGCCCAACGTCGCGGACGACCTCCACACCTCGGTGCCCACCGCCGGCCACCTCGTCTCCGCCTACGCCGTCGGCGTCGTCGTCGGCGCGCCGCTGCTCACCGCCGTCGGCAACCGCGTACCGCGCCGCCGCATGCTCGTCCTGCTCATGGGTGTCTTCGCCGCGGGCAACCTCGCCTCCGCCCTCGCCCCCGACTACGGCACGCTGCTCGCGGGACGGCTGCTCGCCGGACTGCCGCACGGCGCGTTCTTCGGCGTCGGCGCCGTCGTCGCCGCCCGGCTGGTGGCCGAGGACCGGCGGGCGCGCGCCGTGGCCACCATGTTCCTGGGGCTGACCGTCGCCAACATCGTCGGCGTACCGGCCGGGACCGCCCTCGGCCAGGCCCTCGGCTGGCGGGCCACCTTCCTCGTCGTCACCGGCATCGGCGTGGTCGCCATGGTGGCGCTCGCCGCGCTCGTCCCCGCGCTCCCGGCCGAGGAACAGCGCGGCGTACGGCACGAGATCCGCGCGCTGGGCGACCGGCAGGTGCTGCTCGGGCTGCTCACGGCCGTCCTCGGCTTCGGCGGCGTCTTCGCCGTCTACAGCTACCTGGCGTCGATGATGACCGAGGTCACCGGCTTCGCCGAGTCCTCCGTCACGCTCGTGCTGGCGCTGTTCGGCATCGGCATGACGCTCGGCGCGCTGGCCGCCGGGCCGCTGACCGACCGCGCGCTGCGGCCCACGCTGTACGGGTCGCTGGCCGCGCTCGCCGTGTCGCTGCTCGTCTTCCACGCCGTGGTCGACGTCAAGTGGGCGGCGCTGGTGATGGTCGCGGTGCTCGGCGCCGTCGGCTTCATGACGACGACGCCGCTCCAGATGCTCGTCATGCAGAAGGCCCGGCACGCGCCCACGCTGGCCTCCGCGTCCAACCACTCCGCGTTCAACCTCGCCAACGCGGGCGGCGCCTGGCTCGGCGGCCTCGCCATCGCGGCGGGCTGGGGCTGGACCTCGCCGATGCTCGTCGGCGCGGTCCTCGCGGCGGCCGGGCTGGGCGTCGCCCTGCTCGCGGGCGTCCTGGACCGGCCCACGACCGGCTCCGTCTCGCGGGTCGTGGCCCGCGCGCCGGGCACGGGGGAGACCGCCGCCCCGGCGGTGGGACGCGAGACCGTACGCGGCTGAGGCCCGTACGTGCCCCCGTACGACCGCCCGCCACGCGCGCGGGGACCGGCTCCTCTCCCCGGGAGCCGGTCCCCGCGCGTACGTCCTCGTGCTCGCGTCCCCGCGTACGGCGCGCGTCAGTCGCCGGTCTCGCCGGTCTCGCGCCAGCGGTTGGTGATCGGCAGCCGCCGGTCCTTGCCGAAGCCCTTCGCGGAGATCTTCGTGCCCGGCGGGTACTGCCGCCGCTTGTACTCCGCGCCGTCCGTCAACCGCAGCACACGCGTGACCAGTTCGGCGTCGAAGCCGCGCGCGATGATCTCGTCCCGGCCCCGGTCCTGGTCCACGTACAGCTCCAGTACGCGGTCCAGCACCTCGTAGTCCGGCAGCGAGTCCGTGTCGAGCTGGTCCGGGCGCAGCTCCGCGCTGGGCGGCTTCGTGATGGAACGCTCCGGGATCGGCGGGGTGTGACCGCGCTCGGCGGCGGCGCGGTTGCGCCACTCCGCGAGGCGGAAGACGGTCGTCTTGTAGACGTCCTTGATCGGCCCGTACGCGCCGACCGAGTCGCCGTAGAGCGTCGAATAGCCGCACGCCAGCTCGGACTTGTTGCCCGGGGCGAGCACGATGTGGCCCTCCTGGTTGGACAGCGCCATCAGCGTCGTGCCGCGCAGCCGCGACTGGAGGTTCTCCTCGGCGAGACCGGTGAGGCCCAGCGACTCCATGTACGCGTCGAACATCGGGGCGATCGGCACGGTGCGCAGCCGCAGCCCCGTACGGCGGGCCAGCTCCTCCGCGTCCTCGACGGAGTGGTCGGAGGAGTAGCGGGACGGCATCGCGACGCCGTACACGTTGTCCGCGCCGACCGCGTCGCACGCGATCGACGCCGTCAACGCCGAGTCGATGCCGCCGGAGAGACCGACGAGCACCGAGCGGAAGCCGTTCTTCGCGGCGTACGCGCGCAGGCCCACGACCAGCGCCGTGTAGACCTCCTCGGCGTCCTCCAGACGCGGCGCCTCGCTGCCCGTCACCTCCGGCTCGTACGCGGGCAGCGGCTCCGCCGACAGCGTCACGTGGTCGATCCGCAGCCCGTCGTCGACCGTGCCGGACGGCACCGGGCCCGCCGCGGGCAGCTCCAGGTCGAGCACCACGCAGCCCTCCTCGAACTGCGGCGCCCGCGCGATCACCCGCCCCTCCCGGTCCACCACGATCGAGTCGCCGTCGAAGACCAGCTCGTCCTGCCCGCCGATCATCGCCAGGTACGCCGTGGTGCAGCCCGCCTCCTGCGCCCGCTTGCGGACCAGCTCCAGCCGGGTGTCGTCCTTGTCCCGCTCGTACGGCGACGCGTTCACCGACACGAGCAGCCCGGCACCGGCCGTACGGGCCGCGGGCACCCGGCCGCCGTCCTGCCACAGGTCCTCGCAGATGGCCAGCGCCACGTCCACGCCGCGCACCCGGACCACCGGCAGCGTCTCGCCCGGCACGAAGTAGCGGAACTCGTCGAACACGCCGTAGTTGGGCAGGTGGTGCTTGGCGAACGTCAGCACCACCTCACCGCCGTGCAGCACCGCGGCGGCGTTCCGCGGGGCGCCCGCGGGCTGGCCGTAACGGGGCTGCGGCTGCTCGGCGCGGTCCAGGTAGCCGACGACGACGGGGGTGTCCCCGAAGCCCTCGTCGGCCAGCCGCCGGGCCAGCGCGCGCAGCGCGGCGCGGCTCGCCTCGACGAACGAGGCGCGCAGCGCCAGGTCCTCGACGGGGTAGCCGGTGAGCATCATCTCGGGGAACGCGACCAGGTGCGCCCCCTGCCGGACGGCGTGCCGCGTCCAGTGGACGACGGCCGCGGAGTTGCCGTCGAGATCCCCGACGGTCGAGTCGATCTGATTCAGGGCGAGACGTAGTTGAGGCACGCCCTCCACTGTAATCGTCTTACTGACGCGATGGGGTGGGCGGCCCGCGCCCTCCCTCCCGCCGCCACCGGGACCCCGCGTACGCGCGGCGGCCGAGCCGTCCCGTACGCGCCCGGTGCGCGCGCCGCGTACGAGCCCTGTACGGGTCCACGCGCGTCGACCTCCGCGCGGGTTGGCGGGGTTACGACATTGACGCGAACTCGCCATGCCGAACATGATGCGTCCATGCTGGAGGCGCTGGATCTGGACCCCGTACAGCAGCAGACCTACGAGGCGCTCGTCGACGGGGCGTTCACCGTGCCCGACCTGCGGGCCGCGCTGGGCGTCCCGGCCACCCGGATACGGGCGACGCTGACGGCGCTTCAGGAGTTGAACCTCGTCGAGCGCGTGAGCGGCTCCCGCGGCGAACCGGACCGCTACCTGCCGGTCTCGCCGGACGTGGCGTTCGACACGCTCCTGGCCGCCCGCGAGGAGGAGTTGCAGCGCGCGCGGCGCCATGTGCAGCAGCTCGCCGCCCGCTTCCGGGCGAACAGCGACACCCGCGACCCGACCGACGTCGTGGAGATCGTCACCGGCCGGGCGGCCGTGATCCAGCAGGTCGACCAGTTGCAGCGCAGCGCGCGCCAGCAGATCCGCGGCATCGACCGGCCGCCGTACGTCAACAGCGGTCCGGACCGGCGGGATCCGAGGACCGGGATGATGCCGCTCCAGGAGCAGACCATGCGGCGCGGCGTCGGCTACCGCGTGATCTACGACATGGACGGCCTGGCCACCTTCCACCGCCTGGACATGGACATCGAGGCCTGCGCCGAACTGGGCGAGGAGGCCCGGGTGATGGCCCACACGCCCACGAAGATGATGATCGCCGACGACCGCCTCGGCCTGGTCCCGCTGCGCGCGGCGCCGTACGAGGTGGCCAGCAGCGTCGTCGTGCACCCCTCGGGGCTGCTGGAGGCGCTGTGCGAGTTCTTCGAGGTGCTGTGGGCGGGCGCGCTGCCGCTCAGCGACCACCTCGCGGAGCGCTCCGGCGCGACGCCGGGCGGACCCGAACCGGACGAGGACGGAAGGCTCCTGGCGCTGCTCAGCACGGGCCTCACCGACCAGGTCATGGCGCGGCAACTGGGCATCAGCCACCGCACGTTCCAGCGCCGGATGCGGAACCTGATGAAACGGTTCGGGGCGACGACCCGCTTCCAGCTCGGACTGCGGGCCGCGGGGCAGGGGTTCGTGGCGCCGGGCGAGGACCGTACGCCGGAGGGCTGAGCGGGGCCGGGGGCCGTGCCCTCGCCGGGACCCGCGCCCCGATCCGGGTGAACGGGCCGGTCAGGGGCGGTCGGTGGCGGCCCGACGCGGGGGCGCGGTCCGGTGGGGGAGGCCGGGGCCGGGCCCCGTGGGCGTTCCGGATCTCAAACGTGCGGGGAAGGATCGAGTAAGGGGATCGTAAAACGAGGCGGCGACTCGACCCGTATTGCTGACCGAAGCGCCAATTGCCCGTTTCTCCACAGCCCTTGTTACTCGCCAGTGAATGCGCTTGGCTGCTCCGCAAGCGTCCTCACACGGCGCCTACCCCCACAGGAAAAGGACCCTCGGTTATGGCAGCAAAGCGCAAGAAGTTCGCCGTCGGGATCTCCGCCGCGGTCGCCGCCGCGGCCATCGGCACGGTGGTGGCCCTGCCCAGCGCCAACGCCGCTCCCGCGGAGGGCACGGTCGTCGGTGCGAAGTCCGAGACGGCGATCAAGGGCAGCTACATCGTCACGCTCAAGAAGTCGGCCTTCAAGGCGTCCTCAGCGGACGGCAAGTCGGTCGTCGCGGACCACGGCGGCAAGGTGAAGCGCACGTTCAGCCACGCGCTGAACGGCTACTCCGCGTCGATGTCCGCGCAGGACGCGAAGGAACTGGCCGCCGACCCGGCGGTCGACAAGGTGTACGCCAACCAGCAGCACAAGATCTCCGGCGAGCAGCCCAGCCCCGAGAACTGGGGCCTGGACCGCATCGACCAGCCCGAGCTGCCGCTCGACGAGAAGTACACGTACCCGGACGCCGCCGGTGAGGGCGTCACGGCGTACATCATCGACACCGGCGTGCTCAAGACGCACTCGGACCTCGGCGGTCGCGCCGAGGACGGCTTCGACGCCGTCGACAACGACGAAGAGGCCCAGGACGGCAACGGCCACGGCACGCACGTGGCGACCACCGTCGCGGGTGAGAAGTACGGCGTGGCCAAGAAGGCCAGCGTCGTCGGCGTCCGCGTCCTCGACGACCAGGGCTCCGGCACCACCGAGGGCGTCGTCGCGGGCATCGACTGGGTCACCGAGAACCACGAGGGCCCGTCGGTCGCCAACATGTCGCTCGGCGGCGGCGCGGACGAGGCCCTGGACGAGGCCGTCAAGAACTCGATCGCCTCCGGTGTCACCTACGGTGTCGCCGCGGGCAACGAGGGCTCGGACGCCGGCAGCTCCTCCCCGGCGCGGGTGAAGGAGGCCATCACGGTCGGTGCCACGGACGACACCGACGCGCAGGCCGACTTCTCCAACTTCGGTGAGGTGCTGGACATCTACGCCCCGGGCGTGGACATCACCGCGGGCTACAACACCGGCGACGACGCGACCGAGACCCTCTCGGGCACGTCGATGGCCACCCCGCACGTGGTGGGCGCCGCGGCCGTCTACCTGGCCGGTCACACCGACGCCACCCCCGAGGACGTCTCCAAGGCGCTGACCGACGGTGCCTCGGCCGACGTCGTCGGCAACCCCGGCGAGGGCTCCCCGAACCTGCTGCTCAACATCGTCGAGTGACACCCTGACGGGTTGACGAAGGTTCGGACCGTCGCCTGACGATCCATCGCAACACACCCCCCACAACCGACCGCGGTCCCGCGCGCAAGCGCAGGGCCGCGGTCGGCGTTGGTGCGCCACGCGGCGCGTACGGCGTCCTGCCCCGCGTACGGCGTCCTGTCCGCGACCGGGCGGCGGTGCGCGCTTCAGCGGGCCGCGCGCCGTACCACCACGACGTTCTCCGTCACCTCCGCCCGCTGCCCGCCGGGCCCGGTCGCGACGCGCCGGGGCGCGTGGCACCGCTCGGTCCGCCAGCCGTCGTCGAGCGCCAGCGAGGCCAACGCCTCCTCGGGCGCCGGGAAGCGCACCTCCTCGTCCGTCCGCCAGGACCAGGGCGCCACGGAGGCGTGGTCCACCACGACCAGCAGCCCGCCCGGCGCCACCGCGCGCGCGGCGCGGCGCAGCACCCGCGCGCGGGGGAGGTCGACGGGGGTGTGGAAGTAGCAGGCGCTGACGAGGTCGTACGAGCCCTCCGGGAAGGTCGCGGCGAGGTCGTGCCGGTCGGTGCGCACGCGGTCGGCCAGCCCGGCGTCCGCCGCGCCCGCGGCGACCCGGCCCAGCGCGGTGGCCGACACGTCGGTCGCGGTGACGTCCCAGCCGCGTCCGGCGAGCCAGAGCGCGTCACCGCCGTGCCCGCAGCCCAGGTCCAGCGCGGTGCCCGGGTCGGGGGCGAGGTCGGTGACGAGGGCGGCCAGCACCTCGTTGGGCCGCGTGCCCCAACTGGCGTCGAGCCCGCTGTAGTGGGTCTCCCAGAAGGTCGCGGAGTCGGTGGTCTCGTGCATCGGTGCCTCTTTCGCTCGGGGCGGGCTGGTCCCTCGCACGATGCGGCGCGGTCCGGGCCGGCGGCAAAGTTTCATGCCGTTCCGGCATGTTCGCTTCGCCGCACGCACCTCCGACACCGGGGGTGACTTTCGGCCAGTGAACGGATGAGGTTAGCCTTGCCTAAACCCACCCGCCCCCACCCGTTCCGAGAGTGAGCCCCCGGTGTCCAACTCCCTTCCCGGCACCCCTCTTTCCCGCCGCGGACTGCTCGCCACGGGCGGCGCGCTGGGCCTCGGCGCCCTCCTCACGGCATGCGGCGACGACGACGGCGGCTCGGGCGGCGACGGTTCCGGCGCCTCCGGCCCCTGGACCTTCACCGACGACCGCGGGAAGAAGCTGAAGGCCGACAAGCGGCCGGAACGCATCGTCGCGTACGTCAGCACCGCCGCCGCACTCCACGACTACGGCGTGGAGTGCGCCGGGATCTTCGGCCCCAGCGAGCCCGTCGACGGCAAGCCCAATCCGCAGCTCGGCGCCCTCAGCCCGGACGGCCTCACCAGCCTGGGCACGGCCTTCGGCGACTTCAACATCGAGAAGTACGCGGAGCTGCGCCCCGACCTGCTCGTCAGCAACATGTTCCCGCCGCCCGACCTGTGGTTCGTACCGGCCGAGTCCAGCAAGAAGATCGCCCGGCTCGCGCCCACGGCGGGCATCTCGTTCGCGCACGCGTCCCTGCTCGAACCCCTCAAGAAGTACGAGGAGTTGGCCGCCTCCCTCGGCGCCGACCTCCAGGCCGCGAAGGTCACCGCGGCCAAGGAGCGCTTCCGCCGCGCGGAGCGGACGCTGCGCGACGCCGCGAAGGCGAAGCGCGGCCTGAAGGTGCTGGCCATGACGGGGGACGCGGAGCAGATGTACGTGGCCGTGCCCGACTCGTACGTCGACCTGCACTACTTCAAGGACCTCGGCGTCGAGTTCGTGGAGGGGAAGAAGAGCGACAAGTGGGGCTTCTGGGAGTTCCTCAGCTGGGAGAACGCCGACAAGTACCACGCCGACCTGCTGCTGCTCGACAACCGCACCGCCGCCCCGAGCGAGAAGGACCTCGCCGAGCACCCCGTCTGGGCCGGGCTCCCCGCCGTGAAGGCCGGGCAGACCCTGCCCTGGGCCATGGAGGAGCGGTGCAGCCACCTCGGTTGGGCGCCCGTGGTCGAGGGCCTGGCCGCCGCGCTCGGGAAGGCGAAGCGGCTCGACGCGTGAGCCCGCGGGAGGCCGTGGCGGGCCGTGGCGGGGCGCCGGGAAACCCGGGTGCGGCGCCCCGGCCCCCTGGCTAGCGTCGGTACGTGCCCCACACCTACCCCCCGCTGAACCTCGCGGTCCGCACGCCCCGCCTCACCCTGGCCGGAGCCACCGACGACCTGCTGGAACGACTCGTACCGCTCGTACGGGCCGGGATCGCCGACACCGAGCCGTGGCCGTTCGACGACCCGATCTCGTTCTACGCCGACAACCCCGAACGCGAGTGGCGCTGGCTGCGCGCCGTCTGGGCGGGCCGCTCCCGGATGAGCCCGGACGCCTGGCGGCTGTACTTCGCGGTGCTCGTCGACGGCGAACCCGTCGGCACGCAGGACCTCGTCGCCACCGACTTCGCGCGCTTCGGCACGGTGTCCAGCTTCGCGTGGCTGGCGCCCGGCGCGCGCGGCCGCGGCCTCGGCAAGGAGATGCGGGCGGCCCTGCTGGAACTTGCCTTCGCCGGGCTCGGCGCCCAGGAGGCGGGCAGCGACGCGTTCGTCGACAACGTGGCCTCCAACGGCGTCTCCCGCGCCCTCGGCTACGAGCCGAACGGCGCCGACTGGGACACCCGCCGCGGCGAACCCGCGCGCATCCAGCGCTGGCGGCTGACCCGCGACACGTGGGAGCGGCACCGCCGGAACGACATCGAACTCAGCGGCGTCGCGGAGTGCCTGCCGGTGCTGGGGCTGGCCTAGGGCGCGCCCGTCGACCAGGCGCGGAAACCCGTACGGCGGGGTCGCGGGACCCCGTACGACATGGCCGGGCGTCCCGGGAAGCCGTTCCAGGCGGTCGGTGTTCCCGCAGGTCAGGGCCTGTTCCGGCGTTCCAGCGTCCCGGATGGCCCGCCATCCGTGGCGGCCGGGACGGATCACCGGACACGCTGCGGTCGTCCGGTCGATCCGCCGGACGCACCGATCCGAACCCATGGAGATTCCGATGCGTGCACGTATGTCCTCCCGTCCCGCCCGTCTCGTCCTGGCCGCCGTCGCGGGGCTGGCGCTCGCCGGTGGCGCGGCCGTCACGGCGACCGCCGCGTCGGGTGGTGCCTCGGGTGGGGTGGAGCCCACGTGCGGGACGAACGACCTGGACTTCTCGGTGAGTGAGAAGTCGCAGGCGGGTGGCTACTACCAGATCACGGCGAAGGCGAAGCCGGGGGTCACGTGCTGGTTGGAGGGCGTGTACCCGTCGGCGTCGTTCGGTTCGTCGGCGGACAGCGAGGTGTCCCCGGCGCAGCAGGCGGTGTCGGACAGCGTGCGGCTGACGGGTGACACGGAGGCGTACGCGGGGATCAACCCGAAGCCGGTGAACGAGGACGGCGGCTTGCAGTACGACTTCCTGCACCTGTCGCTGCTGGGCGACACGACGCACTCGGTCACTCTCGAACTGCCGAGCACCGCCACCGTGATCGACCCCATCGCCACCAACTGGCACGCCGACGCCTCCGACGCCGTCCCCTTCCCCAACTGACCGCGTCCCACGGCTGATCCACCGGCCACGCCCTGACCGGCCGCGTTCCCCGACGGAACGCGGCCGGTCCGGCGGCCCCGCCTCCCCGGCCGGGCCGGCCCTGACCACGCCGGACCCGCCCGGACCGAGACGTCCGGCCGCCCCGGCCCCGCAGCGGGCCGGAACCCGCGCCCCCGTACGGCCACCCCGCGCCGTACGGGGGCGCCTCCGCGCCGCACCCGTACCGGGGCACACCCGCCAGGCGCGGGGCGCGGGGCCGTAACGCCCGCGAAAACCTGTGGTGGGATGGTCGTGTGCCGCGACGTGCCCCCTTGTGCGCCGAGGCGTCGCGGCAGGCGGCTTGACCAGCGAGGATGGTGGATATGGATAAGCAGCAGGAATTCGTGCTCCGGACGCTCGAAGAACGCGACATCCGGTTCGTCCGGCTCTGGTTCACCGATGTCCTCGGGTTCCTGAAATCCGTCGCCGTCGCACCCGCCGAGCTTGAGCAGGCGTTCGACGAGGGCATCGGCTTCGACGGGTCCGCGATCGAGGGCTTCGCCCGCGTCTACGAGTCGGACATGATCGCCAAGCCCGACCCCGGCACGTTCCAGATCCTGCCCTGGCGGGCCGAGGCGCCCGGCACCGCGCGGATGTTCTGCGACATCCTGATGCCGGACCTCTCGCCCTCGTACGCCGACCCGCGCTACGTGCTCAAGCGGACCCTCGCCCGTACCTCCGACCTCGGATTCACCTTCTACACGCACCCCGAGATCGAGTTCTTCCTGCTCAAGGACAAGCCGGTCGACGGCACCCGCCCCACCCCCGCCGACTCGTCCGGCTACTTCGACCACACACCGCAGCACGTCGGCCAGGACTTCCGGCGGCAGGCGATCACCATGCTCGAATCGATGGGCATCTCCGTCGAGTTCTCCCACCACGAGGGCGCCCCCGGCCAGCAGGAGATCGACCTGCGGTACGCCGACGCGCTGTCCACCGCCGACAACATCATGACCTTCCGGCTCGTCATGAAGCAGGTGGCGCTGGAACAGGGCGTGCAGGCGACGTTCATGCCGAAACCCTTCTCGGAGTACCCGGGCTCCGGCATGCACACCCACCTCTCCCTCTTCGAGGGCGACCGCAACGCCTTCTACGAGTCCGGCTCCGAGTACCAACTCTCCAAGGTCGGCCGCTCGTTCATCGCCGGCCTCCTCCGGCACGCGGGCGAGATCTCCGCCGTCACCAACCAGTGGGTGAACTCGTACAAGCGCATCTGGGGCGGCTCCCAGCGCACGGCGGGCGAGGGCGGCGAGTCGCCGTCGTACATCTGCTGGGGGCACAACAACCGTTCGGCGCTCATCCGCGTACCGATGTACAAGCCCGGCAAGACCGGCTCCGCCCGCATCGAGGTCCGCTCCCTCGACTCCGGCACCAACCCGTACCTCGCGTACGCCGTACTCCTCGCCGCCGGACTCAAGGGCATCGAAGCGGGCTACGAACTCCCCCCCGGCGCCGACGACGACGTCTGGGCCCTCTCCGACTCCGAACGCCGCGCCATGGGCATCGAACCCCTCCCGCAGAACCTCGGCGAGGCCATCACGCTGATGGAGCGCAGCGAACTGGTCGCGGAGACGCTGGGGGAGCACGTCTTCGACTTCTTCCTGCGCAACAAGAAGCAGGAGTGGGAGGAGTACCGCTCGGAGGTCACGGCGTTCGAACTGCGGAAGAACCTGCCGGTGTTGTGAGGGGGTGGGTGAACCGGCTGCTGACGACTGCCTTGTGAGGGCGGCGCTCGGGACTTCGGGGGTGGGGGAAATGTCCGCATCTCCAGTAATTGCTCAGACCACCCCGAGCCCGCCCAAACCCGCAGCTCAGCAAGCCTGCTCCCCGCACGTGCGGGGATGGACCCCTCGGGCGCCTCCACGGCCTCCGCGATCAGCACTGCTCCCCGCACGCGCGGGGATGGACCCGCCCCCGCACGCGCGGGTCCCCTCAGGCCGCCCCCGCCCCCGCCCCCGCCCCCGCCCCCGCCCCCGCCCCCGCCTCCGGCAGAGGCTCGGCGGACGGGACGTGGTGCGGGTAGTCGAGGTAGCCCGTGTCGCCGCCCTGGTACCAGGTGGTCTTGTCGTCCTCGCTCAACGGCGCCCCCGTGCGCAGCCGTTCGACCAGGTCCGGGTTGGCGATGTACGCGCGCCCGAAGCTGACCAGGTCGGCGCCCAGGCCGAGCCAGTGTTCGGCGTCCGCGTGGGTGGTGGGGCGGGGGCCGATCTGGCCGCCGGGGTTGGCGATGAACGTGTTCGGCCACGCCTTGCGCAGCGCCACCATCGCGTCCTCGTCGTCCCCGACCAGCACGTGGATGTACGCGAGGTCCAGCGCGGCAAGCCCGTCGAGCAGGGCCGCGTACAGCTCCGGTGCGTCGTCCTCCGCCATGCCCCACACCGTGCCGCCGGGGGAGAGGCGGATGCCGACGCGGTCCGCGCCGATCGCGTCGACGGCGGCCTCCGCCGCCTCGACGGCGAACCGTACGCGGTGGGCGGCGGGGCCGCCGTACGCGTCGGTGCGTCGGTTGACGTTGGTGGAGAGGAACTGCTGGATCAGGTAGCCGTTGGCGCCGTGCAGTTCCACGCCGTCGAAGCCGCCGTCGACCGCGTGGCGGGCCGCTTCCCCGAACACCCGCGCCTCGGCCGCCGCTTCGGCCGTCGAGAGGGCGCGCGGTACGGGCGCGGGCAGCAGCCCCTTGGGGCCGGTGAACAGCTCGGCGTCGAGCCGTACGGCGGACGGGGCGACCGGTACGTACCCCGCGACCTCCGGGTGCGCGACGCGTCCGCCGTGCATGAGCTGGGCGAAGATGCGGCCGCCGTTGGTGTGTACGGCGTCGGTCACCGGCCGCCAGGCGGCGGCCTGTTCGGGGCTGTGCAGGCCGGGGGTGTACGGGTTGGACTGGCCCTGGAGGCTGGGCTGCACGCCCTCGGAGACGAGGAGTCCGGCGGTGGCGCGCTGGGCGTAGTACGTCGCCATGGAGGCGGTCGGCATGCCGTCGGTGGTCGCGCGGGCGCGGGTCATGGGTGCCATCGCCACGCGGTTGGGCAGCTTCAGGGAGCCGAGCTGGTGGCTGTCGAACAGGCTGGTCATGGCGTTCGCTCCAGGGGTGCCGGGGGTGGTTCGGTACGGTTCCGTACGGGCTGCGCGCGCCGTACGGTCCGGTGCAGCGCGCCTCCGTCCGGTACGGGCGGGTCCGTGCGGCTCCGTGTCGGCTACGCTAAAACCTGACACTGACGTCAGAGGCAAGTGATGTCGTCCGGATCACACACCAGGACCCCGGACGGGACACGGGGACACAGCGACACGGGAGGCGGGGGAGCGGTGCGCATCGGTGAACTGGCCGCGCGGACGGGCGTGAGCGTACGGGCCCTGCGCTACTACGAGGAGCAGCACCTGCTGTTCTCCGAGCGCAGCCCCGGCGGGCAGCGGCAGTACGCGGACCACGCGGTCGACCGGGTCCGCATGATCCAGCGGCTGTACGGCGCGGGCCTGTCCAGCAGGACCATCCTGGGCATCCTGCCCTGCGTCGTGACCGGCGAGGTCACGCCGGAGCTGCTGGGACGCCTGACGGCCGAACGGGACCGTATCCAGGGGCAGATCACCGAGCTGACCGGCACCCGGGAGCGGCTCGACGCGATCATCGCCACCTCCAGCCGCGCCCACGACGCGGGTGAGCACTGCGCGCCGGAGGGCGGCGTACGCCCCGTCGCGGAGGGGACGGCGACCGCCGCCGGTACGTGAGCCGGGTCCCGTACGAGCCGGACGACCGCGCCCGCTTCCGCCCCGCCACGACGTGCCCGCGCGACGCCCCCGCCGCGACGCACCGTCGGGGCAGGTCGACGTGCGGCCCCGGCGCGGTGATGATGGTCGGCGGGCCGGTTCGCGGGAGCGGCCGGGAGTGACGTACGGGGCGACCGCGCACGGGTGCGGCGAACGGCGCCCGGCGTGGTGGCACCCGGCGCGGTGGACGGCGTACGACGTGGTGACGGCGTACGGCGCGGGACGACGTGAGAGGGCGTGGACTGGACGTGGCGCAGGGCGGGCGACGGGACAGCAGGTTCGGGCAGCTGCTGCGGCGCGGGTTCCAGGACCCGGCGGACGCGGGGCGGCTCCTCGACACACCGGGTCTGGAACCCGTACGGGACGACACGCTGTTCCTCGACGCGCTCGCCGCGACCGCCGACCCGGACCTGGCGCTGCTCGGCCTCGTACGGCTCGTCGAGGCGCTCGCCCCGCCGGAGCCGCCGGAGGGGGCGGAGCCTTCGGACGCCTCCGCCGCCCCGAAGGGGACGCCCCCCGCGAACCCCCCGAACCCCGCCCAGCCCCTGCTCGACACCCTCCTCACCGCCAAGCCGCTGCGCGACCGCCTGCTGGGCGTGCTCGGCGCGTCCGAGGCGCTCGGTGACCACCTCGCCCGCCACCCCGCCGACTGGCAGGCGCTGGTGACGTACGAGACGGCCGATCTGCACCCGGGCGTCGCGGAGTTCGAGGCCGCCCTCGCGGCCGCCGCCGACCCCGACGACCTGCGCGTCTCCTACCGCCGCTGCCTGCTGGCCATCGCCGCGCGCGACGTGTGCGAGACGACGGGCCTGGCCGAGACCGCCGCCGAGCTGGCGGACCTGGCGACGGCCACCCTGCGCGCCGCCCTCGCCCTGGCCTCGGCGGAGCAGCCGGCGGACGCCGCCGCCTGCCGCCTCGCGGTCGTCGCGATGGGCAAGTGCGGTGGCCGCGAGCTGAACTACGTCTCCGACGTCGACGTCATCTTCGTCGGCGAGCCCGCCGACCCGTCCGCCGACTCCGGCGAGGAGGAGGCCGTACGGGCCGCCACCCGCCTGGCGTCCCGCATGATGCGGATCTGCTCCGACACCACCCGCGAGGGCACCATCTGGCCGGTGGACGCCAACCTCCGCCCGGAGGGCCGGAACGGGCCGCTCGTACGCACCCTCAGCAGCCACCTCGCGTACTACCAACGCTGGGCCAAGACCTGGGAGTTCCAGGCGCTGTTGAAGGCGCGGCCGGTGGCCGGGGACGCCGCGCTGGGCACCGCGTACGTGGAGGCCGTGGCGCCGCTGGTGTGGCAGGCGTCGGAACGCGACAACTTCGTGGCCGACGTGCAGAAGATGCGCCGCCGCGTCGTCGAGGCGATCCCCGTGGCGCACGTGGAGCGCGAACTGAAGCTCGGCCCCGGCGGGTTGCGGGACGTCGAATTCGCCGTGCAGCTCCTCCAGTTGGTGCACGGGCGGCACGACGCGTCGCTGCGCAGCCCGACCACGCTGGCCGCGCTGGACGCCCTCGCCGCCGGGGGCTACGTGGGCCGCCAGGACGCCGCCGCGCTCGACGCGTCGTACCGCTTCCTGCGCCTCATGGAGCACCGCATTCAGCTCTACCGGATGCGCCGCACCCACCTCATGCCCGAGGACGAGGCCGAACGGCGGCGCCTGGCGCGCTCGTTGGGCTTCCGTACGGAGCCGGTGTCGGAGCTGGAGAAGGCGTGGAAGCGGCACGCGGGCTCCGTACGGCGGCTGCACGAGAAGCTGTTCTACCGGCCGTTGCTCGACGCCGTCGCCCAACTCGCCCCCGGTGAGATCCGGTTGTCGCCGCGCGCGGCCGCGCAGCGTCTGGAGGCGCTGGGTTACGCCGATCCGGGCACCGCGCTGCGCCATCTGGAGGCGCTCGCCAGCGGGGTGAGCCGGAAGGCCGCGATCCAACGGACGCTGCTGCCGGTGCTGTTGGGCTGGTTCGCGGACTCGGCGGACCCGGACGCCGGGCTGCTGCACTTCCGCAAGGTGTCCGACGCGCTGGGCAAGACCCCGTGGTACCTGCGGCTGTTGCGCGACGAGGGTGTCGCCGCCGAGAACCTTGCGCGCGTCCTGTCCGCCGGGCGCCTCGCCCCCGACCTGCTGCTGCGCGCCCCCGAGGCCGTCGCCCTCCTCGGCTCCGCGCGTGAACTCCGGCCGCGCGGCCGGGAGTCGCTCAACCAGGAGGTGCTGGCGGCCGTCGGCCGCGCCGACGACCCGGAGCAGGGGGTGACGGCGGCGCGCGGCGTACGGCGGCGGGAGCTGTTCCGTACGGCCGCCGCGGACATCATCGGCGCGTACGGCACCGAGGACAGCCCCGTCCCGGAGGACCCCGCGCCCGCCGTCGACCGGCTGGGCGCCGCCCTCTCCGACATCAACGCCGCCACCCTCGCGGGCGCCCTGCGCGCCGCCGTACGCGCCCACTGGGGCGACGAGCTGCCCACCCGCTTCGCCGTCATCGGGATGGGCCGCTTCGGCGGCCACGAGCTGGGCTACGGCTCGGACGCCGACGTGCTGTTCGTCCACGAGCCGCGGCCGGGGGACGACGAGGAGGTGGCGGCGAAGGCCGCGTTCACCGTCGCCAACGAGATGCGCAGGCTGCTCCAACTCCCCGCCCCCGACCCGCCGTTGACCATCGACGCGGACCTGCGCCCCGAGGGCAGGTCCGGCCCGCTGGTGCGCACCCTCGCCGGTTACGCCGCGTACTACCGCCGCTGGTCGAAGGTCTGGGAGAGCCAGGCCCTGCTGCGCGCCGCGCCCGTGGCGGGCGACGCGGAGCTGGGCGCGCGGTTCGTGGAGCTGATCGACCCGCTGCGGTACCCGGCGGACGGGCTGACCGAGGACGCCGTACGCGAGATCCGCCGACTCAAGGCGCGCATGGAGACGGAACGGATGCCGCGCGGCGCCGACCCGACCACGCACGCCAAGCTGGGCCGGGGCGGGCTCTCCGACGTGGAGTGGACGGTGCAGCTGCTCCAGCTGCGGCACGCGGCGGCGGAACCGGGGCTGCGCACGACGCGTACGCGCGAGGCGCTGGCCGCCGCCACCGCCGCCGGGCTGCTGAACCCGGAGGACGCCCGTACGCTGGATGAGGCGTGGCTGCTCGCGACGCGGGTGCGCAACGCCGTGATGCTCGTACGCGGCCGTCCCGGCGACACGTTCCCGTCCGAGCCGCGCGAACTCGCCGCCGTCGGGCGGTACCTGGGGTACGAGGCGGAGCCGAAGCAGCCGGAGCACAACGGCGGCACGGGTGGTACGGGCGGCGGCGTCGGGGAGATGCTGGACGACTACCGGCGGACGACACGGCGGGCCCGCGCGGTGATGGAGCGGCTCTTCTACGGGACGTGACCGGGGCCCGCGCGGTACGTGAGCGCGGGGTCACCCGGCGTCGTACGGCAGGCGGGGCACGGCGGGCGGGGCACGGCGGGTGGCGCGGCCGGGCGCACCGTACGGCCCCCGCGCGCCGCCCCGGCAGGCGCTCCCGTCACGCGCGCCGTCAGGCCGGTGCGAGCGCCGCCCGTGGCGGCACCTGGGGCGCCATCTGGGCCGGGAGCCGCCCGTACCAGGCGCGTGTCACGGCGAAGCCGAACGAGAGGCAGAGCAGGCCGCCCACGGCGTCCATCCAGAAGTGGTTGGCGGTCGCCACGATGACGAACAGGGTCACCACCGGGTACAGCGCGCCGAGCACCCGCACCCACAGCGGCTTCGCCAGCGTGAAGATCATGACGCCGCACCACGTCGACCAGCCGATGTGCATGGACGGCATCGCCGCGTACTGGTTCGACATGTCGGCGAGGTTCCCCGACGCCATCGAGCCCCATGTCCCGTGCAACTGCACCGTGTCGATGAAGTCGCCGCCCGGCATGAGGCGCGGGGGAGCGAGCGGATACAGGTAGTAGCCGACCAGGGCGACGCCCGTCGTGGCGAAGATGACCAGCCTGCTCGCCGCGTAACGGCCCGGCTGCCAACGGTAGAGCCACACGAGCACACCGATGGTGACGACGAAGTGCAGCGTCGCGTAGTAGTAGTTCATCGACACGATGAGCCAGGTCACGCCGTTCACCGTGTGGTTGACGGAGTGCTCGAAGGCGAGGCCGAGGGCGTGCTCGGTGTCCCAGATCCAGTCGGCGTTGCGCACGGCGGAGTCGCGCTGCTCGGGCACCGCGTTGCGGATGAGGGAGTACGTCCAGTAACTGACCGCGATCAGGGCGATCTCGAACCAGAGCCGGGGTCTGCGGGGGGTCCGCACGCGCCGCACGAGCGCCGCGGTCCGCGTACGCCCCTCCCGCCCCGCCGGGTCGGTCCCGCGACGCTCCTCACCGGGGTCGGTCGCGGCGACCGGCTCGTGGGCTGTCTTCGTCCTCGCAGTCGGTGCCCCCATGGAGCAACAGTCTGCCAGAAACGGCCGTGCCGCCGGTCATCCTGCGGTCTGGTCCTGACCCTTACCGGTCCTGCGCTCGGAGTATGCCGGAAGACAGGCGGTGGACCCGCGAACGACCAGTTCAGGCAGGAAGACGAACTCGCTGTGCGGCGCCGGCGTACCCCCGACCTCCTCCAGCAGCGCGCGTACGGCGGCCTGCCCCATCGCCGTCACCGGCTGCCGGATCGTGGACAGCGGCGGGTCGGTGAACGCGATGAGCGGGGAGTCGTCGAAGCCGACGACGGACACGTCGCGCGGCACCGCCAGCCCGCGCTCCCGCGCGGCCCGTACCGCGCCCAGCGCCATCATGTCGCTGGCGCACACCACCGCCGTGCAGCCGCGTTCCAGCAGGGTCCCGGCGGCGGCCTGGCCGCCCTCCAGGGTGTACAGCGAGTGCTCGACCAGCCGCCGCGCCGCGGCCTCGGTCAGGCCGAGTTGCCCGGTCATCGCGGCGAGGAAGCCCTCGATCTTGCGCTGCACCGGCACGAACCGTTCTGGCCCCAGCGCGAGCCCGATCTCCCGGTGACCCAGCGACACCAGGTGTGTGACGGCCAGCCGCATCGCGGCGCGGTCGTCGGGCGAGACGAACGGGGCGCGCACCTTGGGCGAGAAGCCGTTCACGAGGACGAACGGGACGCCCTGGCCGCGCAGTCGCTCGTACCGCTGGGTGTCCGCCGTGGTGTCGGCGTGCAGTCCGGAGACGAAGATGATGCCCGCGACGCCGCGGTCCACCAGCATCTCCGTCAGCTCGTCCTCGGTGGAGCCGCCGGGGGTCTGGGTGGCGAGCACCGGCGTGTACCCCTGCCGGGTCAGGCCCTGCCCGATGATCTGCGCGAACGCCGGGAAGATCGGGTTCTCCAGCTCCGGGGTGATCAGCCCGACGAGGCCCGCGCTGCGCTGCCGCAGCCGTACGGGCCGCTCGTACCCGAGCACGTCGAGCGCGGCGAGGACGGACTCGCGGGTGGCAGCGGAGACGCCCGGTTTGCCGTTCAGGACTCGGCTGACCGTCGCCTCGCTGACCCCCGCCTGCCCTGCGATGTCAGCTAGTCGTGCGGTCACGGTCCGGACTGTACCGGGCGCCCTCGGGCGCTGCACAGCGCGCGCGGTGCCGTACGGGCGGTGCGCGGGCGCCGTACGCGACCCCCGTGCGGTCCCGTGAGCCGGTCCGCGGGGTGGTGGCGCGTGCGCCGGTAACGCTCCCGGTCGTACTTGCAGAAAATTGCCGCAAGGTCTTTCGGAACCGGGGTGCCGCTGTTACGTTCCTCGGCATCCGGGCGCCGCGACGGCGCGGGGCCACACCTGGGGAGGACCGACATGCGCCGTGGCATAGGGGCCACCGCTCTGATAGCGGGGCTGGCACTTGCGGCAACCGCTTGCGGCGGGGACGGCGGTGACGGCAAGGGCTCGGACGGCGAGATCTCCGGCACCGTCACCTACTGGGACACGTCGAACGACGCCGAGAAGGGCACGTACCGGAAGATCGCCGAGGGCTTCGAGAAGAAGTACCCGGAGGTCGACGTCAAGTACGTGCACGTCAACTTCGGTGACGCCAACGCCAAGTTCAAGAACGCGGCGGGCGGCAACTCCGGCGCCCCCGACGTGATGCGGACCGAGGTCGCCTGGGTCGCGGACTTCGCCCACCTCGGCTACCTCGCGCCGCTCGACGGCACCCCCGCCCTCGACGGCGCGGACGACTTCCTCAAGGCACCCGCCGGGAGCGCCCGGTTCGAGGGCAAGACGTACGCCGTGCCGCAGGTCACCGACACCCTCGGGCTGTTCTACAACAAGAAGCTGCTGAAGGAGGCGGGCGTCGAGGTGCCGAAGACCTTCGACGAACTGAAGAAGGCCGCCGCGAAGATCGAGAAGTCCACCGACGCCACCGGCCTCTACCTCCGCGGCGACGACCCGTACTGGTTCCTCCCCTACCTCTACGGCGAGGGCGGCGACCTGCTCGACGTGAAGGCCAAGAAGGTCACCGTCGACGACGGGCCCGGCGCCGACGCGCTCGCCCTGATGAAGGACCTCGTCGACTCCGGCGCCGCCACCAGCGACGCCAACAACGGCCAGGAGAACGGCCTCAAGGCGTTCAAGGACGGCGACGCCGCGATGATCGTCGACGGCCCCTGGGACCTCGCGGGCGCCCTGGAGGGCGAGCAGTTCGAGGACGCGGCCAACCTCGGCGTCGCCCCCGTCCCCGGCGGCAGCGCCGGACAGGCCGCGCCGCAGGGCGGCTGGAACCTCTCCGTCTACGCGGGCTCCGGCAACCTCGACGCGTCGTACGAGTTCGCCAAGTACATGGCGTCCGCCGAGGTCCAGGAGCGGACCACGAAGGAGCTGAGCCTCCTGCCGACGCGCGCCTCCGTCTACGAGAAGCCCTCGGTCAAGGGCGACGAGATGGTGCAGTTCTTCAAGCCCGCCGTCGACAAGGCCCACCAGCGTCCCTGGATCCCCGAGACCAACTCGCTGTTCGAGCCCGTACGCGTGCAGATGAACGCCGTCCTCTTCGGCGACGCGAAGCCCGAGGAAGCCGCCGGGAAGATGGGCGACGCGTTCCGCAAGCTGCTCAAGGACTACAAGTAGGGACTGGCCCACCCATGGCTGTGGACACCGGCAGGCCCGCGGAGCCGGCCGCGGACGGAGCGCACCGCTCCGGCCGCGGCCGCGGCGGGAGCGCGGAGAACGGAAACCCGAAGGGCCGCCGCGGCGCGCCCCCCGGCCGACTGGGGCGGCGGCTGCGACGCCACTGGTACGCCTGGGCGATGGTCGCCCCGGTCGTGCTGGTCATCGGCCTCATCATCGGCTACCCGCTGGGCCGCGGCGTCTTCCTGTCACTGACCGACGCCGACGAGTCGAACGTCGCCCGCACCATCGGCGTCAACGAGATCCCGGCGACGTACGACTTCGTCGGCCTCGACAACTACACCGCGATCCTCTCCGACAGCGTCTTCTGGGACCGGCTCGGCTGGACCGCCCTGTGGACCGTCGGCTGCGTCAGCGTCACCTTCCTGCTCGGCCTCACCCTCGCCAACATGCTCAACCGGCAGGTGAAGGGCCGCTCCTTCTACCGCGTCGCGATGATCGTGCCGTGGGGCGTCCCCGCGTTCGTGTCGGTCTTCGCCTGGAAGATGCTGTTCAACGAGAAGTACGGCATCCTCAACGAGGTCCTCGACGGCGGCGGCGTCGACGGCGTGCCCTGGCTGAGCGACCCGACGTGGGCCAAGGTCGCGGTCGTCGTCGTGAACGTGTGGCTGGGCGTCCCGTTCATGATCGTCGCGATGCTCGGCGCGCTCCAGGCCGTGCCCGACGAGCTGTACGAGGCCGCCGAGATGGACGGCGCGAACCCCTGGCAGCGCTTCACGCACATCACGCTGCCCGGCATCAGCGCGGTCAGCGGCACCGTGGTGCTGCTCAGCACCATCTGGACGTTCAACATGTTCCCGGTGATCTACCTCCTCACCCAGGGCGGGCCCGGGGACGAGACCGAGATCCTCGTGACCTACGCCTATCGGCTGTCGTTCGTGAACAGCCCCCGGGACTACGCCACTTCGGCCGCGTGGGGCGTGCTCATCCTCGTCCTGCTGTCCCTCTTCACGCTGATCTACCGACGAGCACTGCGCAAGCAGGGAGAGGTGTGGTGACGATGCGCACCCGGAAGAGAAGCGCCGCGGCCTCCGCCGGACTGCACGCGGGCCTGATCGTCGGGACGGCCGTCGCGCTGTTCCCGCCGCTGTGGCTGCTGGTGACGTCGTTCAAGCCGAAGGGCGAGGCGTTCTCCACCGCGCTGGTGAAGGACTTCACCCTCGACAACTACGACCACGTGCTGGCCGACACGTACTTCCTCGACTGGTTCGCCAACTCGCTGCTGGTCGTCGTCGGCACCACCGTCATCGGCGTCTTCATCGCCGCCACCACCGGCTACGCGCTCAGCCGCTTCCGCTTCCCCGGGATGCGGCCGCTGCTGTGGGTGCTGCTGATCACCCAGATGTTCCCCATGGCGGTGCTCATCGTGCCGCTCTACAACACCCTCGCCACGCTGGGCCTGCTGAACCAGCCGGTGGGGCTGATCCTCACGTACCTCACCGTCGCCGTGCCGTTCTGCGCCTGGATGATGAAGGGCTTCTTCGACACCGTGCCCGTCTCCATCGACGAGTCGGGGCGGGTCGACGGGCTCAGCCCGTTCGGCACGTTCTGGCGGCTGATCATGCCGCTGGCGAAGCCGGGACTGGCCGTCACCGGCTTCTACACGTTCGTCACCGCGTGGGCCGAAGTGGCGTACGCGACGGCCTTCATGACCGGCGAGGAGAACCTCACCCTCGCGGGCGGCCTCCAGACCTTCGTCAACCGCTACGGGGCCGACTGGGGCTCCATGACCGCCGCCGCGGTCGTCATCGCGGTGCCCGCCGCGGTGGTCTTCGGCTTCGCACAGCGCCACCTCGTCTCCGGGATGACCGCCGGAGCCGTCAAGTCCTGACCCGCACCCCGAAAGCCCGGCCGACGGACGCCACGACCCCAGGGAAGACATGACCACCCAGCACACCCCCACCCCCGCCGGAACCGAGACCGCCGAGAACGTCGCCGAGCACCCCGCCGTACGGGAGGCCACCGCCGTACGCGCCGCCGCCGCCGACACCGCCCCCGTCAGCGGCACCGGCGACCGTACGGGCTGGTGGCGCGACGCCGTCATCTACCAGGTCTACCCCCGCTCCTTCGCCGACGGGAACGGCGACGGCATGGGCGACCTCCCCGGCATCCGCGCCCGGCTGCCGTACCTCGCCCAACTCGGCGTCGACGCCGTCTGGTTGAGCCCCTTCTACGCCTCCCCGCAGGCCGACGCCGGCTACGACGTCGCGGACTACCGCCGCGTCGACCCGATGTTCGGCACCCTCGACGACGCCGAGGACCTCCTCCGCGACGCCCACGACCTCGGCCTGCGCGTCATCGTCGACCTCGTCCCCAACCACTCCTCCGACCGGCACGAGTGGTTCCGGCAGGCGCTCCGCGAGGGCCCCGGCTCGCCGCTGCGCGCCCGCTACCACTTCCGGCCCGGCCGCGGCGCCCACGGCGAGGAGCCCCCGAACGACTGGGAGTCCATCTTCGGCGGCCCCGCCTGGACCCGTACGACCGACCCGGACGGCACCCCCGGCGACTGGTACCTGCACCTCTTCGCCCCCGAACAGCCCGACTTCGACTGGGAGAACGAGGCCGTACGCGACGAGTTCCGCACCGTCCTGCGCTTCTGGCTCGACAAGGGCGTCGACGGCTTCCGCATCGACGTCGCCCACGGCCTCGTCAAGGCGGCGGGCCTGCCCGACATGGGCCACGGCGGCCAGCTGAAGCTCCTCGGCAACCAGGTGCTGCCCTTCTTCGACCAGGACGGCGTGCACGAGATCTACCGCGACTGGCGCCGTGTCCTGGAGGAGTACGGCGGCGACCGCATCGGTGTCGCGGAGGCGTGGACGCCCAGCGCCGCCCGTACGGCCCTCTACCTGCGGCCCGACGAGCTGCACCAGGCGTTCAACTTCCACTACCTCCAGGCCGGTTGGGACGCCACCGCGCTCCGCGCCGTCATCGACGGCTCGTTGGACTCGCTCCGCCCCGTACGCGCCGCCACCACCTGGGTGCTCTCCAACCACGACGTCGTACGGCACGCCACCCGCCTCGACGGCGGCCTCGCCCGCGCCCGCGCGGCCAGCCTGCTGATGCTCGCGCTGCCCGGCTCCGCGTACGTCTACCAGGGCGAGGAGCTGGGCCTCCCCGAGGTGACGGACCTGCCCGACGAGGCGCGGCAGGACCCGTCGTTCTTCAAGGCGAACGGCCAGGACGGGCTGCGCGACGGCTGCCGCGTACCCCTGCCCTGGACCCGGGGCCGGGACGGCGGCTCGTACGGCTTCGGCACGGGCGGCAGCTGGCTGCCGCAGCCCGCGGAGTGGGGCGCGTACAGCGTCGAGGCGCAGACGGACGACCCGGACTCCACGCTGGAGCTGTACCGCGCGGCGCTCCGCGTCCGCCGCGACCACCCCGACCTCGGCGCGGGCGACGCCGTGGAGTGGCTGGCCGCACCCGAGGGGGTGCTCGCGTTCCGGCGCGGCGCGTTCGTGTGCGCCACCAACACCACCGGCGAGGACGCCGAACTCACCCTCGGCGCCGGGCGGACGCTCCTCACCAGCGGCCCCGCGCCGACGCACGGCGCCGACGTGCCCGCACCCCGTACGGACACCGTCGCCGTACCCGCCGACACCACCGTCTGGTGGACGGCCGGATGACCGCACCGTCGCCGCTGCCCACCGCCCGCCTCGCCGACATCGCCCGCCAGGCCGAGGTCAGCGAGGCGACGGTCAGCCGCGTGCTCAACGGCCGGGCGGGCGTGGCCGCCGCCACCCGGCAGAAGGTCCTCGCCGCGCTCGACGTGCTCGGCTACGAGCGGCCCGTACGGCTGCGGCAGCGCAGCGCGGGCCTCGTCGGGCTGGTCATCCCGGAGTTGACCAACCCGATCTTCCCGGCCTTCGCCCAACTCATCGAACAGGCACTCAGCGGCTACGGCTACACGCCCGTCCTCGGCACGCAGATGCCCGGCGGCGCCACCGAGGACGAACTGGTCGACCAGCTCGTCGAACGGGGCGTCACCGGCATCATCTTCCTCTCCGGCCTGCACGCCGACCTGTCCGCCGACCCCGGCCGCTACACCCGGCTCGCCGCCCGCGGCGTCCCGTTCGTCCTCGTCAACGGCTGCAACCCGAAGGTCAGCGCCCCCTTCGTCTCCCCGGACGACCGCGCGGCGGCCCGCATGGCCGTACGGCACCTGGCCGACCTCGGCCACACCCACGTCGGGCTGGCGCTCGGCCCGAGCCGCTTCGTACCGTCCCGCCGCAAGGCGGAGGGCTTCGCGGACGCGCTCCGTGAACTCGGCGGGGCCGTACGGGGATCGGTGGAGCACACGCCGTTCACCGTCGAGGGCGGGCACGCGGCGGCCGGGCCGCTGCTGGACGCGGGCTGCACCGGCGTCGTCTGCGGCAGCGACCTGATGGCGCTGGGCGTCGTACGGGCGGCGCGGCAGCGCGGGCTGCGCGTACCCGAGGACGTCTCCGTCGTCGGGTACGACGACTCCGCGCTCAACGCCTTCACCGACCCGCCCCTGACCACCGTCCGGCAGCCGGTCCGCGCCATGGCGCACGCGGCGGTGCAGGGCCTGCTGGAGGAGGTCGGCGGGAACCCGGTGCCGCGTACGGAGTTCGTCTTCCAGCCGGAGCTGGTCGTGCGCGGCTCCACGGCCCAGTCAGCGACGAGCCGCTGACCCGCCGTTCCCCGTCCGCGCCCTTACCCGTGCCCCGCGCGCGACCGCCCGTGGTGACCCTCCGTACCCGTGTCGTACGGTGCTCATGACAGCGGCGGCGGTCCGCCGGGACACGTACGGGGACGGGGCGGGGCAGGGTGAGCGGGGAGCACGCCGATCTGAGCGTCAGCCGGGAGGCGGTGCGCCAGATCGAGGACGGACTGAACGCGGCCGTCGGCGAGTTGAGGTCGTCGGGCGCCTCGGCCACGGAGTCCGTCATGGGCTCCGGCTTCGAGGGCCTGTCCCTGACGAAGAAGGAGGCCGGGCACGGCGGCCTGGCCGACGACTTCGAGGACTTCTGCGACACCTGGGAGTGGGGCGTACGCGGCCTCGTCCGCGACGCGAACACCCTCGCGGCCGCCCTCGGCCTGTCCGCCGGGATGCTCCACGCGGAGGACCGCTACTGGCAGGGCACGTTCAAGTACGCGGCCAACTCCGTGAACTCCACCGCCGACCCGGGCCTCTCCCAGGAAGAGGCCGCCGAACGCGGCTGGGGCGACGTGCTCCGCCCGCAGGGCCCCGACCTCAGCCCGGAGTCCATGGCCGAGGCGCAGCGGGAGACCGACGAGATGTGGGCGAACCCGGACGGTACGCAGAAGTCGTTCCGGCCCGGCGGTGACGGCGGATGAGCTGGGGGCCGGTCGACGACTGGGTCGACAAGGGCAAGGAGTTCGCCGGGGAGGTCATCGACGAGGGCGGCGAACTCGCCGCCGACGGCCTGGAGGGCGTGGGCTGGCAGGACGGCGCCGACGCCGTACGCCACGCGAAGAACGCGGCGGCCAACCGGCTCGGCGCCGACGTCGCGGAACTGTCCCTCGGCCAGACCGACGACCCGAAGGAACTCGTCTTCGGCAGCGCGGGCAAGCTCCGCTCCACCGGCCGACACCTGGCCGACTTCCAACGGGCCTTCGACAAGGTCGGCAACGGCCTGAAGGGCCTCGACCCCGGCCACTGGAAGGGCGAGGCGGCCGAGGCGTTCCGAGACCGGCTGGACCCGGAACCGAAGAAGTGGTTCGAGGCGGCCGACGCGTGCGAGAAGGCCGCCGAGGCGCTGGAGGACTTCGCCGGAACGGTCGACTGGGCGCAGGGCCGCGCCCGCGAGGCCCTCGCGAAGTGGAAGGCCGCCGCGACCGCGTCCGAGGACGCCGAGAAGGCCCACCACGCGAAGGTCGACACGTACAACTCCGCCGCTGACGCGTACAACGCCGCCGTACGCGCGGGGGACGAGCCGGGGACCCGCCCGAAGCCGCCGGGGGAGTTCCGCGACCCCGGGCCGAAGCTGCGCGAGGAGGCCCAGGAGATCCTCGCCGCCGCTCGCGGGCAGCGCGACGAGGCGGCGGAACGGGCCCGTTCCGCGGTCCGCGCCGCGAAGAGCGCGGCACCGGCGAAACCCTCGGCGGCCCGGCGGTTCGCCAGCGACGCGGAGATCAACGCGCTGGACGTCACCCACCTCGCGGGCGGCGCGATCAAGGGCTCCGCGGGGGTGCTCGCGTTCGCGCGGAGCGTCAACCCGATGGACCCGCACAACCTCATGAACCCCGCCGACTACGTGACGAACCTCAACTCCGCCGCCAACGGCATGTACCAGATGGCCCGCGACCCGCAGGGCACCGCGGAGAACATGGCCAAGGCGTTCCAGGGCGACCCGGCGGACTTCCTCGGCCAGCTGGCGCCCGAGCTGGTCGGTACGAAGGGCGCCGGACTGCTCAAGACCGGCTCCCGCGCGGGCCGACTCGGCCTGAGGAAGCACCCCGACGGGCCGGACGGGAGCGGACGCGCCCCGGAGTCCGTGTCGAACGGCCCCTCGGACCCCGTGGACATGGCGACCGGCCGGATGTACCTGCCGCAGACGGACGTGACCCTGCCCGGCGCGCTGCCGCTGGTGTTCGTACGGCGGGTCGAGTCCGGCTACGCGGCGGGCCGTTCCTTCGGCCCGTCCTGGTCCAGCACGGCCGACCAGCGGCTGGAGGTGGACGCCGAGGGCGTCGTGTTCGTCACCGAGGACGGCCGCCTGCTGGCGTACCCCCACCCGGCGCCCGGCGTGCCCGTCCTGCCCTCCGCCGGAGCGCGCTGGCCCCTGGACCGCACCCCGGACGGCGGCTACACGGTCACCGACCACGACGCGGGCCTCGTACGCCACTTCGGGCCGCCGGGGGACGGGCGCGACGGCGTCGCACCGCTGGAGGAGATCAGCGACCGCAACGGGCACACGATCACCTTCGAGTACGACGCGGACGGCACCCCGTCGGCCCTCGTCCACAGCGGCGGCTACCGCCTGGACCTCGCCGTGACGGACGGCCGGATCACCGCCCTCTCCCTCGACGGCCGCGAACTGGTCCGCTACGGCTACACCGGCGCCGACCTCACCTCCGTCACCGGCTCCTCGGGACTGCCGCTGCGGTTCGCGTACGACGACGAGCACCGCGTCATCTCCTGGACCGACACCAACGACCGCCGCTACGACTACGTCTACGACCACCGCGACCGCTGCGTCGCCGAGGGCGGCACCGACGGGCACGTGCAGCTGCGCCTCGCCTACGACGACACCGACCCGGAGACCGGCCACCGCGTCACCACGGTCACCACCTCGCGCGGCCACGTCTACCGCTACGTGGTCAACGACCGCTGCCAGATCGTGGCCGAGACCGACCCGCTGGGCGCCGTCACCCGCACCGAGTGGGACCCGTACCACCGCGTCCTGTCCCGCACCGACCCGCTCGGCCGCACCGTCCGCCTCGGCTACGACGGGCCCGGCACCCGTCCCGTCACCCTGACCCGCCCCGACGGCCGCGCCACCAGCGCCACGTACAACGACCTGCGGCTCCCCGTCACCACCACCGCCGCGGACGGCACGACGTGGCGGTACACGTACGACGACCGCGGCAACCGCACCTCCGCCACCGACCCGCTGGGCCACCGCACGGCGTACGCGTACGACCCCCGCGGCCACCTCACGGCCGTCACCGACGCGCTGGGCGGCACCACCCGCGTACGGTGCGACGCGGCCGGACTCCCCGTCGAGATCACCGACCCGCTCGGTGCCGTCACCACGTACGAGCGGGACGCGTTCGGCCGACCCGTCGCCCTGGTCGACCCGCTGGGCGCCGTCACCCGGCTGGAGTGGTCGGTCGAGGGGCGGCTGCTGTCCCGTACGGAGCCGGACGGGGCGCGGCAGCGCTGGACGTACGACGGCGAGGGCAACCGCACCGCGCACGTGGACGCGAACGGCGGCGTCAGCACGTACGAGTACACGCACTTCGACCTGCTGACGGCGCAGACCGGGCCGGACGGGGTGCGGTACGAGTTCGCGCACGACAGCGAGCTGCGGCTCACCCGCGTCACCGACCCGCAGGGTCTGGTGTGGAGTTACGCGTACGACCCGGCGGGGCGGCTCACCTCGGAGACGGACTTCGACGGGCGCACCCTCACGTACGCCTACGACGCGGCGGGCCAACTGGCCACCCGTACCGGCCCGTCGGGCGACACGGTCGCCTACACCCACGACGAACTCGGCCGGATCGTACGGAAAGAGGCGGACGGCGACGTCACCACGTTCGCGTACGACGCGGCGGGGCGGCTCCTCGAAGCCACCGGGCCGGGCACCCAACTGGTCTGGCAGCGCGACAAGTTGGGCCGGGCCCGTACGGAGTTCGCCGACGGCCGCGTCCTCACCCACACCTACGACGCGCTGGGGCGCCGCACCCGCCGGGTGACGCCGTCCGGCGCGGTCTCCACGTTCACGTACGACCTGGCGGGCAACCGCACCTCCGTCACCGCCTCCGGGCACACCCTGGACTTCACCCACGACGCGGCGGGACGCGAGACCGGCCGCCGCATGGGCGACACCCTCACCCAGACCCAACTCTGGGACCCGGCGGGCCGGTTGACCGACGTGACCGTACTGGGGCCCGGCTCCCGGCCGGTCCGGCACCGCAGCTACGCCTACCGCGCGGACGGCAACCTCACCTCCGTGACGGACGACCCCTCCGGCGCCCGCCACTTCGACCTGGACGCCACCGGACGCGTCACCGGCGTACGGGCGGAGGGCTGGACGGAGACGTACGCGTACGACGACGCGGGCAACCAGACGCACGCCGACTGGCCCGGCGGCCACGCCCTGCCGGAGGCGCGCGGCACCCGCACGTACACCGGCACCCGCGTCGAGACGGCCGGACGCGTCCGCTACGAACACGACGCGGCGGGCCGCGTCACCCTCCGCCGGCGGACCCGCCTCTCCCGGAAGCCGGACACGTGGCACTACACGTGGAACGCCGACGACCGCCTCACCGGGGTGACCACACCGGACGGGACGGCCTGGCGGTACACGTACGACGTGCTGGGCCGTCGTACGTCGAAAGCGCGGCTCGGGGCGGACGGGGAGACCGTCGAACGGGTGGACTTCACCTGGGACGGGCCGGTGCTCATCGAACAGACGACGACCGCCCCGGACCTACCCCACCCGGTGACGCTCACCTGGGACCACGACGGGTTCACGCCGCTGACGCAGACCGAGCGGCTGACGGACGCGGCGACGCAAGCGGAGATCGACGCGCGCTTCTTCGCGATCGTCACCGACCTCGTCGGCACCCCGACGGAACTCGTCGACGAGCGCGGCGGCATCGCCTGGCGGACCCGTAGCACGCTGTGGGGGCACACGACGTGGAACGCGGACGCGACGGCGTACACGCCGCTCCGCTTCCCGGGCCAGTACCACGACCCCGAAACGGGCCTGCACTACAACCTCCACCGCCACTACGACCCCACGACGGCCCGCTACACCACCCCGGACCCCCTGGGCCTCACCCCGTCCCCGAACCCGACGACGTACGTCCCGAACCCCCACACGTGGACGGACCCCCTGGGGCTGGCGCCGGGGTGTGGTGATGTACCAACACACAAACATCTGGCAAGCCGGAGTGAAGCATTTCGAGAGGCTAAACGGGATCTCGGAATTCCGAGTACGCAACATCCTGATGAGGTTACTAGGGTAGCTATGTCCGACAAGTTTGGAACGCGTATCGTTGATGAACGTGGTATACCAATTGTGTCCCGCGAATATGTATTCACGCGAGCTGATGGTGGTAAGGTGATAATTCAGGATCATTCCGCAGGTCACCAGTTCGGCGAAGGTGGTGTAGGTGACCAAGGGCGTCATTTCAATGTTCGCCCCTACGATAACCCGCGGACAGGTAAACTCCCTGGTACTTCCCAGCACTACGAATACTAGGAACCACCATCATGGACTGGACCACCGCTCTTATTGATGCGACAGCTATTCACGCAATCTACGGAGACAGCACACCTCAACTCCAGGCTGTTTCGATGCATGAGGTCTTCCTTAAGAGAGATGGGCCGCAGCTTACGTTGCGCATGGACCTTGCCGAGTATCCGTCTCCTCCTCCGCGTAAGTGGGCTGCTCAGGGCTTCGATACAGTGCAAATCCAAATCGATCTATTTGGATTGCAGTCTGTGCGCTTGGAGAATTTCTCCACGACGATCATCGGTGACCTGATAATCACTCGTGAAGGGGGCGCGATCTCGACGCGATTCGATTCCCGTCAAATGAAACTTCAGGCTGTTTCTGATTTTGCTATTCTCGCAAAAATTTCAGCTTATGCAACCGAATGAAGTACGATTTTGGCCGTGCATTTTGACGAAGAGTTGGGCCTGGAGGCTGCGAGATGAGCATCCGCGAGTTCAGCAGCAGGGCTACGCTCGAATGTGCTGTATCCAGCTGATATCAGTGTTTGAATCGAGGGTGTCGAGAAGTGCAGGTATTCTCGGCCGGATTTCTGTGGGTATGCAGGTGAGTGCATTGTGGAAATGTTTGACACCGTAAAGCTGCTCACGCATCCACGGCAATGTACAGCGGACAGTCGAAGCCCCCCGTTACGAGATGCCGCAGGTTGTTCCGGTGGCATGGCCCTGTAGTCGCGCAGCACGCTGGGGAAATGCGAACCCTTCGGACGTGCACGGAACCCGTTCCGCTGCCCGTGTACGTGGATGCTTCTAACTGCAATCCCAATGCGGCCAATGATACGCATATCCCGTGGCCCAGCCAGCACACTCTTCCCTATTGAGGAACAAAAAGCTCCAGATGACTATTTCGGCGGAGCGGTCGATGGATATCATTCGCGGCATCGCTACTTCAGACGCGAGACAGAGGGAGTCTTCTGCTGACGAGATCACCGACATCGTGCCGTCACTCTCGCGGGCGGACGTAAATACCATTGCGGGGGTGGTGACTGCCGCAGCGGTAGTCGAGTCGAACTTTGCCGCCCTGGAGTCGGAGTTGAATGCGCTCCTGGCGCTCTGCGCAAGCGGATTTCTCGATATTGAGTTCCTGGAAAATTTGAACACAATCGACAGGGATTCGACGCCTGGAAGCCTTCTGGTATATATTAATGACCTTCTGGAGTGAGAGATCAGCAGGCCAGTAATATAGCGCGACCGAATGACCTGTGTGACATGAGACGGCACATTACGCGAGGGCTCGGTTTTCGGTCCCTGGGTATTTTCCGGGTATGCGAGTGGTTCACTGCGACGGTTATCGGCTACGACCGGCGTGTACGTTACTACCGTCACGGTCCGCATGTGGGAGGGAAACGCCTTTGACAGGCTACGGAGACTTTTCCCCCTACGTGTACCTCCTTGAATCCATCCCTGACGCAGTGTGCGCTGTCAACGTGGGCTGGCTGGAGCCGGGTTGGGTGTTTCCTCGTGGTGATGCCGAGACCACCTTCGTCGATGCTCTGGGGGTGCTCTGCCGCGACGAGTCTCGTGCGAGGAGCAGAGGCTGGCATGCATGTCGGCTGGGACGCGGGTGCGAACAGCTCGGCCACCCGCTTCTGGCGCAGGTGAACGGCACTGAAGTCGCCCTGGGCGCCGCCGAGGTGAGAGTCGTGTCCGAGGACGGCAGATGGTTGATCGCACCCGATCTCGTGCACCACTACGTCACGGCTCACCGATACCAGCCGCCGAGTGTCTTCATGGAAGCGGTGCTCGCCCGGCGCGTGGTTCCCCCGCAAGGCCCCTCGCCTCCCTCATCCCGACGCCTTGGCGCGTGACGGGCGGAAACCACCGGGTTCAGTCGCGCCAGCGCATGCCGTGCCGGTGCCGCAGGCGGTGGATCTCCCACCACGCCAGTGCCGTCACCGACACCGGGCCGCAGAACGGGATACAGGACGCGAGTGCCTCCGGGCCCGGTGGCGGGCCGGCCGTGATGCGGCAGACGAGGGCGAACACCCAGACCGCGCCGGAGGTTGCCAGTGCCGGGAGTGCCGCGTGCATGGCGGAGAGGTTGAAGCCGTTGCGCAGTGCCGGCCCGGAGGCGAAGCACAGGAAGTAGACGATCCACCAGAACGGTGACCAGTAGGCCAGCGCCAGCACGTACACCACAGGCAGGGTTGTCTCGGTGACGCTGTGCGGCATCAGCACGTCCATGCCGGTGAACGCCGCCCCGAACAGCAGCGGCAGCAGTGCCCAGGCGCCCACGTACTTGAGGATCGACAGACCGGCGCTTCTGAAGTGCGCCCGCATGAGCAGCCGCCTCCCGGGCCGGGCCGCCCCGTACAGCACAGCCGCCACCAGCACCGCACTCGCCAGTGCCAACCAAGGGGCGAGATACAGCCGTTGCATCAGCTGCCGCCAGGCATCCGAGGCACCGCCGTACGCAGCCAGCAGGGCCCCTGACATGGCGAGGGCGACCCACGCCCGCACCCGTTGCACCCTCAGCACCGTGTGGTCCTCGATGCGTCCCACCGGACGGGTCGGGAAGACGCGGCGGGCGATCCGGCGGGCCGAACGGGCCACCTGGTAGGCGATCACCAGCACTCCCGTGAGCCACCACAGGCACGGCACCAGCAGTACCAGTACGGAGCGGTGTCCGTGGTCCCGCAGCAACTCACGCAGTGGCGGCCACTCGTCCTCACTCAGCGTTTGCCGCAACGACCGGGAGGGCCGCGGTCCGTTGCCCGGATCTCCGGGCGGGCGAGGAGGATGGGGCGGAAGCGGGGGAAGGGGTGGGGTGTGCGGCGGGCGTAAGTGACTGCCCATTTCCAGTTCCCTTCACCGTGTGTGCACAAGAGACGTGGCTCGCCCGCCCGATGGTTCCGACGCAGCCTTGGCCGTCCCTGCGCGCCAGGCACGAACCAGCCAGCCCTGTAGCGGAGTTGCTTGACGGCGGTGTCGGGACGTATCGAAAGCGCCGGTGGGAAGCGGGGCAGGGGAAGCGGTTGGATCCCGTCGCCGTGCGCGGGGAGGATGATCGGCGGGAACCGTCACTCGTGTTGGTGCGGCCGGTTCTCTGTCGGTGGGCGGCTGGGTGCGGCGCGTACGGTGTCGGCGCCCGTGGCAGGTGGCTGGAAGAAGTCGGATCAGCGAGGAAAGGGCTGGTGCCTGGGATGGCTACCCCCGCTGCCTCAAGGAGCGATCGATTCTCGATCGAGGCTCTGGAGAATGAAGAGGCGTGCGCTCGTGAAGCGCGAGCAAGAATCACGGTCGGAGGATTCAGTGAGACGTTTACGATGGACTTGAGTCTTTGGTGCGTTGCTGATTACCGACGGCATTGGCGTAGGGCCCTTCGGCGATTGGGAGGTCCTGGTGAATCGGCTGTCTCGTGTCTCATCTCTTCGGTTGCTGAGCCGGAGTCCGGTAATTTCGTGTTCTGCTGGCCGCTGTACCGTGAGGGAGATCTCGTGGTCGTCCAAAACTCCGTGATCTTTCTCGACGAGCTGGACCCCGTGTTCGACCCGGACCGCCCGTGGCTTTCCCTCGGGCCTCGCGAATCTGTGGATGAGGATGGCAACAAGATCTCAGAGTGGTTCACCGGGATGAGCCAGATCGACAGGTTCATTGATCTGGCGGAAACGGGAGAGTGACGGCCGCCATGACGAAGTCACTACTGAGAGAAGAAAAACTACTCTGAGCGCACGCGTCCCGGCGGGGTCGCCAGGACTCGGTTCGCACAGGAAAGGAGCCCTTGGTGTTTGCTGTGGAGTTTGACGACAGTCTGAGCGTGGAGGCGCTTTTGCGCGCGGCCGTCGTCTTCAAGTTCAGTAAGGGAAGTGAAGCGGATATCTACGTGGGGAGCCCTCGGTACGCCGCCGCGTTGAGGGCCATGCTCGAAGCCGTTGTCGCTGGTCGGATGGCGGCGTCCGATCCGGAGTCTGCGGAAGGGTGGAGGAAGGCTTACCGGCTCTCCGCGCACCGGGAGCGTTGGCAGATGGTCGCTGCTTACGTGCAACGACACCCCGATTGGGGTTTCATGTCCGAGGAGGAGGCGGCTGGGTGGGTCTCCGTGGTTGCCTCTCCGTACTGGCTCTCGGAGAGTGAAACGAGACGCATGGCTGGACTTGGCGAGGCGTCGTAGGAGGCTTCGTCGAGCCGCTTGAAACAGCCCCGCGGTGCTGGCCTGTCCCGGGTTTCCGCGACCTCTCCGGTGTTCGCGTCGCGATACTCGGGTGCGTCCCGCTGCCGGCTCTCGTTACGTTGTGTTCGGCGCCTCAACGCGCCGTGAGTGCCACCCCCTTGGAGACTTCTGTGCACAGACAGGTGCGGGCCGATTTCGACGGCGAGAGCGTCGTCGTGTACCAGGCGTACCCGCCCGCGATAGCCGATGCCGCGCTCGCCGCGGGCACCTTCGTGGCGCCGTTCAAGCGGGAGCGGATGACGTGGATCAAGCCGTCGTTCCTCTGGATGATGTACCGCTGCGGCTGGGCCGGGAAGGAGGGCCAGGAGCGGGTGCTCGCCGTACGGATCCGGCGGAGCGGGTTCGAGTGGGCCCTGCGGCACGCGAGCCTCAGCCACTACGACAGCGCGGTGCACGACGACCACGGGTCGTGGCGCGAGCAGAAGGACGCCAGCCCGGTGCGGGTGCAGTGGGACCCCGAACGGTCGCTGCGGCTGGAGCCGCGGACGGAACGGTCGATCCAGATCGGGCTGTCCGGTGTCGCCGTGCAGCGCTACGTGGACGAGTGGATCACCGATCTGCGCGACGTCACCGCCCTCGCCCATCGCGTCCACGGGCACGTACGGAACGGGGACCTCGACGCGGCCCGCGCCCAACTCCCCTCCGAGAGCGTCTATCCGCTCCCCGGGGACATCGGCGCGAGGCTCGGCGCGACGTATTGACCCGGTACGCCTCCGGGGCGTGGCGCCGGGCGCGGGGCTGAGCGGACGGGTCTCGCTGGACGTACGTCCGCGCGCGACCCGGCCGGTCGGCCGCCGACGGACCCGTTACGCTGGAACCTCACGCCCATGTCAGGGAAGCGGACGCGTACGTGGGCCCGGTGGACGGCATGCGGAGGTCCAGGTGCGGATCGGGGAGTTGGCGAGGCGTACGGGGGCCAGTGTCCGTTCGTTGCGCTACTACGAGGAGCAGGGGCTGCTCACCAGCTCCCGCAGCGCCAGCGGTCAGCGCCGCTTCACCCCCGACCAGGTCGAACGGGTCGCCTGCATACGGCAGTTGTACGCCGCCGGGCTGTCCAGCCGCACCATCTACGACCTGATGCCCTGCTCCGAGTCGCCCAGCCCCGAGAACTCCGACCGCGCGTTGGAGCGCATGGAGCGGGAGCGCGAGCGGCTGACCGCGAGCATCGCGGAGCTGGCCCGCGCCCGGGACGCCCTCGACGGGCTGATGGTCCTCAACCGCACCGACCGCGCCGGTCTCGTGGACGCCGCGCCCCGCTGAACGCCCGCCCGAACACCCGCTGAAGCCCACCGCCCCGCGCGCGAGTACGTACGTGTGCGGAGGCGGTGAAGTCGCGCGCACTCCCTTCCGCAAGTTTCTGCAAGCTATTACGTTCTCCAGCGTCCCGGTCCGGCCGGTCGGAGGTCCCCTCGGGAGGGCTTCATGCGCCCGGCCGGTCGGACCGGCGCCAACCCGCCCCGCAGAGGCGGCACATGCCGCCCGGTACCGGTGCCCGGCATGCCCGCCCCGGCACGCCGCGCCCGTACGCCCCGGGTCCCCGTGCCAAGGAGAGCGCCCGTGAACCACCGAGCAACCGCCGTACGCGGCGCCCTCGCCACCGCCCTCGCGGGCGCGCTCCTCGCGTCCCTCGCGAGCGCCCCCGCGCCCGCCGGGACCCCGGCGCCCGCCAACGCACCGGCCGGAACCGTCCCGTCCGAGACCGCCGCCGCCCCCGAACCGGAGGCCGCCGCCCAGTGGATCGACCGCCGCACCGTCGCCTGGGACGTCCCCGCCCCCTCCGGCACCCGCACCCGCCTCGACTACGGCGGCCCCGACGGCCCGCACCTCCGCCTCACGCCCGCGCCCGGCGGCCTCACCGACGCGCAGCGCGCCCGGTACCCCCACCTCAAGGACCACGCCGCCTTCACCGTCCACCCCGGTGACCTCGCCCGCGTCCCCGCCGCCGTACGCGGTCGGCTCGTCGTGACGCAGCGCGCCGCCGACGGCGCCGTACGGAAGTCCACCGGCGTGCAGGTGCCCGGCGTGCTCGACGACCTGTACGGCACCCGCGCCGCCGACGCCGCCCTCGGCCCGGTGTTCGCGCCCGACGGCCGCCCCACGCTCGCGGTGTGGGCGCCGACCGCCCACCGGGTCGCGCTGGAGCTGGAGGACGCGGACGCGGACGCCGGGAAGGCCGGGGCGGCGCCGGAGACCGTACGGATGCGGCGCGACGACGCGACGGGCGTGTGGCGGGTACGGGGTGAGCGCGCGTGGCGCGGCAAGGCGTACCGCTTCCGGGTGGAGGTGTGGGCGCCGTCGCTGCGGAGGATGGTCACGAACCGCGTCACCGACCCGTACGCGACGGCGCTCACCGTCGACTCGCGCCGCGGCCTCGTGACGGATCTGTCCGACTCCCGTCTGGCGCCCCGGGGTTGGGACCGGCTGCGGAAGCCCGCGGCGACGCCGTTGCGGGACGCGCGTATCCAGGAACTGCACGTACGGGACTTCTCGGTGGCCGACGCGACGTCCCACCATCCCGGCCGCTACGCGGCGTTCACCGAGCGAGGTTCCGACGGCATGCGGAAGCTGCGCGAGTTGGCGCGCGCGGGGACGTCGTACGTGCATCTGCTGCCGACGTTCGACATCGCGAGCATCCCCGAGCGCGCACGTGACCAGGCGCGGCCCGGCTGCGACCTCGGCGCGTCGCCCGCGGACTCGGCGGCGCAGCAGGAGTGTGTGGGCGCCGTACGGGACCAGGACGCGTACAACTGGGGCTACGACCCGCTGCACTACACCGTGCCGGAGGGCTCGTACGCGAGCGACCCGGACGGGCCGGGCCGCACCCGTGAGTACCGGGAGATGGTGCGGGGGCTGAACGGGGCCGGGCTGCGCGTCGTCCAGGACGTCGTCTACAACCACACCGTCGCCGCCGGTCAGGACCCGCGCTCGGTGCTGGACCGGATCGTGCCCGGCTACTACCACCGGCTGCTGGAGGACGGCAGCGTGGCGACGTCCACGTGCTGCGCCAACACCGCGCCCGAACACGCCATGATGGGCAAGCTGGTGGTGGACTCGGTGGTGACGTGGGCCCGCGAGTACAAGATCGACGGCTTCCGCTTCGACCTGATGGGCCACCACCCGAAGGCCAACATCCAGGCCGTGCGCGCCGCCCTGGACCGGCTGACGCCCGAGCGGGACGGCGTCGACGGGAAACGCGTCGTGCTGTACGGCGAGGGCTGGGACTTCGGGGAGGTGGCGGGCGACGCGCGGTTCCCGCAGGCCACGCAGGCGAACATGGCCGGTACGGGCGTCGCGACGTTCTCCGACCGGGCGCGCGACGCGGTGCGCGGCGGCGGCCCGTTCGACGAGGACCCGCGCGTCCAGGGCTTCGCGAGCGGACTGTGGACGGACCCCAACTCCTCGGCGGCGAAAGGCAGTCGGGCGGAGCAGCGCGCGCGGCTGCTGCACTACCAGGACCTGATCGCCGTCGGACTCACCGGCAGCCTCGCGGACTTCACGTTCACCGACTCCGGGGGCAGGCGCGTACGCGGCGCCGACGTCGACTACAACGGCGCGCCCGCGGGCTACACGGCCGCACCCGAGGAGGCCGTCGCGTACGCCGACGCGCACGACAACGAGACGCTGTACGACGCCCTCGCCTACAAGCTGCCCGTCGGCACCTCCGCCGCCGACCGCGCCCGTATGCAGGTCCTGGCGCTGGGTACGGCCGTACTGTCGCAGGGGCCCGCGCTCAGCCAGGCGGGCAGCGAGCGGCTGCGGTCGAAGTCG
Source organism: Streptomyces sp. Z26 (assembly GCF_003665095.1). GTDB lineage: Bacteria > Actinomycetota > Actinomycetes > Streptomycetales > Streptomycetaceae > Streptomyces > Streptomyces phytohabitans. Next base: position 1,335,365 of record NZ_RCHV01000002.1, on the reverse strand, counting down.
CTGGACCGCAACTCGTTCGACTCCGGCGACTGGTTCAACGCCCTGCACTGGGACTGCCGTTCGGGCAACGGCTTCGGCCGAGGGCTGCCGCCCGCCTGGGACAACGAGGACAAGTGGCCTTACGCGCGGCCCCTGTTGACGACTCCCGCGCTCACGCCGTCCTGCACGGAGATCGACGGCGCGTCCGCCGCCTACCGCGACCTGTTGCGCATCCGCGCCACGGAGGACGCGTTCTCGCTGGACAGCGCGGCCGAGGTGCAACGGAAGGTGTCGTTCCCGGTGTCCGGCGGCCCCGCGCAGACGCCGGGGGTCGTGGTGCTGCGGGCGGGTGACCTGCTGGTCGTCTTCAACGCGACGCCGGACCGGCACACGCAGCGGGTCCCCGGGACGGCCGGGACGCCGTACGCGCTGCACCCGGTGCAGGCGGGCGGCGCGGACCGGACGGTCAAGTCGGCGTCGTACGACGTCGGTGCGGGGGAGTTCGCGGTGCCGGGGCGCACGGTCGCGGTGTTCAGGGCGCGGTAGGCGCGGCGGCGGTCGCCGCCTCCTCCGGTGTGCCGGGCGGTCTGCCGGGCGGCGCGTCCCGCGGTACGAGGAGGGGACCGCCGTTCGCCGGGAGGAGGCCCAGCAGCGTCGTCACCAGGTGGCCGATGAGCCCGTCGGCGGGTTCGTTCGCGATGATGCGTCGTATGACCTCGGCCGTCTCCTCGTCGTCGGCGGCCGTCACCGCCGCCAGCGCGAGGAAGCCGTGCACGAGCTGCACCTCCAGGTCGGCGCGCGGCATCGTACGGCCGTCGAGCCAGGTCAGCGCGGTCGTCTCGGCGAGGCCGACCCAGGAGCGCACGACCAGCGCGAGCCGGGGGCCGGGCGCGTCGATCCGCAGGTGCGCGAGGACCTGCTCGTACGCGGCCTGCCGTACGTCGTCGACCACCGCGTTGGCCTGCTTCGAGCCGACGGTCGCGCCGCCGCGCAGCAGGGCGGAGAAGCCGGGGCCGTGGTCGGCGACGAAGTCGAAGTAGCGGCTCATGACGCGCAGCAGCCGGACGCTCAACGGGCCGGTGTGCGGCTCGCGGAGGCGGGCGGTCAGCTCGTCGGCGGCGCGGCGGACGGCGGCCTCGTACAGGCTGTGCTTGCCGGGGAAGTAGTGGTAGACGAGCGGCCGGGAGATTCCGGCGGCGGACGCGATGTCGTCGATGGAGACCTCGTCGGGGGAGCGGACGCTGAAGAGTTCCAGCGCCACGGCGATCAGCTGCTCCCGCCGTTCCTCGACGCCCATTCTGCGGCGTACACCGGGGGTCGTGGTGGTCGTCATAACGCAACCTTAACGACGAGGCCCGGACGGTGGTTGTCCGTGGAGTGTCCGATTCCGGCCGGTTGTGACTGGACCGGTCGTACATCGGTCAGCGGCGGTCAACTCCGGTCAGGTGTGGGCGTAAAGACCGAGGTGCGGGCGGGGGAGGGCGGTCGGCAGAGAGGAATGGTCAATTCCGGTCACCGCCCCGCACCCACCGCGCACCCCTCACGGCCTCAGCCCCGGTCGAGGTACGCCAGCACCGCCAGCACCCGCCGATTGTCGTCGTCGGACGGCGGCAGCCGCAGCTTGTTGAAGATGTTCGAGGTGTGCTTCGCGATCGCCCGCTCCGTGATGAACAGCTGCTGCGCGATCGCCGCGTTGGAACGCCCCTGCGCCATCAGCTCCATGACCTCCTTCTCCCGCGAGGTCAGGTTGGCCATCGGCCTGTCCTGCGCCCGCCGCGACACCAGCTGCTGGATCACCTGCGGGTCCATCGCCGTACCGCCCGACGCCACCCGCCGTACACCGTCGATGAACTGGTCGGCGTCGAACACGCGGTCCTTCAGCAGATAGCCGACGCCGCCGTTGCCGTCCGCGAGCAGCTCCCGCGCGTACAACTGCTCGACGTGCTGCGACAGCACCAGCACCGGCAGCCCCGGCCGCTTGCGCCGCGCCTCCAGCGCGCACTGGAGCCCCTCGTCGCTGAACGAGGGCGGCAGCCGTACGTCGACCACCGCGACGTCCGGCTGCAACTCCTCCAGCGCGCGCGTCAGTTCCGGCCCGTTGTCCACCGCGGCCGCGATCTCGAACTCGTACGCCTCCAGCATGCGGACGAGCCCGTCTCTGAGAAGAAAGAGGTCTTCTGCCAGGACAACGCGCAACGGAATCTCCATCAGGATGGCGGGTCGGTCAGGACGGCTGGTCAGGGCCCGATCTCCGACGAATCTACCGTCTGCGCGCCCGCCGTTCCGCCCGGTCGGCGCAGCTCGGCCGATTGCCCGGCTCGACGGGCCCGGCACGGCCGGTTCGGCCGGTCCGATCGCGCGGGATCGGCAACCGCCGTGTACGGAGGGCGCGTTGGCCCCGGTGCGTACGGTTCGGCGGTGCGTACGGTTCGGCGGCCCGTACGGCTCAGCCGCGTTGCGGTGCCCGTTGCGTCAACCGGCAGGGGATCTCCATGGTGACCAGCGTCGGGCCGCCGGCCGGGCTGCTCACGGCCAGTACGCCGTCGAGCGCGCCGAGCCTGCGCTGGATGCCCTTCATGCCCGTGCCCCGGTTCAGGTCGGCGCCGCCGCGGCCGTTGTCCGTGACCGCCATGCGCAGCATGCCGCCCGCCGCCGCGCTGTAGTGGATGTCCAGCCAGACCTGCTCGGCGCCGGAGTGCTTCGCCGCGTTCGTCAGGACCTCGCTCACCGCGAAGTACGCGGCGGCCTCCACCGGTTCGTCGAACCGGCCGGGCAGCTCCACGTCCACCGTGACGGGGATCTGCATGCGCAGCGCCAGGGCCTTCGTGGCGTCGCCCAGACCGCGCTCGGCCAGTACGGGCGGGTGGATGCCCCGTACGAGGTCGCGCAGCTCGGTCAGCGCCTCCGCGGAGGACGACCGGGCCTGCATGAGGATCTCCTTCGCCTTGGCCGGGTCGCGCTCCATCAGCGCCTCCACCGTGCCCAGGCTCATGCCCATGGCGACGAGCCGCGCCTGCGCGCCGTCGTGCAGGTCCCGTTCGATGCGGCGCAGCTCGGCGGCGGACGAGTCGACGGCGTCGTGCCGCGTCTCGTACAGCTGCTCCACGCGCTGCGCGAGCTGCGCGCCGCGGCTCGGGCCGATCAGGACCCGGGCGATCATGAAGTGCATCATGAACGGCAGGCGGTTGGTGTACAGGCTGAAGATCACCAGGACCGCGCCGAGCACGGTGGCCTTCACGGCGCTGTCGTAGCCGTCGATGTGGATGAAGCCGTACCAGTAGCGGTCGCCCATGTACTCCCACAGGCCGAACATCATGCACACTCCCTCGATGCCGTACGCCAGGATGGCGAACGACAGCAGCGCCGTCGTGAAGCCGACGATCGCGTCGACCAGCAGCCAGACGATGTCCCGCCAGGTGGCCGGGTCCTTCAGCAGGTACGAGTTGCGCTCGACGACGCCGACGAAACCGCCGCGCCGCTCCTCGGGCTCCGGGCGGTACGGCGACGGGATCGGGACGCCCGCCCACTCGACGGCGAGCACCCGCCGCTGGTTCGCGTGCGCCCGCACCATGCCCAGGACCAGGGGCGTCGTGAGGATGCCCAGGCCGACGATCATCAGCGTCAGGGAGACGAGGACGAGGAGGAAGAGGAGGAGGGAGATCACGATCGACAGGAGGGCCAGCGCCACTCCCCGGGCCGACGCCAGCAGCGACTCCCCCACCGGCGGTCGCCACGACCGCGAAGTGCCCACCATGCTGCTCACTTGACGCTCCTCTTCCTGCCCGGATGAACCGTTCGGGCACCCATTCTGGGCGTGGCCCCACGAGGGGGACCACCAGTCTCCGGTGCCAGTCTCCCGCGCCCGCCCAGCGATGACACGGGGGGTCGGCACCCGGCGCGGGGTGTACCTGGCACCACCGTGCCCCGCGCCGCCGTACCCCCGCGCGGACGCGCAGCGCGCCCCGAACTCCCGGGCGGCACCACAGGATCGCACTACGCTGCCCCCATGCCGCACATCACCGTCGACTACTCCGACGTCCTCAGTGAATCCTTCGACCGCCGCGGCTTCGGCCGCGCGCTCCACCCTCTGGTGGCGCAGGCCGTGGACGGCAGCGTCTACGCCTGCAAGACCCGTTTCCGGCGGGCCGACGAATGCGTGATCGCCGACGGCGAGACCGGCATCGCCATGGTGCACGTGGAGATCGCGCTGCTGTCCGGGCGTACCCCCGACGTCAAGGGGGAGCTGTCGCGCTCCGTCCTCCAACTGCTCCGCGGCTTCGTCGGGCCCGTCCCCGGCCACACGCTGCACGCCTCCGTCGACGTCAGCGAACTCGACCGGGGCTGCTACTCCAGCCACCAGGAGAGGGCGGTGGCGACGGCATGACCGGAGACATCACCGGCGGTACGGGAGACGCCGCGCCGGACGGCGGCGCGTCCGGCCGCCCCCTGCGGGTCGGCCTCCTCGGCACCGGGCCGTGGGCCGTGGGCGCGCACGGGCCAGCCCTGCACGCGCACCCCGGCGTGGAGCTGGCCGGGGTGTGGGGCCGCCGCCCCGAGGCCGCCGCCGAACTCGCCGGGCGCTTCGACACCGGCACGTACGACGAGCCCGAGGCGCTGTTCGCGGACTGCGACGCCGTCGCGATCGCGCTGCCCCCGGACGTACAGGCGCCGCTCGCCGTACGCGCCGCCGAAGCCGGCTGCCACCTGCTGCTCGACAAGCCCGTCGCGACCGAACCGGAGGCGGCGGCGCGGGTCGCGGAGGCGGCGGAACGGAACGGGGTGGCCTCCGTCGTCTTCTTCACGCTGCACTTCAGCGAGCCCACCGCGTCCTGGGTACGGGAGCAGGCCGCGCGGGACGGCTGGCTGGTCGGCCGCGCCGACTGGCTGTCGCCGGTCTTCGGCGGGGCGTCGTCGCCGTACGCCGACTCGCCGTGGCGCCGGGAACGCGGCGCGCTGTGGGACGTGGGGCCGCACGCGCTGTCCGTACTGCTGCCGGTGCTCGGTGACGTGACGGACGTACGGGCGGCGGCCGGGCCCGGCGACACCGCGCACCTCGTGCTGCGGCACGCGGGCGGGGCCTCCAGCACGGTCACCGTCAGCCACACCATGCCGCCGGAGGCGGCGGGCGTCTCCGCCGAGCTGCGCGGGACGGCCGGGGTGGTGGCGCTGCCGGAGCGGGAGACGGACGCCCCGGCGGCCTTCGGGCGGGCGGTGGACGCGCTGCTCGCGGCGGTGCGCACGGGCGAACCGCACCCGTACGGCGCCCGGTTCGCCGCCCGGGTCACGGACGTGCTGGCGCGGGCGGAGGCGTCGCTGCCCTGAGCCGTAGCCGTACGACGGAAGGGGGTGCGGGCTGCGGTGCCCGCGCCCCCTTCCGCCGGACCGGCTACGTCGGGCGGCGGGACAGCGCGTCCCGTACGGCCTCTTCGGTGCGCGCCACCACCGCCGTCCCGTCGTCCGCGGTGAGGATCGGCCGCTGGATCAGCGCGGGGTGCGCGGCCAGCGCCGCGAGCCAGCGGCCGCGCGCGTCCGCGTCGCGCGGCCAGTCCCGGAGCCCGAGGGCCTCCGCGTCGGGCTCCCGCGTACGGACGATGTCCCACGGCTCCAGGCCGAGCCGGTCCAGCACCGTGCGCAGTTCGGCCTCGGTGGGCGGGTCGTCGAGATAGCGGCGGACGGTGTACTCCGCGCCGTCCTCGTCCAGCAGCCGCTGCGCGGAACGGCACTTCGAGCACGCGGGGTTGAGCCAGATCTCCATGCGGTCACCGTAGCTCCGGGGGAGCCGCGCCCGACGCCCGTACGCCCGCCGCCCGTACGCTCGCCGCGCACGCGCGCCCGCCGCGCACGCGCGCCCGCCGCGCACGCGCGCCCGCCGCGCACACGCGCCCGGTCCGCCCCGGCCGGTCACGCGGGCGGGGGCGCCGTCTCCGGGAGGCCGAACTCCTTGAACAGGCGCGTCTCGAAGAACGCCACGACGTGCGAGACCCGCGCCCCGCGCAGCGAGAGCACCATCAGGTTGAACGGGCGGAACACGCCGTCCTCGTCCTTCATGTACATCCCGAAGGCGGGCTGCCCGTTCATCGTCGTACGGATCAGCGCCAGCTCGCCGGGACCCGCCGGGCAGCGGGTGGCTATGAGCGTGCCGATGTCCTGCGGCCCCCGGTACCAACCGGTGAACGGCGGCATCTCCCAGACGGCCTCCTCCGTGAACAGCTGCACGATGGCGTCCATGTCCTTCACCTCGAACGCCGCCACGTAGCGGTCGAGCAGCGCCCGCTGTTCCTCGGTGAGCGGCGCGGTGGCCGCCTCCTCGCTCGGTGCCACCTTCTCGATCTGCGCCCGCGCGCGCTGGAGCGCGCTGTTCACCGAGGCGGTCGTCGTGTCGAGCAGCTCGGCGACCTCGGCGGCCTTCCAGCGGAGCACGTCCCGCATGAGCAGCACCGCGCGCTGTCGTGGCGGCAGGTGCTGGAGGGCCGCGACAAACGCGAGGCGGATGCTCTCCCGCGACGTGACGATCGCCGCCGGGTCCGCGCCGTCCGCGCCCACCATCGCGTCCGGCACCGGCTCCAGCCACGGCACCTCGTGCTGCTCGACGAGATCGTCCGACGGGTCGGCGCTCGGCGCCCCCAACCCCGTCGGCAACGGTCTCCTGCCGCGGCTCTCCAGGGCGTCGAGACAGGTGTTCGTCGCGATCCGGTGCAGCCAGGTGCGCATCGAGGAGCGGCCCTCGAACTTGTCGTACGCCCGCCAGGCGCGCAGGTACGTCTCCTGCACCAGGTCCTCGGCGTCGTGCACCGATCCCAGCATGCGGTAGCAGTGCGCCAGCAGCTCGCGCCGGAAGGGGTCGGCCAGCCGCGGGAAGTCCTCGCCGACCTGGTTCTGCGTCATGGTCATGCCTCTCGTCACCGGGATCTGCGCACTCCGGGTCATCTTGGCAGCGGGCACTGACAACGCCGCGGTACCGCCGTCAGGGCCCCCGCTGACCTGCGCCGGAGCCCGTACGGGGCCCGTACCGGAGCCCGTCGGCACGCCGTACGCGCGGCCGACCCGGGAACCAGACTCCTCCACTCGAATGGCCAGGACAATGACAACGCAGACAGTTTTCCCAAACCGCCCGACCGCCGGTCACCGTCCGGTCGTCGGCCGGTCACCGCGCGCGCAGCCAGTCCAGGGTGAAGCGGGCGAAGCGCAGCCCGCCCGTGGCGCCGATCTCGTACAGCGCGCCGACCGAGCCGTCGTCCAGGACGGCCAGCGCCGAGTAGCCCGCGGTGCCCGTCCGTAGCAGCGCGTCGTACGGCCAGCTCGCGCCGTCGTCCCCGCTCAGCCGTACGGTCAGGTCCCGGCGGGCGGTGGCGCTCGCCGGGTTGGCGAACAGCGCGGTGGACGTACGGCGCGGCGCGCCCGTCCGCGGGTCCGTGCCGCCGGAGCCGGGCCGCAGGTACGCGATCTCGTCGGCGTTGACGCGCGGGTCGACCAGGTCCGAGGCGGTCGCCGGGCCGAAGGGGCGCACGCCGTCCGGGGACACCGCGTGGAAGCGCCTCGGCTCCAGGTCCGAGCGCATGTTCTGGGCGACGCCGCCGTCGGACCGCTCGACGGGCTTGCTCTCGTTGAAGCCGTCGCCCGCCACGGCCCCCGTACGCCAGGTGCGGCCGTGGTCGTCGCTGTAAAGGTTGAGGGCGTGGCCGCCGTCCCCGTCGCGGTAGACGATCGGCTGGAGGAGCCGTCCGGTGCTCGTCTGGACGCCGTGCCCGGACGCGGAGAGGACGCCCTTCCAGGCCGGGTCCTTGACGTACGGGTTGAGGTCGCGCGGCGCGCTCCACGTGGCGCCGTCGTCGTCGCTGGTGACGTACTCGACGTGGATGCTCCGCGGGTCGTCCGTGGAGTTGGAGCCGGAACCGTCCGGCGGCCGGTGGTAACCGGCGCCCTTCCGCGCCCTGTTGTAGAAGAGGAACACCCGGTCCTCCTGCCGGTCCACCAGCAGGCTCGCGTCACCCGTGCCCGTCGCGCTGGTCGGCCCGTGCACCACGATCTCCGGGTCCGTCCACGTCGCGCCGCGGTCGGTGCTGCGCCGCAGGCCGAGCTGGATGTCGTTGTCCCCGACGCCGAGGTCGCCGGGGCCCGTCACGCGGGCGTCCGCCACGGCGAGGACCGTGCCGCTGTCCGTGACCGCCAGCGCGGGGATGCGGACGGAGGCGGCCGACCCCGTGTACGTACCGCCGCGCGCGTCGACCATCCCCGTGAAACGGGTGCCGGTGGTGAACACGGTGCTGGTCGCCAGCCCGGGTTCACCGGTCCGCAGCCCGCAGCCGAAGGTGCCCGCGGCGGTCCTCAGATAGCCGCTCGGGGTGCTGACGTGCAGGGCGTACGCGTCGCCCCGGTCGCGCGGCCAGCGCACCGTCGCAGTGCCGCGCGCGGGGACCGTACGGGTCGAAGTGACGCCCGCCTCCGGGCCGTTCACGGTGAACGTCTGCTCGCTGCCGGTGGCGTTCCCGAGGATCAGTTCCAGCCGTCCGTCCGCGCAGTCGGCGCCCACGCGCGCGGAGAGCCCTTCGGCGCGTACGGGGGCGGCGGAGGGGAGCGACGCGGGCAGCGCGGCGCCCACGGTGGCGGCGGCAGCAGCGCACGCCAGCCAGATCCGCGTCCCGCGCGCGCCGGGCGCGGATCTCCTGTCGCGTTCGCTGCTCGCTCTGCTCTCGCTGCTCGGGACGGGACGCACGGGCCACACACTCCTACGGGCTGCCGACCGGCCGCGCGGGGCGGCGGGGGAGGGGAGGGAGGGGAGGGAGGGGAGACGGGGAGCTGCCGACGATCCGGGCGATACCGCCACGAGTCGTACGGCTACCGCACATTAGGGACGGCCCTCGGCCGAAGCAAGCGTGTCCGCGCCCCCGGCGGCGCGTGTCCCGCGCGCGGACCAAGCGCGTCGGCGAGACGCGGGGACGAGGCGCGCGGACGAGGCGCGCAGACGAAAGCCGGGGCCCGGCGCCCGTACTGCGGCGCCGGACCCCGGCCCGATCCCCGTTGCGTGCCACGACGGTCCGGTGACCGCCCGTCGGCCGCGCCTGCCCGGCGCGGCCCTACCGCGTCCGCTCGGCGGCCGCTCCCGCGTGCGTCACTGCTGCGCGGAACGGCGCTTGCGCGCCAGCATCAGCAGACCGCCACCGGCGGCCACCACGGCCGCGGCGATACCCGCGATGATCGGAGTCGAGTTGGACGAACCCGTCTCGGCGAGGTCGGAGGAGGGCTCCGACGTGCTCGGCGCGGGCTCCTCGGCGGGCGCGCTGCTGCTGGGGGTGTCCGCCGGGGGCGTGCTGCTCTCGCTGGGCGAGGGCGTCTCGGACGGCGTCTCCGAGGGCGTCTCGGTCGGCGTCGGAGTGGGCTCCGGCTCCGGCTCGTCGCAGACGGGGGACGTCTTGGTGTCGTCCACGTTGTGCTGGTCGCCGTCGTTGGCCTTGACGATCAGTCGGACCTCGAGCGGCTTGTCGTGCTTCGCCAGGTCCAGCTTCTTGTGGAAACCGCCGCCGAACTTCTCGCTGAGCAGGTCCTTGCCGTCGGCCTGGAGGGTGACGGTGTTGGTCGGGTCGGAGCTGTAGCTCTTGAGGTCGACCGTCACCGTGGAGCAGTCCACCGACCAGTCGGGAGTGTGCGCGGAGGCGGGCGAGGCGAACACGCCCGCGCCCACCATGGCGACCACCCCGGTCGCGGCCAGGGTGAGAGTGCGGCGGCGTCTGCGGTGCGGTGCGTTCAATGTGGCCTCCGGGTCGAGGAATCGTTGCGGGAATGGGTGTGGTACGAGGCAGAACCGTACTCCTGCGCGAAAGGGGGTGCGCACCCACCCCCACTACTCCAACAACTCGGTACATAACCGCAGTTGAGGGATGTGACAGAGATGCTGTCAGGCCCGGTTCGACCGTCGTCGGCGAGGTGCGGCGGTGTGTGAACCTTGTGCGGATGGGTGACGAGATGTGTGAGGAAACGAAGACCGGGGCACAATCCGGGACCGCCTCGACGGCGGGTGTCGGCGGGGTGTCCGCCGACCCGTACGGCGGTGTCGCCGCGACGGACTGGGAGCGGCGGGTCGCGGCCGTCTGGGCGGCGCTGGACCGCACGGTCGAGGCGCGTGGAGAGGCGGGATTCCGCGCGGCGGTCGACGCGCTCGCCGCCGAACTGCCGCCCGGCAGCGCCCTCGCGGACTTCGAGCGCGCCTGCGCGTACGACTCCACCGGCCACTCCGACCGTGCCGTCCCGCTCTACCGGAGCGCGCTGGCCACCGGCCTCACCGGCCTGCGCAGGCGCCGCGCGGTCATCCAACTGTCCAGCTCGCTGCGGAACGTGGGCGGGGCGACGGAGAGCGTACGGCTGCTCCGGGCCGAACTGGCCGTGCCGTACGACGAGTTGGACGAGCCCGCCCGCGCCCTCGACGACGCCGTACGTGCCGTCCTCGCGCTGGCGCTCACCGACACGGGGCGCGAACGGGAGGCGGTGTCACTGGTGTTGGGGGCGCTGGCCCGCCATCTTCCGCGCTACCAGCGCTCGATGGCCGCCTACGCGCGCCTGCTCGTCGAACCGGAGTCGACCGAGCCGCGGCCTGCCGACGCGGAGCCGGGGCAGCCGCGGCCTGCCGACCCGGAGCCTGCCGAGCCGCGACCCGCCGTACGTCCGGCTCCCGGCCCGTGAGTCGAGTGGCCCGGGTCGCCCACCGGGGCGGCCGTGCACCGGAAAACGAACTTACTCCCGGGTATTGACGGCGCCACCCGGCAGTGAGCATCCTCACACCGTACTTACCGCCCGGTAAGCCACCAGGTGTTCCACCTCGGCACCACCCCGCACCACCACCCCCCTCCCATCGTCCGGCGAGGAGTCGCCCGTGAAGCCCCGTCCGCCCCGGAAAGCGGTCACCGCACTGCTCGCCCTCGCCACCGCTGTGTCGCTCGGCGTCGTCGCCATGCCCTCGGCGCAGGCGGAGGACCCCCGGCCCCCGTTCTACGAGCCGCCCGCCAGCCTGCCCGCGGCCAACGGCGACGTCGTACGCTCCGAGGCGTCGGAGTACTACCTCGACCCCCTGAAGGCCATCAAGGTCGACGCCCACGTCAACCGCGTCATGTACCGGTCGACCGACGGCCGCGGCGAGCCCGTCGCCGTCACCGGCACGGTCATCACCCCCAAGTCGGCCTGGCCCGGCGGCGGCGAGCGCCCCGTCATCGGTTACGCGCCCGGCACCCAGGGCATCGACGACAAGTGCGCGCCGTCCCGCCAGCTCGCCCACGGCACCGAGTACGAGGGCCTGTTCGTCAAGGGCCTGCTCGCCCGCGGCTACGCCGTCGCGATGACCGACTACGAGGGTCTGGGCACGCCCGGCACCCACACGTACGTCAACCGGGAGGTGTCCGGGAACGCCCTCATCGACGTCGTACGCGCCGCCCAGCGCCTCCCCGAGGCCGACCTCCCGGACGACGGGCCCGTCGCGATCACCGGCTACTCGCAGGGTGGCGGCGCCGCCGCCTCGGCCGCCGAACTCGCCCCGGAGTACGCCCCCGAGCTGGACCTGAAAGGCGTCTCGGCCGGTGCCGTACCCGCCGACCTGGCCAAGACGGCGGGGAAGCTGGACAACTCGCTGTACTCCGCCTTCCTCGGCTACTCCCTCGCCGGTCTCGCCGCGGGCTACGACCTCGACCTGGCGCCGTACCTGAACGACAAGGGCGAGAAGTTCCTCGCGGACGTCGGCAAGGAGTGCACGGTCCAGGCGGTGTTGAAGTTCCCGTTCCTCAAGAGCCAGGACTTCACCGAGGACGGCCGTCCGCTCGCCGACTACCTGGGCGAGGAGCCGTTCAAGACGATCGTCGACGAGCAGCGCATCGGTGAACGCGCCCCGAAGGCGCCCGTGTTGGTCACCCACAGCCGTCTGGACGACGTGATCCCGTACGAGGTCGGCCGCGACATGGCCGCGAGCTGGTGCGAACGGGGCGCGGAGAACGTCGAGTTCGCGACGCTCGCGACGCCGACGCACGTGGGCGGGGCGATCGAGTCGTTCCCGCGGGTGTTCCTGTGGCTGGAGAGCCGCTTCGCGGACAAGGCGCCGTCCTCGGACTGCGGGTCCCTCGGCTGACGTCCCCGCCCGCAGCGGCGTGACCGCAGCGGCGTGAGCCGGAGGGGCGGACGTACGGGACCCCGCCCGTACGTCCGCCCCCGTTCGTGGGGCGGGCCGCCCGCCCGTCAGTCCCGGGCGTGCGCCGCGGCCCGACCGGCCGCCTTGCAGCTGGTCAGCGCCTGGTCCAGGATGTCCACCGCCGTGTCGATCTCACCGTGCGTGACGCTCAACGGGGGTGCCAGACGCAGGCAGTTGGTCTGCGAGCCGTCGCCCTTGACGATGTTCATCGACAGGCCCAGCCGCAGGCACTCGTTGGTCACGGCGGCGCCGAGCGCGCTCGCGGGTTCCCGGCTCTCGCGGTCGGTCACCAGCTCCACGCCGACGAGCAGCCCGCGCCCGCGTACGTCACCGATCTCCTCGTGCCGCTCCTGGAGTTCACGCAGCCGCGCGAAGAGGTAGTCGCCACTGGCGGCGGCGCGCGCCACCAGCTCCTCCTCGTCGATGACGTCCAGCACCGCCAGCCCGGCCGCGGCGGGCATCGGGTCGGAGACGTGCGTGGTCAGGTGCAGGAAGCCGCGTTCCACACACCGTTCCTCGATCTCGGCGCTGGTGACGGTAGCGCCGAGCGGTACGCCGCCGCCGAGCGTCTTGGAGACGGTCAGGATGTCGGGCACCACGTCGTCGTGCTCGAAGGCGAACATCGAGCCGGTACGCCCGAAGCCCGTCTGCGCCTCGTCGACGATGAGCAGCATGTCGCGCTCGTCGCACTTCTGCTTGGCCGCCTCCAGGTAGCCGTCGGGCAGCGGGATGATGCCGCCGGTCGACAGCACCGGCTCCACGACCATGGCGGCCAGCGACCCGACGGACGACTGGTCGACGGTCTCGAAGCCGACGTCCAGGCAGAGCTTGTCGCAGGCGTCGCGGCAGTGCCGGATCGGGCAGCGGTACTCGTACGGCGCCGGGATCGCGAAACTCCCCGGCATCAGCGGGCCGTTGCCCTTGTGGCCCATGGAGTACGTCAGCGAGTTGGTGCCCGCGACCAGCCCGTGGAAGCTGCGGGTGAGGCCCACCATCTCGAACTTGCCCGTGTACTTCTTCGCCAGCCGGAACGCGACCTCGTTCGTCTCCGAGCCGGTGTTCAGGAGGATGGAGCGCAGCAGCGGCTCCGGCAGCAACTCGGCGAGGCGGCGGGCCAGTTCGAGGACGTCCTCGTTGACCATCCAGGAGTTGAGGTGGATGACCTCGCGCAGGGAGCGTTCGACGGCGGCGGCGATGCGCGGGTGGTTGTGGCCCAGCGTCGAGCTGATCTGGCCGGAGGTGAAGTCGAGGATGCGCTGTCCCTCGGTGGTCGTCACCCACGACCCCTCGGCGCTCTGCACGACGAACGGCGCGAAGTCGCCGGCGTATCGGATCAGGTACTTCTCGCGCTCGTCGTGCGCCATGTCACTCCAGTCCCGTGCGTTCGGATGGCCACTATCCCGGACACACTGTCGAGGATGGTGGACGCTCACGTCAACCAGTAAGTGCGACGGCCTGTCTTCTTTAGTGGACGTCCGTGTTGGACGCCCGTGGAGCCGCCCGGTAACTTGGCGCGCACGGGACGAGGGGACGAGGGCAAGGGGACGAGGGCAGCGCGGTGCGGAGCGTCGAGGGGACAGGGAGCGTCGAACGTACGGCGGCGGACCGGGACGTGGCCACGGCGGTGGCGCCGGGCCCGGCGGTCGCCGATGGCCCGGCCGCGCCCGTGGCCGCCGGATCTTCCGGGGCCCCCGGGGAGGACGACCTCGGGCGCCACATCCGCGAGGCCCGCGTACAGCGCGGGCTCACGCTGGAGGCGCTGGCCAGGGCCACCGGTCTGTCCCGCAGCTACCTCAGCAACGTCGAGCACAACAAGAACAGCCCCACCATCAGCACCCTCCGCACCATCCTGGACGCGCTCGGGGTCACCCTGAGTCAGCTGTTCCGTACGGTCGAGGGCGAGCGCCCGGCCGTCACCCGGCCCGACCAGCGCGTGGTCATCGCCCGTACCGGCAACGACGACGTGCGCTACGAACTCCTCAACCCGAACCCCCTCGGCCGCCTCGAATCCATGATCATGGAGGTCGCCCCCGGTGCCACCTCCGGCGGCCACCCGCACACGCACGCGGGCGAGGAGGTCGGCCTGATCCTCAGCGGCGAGCTGGACTACTGGGTCGACGGCGTCCACTACGCCCTCCGCGAGGGCGACGCCGTCAGCTTCGACGCGACCCGCCCGCACCGCTACGCGAACCCGGGCACCGTCCCGTCGGTGAGCGTCTGGACGGTCACCCCGCCCAGCTTCTGACCGTCCGCCCCCGGCGTCCGCGTCGGCCCGGGACGGTCGTACGTGCGTGCGGCGTACGGAGCGACGCGCGCGTCCGTACGGTGGCTCAGCGCAGCCCGAACCGCTCCGACCAGGCGAACACGTCGCCCGGTGCCGCGTTGCCGCCGCACAGCACGAGGCCCAACCGGACGTCACCGCCGACCCGTTCGCGTACGCGCCGGGCCGCCGGAAGCAGGCACCCCGCCGCGGGTTCGGCCCACACCTTCCCGTGCCGCGCGAGGTCCAGCGTGCCCTGCACCGCCTCGCGGTCCGGCACCACGAGCACGTCCTCGACCAGCGCGGACACGTGCGCGTACGTCAGTTCCGAGACGGTCGGCGCGCTCAACGTCGTCACGATCGACGACAGTTCCACCGGCCTCGGCCCGCCCGCCGCCAGCGCCCGCGACATGGCCTCCGCGCCCTCGGTCTCCACACCCCAGATCCGTACGCCCGGCAGCCGCGCCCGGAACGCCGCCGCGACACCCGAGATCAGCGCCCCGCCCCCGACGCTCACCAGCACGTCCGTCGGCACACCGTCCGTCGGCACGCCGTCCGTCGCGGCCACGTCCTCGGCGAACTCCAGCCCGGCGGTGCCCTGCCCGGCGAGCACCACGGGGTCGTCGAAGGGGTGCACCAGCGTCGCCCCCTCCGCCTGCAACCGCGCCATCAGGTCGAACGCGCCGTCCATCGTGTCCGTCAGCCGCACCACCGCCCCGGCGGCCTCGGCCGTCTCCACCGCGTACGCGGGCGCGGCCTTCGGCATCACCACGGTCGCCGCCACCCCCAGCGCCTCGGCCATGACGGCGACGGAGATCGCGTGGTTGCCGCCGCTGACCGCGACCACCCCGGCCGCGCGGGCGTCCCCGTCCAGCGACAGCAGCTTCGCCGTCGCGCCCCGGGCCTTGAACGAGCCGGTGCGCTGGAGCAGTTCCAGCTTCGCCACCACCGGCACCCCGAGCAGCCCGGACAAACCCGGCGCGGGCACCGTCGGCGTACGCACCACATGCCCCGCGATCCGCTCGGCCGCGTCCTCGATCTCCCGAATCCCGATCACTCCACGCCTCCCACCACGTTCCCCACGACCAACGCCCCCATCCGAACACATGGATGTCGACGCCCTGCCGACCGGAGGTGGTGGGTGAGGGTGGGACGGACGCTTGTCGTCATTGTGACGAGAATTGCGTACGTTGCGCGGCAGCACGGGCTGAAGCCGGTGCCCGTGGACCAGGCGCTCCGCCGACCCGTACCCGGGCCACGCCGAAGGCCGCCACCCCGGAGCGGGAGTGACGGCCTTCGTGCGGAATCCGCGGCTCAGATGTCGAAGTACAGCTCGAACTCGTGCGGGTGCGGGCGCAGTTGCATCGGGGCGATCTCGTGGGTGCGCTTGTAGTCGATCCACGTCTCGATCAGGTCCGAGGTGAAGACGCCGCCCGCCTGGAGGTACTCGTTGTCCGCCTCCAGGGCCTCCAGGACCGCGGGGAGCGAGGTGGGGACCTGCGGGACGCCCGCGTGCTCCTCCGGGGCCAGCTCGTAGAGGTCCTTGTCGATCGGCTCGGCCGGCTCGATCTTGTTCTTGACGCCGTCCAGGCCCGCGAGCAGCAGCGCCGAGAACGCGAGGTACGGGTTCGACGACGGGTCCGGGGCGCGGAACTCGACGCGCTTGGCCTTCGGGTTGGCGCCCGTGATCGGGATGCGCATCGCGGCCGAGCGGTTGCGCTGCGAGTAGACCAGGTTGACCGGGGCCTCGAAGCCGGGGACCAGGCGGTGGTACGAGTTCACCGTCGGGTTCGTGAACGCCAGCAGCGAGGGGGCGTGCTTGAGGATGCCGCCGATGTAGAAGCGGGCGGTGTCGGAGAGGCCCGCGTAGCCCTGCTCGTCGTAGAAGAGGGGCTCGCCGCCGTTCCACAGCGACTGGTGTACGTGCATGCCCGAGCCGTTGTCGCCGAAGATCGGCTTCGGCATGAAGGTGGCGGTCTTGCCGTTGCGCCAGGCGACGTTCTTCACGATGTACTTGAAGAGCATCAGGTCGTCGGCGGCGGCGAGGAGGGTGTTGAACTTGTAGTTGATCTCCGCCTGGCCCGCGGTGCCGACCTCGTGGTGCTGGCGCTCGACCTCGAGGCCGTTCTTCATCAGCTCCAGGGAGATCTCCGCGCGGAGGTCCGCGAAGTGGTCGACGGGCGGGGCGGGGAAGTAGCCGCCCTTGTAGCGGACCTTGTAGCCGCGGTTGCCGCCGTCCTCGACCGCGCCGGTGTTCCAGGCGCCCGCCTCGGAGTCGATGTGGTAGTAGCCCGCGTTGGCCTTGGTCTCGAAGCGCACGTCGTCGAAGACGTAGAACTCGGCCTCGGGGCCGAAGAACGCGGTGTCCGCGATGCCGGAGGAGGCGAGGTACGCCTCGGCCTTCTTCGCCACGTTCCGCGGGTCGCGGCTGTACTGCTCGCCGGTGATCGGGTCGTGGATGAAGAAGTTGATGTTGAGCGTCTTGTCCCTGCGGAACGCGTCCACGCGGGCCGTCGACAGGTCCGGTACGAGCGCCATGTCGGACTCGTGGATGGCCTGGAAGCCGCGGATCGACGAGCCGTCGAACATCAGGCTCTCGCCCGGGTCGAACGTTTCGGCCGGGATCGTGAAGTGCTGCATGATGCCCGGCAGATCGCAGAAGCGGACATCGACGAACTTCACGTCGTTGTCCGCGATGTACCCCTGGGCCTCGTCGGCGTTCTGGAACATCCCACTCCTCCTGTGTCCCGCCGCGAGGGGACGGGCTTGCTGCCTCGGAGCGCCTGACCCGTACGGTCACGAGGAGTCCGTACGGCGCCGCGCTGGTGCCCGACCATAGGCAGAGGGCATTTCTCGGGCATGACCCGTTCGTTTCGCCGATGTTAACCGGACGGTCCGTCCGGCGCGCTTCGTACGGGCCCCCTCCGGTCGTACGGTCCGCCCCTGGTCGTACGGCCCTACTCCGCCCGCGAGGCCGATCTCCGCCGCGATACCGTGGACGCGTGGACAACAGGGAAGCGATCGGATCGTGGCTCTCCGGCCCGCGTGCCGCCGCCGAGAGCATGGGCGCGGACTTCGGCTACCGGGGGGAACGCCTCGGCCTCCCGCGCGAGGGCGCGGGCTCGGTCGCGCCGCTCGGGCGGCGCTTCGCGGCCATCTTCGTCGACTGGGGCATGTCCGGCCTCATCGGTTACGGGCTGCTGGCCGACCGGGACCTGGCCGCCGCGGACACCTGGACGCTCGCCGTGTTCCTGCTGATGAGCCTGCTCACGGTGGGCACGGTCGGCTGCACGCCCGGCAAGCGGCTGCTCGGGCTGCGCGTCGTCGCCGCCGACGGTGGCGGGCGGCTCGTGCCGTGGCGCGTGCTGGTCCGTACGGTGCTGCTGGGTCTCGCGCTCCCCGCGCTGGTCTGGGACCGCGACGGCCGCGGGCTGCACGACCGGCTCGCCGGCGCCGTACAGGTCCGGATGTAACCCCCGGCCACCCCGCCCCGACCGGCCGACCCCGCCCCCGACCGGCTCCCCGCGCGCGAAACGGGCGCCCCTCGCGCGCCCGCCCCCGTACGCCTCGTCCCGCGTACGTGTCCGGCACCGCGTGGTGCGCCCGTACCCCTCCGGCGGACCGGAGGGGCCGTGCCCGGTACGGCTCAGCGGCCGCCCTGCCCCCTCGGCATCCGCATGCCCTTGGGCATCGGGCCCTTCGGGATCGGCATGTTCTTCATCAGGTCACCCATCGCCCGCAGCCGGTCGTTGGTCTCGGTGACCTGCGGTCCGGCGAGCACCCGCGGCAGCTTGAACATCTTCGACCGGAGCTTCTTCAGCGGGACCTGGCCCTCTTCGTTGCCCACGATCATGTCGTGCACCGGCACCTCGGAGACGACGCGCGCCATGCGCTTCTTCTCGGACGCGAGCAGGGACCGTACACGGTTGGGGTTGCCCTCGCCGATCAGCACGATGCCCGCCTTGCCGACGGCGCGGTGGATGACGTCCTGCTGGCGGTTGATCGCGACGGCGGGCGTCACGTTCCAGCCACGGCCGATGTTCTCCAGTACCGCCGCCGCGGCTCCCGGCTGGCCCTCCATCTGCCCGAACGCCGCTCGCTCGGCGCGCCGTCCGAAGACGATCGCCATCGCGAGGAACGCCAACAGGAAGCCCAGGATGCCCAGGTAGACCGGGTGCCCGATCAGGAAGCCGATCGCGAGGAGGACACCGAAGGTGACGAGCCCCACGCCGGCAAGAATCCAGCCGATCCACCGGTCGGCACGCCGGGTCATCTTGTACGTCAGGGCGATCTGCTTGAGCCGCCCTGGATTCTCGGATGTTTCCTTCCTCGCCATGGGAGGAAGTTTACGTGTCCCCGCCGAGTGGACGAGCTCACCCCTCGGCGGCGACCCTCACCGGCGCCCCTAGACGGGCCGCCGCACAGCCTCCGTACGGGCGTCCAGTACGTGCTGCACCTCGGCTCGCGCGGTCGCCCGCCGACGGTCGTCCAGGACCGCCGTCCAGGCGTTACGGCGTGCGGTCCGCTGTCCGCCGCTCAGCAGCAGTCCTTCCAGCGCGCGCAGCGTCGTACGCATTCAGATCGTCCCCTTCGGATGGCATGGCAACGGGTGATTCCACCCTCACGGAATGTTGTTACCAGCGGATGTCAGGAGAATCAAACCAAGGAGAACGCTTGAGGCGAAGCTCACGCGACCCGCGCGCCGCGGGCCGCCACGGCCTGCTGGTAGAGCCGTCCCGCGCGGTACGAGGAGCGGACCAGCGGGCCGGACATGACACCGGCGTAGCCGATCTCCTCCGCCTCCTGCTGGAGCTCGACGAACTCGTCGGGCTTCACCCAGCGTTCGACGGGGTGGTGCCGGGGCGTCGGGCGGAGGTACTGGGTGATGGTGATCAGCTCGCAGCCCGCGTCGTGCAGGTCGCGCAGCGCCTGGCTGACCTCCTCGCGGGTCTCGCCGAGGCCCAGGATCAGGTTGGACTTGGTGACCAGCCCGTCCTCGCGCGCCTTGGTGATGACCTCCAGCGAGCGCTCGTAGCGGAACGCGGGACGGATGCGCTTGAAGATCCGCGGCACCGTC
The DNA here is from genome assembly GCF_003665095.1 of Streptomyces sp. Z26. Lineage (GTDB taxonomy): Bacteria > Actinomycetota > Actinomycetes > Streptomycetales > Streptomycetaceae > Streptomyces > Streptomyces phytohabitans. The sequence goes on along the minus strand of NZ_RCHV01000002.1, from coordinate 1,315,886 downwards.
TCGACGTTGTGCGCGAGCACCTCGGGGCGGGACGAGAAGACCTCGGCCAGCTGCTCCGGGACGGCGTTGAAGTCCGGGATCAGCAGCTCGACGCCGGTGTCCGGCATGAGGCCGTGGATCTGCCGCACGGTCTCCGCGTAGAGCCAGGCGCCGCCGTCGTCCAGGTCGTCGCGGGCGACGCCGGTGATCGTCGCGTACCGCAGCTCCATCTGCTGCACGGACTCGGCCACGCGGCGCGGCTCGTCGCGGTCCAGCTCGGCGGGCTTGCCGGTGTCGATCTGGCAGAAGTCGCAGCGCCGGGTGCACTGCTCGCCGCCGATGAGGAACGTGGCCTCGCGGTCCTCCCAGCACTCGAAGATGTTGGGGCAGCCCGCCTCCTGGCACACCGTGTGCAGGCCCTCGCGCTTCACGAGGCTCTGGAGCGCGTTGTACTCCGGACCCATTTTCGCGCGGGTCTTGATCCACTCGGGCTTGCGCTCGATGGGGGTCTCGCTGTTGCGGACCTCCAGGCGGAGCATCTTGCGACCGTCGGGTGCGACAGCGGACACGTCCGGCTCCCTACGTACCTACGTACTTTCGATTCATCGGCTTCTCACAGCGTACGCCTGTGCTTGTGCGGCTCAGACGGCGCGGGGCAGCGGCGCCGGTGACTCCAGCACCGTGCGCAGGTGCCTCTCCACCACTGGAAGCACATCCGGGACGGAAACATTCCTGCCCAGCTCCTCCGACAGCGAGGTGACCCCCGCGTCGCGGATGCCGCAGGGCACGATCCGGTCGTACGAGGTGTTGTCCGAGTCGCAGTTGAGCGCGAAGCCGTGCATGGTGACGCCCCGGGCGACGCGGATGCCGATGTTCACCAGCTTGCGGTCCTCGCCGCGCTGGCCCGCGTTCGACGGGGCGTACTCGGGGCCGCTGAGGCGCGCGTCGAACTCGTCGTCCCGCCGCGGGTCGAAGTCCAGGGCCAGGCCGCCGAGTTCCTGCTTCGGCTCCCCGAGGACCCAGACGCCGCTGCGGCCCTCGATGCGGGTGGTCGGCAGGCCGAACTCGGCGCAGACCCCGATCAGGGCCTCCTCCAGGCGCCGTACGTGCGCGACGACGTCGACGGGGCGCGGCAGCCGCAGGATCGGGTAGCCCACCAGCTGTCCGGGGCCGTGCCAGGTGATCTTGCCGCCGCGGTCGACGTCGACCACGGGGGTGCCGTCGAGGGGGCGTTCGCTGTCCTCGGTGCGGCGGCCCGCGGTGTACACCGGCTGGTGTTCCAGCAGGAGACAGGTGTCCGGGACCTCGTCCGCGACCCGGGCCTCGTGCACGCGCCGCTGCTCGGCCAGCGCCTCGGTGTACTCGACCGCCTCCGGGCCCAGTCCCAGCGTCACAAAGCGCAACCCGTTCATCGCAGCTCCCTCATGTCCGTCGCGCACGGGTGCAACTGTACGGGTGGCCGGGACCGCGGGGGCTTTCGGGCATCGCCTCACACGTATGGATGAATACCCGCTGGGAGGGGGCCTGCGCGGGGGCGCCGGCCATTACATTCGCGCCGTTCCAGCAGGGCGCCCCGGCGTCTGCCGCAAGCCGTGAGGCAGGAGACCGTAAAGCTGATGACGACGGAACGACCTGGGGGCTCGACCCAGCAGCGCACTCCCAACCGCCAGCTCGCCGCGCTGATCGCGGAGGCCGGGTTCTCCAACGCCGGTCTCGCCCGGCGCGTGGACCAACTCGGCCTGGAGCACGGTCTCGACCTGCGTTACGACAAGACGTCCGTGACCCGCTGGCTGCGCGGCCAGCAGCCGCGCGGGACGACGCCCGCGCTGATCGCGGAGGTGTTCACGCGGCGGCTGGGGCGGCGGCTGTCCGCGCAGGACCTGGGGCTCGACGCGTGCGCGCCGGTCTACGCGGGCCTGGAGTTCGCGGCGACGCCCGTGGAGGCCGTCGACATCGTGAGCGGGCTGTGGCGGAAGGACTCCGGGAGCCACGCCGAGCTGCGCAAGATCGCCTTCACCCCGGCCGGGCTGGTGGTGCCCAGCCGCGACTGGCTCATCGGCCGGGCCGACGAGCGCGTGGCGCGCGGGCCGGAGCCGGGCGGCGGCCCGGCCGTGCCCGGCGCGCGGACGGACCCGGGGAAGGCCGACGGGCGCGCGGACGGTGCCGCGGGGCGGCCCGGCGAGGGGCCCGTACGGGTGCCCGCGCAGGCGCGCGGCGCCGGGGTGCCGCTCGCGGGGCGGGGGCCGGGCGGTCCGGGTCCGGCGGGTGCCGGTGGTGCGCCGGTGCGGATGCCGGTGCCCGCGGTGCCGCTCCTCGACCGCATCGAGCGCGGGCCGGGCCTGCGCGTCACCAACGGCGACATCGCCGCGCTCCGTTCCGTAGGGGACCTGTTCCGCACCCTCGACCACGCGTACGGCGGCGGCCACGCCCGGCAGGCGCTGGTGCGGTACCTGGAGCACGAGGCCGAGCCGCTGCTCCGCGGCGTCTACGGCGAGCAGGCAGGGCGCCGCCTCTTCGCGGCGGTCGCGGACCTGACCCGGCTGGCGGGCTGGACGTCGTACGACATCGCGGCGCACGGGCTCGCGCAGCGGTACTTCGTGCAGGCGCTGCGGCTGGCGCAGGCCGCGGGAGACCGCGCGTACGGCAGCTACGTGCTGGTCACGATGAGCCGGCAGGCGGTGTACCTGGGGCACGGCCGGGAGGCCGTGCAGCTGGCGCGGGTCGCGCAGCAGGGCGTCGGCGCGGCGGCGCCGCCCGCCGTGCAGGCGCTGCTGCACGCCGCCGAGGCGCGCGGGCACGGGGTGCTGAACGAGGTGCGGGCCTGCACGACGTCGCTGGCCCGCGCGGAACGGTCGCTGGAGGCGGCCCGGCCGGGCGAGGACGTGCCGCCGTGGGCGCGGTTCTTCGACGAGGCGCAGCTCGCCGACGAGTTCGGGCACTGCCACCGGGACCTCCAGCAGTACCGTGCGGCGGCGCAGCACGCCGAGCGCTCCCTCCAGCTGCGCGGCGCCGGGTTCGCGCGCAGCCGCCTCTTCTGCCGGGTGGTGCTCGCGACGGCGCGGCTGGCGCTGGGCGAGGTGGACCAGGCGTGCGCGCTGGGCGCGGAGGCGGCCCAGCAGGCGACGGAGATGCGCTCGACCCGCGCGCACGAGTACGTACGGGACTTCGAGCGGCGGCTGGAGCCGTACCGGGACGCGGCATCCGTGCGCGGCTACCGCGACCGCGTGGCCGCCCTGGGCTGACCCGCCGCCGCGCCCGTGCCGGGACCGCCCCCGGCACGGGCGGCGACGGGCGCACGGGGGGCGGGCTCACGGCGACGGGCGTACGGGGTCAGCAGACGCAGAACTCGTTGCCCTCGGGGTCCCGCAGCGTCACCGCGTAGTGGTCGAGGCCGTCGGTGGACAGCACCCGCAGACGGCTCGCGCCCGCCGCGAGCAACCGCGCCACCTCGGCGTCGACCCGCTCCCTGCGCGTCTCCAGCGGGACGGAACGGCCGCCGCCCACCTTCAGGTCGAGGTGCAGCCGGTTCTTCCCGGACTTGCCCTCCGGCACCTGCTGGAACCACACGCGGGGCCCGGCGCCCGTCGGGTCCACCACCGAGTCGGCGCAGTCGCCCTCGCCCAACTCCTCCTCGGGGACGCCCAGGTGGAGCCAGTACGCCCGCCAGTCGGGGAAGCCCTCCGGCGGGGCCTCCGGCTCGTACCCGAGCGCGGTCGCCCAGAAGCGCACCAGCCGCGCCGGGTCCGCGCAGTCGATCGTCAGCTGCAACGTGGTCGTCATGAGCACCCCTCCGTGGGCACCGGCCCCGCACGGGCGCGGGGTCCACGGACCCGTGGCACGGGCCCGCCGACGATCCTGCCCGAGGGGTCGGACAACGCCCGCCCGTCCGCCGTGCGGCCGCCACCACGGCGACCGTACGACGGACGGGCGGGCACATCGCCCCGGACATCGCCTAGCGCGCGCAGCCCCCGAGCGTCGGCAGGAACGAGCGGACCAGTCGGCACGTGGCGCGCGACGGCGGGCGCACACCGATGCGGGCCGCGGTGCCGCTGATGCGCTGGTCCGTGGCGCGGGCCGGGGTGTAGACCCCCGAGTCGAGCAGGGCTATCGCCAGCCGCATCGCCTTCAGCTGGCGGTTGTGCGTCTCGTACCACTCGCGGGGCTGCCCGGCGGGGAGCGGCACCTTCGGCGCCGACAGCGGGCACTGGACGGACACGGAACGTGTCGAACGGGGTGTCTTCGGCGTGGACTTCGATGCGGAACGGTGCGTCGGCGGGCGCTTCGTCAGGGGGCGGGCAGTCGCCATCTTCGGACCTCCACGGGCCAGGGATTCCGCTGCTGTGAACTACTCCAAGAGTACCGCCGCCCACTGACAACGCCCTGGTCGCGGCGGAGTTGGGGATTCCGCGACCCGGCCGCCGCGTACGCCCCCGCCGCCCGTCCCCGCCCCCGCCGCGCGCCGTCCACGGGGGCCGACCCGGCCCGTACGGGGAGGGGTGCGCGGGCCCGGACGGGACGTCCCGATGGTGACCCTCCGTCACGCCGGACCCGCCCGCCACAACAGCCGCCCCGCGCCCCCGACGCGTCAGGCCGCCGCCAGCTCCTCGTCCTCGTCGACGCCCGCCGTCCGCAGCCCGAAGTCCCGCAGCACCTCGACCGCCGCGCGCCGGGCCGAGGACAGCGCGCCCTGCGGGCCGGAGGCGTCGCGGTGGTCGCCGCACACGTACAGCCCGCACAGCACCCGTACCGGCCGCCGCCCGTCGTGCGGCGCGGGCATCGCGGGGACGGCGCGCGGGTCGTGGTGCCCGCCCAGTAGCTCCCAGCGGTCCGTCGAGGTGCCGTACAGGTCGGCGAGGCGGGCGCGTACGGCCTTGTCCAGCGGCCCCGTCGGGTCGGTCGCGGCCGGCCCGAGCACGACCGAGGTGACCAGCGTGCGGTCCGGGCGGGCGCGGGACGGGTCCACCGCCGAGGCGACCCAGGTGTGCGACACCGGGCCCCGCCGGTCGGCGTCCACGACCAGGGCGGGCGCCGACATCGGCGGCTCGTCCGCGGCGTGGTGGAGCACGGTCACGGGGTGGTAGTCCGGTACGCGCAGGCCGGGCAGCAGCAGCGCGGCGTCCCCCGCGCCGGTCGCGATGAGCGCGGCGCGGCAGCCGAAGGTGCCGTGGTCCGCCGTGCCGACGCCGTTCGCCGCGACCGACGTGGCCCGTACGCCCCGCCGCACCGTGCCCGGCGGCAGCCCCGCCGCCAGCAGCTCGGGCAGGGTCGAGGCGCCGCCCGCGGGCAGGCACAGCCCGGAACGTATGAAGCCGCGCAGCGCCAGGTCCGCGACCCGGCTGGACGTGCGCAGCTCCGGGTCGCCCAGCAGCGCGGCGAGCAGCGGGGCGACGAGCGTGTCCGCCGTACGCGCGGGCAGCCCGCGCACCGACAGGGCCTCGCCCGCGGGCAGTTCGGCGCGCGCCCGGAGCCGTTCCGCCGGGGTGTTGGCCAGCCGCGCGAAGCCCGCGCGCAGCAGCGCCAGGTCCAGCGCGTCGCTCATGGTCGTCCGCGTGGCCCGGGGCGTACGACCGCGCCCCCGGCCGCCGCCGAAGGAGCGCGCCGCGTTGAGCGCCTGCTTCGTGCTGCGCGGGTGGTACGCGGACGGGTACGCCACCCCGTGCCCCTGACGTCCCTCCCGCCCCTGCCGTACGGCCCGCGCGTGCCGCCCGGTGCCCGCGCGCAGGTCCCCGACGGGCAGGCAGCGGTCGCCGGTGCGCAGCAGGGCGCCCGGGGTGAACGGGCGCAGCGCCAGCGTGGACGCCAGGCCCAGGCCCGGGAGCCCGGCCAGCTCGGGCCAGTCGGCGCACAGCAGGCCGGGGCCGCGGTCCAGCCGGAAGCCGTCCACGTGGTCGGTCGCCATCCGGCCGCCGACCTCCCGCCCGGCCTCCAGCACGACCACCTCCAGCCCGGCGCCGGTGAGGTGGTGGGCCGCGGCGAGACCCGCCAGGCCCGCGCCCACGATCACCACGTCGGCGTCCGAGGTGTCCGTACGGCGTGTGCGTGCGCTGCTGATGTGCACGTGCCCTCCCGGGGGTCGACCGCGACAGTAGGGCTTTTGCCAGCGGGGATCAGGAATGTCCCGTTGACCTCATGCCCAGGCGAGCGCGAGGAATACCCAAGTCGGCACAGACCCTATGCAGTTGGGGGATCGCTGTCAGTAGCGCGCGGGCCGGGGCCGGTGCACGGGAGCGCAACGCCAGCGCACGGGAGTCGCACGGCGGGCGTACGGACGGCGTGTGCGGGCTCGTACGGGGGCGTCCGACGCCGCGGGAGGCGACCGTACGGAGGGGACCGGCGCGCACCTTCGCGTACCCCGTCAGTCCAGCGCCGCGCGGATCGCGTCGTCGATGCCGGGGAAGGCGAACGTGAAGCCCGAGTCGAGCAGCCGCGACGGGAGTACGCGCTGGCTGCCGAGCACGTCCTCCGCGAAGTCGCCCAGCGCGATCCGCAGCGCGGGCGCGGGCGTCGTGAACACCGTCGGCCGGTGCAGCACCCGCCCCATGGCGGCGGTCACCTCCCGGTTGGTGACGGGCTCCGGCGCGGTCAGGTTGACCGGACCGCGCAGGGTCTCCGTGTCGAGGACGTGCCGCAGCGCCGCGATGTGGTCGTGCAGCGCGATGTGGCTCCAGAACTGCCGCCCGTCCCCGAGCCGTCCCCCCAGCCCCGCCTTGAACAGCGGGAACAGCCGCCCCCACGCGCCGCCGCCCCGCGCGACGACGAGCCCCGTACGCGCGAACGCCGTCCGTACGCCCGCCTCCTCGGCCGGTGCGGCGGACCGCTCCCACTCCTGGCAGACGTCGGCCAGGAAGCCCGTACCGGGTGGCGCGGTCTCGTCGACGGCGCGGTCGCCGGTGTCCCCGTAGTAGCCGACGGCGGTGCCGACGAGGAGGACGCGCGGTTTCGGGTCGAGCGAGGCGACGGCCTCGGCGACGGCGGTGGTGCCCAGGACGCGGCTGTCGCGGATCTCCTTCTTGTACGCCTCCGTCCAGCGCCGCGACCCCACGCCCGCGCCCGCGAGGTGCACGACGGCCTCGCAGCCGACGAGCCCCGCCGTGTCCACGTACCCGCGCTTGGGGTCCCACCGCACCTCGTCGCCCGCGCGGGGCGCGTGCCGTACGAGTCGTACTGTCTCGTGTCCGTCCGCCCGGAGGGAGGCGAGCAGAGCCGTGCCGATGAGCCCGGTGGAGCCGGTGACCGCGATACGCATGGCGCCCATTGTGGTGGACGGCCGCGCGGCGGGCGAGGCAAGGTGAGCGCCATGACCGCAGCCGCTCCGTACGCGATACGCCCCGCCCGTCCCGCCGACGAGGAGGCGCTCGCCGTGCTGGACCGGGAGGGCTGGTCGACGGCGCACGCGGTGACGCCGCGGCCGCTGCCGCCGTACGCGCCGTTCTTCGACCGGGCGCACCCGCCGGAGCAGTTCCTCGTCGCCGAACTGCCGGGGCGGGGGCCGGAACCGGAGGCGCGCGTCGTCGGCTACGTACGGCTCGCGCCGCCCACCGGCCTGCCCTCCAACGCGCACGTCCGCCAGATCCAGGGCCTGCTCGTCGCCGCCTCCGCCCGCGGCCTCGGGATCGCCCGCGCCCTGGTCGACGCCGCGTGCGTACGGGCGCGCGAGGAGGGCGTCGAACGCGTCACGCTGCGCGTGCTCGGCCACAACCGGCCCGCGCGGCGGCTCTACGCGGCGGCGGGCTTCGCGGTGGAGGGCGTGCTGCCGGGGGAGTTCCTGCTCGACGGGGAGTACGTGGACGACGTGCTGATGGGGCGCCGGGTCACGGGCTGAGCGCGGGGCCCTCGCCGTACGGGACCCCGCGCGCCCGCCCGCTGCCGTACCGCCCGCCCGTCAGCCCCCGCCGAACCGCTCCCACAGCTTCGGCAGCCGCGCCGCCAGGGCGCCGTCGTCCGCCAGGTCGAGCGCCGTGCCCTCCGGCTCCTCGGGCGGCTCCGGCAGCCCCGGGTCGGGCAGTTCGGTACGGGTCAGCTGCTCGTACGCCTCGTCGGCCGCGTAGCCCAGGTCGTCGGCGTCGCCGTCCAGCTCCGGGTCGAAGTCCGCCAGCACACCGGCGAGGTCGTCGGTGTCGTGCACGGCCGTCTCGTACACCTCCCGGCCCTGCCCGATCAGCCAGCAGCGGAACGCGTCGAACGCGTCGTCCCCCGGGTCGTCCAGCAGCAGCCGGGCGGCGGCCCGGACGTCCCACCGGTACGCTCGGTCGAACCGGGACTCGAAGTGCCGGGCGAAGACCGCCACCGCCTCCGGGTCGAGCTTCGCCAGCCGCTCGACGAGCACGTCCGCCTGCTCCTCGGGGTCGCCGTCGGCGGCCTCGCGGGCGCTGTCCACGTGCTCCCAGAACTCCGTCTCGTCCATCACGGCACCAGCATCGTGCCTCGCACCCGCCGCCGCACGCGGAGCCGCACACCTGCGGCTGTGTCGTTATCCACCCGTCCCGGCGAGGAGCGCGACGGCGCGTACGCGACACCCGTAAAGCCCGACACAGGATGTCGGGTATCGCTGGCACAGTCACCGACGCGGGTACGGAGTCGTACGCCGCGACGACGAGGAGAGGCGAGGACCGTGCGGGAACTCGAGGGGAAGACCGCCCTGGTGGCGGGCGCGACGCGGGCGGCGGGCCGGGCCATGGCCGTGGAGCTGGGTCGGGCGGGGGCGACCGTGTACGCCACGGGGCGCACCACCCGCGAGCACGTGAGCGAGGTCGGCCGGGCCACCGAGACCATCGAGGAGACGGCGGAGCTGGTGACGGCGGCGGGCGGCACCGGCATCGCGGTGCCCACCGACCACCTGGACCCGGAGCAGGTACGGGCGCTGACCGAACGCGTCGACCGGGAACGGGGCGGGCTGGACATCCTGGTGAACGACGTCTGGGGCGGCGACCGGTACGTGCGGTGGGGCAAGAAGATGTGGGAGCACGACCTGGCGGACGGGCTGCGCGTGCTGCGGCTCGGCGTCGAGTCGCACATCATCACCAGCAGCTACGCGCTGCCGCTGCTGATCCGCAGGCCCGGCGGCCTGCTGGTGGAGGTGACGGACGGCACGGAGGAGTACAACGCGCGCTACCGCGAGCCGTTCTACTACGACCTGGCCAAGTACGCGCCGCTGCGCATGACCCGGGGGCTGGCGGTCGAACTGGAGGAGTACGGCACGACGGCGGTCTGCCTCACGCCGGGGTGGCTGCGCTCCGAGGCGATGCTCGACACGCACTTCGAGGTGACGGAGGAGGACTGGCGGGCGGGCTGCGCGAAGGACCCGCACTTCGCCATCTCGGAGAGCCCCGTCTACGTCGGCCGGGCCCTCGCCGCGCTCGCCGCCGACCCGGACCGGGGCCGCTTCCACGGGCAGTCGCTGTCCAGCGGCGGCCTGGCGAAGGTGTACGGCTTCACGGACACCGACGGGTCGCAGCCGGACGCCTGGCGGTACATCACGGAGGTGGAGCAGGCCGGGAAGCCCGCGGACACCACCGGCTACCGCTGACGGCGGGGGCGCGGGGGCGCGGGGGCGCCGGGGGAGGGGCCGTCAGGACGTCGGCGGCCCGTCCCCGGCGCTGGTCCCGCTCCCGTACGCCCCCGCGCCCGGCGTGCCGCCGCCCGGAGTCCCGGCGCCCGCGGTCCCGCCGTACAGCGCGGCCGTGGCCGTCGCCACCGCCAGGAAGCGGGCGCGCAGGGCGCCCGGCTCCAGCACCTCGCACTCCGGGCCCAGCTGGAACAGCTGGCCGAACGCCACGTCCATGCCCTCCACCGGCAGCCGTACGGTCAGCCTCCCGCAGGCCGCCCGTTCGCCGCGGGCCACCGCCTCGTCCGCGGCGGCGCGGTCGGTGACGTACCGCAGCCGCCGTTCGCCCTGCTCCGACAGCAGCAGGACCACCTCCTCCCGCAGCAGGGAACGGGCGAACGCGGCGGCCCGTTCGGCCCAGAACCCCGGCAGGTCGAACGTTTCGTCACGCGTGAACCGGCCCCCGCCCGCCGTCCCGTCCACCGTCGTGAAACGGTCCACGCGGTACACCCGGAAGTCGCCGCCCACCCGCGCCGCGACGTACCAGACGCCCGCCTTGAGCACGAGCCCGTACGGCTCCAACTCCCGCGCCACCTCGGCCTCCTGGCTCCCCGCCCGGCCGCCGTCACCACCGTCCCCGCCGCCGCCGTCACCGCCGCCCTCGCGCCGCTTGCGCCGGTAGCGCACGGCGATGCGCCGGTCGTCCCACACCGCGTCGGCCACGGCGGGCAGCAGCGGCGGTGTCTCCGGCTCCTGCCACCAGCCCGGCGCGTCCAGGTGGAAGCGTTGGGCGGCCGACCGCTGGGCGTCCGCCAACTCCGGTACGAGCGCCGCGGAGACCTTCAGCCGCGCCGCCGACGCCGCGTCCGCGAGCCCCATCTCCCGCAGCGCGGACGGCACTCCGGACAGGAACAGCGCCTCCGCCTCCGTACGGGCCAGGCCGGTGAGCCGGGTGCGGTAGCCGCCGATGAGCCGGTAGCCGCCGGACCGGCCGCGGTCCGCGTAGACCGGCACCCCGGCCTCGGACAGGGCCAACACGTCCCGGGACACGGTCCGTTCGGACACCTCCAGCTCCGCGGCCAGCTCGGCGGCGGTCATCGACCGACGGGTCTGGAGCAGGAGCACCAATCTGATGAGACGTGCAGCGCGCATGACCGAAGTGTGCCTGGCCCCCTCGCGTCGCGGACCGCCGCGGTCACGAAACGGCGTGATCGCTCCGTACGCGTACGGTCGCGCCGGGGTGATCGTACGCGGAACGCCGCACGCGAACGGCGGTGCCCGTACGTGCCGTACGCGCACCGCCGCCGCACGCGCGCCCCGGGCCGCTGCCCGTTTCAGTCGCCCCGGGCGGATCGCCCGCCCGGCGCGGGCAACCGAGCACCGCCCGGCGCGGGCACCGGACCACCGCCGTTCAGCGGGCGCCCGCTCAGGCCAGCCCGTAGTGCTCCGCCGCCCGCCGGGCCGTCTCGTGCTTCACCTCGCCGCGCCGGGCCAACCGGGACAGCGCCGCGACGACGACCGACTCCGGGTCGACGCCGAAGTGCCGCCGGGCCGCCTCGCGGGTGTCGGACAGGCCGAAGCCGTCCGTGCCCAGCGACGACCAGTCCTGCTCCACCCACTGGCTGATCTGGTCCGGCACGGCCCGCATCCAGTCGCTGACCGCCAGCACCGGGCCGGGCGCCCCGGCCAGCGCGCGGGTCACGTACGGCACCCGGTCCTCGCCGCGCAGCTGCGCGGCGTCGCAGGCCAGGGCGTCCCGCCGCAGCTCGCTCCAGGACGGCGCGGACCACACGTCGGCGGTCACGCCCCACTCGTCCGCGAGCATCCGCTGCGCGTCGAGGGCCCAGTGGATCGCGGTGCCGGACGCCAGCAGCTGGAGGCGCGGCGCGTCGGCCTCGGTGGGCACGCCCTCGCGGAAGCGGTACAGCCCGCGCAGGATGCCCTCCTCGACGCCCTCCGGCATCGGCGGCTGGACCTTCGTCTCGTTGTAGACGGTCAGGTAGTAGAAGACGTCCTCGTGCCGGGAGGCGTCCGGCCCGTACATGCGGCGCAGCCCGTCCCGTACGATCACGCCGACCTCGTACGCGAACGCCGGGTCGTAGCTGAGCGCCGCCGGGTTGGTCGACGCGATCAGCGGGGAGTGGCCGTCGGCGTGCTGGAGGCCCTCGCCGGTCATCGTCGTACGGCCCGCGGTGGCGCCGATCAGGAAGCCGCGGCCGAGCTGGTCCGCGAGCGCCCACATCTGGTCGGCCGTGCGCTGCCAGCCGAACATGGAGTAGAAGATGTAGAACGGGATCATCGGCTCGCCGTGCGTCGCGTACGACGTCGCCGCGGCCGTGAAGTCCGCCATCGAACCGGCCTCCGTGATCCCCTCGTTGAGGATCTGGCCGTCCGTGGCCTCCTTGTAGTACAGCAGCTGGTCGCGGTCGACGGCGTCGTACGTCTGGCCGCGCGGCGAGTAGATCCCGGCGGTCGGGAACAGCGACTCCATGCCGAAGGTCCGCGCCTCGTCGGGCACGATCGGCACCCAGCGGCGGCCGGTCTCCTTGTCCCGCATCAGGTCCTTGACGAGCCGTACGAACGCCATCGTCGTGGCGATCTCCTGCGTGCCCGACCCCTTGGCCAGCGTCTCGAACGGCTTCGCGGACGGCTCCGGCAGCGCCACCGGGTGCACCCGGCGCGCGGGCGCGGGGCCGCCGAGGGCGGCGCGCCGCTCCTGGAGGTAGCGCACCTCGGGGGAGTCCGCGCCGGGGTGGGCGTACGGCACCAGGTCGGCGTCCAGCGCGCTGTCCGGGATCGGCAGCTCCAACAGGTCGCGCATGGCGCGGAACTGGGCGCCGTCGAGCTTCTTCATCTGGTGGTTGGCGTTCCGCGACTCGAAGCCGGAGCCGAGCGTCCAGCCCTTCACGGTCTGCGCGAGGATCACCGTCGGCGCGCCCTCGTGCGCGACGGCCGCGCGGTAGGCGGCGTACACCTTCCGCGGCTCGTGCCCGCCGCGCGAGGTGTGGAAGCACTCGGTGATCTTCGCGTCGGTGAGCAGCTCCGCCATGGCGGCGAGCGCCGGGTCCGCGCCGAAGAAGTGCGCGCGGATGTACGCGGCGTCGCGCGTCGCGTACGTCTGGAACTGCGCGTCCGGCACCTCGCGCAGCCGCCGTACGAGCGCGCCCGTGGTGTCGAGCCGGAACAGCTCGTCCCAGGCGGCGCCCCACAGGGACTTCACGACGTTCCAGCCGGCAGCGCGGAACTGCGCCTCCAGCTCCTGCACGATCTTGAAGTTCGCGCGGACCGGGCCGTCGAGGCGCTGGAGGTTGCAGTTGATGACGAACGTGAGGTTGTCGAGGCCCTCGCGCCCGGCGAGCGCCAGGGCGGCGGTCGACTCGGGCTCGTCCATCTCGCCGTCGCCGAGGAACGCCCACACGTGCGAACCGGCGGTGTCCTTGATGCCGCGTCCGGCCAGGTAGCGGTTGAACCGCGCCTGGTAGACGGCGGAGATCGGCCCGATGCCCATGGAGACGGTCGGGAACTCCCACAGCCACGGCATCCGCCGCGGGTGCGGGTACGACGACAGGCCCTCGACGGCGCCCGCGGTCTCCTGCCGGAAGCGGTCGAGGTGCGCCTCGGTGAGGCGGCCGTCGAGGAAGGCGCGGGCGTAGATGCCGGGGGAGGCGTGGCCCTGGAGGTAGAGCTGGTCGCCGGAGCCGCCCGAGGCGGCGTCCTCCTTGCCGCGGAAGAAGTGCTGGAAGCCGGTCTCGTAGAGCCAGGCGGCGGAGGCGAAGGTGGCGATGTGCCCGCCGAGCCCGTAGCGGCTGCCGCGGGTGACCATGGCGGCGGCGTTCCACCGGTTCCAGGCGGTGATCCGCGCCTCCAGCACCGGGTCGCCGGGGTGCTCCGGCTCGGCGGCGGTGGGGATGGTGTTGACGTAGTCGGTCTCCAGCAGCGGGGGGAGGGCGAGGCCCCCGCCCGTGCTGTCGGCGTGTTCGAGGGTGCGGCGCAGCAGGTACGCGGCGCGGTCGCCGCCCGCGTGGGCGGTCACGGCGTCCAGCGATTCCCGCCACTCGGCGGTCTCCTGCGGGTCGCGGTCCGGGAGCTGGTCGAGCTGGCTCGGGGAGACGCGTACGGGGTCGGGCATGGTGGCCACCTTCCGGACGGGCGGACAGCTGAGCTGGACGCTGTGGTGCGGGGGACCGGCAGGTGACCGGTGGGTCCGCTTGGCAGGCAGGACAGGGTCGCGTCCCAGCACTCGGACTGTAAGCCTGCGATCGATGATCGATCAAAGGTTTCCGGTGAAATTGGCATTCCGTGCCGTGGAATTGGGCACCAGGTGCCGCGAGCGGTGACCGGGCCGTGCGCGCCCGGTACCGGGCGGTGACGGCGGCGGACAGGCCGCCCGTGGCGGCGCGCTCCCCGTCAGGGCCGGGGCGCGCACCCCAGCACATGGTCCCGGACCAGCTCACCGATCCGCGGCGCCCCCCGCCGGAACGCCTCCAGCACCGCCGCGTGCTCCTCCGCGTACGACTCCTGCACCGTGCCCAGCCAACGGATCGACAGCGCCGTCCACACCTCGATGCCCAGCGACTCCCAGGTGTGCAGCAGCACGCTGTTCCCCGAGGCCCGCACCAGCTCCCGGTGGAACGCCACCGTGTGCCGGACCTGCGCCTCCCCGTCCCCGCCCCGGTCCGCCCCGTACAACGCCGTGACGTGCGGCTCCAGCCTGGACGCGTCCGCCGCCAGCGCGGGCGCGGCCAGCTCCGCGGCGAGCTGCTCCAGGCCCGCCCGCACCGGGTAGATCTCCTCCAGGTCGGCGGCGGTCAACTCCCGCACGCGTACGCCCTTGTTGGGCACCGACTCGATCAGCCGCAGCGCCTCCAGCTCGCGCAGCGCCTCCCGTACGGGCGTCTGGCTGACCTCCAGCTCCACCGCGATCCGCCGCTCCACGATCCGCTCGCCCGGCTTCCAGCGCCCGCTGACGATCCCCTCCACGAGGTGCTCACGGATCTGCTCGCGCAGCGAGTGGACGACGGGCGGCGTCATGGCGTGCTCCTCAGGGGCGGCTGGTGCCCCGAACCCTACGGCGCGGGGCCGCACACGGTGTGCGGGATACGGCACACGGGCCGTGCGTCACAGTCGTGCGCACGACCCGCGCCGGGACCCGTACGACGACGGCGGCCCCGCCCGGTGCGTTCCGGGCGGGGCCGCCGTACGGGCCGTGCGTGCGGTGCGGGTCAGAGGCCCAGCTCGACCTCGAACTCGCCCGCCTCCAGTACCGCCTTGACCGCCGTCAGGTAGCGGGCGGCGTCCGCGCCGTCCACCAGGCGGTGGTCGTAGGAGAGCGTCAGGTACGTCATGTGGCGCACCGCGATCGTCTCGCCCAGCTCCGGGTGGTCCAGGACCACCGGGCGCTTGACGGTGGCGCCGACGCCGAGGATCGCCGCCTGACCGGGAGGCACGATGATCGTGTCGAACAGCGCGCCGCGCGAACCGGTGTTGCTGATCGTGAACGTCGCGCCCGCCAGGTCGTCCGGGCTGATCTTGTTCGCCCGTACGTTGCCCGCCAGCTCCGCGGTCTTGCGCGCGATGCCCGCGATGTTGAGGTCACCGGCCGCCTTGATGACCGGGGTCATCAGGCCCTTCTCGGAGTCCACCGCGATACCGACGTTCTCGGTGTCGAAGTAGGTGATGGTGCCCTCGTCCTCGTTCAGCCGCGCGTTGATGCCCGCGTGCGCCTTCAGGCCCTGGACGGCGGCCTTGACGAAGAACGGCATCGGGGAGAGCTTGACGCCCTCGCGCTGCGCGAACGAGTCCTTCGCGCGCGCCCGCAGCTTCATGATCTTGGTGACGTCCACCTCGACCATGCTCGACAGCTGCGCCTGCCCGTGCAGGGCCTTCATCATGTTGTCGCCGATGACCTTGCGGATCCGCGGCAGCTTCACCGTCTGGCCGCGCAGCGGCGACGGCTCCAGCGACACGGACTGGGCCTTCGGCGCCGCCGCGGCGGGCGCGCTCGGCTGCGCCGCGCGGGCCGCCTCGGCCGCGGCCGTGACGTCCTGCTTGCGGATACGGCCACCGACGCCGGTGCCCTTGACGCTCGCCAGGTTCACCCCGTGCTCGGCCGCCAGCTTGCGGACGAGCGGCGTGACGTACGCGCCGTCGGCCTCGGACGCGGCGGGCGCGGCCGCCGGGGCGGCGGGGGCCTGCTGGACCGGGGCCGGAGCCGGGGTCGGCGCGGGCGCCGCCGCCGGTGCGGGCTGGGCGGGCGCGGCCTGCGGCTGCGGAGCCGCCGGTGCCGGTGCCGGGGTGGGCTCGGGCTGCGCGGGCGCCTGCTGCGCGGGGGCGGGCTGCGCCGGGGCCGCGGCGGGCGCGGGCGCGGGGGAGCCGGAGCCGATGACGGCCAGCTTGGCGCCGACCTCCGCCGTCTCGTCCTCGCCCACCACGATCTCCAGCAGGGTGCCCGCCGCGGGCGCCGGGATCTCGGTGTCGACCTTGTCCGTCGACACCTCCAGCAGCGGCTCGTCCTCCTCGACGGACTCGCCGACCTCCTTCAGCCAGCGCGTCACGGTGCCCTCGGTGACGGACTCGCCCAGCGCGGGCAGCACGACGTCGGTGCCCTCCGCGCCGCCGCCCGAAGCGGCCGGGGCCGCCGCGGGCTGCTGCGGCTCGGCCGCGGGCGCCTGCTCGGCCTGCGGGGCCGGGGCGGGCTCGGGCTGCGCGGGCGCGGCCTGCTCCGGCTCGGCGGCGGGCGCGCCGCCGCTCCCGTCGTCGATGACGGCCAGTTCGGCGCCGACCTCGACCGTCTCGTCCTCGGCCACCTTGATGGAGGCGAGGGTGCCCGACACGGGGGCGGGGATCTCGGTGTCGACCTTGTCGGTCGACACCTCCAGCAGCGGCTCGTCGGCCTCGACTTGCTCACCCTCGGCTTTCAGCCAGCGGGTGACGGTGCCCTCGGTGACGCTCTCGCCGAGCGCCGGCAGGGTTACGGAAACCGCCATGGTTTCGGTTGCTCCTCACGGAAAGTACGGATGTTCGTGGTGGCGTCGCGCCCCGGGCGGGCGCGGTCAGTCGTGCGAGTGCAGCGGCTTGCCCGCGAGCGCCAGGTGGGCCTCGCCGAGCGCCTCGTTCTGCGTCGGGTGAGCGTGGATGAGCTGCGCGACCTCGGCCGGCAGCGCCTCCCAGTTGTAGATCAGCTGGGCTTCGCCCACCTGCTCGCCGATCCGGTCACCGACCATGTGGACGCCGACCACGGCGCCATCGCGTACCTGGACGAGCTTGATCTCGCCCTGGGTCTTCAGAATGCGGCTGCGGCCGTTGCCGCCGAGGTTGTACTTGAGCGTCACGACCTTGTCGGCGCCGTACACCTCCTTGGCCTTCGCCTCCGTGACACCGACCGAGGCGACCTCGGGGTGGCAGTACGTCACGCGCGGCACGCCGTCGTAGTCGATCGGCACCGGGTTCAGCCCGGCCAGCCGCTCGGCGACGAGGATGCCCTCCGCGAAGCCGACGTGCGCCAGCTGGAGCGTGGGGATGAGGTCGCCCACGGCGGAGACCGTCGGGACGTTCGTCCGGCACAGCTCGTCGGCCAGGACGAAGCCGCGGTCGGTGGCGACCCCGGCCTCCTCGTAGCCCAGGCCCTGCGAGACGGGGCCGCGGCCGATGGCGACGAGCAGCACCTCGGCCTCGTACGTCTTGCCGTTGGCGAGGGAGACCCGGACGCCGTTCTCGGTGTACTCGGCCTTCTCGAAGAACGAGCCGAGGGAGAAGCCGATACCGCGCTTGCGGAAGGCGCGCTCCAGGAGCTTGGAGCTGTTCTCGTCCTCGGCGGGCACGAGGTGCGGCAGGCCCTCGACGATGGTGACGTCCGTGCCGAACGACTTCCAGGCGGAGGCGAACTCGACGCCGATGACGCCGCCGCCGAGGATGATCGCGGACTGCGGGACGCGGTCGAGGACGAGCGCGTGGTCCGAGGAGATGATCCGGTTGCCGTCGATCTCCAGCCCCGGCAGGGACTTGGGCACCGAGCCGGTCGCCAGCAGGATGTGCCGACCCTCGTACGTCTGCCCGTTGACCTGTACGGAGGTGGGGGAGGCGAGCCGCCCCTCGCCCTCCACGTAGGTCACCTTGCGGCTGGCGACCAGGCCCTGGAGGCCCTTGTAGAGACCGGCGATGACGCCGTCCTTGTACTTGTGCACGCCGGCGATGTCGATGCCCTCGAACGTCGCCTTCACGCCGAACTCGGCGCTCTCGCGCGCCTGGTCGGCCAGTTCGCCCGCATGCAGCAGCGCCTTGGTGGGAATACAACCCTGGTGCAGGCAGGTGCCACCGAGCTTGTTCTTCTCGATCAGCGCGACATCGAGACCCAGCTGTGCGGCGCGCAGGGCAGCGGCATAGCCGCCGCTACCGCCTCCGAGGATCACTAGGTCGAAAACGGTGCTGGCGTCGTTCGCCACGTCACGTCCTCCATGCATGGGTGCGCCGGGGCCGGTCCTCACCGGCCGGGCGGCTGTATGTGCGGCCGCATCTGTGTTCGGCCCTGGACTCGTCTTCTGTTGGAAGCCGCTGGGGCCCTGTCCTGCCGAGGAACCATCTTCGCACTTGTTGCCGGAAGACGGGACTCGGGTCCCGTACGGACGCCGAAGGCCCCGTTCGCCGTGAGCGATCGGGGCCTTCGCACGGGATCGTCGTACGCGTGACCGCGTACGTGTCCGGTGGTCCGGTGTCAGCCGAGGTCGCCCGCGGCCGTACGCTCCGCCAGCGCCAGCAGCGTGCGCACGGCGGAGCCGGTGCCGCCCTTGGGGGTGTAGCCGTACGGGCCGGACTCGTTGAACGCCGGGCCCGCGATGTCCAGGTGGGCCCAGGTGGTGCCCTCCGCGACGAACTCCGCCAGGAACACGCCCGCGAGCAGTCCGCCGCCCATCCGGCCGCCGATGTTCTTGAGGTCCGCCACCGGGGAGTCGATCGTCTCCCGCAGGTGCTCCGGCGCGGGCATCGGCCAGGCGTCCTCGCCCGCCTCGCCGGCCAGTTCGAAGAGGCTGGTGCGGAACGCGTCGTCGTTCGCCATGATCCCGAACGTACGGTCGCCCAGCGCCACCACCATGGCGCCGGTCAGCGTCGCCACGTCCACGACGGCGTCCGGCGACTCCTCGCAGGCGCGGGTCAGCGCGTCGGCCAGCACCAGGCGGCCCTCGGCGTCGGTGTTGAGCACCTCGACGGTCCGGCCGCTGTACATGGTGAGCACGTCGCCGGGGCGGGTGGCCGCGCCGGACGGCATGTTCTCCGCGAGCGCCAGCCAGCCGGTGACGTTGACACGGAGGCCGAGCCGGGCCGCCGCGACGACGGCGCCGAACACGGCGGCGGCGCCGCTCATGTCGCACTTCATCGTCTCGTTGTAGCCCGCGGGCTTCAGTGAGATGCCGCCCGAGTCGTACGTGATGCCCTTGCCGACGTACGCCAGCGACTTCTTCGCCTTCGGGTGCGTGTACGCGATACGCACCAGCCGCGGCGGGGCCTCCGAGCCCTGGCCGACGCCGAGGATGCCGCCGTAGCCGCCCTTGGCGAGGGCCTTCTCGTCCAGCACCTCGACCTTGAGCTTGTGCTCGCGACCCGCCTTCTCCACCTCGGCGGCGAACGCGGCCGGGTCCAGGGCGTTCGACGGGGTGTTGATCAGGTCGCGGGCCCGGTGCACCTCGGCGGCCAGCACCTGCGCGCGCTCGACGGCCGTCTTGTGGGCCTTGTCGCGCGGCTTGCCGCCGACGAGGACGATCTCCGCGAGCGGGGCGCCGCCCTTCCCGGCGTCCTTGCCGCCCTTGCCCGCCTTGCCGTTCTTCCCGGCCTTGGCGTCCTTCGCGTTCTTGTCCTCCGTGCCGCGGTACGCGGTGAAGGTGTACGCCCCGAGGAGCGCGCCCTCCGCGACCGCCGCCACCGAGGGCACGTCCGCCAGCGGTAGCGCGAACCCGGCCTTCTCCGTCCCCGCCAGCGCGCGGGCCGCGGCACCGGCCGCGCGGCGCAGCGCCTCCGGCTCGTACGCGCCGCCCTTGGCGGGGGCCCTGCCCAGCCCGACCGCGACGACGACCGGGGCCTTCAGGCCCTCGGCCGGCGCGGGCAGCTTCGTGATCTCGCCCTCGCCGCCCGCCGCGCCGAGGCTGTCCAGGACGCGGGCCAGCTTCCCGCCGAACGCCTTGTCCACGCCCTCGGCGCCGGGCGCCAGCTCGGGCCCCTTCGCGCCCTTGGCGACACCGACGACGACGGCGTCCGCGCGCAGCGCCGTTGCGGACGAGGTGCTGAGAGTCAGAGGAGACACGGTTGCGGGGACCTGCTTTCGTCTTGGGGGCCGCCGGTTCGGATTCGGCGCGCGCGTCCGTGGTGCGGACACTTCGGGCATCGTATGCCGGGCCGGGCCCGGGTTTCCGGCGACCCTACGCCTGTACGGTCCGCGGGCGCGACGGACCCGTCGCCGCTCAGCCCAGGGTGAGCACGACCAGTACGGCGCAGGCGGCCGTCTCGGCCAGCGCCCCGTACACGTCGCCGGTCACCCCGCCGAGGCGCCGGAGGCAGTGGCGCAGCAGCGACTCCCCGCAGCAGAGGGCGAGCACGACGGCCGCCGCGTACGCCACCGCACCGGCCACCGCCCCGCCGCCCGCCGCGCCCACGGGGGCGGCCAGTACGGCGACCGCCACGGCGGTCGCGTACGCCGCCCGTACCGGAACCGTGCCCGCGACCGCCGCGCCCAGCCCGCCGGGGCGGGCCGCGGGCACGCCCGCGCGGGAGGCGAGGGTGAGGGCGGCGCGGGCCGTGACGGCGGCGACGGCGGCGGCGGAGGCGCCGGTGGCCCAGCCGTCGGCGTACAGCTCGGCCAGCGCCGCCGTCTGCGCCAGCAGCACCAGGACGAGGGTGAGGACGCCGAACGGGCCGATGTCGGACTGCTTCATGATCCGCAGCGCGTCCTCGGCGGGCCTGCCGCTGCCGAGCCCGTCGGCCACGTCGGCCAGCCCGTCCAGGTGAAGCCCCCGGGTGAGCGCGGCGGTCGCGGCGACCGTGGCGACGGCGGCCACCGGCGGCCCGGCGCCGAGCAGCAGGAGCACGCCGCCGAGCGCGGCCGCCGCCAGGCCGACGACGGCACCGGCGACGGGCGCGCACAGCATGCCCGTGCGCGCGGCGTCGCGGTCCCAGCGGGTGACGCGTACGGGCAGCACGGTGAGGGTGCCGAAGGCGAAGCGCAGCCCGGTGGCGAGCGCGGACGGCGCGGGCGCGGGGTCCGTGGGGTCTGCGGGGTCCTCGGGGCGCGCCGGGTCTGCCGGGGTCATGGCGGGGAGGCTACCGCCGGGAGTACGGGCCCGTACCTCCGGCTGCGGGAGTACGGGTCAGGTCGCGTCGAGCGCCGCGTCCGCGTCCTCCGCCGGGTCCGTGGCGCCCGGCTCGGCCGCGTCCGCGTCGCCGTCCCGCTCCGGCAGCTCCGCCGCCAGCTGCGCCGCCGCCTGCACCAGCGGCAGCGCGAGCAGCGCGCCCACGCCGCCGCCGACGGCCACCCCGTGCCCGGTCAGCGGTTCGAGCGCCATGCGGTCGAGGGCCTTGCGGAGGGCCGGTTCCTCGTTGCCCTGCCCGGCCAGCCACCAGTCGGGCGCGCGGAACGCCACCCGCTGCGCGACCAGCGCGCACGCGGCGGTGACGACACCGTCCAGGATCACGGGCGTACGGCGCACCGCGCACTGGAGCAGGAAGCCGGTCATCGCCGTCAGGTCCGCGCCGCCCACGGTCGCCAGCAGCCGCAACTGGTCGCTCTGCACGGGCCGCGCCCGCCGCAGCCCGTCCCGGATCGCCGCGCACTTGCGCATCCACGCCAGGTCGTCGATGCCCGCCCCGCCCCGCCCCGTCACCACGGAGGCGTCGGTGCCGCAGAGGGCGGCGACGAGAGTGCCCGCCGCCGTCGTACCGCCGACCGACAGGTCGCCCAGCACCACCAGGTCGGTGCCCGCGTCGGCCTCCTCGTCCGCGACGGCCATGCCCGCGCGGAATGCCCGCTCCGCCTCCTCGGCGGTCAGCGTGTCCTCGACGTCCAGCCGCCCCGAGGAGCGGCGTACGCGGTGCCGCGTCACCTCCGGCGGCAGCTCGTCCGCCGGGCAGTCGACCGCCATGTCCACGACGCGCACCTCGACGCCGAGCCGCCGCGCCAGCACCACGCCGGGGCTCTCGCCGTCGAGCGCGCTCCGTACGAGCCGTGCGGCCGTGCCCGCCGGGTGCCCGGAGACGTCCAGCCCGGCCACGCCGTGGTCGCCCGCGAAGAGGACCAGGCGCGGGCTCACGACCGGCCGTACCGGTACGGACGCCTGGGCCGCGGCGAGCCACTCGCCCAGCTCGTCGAGGCGCCCGAGGGCCCCCGACGGCAGGCCGGTACGGGACCGCCGGTCTTCCGCGTCGCGGCGGAGGCCGCTGTCGGGGCGCTCGATGAGGTCTTCGAAGTCGTCCAGGTTCAGGCTGCCGTCACGCATGCGCGAAGGTTACGCGACCGGCGCGCGCGGGTCGCGGGCGCGCACCCGGGCCCGCCCGCAGGCACCCGCCCCGTACGGGTAGGGCCCCGACTGCCCTTGGGTTCTAACGGTCCTCGCAACACCTGCGATCTGTGGGAGTTGCGAGGACCGTGGCTGTTGGGCGTGATGATCTTGCAGGGTTGAGGGAGCGTTTCCTTGCGCGGCTGGATGTCGTGGGGAATGTGACCGTGGTGGCGCGTGAGCTGGGGGTGAACCGGAACACGGCTTTCGGTTGGGCTCGGAAGGCCGGACGGATTTCGGTGCGTCTGCCGCGCCGGCATCCCGGGCGTGACGAGTACGAGCGGCTTCGGGCCGCTGGTGTCGCACGGCGGGTGGCGGCCCGGCAGGTTGGTGTGAACGAGCGCACGGCCAAGGACTGGGACTGGGGCGTCAAGAAGACCAGTTCTTCGCGCACTTATGCCGACGGGCGCCGTGTCGACTACGCCACCGGGACCGTCACGATGTGCGGTGTGACCACAGCACCGGTGGGCCTGACGGCCCTGGACAAGCAGCTCGACCCGCGGTTTCTGACACTGGCCGAGCGTGAACGGATCCGCGATCTGCGCGCGACAGGCACGTCGCTGCGGGCGATCGGACGGGCCCTGGGACGGTCGGCGAGCACCGTCAAGCGGGAGATCGACGCGAACTCGGGCAGCGAGGGCTACCAGCCCTACGCGGCCCACCGGGCGGCCGCCTCGCGCAGGCCCCGGCCCAAGGACCGCAAGCTGCTGCGCGAGGGACGGCTGCGACGCTTCGTGAAGGACGGACTGCGCAGGCGGTGGTCACCGGAACAGATCTGCCACGCTCTACGCAGGGAACATCCCGACGACGAGAGCATGCGGGTGAGCGTGGAAACGATCTACCAGGCGCTGTATTTCCAGGCTCGCGGCGGCCTGAAGCGGGAAGTACAGGCAGCCATCCGCTCCGGCCGGACCCGCCGCAAACCACGCCGGGACCCCCAGCGGCGCACACCGCGGTTCAACGACCCGATGATCATGATCAGCGACCGGCCCGCCGACGTCGAGGACCGGGCCGTGCCCGGTCACTGGGAAGGCGACCTGATCATCGGCGCAAACGGCCGTTCCGCGATCGCCACCCTGGTCGAGCGCAGCACCCGCTACACCATGCTGGTCCACCTGCCGGGCGGAGCCCACGACGCCGAGACCGTCCGCGACGGCCTCGTCACCACGGTCCAGACCCTGCCCGCCCACCTGCGCGGCTCCCTCACCTGGGACCAGGGCAGCGAGATGGCACGCCACAAGCAGTTCAGCACGGCCACCGACATGCCCGTCTACTTCTGCGCCCCGGCATCCCCCTGGCAACGCGGCTCCAACGAGAACACCAACGGACTGCTCCGCCAGTACTTCCCCAAGGGCACCGATCTGAGCGCGCACAGCCCCGAAGACCTCGAACACGTCGCCCAGGAACTCAACGGACGCCCACGCAAGACGCTCGGCTGGGATACCCCAGCCGAGCGTCTACGTGATCTACTCACCACCTAAAACCAAGTGGTGTTGCAACGACCCCTCGAACCCAAGGCCGTACGGGGTACGGGAGTCGGGGCCGTCACCTGTCACCTAGCCCGCGTCGAGGCTCATCGGCCCGTAGACCGGCGTGCCGTCCTCCAGCAGGGTCACCTGCGCCGCGCCGCCCTCCGCCAGGTCCTTCCAGACCTCGCCGATCCACGACTCGGCGTCCCCCTGCGTCGGGAACTCCTCCGGCTGGACGGCGGGTTCCGTCTCACTGCCGTCGGACTTCTCGAACCGCCACGTCCACGCCATGTCGCCTCCAGGATCGCCCTCGTGTGCCTCCCGAAGGGTAATGCCCGGTGCGCGCCCCGTGGACGGGCGCGAGACGATCGACGCGTGGAACTCACCCTGCTCGGCACCGGAGGCCCCGCGGGCCTGCCCCGCCCCGACTGTCCGTGCGCGGCCTGCGCCGCCGCCGTGGGCACCGGCGCGCGGGCGGCGACCGCGGTGCTCGTCGACGGCGTGCTGCTGCTCGACCTCACCCCCGGGCCCGCGCTGGCGGCGGCCCGTGCGGGCCACTCGCTGCACGGCGTACGGCACCTGCTGCTCTCCCACCCGCACGACGGCCCGGCGGTCGAGTTCCCGGCCGAACTGCCCGCGCCCGTACGCGTCCCCGACGGGCAGGAACTGGCCCTGATCAGCGGCCACCGGGTACGGGCCGTCTCCCTGGACGCCCCCGGCACCGGCTACGCCGTGACCGGCCCCCACGGCGACCGGCTGCTCTACCTCCCGCCGGGCGCCGGACCCGCCGGGCCGTCCCCGTACGGCGGGCCGTCCGCGTCCGGCGGGGACGCGCCGTACGACCTGCCGTACGACCTGGTGCTGCTCGACGTGACCGGCCGCCCCGACGCGCTGGCGCGGCTGCGCGCGGACGGCGCGGTGGCCGCGCCGACCGACGTCGTCGCCGTGCACGTCGGCCACGAGGTGCCGCCCGGCGGGGAGTTGCGGCGGCGGCTGGCGGCGGCGGGCGCGCGCGCCGAGGCGGACGGGACGACGCTGCACGTGGGGGAGTACCGCGAGGTGCCGCCGCTGCCGCGCCGCACGCTCGTGCTCGGCGGCGCCCGTTCCGGCAAGTCGGCGGAGGCGGAACGGCGGCTGGCGGCGTTCCCCGGCGTCGAGTACGTGGCGACGGGCGGCACCCGCGACGGCGACGCCGAGTGGGCGGACCGCGTGGCCCTGCACCGCGCCCGGCGCCCGGCGTCCTGGCGTACGACGGAGACCTGCGACCTGCTGCCGCTCCTCGCCGAACGGGACGCGCCGCCGCTGCTCGTCGACTGCCTCGCGCTCTGGCTGACGGACGCCATGGACACGGTCGGTGCCTGGGACGACGCCCGCTGGCGGGACGGCGGCGCCCGCGCCCTCGCCGCCCGCGTCGCGGAGCTGGCGGAGGCGGTGCGCGCCACGCGCCGTACGGTCGTCGCCGTCAGCAACGAGACCGGTTCCGGCGTCGTCCCCGCCACCCCGGCGGGCCGCCGCTTCCGCGACGAGCTGGGGCGGCTGAACGCGGCGGTGGCGGGGGAGTGCGAGCAGGTGCTGCTGGTGGTCGCCGGAACGGTTCAGCGGCTGCGCGGATAGGCGGGCCCCGCTCAACGGCCCCGCGCCGTACGGCGTCCCGGTCCCGTACGTCTCAGTCCCGTACGGCGCAGAGGTGCAGCATCGACGCCACCGCCCGGTACGGGTCGGTGCGGCCCGCGCGCTCCTCCGCCGCGAGCACCCGCCCGTCGCCGGGCTCCTCCGGCTCGCGCCCGAAGACCCCCACGCCGTACCACTGCCGCAGCGGCGTGCCGATCCCGCCGAGCAGCGCGGTCAGCGCCTCCAACCGGTAGGCGCGGTCCGGGAAGTCGAACGCGGCCAGCGCCGCGTCCCAGTCGCCCGTACGCCCCGGGTACATCGCGAGCGCGGCGTCGTTCCGCAGCAGCAGCGACAGCAGCCCGCCCGGCGCCAGCACCCGGGCCAGCCCGGCCAGCGTGCTCCCCGGATCGCGCGCCTCCAGCAGCACGCCGTGGCAGAGCACCACGTCGAACGCGCCCGGCAGGAAGTGCGCCCCCGTGTCCTGGCCGCCGCCCGCCACGATGCTGACCCGCGCCCGTATCTCCTCGGGCTCGGCCCGCAACGCCTCGGCGGCCAGCGCGCGCAGCGCCGGGTCCTGCTCCAGGCCGGTCACCCGGTGACCGGCCCGCGCCAGGCGCAGCGCCTGCGCGCCGTTGCCGAGGCCCGCGTCGAGGACCCGGAGGACCCGGGGTGCCGCCGGGCCCGTGGCGTCACCGCTGCCCGCGGCGTCCCCGGCGTCCGCGCCGAAGAGGGCCGCGAGCTGCTCGTCGAGCTGGCGGGCGACCAACTCGTCCCGGACCGGGGCGCCGTTCCGGCTCAGGGCAGCTCGCCGCGGGCGACCTGCGGCTTCGGCAGGCGCATGCGGCGCATCTGGAGGGTCCGCATGAGGGCGTACATCACGACGCCCTTCCTGCTGTCGTCCGGGAAGCGCTCGCGCAGCTCCTTCTTGAGCCGCACGGAGAGGGTGACGGAGTCGACGACGATCATCACGATCACGCCGAGCCACAGCAACAGCGAGGCGTTCTTGACCTGCATCGACGGCATCAGGCTCAGCCCGAGGATCACCACCGCGATGGGCAGGAAGAACTCGGCCACGCACCACCGCGCGTCCACGAAGTCGCGGGCGAAGCGCCGCGTCGCGCCCTGGTCGCGGGCCGGGAGGTAACGCTCGTCGCCGCTGTTCAGCGCCTCCCGCTGGCGGGCCAGCGCGGTGCGCCGGGCCTCCCGGGTGCGCTTGGTCGCCTCCTTGCGGTTGGCCGGAGCCTTGGCGAGGCTGCGCCGCTGGCTCTGCGCCTCGCTGCGCTTGGGCGTCGGGCGGCCCTTCGGGGCCTGGGGGTCGCGGGTCTGGGGCTCGGCGACCTGGGTGGTCGCGGCCGGCCCGTCCTTCGAACGGCTACGGAACACGCCTCCAGGGTACGGTGCCCCCCGGGCTCCCCCCACCCCCGCCGAAGCACGATCCGGCAACGTCCCCGGCGCACCCGCCGCACCCGACGGTCCCCCGTGCCCCACCTACTCCCTCCGCGGGAGCCGGGGCGGGAGCGATCGTCCTCCAGGATGAGCGGATCATCGCCCGAACAGTGCGGTAATGGAACCAGGCCCCGTACCCTGGGGTCTCAAGACGTGCCGAGGCTCGAGTCCGTTACGAAGGGGGCGCGCGAGGCCCATGAGCGGTGTCATGAAGCGTATGGGAATGATTTTCCGCGCGAAGGCCAACAAGGCCCTGGACCGGGCCGAGGACCCGCGCGAGACGCTGGACTACTCGTACCAGAAGCAGCTCGAACTCCTCCAGAAGGTGCGCCGCGGCGTCGCCGACGTCGCCACCTCCCGCAAGCGCCTGGAGCTCCAGCTGAACCAGCTCCAGGGTCAGTCCGCCAAGCTGGAGGACCAGGGCAAGAAGGCGCTGGCACTGGGCCGCGAGGATCTGGCGCGTGAGGCGCTGACCCGTCGTTCCGCGCTCCAGCAGCAGGTCACGGACCTGGAGACGCAGCACCAGACGCTCCAGGGCGAGGAGGAGAAGCTGACGCTCGCGGCGCAGCGGCTCCAGGCGAAGGTGGACGCGTTCCGTACGAAGAAGGAGACCATCAAGGCCACGTACACCGCGGCGCAGGCGCAGACCCGGATCGGGGAGGCGTTCACCGGCATCTCCGAGGAGATGGGCGACGTGGGCATGGCCATCCAGCGGGCCGAGGACAAGACGCAGCAGTTGCAGGCGCGTTCGGGCGCCATCGACGAACTCCTCGCGTCCGGCGCCCTGGAGGACCCCTCGGGCACGCCGCACGACGACATCTCCGCCGAGCTGGACCGGCTGTCCGGCGGTTCCGACGTGGAGTTGGAGCTCCAGCGCATGAAGGCCGAGCTGGCCGGTCCGGGCGAGAGCAAGCCGGCCATCGAGGGCGGCCAGCAGTCCCAGGGCACCCCCCGGTTCGACAAGCAGTGACCTGACCGCCGACGGCGTCCGCGGGCGGTGCCCGTGGGCACCCGGCCGACGGCGGGCGTACCGCCCCGGAGGAGGAGAGCGTCGTGATCGTACGGATCATGGGTGAGGGTCAGGTCCGGCTGGACGACAGCCACTTCGCCGAGTTGAACAGGCTCGACGACGAACTGCTGAAGGAGATGGAGTCCGGTGACGGCCCCGGTTTCCGCCGCACCCTGACGGCGCTCCTGAGCGCCGTACGGACGCGCGGCGCCGCTCTGCCCGACGACTCGCTGGAACCGTCCGAGCTGATCCTCCCCGCCCCCGACGCGAGCCTCGAAGAGGTGCGGGAGATGCTCACCGAGGACGGCCTCATCCCCGGCCCGGCGGGCTGACCGGCGGTGCCCGCGGGCGTACGCCGCGCCCCCGCGCCGTAACGTGCCTCCCGTGACCACCCTCTCCGGCGCGGCCCGCGTCCCCGAGGTGCGCGGCTGGCTCCGGGCCCACCCGTACGTCGCCGACGCGCTCCTCGCCTGCGGCACTTTCGTGGTGGTGCTCGTCGGCGCCGCCGCGCAGCCGCACTCCGTGGACGGGCGGCCGCACTTCGGGGAGCGGCAGCTCCACGCCGACCTGGTGTCCCTGGCCGCCCTCAGCTGCGTCGTCCTCGTGCTGCGGCGGCGGATGCCGCTGCCGGTGCTGGCGTTCACGACGTTCGTCACCGTCCTCGGGCTGGTGCTGGACCTGGACGCGGGCGCCCCCTCGGACCAGCGCTCGTCCCTGTCGATGGCCACGGTCGTCGCCCTCTACACGGTGTGCGCCCGCACCGACCGCTCCTTCTCCTGGCGGGTCGGCGCCACGACGGTGTTCGTCGTGACGGGGGCCGCGATGCTGTACGGGGCGCAGCCCTGGTACGCGCAGGAGAACCTCGGCACCCTCGCCTGGTGCGCCCTGGCCGCCGCCGTGGGCGACGCCGTACGCAGCCGCCGCGACTTCGTCGAGGCCATCCAGGAGCGGGCCGAACGCGCCGAGCGCACCCGCGAGGAGGAGGCGCGGCGCCGCGTCGCGGAGGAGCGGATGCGCATCGCCCGCGAGCTGCACGACGTCGTCGCGCACCACATCGCCCTCGTCAACGTCCAGGCCGGAGTGGCCTCGCACGTCCTCGACCGGCGCCCGGACCAGGCGAAGGAGGCGCTGGCGCACGTACGGGAGGCCAGCCGGCACGCCCTCGACGAGTTGCAGGCGACCGTCGGGCTGCTCCGCCAGTCCGGCGACCCGGCCGCCCCGACCGAACCGGCGCCGGGGCTGGGCGTGCTGGACGACCTGGTGGAGGGCTTCGTACGGGCGGGGCTCACCGTCGAGCTGGACCTGCCGGAGACGGGCGGACCGCTGCCGTCCGCCGTGGACCTGACCGCGTACCGCGTGGTGCAGGAGGCGCTGACGAACGTGCAGAAGCACGTCGGCACCGGCGCGCACGCGTGGGTGCGGCTCGCGCGGGACCGGGCCGCGCTGGACGTCACCGTCTTCGACGACGGCGGCGGCCAGGCGCCGTCGTCGGCGCCGACCGGCAGCGGGCTGGGGCTGCGCGGCATGCGGGAGCGCGCGGCGGCGCTGCACGGCAGCTGCGAGGCGGGGCCGCTGGAGGACGGCGGCTTCCGCGTACACGTACGGCTGCCGCTCCAGGCGGCCCCCGAGGAGGGTTCCGGATGACGATCCGAGTGGTGCTCGCCGACGACCAGGCGCTGCTGCGCAGCGCGTTCCGGGTGCTGGTCGACTCGGAGGCCGACATGGAGGTCGTCGGGGAGGCGTCGGACGGCGCGGCGGCGGTGGCGGTCACCCGCGAACGGGCCGCGGACGTCGTCCTGATGGACATCCGGATGCCCGGTACGGACGGCATCGCCGCGACGCGCGCGATCAGCGCCGACCCGGCGCTGGGGGCGGTGAAGGTGGTGATCCTGACGACGTTCGAACAGGACGAGTACGTGCTCCAGTCGCTGCGCGCGGGCGCCTCCGGTTTCCTCGGCAAGGGCGCCGAGCCGGGCGAGCTGCTGGCGGCGATCCGGATCGCCGCGCAGGGCGAGGCGCTGCTGTCACCGGTCGCGACGAAGGGGCTGATCACCAAGTTCCTCGCGCAGGGCGGCGGTTCGGGTGGCGGCGTGGGGGAGGGTCGGCAGGTGGCGGGCATGGACCTGCTGACCGGGCGGGAGCGCGAGGTGCTGGCCCTGGTGGCGGCCGGGCTGTCCAACGACGAGATCGCCGGACGCCTCTCCGTCAGCCCCCTCACGGTGAAGACGCACGTCAACCGCACCATGTCCAAACTGACGGCCCGCGACCGCGCCCAGCTGGTGGTGGCGGCGTACGAGAGCGGGCTGGTGCAGCCGGGCAGCTGACGGGCGGTGAGCGGACGGTGAGCGCCGGTGCGCGACCAGGGCCCGCCGCCGTCAGCCGAGGACCCGCGACGGCACGTACGGCGCCGGGGGCCGCATCCCGCGCAGCCCCACGAAGCCCGCCGCGACCGCGTCGAGGCCCGCGGCCAACCCCACGTCGAGGGCCCACTGCTGGTCGGCCGTCAGGTACGGGACGTGCGCGGGCGTCCCGTCCGGTACGGCCAGCAGCGCGGCCGTGAGCAGCCGGGTGGCCAGCCGCCGGGAGGTGGCGGCGAGGAGTTCGACCGTGCCGTCGGCGCCGAGGTAGCAGTAGCCGCTGCCCGCCAGGTCGTCGGTGACGAGCAGCGTGTGGTGCCGCAGCAGCAGGTCGTGGTCGGCGCGGTGCGCGCCGCCCCGCAGCCCGCGGTCGACGGAGTCGAGGAGGTCCCGCTGCGCGGCGCCGCCCCGTACGACCGCGCCGTCCGGTGCGGCGAGCCGCGCCTTGTCGACGCCGCCGCGCAGCCGCATCGCGGGGTGCAGCGCGAGCCCGGCGCGGCGGCAGACGCGCACCGCCGCCGGTTGCTGCGGGCAGCACAGCACGCCGCGCAGGCAGCCGCGCCCGTACTCCGCGGCCCGCCCCAGCAGCGCCGTGCCCACGCCGCCGCCGCGCGCCTCGGGGACCACGGCGAGCAGCGCGAGCGTCCAGGTGCCCTCGCGCTTCGCGGACTGGGCCACGCCGACCGGGCGGCCGTCGGCGGTCTGCGCGAGCCAGCCGCCGCCGAGCGGGTCCGTGCGGACGAGGTGGCGGGCGGTCTCCCGGAGGCGGTCGGCGGGCGGGGGCGGGTCGTACGCGGCGAAGGGGTCGGGCGGCTCGTACGGGTCGTCGTACGTACCGGTCGCCGTGCCCGTGCCCGTGCCGGTGCCGGGTGGGAGCGCGCCCGCGTGCGGCCGGTAGGGCTCGTGCGGCCGTACGGCGGCGGCCACGATCCGGGTGACGGTCTCGGCGTCCTCGGCGGTGTCGCGCAGCGGTCGCAGCAGCATGCCCCCATCCTCGCGCGCGTGCCGGGCCCACCCCCGTGGCGGGACCCGGCACGCGGCGGCGCACGGCCCGCTCGCGGCCCGCGGTTCACGGCAGGGCGAGCATCCGCTCCAGCGCGAGCCTGGCGTACCGCTCGGTCTCCTCGTCGACCTCGATGCGGTTCACCACGGTGCCGTCGGCCAGCGACTCCAACGTCCAGACCAGGTGCGGCAGGTCGATCCGGTTCATGGTCGAGCAGAAGCAGACGGTGCGGTCGAGGAAGACGACCTCCTTGCCCTCGTCGGCGTAACGGTTCGCCAGTCGCCGTACGAGGTTCAGCTCCGTCCCGATCGCCCACTTCGACCCGGCGGGGGCGGCGTCGAGGGCGCGGATGATGTACTCCGTCGAGCCGACCTCGTCGGCCGCCTCCACCACCTCGTGCCTGCACTCCGGGTGCACCAGGACGTTCACGCCGGGGATCCGCTCCCGCACGTCGCGCACGGAGTCCAGCGAGAACCGGCCGTGCACCGAGCAGTGCCCGCGCCACAGGATCATCCGGGCGTCCCTCAGCTGCTGCGGCGTGAGCCCGCCGCCGGGCTTGTGCGGGTTGTAGACGACGCAGTCGTCGAGGGACATGCCCAGGTCCCGTACGGCGGTGTTGCGGCCGAGGTGCTGGTCGGGGAGGAAGAGGACCTTCCGCCCGTTCGCGTCCCCGTCGTCGCCCTGCTCGAAGGCCCACTCCAGGGCTCGTCGCGCGTTGGAGGAGGTGCAGATGGTGCCGCCGTGCCGACCGGTGAACGCCTTGATGTCGGCGGAGGAGTTCATGTACGCGACGGGCACGGTGGCGTCGGCGACCCCGGCGTCGGTGAGCACGTCCCAGCACTCCGCGACCTGCTCGGCGGTGGCCATGTCGGCCATCGAGCAGCCCGCCGCCAGGTCCGGCAGCACGACCTGCTGCGCGGCGGAGGTGAGGATGTCGGCGGACTCGGCCATGAAGTGCACGCCGCAGAAGACGATGTACTCGGCCTCCGGGCGGGCCGCCGCGTCCCGCGCCAGCTTGAAGGAGTCGCCGGTCACGTCCGCGAACTCGATGACCTCGTCGCGCTGGTAGTGGTGGCCGAGCACGAAGACCCGGTCTCCGAGCCGTGCCTTGGCCGCCCGCGCGCGCTCCACCAGGTCCGGGTCGGACGGCGAGGGCAGGTCCCCGGGGCACTCCACCCCGCGTTCGCTCCTCGGGTCCGCCTCGCGGCCGAGCAGGAGCAGGGCGAGGGGCGTCGGCTGTACGTCCAGGGGCTGGGCGGTGGACACGTCACGCACCCTTTCTGTTTCCAGAACACGAGACTTATCGTCTCTTTGACGCTATCTATCATAGCCGCTTCGCGTCAGTTTGACGATGGCCCTCGCGTCGATGTGACGCGTTCCGACCGCGCGGGCCCGGCACCGTACGACCCGGATGCGTACGGTGCCGGGGTCGTACGTATGCGGGGTCGGGAACGGACCGGTGACCGTGCGGGGACCGGTGTGCGAGCATGAAGGCGCGTGAAACGACGCGACCGCCTGGAATGAATCCGGGATGCCGCTGGTTGCAGCCGGTGGCAGAGCAGTCCGTACAACCCGGGAGAGAAGCAGATGTCCGTATCGGACGAGACCGCTGTGAGCGAGGGCATCATCCTGTCCGACACCGCCACGGCGAAGGTCAGGAGCCTGCTGGAGCAGGAGGGCCGCGACGACCTGGCGCTGCGTGTGGCTGTCCAGCCGGGCGGCTGCTCCGGCCTGCGGTACCAGCTGTTCTTCGACGAGCGCTCCCTCGACGGCGACGTCGTGAAGGACTTCGAGGGCGTGAAGGTCGTCACCGACCGGATGAGCGCCCCGTACCTGGGCGGCGCCTCCATCGACTTCGTCGACACCATCGAGAAGCAGGGCTTCACCATCGACAACCCGAACGCGACCGGTTCCTGCGCCTGCGGCGACTCGTTCAGCTGACGGCGGCACCACCGGGCCCGGCCGCCGCACCGCGGTGCCGGGCCCGACGTGTGCCGCCACGGGCTCCGTGCTCTCCCACCCCGTACGACGGCCCGTACGCCGCCCCCGTACGACGCGCGGACACGGCGAAGGCGGCCGGCCCCCCACAGGCCCGCCGCCTTCGCCGTGGTGCGCCTCAGCCGCGCCTCACTTCTCCGGCAGCGGCGCACCCTTCCGGGCGTCGACGACCTCGCGGTCACCGAGCGCCTTGTCCAACGTGACCTCGACGGTCTGCTTCTTCGCGACCATCACGCACGCCTTCTTCTCCGGGTCCCGCTCACGCTCCTCGACCGTGACGGTGACCTTGTCCCCGGACTCGTCCGCCTTCACCGCGTGCTTGTGGCAGACGCCGCCCCAGAAGGTGACGGTCAGCGTCCGGCCGTCGGCCTCGTACGAGGAGAGCGCCTTGCTCTTCTCCGCGCCGCCGCCCGTGGACGGGGGCTCGGCGGTGCCGTCGTCACCGTCGCCGCGCTCCAGGAACTTCGGCTGCACGGCCGGGAACGCCACCGGGTAGGTCTCCTCGCCGCCCGGCCGCTGGACCTCGTAGATCCAGGACGGTACGAGCACCGGCTGGCCCTTCGAGAACTGCGTGGCCAGCCCGAACTCCGCACCCGTCACCGCCAGCGGTTTGCCCGTGCCGGGGCCGCAGGGCACGTCCTCCGACGTGCCGCCGGGCGCGGGCTTCGTCTCCGACCCGCCGCCCGGCTTCTTCGCCTGCGGCGGGGTGGCGCAGCGGGCCTCCAGGGTGGTCGGGCCGCCGTACTCGTTCAGCTGCTTCAGCGTCTCCTCGGCGCTCATCACCGGGTACTCGGTGCCCTTGTCCAGCTCGCCGAGCTGCCCGTGCGCCCGAGCCACCTCGCCGTCCGGGCCGACGGTGAACTTGCCGCCCCAGTCGTGCGTCGGCAGGCCGTCCACCTCCGGCCGGGCGTCGACGACGCGTACGGAACCGTAGGCGGAGGACGCGTCGAGCTTCGCGTCGGAGATGTCCAGCGCCTCCAGCAGCGGCTTGACGGCCTCCTTCGCCTTCGCCTCCGACACCGGCTCGGTGCCGTCCGACGGCACGGCGTCGTCCGCCGAACCCTCGCCCGGCTGCGCGCACTTCTGGTGGCCGGGCAGCTTCCCGCCGCCCTTGCCGTGGTCGGTGCCGCAGGAGGTGTCGATCAGGTCGGGCTGCCGGGTGTACGTCCACATGCCCGGCGCGCTGTCGCTGCCGACCGAGAGCGACGGCTCGTCCTTGCCGCCCGCGATGGTCCAGCGGCCGTTCTCCAGCTTCGGCGTGCCCGGCACGTCCAACGCCTTCGCGATCCCGGCGACCTCGTCCTTGTCGACGTCGTCGGCGCGGCGGTGCACGGACGCCGAGTCCGGGCCGTCGGGCAGCTCGCCCGCGGCGCGGTACTTCGCGGTGCCGCCCGGGTCGGGCTCGCCCGGTGCCACGCCGGAGCGGCCGCCGTCACCGCCGCCCGCCTCCGTACGGCCCGCGCCGTCCAGTACGAGCGGTTCGGGCGATCCGCCGTCGGCGGCGGACGAACCGCCGTCGTCGTCGGAGGCGTTCGCGGCCAGGTACGCGCCTCCGCCCCCGGCCAGCAGTACGGCTGCCGCCACCGAGAGGACGGTCAGGCGACGACGTCGCTCCCGGGGTTGCTCGGGGCTCTCTTGGGTGCTCACGGCTTCGCTCCTTCGGCTCCGCTCATCGCTCGTCGTTCGAGTCGCGTCCCTTGGTGCGGGACGCCGGTTGGACGGAGCGCCGCCGTGAGCGGTTCCCTCAGTTCCCGTACTCGGACATACCGGCCACGAGCTGCGCCGAGCGTGACGGCACCCGTACGCCGTGCGAAGCTTCGGCGGCGGGAAGGCGCCCGGCGGGCGCCGTGGCGGAACGGGAAACGGAACCGGAAGCGGAGCCGGGGACGGGGCCCGCGTCGGCCGCCTGGTGCCAGTGCGGTGCCATCCGGGCGCAGTCACCGCGCAGTTGGGCGAGGGACTCGGGCTCGGACGGGGGGAACGCGGGGAGGTGCGGGTGGTTCGTCATGGGGGCGACGCTATGCGGCCCGTGCTGCGCCGGGAAGGCCCTACTATCTGGTAGTTACACCCTGTTCGGCTCCGTCACCGGAGCGGGTAGCGTGAACGGGACCCTCTCCCGTCTTCTCCTCCAGGAGCAGATCTCGTCGTGCGTATCGCAGTCACCGGCTCCATCGCGACCGACCACCTGATGACCTTCCCCGGCCGTTTCGCCGACCAGTTGGTCGCGGACCAGCTGCACACGGTCTCCCTCTCGTTCCTCGTCGACGCCCTCGACGTCCGCCGCGGCGGCGTCGCCGCCAACATCTGCTTCGGCATGGGCCAGCTCGGCGCCGCGCCGATCCTGGTCGGCGCGGCCGGTGAGGACTTCGACGAGTACCGCGCCTGGCTCGACCGGCACGGGGTGGACACCGGCTCGGTGCGCATCTCCGAGACGCTGCACACCGCGCGTTTCGTCTGCACCACCGACGCCGACCACAACCAGATCGGCTCCTTCTACACCGGCGCCATGAGCGAGGCCCGCCTCATCGAGCTGCACACCGTGGCCGAGCGCGTCGGCGGCCTCGACCTGGTGAGCATCGGCGCGGACGACCCCGAGGCGATGATCCGCCACACCGAGGAGTGCCGGACGCGCGGCATTCCCTTCGCGGCGGACTTCTCGCAGCAGATCGCGCGGATGGACGGCGACGACATCCGCGTCCTGACCGAGGGCGCGGCGTACCTCTTCACCAACGAGTACGAGAAGGGCCTCGTCGAGACCAAGACCGGCTGGACCGCCGAGGAGATCCTCGACCGCGTCGGCACCCGCGTCACCACGCTGGGCGCGCGGGGCGTGCGGATCGAGCGGAAGGGCGAGGAGCCGATCCTCGTCGGCTGCCCCGAGGAGGAGCGCAAGGCCGAACCGACCGGCGTCGGCGACGCGTTCCGCGCGGGCTTCCTCACCGGCCTCTCCTGGGGCGTCGACCTGGAGCGGGCCGCGCAGGTCGGCTGCATGCTGGCCACGCTGGTCATCGAGACGGTCGGCACGCAGGAGTACGCGCTGCGCCGCGGCCACTTCATGGAGCGCTTCACCAAGGCGTACGGCGACGACGCCGCCGCCGAGGTCCGTTCCCACCTCGGCTGAGCGCCCCCCGCTCCCCGTACCCGTACCCGTACGGCGTGCGCCGCCGCGTCAGTCGCGGCGGCGCACGCGGTACGCGGTGCCCTCCGCGCCCAGGTAGTCGTGGCCGCGCATCTCGCACCAGGCGGGGATGTCCAGCCGCGCCGCCTCGTCGTCCGCGAGCACGGTGACGACGCCGCCCACCGGCACCCCGCCGATGGCCCGCGCCAGTTCGATGACGGGGGCGGGGCACAGCCGCCCCAACGCGTCGACGGTCACCCCAGCGGACGTTCCCTCCGCCTCGGCCGCCGGGGTGCCGCTCCCGGCCGGTGCCCCCAGGTGCGCCCGTACGGAACGCACCGCCTCCGGCAACACCTCCAGGAAGCGGTCCACCTCCGCCGCGTCCGTCCCCGGCGGCAGCGACACCCGTACGTTCCCCTCCGACAGCACACGCATCGCCTTCAGCACATGACTCGGCGTCAGCGTGCTCGACGTGCACGACGAGCCGGACGACACCGAGAAGCCCGCCCGGTCCAGCGCGTGCAGCAGCGCCTCCCCGTCCACGTACAGGCACGAGAACGTCACCAGGTGCGGCAGCCGCCGTACGGGATCGCCCACCACCTCGACGTCCGGCACCAGTTCGGGCACCCGGGCCCTGATCCGGTCCACCAGCGCGCGCAGCCGCGCGCCCTCCGCCTCGGCCTCCGCGCGCGCGGCGCGCAGGGACGCGGCGGCGGCGACGACCGCGGGCACGTTCTCGAAGCCGGGCGCGCGCCCCGCCTCCCGCTCGTCGACCGGCGGCGGCGCGGCGAACCGCGTCCCCTTCCGTACGACGAGCAGCCCCACGCCCGACGGCCCGCCCCACTTGTGCGCGCTGCCCGCCAGCAGCGACCAGCCCTCCGGCACGGCCTGGCGGCCGAGCGACTGCGCCGCGTCCACCAGCAGCGGCACGCCCGCCTCCCGGCACGCCGCCGCCACCTCGGCGACCGGCTGCACGGTGCCCACCTCGTGGTTGGCGCTCTGGAGGCAGGCGAGCGCCACCCCGTGCCCCGTACCGTTCCCGGCCGCGAGCGCCCGCGCGTACGCCTCGGCGTCCACCCGTCCCGTACGGTCCACGCCGACCTCCGTCACCTCGCCGCCCGCCGCGCGGTGGGCCGCCGCCGCGTGCAGCACGGCGGAGTGCTCGACCGCGGAGACCACCAGCCGGCGGCCCGCGCGTCGCCGCCCGGCCGCCGCCCCGGCGACGCCGGTGTGCAGGGCGCGCGTGCCGGACGTGGTGAACGACAGCTCGTCCGGCCGACAGCCGACGGCGTCGGCGGCGGTCTCGCGCGCCGCGTCCAGGAGCAGCCGCGCCCGGCGGCCCTCGCGGTGCAGCCGCGCGGGGTCGGCCCAGCCCTCGTCGAGGGACGCGAGCAGCGCCTGGCGGGCGACGGGGTGGAGGGGGAGGGAGGACGCGGCGTCGAAGTAGGACACGTACGCACGTTAGGACACCCGTGCGCGGGGGCCCGCGACCACCCGCCCGCACCGCCCCGACGTGCCGTGTACGCACCGTCAGGCGGCCCGCCCCGTACGGCAACGCCGCCGGTGGGGCGGCGCGTCCACCCCTTCGGGGTGCGGTGCGGC
Source organism: Streptomyces sp. Z26 (assembly GCF_003665095.1). GTDB lineage: Bacteria > Actinomycetota > Actinomycetes > Streptomycetales > Streptomycetaceae > Streptomyces > Streptomyces phytohabitans. Next base: position 1,278,214 of record NZ_RCHV01000002.1, on the reverse strand, counting down.
GCGTTGGGCACCCTCCCCGCGCGGGCCCAAATGGCGTCCGTTAGGGTTTGGTCCGCGTAAACATCCAAACCCCTGCCCCGCCAGGGCCGCGCCCGACCATCCAACGGCCGAGCCCGGCCGAGCGGGCGAGACTCTCGGGAAGGCGCTACGTGAGTCCCAACGGCTCCGACCTCCCCCACCGCCCGAAGGGCGGGGGCGGTACCCCCATGTCGAGGCGCCCGATGCGGCGGAAGCTGCACCACGCACTGCTGGCGGGCCTGGTCCTGGCGACCGCGACCGGTTGCACATCGAAGGACTTCCCCCGCCTCGGCATGCCCACCCCGGTCACGGAGGAGGCGCCGCGCATCCTCTCCCTCTGGCAGGGTTCGTGGGCCGCCGCGCTCGCCACGGGCGTGCTGGTGTGGGGTCTGATCGTGTGGAGTGTCATCTTCCACCGGCGGTCCAAGACCAAGGTCGAGGTGCCCCCGCAGACCCGGTACAACATGCCGATCGAGGCGCTGTACACGGTGGTCCCGATCATCATCGTGGCCGTGCTCTTCTACTTCACCGCGCGCGACGAGGCGAAGCTCCTGGAGACCTCCGACAAGCCGGACCACGTGGTGAACGTCGTCGGCTACCAGTGGAGTTGGGGCTTCAACTACATCGAGGACGTCGACGGCGACCCGTCCACGTCGCACGAGAAGGCCACCGCCCTCGACGCGATCCCGGACCGCATGAAGGAAGCGTTCCCCGAAGGCGCCGAGGGCGTCTACACGGCGGGCACTCCCGGCGACCGGAACCCGCAGAACGACAACCCCGGCCCGACGCTGTGGCTCCCCAAGGGCGAGACCGTCCAGTTCGTGCTGACCTCGCGGGACGTCATCCACTCCTTCTGGGTGGTGCCGTTCCTGATGAAGCAGGACGTCATCCCCGGCCACACCAACCGCTTCGAGGTGACTCCGAACAAGGAGGGCACCTTCATGGGCAAGTGCGCCGAACTCTGCGGCGTGGACCACTCCCGGATGCTGTTCAACGTCAAGGTCGTCTCTCCGGAGCGCTACCAGAAGCATCTGGAGGAGCTGGCGAAGAAGGGCCAGACCGGCTACATCCCGTCGGGCGTTCCGACCACCGGCGACGCCAGGAATGCGGAGACGAATAACCCGTGAGCATCCTCAACGAACCGCACCAGGGTGCCGCAGCGGCAGACGCCTCGAACGAGAACGCGCTGCCCGTGCGCCGTAAACAACCCGGCAACGTCGTGGTGAAGTGGATGACCACCACCGACCACAAGACGATCGGGACGCTCTACCTCGGCACGTCGTTCCTGTTCTTCGTCATCGGCGGCGTGATGGCGCTGTTCATGCGCGCGGAACTCGCCCGGCCGGGCACGCAGATCATGTCGAACGAGCAGTTCAACCAGGCGTTCACCATGCACGGCACGGTGATGCTGCTCATGTTCGCCACCCCGCTCTTCGCGGGCTTCGCGAACTGGATCATGCCGCTCCAGATCGGCGCGCCCGACGTGGCGTTCCCGCGGCTGAACATGTTCGCGTACTGGCTCTACCTCTTCGGCTCGCTCATCGCGGTCGCCGGTTTCCTCACCCCGCAGGGCGCGGCGGACTTCGGCTGGTTCGCGTACTCGCCGCTCTCCAGCGAGGTGCACTCGCCGGGCGTGGGCGCCGACATGTGGATCATGGGTCTGGCCTTCTCCGGCTTCGGCACGATCCTCGGCTCGGTCAACTTCATCACCACGATCATCTGCATGCGCGCACCCGGCATGACGATGTTCCGCATGCCGATCTTCACCTGGAACGTGCTGCTCACCGGTGTCCTGGTGCTGCTCGCCTTCCCGGTGCTGGCCGCCGCCCTCTTCGCGCTGGAGGCGGACCGCGAGTTCGGCGCGCACATCTTCGACGCCGCGAACGGGGGAGCGCTGCTCTGGCAGCACCTCTTCTGGTTCTTCGGGCATCCGGAGGTCTACATCATCGCGCTGCCGTTCTTCGGCATCGTCTCCGAGGTCATCCCGGTCTTCAGCCGCAAGCCGATGTTCGGCTACATCGGCCTGATCGGCGCGACGATCGCGATCGCGGGCCTCTCGGTGACGGTCTGGGCGCACCACATGTACGTCACCGGCGGTGTGCTGCTGCCGTTCTTCTCCTTCATGACCTTCCTGATCGCGGTGCCGACGGGCGTGAAGTTCTTCAACTGGATCGGCACCATGTGGAAGGGCTCGCTGTCCTTCGAGACACCGATGCTCTGGACGATCGGCTTCCTCGTCACCTTCACCTTCGGTGGCCTGACGGGCGTCATCCTCGCGTCGCCGCCGATGGACTTCCACGTGTCGGACTCGTACTTCGTGGTGGCCCACTTCCACTACGTCGTCTTCGGCACCGTCGTCTTCGCGATGTTCGCCGGATTCCACTTCTGGTGGCCGAAGTTCACCGGCAAGATGCTGGACGAGCGGCTCGGGAAGATCACCTTCTGGACGCTGTTCACCGGCTTCCACGGCACGTTCCTCGTGCAGCACTGGCTCGGCGCCGAGGGCATGCCCCGCCGGTACGCCGACTACCTGGACGCGGACGGCTTCACCGCGCTGAACACGGTCTCCACCGTCAGCTCGTTCCTGCTCGGCATGTCGATGCTCCCCTTCTTCTACAACGTGTGGAAGACCGCGAAGCACGGCGAGAAGATCGAGGTCGACGACCCCTGGGGGTACGGCCGTTCGCTGGAGTGGGCGACCTCCTGCCCGCCGCCGCGGCACAACTTCCTCACGCTGCCGCGTATCCGGTCCGAATCCCCGGCGTTCGACCTGCACCACCCGGAGATCGCCGCGCTCGACCAGCTCGGTGACCCGGACCCGCGGGAGAAGGCTCTCGTCGGGGACAGCGCGCACGGCGCCAAGCCGGGAGAGGGTGAGAGCAAGTGAAGATCCAGGGACACATGTTCCTCTGGCTGTCCGTCTTCATGCTCGGCGTGGCCATCGTCTACGGCCTCTGGTCGAAGGAGCCGGTCGGCACCACGGGCCTCTTCCTGGCCTTCGGTCTGTCCGCGATGATCGGCTACTACCTGGCCTTCACCGCCCGCCGCGTCGACACCGGCGCGCAGGACGACAAGGACGCGGACGTCGCGGACGACGCGGGCGAGGTCGGCTTCTTCAGCCCGTACAGCTGGCAGCCGCTCTCCCTGGCGGTCGGCGGCGCGTGCGCCTTCCTGGGCGTCGTCTTCGGCTGGTGGCTGCTGTTCTTCTCGCTGCCGCTGCTGCTGATCGGCCTGTACGGCTGGGTCTTCGAGTACTACCACGGCGAGGCGCAGAACCAGTGACCGCCACCCGCGTCCGCTGAGGCGGCCGCGCGGAAGCACCACGCCGACGGCCCGGGTCCCCGCGACCCGGGCCGTCGTCGTACCCGGGGGAGCGCGGGGCGGGCGCCGTACGGGAGGTGGGGCGGGCGGGGGCACCCGTTCGCAGGAGTCCAGCAGGACCGTACGGGTCGGTGTCCCCGACGCTGGGCACATGACACCTCGACCGAAGTGCCGGAAGGCCCTGGCCTGCGCCCTGATAGTCGGGCCCCTGGCGGCGGGGCTCACCGCCTGCGGCGGCGACTCCAGCCCGCTCGCCGCGGCACCCTACGACGCGGGCGACCAGGTCGTCGTCAACGCCGACGCGGCGGAGGACGGCGGCCGCGTCGACTCCCGCGAACCCCTCGAAGTGACCGCGTCCGGCTCCGGGTCGCGCATCACGGACGTCCTCGCCACCGACGCGGCGGGCCGCCGCCTCGCCGGAAAGCTGTCGTCGGACGGCGACCGCTGGCGCTCGACGTCACCGTTGGCCGCCGGTGTCCGCTACACGGTGGTGGTCAGCACCGAGAACGGCGACGGCGCACCCGGCAGCCGCACCCTGCGCTTCCAGACGAAGCCCGCCGACGGCCGCAGGCTCGGCGTGACGTTCGGCCCGGAGCGCGGCACGTACGGCGTCGGGCAGCCGCTCGTCGCGGAGTTGAGCCACCGGATGCGCGGCGCGGGGGAGCGCCGGACCGTGGAACGGGCGCTGCGCGTCGAGTCCACGCCGCGTACGGAGGGCGCCTGGCACTGGGTGGACGGCCGGACGCTGCACTACCGGCCGAAGGGCTTCTGGCCCACGCACGCCACCGTCACGGTCAGCTCGTCACTCGGCGGCGTCGGCATCCGCGACGGCCTGCGCGGCGGCGACACCAGACCGCTGACGATCCGTACGGGGGCGCGCGTCGAGGCGCTGGTGGACATGAGCGCGCACACCATGTCCGTACGGCGGAACGGGAAGCACCTGCGCACGCTGCCGGTGACCACGGGCAAGTCGGGCTTCGAGACGCGGAACGGCACCAAGGTGGTGCTCGGGAAGCAGCCGTTCATCCGGATGCAGGGCACCAGCATCGGCATACCGGAGGGCAGCTCCGAGTCGTACGACCTGCCGGTGCACTGGAACACGCAGGTCACGCGCAGCGGCGAGTTCGTGCACGCCGCGCCCTGGTCGACGGGCTCGCAGGGCTCCGCCAACGTCAGCCACGGCTGCACGGGCATGAGCACGGCGAACGCCCGCTGGTTCTACGAACTGGTCCGGCGCGGCGACGTGGTGCGCTACGTCAACGGCTCCGGCGACCGCATGGACCCGTTCGACAACGGCTTCGGCGACTGGAACCTCTCTTGGAAGGAGTGGCGCCGCGGCAGCGCGCTGACCGGCGGCGCGGACGCCGAGCACGTACGGAACGGCCCCGGACGACTCCGGTTCGAGAGCTGAGCCGCGGGCTGTGACACGACGGCGGGCGGCTTGCGACGAAGAGGGCCGGAGCGAAGGCGCCCGGCGTGGACTCCGGTGGGAACGGCGGACGTTCACCGACCGGAGCCCGTACGCCGGGCCGCGCCCCGCGTGCCGTACGTCAAGCCGCTCCCGCGCCCGACCGCTCCTCCTCGCGCAGCAGACCCGCGAGGGCGTCCGCGAACGCGACCGGCTCCACCGGGTGCGAGACGGCGGCCTCGGCGCGGCTCCAGGTGGCCAGCCAGGCGTCCTGGGGGCGGCCGATGAGGAGCAGGACCGGCGGGCAGTCGAAGATCTCGTCCTTGATCTGTCGGCAGACACCCATGCCGCCCGCCGGCGCGGCCTCGCCGTCCAGCACGCAGACGTCGATCCGGTACTCCTCCAGCGCGGACAGCACCGCCGGGAGGGTCGCGCACTCCAGGTACTCGACCTGCCGCACGTCGGAGGCGGGGCGCCGCCCCGCGGCGAGCCGCACCTGCTCGCGGGTGTTGGCGTCGTCGCTGTAGACCAGCACCGTGGCGGTCGGCTCCATCGTTCCTCCGCGTGTCGTTCTCGTCGAACTTCCCCTGCCTGCCCGGGATGCTACTCCCTGCGGGCCCGCGTCAACACCGCAGCCCAGGGCCTGCCGGACACGCGTTTGAGCAGCGCAGGACGGTCGGACACACCGAACGGCACCCCCGGAAGTGAGGCCGCGATAAGCGACCGACATAATGTCGGCGTGGCGACAGCAACAGCAGTAGAAACCGGGCACGCGCACCCGTCGGTCAACCGACCGAACCTCACCAGCGTCGGAACCATCATCTGGCTGAGTTCCGAGCTGATGTTCTTCGCGGCCCTCTTCGCGATGTACTTCACCCTGCGGTCGGTGACGGGTGCCGACTTCTGGAAGGAGCACGCCGAGGCGCTGAACGTGCCGTTCTCGGCGGCCAACACCACGGTCCTGGTGCTCTCCTCCCTCACCTGCCAACTCGGTGTGTTCGCGGCCGAGCGCGGCGACGTGAAGAAGCTCCGGGGGTGGTTCATCGTCACCTTCATCATGGGTGCGATCTTCATCGGCGGCCAGGTCTTCGAGTACACGGAGCTGGTCAAGCACGAGGGACTCTCCCTGTCCTCTGATCCCTACGGATCGGCGTTCTACCTGACCACCGGTTTCCACGGGATGCACGTGACGGGTGGCCTCTTCGCGTTCCTGCTCGTGCTGGGCAGGACGTACGCGGCGAAACGGTTCACGCATCAACAGGCCACTGCGGCCATCGTCGTGTCCTACTACTGGCACTTCGTCGATGTCGTCTGGATCGGCCTCTTCGCCACGATCTACCTGATCAAGTGAGCCTGGCGGCCCGCCTCCTCGGCCGCAGACCACCGCAGACACAGCCAGAAGCACCGACGCAGAAGATCCTGACACCGGGGTAATCCGTGAAAAAGCTCTCCGCACGACGGCGCCATCCGCTGGCGGCGCTCGTCGTCCTACTCTTCGCGCTGGCGGCCACCGGGGGGCTGTATACCGCGCTCGCCCCGGCGGACGAGGCCAAGGCCGACCAGGGGTCGAGCTCCTCCCTCGCCATCGACGAGGGCAAGAAGCTCTACACCGTCGGCTGCGCCAGCTGCCACGGGACCGGGGGCAAGGGCACGAGCGACGGCCCGAGCCTCACCGGTGTCGGCGCCGCCGCCGTGGACTTCCAGGTCGGCACCGGCCGGATGCCCGCGCAGCAGCCCGGCGCCCAGGTGCCGAAGAAGCAGGCGAAGTACACGCAGGCGGAGACCGACCAGCTCGCGGCCTACATCGCCTCGCTCGGCCCCGGCCCCAGCGTGCCGAACAAGGAGCAGTACGACCCCAACGGCGCCGACCTGGCGAACGGTGGCGAGCTGTTCCGCACCAACTGCGCGCAGTGCCACAACTTCACCGGTGAGGGCGGCGCCCTCTCGAAGGGCAAGTTCGCGCCCGACCTCGGTGACGTCAGCAAGAAGCACGCCTACGAGGCGATGCAGACCGGCCCGCAGAACATGCCGTCCTTCCCCGACACGGTGCTGACCCAGAAGGACAAGGGCGACGTCATCGCCTACCTGAAGACGGTCAACAGCGACGAGGCGGAGACCCCCGGCGGTTACAAGCTCGGCGGCTTCGGCCCGGTCAGCGAGGGCCTGTTCGGCTGGGTGTTCGGTCTCGGTTCGCTGGTGGCCGTCGCCATCTGGGTCGCAGCGCGGACCGCAAAGGCCAAGAAGTCATGAGCAGTGAGACTGGATCCCACGGAACTGGATCTGACGAGATCGTGCCAGAGAACGAGAAACTCCCCGGTGAGCACGGGCACCAGGGCCACAGCGTGGCCGTACTGGACGAGGACCCCTTCGCGGACCCCGGACTCCCCCCGCACGAGCACCGGGTGCAGGACATCGACGAGCGGGCGGCGCGGCGCTCCGAGCGCACCGTCGCGCTGCTGTTCACCGTGTCGATGCTGGCCACGGTCGCCTTCATCGCGTCGTACGTGGCGTTCCCGATCGACAAGATCGTCTACGTCTGGCCGCTGGGCCACGTCAGCGCGCTGAACCTGTCGCTGGGCCTCAGCCTCGGCATGGCCCTCTTCTGCATCGGCGCGGCGGCGGTCCACTGGGCCCGCACGCTCATGTCGGACGTGGAGATCGCCGACGAGCGCCACCCGATCGAGGCGGAGCCCGAGGTCAAGCAGAAGGTGCTGGCCGACTTCCGGCAGGGCGCCGAGGAGTCGCAGCTCGGTCGGCGCAAGCTGGTGCGGCACACCATGCTCGGCGCGCTGACGCTGCTGCCGCTCTCCGGCCTGGTCCTGCTGCGCGACCTCGGTCCGCTGCCCGGCACGAAGATGCGGCACACGGCCTGGAAAAAGGGCAAGCTGCTGATCAACGAGAACACCAACGAGCCGCTGAAGCCCGAGGACATCGTCGTCGGCTCGCTGGCCTTCGCCAAGCCCGAGGGCCTGGAGCGCGAGGACCACGACTTCGCCACGGAGATCGCCAAGGCCGCCCTGATGCTCGTCCGCATCGAGCCGGACGACATCAAGGACAAGCGGTCCCTGGACTGGTCCCACGAGGGCATCCTCGCCTACTCGAAGATCTGCACCCACGTCGGCTGCCCGGTCAGCCTCTACGAGCAGCAGACGCACCACGTGCTCTGCCCGTGCCACCAGTCGACGTTCGACCTTTCCGACGGCGCGCGGGTGCTGTTCGGCCCCGCGGGCCACCCGCTGCCGCAGCTGAAGATCAGCGTCAACAAGGACGGCTACCTCGAAGCGCAGGGCGACTTCGCGGAGCCTGTCGGCCCGGCCTTCTGGGAGCGCGGATGAGTACGACGACCACCAACGCACCCGGCGCGGGAGCGCCGGGCAAGCGCAAGGCTCCCGCGGGCGAGAAGGTCGCGGACTGGGCCGACGGCCGGTTGGGGATCTACACCCTGGCCAAGGCCAACATGCGCAAGATCTTCCCGGACCACTGGTCCTTCATGCTCGGCGAGATCGCGCTCTACAGCTTCATCATCATCATCCTGACCGGCGTGTACCTGACGCTGTTCTTCACGCCGAGCATGGGTGAGATCGAGTACCACGGCTCGTACGTGCCGATGCACGGCGTCGTGATGTCCGAGGCGTACGCGTCGACGCTGGACATCAGCTTCGACGTGCGGGGCGGGCTGCTGATCCGGCAGATCCACCACTGGGGCGCGCTGATCTTCATCGCGGCCATGCTGATGCACATGATGCGGGTGTTCTTCACCGGCGCCTTCCGCAAGCCGCGCGAGCTGAACTGGATGTTCGGCTTCCTGCTGCTCATCCTCGGCATGTTCACCGGCCTGACGGGCTACTCGCTCCCCGACGACCTGCTGTCCGGCACCGGTATCCGCTTCATGCACGGCGCGATCCTGTCGACGCCGGTGGTCGGCACGTACGTGGCGATGTTCCTGTTCGGCGGCGAGTTCCCCGGGCACGACATCATCCCGCGCTTCTTCGCGATCCACGTGCTGCTGCTGCCGGGCATCATGCTCGGCCTGCTGACGGCGCATCTGATCCTGGTCTTCTACCACAAGCACACCCAGTGGGCGGGTCCGGGCAAGACCAACAAGAACGTCGTCGGCATGCCCCTGCTGCCGGTCTACATGGCCAAGGCGGGCGGGTTCTTCTTCCTGGTCTTCGGTGTCATCGCGATGATCGCCGCGACCTTCACGATCAACCCGATCTGGGTGCTCGGCCCGTACCGCCCGGACCAGGTGTCCACCAACGCGCAGCCCGACTGGTACATGGGCTTCCCCGAGGGCCTGATCCGCTTCATGCCCGGGTGGGAGATCAACATCTGGGGGCACACGCTCGTGATGGGCGTGTTCATCCCGCTGATGCTGCTGCCGGTGGTGCTCACGGCGATCGCGGTCTACCCGTTCGTCGAGTCGTGGGTGACCGGGGACAAGCGCGAGCACCACATCCTGGACCGGCCGCGGAACGTACCGACGCGTACGGGCTTCGGCGCCGCCTGGATCGCCGCGTACCTGGTGCTGCTGATCGGTGGCGGCAACGACGTGGTCGCGCAGTTCTTCCATCTGTCGATCAACGCGATCACGTGGTTCGTCCGGATCGGCTTCTTCGTGGTCCCCGTCCTCACGTTCATCATCACCAAGCGGATCTGTCTGGGACTCCAGCGCAAGGACCGCGAGAAGGTGCTGCACGGACGGGAGTCGGGCATCATCAAGCGGCTGCCGCACGGCGAGTTCATCGAGGTGCACGAGCCGCTGGCGCAGGAGGACCTGCACACGCTCACCGCGCACGAGCAGTACCGGCCCACCGAGATCGGACCGGACACGGACGAGCACGGCGTACGGCGCAAGGTCGGCCCCGTCGAGAAGCTCAGGGCGCGGCTGTCCAAGGGCTACTACGGCGAGGACGCGCAGATCGCCAAGCCGACCGCCGAGGAGTACAAGGAGATCACGAGCGGCCACGGCCACCACTGATCCCCGGCACGCCGCCGCGCGGCGCGCCGCACCGCGGGCCCCGGCCCTCCGTACACCACGTACGGGGGCCGGGGCCCGCGGCGTGTGCGGGGCAGCGCGCCCCGCGCCGCCCGCGCGCGGCTAGGCTTGCGGCCAGCCGCGCCGGACGTACCGCGCCGGACGTACGCGGCACCGAACCAGCCGTACCCTCCACCCAGGCCAGGAGTGATCCCATGAGCGTTGCGACCCCCGCTGGAGGCGACACCACGGCGGCCCGCTCGTGGCCGGACGTACTGAGCGCCCTGCTCGCCGGCCAGGACCTGGACGCGGACGCGACGGCCTGGGCGATGGACCGGATCATGCGCGGGGAGGCGACGGACGCGCAGATCGCGGGCTTCGCGGTGGCGCTGCGGGCCAAGGGCGAGACGGTGGAGGAGATCTCCGGGCTCGTCCGGACGATGTACGCCCACGCCAACGTCATCGAGGTGCCCGGCCCGACCGTCGACATCGTCGGCACCGGTGGCGACCGCGCCCGTACGGTCAACATCTCCACCATGGCGGCGATCGTCGTGGCCGGTACGGGCGCCCGCGTCGTCAAGCACGGCAACCGCGCGGCGTCCTCCGCGAGCGGCGCGTCCGACGTGCTGGAGAAGCTGGGCGTCAATCTGGAGCTGACGCCGAAGCGGGTGGCGGAGGTCGCGGAGGAAGCCGGGATCACGTTCTGCTTCGCGGTGAAGTTCCACCCGTCGCTGCGTCATGTGGCGGGCGCGCGGCGGGAGTTGGGCATCCCGACGTCGTTCAACTTCCTCGGCCCGCTGACGAACCCGGCCCGCGTACGGGCCCAGGCCACCGGCGTCGCGGACGCCCGGATGGCGCCCATCCTCGCCGGGGTGCTCGCGGAACGCGGCTCGTCCGCGCTGGTGTTCCGCGGTGACGACGGGCTGGACGAGCTGACGACGACGGCCACCTCGACGGTCTGGACCGTACGGGACGGTGCCGTGCTTCGCGAGTCGTTCGACCCCCGGGACCTGGGCGTCGACCTGGTGCCGGTGGAGGCGCTGCGCGGGGCGGACGCCGCGTACAACGCGGACGTGGCGCGGCGGCTGCTGGACGGTGAGCACGGGCCCGTACGGGACGCGGTGCTGCTGAACGCGGGTGCGGCGCTCGTCGCCCTGGAGCCGTCGGACGGGCCGCTGGCGGACCGGATCGCGGCGGGCGCGGCCCGCGCGGCGGAGTCCGTCGACTCGGGCGCGGCGAAGGCGGCGCTGGAACGCTGGGTGGCCGCGAGCAACGCGTGAGGCGCGGCGGCGCCCCGGGGACCGTACGTCCCGGGGCGCCGCCGTACGTCTCCGGGTGCGCCGGAGGGCCCGTGGCACCGGGCCCGTGTCCACCACGTGGACGGCGACTTCAGCCCTCGGCCGGAGCTGTGGCACACTCTTCGGCAGGTCACGAGTGACAGCGATCAAGGCCCCGGCCCGCTGTCCGGCAACCCTCCTTCCGTGGCGGGGTGCCCCGGGTGATGACCGGGCCGCAGGCAGCGAGGTCTGCGGCAAGCGCGGACTCCTCACGCCAGGGGTCCTGGCCCTTGAGGGAGTGCCGTCGTCATGTCCGTGGATACCGCCGTCCTGTGTGAGCCCGTCACCCTGCCCACCGGCACCGCTCCCGGAACCGCCCCCGCACCCGCCTCCCCGGCGCCCACCGGCCGCCGCGCCTCCACGGACGCCCCGCTGCCCGTCCTCGGCGACGACGTCCTCGCCCCCCTCGTCACCGGCGGCGAGGTGTTCTACGCCGCCCTCGACTACGCCGCCAGCGCCCCCGTCCTCCGGCGCGTCTGGGACGACGTCGCCGCGTACGCCCCGTACTACGGCAGCGTCCACCGCGGCGCCGGGCACCTGTCGCAGGTGTCGACGCGGCTGTACGAGGAGAGCCGGGCCACCGTCGCCCGCTTCCTCGGCTGCCGCCCGGACGACGAGGTCGTCTTCACCCGGGCCACCACCGACTCGCTGAACCTGCTGGCCCGCGCGCTGCCCACGGACACCCGGGTGTTCGTCTTCGAGACCGAGCACCACGCGTCGCTGCTGCCGTGGCGCGGCCACCGCACCACCTGCCTGCGCGCGCCCCGTACGCCGGACGAGGCCGTCGCCGCCCTCGACGAGGCGCTGCGCGCCGCGCCCGCCGGGCCGAAGCTGGTGTGCGTGACGGGCGCGTCCAACGTGACGGGCGAGATCTGGCCCGTACGCGAACTGGCCGCCGCCGCCCACCGGCACGGCGCCCGGATCGTCCTGGACGCGGCGCAGCTGGCGCCGCACCACCCGGTGGACGTCACCGAACTCGACGTGGACTGGGTCGCGTTCTCCGGGCACAAGCTGTACGCGCCGTTCGGCGCCGGCGTGCTGGCGGGCCGTACGGACTGGCTGCGCGCGGCCGAGCCGTACCTCGCGGGCGGCGGCGCCAGCAAGCGCGTCGCCCGGGACGCCGACGGCGCGCTGGACGTCGAGTGGCACACGGGTGCGGCCCGGCACGAGGCCGGTTCACCGAACGTCGTCGGGGCCTACGCCCTCGCCGCCGCCTGCCGCGCCCTGGAGGAGGCCGGGTTCGACCGGCTCGTACGGCGCGAACAGCGGCTCCTCGCGCGGGTGTTGGACGGCCTCGCGGACGTCCCCGGCGTACGGGTGCTGTCCCTCTTCGGGCCGCAGGCGGAACGGGTCGGGGTGCTGTCGTTCGTCGTGGACGGCTGGAACAGCTCGCACTTCGCGGCGGCGCTGTCGGCCGAGTACGGCATCGGCGTGCGCGACGGCATGTTCTGCGCGCACCCGCTGCTGCGCGCCCTGCTCGGCGGCGCCCCCGACGAGCCCGGCGAGTGCGGCGGCGCCCCGGCGCCGGACGCGGGCACGGGCGAGCGGTCGCTGAACGCGGTCCGGGCCAGCTTCGGCGCGGGCACCCCCGACGAGCACGTCGACCGGTTCGTACGGGCCGTGCGCGAGCTGGTCACCGAGGGCCCCCGGTGGACGTACCGCACGGAGGACGGGCGCTGCGTGCCGGACGAGGACGCGGCGACGGCCGCGGGCTGAACCCGTAGGACAGGCGGAGCCGCGAACGGGGCGCCGGGGGCCGGGAGTCGGGCCACGGCGCCCCGTCCGCGTACGGCGTGGCGCGGTCCCCGCGCGCGACTTCTACGCGTCGAGGCCGATCGCGAAGGCCGCCTCCAGGTCGTGCTGCGAGTACGTGCGGAACGCGATGTGCGTCTCCGTCGCCAGCACCCCCGCCACCTTGCTGATCCGGCCCGGGATGACGTCCGCGAGGTCGTCGTGCCGCGCCACCCGCACCATCGCGACGAGGTCGTGCGCCCCGGTCACCGAGTACACCTCGCTCACCCCTTCCAGGGCGGCGATCTGCTCGGCGATCTCAGGGATGCGATCGGTGCTGCACCTGATGAGCACGATCGAGGTGATCATGGGGTGATCCCTTCGTCGGGTACGGCCCGCGGCGTCCGTGACGGGCCCGCTCACTCTAGAGGAGCCCGCGCCCCCGGATCGCGAGGGTAGGGGGCGTCACAGGGTGCCCGCGCGCCGAGCGGGTAGGGGAGCGGGTACCGGTGCCGCGCGGAGCGGATCGGGGCGGCCCGGCGACGGCGCGTCCCGCTCGGCCCACGCGGCCCGGCACGGGTCGTAGGGTGACGGGCGGCAGCGCGGCGCCTACGGTACGGAGCGGCACGCAACGACACGTAGCGACACGGGCGGTGCGAAGCGGTACGAGTGAGATCGCGGAGCACCCGGAAGGAAGTGGACGGCACATGACGGTCCCCCAGCCCACGGCGGAGACGCGCTGGCGCTGCACCCTGTGCGGGAATCTGACACGGTTCGACGTCACGCGCTCCAGCAAGGTGGTCGAGTTCGTCCATCTGGACCTGGCGGGGGAGGCGACGACGGAGGAACGCGAAGTGCTCAGTGAGACCATCGAGTCCGTCCGGTGCCGCTGGTGCAACGCGGCCGACCAGATCGAGCTGGTGGACCGGCCGGGCGCAGAGGTCTGAGGAACGGGCGGTGTGAGCGGTGGTGGAACGTACGGGCGGTGAACGCGAGGATCGCGACCCGCCGGACGAGACACTCGACCGCCCCCTGCCCGAAAAGGTGCGCCACCGGGTGGTGACCCTCGCCGGGGACGCTTTCGGCGGCCTCACGGTGGCCGAACTCCCCGCGCCGCTGCGGCAGTACGCGCGGTTCACGCCGCAGCGGCGCGTGAAGTTCGGCGGCAACGCGATGGCGGCGGCACTCGCCGGGGACACCGTCTTCCGGCAGCGCGTCGCCGAGCGGCTGCGGGAGATGCTGCCCGAGCTGGCCACCGTCGTGGAGTCCGGCGCGCCCCCGGCGGCGGCCGACCCGGTGGAGGTGGCGGCGGTCGCGTACGTGCTGCGCCCGCCGGACTGGGTGAAGCTCGTCGTCGCCGCCGGTGAGGAGGCGCAGCGCGCCCAGGAGGAGCGCGCCGGTGAGGAGACCCGGCGCGAACTGGACCGGCTGCGCGCGGAACTGGTCGAGCTGCGCGCGGCGACGCGCGGCGACGCGGACCGCGCCCGCGCGGAGCTGGACACCGTACGGCGTGAACTGGAGGGCGCGCAGCGCAGGTTGCGCGGCGCGCAGAGCGACGTGAAGCGCGGCGAGGCGGAACTGCGCCGGACCCGCGCCGAGCTGGACGACGTACGGGCCGCCGCGGCCGCCGACAGGAGCGCCGCGGACGGCGAACTGCGCCGCGCCAAGGCCCGGCTGGCGGAGACCGAGGCGGCCCTGGAGGCGGGGCGGCGCGCGGCGCGCGAGGGGCGCAGCGTCGAGGACATGCGGGTACGGCTGCTGCTGGACACCGTCCTGGAGGCGGCGCAGGGGCTCCGGCGGGAGCTGGCCCTGCCGCCGGTGGAGGAGCGGCCCGCGGACACCGTCGACGCCGTCGAGCCCGGCCGGATGACGCCGCGGGACATCGCGGCGCGCGCCCTGTCGGAGACCGACCCGGCCCTGCTGGACCAACTGCTCGCGCTGCCGCAGGCGCACCTGGTCGTCGACGGCTACAACGTCACCAAGTCCGGCTATCCGACGATGCCCCTCGACAAGCAGCGGCTGCGGCTGCTGGGCGGGCTGGCGATGCTGGCGGCGCAGACGGGCGCGGAGATGACGTGCGTCTTCGACGGCGCCGAACTGGCCGTGCCGGTGCTGCTCGCGCCGCCGCGCGGGGTGCGGGTGCTGTTCAGCAAACCCGGCCAGACCGCCGACGAGTTGATCCGCAGGCTGGTCCGCGCCGAGCCGTCCGGGCGGCCCGTGGTCGTCGTCTCCTCCGACCGGGAGGTCGCGGACGGCTGCGCGGCGGCGGGCGCCCGCCCGGTCGCGTCGGTGCTGCTGCTCAACCGGCTCGCCCGCACCTGAGCGCCGTACGTCCGAGCGGCCCGCACGCGTACGCCGTCCCGTACCCGTACGCGCACCGGAGACGCCGGTCCGGGTCGGTGCGCGCCGGAACGGGCCCGCCGGGGGACTTGCCCGCTGTGGCCGTTGTGTCCCTTATCGCTCCTACGGAGTGTCAAGTGGCCGTAGCTGCGGGTGGGATGAGGGTAAAGAATGTGGTTCCGGCGAAGGTTTTTTCCCGAGGGATTTGATCCGATCAGATGCGCGTCGCTAGTGTCTGGGCTCGAACCTTCGCGCGGTCGACCACTCAACGGGAGTGGCGGCGGGGGTACCGCCTAGTTCCACGGCGTCCGTTGAGCGTCCGCGGTGGAGCCGGAGAGATGCCGGCAGGCGGCTGAGGAAGAAGGAGCTCGCCCCAGTGGCGTCCCACCGTCGTCCCAAGCAGCCGAGCCGCACCCGGGTCACCGTTCTCACGGCGACCGCTGCCGCTGCCGTCGCCATGACCTCCCAGGCCGCTTCGGCCGACGAGCCTTCGAAGCCGTCGAAGGAGGAGGTCAAGTCGAAGGTCGACAAGTTGTACGAGGAAGCCGAGGCGGCGACCGAGAAGTACAACGGCTCCAAGGAGAAGCGGCAGAAGCTCCAGAAGGAGGTCACCACCCTCCAGGACACCGTCGCGCGCGGTCAGGGTGACCTCAACGAGCTGCGGAACGGCCTCGGTTCGATGGCCTCCGCGCAGTACCGCAGCGGTGGCATCGACCCCACCCTCCAGCTGTTCCTCTCCTCCGACCCGGACAGCTACCTCGACAAGGCGTCCACGGTCGACCAGCTCGGCACCAAGCAGACCGAGGCGCTGGAGAAGATCCGCAGCAAGCAGCGCAGCCTCGCGCAGCAGCGCGAGGAGGCCAAGGACAAGCTCGCGGACCTCAGCGAGACCCGCAAGCAGCTCGGTGCGAAGAAGAAGACCATCCAGGGCAAGCTCGCCCAGGCGCAGACGCTGCTCAACAAGCTCTCCGAGAAGGAGCGCGCCGCCCTGGAGGCGAAGGAGCAGCGCGCCAACCGCAGCGCCGGCGACCGCGCCGACCTCGGCAGCGACGTCCCCGCCTCGCAGCGCGCCAGCGCCGCCCTCGCCGCCGCCAAGGGCAAGATCGGCTCCCCGTACGTGTGGGGCGCGACCGGCCCCAGCTCGTTCGACTGCTCCGGCCTCACCTCCTGGGCGTACCAGCAGGCGGGCGTCTCGCTGCCGCGCACCTCGCAGGCGCAGGCGGGCGCGGGCACGACGATCGGGCAGTCCGAACTCAAGCCGGGCGACCTGGTGCTGTTCTACGGCGACCTGCACCACATCGGCCTCTACGCGGGCAACGGCCAGGTGCTGCACGCCCCGAAGCCGGGTGCGAGCGTGCGCTTCGAGTCGATCAACAACATGCCGTTCCAGTACGGCGTACGGGTCGGCTGACCCACGGCCACGTGACGGCCGACGCGCGGCCGTACGCGTAACCGGCGCGCATCCACACGTCGTTCGTCCGGGTGATTCCGTACGACGGCCGGTGACCGTCCCGCCCCGTCGATGACCTGCGTCATCGGCGGGGCGTTCGCGCGTGTGCGCGGGCTTTCCGTACGGCTGAGTCACCTGGACCCCCTGTGATCGCGCGGTTACATTCTGCGGGCGTATTTCGCGTTCGAAGCGACGCCCTAGCAGAAGGAGCACGCCCGTCGTGTCCTCACACCGGTCCCATCGGCGGCCTCCCCGCCCCGGCACGGGCTGGCCCGCCCGGGTCACCGTGCTGACGGCCGCCGCGTCCGCCGTGGCAGCTCTCACCTCGTCGATGGCGGCGGCGGAGCCCGACGAGGGGAAGGCCACGTCGTCCGGCACGGCCGGGGCGCGCGTCGACCGGCTGTACGAGCAGGCGGAGCGGGCCACCGACAAGTACAACGGGGCGGCGGAGCGCGTCACCACGCTGCGGAAGCGCGTCGAGCAGCTCCAGGACGAGGCGGCGCGCGGGCAGGCGAAGGTCAACCGGCTGCGGAACGCGCTGGGTTCGCTCGCCGGGGCGCAGTACAGATCGGGCGCGGTCGACCCGACCGTCGCCCTCATCCTCTCCTCCGACCCGGACGGCTACCTGGACCGGGCCGCCACGCTCGACCGCGTCGGCGACCGGCAGCGCGGCCAGCTGCGGGAGTTCGAGAGCGCCCGGCGCGCCCTGGAGCAGCGGCGTACGGAGGCTGCGGGTACCCTCGAACGGCTGGGCACGCAGCGCGCGGAGCTGCTGCGGCACAAGAAGTCCGTGCAGGCGAAGCTCCGTTCGGCGCGGCGGCTGCTGGACCGGCTGACCCCCGACGAGCGCGCCGAGCGCGACCGCGCGTCCCGCGGCGTCCCGCGCGACGCGGCGCCGGGCGGCGCCGAGGCGTCGTCCGGGCGGGCGTCGTCGGCGCTGGCGGCGGCCCAGCGCGCGGTCGGCTCGCCGTACGGCTGGGGGCAGGCGGGCCCGTCGTCGTTCGACTGCTCCGGCCTGACGCAGTGGGCGTACGGGCAGGCGGGCACGTCGATCCCGCGCACCTCGCAGGCGCAGCGCTCGGCGGGCAGCCACGTGCCGCTGTCCCAGGCCCGCCCCGGGGACCTGGTGATCTACCGCGCGGACGCCAGCCACGTCGCCATGTACGCGGGCAACGGGCAGGTGGTGCACGCGCCGCAGCCGGGCGCGCAGGTGCGGTACGACCCGGTCGGCATGATGCCCGTGTCCGCCGTGGTCAGACCCTGAGCAGGAGGCGGCGCCCGCCCCTGTGGTGCCGCCTCCGGCGCGCTCCCGGCGCGCACGCCCGCACCGTACGATCGCCCGTGTGGGCGACGGGCGGCGCGGGTGGTGGGTGCGGTGGCTGGGCGGGCTGCTGCTGCTCGCGCTGGTGCTGCCGGTACGCGGCGCCGGCGGGGCGTACGAGGACCGGCGCGCGGCCGGGGCGGGCATCCAGCGGGCGCTGGACGGGCAGGCCGACGCCGTGCTCGCGGGTGACCGGGACGGCTATCTCGCGGCCGTCGACCCGGCGGCCCGCGGCTACCGCGCGGCGCAGCGCGCCGTCTTCCGCAACCTGTCGGTGCTGCCCCTGGCGCAGTGGTCGTACCGCGTCGAGGACTTGCGGCTGCGCGGCGCCCGCGCCGAGGCGGACGTACGGCTGCGCTACCGGCTGCGCGACTACGACCGGGTGCCGGTGACCGCCGTCGAGAAGCTGGACTTCGCGCGCCGTGACGGCCGTTGGTACGTGGCGGCGGAGCGGGCGGGCAGCGCGCGTCAGCTGTGGGAGCAGGGCCGGGTGTCGGTGCTGCGCGGGAAGCACAGCCTGGTGCTGAGCGTCGACGGGCGTCCCGGCGCGGACGGCTCGATGCTCCGCGCCGTCTCCGCGGCTGCCGACCGCGCCGTCCCCGCCGTCTCCCTCTCCTGGCCGCGCCCCTGGCCCCGGCGCCTCGTCGTCGAGGTCCCCGCCACCTCGAAGGCGCTGGCCGAACTCCTCGGCGCGCCCGGCGCGTCGTACGAGGGCATCGCCGCCGTCACCACCGGTACCGGTGGCGGCACGTCCGCGCCCTCGGCGCGTGTCCTGGTCAACCCGGAGGCGTACGGGGTGCTGAGCGGGGAGGGGCGGCAGGTCGTGATGACGCACGAGACCGTCCATGTCGCCAGCCGCCCGTACACCACCGACGTCACCCCGCTGTGGCTGTCGGAGGGGCTGGCCGACTGGGTCGGCTACCGCGGCACGGGCCGCCCGCCGTCCGACGCCGCGCCCCAACTCGCCCGCGCCGTCCGGGAGGACGCGCTGCCCGAGGGGCTGCCCGGCGACGACGAGTTCCGGTTCGACGCGGCCGCCGACGCGCTCAGCCGGGCGTACGAGGGCGGCTGGCTCGCCTGCCGGATGATCGCGGACCGCTGGGGCGACGCGCGGCTGATGGCGTTCTACCTGGAGGTGGGCGCGCGGCGGGGCGGTGGTGGCGACGAGGGGCGGGAGCGCGCGGTGGACGCGGCGCTGCGCGACGTACTGGGGCTGGAGCGCGCGGAGTTCGTCGCGCTGTGGCGGGCCTACCTGCGGGAGGAGCTGGCCTGAGCGCGGCCCCCCGTGCCGTCCCCGTCGTCGGGGTGCCCCGCGTCCGCGCCGGTCGCCGTGCCCGTACGCGCCCCCGCCGCCGTACGCTCCCCGGTCGCCCGTGCCGCGTGCCGTGGCCCCGACCGTCCCGTCCGCCACGGCGGCACCGCCGCCCCCGCCGCCTCCCGCGCGCCGGGTACGGCGCCCGCGCGGCGCGGCTCGGTCACCGTCGTACGCCACAGCCGTACGCACGCCAGCACGGTCGCGGCCACCAACAGCCCGTTCCGCACCGCCAGCAGCGTTACGCCGCGTGCGTCGCTGGCGACGACGTGCGCGAACCCCAGCGGGAACTCCAGCAGCGTCACCCCCGTCGCCACCACCACGAGCAGCGCGGGCGGCGTCTGTCGGCTCGCCCGCAGCGACACGCACACCGCCGCCAGGCCGACCAGCCACAGCATGTACTGCGGGCTGATGACCCGGCTCGTCGTCGTGAACACCAGCACCGCCGCGAACGCCGCGTCCGCCGCCGTGCTCTCCGTCCACTCCACCGCACGCACCCGCCACAGCAGCAGCCAGCCGAACCCGAGCAGGCTGAGGCCGAGGGACACGTCGCTGACGACGTCCACGTACGGGCCGAGGAACTCCACCGACCCGTAGTTGAGCAGCACCTGCCCCTCCCAGCCGTGGTGCCGGGCGACGTGGAAGACCAGCGAGCCCAGCGACTCCACCTCGGTCCCGCGGTCCCGCTGCGCGGTGAGGAAGTCCAGCGCCCCGGGCATCGTCGCGGCGAACACCGCGGTCCCCGCCAGGGCCGTGCCCGCCGCGGTCGCCCACACCGCACGGGCCGTCCGGCCGCGCCCCACGCCCACCAGCAGCAGCGCGGGCCACACCTTCAGCAGCGCCCCGCACGCCGCCAGGGCCGCCGCCGTACGCGGTCGCCGCGCCAGCGCCAGCAGGGCGGCGACGGCGACGGCGGTGACCAGCAGGTCGTAGCGCGCGTACGCGGTCGGGCCGAGCAGCGGCACGCCCACCGTCCAGCACCAGGCGCCCGCCGTACGGCCGCCGGGGCGGCGCGAGGCGCGCAGCAGCAGCGCGAAGGCGGCGGCGTCGGCCGCGCACATGAGGACGAAGAAGGCCGACGCGTACTCCAGGAACGGCAGCGCCCCCGGGGACAGTACGGCGAGCGCGGCGCCCGGCGGGTACTGCCACGTCACGTCGTCCAGCGGGAAGCTGCCGGTGCGCAGCACCTCGGACCAGGTCCGGTAGATCACCGACACGTCGGTGGTCACGTCGGGGCCGGGCACGGTGAGGACCTTGAACACGGTCAGCAGCAGCACGGCCCGGGTCGCGCACCAGAGGGCTACGGGGAGGCGCATCCGAAGACCGTACAGGCCGCGCCCGGAGCGTACGGGCCGCCCCTGCGGCGGGCCGACCGCCGGGTACTGTCGTCAGCGATGCACAAGACCCTGATCGTCACCAACGACTTCCCGCCGCGTCCGGGCGGGATCCAGACGTTCCTGCACAGCATGGCGCTGCGGATGGACCCGGAACGGGTCGTCGTCTACACGTCGAGCTGGAAGCGGAACGCCGAGGGGCGCGCCGCCACCGCGCGCTTCGACGCGGAGCAGCCGTTCACCGTCGTACGGGACCGGGCGACGACGCTGCTGCCCACCCCGCGCGTCACCCGCAGGGCCGTGGCGCTGCTGCGCGAACACGGCTGCCGCTCCGTGTGGTTCGGGGCGGCGGCGCCGCTCGGGCTGATGGCGCCCGCGCTGCGCGAGGCGGGCGCGGAACGGCTCGTCGGCACCACGCACGGGCACGAGGCGGGCTGGGTGCAGGTGCCGTTCTTCCGGCACATCGTGCAGCGGGTCGCCCGCCACACCGACGTCCTCACGTACCTCGGGGAGTACACCCGCAGCCGGATCGCCGGGGCGCTGCCCGCCGACACCGCGGCGCGGATGGTCCAACTCCCGCCGGGCGTCGACGAGAAGACGTTCCACCCCGACTCGGGCGGCGCGGCCGTACGCGAGCGGCTCGGGCTGCGGGACCGGCCCGTGGTAGTGTGCGTGTCCCGGATGGTGCGGCGCAAGGGGCAGGACACGCTGATCGCCGCGATGCCGCGCGTCCTCGAAGAGGTGCCGGACGCGGTGCTGCTGCTCGTCGGTGACGGGCCGTACCGCCCGGCGCTGGAGAAGCTGACCGTCGCCACCGGCGTCTCCGACGCGGTGCGCTTCACCGGCCCCGTGCCGTGGGCCGAACTGCCGGCGCACCACGGCGCGGGTGACGTCTTCGCCATGCCGTGCCGTACGCGCAAGGCGGGGCTGGAGTTCGAGGGCCTGGGCATCGTCTACCTGGAGGCGTCCGCCACCGGCCTGCCCGTCGTCGCGGGCGACTCCGGCGGCGCGCCCGACGCCGTACGGGACGGCGAGACCGGGTGGGTCGTACGGGGCGGGTCGCCCGACGCCGTGGCCGAGCGGCTGGTCCCCCTGCTCCGCGACCCGGAGCTGCGGCGGCGGATGGGGGAGCGCGGCCGGGCGTGGGTCGAGGAGAAGTGGCGCCGGGACCTGCTGGCGGAACAGCTGAAGGAGCTGCTGTAGGCGCGCTCCGTGGGCGCCCGGGGCGCGGGTGCCGGTCGGCGTCCGCCGCGCCGGGGTTCGGGTAGGGTGCGGGCATGTTCGCGCAGACGACCCGTGACTGGTGGTGGACCGCTCATCCGGCGGCCCACTGACTGCGCGTACCCTGCACCGACGCGAAGGCCGCCCGAGGGGCGGCCTTCGGTGTGTCCGGACCGGGCACGCGGCGGCCGTTCCTCCGCCCCGTACCCGGAAGGAACACCCCGATGCCCCGACCCGGCACCCCCGCACCGGACGCCCCGCCCCCACACCTACCGCCCGCCCCCACCCCCGCTCCGGCCGCGCTCCGCTCCGTGCTCGACGGCCTGCTGCGGCCCGGCGCCCCGCCGTTCGCGCTGCTGCGGCGCCGTACGCCCGGCCGCGACCACGCCGTCGTGGAGCTGCTGACCGGTCCCGTACGGGAGGTCGCCTCCCTCGCCGAACTGCCCGTCCCCGCCACGGGCGCCCTCGCCCTCGTCCCGTTCCGGCAGATCCGCGAACGCGGCCTCACCGCCCACGACGACGGCACCCCGCTGGCCGTCCTGGTGCCCGACGAGACCCGCGAACTGCCCCTGGACGCCCTGCTGGACGCGCTGCCCGCGCACGGCGTGCGCGTGACGGACGGCGCGTTCGACGTCGCGGACGGCGCGTACGAGGAGACCGTGCGCGCCGTCGTACGGGACGAGATCGGCACCGGCGAGGGCGCCAACTTCGTCATCCGGCGCGACTTCCACGGCACCGTCCACGGCTTCTCGCGCGCCGACGCGCTCGCGCTGTTCCGGCGGCTGCTGAGCGGGGAGCGCGGCGCGTACTGGACGTTCGTCGTGCACACCGGCGACCGGGTGCTGGTCGGCGCCAGTCCGGAGGTGCACGTGCGGATGAGCGGCGGCACCGTCGTCATGAACCCCATCAGCGGCACCTACCGCTACCCGCCCGAGGGCCCGACGGCCGACGGCCTGCTGGACTTCCTCCGCGACCGCAAGGAGCGCGAGGAACTGTCGATGGTCGTCGACGAGGAACTGAAGATGATGAGCGTCATCGGTGACCGCGGCGGCGTCGTCGTCGGGCCGCGGCTCAAGGAGATGGCGCACCTGGCGCACACCGAGTACGAGCTGCGCGGCCGGAGTTCGCTGGACGTACGGGACGTGCTGCGCGAGACGATGTTCGCGGCGACGGTCACCGGTTCCCCGGTCGAGAACGCCTGCCGCGTCATCCGCCGCCACGAGCCGCGCGGCCGCGGCTACTACGGCGGCGCGCTCGCCCTCCTCGGGTGCTCCGCCGACGGCCGTACGCAGACCCTCGACTCACCGATCCTGATCCGTACCGCCGATGTCGACGCCGCGACCGGGCGGCTCCGCGTCCCCGTCGGCGCCACCCTCGTCCGGGCCTCCGAACCGGCCGCCGAGGTCGCGGAGACGCACGCGAAGGCGGCCGGGGTGCTGACGGCGCTGGGCGTACGGGAGGCGCCCGTACGCGCGTCGGGCGCCCGGCCCCGGCTGGCCGAGGACCCGCGGGTACGTGCGGCGCTGGAGGCGCGGCGGGCGGGGCTCGCGCCGTTCTGGCTGCGGATGCGGACCGGGGAGGGGGACGACGGTGGGGTGGGCGCGCCGGGGGAGGGGCGCGGGCACGCGTTCGTGGTGGACGGGGAGGACACGTTCACGTCGATGCTGGCGCACGTGCTGCGGGCGTGCGGCTTCGCGGTGACCGTACGGCGCTTCGACGAGCCCGGCGTACGGGAGGCCGCGCTCGGCCACCGGGGGCCCGTCGTGCTGGGGCCGGGGCCCGGCGATCCGCGTGACGCGGGCGACCCGAAGATGCGTTTCCTGCGGGGTCTGGCCCGCGACCTGCTGCCGGGGGACCGGACACCGGGCGGGCACGCGTACGGGGACGGGCACGTGCACGGGCTGCTGGGCGTGTGCCTCGGCCACGAGCTGATCGCCGCCGAACTCGGCCTGGAACTCGTCCGCAAGGCCCGCCCGTACCAGGGCGCGCAGGAGCCGGTCGACCTCTTCGGGCGCACCGAGACCGTCGGCTTCTACAACTCGTACGCCGCCCACTGCGACGACCGGGCCGCCGACCGGCTCGCGCTGCGCGGCGTCGAGGTGAGCCGGGACGGCGCCACCGGCGAGGTGCACGCGCTGCGCGGGCCCGGCTTCGCGGGCGTGCAGTTCCACCCCGAGTCCGTGCTGACGCTCGACGGCGCGGGGATCACCGCCGAACTGCTGGCCGCCGTACGGGTCTGAGGACCGTACGGGTCGCCGGGGCGGTGGCGTACGCCCGCACGCCACCGCCACCGCCACCGCCACCGCCACCGCCCCGGCACCCGCCGCCCGTCACACCGACCGCCCGCCGCCCGTCAGCCGAAGAACACCCCCGCCTCCTCGTACAGTTCGGGCGGCACCGTCTTCAGCCGGGCCGTCGCCTCCGCCAGCGGGACGCGCACGATGTCCGTGCCGCGCAGCGCGACCATCGTGCCCCAGTCGCCGTCCCGCACCGCGTCGATCGCGTGCAGCCCGAAGCGCGTGGCCAGCCAGCGGTCGAACGCGCTGGGCGTGCCGCCTCGTTGGATGTGACCCAGTACGGTCGTCCGCGCCTCCTTGCCGGTGCGCCGCTCGATCTCCTTCGCGAGCCACTCGCCCACCCCGGACAGCCGGACGTGCCCGAACGGGTCCGTCGACCCGTCCTTCAGCACCAGCTGCCCGTCCTTCGGCATCGCGCCCTCCGCGACGACCACGATCGGCGCGTACGTCGCCCTGAAGCGCGACTCCACCCAGCCGCAGACCCGTTCGATGTCGAAGCGCTGCTCGGGGATCAGGATGCAGTTGGCGCCGCCCGCGAGCCCCGAGTGCAGCGCTATCCAGCCCGCGTGCCGCCCCATCACCTCCACGACCAGCACCCGCATGTGGGACTCGGCGGTGGTGTGCAGCCGGTCGATGGCCTCCGTGGCGACGTGCACGGCGGTGTCGAAGCCGAAGGTGTAGTCGGTGGCGGACAGGTCGTTGTCGATGGTCTTCGGGACGCCGACGCAGTGCACGCCGAACTCGTCGGTGAGCCGCGCCGCGACGCCGAGGGTGTCCTCGCCGCCGATCGCGATGAGCGCGTCCACCTCGTGCTTCGCCAGGGTCTCCCGGATGCGCCGGACGCCGTTCTCCTCGTGGAACGGGTTGGTGCGCGAGGAGCCGAGGATGGTGCCGCCACGTGGCAGCGTGCCGCGCACGGCCGGGATGTCCAGCCGTACGGTGTCGTTCTCCAGCGGACCGCGCCATCCGTCCCGGAACCCGACGAAGTCGTAGTCGTACCGCTGCACACCCTTGCGGACGACCGCCCGCATCACCGCATTGAGCCCGGGGCAGTCTCCGCCACCGGTCAGCACACCGACCCGCATGGGAATGTTCCCTTCTCACGTGGACGCGACAGCCGCCACGCTAGCGGTGATGCAGATCACATGGGGATGGTGCGGACGGCGCGGATTCCCTGCCACGGCGGGGCGAAACGGACCTGCGGCATCCCGCACGCTCACCCGTACGAGCGACCGCTCGAACGCGCGCGGTGACGGCGTGCGCCGGGGCCCGCGCCGGGGCACGCCGTACGGACGCGGTCATTCCGCGTCGTCGAGTCCGCGCTCTATCGCGTACCGCACCAACTCCACGCGATTGTGCAGCTGGAGCTTCCCCAGGGTGTTCTGCACGTGGTTCTGCACGGTGCGGTGGGAGATGACGAGGCGTTCCGCGATCTGCCGGTAGCTGAGCCCCTTCGCCACCAGCCGCAGCACCTCCGTCTCGCGGTCCGTCAGCTGCGGCACCCCGGGGTCCGCCTGCGCCCGCGACGCGGGCTCGGTGGCCAGCCGACGGTACTCACCGAGCACCAGACCGGCCAGCCCCGGCGTGAACACCGGGTCCCCGGCGGCCGTCCGGCGGACCGCGTCCACCAACTCCTCGGTGCTCGCCGACTTCACCAGATAGCCCGTGGCGCCGGACTTCACCGCCTCCAGCACGTCCGCGTGCTCCCCGCTCGCGGACAGGACCAGCACCCGCAACTCCTGCCGTACGCCGAGCAGTTCGCGGCAGACCTCGACGCCCGGCTTCGCGGGCAGGTTCAGGTCCAGCACCAGTACGTCCGGCAGGGCGGCCAGCGCGCGGCGTACGGCCTGCTCCCCGTCGCCCGCCGTGGCCACCACGTCGAACCCGTGCTGCTCCAGGTCGCGGGCGACCGCGTCGCGCCACATCGGGTGGTCGTCCACGACCATCACCCGCAGCGCCGCCGGGCTCGCCCCGCCCGCCGCGCCGTCCCGCGCGTCCTGCGCCCCGCCCCGTACGGGCTCCCGCTCAGTCATGTTTCGGCACCCTCAATTCCACCTCGGTCCCCTGTCCCGGCACGGACACCAGCTCAGCCGTGCCGCCCAGTTCCCGCAACCGCCCCCGGATGGACAGCGCGACCCCCATCCGGCCCTCCGCCTCCGCGTCCGCCAGCCGCCCGGCGGGGATGCCGGGGCCGTCGTCGCGGACGGTGACCAGCACCGCGTCCGGCTCGTCCTCCAGCAGCACCCACGCCCGCGCGTCCGCACCGGCGTGCCGCCGTACGTTGTCCAGGGCGGCGCCGACGGCCGCGCACAGCTCGTGCGCGGCCGTCGCGGGCAGCGGTACGGGGGTGCCCGGTCCGGAGAACGTCACCCGCGCCGACGCCTCGCCCGCCAGCAGCGGATGCAGGTCGACGGTGCCGCCCGGCCCGTCGCCGCCCTCGCCGTGGTCGCCCTCGTCGCCGTGCCCGCCGCCGTCCGGCCCCGCGCCGCCGTACGCCCCCGGCCCGGCATCCGTACGGGCCCCGGTCCCGACGCCCGTACCGGACAGGCCACCCGTGGCGGGCGCCCGCGCCGAGACCAACGCGCGCAGCGCCACCTCCTGTTCGCCCGCGAGCCGCCCCAGTTCGGCCGCCTCGCCGCCGAGGTTCGTACCGCGCCGCTGCACCATCGCCAGCACCTGGAGCACGCTGTCGTGGATGTCCCGGGCGAGCCGTTCCCGTTCGCGGGTGGCGGCCTCGATACGGAGGGCGCGGGCGAGGGTGCGTTCACTGGCGCGGGCGACCTCGACGACGTAGCCGATGGCGATGCTGGCGACGCAGACCAGCAGGACGTTGTGCAGCGTCTCGCGCGTCGCGCCGCCGCGCGCCAGCAGGTTGACGGCGCCGACCAGCGCGGAGGCGCCCGCGCCCCAGCGCCAGCCGCCCTTGACGGCGCAGCCGAGGACGGCGCCCGCCGTCCATATCGACGGCAGCGTGGTGACGCCCTCCGCCAGCCGCTCGGACGTCGCCACGTAACGGGTGAGGACGATGCCGGTGAGGGCCACCGCCAGGTCGCCCGCGAGGAACGGGAGCGTGCAGCGCTCGGCGGACAACGTCTTGCCGAAGGTGCAGGCCGTCCACGCCGCCAGCGCGACCATGTAGACGTGCGCGCCGAGCGGATGCGCGTACTCGCCGTACGCGACGTGCAGCCCGATCGCGTAGAGCAGCGTCGCCACCCGGTACCCGGTCAACGCCTGCCACAGCGGCTGCTCGACCGACATCGTCGTCGCGGCCATCGGCTGTCCCCCCCCCGTTCGTGCCCCGCGGCGTCGCTACGCCGCTCTCCGCTCGCCGTCCTCCCGGCGCCCCGCGGCCCCCGCCGCG
The DNA here is from genome assembly GCF_003665095.1 of Streptomyces sp. Z26. GTDB lineage: Bacteria > Actinomycetota > Actinomycetes > Streptomycetales > Streptomycetaceae > Streptomyces > Streptomyces phytohabitans. Next base: position 1,250,785 of record NZ_RCHV01000002.1, on the reverse strand, counting down.
TGCTCCCCGCCCCGCGGGGCCGGTGCCGTGTCCGCGGCCCCGTCGGCCGTCACGGACCGCGCCGCCCGCTCGGCATCCTCGGCCCGCTGGGAGCTTTCGGCCTTCGCCGCCTTCTCGGCGTCCGCGATACGGCGCTTGGCGGCCGTGGCGTACTCGTCCACGTACTCCTGCCCGGACAGCCGCATGATCTCGTACATCACCTCGTCCGTCACCGAACGCTGGATGAAGCGGTCCCCGTCCATGCCCTGGTAGCGGCTGAAGTCCAGCGGCCTGCCGATCCGGATGCCCGGCCGCATCACCTTCGGGACGACCTGGCCCGGCGGCTGGATCTTCTCCGTGTCGATCATCGCCAGCGGGATCACCGGGGCGCCGGAGAGCAGCGCGAGCCGGGGCAGGCCGCCGGGCTTGCCGCGGTACAGCCTGCCGTCCGGGGAACGGGTGCCCTCCGGGTAGATGCCGAACAGCTCGCCCCGCTCCAGCACGTCCAGCCCGCTGCGGATCGCGGCCTCGGCCGCGCCCCGTACGCCCGACCTGTCGACCGGGAGCTGCCCGACGCCCTTGAAGAAGGCGGCCGTCAGCCGGCCCTTGACGCCGGGTGAGGTGAAGTACTCGGACTTCGCGATGAAGGTGATCTTCCGGTCCAGTATCGCGGGCAGGAAGAAGGAGTCCGAGAACGACAGATGGTTGCTCGCCAGGATGGCGGGGCCGCTTTCGGGGATGTTCTCCAGACCTTCCACCCAGGGGCGGAAGACCAGTTTCAGTGAGCTGCCGACCGACAGCTTCATGGCGCCGTAGAGCAACCGGGACCTCCTGTGTCCGACGCCCACGAGCCTATCCCGCTGCCCGCGCCTCCGTTCCCGACCGGCGTGCGGGCGGCGTACGGCGAAGTGCGCGCGCCCCCTGGCGTCCCGGGCGCTGACGGACCCGCGTACGACGAATTACAGTGTGGGCACAGCCGCCCGCCGCGAACGGAGTCCCACGGTGCCGCTCATCCCAGGAGCCGAACCGATGCGTCATGAGGGGTCGGAGGTCGGAGTCCTCCTCTGCCACGGCTTCACCGGTTCACCGCAGTCGCTCCGCCCGTGGGCCCGCCACCTGGCCGACGCGGGGTACACGGTGTCGCTGCCCCTCCTCCCCGGCCACGGCACCCGCTGGGAGGACCTGGCGGCCACCGGCTGGCAGGACTGGTACGCCACCGTGGACCGGGAGTTGCGCCTCCTGCGGGACAGCTGCGCACAGGTCTTCGTGGCCGGTCTCTCCATGGGCGGCGCGCTCGCGCTGCGGCTCGCGGCCCGGCACGGCGACGCGGTCGACGGCGTCGCCGTGGTCAACCCGGCGTGCACGTTCCCCCGGCTGTCCGGGTACGCGCTGCCCGTCGCGCGCCACCTCGTACGTTCCACGAAGGGCATCACCGACGACATCGCGAAGGAGGGCGCCCACGAGCTGGGGTACGACCGCGTGCCGCTGCACGCCGCCCACTCGCTGCGCGGGTTCTTCGGGGTGGTGCGGGGCGAACTCCCGGAGGTGACACAGCCGTTGCTGCTGCTGCACAGCCGTACCGACCACGTGGTGCCGCCCGCCGACTCCGCGCTGATCCTCTCGCGGGTGTCCTCCGAGGACGTCACCGAGACGCTGCTGGAGCGCAGCTACCACGTCGCCACGCTGGACCACGACGCGGAGCGCGTCTTCGCGGACAGCGAGGGCTTCTTCTCCCGGATCGCGGCAGGGAAGGCGGCTCGTGACGGGGCGTGACGCCGGAGCCGGCAAGGGCGACGAGTCGGAGCCCGTGCTGCCGCCGGACGAGGAGGCGGCCTGGGCCGCGATCGTGGCGGCGTACGGCGACGTACCCGCCGTCGGCCTCGGCGACGGGGACGGTGACGGGGACCGGGGCGACGACGGCGGCGACCGGCGTACGGGTGCGGGCGCGGGTGCCGTTCCGGGCAAGGGGCCCGGCGCGGCCGACGGCCGGGCCGAGGACGCGGACGCGGACGGGGACGCGGAACGGCCGGAGGGCGACGCCCACGACGGCGACGCCGACGGCGCACGGGACGACAGCGGTCGGCGCGAGCCGGACGGCGACACCCTCACCCGGTCCGCCGACGACGGACGGGACGGCGCGGACGGCGGCGGGCCGCCGGTCGTCCGGAGCGTCACCGTGTACGCGGCGGGCACCGGGCCGCGCGACTGGACCGGCGCGGACGAGGACGACGAGGGGCACTTCGTACCGCCGGAACCGCCGCCGCTGCCGGAGGCGGACCCGACGACGAAGTTCGCCTGGATCGCGGTGCTCGGCGGGCCGCTGCTGCTGCTCGCCGCCGTGCTGTTCCGCTTCGACATGACCTGGTGGATCGTGACGCTCGGCGTCGGCGGCTTCCTCGGCGGCTTCGGCACGCTGGTGGCCCGGATGCGGGACGACCGCGACGACGACGGCTTCGAGGACCCGGGGCGCGGCGCGGTCGTCTAGGCGGTGTCCGGCCAGGCGGTGTCCGGCGCCCGCCCGTGGTCGGCGCGGGCGTGCGCGCGGGCCGCGAGGCGTTCGGCCGCGGCGGCCACGAGACCGCGCAGGGCGTCCGGCCGTTCGACGACGAACGGCCGGTCCAGGGACGCCAGTACGCCGGGCAGCCAGTCGAGGCTCTCCACCCGCAGCTCGACGCGGTGCCAGCGCCCGTCGGTACGTTCCGCCGCCGCGGTACCCTCCGGGGCCTGCGGGGTCCGCGTCTCCTCCGGGATCTCCGTCACGCGCGCCACGCTCGCGGGCAGCCGCGCGCGGATCGCCCCGAACGTGGCGTGGACGCGCAGCGTCACCTCGTGCCGGTACGGGGCGTCGGCGAAGCCGGCGAGCAGGCGGGCCGCCGGGTCCCGCTCCGGCGGCGCCTCGAACGTGCCGGGCAGCGCCCTGGCTTCCGCGACGCGGTCGAGCCGGAAGGTCCGTTCCCCGCCGCCCGTACCGCCGTCCCCGTCCCCGTCACCGGGGTCCGCGTCGGGGTCCGCGCCGGTCACGTACCACCGCCCCGCGTGCACCACCACGCCGTACGGGTGCAGCACGCGGTCGCTGCGCCGCCCGTGGCGGTCGGTGTACCGGAGGGCGACCGGCCGCCGATGGCGTACGGCGTCGGCCAGCGTGAGCAGCGTCCCGGTGTCCGGCGGGGGCGCGGTCGTGGCCGGCGGGAGCGTGCCGGACGGCTCGGTGAGGGCGAGGGTCTCCAGGACCGCGTCGAGTCGGCGGGCGAGCGGGGCGGGCAGCACGCGCCGGATCTTCGCCGCCGCCGTCTCGCCCGCCGTGTCGGCCATCGGGCCGCCCGCCGTCAGCAGGCCCGTACGCCGTCCGGCGACCAGGCCGAGGAGCACGGCGAGCGCCTCGTCGTCGTCGAGCATGAGCGGCGGCAGCCGGTAGCCCGCGGCCAGGCGGTAGCCGCCGTACCGTCCCCGTACCGCCTCCACGGGGATGCCGAGGTCGGTCAGCTGCTCCACGTACCGGCGCACGCTGCGCCCGTCGACGCCGAGGCGGGCGGCCAGTTCGGCGCTCGTCCGGGTGCCGCCGGACTGGAGCAGCTCCAGCAGGGTCAGCACGCGGCCGGTGGGTCGGGACATGGCCCGAGACTATTGGGGGGACGCGTGATGCGTCCGGGATAGTGGACCGGAACCGTCCACTATCCGTCCTAGCGTGCGGAACACCAGGTCACCGCACCCCAGGAGAGCACCATGGACTTCGTCTCGATCCGCGTCATCACCGACGACCTCCCCCGCCTCGTCGCCTTCTACGAGCGCGCGACCGGCCTGCGCGCGGACCGGTACACCGACGACTTCGCCGAACTCCGTACGCCCGGCGCGACGTTGGCCCTCGCCAGTACGCGTACCGTGCCGCTGTTCGCGCCGGGCTCCTCCCGCGCGGCCGACAACCGCAGCGTGATCATCGAGTTCCTGGTGGACGACGTGGACCGGGTGCGCGCGAACCTGGCCGGTCTCGTCACCGACTTCGTGACCGAGCCGACCACCATGCCGTGGGGCAACCGGGCGCTGCTGTTCCGCGACCCCGACGGCAACCTCGTCAACTTCTTCACGCCCGTCACCCCGGAGGCCGTCGCGAAGTTCGCCCGCTGACGCCCGCCGCCGTACGACCCCCGCCCCCGTACGACCCGGCAGCGTGCGCCGCCGCGACGCTGCCCGCATCCGGCAGTGCGCCCGCGCCGCCCGCGCGCCACGATCGAGGGGCCGACACGTCCGACACCTCCGGCGCTCCCGGCGCCGGTACGGCCGATGCGAGGAACGGGGGGCTGACCGTGCTGACACTGACACTGCTGCTGGTATTCAGCCTGGTGACACTGCTGACCGGACGGCTCGTCTCCCTCGAGCTGCGCCGCGAACGCGAACGGGCCGAGGCGGGGCGCAACGGCGCGAGCTGACCCGGCGGGCCCCGGAGCTACGCCGCTGCCGCCGCCGGTACGCGCAGCGCCGCCAGCACCGGCAGATGGTCGGTGGCCGCGCGCAGGTCGCGGCCGGTGACGCCCGGGAGCCCGACGGGGACGCCGCAGCCCAGCACCTCCACGCCCTCCGACGCCAGTACCGCGTCGATGCGCTGGTGCGGGTCGTCGGGGGTCGAGGTGTACGCGCCGCCCCACGGCCGTACCGCCCCGCAGTCCTGCAACGCGCCCGCCAGCCGCCGGAACGCGCGCCCGTCCGGCCGCTCGTTGAGGTCGCCCGCCACCACCGCGTGCGGCGTCGCCGCGTGCGGCAGCCGGTCCAGCAACAGGCCCGCCTGCGCGCGCCGTTCGGCGGCCTGGAGGCTGAGGTGGCAGCTGACGACGGCCAGCCGCGCCGAGCTGCCGAACCGCAGGACGGCCGTGGCCAGCCCCCGCCGGTGCAGTCCGGGCGTACGGGGGAGCAGCACGTCCTCGGTGTGCTCGACGTGCGCGCGCAGCGACGAGAGGATCATCGGGCCGCTGGCGGTGGCGCCGCCCGTGACGTAGCAGAGGTCCGTACGGCGGCCGAGCCACGCCGCGTACTTGCGCCAGCGGAAGAAGCGCGGCGCCTCCTGCACGCAGAGCACGTCGGGCGCGCACGCGCGGATCACCCGGGCGAGCGCCTCGCGGTCGTCGCGCAGGGAGCGGACGTTGTAGCTGAGGAGGCGGACCACCGCGGACCCGTCGGGCTCCGTCTTCGATCCGGGAAGGTCCGCAAGGTCCGCGTACGTCATGCCACCGAGCGTAGTACGCGCCCGCCACGGCCGGGAGGCCGTAGGGACGAGGTGCGGTCGCCGCCCCCGCGACGTACGAGGCGGGCCGGGGAACGTGCCCCGACCCGCCTCGCCGTACGATCGCGCGCGGTGCGCCGTCAGCCCTGCCGGGCCAGGTCCGCCGCGCCCACGAGGCCCGCCTCGCCGCCGAGTTGGGCCGCGAGCACCTGCGCGTGCGGGCGCCACTGGCCGCCGACCAGCCAGCGCTTGAACGACTTGCGGATCGGGTCCAGCACCAGGTCGCCCTCGTCCGAGACGCCGCCGCCCACGATGAACGCCGACGGGTCGAACAGCGAGGCCAGGTCGGCCAGTCCGGCACCGGCCCAGCGCGCCAGCTCGCGGAACGCGTCGACCGACACCGGGTCGCCCGCCCGCGCGGCCTGGCTGACGTGCCGCCCCTCGACACCCTCCGGGGTGCCGTCGCCGAGGCCGAGCAGCACCTCCGCGTTCTCGGGCGTCGCGGCGGCACGCTGCTGCGCGTACCGCACGAGGGCCCGGCCCGACGCGTACTGCTCCCAGCAGCCCTGGCTGCCGCAGCCGCACAGCAGGCCGTCCGGGACGACCCGGATGTGGCCGAACTCCGCGGCCACGCCGAAGCGTCCGCGGTGCAGTCTGCCGCCGATGACGATGCCGCCGCCGAGGCCCGTGCCGAGCGTGATGCACACGACGTCGTCGTGGCCCTGCCCGGCGCCGAAGCGGTACTCGCCCCAGGCCGCCGCGTTCGCGTCGTTCTCCACGACGACGGGCAGCCCGACGCGCTGCTCCACCTTGTCCTTCAACGCCTCGTGGCGCCAGGCGATGTTGGGCGCGAAGAGGACGGTGGCGCGCTTGTCGTCCACGTATCCGGCCGCGCCGATCCCGACGGCCTCCACGGGATGCTGGGCGCTGACCTCACGGACCGCGTTCCCGATGGCGTCCACGACGCCCTCCGCGGTCGGCGGAGTCGGCACCTTGCACGTCTCCAGGATCGTGCCCTCTTCGTCGACCACGCCGGCCGCGATCTTGGTGCCGCCGATGTCGACGCCGATGGTGAGTCCCATGTATCCCTCAGTTTTCGGTCGTTCCCCGCTGCGCATGAGGGTACCGGAGCGCACGGGGAGGCCCGGGGCGCGTCCGGTACGGGCGGACGGCCCGCGGGGGTTGGGGCCCAGTCCGGGGCTTCAGTCCAGGTCGATCCGCTGCGGCCCGTCGGGCCCGTCGTCGTCCGTGCCGCCCTTGCCCGGGTCCTCGCGGGTGCCCTTGCCGGTGTCCGCGCCGCCGGTCTCCGCGCCCGCTTCCTCGCCCGGCTCGGTCCGCGTCCCCGTCTCCGGGGCCGTCGCGCCGTCCGCCGCGTCGTGCGGCGTCAGCCGTACGTCCTCGGGCCGTACGTCCGCCGACCAGCGCCGCTCCTCGCCCTGCACCGCCGAACGGTACGCCGCCAGCAGCTCGTTGCCCGCCGTCGCGAGGTGGTCGAAGACCTGCGGGTTGCGCTCGACGACCGGCTCGACGACGGCGCGCGCCTGCGCGAACAGCTGCTGCGCGACGCCCTGCGCCGCGGCCTGTCCGGCCGGTCCGCCCAGCGGCTTGCCGAGGAGGCCGAACCGGTCGGCGACCGCGTCCGCGAGCCGCCGCAGCTCCTCGGCGGCGCTGACCGGCTGCGGCCCGTACTCGGTGCGGCGCCGCGCCTTCTCCGCGGCGAGGTCCTCCTCACAGGCGGTCGCCCAGGCGTCCTCGTCGGGCTCGGCTGCGGGGCGCTCGGCGGCGGCATCGCTCATGACGGCTCCTACGGGGCGGCACGGTCGTACGGAGACAGGGGTGTCTCCCGACGGTACCCGAACAGCCCCACCCCGTGGACCGTGCGCGCGCTCAGCCCGCGCCGTCCGGCCCGTCGCCGTCGCTCGCGCCGCTGTCCCCCCGCGGCCACAGCCGCGCGTCCGGCGCGCACCGCACGCGCAGCTCGCCGTCCGCCAGCGCCGCCCCGGTGACCCGGCACCGGCGGAGCGCCGGGGGGAGCGGCAGCCTGCGGGCGTACGGGCCGACCGTGACGGCCAGTTCGTCCCCGTGCCGTACGAGCCCCACCGCGTCCCGCTCCGCGCCCGGCAGCGGCAGCCGCCAGTACAGCAGGCCCTCCGCGGCGAGCCGGTCCTCGACCGAGCCGAGCACCGGGTCTCCGGGGCGCGCGCCCGCCGACCCGTCGTCCGGTACGCCCGTGGGCGCGGGCACCGGTAGTTCCGCCAGGTCGCGCGGGCCGCGCGGTTCCCGCCCCAGGTGCGGGAGTTCGGTCACGGGGGCGCCGCCGGCCGCCGCGCGCAGCTCCGCCAGCGCGGCCCGCTGCCGCGCGCCGTACGCCGCCGCCCACGCGCCCGGCCCGGCTCCCCGCCCGGCCTCGGGCCCCGCCTCCGCCTCGGCCCCCGCCGGCAGTACGCGGTTCGCGACGACCGCGTCGACCCGCAGCCCGTACAGCGCCACCCCGCCCCGTACGGTGCGCAGCGCCCGCGCGGCCAGCTCCCCGGTGGGCTCGGCGACGAGCCGTACGGAGGTGCCGGGGGCGTCCACCACGCGCTGCACGGCGGCGAGTTCGCGTTCCACGCGGGCGGCGGCGCCGTACAGCCACTCCGCGGGCATCGGCACCCCGGCGAGCTGCGCGAGGACCGGGCGCAGTGCCCGCGCGGCCCGTTTCTCCGGCGGCAGCAGGCGGCGCAGGTAGCGGCGCAGCTGTCCGGGGAGGGCGAGCGCGGCGAGCGCCCGCGGGGCGGGTGGCAGGTCCACGACGACGACGTCCCAGGCGGGGGAGTCGCCGGGGGAGTGCGCGGCGCGCAGGGCGTGCAGGAGGGCGAAGGTGTCGGCGCCGGGCAGCGGGGTGAGTTCGTCGGCCGACAGGGGCTCGGCGCCCGCGAGTTCGAGCACGGCGCGGCCGTGCCGCTGGACGGCCGCCGCGCGCTCGCGGAAGTCACCGTCGGTGTCCGCGCGCGCGGCCCACAGCCCCGGCGCCGCCGTGACGGCGACGGGCCGCGCGCCGTACGCCGTGCCCGGCGCCGCGTCGAGCACGGCCTCCAGCACGCCGTGGTCCGCGGTGGTCAGCAGCAGCGTCCGCGCGCCGTCCCGGGCCGCGGCCAGCGCGGTCGCCGCCGCGACGGTCGTACGGCCCGCGCCGCCCGCGCCGGTGACGAGCACCGTACCGGCGCCGGGCGCGGGCGCCGGGTGCGCGAGGGGCTCGCGGTCCGCGACGGGCCCCGGCACGTGCGCCGCCTGCTCCGCGCCGTCCGGCGTCCCGGGGGCGGCCGTCTCAGGAACGGCCGTCTTTCGGCGCGTCCGCCGCGCCGCCCCCGGCGGCGTCGCCCGACTCGACGCGCTTCTTCAGCCCGTCCAGCGCGCGGTCGATGATGACCTTCTCCGCCTTGCGCTTGATCATCCCCAGCATGGGGATCTTGACGTCCACGGTCAGCCGGTACGTGACCTCCGTGCGCGCCCCGCCGTCCAGCGGCGCCAGCGCGTACGAGCCGTCGAGGGCGCGCAGCATCTGCGAGGTGACCAGCGACCAGCTGACCTCGTGCGCCCCGGTCCACTCGTACGCGAGCGTGTGCTCGTCCTTGATGGCCCCGGCGTCCAGCAGCAGCCGGACCTCCTCGGCGCGGCCGTCGGCGCCGGTCGACAGCACCTCGGCCTCCTTGACCTCGCCGGTCCACTCGGGGTAGCGGCCGAAGTCCGAGATCACGCCCATCACTTCGGCGGGTGCCGCGTCGATGGTGATACTGGAGCTGGTGTGTTCCGCCATCGCTGTGGCTCCTCCGCTTGCCCGTGCCGCTGCTGCGTCTGCGCTGGAAGGCTACCGCGCGGCCCCGGCGGGCCCGTCACCCGCCGTACGGGGCCGCCCCGGGCCGGTCCGCCGTGCTCCCCGGGCGGGGTCACCACTCCAACACCCAGGGCGTGCCCGTGGCGTTGAAGTGCCCCACGTTCACGCACTCCGTGCGGCCGATGCGCATGCGCCGGGACAGCGGCTGGTGGACGTGGCCGAAGAAGTGGTAGCGCGGCCGTACGGCCCGGACCGCCTCCAGCAGCGCCGTGCTGCCGCGTTCGAAGCGGCGGGCGACGGTGTCGTAGCACAGCTCCGGGACCTCCGGCGGGATGTGCGAGCACAGCACGTCGACCTCGCCGAGGGCGGCGATCTTCGCGGCGTACGTCTCCTCGTCCACCTCGTACGGGGTGCGCATCGGGCTGGGCAGCCCGCCGCCGACGAAGCCGAAGCGGAGCCCGCCTATGTCGACGGCCTCGCCGTCCAGCACGGTCGTGCCCTCCCGCGCGTACTCCCGCCAGAGCGGCGGCATGTCCACGTTCCCGTACGTCGCGTACGTCGGGACGGGGAAGGCGGCGAACAGCTCCGCGTACTGCCTGCGGACGGCCGCCTCCATGGTCGCGTCCCGGTCCAGCCCCGCCCACAGCCGACGGGACAGCTCGCGGGCCTCGGTGAAGCGGCGGGCGGTGCGCAGCGCGACGATGCGGTCCGCGTTCTCCACGCCGAACAGGTCGGGGAAGATGCCGCGCGAGTGGTCGGCGTAGTCGAGGAACAGCAGCAGGTCGCCGAGGCACACCAGGGCGTCCGCGCCGTCACCCGCCCTGGCGAGGTCATCGCTGTTGCCGTGTACGTCGCTCACCACATGCACCCGCATGGGCTCACCTTAGACATCGCCGGGTGGCGCCGTCCGCTCACACGATGTCCACCTGCGGCGATTACCGGCCGATCGACGCGTGCACTAACCTCTCAGCAGGCGCGTCCGGGCACGTGTGACGGAGCGAACAATCTCGCCGCCGCCTCTATCCCGCCGGCTTTACCAGTGGGTAACGTCCGGGCCGTCATTCCGCCGGGGTCCCGCCGACCCCGGGCCCGAATCCACGGAGGCCGCCCCGCGAGGTCCCCGCCCGGTGCCGACGAGGAGCAGCAGTTGCGCGAGTTCAGCCTACCGGCCCTCTACGAGGTGCCCGTGGACGGAAACCTCACCGACCTCATCCGCCGCAACGCCGTACAGCACGCCGACGTCCCCGTCATCGCCCGCAAGCGCGACGGCGCCTGGGAGGACGTGACCGCGGCCGGTTTCCTGGCCGAGGTGCACGCGGTGGCGCGCGGCCTGATCGCGTCGGGGGTGGCGGTGGGGGACCGGGTCGCGCTGATGTCCCGTACCCGCTACGAGTGGACGCTCCTCGACTTCGCCATCTGGAGCGCGGGCGCCGTCACGGTGCCCGTGTACGAGACCAGCTCGCCGGAGCAGATCGCCTGGATCCTCGGGGACTCGGGCGCCGTCGCCGCCGTCGTCGAGACGGAGGCGCACGGCAAGGCGGTGGACGGCGTACGGGAGGGGCTGCCCGCGCTCGCCCACGTGTGGCGCATCGAGCCGTCCCCCGGGGACCCGGCCCCCGACGGCGCGGGCGCCGTGGCCGAACTGACCGCCGCGGGCGCGGAGATCACCGCGGAGACGGTCGAGGAGCGCAGCTCCGCGCCCCGCGCCGACTCGCCCGCCACCATCGTCTACACCTCCGGCACCACCGGCCGCCCCAAGGGCTGCGTCCTCACCCACCGCAGCTTCTTCGCGGAGTGCGGGAACGTCGTGGAACGCCTCGGCCCGCTGTTCCGCACCGGGGAGTCGTCCGTCCTCCTCTTCCTGCCGATCGCGCACGTCTTCGGCCGACTCGTCCAGGTCGCCGCGGTGATGGCGCCGATCAGGCTCGGCCACGTCTCCGACATCAAGACGCTCACGGACGAACTCTCCTCGTTCCGCCCGACGATGGTCCTCGGCGTCCCCCGCGTCTTCGAGAAGGTCTACAACTCCGCGCGGGCGCAGGCCCAGGCGGGCGGCAAGGGCGGCGTCTTCGACAAGGCGGCGGACACCGCCATCGCGTACAGCCGCGCCCTCGACACCCCGCAGGGCCCCGGCCTCGCGCTCCGCCTCCGGCACCGGGTCTTCGACCGCCTCGTCTACGGGAAGCTGCGCGCCGTCCTCGGCGGCCGCGCCGCGCACGCCATCTCCGGCGGCGCCCCGCTGGGGGAGCGGCTGGGCCACTTCTACCGCGGCATCGGCTTCACCGTCCTGGAGGGGTACGGGCTCACCGAGTCGTGCGCGGCCACCGCGTTCAACCCGTTCGACCGGCAGAAGATCGGCACCGTCGGGCAGCCGCTGCCGGGCTCCGTGCTGCGCATCGCGGACGACGGCGAGGTGATGCTGCACGGCGAGCACCTCTTCGCGGGCTACTGGAACAACGAGCGGGCCACCGACGACGCCCTCGCGGACGGCTGGTTCCACACCGGCGACCTCGGCTCCCTGGACGCGGACGGCTATCTGACGATCACCGGCCGCAAGAAGGAGATCCTGGTGACGGCGGGCGGCAAGAACGTCGCCCCGGCCGTCATCGAGGACCGCATCCGCGCGCACGCCCTCGTCGCGGAGTGCATCGTCGTCGGCGACGGCAGGCCGTTCGTCGGGGCGCTGCTCACGGTCGACGAGGAGTTCCTGCCGCGCTGGGCGGGCGAACACGGCAAGGACGGCCTCACGCACCCGCAGCTGCTGGCCGACCCGGAGCTGCGCGCGGAGTTGCAGCGGGCGGTCGACCACGGGAACGCGGCGGTGTCCAAGGCGGAGTCCGTACGGGAGTTCCGCGTGCTGGCCGCCCAGTTCACCGAGGAGACCGGGCATCTCACGCCGTCGCTGAAGCTGAAGCGGAACGTCGTCGTGAAGGACTTCGCGGAAGAGATCGAGTCGCTGTACGGCACCCGCTGAACACCGCCCCGTCACCGCGCGTGGACGCTACGCGCGGTGACCCGGGGCGCGGGGGGCGTACGCGGTGCCGCGTACGTCTCAATCAGCGGTCGGGGGTCATCGCGGGGCCCGGGAGCACGTAACCTGGTGCGGTGACCGTGAACGCCAATCCCGACGCCGGTGTCCACACCTGGCGAGACCTGCCCGCGGCGCAGCAGCCCGACTGGCCCGACGCCGCCGCCCTGCGCGCGACCGTCGCCGAGCTGGAGTCGTATCCGCCGCTCGTCTTCGCGGGCGAGTGCGACCTGCTGACCGAGCGGCTGGGCGCCGTCGCCCGCGGCGAGGCGTTCCTGCTCCAGGGCGGGGACTGCGCGGAGGCGTTCGACGCGGTCTCGGCGGACCACATCCGCAACAAGCTGAAGACCCTGCTCCAGATGGGCGCGGTCCTCACGTACGCGGGCTCGGTGCCCGTGGTGAAGGTCGGCCGGATCGCCGGGCAGTACAGCAAGCCCCGTTCCAAGCCGACCGAGACGCGGGACGGCGTGACCCTGCCGACGTACCGCGGCGACTCGGTGAACGGCTTCGAGTTCACCGCGGAGGCCCGCAGGCCGGACCCGGAGCGGCTGAAGCGGATGTACCACGCGTCCGCCTCCACGCTGAACCTGGTGCGCGCCTTCTCCACCGGCGGCTACGCCGACCTGCGCCAGGTGCACGCCTGGAACCAGGACTTTGTGCGCAGCTCGCCCTCCGGCCAGCGCTACGAGGCGCTGGCGCGCGAGATCGACCAGGCGATGAAGTTCATGCACGCCTGCGGGACGGACCCGGAGGAGCTGAAGACCGTCGAGTTCTACGCCTCGCACGAGGCGCTGCTGCTCGACTACGAGACCGCCCTGACCCGTACGGACTCCCGCAGCGGTGAGCTGTACGACGTGTCCGGGCACATGCTGTGGATCGGTGAGCGGACGCGGCAACTGGACGGCGCGCACGTCGAGTTCGCCGCCCGGGTACGGAACCCGATCGGTGTGAAGCTCGGCCCGACGACGACGCCCGAGGACGCGCTGACGCTCATCGAGCGGCTGGACCCGGACCGGGTGCCGGGGCGGCTCACGTTCATCACCAGGATGGGCGCGGACAAGATCCGCGACCGGCTGCCGACGCTGGTGGAGAAGGTCACCGCGTCCGGCGCGCAGGTGGTGTGGGTCTGCGACCCCATGCACGGCAACACCTTCGAGGCCGCCAGCGGGCACAAGACGCGGCGCTTCGACGACGTGCTCGACGAGGTCAAGGGCTTCTTCGAGGTGCACAAGGGCCTGGGCACGCACCCGGGTGGCATCCACGTGGAGCTGACCGGCGACGACGTGACGGAGTGCGTGGGCGGCGGCGACGAGATCTTCGTCGACGACCTGCACCAGCGCTACGAGACGGCGTGCGACCCGCGGCTCAACCGCAGCCAGTCGCTGGACCTGGCGTTCCTCGTCGCGGAGATGTACCGGGGCCAGTGAGCGCGGCGGGGGCCGCTCCCGCCTCGCGCGACGTCGTACGGGCACGTGGGGCCCGGGTCACCTGTGGTGTGACCCGGGCCCCACGGGCGTTTGGTGGACGGCACCGGACGGGTAAGGTTAGGCTGACCTCACTGTCCAGGGCTCCCGGGGAGCCGCGCCGTGCCGGAGGTGGCCGCGTGTTCGTCTGCTCGTGCTTCGGCGTCACCGAGGAGCAGATCCGCGCGCACGCGGAGGCGGGCGCCTGCACCCCGCGCCAGGTCGCCTCGGCCAGCAAGGCCGGCACCGACTGCGGCTCGTGCGTCCGCCGCATCCAGGGCATCCTCGGGCGGGGCGGCTGCCCGCGCCGCACGGGACTCGACCAGGCCCTCGGCGGCCGGACCGCCGAGCCCCAGACCGCACCCGCGCCCGTGCCCACCTCGGTGGGTCCGGCCCCGGCCGCGGCGCCCGCGACCGTACGGCCCGCCGTCGCCGCCTGAGCGCCCTCCGGCGTACGGGCGCGCGCCGCCCGTGCACCGCGCCCGTACGGCCGCGTCGGCCGCGCGGGTCGGGTCAGCCCTCCGGCTGCTCGATCAGCTGCGCGATGTAGAGGGGCTCGCCCAGCTTCTCGATCAGCTCCAACTGCGTGTCCAGGTAGTCGATGTGGTGCTCCTCGTCCTTGAGGATGTCCTCGAAGATGTTGGCCGAGGTGATGTCGCCCTTGGTGCGCATGATCTCGGCGCCGCGGCGCAGCCGGTCGATCGCCTCGACCTCGATCTGGCGGTCCGCCTGGAACATCTCGGTGACCGTCTGCCCGACGCGGACGTGGAACAGCCGCTGGTAGTTGGGCAGTCCCTCGAGGAAGAGGATGCGGTCCGTCAGGGTCTCCGCGTGGCGCATCTCGTCGATGGACTCGGAACGCGTGTACTTGGCGAGCTTGGGCCAGCCGAAGTTCTCCTGCATCTTGGCGTGCAGGAAGTACTGGTTGATCGCCGTCAGCTCGGCGGTCAGCTGCTCGTTGAGGAATTCGATGACCTCGGGGTCGCCCTGCATGTCAGCGGGCTCCTTCCACACGTGAATCGACAGGAGTTGCGCGCGCATCCTCGCACCGAGGCGGCGAGTCGGTCCAGTAAGTGCAGGCTTATCAAACTTACGCGAATTGCCCGCATTTAAGGATTCCGTAGGTTCCCGGCGGGGGGTGCGCGGGGCGGCGTGGGGCGGTCTGTCACCATGGGGGTATGGGTCAGTCGGAAAGCCGCGAATCGGAGCATGCGCAGCTTCCGCCGGGACAACGCCTCCAACGCGGCTGGCCGGTCACCCACTACGGCCCCGTACCGAAATTCCGGCCGGAGCGCTGGGAATTCAGGGTGTTCGGCGTGACCGCGGACGCGGACAAGCACCGTTGGTCCCACGAGGAGTTCTCCGCGCTGCCGTACGAGACGGCCGTCGCGGATCTGCACTGCGTCACCAAGTTCAGCATGCTGGGCGCCGAATGGGGCGGAGTGGGCACCCGTACGATTCTGGAGCTGGCGCCGCCGGGGCCCACCGCCACGCACGTGATGGTCTGGGCCGAGTACGGGTTCAGCGCGAATCTCCGGCTGTCCGACTTCACCGCGCCGGACGTGCTCTTCGCGACCCACCGCGACGGTGAACCGCTGACCGCCGAGCACGGCTTCCCCGTACGGCTCGTGGTGCCGCACCTGTACGCCTGGAAGGGGCCGAAGTGGGTGCGCGGCGTCGAGTACATGTCGGCGGACCGGCGCGGCTTCTGGGAGGAGCGCGGCTACCACAACCTCGGCGACCCCTGGCGCGAGCAGCGCTACTCGTACCAGGAGGAGCCCGGCGACGGGCCCGAGTGGTAGCATCCGCGCCCGACCACCCGCACGCGGCTACGCGTACGGGCGCAGCTCCTTCAGCCGCGCGACGTCCGCCGCGTGGCCCGCCGTACCGCCCGGCGTCTCGATCACCAGCGGCACCCCGGCGGTCGCCGGATGGCACAGCAACTCGCCGAACGGCTCGGCGCCGACGTGCCCCGCGCCGATGTTCGCGTGCCGGTCCTTGTGCGCGCCCGCGACGTCCTTCGAGTCGTTCGCGTGGATCAGCTTCAGCCGCCCGGGACCGACGACCGCCTCCAGGGTGTCCAGCGTCTCCTTCATGCCGCCGGGCGCCGCCAGGTCGTGGCCCGCCGCGTGCAGATGGCAGGTGTCCAGGCAGACGCCGAGCCGCGGATGCCGGTCCAACGCCTCGAAGTAGGGCCCCAGGTCCGGGACTCGGGAGCAGATCGACGCACCCTGTCCGGCCGTGGGCTCCAGCAGCAGCCAGGGGTCGTCGTCGTGCGTCAGCTCGTCCAGGAGCGGGAGCATCTCCTCGCGCACCTGCGCCAGCGCGACGTCGCGGGACCGGCCGCCGGTCGCGGAACCGGTGTGCACGACCACGCCCGCGGCACCGATCTCCCGGCCGCGGCGGAGCGAATGGCGCAGCGAGGAAACGGAATTGCGTACGGTCGCCCCGGTGTGCGAACCGAAATTGATCAGATACGGCGCGTGCACGTACGCCGGAATACCGTCGGCCGCGCAGCCCGCGCGGAATTCCTCGTCCTGCGCCGCGCGGCCCGGATTCGTCGCCCAGCCGCGCGGATTCGCGACGAACACCTGCACGGCCTCCGCCCCGATCTCCCGCGCGTAGGAAAGGCCGTCGGCGGCCAGGCCCCGGGCCACCGGGACATGTCCGCCGACAGGATTGCGTTCTCGCGAAGTCGTCACACGGCTCAGTATGCCGAGTCGACGTTGTCCATCGAACCGTAGCGGTCCGCCGCGTAGTTGCACGCGGCGACGATGTTCGCGACGGGGTCGGTGAGGTCGTGCGGCGTGCCCGCGACGTGGTACGCGTCGAACGTGGGCTTGATCACCTGGAGCAGGCCCTTGGAGGGGACGCCGTTGCGGGCGTTGATGTCCCAGTCGTTGACGGCGTTCGGGTCGCCGCCGGACTCGCGGATGATGTTGCGGTGGATGCCCGCGTACGAGCCGGGGATGCCCTCGCGCTTCAGGATGGCGCGGGCCTCGCGTATCCAGCCGTCGAGGTTGTCCGGGTAGGTGGTCTTCGCGGACTTGCCGGGCCCGGCGGCCTTCTTCACCTTCCCGCGGTCGGCCGAGCGGCTCGCGGACCGGTCCGACGCGCGGTCCTTCCGCGCGTCCGCGGCCTTGTCGGCGGCCTCGGCGCGCGCCTCGGCCCGCCGCTCCGCCGCGGCGGCCTTCTTCTCGGCGGCCGCGGTCTCGGCCCGCTCGACGGCGTCGACCTTCTGCGCGATCCCGCTCTCCCGGGACCGTTCGTGCCCGATCTTCCCGGTGAACGCGACGGGCATCGCGTCGGCCTTCGTGGCGGCGTTCTGGCCGCCGTGGCCCGCGTCGGCGGAACCGGGGACGACGGCGAGCGAGAGCGCGGCGACACCGGCGACGGCACCGGCGGTCGAGTAACGGGCGGTGCGGGACATGCGGGCGAGGTGCTGGGTGCTGAGCATGAACGAGCGGCCTTTCGATCGCGTGCGTCGCTGACGCGGGGGACGGGGCAACGGGACCGCGAGCTGTTCGCGGCACCGTGCGACGCCGGCAATTGTTAGGGCCTGAGAATTCGCAGATCAAAAGTGTGACGTACTACCCGGATTCGTGAGAACGGCACAGAGCGGGTGTATCGCCCTGGCGCGGGCGCGGTGAACTGTCCGGTATTTCCTGCTAATCCCGGTCGTAAGTGATCTGGGTCCTATGTGCGGGCTCACAGCGGACCCCCTCCGGCGACACGAGGGGTGTTCGCAGAAGCGCATGAGGTGAGCCGTGCGAGGGCGCGGGGGAAGCCCGTACGAGGGCGCGCGGAATCCCGGCCGTGGCGGCCGTGTCAGCGGGCGGGCGCGGGGTGGGGAGGCGCGGTGGTCGGGAGGTGCCGTGGTCGGGAGGAGCGGAGGGCCTCAGCGGACCCAGATGGTGACCTCGGAGCCGCGCGGCGCCTCGTCGCCGCCCTCGGGCGACTGGTTGAAGACGCGGTCCGCGAAGAACAGCTTCCGCACCTTCACCGAGAAGCCCGCGTCCTCCAGCGCCTCCCGCGCCTCGTCGGCGTCCTGGCCGCCGACGTCCGGGACGGACACCATGTCCTGCCCCTTGGAGAGGGTGAGGGTGACGGTGTCGCCCTCGGCCAGCGGCGCGTCCTCGCTCGGGGACTGCTCGGCGACCTTCCCCTCGTCCTCGTCGGAGAACACCCGCTGCTGGGCGACGCGCACCTTCAGGCCCAGCTCCTCCAGCGCGTCCCGCGCGTCGTCCTCGTCGTCGCCGACGAGGTCCGGGGCCGGGATCACCTCGCCCTTGGAGACGGTCAGGGCGACCGCCGAGCCCGGCCGCTTCTCCGTACCGGCGTCGGGCTTGGTGCGCAGGACGGAGCCCCGCGCCGTCTCCGCGTCGAACTCCCGCGTGACGATGCCGGGGTCCAGGCCGACGCCCTTGAGCTTCGCCCGCGCCTCGTCCAGGGGCATGCCCGCCAGGTCCGGCACCTTGACGATCTCCGGGCCGCGCGAGACGACGATGGTGACGTCGCCGTCGGACGTCTCGCCGGGGGCGGGCGACGTCTCGATGACCCGGCCACGCTGCACGCGCAGGCTGTGGTCCCGTTCGACGTCCACGTCGAGGCCCGCCTCCTCCAGCGTCTCGCGCGCCTCGGCCTCGGTCATGTCCAGCACGGCGGGGGTCTTCACGGACTGCCCGCTGGTCAGGTACCAGGCGCCGCCGCCGAGCAGCAGCACGAGCAGCACGCCCGTCAGCACCAGCAGCGACGGCCGCCACGGCCCCCGCCCCGGCCCGCCCGCGTGCCCGCCCGGCGGCGCCGTCCCGGCGGCGTCCGCGCCGTGCTCCGCCGTGTCGTCGCCCGCGAAGTCCGCCAGCCCCACGGCGCCCAGCCCGACGGCGCCCGGTCCCGCGGCGCCCGGTCCCGCGCCGTCCGGCGCCACCACGCCCAGCTCGGCCGTGGTGTGGTCCGTGCCCGCGCCGCCTTCGCGCCGGGTGCCCGGCCCGTACGGGACCGGCTCCGTGACCGCCGTGTCGTACGGGAGCACGCTCGTGGCCTCGGCGTCACCGGCCGAGCGGCCGTCGCCGCCGCCGTTCCCGCAGCCGAGGGAGAGGGTGCGGTCGCCGTGCTCCGCGTCCGTACGCGCGCCCGGCGGCAGCGCCTCCAACTGCTCGCCGGTGAGCGCCGCCCGCGCCGTACGGACCTCCGCCAGCAGCGCCAGCGCGTCGTCCGGGCGGTCCGCGGGGGCCCGCGCCGTCGTGCGCGCGACCAGCTCGTCGAGCTGCGGGGCCAGGCCGGGGACGAGGCCGGACGGGGCGGGGATGCCCTCGTGCAGGTGTTGGTAGAGGACGGCGGCCGGGGTGCCGGGGGAGTGCGGCTTGGCGCCGGTCAGCATCTCGTAGAGGAGGACACCGCACGCGTACAGGTCGGAGCGGGGATCGGAGACGCCGTCCTCGATCTGCTCCGGCGCCAGGTACGAGATCGTGCCCATGAGCTGCCCGGTGCTGGACGAGGTCTGCCCGTCGACCGTGCGCACCAGCCCGAAGTCCGCGACCTTGACGGAGCCGTCGTCGCCGATCAACACGTTCTCCGGCTTCATGTCCCGGTGGACGAGCCCCGCGTGGTGCGCGGCGCCGAGCGCCGACAGCATCGGCTCCAGCACGTCGAACGCGGCGCGCGGCCGCAGCGCCCCGCGCTCCCGCAGCAGGTCGCGGAGGGTGCGTCCGGCGACGTACTCCATCGCCAGGTAGACGTAGCCGCCGTCGGTGCCCTGGTCGAAGACGGCGACCACGTTGGGGTGGGCGAGCCGGGCCGCGGACTTCGCCTCGCGGATGAAGCGGTCGACGAACAGCTCGTCCACGGCGAGCGAAGGGTGCATCACCTTCAGTGCCAGCACGCGGTCGAGGCGGGTGTCCACGGCGCGGTACACCGTGGCCATGCCGCCGACGGCGATGCGCGCCTCGACGCGGTAGCGCCCGTCGAGCACCTGCCCCACCAACGGGTCGTGAAGGGTCCTGTCCACGGCACCGAGTCTACGAGGGGCCGCCGACAAGCCCCCCCGCCCCGTACGCCGGGCGGCGCCCACCGGGACGTAAGTGTGACAAGTCGCGTGCGACGACGGGACGTTCGGCGGTACGGGTGGCGCTTCCGGCCCGTCACCCGGGTCCGGTCAGAACGTACCGCCGAACGCCGGGCGTTCGGGGTCGAGCGCCGCCGTACCCGCCGTGGGCGAGGACGCTTCCGCGAAGTGGCGGCGCGGGATGCGGCCCGCGCGGTACGCGAGACGGCCCGCCGCCACCGCGTGCCGCATGGCCCCGGCCATCAGCTCCGGCTCCCGGGCGCGGGTGACGGCGGAGGCCAGCATGACCGCCGCGCAGCCCAACTCCATGGCGAACGCGGCGTCGGACGCGGTGCCCGCGCCCGCGTCGAGGACGACGGGCACCCCGGCGCGTTCGGTGATCAGCTGGAAGTTGTGGGGGTTGCGGATGCCGAGGCCGGAGCCGATGGGGGAGCCGAGCGGCATGATCGCCGCGCAGCCCACGTCCTCCAGTTTGCGGGCCAGCACGGGGTCGTCGTTGGTGTACGGCAGGACGGTGAAGCCGTCGTCGACCAACGCCTCGGCGGCGTCCAGCAGTTCGACGGGGTCCGGGAGCAGGGTGCGCTCGTCGGCGACGACCTCCAGCTTCACCCAGTCCGTGCCCAGCGCCTCGCGCGCCAGCCGCGCGGTGAGGACGGCCTCCCCGGCGGTGTGGCAGCCCGCGGTGTTCGGCAGGACGCGGATGCCGTGCCGTTCCAGTACGGAGAGGACGGAGCCGCGCACGGTCGGGTCGAGGCGGCGCATGGCGACGGTCGTCAGCTGCGTACCGGAGGCGAGCAGGGCCCGTTCGAGCACGTCGAGGCTGGGGGCGCCGCCCGTACCCATGATCAGCCGGGAGGTGAACGTGGTGCCGCCGAGCGCCAGCGGGTCCTCCTCCGTACCCGTGCGTACGGCCGTCGCCGTCCCGGTACGGGTGTCGTACGGGGCGGTGGTGCGGGCGTGCGTCATGGTGGCTCAGCCTCCCTGGACTGCCGTGAGGATCTCGATCCGGTCGCCGTCCGCGAGCGGGGTGTCGGGCCACCGGCGGCGCGGAACGACGGCCTCGTTGAGCGCCGCCGCCACACCGGTCGGGGCGGTGGAGAAGGTGGCCACCAGCCGGTCGAGGGTGAGGTCGGCGGGCACCTCGCGGGGTGCGCCGTTGACGGTGACGCGGGTGTGCGTGCCGGTCGTCATCAGAGGGCCTCCTGCCGTGTCGTCCGCCGGGAGTCGTCCCCCGGGGCACCGCCTGCCGATCCACCCGCGTCGGGCCCGCCCGCGCCGAACCTGTCCGCGCTGAACGGCCGCGCGTACGCGGGCAGTTCACCCGTCGCCAGCAGCTCGCCCATCGCGTCCCCGGTCACCGGGGTGAGCAGCACCCCGTTGCGGTGGTGCCCGGTGGCCAGATGGAGCCCGGGGAGGCCGGACGGGCCCAGCAGCGGCGCGTTGTCGGGGTGGCCGGGCGCAGTCCGGCGCCGGTCTCGGCCAGCGGGAGTTCCGTGACGCCCGGCACCAACTCGTGGGCGTCGCGCAGCAGTTCGTACACGCCGCCCGCCGTGACCGTCGTGTCCCAGCCCAGCTCCTCGCTGGTGGCGCCGACGACCAGCTCGCCGTCGGCGCGCGGCACCAGGTACACGGCCCCGCCGCGGACGACCGCGCGCACCGTGCGCGACAGGAACGGGCCGTGGGCGGGCGGCACCCGCAGCCGCACCACCTGCCCCTTCACCGGCCGTACGGGCGGCCGCAGCGCGTCCGGCACCCCCGCCAGCGCGCCACTGTACGAGCCGGTCGCCAGCACCGTGCGGTCCGCCCGCCGCTCCGTCCCGTCGTCCAGCACGGCGCCCACCGCGCGGTCCCGTACGACGGACAGCCGCGCCGCCGACGACCGTACGAAAACGACGCCCGCGCGCCCGCAGGCGGCGACGAGGGCGGCCGCGAGGCGCCGCGGATCGACCTGGTGGTCGCCGTCCACGCGCAGCCCGCCCCGTACGGACGGGGCGAGCATCGGCTCCAGCCGGCGGCACTCGCGGCCGGTCAGCCACTCCGACTCCAGCCCGTGGCGCAGCTGGAGCGCGTGCAGTTCCCGCAACTGCGCGCGGTCGTCGGCGTCCAGCGCGACGGCGAGCGTGCCGCTCGTACGGTGGCCCACGTCGCGCCCGCCCGCCTCCGCCAGCTCCTCGACGAACGCCGGAAAGCGGGCGGCGGAACGGAGATTGAGGCGCAGCAGCGCCTCCTCGCCGTGGTGCAGCTCGGTGACCGCCGCCAGCATCCCGGCCGCGACCCGCGCGGCGCCGCCGCCCGGCGCGGGGTCGACCACCTCCGTGCGCAGCCCGCGCTGCGCCGCCCGCCACGCGGTGACGAGGCCGATGAGGCCGCCGCCGAGGACGAGGACGTCGGCGGGGCGCGCGCGGACGCACGCGGCGCCTGTACGGGGCCCGGCGCCCGTGGTGTTCCTCCCGCTTTCCGTGCCCATGATGGCGCGGCTCCTCCCTTCGCCGGCATGACCCGGATCAGGTGCGTACGGTCGGAGGCCGGTCAGCCTCCCTCTCAGCCCGGTCCGTCCGGGCTCCCGCGGTGTGCGTGCTCCGGCCAGCGTACTGCCCCTCCCCGCGTACCCGTCGGGGCCCGCCCACCGCCCGCGTCGGCCCCGTGGGAGGGCCGCTCCCGGCCGCCGCAGGGGGCGGGGGCACGGATAGGGTGTCCGCGTGAACGACAGTCAGAGCACGCAGCGGGTCGTGATCGCCGGAGCGGGCATGGCCGGGGTGCAGACCGCCGTCCAGCTCCGCGAGCGCGGCTGGACCGGTCCCGTCACGCTGGTCGGCGCGGAGCCCCACCAGCCGTACGACAGGCCGCCGCTGTCCAAGGCGGTGCTGCTGGGCAGGACCGAGGGCTCGGCGTTCGACATCGACTTCGGCGCCCTCGACGTCGAACTCGCCCTCGGCCGCGGCGTCACCGGCCTCCGACCCGACGCGCGCGAGGTCGACACCGACGCGGGCCCGCTGGCGTACGACCGGCTGGTGCTCGCCACCGGCGCCGACCCGGTCACGCTGCCCGGCACCGCGACGCTCCCCGACGTGTACGTGCTGCGCACCCTGGACGACGCGGTGCGGCTGCGGCCGGTGCTGGAGAAGCGCGGCGCGTTCGTCGTGGTCGGCGCGGGCTGGATCGGCGCGGAGTTCGCGACCGCCGCGCGCGAGGCGGGCTGCGAGGTGACCGTGGTGGAGGCCGCGGACCGGCCGCTGCCCGGCGCGCTGCCCGCCGAGCTGACGGAGTCGATGCGCGCCTGGTACGAGCAGAGCGGCGCCGGGCTGCGTACGGGCGTCGCGGTGGCCTCCGTCGAGCCCGGCGGCGTGGTCCTCGCGGACGGCACCCGGCTGGCCGCGGACGCGGTGGTCGTCGGCATCGGCGCCCGGCCCGCGACGGGCTGGCTGCGCGGCTCGGGCGTGGAACTGTGCGCGGACGGTTCCGTACGGGCCGACGCGGGGCTGCGTACGACGGTGCCCGGTGTGTACGCGGTGGGCGACTGCGCCTCGTTCCCGTCCGCCCGCTACGGCCGACGGCTGCTGGTGCACCACTGGGACAACGCGATGCAGGGACCGGCCGTCGTCGCCGCGAACGTGGCGGCGGACGCGGCCGGTGACGCGGTGGAGGGCCAACTGTACGACCCGGTGCCGTACTTCTGGTCGGAGCAGTTCGGGCGCTTCGTGCAGTACATCGGGCAGCACTCGGAGGGCGACACCCTGGTGCGCCGCGGCGACCTCGGCGAGGCCGCCTGGTCCGTGTGCTGGCTGCGGGACGGCAGGCTCACCGCGCTGCTGGCCGTCGGCCGCCCGCGCGACCTGGCGCAGGCGCGCAGGCTGATCGGCAAGGACACCCCGGTGGACCCGGCGCTGCTGGCGGACCCGGAGACGCCGCTCAAGAGCACGGCGCTCTGACCCGTACCCCGCCGCCCTCTCCACCGCCGTCACCGCCCTCACCGCCGTCCCGGTACGGGGTGGTGCGCGGGTGTCCGCGTGGGGACGGAGTGTGCCGTGCGCGGGGAGGGACCGCACTTCCGCCGAGGTCCGTTCGCCACCGCGGTAGTGACTGTCAGTGCGGGATGGCACTCTGGATACGTGACCGAGATTGACGCAAAGACCGATGCTCTCGTCCCCGACTGGCTCACGCTGCCCGACATCGCCGAGCGGCTCGACGTCGTCGTGACCCGCGTCCGCCAGCTGGTCAAGGAGGGCCAGCTGATCGCGGTGCGCCGGGGGGAGAACCGCGTGCTCCAGGTGCCGGCGGACTTCATCGGCGACGGCCGGATCGTGAAGGGCCTGCCGGGCACCATCACCCTGCTCAAGGACGACGGCTTCACCGACGAGGAGATGCTGGAATGGCTGTTCACCCCGGATGACACCCTGCCCGGCACCCCGGCGCAGGCCCTGCGGGAGAATCGCGGGACCGAGGTGAAGCGGCGGGCCCAGGCACTCGCCGTCTGACCCCGCAGCCGGACACCCACCACTCGACCACGGGTGTACGGGCCGCCGCGCGCGGTCCGTACACCCCTTCCGGGAGCCGCCCGTATGTCCCGCACCGCCCGTGAGCGGCTCGCCGACGCCCGGCTGTACCTGTGCACGGACGCCCGCAAGGAGCGTGGCGACCTGCGCGCGTTCGCCGACGAGGTGCTCGCCTCCGGGGTGGACGTGCTCCAGCTCCGGGACAAGGGCATGGAGGCGGCCGAGGAGTTGGAGCACCTGGCGGTGCTCCACGACAGTTGCCGTCGGCACGGCGCGCTGCTCGCCGTGAACGACCGCGCGGACCTCGCGTACGCCGCCCGCTCCGACGTGCTCCACCTCGGCCAGGGCGACCTGCCCGTGCCGGTGGCGCGCGAGATCCTCCGGGGGAGCGCCGCCGGTGACGACGCCGCCGACCCGGTGCTGGTCGGCCGTTCCACCCACGCGGAGGCGGAGGTCGACGACGCGGCCGCCGCCCCCGGCGTCGACTACTTCTGCGTCGGCCCCTGCTGGCCCACGCCCACCAAGCCGGGACGGCACGCGCCGGGCCTGCCCCTGGTGCGGTACGCGGCGTCGCTGGCCACCGACCGCCCCTGGTTCGCCATCGGCGGCATCGACCACGCCAACCTGGACGAGGTCCTCGACGCGGGCGCCCGCCGGGTGGTGGTCGTCCGCGCGATCACCGAGGCGTCCGACCCCGGTGCCGCCACCGCGGAGCTGGCGCGACGGCTCCGGGAGCGCCGACCGTCACCCGGGCGGTGACCCGTGCGGGCCGTGCGGGGGCCGTGGAGGCCGGGGAGCCCCCGGAGGGACCCGCCACCCGTTCCGCCGATCCGCATCCCGGCATCCGGGACATAGCGCCCCACCGTGGGCGAGGCGTACTTGCGGTGGCGGCTAACCTGCACGCATGGCCCTTGGCACCCCTGTCACCAGGACTGACCGTACGCCGACCGTACGAGAGCTGCTCGCCTCCGGTGAACAGTCGTTCTCCTTCGAGTTCTTCGCCCCCAAGACGGCGAAGGGCGAGCGAAGTCTCTGGAACGCCCTGCGCCGCATCGAGGCCGTGTCCCCCACCTTCGTGTCGGTGACGTACGGCGCGGGCGGGTCCTCCCGCGAGGGCACGGTCCGGAACACCGAGCGGATCGCCAACGAGACGACGCTGACGCCCGTCGCGCACCTCACCGCCGTCAACCACTCGCGCGCCGAACTCCGCAACGTCATCGGCCAGTACGCGGCGGCGGGCATCCGCAACGTCCTCGCGATCCGCGGCGACCCGCCCGGCGACCCGATGGGGGAGTGGGTGCGCCACCCGGAGGGCGTGACGTACGCCTCGGAGCTGGTCCAACTGGTCAAGGAGGCAGGGGACTTCTGCGTCGGCGTCGCCGCCTTCCCCGAGATGCACCCGCGTTCGACGGACCGGGACACGGACGTACGGCACTTCGTCGACAAGTGCCGGGCGGGCGCGGACTACGCGATCACCCAGATGTTCTTCCACGCCGAGGACTATCTGCGGCTGCGGGACAGTGCTGCCGCGCTCGGCTGCGCGACCCCGATCATTCCGGAGATCATGCCGGTCACGAGCGTGGCCCAGATCGAGCGGCTGGCCGAGCTGAGCAACGCCCGCTTCCCCGACGGCCTCGTGGAGCGCATCCACGCGGCGAAGGACGATCCGGCGGCTGTACGCTCGATCGGAATCGAGTACGCGACGGAGCTGTGCGCGGGACTGCTGGCCGAGGACATCCCCGGTCTGCACTTCATCACGCTGAACCACTCCACGGCGACGCTTGAGATCTACGAGAATCTGGGACTCCACAGGCGGTCCCCGGGCCGGACCGCGCAGACGTGAGCTGAGCCGGGCCAGGGTGGCGGCGGGAAGAGGGCGTACATGGGCTGGACGGTCCTCTACATAGCGTTCGGAGTCGTCGCGCTGTGGCTGCTCGGCGAGGTACTGCTCCAGTACAAGGCGCGGCTGCGCTGGCGGTTGGTGGCGTTCGCGGGCTTCGCCACCGTGGTGGTCGGCGTGGTCGCCATGTCGTCGATCCCCGTGATCACGGTGGGCGCCGTCGCGTTCGCCATCGGCCAGACCTTCGTGACCCTCTCGTACCGTCGCGGCTTCTCCACCGGCTGGGCGCTCGGCGGCAAGCCGGGCTCCAGCCGTCGCCGCCGCGAGGGCGACGGCGAGGGCGGCATGGAGCCGCTGCCGCCGGTCGACGCCGAACCGGTGCTGGAGGTCTCCGAGGTGGAGACGTACGCGCCGCAGCCGATGCCCGACGACACCAGCGAGTACGGCGTCTACGACCGCGGCGACGACCGGATCGGCGGCGCGCCCGACGGCTACGCGGGGTACGACGGCTACGGCCGGGACGGCTACCCGGCGCACGACCAGACGCAGGTGCAGCCGCAGGCGGCCGGGGGCGACGAGTACGCGCACGGCTACGGGCAGCAGGACGCGTACGCGACCTACGGGAACGGCTACGGCGGCGAGCAGCCGTACGGCGACGGTTACGGGGACGGCTACGGCGGGGGCGACGTCTTCGGCAACGGCGGCGGCTACGACGCCGCCGACCCGTACGCCGCGAACTCCGCCTCGTACGACACGTCGGGCAGTGGTTACGACACCTCGGGCGGCGGCTACGGCACGCAGGACGGGTACGGCACGGACACGGGCGGGTACTCCGGCGACGGGTACGGCTCCGACGGCTACGGCACGCAGTACGTCGGCGGCGACGACCCGTACGCGCAGCAGCAGCCGCAGCAGGGCTACTACGCCGACGGCGGCTCCACCGGGTACGCCGACGGCGGTTACCAGCAGACGCCCCCGGGCGGCGTGTGGATGCCGCAGCAGCGCGACCCCGTCGGCCAGCAGCCGGACCCCTCGGCGTACCCGTACCAGAGCGGCTACGGCGACGGCGGGTACGACGACGGCAACGGCTACGGGTACGACACGTCGGGCAGCGGCTACGACACCTCGGGCAACGGCTACCCCGACCCCGACCGGCGCGGGTACTGACGCGGACGGCCCGCGGCCCGGGCCCTCACCGCGCCGGGCGCCACGCTCCCGGCGCGGCCGTCACCGCGAGCCGCGCCAGCCGTCGCCCTCCACCACCAGGCCCGCCACCAGGGCGCCCGACATCGTCGCGTGGGCGAGCCCGCCGCCCGGATGCGCCCAGCCACCCGCCACGTACAGGCCGTCGAGCGGCGTACGGTTCGGCGCCCGCAGGTAGGCGCCGTCCGCGCCCGCCAGCACGGGCGCGGGGACCACGCCGCCTGGGGAACCGGTCTCCGCCGCGTACGCCTCCGGCGTACGCACCTCGCGCCACAACACCCGCGCCCCCAGGCCGAGTCCGGCCGCGTCGGCGGCGGCGACCAACTCGTCCGCCAGCCGCTCCGGTGCGGCCACCGGGCCGCCCGGTACGGCGGTGGTGAGCACCGCGGCCTCGTGCCCGTCGTCCGGGCGCAGCGCCGGGTCGTCGGGCCGCAGCACCGTCACCACGCCCTCCTCCCCGCGCACGGTCGTGTGCACGACGGCGCGGTGCGCCGCGTCGCGCGGGCGCGCGCCGCGCAGCGCGAGCAGCACGGTGAACCGCGCGCTCCCGGTGGGCGGTTCACCCGCGGCGGCCCCGTCCCCGGAACCGCCCCCGCCGTCCCCGCTCCCGTCCCACGTGTCCGTGCCCGGGACGCCGCCGCACGCGACGACGACGTCCGCCGCCTCCGTGGACCCGTCGGCCAGCTCCACGCCCGTCGCGCGCCCGCCCTCCGCGCGTACGCGCCGCACCCCGGCGCCGAAGCGGAACCGCACCCCGCGCGCCCGGCAGCGCGCGTACACCGCGTCCGCCAGCGCCCGTGTCCCGCCCCGCGGGTACCAGCAGCCGAACGTCTGCTCCATGTACGGCAGCACCACCGCGCCCGCCGGCGCGCGCGCCGGATCGAGGCCGTACGCGTGCGCGTAGCTCTCCAGCAGTGCCACCAGCCGGGGATCGCGCAGCTCCGCCTCCGCGACCTCGCGGAGCGTCGTCGGACGGCCCGTGCGGGTGGCGCGCCCCGGGCGGCGGAGCGCGAGGCGGCGGCGCCGCACCGGACGCGGGTACGGGTCGTGCCCCAACTCCCCGGCCGCGTCCGCCCCGTGGGACAGCGGCTCCTCCAGCAGCGGACGGCGGGTGGCCTCCCAGACCGTACGGGCGCGGCCCAGCAGCGCGTTCCAGCGCGCGCCCGCGTCCTCGCCGAGCGCCGCGTCCAGCGCCGCCGCGACGCCGCCGTGCGAGGTGCTGGGCAGCGTCATGGTCGTGCCGTCCGCGAAGTGGTGCCGCACGTCCGGGTCGATGCGCGTCAACTCGACGCACCGCTCCAGGGGTTCGCGGCCGGTCTTCACGAACAGGTCGCGGTGCGCCGCCGGGAGCCGCAGCAGCCCCGGCCCGGTGTCGAAGGCGAAGCCGTCGCGGGCGAAGCGCCGTACGCCGCCGCCGTGGGTCTCCGTCCGTTCGTACACGGTCACTTCGTGCCCCGCCACGGCCAGCCGGGCCGCCGCCGCCATGGCGCCCAACCCGGCGCCGACCACCGCAATACGTGCCATGCGTCCGGACTCTAACGGCCGCGCCCGCCCGCCCCGCGCCCGCACCCCGGCCGGTCACCGGCCTGAGTACGCGTACCTACGCCGCCGGATGAGTAGCCGCGCGGATGGCCCGCCACCCACCCGGACGGAAGAGTGTGCGGCGTGGAACGGGGCGCGGCACCGAACCGCCGGCACGGGGCGGCGGAACGGCGCGGCGACCCGTACCGGCACCGCCCAGGGGGCGCGAGCCGGGGGTACGGGGGCAGGGGAACGGGGGGCGTCGGCGGACGTGTGCCTAGGGCACGCGTCCGCCGACGCGTCCCTGGAGCAGCAGCGACAGCGCGCCGTGCACGTCGTCCAGCGAGCGCTCCGGCTGGAACGACTGCCAGTCCAGCGCCGCCACCAGCACCATGCCCACCAGCGCCGCCGCCGTCAGCGGTACGTCGATCTCGCCGCTCAGCTCACCCTCCGCGACCCCCGCCCGCAGCACCTCCTCCACCACGGCGACCACCTCGCGGCGTACGACGGTCAGCGTCGAGTGCCAGGCGCGGTTGGTGCGCCACAGCTCGGCGACGTACAGCTGCGTGAAGGCCGGATAGCGGTCGATGTAGACCAGCCCGGCGCGGACCATCGCGTCCAGCGCGTCGATCCGGCTGCCGCCCGCCGCCGCCGTACCCTCCGCCGCCGCCCGCAGATCGGCGGCGAGGAGGGAGACACCGTGCCGCAGCAGCTCCTCGAAGAGGTCGTTCTTGCTGCGGAAGTTGTAGTAGACGGTGCCCTTGGCGACCCCGGCGCGCTCCGCGATCTCCTCCACGGTGGTGGAGGAGAAGCCCTGTTCGGCGATGAGCGTGACCGCCGCCTCGTAGAGCTTCTGCCGGGTCGCGTTGCGGCGGGCGCTGGTCGTCTGCATGGTGCCGATTCTCACAGACTGATCTCCGGGTGCAGACGTTCCACCGTCCACATCTGCCGCCCGCGGGCGGCCAGCGTCGTGAGCGCCAACGCGCCCGCCGTGTACGCCGCCAGCACCCCGCACGCCTGCCACACCGGCCCCGCCGGGCCGCCGGTGACGAGGTGCCGCAGCCCGTCGACGACGTACGTCATGGGCAGGAACGGGTGCAGCGCCTGGAAGAAGCCGGGGCTCGTCTGGACCGGGTACGTGCCGCCCGCGGACGTCAGTTGCAGCATCAGCAGCGCCAGCACCAGGATGCGCCCGGCCGGTCCGAAGCGGGCGTTGAGGAACTGCACCACCGCCGTGAAGCAGACCGTCACCAGCAGCAGGAAGCCCACCGTCGCCGCGCCGTGCGCCAGCCGCAGCCCCAACCCCCAGCGCAGTACGGCGAGCAGCACCAGGGCCTGCGCCGCGCCGATCGCGGCCACCGGCAGCCAGCCCGCGAGGGCCACCCGCGCGGCGGGCGCGCCCGCCGCCAGCGCCCGCCTGTTGAGCGGCTGGAGCAGCATGTACGCGACCATCGCGCCGACCCAGAGGGACAGCGGGACGAAGTACGGGGCGAAGCCGGTGCCGTAGTTCGGCGCGGAGTGCAGGGCGCTCGACGTGAGGTCGACGGGGTCGGCCATGACGCCCGTACGGGCGTCGCGCTGCTTCTCGTCGTGGTCCGGGATCTTCTCCGCGCCCTTGTGCAGGCCGTTCGCGAGCTTGCCGGAGCCGTCCGAGAGGCGGAACATCCCGCCGTTGAGGCTGTCCGCGCCCGTGGACAACTTGCCGAGGCCCGTGTCGAGGGACGCGGCGCCGGACCGCGCCGACGACAGGCCGGTGTCGAGGGCGGCCGCGCCGCGCGACACCCGGTGGGCGCCCGCGTTGAGCTTGTCGATCTTCGCGACGGCCTGGTCGAGGTCGTCCCCGAGGTGCGGGGCGGCCTCCGCGAGGGCGTTCGCCTGCGTGTGGAGGGTGTCGAGGTCGCGGCCGAGATCCTCCAGTTCTCGCCGGTCCTTGGTCACGTCGTCGACCTTCTTCGCGACGGTCGCGGCCCGTTCCGCCGCGTCGACGGCCTTCTTCAGGTCCGCGCAGCCGGTGCGGTCGCCGACGCGGGGCGCGGTCGGTTCCGCCGGTACGGGTGGGGTGGAGGGCGCCGGTGAGGCGGTCGGGGTGGGGGAGGCGGGGCTCCCCGTCGGGCGCGGTACCTCCGGTGGCACCTCCGGTGAACTCCCGCACCGCGTCTCGTGGATCACCGACAGCGCGTCCGCCGCCCGGCGCGAGTCCGTACGCGCCTTGCGGGCGGCGGCGGGCAGCTCGTCCAGCCGTTCCCGCAGCGCGGAGCTGCCGCGCGCGACGGCCCGCGCGGCGCTCGCGAGGTCGCCGTCGTGGTCGCGCAGGAAGGGGCGTACGTCCTTCGTGGCGCCGTGCACCTTGTCCGCCAGCTTCTGCGTGCCGCCCGCGACCTGGCGGCTGCCCTTGCGGAGCTTGCCGGAGCCCGTGTGCAGCTCCTCCGTACCGTCCTTCAGCCGCCCGCTGCCGTCCTCCGCCTCGTCCAGCCCACCGGCCAGGTCACCCGCTCCGCGCCGGGCCTCGCCGATGCCGTCCCCCAGCTCGTCGGCACCGTCGGCGGCCTCCTCCGTACGGTCGTGCAGCGAGGAGAACGACACGAACATCCGGTCCAGGAAGCCCCGCGCCGTACGGCTCGAAGCGGCCGCGCGCACCTCGGAGAAGACGGTGCGCGAGATCTGCCCGACGAGGTAGTTGTTGGCGTCGTTCGTCCGTACCTTCAGCGTGCCCGCGCCGGGGTGCTCGCCCGCGCCGGACGCCAGCCGCTCGCTGAAGTCGGCGGGCACCGTCAGCGACAGCTGGTAGCGCCCGTCCTCCACGCCCGCGCGCGCGTCGGCGCCACCGGTCTCCCGCCAGTCGAACGTGTCGCTGTCGCGCAGCCGTTCCACGAGGGCGTCGCCCGCGCGCAGTTCGTCACCGCCGGTACGCGCGCCGCGGTCGTCGTTGACGAGGGCGACGGGTATCCGGTCGAGGCGGTCGTACGGGTCCCAGAACGACCACAGGTACAGCCCGCCGTAGAGCAGCGGCAGCAGCAGCATCGCGACCATGGCGGCGCGGGGGAGCCGCCCGCGTCCGAAGCGCCGCAGTTCCAGGGCGGCCAGCCGGGGCGCCCTCACCGCGCGGTCCCGGCGTCGGTACGGGCGGTGGTGGCTGCGGTGGCGGTGGCGGTGGTGGCTGCGGTTGGGGCGGTGACCGTGCGCTCCTCCGCCGCGCGCGGGGGGCGGGTACGGACGTGGTGCACGCCGCCCACGGGCACCGGCGCGTCCGCGCCGAGGGGCGGCGGCGTGCCCACGGCCAGCACGGTCGTCCCGGCGGCGGCGATCCCGTACAGCAGCGACCAGGCCGCCGCCGCCTCGTCCGCCGGGAGCTTGAACCCGACGTCGTCCACCGCCAGCAGCCGGGGCGCCCCGGTCAGCGCCAGGGCGACGCCGAGCCGGAACTCCTCCAGCCGCTCCAGGTCGCGTACGCGGGTGCGCGCCCCCTTCGGCAGGGCGTCCGGGTCGAGCCCGGCGGCGTCCAGCGCGGCGTCGAGCCGCTGCCGGGCGGCGGCCGTACGCTCCCGCCGCGGGCGGAGCAGCGCGCGCGCCGAACCGCCGAACCGGCGCTGGAGCAGGGCCCGTTCCCGCAGGTGCTCGGCCACGCTCAGGGCCGGGTCCGGGTCGGTGAGGCCCGGCACCGGGCCGAGCGCGCTGAAGCGCCGTACGGCCGCGGCCCGCCGGGGCAGCGGGTGGCCGCCCACCTCGGCGTCGCCGCCGGTGGGGCGCATGCGGCCGGTGAGGGTGAGCAGCAGGCAGCTGCGGCCGGAGCCGGAGGGGCCGTCGAGGGCGATCAGCGCGCCGGGTCCGGCGTCCACCGCGACCTCGCGGAACACCTCGCCCCGCGGGCCCTCCAGCTCCAGCCCGGCGGCCGTCACCGCGGCACCGCCCTGGGTCTCGTCGCGCACGGTCCCGTCCTCCCACGTTTTTGAACTGACCGGTCAGTTCAAAGTGTAGGCCCCCCGATCCGCCGCCCGTGCGGTGCCCTCGCAAAGGGCGTTTGCGCAGCTCAGGGCGGATTGTCAGTGGCGTGCGCAACGATGTACGCGTACGGCCGCATCATCGGAACCGTCAGACGACTTGCAGGAGGTTCGCCATGCACGGGCCCCCGAACGATGTCCATCCCGTCCTCCGCCGCGCCACGGCCCCGCCCGCCGCGCGCGACCTGCTCGCGCAGGCGCAGCACGGCCTCGACGAGGCCGCGGCGACGGAGGCGCCCAACGAGCGGTACGCCACGGCCCATCTGGCCGCGCTGCGCACGGCCGCCGCCGTGCTCGCGGTGCGCGGACGCCCCGAGACGAACGAACGCCGCAGGCAGCGCATACGCAGCGCCTGGGACGTGCTGCCCGAGGTGACGCCCGAACTGACCGAGTGGTGCGTGCTGTTCGCCTCCGGCGCCCAGCGCCGCGCCCGCGCCGAGGCGGGCATCCAGGACGCCGCGAGCCCGCGCGACGCGGACGACCTCGTCCGCGCGGCCGGTGCGTTCCTGCGACTCGTCGAGCGGATGCTCGTCGCCCAGCCCGCCCTGCCCCAGCCACGGGTGGCACCGGCGGACGAGCCGTGGGACGCGCCCGTACGGCGCGGGCCCGCGCCCGGCCTGCCGGACACGCACCCGCGCGCGGGCTAGCGCGGGGCGGCCCGGACCCGGAGGAGCGGGGACGGGACACCGGGCGGGGCCCCTCGGCGAGGCGGTGTCGGGGCGGACGTCACCGAGGTGGTGTCGGGGCGGACATCGCCCAGGTGGTGTCCGGGCGGTCTTTGAGGGGTGGCTCGCGGCGTCGGATGCGGTGCATCGCAAGGCGGAGGATCGTCCTCGTACCGGGCCGTACATGGACGACTCCGACAACGCCGCGAGGTGCCGTGGCCGTCGTCGCGAGCCCGAGAAGATCGCCCGGACATCGCCTAGGCTGGGCGCGCCAGCACCAGAGCCGCCGAGGAGCTCCGCCATGTCCCGCCCCCGCGCTTCCACCCGTACCGCCGTGGTCTGGGAGGTCATGCGGGACGCGCTGGAACGGCGGGCCGCGGCCACCGGCCGTGACGTCCTCGAAGTCCTCGACACGGGCGGCGGCACCGGCAACTTCTCGGTGCCCCTGGCCCGCCTCGGCCACCGCGTCACGGTGGTCGACCCCAGCCCCAACGCGCTCTTCGCGCTGGAGCGCCGCGCGGCCGAGGCCGGGGTCGTCGACCTGGTGCGCGGCGTGCAGGGCGACACGCACGGTCTCTTCGAGGTCGTCGCGCGCGGCGGCTTCGACGCCGTGCTCTGCCACGGCGTCCTGGAGTACGTGGACGACCCGGCCGACGGCCTGCGCAACGTCGTCGCGGCGCTCCGCCCCGAAGGCGGCGTGCTCAGCCTGCTGGCGGCCGGGTTGGGCGGCGCCGTGCTGGCGCGCGCCCTGGCGGGCCACTTCACCGAGGCCCGACAGGCGCTCACCTCCGACGACGGCCGCTGGGGCGACGGCGACCCGGTGCCGCGCCGCTTCACCGCCGAGCAGCTGACCGACCTGGTGACCGGCACGGGGCTGGGCGTCGTGTCCGTGCACGGTGTACGGGTCTTCGCGGACCTGGTGCCCGGAGCGCTCGTCGACACCGAGCCGGACGCGCAGGAGGCGCTGGCGCGCCTGGAGGCCGCGGCGGCCGAGCTGCCCGCGTTCCACTCGGTCGCGAGCCGCCTGCACGTGCTGGCCGAGGTCGGGCCGCGCTGAGGCACGGTCGCCGGACCCGCCCGCCCGTACGCCCGGTGCCGTCCGCGCGGTACGTCGTACGGTCCACGCGCCGGCTCCACCGGCCCCGCCGGGTCCGTGCCGACCACGCTCCGGACACCGCCGTCCGGGGCGGCCGTTCACCGCGACGGCCGCCTCCGCGCCCCCGGATCCACGGGCCGCCGGAGGCGCTCCGGACCCGTCGTCGTGGGCTGAGCCACAGCCCGCCCGGTTGACTGCTACGCCCCGTATGATCGAGGGACACCGTCCGGCATGACGGACAGGCGGTGAGGGAATGACGGGAATACACCGACCGCCACCCCTCTCCGGCATCCCGGCGCAGGTGGGAGGAATTGGCGTAGAGGGCGGGTTTCACGGGGGCGATTCCCTGCCTATCCTTGAAGAGCCGCATCCGGTCGCCCCCGCGACCGACGAGTAGGAGGACGCCGTGCCGCTCTCTGAGAACGAGCAACGCATGCTCGAGCAGATGGAGCGAGCGCTGTACGCCGAAGATCCCAAATTCGCGACAGCGCTCGAAGGAAGCGAGCTGCGCACGTACACCCGCAAGCGGGTCTACCAGGCAGTGGCGGGTTTCCTCGTGGGTATCGCCCTCCTCATGGCCGGGATGGTCGCGCAGCAGATCTGGATCAGCGTCGTCGGCTTCCTCGTCATGCTCGGCTGCGCGGTGCTGGCCGTGACCGGCTGGCGCAAGGCGCCGAAGCCCGGTGAGGAGCAGCACGGTACGGGCTCCGGTCCGGCGCCGTCGTCCTCCGGCGGCCTGCGGCAGCGCCGCCAGCCCCGGCAGCAGCGCCAGCAGCGGCGCTCCATGATGAACCGTATCGAGGACCGTTGGCAGCGCCGACGGGACGAGCAGGGCTAGCGGCGGCGCACGGCACGAGCGGGACGGGCGGGCGGACGCGATGAGCGTCCGCTTCTCCTCGGATCGGCGGATTCCTCCACGACGACGACCAGCACGGTCGGTGCGGTGAACGGGTGGGGGCCACCTCTTCAGAGAGGCGGCCCCCACCCGTTCGTCATGTCCGGGGCAGCCTTGGCCGGTGCCCGGGGCCGGTCCGCGGGCACCGGCCAAGGCTGCCCCGTGGCCCGTACCGGCACCCGCACGGCGCACCCCCCGTACCCGCTCCGTCCACCGCGCGCCTTCACCGCCTCATCGCTTCGGCCCGGTGACCGGCCGCAGCCGCAACCGCAGCCGTACCCGGTCGCGCCACCGCTCCACCGTCGCCTCCCAGCGGGCCGAGACCGCCCACCTCACGCGCACGGCCGAACGCGGCAGCAGCACCGCCCGCGCCCGTACCCGCTTCGACGCCCCGTCGTGCAGCGCCTGCCGCACCCGGCGTACGTCGTTCGCGAGCCCGTCCGCCGGACGCGGCTCCCGCGCGTACAGCACCTGCTCCACCGCCAGCGCCACCCGGTGCGCCGCCCCGGCCGCCTCCGGCCCCAGCCCGCCCTCGTGGGCGAGCCGCGCCGCGGCCTTGCGGGGCGTCGCGGACCCCTCGGGCGGTACGCCGTGGTCCCAGCCCGAGTCGAGCAGCTCCCGCCACGCGTCGAGCGGCCCGCCGCGCGGACCGAGGCGCCGGGCGCGTACCCGCGTCCGCCACAGCAGCGGCAGCAACGGCAGCCCCACGCCGACCACGGCGACGGCCGCCAGCACCCCGGCCGTCCGCAGCGGGAACCCCCCGCCGGACGACCCGGAGCCGGTGGTGGGGGCGAGCTGCCCGCACTGCGGGTCGGCCCGCTTCTGCTCCGCCGTGCACTCCTGCGAGCTGGACGGCGTCGGGTTCGGCTCGTCCGACTCGTCGGGCAGCGCGGGCAGTTCGTCCTCGGCGCCGTCGTCGAGGTCCGGCGCGTCCGGCTGCGCGTACACGGGCGCGGAGCCGCGGGTCGGCGTCGGTTCGAAGCGGGTCCAGCCGACGCCCTCGAAGTACAGCTCCGGCCAGGCGTGCGCGTCCTGGAGGCCGACCGCCATCCGCCCGGAACTCTGCGACGTGCCGGGCGTGAAGCCCACCGCGACCCGCGCCGGGATGCCCAGCGTGCGGGACATCGCCGCCATCGAGAACGCGAAGTGGACGCAGAAGCCCTCCTTCTGCTCCAGGAAGTTGACGATCGCGGCGGACCCGCTCCCGGCCCGCACCTCCGTGTCGTACGTGAAGCCGCCGTCCTCCGCGAACCACTGCTGGAGGTCGACCGCCCGCTGGTAGTCGTTGGTCGCGGTGCGGGTGATCTGCCGGGCCTTGCGGTGCACGACGGACGGCAGCGAGTCCGGGACCTCCGTGTACTCCCGCGCCAGCGCGTCCGGCGGCGCCCCCGCCTCGGCCAGCTGCCGGGCGGTGGGCCGTACGGTCAGGCTCTCCACGTCGTACCGCACGCCCTGCGTGGTCTGCCCCCGGTCCCCGACGAGCGTCCGGCCCTCCGGCTCGAACCGCCAGCGGCCCTCGGTCCGTACGCGGCTGGCCGGGTACGGCATCGGCAGCCAGTTCTGCGCGTACCAGTCGGCGGCCTTGATGTTCGTACGGACGGTGTCGGTGCGTACGTCCGGGCCGAGCCCGAGCGGTGTCGGCAGCGGGTTCGGCACCTCGGTGATGCGCCGCTCGGACGGCTTCCACGACGAGCCGTCGAACTGGTCGAGGGCGACGATCCGCAGGTACATCTCGTCCGGCGAACGGCTGTCGCTGCCGTACGTCAGCACGGTGCGGTTCTCCGGCTGGTTCAGGCTGTCCTGGAGCGCGACCAGCGGGTTCACGGCGGAGACCGTGCTGCTGTCGCTGCTGCCGCCGCCCCGGTCGCGTACGGAGTCCAGCAGGCCGCCGCTCAGCGACGGCAGCAGCGCGGGCACGACGAGCGCGATGCCCAGCGACAGCGCCCCGATCCGGCGGCCGGTGCGCACCGGCGCCAGCGCCGGGCCGGTCACGCCGCCCGGCTGGTGTCCCCGGCCGAATGGGCGGGGCCGGTCGGTGAAGACGCGGCCCCACTGGGACAGCCGTTCCCGCCCCTCGGCGAGGAGCAGCAGCAGGTAGCCGCCCGCCGCGAGCACGAACCACAGCCAGCGCGCGCCGTCCTCGGACAGCCCGGCGGCCACCGAGTAGAGCGCGAGGAGGGGGAGCCCGGCCGGTGCGGCGCTGCGGTACGTGACGGCGACGGCGTCCACGAGGAGGGCGACGGTCAGCACGCCGCCGACGAGCATCAGCCGGATGCCGTCGGTGACGGGCGCCGGTATGGCGAAGCGGCTCACGTCCCGTGAGCCCTCGTCCAGCAGGTCCGCGAAGTGCCGGAACGACTCCGGGCTCGGCACCACCCCGGCGAGCGCGTGGCCCGAGGCGAAGACCAGCGTGAGCAGCACCAGCGACACCAGCGCCTGCGCCAGTACGGTCAGGGGCCGCGCCAGCGGCACCCGGCGGGCCGCCGCGCCCACGCCCGTCTGCACCAGCACCAGCAGCGCCGCCTGGAGCAGCCAGGTCGCCGGGTTCACCAGCGGCAGCAGCGCGCAGGCGGCGGCCAGGGTCGCCGTGGCCGCGCAGACCGCGAGCCGGGCACGTCCACTCATCGGTCCAGCCCCTTCACCACGGCGTTGTCCGCGTCCCGCCAGAGCGCGGGCACCGAGATGCCCGGTCCGCCGGGCAGCGCGGTCCAGCCCGACTCGGCCAGCACCCGCAGGGAGGCGTCGAACGCCTCCCTGCCCAGCCCCGGGTACGCGGCCTGGGCGGCGAACGCCACCGCCCGGTTCGTCCGCTGCCGCATCCCCGCCACCAGCGTCGCCTGGTCCTCGTCCAGGTCGCCGAGGAAGGCGACCAGCAGCCCCTCGCGGCCGGTCGTGCTCCCGCGCAGCACGTCGTGCGCGCGGCCCAGGCCGGGCTCGGCGGAGTGCTCGACGACGGCCAGGGTGTCCAGCAGCAGCCCCGCCGTGTCCGAGGAGTCGCCGCCGAAACTCGCCCCGTCCGGGCCGGGCGCCATCGCGCCGGTGTCGGTCAGCAGCCGTACGGCGTAGCCCCGTTCCAGCAGGTGCAGGCAGACGGAGGCGGCACCGGAGACGGCCCACTCGAAGGGCGAGTCCGGGCCCGAACCGGAGTACGCGTCGCGCCGCG
Source organism: Streptomyces sp. Z26 (assembly GCF_003665095.1). Lineage (GTDB taxonomy): Bacteria > Actinomycetota > Actinomycetes > Streptomycetales > Streptomycetaceae > Streptomyces > Streptomyces phytohabitans. The sequence continues at coordinate 1,212,351 of NZ_RCHV01000002.1, read as the reverse complement.
TGTCCAGCAGTACGGTGCAGCGCGCCTTCTGCGGCTGCTCCTCGCGGCGGACCATCAGCTCGCCGTGGCGGGCGGTGGAACGCCAGTGGACGCGGCGCAGGTCGTCTCCGTGCCGGTAGCCGCGGGGGATCACGTCGTCGTCACCGGCGAGGGCCAGCGAACGCTGCCGCCCGTCGCCGTACCCGGTGGTCTCCCCGGCCAGCCGTACGGCGGGCAGCGGCTCCACGCGCGGTACGACGGTCAGCGTGTCGTACGCGTGGAACGACCGTGTCAGCTCGCACATCCCGAACGGGTCGGTCAGCCGCAGCTGCAACGGTCCGAGCGGGAAGCGCCCGCGCAGGTCCGAGCGCACCCGGTAGGACACCTCGCGGCGTCCGCCCGGCTCGACCCGGTCCAGTACGAAGCGGGGGCGCGGGCCCAGCACGTACGGCACGCGGTCCTGGAGCATCAGCAGTCCGGTGGGCAGCCGCGAGACGTTGTCGACCCGCAGGTGCACGCGCGACTCGTCGCGCGCCGGTACGCGGGAGGGGGTGAGGCGGCGTGATCCGGCGACGCGGTAGCGGGTGCGGTGCAGCACCACGACGCAGACCAGCGGGAGTACGGCCAGCAGCATGCCGACCCGCAGCAGGTCGGCCTGCCCGAGCACGTACGCGCAGAGGGTCGCGGCCAGTCCGGCTGCGAGGAAGGAGCGGCCCCGGGTGGTGAGGCCGCCGAGCGCGCCGCGCAGGGTGCCCTGCTGCCGGTCGCGGCCGGGACCGTCGGAGCCACCGGAGCCGTCCGGGTCCGGCCCCCGCGCGGGGGCCGGACCCTGGTCGGCCAGGGCACCCTGCGCGCGCGGGTCGGCGGACATCAGTACCCCCGCGGCTGCTGTCGGCCGTGGTCGGGCGGCGCGCCGGGGGCGGCCGGGCCGGCGCCGGTCGGCACCGGGGTGCGCTGCACGATCTCCGCGACGACCTGCTCGGGCGTACGCCGGTTCAGCTGCGCCTGCGCCGTCGGCAGCAGCCGGTGCGCGAGCACGTGCACGGCCAGCGCCTGCACGTCGTCCGGCAGCGCGAACTCGCGGCTGCTCAGCGCCGCCGCCGCCCGCGCCGCGCGCAGCAGGTGCAGGGTGGCGCGCGGCGAGGCGCCCAGCCGCAGGTCCGGGTGCGTACGGGTGGCGGAGACCAGCTCCACCGCGTACCGCCGCACCGGGTCCGAGACGTGGACGCCGCGCACCGCCTCGACGAGCTTCACGATGTCGTGGGCGTGCGCCACCGGCTGGAGGTCGTCCAGCGGGGAGGCGCCGCCGTGCACGTCGAGCATCTCCAACTCGGCGGCGGGGCTGGGGTAGCCGATGGAGACGCGGGCCATGAAGCGGTCGCGCTGCGCCTCGGGCAGCGGGTACGTGCCCTCCATCTCGACCGGGTTCTGCGTGGCGACGACCATGAACGGGTCGGGCAGCGGGTACGTCTGCCCGTCGATCGTCACCTGCCGCTCCTCCATCGACTCCAGCAGCGCGGACTGGGTCTTGGGGGAGGCGCGGTTGATCTCGTCGCCGAGCACGATCTGGGCGAAGATCGCGCCCGGCTTGAACTCGAAGTCCTGCCGCTGCTGGTCGTAGACGCTGACACCCGTGATGTCGGACGGCAGCAGGTCCGGCGTGAACTGGATGCGCCGGACCGTGCAGTCGATCGAGCGTGCCAGGGCCTTGGCGAGCATCGTCTTGCCGACGCCCGGCACGTCCTCGATCAACAGGTGGCCCTCGGCGAGCAGCACGGTCAGCGAGAGGCGTACCGCCTCCGGCTTGCCCTCGATGACGCTCTCCACCGAGCGGCGCACGTCGTCCGCCGTGGTGGTCAGCTCACCCAGGCTCACGTGTTCGTCATACGTTGTCACTTGGCCCATTCTTCACGGTGGCAGGGGCTTACGTCACTGTTCCGGGGCGATCCCGGGTTCGATCTCCCGCAGGCTGCCGGTGCGCACGTCGAACACGAAGCCGCGCACGTCGTCCTTGTGCAGCAGGAACGGAGAGGTACGGACGCGCTCCATCGACTGGAGCACGTCGCTGTCGAGGTCGCGGAACGCCTCCACCGCCCAGCTCGGCCGCTGCCCGACCTCGGCGGCCAGCTCGTGCCGGAAGTCCTCGGTGAGGTTGAGCAGCCCGCAGCCCGTGTGGTGGATGAGCACCACCGAACGGGTCCCCAGGGCCCGCTGGCTGATGGTCAGCGACCGGATGGTGTCGTCGGTGACGACGCCCCCGGCGTTCCGGATGGTGTGGCAGTCGCCGAGCCGGAGCCCGAGCGCGGCGTGCAGGTCGAGCCGGGCGTCCATGCACGCGACGACGGCGACGCGCTGCACGGGCCGCGCGTCCATGCCGGGGTCCGTGAACTGGGACGCGTACTGCTCGTTGGCCGCTACGAGGCGGTCGGTCACGGTCTCTTCGCGGGAAGAAGAAAGGGAGGACATGCGTACGACGTTAGCCGTCGCCCGCGCGTTCGGCCCGTGAGGAGAAGCGGGTAAAAGGGGTCAAGCCAGGTCATGTGACGTAACCCACAGAGTGGGTGCGCGGGGCGTGCGCCGCCCGCGTGGAGCGGCCGGGGACGCGCCTGACCAGTTGGTTGACCGCCGGGGCCTGTGGACTAAAGTGACGCGAAGTGGGAGCCGTGACACTCCCCGTGGACCCCGGGCCCTCCGTGTACGCGGTCCTCGCGTGCGCGGCTGTGTACGTGCGGCCCGGTCTCCTCCCGCTCGGAGCCGACTGACGTCACTTCCCCGGCGCCAGAGGCCGCTTTCCCGGCAGAGCGGGCGGGGACCAGGACGCACGTGCGGCCGACAGGCCCCTGGTGCCCGCCGGACCTGAGAGGGCACATTGAGTACGAACGAGCGTCACGTCCCGGTCATGCTGGAACGCTGCCTGGACCTCCTCGCCCCCGCCCTCGCCGGACCGGGAGCGACCGTCGTCGACTGCACGCTCGGCCTCGGCGGGCACGCCGAGGCGCTGCTCGCGCGCTTCCCCGACGTACGCCTGGTCGGCCTGGACCGCGACACCGCCGCCCTCGACCTCGCCGGGGCGCGGCTGGCCCCGTACGGCGACCGCGCCACCCTCGTGCACGCCGTCTACGACGAGCTGCCCGAGGTCCTGGCCAAGCTCGGCACCCCGCGGGTGCAGGGCGTGCTGTTCGACCTCGGTGTCTCCTCGATGCAGCTGGACGAGGCGGAGCGCGGCTTCGCGTACGCCCAGGACGCGCCGCTGGACATGCGGATGGACCAGACGCGGGGGATGAGCGCGGCGGAGGTCCTCAACACGTACCCGCCGGGCGATCTCGTACGGCTGCTGCGGGCGTACGGCGAGGAGAAGCAGGCGCGGCGCATCGTCGAGGCGGTGGTGCGGGAACGGGACCGGGAGCCGTTCCGGAACAGCGCGCGGCTCGTCGAGCTGATCCGCGACGCGCTGCCGCAGGCCGCGAAGCGCACCGGCGGCAACCCGGCCAAGCGCACCTTCCAGGCGCTGCGCATCGAGGTCAACGGCGAACTGGCCGTCCTGGAACGGGCCGTTCCGGCGGCCGTGGACGCGCTGGCGGTGGGTGGTCGCGTCGCCGTCCTCGCGTATCACTCGCTGGAGGACCGCCTCGTCAAACGCGTCCTCACCGCGGGCGCCACCAGCACCGCCCCCGCCGGGCTGCCCGTCGTACCCGAGCGCTACCAGCCGCGGCTGGCCCTGCTCACCCGCGGCGCGGAACTGCCCACGGAGGACGAGATCGCCGCCAACCGCCGCGCGGCGCCCGCCCGGCTGCGCGGCGCCGAACGGGTCAGGGAGGTGCAGCCGTGACGGCGCAGCGGCGGCTGACCCGGCTGGTGGAGCTGGTCCCGGCGAGCGGTACGCGGGCGGCGCGCACCCCGTTCGTCCTGCTGATGGTCCTGCTGCTCGGCGGGGGACTGCTCGCGCTGCTGCTGCTCAACGCGTCGCTCAACAACGGCTCGTTCCGCCTCGACGACCTGGAACGGGAGACGCAGGAGCTGACCGACGAGCAGCAGGCGCTGGAGCAGGAGGTCGGCTCGTACTCCGCGCCCGGCGCGCTGGAGGAGCGCGCCCGCGAGCTGGGCATGGTGCCGGGCGGCCCGCCCGCGTTCCTGGCCCCCGACGGCACGGTGCGCGGCGAGCCCGAACCGGCCGTGGACGAGGGTGAACGGGAGGAGCCGTGAGCGAACGGTCCGGCGGAGAGGGGCGCGACGGGCGCGAGGGCCGCGACGGGCGGGACCGGCGCGACGGCCGCGAACGGCGTGAGGCGCGCGGGAGCCGGGAGGGGCGTGAGGGGCGCGACGCCCCCCGCGGCCCGCGCCCGCGCGACGAGCGGGACGCCCGCGCGCGCCGCGACGAGCGCCCCCGCGAACCCGCTCCCCGCGACGCCCGTTCCGCCCGCCGCGTCCCGCGCCCCGCCCGCCCCGACGCGCCCCGCGCGACCGGCGCCCCCCGCCCGCCCCGCCCCGACGCCGCCGGGCACCGCGACACCCGCCGCCCCCCGGGCCGTACGGGTGAACGCCCGCCCGCCGCCCCCGTGGTGCGGCTCGCCCGCCCGCGCCCCCGGCTGCGGCTGATCGGCCTCACCCTCACGCTCGTCGTGCTGCTCTTCACGGCCCGGCTGCTCCAGGTGCAGGCGGTCGACGCGAGCGCGTTCGCGGACAAGGCCGCCGTCAACCGCTACATCACCGTGCCGCTCGCCGCCGACCGCGGCACCATGACCGCCCGCGACGGCACCCCGCTGGCCACCACGGTCGACGCGTACGACATCACCGCCGACCCGTACCTCTTCCGGCCCGACCAGGCGGGCGTACGGGACGCCCCCGCCCAGGCGGCCACCCTGCTGGCGCCCATCCTCGGCGAGGACCCGAAGGAGCTGACCGCGAAGCTCTCGCAGCGCGACACCCGCTACACCGTGCTCGCCGGCAAGCGGACCCCGGCGGCGTGGCGGCAGATCAAGGACCTCAAGAGCGCCCTCGCCGACAAGGCGGCCAAGGGCGGCGGCGCCAACGTGCTCGCCGGGGTCTACTCCGAGGAGCACGCCAAACGCGTCTACCCGAACGACGAACTCGGCGCCAGCGTCCTCGGCTTCGTCTCCGCCGACGGCAGGGGCGGCGGCGGGTTGGAGGCGCTGCTCGACGGCGAACTCCAGGGCGAGGACGGGAAGATCACCTACACCCAGTCCGGCGGCCGCCAGGTCCCCACCGCCGACGTGAAGGAACGCTCCCCGGTGCCCGGCTCGGACATCGAGCTGACCCTCGACCGGGACATCCAGTGGGCGGCGCAGCGCGCCATCACCGAGCAGGTCGAGAAGTCCAAGGCCGACAGCGGCTACGTCGTCGTGCAGGACACCGCGACCGGCGAACTGCTCTCGGTGGCCAACGCGCCCACCTTCGACCCGAACCACCTCGGCGGCGCCGACAGCGCCAGCCTCGGCAACGGCGCGCTCCAGGACGCGTTCGAGCCCGGCTCCACGTCCAAGCTGATGTCGCTGGCCGCCGTGCTGGAGGAGGGCGTCGCCTCACCCGGCACCCACGTCACCGTGCCCAACCGGCTGCCGCGCGCCGACCGTGCCTTCGCCGACGACGTCGACCACCCCACGTGGGAGCTGACACTCAACGGCGTACTCGCCAAGTCCAGCAACATCGGCACGATCCTCGCCGCCGAGCAGCTCGGCAAGACGCAGCGGCAGGCGAACGAGGTGCTGTACTCGTACCTGCGGAAGTTCGGCGTCGGCCGCAAGACCGGACTCGGCTTCCCCGGCGAGACCCCCGGGCTGCTCGCCGCGCCCGGCGACTGGTCGGCGTCGCAGCAGCACACCATCCCGTTCGGGCAGGGCCTCTCGCTCAACGCCGTGCAGGCCGCGTCGATATACTCCACCATCGCCAACGGCGGCACCCGCGTGGCACCCAGCCTCGTACGGGGTACGACGGGCCCGGACGGCGAGTTCACCGCGGCGCCCGAACCGGCGGAGCGGCGGGTCGTGAGCGGCAAGACGGCGGGTACGCTGGCGCGCATGCTGGAGACGGTCGTCGCCAGCGACGAGGGCACCGGAACCGTCGCCCGCGTCCCCGGCTACCGGATCGCCGGCAAGACCGGCACGGCCAACCGGGTGGACCCGGAGACCGGCCGCTACCGCGGCTACACCTCCTCCTTCGCCGGGTTCGCCCCGGCCGACAAGCCGCGCGTCACCGTCTACTGCGCCGTGCAGAACCCCCGCAAGGGCAGTTACTTCGGCAGCGACGTGTGCGGCCCCGTCTTCAAGCAGGTCATGGAGTTCTCCCTGAAGACGCTCCAGGTCCCGCCCACCGGTGCGAAACCGAGCCCCATGCCCGTCTTCTTCGACCAGAACGAACGCCACGGAGCAGCACGTGAGAACGATCACTGACGGTGCGTCGCACCGCTCGGACTCCGCGGACCCCCCGCGCCCCTCACTTCGCGACGCGCAGCCGCCGCCCGGTACGCTCACCGCCGTGCCACAAGCTGATCAGAACCCCACCGCGCCGCCGCGCCCGGAACACCCCCGCCCCGCGCCCCTGGCCGAGCTGGCCGCGCAGCTGGGCGTCCCGGCGCCCGACGGTGAGCCGACGGACGGGGCCCCGGCCCCCGCCGCCACCGGCATCACGCACGACTCGCGCGCGGTGCGGCCCGGCGACGTGTACGCCGCGCTGCCCGGCGCCCGTTTCCACGGCGCGGACTTCGCCACCCAGGCCCTGAGCCTCGGCGCCGTCGCCGTCCTCACCGACCCGACCGGTACGGAACGGGCCGCCGCCACCGGGCTCCCCGTCCTCACCGTGCCCGACCCCCGGGCCCGGATGGGCGCGCTGGCCGCCCGGATCTACGGCGAGCCGGGCGAGGACCTGCTCCAGATCGGCATCACCGGCACCTCCGGCAAGACCACCACGGCGTACCTGATCGAGGGCGGTCTGCGGAAGGCCGCCGAGAAGGACGGCTCGCTCACCGGCCTGATCGGCACCGTCGAGTCCCGGATCGGGGACGAGCGCCTCAAGTCGGAGCGTACGACGCCCGAGGCCACCGAACTCCAGGCGCTGTTCGCGGTGATGCGGGAACGCGGCGTACGGTCCGTCGCCATGGAGGTCTCCAGCCACGCGCTGGTGCTGGGCCGGGTCGACGGCTGCGTCTTCGACGTCGCCGTCTTCAACAACCTCAGCCCCGAGCACCTGGACTTCCACCCGGACATGGAGGACTACTTCCGCGCGAAGCGGCAGCTGTTCACCAAGGCGCGGTCCCGCGCGGGCGTCGTCAACTTCGACGACGAGTACGGCTTCCGCCTCATCACCGAGTCCGAGGTCCCCGTCACCACCTTCTCCGCCGAGGGCCACCCCGACGCCGACTGGCGCGCGGACGGGGTCGAAGTGGGGCCGCTGGGCTCGACGTTCACCATCCTGGGCCCCGAGGGCGTCACCGTGACCGCCGTCGCGCCGCTCCCCGGCCCGTTCAACGTCGCCAACGCGCTCGCCGCCGTCGTCGCCCTCGCCGTCGCCGGGGTCGACCCGCAGGCCGCCGCCGACGGCGTCGCCGCCGTACCGGGCGTGCCGGGGCGGCTGGAACGGGTCGACGCCGGGCAGCCGTACCTCGCCGTCGTCGACTACGCGCACAAGCCCGACGCCGTCGAGTCCGTCCTCTACGCCATCCGCAAGGTCACCGACGGCGCCGTGCACGCCGTCCTCGGCTGCGGTGGCGACCGCGACCCGCACAAGCGGACCGCGATGGGCGCGGCCCTCGCCCGCCTCTCCGACACCGCCGTGCTCACCTCCGACAACCCGCGTACGGAGGACCCGCTGGCGATCCTGGCCACCATGCTGGCCGGCGCCGCCGAGGTCCCCGCGTACGAGCGCGGCACCGTGCTGGTCGAGGAGGACCGGGCGGCGGCCGTCACCGCGGCCGTGGCCCGCGCGGAGCCGGGGGACAGCGTCCTCGTCCTCGGCAAGGGCCACGAGCTGGGCCAGGACATCGCGGGCGTGGTCCGCCCGTTCGACGACCGGAAGGTGCTGCGCGCGGCCATCGAGGCGGCGCGCGGCGGCGCGGAACAGCAGGGCGTACGACAGCACGGCGCACGGGCGCGCGGACCCGAGCCGGACGACAACTCCCAGGCGGACGACCAGAACCGATGATCCCCCTCACCCTCACCGAGATCGCCGCCGCCGTCTCCGGGCGGCAGCGCGACATACCGGACCCGGACGCCGAGGTGACCGGCCCGGTCGTGATCGACTCCCGGCAGGTGACGCCGGGCGGACTGTTCGCCGCCTTCGACGGCGAGCGCGTCGACGGCCACGACTACGCCGTGCGGGCCGTCGAGGACGGTGCCGTCGCCGTCCTCGCGACCCGGCCCGTGGGCGTACCGGCGATCGTCGTGGACGACGTCGAGAAGGCGCTCGGCGCCCTCGCCCGGTACACCGTGGCCCGCCTCGGCACCCGCGTCGTCGCCCTCACCGGCTCGGCGGGCAAGACCAGCACCAAGGACCTGCTCGCGCAGCTCCTGGAGCGGCTGGGCCCGACCGTCTGGCCCGCCGGTTCCCTCAACAACGAGATCGGGCTGCCCGTCACCGCGCTGCGCGCCGAACGGGACACCCGCTTCCTCGTCCTGGAGATGGGCGCCCGCGGCATCGGCCACATCCGCTACCTCACCGAGCTGGTGCCGCCCCGCGTCGGCGTCGTGCTGAACGTCGGCGTCGCCCACATCGGGGAGTTCGGCGGCCGGGACGCCATCGCGCAGGCCAAGGGCGAGCTGGTCGAGTCGCTGCCCGCGGCCGAGGACGGCGGCGTCGCCGTGCTGAACGCGGACGACACGTACGTACGCGCCATGGCGGACCGTACGAAGGCACGCGTCGTCCTCTTCGGGGAGTCCGCCGACGCGCACGTACGCGCCACCGACGTCCGGCTCACCGAGCAGGGCAGGCCCGCTTTCACGCTTCACACACCCTCCGGGTGCGGTGACGTGACCATGCGGCTGTACGGTGAGCACCACGTGTCGAACGCGCTCGCAGCGGCGGCCGTCGCCCACGAGTTGGGCATGTTCGTCGTGGAGATCGCCGAGGCCCTCTCCGCCGCGGGCACGCTCTCCCGCTGGCGGATGGAGGTCAGCGAGCGCGCCGACGGCGTCACGGTCGTCAACGACGCCTACAACGCCAACCCCGACTCCGTGCGGGCCGCGCTGCGCGCGCTCGCCGCCATGGCCGGGGGACGGCGGACCTGGGCGGTGCTCGGGGAGATGGCCGAGCTCGGTGACGAGTCGCTCACCGAGCACGACGCGGTCGGGCGGCTCGCCGTCCGGCTCAACGTCAGCAAGCTCGTGGCGGTGGGCGGCCAGGAGGCCGTCTGGCTCGACGCGGGCGCCAAGAACGAGGGTTCGTGGGGTGAGGAGTCGGTGCACGTGTCCGACGCTCAGGCGGCGGTCGACCTGCTGCGCAGGGAACTGCGCCCGGGGGATGTCGTACTGGTGAAGGCGTCTCGGTCGGTGGGGCTGGAGCGGGTCGCGCTCGCCCTGCTCGACGAGGGCGAGGTCGCTGCCGGATGAGGCAAATCCTGTTCTCGGGGGTCATCGGTCTCTTCCTGTCCCTGATCGGGACGCCGTTGCTGATCAAACTGCTGGCCCGCAAGGGCTACGGGCAGTTCATCCGCGACGACGGGCCGCGGAACCACCACAGCAAGCGCGGCACCCCGACGATGGGCGGCATCGCGTTCATCTTCGCGACGCTCGCGGCGTACGTCCTGACGAAGCTGCTGACCGGCAGCCAGCCGTCCTTCTCGGGCCTGCTGGTGCTGTTCCTCTTCGCGGGCATGGGCGTGGTCGGCTTCCTGGACGACTACATCAAGATCGTCAAGCAGCGGAGCCTCGGTCTGCGGGCCAAGGCGAAGATGGCCGGACAGCTCATCGTCGGCATCGCCTTCGCGGTCCTGGCCCTGAACTTCGCGGACAACCGGAACCTGACGCCGGCCTCCACCAGGCTGTCGTTCACCCAGGACTTCGGCTGGTACCTCGGCCCGGTGATCTTCGTCATCTGGGCGCTGTTCATGATCCTCGCGATGTCGAACGGCGTGAACCTGACGGACGGTCTGGACGGCCTGGCCACCGGCGCCTCCGTGATGGTCTTCGGCGCGTACACCTTCATCTGCGTCTGGGAGCACCAGGAGTCCTGCGCCAACCCGCTGAGCGCGGGCCCCGGTTGCTACGAGGTACGCGACCCGCTGGACCTGGCCGTCGTGGCCGCCGCGCTCATGGGCGCCTGCTTCGGCTTCCTGTGGTGGAACACCTCGCCCGCGAAGATCTTCATGGGCGACACCGGCTCCCTGGCCCTGGGCGGCGCCCTCGCCGGACTGGCGATCTGCTCCCGTACGGAGCTGCTGCTCGCCGTCCTCGGCGGCCTGTTCGTGCTCATCACGATGTCCGTGGTCATCCAGGTCGGCTCGTTCCGGCTGACCGGGAAGCGCGTCTTCAAGATGGCGCCCCTCCAGCACCACTTCGAGCTGAAGGGCTGGTCGGAGGTGCTGGTCGTGGTCCGCTTCTGGATCATCCAGGGCATGTGCGCCATCCTCGGCATCGGCATCTTCTACGCAGGGTGGGCGGCCTCGAATTGAGTGGCGCGACCGAGCCGGGCGGCACTGACGCGCCCGCGGACTTCACGGGCCGTCAGGTCACCGTCGCCGGGCTGGGCGTGAGCGGCGTCAGCGCCGCCCGCGCGCTGGCCCGGTGCGGCGCCGCCGTCACCGTCGTGGACGGCGGCGACGGCGAGGCGCACCGCGCCCGCGCCGAACCGCTCGCCGCGAACGGCGTCGCCGTCCGCCTCGGCGACGGCGCCACGCTGCCCGCGGGCACCGACCTCGTTGTCACCTCGCCCGGCTGGAAGCCGGACGGCCCGCTGTTCGCCGCCGCGGCGGCGGCGGGCGTCCCGGTGTGGGGCGACGTGGAACTGGCCTGGCGGCTGCGCGGCGCCGACGGCCGTACGGCCGCGCCCTGGCTCGCCGTCACCGGCACCAACGGCAAGACCACCACCGTGCGGATGCTCGCCGCCATCCTGGAGGCCGCCGGTCTGCGCACCGCGGCCGTCGGCAACATCGGCACCCCGCTGATCGACGTCGTGCTCTCCCCGGAGCCGTACGACGTGCTGGCCGTCGAACTGTCCAGCTACCAGCTGCACTGGGCGCCGAGCGTACGCGCGCACTCCGCCGCCGTCCTCAACCTCGCGCCCGACCACCTCGACTGGCACGGCTCCATGGAGGCGTACGCCGCCGACAAGGGCCGGATCTACGAGGGCAACCAGGTCGCCTGCGTCCACAACACCGCGGACCCGGCGACCACCGACCTGGTGCGCGCGGCCGACGTCGTCGAGGGCTGCCGCGCCGTCGGCTTCACCCTCGGCGCCCCCGGCCCCTCCGAACTCGGCGTCGTGGACGGCCTGTTGGTCGACCGCGCGTTCGTGGAACGCCGTCACCAGCAGGCCCAGGAGCTGGCCGAGGTCGGCGACGTCGACCCGCCCGCCCCGCACAACATCGCCAACGCCCTGGCCGCCGCCGCCCTCGCCCGCGCCTACGGCGTACCGGCCGCTGCCGTACGGGACGGGCTGCGCGCCTTCCGCCCCGACGCGCACCGCATCGAGCACGTCGCTGACGTGGCCGACGTGCGCTGGGTGGACGACTCCAAGGCCACCAACACCCATGCCGCGGAAGCCTCGTTGGCCGCGTACGACCCCGTCGTGTGGATCGCGGGAGGGCTCGCGAAGGGCGCGACGTTCGACGGGCTCGTGGCGGCGTCGGCCGGGCGGCTGCGCGGCGCCGTGCTGCTGGGCGCGGACCGTCACCTCATCCGCGAAGCCCTCGCGCGACACGCCCCGGATGTGCCGGTGGTCGATCTCGACCGGACGGACACTGGGGCGATGGCGGCGGCCGTACGCGCGGCGGCGCGGCTCGCGCGGCCCGGTGACACGGTCCTGCTGGCACCGGCCTGCGCCTCGATGGACATGTTCACGAACTACCACAGGCGTGGTGAGGCGTTCGCGGAGGCGGTACGCGCCCTGGCCGCCGTCCCGACCGCCGAAGGACAGTAGCCCACCGGTCCCCGGACCGCGGGTGCGGGCGACCAGGAGGGGACACGGACATGACCACGGACCGGCACGCACCCCAGCCCCCGCCACGCGGCCGCGGCACCGTACGCCCCGGCTCCCGGGCGTCCGCGCCCGCGCCTGGCGCCCCGCCCGCCCGCGCCCGCGGCACCGCCCTCCGGCGTGCGGGCCGCGCGCCCGCCCCCGCGCCCCGGCGCCCGCCGAAACGGCCGGAGCCCCGGCGTACGACCGGCGGCCCCGAGGGGCTGCGGCGCGCGCTCGACCGCGCCCGGCGCGCGTGGGACCGCCCCCTCACCGCGTACTACCTGGTGCTCGGGGGCAGCCTGCTGCTGACCGCCCTCGGCCTCGTGATGGTCTTCTCCGCCTCGCAGATCGAGGCGCTCCAGTCGGGGCTGTCGTCCACGTACTTCTTCCAGAAGCAGCTCGTCGCCGCCGTCCTCGGCTCCGTACTGATGCTCGCGGCCTCCCGCATGCCCGTACGGCTGCACCGCGCGTGCGCGTACCCGCTGCTCGCGGTCTCCGTGTTCCTGCTCTGCCTGGTCCAGGTCCCCGGCATAGGGCACGCGGTGAACGGAAACCAGAACTGGATCCAGCTCGGCGGCCCGTTCCAGCTCCAGCCCAGCGAGTTCGCGAAGCTCGGCCTGGTGCTGTGGGGCGCGGACCTGCTCGCGCGGAAGGGCGAGAAGCGGCTGCTGAACGAGTGGAAGCACATGCTCGTACCGCTCGTGCCCGTCGCGTTCCTGCTGCTCGGGCTGATCATGCTGGGCGGCGACATGGGGACCGCGATCATTCTCACAGCGATCCTCTTCGGCCTGCTCTGGCTGCTGGGCGCCCCCACCCGGCTGTTCGCCACGACCCTCGGCGTCGCCGCGGTCCTCGGCTTCCTGCTGATCACGAGCAGCCCCAACCGCATGTCCCGGCTCGGCTGCCTCGGCGCCACCGACCCCGGCCCCAACGACCAGTGCTGGCAGGCCGTGCACGGCATCTACGCCCTCGCCTCGGGCGGATGGTTTGGTTCCGGCCTGGGCGCGAGTGTGGAAAAATGGGGCCAACTCCCCGAACCGCATACGGACTTCATCTTCGCGGTCACCGGGGAGGAGCTGGGTCTCGCGGGGACGCTGTCGGTGCTCGCCCTCTTCGCGGCTCTAGGCTATGCGGGTATCCGCGTGGCCGGACGCACGGAGGATTCCTTCGTCAGGTATGCCGCGGGAGGCGTGACCACCTGGATCACGGCGCAGGCCGCGGTGAACATCGGTGCGGTGCTCGGCCTGCTGCCGATCGCCGGTGTCCCGCTCCCGCTGTTCTCCTACGGAGGTTCCGCGCTGCTGCCGACGATGTTCGCCATCGGGTTGCTGATCGCCTTCGCGCGTGACGACCCGGCCGCGCGCGTGGCACTGGACATGCGGCAGCCCGCGTTCGGCAGGATGCGGGCCGGGGTGAGGAAGAAGACGATGAGACGGCGTTCCGAAGGGCCGCCGTCCGGAGAGCGGTGAATTTCGGTGCATGTCGTACTCGCCGGTGGGGGGACCGCCGGTCACATCGAGCCCGCGCTCGCCCTCGCGGACGCGCTGCGCAGGCAGGACCCGACCGTGGGCATCACCGCTCTCGGCACGGAGCGCGGCCTCGAAACCCGTCTCGTCCCGGAGCGGGGCTACGAACTGGGCCTCATCCCGGCCGTACCCCTCCCGCGCAAGCCCACCACGGAGCTGATCACCGTCCCCGGGCGGCTGCGCGGCACCGTCAAGGCGGCCGAGCAGATCCTGGAACGCACCAAGGCGGACTGCGTGGTCGGCTTCGGCGGCTACGTCGCCCTCCCCGGCTACCTGGCGGCCAAGCGCCTCGGCGTCCCGATCGTCGTGCACGAGGCCAACGCCCGCCCCGGCCTGGCCAACAAGATCGGGTCGCGCTACACCACCCACGTCGCCGTCTCCACCCCGGACAGCAAGCTGCGGCACGCGCGCTACGTCGGCATCCCCCTGCGCCGCAACATCGCCGTCCTCGACCGGTCCGCGACGCGCGCGGAGGGCCGCGCCGCCTTCGGCCTCGACGCCAACCTGCCGACCCTGCTCGTCACCGGCGGCTCCCAGGGCGCCCGCAGGCTGAACGAGGTCGTCCAGGCCGTCGCGCCGCACCTGCAGCGCGCGGGCATCCAGATCCTGCACGCGGTCGGGCCGAAGAACGAACTGCCGTTCCTGGACCACATGCCGGGAATGCCGCCCTACGTACCGGTACCGTATGTCGACCGGATGGACCTCGCGTACGCCGCGGCCGACATGATGCTCTGCCGCGCGGGCGCGATGACCGTCGCGGAACTGTCAGCCGTCGGGCTCCCGGCCGCGTACGTCCCCCTGCCGATCGGCAACGGCGAACAGCGGCTCAACGCCCAGCCCGTCGTCAAGGCGGGCGGCGGACTGCTCGTGGACGACGCGGAGCTGACACCGGAGTGGATCAAGGGCAACGTGCTCCCGATCCTCTCCGATCCGCACCGGCTCCACGACATGGCGCGGGCGGCGGCGGAGTTCGGCCGCAGGGACGCCGACGAGCTGCTCGTCGGCATGGTGCACGAAGCGATCGCGGCACGCCGTCAGGGCTGACCGGGCGGCCGGGGCGGCCCGGCCGCCGAGCGGCGTGAGAAGGCAGGGAGAGTGCCCGTACGCACGAGGGACGCCGACCGGAGCGAGCGGCGCGGTGACCGGCCGGGCGGCCCGCCGCCGGACTCCGAGGAGATCCCGGAGGGCGGTGGCGGCGACGACCGGCCCCGCGGGCGGCGCCCGGGGATACGGCTCCGGCGGCGCGCCGTGGTGCTCCTCGTCGTCCTCGCGCTGCTGCTCGGCTCGTTCGGCGTCTGGGCGCTGTACGGCTCGTCCTGGCTGCGCGTCGAGCACGTCTCCGTCGACGGGGCGCGGGTCCTCACGGAGCGTCAGATCCGGGACGCGGCGGCCGTTCCGGTCGGCTCCCCGCTGGTCTCGCTCGACAAGGACGCGGCGGAACGGCGGCTGCGGCAGCGGCTGCCGCGTATCCGTACGGCCGAGGTCGTCCGCGCGTGGCCGCACGGAGTCGGCCTGAAAGTGACGGAACGAAAGCCGGAACTCGTTCAGGAAGAGGCCGGGAAATTCGTCGAAGTGGACGCCGAGGGCGTACGTTTCGCCACAGTCGGCAAGCGCCCGACGGGTGTTCCGCTTCTGGTCGTCCGACGCGACCGTCCGGCGGCGGACCGTCCGTTCTCGGCGGCCCGGCTGCGGACCGCGGCGGTGCGCGCCGTACGGGAGGCTCCGGCGGGGGTGGCGAAGGAGATCCGGACCGTACGGGTCCGCTCGTACGACTCCCTCACCCTGGAGTTGACGGGGGATCGGACGGTGCTGTGGGGGAGCGGCGAACACGGAGAGGCGAAGGCGAAGGCGCTCGCGGCGCTGATGAAAGCGGTCGGGGACGCCGAACACTTCGACGTCAGCGTCCCCAGCGCCCCCTCGGTGATGCCGAGTTGACGCACATCCACGCAGGCCAGCACCCTGGATAAGCACTGCTTGGCCTGATCACATAGGGTGAAAAGAAAAACGGGAGGTTCGGCGTGTTCGTTGAACACCCAGCACTTGTCGACTTAGTGTCCGTTGCGAAGACTCCAGGAACCACAGGCACTGGTAACCCTAAACTTCACAGTTAGGGTTCGGGTCGGCGAACGAACCGCCCCACAGGGATACGTAACTCGAGGCGAGAGGCCTTCGACGTGGCAGCACCGCAGAACTACCTCGCAGTCATCAAGGTCGTCGGTATCGGCGGCGGTGGCGTGAACGCCATCAACCGGATGATCGAGGTCGGTCTCAAGGGCGTCGAGTTCATCGCGATCAACACCGATGCGCAGGCCCTGTTGATGAGCGACGCCGACGTCAAGCTCGACGTCGGCCGTGAGCTGACCCGCGGACTCGGCGCGGGGGCCAACCCCGACGTCGGCCGCAAGGCGGCCGAGGACCACCGCGAGGAGATCGAGGAGGTCCTCAAGGGGGCCGACATGGTCTTCGTGACGGCGGGCGAGGGCGGCGGCACCGGCACCGGCGGCGCGCCCGTGGTCGCCAACATCGCGCGTTCGCTCGGCGCCCTGACGATCGGCGTCGTCACCCGCCCGTTCACCTTCGAGGGCCGCCGCCGCGCGAACCAGGCGGAGGACGGCATCGCTGGGCTGCGCGACGAGGTCGACACCCTGATCGTCATCCCCAACGACCGGCTGCTGTCCATCTCGGACCGCCAGGTCAGTGTCCTGGACGCGTTCAAGTCCGCCGACCAGGTGCTGCTCTCCGGTGTGCAGGGCATCACCGACCTGATCACGACGCCCGGCCTGATCAACCTCGACTTCGCGGACGTCAAGTCCGTGATGTCGGAGGCGGGTTCGGCGCTCATGGGCATCGGCTCCGCGCGCGGCGACGACCGCGCGGTGGCCGCTGCCGAGATGGCGATCTCCTCGCCGCTGCTGGAGGCGTCCATCGACGGCGCCCGAGGTGTGCTGCTCTCCATCTCCGGAGGGTCGGATCTCGGCCTTTTCGAGATCAACGAGGCCGCCCAGCTCGTCAGCGAGGCCGCCCACCCCGAGGCGAACATCATCTTCGGCGCGGTCATCGACGACGCCCTCGGCGACGAGGTCCGGGTCACGGTCATCGCCGCCGGGTTCGACGGCGGCCAACCGCCCTCGAAGAACCGCGACAAGGTCCTCGGCGCGTACGGCGGCAAGGACGAGTCGTCCTCCGGCCCCCGCCCGGTGCCCGAGCCGGACGCGGACCGGGACCGGGACCGGCCGACGCTCGGCGTCCTCAGCCCGCGCGAGGACCAGTCCGCGCCGGTCGAGTCCGCCCCGTCGTCCGCCGATCCGGTCGGCCACTCCGCGCCCTCGCCGCAGGTCCCGCCGGCCCGTCCGTACCAGGACAGCCAGGCCGAGGAGCTGGACGTACCGGACTTCCTCAAGTGAGCACGGCGACCGTACGCGGCGGCTCCCCGGAGCCGTACGGCACCCGTGGCCCGGCCGGACCGCGGGAATCCGCGCGGTGATAGGTCGGCACGACACCGAGAGCGGCGCCCACTTCGCCTCCACCGACCGGTGGGGCGGGGTGAGCGCCGCTCCTCGTGCGTCCCTCAACCTCGGCGGCGCGGTGGGCGACGACCCGGCGGCCGTACGGGAGAACCGGCGGCGGGCCGCCACCTCGCTCGGGCTCGACCCGGCGGCGGTCGTCTGGATGAACCAGGTCCACGGCGCGGACGTCGCCGTCGTCACTGGCCCCGCCGACCTCGGCGCCGAACCGGTCGACGGCGTCGTCACCGCGCGGCGCGGCACGGTCCTCGCCGTCCTCACCGCCGACTGCACCCCCGTCCTGCTGGCCGACCCCGTCGCCGGGGTCGCGGGCGCGGCCCACGCCGGTCGCCCGGGGCTCGCCGCCGGGGTCGTCGGCGCGACGGTCGACGCGATGGTCCGGCTCGGCGCCGACCCGGCGCGGATCACGGCGCGCACCGGCCCCGCCGTCTGCGGCCGCTGCTACGAGGTGCCCGCGGACATGCGGGACGAGGTCGCCGCGCGTGTGCCCGAGGCGTACGCCACGACGCGTCGGGGCACTCCGGCGCTCGACGTGGCGGCGGGCGTACGGGCGCAGCTCGCCGCGCGGGGCGTCACCTCGGTCGAGCTGTCCGACGTGTGCACGTTGGAGTCGGCGGACCACTTCTCGTACCGGCGGGACAAGGACACCGGACGGCTGGCGAGTTACGTCTGGCTGGAACCGCCCGGTCCGCGGTCCGGCCGGTGAGGGGGAGCGATGGGTACGGACGCGGAGCGCGGGGTACGGGACGTGGCTGACCGGAAGGCCGAACTGGCCGCCAACCTCGCCCGGGTGGAGGAGCGCATCGCCGGCGCGTGCGGCACGGCGGGGCGCGCACGGGAGGACGTCACCCTCGTCGTCGTGACGAAGACCTTCCCGGCGAGCGACGTACGGTTGCTGGCGGAGCTGGGGGTGCGCGACGTGGCGGAGAACCGCGACCAGGACGCCGCCCCGAAGGCGGCGGCCTGCGCGGACCTCCCGCTGAACTGGCACTTCGTGGGCCAGTTGCAGACCAACAAGGCCCGTTCCGTGACGTCTTACGCCCACTTCGTGCACTCCGTCGACCGGCCGCGGCTGGTCACCGCGCTCTCCGAGGCGGCGGTCCGCGCGGGGCGGGAGACCGGCGTGCTCCTCCAGGTCGGCTTCGACGGGGAGTCAGAGCCCGCCGCCCCGCGCGGTGGTGTGCGGCCCGCCGACGTTCCGGATCTGGCGGAGCGGGTAACGGAGGCTCAGGGGCTGCGCCTGGCGGGGGTGATGACGGTCGCACCGCTGTCGGGACCGTACGCGGGACGCCCCGGCGAGACGTTCCGGCGGCTGTGGGAAATCTCAACCGACCTGCGGTCGCGGCATCCTGCTGCGAACATGGTGTCAGCAGGCATGAGTGCGGATTTCGAGGAGGCGGTGGCGGCGGGTGCGACACATGTACGCGTCGGCAGTGCGGTACTCGGAGTCCGACCCCGCCTCGGGTAACGTCGCCAAGCAAGTCGGACCACAGCAGAAAATATGGTCATTTCCGCCAGATCACTCAGAGTGGACAGGCGGACGGGGTATGTGGATTCATGGCCACCGGTGACGGAGCCCGGGGCCTCCCGTGGGAGGCAGGGGACCCACCACAGAGCGGAGGACGCAAGAAATGGCCGGCGCTATGCGCAAGATGGCGGTCTACCTCGGCCTCGTGGAGGACGATGGGTACGACGGCCCGGGGTTCGACCCCGACGACGAGTTCGAGCCCGAACCGGAGCCGGAGCGCCGGCGGCACCATCAGCCGCAGCCGCACCACTCGTTGCAGAAGGACGATCCCGAGGAGTCGGTACGGGTCATGCACCCCCCGGCCCAGCGGGAGCGCGAGATCTCGCCACCGCCCTCGGTGGTCCCTGAAAGCGGACGAGCGGGGAGGATTGCCCCCGTGTCATCCATCACACCTGAACGCCAGAACCTGGAGAAGAGCGCCCCGGTGATCATGCCCAAGGTCGTGTCCGAGCGGGAGCCGTACCGGATCACCACGTTGCACCCCCGGACCTACAACGAGGCCCGTACCATCGGGGAACACTTCCGCGAGGGCACTCCGGTGATCATGAACTTGACCGAGATGGACGACACGGATGCGAAGAGACTGGTGGACTTCGCAGCCGGTCTGGTGTTCGGTTTGCACGGAAGTATTGAACGGGTGACACAGAAGGTCTTCCTGCTGTCTCCTGCTAACGTCGATGTCACGGCGGAAGACAAGGCCCGCATCGCAGAGGGCGGGTTCTTCAACCAGAGCTGAGACGTGGTGTCACGGCAGGGGTCGCAGGGCCACACGAGAGAGTCAGGGGAGAGGCAACGCAGATGGGGACCGCACTACAGGTGATCCAGATCGCGTTGTACTGCTTCTTCCTGATCCTTCTCTTCCGGCTGGTGATGGACTACGTCTTCCAGTTCGCCCGCTCATGGCAGCCAGGCAAGGCGATGGTCGTCGTTCTGGAGGGCACCTACACTGTCACCGATCCGCCACTCAAGCTCCTGCGGCGGTTCATCCCGCCGCTACGCTTCGGGGGCGTGGCGCTCGACCTGTCCTTCTTCGTGCTCATGATCATCGTCTGGATCCTGATCAACGTCGTGGCCGGGCTGTGAACGAGCGAGACGGTCTTGCCGATATGCCGACGACTTACGTTGAGGTGAAGAGATGCCACTGACCCCCGAGGACGTACGGAACAAGCAGTTCACGACCGTCCGTCTCCGTGAAGGCTACGACGAGGACGAGGTCGACGCCTTCCTTGACGAGGTCGAGGGCGAACTGACGCGTTTGCTCCGCGAGAACGAGGACCTGCGGGCCAAGTTGGCCGCGGCGACCCGGGCTGCCGCGCAGAACCAGCAGCAGGGCGGCGGCATGCGCAAACCTGAACCCCAGGAACGGCCAGGCGGGCCACCCGTGCCCGCCGCCATATCGGGACCGCAGCCGGTGCCGCCGCAGCAGCAGCACCCGCAACACCCCCAGCACCCGCAGCATCAGCAACATCCCCAGCACCCGCAGCAGGGGATGGGCGGCCCGCCGCAGCTTCCGGGCGGCCAGCCCCAGCTTCCCGCCGGTCCCGGTGGTCCGCAGGGCGGACCCATGGGCGGCCCGCAGGGTCCCGGTGGTCCCGGCATGGGCGGCCCCGGTGGTCCCGGCGGACCTCCCGGGATGATGGGCGGCCCGCAGGGTCCCGGCGGTCCCGGTCTGCCCCAGCAGATGCAGCAGATGCAGCAGCAGGGTGGCGGCCAGAACAACGACAGCGCCGCCCGTGTGCTGTCGCTGGCCCAGCAGACCGCCGACCAGGCGATCGCGGAGGCCCGTTCCGAGGCCAACAAGATCGTCGGCGAGGCCCGCAGCCGTGCCGAGGGCCTGGAGCGGGACGCCCGCGCCAAGGCCGACGCGTTGGAGCGGGACGCCCAGGAGAAGCACCGCGTCGCGATGGGCTCCCTGGAGTCCGCCCGCGCCACGCTGGAGCGCAAGGTCGAGGACCTGCGCGGCTTCGAGCGGGAGTACCGCACGAGGCTGAAGTCGTACCTGGAGAGCCAGCTGCGCCAGCTGGAGAACCAGGCCGACGACTCGCTGGCTCCGCCGCGCACCCCGGCGACCGCGTCCCTGCCGCCGTCCCCGTCGATGGCCTCGGCGGGCGCGCCCTCCGGCGCCGGCGGCACCATGGGCGGACACCAGTCGATGGGCGGCAACCCGTCCATGGGTGGCCCCTCGATGGGCGGTCCGTCGATGGGCGGCCCCGGTGGTCACCCGCAGAACGGCGGCCCGACGTACGGGGGCGGCCAGCCGCAGATGACGCCCGCGATGACGCAGCCGATGGCTCCGGTACGCCCCCAGGGCGGGCCGCAGCAGGCACCGTCGCCGATGCGGGGCTTCCTGATCGACGAGGACGACAACTGATCGTCCCCGCCGGTCGCTGAGCGACGCGGACGCCACACGAAGGGGCCGGGCCCGAGAGTCACTCTCGGGCCCGGCCCCTTTCGCGTGCCCGCGCGCTGTGGCTACGCCTTGCGGAGGCGGAAGACCAGCCCCAGGGACTCGTCCTCGAACGGCTCCCCGTACGTGCCGTCCGCCTCGGCCGGGTCGCCCGCGGTGAAGTCCGTCGCCAGGACCTCCTCGGAGATCAGCTCCGTGTGGTCCGCCAGCGCCCGCGCGACGTCGTCGTCCGCGGCGGACCAGCGCAGGGCGATCCGGTCGGCCACGTCCAGCCCGGAGTTCTTCCGCGCCTCCTGGATGAGCCGGATCGCGTCGCGGGCGAGGCCCGCCCGGCGCAGCTCCGGGCTGATCTCCAGGTCCAGCGCCACGGTGGCGCCCGAGTCGGAGGCCACCGACCAGCCCTCGCGGGGGGTCTCGGTGATGATGACCTCCTCCGGTACGAGGGTGACCCGCTCGCCGTCGACCTCGACCGCGGCGGAGCCCGCCCGCAACGCCACCGACAGGGCGGCGGCGTCCGCGTCGGCGATCGCCTTCGCGACGGCCTGGGTGCCCTTGCCGAAACGACGGCCCAGCGCGCGGAAGTTGCCCTTGGCGGTCGTGTCGACCAGGGAGCCGCCGACCTCGGAGAGCGAGGCCAGCTCGCTGACGTTCAGCTCCTCGGTGATCTGCCGCCGCAGGTCGGGGGAGAGCGTGGCGAAGCCCTGCGCCGCCACCAGCGCCCGCGACAGCGGCTGCCGGGTCTTCACGCCGGACTCCGCGCGCGTGGCACGCCCCAGCTCGACCAGGCGTCGTACGAGCAGCATGTCGCCGGAGAGTTCCGGGTCGACCGCGTCCAGGTCGGGCACGGGCCAGTCCGCCAGGTGCACGGACTCCGGGGCGCCGGGGACGACCGGGACGACCAGGTCCTGCCAGACCCGTTCGGAGATGAACGGCACCAGCGGCGCCATCAGCCGCGTGACGGTCTCCAGGGTGTCGTGCAGGGTACGGAGCGCGGCCGGGTCGCCCTGCCAGAAGCGGCGGCGGGAGCGGCGTACGTACCAGTTCGACAGGTCGTCGACGAAGGTCGACAGCAGCTTGCCGGCGCGCTGCGTGTCGTAGTTCTCCATGGCGGCCGTCACCAGGTCGACCAAGGCGTGCAGCTCGCTCAGCAGCCAGCGGTCCAGGAGCGTCCGCTCGCCCGGCCGCGGGTCGGTGTCGGTGGGCGCCCAGCCGGACGTACGGGCGTACAGCGCCTGGAAGGCCACCGTGTTCCAGTACGTGAGGAGCGTCTTGCGGACGACCTCCTGGATCGTCCCGTGCCCCACCCGCCGCGCGGCCCACGGTGAGCCGCCCGCCGCCATGAACCAGCGCACCGCGTCCGCGCCGTGCCGCTCCATGAGGGGGATGGGCTCCAGGATGTTGCCCAGGTGCTTGGACATCTTGCGGCCGTCCTCGGCGAGGATGTGGCCGAGGCAGACGACGTTCTCGTAGCTGGACCGGTCGAAGACCAGGGTGCCGACGGCCATCAGCGTGTAGAACCAGCCGCGGGTCTGGTCGATGGCCTCGCAGATGAACTGCGCGGGGTAGCGCTTCTCGAACAGCTCCTTGTTGCGGTACGGGTAGCCCCACTGCGCGAACGGCATCGAGCCCGAGTCGTACCAGGCGTCGATCACCTCCGGGACGCGCGTGGCGGTCGACTCGCAGCTGGGGCAGGGGAAGGTGACCTCGTCGATGAACGGCCGGTGCGGGTCCAGGTCCGACTGGTCGGTGCCGGTCAGGTCGCTCAGCTCGGCCAGCGAACCGACGCACGTGAGGTGGTCGTCGGCGCAGCGCCAGATGGGCAGCGGGGTGCCCCAGTAGCGGTTCCGGGAGAGGGCCCAGTCGATGTTGTTGTCGAGCCAGTCGCCGTAGCGGCCGTTCTTCACCGAGTCCGGGTACCAGTTGGTGCGCGCGTTCTCACGGAGCAGCGCGTCCTTGACCTGGGTGGTGCGGATGTACCACGACGGCTGCGCGTAGTAGAGCAGCGCGGTGTGGCAGCGCCAGCAGTGCGGGTAGCTGTGCTCGTACGGCAGGTGGCGGAAGAGGAGGCCGCGCGCGTCCAGGTCCGCGACGAGCGTCTCGTCGGCCTTCTTGAAGAACTGCCCGCCGACCAGGCCGACGCCCTCCCCGAAGGTGCCGTCCGGGCGTACGGGGTTGACCACCGGCAGGCCGTACCCGCGGCAGGTCCGCAGGTCGTCCTCGCCGAACGCGGGCGCCTGGTGCACCAGGCCGGTGCCGTCCTCGGTGGTGACGTACTCCGCGTTCACCACGAAGTTCGCGCCGTCCAGCGGGACCAGGTCGAAGGGGCGCTCGTACGCCCAGTGCTCCATCTCCGCGCCGGAGAACGACTGGCCCGTCGCCGTCCAGCCCTCGCCCAGCGCCTTCTCCAGCAGCGGCTCGGCCACGACCAGCCGCTCCCGCCCGTCGGTGGCGACCACGTACGTCACCTCGGGGTGCGCGGCGACGGCGGTGTTGGAGACGAGCGTCCAGGGGGTGGTCGTCCAGACCAGCAGGGCGGCGTCACCGGCGAGCGGGCCGGTGGTCAGGGGGAGGCGGACGTAGACCGACGGGTCGACGACCGTCTCGTACCCCTGCGCCAGCTCGTGGTCGGACAGGCCGGTGCCGCAGCGCGGGCACCAGGGGGCCACGCGGTAGTCCTGGGCCAGCAGGCCCTTGCGGAAGATCTCCTTGAGCGACCACCAGACGGACTCGACGTACTCGGGGTCCATGGTGCGGTAGGCCGCGTCCATGTCCACCCAGTAGCCCATGCGCTCGGTGAGCTTCGCGAACGCGTCGGTGTGCCGGGTGACGGACTCGCGGCAGCGGGCGTTGAACTCGGCGATGCCGAAGTCCTCGATGTCCTGCTTGCCGTTGAAGCCCAGCTCCTTCTCCACGGCCAGCTCGACCGGCAGGCCGTGGCAGTCCCAGCCGGCCTTCCGCGCCACGTGGTAGCCCTGCATCGTACGGAAGCGGGGGAAGACGTCCTTGAAGACGCGGGCCTCGATGTGGTGCGCGCCGGGCATGCCGTTCGCGGTGGGCGGGCCCTCGTAGAACACCCACTCGGGGCGGCCCTCGGACTGCTCCAGGCTGCGGGCGAAGACCTTCTGCTCGGCCCAGAAGTCGAGCACGGCGCGTTCGAGCTCGGGCAGGTCGACCTGGGCGGGGACCTGGTGGTACTGCGGCTGCGGACTCATCGGGGTCGTCTCTCTCCGGCGGACGTGTGGCTTCCGTCGGAGGGACGAGAGCGCCTGCCGCTGCGGCAGCCGTCCCGCGGTACCACCCTCCTTGGCGACGGAACGTGCCGTCGCCCCCTCATTGGGCCGCGCTGCCGGGTCTACTCGCTCCGGGGAGCTTTTCTTCCGGCGGCTCCGGGGTGATCTTCACGTCGCGCTGACCCCCGGGCTCACACCGTCCCCGGGTCGCTCTCGGCCGCACACGGACGCTACTCGTCCCCATCCACGCCTTTCGCTCCGGCCAGTGTACGGGCCGCCGCCAGTGGGCATGAACGGTTTTCGAGCGGTGGAGCGGGGCACAACTGCTCTCGGCGGCGACCGAGGGGTGCGCCGCCGGGCGGACGAAGATCACGAAGGGAACGGCGTGCCCCGTTGCCGCGAACGCGAAGTCGATTTATCGTTCCGGTCACGATTCGCGAGCAAGATCACACAATGTGAAGGGGTCGCGGCCATGGTGGCGAGACGGACCGCCGCGAAGAAGACGGCCTCCGCGCGGCAACCCGCCCCCGAGGGGCGGTCCGCCGACGACACGGCGGCCGAGGGGAAGAGTGTGACCAAGGCGACGTCCGCACCCGTGCGGAAAGCCCCCGCCGACCAGGCACCCTCCAAGAAGACCACGGCGAAGAAGGCGCCCGCCGGCAAGAAGCGCGCCACGAAGACACCTGCCGCCAAGAAGACGGGAGCCCAGACCGTGGCTGCGAAGAAGACTCCGGCGAAGGCCGCGGCGGTTCCCACCGCCCGCGCGTCCCGGACCACGCCCGTGAACCCCGCCGAGCTGGCCGTACGCCCCGGCGAGGACCCGTGGACGGAGGAGGAGGTCGCGGAGGCGCGCGCCGAGCTCCAGACCGAGGCCGTACGGCTGCACGCCGAGATCGCGTCCTCCGAGGAGGCCCTCACCGGCCTGATGCGGGACTCCGGCGACGGCGCGGGCGACGACGACGCCGACACCGGCACGAAGAACATCACGCGCGAGCACGAGATGGCGCTCGCCGCCAACGCCCGCGAGATGGTCCACCAGACGGAGCGCGCGCTGGAGCGGCTGGAGGCCGGTACGTACGGCCTCTGCGAGAGCTGCGGCAACGCGATCGGCAAGGCCCGCATGCAGGCGTTCCCCCGCGCGACGCTGTGCGTGGAGTGCAAGCAGAAGCAGGAGCGCCGCTGATCGTGGCCCGCACCACGTGTCGTACCCTCATCTCGTGACAGAGGCGGAGCGGACCATCGAGACCCCCGATGAGGACGAGTCGACGGCGGAGCGGTCCGGGCAGCAGCCGCCGCGCGGGCGCCGCCGGATCGCCGTACTGGTCGGGGTGGCCGCCCTCGCGTACGCCCTGGACCTGTTCAGCAAGCTGGTGGTCGTCGACCGGCTGGAGCACCAGGAGCCGATCGACGTGTTCGGCACCGTGCTGCGGCTGGAGGTCATCCGGAACAAGGGCGCGGCCTTCGGTATCGGCGAGGCGCTGACCCTCGTGCTCACCGCGATCGCCGCGGTGGTCATCCTGGTCATCGCCCGGCTGGCGCGGCGGCTCTACAGCACGCCGTGGGCCATCGCGCTGGGCATGCTGCTCGGCGGCGCCCTCGGGAACCTCACCGACCGCGTCTTCCGTTCGCCCGGCGTCTTCCGCGGCGCGGTGGTCGACTTCATCGCGCCGACCCACTTCGCCGTCTTCAACCTCGCGGACTCCGCCATCGTCTGCGGCGGCATCCTGATCGTCGTCCTCTCCTTCCGCGGTCTCGACCCGGACGGCACGCTGCACCGGGACTGACCCGGGCGCCGCCCGCCGTCCGGGCCCCACCGCGCCGCCGCGCGCCGCCCGCTCAGCGCGGTCGCGTCACCCGTACCGTCCAGCTCCCGCCCGGCTTCTCCGGGCCGTCGGTCACCGCCACCCGTACGCCGTTCGCGAAGGTGTGCCCGCCGCCCGCGCGGAACGGCGCGTCACCCAGCTCGGCCAGCTCCGCGGGGGAGTGGTCGGCGCAGGCGCTGCCGCCCTTGCTGCGCGGCGTCGCGTCCACGACGCGTACGGGGCCGCGGCCGGTCTCCACCCGCGAGTCGACGGTGTAGACGAGTACGCCCTCGGTGCAGATCCGGGCGTCCAGTCCCGTACGGGTACGGGCCTCGGCGACGACCGCCGTGCTCGGGCCGGTCTTCACCACGGCGATGTTCGCGCCGTCCCGCGAACCGACCGGCTTCAGCGTGTGCGTGCTCGTGCCGGGCCTGCTGACGCACTCCACCTGACGGTCCGCCAGCCACCCGAACTTCCACTTGTGCCAGCCCATCAGGTCCGATATCCCCGCCATGCTCATGGTGTCCCAGCCGCCCGCGAACTCCACCGAGGCGCCGTTGCGGACGTTGTAGAGGTCCGGCAGGCCGTAGAGGTGGTTGGCCTCGTGCACGAAGTTCCCGCGCTGCCAGGTGGGGGAGTCGGCGCGGCGGCCGAAGACGAGGGCGGCGGCGCGGATGTCGCGGGTGCCCGCGTGGAGCGAGTCGAAGGTGTTCGCCTGCGAGACGGTGGGCTGCGCGGGGACGTTGTCGTCCGCGACGACGTACACGAAGTCGGTGTCGCGGAAGTCCGTGCCGCGCGCGCGGGCCGCGTCGATGGCGTCCTGCACGTACGCCCGCATGTCCTCGGAGGTGATGCCGCGCCGGATGTCGTACGAGGACCAGCCGCGCGGCATCCGCGTCCAGCCGCGGGTGGGCTCCAGGTCCAGGTGGTAGCGGCCGTAGGAGGAGCGGTCGAGGTAGCGCTCGCCGTAGTCGGAGAAGAAGGCGGCGCGGTCGGCGGCGGCGCCGCGCGCGGGTATGTCGGGAAAGTCGACCATGATCATGGTGGCTTTCCGGCGGCCCTCCGGGCTGACGTACTCCGGGCCCGTCGGCCCCTCCCCGAAGCCCGGGGTGGCCTTGATCGCGCACGGTCCGGAGACGCCGACGGCGTCGGCCACGTCGCCCGGCAGCAGGGCCAGGCCGAGGGCGGACAGGGCGGTCGCGGTGGCGACCGCGACCACGCGCCGGCCGGGTATGCGGTGGCGCGCGGGCGCTGGGGTCACCGGGGGCTCTGGCGACATACGGGGCTCCCTCCGGGCGGGCTCGGAACGTGGTCACACCGTCACCGTGCGGGGAGGGCCGCGCATGCCGGAGGGAGCCGCGCGGGTGAGTCACCGGGCGTCGCGCGAGGGGGCGTACGGTCGGGGGCGCACCGGCCGTCCGGCATACTCGATCAGGTGAGCATGCTTCCCGAAGTCCGCACCCTGCCCGTACCTGACGGCCTGGAGGGCGAGCGTGTGGACGCCGCCCTCGCCCGGCTGTTCGGCTTCTCCCGTACGAAGGCGGCCGAACTCGCCGCGGACGGGAAGGTCCGGCTCGACGGCGCGGAGGCCGGGAAGTCGGACCGGGTGCAGGGCGGCGCCTGGATCGAGGTGGAGATGCCCGCGCCCCCCGCGCCCGTACGGGTCGTCGCGGAGCCCGTCGAGGGCATGGAGATCGTCCACGACGACCAGGACGTCGTGGTGGTCGTGAAGCCCGTCGGCGTCGCCGCGCACCCCAGCCCCGGCTGGACGGGCACCACCGTCATCGGCGGTCTGGCCGCGGCCGGTTACACCATCAGCACGTCCGGCGCCGCCGAACGGCAGGGCATCGTGCACCGGTTGGACGTGGGCACGTCCGGGCTGATGGTCGTCGCCAAGTCGGAGCGGGCGTACACGCTGCTGAAGCAGCAGTTCCGCGAGCGTACGGTCGACAAGCGCTACCACGCGCTCGTCCAGGGCCACCCCGACCCGCTCAGCGGCACCATCGACGCGCCCATCGGGCGGCACCCGCAGCACGACTACAAGTGGGCCGTCACCGCCGAGGGCAAGCCGTCCGTCACGCACTACGACCTGATGGAGGCGTTCCGCGCCGCCAGCCTGCTCGACATCAAGCTGGAGACCGGCCGTACGCACCAGATCCGCGTGCACATGGCCGCGCACCGGCACCCCTGCGTCGGGGACCTGACGTACGGCGCCGACCCGAAGCTCGCCGGGCGGCTGAAGCTCACCCGGCAGTGGCTGCACGCCGTACGCCTCGGCTTCGAGCACCCGGGCGACGGCGCCTGGGTGGAGTACGAGAGCGGCTACCCGGACGACCTGCGGCTGGCGCTGGACCGGGTCCGCGCCGAGAGCGCGTAGCCGTGGACCAGCTCGCCCTCGTCTTCGCGCTGCTCCTGGCCGCCGTCGTCATGGTCCCGGTCGGGGACCGGCTGGGCCTGCCGTCGCCGGTGCTGATGACGCTGTTCGGCGGGGTGCTCGCGCTGCTGCCGTTCGTCCCCGAGGTCGAGGTGCCGCCCGACCTGATCCTGCCGCTGGTGCTGCCGCCGCTGCTGTACGCCGCCGCGCAGCGCACGTCGTGGCGGCAGTTCACGGCGAACGCGCGGCCGATCCTGCTGCTGGCCGTCGCCCTCGTCTTCGTCACCACGGCGGTCGTCGCGTGCGTCGCGGAGGCGGCCGTACCGGGGCTGCCGTGGGCCGCCGCCGTGGCCCTCGGCGCGCTGGTGGCGCCGCCCGACCCGGTCGCGGCGACCCAGGTGGCGGCGCGGCTCGGGCTGCCACGGCGGCTGGTGTCGATCCTGGAGGGCGAGGGGCTGTTCAACGACATCACCGCGATCACCCTCTACCACGTGGCGATCGCCGCCGCCGTCACCGGCCACTTCTCGCTCACCGAGGCCGTCGGTGAACTGGCCCTCGTGGCCGTCGTCGGCGTCGCCGTCGGCCTCGCGCTGGGCTGGGCCGCGAACCGGCTGATGACCTTCCTCGACGACGTGACGCTCCAGACCGGGCTGAGCCTCCTGGTGCCCTTCGCCTCGTACGTGCTCGCCGAGGAACTGCACGGCTCGGGTGTGCTCGCGGTGCTGGTCACCGCGCTGTTCCTGGCCTCCGGGCGGGCCGTCGACGCGGACGACGTCAGCGGACGGCTCGCCGGGCAGACGTTCTGGTCCGTGGTGGACACCCTCGTCACCGGCATCGCCTTCGGCCTCATCGGCCTCGAACTCCAGCCGGTGCTGGCCGCGGTCGGCGGCCGCTGGGACGAACTCCTCCCCGCCGCCGGGCTGGTCGTCGGGGCGGTGGTCGTCGTACGGCTGCTCTGGCTGCTGCCCGCCTCCTGGCTCGCCCGGAAGCTGCACCAGCGCAAGGACGTGGACGAGGAGATCCCGATGAGCTGGCGGGAGACGATCGTCGTCTGGTGGTCCGGGATGCGCGGGGTGGCGTCCGTGGCGCTGGCCCTCGCCGTACCGCTGACCGTGGAGGGCGGCGAGGAGTTCCCGGAGCGGGACGCGATCCTCTTCCTCGCCTTCGTGGTGGTGCTGGTGACCCTGGTCCTCCAGGGCCTCACGCTGCCGTGGCTGGTGAAGCGGCTGCACGTACGGGCCGACACCGCCGCCGAACGGCAGCTGGAACGGGAGTTGGCGATCCGCTGCGCCAAGGCCGCGAAGCGGCGGCTCCGCGAGATCGAGGCGGAGGAGGACCTGCCGGAGGAGATCACCGAGGCGCTGCTGCGCCGGGCGCAGGACCTCGGCGTACGCGTCTCGCCCGAGCTGGTGGACGAGGACCGCCGGGACGCGCACGAGCAGCGGGTGCAGCGGCTGCGGAAGATCCACCGGTTGCAGGGCGAGCTGCTGTCCGCCGCCCGGCACGAGGTCGTCGCCGCGCGGAACGAGCCGGGCACCGACCCGGAGATCGTGGACCGGGTGCTGCACCGGCTGGACGTCCGCAGCTTCAACGTGAACTGACGCCGCCACCCGCGCCCCGTACGGCGCCTAGCGCTCCGTGCCCGGCCCGCCGCCCTGCGGGCCGACGCGCGGGCCCGCGCCCGGCGCGGCCTCGTGCGGGGCGGTCGCCGCGGGCGACGTGGCGACGCGCGGCAGGGCGTACGGGTGCTCCTGCTGGAGCCAGGTCACCAGCTCCTCGCGGACGCCGCACTGGAGCGTCCACCAGTCGTCCGTGTCCTTGGCGGACATCGCCGCCCGCACCTGGATCGTGGTGGGCGTGGTGTCCGTGACGACCAGGCTCCAGGTCCGCCGGTCCCAGTCGTCGCGCTCGGTGAGGACGGTGTGCAGGTGCTCGCGGAGCAGCCGTACGGGCGCCGAGTGGTCGAGGTGCAGCACGACGGTGCAGGTGATCTCGGTGCCGCCGCGCGACCAGTTCTCGTACGGCTTGCTGTTGAAGTACGCGACGGGCATCGTCAGCCGCCGGTCGTCCCAGATCCGTACGGTCAGGAACGCGAGGGAGATCTCCTCGACCACGCCCCACTCGCCCTCCACGACCACCGTGTCGCCGATGCGCACGGAGGCGCCGAAGGCGACCTGGAGTCCCGCGAAGAGGTTGCCCAGCATGGACTGGGCGGCGACACCGGCCACGATGCCGATCACGCCCGCCGACGCCAGCATCGACGCGCCCAGCGCCCGCAGCTCCGGGAAGAGCAGCAGGATCGCGACGGCCGCGGCGATCGTCGCCAGTACGAACGTGATGACCCGCTGGATCATCGTCAGCTGGGTCCGGAACCGGCGTACGCGCGCGGGGTCGCGGGTCGTCGCCGCGAACCGGGCGAGGGACGTCTCCGCGACCGCGCTGGCCGTCCGTACGGCGAGCCACACCAGGGCGGCCACCGTGACGAGCGCCAGGATGTTCTTGATCAGCCGGTCCTCGTGGGTGTCGATGCCCGTCAGCCCGTACGCCGCCTGGAGGCCCGAGGAGACCAGGACGACCTGCAACGGGAGTCCGCAGCGCCGCAGATGGCCCCAGAGCGGCGTCTCGGGGTGTCTGCGGTCCGCCGCGTCCAGTACGCGGTCGGCGAGCCAGCCCGCGATCAGGGCGATGGCGATCGTGCCACCGACGACGAGGACGGGGCGCAGCACCTGCTCCATGAACCTCTCAGCTCCTCTTCCTGGCGTTCCCGTGGGGCCGCCGGGGCCCGTGGTCCCGGGGCCGTGAGGGGGAACGCTAACTGGCAGGATGGGCGCGCACGAAATTCTGCTCCTGTGGGAAGTGACACGCGCCGATGGCCACTGTTGTGCTGTTCCATTCCGTCCACGGTCTGCGCCCCGCGGTGCACGCCGCCGCAGAGCGGCTGCGGGCGGCGGGCCACACCGTGCACGTACCGGACCTGTACGAGGGGCGGACGGCGGAGACGGTCGAGCAGGG
The DNA here is from genome assembly GCF_003665095.1 of Streptomyces sp. Z26. Taxonomy (GTDB): domain Bacteria; phylum Actinomycetota; class Actinomycetes; order Streptomycetales; family Streptomycetaceae; genus Streptomyces; species Streptomyces phytohabitans. The sequence goes on along the minus strand of NZ_RCHV01000002.1, from coordinate 1,180,846 downwards.
CCGGGACATCAAGGACGCCATCGGCACGGACGAGCTGCTGCGGCGCGGCGTCGCCGCCGCGGCCCCGTACTCCGCCGACGGCCTCGTCTACGCGGGCTTCTCGCTCGGCGGGTCCGTCGCGCAGAACCTGGCGCTGGCCGACCGCCACGCGCGCGGGCTGCTCCTCCTCCACGGCACCTCCGACCTGCCGGAGGACGCGGCCGTGGACGACCTGCCCGTACAGCTGCACGTCGCGGACCCGGACCCGTTCGAGTCGCACGACTGGCTGAACGCGTGGTACCTGCGCATGACGCGGGCGGGCGCCGACGTGGAGGTCTACCGCTACGCCGGGGCCGGGCACCTCTACACCGACCCGGACCTCGACGACCACGACGCGGAGGCGGCGGACGCCACGTGGCGTACGGCGCTGGGCTTCCTGGCGGACCTGGACGGCTGAGCGCGGTTCCGTACGGCGGGCCCGGCGCCCGCCGGGGACCGTACGGGCGCGCGCGGCCTCCCGCCGCGCGCGGCCGTACGGTCCTGGGGCGTCAGCCCTTGTCCTTGTCCTTCTCCTCGTCCCCGCCGCCCTTGCCCTTGGCGGCGATCTCCTTGTCCACCAGGGTGTTCAGCTGCTCCGGGGACATGGGCGGGCTGCCCTGCGAGTCGGCCTTGAGGTGCTTCCCGTCCAGCTTGATGGTCGGGGTGCCCTGGACGCCGGACTTGTCGAACTTCTTCGAGATCTGCATGGCCCAGGCGTCGTACGTGCCGTCCTTGACGGCCTTCTCGAAGTCCTTGTTGCCCTTCAGCTCCTTGACGTTCTGGGCTATCTCGATCAGGTCGTCGTCACTGGCGAACGCGTCGTCGGTCTCCTCGGGGTGGTGCTCCTTGGAGTACAGCGTCTCCTTGTACTCCAGGAACGCCTCCGGGCTGACGTTCAGGGCCGCGCCGAGCGCGCTCAGCGCGTTCTTGGAGCCGGTGCCCGCCGCCGCCGGGTTCTTGTCGAGGAAGGTGCCGAAGGTGAACGACGCCTTGTACTTGCCCTTGTCGATGTCCTCCAGGATGGCCTTCCCGGTCGTCTGCTCGAACGTGGAGCAGATCGGGCAGCGCATGTCCTCGAAGACGCCGAGCGTGTGCTCGGCCTTCTCGTCACCGACGACGATCTCGCTGCCGTTCTTCCCGGAGGTGTTCGCGGGGGCCGCGTACTTCACCTTCTCGCCGTCCACCGAGACGCTGCCGCCGTCGCCCTTCTCGGCGAGCTTCGTGGCGGCGCTCCAGTCGCTGGAGTCGCCCTCGCCGCCGTTGCCGCCCATGTTGGACACGGCCACGCCGACACCGGCGGCTATCGCGAGGACGGCGACGATCGAGCCGCCGACGACGAGCTGGCGGCGCATCTTCTCGCGCTTCGCCTGCTTCTCGCGTTCGACGCGCAGCCGCTCGCGGGCGGCGCGCTTGGCTTCCTGGCTGTTGCGCTTGCTCATGGTGGTTCTCTCCGTGTCGTACGTGGGGCGGGGACGTCGTGCGCTCAGGCGGTGGTCGCGAGGGCGTACGGCGGTCCGCGGCGCAGCACGGAGTGGCGGATCAGCGGGTACGGGCGGACGGCGCGTACGGGCAGCGCGCGGGCCGTACCGGCGGGCGGGCCGTCGGCGGCGCTCGTACGGGCGCGGGCGGCGCACAGCAGCGGCCGGAAGGCGGTCGCGGCGGCGGCCCGCAGCAGGCGCGCGGCGGCGGCCTCGCCGCGGCGCAGCCAGGCGGCGGCGAGCAGGCCGACGGCGAGGTGCGCGGCCAGCAGCAGCCACGGCGAGCTGGCCGGGGCGTGCGCGGGGAGCGACGTACCGCCGTGCGCCAGCCGGGCGAGCGGGGTGCCGAACTCGCCCCCGGCGCACACGAAGTCGATCCCCACGGAGCGGAGCGGGCCGGTCACGGGGCCGCCCGCCTGGCCGTAACAGGTGTGCTGGCCCGCGGTGAAGACGGTGTCCGCGAAGAGTTCGAGGGGGACGAGCAGGGCCGCGATGCGGAGGAAGCCGCACTCGCGGTCGGCGAGCGCGAAGGCGAGGAGGAAGACGCCGACGCTGACGGGGGCGAGCGTGCCGGGCGGCACGGGCGCTCCGGACAGCAGCACGTGGGCGCCCGCGGACAGCGCGACGCACAGCGCGGTGAAGACCGCCGCCCGTGCCGTCCGTATGCCTGCCCCTGCTATGCCCATCGCCGCCCGAGTGTGCCACGGTCGGGGCTAAGCGGCAGCTAAAGGGGGCCGCTTAGCGACCAGCCCGGTATCCGACCGTTACGCGGCGGACCAGGGGAGTTGCCGGGGCCGTACGGGCGGGCACGGCCGCGCGTACGGGGGTCCGCCGGGCCGTCAGCGGACCGACGCCCGCCGGTACGCCCAGGTCGCCACCGCCAGCGACACCACGCCCACCGCCGCGCACACCCCCAGGTCCAGGGCCACCCGCGGCCACTCCGGCCGTGACTGGAGCGCGCGGGCCAGCGCCTCGACGCCGTACGTCGACGGCAGCAGGTCGCGTACCCACTGCACCGGGCCCGGCAGCTGCCCGCCCGGCAGCACCCCCAGCAGCAGCGCGGCGGACATGCCGAGCTGGCCGCAGACCGTCGCCAGCTCCGCGCGCGGGGCGAGCAGCCCGAGCGCCGCGCCCAGTCCCGCCAGGGCGGCCCCGGCGAGCGGGATCACGGCCACGAGCACCCACAGGCCGCCCAGCGGCAGGGCGAACAGCACGCTGCCGACCACCGCCGTGAAGAGGACGCCCGGCACGGTGAACGAGGCGTACGCGCCCGCCGCGCCCAGTACGACGGCGGCGGCCGGTACCGGCAGTGTCGCGTAGTGGTCGAGGCCGCCGCTGGCGCGGAGCTGGCCGAAGTACTGGGCGAGCAGGTTGAGCGCGACGAACGCCACGACCAGCACGCTCGACCCGGCGACGACCGCGCGCGCCTCGGCGCCGCCGTCCACCACGCCGCGCATCAGGACCATGATCCCCAGCGACTGGAACGTGGCCACGAACAGCAGCGGGATACGGGCCACGCGCGCCCGCGAGAGCTGCGCCCGGTACACCGCGCCCATCGACGGCCACAGCCGCGCGCGCGGCGCGAGCGGCGCGGGCCCGGTGCCCGACCACGCCTCGCCGCCGGGCGTACGGTCGGTGCCGCGCGCGCCCGTACCCGTACCGGTGTCCCCGGTCGCGCCCGTGGCGCGACCGGTCCTGTCCGCGCCCGCCGGTCCGTCGGCCGGGTCACCGAACCTGGCGCGGCTCTCCGCCGCCGCCGTGCTCACCGCGCCCCCGCCGGAGCGCACCGGGGGAGGGAGACCGTCCGCGCGTACCTCACGTCTTCACCAAGCCTTCCGTACGGCCCCCGAGTGCCAGATAGACGTCCTCCAGGCTCGGCGTGGCGAGCGTGAAGTCGTCGAGCGCGGCGAAGGCGGGCCCGGCCGTCACCGTGGCGACCGCGTCGCGCGCGGCCTCCGGCGTGAGGCGCAGGGTCCAGCGGCGGCCCGCCACGGCGGCGTCGGCGCCGAGCGCGGCGACCTCCGGCACCTCGACGGGCGCCCGCTCCCGCCAGACCAGCTCCAGCCGTACGTCGCCGCCGACCAGCGCCTTCAGACCGCCCGGGGTGTCGCAGGCGATCACCCGGCCGCGGTCCAGCACGGCGACGCGGTCGAGCACCGTCTCCGCCTCGATCACGTTGTGCGTCACGAGCACCACCGTCGTACCCCGGTCCACCCGGCGCCGGTCGACCGCCGCCCACACCGCGCGCCGCGCGACGGGGTCCATGCCGGTCGTCGGCTCGTCCAGCACCAGCAGCGGGCGCTCGCCGGCCAGCGCGGTCGCGACGCACGCCAGGCGGCGCTGGCCGCCGGAGAGGTGGCGCAGCGGGCGGCCCGCGATGCCGCACAGCTCCAGCTCCTCCAGCACGTGGTCGCGGGCGAGCCGGGCCTCGCGCGGCGCGAGGCCGCGCAGCCGGGCCGTCGTCTCCACGGCGAGCGAGACGGTCAGCTCGTCGAGGGCGGTCGACTCCTGCCCCAGGTAGGCGAGGAGCCGCGCGGCCCGTTCCGGATGCCGTACGACGTCGTGGCCCAGCACCTCGACGGCGCCCGCGTCGGGGCGCAGCAGGCCGGTGAGCTGGCGTACGAGGGTGGACTTCCCGGCGCCGTTCGGGCCGAGCAGGCCGAAGACCTCGCCGCGCCGCACGGTGAGGGAGACGCCGTCGGTGGCGCGGACCTCGGGCGTCGCGGGGGTGCCGCGCCGGGCGCGGCCCGGCGGGTACGTCTTGACCAGGGCGCTTGTCCGCACGGCGGCCCGCGTTGGCGTTCCCACGCTGCCCACCGCCTGCCCCGTGCCCGTTTCCACGAACTACGAGGGTACGCGGCCGGTCCGGGTGGTCCGTGCCGAGGGGGGTCGGGGGGACCGACGGGGCCGAGCGGGGCATACGGGGGCGACCTCGACACGGTGGCCGGGCGGCGGCCCGTACGGCCCGGGGTGCTCGGGGGCGGCCCGTACGGGCGCCGGGCCCCGCGCTACTCCGCCGAGGGGGACCGCTCCGTGGCGGTCAGCGCGTCGACCTCGCGCCAGAAACCGGCCCGGATCGCGTACCGGTCGTGCTCGTCGATCTGGTCGTCCTTGTGCGCCAGCAGGCCGAACCGGGCGGCGTAGCGCAGCAGTTCACCGTCGATGCGGTGCGGGACGCGCGGGTACTCGCCGGACAGGTGCTGGAGGTGCGTCCGCGAACCGAGGCGGCCGATCCAGCGCCGCGCGAAGACCTGGCCGACCTCGAACGGGTCGCCGCTGACGGCCGTGATGTCCTCCTCGCGGTCCGCCCACCGCTGCTCGGCCGTCGTGAGCTGCGCCAGCATCGGCAGCGCCGCGACCTCCGGCGCCTCGCCCGCGGCACCGGGCCGCTCGACGTAGCCCTTGTCGGACGACCAGCGGAGCATCGCACCGGCGGACGCGCCGGAGTGGTGCGCCTGCGGGGCGCCGTGCGCGCCGTGCGGCGGGCGGCCGAGCCCGGCGAGGTCCTTCGGGGTGGGCACGGCGGTCTCGCTCCGCGCCGGCGCGGCGGACTCGGCGGCGTCCGACGCGGCGCCGTCGTCGTGCCCGCCCTCGGCGTCGTCGGGGTGCTCGGCCGGGGGCGCGGGTGCCACGGGGGCCGAGCCGTTCTTCCCCGACTCCGGCAGTGGCGCCGCGAGGATGGCGGCGATCTCGGGGCGGGGCTCCCGCGGGGTGGCGCAGACGCCGCTGAGGTCCTTGGCGCGTACGGCCCGGGTGATCCACGTACGGTCCAGCACCCGGCGTTCGTCGGCCTCGGCGACGAGGTCCTCCGACTGGTTGTAGTCGCCGTCGGCGGCCTGCACCGCCCACAGGTGCACGGCGACGCCGTGCTCCTTGGCGGACATCAGGCCCGGCAGCAGGTCGCCGTCGCCGGTCACCAGCACGATGTCGGAGCAGGCGCGGTTACGGGCCAGCTCCGTCAGCTCGGCGTGCATCGCGGCGTCGACGCCCTTCTGCGCCCAGCGCCCCTCGCTCCGGGTGAGGGCGCCCAGCCGTACGGTGACGCGGGGCATCACCCGCAGCCGTCGGTGCTCGGGCTGGGGCACGCGGTCGGGGGCGCCGTCGAACCAGTAGATGCGGAGCAGCGCGCACTCCGTGTCCCCCTCGGCCCGCTCCCGCAGGGCCTGGATCAACGCGGTGTGGTCGACGGTGATGCGGGACCGGGTCGGCTCCCCGGCCAGGAGGCTCGCGGCGGCTCCCAGGAGGTACCCGGCGTCCACCAGGACGACGCAGCGGTCCACGTGCCACCTTCTCTCACAGCGTGTTTTCCCCGAGTCTGCCCGATGGGACGGGTGTTCACCGCCCGAACTCGATCACCGGCGTGGCGGCGTCAGGATAGCGGCCTCACTCATGGTAATTGCCTGGAATGCGGCATTTCTTCCCCCGTGCAAGGCTGACATCGGCCCCACGAAGGGGAGATCCCCGCAGGAGGACGATCATGGCCAAGAACAAGAACCGGGAACGCAGGCAGCAGCCCAGCAGCTCGGCGCAGCGCGGCGCCGACAGGTCGCGGCGGGAGGCCGAGTCCACCGCCGCCGAGGACATGAAGTCCGAGGGCGGGCCCGCGGGGGTGGCACACAAGGGGCGGAAGCGGAGCTTCGGTCACAACTGACCGTTCCGCACCGGTCGTTCCGGCGTCCGCCGGGTCGCGCGTACGTGCGCGGCCCGGCGGACGCGGTGCCGGCGGCTCCGCCGGTACGGGTACGGGGTGCCGCTGCGGGTGCCGGGTGCCGGTGGGGTCAGCCCGCCAGGCAGGCCGGGCCCAGCAGTTGCTTCAGATCGCCGAAGAGCGCCGGGTCCACGGTCACGCGGTGCCGGTCCAGCCGGAGCACCGTCGTACGCCGCGTCCCCTGGAGCTTGACCCGGACCTCCGTGGCGCCCCGGTGGTGGGTGAGGACCTCGCCCAGCTTCGCCACCAGCGGGGGAGTGATCTTGACCGACGGGATGGTGATCGTCACCGGGGCGTTGGCCGACGCCTCGCTCAGGTCCGGGATCATCAGCTCCATGGCGACCAGGCGCGGCACGTCCTCGCGCTTGTCGAGGCGCCCCTTCACGAACACCACGGCGTCCTCCACGAGTTGGGTGGAGACCAGCTGGTACGTGGCGGGGAAGAACATGCAGTCCAGCGAACCGGCCAGGTCCTCCACCGTGGCGATGGCCCAGGCGTTGCCCTGCTTGGTCATCTTCCGCTGGAGGCCGGAGATGATGCCGCCGATCGTGACGATCGAGCCGTCCGAGTAGTCCCCGCCGGTGAGCTGCGCGATGGCCGCGTCGGCCTTGTCGTTGAGGACGTGCTCCAGGCCGAACAGCGGGTGGTCCGAGACGTACAGGCCGAGCATCTCCCGTTCCTGCGCCAGGAGGTACGTCTTCTCCCACTCGACGTCCGAGAACTCGACGTCGAGGCCGAACGAGGGCGAGTCGTCGCCCGTGTCGTCGCCCATCCCGCCGAAGAGGTCGAACTGCCCCTCGGCCTCCTTCCGCTTGACCTGCACCACGTTGTCGATCATGGTCTCGAAGTGCGCGGTCAGGCCCTTGCGGGTGTGGCCCATGGCGTCGAACGCGCCCGCCTTGATCAGCGACTCGACGGTCCGCTTGTTGCAGACGACCGCCTCGACCTTGTCGAGGAAGTCGGGGAACGAGGCGTAGGCGCCCTTCGCGCGGCGGCACTTGACGATGGAGTCCACCACGTTGTTCCCGACGTTCCGCACGGCGGTCAGGCCGAAGACGATGGTGTCGTCGCCGCGCGGGGTGAAGTTGCCCTCGGACTCGTTCACGTCCGGCGGGAGCACCTTGATGCCCATCTTCCGGCACTCGTTGAGGTAGACCGCCGACTTGTCCTTGTCGTCGCGCACCGAGGTGAGCAGCGCGGCCATGTACTCCGCGGGGTAGTTCGCCTTCAGATAGGCGGTCCAGTACGTGACCAGGCCGTACGCCGAGGAGTGCGCCTTGTTGAAGGCGTACCCCGCGAAGGGGACCAGCACGTCCCAGACGGCCTGGATCGCCTCGTCCGAGTACCCCTTGTCGCGGGCGCCCTGCTGGAAGTTGACGAACTCGGCGTCCAGGACCTCCTGCTTCTTCTTGCCCATCGCGCGGCGCAGCAGGTCGGCCTGGCCCAGGGAGTAGCCCGCGAGGACCTGCGCGGCCTTCTGCACCTGCTCCTGGTAGACGATCAGGCCGTGGGTGATGCCCAGGACCTCCCGGAGCGGCTCCTCCAGCTCCGGGTGGATCGGGGTGATCTCCTGCTGCCCGTTCTTCCGGAGGGCGTAGTTGATGTGCGAGTTCATGCCCATCGGGCCGGGGCGGTAGAGCGCCGAGACGGCGGAGATGTCCTCGAAGTTGTCGGGCTTCATCAGCCGCAGCAGGGACCGCATCGGGCCGCCGTCGAACTGGAAGACGCCCAACGTGTCGCCGCGACAGAGCAGTTCGAAGGTCTTCGGGTCGTCCAGCGTCAGGTCGAGGAGGGTCAGCTCCACGCCCTTGTTCTTCTTGATGAGCTTGACCGCGTCATCCATGATCGTGAGATTCCGCAGGCCCAGGAAGTCCATCTTCAGCAGGCCGAGCGACTCGCAGCTCGGGTAGTCCCACTGGGTGACGACGGTGCCGTCGTTCTTCGGGGAGAAGACCGGCACGTGGTCGATCAGCTTCTCGCTGGACATGATCACGCCCGCGGCGTGCACGCCCATCTGCCGGACCAGGCCCTCGATGCCCCGCGCGGCGTCGATGACCTTGGTGACGTCCGGCTCGTTCTCGTACATCGAGCGGACCTCGCCCGCCTCGCTGTACCGCGGGTGGTCCTTGTCGAGGATGCCGGACAGCGGGATGCCCTTGCCGAGGACGTCGGCGGGCATCGCCTTGGTGATCCGGTCGCCCATCGCGTACGGGTAGCCCAGGACGCGGGAGGCGTCCTTGATCGCGGCCTTGGCCTTGATCGTGCCGTACGTGCCGATCATGGCGACCTTGTCGGCGCCGTACTTCTCCGTGACGTACCGGATGACGTCACCGCGCCTGCGCTCGTCGAAGTCGATGTCGACGTCGGGCATGGAGACGCGCTCGGGGTTGAGGAACCGCTCGAAGATCAGGCCGTGGTCGATCGGGTCGAGGTCGGTGATGCCCATCGCGTACGACACGATCGAGCCCGCCGCCGAGCCGCGCCCGGGGCCCACCGCGATGCCGTTGTTCTTGGCCCACATGATGAAGTCGGCGACGACCAGGAAGTATCCCGGGAACCCCATCTCGACGATGATGTCCATCTCGTAGTCGGCCTGCTTCTGCCGGTCCTCCGGCACGCCGTCCGGGTAACGGCGGGCCATCCCGCGCTGCACCTCCTCGCGGAACCAGGTCACCTCGGTGAAGCCGTCGGGCACGTCGAAGCGGGGCATCAGGTTCCGTGTGGAGAACATGCCCTCCGTGTCGACCCGTTGGGCGATGAGGAACTGGGTGTTGCGGCAACCCTCCTGCCACGCGTCGGAGTTGTCGATCGCGTACATCTCCGCGGCCGACTTCAGGAAGTAGCCCGCGCCGTCGAACCGGAAACGGTCCGGGTTCGACAGGTTGTTGCCCGTCTGGATGCACAGCAGGGTGTCGTGCGCGGACGCCTCGCTCTCGTACGTGTAGTGCGAGTCGTTCGTGACGACGAACGGCGCGTCCAGCTTGCGGGCGATCTCCTCCAGGCCGTCCCGCGCCCGCTTGTCGATGTCGATGCCGTGGTCCATCAGCTCGACGAAGAAGTTCTCCTTGCCGAAGATGTCCTGGTACTCACCGGCGGCCTTCAGCGCCTCGTCCATCTGGTCCAGCCGGATGCGGGTGCTCACCTCGCCGGACGGGCAGCCGGTCGTCGCCATCAGACCCTCGGCGCACTCCGCGAGCAACTCCTTGTCCATGCGCGGCTTCCGGAAGAAGCCCTCCAGGCTGGCCCGTGACTGGGCGCGGAAGAGGTTGTGCAGACCGACGGCGTCACGCGCCCACATCGTCATGTGCGTGTACGCCCCGTTGCCCGAGACGTCGTCCCGCTTCTGGTGCGGGGTGCCCCACTTGACCGGGCGCGCGCTGCGCCGCGACTCCGGCGCCAGATACGCCTCGATGCCCATCACCGGGGTGACACCGGCCTTCTTGGCCTGGTGGAAGAAGTCGTACGCCCCGTGCAGATTCCCGTGGTCGGTCATCGCGATGTGCGACATGCCCATCTCGTTGCACGCGTTGAACATGTCCTTGAGTCGGGCGGCACCGTCCAGCAGCGAATACTGAGTGTGCACATGCAAGTGTGTGAACTGCTGGTCTGTCACGGTGCGGGCCACCTCCGGCGCGGGTCTTCAGGGGCGATTCAGGAGTCTACGACCCGCCACCGACAACCCGTCGCGCCTTCCGCCGCGCCGCCCGCCGCACCTCGCGCCCGTCCGGCACGGTGCCGTCCCGTGCCCGCCCCGGGAGCCGGTCGCGGGCCCCGCGGAAGAGGTCTCGCGGCCGGGCACTCCGGGCTACGCTCGCGCGTTGGAAGCAGCGGACGCACGAGTCAGTAAGGGGCACTCTCCATGACAACCCAGCAGGTCGGCACGGACGAAGAGCGCGGCGAGCGGATTCTCGAGGTGTTCGACACCGCCTTCGGCGAGCTGCTGGCCGCCGATCCGGCCGCCTTCCAGGTCAAGTTCCGGAAGATGGCCGCCTCTGCGTTCGCCTTCTACCGCGGCACGGCCTGCCTCTTCTACGCCGACCAGGACGCGGAGAAGGACGGCGGCCCGTATCTGGACGACCGCACGTCGCGGGTCTGGATACACGGCGACCTGCACGCCGAGAACTTCGGCACGTACATGGACGCGAACGGCCGGCTCATCTTCAACGTGAACGACTTCGACGAGGCGTTCGTCGGCCCGTTCACCTGGGACCTGAAGCGCTTCGCCGCGTCCGTCGCCCTCCTCGGCTACACCAAGGCGCTCAGCGACGAGCAGATCACCGACCTCATCCGGACCTACGCCGCGGCGTACCGCGAGCGCGTCCGCAGCCTGGCCGTGGGCGCCAAGGGCGACGACATACCGTCGCTCAACCTCGACACCGCGGAGGGCCCGGTGCTCGCGGCGCTGCGGGCCGCCCGCGCGCACACCCGGTTCGGGCTGCTCGACGGCATGACGGAGATCCGGGAGTGGGAGCGGCGGTTCAGCCCCGGCGGCGGCACCGTCGAGCTGGACTCCGCCACGCGGTACAAGGTGCTGGACGCCTTCGACGCCTACCTGGACACCGTGCCCGGCGCCACCGCCGTCCGCCCCGACGCGTACCGGGTGAAGGACGTCGTGGGCCGCCGCGGCATCGGCATCGGCAGCGCCGGACTCCCGTCGTACAACATCCTGCTGGAGGGGAACAGCGACGCCCTGGAGAACGACCTCGTCATCTACATGAAGCAGGCTCAGACCTCCGCCGTCTCCCGGCACGTCACCGACCCCGCGATCCGCGACTACTTCCGGCACGGCGGCCACCGCACCGTCATCTCGCAGCGCGCGCTCCAGGCGCACGCCGACCCGTGGCTCGGCTGGACGGAGCTGGACGGCAAGGGACAGCTGGTCGCGGAGGTCTCGCCGTACGCGGTGGACCTCGACTGGTCCGACCTGGACAGCCCCGAGGAGATCTCCCAGGTCGTCGCGGACCTCGGACGGGCCACCGCCACCATGCACGCGGCGGCGGACGACGAGAGCGGGCACACCCTCGTGCCGTTCTCCACCGAGCGGGCCATCGACGCGGCCATCGCGGGCGACGAAGAGGGCTTCGCGGAGCTGCTGGTCGACTTCGCGCACGAGTACGGCACGACCGCGCGCCGCGACCACCAGATCTTCGTCGACCTCTTCCGGAACGGCCGGATACCGGGCCTGTAGGCGGACGGTGCCGTCGCCGCGCCACGACGGTTCGCCGTCCCCGTGCCGGACGGGGTTCCGAGCCTGGCACGATGGCGGGGTGACGGCACCGAACCCCTCCTCACCGAACAGCGACCACTCCCAGCGCCAGCCCGACGCCCACGACCCGTGGGCGTCCCCGCCCCGTGCCACCGAGCCTGGGCGGACCGGGACCGAGGGCGTCGTCGCGGCGTCCGGCGAGTCCGTCACGGGCCTGCCGGTGCGGCAGGAGCTCCGTGACGCGGTGCTCACCACGCTGGGCGTGGCGGTCCTCGGCGTCGCACTCGGGCTGCTGTGGGTGTGGCTCGCGCCGCGGGTGCCGCTGGTCTCGGACGGCGAGGCCGTCTTCCTCAAGCACCCGGAGGGCGAGGAGGCGGTGGGCGCCGACGGCACCTTCCTGCTGCTCGGACTGGGAGTCGGCGCGTTCGCGGGCGCGCTGCTGTTCCTGCTGCGCCGCAAGGGCGGGGTGGGCCTGGTCGTCGGCCTCACGGCCGGGGGGATCGCGGCCGCGCTGATCGGCTGGAAGCTCGGCGTCTGGCTGGGCCCGACCAGCGACCTGGCGGCGCACGCGCGGGACGTGGGGGAGGGGAAGACCTTCGACGGGCCGCTGAAGCTGGAGTCGAAGGGGGCGCTGCTGGCGGTCCCGTTCGGCGCGCTGGCCTCGCACCTGGCGTTCCTCGCGGCGTTCGGCCCGCGCGACCCGGAGCCGCCGTTCCCGACGAGCTGGTGACACCGGCCCGTCGGCACGTACCCCCGGGCCCGTCCCCCCGTGCGGGACACGCGACACGGGGCGCGGGCCATGGGGCGCCGGGCGGACGGGGGCCGGGGGTACGGACGGCGGGGCGGTGCGTGCGGCGGAGCGCGCCCCGGGAAGGGGAGGACGCGGCGTGCCGAAGCGGGTCGACCACGCCCAGCGCCGTACGCACATCGCGGACGCCCTCGTCCGCGTCGCCGCGCGCGACGGGTTGCACGCCGTGACGATGCGGGCCGTCGCCACCGAGGCGGGCATGTCCGTGAACCTGGTGCAGTACTACTTCGACACCAAGGCCGCCCTGCTGCACGCCGCCCTGGAGCGGCTGGAGCGGCAGAGCCACGACCGGTGGGCGGCCCGACTGGCCGCGCTGCCTCGGCCGGTGACGGCGTACGCCTTCGTCGAGGCGTTCCTCGCCGAGGCCCTGCCCACCGACGCGGACAGCCGCACCTTCCACCTGGTGTGGACCTCGTACGCGGCGCTGGCCCTGACCGATCCGGAGCTGGCCGCGCAGCCGTTCGTGGCGGGCCCCGACCGGCTGGAGCGGCGGTTGGCCGACGTGCTCCGGCAGGCGCGGGAAAACGGGGCCCTGGACCGCGCCCGCGACCCCGCGACGGAGGCCGCGCACCTGCTGGCGCTCAGCCACGGCCTGGGCGCGGGCGTGCTGGTCGGGCAGCGTACGGCGGACGCCGCCCTCGCCGTCCTGCGCGCCCATCTCGACCGCCTCTTCGACGGTCCGGGCCCCGCGCCCCCGCCCGGTGGCGCCCGCGGCGGGTGAGGTTCAGCCGTCCGTGCCGGGCGCGAGCCGTTCCCGCAGTGTCGCCGCGAACTCCTCGGCCCGCGCCAGCTGCGTCCGCAGGTCGGCCACCCGCTGCTGCGCGGCCTGCTCGAACCCCCGTACGCGGCCGAGCAGTTCGGCCCGTTCCGGTGCGGTGAGCGGCCCGTCGGAGTCGAGTCGGTCCGTGGCCGTCAGCAGGTCGCGCATCTCGTCCAGGCTGAAGCCGAGCGGCTTCATCCGGCGGATCACCATGAGGCGGGCGACGTCGGACTCCGTGTAGAGCCGGAAGCCGCCCTGGGAGCGGGCGGACGGCGGTACGAGCCCGGTCTCCTCGTAGTGCCGGATGGTGCGCAGCGACAGCTCCGTCCGCGCGGCGACCTCACCGATCTGCATGTGCTCGCCGTCCACGGCTCGCCCTTCTCGTCGTCCGTCGCCGTCCTCACACCGGGACGGCCGTCATCTCTACCCTCACGTCAGGGTAGAGTTCCGCGAGGCGCGGGCGGTACTCCGCCGCGACCGCGCCCTGGTGCGGGACATCCTCCCCGTACGCCGCGCCGGGTCCGACGACGCCCCCGGCCCCTCCCGTACCGCCCGCCCCACCCGTACCTCCCACGCCGCCCCGGCGTGCCCGAACACGACAGGCCCGCTCTTGACCGCCTCCAGTGCTTCCAGCGCCTCCGCCCCCACCCCCGCCACCGCCGCGCGCCTGCGCGCCCTCCGGCCCCGCCGTCCCGACTGGTTCTCCGACCCGAAGGTGTGGCGTACGGAGATCCTCGCCGGTCTCGTCGTCGCCCTCGCGCTGATCCCCGAGGCGATCTCGTTCTCGATCATCGCCGGGGTCGACCCCGCGGTCGGCCTCTTCGCCTCGTTCACGATGGCCGTCACCATCGCCGTCGTCGGCGGCAGGCGCGCCATGATCTCGGCGGCCACGGGCGCGGTCGCCCTCGTCATCGCCCCGCTCAACAGGGAGCACGGCCTCGGTTACCTGGTCGCCGCCGTCATCCTCGCCGGTGTCCTCCAGGTCGTCCTCGGCCTGCTCGGAGTGGCGCGGCTGATGCGCTTCGTGCCGCGCAGCGTGATGGTCGGCTTCGTCAACTCCCTCGCGATCCTCATCTTCATGGCCCAGGTGCCGGAGATGACCGGGGTGCCGTGGCCCGTCTACCCGCTGCTCGTCGCCGGGCTGGCCCTCATGGTGCTGCTGCCGCGGGTGACCACCGTGATCCCCGCGCCGCTCGTGTCGATCGTGGCGCTCACGCTGGTCACCGTCGCCGCCGGGATCGCGGTCCCCACCGTCGGGGACAAGGGCGAACTGCCGTCCGCCCTGCCCGTACCCGCCCTCCCCGACGTGCCGTTCACCGTCGGCACGCTGACCACCGTCGCGCCGTACGCGCTGGCCATGGCGCTGGTCGGGCTGATGGAGTCGCTGATGACGGCGAAGCTCGTCGACGACCTCACCGACACCCCGTCCGACAAGACCCGGGAGTCCGTCGGCCAGGGCGTCGCCAACATCGTCACCGGCTTCTTCGGCGGCATGGGCGGCTGCGCGATGATCGGCCAGACCATGATCAACGTACGGGTCTCGGGCGCCCGTACCCGCCTCTCCACCTTCCTCGCCGGCGCCTTCCTGATGGTGCTGTGCGTCGTCTTCGGGCCGGTCGTCTCCGACATCCCGATGGCCGCGCTGGTCGCGGTGATGGTGATGGTGGCGTTCGCGACGTTCGACTGGCACTCCGTCGCGCCCGCGACGCTCCGGCGGATGCCCGCGGGCGAGATCGGCGTCATGGCCGTGACCGTCGTCTGCGTCGTGGCCACCCACAACCTCGCGGTCGGCGTGGTCGTCGGATCGGTCGTCGCCATGGCCGTGTTCGCGCGGCGCGTGGCGCAGGTCGCCGAGGTGACCTCGGTGCCGGACCCGGACGGTACGCAGGTCCTCTACCGGGTGACGGGCGAGCTGTTCTTCGCGTCCTCCGACGGGCTGGCGGCGCGGTTCGACTACGCGGGCGACCCGGCCCGCGTCGTCGTCGACCTGTCGGCCGCGCACGTGTGGGACGCGTCGTCCGTGGCGGCGCTCGACGCGGTACGGGAGAAGTACGCGCAGCGCGGCAAGACCGTCGAGATCACCGGGCTGAACGACTCCAGCGCCCGGCTCCACGACCGGCTCAGCGGCGAACTCGCGGGCAGCCATTGAGCGGTGGGGCCGTGCCCGGCCCACCCGGGCCGGGGCTCACCCGCGCGCGATCGGCGCCGTACGCGCCCCCGTCAGGGCGACCAGGTCCGCCGGGGCCAGCTCGATCTCCAGGCCGCGCCGACCCGCCGAGACGCAGACCGTCTCCCGTTCCGCCGCCGACGCGTCCACCACCGTGGGCAGCTCCCTGCGCTGCCCCAACGGCGAGATGCCGCCCAGCACGTAGCCGGTGGCGCGTTCGGCGGCGGCCGGGTCGGCCATCGCCGCCCGCTTGCCGCCGACGGCGGCCGCGAGCGCCTTGAGGTCGAGCGAGCCGGAGACGGGTACGACGGCGACGGTGAGCGCGCCGTCCACGTCCGCGACGAGCGTCTTGAAGACCTGGCCGGGGGAGAGGCCGAGGGCCTCGGCGGCCTCCTCGCCGTACGAGGGGGCGGCCGGGTCGTGCGCGTACGCGTGGGTGGTGAAGGGCACCCCCGCCCGGGTGGCGGCGACGGTCGCGGGGGTCGCGGACGACTGCTGCTTCTGCTTCTTCTTCGCCATGGCCTCGGTCCGGGCTCGGCCCCGGCGGGGCCGTCGCCGGTCCGGACGGCCTCAGTTGGGGCTGGTGGGGCGGCGGGTCAGCTCCGCCGCCGGGAGGGAGGGGAGCTTACCGATCACGGCGGTCTCCCGGCGAAGGAGTTTCAGCTCCTCCGCGAGCCGCGTCGCGGTGTCCGGTGCCTGGAGCAGCCGCTGCTTCGCGGGGGTGTCCAGCACGGTCGCGGCGGCCACCAGGTACGAGACGACCGAAGGGTCGTCCGGCAGCTCCTGCCCGGCGGCGAGGGTGCGTTCGCGGGCGCTGGCGAGGCGCTTCTGGTAGGCGCGGAACGCGCGTAGCACGCCCGAGGCGAGGGCCCCCGCGCCCTCGCCGTCGGTCTCCTCCAACTCCTCGACCTCACCGACGAGATACGGCCCGCTGGCGTCGACGGACAGCAGCCGGAAGCGGGTGGTGCCGGTGGCGAGCACCTCGTAGCCGCCGCGGTCCCCGTCGCCGTCCGCGTCGTCGTCACCAGGTCCGCCCGAGCCCGGCCCGCCGTCCGTACCGTCCGCCGCGCCGCCGTGGCCGCGCTCGCGGATGGTGGAGGCGTCGGCGACGCAGCCGACGCCGTAGAACGACTTCATCGGGTCCGGTCCGAAGCCCGCCGTCGGGTCGGCGCCCGACGGCTGCGCTCCGTCCGGCAGCCCGGTCGCGGTCGGCGCCACCTCGCGGCCGTCGCGGATGGCGACGACGCCGAAGCGGCGCGGCGCGTCCTCGGGGATCTCCAGCAGGTCGCGCATGAGGGCGCGGTACCGCGGTTCGAAGATGTTCAGGGGCAGCACGAGGCCCGGGAACAGCACCGAGTTGAGCGGGAAGATCGGAAGCGCGGTGGTCACGACCGGTAAGCCTAAAGCCTCCGGAGCCCCACCCGTGGCCCGCCGTCACCCGTACGTCCGCCCGGCCCGCGCCCGCCGCCCCGTACGCGCCCCTCCTTCCGTTCCCGTCCCGCGCACGTACGCCGTACGCCCCGCCGGTCACTGCCGCCGCAGCAGCCGGGTCGCCCCCGCCGCGACCGTCGTGGCCAGGATCCAGCCCAGCAGGATCATCGCGGCGGCCAGCCACTGGTAGCCGCCGCGGGGGTCCCAGGCCGTGTCGTGCCCGAAGGTGATGACGGGCAGCAGCAGGTCCAGCGAGTACAGCACCGCGTTCCACTGCGGCGCCTCGCCCTCCCGCAGCGGGGGCGGCGGCTCGGCGCCGAAGACCACCACGCCCGCGCACCAGACGACCGCCATCCAGAGCGCCGCCTGCCCCGGCCGGTACCCGTAGGCGACCGTGAGGTCCTGGAGGTAGCCCCACAACTTGCCCGCCAGCGGCAGCGTCTCGCGCCGCCTTCGCTGCTTCGCCAGCAGCACGGCGCGCGCGTCGGCGTCCTCGCCGCTGAGCCGGTAGACGTTGGCGAGCTGCTCGTACGGGCCGGGGGAGTACTCGGGCGTCGCCGCGGCCAGCCACTGGAGCCGCTGCTGGAGCGAGAAGTGGCCACGGTGGATCAGCTGCTGGTACGTGAATCCGGCCATCCACAGCCGCTCGTCCTTCGGCCAGCTGCCGACCTTGTCCACCAGGTTCTCCACCGTGGCCCCGGACAGCACCACCACGCCGCGCTCGGGCGCCTGCGAGGTGAAGCACAGCTCCGGCGTGGTGACGCGGCGCAGCGACAGCTCCTGGTCCCGTTCCAGCTGGAACCGCGCGTTGTCCAGGACGAGTTGGCTGCCGAACCGCCCGTCGTCCAGCTTCACGCCGCCCGTGCACTCGAAGCGCTTCGTACGCCGCCGGGCCGCGCCCGGGGTGGTGTACGGGTAGTAGGTGCCGGTCGGCGGGGTGGCGCTGCCGATCAGCCGGGAGCGGTCCGGTTCGGCGTCGGCGAAGTGCGCGAACTGGTCGACGGTCAACTGCGGCGCGTGCAGCGCGTACCGGCCGTGCCTGTTCCGCAGCACGCTGCCGTACATGAACAGCGAGCCGCCCACCGTCGCGCCCCGCAGCGACACCTCGCCGTCCGTCACGAGCAGGCTGGCCTGGAGTTCCTGCGACACGTTCAGCCCGTCGGCGGCGATCGCGCGGATGTGGCGGCCGCTGCCGACGGTGGCCTCGTTCAGCAGCAGGTCGGTGCCGATGGTGGCGTCGGTGAGGCGGATGCCGCCGGGGATGCTGCACCGGGCCAGGTGCAGGTCGCCCTCGGTGCGGACGCGCGCGGCCTCCAGGCGCGGGAGGTAGCAGTTGACCAGCCGGGCGGTGGACATGTGCGCCTCGGGCATCAGCACCTCCTTCTCGAAGCGGCACTGGCGCAGCTCGAAGTACGGCTCGATGGTGCCGCCCGAGAGGTTCAGCTTCCCCGTCACGTACGCGCCCGTGAGGTGCAGCGACGCGACCCGGCCGAGGAGCGCGGGCGGCCCGTGCAGCAGCAGCAGCGCGAGCACGCGGGCGCGCACGCTGCGGCGCGGGCCCCACTCGTGCTCGCCGTTCGGGTCGTCCAGCTCGGCCTCGCCGCTGCTCAGGTCGTACTCGCTGCCGTTGCGGAACGCCTGCCACATCCCCCATTCCGCGGTGGTCAGTTGCAGCCCGGCCGGCGGTTCTCCCGAGTCCGACGGATCGCTCACGTGTCCCCTCCCCCAAGCTCCCAGGTCTCCCCGTCCCTTACCCCTCCGTGACCGGACGAACGCCAGTGGCGACGAGACCCTTGTGGGGCGGATATCAGTCAGTGATACGGAAGTCCGTCGGCCGGAACCGGTCTGCGAGAATGGGTTTCGTGATCTCCCGAATCGATCTGCGGGGTTCTGTCCCCTCCGGCGACGCCGGAGCGACGGGTGACGGAGTCGACCGCAGCCTGCTGCCGCGCGCCGAGCTGGACGTCGAAGCCGCCCTGGAGAAGGTGCGGCCGATCTGCGACGACGTCCGCCATCGTGGCACCGCGGCGCTGATCGACCACGCCGCGCGCTTCGACGGCTGCGCCATCGAACGGGTCCGGGTCCCGGCCGAGGCGCTGCGCCGCGCGCTCGACGTGCTGGACCCGGCCGTACGGGCCGCCCTGGAGGAGTCCGTCCGCCGCGCCCGCGCCGTCCACCGCGAGCAGCGCCGTACGGACTCGACGGTACGGGTCGTGCCGGGCGGCACCGTCACCGAGCGGTGGGTGCCGGTGGAGCGCGTCGGCCTGTACGTACCGGGCGGCAAGGCGGTCTACCCGTCGTCCGTCGTCATGAACGTCGTCCCCGCGCAGGAGGCGGGCGTCGCCTCGCTGGCCGTCTCGTCGCCGCCGCAGTCCGCGCCCGGCACCGAGTGGGACGGGCTGCCGCACCCCACGATCCTCGCGGCGTGCGCGCTGCTCGGCGTGGACGAGGTGCACGCGGCGGGCGGGGCGCAGGCCGTCGCCATGTTCGCGTACGGCACCGAGGAGTGCCGCCCGGCGCAGCTGGTCACCGGGCCCGGGAACGTCTACGTGGCCGCGGCGAAGCGGCTGCTCAAGGGCCGGATCGGGATCGACGCCGAGGCCGGGCCCACCGAGATCGCCGTCCTCGCGGACGACACCGCCGACCCGGCGCACGTCGCCGCCGACCTGATCAGCCAGGCCGAGCACGACACGCTCGCCGCCGCCGTACTGGTCACGCCGTCCGAGTCGCTGGCGGCGGCCGTCGAACGGGAGCTGGCGCCGCGGGTGGCCGCAGCCCGGCACCGGGAGCGGATCACCGAGGCGCTGGCCGGGCGGCAGTCCGGGATCGTGCTGGTGGACGACGTGGAGCACGGCCTCGCGGTCGTCAACGCGTACGCCGCCGAGCACCTGGAGATCCAGACCGCGGACGCCGCCGCCGTCGCCGCCCGGGTGACGAACGCGGGCGCCGTCTTCGTCGGCCCGTACGCGCCGGTCTCCCTCGGGGACTACTGCGCGGGCTCCAACCACGTGCTGCCGACGGGCGGTTGCGCCTGCCACTCCTCGGGCCTCTCGGTGCAGTCGTTCCTGCGCGGCGTGCACGTCGTGGACTACTCGCGGGAGGCGCTGGCCGAGGTCGCCCACCACGTCGTGACGCTCGCGGAGGCCGAGGACCTGCCCGCGCACGGTTCGGCCGTCACGGCCCGTTTCGAGGACGGCGCGTCGTGAACGGCACCGGCACGGACCCCGCGCCCGGCACGGACCCCGGCGGCCCGGACGAGCTGCCCGTACGCGACGAGCTGCGCGGCAAGTCCCCGTACGGCGCGCCCCAGTTGGACGTACCGGTCCGGCTGAACACCAACGAGAACCCCTACCCCCTGCCCGAACCGCTCGTCGCCCGCATCGCGGAGCGCGTCGCCGACGCCGCCCGCTCCCTCAACCGCTACCCCGACCGGGACGCCGTCGAGCTGCGCACCGGCCTGGCGGAGTACCTCACCCGCACCACCGGCCACCCCGTCGGGCGCGCCCAGGTGTGGGCCGCCAACGGGTCGAACGAGGTGCTCCAGCAGCTCCTCCAGGCGTTCGGCGGTCCGGGCCGTACGGCGCTGGGCTTCGAGCCGTCGTACTCGATGCACGCGCTCATCGCCCGCGGCACCGGCACCGGCTGGCTCTCCGGGCCGCGCCGCGAGGACTTCACCATCGACACGGACGCCGCCGTCCGCGCCGTCACCGAGCACCGGCCGCACGTCGTCTTCGTCTGCTCGCCCAACAACCCCACCGGCACGGCCGTGGACGCCGACACGGTGCTGGCGCTGTACGAGGCGGCGCAGGCCGCGCGGGCGGACAGCGGTGGCGCGCTGGTGGTCGTGGACGAGGCGTACGGCGAGTTCAGCCACGGCGCGTCGCTGCTGCCGCTGATCGAGGGCCGGTCGCGGCTGGTGCTGTCCCGCACCATGTCCAAGGCGTTCGGCGCCGCCGGTCTCCGCCTCGGCTACCTCGCCGCCGCACCCGCCGTGGTCGACGCCGTGCAACTGGTGCGGCTGCCGTACCACCTGTCGGCCGTCACCCAGGCCACGGCGCTGGCCGCGCTGGAGTTCACCGACACGCTGCTGGGCTACGTCGAGCAGCTGAAGGCCGAACGGGACCGGCTGGTCGCGGAGTTGCGGGCGGCGGGCTGCGAGGTCACCGACTCCGACGCCAACTTCGTGCAGTTCGGCCGCTTCACCGACGCCCACGCCTTCTGGCGGCGGCTGCTGGACGAGGGCGTCCTGGTCCGCGACAACGGGGTGCCGGGGTGGCTGCGGGTCAGCGCGGGCACCCCGGCCGAGAACGACGCGTTCCTGGACGCCGTACGCAAGCTCATGAAGGAGAACGCAGCATGACCCGTACCGGCCGCGCCGAGCGCACCACCAAGGAGACGTCCGTCGCCGTCGAGATCGACCTCGACGGACACGGGAACGTCGACGTGTCGACAGGCGTCGGCTTCTACGACCACATGCTCGACCAGCTCGGTCGGCACGGCCTGTTCGACCTCACCGTGAAGACCGACGGCGACCTGCACATCGACAGCCACCACACGATCGAGGACACGTCCCTCGCGCTCGGCGCCGCCTTCCGGGAGGCCCTGGGGGACAAGCGCGGCATCGTACGGTTCGCCAACGCGTCGGTGCCGCTGGACGAGTCCCTCGCGCACGTGACCGTCGACCTGTCGGGCCGCCCGTACCTGGTGCACAGCGAGCCGGACGGGATGGCGCCGATGATCGGCGCCGACTACGACACGACGATGACGCGGCACATCCTGGAGTCGTTCGTCGCCCAGGCGCAGGTCGCGCTGCACGTCCACGTGCCGTACGGGCGCAACGCGCACCACATCGTCGAGTGCCAGTTCAAGGCGCTGGCGCGGGCCCTGCGCCACGCCTCGGAGATCGACCCGCGGCAGACCGGCATCCCCTCCACGAAGGGCGCGCTGTGACGGGTCTGTCGGCACTGCTGATCTTCGTCGGGCTGTTCTTCCTCGGCGGCGCCGTCTCCTTCTGGAAGCAGGAGATGCCGCGCGGTCTCGTCGTCCTGCTCGGCTTCGCCGCGGGCATGTCGCTGCTCGGCGGAATCATGCGGCTGGCGGTGTGGTCGTGAGCGCCGCGTCGCCCGCGAAGCGCGTCGTCGTCCTCGACTACGGCTTCGGGAACGTCCGTTCCGCCGAGCGCGCCGTCGCGCGCGCGGGCGCGGAGGTCGAGATCACCCGCGACTACGACCGGGCGATGGCCGCCGACGGGCTGCTCGTGCCCGGCGTCGGCGCGTTCGCCGCGTGCATGGCGGGCCTGCGGGAGGTCCGCGGGGAGTGGATCGTCGAACGGAGGCTCGCCGGGGGCCGTCCCGTGCTGGGCGTCTGCGTCGGCATGCAGATCCTCTTCGCGCGCGGCGTCGAGCACGGTACGGAGACCGCCGGGCTGGACGAGTGGCCCGGCACGGTCGGCCCGCTGAAGGCGGACGTCGTACCGCACATGGGCTGGAACACCGTCGACGCGGCGGCCGGTTCCCGGCTGTTCGCGGGCGTGCCGTCCGGCGAGCGGTTCTACTTCGTGCACTCCTACGCCGTCCACGACTGGGAGCTGGAGGCCACGCACGCCGCGATGCCCACCCCGCTCGTCAGCTGGACGACGCACGGCGACCCGTTCGTGGCCGCCGTCGAGAACGGCCCGCTGTGGGCCACCCAGTTCCACCCCGAGAAGTCCGGCGACGCCGGAGCGCAGCTGCTGACCAACTGGATCGGTACCCTCTGATGCCCACCCCCTCCGGCGCGCCGTCCGGCACGCCCACCCTCGAACTCCTCCCCGCCGTCGACGTCCGCGACGGCCAGGCCGTACGCCTCGTGCACGGCGAGTCCGGCTCCGAGACGTCGTACGGCGACCCGCTCCAGGCGGCGGTCGCCTGGCAGCGCGCGGGCGCCGAGTGGCTCCATCTCGTCGACCTGGACGCCGCGTTCGGCACCGGCGACAACCGCGAGCGGATCGCGGAGGTGACCGGGGCCATGGACATCAAGGTGGAGCTGTCCGGCGGCATCCGCGACGACGCGTCGCTGGCCGCCGCCCTCGCCACCGGCTGCACCCGGGTCAACCTCGGCACGGCCGCGCTGGAGAGCCCCGAGTGGGTCGCGAAGATCATCGCGGAGCACGGCGACCGGATCGCGGTCGGCCTCGACGTACGCGGGCGCACGCTCCGCGGGCGCGGCTGGACGCGGGACGGCGGCGACCTGTACGAGACGCTGGCGCGCCTGGACGGCGAGGGCTGCGCGCGGTACGTGGTCACCGACATCAACAAGGACGGCACCCTCCAGGGCCCCAACCTGGAGCTGCTGCGCGGCGTCTGCGCCGCCACCGACCGGCCCGTGGTCGCGTCGGGCGGCGTCTCGTCGCTCGCCGACCTGCGGGCGATCGCCGCGCTGACGCCGGAGGGCGTGGAGGGCGCGATCGTCGGGAAGGCCCTCTACGCCCGGGAGTTCACCCTCGAAGAGGCTCTGGAGGCCGTCGCCCCATGACCCGTACCCCCCGTGTCGAGCGTGTGCAGTCGGGCAGCCCCTGGGAGGAGACCATCGGCTTCGCGCGGGCGGTCGCCGCGGGCGACCGGGTGCTGGTCGCGGGCACGACACCGCTGACCGACGGTGTGGTGATCGGCGAGGGCTCGCCGTACGAGCAGGCCCGCGCGGCGTTCGCGAACGGGCTGGCGGCGCTGGAGCCGTTCGGGCTCGGCGCGGACGCGGTGATCCGCACCCGCATGTACCTGACGCACGCGCGGGACGTGGACGACGTCGCCCGCGCGCACCGCGAGCTGTTCGACGCGGTCCGCCCGGCGGCGACGCTCGTCGTGGTCTCCGGCTTCGTGGACTCCCGCATCCTGGTGGAGGTCGAGCTGGAGGCGTACCGGGGCGGCGGCGCCGGTACGGGCGCGGCGGAGGGGGCCACCCCGTGACCCTGGCCGTACGTGTCATCCCCTGCCTGGACGTCGACGCCGGACGCGTCGTCAAGGGCGTCAACTTCCAGAACCTGCGCGACGCGGGCGACCCCGTCGAGATGGCGAAGCTGTACGACACGGAGGGCGCCGACGAGCTGACGTTCCTCGACATCACCGCCTCCTCCGGCGACCGCGCCACCACGTACGACGTCGTACGCCGCACCGCCGAGCAGGTGTTCATCCCGCTGACCGTGGGCGGCGGCGTCCGTACCACCGACGACGTGGACCGGCTGCTGCGCGCGGGCGCCGACAAGGTCGGTGTCAACACGGCGGCGCTGGCCCGCCCGGAGCTGATCCGGGAGGTCGCCGAACGGTTCGGCAGCCAGGTGCTGGTGCTGTCCGTGGACGCGCGCCGCGCCCCCGGCACGGCTTCCGGTTACGAGGTCACCACACACGGCGGACGGCGCGGTACGGGCGTCTGCGCGGTCGAGTGGGCGCACCGCGGCGCCGAGTTGGGCGCGGGCGAGATCCTGCTGAACTCCATGGACGCGGACGGCACCAAGGACGGCTACGACACGGAGATGCTCACCGCCGTCCGCCGCCACGTGGCCGTACCGGTGATCGCCAGCGGCGGCGCGGGGCGGCTCGCGGACTTCCCGCCCGCGGTCGACGCGGGTGCCGACGCCGTACTGGCCGCGTCCGTCTTCCACTTCGGTGACCTGCGGATCGGTCAGGTCAAGGACGCGCTGCGGGAGGCGGGCCGCCCGGTGCGGTGAGGGCCGGACCGCCGGGCGGGCCCGGCGGACCACCCGATGAAGTGAGCCTCGGCGGCGGCGGGTTGACGGGCCGTACGCGCCCCACCCGCCGCCGTACGCATCGCCCGTACGCGCCCCCGCGCCCGCGCTCAGCCCTCGCCGCGCGCCCGTCGTACGACCGCCAGCCCCGCCGCCGCGTCCGCGTCGCCGTGGTCGGCGGCGCGCCCCAGCCAGGTCTCCGCCGCCGCCAGGTCGCCGCGCTCGAACAGCCCGGCGCCCAGGTTGAACATCGCGTCGACGTGCCCCGCGTCCGCCGCCCGCCGGAACCACGGCTCCGCCTCGTCGTCCCGCCCGCCGTCCCGCAGCAGCACCCCGAGGTTGTACATCGCCCGGGGCCGCCCGTCCTCGGCCGCGCGCCGCAACCAGCCCTCCGCCTCGGCCCGTTCGCCGCGTTCCTGGAGCAGCAGCGGTACGCGGTGCAGCGCCTCCTCGTGCCCCGCGTCGGCCGCCCGCCGGAACCACTCCTCGGCGCCCGGCAGTTCACCCCGCGCGTGCAGGATCTGCGCCAACCCGTGCATCGCCTCGACGTGCCCGTGGTCGGCGGCGAGCCGGCACCACACCTCGGCCTCGACGTACGTCTCGCGCCGTTCCATCAGCCGCCGCGCCAGTCCGTGCATCGCCTCGGCGTCGCCCGCGTCCGCCGCCTCCCGCAGGGCCTGTTCGTCCTGCGGCCGTCCGCCCTGCGCCTGCTCCTCGGAACCCATACGGCGATGCTAGATGCTCCCGTCAGCGCCCCGTACGCCGCGCCGCCCGCAGGTACTCGCGGTTCATCGCCGCGATCGACGGCAGCGGGATGCCCTTCGGGCAGGCCGTCGCGCACTCGCCGGTGTTGGTGCAGCCGCCGAAGCCCTCCGCGTCCATCTGCCCGACCATGTCCAGCACCCGCGTCTCCCGCTCGGGCGCCCCCTGCGGCAGCGAGTTGAGGTGGACGACCTTCGCCGAGGTGAACAGCATCGCCGACCCGTTCGGGCACGCCGCCACGCACGCCCCGCAGCCGATGCACTCCGCGTTCTCGAACGCGGTGTCCGCCGCAGCCTTCGGCACCGGAGTCGCGTGCGCCTCCGGGGCGCTGCCCGTCGGCGCGGTCACGTAGCCGCCGGAGCCGATGATCCGGTCGAACGCCGACCGGTCCACCACCAGGTCCCGTACGACCGGGAACGCCGCCGCCCGCCACGGCTCCACGTCGATCGTGTCGCCGTCCGCGAAGTGCCGCATGTGCAGCTGGCACGCGGTGGTCCGTTCCGGCCCGTGCGGCTGCCCGTTGATGACCATGCCGCACGCCCCGCAGATGCCCTCGCGGCAGTCGTGGTCGAACGCGACGGGCTCCTCGCCGCGCTCAGCCAGCTCCTCGTTCAGGGTGTCGAGCATCTCCAGGAACGACATGTCGGGGCTGACGCCCGTCATCTCGTACGTGGTCATGGCGCCCTCGGCGTCCGGGCCGGGCTGGCGCCAGATGCGCAGGTGGAGGTTCACGTGTAGCTCCGCTGGGTGGGGTGGACGTACTCGAAGGTCAGCTGCTCGCGGTGGAGCGTCGGCGGGCGTCCGGTGCCGGTGAACTCCCAGGCGGCGACGTACGAGAACGCCTCGTCGTCCCGTGCCGCCTCGCCGTCCGCCGTACGGCTCTCCTCGCGGAAGTGGCCGCCGCACGACTCGGTGCGGTGCAGGGCGTCCAGGCACATCAGCTCGGCCAGCTCCAGGTGGTCCGCGACCCGGTTGGCCTTCTCCAGCGACTGGTTGAGTGCCTCGCCGCTGCCGGGCACGCGGACGCGCCGCCAGAACTCCTCGCGGAGCGCCGGGATCCGGTCCAGCGCCTTGCGCAGCCCCGGCTCCGTACGGGACATGCCGCACTCGTCCCACATCACCTCGCCCAGCTCGCGGTGGAACGAGTCGGGGGTGCGGTCGCCGTCGTTGGACAGCAGGGCGTACAGCCGGTCGGTGACCGCGCCGACCGCCTCCTCGACGGCCGGATGGTGGTCGGGGACCTCGTCGTGCCAGTGCCCGGCGAGGTAGTCGTTGAGGGTGGCGGGCAGCACGAAGTAGCCGTCGGCCAGGCCCTGCATGAGGGCGGAGGCGCCGAGCCGGTTGGCGCCGTGGTCGGAGAAGTTGGCCTCCCCGACGGCGAACAGGCCGGGCACGGTGGTCTGGAGGTCGTAGTCGACCCAGAGGCCGCCCATCGTGTAGTGGATCGCCGGGTAGATCCGCATGGGGACCTCGTACGGGTTCTCGGCGGTGATCCGCTCGTACATCTCGAAGAGGTTCCCGTACCGCGCCTCCACCGCCGCCCGGCCCATCCGGGCGAGCGCGTCCGCGAAGTCCAGGTACACACCCTGCCCGCCGGGACCGACGCCACGGCCCTCGTCGCACACGTTCTTCGCGGCGCGGGAGGCGATGTCGCGCGGTACGAGATTGCCGAACGAGGGGTACTGCCGCTCCAGGTAGTAGTCCCGCTCGTCCTCCGGGATCGTGGCGGGCGGCCGGTCGTCGCCGCGCGCCTTCGGCACCCAGATCCGGCCGTCGTTCCGCAGCGACTCGCTCATCAGCGTCAGCTTCGACTGGTGGTCGCCCGCGCGCGGGATGCACGTCGGATGGATCTGCGTGAAGCACGGGTTGGCGAAGTGCGCGCCGCGCCGGTGGGCCCGCCAGACGGCGGTGGCGTTGGAGTTCTTGGCGTTGGTGGAGAGGTGGAAGACGTTGCCGTAGCCGCCGGTGGCGAGCACCACGGCGTCCGCGAGGTACGTGTCGACGCGGCCGGTCACCAGGTCCCGCGCCACGATGCCCCGGGCCCGCCCGTCGACCACGACCAGGTCCAGCATCTCGGTGCGCGGGTGCATCTCCACGCTCCCGGCGGCGATCTGCCGGGACAGCGCCTGGTACGCGCCGAGCAGCAGCTGCTGCCCCGTCTGCCCCCGGGCGTAGAACGTACGGGAGACCTGCACGCCGCCGAACGACCGCGTGTCCAGCAGCCCGCCGTACTCCCGCGCGAACGGCACGCCCTGCGCGACGCACTGGTCGATGATCTCCACCGACACCTCCGCGAGGCGGTGCACGTTCGACTCGCGGGAGCGGAAGTCGCCGCCCTTGACGGTGTCGTAGAAGAGGCGGTGCACGGAGTCGCCGTCGTTGCGGTAGTTCTTCGCCGCGTTGATGCCGCCCTGCGCGGCGATGGAGTGGGCGCGCCGGGGGGAGTCCTGGTAGCAGAACTGCACGACGCGGTAGCCCTGTTCGGCCAGCGAGGCGCCCGCCGCGCCCCCGGCCAGGCCGGTGCCGACGACGATGACGGTGTGCTTGCGCCGGTTCGCCGGGTTGACCAGCTTCGCCTCGAAGCGGCGGCGCTTCCAGCGGTCGGCCACGGGCCCGTCGGGGGCCTTGGTGTCGACGAGCGGCGCGCCGACGGCGTAGTCGGTGTACGGGGCGGCCGCCCCGGTTTCCCGGGGCCCGTCCGCCGCTGTGGTGCTGTGTGCGTCGGCCATGGTCAGCTCACGACTCCCGTCATCACGGCCAGGGGGATGGAGACGAATCCGGCGGTCAGCACCAGGGCCAGCCCGTTCGCGGTGAGCTTCAGCCCCCGGTCGAGCCGCGCGCTGTTCACGCCGAGGGTCTGGGCGGCGCTCCAGAAGCCGTGCCGGACGTGCAGTCCGAGGGCGAGCATCGCCACGATGTAGACGGTGTTGCCGTACCAGGTGCCGAAGGTCGCCACGATGTTCTCGTACGGGTGGCCCTCCTCGCCCCGGGGGTTGACCGTGCCGGTGGTCAGGTCGAGCAGGTGCCACACGAGGAACAGCGCGAGGATCACGCCGCCCCAGCGCATCGTGCGCGTCGCGTAGTCGCCGCGGTGGTTGCGGGGCCGCCGCGGATGCGCGTACGCCACGGGCCGCGCGGCCCCGCCCCGGCGGCTCAGCTGGTACGCGGAGACGCCGTGCAGCACGACGGCGGCCAGCAGGACGACGCGGGCCAGCCAGATGAACCAGCCGTGGTGCAGGACGGGTTCGCCGATGGTGCGCAGCCAGTGCGCGTAGCCGTTCATGTCGTCCGGGCCGAAGAACACCTTGAGGTTCCCCAGCAGATGCCCGACCAGGTACGCCAGCATGATCAGGCCGGTGACCGCCATCACCGCCTTCTTGCCGACGGTCGACCGCCACACGAGCGTCACCAGGGACGGCTGCCGCGCCGCTCCCCGTACGGGCGTCCGCCGTGCCGCCGCCCCGCTCGCGGCGCCGTCCCCCGGGCCGCCGCTCCCGGGGCCGTCCGCCGAGCCGCCCGCCGCCCTGCTCCCGCGCCCGTCCGAGCGCGTCCGCGTCCGCGTCACCAGTGCCATGGAGCCGACGGTAGAGAGCGGCCGGGGCATCAGTCCAAGACATGGTTCCGCTGCTTTCGATAGGCAGTGACTATCCACGGCGCCTACCCTCGCCGTATGCAGCTCCAGCAGCTCCGCTACTTCGCCGCCGTAGCCGACACCCGCCACTTCACCCGCGCCGCCCGACGCGAACACGTCGCCCAGCCGTCCCTGTCGCAGCAGATCCGCGCCCTGGAACGGGAGTTGGGCGCCGAACTCTTCCACCGCGCCCGCGGCCACATCTCCCTCACCGACGCGGGTGAGGCCCTGCTGCCGCTCGCCCGCCGCATCCTCGCCGACACCGAGACCGCCCGTCGCGAGGTCCAGGAGGCCGCCCAGCTCCGCCGCGGGCGGGTCCGCCTCGGGGCGCCGCCCAGCCTGTGCGCGAGCATCGTGCCGGGGGTGCTGCGGGCGTTCCACGACAGCTACCCGGGCGTCGAACTCGTCGTCCACGAGGACGGCTCCCAGGACCTCGTACGGGTGCTCGCCGCCGGTGAGTTGGACCTCGCGCTGATCATCACCCCGCTCCTCGGACACGCCCCCGCGCTCACCACGGCGGAGCTGCTCCGGGAGGAGCTGGTGGTGGTCTCCGCGCCGGACGCGCCCCCGCCCGTACGCCGATCCCGTATCCGTATCGAGGACCTGCGCGACCGGCCGCTGGCGATGTTCCGGCGCGGCTACGACCTGCGGGACCTCACGCTGGCGGCCTGCCGCGCCGCCGGGTTCGAACCGGTGCTGGGCGTCGAGGGCGGCGAGATGGACGCGGTGCTGGGCTTCGTACGGGCCGGGCTCGGCGTGGCCGTCGTCCCCGGCATGGTCGGGGCCCGCTCGGGCCTGCGCACCACCCCGTTCACCGCGCCCGGCCTGCACCGCACCATCTCGGTCGCGCACCGCGGCGACGTCTCCCCGACCCGCGCGGCCCGCGAGCTGCAACGCATCCTGGAGGAGCGGGTGGGGCGCGACTGAGGGGGCGGCGGGCGTCAACGCCGGGCCGTGGATCACCCTTGGTAGTGAACCTGGTAGCGATTCGGGTTGCGGTGTGTCTAGTCTGATCGCATGCCTGGAATCACGATCGAGTTCACCGAGGAAGAGCTGGCCGAGCTGCGTGCCGAGGCGAAGGAGCAGGGCCTGGCGATCAAACGGCTGGCGCACGACATCCTGACCGAGGACGTGGTGCGCAGACGGCAGCGGAAGCACTTCACCGCGGAGGCCAGCGAGAAGTTCGGCGTGCTGGCGCCGGAGTTCCTGGACGCGTTCGAGGAAGGCGACCGGTGACCTTATACATCGACGCGGGCTGGGTTCTGGAGATCCAGGCGACGCATGTCCCCGAGGACCCGTCGCTGCGGGACTGGGGTGCGCTGCACGCCGCGGTGGAGCGCCACAGGTTCGAGCGGTTCGCCGGTGAGACGTACTACGAGGAGACGCCGACCCGTGCGGCCGTGCTGCTGGAGACGATCGTGCGGTTGCGGCCCTTCAAGGACTACAACGGCATCATCGGGGCCACCTGTGCGTGGGCGTACTGCGGGCTCGCGGGTGCGCCGCTGCGGCCCCCGCCCGGTGGGATGGTCCAGCTGGTGCGGGACATCCGGGGGGAGCGGCTGGACCTCGGGGACGTCGCGCGGCGGCTGCGGGACTGGAAGGCGTAGCCCCACGGCCGCGACCCCGGCGCCCGTACGGGTCACTCCGGGGTGGTGGACAGGAACGGGCGGAGCAGGGCCAGCAGTTGGTGCGGGCGGTGCAGCGGCACGATGTGCCCGCAGTCCTCGAGGACGTGCCCCGTCAGGTCGTCCGCGAGCGGCCGGAGCTGCCGCTCAAGGGCCGGGCCGACGGGCCGGGCGCCCACCGCCAGGGTCGGCACGGTCAGCCGCGCGCCCGCCGTGGCCCGCGCGAGCTGGGCGGCGCTCGTGGGCAGCGCCCGGTAGTACGAGAAGGCGCACCGCAGCGCCTCCCGCCCGGTGTACGCGCGGACGAACGCGTCCCGCAGCTCCGGGCGCACCCCCTCGCCGAGCGTGCCCGCGCGCAGGAACCAGTCGACGTACTCCGCCTCGTGCCCCTCCAGCACCGTCTCGGCCAGTCCCGGCACGGCGTGGAAGCCGAACCACCACGGCGGCCCGTCCGCGAGGAAGTCCTCCGCGCCGGGGAGCCCGCCGAGCAGGGACTCCATGACGACGAGCCGCCGTACGAGCCCCGGGCGGCGCAGCGCGAGCAGGAACGCGGGCGGCGTGCCCGCGTCGATGCCGACGACGGCGGCCGACCGTACGTCCAGCGCCGCGAGCAGCGCCGCCGCGTCCCCGGCGAGCGTCTCCGCGTCGTAGCCGTCCGCGGCCCGGTCGCTCGCGCCGAACCCGCGCAGGTCCGGGGCGATCACCCGGTGGCGGTCCGCGAGCCCCGCGATCACGTCCGTCCACAGCTCCCAGGTGTGCGGGAAGCCGTGCAGCAGCAGTACGGCGGGGCCGGAGCCGGTCACGGCGACGTTCAGCCGTACGCCGTCGGGGAGGGTGACGGAACGCAGCTCCGGGCGTACGGCGTGCGGGAGTTCGGGCATGGGAAGCTCCAGGTGGTGGGCGGTAACCAATGGTGACAAGAGCACGCTAGGCGGCTAGCGTGGGCGGCCCAAGACGGCACTTTCCCCTCAGGTGGTGAGCTGCGGGTGACCACGGACGTACCGGCCGGGCGCGGCGACCTGTTCGATCCGCGTTGTCCCACGCGGCAGTTGCTGGACCGCGTCGGCACCAAGTGGACGTCGATGGCGATCAAGGTGCTGGCCGAGGCGGCGCCGGGGGAGGTCCGGTTCGCGGAGCTGCGCCGCCGGATGCCGGGCGTCTCGCAGAAGATGCTGTCGGTGACGCTGCGCGCGCTCGTACGGGACGGGCTGGTGGCCCGCCGCGTCGAACCGACCGTGCCGCCGGGCGTGCACTACCGGCTCACCGACCTGGGGCTGTCGCTGGACGGCCCGCTCGCCGCGCTCCGGGACTGGGCGGAGACGCACATGCCGGAGGTCGACCGCAACAACCGCCGGGCGGACGCGGACGCGTGACCGGAGGGTGACCGCGCGGGCAGCTGGACGGGGGTCTGTGGTGCACTAGGGTGGACCTGGCAGTTCATCACAGCGACCTGAGGAAGCCCGTGCCCTTCGACGCCGACCACTGGCTGGACACCGCCGCCATCGATCCCGCCGTACGCGAACTGCGCCCGGACTACCGCGCGTTGCTCGTCGTCGCCGACGGCCTGACCCCGGGCCCCAGCGACGACCTCAGCGAACGGGTGCTCGCCGCCGCGGAGGAACGGGCCCGCGCGCGGTTCGCGGACGCGCCCCCGGAGGAGCACCCGCATCTCGCCGCGTGGCGCGAGGCGTTCCGCGCCTTCGGCGCGAAGCCCCAGCGCACGCGCCCGAGCGCGGAGGCGCTGCTGCGCCGTCTGGACGCCGGGCTGCCCCGCGTGGACCGGCTCACGGACCTCTACAACGCGGTGTCGATCACCCACGCCCTGCCGCTGGGCGGCGAGGACCTCGACCACTACCGCGGCCCGGCCCGGCTCGTACGGGCCGAGGGCGACGAGCCGTTCGAGGTCACCACCGGCGGCGAACCGGCCGTGGAGCACCCGCGCCCCGGTGAGGTGGTGTGGCGCGACGACGCGGGCGTCACGTGCCGCCGCTGGAACTGGCGGCAGTGCGTACGCACCCGCCTCACGTACGACACCACGCGCGCCCTGTTCGTGTGCGACGCGCTCGGCCCGCTGACGGACGGCGAACTCGCGGCGGCGGGCGAGGAGTTGACCGCGTACCTGGCGGAGGCGTCCCCCGGCGCCCGGATCGCGTCGCGCGTCCTCGCGGACTGACGCCGTACGGCGCGGGGCGGGGCGGGGCGGTGCGGTCGTACGGCAGCACGGCGCCCCCGGAGCCGAGGCTCCGGGGGCGCCGTCACGGGTGCCGATGAGGGTCAGAGACCGAGTCCCGCCTCCTGCGCGCGGGCCACCGCTTCCTTCTCGCCGTCCAGCTCCACCCGGGCCGAGTCCTGCCGACCCGTGACGAACATCAGCAGCTCGGACGGCTCACCGGTGGCCGTGACGACCGGCGTGCCCTTGCGGGCCACCGTCGTCTGCCCGTTGGGGCGGCGCAGCACGAGCCCGACGGGGCACTTGCGGCCGTACAGCTTCGCGGCCGTCTCCAGCCGCCGCCACAGCACGTCCGCGAAGACCGGGTCCAGCTCGCGCGGCATCCCGTCGCCCCCGGCGCGTCGTACGTCCTCGGCGTGCAGGTAGAACTCCACCGTGTTCGCCGCCTCGTCCACCTGCTTCAGCGCGAACGGGGACATGCGCGGCGGCCCCGTGCGCAGCAGGTGGATCAGCTCCTCGTACGGCTTCGCGGCGAACTCGCCCTGCACCCGCTCCAGTCGCGCGGCCAGCGGCTTGAGCAGGAGACCGCCCGCCGCGTCGCTGCGGCGCTCGCGCACCACGACGTGCGCGGCGAGGTCGCGGGTCCGCCAACCCTCGCACAGCGTGGGGGCGTCGGGCCCGGCGGACTCCAGCAGGTCGGCGAGGAGCAGGCGTTCACGTTTGGCATGGGTCGACATGCCGCAAGCGTACGCCGGTGGGGCCCGTCAGCCCGGGAGGGGCTTGTCGAGCTTCGTGCCGTTGAGGGAGTTGCTGAGGGTGAGGGAGCAGGAGATGGTGTCCTGGCCCCGGATGCGGTACGTCTCCAACGACGGGTAGATCGCGTAGAAGTAGTAGTTGCGGCCGTCCTGCGGGATCTTCTTGAGCCGCTCGGCGGCGTCCGCCTTGCACAGCTCCAGGACCTTGCTCTGGAGCTCCGTCTCGGAGGAGAAGGTGCCCGTCAGCTTGTCGTTGGCGATCACCTCGCCGTTGTGCGGCCCGTTGCACGAGCGGGTCTCGACCTCCGTCACGGCGCTGCTGAGCGCCGGGTGGTCGAAGCACTGGCCCGGGTCCAGGACGACGAACGGCACCAGGTCCCCGGTCGTCGGGTCGGCGCCCGTCGTGGGCAGGCTGGGGCTGGGGATGTCGGTGGGTATGCCGGTCGGGATGTCCGTCGGCAGACCCGAACTGCTCGGCGTGTCACCGGCGCTCGGCGTGTTCGTCGCCTTGGCGCTGTCCGAGTCGCCGTCGTCGTCGCCGTTCATCAGGATGACGCCGCCCACGACCAGGCCCACCACCAGCACGGCGCCGATGAGGATCGCGGCGACCTTGCCGCCGTTGTTCCCCCCGCCGGGCGGCGGGGGCGGCGTGCCGTAGGGCGGCTGGCCGGGACCGCCGGGCGGCGGGCCGTACCCACCGGACTGGGGGCCCGGGTATCCGTAACCCTGGGAGGGGCCCGGCTGTTCCGGCGGGCCGAAGCCCTGAGGCGGGCCGAAACCGCCGCCCGAGCCGGGAGCGCCGGAGCCGTACGGGTCTTGCGGCGGCGGAGGGAAGCTCATGCCGAAAGGATGCACCATCGCACTGACATGCGGTCGCCGAGGGACGGGAAAAGCCCTTGTCGGGACCATGCTGTTACCCCCGGCCGCCCGGAGTACGCCCTTCCGTTACCCGACGTCCCACGCGGGTGCGTCCGGCGGCCCGTCGGACGGCAGAATGGCCGCATGTCCTCTGCCACATCCCGTACCCCCTCCGACGGCCCCGGCTCCCTCGACCCGGCGGTCGCCGGGCGGCTCAAGCGGAACGCCGACGGACTCGTCGCGGCCGTCGCCCAGCAGTACGACACCGGCGAGGTGCTGATGCTCGGCTGGATGGACGACGAGGCACTGCACCGTACGCTCACCACCGGCCGCTGCACGTACTGGTCGCGCAGCCGGGGCGAGTACTGGGTGAAGGGCGACACCTCCGGCCACTTCCAGTGGGTCAAGTCCGTCGCCCTCGACTGCGACGGCGACACCGTCCTCGTCAAGGTCGACCAGGTCGGCGCCGCCTGCCACACCGGCGACCGGACCTGCTTCGACGCCGGGCTGCTCGCCTCCGGCGACTGACCCCGCACCGGACCGCGCACCCGGACCCCGCCGAACCGACCGGCCCCGCACCGGACCGGCCGCGGCCCGTACGGCCGCAACCCCCGCCCCCCGCCCGGCCGTTCGCGCGGCGACGCACCCGCCCCTCGACCTCCCCCGAACCACACCACCTCCCCGGAGACAGGCGCCATGACGACACCGGACCTCGCCACCTTCCGTACGCTCGCGAAGGACCGCCGGGTCATCCCGGTCACCCGGCGCCTGCTGGCGGACGGGGACACCCCCGTCGGGCTCTACCGCAAGCTGGCGGGGGAGCGGCCGGGCACGTTCCTGCTGGAGTCGGCGGAGAACGGCCGTACGTGGTCCCGCTACTCCTTCGTCGGCGTCCGCAGCTCCGCCGCCCTCACCGTCCGCGACGGGCGGGCGCACTGGCTCGGCACCCCGCCCGTCGGGGTTCCCACCGACGGCGACCCGCTGCACGCGCTCCGCGAGACCGTCGAGGCCCTGCACACCCCGCGCGACCTCCACGAGGCCGGTGAACTCCCGCCGTTCACCGGCGGCATGGTGGGCTACCTCGGCTACGACGTTGTACGCCGCCTGGAGAAGCTCGACGACAGCACGGTCGACGACCTGCGCGTGCCCGAGCTGACGATGCTGCTCGCGTCCGACCTCGCCGTGCTCGACCACCGCGACGGCACGGTGCTGCTCATCGCCAACGCCATCAACCACAACGACCTCGACACCGGCGTCGACGACGCCCACCGCGACGCCGTGGCCCGCCTCGACGCGATGACCGCCGACCTCGCGCGTCCCGTGCCCACGGGCACGACGCCGCTGCCGCCGTCCCGGCTGCCGGAGTACACGGCGCGGACCGGCGGCGCCCCGTACCGGGCGGTGGTCGAGGACATCAAGGAACGCATCCGGGCGGGCGAGGCGTTCCAGGTCGTGCCCTCGCAGCGGTTCGAGACGCCGTGCGCGGCGGGGGTGTTGGACGTGTACCGGGTGCTGCGGGCCACCAACCCCAGCCCGTACATGTACCTGTTCCGCTTCGAGGACGACGACGGCGGCTTCGACGTGGTCGGTTCGAGCCCCGAGGCGCTGATCAAGGTCGAGGACGGGCACGCCCTGCTGCACCCCATCGCGGGCACCCGGCCCCGCGGCGACACCCCGCAGCGGGACGCGGCGCTCGCGGACGAGATGCTGGCCGACCCCAAGGAGCGCGCCGAGCACCTGATGCTCGTCGACCTCGGCCGGAACGACCTGGGGCGGGTGTGCGCGCCCGGCAGCGTCGAGGTCGTCGACTTCATGTCCGTCGAGCGCTACAGCCACGTCATGCACCTCGTGTCCACCGTCACCGGCCGCCTCGCGGAGGGCCGTACGGCCTTCGACGCGCTCACCGCCTGCTTCCCCGCGGGCACCCTCTCGGGGGCGCCCAAGCCGCGCGCCCTCCAGATCATCGAGGAGCTGGAGCCCACCCGGCGCGGCGTCTACGGCGGCTGCGTCGGCTACCTCGACTTCGCGGGCGACTCCGACACGGCCATCGCGATCCGTACGGCGCTGCTGCGCGGCGGCACCGCGTACGTGCAGGCCGGGGCCGGTGTGGTCGCCGACTCCGACCCCGCCTCCGAGGACATCGAGTGCCGGAACAAGGCCGCCGCCGTGCTGAGGGCGGTCGACACCGCCGGACGGCTCGGCGGTAGCGTGGAGGCGTGACTTCCGAACCCCCCGCCGCCACCCGGGCCACCACCCGGGCGCCCCGCCGCGCGCTCGCGGCCGCGCTGCCGTGCGGGGCGCTGGGCGCCGCCCTGGTGCTGGTGGCCGCCGGGCAGGTGTGGAGCGAGAGCAGCGCGTCGTTCGCCGACGGGACCCTCCCGCTGGAGGCCGACGGCAACGACATCAGCGGACTCCCCAGCGCGCTCGCCCTGGTGGGGCTGGCCGCGCTGGTCGCCGTGTTCGCGGTGCGCCGGGCCGTACGGTTCGGTGTCGCCGCGCTGCTGGCCCTCTGCGGCGCCGGGACGGTGGCGACCGCCGTCCTCGGCGCGCGCGACACCGCGGCGCTGAAGGACAAGGCCGCGCAGGCCAGCGGGCTGGCGAGCAGCGGCATCGGCGACGTGACGCACAGCGCCTGGCCGTACGTCTCGGCCGCGGGCGGCGTGCTGCTGCTCGCCGCGGGCGTGCTGGCGCTGGTGTACGGGCGGTCGTGGCCGTCGATGGCGGGCAGCGGCCGGTACGAGCGCACCGTCCGCCGCCCCGGCCGCGGGCCCCGGGCGGAACGGCGGACGGACGCGGACGGGCGGCCCGCGGGGTCGGGGCGGTCCGCGAGCGCGGGTCCGGCGGGCGACGGGAAGACGCCGCCGTCCGACCCGGACGAGCGGCCGGAGGACCTGTGGAAGGCGCTCGACCGCGGTGAGGACCCCACGTACGGCACCCCCTGAGGCGGGTGGCCCCGCGCGCGGGGGAGAATGGCGCGGGCGGGCTCCGTAGGTCCGCCCAGTTCATCGATGAGGAGCAGTCAATGGCGGGCAACAACCACGGACACACGCCGGCGGCCTGGACCGGCGTCACCATCACCTTCCTCGGCTTCTGCGTCGGCGGGGTCTACACGGTGATGGCCGAGCCGGTCGGCGTCGCGGCCGGAGGCGCCGTGGCCCTTCTCGGCGGCGTGGTGGGTATGGCCATGCGCGCGGCCGGTATGGGCCAGAAGCCGCAGCGGCAGGCGCCGGTCCCGCAGAAGCGGGAGCAGGGGACGCCGCAGGCGGCCGCGGGCCAGGAACCGGCCACGGCGTCGGCGCAGTCCTGACCGGGGCGCGGTCCCGACCGGGGACGCGGCGCTGACCTCGGCCCGGCGGTGAGGTCGGCCCGGCCCCCGGGCCAGGCCCCCGTGCCGTCCCGGCGCACCGCCGTCCCGGCCCGCCCGCGCGGTCACCGACCGCGCGCGGGTGGACCGGCGGGCGCCCGGCGGGGAAGGTGGGGAGTGTGAGCGATCCGACCGGTGCCCGCGGGTGGTGGCGTCGCCCCGCCGGTCCGCGTGCCGCGTACGGGCCGGGGCGCGGCCCCCTCGTACGGCTCGCCGCACCCGTCGCGGCGCTGGTGGCGACCGTGGCGGCCGTGGGCTTCGTCGGCGCCGTCGACCCGAACGAGCCCGGCCACTACCCGGCCTGCCCGCTGCTGAGCCTGACCGGCGTCCTCTGTCCCGGCTGCGGCGGGCTGCGCGCGGCGCACGCCGTCGCGCACGGCGACGCGGTCGCCGCGCTGGGCGCCAACGCGCTGGTGGCGGTGGCCTTCCCGGCGCTCGCGGTGCTCTGGCTGTGCTGGGTACGGGAGGTGCTGCGGCGGCGTCCGGTGGTGTCGGCGGTGGCGCTGCTGCCCGTACCGCCGCGCGCGGTCCACGGCTGGGTGCTGGGCGGGCTGGTGCTCGCGTTCACCGTGGTGCGGAACCTGCCGTTCGGTGCGGGCCTGGCCCCCTGACGGACCCCTGACCTGACCCCTGTCTCCCGGCCGTTCTGTCCGGAATGTGAGATTTGGGGCAACCGGATGCGGGTGCTCCGCTCCTCGGCGGATACCATCGGACTGCCTTTACCGACCATTCCCTCAGCCATGAAGGGGGCCGCTCGCGTGAGTGTGCTCGACGAGATCATCGACGGCGTCCGCGAAGACCTGGCCGAGCGGCAGGCGCGCGTCAGCCTCGACGATCTCAAGCAGCGCGCCGCGGCGGCACCGCAGGCGAAGGACGGGGTCGCGGCGCTCAAGGGCGACAGCGTCAAGGTCATCTGCGAGGTGAAGCGCTCCAGCCCCTCCAAGGGCGCGCTCGCCGCGATCGCGGACCCCGCCGGGCTCGCCGCCGACTACGAGGCGGGCGGCGCCTCCGTCATCTCCGTCCTCACCGAGGGCCGCCGCTTCGGCGGTTCCCTCGCCGACCTGGAGGCGGTCCGCGCCCGCGTCGACATCCCCGTGCTGCGCAAGGACTTCGTCTTCACCGCGTACCAGCTGTGGGAGGCGCGCGCGTACGGCGCGGACCTCGTGCTGCTGATCGTCGCCGCGCTGGAGCAGGAGGCGCTGGTCTCCCTCGTCGAGCGGGCCGAGTCCATCGGGCTCACGCCGCTCGTCGAGGTGCACGACGAGGAGGAGGTCGAGCGCGCGCTCGCCGCCGGCGCGAAGCTGGTCGGCGTCAACGCCCGCAACCTCCGCACGCTGGAGGTCGACCGCGGCAACTTCGAGCGGATCGCCCCCGAGATCCCCGACCACGTGGTGCGGATCGCGGAGTCGGGCGTACGGGGCCCGCACGACCTGATCGCGTACGCGAACGAGGGTGCCGACGCCGTACTCGTTGGAGAGTCCCTCGTCACCGGCAAGGACCCCCGGGCCGCCGTCGCCGACCTCGTCGCGGCCGGTGCCCACCCCGCGCTCCGGCACGGGCGGAGCTGACCCCGCCATGACCGCCGCGCCCGCCGCCACCTCCGTGCCCGTCGCGCCCACCGCGCGCGGACGCGCCGGTGCGCGGCCCCCGCTGCCGTACGCGGCGCTGGGCCGGGGGTGCCGCCCGCGCGGCTGCCGCGCGCCCGCCCGCCGGGTACGCGGTCGGCGCGTGCGCTACCACATCGGGTGCGAGCCCGGTCAGATCAACGGCCGCCGATGGCGGCGCCCCACGGCCTGACCGCGCCGCGCCGTACCGTCGCGAGCACCCCCGAGGGGTGGCCCGCGCGGCAACTGCCTTAGCGGGCCAGGTCGTTCGCGGGCGCACATCCGGGCCGTGGCAGCCCGTGCGCCCCGCCGTGTCCGTACGCCGCCCCTGGCGCCCGTACGCGCGCGTTCCCGTACGTCTCCGTGCCGCCGCCCGTCCCGCCGCGCCTCCGCGCGTGCCCACGGGCGTACGCGCGGACCCGTGCGCAGACTGTCCCCTGCATTCTTCCTTGATGTCCATTTCTGCGAGGAGTACGTCGGATGTCCGGCTTCTTCATTCCCGACCGTGACGGTCAGGTGCCCAACCCCGAGGGCTACTTCGGGATCTTCGGCGGCAAGTTCATCCCCGAGGCGCTCGTCGCCGCGGTGGACGAGGTGGCCGCCGAGTACGAGAAGGCCAAGGCGGACCCCGCGTTCGCCGCCGAGCTGGAGGAGCTGCTGGTCGACTACACCGGTCGGCCCAGCCCCCTCACCGAGGCCGCGCGGTTCGCCGAACACGCGGGCGGCGCGCGGGTGTTCCTCAAGCGCGAGGACCTCAACCACACCGGCTCGCACAAGATCAACAACGTGCTCGGCCAGGCTCTCCTCACCAAGCGCATGGGCAAGACCCGCGTCATCGCGGAGACCGGCGCGGGCCAGCACGGCGTCGCCACGGCGACCGCCTGCGCGTACTTCGGCCTCGACTGCACCATCTACATGGGCGAGGTCGACACCGAGCGCCAGGCGCTCAACGTCGCGCGCATGCGCATGCTCGGCGCCGAGGTGATCCCGGTGACCTCCGGCAGCCGCACGCTGAAGGACGCCATCAACGAGGCGTTCCGCGACTGGGTGGCCAACGTCGACCGCACCCACTACCTCTTCGGCACCGTCGCCGGTCCGCACCCCTTCCCCGTCCTCGTCCGTGACTTCCACCGGGTCATCGGCGTCGAGGCGCGCCGTCAGATCCTGGAGCGCGTCGGGCGGCTGCCCGACGCGGTGGCCGCCTGCGTCGGCGGCGGGTCCAACGCGATCGGCCTGTTCCACGCCTTCATCCCCGACGCCGACGTGAGGCTGGTCGGCTTCGAGGCCGCCGGACACGGCGTGGACTCCGGCGAGCACGCGGCGACCCTGACCGCGGGCGAGCCCGGCGTGCTGCACGGCTCACGGTCGTACGTGCTCCAGGACGACGAGGGACAGATCACCGAGCCGTACTCGATCTCGGCGGGCCTGGACTACCCGGGCATCGGCCCGGAGCACGCGTACCTGAAGGACTCCGGACGCGGCGAGTACCGGCCCGTCACCGACGACCAGGCGATGCGGGCGCTGCGGCTGCTGTCCCGTACGGAGGGCATCATCCCGGCCATCGAGAGCGCGCACGCGCTGGCCGGGGCGCTCGACCTGGGCAAGGAGCTGGGGAAGGACGGCGTCGTGCTGGTCAACCTCTCCGGGCGCGGCGACAAGGACATGGACACGGCGGCCCGCTACTTCGGGCTGTACGACGGCGAGGACGGCACCGGGGACGGCGACCGCGCCCGGGGCGAGGGGGCGGACAAGTGAGCGGACCCGTGGACACGCGGACGGACACCTCGGCGGTGCCGCCCGCGGACGGAGCGGCCACCGGCAACGTCGAGCTGCTGACCGCCACCCTCGCCGCCGCCGCGGCCGAGAACCGGGCGGCGCTCGTGGGCTACCTCCCGGCCGGTTTCCCCACCGTGGACGGCGGCATCCAGGCGTGCGTCGCGCTGCTGGAGGGCGGCTGCGACATCGTCGAGGTGGGCCTCCCGCACAGCGACCCGGTGCTGGACGGACCCGTCATCCAGACCGCCGACGACATCGCGCTGCGCGGCGGCGTACGGATCGCGGGCGTGCTCCGTACGGTCCGCGAGGCGCACGCGGCGACGGGCGCGCCGGTGCTGTGCATGACGTACTGGAACCCGGTCGACCGCTACGGCCCCGAGCGCTTCGCCGCCGAACTCGCCGCGGCGGGCGGCGCCGGGTGCATCCTCCCGGACCTGCCCGTCGAGGAGTCCGAGGGCTGGCGGAAGGCCGCCGAGCGGCACGGCCTGGCGACCGTCTTCGTGGTCGCGCCCTCCAGCGGCGACGAGCGGCTGGCGAAGATCACGCGGGCGGGCAGCGGCTTCGTGTACGCGGCCTCGCTGATGGGCGTGACCGGCACCCGCGCGTCGGTCGGCGAGCAGGCGGCGGAGCTGGTGCGCCGTACGAAGGCGACGACGCCGCTGCCGGTGTGCGTCGGCCTCGGCGTCTCGACGCCCGCGCAGGCGGCGGAGGTCGCGGCGTTCGCGGACGGGGTGATCGTCGGGTCGGCCTTCGTGAAGCGGCTGCTCGACGCGGGTGACGACCTCGCGGCGGGCCTGGCGGACGTACGGGCACTGGCGGGCGAACTGGCCGCGGGGGTACGGACGCGCGGCTGACGGCCGGTGCTGCTGGTGTCGTTGGTGCTGCCGGTGCCGCCGGTTCGGGTGGGGCGCGCGGCTCGGGGTGGACCCCGGACCGCGCGCCCCGGCGCGTCCTCCTTTCGGGGGAAACCCGGGGGAGGTGGACGCGCGGGCGTCGCCCGGTTCGTTGGCCCAGATTGTGATGAGCGAGAAGAACCGCGAGGGAAAGCGCAGCGCCCGTGAGCGCTTGCGGGAGCAGCAGGAGCGCGAGAAGGCCGCGGACAAGCGCGTCCGCGCGCTGAAGGTGGCGGGCGTGATGGTCGGGGTGCTCGCCGTCGCGGGCGCGACCGGCGCCGTCGTCGCCAACAGCGGTGGCGACGACGGCGGCAGCGGCGACACGACCTCCGCCAAGCCGGTCACGCAGGGCGCGGCGGCGGCCCCGGCGACCCTCACCGTCTACGAGGACTTCCGCTGCCCGGCCTGCGCCCAGTTCGAGAACCAGTTCCGGGGCACGATCCGCGAGCTGGAGGAGGCCGGGAAGCTGAGGACCGAGTACCACATCGTCACGATCATCGACGACAACATGGGCGGCAGCGGCTCCACCAACGCCGCCAACGCGGCGCTCTGCGCACGCGACCAGGGCAAGTTCCGGCCGTACCACGACGTGCTGTTCGCCAACCAGCCCGGCGAGCAGGACGACGACTTCGGCGACGGCGAGCGCCTCGTCGAGCTGGCGGGCAAGGTCGACGGGCTCGTGGGGCCGTCGTTCGAGAAGTGCGTCGAGGACGGCCGCCACGGCACCTGGGTGGAGCGGTCCAACAACGCCTTCCTGAAGTCCGGGCACAACGCGACGCCGACCGTGCTGCTGGACGGCGAGAACGTGTACGCGGACCAGAGCGACCCGCTGACCCCGCAGAAGCTGGCCAAGCTGGTCGAGGCCAAGGCGGCGTAGGCGCGCGGACGTACGGGAGACGGCGCGCGGGCGGAGGCGTACGGGCGTACGGGAGACGGCGCGCGGCCGGGCCGTACGGGCAGGTGGACGGGGGAGCGCG
The DNA here is from genome assembly GCF_003665095.1 of Streptomyces sp. Z26. Taxonomy (GTDB): domain Bacteria; phylum Actinomycetota; class Actinomycetes; order Streptomycetales; family Streptomycetaceae; genus Streptomyces; species Streptomyces phytohabitans. Next base: position 1,138,135 of record NZ_RCHV01000002.1, on the reverse strand, counting down.
GCTCGTTATGGAGCCGTTGTGCCGGGCGGATTGCCCACGCGGGGGCCGGGCACGGTAGCGTCGGTGAAGCCATGGACACCCTTGCCTTCATCCCGAGCCCCTCCGCCGGCGAGATCCATCTCGGACCGGTGCCGTTGCGCGGCTATGCGCTCTGCATCATCGTCGGTGTCTTCTTCGCCGTCTGGCTCGCCGGGAGGCGCTGGGTCGCCCGTGGCGGCCAGGAACACACGGTCGCGGACATCGCCGTGTGGGCCGTCCCGTTCGGACTGGTCGGCGGACGCCTCTACCACGTGATCACCGACTACCAGCTGTACTTCGGCGACGGCCGCAACTGGGTCGACGCTTTCCGCGTGTGGGACGGCGGCCTCGGCATCTGGGGCGCCGTCGCCCTCGGCGCGGTCGGCGCGTGGATCGGCTGCCGCCGCCGGGGCATCCCGCTGCCCGCCTTCGCGGACGCCGTGGCGCCCGGCCTGGCCTTCGCGCAGGCGATCGGGCGCTGGGGCAACTGGTTCAACCAGGAGCTGTTCGGGCGCGCGACCGACCTCCCGTGGGCCGTGCGGATCGACCCGGAGAACCGTCCGGTCGACTCGCCGGACCTGGCGACGTACCACCCGACGTTCCTGTACGAGTCGCTGTGGTGCGCCGGTGCCGCGCTGCTGGTGATCTGGGCCGACCGGCGCTTCCGGCTCGGCCACGGGCGGGCCTTCGCGCTCTACGTCGCGCTCTACACGACGGGCCGTTTCTGGATCGAGTACATGCGGGTCGACGACGCGCACGAGGTCTGGGGCATGCGCCTCAACAACTGGACGTCGATCGTCGTCTTCCTGGGCGCCGTCGCCTACTTCGTGATCTCCCAGCGGCGCAGGCCCGGCCGCGAGGAGGTCGTGGAACCGAACGCGCCCGACGGCGCCGAGCGCGCCGGGGACCGCGAGGACGGTGACGAGGACCGCGGTGAGGGCGCCGAGGGCGGCGAGCAGGGCGACGAGCCCGCCGCCGGGAAGGGCGCCGTCCCGGACGGGGACGCCGCCACCGGCAAGGACGCCGACGCCGACGCCGATCCGGACGCAGATCCGGACGCGGACGACCCGGCCGGGACGGGTTCCGGGCGGGGCGCCACCAAGAAGCTCTGACGGCACGGACCGACCGGACCACACGGCGCGCGGGACCCCACGGGTTCCGCGCGCCGCCGTGTCAGCGGCCGGGCCGGTTCACAGCGCGCCGTTCTCCCGCAGCGTCCGCAACTCCTCCGCGCCGATGCCCAGTTCGGCGAGGACCGCCTCCGTGTCGGCGCCGTGCGGGCGACCCGCCCAGCGGATCGCGCCGGGGGTCTCCGAGAGCCGGAAGAGGACGTTCTGCATCCGGATGGTGCCCAGCTCCTCGTCCTCGACCTCGGTGATCGAGCCGAGCGCGCGGTACTGCTCGTCCTCCAGCACGTCCCGTACGTCGTTGATCGGCGCCACCGCCGCCTCCGCCCGCTCGAAGGCGGCGATCACCTCCGCGCTGTCGCGCTCCGCGATCCAGTCCCCGACGGCCGCGTCCAGCTCGTCCGCGTGCCGGGCCCGCCCGGCGCCGGTGCCGAACCACGGCTCGTCCACCAGCTCCGGCCGCCCCACCAGCCGCATCACGCGTTCCGCGATGGACTGCGCGGACGTGGAGACGGCCAGCCAGCGGCCGTCCCGGGTGCGGTACGTGTTGCGGGGCGCGTTGTTGGTGGAGCGGTTGCCGGTACGGGGCTGGACGTAGCCGAGCTGGTCGTACCAGAGGGGTTGCGGCCCCAGCACCGTCAGCATCGGCTCGATGATCGCCATGTCCACGACCTGGCCGCGGCCGGTGCGCGCGCGGCCGTGCAGCGCCGTCATCACCGCGTACGCCGTGGACAGCGCCGCCACCGAGTCCGCCAGCCCGAAGGGCGGCAGCGTCGGCGGCCCGTCCGCCTCCCCGGTGACCGCCGCGAACCCGCTCATCGCCTCGGCCAGCGTGCCGAACCCGGCGCGGCGGGCGTACGGGCCGACCTGCCCGAAACCGGTGACGCGCGCCAGCACCAGCCGCGGGTTGACGGCGGACAGCTGCTCCCAGCCGAGGTCCCACTTCTCCAGGGTGCCGGGGCGGAAGTTCTCGACGATCACGTCCGCGTCGGCGGCCAGCCGCAGCAGCACGTCGCGGCCGCCGGGCGTGGACAGGTCGAGGGTGATGGTGCGCTTGTTGCGGCCGAGCAGCTTCCACCAGAGTCCGACGCCGTTCTTCGCCGGGCCGTGGCCGCGCGACGGGTCGGGCCGGTGCGGGTGCTCCACCTTGATCACCTCGGCGCCGAAGTCACCGAGGAGGGTGGCGGAGAGCGGACCGGCGAAGAGGGTGGCGAGGTCGAGGACGCGTACGCCGTGGAGCGGCGCGACGGGCTCGGCGGGCTCGGGCGCGGGCTCGGCGGCGGCCGGGTCCGGTGCCGGGTCGGGCTCCGGGGCAGGGGCGGCGGGTGCGGCGTGCGAGTCGTTCATCAGCGCGTTCGTTCTTCCTGGCTCGGTCGTACCGGGATCGGGCGGGAGACGTGCGGTCGGGCGCGGTCAGCGGCCGGGAGCGGGTGTGCCGGTGTCCGCGGCGTACGTGTCGAGGTACGCGTCGATCTCGCGCCGGTACGGCATCGACGCCGACGCCCCCTCCCGCCGTACGGACAGCGCCGCGGCGGCCGACGCCCAGGCCAGCGCGGCGGCCATGGGCCGCCCCTCGCCGCGCGCGACGGCGAGCGCGCCCACGAACGTGTCGCCCGCCGCCGTCGTGTCCGCCGCCCGCACGCGCGGCGCGGGCACCCGTACGGGGTCGGCGCCGCGCGCCGCGTACAGGCAGCCCGCCGCGCCGAGCGTGACGACGACCTCCGGCACGGCGGACAGCAGCGCGACCGCCGCCCGCTCCGGGTCGGAGGTGCCGGAGAGGGCGGCGGCCTCGTGCTCGTTGGGCACCAACAGGTCGGTGGCGGCGAGGAGTTCGTCGGGGAGCGGCCGCGCGGGCGCGGGCGTCAGCACGACGCGTACCCCGTGCGCGCGGGCCGTACGGGCGCCCGCGAGGACGCCGGGCAGCGGGGTCTCCAGCTGGAGGAGGAGCGTCCCGGCGGCGGCGATCCGAGCCTCGTCGCCGCCGGTGAGCGCGTCCACGGCGGCGTTGGCGCCGGGGACGACGACGATGGAGTTGCCGCCCGCGTCGTCCACCACGATGTGCGCGGTGCCGCTGGCGCCCCCGGTGGTGCGCAGCCCGTCGGTGTCGACGCCCGCGTCGGTGAGCACCGTACGCAGCCGGGTGCCGAAGGCGTCCGCGCCGACCGCGCCGATCATCGTCACCGCGCCGCCCGCGCGCGCGGCGGCGACGGCCTGGTTGGCGCCCTTGCCGCCGGGCACGGTGTGGAACGCGGTGCCGGTCACGGTCTCGCCGCGGCGGGGCGCGGTGGGGACGTACGCGACGAGGTCCATGTTGGCGCTGCCCAGTACGGCGACGGCCGCGCGGGCCGGGGGAGCGGGGGTCACGGTCGGGGCCTCTCCTGTCATCGCTGGTACCGGGCGAGGACCCGGTTGCCGTCCCCGACGAGCCGGTCCCGCAGCGCGCCGAGCCCGATGCCGCCGCTGTAGAACTCCTGGAACGCGGGCGTCGCGATCTTGTCCGCCCACTCGGCGTAGCCCCGCACGCCCAGCACGGGCGACGCGCGCAGGTCGGCGGCGGCGCGTACGCCCGTACGCCAGCCGTGGCGCGGGGAGTTCAGGTCCGGGTCGCGCAGGGCCGCGGTGCCGGTCGGGACCATCCAGTCGCCCTTCGCCAGCCGCGCCATGTGGTCGGTACGGGTCAGGAAGGCGACGAACGCCATGGCGTCCTCCTTGCGCGCCGTGTCCCGCGCGATGGACAGCGTCTGCGGGCTGACGCCCTGCCCGCCACCGGAACGCCCGCCCGTACCCGTACCGGAACCCGTACCCGTACCGGAGCCGTCCCCCGTACCGGCGGGCATCGGCAGCGTCACCCACTCGAAGCCGTCCGGCGCCTGCTGCCGCACCTGCTGCCGGAAGGAGAAGTTCAGCGGCACCATCGCGTACCGCCCGGCGAAGAACCCGGGCAGCGTGTCCGAACCGCCCATGCCGAGGGCCCCCTTCGGGGCGGTACGGGCGTCGTGGACCTGCCGCCGTACGACCTCCGCGACGTACGAGTCGGGGGCGTCGAAGCGGACCACGTTCCGGCCGTCCTCGCGGTGGAAGACGGCGCCGCCGGTGGTGAGGGAGAGGTTCACCGACTGGTTGACGGGCTCCTTCATGGCCCAGGCCACGCCGTACGCGCCGCCGCCCCGCAGCTCCCGCGCCGCGTCCTCGAACTCCGGCCAGGTCCACGGCCGTTCGGGCTCCGGGGCGCGTATCCCGGCCCGTTCCAGCAGCTTCCGGTTGGCGATCAGCACGCGCGGCTCCTGCATCAGCGGCACGCCGTAGACGCCGCCGTCGGAGAAGGTCGCCATGTCCCAGGACCGGTCCGGGATCCGCCGCCGCAGCCCGGCGGGCAGCAGCCCGCGCAGGTCGGTGAGGTAGCCGCCGTGGGCGAAGTCGGTGAGGTCGTTGGCCTCGTCGTGGATGACGTCGGGCGCCTCGCCGCCCTCGAACGAGGTGAGCAGCTGGTCGTGGACGGTGTCCCAACTGCCCTGCACGTAGCGCACCTTCCGGTCCGGGTTGCGGGCGTTCCACTCGGCGACGAGCGCCTTGTTGGCGGCGACGGACTCCCGCTGCCAGGCCAGGCTGAGGTAGTCGAGCACACCGTCGTCGCCGCGCCCGGAGCAGCCGCCGAGCAGCGTGCCCGTGCCCGCGGCGGCCAGCGCGCCGGACGCGGCGCCGAGGAAGCGGCGGCGCCGCATCAGCCCTTCACCGCCCCGGCCGCGATGCCGCCGACGAGCTTCCGCTGGAGCACGGCGAAGAACAGCAGGCTCGGCAGGGTCGCGAGCAGCGCGGCGGCGGCGAGCGGCCCGAGGTCGGCGGCGCCCTCGTCGCCGAGGAAGTGCGTGAGGATCACCGACATCGTCTGTTTCTCCGGGGACTTGAGCAGCACGAGGGCGAAGAAGAACTCGTTCCAGGCGGTGACGAAGGAGAACATCAGCGTCGCCACCACACCCGGTGTGAGCAGCGGCAGCACCACGCTGCGCAGCGTACGGAGGCGGCCGCACCCGTCGATCGCCGCGGCCTCCTCCAACGAGGCGGGCACGGCCCGTACGTACCCCTGGAGCATCCACAGCGCGAACGGCAGGTTCCACACCACGTACACGAGGATCAGCCCGAACAGCGAGTCGACCAGCCGGAGGTTCTTCAGCACCAGGAACAGCGGGATGATCACCAGCACGAACGGGAACATCTGGCTGACCAGCACCCAGCCCGTGGTCGCCCGGCCGACCGGCGAGCGGTAGCGCACCGTCGCGTACGCCGCCGGGACCGCGACCAGCACCGACACGGTCGCCGCCGTGCCCGCCACCAGAAGGCTGTTCAGCGCCGAACGGGCCAGCGGCTGCTGGTCGAACGCGGCGCGGAAGTTGTCCAGCGACCAGTGCCGGGGCAGCCACGCGGGGTCGACCGAGCCCAGCTCCTGCGGCGACTTGAACGCGCTCGACACCAGCCAGAGCAGCGGGAACGCGAGGAAGACCAGGTAGCAGAGCAGCGCCCCGTACTGCCCCGCGCGGCCCAGCGCCGTACGGAGCCCGCGCCGCCGCGCACGGGGTGCCGGGGCGGGCGCGGTGTTCGACCGTGCCGTGCCGCCGCTCACCGGTCGACCTCCGTCAGCCGGTTGCGCAGGAAGACCGTCAGCAGGACGGCGACGACCGCGATCATCACCAGGCCCATGGCGGCGGCGTAGCCGAACTGCCCGTAGCGGAACGCCTCCTCGTACGCGAACAGCGTCGGCAGCCGCGTCTCACCGCCGGGACCGCCCTGCGTCAGCACGTACACCAGCCCGAAGGAGTTGAAGTTCCAGATGAAGTTGAGCGCGGTGATCGAGAACACGACGGGTCGCAGCGCGGGCCAGGTCACCGCGCGGAAGCGGCGCCACACGCCCGCGCCGTCCAGGGCGGCGGCCTCGTGCAGGTCGCGCGGCACGTTCTGGAGCCCGGCGAGCAGCACCACCGTCGTCTGCGGCATGCCCGCCCACACGCCGACCGCGATCACGGCGGGCAGCGCGAGGGACAGGTCGGCCAGCCAGTTGACGTTCTCGGTGATCAGGTGGAGGTCGCGCAGCGTGGCGTTGAGGACGCCCGCGTCCTGGTGGTAGACGAGCCGCCACATGATGCCGATGACGACCTCCGGCATCGCCCACGGGACGAGCGCGAGCGTACGGGCCAGCCAGCGGAAGCGGAGGTTCTGGTCGAGCAGCAGCGCGAGGCCCAGCGCCAGCGCGAACTGGATCGCCGTCACGCACACCGCCCACACCAGGCCGATCCGGAACGAGTCCCAGAACAGCGTGTCGTACCGCAGGTCCGCGAAGTTGTCGACGCCGATCCACCGCGTGGGGTCCGTACGGCCCGCCTGCGCGTCCGTGAACGCCAGCGACAGCCCGTACAGCAGCGGCCCCACGCTCAGCACCAGGATCGGCAGCAGCGCGGGCAGCAGCAGGAACCACGCGTCGCGGTCCAGGCCCAGCGCGGACCTCCGCTCGCGGATCGTGCGGGGCGGGGGCGTGCCGCGGTCGCCGGGGGTACGGGCGTCGGGGCCGGTCGCGGTACGGGTGCCGGTCACGTCGCCACCCCCGGCGGGCGCGCGCCCGGGGCGGGCGGCGCGGAGGAGGCGCGTACGGCGAGCCGGGGCGCGACCGTCGCGGTGCGCGCGGGCGTACGGGCGGTGCCCGCGTCCCGTTCCGCGACGCGGGCGAGCAGCATTTCCGCGGCGATCCGGGCGCGTTCGGCGGCGCCCAGGTCGACGCTGGTGAGCGGCGGCCAACCGGCCTCGGCCAGCGGCGAGTCGCCCATCCCGGCCACCGCGACGTCCGCCGGGACGCGCAGCCCGCGCGCGTGCAGGGCGTGGGTCGCGCCGAGCGCCAGCCGGTCGTCGGCGCAGAGGACCGCGTCGACGCCGCCGCCGTGCCCCTCGCCCGTACGGCCGCCGCCTCCCGCCGGTCCGTCCAGCAGCCTGTGCAGGGCCCGCGTACCTGCCTCGACGGTGGTGTCGGCGTGCGCGACGAGCGCCGGGTCGGGCGTGAGGCCGCGGGCCGCGAGCGCCGCGCGGTAGCCGCGGTGCCGGTCGCGGCCGGGCGCGGTGCCCGCCGGGCCGTCGAGGAACGCGACGCGCCGCCGCCCGGTCCGCACCAGGTGCCGTACGGCCAGCTCCGCGCCCGCCGCCGGGTCGTCGCGCACGCCGTCGGCGGGCGGCTCCACGCCGTCGGGGAACGCGCCGAGGACGACGACCGGCTGCGCGGCCGTCCGCAGCGCCTCGACGTGCTCCGGCGTGACGTGGACCGGGCAGAGCACCAGCCCGTCGCTCGTACCGTCCGCGAGGCCGCGCAGCACGTCCAGTTCGTCAGCGACGGCGTGGGCGGTGTCGGCGGCGGTGTCGGTGGAGTGCAGCACGAGGCGGTAGCCGTGGGCCCGCGCGACGGCCTGGACCGCGCGGACCATCGCGACGTGGCCGGGGTCACGGAGGTCCCGTACGGCGACGCTGAGCTGCCGCGAGCGGCCGCCCTGGAGGGAGCGGGCGACGGCGTTCGGCACGTAGCCCAGCTCGGCGGCGGCCCGTTCGACGCGCCGTACGGTCTCGGGGCGCGCGCCGTGGCCGTTCAGCACCCGGGAGACCGACGCGGTGGAGACCCCGGCGCGCGTCGCGATCGTCTCCACCGTGGGAGGGCCGCTCGTCGACACCACGCGCACCCCCGTCCGCCGTCCGCCCGAGGGCCTGTAAACGTTTACAGGCGGAACGGTCGCAGACGCCCCCGCCCCCGCACAAGGGGCACGCGCCCGCCGGACACGGGAATGTTCCGTGCCCGTCTCCCCGGCCGCCGCCCCGCCGTGGCCGCACCGCCTCTCCGGCCGCCTCCGGGGCGCGGCACCGGCCGTCTCCGGGCCCGTACGCGGCCGGTGGCTCCGCGTGATGTGTGCCATCCGTGGGTTACCCGGCGGTTTCGCGGCTGTCACGATGGGCAGAAGGCGGAAAGTCCCCCCAGCAAGAGCGCCCCCGGGCAACGACGCCCGTGCCGCCCTGCGTGTCCGCAGCACATGTCGTAGTACGTGTCCGCGGTGCGCCCGCCGCGCGACCCGCTGCGTACGTGCCGTACCTCCACCGCGAACGTCGACCGGAACGTGCCGGTCACGGGCGGGGTGGACCGCGTCCGTCGCGTCGCGACGGCGCACCGCCCGGCCCGCCGGCGAGGCCGGACCGGGCCGCGACCGGAGGCCGTGCCCACCCCGTACCCCCGCGGGTGCTCGCGCCGCGCGCCGCCCGTGATGTCCGCTTTCATCGAGGTCCGCATACTGGGACGAACCATCCGCTTTCTGGGAAGATGCGCCATCATGTAATCTGCACGAAAATTTGTTCCCTGAGGGCCAACGTCGTCCCTCGGCACCTGCACTGCCACCGACGACGACGGGAGAGCCGATGCGCGCTGCATCCCTGGCGGCCCACCCTGCGAAGCAGGGGATGTACGACCCCCGGTACGAGCACGACGCGTGCGGCGTCGGGTTCGTCGCCACTCTCACCGGCGTACCCAGCCACGAGCTGGTGGAGCAGGCGCTCACCGTCCTCCGCAACCTCGAACACCGCGGCGCCACCGGCTCCGACCCGGACACCGGCGACGGCGCCGGCATCCTCCTCCAGGTCCCGGACGCGTTCCTCCGCGAGAGCGTCCCCTTCGAGCTGCCCGAGGCGGGGGCGTACGCCGTCGGCATCGCGTTCCTGCCCGCCGACGCCGACGAGTCGGACAAGGCCGTCTCGCGCGTCGAGACGATCGCCGCCGAGGAGGGCCTCGACGTCCTCGGCTGGCGCGAGGTCCCCACCACGCCGGAGCTCCTCGGCGCGGGCGCCCGCGCGACCATGCCCACCTTCCGCCAGCTGTTCGTCGCCGACCCCGCGACCACCACCACCCGCCGCGCCGGGCTGGAGCTGGACCGGGCCGCGTTCGTGCTGCGCAAGCGCGCCGAGCGCGAGGCCGGCACGTACTTCCCGTCGTTCTCCGCCCGCACCATCGTCTACAAGGGCATGCTCACCACGGGGCAGCTGGAGCCGTTCTTCCCCGACCTGTCGGACCGCCGCTGCGCGACCGCCGTCGCACTGGTGCACTCGCGCTTCTCCACCAACACGTTCCCGAGCTGGCCGCTGGCCCACCCGTACCGCTTCGTCGCGCACAACGGCGAGATCAACACCGTCCAGGGCAACCGCAACTGGATGCGGGCCCGCGAGTCGCAGCTCGACAGCGACCTCTTCGGCACCGGCCCCGACGGTCAGCGGGACCTGGAGCGGATCTTCCCCGTCTGCACCCCCGACGCCTCCGACTCCGCGACCTTCGACGAGGTCCTCGAACTCCTCCACCTCGGCGGGCGCTCCCTGCCGCACTCGGTGCTGATGATGGTCCCCGAGGCGTGGGAGAACCACGACTCGATGGACCCGGCGCTGCGGGCGTTCTACCAGTACCACGCCACGATGATGGAGCCCTGGGACGGCCCCGCCTGCGTCACCTTCACCGACGGCGCGCAGGTCGGCGCCGTACTCGACCGCAACGGCCTGCGCCCCGGCCGCTACTGGGTCACCGACGACGGCCTCGTCGTCCTCGGCTCCGAGGTCGGCGTCCTCGACATCGACCCCGCGAAGGTCGTCCGCAAGGGACGCCTCCAGCCCGGCCGGATGTTCCTCGTCGACACCGTCGAGCACCGCATCGTCGAGGACGACGAGCTGAAGGCGCGGCTCGCCGCCGAGCAGCCGTACGAGGAGTGGCTCCAGGCCGGACTCGTCGGCCTCGCGGATCTGCCCGAGCGCGAGCACATCGTGCACACGCACGCCTCCGTCACCCGCCGCCAGCAGACCTTCGGCTACACCGAGGAGGAGTTGCGCGTCCTCCTCGCGCCTATGGCCCGTACGGGCGCCGAGCCCATCGGCTCCATGGGCACCGACTCCCCGATCGCCGCGCTCTCCGAACGACCCCGGCTGATCTTCGACTACTTCACGCAGCTGTTCGCGCAGGTCACCAACCCCCCGCTGGACGCCATCCGCGAGGAGCTGGTCACCTCCCTGCACTCGTCGCTCGGCCCCCAGGGCAACCTGCTGGAGCCGACCGCCGCGTCCTGCCGCACCATCACGCTGCCCTTCCCGGTGCTCGACAACGACGAGCTGGCCAAGCTCATCCACGTCAACGCCGACGGCGACCTCCCCGGCTTCAAGGCCAGCACCCTCTCCGGCCTCTACCGCGTGCAGGACGGTGGCGACGGCCTCGCCGCCCGGCTGCGCGAGATCTGCGCCGAGGCGGACGCCGCGATCGCCTCCGGCACCCGCCTGATCGTGCTGTCCGACCGGCACTCCGACGCCGAGCACGCCCCGATCCCGTCGCTGCTCCTCACCTCCGCCGTGCACCACCACCTGATCCGCACCAAGCAGCGGACGCGCGTGGGGCTGCTCGTCGAGGCGGGAGACGTACGGGAGGTCCACCACGTCGCGCTCCTCGTCGGCTACGGCGCCGCCGCGGTCAACCCGTACCTCGCCATGGAGTCCGTCGAGGACCTCGTCCGCGTCGGCACGTTCCTGCCGGGGGCCGACCCCGAGACGGCCATGCGGAACCTGATCAGGGCGCTCGGCAAGGGCGTCCTGAAGGTGATGTCGAAGATGGGCATCTCCACCGTCGCGTCCTACCGCGGCGCCCAGGTCTTCGAGGCCGTCGGGCTCGACGAGAGCTTCGTGGACACGTACTTCCACGGCACCACCACCAAGATCGGCGGCGCCGGGCTCGACGTCGTCGCCCGCGAGGTCGCCGCCCGGCACGCCAAGGCGTACCCGGTGTCGGGCATCGCCCCCGCGCACCGCGACCTGGAGATCGGCGGCGAGTACCAGTGGCGCCGCGAGGGCGAGCCGCACCTCTTCGACCCGGACACCGTCTTCCGGCTCCAGCACGCGACGCGCGCCCGCAGCTACGACGTGTTCAAGCAGTACACGCGGCGCGTCGACGAGCAGTCCGAGCGGCTGATGACGCTGCGCGGCCTCTTCCGCTTCAAGGACGGCGAACGGCCGCCCGTACCGATCGACGAGGTCGAGCCCGTCGCGGAGATCGTCAAGCGCTTCTCCACCGGCGCCATGTCGTACGGCTCCATCTCGCGCGAGGCGCACGAGACCCTCGCCATCGCCATGAACCAGCTCGGCGGCAAGTCCAACACCGGTGAGGGCGGCGAGGACCCCGACCGGCTCTACGACCCCGCGCGCCGCTCCAGCATCAAGCAGGTCGCGTCCGGCCGCTTCGGCGTCACCAGCGAGTACCTGGTCAACTCCGACGACATCCAGATCAAGATGGCCCAGGGCGCCAAGCCCGGCGAGGGCGGCCAGCTGCCCGGCCACAAGGTCTACCCGTGGGTCGCCAGGACCCGCCACTCCACACCCGGCGTCGGCCTCATCTCCCCGCCGCCGCACCACGACATCTACTCCATCGAGGACCTCGCCCAGCTCATCCACGACCTGAAGAACGCCAACCCCCGCGCCCGTATCCACGTCAAGCTCGTCTCCGAGGTCGGCGTCGGCACCGTCGCCGCCGGCGTCTCCAAGGCGCACGCCGACGTCGTCCTGATCTCCGGCCACGACGGCGGCACCGGCGCCTCCCCGCTCACCTCCCTCAAGCACGCGGGCGGCCCGTGGGAGCTGGGCCTCGCGGAGACGCAGCAGACGCTGCTGCTGAACGGGCTGCGGGACCGCATCGTCGTCCAGACCGACGGCCAGCTGAAGACCGGCCGCGACGTGCTGATCGCCGCGCTGCTGGGCGCCGAGGAGTACGGCTTCGCCACCGCGCCGCTCGTCGTCTCCGGCTGCGTCATGATGCGCGTCTGCCACCTGGACACCTGCCCGGTGGGCATCGCCACGCAGAACCCGGTGCTGCGCGAACGGTTCGCGGGCAAGGCCGAGTACATCGTGAACTTCTTCCGGTTCATCGCCGAGGAGGTCCGCGAACTCCTCGCCGGACTCGGCTTCCGCAGCCTCGCGGAGGCCGTCGGGCACGCCGAACTCCTCGACACCGGGCGGGCCGTGGACCACTGGAAGGCCCAGGGCCTGGACCTGGCGCCGCTGCTGCACACGCCCGAACTGCCCGCCGGCGCCTCCCTGCACCGGACCGTCGAGCAGGACCACGGCCTGGCCAAGGCCCTCGACAACGAGCTGATCCGGCTGTCCGCCGACGCGCTGTCCGCCGACACCCCCGAGGCCGCCCAGCCCGTACGCGCCCGGCTCGACATCCGCAACATCAACCGGACCGTCGGCACCATGCTCGGCCACGAGGTCACCCGCAGGTTCGGCGGCGCCGGACTGCCCGACGACACCATCGACCTCACCTTCACCGGCTCCGCCGGGCAGTCCTTCGGCGCGTTCCTGCCTCGCGGGGTCACCCTCCGCCTGGAGGGCGACGCCAACGACTACGTCGGCAAGGGCCTCTCCGGCGGCCGCGTCGTCGTACGACCCGACCGGGGCGCCGACCACCTCGCGGAGTTCTCCACCATCGCCGGGAACACCCTGGCGTACGGCGCGACCGGCGGCGAACTGTACCTCCGCGGCCGCGTCGGTGAACGCTTCTGCGTACGCAACTCCGGCGCCACCGTGGTCTCCGAGGGCGTCGGCGACCACGGCTGCGAGTACATGACCGGCGGCCGCGCCGTCGTGCTCGGCAGCACCGGACGGAACTTCGGCGCGGGCATGTCCGGCGGCACCGCGTACGTGATCGACCTCGACCCCGCCCACGTCAACGAGGGACTGCGCGACGCCGTCGGCCCCCTCGACGACGCCGACCGGCAGTGGCTGCACGACGTGGTGCGCCGCCACCACGAGGAGACCGGCTCCACCGTCGCGGAGAAGCTCCTCACCGACTGGGACTCGGCCGCGAACCGCTTCAGCCGGGTCCTGCCGCCCACGTACCAGGCCGTGCTCGCCGCCAAGGACGCCGCCGAGCGAGCGGGACTCTCGGAGACCGAGACCCACGAGAAGATGATGGAGGCGGCGATCGATGGCTGACCCCAAGGGCTTCCTGACCACCGGCCGCGAGGGCGCCGAGTCCCGGCCCGTCGCCGACCGCGTACGCGACTGGAACGAGGTGTACGTCCCCGGCTCGCTGCTCCCGATCATCAGCAAGCAGGCCGGGCGCTGCATGGACTGCGGCATCCCCTTCTGCCACAACGGCTGTCCGCTGGGGAACCTCATCCCCGAGTGGAACGACTACGCCTACCGCGAGGACTGGGCCGCCGCCAGCGAGCGGCTGCACGCCACGAACAACTTCCCGGAGTTCACCGGGCGGCTGTGCCCCGCGCCCTGCGAGTCGGCGTGCGTGCTGGCCATCAACCAGCCCGCCGTGACCATCAAGAACGTCGAGGTCACCATCGTCGACAAGGCGTGGGACGCCGGGGACGTCACCCCGCAGCCCCCGGAGCGGCTGTCCGGCAAGACCGTCGCCGTCATCGGCTCCGGCCCCGCCGGGCTGGCCGCCGCCCAGCAGCTGACCCGCGCCGGGCACACCGTCGCCGTGTACGAGCGGGCCGACCGCATCGGCGGGCTGCTGCGCTACGGCATCCCCGAGTTCAAGATGGAGAAGGTGCACATCAACCGCCGTATCGAGCAGATGCGCGCGGAGGGCACCAAGTTCCGTACGGAGGTGGAGATCGGCCGCGACCTCGACGCGGCGAAGCTCCGCAAGCGGCACGACGCCGTCGTCATCGCCGCGGGCGCCACCACCTCCCGCGACCTGCCCGTTCCGGGCCGTGAACTCAACGGCGTCCACCTCGCCATGGAGTACCTGCCGCTGGCCAACAAGGTCCAGGAGGGCGACCTCGTCACCTCCCCGATCTCCGCCGAGGGCAAGCACGTCGTCGTCATCGGCGGCGGCGACACCGGCGCCGACTGCGTCGGCACCGCGCACCGGCAGGGCGCCGCGTCCGTCACCCAGCTGGAGATCATGCCGCGCCCCGGCGAGGACCGGCCCGCGCACCAGCCGTGGCCGACGTACCCGATGCTCTACAAGGTGACCTCCGCGCACGAGGAGGGCGGCACCCGCGAGTACGCCGTGTCCACCACCCGCTTCGAGGGCGACGAGAACGGCGACGTGCAGTGGCTGCACCTGGCCGAGGTCGAGTTCAAGGACGGCAGGCCGGAGCAGGTGCCCGGCACCGAACGCCGCATCCCGGCCCAACTCGTCACCCTGGCCATGGGGTTCACCGGCACCGACCGGGCGAACGGCCTCGTCGAGCAGTTCGGCGTGGACCTCGACGAGCGCGGCAACATCGCGCGCGACGCCGACTACGCCACGTCCGTCGACGGCGTCTTCGTCGCGGGCGACGCGGGCCGCGGCCAGTCGCTCATCGTCTGGGCCATCGCCGAGGGCCGCTCGGCGGCCCGGGGCGTCGACCGCTACCTCACGGGTACGAGCACCCTCCAGGCACCGGTCCGGCCCACGGACCGCCCCCTGACGGTCTGACGGCCGGGGGCCGGGCGTTCCCCGCCCGGCCCCGCCCCGGCCCGTACGCCCACCCCGGACCCGTACGCCCACCCCGGACCCGGCGCCCGCCCTCCACCCCGACCGGAGGGCGGGCGTCGCCGTGCGCGGGGTGGCGGCGGGTGTGCGGGGCGCGGGCTACGCGCCCGACACCAGGCGGTCGCCGGGGATGCCCGCGCGGTCCGGGGCGTAGAACTCCTCGATGCCCTCGCGCCACGTCGGGACCGTGATCTGGCCGTCCGCGTCCGGTCCGAACGCGTCGAAGAGGGCGTCGATGTTGGCCGGGGAGAAGCCGATGGCCAGCATCAGGTCGGTGAACAGGGGCCGTTCGACGCGCCCGTCCCCGTCGGGGTCGCCGAGGGCGGAGAGCGCCGCCGCGAAGTCACCGACCGTCGGCGTGAACCGTTCGGGGCTGAGCACGCACCCCACGAACTCCTCGTAGCTCACCCGGCCGTCGCCGTCGGCGTCCATCTCCGTCACCAGGGTCGTCCAGTACCGCTGGAAGGCCCTCCGCATCGCGTCCTTCGCCTCCGGCCCGGAGCCGGCGGCCACCGCGTTGACGCGGCTCGACATCAGGTCGAAGTCGTCGGACTCCAGATATCCGTTGCCGTCCACGTCGAACAGGGAGAAAACGAGCTTGACGCGGTCAACTGCCTCTGCGCGCATGGCACTCCCTCATGTGCTGTACGGGTCCGTACCCGTCCGTTCGTCCCCACTATCGGTGGCCGGGTCGGCAACGCACCTGGGTGCGGGCGCCGGTTCACTTGATGAGGTGAAGTCCGCCCGTACGAGGTGTGATCGGGGCAACCCACCGGCCCCCGACCGGAGTTACGGTCCGGGCGGGGGAGGGGATATGTCCCTCACGGGCCGCGTCGCGGCCGGGAGGGGGGAACGCTCATGGGAGTGGCACTGGTCCTTCTGCTCGCCGTCGGGGTCGTCTGGCTGGTAGCGGTCTCGATGTCCGTCGGGGCGGCCGAGGAGCATCCCGGGTGGCGGGAGCCGCGCAGCGCGGCGACGGCGGCGCGGGAGAAGCACCGGCCGCCCGCGGTCGACGGCCGGTCGTGGCGGCACATCCAGTGGGGGACCGGGGAGGCCCGGCAGGAGGTCCGGCAGCAGCCCCCGGGCCACGTGAACGGCGGCGGGGACTTCGGCCTCGGCGGGGGCGGCGGCCTCGACGGCGACTGACCCCACCGGCACCCGCCGCGCACCCGCACCAGCCCCGCCCCGTACGCGTACGGGGCGCCCCGACACGGGCTGCGCGCGGGTTTCGCGTGCGTCGCGGGCCGAGGGGTACCCGGGTGCCGTACGCGTACGCGAGAGGGAAGGCCACCGTCACCATGGGCCACGTCACCGCCGGCACCGAGAACAGCACCTCCGTCGAGCTGTACTACGAGGACCAGGGCTCCGGCCCGCCCGTCGTCCTCATCCACGGCTACCCCCTGGACGGCCACAGCTGGGAGCGCCAGACCAGGGAACTCCTCGCGGCGGGCCACCGCGTCGTCACGTACGACCGGCGGGGCTTCGGCCGCTCCGCCAAGGTCGCCACGGGCTACGACTACGACACCTTCGCCGCCGACCTCGACGCCCTCCTGCGCCACCTCGACCTGCGGGACGTCGTCCTCGTCGGCTTCTCCATGGGCACCGGCGAACTGGCCCGCTACGTACGGAACCACGGGCACGCGCGCGTCGCCCGGCTCGTGTTCCTCGCCTCGCTCGAACCGTTCCTGCTCGCCGCCGACGACAACCCGACCGGCGTGCCGCGGTCCGTCTTCGACGGTATCGAGGAGGCGGCGCGCGAGGACCGTTTCGCCTGGTTCACGCAGTTCTTCCGGGACTTCTACCGCCTCGACGAGAACCTGGGCCACCGCATCAGCCAGGAGGCCCTCGACGCCCACCGGCACACCGCCGAACGCTCCGCGCCCGCCGCCGCGTACGCCGTGGTGCCCACCTGGCTGGAGGACTTCCGGCCCGACGTGGCGGCCGTACGGGAGTCGGGGAAGCCCGCGCTGATCGTGCACGGCACGGCGGACGACATCCTGCCCGTGGACGCGACGGGCCGCCCGTTCCACGAGGCGTTCCCGGAGGCGGAGTACGTGGAGATCGAGGGCGCCCCGCACGGCCTGCTGTGGACGCACGCGCGGGAGGTCAACGAGGTGCTGCTGCCGTTCGTCGCCGGGCGCGCGGCGCGGGGGTGACCGTACGCGGCTGAGCGGTCGGGAGCGGTCCCGGGCGGATCTGGTCGGATGGGCGCATGAACCGTTCACCGCGGGCCCCCGGGCCCCGTACGGCCGCCCGCGTACTGCTCCCGGCGCTGCTGCTCACCGCCCTCACCGCCCTCACCGCCTGCTCGTCGGACGGCGATGCCGACGGCGGGGGCGACGGCGGGGGCTCCCGCGCCGACGGCCGCCCCGGCGAGGGCACGTCGGCGCCGCCCGGCCCGGGGCCCTCGGAGTCGAAGCGGGAGTCGAAGCCCGAGCCCGAGCCGTCGGCCGAGCCGTCGCTGCCCGACCCGGCCGACGGCACCGACCGGCAGGCGTGCGCGGACGGCACCTGCGAGGTGCGGGTGAAGGAGGGGGACGTGGTGCCGGTCCCGGAGCGGTACGGGTTCGGCGCGATGACGGTCACCTCGGTCGAGGCGGGAACGCTCGTGCTGAGCGCGGTCCTGTACGGCACGGAGTTCGTCAACGACAGCGGCTGCGCGATGAGCATCACCGGTCCCTCCGCCGACGCGCCCGGCTCCATCGCCCTGACGTGCGACGCCGGGACGGAGGGCGCGCTCAACGGGATGCGCCTGAAGGTCGCCGGGGTCGCGGACGGCGCGGCCGTGCTCCGCCTCCGCCCCGCGCCGTGAGCCCGCGCGGGCCGCTCCCCGCACCACGGCCGCCCGGCAGGCGCCCCCGCACGGTGGCCGCGCTCAGTGCACCAGCGCGTACGTCCCCGTCGCCGCCACCACGCAGCCCACGGCCAGCACCAGGCCCGTGGCCATGAACCGGCGGAGCGGGACCGGCGTGCCGTGCCAGTGGCAGCGTTCGAACCACAACAGCGTGGCCAGCGAGGCCCAGGGGGTCACCGTGGCACCGACGTTGGTGCCGATGAGCAGGGCCAGCAGTTGGTCGTGGTGGCCGGTCGGTACGGCGGACTCGCCCGCCACGTAGACGGGCAGGTTGTTCAGCGCGTTCGACAGGCCCGCGCCGACCCCCGCCGTGCGGAGCATCCCCGCGAAGCCGCCCTCGTCGCCGACGGCGGACACCAGGAAGCCGTGCAGGCCGTGCGCGTTCGCCGTCTCCACGACGAGGAACATGCCGGGCACGAGCACCAGCAGCCGCCACGGCACCAGCGACAGCCGCAGCGCCCCCCGGTCCCGTACGGCGAACGCGGCGACCACGGCGACGGCCGCCGCCGTCGACACCGCCCACAGCGGCAGCTCCGCCAGCAGCACCGCGACCAGGAAGCCGACGCACGCCACGGCGCACAGCCGCAGCAGTACGGGGTCGGCGGCGCGGAAGCGGGCGGGTGGCTCGTACGTGGCGGCGTCGCGTCGGCCGCGCCGCCAGAAGAAGCCCCACAGGCAGAGCATCGTGACGGCCAGTGTGGCCAGTTGGGGCGCCCACATGCGGGCGGCCATCTCCGCGGGGGAGAGGGAGACGCGGTCGGCGGCGAGGAGGTTGGTGAGGTTGGAGACCGGCAGCAGCAGGCTCGCGGTGTTGGCCAGCCAGACGGTCGTCATGGCGAGCGGCACCGGCGCGATGCCGACGCGTCCGGCGAGCGCCAGCATGACGGGGGTGAGGAGGACGGCGGTGGTGTCGAGGTTCAGGGCGATCGTGGTGACCGAGGAGAACAGCACGCACAGCCCGAACAGCGCCGGGTAGCTGCCCCGCGCGGCCCGCGCGACGCCCGTCGCCGCCGCGTCGAACACCTCGGCGCGGCGGGTGAGTTCGGCCAGGACGACCACCGTGCCGAGGAAGCCGAGCAGCGGCACGATCCGGGTCATGGCGTCGCCCGCCCGGTCGGTGGGCAGCGCGCCCGTCGCCAGGGCGACGAGACCGCAGCCGAGGAGCGCGGCGGCGAGCCGGTCGAGGCCGTCGAGGCGGCGCACGGCGGCCCACCCCCTGCTGGTCGTACGCACTTCCGCTGCCCCGCCCGTTCCCTCGCCCGCCCCGCCGACCCCGCCCGCCCCGCCGCTCGCCGCGCCTACTCCGCGAGGCGCGCCGGGAACCCGCCGGTGGCGACCGGGCCCCAGCGGCGCGGGGTGACGCGGATCAGCGACTTGCCCTGCTTCAGCATCGCGGCGCGGTACTCGTCCCAGTCGGGGTGCTCCCCGGAGATCACCCGGAAGTACTCGACCAGCGGCTCCACGGAGTCCGGCGCGTCGATGACCTCCGCGTCCCCGTCGACCTGCACCCACGGCCCGTTCCACTCGTCGGACAGCACGACCACGCTGGCCGCCGGGTCGCGGCGCGCGTTCCGCGTCTTGGCGCGCTCCGGGTAGGTCGACATGACGATGCGGCCCTCGCCGTCCACGCCGCACGTCAGCGGCGACGCCTGCGGCGTCCCGTCGGAGCGGCGGGTGAGGAGCACGGCGCGGTGCCGGGGCCGTACGAAGTCCAGCAGGGCGTCCAGGTCGACCGTGGTGTTGCGCGCGATGGAAGGGCTCATGCCCGCGAGCGTACGACGGGCCCGCCCCTCCCCGCGCCCTCGGCACCCGTACCCGCACGCCGTACGCGGCGCCCCGGCCGTCACGTGTCGACGTCCAGCACCGTCCGGCACAGCCCGCACCGCGCCCGTACCCGCCCCCGTACCGGCAGCCGGACGCGCTGGTGGCACGTGGGGCAGGGGAACGACACGTGCGGCACCGGGCCCGCCTCGAACGCGTACCCCTGACCCGACGCCGCCCCCGACGCCGCCCCCGCTCCCGTCCCGGACCCGGCCAGGGCCAGCCGCCGGTCCAGGGCGTAGCGGCGGCGGCCCGCCCAGCCGCCTGCCGCCAGCGGTGGCCGCGCGGCGTCGCGTTCGGCGCGCGTCCGGCCCGTGCGGTACGCCTCGTACGCCTGCGGGCTGGTGAACCACACGCCCGGGTCCTCACCGAACAGCGCCGCCCGCTTCGCCAGCACGTAGCCGTACTCCTCCGGCGTCAGATAGCCCAGCTTCTGCGACGACACCGCGTCCTGCCGGAACGCGTCGAGCAGCAGCCAGCCCGCGCCGAGGTACGTCGCGGCGGTGTCCGTGAGGATCTCGTTGTCGCGGGTGCCGGGGAAGGACAGGCCGAGACGGTGCAGGTAGACGTGCGTCACCTCGTGGGCGAGGGCGGCGCCGATGTCGCGGCGGTGCCGCTTGAAACGGGAGTTCAGCTCGACGAAGAACTCGGGCCCGGCGGCCAGTTCGACGTTCGCCGCGTACTCCATGTCCCGGAACGACACGATCATCCGCGCGTCCGGCAGCCGCAGGTGCCGCGCCATCACCCGCGCCACGCGCTGCACCCCCGGATACAGGTCGTCGCCGTCGGCGAACGCCACGTCGCCGGGGGAGACGCTGGTGTCGAAGGTGCGGACGGTGTCGTACGACAGCCGCCGGTACAGCGCGGTCACCGCGGCCCGTACGGTCTCCAGGTGCGGAAAGCCCCGTTCGACCGGGTCGGCGCCGCCGCCGTGCCGCACTCCCATGGCTTCCACCGCCCCGCCCTGTCGGTCGCCCGACCACTCTACGGGCGGCGCGCGGGCGGCGCGGGCGCCGCACCGTGTCCGGGATGTGACCCACCGACGACAGCGGGCGACGGGCCGCATAGGCTCTGGTGTCGATGAACGACACCGACGCGACCGACGCGACAGCCGTAAGCGACGCGACCGCCCCCGCCCCCGACGAGTCCGTACGGGCCCAGTTGGAGGAGCTGCGGGCCAGCATCGACAACATCGACGCCGCCGTCGTCCACATGCTCGCCGAGCGCTTCAAGTGCACGCAGCGCGTGGGGCGGTTGAAGGCGGCGCACCGCCTGCCGCCCGCCGACCCGGCCCGCGAGGCGCGGCAGATCGTACGGCTCCGGGAGCTGGCCGAGAGCGCCAAGCTCGACCCGTCGTTCGCGGAGAAACTGCTCAACTTCGTGATCGCGGAGGTGATCCGGCACCACGAGCAGATCTCCGACGCCGTGCAGACCGACGACGGGCCGGAGACCCCCGCGGCGGGCTAGGCGGTGTCCGGGCGGTCTTCTCGGGCTCGCGACGACGGCTACGGCACCTCGCCGCGTTGTCGGAGTCGTCCACGTACGATCCGGTACGAGGACGATCCTCCGCCTTGCGATGCACCGCATCCGACGCCGCGAGCCACCCCTCAAAGACCGCCCGGACACCGCCTGGCCCCCGTACCCGTACCGGCTCTCCGTCAGCGGGGGGTGTCGTCCTCGCCGATGTGGTGCACCCGCACCAGGTTGGTCGAGCCCGGCACGCTCGGCGGCGAACCGGCCGTGATCACCACCAGGTCGCCCTGCTCGCAGCGCCCGATCTTCAACAGCTGCTCGTCGACCTGGCTGACCATCTCGTCCGTCGTCCGCACCGTCGGGCCGAGGAACGTCTCCACGCCCCACGTCAGGTTCAGCTGCGCGCGCGTCGCCTCGTCCGGCGTGAACGCCAGGACGGGGATGGGCGAACGGTAACGGGCGAGCCGCCGCACCGTGTCGCCGGACTGCGTGAACGCCACCAGGAACCGCGCCCCCAGGAAGTCGCCCATCTCCGCCGCCGCACGCGCCAGCGCGCCGCCCTGCGTACGCGGCTTGCTCCGCTGCGTCAGCGGCGTCAGGCCCTTCGCCAGCATGTCCCGCTCGGCGGCGGCGACGATGCGGCCCATCGTCTCGACCGTCTCCACCGGGTAGTTGCCGACGCTCGTCTCACCGGACAGCATCACCGCGTCCGTACCGTCCATGACCGCGTTCGCGACGTCCGACACCTCGGCGCGGGTCGGGCGCGACGCGTCGATCATCGAGTCCAGCATCTGCGTCGCGACGATCACCGGCTTCGCGTTCCGCCGCGCCAGCGCCACCGCCCGCTTCTGGACCATCGGCACGGACTCCAGCGGCATCTCCACCCCGAGGTCACCACGCGCGACCATCAGCCCGTCGAACGCGTCGACGATCGCCTCCAGGTTGTCCACCGCCTGCGGCTTCTCGATCTTCGCGATGACCGGGACGCGCCGCCCCTCCTCGGCCATCACCCGGTGGACCTCCTTCACGTCCTGCCCGTCCCGTACGAACGACAGGGCGATCACGTCGGCCCCCGTGCGCAGCGCCCAGCGCAGGTCCTCGACGTCCTTCTCGCTCAGCGCGGGCACGGACACCGCGACGCCCGGCAGGTTGAGGCCCTTGTGGTCCGAGACCATGCCGCCCTCGACGACCTCCGTGCGCACCCGCGGCCCGTCCACGGCGGTGACCCGCAGTGTCACGCGCCCGTCGTCCACCAGGATCAGCTCGCCCGCGGCGACGTCCCCGGCCAGGCCCGCGTACGTGGTGCCGCAGCACGTACGGTCGCCCTCGTCCGCGCCGTCCTCGACGGTGATGGTGAACGCGTCGCCGCGTTCAAGGAGTACCGGCCCGTCCCGGAAGCGGCCGAGGCGGATCTTCGGACCTTGAAGGTCGGCGAGGATGCCGACGCTGCGGCCGGTCTCCTCGGAGGCGGCGCGCACCCGTGCGTAACGTGCCTCGTGGTCGGCGTGCGTGCCATGGCTCATGTTGAGCCTGGCCACGTCCATTCCGGCCTCGACGAGTGCCTTGATCTGCTCGTACGAGTCGGTGGCGGGGCCCAGTGTGCTGACGATCTTTGCTCGGCGCATAGCGGGACCCTATGACTTACCGACCGGTAGAGAACTGTCGGAAGGTGACTGACCAACAGCCTTCCGATGAAGGGCCGTTGACAACATCTAAAGGTGTGCGCACCCCCGCTCCGATGAGCACCCGGAGCGGGGGAGACGCCGGGCACCGGGAGCCGGGCGCCGCGGCTCGGCTCAGAGCGCGGGCGGGCTCATCGTGAAGCGCGCGTTGACGTGCGCGTGGACCGTCTGCCGCTCCGGCTCCAGGTCCAGCTCCGGCGGTGCGGCGGCCCGCGCCGGACCCCCGTACCCGGCCCCCCGCGCGGCACCCGGCGCCCGCGGCGCCACCCCCGGCCCCTCCGCGCCCAGGTCCGCCAGCTCCAGCAGCGACACCAGCTCCGCGCCCAGCGCGTCCGCGTACTCCCGGGCCCGCGTCACCGCCTCCCGTACGGCCTGCTGCCGCGCCTGCCGGTGCACCGGCGAGTCCGGGCGCAGCGCCCACCACGGCCCGTCCACCCGCGTCAGCTCCCGGTCCGCGAGACGCGTCGTCAACTCGCCCAGCACCGTGAAGTCACCGACCGTCGCCGTCACCCGCACCCGCCCGTGGTACGCGCGCACCCGCTCCCGGCGGCCCTTCTCGGCCAGCTCCGGCGTGATCGTGAACGCGCCCGTCTCCAGCTTCTCCACCGCGTCCCCGTAGCCCTTCAGCAGCTCCAGCACCTCGCTGTTGCGCCGGGTCAGGTCGCTCAACGCGCCCCGCCGGTCGACGCCGCGCGCGCTCACCGTCACCCCCAGCCGGGCGATCTCCGGGTCGAACTCCAGCCGCGCCTCCCCGCGCACGGCCACCCGCGGCGCGTCGGGCGTCCCGTACGGGGCGGGTACGGGCTCGGCGGCGTGGTCCTCGGTCATCACGGCTCCCTGATCAGCGGTACGGTACGTCCCCCACCCTCCCGCAACTCCCCGCCGTCCGGCTGCCCTTCGCCACCCGCGCCCGTGTCCGCACCCGGCGCCCCGGTGACCCCGCCGGTCACCGCGCCCGCGTCCGGCCGCGGCCCCGGCACCGCCGTACGCCTGCCCGCGAAACCCGCGTAGCCCGCGTACCCCGTCGGCATCCCCGCGGACCCCGACCCGGCCCCCGGCCCGCCGCCCGGCCGCACCCGCCCCTGCTGCCCCGCCCGCAGCCCGAACGTCGTGAACGCCGTACGCCCCGGCAACGCGTACGCCTCCCCGCCCGTCAGCGAGTCCAGGATCACCGCGCTCCGGTGCGCAGCCATCCCCAGGTCCGGCGCGCCCACACCGTGCGTGTGCCGCTCCGCGTTCTGCACGTACAGCGCGCCCGTCACCTCCGGGTCCAGCACCATCCGGTACCGCTCGTCCACCCGCGGCCGCCCCGCCGCGTCCCGCCGCACGTACGGGTCCAGGGCCGACAGCAACCCGTCGTGCGCCCGCTCCCGGTAACCCGTCGCCAGCACCACCGCGTCCGTACGCAGCCGCGTCCGCTCGCCCTGCTCCGCGTGGTCGAGGTGCAGCTCCACCTGCGTACGCCCGATCCGGCCCGCCGTCCGCACGCTCACCCCCGGCGTCAGCACCGCGTCCGGCCAACCGCCCTGGCACGTACGGTGGTACAGCTCGTCGTGGATCGCCGCGAGCGTCCCGTGGTCGATCGCCTTGTGCAACTGCCCCTGCCGCGCCAGCAGCGCGTCCCGCACCCGCTCCGGCAGGCCGTGGAAGTAGCGCGTGTAGTCCGGCGTGAAGTGCTCCAGACCCAGCTTGCTGTACTCCATCGGCGCGAACGCCGCGCTCCGCGTCAGCCAGTGCAGCCCCTCCCGCCCGCACGGCCGGTTGCGCAACAGGTCCAGGAAGACCTCCGCGCCGGACTGACCCGAACCGATCACCGTGATGTGCCCGGCCGCCAGCAGCCGTTCGCGGTGGTCCAGGTAGTCCGCCGAGTGGATCACCGGCACCGTCGGGGTGTCCGCCAGCGGACGCAGCGCCTCCGGCACGTACGGCGCCGTCCCGATGCCGAGCGACACGTTCCGCGCCCAACGGCGGCCCAGCGCCGCCGCCTCACCCGTCACCGGGTCCAGCTGCGTGAAGTCCAGCTCGAACAGGCGCTGTTCGCCGTTCCACCGGACCGCGTCCACCTGGTGCCCGAACAGCAGCCCGCCGCTGTCCGCCCCCTCACCGCCCGCGAGACCGGCGCTCACCCAGCGGCAGTACGCGTCGTACTCCGCGCGCTCGATGTGGAAGCGCTCCGCGAAGTAGAACGGGAACAGCCGGCCCTGCGCTCGCAGGAAACTCAGGAACGACCACGGGCTGGACGGGTCGGTCAGCGACACCAGGTCCGCGAGGAACGGCACTTGGAGCGTGGCACCCTCGATCATCAGACCCGGGTGCCAGGAGAAGCGCGGACGCTGGTCGAAGAAGACCGTCCGCAGCCCGCGCAGGCCGTCCGCGAGCGCCGCCAGTGACAGGTTGAACGGGCCGACGCCGACGCCCGCCAGGTCGTACGGGCGCTCGTACGTGCCCTCACCCCCGTGCCCGCCGTCGCCCCCGGGCTCGGGGAGGGCGCTCTCCGGCAGCACGCCGTCCGGGAACGCGGGGTCGGAGGGCGCGGGTTCGGGGCGTACGGGGTTGGGGCGTACGAGGTCGGGGCGTACGGCGTCGGGGACCGCGCCGTCCGGCTCCGGCGCGCCGCCACGCGCCGGGCCGACCGGGCCCGCCGCGGCCGTCACGCGGGCACCGCCCCGTGCGCCCCGCGCGGACCGGGTGGCGCGCACGCCGCCAGCGCACCGCGCACCAGCTCCAGCAGCGCCACCAACTCACCACGCCGCACCTGCGGATTCAGCAACGTCACCTTCCACCACAGCCGCCCGTCCAACGACGCCCGACCCAGCACCGCCCGGCCCTCCGTCAGCAGCCGCCGCCGCACCTCCGCCACCGCCCCGTCCCCGCCGCCGTCCGCACAGCCGTCCGCACAGCCGTCCGCACGGCCCGCCGGACGGAACAGCACCGTCGACAGCTCCGGCTCCGCCCACAGCTCCCACGCCGGGTCAGCCGCCACCAGCCCCGCCAACTCCCGCGCCGCCCCACACGTCTGCTCCACCAGCTCCGCCAACCCCCGGCGCCCCAACGCCCGCAACGTCACCGCCACCTTCAGCACGTCCGGCCGCCGCGTCGTCCGCAACGAACGCCCCAACAGGTCCGGCAGCCCCGCCTCCGTGTCGTCGTCCGCGTTCAGATACTCCGCGCGATGGTCCAACGGACGCAGCGCCGCACCGTCCGGCACCGCGAACAACCCCGCCGCCACCGGCTGCCAACCCAGCTTGTGCAGGTCCAACGTCACCGAGTCCGCCCGCTCCAACCCCGCCAGCACCGGCCGCAACACGTCACTGAACAGCAGCGGCCCGCCGTACGCCGCGTCCACGTGCAACCGCGCACCATGCCGCGCGGCCACGTCCGCGACCTCCGACAGCGGGTCCACCGCCCCCGCGTCCGTCGTCCCCGCCGTCGCCACCACCAGCGCGCGCCCCGACCCGCCCGCCACCGACCCGCCCGCCAGCACACCGTCCAACGCCACCGGGTCCAGCACCCCACGCGGCGCCGGCACCACCTCCGGCGGCGCCAACCCCAGCAGCCACGCGGCCCGGTGCACGCTGTGGTGCGCGTTCTCCCCGCACACCAGCCGCACGCCCGTACCGTGCGCCTCCCGCGCCAGCAACACCCCCAGCTGGTTCGACTCCGTACCGCCCGTCGTCACCAAAGCGTCCGCCGTACGACCCGACCCCACGCGCGCCCCGAACACCAGCTCCGCCAACGCCACGCACGTCAACGCCTCCAACTCCGAGGCGGCCGGCGCCTGATCCCACGAATCCATCGACGGATTCAGCGCGCTCGCCGCCAGATCCGCCGCCGCGGCCACCGCCAACGGCGGACAGTGCAGATGCGCCGCGCACAACGGATCGGCCGGGTCCGCCGCCCCCTCCGCCACCAGCCCCACCAACGCCGCCAGCGCCGCGTCCGCTCCCACCCCCTCCTCCGGCAGCACGCCACCCCCGACGTGCGCCCCGCGCACCACCGCGCCGACCCGCTCCGCCACCGCGGCCGGGCCACCCCGCGGCAGCGGCCCGGACCGCTCCCGCGCCCCGTCCGCCAGCGCGTCCAGGACCGTCGCCACCAGCGGGCGGAGCGCGGCGGCACCCCGGGCGCCTCCGGCGAGCAGACGGGAATCGGCGACAGCGGACACACACAACATGGGCGACTGCTCTCTCGGTTCGGGGACCCGCGCCAGGAATCCTGAGGACCCGGACGGCTCAGAGGGCCGAAGCTACGTCCCGCCCGCGCGCCAGCCACCCAAGTGGGCACGCATTCGCCCGAACGTGGGACAGCGGCCCGGCGACGGGAGCGCGCGTGCTATGGGCCGCCCCACCCGCACCCCGGCCGCGCCGGGCCCGCGCACGCCCCGACACCCGCGCCCGTACGCCCCGACACCCGCCCCACCCCGTACGCCCGCCGCCGCTCCTACGCCCGCGCGCGCACCACCAACGCCCGCCGCACATCGTCCAGCTGATCCGCCAACTGCCGCCGCAACGCCGCCGTCGGCCGCCCCGACTCCAGACACTCCACCCCGCGCCGCAACACCTCCTCGTCCGCCAACGACACCGGGAACGCCCACCGCCCCGCCGCCTCACCGATCGCCGGACCACGCCGCGCCGCCACCTCCACCGCCGCGTCGAAATACCGCGCCGCGTACCCCGCCAGCAACTCCCGCTGCTCCGGCTGCCAGAAACCCCGCGCCACCGCCGTGAACAGATAGTTCGACAACGTGTCCGACTCCCCGAACAACGCCTCCCACGCCGCCGCCTTCGCCGCCGCCTCCGGCAACGCCGCCCGGCAACGCGCCGCCCCCTCCTGCCCCGTGGCACTCGGATCCGCCGCCAACGCCGCCGCGATCTCCGCCTCACCCACCGCGCCCAGCACCGACAACCGGTGCAACACCCGCCACAACAACTCCGGGTCCAACACCGGACCACCCGGCACCGCACCCGCCGCCCGCCACGCCAACAACTCCTCCGGCGACGTCGCGCTGTCCACGAACACCCGCACCGCCGTCAACCGCACCCCCGGCGCCGAACCGTCCACCGACCCCGCCAACAACTCCCGGCACGTCTCCGTCAGCACGTCCAGCGCCGCCGTACGCTCCGCCCCCGCCAGACACCGGTCCGCGACCTGCGTCCGCGCGAACGCCAACACCCCCTGCACCACCGCGTCGTCCGACTCCGACGGCAGATGCCGCCGCACCGTCTCCAGATACTCACCCGGCGCCAGCTCCGCGTCCCGCACCATGTCCCGCGCCGCGTTCCACACCACCGCGCGCGACAGCGCGTCCGGCAACCCCGACAGCGACTCCCGCACCGTCGCCCACGACACCGCGTCCAGCCGCACCTTCGCGTACGTCAGATCCCCGTCGTTCAACAGCACCAGATCCGGCCGCGGCCCGTCCGCCACGTGCAACGGCACCACACCACCGGCCGCACCGCCGCCGACCCCCGCACCGACCCCGCACCCGTCCGCGGCGTCCGCACCCGCCGGAACGTCCGACTCCAGCCGCTCCCGCAGCACCAACCGCCGCCCGTCCGCCGGCGCCTGGTCGTACAACCCCACCGCCAGCCGGTGCGGCCGCCCACCCACGTGCCGCACCCCCAACGACCAGCGCCCCGACTCCTCCGCCACCACCGGCACCAACGTGTCCACACCCGTCGTACGCAGCCACCGCTCCGCCCACGCGTGCACGTCCCGGTCCACCGACGCCCGCGCCAACGAGTCGATGAAGTCCGCCAACGTCGCGTTCCCGAAACGGTGCCGCGCGAAATGCTCGTTGATCCCCGCCAGAAACGCCTTCTCACCCAGCCACGCCACCAACTGCCGCAGCGCACCGGCCCCCTTCGCGTACGAGATCCCGTCGAAGTTCAACCGCGCCGCGTCCGTGTCCGGCACCGCGTCCGCGTCCGGCGCCACCGCGTGCGTCGAACCCCGCTGGTCCGCGTCGTAACCCCACCCCTTGCGCGCCACCGCGAAATCCGTCCACGTGTCCCCGAACCGCGTCGACTCCGCCAGCGTCTGGTAACCCATGTACTCCGCGAACGACTCGTTCAGCCAGATGTCGTCCCACCAGCGCAACGTCACCAGATCCCCGAACCACATGTGCGCCATCTCGTGCGCGATCACCATGCCGCGCGTCTGCCGCTCCGTGTCCGTGACCGCCGAACGGTAGACGAACTCGTCCCGGAACGTCACCAGCCCCGGATTCTCCATCGCCCCCGAGTTGAACTCCGGCACGAACGCCTGGTCGTACGAGTCGAACGGATACGGCTCGTCGAAGATCTCGTGATACCGGTCGAAACACCGGCGCGTCAGATCGAACAACTCCTCCGCGTCCCGGTCCAGGTACTCCGCCAACGACCGCCGCACGTGCAGCCCGAACGGCAGCCCCGCGTGCTCCGTACGCACCGAGTGGTACGGCCCCGCCGCCACCGCCACCAGATACGTGCTGATCGGCGGCGTCGCCGCACACACCCAGCGCTCCGCACCCGCACCCGGGCCCGTACCTGGTTCCGTACCCGCCGGAGCGCCCGCACCCGGGTCCGCCGTACGCGCCGCCGTACCGTTCCCCAGCACCGTCCAGCCCTCCGGCGCCGTCACCGCCACCTCGAACACCGCCTTCAGATCCGGCTGGTCGAAGCACGCGAACACCAGCGGGGCGTCGTCCATGCAGCACTGCGTGTACAGATACGTCCGCCCGTCCACCGGATCCGAGAACCGGTGCATGCCCTCACCCACCCGCGAGTACGGCATGTCCGCCACCACCCGCAGCTCGTGCTCCCCGGCCGCGAGCCCCCGCAACGCGAGCCGCCCCTCCGGCACCCCCTCCGGAACCGCCAGCCCCCGCCCGTCCAGCACCGCTTCCCGCAGCACCACCGGCCGCAACTCGACGAACGTGTCCGCCCCCTCCTCGGCCACCGTGAACCGCACGACGGTGGTGGAGCCGAACACCTCCTCACCACGCGTCAGATCGAGGTCGATCGCGTAGTGCCGCACGCTGAGGAGCCGGGCACGGGTCTGCGCTTCGTCGCGCGTCAGTACGGACATGCCGCCCATGCTCCCGCACCCCGCCGACACTCCGCACGCGGTTACGCCACCCGCCGAACACACCCGCCCCGCCGCCCCCGCGACCACGGACCCGTCAGTGCTCAGCCGTCAGTGCTTCGGCCCCACGTACGCGTCCATCAACGCCACCGAAGAGCGCCGCGCCACCGACACGTTGTACGGCACGCCCGCCCTGCGCGTGACCTGCCACTCCACACCCACCGCCGTCAGGGTGTCCGCGTACAGGCGCAGGATGTCCTCCGACCGGTTGGTGAGGAAGTACCGGGGATACGCGTACCGCTTCCGCTCCCCGCCGACGATCCGCGACGTCCGGTTGACGACCCGGCACCCGTCGGAATGCACCAGCCCCCGCACCAGCTCCCACGGGTGCGCGTCCACGACCCGCCGCTGCCACCCCGCCAACACGATGCGCCGCTCGTGCTTCTTCCCCTTCCCGTGCTGCGGGAAGAGGCAGCAGAGGTGCCGCGAGTAGACCTTCACGTTGCGGCAGCCGGTCCTCCGCACGCGGCAGACCGCGTTCTGCGTGAACACCGCACGTACGGCCGCCTCACACGCGTCCATCAGCCCCGGCCAGGCTTCCGAACAGGTGATCATGAGGTTCGGCACGCGGTGCGCGGAGTACCGGCTGATGTGTCCGTCGCCCAGGTAGAGGCCGAGGAGGTACGCGTACGCCGTGGTGTCCAGCGGGGAGCCCCCGCACCGGGGGCACGGCGCGGCGTTCCGTCCGGGGAGCGTGCCCCGTCGGGCCCGCTCGACGTGCAACCAGTAGCCGATGGTGCCCGCGGGCACGCCCAGAGCGGCTGCCACGGCGCTGTTGGTCATGCCCTTGCCGAGCAGGGCGAGCGCTTCGGCTCGAACGTGTGGTGGATGTCGTTCCATGCGCGCATCGTGGCAAGGGGAACGAAATGCCGGTCGGGAAAACGGGATTCGTTCACTCGTACGAGTGGTCGCCGACGGCGCGGATGTGCCGGGTGTGGGATTCGAACCCACAAGCCCTTTCGGGCAGAGGTGTTTGAGACCTCCGTGTATGCCATTCCACCAACCCGGCCGCACACAGCCCAGTCAGTCTACCGGCTGACCACGCCGCGAACGTAATGGGTAGGCTCGTGACTCCCACCTGTGCGGAAACGAGGAGCCCAGTGAGCACCGCGGACGTCCCCGAGCCCACCCCCGGCAGCCCGCGGCCGGGTCCCACCGAGCCACGGCCCGGCGCCGAGGAGGAGAGCGCGCATGTGCCGCCGCAGACGACGAGGGTCGTCATCGCGGAGGACGAGGCCCTGATCCGGATGGATCTCAGGGAGATGCTGGAGGAGGAGGGCTACACCGTCGTCGGTGAGGCCGGGGACGGGCAGACCGCGGTGGAGCTGGCTCGCGAGCACCGTCCCGACCTGTGCATCCTCGACGTGAAGATGCCGGTCCTCGACGGCATCTCCGCCGCGGAGAAGATCGCGGAGGAGAACATCGCGCCGGTGCTGATGCTCACGGCGTTCTCGCAGCGGGAGCTGGTGGAGCGGGCGCGGGACGCGGGGGCGATGGCGTACCTGGTGAAGCCGTTCAGCAAGAGCGACATCGTTCCGGCCATCGAGATGGCGGTGTCGCGTTTCACGGAGCTGCGGCTGCTGTCGCGTGAGGTCGCGGACCTGTCGGAGCGGTTGGAGACGCGGAAGCTGGTGGACCGGGCGAAGAGCGTGCTCCAGACGCAGTACGGGCTGTCGGAGCCGGCGGCGTTCCGGTGGGTGCAGAAGACGTCGATGGACCGGCGGCTGTCGATGCGGCAGGTCGCGGAGGCCGTGATCCAGGACGGCGAGGAGAAGCGGCGACAGCAGCCGTAGCGGCTGTGACGACGTTCGACGGGGCTGTCCCCGGTACGGACACGCGCGGGGAGGGCCGCCCCACCGGTGGGGCGGCCCTCCCCGCACGTGGTTCCGGGGCGGTCAGTCCTCGCCGAGGTACGCCTTGCGTACGGACTCGTCGTGCATGAGGTCCTGTCCGGTGCCGGAGAGGACGATCTCGCCGACCTCCATCACGTGTGCCTGGTCGGCGAGGGAGAGCGCGGCCTGCGCGTTCTGCTCGACGAGCAGGATGGTGGTGCCCTGGTTCTTGAGTTCGGTGATGGTCTCCATGATCTTCTGCATCATGATCGGGGAGAGGCCCATGGAGGGCTCGTCGAGCATGAGCAGTTTGGGTCGGGACATGAGGGCGCGGCCCATGGCGAGCATCTGTTGTTCGCCGCCGGAGAGGGTGCCGGCGGCTTGTTTGCGGCGTTCGCCCAGGATGGGGAAGCGTTCGTAGGCGCTCTGGATGTCCTTCTCGATGGCCTCGGTGTCGCGGCGCAGGAAGGCGCCGAGTTGGAGGTTCTCGGTGACGGTGAGGCGGGGGAAGAGTCTGCGGCCCTCGGGGGAGTGGGCGAGGCCCATGGCGACGATCTTGTGCGCGCCGACGCCGTCGAGTACCTCCCCGTCGAACGTGATCTTTCCGGAGAGCGGGGTGAGCAGTCCGGAGAGGGTGCGGAGGGTGGTGGTCTTCCCGGCGCCGTTGGTGCCGATGAGGGTGACGACCTGGCCTGCCTCGACGCTGAACGAGATGCCCTTGACGGCCTCGATCTTGCCGTAGGCGACGCGCAGGTCCTCGACCTCCAGGAGCGCGGTCACTTGCCCTCACCTTCCTTCTTGCCCTCGCCGCTGCCGCTGCTGCTCGTGCCGCCCGCTTCGCGGGCTTCGGCGGCGCGTACCTCGGCTGCTTCGCTCTCGCCGGGTTCGCCCTCGAAGGGGGTGCCGAGGTAGGCGGCGACGACGCGTTCGTCGCTCTGTACGACCTGGGGGCTGCCCTCGACGAGTTTCTCGCCCTGGACGAGGACGGCGACGCGGTCGCACATGTTGAAGATGAACCGCATGTCGTGCTCGATGACGAGGACGGCGGTGCCTTGGCGGCGGATGGCGCGGACGAGTTCCTGGGTGGCCATCGTCTCCTGCGGGTTCATGCCCGCGGTGGGTTCGTCGAGGAGGAGGAGCCCGGGTTCGGAGGCGAGGGCGCGGGCGATCTCGAGTTTGCGCTGTTCGCCGTAGGCGAGGTTGCGGGCGAGGTGGTCGCGTTTGGTGTCGAGGCCGGTGAACTCCAGGAGTTCCATGGCGCGTTCCTCGGATTCGCGTTCGGCCTTGCGGAAGCCGGGTCCGCGCAGGAGCGCGGACCAGAGTCCTTCCTTGGTGCGGGTGTGGCGTCCGACGAGGACGTTCTCCAGCACGGTCATGTTGGCGAAGAGGCGGATGTTCTGGAAGGTGCGGGCGACTCCGGCCTTGGTGACGAGGTGGGAGCGGTGGGGGAGGACCGTGCCGCGGTACTTCACGGTGCCTTCGGTGGGCACGTAGAGCCCGGTGAGGCAGTTGAAGAAGGTGGTCTTCCCGGCTCCGTTGGGGCCGATGAGTCCGACGATCTCGCCGCTGTCGACGGTGAGGTCGACGCCGCGTACGGCGGTGAGGCCGCCGAAGCGCATGGTGACGCCGGTGGCTTCGAGTACGGTGCCGCCGGGTCCGGCGGCGGGTCCCGGTGTGGCGGGTGTCGTGCTGGTGGTGGTCATGTGGTTCACACCCCCGCCTTGGTGAGTCCGGCCTTGGGTACGTCGAGTTGGCCGGTGTCGTGGAATTCGAGCTGCTTGCGGCGGTCGGCGACGAGTCCTTCGGGCCGGAAGCGCATGAGCAGGACGAGGGCGATGCCGAACAGCAGGAGCTGGTACTCGGCCATGAACTCGAGTTTCTCCGGGATGAGGTAGAGGAGCGCGGCGCCGATGAGGGGTCCGCTGACGGTGCCCATGCCGCCGAGGATGACGGCGGCGAGGAGGAACGCGGAGTTGGGCGGGACGACCTCGACGAACTTGTACTGGGTGGGTGTGACGGTGAAGGTGACGTGTGCCTGCACGGTGCCGGCCATGCCGGCGAGGGTCGCGCCGAGTGCGAAGGCCATGAGCTTGAGCCGGAAGGCGTTGATGCCCATGGCGCGTGCGGCGGTCTCGTCCTCGCGGATGGCGACCCAGGCCCGGCCGATGCGGGACTGGTCGGAGCGGCGGAAGACGAGGACGACGATGCCGGTGAAGATCAGCATCAGCAGGTAGTAGTTGGAGAAGCGGCCGAGTTCGAAGCCGAGGATGGTGTGTTCCTCGCCGAGGTTGAAGCCGAGGATCTCCAGGTCGGGGATGTTGGGGATGCCGTTGGGGCCGTTGGTGACGTTGGGGCCCGAGGTGCCGTCCATGTTCTGCATGGCGATGCGGAAGATCTCGCCGAAGCCGAGGGTGACGATGGCGAGGTAGTCGCCGCGCAGCCGCAGGGTGGGGGCGCCGATGACGACGCCGAAGACGAGTGAGGCGCCGATGCCGGTGAGGACGGCGGCCCAGAACGGGAACTGGACGTCGAGGGTGCTGTAGGGCGAGCCGGAGACGAGTGCCGCGGCGTAGGCGCCGACGCCGAGGAAGGCGACGTAGCCGAGGTCGAGGAGTCCGGCGAGTCCGACGACGACGTTCAGGCCGAGGGCGACGGTGGCGAAGATGAGGATGTACGCGCCGAGGGTGGCGTACGCCTCGCTGGTCTGGGTGAGCGGGAAGATGAACGCCGCGATGAAGGCGGCGGCGACGGTGACGTTGCGGTGCCGTGCGGTGACGGCGGACAGGCGCCGGTTGAGTCCGGAGCGGGTGATGGCGGCGAGGGCGAATCCCGTGGTGAGGAGGTAGCCGATGAAGAGTTCGCCGTAGGGGGTGCTGATGCCGTAGGCGAAGACCTCGAGTCCGGCGCCGACGACGGCGGCGATGATGAGGATCTCGGCCCAGGACGGCAGTACGGGTCCGCGTTCGGGTGTGGGTGCCTTGAAGCTGTGCAGCAGCCGTTGGTGCGGTGAGGTGGGTGGTCGTACGGCGTCGCCGGGGGTGTCGGCGGGGAGGCCGAGTGCGCCGACGAGGAGTACGACGGAGGCGATTCCGGCGATCCAGCCGCCGGGTTCGAGGTTGACGAGGCCGCCGAGTTTCTGCGCGATGGCGGCGACGCTGTAGAGGGTGGTGGCGGCGGTGCCGAGTGCGAGGAGCAGCACGGGGGAGTGCTTGCCGCCGGGGGTGAGCCAGCCGAGGCCGCGTACGCCCTGTGCGGAGAGGGCGAACAGCAGGGTGAGGAGGGCGCCGGTGAGGGCGAGGACCTGGAGGCCGCCGGGGTAGAGGTCGACGGTGAGGTTGCCGGGGAACGCCGCGGTCCAGGTCCAGGCGAGGAAGGTGCTGAGCAGGACGCCGGTGGCGCCGGCGAGGGTGGCCCAGCGGGCGATGTGTGCGGGCAGTTTGAGGAGGCCGGGCACGGGGCCGGGGGCCGTCTTGTCCGCCGTGGCGGTGGGGGTGGTGGGTGTCATGGGTATCACGCCCGATCCGCGACGCGTTCGCCGAGCAGGCCCTGTGGCCGCAGCAGCAGTACGAGAATGAGCAGGACGAAGGCCCAGACGTCC
The DNA here is from genome assembly GCF_003665095.1 of Streptomyces sp. Z26. GTDB lineage: Bacteria > Actinomycetota > Actinomycetes > Streptomycetales > Streptomycetaceae > Streptomyces > Streptomyces phytohabitans. The sequence continues at coordinate 1,103,074 of NZ_RCHV01000002.1, read as the reverse complement.
TTCCAGCTGCCGCCGCCGAGCTGGGACATGCCGGGGATGTCCTGGATGTAGGCGGTGGCCATGGCTTCGGCGAGGCCGAGGACGACGCCGCCGAGCATGGCGCCGTAGATGTTGCCGATGCCGCCGAGGACGGCCGCGGTGAACGCCTTGAGGCCGGCGATGAAGCCCATCTTGAAGTTGACCTCGCCGTACTTGAGGCCGTGGGCGATGGCGGCGACGGCGGCGAACGCGGAGCCGATGGCGAAGGCGGTGACGATGATCCGGTCGGTGTTGATGCCCATGAGCTTGGCGGTGTCGGGGTCCTGCGAGGTGGCCTGCATGGCGCGGCCGGTGCGGGTCTTGGACACGAAGAAGCCGAGGCCGATCATGCTGAGCGGGGCGGCGACGAAGAGGAAGAGGTCGCCGCGGCCGATGGTGAAGGCCCCGAAGTCGAGGGATTCGCCGTGGAACTGGGGGAACGAACGGGACTTGGTGCCGTCGGGGTAGAAGGCCCAGATGGCCTGCTGGAGCGCGATGGACAGGCCGATCGCGGTGATGAGTGGCGCGAGTCTGGGTCCGCCGCGCAGGGGGCGGTAGGCGAAGCGTTCCGCTCCGATGCCGACGAGGACGGAGCAGGCGACGGCGAACACGAGCATGAAGGGCAGGGCGATGACGAGGCTCGTGTTCTCGGGGAGCCACAGGTACGCGGTCAGCGCACCGAACCCTCCGATCATGAAGATCTCGCCGTGGGCGAAGTTGATGAGCTGGACGATGCCGTAGACCATCGTGTAGCCGACCGCGATGAGTCCGTACAGCCCGCCGAGTAGCAGGCCGTTGGCGAGTTGCTGCGGCAGATCGTTCACCGCTGGCCTCCGGGGATGGGTGTCAGATATGGCTGCGCGGGGGCGTGGTGTGCGCCCCCGCGCGAGCCCTGGCGATGCTGGCTGGGCGTGTGGTGCTGGTGGTCAGCCTTCGAAGGTGCCGCTCTCGATGGGGACGTGCTTGCCGTCCTTCACCTCGTAGAGGGAGAGCTGCTTGTTCGTGGTGTCGCCGTACTGGTCGAAGCCGACCTTGCCGGTGACGCCGTCGAACGTGATCTTCTGCATGGCCTCGACGACCTTCGAGCGGGACTCGTCCATCTCGTCGGGCAGCTTGCCGTCGTTGTCCTCGGTGACCTTCTTGACGGCTTCGATGATCGCCCAGGTGCTGTCGTAGGCGTAGCCGCCGTACGCCTCGTAGGCCTGGTCGTAGCCCGCTTCCTTGTAGTTCTTGATGAAGGCCTTGGCGGTGTCCAGGGTCTCCAGCGGGGCGCCGACGGAGCTGGCGATGTCGCCTTCGGCGTTCTTCTTGGCGATCTTGATGTACTCGGCGCTGAACAGCGCGTCGCCGCCGACGGTGGGGATCTTGGCGCCCGCGCGCTTGATCTGGTCGGCGAGGGGTGCGGCGGCCGGGTACTCGCCGCCGTAGTAGACGAAGTCGGCCTTGGCGGCGGCGACCTTGGTGGCGACGGAGCCGAAGTCCTTGTCCTCGGGGTTGACGTGGTCGGTGCCCACGACCTTGCCGCCGAGCTTCTTGAACTCGGCCGCGAAGGTGCCCGCGAGTCCGGCGCCGTACGTCTTCTTGTCGTCGATGACGTAGACGCTCTTGAGCTTCTTCTCGCCGTACAGGTAGCGGGCGGCGAACGGGCCCTGGACCGCGTCGGTGGTGGAGGTGCGGAAGTACGTCTTGAAGGGACGCTCCTTCTTGCCCGACTGCCAGTCGTTCCCCTGCGTGAGCGCGGGGTTGGTGTTGGCGGGCGACACCTGGACCATGTCGGCGTTGGCGAAGACCTTCTGCATGGACTGGCCGACGTCGGAGTTCAGCGGGCCGACGGCGCCGATCATGGTCTCGTCGCCGGCGAACTCGGTGGCGTTCTGCTGGCCGGTGGACGCCTGCGCGGCGTCGTCCTTGGCGACCAGCTTGAAGGTGACGCCGTCGACGGTCTTCTCCTTGTTGGCCGTCTTGACGGCCAGTTCGGCGGAGTTCTTGATGCCTTCGCCGAGTGCGGAGAGGTCGCCGGTGAGCGGGGCGTCGAGCCCGATGGTGACGGTCTTGTTGCCGCCGCCGCTGTCGCCTCCGTTGTCGTCGTCGCGGGACCCGCAGGCGGACAACGTGAGGGCTCCCACGGTGACCCCGGTGGTGATGATGAGCAAGGATCGCTGACGCACGATCAGTCCTTTCCCCTGGCGCGGCGCACTTCCGCGTGCGGACCGTTCGGCCCGTCGGGGCGGCCGTGGCCGGCGCCGTCCCGGGTGAGCGGTTCACGCCTGGCGGCGCGGTGACTGGCCGTGACTCTATGGCCGATGACGGCGGTGTGGGAGCAGTCGGGGAGAGGATGTGACGTTCTTGTTATGACCCGGGCCACCCCGGGCAATGTTTAGTGGATCTTGTGTGTTACGCGCTGGAAACGCCCGTGTATCGGACAGCGAAACCGCAGTTCTGCTTAGCAGAGGGCAACTCAGCGTGCGGAGGGGAGTCCGCATAGCGAACGGAGTTGGTGGCTGAGTGCACGCGCGTAGCGCTCATCGACGATCACGGTCGACTTCTGCTCCGCGCGCGCGTTACGCAGTGTCACCTGAATCGAGGGGACGGCGGCGTCGAGGGGCAGCCCCTCGCACGTCTCGACGGTCGTGCGCACGGTGAGTACGCGCGGCTTCGGGCCGGTCAGCACGAACGGCGGCGACGGGTCCACGTGCAGGTCCACGCCGCCGCGGCCGGTGCCGACGCGGGTGACGGTGACGGGGGCGTCGCCGGTGGTGCTGGCGCGCAGGGAGAGGGTGAGGCCGCGGTCGGTGTCCTCGTCGAAGGAGATCTCCCGGAGAGTGATCGACGTCATCTCCGCCGGGTACGGAACCGGTGGTGCCTGTTCCGGTACGGGTCGTTGGTCGAGGGCGAAGAGCGATCCGGCGGCGACGACGGCGAGCGTCACGGCGGCGGTCACGGCGTGCCGGGTGCGGGTGGGCAGCAGGGCCCACCGTTCGGCCAGGCCGGGGGTGCCGTGGGTGACGAGGACCTCGGGGTCGCCCGCGTACTCGGTGGTGTGGTCCGGTGTCGGTTCCGGCTCCGGGACCAGTTCCGGCCGGTGGTCGTGCCCGTGGGTCCGCCCGTGCTCGTGGTCGCGTCCGCTTGGTGTGTCCCCCATGGCGGGAAGCTAGCGCCTGGCGTGCCCGTGGGCCAGGGGCCGTACCGCGGATCGTGCGGCGTGCGGGGGGGCGTTCGCCCGCACCGGCGGGTGCGCGGGGACGTGCGGCGGGCGTACGGCGGGCGTACGGGCGCGGGCGTGCGGCGGTCGGGCGTACGCGGAGTGCGGCGGTGTCCGGGGTCGGGCGCGTACGGCGGCCGGGGCGGGCGGGTCAGCTCGCGGCGGGCGGTTCCGCGTCGCGCAGCAGGCAGGTCAGGCGCGCGGTGCAGACGCGCTTCCCGGACTCCTCGGTGACGGCGATCTCGTACGTGGTGGTGGTCCGCCCCCGGTGCACGGGTGTGGCCGTGCCGGTGACCAGGCCGGAGCGTACGGCGCGGTGGTGCGTGCAGTTGAGGTCCACGCCGACCGCGACCTTCCGCGGGCCGCCGTGCAGCATGGCGCCGACCGAGCCGAGGGTCTCCGCGAGCACGGCGGAGGCGCCGCCGTGCAGCAGCCCGTACGGCTGGGTGTTGCCCTCGACCGGCAGGGTGCCCACGACGCGGTCGGGCGAGGCCTCGACGACGCGCAGGCCCATCCGTTCGCCCAGGTGACCGGCGGAGAACATCGCGGCCAGGTCGACGCCCGACCCGCGCCACTCCTCGACGATCTCCGGGGGGAACTCCGTCGTGCCCTGGTCGCCCATCGCCGCGCTCCGCTCCCCGTCGTCGGACCGCTTCCGCCGTCCGTTGCCCTGTGCACCGATCGTGCCGGTCGTCATTCCTATCAGAGCGCGGCGGCGCGCTGTCCTCTGGCCCGGGTCAGTCGGCCGGCGCCGGGGCCGGTGCCGGGGTCAGCCGGATCACGACGGACTTGCTGGCGGGTGTGTTGCTGGTGTCGGCGGTGGCGTCGAGCGGCACGAGGACGTTGGTCTCCGGGTAGTACGCCGCCGCGCAGCCGCGCGCGGTGGGATAGTGCACGACGCGGAAGCCGGGCGCGGTGCGCTCGACGCCGTCGCGCCACTCGCTGGTCAGGTCGGCGTAGTCGCCGTCCGCGAAGCCGAGCGCGGTCGCGTCCTCGGGGTGGACGAGGACGACGCGACGGCCGTTGCGGATGCCGCGGTAGCGGTCGTCGAGGCCGTAGATCGTGGTGTTGTACTGGTCGTGGGAGCGGAGCGTCTGGAGCAGCAGGCGGCCCTCGGGCACCGGCGGGTACTCCAGCGGCGCGGACGTGAAGTTGGCCTTCCCCGTGGCGGTCGGGAAGGTCCTGCTGTCGCGCGGCCCGTGCGGCAGGGTGAAGCCGCCGGGGTGTGCGACCTTCGCGTTGAAGTCGTCGAATCCGGGCACGACCCGGGCGATGCGGTCGCGGACCCGGGAGTAGTCCCGTTCGAACTCCTCCCAGGGCGTGGCCGATTCCGCGCCCAGCACCCGGCGTGCCAGGCGGCACACGATCGCCGGTTCGGACAGCAGCGTCGGGTCGGCGGGGTCCAGCCGGCCGCGTGAGGCGTGCACCATGCCCATGGAGTCCTCGACGGTCACGAACTGGTCGCCGCCCTCCTGCCGGTCGCGCTCGGTGCGGCCGAGGGTGGGCAGGATCAGCGCGCGGGCGCCGGTGACGCAGTGGGAGCGGTTGAGCTTCGTGGACACGTGCACGGTCAGCCGGGCGCGCCGCACGGCGTCCTCGGTGACGGCCGTGTCGGGGGACGCGGACACGAAGTTGCCGCCCATCGCGAAGAACACCTTGGCCTGCCCGTCGCGCATCGCGCGGATGGACCGTACGACGTCGTAGCCGTGCTCGCGGGGCGGGGCGAAGCCGAACTCCTTCTCCAGCGCGTCGAGGAACGCGGGCGCGGGCCGTTCGAAGATGCCCATGGTGCGGTCGCCCTGCACGTTGCTGTGGCCGCGAACGGGGCAGACGCCCGCGCCGGTGCGGCCGACGTTGCCGCGCAGCAGCAGGAAGCTGACGACCTCGCGGATGGTCGGCACGGAGTGCTTGTGCTGGGTGAGGCCCATCGCCCAGCACACGACGGTGCGTTCGGAGTCGAGGACCATGCGGGCGGCCCGTTCGATCTCCGTGCGCTCCAGGCCGGTCGCCCGCAGCGTCTCCGCCCAGTCGGCCGCGCGCGCGGTCGCGGCGTACTCCTCGAAGCCGTGGGTGTGCGCGTCGATGAACGCGTCGTCGGTGGCGCCCGCCTCCAGCACCAGGCGGCTCAGGGCCCGGAACAGGGCCTGGTCGCCGCCGATCCGGACCTGGAGGAACAGGTCGGTGAGGGGGGTGCCGGAACCGACGAGTCCGCGGGGCGTCTGCGGGTTGCGGAAGCGCTCCAGCCCGGCCTCGGGCAGCGGGTTGACGGTGATGACGCGGGCGCCGCCCTGCTTGGCCCGCTCCAGGGCGCTGAGCATGCGCGGGTGGTTGGTGCCCGGGTTCTGCCCGGCGACGATGATCAGGTCCGCCTGGTGGATGTCCTCCAGCAGGACGCTGCCCTTGCCGACGCCGAGGGTCTCGGTGAGCGCCGAACCGGACGACTCGTGGCACATGTTGGAGCAGTCCGGCAGGTTGTTCGTGCCGAACTCGCGGGCGAACAGCTGGTAGAGGAACGCGGCCTCGTTGCTGGTGCGGCCGGAGGTGTAGAAGACGGCCTCGTCGGGCGAGTCGAGCGCGGTCAGTTCCTCACCGACGAGGTCGAACGCCCGCTCCCAGGACACCGGTTCGTAGTGGGTGCCGCCCTCCGGCAGGTACATCGGGCGGGTGAGTCTGCCCTGCTGACCCAGCCAGTAGCCGGAGCGCTCCGCCAGCTCCGCGACCGGGTGCTCCGCGAAGAACGCGGGCGTCACCCGGCGCAGCGTGGCCTCCTCCGCGACGGCCTTCGCGCCGTTCTCGCAGAACTCGGCGGTGTGCCGGTGCTCCGGCTCGGGCCAGGCGCAGCCGGGACAGTCGAAGCCGTCCTTCTGGTTGACGCGGAGCAGGGTGAGCGCCGTACGGCGCACCCCCATCTGCTGCTGCGCCTGCCGCAGCGAGTGCCCCACGGCGGGCAGTCCGGCCGCGGCCCGCTTGGGGTCGCCGACCTCGGGTGCGTCCTGTACGGGATCGTGCGCGGGCGGCTTTCGACTCATGCTCCGATGCTAGCGCCGGAGGACACGGCGCGTACCGGCCTGTGGACGGCCGTGCGGGGGCGGCGTCGGGGCCCGCTGTCAGTGGGGCGTGGGAGTATGCGGGACGTGGCAAAGACAGCGAAGACAGCATCGCAAGACACCGTTCCGCGCCTGCTCCTCATGGACGGGCACTCGCTCGCCTACCGGGCGTTCTTCGCGCTGCCCGCGGAGAACTTCTCCACCACCACCGGTCAGCCGACGAACGCGATCTACGGCTTCGCGTCGATGCTCGCGAACACCCTGCGCGACGAGGCGCCCACGCACTTCGCGGTCGCGTTCGACGTGTCGCGGAAGACGTGGCGGTCGGAGGAGTTCGCGGAGTACAAGGCGAACAGGTCCAAGACCCCCGACGAGTTCAAGGGGCAGGTGGAGCTGATCGGGGAGCTGCTGGACGCGATGCGCGTCAAGCGCTTCGCGGTGGACGGCTTCGAGGCGGACGACGTCATCGCCACGCTCACCACGCAGGCTGAGGAGGCGGGCTTCCACGTCTCCATCGTCACCGGCGACCGGGACTCGTTCCAGCTGGTCAGCGACCGGGTCACGGTGCTGTATCCGACGAAGGGCGTCTCGGAGCTGACGCGCTTCACGCCGGAGAAGGTGCACGAGAAGTACGGCCTCACGCCCGCGCAGTACCCGGACTTCGCCGCGCTGCGCGGCGACCCCTCCGACAACCTGCCGGGCATCCCGGGCGTCGGGGAGAAGACCGCGGCGAAGTGGATCAACCAGTTCGGTTCGTTCGCGGAGCTGGTCGAGCGGGCCGACGAGGTGAAGGGGAAGGTCGGGGAGAAGCTGCGCGAGCACCTCGACGCGGTGCGGCTCAACCGCCGTCTGACGGAGATGGTGCGGGACGTCGAACTGCCCGAGGGGCCCGCCGACCTGGAGCGCGCGCCGTACGACCGGGACACGCTGACCGTCGTGCTGGACGCCCTGGAGTTCCGCCACCAGAACTTCCGCGACCGGCTGTTCGCCGTCGACCCGGGCGCCGTCGAGGACGAGCCGCCCGCCCCGGCCGCCGGTGTGGCCGTGGACGGGCGGGTGCTCGCCCCCGGCGAGCTGCCCGGCTGGCTGGCGGAGCACGGCGCGGCCGGGCCGCTCGGCCTGGCGGTGCGCGCCGAGTGGCAGCTCGGCGCGGGCAGCGTGGGCGCGTTGGCGCTGGCCGCGGTCGGCGGCCCGGCGGCCTGGTTCGACCCGGCGGAGCTGGACGAGTCGGACGAGAAGGCGTTCGCGGCGTGGATCGCGGACGACGCGCGGCCCAAGGTGCTGCACGACGCGAAGTCCGCGATGCGGGTCTTCGCGGAGCACGGTTGGCGTGTGGCGGGCGTCGGGATGGACACGGCCCTCGCGGCGTACCTGGTCAAGCCCGGCCGCCGCTCGTTCGCGCTGGACGCGCTGTCGGTGGAGTACCTGGGGCGTGAGCTGGCGCCCGCGCCCGCCGACGGCGACGGTCAGCTCGCGCTCGGCGTCGAGGAGGACGAGGACGGGCAGGCCGAGGCGGACGCGCTGATGAGCGAGGCGCGTACGGTCCTCGACCTGGGGGAGGTCTTCGAGGGCAGGCTGGAGGAGGTCGGCGCCTCGGGACTGCTGCGCGACCTGGAGCTGCCGACCTCCGCGATGCTCGCGGAGCTGGAGCGGGCCGGGATCACGGCCGACCGCGAGTGGCTGACCGGCCTGGAGCGGCAGTTCGCGGACGCCGTGCAGCAGGCGGTCACGGAGGCGCACGCCGCGGTGGGCCACGAGTTCAACCTCGGCTCGCCCAAGCAGCTCCAGGAGGTCCTCTTCAACGAGCTGGGCCTGCCGAAGACGAAGAAGACCAAGACGGGCTACACCACGGACGCGGACGCCCTCGCCTGGCTCGCGGGTCAGACGGAGCACGAGCTGCCGGTGCTGATGCTGCGCTACCGCGAGCAGCAGAAGCTGCGCACCACCGTCGAGGGCCTGATCAAGACGATCGCGCCCGACGGCCGTATCCACACCACGTTCCACCAGACGGTCGCCGCCACCGGGCGGCTCTCCTCCACCGACCCGAACCTCCAGAACATCCCGGTGCGGACCGACGAGGGCCGCGCGATCCGCCGCGGCTTCCGTGTCGGTGAGGGGTACGAGTCGCTGCTCACCGCCGACTACAGCCAGATCGAGCTGCGTGTCATGGCGCATCTCTCCGACGACGAGGGCCTGTTGGAGGCACTCTCCTCCGGCGAGGACCTGCACGACACCGTCGCCTCCCAGGTGTTCGGCGTGCCGACGACCGCCGTCGACCCGGAGATGCGGCGCAAGATCAAGGCGATGTCGTACGGACTGGCGTACGGGCTGTCGGCGTTCGGCCTCTCGCAGCAGCTGAACATCGCGCCGGACGAGGCGCGCAGACTGATGGACCAGTACTTCGAGCGGTTCGGCGGCGTGCGCGACTACCTGCACCGGGCGGTGGAGGAGGCGCGGGCCATCGGGTACACGGAGACGATCATGGGTCGCCGCCGTTACCTGCCGGACCTCACCAGCGACAACCGGCAACGCCGCGAGATGGCCGAGCGGATGGCGCTCAACGCGCCGATCCAGGGCACCGCCGCCGACATCGTCAAGGTCGCGATGCTGCGGGTGGCCACGGCGCTGCGCGACGAGCGGCTGGCGTCCCGGATGCTGCTCCAGGTGCACGACGAGATCGTCGTCGAGGTCGCCCCCGGTGAACGGGAGCAGGTGGAGAAGCTGGTGCGGCGCGAGATGGCGGGCGCGGTCGAACTCCGCGCGCGGCTCGACGTGTCGGTGGGTTCGGGCGCGGACTGGGAGTCGGCCGCGCACTGAGCGCCGGTCCGGCACGGCCCCGGTGCGATCCCGGCGCGGAACGGTCACGGTGGGCCCGGCGTGGTCCGGTGACGGTGCGCGCCGGGCGCCGTACTCCCCGGTGAACAAGGGGAGTACGGCCTGTCCGGCCTCGTCACGAGTCGGTCCCAGCCCCCCGGTGGGCGCCTACGGGCGCTGACTTCAGGCCCGTGGTTGTCGTAGGGTCACCGGAGATGGGGAGTCGGCAGATCCGCAGGGGAGAGGGCGGTCTGATCAATGGCGCGATATCGCGGCAGACACGCGGCGGCGAAGTTCACCGAGTTCCAGGGTGCAAGACTCCGCAAGGGCGTGAGCACCGCCGCAGTGGCGGCAGCGGCGATGGCCGCGCTGACGGCGTCGCAGGCCCCGGGCCTCGACGTCGTGCGGTCCGGCGCCGACGAGGACGACCGGAGCACCGGGGCGCCCGACACCGGTGGCCCCGGCGACGACTCGTACCACACCGAGCTGCCGCCGCTGGAGTCCCCGGCACCCGACGGCGACCCGGCGCACGCCGGGGGTGACGCGTCGGGGGTCCCGGCGACGGTCCTCGCGGCGTACAAGAAGGCGGAGAAGTCCCTGGAGGGCTCCGACGCCAGCTGCGGCCTCCCCTGGGAACTCCTCGCCGCCATCGGCAAGGTGGAGTCCGGGCAGGCGCGCGGCGGCGCCGTCGACAAGGCGGGCACGACGCTGAAGCCCATCCTGGGCCCGGTGTTGAACGGTGCGGGCTTCGCCCGTATCACCGACACCGACAGCGGTGTCTACGACGGCGACGCGACGTACGACCGCGCGGTCGGCCCGATGCAGTTCATCCCGTCGACCTGGGCGCGCTGGGGCGCGGACGGCAACGGCGACGGGCGCCGCGACCCCAACAACATCTTCGACGCGGCGCTCGCCGCGGGCGAGTACCTGTGCGCGGGCGAACGGGACCTGGCCGTGAAGGCCGACCTGGACCGCGCGGTCCTCAGCTACAACCAGTCGCAGGAGTACCTGCGTACGGTGCTGTCGTGGCTGGAGTACTACCGCAAGGGCGTGCACCAGGTGCCCGACGGCGAGGGCACGCTCCCCGACAGCGACGGCCCCGGCGTCGACACCCGCCCCGGTGGCAAGCCCTCCGGCAAGCCGGACAAGCCCTCGCAGAAGCCGGGCGGCGACAAGCCCGGCGGGGAGAAGCCCGGTGGCGACAAGCCGGGCGGTGAAAAGCCGGACAAGCCCGACGAGCCCGACGAGCCCGACCAGCCCGGCGGCGAGGACCCGGACGACGAGGACCCGGCGGTGGCCACCGGCCTGAAGCAGGTCGGCGACCGGCAGTTGACGGCCGTCGCGGGCACCGACTTCGCCAAGCGCTTCCAGTCCCGCGCCACCGGCGAGGACGGCAAGGCGGTCAAGGGCGTCGAGGTCGAGTACGCGATCGTCGGCAGCACCGAGGCCACGTTCCCCGGCGGCGAGAAGCGGGCCACCGTCACCAGCGACGCCGACGGCCTGGCCGTCGCCCCGAAGCTGAGCGCGGGCGGCAAGGCGGGCGCCTTCACGGTGCGCGCCTCGGTCGTGGGCCGCAGCGTGAGCACCGACTTCGGCGCCACGGTCAAGCCGAAGGAGGAGCCGAAGCCGCAGGCCGACCTGGTCGTCCGGACGAACGCCGACCCGCTCACGGCGGTGGCGGGCGGCGTGTTCGCCCACCCGGTCGAGGTGCGCGCCACCTACCAGGGCAAGGCGTCCGCGGGCATCCCGATGACCGCGACCATGGTCACGGCGGACGGCAAGCCCGCGACGAAGGGCCCGTTCTTCGGGAAGAAGGAGCAGCCCGTACGCGCTCTGACCGAGCTGAAGACGGACGCGAACGGCGTGCTGAAGCTGCCGGAGATCACCGCGGACGCCGAGGTCGGCGTGTTCAAGCTGCGCCTCGTCACCGGCGACGGCTCCGTCACGCTCGACATCGACCTGACCGTCACCCAGCCCTGACGGTCACCGGTCCCGACGTCGGAACGCGGCCCGGCCCCCGGTTCACCCCGGGGGCCGGGCCGCGTCCGGATCAGGCCGTGTCCCGTGCGGGAGTTCAGTCCCGCACGCACACGAAGATCGCCGTCCCCGGGATGAACGCGCCCCGCAGCGGCGACCAGCCGCCCCACTCCTGGCGGTTCCAGCTCGGCCACTCCGGCTCCACCAGATCGACGAGCCGGAAACCGGCGGCGACGACGTCCCGTACCCGGTCGCCCATGGTCCGGTGGTGCTCCACGTAGACGGCGTCCCCGGAGTCGTCCTGCTCCACGTACGGAGTGCGGTCGAAGTAGGAGGCCGCCAGCGTCAGCCCCTCCGGGCCGGGCTCGTCCGGGAACGCCCAACGCACCGGGTGCGTCACCGAGAACACCAGCCGCCCGCCGGGCCGCAGCACCCGGCGCACCTCGCGCAGTACCCGTACGGGCTCCGCGACGAACGGCAGCGCGCCGTACGCCGAGCAGGCCAGGTCGAACGAGCCCGCCGCGAACGGCAGCGCCGCCGCGTCCGCCTCCACCAGCGCGACCCCGCCCGCCGTACGGTCGGCGGACTCCCCGATGCGCCGCGCGTGCTGGAGCTGCCGGTGGGAGAGGTCCAGCGCGACGGGCCGCGCCCCGCGCTCCGCCAGCCAGCGCGCGCACTGCGCCGCGCCCGCGCCGATCTCCAGCACGTCCCGGCCGCGCAGCTCCGCCGCCGGGCCCAGCAGTCCCGCGTCCGCCTCGTCGAGGCCCTCGGGGCCCCACACGAAGCGGTGGTCGCCGAGGAAGGCGCCGTGCTCCTGCTGGTAGTCGTCCGCGTTCCGGTCCCACCAACTCCGGTTGGCCCGGCTGGTCTCGTTCTGGCCGGACTCACGGCGCGTGGCCTCCGGCTCGTCCTCTTGGCTCATCGCGCCCGTCGTCGTAATGTGCGGGGACGCTGGCGGGCCGCGGCCCGTGCCGCGTGGTGCCGTCCAGCGAATTCTGCCGGGATTGGGCGAATACGCCCCTGGTGTGCTCGTTCGTGCATTGACCGTGCCCGGCTGCCCCCGTATGCTACAAGTTGCGCTGCGAGCCTGCGCTCCTCAGACAGAGCAGGTCGCGCTCTCATCGTTGTACGTCCCCCGGGTCCCGTGCTGTACGAAGGTCCCGGTCGGCTGCATGTGATGCGATACGGGTTCTCGGCGTGGCAGTGCCTACGACTCAATGTCCGTACCGGAGCCCTTTTCCACATGACGAGCAGCACCGAGACCACCGTGACCATCCCGCAGGTTGCGGTAAACGACATCGGTTCCGAGGAAGCCTTCCTCGCCGCGATCGACGAGACGATCAAGTACTTCAACGACGGCGACATCGTCGACGGCGTCATCGTGAAGGTCGACCGGGACGAGGTCCTGCTCGACATCGGTTACAAGACCGAGGGCGTCATCCCCTCGCGCGAGCTTTCGATCAAGCACGACGTCGACCCGAACGAGGTCGTGGCCGTCGGTGACGAGATCGAGGCCCTTGTTCTCCAGAAGGAGGACAAGGAGGGGCGCCTGATCCTCTCGAAGAAGCGTGCCCAGTACGAGCGGGCCTGGGGCACCATCGAGAAGATCAAGGAAGAGGACGGCATCGTCACCGGTACCGTCATCGAGGTCGTCAAGGGTGGTCTCATCCTCGACATCGGCCTCCGTGGCTTCCTGCCGGCGTCGCTCGTCGAGATGCGCCGCGTCCGCGACCTCCAGCCCTACGTGGGCAAGGAGCTCGAAGCCAAGATCATCGAGCTGGACAAGAACCGCAACAACGTGGTCCTTTCCCGCCGTGCCTGGCTGGAGCAGACGCAGAGCGAGGTCCGCCAGACCTTCCTCACCACCCTCCAGAAGGGCCAGGTGCGCTCCGGCGTCGTCTCCTCCATCGTCAACTTCGGCGCGTTCGTGGACCTCGGCGGTGTCGACGGTCTCGTGCACGTCTCGGAGCTGTCCTGGAAGCACATCGACCACCCCTCCGAGGTCGTCGAGGTCGGCCAGGAGGTCACGGTCGAGGTCCTGGACGTCGACATGGACCGCGAGCGTGTCTCCCTGTCGCTCAAGGCGACGCAGGAAGACCCGTGGCAGCAGTTCGCCCGTACGCACCAGATCGGCCAGGTCGTCCCCGGCAAGGTCACCAAGCTGGTGCCGTTCGGCGCGTTCGTCCGAGTGGACGAGGGCATCGAGGGTCTGGTCCACATCTCCGAGCTGGCCGAGCGCCACGTGGAGATCCCGGAGCAGGTCGTCCAGGTCAACGACGAGATCTTCGTCAAGGTCATCGACATCGACCTGGAGCGCCGCCGCATCAGCCTCTCGCTGAAGCAGGCGAACGAGGCGTTCGGCGCCGACCCGTCCGTCGTCGAGTTCGACCCGACGCTGTACGGCATGGCCGCGTCCTACGACGACCAGGGCAACTACATCTACCCCGAGGGCTTCGACCCCGAGGCCAACGACTGGCTGGAGGGGTACGAGAAGCAGCGCGAGGAGTGGGAGCAGCAGTACGCCGAGGCGCAGGTCCGCTTCGAGCAGCACCAGGCGCAGGTCGTCAAGTCCCGCGAGGCCGACGAGCAGGCGGCGGCCGAGGGTGCCGTCTCCGGCTCCTCCACCCCGCAGGGCGGCGGCCAGTCCGGCGGCGGCCAGGGCGGCGGCTCGTACTCCTCGGAGTCGTCCGACGACTCCGGTGCGCTGGCCTCGGACGAAGCGCTGGCGGCGCTCCGCGAGAAGCTGGCCGGAGGCCAGAGCTGAGCTGTCCGCAGCTGAGCCGCTGAGCCGGTCCGAAGCCCGTTCGCCGGGCTGAGGCGGAGAGCAGCGTCACGAGGGCCCCTTCCGTACGGTCGTACGGAAGGGGCCCTCGTCGTGCGTGCGGGGCGGTACGGGGTGGGGCGTCGGGCTGGTCAGTCCTCGACGGGTACGCCCGGGTTGGTGAGGCCGTCGCCGCCGGTGACGGTGTTGTCGCCGGTCACGGTGGCGGGGCAGTCCCGCGCGTCGTAGTTGGTGACGTCGATGGCGAAGCGGTCCGACCCGGCGGCGCCGGTCAGGTCCGACTCGTTCCCGCGGAAGACGGTGCCGCAGCCCCAGCCGCCCTGCACCTCGTGCACCTGGTAGCCGTCGTTGGTGGTGCGGGTGCCGGTGTTCTGCTCGACCAGCACGTCGTTGCCCTTGATGTCGACCCACGAGTCGTCGTAGTGGACCCCGGTAAGGCCGCTGCCGTCGAAGGTGTTGTCGGTGATCCGCGTCCCGGTGGTGCCCTCCTTGACGTCGACGTTCTCGCCGCGGATGTCCGGTCCGAGGGTGTTGCCCTCGATCACGATCCGGTCGCTGTGGTCGTCGGTGCCGCCCGCGCTCCCGACGTACACGCCTTCGCCCATGCCGCGGCCGTCGTTCCCGGTGTCGCGGATGGTGGAGTCGCGGAGTGAGCCGTCGGAGCTGGACGCGCGGAAGTGGACGCCCTCCATGTCCAGGCCGTGCACGGTGACGGAGTCGATGTGGACGCCGTTCGCGCCGTCCATGACGATGCCCTTCTGGCCGCCGGTCACCGTGAACCCGCTGAGGTTCCAGTGGGACGCGCCGTCCAGGTGCAGGCCGTAGCCGCCGCCCGCGGTGAGGACGGCGTCGGCGGAGCCGGTGAGGGTGACGGGCGCCGACTCGCTGCCGGAGGCCGTCGCGGCGAAGTTGCCCTCGTACGTGCCGTCGGCCAGCCGGATCGTGTCGCCCGGCCGCGCCGAGGCGAGCGCGTCCTTCAGCCCGGCCGCGTCGGACACCTCGACCACGTCGGCGGCGCCGACCGGACCGGCCTGCCCGGCGGGTGCGCCGAGGGCCAGGGCCCCGGTGGCGAGCACGGCACCGGCGCCGACGACGGCGGCCGAGGCGAGGGTGGTACGGCGGCGACTGCGCATGGGGGCTCCTCGAACAGGCTGTGGGGGAGAGGGAGTTCAACGACCTGAACCTCGGTCGTTGACATGAACACGCTTGGGTGCTCCGGAAGCTACGGCCGTCCCGCGTCCCCGTCAAGAAGCCCCGGACCCCCGTACGCGCACCGCTCCCGGGAATGCCGCCGCCTCCCGGCACGTTGGCGCCTACGGAGCGAAGGAGCTGACAACGTGCTGGAACCGAAGGGTTTGTACGAGTGGGAGCCCGCAGGGCTGCGTGCCGTCGACGAGATCATCAACGGCGCCGACAGCGCCGGACTGGTGCTGCTCTACCACTTCGAGGGATTCATCGACGCCGGTGACACCGGCGCCCAGATCGTCGACCACGTGCTGGACGTCCAGCCCCACGTCACCGTGGCCCGCTTCGACGTGGACCGCCTCGTCGACTACCGCGCCCGCCGCCCCGCCATGACCTTCCGGCGGCACCGCTGGGTCGCGTACGAGACGCCGCGGCTGGAGCTGCGCCTCGTACGGGACGCGACCGGCGCCCCGTTCCTGCTGCTGTCCGGGCCCGAACCGGACGTGGAGTGGGAGCGGTTCACCGAGGCGTTCCGGGAGATCGTCGAACGCACCGGGGTGCGGCTGTCCGTCACGTTCCACGGCATCCCCATGGGCGTCCCGCACACCCGCCCCGTCGGGCTCACGCCGCACGGCACCCGGCTCGACCTGGTGCCGGGCCACCGTTCGCCCTTCGACGAGGCGCAGGTGCCGGGCAGCGCGGCGGCCCTGGCCGAGCTGCGGCTGAGCGACCACGGGCACGACACGGTGGGCGTCGCGGCGCACGTGCCGCACTACGTCGCGCGGTCGACGTACCCGGACGCGGCGCTCGTCGTACTGGAGTCGATCACCTCCGCGACCGGGCTGGTCCTGCCGGACATCGCGCTCCGGCTGCGCGGCGAGGCGCTCAAGACGCAGAACGAGATCGAGCGGCAGCTCGCGCAGGGCGACGAGGATCTCGTCACCGTCGTACGGGGGTTGGAGCAGCAGTACGACGCGGTGTCCGGTGCGGAGACGCGCGGGAACCTCGTCGCGGAGCCCGCGGAGCTGCCCTCGGCGGACGAGCTGGGGGACGTCTTCGAGCGCTTCCTCGCGGACCTGGACGGCGACGGCGGCACCGGTGGCGGGGCGACCGGCGGCGGCGCGCAGGGCGGCTGACCCGGGCTTGGCGGCGGGACCCCAGCGGGGACACGGTGCGGGGCGGGCGGTGAAAAGCGGGTGCGCGACGGCCCGTCCCCGGGGGATGGTCGGCGTGCGCGGGGGCGGCTCCGGGTTGTGCTTCCTTCTCACCTTCTCTGGAACACGCGGATCGCCGTGCCCATGACCGTCGACCTGGCGGCGCGGCGGGCGCCGTGGACCGACGCCACTCTGGGCGGCGAGGGCGGTGGGCACCACGTGTGGCGCTACCGGCGGCGGCTGGCCGCGCTCGGCCGCGACCTCGCCGACGCGTACCGCCCCGGCACCCGCGTCACGCTGTGGGACCTCGCGTGCTGGCACGCGGCGGCCCGTACGCGCGAGGGCGCGCCCGTACACGTACGGGTGCCGCAGCCGTTCGCCCCGCCCGAGCGGCGGGACGCGGGCGGCGGCGCGACGCACACCTACCGGCGGCGGCCCGACGAGTCCGTCGCCCGCTTCGCCGAGCGCCTGCGCGAGGGCTGGTCGCCGGACGCCGTCGAGCGCGGCGCGGAGCCGCCGCTCGCACCGGGGACGCGCGCGTTCTGCGCGCTCGTCGAGGCGGACCTTCCCGGCCCGACGGGGGCGTACCGCGCGGCGGATGACGGCGTGGACGGCGTCGCGGACGGGGTGACGGGCACGGCGTACCGGCTGTTCCCCGGCCCGTACGACGCGGCGGCGGCGGACCGGGTCACGGCGGGCGACCTCGTCGCGGAGCTGGCGCCGCGCACCGTATAGCGTGGCACGCATGGTGAAGGTGGGACTGACGGGCGGCATCGGCGCGGGCAAGAGCGAGGTGTCGCGGCTGTTCGCCTCGTACGGCGCGGTGATCGTGGACGCGGACCTGATCGCGCGCGAGGTCGTGGCGCCGGGTACGGACGGACTGCGGGCGGTCGTCGCGGAGTTCGGGACGGACGTGCTCGCCGCCGACGGGAGCCTCGACCGGCCGAAGCTCGGCGCGATCGTCTTCGCCGACACGGGGCGGCTGGCCGCGCTGAACGCGATCGTGCACCCCCTGGTCGCCGCCCGTTCCGCGGAGGTGGCGGACGCGGCCGGGCCGGACGCGGTCGTCGTCCACGACGTGCCGCTGCTCACCGAGAACGGGCTCGCGCCGCTCTACGACAGGGTCGTCGTCGTGGACGCGTCCCCCGCGACGCAGCTGGACCGGCTCGTACGGCTGCGCGGCATGACGGAGGAGGAGGCCCGCGCGCGGATGGCGGCGCAGGCCGGCCGCGAGGAACGGCGGGCGATCGCGGACGTGGTGATCGACAACGACGGGCCGCTGGCGGAGCTGGAGCCGCGGGTGCGGGAGGTCTGGGACGCGCTGGGGTCCGCCGCGGCGGGCTGAGCGGCGGCTCCGGCCCGGTAGCCGGTGCCGTTGCCCGCGCCGTGGCCGGGAACTCCCGTGGCCGGAGCGGAATACGCGGGACGGTGCGCGCGTTACCGCCCCGTACCGACCAGGTCAGGAGGATCTCAGTGTCCGAGTCCACGGCCTCTACCCACGTCATCGACTTCCGCGCGGCGGAGCAACTGCTCGCGGCCCGCGACCCGCGCGGCGCCGTCAAGCTGCTGGAACCGGTCGTCGCCGCGCACCCGGAGAACACGGCGGCCCGGCTGCTCCGTGCCCGCGCGTACTTCCTCAGCGCCCAACTGCGGTCGGCCGAGAGCGAGTTCCAGACGGTCCTGGAGCGCGAGCCGGACAACGCGTTCGCGCACTTCGCCCTCGGCCGTACGCTCCAACGCGCCGACCGGGGCGACGAGGCCCGCCGCCACTTCCGGCTGGCGGCGGCGCTCGACCCGCGCCCCGACTTCGTCGAGGCCGCGGCCTTCCCGGACCTCGCTTAGGTCGTCTCCGGCCGCGCCTCCCGCCCCTTCCGGCGCGTACGGGGCTACCGCTCCGGTGCCCGGCCCCCGCACAATGCGGGGGCCGGACCGAGGCACAGCCCGCACGCACCGGGAGGAACTGTGAGACGCGGACCCCGCCCCGCCACCCGTACGGCCCGACCCGCCCGCGCACCCCGCGCCCGTACCCGCACCCTCATCCGTACGCTCGCCGCCTGCGCCGCCGCCCTGCTCGCCGCGCTGGTCCTGCCCGCCGCCCCCGCGGCGGCGGTGGGAACGGCCGACGTGACCGCCGTACGCGGCGGCGACGTCCTCTACGGCAGCGGCGGCACCGTCTGCGCCGTCGGCTTCAACGCCCGTGACGCGTCCGCCTCCTACGGCCTGCTGCCCGGCCACTGCGCGGCGGCGGCCCAGACGTGGTTCGCGGACCCGGCGCTGACCGTGCAGGTCGGCGTGACGGCGGGCGCGCAGTTCCCGGGCAGCGACTACGGCGTCATCCGCTACACCAACCCCGACCTCTCCTACCCGGGGGAGATCCGCGCCGGCGGCCAGATCATCGACATCACGGGGGCCGCCGCGCCCACCGTCGGCCGCGCCGTCTGCCGCGCCGGCACCACCACGGGCGTACGGTGCGGCACCGTCACCGCCGTCAACGTCACCATCAACCACCCCGAGGGCGCGGTGACCGGGCTGTTCGCGACGACGGTCTGCGCCGAGCCGGGGGAGCGGGGCGGTTCCGCGTACTCCGGTACGACCGCGCTCGGTCTGGAGGCGGGCGGCAGCGGCAACTGCGCGTCCGGCGGCGCCTCGTACTACCAGCCGGTGACGGAGGTCCTCGCCGCGTACGGGCTGACGCTGTACTGACCCCGTACGACGCCCGGCGCGACGCCTGTCACGCGCCGGGCTCGACGGCGGTCACGTGCGTGGACGTGACCTCGTCGGAGCGGCACGTCCGCAGCCCCTCCACCGGCAGCCGGTCGGAGCCCTCGGAGCCCGGCCACGCGACGCGCAGGGCGGCGGCGGGCGCGGGGTCGCACGTCTCGCGGTCGTAGTTGTCGGGGTTGGCGGCCTTCAGCACGAAGCGCGCGGTGGCGCCCGCCTCCAGGGTCACGGCGCGTACGTCCGAGGCGACGTGGTCGGCGCCGTTCCCGACGGTGCGGCCCGAGGCGGTGACGGGGACGACGTCCGGGTAGCCGGTGATCGTGCAGGGCGTCGTACGGGTGCTGGTCAGGCGCACCGTCACGTAGCGCGAACCGGCCGCCTGCTCCGAACCGGCCACCTCCAGACCGACGTCCGCGCTCGCGCACTCCGTACGCCCCGGGTCGTCGCCCTCGGCGCCGCCGGACGCCGACCCCGTCCGCGAGGGGGACGGCGCACCGCGGTCGGGGGGCGCGGTCCGCGTCGGCTTCGTCGGGGCCGCCGGGGAGGACGGCGAAGGGTCGGGGCTGCGGTCCGGGGTGCCGCCGACCGTCGACCCCGACGTGTCCGAGGGCGTGGGGAGCGTGTCGGCGGTGGCGGCCGGACCGCGGCCGTCCTCCGTCGGCGGCGTCCACTGCTGCGCGAACACCACGCCGAGGGCGACGCAGGAGGTCGTCAGCACCGCCCCGCACACCGCCACGCGCCGACGGCGGCGCCTCGCCGCGGCACGGCGGATCTCCCCGAACGCGCCCGGCGGGGCGGGCAGCGGGGCGGCGTGCACGGTGAACGCGTCGCGGATCTCGGACGGGGTGTCCGGTCCCGGCTCGGACGGGGGGTCGCCGGGGCCGCCGCCGTGCGCGCCGCGCGGCGGCTCGTCAGGTGATTTCACGGAGGTCCCTCAGCTCCCATCGCAGTAGTTCGCGGGCGCGATGAAGGTCGGATTTGATGGTGCCCGTGCTGTGCCCGAGCGCCGTCGCGATCTGGGCGACCGGGAGGTCCGCGTAGTAGTACAGCAGCACGGGGATGCGCAGCTTCTTCGGCAGGGCCTGGACGATCTCCCGGATCTCCTGCGCGTGCTCCATGCGGGGCGGCCCGGCGTCCCGTTCCGCGTTCCGTACGAGCCGGGTCGCCCGGCGGTCGCGTTCCTGCCGCCGCCAGTGGTCCTTGACGAGGTTGGCGGCGACGGCGAAGAGGTACGCCCGGGTGTCGTCCACGCGTGACCAGCGCGACCACAGCCGGGTGAACGCCTCGCTGGCGATCTCGTGGGCGAGCGCGTCGGAGTCGACGAGCCCGCGGCACCAACCGGCGAGCGGGGGGTACAGCTCCTCGAACAGCTGCGCCGCTTCACTTTCGTTCGTCAACTCTGCGTGCCTACGGGACGGGGACGGGGACGGCGGGTACGTGGGGCCGGGTCGGGGCGACGTGCGGGTCGACCCGGTGGCGGTCGGTGGCGGTGACCCGGTCAGGGGGTCTTCGCCCACCCCCGCGCGGGCGCCTCACCGACACCGAGGCCCTGGAGGCTCCGCAGGACGGCCGGGCTCTGCGCGTCCAGCCAGTCGCACAGCTCCCGGAAGGACACGAAGCGGACCTCATCGTACTCAGCCATGTCAAGCAGGGCTTCCTCGACGGCGTCCATGTAGATGCCGCCGTTCCAGCTCTCGAAGTGGTTGCCGAGGAACAGCGGCGCCCGGTTGCTCCCGTACGCCCGCCGGAACCCGGCGCGGTAGGCGCCGCGGGCCTGTTCGCGCCAGGTGGGGCGGGCCGCCGGGTCGCCGTCGCCGGAGCCGTCGGACTGGTTGGCCATGAAGTTGTAGTCCATGGTCAGCGCCTCGAAGTCGTGCCCCGGGAACGGCACGGCCTGCAACGGCAGGTCCCACAGGCCCTGCTTCCTCCGCGGCCAGACCTGGGTGCCGCCCGGACTGCTGGCGTCGTAGCGCCAGCCCAGCTCCTTCGCGGTGGGCAGCAGGTTGTCCTGGCCGAGCAGGCACGGCGTACGGCCGCCGACCAACTCCTCGCCGTAGTCGAACGGCAGCGGGTCCAGGTCCTTGAAGCCGGTGTTCGTCCGCCACTCGGTGACGAACGAGACGGCCTGGTCGATCTCGCTGCGCCACATCTCCGGCGTCCACTTGGCGACCGAGCCCGAGCCGGAGCAGAAGTGGCCGTTGAAGTGGGTGCCGATCTCGTGGCCCTGCTTCCAGGCCGCGGCTATCTGCTCCAGGGTGGTGCGGATGTGGTCGTCGCTGAGGTAGCCGATGTCGGAGGCGCCCGCCGGGTTCATCGGCGGCCGGTAGCGGGACTTGCGCGACTCGGGCAGCAGGTAGAGGCCGGACAGGAAGAACGTCATGTGCGCGTCGAGCTTCTTCGCCAGCTTGAGGAAGCGCGGGAACAGGCCGTCGTCCAGCGCGGCCGCCCCGTCCCAGGAGACGACGACGAACTGCGGCGGGCGTTCCCCCGGCTCCAGCCTGGTGACCTCCGGCCGTCCGGGCTGCGGGCCGGTGTCGGCGGTGGAGCCGTCGCCGATGAGGCGCGGGGAGGCGGGGCTCGGGGTGCCCGCGTCGCGGATCGTCCCGCTGGAGCCGCTGCCGCTCCCGCCGTACCAGTGCCGTACGTCCCAGGCCCCCAGCCCGGCGACCCCGGCGAGTCCCACGCCCAGCAGCCCGCGCCGGGCCAGTCGCGGTTTCCTGCGGTGCTCCGCCTTGTCGTGCACGAACCTCACGCGTCCCTTCCCGATGCCTCCGGCTTGTGCCTCCGGTGTGTGCCCGTGGGATGTGCCGGTCGGCTATGACCACGGGTCTCGACGGGGTAGAGCCCCGGGCGGGGCGCGGGGTTGTCACGACTGGGTAACGGCGGCCGGGTGTGACGGGCTGTACGTGCGTGGGCGACGGGCGGTACGCACGGCCGCGGCAGGTACGCCTGCCGGGTACGCCCGCGGTACGTACGGTGGCCGAGCGGGAAGGCTGGACAGGGCGCGGCGGGGCGCCCACCCCCTCGTACGGCGACACCCGCCCCCGCCGCCCCGCCCCGGCCCCCAGGAGCACGCGATGCCCACCGCACCCGCCCCCGGCACGCCCTACCAGTCCGGACCCGCGCCGGGCGGCGGCGCCCGTACGCGCCGACCCCACGCCGTCCTCGCCATGGCGCCCGGGACGGCGGCGGCCGTCCTGCGCCCCCCGGCGCTGGCCGCGCTCGGCGCGCACTGCGACCTCGTACCGCCGCCCCCGCTCGACGACTTCGGCACCGACCGTGCCCGCGCCGCGCTCGCCACCGCCGAACTCCTCGTCACCGGCTGGGGCTGCCCGCCGGTGGACGCCGCCGCGCTGGCGGCCGCGCCCCGGCTGCGGGCGATCGTGCACACGGCGGGCAGCGTGCGGGGCCATGTCACCGAGGCGTGCTGGCGGCGCGGCATCGAGGTGTCCTCGGCGGCGTCGGCGAACGCGCTGCCCGTCGCCGAGTACACCGTGGCGATGATCCTCCTCACCGGCAAGCGGGTGCTGGAGCGCGCGGAACGGTTCCGTACGGAGCGCCGCGCCGACGACTGGCTGCGCGCCGGGCCGGACGTCGGCAACTACCGCCGCACCGTGGGCATCCTGTCCGCGTCCCTGATCGGGCGGCGGGTGGTCGAACTGCTCCGCCCGTACGACCTGGAGGTGCTGCTCCACGACCCGTACGTGTCGGCGGAGGAGGCCGCGTCTCTCGGGGTGCGCGCCGTCGCCCTCCCCGAACTCTTCGCGCGCAGCGACACGGTGAGCGTCCACACCCCGCTGCTGCCCGCGACCCGCGGCCTCGTCAGCCGCGAACTCCTCACCTCCATGCGGCCGGACGCCGTCCTCGTCAACACCGCGCGCGGCGCCGTCGTCGACCAGGAGGCGTTGACCGACGTCGTGCGGCAGGGCCGCGTACGGGCCGTCCTCGACGTCACCGACCCCGACGTGCTGCCCCCGGACCACCCGCTGTGGGACTGCCGGAACGTCCTGCTCACCCCGCACCTCGCGGGCTCGCAGGGCAACGAGTGGCAGCGGCTCGCCGAGCTGGCCGTCGCGGAGGCCGCCCGCTGGGCCGCCGGGGAGGGCTTCGCGCATCCCGTACGGCGCGACCGGCTGGAGTCCCTGGCGTGACGGGCGCCGGTGGCGCGCGACAGGGCCCCTACCTGCCCGAACGGCCGCCTGAGGACCGGGAGTCGAGCCCGTACACCGGCTGGACCCGCGCCCACTGGGAGGCCGCCGCCGACGGCCTGCTGCGCGCCGCGTGGCGCTGGGCCACCCCGTGCGGCGCGCTGCTCGACCTGCCGGGCGCGCCGTCGGTGTCGGGCGTGCGCTCGGACGGGCTGGAGGGGTACGCGCGCACGTTCCTGACCGCCGCGTTCCGGGTGGCGGGCACGGGCGGCGCCGACCCGTACGGCTGGCTCGGCCGGTACGCGGAGGGGCTCGCGGCGGGCACCCGCACGCCCGGCCGCGCGGACGCCGAGTCGTGGCCGCCGGTCCTCGACCACCCGGGGCGGGGGCAGCCGATGGTCGAGTCGGCGTCGGTGGCGCTCGGTCTGCGGCTGACCCGGCCGTGGCTGTGGGACCGGCTGGACGACGGCGTACGGGACCGGGCCGAGGCGTGGTTGCGGGGCGCGCTGCGGCACACGCCCGCACCGAACAACTGGTACCTCTTCCCGTACACCGTCGCCACGTTCCTGGAGTCCGTCGGGCGCGGCGACGGCGAGACGGAGCGGGCGCGGGAACGGGCGCTGCGGCTGCTGGAGGGCTGGTACCGGGGGGACGGCTGGTACGCCGACGGGGACGGCCGGGCCTTCGACCACTACAACGGCTGGGCCCTGCACCTCTACCCGATGCTGCACGCCCATCTCGCCCGGGACGAACGGGAGTCGGCGCACCACGGCCCGCGGCTGCGCGCCCACCTGGACGGCTTCGCGCCCACCTTCGGCGCGGACGGCGCGCCGATGCACTTCGGCCGGTCGCTCACCTACCGCTTCGCCGCGGGCGCCGCCGTCGCCATGGGCGCCGTCACCGGGTGGACGCCGCTCAGCCCCGGCACGTCACGGCGGCTGCTGAGCGGCACGTTCCGGCACTTCCTCGACCGGGGCGCGACCGGCGACGACGGGCTGCTCGCCCCGGGCTGGTACGGGCCGCACGCCGCCACCCTCCAGCCGTACTCCGGGCCCGCCTCCCCGTACTGGGCGGGCAAGGCCCTCGTCGCGCTGCTCGCCCCCGCCGAACACCCGCTGTGGACCGCCACCGAGGAGCCCGCGCCCAGCGACGGGCCCGACCACGTCCGCGCCCTGCCCGTACCCGGCCTGCTGCTCCAGTCGACCCGCGCGGACGGCGTCGTACGGCTGCACAACCACGGCAGCGACCACGTACGCCCCGACGAGGGCGAGTCGGCGGCGGCCGACGACCCGCACTACGGGCGGCTGGCGTACTCGACGCGCACCGGGCCGACCGCTCCGGGCAACGCGCCGGACAACCACCTCGCCGTCGAGGTCGACGGGGTGCCCAGCACCCGCCGCCGTGTCCATCCGCTGGGCGCGGGCGACGCCGGGCCGGGCGGCGGCTGGGGCTGGGCCGCGTCGTGGCACCTGCCGGTGTTCGCGTCGGGGCCGCCGACGGTGCCGGGGCTGCGGGTGGAGAGCGTGACGTTCGCGCGCGGGCCGTACGAGCTGCGGGTGCACCGCGTGACCGGCGCGCCGCCGGGGGCGCGGGTCACCCAGACGGGCTGGGCGACGGGCGGGGAGCCGGGCGAGGGCGCCGACGGTGCCGGGGGTGCGGAGGCGCGGTCCGGGGTGGAGGCGCGGTCCGGGCTGCGCGGGCTGTACGGCTGGACGGGGCGGGACACCGTACGGGCGCCGCGGGGCACGGCGTTCACGCGCTGGGCGCTGGTCCCGCGCCTGACGGCGGACGTGCCCGGTGGGGTGCCCGGCGCGGCGGGCGGCGCGGCGCTGTACGCGGCGCTGGCGGTGCTCGCCGGGGGGCCGGGCGCCGCCGCCGAACGGGGCGCGCACGCCGGGCCGTCGGCGGCGACGGTGCTGTCGGCCGGTCCCGACGCGGTCGTGGTGCGCTGGGCGGACGACGGCTCGACGACGCGCGTCTCGTTCGCCCCGTTCGGCGTCGCGCACGGCTGAGCACCGGTCAGGGGTGGGGGGGGCACGGCCGCTGGCGCTCAGGGTCGCTGGCGCTCAGGGCTGGTCGCAGCCCGGGTCGGGCGCGTCGACCGAGTCGGGGGTGCCGGCGGGCTTCACGTAGGTCGCGTACAGCACCACCGGCTCCGTACCGAGGTTGCGCCCGATGTGCGGATGGTCCTCGCCCACCGGCTCCAGCACCGTGTCGCCGGGGCCGGAGACCTCGACGGTGCAGTCGTCGAGCGTACGGGTCAGGGTGCCGGACTGCACGACCGCCAGCAGCCGCCCCGGGTGGTGGTGCCAGCCGGTGGAGCCGCCGGGCGCGATGGTGATCTCCCGGTGGGCGACCTCCGTACGCCCCTCCGCGCTGATCTCCACGCCCCGCTCGGCGGTGCCCTCCGCGAGGGTCCGCGCGGTGACGCCGCTGCCCGGCGTCGCCACGGCGGCGGAGGGCGCGGCGGCCACGCCCGCCGCGCAGACGGCGGCGACGACCGCCTGGCGTACGCGTCTCCAGCGCCGGACGGCGCGCGGAGCGGCGTTCGGGGTGGCGTTCCGCGCGGGGGAGGGGGAGCGGGGGACCTGGGGGTGTCGGGGAGGAAGCATGGGGTCACGGTAGCGACGCGGACCGGTCCGGCGCAGGTGGTCCGGCCGCCAAGTCCCGTACGAGGCACACGTGTTGGGGCCCGCGCGGTCAGTGGACGGTGTCCCCGGCGCGGCGACCCGGCCCGGCACCGCGCCCCGTCGTCGCGAGCCCGGGAGGACCGCCCGGACATCGCCTGGGACCGGCGGGGGTGGGGGCCCACACGCAGAACAGGGCCAGCGCCGCCAGACTGCCCGAGCCCGTGAGGGACTTGAGCCGGACGCCGACTGCCAGGGTCATCGCGGAGCTGCCGAAGCCGGAGACGACGACGCCGGTCAGGTACGGGCCCGCGTTCCGGTCGCGCGGCACCCGCGCGGCGCCCCAGCCCGTGCGCGCCGCCGCACCGGCGGTCGCCCGCCCCCGTCCCGTACGCGCCGTCGCGGTTCCCCGCCCGCCGTCCGTGAGGAGCGTGCCGCGGCCGCACCCCCAAGTCAACGCTGGGGAGTCGCACGCCCCGCCACACCGTGGTGTCTACTGGCGGCCGTGACCACGAACGACCCCGTGCTGCGCGCGCTCTCCCACCCCACGCGGCTGCGGATGCTCTCGCTGATGTGGGCCGCTCCGCAGTCCGCCGCCGCCCTCGCGCGGGAGTTGGGCGTCTCGCACGCGCTCGCCAGCCACCATCTGCGGCTCCTCGGGGACGCCGGACTCACGGAGCGGGCCGGGACCCGTACGCGCCGGGGCGGCGTCGAACGCCGCTACCGCACGGTGCGCGGCACGTCCCTCTCCGACCAGGCCGCGCGCGACGGTGCCCCGCTGCTGGCCGAGTCGCTCGCGCACAACCTCCGGGAACGCGCCGCCCGGCAGGCCAGCGGCAGCCCCGGCGTCACCGCCGACGCCGAGCTGTGGCTGACGCCGGAGGACTGGGACGCGTTCCGCGGCCGGTTCGCCGCCCTGCTGGCCGACCTGCACGACGCGGCGCGGCCGCCGCACGACCCGGGGACCGTACGGGTGGGCGGCACGGTGCTGCTCGTGCCGCTCGTCGACGAGGGCACGGACGCGGACGGTACGGACGCCCCCGTGACCCCCGCACCCCCCGGCGCGGGCTGACCGTCCCAACCGGCCCTCCCCGTACGGGAGTTGCCCCACGCCGCTCAGGCGCTGCCCACCACGCGCGGCGCCGCGCGCACCAGCGCGCGCAACTCCTCGCGCCCCTGCTCGACGACCTCCAGCAGCGGTTCCGCGTGCGTACGCGGCGGCAGCGGCAACCGCGCGACCAGGTCGTCACCGGTGAACTCCGGCCGCTCCAGCCAGGGTTCGAGCGCGCGCCACGTCCCGGCGTCCCGGTGGTCCGGGGGCAGCAGCCAGGGCGCCGACCCGTACGGGGTGGTGTCCGCGCCGTTCGCGTGCACCAGACCCGCGCGGCGTACCAGACACCCCTGGCACAGCCCGCAGTTGACGACCTCGGGCCCCGGTCGGCGGGCGGGAGCCGCCGCGCAGCTCACCGTCCGTTCCAGCGCGTCGCGGTCGAGTCCGGCGGCGAGCGCGGCCCGGCAGACCTGGCCGCAGGTGTCGTACAGCAGCGGGTTCTTGACCCGTACGGTCCCGGCGACGGCCGTCACCACCCCGTTCAGCAGGTGCAGCGGCCAGGGGTGCACGATGCTGGGCGGCTGCCCGAAGGCCGGTGTGCCGAGGGCGAGTTGGCCGTTCTCGGGCGCGTGCAGCACCGGTACGTCCTCGGCGGCGGCGGCCCGTACGGCGAGCGCCGCGTACAGCAGACCGCGTGAACTGGCCGTACGTTCCAGGGTGTTGCCGTGCGCCCGTGGCGTCTGGCCGGGGACGGTGAGGAGGCGGACGAGGCGTCCGCCGAGCGCGCGCACCGCGTCGTACGCGGGCTGCCGTGCCCACTTCCCCGGCTTCCGCTCCGCGAAGGCGACGAGCAGCAGCGGCCCGCGCCGGGTGTCGGCGGCACGCTGCGCGGCCCAGCCCAGGGAGTCCAACCCGCCGGAGAACACCGCCACTTCACGGGCGCGGCGGGTGTCGTCGCCGGGGAGCAGCGCCTGCGTGGGCCGCTGCGGCAACTGCCGGAACTCCAGCGTCCACACGTCCCCCGTCAGCGCGCCCAGCAGTGGCGACAGCAGCGGCTCGGCGGCCGCCTCCCAGCGGTCGGGGTCCGTGACGGGCACCGAGACGGTGAAGTGCCGCGCCGCACCGCCCTGTTCGCCCTCCGCCGCGCCGGACCCGCCCGCCTCCACGGCCGCCCCGCCCGGCTCCGCGCCGGTCCCGTCGGGCGGACCGGCCACCGGACGCCGTACGAGCCGGTCCGCGAGGAAGGCGGCCCGCGCCGTGCGCAACAGGTCGTCCGCCCAGCCGGGTACGGGTCCGGTGAGGCTCTGCGGCCCGGTGACGCGGTCCTCGCGCTCCCGGAAGTCCGACTCGTCGACCGCGCGCCAACCCGCGCCCTTGGGGCGTTCCTTGGGGACGGCCCGCCACCAGAAGCGTGCCGTGTCGGGGGAGATCATCCTGTGGTCTCCGGGTCCTCTCTGACCGTGTACGGGGTGGGCGTGCGGTCCGATTGGCCTCCGCCCCGGGCGAGGCCGCCGACTCCACGATGGCACAGTCCACCGTACCCACTGTGACGGCCATCACTTGAACACCGTTCAGGCTTGAACGTTGTTCAAGTTCAGTGCCAGACTCCCGGCATGCAGCTGAAACGTGCGGACGTCGTCACCGGCGGCCTGGCCCTGCTCGACGCCGAGGGCCTCGACGGCCTGACCATGCGCAAGCTCGGCGCCCACCTCGGCGTCCGGGCGGGCGGGATCTACTGGCACTTCAGGAACAAGGAGGCGCTCCTCGGCGCCATGGCCGACCGGATCGTCGGCGAGGTCACCGCGACCCCGCTCCCGCCCGGCGCCTGGGACGCCCGGCTGGCCGAGATGGCGCACCGTATCCGCCGCGCGCTCCTCGCCCACCGCGACGGCGCCCGCGTGGTCGCGGGCACGTACGTGACGGAGCCGAACACCGAACGCGGCGGCCAGCAGGCCGTCCGCGTCCTCACCGACGCGGGCTTCCCCCTCGACCGCGCGGGCTGGGTCGTCTTCGCCGCCATGTACTACGTGCTCGGGCACACCATCGAGGAACAGGCCCAACGCGCCGAGGGCGACTGGGCGGACCGGGGCGCCGACCTCCCCGACACCGAGCTGAACCGCGCCATGGAGGCCGTCGTACGGGCCGACCCGGAGGAGCGCTTCACGTACGGGCTGGAGCTGTTCCTCGACGGCGTACGCCTGCGGCTCGCGGAGGTGCGGCCGTGATACCCAGGGTCAAACGGGCCCGGCAGCGGCGCGTCATCCCGCTGGAGGTGCGCGCCAACGTGCGCGTGAGCCCGTCGTTCCGCCGCCTCACCTTCGGCGGCCCCGCCCTCGCCGGGTTCACCAGCCCCGGCCTGGACCACGCCGTACGCCTCTTCTTCCCGCGCGCGGGGCAGGAGGGGCTGTGGCTGCCCAGCCTCCACAACGACGCGTGGATGGCCGAGACGCTTTTCCAGCCCGTCTCCCGGCGGCCGTGGGTCCGCAGCTACACGGTGCGCGAACACCGGCCGGAGCAGCGGGAGTTGGACATCGAGTTCGCCCTCCACGGCGACCAGGGGCCCGCCTCCGCCTGGGCCGCCCGCGCCCGACCCGGCGACCCGGCGGGCATGTTCGAGGAGGGCTACAGCTACCTGCCGCCCGACCGCGCCGGGACCCGGCTGCTGGTCGCCGACGAGAGCGCGCTGCCCGCGGCGCTGTCCGTCCTGGCGGGCGCACCGCCCGACCTCACCGGCCACGCGTACCTGGAGGTCCCCACGGCCGCCGACATCCGCGCGGACCTCGCCCGCCCGGACGGCGTCCGCGTCACCTGGCTGCCCCGCGACAGCCGGGACGGTCCCCACGGCGAGGGCCACGGCGACGGCCACGGTGCGGGTGACGGCGAGAGCGGCGGCGCGGTCCCCGGCGCCCTCGCCCTGGAGACCGTCCGGCACGCCACCGGCCTGGGCACGCCCGCGTACACCTGGGTCGCGGGCGAGTCGAAGCTCGTCACCGGCGTACGCCGCCACCTGGCCGGCCAACGGGCCGTCCCCAAGCGGGACATCGCCTTCGTCGGCTACTGGCGCCACGGCCGCGCCAGCCCCGGCTGACCCCGCGCCCGGGACCGTACGACGCGCGGAGGCGCCCCGGCCACCTGGCGGGTGGCGGGGCGCCTCCTGGTGTCACCTGGGCCGGGTCAGCAGCGCTTGTCGCTCTGGCCGGTCAGCGGGCTGGCGGTGCCGACCGGACGGACGGTGCCGACCGCGGCGGTGCACTCGCTGGCGGTGGCCGCGCCCTCCGACCAGTACTCCTGGCCGTTGTCCACGGGCCACGTCACGGTGCCCAGCTGCTTGTCCTGGGAGTAGCTGTAGACGGAGGCGGTGACGTCGTAGTCGTCCTGCTTGTCGACGAAGCTGTCCCAGAGCCAGACGTAGGAGTAGTTCTCCTTGCACTCCGCCGAGTAGAACTGCTTGACCGACGCGATCGTCTCGCCGCCCCGCTTGACGTAGCCGGTGGTGCCGATCTGACGCGCGTCGTCGCAGACCTCGGCGGCCTTCGCCTTCGCGCTCAGCGGGTTGCCCTCCGGGGAGGGCGCGGTGGAACCGGCGGCCGTGCGCTCGGACGGCGGGGCGACCGGGCCGCTGCCCGCGAAGGCGCTGCTCGCGGGCAGGACGACGAAGGCCGCTGCGACGGCCGCGGTGGCGATCATGCGTGAACGCATGGGTGTTTCCCCCTTGTTCGGTGGTGCGGTGGTCCCGGATCGGGCACGGGTGCAGGTCGTCCCTCCGTACGCGTCCGGAGGGGGCACCGGCCGAAGGATCCGGTTTCCCAAGAAGACACGCGGCGCCCGGGAACGGTTGTAGGCCCGGACGGGATTCCGTCGTACGGGTGGGCCGGGTGCGCCGAACGCGTACGCCCGGGGCTCCCGTTCCACCGCGCCCTACCGCGCCCCACCTGTCACGGCGTCACGCGCGGAAACCGAGCAGCCGGTGCAGCTCCGCGCCGCGCGTACGGCCGTCCCCACGGCCCGGCGCGTCCGAACCGGCGCCCGAACCCCCGGCGCGCGCACCGGACTTCGCGCCCGCCTCCGCCTCCGCGCCGGAGTCGCCCGCCGGGGAGTCGGCCTCCGCCTCCGGCTCCGGCAGCGCCTCGCACACCGCGTCCGCCCCGCCGACGCGTCCGGTGGCCCCGCCGCGTCGCGGCACCTCGCCCGTGGCCAGGTAGGCGGCGAGACGGCGGTCGAGGCAGCCGTTGCCGCTGAGCGTGATGCCGTGGTTGCCGCCGCCCTCCTCGACGACCAGGCGCGAACGGTCCAGCGCGCGGCGGAGGTTGACCGCGCCCTGGTACGGGGTGGCCGCGTCGTCCGTCGCCTGGAACAGCAGCACCGGGGGCAGCTTCCGGTTGGAGATGTCCGGCGGCGTCAGCGACGTGCCGGGCCAGAACGCGCACGGTGCGTTGTACCAGGCGTTGTTCCACGTCATGAACGGCGCCTTGGCGTGCGTCGCCGTCATGTCCTCGTGCCAGGTGCGCCAGTCGCGCGGCCAGGACGCGTCGCGGCACTGCACCGCGGTGTAGACGGAGTAGCCGTTGTCGCCCGCCGCGTCGACCGCGCCGTGCGTGTCGTACGCCGCGCCGAGCGGCCGCTCGTCGCCGTCGTTCACGTACGCGGCGAACGCCTCGGCCAACTCCGGCCAGTAGCCGTTGTAGTAGCCGCCCGGCAGGTACGTGTCCTCCAGCTCGGACGGCCCGACCCGCCCCGCGGCCGGTTCCTCGCGCACGGCGTCCCGCATCCCGTACCACGCGGCCTCGACGTCCGCCGGGTCCGTGCCCAGGCCGTACTCGTCGTCGTGCGCCGCGACCCACGCCGCGAACGCCTTGTGCCGCGCGTCGAACGCGACGTCCTGCGCGAGGTTCGCCTCGTACCAGACGCCCTTCGGGTCGACGACGCTGTCGAGGACGGCGCGGCGCACCCGGTGCGGGTACAGCTTGGCGTAGACGGCGCCGAGGTAGGTGCCGTACGAGTAGCCGAAGTAGTTGATCCGCGGGCTGCCCAGCGCCCGCCGGATCACCTCCATGTCCCGCGCGGCGGCGACCGTGCCGAGGTGCGGCAGCACGTCGTGGTGCCGCTGCGCGCAGGACCGGGCGAAGTCCCCGGCGCGCTGCACGTTGGCCTGCTCCGCCTGCGCGTCGCGGGGTACGGAGTCGAGCCGTACGGGGTCGAAGTGCCCGGGGCGGCAGTCCAGTCGGGGTTCGCTCCTCCCCACGCCGCGCGGGTCGAAGCCGATCACGTCGTACTGCGCCGCCACCTCCGCCGGGAGCGACTCCGCGACGAACCCGGCCAGGCTCAGCCCGCTGCCGCCCGGCCCGCCGGGGTTGACCAGCAGCGGGCCCTGGTACGTACGGGCGGTGTGCGGGACGCGGGACAGCGCCAGCGTGATCTTGCGGCCGCCGGGCCGGGCGTGGTCCAGCGGCACCCGTACGGTCGCGCACTGGAGCCGCGGGTACGCGGAGGTGGCGCAGCCCGTCCACTTCGGGGCGGCGACGGCGGAGGCATCGGAGGCGGTGCGCGCGGCGGCCGGGGTGGCGGCGCCCGCCGGGGCCGGGGCGGCGGCGAGCGTCCCCGCCAGCACCACGGCGGCGGTCGAGGCGGCGGACAGGGCGAACGTGCGTCTCTGCATCTGGTCTCCCGCGACACGATGTGCGGCCGCGACCACCACGGCCTCCCGCATCGTGCCGGAAACCTCCCCGCCCGCCCGGCGCCCCGCGCGCCCGTACCCCGGGGATGACCACCCCGGGGCCCTCCTGCGGCCGAATGGCCGCACCCGCCGAGGGCTCCGGGGCGTACGCGGTGAGGGGCGCGCGTCAGTCGGACGCGCGCCGTTCGGACGCGGGTGTCAGTTGGAGGCGGGCGTCGGCTGGAGCTCGCTCGGGCGCACGACGACGAAGCCCTCACCCTCCAGCTTCAGCTGCACCGCCTCGCCGGAACCGCCGCGGATCATCGAGCCGAAGCTCTGCGAGCGGTTCAGCGACGTGTGCAGCTGCGCGCTCCAGCCGACCACCGCGTCCGTGTCCACGTACACCGGCTGCTGCGGCGACACCGGGATGATGACGGGCTCGCCCTCGCAGATCACGCCGAGGCGGCCCTGTCCGGAGAAGAGGCAGTTGAACAGCCCGCCGCCGGTCATCCCGGCGCCCTTCACCATCTTGATCTCGTAGCTGAGGCTGGTGTCGAAGCACAGCACGTTCCGGCCGTTGACGGTGAGGGAGTCGCCCGGGGCGAAGTCGACGATGAAGCAGTTCGCCGCCTCGTGCGCGAACCACGCCTCCCCCTGGCCCCGTACCGCCATCAGGGCCAGCCCCTCGCCGGTGACGGACCGCTTCAGGAAGTTCCCGACGCCCTGCCCCTGCCGGTCGAACTGGAGGTTGCCGCGGAAGGCGATCATCGCGCCCTGTCGGGCGTAACACTCGCCGTTCACCACGTACTTGATGGACTTGGAGTTCTGCTGGACCATGCCCGGCGCGGACGCCGGCTGCGCCATGTTCTCGGAGGCGAAAAGCTCACTCTGCATGCGCCCGATCCTCCCCCGAACCCCGCGCGGAGCCAAGGGGGGCGCGGCCCGGCGCCCGTACGCGCCGTCAGCGCGGGTCCGCCGCCCGTACCCGCGCCAGCAGCTCCGGCTGCCCGGCGAGCCCGTCGGCGACCATCTTCTCGAAGAGCGGCGCCAGTTCGGCGACGCGCGGCGCGTCCCAGTCGATGGCGCCGAACGGCGGCCGCGGGTCGTACTCGATGCCCAGCTGCAACGTCCGCGCCGTCTCCTCGCCCGTCAGCCGCGCCACCAGGTGCAGCGCCATGTCGATGCCCGCCGACACCCCGGCGGCCGTGAGCACCGGCCCGTCCTCCACCCACCGTTCCGCCACGGGCTCCGCGCCGAACGCGGGCAGCATCCAACGCAGCCCCCAGTGCGTCGTCGCCCGGCGCCCCTCCAGCAGCCCCGCCGCGCCGAGCAGCAGCGAGCCGCTGCACACGGACGCCACGGTCCCGGCGGTCCGCGCGGTCCGCCGTATCCAGCCGACCAGCGCCTCGTCCGCGAGCGCCGCGAGCGTCGGCTCGCCGCCGCCGGGCACGACGACCACGGCCGGGTCGGGCACCTCCTCGTACGTGTGGCTCGCCGCCAGCCGCAGCGGGGTGTCCGTGGCGCCGGGCGCGGTGTCGGCGCCGACGACGACCACCTCGTACGAGGGGTCGAGCTGCGGCAGTCCGGACAGCACCTGGAGCGGGCCGACGAGGTCGAGCGCCGTGCAGCCGGGATAGAACGCGAAAGCGATGGTCTTGGTCATGCGGCCAGCCTGGGCGGGGCACGGCCGTACCGCGAAGGGCGTACGGGAGCCGTGTCCGGATTCTTGGGAAGCCCGTCCTCCAGACCCGGCCCGGCCCGCCGTACGCCCCGCATAGGCTCACCCGTATGAGCGAACGACAGGTGGTCGTCGTCGGCTACGAGGGCGCGGAGATGCTGGACATCGCGTGCGTCACGTCCACCCTCGACGCCGCCGTCAAACTGGGCGCCACCCCGCCGTACGCCGTCGCCCTCGCCACCCCCGGCGGCCGCGACATCGACACCGGCACGGGCCTCGGCCTGCGCGCCGGACGCACCCTGGAACGGGTCCGGGGGCCGCTCGACACCCTGCTCGTCTCCGGCGGCCCCGGCCACGAGCGGGCCGCCGCCGACCCGCGCGTCACCGGGCACGTACGGCGGCTGGCGCGCGAGAGCCGACGGGTCGCGTCGGTGTGCACGGGCGCGACCGTACTGGCGGCGGCGGGGCTGCTCGACGGGCGGCGCGCGACGACGCACTGGGCGCTGGCCGAGCGGCTGGCCGCCGCGTACCCGCGGATCACGGTGGACCCCGTCCCCATCTACGTGCGGGACGGCGCGGTCAGCACCGCCGCCGGGGTCACCAGCGCGCTGGACCTGACGCTGGCGTTCGTCGAGGAGGACCACGGCGCGGAACTGGCCCGGCTGGTGTCCCGCTGGCTCGTCACCTACCTCCAACGGCCGGGCAACCAGGCGCAGATGAGCATCTTCACCGGCCCGCCCGCCCCGGAGGACGGCCTGGTGCGGCGCGCCGTCGACCTCGTCACGAGCGGCCTGTCCGGCGAGCTGACCGTCGCCGGGCTGGCCGCCGCGGTGGGCGTCAGCGAACGCCACCTCACCCGCCTCTTCCTCGACCAGCTCGGGCAGACACCCGGCCGGTACGTGCGCGGCGCCCGTACGGAGGCCGCCGCGCACCTC
This sequence comes from Streptomyces sp. Z26, assembly GCF_003665095.1. Lineage (GTDB taxonomy): Bacteria > Actinomycetota > Actinomycetes > Streptomycetales > Streptomycetaceae > Streptomyces > Streptomyces phytohabitans. Next base: position 1,068,082 of record NZ_RCHV01000002.1, on the reverse strand, counting down.
CTCGCCTCCACCCGGCTGCCGGTCGGCACCGTCGCGGCGCGGTGCGGCTTCGGGACGGCGGAGGCGCTGCGGCAGGCGTTCACCGCCCGTTACGGGGTGCCGCCGTCCCGCTTCCGCGCGGCGGCGCAGCGCGCGGTGGCCTGACCGGCGCGGGGCACGGGCCCGTACGGGGAACGGCGGGCGGTGGTGGGGTCGTACGCGCGCGGCGGCATCATGGACCCCGTGCGACTGGAAGCGATCACCTGGCAGCGGCTGACCGGGGCCCTGGCCGACCGCCTCACCGCCACCGCGCCCGCCGATGGCGGCACCCGCCTCCGCGTCGCCCTCGACGGACCGCCCGCCGCCCACCCGGAGGAGCTGGCCGAGGCGCTGGCGGAGGCGCTGCGGCTGCGCGGCCGCCCGGTGCTGACCGTCGCGGCGGGCGGATTCCTGCGCCCGGCGTCGCTCCGCTTCGAGTACGGCAAACGGGACCCGGACGCGTACGTCGACCTGTGGCACGACACCGGAGCCCTCTGGCGAGAGGTCTTCGGGCCGCTCGACCCCGGCGGCGACGGGCGCGTGCTGCCCGACCTGTGGGACCCGGTCACGGACCGCGCCACCCGCAGCGCGCGCGTCGCCCTCGCGGACGGGGGAGTGCTGCTGCTGCACGGCCCGCTGCTGCTCGGGCACTGGTTCCCGTTCGACCTGACGGTGCACCTCAGCTTGACCCCGGCGGCGCTGGACCGGCGTACCGACCCGGCGGAACGGTGGACGCTGCCCGCCTTCGCCCGCTACGAGGCCGAGGTGGGCCCGGTGGAGGCGGCGGACGTCGTCGTACGGGTCGACCGACCCGGCCACCCGGCGTGGAACGGCGCGCGGGACTGACCCGGGGGGAGCGGTGCGCGGGCCCGGCGGGTGCGGAACGGCGCGCACGCCCGGCGCGTCACCCGGGTGCCTCCGCGCGGGGCGTGCGGTCCGGCGCCCGGCGGAGCGTGTGCGCGAGCGCCAGGGCGGCCACCGGCAGCAGCAGCCCGGCGGCGACGGCGGTCAGCATCCCGTAGCCCGCGTGCGAGACGATCACCCCGGCCAGCGCGCCGCCCGCACCGGCCGCGCCGTTCATCGTCAGGTCGGAGAGGCCCTGCGTGGCCGCGCGCGCGGCCGTGGGCACCGACTCGGTGAGCAGGGCGGAGCCCGCGACCAGGCCCGCCGACCAGCCGAGGCCGAGGAGGACGAGACCGGCGGCCGACCGCGTGTGGTCCGCGCCCGCGGTCCCGGCGACGGCGCCCGCGCACGCCAGCAGGGCCACCGCCAGCCCGACGACGCTGATCCGGCCGAGGCGGTCCGCGAGTCGGCCCATCACGGGGGAGAGGGCGTACATGCCCGCGATGTGACCGCTGATCACCAGCCCGATCAGGTCGATGTCCGCGCCGTGGTGGCTGAGCGCGACCGGTGTCATCACCATGATCGAGACCATCACCGTGTGCGTGCCCGCGATGGTCACCAGCGCGAGCCGCGCGCGGGGTGAGGCGGCGACGGCGGCCATGCCCGCGCGCAGGGTGTGGCCGCGCGCGGGCGCCCGTTCCGCCGCGCCGGTTCCGTCCGCCCGCGCAGCGTCCGCCTCCGCCGTCTCCAGCGCGCGGGCGGTGAGCAGCGGGTCGGGGCGCAGCAGCACGTGGACGAGGGCGCCCGCGGCGACGAAGATGCCGCTGCCCCACAGGAAGGGGCCCGCCGTCGCCGGTATGCCGAGCCCCAGCGCGGAGACGCTCCGCCCGGCGGGCGAGGCGATGTTCGGGCCCAGGACGGCGCCGACGGTCGTCGCCCACACGACGGAGGAGATCGCGCGGGCGCGGTGCTCCGGCTCGGCGAGGTCCGCGGCGGCGAACCGCGCCTGGAGGTTCGCCGCCGCGGACCTCGCCGAACGCGGCCATGCCCGCCAGCAGCAGCGGGAAGCTCTCCAGCACGGCGCCGACGACCACGACCGCGCCGCCGCACGCGGCGATCAGGTACGCCAGGGTGAGCCCCGGGCGGCGCCCCCGCGCGGCCATCAGCGCGGCGAGCGGCAGCGACACCACGGCCGTACCGAGCACGGACGACGTGGACGCCAGCCCGGCGAGCCCCTCCGATCCGCCGATGTCCTCGGCCAGTACGGACGCCAGCGCGATGCCGGTCGCGACGCCGAGCCCGCCGAGGATCTGGGTCACGACCAGTACGGCGTGCACGCGGCGGCGCAGCGCGGCGATCCCGGCGCCGCCCGCCGCCCGTACGGCGTCAGGAGTGTCGAACGATTCGCTGGTGTCGGGCACGGCCCGTCAGTCTGGCAGCCGGGACCCGGGTGCGCCAGGTCACAGAAAAGGCGTGCGCCAGCTCACAGAAGGCCGTGCGCCACGTCACAGGAATTGCCGCTTTCGGCCCCGCGCCGGTGAGGTGCGGCACAGGCCATTCCGCCGCTACGAGCCGGAATAGGAAGACGCGAACGCGTTCCCGTACGCGCGCCCGGCGCCCGTACCGACGCCCCCGCCCCATACGCGCCCCGCGTGGTGCTCCGCCATCACCGCAGCTCGGAACGGGTGCCCGCGCACGGGGTCACGCGGAGCCCACGGACGGTTCCGGCGGCCCGCGGCGGGAAATCCGGCATTCCCCGTAATTCGACTACGGGGCGGCCTAGTATCCGGGCCCTTTGATCCCGGCCCGAATGTCGCGCTACCAAGGTGGAGCCCCGGCAGAAGTCGGGGATTCACCAGCTTTGTCCGGAGGTAGCACCGGTATGCCGAAAAAGGTCACTCCCGCCACGTTCGTGAACACTCCGCGCGGTCAGGCCGCCCTGCTCTCCACCGGGCTGTGCGCGGCCCTCGCGCTGGGCGCGGGCGTCGCGGCGGCGGCGGAGCCCGCGGCCGCGCCCCACGACCCGTTCGCGGCGAGCGCGGCCGGCGACCTGGCGGAGGCGACGCGGCAGCAGTCGGACGCGCAGTACGAGGCGGCCGCCACCGCGGCGCGCGAGAAGGCCGAGGCGAAGAAGGAGAAGGCCGAGGCGGCGAAGGCCGCGAAGAAGGCCGCCGCCAAGAAGGCCGCGTCCTGGGTCCGGCCGGTCGCGAAGCCGTACACGCTGACCGCGTCCTTCGGCAACAGCGGCGACCGCTGGTCCGCCAAGCACTCCGGGCAGGACTTCGCCATCCCGGTCGGCACCCCCGTGAACTCCGTGCACAAGGGGACCGTCGTCGAGGCCGGGAACGGCGGCGCCTACGGCAACAACGTCGTGATCAAGCACCCCAACGGCAAGTTCAGCCAGTACGCCCACCTGTCGAAGATCGACGTACGCGTCGGGGAGCACGTCAACACCGAGGAGCGGATCGCCCGGTCCGGCAACACCGGCAACACCTCCGGCCCGCACCTCCACTTCGAGATCCGGACCACCGCCGCCTACGGCTCCGGCTTCGACCCGATGCCCTTCCTCCACAAGCACGGCGTCAAGGTCTGACCCCGCCGGGGGGCGGGTGCGACCGGGCCGCTCCGTGCCGTACGGCACGGGCAGCGCCTAGAACAGCGGCTCCGGCAGCACGCCCTCCAGCGCCAGCAGCGTCCGCTTGGTCTCCAGGCCGCCGCCGAATCCGCCCAGCCCGCCACCGCTCTCCACGACGCGGTGGCACGGCACGACCACCGGCAGCGGATTGCCGGCCATCGCCACCCCGACCGCGCGGGCCGCGCCCGGCTCGCCGACCCGGTCGGCCAGGTGCTGGTATCCGGCGGTCGCGCCGTAGCGCACGCCGGTGGCCAGCTCCCGCAGCACCCGCTCGTTGAAACCGCTGGTCAACGTCCAGTCCAGCGGCAGCGTGAACGTACGCAGCGTGCCCGCGAAGTACGCGTCCAACTGCTCCACCGCCTCCGCCAGCCACGCCTCCGGGCCGGACGGCGCGTCGGCGCCGCCCGCTCCCCGGCGGGCCCCGGGCCCCAGCCGCGTGCGCAGCCGCGCACGCGCGCGCTCGGCGGTGCGCGCGTCGGCGTGGAAGACGACCTGCACCAGGCCCTCGTCCGTCGCCGCGAGCAGCAGCGGCCCGACGGGCGCGTCGTACGGGGTCCAGGACCAGGCCCGCGTGGTGTCCGCGTCCTCGGTGTCCCGCGTGGTGTCCGTCACGTCGCGAACCCTACGGGAGCCCACCGACAACGGTGCCCCGGCGCCGTACGCCCCGAGGCACCGCGCGGGGCGCGGCTCAGTCCTCCAGCGCGTCCCGCACCACGTCCGGGAAGTTCGAGATGATCCCGTCCACCCCGGCCTTCGCCGCCGCCCGCGCGCCCTTCGCGTCGTTCACCGTCCAGGTGAGGACCTGCATCGGCTTGCCGTGCGCGCCGCGTACGGCGTGCACCGCGTCCACGTAGTCCTTGGTGAGCGTGCTGCTGCTGGGGTTGATCTGGTCCGTGAAGAGGGCGTACGTGCCCAGGTCGTCGACGTCGGGCTTGCCCAGGAAGCCGGTCTTCACGGCGGGCTTCAGCAGGTGCACGTTGGCGACGGCGCCCGCGTCGAAGCTCTGCACGATGAGCTTGCCGTCGACGTGGTCGGCGTCGAGCCAGCCCTCGTTGCTCAGCTCCTTGAGGGTCTGGGCCTCGATGCCGGGGTAGCGCCCCGGCTCCTTCAGCTCCAGCAGCAGCTTCCGGTCGTGCTTGCCGACCCGGGCGAGGTACTGCTTCAGCGTCGGCACCTTCGTCCCGGCGTACTTCTTGCCGAACCAGCTGCCCGCGTCCAGCTTCGCGATCTCGGCCGCGGTGAAGTCCCCCACGTTCCACGGGGCGCGGTCGGGGTAGACCTCCTCGGCGTCGGTCGTACGGTCGAGGGTGGTGTCGTGGATGACGACCAGCTTCCCGTCGCGCGTGCGCTGCACGTCGTTCTCGACCCACCTGATGCCCAGCGCGGCGGCCTTGTCGACGGCCGCGAGGGTGTTCTCGGGGGCGTACCCGGACGCGCCCCGGTGTGCGACGGGCGTCGGCGCGCCCTTGAACGACTCCTGCGCGTCCGCGGCCGCCGGTACGGCGGTGGCGAACAGAGCGGACATCCCCAGCAGGGCACCGGCGGTGAGGGCGACGGGACGTTTCGGCATGCGGACACTCCTCGCGTCGGTCTGCGTACGGACAGCGAAGAGCTTCCCGCGTGCGTGGTACACGCAATCGGGGAACAGGTGACCGACAGCTGAACGGAGGGAGGCCGTTGTAAACGCGACGGCGTCGCCCGTACGCGGAGAGCAGCGGCCCCGACCCCGGCCCGGACGGGATTGTCGGTGCCGGGTCGTACCTTGGACTGCATGCGGCCAGTCACGGAGATCGAACGCAAGGCGGCGCCCATCGAGGTCGTCAGCCCCTACCAGCCCAACGGCGACCAGCCCGCGGCCATCGCGGACCTCAGCCGACGCGTCCGCGCCGGTGAGAAGGACGTCGTGCTGCTGGGTGCCACCGGCACGGGCAAGTCGGCGACCACCGCCTGGATGATCGAGCAGCTCCAGCGCCCCACCCTGGTGATGGCGCCGAACAAGACGCTCGCCGCCCAGCTGGCCAACGAGTTCCGCGAGCTGCTCCCGCACAACGCGGTGGAGTATTTCGTCTCGTACTACGACTATTACCAGCCCGAGGCGTACGTCCCGCAGACGGACACGTACATCGAGAAGGACTCCTCCATCAACGAGGAGGTGGAGCGCCTGCGCCACAGCTCCACCAACTCCCTGCTGACCCGGCGGGACGTCGTCGTGGTGGCCTCCGTCTCCTGCATCTACGGCCTGGGCACTCCGCAGGAGTACGTAGACCGCATGGTCCCCCTCGCCGTCGGCCAGGAGATCGACCGGGACCGGCTGCTGCGGCGCTTCGTCGAGATCCAGTACGCGCGGAACGACGTGTCGTTCACCCGTGGCACGTTCCGGGTGCGCGGCGACACCGTGGAGATCTTCCCGGTGTACGAGGAGCTGGCCGTCCGCATCGAGATGTTCGGCGACGAGATCGAGGCCCTCTCCACCCTGCACCCGCTCACCGGCGAGGTCATCGCGGACCACCAGGAGCTGCACGTCTTCCCCGCCACGCACTACGTCGCGGGCCCGGAGCGCATGGAGCGCGCCGTGACGGGCATCGAGGCCGAGCTGGCGGAGCGGCTGGCGGTCCTGGAGAAGCAGGGCAAGCTGCTGGAGGCGCAACGGCTGCGGATGCGCACCACGTACGACATCGAGATGATGCGCCAGATCGGCACCTGCTCCGGCATCGAGAACTACTCCCGGCACATCGACGGCCGCGAGCCCGGCTCCGCGCCGCACACCCTGATCGACTTCTTCCCGGACGACTTCCTGCTCGTCATCGACGAGTCGCACCAGACCGTCCCGCAGATCGGCGCGATGTACGAGGGGGACTCGGCGCGCAAGCGCACGCTGGTCGAGCACGGCTTCCGGCTGCCGTCCGCGATCGACAACCGCCCGCTGAAGTGGGAGGAGTTCCTGGAGCGCATCGACCAGACGGTCTACCTGTCCGCGACCCCGGGCGCGTACGAACTGTCCCGCGGCGACGGCGTGGTGGAGCAGATCATCCGCCCGACCGGCCTGGTCGACCCGCAGGTCGTCGTCAAGCCCACGGAGGGCCAGATCGACGACCTGGTGCACGAGATCCGCACCCGTACGGAGAAGGACGAACGGGTGCTGGTGACCACCCTCACCAAGAAGATGGCCGAGGATCTCACCGACTACTTCCAGGAGTTGGGCATCCGGGTCCGATACCTCCACAGCGACGTGGACACGTTGCGCCGCGTGGAGCTGCTGCGGGAGCTGCGTTCCGGTGAGTTCGACGTGCTCGTCGGCATCAACCTGCTGCGCGAGGGCCTCGACCTGCCCGAGGTGTCGCTGGTGGCGATCCTCGACGCGGACAAGGAGGGCTTCCTGCGGTCGGGCCGTTCCCTGATCCAGACCATCGGCCGGGCCGCGCGGAACGTGTCGGGCGAGGTCCACATGTACGCCGACAGGATCACCCCGGCGATGGAGAAGGCCATCGACGAGACCAACAGGCGCCGGGAGAAGCAGGTCGCGTACAACGAGGAGCGCGGCATCGACCCGCAGCCGCTGCGCAAGAAGATCGGCGACATCGTCGCGGACATCGCCCGCGAGGACATCGACACCGAGCAGCTGCTCGGCACCGGCTACCGCCACGTCGGCGGCGACAAGGCCAAGCCCGCCAAGGCACCCGTCCCCGCGCTCGGCGGCAGGGCCGCCGGAGCCGGGAAGCGCGCGGACGCCGCGGAGCTGACGGACCGCCCCGCGGAGGAGCTCGCCGGGATGATCGAGCAGATGACCGAGCGCATGCGCGCGGCCGCCGCGGAGCTCCAGTTCGAGGTCGCCGCCCGACTGCGCGACGAGGTGGGGGAGTTGAAGAAGGAACTGCGGCAGATGCGTGAGGCGGGCCTGAAGTAGCGGAGTGTTGCAAGAACGACACAAAGACCACCCGTCCTGGCACGGGTGTCCGCGGCACTGCATAAGGTTCGGGAGTGCCGCCGCCCATGACGGCACGCAGAGAGAACGGCGAGAGGGGATCGCGCAGTGACGGTCAACATGTCCAAGGGACAGGCGATCAGTCTGCAGAAGTCCGACGGCGGCACCCTTACCGCGGTGCGGATGGGGCTGGGTTGGCAGGCGGCGCCCCGCCGTGGGCTGTTCGGCAAGCGCACCAAGGAGATCGACCTCGACGCCTCGGCCGTCCTGTTCGCGGACAAGCAGCCGGTGGACGTCGTCTTCTTCCGGCACCTCGTGAGCGACGACGGTTCCGTCCGGCACACCGGTGACAACCTGGTGGGTGGCGCGGGGCAGGGCGGCGACGACGAGGCGGTCATGGTCGACCTCCAGCGCGTGCCCGTCCACATCGACCAGATCGTCTTCACGGTGAACTCCTTCACCGGCCAGACCTTCGCCGAGGTCGAGAACGCCTTCTGCCGTCTCATCGACGAGACCAACGGCCAGGAGATGGCGCGCTACACGCTGACCGGCGGCGGCCAGTACACGGCGCAGATCATGGCCAAGGTGCACCGCCAGGGCAACGGCTGGCAGATGACGGCCATCGGTGAGCCCGCCAACGGCCGTACGTTCCAGGACCTGATGCCGACGATCGTGCCGTTCCTGTAGGCGGCTGGATCTCGTGACGCCGAGCGGCGGAGGGGTGCGAAGAGGATGACGGCCGAGCTGGTCCGCGGGCAGAACCACCCACTGCCCGGGACCCGTCTGGAGATCCGGGTCTCGGCCGGTGAGCCGGTGCTCGCCGGTGCGACGCTCAACGACGAGCACGGCCTGATGCGGGACGCGGGATGGATAGCCCACCCCGCCGAGCCGCACATCCACGGCATCGAGGTGTCCCGGCAGGCCGCCGCCGACCACCGGCTCGCGGTCGACCTCGACGCCCTCCCCGACGCCGTCCACCGGGTCAACGTGCTGCTCGCCCTCCCCGCGGGGGTGGGCGGCCCGTCCGGGTTCGGTGACTTCGCCCCGCCGTTCGCGGCGGTGACGGGCCTCGACGGCACCGAGATCGCCCGCTTCACGCTCACCGGCCTGCACGCGGAGTCCGCGGTGATCGCCCTGGAGCTGTACCGCAGGCAGGGCGCGTGGAAGGTGCGCGCGGTCGGCCAGGGGTACGCGGGCGGGCTGGCCGCCCTCCTCCACGACCAGGGTCTTCCCGAGGCCCAGCAGCTCGCGGACACGATCAACGAAGCGGTCGCGGCGGGGCTCGCCCGCTCCGTGGCACCGCCCCCTCCCGCCACGCGCGGCGCCCGGCAGCCCGCCGCCCAGACCGGGGCCGCCGCGCGCCCGGTGCCCTCCGGCACCCCGGACCCCGCGGGTGGCGGTGGACCCGTCAACTACCAGCACCCGGGCCGCCGTTCCAGCGCCCCGACGGGCCCGGACGCCCCGGCCCCGGGCGCCCCGGTGCCGCCCACCGGTCCCGCGCCGCCCGGCGTCGGGCAGCCCGCGGACGCCCCGCCGGTGCCCGTCGCGGGTGACGCCGCCGGATGGTCCCAGGACGAGCGGCTCTACAACCAGATCTGGGGCATGTTCGAGGACCTGGCGCGGACCGTCGCGGCCTACCGCTCCGCGGTCGACTTCGCGGACTCCCGCCGCGAGCAGGAGCTGGACAAGGTCCTCTCCGACCCGCGCGCCCGGATCGGCCCCGCCGCCGACGCCGCCAGGGACGAGGCCCGCGCGAAGCACACCCGACTCGTCGACCAGGCGGGCGCCGTACTGGAACGGGACCTGGACCAGCTCGTCGCGGAGTCGGAGGTCGTCGAGCCCGCGCTGCCGCCCGCCTTCGCCCGGTGGGACAATCCGGTCTGGCAGGCGTACGAGGTGCCGATGGAGGTGCCGATGGCGCTCCGCCTCGGTGACCTGACCCTGCCGGAGCGCGCCGACCTCCGTATCCCGATGCTGGTCCGGCTGCCGCTGGACCGCGGCCTGTGGATCGACAGCGGCAACAGCGGGGCGGGCGCCGCGTCCGTCAGCTCCGACGAGCTGCGGCGGCTGGCGGTCGAGGCGTCGGTGGCCATCGCGGCCCGGCTCGTCGCGGTCTACCCCGTCGACTGCTTCACCCTCCACGTCATCGACCCGGCCGGGTCCGCCGCCGCGTCGCTCGTGCCGCTGCTGGAGTCGGGCGCGCTGCGCGAGCCGCCCGCCGTGGGCGCGGCGGGCGTGGCCCGGACGTTGGAGCGGCTGACCCAGCGCGTCGACCTGGTGCAGATGGCGATGCGCAGCGGTGCCACCGGCGCGCTCCCTCCCGAGCTGGACACGGCGGAGCAGCTGCTCGTGGTGCACGACTTCCCGCACGGTTTCGACGACCGCGCGGTCACCCAGCTCCGCTATCTCGCGGACGAGGGCCCCGCCGTCGGCGTCAACCTGCTGATGGTCGCGGACCGCGACGAGGCCCGGTCGTACGGCCCGGTGCTCGACCCGCTGTGGCGCGCGCTGCTGCGGGTGACCCCGGTGCCGGACGATCATCTGGCGGACCCCTGGGTGGGCCACGCGTGGACGTACGAGCCGCCGCTGGTGCCCGCGGGCAGCCAGGTCGTGCCGCAGGTGCTGCGGCAGGTCGCGACGGCCCGGCGGGCGTACGGGCGCTGACCGGGCCCGCGCGGCGCCGCTCCGCGTGCGCGCCGACCGGGGTGCGGGCATCATCGCTGGGGAGTGCCCCTGGAGGGCACGCCTCGCACGGACCCGAGGGGACGGGTGGGCGGTGACCAAGGAAAGGTAAAGGAATCTCTTTACCTTTCCTTGGTCCTGCTTTACGCTGAACGGGCGGAGGGGAGTATTCCCAACCTCGCGGTGTCCCCGTCAGTACGGGTCGGCCGATCGGCCCCGGGGCGCCGGTCCGGCGCGTCACACCATGGGCGTACGGGCGGAAGAGACCTCCAGGCAGCAGTGACCGCCGGAGGTAGCAGTACGTATGGATGTCTCCTTTGCCGTCTGGGCCATGACCATCGTCGGTCTGTGCGCCCTCATCGCCGTCGACTTCTTCGTCGGCGGCCGCAAGCCCCACGAGGTCTCCATCAAGGAGGCCGGGATCTGGACCTCGGTCTGGATCGCCCTCGCCGTCGCCTTCGGGCTCGGCCTGCTGGCCCTCGGTGAGACGCAGGCGTCGGGTGAGTTCTTCGCGGGCTTCGTCACGGAGAAGTCGCTCAGTGTCGACAACCTCTTCGTGTTCGTCCTGATCATGGCCAAGTTCGCGGTGCCGACGATCTACCAGCAGCGCGTGCTGATGGTCGGCGTGCTGATCGCGCTGGTGCTGCGGGCCGGGTTCATCGCCGCGGGTGCGGCGATCGTCTCCACGTTCTCCTGGGTCTTCTTTATCTTCGGTGGCTTCCTCATCTGGACCGCGTGGAAGCTCATCCAGGAGGCGCGTGCGGACGAGGAGGAAGAGGCATACGAGGAGAACCGTTTCCTCAAGCTGGTCGAGCGCCGGGTCCCGTCCACCGACAAGTACCACGGCACGAAGCTGTTCATCCGGGAGAACGGCGTCCGCCTGATGACGCCGATGCTCATCGTGATGCTCGCGATCGGCACCACCGACGTCCTCTTCGCACTCGACTCGATCCCGGCCATCTTCGGCCTCACCCAGGACCCGTACATCGTCTTCACCGCCAACGCCTTCGCCCTCATGGGCCTGCGGCAGCTGTACTTCCTGATCGGTGGCCTGCTCAAGAAGCTGGTCCACCTCTCCTACGGGCTGTCCGTGATCCTCGGCTTCATCGGCGTGAAGCTGGTGCTGCACGCCCTGCACGAGGCCGGTGTCCACGTGCCCGTCATCAGCATCCCGGTCTCGCTCGGCGTCATCTGCGCCGTGCTGGTCGTGACCACGGTGACGAGCCTCTACGCCTCGAAGAAGCTGGGCGTCGAGACGCCGGAGCAGGCCGAGGCCAAGGACGCGCAGGAGAGCGACGACGTCAAGCGCTGACCGGCACCGCCGGACGGCGACGCGCGTACGGGACCGCCGGGGCACCACGCCCCGGCGGTCCCGCCGTGCCGGGTCGGGTTCACCCCAGGACGACCTCGCGCTCCGCCCGCGCCCCGTTCACCTCCACCGCGAGCCGTACGGTGCCGGGCCGCAGCGCCGTCAGACGGCCGGTGACCGGGTCGTACGAGGCGGCGCAGCGCTTCCGGTCCGCCTTCGCGGCACCGTCCGGGAGGCACATCCGGCCCGAACCGGACCAGTCCGCGCTGAGCGGCCAGCCGACCGGCACCTCCCGCGCCGTGTCGCCCTCGCCCTGCACCACGGTGGCCCGCGCGTCGGCGGTCTCACCGACCGACAGCCGGGCGGGTGTCTCCAGCGCCAGCCCGTCGACGTGCGCGGCGGTCCGTACGGCGAACAGCCCGCCGTCGTCCCGGTGCTCGCCGCCGTGCCCGCCTCCGCCGTGCTTCGCCTCGGGGCGCCCGTCGTGGTGCCGGTCCACGCCCACCAGCGACCAGCCGGTGAAGCCGCCCTCGTCGGCCGGGGCCGCGGGCGCCTTCCCGGCGTTGCCGTTGACCAGGTACGGGACGCCGTCCACCCGTGAGGCGTCGAAGACGCCCACGTGCCCGCCGACGAACAGCACGCCCTTCCCCGAGCGCGTACGGAAGGCGCCGAGCCAGTCCTCCAGCAGGTCGGCCTCCAGCCGGTCCGTCAGCTGGCTCGCCCGCTGCGGCGTCGGGTCGCGCGGCGGCACGTGCTGCACGACCACGACCGAACGCACCCGCGGGTCGCGCGCCGCCGCGTCCAGCTGCCGTCGCAGCACCCCGAACTGCCCGTAGCCGCCGCCCCGCAGCGTCAGCGACGACGTGTCGAACGTGAGGAAGCGCGTCCCCTTGTGATCGAACGTGCGCTGCGCGGGACCGAACTCGGCCACGAAGTTGTCGATCTCCCCGCCCATTATCTCGTGGTTCCCCGGCACGTAGTGCCACGGCACCGAGTCCCCCAACTCCTCCTCCAGGACCTTCCGCGCGAACGACAGGTCCGCGGGCGCGCCCTCGTCCACCAGGTCGCCGTTCACGACGACGAAGTCCGGCCGGGCCGCCCGGATCTCGCGCAGCGTGCGCCGCGCCTGCCGTACCACAGGGCTGTCCGGGTCGCGCGCCACGAACTGCGCGTCCGACAGCACCGCGAACCGCCAGTCGCGCCCGCGTACGTCCGCCGCCGTCGAGATCAACGGGTCCCGTACGGTCGGTACCGGCGGCAGCCGCAGGTCCGGCGGGGTGTGCGCGACGAGCTGGTCGACGGTGACCTCGCCGGTGTACTGCTCGGCGGGCCGGGTCTCGGCGAGGTAGAAGCGCCGTACCTCCAGCGGGTACGCGACGCCCTCCGGCACCGTGAACGTGATCTCGCGCCAGCCCTCCCAGTCGACGTCCGGGCCGCGCAGCACATGGCTCGTGCCGTTCGCGTCCACCAGGTGCAGCGAGGGCCAGGCGCCGTGCCCGTCGCCCTTGAGCGACAGCGTGAAGCTCTGCGGCTGCCCCGGCACCTCCAGCCGCCGCGGCGGGTTGGCGTACGCGGCGCGCGTGGCGGTGGACATGCCGAAGTCGTAGCTCAGCCGCAGCCCGCCGCCCGTACGGCCCTCCGGCTCCGCCGCGACCGCACCCTCCGCCCGCGCGGCGCTGAACGTCCAGTCGCCCGCGTCCTCGAAGTCCGCCGCGACCCGCTCGTGCAGGCCGACGGTGACCCCGACGACCGTGCTGCGGCCGCCCACCGTCACGGTCACCTTCCCGGTGACGGACGCCCGGTCCGTACGCGCCGCGACGGTGAAACCGCCGCTCGCCCGGTCCGGGGTGACGGCGAACAGCGCACGGTCGTACTCCAGCCGTACGTCCGCCGGGTCGATCGGCGCGCTCCCGCCGCGCGCGTCGTGGCCGACGATCCCGAACGCGCCCGTCGCCGCCGGGTCCGCCAGTCCGACCCGCGCGTGCGTGGGCCGCACCCGCGCCAGCGGCCCGAGCACCTCCAGCCGGGTGCCTCCGCGCGCGGCGCCCGACGCGGCGGTGACGCGCGTACGGCCGCTGCCGCGCGCGTGGAACCGGCCGTCGCCGTCGACGCGGCCGACGCCCGGCCGGTCCGTACGCCATCGGGGCGCTCCCCGCTGCGTACCGCCCGCCGCCGGGAGGTCCGCCGGGCCGTACGTCTCGTCGTAACCGGCCGCCGTCAACTGCCGGGTGAGGCCCGGGAAGACGCGCTCCGGATGGCCGCCGGGCACGGTGTCGGCGGACGGGGCGCGCGCCGGGTCGGCGGCGGTCGTCACCCGGTAGCCGCGGAGCCGGCCGCTGCCGTCGGCCGCGGTGAGGGCGAGCGCGCTGGGGACCTCGCGCTGCTCGCCGTCGGAGGGCGCGTTCTCCAGCCGCCGGGTGTCGGAGCCGGGCACGCGGGCGAGGAGGGTGGAGGAGCCGCCGCCGTCCAGGTTGAGGGCGTTGTGGGCGCCCAACTCCTTCATCATCAGCGCCAGTTCGGTGAGGGTCACGCCACCGGACGAGGGCTGCCTGCCGTCCACGGTCAGGACGTGCATCGTCGCGCCGTCCTTCGAGAAGCCGACCGCCGTACGCGGCGCCGCGGGGTTGTTCGGGCGGCCCTCCCAGTCCTGCGGCTTCCCGTCCACGACCAGCAGGCCGCGCCCGCCGACGGCCGTACGCGGCACGGGGCTGCCGTCGTCCGTCCGCATGCGGTACGCGACCGACACCGCGTCACCCGGCGCCAGCCGCGCGAGGGTTCGCGCCCCGGCGTCGCGGCCCAGCAGCACGGTCGTGCCCTTCGGGATGCCGCCCCGGCCCGGACCGTTGCGGACCGAGACGACCCTGCCGCCGCGTACCGCGACCTCGGTGGTCGTGGTGGCGCCGTCCACGGTCAGGGCGCGGTCGGCCGCACCCCAGCGGGTGTCGTACACGCCGACGCCGTCGCCGGGGACGTTGGCCGCGTTGTACGCGCCGAGGGGCTCCGTGCCGCCGGGCAGCGTGAGGGTGCCCTCGAAGTAGAGGTCCAGGATGCGCCCGGCGCTGTCCGGGCCGAAACCGGCGGCCTCGGAGGTGCCGGGCGCGGGGGAGTTGACCGGTTTCCCGTCCCGTACGCCGGGGCCGAGGGGGGCGCCCGTCGCGTCGATGTCGAAGAAGTCGGCGTTGAGGGCGGCGACCGTACGGCGGCCGCGGCCCGGGTCGTGCGCGTCCGCGAGGTCCTCGACGGTCCGCCGCCCGGAGACCTTTCCGGAGGACAGGTGGTCGACGCGTGTGCCGCCGTCCAGGTCGACGCTCAACGCGTCGGCGCGGAGCCACTTGTCGGGCTCCAGCCGGTCGAACGAGGTGAGCGTGGTGCCCGGCGCGACCGGTCGGCTCGTACGGGACAGCTCCATCCCGTCGTGGGAGCCGGAGCCGGAGCCCGGGTCGGAGCCGGTGTCGGTCTCGGGGCCCACGTCGGTGCCGGGGCCGTCCGCCGGTCGGGCGGCGGCGACGGGGGCCGTCGGGGCGGGCTCCGCGGCGGCCGGGGCGAGCCCGGCGGTGAGCGCGAGAACCGTGAGGGCGGGGATCAGTGGGCGGGTGAGGGACCTTCTGCGTGTCGGAACTCGAATCACAACATCTCCCACAGAGACGTGAGTTCTGCGCGCTTTCTGCGCACACAGCCGCACACGCTGGCAAGAGTGACCGGTCTACACCAGAGGTCTCGGGAGAAATCGCTGAAAACAGCAGGTGCACCGCATTCCGCCCGACCCGCTGGACGTTAACGCGGTGCACCTGCAAGTCCTCGCCGCAACACGCGCCTCACCCGTGTGCCCCACGGGTGAGGCGCGGGCCGGAACGGCCGACGGCCCGTCAGCCTCCGTTCACCGCTTGCGCGTCGCCGCCGTCTTC
Source organism: Streptomyces sp. Z26 (assembly GCF_003665095.1). GTDB lineage: Bacteria > Actinomycetota > Actinomycetes > Streptomycetales > Streptomycetaceae > Streptomyces > Streptomyces phytohabitans. The sequence continues at coordinate 1,052,768 of NZ_RCHV01000002.1, read as the reverse complement.
TTCGCGGCCTTCGCGCCGGTGGCCGTCTTCGCGGCCTTCGCCGCCTTGGCGCCCGTGGTCTTCTTGGCGGTCTTCCCCGCGGGCTTCAGCTCCGCCGGGGCGTCCGTCACCCTGCTGCCCAGGATGTCCCGCAGGAACTTGCCCGTGTGACTGCCCGTCACCCCCGCGACCTGCTCCGGGGTGCCCTCGGCGACGACCAGACCGCCGCCGCTGCCGCCCTCGGGGCCCATGTCGACGAGCCAGTCCGCGGTCTTGATCACGTCGAGGTTGTGCTCGATGACGATGACCGTGTTGCCCTTGTCGACCAGCCCGGACAGCACGGTGATCAGCTTCCGGATGTCCTCGAAGTGCAGCCCGGTGGTGGGCTCGTCCAGTACGTAGACCGTGCGGCCCGTGCTCCGCTTCTGGAGTTCGCTCGCCAGCTTGACGCGCTGTGCCTCACCGCCGGAGAGGGTCGGCGCGGGCTGGCCCAGCCGTACGTACCCCAGGCCGACGTCCTTCAGGGTGCGCAGGTGGCGGGAGATCGCGGGCACCGCCTCGAAGAAGTCCGTGGCCTCCTCGATCGGCATGTCCAGCACCTCGGCGATGGACTTGCCCTTGTAGTGCACCTCCAGCGTCTCCCGGTTGTACCGGTCGCCGTGGCAGACCTCGCACGGGACGTAGACGTCCGGCAGGAAGTTCATCTCGATCTTGATGGTGCCGTCGCCCGAGCAGTTCTCGCAGCGACCGCCCTTGACGTTGAACGAGAAACGGCCCGGCTGGTATCCCCGTACCTTCGCCTCCATCGTCTCCGCGAACAGCTTCCGCACGTGGTCGAAGACGCCCGTGTACGTCGCCGGGTTGGAGCGGGGGGTGCGGCCGATCGGGGACTGGTCGACGTGCACGACCTTGTCCACCAGGTCGTCGCCGTCCACCCGGGTGTGCCGTCCGGGCACCGACTTCGCGCCGTTCAGCTCGCGGGCCAGGTGGGTGTAGAGGATGTCGTTGACCAGGGTGGACTTGCCGGAGCCGGAGACGCCCGTGACGGCGGTGAGCACGCCGAGGGGGAAGCTGACGGTGAGGTCCCGCAGGTTGTTCTCCCGGGCGCCGTGCACGGTGAGCCGCCGCTTCGGGTCCAGCGGCCTGCGGACGTCCGGGGTCGGGATCTGCCGCTTGCCCGCCAGGTACTGGCCCGTCACCGACTTCTCGTTGGCCAGCAGCTCCTTCAACGTGCCGCTGTGCACGACCTCGCCGCCGTGCTCGCCCGCGCCCGGACCGATGTCCACGACCCAGTCGGACGTCTTGATGGTGTCCTCGTCGTGCTCGACGACGATCAGCGTGTTCCCCAGGTCCCGGAGGCGGACGAGCGTCTCCATCAGCCGGTGGTTGTCCCGCTGGTGCAGCCCGATGGACGGCTCGTCCAGCACGTACAACACGCCGACCAGGCCGGAGCCGATCTGCGTCGCCAGCCGGATGCGCTGGGCCTCGCCGCCGGAGAGGGTGCCCGCGGCGCGGTTCAGCGAGAGGTAGTCGAGGCCGACGTCGACGAGGAAGCGCAGCCGTTCGTTGACCTCCTTCAGCACCCGCTCCGCGATGGTCTTCTCGCGGTCCGTCAGCTTCATGCCGCCGAGGAAGTCCGCGCACTCGCTGATCGACATCGCGGCGACGTCCGCGATCGACCGGTCCTGCACGGTGACCGCCAGCACCACCGGCTTCAGCCGGGTGCCCGCGCAGGAGGGGCAGGGCACCTCCCGCATGTACCCCTCGAAGCGCTCCCGACTGGTGTCGGTCTCCGCCTCCTGGTGCCGTCGCCGTACGAACGGGACCGCGCCCTCGAACGACGTGGTGTACGCCCGCTCCCGTCCGTACCTGTTGCGGTAGCGCACCTCGATCTGCGTGCGGTGCCCGTGCAGCAGGGCCTTGCGGGCGCGCTGCGGCAGACCCGCCCACGGGATGTCCGTACGGAAGCCGAGGGCGTCCGCGAGGGCGCCGATCAGGCGCGCGAAGTAGTCCTTGGTGTGGCCATGTGACCAGGGGTGGATGGCGCCCTCGTCCAGCGACTTGTCCTCGTCCGGGACGATCAGCTCCGGGTCCACCTCCATCCGCGTGCCGATGCCGGTGCACTCCGGGCAGGCGCCGAAGGGGGAGTTGAACGAGAAGGAGCGCGGCTCCATCTCCTCGAACGACAGGTCGTCGTGCGGGCAGTACAGGTGCTCCGAGTACATCCGCTCACGCTGCGGGTCGTCCGCGGGCAGGTCGACGAAGTCGAGGATCACCATGCCGCCCGCGAGTCCGAGCGCCGTCTCCACGGAGTCCGTCAGCCGCCGCTTCGCGCTCTCCTTGACGGTGAGGCGGTCCACGACCACCTCGATCGTGTGCTTCTCCTGCTTCTTCAGCTTCGGCGGCTCCGACAGCTGGACCGTCTCGCCGTCCACCCGCGCCCGGCTGTACCCCTTGGTCTGGAGGTCCGCGAACAGGTCGACGAACTCGCCCTTCCGCTCCCGCACCAGCGGGGACAGCACCTGGAACCGGGTGCCCGGCTCCAGGTCCAGCACCTTGTCCACGATCGCCTGCGGCGACTGGCGCGCGATGGGGCGGCCGCACTCGGGGCAGTGCGGACGGCCGATGCGGGCGAACAGCAGCCGGAGGTAGTCGTAGACCTCGGTGATGGTGCCGACCGTCGAGCGCGGATTCCGCGAGGTGGACTTCTGGTCGATGGAGACCGCGGGGGACAGGCCCTCGATGAAGTCGACGTCGGGCTTGTCCATCTGCCCGAGGAACTGGCGCGCGTACGAGGACAGCGACTCGACGTAGCGGCGCTGCCCCTCGGCGAAGATCGTGTCGAAGGCCAGCGAGGACTTGCCCGACCCGGAGAGCCCCGTGAACACGATGAGCGCGTCACGGGGGAGGTCGAGGGAGACGTTCTTGAGGTTGTGCTCGCGAGCGCCACGGACGGAGAGACGGTCAGCCACGCGGGGAGGGACCTTTCGCATGTGTACGGATATGGGCGGAGCCCACCGGCCCAGGGTAGGGCGAGCGCCGCGACGGTGTGTTCGGGATGCGCAATTCCAGAGCCTATAGCACGCGCATTCGATTTACGGGTCTTCGTGGTCTCCACGGGCCTTCTTCACCCGAAGGTGTCACGCCGCGTACGTTCGGATCATGACTCCGCCTCCGCACCAGAACCCCGCCGACCCCGCGACCCGGAACCAGGCGCCCCGTGACCCCGCGTCCGACAACCCCGCCGCCGAGGCCCCCGACGCGGACGCCGCCGCCGTACGCGACGCCACCGCGCGCCTGCTGACCGCCGTGGAGACGCTGGACGACGCCGCGCTCCGCGCCCCCTCGCGGCTCCCCGGCTGGACCCGCGGCCACGTACTGGCCCACCTCGCGCGCAACGCGGACGCCCTCCTCAACGTACTCTCCGGACGGCCGATGTACGTCAGCGGGCAGGCGCGCGACGCCGACATCGAACGGGACGCCCCGCGCACCCCCGCCGTCCACGCCGCCGACCTGCGCGCGGCCGCGGCCCGGCTGGACGCCGCCTTCGCCGCGGAGGACGCGCAGAGCTGGGGGCGCACCGTCGAGCTGCGCAACGGCGTCACCGACCTCGCCGCGGCCGTGCCCTTCCGTCGCCGGATCGAGATCGAGCTGCACCACGTCGACCTCGGCCTCGACTACGCCGTCGACGACCTCCCCGCCGACTTCGTCGCGCGCGAGACCGCCACCATGGCCCGCCGCTTCCACGCCCACCCCGACGTCCCCGAGGCCGTCGAACTGCGCGCCGAGGACGGCCGCACGTGGCGCACCGGGGCGCCCGCCGGGGAGCCGGTCGTCGTGACCGGTACGCCCGCCGCGCTCACCGGCTGGCTCACCGGGCGTACGACGGGGAGCGGCCTCTCCGCCTCCGGCCCGCTGCCCGTCCTCCCGCCGCTGTGAGGTGACCGGCGGGGCGGATAGCGTGGGGCCATGGCTTACCACGGAGTGGTGAAGGTCGGCGGCCCCGCCGACGTGCACGAGTTGGCCGACCTGATGATCTCGAAGGTCGCGGTCGGCCCGATGGACAACAACGCGTACCTGCTGCGCTGCCGCACCACCGGCGAGCAGCTGCTGATCGACGCCGCCAACGACCCCGACACCCTGCTGCGGCTCATCGGTGCCGACGGGATCGCCTCCGTCGTCACCACGCACCGGCACGACGACCACTGGCAGGGCCTCGAAGCGGTCGTACGGGCCACCGGCGCGCGTACGTACGCGGGGCGCTTCGACGCGGAGGGCATCCCGGTGCCGACCGACGTGCCGCTGGAGGACGGCGGGACCGTACGGGTCGGGCGGGTCGAGCTGACGGCCGTCCACCTGGTGGGGCACACGCCGGGGTCCGTGGCGCTGGTCTACGACGACCCGCACGGGCACCCGCACGTCTTCACCGGCGACTGCCTGTTCCCGGGCGGCGTGGGCAACACCTGGGGCGACGCGGAGCGGTTCGCGAGCCTGCTGGACGGTGTGGAGTCCAAGCTGTTCGCGCGGCTGCCGGACGAGACGTGGGTGTACCCGGGGCACGGCGGCGACACCACGCTCGGCGCCGAGCGGCCGCACGTGCGGGAGTGGCGCGAGCGCGGCTGGTGACCGGCGCTCCGGAGGGCGGCCCGGCACGCGGCGGCGCGTCCACGGACGACGCGGCGGCGGTGGCGGCGACCCGGCCGCCGGTGCCGCTGCGCCGCCACCAGGCGGCGGCGCTGGACCGGCTGGCGGCGGCGTTCGCGGCGGGCGGGCGCCGGGCCTGGGTCGTGCTGCCGCCGGGCCTCGGCAAGACGCTGACCGGCCTGGAGGCCGCGCGCCGCCTCGGCCACCGCACGGTCGTCCTCGGACCGAACACCGCGATCCAGGGTCAGTGGCTCCGCGAGTGGTCCGCCTTCCGGCCCGCACCGCCGCCCGCCGGTACGGACCGCGCGCTGAGCCACCGGCTCACGGTTCTCACGTACCAGGCGCTCGCCTCCTTCGACCCCGACGCGGAGGTCGACGAGGAGGGCGGCGGCACGCTCCCGTACGGGGCGGACGGGGGCGCGGACGGGCGTACGGGGAGCGGGCGTACGCGGGCCGGCGCGGGCGCGCGACCCCGCCGCCAGCTCGACCGGCTGCGCCCCCAGGGGCGCGAACTGGTCGCCGCGCTGCGCGCCGCCGGTCGCGTCACGCTGCTCCTCGACGAGTGCCACCACCTGCTGGACACCTGGGGCGAGCTGCTGGCCGAGCTGCTGCGCGAACTCCCCGACGCCACCGTGCTCGGCCTCACCGCCACCCCGCCCGACCGGCTCACGCCCGCGCAGGCCGCGCTCGTGGAGGAGCTGTTCGGGCCGGTGGTGCGGGGGCCGTCGATCCCCGCGGCCGTACGGGAGGGCCAGCTCGCCCCGTACGCGGAGCTGGCCTGGCTCACCCCGCCCACCGCGGCGGAGACCGGCTGGCTCGCCGCCGAGACCGAACGCTTCGCCGCCCTCACCACCGGCCTGCTCGACCCCGGCTTCGCCGCCAGCCCGTTCCTGGGCTGGCTGGACGAGCGCGTCGTCCGCCGCCGTACGGCCGCGGACGGGCCCGGCGACGCCGACACCGGGCCCGCCGTCCCCTGGCGCCGCTTCAGCCGCGACCACCCCCGGCTCGCCCGCGCCGCGCTCCGCTTCCACCACCACGGGCTGCTCGACCTCCCGGACGGCGCCCGGCTCGCTGAGGAGCACCGGCGGCCGCCCGCCGCCGAGGACTGGGTGTGCCTGCTCGACGACTGGGTGCGGCACTGCCTCCGCCCCAGCGCCGCACCCGCCGACGCGGCGGCCCTGGAGGCCGTACGCGCCGCGCTGCCCGCCGTCGGCTACCGGCTCACGAGCCGGGGCGTACGGGGCGGGCGCGCGCCGGTCGACCGGGTGCTGGCCCGCAGCGCGGCGAAGACGGCGGCCGTACGGGAGATCCTCGCCGCCGAACACGCCACGCTGGCCGACCGGTTGCGCGCCGTCGTCGTCTGCGACCACGAGCGGGCCGCCGCGACGCTCCCGGCCGACCTCGACGGCGTACTCGACCAGGAGGCGGGTTCCGCGCGGCTCGTGCTGGCGGAGCTGGCCGCCGACCCGCGTACGGCCGTGCTGGAACCGCTGCTCGTCACCGGCCGTACGGTGGCCGCGGCGCCCGCGACGGCGCGGCGCTTCGCCGCGTTCGTGGCGGAGGCCGAGCCCGGCCTGCGGCTGGACCCGCTGCCGGACGGGGGCGCGGACGGGGGCGCGTACGGCTGGGCGGACGGGGGCGCGTACGGGAACGGCTCGGCGTACGGGAACGGCGGCGTCGTGGAGATCACCGGGCGGTGGACCAGCCGCCGCTGGGTCGCCCTCGCCACCCGCTTCTTCGAGGCGGGCGGCACCCGCGCCCTCGTCGGCACCCGCGGCATGCTCGGCGAGGGCTGGGACGCGCGCCGCGTCAACACCCTCGTCGACCTCACGGAGGCCACCACGGCCACCGCCGTCGTACAGATCCGCGGGCGCGCGCTCCGGCTGGACCCGGACTGGCCGGAGAAGACCGCGCACACCTGGTCGGTGGTGTGCGTGGCCGAGGGCCACCCGCGCGGTGGCGGCGACTGGGACCGCTTCGTACGGAAGCACGAGGGCCACCTCGGCTGCACCGACGCGGGCGAGATCCTCTCCGGCGTGACGCACGTGCACGCGGGGCTGTCGCCGTACGGGCCGCCGCCCGGGGACGGGTTCGACCGCTTCAACGCGCTGATGCTGCGCCGCGCGGAGGACCGCGCCGCGGCCCGGGAGCTGTGGCGCGTCGGCAGCCCGTACGAGGACCGGCTGGTGCACACCGTGCGCGTCACCGCCCCGCGTACGCGCCGCCCGCCCGGCCGCCCGGCGGGCGCCCAGGGCGCCGGCGCGCCGCCCCTCGCGGTGCCGTCCCGGCACGGCGTCGCGCCCGCCGTGCCCGTCGGCGCCGCCCCCTGGGCGGGCGCCGCCGGGGCGCTGCTGTGCGCGCTGCCGCCCGCGGCGGCGGGCGTGCCGCCGCTCGCCGCGGGCGCGGCGGCGCTCGGGGGCTGGGCGGCGTACGCCACGGCGCGGGCGGCGGCGTACGCGCGCCGGTTGCGCGCGGCGGCCGGTGAGCCGGTGCTCGCGGCGGTCGCGCGGGCGGTCGCGGACGGGCTGCACGCCGCCGGGCTGGTGCCGCGCGGCGCGGAGGCGGTGTCGGTGGAGCCGGACGAGACGGGCGCGTACCGGGTCGGGCTGCACGGCGTGCCCGCGGCCGCCTCGGAACGCTTCGCGACGGCGTTCGACGAGGCCGTCTCACCGGTCGGCGACCCGCGCTACCTGCTGCCGCGCTACGCGCTCACCCGGTACGGGCTGCTCGCCGGGCACCGCGCGATCCGCGGCGGGTTGCGGAACACCGTCGTCCACCACGCCGTACCCGCCGCCCTCGGGGAGAACCGGCGCCGCGTCGACGCGTACGCCGCCGCCTGGTGCCGTCACGTCAGCGAGGCCGCGCCGCTCTACACCCGTTCCCCGGAGGGCGCCGGGGTGTTGGCCGCGCAGGCGGGGCTGCCGCCGCTGGACGCGACGACGGCGATGCGCGTCGCGTGGGCCTGACCGCCCCGCTCACCCGCCTGACCGCCTGACCGCCTGACCGCAACTCCCCTCGTGCGGGCGCCCGTCACGGCCACCGGCCCGGACCCGTTGTCACCGCCCGGACGTAGGGTGTGACGCATGGCCGACCCCTCCAGCTACCGACCCAAGCCGGGACAGATCCCCGACTCCCCGGGGGTCTACCGCTTCCGCGACGAGCACCACCGCGTGATCTACGTCGGGAAGGCGAAGAGCCTGCGCGCGCGCCTCGCCAACTACTTCCAGGACCTGGCGGGCCTGCACCCGCGCACCCGCACCATGGTCACCACCGCCTGCTCCGTGGACTGGACGGTGGTGGGCACCGAGGTCGAGGCGCTCCAGCTGGAGTACTCCTGGATCAAGGAGTTCGACCCCCGGTTCAACGTCAAGTACCGCGACGACAAGAGCTATCCGTCCCTCGCCGTGACGATGAACGAGGAGTTCCCGCGCGTCCAGGTCATGCGCGGCCCCAAGCGGAAGGGCGTGCGCTACTTCGGGCCGTACGCGCACGCCTGGGCCATCCGCGAGACCGTCGACCTGATGCTCCGCGCCTTCCCCGTACGCACCTGCTCCGCGGGCGTGTTCAAGCGCTCGGCGCAGATCGGCCGCCCCTGCCTGCTGGGGTACATCGGGAAGTGCTCCGCGCCCTGCGTCGGCCGCGTCAGCCCCGAGGAGCACCGCGAACTGGCCGACGAGTTCTGCGACTTCATGGCCGGACGCACCGGCACGTACCTCCGTCGGCTCGAACGCTCCATGCAGGAGGCCGCCGACGAGATGGAGTACGAGCGCGCCGCCCGGCTGCGCGACGACATCGAGGCCCTCACCCGCGCCATGGAGAAGAACGCGGTCGTCCTGGCCGACGCCACCGACGCCGACCTGATGGCCGTCGCGGAGGACGAGCTGGAGGCCGCCGTCCAGATCTTCCACGTGCGCGGCGGGCGGGTGCGCGGCCAGCGCGGCTGGGTCACCGACAAGGTCGAGGAGATCAGCACGCCGGGCCTCGTCGAGCACGCCCTCCAGCAGCTCTACGGGCTGGAGCAGGGCGACGCCGTGCCCCGGGAGGTGCTGGTCCCGGCGCTGCCCGAGCCGGTGGAGCCGGTGGAGCGCTGGCTCACCGAACGGCGCGGCGCGGGCGTCAGCCTGCGCGTCCCGCAGCGCGGCGACAAGCGGGCCCTGATGGAGACGGTCCAGCGCAACGCGCAGCAGTCGCTCGTCCTGCACAAGACCAAGCGGGCCTCCGACCTGACGACGCGCTCGCGGGCGCTGGAGGAGATCGCGGAGGCGCTGGAGCTGGACTCGGCGCCGCTGCGCATCGAGTGCTTCGACATCTCGCACCTCCAGGGCGACGACGTGGTGGCGTCGATGGTGGTGCTGGAGGACGGGCTGGCGCGCAAGAGCGAGTACCGCCGCTTCCAGATCAAGTCGTTCGCGGGCCAGGACGACGTACGGGCCATGCACGAGGTGATCAGCCGCCGCTTCCGGCGGTACCTCAAGGAGAAGCAGCAGACCGGCGAGTGGGCCGAGGGCGAGGGCGGACCCGCGTACGGGGAGGACGCGCCGGGCGCCGCCGCCGGGGACGCCCGCGGCACGGACGGCGGCGGCACGGACGGCGAAACGTCGCCGCCCGTCGGCCCGCGCGACGAGGACGGCCGCCCGCGCAGGTTCGCGTACCCGCCGCAGCTCCTCGTCGTGGACGGCGGGCAGCCGCAGGTCGCCGCCGCCCAGCGCGCGCTGGACGAGCTGGGCGTGGACGACGTGGCGGTGTGCGGCCTCGCCAAGCGCCTGGAGGAGGTCTGGCTCCCGCACGAGACCGACCCGGTGGTCCTGCCTCGTACGAGTGAAGGTCTCTACCTCCTCCAGCGCGCCCGCGACGAGGCGCACCGGTTCGCGATCGCCTACCAGCGGGGCAAGCGGGGCAAGTCGCTGCGGGCGAGTCCGCTGGACGCGGTGCCGGGCCTCGGGGAGACCCGTAAGCAGGCGCTGATCAAGCACTTCGGCTCGTTGAAGCGGCTCCGTTCGGCCACCGTCGAGCAGATCTGCGAGGTCCCCGGAGTGGGTCGGAAGACCGCCGAGTCGGTCGTCGCGGCACTGGCGGGCACGGCGGCGCCCGCCCCCGCCGTGAACACCGCCACGGGTGAGATCGTGGAGGACGGCACCACATGAGATCCGCGACGGCGACGACGGGGGACGAGCAGCATGAGCGCAGAGCACGCAGAACGCAGAGACACCGAGCACGCAGAACGCAGCGCAGCGGAACGCAGAGACGGAGCACAGGTGAGCACCGCCAAGCCCGCGGAAGCCGATGAGGCGAAGACGCCCGAGCTGGTGATCATCTCGGGCATGTCCGGCGCCGGACGCAGCACCGCGGCCAAGTGCCTGGAGGACCTCGGCTGGTTCGTCGTGGACAACCTGCCGCCCGCCCTGATCCCCACCATGGTCGACCTCGGCGCCCGTTCCCAGGGCAACGTCGCCCGTATCGCCGCCGTCGTCGACGTCCGCGGACGCCGCTTCTTCGACAACCTGAAGCAGTCCCTCGCGGAGCTGGACGCCAAGGAGGTCACCCGGCGCACCGTCTTCCTGGAGGCGTCCGACGACGCCCTGGTGCGCCGCTTCGAGTCGGTACGCCGCCCGCACCCCCTCCAGGGCGACGGCCGCATCGTCAACGGCATCGAGGCCGAACGGGACCTGCTGCGCGAGCTGCGCGGCGACGCCGACCTGGTGATCGACACCTCCAGCCTCAACGTGCACGAGCTGCGCGCCAAGCTCGACGCCCAGTTCGCGGGCGAGGAGGAGCCGGAGCTGCGGGCGACGGTGATGTCGTTCGGGTTCAAGTACGGGCTGCCGGTCGACGCCGACCTGGTGGTCGACTGCCGCTTCCTGCCGAACCCGCACTGGGTGCCCGAGCTGCGCCCCTTCACCGGCCTCAACGAGGAGGTGTCGGGCTACGTCTTCAACCAGCCCGGCGCCAAGGAGTTCCTCGACCGCTACGCCGAGCTGCTCCAGCTCATCGCCACCGGATACCGCCGCGAGGGCAAGCGCTACGTCACCGTCGCCGTCGGCTGCACCGGCGGCAAGCACCGTTCGGTCGCCATGTCCGAACGGCTGGCCAGGCGGCTGTCCGACGAGGGCGTGGAGACCGTCGTGGTGCACCGCGACATGGGCCGCGAGTAGCCCGCGGCACACGAGTGAGCCCGTGGCAGTGGCGGCACCCCGTGGCGGACGGGGTGCCGACGACCGACGACGACGCCCGATGGGACGTGAGGAATGCCCCGTAGGACCATACGGCTGCGCCGACCGCTCGGCAGCGGACCGGCCCGGCGCCGTGGCGCGCAGCCCAAGGTCGTCGCCCTCGGCGGCGGCATGGGCCTGTCCGCCTCGCTGACGGCGCTGCGCCGCATCACCGGCGACCTGACGGCCGTCGTCACCGTCGCCGACGACGGCGGTTCCAGCGGCCGGCTCCGCGACGAGCTGGGCGTGCTGCCGCCGGGGGACCTGCGCAAGGCGCTGGCGGCACTCTGCGGCGACGACGACTGGGGCCGCACCTGGGCGGAGGTCGTCCAGCACCGCTTCGTCAGCCAGGGCGAGCTGCACGACCACGCCGTCGGCAACCTGCTGATCGTGGCGCTCTGGGAGCAGCTGGGCGACCACGTCCAGGCCCTCGACCTGGTGGGCAAGCTGCTCGGCGCGCACGGCCGCGTCCTCCCCATGTCCGCCGTACCCCTGGAGCTCCAGGCCCGCGTGCGCGGCCACGACCCGGCCGAGCCGGACGCGCTGTCGACCGTACGGGGGCAGGCCACCGTCGCCCTCACCCCCGGCGAGGTCCAGCGCGTGCAGCTGGTGCCGAACGACCCGCCCGCCGTGCCGGAGGCCGTGGACGCCGTGCTCGACGCGGACTGGGTGGTGGTCGGCCCCGGCTCGTGGTTCTCGTCCGTGATCCCCCATCTGCTCGTTCCGCGGCTGCTCGACGCGCTCCAGGAGACTCGCGCCCGCCGGGTGCTCTCGCTCAACCTCGTGCCGCAGCCGGGTGAGACGGACGGATTTTCTCCGCAGCGTCATTTGGAGGTTTTGGCCCGACACGCCCCTAAACTCGCCTTCGACGTGGTGTTGGCCGACCAGGCCGCCGTGCCCGACCAGGACAGTCTCCGTGAGGCCGCCGAGCGGCTCGGGGCGACGGTCGAACTGGCCCCCGTGGCGGAGCCCGGGGACGCCGTCTCCCGCGGTGACGGCGGAGCCGACAGCGGCTCCGCCGCCCCCGGGGGAGGTGGCACCCGGCACGACCCGGTGCTGCTGGCAGCCGCGTACGACCGTATTTTTCGTATGCACGGAAGGATCGGCCCATGGCGATGACGGCAGCGGTGAAGGATGAAATCTCCCGGCTCCCCGTCACCCGGACCTGCTGCCGGAAGTCGGAGGTCTCGTCGGTCCTGCGGTTCGCGGGCGGCCTCCACCTGGTGAGCGGGCGCATCGTGATCGAGGCGGAGCTGGACACGGGCATCGCGGCCCGCAGGCTCCGCAAGGACATCCTGGAGATCTTCGGCCACGCCTCCGACCTGGTGGTGATGGCCCCCGGCGGCCTGCGGCGCGGCTCGCGTTACGTCGTACGGGTGGTCGCGGGCGGCGACCAGCTCGCGCGGCAGACGGGGCTGGTCGACACGCGGGGGCGGCCGATCCGCGGCCTGCCGCCGCAGGTGGTCTCGGGGGCCACCTGCGACGCGGAGGCCGCGTGGCGCGGCGCGTTCCTCGCGCACGGCTCGCTGACGGAGCCGGGCCGCTCGTCCTCGTTGGAGGTCACCTGCCCCGGCCCGGAGGCCGCGTTGGCGCTGGTGGGCGCGGCCCGTCGGCTCCAGATCCCGTCGAAGGCCCGTGAGGTACGGGGTGTGGACCGGGTCGTCGTACGGGACGGGGACGCCATCGGCGCGCTCCTCACCCGGCTCGGCGCGCACGAGGCCGTGCTGGCCTGGGAGGAGCGCCGGATGCGGCGCGAGGTGCGGGCCACGGCGAACCGGCTGGCGAACTTCGACGACGCCAACCTGCGCCGTTCGGCCCGCGCGGCGGTCGCCGCCGGTGCCCGCGTGCAGCGCGCGCTGGAGATCCTGGGTGACGAGGTGCCCGAGCACCTGGCGGCTGCGGGGCGGCTGCGGATGGACCACAAGCAGGCGTCGTTGGAGGAGTTGGGCGCCCTCGCGGACCCGCCGCTGACGAAGGACGCGGTGGCCGGGCGCATCCGGCGGCTGCTGGCGATGGCCGACAAGCGCGCGCAGGACATGGGCATGCCGGGGACGGACGCGACGCTCACCGAGGAGATGGTCGGCTGACGCGGCCGGTCCGGCGTACGCCCGCCCCACCCCGTACGACCGCCGCCACACCCCGTACGCTCCCGCGCCGACCCGTGCCCGCCCGCTCCCGCACCCGTACGCCCGCGTCCCCCGGACCGGGCCGGGCGGACCGACGGCACCGCCGCGTTCGGCCGACGCGGGGCGGCGCGGTAGGGTCGGCATCGGTCGGGGACATCCCATACAGCATCGCCGGTGTCCGTACCGGCGCACCAACGAGGAGATCGGTTCGTGACGATCCGCGTAGGCATCAATGGCTTTGGCCGCATCGGTCGGAATTACTTCCGCGCGCTCCTGGAGCAGGGAGCGGACATCGAGATCGTCGGTGTCAACGACCTGACGGACAACGCGACCCTGGTCCACCTGCTGAAGTACGACAGCATCCTCGGCCGCCTCAAGCAGCCGGTCAGCCACACCGAGGACACCATCACGGTGGGCGGCCAGACCTTCAAGACGATGGCGGAGCGGGACCCGGCGCAGCTCCCCTGGGGCGAGCTGGGCGCCGACGTCGTCATCGAGTCCACCGGCATCTTCACCAAGCGCGAGGACGCGGCCAAGCACCTCGCCGCGGGCGCGAAGAAGGTCCTCATCTCGGCCCCGGCCAAGGACGAGGACGTCACCGTGGTCATGGGCGTCAACCACGAGCAGTACGACGCCGACAAGCACCACGTCATCTCCAACGCCTCCTGCACCACCAACTGCGTGGCGCCGATGGCGAAGGTCGTGGACGAGAACTTCGGCATCGTCAAGGGCATGATGACGACGGTCCACGCGTACACGAACGACCAGCGCATCCTGGACTTCCCGCACAAGGACCTGCGCCGCGCCCGTGCCGCCGCCGAGAACATCATCCCGACGTCGACCGGCGCCGCGAAGGCCACCGCCCTGGTGCTCCCGCAGCTCAAGGGCAAGCTCGACGGCATCGCGATGCGCGTGCCGGTGCCCACCGGCTCGGTGACCGACCTGGTGATCGAGGTGGACCGCGAGGTCTCCCGCGACGAGGTCAACGCCGCGTTCCAGAAGGCCGCCGAGGGCCAGCTCAAGGGCTTCCTGGAGTACACCGAGGACCCGATCGTCTCCTCGGACATCGTCAACTGGCCCGCGTCGTGCACCTTCGACTCGTCGCTGACGATGGCTCAGGGCAACCAGATCAAGGTCGTCGGCTGGTACGACAACGAGTGGGGCTACTCCCACCGCCTCGTGGACCTCACCGTCTACGTCGGCGGTCGGCTCTGACACCGATCGCTCCGCGATCGCCGCACGACACGCGACCGGGCCAGGGCTCGTGGAGCGCAACGACGCGCTTCGCGAGCCCTGGCCCGTGCAGAGCCACAGCCAGACGCGAGGAGCCCATCCAGCATGAAGACGATTGACGAGCTAGACGTCGCCGGGCGGCGGGTGTTCGTCCGCGCCGACCTGAACGTCCCGCTCGACGGCGACACCATCACCGACGACGGCCGTATCCGCGCCGTCGTCCCCACTCTCCGCAAGCTCGTCGAGGCAGGCGCCCGCGTGGTCGTCGCCTCGCACCTGGGCCGCCCGAAGGGCGCGCCCGACCCGCGGTTCTCGCTCGCGCCGGTCGCCCGCCGACTGGGCGAGCTGCTCGCCGGTTCCGCCCGGGGCGACGTCGCCTTCGCCGCCGACACCGTCGGCGACAGCGCGAAGGCCGCCGTCGGCGCCCTGGCGGACGGCCAGGTCGCGCTGTTGGAGAACCTCCGCTTCAACCCCGGCGAGACCAGCAAGGACGACGCCGAACGCGGCGCGTTCGCCGACGAGTTGGCCGCCCTCGCGGACCTGTACGTCGGCGACGGCTTCGGCGCGGTCCACCGCAAGCACGCCTCGGTCTACGACCTCCCGGCACGGCTCCCGCACGCCGCGGGCGGTCTCATCGCCACCGAGGTCGGCGTGCTGAAGCGGCTGACCGAGGACGTGTCCCGCCCCTACGCGGTGGTCCTCGGCGGCGCGAAGGTCTCCGACAAGCTCGGCGTCATCGACCACCTGCTGGAGAAGGCCGACCGCATCCTCATCGGCGGCGGCATGGTCTTCACCTTCCTCAAGGCGCAGGGCCACGAGGTGGGTTCGTCCCTCCTCCAGGAGGACCAGCTCCCGGCCGTCCGCGGCTATCTGGAGCGGGCCGAGGCGAACGGCGTGGAGTTCGTGCTCCCGGTCGACGTGGTCGTCGCCCCCGAGTTCCCCGACCTGAAGACGAAGGCGCCCGCCGACGCCCGTACGGTCGCCGCCGACGCCATGCCGGAGGGCCTCATGGGCCTGGACATCGGCCCGGAGAGCGGCAAGCTGTACGCGTCGAAGCTCGCGGACGCCGTGACGGTCTTCTGGAACGGCCCCATGGGCGTCTTCGAGCACCCCGACTTCGCCGCCGGGACCCGCGCCGTCGCCCAGGGCCTGCTGGACGCCCGTACGCCCGAGGGCGACGCGTCGTTCACCGTCGTCGGCGGCGGTGACAGCGCGGCGGCCGTACGGCTGCTGGGCTTCGACGAGAACGCTTTCGGCCACATCTCGACCGGTGGCGGCGCCAGCCTCGAATACCTCGAGGGCAAGACGCTCCCCGGCCTCGCCGCACTGGAGGACTGACCCCCATGAGCAGCCGCACGCCCCTGATGGCGGGCAACTGGAAGATGAACCTCAACCACCTCGAGGCCATCGCCCACGTGCAGAAGCTGGCGTTCGCGCTGGCCGACAAGGACCACGACGCGGTGGAGGTGGCCGTGCTGGCGCCGTTCACCGACCTGCGTTCCGTACAGACCCTGGTCGACGGCGACAAGCTGAAGATCCGCTACGGCGCGCAGGACCTCTCCGCGCACGACTCCGGCGCGTACACCGGCGAGATCTCCGGGCCGATGCTGGCGAAGCTGAAGTGCACCTACGTCACCGTCGGCCACTCCGAGCGGCGGCAGTACCACGGCGAGGACGAGGCCGTGTGCAACGCCAAGGTGAAGGCCGCCTTCCGGCACGAGCTGACGCCGATCCTCTGCGTCGGTGAGGGCCTGGACGTGCGCAAGGCGGGCACCCACGTCGCGCACACGCTCGCTCAGCTCGACGGCGCGCTCCAGGACGTCACCCGGGAGCAGGCCGCGACGATCGTGATCGCGTACGAGCCGGTGTGGGCCATCGGCACCGGCGAGGTCGCCACCCCCGAGGACGCGCAGGAGGTCTGCGCCGCGATCCGGGGCCGCCTCGCGGAGCTGTACGACCAGGAGCTGGCCGACGCCGTGCGCATCCAGTACGGCGGTTCGGTGAAGGCGTCGAACGTCGCCGCGATCATGGCGCAGCCCGACGTGGACGGCGCCCTGGTGGGCGGCGCGGCGCTGGACGCGGACGAGTTCGTGAAGATCGTCCGCTTCCGCGACCAGTAACCGACCGGCCGCACCCCGTCCCGTCGCCGGGGCGGGAGGGAACGAGGAGCGACGGGGGACACAGCCCCCGTGCGAGCGAGTGACGACGGGTGACCACTCGTCGTACCCTGTCGGGGGCCGGACGCCGTGTCCGGCCCCCGCACACCGCAAGTGCGGACCGTACGTGTCCGACGACAGTCCGAGAGAGTTGGTCCAGCCGTGGAATTGGGGTTCTCCATCGCCCTCATCGTGCTCAGCGCCCTGCTGATGATGCTGGTGCTGATGCACAAGGGGAAGGGCGGCGGCCTGTCCGACATGTTCGGCGGCGGCATGCAGTCGTCGGTCGGTGGTTCCTCGGTCGCTGAGCGCAACCTCGACCGGATCACGATCGTCGTCGCGCTCGCCTGGTTCGCCGTGATCGTGGTGCTCGGGCTGCTGATGAAGTTCGACTGACCGGGCCCCGTACGCGGCCTATCATGGCCTCGCGTTCACGGCCGACGCAGTAACTCCGGTCACTGGACGTGCGTTGGGTCCTACGTACACCAGGGCGCCCGCAGCGGGGCCGCTCGTGGATGCTCCGCAGCACCGTGAGGCAGGGAGTTACGACCGTGGCAAGTGGCAACGCGATCCGGGGAAGCCGGGTCGGAGCGGGGCCGATGGGGGAGGCCGAGCGGGGCGAGTCAGCCCCGCGGCTGCGCATCTCCTTCTGGTGCTCGAACGGGCACGAGACCCAGCCGAGCTTCGCCGGCGACGCGCAGGTCCCCGACACGTGGGACTGCCCCCGCTGCGGCTTCCCGGCCGGGACGGACCGGGAGAACCCGCCGGACCCGCCGCGTACGGAACCGTACAAGACGCACCTCGCGTACGTCCGCGAGCGGCGCAGCGACGCCGACGGGGAGGCGATCCTCGCGGAGGCGCTCGCCAAGCTCCGCGGCGAGATCTGACCCGCGGGCCACGACCCGGCCCGGCCCGGCCCGCTCCGGCCGCGTGCCGCCGCCCCACGGGCGGGGGACCCCCGGTTGAACATCCGACGACGGCCCGGCCGTACGCCACCGCGGTGACGTACGGCCGGGCCGTCGCGCGTTAGGTTGGACGGCGCTGGTGTCACGTACGAGAAGAACGGCTTGAGGGTGCAGATGAACGCTGACGGAGCGGACGCAGCAGGCGGGACCGCGGGCCGTACCCCGCTCGACCGGATGCCCGAGTGGCAGGCGCTCGCCCGGCACCGGGCGGAGCTGGGGGAGGTGCGGCTGCGCGCGCTGTTCGACGGCGACGCGGCGCGCGCCGAACGGTACTCCGTGCGGGTCGGTGACCTGTACCTCGACTACTCCAAGCACCTGGTCACCGACGAGACCCTGGCGCTGCTGCGGGAGTTGGCGGCGGCGACCGACGTGGCCGGGCTGCGGGACGCCATGTTCCGCGGCGACCGGATCAACGTCACCGAGGGCCGCGCCGTGCTGCACACCGCGCTGCGCGCGCCGCGCGACGCGGTGGTCGAGGTCGACGGGGAGAACGTCGTCCCGGGCGTCCACGCCGTACTCGACCGGATGGCCGGTTTCGCCGCGCGGGTCCGGGACGGCGACTGGACCGGGCACACCGGCGCCCGCATCCGTACGGTCGTCAACATCGGTATCGGCGGCTCCGACCTCGGACCGGCGATGGCGTACGAGGCGCTGCTCCCGTACACGCTGCGGGACCTGGACGTCCGTTTCGTGTCCAACGTGGACGGCGCCGACCTGCACGAGGCGCTGCACGGGCTGGACGCGGCGGAGACGCTGTTCATCGTCGCCTCCAAGACGTTCACGACGATCGAGACGATCACCAACGCGACGTCCGCGAAGAACTGGCTGCTGGAGTCCTTGGGCGGGGCCGACGCCTCGGCCGTGGCGAAGCACTTCGTGGCGCTGTCGACGAACGGGCCGGAGGTCGAGCGCTTCGGCATCGACACGGCCAACATGTTCGAGTTCTGGGACTGGGTCGGCGGGCGCTACTCGTTCGACTCCGCGATCGGCCTCTCCCTGATGATCGCGATCGGTCCCGACCGTTTCCGTGAACTCCTCGACGGTTTCCGCCTGGTCGACGACCACTTCCGTACGGCCCCGCCGGAGGCCAACGCCCCGCTGCTGCTGGGCCTGTTGGGCGTCTGGTACGGCGGGTTCTTCGACGCGCAGTCGCACGCCGTGCTGCCGTACTCGCACTACCTGTCGCGCTTCACCGCGTACCTCCAGCAGCTCGACATGGAGTCCAACGGCAAGTCCGTGGACCGCGAGGGGCGCCCCGTCGACTGGGACACCGGGCCCGTCGTCTGGGGCACGCCGGGCACCAACGGGCAGCACGCGTACTACCAGTTGCTGCACCAGGGCACCCGGATGATCCCCGCCGACCTGATCGGCTTCGCCCGCCCCGTCGACGAGCTGGGCCCGGAACTGGCCGCGCAGCACGACCTGTTGATGGCCAACCTCTTCGCGCAGGGCCAGGCCCTCGCGTTCGGGAAGACCGCCGACGAGGTGCGCGCGGAGGGCGTTCCCGAGGAGCAGGTGCCGCACCGCACCTTCCACGGCGACCACCCGACGACGACGGTGCTCGCCACCGAGCTGTCGCCGTCCGTGCTGGGGCAGTTGATCGCGCTGTACGAGCACAAGGTGTTCGTCCAGGGCGCGGTCTGGGACATCGACAGCTTCGACCAGTGGGGAGTCGAGCTGGGCAAGGTGCTGGCCAAGCGCGTCGAACCCGCGCTCACCGAGGGCGCCGAGGTGGCCGGGCTGGACGCGTCGACGGCGGCGCTGGTGGCGCGCTACCGGCAGCTGCGGGGCCGTACGGACTGAGGTGACGGCCACCGGGCCCGCCCGCCGTGCGTCACGCGCGGCGGGCGGGCCCGGGTCGGGTCCCGGTGCGTCCGGGGCTCAGCCGGGCCCGTCCGCCCCGTCGCACCCGGCGGTCCAGGACGCGCACACCACCGGCCGTGCCTCCTCGTCCCGCAGGTCGGCGGAGAGGCGGGGCCGCGGGTCGCCCGCGGGCAGCCGCTCCTGGAGGGTGCGCCCGTCCTCCGACGCCTCCGCCGCCCCGCTCAGCGCGACGCGCGTGACGTCGCGGCTGCCCGCCGCCAGGGCGTAGCGGCGCCCCGACTCGCCCTCCCACACGGTGCCCGCGACCAGGTGCTGCCCGAACCGGCCGCACGCGGCCGTGTCCCGGTCCCCGGCCACCAGCCGCGCGGGCTCCGTCGGGGACTCGGCGGGTGTACGCAGCCGCACCTGGATCTCGCCCGGCCCGCGCCACGTCGTGGCCCGCGTGCACGCCCACACCGCGCGGCCGCCGTCCTCGGGCAGGTCCTGCTCGGCGAAGTCCCAGACGTTCACCGCCCGTACGTCCCGCGCGTCCAGCTCCGCCAGCCCGCAGGCCGTACGCGCCCACGCGCCCAGCGCCGCCGGGCCGGTGGCCTCGCGCGGCTGCCGCGACGGCACCTCCCCGTCGGGCAGCGGGGTGTACGTGAGGTGGGCGGGTGAGACGCCGCCGAGGTCGGTCAGCAGGAACGAGTGCTTCTCCACGATGCGTACGGACGACCGCAGTTGCAGCACCGGCCACGTGTCGCACCCGCCGCCGCCGGTGCCGGCGGCCGTCGGGGGCAGCGGTACGGGCGAGGTGACGCCGTCGGACGTACGGTCCAGGGGCTCGCCGGGGGAGTCCGGGCGCAGCAGGTCGCGGGTCTGCGCCTCCGCGACCCAGGGCGCGGTGAGGTAGCGCGCGCGGCCGTCCTCGCGGCTGACGGCCACGGCGGCGGCGGTGGTCACGTCGGCGCCGTCGGCCTCGGTGAAGTCGAGGGTGGGGCGGCCGTCGGAGGAGGTCGGTTCGGTGTAGCGCACGAGGCGTTCGGGGGCGTGCAGCAGCACCACGGCGCGGCCGTCGACCTCGCCCGCGTACAGCAGGCGCACGCCCGCGGCGACCGGTTCCGTACGGGCGCCCGCCGACGTCGTGACGCGCGTGTCCGACGGCGGGTCCGCCCACGTGTCGAGGGCGCGGCCCAGCAGGTCCCGGTCGGACGTACGGGAGCCGCGCGCGGGCCACGCGCTGAAGTCGACCTTCGCGGTGTCCGCCCACGTGTCGTTCGACGCGTGCACCAGCTGCTCCGGCCCCGGCACGCGGGCCTCGCGCGGCGCGGGCGGCTCGGAGCGCCCGACCACGGCGGTGCCCACCGCCACCGCCCCGGCGGTGGCGCACGCGGCGGCGGCCAGGGCGAGGCGGAAGCGGCGGCGCCGCCGACGCAGGTCGGTGGGGCGGGCGCGGAGCGAGCAGGCGTCGAACTCCTCGGCGCCCCGCAGCAGTTCACCGAGGTCCTCGGACGCGCCGAGCGTACGGTCGAGGCCGTACGACACGCGCAGCGCGGCCTCCGGCTCCGCCGCGCCCGCGGCGACGAGCACCGCGCGGACCGCCCCGTCGTCCAGCCCCTCCAGGTGCCGCAGTACGAACGCGGCGCGCGCGGCGGTGGGCACCCGGGCGAGCGCCTGGTCCAGCGCCGCCGCCTCCGGCCCGCCGGGGCGCGGGAAGAGGCGGAGACCCCAGACGACGGGCAGCGCCGTCCGGGGGCCGCGCGCCGCACGGCGGCCGAACGGCCACCGGGACGGGGCGGTGTCGTAGGCGAGCAGGACGCGTACGACCCGTTCGCGCAGCACGGTGGAGCCGTCGTCGGGGGCACCGTCCCCGGTCGGGGCCACGGCCGGGGTGCCCCGGCTCTGCCCCGGCACCCGGGACGCGGGCTTCGGGGAACGGACCCGGGGCAGCGCGCGCTGCACGAGACCGTGGGCGGCGAGGACCCGCCGGTGCCTGCCGAGGTCGGCGGGGAGCGTGAGATAGGCCAGCCGCACCCACCGGCCGTAGTGCCCGACGAGGGCCGACTCGGCCTGGTCGGGGGCGAGTCGTCTGCCGGTCCTGGCTGAGTCGCGCTGAGACGCGGGCATGGAACCGCCCTCCAAAGGCTGATGCTGTCGGGACCTGCCTTGTCGAGCCAAACGAGTGAACAGTCCGATGGTCACCAGCCACGGACGGGCGGACCCGCGCGTGGTCCGCCTCCGCGTCCGCGTCCGCCCTGGTCGGTACGGGTGCCGGGGGAGGCGGGCGGCCTGTGGCACGGGCGGGGCTTCGGCGCGCCGTTCGGACACCGGCCGCGGGTGCCCCCGGCATCGGCCACGGAAGGCCGGGCGGCCACCGGGGGTGGGGCCGGAGACCCCGGGTGACAGCGGGGGTCGGGTGGGACGGCGGTGGGACTTCGCCCGGCTGTCAGTGGGCTCCTCCACGGTCGGGATCGACCGCGTGTACGGGGACGTGGTCGCGTCGTCGAGGCGCGTACGGGGGAGTGGTCTCGGGGGAGGGGACGGGTGTTCTGTCCGCACTGCGACAAGAGCCTTCAGCGCACGGACCGTTCGGGCAGCCGGTGCGAGCCCGGCGACGGACGCGAACTGCGTTACGCGCACGCCCAGTTGTGGTATGCGGCGGCGCGCAACCGCGTCCCCGGCCCCGGCGCGCGCTTCGACGCCTGCGTCGTGCCCGCGCTCCTCGTGGTGGTCCTCAGCGCCGTGTTCGGCGGGGTCGTGGGCACGACGCGGGCGGCGATCCTGCTCGCCGTGCCGGTCGGTGGCACGCTCGTGACGGCGCTCGTCATCGGCATGACCCGGCTCAGCCGCAGGGCTGGGGAGCGGGACCCGCGCCAGGCGCCCGCGCCGCGACCGTAGTGGACCGCCCGAAGAGCGGGATGCGGGTGCCGCTGCGGCAGTGGTTGTACCTTCCCCAGCGGGAGTGGGGGCTGTTCCGGGAGGACACCGTACGGGCCTGGCTGCGAGGCGAGGGGGGTACGCGTGGCTCGGCGGACGGTGAAGTGGTGGAAAGCGCCACCGAATTGAGGCGCGGTCAGTTCCGCACGGTGTTCACTTCTGTTCGCTCTTGGATGTTCCTGAATGTTCGTGGCCGTGTTCGCAGGAATGCCGTGTTCCGCGAGTGGGGTGGGAAGTCCCGTACCGCGCGGGAATATCCGATACGGGCGCGCGCCGTTGCCGTCGTAGTGGATCACCGCGGAATTCCGGACCCGTAGTGGCGTGATTCCCGTCGCGCCCGGCGCGCATATCCATCGCGCACATTCCCGGAATTGTGGAGTCCGTTTATCGCTCGCGGTCGCGGTCGCGGTCGCGGCGAACGTGCGTGCCGGGCGCCGCGACCGAGGCGGAAGGCGCCGGACAGGCCCTAGGACTCGGGCAGTTGGGACCAGAAGTGATCGACGATCTCCGTCAGGTAGCGCCGCCCGGCCTCCCCGGCCGCCGTGTCGCCACCCGCTCTGGTGAGGGTGGCGGTCATCAGGATCTGGTACTCGCTCTGCATCGCCCGCAACGGCTCCCGCAGCTCCCGCCGGTCCATGCCCACCAGCCGCCCGATGGCGCGCGCGTGGGCCTGCCAGCGCGTGGTCACGGCCTCGGTGAGCAGCCGCGCCAGCTCCTCCTCGATGCCCGTGACGGTGATGAAGTCCCGCGCGGGCAGCTCCAGCAGGGCGCCGAGCTTCTCGGACTGCTGCTCGTCGCCGGTCCAGCGCCCGGCCTCCTCCATCGCGAGGTACCGGTCGAGCGGCACCCCGGTCGCCCGCGCCACGTCCTCGGCGGCGATACCGCGCGCCATCCGGTGCTCGACCAACGTACGCGGACGGCCCATCAGTTCACCCGGCGCGCACCACAACGCGCCCGCCAGCGCGGTCAGTTCACTCGCCGTGGGGAGGGCGGAGCCGCGCTCCCACGCGGTGATGTGTTCGGGGGAGACGTGCGTCAGGCCGTACGAGGCGCGCATGCCGTACGCGACATGACCCGGCGCCATCCCGAGTCTCTCGCGCAGGGTGCGAGCGGCGCGCGCGTTGAAGGGGATCGGTGGGGACACGCGCCGAGAGTATGGAGTTCCGCGCGGCGACTCCATGGGGCCCTGTCGCCTGCATCCCGTTTTGCGGGATAGGTCGTCGTGGATTTCGTAGAAAGCGACAGAGGGCGAAGCGAATCCGTTAACCATCGGATACCTCAGCACAATTGCGGGACGCTTCCCGGCACGTATGATCGCGCTCGCGAGGTGCCGTACACCTGTCCGCTCGGTCCCCACAGGTGCTACCCGCGGCGTCCTCCGCAATTCCCCCACACCGCCGGGAGCGCCGCCGGTCGCACCGCCCCGCGCGGAGACGACCGCGGTCCACCGGCACCGGCAGGCGCAGGAGAGACACGGACATGAAGAACAGCACGGCACGACGCGCGGCGCGCAAACCCTCGCCCGCGGGGGCCGGTGGCCCACTCGACCGGTTCTTCCGCATCGGGGAGCGCGGCTCCACGCCCGCTCGTGAAGTACGCGGCGGGCTCGCCACGTTCTTCACCATGGCCTACATCCTGGTGCTGAACCCGATCATCCTCGGCGGCGCCGAGGACAAGTTCGGCGAGCAGCTCGACGCCACCCAACTCGCCACCGCCACGGCCCTGGTGGCGGCCGTCATGACCGTCATCATGGGCGTCGGCGGCAACCTGCCGCTCGCCCTCGCCGCCGGTCTCGGCATCAACGCCGTCGTCGCCTTCCAGGTCGCCCCCCAGATGAGCTGGGACGACGCCATGGGCCTCGTGGTGCTGGAGGGCCTGCTGATCACCGTGCTGGTGATGACCGGCCTGCGCGAGGCGATCATGTACGCCATCCCGCAGACCCTCAAGCAGGCCATCAGCGTCGGCATCGGCCTCTTCATCGCCTTCATCGGCTTCGTGGACGCGGGCTTCGTCACCCGCATCCCGGACGCCGCGAGCACCACCGTCCCCGTACAGCTCGGCACCGGCACCCTCACGGGCTGGCCGATGTTCGTCTTCTGCCTCGGCGTGCTGCTGACGCTCGTACTCCTCGCCCGCCAGGTGAAGGGCGCCATCCTCATCAGCATCGTGCTGATGACCGTCGTCTCCGTCGTCATCAACGAGGTCGCGGACGTCAAGTCCTGGGGTCTCACCTCGCCCGCCCTGCCCGACAACGCCGTCGCCTCGCCCGACTTCGGGCTGCTCGGACACTTCGACCTGCTGGGCGCGTTCGGGGAGGTCGGCGTACTGACCGTCGTCCTGCTGCTGTTCACGCTCATCCTGTCGGACTTCTTCGACACGATGGGCACCATCGTCGGCGTCACCGCCGAGGCCGGACTCCTCGACGAACGCGGCAAGGTCCCCGGCCTCGGCCGCGTCCTCCTCATCGACGGCGCGGCGGCCGTCGCGGGCGGCGCCTCCTCCTCGTCGTCCGCCACCACGTACATCGAGTCCGCCGCGGGCGTCGGCGAGGGCGCCCGTACGGGCCTCGCCAGCCTCGTCACCGGCGGCCTCTTCGGTCTCGCCCTGTTCTTCACGCCGGTGCTGACGCTCGTACCGCTCCAGGCCGCCTCCCCGGCGCTCATCGCCGTCGGCTTCCTGATGATGACGCAGGTCAAGCACATCGACTGGGACCGCTACGAGTTGGCCGTCCCCGCGTTCCTGACCATCGTCGTCATGCCGTTCACGTACTCCATCACCAACGGCATCGGCGCGGGCTTCATCGCCTACGTCGTCATCAAGGCGTCCCTCGGCAAGGCGCGTGAGGTGCACTGGCTGCTGTGGGGCACGGCGGCCCTCTTCGCCGTCTACTTCGCCATCGACCCGCTGGAGCAGGTGCTCGGCGTCAAGTAGCCGCCTCCGCCGTCCGCCCGCTCCCACGGGGGGAGCGGGCGGACGTGTGTGTCAGCGCGCGGCGGCGGCGTGGGTGAGGAAGGCGGTCCAGCCGTCGGGGTGTACGGAGAGTACGGGTCCGGCGCTGTTCTTGGAGTCCCGCACCAGTACGCCCCCGCCCCCCGCTGCCACCTCCACGCACTCGCCGCCCTCGCCACTGCTGTGGCTGCTCTTGAACCAGACGGCCCCGGACGCGGCCTGCACAGACGCTTCGACGTTCATCCCTCTCCCAACAACTCCTCGATGAAGGCCAGCGATTCGCGCGGAGTCAGCGCCTGCGCCCGCAGAATTCCGTACTCTTCCTCGAACTCGCGGACGGTCCTGCGCTCCGTGTAGAGACGGCTGTCCTTGTGCGCCTCAACGTACGCGATCCTCTGCCCATCCTTCGTCTCGATCAAGGTGAACGGGCCAGCCAGGGCAGCGTGTTCCTCGCGGGCCGTCGGCATCACCTGGATCTCGACGTTCCGCAACCGGCCGCGGAGAAGCAGGTTCTCCAACTGTCCGCGCATCACCGCCCGCCCACCCAGTGGCCGGTGCAGCATGCTCTCCTCGATGACGAAGCTGATGGTAGGCAGAGGCGACCTGACGAAGATCTCCTGCCGGGTCATGCGCGCGGACACGCGTTGCTCGATGGTCTCCTCGTCCAGGAGCGGACGCCGCATCTCGAAGACCGCCCGCGCGTACTCCTCCGTCTGCAACAGGCCCGGGACGGCCTGCGTGGCGTAGACGTGGAGTTCGACCGCCTGCGCCTCCAGCCGTGCCGCGTCGCGGAAGAACGCCGGGTACTGGGCGCGGGCCACCTCGCCCTTGCTCGCGCACAGGACGCCTCCCGCGTCGAGCACCTCGTCCGCCTTGTCGATGAACCGCGGCGACGGGATACGTCTGCCCTGCTCGAACGAGGCGATCGTGGACGCCGAGTAGCCCGTCAGCGCGCCCAACTCCGGCCGCTCCAGGCCCGCCCGCAGCCGGTAGAGCTTCAACTGCTGCCCGAAGACGTAGAGGATGCCCGTCCCCGGCTCGACACCCTCGTCCGCTTCCCGCGCCCCGTCCTCCATGCCCCGCACCTCTCCGTCCGTACGCTCCGGCGTCCCGTACGCGGGCCAACGCCGTTGTCCGTACGGAGGGTTACGCCCCACGCCGCGTACAAGCATCGCTCGCGCGCGTACAACGCGCCTGGAGAACCGGGTTGTTCACGCCCGCGGGGTCGCTGGGGCGGCGCATCGCGTACAGCGCGCGCCGCGTGTGCGTACAGCCACCGGTCGTCCGTGGGTCGCCTCTGGTCGCGAGCGGTTCGGCGCGGCGACCGTTGCTCCCATGAAGCGACCACCTCACCGCCCCGTCGCCCCCGACGCCACCGGCGCCGTCCCGCAACCGCCGCCGCCCGTACGGGAGTTCGCGATGCGGTTCACGTCCACCCCGCGCGGCGCGCGGCTCGCCCGCCAGCTCGTGTCGCACCGGCTCGACGAGTGGGGGCACCCCTACGGCTCGGACGCCAACGAGACGCTGACGCTCATCACCGCCGAGCTGTGCGCGAACGCCGTACGCCACGGCCACGTACCCGGCCGGGACTTCCACGTCCGCCTCAGCGCCGTCACCGACGCCCCGACCGGCGCGGAGTCGGTGACAACCCGCACGACCCTACGCGTCGAGGTCACCGACAGCCGTCGCGACGGCGTGCTCCCCGATCCCTGCCGGGCGCCCCGACCGCCCTCGTCCGACGCCGAGTCGGGCCGTGGGCTGCTCCTGGTCGCCCGGCTCGCGGACCGCTGGGGCATCGCACCCCGCCCCGGCGCCCCGGGTAAGGACGCCTGGGCGGAGCTGTGCGCTGGGCCCGGGGGAGGGCGTCAGGCCGACGACGGGGGGTAGAGGCCGCGGGGGAGTTCCGCCGCGGCGGGGCCGTCCAGCAGCCAGAGGGTACGGGCCGTGCCGTACGCGCCCGCCGCCGGCGCCTGGATCTCGCCCGCGCCGGACAGGGCGATCGCCGCCGCCCGCGCCTTGTCGGCACCCGCCGCCAGCAGCCACACCTCTCGGGCCGCGCGGATCGCGGGCAGCGTGAGGGAGACGCGGGTCGGCGGGGGCTTGGGGGCGCCGTGGACGCCGACGACGGCGCGTTCCGTCTCCCGTACGCCCGGGTGCTCCGGGAACAGCGACGCGACGTGCGTGTCGGGCCCGACGCCGAGCAGCAGTACGTCAAACGCCGGTACGCGGCCGTGGGCTTCGGGGTGCGCCGCCAGCTCCGCCGCGTACGCCTCGGCCGCCGCGTCCACGTCACCGGCGTGCGGCCCGTCGGAGGCGGGCATCGGGTGGACGCGCGCCGGGTCCAGGGGGACGGCGGCGAGGAGCGCCTCCGTCGCCTGCGTGACGTTCCGCTCCGGGTCGCCGTCCGGGAGGTAGCGCTCGTCGCCCCACCACACGTCCAGCCGCGACCAGTCGACGGAGGAACGGGCGGGGGAGGCGGCGAGGGCGGCGAGCAGGGCGTTGCCGTTGCGGCCCCCGGTCAGGACGACCGACGCGGAGCCGCGCGCCGCCTGCGCCTCGACGATCTTCGTGAGCAGGCGGGCGGCGACCGCCTGCGCCAGCTCGTCCTTGTCGCGGTGGACCACGACCTGCGGCGTGGGCGTCACGAGCCGGCCGCCCCGTCGGTCCCGGCGGCGGCCTTGCGGCCACCGGCCTTCGCCGCCGTCTTCTTCGCGCCCGCGCCCTTCCCACCGGAGGTCGCCGCCGCTCCGGAGGCCCCGCCCGCGTCCGAAGCCGCGTCGTCCGGCTTCGCGTTGCCCGCCGCGTCACAGTCCGCCGCCGCGTCCGAGGCCGCGCCGCCCGCTCCCGCACCGCCGTCCGGCTTCGCGCCGTCGCCCGGCCGTACGTCCCCGGCCAGCGTGTCCGCCGCGCCGCCGTGGAACCGTACGGCCCGCTCGTACGCCTCGTCCGGGTCCAGCCGCCGCAGCTCCTCCGCGACCAGCTCGGCCGTCGTACGCCGCTGGAGCGCCACGTGCCGGTCCGGCTGCCCCGGCACGGCCAGCTCCGCCAGCGAACCGTCCGCGCGGTCGAGGCAGATCTCGCCGTCCGCCGCGTCCAGCCGTACGGCCGTGATGCCCGGCCCGTCCGTGATCACCCGCGTGACCGGCACGTCGAGCCGTTCCGCGAGCCAGAGCGCCAGCAGCGCGGACGACGGGTTGTACTCCTCGCCCTCGACCGTCGCGCCGCTGATCTCCGTGTGCTTCTGGTCCAGCGCCGCGGCCAGCACGCTCCGCCACGGCGTGATGCGCGTCCAGGCCAGGTCGGTGTCGCCGGGCGCGTACGTCTCCGCCCGTACCCTCAGCGACCCCTCCGGGTCCTCCGTGGCGGCGGCGTCCGTGATGCGCCGCTGCGCGAGCGTGCCCAGCAGGTCCTCCGACGGGTGCTCCGGCGCGTCCTCCGGCCACCAGACGACCACCGGCGCGTCCGGCAGCAGCAGCGGCAGCACCACGCTGTACGCGTGTGCCGCCAGCTCGCCGTGCAGCCGCAGCAGCACCGTCTCGCCCGCGGCGGAGCCGTCGCCCGCCCGTACCTCCGCGTCGAGCCGCGCCTTCGCGCGGTCGCGCGGGGAACGGCCCGGACGGCGTACGACCACGAGGATGCGCGACGGGTGCTCCTTCGACGCCTCGCCCGCCGCCTTCAGCGCGTCGTAGTGGTTGCCCTCGTCGGTGACGATGACGAGCGTCAGCACCATCCCGACGGCGGGCGAACCGCTCGCCCGACGGGCCTTCACCAGCGCGGAGTTGATCTGGCCGGACGTGGTGTCCGTGAGGTCGATGTTCATGGCCGCCGCCAGCTCCGTCCGTCGCGCGCGAGCATCTCGTCCGCGGCGGCGGGACCCCAGGTGCCGGCCGCGTACTGCTCGGGCTTTCCGTGCGTGTCCCAGTGCTCCTCGATCGGGTCGAGGATCTCCCAGGAGCGTTCGACCTCCTGGTGCCGGGGGAAGAGGTTCGCGTCGCCGAGCAGCACGTCCAGGATCAGCCGCTCGTACGCCTCGGGGCTGGACTCCGTGAACGACTCCCCGTACGCGAAGTCCATCGTCACGTCCCGGATCTCCATCTGGGTGCCGGGCACCTTGGAGCCGAAGCGGATCGTCACGCCCTCGTCCGGCTGCACCCGGATGACCAGGGCGTTCTGCCCCAGCTCCTGGGTGTCCGTGGCGCCGAACGGCGAGTGCGGCGCCCGCTGGAAGACCACCGCGATCTCGGTGACGCGGCGGCCGAGCCGCTTGCCGGTGCGCAGGTAGAAGGGCACGCCCGCCCAGCGCCGGTTGTCGATCTCCAGCTTCACGGCGGCGTACGTGTCGGTCTTCGACTTCGCGTCGATGCCGTCCTCGTCCAGGTACCCGGGCACCTTGACGCCGCCCTGCCACCCCGCCGCGTACTGACCGCGCACGGTGTGGTTGCTCAGGTCGGCCGGGAGGCGGACCGAGTCGAGCACCTTCATCTTCTCCGTGACCAGCGCCTTCGCGTCGAACGACGTGGGCTCCTCCATCGCGGTCAGCGCGAGCAGCTGGAGCAGGTGGTTCTGGATGACGTCGCGGGCGGAGCCGATGCCGTCGTAGTAGCCCGCGCGGCCGCCGATGCCGATGTCCTCGGCCATGGTGATCTGCACGTGGTCCACGTAACTGCGGTTCCACAGCGGCTCGAAGAGGGTGTTCGCGAAGCGCAGCGCCAGGATGTTCTGGACGGTCTCCTTGCCCAGGTAGTGGTCGATGCGGAAGACCTCGCTGGGCCGGAACACCTGGTGCACGACCGCGTTCAGCTCGCGGGCGCTGGCCAGGTCGTGCCCGAAGGGCTTCTCGATGACCGCCCGTCGCCACGAGCCGGGCTCCGCGTCCGACAGCCCGTGCTTCTTGAGCTGCTCGACGACGCTGGGGAAGAACTTCGGCGGCACCGACAGGTAGAACGCGAAGTTCCCGCCCGTGCCGCGGGACTTGTCCAGCTCCTCGATGGTCGCCTTCAGCCGCCGGAACGCGTCGTCGTCGTCGAAGACGCCGGGCACGAAGCGCATGCCCTCGGCCAGCTGCTGCCAGACCTCCTCGCGGAACGGCGTACGCGCGTGCTCCTTCACCGCGTCGTGCACGACCTGCGCGAAGTCCTCGTGCTCCCAGTCCCGGCGGGCGAAGCCCACGAGGGAGAAGCCCGGGGGGAGGAGACCGCGGTTCGCGAGGTCGTAGACCGCGGGCATCAGCTTCTTACGTGACAGGTCGCCCGTGACGCCGAAGATCACCAGGCCCGACGGCCCCGCGATACGCGGGAGCCGACGGTCCTGGGCGTCACGCAGCGGGTTCGCCGCGCTGCTCACTGTGGGTTACGCCTCCTTCGGCGTACGGCGGGCCAGTTCCGCCTGGGTCGAGCCGAGCAGGTCGGCCCAGGACGCCTCGAACTTCTCGACGCCCTCCACCTCCAGGAGCCGTACGACGTCGTCGTAGCTGACGCCGACCTTCTCCAGGGCGTCGAGGTCGGCCCGCGCCTGCGCGTACGTGCCGCGGATGGTGTCGCCGGTGATCTCACCGTGGTCGTCGGTGGCCTCCAGGGTGGCCTCCGGCATGGTGTTCACGGTGTCGGGGGCGACCAGCTCGGTGACGTAGAGGGTGTCCGGGTACGCCGGGTCCTTCACGCCGGTCGAGGCCCACAGCGGGCGCTGCGCGTTGGCGCCGCGACCCGCCAGCGCCTTCCAGCGGTCGGCGCCGACGACCTCCTCGTACGCCTCGTACGCCAGCCGCGCGTTGGCCACGGCCGCCTTGCCCTTGAGGGCCTTCGCGGCGTCCGTGCCGAGCGCGTCCAGCCGCTTGTCGATCTCGCTGTCGACGCGGGAGACGAAGAACGACGCCACGGAGTGGATCGTGCTGATGTCCAGGCCCTTGGCGTCGGCCTGCTCCAGACCCGCCTGGTAGGCGTCCATCACCGCGCGGTAGCGCTCCAGGGAGAAGATCAGCGTGACGTTGACGCTGATCCCGGTGGCGATCACCTCGGTGATGGCCGGGAGGCCCGCCTCGGTGGCGGGGATCTTGATGTACGCGTTGGGCCGGTCGACCAGCCACGCGAGCTGCTTCGCCTCGGCGACGGTCGGCCGCGTACGGTGCGCCAGCCGCGGGTCGACCTCGATCGACACGCGCCCGTCCCGGCCGTTCGTGGCGTCGTAGAGGGGGCGCAGGATGTCGCAGGCGTCCCGTACGTCGGCGGTCGTGATCATGCGGACGGCCTCGTCGACGGAGACGCCACGGGCGGCCAGGTCGCTCAGCTGGTCGTCGTAGCCGTCACCCTCCGAGATGGCCTTCTGGAAGATGGTCGGGTTGGTCGTGACCCCCACGACGTGCTGCTCGTCGAGCAGTTCGCCGAGCGCGCCGGAAGTGATCCGCTTGCGCGAGAGGTCGTCCAGCCAGATCGCGACGCCTTCGTCGGAGAGGCGCTTGAGTGCGTCTGTCATGGGTGTGCATCTCCTACAGGTGGTGTACGGACGTCAGCGTGCGGCGGCTTCCACGGACTCCCTGGCGGCCTGGGCGACCGCCTCGGAGGTGATGCCGTACTCGCGGTAGAGGGTCTCGTAGTCGGCGGAGGCGCCGAAGTGCTCCAGGGAGACGACGCGTCCCGCGTCCCCGACGTACCGGTGCCAGGTCAGGCCGATCCCGGCCTCGACGGCCACGCGCGCCTTGACCCGCGGCAGCAGCACACTGTCGCGGTACCCCTGGTCCTGCTCCTCGAACCACTCCACGCACGGCATCGAGACGACCCGCGTGGGCACGCCCTCCGCCTGGAGCTGCGCCTGCGCCTCGACGGCGAGCTGCACCTCGGAGCCGGTGCCGATGAGGATGACCTCGGGCTTGCCGCCCTCGGCCTCGGCCAGCACGTAACCGCCGCGCGCGGTCAGCTCGTTCGCCGCGTACGTCGGTACGTTCTGCCGGGTCAGCGCCAGGCCGTGCGGGGCCGGGACGCGGGAGTGCCGCTTGAGGATCTCGGCCCAGGCGAGCACGGTCTCGTTCGCGTCCGCGGGACGGACCACGTTCAGACCGGGGATGGCGCGCAGCGACGCCAGGTGCTCGACCGGCTGGTGCGTCGGGCCGTCCTCGCCGAGGCCGATGGAGTCGTGCGTCCACACGTGGGTGACGGGCGCCTTCATCAGCGCGGCCAGCCGCACCGCGTTCCGCATGTAGTCGGAGAAGGTGAGGAAGGTGCCGCCGTAGACGCGGGTGTTGCCGTGCAGCGCGATGCCGTTCATGGCGGCGGCCATGGCGTGCTCGCGGATGCCGAAGTGCACCGTACGGCCGTACGGGTCGGCGCCGGGCGCGCTGTTGCCCGCGGGCAGGAACGAGGTGTCCGCGAAGGTCGTGTTGTTCGAACCGGCGAGGTCGGCGGAGCCGCCCCACAGCTCGGGCACGACCTCGCCCAGCGCCTTCAGCGTCGCGCCGGACGCCTTGCGGGTGGCGACGCCCTTGCCCGGCTCGAACGTCGGGAGCTTCTCCTCCCAGCCCTGCGGCAGCTCGCCGCCCCGGATGCGGTCGTGCTCGGCGGCGCGCTCGGGCGTACGGGCGCGCCAGTCCGCGAAGCCCTCGTCCCACGCGGCGCGCGCGGCGCGACCGCGGTCGACGGCGCCACGCGCGTGGGCGAGCACGTCGTCGTCGACCTGGAACGTCTTGTCCGGGTCGAGGCCGAGGACGCGCTTCGTCGCGGCGACCTCGTCGGCACCGAGCGCGGAGCCGTGGGACGCGGCGGTGTTCTGCGCGTTGGGCGCGGGCCAGGCGATGATCGAGCGGACGGCGACGAACGACGGCCGCTCCGTCTCCTCCTGCGCCGCCTTCAGCGCGGCGAACAGCGCCTCGGGGTCCAGGTCGCCGTCAGGCTTCGGCTCGACGCGCTGCACGTGCCAGCCGTACGCCTCGTACCGCGCCACCGTGTCCTCGGAGATCGCGACGTCGGTGTCGCCCTCGATGGAGATGTGGTTGTCGTCCCACAGCAGCACCAGGTTGCCCAGCTTCTGGTGCCCGGCGAGCGAGGACGCCTCGGAGGAGATGCCCTCCTGGAGGTCGCCGTCGCCCGCGAAGGTCCAGATGGTGTGGTCGAACGGGGAGGTGCCGGGGGCCGCGTCCGGGTCGAACAGGCCGCGCTCGTACCGGGCGGACATGGCCATGCCGACGGCGTTGGCCACGCCCTGGCCGAGCGGCCCGGTGGTGGTCTCGACGCCCGCCGTGTGGCCGTGCTCGGGGTGGCCGGGGGTGCGGCTGCCCCAGGTGCGGAAGGCCTTGAGGTCGTCCAGCTCCAGCCCGTAACCCGCCAGGTACAGCTGGATGTAGAGCGTCAGGCTGGAGTGGCCGACGGAGAGGACGAACCGGTCGCGACCGGCCCAGTCGGGGTCGGTCGGGTCGTGCCGCATCAGCTTCTGGAACACCAGATAGGCGGCGGGGGCCAGACTCATCGCCGTGCCGGGGTGGCCGTTGCCGACCTTCTGCACGGAATCCATGGCCAGGACTCGGACGGTGTCCACGGCACGCTGGTCCAGTTCGGTCCAGTCCAGCTCTGTGGTGGTCGGCTTGGTGCTCACCCTGGGTCAGGGCTCCTCTCCACATGTCGGATGCCGGTGTCGGACGGACGGCCCACCGGCGGTGCCGAGCCTACCTGTGCCCGGTGCAGCCGCCTCGGAGGTGTTCACGCTGTGGTCACCCGGCTTCCGGGCCAACCCCCGTGCGGCGTACGGCATTCCCGTCCGGCCGTACGGGACGTCCGCGCGCGGTGGCGGTCCTCCGCGCGGGGGTCGCCGTACGGTGCTCCGGCGCGGTTCCCCGGCGGGGCGCGGGCCGCCGTACGGTCCGGGCTCCGCCGGGGGGTGGCGGCGGTGGTCCGCGGGGGCGTCGCGGTGGCGTTCCGGGGGCGGCGACGAGGACCCCCCTGGACGGAGCGATCATGGCCAACGACTAAAGTGGCGTGGTAAGCGCGAGCCTTCACCGGACCTTCACGCCCGGGACTCGCTTGTTTATGACGTGATCAGGGGTGTTCGTGACGGCCGTCGAATCCCGTCCCGCGGGGGTGCTCGACCACAGCACCGTTCCACGCCCGTTCGCCGCGAGGGTCAGGGCGTTCGTCGCGCTCACCAAGCCGCGCATCATCGAACTCCTGCTGATCACCACCATCCCGGTGATGTTCCTGGCCGCGCAGGGCGTGCCCGACCTGTGGCTGGTGCTCGCCACCTGCGTCGGCGGCTACCTCTCGGCGGGCGGCGCCAACGCCCTGAACATGTACCTCGACCGCGACATCGACGCGCTGATGCACCGCACGTCGCAGCGCCCGCTGGTCACCGGCATGGTCAGCCCGCGCGAGGGGCTGGTGTTCGGCCTCACGCTGGCCGTCGGCTCCACCCTCTGGCTGGGCCTCCTGGTCAACTGGCTGTCCGCCTGGCTCGCCCTCGGCGCGCTGCTGTTCTACGTGGTCGTCTACACGATGATCCTCAAGCGGCGCACCTCCCAGAACATCGTCTGGGGCGGCATCGCGGGCTGCATGCCCGTGCTCATCGGCTGGTCCTCGGTCACGAACGACGTGAGCTGGGCCGCCGTCGTCCTCTTCCTGGTGATGTTCTTCTGGACGCCGCCGCACTACTGGCCGCTGTCCATGAAGGTCAAGGAGGACTACGCCCGCGTCGGAGTCCCGATGCTCCCGGTCGTCGCCTCGAACGCGACGGTGTCCCGGCAGATCGTCCTCTACAGCTGGGTGATGGTCGCCGTCTCCCTGGCGCTCTGGCCCCTCGGGTACGTCGGCTGGTTCTACCCGCTGGTCGCCGGTCTCGCGGGCGCCTGGTGGCTGAAGGAGGCGCACGGTCTCCAGTCGCGCGCGCGGGCCGGGGCGACGGGGGCGGCGCTGAAGGAGATGCGCCTCTTCCACTGGTCGATCACGTACGTGTCGGTGCTGTTCGTCGCCGTGGCGATCGACCCGTTCCTGCGCTGAGGCCCACCCGCGCGCCGCGCGTCGACTCCCCGCCGTCACCGTCGTTCCGGGCACCGCGCGCGCGGTGCCCGGAAACCGTTCGGGTGCGGGGGAGGCGGTGCGTCAGGAAGCGCCCGCGCCGCCGAGCTGGATGCCCGCCATGCGGGACCACTCGTACGGTCCGGTGTGCACCTTCTCCGCCAACTCCCCGTCGAACGCGTCGTGCAGGGTGATCCCCGCCCGTTCCGCCGCCCGCTCGGCCAGCGCGCGGGACGGTGCCACGACGTCGCCCCAGGTGCCGTCGGCGGCGACGAGCACGAGCCGTACGCCCCGCTGGCCCAGGTACGCGATCTGACCCTCCGCGCCGCCGCCGTGCGCCGCCGCGAACGCGGAGATCCGTTTGGCGACGCGCGCCGTGCGCCGCGCCTCACGGCCGCCGAGCGGCCCGCCCCCGCCGGACCCGGTGTTCCCGCCCGTGGCGGGGGCGCCGGACGCGGTGGACGGGGTGGTGGGCTCGTCGTCGGCCTGCTGTGTGTCTGCCATGCGCGGGATGCTACCGGCGGGTATCGCACGGTGGCGACGTGGACGGCGGCAGGCGAGACCGATCCCACACGCGCGACACCCAACCCGTCCCGCCGCCGTTAGTCCCAGCGGGGCCCGCCAGGGTCCGGCGGGGCGACCGGTGCGGAGGTGCGGGATGGGCGCGTGGGACGCGGCGGCTCCGACGGACGAGAGGGACGGGACGGCCTCGGGGGACGGGGCGGACCCGCCGGACCCCGGCCGGGGCACGTACCTGCGCCGTACGCCGCTCACCGACCAGTACGGCAGAGGCGTCCTCCACGGCGAGCTGGGCCTCGGCGCGTTCGAGGCGTACCTCGCGGCCGTCTCCGGGGCGCGCGGCGGTACGTCACCGCGCGGCAGCAGCCACTTCGACAGCGGGCTCGGCCGCGACCTGCGCCGCTGGTGCCCGCCGCTGCTCGGCCTACCGGCGCACTGCCCGCCCGTGCGCTACCTCGCGCGCCGCCGTGAGCTGGGCGCCTTCACCGCCACCCGCGCGCTGCTGCGCGGCAGCGGCGTCGGCGCGTTCGTGACGGACACCAGCGCACCGGACACGGTCGCGATCCCCGCCGCCGACACCACCACGAGCCCCGCCGAACTCGGGGCCGCCGCCCTCGGCCGCGCCCGCGAGGCCGTCTCCCTGCGCGAACTGGCCGCGCAGGTCGCCGACACCTCCGGCACCGTCGACGCCTTCCTCGGCAACCTCGCCGAGTCCCTGCACGCCGCCGCCCACGCCGTGGCGTTCGTCTCCACGGGCACCTTCCGTGAGGGCCCCGCCCCCACCCCGTACGAGGTCCGCCGCGCCGCCGGGCGCTGGCTGCGCGCCCGCGCCGCCCGTACGACGGACGCGCACCCCGAGGCGGCCCCGTGGCACCCCGCCGTACCGCGCCCGGCCGTGCCCCGGGCGGACGAGCCCGCGCTCGTACGGCACCTGCTGTGGGCCGCCCTCACCACCGGCAGGCCGGTGCAGCTGCACTGCGCGGACCCGGCGCCGCTGCGCCCGTTCCTGCACGCCACCGGTGGGCTCGGCGCGCGCCTGGTGCTGGTGCCCCGCGCGCCGTACCACCGCGCGGGGGCGCAGCTCGCGGCCGCGTTCCCGCACGTGTACGCGGACGTCGGGCCGTCGCCGGAGGAGACGCTGACGGAGGCGCCGTCGGGGAAGCTGCTGTTCTCCAGCGGCGCGTGGGCGCTGCCGGAGCTGTACGTGGTCGCCGCGCGGCGCTTCACCGCCCGCACCGAACGGGTGCTCGCGCGCTGGACGGAGAGCGGCGCCTGCGCGCACGCGGAGGCCGTACGGGTCGCGCGGCAGCTCGCCCACGGCAACGCCCGGCACGTCTACGGCCTGGAGCCCGCGTCGCGCCCCGCGCCCCCGGCGCGCGCCCCGCGGATCGACTACGTGCCGGAGGTGGCCACCGGCTGAGCGGCCGCGGCGGCGTCGCCGCTCCCGCTCCCGTCCGCCCCGTCGTCCGCGCCCGCGTCCCGCTCGGGTACGGGCGCCGCCCCCGGCAGCCCGCGCTCCCGCAGCGACAGCACCACCCGCAGCACGGCGATCCACACCAGCGTCGAGCCGAACAGGTGCAGCCCGACGAGGATCTCGGGCAGGTCCGTGAAGTACTGCACGTAGCCGATCACGCCTTGCGCGAGCAGCACCAGGAACAGTTCCCGCGTACGCGCCCTCGGCCCGTGCGCCGTCCCGGACG
This sequence comes from Streptomyces sp. Z26, assembly GCF_003665095.1. Lineage (GTDB taxonomy): Bacteria > Actinomycetota > Actinomycetes > Streptomycetales > Streptomycetaceae > Streptomyces > Streptomyces phytohabitans. Next base: position 1,015,559 of record NZ_RCHV01000002.1, on the reverse strand, counting down.
GGCGCAGCGCCAGCCACAGTGCCACGGTCAGCGCGATCACCAGCCACGCGGCCACGGAGTGCACGCGCGCCGCCAGCGCCTCGTCGACGGGCATCCGCGGCACGTCGCTGCTGTCGCCCGCGTGCGGCCCGGAGCCCGTGACCACCGTGCCCAGGGCGACCAGCACCGCCGACGACACGGTGAGCGCGGCCGTCAGCCGCCTCGCCGTCGTGTCGACGAGCGGCCGCGGCTCCGCGTCGCCCTCGCGCGCGCGGAGCCAGGTCACGGTGCAGACCGTGAGCAGCGTCATGGCGAGCAGGAAGTGCCCGGCGACGGTGTACGGGTTCAGCTCGGTCAGCACCGTGATGCCGCCGATGACGCCGTTCGCCGCCACGAGCCAGAACTGCGCCCAGGCCAGTCGGCTGAGCCCGCGCCGTTCGGGCCGCGCGGAGCGCGCGGCGACGATGGCCCAGCCGACGGCGGCGCACAGCACGTACGTCAGCATCCGGTTGCCGAACTCGATCGCGCCGTGCACGCCCATCTCGGGGGTGGCGGTCAGGCTGTCGTCGCCGCACTTCGGCCAGGTCTCGCAGCCGAGCCCGGAGCCGGTGAGGCGCACCGCGCCGCCGGTCGCCACGATCACCACGCTCATCACCACGGACGACAACGTGGCGCGCTCCAGCGTGCGTTGTGTCGGCGTCCAACGGGCGGCGGTGTACGCGATCGGGTTCCGCGCGATTTCGAGGAGATTCGGCACGGGACCCATGCTAGGACGCCTCTTGTGCGCGCCTTCACAAGGGGCCCGTACGGGGCGGGGGACACCCGCCGGAACCCGTCCCACGTGCGCCGACCCCCGTACGCCGCCCGGCCGTCACGCCCTGCCCGTCACGCCGCCCGCACCCGTCACTCCCAGCGGAAGAACCGGGCCGCCGCGGCCAGCCCCAGCACCGCCCACACGCCGAGCACCCCCAACGCGCCCCACGGCATGCCCGCGCCGTCGCGCAGCACGTCCCGCAGGCCGTCCGAGAGCGCGGCGATCGGCAGCAGCTCCAGCACGCCCCGTACGGCCCCGGGGAACTTCTCCAGCGGCACCACGACCCCGCCCCCGACCAGCAGCAGCACGAACACCAGGTTCGCGGCGGCCAGCGTCGCCTCCGCCCGCAGCGTCCCGGCCATCAGCAGCCCGAGCCCGGAGAACGCGGCGGTGCCCGCGACGAGCAGCAGGAGCACGGCCGCCGGACCGCCGTGCGGCGACCAGCCGAGCGCGTACGCGACCGCCGTCAGCAGCAGCACCTGGAGCACCTCGACGACCAGCACCGCGCAGGTCTTCGCCGCCATCAGCCCCCAGCGGGGCAGCGGGGACGCGGCGAGCCGCTTCAGCACGCCGTACCGCCGCTCGAAGCCCGTGGCGATCGCCTGCCCGGTGAAGGCCGTGGACAGCACCGCGAGCGCCAGGATGCCCGGCGCCAGGTAGTCCACGCGCCGGTCGGCGCCCGCGCCCGCGGGCACGTCCGGCAGGTCGACGACGTCGACCCCGCTGAAGAGGACCAGCAGCAGGGTCGGGATCACGACGGTCAGCAGCAGCTGCTCGCCGTGCCGCAGCAGCATCCGCGTCTCCAGCGCGGCCTGCGCGGCGATCATGCGCGGCAGGGGCGCGGCCCCCGGCTCCGGCGTGAACGTGCCGGTGGGCGTTCCCGTGTCGGTCACCGCGGTTCCCTCCCCGTCAGCTCGAGGCCGCGGTCTCCCGGGGGGCGACCCCCGTACCCCCGCCCGGTGGTGTGGCCCGTGTCCGTCACCGCAGCTCCCTCCCCGTCAGCTCGAGGCTGCGGTCTCCCGGGGGGCGACCCCCGTACCCCCGCCCGGTGGGCGTTCCCGTGTCGGTCACCGCAGCTCCCTCCCCGTCAGCTCGAGGAAAACGTCCTCCAGGGTCCGCCGTTCGACCGAGATCCGGTCCGGCAGCACGCCGTTCTGCGCGCACCAGGAGGTGACCGTGGCCAGCAGCTGCGGGTCGACGGTGCCCGTCAGCCGGTACGAGCCGGGGGTCAGTTCCGCCGCCGAGGTGCCGTCCGGCAGGGCCTTGAGCAGCGCGGCCAGGTCGAGTGCGGGGCGCCCGCCGAAGCGGAGGCTGTTCTCCGCGCCGCCGCGGCACAGCTCCTCCGGCGTGCCCTCCGCGATCACCCGGCCGCCGTCCACGATCGCGACGTGGTCCGACAGCTGCTCCGCCTCGTCCATGTGGTGGGTGCTGAGCACGACGGTCACGCCGTCCGCGCGCAGCTCCCGTACCAGGTCCCAGGTGGCGCGCCGGGCCTGCGGGTCGAGTCCGGCGGTCGGTTCGTCCAGGAAGACCAGCTCCGGGCGGCCGACCACGGCCATCGCCAGCGCGAGCCGCTGCTGTTGGCCGCCGGACAGCCGCCGGTAGGGCGTACGGCCGCAGCCGCCCAGCCCGAGCCGTTCGCCGAGGGCGGTCACGTCGAGGGGGTGGGCGTGCAGGGACGCCATGTGGCGGAGCATCTCCCCGGCGCGTACGCCCGGGTAGACCCCGCCGTTCTGGAGCATCACGCCGACGCGCGGGCGCAGCGCGGGGGCGTCGGCGTACGGGTCGAGGCCGAGCACGCGGACGCGGCCCGCGTCCGGGCGGCGGAAGCCCTCGCAGGTCTCGATGGTGGTGGTCTTGCCCGCGCCGTTGGGTCCCAGTACGGCGGTGACGGTGCCGGTGGCGACGGACAGGTCGAGTCCGTCCACCGCGGCCTCGCTGCCGTACCGCTTCACCAGTCCCGCGATCTCGACAGCCGGTGCACTGTGCATGGGGCGAGTCTAGGGAGCGGCGCGGAGGGCCCGGTTCGGGGGGTTCGCGACCCTGGTTCGGTAAGGCTTGCCTAACGTGACGTACTCCATTCGGGCAGGTCAGAGCCTGGCTTGCCGCCCTTCCGTGAATTACGCAACAATGGCGTTGTGAAAAACGAGGGCGACGCTCACGAGACGCGCGCGGAGGCCGAAGCGGCCGCCGCCGCGGACTCCGGCGCGCCCGGCGCCAGGCCGGTCCCCGTCGGCGCGGGCGGGACGCCCGAGGAGCAGCGGGGCACCCGGAGCAGGGTCGCCCGTTCCATCCTCGACCACGGCCCCTCCACCGCCGCCGAGCTGGCGCTCCGGCTGGAGCTGACCCAGGCCGCGGTCCGCCGCCACCTGGACGCCCTGGCCGCCGAGGGCGTCGTCGAGGCCAGCGCCCAGCGCGTCTACGGCGCGCGTGGCCGCGGCCGCCCCGCGAAGGTCTTCGCGCTCACCGACTGCGGCCGCGACGCCTTCGACCAGGCGTACGACGAGCTGGCCGCGGACGCCCTCCGCTGGATCGCCCGCGCGGCGGGCGGCGGCGCGGCGGGTGACGCCGCGGTCGCGGAGTTCGCGCGCGCACGGGTCGAGGCGCAGGCCGAGCGGTACCGCGCGGCGCTCGACCGGGTGCCGCCCGAGGAGCGGACGAAGGCGCTGGCGGAGGCGCTGACCGAGGACGGGTACGCTGCCACCGCGCGCGGCGCGCCCGCGCCCGCTTCCGCCGGGGGCGCCTCCGAGCAGGGCTCCGGGGGGGAGCAGCTCTGCCAGCACCACTGCCCGGTGGCGCACACCGCCGAACAGTTCCCGCAGCTGTGCGAGGCGGAGACCGAGGTCTTCTCCCGCCTGCTCGGCACCCATGTGCAGCGCCTCGCGACGATCGCCCACGGCGACGGCGTGTGCACCACCTACGTCCCCCGCACCCGTACCGAAGCCCGTGGCGGCGACGCCCACGGCGGCGGTGCGGCCGGGAGCACCAGCAGGACCAGCAGGACCAGCAACGCCACCACAGCCAAAGCAGCCGGGAGGAACCCCGCATGACGCTCCCCACGGAGACTGCCCACCCCGAACTGGACGGACTGGGCAACTACGAGTACGGCTGGGCCGACTCGGACGCGGCCGGAGCCGCGGCCAAGCGCGGCCTCTCCGAGGACGTCGTCCGCGACATCTCCGGCAAGAAGGGCGAGCCGGAATGGATGCTGAAGCTCCGCCTCAAGGGGCTGAAGCTCTTCGGCAAGAAGCCCATGCCCAACTGGGGTTCGGACCTCAGCGGCATCGACTTCGACAACATCAAGTACTTCGTGCGGTCCACCGAGAAGCAGGCCCAGACCTGGGAGGACCTGCCCGAGGACATCAAGAACACGTACGACCGCCTCGGCATCCCGGAGGCCGAGAAGCAGCGTCTCGTCGCCGGTGTCGCCGCGCAGTACGAGTCCGAGGTCGTCTACCACCAGATCCGCGAGGACCTGGAGCAGCAGGGCGTCCTCTTCCTGGACACCGACACCGCGCTGCGCGAGCACCCGGAGATCTTCCAGGAGCACTTCGGCACGGTCATCCCGACCGGCGACAACAAGTTCGCCGCGCTGAACACGGCCGTGTGGTCCGGCGGTTCCTTCATCTACGTGCCGCCGGGCGTGCACGTCGACATCCCGCTCCAGGCGTACTTCCGGATCAACACCGAGAACATGGGCCAGTTCGAGCGGACCCTGATCATCGTCGACGAGAACGCCTACGTGCACTACGTCGAGGGCTGCACCGCGCCGATCTACAACTCGGACTCGCTGCACTCCGCCGTCGTCGAGATCATCGTCAAGAAGGGCGGCCGCTGCCGCTACACGACGATCCAGAACTGGTCGAACAACGTCTACAACCTGGTCACCAAGCGCGCCGTGGCCTACGAGGGCGCGACCATGGAGTGGGTCGACGGCAACCTCGGCTCCAAGGTCACCATGAAGTACCCGGCCGTCTACCTGATGGGCGAGCACGCCAAGGGCGAGACCCTGTCGGTCGCCTTCGCGGGCGAGGGCCAGCACCAGGACGCGGGCGCGAAGATGGTGCACATGGCGCCGCGCACGTCGTCCAACATCGTCTCCAAGTCCGTGGCGCGCGGCGGCGGCCGTACGTCCTACCGCGGTCTGATCGAGATCGGTGAGGGCGCCGAGGGCTCCAAGTCGAACGTGCTGTGCGACGCGCTGCTCGTGGACACGATCTCCCGCTCCGACACGTACCCGTACGTGGACGTCCGCGAGGACGACGTGACCATGGGCCACGAGGCGACCGTCTCCAAGGTCAGCGACGACCAGCTGTTCTACCTGATGGCCCGCGGGCTGTCGGAGGACGAGGCCATGGCGATGATCGTCCGCGGCTTCGTCGAGCCGATCGCCAAGGAGCTGCCGATGGAGTACGCGCTGGAGCTGAACCGGCTGATCGAGCTCCAGATGGAGGGCTCGGTCGGCTGACGGGCCCCGCCCGCACCAGGCCGTCCGACCCGCAGACGAACGAACACTTCAGAGACTAGAGAGACATGGCTGAGGCTCAGAACATCCCGGTCGGTTCGAACACCACCGGATCGATCGCGGTGGCCGCCGAGTCCACCGTCGCCACGAGGATGAGCGCGGAGCCGTCCTTCGACGTGGCCGACTTCCCCGTGCCGCACGGCCGCGAGGAGGAGTGGCGCTTCACCCCGCTGGAGCGGCTGCGGGGGCTGCACGACGGCACCGCGGAGGCGTCCGGCTCGGTGAAGGTCGAGCTGACCGCGCCGGACGGCGTGACCGTCGAGACCGTCGCGCGCGACGACGCGCGCCTCGGCCGCGCGGGCACGCCCGTGGACCGGGTCGCGGCGCAGGCGTTCAGCGCGTTCGAGAAGGCCACCGTCGTGACGGTGCCGAAGGACGCCGTGCTGACCGAGCCGATCCGGCTCGGCGTGCACGGCGAGGGCGGCGTCAGCTACGGGCACACCGTGTTCGAGCTGGGCGCCTTCGCCGAGGCGGTCGTCGTCATCGACCACACCGGGGACACGGTGCGCGCCGCCAACGTCGAGTACGTGCTCGGCGACGGCGCCCGGCTCACCGTCGTCTCCGTGCAGGACTGGGACGACACCGCCGTGCACTGCTCCCAGCACAACGCGCTGGTCGGCCGCGACGCCCGCTTCAAGTCGGTCGTCGTCACCTTCGGCGGCGACGTGGTCCGGCTGCACCCGCGGATCAACTACGCGGCTCCGGGCGGCGAGGCCGAGCTGTACGGGCTGTACTTCACCGACAGCGGCCAGCACCAGGAGCACCGCCTGTTCGTCGACCACGACAGCCCCAACTGCCGCAGCGACGTGGCGTACAAGGGCGCGTTGCAGGGCGCCGACGCGCACGCGGTGTGGATCGGTGACGTGCTGATCCGCAAGGCGGCGGAGGGCACCGACACGTACGAGGTCAACCGGAACCTGGTGCTGACCGACGGTTCCCGCGTCGACTCGGTGCCGAACCTGGAGATCGAGACCGGAGAGATCGTCGGCGCCGGGCACGCCTCCGCCACCGGCCGCTTCGACGACGAGCAGCTGTTCTACCTGATGGCCCGCGGCGTCTCGGAGCGCGAGGCGCGGCGCCTGGTCGTGCGCGGCTTCTTCGCGGAGCTGGTGCAGCAGGTGGGCCTGCCGGACGTGGAGGAGCGCCTGCTGGCGAAGATCGAGTCCGAGCTGGAAGCGTCCGTATGACCAGCGCCGCCGGTTACGTACGTGTCGCCAGGCTGGGCGAGTTGGCGGAGGACACCCCGAAGCGGGTGGAGGTCGACAGCACGCCCGTGTCCCTCGTACGCACGGAGGGCGAGGTGTTCGCGATCCACGACATCTGCTCGCACGCCCACGTCTCCCTCTCCGAGGGCGACGTGGAGGACTGCCAGATCGAGTGCTGGCTGCACGGTTCGAGTTTCGACCTGCGTACGGGCAAGCCCTCGGGCCTGCCCGCGACCCGGCCCGTGCCCGTATACCCCGTAATGATCGAAGGAGACGGCCCCGACGCGGCCGTGCTCGTCTCCGTCAACCAGGAGTCCTGAGTTCCCCATGGCAACGCTTGAGATCAATGACCTGCACGTGTCCGTCGAGACCGAGAGCGGTCCGAGCGAGATCCTGCGCGGCGTCGACCTGACCGTGAAGCAGGGCGAGACGCACGCGATCATGGGTCCGAACGGCTCCGGCAAGTCCACGCTGGCGTACTCGCTGGCCGGACACCCCAAGTACACCGTCACCGGCGGTTCGGTGCGGCTCGACGGCGAGGACGTCCTGGAGATGTCCGTCGACGAGCGCGCCCGCGCCGGTGTCTTCCTCGCCATGCAGTACCCGGTCGAGGTCCCCGGCGTCTCCGTCTCCAACTTCCTGCGCACCGCCGCCACCGCCATCCGCGGCGAGGCCCCGAAGCTGCGGCTGTGGGTCAAGGAGGTCCGGGAGGCCATGGAGCGGCTGAAGATCGACCCGGCCTTCGCGGAGCGGAACGTGAACGAGGGCTTCTCCGGCGGTGAGAAGAAGCGCCACGAGATCCTCCAGCTGGAGCTGCTCCGGCCGAGCGTCGCGATCCTCGACGAGACCGACTCCGGCCTGGACGTCGACGCCCTGCGCATCGTGTCCGAGGGCGTGAACCGCGTCCGCGAGACGGGCGAGGTCGGCACCCTGCTGATCACCCACTACACGCGCATCCTGCGCTACATCCAGCCCGACCACGTCCACGTGTTCGCACAGGGCCGCATCGCCGAGTCCGGCGGTCCGGAGCTGGCGGACAAGCTGGAGGCGGAGGGCTACGAGGCGTACGTGAAGGGGGGCGCACCCGCGTGACGGATTCCGGTCGCGGACTTCCCGGCCTGCTCGACACGGAGGCGATCCGCAAGGACTTCCCGATCCTGGACCGCGCGGTCCACGACGGCGCCAAGCTCGTGTACCTGGACAACGCCGCGACCTCGCAGAAGCCGCGACAGGTCCTCGACGCCCTGAGCGGCTACTACGAGCGGCACAACGCCAACGTGCACCGCGGGGTGCACGTGCTGGCGGAGGAGGCCACGGCGCTGTACGAGGGCGCGCGCGACAAGGTCGCCGCGTTCATCAACGCGCCGAGCCGCGACGAGGTCGTCTTCACGAAGAACGCCTCGGAGTCCCTCAACCTGGTCGCGAACATGCTGGGTTGGGCGGACGAGCCGTACCGCGTGGAGCGGGACACCGAGATCGTCATCACGGAGATGGAGCACCACTCCAACATCGTGCCGTGGCAGCTGCTGGCGCAGCGTACGGGCGCGAAGCTGAAGTGGTTCGGGCTGACCGACGACGGTCGGCTGGACCTGTCGAACATCGACGAGGTCATCACCGAGAAGACGAAGGTCGTCTCCTTCGTGCAGGTCTCCAACATCCTGGGCACGGTCAACCCGGTCGAGGAGATCGTCCGCCGCGCCCAGGACGTCGGCGCCCTGGTCGTCGTGGACGCCTCGCAGGCCGCGCCGCACATGGCGCTGGACGTGCAGGCGCTCCAGGCCGACTTCGTCGCCTTCACCGGGCACAAGATGTGCGGCCCGACGGGCATCGGCGTGCTGTGGGGCCGCAAGGGCCTGCTGGACGACCTGCCGCCGTTCCTGGGCGGCGGGGAGATGATCGAGACGGTGTCGATGCACTCGTCGACGTACGCCCCGGCGCCGCACAAGTTCGAGGCGGGCACGCCGCCGATCGCGCAGGCCGTCGGGCTGGGCGCGGCGGTGGACTACCTGTCCGCGATCGGCATGGACCGCGTCCAGGCGCACGAGCACGCGCTCACCGAGTACGCGGTGGGCAGGCTGCGCGAGGTCCCGGACCTGCGGATCATCGGTCCGGTCACGGGGGAGAACCGGGGCGCCACGATCTCGTTCACGCTCGGCGACATCCACCCGCACGACGTGGGTCAGGTGCTCGACGAGCAGGGGATCGCGGTCCGGGTGGGTCACCACTGCGCACGGCCGGTGTGTCTGCGCTACGGAATTCCCGCGACCACGCGAGCGTCGTTCTACCTGTACTCCTCGCCGGCGGAGGTCGACGCCCTCGTGGACGGCCTGGAGCAGGTACGGAACTTCTTCGGTTAGCGACAGGCGACGGGCCCGCGCAAGCACAGGCCAGGGACGGACGGATTCGTGAAGCTCGACTCCATGTACCAGGACGTGATCCTGGACCACTACAAGCACCCGCACGGGCGCGGACTGCGCGACGGCGACGCCGAGGTGCACCACGTGAACCCGACGTGCGGTGACGAGATCACCCTGCGGGTGCGGTACGAGGGCGAGACGGTCGCGGACGTGTCGTACGAGGGCCAGGGCTGCTCCATCAGCCAGGCCAGCGCGTCCGTGCTGAACGAGCTGCTGGTCGGCAAGGAACTGGACGAGGCGCGCAGGATCCAGGACGCGTTCCTGGAACTGATGCAGTCCAAGGGCCAGTTGGAGCCGGACGACGCGATGGAGGAGGTGCTGGAGGACGCGGTCGCGTTCGCCGGCGTCTCGAAGTACCCGGCACGTGTGAAGTGTGCTCTGCTGAGCTGGATGGCATGGAAGGACGCCACCGCCCAGGCGTTGGGCGAGGGCGCTGCGAAGGAGAGGACCGCATGAGCGAGACCACCACCAAGCCCGCGAGCGAGGAAGAGGTCCGCGAGGCGCTGTACGACGTGGTCGACCCCGAGCTGGGGATCGACGTCGTCAACCTGGGTCTGATCTACGGCGTGCACGTCGACGACGCGAACGTCGCGACGCTGGACATGACGCTGACCTCCGCGGCCTGCCCGCTGACCGACGTCATCGAGGACCAGGCGCGGGCCGCGACCGAGGGCATCGTCAACGACCTGAAGATCAACTGGGTCTGGATGCCGCCGTGGGGCCCCGACAAGATCACCGACGACGGGCGCGAGCAGCTGCGCGCGCTCGGCTTCAACGTCTGAGCCCACCCGCGTACGGCGCCCCCGCCCGGGACGCCGTACGAGCACCACCCGCACCACCACGGCGCCGCCCGCCGGGCTCCACGGCCCGGCGGGCGGCGCCGTTCGCACGGCCCGAGCGCCGCCCCGGCGGGCCCGTGATCCGCCCGCCGTGATCCGACGCCGATCGGGCAGAGATCGCCCACGGCGATCCTGAACGCCATGAGCAGACGGAACGGCCAGGACCGCATCGTGCTGGCCACGCCCTCGCCGGTCACGCACCGGACCGCGGAGGAGAACCTCGGTCTCGGCTACCTTGCCGCCTACCTGCGCCAGGAAGGGCACCAGGTCGACCTCGTCGACGGATGGTTGCAGGGTATCGACGTGGAGACGCTGGCCCGGCGCATCGTCGAGGCCCGCCCCGCGCTGGTCGGCTTCGCCTGCTACCGCAGCAACATGACGCGCGCCATCGAGGCCATGCGGCTGGTGCGCCGGGCCGGGGTCCGGCCGTTGACGGTGGCCGGGGGCTACGGTCCGACGTTCCACGCCACCGAGTTCCTCGAGGCCGGTTTCGACGCCGTGGTACGCGGAGAGGGCGAGCTGCCGATGCGCATGCTCGCGGAGCACGCGCGCACGGGCAGCCCGGAGCTGGCGAGCATCCCTGGCCTGAGCTTCCGTGACGCGGACGGCGCCCTGCACCACAACTTCGAGCCCGCGCCCAAGCTGCCCTTCTCGCAGCTGCCGCACCCGCATCGCGACACCCTCGATCTGACGATCGCGCGGCGCAGCCTCGTCCATCTGCAGACCGCCCGCGGCTGCCAGGCCACCTGCACCTTCTGCTCCATCATCGCCTTCGAGCGGGTCGGCGGCGGATCGAACTGGCGCCAGCGCAGCATCCGGGACGTCGCCGACGAGATCGAGCAGCTGTGGGAACTCGGCGCCCGCTACTTCAAGGTCATCGATGACTCCCTGGTCGAACCGCCGCGCGACGCCGCCTGGTGCGCGGAGCTCGCCGACGAGTTCGAGGCCCGCGGAGTGAGCCCCCGGCTGCGCGGTTCGATACGCGCCGACCGCGCGGAGGAGAACGTGGTCCGGGAACTCGCCCGCGCCGGGTTCTTCTCCTTCTCCTGCGGCATCGAGAACTTCTCGCAGTCCGCCCTGCGCCGGATGGCCAAACGAGCCACCGTGGAGGAGAACTACGCCGCCCTGGACCGTTTCCGCGCGCACGGCATCTACGTCCAGGCCGGTCACATCCTCTTCGACGACCGCACCACGCTGGCGGAGCTGGAGGACAACTACGCCGCGATGCTCCGCTACGCGTGGACGATCTCCAAGGGCATCTTCACCGAGATGTACGCCGCCGCCGGCACCAACTTCACCAGGACGCTGACCAGGCGCGGCGACCTGCAGGTCGACCAGGACGCGCTCGGCAACACCCGTTACGAGGTGCTGGACCCCCGCGTGCGCTGCGTCTACGGCGCGCTCAAGCGCTGGCAGAAGGAGCACGCGGCCGTCTACGACAAGGCCATCGACCCGCTCTCCGCCCCCAAGGCCCTGGACGACACCGAACTCGCCCTGATGCACGGGATCTCCGTCGAACTGCGCGGGACGGACCTGGAGTTCTTCCGCCTCGTACTCGACGCCGCCGCCGGCCCCACGGCCACCGAGCACCTCGAGGAGGAGGTCCGCGAGCTGGTCGAGACGGAGTTCGTCCGCACCGCCCCCCGCTACCGGGAGTTCGACACCCGGGTGAAGGAGGCGTACCGCAAGGTCGGCCTCGTCTACGACGCGGACGACAACCCCTTCCTGTGCTGACCCTCCCCGACTGCCCCCGTTCTCCCGTTCCCCCCCTACGGAAAGGCCGTGGTCACCGTGTCCGCAGAGCAGAACCGCCCGGTGGAGCTCCCCTGGAAGCGCACGTCGTTGCCGCTGGAGGTGGTCGACGCGAAGGAGCACTTCACCCGGCCGGTGGGCCCGATCGAGTACGAGGAGGCGGACGAGTGCCCGATCGACATCAAGAACATCGGCTGGACGCTCGGCAACGACTGCCCCTACCGCTGCACCCACTGCTACTCGATGTCCGCCCGTGAGAAGGGCATGGACTTCAGCCCGGAGATCGTCGACCGCATCGTCGAGCAACTGGCGGCGAACAACGTCGAGACGGTGAACCTGGGCGGCAACGAACCGCTTTTCACCAACGGTCCGAACCCGAAGAACACCATGCTGCCGCGGATCATCGACGGACTGACCGACGCGGGCATCATCGTCGGGCTCACGACCTCCGGCATCACGGCCCTGCACCTGGAACGCGACCACAACGCGAGCTGGCGCCGACTCAACGACCTCGACATCAGCTTCGACTCCCCGTTCGAGGACGAACACAACGCCAACCGCGGCGCGAAGATCTACAAGCAGGCGATCCGCACCCTCGAACTGGCCAAGGAGTACGGCCTCGACCACTCGATCATCATGTGCGCGATGAACTGGAACTTCACCCAGGCCCACCTGGAGGGCCTGCTGGAGCTGGCCGTCGAGTACGACGCGCACATCCGGATCAACCCCATCAAGCCCGTGGAGTCCAAGCACATGGACTCGCTCCTGCCCGCCGAGCAGTACTACGAGGGCTTCTCCTTCCTGATGAAGCACTGCTCACCGGTCGACCTCGGCGAGCCCCCGATCGCGGCGGTGACGGACTACCGGAACGCGAAGGGCTGTCCCTGCGGCCGCACCTCGTTCCGCATCCACTCGATCACCCCGGACGGACGCATCCCGGTGTCCCCGTGCGTGTACCTGCACGACTACAAGGTGGGGGACCTGCGGGTCGACGACCTTCACGACATCATCCGCTCCCCGCAGTTCGCCTCCTTCCGCCGCCGTAACGCCAACCCGCACCTGCTGGAGGGCTGCGCCGGCTGCGAGTTGCTCCAGTCCTGCCGCGGCGGGTGCGCCGGGCGCTCGTACCTGCACCACGCGCACGAGACGGGCCAGCGGTCGCTGTTCGTGCGGGACCCGTACTGCCCGAAAGACGTCGCGCCCAAGCAGGAGTTCCCCCAGCAGCCCACGGTGCCGACGGACAAGCGCCTGGTGCACATGGACTACCTCTGCACCTGGATCGGGAAGCCGAAGTGACCGCGCACCCCGGGAGCGGCGGCGTCCTCCACGGGGGACCGGTCGACCTGGTGCCGCAGCGGGTCGCCGACCGTCTCGCGGCCCGGATCGGAGCCGGACACCTGACCCAGGTGCGGGCCCCCGTCCGCAAGGAGCGGTCGGCGAACGCCTGGTTCCGCGGCACGGCCGCCGGACGCGAGGTCTTCGTCAAGCTCTACGCGCGCCGGGACCGGGCCGCCACCGAACGACTCGTCGCCCCGGCGGTCGGCCCGTCGCGCAGCACGCGTCTGCTGGACACCGGGACGGATCCGGAGCTGGGCGCGTACGCCGTCTTCGGCTGGGAGGACCTGGTCCCGCTGCCGCCGACCGCGGAATCCGCCGCGGTCGCCGGGCACCTGCTCGCCACCGTGCACGAGACGGTGCCGCCGGGAGGGATACGGCACCTGACACCCGGTCAGGAGCAGCTCGACGCGCAGCTGTCGGCGCTGGCAGCCGAAGCGCCGGACCTGTACGGGCCGATCCGCGACCGGCAGGCCCGAGCCGCCCCGGCCGCACGGGTGAGGGAGGCCGGTCGGCGTGCGGCGACCGCTCCGCGGGTGCTGCTGCACGGCGACTTCTCGCTGCGCAACGTCGCCCGCGGGGCTGGGGGCCGCGAGCTGGTCTTCGACTTCGAGCGGGCAGCTGTGGGCCCGTACGAGGTCGACCTGCGGAGGCTGTGGGATCGGGAGCTCGCCGTGATCCCGGGCGGTCGCGCCGCGTTCACCGCCGCGTACCGCCGGGGGCGCGGCACGGACCCGGGGCCACCCGACCCGGTCCTGCTCGACTTCGCCCGGCTCTCCTGCGCCGTCACCACGCTGACCGCGGCACGGCGCACCGACGACCCCGACTTCGAGGCCGAGGGCCTCACGATCCTGGAAGCGCTGCGATGACGACCGAGAACCCGACGACCCGCCTGCTGGCCGTACCGGCGGCCGGAATCACGCTGGCCGTCACGGGGGAGCCCCGCACCGCGGCCGCCCTGACGGAGCTGGCCGCCCCCTTCTTCCCGCCGCTCCCCGGCCCGGACGGGCGGTCCGCCCCGCCGGACCGGGGGAGCCACTGGCGGCTGGACCTCGTCGCGGGCCCCTTGGGCGGTCCGGCGGAGGCCGAACCGGACGGCACTCCGGCCCACCGCGCGGAGTTCGACAAGGGGGCCCGCCGGATCACCGTGCGCTGCGCCGAGGTCGGCTGGCTGCCGGTGCTCGGCCTCCGGTACGCCCGCACCCTCAGCCGGGCGCTGGCGATCGGGGCGGGCGCCGTCCCGTTGCACGGCGCGGCGGTGACCCTGGCCGGTACCGGGATCATCCTGACCGGCGAGAAGATGGCCGGGAAGACCACCGCGTCGCTGTCCCTGGTTCGCAGCGGCGGCGCGCTCGTCTCCAACGACGACGTGCTGCTCGTGGAGCACCCCGAGGGCTGGCGGATGGTCGGCGGCCCGCGTTCCGTGGGCATCCGGACGGAGTCGCTGGGCGAGCACCGGCCGGAGCTGTCGGCGGCCCGGCTCGCCGAGGCGGCCGGCACCCACCCGGCCGACCGTCCCGAGAAGCGGTTCCTGGCGCCCGGAGCGGTCGGGCGGCTCGGCGGCTCGGTACGGACCCGCGCCCCGGCCCACGTACTCGTCGAGCTGGTCTGCGCACCGGACCGACCCGAGCGGCACGGCCGGGCGCACCACCACCCACTCGACGACGAGGAGGCGGCAGCCGTGCTGCGCGCATACCTGGAGGACGCCGCCGATCGGCGGCGGTTCGACCTGCTCGACGCCCTCGGCGCCCCGCCGCCGACCCTCACCGCCGACGTCCTCGGCTCCGTCGTCGGCTCGCTGCTCTTCTTCCGCTACACCCACCCGGTCGGCGGCTGGGTCGACGCCTTCCTGGACTTCGCCCGCACCCTCGCGTCGGCACCCTCCGCCGCTCCCGCCGGGACGGTGAGCGGCGCATGAAGCTCGGAGTCGTCCTGCGTGCCGAGAACCTCATCCGGGAGAAGGAGTTCCGCCGCAACCGGGTCGTCACCCCCCACGGCCCGGTGGACCGCGTCTTCAGCGGCACGCTCCACGGGGTGGAGACCCACTTCCTCTACGGGCGTTTCCCCGGTCGGCGCACACCCAGCTGGGAGATCCCCTACCAGGCCAACCAGAGCACCTTCGACGAGTTGGGCGTGGACCACCAGATCGGCACCTTCGTCGTCGGCGGGGTCGACAAGGCGGTGCGCGGCGGTGACCTCGTCATCCCGCACGACCTGGTCAGTTTCTCGGGCCCCGGCGTCAGCATGCCCCTCGGCAACGGCCGCTTCAGCAACGCACACGTCGTACCGGCCTTCTGCCCGGTGCTGCGCTCGCTCCTGCTCCGCGGAGCGCGGGAGACCGGGACGGCCGTGCACGAGAGCGGCGTGTACTTCAACTTCTACGGCTTCGCCCGCATCGAGACGGACGCCGAGCTGAACCTCATGGAGAAGCTCGGCATCCGACTGGTCGGGCAGACCATGGACCCCGAGTTCACCCTGGCGCGGCTGCGCCACCGGCACTACGCGGCGATCGCCGTCGCGATCGACTCGTACCACGACATGAAGCACGAGACCGAGGAGGACCCCGACGTTTTCCGCGCCCGCTCCCGGCAGGCGATCGCCGACGGCCGGGAGAGCTTCGAGCGCATCATCGAGGCCGGACTGGCCACCCGCGGCGACGACCCGGCGGAGAAGTGCGGCTGCGACCGCGTCGCGACCGGCAACCACCGCGACATGTTCTCCTCGTTCCCCGAGGACCTGCTGTGAGCCGCTTCCCGGGGCTCCAGGACGCCTACCTGCACCATCTGGACGCGCTGCTGCGCCAGCCGCAGTTCCGCAACGCCCCCCGCGGCCACCGCAGTCAGGAAGTCCTCGGTGCCGCCTTCACCCTCGACGACCCGCTCCGCCGCCTGGTCACGCACCCGGCCCGGCGCACCAACCTCGTGTTCAACTTCGCCGAGGCGCTCTGGTACCTCTCCGGGCGCGACGACCTCGCCCTCCTGTCCCACTACGCACCGAGCGTCACCCGTTACTCCGCCGACGGCACACGGCTGACCGGCACCGCCTACGGGCCGCGGATCTTCCGCCACGGCCCCGACGCGCTCGACCAGTGGGCCGCGGTCGCGGAGACCATCCGGGAGGACCCGGACACCAAGCGCGCGGTCATCCAGATCTTCGAACCACGCGAACTCCTCGTCCCCGACAACCCGGACGTCGCCTGCACGCTCGCCCTGCAGTTCCTGCTGCGCGAGGGCAGCCTGCACGCCGTCGCCTACATGCGCGCCAACGACGCCTACCGCGGCATGGTCAGCGACGTGTTCTCCTTCACCTTCCTCCAAGAGGTGATGGCACGGCAGCTCCACGTGCCGGTGGGCACGTACACGCACGTCGCCGGATCGCTGCACCTCTACCGGCCCGACGTGCCGGGAGCCGCCCGCCTGATGGACGAGGACGCGTGCGGCGAATCGCCGACGAACCGGATGCCCCCACTCCCGGAGGGGGACAAC
Organism: Streptomyces sp. Z26; assembly: GCF_003665095.1. Classification (GTDB taxonomy): domain Bacteria; phylum Actinomycetota; class Actinomycetes; order Streptomycetales; family Streptomycetaceae; genus Streptomyces; species Streptomyces phytohabitans. The sequence continues at coordinate 999,208 of NZ_RCHV01000002.1, read as the reverse complement.
CGGCCCCACGTCGCCCAGGTGCTCGACGTGGAGGCGGCGCTGCGCACGGGCGCGCTGCGTCTCGACGCCGACCGGATCGACGCCCTCGGCCTGCCCGCCTACTGGGCGCACGTCGTCGCGCTCTTCGAGCTCCACCGGCGGGCGCGCGCCGCGGAGCCCGCCACCGACCTCGCCGACGTGCTGCCCCCGCTCTACCGCCACCTGATGTACCGCCGCTTCCCCGTGCTGGAGACGGCCCCGTCCGCTCTGGAGGAGACCGATGCCGCAGTCTGAACGGGGGCTCCCCCGCCTCACCGTGTTCCTCGGCGGCCCCTTCAAGGGGTTGATCGACCCGGTCACCGGAGAGCTCTCCGCGGCGGACCGGACCCGCTACACCACGTTGATCGACGCGTTCGAGGAACGCGGCTGGCGGGTGTTCAGCGCCCACCGGACCGAGGGCTGGGGCGGCGCCCTGGTCAGTGAACGCGAATGCACCCGCCGCGACTGGGAGTGGATGCGGGACTGCTCGGTGTTCGTGGCCTTCCCGGGTCGGCCCGCCTCCCCGGGGACCCATGTGGAGCTCGGCTGGGCCTCCGCGCTCGGCCGCCCCACGGTCGTCTTGGTGGAGCCCGGCACCGAGTGCGCGGCGCTCGTCGCCGGACTGCCCGAGATCGCCCCCGTACGGCTCCTGGAGCACGCCGGTGACACCGAGGCCGTGTGCGAGGCCGTGGTGGCCGCAACCGCAACCGCAACCGCAACCGCGGCCGGGGCGCCGGCGTGAGCGGCGCCCGGGGCCGACCGCGCACGCGCTGCCTCACCATCGGTTCCTCCGACTCCGGCGGCGGAGCGGGCATCCAGGGCGACCTCAAGGCGTTCGCCCGGGCCGGTGTCCACGGCACCAGCGCAGTCGTCGGTGTGACGGCGCAGAACACGCGGGGCGTGACCGCCACGGCGTCGGTCGCCACCGACATGGTCGGCCACCAGATCGAGGCGGTACTGGAGGACATCGGCACGGACGGAGTGAAGATCGGCACCACCTGGAGCGCCGAACTGGTCTGGCTGCTGGTGGACCGGCTGGTCTGGCTGGACGACGTGCCGGTGGTCCTCGACCCGGTCATGGTGAGCGCGGCCGGCTCCGCACTCGGCGGTGACGAGGACGCGGTGACCGCCGTACGCGAGGGACTGCTGCCGCTGACCTGGGTGGCGACCCCCAACCTGGCCGAGGCCCGGCGGCTGACGGGCCTGGGGGAGGGGACGGACCCGAGGAAACTGGCCGAGGCGATTGTCGAACTCGGCGCCCGCGCCGCCCTCGTCACCGACGCCTTCTCCACCGGTGCGGGCGACGTGCTCTTCGACGGCGAACGACACCACGAGATCACCGGCCCCCGCCGTGCCTCCGGTTGCGACCATGGCGCCGGCTGCGCGCACTCCGCGCTGCTCACCGCCTTCCTCGCCCAGGGCATGCCGCTGACCCGTGCCGCGCGCACCGCGCACGCCGCCGTCTCGCTCGCCATCGAACGCGGCGCCGCGGACATCGGGTCCGGCCGCCACCCGGTCGAGCTGCACCCCGTCGAGCCGGACCGCGAAGGCCCGCCGTGGTGACCCCGCCCCGCTGCGACGTGGCCGTCCTGGGCGCGGGAGTCGTCGGTCTCTCCACGGCCTGGCTGCTCGCGCGCCGGGGAGCCGCCGTCACCCTGCTCGACTCCGGGACGGCCGGGTCGGGGGCGTCGCTCGGCGCGCAGGGCCAGTTGGTTCCGCCCGCGCCGGTGCTGCGACCGCTGTGGCGGCGCAGCCTGGCCCTCTACACGGAACTCGCGGCACGCACCGGGATGCCCTGGGACGCCGAACCCCCCGGCACGCTGGTCCTCTCCGCACCCGGCGCGGCGTCCGACGGCGGAGCGCCGCGCGCCTTCCCGGACGCCACGGTGCTCACCGGGGAGGAGGCGCGCGCGCTGGAACCCGCGCTCGGCCCCGCCGTCGAGAGGGGCCTGCTGCTCGCCGAGGGCCGCCGCGTCGAACCGGCGGCGGTCGTCGGCGCGCTGCTGGCCGAGGCGGTCGGCGCCGGGGCGGTGCTGCGCCTGGGCCTCGGCCCGCTCCGGTTGGAGGAGGCGGGCGCGGCCGGCTGGGCCGTCGTACGTGCCGACGGGGAGCGGCTCACGGCGCCCCGCGTCGTGGTCGCCGCCGGGGTCGGCACGCCGTCGCTGCTCGCCCCGCTCGGGCTGCGCGTCCCGCTCACCGCGGTGAGCGGAAGCGTGGTCGTCACCGAACCCGCGCCGTTCGTCCTCGGACGCGTCCTGGCCGAGTCGGTGGTCGGCGTTCCCCGGTCGGTGGCGCTGCTGGCCCACCAGGTGCCGGGCGGCGGCCTCGTCCTCGGAGGTTCCTGGTACCCGCACGACGAGGCGGAGCCGGACGATCTCGCCACGCGCATCCTGCACCGCGCCGACGCCCTGCTCCCCGGTACGGCCCGGCTGCGGATCACCGCCCGACGCGGCGGCCTGCGCCCGTTCCTGCCGGATCGCGCCCCCGTCGTCGGCCGCCTGGCATCCGGCCTCTACGGCTGCTTCGGACACGGCGGCGAGGGCTACATCGCCGGTCCCGGTTCGGCCGATCTGCTCGTCGACCTGCTCGTCGCCGATCAGGACGGGCGGACCGCATCCGCGGCGGAGCAGGAGGCCCGGCTCGCCCCGTTCCGGTTCACACGAGGGAAGGAGCAGTGGTGAACTTCCTCCAGGAGTGCCGACGGCACTGCGCCGACGTCTGGGAGGCGTACCGCCACCACCCGTGGATCGAGGCCATGGCGGCGGGCTCCCTCAGCCCGGAGCGCTTCGTCTTCTTCCAGCTCGACGACGGACCGCACGTCGCCGAGTTCAACCGCACCCTCGCCCTGGGCATCGCCAAGGCCCCCGTCGGGCACCCGTGGGCCAAGGCGGCCGCCCACGTCCTGGACGACCTGTCCACAACCGGGGAACTCGACGAGAAACGCTCCCTCGTCGAGGAGCTCGGACATCCCGGCGAACTCGCCGCCGACCGGTGGACCTGCTCCCCGGCGCGCGAGGGCTACCTCAACCACCTGGTCCGCGTGGGCTACGAGGGCACCTTCGCCCAGATCGCCGCCGCCGTCTATCCGTGCTCGCTCTTCACCGAGGTGATCGGCGCGCGGTTCGCGGACCGGGAGATCCCCGGCCCGCCCACGTACCGCCGCTGGGCGGACATGTACACACGGCGCACCCGTACCGAGATGTGCGCGGCGCACGCCCGCGTGGTGGAGGAGGCCGCCGCCGAAGGGGGCCCCGCCGAACGGGCCGCCCTGCGACGGCTCTACCGGCGCAGCTTGGAACACCAGGTACGGGTCTTCGACGCGGCGTGGGGACTCGACGGGGAGTGGCCGGGCGGCGCGGTGGCCCGGGCCGCCCGCGCGGTCGGCGCGGAGGGTCAGCGGTGACGGCCGAGGTCCACCGGGCCGGGCGCGAACCCGCCGATCAGCTCGCCGCGCGGGCTGCTGGTCCGGGCGACCTCGCGTCCGTGCCGCACCACGCGCAGCCGGGCGGGCAGCAGCCGCAGCGCCTCCACCGGGTCGCGGGCGTCCAACAGCACGAAGTCGGCGGGGCGGCCCTCGACGATGCCGTGGCGCTCGCCGAGCCGCATCACCCGCGCTCCCGCGAGGGTCACCAGGTCGAGGGCCCCGGCCAGCTGCTCGTACCCGGTGAGGTGACCGAGGAGCGCGCCCAGTTGGGCCACCGCGAGCATGTCCCCGGTGCCCAGCGGCAACCAGGCGTCGAGGACCGAGTCCTGCCCGTACGCCACCGTGACGCCTGCCTCCAGCAGCTGCCTCACGGGCGCCATGCCGCGGCGCACCGGCGGGGGGTCCCCGCGGCCCTGGAGCACCGCGTTGACCATCGGGTTGGCGACCACCGCGATGTCGGCGCGGGCGAGCAGCCCGGCCGCCGAAGCCAGGACGTCCGGGGGATAGGCGGCCATGGCGGTGCAGTGTCCGAGTGCGACCCGGCCCTGCCAGCCGCGGGCGAGCGCCTCCCGGGCCACCACCTCGGCCAGACGGGAGCCCGGATCGTCGGTCTCGTCGCAGTGCGGGTCCAGGTCGGCGTCGAACTCCTGCGCCACGTCGAAGATCTCTTTGACGTGCCGTTCCGCGTCCTGGGGCGTGCGCTCGTAGTGCGGGATTCCACCGACCACGTCGCACCCCCGGGACATGGCGGCGCGCAGCGCCGCGCGCTGGCCCGGCTCCCGCAGCAGCCCGTCCTGGGGGAAGGCCACCAGCTGCACGTCGCAGACGCCGCGTGCCTGGTCCCGCAGGTCGGCCAGAGCGCTCAACGCGTCGGGTGCGCCCGGACCCACGTCCACGTGGCAGCGCACGTGCAGGGTGCCCGCGGCGACCATCCAGCGCAGCACCTCACGCGCGTTGCGGTGGATCTGCCGGCCCGTCAGACGGGCCTTGCCCCGCCCCCATACCGCGATGCCCTCACGCAGCGTTCCCGAACGGTTGGGGTCGGCCGGGTCCAGGGTGAGCGCGGAGTCCAGATGCATGTGGGCGTCGACGAACGGAGGCACCACCAGCCGCCCGTCGGCGTCGACGACCCGGGCGGCGACCGGCGCGCCACGGTCGGACGGGGCGCCGATCCGGGCGAACCTCCCGTCCCGCACCAGGATGTCCACCGTCTCCGTACGGCCGGCCAACCGGGCGTTCCGCACCACCAGTTGCGCCGGTTCCGACGCTTCGCCCGCTCCGCGGGCCGATCGTGTCGTCATTCCCCGATTGTCGCCGCTCCGTCCTCCCGCCCCGCTCCGGCGAGCAGGCCCTCCCGAACCGTCGACTCCTGCCAGGAGACCACCATGCCCCGCCGCCCTGCCCCGGCCGACTTCCCGGAACTGCAACTGGGAGCCGTCGCCCCCGCCTCGCCGGTCGCGGAGACGCTGCACCGGATCGCCGCACTGGTCCGCAGCGGCGTGCGCCCGCTGGACCGCGTCGCCGACGTGATCCGGCGTAACCGTGCCGTACTCGTCGCCGCCGACCACCTCGCCACCGTGCCCGACGAAACGGGACTCACCCGCGAACTGGAGCCCTTCGTGGCCGAGCGGATCAGGCGCGCCGCCACGCTGGACGCCGCGACCGGGCTGCTCGACCGCCTCGGGACGGAACTCGGCATCCCGGTGTGGGGCATCAAGGGCCTCTCCAGCCGGGCCGACTACCCGGAGCCCAGGCTGCGCGAACTGCGTGACGCGGACGTCTGCGTCACCACGGCGAACGAGGCACTGGCGCTCGCGGACCGGCTGCGGCGGCACGGCTACCGTACCGACCACGGGGAGCTGCCGTGGATCAAGCAGACCTCGGACGGTACGCCCTACGGGCAGTACAAGCTCACGGGACCGGACGGATTCGCCGCCGTGGACCTCCACTTCGGCCCCGGTTACTCCACCGGCCACTGCGGACTGCTGCCGCTGCCCGCGCCGACCCGACCGGGCCTGCGCCCGCTGCCGCCGGTCGCGAACCTGCGGCCGATGCTGGGCAACAGCGGCGGGGACGTCCACATCACGGTCAAGGACGTCAACGACCTCTGGGTCGCTGCCCGTACGCTCCGCCCGGAGGAGACCGCCGCCCTCGTGGCCGACGCCCGGCGCGCCGCGCTGGGCGGGCACCTGGCGGGCATCGCACGCGTCGTCCTGGAGATCACCCGCACCGACGACGACCAGCGCGGCGTCCTGGAGCACCTGGTGGCGGCCGGTCCCGGCCGCGCCGCCCGGCCGGTCGTCGCCACCGGACTGATGCGCCGCACCGCGCCCGTCCGCGTGCTGCGCACCACCGGCCGGGCCTTCGGGCAGGCCGGGGCGCACACCGGCTCGCTCCCGGCCCGCGCCGGTGCCGTCCTCGGTGCCTTCGCCTTCTACGTCCTGCCCACCCGTCCGAGGGTGCTCGCGGCGCCCGCGCTGCCGCGTCGGCCCGCCCCGTGGCGCTGTGTACGGCTCGTCCCCCTCGAACTGGCCCGCGCGCTCCGCCGCGAGGGCGCGGACGCGGGCGACCTGTGGCCCGGCGACCCGCTCGCGCCTCCCGCGGACACCGCCGCGCCCGCGCCCCCGACCGGGCACCGCACCGGATCGGGCGCGCCGGACGACGGGCTGCGCTGGTCGCCCGGCCGTCGCACGCTGACCCACGGCTCCTCCGTCTTCGTCTCGACGGTGTGGGGCGTGCTGCCGCGCACGGTGGTCCGCGACGCGGGGAAGGCGGAGCGATGAGCGACTCCGTACGGCCCCGGCCGCCCCGTGCCGCACAGGCGCTGGCAACGGTCGGACTGACCACCGATCGGATCGTCGCACTCCTCGACGACGAGAAGGCGGACGGACCGCGCTACCTCGTCGGTTCCCTCGCCTCCGGCTTCGGCAACGCCCGCAGCGACGTGGACGTGCACATCATGGTCGACGGGCTGGACGAGCCCGTCGGGCCCCGGCTGCTCCACGCGGGCGAAACCGCTGTGGACGTGGAGCTGTACCCCGCCCGATGGCCCGCCCGCGAGGTCGCCCGGCTGAGCGCGGTCCCGGTCGCGGACCTGCCCTTCGGCCGGGTCGCCCTGGAGCCCGCGGTACGGGGCGCTCAACGGCGCTGGCTCTGCCGCTGGGTGCACGCCGCGCCGCTGGAGGCCGGGACCGGGGCGGTGTTCTCCGACGACGAGGTCCGGGTGCTGCTGCCCGCCGTCGTCCGGCAAGCCCTCGACCGGGCCCTGACGGAGGTCGCCGTCGCGCTCCTCGCCGAACGTGCCGCGCGCGACGGGGCGGACGGCTGGACCGCGCAGGCCTCCGACTACCTGTGGAACCGTGCGGCGCGCGGTGTGCTGGAGGTGCACTGCCGGGCCGCGGGCGAGGTGACCACGGGGGAGAAGTGGCTGCCCGCGCGCGCCCGCCGCCTCGGGTTGCCGCTGCCCGCTCCCGGAGCGCCCGCCGACGGCGGCGCCGCACTGCTCGCCCGGCTCGGCTGGACGCCGGCCGACGCCCTGGCGGCGGTCCGCGTCCGCCCCGCCGAGGGCCTGCACCGTACCGACCTGGCCGGGCGGAGCTTCCTGGCCAACCGGTACGACCGCCTGTTCACCGAGTGGCTGGAAGCCGAGGGCCCCCTCGTGACAGTGCTGCGGGAGCACTCGCCGGGGCGGCTGCTGGACGCCTTGCGGCGTGCCCAACTGGACGTGATCGCCGATCCGGACGCGGTGAACAGGAGGTTGCAGGGATGACGGTCCTCTCCCCACAGGACGGTGTCGACGGCCCGTGGCTCGCGACGCACGGGGCCAACGCGGCCTGGCGTTACGCCCGTTCGGTCGACCCCACGCTGGACGACATCGAGGCGGCGCGGTCCACGGGCGACTGGGACCTGTGTGTCGAGGCGTGCGCGAAGGCGTTGCAGGCGATCCTCGTGTGCCACTGCTGCCTGGACGGGATGAGGGGAGTGCCCGAGCGGGAGCACCTGCACGCGCTCGTCGCCTCGTCCGCCCACCCCGTGGCGGCGGCCCTGCGTGCCCTGCCGCTCTCCTACGGGGCCACCGCGGCCGACGCCGAGGACGCGCACGCGGCTGTCGCAGAGCACGACGGCGCGCTCCGCGCGCGGCTGCCGTTCGAGTTGCCGGTGATACGGCGGGCCGGGCGGTACGCCGCCACCGTACGGGCCACCGCGCAGGTCGGCCGCTTCCGGGCCGCGCGCGGACTCGGGGCGCTGGACTGGGACCGTTCGGGGCTCTGATGCACGACGTGACCGGGGCCCCGTACCCGTGGCCGGACGATCTGGCGGAGCTGTGGCGGCACTGCCTCGGGCGGGCGGCCCGCGAGCCGGGCTGGGACACCCGGCCGCCCTGGCGGGGCGACCCCGGACTGCGGGCCGCGCTGGGCACCGTGCTCGGATTCCCCGCCGGGGAGGGCGGGCCGCTTGTCAGTTCCGGAATCCGTCCCCTGGTGGGGTCGTTCGCCCTCCTGGGGCGCCGGGTCGTCGTGGAGAAGCCGAGCTATGCGGGCGTCGTCACGTCCTTCGAGCGGTGCGGCGCCCAAGTGCTCCGGGCGGAGCTCGACGAGGCGTTGCGGATCGCCCGCCCCGCCCGCGAGCACCTGCTGTGGATCACCTCGCCGTGGCGCAACCCCGACGGCTGGAGCCTGGACCGTCCGGCCGTCGAGCGGCTGACCCGTTTCGTCGACGACGGCGGCGTCTTGGTGCAGAACGAGACGTACCGGTTCTTCGGCACCGGCCGGAGCGCGGCCGCCCTCCGGGTGCCGGGGGCGTTCGTCGTCGGGTCGATGGCCAAGGCCGCCGGGCCGTGGGCCCGGTTGGGGTGGCTGCACGGTGACACGGTGCCGCCGCCGGTCGAGGCGCATCTGCGCGCCGCCGCCCCGCCGGCGGTCTGGCAACGGGCCTGGGCCCGCTTCGCCGCCGACGGGGGCCTCTCACGGCTGCTCGACCGCTGCCGAACAGTGGCGGCGCTCACCGCCCACGCCGCTGCCGTCTCCGGCGCCCCGCGGCACGGCGGCGCCAGCGTGCTGCTGCGACTCGACGTGGAGGAGCCGGTGGACCACCTACGCCACGGGCACGCGTTGCGTGTCGGCGACGGACGGGACTTCGGTGCCCCGGCCGGAACGGTGCGCCTGTGCTTCCTGGGCTGTCCGGCCGACTGCGACCACCGCGGGCTCGACCTCCTTCCGTACGCGGAGGCCCACCGGGCCGGGCCGCTGCCGCGGCAGGAGGGGGCCGGGCCCTGAGGCGGAGCCCGGGGCCGCGGTCACCCGGCCCTACCGGCGGGGCACCAGCAGGCCGCCGATCTCGAGCACGCCGTTGAGCAACCGGTGCACCTGCTCGACCTCCTGGGCTGAGCAGTTCAGCAGGATCTTCACCTCCACATCGCGCTTGACGGGGTCGGCGGTCAGGAACACGCCGACCACGCCCGCTTCCGACGCGTCGCCCGCGAAGACGTCGACCCCGTCGCCGTCGCCGCCGGTGGTCCCGTCGAGATACCCGTAGTCGACCGGGTAGACGGCCTCGGGGACCCGCGGATGGCGCGAGTCCCTCGGCCGGTCGATGACGAGCTCCGCCGAGGCGACCAGCCCGTCGAGGCGGGCGAAGAAGTCCGCCCCGCCGATCTCCCCACGCTCCTGCTCAGCCACGGACGGCCACCTTCCCGGCCACCAGGTCGGTGATGTTCCGCAGCGTCTCGAAGTTCTCGACGTTGAGTTCGTCATCCTCGAAGGCGATGTCGAACTCCTCCTCGACGCGGAGCGTCAGCTCCACGCCGAGCAGCGAGTTGAGGCCGTGGTGGGAGAGGATGTCCCCCTCCTCGATGGTGCGGGGGTGGTCGAGAAGTTCACCGATCCGTGCGCGCACGATATCGGCGATCTCACGCCTGTCCATGGGGGTGCCTTTCGCATTCCGGTGACGCATCGGACCGTCGCAGAATACATTCTGTCGTTCCGGTGCCGAGTCGTACGGGGAGACCACGGAAAAGGGGCGCGCCATTCCCGTGGCGCCCGACCGGACGAGTGGCGCACCGGAATCCTCGGAGGGGCGGGTCGGGCGGACACCGTACGCGCTGCGACCGTCGGGGCGGAAATCGGTGCGGGGGGGGAGTCGCTCCACCGCTGGCGGGGCTGCTCCCCTCTCCGCCGCTGCCGTGCGGCCGGAGGCTCCTCCCTCGCGGCGGCGGCGGGCGCGCGCTTCGCGCCACGCCGGGCGCGGCCCGGCCGGCGTATGAGGGGCGACCACCGGTCGGGCAACGGGGCGCGTACGGGCCGGAGTCGGTGCACCGGCACACCTCCTCCTCGCCGCGGTGCGCGCGGCCCGGCGGCCGGCGGGTTCGGGGGCGTACCGCCGCGGGTGGTGGGGACCCCGAGCGCTCCGCGCACTCCGGGCCGGAGCGCTGATCGATCGAAGATCGGACGTATATCTGCCCGCCCTAGATTGTGGGCGACGGAGCGAGGTGCTCCCGCCGGGAATTCGTGCACGCACACATCCGAATTCCGATGTGTGACAGTCAGGGGTCCAGCTGTAATATCGGAGTGCGCGGTGGAGAGAACCAGGGTGTTGAAGAAACTTGACGCCGTGCCGAATTACGGGGTCAGGTTCATTCCCGTAGGTGCGAAAGAGGTGCGGAACTCCGCCCGGGACCACGCCGCACCCGCACGGGCCGACGGCCCCGCGGACCCGCCCGCCGCCCGAGCCACCGGCCGGACCCGCGCACCGGCCGATGGCCGCGCGGTACGGCCGGACGGGCACGGCGGGACGGCGCTCGGCGGTCCCCACCATCCGCCGCCCCGGCCGGGCGGTGAGGGCGGGTGACCGCGGACCGCGGGCCCGGCACCCCCGCTGTGGCCCCGACCGGGGCCGCCGATCTGGTGGCCGTCCTCGACCGGGCCGCCCGGTTGTACGGCGGACGCCCCGCCGTACGGGACGCCGCCGGCTCCTGGACCTGGAGCCGTCTCTCCGCGGCCAGCCGGAGGGTCGCGCGGAACCTCGCCGAGCACGGCGTCGAGCCCGGCGGCAGGGTGCTCTCGGTACTGCGGCCCGGACGGGAGTTCGCCGCACTGCTCTTCGGCGTGCTGCGAGCCGGCTGCTCCCTCATCCCGGCGCGTCCGGAGAGCAGCCGGTTCGAGCTGTCCCACCTGCTGGACGACGCGCAGCCGGTGTTGGTCGTGGCCGACGACGACGCGCCAGCCCCGCCCGTCGGCGGCGCCACCGTCGTCCGTGCCCCCGCGCTGCTGCGCGACGGACCCCGCCCCGCCGCCGTACCGGACACCCGGTCCGCGGCGGCACCGTCCGGCGAGGCGCTGCTGCTCTACACCTCGGGGTCCACCGGACGCCCCAAGGGCATCGTCTGCCCGCACCGGGCCGTGGTCTTCGCCGCCCGCGCCATCGCCGAACGCCTCGCCTACCGGCCGGAGGACGTCGTCTGGAACCGGCTGCCGCTCTCCTTCGACTACGGGCTCTACCAGTTGTTCCTCTGCGCGCTGGCCGGCGCCGAACTGGTCGTGCCGCCGGGGGAGTTGTCGGCCGGCGAGACGGCCCGGCTGCGGGAGGCCGGCGTCACCGTGCTCCCCCTGGTGCCCGCTCTCGGCGCCGTGCTCGCGCGGCTCGCGGAGCGCGACCCGCGTCCCACCCGGGTCCGGCTGCTGACCAACACCGGCGCCGCCCTCGTCGGCGCGGACGCCGCGCGGGTCCGCGCCGCGTTCCCCGGCAGCGCCCTGGTGTGCATGTACGGGATGACCGAGTGCAAGCGCGTCACCGCGGCCGACCCCGACGAGGACCTGGCGTACCCGGGTACGGTCGGCCGGGCTCTGCCGGGCACCCGGCTGTTCGTCGTGGACGAACGCGGTCGTCCACGACCGCCGGGCACCGCCGGTCAGATCGTGTCGGCCGGTCCGCACGTGATGGCCGGCTACCACAACGCCCCCGAGGAGACCGCGCGCCGCTTCGCCCCGGCCCCGGACGGCGACGGCACGGCCGTCTGGACGGGCGACACCGGTCGTCTCGACGCGGACGGGCGGCTCTACTTCCTCGGCAGGAACGACGACCTCTTCAAGCACCGCGGCTGGCGGATGAGCACCCTGGAGCTGGAGACGGCCCTGCTGGACGTTCCGGGGGTGCGGTCGGCCGCTGCGGCGCCGCCCGCTGCCGACGGCGTGCTGACCGTCTGGGTGGCCACCGATCTCACCGCCCCCGAGGTGCTGCGCGCGCTGGTGGAGCGCATCGGTGCCGCGCGGGCGCCGGACCGCTGCGTCGTGCTGGCGGAGCTGCCCCGTACGGCTCACGGCAAGGTGGACCGCGCGGCACTGCGTACGGCGCCGCGCACGGCGGGGCGGCCACGATGAGCCGGCCCGGTCTCGCCGGGGCACCCGAACTGCTCAGCCGGATCGCCCGGGAGTACGGCACCCCCGCGTACGTCTACGACCTCGCAGCGGTCGGTTCCGCGGCCGTGGCTCTCACCGCGGACCTCCCCACCCCCAGCGGACTCGTGTACTCGCTGAAGGCGAACCCGCACCCGGACGTCGTCGGCCGACTCCTCGCCGACGTCGACGGCGCGGAGGTCAGTTCGTCCGGCGAGCTCGCCGCCGCCCTCGCCGCCGGTTGCCCGCCGGAGGAGGTCGTGTACACCGGGCCGGGCAAGAACCTCCGGCAACTCGTCGAGGCCCTGACCGCCGGGGTGCGCCGCTTCTCGGTGGAGTCGCTGGTCGACCGGGACCGGCTGGCCGACGCCTGCGAACGTACGGGTACCGACGCCGAGTACCTCGTGCGGCTCAACCTCCCCCGCGGCAGCGCCCGCGGCGCCCTGCGCATGACCGGGCGGCCCACCGCGTTCGGCACCGAGCTGGCCGACACGGAGGCGGTCGCCGCACTCCTGCGGGCCCGCGGCCGAGCCCGCCCCGTGGGCACGCACACCTTCAGCGCCACCAACGTCGAGGACCCCGCCGCACTGCTCCAGGAGTTCCACAACGCCGTCGCCGCCGTCCGTCTCGTCTGCGACATGGCGGACTTCACGCCGCGCCTGCTCGCCCTCGGCGGTGGCTTTCCCGCGCCCATGGCCCGGCCGGGCGCGCTGGTCCGCCATCCGGACCTCGCCGCGGGCCTCGCGAGCGGGCTGGACGCGACGTTCCCGGGCTGGCGCCGGGGCAGGCCGCGCATCCTCTTCGAGTCGGGCCGCTACCTGACGGCCGCCGCCGGCACGCTGCTCACCAGGGTCCTCGATGTCAAGTCGTCGGGCGGCCGGACCTTCGTGGTCCTGGACGCCGGGGTGCACGTGCTCGGCGGGATGACCGGTCTCGGCCGTCTGATGTCGCCCGGCGCCCGGCCCCTCACCGTCGGCGGGAGCGGCGACGGCGAGGAGACGGAGGTGACGCTGGCCGGCCCGCTCTGCACCCCGCTCGACGTGCTCAGCGCCTCGACGCGTCTGGTCGGTCCGCGACCGGGCCAGTTGCTGGCCGTGCCCAACACCGGCGCCTACGGCCCGACCGCCAGCCTGCTCGGGTTCCTCAGCCATCCCGGGCCGGTCGAGGTCGTCGTCGACGGCCCCCGTGTCCGCGGTGCCCGCCGTCTGGTCGTGAACTCGGAGGAAGTGGCTCCACGTGTCTGACTCCCGCCCCCGCCCCGCCCCCGCCCGAGCCGCCCGTGACGGCGGCGCGCAGGACGGTCCGGACGCGCTCGTCGCCCTGCTGGCCGCCAACGCCGCGGACGTCGACCGCGCCGCGCGCTTCCCCGTGGAGAACCTCGCCGCCCTGCGCGGCGCGGGCTGCCTCGGCCTCCCGGTGCCCCGCCGCCACGGAGGGCCGGGACGTGGACTGGCCGACCTGGTCGGGACGGCCCAGCGCCTCGCCGGGGGCTGCCTGTCCACGGCGATGATCTGGGCGATGCACTGCCAACAGGTCGACGTCCTGGTCCGGCACGCCGGCCCACGGCTGGCCGCGGACCTGCTGCCCCGGGTGGCCGCCGGGGAGGTGTACCTGGCGTCCGTCACCACGGGCAAGGCCACCGGGGGCCACCTGTTCTCCGCGGCCGACGCCCTGGAGCGCGGGTCCGGGGAGGAGCTGCTGCTGCGGCGCGAGGCCCCGGTGGTCACCGGAGGGGAGTACGCCGACGGGTTCCTGGTCACCATGCGCGAGGCGGCCGACGCGGAGGAGCACGCGGTCAGCCTGGTCTACGCGGACCGCGCCGCGCTCACGGTCGAGACGACCGGGGGCTGGAACACCCTCGGCATGCGCGGTACGGCCAGCGGGGCGCTCACCCTCTCCGGTACGGTGCCCACGGACCAGGTCGTCGGTCCGTCCGGCGGCTTCCGTGAGGTCGCCCTGGACAGCATGGCCCCGGTGGGACACCTGCTCTGGAGCGCCTGCTGGCTCGGCGCCGCCCGCTCCTCGTTCTCCGCCCTGGTGCGCTGGCTCAGCAGGGAGCAGCGCGACCGCCTCTCCTCCCCGCTGGTGCGCGAGCGCCTCGGCCGGACCAGGCTCGACCTGGAACTGGTCAGCGGCTACCTCGGCGGGGTGCTCCGGGAGGTGGAGCGGGTGCGCGCCGACGGGTCCCGGCCGGACGCCGCCGACGTGCAGATCCACCTCAACTCCCTGAAGGTGGCGGCCTCCGAGCTGACCTACCAGGCGGTCGACCGCATGGTGCAGCTCGCCGGTCTGACGGTCGGGTACGGCGCGGACTCGCCCGTACCGCTGGAGCGGACGCTGCGGGATCTGCGCTCGGCCGCGCTGAACCACTCCAACGACCGGCTGTGGACCGCCAACGGCGCGCTGTGTCTCGTCGACCGCGGCGTGACGCTGCTGTGAACCCGCCCGGGGCGGACGCGTACGGCCGCGGAAGCGGGAGCGCGCCCGGCGAACGGCGCGGTTCCCCGCGGCCACCCCTCCTGCTGGAAGGAGCACCATGACGCAGCGGCACGCCCCGGTGTGCGGGGACCCGCACACGCCGTCCTCCGCCGAGGAGTCCCGGGCGCCTCTCCTGTGGTCCCAGGAGCCGTACTGGTACCAGTACCACCTCCCGTTCCCCGTCGTCGACAGCGCGAAGATCCCCCTCACCGTCCGCCTCCCGGGGAGAGGCGTCCCCGAAGGTTCGATTCCCGGAGCGGTGCGGCGACTGATGCTCCGGCACGAGGCGTTGCGCACCGTCTGTCCGACGGACCGCTCCGGCGTCCCGTACCAGTCGATCCTTGCGGAGTTCGACACCCCTGCCCCGTTCCGCCGGGACGGCGACGAACCGGAGGACGTCGAGGCGGTGTTCCGCGCCCTCTTCGACCCTCCCATGGACCAGGCGGCGGACCTTCCGCTGCGCCTGGGGTACACGGTGGTGGGGCAGCGCGCGAGAACGCTCGTCCTGCTGCTGAACCACATGGCGGCGGACGGGATGAGCCTCCCCGTCCTGCGGGCGGACCTGGAGGGGTACCTCGGGCTGCCCCCGTCGGGCGGGGCCACCGCGAGCACCGCCGGGCGGGGTACGGAGAGCCCGCAGCCGGCCGAGGTCGCGCGGGAGCAGGACTCGGGGGCGTGGGACGCCCGGAGCGGCAGGGCCCTGCGCTACTGCGAGGACGTCCTGTCCGCCGCGCCCGCGGCGCAGTTCCCGGGATTCCGCTCCACGGCCGGCAAGGGTCTGCACGCCGAGGCCGGGAGCCACTACCTGCGGTTCTCCCTCCACTCCTCCCGGCTCCTGTCGGCGCTGAGGAAGATGCACGGGGACGCGGGGCCGAGCGTGTCCGTACGTGTCTCCGCGCTGTTCGCGGTGGCCGTCGCCGTGCTGTCCGGAAACCCCAGAACCGTCTTCAAGACCAACTTCTCCAACCGCTTCCGGGGCCTCGAGCGTTCGGTCGGCTGCTTCTTCCAGGAGGCGCTGGTCTGCGTGAACCCCGCGCCGGACACCGCCATCGGTGAACTGGTGGCCGAGACCGAGAACCGCACACTCGCGGGGGCCAGGCACGCGCGGTACCCGTACCTGCGGTTCCGGGACCTGAAAGCCCGCGTCGAGGCGCGGCGGGGCCACGCGATCCGGCTCGGCACGCTCGTGAACTTCAGCAGCCGGTTCGAGAAGGTCCTGGAGGGCCCCGGCACGCCCGCCCGCCCCACCCGGGTGGAAGAGCGCGAGTGCCTGTGGCGCGACGAGTACACGGACCTCAGTTTGAGGAGCTACCCGAGCGACGGGGAGGCGGTTCTGGACCTCATCGCCCACCGTACGGTGATCGAGCAGCGCCGGATCGGGAGCCTGCTGGCCGGAATGGAGGAGTTCCTCGTCGCTTGGGCGGACCAGCCGGACCTCGCGCGGGTGACGGTCTCGGAGGCGGCCGAGCGGTTCGGGCTCCCGACCGCCCGGTACGGGGAGGGCTGGGCCCGCGTCGGTCCCAGCTGGGTGAACACGGCCGAACTGACGCGGCTGATCCGCACGGTCGAGGGCGTCGAGGCCGCCTCGGTCGGCGTCGTGGACCGCGCGGCGGGCGAACGGGTCCTCGTCGCCCGGCTCGTCGGCAGGCCGAGCCTGCAGACGGAGGTGCGGAACCGCGTCCTGTCCGCGCTCCGGGAGGACGTGGACCTCGTCTGCCCGCACGAGTTCGTCTGGCAGGACGAGCTGCCGGACCCCGGGCCCCCGCCGCCCGCCGCCGAGCCCCGCGCGGTCGCTGTCGACCGCCGCGGTTCCGACCGGGGGGCGGCCGACCGGGCGCTGACGAAGGCCCTGTCCGTCGCTCTGGGCGACACCCCCGTCGACCTGGACCTTCCGTACGCGCGGCAGGGCGGCACCGCTGTCCTCGCCCCGGCAGTGGTGCGCCGACTCGCGCTGCTGGGGTACGCCGGGCCCACTCCGGACGACCTGCTGGGGCCCTGGCCGCTACGCGTCGCGGCAGCACTCTGCGTCCCGCACCGGGAGTGCGCGGACCGGGAGTGCTCGGACCGGGAGTGCGCGGACCGATGAGTGCCGACACGTCCCCGCCGTTCCCGCCGGGCGGCCCCGCGACGACCACGGACCGGCGGGCGCGCTGGTGGACGGCTTCGTGGTCCTTGCTCGGCGACCGTGTCGGCCTTCTGCGGCTGGCCGCCGCCGAGCGGCACGTCAGCGCCCTCCTCGTTCTCGTCCACCTGTGGACGGCAGCGGTGCCCGCCCTCACCGCGACGGGCACCGGTTGGCTGGTGACCGGGCTCACCGGCGCCGCCACCGGACGGGTGACCGCGTCGGAGGTGACGTGGCCGCTGGCCTCCCTCTCCGCGCTGCTGGTGGCCGACGAGATCCTCACCTCCGTGGGCAGGGCCTTGGAGCAGTACACCGCCGGGCGCGTCGACGCCCGTATGCGCCGCCGCGTACGCCGCCTGGCCGTGGCGCCGCCGACCATGGCGCATCTGGAGGACCCGGCCTTCGCCGACGACGCCGCCCGCGCCTCGGACGTCGGTGAGGGCCGGGTCCGGTCACCGGGCACCGCGGCGGTGGGCCAACTCCGCCTCTGCTTCCGCTTCCTGGGGGCGCTGGGCTCCGCCGCCGTGGTCGCCCTGGCCTTCTCCCCGGCTCTGGCCGTCGTCCTGCTGCTGGTCTGCCTCGTCAACCGGGCGCTGATCCGACGCTGGTGGGTGCACCTGGCGGACGTGCGCGACGAGCGCGAGGGCATGCGGCGCCGGGCGGAGTACTGGAGCGACGTGGCCTCGACCGGGCCCGCGGCCAAGGAGGTCCGTCTCTTCGGCCTGCACGACTGGGTGGTCCGGCGGCGTACCCGCGAACTGCTGGACTGGGCGGAGACGATCTGGTCGACCCGCCGGGAGATCCTGCGCCAGCAGGGGTGGATCGCCCTGCTGGCGGCGGTCGCTGCCGGGTCGGCGCTGCTGCTGCCGGGGTGGGCCGCCGCACGCGGCGACCTTCCCGCCGGCGACCTGATGGCCGTGATCGTTGCCGCGTGGAACGTCTTCCAGATCGCCTCCATGGGGCGCGAGGCCTTCGACATCGAGTACGGCCTCGGGGCGGTGCGTGCGATGGAACGGCTGGACGCCGCCCACGGAGGGACCGGAGGCCCGCCCGGTGCCGGTGCCGTTCACCGCCGGGCCGGTGCACCGGCCGCCGCCGTGGAGAGGCGCGGTCCGGCGGAGCTGAGCGCCGAGGGGCTCGTCTTCACGTACCCCGCAGGGCGGCACCGGGTCGTCGACGGCCTCGACCTGACGGTCCGCCGCGGCGAGGTCCTGGCACTGGTCGGGCACAACGGCGCCGGCAAGACCACCCTGATCAAACTGTTCGCCGGGCTCTACCTGCCGACCGCCGGTCGGCTGCGGGTGGACGGCGAGCTGCTGAACGAGGCGGGAGCGGCTGCCTGGCGCGCGCGCGTCGCGGTCGTCTTCCAGGAGTTCAACCGCTATCCGCTCTCGCTCGCCGACAACATCGCGCTCTCGGCGCCCGAGCACCGCCACGACGAGGAAGGGATCCGTGCCGCCGCGCGTCGCGCTGGCATCGACACCCTCGCCGAGCGGGGACCCGACGGTTACGACACCGTGCTCAGCGCCGACCGCGCCGGCGGCACGGACCTCTCCGGCGGCCAGTGGCAGCGCGTCGCGATCGCGCGCGCCGTCTTCGCCGTCGAGCACGGCCGCGACCTGCTCGTCCTGGACGAGCCGACGGCCCACCTGGACGTCCACGCGGAGGCCGACTTCTACCGTCGGGTCGTCGCCGAGATCAGCGGGGCGACGGTGGTGCTCATCTCCCACCGCCTGTCGACGGTGCGCCAGGCGGACCGCATCGCCCTGCTGGAGGCCGGGCGGGTCACCGAACAGGGCACCCACCGCCAACTGCTGGACGCCGACGGCGAGTACGCCCGCCTCTTCAGGCTCCAGGCCGCCCGTTTCACCGACACCCGGCACCGTACCGGCGAGAGGGGAGCCCCACGATGAGCGCCAGGAGCCCGGAAGGCGCGGCGGTACCCGGGGCCGGCACCCTGCGCACCGCACGCCACACCTTCGCGCTGTCCTGGCGCATCGACCCGCTCGTGGTGAGCGTGGTCCTCGGCCTCTCCCTCGCCCAGACGGGCGCCGTCGCGGCGACGGGCCTGAGCCAGCGCTGGGTGGTCGACGCGGTGCAGGGCTCCGGGGGAGGGCTGCCGGGCGCGCTGGCCCCGGCGGTGCTGCTGGGGGTCGCCGCCCACGTCACCGCCGCGGCGGGCAACCGCGTCCGCTACAACTACCAGCACGACCTCACCGATCGCGTGGACCTGGAGGTGAACCGGGAGATCCTCACCGCCTCCGCCTCCCTCCCCACCCTCGAACACCTCGAACGTCCCGACTACCTCAACCGACTGGAACTGCTGCGCCGCCACACCGCTGCGCTCGCCGGTTCCTGCTGGTCCCTGTCGGACACCGCGATCGGGGTGCTCAGCGCCGGACTGTCGGTGTGGCTCCTGGCCGGTGTCCATCCGGCCCTCGCCGTACTGGCGCTGCTGGCGCTCCCGCCGTTGTGGGCGGCCAAACGGGCCCGGCACGGTCTGGCCGCGGCTCGTGCCGCTACGGCCGAGGAGCAGCGCCTGGAGGACCGGGTGCACCGCATGTTCCTGACACCTGAAACGGGCAAGGAGATCTATCTCACCGGAGCCGGGGCCGTACTGGACGAGACCGCCCACTCCGCCCGCACCCGTGTGGCCACCGTCGTCCTCAGGGCCCGGCTCCGCGCGATCGGCTGGCAGCTCACCGGCTGGGTCTGCTACGCGGCCGGGTTCATCGGCGCCCTGGTGCTCACCGTCTCGTTGGTCTCCCGGGACGCGGCCTCCCTCGGCGACCTCATGCTGGTCATCACGCTCGGCACCCAGCTGCGCTCCCAGATCCGCGGCACCGTCGACGGCTTCTCCCGTGTCGCCGAGGCGGGCGACACCACCGACCACTACCTGTGGCTGCTGGCCTACGCCCGCCGGCAGCGGCCCACCGGCACCCGCCCCGTCCCGCGGGCGCCGGAGCACGGCATCCAGGTGCGCGACCTCGCCTTCACCTACCCCGGGGCGCGCGAGCCGGCCCTGTCGGGGGTGAACCTCACGCTCCGGCCCGGAGCCGCGGTCGCCCTGGTCGGTGTGAACGGCGCCGGCAAGTCCACCCTGGTCAAGCTGTTGAGCGGGATGTACGCGCCCACCGCGGGAAGGATCACGGTCGGCGGCGTACCCCTGGACGAGGTGGACGGCGCCGCCTGGCGCGGCCACCTCACCGGCGCTTTCCAGGACTTCTTCCGCTTCCAGCTGCCGGTCCGCCACACCGTCGGGATCGGCGAGCCGGAGGCGATGGACGACCGGGAGGAGGTCGCCCGCGCGGTGCGCGAGGCGGGGGCCGCCCCGATCGTCGACCGGTTGCCCGACGGTCTGGACACCCAACTGGGCACGATCTACGGGGGAGTGGAACTCTCCCAGGGACAGTGGCAGCGCCTCGCGCTGGCCCGCGCCCTGATGCGCCGCCATCCGCTGCTGCTCGTCCTCGACGAACCGACGGCCGCTCTCGACCCGCTGGCCGAGCACGAGCTGTACGAGGTGTTCACGCGCCAGGCGCGGGCGGACCCCGGCCGCATCACCCTCCTGGTCTCGCACCGCTTCTCGACCGTGCGCGGAGCCGACCACATCGTGGTCCTGGACGGCGGGCGCGTCGCCGAACAGGGCACCCACACCGAGCTGATGGCGGCGGGCGGACGCTACGCGGAGTCCTACACGACCCAGGCCGCGGCCTACCAGGAGGAGGACCTCCGGTGAACCGGGGAGTCCGGTGCCCTCGGCGGTGGTGGTGCCGCGCGGCGGGCCCCGCTGTCCGCCGCGCCTGCCGCCGTCACTTCGGCCGGGCCACGGCGAGCCCGGCCCGACGCGGGGCGGCGGACGGGGTGGGCGCCGTACGGAGCTTCGCCACGGCCTCCGCCCGCGCGTGATGGCGGGCGAAGCAGCGCACCAGGGGATGGATGGTGTAGCTGCCCACCGTGGAGGGCTCCAGCAGCGCCGCGTCCGCGAGCCCTTCGAGGAGGGACTCCGCCGCGCACCGGTCCGTGCGGAGCAACGTCGCGGCGGCGGAGACCGTGATGCGCTCGCCCGTGCCCGCCGCGAGCAGCCGCAGGGCGCGCGCCTGATCCGGCGGCAGGCGGCGGTACCCGGGCTCCAGGGCGCCGCCCACGGCGAGTTCGCCCGCACGCAGTTCCGCGACGGTGCGCCGCTCGTCTCCGAGACGTTCGGCCATCGCGGCGAGGGACCAGTCCGGCCGGGCCGCCAGGCGGCTCGCCAGGACGCGGAGCGCGAGCGGCAGTCCGCCGCAGGTACGGGTGAGGAGCGACGCCTCGTCGGGCTCGCGGTCGAGCCGACGCCTTCCGAGGGTCCGGCCGAGCAGTTCCAGCGACTCCCGGTGGTCGAAGCCCCGCAGTCCCAGCTGGCGGCTGACCGGCAGCCCGGCCAGCCGCGTGCGGTGGGTGACCACCACGGCGCAACTGGGCGACCCCGGCAGCAGGTTCCGCACCTGGTCCGCGTCGCGCGCGTCATCGAGCAGCAGGAGCATCCGCCTGCCGTCGAGCAGGGAACGGAACATCCGGCAGCGGGCCGCCGTTCCGGCTGGTACCGACTCCACGCCGAGCGCGGACAGGAACCCCGCCAGCACCTCACCGCTGCGCGCGGGGCGGTCGCCAGTGCCCCGTAGGCCGCAGAACAGCTGGCCGTCGGGATAGGCGTCCCGCACCCGGTGCGCCACGTGCACGGCCAGGGCGCTCTTGCCGACGCCGCACATGCCGGTGAGCGAGACGACGGGCGGCGCACTGCCGCGGTTCCCGGTCAGCAGCGCGCACAACTCGTCGACCTCGGCCCTTCGCCCGGTGAAGTCGGGCAGGTCGGGCGGCAGTTGGGCGGGCACCAGGCGTGCGGGGCCGGGCGGCGGGGGTGCCGGCGTCGCGACGGCCGCCGCCAGGCGGGGGTCCCCCCGCAGGATGCGCTGGTGGAGTTCCGTCAGCTGCGGACCGGGCTCCAGGCCGTACTCCTCCACCAGCAGGGTGCGGGCGGCGCTGAACACGGCGAGGGCGTCGGTCTGGCGGCCGGCCAGGTACAGGGCCCGCATCAGCAGGCCGTGCAGCCGCTCGCGCAGGGGGTACGCGTCGGCCAGTTCGCGGAGGCGTAGGACGGTCGTCTGGTGGCGGCCGCGGGTGAGATCGAGTTCCAGCTGTTCCTCGACCATCGTCAGGCGCAGTTCGGAGAGCCTGTCGCGCTGCCGTTCGGCGAAGGGGCCCGGCACTCCGGCGAGCGGGTCGCCGCGCCACAGTTCGATGGCCCCGTCGAGGAGGTCGCCGGCCGCTTCGGACTGCCCGGCGAGCCGCAGCCGCGCCGCCTTCTTCCACGCCGACTCCGCGCGGTTCGCGTCCACGGCGGACGCGTCGATGTCCAGGCGGTAGCCGTCACCGACGGAGACCAGTTCGCGGGCGGGTGCCCCGTCGCCGCCCAGGAGTCCGCGCAGCCGCCAGATGTGGGTCCGGATGCTGCGTACGGCCGCGGCGGGAGGGTCCTCGCCCCAGAGCGCCCGGACGAGCTGGCTCATCGACACGGCCTGTCCCGCGAGCAGGAGGAGCACCAGCAGCGTGCCCTGCTGCTGGGGTGCCCCGAGCCGGGGCAGCTCTCTGCCGTCCCGATGGGCGCGCACCTCGCCGAGTACGTCGAATCCGAGCCCTGGGATCAATCCAACCTCCTGGGAGAGAAGCTGCGTCAGCGTCGGAACGGTGATCCGCCACTCCCGTGGGGAGCCCGTACCGTCCGTGCCGGGACGCCCGAGCCGGCACGTGGCACCTCGAGGCGGCGCCAGTCACCCGCCGCCACGGAGCCGTGCGCGGGTACGGAGCGGGCGGGGCGCCAGCCGTCCTCGCGGTGCGGGGCCTCGCGCTCGCGCGGCCCATCGGAGGTGCGGGAACGGCCTGCGCCGGGACGGCGCACCGCCCCTTCGCGACGTCGGGGGACAGCCGGGATCCGGGGACGGGGGAACCGGGACGGGAGGCCCGGAGGTCCACCGTCCCCGGGGAACATGGCTCAGCGGCCGCCCCAGGAGCTGTCCCCGTCGCAGCTGTTGCCGCGATGGGACTGCGTCTCCGACGACGGCGCCGAGCTCGCGCCCGGCTGCGTCGACCGCGGTGCGGCGACGGACGAGGTCGGCGCGTAGAGGGACAGGACGACTGCCAGGGCGGCAGGGGTGGCAGCCGTGATCCAGCGGCGGAGCGTCGAACGTGTCATGTGTCGCTTCCTGCGGGAGTGCGGTGGAAACACCCGTGAACGATGGTGTGGGCGCACCATTTAGAATGGTTGACCAGTTGTGTCTGCTCCAGGCCGCCTACCCTTCAGCAAGTTGCGTGGCAGTAAGGTGTCAGAGAAACAAAATGTGGGATTTCGGTCAGATCTCCTCGCGCGCTGGGCGGTTGAGGGAGGTCGACGTGGCGGTCTACACCTGGGTCCTGCGCCATCGCTCGTTGAGCGCGGACGCCGCGGCGGCGGAATTAGGCACCTCCCGGCAGGAAGTGGCCGAAAGCGTCCAGCGCCTGCTCGACGCGCACCTCGTCTACCGGTCGCCGGTCGATCCCGCCGTCGGCTTCGCCCGGGCCCCGGAGGCCGCCCTCGCCCGGCTGTCCGCCCCGAGTGAGGCCCGCATTCGCCAGAGCCAGTACCAAGTGGCTCTCTACGAGGAGGAGTTGTCCAGCTTTCGGCCGTCCTACGAGGAGCACCGCCCTCCGGACGCCCGCGCGTTCGAGGTGATCGACACCCTGGAGGATGTGCGTGCCACGCTGAACCGGGCCTCCGAGGACTGCCGGACCGAGATGATCAGCTCCCAGCCCGGCGGCGGTCATCGCGTGCCGGAGGCGATGCAGGAGGCGATCACCCGTGACCGCCGGCTCCTCGAACGCGGCGTCAGTATCCGCACCCTCTACCACCACACGGCCCGTTTCCACGCTCCGAGCCAGGCGTACGTCGCCGCCGCCTCCGCCCTCGGAGGCCAATACCGCACCGCGCACGCGCTGTTCGGTCGGCTGATCGTCTTCGACCGCGCGAGCGCCTTCATCCCGTTGCAGGACGAGTCCTGGGGTGCCGTCGTCATACGGGAGCCCGACACCGTCGGCTACCTCTGCGACGTCTTCGAGCAGACCTGGGACTCCGCCACCCCGTTCGTGGACGCCGCCAGCGAGGGCCTCGAGCAGGTCTCACGCCAGGTGAACGAGACGATCCTGCGCCTGCTCGCCACCGGCCTCAAGGACGAGACCGTCGCCCGTCGGCTGGGCATGTCGCTGCGCACGGTGCGGCGGCACATCGCCGAGATCATGGACGAGTTGAACGCCACCAGTCGCTTCCAGGCCGGTGTCACCGCTGCTCTCAACGGCGTCGTCGGGGCGTCCGCGCCGCCGGAGGTCGAGCAGCGCGCGCCCTGACCGGGGACGGTCGGGGGATCCCGGAGGCCGGTGTGGACGGTCGTACGCATCGTTGTGTACGGTCGTCCACATGGTCTACGTGATGCTCGGGAGCGCGATACTCGCCGAGATCCTCGGCACGACGGCGATGAAGTACAGCGACGGCTTCACCCGCCTCTGGCCCTCCCTCGGCACGGTCGTCGGCTACGTCGTGGCCTTCGCGCTGCTGGCCCAGACCCTCAAGACGATGTCCGTCGGCACGGCGTACGCCATCTGGTCCGGCGCCGGGACCGCCGCCGTCGCCGCCATCGGCATGGTCTTCATCGGGGAGGCCGTGACCACCGCGAAGATCCTCGGGCTGCTGCTGGTGATCGCGGGCGTCGTCGTGCTCAACCTCGGCGGGGCCCACTGATGGGCCGCCGCTACGACCCGGAGCGCCGCCAGCGGATCATCGACGCGGCGATCCGGGTCGTGGCCCGGGACGGCGTCGCGGGTCTGAGCCACCGCCGGGTCGCCGCCGAGGCCGACGTGCCGCTGGGCTCCACCTCGTACCACTTCGCGTCCCGCGACGACCTGCTCGTCGCCGCCCTCGGGCAGGTCAGCGACGAGTGGCTGGCCACCGTCGAACGCTGGGTGGAGGCCGTCGACCCGGACCTACCGCTCGGTGAGGAGGTCGTTCGCTTCGTCACCGACTCCCTGTCCGGCGACCGCACCCGGGCCCGGCTGGAGTACGAGCTGTACCTCGCCGCCCTGCACCACCCCGGCCTCCGGCCCATCGCCGCCGGGTGCCTGGACGCGCTCACGGAGCTGCTGCGCCGCCGCACCGGCGACGCGGCCCGCGCCCGCGCCCTGACCGTGCTGCTGGACGGGCTGATGCTCCAACTCCTCCTGACGGACCGGCCGGTGGTGCCCGCCGAGGTCCGCGCGCTCGTGGACGGCCTCGCCGCGCCGGTGTGACCCGCCCGCCGCCCGGACCGGCCCGGCCCGCACCGGGGCGGGCCGGTTCGCCAGCGCCCGCGCCCGCCGGTTAGCGTGCACGTCATGACCGACGCACCCCGCACCCGTACGACCGGCGCCGTCGCCGCCGGGCTCGCCACCGTCGCCGACGACGGCACCGTCCTCGACACCTGGTACCCGGCCCCCGCGCTGGCCGACGCCGCCGAACCGGCCGGGACCGAGCGGCTGACCGCCGAGCGCGCCGCCGAACTGCTGGGCGCCGACGCCCCGAAGGCGCTGGGGCCCGACCCGCGCCGCGGCGTGGAGGTCGTCGCCGTGCGCACGGTCATCGGCTCCCTGGACGACAAGCCGCTCGACGCGCACGACGTGTACCTCCGGCTGCACCTGCTCAGCCACCGGCTCGTACGCCCCCACGGGCAGAGCCTGGAGGGCATGTTCGGGCTGCTCGCCAACGTCGCCTGGACCACCCTCGGTCCCGTACCGGCCGACGGCGTCGAGCGCGCGCGGCTGGCGGCCCGCGCGAGCGGCGCGCAGCTGAGCGTGACGAGCGTCGACAAGTTCCCGCGCATGACGGACTACGTGGTGCCCGGCGGCGTACGCATCGCGGACGCGGACCGCGTACGGCTCGGCGCGCACCTGGCGGCGGGCACCACCGTGATGCACGAGGGCTTCTGCAACTTCAACGCGGGCACGCTCGGCACCTCCATGGTGGAGGGCCGGATCACCGCGGGCGTCGTCGTCGGGGACGGCTCCGACATCGGCGGCGGCTCCTCGATCATGGGCACGCTCTCCGGCGGCGGCAAGCAGGTCATCTCCATCGGGGAGCGCTGCCTGCTCGGCGCCGAGGCCGGTATCGGCATCTCGCTGGGCGACGACTGCGTCGTGGAGGCGGGCCTGTACGTCACGGCCGGTACGCGCGTGACGCTGCCCGACGGCGACGTGGTCAAGGCGCTGGAACTGTCCGGCGCCCACAACCTCCTCTTCCGCCGCAACTCCACCACCGGCACCGTCGAGGCGCTCCAGCGCACCGGCTCCTGGGGCGGCCTCAACGACGCGCTGCACGCCAACGACTGAGCCGCGCGGGCAGCCGGTCCGGAACAGGACGGCCGCTTCCTCACCGTCCGCAGTCCCCCGGCCACGCCCAGGCCCGGTTCGGCGTCGGGAATCACGCGGAAACCACCACGTACCACTGCCTGTTCATCCGCCGGTACGACACGTACAGTCACGGGGTCACCTCCAGCGGCAGGCGGGTCTGGACGCGGAAACCGCCCCCAGAACACGGTCCCGCGTCCAGGCTCCCGTAGCGGCGACGCCCGCGGCGGGCCTGCGGCGGAGGCGTACGCGCCGCGGCGGTAGTGTGCCGCCATGGGTGATCTCGCTGTGGGGCTGCGGTACTTGGGGCGTGGCCAGCGCTGGATCGGCGGGCACCTCCGCTGGTTCGGCTTCGGACTGCTGCCCGCGCTGCTGGCGTTCGCGCTGTACGCCGCCGCGCTGACCGGACTCGCCTTCTGGGCGGACGACTTCGCGGCCTGGGCCACGCCCTTCGCGGACGACTGGGGCTCGCCCTGGCGGTCGGTCCTGCGGAACGTCTTCGCCGTGCTGCTCTGGCTGAGCGCGCTGCTCCTCGCGGTTCTCACCTTCACCGCCGTCACGCTGCTGATCGGCGACCCGTTCTACGAGAAGCTGTCCGAGGAGGTCGAGGAGTCCGAGGGCGGCTGCCCGCCCGGCGTGGACCGGCCGCTGTGGCGGGAGTTGTGGCAGTCGCTGTGCGACAGCGTGTACGTGCTGTACCGCGCGTTGCTGTTCACCGTCCCGCTGTTCTTCCTCGGCTTCGTCCCCGTCGTCGGGCAGACGGTGATCCCGGTGCTCGGGATCTGCGTCTCCGGCTTCTTCCTCACCCTGGAACTCACCTCGGTCGCCATGCAGCGCCGCGACGTGCCCGTCCGCGAACGCCTGCGGCTGCTGCGAGGCCGCCGCACCCTCGCGGTCGCCTTCGGCGCCCCGCTGGCGCTGGCGTTCCTGCTGCCGTTCGTCGCGGTGCTGCTGATGCCGGGCGCGGTGGCGGGCGCGGCCCTGCTCGTACGGGACGTGCTGGAGGAGCGGCTTCCCACGGGCCCGCCGCCGGGCACCCCGTACGGCACCCCGGACGCGTACGGCCCCCCCGGCCCCGGCACGCCCGGCCCGTACGGCACCCCCGGCCCGGACGCGTACTCCTCCGGGCCGGGCGCGCCGTGACGGCTCACGGCCGGAAGCGGAGCACCTGCGGGTCGTGGTCGCTGGCCTGGTCCGCGAACTCGGCGTTCGTGTGCACCACGTCGTAGTCGAAGCGCCGTACGCCGGGGGTGACCAGCGTCTGGTCGAGCACCTGCGAGTTGCCCTGGAAGAGGTACGTGTACCGCTCCCACGGCGGGAGCGACGCGGCGGCGCCGCGCAGCGCGCCCCCTTCGGTGAGGGCGTCGGCGGCGGGTGAGAACTCGAAGTCGTTGACGTCACCGAGCACCACCACCCGCGCCTTGCGCTCCACCGCGAGCACGTCCTTCACGAACGCGTTCACCAGCCGCGCCTGCCGCACCCGCTGCTCCTCCGAGGAGCGCGCGGGCGGCTGCACCCGCCCGGCCAGCGGCTGGTCGCCGCCCTTCGACGCGAAGTGGTTGGCGACGACGACCACCGGCCGCCCGCGGAAGCGGAACTCGCCCGCCAGCGGCTTCCGGCTGTCCTCCCACGCGCCGTCCGCCGGCGCGACCCGCCCCGGCGAGTGGCTGAGCGCCGCGTGGCCGCGCCGCTCGACCGCCTCCACCGGGGTCGTCGCGTCGCCGCCGGGCCGGTCGGTGAAGGAGACCCGGGCGGGGTCGAAGAGGAACACGTTGCGGATGTTGCCGCCCGGCTCGCCGCCGTCCGCGCCGTCCTCCGGGTCGACGCCCCGCCACTCGTAGCGCGGGCCGCCCGCCGCCGCGATCGCGTCCGTCAGCCTGCGGGCCGTGGCGTCCGAGGTGACCGTCCCGTCGTCGGTCGGTCCGCTGTCGTCCTGGATCTCCTCCAGCGCGAGGACGTCGGGCGACGCGAGGTCCCGTACGACGCCCTTCGCCAGCCGGTCGAACTTCGCCTGGTCGTCGGAGGGGTCGAGGTTCTCCACGTTGTAGGCGGCGACGGCCAGTTCGCCGTCCCGCTGCTTCCGCGTACGCTCCCGCTCCAGCCCGCCGTTCCGTACGGTGCCCAGCTCGCGCGCGGCCACGAGGTAGCCGCCGAACTCGTCGTAGTCCAGCGGGCCCGCCGTGGTCCCGGCCAGCCGGTCCCCGACGTCGGCCGTGGGGAACGGCTCCTCCGCGAGCGGCGTGAGGCTCTCGACCTTCAGGCGGCCGGAGTTCTCCGCGTCGTACGAGCCGTAGCGCGTGCCGCCGCGCGCCGTCGGGTTCTGCCACGGCTTCACCGTCACCCACAGCTCGGCGTGCTGCGTGCTGGGGCCGACCACGCGGGCGTCCGACACCCGGACGTCCATGCCCTCCAGGGACTCGAAGCGGTCCAGCGCGTACCGCTCCGGGCGCAGCTCCAGCCCGTCGATCGAGCCGCCGTCCGCCGGGTCGCCCGTCGGCGCGTACGCCTCGGGGAGCGCGGCGGAGTCCAGCCGTACGGCGCGGGGGAGCGGGTCGCCCGACGACACCACCCGGACCTCCGGGTCGGAGAGCTGCGTGACGGACTGGTGCGCGGAGTCCGCGCCGCCGGGGACGTACTCCGCGACGGTGCCCGACACCAGCACCGAGTCGCCGGGGCGCACGGTCGGCGCCGAGCCGGTGTAGACGAACAGGCCCTCGCTGGTGGCCGCCGAGCGGTCCGGGCGCGGGTCCTGCATCCAGAAGCCCTTCGAGCCGTACGCGCGCACGCCCGTGACGACGCCCGGCACCTCCGCGACGGCCTGACCCTCGTACGGGGACGTGCGGGTGGTGCCCTGCACGTCGTGTATCCGGACCCGCTCCGGGGCGTCGTCCGCCCCGGCGGTCGCCGCGGTCGCGGCCGGGACGGTGAGCAGCGTCGACGTGAGCGCGGCGACGGTGAGGGCGCAGAGCGCCGCGTGGTGACGGGTGGTCAAGGGGTCCTCCGGACGGGGAGTCTGGCCGGGCGGCGGACCCGGGCGCGCGCCGACCCCGGCACGGGGCCGGGCGGGCGCCCGGGCCGGCCGCCGGGCGCGGGTCCGCTTCTACGCGCGTAAAACTCCCGGAGCCCCCGGGCGTTGTCAAGACACGGCGGGCGTACGCCGGGCCACGCGCGGACGAACGCGCGGCACGTCCCCGCACGCCGCGGGCCCGTACGCGGACACCGCCGCGCGCGGTGCCCCCACCGGCCCCGGCGGAGCGGCGTACGCCCGCCGGACGGGCCCTTAGGCTGGGACACCGCACCATCCGCGTTCCACTGAGGAGCCCCCCTCCATGCACGGTGACGAGAGTCCCACCATGCCGCCCGTACGGCTGCCCTCCGAGGCCGAACTGGCCCGGGACGCGCTGGCCGCGCCGCTGTTCGCGCGTGCCGTGCTGCTGGCCCGCTGGGCGGGCGACGGCATCCGCGTGGGGGCGGGCGGCGAACTCCTCGGCGGGCAGCTCAAGGAGGCCGCGGAGCTGCTGGGGCTGGGCGACGACGACGAGGACGGCCCGTACCACGCGGCCGAGGCGTGGCACCTGGCCCTCGACACCGGGCTGCTGGAGGTCGAGGAGGACGAGGGCGCGGAGCCCACCCTGGACAGCGACGAGCCCGTCGGAACGGCCGCCGCGGGCGAGGAGTTGAAGCGCTTCGCGGGCGGCAGCGGACCGGCCGACGTGCTGGAGGTCTGGTCCGACGGGCTGGAGAGCGTCCTGGAGGACGCCGCGACGCCCAGCCTGGAGGACCTCGTCGGGGACCTCGAGGGCGCCGTCGGTCCGGACGGCGACCTCGACCCGCGGGCCGTCGACCTCGACGCGCTGGAGTACGACGCCGAGGCCGAGGGCGACTTCCTCGACGGCGCGCTCGGCAACCTCTACCTGCTGGCCGCCACCGACCCGGCCGTGGCCGACGGTTCGATGGTCCCGCTGCCGGTGCTGGCCGCGTCGATGCTGGTACCGGACGACATGGACGAGCCGACCGACGAGGTGCTGGAGAGCGTGTCGTCCGCGATGATGCGGCTCGACGAGCAGTTCCGCGTCCTGGCGCCGACCGGCATGGTCGAGTACCAGCCGGTGGACGAGGCCCTCACCCAGGAGTCGGAGGGCGAGCTGCCCGAGGAGCCGGACGACGAGGACGTCTCCCGCTACGGCATGGTGCGGCTGACCGCCCTCGGCCTGTACGGCGTACGGCAGCGGCTGCTGGCCGCCGGTATCGAGGCGCCGCTCGTCGGCGACCTGGCCGGGGAGGACGCGGCGACGCTGCTCGACACGGTGCCGTCGTTCCCGGAGGAGAGCGCGCGGCAGGAGTTCGAGCGGTGGCTCGCGGCCCGTACGGTGCCCGGCGCCGCCCGTGAACTCCTCACCGCCGCACGCGGCCAGGACCCCGCGGCCCCCGCCCGGCGGCTCGCCTGCCAGCAGGCGCTGTCCCTCGCGGGCGCGGACGCGGAACCGGCGCTGCGGGAGGTGCTGGACGACCGCGAGCTGGGCGGCCTGGCCCGCGTCTGGCTGGTGGAGAACGGCGCGCGGGACGTGCCGCCGCCGGACGAGGAGATGGTCTTCTGGCTGACCGTCGACACCCTCGCCGCGCAGCTGGCCACGGCGGGTGAGCCGGACGAACTCCAGGAGCTGGTGAGGGGGTTGGTCGACCAGCACACCGGTTTCTTCGACCGCGCCTGGCAGGTGGACCACCCGTCGACCGCCGACGTGCTGGAGGCGATGGGCCGCATCCACCCGGACAAGCGGGCGGCCAAGGAGGCGCGCAAGGCGGCGTTCAAGGCCCGGTCGCAGGCGGGCTGACGCGCCCGTGCGGCCCCGGCCGTACACGCGGCCCGTACGTGCCCCCGTGCCCGCGACCCGTACCCGCGCCCCGTGCCGGCTCCGTACGGCGGCGCGTCGTACGGCTTCCCGTCAGGCGGAGTTCAGCTCCGGTTCGCCCGGGGGCAGCAGTGTGTGCGCCGTCACCACCCTTGAGCGCGTACGCGAGCCGTACGGGACGAGCGCGTACGCCAGCCGTACGGGAGAGGCCGCAGAGACATGCCGATCAGCCGCAGGGACTTCGCGAGGCGTTCCGCCGTCACCGGCGCGGGCGTCGCCATCGTCGGCAGCGCGGGCGTGCTGGGCAGCGCGCCCGGCGCGCTCGCGGCGGACCGGGGCGCGGGGCGCCCCGGGGACGCGCACGGCGGCGGGCACGGGCACGGCCACCACCGGCCCGAGCTGGGCTACGGGCCGCTGCTGCCCGACCCGGACGGCCTCCTCGCGCTGCCCGCGGGCTTCTCGTACCGCGTCCTCACCCGCTCCGGCGTCACCACGCTGGAGTCCGGGGAGACCACCCCGTCGAACCACGACGGCACGGCGACGTTCGCGGGCCCGCGCGGCGCCACCCTGCTGGTCAACAACCACGAGCTGAGCGGCCCGCGCGACGAGTGGGAGCACCCCGTGCCGCTCGTCGACGGCCTCGTCTACGACCCGGCCGCGCCCGGCGGCTGCACCGTCGTGGAGGTCTCCAAGCACGGCGACCACGTCACCGAGTGGGTCGGCATCGCGGGCACCGCGCAGAACTGCGCGGGCGGCAGCACCCCCTGGGGCACCTGGCTGACCTGCGAGGAGAACACGGACCTCGCCGGTGAGAACGGCATGACCAAGGACCACGGCTACGTCTTCGAGGTCGACCCGCACGACCGCCGCGCCAACCGCGACCCCAAGCCCGTCAAGGCCCTGGGCCGCTTCGACCACGAGGCCGTCGTCGTCGACACCCGCCGCGGCCACCTCTACCTCACCGAGGACGCCGACGAGCCGAACGGCCTCTTCTACCGCTGGACCCCGCCGTCCGGCTTCCGGCACGGCCGCGGCCGCCTGCGCGGCCTCGCGGACGACGCGGGCACGCTCCAGGCCATGAAGTGCTTCGACTCCGGCGGCCGCTTCGTCGAGGACCTGTCGTTCACCACCAGGACGGGCGTCGTGTACGGCGTGGACTGGGTGGACGTCGCCGACCGCGACGCCCGCGAGACCCCGATCCGCGAGCAGTTCGCCGACCACGAGGTCACCCGCGCCCGCAAGCTGGAGGGCATGTGGTGGGGCGACGGCGGCGCGTACTTCGTGTCCTCCTACGCCCGCGCCGAGGACAGCCCCGGCCGCCCGCACGACGGGCAGGTCTGGTTCTACGACCCGAAGCGGCGCACCGTCACCCTCAAGGTGCTGCTCGCGGTCAACGCCGACCCCGACCGGCCGGACGGCCTGGACGGTCCCGACAACATCACCGTCTCCCCGTACGGCGGCCTGGTCCTCGCCACGGACGGCGAGGGGCACCAGCACCTCTTCGGCGCGGCGGACAGCGGCGAGACGTACCCGCTGGCGCGCAACGAGCTGAACCTCGGCACGGAGGAGGAGCCGGAGTACAGCGAGTTCACCGGCGTCTGCTTCTCGGACGACGGCCGCACCCTCTTCGCGAACATCCAGACGCCGGGCATCATGCTGGCGATCACGGGCCCCTGGCGACGCCAGCCCCGACGCTGAGGGCCCGCCCGCCCGTACCGCCCGGCGGTCCCGTCGGTGGCCGCGGTTGACCTTCACACGGTGGCAGGGTCTTCACTCCTCTTCCGAGGAGGTGGTCTCGATGACGGACACGGGACAGCACACGGAGACAGGCACGCGTACGGGCGCGGGCGGGCGTACGGAAACGGAGGCCGACGCCGTACGGGCGCTGGCGGGCGGCGACGCGTCCGTACGGCTGCGGGCCGCCCTCGCGGCCGGTACGGCGCCGGGCCCGCACCTCGTGGAACCGCTGCTCGAACGGTGCGCCACGGAACCGGAGTTCCTCGTACGCGACATGCTGACCTGGGCGCTCACCCGCCACCCGGTGGACACCACGCTCCCGGCGCTGCTCCGCGAGGTCCGCTCCAAGCGCGTACAGGCACGGAGCCAGGCGCTGCACACCCTGTCCAAGCTCGGTGACCGGCGGGCGTGGCCCGCGCTCACGCGGGAGCTGCTGACCGACCCGGCGGACGAGGTCGCGCGGAGCGCCTGGCGGGCCGCCGTCGTCCTCGTACCCGAGGGCGCGGAGCCCGCGCTCGCCACGGAGCTGGCCACCCAACTGGGGCGCGGCGGGCGGGAGACGCGGCTGAGCCTCAGCCGGGCGCTGGTCGCCCTCGGCGACGCCGCGGCCCCGGCGCTGGACGCCGCGGCGGGGGCCGGGAGCCAGGACGTACGGGCGCACGCGCTCGCCACGACGCGGCTGCTGCACGACCCGGACGCCGGATTCGGCCACGCGGTCGAGGAGG
This sequence comes from Streptomyces sp. Z26, assembly GCF_003665095.1. Classification (GTDB taxonomy): domain Bacteria; phylum Actinomycetota; class Actinomycetes; order Streptomycetales; family Streptomycetaceae; genus Streptomyces; species Streptomyces phytohabitans. The sequence continues at coordinate 966,023 of NZ_RCHV01000002.1, read as the reverse complement.
CCAAGCGTGTCGTGGCCCTCGGCGGCGCCGGGGACGGGTGACGGTGGGCGGGGACGGGCGGGGCCCGGAGGGGAGGGACGCGGGGACGTGCTGATCGGTGAGGTGGCCCGGCGGTCCGGGGTCAGTGCCCGGATGCTGCGGCACTACGAGGAGTTGGGGCTGCTGCGCCCTTCGGGCCGTACGGGCTCCGGCTACCGCGAGTACGCGGGCGAGGACATCCGGCGGATCTTCCACATCGAGAGCCTGCGCTCGCTGGGGCTGCCGCTGCGGGAGATCGGCCGCGCCCTCGACGGGCCCGGCTTCACACCCGCGGCGCTCCTCGACGACCTCATCCGCCGTACGCGCGACCGGGTCGCCGCCGAGACCGAACTCCTCACGCGGCTCCGCCGTATCGACGCCGCCGACCCCGCCGACTGGGAGGACGTGCTCCAGGTCGTCGCGCTGCTCCAGGCGCTGCGTTCGCACAGCCCCGAGGACCGCCAGCGCGCGGCGCTCTCCACCGCCGACGGCGTACCGGTCCCGGTGGAGGCCCTGGTCGAGGCGGTGTTGCGTGAGACGGACGCGAGCGTCGCGGGGGCGCTGCGCTGGGCGCTCGCTCGCGCGGACGCCGGTGACGGGGTCGGGACCGGCGGCGGTGGGGACGGGGGCGCGGCGCTGCTCGCGGAGGGCCTGGACTCGCCGGAGGCGGCGGTACGGGAACGCGCCGTGCGGTCCCTCGCCGAACTGCCCGGCGCGGCAGCCGCCGCCCACCTGCGGGAGGCGCTCGCGCACCCGGACGACGCGGTCCGCGCGTACGCCGCCCTGGCCCTCGGCGCGCACGGGGCGGACGGCCCGGACGACCCGGCGCTCCTCGACGTCCTCCTCGACATGATCGTGGCGGGGCGCAACGACACCGACGCGGCCGACGTCCTCGGCGTACTGGCACGCGACACGGCGGCCGCCGACCGCATCGCGGCGGCGCTCGCCGCCCGCCTCGCCCGGCTCGACGGCGGCCCGCCCGACGCGCCCGCCCGCGGCCGCCTGGCCCAGTCGCTCGCGGCCGTACCCGGCCCGGTCGCGTCCCGCGTGCTGCGCGAACTGGCGCGGGACGGCGACCCGGCCGTGGCCCTGACCGCGACGTACCTGCTGCGGCTGCACGGCGCGGAGTGAGCGGCCGTACGTCCACCGCGCGCGACCGTACGCTAGCCGCGCCGCTCCGGGCGGCCGGTCGCCCCGGCCCCCGCCGTGGCACCCCCGGCGTCGCCGGTCGGCGCCCCGGCGGCGGTCGCCGCCCGGCGGGGGAGCAGCAGCGGGGTGGCCAGCAGGAGCACCCCGGCCAGGCCGAGGGCCGTACGCGCGCCCCACAGGCCGCCGAGCACGCCCCAGACGGCCGTCAGCAGCGCGGTCGCCGCCCGCGTCGTCACCGCCCAGGCCGTGAGCGTACGGGCGACCCGGTCGGGGGCGGTACGTTCCAGCCGGAACGTCGCCTGCACGGGGTTGAAGACCGCGCAGCACAGGATCAGGCCCGCCTCGACGCCGATCACCAGCAGCAGCCCGCCGGTGCCCGGCCCGACGAACGCGAGGCCCAGCGGCCAGACCGCGCGCAGCGCTCCCGACACGGCCAGCACCCGGTGCTGTCCGAAGCGCGCGGTGAGCGGCCGGGCCAGCCGCGCCCCCAGCAGCCCGCAGACGGAGGGCGCGGCGAAGGCCAGCCCGTACTGCCACGGCGCGAAGCCGAGCTGCCCCAGCATCAGCACGGCCAGCAGCGGTTGGGCGGCCATCACCAGGGCGTTGAAGAGGGCGGTGTTGAGGAGCAGCGGGCGTAGCGCGGGGTCCCGCAGCACGTACCGCCAGCCGTCGACCAGCCCCCCGGCCCGCGCCGTCGCTCCGTTCCGCTCCCGTACGGGCCGGGGTTCGGCGCCGCTCGTCGCGCGGAGGCACAGGGCCGACACCAGGTGGCCGGCTGCGTCCGCCGCCACCGTCGCCACCGGGCCGAGGAGGCCGACGGCGGCGCCGCCCAGTGGCGGCCCGACGACGGTGGTGGCCCATGTCGTGGACTCCAGGCGGGAGTTGGCGGTCAGCAGGTCACCGGGCGGCAGCAGCGTCTTGAGGTACGCGCCGGACGCCGCCCGGAACGTGATGTCGGCCGCCGCCGTCACCACGGAGACCAGCAGCAGCTGGAGGAACGTCAGCGTCCCCAGCGCGTACGCGACGGGCACCGTCAGCAGCGCCGCACAGCGCACCAGGTCCGTGCCGACCAGCACCGGCCGCTTCCGCCGGAACTCCACCCACGGCCCGAGCGGCACCGCGAGCGCCGCGCCCGCCGCCGCCCCCACCGAGGCGAGCGCGGCCACCTCGGCGGGCCCGGAGCCCAGCACCTGGACGGCGATCAGCGGGAACGCGCCGAAGGCCAGCCACGTGCCGAGCGCGCTCGTCCCGTACGCGCCCCACAGCCAGCCGAAGTCCCGCCCCAGCCGCTGCCCGCTCCGCATCCCCGACGCCCCCGGCTCCCGTACGTACGCACCGCGCGGTCCGGCGTACGTACCGGCGTACCGGTGGGCCGCGCACGCGCCGCCTTCTCCCTCCCGGCGCGACGGGAAGCATCCAAGCGAGCCCGGCCCCTCGGGGGCAAACAACCGGCGGGCGCGCGGGCGCAACCGGCCGTTGTCCCACGGGAGACGGGGCCGCGCGGGCGCGCGCTCACCCGTGGGTGGTACCCCCGTCGGGTGAATCACGGTGACGGCGGTCCCCGCGCCCACCCCCGCGCGCGCGGTGCCGCGCCCGCGCGGCGGACGCCAGGTGGGCGCCCCGTCCCCCGTCCGGGCGACTGGTGCCGTACGGGACGCGACGTGACACTGTCCGGCGTCCACCGCCCCGCGCCCAGCGCCCCCGGCGGAATCGCCGCCGGCTCTTCACGGAGTACGCATGAACCGGAAGTCCGCCCTGTGCGGTTCCCTCCTGGCCCTCTCCGCCCTGACCGCCTCCCCGGCCGTCGCGGCGCCCGCCGACCCCGGCTGCTTCGACCGGGAGCGGCAGCCGTACACCTCCGTCGTCGACAGCCACCTGCACTTCCGCCCGTTCGGGGGCGAGGAGATCCCCTTCCGTGAACTCGTCGGCTACCTGCGGAAGACGGGCGTCCGCTACGCCAACATGTACGGCATCGGGCAGACCCTCCCCGCCGACTCGTCGTGCACCTACTACCTCGACTGCCCGGGTACGCCGGTCACCCCCAGCATGAAGAACGACTTCGCCAACGCCCGTGCCCTGCTGGCGCAGACCCCCGACGACGTACAGCTCACGCTCTCCATGACCTTCCCCGACCTCGCGAACCCGGGCGACGTGCTGGACCGCATGCGGCTGCTGGAGGAGGAGTACCCGGGCCGCTTCCGCTGGATGGGTGAGGTGAACCTGATCAAGCAGGCGCTGCTCAAGAACGGCCACGAACCGGCGGACAAGGCCGACATCGCCGCCTGGGCACCGTTCATGGCGGAGCTGCGGGAACGGGACATCCCGCTGACGATCCACTCCGACCTCGGCAGCGACCGGGACCACACCGCCTACCTCCCGCTGATGGAGGAGGTGTTGGAGCGCTACCCGGACAACCGGATCGTGTGGGCGCACATGGGGCTGTCCAAGGAGCTGTCCACCATGGGCCCCGCCGCGCACGTCGCCATCCTGGAACGCCTCATGTGGCAGCACCCGAACTTCGGCGCCGACATCAGCTGGCGCGTCCTGGAGGACCTGTACTTCTCCCGGCCCGAGGCGCGGAAGCACTACGTGCCGTTCCTCAACGCGCACTCCGACCGGGTGCTCCCCGGCACGGACTTCGTCGCGTCCCGCGACAAGGACTTCGGCGTCTACAAGACGGAGCTGGAGGTCACCAGCCGCATCAACCGGCACCTGGACGACGACGCCTTCCGCGACATCGCCCTCGGCCAGAGCTACTTCGACCTCCTCGACCTGCCGGACGAGGCACCGCGCGTCTGCCCCGCCTGACCGCGCGGACGTCCGGCGGCGGCCGGTGCCCCGGCGCGCCGCCGGGAGCGTCCGCGCCGGTGCCCGCGCCCCGTGCGCCGCTCCCGCCGGAAGGGGGAGCGGCACACGGGGGCGTGGTCGGCGGGCTCGTCCGTCAGAGCGCCGCGCCGCCCGGCTTGACCATGCCGCGGACCGTGCGGGAGTCGACGTACTCCCCGAGGGCCGTCATCTCCCACTCGCCGGAGAACTGCCGAATCAACTTGCACATGAGAACGCCGGTGCGCGGTTCGGCGTTGGTCAGGTCGAAGCGCACCAGCTCCTGGCCGCTGGCCGCGTCGAGGAGGCGGCAGTACGCCTTGGCGACGTCCGTGAACTTCTGCCCTGAGAAGGAGTTCACGGTGAAGACCAGGCCAGAGACCTGCTGCGGGAGGTCACCGAGGTGGACGGTGATCGCCTCGTCGTCGCCCGCGCCCTCGCCCGTGAGGTTGTCGCCGGAGTGCTGGATGACGCCGTTGAGAATGGCCAGTTTGCCGAAGTAACAGGCGTCGACCTTCTTGCGGTTGGCGTCGTACGCGATGACCGACGCGTCGAGGTCGATGTCCTTCGAGCGGAACGCGGGCTCCCAACCGAGGCCCATCCGTACGGAGGAGAGCATCGGGCGGCCGCCCTTGACCAGCGAGACCGTCTGGTTCTTCTGGAGGTTGACCCGGCCCTTGTCGAGGTTGATCTTCCCGCCGGGAGCGCCCGGGGCGCCGGGTGCGGACGGCGCGGACGGCGCCGAGGGGGCGGACGGCGCGCTCGGTGCCGCCGGGGCCGGGCCGGGCGGCATGGGCGGGACCGAGGGGAACGAGGGGGAGGGTGCCGACGGGGCGCCCGGCATCTGCGGGACGGTCGGCGCCTGGTGCACGGACGGCGGGAACGAGGGGGAGGGCGCCTGCGGAGCCGAAGGTGCCTGCGGCGCGGGCGGGGCCGGAGGCGCCTGCGGTGCCGCGGGCGCGGGCGGTGCCTGGGGCGCGGCGGCGGGCTCCTCGGCCACGTCCACCCCGAAGTCGGCGGCGATACCGCCCAGTCCGTTCGCGTACCCCTGGCCGACCGCGCGCACCTTCCAGGCGCCGTTCCGCCGGTAGACCTCCACCACGACCAGCGCCGTCTCGTTCCCCAGTCGCGGCGGCGTGAACGTGGCGACGACCGCTTGCGACCCCGCGTCGCGGACCGTGGCGGTCGGCTCGGTGCCCGCGAAGGCGGCGCCCCCGTCGAGGCTCGCGGTGACCACGACCTTCTCGATGTCGGCGGGAACGGCCGCGGTGTCCACCGTGATCGTGTCGGCGGCGCCGCCGCTGTGCGTCACGCCGGGGCCGCTCGGCTGGTTGTAGAACACGAAGTCGGCGTCGGACCGGACCTTGCCGTCGGCGGCGACCAGCAGGCCGGACACGTCGAGCCGGACCGGTGCGGTCACCTCCACCGCCACCCTCGCGGCGGTCAGCGGAAGGTTCGAGCCAGGGGTCATTGCAGTCATGACCGGGGTAACGAACGGTCGCGGTTTACGGTTCCTTTGCCGAGCGCCCGCCGCCGCGCCCCGCCCGGAGACCCCGCCCAGGCCCTCCGCCCCTACGCACCCGGCCCGATGCGGTACGTCCCCGGCGTCCGTCCCGTCGTCCGGCTGAACGTGTCGATGAACGCGCTCGCCGTGGCCCACCCGCAGCGCCGCCCCGCCTCGCTCACGTCGGCCCCCTCGGCCAGCAGCACCATGGCGTGGAACACCCGTACGTTCGTCCGCCACTGCGGATACGTCATGCCGAACTCCGTACGGAACAGCCGCGCCAGCGTCCGTTCGCTCGCGCCGACCCGCCGCGCGAGCCAGCCGGTGGTACGGGGCTGCCGCAGGTCGTCGACCACCAGCGCGCAGGCCCGGCGCAGCCGGACGTCGTCGGCCACGGGCAGCGTCAACGGCTCCACGGGCGCGCGGCGCAGCCGGTCGCGCAGCACGGCGCGCAGGCGGCGGGCCTCGGGCGGGGGGAGGGACGGTTCGCTGCACGCGATGATGAGTTCACGGGCGAGCGCGTCCACGGACACCACCACCGGTTCCTCGGACCGCAGCAGCGTGTCCTCGACGGCGAAGCCGAGCGTGTGCACCGAGCTGCGCCCGTGGACGCGGTGCTGGTGCCAGGTGCCCGCGGGGATCCAGACGGCCCGCGCCCGGGACGCGACCCAGGACCTCTCGCCCGTCCGGACCGCGAGGACACCGGCGCTGACGTACAGCAGCTGGTGGTAGCCGTGCCGGTGGCGGCCGATGACCTCGCCCGCGAGGTGGGCGTGGGTGCCGTTCCGGGGTGCGGCCGTCTCCTCCGGCTGGCTGTTCTGCGACATGGGACGGCAGATTAACGGAAGCGGTACACCCCCCGGCTCTGCGAGCGTGGGGGCCATGCCCGGCACCCCCCGTACCCCCGCACCGTCCGACCCGCCCTCCGTCGCGCCCGCGCCGCCCCCGCGCAAGGGACGGTTCGCCTCCGGGCTGCGCGGAGTCGCCCTGGACACCCGCCCGTTCGCGCACCCCGTCTTCCGGCGGCTGCTGATCGGGCAGAGCGCGGCGTACATCGGCGCCATGGTCACGACGGTCACCATCCCGATCCAGGTGTACGACCTGTCGCACTCGTCGTTGTCCGTCGGCCTGACCGGGTTCGCGGGGCTGCTGCCGCTCGTGGTGTTCGGCCTGTACGGGGGCGCGCTGGCGGACCGGTTCGACCGCCGCGCGCTGTATCTGGTGTCGGCGTCCGTCACCTGGGCGACGACGCTCGGGCTGCTGCTCCAGGCACTCGCGGACGTGCGGTCCGTACCGCTGCTGCTCGCCCTCGTCGCCGTGCAGGGCGGCGCGTTCGCCGTCTCGTCCGCCGCGCGGGGCGCGATCATCCCGCGCATCGTGCCCACGCACCTGGTGCCCGCGGCGAACACCCTGTACTTCACCGCGGGCAACGTCGGGCAGGTCGCCGGGCCGCTGATCGCCGGTCTGCTGGTCTCCCTCCCGCACGGCTACTCCTGGGCGTACGGCGCCGACGCCCTCCTGTTCTCCCTGCTGCTGTACTCGGCCCTGCGCCTCCCGCCCGTCGCCCCCGCCGGGGCGGGCGGCCGTACGGGCGGGGTGCGCGCGGTCGTCGACGGGCTGCGGTTCATCTCGGCCGCCCCGGTGCTGTGGATGTCGTTCGCGGTGGACATCGCGGCGATGACGCTGGCCATGCCCACCGTGCTGTTCCCGGAGGCGGCGGAGGCGCGTTTCGGCGGCGGGGTGGGGCCGCTGTACTCGGCGATAGCGGTGGGCTCCGTCGCCGCCGGGCTGTTCAGCGGGTGGGTCGGGCGGGTGCGCCGCCAGGGCCGGGCGCTGGCGTTGGCGGTCACCGTGTGGGCGGCGGCCATCGCCCTGGCGGGCACGGTGCACGAGCTGTACGCCGCCGTCGCCCTGCTGGCCGTCGCGGGCGCCGCCGACCTGGTCAGCTCCGTGTACCGGCAGACGATCCTCCAGACCTACGCGCCCGACGCCCTGCGCGGCCGCCTCCAGGGCGTCTTCACGGTCGTGGTCGCGGGCGGCCCCCGGCTGGGCGGGCTGCGCGCGGGGGTGATGGCGTCGGCGGTCGGGCTCCAACTGGCGTGGACGGGCAGCGCGCTGCTGTGCCTGGTCGTCGTCCTCGCCGGTGCGCTGCTCGTACGGCCCTTCTGGACGTACGAGACCGCTCCGGCGGCCGACGCCCCGGGCCCCGGGAGCGGGGCGGAGGGCACCGCTTAGTGCGGCCACCGCGGTGGGCGGGTGCAGAAGTGCCCGCCCACGTGGGCGTGTTCGGGGTCGGCCGGGTCGGGTTCGCCCTCCTCCGCGAGCAGCCGCGCGGCGTACGGCTCCGAGTCGTCCCTCGGTGCGTAGCCCAGCGCGCGCGCGGACGAGAGGTCCCACCACAGGCGGGTGTTGGCGGAGGAGCCGTAGACGGTGGTGTGCCGTACGTCGTCCGCCGTCAGCGCCGCGTGGAAGAGCCGCGCGCCGTCCGCCGGGCTCATCCAGAGGGAGAGCATCCGGACGGTGGTGGGTTCGGGGAAGCAGGAGCCGATGCGTACGGAGACGGTCTCGACGCCGTGCAGGTCCCAGTAGAGCTGCGCGAGGTCCTCGCCGAACGACTTGGACAGCCCGTAGAACGTGTCCGGGCGGCGTGGTGTGTCCGTGGGGATCAGCGGGACGTCGCCGCGCGGGTGCGGCGGGCGGGGGGTGAAGCCCACGGCGTGGTTGGAGGACGCGAACACGACGCGGGGGACGCCCTCCTGGCGCACGGCCTCGTACAGCGCGTACGTGCCCTGGATGTTCGCCGCGAGGATCTGCTCGAACGACGCCTCCAGCGAGATGCCCGCCAGGTGCAGCACGGCGTCGGTGCCGCGTACGGCCTCGCGCAGCGCCGCCGTGTCGTTGAGGTCGGCGGTGATCGCGTCGGGGGCGCCGTCGACCGGGCGTACGTCGAACAGCCGCAGCTCGTAGCCGTACGCGGGCAGCAACTCCCGCATCAGCGTGCCGAGTCCGCCCGCGGCGCCGGTGAGCAGGAGGGTGCGGGGAGCGGGCATCAGGTCTCCGTTCGTCGCTCCGGGCGGTGCGGGCCGCGCCGGTCCGCGCGGCGCGTCGCGCCCTTGACCGGTGAGAAACGCGTGGCTTAGCGTGAGTGTTCAGAAATATGGATGCCAATCATAAACGTGTACATGCGGTACGTGTCCACCTCCGGGAGCGCCGATGTCCTTCCCCGACCCGACGTCCGAGTCCGCTCCCGTGCCGCCGCTGGCCGCGCGCCTGGACGGCCTGCTGTTCTTCCCCGTCACGCCCTACGGCCCGGACGGCGGCGTCGACGAGGAGGTGTTCCGCGCCCATGTGCGGCAGGGCGTCGAGGCGGGCGCCGGGGCGGTGTTCGCGTGCTGCGGCACGGGCGAGTTCCACGCGCTGTCACCCGGCGAGTTCCGCCGGTGCGTCGCGGCGGCCGTCGAGGAGGTCGCGGGGCGGGTGCCGGTGGTTGCGGGCGCCGGGTACGGGACGGCGCTCGCCGTGGAGTTCGCGCGGCTGGCCGAGGAGGCGGGCGCGGACGGCCTGCTGGTCCTGCCGCCGTACCTTCTGACGCCCTCGCAGGAAGGACTGCTGGCGCACTACCGCGCGCTGGCCGCCGCCACCGACCTCGACCTCGTCGTCTACCAGCGGGACAACGCCGTCCTCACCCCCGAGACCGTCGTCGAGCTGGCGGCGGTGCCGAACGTGATCGGTCTGAAGGACGGCCTCGGGGACCTCGACCTGATGCAGCGGATCGTCAGCGCGGTCCGTACGGCACGGCCCGACGACCCGTTCCGCTACTTCAACGGCCTGCCGACCGCCGAACTCACCGTTCCCGCCTACCGCGGCGTCGGCGTCCGCCTCTACTCCTCCGCCGCCTTCTGCTTCGCGCCCGAGGTCGCCCTCGCCTTCCACCGCGCGCTCGACGCGGACGGTGCGGACGGCGTGGTGGACGCGGGTGGCGCGGGCGCGGCCACCGTCACCCGGCTCCTCGACGGCTTCTTCCGGCCCCTCGTCGAGCTGCGCAACAAGCGCCCCGGCTACGCCGTCTCGCTCGTCAAGGCGGGCGTACGCCTGCGGGGCCTGGACGTCGGCGGCGTACGGCCGCCGCTGACCGAGCCGAGCGCGGCGCACGTGGCGGAGCTGGCCGCGCTGATGGAGCACGGCCGAGGGCTGGTCGGCGCGGCGGAGCCCACCGGCGGGACCGGGGCGGCCTGATGCGCGCCGCCGCCTTCCTCTACCCGTGGGACGTGGTCGGTGACCCCGACGCCCCGCGCCGCCTCGCCGACCTCGGCGTACGGCAGGTCACCCTCGCCTCCGCCTACCACTCCACCCGCGCGCTCACCCCGCGCCACCCGCGTACCCGCGTCGTCACCGCCCGGCACTCCGCCGTGCTGTACCCGGCGGACCCCGCGCGCTGGGACGGCCGCGCGCTCCGCCCGTACGCGCAGGAGTGGATGGACACCCGCGACCCCTTCGGGGACGCCGCCCGCGCGCTCACCGGCGCCGGGCTGGAGGTGCACTCCTGGGTGGTGCTGGCGCACAACTCCCGGCTGGGCGAGGAGCATCCGCACACCAGCGTCCGCAACGCGTACGGCGACCGCTACCCCTGGGCGCCGTGCGTCGCCCGGTCCGACGTGCGGGCGTACGCGGCCGCGCTCGCCGCCGAGGCGGCCGTACGTCCGGGGGCGCGCGGGACGGAACTGGAGTCCTGCGGCTGGTACGGACTGGCGCACCTGCACGCGCACGACAAGATCGGCGGGATGCCGCCGGGGCCGGTCACCGAGCAGCTGATGTCCCTCTGCTTCTGCGCCGCCTGCCGCTCCGGCTACGCGGAGGGCGACGCCGACCCGGACGACCTGGCCGACGCCGTACGGCGCGCGCTCGCGCCCCTGTGGCACGGGGCGCCCGAGCCGCGCGCGGACACGGCGGCGGGGGAGTGGGCGGCGGTGGCCGAACTGCTGGGCGCGGAACGGGCGTCGGCGGTGGCCGCCTGGCGCGACGGCGCCGCCTCCCGGTTCCAGCGGGAGACGGTGGCGGCCGTACGGGCGTCCGCGCGCGCGGAGGGCGCGACGCGTTTCCGCGTGCTGCTGCACGCGCAGCCGGGCGCCCACAAGTGCGGCGCCAACGCGGGCACCCGACCGGACGACGTGCTGGCGCACGCCGACGGCGTCGTGGTGCCCTGCGCGGGCGGGGCGGAGGCCCGTACGGCGGTGCTGGCGCCGTACGCGCGCGCGGTCGCGGCCCGCGCGCGGAGGGCGGACGGAACGGTGCGGAGGGAGGGCGGAACAGGGGTGAACGACGGCCGTACGGACGGCGTGCTCGGCGCGGACGGTACGCACGGCACGGGCACCGACGCCGTGACGGTCGCCGCGAACCTCCCCGTCGTCGCGGGCATGGGCGGCTCCCCGCACACGCTGGCCGAGGACGCCGCGCACGCGCGCGCCCTCGGCGCGCACGAACTCCGCCTGTACCACGCGGGTCTGGCCTCCGACCGCGACCTCGTACGGGTACGGGACGCCCTGAGCCGGATCGGCTGAGCTGACGGCGCGGGACGGCACGGGGCGGGGGCGCGGCTGGACGCGTACGGCATGTCACGTTCCCCGGCGCCCGTCCGTCCAGGGGGTGAAGACGCTCCCGAAGGAGGACGACCATGGCCCGCATCTCTCTCGACCCCCCGCGCACCCTGACCGTACGGCTCGCCGCGTGGTACTCCCGGCGCAGGTTCGGCGAGGTCCTCGACCCCGTCGGCGCCATGGGGCACCACTCCCGGCTGCTGCGCGACGGCGCCCGCTTCGAACAGCGCCTCGCGGGCTGGGACGAGCTGGACCAGGGGCTGAAGACGCTGGCGGTGCTCGCCGTCGCGGCCCGTATCGGCTGCTCCTGGTGCGTGGACTTCGGGCACTGGGAGGCGGCGGAGCAGGGGCTCCCGATGGAGAAGATCCAGTACGTGCCGCGGTGGCGCGAGCACACCGGCGAGTTCGACGAACTGGAACTGCTGGTGCTGCGGTTCGCGGACGCCATGACGGAGACCGTGCCGACCGTCACCGACGAGCTGGCCGCCGAACTGGTGGCCCGCCTCGGTGAACCCGCCTTCATGGAGCTGGTCATGATGGCCGCCGTGGAGAACCAGCGTTCCCGCGTCAACGCCGCGCTCGGCCTGGTCGGCCAGGGCTTCTCCGACCGGTGCGAGGTGCCGCCGCGCGCCGTCTGAGCCGCGGGGCGGGCGGGGCCGGTGCCGCTACGGTCCGGTCCCGCGCGCCGTCGTCCCGTCGCCCGCCCCGGAGCCCTCGTCCCCGCCGAGGGGCAGCCGGGCGGTGAGCCGCCAGCCGCCCTCGTACGGGCCCGCCTCGGCCGAGCCGCCGAGCAGCACCGCCCGTTCGGCGATCCCGCGCAGCCCCCGTCCGCCACCACCCGCCGCCTGTCCCGCGCCCGCCGGGGCGGGAGCGCGCGTGCCGTACGGGGGAGTGGCGGACGGCGCGTTCGTCACCGTGACGCGCAACTCCCGCGCGTCCACCGACAGATGGACGTGCGCCCGCTGTCCGGGCGCGTGCCGCAGGACGTTGCTCAGGCCCTCCTGCGTGATGCGGTACCCCTCGCGCGCGGTGTGCGGGGGCAGGGCGCGCAGCACCCCGTCGTCCGCGCCGGTCCGCTCGACGGGCACCCCCGCCGTACGCACGCGCTGGAGCAGCCCGCCGAGTCCGTCGCCCAGCACGGGCGCGGGCCGCCGCCCGCCCGTCGCCGGGCGCGGGGAGCCGCCCGACGGGCCCGCCTCCCCGCCGCTGCCGGTGTGCCCGTCGCCGTCGGTGTGCTCCTCGCGGAGCACGCCTAGCACCGAGTCGAGTTCCGCGACGGCCTCGCGCGCGGTCTCCTCGATGGCGTGCAGCGCCTCGCGCGCGAAGTCGGGGTCCGTGTCCAGCACCCGCCGCGCCGCCCCGGCCTGGAGGGTGACCGCGCTCAGCGCGTGCCCGACCGAGTCGTGCAGCTCGCGGGCGAGCCGGTTGCGCGCCGCCAGGACCGCCGCGCGCTCCTCGGCGGCGGCGAGCCGGTCGGCGGGCGTCGGGCCGAGCAGTACGGGCGCCCACCGCGCGCACAGCGCGCCCGCGCCGTACGCCGCCGTGACCGTACCGGCCAGCAGGGCGGCGCCGATCAGCGGCGCCGTCCACAGCCACGGCCCGGCCAGCAGGCTCGTCCACGGCTCCCACCAGCGCGGTGCCCGCGGCGCGGGGACGAAGGGTACGAGCAGCAGCACCGTCGCCATCGGCGGTACGGCCAGGCTCATCCCGCTGACCAGCGCGCCCGTACCCAGGTGCAGCGCGAACCAGCCCGCCGTACGCCGCCGCGCCGCCCACGACCCGGCGGGCCCCCGGGCGAGCGCGGTCGCCGGGACCGCGCAGAGGGACTGCGCCGCGTACGTCTCCAGCGTCCGCACGAGGGGGAACAGCAGCCCGGTCACGGCGACCAGCGGCAGGGACAGTCCGTACGCGACGAACTGCGTGCCCAGGTCGCTCAGCGGGTCCGAGGCGGCGGGCAGCACCAGCGGGAGGAGCGACGTCAGCAGCAGGAAGTACGGCATGAGGAGCGCGCCGCCGAGGAGTTGGTGCGCCCAGCGCAGCCGCGCGCGCCGACCCAGGGAGCGGGCCAGGACGCGCGCGGGGGCCGCGAGCGGGGCGCGGAACGTCATCCGGTGCGCCGTACGCCGCCGCCCGCACCGTGCGGAACGGTCTCCGCGCGCGCGGAGGCGATCGGCTGCCGGAGGGTGACCGTTCCGGTGCCCGCGCCCGCCGCGCGCCACCCGTCGCGCGGGTCCGTGCCCGGCTCCGTTCTCCGCTCCCCGTCCGCGCCGTTCCCGCCCTCCGCGCGCGCGGACGCCGAAAACGGTTCCGGCGACTGTGCCGCGCGCTCCGCGAGGAGGTGCGCCCCGGCCGTCACGACGACCAATCCGACGGTCATCTGCACAGCGTAGGTGAGGCTCATCAGGGGGGTCGGCCGTTCCGCCGCCTCCCCGACGGCCAGCGCGCCGAGCATCATCCAGCCGCCCCAGCAGGCCGTGGCGCCCGACCCGGTCCAGGCCAACCCGAGGGGCACCGCCAACCGCACCCCGCCGCCCCCGGCCGTACCCCCGGCGCGGTCCGTGCCCCCGCCCGCGCCACCGCCCCTCCGGCCGCGCGGGCGGGCCAGTGCCAGCAGCCCGCCGACGGCGGCCAGCAGGAACAGCACGTTCCCGGCGGAACGCGCGTACAGCCCGGCTCCCGCGTCCGCCGCCGCGCCCGCGCTCAGCCCGACGGTCGCGCCGCCCGCCCACAGCGCGTTCGTCGTCAGCGGCAGCAGGGACAGCAGCAGCGCGCCCAGCGCCGCCGCCCGGAGCGCCGGACCGGTGGCACCGTGCCGCAGGTCGCCCGTACGGCCGCGCCACAGGTGCCCCCAGCGTTCCCGTACGTACGGCACGAACAGCGCGCCCAGCGCCAGCGCCTGCACCGTGAACCCGCCGTAGACCAGGCCGAACACCCAGTCCGCGAGGAACCGCCCGTCCTCCGCGGCCTGTTCACCCGCCGCGCCGCCCGCGCCCGCCGCGTCGAGCCCCAGTGTCAGGGGGAGGCCGACGACGATCGGCGCGAGCAGGCCGGTGGCCAGCCAGGCGGGCAGCACCGGCAGCCAGACCGGCGCGCGGCGGCCCCAGGGCCGGGTGAAGAGCAGGGCGAGGGCGATGACGGCGGCGTCCATCAGGAGGGTGAGGGCGTTCGCGGCGCGCATGACCCCCGCGTGGTCGGGGTCGAGGAGGACGCTCCCGGCCGGGATGCCGACTTCGCCGCCGCAGATCCAGACGGCCTTGAGGGTGAGGTACGGGAGGCAGGACAGGACGGTGACGAGGCAGACCAGGTCGCGTGCGCCGCGCCCGCGCGCGCCCCGCACACGGGTCTTCGTGGGTGTGGGTGTCATACGGCCACGCTCCCGCGCGCCGCGGTGCCCGTACGTCCGCCCGTACGTCGATCCGTCTCCGCCGCACGGGGGAGACGGCGTCGGAGGCGGCTTCCGAGACGGTGTCAGAGGCGGTGTCAGAGACGGCGCGTCGCCAGCGCCAGCCGGTCCCGCGCGTCGAACAGCGCGTCCTTGATGAGCTGTTCGTGCGCGGGCGTCAGCCGCGCGACGGGCACCGAGCAGCTGACGGCGTCGCGCGCGGGGGTGCGGTACGGGATGGCGATGCCGAAGCACCGCAGCCCCAGCGTGTTCTCCTCGCGGTCCACCGCGTACCCCTGCTCCCGTACGACCCGCAGCTCCTCGATCAGCTGCTCGCGGTCCGTGAGGGTGTGCTCCGTGAGCGACGGCAGTTCCTCCGGCAGCAGCTTGCGCACCTGCTCGTCGGTGTACGTCGCGAGCAGCGCCTTGCCGAGCGAGGTGGAGTGCGCGGGCAGCCGCCGTCCGACGCGGGTGAACGGGCGCAGGTAGTGCTGCGACTGGCGGGTGGCCAGGTAGACGACGTTGGTGCCGTCGAGGCGGGCCAGGTGGATGGTCTCGGTGGTGTCGTCGGAGAGCCGGTCGAGGGTGGGGCGGGCGGCGGCGACGGCCTCGTCCCCGTCGATGTACGAGGTGCCGACGAGCAGAGCGCGCACCCCGATGCCGTACCGCGTGCCGGTGGAGTCGGTCTCGACCCAGCCGAGGTCGACGAGGGTGCGCAGCAGCATGTAGAGGCTGGACTTGGGGTAGCCGACGTTCTCCTGCACGGCGGCCAGCGAGTGCATGCCGGGCCGCCCGGCGAAGAACTCCAGCAGCTCCACGGTCCGTACCGCCGACTTGACCTGCGAACCACCCGTCTCGGCAGCTGACATCGTCCTTGACCCCTCTGATCACGCCGCTCTAGAGTCCCCGTACGGCATTCACTCACGCAGACGGTGTTCAGCATACCGAACAGGCGATCCCGGGTGACAGGCCCCGGCGAGCGGAAGGAACGTGCCCCGTGGCAGCAGCACCAGTGTGGAGCGTCGACCCCCGTACGGGAAAGCAGCGCGAACAGGTGGGCGTCGAGACCGGCCCGGCCGGGGTCGACGCCGCCGTACGCGCCGCGCACGCCGCGCGTGACGCCCTCACCGACCGCGCCGCGCGGATCGACCTGCTGGGCGCCGCCGCCGACGAACTGGAGGCCGCGCGCGCGGAGATCGTGCGCACCGCCGACGCCGAGAGCGCCCTCGGAGAGACACGGCTCGGCGGAGAGCTGAGCCGTACGACGGCCCAACTGCGCGCGTTCGCCGACGAGGTGACGGACGGCGGCTACCTCGGCGTCGTCATCGACCACCCCGACCCCTCGGCCACCCCGCCCTGCCCCGACCTGCGCCGCTACAAGATCCCGCTCGGCGTCGTCGCCGTCTACGGCGCCAGCAACTTCCCGCTCGCCTTCTCCGTGCCCGGCGGCGACACCGCCAGCGCCCTCGCCGCAGGCTGCCCCGTCGTCGTCAAGGCGCACCCGGACCACCCCGCGACGTCCGAGCTGTGCGCGGCGGCGCTGCGCCGCGCCGCCGCGCGCGCGGGGCTGCCGAAGGGCACCGTCGCCGTCGTGCACGGCTTCGAGGCGGGCGTCGAGCTGGTACGCCATCCGCTGGTCGCCGCCGCGGGCTTCACCGGCTCGGTACGGGGCGGGCGCGCCCTCTTCGACGCGGCCGCCGCCCGCCCGGTGCCCATCCCCTTCCACGGCGAACTCGGCTCGCTCAACCCGGTGGTGGTCACCGCGGACGCCGCGGCGGAGCGCGCCGAGGAGATCGGCGGCGGGCTGGCGGGGTCGATGACGCTGGGCAGCGGCCAGTTCTGCACCAAGCCCGGCCTGGTCCTCGTGCCCGTGGGCGATGCCGGTGACCGCCTCGTCGACGCGCTCGCCGGGCAGGTCGCGGCGGTGCCGCCGGGGCCGATGCTGGACGCCGGGATGCTGGTGGCGTTCCTGGAGGGCGTCGCCGCGCGCGCGGAGCTGGACGGCGTCGGGACCCCCGTGGCCGTACGCCCCGACGAGGACGGCGGGAACGCGATCGGCGCGGGCTTCCTCACCGTGCCCGCCGCGAAACTCGTCGCGGACGGGCCGCACCGGCTGCTGCTGGAGGAGTGCTTCGGACCCGTCACCGTCGTCGTCCGCCACCAGGACGACGACGAGGCCGCCGCCGTCCTCGGCGCCCTCGGCGGCAACCTCACCGCGACCGTGCACCTCGGTACGGCGGAGGCGGCCGGTACGGACCCGGGCGCGCGCGGCGCCGCGCTGCTCCGGCGGCTCACCGGGCTCGCCGGGCGGGTGCTGGTGAACGGCTGGCCGACCGGCGTGGCCGTCGCGCCCGCGCAGCAGCACGGCGGCCCGTACCCGGCGACCACCACGCCCACGACGTCGGTCGGCGCCACCGCCATCGAGCGCTGGCTGCGGCCGGTCACGTACCAGGACACCCCGGAACCGTTGCTTCCGCCGGAGCTGCGCGAGGCCAACCCGCTGGGACTGCCCCGCCGCGTGGACCGGCTCCGTACGGGTTGATCCGGCCCGCGTTCCCGCCGTACCCCCGCTGACCAGCGGGGATAAGGGCGCCTTGGGGAAACGGAACGGAAATTCGCCATGGACAGGGGTTTCCGTCCGCAGGAAGCTGGCGCCATGACGAGCCTGGGAGGCGCGGAGTTCGCGCCGCTGACGAAGACGTACCTCAACACGGCCTCCACCGGCCTGCTGCCGCTGCGCACGGCGAAGGCGCTCAAGGCCGCCGCCGACGACGGGGCGTACGGGCGGGTGGGGCCGGACGGCAACTTCGCGGCCCTCGCCGCCGCCCGCGCCGGGTTCGCCCGCCTCGCCGGGGTGCCGGTGGACCGCGTCGCCGCGGGCAACTCCGTCGCCACCCACGCCGGACTCATCGCCCGCGCGCTGCCCTCCGGCGCCGAGGTCCTCATCGCGGACGACGACTTCAGCTCCCTGGTCAACCCGTTCGCCGTGCGCACCGACCTCAAGCTGCGCAGCGCGCCGCTGGAGAAGCTGGCCGAGGCGGTCGGCCCGCAGACGGCGCTCGTCGCGGTCAGCGCCGTCCAGTCCGCCGACGGGCGGGTGGCCGACCTGGCCGCGCTGCGCGCCGCCGCCGACGCGCAGCCGGACGCCGGGCGGGAACGCGGCGGCCCGCGGATCGTCGTCGACGCGACGCAGGCCATGGGCTGGCTCACCCCCGACCCGCGGCACTACGACTACCTGCTGTGCGGCTCGTACAAGTGGCTGATGTGCCCGCACGGCGTCTCGCTGCTCGTCGTGCCTGGCGACCTCGGCCCGGACGAGCTGGTGGCCTACCACTCCGGCTGGGTCGCGGGCGAGGAGCCGTGGAACAGCTGCTACGGGCCGATCGCCCAACTCGCGCACAGCGCCCGCCGGTTCGACGAGCGCCCGGCCTTCCTCGCGTACCTCGCCGCCGAGCACTCCTTCGCCCTCGTCGAGGAGCTGGGCACGGAGCGCATCGGGGCGTACGACCTGGCGCTGGCCGACCGCTGCCGCGCCGGGGCGCGGGAGCTGGGGCTGACCCCGGTCGAAGCCCGCTCCCCGATCGTGGCCCTGCCCGGCCAGGGCGCCGCCGCGGAACGGCTGAAGGCGGCGGGCGTCGAGGCGTCCGTACGGGCGGGGAACCTGCGCGCCGCCTTCCATCTCTACAACACGGAGGCGGACGTGGACCGGCTGCTGGCGGTCCTGGCCGGGAGCTGAGCCCGGGGCCCGCGACGCCCGTACGGCCCGCGACACGCGTACGGCCCGCGACGCCCGTACGGCCGGGACGCGGCACCCCGCGCCCCGGCCGTACGCTGCGGCCCGGGAAGCCCCTACCCCACCGGCGTGAAGTCGCGCGCCCCGATGTACGAGGGACGGCGGACCGGCGCGGCGAAGGGCTCGACGGCCTCGTTCTCCACGCTGTTGAACACGATGAAGACGTTGCTGCGCGGGAACGGCGTGATGTTGTCGCCGCTGCCGTGCATGCAGTTGCAGTCGAACCAGGTCGCCGAACCGGCCGGGCCCGTGAACAGCTCGATGCCGTGCTCCTCGGCGAACTTCGTCAGCGACTCGTCGGACGGCGTGCCCGCGTCCTGCATCTGGAGCGACTTCTTGTAGTTGTCCGCGGGCGTCTCGCCCGAGCAGCCCAGGAACGTGCGGTGCGAACCTGGCATGATCATCAGGCCGCCGTTGGTGTCGTGGTTCTCGGTCAGCGCGATCGAGACGGAGACGGTCCGCATGTGCGGCAGCCCGTCCTCCGCGTGCCACGTCTCGAAGTCGGAGTGCCAGTAGAAGCCGCTCGCGCCGAAGCCCGGCTTGACGTTGATCCGCGACTGGTGCACGTACACGTCGGAGCCGAGGATCTGCCGGGCCCGGCCCACCAGGCGCGGGTCCCGCACCAGGGCGCCGAAGACCTCGCTCAGGTCGTGCACCTCGAACACGGTACGGATCTCGCGCGACGACGGCTCGGTGATCGCGCGCGGGTCGTCCCGTACGTCGGGGTCGGAGGTCAGCCGCTCCAGCTCCCGCCGGTACAGCTCCACCTCGTCCGGGGTGATCAGCCGCTCCATGGACAGGAAACCGTCCCGTTCGAAAGCTGCCAGGTCCGTGGCCCCGAGGGGCCCCGGCGCTTCCGGGGCGGACCACACCACGGGGTCCAGTCGCGGCGTGGCCACCTCGGTGGTTCCGCGCGTCGGGTACAGGTCGGCGGTGCGTCCGGGTGCGATGGTCATGGTGGTGCCTTCCTCTCCTCTCGTACGGGCCCTGGCGTGGGGCGGGTGGGCCGCGCGCCCGCCGGGGGCGCGCGGCCGTCGGGTCAGTCCTCGGTGAGCAGCGGGTAGACGCCGTTCTCGTCGTGGTCCTCCCGGCCGGTCACCGGCGGGTTGAACACGCAGATGACGCGGAAGTCGGACTTCGGGCGCACCGTGTGCTTCTCGTGCCCGTCGAGGAGGTACATGGTCCCCGGCCCGATCAGGTGCTTCTCGCCGGTCTCCTCGTTGGTCAGCTCGGCCTCGCCCTCCACGCAGAGCACGGCCTCGATGTGGTTCGCGTACCACATGAAGGTCTCGGTGCCCGCGTAGAGCGTGGTCTCGTGCAGGGAGAAGCCGACACGCTCCTTCGCGAGCACGATGCGCTTGCTGCGCCAGGTGCCCGTGGCGGACGTGATGTCGCGGTCGGTGCCCTCGATGTCCTGGAACGAACGAACGATCACTGCGTACTGCCTTTCTGCTCTGCTGTCTTCTCGGGGTTCCCCGTATCCGCCCGGGGTAGTCGGTGGCCCCGCCCCCCGGTGGGAGGCGTGCCGGGCCAAGGGGGCGGCCCGCCCCGCGGGTGGCGGGACGGGCCGGGAATCGGGTGGCTAGGCGGTCTCGCGCACCGCTCGGGCGAGGATACGCAGACCCTCGTCCAGCTCCTCGGGGGTGATCGTCAGCGACGGCAGCAGCTTGACGACCTCGCTCTGCGGGCCGGACGTCTCGATCAGCAGCCCCAGCTCGAACGCGCGCTTGGCGATGGCACCGGCCCGCTCCTTGTCGTGGAACTCGACGCCCCACACCAGGCCGCGCCCGCGGTGGGCGGCGATGTCGTCGGCGTGCTCGACCGCGATGGCGCGCAGCGCCGTCTCGACCTGCTCGCCGCGGGCGATGGTCTGCTTCTCCATCTGGCCGTCGGTCCAGTACGTACGGAGCGCCGCGGTCGCCGTCACGAACGCCGGGTTGTTGCCGCGGAACGTGCCGTTGTGCTCGCCCGGCTCCCAGATGTCCAGCTCCGGCTTGAACAGCGTCAGCGCGAGCGGCAGTCCGTAGCCGCCGATGGACTTCGACAGCGTGATGATGTCCGGCTTGATGCCCGCCTCCTCGAAGGAGAAGAAGGCGCCCGTACGGCCGCAGCCCATCTGGATGTCGTCGACGATCAGCAGCATGTCGTGCCGCTCGCACAGCTCCGACAGCGCGCGCAGCCAGGAGGCGCGCGCGACGTTGATGCCGCCCTCGCCCTGCACCGTCTCGACGATGACGGCGGCGGGCTTGTTCAGCCCGGAGCCCTGGTCCTCCAGCAGCCGCTCGAACCAGATGAAGTCCGGCGTCGCGCCGTCCAGGTAGTCGTCGAACGGCATCGGGGTGCCGTGCACCAGCGGGATGCCCGCCCCGGCGCGCTTGAACGCGTTGCCGGTCACCGCGAGGGAGCCCAGGGACATGCCGTGGAAGGCGTTCGTGAACGACACGATGGACTCGCGGCCCTTGACCTTGCGGGCCAGTTTCAGCGCCGCCTCGACCGCGTTGGTGCCGGTCGGGCCCGGGAACATGACCTTGTGGTCCATCTCCCGCGGCTTGAGGACCGTCTCCTGGAAGGTCTCCAGGAACGCCCGCTTCGCCGTGGTCGACATGTCCAGACCGTGCGTGACGCCGTCCCGTTCCAGGTAGTCCAGGAGCGCGCGCTTGAGCACGGGGTTGTTGTGGCCGTAGTTGAGCGTCCCGGCGCCGGCGAAGAAGTCGAGGTACGTGTGGCCGTCCTCGTCGTACATGTGGGCGCCCTGGGCGCGGTCGAAGATGGTGGGCCAGCCACGGCAGTAGCTGCGCACCTCCGACTCGACGGTCTCGAAGACACTCAGATCGGGCTGGGTGATGGTCACAGCATGCTCCTGGGAGTGAGGTTCACGTGGAGAGAGGTCTGGGGGGAGTCGTCGGTGCGGGAATGCGCTCCATCGCGCCCCGTCCTTTCGGCGTGCTCTCGGCTCGTGGCCGTACGGGCGGCGCGTACGCGACCGTGCGTACGCGGTGCCGGACCGTCCGCTCGGACGTGTCCGCCGGTCAGTACCCGGCGGTGTCGTCGCGTGGCTCCGCCAGTGAAGGGACGGGGCCGATCCGGTACAGCACCTCGGGCTCGTGGCCGCTCTCGGGGAACACCCCGCCGTCGAACAGGACGGTGCGCTCCAGCGGGGCGGAGTGGCGCTCGGCGTAGGAGGTGAACAGCCGGTTGGAGGGGGCGTTGTCCGGGGTGACCGTCGTCTCGATGCCCTCGACGCCCAGCTCACGGGCCGTGCGGAGGGACAGTCCGTCCAGCATCGCCGCGGCGAGTCCGCGACCGCGCTGCGCCTCGTCGACGGCGACCTGCCAGACCAGCAGGGTCCGGGGCTGCCGTGGACGCAGGTAGCCGGTGATGAAACCGACGGGGGAGCCGTCCTCGGTGCGGGCCACCACGGAGGTGTCGGCGAAGTCGCGACACCACAGGAGGTAGCTGTAGGAGGAGTTGAGATCGAGCGTCCGGGAGTCGCGGGCGATGCGCCACAATGCGGCTCCGTCCTCCACACGTGGGGAGTCGAGCTTCAGTCCCTCCGGCATTTCCAGTGAGTCTCTCGGGGCACCTGCATGGTCTGCTTGTGCGGCGGTCATGGGAATTAAATTTACCTAGGAGAAACGGAAAACGCATCGTCGGAAGGGGTTACACGGAAGGGGAAGGTGTGTTATCGCGCGAGGTGCCGCCCCCGGACCGTGTGGCGGGGTTTTCCGGTGTCATGTCCTGATTTTCCCGGGCAAGTCGAGGGGCCCGTGGAGTCTGTCACAGTGCCATAACGACTGCGCCGGACGCCAGGATTCGGGCTGATGGAAGTCCGCGAAATCTCGGCGTTTGAGAACCGGGAAACCGGGAAGAAGATTGCAGGCAGCTCTACGGGATAAACGCTGCGCAAGTCAATCCGGGGTGAATCAAGATCCCCGACGAAGACCGCCCCGGCATTCACCGGGAAAGACGCGGTGATCGCGTTCCGGAAGCCGTCGAATCCGCTCCGTGCACGCGTCGTGTGCCCGCCGCACACGCGCGGTGAATTCCGCGTCCCACCGTGTCCCCGCCGTCCCCCGCACGCCTTCTGCGCACCGCCTCTCGGCCGCCCGTACGCCACGCGCCGTACGTTCCGCCGCCGTCGCGGAGGGCGCCCGCCCGCCGCCCGGGGCGGGCTCCCGGGACGCCCGCCCGCACTCGTACAGTGCGCCCATGAGCGGTGACGGCGGACTTCTCCACATCAAGGGCCGGGTGCTGGCGGGCCCCGACGACGTACGCGGCGAGCTGTGGGTGGCCGACGGCCGCATCACGTACGAGCCGCCGCCCGCCGCCGCGTACGGGCACGCCACCACCGTGCTGACCGGCTGGGTGCTGCCCGGCCTGGTCGACGCGCACTGCCACGTCGGCCTCGACATGCACGGCCCGGTCGACGCCGCGATCAGCGAGAAGCAGGCGCTGGGGGACCGGGAGGCCGGGACGCTGCTGCTGCGGGACGCCGGTTCGCCGTCCGACACCCGGTGGATCGACGACCGCGAGGACCTGCCGCGGATCATCAGGGCGGGCCGCCACATCGCCCGTACGCAGCGGTACATCCGCAACTACGCGCACGAGATCGAGCCCGGCGACCTCGCCGCGTACGCCCGTCAGGAGGCGCGGCGCGGCGACGGCTGGGTCAAGTTCGTGGGGGACTGGATCGACCGCGAGGTGGGCGACCTGACGGCCTGCTGGCCGCGCTGGGCCGTGGAGGAGGGCATCGAGGCGGCGCACGCGGAGGGCGCGCGCGTCACCGCGCACTGCTTCGCGGAGGACTCGCTGCGCGACCTGGTGGAGGCGGGCATCGACTGCGTCGAGCACGCCACCGGGCTGACGGAGGAGACCGTCCCGCTGTTCGCGGAGCGCGGCGTGGCCATCGTGCCGACGCTGGTGAACATCGACACGTTCCCGCGGCTCGCGGCGGCCGGCGAGGCCAAGTACCCGCGCTGGTCCGCGCACATGCGGCAGCTGCACGCCCGCCGCTACGACACGGTGCGGGCCGCCTACGACGCGGGTGTCCCCGTCTACGTCGGTACGGACGCGGGCGGTTCGCTCGCCCACGGTCTCGTCGCGGACGAGGTCGCCGAGCTGGTGAGGGCGGGCATCCCCGCGCGCGCGGCGCTGTCCGCCGCGACCTGGGGCGCGCGCGAGTGGCTGGGCCGCCCCGGGCTGGAGGAGGGCGCCCCCGCCGACCTGCTGGTGTACGAGGAGGACCCGCGCGCGGACGTACGGGTGCTGGCCGGGCCGCGGCGGGTGGTGCTGCGCGGGCGGATCGTGCGGTAGGGGATGCGTTTCCGCGAGGCGTGTACGGGACCGGAAGTTCCGCCGTACGGGGGACGGTTCGGGTCGGCGCGCGCTTGACGCCGTTCCGGCGCGGGCCGTCCTCGGGCCGCCGTCAGGCCGCGCTCCTCGTCAGGCCGCGCTCAGGCGCCTCCCGGCGTGTCCCGTGCCAGGCCGCCCGCCGCCGCGAGGGCCGCCGCGAGCGCGTCCGTCGTCGCCCGGTCCCGTACGGCCAGCCGCAGCCACTCCGGGCCGAGCCCTGGGAAGGTGTCGCCCCTGCGCAGCGCGAAGCCCGCCTCCCGCAGCCGGAGCCGCAGCGCGGTGGCCCGTGAGTGGCGTACCAGCAGGAACGGCGCCTCCGCCGGTTCCACCACCCGCAGCCCCGCGCCCGCGAACTCCCGCAGCCGGGCCAGCAGATGCGCGCGGTCGGCGGCGTACTGCCGCGCCGCGCGCGCCGCTTCGGCGAGCGCGTCGGGGGCGCAGCACGCCTCGGCCGCCACCAGCGCCGGGGTGGAGACCGGCCACAGCGGCTGGTGTGCGCCGAGGGCGGCGACGGTGTCGGGGTCGGACAGCACGTAGCCGACGCGGAGCCCGGCCAGCCCCCAGGTCTTGGTCAGGCTGCGCAGTACGGCGACCCGCCCCGGCAGCGTCGTGACGAGGGGGGCGAGCGTCTCGCGCTCGTCCGGTACGGCGTCCATGAACGCCTCGTCCACCACCAGCGTGCGCCCCTCGCGCGCCAGCGACTCGAGCGTCCCGGCGGGGTGCAGCACGGACGTCGGGTTGGTCGGGTTCCCGACCACCACCAGGTCGGCCGCGTCGGGGACGGCGCCGGGGTCGAGCCGGAAGCCGTCGTCCGCGTCGAGCAGCACGCGCCGTACGGTGTGGCCCGCGTCGCGCAGCGCCGCCTCCGGCTCGGTGAACTGCGGGTGCACGACGGCGGGTGCCGTGGCCCGCAGCGCGCGGGCCAGCAGCACGAACGCCTCCGCCGCACCCGCCGTCAGCAGCACGCACTCCTCGGGCAGCCCGTGCCGCGCCGCCACCGCGCGCCGTGCGGCGCGCCCGTCCGGGTAGGCCGCCAGGGTGCCGAGCGACGCGGCGATACGGGCGGTGAGCCAGGCGGGCGGGGTGCCCGCGCGTACGTTCACCGCCAGGTCGGTCAGGTCGGCGCCCGCGCCGCGCACCTCGGCGTCGCCGTGGTGCCGCAGGAGGTCCGGCCCGGTGGGCTCGTCGGCCGAGGGTCCGGCCGGTGGCCCGGGGGCGTGGGCGGCGCGCGCCGGGTGGTCAGGCGGGGGTGTCACGGGGGCTCCCGTCCGGCCGCCGTCGCGGCCCCTCGTACGGCTCCGGGCTTCCGGGGTGTGCGGGGCGTGCGGGGTGTGCGGCGGGCGCGGGGGTCTCGGCGCGCTCCGGGTGCCGGCGTCCCCACACGCCCCGTCCCGTCGGCACCGGCCATCCCGCCGGAGGGCGCCGAGCCACGGCCGCCGTGGCACGGGCCGTACGCCCGTGGGGCGCGGACAGCCGCTTGGGCACGGGCAGTTCGGGCCCGTACGGTGCGGGCGGCGGGGCCTTCGGCGGTACCGCGCGCGCGGCGTGCAGCGCCGCCGCCTCCGCGACGGACGGCGTGCCGACCGCCGCGCGCGCGGCGGCCGACGGGGCGCCCGGCACCCGTACGGCCGCGAGCACGTCCGCCGGGTACGCCCGCAGCGGTACGCCGAACCGCGCGGCCGCGCCCAGCAGCCCCGGTTCGTCCGCCCGAACCGCCACGGTGGCCAGGGCGGTCACGGAGGCGTACGACAACTCGGCGTCGGCGAGGGCCCGTTCGACCAGCTCGACGACCTCGGCGGCGGACACGCCGGGCCGCGCGCCGACCCCCACCGTCAGCGACGGTGGCCGCAGCGCCGCCCCGTACGGGCCCAGCGGCACGGTCCGGTCGGTGACCCGGAGCGTGTGCGCGGTGCCGGGCGGCACCGTCGCGCGCACGTGCGGCGGCAGCGTGCCCGCGCCCGGCCAGCCCGCCTCGGCCCGCAGCCGTACCGGCAGCCCCTCCCGTACCGCCCGCGCCACCTCCGTGACGGCGCCCTCGGCGGGCCAGGGGAGCGCGCCGCACGGGCCCGGCGCCGCGTCGTTCACCGCGCGCCCCCGGCCGCGCCCCGCGCCGCGCGGACCGCCTTCGTCCGGGCCGCCTCCGCCGGGCCCGCGCACCGCGCCGCGAAGCGCCGCGCCATCCCCGGCTCCGAGGCCCAGTGCACGTGCAGGTACGAGGCGTGCACGCCGCCCTGCACGAAGCCCTCCGTGCGCCGTTCCGGCCGTACGAGCCCCCACGCGGGCGTGCGCCCCGCGCCCGGTTCGAGGACCGTGCGGTGGAACTCGTGCCCGTGCACGCGCGTGCCCTCGGCCGCCAGCACGCTGTCGCCCACGGCGACGGCGGCGCGGTAGCCGAGCGTCAGCCGGTCCGTCATCCGGCCGGTGGCGTCCAGCACGCCGCACATGGGCGCGCCGTCCAACTCCCGCGCCAGGTACAGCAGTCCGGCGCACTCCGCCGCCACGGGCCCGGTGAAGGCGGCGACGGCGGCGCGCAGCGGCGCGTTCTCCGCCAGCTGCGCCGCGTGCACCTCGGGGAACCCGCCGCCGACGACCAGGCCGCCGGTGCCCTCGGGGAGCCGTTCGTCGCGCAGCGGGTCGAAGGTGACGACGTCCGCGCCCGCCGCGCCCAGCAGTTCGGCGTGCTCGGCGTACGAGAAGGTGAACGCCGCGCCGCCCGCCACCGCGACCACCGGCCGCCGCCCCGCGCCCGGCCCGTCCGGCGTCGCGCCCCGGTCCGTCGCGCCCGCGTCCGCCGCCACCTCCCGCGCCGGGTCCCAGGCCGCGCCCGCCAGCGGCGGCGCGGTGCGCGCCAGCGCGAGGAGGGCGTCCAGGTCGCAGCCCTCCCGTACGCGGGCCGCCAGCGCCGCCACCATCTGCCGCGCCTCGTCGCCCCGTTCGGCCTGCGGTACGAGTCCGAGGTGGCGGCTCGGCGTACGGAGCGCCGCCTCGCGGCGCAGCGCGCCCAGCACCGGCACACCGGACTCGTCGAGCGCCGCGCGCAGCAGCTCCTCGTGCCGCGCGGAGCCGAGCTTGTTGAGGATCACGCCCGCGACGCGCACCTCCGGGTCCCAGGACGCGAAGCCGTGCACCAGCGCGGCCACGGACCGGGACTGCGCCGAGGCGTCCACGACGAGCACCACGGGCGCCCGCAGCAGCTTCGCCACGTGCGCGGTCGACGCCAGCTCGCCCTCGCCGCTGGCGCCGTCGTAGAGGCCCATCACGCCCTCGACGACGGCCAGTTCGGCTCCGGCGGCGCCGTGCAGGAACAGCGGCGCGACGCGTTCCGGGCCGCACAGGAACGCGTCCAGGTTGCGCCCGGGGCGGCCGGTGGCGAGCGTGTGGTAGCCGGGGTCGATGTAGTCGGGGCCGACCTTGTGCGGCGACACCGCCGTGCCGCGCTCCGCGAACGCCGCCATCAGGCCCGTCGCGACGGCCGTCTTGCCGCTGTTCGACGCGGGCGCCGCGACGACGAGCCGCGGTATGTCCGTCAGCACGGCCGTACCCCACTCCCGTCGCCGTCGCCGTCGCCGTCGCCGTCGCCGTCGCCGACGCCGCCGGTCGCCCGGCGCGGCCCGCCGCTCCCGCCGGTGGTCACCACTCGATGCCCCGCTGGCCCTTCTGGCCCGCGTCCATCGGGTGCTTCACCTTCGTCATCTCCGTCACCAGGTCGGCGGCGTCGAGCAGTTCGGGCGGCGCGTTGCGCCCGGTGACGACGACGTGCTGGGTGCCCGGCCGGTCCCGCAGCACGGAGACCACCTCGGCCGTGTCGAGCCAGCCCCAGTGCAGGGCGTACGCGAACTCGTCGAGCACGTACAGCCGGTACGTCTCCGCCGCCAGGTCCCGCCTGATCTGCGCCCAACCCTCGCGCGCCGCCTCCTCGTTGCCCAGCTCGGCGTCGCGCTGGATCCAGGACCAGCCCTCGCCCATCTTGTGCCAGTCGACGGTGCCGCCCTCGCCGGAGGCGCCCAGGACGCGCAGCGCGCGTTCCTCACCGACCTTCCAGCGCGCCGACTTCACGAACTGGAACACCCCGATCGGCCACCCCTGGTTCCAGGCGCGCAGCGCCAGCCCGAAGGCCGCCGTCGACTTGCCCTTGCCCGTGCCCGTGTGCACCGCCAGCAGCGGCCGGTTCCGGCGCTGCCGGGTGGTGAGCCCGTCCTCCGGTACGGTCTCCGGCTGTCCCTTCGGCATCAGGCCGTCCTCTTCCCGCCGCGTACGGCACTCGTTCCGTCCTCCGTCCCGCCGGGCCGTACGGAGCCCCCGCCCCGTACGGCGTCCCCGGCCCGTCGTGCCGCCGTACCGCCCCGCGCCGCCGCCGTACGGGCGCCGCCCGCCGTACGGACGTCCCGCACCAGGTCCGACACCGCGTCCGCGCGCAACTCGTCGAGGGTCACGGCGGGGCCGCCGCCCAGCCGGAGCGCCAACTCGGCGGCCAGGCCCAGCCGTACGGGACCCGACTCGCAGTCCACGACGACCGCCGCCGTGCCGTCCGCCGCCAGCAGGTCCGCCGCGTGCCGCGCGCGCGGCAGCGGACTCGCGCCGCCCGTCGCGCGCCCGTCGGTCACCACGACGAGCAGGGGGCGGCGCGACGGGTCGCGCAGCCGCTCGATCCGCAGCACCTCGCGCGACCTGAGCAGCCCGGCGGCCAGCGGGGTGCGGCCGCCCGTGGGCAGCGACTCCAGGCGGGCGGCGGCCGCCTCCACCGACGACGTGGGCGGCAGCGCGAGGGCGGCGTCCGCGCCGCGGAACGTCACCAGGCCCACCTTGTCCCGCCGCTGGTAGGCGTCGAGCAGGAGCGACAGCACGGCGCCCTTCACGGCGCTCATCCGCTGCCGGGCGGCCATCGACCCGGAGGCGTCGACCGCGAACAGCACGAGGTTGCTCTCCCGCCCCTCGCGCACCGCCTCCCGCAGGTCGTCGCGGCGTACGACCAGCCCGCTGCCCGTACGCCCGCGCGCGTGCTGGTGCGGCGCCGCCGCCCGTACGGTCGCCGCCAGGTGCAGCTTGCCGAGCGCGCCGTGCGGGCGGCGGGCGCCCGTGGTGCGGCCGTGCGCCGTACGGGCGCGCGAGCGGCGGCCCGCCGCGCCCTCGCCTAGGCCGGGGACGGTCAGCGTCCGGGTGCGGAACGGGTCGGCGGCGCGTGCCGCCGGCTGTTCGGGCGCCCCGCCGGGGGCGGGCGCCGGGCCCGCGCCGGGGTCGTCGGGCGCGTCGGTACGGTCCCGCGCGTCCGCCGGGTCCCGCCGCTCCGGGGGCGGGCCCGGCGGGGCGCCGCCGTCCGGGCCGCCGTCGCCGGGGCCGCCGTCCGTGCCGTCCTCCGGCCGCCCGTCCGGGCCGTCCGGCCCGTCCTCCGGGCCGGACGGCGGCGGCCCGGGGTCCTCCGGGTCCGGGTCGTCCTCCGGCCCGTCGTCGCCGCCCCCGCTGTCCTCGCCCGCGTTCTCGCGCAGGACCTCGTCCAGCTTGTCCTCGTCCAGGCCGGGCGCGTCGAACGGGTTCCGCCGCCGCCGGTGCGGCAGCGCCAGCAGCGCCGCCTGCCGTACGTCCTCCGCCAGCACCTCCGTACGGCCCGCCCACGCCGCCAGCGCGCTCGCCGTACGCGCCATCACGATGTCCGCCCGCATCCCGTCCACCTCGAACGCGGCACACGTCGCGGCGATCTGCCGCAGCGCCGCGTCACCGAGCCGTACGTCGGGCAGCACCGCGCGCGCGGCGGCGACGCGCGCCCGCAGCGCCTCCTCGTCGTCGGTCCAGCGCGCGGCGAAGCCGTCCGGGTCCGCGTCGTACGCCAGCCGCCGCCGTACGACCTCCACCCGCTCGTCCGTCTCCCGCGACGCCGCCACCTCCACGGTCAGCCCGAAGCGGTCCAGAAGCTGCGGCCGCAGCTCGCCCTCCTCCGGGTTCATCGTGCCGACGAGCAGGAAGCGCGCCGCGTGCCGTACGGACACGCCCTCGCGCTCCACGTACGAGGCGCCCATCGCGGCGGCGTCCAGCAGCAGGTCCACCAGGTGGTCGTGGAGGAGGTTGACCTCGTCGACGTAGAGCACGCCGCGGTGCGCCTCCGCCAGCAGGCCGGGCTCGAACGCCTTCACGCCCTCGGACAGCGCGCGCTCGATGTCCAGCGCGCCGACGAGGCGGTCCTCGGAGGCGCCGACGGGGAGTTCGACCATCCGCGCCGGGCGCGACGTGCCGACGGCGCCCGTGCTCGCCGGGCCCGCCGTCTCCGGCGCGGGCGCGTGCGGCCCGTCCGGGCAGCCCGGGTCTGGGGCGGCCGGGTCGCAGGAGAACCGGCAGCCGGGTACGGCGTCCAACCGGGGCAGCAGCGCGGCGAGCGCGCGTACGGCGGTGGACTTCGCCGTGCCCTTCTCCCCGCGTACGAGGAGACCGCCGATGGCCGGGTGCACCGCGTTGAGCAGCAGGCCCAGCCGGAGGTCCGGCATTCCCACGAGGGCGGTGAAGGGGTAGGGGGTGCTCACGTCGCTGCGGCTCCTCGGGGTGCGTCGTACGGGAGGTGCCCCGTACGGGCGGTCGGGTACGGGCGGGGGTGCGGGTGCGGGTGCGGGTGCGGGTGCGCGCGGCGGGGGCTGCGCGCTGTGGGCGCGGCCGTGCTCACGGCACCCCGGGCGGCACGAACGGCAGACCCGGCGGCGCCCCCCGTTCGATCAGCCGCAGCAGCGCGTCGGTGTCGGCGTGCTCCTCGATCAGGTCGCCGAGGCGCTCCAACTGCTCCTCGCGCAAGGCGGCGAACTCCGTGTCCGGCGCGGGCACGAACGCCCGCCCGGCGTCCGCCGCCACCCGCCGCAGGAACGCGCGCCGGAAACCGTCGCTCTCCAGCGAGCCGTGCCAGTGCGTGCCCCACACCGCGCCGGACCGGCAGCCGTCCGCCGGACGGCCCTCCGCGTCCGCGAGGAACGGTTCGCCGCCGAGCACCTCGGCCACGCCGTGGTGGATCTCGTAGCCCTCGACCCGTTCGCCCAGGGCCGTACCGACGGGACGCGCCAGGGTCTTCGCCGCGGCGAACCGGACGCGTACGGGCAGCAGTCCGAGGCCCGGTACGACGCCCGCGCGTGACTCGACGTCGTCCTCGATGCGTTCGCCCAGCAGCTGGTAGCCGCCGCAGACGCCGAGCACCGGGCGGCCCTCGGCGGCCCGCGCGCACACCGCCGCCGCCAGCCCGCGCTCGCGCAGCCACGCGAGGGCGCGCACCGTGCCCCGGGTGCCGGGCAGCACCACCAGGTCGGCGTCGGCCAGTTCCTCCGGCCGGTCGGTGAAGCGGACGGCGACGCCCGGTTCGGCGGCGAGGGCGTCCACGTCCGTGAAGTTCGACATCAGCGGTACCGGCAGGACCGCCACGCGCAGCACGTCCGCGCCGTACGGCGCGCCGGACGCGCTCTCCCGCACGGTGCCGCGCAGCGACAGGCGCAGCCCGTCCTCCTCGTCGATGCCGAGCCCGTGCGCGTACGGCAGCACGCCCAGCGTCGGCCGCCCGGTGAGCCGTTCCAGGGTGTCCAGGCCGGGGCGGAGGAGGGAGACGTCGCCGCGGAACTTGTTCACCAGGTAGCCCGCGACCAGCTCCTGGTCCTCGGCGGCGAGCAGCGCCGTGGTGCCGAAGAACGAGGCGAAGACACCGCCCCGGTCGATGTCGCCCACCACGACGACCGGGACGCGCGCCGCGCGCGCGAGACCCATGTTGACGATGTCGGTACGGCGCAGGTTGATCTCGGCGGGGCTGCCCGCGCCCTCGCAGATCACCGCGTCGTGGGTGGCGCGCAGCGTGGCGAGGCAGTCGGTGACGGTCTCCAGCAGGGCGCGACGACCGTCCCCCGCGTGCGTCTCGTCCCCCGCGTGCGCGCCGTCCGTACGGCCCTCGCCGTCCGTACGGCCGAAGTACCCGCGCGCGCTCATCTCCCCCACCGCCCTGCCCAGCAGCACGACCTGACTCGTACGGTCGCCGCCGGGCTTGAGGAGCACCGGGTTCATCAGCGCGCTGGGCTCCACGCGCGCGGCGGCGGCCTGCATGGCCTGGGCGCGGCCGATCTCGGCGCCGTCCCGGGTGACGTACGAGTTGAGGGACATGTTCTGCGCCTTGAACGGCGCGACCTTCACCCCCCGCCGGGCCAGCCAGCGGCAGATCCCCGCCGTGACCACGCTCTTCCCGGCGTCCGACGTGGTGCCCGCGACCAGCAGCGCGCCGCTCACCGTGCCCCCTTCCCCGGGGGCCGCTCCCGGCCGCCCGCCGTCTCGGTACGTGCCGCGGACGCGGAGAACGCCGCCGCGCGCGCGGTGAGCGTCACGGCCAGCGCGAGCGCGTTCACCCGCCGGGACAGCCGTACGGCACGGGCCACGTCCGCCGGAACGGGCGCCCGCCCGCCCGGGTTGAGCACCGGACGGTGCTCGACGCGCCCCCCGTACGACAGCGTGCCGCCCAGCCGCAGGCCCAGCGCGCCCGCGAACGCCGCCTCCACGGGCCCCGCGTTGGGGCTCGGGTGCGCCCCGGCGTCCGCGCGCCACGCGCGCGCCGCGCCGCGCGGGTCCGGGCCCGCGAGGGCGGCCAGCGCGGCGGTCAGCCGGGCGCCGGGCCAGCCGAGCACGTCGTCGAGGCGGGCGGCGGCCCAGCCGAAGCGGAGGTACGCGGGCGACCGGTGGCCGACCATCGCGTCCAGCGTGTTCGCGGCGCGGAACGCCGCCATCCCCGGCACGCCCGCGACCGCGCCCCACACGAGGGCGCCGACGACGGCGTCCGAGGTGTTCTCGGCGACGGACTCCACCACCGCGCGCGCGATCCCGTCGGCGTCCAGCGCGTACGGGTCGCGGCCGCACAGGTGCGGCAGCCGCCGCCTGGCCCCCGCCAGGTCGCCCGCGTCGAGCGCGGCGCCGACGGCCGCCGCCTCGCGGGCCAGGGACGTACCGCCGAGCACGGTCCAGGTGACGGCGGCGGTCAGCGCGGCGTACGGCACCTCCCGCGCGGCCACGCCACCGGCGTCCCGCCCCGGGTCCCGCCCCGGTGACGGTCGGGTCAGCGCCGTCGCCGCCGCGGCCGTCCCGGCTGCGCCGCCGACGCAGAGCGCCGTGTGCAGCGCCCCGGCGCCGCGGTGGTCGCGCCACAGGGCGCGTTCCAGCCGCCCGGCGGCCCGCCCGAAGGCGGCCACGGGGTGGCCGCGCCGGGGGTCGGCCAGCAGCAGGTCGGCGAGGAAGCCGAGGGCCGCGCCGTACGTGTGGGCGCGTGCGGTCCGCACCGCTCAGCGCGCGTACGGGGCGGCGGCGCGCACCGCGTGCGCGTACGCGGTGGCCGTGGGGGAGCCGGGTGGCTGGGCGCAGGGAAAGCCGGGCATGGGTGTGTCCTCACTCAGGGTCCGCGCCCTGGCTCGACGTGTCCGGCGGTGAGAGTCTCCTGGCTCCCGGATCGGCGTCCGCTCCGGCCTTCCAGCCCGAACTCCGGGCCGTGACAACTGGGTTGGGGGACGCTCCCCGGTGACAGTGGCGGGACCGCGCCGGACTCGCACCGGCTTCCTCTCCTGCCGCCGTTCGGCAACGCGGGCAGTCCACCACGCGCGCCGGTGACCGTCAACTGGGCCCTGACCTGCGGCGGGAGAGTGTGAGCAGGCACACGGGGACGCCCACCGCGACCGCCCCGCCGTGGTCCGCGCCGCCGCCGGGGGGCCGGTGCGCCGCACGGGCCGTACCGCCGGGGTCAACTCGCGGCGCGCCCGGGGGAGTTCGCGGTCCGCCCACCCGGCGGCGCCGCGCCTACGACACCGGCCCGCCGCCCCCCGGGGGGACGACGGGCCGGGAATCACGGCACCGGGCGGGTGGGCCCGGTCAGGCGGCGATGAGGTAGATGCCGAACGCCACGGCGGCGGCGCACAGCGCGAAGCAGGCGTACGCGCCGGTGCGCGCCAGCGTGGTGGCGCCCCCGCCCCCGGCGGGCGAGGAGGAACCGAGGATGCCGAGCGTGAACACGCCCACCAGCCCGACGGTCGCCACCAGGCTTATGCCGAAGACCTCGCCGAGTGCGGCCCAGTCGATGTCCATGCGTGCGTCCTAACAGGGAGAGGTCGGAGACGGTCAGGAGAGGCTGGAGGCCGCGGGCCGCGCGTCGGCACCCCGCGCACCGGCGCCCGGGGCGCCCGTACCGGAGAGACCCGCGGGACCCGAACCCCCGGTCGCCTGCCGGGGGATGGTGCCCTCGGCGGCACCGTCCGGCGCCGTCCCCGCCGGGGCCGTGCCCGCGTCGTCGTCCGACGCGTCACCGGCCGGGGCGGCCGTCGTGGCCGCGTCCTCGCCGGAGCGGCGGGCGCCCGCCGGGGGCGGCGGCGCGACCGACCGGAGCGCCGCGGTGACGACGCCCTGCGGCGCGTCGGCGGTCGGCGCGCCGGGGACCGGGGTGGCGCCGGGCACGTCGTTGACGTTGGTGTGGTCGACCGGCTCCCGCCGGGAGGCCAGCCAGATGCCGCCGCAGACGGCGAGGGCGAGGACGGCGACGACCGTCACGCCCCAGTCGCCCTGCTCGGCCACCACCGCGGCGAGCGCCGCGACCAGCGCCGCCGCCGGGATCGTCAGCCCCCAGCCGACCGCCATCCGGCCCGCCGTGGACCAGCGCACGACGCCGCCCTTGCGGCCGAGACCGGAGCCCATGACGGCGCCGGAGCAGACGTGCGTGGTGGAGAGCGAGAAGCCGATGTGCGACGACGCGAGGATCGTCGCGGCGGCGCTCGTCTGCGCCGCGAAGCCCTGCGGCGGCTGGATGTCGGTGATGCCCTTGCCCATGGTGCGGATGATGCGCCAGCCGCCGAGGTACGTGCCGAGCGCGATCGCCGTACCGGCCGCCACGACCACCCACATCGGCGGGTCCGCGTCGGCGCCGAGGGCCCCGCCGGAGATCAGCGCGAGGGTGATGACGCCCATCGTCTTCTGCGCGTCGTTCGTGCCGTGGGCGAGGGAGACGAGCGCGGCGGAGGTGATCTGCCCGGCGCGGTAGCCCTTCGCGGTCCGCGCCTCGTCGGCGTTGCGCGTCATGGCGTACGACAGCCGCGTCGCGAACATCGCGGCCACACCGGCCACGAGCGGCGCGGCGAGCGCGGGTATGAGCACCTTCATGACGACGACGTCACCGTTGACGGCGCCGAAGCCGACGGAGGCGGCGGTCGCGCCGAGCAGGCCGCCCATCAGGGCGTGCGACGAGCTGGAGGGGAGCCCCGCGAGCCACGTCAGCATGTTCCAGACGATGGCGCCGACCAGCGCGGCGAAGATGACCTCGGGTTTGATCCCGGAGTCCTCGTCGATCAGTCCGGAGGAGATGGTCTTCGCGACCTCGACCGACACGAACGCGCCGATCAGGTTGAGGACCGCGGACATCGCCACCGCGGTCTTCGGTCTGAGGGCGCCGGTGGAGATGGTGGTGGCCATGGCGTTGGCCGTGTCGTGGAAGCCGTTCGTAAAGTCGAACACCAAGGCCGTGACGATCACGATCCCGATGAGAAGCGTGATGTGTTCCATTCACCCGGCGCAATCAGTCGAGGGGAGATGACGTCGTGAACCTAAAGATCGCGAGTGAACGGGAGGTGAATTCGGGCGGGCTTCGGAGTGTCACTCCCCGAGGCGTCTTGTGAGGAGAACATCACGATGCGTCACAGCCGGTGCACGTGTGGTTCGCGCTAGGGTTCGGGGCTGGAGGTGCGCGATGGAGACCACGCGGAACGACGAACAGGCTTGTGCCTGGCGGGAGTTGGTGGACACCGCCCGGAGGACCGTGACCGAGGGCCTCGTGGTGGGCACCTCCGGCAACGTCTCGGTGCGCGTCCACGACACCGTCCTCGTCACCCCCACCGGCGTCCCGTACGACCGGCTCGGCCCCGACGACCTGTGCGCCGTCGACCTCGACGGCCGCCCCGTGGCCGGACGGCTCCGCCCGACCAGCGAACTCCCCATGCACCTCGCCGTCTACCGCGCCACGGACGCCACCGCCGTCGTGCACACGCACGCCGTCCACGCCACCGCCGTCTCCACGCTCGTCGACGAACTCCCCGCCGTCCACTACATGACGGCCGCGCTCGGCGGCCCGGTGCGCGTCGCGCCGTACGCCACGTACGGCACCGACGAGCTGGCCGCCCACATGCTCCACGCGCTCCGCGACCGCAGCGGCTGCCTCCTCCGGAACCACGGCACCGTCACGTACGGCACCGGCCTGGACCAGGCGTACGACCGCACCGCGCAGTTGGAGTGGATGTGCCGCGTCTGGCTCACGGCCTCGTCCGTCCCGGGACGTACGCCGCACCTGCTGCCGCCGGAGGAACTGGACCGGGTGGCCGCCGCCCTGCGCGGCTACGGGCAGCGGGCGGACCGCCGCCCCACCGGCTGACGCCTCACGGACCGCCCCCGGCCGACGCCCCACGTACCCGGCGCCGCCGACGTGACGACCACGGACCGACGCGTACGGGAGCGCGCCGCCCGTACGCCCCCCCGCGCCGGTCACCCGCCCACCGTCCGCCACTGGCCGCCGGGCCGCCTGGGCCCGACACTTGGCAGGATGCGCCTCAAGACGACCGCGGCCCTGACCGCCACCACCGCGCTGGGCGCGGCGGCCGCGGCGGCCGCCGCCGGGCGGTACGCCGCCGACGCCGCCCTGCGGCCCACCCGCGCCCGCCGCGGGCGGCCCCCCGTGCCCGCCGGGTTCGCGGACCCGCCGCTCACCGTGCACTCGTTCACCCTCTGGTCACCCGGAGCGGACGGCGACCCCGCGCCGGACGACGCCCACCACTCCGGCGACATCGCCCTCACCCGTTCCCTCACCGCCCGGCTCCCCGGCACGTACGGGCTGTACGGGCGCGGCTGCCACGCCGTCGTCGGCCCCGAACCGGCCGACCCGCCCGACGACGCCGCGGTGGACACGACCGTACGGCGGCTGGAGCGCGTCACCTACGGCGACCTGCGGCCGGGCGCGAAGGTCCGGCTCACGCCGCTCGTGCACGTCGGTGACCCCCGCGAGGCGCTGGGCATCGACCACGTCGACGTCGACGTCCCCGGCGAGACCGGCACCCTGCCCGGCTGGTTCGTCCCCGGCCGCCGCGACACCTGGGTGATCGCCGTGCACGGACTCGGCACCACCGTCGAACAGGCCCTGAACGTCCTGCCGTTCCTGCACGGGCAGCAGCTCCCCGTCCTCGCCCTCGCGTACCGGGGCGACAGCGGCGCGCCCCGCCCCGCCAACGGCGTCGGCCACCTCGGCGACACCGAGTGGCGCGACGTGGACGCCGCCCTCCGCTACGCCGTGCGCTACGGCGCCGACCGCGTCGTGCTGTACGGCTGGTCCACCGGCGCGTACATGGCGTTGCGCGCCGCCGCCGAATCGCCGCTCCGCCAGCACGTCAGCGGCCTCGTCCTGGACTCGCCCGTGCTGGACCGCCGCGCCACCCTGCGCGCCCTGGCCGCCGCCCGCGGCACGCCGCGCGCGCTGCTCCCGCTGGCCGTACGGGCCGCCGAGGGCCGCGTCGCCCTCCGCGCGGACGGCGAACTCCCCACCGGCGGCGGCCCGGACGCGCCCCACGGCCCCGCCCGCCCCACCGTGCCCACCCTCGTCGTGCACGGCCCGGACGACACCGTCGCCCCCTGGGAGCACTCCCGCGAACTCGCCCGCCGCCACCCCCACCTGGTGTCCTTCCACGGGGTGCCGGACGCCCGGCACGCGGCGATGTGGAACGTCGACCCCGCCGCGTACGAGGAGGTGCTCCGCCGCTTCCTCACCTCCGTCATGTGACCGGCACCCGCCACCCGTCACCCGTCACCCGGCACCCGCCGCCCGGCGTACGGCACTTCGGCCGCCCGCCCCGCGCCCGTACGGTGCCTCCCGCCGGGCCCGCCCCTTACCACGCCCCGGCGACGGCACCCTGGCGCGGAGACACCTCTACGGTGTCCGGCGCACGCCGTCTCGTACCCCGTCCGCCCGCACGCGGACGCCCCGCCGGGACACCGGCGGGGCGCGCGCCCCGGCGCGGGGCGGCACGGGGCGCGGGAACACGGCGCGGGGCGGCCCGGGGCGGGGGCGTCGGCCGCCGCAAGTGAGCCGGGGGCGACCCCCGTTTGGGATTTTCGCCCCGCACCATGAAGACTGCTCCTGTGACGTCCCGTACACCGCGAGACACCCGACTGCGCCTCGTACCCCGACGACCCATCGCCGCCGCGCGCCGCACCGTGACCGAGGCGGCCCGCAGCCGGGCCTGGCCCGCGCACGGTTCGTCCGCGCCCAGGCCGCCCGAGGGCACCCCGTCGCCCGCCGCACTGGCCCGGCAGGCCAGGGCCGTGCTCGGCAGCGCCGTACGGATGGCCCGCTGGGTCGCCGACGAGCCGCACACCGCGGCCGTGCCCACCTCCGACGCCTTCGAACGGGCCGCCGAGGAGCTGCGCCGCACCCCCGCGCAGGTGCGCGCCGACTGGGACCGGGCCCGGCTCGCCGGGCTCGTCGAGGTGCACGGCGACACGGCGAGACCC
Organism: Streptomyces sp. Z26; assembly: GCF_003665095.1. Lineage (GTDB taxonomy): Bacteria > Actinomycetota > Actinomycetes > Streptomycetales > Streptomycetaceae > Streptomyces > Streptomyces phytohabitans. The sequence continues at coordinate 927,891 of NZ_RCHV01000002.1, read as the reverse complement.
GGCTGGCGGCTGCGCGCCTGGGAGCGTGACGACGCCGCCGTGCTGCGCGGCTGGGTCGGCCTCTTCGACGCCTGGTCCCTGGCCCGGCCCACCCCGGCCGACGCCGCCGACCCGGTGCTCGTCGGCGAGGTCGTCGTGGCCATGCCGCAGTTGCTGTCGCTGCTGCACCTGTCGTCGGGCCCGGTCACGCTGCCCGCGCTGCACGACATGCTGGCCCAGCGCATCACCGAGCTGCGCAGCGAACGCGAGTCGGGCGCCGACCTGTCCGGCACCCCCGACACCGACACCTCGCTGCCCGCCCTCCTCGGCTGGGCCCTCGACGGCCTCGCCTCGGTCGGCGCCCTCACCCGCTGTGACGCCCGCGACCCCGCCGAGGCGCGCGACCCGGCGGGCGCCCGCGAGACGCGTACGGTCCCCACCGCCGCGCTCACCCCCCTGGGGAACTGGGCGGTGTGGACCAAGCTGGAGCAGATCTGCGTCGCCGCCCAGAGCCCCGCGGGCAACATCGAGCAGTCCGCCGAGGACATGCTGCGCGGCTGCGCGCAGCTCACCCCCGGCCCGTCCCGCGCCGAGTGCCGCGCCTGGCTCGCCGCCCGGCCCACCGGGCCCGCCGTCAGCGAACTGCTGGAGGCCGCGCGCGGCGAGGACGCCCTCATCCGCGGCCTCGCCTTCGAGGCGCTGCGCGTGGTCGGCTCCCCGGCGGAGCCGGACGTACGGGCCGCCGCGTACGAGCCGACGCTCCGCCCGTACGCCCTGCTCTGGCTCGCCGAGCTGGAGGGCGCCGACCCCGAGGAGCTGGCGGGCGGCGCCTCCGGCGTGCTCACCCGCGAGGAGGCCACCTGGCTGTGGGTCGACACCGCCGCGGCCGTCACCGACCACGGGGAGGGGCGGCTGCTCGTCGACCACCTCGACACCGCGGTGCAGGGCTCGGTGCCGGACCTGCTGGACGAGGTACGGGCCACCGGCCATCCCCGTACGGTGCAGGTGCTCGTCGCCCTCGCCGCCGCGCACCCCGACCCGGCGCTGGCCAAGGCGGTGCGCAGAGCCGCGTTCCAGGTGCACACGGGGGATCCCGAGGGCGTGTGACGCGCGTAGCCGCCCCCCACTCCGGCCTCCGCCGGGGCGGGGCGGCCGCCGGAAAACCGACTTGCGCGCCGCCGTTAGACTGGGGTCATGGCTCATCTCCTCGTGCATTAGGCGTCCGTACGTCTTCGCCCGCTCATCCGTCGTACGTACGTCACCCCTTCCCGCCTTGGAGCCCTGACCGTGATCACCGCCTCCCGCCTTGAGCTGCGCGCCGGCGCCCGTGTCCTCATCGAGACCGCCGACTTCCGGATCGCCGCCGGCGACCGCGTCGGCCTCGTCGGCCGCAACGGCGCCGGCAAGACCACCCTCACCAAGTGCCTCGCGGGCGAGGGCGTGCCCGCCGCGGGGACCATCAGCCGCAGCGGCGAGGTCGGCTACCTCCCGCAGGACCCCCGTACCGGCGACCTCGACGTGCTGGCCCGCGACCGCATCCTCGCCGCACGCGGCCTCGACGCCGTCATCCGCAAGATGCGGGAGAACGAGGACCGGATGGCGAACGGCCAGGGCGCCACCCGCGAGCGCGCCATGCGCAAGTACGAGCGCCTGGAGACGGAGTTCCTCACCAAGGGCGGGTACGCCGCCGAGGCCGAGGCCGCCACCATCGCCGCCAGCCTCGGGCTGCCCGACCGGGTGCTGGGGCAGCCGCTGCACACCCTGTCCGGCGGCCAGCGCCGCCGCGTGGAGCTGGCCCGCATCCTCTTCTCCGACGCGGACACCCTGCTGCTCGACGAGCCGACGAACCACCTCGACGCGGACTCCGTCGTGTGGCTGCGGGACTTCCTCCGCACGTACCGCGGCGGGCTCATCGTGATCTCCCACGACATCAACCTGGTCGAGACCGTCGTCAACCGCGTCTTCTACCTCGACGCGAACCGTGCCCGGATCGACGTCTACAACATGGGCTGGAAGCAGTACATCGACCAGCGCGAGGCCGACGAGCGGCGCCGCAGGCGCGAGCGCGCCAACGCCGAGAAGAAGGCCGCCTCCCTCAACCAGCAGGCCGACAAGATGCGCGCCAAGGCCACCAAGGCCGTCGCCGCGCAGAACATGGCCCGCCGCGCCGAGAAGCTGCTGTCCGGCCTGGAGGCCGAGCGGCAGCAGGACAAGGTCGCCAAGCTCCGCTTCCCCGACCCCGCGCCCTGCGGCAAGACGCCGCTGATGGCGGACGGGCTGTCCAAGTCGTACGGCTCGCTGGAGATCTTCACCGACGTCAACCTGGCCATCGACCGCGGCTCCCGCGTCGTCATCCTCGGCCTCAACGGCGCGGGCAAGACCACGCTGCTCCGGCTGCTGGCCGGGGTCGAGGAACCGGACACCGGGAAGGTCGAGCCGGGACACGGGCTGAAGCTCGGGTACTACGCGCAGGAGCACGAGACGCTCGACCCGGACCGTACCGTCCTGGAGAACATGCGGTCGTCGGCGCCCGACATGGACCTGGTGGCGATCCGCAAGACGCTCGGCTCGTTCCTGTTCTCCGGCGACGACGTCGACAAGCCCGCCCGGGTCCTGTCCGGCGGTGAGAAGACCCGGCTGGCGCTCGCCACCCTCGTCGTCTCGTCCGCCAACGTGCTGCTCCTCGACGAGCCGACGAACAACCTCGACCCCGCCAGCCGCGAGGAGATCCTCGGCGCGCTGCACACGTTCACCGGCGCCGTCGTCCTCGTCACGCACGACGAGGGCGCCGTCGACGCCCTCCAGCCGGAGCGGATCATCCTGCTGCCCGACGGCGTCGAGGACCTGTGGGGCCAGGACTACGCGGACCTGGTGGCGCTCGCCTGACCGGTGGGGCGGCTCCGCGCCGGGCTCGGGGCTCCGTCTCCGCGCGGAGCCGCCCGCCCGCGTGACCCCCGTCGGCGCGTGATCACTCCGTACTGGATCATTCGGCCCACCGCCGGGTCCCGCATCTGAGTGAGAACGGCTCGTACCACGGCGCGGCCACTCTCCGTACGCGCCCTGATCTGCCAGGGGTACGGGCCGTCGCGGGCCGCCGTCGGGCGCACCCCGTTGACCTGGGGTTTCGCGAAACGTGCCGGAGGAGCGCCAGAATCCGCGCCGGTCCGGTCACCCTGCGGCGCCGTCCGGACACGGGCACCCGGCGTCCGGTCGACTTGCGACGACCTTGCCGAATGGGTGGCCAGATGGGGGCCTAGGGGTGATCATGAGAGTCACAGAGCGCACTTCCCACGAGGAGGCACGGGTGGCCGAGACTCTGAAGAAGGGCAGCCGGGTGACCGGCGCTGCGCGCGAGAAGCTCGCGGCAGACCTCAAGAAGAAGTACGACTCCGGTGCGAGCATCCGGGCGCTGGCCGAGGAGACCGGCCGCTCGTACGGCTTCGTCCACCGGATGCTCAGCGAGTCCGGTGTCGCCCTGCGGGGGCGTGGCGGAGCGACGAGGGGCAAGAAGACCGCTTCGTCCTGACGGGGCTTCCCGGCGGTCCGCGCCGGTGGTTACTCTTCGGTACAACTGCTGAGTAACCACCGGAGGATGCCCGATGACCGAGCCGCTGCTCGACAAGGACGGCGTGCTGCTCGACGTGGACGGCGCCGTGGCCACGGTCACGCTCGCCCATCCCGCCAAGCGCAACGCCCAGACCCCCGCCATGTGGCGGGCGCTGGACGAGGCCGGACGTCTGCTGCCGGGCGACGTACGGGTCGTCGTGCTGCGCGCCCAGGGCGCCTCGTTCTCCGCCGGGCTCGACCGGCAGGCGTTCACGCCCGAGGGCTTCGACGGCGAACCGTCGTTCCTGGCGATGGCGAAGGGCTCCGACGCGGAACTGGACGCCACCATCGCCACGTACCAGCGCGCGTTCACCTGGTGGCGCCGCCCCGACCTCGTCACCATCGCCGCCGTCCAGGGCCACGCCATCGGCGCCGGCTTCCAACTCGCCCTCGCCTGCGACCTGCGGGTGTGCGCGGACGACGCGCAGTTCGCCATGCGCGAGACCAGCCTCGGCCTGGTGCCCGACCTCACCGGCACCGCGCCGCTCACCCGACTCGTCGGCTACGCGCGCGCCCTGGAGATCTGCGTGACCGGCCGCTTCGTCCACGCGGCCGAGGCCGAACGCACCGGGCTGGCCAACCTCGTCGTCAAGGGCGACGAACTGGACGGCGCCGTCACCGACCTGGCCGCCGCGATCCTCGCCGCGCCCCGGGACGCGGTCGTCGAGACGAAGGCGCTCCTCGCGGGCGCCGCCGACCGTACGGAGGAGGAGCAGCGGGCCGCCGAACGCGAGGCGCAGGGGCGCCGGTTGCGCGACCTGGCGGGCCTCGCGGACTAACCGGCGCTCTCACGGCCCGCGTCGACCGCCGCGACCAGTACGGCGGCGGTGGCGGGGGCGCCGCCGGGACCGGCCGCCGCGTTCCCGGCGGCGGTGCCCGCCGCACGGGCCACGTCCAGGGCGCGGCGGCCGTCGGCCACGGCGATCTCCACCTGCGTGTGGCGCGCCGCCCGGTCGCCGTCCGTGCCGTCCGCACCGCCGCCCCCGGTCGTCACCCCGCCCGGCGCCAGCGCCGCGACGAGCCCCGCCACGCCGGGCACCGCGGCGACCGCCGCCGCGACCGCGCCGTCCGCGCGGCAGTACGCCGCTTCCTTCTCCGCCTCCTCGTACGCCCCGGCGCCCGGCGCCCCGTCCAGCAGCGCCGTGATCCGCAGGTCCACCGTCCGTACGGGCAACCCGAGCCGTACGTCCGCGGCCCGCGCCAGCGCCGTACGCAGCCGCTCCGACACCTCCGGCAGCGGCTCGTCCGCGGCCGCCGCGTACTCCGCCTCCAGCCGCAGCGGCCCGTACGGCAGCCCGCTCGGCGGCGCGGGCACCGCCCGCCGCACGGCGCCGTCCGGGTCGGCCAGCGCGAGCCGGAACGTACCCGGGACCACGCCGCGCACCTCCGCGGCTGCCCGCCGCAGGGCGCCGACCGCGGCGGACTCGGCGATCCACGCCGTGTCGTCGGCGTCGCCCAGCGGCAGCAGCCTGCCGAGGTCGAGTCGGCGGCGTACGGCCTCGGCCAGCGATTCGGCGGTCATGGGCGCGCTCCTCTTCCGGTCACCCCTCCGGACCCCTCGGCCCGGAGTTCCTGGTGCTGCCCCGCAGCCTGCCCCACCACGGGCCCGTACGCGGCGCGCGTCACCCGTACGGCGCCCGGTGCCGGGGCGCGGGCGGCCGGGCGACCCTAGCGTGGGCGACGGAGCGGCAGGCCGTTCCATGTCCCCGAAAGCCTCTCAGAGAGGTGACGCCATGTCCGAGACCGCACAGCGCAAGGCCACGGAGAGCGGCAGCTCCGCCACGGCCTCCGACCTCAACACCAGGAAGAACCTCGGCGGTTCCGACGAGCAGGGAGCCTACGCCGACCGCGGTCCCGCCGACCGCGGCCGTACGACCATCGACGACGGCGTCGTCGAGAAGATCGCCGGACTCGCCGCCCGCGACGTCGTCGGCGTGCACGCCATGGGCAGCGGCCTGGCCCGTACCTTCGGCGCCGTACGCGACCGGGTGCCCGGCGGCACCAAGTCGGTGGCGCGGGGCGTGAAGGCGGAGGTCGGGGAGGTGCAGACGGCCCTGGACCTGGAGATCGTCGTGGAGTACGGCGTCTCGATCACCGACGTCACCCGTTCCGTACGCGAGAACGTGATCGCCGCGACCGAGCGCATGACCGGCCTGGAGGTGGTCGAGGTGAACATCTCCGTCAGCGACGTGAAGTTGCCGGACGAGGAGGACGACGACGACGGGTCGGGCAGACCGGCGCTCCAGTAGCGTCGAGCCCCCACGAGTGGAGGAGCGCAGCATGAGCATGGCCGTGGTCGGCTTGATCGCAGGGATGGCGTTGGGCTTCGCCGGATACTTCGGCGGCTTCGGGGCCTTCCTGCTGGTGGCGGCGCTCGGCGCCGTCGGGTTCGTCGCGGGGCGGGTGCTGGAGGGCGACCTGGAGTTGGGCGACTTCCTCCGGCCGGGCGGCGGCGGGGGCGACGGCCGCCGCCGCCCGCGGTGACCGGGTCCGTGGCCGCGGACGGGCGCGGCGCGCTCCGTATCGCGGACCGGGTGGTCGAGAAGGTCGCGGCGCAGGCCGCGCGGGAGGCGCTGCGCTCCGGTCCGGAAGCGGCCGGGCCGGGGCGCGGCGGCGGGCGGGCGGCCCCGTCGGCGTCCGTCGCCGTACGGGGGAACGCCGCCCGGGTCCGGGTCTCCCTGACCCTCGGCTATCCCTCCGACATCGGGGCGCAGTGCGGCGCGGTGCGTCGGCATGTCGCTTTGCGGGTAAGGGAATTGGTCGGCATGGAAGTGCCGGAAGTGGCCGTGGGAGTCGAGCGGCTGCACTCCCCGCACCTGGACGGCGAGGCCCTCGGGAGGCTCCGGTGAGCGACCACGGCAGCGACGACACCCAGCGCGCCCCCACGCTGGAACAGGCACCCCCGCCCGACGACCCGCTGGAGCAGTCCGCGTCCACCGCCGCGTACGCCTCCACCCAGCCGCGCGGCACCCGCGCCGACCGCTTCTGGTCGGCGCGCCGGGTGCCCGCGGGGGTCGTCGCGGTGCTGCTGCTGGGGGCGGTCGGGCTGCTGCTCTACGACCTGCTGTCCGTACGGGCCGACCGCCCGGCCATGGCCTGGCGCCGTACGCTCGCCGACGAGCTGGCGACCAGGCCGCTGGACGACGTGTGGGTACGGGTCGGTGCCTGCGCCGCCGTGCTGCTGGGGTTGTGGCTGCTGGCGCTGGCCGTGACGCCGGGGCTGCGCGGCCTGCTGACGATGCGTACGGACACCGGGGACGTACGTGCCGCGCTGGAGCGGTCCGCCGCCGCGCTCGTCCTGCGGGACCGCGCGATGGAGGTGCCCGGGGTGCGGTCCGTACGGGTCCGGGTCGGCCGCCGCCGCGTCCGCGCGCGTGCCGAGGCGCACTTCCGCGACCTGGACGAGGTGCGCGGGGACCTGGACATGGCGCTGGAGGACGGGATCGGGCAGCTGGGACTGGTACGCCAGCCCGCGCTGTCCGTGGCCGTCCGGCGAGGGGGAAGGAGATGACGGTGGGTGCCGTGCTGCGGGTCGTCAACCGCGTACTGACCGGGCTGGCCGGTCTGCTGCTGCTCGCCGCGGGTCTCGCGGCGCTCGCCGGGGGCCTCGACCTCCAGCGCCGCTGGGGTTACGACCTCGGGTCCCGCTGGCGCTGGTCCGCCCCCGACGACGTGCTGCTGGCCGACGCCGACCGGACCCGGTGGCGCGCGGAGGACTGGTGGTGGCCGACCGTTCTCGCGGTGCTGGGCCTGCTGCTCGTGCTGCTGCTGTGGTGGCTCGTCGCCCAACTGCGGCAGCGCAGGCTGGGCGAGGTGCTGGTGGAGAGCGGCGACGGCGAGGGCGCGCTGCTGCGCGGGCGGGCGCTGGAGGGCGTACTGGCCGCCGAGGCGGAGAGCCTGACCGGCGTCGACCGCGCGCGCGTGGCACTGAGCGGGCGGCGTACGGAGCCGCGCGCGCGGGTGACGCTCGCGCTGGCCGCGCACGCGGAGCCGGTGGAGGCGCTGGACCGGCTGCGTACGGAGGCGCTGGCGCACGCGCGGGACTCGGCGGGGCTCGCCGCGCTCCCGGCGGAGGTGCGGCTGCGGTCCGTACGGCACCGGGCGGAACGCGTCAGCTGAGGAGTCCCGTGCGCGGGGCACGCGCGGGTGAGGGGCGTACCGGTGAGGGGCGCGTGTCCCACGGCACGCGCGTCGGAAACCGCGTGCGTCGGAAGCCGCGTGCGTCGGAAGCCGCGTGCGTCAGAAGCCGCGCGCGGCGCCGCCGTCGACCGGGAGCATCACGCCGGTGAGGTACGAGGCGGCGGGGGAGAGCAGGAACGCGGCCGTGCGCCCGAACTCCTCCGGCGTCCCGTAGCGCCGCAACGGGATGGCGGCGGACTGCCGTTCGCGGGCGGCGTCCGCGTCGCCGGAGAGCGCGTCCAGCTCGCGCACCCGGTCGGTGTCGATACGGGACGGCAGCAGCCCGACGACGCGGATGCCGCGCGGGCCGACCTCGTCGGCCAGGGTCTTGGCGAAGCCCGCGAGGCCGGGGCGCAGGCCGTTGGAGACGGCGAGCCCGGCGATCGGCTCGTACACGGAGGCGGACAGCACCAGGCCGATCACACCGCCCTCGCCCAGCTCGGCCGCGGCGGTGCGGGCGAGCCGTACGGCACCGAGGAACACGGACTCGAAGGCGGTCTGCCACTGCGCGTCGGTGATCGCCTCGTTGGGGCCCGCGGGCGGGCCGCCGACGCTGATCAGTACGCCGTCGAGGCGCCCGAAGCGGTCGCGTGCCGTCTCGACGAGGCGGGCGGCGGTGCCGGGGTCGGCGTTGTCGGCGGCAACCCCGGCGGCGTTCGGGCCGAGGCGGGCGGCGGCGTCGGCCGCCGCCCGCTCCGTACGGCCGGTGAGCAGCACCCTGGCGCCGTCGTCGGTGAGCGCGCGGGCGGCGGCGAAGCCGAGGCCGCGGGTGGCGCCGGTGACGATGTGGACGCGGTCCTTCAGGCCGAGGTCCATGCGGTGCCCCTTCTCGTCGTGTTCGGTGCGTCGTGTTCGGTACGTGGTCGTCGTGCGCGGTGGCGGACGCGGTGCGGGTGCGCGGGGCCTCAGTCCCCGACGGCGGCCCGGTCCCGGTCGGGCCGCGCGGGCGCCGCGTCCGCTGCCTCACCCGCGTCGGCGTCCGCGTCGGTGGCCGGTGCCGGGTCCGTCCCCGGCGCCGGTCCGTCGGGCCCGCCGCCGCCCGGCCCACCCGCGTCGGGCGGGTCCCCGGCGGCCAGGGCCGCACGCCGGTCGCCCAGCTCGCGCCGGACGAGGATCCCCCAGCCGACCGGCACCGCCGCGGTGAACAGCCACCACTGCACGGCGTACGCCATGTGCGGCCCGATGCTGCCGTGGTCCGGCTCCGGCAGCCGCTCCGGCTGCTCGCCGCGCGGCTCGGGCGCGGTCTCCGTCAGTTGTACGTACCCGCGGAGCACCGGCCGGCCCAGCGCCTCCGCCTGCCGCTCGCCGTTGATCAGCATCACCTGGCGGTCGGGCAGCCCCGGCTTGTCCTTGATGCCGCTGCTCGCCGTCGTCTCGTCCGCCATCATGCGCCCGGTGACGGTGACGCGCCCCTCGGGCGCCGCGGGCACCTTCGGGAAGCGGGTCAGGTCGCCGCCCGCCGCGATCCAGCCGCGGTTGACCAGGACGGCCGTGCCGTCCGCCCGGACGAGCGGGGTGACCACGAAGTAGCCGATGGACTGGGAGTCGGACGCGGTGCGCTGCCGTACGACGACCTCGTGCGCCGTGTCGTACGTGCCCTGCGCCGTCACCGTGCGGAACCGTACGTCGTCGTCGGGGCCCCGGTCGGTACCGGTCAGTTCGGTGACCGGGACGGCGGGGGCGGAGAGGCTGGCGGAGATCAGGTCGTTGTGCGCGACCCGTGCCTCGTGCCGGTGGAGCTGCCAGAACCCCAGCTCGATCATCGCGGGGATCAGCGCGAGGCCGAGGAGGGTGAGGCACACCCACTGCCGGGACAACAGGAAGCGGTACACGCCGATCGACGTTACCCCCACCGCCCCCGCCGCTACGCCGCGGGGGCCACGTCCCGCAGCAGGTGCGTGAACGCCGCTTCGTCGAGGACCGGCGTGCCGTACGCCCGCGCCTTCACGATCTTCGACGTGATCGCGTCCGGGTCGTTGGTGACGACGAGGCTGGTGAGCCGCGAGACGCTGGTCGCGATGTGCAGCCCGGCGTCGATGGCCTGGTCCTCCAGCCGCTCCCGCTCCACCGAGGTGTCCCCGGAGATCGCCACCCGCATGCCCTGCACGAGCGGCCCGCCCGGCTCGTACCGCCCCGGGTTCGGGTACGGGCACGGCGGGCGCTTCCGCGACACGTGCCAGCCGCCGTGCGCGTGCTGGCAGGCCAGCAGCGGCAGTCGGATGCCGCGCCGCGCGGCCGTGTGCAGGCTCGGCCGGAACGTCTCGGCCAGCACCCGCGCGTCGTCCAGCGCGTGGTGCGCGCGGCGCTGCGTCACGCCGTAGTGCGCGGCGAGCGACTCCAGCTTGTGGTTGGGCAGCGGGAGCGCCAGCTCCTTGGAGAGCGCGATGGTGCACAGCCGCTGCCGTACGGGCGCGGTGCGCTGGGCGCGGGTGTACTCCCGGGCGATCATCGACCAGTCGAACAGCGCGTTGTGCGCGACCAGCACGCGGCCGCGCAGCCGGTCCGCGAAGTCGTCGGCGATGTCGGTGAACAGCGGGGCGTCGGCGAGCACTTCGGCGGTCAGGCCGTGGATCCACGTGGGGCCGGGGTCGCGCAGCGGGTTGACCGGGGTGTACCAGTGGTCCTCCACGGCGCCCCTGGCGTCCAGTTGGTAGACACCGGCGGAGACTATGCGGTCGCCCGGCGCGAGCCCGGTGGTCTCCACGTCGACCACCGCGTATCCCTCGGGGTAGCCCGAGGGCCAGGGGGCGCGGTGGTCCTCTTCGGCGTCAACAGCGAACGGCTGCGCGGGAATGCGCGCTCCCGCAGCCCCCTCTTTGTGACGTGCCGTCTGGTCTTCGAGCATGGTCCAGAAGGATACGGGCCACCACTGACAGCGCCCGACTGCCCGCTCCGCGCGCGGTGTTGCGGGCTCCGGCGCGCAAGTGCCCACGGGCGCCGGGCGGAAGGGGCCCGGCGCGCGTACGTGGGGCGCGTACGGTCCCGCGTGTCGCGGAGGGGCGGGGGAGCGGGCCGGGGGGAGTCGGGCGGGGGAGCCGGTCGGGGGCGGCCACCCCGAACCGTTTCTTACTTATGAGTAACAACCCCTGTTCCCCGGCCGTCCGCCCGCTTACCGTGCTGGCATGACCGTGAACCTTCCTGACGTCGTCCTGTGGTCGATCCCCGCGTTCGTGCTGCTCGGTGTGGTCGAGATGGTCAGCTACCACTTCCACCCCGACGAGGACGCCGCCGGCTACGAGACCAGGGACGCCACCACGAGTGTCACGATGGGGCTCGGCAGCCTCGTGTTCGACGTGATCTGGAAGATCCCGATCGTGGCGATCTACGCGGCCGTCTACGAGCTGACGCCGCTGGAGATCCCCGTCACGTGGTGGACGCTCGCGCTGATGCTGCTCGCGCAGGACTTCTGCTACTACTGGTCGCACCGCGGACACCACGTCATCCGCATCCTGTGGGCGTGCCACGTGGTGCACCACTCCAGCCGGAAGTTCAACCTCACCACCGCGCTCCGGCAGCCCTGGACGAGCCTCAGCGTCTGGCCGTTCTACCTGCCGCTGATCGTCCTCGGCGTGCACCCGGCGGCGCTCGCGTTCCTGTCCTCGGTGAACCTCGTCTACCAGTTCTGGATACACACCGAGCGGATCGGGAAGCTGCACCCGGCCTTCGAGTACGTGTTCAACACCCCCTCGCACCACCGCGTGCACCACGCCTCCCAGGGCGGTTACCTGGACCGGAACTTCGGCGGCATCCTCATCGTGTGGGACCGGATGTTCGGCTCGTTCACGCCGGAGACGGAGAGCTGCCGCTTCGGGCTGACGAAGAACATCGACACGTACAACCCGCTGCGCGTCGCCACCCACGAGTACGCGGCCATCGGGCGCGACCTGCGCGCCGCGGGCAGCTGGTCGGAGCGCTTCGGGCGGGTGCTGCGCGGCCCCGGCTGGCAGCCCGCGACGGCGGTGGCGGGTGCCGCGGGCGGGCCCGGCGCGGCGCCCCTCGCGGAGCCGCGCGCCGTGGAGGCGCCGTCCCCGCGGCGGCCGTCCCCGGAACCGCCGACGGCCGGTCCGTCCGCCGGGAGGGCGGAGGGACCGGCCGTCGCGGAGACGCCGTAGCGCCCCCGTGTCAGTGCGGTGCCGTGGTCACTTCTTCACGGCGTCCAGCGCGTCCACGATGCCGTAGCCGTAGAAGCTGTTGATCTTGGCGTGGCCCGCGCACTCCGCGTCGACCTCGCCGTCACCGTCGGGGTCGTACGGCTCGGTCGGGCAACCGGGGTTGTCCGCCCACGCCTTGAGGCGCCACTGGATCTCCTGCGGCGTCGCCTTCGGGTGCTGCGCCTTGACCAGGGCGGCCACGCCCGCGACGTGCGGACCGGCCATCGAGGTGCCCTGGAGGTAGGCGTAGTCGCCGCCCGGCATGGTGGAGAGGATGCCGCCGTTCTTGGCGTCACCGCCCGGCACCTGGTAGCGGTCGCCGCCCGGCGCCGCGACGTCGATGACGTCCGCGCCGTAGTTGGAGTAGTACGACTTCAGCGCGTCCGAGCCGGTCGCCGACACCGTGACGACGCCCGGCAGCTGCGCGGGCACGTCCAGGCACTCGGCCGGGTCGATGGTCCGCTCCGCCGGGGTGGTGTCGTTCGGGCTGGAGTCGTCGAGGATCTCGTCCGCGGCGAGGTCGTGGCTGGAGTTGCCCGCGGACGCGACGTTGAGCACGCCCTTCTTCTCCGCGTACTTGGCCGCGCGTCCGACGGCCTCGGCTATCGCCGCCTGGTCGGCCTGGTCCGGGCAGTTGTAGAGCCACGGGTCCGTGTAGTAGCTGTTGTTGGTCACCTCGACGCCGTGGTCGGCGGCGAAGGTGAACGCGCAGACGACGGCCTCCGCGTAGAACAGGCTGGTCTCCTGCTCCGACACCTTGATGGACGCCACCTTGGTGCCGGGCGCGACACCCGTGATGCCCACGTCGTTGCGGGGCGCCGCGACGGTGCCCGCGACGTGCGTGCCGTGGTAGCTGCCGCCCTCCTCGTACGGGCGCCACGCGCCCTTGCTGGTGTCGGGCGTGCCGCCGACGCAGCTCGCGGACTGGTTCGCCGCGAAGTTCGGCTTCAGGTCGGGGTGGGTGTCGTCCACGCCGGTGTCGATGACCGCGACGGTGACCTTCTTGCTGCCCTGGCTGACCCGGTGCGCCTTGTCGGCCTTGATCGCCGGGATGTCCCACTGGAGGGACTCCAGCGGCTCCTTCTTGCCCGCGGCGGCACCCGCGCGCGCGGTCTGCCCGTTCTTCGCGGCCAGCTTCGCGGCCGTGCCCTCCGGGTCCTTGAGGTACTCCGGCTTGCCCACGTCCGTGGTGGACGCGGAGGCCAGCGGCGCCGTACGGGTCGCGCCCGCGGAGTCGACGCCCTCGACCGCGCGCAGGGTCTCGCCGAACTCCGGGTTGGCGGAGTGGGCGACGACGACGCCGATCTTCTTGTGCGTGGTGACGACGGTGCCGTCGGCCGCCTTGACGGCCTTCTTGACCCGCTTGAGGGTGGCGGCGTCCGTGTCGGTGTTGACGACGTAGCTGAGCTGTTCGCCGTCGGCGGCCGCGGTGTCCGAGGTGTCCTGCGCGAGGGCCGTGCTGACACCGGGCAGTACGGCGAGGCTCGCCGTGAGCGCCAGTCCGAGCGGCAGCACGAGGGCGCGCCGCCGTCTGTAGGGCTGTGAGTCCATGGATTCTCCATGTCCGTTCGTATGTGCCTAGAGATGACGGAAGTTAACCCTGATGTGTACTGGTCAGCAATGGGAGTCCGGCAAACGCGGCGGAATCACTCAGGCTCCTCCGCTTTTCAACTACCGCCCCCTGTTCTGCGCGGCGCCGCCCCTTTACGATGCGCGGACGGTACGGCTGGATGTGATCCACGCCATACTGTCGCCCCTCATTCCTCTGTCTGGATCTGTCTGGAGTCGCCGTGGGCACCGCGCCACAGGAAGCGAGCTCCGGTCCACCCGCGGGCCGGAACTACACGGAGGTGCAACAGAGCGCCGAGTTCGGTGAACTGCGCCGGGCTCACCGCTCGTTCGCCTTCCCCGTCACCGTCGGGTTCGTCGTCTGGTACTTCCTCTACGTCCTGCTGTCCAACTACGCGGGCGACTTCATGGGCACGAAGGTCGTCGGCAACGTCAACATCGCCTTCGTCTTCGGGATCGCCCAGTTCGTGAGCACGTTCCTGATCGCCTGGTGGTACTCGCGGCACGCCGCGGACAGGATCGACCCGAAGGCCGAGGCCATCAAGAAGCGTCTGGAGGAAGAGGCGTGAGCTCCCTCGTACAGCTGGCCGCCGACGACGCCGGCGAGCACCGCACCCTGATCATCACGCTGTTCTCCGTCTTCGTCGCCGCCACCCTCGGCGTCACCGTCTGGGCCGGACGGCGTACGAAGGACGCCACCGACTTCTACGCGGGCGGGCGCTCGTTCACCGGCTTCCAGAACGGGCTGGCGATCTCCGGCGACTACATGTCGGCGGCGTCCTTCCTGGGCATCGCCGGACTCATCGCCCTCTCCGGCTACGACGGGTTCCTCTACTCGATCGGCTTCCTCGTCGCCTGGCTCATCGCCCTGCTGCTGGTGGCCGAACCGCTGCGCAACTCCGGCCGGTTCACCATGGGCGACGTCCTCGCGTACCGCATGCGGCAGCGCCCGGTGCGTACGGCCGCGGGCGTGTCCACGATCGTGGTGTCCATCTTCTACCTGCTGGCGCAGATGGTCGGCGCCGGTGCGCTGGTCGCCCTGCTGCTCGGGGTGTCGGGGGACGTCGGCAAGAACGTCATCGTGGCGATCGTCGGCATCGTGATGATCCTCTACGTCACCATCGGCGGCATGAAGGGCACCACCTGGGTGCAGATGATCAAGGCGTGCCTGCTGATCGCGGGCACCCTGCTGATCACGATCCTGGTGATGGCCAAGTACAACTTCAACATCTCCAGCCTGCTCGGCGCCGCGGCCGACAACAGCGGGAAGGGCGCCGCCTTCCTCGAACCGGGCCTCAAGTACGGCGTCACCACCACCTCGAAGATCGACTTCATCTCGTTGGGCATGGCCCTGGTCCTCGGCACCGCCGGACTGCCGCACATCCTCGTGCGCTTCTACACGGTGCCGACCGCGAAGGTCGCCCGTAAGTCGGTGAACTGGGCCATCGGCATCATCGGCGTCTTCTACCTGATGACCATCGCCCTCGGCTTCGGCGCCGCCGCGCTGCTGACCCCGAAGGAGATCACCGAGTCCGACGCCGCGGGCAACACCGCCGCACCCCTGCTCGCCCAGGAGATCGGCGGCGGCGCCGACTCGACCGGAGGCGCGACGCTGCTCGCACTGATCTCCGCGGTCGCCTTCGCCACCATCCTCGCGGTGGTCGCGGGGCTGACGCTGGCGTCCTCGTCGTCGTTCGCGCACGACCTGTACGCGAACGTGATCCGCCGGGGCAACGCCACGGAGAAGGAGGAGGTACGGGCCGCGCGGCTGGCGGCCGTGGCGATCGGCGCGGTGGCGATCGTGCTCGGCATCTTCGCCGGGAAGCTGAACGTCGCCTTCCTGGTGGCCCTCGCCTTCGCGGTCGCCGCGTCGGCGAACCTGCCGACGCTGCTCTACAGCCTCTTCTGGAAACGGTTCAACACGCGGGGCTCGCTCTGGTCGATCTACGGCGGCCTGTTCTCGTCCGTGTTCCTCGTGTTCTTCTCGCCGGTCGTCTCCGGCGAGGAGTCCTCGATGTTCTCCGGCGTGGACTTCCAGTGGTTCCCGCTCAGCAACCCGGGCCTGATCTCCATCCCGCTGGGCTTCCTGCTCGGCTGGCTGGGCACGGTGCTGTCCGCGCCGGAGGACCCGGACGGCTCGAAGTACGCGGAGCTGGAGGTGCGTTCCCTGACGGGCAAGGGCGCGCACTGACCGCGCCGTACCACCGGGAAGGGGGCGCGGGCCCGTGGCCCGCGCCCCCTGCGCGTACCCGCCGGTGCGGGGCGGTGCCGCGCGTACGTGAATTCAACAGCCTGTTGAATGTCGGTGCGGTCCCGTACGCTTCAAAGGACTTGAGGCAATCGTGGGAAGGCCGCCAGCATGCTGCTCGACACCTACGGCCGCGTCGCCACCGATCTGCGCGTGTCGCTCACCGACCGTTGCAACCTGCGCTGCACGTACTGCATGCCGGAGGAGGGCCTCCAGTGGCTCGCCAAGCCGGACCTGCTCACGGACGACGAGATCGTCCGGCTCGTCCACGTCGCCGTGACCCGGCTCGGCGTCGAGGAGGTGCGCTTCACCGGCGGTGAGCCGCTGCTCCGGCCCGGCCTGGTCGGCATCGTCGAGCGCTGCGCGGCGCTGGAGCCGCGCCCCCGGATATCCCTCACGACGAACGGCATCGGCCTGGAGCGTACGGCGGAGGCGCTGCACGCCGCCGGGCTCGACCGTGTCAACGTCTCGCTCGACACCCTGCGCCCCGAGGTGTTCCAGCGGATGACCCGCCGCAAGCGCCACGCCGACGTGCTGCGCGGCATGGCCGCGGCCCGCGCCGCCGGGCTGACCCCCGTCAAGGTCAACTCGGTGCTGATGCCGGGGCTCAACGACGACGAGGCGCCCGACCTGCTCGCCTGGGCCATGGAGCACGAGTACGAGCTGCGCTTCATCGAGCAGATGCCGCTGGACGCCCAGCACGGCTGGCAGCGCGACGGCATGATCACCGCCGGTGACATCCTGGAGTCCCTGCGCACCCGCTTCACGCTCACCCCCGAGGGCGAGGACGAGCGCGGCTCGTCGCCCGCCGAGCGCTGGGTCGTGGACGGCGGTCCGCACCGTGTCGGCGTCATCGCGTCCGTCACGCGCCCGTTCTGCGGCGCCTGCGACCGCACCCGGCTCACGGCCGACGGGCAGGTGCGCACCTGCCTCTTCGCCCGCGAGGAGTCCGACCTGCGCGGCGCCCTGCGGGACGGTGCGAGCGACGCCGAGCTGGCGCGCCGCTGGGAGGTCGCCATGTGGGGCAAGAAGGCGGGGGCGGGCATCGACGACCCGTCGTTCGTCCAGCCGGACCGGCCCATGTCGGCCATCGGCGGCTGAGCCGGCGCCGGTCGGAGCCGCTCGGCGCCGGAGGAGCGGCGGGGGAGCGGCGGGAGTGCGGCGGCGGTCCCCGTCGGGCCCGCCCGGCCGTACCGCCGCCCCCGTTCAGCCGTCTTCCCCCTGCTCCCACTCGGCGAGCGGCACCACGTCCTTGAGGAAGCCGCGCATCCCGAGGAACGACGACAGGTGCTCGCGGTGCTCGTCGCACGCCACCCATGTCTTGCGCCGGTCCGGCGTGTGCAGCTTGGGGTTGTTCCAGGCGAGGACCCAGCGGGCGGGCGCACGGCAGCCCTTGGCGGAACAGATCGGGGAGTCGGGGTCTGCTGAGGGGATCACGTCACCCATCCAACACCCGCGCCCGTGCACATGGCGACGCCGGGCAGCCACGGGGGGAGCCGCCCGGCGTCGGTCCGTCGCTCCGACGGGGGATGCGGAGCGCCCCAGAAGTATGGCACGCGAGACCCGGCGCGGTGCACCGGAACTGCACTATTACTCTGAGCTTTTCCTGAGCTTTCTGCTCAGCCCCAGCTCAACGTCGTTCGTCCGGAGGGGTGTTGGGCCGCTCCCCGGGCCCGTCCGCGTGTCGCGGGCCGTCGGTCCGCCCCCGCAGGGGCTCCTCCCGCTCCGGTTCCGCTTGGTGCCGGACGCCGTCCAGCGCCGGGCGTACGGGAGCGGGTACGTACGTCGACGGGAGCGAAGGGGCGTTCTCCCGGCCCGCGTTGGCGATCACCACCGCGACGTACGGCAGACCCGCGCCGAGCACCAACGTCACCACGGCCAGCGGGCGCTGCACGTTCCACAGCAGGACCGTCGCGAGGACGGCGGCGGTGCGGACCAGCATGGAGACGACGTAACGGCGCTGCCGGGCGCGGACGTCGTCCGCCAGCCCCTGGCGTGCTCCGGTGATCCGGAAGACCTCCGGTTCCCGCTGCTTCCGCATCGCTTCCACCACCCGCTGCCGCGCCGGTCACAGGACGTCGCCGGACCCCTCCACGGTACGCCGCCGGAACGTCCCGGCGGCCAGCGGGTCGGACCCCACGAGGGCGTGACACAGCTGCGCCCCACGGCGTAGGCGCGTCTCCACCATGCGACGTAGGCCCGTTCGTACGACACTGGCGAGGGACGCGCACGTACACCGTGGGTGCGCGCGAGGCCCACCGGAACTCGGAGGCGAGACATGAACTGGTTGTGGGCGATCCTGGTCGGTCTGGTGCTGGGCGTCCTCGCCCGGGCCATCCTGCCGGGCAAACAGGACATCCCGATCTGGCTGACCGCGATCTTCGGCATCCTGGGCAGTGTCCTGGGCAACGCCGTGGCGGGCTGGGTGGGCGTCGACGACACCAAGGGCATCGACTGGATGCGGCACGTGCTGCAACTGGTGGGCGCGGTGGTGGTGGTCGGCATCGGCACGCCCCTGTGGGCGATGGTCAAGGGAAAGGGCAAACGCGCGACCCGCGGGACCTGAGCGGCCCCCGCGCGGGGCGGTGCCGGAGGACATCCGGTGCCGCCCCGCGCGCGTGCGCCCCCGCGGCCGTACGCGCGCCGCTCCCGGCCCGTACGCGCCCCCGGCGCCACGGGGACCCAGCCGTGGCCGTACGCGCCCGCAGGGGGCCGCCCGTACGGCCGTACGCCGCCGTCAGACCCCCGGGCTGACCGAGCTCATGTTGAAGTCCGGCACCCGCAGCGCGGGCATCGAGGCGCGCGTGAACCAGTCGGACCACTCGCGCGGCAGCGTCCGCTCGCTCCGCCCGGCCTCCGTGACGCGGCCGAGGAGGTCGACGGGCGACTCGTTGAAGCGGAAGTTGTTCACGGCGCCCGTCACCTCGCCGTCCTCCACCAGGTAGACGCCGTCCCGGGTCAGCCCCGTCAGCAGCAGCGTCGCCGGGTCGACCTCGCGGATGTACCAGAGGCAGGTCAGCAGCAGCCCGCGCCGGGTGCCCGCGACCATCTCGTCCAGCGAAGCGGTGCCGCCGCCGTCCAGCACCAGGTTGTCCACCGTCGGCGCCACCGGCAGGCCGGTCAGCTCCGCGCTGTGCCGGGTCGTGGGCAGGTGCGCCAGTTCGCCGTCGCGCACCCAGTCGGTGGCCGTCAGCGGCAGCCCGTTGTCGAAGACGGACGCGTCGTCCCCCGACTCGTGCGCCACCACGAACGGCGCGCACTCCAGCCCCGGCGCCGACGGGTCGCTGCGCAGCGTCAGCGGCAGCCCGGACAGCCGCTCGCCCACGCGCGTACGCCCGCCGGGGCGGCTGAAGACCGTGCGGCCCTCCGCCGCGTCCCGCGCCCCCGACGACCACAACTGGTAGATCAGCAGGTCCGCGACGGCCGTCGGCGGCAGCAGCGTCTCGTACCGCCCGGCGGGCAGCTCCACCTGCCGGGCGGCCCAGCCGAGGCGGCGGGTCAGCTCCGCGTCCAGCGCGGCCGGGTCGACGTCGGTGAAGTCCCGCGTGTGGCGCCCGGCCCACGCGGACCGCGTACGCCCCTCCGACTTGGCGTTCAGCTCGACCGTGCCGGTCGGCTGGTCGTGCCGCAGCCGCAGCCCGGTGGACGTGCCGAGGTACGTGGAGACCACCTCGTGGTGCGCGAAGCCGAACAGCTCCCGCCCCTCCGCGCCCGCCCGCGCGAAGCACTCCCCGAGGGCGGGCGCGAACGACGCGTACACCTCCGGCGACGTCCCCGCCGGTGCCGCCGCGAACTCCGCCGACTCCGGTACGCCCGACACCAGCGGCCGCGCGTCCTCGGCCGGTCCGCCCGTACGCGCCGCCTCCTCCGCCGCCCGTACCAGCGGCTCCAGTTCGTCCGCCGTGACCGCCGACCGCGACACCACGCCCGACGCGGTGCCCTCCCGACCCGCGACCGTGGCGACGACCGTCAGGGACCGGCCCTGCGTGACGCCGTTCGTGGTCAGGGCGTTGGCCGCCCACCGCAGGTTCGCCGTCGACCGCTCCTGCGCGATCACCACGCAGCCGTCCGCGCGGGACAGCTCCAGCGCCCGTTCGACGATCTCGTGCGGCTCGCTCATCGCCCGGCCTCCTGGGTGGTGTTGAGGATGTTCACGCCGCGGAAGCGCGCCGCGGGGCAGCCGTGCGAGACGGCGGCGACCTGGCCGGGCTGCGCCTTGCCGCAGTTGAACGCGCCGCCGAGCACGTACGTCCCGGGGCCGCCCACGGCGTCCATGGAGCCCCAGAAATCGGTGGTGGTGGCCTGGTACGCGACGTCGCGGAGCTGTCCGGCGAGCTTCCCGTTCCTGATCCGGTGGAAGCGCTGGGCGGTGAACTGGAAGTTGTGGCGCTGCATGTCGATCGACCAGGACCGGTCGCCCACCACGTACACGCCGTCCTCCACCCCGCCGATCAGGTCGTCGACGGACGGGTCGCCCTCCGGTGCGGGCAGCAGCGACACGTTCGCCATCCGCTGCACCGGGACGTGGCCGGGGGAGTCCGCGTAGGCGCAGCCGTTGGAGCGGCCGAGACCGGTGAGCTTCGCGATGCGCCGGTCGAGCTGGTAGCCGACGAGGGTGCCGTTGCGTACGAGGTCCCAGGACTGGGCCTCGACGCCCTCGTCGTCGAACCCGACGGTGGCCAGGCCGTGTTCGGTGGTGCGGTCACCGGTGACGTTCATCAGCTCCGAGCCGTAGCGGAGCGTGCCGAGCCGGTCGAAGGTGGCGAACGAGGTGCCCGCGTACGCCGCCTCGTAGCCCAGCGCGCGGTCCAGTTCGGTCGCGTGGCCGACGGACTCGTGGATCGTCAGCCATAGATTCGAAGGCTCCACCACGAGGTCGTACGTGCCCGGTTCGACGCTCGGCGCCCGCATCTTCTCCGCGAGATGGCCGGGGATCGCCGCCAGTTCGGCGTCCCAGTCCCAGCCCGTGCCCCGCAGGTACTCCCAGCCGCGGCCGACCGGCGGCGCGAGCGTGCGCATCGAGTCGAAGGCGCCGTCGTCGGCCACCGACACGGCGGTGAGCTGCGGGTGGACGCGGACGCGCTGCTGGGTGGTGACGGTGCCGGAGGTGTCGGCGTAGAACTTGTTCTCCCGCACGGTCATCAGCGTCGCGTCCACGTGGCTGACCCCGTCGGCGCGCAGCAGCCGCGCGCTCCACTCCGCCAGCAGCCCCGTCTTCTCCGCGTCCGGCACGTCGAACGGGTCCACCTCGTACGACGACACCCACGTCCGTTCACCGTGCGACGGCTCGTCGGCCAGCTCCACCCGCTCGTCCGACCGCGCGGCCGCGATCACCCGCGCCGACAGCTTCGCCATCTCCACGGCCCGGGTCGCGACCCGCGCCGCCGCGTCCATCGTGAGGTCGACGCCGGAGGCGAAGCCCCAGGCGCCGCGGTGCACGACGCGTACGGCGTAACCCGCGTCGGTGGTGTCCGAGCCGCCGCCCGTACGGGCGTCCCGCAGGCGCCAGGTGGCGCCGCGCACGCGCTCCAGCCGGAAGTCGGCGTGCTCCGCGCCGAGGGCCTTGGCGCGCGCGAGGGCGGCGTCCGCGAGCGCGCGCAACGGGAGGGCGAGGAACGCCGGATCGACCTCGTGCGCGTGCGGCGGAGTCGGCCCGTGCGCCTGCGGACGGCCCTGCGGATGCCCCTGCGTCTGCGCCATGGGCGCCTCCCTGTCGTGACGGCCAGGCCCCTGTCGTGACGCTGCTGCGGTGACGGCCCGGCCTCGGATGATTCCACACGGCCCGCACCCCGGCCGAGGGTTTCCCCGGCCCGCGTTTTGCCGGTACGGCAACGGGGTTTGTCGCACCGTCCGGGCCGCCCGACGATGGATCGGACCGGGCCGTACGGGCAGTCGGCACGTACGGCGCGGCGTCACGTATCCGCAGGCGACAGGGGCAGGACGATGGACGGACAGCGGGAACCACGGGACGACGGGCGGGCCGCGCAGGGGAGTCGGGGGCACGACGGCGATCGGGGACACGATGGCGGTCGCGGGCACCACGGCCTCACGAACGCCGAGCAGTGGGACACCCGCTACCGCGACAGCGACCGCGTCTGGAGCGGCGAACCGAACACCGCGCTCGTCCGGGAGACCGCCGACCTGGCTCCCGGCCGCGCCCTCGACCTCGGGTGCGGCGAGGGCGGCGACGCCATCTGGCTGGCCCGGCGCGGCTGGCACGTGACCGCCGCCGACTTCTCGTCGGTCGCCCTCGAACGCGCCGCCCGGCACGCGGCCGAGGCGGGCGTACCGGCGGAGCGGCTGGACTGGCAGCGGCACGACCTCGGACAGACCTTCCCGGAGGGCGAGTTCGACCTCGTCTCGGCGCACTTCCTGCACAGCTACGACGACATGCCGGGCGCCCGCATCCTGCGTTCCGCGGTCACGGCCGTCGCGCCCGGCGGGGTGCTGCTCGTCGTCGGGCACTCCGGCCGGCCCTCCTGGGACCCCGACCCGCGGCCCGGCATCCGCTTCCCCGCGCCGGAGGAGGTGCTCGCGGGACTCGAACTCCCGGAAGGGGTCTGGGAGGTGCTCCGCTGCGAGAACTACGAACGAATTCAGCCGAGTCCCGACGGGCAGACCGGTACGCGTACGGACAACACGGTCAAGGTTCGACGGCCGAGAGTCTGACATCTAGTGGATGACCTTGGATTTGCTGGTAAGACTGGGTCCGTCCCGTCGGACCAAACAATTCTGAAGGAGCAAGTACCGATGACGATACGTAACCTCGGCGACGACACCACCACCCTGACCGCCGAGGGGACCCAGCTGAAGCTGGAGCGTCCGATCGACGCGCCCCGCTCCGCTGTCTGGGCGGCGCTCACGTCCGCCGAGCACATCCCGTCCTGGATGGGCCCGCGCAACACGACGGCCAAGGTCGGCGAGAACGACGTGAAGGTCGGCGGCAAGTGGTCCGTCACCCCCGCCGCCGAGCAGGGCAGCGACGTCGTGCTGAGCGGTGAGTTCAAGGAGATCGTGGAGAACGAGAAGATCGTTCGCACGTCCGTCTCCTCCAGCGACCCCCAGAGCAACGAGGCCACGGAGACCATCATCCTGGTGGACAACGGCGGCAAGACCACGCTGAAGTACGAGATCCAGGTCGTTTCGGCCGAGGCTCTCGACGGCGCCATCGAGTACGGCATGCCGAAGGCCCTCATCGAGCAGATCGACCGCCTCGCGGAGCTCGCGCCCAAGCTGGGCTGACGCCTGTTCGGGTCGCAAATCTCCAGGTAGTACAGGTAGTACCGAGCAACACCCGCAGTAACCAGGTTCGCGGAGCGCCGAGGTCAGTGACCATCACGGTCAGGCGCCCCACGGGCCGGCCGGCCCCGCGCCGGCGCACCGGACGTCTGCGTTCCGGTGTTCCCGTCCCGCCCACGGACATCCGGAGCACCGAGCGCTGTGCCCGATCAGCCACTGAAGTGCCACTCAGCCACTGAAGTACGGCAGTCGTCCAACGAGGAGACGGGTCTCGCCGCCGACGCACCGCATCGGCAGGTCGGCGGCGAGACCCGGGTCCGTCACCCCTCTCAGCCCCGCCGCCCCGAAGGCTCGGTCAGCGCTACCACGCCCGCCGTTCCGCACCGTAAGGGTCGTCGGCCAGACCCCATTCCGCGCCGATGCGCATCGTCGTCCGCCGGTCGTCGTCGTACGCCGCCCAGCCCGGGTTGCCGCTCGCGGCGAACCGCACCCAGGCGGCGTGCATCCGGGCGGCCAGCTCCCGCGGAGGCTCCCCCGGCCCGAGCAGCGCGTTCTCGCCCCGCAGCTCCGGTAGGTGCGTGACGTCGAAGACGAACGGCAGCTCTGTGCCGTGCGTGGCGCCCAACGCGCCGCCGAGCGCCGGCGACCGCCAGGTGAACTCGTAGCGGAAGGTCGCCCCGGCCCTCGTGTCACCTGCCTCGGCCGGTCGTGGCTCCGTGACCCGCCTCCGTCCCCGCCGGCCGGCGTGAGCCGAGGCCAGCGCCCAGGTCCCCGCGCCGAACAGCGCGTCGCCCAGCACGGCGGCCCGCAGCGCCCCGTGCGAGGCCCCGGGGCGTGCCGTGCGGTACGCCGCCACCAGGGCCGCCGGGTCCGGGTGCGACCGGGCGGCCGTAGTGAGGACGTCCGCCTCCGTCGAGGCCGCGTACGCGCCGGAGGGCACCAGGTAGAGGTTGCCCTCCTCGGAGTTGGTGCCGATCAGCAGATCCACTCCGTTTCCCCGCCCCACGGCGACGGCCTCCGCCGGCTGCGTGCCGAGGACCGGAGCGAACGGGCTGAGCCCGGCCAGCGGGTCGGTGTGCGTCAGGGTCCGTAGGTCGATGCCCGCCACCTGGCCCGCCGCCTCGACGAGGCGTGCGTCCGGCAGCTCCGCGAAGTCCTCGAAGCGCGGCTCCCGTCCGGACGCGATTCCCAGCGCGCCCGCCACCGCCGCCGTGACCCGGGCGGCCTGCTCCGGAGAGAACGCGCCCAGCCCGCTGCCGCTCTGGACGATCGCCCGTCGGAACAACCCCGCGGCGTCCGGTGCGGCGAGCGCGGCGGCGACGAGGGTGGCACCGGCCGACTGGCCGAACAGCGTCACGCGGTCCGGGTCGCCGCCGAACGCGCCGATGTTCGCGCGTACCCAGCGCAGCGCGGCGACGACGTCCAGCAGGCCGCGGTTCGCGGGCGCCCCGCGCACGTCGAGAAAACCGGCCGCCCCGAGGCGGTAGTTGAGAGTCACCAGCACGACGCCGTCCCGGGCGAAGGCGCTGCCGTCGTACAGCGGTGCCCGCGTCGAGCCGGACACGAATCCGCCCCCGTGCACGAACACCATGACGGGCAAACCGCCGTCGGCCGTCGCCGGGGTGTGCACGTCGACGGTGAGGTAGTCGTCGCCTCGGTGCCAGCCGCCGCCGAAGTAGGGCGACATGTCGATCCGGCCGAGCGAGCGGGTGCCCTGCGGCGCGTTCGGGCCCGGCGCGGTGGCGTCCCGTACGCCGTCCCACCGTGCGTGAGGGCGCGGGGCGGCGAAGCGTGCGGCACCGGTGGGAGGGGCGGCGTACGGGATGTTCCGGAACACGGCGGTGTCGGCCGGACGCAGGCCGCGCACGGCCCCCGACTCCGTGGCCACCACGGGTCCGCGCCCGTTCACGCGCCCACTCCCTCTGCCGTGGCGCCGGCCGGGGTGTACGGCGCGAACGGCGCCCACTCCCGGATCGCGAACCGGTTGCCCTCGCGGGCGACTTCGGCGGCGCCGTGCCCGCCGAGGTGCGCCGGTACGAGCAGCGCGTTCCGGTCAGCGGCCCAGCCCAGGAGCCTGCGGCGGGTGGCGCGGGCACCGGCCGGGTCCTCGCAGAAGCAGCTGTTCGCGTCCGGTGCCACGATCTGCGCCGGGCTGTGCAGCAGGTCGCCGACGAACACGGCCCGGTCGCCTCCCGAGTCCAGCTTCAGCACCGCCGATCCGGGGGTGTGCCCTGGTGCGGGTTCGAGCCACAGGTCGCGGTCGATCCTGTGGCCGTCCTCCCACAGGAGCACCTGCCCGGCCTCGTACACGGGGGCGACGCTGTCCTCGAAGACGTTCTGGTTGCCGCGTCCTCGCCCCGGATCGTGGCCGTTGAGCGGATTCCAGAAGTCGAAGTCGTCCTTCGGGATCAGGTACGTGGCATGAGGGAAGGTCGGCACCCAGCTGCGGCCCTCCAGCCGGGTGTTCCAGCCGACATGGTCGACGTGGAGATGGGTGTTGACCACGAGGTCCACGTCCTCGGGCTGGACACCGGCCCGCGCGAGGTTGTCCAGGAAGTCCGTGTCGAGTCGGCTCCAGACCGGCGCGTACGGGCGCTCCTTGTGGTTCCCGACACCGGTGTCCACGAGGATCGTCCGATCCCCGCTGCGCAGCACCCAGGTCTGGATCGCGGCGTTGACGACGTGAGTCACGGGGTCGAGGAAGTCCGGGACGAGCCAGTCGGCGTTCGCCTCCCACTCCTCCTGCGTCACGTCCGGGAAGAACGTTCCCTACGTCAGGCCGACGGGCCCGTAGTACTCCTGTACCCGGGTGACCGTGACGTCCCCGAGCGTGATCTGGTCCATGATTGCTCCTCCATGGGTCCGGCGGACCGCGCCTCCCGCGGTTCCGCGCGCCTTCCTGGTAGGTAGGCCGACGGGGAGCGCGTCCGGTATCCGTCAGACGACTGCACCGCGGGCGGTCGCACCGGGCGCGTGCCACGTACGGGCGTGGGCCGTTCCCTCCGACGCCGGTAGCCTGGCCGGAGCACGTGGACCGGCGGGGCCCGGTCAGGGGATCTGGAGGTGTCGTGGACGAGTACGCGGCGGTCGCCCGTACGTCGCCGGCCGCCCGCGCGGTCCGCGAGGATGTCCCCGTGGACGGGCTCGTCGGCCGTGACGGCGAGTTGGAGCGCCTTCACCGCGCGGTCGACGGGCTGCCTCCGGCGGAACGCGTCCTCGTACTCGCGGGCGACGCGGGCGCGGGCAAGAGCGCGCTGCTGGACGCCGCCGTACGGCGGGCGGAGGGGCGCGGCGTACAGGTGTTGCGGGCGGTCGGGAGCGAGGCGGAGGCGCCGCTCGCGTACTCCGGACTGCATCAGCTGCTGTGGCGCGTGCCGTGGGGCACGGGCAACCGGGGAGGACTGGGGGAGCCTGGCAGCCTCAGGCTTCTGTCCGGGCGTCAGCGCGCCGCTCTCGCCGCCGTGTTCGGCCGGGGGGATGCGCCGGAACCGCCCGACCGCATGCTCGTCGGGCTCGCCGTGCTCACCCTCCTGTCCGACCTGTCCGACCGGGCCCCGCTGCTGCTCGCCCTGGACGACGCCCAGTGGCTCGACCACGCCTCCCTGGATGCCCTCGCCTTCGCCGCTCGGAGGCTGGACGCCGAACCGGTCACGGTCCTCGCCGGGGTCCGTACGGGCGAGCCCCTGCCGGACCTGGGCGCCCGCCAGCCACCGCTCGTCCTCGGCCCGTTGGACCCGGCCGCCGCTGACCGCCTGCTCGACCTGCAGCCGCAGTCGCCCGCCGGTCGGCTCCGTACCCGCGTGCTCGACCAGGCCCGCGGCAACCCGCTCGCCCTCACCATCCTCGCCGGAGCCGGGGAACCGCCCGGGGGCGCCCCGTACGCCGGGCCGCTGCCCCTCGCCGAACACGTGGAGCATGTGCTCGCCGGTCGACTGGTCGGGCTCCCCGCGGCCACCACCGACGCGCTGCTGCTCCTGGCGGCAGCGGACGCCGCCGACGACGGCGCCGTACGCCCGGGTCCGCCCGGCGGCGACGACCCGGTGTGGGCACCGGCCGAGGCGGCCGGGCTGGTGCGCGCGGGGGGCGGCCGCGTCCGCTTCCGGCACCCGCTCATGCGGTCCGCCGTGTACCACGCCGCTCCCGCTCCGGCCCGCCGAGCGGCGCACCGGGCGCTCGCCGGGGCACTGCGCCGTGAGCCGGACCGGTGCGCCTGGCACCTCGCCGCTGCCGCGGACGGCCCAGACGCGCGGGTCGCCGCCGCCTTGGAGGAGAGCGCCGACCGTGCCCGGCGCCGCGGTGGGTATGCTGCTGCCGCGCGGGCGCTTCAGCGCGCGGCGGAGCTCGCGCCCGAACGGGCCGACGGCGCGCGCCTGCTGGTCGCCGCGGCCTCCGACGCCGTCCTCACCGGTGACCTCGCCTGGGTCGACGAGCTGGCGGACGCCGTCCGCCGACGCACCGATGACGGGGCCCTCTCGGCCGCCGCCGCGCTGCACGCCGGCCGGCTGGCCGCGTTCACCCCGCACCACGGCACGGCTTTCGCGCGCCTCGCCGGAGCCGCCGAACGGTGGGCCGCCGACCAACCGGGCGCCGCTCTCGACCTGCTCGCTGCCGCGGCCGTCGTCGGTTTCTACTCCGGGGACGACCGTCGGCGGCAGCACGTCCGGCACCTCCTGCACCGTCTGTGCGGCGAGGGAGAGCGGGCCGACCCGTACGGCTGGCCACAGGTCTGGATCGCCGTGGTGACGGATCCGTACGAGCACCGGACCGCTCTGGTACCCCGACTGCCGGAGCTGTTCGCGTCCGCCGGGCAGCGGCCCGAACACCTCACCGCCCTCGCGATCCTCGCCTGGCTCGTGGACGAGACACCGCGCGCGGTGCGCGCCTTCGACGAGGCAGAGGAGGGCTGGCGGGTGCGCGGCGCACTGCCCGAGGGTCTGGGCGGCGCCGCGGCATGGGCGTACGCGGAGCAGGGCCGCTGGGACCGGGCGCGCGAGCTCTGCCGCCGGATGACCGCGAACGCGACGGCGGTCGGCCTGGACCACGCGGAGGCGTGCGCCGCCGCGGTCGACGCGGCGGTGTTGGCGTTCCGCGGCGACATCGCCGCCGCCCGTGCCCGTGCCGCCGACGCACTCGCGCTGGTCGACCCGGGTGAGAGCCGCTCGGTGGCCGTCTACGTACGCCGTGCCCTGGCCGCCGCGGCGGCCGCGGAGGGCGCGTACGACACCGCGTACGATCAACTCCGCGCGGTCTTCACCGCCGACGGCGCGCCCCTGCACCACCACGCGTCGTACCCGGCCCTCGCCGACCTCGCCTCCGCCGCCGTCCGCAGCGGCCACGAGGCGCACCGCGCCCAGGCGGCCGCGATCGTCGAGCGCGCCGCCCGGCGCTTCGGCACCGGAAGGCCGGCGGACACCGGCGGGCCCAGCGCCTCGCCCAGGCTGCGCGCGCTGCTCGCCCGCGCGCGGGCTCCTGGCGTCCCCGGCCGGAGCCGAGATACACCTCCGTGCCGCGCTCGCCCCGACCGGCCCGGAGCAGTGGCCGTTCGAGTATGCCCAGACGCAGCTGGACCTGGCGGAATGGTTGCGGCGGCAGCGGCGCATCACCGAGGCGCGGCCCCTGCTCGCCGCCGCGCTGGAGACCTTCGTACGGTTGGGGGCGCGCCCCTGGGTGGAACGCACCCGTGCGGAGTCGCGCGCTGCGGGCGTCGACGTGCCGGACGCGCGGCCCGACGCGCTGGCCGAACTCTCCCCGCAGCAGCGGGAGATCGTCGCGCTCGCCGCACGGGGCCTGACCAACCGGGAGATCGGTGAGAAGCTCTACCTCTCGCCGCGCACGATCGGTTCGCATCTCTACCGCAGCTTCCCCAAGCTGGGGGTCACCGCCCGCGCGCAGTTGCGCGACCTGGTCGACGGCCGTCCGGCACCGCTCTGACGACCGCCGGTCCGGACCTTGGCGTGCCGCCGGCACCCGCCGTGTGGGCCATCATCCCGCACGGCCCCCGAACACTTCGCGCCGGCCGCAGGCACGACGCGGGTGGCTGGACACCGGCGGGCGCCTGATCGGTTGCCCTTCGAGACCTGCACCCCATGACGCCCCGCGGGACGGGGTGTTCGCCGACCCGGGTGTGGCGCGTGTTCAGGTGTGCGCTGTCGAGTACGGTTGCTTTTCCTCCGAGGCTCGCAGGCACTGTCACCTGTCCCCACTGCTGCCCTGTGGGAACCCCACAGCGTCCGCTGCGGCGTGCTGTCCGTGCCCCGGTATCCGAAACGGCCGGTCAACCGGTAGTTTTCGACGGGAGGCCGTTGCCTGCGGTACGCGTGTCGGCGGCCCTTACCTGCACCCCGTGCACAAGTGCACCTCGCACGGGTGCGTCTTCTACGAAAGAAGGTGGTCCCGCCTTGAGCCGGTCGGTACTCGTCACCGGAGGAAACCGCGGCATCGGTCTCGCCATCGCCCGCGCCTTCGCCGAGGCGGGCGACAAGGTCGCCGTCACCTACCGCACCGGTGAGCCGCCCGAGGAACTGGCGAAGCTGGGCTGCCACGCGGTCCGGTGCGACATCACCGAGACCGAGCAGGTGGAGCGCTGTTTCAAGGAGGTCGAGGAGAAGCAGGGCGCGGTCGAGGTGCTGGTCGCCAACGCCGGTGTCACCCGCGACCAGTTGCTGCTCCGCATGTCGGAGGAGGACTTCGGCTCCGTGCTGGAGACCAACCTCACCGGCACCTTCCGCGTCGTGAAGCGCGCGACGCGCGCGATGCTGCGCGCCCGCAAGGGCCGGGTCGTCCTCATCTCCTCCGTCGTCGGCCTGTCGGGCTCGGCCGGGCAGGCCAACTACGCCGCGTCCAAGGCCGGGTTGGTGGGTTTCGCCCGTTCCGTCGCCCGTGAGCTGGGCTCCCGGAACATCACCTGCAACGTCGTCGCGCCGGGCTTCGTCGATACCGACATGACGAAGGTCCTCACCGACGAGCAGCGCGAACGCATCGTCAAGCAGGTCCCGTTGGAACGTTATGCGCAGCCCGCGGAGATCGCCTCCTCGGTGCGCTTCCTCGCGTCCGACGAAGCCGCGTACATCACTGGAGCCGTCCTCCCCGTGGACGGCGGATTGGGCATGGGTCACTGAACGTCATGAGCGGAATCCTCGCCGGCAAGCGCATCCTCGTCACCGGCGTCATCACCGAGCAATCCATCGCCTTCGAAGCCGCCAAGGTGGCCCAGAACGAGGGCGCCGAGGTCGTTCTGACCGGCTTCGGTCGCCTTACCCTCGTCGAGCGGATCGCGAAGCGATTGCCCAAACCCGCCCCGGTCATCGAGCTGGACGTCACGAACAAGGAGCAGTTGAACGGCCTGGCCGACAAGGTGCGTGAGCACGTCGACGGCCTGGACGGCGTCGTGCATTCCATCGCTTTCGGACCGCAGGGCGCGTTCAATTTCCTGGAGGCGGAGTGGGAGGACGTCGGCAAGGCGGTCGAGGTCTCCGCGTATTCTCTCAAGTCCCTCTCCCTTGCCTGTTTGCCACTGATGCCGAGCGGTGGCTCGGTGGTCGGGTTGACCTTCGACGCCCAGTTCGCCTGGCCGAAGTACAACTGGATGGGCGTCGCCAAGGCCGCCCTGGAGTCCACCAACCGGTACCTCGCCCGCGACCTCGGCGCCCGCAACGTGCGCTGCAACCTCGTGTCGGCCGGTCCCATCAAGACTATGGCCGCGAACTCCATTCCCGGCTTCGAGCAGTTGGCGGACGTCTGGAACCACCGCGCGCCGATCGGCTGGGACCTGGCCGATCCCGAGCCGACCGCTCGTGGCGTCGTCGGCCTGCTGTCGGACTTCTTCCCGAAGACGACGGGCGAGGTGCTGCACGTCGACGGCGGCGTGCACATGATGGGCGCCTGACCCGCGGGCGCCCGACCCGCGCGTACCCGACCCGCACCGTACGGCGGTGCCCGGCCCGTTCCCGTACGCGGGACCGGGCGGGCGCCGCGCCGCCACCCCGGGAGGAGCCCCCGCCGTGCGTATCGGCCTGATCGGCACCGGGCGCATCGGCGCCCTCCACGCGGCCACGCTGCGGGCGACGCCCGGCGTGACCGAGGTGCTCGTCGCGGACGCCGACACGGCCCGCGCGCACGCGCTCGCCGACCGGCTGGGCGCGGGTGTCGTGGCGGCGCCCGGCGTCGACGGGCTGTACGCGGCCGGGCCGGACGGCGTCGTGATCGCCGCGGCGACCGGCGCGCACGCCCCGCTGCTGCACCGGGCGTTGGACGCGGGGCTGCCCGTGTTCTGCGAGAAGCCGGTCGCCCTCGACGTGCCCGGCACGCTCGGCGTCGCCGCGCGGGCCGCGACCCCCGGCGCCCCGCCCGTGCAGGTCGGCTTCCAGCGCCGCTTCGACCGCGGCTACCGCGCGGCGCGCGCCGCGCTGCGCTCCGGCGAGCTGGGCTGGCTGCACACGCTGCGGGCGTGCACCTCGGACCGTACGCCGCCGCCCGCCGCGTACATCCCCACCTCCGGCGGGCTGTTCCGGGACTGCTCCATCCACGACTTCGACGTGCTGCGCTGGCTCACCGGCCGCGAGGTCGACACCGTCTTCGCGATGGGTGCCAACCGCGGTGACGCGTTCTTCCGCGACGGCGACGACGTCGACACCTGCGCCGCCCTCCTCCGTCTCGACGACGGCGTCCTCGCCACCGTCACCGCGACCCGCTACAACGGCGCGGGCCACGACGTGCGCCTGGAGGTCTGCGGCTCGGCGGGCACCCGTGTCGTCGGGCTGGACGACCACGCGGCGCTGCCGACGGCGGAGGCGGAGCTGTCGTGGCTGCGGGCGGAGCCGTACGCGACGTTCATGGAACGCTTCCGCGCCGCGTACGCCGCCGAACTGGCCGCCTTCGTGGACGTCGCGGCGGGCCGGGCGGAGAGCCCGTGCACGGTCGCGGACGCGCTGGAGGCGCTGTACGTGGCGGAGGCGTGCGACCTGTCGCGCCGTACGGGGCGGCCGGTGGCGGTGGCGGACGTACGGGAGCGGCGGGGCTGAGGCGTACGGGTCGGCGGCGTACGGTCGGCGCGACCCGGTGCGGCGCGGCCGTCACCCGGCGGGCGCGGGCGGCCGTACGCCGCAGCCGCGCTGCCGGGTGTGCGAGCCCGCCTCGCGGGCGGCGGCCTCGGCGTCGCCGTCGCGGATGGCCCGCACCATCCGGGCGTGGTCCATGTGGTCCTCGGGGCGCAGCTCCTCGCCGACGTCGCTGCGCAGGAAGTCCCGCAGGACGTGCCCGAGGTCGGAGTAGACGGCGGTCAGCACGTCGTTGTGGGAGGCCGCGACGACCGCGAGGTGCAGGCTGACGTCGGCCTCCACGAAGCGTTCCGCGTCGCCCGACTCCCAGGCCGCCTCCCGCCGCGCGAGCAGCGACTCCAGCTGCGCCATGTCGGCCTCCGTACGGCGCCGCGCG
Source organism: Streptomyces sp. Z26 (assembly GCF_003665095.1). Lineage (GTDB taxonomy): Bacteria > Actinomycetota > Actinomycetes > Streptomycetales > Streptomycetaceae > Streptomyces > Streptomyces phytohabitans. The sequence continues at coordinate 895,488 of NZ_RCHV01000002.1, read as the reverse complement.
GCCAGCCGGGCCCCCGAGGTCTCCAGCGCCGTCCGCAGTTCCGCGACGTGCCCGAGGTCCGCCCCGGCGAACCGGCGCTGCATCACCCCGGCCAGCTCGCTCGTCGCCACGACGTACGTGCCCGAGCCCTGCCGGATGTCCAGCAGCCCGTTGTGGGCCAGGGCCCGTACGGCCTCGCGCACGGTGTTCCGTGCCACACCCAGCTGCTCGACCAGCTCCGGTTCCGTGGGGATGCGGGAGCCGACGGGCCAGTCGCCGGAGGTGATCTGGGACCGCAGCGCGTCGATCACCTGGTCCGCGAGGGCGGAGCGCTGGGGCGAGTTGAGGGGCATGGCACTCCAGGTGCGGGAGGGGCGCGGGATGAGGGAGGTGCGTGGGCAGGAGGGGGCCGGGAACGCGCTGGCGTTCATTCGTCCCATGATTCTATGATGGGCGGCATGGCTAGGGCAGAGGAATTCGTGACCACCCGTAGAACGCCGTCCTCCGCCTCCGGCCCGGAGAGTTCGGGGAGCGGCGCGGGTAAGGAGAACGGCGCGTCCCGGTGGACCGGGCGGCTCGTCGTCGCCGGACTGGTGCTCGCCGCGCTCAACCTCCGCCCCGCGATATCCGGGCTCGGCCCGCTGCTGGAGGAGGTCCAGCACGGCCTCGGCATGAACGGCACCGTGGCCGGACTCCTCACCTCCGTGCCGCCCCTGTGCTTCGCCGTCTTCGGCAGTCAGGCGCCCCGGCTGGCCCGCCGCTGGGGCGCGACGGCCGTGGTGCTCGCGGGCATGGCCACCGTCACCGTCGGCCTCGCGGCCCGGTCGCTCGCGAACGGCACGGTGCTCTTCCTGGTGGCCAGCGCGGTCGCGCTCGCCGGGATCGCGGTCACCAACGTGCTGATGCCGGTCGTCGTGAAGCACTGGTTCCCGGACCGGATCGGCTCCATGACCGGCCTGTACTCGATGAGCCTCTCCCTGGGGACCGCCGGGGCCGCCGCCGTCACCGTCCCCATGACCGAGGCGCTGGGCGGCAGTTGGCGGGTCGGCCTCGCCGCCTGGGCCCTCGTCGGCGTCCTCGCCACGGTCTCCTGGGCCCTGGTGTTCCGCGCCGAACGCCGCGACGGAGGCCGGGAGCGCACGGGGCACGGGGCGCGCGCGGGGCGGACGCACGGCTCGGGCCGTACGGGTCCCGGCGACCGTACGGAGCCCGCCGCCCTCCGCATCACCAGGTCGCCCACCGCCTGGGCGCTCGGCGTCTTCTTCGGCATGCAGGCGTCCGCCGCGTACATCACCATGGGCTGGCTCCCGCAGATCCTCCGCGACGCGGGCGTCGCCGCGTCCACGGCCGGCCTGATGCTCGCCGTCACGATGGGCATGGGCGTGCCCCTGGCGTTCGTACTGCCGCGGGTCGCCGCCCGGATGAGCCACCAGGGGCCGCTGGTCGTGGCGTTGGGGGTGTGCGGGCTCTCCGGGTACGCCGGGCTGTGGTTCGCGCCGTCCGGCGGCGCGTGGGCCTGGGTGCTGCTGCTGGGCGTCTCCAACTGCGCGTTCCCGCTCGTCCTCACCATGATCGGGATGCGCTCGCGGAGCAGCGCGGGCGTCGTCAAGCTGTCCGCGTTCGCACAGAGCACCGGCTACCTGCTGGCCATCCCCGGACCGCTCCTCGTGGGCGCCCTCCAGCAGCACACCGGCGGCTGGCACGCGTCGCTGGCCCTGATGACCGGGCTGATGCTCGCGCAGATCGCCGTGGGCGTCGTCGCCGGTCGGGACCGGTGCGTGGAGGACGGTCGCTGAGTGCGAGACTGGGCGCATGCCCGTACTCGACCCCCACCCGCAGGACGGCCAGAGGAAGCTGCTGATGGTCTTCGGCGTGATCCTCGGCATCCTCGTCCTGATCGGCGTCGTCGCCACCCTCGCCGCGCCCTGACCGCGGGCCGCCCCGGCCCCCGTGTCCCGCCTGCCGCCCCGCCGTGGTGGGGATTCCCCCACCGTCCCCTAGGGGGTACGGCTCAGGGTCGAGTGGGTGGGTCACCGGATGGGAACTCCCCTCCTCCCGCCGTAACTTCGTAGGACACCGCTCGAAGATCACGTGACCACGGAGGCGAGTCCCATGGCGGCACTTGCGAACACCACCCGGCCCCGGCGGCGTTCGGCACTCCAGGGCGGTGGCGCGCGCCTGCCGTGGTGGGCCGTCGCGCTGCCCGCGGTCGCCTTCACGCTGCTGCTCACGCTGATCGTCGACGGCGGCGGGTCCGGCGCGGCGAAGGACGGCGAGTCCGCCGCCCGCCTGCTGGCGACCGCCGCGCAGCTGCTGCGCGGCTGACCCCCCGCATCCCCGGCCCGCCGTGCCGGGACCCGGGCCGCCGCGCGCCCCGCGGCCGTTCCCCCGGTGCGGGACGTGTTCCCAACCGCCCGCGCCTGGTGGCGCGTTTCGTGCGAAGCTTGGACGCATGAGCGTCGACGTGCCCCGCAGGATCGTTCTTCTCCGGCATGCCAAGGCAGACTGGCCCGACGTGGCCGACCACGACCGCCCGCTCGCCGACCGGGGTCGCAAGGAGGCCCCGGCCGCCGGTGAGTGGCTCGCTGCGCACGGCATCACCCCCCAACTCACCCTCTGCTCCACGGCGGTCCGCACCCGCGAGACCTGGAAGCTGGTCGTCCCGCAGCTCCCGGAGCGGCCCCGCACGGTCTATGAGGACCGGCTCTACGAAGCCTCCACCGGCGAGATCGTCGCGGTGCTCAACGAGGTGCCGAACGACGTGACGGACCTCCTCGTCGTCGCCCACAACCCCGGCGTGCAGTCGGTGGCGAACGTCCTCGCGGGCGGCGGTGACGGCGACGCCCTGGAGCGCCTGTCCCGGGGGGACTTCCCGACCTCGGCGCTGGCCGTGGTCCGCTTCACCGGCCCGTGGAAGTCCGTCGAGCCCGGGGTCGGCTCCCTCGACGCGTACTGGGCGCCGCACGACTGACCGCGCGCCCGACCCGCGCGGACGCGGCGGGCGGCGTACGAACTCCCGTACGCCGCCCGCCGCGTCGCGTCTCAGCCCGTCGCGCGTGAGCCTCTCGCGTCAGCCCGTGGTCTCCGCCGCCTCGACCTCCTCGCGCGTGACGCCCAGCAGGTACAGCACGGTGTCCAGGAACGGCACCGACACGGCCGTGTGCGCGGCCTCCCGTACGACCGGCTTGGCGTTGAAGGCCACGCCGAGCCCGGCGGCGTTCAGCATGTCCAGGTCGTTCGCGCCGTCCCCGATGGCCACCGTCTGCACCAGCGGCACCCCGGCCTCCGCCGCGAACCGCCGCAGCAGCCGCGCCTTGCCCGCCCGGTCGACGATCTCGCCGGTGACGCGGCCGGTCAGCTTCCCGTCCACGATCTCCAGGGTGTTGGCGGAGGCGAAGTCCAGCCCGAGGTGCTCCTGGAGCGCGTCGGTGACCTGGGTGAAGCCGCCGGAGACGACGCCGACCTGGTAGCCGAGCCGCTTCAGGGTGCGGACGAGCGTACGGGCGCCGGGCGTCAGCCGGATCTCCGCGCGCACCTTGTCGACGACGGAGGCGTCGAGCCCGGCGAGCAGTTCGACGCGGGCGTACAGCGACTGCTCGAAGTCCAGCTCCCCGCGCATCGCCCGCTCGGTGATCGCGGCGACCTCCGCCTCGCACCCGGCGTGCGCGGCGAACAGCTCGATCACCTCGTCCTGGATGAGCGTGGAGTCGACGTCCATCACGACGAGGCGCTGCGCGCGCCGTTGCAGCCCGGACGCGACGACGGCCACGTCCACGCCGTGCCGCGCCGCCTCCTGCGCGAGCGTCGTGCGCAGCGCCTCGGTGGCGATGCCGGACACGTCGAACTCCACCGCGGTCACGGGGTACTTGGCGAGCCGGAAGATACGGTCGATGTTCCCGCCGTGCGACGTGATCCCGGCCGCTATGGCCGCGGTCGACTCGGCGGTGAGCGGGTGCCCGAGGACGGTGACGTGCGAACGGCCCGTGCCGCGCGGCCGGTTGTCGCCCTTACCGGAGATGATCTCCGCCTCCAGGCGCATCGACTCGGCCCACGAGTGGACGGTGGCGCGCATCTCGCCCTCGTCGCCGTGCGTCGGCGACGTCACCAGGGCGCACAGCACGATGCGGCCACGGGTCACGAGCTGCTCGATGTCGACCACGTCCACTCCGTACGGGGCGAGCGTCTCGAACAGCCGGGCCGTGATGCCGGGGCGGTCCTTGCCGAAGATCTTGACGAGGACGGTCGGGGTGTCTGCTGGGAGTCCGCCGGGAATGGCCTGTGGTGAGGTCATGGTGGGCCCAAGATAACGCCGCGCCCGCGAGGTTTCCCGCGCGGGCCGCATGGTGGACCGGCAGCGTACGGGGCCGTGGCGGGCCCGGCGGCGGGCCGAACGAGCTGGACGGGGGCGGGCGGTGCTCCGTATCGTTCGCCCTCGGCGGCGAGGGCCGCCGTGCTGCTGTGCGAAGGGGCCGGGACGCCGCGGCCCCCACGGGGACGTCGGTCGACGTCCGGGAGCCCGGCCGGGGCGCTGCCTCCGGGTCGGCTACCGGCCGCGGCGGGGAGCCTGGAATAGTTCCCCGCGATGTTCGACCCTCCCTAGACTCCCTTCGCAAGGGGCAACTCGGGGGACTATTTTGTGGGGCATGGAGTGCCGGAACTCGTACTGGAACTGAACGGACAAACCTGGACGCTCGACCCGTCCCGGGCGTATCACGTGGGACGTGATCCGCAGGGCGACGTGGTGATCGAGGACGCCCGGGTCTCGTGGCGGCACGCCACGGTGCGCTGGGGCGGGCAGTCCTGGCTGATCGAGGACCACGGCAGCACCAACGGCACGTTCGTGCGGGGGCAGCGGGTCCAGCAGCTGGAACTGGCCCCGGGGATGGACGTCCACCTGGGGAACGCCACGGACGGCCCCCGGATGGCCCTCTCGGGTACGGCGCCGGGACCGGGGCCGGCCGCGTACAGCGCGCAGACCGGCCAGGTCACCCACCAGGCGCCGCCGCACCAGGGGCAGCCGCAGCAGACGCCGCAGCAGGGCCGGCACCCGCGGCAGGACCCGTACCAGCCCCCGGCGCGGCAGCCGCAGGCCCCGCAGGCCGGGTGGCAGCAGCAGCCGCAGGCGGGCTGGCAGCAGTCACCGCAGCAGATGGCCCCCCAGGCGCCGCAGCACCACATGCCCCAGCAGGGCCAGCACCCGCAGCACGGCCACCCGCAGCACCCGGGCCACCAGGCCCAGCACCCGGGCCAGGCGCAGCACCAGCACCAGCAGCCGCACATGCCGCAGCAGGGTGGCGCGCCGCCTCAGCAGCCGCACGGCGACCACCGCAGCCCGACCACGTTCCACCAGGTCGCGCTCGGCCGCGTGATGCGGATCGGCCGTGCTCTGGAGAACGAGCTGGTCGTCTCCGACCTCCAGGTGTCCCGGCTCCACGCGGAGTTCCGCGCCTCGCCCGACGGCCGCTTCGAGATCCACGACCTCGGCAGCCACAACGGCACCTACGTGAACGGGATGCCGCTCCCGAAGTCCGGTTCCGCCGTCATCACGCCGCAGGACACGGTCTCCGTCGGCCACTCCTCGTTCCGGCTGGTGGGCGACCGGCTGGAGGAGTTCGTCGACACCGGCGAGGTCTCGTTCTCGGCCCGCCATCTGACCGTCAAGGTCGACAACGGCAAGGTGATCCTCAACAACGTCACCTTCGGCCTCCCGGAGAAGTCCCTCGTCGCCGTCATCGGCCCGTCCGGTTCCGGCAAGTCGACGCTGCTGCGCGCCCTCACCGGCTACCGCCCCGCCGACATCGGCGAGGTCCTCTACGACAACCGGAACCTCTACAAGCACTTCGCCGAACTGCGCCAGCGCATCGGCCTCGTGCCCCAGGACGACATCCTGCACAAGGAGTTGACGGTCCGTACGGCGCTGCGCTTCGCGGCCCGGCTCCGCTTCCCCGGCGACGTCGCGCAGTCCGAGCGCAACGCCCGGATCGACGAGGTCCTCGCCGAGCTGAAGCTCGACATCCACGCGGACAAGAAGATCACCTCCCTCTCCGGCGGCCAGCGCAAGCGCGTCTCCGTCGCCCTGGAGCTGCTCACCAAGCCGTCGCTGATCTTCCTGGACGAGCCCACGTCGGGCCTCGACCCGGGCATGGACCGCGACGTGATGCAGCTGCTGCGCGGGCTGGCCGACGACGGCCGCACGGTCCTCGTGGTCACCCACTCCGTGGCCGAACTCCAGCTGTGCGACAAGCTGTTGGTGATGGCGCCGGGCGGTGGCGTCGCGTACTTCGGCCCGCCGGAGGAGGCGCTCAACTTCTTCGGTTACGACACCTGGGCCGACGTCTTCTCCGCCTTCGAGAACTACCGCGACTACGACTGGATGGGCCGCTGGCAGGGCTCGCAGCACTACCAGATGTACGCGGCGGACATCGACGCCGTCGAGCCGCAGGCGCAGCAGATCATGCCGCAGCTCCCGAGCCGGGTGCGGAAGCCGCAGAGCTGGGGCTCCCAGCTGTGGACGCTGATCCGGCGCTACGTCTCGGTGATCGCGTCCGACAAGGGCTTCCTGCTGCTGACGGTGCTGCTGCCCGTCGTCCTCGGCGTGGTCAGCACGTTGATGCCGTCGGACTACGGCTTCCGGCAGAGCGCGCTGCACGCGAAGGACCCGACGAGCTTCAACTCGTCCGCCGGACCCATCCTGATGATCATCGCCGTCGGCATGTGCTTCTCGGCCGCCGCCAACTCCGTACGTGAACTGATCAAGGAACGGGTGATCTACGAACGCGAACGGGCCACCGGCCTCTCGCGTTCCGCGTACCTGATGTCCAAGGTGATCGTCCTCAGCGTGATCACGGCCTTCCAGGGACTGATCATCTGCGGCATCGGCTTCGCCCCGCGCGAGATGCCGGACGAGGGCCTGTTCATGCCGCCCGCCCTGGAGATGGGCATCGCGGTCGTCGCGCTCGGCTTCACGTCCATGGCGTTCGGGCTGGTCATCTCCGCGCTGGTGAAGACGGCCGAGAAGACCATGCCGCTGCTGGTGATGTTCGCGATCGTGCAGGTGGTCTTCACCGGCACGCTGTTCCAGCTCTACAACTCCCCGGGCGTGGAGCAGATCGCGTACCTGATGCCGTCCCGCTGGGCCGTCGGCGCCGCGGGCGCCTCCATCGACCTGGCGCACGTCATGCCGCCCTGGGACCCGGACAAGCGGAACGACCTCGACCCCCTGTGGGAGCACAGCAGCGGGATCTATGTGCTGGACATGGTCATGCTGATCCTGATCGGCGTCGCCTGCCTCTTCCTCGTCATCAAGCTGCTCCGGCGGCACGAGCCGGAGGTCATGCGGAAGTAGCGGCCCCCGCGGGCGTACGGGGAAGGCCCCTCGTACGCCCGCGGACCTACGTCCCCCGTCCCGCCCCCGCGCGCCGCCGGTCCGATCCGCGGCCGCCCCCGACGCCGTAGCGTGGCCGCCATGGTCCCCCGCACCGGGCTGGCCGCCGTCAGCGCGGCCCTGCTCGCGATGAACCGCCACCTCCAGGTGCGCGACGTGCTCCAGACGATCGTCGCCTCCGCGCGCCACGTCCTCGACGCCGAGTACGCCGCCCTCGGCGTGCCCGACGACCACGGCGGCTTCGCGCAGTTCGTCGTGGACGGCGTCAGCGACGAGCAGTGGCGCGCCATCGGCCCGCTGCCCCGCCAGCACGGCATCCTCGCCGCGATGCTGCACGAGGGCACCCCGCAGCGCCTCGCGGACGTACGGGACGACCCGCGCTTCGAGGGCTGGCCCGCCCGGCACCCGCCGCTCGCCGACTTCCTCGGCATGCCGATCACCGACGACGGCGAGATCCTCGGCGCGCTGTTCCTGGCGAACAAGCGCTGCCCGAGGGCGTCCGGCGAGTGCGGCTTCACCGCCGCCGACGAGGACCTGCTGTACGTCCTCGCCGAACACGCCGCACTCGCCCTCACCAACGCCCGCCTCCACGAACGCAGCCGCGAGCTGACCATCGCGGGGGAGCGCGCCCGTATCGCGCACGAACTGCACGACGCCGTCTCCCAGAAGCTGTTCTCGCTGCGGCTCACCGCCCAGGCCGCCGCCGCGCTCGTCGACCGCGACCCGGACCGCGCCAAGGCCGAACTGCACGAGGTCGCCCGGCTCGCCGCCGACGCCTCCGACGAACTGCGCGCCGCCGTCGTCGAACTGCGCCCCGCCGCCCTCGACGAGGACGGCCTCGTCGCCGCCCTGCGCTCGCAGGCCCAGGTGCTGGACCGTGCGCACTCGGCCCGCGTCACGTTCGCCTGCGACGGCGTACGCGCCCTGCCCTCCGCCCAGGAGGAGGCGCTGCTGCGGGTCGCCCAGGAGGCCCTCCACAACGCCCTGCGGCACGCCGCCGCCCGCACCGTCGCCGTCACCCTCGCCCGAAGCGGCACCGGCGCCGTACTGCGCGTGGCGGACGACGGGGCCGGATTCGACCCGACGGCCGTTCGCCGGGCCGGGCGGCACCTGGGACTGGTGTCGATGCGGGACCGGGCGGGCGGCGTCGGCGGACGGCTGACGGTGGACTCGGCGCCCGGCGCGGGCACGACGATCGAGATGGAGGTGCCCGGTGGCTGAACCGGAGCCGATCAGGGTCCTGCTGGTCGACGACCACCAGGTCGTACGGCGCGGGCTGCGCACGTTCCTGGAGGTGCAGGACGACATCGTGGTCGTCGGGGAGGCGTCCGACGGGGACGAGGGCGTGGCGCGCGCCGAGGAACTCCGGCCGGACGTCGTCCTGTTGGACATCAGGATGCCCGGCACCGACGGCGTCGAGGCGCTCCGGCGGCTGCGCGAACTGGCCAACCCGGCCCGCGTCCTGGTCGTCACCAGCTTCACCGAGCAGCGCACCGTCGTCCCCGCGCTGCGGGCGGGCGCCACCGGCTACGTCTACAAGGACATCGACCCCGACGCCCTCGCGGGCGCCATCCGCTCCGTGCACGCCGGACACGTACTGCTCCAGCCCGAGGTGGCGGGGGCGCTGCTCCCGGACGCCGAGAGCGGCGGCCCGGCCCGCGGCCCCGCGCTCACCGAACGGGAACGGGAGGTGCTGGGCCTGATCGCGGACGGCCGCTCGAACCGCGAGATCGCGCGGGCCCTCGTCCTCTCGGAGAAGACGGTGAAGACGCACGTGTCGAACATCCTGATGAAGCTCGACCTCGCGGACCGTACGCAGGCGGCGCTTTGGGCGGTACGGCACGGTCTGGCCGGTTGAGCCCCGGGCCGATATTCGTTCAGTCGGGTGCACCTCACCCACGCGGCGTATCCCACGGCGTCACGGTGACGTTCTTCCGTGCGAGCCGCGGTGAACAGGCCGCGGCTGCTCACGAGGAGGGTTTGGAAAGTGCAGAAGATGAAGAGGATCGCCGCCGTCACCATCGCGACCGGGGGCCTCGTCCTCGCCGGCGCCGGCTCGGCGCTCGCCACCGACGGCCCCTCCGCCGACGCGCAGGGCACGGCCGTGGGCTCGCCCGGCGTCGCCTCCGGCAACCTGATCCAGATCCCGATCGACATCCCGATCAACATCTGCGGCAACTCCGTCAGCGTCGTCGGCCTGCTGAACCCGGCGTTCGGGAACCACTGCGCCAACGTCTGACGCGCCCCGCACGCACCGCGTGCACCCGGGCTGCCGGGCCCCGACCCACCCCCTCCACGGGGTGGGTCGGGGCCCTTCGTGTGCGCCGAACGGGGGGCATCCGTACGACTGCCGTGCCGCGCGGGCCGGTCGGGCGTTGCTCAACGTGCGGCTCCGCTGCTGGAGTCGCCGACCACACAGGAGGAACAACCCGATGAAGACCGCGAAGAAGGCCGCACTGGTCCTCGCTGCCGCTGGTGTCGCCGCTGGCGCCTCGGCCGGCTCCGCTCTCGCCCACGGCATCGACGGCGCCAACGCCAACGGCGTCGCCGCCGGTTCGCCCGGTGTCATCTCCGGCAACCTGGTGCAGGTGCCCGTGCACGTTCCGGTGAACGCGTGCTCCAACACGGTGGACGTGATCGGGCTGCTGAACCCCACCTTCGGGAACACGTGCGTCAACAGCTGACCTCGGCGAGGTCGTCATGACCGACGGGCCCCGCGGCCACCAAGGGCGCGGGGCTCCGCCATGTCCGCGCACCCGCGCCGCCCGTACGCCCGCGCCCCGACGCCGTACGCGCGCCCCGCGCCGCCCCCGTACGCCCGCGCCCCGCCGCGCACGCCCCTACGGCCGCCCGCGCTCCCACTCCTCCGCGTACGCGTTGTACGCCGCCACCTGCGCCCGCCGCGCCGTCCGCTCCAGCGGCCGCAGCGCCTCCTGCCGTACGGCGATCTCCGACGCGCTCACGGCCGCGCCGTGCTCCCGCCCGTCACCGCCCCGTTGCTGCGCGATGGCGACCAACGCGCCCACCCGCTGGGCCAGTTCCAGCACCCGCACCGCCCGCGCCGGATAGCCCGGCGCCAACAGCCGCCGCCCGGCCTCCGCGCGCCCCCGGTACGCCGCCAGCGCCGCGTCCGCCACCGGCCCCGACCCGGCCACGTCCAGCCGCGTCAGCAGCTCCGTGGTGTCCCGCATCGCCTCGGCCAGTTCGCGTTCCGCCTCGGACAGCGACGGCACGTCCGCGGGCGGCGCCTCCCGTACGGGCAGGCAGCGCCACACCACCTCCGTGTGCACGTCGTCCCGGTGCACCCCGCCGCCGTCCGGTCCCGCCTCGTACGCCTCCGGCACCAGACCGAGCGCGGCACCGGCGACGAGCACGGCCTCACCCGCCTCCAGGGCCCACGAGTTGAACTCCGGCGGCCCGCTCAGCCCCAGCGGATGCCCCGGCGCGGGCAGCGCCACCCGCAGCCCCCGCGCGCCCAGCGCGCGCAACCGCCCCAGCGCCCACGTCAGTCCCGCGGGCGGCTCCTCACCGCCCGCGCCGTCGGGCAGCCCGGCGACCCGGTGCACGTCGTCGTCGCCGACGATCCGTTCCGCCGCCTCGTCGGGCGACACCTCCCCGGCCAGCAGGGCGTTGCCCCAGGCGGCCAGCCGCCCCGCGCGTGGTTCCTCCAGCATGACCCCAGCCTAAGGAACGGCCTAGGGAACGCGCTCCCGCCCGTGTGGCGTAGGTTTTCCCTGGGGACTGTGCCGGCAGGCACAGACGACGGCTGCGACTGCAATGGGAGACGCGCGCTCATGAGCGATGTACTGGAGCTGGTGGACGTATCCGTGGTCCGCGAGGGCCGTGCTCTGGTGGACGACGTCTCCTGGTCGGTCAAGGAGGGCGAGCGCTGGGTCATCCTCGGACCCAACGGCGCGGGGAAGACGACCCTGCTCAACATCGCCTCCAGCTACCTGTTCCCCAGCACCGGGACCGCGACCATCCTCGGGGACCGCCTCGGCGCCGTCGACGTCTTCGAACTCCGGCCCCGCATCGGCATCGCGGGTGTCGCCCTCGCGGAGAAGCTGCCCCGTACGCAGACCGTGCTGGAGACCGTGCTCACCGCCGCGTACGGCATGACCGCGAGCTGGCACGAGAGCTACGAGTCCGTCGACGAGGAGCGCGCCCTCGCGTTCCTCGACCGGCTCGGCATGAGCGACTACCTGGACCGGAGGTTCGGCACCCTCTCCGAGGGCGAGCGGAAGCGCACCATGATCGCCCGCGCCATGATGACCGACCCCGAACTGCTGCTCCTCGACGAGCCCGCCGCCGGTCTCGACCTCGGCGGCCGCGAGGACCTCGTACGGCGCCTGGGTCGGCTCGCCCGCGACCCGTACGCGCCCTCCATGGTGATGGTGACGCACCACGTCGAGGAGATCCCGCCCGGCTTCACGCACGTCCTGATGATCCGTCAGGGGCGGGTGCTCGCCGCGGGGCCCGTGGAGACCGAACTGACGCCCCGTAACCTCTCCGTGTGCTTCGGCCTGCCGCTCGTCGTCGAGCGCAGAGGCGACCGCTGGACCGCTCAGGGTCTGCCGCTCAGCTGATCCCGCGCCTACCATGGAGGCGTGGACGCATGGGTCTGGTGGCTGGTCGCCGCCGCAGGGTTGGGAATCCCGCTCGTGCTCACCGCCATGCCGGAGTTCGGCATGTTCGCGGTGGGCGCCGTGGCCGGGGCGGTCGTCGCGGGGCTCGGTGGCGGGCTGGTCGTCCAGGTCGTCGTCTTCGCCGTCGTGTCGACGGCGCTGATCGCCGTCGTACGCCCGTTGGCCAGACGCTCCGCCGCCCGGCAGCCGGTGCACCGCAGCGGCGTCGACGCCCTCCAGGGACGGCAGGCGACCGTACTGGAACGGGTCGACGGCCAGGGCGGCCGGATCAAACTGGCGGGCGAGGTCTGGTCGGCGCGCGCACTCGACCCGGGCGCGGCGTACGAGCCGGGGGCACAGGTCGACGTGGCCGAGATCGACGGCGCGACGGCTGTCGTGATGTGATGGCCGGTAACGGCCGGACGACAGAGGGTTCTTGCGCAGCGGCCGCACCGAGCGAACCGCCACAACGCAACTCCATCCATCCGCAGGGGGCTTGGCCATGGACGCCATCATCATTGTTCTGATCATCCTGGTGGCTCTGGTTTTCGTCGCGTTGATCAAAACGATCCAGGTCATCCCGCAGGCGAGCGCCGCCATCGTCGAACGCTTCGGGCGCTACACGCGCACGCTGAACGCCGGACTGAACATCGTGGTCCCGTTCATCGACACCATCCGGAACCGCGTGGACCTCCGCGAGCAGGTCGTGCCGTTCCCACCGCAGCCGGTCATCACGCAGGACAACCTGGTGGTGAACATCGACACGGTCATCTACTACCAGGTGACCGACGCCCGCGCCGCCACGTACGAGGTCGCCAGCTACATCCAGGCGATCGAGCAGCTCACCGTCACCACCCTCCGGAACATCATCGGCGGCATGGACCTGGAGCGGACGCTCACCTCCCGCGAGGAGATCAACGCGGCCCTGCGCGGCGTCCTCGACGAGGCCACCGGCAAGTGGGGCATCCGCGTCAACCGCGTCGAGCTGAAGGCGATCGAGCCGCCGACCTCCATCCAGGACTCGATGGAGAAGCAGATGCGCGCCGACCGCGACAAGCGCGCCGCGATCCTCCAGGCCGAGGGCGTCCGGCAGTCCGCCATCCTCACCGCCGAGGGCGAGAAGCAGTCCGCGATCCTGCGGGCCGAGGGTGAGTCCAAGTCCGCGGCGCTGCGCGCCGAGGGTGAGGCGCAGGCGATCCGTACGGTCTTCGAGTCGATCCACGCGGGTGACCCGGACCAGAAGCTGCTGTCGTACCAGTACCTCCAGATGCTGCCGAAGATCGCCGAGGGCGACGCCAACAAGCTCTGGATCGTGCCCAGCGAGATCGGCGACGCGCTCAAGGGCCTCGGCGGCGCCCTCGACGGCTTCCGTCCGGGCGGCGGCGGTGGCGGCGGCAACAGCGGCGGCGGTCTCACCAAGGCCGACTGACCGGGCGCCCGGCCCGATCCTGACGCGCGGCCGGGGCCCGACCCCGGCCGCGCCGTCCGTACGCCCCTCGGGCATGATGCGTGCACGGAGCACCGAACCACATCCGAGGGGCGCTGACACGTGGGCATCTGGGAGGCCGTGGCCGTCTGCGCGGCGGGCATGATCGCCGGCGGGCTGAACTCCGTGGTGGGCTCCGGGACGCTCGTCACCTTCCCCGTGCTGCTGGCCGTGGGCCTGCCGCCGGTCACCGCGAACGTCTCCAACGCCCTCGGCCTCGTACCCGGTTCCGTCAGCGGCGCCATCGGCTACCGCCGCGAACTCACCGGACAGCGCGACCTGGTCCTCCGGCTCGTCGGCGTCGCCCTCGTCGGCGGCATGGCCGGGGCGCTGCTGCTGGTCACGCTGCCGTCCGGCGCGTTCGACCTGATCGTGCCGGTCCTCGTCGGCCTCGCGCTCGTCCTCGTCGTCGCGCAGCCCCGCCTCGCCAAGGCGGTGCAGGAGCGCCGTACGCGCGACGGCGGTACGCCCCGCCCGCACGGCGGCCCGGTGCTGCTCGTCGGAATGGCGCTGTCCAGCGCGTACGGGGGCTACTTCGGCGCGGCCCAGGGCGTCATCTACATCGCCCTCATGGGCCTGTTGCTCGACGAGGGACTCCAGCGCCTGAACGCGGTGAAGAACGTCCTCGGCGCGGTGGTCAACGGCGCCGCGGCCGTCGTCTTCCTCTTCGTCGCGGACTTCGACTGGACGGCCGTGCTGCTCATCGCCGTCGGCTCGGCCGTCGGCGGCGTCATCGGCGCCCGGCTGGGGCGCAAGCTGCCACCGGCCGCGCTGCGGGGCGTCATCGTCGCCGTCGGCATCGTGGCGATCGTCCAACTCGTGGCGCGCTGACGGCGGGAGCCGTCCGCCCCCGCCGTCAGCACGCCGTACGTCACCCCTGGCGTGAGCCCGTACGCCCGCGCCCGTACGCCCCCGGGGTCAGGCCGCGGGCGCCGGCGCGGGCCCCGGCAGCGGGCGCCCCGGCACGGTCAGCCACTCCGGCAGCGCCTCCGCGCCGCCGAACCCGTCACCCCGCGCCCCGTCGCGCGGCCCGCCGTCCCGCAGGCGCAGCGCCAGCAGCAGCGCGTCGGCCGGAGTCGGCTCGAACGGTCTGACCAGCAGCCGCATCCCCGCCTGCGCGGGCGTACGGTCCGCCTTGCGGTGGTTGTCCGGCGCGCACGCCGCCACCGTGTTGAGCCAGGTGTCCCCGCCGCCGTGCGAACGCGGCACGACGTGGTCGACCGTGGTCGCCCGCCGCCCGCAGTACGCGCACCGGTGCTGGTCCCGTACGAGCACACCCCGCCGTGACCACGGCGCGCGTTGTCGGAAGGGCACCCGTACGTACCGGCAGAGCCTGATCACCAACGGCACCGGGAGGTCGATGTTCGCGGCGCGCACCCGCAGCCCTGAGTGCGCGTGTTCGACGACGGCCTTGTCCTGCATGACCAGCACCACCGCGCGCCGCAGCGCCACTGTCGACAGCGGCTCAAAGCTCGCGTTGAGGACGAGTGTCTCGCGCATCCCCGCCACCTCCCCGGTCCGTCGTTCCCCGTCCGGCTGACGGGGTGGCTCCACTGTGCCGCCGCCCGATCACGCGAACAACGCAATTACCCGATCTCGTCCGGCGCCGAACCGGAACGGAACCGGGGCGCGGCGCCACGGGGAGGGACGGACCGCCGCCGATTCCGTACCGGCACCGGAGGTAGGGGGCAGAGGCGTCGAAAGGCGGTGGCGAAGCGGAACGCGGGGGAGCGGCGGAACGGAACATGCCGGAGGCCCATGCCGGACAGGCGTGCGAAGCGGCGGGTACGCGAAGGGGCAGTCGGCGCGGACGTCCGGCACCAGGCTGGACTCCGGCGGACGGGGGCACGGACACGGGCGCCCCGCCGTCCCCGCCGCAGCGGTGCCGACCGCCCGGGGAACAGGGTGCGGGCGACGTCACGGGCGGCGCAACGCATTGAGGCGGTGCCGCGGCTCTTCCCGTGGCTCTCCTCGCGGCACCCGCCCGTGACGGCCCGGCGGTTCAGCCCTCGGCGGGCACCTCGTACTCGCCCACCAGCTGCGCGCGCGCCAGCGCCTTGAAACGCAGGTTGAAGCCGACGACCGCGGGCGACGCGTCCGCGTCGGGACCCAGCTCGTCGACGCCCACCGCGTACACGGTGAACACGTAGCGGTGCGACCCGTCGCCGGGCGGCGGCGCCGCGCCCCCGAAGTCCCGGGTGCCGTAGTCGTTCCGTACGTGCGTCGCGCCCGCGGGCAGCCCCTTCATGTCACCCGAGCCGGCGCCCGTGGGCAGCTCCGTCACGTCGGCGGGGATGTCGAACACCGACCAGTGCCAGAACCCGCTGCCGGTCGGCGCGTCCGGGTCGAAACACGTCACGGCGAAGCTCCGGGTCTCCGCCGGGAAGCCCTCCCAGCGGAGGTGCGGAGAGACGTTCCCCTCCGCGTACACCTGCGCGGACGCCAGCCCGCGACCCTCCGACACCTCGTCGCTCACCACGGTGAACGCGGGCACCTCCGGGTGGAAGTCGTGCGGGAGCGGGCGGCGCTTCTGCTCGGTCACGTCGGTCCTCCTCGTCGTGCGAATCACTGCACCGGCCAGCCTAACGAGCGGCGCAGTGCCGGGCTGACAGCATGACCGGGTGCTAGGCAGGACACCGCCCGCATCCGCGACGCGGCTGCCGCCGCCGAGCCGCGGGTAGGAGCGGGAGTGCGCCGACGCCGTACGGGCTCCGACGGCCGCGACCCGACGGCCCGTCACCGGCCGGGGTGGCGGACGCGGCGGACGCTCCCAGCCCACTGACCACTACGAGACCACAAAAGCGGTGGTGCAAACGTGACCAGCCCTGTGCAACTGCCCGAACTCCCCGACGACGGCCTGAGCGGCATCTTCGACGGCACCGTCCCTCCCGGTGTGTACCGCGTGCCCTCCGTGGGCCCGGACGCCCTGCTCCGCGCGCAGGCCGAGGACTGGCAGGCGGCCGTACTGGACCTCGGCGACGTCACCGACAAGGCGGGCTTCCTCGACGCCTGTGCCTCCGGCCTCGAACTGCCCGACTGGTTCGGCCGCAACTGGGACGCCCTCGCCGACTGCCTCACCGACCTGTCGTGGTGGGGCGAGCCCGGCGGCTACCTGATCCTAACCAGCGGCTGGCCCGCCTTCGAACAGGCCGCGCCCGAGACCGCCGCCCAGGCGGCCGAGGTCCTCACCGCGGCCGTCGGGTACTGGGCCGTACGGGACGCCTCCCTCACCGCCCTCCTGGGCTGACGGGCACCCGCACCACCGCCCGGCGTCCCGCCGCGCACGACACGGGACGGGGCCCGCCCCCAGGGAGCGGACCCCGTCCGTCGGCCGCGTGCGGCACGTACCGCACGCACGGCGCCTGTCGTCGGCGCCGCCGCGTGCTCAGAACCAGTTGCGCTTGCCGCCGACCTCCGCCAGCCACTGGTTGAGGTACGCCGCCCAGTCGGTGCTCTGGTAGCCGTCGAGGCTCATCCGGAACGAGCGGTAGGAGTCGCTGCCCTCGCTGAACAGACCCGGCTTCTTGTCCATCTCCAGTACGACGTCCATCTCGCGGTCGTCGGACACGAAGCTCAGCTCCACGGCGTTCAGCCCGCGGTACTGCTCCGGGGCGAAGAACTCGATCTCCTGGTAGAAGGGCAGCTTCTGCCGCGTGCCGCGGATGTGCCCCTTCTCCATGTCGGCGCTCTTGAAGCGGAAGCCCAGCGCCCCGAACGCGTCGAGCAGCGCCTGCTGCGCCGGGAGCGGGTGCACGTTCACCGGGTCGAGGTCACCCGAGTCCACGGCGCGGGCGATCGCCAGCTCCGTCACCACCCCGATGTTCATCCCCGTCAGCTGCCGCCCCATGAACATGGTGACCGGCGTCTCCCACGGGATCTCCAGCCCGAACTGCACCGCGTGCACCACGCCCGGCTGCACTTCGAAGGCACCGCCAAGCTGCTGCTTGTGGAACACGATGTTCTGCTTGAACTCGCTGTCCTGCGTCTCCACCTCGACATGGGCCTGGAGACCCACCGAGAGCCCCTCGATCTGCTGGGCCACGGACCCGCCCTGGATACGCACCTCGCCCTGGACGACGCCGCCCGGCGCCACGTTCGGCTCCGTCAGCACCGTCTCCACCGAGGCGCCTCCGGCACCCACGCTCGCAAGCAGCTTCTTGAAGCCCATGCTCTTCCCTCTCCGGGTCAGCCCTGCATCCGTACCGCGTACGCGAACCGCCCCGCGGTCACACCTTGACTTGAACAAACGCCGTAGCCGCGTCCGCGGTTCCACACTTCCACTAGGCTCCGGCGGCATGATCGACGGCCGACACGGTACGCGGGACCCCGCGGACAGCCGTACCCCGCTCCCACGCTCCTTCTTCGACCGCCCCGTCCTCCACGTCGCCCCGGAGCTCCTCGGGCGGGTCCTCGTACGGTCCACACCCGCCGGACCGGTCGAGGTGCGACTCACGGAGGTCGAGGCGTACGCCGGGGAGGTCGACCCCGGGTCGCACGCGTACCGGGGGAAGACG
>NZ_RCHV01000002.1:0-875000 GCF_003665095.1 Streptomyces sp. Z26 | reverse complement strand
CGTGTCGGATCTTCCTTAGTACTGTTCACTCGGTTTTGTCCGTGTGGGTGTGGAACGGGTGGGTTCGGCTGGGGGTGTGGGTGGGCGCGCTGTTGGGTGTCTGAGAGTACGGGCATGCACATGTTTTGTGTGTGGTCTGTTTCTCTTGGTGCCGGTCCCAGTGAACTCGCACATGTGTGTGGGGTGGTGGGTGGCTGGTTGTTGTTTGAGAACTGCACAGTGGACGCGAGCATCTGTGGCCAAGTTTTTAAGGGCGCACGGTGGATGCCTTGGCATCAGGAACCGATGAAGGACGTGGGAGGCCGCGATAGGCCCCGGGGAGCTGTCAACCGAGCTTTGATCCGGGGATGTCCGAATGGGGAAACCCGGCAGTCGTCATGGGCTGTCACCCGCACCTGAATGTATAGGGTGTGTGGAGGGAACGCGGGGAAGTGAAACATCTCAGTACCCGCAGGAAGAGAAAACAACAGTGATTCCGGGAGTAGTGGCGAGCGAAACCGGATGAGGCTAAACCGTATGTGTGTGATACCCGGCAGGGGTTGCGCATGCGGGGTTGTGGGAGTTGTCTTGATCGTTCTGCCGGACGGTCGGTGAGTAAAAAATCATGTGTGTAGGCGAAGGGCATGCGAAAGGCCCGGCGTAGAGGGTAAGACCCCCGTAGCTGAAACATTCATGACTCACTTTGATGGCCACCCAAGTAGCATGGGGCCCGAGAAATCCTGTGTGAATCTGGCGGGACCACCCGTTAAGCCTAAATATTCCCTGATGACCGATAGCGGATAGTACCGTGAGGGAATGGTGAAAAGTACCCCGGGAGGGGAGTGAAAGAGTACCTGAAACCGTGTGCCTACAAGCCGTGGGAGCCTAGCGTGCCGAGTTTACTCGGTGCGTGGTGACTGCGTGCCTTTTGAAGAATGAGCCTGCGAGTTTGCGGCATGTTGCGAGGTTAACCCGTTGTGGGGGAGCCGTAGCGAAAGCGAGTCCGAAGAGGGCGTCTGAGTAGCGTGTTCAAGACCCGAAGCGGAGTGATCTAGCCATGGGCAGGGTGAAGCGGCTGTAAGAGGTCGTGGAGGCCCGAACCCACCAGGGTTGAAAACCTGGGGGATGACCTGTGGTTAGGGGTGAAAGGCCAATCAAACTCCGTGATAGCTGGTTCTCCCCGAAATGCATTTAGGTGCAGCGTCGTGTGTTTCTTGCCGGAGGTAGAGCACTGGATAGGCGATGGGCCTTACCGGGTTACTGACCTTAGCCAAACTCCGAATGCCGGTAAGTGAGAGCACGGCAGTGAGACTGTGGGGGATAAGCTCCATGGTCGAGAGGGAAACAGCCCAGAGCATCGACTAAGGCCCCTAAGCGTGTGCTAAGTGGGAAAGGATGTGGAGTCGCAGAGACAACCAGGAGGTTGGCTTAGAAGCAGCCATCCTTGAAAGAGTGCGTAATAGCTCACTGGTCAAGTGATTCTGCGCCGACAATGTAGCGGGGCTCAAGCACACCGCCGAAGTCATGTCATTGCAACTTGAGGCCTAACGGCTGTTGTGATGGGTAGGGGAGCGTCGTGTGCCGGGTGAAGCAGCCGTGGAAGCGAGTTGTGGACGGTTCACGAGTGAGAATGCAGGCATGAGTAGCGATACGCACGTGGGAAACGTGCGCGCCGATTGACTAAGGGTTCCTGGGTCAAGCTGATCTGCCCAGGGTAAGTCGGGACCTAAGGCGAGGCCGACAGGCGTAGTCGATGGATAACCGGTTGATATTCCGGTACCCGCTGTGTGGCGACCAACGCTGAATCAGGTGATGCTAAGTCCGTGAAGCCGCTCCAGCTCCCTTCGGGGTGTTGGGGTGTGGTGGAGCCGACGGTCCAAGTCTGTAGTAGGTGAGTGATGGGGTGACGCAGGAAGGTAGTCCAGCCCGGGCGGTGGTTGTCCCGGGGTAAGGGTGTAGCCCGTTGTGCAGGTAAATCCGTGCAACTTGTGGGTGAGACCTGATGCCGAGCCGATTGTGGTGAAGTGGATGATCCTATGCTGTCGAGAAAAGCCTCTAGCGATGTCGTACGGCGGCCCGTACCCTAAACCGACTCAGGTGGTCTGGTAGAGAATACCGAGGCGTTCGGGTGAACTATGGTTAAGGAACTCGGCAAAATGCCCCCGTAACTTCGGGAGAAGGGGGGCCACGTCTGGTGATCCAATTTTCTTGGTGAGCTGGGTGTGGCCGCAGAGACCAGCGAGAAGCGACTGTTTACTAAAAACACAGGTCCGTGCGAAGCCGTAAGGCGATGTATACGGACTGACGCCTGCCCGGTGCTGGAACGTTAAGGGGACCGGTTAATCAGTATTCGTTCTGGTGAAGCTGAGAACTTAAGCGCCAGTAAACGGCGGTGGTAACTATAACCATCCTAAGGTAGCGAAATTCCTTGTCGGGTAAGTTCCGACCTGCACGAATGGCGTAACGACTTCTTGACTGTCTCAACCATAGGCCCGGTGAAATTGCAGTACGAGTAAAGATGCTCGTTTCGCGCAGCAGGACGGAAAGACCCCGGGACCTTTACTATAGCTTGATATTGGTGTTCGGTTCGGCTTGTGTAGGATAGGTGGGAGACTGTGAAGTGGCCGCGCCAGCGGTTGTGGAGTCGTTGTTGAAATACCACTCTGGTCGTGCTGGATGTCTAACCTGGGTCCGTGATCCGGATCGGGGACAGTGTCTGGTGGGTAGTTTAACTGGGGCGGTTGCCTCCTAAAGAGTAACGGAGGCGCCCAAAGGTTCCCTCAGCCTGGTTGGTCATCAGGTGGTGAGTGTAAGTGCACAAGGGAGCTTGACTGTGAGACTGACGGGTCGAGCAGGGACGAAAGTCGGGACTAGTGATCCGGCGGTGGCTTGTGGAAGCGCCGTCGCTCAACGGATAAAAGGTACCCCGGGGATAACAGGCTGATCTTCCCCAAGAGTCCATATCGACGGGATGGTTTGGCACCTCGATGTCGGCTCGTCGCATCCTGGGGCTGGAGTCGGTCCCAAGGGTTGGGCTGTTCGCCCATTAAAGCGGTACGCGAGCTGGGTTTAGAACGTCGTGAGACAGTTCGGTCCCTATCCGCTGCGCGCGTAGGAGTCTTGAGAAGGGCTGTCCCTAGTACGAGAGGACCGGGACGGACGGACCTCTGGTGTGCCAGTTGTTCTGCCAAGGGCATGGCTGGTTGGCTACGTTCGGGAAGGATAACCGCTGAAAGCATCTAAGCGGGAAGCCTGCTTCGAGATGAGGGCTCCCACCCCCTTGGTGGGGTTAAGGCTCCCGGGAGATGACCGGGTTGATAGGCCGGATATGGAAGCCTAGTAATGGGTGGAGTTGACCGGTACTAATAGGCCGAGGGCTTGTCCTTAAATGTTCGCGTCCACTGTGTGGTTTCTGAGACCACAACCAGCAGGTTGCATCTTCCAATTGAAGAGTGTGCTTGTTCGCTTAGACTCTGGACCCCGTTTCTGGTGGTCCGAATAGAGTTTCGGTGGTTATAGCGTGAGGGAAACGCCCGGTTACATTTCGAACCCGGAAGCTAAGCCTTTCTGCGCCGATGGTACTGCGAGGGGGACCTCGTGGGAGAGTAGGACACCGCCGAACAATTATTAGGAGCCGTTGGCTCCCAGCGTTCACGCGCTGGGAGCCAACGGCTCTTTTTGTTTTCCTCGCAGCAGTACGCAGACAGGAGTCACGCCGATGTCCACGAACTCTCCCGACGAGCGGCCCGAACGTCGACCTCGCCAGGGCCAGGGCGGTCCTCGGCGTGACGACCGGGCACGACCGGTTCGGCGTGACGGTGAGCGTGGTGGCACCGGCGGTGGTCAACGCGGCGGTGGCGCCGGTGGTGGCGGTGGCCGTCCCGGTGGCTTCCGCCGTGACGACCGTGCGCGCGACGACCGTCCCCGCCAGGACCGTGACCGACGCGACCGTGCTCCTGAGCGTGGCGGGGACCGCGACCGTGGTGCGGGGCGCCCGTGGAACGACCGGGACCGGGCGCGGGACGACCGTCCGCGTGGCGGGGGGAGCGGCCGGGACGGTGGCCGCGACGACCGTGCCCGGGGTGACCGCGACCGTGACGAGCGTCCCCGTGGCAACGACCGCCGGGACAGCCGCCCGTGGGGTGATCGGGACCGCGACCGCGACCGGGGTCGGGACGACCGTCCCCGTAGCGATCGGCCGCGCAGCGACAGGCCTCGCAGTGACCGGCCGCGCGACGACCGCCGCGACGACCGAGGCGGTTCGCGCCCCGGCTTCTCCCGTGGCGGCGACCGTGACCGGGAGCAGAACCGTGGCCCGGGGCAGGGGCGGGACGACCGTCCGCGCGGCCCGCGCCGTACGGATGACAGCCGCGACGGCCGTCGTACGTACGGAGGCGGCGCCGGCGGCCCCGGCGCGGGTCGCGGCCGGGACGACCGGGACCGCGGCCGTGGTGGGCCCGGCGGTGGCGACCGCCGTGGTGGCCCCGGTGGCGGTGGACGCCCCGGTGGCTTCCGCCGTGACGACCGACCGGGTGACCGCGACCGCGGACGCGGTGGGGACCGTCGTGACGTACGCGGCGGCCGGGACCGGCGCGACGACCGGCGTCCGGACCGCCGGGACGACCGCCGCCCCGACCGTGAGCCGCTGCGCCGTCTCCCCATCCCCGAGGACGTCACGGGCGAGGAGATCGAGAAGGACGTACGGCAGGAGCTGATGAGCCTGCCCAAGGGCCTGGCGGAGGACGTCGCGAAGAACCTCGTGATGGTCGGCCGTCTCATCGACGACGAGCCCGAGCAGGCGTACGGCTACGCCAAGGTCGCCCTGCGGTTGGCGTCGCGGGTGCCCGCCGTGCGGGAGACGGCCGGGTTCGCGGCGTACGGCGTCGGCAAGTACGCCGAGGCGCTGGCGGAGTTCCGGGCCGCCCGCCGGATGACCGGTGGCGTGCAGCTGTGGCCGGTGATGGCGGACTGCGAGCGCGGTATCGGCCGTCCCGAACGGGCGTTGGCCATGGCCGGTGAGCCCGAGGTGCAGAAACTCGACAAGGCGGGCCAGGTCGAGATGCGGCTCGTGGCGGCCGGTGCGCGGCGTGACATGGGCCAGGCGGAGGCCGCCGTGGTGACGTTGCAGAGCTCCGAGCTGGCGTCGAACTCCGTGCAGCCGTGGTCGGCGCGGCTGCGGTACGCCTACGCGGACGTGCTGCTGGAGGTCGGGAGGGAGAGCGAGGCGCGCGAGTGGTTCGCGAAGGCGCTGGAGGCCGACCAGAGCGGCATGACCGACGCCTCGGACCGCCTCGCGGAGCTGGACGGCGTCGAGTTCGTCGACGCGCTCGACGAGGAAGAGGACGGGGACGAGGGCCAAGACGCGAGCGGCGGCGGCGAGGCCGCGAAGGCGAAGGCGCACGGGAACGCCGAGGTGACCGGTGGCGCCCCCCGCGTGCCGGAGCCCCAGCACGGCCACACGCCGCAGTTCGTCTCGGCGCCCGCTCCCGACTTCGACGACGACCTGGACGACCTGGACGACCTCGACGGTGTGGACGACCTCGACGACGCGGACGCCGCCGAGGACGAGGACGAGGCGGACGGCACCGACGACCGCTGAGTCAGCCGTCCAGCGTGCGTATGACGAGGCCGGTCGCCGGTTTGGGCCCGAACGACGTGGACTTGCGCGGCATGGTCACCCCCCGTGTCGCCAGTCCCCGTACGGTCTCCTCGGTGACCGGCCGGAGCAGCACCGCCGTACCGCCGAGCCGTCGTGCCTGGTCGACGGCGGACTCGGCGGAGTGCAGGTAGCTGATGTCGGACGGCAGGTCCGGGACCCGCCACACGGTGTCGAGCAGGGTCGAGTGCAGCACGGTCGCGTCCAGCCGCCGCCACGCCTCGGGCCGGTCCGCGCGGACCGTACGGGCGAGCAGCGCCGGGTCCGGGGAGTCCAGCAGGTGGAAGTCGCCGGGGCCGGAGGACAGCAGGAAGGCGTTGCCGGGCGCCGCGTCGAGCGCGTCGAGGGCGCGCGGCAGGGGCCCGGCGACCGTACGCCCGCGGAACGCGCCACCGAGGCGTGCCAGCGCGTCGGCCGGTGCGAGCCGCGGCAGTACCCGGTGGATGGCGCGGACCTGGAGCGGGTGGCGCGCCGAGTCGACCAGCAGCACCAGCCCGTGGGCCCAGCCGGGGTCGCCCGGGTGCTCGGCGCGCAGCTGGAGATAGGTCGCCCAGCGGTGGTGCCCGTCGGCGATGAGGGCGTCGTGGCGGCTCGGGTCGGCGGTGACGGCGGCGAGTTCGGCAGGGTCGGTGACGGCCCAGAGACGGTGTGCGAAGCCGTCCTCGGTGGTGGTGGCGAGCAACGGTTCGCGGGCGGTGGCCCGTTCGAGCACGGACCCGGCCGTGGGCCCGGAACGCCCGCCCTCCGCGCCGTCGTCGCCCCGGTAGGTGAGCAGCAGCGGCTCGAAGTTGGCGGCGGCCTCGCGCATCAGCGCGGCGCGGTCCGCGACGATCTCCGGCACCACGTCCTCGTGCGGCAGCACCGGCCCGTCGAGGCGGAGCGCGCCGATGAGGCCGCGTTGCAGCACGTCGCCGCGGCGCTGCTCGTACGCGTACAGGGCGGGCGTCCCGTCCCGGGTGAGCACGCCCGCCCGCTGCCAGTCGCGCAGCGTGTCGGCGGCCTGGCGGTGGCGGGCGGTCGGGTCGGGGGTCTGGGGCAGGATCAGCCGGACGATGTTGTACGGGTCCGCGGTCTCCAACTCGTGCACGCCGTCCGGCCGTACGACCACGTCGTACGGGGGTGAGGTGACGGCGGCGAGGCTGCGTACGCGGTCCTGGGCGTAGCGCAGCCCGCGGAACGGGCGGAGGTGGAGTCCGGCGGAGGTCATCCGGAAATGCTATGCGGCCGTCCCGGCGCGGGCCTCGGCGCGCGGTGGGGGATGATCGGGCGGGGGCCGCCGGTGGGCGCGGCCCGTACCGACACCTGAGGAGCGGGACGACGATGCTGCGGGCTTCCGGACGGGCGCTCCACGAGGCGTACGACACCGCGCTGCTGGACCTCGACGGTGTGGTGTACGTCGGCGGCGAGGCCGTCGCGCACGCCGTGCCGTCGCTGCGGGCGGCGCGCGACGGCGGGATGCGGCTGGCGTACGTGACGAACAACGCGGCGCGCACCCCGGAGACCGTCGCCGAACACCTCACCGGGCTCGGCGTGCCCGCCGACCCGGCGGACGTGGTCACCTCCGCGCAGGCCGTCGCGCGCGTCATCGCCGAGCGGGTGCCCCGGGGCGCGGCCGTGCTGTGCGTGGGCGCCGAGGGGCTGCGCGCGGCGCTCGCCGAACGCGGCCTGCGCGCCGTCGAGTCGGCGGACGACGACCCGGCGGCCGTCGTGCAGGGCTACGGCGGCCCGGACCTGGCGTGGGGCCGCCTCGCGGAGGCGGCGCTGGCGGTGGGGCGGGGCGTGCCCTGGTACGCGTCCAACACCGACCTGACCATCCCCGGCGCCCGCGGGATCGCACCCGGCAACGGCGCCGCCGTGGAGGTCGTACGCATCGCCACGCGCTGGATGCGGGAGCCGCCGGAGCCGGTGGTGGCGGGGAAGCCGCTGCCGCCGATGCACCGGGAGACGATCCTGCGTACGGGCGCGGAACGGCCGTTGGTCGTCGGCGACCGGCTGGACACGGACATCGAGGGCGCGCACGCGGGGGAGGTCGACTCGCTGCTGGTGCTGACCGGCGTGACGGACGCGGCGCAGCTGCTCGCGGCGGGGCCGCGGCACCGGCCGACGTACGTGGCGGCGGACCTGCGGGGGCTGCTCACGCCGCAGCCGGAGGTGACGGGGGACGCGGAACGCGGCTTCCGCTGCGGCGGCTGGACGGCTGCGGCGCGGGGCGGCGCGCTGGCGCTGGAGGGGGACGGCGAACGGCTCGACGGGCTGCGGGCGTTGTGCGGCGCGGCCTGGACTGCGGCGGACGGCGGTACGGCTACGGGCGGCGGTACGGACGCGGACGGCGGCACGGACGCGGGCGCGGGGAAGGCGCTGGCGCGGCTCGGCCTGTGACCCGGTCGCGCGGGCCGGGGCGGTGGTGGGGCCGCCGGCCTCGTCCCGTACCGGCGGCCCCGTCCGCCTCCCCCTGGGTGGTGGTCCGTGGTGCGGGCCGGTCACCGTACGGGTGTCGGCCTCACGTGCCGTCGCCGGTGTCCGCCCCCTCGGCGTCGACGGGGTTCACCGGGTTCCCCGCGAGGGCCTCCGAGACGAGCTGCTCCTCGCTGGCGCCCCGCCGCCAGTAGCCCGTGAACCTGACGGCCCTGCGGCCGAATCCGCGCTCCCCGACGAGGTGCCGCCGCAGTGCCTTGACGGTGCCCGCCTCCCCGGCGATCCACGCGTACGGGGTGCCCGCGGGCAGCTCCGCCGTACGGAGCGCGGCCACCGCGACGTCCGTACGGTTCGCGCCCGCCGGGGCCTCGTCCCGTACGAGCCAGGTGACGTGCGCGTCGGCGGCGGTCGGCAGGGGCTGTGCGTCGGCCGCGTGCGGGACCTCCAGCCAGACGTGCGCCGGGGTGCCCGCGGGCAGCCACTCCAGGATGCCCGCGACGGCGGGCAGCGCCGTCTCGTCGCCGCTGAGCAGCACCCAGTCCGTGCCCGGCGGGGGACGGAAGTCCACGGCGGCGTTGTCTGGCGCCGTCGGGCCGAGCACGGTGATCCGGTCGCCGGGCCGGGCGTCGGCGGCCCAGCGGGCGGCCGGGCCCTCGTCCGGGGAGAGGGAGCCGATCCCGTGGAGGGCGAAGTCGACGTCCAACTCGTCGGGGTCGCGGCGCTGTTCGCGGAGGGTGTACGTGCGCATGACGCCCCGTACGGCCGGGTCCATCGCCTGCCACCGCGTGAACCACTCCGTGCCCGCCCCGACGGGTACGACCGGCGCGTCCTGGCCGGGCCGGGGAAGGAACAGCTTCAGCCGCTGGTCCCTGCCGCCGGACTCCAGGCCGCGCAGCGGGCCGCCGAGGGTGACGCGCATCATGGACGGGGTCACGCGGCGGGCGCGTACGACGTGCAGTTCGAAGAAGTCGAAGGGCAGGGGCGGTGCTTCGGGCGCTGCGCTGCTCATGGGACGGAAACCTCCCGCTGTGTGGTCGGGGCCCGGGGGCCGGGGGCCGTACCGGCGGGGCGCGCCCGCCGCCGGTCGCCGGGCTGCTGCCGGGTACGCGGCGTCAGCCGGTCTTCTTCGCCTTCTCAAGGGCCTCGGCCAGGTTCTCCAGCAGCGGCACCGAGCCCGCGTGACTGAACCGCGGCTCGCTCGCCCACGGGACGACCTGGCCCGCCTCGACCGCGGGCAGCTTCGTCCAGGCGGGGATCTTCTCCAGGGCGCCGGTCTGGAGGGCCTGGCCGCGGTTGTCGAGCATGATCACGTCGGCCGGGTACTTGTCGGCGTTCTCCCAGCTGAGCGGCTCGAAGTAGCCGCCCTCGTCCAGCTTCCGCGGGACGACGACGTCGACGCCCAGCTCGCGCAGGTACATCAGGTCGGCGTTGACCTTCGGGGTCGACACGTAGAACAGGTCGCGGCTGCCGGACGCGGCCATCACCTTCAGCCCGCCCTTGGCCTTGGCGGCCTTGCGGAGCCGTTCGGCGGCCTGCTCGAAGCGGGCCTTCGCGTCGGTGACCCGCTTGGCCTTCGGGTCGGCGCCGAGGGTGCGGGCCAGCTCGGCGTAGCGGTCGACGATGGTCAGCAGGGAGACGCGGGACGCCTTGATCGCGATGCTCGGCGCGAGCTTGACGATCTTGCTCTTGCTCTCGTCCGGTACGAACCACAGGACGCCGGGCTCGTACGTGTTGGTGATCAGCAGCTCGGGGCGGAGCTTGGCGTACTTCTCGATGTTGAACTCGCCGTACGCGTTGCCGATGATCTCGACGCCGTCCACGTCCAGCTCCCCGGCCTGCGGGTCCGGCTCGCCGTTCTTCAGCTTCGTCGGGCCGAAGACGCCCACGAGCTGCTCGTCGACGCCGAAGTCGTGCAGCGCGGCGGCCGTACCGGTGAAGGCCACGATCCGCTCCGGGCGCCCGTCCAGCTCGACCTTCTCCTTCCGGTCGTCGGTGAACGACCAGGAGCCACCGCCACCGGAGCCCGACCCGCCGTCGTCGTCGCCGCACGCCGTGAGGAGCGCGCCGAGGCCGGCGGCGCCGCCCGCGGCGAGGAGGCCGCGGCGGGAGAGGCGGGGGAGGGAGCGTGACATGGGGAGCCCTTCTCGGAATGTACGGGGGACCAGTGGGCCCGAATGCCGGGTTAGGTTAACCTAACCCACGTCATCGTCCAGTGGCCGGGTGACCGAGAACGCACCGGCCCGTAGCCGGAGCCGCGCACGTGTCGCTCACCAAGTCCCCGCAGGCGGAAGCGGACGTGACGCCCGCGCCGCCCGCCGCCGACCGGCCACCCGCCGGGCGGCACGCGCCGCGCGCCGTCGGCCTCCTCGGCGCCCTGCTGCTGCTGTGCCTCGTGGCCGCCCTCAGCCTCGCCGTGGGAGCCAAGCCGCTCGCGCTGGACGCGGCGTGGCGCGGTCTCACCGACAGCGCCTCGCCCGAGTACACCGTCGTGCACGAGATGCGCCTGCCCCGCACCCTGCTCGGCCTCATGGCCGGTACGGCGCTGGGCCTGGCCGGTGGCGTGATGCAGGCGCTGGCCCGCAACCCGCTGGCCGACCCGGGCCTCCTCGGCATCAACGCGGGCGCGGCCGCGGCGGTCGTGTCGGCGATCTCGTTCCTCGGCGTCGAGTCCTTCACCGGCTACGTGTGGTTCGCGTTCGCCGGTACGGGCGCGGTGGCCGTCGCCGTGTACGTGGTCGGCGGCGGGCGCGGCGCGACGCCCGCGCGGCTGGCGCTCGGCGGCGCGGCGCTGAACGCGGCGCTGTTCAGCTACGTCAACGCCGTACAGCTGCTGGACACCGCCTCGCTCGACAAGATGCGCTTCTGGACGGTCGGTTCGCTGGCCGGGGCGCAGGCGGAGACGGCGGAGAAGCTGGTGTGGTTCGTCGCGGCCGGGGTGCTGCTGGCGCTGGCGCTCGCCCGCCCGCTGAACGCGCTCGCCCTCGGCGACGACGCGGCGCGCTCCCTCGGCTCGCACCCGGCGCGTACGCGGGCGGGCGGCATGCTCGCCGTGACGCTGCTGTGCGGCGCGGCCACGGCGGCGTGCGGGCCGATCGTCTTCGTCGGCCTGATGGTGCCGCACCTCGTGCGCACGCTGACCGGGCCCGACATGCGCTGGGTGCTGCCGTACTGCGCGGTGCTCGCGCCGGTGCTGCTGCTCGGCGCCGACGTCCTCGGGCGGGTGCTCGCGCGCCCGTCGGAACTCCAGGTGGGGATCGTGACGGCGGTGCTCGGCGGCCCGTTCTTCCTGTACTTCGTGCGCCGCCGGAAGGCGGTGGGGGCATGAGCGTCATCCGTACGGGGAGCGGGCACTCGATCGCGTTCCGGCCGCGCGCGCTCGCCGTGGGCCTGGGGTGCCTGGTGGTCGCGGCGGTCTCCTCGGTGTTCGCGATCGGCAGCGGCAGCGGCGACTACCCGATGACGACGCAGCAGGTGATCGACACGCTGCTCGGCTCGGGCAACCCGGCCGACGAGTTCATCGTGAACGACGTACGGCTGCCGCGCGTCGTCACCGCCCTGCTGGTCGGCGGGGCGCTGGCGCTCGGCGGGGCGATCTTCCAGTCCGTCGTGCGCAACCCGCTCGGCTCGCCCGACGTGCTCGGCTTCACGCAGGGCGCGGCGACGGGCGCGCTGGTCACCATCGTGGTGTTCGGCAGCGGCAGCGCCGCGCTGGCGGCCGGGGCGGTGACGGGTGGCCTGGCCACCGGGCTGCTGATCTACGCGCTGGCCTGGCGGCAGGGCGTGCACGGCTACCGGCTGGTGCTCACCGGCATCGGCATCACCGCCATCCTCACCGGCGTCAACGGCTACCTCCTCACCCGGGCGCAGATCACCGACGCCGCGCGCGCGGTGCTCTGGATGACCGGCAGCCTGAACGGGCGCGGCTGGGACGACGCCGTACCGCTGCTGGTCGCGATGGCGGTGCTGCTGCCCGTCGTGCTGTTCGGCTGCGCGCGGGCGATGCGGATGCTGGAGATGGGCGACGACGCGGCGTTCTCGCTCGGCGTGCCGGTGGAGCGGATACGGCTGACGGTGCTGGCGTCGGCGGTGCTGCTGGTGTCGTTCGGCGCGGCGGCGGCCGGGCCGGTGGCGTTCGTGGCGCTGACGGCGCCGCAGGTGGCGAAGCGGATGACGCGGTCACCGGGGCCGAACCTGGTGCCGTCGATGTGTACGGGCGCGGCGCTGCTGGTGCTCGCGGACCTCGCGGCGCAGCGGGTGTTCGAGGGGCACCAACTGCCGGTGGGCGTGGTCACCGGCGTGCTGGGCGGCGGCTATCTGGTGTGGCTGCTGGCCACGGAGCGCAAGGCGGGGCGGATATGAGCGACGCGACGGGCACGGGCGGTCGTACCGGCACGGGCGAGGGCCGCGACAGGAAGACGAGGAACGCCGACATGAAGCATCCCGCCGAACCCGGCACCGTACGCGCGACGGGTCCCGACACGGCCCTCGGCACGGGGCCCGTCCTGGCGAAGGACCCCGGCAGCGGTACGGGTACGGGTACGGGTACCGGGACCGGCACCCGGCTCGGCGGCGAGGGCCTGACCCTCGCGTACGACCAGCGCACCATCGCGCGGGACCTCGAGATCGCCGTCCCCGACGAGTCGTTCACCGTGATCATCGGCCCCAACGCGTGCGGCAAGTCCACCCTCCTGCGGGCCCTCTCCCGCATGCTGAAGCCCGCCGCCGGGCGGGTGCTGCTGGACGGCCGGGACATCCACGCCCTGCCGCCGAAGCAGGTCGCCCGCACCCTCGGGCTGCTCCCGCAGTCGTCCGTCGCGCCGGACGGCATCAGCGTCTCCGACCTGGTGGCCCGCGGCCGTTACCCGCACCAGGGGCTGCTGCGGCAGTGGTCGCGCGAGGACGAGCGGATCGTCGCCGAGTCGATGCGCGCGACGGGTGTCGCGGACCTCGCCGACCGGTACGTGGAGGAGCTGTCCGGCGGGCAGCGGCAGCGGGTGTGGATCGCCATGGCCCTCGCGCAGGAGACACCGCTGCTGCTGCTCGACGAGCCGACGACGTACCTCGACATCGCCCACCAGATCGAGATCCTGGACCTCTGCGCCGGGCTGCACGAGGCTGGGCGCACGGTGGTCGCGGTGCTGCACGACCTCAACCACGCGGCGCGGTACGCCACCCACCTCGTCGCCATGCGCGGCGGGTCGATCGTCGCGGAGGGCAGGCCGTCCGAGGTGCTGACGGCGGACCTGGTGCGGGAGGTCTTCGAACTGCCCTGCCGGGTGATCGACGACCCGGAGACCGGCACCCCGCTGGTGATCCCGGCGGCGCGCGTCCGCGTCGGCGCCTGAGCGCACGCGCCCCCGCGCCCGTACCCGCTCCCGCGTCCCCCTCCCGTACGCGCGCCCGTACGGGCACCCCGCCCGCGCCCGTACGGGCACCCCGCCCGCGCCCGTACGGGGCCCGGCGCGGTGTCCCGGCGCGCCGCGCTGTCGGTGGCAGCGGGTAGCGTCGGGTGCATGGACGAGGTGAGGTACGGCGCCGGGCAGCAGGCGTACGGGCTGGTGGCGCCGGGTCCCGGCGTGCCCGGGGAGCCCGGCGGGGCGCCGGCGCGGGACGGCGCGGCGGACGCGCACGAGGAGAACGGCGAGGGTGCGGAAGCGGGCGCGGACGGGCGGGCGCACGGCGACGAGGCCGCCGGGGAGGAGCCGCCGCCCGGCGGCGTGCCCGACGCCCCGCGTCCGCTCGGCGTCGGCACGGAGCCCACGGGGCATCCTCCGGTGGACGCGCGGTTGCGGCGGCTGGAGGACGCCGACCACCTCGCCGTGTCCGGGCACCTGGAGGTGTACGAGGATGTGCACCGCGGTCTGCGCGACACCCTGACCGCCCTCGACTGGCCCGACCCCGGACCGGGCCCCGGCCCCGCCCTCCGGCCCGACGACCGGCCCGACCCCAGGAGTTGAAGCCGACGTGGCAGTGACCCGCCCGCAACGCAGGCGTCTCGACGCGGAGTTGGTGCGCCGCAAGCTGGCGCGCTCGCGTGAGCACGCCGGGCAGCTGATCGCCGCGGGCCGTGTGACCGTCGGCGGGGCGACCGCCTCCAAGTCCGCCACGCAGGTCGAGACGAGCGCCGCGCTCGTCGTCCGCGCCGACGACGGCGACCCGGACTACGTGTCGCGCGGTGGCCACAAACTCGCGGGCGCCCTCGCCGCGTTCCAGCCCCTCGGCCTGGCCGTCGCCGGTCGCCGCGCCCTCGACGCGGGTGCCTCCACGGGCGGCTTCACGGACGTCCTGCTCCGCGCCGGGGCGGGCCACGTGGTGGCCGTGGACGTGGGGTACGGACAGCTGGCGTGGTCCCTGCGCGGCGACGCGCGCGTCACCGTACGGGACCGGACGAACGTACGGGAGCTGACCCCGGACGACCTCGACGGCGTACCGGCCGAACTGGTCGTGGGCGACCTGTCGTTCATCCCCCTCGGCCTGGTGCTCCCGGCCCTGGTGCGCTGCTCCGCGCCCGACGCCGACCTGGTGCTGATGGTCAAGCCCCAGTTCGAGGTGGGGCGCGAACGGCTCGGCAGCGGCGGGGTGGTGCGCAGCGCGCGGCTGCGCGCCGAGGCCGTACGGGACGTGGCGGCGCGGGCCGCCGGGCTGGGCCTGGGGGCGCTCGGCGTCGTCGCCAGCCCCCTGCCGGGACCGTCCGGGAACGTCGAATACTTTCTGTGGCTGCGCGCCGGGGCGCCCGATCTCGACCCGGCCGATCTCGACCGAGCTGTGGCGGAGGGGCCGAATTGACGACGACAGGGACCGAGGACCGTACGGCGAGCGAGGACCGTACGGTCTTCCTCCTCGCGCACACCGGGCGGCCCGCCGCCGTCCGCAGCGCCGAGCTGGTCGTGCAGGGGCTGCTGCGGCACGGCATCGGCGTCCGGGTGCTGGGGGACGAGGCAACGGACCTGCCGCTGCCGGAGCAGGTGGAGACGGTCGAGGCGAAGCCGGACGTGCTGGACGGCTGCGAGCTGCTCGTGGTGCTCGGCGGCGACGGCACGCTGCTGCGCGGCGCGGAGTTCGCGCGCGCCTCCGGGGTGCCGATGCTCGGCGTCAACCTGGGCCGCGTCGGCTTCCTCGCCGAGGCCGAACGGGACGACCTGGACCGCGTGGTGGACCGGGTGGTGCGGCGGGCGTACGAGGTCGAGGAGCGGATGACGCTCGACGTGCTCGTACGGAACGAGGGGCGGCTCGTGCACACCGACTGGGCGCTGAACGAGGCGTCCGTCGAGAAGGCCGCGCGTGAGCGGATGCTGGAGGTCGTGACGGAGGTCGACGGGCGGCCCGTCTCCCGCTTCGGCGGGGACGGCGTGGTGTGCGCGACACCGACGGGCTCGACGGCGTACGCCTTCTCCGCCGGGGGCCCGGTGGTGTGGCCGGAGGTCGAGGCGCTGCTGATGGTGCCGATCAGCGCCCACGCGCTGTTCGCGAGGCCGCTGCTCACCGCGCCCGACTCGGTGCTGGCGGTGGAGGTCCAGCCGCGTACGCCGCACGGCGTGCTGTGGTGCGACGGGCGGCGCAGCGTGGACCTGTCCCCGGGGGCGCGCGTCGAGGTGCGGCGCGGCGCGGTGCCGGTGCGGCTGGCGCGGCTGCACCACGCGTCGTTCACGGACCGGCTGGTGGCGAAGTTCGCGCTGCCGGTGGCGGGGTGGCGCGGCGCCTCGCCGTGACGCGCCCCGGGCGTGCGTGGCGCCGTGCCCCGGCGCGTGCGGCGGGGACACTCCCGGGCCGCGCGCCGCATCCGTACGGACGTCCGCCGCCGTCGCCGTACCGGTGAAGCGGCACCCGCCGCGGGCCCCGCACGGGGGTCGCGCGGCGGACCGGGGGTGGCTTTGCGCGGGGAACCTCGTATGGTCGTATCCGTGTTGGAGGAGATGCGGATCAGAGCCCTGGGCGTGATCGACGACGCCGTCGTCGAGCTGGCGCCCGGCTTCACCGCGGTGACCGGCGAGACCGGAGCGGGCAAGACGATGGTCGTGACCAGCCTCGGGCTGCTGCTCGGCGGGCGCGCCGACGCGGGGCTCGTACGCGTCGGGGCGAAGGCCGCCGTCGTGGAGGGGCGGATCGTGGTGCCCCCGGGCTCCGCGGCGGCCGTACGGGCCGAGGAGGCGGGCGCCGAGCTGGACGACGGCGCGCTGCTGGTCAGCCGTACGGTCTCGGCGGAGGGCCGGTCCCGCGCGCACCTGGGCGGCCGGTCCGCGCCCGTGGGGCTGCTGGCGGAGCTGAGCGACGACCTGGTGGCCGTGCACGGGCAGACCGACCAGCAGGGGCTGCTGCGCCCGGCGCGGCAGCGGCAGGCGCTCGACCGGTACGCGGGCGAGGCCGTGTCCGGGCCGCTCGCCGCGTACGGGACGGCGTACCAGCGGCTGCGTACGGTCGCCGCCACCCTCGACGAGCTGACCACCCGGGCCCGCGAGCGCGCGCAGGAGGCCGACCACCTGCGGTACGGCCTCGACGAGATCGCCGCCGTCGACCCCCGCCCCGACGAGGACGCCGAACTCGCCGCCGAGGCCGAACGGCTCGGCCACGCCGAGGCGTTGGCCTCCGCCGCCACGACGGCGCACGGCGCGCTGGCGGGCGACCCCGCCGACCAGTCCGGGCCCGAGGGCATGGACGCCGCGACACTCGTCGTGGGCGCGCACCGGGCGCTGGAGGCAGTACGGTCCCACGACCCGGCCCTCGCGGCGCTCGCGGACCGGCTGAGCGAGGTCGGCATCCTGCTGTCCGACATCGCGGGCGAACTCGCCGGTTACGCCGACGACCTGGACGCCGACCCGCTGCGCCTCGCCGCCGTCGAGGAGCGCCGCGCGGCGCTCGGGCAGCTGACCCGCAAGTACGGGGAGGACGTCGGCTCCGTGCTGGCGTGGGCCGAGGAGGGCGCGGCGCGTCTGGCCGAACTCTCCGGCGACGACGACCGCATCGAGGAGCTGACCGCCGAACGCGACGCCCTCCACGACGAACTCGCCGGGCTCGCCCAGCGCCTCACCGAGGCCCGTACGGACGCGGCGAAGCGCTTCGCCGACGCGGTCACCGGCGAACTGGCCGAGCTGGCCATGCCGCACGCCCGGGTCTCGTTCGAGCTGCGCCGGGCCGACGACCCGGCGGGGCTCGAACTGGACGGCCGTACGGTCGCGTTCGGGCCGCACGGCACGGACGACGTGGAGCTGCTGCTCGCCCCGCACCCCGGGGCGCACGCCCGGCCGATCGCGAAGGGAGCGTCGGGCGGCGAGCTGTCCCGGGTGATGCTGGCGGTGGAGGTGGTCTTCGCGGGCTCGGACCCGGTGCCGACATACCTCTTCGACGAGGTGGACGCGGGCGTCGGCGGCAAGGCCGCCGTCGAGGTCGGCCGCAGGCTGGCGCGGCTCGCCCGGTCCGCGCAGGTGGTCGTCGTGACGCACCTGCCGCAGGTCGCGGCCTTCGCCGACCGGCACCTGGTGGTGGAGAAGACGGACGACGGGTCGGTGACCCGCAGCGGCGTGCAGGCGATGGAGGGCGAGGACCGGGTGCGGGAGCTGTCCCGGATGCTCGCCGGGCAGGAGGACTCCAGCCTCGCCCGCGCCCACGCCGAGGAGCTGCTCGCGACGGCCCGCGCGGCGGTCTGACGCGCGTTCGCCGTACGGGCCCGGCGCCCGCCGTACCCGTGGCCGCGCGCGTACGGGCGTGGGCCGCGGCACCGGGTGTTTCCGGCCGTTGTGGGGCCGTCCCGCGCGCCCGCCGGACGTACGCCGCGCAGGCGCCCGTACCGCCCGCTGGGGCGGTGCGGCCACGGCGCGCGTACCGGTCGGCCGCTACCGCGCCCGTACGGGGCGGGGTCGCCCGCGCGGGTGATACGTGCCGCGGACGCCCGCCTCGTGCGGCCTCCGTGGCCGGTACGCGGTGCCCCGCCCCTGTCACGGACTGGCATCCTGGGCGCAGCGCATCACGCCCCGGCGCACGCCCGCTTCTCGCAACCCCGGAGTCCGACCCGCTGTGAGCCGTCCCCCCGATCCGCCGCTTCCGCCACGCGCGCCCGCCCCGGTGCACGTCGTGCAGGTGCTGTCCGGCGCCCACGGCACGCCCGTCGCGTACGGCGCCCAGGCGGCGCCGTCCGTGCCCGGCGTCCCGGGCACGGGCCCGCGCCGCCGCGCCGGGACGGCGGGCGCCGAGGTCCCGTGCGCGACGACCGGCGCGCACGTCCGCTCGCTGACCGAGGGACTGGTGGCGCACGGCCTCCGCGTGACGGTGTGCGCGCCGTACGGGTCGGAGCAGGCGTACGGCTTCACCGCCGCCGGTGCCCGACTCACCGAGGTGGGGCACCCGCCGGTGTCGCCCGCCGCGCCGCCCGTGCCCGGCGCCGTCCCGGCGTTCGCGTCGCTCCCCGGCCCGCTGCACACCGACACCGACACGGTGCGCGCCCTCCGCCGGATCTGCGCCGACGCCGACGTCGTCCACGCGCACGGTCCGCACGCCGGGCTGCTCGCCGCCCTCGCGCTCGGCAGCCGTCGGCGGCACGTGCCGCTCGTCGTCACCTGGCACACCCGCGCGCACGCCCACGGCGCGCACCGCGGGGTCGCGCGCCTGCTGGAACGGCGCGTGGCGCGCGCCGCGGGCGTGGTCCTCGGGGCCACCACCGACCTCGTGGACCTGGCGCGGCGCAGGGGAGCGCGCGACGCGCGGCTGGCGCCGGTCGCGCTGCCGTTCCCGGAGCCGCGCCCCGACGCGTACCCGCCGCCGCTCGACCCGGACGCGGCCGCCAAGGTACGCGCGGAGATCGGCGCCGTCGACCGCCCGCTGGTGCTGGCCGTCGGCCGACTCGAACCGCTCCAGGGGCACACCACCGCCCTGACCGCCGCGCGCGCCTGGCGCGACCTGGAGCCGCCGCCGCTGCTGGCCATCGCGGGGGAGGGGCCGCACCGTGCGGCGCTCCAGGCGCGGATCGAGGCGGAGGACCTGCCCGTACGGCTGCTGGGCCGCCGCGACGACGCGTTCGAGCTGCTGGCCGCCGCGGACGTGGCGCTCGTCCCCGCGCGCTGGGAGGCGCGCTCCCTGGTCGCGCAGGAGGCGCTGCGCGCGGGGGTGCCGCTGGTCGCGACCGCCGTCGGCGGGCTGCCCGAACTCGTCGGCGACGCGGGCCTGCTGGTGCCGTACGCGGACCCCGAGGCGCTCGCGGGCGCCGTCACCGCCCTGCTGCGGGACCCGGACCGCCGTGCGGCGCTCGCGGCGGCGGGCCGCGCCCGTGCCGCGTGCCTGCCGACGGTGGACGACACGGTGGCGCACGTCCTCAGCGTCTACGACGAGCTGGTGACGGCGGACTAGAGCCGTACGCGTCGTACGCGCCGTACGGCCTGCCCGGCCGGTCCCGAACGTCCTTCAGCGGGCGGCGCGTTCGACGCGCGACCGTTCCGCCGTACGGGCCGGGTCCGCGTGGTGGCGGTTCGTCCGGGGCCGGAGCCGGAGCCGGGGGTTCTCCGTACGGACCGCGCGCGGGTCCTCCGCCGCCTCGCGCGGGTCGGCGTGCGGGTGGGCACAAGATCCGCCGAAGCGAAGGGATTCGGTCAGATCCAGGGCTTCTTTTGAGTCAATCTTTCCGACTCCTTTACCTCCGGGTACCTCCGGCCCCCGCCCGCCCCACCCCGTACGCGCGCCCCGTCCGGGTACGCCCGCCCTGTCCCGTACGCGCCCGCCGCCCCGGTGGCGTCAGCTCGACGCCCGCACGATCAGCCGCGCGGGGGTCACCACCGACGTCGGCACGCCCTCCGGGGTCGCGGGCTCCGGGCCCAGACCGAGGCGGCGCATGAGGAGTTCGGCCATCATCCGGCCCATGCCCTCCACGTCCTGGCGCACGGTCGTGAGCGGGGGATCGGCCCAGGCGGCGGGCTCCAGGTCGTCGTAGCCGACGACCGCGACGTCGTCGGGCACGCGGCGGCCGT
The DNA here is from genome assembly GCF_003665095.1 of Streptomyces sp. Z26. Classification (GTDB taxonomy): domain Bacteria; phylum Actinomycetota; class Actinomycetes; order Streptomycetales; family Streptomycetaceae; genus Streptomyces; species Streptomyces phytohabitans. Next base: position 855,002 of record NZ_RCHV01000002.1, on the reverse strand, counting down.
ACGCCCGCAGCGTGCGGATCGCGCCCGAGGCCATCAGGTCGGAACCGGCGAAGACGGCGTCCAGGTCGGGCGTGCGGTCGAGGAGTTCGGCCATCGCGCGCTCGCCGCCCTCGGCGGTGAAGCCGCCGTGCGCCACCAGCGCGGGGTCGGCCTCGACGACGCCGAGGGCGTCGCGGTACCCGTGCAGCCGGTCCAGCGCGGAGGTCTGGTCGAGGGGGCCGGTGATGACGGCGACGCGTCTCCGGCCGCGTTCCAGGAGGTGTTCCACGGCCTGCCGGGCGCCGCCGCGGTTGTCGGTGTCCACATACAGCGGGCGCGGCTCGCGTTCGGAGCCGGGCCAGCCGGGGCGGCCGCCGAAGACCGTCGGCAGCCCGGATTCGGCGGCCATCGCGGGCAGCGGGTCGTGCGTGTGCAGGGAGAACATCAGCGCGCCGTCGACGTGACCGCCCGAGAGGTAGCGGCCGATACGGGTGTGGTCCCGGCGCTGTTCGAGGAGGAGCAGCAGCAGCTGCATGTCACGTTCCGACAACTCGCGGCTGATCCCGCGTAGTTGCTGCGCGAAGAACGGGTCGGCGAAGACGCGGGTCTCCGGCTCGGCGATGACCACCGCGACGGCCCCGGTCCGGCGGGTGACCAGGCTGCGGGCCGCGCTGTTCGGCACGTACCCCAGCTCGTCCACGGAACGCTGGACCCGGTCGCGGACCTCCGCCCGTACGCCCGCACCGCCGTTGACCACCCGCGACACGGTGGCGCGCGAGACCCCCGCGTGTGCCGCGACGGCTTCGAGCGTGGGACGGGACCCGTGGCCACCGCTCACTTCGCACTCCTCTTTTCTTTTCCGCCGGAAGGGGGTTGACGCTACTCCTCCTTCCCCGGCACTGTGCTTGGCCATGGCGTGAGAGCGCTCTCACCACCCCCCCCACATCTGGAGCGCGCAGCATGACTATGAAGAATATGAGACGGCGATGGCTCCTCGCAGCCGTGGCCACGGTCACCGCGTTCGGGGCGTACGCCCTGCCCGCCGCCCAGGCCGACGAGTCCGCGAAGCCCGCGTCCTCGCAGCAGGCCAAGGGCGGCGCGGACGCGAAGGACGCGACCGCGATGGAAGAGGTCTGGCGCTCGGACTTCGACGGCGACGCGGGTTCGCTCCCGTCCGGCGACGAGTGGATCATCGACAAGGGCCACGGCTACCCCGGCGGCCCGGACAACTGGGGCACCGGCGAGATCCAGGAGTACACGGACAGCCCGGAGAACATCCAGCTCGACGGCGAAGGCCACCTGAAGATCACGGCGCAGAAGAACGGCGACACGTGGACGTCGGGCCGTATCGAGTCGCAGCGTTCGGACTTCGCCGCGCCCGAGGGCGGCAAGATGCGCATCGAGGCCAGCGTCCGCATGCCGGACATCGGCGGCGACGAGGCGCTGGGCTACTGGCCCGCGTTCTGGACGCTCGGTGACGAGTACCGCGGCAACTACTGGAACTGGCCCGGCGTGGGCGAGTTCGACATCATGGAGAACATCAACGGGATCAACTCCGTCTGGGGCGTGCTGCACTGCGGCGTCAACCCCGGCGGCCCGTGCAACGAGACCGAGGGCATCAGCGGCTCGACCGAGTGCCCCGGCTCGGCCTGCCAGGCCGGTTTCCACACGTACGCGCTGGAGCTGGACCGCTCCGGTGAGACCGAGGCGCTCCGCTGGTACGTGGACGACAAGGAGTTCCACTCCGTCAGCGAGTCCGACCTCGACGCGGAGACCTGGGCGAACGCCACGAACCACGGCCACTTCATCCTGCTCAACCTCGCGATGGGCGGCGCCTTCCCCGACAAGGTCGCGGGTCACGCCACGCCCACCGAGGCCACCAAGCCGGGCGCTTCGATGATGGTCGACCACGTGGCCGTGTCCGTGGAAGGCGGACAGGCCGCGCACCGCAAGGGTGCAGACAGCAAGGAGGGGACGAGCAAGTGATCTCGCGACGGAAGTTCCTCGGTGGAGCCACGGCCGCGGCGGCGGCGACCGGAATCTCGCTGGCCGGTGGGCGCGCGCTCGCCGGTTCCAGCAACGGTTCCGCCCGCGCGGCGGCGTCCCTGCCGCTCAAGGTCGTCAACAACACGGGCCAGTTCGACGACGCCTCGATCTTCCTCTACATACTCGGCGAGGTGGACGGCAAGCGCGTCCACGTCACGCCGGAGGGCGAGGCGAAGCCCGTCGAGATGGGCGACAACGGCGGTGACGGCTTCACCGACTACGCCATCTCGCTGTCGGACGCCGGCAACCTCCAGCTGCCGTACATGGACGGCGGCCGCATCTACACCGGGCTCGGCGACAAGCTGAAGTTCAAGGCGGTCGAGGACGGCAACGGCAACGCGGCGCTCGCCTACCCGGCCGGATGGGTCGAGTCCGACCCCAACTGGGGTGTGCTGCACGACTGCGCCGAGTTCACGTTCAAGGACTCGGGCATGTACTGCAACACCACCGCGGTGGACATGTTCAGCGTGCCGCTGTCGATCACCCTCAAGGGCCAGAAGGAGCAGACCACCGGCAAGCTCAAGTCCGGTGGCCGCGCCCAGGCGTTCGAGAAGCTGGCCGGCGGCCCCTTCGGGGACCTGATCGTCGAGGACAAGCGGATCATCGCGCCGAGCCACGGCATCGACTCCGGCAGGTTCCCGGCGGACTACCTCGACGCGTACATCGACGAGGTGTGGAGCGTCTACTCGTCGAAGGACCTCGTCGTCACCACCAACCAGGGCGAGTTCAAGGGCCGGGTGAGCGGCAACACGCTCGGCTTCACCGGCCCCGGTGAGGTCACCATCGAGAAGCCGAGCACCCGTGACGTGCTGTTCTGCGACGGCGCCCTGGCCGCCCCGAACGACGCGATGGGCGGCCCGGTCGCGGCGATCGTCGGCGCGGCGCTGAACCGTACGAGCCTGGCGGCGCTCGCCAGCCAGCCCACGGACGACCCGAGCGGGTTCTACCAGGGCGACACGGTGCACGAGTACGTCAAGGTCATGCACGAGATCGCGGACGACGGCAAGGCGTACGGCTTCGCCTTCGACGACGTGGCGGGCTTCGCCGCGTACATCGAGGACGGCGCCCCGACCGAGATCACGCTCTCGCTGGACCCGCTGAAGTAAGGGAAGGGCGTACGCGCCCGGGGCACCATGGGCGGGGCGTACGACGGCAGGTGTGTGCCGTCGTCCGCCCCGCCCGTCCGTCCCGGGGCGGACGCGCGTCCCGGCGCGCGGGCTCAGCCGCCGTACGCGCCCGACGTCGTCAGCCGCAGCGCCGTGTCGATCAGCGGCACGTGGCTGAACGCCTGCGGGAAGTTGCCCACCTGGCGCTGGAGCCGCGGGTCCCACTCCTCCGCGAGCAGCCCCAGGTCGTTCCGGAGCGCGAGCAGCTTCTCGAAGAGCTTCCGCGCGTCCTCGACCCGCCCGATCATCGCCAGGTCGTCGGCCAGCCAGAACGAGCAGGCCAGGAACGCGCCCTCGTCGCCCTCCAGCCCGTCGACGCCCTGGTCCGCGCCCGACGTCGGATAACGCAGCACGAAGCCGTCCGGTGTCGACAGCTCCCGCTGGATCGCCTCCACGGTGCCGATGACGCGCTTGTCGTCCGGCGGCAGGAAGCCCATCTGCGGGATCAGCAGCAGCGAGGCGTCCAGCTCCTTCGAGCCGTACGACTGCGTGAACGTGTTCCGTTCCTTGTCGTAGCCCTTCTCGCAGACGTTCCGGTGGATCTCGTCCCGCAGCTTCTGCCAGCGCTCCAGCGGGCCGTCCACCTCGCCGGACTCGATCAGCTTCACCGTGCGGTCGACGGCCACCCACGCCATCACCTTGGAGTGCACGAAGTGGCGGCGGGGGCCGCGTACTTCCCAGATGCCCTCGTCCGGCTCGTCCCAGTGCTTCTCCAGATAGCCGATCAGCTTCACCTGGAGCAGCGCCGCGTAGTCGTTCCGGGCGAGGCCCGTCATGTGCGCGAGGTGCAGCGCCTCGGTGACCTCGCCGTACACGTCGAGCTGGAGCTGGCCCGCGGCCTCGTTGCCGATGCGTACGGGCTTCGACCCCTCGTATCCCGGCAGCCAGGTCAGGTCCCGTTCACCCAGGTCCCGTTCGCCCGCGATGCCGTACATGATCTGGAGGTGCTCCGGGTCGCCCGCGACCGCGCGCAGCAGCCACTCGCGCCAGGCGCGCGCCTCCTCGTGGTAGCCGGTGCGCAGCAGCGAGGAGAGGGTGATCGCGGCGTCGCGGAGCCAGGTGAAGCGGTAGTCCCAGTTGCGGGAGCCGCCGATCTCCTCGGGCAGCGAGGTCGTCGGGGCGGCGACGATGCCGCCGGTCGGCGCGTACGTCAGCGCCTTGAGCGTGATCAACGAGCGGACGACGGCCTCGCGGTACGGCCCGTGGTACGTGCAGTGCCCGACCCACTCCCGCCAGAAGTCCTCGGTCTGGGTCAGCGCCGCCTCGGCGTCCGGCACCGGTGGCGCGTCCTTGTGCGACGGCTGCCAGCTGATCGTCAGGGCGACCCGGTCGCCGGGGCCGACGGTGAAGTCCGAGTAGGTGGTGAGGTTCCGGCCGTACGTGTCGGCGTCGGTGTCCAGCCAGACGGAGTCGGGTCCGGCCACCGCGACGGTGCGGTCCTCGACCTTGCGCACCCACGGCACGACCCAGCCGTACGAGAAGCGCATCCGCAGCGTCGAACGCATCGGCACCCGGCCGCTGACGCCCTCCACGATCCGTACGAGCTGCGGGGCGTCGGTGCCGCGCGGAGGCATGAAATCAATCACACGGACGGTACCGCGCGGGGTGTCCCACTCGGACTCCAGGACGAGTGAATCCCCGCGGTAGCGGCGGCGGTTCGCCGGGGGAGGCTCGCCCCCCGTGGCGTGCGCGGGCCCCAGCCGCCAGAACCCGTGCTCGTCCGTGCCCAGCAGCCCCGCGAACACGGCGTGCGAGTCGAACCGGGGCAGGCACAGCCAGTCCGCGCTGCCGTCCCGACAGATCAGGGCAGCCGTCTGCATGTCCCCGACCAGTGCGTAATCCTCGATGCGCCCAGCCACCCGAATCTCCACTCCCACCTGCGGCTACGCCCCCCGAGGGACGCCCGGAAACCTACGTCTGCGGTCGACTATCCGTGCACGATACGTCCTGTACGGACCGACGATCTCCGCCCGTCGACGGTTCCTGGTCGCTTCCCTACGCGGGCACCCACCCGCGGGTGATACGCCCGGTACGTGCGTCCGGGTTCGCTGATAACCTGGTGGCCCGTGGAACGGTGGGGCCCGCGGTCGTCGTTCGTCGACGGTGCGGCGGCCCTCCCGACCGCAGCGACGGCACTTCCGAGGAACGCCCCGGGCTGCCGGTGCGCCACTCACCTCGCGACCCACGGGAGCCCCGCCTTGGCCATGCCGAACCGATCGTCGTCCGCGACCGTCAAGCACCTGTTCGTGACGGGCGGTGTGGCCTCCTCCCTCGGCAAGGGGCTGACGGCCTCCAGCCTCGGCGCGCTGCTCAAGGCGCGCGGGCTGCGCGTCACCATGCAGAAGCTCGACCCGTACCTCAACGTGGACCCGGGCACCATGAACCCGTTCCAGCACGGCGAGGTCTTCGTGACCAACGACGGGGCCGAGACCGACCTCGACATCGGGCACTACGAGCGCTTCCTCGACGTCGACCTCGACGGCTCCGCGAACGTCACCACGGGCCAGGTCTACTCGTCCGTCATCGCCAAGGAGCGGCGCGGCGACTACCTCGGCGACACCGTCCAGGTCATCCCGCACATCACCAACGAGATCAAGCACCGCGTCCGGCGCATGGCCACCGACGACGTCGACGTGGTCATCACCGAGGTGGGCGGCACCGTGGGCGACATCGAGTCGCTGCCGTTCCTGGAGGCCGTACGGCAGACCCGGCACGAGGTCGGCCGCGACAACGTCTTCGTGGTGCACATCTCCCTGCTGCCGTACATCGGTCCGTCCGGCGAGCTGAAGACGAAGCCCACCCAGCACTCGGTGGCCGCGCTGCGCAACATCGGCATCCAGCCCGACGCGATCGTGCTGCGCGCCGACCGCGAGGTGCCGCTGTCCATCAAGCAGAAGATCTCGCTGATGTGCGACGTGGACGAGGCCGCCGTCGTCGCCGCCATCGACGCCAAGTCGATCTACGACATCCCGAAGGTGCTGCACGGCGAGGGCCTCGACGCGTACGTGGTGCGCCGCCTCGACCTCCCGTTCCGCGACGTCGACTGGACGCAGTGGGACGACCTGCTGCGCCGCGTGCACCAACCGGACCACGACGTGACGGTGGCGCTCGTCGGCAAGTACATCGACCTGCCCGACGCGTACCTCTCGGTGACCGAGGCGATCCGCGCGGGCGGCTTCGCCAACAACGCGCGCGTGCGCATCAAGTGGGTCACCTCCGACGACTGCCGCACCCCCGCGGGCGCCGCGCGTGAACTCGCGGGCGCCGACGCGATCTGCGTGCCCGGCGGCTTCGGCGAGCGCGGCGTGGACGGCAAGCTGTCGGCCATCACGTACGCCCGCGAGAACGGCGTACCGCTGCTCGGCCTCTGCCTCGGCCTCCAGTGCGTCGTGATCGAGGCCGCCCGCAACCTCGCGGGCATCGCGGGCGCCGACTCGACCGAGTTCGACCGGGCCGTCGAGCACCCGGTGATCTCCACGATGGAGGAGCAGCTCGACATCGTCGCGGGCGAGGGCGACATGGGCGGCTCGATGCGGCTCGGCCTGTACCCGGCGAAGCTCGCGGAGGGCTCGATCGTGCGCGAGGTGTACGGCGGCGAGCAGTACGTGGAGGAGCGGCACCGGCACCGGTACGAGGTCAACAACGCGTACCGCTCCGAGCTGGAGAAGAAGGCCGGGCTGGTGTTCTCCGGCACGTCCCCCGACAACAAGCTGGTGGAGTACGTCGAGTACCCGCGCGAGGTGCACCCGTACCTCGTCGCGACGCAGGCCCACCCCGAGCTGCGGTCCCGGCCGACCCGGCCGCACCCGCTGTTCGCCGGGCTGGTGAAGGCGGCCGTCGAGCGGCAGGGCCGCGCCGCCGGTACGACCGTGCCGAAGGAGGGCTGACCGATGGCCGGACAGCTCACCGACGAGCCCCAGGAGTGGCGGATCACCGCCAGCGAGACCCCGTTCCGCGGCAACAAGACCAGCGTCCGCACGGACGAGGTCGAGATGCCCGACGGCACCGTCGTCCACCGCGACTACCAGGTGCACCCCGGCTCCGTCGCCGTCGTCGCCCTGGACGAGCAGGACCGGGTGCTGGTCCTCAGCCAGTACCGGCACCCCGTACGGCAGAAGCTCTGGGAGATCCCGGCGGGCCTGCTGGACGTCCCCGGTGAGAACCCGCTGCACGCGGCCCGGCGCGAGCTGTACGAGGAGGCGCACGTCGAGGCCGAGGACTGGCGCGTCCTCGCGGACGTCTACACCACGCCCGGCGGCTCCGACGAGGCCGTACGCGTCTTCCTCGCGCGGCGGATCTCCGACGCGGAGGGCGACCGCTACGCCGCGACGGAGGAGGAGGCCGACATGGAGCAGGCGCGGGTGCCGCTGCCCCGGCTCGTACGGGCGGTGCTCGCGGGCGACCTGCACAACAACGTGCTCGTGGTCGGGGTGATGGCGCTCTCCGCCGCCCTGGCGGGCGACGGGCTGGACGCGCTGCGTCCGGCGGACGCGCCGTGGCCCGCGCGCCCGTTCGACGCCTGACGGCCGCCGCCCGCCCGACCGCCGGGCGCGCCACGGCCCGCCCGCGTGGCCCGAAGCGGTGATCTTCCCTCCGTGCGCCCGTCGCGCGCCGCCCGTCCGTACCGGCCCGGTGACTTACGCTCGGTGCGTCCCCGCCGCCCGCCCGCGCCCGGCAGCCCCCGGCCCGCGTGCCGCGGCGTACGGGGAGCACGTACGCACAGGCTCAGGTGGACGGGAGCGTGACCCGTGGCGGATCAGGCGGCGGTGCGGGGCGGGCCGGTACGGGAGGACGGCGGGCCCGTACGGGACGGCGACGGGCCGGTACGGGACGACGCGCCGGTACCGGACGACGGCGGGCCGGACGACCACCCCGTACCGGTCCGCCGGTTCGTCGGGCGCGAACGGGAACTGCGCGCCCTCCGCGCGGACATCGCACGCGCCGGGCTCAACACCCTCTCCGGCCGCCCCGCCCCGCACAGCCGCGTCCTGCTGATCGTCGGCCGCCCCGGCTCCGGCCGTACGGCGCTCGCGGAGGAGCTGGCCGAACGGCTCGCCGCCGACTACCCGGACGGTGTGCTGCGGGCCCGGCTGACCGGCCCCGGCGGCGTACCCGTGCCCGCCGAGCGGACCGCGCGGGAACTGCTGGCCGCCCTCGACGCCGGGCCCGTCGTCGCAGGGGCGGACCGGGACGAGCTGACGGAGGCGCTCCGTACGGCCCTCGCCGGGCGCCGCGCGCTGCTGCTCCTTGACGACGTGGCCGAGCCGGAACAGCTCCTGGAACTGCTCCCCGACAACCGCGACTGCCTGGTGGTGGCCGTGGCGTCGGGCCCGTTGAAGGGCGTCTCGGACGTACGGCCCTGCACCCTGGGCGGGCTCGACCGGGCCGCCGCCGTGGAGCTGCTGCGCGCCCGCGCGGGCGCCGCGCCCCGGATCACCGTGGACCCGCGCCGCGCCGAGTCGCTGGCCGAGGCGTGCGGCGACCTCCCGGCCGCGCTCTGCCTAGTCGGCGGCTGGCTGGCGTCCCGGCCCAAGCTGTCGGTGTCCGACGCGACGGCGCGGCTGGAGGAGGTCCCGCCCCCGTTGGACGGGCGGAACCCGGACTTCCTCGGCCGCGCGTTCCGGCTCGTGCACTCGACGCTGCCGCCGCCCGCCGCCCGGCTGGCGCGGCTGCTCGCCCTCGCCCCGGCCGGGTTCGTGGACCGGCACACGGCGTCCGCGCTGGCCGGTTGCACGGTGCCCGCCGCCGGGGCCGCGCTGGAGGGCCTGGCCGAGCTGGGCCTGCTGCACCCCGTCGCACCCGGCTGCTGGACGGTGCCGGGCTGCCTCGACCCGCTGCTGCGCGCGGAGTTGACGGCGGCGGAACGGCCCGCCGACGTGATGCTGGCGCGCGCCCGGATGCTGGAGCGGACCGTACGGCAGCTGCGCGCGTGCTGGGCGGCGGGCGAGCCGGAGGGGTCGCCCGCGCGCCGGAAGCTCGCCGGGCTGCCGCGTGACCTGCGGTTCGCGGACGCGGCCGAGGCCCACCGCTGGCTGACGCTGCGGCAACCGGCGGTGCTCGCCTCCGTACGGCTCGCGGTCGCCGAGGGCGGCGGCGAACTGGACACGCTGGCGCGCCGGTTGATCCACGCGGTGTCGCGCGCGTACGACACGTACCGCGACCCGGAGGAGTCCGCGCCGGAGGTGTACCGGCTGCACGAACTCGTCCTGGAGATCGCCGGACGCGGCGCCGGGCGCCCCCGCGAGCGCGCCGCGGCGCTGCTCGAACTCGCGGACCTGGACGCCCGCGCGGGCCGCCTGCGGCAGGCCGCGGGCCGCTACCGCGCCGCGCTCGACGCGGCCCGCGCGGCGGACGACGCGGCGGCGACCGGCCGTGCGCTGGAGTCGCTGGGCGGCGCGTACGCGGACCTGGCGGACTGGGCGCGCGCCGCCGACTGGTACGCCCGCGCGCTGGCGCTCCGGCAGGCGCACGACGACCTGGTGGGCGTGGCACGGCTGCACGCCCGCGTGGCCGCGGCGCACACCCGGTCGGGGCGGCTGGAGGCGGCGCTGCGCGAGTGGCGTTCGGCGGCGGCGACGCACCGCAGGCTGCGGGACCGGGCCGGACAGGCCCGCGCGCTGGGGGAGTTCGCGCGGGTGCAGGAGTACGCGGGGCGGCCCCAGGAGGCGTACCGCGCGTGCCGGGAGGCGCTGACCGTCGCGGAACCTACGGAGGACCGGCCGCTCCAGGCGGCCCTGCGGGTGCGGCTCGCCGACGCCTGCGCGCGCCTCGGCGACGAGCGCGCGGCGCGCGCCCACCGGGCGGCGGCGGAGCGGTTGCTGCGGCACACCGAGAGTGCGGAGGCGGCGACCGGGGGTGCGGAGAAGGGCCCCGACCAGGGGTCCTGAGCGGTCCAGGCCTAAGAAACTAGCGGTCAATTCAAGAAAGATTATGTGTTTGCAAGGCTAGACACGTCGCACTCCTTCATTAGACTGGCCCCACTGCGTGCAGTCCAACGGCATCCGACGTATGCGCACATGGCGTACGAACGGTGATGCGGTGGGGTGCGCCGGGTTCCCACCGCACTCTCCCAGTCAAGGACCGTGATCCACGTGAAGGTCGGCATCCCCAGCGAGGTCAAGAACAACGAGTTCCGCGTCGCCCTCACCCCCGCCGGGGTGCACGAGCTGGTGCGCAACGGGCACGAGGTGCACGTCCAGCGCGGCGCCGGGGTCGGTTCCTCCATCCCGGACGAGGAGTTCACCGGCGCGGGCGCCCTCCTCCACGACACCGCCGACGAGGTCTGGGCCACCGCCGACCTGCTGCTGAAGGTCAAGGAGCCGATCGCGGAGGAGTACCACCGTCTGCGCAAGGACCAGACCCTCTTCACGTACCTGCACCTCGCCGCCTCCCGCGAGTGCACCGACGCGCTGCTCTCCTCCGGCACCACGGCCATCGCGTACGAGACGGTCGAGACCGCCTCCCGCGCGCTGCCGCTGCTCGCCCCCATGTCCGAGGTGGCGGGCCGGATCGCCCCGCAGGTCGGCGCGTACCACCTGATGCGCTCCGCGGGCGGCCGCGGCGTCCTGCCGGGCGGCGTGCCCGGTACGGGCGCGGGCCGCGCGGTGATCATCGGCGGCGGCGTCTCGGGCTGGAACGCGACGCAGATCGCCGTCGGCATGGGCTTCCACGTCACGCTGCTCGACAAGGACGTCAACAAGCTGCGCGAGGCGGATCGTATCTTCGGTACCCGCGTGCAGACGGTCGCGTCCAACGCGTACGCCCTCGAACAGGCCGTGCTCCAGGCCGACCTGGTCGTCGGTGCCGTCCTCATCCCGGGCGCGAAGGCGCCGAAGCTCGTCACCAACGAGCTGGTGTCCCGGATGAAGCCGGGAAGTGTGCTTGTCGACATCGCGATCGACCAGGGCGGCTGCTTCGAGGACTCGCGCCCGACCACGCACGCCGAACCGACCTTCACCGTCCACGAGTCGGTCTTCTACTGCGTCGCGAACATGCCGGGCGCGGTGCCCAACACCTCGACGTACGCGCTCACCAACGCCACGCTCCCGTACATCGTGGAACTGGCCAACCGCGGCTGGCGCGACGCGCTGCGCCGCGACGCGACGCTGGCGAAGGGCCTCAACACCCACGAGGGCGAGGTCGTCTACGGCCCCGTCGGTGAGGCGCACGGGCTGCCCGTACGGGAGTTGGGCACGCTGATCGGCTGACAAGTCGACCTTGCGGGCCCCGGTGGGGGCGTCCGTACGCCCGTCACCGACGCTCGTCAACGTAGGCAACATCACGTCACCGTCCGCGCCTTGACGTCCGAGGCGCGGACGGTGACGTCGGCGTGCGCGGGGTCGGGCGGCGGAATCGCAAGTCAACTCGCCTGATACGTCACCGCTTGGCCGATTCGCGCCCCCATCGAACCCCGGTGACACCCCCGTTACGACCTTGACAGCGGGGTGTTCCGTTGTCGACACATCGGGCCGCGTCCGGTGGATTGTGTTGCTGCGAACCACCGACACGCCATAGAGTCGCCAAACGTCGGCATAGTGCAACGCTGACCTGTCTGGATGTTTCCTGGTCGCCAAGGAGGTAGGACGACTTGTGAATGAGTCGACATTTACTCCCGGGGGTGGTCAACCAGGAGCGCCGGTACGGGGCCAGGGCCCCGCGGGGCCCGAAGCTGTCGGCTCCGTCGCTGTCCGCACCTTCACCTCCCGTCAGAGCACGTCACCGAGCACGACAGCCCACCAGAGCATGGACGGCCACCACGTGAACGCCATGGCCGGCGACCCTGCGGACGGTCAGTCCGCGAACCGACTCGCCGACTACGACCCCAACTACGGCGAACTACCCCAGGGGCACTTCTACGACCCCGACGCCGAGTACGAGCCCGACCCCGAGTACGCGGCCACCCTCGCGCCCGACGCGGCGCGGCAGCGCCGCGAGCGCATCGGCCCCACCGGCCGCCCGCTGCCGTACTTCCCCATCCCGGGACCCGTCGCGGAGCACGGCCCCGCGAAGATCATCGCGATGTGCAACCAGAAGGGCGGGGTCGGTAAGACGACCTCGACCATCAACCTGGGCGCGGCACTCGCCGAGTACGGCCGCCGCGTGCTGCTCGTCGACTTCGACCCGCAGGGCGCCCTCTCCGTGGGCCTCGGCGTCAACCCGATGGAGCTGGACCTCACCGTCTACAACCTCCTGATGGAGCGCCAGATGGCGCCCGACGAGGTGCTGCTGAAGACGGCGATCGCGGGCATGGACCTGCTCCCCAGCAACATCGACCTGTCGGCCGCCGAGGTGCAGCTCGTCAGCGAGGTCGCGCGCGAGTCGACGCTCCAGCGCGCCCTGGCGCCGCTGCTGCCCGACTACGACTTCATCGTCATCGACTGCCAGCCGTCGCTCGGCCTGCTGACGGTGAACGCGCTGACGGCCGCCCACAAGGTCATCGTCCCGCTGGAGTGCGAGTTCTTCGCGCTGCGCGGTGTCGCGCTGCTCACCGAGACGATCGAGAAGGTGCAGGAACGGCTCAACCCCGAGCTGGAGTTGGACGGCATCCTCGCCACCATGTACGACTCCCGCACGGTGCACAGCCGCGAGGTGCTGGCCCGTGTCGTCGAGGCGTTCGACGAGAACGTCTACCACACGGTCATCGGCCGCACCGTCCGCTTCCCGGAGACCACGGTCGCGGGCGAGCCCATCACGACGTACGCCTCCAACTCCGTCGGCGCGGCGGCCTACCGACAGCTGGCCAGGGAGGTGCTCGCCCGGTGCCACGCCGAGTGAGTCTCCCGGCAGCCGATGAACTCTTCCGTACGACGGGGGGCTCCGCGGTCCAGCCGTCGGCAGCCCCGCAGCAGTCCCAGGGCGAACCCCGCGTGCCCTCGCCCGCGGGCGAGCCCGAGCAGGAGCGCACGGGCCGCTCCGGCGAGCACGCCACGGCGGGCGCGAACGGCACGCCGTCCGCCGCCGCCAGCACCCCGGCCAAGGGCCCGGCGGGCACCGGCTCCGGGGAGCACAAGGGGCGCGAGCAGCAGGCGCCCGGCACCGTACGCGGTACGGCGGAGCCCGACGGCCGCGACGCGCACGGCGGCCAGGGCGCGGCGGACGGGCCGGGCACGGCGCAGTACGCGGGCGGCGACCAGCCCGACGGCGTCCGTACGGCGACTCGCCCGGCGGCGGCGCAGACGGCGACCGCCTCCGGCGGGCAGAGCCGCGGCGAGGCCAAGAGCCGCCAGGACACGGGCGCTTCGGGCCGCCGAGGCCGTGGCGCGAACCGGCGGCCCAGCGGGCGCGAGCGGCACGACGAGAAGATCACCGTGTACGTGTCGGCCGAGGAACTGATGGACCTCGAACACGCGCGGCTCGTCCTGCGCGGCGAGCACGGCCTCGCGGTGGACCGCGGCCGCATCGTCCGGGAGGCCGTCGCCGTGGTCCTCGCGGACCTGGAGTCGCGGGGCGACGCGAGCATCCTCGTACGCCGCCTCCGGGGCCGTTGAGCCGCTGAGCGGCACGTACCCGCGGAAAATCGCAGGCGTCCGGTGGGGTGATCCCGGACGTCCGTCGGGCGTCCGGACCAGTACGCTGCCCCGCGATGCCGACATCTGACGACAACGCCCCTCCGCCCCGCTCCGCGCGTCGGCCCCTGGGCCGTGGCCCGGGGACGGGCGGGCCGGTCGGTACGGGGGAGCCGGAGCGGGAACCCGTACCGGCGCCGGGGCCGGAGGTGGCCCCCGTACCTGAGCCGGAAGCGCCGGAGCCGGAACCCGAGCCGGAGCCGGAGCCCGAGCCCGAACTCCGTACGGAGCCGGAGCCGGAGTCGGCGCCGGAGCCGGGGCCGTCACCCGTGCCCGAGCCGGAAGCGGCCGTCGACCGACCCGCCCCCGACGACGGCCGGTTCAAGGTCGTGCTCGACAACTTCGAGGGCCCCTTCGACCTCCTCCTCCAGCTCATCTCCAAGCACAAGCTCGACGTCACCGAGGTCGCGCTGTCCCGGGTCACGGACGAGTTCATGGTCCACATCCGGGCGATGGGCCCCGACTGGGACCTCGACCAGACCACCGAGTTCCTGGTCGTCGCGGCGACCCTGCTCGACCTCAAGGCGGCGCGGCTGCTGCCCGCCGCCGAGATCGAGGACGAGGCGGACCTCGCGCTGCTGGAGGCGCGGGACCTGCTGTTCGCCCGGCTGCTCCAGTACCGCGCGTACAAGGAGATCGCCGACATCTTCGCCGCCCGGCTCACCGCCGAGGCCAGCCGTCACCCCCGTACGGTCGGCCTGGAACCGCACCACGCCGAGCTGCTCCCCGAGGTGGCCCTGCGCATCGGGCCCGAGGGGTTCGCGCGGCTGGCGGTGAAGGCGATGCAGCCGCGCCCGAAGCCGCAGGTGTACGTGGACCACATCCACGCGCCGCTCGTCAGCGTGCGGGAACAGGCCGAGGTCGTGGTGTCCCGGCTGCGGGAGCTGGGCGAGGCGAGCTTCGAGCAGCTGGTCGAGGACGCCCCCGACCCGCTCACCGTCGTGGCACGCTTCCTGGCGCTGCTGGAGCTGTACCGGGAGCGGGTGGTGGGTCTCGACCAGGACGAGCCGCTGGGCCCGCTGACCGTCCGCTGGAGCGGCGGGGAAGTGGCGCGGCCGGTGGTGACGGACGAGTTCGACCAGGAGTCGGCGGCCCCCGCCGGGCGGCGGGAGACCGAAGCGGAGGAGGCACCGTGAGCGAAGAGTCGTACGCCGCGCCGGAGGCGACCGGGGAAGCGGAACGGGAAGCGGCCCCGGAGACGCCGGCACGGGCCGTACCGCACCCGGCGTCACCACCGGCGCCGGAGACCGTACCCGGGGCGGACTCCGCTGCGCCCGGCGACGACCCGCACGGCGTCGCCGCCCTCGACCTGCGCCCGGCCCTGGAGGCCGTCCTCATGGTCGTCGACGAGCCGGTCACCGAGGAGCACCTCGCCAAGGTGCTGGAGCGGCCCCGGCGGGCGGTAGCGGACGCGCTGCGCGAGCTGTCCGACGAGTACGCGCGCCAGCGGCGCGGCTTCGACCTGCGCCTGATCGCGGGCGGTTGGCGCTTCTACACGCGGCCCGCGTACGCCGCAGCCGTCGAACGCTTCGTCCTGGACGGCCAGCAGGCCCGCCTCACGCAGGCCGCGTTGGAGACGCTGGCGGTCGTCGCGTACCGGCAGCCGGTGAGCCGTTCCCGGGTCTCGGCCGTACGCGGGGTGAACTGCGACGGCGTCATGCGCACCCTCCTCCAGCGGGGTCTGGTGGAGGAGGCGGGCGCGGAACCCGAATCAGGTGCGATCCTGTACCGGACGACGAACTACTTCCTGGAACGGATGGGCCTGCGCGGCCTGGACGAACTCCCCGAACTCGCGCCCTTCCTCCCCGAGGCGGACGCGGTGGAGGCGGACACGCAGGAGGGAATGCCGTCGTTCGACGTAGACGACAGCGGCGACCCCCAGACGACGGACCATTGATGCGAAGCAGCGGCGACAACACCGGTAAATCCGGCGGCAATCGAGACAGCAGGGGCGGAGGCAGGCAGGGTGCGCGCGGCGGCGCGTCCCGGGGGAGCGACGGCGGCAAGCGCGCCGGTACCGGGCGGCCACGGCCGGAGGAGCGGCGCCACGAGAAGAGCGGGCGCCCCACGGCGCGCCCCGGCGGCGGCAGGCCGACGGGCGGGCAGGGCGCGGGCTCCGGGCGTACGGGCGGCTTCCGCGACACCGACGGCCCGGGGGACTCCGCGGACCGCGGGTCGGGCGGCCGGTCCGGGTCCGGCGCGGGCTCGCGTGCGGGCTCCCGTACGGGCTCCGGCAGCGGCGGCGGGAAGCCCGGCGGCAAGCCCGGCGCGAGGACCGGTGCCAAGGCCGGGCAGAAGCCGGGCCCGAAGACCGGCCCCCGGGCGGGCGCCAAGCCCGGCGGCCCCAAGGCGGGCGCGGGCAGGCCGGGTTCGGGCAAGCCGTCCGGTCCCGGCGCGTCCGGCGGCAAGGCGGGCGGCGCGCGTACGGGCGGCCCCCGTACGGTCACCGGCAGCGGTGCCCCGAAGGCGCGCGCCCGTCGGGCGTCGGCGCCCGCGCGTCCCCGCGAGTACGAGGCGCAGATCGAGGAGCGCAACCGCGAGCGGCACAGCAAGCCCGCGCTGAAGCTGCCCAAGACGTTCGGGGAGGAGGAGGGCGAGCGCCTCCAGAAGGTCCTCGCCCGCGCGGGCATGGGCTCGCGCCGTTCCTGCGAGGACCTGATCGCGCAGGCGCGGGTCGAGGTGAACGGCGAGATCGTGCGCGAGCAGGGCATGCGCGTCGACCCGGCGAAGGACGACATCAAGGTCGACGGGCTGACGATCGCCACCCAGTCGTACCTCTTCTTCGCGCTCAACAAGCCCGCCGGGGTCGTCTCCGCGATGGAGGACCCGGACGGCCGCCAGTGCCTCGGGGACTACGTGCAGAACAGGGAGACCCGCCTGTTCCACGTCGGCCGCCTCGACACCGAGACCGAGGGCATCATCCTGCTCACCAACCACGGCGAGCTGGCGCACCGTCTCACCCACCCGCGGTACGGCGTGGTGAAGACGTACCTCGCCGCGATCCAGGGCCCGATCCCGCGCGACCTCGGCAAGCAGCTGAAGGACGGCATCCGGCTGGAGGACGGGTACGCCCGCGCCGACAGCTTCAAGGTCGTCGAGAACACCGGCAAGAACTACCTGGTCGAGGTCGCCCTCCACGAGGGCCGTCGCCACATCGTCCGCCGCATGCTCGCCGAGGCGGGCTTCCCGGTGGACCGGCTGGTGCGGACGCGCTTCGGGCCGATCCCGCTGGGGGACCAGAAGTCGGGCTGGCTGCGCCGGATGACCAACACCGAGGTCGGCATGCTGATGCACGAGGTCGGTCTCTGACAGCCGTGCCGTAGTCCCGTACGGGCCGCCGGGTCCGTACGGGGGCCCGGTCCCGTACGGGCGCGGCCCCACGCGGGGCGTACCGGGACGGTGCGCCGGGGCGGCGGGAAACGCCCGCCCGGGAGTGGGATTGGACGGGCCGAACAGGGGAACCCGGCGCGTCCGGGGTGTGCCCTGTGGTGGAGAGTGGCCTTGGCCGCGTACGACGCCAGTGCCCCGGGAGAGGTGGCCCTTCGCCGCTCCGGGGCCCGTGACCGATCTTCGTGCAGTGAGGTGGGAGGGTCCGCGCGCAAGCGGAGCCGCGATCGTGACAGATTCCCCGGTCCGTCCCGTGACGGAGGCCGTGCTGGACCCGGCCGCCGAAGCCGTACTGGGCCCGGCCGCCGAGGCCGCCCCGTACCCGGTGGTCGTGGTCGACGCGGCCGGGCTCCCGGTGCGGCTCAACGGCGCCGCCGCCGCGCTGCTCCCGGGCGCGCGCCACGGCGAGCGGCTGGCGGCGCCGCGGTGGCTGGCCGACGCGCTCGCGGACCCGGAACGGCGTCCTTCCGGTGGGCCGCTCGACGGGCGCTCCTTCGCCGCCCACCCGAGCACGCTGTCGGCGGGCCGCGCGGCGTGGTGGCTGGTGGACGAGACCGCGCTGCGTACGGCGGTCGACGAACTGGACACGGAGCGGAGCCGTACGCGGTTCCTGACCGAGGCGTCCAGTCGGCTGCTGGCCTCGCTCAACCTGGAACGCTGCATGGGCGTCACCGCGCGCCTCGCCGTCGAGCACCTGGCCGACGCCGCCGTCGTGATCGCCCCCTCCGCCCGCCGCAGCCTCCCCGTCATCTCCAGCGACGGCGGCGAGCCGACCGCCCGTACCCTGCGGGCGAGTCGACTCCACGGGGTGCCGGGCCTGTCCGAGGCCCTCACGGGGTTCCCGCCCGTACCGTCCCGCTGGATCGACCCGGCGACGCTGCCCCCGTGGCTGCCGCCCGAGGGCTTCGGGACCGTGGGCTCCGTCGTGATCGTCCCGCTCCCGGGCCACGGCGTGCCCGGCGGCGCCCTGGTGCTGCTGCGCCACGCCGAACCGGCCGCCTTCACCGAGTCCGAGGAGCACCTGGCCGGTCTCTTCGCCGCGCGCGCGGGCTCGGCCATGTCCGCCGCCCGGCTGTACGCGGAGCAGAACTCGATCTCCGACACCCTGATGCGGGAGCTGCTGCCGCCGCGCCTGACGGACGTCGCCGGCGTCGGTTTCGCGGGCGGCTACCGCCCCAGCGCGGACACCGAACGGGTGGGCGGCGACTTCTACGACGTCCACCCCGGCGACGGCGCCGGGAGCGACACGTTCGCGGTGCTGGGGGACGTCTGCGGCAAGGGGCTGGAGGCCGCGGTCCTCACCGGCAAGATCCGCAACACCCTGCACGCGCTGCGCCCCCTCGCGGACGACCACGTGCGCGTGCTGCACCTGCTGAACAACGCCCTGCTCACCGGGGACAGCACCCGTTTCGCCACGCTCGTCCTGGCCTCCGCGCGGCGTACGCCCGAGGGCGTACGGCTCCGGCTCACCGCCGCCGGACACGCGCCGCCGCTGATCGTGCGGCGCGACGGGACCGTGGAGGAGGCCGACACGCGGGGCTCCCTCATCGGCGTACTGCCCGAGGTGACCGCGCGCACCGCCCACGTCACGCTGGCCCCCGGTGAAACGTGCCTGCTCTACACCGACGGCATCACCGACGCCAGGGGCGGGCCACTGGGCGGCGAGATGTACGGCGAGGAACGCCTCCGGCGCGCGCTCGGCGAGTGCGCGGGCCTGCCCGCCGAGGCCGTCGTCGAGCGCGTCCAGATGCTCGCCGGGCAGTGGGCCGGAGCCGAACCGCACGACGACATGGCGGTGGTCGCCGTCACGGCGCCCCGTGGCGGCCACCGTGCCGCCGGGCACGCGGCGGCGGACGCGCCGTCCCCGCGACGGGACGGCGGCGCGTGACCGCGCCCTCGGGCGCCGGTACGCCCTCCGGCGTCCCCGCCCGCCACCGCATCGGCGCGCGCATGGGCGCCGGCGCGTCCCCGTCGACCGCGGAGCCGTGGGCCCGCAAGCTGTGGGACGCCGTGATCGCGCTGGACGAGGACGCCGCCGCCGACGTCGTCACCGGCGCGCTGGACTCCGGCGTCGACGCGGAGTCCGTCCTGCTCGACGTGATCGGGGCCGTGCAGCACAAGGTGGGCGTCGAGTGGGCGGCGGACCGGCTCAGCGTGGCCCAGGAGCACGCCGCGACGGCGCTCAACGAGCGGGCCGTCGCCACCCTCTCCCTGAGCCACCGCCCCGAGGGCGAGCGGCGCGGCCGCGTCCTCGTGGCCTGCGTCGACCAGGAGTGGCACGCCCTGCCCGCGCGCCTGCTGGCCGAGACCCTGCGCCTGCGCGGCTGGCAGGTCGACTACCTGGGCGCCCGTACGCCCACACCCCACCTGGTCGGGCACATCCACCGCACCGGGCCGTCCGCGGTGTGCCTCTCCTCGTCGCTGTCCGCCCGTTTGCCACTCGCGCACGCCGCGCTGACCGCCTGCCAGGCCGCCGGGGTGCCCGTGATGGTCGGCGGTCTCGCCTTCGGGCACGACGGGCGCTACGCCCGGCCGCTGGGCGCCGACGCCTGGGCCCCCGACGCGCGTACGGCGGCCGACCGGCTCGCCGCGGGGCTGCCGCTGCCGCCACCGCCGCACCAGACGGTCCACGACCTGCCGCACCTCGCCGACCAGGAGTACACCCTGCTGCGCCGCGACAGCCGCCGCCTGGTACGGGAGACCCTCACCGGCCTCCGCGCGCGCCACCCGTCCGTGGGCGCGTACGGTGAGGAGCAGCTCGAGCGGACCGCGGAGGACCTGGGGCACATCGTCGAGGCGCTGACCACGGCGCTCTATCTCGACGAGGACGGGCTCTTCGTGGACTTCCTCGGCTGGACCGCGGAGATCCTCACCGCCCGTGGGGTGCCCGCCGACTCGCTCCTGCCCGCCCTGGACCTCCTGGAGGAGCAGGTCCGCGACTTCCTGCGGGCCCCCCGCGTCCTCCGGGCGGGCCGTACGGCCCTCCGTGACCACCGTTGACCCACCGCCGGACGAGGAAGCCCATGATCACCGAGCCCGTCGACAACGACTTCCACGTCACCGTGCGGTGGCAGGGACCGTCCACCGTCGTCCTCGCCCTGTCCGGCGAACTCGACTACGACACCTCCGGTGAACTCGTCGGGCAGGTCGAAGAGGCGCTCAACGGGCAGCCGGACCTGCGGGAACTCCTCCTCGACTGCCGGGGGTTGGAGCTGGTCGACTCCATGGGCCTGTCCGCCCTGCTGCGGGCGCACCGCGCGGCGACGGCCCGCGGCGTCCGCTTCCGCCTCGACCACCGCAGCACCGGGCTGGAGCGCATGCTGACGGTCACCGGCACCTTCGAACACCTCACGGCCACGGCGCCCCCGCCGTCGGCCGAAGCGGGCTGACGCGCGGCGCACGTCGGGCGGGAGGCGCCGCGCCGCCCCGCCCCGGCGGCAGCGGTGCCCGCACGGGCGCGCGGCCCGCGCCGGGGCTACGCTGGCGGACGTAGCGGGATGTACGCGACTGTCCGGACATCCCTCGCGGGGTGGGAACGGGCGGGGCGTTCCCGGCAGGCGGCGCCGTACGGCGAGCACCGTACGGGCCGGAACGGCTCCGAGCGGAGGTGCACGGGTGACGGTGCGGGCGGTACGCGGTGCGGTGCAGCTGGACCGGGACGAGTCGGACCACATGGGAGTACGGGTCTCCGGGCTCATCTGCGCGGTGCTGCGCCGCAACCGGCTGGAGCCCACCGACCTGATCAGCGTGTGGTTCACCGCCACCCGCGACCTGCGCTGCGACTTCCCGGCGGCCGCGCTGCGCGGACTCGGCGTGGTGGACGTGCCGCTGATGTGCGCGCAGGAGATGGAGGTCGAGGGCGCGATGCCGCGCGTCGTGCGTATCCTCGCCCATGTCGAGACCGACCTCGCACGGGGCGAGGTCCAGCACGTGTACCTCGGCGCCGCCACCGCTCTCCGCAAGGACATCGCACAGTAGATGCGCACCGCTCTCGTCATCGGCACCGGCCTCATCGGCACCTCCGCCGCGCTCGCCCTCGCCTCCCGCGGCGTACGGGTCCACCTGCGCGACCACGACCCGGAGCGGGCCCGTACGGCCGCCGCGCTCGGCGCGGGCACCGACGACGAGCCGCCCGGACCGGTCGACCTCGCGCTGGTCGCCGTGCCGCCCGCCCGGATCACCGCCGCCGTCGCGGCGGCGCAGCGCCAGGACCTGGCCCGCGCCTACGTGGACGTGGGCAGCGTCAAGGGCGCCCTCCGCGCCGACCTGGACGCGCACGGCTGCGACCCGACGACGTACCTCGGTACGCACCCCATGGCGGGCAGCGAGAAGTCCGGGCCGCTCGCGGGCAGCGCCGACCTCTTCGAGGGCCGCCCCTGGGTGCTCACGCCGACCTCGGTCACCGACACCGAGGTGCTGAACCTGGCGCTGGAGCTGGTCTCGCTCTGCCGCGCCGTCCCCGTCGTGATGGACGCCGACGCCCACGACCGCGCCGTCGCCCTCGTCTCGCACACCCCGCAGCTGCTGTCCAGCATGGTGGCCGCCCGGCTGGAGAAGGCCGACGAGACGGCCGTACGCCTCTGCGGCCAGGGCATCCGCGACGTCACGCGCATCGCCGCCTCCGACTCCGGGATGTGGCTGGACATCCTGTCCGCCAACCCCGGCCCCGTCGCCGACGTGCTGGAGGAGCTGGCCGTCGATCTGGCGGGCACCGTACGGGCGTTGCGCGGGCTGGAGTCCGTACCGGCGGCCGACGCGGGGGCGGCGGACGAGGACGGGAAGGCCGCGCTCGCCCTCTCCGACGTGCTGCGGCGCGGCCGGGAGGGCAGCGCGCGCGTACCGGGCAAGCACGGGCAGGCACCGGCGGCGTACGAGACGGTGGCCGTGCTCATCAGCGACCGCCCCGGTGAACTGGCCCGCATCTTCGCGGACGCGGGCGCCGTCGGCGTCAACGTCGAGGACGTCCGTATCGAGCACGCCACGGGACGTCAGGCCGGTCACGTACAGCTGATGGTCGAGTCCCGCGCCGCGCAGCCCCTCGCGGCGGCGCTGCGCGAACGCGGCTGGGCGCTGCGCACGGAGTGACGGAGGCCCGGCGGCAGCCGGTAGCCTGGTGCGGGGCCGCCGTGCGGCCCGCCCACCGCACGCCGTACCCGTGGACACGCGGCGGCTCCCCGTGCCCGCGCATCGAGAAAGGCTCCCACCGTGCAAACCGCACCGGCTCCCGTCATCGTCGCCATCGACGGCCCCTCCGGCACGGGCAAGTCCAGCACGTCCAAGGCCGTCGCCGCCGAACTGGGCCTGCGCTACCTCGACACGGGCGCGCAGTACCGCGCGATCACCTGGTGGATGCTGAGCAACGGCATCGACGTGGCGGACCCGACGGCCGTCGCCGCCGCCGCGGGCAAGCCCGTGATCGTGTCCGGCACCGACCCGGCCCGCTCCACCATCATGGTGGACGGCGCCGACGCGGCGGGGCCGATCCGTACGCAGGAGGTGACGGCCGCGGTCAGCGCGGTCAGCGCGGTGGCGGAGGTCCGGGGCCGGATCACCGAGTTGCAGCGGTCGATCGCGGCGGGGACGGCGGAGGGCACGGACCCGGCGGACGTGGCCGCACCGTCCCGGGGCATCGTCGTCGAGGGCCGGGACATCGGTACGACGGTCCTGCCCGACGCCGACCTCAAGGTCTTCCTCACCGCCTCGCCGGAGGCGCGCGCCGCGCGCCGCAGCGGCGAACTGCGCGGCAAGGACAGCGCGGACCTCGCGACGACGCGGGCGGCGCTGTTGAAGCGGGACGCGGCCGACTCGGGCCGCAAGGCGTCGCCCCTGAAGAAGGCGGACGACGCGGTCGAGGTCGACACCACCGAACTGACCCTGGAGCAGGTCGTCGAGTGCGTGGTGACCCTCGTCAGGGAGCAGCAGCCCGCCGGATGACCGGCGCCGCACGGGCGGCCGGACCAGCGACACCATGACAGTGAACGAGGACGAGACTTCATGAACGACCAGACCCAGACCGGCGACGGCCACGAGCACGGTGGGCTCGGCGACGCCGAGTACGCGGAGTTCATGCAGCTCGCCGCCGAGGAGGGCTTCGACGCCGACGAGGTGGCGGGCGCGCTGGACGAGGCGGGCCAGGGCCCGCTGCCGGTGCTCGCCGTCATCGGCCGCCCGAACGTCGGCAAGTCGACACTGGTGAACCGCATCCTCGGCCGCCGCGAGGCCGTCGTCGAGGACCGCCCCGGCGTCACCCGCGACCGCGTGACGTACGAGGCGGAGTGGGCGGGCCGCCGCTTCAAGCTCGTCGACACCGGCGGCTGGGAGCAGGACGTGCTCGGCATCGACGCGTCGGTGGCCACGCAGGCGGAGTTCGCGATCGAGGCGGCCGACGCGGTGGTCTTCGTCGTGGACGCCAAGGTGGGCGCGACCGACACCGACGAGGCCGTCGTGAAGCTCCTGCGCAAGTCCGGGAAACCGGTGGTGCTGTGCGCCAACAAGGTCGACGGGCCCTCCGGCGAGGCGGACGCCGCGTACCTGTGGTCGCTCGGCCTCGGTGAGCCGCAGCCCGTCTCCGCGCTGCACGGCCGCGGCACCGGCGACATGCTGGACGAGGTGCTGCGGGTGCTGCCCGAGGCGCCCGCCGACACCTTCGGCGCCGTGCTCGGCGGCCCGCGCCGCGTCGCGCTCATCGGCCGCCCGAACGTCGGCAAGTCCTCCCTGCTGAACAAGGTCGCGGGCGAGGACCGCGTCGTCGTCCACGACGTGGCGGGCACCACCCGCGACCCGGTCGACGAACTGATCGAACTCGGCGGGCGGACCTGGAAGTTCGTGGACACCGCCGGCATCCGGCGCCGCGTCCACCTCCAGGAGGGCGCCGACTACTACGCCTCGCTGCGTACGGCCGCCGCGCTGGAGAAGGCCGAGGTCGCCGTCGTCCTCGTCGACGTCAGCGAGTCGATCAGCGTGCAGGACCTGCGGATCATCAGCATGGCCGTGGACGCGGGCCGGGCGCTCGTCCTCGCGTACAACAAGTGGGACACCCTCGACGAGGAGCGCCGCTTCTACCTGGAGCGGGAGATCGAACGCGATCTGGTCCAGGTGCAGTGGGCGCCGCGCGTCAACGTGTCGGCGCGTACGGGACGCCACATGGAGAAGCTCGTACCGGCCATCGAGACCGCGCTGGCGGGCTGGGAGACGCGCGTCCCGACGGGGCGGCTGAACTCCTTCCTCGGCGAGATCGTCGCCGCCCACCCGCACCCGGTGCGGGGCGGCAAGCAGCCGCGCATCCTCTTCGGCACGCAGGCGGGCACGAAGCCGCCCCGGTTCGTGCTGTTCGCCTCCGGCTTCCTGGAGGCGGGCTACCGGCGGTTCGTCGAGCGGCGGCTGCGCGAGCAGTTCGGCTTCGAGGGCACGCCCGTGCACCTGTCGGTACGGGTGCGCGAGAAGCGGTCGCGGAAGAAGTAGCGGCGGCGGGTGGACAGGGCGACGGCCCCCGGAGTGGATCTCCGGGGGCCGTCGCCCTGTGTCGTCGTGCTCAGAGCCCGTAGCGGTGGCCGTCGCGCGGCGCCGGTGGCAGCGCGGCGGGCAGGGCGCCGCCCCGCGCGTACCGAGGGGTGCCGCCCCACAGGCCCGTACCGGTGCCGTGCACCGTGCCGAACCGCTCGAACCGGAACTCCTCCTCGCCGGAACGGTCCCCGGGCAGCGCCCGGAACAGCCGCCCGTACTCGGCGTAGAGCGCGTCGTAGATCGGCGTGTTCGAGCCGCCGGAGGCTGCCGCGTCGGGTCCGTACGTGCCGGGGAAGCGGCTGTGGACGAGGTGGTTCCGTACGGGGGAGGAGGGTTCGTAGGGGTGCACGACTGGTCAAACGACCGCGCCGCCCGGCGGATGCGGGCGGCGCGGTGAATGACCTGTTCGCCCGGGTACGCGGGCGGCGTACGGTCCGGCGGGCCGGGATCAGGTCCCGGCGAGGGGCATGGAACCCGCCACCAGGCTGCCCTGCGCCGCGGCCTTCTCCAGCGCACCGCGCAGCAGGTCCTCGCGCGGCTGCTGACCGATCGAGCCGACGGGCGCCGCGTACACCAGCACCTTCTGCGTCTTGTTCGCGACCGTGCGCCAGGCGTCGGTGACCTCCAGCGGGTGGTGGGCCTGCCACCACGAGGTGGACTGGCCGCTGCCCCCGGGCGCGGGCTGGAGGATGCCGTGCAGCTGGCCCATCGCCAGCAGCACCGACCAGCCCTCGATGGGCGCGGGCGCCTGGTTCACGTCCATGACGGGGTGGAAGCCCTGCTCGATGAGGAGCGGCAGGAAGTCGTCGCCGGGACCGTTCGAACCGGGCCGCGCGATCGGCCCGTTCGGCTCGACGACGACGGCGGGGTGCAGCGTGTCACCGAGCAGCACCTGGCCGCAGGTCACGCTGAGCACCGCCTGCTGCGGCGCGGCGCCGACGTCCACGGAGGCGGTCGCGCCGGTCTGCTGGCCGGTGATGGAGCGTACGGCGCCCTGGATCTGGTCCTCGGAGACGGTGACGACCTGCGAGGGGATGCACGCGGCGTGCGCGAAGGCGAGTACGGCCGTCTCCTCACCGACGAACAGCACCGTGCTGGTGCGCTCGCGCTCGGTGTCGCCCGGGGTGCGGCAGGAGGTGCAGTCGTAGCTGCCCGGGGCGTTCTCCCCGGCGAGCAGCCGGGTGGCTTCGTCTTCGCCGATCTCGGCGCGTACGTCTTCGCTGACGTCGAGCATGGGGGGCACGGGGGACTCCTGGCTTCTTGTGGCTTCTGGTGACTGCTTGCGTTCGGGACGGGGCTGGTGCTGTACGGGTGCCGGTCTGTTCCGACCGCTTCCGGCTCCGCGCCCGCCCGTTTCCACGGGTGCCGCGGGACCGGCGCGGTCGTGGTCCCGGCCTGGTCAGGCCGGTGAACCGGTCGGCGCCCGCCCTGTCCACAGGGCTAACGGGCGTGCGGTGCTCCCGGTCACGGCTCCCGGTCACGCCCGCGCCCGTACGGGGTGGCGCGCGGCCCCGGCCCGTACCGGTCGCGGCACGGGGCCATACAGGTCAGGGGCCCGGCGCCGGTCTGGTCCGGTCGGGTGGGAGGGGGCGCCGGGGCGGGCGCGCTTGGACGGGACGCGCCGCGGCGCGCACCTAGCGTGCGCGGATGCCTCAGATGCGTGTTCGTATGCGAGCCGGAGCCATTACCGCCGCCGCAGTGACCGCTGTGCTGCTGCCCGTCTCCCCGGCCCAGGCCACCCCCACCCCCACCACCTCGACCACCTTCACCTCCGCCGAGACCCCCGCCGAGCCACCTCCCGCGGCGGCCGACTGCGCGTCGGACGGCTGGCCGTGGGGGTGCGTCGCGCAGTGCGAGAGCGACGGGCGCTGGGACACCAACACCGGCAACGGCTTCTACGGGGGCCTCCAGTTCACCCAGTCCACCTGGGAGGCGTACGGCGGGCTGCGCCACGCCCCGCGCGCCGACCTGGCCACCCGGGAGCAGCAGATCGAGGTCGCGGAACGGGTGGCCGCCGACCAGGGCTGGGGCGCGTGGCCCGTCTGCTCCGCGCGCTACGGACTGCACGGGCGGAGCGCCGCCCCGGCGGGCGACAGCGACGGCGGCGTGCCGTCCGGCGAGGCGGGGAGCAGCGGCGACGCGGGCACGGGCGCCGAGCCGTACCCCGGCGACGGCACCGGCGGTGACGCCACCGGCGGCGACCGCCCCGCGGACGGCCCCCGAACGCGGGACGGCGTCTCGCGCACCCATGTCGTACGGGCCGGGGAGTCGCTGTACTCGATCGCCCAGCGGTACGGCCTGCCCGGCGGCTGGCCCGCGCTGTACGAGGCGAACCGTCGGGTCGTCGGGCCCCAACCGGACGTACTGGCCATCGGCACCCCGCTGAACGTCGACCCGGCGTGACGTACTGAGCGCCGGTCGGCCCGCGCCCGCGCCCCTGCTCCGGCGGATGGCCGGAACAGGGGCGCGAGCCGCCCGGGCGCGGGGAGTTCTCGACGCCTTTCGATCGGAATGTGCGGGAGAAGGGCGTGCGGTTTCCCGGAAGTGCCGCACGATGTCGCACCACTTACCGAACAAGGTGGTGAATCGGGCCAACCCGGCACGCCCTTTCGGAGTCCTTCGAGGGAGAGCCACGCGCTCCGCCGCACGAGACCGCACCTTCCACCCCGTACGCCCGGAGGACGCTCAGCATGACCCCGCCGAGGACTCCCGGCGCCGGCGGCACGTCCGGCGGCATCCCGCCCGCCCCCTCACCCGCGTCCGCCGCGCGCCGCCGTCCCCGCGCGCGGCTGCGGGCCGACTGCACCGCGGACTCGGCGGGCGGCCTGACCTTCGACGTCGCCCTCCGGGACGGTTCCGCCGGGGACCGCTGGGACGCGGCGCTGCTGCTGGAGCGCCGTGGGCCCGGCGGCGACGGGCCGCCGTACGGCGACGGGGACCCGTACGACCTCGGGGACGGCCCGGCCGACCCGTTCGCGCCCGGCGAGGTCACCGACGCCGCCGACCACTGGGTGCGGTTGCCCCTCTTCCCCTCCGGCGACGACCGCCTCCGCGCCGCGCTGCCCAGCACGATGACGCTGGCCGAGGGCCGCTGGGACGCGTACGTCGCCCTCGGTGAGGAGACCCCGCGACGCCTGCTGCCGGGAGCGCTCGAACTCCGCCCGCTCGGTGACCGCGACCCCAGCGCGCACCGCACCTGGCTCGGCGTGCGCATCCCGTACGCCTCCCGGAACGGCGGTCTGGCCGTCCGCGCCTGGCTGCGCTGGCCGCACGCCGAGCTGGCGGACCTGTCCGTCGCGGACGGCGGACTCCGGCTGCGCGGGCGGCTCTTCGGCGCGGCACTCGACGACGGCGCCCGGGTCGAGGCGTGGCCACGGGGCGGCGCGGGGGAGCGCGTCACCGCGGGCGTACGGGGCGCGGGCGGCCCGGACTTCACCGCGACCCTCTGCCTCGACACCCTCCTCGCCACCGTCCCCGGAAGCGGCGGCGAGGACCGCGCGGGCCCGGCCGTACGGGACGTGTGGCTGCGCCCGGCGGAGGGGGCGGCGCCCGTACGGGTCGGCCGCATCCTCGACGACGTGCCCGACAAGAAGCGGACGTGCCCGCACCCGCCGCACCGTACGGCGGACGGCACGGCCACCCCGTACTACACCCGCGACAACGACCTCGCGGTACGCCTGGAACGGCCGCCCGTCTGAGGACTGTAGCTGTCCGCGAGCGCTGCGAGACTTGCGCCATGTTGGACACCTCGGCACGGCTGCTGCGCCTGCTCTCGCTGCTCCAGGCGCACCGCGAATGGTCCGGCGGCGACCTCGCCGTACGCCTCGGCGTCACCACCCGCACCGTGCGCCGCGACGTCGACCGGCTCCGCGCCCTCGGCTACCCCGTGCACTCCAGCACCGGCACCTCCGGCGGCTACCAGCTGGGCGCGGGCGCCGAACTCCCGCCGCTCCTGCTGGACGACGAGGAGGCCGTCGCCGTCGCCGTCGGCCTCCAGAGCGCCGCGCACGGCGGGGTGACCGGCATCGAGGAGTCGTCCGTACGGGCCCTCGCCAAGCTCGAACAGGTCCTGCCGCACCGGCTGCGCCGCCGGGTCGGCGCCCTCACCGCGTACACCGTGTCCATGACGTACGGGCACCACGGGCCCGCCGCCGACCCGCGCACCATCACGGAGCTGGCGCACGCCTGCCGGGACCACGAGCGGCTGCGCTTCGAGTACCGCACGCACCAGGGGACGGCGTCGCGGCGGGTCGTCGAACCGCACCGGCTGGTGCGCACCCACCGGCGCTGGTACCTGGTCGGCTGGGACACCGACCGCGAGGACTGGCGTACGTACCGGGCCGACCGCATCACCCTCCGCCCGCCGCACGGTCCGCGCTTCACCCCGCGTACGCCGCCCGCCGACGACCTCGCCGCCTGGGTCTCGGAGGGCGTGTCCACGCGGGCGTACCCGGAGCAGGCGACCGTACTGCTGCGCCTCCCCGTGGAGGAGGCGGCCGCGCGCGTCTCACCGAGCACGGGCACGCTGGAGGAGGTCGACGCGCACACCTGCCTGCTGCGTACGGGCGCGCACTCGACGGACGTCATGGTCGTCCATCTGCTGATGCTGGGCGTCGACTTCGAGGTACGGGAGCCCGCCGCGCTCGTCGACAGCCTCGCGCGCGCCCGGGACCGGCTGACCCGCGCCGTGGACGCCTCGGCGCCCGCGTCCGGACCCGTGACGAGGGCGGGCGCGACGGGTGCGGGCAGGGCGGGGGAGACCGGAACAGGCCGTCCCGAACCGGGATTCCCAGGGACCGATGGGGAGGAATCCGCCCGCTCCGACGGACGCGCCGGATAGTCCGGCCGTTCCCGTACGGCGTTATTCCGGGCGGCGCGCGGAGATGGACGAGAGGTGAACGGAGGGCGGAATTACGCGGACCGTGGAATTCGCCGCCCGCCCGCCGGACCATTTCCCGGGCGAGTGAATAGGCGCCGCCGAATAGCCACGTTCGGGTGACGAACGCAACTCCGAACAGCACGCCGTGCCCGTGACACAAGCGTGACGGGAGCCGCGAGGGGAGCACCGTACGGGCGGGGCTTCCGGGCGCGGCCCCGGGCGCCGTACGGTGGCGGGCATGGCACCCGAACCCGCAGCTCCGGACTCCTCCCCGGACGACCCCGCACGGTACGTCGGACTCTCCTCGGAGGCCGCTGAGCAGCACGCCCGCGCGCGTGGCTGGTCCACGGTCCGGGTGCTCGCGCCGGACGCGATCATCACCATGGAGTACCTGGACGGGCGGCTCAACCTCGCCGTCCGCGACGGCGAGGTGGTCCGCTGCTGGAAGGGCTGACCGCCCCGCGCGCCCGGCCCCGCGTCACTTGGCGCGCGGGCCGAGCGGCGCCGTGCGCTGCGGCGCCGTACGGTCCGCGCCCGGGGCGCGGCGCCCGCCGACGCCGGTGGCCGCGGAGGCCCGCTCCGTGCCCCGTACGGGGTGGGGGCGCGCCGAGTGGTGCAGCCGCGCGGGCGGGGCGCCGGGCGTGCCCGGGACCGGCGGGACGGCGTCGGCGTCGCCCGGCTGCTCGTCGGCCCAGAGCGACTCGTCCGGGCACGCCTCCGAGTGCGCGTCCTCGTCGGGGTGTTCGGCCGCCGGTTCCCCGTCGGCGGCGGCACCGGAGCCGGTGCCCGCGTCCGCGTACCGCCGCGCGTGCCCGCCGGACGGCTGCCCGCCGGACCGCTGCCCGGCAGCCGCGTACGCCGTGTCCGCGCGCTCCGCCGCCACCGGCTCCCCGGCCGGTACGGGCAGGGGCGCGCGCTGTGCGCGGAGGCGGCGGGCCCGCTCGCGGTAGGCGAGGACCAGCGTCTCCGCGCGCCCGATGACGGGCTCGCACCACGGCAGGCCGAGCAGGATCAGCAGCCCGGCGGCCCAGCCGAGGAGCACGTCGCTGACCCAGTGGGTGCCGAGGTAGACGGTGGTGGCGCCGACGCCCAGGGCCGCGAACGCGGCGACGAGCGACAGCAGTCGGCGGGCGCGCGGGGTGCTCGCCAGATAGGCGAGGATGCCCCAGGTCACCACGGCGTTGGCGGTGTGGCCGGACGGGAATATGTCGCCGCCGGCGAAGAGTTCGGCGGAGCCGACCTCGGTGGCGTAGTGGGGGCCGAGCCTGCCCAGCCCGATCTTGACCGCGCCCACGGACGCGTTGAGCAGCAGCAGGGCCGTGGCGAGCACCAGCAGCGGGCGCGGGGTCCGCTGCCGCCAGGAGCGCCAGCCGAGCCAGGCCGCGACCAGCACGGCGGTCGGGGCGCGCTGCCCGAGGACCACGAAGTAGTCGAGGAACTGGTGGTACTCCGGCCACTGCTTGTACGGCCGGAACAACATCACCTGCCAGTCCACCCGTACGAGAACGCTCTCCACGAGGACCGCGGCGACAATGACCGCGTACAGCACCACGGTTGCGCCGAAGAGCACCCTGCGGTGTCGGCTCATCCGCGGCACATCGCGGCTGCTCGGTCGCTCAGGCTCCTGTTCCAGCCTGGCGAGGAATCGCTCGGTACGCACCCAATCGACGTTACCGCGCGTCCGAGAGGTGAACGTGCTCGTCACCGCCTTTGTGATGACGATGTGATGTGGGCCGTGTCTCCTCCGGTCTTTTATCCCGCGTATTCCGCGCGCTTATTCGATGGCACCCGTTCACACGTTTAGGCGTCGGTTAACGGGGGCGTTTCGCGGTCGATCCGTATTCCGTTCACCGCCGCTTAATCGGGAATTCCCTCCTCGCTTCCCGCCCCGGCCCGCCCCCGCCGGACCCCGTACGGGACCCGGGGCCGGTGAGACGTGCCACAGGGGCGTCCCGGGGCGTCGCGTACCCTGGCGCCCATTCGTCCCGCGCCGCAACCTGGCCGGACGCCGTCCCGGAGCGTCCGGCCTTCCCCCTGCCGCGGCGGGGCCGGTGGCGACAGAAAGGTGCGTACGACATGTCAGGGACGAACGCGGCCCGCTCCCCCCAGGCGGCCGACGTCCCCGCACAGCGAGTGGGTACGGGCGCCGGGTGCGGGCGCGGAACGGGTGCCGCCGCCGGTGACCCGAACCGTTGGACCGTCCTCGTCGTCCTCTGCGCCAGCCTCCTGCTCGTCGCCCTGGACGCCACCGTGCTGCACGTCGCGGTCCCCGCCGTGGCGGCGGACCTGCGGCCGGGACCGCAGCAGCTTTTGTGGATCGTCGACGTCTACCCGCTCGTCTGCGCCTCCCTGCTCATCCTCTTCGGCACGCTCGGAGACCGCGTCGGGCGCCGCCGGGTGCTGCTCTTCGGCTACGCCCTCTTCGCGCTCGCCTCGGGCGTCGCCGCGTACGCCCACACCCCCGTGCTCCTCATCGCCGCCCGCGCCCTGCTCGGCGTCGGCGGCGCGATGATCATGCCCGCGACCCTCTCGATCCTCCGGCAGGTCTTCCCCGACCGCCGGGAACGCGCGGTCGCCGTCGGCGTCTGGAGCGCCGTCGCGGCCGTCGGCGCGGCGGTCGGGCCGCTCTTCGGCGGGCTGCTGTTGGAGCACTTCTGGTGGGGCTCCGTCTTCCTGATCAACATCCCGCTGATGGCGGCCGGTCTGCTCGCCGGCCGTCTGCTGCTGCCCGAGTCCACCAGCCGGGGCGAGGGCCCGTGGGACGTGCTCGGCGCCGTCATGGCGGCGGCGGGCCTGATCGGCGTCATCTACGGGGTGAAGGCCGCGGGCGCGGGCGAGGGGCTGTCCGTCCGCGCGGTGCTGGCGCTCGCGGCGGGCGCGGTGCTGCTGGCGCGCTTCGTACGGCGGCAGCGGCGGCGCCCGTACCCGCTAGTCGACATCGCGGCGATCGCCCGCCCCGCCTTCGGCACCGCCGTCGGCTGCATCGTGCTCACCGTGCTGGCGCTGGTCGGGCTGGCGCTGATCGCCGCGCAGTACCTGCAACTGGTGCTCGGCCTGTCCCCGTTGGAGACCGGGCTGCGACTGCTGCCGCTGTCCCTGGCCGCCGTC
The DNA here is from genome assembly GCF_003665095.1 of Streptomyces sp. Z26. Lineage (GTDB taxonomy): Bacteria > Actinomycetota > Actinomycetes > Streptomycetales > Streptomycetaceae > Streptomyces > Streptomyces phytohabitans. Next base: position 822,369 of record NZ_RCHV01000002.1, on the reverse strand, counting down.
GCCGCCGGGCTCACCGGGGCGCGGCTGCTCCGGCTGCTGGGGCCGCGCCGCATGGTCGCGTCCGGCTTCGCGCTCACCACGTTCGCGGTGCTCTGTCTGACCACGTCGGGCCAGGAGGACCGCCCCGCCTTCCTCGCCTGCTGCTTCGTGCTGCTCGGCTTCGGGCTGGAGGCGACGCTGTTCGCCTGCTACGAGTCGATGCTCAGCCACTCGTCGGCGGACCGCGCGGGCGGCGCCGCGGCGGTCGGCGAGACCGCGTACCAACTGGGCGCGGGCATCGGGATCGCCCTCCTCGGCAGCGTGATGAACGCGGCCTACGCGCCGCGCGTACGCGACGTGGCCGGAGTGCCCAGCGACGCGCGCGGCGACGCCAGCCACTCGCTGGGGGAGGCGTACGGGGTGGCCGCGCACCTCGGTGACCCGGCCAGCGGGGTGCTGCTGCACGCGGCGCGGGTGTCGTTCGTGCACGGGATGCACATGACGCTCCTCGTCAGCGCCGGGCTGCTGCTGCTCGGCGCGCTCGCCGCGCTGCGGCTGCCCCGGACGATGGAGTGCGCCGACCCCGACCGGGACGAGGCGGCGGACGGGCCGGGCGACCACGACGGGCCGGGCGGCGCGGGCGCGACGGCTGCCGCGCCGGGGCGGGCGGCGGACGTGCCGACGGGCCGCGCGGACGGTGTCCGTACGGGCCGTGGCGGGGCGTCGCTCGTGCCGACCGGCGGCGGGCGCCCGTAGCACCGTCCGGGCCGGACGGGTCCGGGCGGCGGCAGGGCACACCGGTCCGGCGGCCCCGCCCGCCCCCGGGGCGCGCGGGAACCCCGGCGGCCGGGCACGGCGGTCCCGTACGAGGAGCCGGGCGCCGTCCCCTTCCGGCCGGGGCCGAGAGGCCGCCGGCTCAGCTCTGGTTGAAGAAGCCGCCCTCGGTGCGGCGGTCCTCACCGTTGACGATCTTGTATTCGGCGGGGGTCAGCAGGAAGACCCGCGTCGCCACACGGTCGATGGAACCGCGGAGGCCGAAGATCAGCCCGGCCGCGAAGTCCACGACGCGCTTGGCGTCCTCCGAGTCCATCGCGGTGAGGTTCACGATCACCGGGACGCCCTCCCGGAACATCTCTCCGATCCCGCGCGCGTCCCGGAAGCCGGACGGGGTGACCGTCGCGATCCGGCCGCCCTGGTCCTGTGCGGCCTCGGCCGTCACCCGGACCCGCGGGTCCGTCACCCACGGCTCGCGTGCGGCGTCTCCGGGCTCCGGCCCCTCGGCGTAGTCGTCGTCGTAGTAACGCATCTCGCTGTCGTCGACGAGGCCCAGCCAGGCACTCGCCTTGCGCACCGATCCCATTGGACGCCTCCTCTCCTCTGCGTGCGGCATCGATAACCTGTCGATAGCGGCACCGCCGCGGGTTCCGCAATCCTATGGTCATGCATGATGCGGACGTTGTGCCAAGCGGATTGCCACCAAGGCCGTGATTCGTGACGGTTCTGGTGCAGAGCGCATGGCGCCGGATCAGGGCTCTTTCCGTACGGGGGTGGTGACGGTGCGCAAGTTCTGCCACGTCCCGCCGTACGGGTGGCGGCGCTGACGGACGGGTGAGGGACCCGTGACCCGGACAACGTGATCCGGCGTCACAAAGGAACGGGGGAAGCGTGTTCGGAATCGTGCGGCCCTGCCGCCACCGGCTGGGCGACGGGTTGCTGACGTCCTGGACGGCGCACCTGTGCGGGCTCTGCCTCGCACTCCGCGGCGACCACGGGCAGTTCGCGCGGGTGGTCACCAACTACGACGGGCTGCTGGTCTCGGTGCTGACCGAGGCACAGGCGCCGCGCGCGGAGGAGTTGCGCCGTACGGCCGGGCCCTGCCCGCTGCGCGGGATGCGGACCGCGTCGGTGGCGCGCGGGGAGGGGGCGCGGCTGGCCGCGTCCGTCTCGCTCGTGCTGGCGTCGGCCAAGACGCGGGACCACGTCGCGGACGGCGACGGGCTGCTGGCGCGCCGCCCGTTCGCCGCCGCCGCGCGCCGGGTGGCGGCGGGCTGGGACCGGGCGGGCGCGCGTACGGGCGCGGACCTCGGCTTCGACACGGCGGTGCTGACCGCGGCCGTGGACCGGCAGCCGCTGGTGGAGGCGGCGGCGCGGCCGGGCGGTTCGCTGCTCGCCGTCACGGAGCCGACGGAGACGGCGACGGCCGCCGCGTTCGCGCACACCGCGGTCCTCGCCGGGCGGCCGGGGAACGCGGCGCCGCTGGCGGAGGCCGGGCGACTGTTCGGCCGTCTCGCGCATCTCCTGGACGCAGTCGAGGATCTGACGGCGGATGAGGCGGCGGGCGCGTGGAACCCGGTGGTGGCCACGGCGACGCCGCTCGCGGAGGTGCGGCGGCTGTGCGACGACGCGGTGCGCGGCGTACGGCTGGCGCTGCGGGACGCGGAGTTCACCGACGGCGGGTTGGCGCACGTGCTGCTCGCGCACGAGCTGCCGCGGGCCGTGGACCGGGCGTTCGGCGCGACCTGCGCGCACGGCGCGGCGGGCGGACCCGGGGAGCACGGGCACGGGGCGCACGGCGGGCCGCACGGCGGTGGCGGGCAGGGGGCGCCGTACGGGCCCGGTGGCGGCGACCCGTTCGGCAACCCCTACGGCGGGGCGCCGGGCGGACCCGGCGGGCCGTACGGCGGCGGGCACGGGCCCGGACCGGGCGGCGTGCCGCCCAAGCGGTCGCTGCTGGCGGGCTGCGGCGTCTTCCTCGCGCTGTGCTGCACGTGCCGGATGTGCTGCCAGGACGAGTACGAGGGGCCGTGGAGTCGGAAGACGCGGGAGGGCTGCTGCCACAAGTGCGACTGCGACGGCTGTGAGTGCTGCGAGTGCTGCGAGTGTTGCTCGTGTGACTGCTGAGGCGCCGTCGACCGCTGCCGCGACGTACGGCCGCGCGGACCCGTGCGCGGCCCTCGACCCCGGGTCGGGACGAGGTTTACCTTTGTCCGTATAACGGACTTTGGGGGCCGTAATGGTCGTGGAGTTGGTTGCGGCGGGACTCGGTGGTGGCGCGCTCTACGTGGCGGCGGCGGCCCGGGTGGTGAGGCAGTACGAGCGGGGGCTCGTCTTCCGTCTCGGCCGCCTCCGGCAGGAGCTGAAGCAGCCCGGCTTCACGCTGGTCGTCCCGTTCGTGGACCGGCTCCAGAAGGTCAACATGCAGATCGTGACCCTCCCGGTGCCCGCCCAGGAGGGCATCACGCGGGACAACGTCACGGTGCGCGTCGACGCCGTCGTCTACTTCAAGGTCGTCGACCCGGCGGACGCGATCATCCGCGTCGAGGACTACCGCTTCGCGGTCTCGCAGATGGCGCAGACCGCGCTGCGTTCGATCATCGGCAAGAGCGAGCTGGACGACCTGCTCTCCAGCCGGGAGAAGCTGAACGAGGGCCTGGAGCTGATGATCGACAGCCCCGCGGTGGAGTGGGGCGTGACGATCGACCGGGTCGAGATCAAGGACGTCTCCCTGCCGGAGACGATGAAGCGGTCGATGGCCCGGCAGGCGGAGGCGACCCGGGACCGGCGGGCCCGGGTGATCAACGCGGACGCCGAGCTGGAGGCGTCGAAGAAGCTCGCGCAGGCCGCCGAGGCGATGTCCGACACCCCCGCCGCGCTCCAGCTCCGGCTGCTCCAGACCGTCGCGTCGGTCGCGACGGAGAAGAACTCCACGCTGGTGCTGCCGTTCCCCGTGGAGCTGCTGCGCTTCCTGGACCGTTCGCAGCGCGAACCGGTCGAGTGGCCGCGGGAGTCGTCGGGACGTGACCCGGGGGAGGACGGTCGCGGCTCGGAGGAGGGCGGCCGTGGCGGTGCGGACGACCGTACGGAGCGGTCCGTACTCGCCGGTACGCCGCCGCAGGTGGGAGCCGGTGCGACGGTGCCGGACGGCGGGCGCGTGGACGTGGGGACGGAGCGTGTGGCGGGGGAGGAGCGACGCGTGGGACGTGGCGAGATGCCCGATATGGGCCCGGCGTACCGGGGCGATTCAGGGGAAATCCCTCCGGAATCCTGCATCTGACGGGGCATAACGGGACAGCCGGACCTCGCACCCTTGTGTGCCAACTGACGTTCGCGTAATACTCGCCGGGCAAGTTGGCATGGACGCGACTCCCCCTCACGGGGTGGCTGTGTCCGTTCTTCCTCCGGGACCGCTCTGACTCGGGCGGGCCCAACCCCCACTGGAGGCATTGAGTTGACGAACAACCGTCGTATTTCCAAGCGCCGTATGGCCGTTGTCGGCACCAGCGTCGCCGCCCTCGTCACGGGTGCGCTGACCCTGTCGAACGCCAACGCGTCCGAGCCGGCGACCGCTGACACCCTGTCGGTGGCCAAGGCCAGCACCCTCGCCAAGGACCTCACGTCCGAGATCAAGGGCAATGGCGGCACCTACTACGACGCCGACGCCAAGAAGCTCGTCGTGAACGTCACCGACGAGAGCGCCAAGGCGAAGGTCGAGGCCGCGGGTGCCGAGGCCAAGGTCGTCGAGCACTCGATGGCCCAGCTCAACACCGTGAAGAAGTCGCTCACGGAGAACGACGTGGTGGGCACGTCCCGTTCCGTCGACCCGAAGACCAACAAGGTCGTCGTCACCGCCGACAGCACCGTCAAGGGCGACAAGCTCGCCGCGCTGAAGAAGCAGGTCGCGGCGCAGGACGGCAAGGCCGTGCTGAAGCACACGGACGGCAAGTTCACCACCAAGATCGCCGGTGGCGACGCCATCTGGGGCTCCGGCTCCCGCTGCTCGCTCGGCTTCAACGTCACCGTCGGCGGCGAGGCCGCCTTCGTGACCGCCGGGCACTGCACCAACGCGGTGGACAGCTGGTCCGACTCGCAGGGCGGCAGCGAGATCGCCACCACGCAGGACGGCAGCTTCCCGGGTGACGACTACGGTCTGGCGAAGTACACCGGCGACGCCGACCACCCGAGCGAGGTCAACCTCTACGACGGCAGCACGCAGGCCATCTCCGGCGCGGCCGAGGCCGAGGTCGGCCAGACCGTCCAGCGCAGCGGCAGCACCACGCAGCTGCACGACGGCGAGGTCCTCGCGGTCGACGCGTCCGTCTCGTACCCCGAGGGCACGGTCGACGGTCTCATCCACACCAACGTCTGCGCCGAGCCGGGCGACAGCGGTGGCGCCCTGTTCGCCGAGGACAAGGCGCTGGGCATGACCTCCGGCGGCAGCGGTGACTGCTCCGCCGGTGGCGAGACCTACTTCCAGCCCGTCGGTGAGGCGCTGGAGGCCTTCGGCGCCGAGATCGGCTGACCGACGTAGCGTCCGACCCAGGCAGAACGGAACCCCCCGGAGAGATCCGGGGGGTTCCCGCCGTTCCGTGCCCCGTACGTACGGCCGGGCGCGTACGGTCCCGGCGCGCGTACGGGCCTACTCCGCCGCGATCAGCTCCGCGATCTGGACGGTGTTGAGCGCCGCGCCCTTGCGGAGGTTGTCGTTGCTGAGGAAGAGCGACAGCCCGTTCTCCGCCGTCTCGTCGGCGCGGATACGGCCGACGTAGCTCGCGTCGCGGCCCGCCGCCTGGAGCGGGGTGGGCACGTCGGACAGCTCCACGCCCGGTGCCTCCGCGAGGAGTTCGGCCGCGCGGCGCGCGTCGAGGGGGCGTGCGAAGCGGGCGTTGACCTGGAGCGAGTGGCTGGTGAAGACGGGCACCCGGACGCAGGTGCCGGACACCTTCAGCTCCGGGATGCCGAGGATCTTCCGGCTCTCGTTGCGGAGCTTCTGCTCCTCGTCGGTCTCACCGAGGCCGTCGTCCACGATCGAGCCCGCCAGCGGCAGCACGTTGAACGCGATGGGCCGCGCGTACGTGTCCGGGGCCGGGAAGTCCACCGCGTCGCCGTCGAAGGTGAGACGCGTCGCGTCGCTCTCGACCGCCTTCCGCGCCTGCCCGTCCAACTCGGCGACGCCCGCGAGGCCGCTGCCGGAGACCGCCTGGTACGAGGCGACGACCAGCGCGGTCAGCCCCGCCTCGGCGTGCAGCGGACGGAGCACCGGCATGGCCGCCATGGTGGTGCAGTTGGGGTTGGCGATGATGCCCTTGGGGCGGTTCCGGGCGGCCTCCGGGTTGACCTCGGAGACGACGAGGGGGACGTCCGGGTCGAGGCGCCAGGCGGAGGAGTTGTCGATGACGACGGGGCCCTGCGCGGCGACCTTCTCGGCGAGCGCGCGGGACGTCGCGCCACCGGCCGAGAAGAGGACGACGTCCAGGCCCGTGTAGTCGGCCGTGGCCGCGTCCTCGACGGTGAGGTCCCCGGCGCCGAGTCCGGCGGCCGAGCCCTGCCAGGGCAGCGTACGCCCGGCGCTGCGGGCCGAGGCGAACAGCCGCAGCTCCTCGACCGGGAAGTTCCGCTCGGCCAGAATCCCGCGCATCACACCGCCGACCTGACCGGTGGCTCCGACGATCCCGATCCTCATGGGGCTCCTTCTGCTGTACGTGTCCGTGCTGTCCGTGCTGCTTGTGTCCTTGTGCTTTCCGTCTCTCCCCCTACCCTGCCCTGAGCCGGTCACGGGCGCCAAACCCTTGACGTCGGTCACACTCCGTCGCCGCGCGCGGGGCCGCCCCGTGGAAACCCGCTTGCCGCCGTGCCCCCACCCTGCTCGGGTGGGTGCATGGACGACGCGGGGGTGGGCGTGGCGGCGGTGGACGGCGGGGCGCTGCTGGCGGCGTACGACGAGGAGCTGCGGCGGGGCGTACGGGCCGGGCCGGGCGTACGGGTCGAGCGCGACGCGTACGGCGTGGTGCGGCAGACCAATGCGGACGGCGGCTGGACCGGCGTCGTCTGGGCCGACCTCGACGCGGGGACGGCCGACGCGGCGATCGCCGCGCAGGTGCGGCACTACGCGGGGCTCGGGCGCGGCTTCGAGTGGAAGCTGTACTCCCACGACCGGCCCGCCGACCTCGGCCGGCGCCTGCTGGCGGCCGGTCTCACGGCGGAGCCGCGCGAGACGGTGATGGTCGCCGCCGTGGCGGGGCTGTCGACGGCGGTCGTCCTGCCCGAGGGCGTACGGCTGCGGCGCGTGGCCGACGCCGAGGGCGTGGAGCTGATGGCGGCGGCGCACGACGAGGTGTTCGGGGCGGGCCGCCTGCGGCTGCGCGACGAACTGCTCCGGCAGCTCGCGGAGGCGCCGGAGACGCTGGAGGCGGTCGTGGTGCTCGCGGGTGAACGGCCCGTGTGCGCGGCCCGGTTGGAGCTGCCGCGCGGCACGCGTTTCGCCGGGCTGTGGGGCGGCGGCACCGTCCCGGAGTGGCGGGGGCGCGGCATCTACCGCGCGCTGGTCGCGCACCGCGCCGGGCTCGCCGCCGCACGCGGCTACACCCACCTGCACGTGGACGCGTCCGACGACAGCCGCCCGGTGCTGCGGCGGCTCGGCTTCGTGCCGCTGGCCACCACGACGCCGTACGTGTACGGGAGTTGAGGACCCGCGCCGTACCGACCGCGCGGCGGGACCGGGGGTGCCGCCGACGCCGGACCTCCGGGGGCGCGAGATCCTGGTCCTGACGGGGTCGACGGGGTGCCCGCGTGACGGGAAGGTGGGGGCTGTGACGGGTGGCGAGGACGAACTGCTGGCATCGGAGCTGGGTGCGCTCGGAGGTCCGGCGAGCGCCTGGGTCGCCCGTCGGCTCGGCGACGACGTCCACGAGCGGGAAGTGGTCTGCCGCACGTCGATGGCGGACACCCTCGTCGAGATCCGGGCCCTCGTCGCCACGGTCGGCCAGGTCGTGGAGGAGTCCGGGGCCACGGGCGGGCGGGCGGCCGTCCGCCTCGTCATGGGGTCGGGCGCGCTGAACCTCAACCCCGCCGTGGTCACCATGACGGTGTCCTCCCTCGGTGACACGGGGACGAGAGTCCACCTCCGCGGTGTGGCCAAGGAGGGCCTGATCAAGCAGCGGGCCGGCCGGAAGGCGGTCGAACGCCTCGCCGCCCTGCTCACGCGGGCCACCGAACTCGGCGGCGACGCCGCCGAGTTCCACCCCTCCGGCACGCCCCACGGCGCGGGGCGCGCGGGGGAGGCCGACTCCCGTACGGAGCGGGGGAGTTCGGCGCGCGGAACGCGCCGCCGGGGCGGCGGCGGGCGGCCCGGTCCGCGATTTCGGGGGACGCGGGGGCCGTGGCCCGGCTAGCATCCGCAGTCGCGGTACGGCCCGCCTCCGCCGCCCGGCCGTGCCCGCGACACCGCAGCTCGTAGCAGCACAGCCCCGTCGCCGCCGTGGCCCATCCGTCCGCGCGGCCAGTCCACCCCGAGGAACCGCCATGCCGCACAGACCGAGCCGATCCTGCACGGAGTTCACCGTGTCCGACCGGGAGGCCGGGCCCTACGGGATCACCGCCGGGCCGGACGGCGCGCTCTGGTTCACGCTGGTCCACCAGGGGCGGATCGGTCGGCTCACGACCGGCGGCGAGGTCACCTCGTACGCGCTCGCGTCCGCCGACGGCGGCCCGTCGGTCATCACGGCGGGGCCGGACGGCGCGCTGTGGTTCACCGAGTTCCGCGGCGGCCGCATCGGACGGATCACCACGGGCGGCGAGGTCACGTCGTACGCGCTGCCGACGAGGGACGCCGGGCCGTTCGGGATCACGGCGGGGCCGGACGGCGCGCTCTGGTTCACCGAGGGCGGTGCCGACCGGATCGGGCGGATCACCACGGACGGGGAGATCACGGAGTTCCCGGTGCCGCTGCCCGGCTCGTTCCCCTCGGGCATCGCGGCGGGCCCGGACGGCCGCCTGTGGTTCACGCTGAACCGGGTCGACGCGATCGGCGCGCTCGCGCCCTCGGGCGAGGTGGAGGTCCACCCGCTGCCGACGCGGGAGGACGGCGTCCCGGCCGCGCCGGTGGGCATCGCGTGCGGTACGGACGGCGCGCTGTGGTTCGTGGAGATCGGTGCCGGGCGGATCGGGCGGATGACGCCCGACGGGCGCGTCGACGAGTACGCGCTGCCCGACCGCGCTGCCCGGCCGCACGCCATCGCGCCGGACGGCCTCGGCGCGCTGTGGTTCACCGAGTGGGGCGCGAACCGCGTCGGGCGGATCACCCCGGACGGCCGGATCGACGAGTACGACCTGCCGACGCCGTCCTCCGAGCCGCACGGCATCGCGGCGGGACCGGACGGCGCGATGTGGACGGCGCTGGAGACGGGCGCGGTGGCGCGCTTCGGCCGTACGGAGTAGGGGAGTTCGGGCCCGTACCCCGCGCGTACCCGGGCGCCGGACGGCCGACCGGGGGCCGGGGCCGGGGTGCGCGCGGGCGGCAACTCCCTACGCGGGCCCGTCCGTCGGCGTGAACAGCGGCTGGAGCGCCTCCGCGACGCGGTCGCGCAGCCAGGCGTGGGCGCGGTCGTTGTCGTAGCGTCCGTGCCACACCAGGTACAGCGGCACCGGGGGCATCGCCACCGGCAACGCCACGGTGACCAGGCCGAGTTGGGCACGGGTCGTACGGGTCACCGCCTCGGGCAGCGTGAGGACGAGGTCGGTGCCGAGGGCGAGCCGGAGCGCGGTGTCGGTGGTGGGGCTGGTGGCGACGACACGGCGCGTGAGCCCGTGCTCGGCGAGTACGGCGTCGACCGGGTCCCGCAGCAGTCCGCGCCGCGAGACGGTGACGTGCTCGGCGGCGGCGTACCGCGCCAGGTCGTCGGCGCCGCTGCCGCCGTCCCCCTCGCCGCCGCCCTCGGTGAGCGGGTGGCCCGCCCGTACGGTGACGGTCAGCCGGTCCTCGCCCACCAGCCGGTGCCGGAGGTCCGGCAGGGACGGCGCGGCCGTGTCCGACGCGAGGTCGACCTCGCCGCGCCGCAACTCCGGCCCGTCCGTGCCCGATTCGCCGGTCAGCCGGAGCCGTACGCCGGGGGCCCGCGTGTGCACGGCGGTGATCAGCTCCGGACCGCGCGCGGCGGTGAGGGAGTCGTGCAGGCGCACCGTGAACACCCGTTCCAGCGTGGCGAGTTCGGGTTCCCGCTGGGCGGACAGCAGGTGGTGGGCCTGCTGTACGACGTCGTGCACCTGCGCGCGGATCGCCTGCGCGTGGGCGGTGGGCACCATGGTCCGGCCGGTGCGGACCAGGATCGGGTCGCCCGTGGCCTTGCGGATGCGGCCCAGCGAACGGCTCATCGCCGGCGGGGTGACGTGGAGCCGGTCGGCGGCACCGGCGACGCTGCCCTCTTCGAGGAGCGCGTCGAGGGCGGTGAGGAGGTTCAGATCCAGTTGCATGCGAGTAACTCTACGAGTGAGAAGCATGCACTTGTCGTTAACGGTCGGGCTGCCTAGCGTGAAGGGCACGGACGCGGCGCCACCCGCCGCGCCGACCACCACCCCCAGGGAGCCGAACATGTCCTCAGCCGCGCCCGTACCCGTGTCCGCAGCCCTCTCCGCGCCCGTCCCCGTACCCGAAGCCGCCGACGCGGCGCTGCTGTCCGCCGTGACCCGCGCGGTGGAGGACGCCGGTGCGACCCTCCGCGACCGTTGGACCCGGCACGCCCGCGGCGTCAGCCTGGCCGAGGTCGTCGGCGCGCTCCAGGCCAACGACGACGCGGTGCTCGCCGTACTGCGGGAGCCCCTGCTCCAGGCGCGCCCGGGATCGCGGTGGGCCGAGGACGAGTTGGCGGGCGGGGCGCTCCCGCCCGGCGAGTGGTGGGTCGTCGACCCGGCCGAGGGCAACATCAACCACGTGCACGGCATGGCGGACTGGGCCGTCACCGCCACCCTGGTCCGCGACAACCGGCCCGAACTCACCGTCGTGCACCTGCCGTTGACCGGCGACACGTACACCGCGACCGCCGGTGGCGGTGCCCGCCGCAACGGGCGGCCCCTGACGGTGTCCGCCCGTACGGACCTCGCCGCCGCCCTCACCGGCACCGGCCAGGCCAAGCCGGGGGAGGACGCGCGCACCCTCCGCCGGATCGGTGACTCGGTCACGGCGATGCTCCTCAACGGGCTCGTCGTACGGGTCTCGGTCCCCGCCACGCTCCAACTGGTGCATGTCGCGGCGGGTTCGACGGACGCGTTCTGGCAGTTCTCCGACGTACGGTCCGGGCTGGTCGCGGGCGCGCTGCTGGTCTCGGAGGCCGGGGGCACCGTCACCGACCTGGCCGGTGCGCCCTGGACGCCGGCGTCCCGCGACTTCCTCGCCGCGGCGCCCGGCGTCCACGCCGCCGCCCGCGCCGTACTGGCGCCGCTCGCCTGACGCCCGACCACCCCGAGCACCATGACCGCCGTGTCCGGCGATCACCCGTCGGCGGACCGACCACCCACCCACGGACCGACCACCCACCCCGACAGGGAGCAGCACCCATGATCAGCATCGGCATCCTCGGCTCCGGCCGCGTCGGCGGCGCACTCGCCCACAAGCTCGCCGCGGCCGGGCACGACGTCACCCTCGGCAGCCGCGTACCCTCGCCCGACGGGCCGGACGACGCCGCCGCGGACGGCCCCCGCGTCGCCCGCGCCGACCAGCGCGCGACCGCCGCCGTCGCGGACGTCGTGATCAACACGACCCCCGGCGACACCTCCCTGGAACGCCTCTCGGCCCTCCGCGCCGAACTGGCCGGGAAGATCCTCGTCGACGTCGCCAACGCGACCCGCGCCACCGCCGACGGCCCGCTCGGTGAGCTGTGCTACCCCGGCGGCAGCCTCGGTGAGGAGCTTCAGGCCGCGCTGCCGGAGACGCGAGTGGTGAAGACGCTCAACACCATGCTGTTCACGGTGATGACCGACCCCGGGCAGCTCGCCACCCCGCCGACCGCGTACCTGTCGGGCGACGACGAGGACGCCAAGCGGACGGTCGCCGGGCTCCTCGGCGACTTGGGCTGGCCGCCCGCGTGGCTGGAGGACCTCGGCGGCATCGCCACCGCCCGCGCCACGGAGGCGATGGTCCTCGTGGTGCCCCCGCTCGTACGGCGCCACGGCCTCCGGCCGTTCGCGGTCTCCGTGGTCCGCTGACCGGGGCCGCCCGGCGCGGAGGCGCCCCGGTCAGACGCCGGAGCCCGCGTGCGCGGCGGCCCGTTCCCCCGCGCGGTCCGGCACGTCCCCGAGCGCGTCGCCCGCCCCGCCGTCCCCGTACGCGCCGTCCCCGTGCGCGTCGCCGCCGCCCGCCGCCGTACGCCCGTCCCGCGTGCCGTCCCGGTCCGCCGCGCGCGTACGGGTGGGCGGCAGCGCCTCGTTCCGTACGCCCGACAGCACGTCGTGCGGCCCCAGCCCCTCCGGGTGCCGGTGCACCGCGCGGGCACAGGCCGCCACCAGGGCCGGGCAGCCGAGCAGGACGAGGAGCAGGACCAGCCCGGCGGCCGGGTCGCTCGCCAGCGTGGAGAGGAACTCCCGCGACCCGCTCAGCCCCGCGTCCCGTACGGCCTGGCCCGTGTCGCCGGTGTCGCCCCGTACGGCGACGGTGACGACCGTGTCCGGGCCGCCGGGCAGGCGGCTCAGGACCAGCCCGGCGACGGCCCACAGCAGCAGCTGCGGCAGGACGAGCAGCGCCCCGCGCAGCGTGAGCGCGGCGGGGTGCGGCCGTCCGCCGTCCCGCGTCCTGACCAGGCGCAGCAGCAGGAGGCGCTTGCCGGGGGTCGCGCCGGTGCGCCGGGGCTCGACGACGTACCAGAGGAGGAAGGCGACGAACGGCGCCCACTCCGCCGTACCGGGGGAGAGCAGGACCATGGCGAGGACCGTGAGCACGCCGGTCAGCAGGAACACGCCCGTCATGTCCAGCAGCAGCGCGACCAGCCGCCGCCCGAAGGGGGCCCGGCCCGGTACGAGGGCCCTGTCGTCGAGGGTGTCGAGCGCGGGCAGGGCGCGCGCGAGCGGCGCCGCGAGGGCCCAACCGACGGCGGCGCCGGCGGTGTTGACCAGCAGGTCGTCCATGGCGAAGAGGCGGTAGGGGCAGGCGTACAGGCCCCAGAGGCCGGTGTACTGGGTGAGTTCGAAGAAGAGCGAGCAGGCGGCCCCGGCCGCGACGGTGGCGGGCAGGCCGCGGCGGAAGTGGACGCGGGCGAGGACGCCGAGCGGCAGCAGCAGGAAGAGGTTGAACACGGTCTGCCAGACGGCCGAGTTGTGCAGGACGAGCGCGCCCAGGGTGACGCTGTGGCCGGACTCCTTCCAGATGTCGGCGAAGGCCGTCCCCGGCGTCCACTGGGGGTCGGCGAACGTCGGGTACTTCGCGCAGACGTCCACGGCCCGGGAGGGCAGCGGGACGACCGTCATGCAGAAGGCCGAGAGCGCGTAGTACGCGCCGCCGTAGACCGCGAGCACGCGCCAGCGGGTCATGATGCCGTGCCGCCGGTAGAGGACGACGGCCGTCGGCACGAACGTCAGCAGGGCGAGCACGGGGAAGAGGATCGCCGCGGTCCGTATCGGCAGCAGGTACGTCTCCGTCATGGGGCAGCACTATACGCACTGTGTATACGCGAGGTGTATAGCGAGGGGTGGCAACTCCCGTGCGCCCTCGCCCTTCCGCTCGTTTCGTCACTCTCCGTATCTGTTCGTCGCTGATTCGGCGGGCCCTCCTTGTCGAACACATATTCGACTTCTGGTCTATGGTGAGAGGCGGAAGCCGGACGGGACGGAACGGCCGGGGGGAGGCCGGAGGGCGAGGAGCAGCGGATGGGTGGCTTTACGCACCTGCACGTGACCTCGGGTTTCTCCATGCGCTACGGCGCCTCGCCGCCCGACCTGCTCGCCCGCCGGGCGGCCGAACGGGGCATGGACGCGGTCGCGTTGACCGACCGGGACACCCTCGCCGGCGCCGTCCGGTTCGCCAAGGCGACCGCGCGCGCGGGGGTGCGGCCCCTGTACGGAGTGGAGTTGGCCGTGGGGGAGCGGGCGGAGCCGCGGAGCGACGTGCGCCGCCGCCGTACGCCCGCCAGGGGAGGCGCCTTCGTCGACGAGTCGGCGCAACGGGTCGTCTTCCTCGCGCGGGACGGCGCCGCCGGATGGGCGGAACTGTGCCGCCTGGTGACGGCCGCGCACGCGGGCCGGGCGTACCCGGACGGCCCGACGTCACCGCCCGACGGCGGGCGCCCCCTGCTGGAGTGGCGGGACCTGTGCGCCGAGGGGCCGGAGGGGCTGACGGTCCTGCTCGGTGCCGGTTCCGACGTCGGCCGCGCCCTCGCCGCCGGTCGCCCCGACCGGGCGGCGCGGCTGCTCGGCGCGTGGCGGGACGTCCTCGGCGCGGACCTGCGGCTGGCCGTACCCGCCCACGGCCCGGTGCGGGACGCGGCGCGGACGCTGGGGCTGGCCGTGCAGGAGGGCGTACGCCCGGTGCTGACGAACGCCGTGCGCTACGCCGACCCCGGCCAGGGCCCCGTCGCGGACGTGCTGGACGCGGCCCGCCGCCTCGTGCCGGTCGACGAGCGCGCGGGACTGGACGGCGGCGAGCGCTGGCTGAAGGGCCCGGCCGAGATGGCCGAGGCGGCCGTACGGGTCGCGGAGGCCGCCGGTCACCGGCGGAACGCCGCGCACCGGCTGCTCCGGCTGACGGAGGAGACGGCCGCCGGGTGCCGGGTGGACCCGGAGGACGACCTCGGCATCGGGCGGGTGCACTTCCCCGAGGCCCGGCTGGTGGGCGCGGAGCGGCGGACGGCCGCCCGCGTGCTGCGCTCGCGGTGCGCGGCGGGCATGGTGCGCCGCGGCCACGACCGGGACGGCGCGCGCTGGCGGCGGCTGGAGCACGAGCTGCGGATCATCGAGGGGCGCGGCTTCTCCTCGTACTTCCTCACCGTCGCGCGGGTCGTCGAGGACGTGCGGGAGCTGGGGATACGGGTGGCGGCGCGCGGTTCGGGCGCCGGGTCGCTCGTGGTGCACCTGCTGGGGGTCGCGCAGGCGGACCCGGTGGAGCACGGGCTCCTGATGGAACGTTTCCTCTCCCCGCGTCGCGCCGTTCTCCCCGACATCGACATCGACGTGGAGTCCGCCCGCCGCATCGAGGTCTACCGCGCCGTCTTCGACCGCTTCGGCGCGGAGCGCGTCGCGACCGTCGCGATGCCGGAGACGTACCGCGTACGGCACGCCGTACGCGACGTGGCCGCCGCACTCGGCATGGACCCGGCGGAGACCGACCGGCTCGCCAAGGCGTTCCCGCACATCCGCGCGCGCGACGCGCGGACCGCGCTGGCGGAGCTGCCGGAACTGCGCGGGATCGACCCCGAACGCCACGGCGACCGCTTCTGGTCGCTGGTCGAGGCGCTGGACGGGCTGCCGCGCGGCGTCGCCATGCACCCCTGCGGGGTGCTGCTCTCCGACGCCTCGCTGCGCGCCCGCACCCCCGTCGTACCGACCAGCGGTGAACACCTGCCGATGTCGCAGTTCGACAAGGAGGACGTGGAGGACCTGGGGCTGCTCAAGCTGGACGTGCTGGGGGTGCGGATGCAGTCCGCGATGGCCCACGCCGTACGGGAGATCGCGCGGACGGGCGGCGGACACGTCGAGCTGGACGACGTACCGCGCGACGACCCGGAGACGTACGGGCTGATCCGTTCCGCGGAGACGCTCGGCTGCTTCCAGATCGAGTCGCCGGGGCAGCGCGACCTGATCGGGCGGCTCCAACCCGCCGACTTCCACGACCTGGTGGTGGACATCTCGCTGTTCCGGCCGGGCCCGGTGGCCGCCGACATGGTGCGGCCGTTCATCGAGGCGCGGCACGGCCGCAGTCCCGTGCGCTACCCGCACCCCGACCTGGCGGACGCGCTGCGCGACACGTACGGGGTGGTGGTCTTCCACGAGCAGATCATCGACGTCGTCGCCGTCATGACCGGCTGCGACCGCGCGTTGGCGGACGAGGCGCGGCGGGCGCTGTCGGACACGGAGCGGCAGGGGCGGGTACGCGCCTGGTTCGCGCGGGAGGCGGAACGGCGCGGGCACACGGCGGAGACGGTGGCGCGCACCTGGGAGATCGTGGCGGCGTTCGGCAGCTACGGCTTCTGCAAGGCGCACGCCGTCGCGTTCGCCGTGCCCACGTACCAGTCGGCGTGGCTGAAGGCGCACCACCCGGCGGCGTTCTACGCGGGGCTGCTGGAGCACGACCCGGGCATGTACCCGAAGCGGCTGCTGCTGGCGGACGCGCGGCGGCGCGGGGTGCCGGTGCTGCCGCTGGACGTGAACCGGTCGGGGGTCGGCTACCGGGTCGAGGTCCCGGGCGGGGACGAGGGTCGCGCGGGTACGGACGGGGGCGCGGATACGGGGACGGGCGCCGGTGCGGGCGCGGGCGCGGGCCGCGCGGGTACGGGCGCGGGCGCGCCGGGCGTACGGCTCGCCCTCGGTGGGGTGCGGGGCATCAGCACCGCGGACGCCGAACGGATCGTCGCGGGCCAGCCGTACGACTCGCTGGCCGACCTGTGGCGCCGGGCCCGGCCGCCCCGCCCCGTCGCGGAGGGGCTGGCGCGGGTGGGGGCGCTGGACGCGTTCGGCGGCAACCGGCGGGACATGCTGCTGCACATCGCGGAGCTGCACCGGCGGCAGCGCGGACCGGGCGGGCGCGCGGGGCAGTTGGTGCTCGGCGACGCGGCGGCGCCGGACCCGGCGGGCCTGCCCGACCTCGACCGGGACGAACGGCTGGACGCCGAGCTGGGCGTCCTCGGCATGGACGCCTCCCGCCATCTCATGGGCGACCACGCGGAGTTCCTCCGCGAGCTGGACGCGTACTCCGCCCGCGCCCTGCGCGCCGCGCCGCACGGCGCGACGGTCCTGGTCGCGGGCGCCAAGGCGGCCACCCAGACGCCGCCCATCCGCAGCGGGCGGCGGGTCGTCTTCGCCACCCTCGACGACGGCACGGGGCTCGTCGACTGCGCCTTCTTCGACGACTCGCACGCCGCGTGCGCGCACACCGTCTTCCACTCCTGGCTGCTGCTCGTACGGGGTGTGGTGCAGCGTCGCGGCCCGCGCAGCCTCAGCGTGGTCGGGGCGGCGGCCTGGGACCTGGCCGAACTGGCCGAACTCCGGCGTACGGGCGGCCTGGAGGCCGTCGCCGCCCGGCTCGCCGGGGCGGGCCCTGAGGGGGACCGCTCCGGCGACGGTGCTCCCGGAGACGGCGGCGGTGGTGGCGGGAACGGCGGCGACCCCGGCGGCGGGCGCCGCATCGAGATGCCGAACGGCTACCGCATGCACCCCTGGGCCGACCTCCGTCCCGCCGGTGGTTCCCCGAAGACCCCGCGCGGGATGTGGCACTCCAGCCCGGGGAGCGCGGGATGACGGAACGCGCCCCCCGGCACCCCGCCGACCCGGTGCCCCCGGTACGCCCCGCGCACCCGGCCGATCCCGTACGCCCGCGCCCCCACCCGGACCCGCACCCGGCGGACGCGCCGGAGCGCGCGCCCGAACACCGGCCGGAGCCCGCGCCGGGGCGCGGACCCGCGTCCGCGCCGGGGTGCGAGCCGGGCGCCGAACCCCACGTCCTGTACGTCCACTTCGGCGCCCGCGCCGCGTCCCGCTACCCGGAACTGCTGGAGGTGCTCGCCGACATCACCCCCGTCGTCCAGGCCCTGCCCCCCGACGCGGCCCTCGCCGACGTACGCGGCGCCCTGCGCTACTTCCGCCGGGACGCCGCCGGGCTCGCCGCGCTCGTACGGCTGCGCGCGGCCGCCCTGCACGACGCCGACTGCACCGTCGGCGTCGCCGTCAACCCGCTGCTCGCCAGGATGGCCGCGCACGACGGGCCGCCGGGGGCGGTGCGGTGCGTGCCCCCGGGGGAGGCGGGGACGGCGGATTTCCTGGCGGCCAAGCCCGCCGCCGCGCTGTACGGGATCGGCCCGGCGACCGCCCGCGCGCTGTCCGCGTACGGCCTGCACACCGTCGGCCGGATCGCCGCCGCCCACCCGTACACCCTCCAGCGCATCCTCGGCGCGGCCCACGGCCGCCTCGTACGGGAGCGCGCGCACGGCGTCGACCCGACACCCGTCACGCCCGGCGCGCCCGCGCGTTCGGTACGTGCCGCGCGCCGCTTCGACCGGGACGAGCTGGACGCGGGCGTGCGCGGGCGCGCGCTGCTGGGGCTCTCCGACGAACTGGGCTTCCGGCTGCGGACGGAGGGCCGCGTCGCCCGCGCGCTCACCCTCACCGTCCGCTGCGCGGACCGTTCCGTGCTCACCCGGACCCGCCGCCTCGCGGAGCCGACCGCGCACACCCCGCTGCTCGCCGCCACCGCGTACGCGCTGCACGACGCGTTCGCCCTCCAACGGGCCCGGGTACGCGCGGTCGAACTGCGCGCCGAGGACCTCACCGCCGCCGAACTCGCCTCCCGCCAGCTCCCGTTGGACCCCCGCGAGGACAACGCCCGGCGGGCGGAGGCGGCGGCGGACCGCGCGCGGCTGCGCTTCGGCGGCGCGGCCGCGGGCCTGGCGGGCCTCCTCCCCGGCGGCCCGACCACGCCGGGCTAGGCGGTGTCCGTACGTCCGCCCGCGCCCGTACGTCCGCCCGCGCGCACGTGGCCGCGTACGACAGCCCGCGTGCGCCCGCCCGTACCGCGCCGGAGTGTGCCTGCGCGCCGTCCCCGTGCGACTACAGTCGTGCGCGTCGCCCGGGGTGGGGCGTGACGTGAGGGGGAGGGCGGGGGACGGCGGCGGGACGGCGGTCCCGCGCGGCGGTGCCCCGTCTCACGGGGACGAGAGGGACGTTCGTGCAGCCGCTGCTGCCAGAGGACCCGCGCCGGGTGGGCGGCCACCGCCTGTTGGCCCGGTTGGGCGCCGGGGGCACGAGCACCGTGTACCTGGGGTGTTCGCCGGGCGGCCGTACGGTCGCGGTGAAGGTCGTACGGGAGCACCTCGCCCGCGACGCCCGTTACCGCGCCCGGTTCGCCCGCGAGGTGGCGGCGGCGCGTGGCGTCACCGGCGTGTTCACCGCGCCGCTGCTGGACGCCGACCCGGAGGCGGCGGTGCCGTGGCTGGTCACGGCCCACCTGCCGGGACCGACGCTGCGGGAGGCCGTCGCGGGCTTCGGCCCGTTCCCCGTCGGGACGGCGTACCGGCTGGCCGCCGCCCTGGCCGAGGCCCTCGTCGACCTGTACGGGGCGGGGCTCGCGCACCGCGACCTGAAGCCCGCGAACATCGTGCTCACCGCCGACGGCCCCCGCGTGATCGACTTCGGTGTCGCGCGCGCCGAGCACGCCACCGCGTTCACGCTCCCCGGCGCCGTACCCGGCACGCCCGGCTTCATGTCGCCCGAGCAGGCGTCCGGTGGCCTCGCCGGGCCGCCCGGCGACGTGTTCGCGCTCGGCACGGTACTGGCGTACGCGGCCACGGGGCGCGAACTGTTCGCGGCCGGGAGCCGCGCCGCCACGCTGGAACGCGTACGGCTGGCCCGCCCGGACCTCGGCGCGCTCGGTGACGCCGGGCTGCGGGCGCTCGTCGCGGACTGCCTGCGGCGGGAGCCGGAACGGCGGCCCACCGCCGCCGCGGTGCTGGAGCGCGCCGCGGCGCTGCGCGACCGGCTGGAGGGGCCCGAGGCGCTGGTGCGGGGCACCGGCTGGCTGCCCGCGCCGTTGGCGGAGGCGGTCGCCGCGGAGGTCGCGGCGCGCCGCGCCGAGCTGGCCCGACTGCCCCCGGGGGAGGGCGGATCGGGGCAGCCGGAGCAACGGGGAACGGACGGCGCGCGGGCGTCCGAAGGGGACGGCGGCCTGCCGTCCGACGAGACGACCGAGGGGCCGGTGGGGACACCGGCACCGGGGCCGGGCGACGCGGGGACGGACCCGGGGCCCCGCCGCCGCGGGCTGCTGGCGGTCGCGGTCGCCGTACCGGCGGGCGCGGGGGCGGCGCTGCTCGCGGAGCGGGCGTTCCCCGGGCACGACGGTACCGGCGACGGCCGTACGGACGACGGCGGTTCCGGCGCCGAGGTGCCGGACGCCGGACGGTACCCGGAGGCCGTACGCCGCTGGCGACGGCGCGTCCTCACCGGGGGCGGACCGTCGGACAGCCCGTCCGACAGCCCCGGGCCGCCCGACAACCCGGAGCTGTACGCGGCCGGGGGCGTGGTGCTGGCGGCGCAGGGCGCGCGGTACGGCGTACACGCCCTCGACCCCCGCACCGGCCGGGTGCTGTGGTCCCGCCGCCCCAGCGGCGCGGACGGGGCGAGCCGGGTCGCCGTCGGACCCGACACCGCGTACCTCCTCGGCTCCGACGGGGAACGGACGGCGGTCCTCCGCGCGGTGGAACCGGCCTCGGGCGCGACCCGTTGGACCCACCGGCTGCCGCCCGGCTCCCCCGGGGCAGGGGCCGGGGTCGCCGCCGGGCCGGTGTTCTGCCTGGCCGGGGAGGGCGAGGTCGCCGGACTCGACGCCGGGGACGGGGAGCGGCGCTGGACCGCGCGCGTCACCGGCCTGGACCTGACGGCCGACGACGGGCTCGTGGTGGCCGCCGGGGACGGCGTCCTGACCGGCGTGGACGCGGAGGACGGCCGCGTCCGCTGGACGCGCGCCACGGAGGAGCCTCCCCTCCGGGCCGTGCTGGGCGGGGACCTGGTCGCGGCCCGCGACACGTACGGCACGCTGTACGCCCTCCGCGCCCGGGACGGGAGCCCCGTCTGGCGGCGGGCGCTCCACTACCGCAGCTCCGTGTGGCCCGCCGCGGGCGGTCTGCTGCACGTGGACGAGGCGGACGGGCGGGTACGCGCGCTGCGCGCCCGCGACGGCGCGGAGGCGTGGTCGCGGCGCTTCGGCCGGGGCGGGCGGGACCCGCACGGCGGGTCGTACCTGCTCGGCCGGTCCGGCGGCGTGCTGTGGGTGGGCGGCCCCGACCGGCGGGTGTACGCGCTGGACGCGTCGGACGGCCGCGTGCTGTGGACGTACGCGGCGGACGCGACGTACCGCCCCGCCTCCCGTTCCGGCGCGGGCGTACTGGCGGTCGGCGGGCGGGTGTTGGTCGGTACGGCGGGCGGGCAGGTGGAGGCCGTGGACCCGCCCGCCGCCGGGGACACCGGTACCGGTACGGGCGCGGGTGGGGGAGCGGGCGGCGGAGGGACGAACGGGGGCGCGCGTGGAGGCACTTGACGGGACCGACCCGCGCCGCGTCGGCGGCTACCGCGTCCTCGCGCGCCTCGGCAGCGGCGGCTCCGCCGTCGTCTACCTCGGCCGCTCCCGGGGCGGGCTGGCGGTGGCGGTCAAGGTCGCGCACGCCGCGCGGGCGTCCGACGCGGACTTCCGCGAACGGTTCCGGGCCGAGGTGTCCGCCACCCGCGCGGCGGGCGGCACGTACGGCCCGGCGGTGCTGGACGCGGCGCCGGACGCCGAACCGCCCTGGCTGGCCACGGAGTTCCTGCCGTCGCTGTCGCTGCGCGAGGCCGTGGAACGGTTCGGGCCGCTCCCCGGCGGCACGGTGCTGCGGCTGGCCGCCGGGCTCGCGGAGGGGCTGGACCAGCTCCACCGCAGGGGGATCGCGCACCTGGACGTCAACCCGGCGAACGTGCTGCTGACGGCCACCGGACCGCGCCTCGTCGACTTCGGCTCGGCGGCCGTGGCGGGCCCGGGAGCGGGCCCGGGAGCGGGCCCGGCGGCGCGCGCCCGACAGGTGCGGCCCGGCGCGCGGTCGGGGCGGGGCGGGCAGGCGGCGCCCGTGGGCACCCACGCGGGCACCTGGGACTACATGTCCCCCGAACAGGTCGCGGGCGACGCCTGGACCCCGAGCGACATCCACTCCCTCGGCGCGACACTGCACCACGCGCTGACCGCCCAGCCCCCGCCCCCCTTCGGTACGGCCGCCCCCGGCGGCCCCGAGACGCCGCGCGCGCTCCGCGACGTACTCGCCGCCTGCTCTCGCCCAGACCCCGAAGTACGGCCCACCGCCGCCGAGTTGACCGTACGGCTCGCCGCCGCGTGGGAGGCGGCGCCCGCGCCGCCCTTCTCTCCGCCCGGCGCCGAGTGGCTGCCGCGCGCCGTGGCGGCGGCGATCGAGGCGGAGGCCGTCGCGGCGGCCGACCCACCGCCGCCCCGCCCGCCCGTCCACCCCGTTCCACCCGCGCCCACGCCCGCCCCCGCCCCCGCCCCCGCACCCGCGCCGCCACCGCCACCGCCCCCGCGCGCGGGCGCCGGTGTCCGCCCCGGCCGCCGCGCGCTGCTCGTCGCGGCGGCGTCCGCCCTCGCGGCCTCCGCCGCCGTCCTCGCCCGGCGCCTCCCGCACCCGTGGACGGACCCGTCCGGACCCGCCGAACCGCCGTACGTGGAGCTGGAGTTCGTGATCACCGGCGACGCCCCGCTCGCCTCCCTGGCCTACGCGGTCGACGGCCGCTTCACCCGGCTGGAGGACGTGCCGCTGCCCTGGCGCCGGACGTTCCGCGTACGGGGCGGTGCCCGCGCCGCCGAGTGGCGGCTCCGCCTGCGGCTCGACTCGGGCCGGATCAGGTACCGGGTCCTGGTCGACGGCGTCCGTACCCGCGACGAGAGCCACCCGCCGGGTCCCACGTCCGGCTACCCGTACGACGTGGACAAGGACGGCCTCGCCACCGAGGAGGACGCCGTACGGCCGGGACCCCTCGCGGGCCGCGCGGGTTAGCGTCGGAACGGCCGCCGGGAGTACGGCGGTCCGGGGCGACCGGGCCCCGCGCGGGTGCGCGGGCCGGGAGGAGGGACGTACGCGATGGCCGGTACGGCGCACAGGGTGAGCCTTCTGCCGAAGGACATCGGCACGCTCAGCCGAGGGGTCCCCCCGGCTCGTACGGGCACGCTGTTCGTGCTCGGCGCGAACGGCGGCATGAGCGTCGCCCCCGGTACGGACTTCACCCTCCTCTTCGGCCGGAACGAGCCCGACGTGCACGTCTGCGTCGGCGTCGGCGACACGTGCGTGAGCAGGCGCCAGGGCGTGATCAGCCGTACGTACGCGCGCTGGGTGCTCACCAACACCGGGAAGCTGCCCATCCGCTTCCCCGGCTCGCGCCTCGTGCTCAACGGCGACCGGGTGGAGCTGACGTCCGGCTACACCCCGCTGTTCGTCGTCTCCCCGCGCCAGGAGCACCTGTTGGAGGTGCGGATCGTCGCGGCGCAGCCGCGCGCGGCGGGGGCGGCGGGCGCGCCCGAGGCGTACGAGCAGGACACCAGCGACCGCGAGCCACGTCGCCTCACCCCGGAGGAACGGCTCGTACTCGTCTGCCTCGGCCGCCGCTACCTCCAGAACGACCCGCAGCCGCAGCCCCTGACGTGGGCCCAGGCCGCCTTCGAACTGGGCGGGCTGCGGCCGGGGGAGAAGTGGGGGCCGAGCCGGGCCGCGCACATCGTCTCCAAGGTCCGCGCCCGACTGAGCCGGGACCACGGGGTGCCGGGACTGGTCGAGGACGAGGTGCCGCAGCCGGTCGGCAACGCCCTCAACCACAACCTGATCACCGACCTGCTCGTGACCACGACGCTCACCAAGGCCGACCTCCCCCTGCTGGAACCACCTCCCGGCGCCCCGCCCCAGCGGTAGAGCCCGGCCCGTGGAGCCGTCGCCCCGGCCCCGCGGGCGACCCGACCGGCTCAGCCGTACAGCTTCTCCGCGTAGCGCGGCCCGTAGTACGTCTCCAGGGCTTCCAGCGACTCGTCGGGACGGTCCAGCGCCTTGGCGATACGGGCCCGGCTCGGCATCGCGTCCGGCTCCCAGGATTCCGGCTGCCAGGTGGCGGAGCGCAGGAACGCCTTGGAGCAGTGGTGGTAGACCTCGTCCACGTCGACGACGATCGCGAGCTTCGGCCGGTTGCGCCGTACGACCATCTCGTCGAGGAACGGCGCCTCCCGTACGATCCGGGCCCGTCCGTTGATCCGGAGGGTGTCGCCGCGGCCGGGGATCAGGAAGATCAACCCGACGCGCGGGTTGGCGAGGATGTTGCGGAGGGTGTCGATCCGCCTGTTGCCGGGGCGGTCCGGGATCGCGAGCGTACGGTCGTCGAGGACCTTGGCGAAGCCCGGCGGATCGCCCTTCGGGGAGACGTCGCAGCCGCCGTCCGCGTCCGAGGTCGCGATCAGGCAGAGCGGCGAGCGGGTCAGCCACTCGCGGTCGAGCGCGTGCAGCGCGGGGCGGGCCTTGTCGAGGGTGTGCCGGGCGGGTTCGCCGACGAGTTCACGGAGTTCGGACTGGGACGTGACCTCCACCATCTGTGTCGTCATGCGTCCGATCCTAGGCGCGCGCCCCCGGCGCTCCCAGACGCGCGCCCGCACCGACACGTCCCGCCGGACCGCCCTCTCCGCGCCGTGCCACGCCGCTCCCTCGGGGCCTGGGCCGGGCCCGTACGGCGTGGTCGTGCGGAGAGGGCGGCACCCCCCCTGGGAAGGGCCGGGCGGCCGTGGTCGTCGGTGACGCACGCCGTGGGGGACGCGCGCCGCGCGGGGGACGTACGGGCCGGACGCGTACGGGGTGGGGGACCCGTACGCGTCCGGCCCGTACGAGATGTGGGACCGGCGCCGCCGCCTTGTGAGCACGCGGAGTGGGGCGGCGACGCCGGTCGCACGGCCGTACGGCGGGCTGGTGCCGTACGGAGTCTGCCGTGCCCCGGTGGGGGTCCGTCGCGTCCGTCGTGGGGCCGGGCGGGACGGCGGGGGTGGGGCGGTGGAACGTGGGGCGGGTGGTGCGGTCGGGGCCGACCCGGTGGGGGGGTGGGCCGACCCCGACCGTCAGGCGCGGCGGCGGCGCATCGTCGCGAAGACGACGCCCGCGCCGACCGCGAGTACCGCGGCGCCGCCGATGGCGATACCGGTGGTGCTGTCGTCGCCGCCGGTCTCGGCCAGGTTCGGCGCCTTCTTCTCGGCGCCCTCGACCTCCTTCGCGCCGCCGCCGTTCGGCCGCACGCCCGACTCGTCGGCGCCCGCGGCGCCGTCGTCGGCGGAGTGCCCGTCGTGGGAGCCGTGCGCGTCACCGCCGTGACCGTTGTGGTCGACCGTCGACTTGTCGCGCTCCGCGGCGATCTGCTCGTCGGAGGGTGCGGCGGGCGCCGCACCGGCCTCCGCCGCGTCCGCGCCGTCGTCGGCCTTGGCGCCGGAACCGCCGAAGTCGACGTCGGAGCAGGTGTAGAACGCCTCGGGGCTGTCCGAACGCTGCCACACGCTGTAGATCAGGTGGCGCCCGGAGCGCTCGGGGATCGTCCCGTCGAAGACGTACGAGCCGCTCTCCAGCGCCGGGTTGGTGACCTCCGCGAACGGCTCGGCCTCCAGGTCGGACCACTTGAGCGGCTTCGTCGGGTCGTAGCCCTCCTTCGTCATGAACATCTGGAAGGTGCCCTTGTGGGGGGCCGTCGCCTTGTACGAGAAGCTGTGCGGGCCCGACTTCACGTCGCTCGCGGGCCAGTCCGCGCGGGGCAGGTCCAGGCCCTTGTACTTGTCGCGGCCCGCGCTGCACAGCTCGCCGTCCGGGATGATCTCCCGGTGCTTGCCGGCGGCGTCCGCGATGTTCACCTCGTTCCAGTCGTAGAACGCCTGCGTGCCGCTGGCCGCGACGGCCGCCTTGCACGCGGCCGACTGCGGGTTCTCCGGGCCCTCCGCGAAGCAGGCCGACACCCGGCTCACCGGGTCGGTCATCGAACCGTGCGAGGTCGCGGTCTCCGCGGTCGTCAGGATCAGCGCGAGCGGCGCGATGCCGCACGCCGCCGTGCGGACGGCTACCCGGCGGGCGGTCTCGGCGCCCTGCCCTGTCATGGCTGTCCGAGCGCTCATCGTGGGGACTCCTTCGGCTGCTGCGGGGGGTGCGTCATCGATCAGCACGCTAGCCGTGGAATTCGCGCGGAGGCCGCTCTTACGGAGGGCTTAAGGAAGCGATGACGGGCAGCTAAGGCTTCGGCCGTCGAAGGCGCCCGACGGAGGAGTCCGTACCCTGACATGTCCGGACACGCGCCTCGGCCCGTCTCTGACCGGTCCGCCGCCGCCGCGCGCCATGCCGTACGTCAACTCGCGTGCGAGGGAAGGGAGTTCCCGTACGCGGAGTTCCCGCACGCGCCCCGCGCCGTACGGGCCCACGCGCCTGGGGCCGTACGGGCCTCACGCCCGTACGGCCCCAGGTCCGTATGCCTGCCGCGCCTCCGCCGCGTCCGGGGTCAGAACGGCATGCGGCCGCGACCCCGACGGCCCGCCGCACCGCTGCGCGAGACCGCCTTGGAGCTGCTGCGGAACGGCTTGCTGAGCAGGCGGCCCAGCGGGCCGGGCGCCTTGCTGCCCGCCCTGGAGCCGAGGCCCAGGGTGCGTTGGGTGCCGCGCTCCGGGTGCCGCGAGAGTCGCGGCACGAAGAAAGCGAGCACGGCGAGTACCGCGCAGACGACGACGATGCCGATGACCATGGGGCCTCCCGAGTCGACCCTTGTGAGGGTGTGTGGGCACCGGGTGCCCCGCCGCGCCCGTTCCATGCCGCCGCGGCACGGCCGTTTCGCCGCGCGGCACATATCGGCCACCGCTCGCATATGCCCGTCACCTGGCCGTCCCCGGGTGCGGGTACCATCGGCTGCCGCCAGCCAACCCCCGCCGGGCCGCTCCCGGTTCCGGGGTCCCCGTCCGTGTCGGTGAGGTGACGTGATGACCGCGCAGGAAACCCCGCAGGCGCCGGAGTCCCCGGAGCGGAGACCCCGCACGCCCGACACCCCGGAGGCACCCGGTGCCCCCGGGTCTCCCGAGGCCCCCGGGGCTGCGGGTGCTCCCGGTGCGACGGGCGCACCGGGACCGCGGGCCGCCGTCTCGGCCGAGGACCGCGCCGTCCGTATGCGACGGCGGCTGGAGCGGCTGATCGGCATCGCCGCGACCGACGGGAACGCGATCGTCCCGCTGCGCAACGGCGACGAGATCTTCGCCGCGATGCTCGCCGGAATCCGTTCCGCCCAGCACACGGTCGACATGATGACGTTCGTGTACTGGACCGGCGACATCGCCCGGGAGTTCGCGGAGACGCTGGCCGAACGGGCCCGCGCCGGGCTGCGCGTACGGCTGCTGCTGGACGGCTTCGGCAGCCGGCTGATCGACGCCGAGCAGCTGGCGGAGATGGAGCGGGCCGGGGTGCAGGTGGCCTGGTTCCGCAAGCCGCTCTACCTCTCCCCGCTGAAGCAGAATCACCGTTGCCACCGCAAAGTTCTCGTCGTCGACGAACACACCGCGTACACCGGCGGGGTGGGCATCGCGCAGGAGTGGTGCGGCGACGCGCGCAACGAGAACGAGTGGCGCGACACCCACGTCGAGGTCCGCGGCCCCGCCGTGGACGGCATCGCGGCCGCCTTCGCGCAGAACTGGGCCGAGTGCCACGAGGCGCTGTTCGACGAGCGCGACCGCTTCTCCGAGCACGGACGGCACGGCGACGCCGTGGTGCAGGTGGTGCGCGGCTCCGCGAGCTTCGGCTGGCAGGACATGCAGACCCTGATCCGCGTCATGCTCGAATCGGCGGAGGAGCGCTTCCGGCTGGCCACCGCGTACTTCTCCCCGGACACGTACTTCGTCGAGCTGCTCTGCGCCACGGCGCGGCGCGGAGTCGAGGTGGAGATACTGCTGCCGGGGCCGCACACCGACAAGCGCGTGTGCCAACTGGCGGGCCAGTGGCACTACGAGGACCTCATCGCGTGCGGCGTACGCATCCACCAGTACCAGCCGACGATGATGCACGCGAAGGTCATCACCGTGGACGGGGTGGCGTCCCTGATCGGCTCGACGAACTTCAACCGCCGCTCCCTGGACCACGACGAGGAGGTCATGCTCGCCGTCCTCGACCAGGGGCTGACCGCGACCCTCGACGCGCACTTCGAGGAGGACCTGGCGCACAGCGAGCTGATCTGCGGTGTCCGCTGGCGCAAGCGTTCACGGCTGCAACGGATGCGCGAGGCGTCCGTGGTGCCGATCCGCCGCTTCCTGTGAGCCGCCCCCGGTGAACCCGGGCGGCGAGGTCGCCCCCGCCGGGGTGGGCGGTGAACGCGCCCCGCACCCCGGCCGGTTCCTCCCCGCCGGGGTCGCCCGCGCGGTTCCCGTCGTCGCCGAGTGCCAGGTCGCGGGTGCCGTCGCCGCCGAAGTCCACCGAGGGCGTACGCGTTCCCGCGCCGCGTTCCCCGCGCCGCGGCTCCTCGCCCTCCGGCGACGGCCCGCTGCCGCGCCGTTTCCGGAGAGGCCCCCGGCCGTCACGGAAGGGGCGCCCACGGCCCGTACGGGCGCCCCGCGTGCCGGTGCGCGAGGCCGGGGACGGCCGCGAACACAACGACCACAACTCTCCTTAAGACCAGAAGCGAGACAGCGGCCCCCGCCGTAGGAAACATGTGGGCGGTCTCACACCCCACGTGCGGCCGCCCGTTCCCGACGGGTCGTCGCCCTCGTTCCTCCCCGCGTACCACCCGTCCCCCTCCCCCTCGTACGGAAGGCGGTGTCACACGTGCGACCGCGTACCCTCCTCGCTCTGCTCGGGGCGGCGCTGCTCGTGTTCGTCGGGCCGCCGCTGCTCACCACGGGCGACGGCGCCGAGACCGGCACCAACATCCCCGGCCTCCAGATCATGGTCCCCAACACGCCGGGCGGCGGCTACGACATCACCGCCCGTACGGCGGGCAAGGACGCCGAGGACGCCGGGCTCAACCACAACATCGAGGTCTTCAACCTCCCCGGCGCGGGCGGCACCGTCGGCCTCAGCCGACTCGTCAACGAGCGCGGCAACGGCAAGTTGGCCATGCTCATGGGCCTCGGCGTGGTCGGCGCGGCGGAGACCAACCACTCGCCGTCCACGCTCAGCGACACCACGCCGATCGCGCGCCTCGTCGAGGAGCCGAACATCGTGGTCGTCGCGAAGGACTCGAAGTACCGGACGTTCGAGCAGTTGCGCGCCGACTGGGCGAAGAAGCCCGGTTCGGTGCCGGTCGGCGGCGGCTCGTCGCCCGGCGGGCCCGACCACCTGGCGCCGATGATGATGGCGCGCGCCGCGGGCATCGAGCCGAAGGACGTCAACTACGTGCCCTTCGACGGCGGCGGCGAACTCCTCGCCTCCGTCCTCGGCGGCAAGGTCGCCTTCGGCGTCTCCGGCCTCGGCGAGTACCGCGACCAGATCGAGTCCGGCGAGCTGCGGCTGCTGGCGGTCACCGGCCCGAAGCGGACGGCGGAGTTCGACGCGCCGACCCTCAAGGAGGCGGGCCTGGACGTCGAGTTCACCAACTGGCGCGGTGTCGTCGCCCCGCCCGGCCTCGACGACCAGGAACGCGACCGGCTGATCCGCTTCTTCCGCAAGCTGCACGGCACGGAGGAGTGGCGCGACTCGCTCGAGCGGAACGGCTGGGACGACGCCTTCCAGACGGGCGAGCGGTACGGGCGCTTCCTGACCGCCCAGGAGAAGCGCGCCGACTCGGTGCTGAAGGAGCTGGGACTGTGAACGACCCGATCGGAAAGGGCGCCGGAGAGGGTCCCGAGGACGCGCCCGCGACCGGCACCCCCGCCGCTCCCGAGGCCGAGCCCGTACCGGCCGCCGACTCCGCCGCCGCCTCCGCCACCGCGCCCGTACCGTCCGACCCCGGAACCGGAACGGCCTCCGTACCGTCCGACGACCGACCACTCCCCAACGGCGCCCCCTCCCCCCAGGGCGCCACCGTCCCCGACGGCGCGGCAACCCCCCGTAGCGCCGTCGGGGACGGCCCCACCGGCTGGCGGGCCGCACTGCGCGGCCGGTCCGAACTCGGCCTGTGCGCGCTGTTGTTCGCCGTCGGCGTCCTCGTCCTCGGCGACGCCCTGACCATGGACACCAGCTTCGCGCAGCGCGGCCCCGTCGGTCCCAAGACCGTTCCGTACGTGGTCGGCGCCGGGCTGCTGCTCGTCGCCGTACTGCTCGCCGTGGACGTCCTCCGCGGCGGCAGGGGCGAGGCCGAGGGCGGCGAGGACGTCGACCTCGACGAGCCGGGCGACTGGCGCACCGTCGCGCTGCTCGCCGGGATCTTCCTCGCCAACGCCGTCCTGATCGAACCGCTCGGCTTCCCCGCGTCCGGCGCGCTGCTGTTCTGGGGCTCGTCGTACGCGCTGGGCAGCCGCAACCCGCGACGCGACCCGCTCGTCGCGGCCGTCCTGTCGGTGGTGACCTTCGTGGTCTTCAACAACCTGCTGGGCGTACCCCTGCCCGGCGGCCCCCTGATGGAGGTGCTGTAGCCGCCATGGACTCCCTCAACTCCCTGCTGGGCGGCTTCGGCACGGCCCTCTCCCCGCTGAACCTGCTGTGGGCCGCCGTCGGCGTCCTCCTCGGCACCGCCATCGGCGTACTGCCGGGCATCGGCCCGGCGATGGCCGTCGCGCTGCTGCTGCCCGTCACATACGGGCTGGACCCGACCGGCGCGTTCATCATGTTCGCCGGGATCTACTACGGCGGCATGTTCGGCGGCTCCACCACGTCGATCCTGCTGAACACGCCGGGCGAGAGCGCCGCCGTCGTCGCCGCCATCGAGGGCAACCCGATGGCGCGCGCCGGCAGAGGCGCGCAGGCCCTCGCCGCCGCCGCCATCGGGCACTTCACCGGCGGCGTCCTCGGCACGATCGCGCTCGTCGCGCTCGCGCCCGCCGTCGCCGAGCTCGCCGTCGACATCGGCGCCCCCGACTACTTCGCCATCATGGTGCTCGCCTTCGTCGCGGTCACCTCGGTGCTCGGCAGCTCACGCGTACGCGGCTTCGCGTCGCTGCTCATCGGCCTCACGCTCGGCCTCGTCGGGCTGGACCAGATGACCGGCCAGGAACGGCTCACCTTCGGCAGCCTCCAACTGTCCGACGGCATCGACGTCGTCATCGTCGCCGTCGGTCTCTTCGCGATCGGTGAGGCTCTGTGGGTCGCGGCCCATCTGCGCCGCAACTCCGCGCAGTCCATCCCCGTGGGCCGCCCCTGGCTGGACCGGGACGACCTGCGGCGCACGTGGAAGCCGTGGCTGCGCGGCCCGTTGATCGGCTTCCCCTTCGGCGCGATCCCGGCGGGCGGCGCGGAGATCCCCACGTTCCTCTCGTACGTCACCGAGAAGCGGCTCTCCAAGCACCCGGAGGAGTTCGGCAAGGGCGCCATCGAGGGCGTCGCCGGACCCGAGTCCGCGTCGTCCGCCTCCGCGGCGGGCACCCTCGGCTCGATGCTGACGCTCGGCCTGCCGACGACGGCGACGGCCGCGGTGATGCTGGCGGCGTTCCAGCAGTACGGCATCCAGCCCGGACCGCTTCTGTTCGAGCGCGAGGCCGACCTGGTGTGGGCGCTGATCGCGTCGCTGTTCGTCGGCATGGTGCTGCTGCTGGTGCTGAACCTGCCGCTGGCGCCGGTGTGGGCGAAGCTGCTGCGCATCCCGCGCCCGTACCTCTACTCCGGCATCCTCTTCTTCGCGGCGGTCGGCGCGTACGCGATCGGCGGCCAGCCCGTCGACCTGGTGATCCTCCTGGTCATCGGCCTGATCGGGCTGCTGATGCGCCGCTTCGGGCTGCCGGTGCTGCCCGCCGTGATCGGCGTCATCCTCGGCCCCGGCGCCGAACTCCAGCTCCGCCGCGCGCTCCAACTCAGCGACGGCAACCTGTCGGGGCTGGTCAACACCCCGTTCTCGGTGACGGTGTACGGGGTGATGGCGCTGCTCCTGGTCTGGCCGTGGCTGCGTCCGCTGCTCCCGAAGCGGCGCCCGAAGGCGGCCCCGGCGGCCGGCACGGACCCGACGGACGCCGGGCCGGAGGAGGCGGCGGCCACGAAGGGGCCGGACGACGCGCCGTAGCGCGTACGGCGCGCGGCGGTGCGCCGCACGCGGGTGGTGCGCGCGGGGGTAGCGTCCTCCGCATGGACTCCCGTAGCACCGTCGCGCGCGCTCAGCGCCTCCGGCAACTGCACGCCGAACACCAGCCGCTCGTACTGCCGACCGTCTGGGACGCCTGGTCCGCGCGGACCGCGGCCGCCGCCGGCTTCCCCGCGCTGACCGTAGGCAGCCACCCCCTGGCGGACTCCCGTGGCGCGGCCGACCAGGAGGGGCAGACCTTCGAGGAGGTGCTCGCCGCCGTCCGGCCGATCGTCGCGGCCGTCGACGTACCCGTGTCCGTGGACCTGGAGGCCGGTTACGGGCAGACGCCCGCGGACCTCGTCGCCGGACTCGTCGCGGTCGGCGGCGTCGGCCTCAACGTCGAGGACACCGTCCACTCCGAGGGCGGCCGCGTACGCGACACGCGCGAGCACGCCGACTACGTCGCCGGGCTGCGCGCCGCCGCCGACGACGCGGGCGTCCCGGTCTGGATCAACGGGCGCACCGACCTCTTCCTCCACGCCGCCGACCCCGCCGCCGTCCTCGACGAGGCGGTCGAACGGCTCCGGGCCCTGGAGCAGGCCGGTGCCGACAGCGTCTACCCGGTGCGCATCCAGGACGACGACGCGCTGCTCACGGCGGTGACCGGCGCCGTCTCCGTACCCGTGAACTCGACCGCCCACCCCGTGAAGCACGACCTGGAGCGCTTCCGCCGCCTCGGCGTCGGCCGCGTCACGTACGGGCCGCTGCTCCAACTCGCGCTGACGGACGCGATGACGGACATGCTCGGCGCGTGGGCGCCCCCGGCCCCCTGACCGCCAGGGTTCTCCGCCAGTGCCCTCCGCCCGGGACCGGCCGCCCGTACGCGGTCCCGGGCGGGAGCTCGCCCGCGCCGGTGAAATGACCGGACGCCCGCGGGTGTTGGACCTGTCATGACCCGCAGACCGGCACCCAGCGCGCTGTCCGACGCAGAACTCTCCGACCTGCTCGGCGCACAGCGCTTCGGCACGCTCGCCACCGTCAAACGCAGCGGCCACCCGCACCTGACCACCATGGCGTACGACTGGGACGCCGGGTCGCGCACGCTCCGCTTCTCCACCACGGCCGATCGCGCGAAGGTCGGGCACGTGCGGCGCGATCCGCGTGCGGCGCTGCACGTGCCGGGCGGGGACGTCTGGTCCTTCGCCGTCGCCGAGGGGTCGGCCGAGCTCTCCGCGACGACGGCCGTGCCGGGGGACGCCGTCGGCCGGGAGCTGCTCGCGGCGGTTCCGGAGGACGCGCGGCCGGAGGACGAGGCGGCCTTCCTCGCGGAACTGGTCACCGAGCGCCGGCTGGTCCTCCGGCTCAGGGTGGAACGGCTGTACGGGACGGCGCTCGACATCGGCTGAGACCCGGCGGCGCCCGCCCGGGTCCGGGCCGAGGTCTCCGCCCGGGCCACGTCGTCGCGGACCGGGCGGCGCAGGTGGGGGAGTGTCCCGGTACCGTGGGAGCCCGAGGATGCCGGACGCCAAGCACGCGGCCAGGGGGCGGAGTTGATGGACGAGGGCCTGCGAGTGCTGATCGCCGGGGCGGGCATCGGCGGGCTGACCGCCGCGCTCAGCCTGCACGCCGCCGGGTTCCGTGGCGGTGTCGTCGTGGTCGACCCGTGCCCGCCGCCGGTGGCCGAGGGCGCGGGGCTCAACCTCCTGCCGCACGCCGTACGGGAGTTGACCGAGCTGGACCTCGGCGAGCAGCTGGCGGAGGTGGCGGCCGAACCGCGCGAGCTGGTCTACGCCGACCGGCACGGCAACACCGTCGTGAGCCACCCGCGCGGCCGGTACGCGGGCTACCGCTGGCCGCAACTCTCCGTCCACCGCGCCGAGTTGCAGCGTGTGCTGCGTGACGCCGTACGGGACCGGCTGGGCCCGGACGCCGTACGGGCCGGGCTGGCCCTGGAGACGTACGAGCGGCGCCCCGACGGCGTACGGGCCGTGCTGCGGCGCACCGCCGCCACCGTCCGTGGCGGACCGGGGGGACGGGAGGAGGTCGACGCCGACGTGCTGGTGGGCTGCGACGGCCTCCACTCCGCCGTACGCCGCCGCCTGCACCCCGGTGAGGGCGCGCCGCGCTGGAACGGCATCCGGATGTGGCGCGGCGTCACGGAGGCGCCGCTGCCGCTGGACGGCCGCACGATGCTCGTCGCGGGCAGCTACCGGCCCGCGCGCGTCGTCGTCTACCCGCTGGCCGACAAGCGGGTCGCCTGGGTCGCGGAGGTGCGTGTCGCCGCGCCCAACGCCGTGCCGGACACCGCGCCGGAGGACGCCGACTGGGCGCGCGAGGGCCGGTTGGCGGACCTCCTGCCGCACTTCGACGACTGGCGTGTGGACGGCCTCGACGTGGTCGCGCTGATGCGCGCGGCGCCGACCGTGCTGGAGTTCCCGATGGTGGACCGCGACCCGTTGGACTCCTGGACCGACGGGCGCGTCACGCTGCTCGGCGACGCCGCGCACCCGATGCTGCCGGTGGGCTCCAACGGCGGTTCGCAGGCGGTCCTCGACGCCCGCGTCCTCGCCTGGGCCCTGGCCCGGCACCCGGGCGATCCGGCGGCGGGGCTGCTGGCGTACGAGGAGGCCCGGCGCGCCCCGGCGAACCGGATCCTCGCCGCCTGCCGCGACATGGCCGCGGACCGGGTGCTGGACACCGTCGCGCAGCGCGCCCCGGAGGGCTTCCGCCGGATCGAGGACGTGCTGACGCAGACGGAGTTGGACCGGATGCGGGCCGGTACGCGGCGGGTGACGGACGAGGACGTGGCGGCGCTCAACGCGCAGCCGTCGTGGTCGGTCGACGCCCCGCGGCCCTGACGGCGGCTCCCGACCGCTGCCGACCCGGGCGGGCCGGGGCCACTCCCGGGGTGGGGCGGCCGTTCAGCCGAACTGCACCGAGCGCTTGGCCAGTCCGCCCCAGAAGCCGTCGATGACGGTGCGCTGCGTGTCGAGCGCGGACCCGGCCGCGCCGAGCGCGACGAACAGCGGCGCGAAGTGCTCCGTACGCGGGTGCGCCATGAGCGCGGCGGGCGCCTTCCGTTCGAAGTCGAGGAGCGCGTCGACCTCGCCGCGGTCCAGGGCCTCCCGCCCCCACGCGTCGAACTCCCGTGACCAGCCCGGCGCTTCGTCCGGCCCGGTGCCCCAGCTGAGCCCGCGCAGGTTGTGCGTGAAGAAGCCGCTGCACACCACGAGCACCCCGGAGTCCCGCAGCGGGGCGAGCCTGCGCCCGAGCCGCAGCAGGGTCTCCGGGTCGAGCGTGGGCATGGACAGCTGGAGCACGGGCACGTCGGCGTCCGGGTACATCTCGACCAGCGGCACGTACGCGCCGTGGTCCAGGCCGCGTTCGGGCGCGTCCCGTACGGGCGTCACCGGACGGCCGAGCAGACCCCTCACCTGCTCGGCCAGTTCCGGCGCGCCGGGTGCCGGATACGTCACCCGGTAGTAGTGCTCCGGGAAGCCCCAGAAGTCGTACACAAGCGGCACCGTGCGGGTGGCCGACAGCGTCACCGGCGCCGACTCCCAGTGCGCGGAGACCATGAGGATCGCCCGCGGCCGGGGCAACTCGGCGGCCCACGCGGCGAGTTGCCCCGTCCACAGCGCGTCGTCCGCGAGGGGCGGTGCGCCGTGGCTCAGATACAGCACCGGCATGCGGCCGTCGCCGCCGTTCCCGTTCGCGCTGACGCCGTCCATGGCTGCCTCTCCTCCGGATCGCGGGTGTACGGGTGGTGCGGGCGTGCACGGATGGTGTGCCGGGCCGTGGGCGCCCTGCGCGGTCAGTCGCGCAGCAGCAGCACGGCCCCGGCGGTGACGAGGGCGAGCAGCACGGCCCCGGCGCCGTGCGTGAGGCGGTGGTGCCGGAGGACGGGGACGAAGGCGTCGGCGGCGTAGCGGCCGGGGCCGGTGAGGGTGAGGGCGGCGGCACCGGCGACGAGCAGCAGTTCGTACTCGACGCCGGTCGGGGCGAAGAAGCCGTCGCCCCACTTCACGGCGAGCGCGTTGAGCATGGTGCCGAGTACGGCGGCGCCCGCGAGCGGGGTGAGCAGGCCCACGGCCAGGGCGAGCCCGCCGAAGGTCTCGGTGAGCGCGGCCACGACGGCCATGGCGTCACCGGCGGGGTAGCCGACCGAGGTGAAGAACTGGCCGGTGCCGTCGAGCCCGCCGCCGTCGAACCAGCCGAACAGCTTCTGCGCGCCGTGCGCCGCCATCGTCAGGCCGAGCGCGAGGCGCAGGACGAGCAGCCCCACGTCGGTGCCGAGCGGCGGCCCGGCGAACGGGCCGTCGCCGGGGGAGTGCGGCGCGGTCGTGGTGGCGTGGGGGGACGTCATGCGGGGCCTCCTGCGGCGGTACGGGACGCGTGGTTCAAATTCGAACTATGGGGGGTGAGCGTAGCGGGTGGTTCGAATTTGAACAACCAGTAGACTGGTCGGCATGACCGAGACCAGGTGGCTGGACGAACGCGAGATGGCGGCCTGGACGGGCTTCCTGCGGGCGAGCAACCTCGTGGCCCGCCATCTCGAACAGCAGCTCCGGGAGGACGCGGGCCTCTCCCACACGCAGTACGAGATCCTGGTCCTCCTCTCCGCCGCCCCCGAGGGCGAGGTCCGGATGACGGAGCTGGCCGCGCGGCTGATCACGTCCAAGAGCGGACTCACGTACCAGGTGGGCCAGTTGGAGAAGCGCGGCCTGGTGGCCCGCCGCTCCTGCCCCACCGACGTGCGCGGCGTGCTGGCCGTGCTGACCGCCGACGGGCGCCGAACGCTGGAGGAGGCGGCCCCCGGGCACGTGGCGGCCGTCCGGGAGTCCCTGATCGACGTGCTGGAACGCGACGAACTGGCCGTCGTCGCCGAGGCGCTGCACCGGGTCGGCGCCCGCCTGGAGGGCTGAGGCCCGGCACCTCCCGTACGCGCGCCCGCGCGCACGGCCCCGGCGCGTACGGAGCCGCCGCGCGCTGGGGGAGAATCGGCCGCGGTCGCCCCCCGGCCGACGACCGCCCGAACCCGACCGGAAGCGGAGTACGTACGCGTGACCTTGCAGATCCGTATCGACACGGGCGCGGCGGACGCCCCGTACGAGCAGCTCCGCGCCCAGATCGCCGGGCAGGCCCGCGACGGCACCCTGCCCGTCGGCCACCGGCTGCCCACGGTGCGCGGTCTCGCGGGTGAGCTGGGACTGGCGGCGAACACCGTGGCCAAGGCGTACCGCGCGCTGGAGGCGGACGGTGTGATCGAGACGCGCGGCCGCAACGGCACGTTCGTCGCCGCCGCCGGTGCCGCCGCGGACCGCGAACTGGCCGACGCGGCCCAGGCGTTCGCGCGCCGCGCGCGGCGGCTCGGCCTGGACCGGGCCACCGCGCGCGCCGCCGTGGAGGACGCGCTGCGCGCGGCGTACGAGCCGGAGTGAGTCCGTCCCGTACGCCGCCGTGGAGGCGTCAGCCGCGGGCCGGGGCCCGTCGGCGGGTCAGAGCTTGTCGAGCGCCGTGCCGACCGTGCCCTTGAAGTCCGCGACGGGCGCGTCGTCGAGCGTGCCCATCTGGCCCCACGACACGACCGTCACCGTGGCGCCGTCCCGGCCGACGCCGAACAGGTGCGCGTCGTACGAGGATTCGGGGAGCGACGTGTTCGTGCCGTACACGTGCGCGCCGTCCTTCGTGTCGACCGTGCCGTAGTCCTCCCAGGAGGCGGTGCCCTCCGGGTTGTCCGCGAGCCACTCGTCGGTGCAGTTCGCGTAGCCCTCCTCCAGGGTCGCGACCAGGTCGGCCGCCTCCTGCGGGCTGTCCGTGACGACGCTGACCTGGCTCGCCTCGGTGTCCAGCTCGGTGTGGTACGAGCGGTGCCAGGTGCCGTCGCCGTCCGGCACGGACGCGTCCATGCAGAAGGGCAGCGGGTCGGGCAGGCCCTGCGTGACGCCGCCCGCGTACCAGGGCGACGACGGGTGCGGCGGCAGCTCGTCCGCCGCGAGGAACGCGGGCGCGGCGGTGGCCGCCCCCGCGGTGGCCGCCATGGCGGGCCCGGTGGTCAACAGGCCCGCGCCGGCCAGGGTGGCCACGGTCGCGGTGGCGGTGGCGAGGCGGATGGAACGAGTACGCATGTGTCTGAACCTTTCCCCCATATGGAATGTCTCGCCACGAAAGACCCACCAGGTGCCCCGTTGGTTGTACGCCCCGCCGTACTCGCGCGCGCACCTTCCGGCAGCGCCCGCGGGGGCCGTACGCCCAGCTCGCACGCCGTACGTACGCCCCGGCCCGTACGCCCCACCCCCGTACGTCCTACAGGTACAGCCCCGACTCGCCGCGCGGCTGCGTCGGCACCGACGCCGGGGAGCCGCCCCGCCGCAGCGCGAACAGCTCCGCGAGCGTCGCCCCGTCCCGCCCGACGCCGTCCGGCGTGCCGAGCCAGCCCACCGCCTCGCCGCGGGTCAGCCGCCCCACCTCGATCCGGGCGAGGCAGCGGCCGGGGCGTACGACGGCGGGGTGCAGCCGCTCCAGGTCCTCGTTCGTGGTGACGCCGACGAGCACGTTGCGGCCCTGCCCGAGCAGCCCGTCCGTGAGGTTGAGCAGCCGCGAGAGGGCCTGGCCCGCCGCGTACTTGGCCTCGCCGCGGATCAGCTCGTCGCAGTCCTCCAACAGGAGCAGCCGCCACCGCTCCTTGCCCGGCTCGGAGTCGTCGGCGCCGATCGCGATGTCCATCAGGTAGCCGATGTCGTTGAACAGCCGTTCCGGGTCCAGTACGCAGTCCACCTGGCACCAGTCGCGCCACGAGCGCGCCAGCGTGCGCAGCGCGGACGTCTTGCCCGTGCCGGGCGGGCCGTGCAGCAGGAGCAGCCGCCCGGAGATGTCGTCGGGCGTGACCTTCATCAGCTCGCCCATGGCGTCCGCGACCGGCGCCGTGTAGTTGCCGCGCACCTCGTCCCAGGCGCCCGCCGTGATCGTACGGCTGGTGCGGAACGGCCCCCGGCGCGGCGAGTGGTACCAGAAGCCCATCGACACGTTCTCCGGCTGCGGCTCCGGCTCGTCCTCCGCGCCGTCCACCGCGCGCTTCAGCTGCGCCTCGGCCAGCTCCGCGGTGACCCCGGTGACGGTGACGTCCGCGCCCTCGTTCCAGCGCGACACCAGCACCGTCCAGCCGTCGCCCTCCGCGAGCACCGCGCCGCGGTCGTCGTCGCGCGCGTCCCGCAGGACGGTGGCGCCGGGTGGCAGCAGTGTGCGGTCCTTCTTCACCCGGTCCACGGAGTGGCTGCGGGCGAAGGGCTGCTCGCCGGTCGTGAAGCGGCCCAGGAAGAGGGCGTCGATGACGTCGCAGGGCGAGTCGTTGTCGTCGACGTTCAGCCGGACGGGCAGGGTCTTCTCGGTGGGCGTGGGCGACTCGGAGGAGGGCAGGACGGGGCTCCCGTCGTCGGTGGCGCGGGGGTCGTCGGACATGGCGCCCATGATCCGGCATGCACCCTGGTCCCGCACGCGCCTTTTCGCACAGCGTTCGTCAACGCCCTTACGGGGTAGGTGAATCAAGTGCCCGGGATACCGGAGTGTCGCTGATGGGCGATAGGGTTACTCTGCCCGGGCCCAGAGCCCTCGTATGGGTGGGGAGTGACATGGAACAGATAACAGTGCGCGGCAGGGCGCGCGTACCGGCCGTGAAGTGCGGCACGGGCGCGACGAGCTCGCGCCTGGACCGACATCTGTCGGTTCTGGCCGGTCCTGCCGTACCGCAAGTCCAGACCGACGAGGCGACCACGCTGATGCGGGAGATCACCACGCGTGACCCCGTGTCGAGTCGTACGCAGATGAGGAGCGCCCGCGTGTCGGTGTTCGCTCCGCTGCGCCGACTGCGCCGGTCGATCTTCGGCGGTCGCGGCTGAGCGGCGTGCGTACCGTCAGCCGGGCGGCACGTCTGTCCGGTTGAGCGCGCACGTGTACGGCAGAGCGCACGCGTGCGGGACGCGAGGACCGAGGGGGACGGTTCTCGTGTCCCCTCCCCATGCCCTGTTCCGCACTCTCCTCCACCCCACTCGCCCCGCCCTGTCCGGATCTCCCCGGCGCCGGTCCGCGCGCACGCCCGTCACTCCGCGCGCGCGTCCACGGTGACCGTGAGGGAGAAGCGGTCCCCCCGGTAGTGGATGCGGGCCACGTCCACGACGCGTCCGGTGTGGTCGTACGTCACCCCCGTGTAGTGCAGGATCGGGCTCAGCAGCGGCACGTCCAGCAGCTGCGCCGTCTCCGGGTCCGCGAGCCGCGCCTCGACGGTGTCCGTGATGCGGCTGATCCGCACGCCCGCCCCGTCCCGCAGCACTTTCGTCATCGGCTGCCCGCGCTCCAGGTCGGCCGGGTCCACGAGCGGCGCGACGTCCGGGTGCAGCAGGTTCTCCGCCCAGTTCGTCGGCTCGCCGCTCTCCGGGTCCCGGCGCAGCCGCCGGTACGTGGCGGTCTCCGCGATCCCCGGGAAGTACGCGGCGAGTTCGGCCGGTACGGGTCCCGTACGGCACGACAGCAGCTCCGCCTCCTCGCCCGACTGCTGCGCCACGATCGCGTCCACCGAACCCAGCAGCCGTACGGTCCGCACCCGCCGCGCGTCCGCCTCGATGAACGTGCCGCGCCGCCGGTGCCGACTGATCAACCCCTCCGACTCCAGCTCCTTGAGCGCCTGGCGCATCGTCAGCACGCTGACGCCGTAGTGCTCGGCGAGCCGGTCCTCGGTCGGCAGCCGGAGCGGGGCGTCCGGCGCGCGCCCGAGTATGGAGGCGCGCAGCGACTGCGAGACCTGGTACCACAGCGGGAGCTTCCGGTTGAGTGCGAGCGAGTCCGGCGCGAACAAGGTCATGGCGGCTCCCTGGGGCCCGCGTCGCGGGCGCGCTGCTCAGGTCACGGGCGGAAGTGGCGTTCGAGGCCCTGCCACACGTCGTCGTAGCGGCCCTGGAGGTGGTCGGCCGCCATCGCCTGCGCGGTGGCCGCCACCGGCCAGCGGGTCTCGAACATGAAGGCCAGTCCATTGTCCACCTTCTGCGGCACCAGCTCCGCGCTGCTGGCCCGGTCGAAGGTCGTACGGTCCGGGCCGTGCGCCGACATCATGTTGTGCAGCGAGCCGCCGCCCGGTACGAAGCCCTCCGCCTTGGCGTCGTACGCGCCCTCGATCAGGCCCATGTACTCGCTCATCACGTTCCGGTGGAAGTACGGCGGCCGGAACGTGTCCTCGCCCACCAGCCAGCGCGGCGCGAACACCACGAAGTCCACGCCCGCCAGACCCGGGGTGTCCGAGGGCGAGGTGAGCACGGTGAAGATCGACGGGTCGGGGTGGTCGTAGCTGATGCTGCCCAGGACGTTGAAGCGGCGCAGGTCGTAGACGTACGGCACGTGGTTGCCGTGCCAGGCGACGACGTCGAGCGGGGAGTGGTCGTACTCGGCGGTCCAGAGGTTCCCGCAGAACTTGTTGACCACCTCGACCGGGCGCTCCGCCGCCCCGTCCGTGCCGGTGCCCGCGCCGCCGTCCTCGTAGGCGGCGACGGGGGCCTGGAAGTCCCGCGCGTTGGCGAGGCCGTTGGCGCCGATCGGGCCGAGGTCGGGGAGGACGAAGGGGCGTCCGTGGTTCTCGCAGACGTAGCCCCGTACGGACGCGTCCAGCGGCTCCACGCGGAAACGCACGCCGCGCGGGATCAGCGCCACGTGGCCCGGGTCCGCGCGCAGCAGCCCGAACTCCGTGCGCAGCAGCAGCCCGCCGCGCTCCGGCACGATCAGCAGCTCGCCGTCCGCGTCGCTGAACACCCGTTCCGCCATGGGGGAGTTGGCGGCGTACAGGTGGATGGCCATGCCGCTGCGCCGCGCCGGGTCGCCGTTGCCGCCGAGGGTCCAGAGCCCGGCGAGGAAGTCGGTCCCGGCGGGCGGCTCGGGCAGCGGGCCCCAGCGCAGGCGGTTGGGGTCGGGGGCCTGGTCGGTGAAGGGGGCGCCGCGGAACGTGCCGTTGTCCGACCGTACGAAGCGGGGGTGGGCGGCGGAGGGGCGGATGCGGTAGAGCCACGAGCGCCGGTTGTGCGCCCGGGGCTCGGTGAACGCCGAACCGCTCAGTTGCTCCGCGTACAGGCCCAGCGGCGCGCGCTGCGGGGCGTTCCGGCCGACGGGGAGGGCGCCGGGCACGGCCTCGCTGCTGTGCTCGTTCCCGAAGCCGGAGAGGTACTCCAGTCTCTCCGCCGCCTTGCGCGCCTGCTCGATACCGCTGCTCATCGCGACCTGCTCCCGCCGTCTGGGACTCCTGCGCCGTACAGGGATTCCTGTGCTCGACCATAGGAATGGCGGGCGCCCGCGTCAACGCTCCCGGCGGAACGGGGTACGGGGTACGGGGTGCGGGTGGCGTGGCGCCTGCGTGCGGGCGGCGGGGAAAAGGGGGAGCCGGGTGCGGGCGCGCTTGGTACGGTGCGCGGGCCGCGCGCCGCCCGAGGCGCGCGACGGCGGGTCGTGACGGCGGGTGCTTCGTGGAGGGGCGGGCGCGAGGATGCGGACGACGGAGGCGCGGCGCGCGACGGCCGCCGCGCGGGCGGTCGCCTCGTCGCTCGGCCTGGCGGCCGAGGACGCGACCGTACTGAACGACTCCAACAAGCTGACCCTCCGCCTGCGGCCCTGCGACGTACTGGCCCGGGTCGCGCCGCCCACCGACCGGAGCGCGCCGTTCGAGCTGCGCGTCGCCGGGGCGCTCGCCGCCGCCGGGTGCCCGGTGGCCGTACCCGACCCCCGGGTGGAGCCGCGCGCGTACGAACGGGACGGCTTCACCGTCACGCTGTGGACGTACCACGAGCCCGTCGCCCCGCACGGCGCGCTCGCCCCGGCCGACTACGCCGACGCGCTGCACCGGCTGCACGCGGGGTCGCGGGGCGTGCACATCCCCGTGCCGCACTTCACCGAACGGATCGCGGTGGCACGGGAGTTGGTGGCGAACCGCATCGAGACCCCGGCGCTCGCGGACGGCGACCGGGAGCTGCTCGCGGACACCCTGGAGAGCACGGCACGCGCGATCGACGTGCGCGCCGCCCCCGAACAGCCGCTCCACGGCGAACCGCACCCGGGCAACCTGCTCGCGACGGTCGACGGGCCGCTCCTCATCGACCTGGAGACGGTGTGCCGGGGGCCCGTCGAGTTCGACCTCGCCCACGCGCCGGAGGAGGTCGCCGCCCACTACCCGGGCGCCGACGCCTCGTTGCTGCGCGAGTGCCGCCTCCTGGTCCTGGCGATCATCACCACGTGGCGCCACGACCGGCGCGACCAACTCCCCGACGGGCGACGGCTGGGCGAGGAGTGGCTGACCCGCATCCGTACGGCCCGCACCTGACGCGAACGCCCCACTCCTCCGCGTTCGCCGCCCGGAGGGGGCAATTCCCCTGGTGACGGTG
This sequence comes from Streptomyces sp. Z26, assembly GCF_003665095.1. Taxonomy (GTDB): domain Bacteria; phylum Actinomycetota; class Actinomycetes; order Streptomycetales; family Streptomycetaceae; genus Streptomyces; species Streptomyces phytohabitans. The sequence goes on along the minus strand of NZ_RCHV01000002.1, from coordinate 779,368 downwards.
CGCTAGCACAGAGGTACGGTCGGGTGGTTGCCTCCGGTGGGCGTTCCCGGCGGGGGACGGCGTGGCCGGGTGGACGTGACCGGTGGCCGGTGGTGTGACGGGGGAGTGGTCGTGGTGTTGGCGGAGCGGATAGCCGCTGTGCGCGCGGGTTCGGGTGAACCGGCGGAGCTGGTGGGGGAGTTGCGGCGTACGGCGGTGTTGGTGCCGGTCGTCGAGGACGGGTTCATGTCGGCGGTGTTCGGCGGGGTCCGCTGGGTCTACGCGTTCACGGACGAGGAGGCGTTGGCGCGTTTCGCGTTGGCGCGGGGAGCCGCGCCGGACGAGGCGTGGGACTTCGTCGCGGTGCTGGGCGCGCGGTTGTTGGACGTGGTCGTGCCCGCGTGCGACGGTCCGGCCGGTGTGGCGGTGGACGTGGCGGACGAGGACGCGTCGATGCTGTTCCCGCCGGTGGCGGGGATCGTGCCGGACGCGGTGGCCGTCGACGTGGACGAGGACGGGCGCCGCGTCGCGGGTGACGCGGGGGCGGCCCGGTGAGTGACGACGGGGATCTGCGGTTCGACAAGGAGTCCCTGAACCTGATCACCAAGGGCCTCAACGACGCGATCGGTGAGTTGAAGTCGGCCGGTGGCGGGGCGACGGGGTCGTTGCAGGGCAGTGGGTTCGACGCGATGTCGCTGTCCAAGAGGGAGGCGGGGGACAAGGGCGTCGCGGACGACTTCGAGGGCTTCTGCGAGCGCTGGGAGTGGGGCGTACGGGCGTTGGTGCGGGACGCGAACGCGCTCGCGCGGAAGCTGGGGCTGGCGGCGGGGATGGTGCACGCGGAGGACCAGTACTGGCAGGGCACCTTCAAGGTCGGCGTGAACTCCCTGGTGGGGAACCCGCACGCGACGGAGGAGGAGGTCACCGGGCAGAGCTGGCGCGAGACGCTGACGCCCGGCTACCTGGACCCGGACTACAGCGCGGACTCCTTCGAGCAGGCCCGGCAGGACATCGGGCAGACGTGGCAGGACACCGGCCGGTCGCTGACCGAGGACGGTCTCGGGGGGATGCGCACCGACCTGGTCATGGACGCGGCCGGGGTCTCCGAGGAGCAGCGGGAGGCGGCGCGGGACGAGATGTTCGGCCCGTCGCCGGAGGAACGCGCCCAGCGGCAGGGGCAGTCGGGGGATGAGGGCTGATGGGCTTCGGGGATTTCGTACCGGACCCGCTGGAGGATCTGGCGGAGAAGGGGGCGGAGAAGCTCGGCGAGGGCGTCGACGCGGCCAGTGACTGGGGCGCGGACCGGTTGGACGACGTCGGTTGGGAATCGGGTGCCGACTGGGTGCGGGACAAGGGCGATTCGGTCGCCAACACCCTGGGCGCGGACTCCGACGAACTCCAACTCGGGCAGACCGAGGACGAGAAGAAGCTGATCCACGGCAGCCCGTCCACGCTGCGGTCGACGGCGAGTCATCTCACGGACTTCAAGAAGGCGTTCACGAACGTCGGCAACGGGCTGAAGGGCCTGGACTCGGCGCATCTGAAGGGTGAGGCGGCGGACGCGTTCCGGGAGAAGGTCGCGGTCGAGCCGAAGAAGTGGTTCAAGGCGGCGGACGCGTGCGAGAAGGCGGCGAAGGCGCTGACGGACTTCGCGGGCACGGTCTCGTGGGCGCAGGGGCAGGCCAAGGAGGCCGTCGCCCTGTACGCGAAGGGCAAGAAGGCGTCCGAGACGCACGGCGCGAAGGTCGACGCGTACAACGACGCGGTCGACACGTACAACGCGAAGCCCGCCGGCGAGCGTGACCCGGACTCCCTTCCGGACAAGCCGCCGGGTACGGACCCGGGGGCGGCCGACGTGAAGGCGGCGCGGGAGAAGCTGGCCGACGCGCGCAGGCAGCGTGACGAGGCGGCGGCGCCGACGCGTACGGCGTTGCAGGCGGCGCGGGACGCGGCGCCGGACAAGCCCTCGTACGTCGAGCAGGCCCAGGACGGGATGGAAGGGCTGAACCTGTCCGCGTCGCACGTGCTGGGCGGCGCGGTCAAGGGCACGGCGGGTGTACTGAACTTCGTCCGCAGTGTGAACCCCACCGACCCGTACAACGTCACCCATCCCGCCGAGTACCTCACCAGCCTGAACAGCACCACCGCCGGGCTGGTCCGGATGACCAACGACCCGCTGGGCACGGCGAAGACGATGTACGACGGGTTCATGAAGGACCCCGCCGAGGGCGCCGGTCGCCTCATCCCCGAACTCCTGGGCACCCGCGGCCTCGGCACCCTCAAGAAGGGCGCCACCGCAGCCCGTACGGCGGCCCGGACCGAAGGCCGTACGGCACTCCGCAAGGACGGCCCGGAGCAGCACCGGAACCCGCCGGACAAGAGGCCCGCGGGCGGCACGGACCCGGTCGACCTGTCCACGGGCAAGATGTTCCTGCCCCAGACCGACGTCGTGCTCCCGGCGTCGCTCCCGCTGGAGTTCCAGCGGCACGCCGAGTCCGGCTACCGCTCCGGCCGCTGGTTCGGGCCGACCTGGATCTCCACCGCGGACCAGCGGCTGGAGATCGACGCCGAAGGCGTCGTGTTCGTCGCCGAGGACGGCCGCCTCCTCAGCTACCCCCACCCCGCCCCCGGCCTGCCCACGCTCCCGGCGGCGGGCGCCGCACGCATGCCGCTGGAACGCACCCGCGACGGCGGCTACACCCTCACCGACCCGGACACCGGCTGCGTACGGCACTTCGCCCCACCGACGGGCGGAGGCGGCAGCGGCGACGGAGACGCCCGGATAGAGGAGATCACCGACCGCAACGGCGCCCGCGTCACCTTCGAGTACACCCCTGACGGCACCCCGCTGCGCCTCGTCCACACCGGCGGCTACACCCTGCTGCTCACCACCGCCGACGGCCGGATCACCGCCCTGTCCCTGGTCGGAGCCGCCCCGGACGGCACCGACCAGGTGATCAGACGCTACGGCTACACCGACGGCGACCTCACCGAGGTGACCGGCTCCTCCGGCCCGCCGCTGCGCTTCACGTACGACGACGAACACCGCGTCGCCGCGTGGACCGACACCAACGGACACCGCTACGACTACGTCTACGACAACCTCGACCGGTGCGTCGCCGAGGGCGGCACGGACGGCCACCTGCAGATCCGTATCGACTACGGTCCCACCGACCCGGTCACCGGCCACCGGACCACGACCCTCACCACCGCGGCCGGACACACGACCCGGCACCTGATCGACGACCGTTCCCACGTCGTTGCGGTGACCGACCCCCTGGGGCACACCGAGTACACGGAACGCGACGCGCTCCAACGCCCGACCGTGTGCACGGACCGACTGGGCCGCGGCACGTCGTTCGCCTACGACGACGCGGGCAGGCTCAGCCGCGTCACCCGACCCGACGGCAGATCCACCGAAGTCGTCCGCGGCCCCTTCGGCCTGCCCGTGGAGGTCCGCGCCGTGGACGGCGCGGTGCGGCGCAGCACGTACGACGACCGCGGCAACCGCACCTCCACCACCGACCCCGCAGGGCACACCACGCGGTACGTGTACGACGCCCGCGGCCACCTCCGCGCGGTCACCGACCCGCTCGGTGGGACGACCCGCGTGTGGTGCGACGCGGCGGGTCTGCCCGTCGAGGTCACCGATCCGCTCGGCGCGGTGACCCGCTACGACCACGACGCGTTCGGGCGCCCGGTCCGGATCGTCGACCCGACGGGCGGGACCACCCGCCTGGACTGGACGGTCGAGGGCGCACTCGCCCGCCAGATCGACCCGGACGGCGCCGAGCAGACGTGGGAGTACGACGGCGAGGGCAACCGCGTCCGCCACACGGACGCCGACGGCGGCGTCACCACGTACGAGTACGGGCCGTTCGACGTGCTCGTCGCGAGCACCGGGCCGGACGGCGCCCGGCACGCGTTCCGGCACGACGCGGAACTGCGGCTCACCCGGGTGACCAACCCCCAGGGGCTGACCTGGGAGTACGACTACGACCCCGCCGGGCGCCTCGTCTCCGAATCGGACTTCGACGGGCGCACCCAGACCTACGTCCACGACGCGGAGGGCCAAGTGGTCGCCCGCACCGGCCCGCTCGGCGACACGGTCACCTTCGCACTGGACGAACTCGGCAACATCGTCCGCAAGACGGCCGGGACCGACGTCACGACGTACCGGTACGACGCGGCGGGACGCGTCCTCGACGCCATCGGCCCCGAAGCCGAACTGCGGTGGCAGCGGGACAGGTCGGGCCGGATCAAGGCCGAGCTGACCGACGACCGCGTACTGGCGTACGCGTACGACGCCCTCGGCCGACGCACCCGCCGCGTCTCCCCGACCGGAGCGGTGTCGACCTTCGCCTACGACGCGGCGGGCAACGAGACCACCGTCACCACCAACGGCCACACCCTCGACTTCCGCCACGACGCGGCCGGTCGGGAGACCGCCCGACGCATCGGCGGGGACGGCCTCACCCTCTCCCAGAGGTGGGACCCGGCCGGACAACTGATCGACCAGACCCTCACCCGCAACGGCTCCCGGCGCCTCCAGCAGCGCACGTACACCTATCGCGCAGACGGCCGCCTCGTCGGCATCTCCGACCCCGACGACGGCGACCGCAGCTTCGGCCTCGACGGAGCCGGGCGCGTCACCTCGGTCGACGCCGCCGACTGGACCGAGCGGTACGCCTACGACGACGCGGGCAACCAGACCCACGCCACCTGGCCCACCCGTCACGCCGAGCCGTACGCCGCCGGCCCCCGTACCCGTACGGGCACCCGCATCACCTCGGCGGGCCGGGTCCGCTACGAACACGACGCGGCGGGCCGCGTCGTCCTGCGGCAGCGGACCCGCCTGTCGAGGAAGCCGGACACCTGGCGCTACACCTGGGACGCCGAGGACCGCCTGAGGAGCGTGACGACACCCGACGGCACCGTGTGGCGCTACCGGTACGACCCGCTCGGCCGCCGCATCGCGAAGCAACGCCTCGGCCCCGACGGGGAGACCGTCGTGGAGCAGGTGGACTTCACATGGGACGGACCCCTCCTCGTCGAGCAGACCACCACGCGACCCGCCGCGGGCCCGGGTGCGCGCCGCCCGGTCACCCTCACCTGGGACCACCACGGCTTCACGGCGCTCGCGCAGACCGAACGCATCACGGACGAGAGCACCCAGGCCGAGATCGACTCACGGTTCTTCGCCGTCATCACCGACCTCGTCGGCACCCCCACCGAACTCGTCGACGAGCAGGGCGACATCGCCTGGCGCACCCGCAGGACCCTGTGGGGCAGCACCACCTGGGCCTCCGGCAGCACCGCGTACACGCCCCTGCGCTTCCCCGGCCAGTACCACGATCCCGAAACCGGCCTCCACTACAACCTCCACCGCTACTACGACCCCGCCACCGCCCAGTACGCCTCACCCGACCCCCTCGGCCTGGCCCCCGGCCCGAACCCGAGCGCGTACGTGCCCAACCCGCTGTTCTGGATCGACCCGCTGGGCCTCACCCGCCAGCCCGTCGGGTGGGGCGGGTCCCACTACAGCCTCCGCCCGAGCAACTGGACGGACGGCTCGGACACCAACAGCTACGAGCGCAACCACATCCCGGCGCGGGACGCGTACCTGGGGGTCGGCCAAGGCAACCTGAGCTACGGGGCGGGGCCGGCGATCCGTATGGAGTACCAGGACCACCGTGACTTCATCAGCACAGGCTCCAACTTGGAATCTCGGCACTGGCGGCGGCAGCAAGAAGACCTCATACGGCAGGGGCAGTTCGACGAGGCGATGAAGATGGACATCGACGAGATCAGGCGCGAGCACGGCACCAAGTACGACGGGGCGATCAAGGAGATGATCGACCACATGCCGCACAACAAGGGCTTTCAGAAGTACCTTTCGGACAATGGCTGGAAGATCCGTTACTGTCGCCTACAATGATCGCTATGGACATTATGTTGGACCCCCCGAACGGCATCACTGGCTTCCCTACGGGTATGCCTGCAGAAGAAGTCAAGGCTGCCGCGGCGGGATTGGGTCATGTCAAGGTGAAGGACGATGGATCTGCTGTCCGCTTCCGGTCGATGAAAGTCACCGCGTTGCATCCGCAGTTCGAGATTGTGTTTTCCTTGAACGACGGGAAGACGCTGACTTCTTCGGAGGTGTGGATTCCGCGTCCTGGGCCTGAAGAGATTACTGTCCGGTTTCGTGGAATCGACGTTTTTCGTACGCCCGCGCTGGATTTGGTAGCTCAGTTGGAGCGTATGGACCTAACCATTCTACATACGGAGCGCAGTAGTTGGATGGTGCCTCATTTGAGTCTCGGTCTGTGGCGTAATGCGGGACACGAGGTACCTCTCGACAACGATGGTGAGCCGTTGTACTTTCAGGCCGCTTTGGTCGGCCCGACTGACTACTATGACTCGCTGCTCAACGACGACTATCCGTCTATCTGAAACCCCGGCAGTGCGTGAGTCCGGAAGTTTGGGCCCTACAGTCTAGAATGACGGCTATGGACATCGTGTTGGACCCTCCCCATGGCATCACCGGCTTCCCCACCGGCATGCCCGCATCGGAAGTCAAGGCCGCCGCAGCGGAGTTGGGTCGAGTCGAGGTGCAGGACGAGGGCTCCGACGCACACTTTCACCCAATGAAAGTGCTAGTCCTGCATGAGCAGTTCGAGATTGTCTTCACCTTTCACGACGGGAATACCCTTACCTCTGCGGAGTTCTGGATTCCTCGGTCGGGGGATGAGGAGATCACGGTTCGCTTCCGTGGTATTGATGTTTTTCGTACGCCTGCTCTGCGGCTTGTGGAGCAGTTGCGGGGTTTGGGTTTGGGTGTGATTCACCGTGAGGTGAGTTCGTGGATCATTCCTGGTCTCAGTCTCGGCCTGTGGCGTGAGGCGGGACACGAGGTGCCTCTTGATGTTGATGGTGAGCCCTTGTACTTCCAAGCCGTTCTCGTCGGCCCCGTCAACTATTACGACAACCTTCGTCCTCGTGAACCCCTGCCCGGCTGAACCACAAGGCTTTCAATCGTACTGTGCAGCTAGCAGCTGATAACCTCGTATTGCGCAAGGTTAGTGTGATGGATATCGTGTTGGATCCCCCGGACGGCATCACCGGCTTCCCGACGGGTATGCCGGCTGATGAAGTCAAGGCTGCTGCGGCGGAGTTGGGCCAAGTCAAGGTGAAGGACGAAGGCTCCGACGCGTAATTTCATCCGATGAAGGTGACTGCTCTGCATGCACAGTTCGAGATTGTGTTCTCGCTGGATGATGGAAAGACGCTGACTTCTTCGGAGGTGTGGATTCCACGTCCTGGGCCTGAAGAGATCACCGTTCGGTTTCGTGGTGTCGACGTTTTCCGTACGCCCGCGTTGGAGTTGGTGGCTGAGCTGGAGCGTATGGATCTCACTCTTCTGCACACGGAGCGCAGTAGTTGGATGGTTCCTCATTTGAGTCTCGGCCTCACGCGTGAGGCGGGACACGAGGTGTCCCTGGGCACGGATGGTGAGCCCTTGTACTTCCAAGCCGTCCTGGTGGGTCCGACTGACTACTACGATCCGCTGCTCAACGACGAGTACCCTACTCTCTGAGTTTCTGACAGTTCTCTCAGGGTAAGCGTGTGCCGGGATCGATATATTTCGGATATCACCGGCTTCCCGCCAGTATGCTTGTTGAGGAAGTCTAGGCCGCCGCAGCGGAGTTGGGCCGCGTTGAGGTCAAGGTAGAAACATGGCGAAGAGGCTGGAGATCGTGGAAGGCGTGCTCGTGCGAAGCGCGCGGGAAAGAATTCCGTACACTCCCAGGTACTCCGTCTCGGGACTCTTTGTGACACTGGGCCCCCACGTGGACCTGGCCAGTCATGAGCAACTTCTTTCGAGTACGTTCGGAAGCGCTGATTGGCTTTGGTCCGGCGATGACGAGTTCAGGTTCGAAAAGGCGAACAGAATTCTGACGGGTGTGAAACTCGGGACAGCTGAGGAAGGTCCGGTGGATGCACGTGGTCCTGCTGCCTGGCTGGATCTCCCTTGCATCTCAGGTGGGTTGCAGGCAGAAAGTGAAGAAGATTTCGCAGCCTGTCCCATGGCGAGCAGATGGGTGAGTGACGACGGGCGTTGGTTGATCTGTGCGGCTGGGAGAGAGTTGACGCCTACCGCTGCCTTTCTGCGGCTTCGCGTCGCGGAGTTCCTCGATTTTGTTTTCGCGGACGGCGTTCTTGTCGGGTGGATTCTTGAGAGCCCTGCACGTTTTCTCGTTCGGGAATGGGAGAGTCCTCCGGGGGTCGACTGTGACCCCGTGTTGAACGTAGGTTTGCGGGAATTTCTGTCTATTGTTGTCGAACCTGGAATCGAAGCGCTGCAAGAGGGGAATCCCCTCGTGCATTCCTCACTTGCGAGGTTGAGGGGGAGACTTGCCCGTATACCGGCGGACAGTCGACGTGACATTCTGATCGAGCGGATCGACGATCTCACCGAGGAGTGGCCTTCAAGCTCGCCAGGGTCAAAGAGAGCCTGAGTAGGTCACCGTTGAGCAGATGGGGCTCACCGTGTTGCACGGGAGCCGCAGTAGTTGGATGGTGCCTCATTTGAGTCTTGGCCTCACGCGTGAGGCGGGACATGAGGTGCCTCTCGGCGCGGACGGTGAGCCCTTGTGCTTCCAAGCCGTTCTCGTCGGGCCGACCGACTACTACGACCCGCTGCTCGACGACGACCGCCCGTCCCCCTGACGACCGCGCCGAGCGGGCGGGCGGTCGGCGGGCCCGGTGATGGACGGTGGATAACTAGCGCCGTTAGTTTGGGTCCATGCAGGCACACGACGGTATGTACATCGACGGCGCGTGGCGCCCCGCCGCGGGCACCGGGACGATCGAGGTGGTCAACCCCGCCGACGAGTCGGTGGTGGGCGCCGTACCCGCCGGGGAGGCTGCCGACGTGGACGCCGCCGTAGGCGCCGCGCGGGCCGCGCTGCCCGGCTGGGCCGGTACGGCGGCGGCCGAGCGGGCCGCCCGTATCGCCGCGTTGCGGGACGTGCTGGAGGCCCGGCAGGAGGAGATCGCGCAGACGGTCACCGCCGAACTCGGCGCCCCGATCGGCTTCTCGCGCATGGTGCACGCGGCCGTGCCCGTCCGGGTCGCGGGGAGTTACGCGCGGCTCGCGGCCGAGTTCCCCTTCGAGGAACGGGTCGGCAACTCGCGCGTCCTGCACGAGCCCGTCGGCGTGGTCGGCGCCATCACCCCCTGGAACTATCCGCTGCACCAGATCGTCGCCAAGGTCGCGCCCGCCCTGGCGGCCGGCTGCACCGTGGTGCTGAAGCCCGCCGAGAACACCCCGATCGTGGCCCAGCTGTTCGCCGAGGCCGTGCACGAAGTGGGCCTGCCCGCCGGGGTGTTCAACCTGGTGACCGGCCTGGGCCCGGTCGCGGGCGAGGCGTTGGCGGGGCACGCGGGCGTGGACCTCGTGTCGTTCACCGGGTCCACGGCCGTCGGCAGCCGCGTCGGCGCGCTCGCGGGCGGGGCGGTGAAGCGTGTCGCGCTGGAGCTGGGCGGCAAGTCCGCGAACGTGATCCTGCCGGGCGCCGACCTGACCCGCGCCGTGAAGGTCGGTGTCGCCAACGTGATGGCCAACTCCGGCCAGACGTGCAGCGCTTGGACCCGGATGCTGGTGGACGCCGAGCGGTACGACGAGGCCGTACGGATCGCCGCCGACGCCACCGCGAAGTACGTCCCCGGCGACCCGCTGAACGAGTCGGTCCGTACCGGCCCCGTGGTCAGCGCCCGGCAGCGGGACCGCGTCGCGGGCTACGTCGCGCGCGGTGAGGAGGAGGGCGCGCGGATCGTCGCGGGCGGCGCCGGGGCGCCGGAGGGGTGCGAGCGCGGCTGGTACGTGCGCCCCACCGTGTTCGCCGACGTCACCCCGGAGATGGCCATCGCGCAGGAGGAGATCTTCGGCCCCGTCCTGTCGGTGCTGCGCTACGAGGACCTGGACGACGCGGTACGGATCTCCAACGGCACCGTGTACGGCCTCGCGGGCGCCGTCTGGTCGGACGACGAGGACGCGGCGGTGGCCTTCGCGCGGCGGCTGGAGACGGGGCAGGTCGACATCAACGGGGGGCGTTTCAATCCCGAGGCGCCGTTCGGTGGTTACAAGCGCTCCGGCGTGGGACGCGAACTGGGGGCGTACGGGCTCGGAGAGTACCTCCAGACGAAGTCGCTCCAGTTCTGACGCCCCGCACCCGCCGTACCCCGCACCACCGCCCCACCCGCCGTACCCGCACTCGCACCAGCACGCACGACCCGACGAACCCCACCTGCCGAGGAGCCCCGCATGGTCCGCGCCGCCGTACTGCCCGCCGTCGGAGCCCCGTTGGAGACCGTCTCCATCGAACTGCCCGAGCCGGGGCCGGGCCAGGTGCGGGTGCGCCTGGCCGCCGCCGGCGTCTGCCACTCCGACCTGTCGCTGGCCACCGGTGTGCTGCGCCAGCCCGTTCCGGCGGTGCTCGGGCACGAGGGTTCCGGCACGGTCGTCTCCGTCGGCGGCGGCGTGACGTCGTTCGCGCCCGGGGACCGCGTGGTCCTCAACTGGGCGCCGTCCTGCGGCGAGTGCCACTTCTGCGTCGCGCTGGAGGAGCCCTGGCTGTGCCAGCGGGCGAACGCGGCGACCACCGAGCCGTACGCCCGTACGGCGTCGGGTGAGGAGCTGTACCCCGGGCTGAGCGTCGCCGCGTTCGCGGAGGAGACCGTCGTCCCCGTGAACGCCGTACTGCCCGCGCCCGACGGCGTGCCCCTCACCGACGCCGCACTCCTCGGCTGCGCGGCCCTCACCGGCTACGGCGCCGTGCACCACAGCGCGCGGGTACGGGCGGGGGAGGCGGTGGCGGTATTCGGCGTCGGCGGGGTCGGCCTGGCCACCCTCCAGGCCGCGCGGATCGCCGGGGCGGAACGGATCGTCGCGGTGGACGTGGCGGCGGGCAAGCAGCCGCTGGCCGTCGAGGCCGGGGCGACGGACTTCGTCCTGGCCTCCGACACCACGGCCAAGGAGATCCGCGCGCTGACCGGTGGCGTCGGCGTGGACGTCGCCATCGAGTGCGTGGGGCGCGGCGCGGCGATCCGTACGGCGTGGAACTCGACGCGGCGCGGCGGCCGTACGACCGTGGTGGGCATCGGCGGCAAGGACGACACCGTCTCCTTCTCCGCGCTGGAGGTCTTCCACTTCGCCCGCACCCTGACCGGCTGCGTCTTCGGGAACTGCGTGCCGTCGCGCGATCTGCCGGTGCTGGCCGAGCACGTACGGGAAGGGCGGCTGGACCTGTCCGCGCTGGTCACGGAGCGGATCGGGCTGGACGGCATCCCGGCGGCGTTCGAGGCGATGACGGAGGGGCGGGGCGGGCGCGCGCTGGTGGTCTTCGAGGAGGACTGAGGTCGCGGCGGGGTGCGCGGCCCCGCCACCCTCAGTCGTCGCGCGGTTGCGCGAGACCGGCCAGCAGCGCCCGTAGGCCGGTCTCGAACGCGCCGTCGTCGACCCGCTGTTGGTACTCCGCGAGCAGGTGCGCCTCGTCCAGGTGCGGGTAGTCCCGCGCGTACAGCTCCGCGTCGTCCACGAAGCCGCGCGCGAACGAGCCGAGCGCCGAGCCCGCCACGAAGTACCGCATCGTGGCCCCGATGTGGGTCGCCTGCGCCCGTGACCAGCCCGCGGCGGTGAGCGCGCCGAACACCGCGTCGGCCATGCGGAGTTGGCTCGGTCGGCGGCCGGGGCCACGGGCGAGGTACGGCACGATGTGGGGGTGCGCGGCGAGTGCCGCACGGTACGAGCGCGCCCAGCGGGCGAGGGCGTCCTGCCAGTCCGCTGCCCCCGGCCCGTCCGTGCTCCCAGCCCGCTCCGCGCCTTCCGTGTACGGCTCGAACATCGACAGGTCGACATCGGCGCAGACCGCGTCTGCGACCGCGTCCAGGATGTCGTCCTTGGTGCGGAAGTGGTTGTACAACGACGGGCCGCGCACGCCCAGTTCGGCCGCCAGGCGCCGGGTGGTGACCGCCTGGAGCCCCTCGTCGTCGACCAGTGCGAGCGCGCACGCGACGATGCGGGCGCGGCTGAGCAGCGGCTTGCGGGGACGGGCCATGTGCCACATGGTGGCACTCCGGCGCGCGTACGGTCCGACCCGCCCGTCCCCTGCTCGTACGCCCCGCTCGTACGGCTCGTGCGGTGTGCCCGTCCCGCCCGTACGGCGTGCCCGTGCGACCGTGCGCCCCGGCGTGGGCCGCGGTGCGCCCCCGGTGCGGACGGCCGGACCTAAGCGCGTGCTCAGTCGCCGTTGTATGGTGTTCGCCCGGCCCGGGGCTGTGCTGCGGGAAGAGGTCGGCGGAAGCGGGGCGAGCGACATGGCGGATGCGGTGGACGGTACGGCCGGTGTCCCGGGCGCGGCCGGTGCGTGCGGCGCGGCAGGTGTCTCCGACGAGCCACCCGTCGAAGGGCCGACCGCTGGAACGGCAACCGTGGAAGGGGCGACCGCCGAGGCCGACTCCGCGGAAGGGTCGTTCACGGACGAGTCGTTCGCGGACGTCACCCCGGACGCCGCGCGGCGGCTGCTGCTCGGCGCGGTCGAGGCGTTCGCGGAGCGCGGCTTCCACGCCACCACCACCCGCGACATCGCGGGCCGCGCGGGGATGAGCCCGGCCGCGCTCTACATCCACTACCGCACGAAGGAGGAGCTCCTCTTCCAGATCAGCCGGGTGGGGCACGAGCGCTCCGTGCGCATCCTCACCGAGGCGGCCGCGACCGGCGGCACCCCCGCCGAACGGCTCGACGCGGCGGTGCGTACGTTCGTCCGCTGGCACGCCGCGTACCACACCACGGCGCGCGTGGTGCAGTACGAGCTGGCGGCGCTGGGGGAGGAGCACTACGGCGAGATCGTCGTGATGCGCCGACGTACGGAGGAGATCCTGCGGACGGTCCTGTCCGAGGGCGTCGCGGCGGGCGAGTTCGCCGTCGAGGACATCAACGGGACGGCGCTCGCGGTGCTTTCGCTCTGCATCGACGTGGCGCGCTGGTACCGGACGGGCGGCCCGCGTACGCCGGACGAGATCGGCGCGCTGTACGCGGGGCTCGTCCGGCGCATGGTCAGCGCGTGACGCCGACCGGCGTACGCGGTGCCCCTGCGGGATCTACCAGAAGTAGCGGCTGACGCTCTCGGCGACGCACACCGGCTTCGCGCCGCCCTCGCGCTCCACCGTGACCTTCGCCGTCACCTGCACGCCGTCCGGGACGTCACTGATGTCCACCAGCTCGACGTGCCCGCGCAGCCGGGAGCCCACGGGGACGGTGGCGGGGAAACGCACCTTGTTCACGCCGTAGTTGATGCCCATGCGGATGCCGTCGACGCGCAGTACCTGCGGTACGAGCGCGGGCAGCAGCGCGAGGGTGAGATAGCCGTGCGCGATGGTCGTGCCGAACGGGCCCGCCGCGGCGCGTTCCGGGTCCACGTGGATCCACTGGTGGTCACCGGTCGCCTCGGCGAACAGGTCGATCCGCTTCTGGTCGATCTCCATCCACTCGCTGCTGCCGAGCTGTTCGCCGACTGCGGCTCGCAGCTCGTCGGGCGAGGTGAAAATCCGCGGCTCCGCCATCCGTACAACCTCCCACGCACTCCGGTCACATGCGCCTCTAAGCGCTTGCTCAGCATGCGGGGAGCCGTACGCGGTGTCAACGGCGGGGTCGGGCGCCCGGCCCGCGGGGGGACGTACGGTGTGGTGCACCGCGGGTCCGGGTGTGCGGGCCGGTGTCGGGGAGCGCGGCGCAGTGCCGGGACCAACCGGGGCGCGGGAGTCGTGCGCCTCAGCCGGGTGAGCCCACCATCCGCCGGTAGCGCAGTTGTGTGCGGTAGTCCGGCCGCGCGGAGGTCTCCATGGCGGTGATCAACCGCCGCAGGACGACCGCGAGCCGGGTCTCCGGCGGTGCGGTCGGATCGTCGCAGGGGAGCAGGGAACGCCCGCCCCAGACCAGTCGGTGCCAGCCGTCCAGTGCGGTCGGCTGTCTGATGCCGTCGTGCTTCTCCCGTCTGCGCCGCTCCGCGACCTCCGTCTCGTACGCCAGCCAGACGGAACGCGCCTCCTCCAGCTCCTCCAGCGCGACCACCAGCAGTCGCGGGTCCGGCTCCCGCTGGTCGGGCGGGAAGCCCGCTCTGGTGCAGAGGTGGTGCCAGGTCGCGCGGTGTCCGTACGGCGCGAATCTCTCCAGGCACTTGCGCAGCGCCTGCCGCCTCTGTGAAGGCGTTCTCTCCTGGTCACGCACCTGCTCGGCGAGTGCTCTGAAACCGGCCAATCATCCCACCTCCGACGGAGTGGCTCCGGGACCCGTCCGGGGGTGTGACGTACGCCGGACGGGATCGGCTCCCTCCTGGGGGTCCTTTTCTCGCTGCTTCCTGACGGGGCTGTCACGGGTCGCCACGTCCTCGGTCGCGACCTCGCGGCGTTCGCCTACCCCGCATTCCGTGAACGAGGCAGGCCCGCGCCCCGTTCCCGAGGATCGGCTCCCTTTCGCCGTGACATACCGACCGGTTAGTCTGCGAGCCGAACGGACCGGGTGGCACGGCGCCGGCGACACGTCGGTGCCCGGCAGGGCGACCCGGGCTACTGGGAGGGACGGCGTACGGACGTGGAGACCCTGAGGGAAGCAGGCGTGGTCGTCACCGGCGCGGGCGGCGGGATCGGGGCGGCGCTGGCCCGCCGGTTCGCGGCCGAGGGCGCCCGGGTCGTCGTCAACGACCTGGACGCGGCGAAGGCCGCGGCCGTCGCCGCCGAGATCGGCGGCACCGCCGTCCCCGGCGACGCCTCCGGCGTGGTGGGCCCGGCACGGGAGGCGCTCGGCGGCCGGATCGACGTGTTCTGCGCCAACGCGGGCGTCGCCTCCGAGGGCGGCCCCGAGGCACCGGACGACGTGTGGGACACCTCCTGGGACGTCAACGTGAAGGCGCACGTACGGGCCGCGCGCGAGCTGGTCCCCGGCTGGCTGGAGGACGGCCGGGGCGGCCGCTTCGTCTCGACGGTCTCCGCCGCCGGGCTGCTCACCATGGTCGGCTCCGCGCCGTACAGCGTGACGAAGCACGCCGCGTACGCCTTCGCCGAGTGGCTGTCGGTCACCTACCGGCACCGGGGCATAGCCGTGCACGCGGTCTGTCCGCAGGGCGTGCGTACGGACATGCTGCGTGCCACCGGGGCGACCGGCGAGCTGGTGCTCCTGCCGAACGCGATCGAGCCGGACGACGTGGCGGACGCGGTCTTCGCGGCCATGGCGGAGGACCGGTTCCTGGTGCTGCCGCACCCGGAGACCGCCGACCAGTACGTGGTGCGGGCCGCCGAGCCCGACCGCTGGCTGGGCGGGATGAACAAGCTCCAGCAGAAGCTGGAGGAGACGCTGCGCGCCGAGCCGGAACGGGACCCGGAGGTGGCCCGGTGACGGCGGGCGAACGGCCGCCCGCGGGCGCGGCGGTGGACGGTGCGCCGGAAGGCGCCGCGGACGGCGGGCGGTTGCCCGTGCCGCAGCGCCTGATGGCCACCGCCACCCGGCTGTTCGCCGAACGGGGCTACGACCGTACGTCCGTGCAGGAGATCGTCGAGGCGTCGGGCGTCACCAAGGGCGCGCTGTACCACTACTTCGGTTCCAAGGACGACCTGCTGCACGAGATCTATGGGCGGCTGCTGCGGCTCCAGCAGGAGCGGCTGGACACGTTCGCGGGCGCCGACGAGCCCGTCGAACGGCGGCTGCGGGAGGCGGCGGCGGACGTCGTGGTCACCACCATCGACAACCTCGACGACGCGATGATCTTCTTCCGGTCGATGCACCAGCTGGCGCCGGAGAAGCAGCAGCAGGTGCGTACGGAGCGCCGCCGCTACCACGAGCGGTTCCGCGCGCTCGTCGAGGAGGGCCAGCGGGACGGGGTGTTCAGCACCGCGACCCCGGCCGACCTGGTCGTGGACTACCACTTCGGTTCCGTCCACCACCTGGTCAGCTGGTACCGCCCCGACGGACCGCTGGCGCCGCAGGAGGTCGCGGACCACCTCGCGGACCTGCTGCTGCGGGCGCTGCGGCCCTGACCGCCGGCCGGCCGGGCGTCCCAGGGGCGCCCGTACCGACCGGGACCGTACGAGAACGAACGACCCACCGAGGGCGGAGGCACCACCAGTGAAGGCATGGCGTGTCCATACGAACGGCGAACCGCGCGACGTGATGCGGTTGGAGGACGTCCCGGAGCCGGAGCCCGGCCCCGGCGAACTGCTCGTGCGCGTCCGCGCCGCCAACGTGAACTTCCCCGACGCCCTCCTCTGCCGCGGCGAGTACCAGGTGCGCCCGCCCCTCCCGTTCACCCCCGGCGTGGAGGTCTGCGCCGAGGTGCTGGCCGCGGGCGAGGGCGCCGAGGCGACGCCGGGCGCGCGGGTGATCGCGCAGCCCGTGCTGCCGTCCGGCGGTCTCGCCGAACGCACCGTGGTGGGCGCGGCCGGTGCCCGGCCCGCCCCGGAGGCGCTGGACGACGCGGAGGCCGCCGCGCTCCACATCGGCTACCAGACCGGCTGGTTCGGCCTGCACCGGCGGGCCGGGCTCCGGTCCGGCGAGACGCTGCTCGTGCACGCGGCGGCGGGCGGTGTCGGCAGCGCGGCCGTGCAGCTCGGCAAGGCGGCGGGCGCCCGCGTGATCGGTGTCGTCGGCGGCGAGGCGAAGGCGGAGACGGCGCGCGCGCTCGGCTGCGACGTGGTCGTGGACCGCCGTACGGACGACCTGGTGGCCGCCGTGAAGGAGGCCACGGGCGGCCGGGGCGCGGACGTGGTGTACGACCCGGTGGGCGGCGACGCGTACGCGAAGTCCGTGAAGTGCGTGGCCTTCGAGGGCCGGATCATGGTCGTCGGCTTCGCCAGCGGCGCCGTGCCGACCCCGGGCCTCAACCACGCGCTGATCAAGAACTACTCGATCGTGGGCCTGCACTGGGGTCTCTACAACCAGCGGGACCCGGCCGCCGTCGCCGCCTGCCACGACGAGCTGGTGAAGCTCGCGCAGGAGGGCGCGATCCGCCCGCTGGTCAGCGAGCGGGTGCCGCTCGACGCGGGCGCCGACGCCGTGCAGCGGGTGTTCGACGGGGTGACCACGGGACGGGTGGTCGTCGAGCCGGGACTCGCGTCCGGGGCGTGACCGACGGGTCCGTGCGGGCGCGGTGCGCCGTGTCCGCGCGGGCCGGTCCCGCCGGAACTGACGACCCGTCATACGGAGCGCCCCGATCGGTTCGTCCGATGATCCAGGCGCTAATCTCGCTGCGCATGACCGAACCCCAGATCCACGAACGGCCCGTCGGGGGTGAGCCCGCGAGAACGCCCGTTCCACGGGTTCTGCCGTACGCCGCTGGCTTCACCGCGGCCCTGCTCGTCGCCGACCTCGGCACGCGCGGGTACAACCACTTCCACGCCATCCCCGCCATCCGTACGTTCGTCAACGTCGACGTCGAGGGAAACCTGCCCACCTGGTGGAACAGCGCGCTGCTGCTCGCCGTCGCGGGCATGGCGCTGGTCGCCGCGCTCCTCAGCGGGCGCGACGCGCGCCCCGGCCGCCTCTCCTGGCTCGGCCTGGCCGCCGCCACCGCCGTGCTCAGCATCGACGAGTCCAGCGAACTCCACGAACGCCTCGGCGAGGTCGGCAAGTCGTGGAAGAGCTGGGCCGGTGTGTCGCTGCCGACCCACGCCTGGGTGCTGCCCGGCGCGCTCCTCGCGGTGGCGGGCACGGTGTGCGCGGTGCTGTGGGCCCGCGACCTCCCGCGCGATCTGCGGCGGGGTCTGCTCGGGGCGCTCGCGGTGTTCCTCGGCGGGGCGCTGGGCGTCGAGACGTTCAACGGCTGGGCGCTCGAACACGGCTACAGCACCGTGCTGATGCTGGGCACGCTGGTGGAGGAGGGGCTGGAGATGAGCGGCTGCCTCGTCGCGCTGGCCGTCCTCGGCCGGTACGTGCTGCTGGAGCACGACGCGGAGACCGGCCGCACCGTGGTACGGCTGCGGGACGACGACGCGTGACCCGCGCGGGCGGGCCCACGACGGCCCGCCCCGCCCCACCCCGTCACGTACCGCACCCGTCGTCACGTACCGCACCCGTCACCGGCCCGCCGCGTACCGCACCGCCCGGTCCTGCCCGGCGTCGTCCCGGTCGCTACGGCGTGCCCGCGTCGAGCCGTACCGCCAGCGCCAGCGTGTCGTCGTGGTGCAGGACCTCCGTGTGCATCAACTCGGCCAGCCTGCCCGGCAGTTCGGCCGTCGGACGGCCGCGCTCCCGCCGGGCCGCCTCGTGCAGCCGCCGCTCGCCCTCCAACGGGTCGCGGTGGCTCTCGGTGAGCCCGTCGGTGTAGGCGACCAGCAGGTCGCCGGGGTCGAGCCGGGTGCTGACGACCTTCTCGCTGCCGGGGTACGGGAAGCCGATGCCGCGTCCGGGTGCCTCCAGGTACGCGGCGTCGCCGTCCCGGCGGACGACGAGCACGGGCGGGTGGCTGCCGTTGGCGAGCCGCACGTCGCCCGTGGCCGGGTCCAGCCGTACCAGCAGGACGGTCGCCATCAGGTCGGGGTCGATGCCGTTCAGGATCTCGTCGGCGCGCCGCACGATGTCCTCCGGCCGGTGCCCCTCCAGCGCGAGCGTCCGTACGGCGTGCGTGACGTTCATCGCGCTGCGGGTGCTCTTCACGCCGTGGCCGAGGGCGTCCACGACGGTGATGTGCACCGTGCCGTCGGGCAGCGTGAACCAGTCGTAGAGGTCGCCGCCGGTGGGCGCGTCGGGCTCGGCGGGCGCGTAGTGCACGGCCAGCTCCAGACCCGGTACGTGCAGGGGCGGGGGACGCAGGGCGTCCTCCAGCTCCCGGAGCATCTTGCCGTGCGCGCGCCGCAGTTGCTCGTCGCGCTCCTCCAGCTGCACGTAAAGCGCGAGGACTCCGCTGTTGGTCGCCGCCAACTCGTCGTTGAGCCGCCGGTGGGCGGCCCGCAACGTGTCCAACTCCGCGAGTGTCGCGCGCAGTTCCGCCTCGGCGGGCGGCTCGTCGGGCGGTGCGTCCGTGCCTCCGACGGCGTCGTCGCCGGACACGGGGGCCGGTGACGCGGATGCCGCTGCCGCGGGGACCGTTATGCGCCAGAGCACCTCGCCGTCGTCACCGACCCGCGCGGGCAGCGGCAGTTCGGCCGCGTCCGGCACGTCCCGTACCCCCGCCGGGTCCGGCGCGTCCGCGTCGGCGCTCCCGTCCGCGTCCCCGGCGCACGGCGCCGCGAGGGTCACCTCCAGGGCCTCCGGTTCGCGCCGCGCGCGCAGTTCCACCGTGCCGCCGTCGGCCATCCGGGCGCGGGCGAGCATCGCGACGGACGTGGTGAGCCGGGCCCGCGTCCGCAGCGGCAGTTGGTGCGCGTCGGCCACCCGCCGTACGGCGTCGCGCAGTTCGGCCAGGCTGCCCGTCCGGGCGTCGTACCCGCTCATGCCGTCCCCGCCACGGTCACCACGGTGGCGTCGTCCCGCTCACGGCGGTGCCGCTGGACGAGCGCGGCCGGGAGCAGCTCCGCCGGGAGCCGCGTCAGGTACGGCGAACGGGTGCGGGTCCAGCGGGACTCGATCCCGTCGGAGAACAGGACGGCGCACTCCCCCTGGGTGAGGGCGACGTCGCGGGTGTGCATCGTCGGCAGGTTCCAGCCGACGATGCCGGGGCGCCCGTCGAACTGCCGCAGCTCCTCGCCCGACAGCACGCACAGCCGGATGTTGCCGACGCCGCAGAACTCGGCGCGCCCCGGCCCCACCCGCAGGAGGCCCACCGCCGCGCCCCTGGTGGTCCGCAGCGCCGTGTGCATCCGTTGCAGGACGGCCGCGGGCGGCTCGTCCGCGTGGTCGTGGAAGGTGCGCAGCGCCCGCTCCGTCGCCTTCGCGGCGGCCTCGCCGTGCCCGAGGCCGTCGATCACCACGGCCGTACGCAGTCCGCGTTCCGCGTCGAGGTGGAACGCGCAGCCGTCGCCGTACGCCTCCTCGCCCGGGGCGGGCAGGCACACCGCGCCCGTACCGGCGTCGGACGGACGCCCGTCCGCGGTCATCCGCGCGGCGATCACCGTGCCCTCCGGCACGTCGGAGCGGATGTGCAGGCGGGTCGCGATGCGCTTGACCGCGCCCAGACCGCTGCCGAGGGTGCCGGAGGTGGTGTACCCGTCGGTGAGGCAGCGCCGTACGTCGGCCATGCCGGGCCCGCGGTCCGCGGCGGCGATCTCCAGGCCGAGGGCGGGCGGGGGCAGCGGCTGGAGGAAGACGCTGCCGTTCGTGGCGTGCTTCTCGATGTTGCCGGCCAGCTCGCTCGCGAGGGCCGCCGCCCGGTCGGGCAGCGACCCCGTCAGGCCGTACTCCGCGCCCATCTCGCGCGCGTACGTGGCCGCGACGTGCACGGCGCTGTGGTGGTCGATGCGGACCTGCCGGGTGCGCAGCGGCGGGTGCGCGGCGTGCGGCACGCCGTACGCGCCCCCGGGGCGGCCGTCCGCGCCGGGGCCCGCGTCGTGCCCCGTACGAGGCCCCGGGCCCGTACCGGACCCCGGCCCCGTACCCGACGCCCGGTCCGCCCCTCCGCTCGCGCCGTCCCACGCCCCGCTCAACGGTCGGTCCAGCGCACGGCGGTCACCATCGTGCCCTTCCCGGGCACGCTGTGGACCTCGAAGGTGTGCATCAGGCGCCGCGCGCCGCCCAGCCCGTGCCCGAGCCCGCTGCCCGTGGTGAAGCCGTCCACGATGGCCTGCCGCGCGTCCTCGATGCCCGGCCCCTCGTCGGTGACGACCAGCCGGATGCCCACGCCCCGCGCCTGGCGCAGCGGGTCGATGAAGAGCGTGCCGCCGCCGCCGTGCACGTAGGCGTTGCGGACCAGTTCGCTGGCGGCCGTCACCACGCGCGTCTGGTCGACCAGGCTGAAGCCCAGCTCCTCGGTGGCGTCGCGCACCGCGTGCCGTACGGTCAGCAGGTCCGCCTCCGTGCGTACGGGGTAGCTGCGGGCCGCCTCCGACGTCTCCAGGGCCCACCCGGCGTCGGCGGACTCCCCGCCGTGGTGTGCTTCCTCTCCGGGGTGCGTCACGCCCGCGGCTCCGCGGGGAGCGCGTCGGACTGCCGCCACCCGAGCGAGGCCATGCCCTCTTCGGCGTTCAACGCGGTCTCCACTCCCGTGAGTTCGATGCCGAGTTCCACCAGGGTGATGGCGACCGGCGGGCGCATGCCCGCGACGATGACGCGTGCGCCGAGGAGCTGGGCCATGGTGCTCAGCTCCATCAGCGCGCGCGCCACGAACGAGTCGATGATGTCCACCCGCGAGATGTCCAGCAGGACGCCGCGCGCCCCGTCCTGCGCGATGCGCGCCGTCAGCTCCTCGGCGAGCGCCAGCGCGGAGGAGTCGTCCAGCTCGCCGAGGAGGCCGGTGACGAGCACGTCCCCGAGCCGCAGGATCGGCACCGTCGAGACACGGGCGCGCGCGCCCTCGCGGTACGGGCTCACGGGTGCTCCGGGGCGTACGGCGCGCGCTGGCCGGTGAGGCCCATCGCGGTCTCCAGCGCGTCGGCCAGCGTGGCGCGCGTCTGGATGCCCGACAGGTCGATGCCCAGCTGGACGATGGTCTGCGCGATCCCGGGCCGGATGCCGCTGATCACGCAGTCGGCGCCCATCAGGCGTACGGCCTTCACCGTCTGCATCAGGTGCTGCGCGACGGAGGTGTCCACGGTCGGCACGCCGGTGATGTCGATGATCGCGACGGCGGCCTCGTGCTCCTGGATCGCCTCCAGCAGGTTCTCCATGACGACCTGGCTGCGGGCGGTGTCCAGGTTGCCGATGAGGGGTACGGCGAGGATCTCCCGCCACAGTTGGACGACGGGCGTCGACAGCTCCATGAGCTGCCGGTTCTGTCTGCGGATGATCTCCTCGCGGCCCTCGACGTACGTCTCGAAGGACAGCGCCCCCGCGGCGTCCACCAGCCGGTTCACGACCCGTGCGACGGCGAGGGAGCCGCGGGTGTCGAGGGACTCCTCGGCCACGCACGCGAGCAGGGCCTCCTTCAGCGACAGCACCGCCAGCGACGTGGCCGTGGGCGAGGTGCCCGCGCGTGCCCTGCGCATCGACAGGTCGGTCACCGCGTCGTGGAGCTGGCGGTGCTGCGCGACCACCCGCTCCACGGGCAGGTCGCCGGCCAGGCCGGAGCTGAGCGCGGCCACCAGCGCGTCCGCCTCCTCGCGCAGCTCGTCCTCCGCGAGCCCGCCGCCGACCTCGCCGCGCTCCATCTGCACCTGCACCCAGCGTTCGGCGATGGCCGTCTGCTGCCGCTCCAACACCCCCGTCAGGATGGAGCGCGCGCTGGCCTCACTGCGGTTCATGGATGCACCTTCCGTGTCGCTCCGTGGGCCCCACGCAGCTCTTTCGCGCCGCCTGCTCGTGCCGCACCTGTCTCGCCCCTGTTCCGTGGCCGCCACCTGCGACGGTCACCGGAGCCGATCGTACCCAGCGCCGTACGCGGGCAAGGGCGGACGGGCTCGCGCGCGCGGCGGCGCCCGCGTACAGGCGGTCGTGTGCCCGCTACGGGCCGGACAACTCCTGCCGATTTCCCGGCCGCTGGGGGACTGGTCGCGCGCTGCGGGGGCACTCGACGGCGCGGAGGTCGGTAAACATGGTTCCCCTGTTGCTCGTTCTGCTGCTCGCCCTGGTGCTCTTCGGCGCGGGTTTCGCACTGAAGGCCCTGTGGCTGATCGCGGTCCTCGTCCTCGTCCTCTGGCTGGCCGGGTTCTTCATCCGGCCGAAGGGGCGTACGGGCGGCCGCTGGTACCGCTGGTAGGCGCCCCGGTCGTAGGGGGCGCACGGACACGACGGTCCGGCCCGTGGCACGCGCCACGGGCCGGAGGCGTGTCCGCTCAATGCCGCCCGGCGCCGAGGGGTTCGACGGCCAGGTCGTCGAACGCGGCGAGCGGGCGGTCCGGGTCCGTGCCGTCCCCGGCGCCGACCCGTACGCCGTCGCCGCCCGTGGTGTGGGCGTCGTCGGTGACGCTGACCACCGGCTCGGCCAGGTCGTCCACGTACACCCGGAGGTCCGTGCCGACGGCCTCGACGCGCACCCGGTGCCGTTCCCCGGCGGCCACGTCCAGGGGCGCGGTGGCGAGGGTGGTGCGCCCGTCCGCGTCGGACGCGGAGAGGGTCACGGCGTCGGTGGTGAGCGTCGCGGAGTAGCCCCGGAAGCCGTCGGGCCCGCTGCCGCCGTCGCCGGTACGGAACACCAGGCCCGCTTCGGCGCCCTCCTGCGCGAGGGTGACGTCGCCCTCGTACGCGAGGTCCGCGAAGTCCGTGTCCTGGAGCGTCAGCCCGGCGGACGCGGAGGTGCCGGTGAGGACGTCGCCCTCGGCGTTCCACGCGGCGTCGCCGTGCGGCTTCCAGCCGACGGTGTTGCCGTCGTCGAAGTTGTCCCGCACCTTCATGGTGACGGGCCGGATGGCGCCGTCGTCGGTGAACTCCATGCGTTCGTACGCGAGAGCGCGGTGGTTGCCGTCGGTCTCGCTGAGCGGGCGGCGGTGGTAGAAGAGGTACCAGATGTCCGTACCGGGCACGTTGACCACCGAGTTGTGGCCGGAGCCGCGCGCGACGGACGGGTCCTGCTCCAGTACGCGGCCGACCTTGCGGAAGGGGCCGGTGGGGGAGTCCGCGGTGGCGTAGGAGACCGAGTAGTCCGGGCCGGTCCAGCCGCCCTCGGACCACATCAGGTAGTACGTGCCGTCCCGCTGGAACATCAGGGAGCCCTCGGTGTAGTTCTCCGGGGTGATCTCCCTGAACGTGGTGCCGTCCTCGAACGTGCCGAGGCTGGTCATGTCGTCGTTGAGCTTCACGACGTTCGCGTGGCCGTGCCCGCCGTAGTACAGGTACGCCTGGCCGTCGTCGTCGATGAAGACGTCCTGGTCGATGGGTTGCGCGCCGTTGTGGAAGGCGCCGATGAGCGGTTCGCCGAGCGCGTCCTCGTACGGTCCCTCGGGCCGGTCCGCGACGGCCACGCCGATGCCGCCGACCTCGGAGTCGTCCTGGATGTCGTTGGCGCCGAAGTAGAGGTAGTACCTGCCGTCGCGCTCGACGGGTGCCGGTGCCCACAGGGCGCGCTTCGCCCACGGGACGTCCGCGATGTCGAGGACCTTCGCGTGCTTCGTCCAGTGCACCAGGTCGGTGGAGGAGAAGGCGTCCAGGTAGGTCTGCTCGTCGTACGGGCGGGACGTCGTGGGGTACATCCAGTACGTGTCGCCGTAGCGGGCCAGGTCCGGGTCGGCGTACCAGCCGTCGACGAGCGGGTTGCCCGCCTCGGCCGTCGTGTAGTCCAGGTCGGCGGCGGTGCCGGTCCGTACGGGGGCCGCGCTGGCAACGTTGTCGGTACGGGCGTCGGCGCGGGTGTCGGAGGCGGCTGACGGGTCGGCGGGGGCCGTGCTGTCGGCCGTCGCGGCGGCCGGCAGGCCGAGCAGCAGCGCGGCGGCCAGCGCCGCCGAGCAGGCGCGGAGTCTTCGCATCGGGGGAGCCCTTCGTGGCGGGAGGGTGCGTCGGTCCGTGCGGGGGCGCCCGCCCGCGCCGCCCGGCCGGGAACGGCGCGGGCGGCGCGGACGGGCAGCCGTCCACCGTCACTCGTACCGCTTCAGCTCCCGCCGCGCCAGGGAGCGTTGGTGGACCTCGTCGGGTCCGTCGGCCAACTGGAGCGTCCGCGCGCCCGCCCACAGCTCCGCGAGCGGGAAGTCCTGGCTGACGCCGCCCGCCCCGTGCAGCTGCACCGCGCGGTCCAGGATGCCGACGACCGCCCGCGGCGTCGCGATCTTGATGGCCTGGATCTCGGTGTGCGCCGCCCGGTTCCCGCCGGTGTCCATCAGCCAGGCCGTCTTGAGCACGAGCAGCCGCAACTGCTCCACCTGCACGCGCGCGTCCGCGATCCACTCCCGTACGACGCCCTGCTCCGCGAGTTGCTTGCCGAACGCCGTACGCGACACCGCCCGGCGGCACATCAGCTCGATGCCGCGCTCGGCCATGCCGATCAACCGCATGCAGTGGTGGATGCGGCCGGGGCCCAACCGGGCCTGCGCGATGGCGAAGCCGCCGCCCTCCTCGCCGATGAGGTTGCGGGCGGGGACGCGCACGTCGTGGAAGACCACCTCGGCGTGGCCGCCGTGCCAGTGGTCCTCGTAGCCGTACACCCGCATCGCCCGGCGCACCTCGACGCCCGGGGCGTCACGGGGCACCAGGATCATCGACTGCTGGCGGCGCGCGTCGGGGTGGTCGGGGTCGGTCTTGCCCATGACGATGAAGATCTTGCAGTTCGGGTTCATCGCGCCGGAGATGTACCACTTGCGGCCGCTGATGACGTAGCTGTCGCCGTCCCGGCGGATACGGGTCTCGACGTTCGTCGCGTCCGAGGACGCCACCTCCGGCTCCGTCATCGCGAACGCCGACCGGATCTCGCCGTTGAGCAGCGGCTCCAACCACTGCCGCCGCTGCTCGGGGTCCCCGAACTCCGCCAGCACCTCCATGTTCCCGGTGTCCGGGGCGGCGCAGTTGAGCGCCGGGGGCGCCAGCTGCGGGCAGCGGCCGGTGATCTCGGCCAACGGCGCGTACTGGAGGTTGGTCAGCCCGGCGCCGTACGTGCGGTCGGGCAGGAAGAGGTTCCACAGACCGTGCTTGCGGGCCTCCGCCTTGAGGTCCTCCACCACCTGAGGGGTGTCCCACGGCGATTCGAGCGCGGCGCGCTGCTCGGCGGCGACCGGCTCGGCGGGGTGGACGTGCTCGTCCATGAAGGCGAGCAGCTGGCGGCGCAGCTCCTCCGTACGGGCGTCGTATGCGAAGTCCATGTGGGCCTAGCCCTCCTGAAGGGTGGTGAGTCCGTGGTCGATCAGGGCGGGTACGAGTGCGCCGATGCGGTCGAAGCCGCGGCCGACGGTCTGGCCGAGGGTGTAGCGGTAGTGGATGCCCTCGGCGATGACGGCGAGCTTGAAGTAGGCGAACGCCGTGTACCAGTTGACGCGGGAGACGTCGCGCCCCGACACCTCCGCGTACCGCTCCACCAGCTCGCGCGGCGACGGGTGGCCGGGCGCGGAACGGGCGCTGGAGATCAGCGAGTCCGGCAGCTCGCGCTGGTCGCTGTACATCACCAGCAGACCGAGGTCGGTCAACGGGTCGCCCAGCGTGGACATCTCCCAGTCGAGCACCGCCGTGATCCGGCCGTCGGCGCGCGCCAGCACGTTGTCCAGCCGGAAGTCGCCGTGCACGACGGTGGGGCGGGGCGACTCCGGCAGCGACGCGCCCAGCGCGGCGTGCAGTTCGTCGACGTGCGGCAGGTCCCGGCTGCGCGAGGCGTCCAACTGCTTGCCCCAGCGCCGCAGTTGCCGCTCCAGGAAGCCCTCGGGCCGCCCGAAGTCCGCGAGCCCGACCGCCGCCGGGTCGAGGGAGTGCAGGGCGACGAGCGTGTCGGTGAGGGTGAACAGCAGCTCGCGCGTACGCTCCGGGCCGAGCGCCGACAGCTCCTCGGCGGTGCGGTACGGGGTGCCCTCGACGTGCTCCATCACGTAGAACGGCGCGCCCAGCACCTCCTCGTCGGCGCAGAGCAGCAGCGTCTCCGGCACCGGTACGGGTGTGCCGTGCAGCGCGCTGATCACGCGGTGCTCGCGCCCCATGTCGTGCGCCGTGGCCAGGACGTGGCCCAGGGGCGGGCGGCGCAGGACCCACGTGGAGTGGCCGTCGCTCACGCGGTACGTGAGGTTGGAGCGGCCGCCCTGGATCACCTCGGCGGTGAGCGGGCCGCGCGCGAGGTCCGGCCGTTCGCGGCCCAGATGGGCGGCGAGGCGCTCCAGGTCGAGCCCTGGCGGGTTGTCCTTGCTCATCGTGCGCGCTCCTCCTCCG
Source organism: Streptomyces sp. Z26 (assembly GCF_003665095.1). Taxonomy (GTDB): domain Bacteria; phylum Actinomycetota; class Actinomycetes; order Streptomycetales; family Streptomycetaceae; genus Streptomyces; species Streptomyces phytohabitans. Next base: position 752,481 of record NZ_RCHV01000002.1, on the reverse strand, counting down.
GTCGCCGGTCCCTCCGGCCCGCTCCGATCATGCCGACTGGTCGGTATGACGTCCAGGGGTGGGGCCGGAGACGGTAGCCACAGGGGGTGCGGGCGGGGTGGCGGTACGGCGTCGGCGGGGGGGCGGCACCCTGGCCAACGGTCGTACACCTGAATACAGTTCACGTATGGATACCAGTGCGCACGTCGCCCGTACGGCACCGGGGCCGCTCGTCGAGGAAGTGCGGCTCACGCCCGTCCTCACCGCCGACCCGCCGCTGCTCAACGCGCACGGCGTCCACCAGCCGTACGCCGCGCGCCTCGTGATCGAGGTGGTCACGGCCGACGGCACGACCGGGCTGGGCGAGACGTACGGCGAGACCGCGTACCTAGGGCCCGCCCGCGCCCTCGCCGACGCCCTGCCGGGGCTGGCGGTCACCGACCTGAACGGGCTGGACGCGCTGGCCGAGGAGGTCTGCGGTACCGCGGCGGGCGCGGGGGACGGTACGGGCGACGGCGCCGGGGAGGCGGGCCTCGGCGGTGGCGGGCTGCGCGGTGTGCGGAACGCCGACAAGCTGCGGCTGTCCGTCGTCTCCGGCTTCGAGGTCGCCTTCCTGGACGCCCTCGGCAGGTCGCTCGGCCTGCCCGTGCACGCCCTGCTCGGCGGTCGCGTCCGGGACCGCGTCGACTACAGCGCGTACCTCTTCTACCGCTGGGCCGCCCACCCCGGCGGGCGCGGCGAACCGGACGACTGGGGCGACGCGCTCGACCCCGCTGGGATCGTGGCGCAGGCGCGGCGCTTCGCGGACACGTACGGCTTCCGCTCGTTCAAGCTGAAGGGCGGCGTCCTGCCGCCCGACGAGGAGATCGCCGCGATCCGCGCGCTGGCCCGCGAGTTCCCCGGGCGCCCGCTGCGCCTCGACCCCAACGGCGCCTGGTCGGTGGAGACTTCGCGGCGCGTGGAACGGGAGCTGCGGGAGGTGCTGGAGTACCTGGAGGACCCGGCACTCGGCACGCCCGCCATGGCCGAGGTCGCCGCGACGGCGCGGCTGCCGCTGGCCACCAACATGTGCGTCACCACGGTCCCGGAGCTGGCCCCGGCCTTCGCGTCGGGCGCCGTGCAGATCGTGCTCTCCGACCACCACTACTGGGGCGGGCTGCGCCGCACCCGCGAACTCGCCGCGATCTGCCGGGCGTTCGGCGTCGGCCTGTCCATGCACTCCAACACCCACCTCGGCATCAGCCTCGCCGCGATGACGCACGTGGCCGCCACCGTGCCCGACCTCGCGTACGCCTGCGACACCCACTACCCCTGGCAGACCGAGGACGTCCTCACCCGGCGGCACACGTTCGTGGACGGCGCGGTGGCGGTCTCCGACGCGCCCGGTCTCGGCGTCGAGCTGGACCGTACGGCCCTCGCGGCGCTGCACGCGCGGTGGCGCGCGGACGACGGCACCCTGCGCGACCGCGACGACGTGGCGGCGATGCGCGTGGCCCGCCCGGACTGGACCGCGCCGGAGGTGCCGCGCTGGTGACCGGGCCGGGGCGTACGGGTGCGGGGCGTACGGGCTCGGGGCCCGCCCGTACGGATCGCGCGGCCCTCAGGCCAGCAGCAGCATCCCGAGCAGCGCCAGCGCCAGCGTGCACCCCGTCGCCCACCGCACCGCGCGGCCCGCGCCCGGCCCCGCCGGGTCGGCGGAGAGGGTGTGGATACGGCGGTGCGCCACCGCGAGGAAGCAGAGCCAGACCAGCGCCGACGTCGCCGCCACCGCGTACGCCGACGGCCCGCGCGCCCCGTCCAGCACGCTCCGTACGCCCAGCGCCCCGGCCACCGCGAAGGCCAGCGTCGTACGCCGCCACGCCAGCCGGGTGCGCTCCGGCTGCGCGCCGCGGTCCCGCTCGTCGGCCGCCTCGGCGCCGTACGGCGTGCTCACGACCCCGCACGCCCCAGCAGCACCGCCGCCACCACGAGCAGCGCCGCCAGCGCCGTGGCCGTGCCGAGCAGCGCGGGGAAGCGGGTCGCGGGCAGGTCCTCGCCGCGGCGCATGGCGCGCTCGCAGCGCACCCAGTGGTTGACGGCGCGCAGCGCGCACAGCGCGCCGCCCGCGAGCAGCGCCAGCGAGATGGTCGTCCGCACGCCCCAGACCATCCCGGTGAGGAACTGGTCCACGGCCATCCCGCCCGCGACCAGCGCCAGGGCCGTACGGACCCAGGCGAGGAAGGTGCGCTCGTTGGCGAGGGAGAAGCGGTAGTCGGGAGTGCTGCCCTCCTGTTGGAGGCGCTGCGGGGCGAACCACAGCCGGAACGTCGCCAGAAACCGCTCGATCATGCCCCGAGCCTATGCCGGGCCCCTCCCCGTGCCGCGAAGGGCGCCCCCGGGGGTGCCGCCGCCGCGACGGAGAGGTTACTCTCCGGTCACCGACGCAGCCGCACGCGCAGAAGCAGGTGGGAAGCATGGCGTACGACGCCGACGTGATCGTGATCGGGGCCGGACTGGCCGGACTCACGGCCACAGCCGAACTCGTCGACGCCGGGCGGAAGGTGATCCTCCTCGACCAGGAGCCCGAGCAGTCCCTCGGCGGCCAGGCGCACTGGTCGTTCGGCGGTCTCTTCCTCGTCGACTCCCCGGAGCAGCGCCGTCTGCGCATCCGCGACAGCCGCGAACTGGCCTGGCAGGACTGGCTCGGCACCGCCGCCTTCGACCGCGACGAGGACCACTGGCCGCGCCGCTGGGCGGAGGCGTACGTGGACTTCGCCGCCGGGGAGAAGCGGTCCTGGCTGCGGCAGCAGGGCCTGCGGCTGTTCCCCGTGGTCGGCTGGGCCGAGCGCGGCGGCTACGACGCGACGGGCCACGGCAACTCCGTGCCGCGCTTCCACATCACCTGGGGCACCGGGCCCGGCGTGGTGGCGCCGTTCGCGCGGCGGGTGCGCGAGGGCGCCGCGCGCGGCCTCGTCGACCTGCGCTTCCGGCACCGCGTCACCGGGCTGGGCCGCAGCGCGGGCGGCCTCGACACCGTCACCGGCGACGTGCTGGCGCCCAGCGAGGCCGAACGCGGCACCGCCAGCGGCCGTGAGACCACCGGCACGTTCGAACTGCGCGCCCAGGCCGTGATCGTCACGTCGGGCGGCATCGGCGGCAACCACGAACTCGTACGCGCCAACTGGCCCGCGCGGCTGGGCACTCCGCCGGAGAAGCTGCTGTCCGGGGTGCCCGCGCACGTGGACGGGGAGCTGCTCGGCGTCACCGAGGCCGCGGGCGGCCGGATGATCAACCGTGACCGGATGTGGCACTACACCGAGGGCATCGAGAACTGGAACCCGATCTGGGCCCGGCACGGCATCCGCATCCTGCCCGGCCCCTCGTCGCTCTGGCTGGACGCCACCGGCAAGCGGCTGCCCGTGCCGCTCTTCCCCGGCTTCGACACCCTCGGCACGCTGGACCACATCATGCACACCGGCCACGGCTACACGTGGTTCGTGCTCAGCCAGAAGATCATCGAGAAGGAGTTCACGCTCTCCGGCTCGGAGCAGAACCCGGACCTGACCGGCAAGTCCGTACGCGACGTGCTCGGCCGCGCGCGGGCGGGCGCCCCGGGGCCGGTGCGGGCGTTCATGGAGCAGGGCGCGGACTTCGTCGTGGAACGCGAACTGCCCGCGCTGGTGCGCCGGATGAACGAGCTGACCGGGGACGACCTGATCGACGAGGCCGAGCTGCGCCGCGAGATCGTCGCCCGGGACCGGGAGATCGACAACAAGTACACCAAGGACCTCCAGGTCATGGCCGTACGGTCGGCGCGCGAGTACCTCGGCGACAAGCTCGTCCGGGTCGCTCCGCCGCACCGCCTGCTGGACCCGGCGGCGGGCCCGCTGATCGCCGTACGGCTGAACATCCTCACCCGTAAGACGCTCGGCGGCCTGGAGACGGACCTGTCCTCGCGGGTGCTGTCCGACGCGACCGAGCCCGACGGCGCGGACCGGGGCGAGCCCGTGCCGGGGCTGTACGCGGCGGGCGAGGCGGCCGGCTTCGGCGGCGGCGGGGTGCACGGCTACCGCTCGCTGGAGGGCACGTTCCTCGGCGGCTGCCTCTTCTCCGGCCGTGCGGCGGGCCGCGCCGCGGCGAAGGCCGTGGGCTGACCGGGCCCCGGGCCGAACGGACCCTGAGCTGACCGGGGCGCCCCACCGCCGTACGGCGGTGGGGCGCCCGTGCGTCCGTGCCGGTCGCGGTCAGAACCAGCCGGGGTCCGTGTCCAGCGTCGTCCGGTCCGCCGCCGCCAGCAGGTCGAACTGCGGTCCGGTGCGCGGCAGTTCGTGGCGGAAGAAGTACCGCGCCGCCTGCCGCTTGCCCCGGTGGAACGGCTCGTCGGCGGTCCCGCAGGCGAGGAACTGCTCCAGCCAGATCCAGGCCAGCACGGTGTGCCCGGCCGCCTCCAGGTACAGCGAGGCGTTCGCCAGCCGCGCGTCGGCCTCCGGCACCTCGTGCACCCGAGCCGTCACCTCGACCAACCGGTCGAGCGTCGCGCCCAGCCGGGCGCCCAGCTCGGCCGCCTCGCCGCCCTCGGCGGCGGCCCGCGCGGCCGTCGCCGCGACGACGCCGCGCAGCGCGTCCAGCCCGGCGCCGTCCGCCATGACGACCTTGCGGCCCAGCAGGTCGACGCCCTGGATGCCGTGCGTGCCCTCGTGGATGGGGTTGAGCCGGTTGTCGCGGTAGTGCTGCTCGACGTCGTACTCGCGGGTGTAGCCGTAGCCGCCGTGCACCTGGATGGCCAGGTCGTTGGCGGTCACGCACCACTGCGAGGGCCAGCTCTTGGCGATGGGCGTCAGCACCTCCAACAGCAGCCGCGCCCGCAGCCGTTCGGCCTCCGTCGCGGCGGTGCGCTCCTCGTCGACGAGCCGCCCGCAGTACAGGACCAGCGCCAGGGCCCCCTCGGCGTACGACTTCTGCGCCAGCAGCATCCGCCGTACGTCCGCGTGCTCCACCAGCGGGACCATCGGCGCGGCCGGGTCCTTCGAGCCGGGGACACGGCCCTGCGTACGGGTGCGGGCGTACTCCAGGGACTTGAGGTAGCCGGTGTAGCCGAGGGCCGCCGCGCCCGAACCGACGCCGATCCGGGCCTCGTTCATCATGTGGAACATGCAGGCCAGGCCCTGGTTCTCGGCGCCGACGAGCTGGCCGACCGCGCCGGGCGCGCCGCCCGGGGTCCACCGGCCCTCGCCGAGGTTGAGCAGGGTGTTGGTGGTCCCCCGGAAGCCCATCTTGTGGTTGAGCCCGGCGAGCGCCACGTCGTTCCGCTCACCGACCGCGCCGTCGTCCCCCACCAGGTACTTGGGCACGGTGAACAGCGAGATGCCGCGTACGCCGGGCGGCCCGCCGGGGACCTTCGCGAGGACCAGGTGCACGATGTTGTCGCCCAGCTCGTGGTCGCCCGCGGAGATCCACATCTTGTTGCCGAACAGCCGGTACGTGCCGTCCGGTTGGGGCTCCGCGCGGGTGGTGATGTCCGCGAGGGACGAGCCCGCCTGCGGCTCGGACAGGCACATCGTGCCGTGGAAGCGCCCCTCCAGCATCGGCCGGACGTACCGTTCGACCTGGTCCGGGGTGCCGTGCGCGAGCAGCAGCGCGGCGTTGCCCATGGTGAGCGACGGGTACGACCACATGCCGACGTTCGCCGCCTGGAACCACGCGAAGCACGCCGTGCTCACCGCGTACGGCAGCTGCATCCCGCCGACCTCGGCGTCCATGCTGCTCGCGATCAGCCCCGTCTTCGCGAACAGGCCGAGGGCCCGGCGCACCTCCGGGATCATCTCCACCCGGCCGTCGACCATGCGCGGCTCGTCGGCGTCGCCCGCCTTGTTGTACGGGGCGAACTGCTCGGCCGCGACCTCCGCCGCCAGGTCGAGCACGGCGTCGAACGTGTCGCGGGAGTGCTCCGCGAACCGCTCCCGGTCGAGCAGCGACTCGGTGCCGAGCCAGTCGTACAGCAGGAAGTCCAGGTCACGACGGGACAGCAGCAGGGAGGGCGTCATGCGGGCTCCGGTGGTCGGGGGACCGGCCGCCGCCTGCGGACGGACGCTCCCGGTGACGGGAAGGACGGTCCCGGTAATGTAACCGGCCCGGTCCGCCGCCCGCCGCCGGGGCGTCCGCCCGGCCGGTCACCCGGTCAGTCGCCCTCCGGGGCGTCCGTCAGCCGCCACAGGTGGTCGGCCGTGCCGGAGTCGTCGTACTGCACGACCTGCGCGCTGTTCGCCGTCGACATCCCGTCCACGCCCAGCACCTTCCCGCTGTGCCGGTTGCGCAGCCGGAACCAGCCGTCGCCGTCGTCCACCCGCTCCCACAGGTGGTCGGCGGTGCCGTTGTCGGCGTACTGCACGACGTGCGCGCCGTTCTCCGTCGACATGCCGTCGACGCCGAGGACCTTGCCGCTGTAGCCGTTGCGCACCACGAACCAGCCGTCGCCGCGCTCGGCCAGCTGCCACGCGTGGTCGCCCGTACCGGTGTTGTCGAACTGCACGACGCGCGCGCTGTCGTCCAGCGACATGCCGTCGACGGCGAGCACCTTCCCGCTGTGCCGGTTCAGCAGCCGCCGGTACGGTGCCTCCGGCGTCCACGGCCTCCCGTCCGCCGACGCCCTGGGGAAGGCGGTGATCCGCAGCCGCGCCGCGCCCATCGGGACGAGCGTCACCTCCTCGGGCTCGCCCGTCACCCGCGCCGGGCCGTCCTGGAGCGGCGCCACGACGTGCTCGTCGTCCGCGACCCACTCCGGCAGCCGGTGCGCCGGGGCGGTGACGGTGACCGGCGTCCCCTCGTGCGTGAACGGATTCGCCTTCAGCGGCCCGGAGTCGGCGTGGAAGGTGAGGCCGTCGCCGGTCAGCGCGTAGTTCCACGGTGTGGTGGCGTGCACCGCGTACTCGGGGAAGTCGCCGCCGCCCGCGTACTTCTCGTAGCGCTCACCGATCCGCAGCGAGTACGTGAGCGGCCCGTGGTCCACGCTGAGCGCGCCGTGGTTGCCCGACCAGGTGCGGACGGTGGTGCGCTGCGGCAGCCGCAGCACGACCGTGTCGCCGTCCCGCCACGTGCGGTCGACCTTCGCGAACGCGGGCCCCTCGGGTGCGGCCACCCGCTCCCCGGCGACGGTGAGTTCGGGCCCGGAGCACCAGCCGGGAATCCGCAGGTGCAGCGGGAAGGCCACGTCGGAGGGGGCGCGTACGGTCAGGGTGACGGTCTCCCGGAACGGGTAGTCGGTGTCCGCCGTGACGGTCACCGCGACGCCGTCCCCGACCTCCGTACGGACCTCGCTGGGCGCGTACATCGCGGCGGCGAGCCCGCCGTCGGGGGTGCCGAGCCACAGCTCCTCGGTGAAGTACGGCCAGCCCATGCCGTAGTTGTGCGGGCAGCAGCGGTACTGGTCGACGCCGGGCTGGAAGGACTGCATCGCGAACGCGTTCTGGAACTGCCCCCGTGTCTTGCGGACGTCGTCGAGGTCCACGGAGTTGGCGCTCGTGACGTAGTGCGTGCCGTGGCCCCACGGGTCGGTCGCGGCGGGCAGCATGTTGAACGCCAGGTCCTCGCAGCGGTCGGCCCACAGCGGGTCGCCGGTCAGCCGCGTCAGCAGCTCGTGGCTGGCCATGAACTCCACGATGCCGCACGTCTCGAAGCCCTGCCGGGGGTCGCCGAAGCCCGGCCGCGAGTTCTCGTCCCCGGCGATGCCGCCGCCGGGGAACTGGCCGTAGTCCCGCAGCACGGCGGCGTAGTTGTCGTACGTGGCGCGGGTCAGGGCCTCGTCGCCGGACCGCAGGGCGTACTGCGCGGGTTCGCGGAAACCCTGCGCGATGTTCACGTTGTGCGTGTCCGGCGGGCCGTCCGACCAGTCCGCCCAGTCGAGGCCGTGGGTGTGCATCTTGTCGGCCAGCTCCAGCAGGAACTCCTCGCCGGTGCGCTCGTACATCCAGAACGCGATGTCCAGCCCGTCGCCCCAACGCCGCGACACCCAGCTGGAGTCGAAGGCGCTCGGGCCCTGCGCGTTCATGTAGCGCAGGAAGTCCAGCACCAGCGGCCGGACGCGTTCGTCGCCGGAGTGCTCCTCGTGGCTGCGCAGCGCCTGGAGCAGCGGCAGGTACGGCCAGAAGTCGGGGCCGTCGTTCAGCGCCGTACGCAGCCGGGTCGGCCCGAAGAACCCGTCCGGCTGCACGGTCCCCACGATGGCGTCGACCCAGCGGCGGGCGGCGGCGGTCGCGGCCTCGTCACCGGTGAGGACGCCGAGGCTGACGTAGCCGCGCAGCCAGTACGTGACCTCCTCCCAGCCGGCCTTCTCGGGGTGCACCCAGCCGGAGTCCTCGAACTTCAGGAAGTGGGAGACGTCCGCGTAGCGGCCGAACAGGCCGTCCAGCAGCTGCCGCAGCTGCCCGGTGAGCCAGCCGCGCGGCCGTACGCTGCCCAGCGGCAGCTTGCGGTACGCGGCGGGCGCCAGGCCCTCGGCGGGTGCGGCGGTCCCGGGGCGCGCGGCGCGCGCGGGCGCGGCGGCGGCCGTACCGGGGGCCAGCGGGGGCAGGAGGGCGGCGGCGCCGAAGGCCAGCGCGCCGTGGTGCAGGAACCGCCGTCGGTCGACGGGCATGGTGACGCTCCCTGGACGTGGGGATGCGGGACAGGGGAGGTGCCGGAGGGATCGGTGGTGCGTGAGCGACCGAAGGTGCCCGGTCCGGTGCGGGAGAGCCCGGAGAAATGGCGCCGGGCCCGCCGCCCCCCGGAAGAGGCGGCGGACCCGGCGGGCCGACCCGTCGGCGGGTCAGGCGGTGTCGCAGGTGAGCGTTCCCTCGGCGACGCCCTTCAGCAGGGCGTCGTGCGCGGCCTTCACCCGGTCGGTGTCGGCCTTGTTGACCCGGCGGTCGTAGGTGAGCAGGCCGTTCAACTCGCCCTCCAGATCGGTGATCTGGGTGTAGACGGCGCCGTTGCTGCCCTCGCAGGCGGCCAGCTGCTCGACCTCCTTGAGCTTCACCAGGTACTCGTCGGTGTACTCGTCGCGGTCGACCCCGACGTACGTGTGCCGCACCGGCCACGAGTGCCCCGGGACGGCGAGGCCCAGCCCGCCGTACTCGCCGCTGACCAGGGCCCGCTCGCCGTCCGGCTCGGGCAGCAGCGCGCTCGGGTAGCCGTGCGCGTCCGCGATGTCGCCGTTGCCGCCGTCGACGGCGCCGCAGCAGTTCAGCCCGGACATGTTGTTGACCAGCCGGGTGGCGTCCAGCTCCTTGGCGTAGTCGGCGATGCGCGCCTGGTCGTACTGGCCCCAGCCCTCGTTGAACGTCACCCACATGGCGATCGAGGGGTGGCTGTCGTGCTGCTCGACCATCTCCTTCAGCTCGTGCTCGAACTGCTCCTTCTGCGCGCCGTTCTCCGGCGACCGGTCCATGGACGGCATGTCCTGCCACACCAGCAGACCCAGCTTGTCGGCGTGGTGGAACCAGCGGTCGGACTCGACCTTGATGTGCTTGCGCACGGAATTGAAGCCGAAGTCCTTGTGCGCCTTGAGGTCGTACTCCAGCGCCTCGTCGGTCGGCGGCGTGTGCAGGCCCTCGGGCCAGAAGCCCTGGTCGAGGGTGGCCATCGAGAAGACCGGCTTCCCGTTGAGCACCGTGCGCTGCTTGCCGTCGATCGTCTCCACGCCCACGGTGCGCATGCCGAAGTAGCTGCCCACCGCGTCGTCCCCGACGGTCACGTCCAGGTCGTAGAGGTGCGGGTCGTCGGGCGACCACAGGTGCGGGTCGGGCACCGGCACGTACAGCTCGTCGCCGGTGTTCCCGGAGGCCCGGCCGACCTCGCGGTCGCCGTCGTACGCGACGGCCGTCACCGGCACGCCGTCCTTCACGCCGCGTACCTCCACGGCGACGCGCTCGCCCGCCACGTCCGGGGTCGTCTTCACGTCCTCGGCGCGGTCGGCGGCGACCGGCTCCATCCACACCGTCTGCCAGATGCCGGACGACGGGGTGTACCAGATGCCGCTCGGGTCGAGGCGCTGCTTGCCGACGGGCGGGTTCTCGGCGCCCTCGGCGTCGGTCGGGTCGTAGACGCCGACGATCAGCTCCTGCTCTCCGGTGCCCTCCAGCGCGTCGGTCACGTCGACGCTGAACCGGTCGTAGCCGCCCTTGTGGGTGGTGACCCGCTGCCCGTTGACGTACACCTCGGACTGCCAGTCGACGGCGTCGAAGTTCAGCTGGAGGCGCTTGCCGGAGCCGACGTCCCAGCCCTCGGGGACGCTGAACGACCGCTTGTACCACATGCGGTCCTCGTGGCGTTCGACGCCGGACAGCTGGGACTCGACCGGGTACGGGACGGTGATCCGCTCGTCCAGGTCCCTGCCGACCGGCGGCTCCTCGCCCTCCTCGGCACCGGCGAACTGCCACTCGCCGTTGAGGTTCCGCCAGTCGGGGCGGGTCAGCTGCGGACGCGGGTACTCGGGCAGCGGGTTCGCCTTGTCGACGTCCTCGGCCCAGGGGGTCGTCAGCTGGTACTCGGAGTCGTTCGTGCCGCTCGTCCAGAACGCGTCCACGGCCGAGCCGTCGGCACCCGTCAGACCGCCCTCGCCGTCGTACTTCAGGTCGGCGGTGCCGCCCTGCCCCACCACGGGCTCGTCCAGCGGCACGACCAGCCGCCGCGCGTTCGCCGGGTCGAGCTTCGCCTCGCCGCGCGGCCAGGGCGAGCCGCCGATGACGCTGTCCAGGTGCTCCCCGAACGAGGCCGGGGGAGCGGCCAGTTCCTGCGCGAAGTCCATCGTGAGGGTGCGGCCGCTCTTGTCGACGGACGCGGCGGTCGGGCCGTCGTAGTCGAAGTCGGCGGGCACCGTGAACGCGGACTGCGGGACCGGCTCCTTCTCGCCGCCGGGCGGGGTCCAGTGCAGGTGGAGGTTGGAGCCGCCCTCGTGCTCGAAGTACTCCAGCTTGAAGTCGTACGTCCTGCCCGCCTCCAGCGCGACCGGCTGGGAGGTCTGCTCCTTCTCCCAGTCGTCGACCCAGTGGTCGACGGCGAGTTCGCCGTCGATCCAGAGGCGGAAGCCGTTGTCACCGATGAGGGAGAAGACGTGGTCCCCGGTGGTCTCCGGGGTCAGCCCGCCGGTCCAGCGGACGCTCGCGTGGTCGGCCTGGCCGGTGCGTTCCTGGAGGCGCGACTCCAGGCTCTGGAAGTCGACCGAGGGGTCGAAGGCGGTCGCCTTGAGTTCGTGGAAGTCGAAGGCGCCGGGGGCGGAGTGGGTGTAGTACTCACCCTTGAGGCCGTTCGCCGCGGCGGCCTCGTCCCGGTCCGCGCCCTGGCTCTGCCCGGGGACGACGGCGATCAGGGCCATGGCGGCGAGGAGGCTGGGAATCCAGCGGCGTCTGTGCCGTCTGGGGCGTGGGGTTGGCGGGTGCACGGTACCTCCGTTTGCGGAGAGAACGGGTCGTTGCTGCCCTGCCGCTTGTCCGCGTCGTCTTGTATAACGTTGGAAACAAGCGCAGTTGGCATCACAGCACGCCACCTCCGCTATGTCCAGGCACATGACAAACGGCGGCGGAGGAAGTGTTGAAGGTCAGCCTCAAGGACGTGGCCGAACGTGCCGGCGTCTCCATAAAGACCGTGTCGAACGTCGTCAACGACTATCCGCACGTCACGCCCGCCATGCGGGCCCGCGTCCAGACCGCCATCGACGAGCTGGGCTACCGCCCCAACCTGACCGCCCGCCACCTGCGCAAAGGCCGTACGGGCATCATCGCGCTGGCCCTCCCCGAGCTGGGCAACCCGTACTTCGCGGAGCTGGCCGGAGCCGTCATCGACGCCGCCGCGCAGCACGACTACACCGTCCTGCTCGACCACACCCGCGGCAAGCGCGAACAGGAGGTCCTCGTCAGCCAGGGCTTCCGGGCCCGCGTGATCGACGGCCTGATCCTCAGCCCGCTGGAGCTGGAGACCGAGGACCTGCGCTCCCGTACGGACGACCCGCCGCTGGTCCTCCTCGGCGAGCGCCGCTACGACCTGCCGTACGACCACATCGCGATCGACAACATCGCCGCGGCCCGTACCGCCGTACGCCACCTGCTCGACCTCGGGCGGCGGCGGATCGCGTTCCTCGGCTCCCGGCAGGACCGCAGCCACGAACCGGCGCACCTGCGACTGCTGGGCTGGCGCGCGGAGTTGGCGGACTACGGGGTGACGGCGGACGAGGACCTCGTGGTGTTCGCGGAGGGGTGGGGACGCGAGGACGGCGCCGCCGCGATGGCGCGGCTGCTTGACGAGGGGAAGCGGCCGGACGCGGTCTTCGCGTACAACGATCTGATCGCGATCGGCGCGATGCGGGTCATGTCGGAACGCGGGCTGCGGGTCCCGGAGGACGTCGCCGTCGTCGGCTTCGACGACCTCACGGAGAGCCGGTTCGGCGCCGTCAGCCTCAGCACCATCGCGCCCGACAAGCAGGCCATCGCGCGGCTCGCGGTGGAGTCCGTGGTGGCCAGGCTGGGTGGGGGCGACGCGGCGGAGAACGGCGCCGGGCGCACACCGCGCCATCTCCAGCCGGGCTTCGAGCTGGTGGCCCGGGAGAGCACGCTGGGCCCGGCGGCGCTCCCCGACGCCGCCCGGCACCGGGCCGTCCGCCCGTGATGCCGAACTCCCGTGCCGTCGAGACTGTTTACAGGTTCCTTCCAACGATATAAAACAGCTCCCAACACGCTCCGCCCGTAGGCGTGCCCGCCCGTCCTGATGGGGGACCCATGAAGCCGCAGGCCCGTAACGCCAGCATCAGAACGCTCCTCGCCGTCGGCCTGGCCACGAGCCTCGCCCTGACCGCGGGATGCGCCAAGTCCGAGGACGACGCCTCCGAGGACAAGGGCTCCGACTCCGCCCAGAAGAGCGAGCAGAACGGTCAGGAGGTCGCCGAGGGCGGCAGCACCGAGACGTGCACCGCCGAGAAGTACGGCGCGGAGAAGCTCGACCTCAAGGGCGCCACCGTCGGCTTCTCCCAGTCGGAGAAGGAGGCCAACCCGTTCCGCATCGCGGAGACGGCCTCCATCAAGGCGGAGGCGAAGAAGCGCGGCGTGAAACTCCTGGCGGCGAACGCCCAGTCGAAGTTCTCCAAGCAGATCAGCGACGTGCAGGACCTCATCGCCAAGGGCGCCGACCTGCTGGTCATCGCACCGCTGAACTCGGACGGCTGGGAGCCGGTCCTGAAGTCGGCCGCCGCGAAGAAGATCCCGATCGTCACCATCGACCGCAAGATCAACGCGACCCCCTGCAAGGACTACGTCAGCTTCATCGCGTCGGACTTCACCGAGCAGGGCAAGCGCGCCGCCGACCAGATGATCGAGGCGACCGGAGGCAAGGGCGAGATCGCCATCCTCCTCGGCACCCCCGGCAACAACGTCACCACCGAGCGCACCAAGGGCTTCACCGACCAGCTCAAGGCGAAGGCGCCGGAGCTGAAGGTCGTCTTCAAGCAGACCGGCGAGTTCGCGCGCGGCAAGGGCCAGTCCGTCACCGAGCAGCTGATCCAGTCCGAGCCGGGCATCAAGGGCATCTACGCGGAGAACGACGAGATGGGCCTCGGCGCCGTCACCGCCCTCAAGGGCGCGGGCAAGAGCGCGGGCGACGTCAAGATCGTCACCGTGGACGGCACCAAGAGCGCCGTACAGGGCGTCGTCGACAAGTGGATCCACGGCGTCGTCGAGTCCAACCCGCGCTTCGGACCGCTCGCCTTCCAGACCCTGGACACCTTCACCAAGGGCGAGGAGGTGCGCCAGGAGCTGATCATCAAGGACGGCGCGTACACCGGGGCCAACGCCGAGGCCGACCTCGGCAAGGCCTACTGAGCACGGTGGCCGCGGTGACCCAGGCTGCCGAAGTCCTCGCGGTGCGCGGGCTGACCCGGCGCTTCCCCGGCGTACTCGCCCTGGACGACGTGTCGTTCACGGCGCGCGCCGGGGAGGTGCACGCCCTCGTCGGGGAGAACGGCGCGGGCAAGTCGACGCTCATCAAGGTCCTCACGGGCGTGCACCGGCCCGACGAGGGCGAGCTGCGCTACCGCGGCGAGCGGGCGTCCTTCGCGACGCCGCTCGCCGCGCAGCACGCCGGGATCTCGACCATCTACCAGGAGGTCAACCTCATCCCCCTGATGAGCGTGGCCCGCAACCTCTTCCTGGGACGCGAGCCCCGCAACCGCCTCGGCCTGATCGACTTCACGCGCATGCACCGCGAGGCCGAGGCCGCGCTGCGGGACTACGGCGTACGCGTGGACGTACGGCGGCCCCTGCGCACCCTGGGCGTCGGCGCGCAGCAGATGGTCGCGCTCGCCCGCGCGGTCTCGGTCGACGCCCGCGTCGTCATCATGGACGAGCCCACCTCGTCCCTCGAACCCCGCGAGGTCGAGACGCTGTTCGGCGTCATCCGGCGGCTGCGGGACGAGGGCATCGCGGTGGTGTACGTGAGCCACCGGCTCGACGAGCTGTACGCCGTGTGCGACACGGTCACCGTCCTGCGCGACGGCCGTTCCGTGCATACGGGGCCGCTGGCGGAGACGGGCCGGGTGGAGCTGGTGTCGCTGATGCTCGGCCGTTCCCTCGGGGAGGTCCGCCGGGAGGGCGTCACGCAGTTCAGCGGCGACCACGAGGCCGGGCGCGAGCCGGTGCTGACCGCCACGGGCCTGACCCGGCGGCACGAACTGCACGGCGTCTCGCTGGAGATCCACCCCGGCGAGGTGCTCGGCCTCGGCGGTCTCCTCGGCTCCGGCCGTACGGAGACGGCGAAGGCGATCGCGGGCGCGCTGCCCGTCGACTCCGGCCGGGTCACCGTGGCGGGGCTGCCGCTGAAGTCCGGTTCCACGCCGTCCGCGATCCGCGCGGGGATCAGCCTGCTGCCGGAGGACCGCAAGTCCGAGGGCATCGTGCCGGGCCTGTCCGTACGGGAGAACATCGCGCTGGCGTGCCTGCCGCGGCTGTCCCGGCTGGGCCTGGTGTCGGAGTCGCGGATCGACGAGGTCGTGGACACGTACATGAAGCGGCTGCGCATCAAGGCGTCCAGCCCGCAGCAGAAGGTCGGGGAACTCTCCGGCGGCAACCAGCAGAAGGTGCTGCTCGCCCGCTGGCTCGCCATGCACCCCAAGGTGCTGCTGCTGGACGAGCCGACGCGCGGCATCGATGTCGGCGCCAAGGCCGAGGTGCAGAAGCTCATCGACGAACTGGCCGACGACGGCCTGGGCGTGCTCCTCGTCTGCTCCGACATCGAGGAGCTGATCGAGGGCTCCGACCGGGTGGTGGTGCTCCGTGAGGGTTCCGTCGTGGGTGAGCTGGCGGGCAACGACGTCTCCGAGGACGCGCTGATGCGGGCGCTGGCGGCGGCGGCGGACGACGTGGCCGCCGACGGTGCCGTGGAACAGACCGCCGACGACCGGGCGCCCGACGACCGGGACGAGGACGACCGGGACCACGAGGACGACGGGGAGGTGACCACGCGTGGCTGACGTCGCGCTGGGCAAGGCGCTCCCCGCCGACCGCTCCGCACTCCTGCGCTGGCTGCGGGACTACGGGGTGTACGGCGGCGTCGTCGCCCTCCTGCTCTTCAACATCGCCTTCACCGACCACTTCGTCTCCAGCGAGAACTTCCGTACGCAGGCCATCCAGGTCGCCCCCATCCTCATCGTCGCCCTCGGCATGGCCCTGGCCATCGGCTCCGAGGGCGTCGACCTGTCGGTGGGCTCCGTCATGGCGCTGTCCACGTCGCTGCTGTCCCTCTACCTCGGCTACGGGATCTGGGTCGCGCTGCTCGTCGTCATCGTCGGCGGCGCCGCGGTCGGCCTGGTCAACGGTTCGCTGATCGCGTTCATCGGCGTCCAACCCATCGTCGCCACCCTGGCGTTGATGGTCGGCGCGCGCGGTCTCGCGCTGGTCCTGCTGCCGCAGCTGAAGGACGTGCGCGACCCGGGCATGGCCACGTTGGGCTCCGGCGACCTCGCGGGCGTCCCGTACGTGGTCTACATCGCCGCCGGACTCGCTCTCGCCGTCGGCTTCACCGTGCGCCGTACGACCTTCGGGCGGCAGCTGCTCGCCATCGGCGACAGCCGCCCGGCGGCGCAGCTGGCGGGCCTGCCCGTACGGCGCGTGCTGATCACCGTCTACGTGCTGTCCGGCGTCCTCGCCGCCATCGCCGGGTTCCTCGCCACCGCGCGGCTGTCGGCCAGCGACCCGACCGCGCTCGGCGACCTGATGGAGCTGTCGGCCATCACGGCCGTCGTCGTCGGCGGCACGCCGCTCACCGGTGGCCGGGTCCGCATCGGCGGCACGGTCGCCGGCGCCGTACTGATCCAGCTGCTGACGGCCACCCTCATCAAGCACGACCTGCCGCCGTCCTGGACCCAGATCGCCCAGGCCGTGGTGATCGTCCTGGCGGTCTACGTGGCGCGGGAAAGGGGCAAGCGGTGACCTTCACACGGCAGGACGCGGGCGGTACGGGCGGGCCGGGGCCCACGAAGGACGCCGGGGGCGCGGGCGGTTCCGTACGGAAGACCGCCGCGTCCGGCACCCCCGGGCCGGAGCAGCCGTACGGCAACCGCAACGACCGGGTGAGCGCGCTCCTCCAGCAGCACGGCGCGCTCGTGGCGCTGGTGGTGCTGACGGCGATCGCGTCGGTGTCGTTCGACTCGTTCGCCACCAGCGGCAACTTCGAGAACATGGCGGTCTCGTCCGCGTTCCTCGCGATCGTCGCGCTCGGCATGACCTTCGTCATCATCACCGGCGGCATCGACCTGTCGGTCGGCTCCGTGTTCGTCCTCGGCGGTGTGCTCGCCGCGTGGGGATCGCAGTACGGGACGCTCGTGGCGCTGCTGCTGCCGCTCACCGTCTGCGGCCTGATCGGCCTCGTCAACGGGCTGTTGATCGCGAAGGCCGGTCTGGCACCGTTCATCGTGACCCTCGCCAGCATGCTCGGCGCGCGCGGCATCATGCTGAACGTCACGGACGAGGGCGCTGAGACGTACCTCGTCGACAAGGGCGCCTTCTTCGCCGAGCTGGGACAGGGGAAGCTCCTCGGGATCGGGGCGCCGGTCTGGATCACGGTGGCGCTGTTCGTGCTGGGCGCCGTCGTGCTGCGGCGCACCCGCTTCGGGCAGCACGTGTACGCGGTCGGCGGCAACGAGGACGCGGCCGCGCTGATGGGCGCGCCGGTGGCCCGTACGAAGATCACCGTGTACGTGGTGAACGGCCTGCTCGCGGGCCTCGCGGGCACCCTCAACGCGGCGTGGCTCGCGTCCGGCGTCACCATCCTCGGCTTCGGGATGGAGCTGGACGCCATCGCGGCGGTCGTGATCGGCGGCACCCTGCTGTCCGGCGGACTCGGCTTCGTCAGCGGCTCGTTGGTGGGCGTACTGCTGCTGAAGGTGATCCAGAACGTCATCAACCAGATCGGCTCGCTCGACTCGGCCTACCAGCAGGTGGTCAGCGGCGCGTTCCTGGTCGTGGTGATCGTCGCCCAGACCTGGCTGGGCAAACGCCGCCAGGTGCTCTGACCCGGACCGCCGCCGTACGCGTGGTGGTCATGGCCGGTGAGGCACCCGGGGGTCAGGGCGGCGGGGCGGGGGCGTACCGGGCGAGCATGGTCCGGACGGCCTCGTCGACGGCGCGGTCGACGTCGGAGGGCGCCGGGGCCCAGTCGGTCAGCAGCATGCGGGGCCACAGCACGTAGTTGGCGATCATGCCGAGGAACTGGTTCGCGGCGCTCTCGGCGTCGGGTACGTGGGCGTGGCCCGCCTCGTGCTCGGACTCCAGGTAGTGCTGGACGGAGGCGAAGTAGGGCAGCTTCCCGAGCTGGAACTGCATCCGCCCGAGTTCGGGGAAGCGGGGCAGTTCGGCGATGACGATCCGGAACAGGCCCGCCATGCGCGGCTGGCCGATCAGGTCGGCGTAGCGCCGACCGATGGTGGTCAGTCCGGAGTGCGGGTCTCCCGCCGGCGGCCGCTCGGCGGTGTCGTCGGCGTCGCGCTGCCAGGACTCGGTGACGATGGCCTCGAAGAGGGCCGCCTTGGTCGGGAACTGCTTGAACAGGGTGGACTTCGAGACCTCGGCCGCTTCGGCGATCCGCGCGAGGGAGGTGCCGTCGTAGCCGCGCTCCAGGAACAGTTCCGTGGCCGCTGAGGTGATCGCCTCGCGCTTCTGCCGGGCGAGCCTGCGGTGGTGCGCGGTGAGTTCTGCTGCCATGCGGAGAGTATGCCGCAGCCCCGAGGCGAGTCACTTGACTCGCCTCGAAGGGTCCGCCTACGGTGCGCCGGTAAGGCGAGTCGAGTGACTCGACTCCGAGAGATGGCAGCCGGGCGCGTCCCGGCTGCCCCCGCACGCTGGAGGAAGACCATGACGAGCGACACGACCGCCCTGGTGACCGGTGCGAACCGCGGCCTCGGCCGCAGCGCCGCCCGCGCCCTGGCCGCACGCGGGACCCGGGTCGTCGTCACCCACCGCGGCGACGCGGCCGGGGCGGCGGAGACCGCGGCGCGGATACGGGCGGCGGGCGGGACCGCCGCCGTCCTCCGGCTCGACCTCGGCGACGTCCCCTCCTTCGCGTCCTTCACCTCCGAACTGGGCGCGCAGCTGGAACGCTGGGGCACCGCACGGCTCGACGTCCTGGTCAACAACGCGGGAGTGGGCGTCTTCGGGCCGCTGGAGACCGTCACCACGGACGACTTCGACACGGTGATGGGCACCAACGTCCGGGGCACGTTCTTCCTCATCCAGGCGCTCGTACCGCTGTTGGCCCAAGGCGGCCACGTCATCAACGTCTCGACGTCGCTGACCCGCCACACCAGCCCCGCCACCTCGGTCTACTCTGCGTCGAAGGCCGCCGTGGAGGCGCTGGGCCGCACCCTCGCCGCGGAGCTGGGGCCGCGCGGCATCCGGGTCAACTCCGTCGCCCCCGGGCCGACCGCCACCGACTTCAACGGAGGCGCGATGCGGGACGACGCCGCGACGCGCCGGGCCCTGGCCGGGCAGACCGCGCTCGGCCGCGTCGGCGAACCCGAGGAGATCGGCGACGCCATCGCCACGCTGGCCTCCGAGGGCCTGCGTTGGGCCACCGCCCAGCGCGTCGAGGTCTCCGGCGGCGCCCTCCTGTAGGTTGCCGCGCCCCTGCGCCGCGACCCTGAACTCGCCGTCCCCGTATGGCACTTGGCCCCGGCGCCGCCGCGCGTGGCCCTCCGTGTGAACCCGTCGGTGTGGCCGTGTGTGCGATCGGTGCGCGTGGGTACTCGGCGCGCGTCGCCTTCCAGGGGGGAGGCGTGAACCACGACGAGATGTACGTGGTCGAGCCGAACGGAGGCACGTATGGGCACGAGTGACGGTGACGGCACGGCGGAACGGGCGTCGGCGCCCGAAGCCATGCGGTCCGCCGCCCGGCAGCTCGCCGAACTCATCGGCTCCGCGCCCGACTCGGTGTCCTCACTGCAACCGGCCGACGACGGCTGGACCGCGCACGTCGAGGTCGTGGAGATCGAGCGCATCCCGGAGACCACGAGCGTGATGGCGAGCTACCGCGTCGACCTCGACCCCTCCGGCCAACTGCTCGGCTACGAGCGCGTACGCCGCTACTCCCGGGGCCAGACCGACCGGGAGTCACGCCGCTGACCGTACGCGGTCCGCCGCGACACCCCGAACCCTCGGGCTTGGACGCACAGGCCCGGCCATACCGACAGACAGGCCGCACACGCGGCGGGCGGGACACGTACCCGCCGCGTGGCGCTCCGCCCTGCGCGCGTACGGGCCCGCAGCCGGGCCGCGTACCGCGCCACCGAAAGGAAGTCCGTCCATGACAGTGATGCAGCAGTCCAACTCCGGCGGCGGCAGGGGAGGTTCGGGCAGCCTCTACGACGTTCTCGAACTCATCCTGGACCGGGGGCTGGTGATCGACGTGTTCGCCCGGGTCTCCCTGGTCGGCATAGAGATCCTCAAGGTCGACGTACGCATCGTGGTCGCCAGCGTCGACACGTACCTGCGCTTCGCCGAGGCCTGCAACCGGCTCGACCTCGAAGCGGGCGACAAGGCGCCCAGCGGGCTCACCGACCTCGTCGGGGACGCGACCGAGAGCGGCGCCAAGGGCAAGTCGAAGGGCGCGCTGACCGGCGCGGTCGAGGCGTTCAGCGAGTCGTTCCAGAAGGGTTCCGACCGGGACGCCGAGCCGGAGGAGGAGCGGCGGACCAAGTCCTCGTCGTCGTCCTCGTCCCGTTCGAGCGGCACGCGCCGCACCACCCGCCGCAAGGAAGAGGAGGAGAGCTGACCCATGGGTGTCTACGTGTACGCGGTCACGGCCGCAGACCACCCCGCACGTCTCGACGGACTGCCGGGTGTCGGCGATCCCGCCGGGGAGCTGCGCACGCTGTCCGGCGGGTCCCTGACCGCGGTGGTCAGCGAGGCGCCCGACGAACTCCGCGCCAAGCGCCGGGACCTGGCCGCCCACCACGCCGTACTGGAACGGCTGATGCAGGACGGCGCCGTCCTGCCGATGCGCTTCGGCCTCGTCGCCGAGGACGAGCCGTCCGTCGTGGCGGCCCTGGAGCAGAACGCCGAGGGTTACACCGAGCGGCTCCAGCAGGTGGCGGGCTGCGTCGAGTACAACCTGAAGGTCTCCCGCGACGAGGACGGGCTGCTGCGGCAGATCGTCCGCGAGTCCGACGACGTGCGGCGGCTCAACGAGCGCACCCGTCAGGACCCGGGCGCGCACGACGACCGCGTCGCCCTCGGGGAGCTGGTCTCCCAGGAGGTCGAGCGGCACAAGGAGACCGACGCGGCCGCGGTCGTCGAGCGGGTCGTACCGCTCGCGGTCCAGCACAGCGGGAACGCGCCGACGGAGAAGGACTTCCTCAACGCGTCCTTCCTGGTGGAACGCGCGCGGGCCGAGGACTTCGCGGAGGCCGTACGCGCCGAGGCCGAGCGCCGCGGCGAGGAGTACGACCTGCGGCTGCACGGGCCGCTGCCGCCGTACAGCTTCGTCTGAGCGGGGACGGCGGTCATGGGACTCCTCACCCAGCTGCTCACGCTCCCGGCCGCACCCGTACGGGGCGTCGCGTGGGTGCTCGACCAGGTGGTCGCGACAGCTGAGGACGAGTACTACGACCCCGCGCCCGTCCAGCGGGAGCTGCGGGAACTGGAGCAGGCGCTCGTCGACGGCGAGATCGACGAGGAGGAGTTCGACCGCAGGGAGGACGAACTCCTCGACCGCCTCGAATGGCTCGAAGAGAACAGACCCCGGCCGCTGCCGCCCCACTGAGACCCGCGACGGGTCGGGCGACGGGTGGCCGTGAAGGAGAAGAAGCACATGATGACCAACGGCAAGATAGGCGTGGCGCTCGTGGGCGGGTACGTCCTCGGCCGCACGAAGAAGGCGAAACTGGCCATCGCGCTGGGCATGGCGCTGGCGGGCAAGAAGCTCAGCGTCGATCCGCAGCAGCTGGTCCGGATGGCGGCCAACTCGCCTGCGTTCAGCGCCCTGAGCAAGCAGGTGCGCGAGGAACTGCTGGACTCGACGCGTACGGCGGCCACCTCGGCGCTGACCAGCCGCGCGAACCGGTTGGCGGACTCGCTCCAGAACCGGTCCGCCGGTCTGGAGGACGACGACCGCGACGGTGACGACGCCCGGGACGGCGACGCGGAGGCGTCGTCCGACGAGCGCGACACGGATCGTGACCGCGACGGCGACTCCGGCGGCGAGCGCAAGGGCTCCGCCCGCGAGACCGACTCCGGCAGCGGCTCCGGCTCCGGTTCCGGTGGAGGGGAGCGCCGTACGAAGGCCGCGTCCGCGCAGCCGCGCAAGGCCGCCTCCGGCGCGCGCAAGAAGGCCGCCTCCGGCGGCGGGGCCGCCAAGTCCGGTGCCCGTACGGCCGGTTCGGGTGCCCGTACCGCCAAGTCCGGCGCCGCGAAGACGGCTTCCTCCGGCAACCGAGGGGGTCGCAAGTGAGTGGCGCGCTGGGAAAGATGAAGGACGACGTGGCGCAGAGCCCGGCCACCGACCGGCTCAAGGACGAACTGACCCGCTACCTCCAGCTGCGTGCCCAACACGCCGTGAGCGGTCTCGGCGAGAAGTTGGGCGAACAGGTCGGCAAGCTCCAAAAGTCGGCCGACGGCGGCGGTCTCGCGGGCGGCCTCGCCAAGGGCGGCGAGGCGCTGAGCGAGGGCAAGTCCCCGGCGCAGGCGGCCATGAAGGCGGGCGCGTCGCAGGCCAAGGACGCCCTCAAGGACAAGGTCAAGGGCCTCTTCGGGGGCGGCGGCAAGGGCAAGGGCGGCGGCGGCAAGTCGAAGAGCGTCACGATCGTCGAGGACATCGACGTCGGCGTGCCGGTCCGCGAGGCGTACGACCAGTGGACGCAGTTCCAGGAGTTCAGCACCTTCGCCAAGGGCGTCGTCAGCGTCGAGAAGGCCGACGACACCACGAGCAACTGGAAGGTCAAGGTCGCCAAGTCCACCCGGAGCTGGAAGGCGAACGTCACCGAGCAGGTGCCGGACCAGCGGATCACCTGGACCACCGAGGGCGCCAAGGGCACCGTCAAGGGCGTCGTGACCTTCCACCCGCTGGGCGACTCGCTGACCCGGGTGCTGCTGGTCCTGGAGTACTTCCCCAAGGGCCTGTTCGAGAAGACGGGCAACATCTGGCGCGCCCAGGGCCGCCGCGCGCGGCTCGACCTCAAGCTCTACCGCAAGTTCATCATGACGCGCGGCGAGGCCACCGACGGCTGGCGCGGTGAGATCCGGGACGGCGAGGTCGTCGTGGAGCACGAGGACGCCGTGGCGGAGGAGGAAGAGGAGCAGGCCCGTACGGACGACGCCGAGTCCGACGAGGACGCCCGGGACGAGGACGAGGCCCGGGACGAGGACGACGTACGCGACGAGGACGACGTACGGGACGAGGACGACGGCTTCGACGACGAGGAGGAGCCCGAGCCCGACGACGGTGCGCGCGCCGAGGACGAGGCGGACGACGAGCTCGAGGAGGACGAGGCCGAGTACGCGGACGACGACGGGGAACCGGAAGGCGAAGCGTACGAGGACGAGGAGCGCGAGCCGGACGACGAGCCCGAGGACGAGCTCGACGACGAGCGCGCGGACGAACCGGCGCCGGCCGGCCGCTGACGCGGTGTCCGCGACCGCGCGCCGAGAGGAGGCTGAGCAGACGTGACCGAACCTGTTCCACGACGTACCGGTGGCCCGTCCCCGGCCAGGGGCATGGCCCCGTACGGCCAGGGCGGCGGGTCCTCGGCGAACCTCGCCGACATCCTGGAGAGGGTGCTCGACAAGGGCGTGGTCATCGCCGGTGACATCCAGATCAACCTGCTCGACATCGAGCTGCTGACCATCAAGCTGCGGCTGCTCGTGGCCTCCGTCGACAAGGCGAAGGAGATGGGCATCGACTGGTGGGAGCACGACCCGTCGCTCTCCTCCCGTGCCCCGCGCCGACCGGAACGTGGGGTCGGCGCGGGGGACGGCGGGCACAGCCCGTCGCTCGCGGAGGAGAACGAGCGGCTGCGCGCGGAGATCGAGGAGCTGCGCGCGGCCCGGCAGCCCGAGATCGAGCGGGAAGCGGCGGAGCCGCACGCGGAAGGAGGTGACGGGCGGTGAACGCGTACGACGACGCGTACGACGCCCACGACGACGCGTACGCCGCGCCGGACACGGGTCGGCTGAGCTACGCGTACGCCGTCGGCCGCGCCACCCCCGAGCTGGAGATCGCGCTGGGCCCCGCGACCGGCATGGACGGCGCGCCGCTGCGCACGGTCGCCGCGCACGGCCTGGCCGCCGTGGTGTGCGACGTGCCGGAGGCGGCGTACGGCGAACGCGCGCTCCGCGCCCGGCTGGAGGACCTGGGCGAGCTGGAGGAACTGGCCCGCGCCCACCACTCCGTGGTGGAGTCCCTCGCCCGGGGCGCGACGGTGCTGCCGCTGCGGCTGGCGACCGTGTACCTGGACGACGTTCGGGTGGCCGCCATGCTCCGCGACGCCGGGCCCGAACTGGCCGCGCTGCTGGGGCGGTTGGAGGGCCGGGTGGAGTGGGGCGTCAAGGTGTACGCTGACCCGTCGGCCGCCGCGTCCCCCTCCGCCGGCACCACGCGCCCGGACACTCCGGACGCGCCCGCTCCGGAGGCGCCCGCCGAGAGCCCGGGACGCGCGTACCTGCGGCAGCGCCGGGCGCAGCGTACGGCGCGCGACGAGGCGCACCGTACGGCGCAGGAGGCCGTACGGCGTGCCCTGGCCGCCGCCGCGGAGTACGCCGAGGACCGGGTGACGCACCGGCCGCAGCAGGGCGAACTCGCCACCGGCAGCGGGCAGAACCTCGCGAACGAGGCGTTCCTCGTCGCACGCGACCGCTCCGAGGAGTTCCGCGCGGCGGTCGAGGAGGCGGACCGGGGCCTGCCGGGGGTGCGGATCGAGGTGACGGGGCCGTGGGCGCCGTACTCCTTCGCCACGCCCGTACGCGACCCGGCGCCCGTACGGGAGGACGCCGTACGGGAGCCCGCGGACGCCGCGGGTGGGCGGGAGGAGGACAGCCGTGCCCGGTGACGGAACGCCCTGGGACCACGTGCCGCGCGCGGACGACGTGCTCCTGCGGGGCTTCGAGGACGAACCGGCCCTCGCCGGGCGGTCGGTGGCCCTGATCGACCTGCTGGACCGGCTGCTGAACGGCGGCGCGGTGCTGGCCGGGGACGTGGTCCTGTCGGTGGCCGACGTCGACCTCGTGCACATCGACCTGCGGGCCGTGGTCCGCTCGGTCACGGCGGACACCCCGGTGGTCTGGTGACCGCGCGCGGGGAGCCGGGACCGGGCGGGCCGGAACCGGCGGCTCCCGGGAGGGGGCGGAAGGAGGCGGCAGCCGTGCGACCCGCGACACCCGTGGCCGCGACACCCGTGGCCGCCGCGCCGCCCGCGTCCGCGCCGGACGGCGGCGCCCGTATCGACGAGGTGGCGCGGGCCGCCGCGCGCGCCTTCGACCTGCTGCCGGAGGCCCCGGGCGAGCACGGCGGCAGCGGGCTCGCGCAGCGCGTCCGCACCGACCCGGACACGGTGGAGCGGGACCTGATGAAGCTCGTCCTGACCCTCGTCGAACTGCTGCGGCAGCTGATGGAACGCACCGCCCTGCACCGTGTGGACGAGGGCGACCTGAGCGAGGAGCAGGAGGAGCGGATCGGGCTGACGCTGATGACGCTCCAGGAGCGGATGGCGGAGCTGTGCGACGAGCACGGCCTCCGCCTGGAGGACCTGAATCTGGACCTCGGACCGCTCGGCACCCTCCTGCCCCCGCCCTGACCGGCGGCCCCGCGCCGTCCCGCCCCGCGCCCGCAGCCCCGGCGCCCGTACGCGTACGGGCGCGAATGGCGGGCGTCCGCGCCCCGGGGGACGCTGGGAAGGGCGGCGGGGCGGCGCCCCCGTACGGGTCGCGTACGCCGTACGCACCACGGGCGCCCCCACGGGAACGCGCCCACCGAGGAGAGAGGTCCCCATGCGTGACACGCCCGCCACTCCCGAGCCCGACACCACCCCCGAGGCCGCCGCGCCCGCCGCCCCCGCCCCGCTCGGCGACGGCGAGCTGGCCGCGCTCGACGCGCACTGGCGGGCGGCCAACTACCTCTCCGTCGGCCAGATCTACCTCCTCGCCAACCCCCTCCTGACCGAGCCCCTGCGCCCCGAGCACATCAAGCCGCGCCTGCTCGGTCACTGGGGCACCTCGCCCGGCCTGAACGTCGTGCACACCCATCTCAACAGGGTGATCAAGGCGCGTGACCTGGACACCGTCTGCGTCTGGGGCCCCGGCCACGGCGGCCCCGCCGTCCTCGCCAACTCCTGGCTCGACGGCAGCTACGGCGAGACGTACCCGGACGTGGGCCGCGACGAGGCGGGCATGGCGCGGCTGTTCCGGCAGTTCTCGTTCCCCGGCGGCGTGCCCAGCCACGTCGCGCCCGAGACGCCGGGCTCGATCCACGAGGGCGGCGAGCTGGGCTACTCGCTGTCGCACGCCTACGGCGCCGCCTTCGACAACCCCGACCTGCTGGCCGTCTGCGTCATCGGCGACGGCGAGGCCGAGACGGGCCCGCTGGCCGGGTCGTGGCACGCGAACAAGTTCCTCGACCCCGTCCACGACGGCGCCGTCCTCCCCGTACTGCACCTCAACGGCTACAAGATCGCCAACCCCACCGTCCTCGCCCGCCTCCCCGACGACGAGCTGGACGCGTACCTGCGCGGCTGCGGCCACGAGCCCCTCACCGTCGCGGGCGACGACCCGGCGGCGGTGCACCGCGCGCTCGCCGCCGCCCTCGACGTGGCGCTCGACCGGATCGAGGCGATCCACCGCGCGGCCCGTACGAGGGACCGCGCGGCGGACGGCCCCCACCGCCCCCGCTGGCCGATGATCGTGCTGCGCACCCCGAAGGGCTGGACCGGCCCCCGCGAGGTCGACGGCCAGCCCGTCGAGAACACCTGGCGCGCGCACCAGGTGCCGCTGCCCGGCGTCCGCGAGAACCCGGACCACCTGCGGCAGTTGGCCGAGTGGATGCGTTCGTACCGCCCCGACGAACTGTTCGGCCCGGACGGCGCGCCCCGCCCCCAGGTCCTCGCGCAGGTGCCGCGCGGCCCCCGCCGCCTCGGCGCCAACCCGCACGCCAACGGCGGCCTGCTGCTGCGGGAGCTGCCGCTGCCGCCGCTGGAGCCGTACGCCGCCGAGGTGGACCCCGTACGGCCCGGCGCCACCTCGCACGAGCCGACCCGCGCACTCGGCGCGCTGCTGGCCCGACTGATGGCCGACACCGCCGAACGCCGCGACTTCCGCGTCGTCGGCCCGGACGAGACCGAGTCCAACCGGCTCGACGCCGTCTACGAGGCGAGCGGCAAGGCGTGGCAGGACCGGCTGCTGGACACCGACGAGCACCTCGACCGGCACGGCCGCGTCATGGAGACGCTGTCCGAACACACCTGCCAGGGCTGGCTGGAGGGCTACCTGCTCACCGGCAGGCACGGCCTCTTCTCCTGCTACGAGGCGTTCGCCCACATCGTCGACTCCATGGTCAACCAGCACGTCAAGTGGTTGCGCGTGACCCGCGAACTGCCCTGGCGCCGCCCAGTCGCCTCCCTCAACTACCTGCTCACGTCCCACGTCTGGCGCCAGGACCACAACGGCTTCTCGCACCAGGACCCCGGTTTCGTCGACCACGTGCTGAACAAGGCCCCCGAGGTCGTACGGGTCTACCTGCCGCCGGACGCCAACTCCCTGCTGTGCGTGGCCGACCGGGTGCTGCGCAGCCGCGACCGGGTCAACGTCGTCGTCGCCGGCAAGCAGCCCTGCTTCGACTGGCTCACCCTGGAACAGGCCCGCGCGCACTGCGCGCGCGGCGCGGGCATCTGGGAGTGGGCGGGCACCGAGGACGGCACCGGCGAACCCGACGTGGTACTCGCCGCCGCGGGCGACGTGCCCACGCGGGAGGTGCTGGCGGCGGTGACGCTGCTGCGGGAGCACCTTCCGGAGCTGTCCGTACGGGTCGTGAACGTCGTCGACCTCTCCCGGCTCCAGCCTCGCGAGGAGCACCCGGACGGCATGCCGGACGCCGAGTACGACGCGCTGTTCACCGCGGACCGCCCGGTGATCTTCGCCTACCACGGCTACCCGTGGCTGATCCACCGCCTCGCCTACCGCCGTACCGGCCACGCGAAGCTGCACGTGCGCGGCTACAAGGAGTACGGCACCACCACCACGCCGTTCGACATGCTGGTGCGCAACGACCTCGACCGCTACCGGCTCGTCATGGACGTCGTCGACCGGGTGCCGGGGCTCGCCGTACGGGCGGGCGCCGTACGGCAGCGCATGGAGGACGTACGGCTGCGGCACCACGACTGGGTCCGCGCCCACGGCGACGACCTGCCGGAGGTCACCGACTGGCGCTGGACGCCGCCGGGCGGCGACGGCGCGGACACGGCGTCGGACGGCGCGGCGTGACGCGTACCGGCGGGCGCCCCGCACCGGGCGCCCGGGGTGCGCGCGGCGCCCGCCGGGCGCAGCCTGGAGGCATGGCCGCACGACCCCCGATCGTGGTGCACCCGCCCTCCCCGAGCGGCGGGCGCCGCGTCACGGCCCACGGGAACATCCTCGGCCTGGCGTACGGGCTGGGGGACGTCTACGAGTTCCTGCGCCGGGCCGGCATCCCCGAGGACGAGCTGCGGCTCGACGACCCGGAGACCGTCGAGTGGCGCGGCGGGGACCGGACCACCTGGTAGCGCCGCCGCCGGTGCCCACGGGCCGTACCCGCCGACCGTGCCCGGGGCCGTTCCGGGGCCGTTCCCGGTGGCGGGGCGGGGTCGCCTCCGGCCGCCAGTACGATGAGCGGGCGGGGGAGAAACCGGAAGAATGGGTGGGTGGCGGTGACGCAGCACGCTGCGATCGATCTGGCGGCGCTCTTCGCGTCGCTGGCGCGAAGACTCAGCCGAGAACCGACGAAGGAGCAGACGCTCCAGCAGGTGGTCGACCTGGCCGCCGTCGTCGTACCCGGCGGCGACCACGCGGGAGTGACCGTGCAGCGGCGCGGGAAGCGGCTGGAGAGCCCCGCGTACACCGACCCGCTGGTCCAGCAGCTGGACCGCGCGCAGGTCGAGGAGAACCAGGGCCCGAGCCTGGACAGCGGGACCGAGGAGCCGATCCTCGTCGTCCCCGACATGGCGACGGACCAGCGCTGGCCGCGCTTCTCGGCCCGCGCCCGGCGGATGGGCATCCGCTCCATGCTCACCTGCCAGCTCCGGAGCGAGCGCGGCACACTGGGCGCCCTCAACCTCTACGCCGAGAGCGCCGAGGCGTTCGACGACTTCTCCGTCCAGTCCGCCGCCATCTACAGCGCGCACGCCGCGCTCGCCATGTCCCACGCCGCCGTCGTGGACTCGCTGACCACGGCGATGGAGAGCCGCCAGGTCATCGGCGAGGCGACCGGGCTGCTGATGGAACGCTACGAGGTGACGTCGCCGCAGGCGTTCCAGATGCTGGTCCAGGCGTCCCAGCACCTGAACGTCAAGCTGCGGAAGGTCTCGGAGATGGTCGTCGAGAAGCGCGTCGCGCCCGAGGACATCCCGCCCGAGGACCTTCCCGCGGCCACGGCCTCCCCGTAGCCCGTACCCCGTGGCCCCGGCCGGATCGCGCGGGCGGCCGTACGGCCGGGGGCGACCGTACGGCGCGCGTCCGTCACCCCTCGTCGTGCGGCTTCTCCCCGCGCCCCGGCAGGAACTCCTGCACCTTCGCCTTGAAGCCCTGCTTCATCACGTGACCCCGCGCCGTGTCGCCCTTGAGCAGGGACTTCGCCGTCGCTTCCAGCTGCTCCCAGCTGGCGTGCGGCGGGATGGGCGGCACGGAGGGGTCGGTGACGAAGTCCAGGACCACCGGCCCGTCGGCGTCCAGCGCCCACCGCCACGCGTCCGTCACCTCGGCCGGGTCCGTCACCCGTCGGCCCGCCAGCCCGAGGGACTCCGCGAAGGCGGCGTACGGCACGTCCGGCAGCCCCTGCGACGGTACGAACTGCGGCGAGCCGCCCATGGCGCGCATCTCCCACGTGACCTGGTTGAGGTCGCGGTTGTTCCACGCGGCCACGACGAGCCGCGGATCGGCCCACTCGTGCCGGTACTTCGCGGCGGTGATCAGCTCCGCCAGCCCGTTCATCTGCATCGCGCCGTCCCCGACGAGCGCGATCACCGGCCGGTCCGGGTGCGCGAACTTCGCGCCGATCGCGTACGGCACCGCCGAACCCATCGTCGCCAGCGTGCCCGACAGCGAACCGCGCATGCTGCCGCGCGTCCGCAGGTGGCGCGCGTACCAGTTCGCGACGGAACCGGAGTCCGCCGTCACGATCGCGTCGTCGGGCAGCAGCGGGTCCAGGCAGTGCGCCACGTACTCCGGGTTCACCGGGTCCGCCGCCACCCGCGCCCGCCGCGACAGCATCTCCCACCACCGGTCCACGGAGGACTCGACGGCGCCCAGCCACTCGGCGCCCTCCTCGTTCGGCTCCAGCAGCGGCAGCAGACGCCGCAGGGTGGCCCGCGCGTCGCCGGTGAGGTTCACCTCGTACGGGTAGCGCATGCCCGCCATGTGCGGGTCGGCGTCGAGCTGCACACCGCGCGCCTTCCCCGGCTCGGGCAGGAACTCGCTGTACGGCATGCTGGAACCGACCGTGAGCAGCGTGTCGCAGTCCCGCATCAGCTCGTACGAGGGCCGGGTGCCCAGCAGCGCGATCGACCCGGTGACGTACGGCAGCGTGTCCGGCAGCACGTCCTTGCCGAGCAGCGCCTTCGCCACCCCGGCACGCAGCCGCTCCGCGGTCTCCCGCACCTCCGCGGCCGCGCCCGCGGCGCCCTGCCCGACGAGCATGGCCACCTTCGTACCCGAGTTGAGCACCTCGGCCGCCCGCTCCAGCGCCTCCTCCGACGGCACGGCCGCCGCCGGGCTCCAGCCCAGGCTGGAGGGGACCATGCCGTGCGCGTGCCCCGGCGCCTCGTACGGCAGGTCCTGCACGTCCCCCGGGATGATCACGGCGGTGGGCGCGCGGCGGGCGCAGGCGGTACGGAAGGCGCGGTCGAGCACGTTGGGGAGCTGCTGCGGCACGTTCACGGTGGCCAGGAAGTCGGAGGCGACGTCCTTGAACAGGCTGTGCAGGTCCACCTCCTGCTGGAACGAGCCGCCCATCGCGGACCGCGCGGTCTGCCCGATCAACGCCACCACCGGCACGTGGTCGAGCTTCGCGTCGTACAGCCCGTTCAGCAGGTGGATGGCGCCCGGCCCGGACGTCGCGACGCAGACGCCGGGACGCCCGCTGAACTTGGCGTACCCGACGGCCTCCAGCGCGGCCGTCTCCTCGTGCCGCGCCTGCACGAACCGCGGCCGGTCCCCGGCCCGCTCCCAGGCGGCCAGCAGCCCGTTGATGCCGTCACCGGGGTAGCCGTGGACGTACTCGACACCCCACTCCCGCAGCCGGGCCAGTACGTGGTCGGCGACCTTCTCGGACATGGGCGCGCGCTCCTCTCGACGGCTCGCGTCGGCGACCCGACACCCCCGCGCCGCCACCGCCCGACCCGGGTGACCCGCCCACGGGGGCGGAAACCCGGGGGAGGGGCCCGCGTGTCAGTCGAACGAGATGCCCCCGTGCACGTCTCGGGCCTGGATGACAGGGCCCTGGATGCGGGCGTCGCCCGTGATCGTGTTGACCGTGTGGTGGACCGTGCCGGTCTCCGGGAGCAGGGCGCGGTGCGTGTCCGCCCACGCGTGCAGCTCGCGGGCGAACTCCGGGTCCGTCGCGGCGTGTTGGAGGATGCGGCCCTCCAGGACCCGTACGGCCTCCGCGTCCTCCGGCGTCGCCGGTTCGGCCGTGCGGCCGAGGGCGCGGCGGACCAGTGACGTCAGGGAGGTCCAGGCGCTCTGCCCGGCGGCGGTCGCGACGCTGCCCGCCGCGACGGATACGAGGGCCACTGCCGTCTCCGTGTCCATGTGCTCACCGTACGTGGGGAGTTGTGCCCGTGTCACCGGTACGCCCCCGCCGGGTCGAAGCTGGGGCGGGCCGGGGTCGCGTGACCCCGGCCCGTACGCGTGCCCCGTACGTCAGAACCCGCCCGCCGTGGACAGGATGCGGTCCGCGACCCGTACGGAGTCCACCAGTGGGTGCAGCGCCAGCGCGCGGAGCGCGGCGTCGCGGGAGCCGGTGGCGGCGGCTTCGATGGCGGCGCGTTCGACGCCCTTGAGGGTGAGCATCAGGCCGAGTTGGTCGGGTGCGACCGCGCCGGTCGACAGCGGGCGGGCGCCCGAGGCGTCGACCAGGCAGGGCACCTCGACGACGGCGTCGTGGTCGACGCCGGGGACGGCGCCGCGGTTGGGCACGTTGAGGATGAGGGTCGTGCGCTCGTTGCGGGCGACGGCGCGCATCAGGGCGAGCGCCACCCGGTCGTAGCCGCCGCCTTCGAGGTCGCAGCTGTCGCGCTGCCAGCCGCCGGTCGACTCCCGGCTCTCCGCCATGTACGTCTCCTCGCGCTCCCGCCGGTTGCGCTCCCAGGCGTCGTACGCGTCCCCCGCG
The DNA here is from genome assembly GCF_003665095.1 of Streptomyces sp. Z26. Classification (GTDB taxonomy): domain Bacteria; phylum Actinomycetota; class Actinomycetes; order Streptomycetales; family Streptomycetaceae; genus Streptomyces; species Streptomyces phytohabitans. Next base: position 720,456 of record NZ_RCHV01000002.1, on the reverse strand, counting down.
CCGTCCTCCGTACCGCTGCCGCCGCCGTCGAGCCGGTCGGTCAGCCCCTCGTAGAAGCGGGACTGCTGCGCGTGCAGGAACTCGCCGCGGGTGGCGTCGGCGCCGCGGAGGGAGGCGACGGCCTCGCGGTTGAAGTAGTAGTAGTGCAGGTATTCGTTGGGCAGGGCGCCGAGCGCGCGCAGCCAGTCCGCGCCGAACAGCTTCCCCTCCTCGAACGTGCCCAGCGCCACCGGGTCCGCGAGCAGCCCCGGCAGCCGGTCGTCGCCGTCGACGACGACGCGGCGGAGCCAGCCGAGGTGGTTGATGCCCACGTAGTCGTAGCCCGCGCGGTCCGGGTCGGCTCCGAGGGCGCGGGCGGCGCGGCGGCACAGGCCGACGGGGGAGTCGCAGATGCCGATCACCCGGTCGCCCAGGCCGCGTTCGCGGAAGACGCGGCACATGGCCTCGGTGACCATGCCCGCCGGGTTGGTGAAGTTGATGACCCACGCGTCGGGCGCGACGTCCGCGATCCGCTCCGCGATCCGTACGGCCACCGGCAGCGTCCGCAGCCCGTACAGCACGCCGCCCGCGCCCACCGTCTCCTGCCCGAGGACGCCCTCCGCGAGCGGCACGCGTTCGTCTCCGACGCGGCCCGCGAGGCCGCCGACGCGGATCGCGGAGAACACGAAGTCGGCGCCGCGCAGGGCGTCGTCGAGGTCGGTGGTGGCGCGTACGGCGGGGGCCGGGCCCGGCGCGTCGGGGCGTTCGCGGTGCCGTTCGGCCTGCCGGGCGAGTACGGCGCCGATGGCGTCGAGGCGGCGCCGGTCGGTGTCGTACAGGACGAGTTCGGTGCACCGGCCCGCCGGGTCCCCGGCGTCGTCGAGCAGGGCCTGGTGGACCAGCGGCACCCGGAAGCCGCCGCCGCCCAGCACAGTGAGCCTCATACCTGGACTACCTCCACTTCGGCCTCGCGGAAGACGGCGAGGGTGGCCGGATCGGACGTCCGGCCGGTGACGAGCGTGTGGATGTCGGGCGCCTCGCACACCCGGGCGCTGCCCGTGCCGGGGAACTTCCGGGCGGTGGCGAGGAGTACGACCCGGCGGGCGGATCTCAGCATGGCGCGTTTCACGGGCACCTCGATGTCGGTGGTGTCCAGCACCCGCCCGTCGGGGAGCACCCCGCTGGTGCCGAGGAACAGCCGGTCGACGTGCAGCTGGTGCAGGCTCGACTCGGTCAGGAAGCCCACGAGGGAACGGTAGTTGGGCCGTACCTGCCCGCCCAGCAGGATCAGCGTCACCTCGGGGTCGCCGCGCAGCTCCTCGTACACGGCGAGGTTGCTGGTGACGACGGTGATCGCGCGGTGGTGGAGCCGCCGGGCCAGCTGGAGGGTGGTGGTGCCGATGTCGAGCAGCACCACGTCGCCGTCCTGGACGGTACGGGAGGCGTGCTCGGCCACGGCGTTCTTCGCGGCGAGGTCGTCGACCTCCTCCTCCGCGAAGGGGCGTTCGGCGGAGTCGCGCGCGACCGCGCCCCCGTACACCCGGTGCAGCCGCCCCGCGTCCCCGAGGTCCGCGACGTCCCGGCGTGCCGTCGCCTCGCTGATGCGGAGCCGCCGGGCGATCTCGGTGACCGGGAGGACGCCCTCCTCGCGCAGGATGCGCAGCAGGTGTTCGTGCCGGGTCTCGCGGAGCATGGCGGGAATGTACCGCGAGTGAGCGACCTTGCGCGAGTATGACCGAGGTATTGCATTCTGGGCCGGTGACCTGCAAGGTGTCGGGCACGGCGAGGCGACCGGCCCGCGCCCCGCGCGGCCACCCCGAGTCCGGGCCCCCGACGGGCCCGGGGCCGGGCCGCGTGGGTACGACGTACGCGGCACGAGTCCGTGCGCGCCCCGCGAGGGTGTCCGGGACGGGCGCGGTGCGCGTACCGTCACGGCATCCGGCCACGCGGAGGACGCGCGCGCACGACGCACACGTACGGCCACGCGTCAGGCCACACGTAGGGCCACGCGTACGACGACACGTCCCGTACGGGCACGGAACCGCCGCCCGGGCGGGCGGCGGTGAGCGAAAGGGAGCGAGAGGGTTGAGCGACACGGCACGCGGCCAGGGCGGACCCTCGCCGGTCCCGGCGCCCGCGCCGATGGACCCGCTGGCGGACGTACGCGGCGACGACGCCCCGGACGTGGACGTCTTCCTCACCGGCACCGTCTTCCTCGACATCATCTTCACCGGGCTCGACCACGCCCCCGTACGCGGCACCGAGTCCTGGTCGACCGGTATGGGCTCCAGCCCCGGCGGCGTCGCCAACATGGCCACCGCCCTGCGCCGCCTCGGCCTGCGCACGTCGCTGGCGGCGGCCTTCGGCGACGACGTGTACGGCGACTACTGCTGGGAGAGCCTCTCCGACAACGAGGGCATCGACCTCGCCCCCTCCCACCGCGCGTCCGGCTGGCACTCGCCGGTGACCGTGTCCATGGCGTACGAGGGGGAGCGCACCATGGTCTCCCACGGTCACGCCGCCCCCAAGCCGTGCGTCAGCGCGGCGGCCCGGCCCCGTTCGCGGGCCTGTGTGACGTCGCTGGAGCCGGGCCGGTTCGCGGACTGGGTGCGGCAGGCGCACGCCGAGGGCAGCATGATCCTCGCGGACGTCGGCTGGGACGAGACCGGCGCCTGGGACCCGGACACCCTCGCCGACCTGTCGTTCTGCCACGCGTTCCTGCCCAACGCCACCGAGGCGATGCACTACACCCGTACGGACAGCCCCGAGGCCGCCGTACGCGCGCTGGCCGAGCTGGTGCCGATCGCCGTGGTCACCAAGGGGTCCGGCGGCGCGATCGCCGTGGACGGGGTGACGGGTGAGACGGCGGACGTGCCGTCGCTGCGGGTGGAGGCGCTCGACCCGACGGGGGCGGGCGACGTGTTCATGGCCGGGTTCACGACGGGCACGCTGGCGGGCTGGCCGCTCGCGGACCGGCTCGCGTTCGCGAACCTCACCGCCGGGCTGTCCGTGCAGCACTTCGGCGGTTCGCTGTCCGCGCCGGGCTGGCGCGAGGTGGCGGCGTGGTGGCAGTACGCGCGGCGGTGCGGCGGCCAGAGCGAGGACGTGATGCGCCGCTACGCCTTCCTGGCGGACCTGCTGCCCACGGGCGCCCACGAGGGGGCCCTGCGCCGGGCCACCCCGACGATCGGTTTCCGCGCGCCGTGACGGGTGCCGAGAGGAGTTGCTGAGGATGAGCTTCCGCCGCGAGGAGGGGGCGGCCGGGCGCCGCCCGTTCCGTACGCCCGACTCCCGTACGCCCGGGGCCCGTTCGGCCCGTACGGTCCACGCCCGTTCACCCCGTACCGCCCGCTCCCGTACGGTCGCCGCCGTCGCCCTCGCACTCGGCACCGCCCTCCTCGGCGCCGCCTGCGTCCCCGGCACCGACGGCTCCGGCGCGGGGCCCGCCGGCGGGGGCGGCGCCACGGCCGTGCCCGACCCGGCGAAGGCGGGGAAGGTGACGCTGACGGTCTGGGACCAGGAGGTGCGCGGCGGCCAGAACGCCGAGATCGAGCAGTTGAACGAGGAGTTCCAGGAGAAGTACCCGAACGTGCGGATCAAGCGCGTCGCCCGTAGCTTCTCCGACCTCAAGACGACGCTGAAGCTGGCCCTCTCCGGCAACACCCCGCCCGACGTCGTCCAGGCCAACCAGGGCTACGCCGACATGGTGGCCTTCGCGAAGGCCGGGATGCTCACGCCGCTGGACGACTACGCGGGCCTGTACGGCTGGAACAGCCGCTACCCCAACACCCTCCTCGACCTCAACCGCGTCTCCGCGGACGGCCGGAACTTCGGCACGGGCCGCCTCTACGGCCTGTCCCAAACCGGCGAGTACATCGGCGTGTACTACAACAAGGACGTCCTCGACGACGCCGGTGTCGAACTCCCGCGCACCTGGGCCGAGTTCACCGACGCCCTGCCGAAACTGAAGAAGGCGGGCGAACTCCCCGTCCAGTTCGGCAACCTCGACAAGTACCCGGCCATCCACACCTTCGGCGTGCTCCAGGACCAGGCCGCCGACAGCCCCGCGCAGATCCGCGACACCATCCTCGGCAAGGGCGGCGGCTTCGACAACGAGGCCACGGAGCGGGCCGCCCGTACGCTCGCGGACTGGGCCGACCAGGGTTACCTGCCGGACGGCGCGAACGGCACCGGGTACGACGACGCGGCGAAGAAGTTCGCGGGCGGCGACGGCGCGTTCCTCGTCACCGGCACCTGGCAACTCGCCGACCTGAAGAAGCAGATGGGCGGGAAGCTCGGCTTCATGCCGCCCCCGCCCGCCCAGGCCGACGGCCCGCTGCGCACCACCGGCGGCCAGGGCCTGGCCTGGGCCGTGACCTCCAAGTCCCGGCACCCGGACGTCGCCGCCGCCTACCTGGAGCACCTCACCGACGCCCACGCCGCCGACGTGATGACCGGCGAGGGCGTGCTCCCCGCCGTCCCCGGCAAGGCCGCCGACCGGGTGCCGAAGGACAGCCCGGACGGGCAGATGGTGCGCGCCTGGGAGCGGTTGAACGAGGACGACGGCATGATCCCGTACCTCGACTACACCACGCCCACCCTCTTCGACACCCTCTCCGCCGACCTCCAGGGCGTCATCGAGGGCAGCCTCTCGCCGGAGAGGCTGCGGTCGAAGATGCAGGACGAGTACGCGGCGTTCCGCGCCGAGCAGGGTGAGGAGAAGGAGAGCGCGGACGGGGGCACGGACCGGTGACCGCGCCGCCCGCCAAGGAGCGCGCCCGCCCCTCCGCCCGCGCCGCCCTCCGCGCGTACGCCGCCCACCACCGCCGCCGCGCCCCCGGTGAGCCGCGCGCGGTCGGCCTGCTGTACGTGCTGCCCGCGCTCGTCCTCTACGCCCTCTTTCTGCTGGTCCCGCTGGGCCAGACCGTCTGGCTGTCGTTCCTCGACTGGGACGGCCTGACGGCCGCCAGCTGGGCCGGGTTCGACAACTACCGTGAGCTGGCCACCGATCCGGCGCTGCGCGCCCCGTTCGCGCACGCGCTCGTGCTGCTGTTCTTCTACGCCGTGCTGCCCGTCGCCCTCGGCCTGCTGCTGGCGGCGGCACTGTCGCGCTTCCGGGTGCGCGGCATGACGTTCTTCCGTACGGTCCTCTTCCTGCCGCAGGTCCTCGCGATGGTCGTCGTCGGTGTCGCCTGGCGCTCGATCCTCGCGCCCGACGGGCTGCTGAACGACGTGCTGCGCGCCGTCGGAGCGGGCGGCCTCGCCCGCTCCTGGCTCGGTGACTACACCTGGGCGCTGCCCGCCGTCGGCGTCGTCGGCACCTGGGTGGAGACCGGGCTGTGCCTGGTGCTGTTCCTGGCGGGCGCGCAGCGCATCCCGCGCGAGCTGTACGAGGCGGCGCGGATCGACGGGGCGGGCGCCGTACGGGAGTTCCTCACCGTGACGCTGCCCGGTCTGCGCGGTGAGATCGCCGTGGCGCTGACCCTCACCATCGTCGCCGGGCTGCGCAACTTCGACCTGATCTACATCACCACCAGCGGCGGCCCCGGCAACGCCACGTCGGTGCCCGCCTTCGAGGTGTACCGGCGCGCGTTCGAGGTGAACGAGGTCGGGTCCGCCGCCGCGATGGGCGTCGCGCTCACCGCGTTGATCTTCGGCCTGACCGTGGTGGTCGCCCGGCTGGTGGAGGGCCGTACGTCATGATCAGCCGCACCGAGCGCACCCTCACGTACGCGATCCTCGGCCTGTTCACCGTCATCTCCCTGACGCCCGTCGTCGGCATCCTGTCGTCGGCGTTCGGTGAACGCTCGTCCCTGGACACCGGCTTCTCGCTGCCCTCCGGCCTCAACTGGGGCAATTTCAGCGAGGCGTGGACCCGCGGCCACTTCGGCAGCTACCTCACCAACTCGCTGCTCGTCGCCGCCGCCGTCGTCACGGTCACCACGGTGCTCGCGACGCTCGCCGCGTACGGGCTCGGCGCGATGCGCTTCCCCGGCTCCGAGCTGCTGTTCTACCTCTTCGTCCTCGGGCTCACCCTGCCCCAGGAAGCGGTCCTCGTCCCCCTCTACTTCGACCTGCGGCACTGGGAACTCACCGACACCTACTGGGGGTTGATCCTCCCGCAGACCGCGCAGTCCCTCGCGTTCGGCGTCTTCTGGATGCGTACGTACTTCCGCAACAGCCCCCGCGCCGTCGTCGAGGCCGCCCGGATCGACGGCGCGTCGAGCTGGACGGTGCTGTGGCGGGTGCTGCTGCCGATGGGGCGGCCCGCGCTCTCCACGATGGTCGTCATCGTCTTCATGTGGACGTGGAACGAGTTCCTGCTCGCGCTGGTGATGGTCAGCGACGAGGCGCACCGCACCGTGCCGCTGGGCCTCGCGTTCTTCCAGGGCCAGCACAGCTCGGACACCGCGCTGCTCGCGGCGGCCTCGGTGCTGATCGCGCTGCCGGTGGTCCTCGTGTACGTGCTGCTGCAACGGCGCTTCATCGAGGGCATGTTGACGGGCGCGACGAAGGAGTAGCCGGGGCAGGGCCCCGCGGGCGTACGGCTATTGGGTACGTCTTTGGTCTACACCAAGACCGGCCGCGCCAGTATGCTCACCCGTGCCAGTGGCACGATCCCCCCACCCTGGTTGCGTGCTGGCGACGGGCGACGCCCACACCACTCTGTCCCCAGCAGCCGGGTGAACTCCTCGACCGCCGCCTCCAGGAGGTTCACGGTGAAGGTCCGCACCAGAAGCTCGGCGATCATCGGCACGCTCTGCGTCGTCGCGGGACTCGCGTTCGCCAACGCGTCCGCGAACGAACCCGCCGACGGCCCCGCCAACTCGCAGCAGAAGGCCGCCGCCGCGGTCGCCCTCAAGGAGGTCGGGCAGGCGGAGAACCCGGCCGCCGGCACCGCCGGCCCCGGCGACAGCGTGTGGATCGCCGAACGCCCCGGCCGCGTACGGGTCCTGGGCCCCGACGGCCTCGGTGAGCCGGTCCTCGACATCACCGACGAGACGACCATCGACGGCGAACGCGGCCTGCTGGGCGTCGCGTTCGACAAGGACTTCGCGCACTTCTACATCATGTTCACCGACCTGGAGGGCACCAGCACCCTCGACGAGTTCGCCGTCGAGGACGGCAAGCTCAACGAGGACAGCCGCCGTACGGTCCTCACGCAGGAGCAGCCGTACGACAACCACAACGGCGGCCAGATCGCGTTCGGCCCCGACGGCATGCTCTACATCGCGCTGGGCGACGGCGGCTCCGGGGGCGACCCGGACGGCAACGGCCAGAAGCTCGACACGCTCCTCGGCAAGATCCTGCGGATCGACCCGGCGGGCGGTGGCGAGGAGCCGTACAAGATCCCGGACGACAACCCGTTCGTCGGCCAGGAGGGCGCGCGCGGCGAGATCTGGTCGTACGGCCTCCGCAACCCGTGGCGCTTCTCCTTCGACGCGGAGAACGGCGACCTCTACATCGGTGACGTCGGCCAGAGCGCCTGGGAGGAGATCGACCGCCAGCCCGCCGACAGCAAGGGCGGCGAGAACTACGGCTGGAACCAGATGGAGGGCAACCACGTCTTCCGCGAGGGCACCGAGCCGGAGAACCACGTGCCGCCGATGCACGAGTACGGCCGCGACGACCTGGCCTGCTCCGTGACCGGCGGGTTCGTCTACCGGGGTGAGAAGCTGCCCGACCTCAAGGGCCAGTACCTCTTCAGCGACTACTGCGACGGCACCGTCCGCGCCCTCCAGATGGAGGACGGCAAGGTGGTCGGCGAGAGCGACCTCGGGGTCAACGGCGGCGAGGTCGTCTCGTTCGCGCAGGGCCCGGACAAGGAGCTGTACGTGCTGGACATCGGCGGCACGATCTCCCGCATCGACCCGGCGGCGTAACGCGCCACACGCTCCCGCCCCCGCCGTTGTCCTCTCCGAGGGCCGACGGCGGGGGCGTCGTCGTGTGCGGGGGCGCGCGGCGGTCCGGGGCGCGGGCCGCGTGCGTACGCCCGCCCCCGGGCGGGGTAGGAACCGGGCACGACGGGGAACGGGTCCGGGGGGACGGAATGATCCGTATCGACATGCCTGCCGCACGGCTCGCGCGGACGCGCTGGGCCCTCTCGCCCGTCGGGGAGTCGGCGGCGCTCCTCCTCGCCGTGGCCGAGCAGTCCGGCGACCGTACGGGCCGTGCGCGTGGTGCGGGCCGTACGCCCGAAGTGGCCGCCACGCGCGCGCTGTTGGCGTCCGGCCGTACGCCGCTGCTGGCGGCCGTGTGCCGCGGACTCACCGTCTACCTGCCGGAGTTGCTGACCCCCCGCCCCGAGACGTTCGCGCCCACCGCCGACGAACAGCTGCACCGCGTCGCCACCACGGACCCGACCGAGGTCGGTGACCAGCTCACGGCGTTCCTCACCGGGGGCGAGGCCCGCAGACGCCGCTGCCCCTGGCTCCCGGAGGGTCAGTTGGGGAGTGCGCCGGGCGGCGCCGGGCACGCCCTGCGCGCCCGAATGGAACGGGGCGAGGCGGACGTACGCGAGCAACTGGCCCGTGAACTGCACCAGTTGTGGGTCGTGGCCCTCGCGGACCACTGGCCCGCCGTCGCCGCCGGATGCGCGGAGTACGTGGAGCGGCAGGCGCGTTCGGCCGCGCGGGAGGGCTTCGGCACGGCGCTCGGGTCGCTCCACTCGTCGTTCACCTGGCGCGACGACGCGCTGGACGTGGCGGCCCCGACGGAGGGACGGGTGGCGGGTACGGGCCCCCTGACGCTCGTACCCTCCCGCTTCCTGCGCCGCGTCGCCCTCCACGCCCCGCTTCAGCGGGACGCCGGGCAGGTCGTCGTACCCGTCGCCACGCCATGGCCGGGCGGCACCACCCCGTACGCCGCCCCGCACGTCGCCCCGGTCCTCGGCGTCACCCGCCTCGCGCTGCTCAAGAGCCTCGAACAGCGCCGTACGACAACGGAGTTGGCGCTGCTCCACCATCTGACGCCGGGCTCCGTCTCGTACCACCTGTCGCGGCTGCTGGCGGCCGACCTCGTACGGCGCGAGCGACACGGACGGCTCGTGCACTATTCCCGTACGGCGAGGGCGACCGCCCTGCTCGGCCCCACCCCGCCGGAACCCGGGGGCCCGGCGGGGTAGTTGCACGCTCCTGACGGCCCGTGAGGGGTCAGCAGTAGACCTCGACCTTCCAGGCCAGGCTCAGGCCGTCCAGCGTGCGTTCGCTGTCCCGGGCGACGGTGTCGGTGAGCCCGTTGGTGTAGTAGATGCGGAAGCCGTTGCCGTGGGCCTTGGCGTACTCGAAGTAGGAGTTGACGTGGTTGACGCCGCACGACGGCAGGTTCCAGACGCGCTCGGAGGAGATGTACAGGCACGCCTTCCCGTCCCCGCAGTACGTCTTCCACTCGGTGGCGCCCACGTCCCCCGCGGTGGCCGCTGACGACGTGGTCGCGCTGCCGGTGACGGCGGCGAAGGCGAGCGCGGCGGCCACGGCCGCGCGGGACAGGAATCGGCTGGCAGGTCTCATCGAGGAGTTCCCCCTTGTGTGTTCGACGAATGGTGCTCGACGGAGATGTCCGCGTCCGAACGCGCCGGACCGCGCCGGACCCCTCGAAGCTAGCGACGCGGCACGCGGGCGGGCCGAGCATTCGAGCAGCCTCGAATCGTCCTGGCGCCGGGCGCCGTTGGCCCGCCTCACCGTTCGGTGACCTCCGCCCAGACCGTCTTCCCGGACGGGGCGTACGCCTCCGTGCCCCACCGCTCGGCCAACGCGTCCACCAGGATCAGCCCACGACCGGACTCGGCGTCGTCACCCGGCGGTTGAGGCGGCACGACCTCGGGCGGGCGGCGTTCCCCGCAGCCGTCGGTGACCTCGATCCGCAGCCGGTCGCCTCCGGGCGACAGCAGCAGCGTGAGCCGGAAGCCGCGCCCCGGCAGCACGCCGTGCAGGGCGGCGTTGGCGGCGAGTTCGGACACGATCACCTCGGCGGGCTCGCGGATGCCCGACGGGGCGTGCCAGCCGCGCAGTTGGTCGACCGCGAGCAGCCGCGCGAGATGCGCGCCGCGGCGGGTGGACGACAGCAGCATGGTGAAGCGGCGCGGGCGGGCCGCCGTACCCGGGGGAGTGGTCAGTTCGTGAGTCACGTCACAAACCCTGACCGGGGGGACGTACGCTGAACAGCGACGACTCCGGTACGCAGCGCTACCGTCCGCCTCTCATCGGGCGTGTGTACCGGTGGACGGCCGTGACCGTGCGGAGGTGGACGGGCGGCGATCAGAACGGTGCGGTGACACGCATGGCTGACCCGATGGACGAGGACGCGGGTGACGGCGCGGTGGATTTGTTCCGCGCGCTGGGACGACAGATCAAACTGCTCAGGGAACGGGCCGGACTCACCCAGCGCGAACTGGGCGACCGGCTGGGGTACGGCGAGAACCTGATCTCGTCGGTGGAACGGGGCCGCCGCGTGGCGCAACCCGAACTGCTCGACGCGGTGGACGAACTCCTGGACGCGGGCGGCCTGTTGAGCGCCGCCAAGGAGGACGTGGAACGGGCGAAGGCGAAGGCCCGGGTGAAGCACCCGGCCTGGTTCCGCGACTACGCCGGCCTGGAGCGCGAGGCCGATGCGATCAGTTTCTTCAGCACTGTCACCGTGCCTGGGCTCCTTCAGACCGAGGAATACGCTCGCGTCACCTTCGCCGTACGGCGGCCGCTGCTGGACGGGGAGACCATCGAGCAGCGGGTCACCGCGAGGTTGGTCCGTCAGGAGATCCTCACTCGCTGGCCTTCGCCGCTTGTGACGGCCGTCATCGATGAATCGGTACTACGACGGGCGATCGGCGGGCAGGAGTCACAACGCGGTCAGTTGAAACATCTGCTCAAAATGAGCCGACTTCGTTGCATCACGGTTCAGGTGCTGCCGTTGGCTTGTGAGGAAAACGCGGGTGTGGACGGGCCTTTCACCCTGCTGACGCCGAACGGTAAGCCGCAGGTGGGATACCTGGAGGTGCAGGGGATCAGTCGCCTGATCACAGAGCAGGCGGAGGTCCGTATGCTGGCCGAACGTTACGGGAGCATCCGCGGTCAGGCACTCACGCCGAGTGATTCGGCCGCCTTGATCGACAGACTGTTGGGGGAACGATGACAGGCGAGGCAGCCGCAGGGATCAGCGCCGAACTTGTGTGGTTCAAGAGCAGCTACAGCGGTGGTGAGGGCGGCGAGTGCGTTGAGGTGGCGGCCACGGACTATGGGGTGTGTGTGCGTGACTCGAAGGATGTGTCGCGTTCGCACCTGTCGACGCCGGGCGTGAGTTGGTCGCACTTCGTGCGATACGCGGCGGGCGGTTGATCTGTCCTGCTCGGGCTTCCCTCCCCGCGATGCTGGGGAGGGTAAAGCTGTCCTGGTCGGAGACCGACGTGGAGGAGACCCGTATGCCGAGCCTGGAACGGTCCCTACGACTCGACTGGTTCAAGAGCAGTTACAGCGGAGACGAAGGCGGAGAGTGCGTGGAGGTGGCCGTCGCCGCTCCGGTGTGGTTCAAAAGCAGCTACAGCAGCAATGAAGGCGGCGCCTGCGTGGAGGTTGCCGTAGCCGCTCCGCTGTGGTCGAAGAGCAGCTACAGCAGCAACGAGGGTGGCGATTGCGTCGAGGTGGCGGTGACGGAGGCCGTCGTGTGCGTGCGGGACTCGAAGGACGTCTCGCGCCCGCACCTCTCGACGCCGGGCGTCGGCTGGTCGCACTTCGTGCGGTACGCGACCCGCGCCTGACCGCATCCTCTTGCCCGTGGGAACGGCCCGTGCCCCGGAACCGCCAGGGCACGGGCCGTTTCCGTGGGGCTGGCGAACCAGCGGCAGTAGCGGACACTCCCTGACCTGTACCGCCGACATAGTGGGGCCCGAGCCGCCCGAGGGGCGGCGCTCACTGTCAACGAGCAAGGAGCGGGCCATGTCCGTCACGACCACCACCCACCTGAACTTCCGGGGCGACGCCCGCGAGGCGCTGGCCTTCTATCACTCGGTCTTCGGCGGACGTACGGCCGTCGTCACGTACGCCGACGCGGGCGCCGTACAGGACCCCGCCGCGGCCGACCAGGTGATGTGGGGTGAGGTGGCGGCGGACAACGGCTTCCACGTCATGGCGTACGACGTGCCCGCGCAGCTGTCGTACGACCAGGGGGAGAAGGCGTTCTTCGTCTCCGTACGGGGCGACGATGCCGACGAGATCAGCGACCTGTGGAAGCGACTGGCCGAAGGATCGACGGTCGTACGGGAGTTGGAGGCCGCGCAGTGGTCGCCGCTGTACGGGATGCTCACGGACCGCTTCGGCGTGACGTGGGTGCTGGACGTGGCGGTGCCGTACGACGGGTGATCCCGTACCCCGCGCAACGCGCCCGCCCGACGACCGACACCCTGACGAGGACCGATGACCGTTCTGGACGCCCGTACGCTCAACCGCGCCACACTCGCCCGCCAGCACCTCCTGACGCGCGCGGACGGGACCACGGGCGACGCCGTGCGCGCCATGGTGGGGCACCTGTGCGGGGTGCAGGCGCAGGAACCGCAGGAGCCGTTCGTCGGACTGTGGTCGCGGCTGTCAGGGTTCGAACCAACGGCGCTGGACGCCGAGTTGACCGGCCGTACGCTCGTCCGCGTCCACCTCATGCGGCGTACGGTCCACCTGGTCACGGCCGCCGACATGCTGGCATGGCGGGCCCGGCACGACGCGATGCTGCGGCAGCGGGTGGTGGGGGTGTACCGGCGGGAACTGGACGGCCTAGACCTGGACGCCGTGGCGGAGGCGGGGCGGGCGGCGATGGCGGACGGGGAGCCGCGTACGAAGGCGGAACTGGTCGCGGCCGTACGGGAACGCTGGCCCGACGTACCGAAGCAGGCGCTCGGGGAACTCCTCGTGGCGTCGCTGATCCCCATGGTGCAGCTGCCGCCACGGGGGTTGTGGCGGACGCGGGCCGGGGTGCGGAACCAGACCGTGGCGGCGTGGCTGGGCCGGGACGTCGATCCGCTGCCGGTGACTGACGCGGATGCGGACCCGGCCGAGGCGGACCCGGTGGGGCAGCGGCTGGTCCGCCGCTACCTGGCCGCGTACGGGCCCGCGACCAGTGGCGACCTGCGGGCCTGGTGCGGACTGGCGGGACTCCCGGCGGCGGTGAAGGCCGTACGGCCGGAGCTGGTCACCTTCCGCGACGAACGCGGCCGGGAACTCCTCGACCTGCCCGACGCCCCGCGCCCCGACCCGGACACCCCCGCGCCGGTCCGCTTCCTCCCGGCCTTCGACAACGCGATCCTCGGCTACCAGGACCGCAGCCGCATCATCGACGACGCCCACCTCGGCGTCTCGGTGGCGGGCGACCGCGTCCTCCTGGTCGACGGCCGCGCCACCGCCACCTGGACGGTCCGCGACCACACCCTCCACCTCACCCCGTTCCGCACCCTCACGGCACCGGAACGGGAGGAGATCCACGCGGAGGCGGCACTCTTGTCGACGTTCCTCGACGAGGACATCACGGACCTCCACATCCCGGCGGCGTGAGCGGGGGAGGCACGTCCGGGTCAGCTCATTTGTTCAGAGTAAATTGACTTAGGTCGTCGTGACCCAACTCCAAAATTCCCTCCTGCGTGAGGGACTCGATATCTTCTATGTAGGGAATCGAGTTTGTGCGGTGCGTGCAGAAGGTCATGTGAGCCGTGAGCTGCGGGTGCTCCTCCGCGCTCTCTGAAACTGAGATGTACGCGCGAACGGTTGGCTCCGCTGCAACTTCCAGGCTGCTGCGGATACCGGCACAAGCATAGGCAACGCTCCGGCGGAGCAAGGTTGCCAGCCGTTCTCGCGCATCGTTCGGCAGGTCATGATCCATCATCGCGCGGCCGTTTACGGTCGATTCGGTGTGAACTGGATCGTTGTTCTCCAGTTTGCCGAAGTAGCTGTCCCATAATGACGTGACCAGCCATGCTCCATCCTCGTGCTGCTTCCATCCTTCTATGAAAGTTTCTCGATAGTCTTGAGGGATGTCCGTATCGCTCACCTCAAGAGGTGGCACGCTGCCCAGCAGGTAAGACATGAGGGAATTGGCGCGCATGAATCACTTCACCCTTCGCCTCGGGATTACAGACCCTTGCTGATTCCGGTGTGAAACCCTAAGCCATTCTGGGGTTCCCGTACAGCTCGGGCGGGCACGCGCCTTCCGTGGCTCATGACACATTCCTGCTCGGGAGCAGGTCTGAAATCCCTCCCGGAAAATCCCGTGATGGCTGTCTGGCGACCAACCGGAGACAGCTCCAGGCCCCTCTCTAACCCTGGCCCGTAGAAATCCAAGTTCCCGGCGTTCGCTCCCGTGTGCTCATCCGGCGCGGCTGTTCCGCGGGGGCGCTACGGCCGGTGGACGGGTGTGCGTCTGCCGGTGTGGAGGGGTGTTCCGGCCGCGAGGTCCTCCGGGCGCAGGCCGAGGGAGCGGGCCGCGGTGGCGGCCACGTCGGCGAGGCTGTCCGCGTCGGGCAGCACCTCGGCGCCGTCCGCCTCGGGGCGGTGGATGAGGACCGGTACGTACTCCCTGGTGTGGTGCGCGTGGCCGATCGTCGGGTCGTTGCCGTGGTCGCCGGTGACGATCAGCCGGTCCCCGGAGGCGCCGAGCAGTGACACCAGTCCGGCGAGTCCGGCGTCGACCTGTTCCAGGAGCCGGCCGTACCGGTCCGCGTCCTGTTGGTGGCCCGCCAGATCGGTCTCCTGGACGTTCGCGACGACCAGGGCGTCGCCGTCGGCGCGTACGGCCTCCATGGTGTGTGCCAGGACGTCGGAGGTGGCCACGGCCGGGCGGTGGGTCGCGGCCTCGCACACCAGGATGTCGGCCGCCTTGCCGACCAGGGTGACGGGGACACCGGCCCGCGCGGCCAGTTCGGGGAGCTGGCGGGTGTGGTCGAGCGGGGCGCCCAGGTGTTGGACGCGCAGGCCGCCGTTCCGGTAGAAGCCGGTGGCCGGGGTGTCCAGGCCGACCGTGCCGCCGCCACCGGGCCGGACGAAGCGGGGGAGCGGCCCGTCCGCGTGGCCGCCGACCGCGATGACCCGGGCGACCGGTGCCACCGCGCGTACGGTACGGGCGACGGCGAGGATTCCGCCGGGCCCGTCGAAGGGCAGGTCGTCGAGGGCGCCGGAGGCGTTCCAGTTGATGCCGGGGTCGGCCTCCAGGTTGTCGTGCACGAGGACCGTCCCGTCGACGACGAGCAGCGGGCGGCCGTCGAGCCGTTCCGTACGGTGGCCCGCAGCCGTGAGCGCCTCGGCCACCTCGTCGAGGTGGTCGGCGAGTCGGGCGACGGCGACCCGGCTGAAGTCGGCCCCCATCATGGTCTGGTGGCCCGCGAACGTGTCCGCGCCCGGATAGCCGAGCGCGGCCCGCCCCGCCGCCACCGGAAGCTTCGCGTGCCCGGCCAGATCCCGGTGGGGGCGGACCGTGCCCAGGCCCAGCGCCTCCAGCACCGGCAGGCGCAACGGCCGCCCCCACGCGGTACGGGCGTGGTCGAGGACGTGCCCGCAGGTGTCGGCGCGGAGGTCGCCGGGGCGCAGCGCGCCCGCGTCGGGCATGGCGCCGATGCCGAATCCGTCGATGACGACGATGACGGTCCTGGCCATGGAGTGCTCCTTACAGGGCCCGACCCTGCGCGTCGTAGAGGCCGTTCAGCCGGGGAGTGCCGGAGGAGAGGCCGGAGACGACGGCGACGGTCGAGCGGGTGACGAAGATCTGGGTGCGGAAGGCGAGCAGCGCGGTGTCACCGAGGCGGAGGTCCGCGCCGTCGGTGGGGGCGTCGAGCAGCCGGTAGTAGTCGATGTTCCGGGCGGGCGCGTCCGGTACGCCGAGACGGGCGCCGGTACGGGGGAGGAGAGCGGAGCGGATGTGCGAACGGGCGTAGAAGCCGCCGCCGAACAGGGCCGGGCGGCCGTCGTCGAGGGTGTGGGCGACCTCGGTGACGTAGACGTACGCGGGCTTCTCCGGCTGCGTCGGGTCGAGGGCGTGCAGGGGTGTGGTGCCGGTGAGGGCGTGGCCCGGTTCGCCGTGGGTGGCGCCCCACTCGGCGAGGAGCGGGAGGGAGGCGGCCGACGTGGCGCTGGGGGCGCTCAGTTCGAGGTCGCGGTGGCCGCGGGCGGCGAGCACCTCGCGGGCCTTGACCGCCAGTTCGAGGTTGGGGGTGGCCGTGGGCAGGCCGGTGACGGGGTCGCACAGGACGCACGGGAAGGCGGTCACGCCCGCGATCCGGAGGGAACGCAGCGCCTCGGCCCGCTCCGCGAAGGCGTCCAGCCGCTCCAGCGGAACGCCGCCCTCCTGCCCGGGGTAGACGGTCCCCTCGGCCCCCTCGACCCGGATCAGCACGTCCTGCGTCCGGCCCACCGCGTGGGCGGCGTCCGCCACGGCGCGCGCGTTGGCCAGGTCGAAGACGGTGACGCGGTCGGGCCGCAGGGCGAGCACGCCGGGCAGCGTCCGCCGGGGGATCTGGCCGAGGTGGCCGACGTTCCCCAGCAGGGCACCCGACGCGTGCAGGGTCCGCGTCTCGGTGACGTCGATGGCGGCGGCGCGGGGGATGTGGCGGGCGACGGACCGGACGAGTTCGGGGTTGCGGCCCAGCTGCTTCACGACGAACCAGAGGGCGACGCCGACCTGTCGGGCCGTCTCGGCCAGCACCGCCGCGTTCTCCTCGACGGCGTCGAGGTCCATGACGTACGTGTCCGGCGGGACGCGCCCCGAGTCGTGCAGGTTGGCCGCGGCGTCGACGAGCCCGGGGTTGCGGTGGAGCAGGGTGTCGAGGAACACGGTCAGGGGTCCTCCGGTTCGTTCGGCGCGGCGAGCGGTTCGTTCAGGGCGGCGAGCGAGCGGCGCAGGATGTCGAGCACGAGATCCGCGCCCGCCCGCATCGGGTTGACGCGTACGGTCCAGTCGGCCAGTTCCGGGGCGTCGGCCAGGGAGGAGCCGGACAGCCGGTAGAACAGCGGGGCGATCTCGTAGCGGGAGTTGGAGCCGACCGGGTAGGGCGCGGCGCCGAACCGGGCGGCGACGGCCGGGAGTCGCGCGGCCACGGGCCGGTCGAGGCGTACCAGCAGGCACCGGTCCTGCGCGTTGGCGATCCGTACCTCCGCGACCCCGTCCACCTCCCCGGCCGCCAGCCGCGCGGCGACCTCGCCGCCCACCCGGGACTGCACGGCCCACGCGACGGGGACGTGCGTGAGGGCGCGCAGCACGTCCAGCGCCTGGTGGCCCTGGACCTGGCCGCCACCGGAGTAGTTGTCGTCGTGGACCCGCGCGACCAGGTCGCCCGCGCCGACGACCACGCCGACGCCCTCCGGCCCGTGCAGCTTGAACAGGGAGAAGCACGAGGCGTCTGCGCCGAGTTCGACCCCGGCCGCCGGGGTGCGCAGGACCGCGTAGTTGTCGTCGACGACCGTACGTACCCCGGCCGCCCGGCAGGCGGCGATCACCTCCGCCGGGTCGTACGAGTCGCCCAGCCGCTGCCGGGTGTGCTGCACGTACGCCCACCGGAAGCGGCCGGAGGCGAGTGCCGTACGCAGCTCCCCGGGGTCGTTGAAGTCGGCCTCCACCGTCCGTACGCCGAGACCGCGCAGCGTGACCCCCGTGGTGCGGTACACCGGGGCGCGGTGGACGAGCAGTTCGTCCCCCGGCCGTACGGTCGCGGTGAGCGCGGCCCGGATCGCGCCCGTACCCGCGCCCTGGACGAAGGCGGCGTCCTCGGCGCCGAAGAAGTCCGCGAGCACGGCCTCGACCCGGGCCGTGGTGCGCGGTCTGCCGAGCCCGGGGACGACGCCGGCGTCGGCGGCGAACAGCTGGTCGCCCTCGAAGTGCGCGGCGGTGGCCTCCAGCAGCCTGAACTGCCGGGCGACCGCGGCCTCCAGACCGACCGTCGCCAGCGGGAACGTCTCGGGCAGTACGGGGGCTTCCACGTCAGTTCTCCTCCACGTCCGCGTCCATGTCCATGTGTGCGTCCGTGCCGACGTCCGTGCCGCCGGTCAGGAAGCGCAGCGGGTTGCGGCGGGTCAGCAGGTCGACGAGGTCGTCGTCCGCGCCCGCCGCCCGGAACCTCGGCAGGAACTCCCCGAAGAGGTGCCCGTAGCCCTGACCGCCCTCGCCGCGCAGATAGCCGTGGCGCGAGATGTCGCAGCTGAGCAGGACCCGGTCGCCGTGGCCCGCCTCCACCAGGGCCGACAGCAGCCGCAGCCGCGTCCGGTCGCTCTGGTACGACTCCTTGCCCACGGTGTCGAAGGCGACGTACGCGCCCCGCGCGGCCAACTCCCGGTGCACCTCCGGGTCGTCCAGCAGATCCTGGTGGCCGACGCAGACCCGTTCGGCGGGCAGCCCCTCGCCGGTGAGCAGCTCCAGCTGGGCGAGACCGCCCCGGCCCAGCTGGGCGTGGGTGGCCAGCGACAGGCCGGTGGCCGACGCGGCCCGCGCGGCGGCCCGTAGCACCTTCGCCTCGGAGGGCGCCGGTACGTCGCCGTGGCTGCCGATCTCACCGAGCACACCGGGGCGGACGCCGGTCGCGCCGATACCGTCCTCGACCTCCCGTACGAGGAGCGCGGCAAGCCTTTCCACGTCGGAGGTGTCGACCTCCGGGGTGTGGAACGGCTCGTAGTACCAGCCGGTCGCGGCGACGACGGGCACGCCCGCCTCCCGGGAGATCCGCGCCAGCGCGCGTACGTCCCGCCCCATGCCCCGACAGGTCAGCTCGACGACCAGGGCGAGCCCGAAGTGCTCCCGCAGACCGCGGAGTTCGCCGGTCACGGACGCCGCGTGGCGCTCCGGGTCGAGGACGGCCGCCCCGTGCCCGTCCCGGTCGAGGTCCAGGACGAGATGCTCGTGGGGGAGCACGGGGCCGCGGACCGCGTCGGCGGCGAGCCGTCCGGTGACGGTACGCAGGGTGCGCGGGTGGTTCATGGCGGTTCCCTCTCCGGTACGGGCGGATGCCGGTCGTCGGATGCCGGTCGTGGTGTCAGCCCTTGACGGGGGTGAACAGGTCGAGCCAGTACAGGAGGTTGAGGAGGACCCCGCCCACGATGACCGCCGCCGGGGCCGCCGCCATCCTGACGACGGGCCGCCCCGCCACGTCGTTGAACAGGTAGAGCCCGCCCACGACGAGGATGCCGAGCCCGCCGCCCATCGCGTTCGCCGCCATCAGCGAACCGAAGAGGATCGCCAGCTGGAGCGTGTCCCCGATCGCGCTGCGCAGGTGCTCCGAGGAGTCCCGCACACTGGGCAGCTTGCCGAGCGCCCTGCCGATCCACGACAGGGCGAGCACCTCGACGGCGAAGACGAGCGCGCCGACGACCGCCGCGAGCACCGGGTTCGGCAGCAGATAGCCGAACGGGTACACGAGCGTGAAGCCCGCGATGCCGTACGCGCCCGAGGCCAGCGCGGTCGTCGCGATCAGCGGTACGAAGCCGAAGACGCGGTAGAAGTCGACCTGCGCCGCCTCCGCGTACTGCCCCTTGGCGATCAGGAAGCTCGTCGCCTCCCCGCCACCGAACACGTGCATCTGGGCGAGGACGCAGACCCCGCCACCGAGCACCATGAACAGCGGCAGGTAGCGGCGCAGCCGGGCCGCGCTGGCGCTGAACAGCGACGCCATCGGATCGTCCGCCGCCACCTCGTCGACCTTCCCGGCCGACCGGTCCGCCCGGCGCTGCCGGAGGTCCTGGGAGACCGCGAGACCGATGAGCATCAGCACGCCGACGGCCATGGCCAGCGCCCCGGCGAACATGTTCGGCCAGAGCTTCATCGTCAGGACGACGAGAGCCACCTCGATCGCTCCCGCCGCCGCTCCCCACCCGCGGCCGAACTGCTTGGTGATCGCGAGCACCGGGAACAGCGTGAACAGGAACAGGATCGGTGTCGACATCTGCTGCATCGCGGTCAGGAAGTCGACCGGCAGGTCGTGCGCGATGTCGTTGGCGCCGTTCAGACCGAACACGACCACCGCGCCCCAGACCCCGCCGAGGAGGGGCGCGAGCCACTTCTTCGGCGCCAGCATGCCGAGGACGTCGGTCGGGAGGAACAGCAGCCAGGGGTTGAGCACCCCGGTGGACAACGCCATCGGGGCACCGAGACCGAAGATGAACCCGGCGGAGAGGCCGAAGGAGACGGCCGTCGTCGCACTGCGGGTGGTACGCCCCTGGATGAAGTCCAACAGGAAGGGGCGGACCCCGTCGTTGAAGACGGCCAGAGCCAGGTGGGCGATGAAAGCGGTCAGCGCGCAGAGAGCTATGACGGTCAGCTGCTGGGCGAGCGTGAAGTCGAAGCCGCTGCCGGCGGCGAGGGCGGTGCTCACGAGTCACTCCTTGAGGGCCCGGTACGGCGGCGGGGCGCCGTAGCCCGTAACCCGTTGCCGGTTCAGCCGTGGGCCGCGATGGCGCGGGCCATGAGGGGGGCGATGGTGTCGACCTGGTCCATCGAGAAGCCGAAGACCTTCTTGCCGTCGGCGAGGAGGGCGTCGATCTCCGCGGCGTCCGGGACACCGCGGCCGAAGGTGTGGCAGGCGGCGCTGCCCATGAGACCGACGAGGACGCCGAGGGACGCGCCGGCGCCCGTATGGCAGGTGCCGAGGTAGAAGTCGGCCTGCCCCGCACGGAACTTCATCGCGGCGTCGAGGTCGCTGGAGGTGGCCACGTCGAGTGAGTCGAGTCCCAGGGCGTCGATGACCCGGGTGACCTCGACCTTGCCGACTCCGCCGGTGAGGATCTTCGTCATTGGTGACCTGCTCTCTGTTCTGGTCGGTGGTGTGTCGTGCGTCGCGTGTCGCGTGTCGCGTGTCGTGTACGGAGGTGCGCGGGGCCGTCCGTCCGCGACGGTCAGGGGGCCGGGGTGGGGGGTGGCCGCTGTGCCAGTACGGCCAGGTGCAGACCGAGGAAGTTGACCTCCGACTCGGGCAGCGCGGCCCCGAGCCGCGCCTCGGCCCGTACGGAGATCGCCCGCGCCCGCGCGACGGCCTCGGGGTGGTCGGCCAGCTCCGCGGCCACCTGGGCGTCGGCGGAGAACTCGTCGATCGGCTCCCCGCGCAGGAGGCGGCCGAACGCCATCGTGAGATGGCTGGTGAGCATGCCCGCCGTCGCCTCGGTGATGGTGTGCCCCTCGGCCTCCAGCGCGGTCAGCTCGTCGGCCACGAAGTCGACGACCGTAGCGGGGACCTGGCCGCCCTCGCGGAACAGTCGAAGTCGGAGAGCGAGCTGTTCGTCCACCGCGATCCTCCTAAAAAACAATCACCAGGATTCTGTACTTTCAGCCCGCGTGACACCCCGGCGGGGAAATTTTCCCCGTGGGTCCCGCGCTCGCACCCGGTCGGTCCGGGCCCCGGGTCAGTACGAGGGCGTACGTTCGCCCCGCAACACCTCGCTCTGCATCCGCGTCACCACCGACAGGTCGAGAGCGTCACGTACCGCGCCGAGCGCCTTCGTACCGTCCTTGCCCTCCTTGCGACCGATCACGGCCGCGCTGGAGTTGCGCAGCGCCAGCTCCTGCGTGACCTCGTCGCCCAACGGGAGGACGTCGACGCCGATCCCGAGCCGATCCTGCGCCTCGTCCAGGTTCCAGACGGTGGCGTCCACCTCGTGGCGGGCGAAGAGGTCGCGCAGTTGCATGTAGGACACCTCGCGCCACTCGATGTCACGCCGCCCGGCGAACACGCGCTCCACCAGCATGCGCAGATCCTCCGACGCGTGGTCGACCGCCACGCGCAACCCCGGGGCCTCCAGGTCGACGCCGTGCCGCACCAGCATGCCGTGCTCGCCGACGTAGGTGGCGGGCCCGAGATCGGCCACCAGCTCCACGGGGTGCTCGGCGACCAACTGGTCCGCGGCGAACCGCGACAGCACCACCAGATCCACCTTGCCGTCCAGCAGCGCGGCGGTCCGGGCCCCGGCGCCGCGCATGAAGGTGACGGCGAACGGCGCCCCGGCCTGCTCGAACGCCCCCCGCAGGCCGGTGGCCAACCCCTCGTACCGACGGGAGTACGGCAGCGGCATCGCCGCGAGCAACGTGCCGAGCCCGGACAGCCGCCACAGCACCGCGCGATCGGAGTGCACGAGGAACGTGCCCAGGTGACCCCGTGCCGTCGTGGCGATCGCACCGGCCTCCTCCAACAGCTGGAGCGCGGCCTGAACGGTCCCGTTGCCACACCCCAACTCCTCGGCGAAGTCCCGCACCCGGGGCAGGCGGGTGTCCGGCGCATGGTTCAGCAGCAGGACGGCCAGCTGCCGCGCGGCGAGACCGTTGCGGGTGAGGAAGCGGGAGTCGACATCGTGCACGAGCCGAACAGTAAACAGGATTCTGGATACTGACAAGGGTCGACGGTCAGGTCTCGTTCGCCCCGGCGTACGAGAGGGCGTCCGCGCGCTCGCCTCCTGTCAGCTATGTGCCATCGGAAAGTTGGAGCGGAGATTGACGCATCCTAGGTGTAGTCGAAAAATCGATACCACCATGTTGACTGCCAGTCGTCCATTTCGGTCAATCCGGTGTACCGCTGTCGCAGTGTGCTACCGGAAATAACCCTGAACCCGAGGCTCGTAGCTACGCGAAGGATTCGTTCTTCGTCAGATGCGCTGAGTGATGAGACGGCATCCGCGCTGTCGCGGGCAAGTCCCCCTGCGCCCACGGTCACCAGGCTGCCGAAGTTGCTCACGCGGATGATGAGACTCTTCCCGCTGGCGGTGCTTTCGGCCGGTATTACGATGTCCCCGTGGTGACTGGCATCCTGAACTCGCGAGTCGATATCGGGTGAAACGTCGAAGGTCTCTTGAATCGCTTGCGCTAGTCGCAAAAAGGCGTCCCTGCATCGAGAGTGCGAGAACTGTGCCGGGAACTCCCTGGAGTCTGGTTCATCGAACCCCTGCAATATTTCCACCTCGCTGCGCCCTGTCATCGAGGGCCACCCGAGACGATGAATCGAGCCAGTAGATTGCCAGCCGCTCCACCGGTCGAATCGACGGTCCCGCCTATGGTCTTTCGCTGCATAAACGATCGCCCATGCACAGTAGAAGTTGCCCGTTTCCAAGTTCTCGATAGAGGAATTGGCATTGCGCCAGGCCACTTTCAAGCCTAGTTTCGTCTGCCCAGATTGCAATCTGCGGATATTTTCGTGGTTGCCGCTACCCGCTTGTGGTGTGGTTGCTGGTGAAATTGTGGTAAATGATCCAGTATTCATCTTCCTCTTCGGTTACCGCGCACATGTGGTCACCTGTCGTCGACATGGTGATGAACTCCTGGTTTCCCATGCCCCTTAGGATTCGAGAGGGGAGGTTCCCGCCGTGGTCGTCACGTACGGGCATCCATGTTATTTCACCTCTTTCAGGATCGGAGACCCGGAGGAGAAATTCGTTATCCTCTGCGGGAAGGTGAATGCTTTCTGTGATTCTTTTCCATTCCGCGTCGAGTCTTTCTGTTGCGTCAACGTAAGTGGAAGAAGTTTGACTACCTCGATTCTTGCCGAGATGGAATCTAATTCTTTATTCTTGCGGTAAATTCCATTGCTTGAGTCATGGTCCCCATCCTGTGGTGCAGTAAAAATGATGATCTCCTCTCTTCCTCCCGGCCTTCGATCACGCGATCCTTGGCTACCAGGGCCGCAGCCGCATCATCGACGACGCCCACCTCGGCGTCTCGGTGGCGGGCGACCGCGTCCTCCTGGCCGACGGCCGCGCCACCGCCACCTGGACGGTCCGCGACCACACCCTCCACCTCACCCCGTTCCGCACCCTCACGGCACCGGAACGGGAGGAGATCCACGCGGAGGCGGCACTCTTGTCGACGTTCCTCGACGATGAGACCACGGCCATCCGCATCGCTACGGCGTGAATGGGGGAGCGTACGCGTGTACTCCCTGGTCCCTACACGAACCCGACATGTCGTCGAGCCCAACACAGCCTCACTTACCCATTGATTTCCGATGTGCGCCTGCCGGTGTACAGGAGCGTTCGGATTCGCGAGCTTCCGTGAGGAATCGCCGAGTTCGCTAGTTTCGACGGCAGTCAAAACCTGAACTGCGTAATGATTGAAAGTCCGCTATGCTCCACCCTTTATGTGAAGGGGTGCGGCTTCCGTGGAAATGGGGCTAGTCTTTTGTTGTAGTGGTTGCTATGGTCAATAACTCATCGAATCCGGCAACTCTTTGAGCAATTCGTCTCGATTTCGGAAATAAATCTGAACCGCCCACTCCTCCCTGTCGAAAAAAGCTTCCCAGAATCCGTCAACGGTCCAAGGCTCTGGAGTGAAAGAAATGCATCCGTCTTCTCCCCCGTGGGCTACCCAGGAGGCGGGGATCGTTCTACTGGTGATTTCGAAGAGTCGCGAATCGTGGAATCCGGGTGCACCGCCATCCCGCGGTTCGATCCGGTAGTAATTCGCCTTCCGGTATGGGAGGCAGATTACTTCAAGTACTACGTGGTCGACGTCGCTTCGAAGCGGTGTCGGATTTGCGTGACCGGATTTCAGGACCCGTACGAGCATGTCATTTCCTGCCTCTCGCGTTCATTACTGCTTTATAGTCGTAATCATACGCCACAGACCCTGTTTTGGAATTATAGTAATAATGTACCTGAAAGTCGCCATACGGGCTTTGGTGTGTCGGCGTGGAATACTTTGCCCAGTCCCTCATGGAGCTGCCGTCGGCCGTCAAGTGCGCCTTTACTGGAGGATGTTTTAGGCTCGTTCCTGGGATTATCTCGCAGGAATTCCTAATTGCGGTATCTGTAAGCTCTCCGTTTTTCGTGAACATTGATTCGGCGGACTCTTGGGTGAGAGCTTGCCGATGCCGCTCTTGATTCACCGGGTTGAGTGGCCCTTGCGCTCCATCACGCCAGTTGCAGTTGAACGAGCCCAGCGGGTCGGTTTCCGCGTGTGGGTTGGTGATGTACGTGTGCGGGTTGGGGGCTGGGGTGAGGCCGAGGGGGTCCGGGGTGAGGTAGCGGGTGGTGTGGGGGTCGTAGTAGCGGAAGTAGTTGTAGTGCAGGCCGCTTTCGGGGTCGGCGTACTGCCGGGGAAACGGAGCGGGCAGTCCACTGTGGTGGTGCGGGCGGGGCCCGGGAGTGGGGTGCCCCAGAGGGTAGTGCGGAGTTGCCAGGCGATGTCGCCGTCGGGAGTGACCAGTTCCGTGGGCGTACCCGTGTGGTCCGTGAGCACCGCGTGGAAGGTGGGAGCCTCGACGGTCGCGGTGGTGTAGGCGAGCGCGGCGATGGGGGACGACGGCGGACCCGTGGGCGCGGATCGGACGCGGCGCGTCGTCTGGGCGACCGGTGTGTGCGTCCCCGGCGCGTGGTCCCACGTGGTGGTGTACCCGTCTGCCGTGACCTGCTCCGCGAGGCGCGTACCGTCCCAGGTGAACGTCAGGTCCGGAGCGGAGGGCGAATCGCCGTCGTCGCTCGCCAGCAGGCGTTTCGTCGTACGGCGACCCAGCGCGTCGTACGTGTAGTGCCACCGTTCGCCGTCGTACGCGGTGACGTCGGTCAGCTGATCGTGCGCGTTCCATGTGTAGGTACGACTCCGCGTTCCGCCGCTGAGAAGCTGGCGGGTCTCGCGGACGAGCCGCCCCTGCCCGTCGTAGGTGTAGCCGGTGCGGCCGGAGCGTCGTAGGAGCGTGCCGGTGTGTTCGCGTGGCTCGGCTTTGGAGTCGTCGTCGGCCGGGTGCGCGGCCCGCGAGACGTTGCCCGCCTCGTCGTAGGTGTACGTCTCGGTCCAGCCGTGCGCGGTCACGGTGGTCACCCGGCCGCCGCGGTCGAGGTCGAAGCGGCGGGTGCCTGCGGCGAGTTCGCTGATCTCGGTGATGTGGCTGTCGGGGCGGTGGGTGTAGGCGCGGTGCTGGAGCAGGGCCTGTCGTGCCTCGCTCGTCCGTGTCAGGGTCTGCGCGGTCAGGCGGCCGTTGGCGTCCCACGTCTGCCCGTGCGTGAGGCCGGGGCCGAGGTGTCGGGAGGTCTCGCGGCCGCTCGCGTCGTACGCGAAGTCCAGGGCCCCGGCGTCCGTGGCCAGCCGCACGGGGCGCCCCGCCTCGTCCCAGGACCAACGGGATTCGGCGCCGCCGGGAGTGGTGCGGCGGGTGACGTGGCCGAGGGCGTCGCGTTCCCACCGGGTCGTGCGGCCGTCGACGTGTTCGGTCAGGACACGGCCCAGCGCGTCGTGCTTCCAGGTGAGTGCGTGGTCCGGGTTGGCGGCGCGAGTGAGGTGTCCGGCGGGGTCGTACGCGTATGTGGTCTCCGCGCCCCCGGGATCGGCCACCGTACGGACGCGGCCGAGCGTGTCGCGCGTGTACGTGAGCGTCTCGCCCGCGCCGTTCGTGCGGGAGGTGAGCTGACCCGCCGCGTCGTGCGCGTACGTGAGGGTGCGGCCGTTGAAGTCCGTTTCGGCGGTGAGCCGCCCGGCGGGGTCGTAGCCGTACGTCCAGTGCAGGCCCTGCGGATTGGTGACCTGCGTGAGGCGTAGCTCCGCGTCGTAGGAGAAGGCGAACTCGGTGCCGTCCGGCTCGACGCGCCGCACGGGCACGTCGAACGGTCCGTGGGCGTGGCGGGTGACCCGTCCGCCCGGGTCGGTGTGGGAGAGGGGGTTGCCCTCGGCGTCCCAGGTCCACGATTCGCGCGCGCCGTCCGGGAGTTGGCGCCAGGCCGGTCGGCCCTCCGGGGTCCATCCCATCGTCGTGGTGTGCCCGAGCGGGTCGGTGATGCCGGTGACGCGGCCGAAGGGGTCGCGGGTGACGCTGGTGGTGTGGCCGAGAGGGTCGGTGACCGCGACGGGCAGCCCCGCCGCGTTGCTCCGTATGTGCTGCGTGTGGCCCAGCGGGTCGGTCACTGCCGTCAGGTGGCCGGCGTCGTCGTACGCGTAGGTGGTACGGGCGCCGCAGGGGTCCGTCGTCGAGAGCAGGTTTCCGCGAGTGTCCCAGGTGTGCGCCCATCGGGCGCCGCCGGGCTCGGTGACCTCCAGCGGCAGGCCGCGCGCCTCATACGTGGCGTGCGCGCTGCTGCCGTCGGGGAGGGCGACGGAGGTGGCGTTGCCGAGCTCGTCGTAGGTGTGGCGGACGGTGCGGCCCAGCGGGTCGGTGACCGTCACCGGGCGGGTGCCGGTGGAATCCCAGGTCGTGCGGGTGATGTGGCCGAGTTCGTCGGTCTCGGCGGTGATCTGGAACGCGTCGTCGTGCTCGTACACCCGTTGGTGGCCGAGCGCGTTGGTGACGGTGACGAGGCGCTGTGCGTCGTCGTACGCGAGGGTGCCGGTCAGGAAGCCGCCGCTGCCCTCGGTGCGGGTGACGCGTCCGTCGGAGTCGTAGACGTACGCGTACGAGGTGTCGTTGCGGTCGGTCCAGGAGGTGATGCGGCCGTCGGCGTCGTAGGTGAAACGCAGCGGGTGGCCGCTGGAGTTGGTGACCTCGCTGAGGTGCCCGCGCGCCTCGTAGCCGTAGCGGGCGACGAGGGTGCCCGCTGGCTCGCGCCACCGCTGCCTCGGGGCGTACGCGGAGGGCGGCTCGTCCACGAGCCGCAGCGCGGTGACGCGCGGGCCGTCGGTCTCGACGGCGAGGTGGTAGCCACCGGAGTGGCGGACGGCGACCGGTACGCCTGCCTCGGTGCGGTCGATGTCGATCCGCGCCCCGTTGCGGTCCTCCGTCCAGGCCAGGGGTAGGTCGAGTACGCCGTCGGCGGCCCGGACCGGCTCCGCGAAGGTACGCGTGGTGCCCTCGACCGGGTCGGTGACGGTGAGCGCCCCGTCGGGCTCGCCGTTCCAGAGCAGCGGCCAGCGGGGGCCCGACACCGGCAGGGTCGGCTCGCCGGGGGTGGGCACCGGGTAGACCAGGCGCATGCCGTCGGCGGCGGCGAACACCACGCCCTCGTGGTCGATCTGGACGCGTTCGTCCAGGCTGGAGGCCCAGTTGGAGCCGAACCAGCCTCCGCACCGGTACGACGACAGGTGGGTGCGCTCGAACACCAGCGGCAGGGCGCCGGGCAGTGCCACATCCGTCTGCGGCAGCAGCATGGTGCCGGTCGCCACGTCGATGGGGTCGAGGTCCGCCTTCACGTTCTTGGGCGGGCGGGAACCGGCGGCCAGCTCGGCTCCGTTGCCGGGGCGCAGCGGAAAACTCTGCGGCAGGCGTACGCCGTTGAACGGCGCGTTCCGCATGAACGGTCCGGCGGCACTGCCGAACACGCCGCCGTAGACCATGCCGTCCTTCGCCGCGTGCGACGCCGAGTCCAGGCTGGGACCGTCCTGGAGACCGGCCTGGATGCGCAGGGGCTGCGCCACCGCGAGGTTGACCGCCACCGACTCGACGCCGCCGAAGGCGACACCGACCAGGGCGCCAGCCGCGATACGGGCCACCGTCGCCGAGAGCGCGACCCCGCAGGCCAACGCGGCCTCGGTGACGGCGGTCGCGGCGGTCGCGGCGGCGCCGCCGGCGATCCCGGCGGTGAAGAACGCCGCACCGATCCCCGCGACGATCACCGTCGCGTTGATCGCTATCTGCACGTCGATGTCGTGCTTGGCCTTCTCGATCGCCTCGGCGAACTCGTCGAGCGCCTTCCCCATGGCGCGGGCCGACTTCTCCAGGTCGTGCAGCCAGCCCGCTTCCTTGTGGTAATAGCGGTGCCAGAACACCTTGAAGGCATCGATCGCCTCACCCTCGTTGTTGTGAATGAGGGCACTCGCCTTGCCGTCGGTCGCTCGTCGCACCTCCACGACCGCGTCCGCGAACTCCCGCCAGGCGTCAGCCGCTTGGCGGCACTTGGCCTCGTCCGCGTCCGGCCACCACATCCCGAACGACTCGATGAGCCATTCCTTGGCCTCCTCGAACGCGCCCATCAGTCCTACGGCTTCCCGTCCTGCGACTGCGTGGCGCCCGGAGCTTGCGGCGCCGCCATCGGCGGATGCCATTCGCGTTGTCCGGGCATCCAACCGGGCACCTGCTGCTTGTTGAACATGCCCCGGATCGCTTCCTCGTTGTCGACATGCCCGTCCGCCATGTCGGTCATCGCGACATGCACGCTCGCCAGCCCCTGCACGAGAATCCCCACCGCGTTCTCGATGGAGGCACGTTGCGCGGTGTACTTCGAGGCGAACTCCGCGACCTGCTCCTCACCGCCCCACGGCCGACCGAGGGCGTCCAGCTTCGTCCCCAGCGCCTCCGCCGCCTTGAGCAGCTCACCGCTCTGCGTTCCGAAGGTCGGCGCCGCCGACTTCAGATCCTTGGTGGAGATGTCCAGAACTTCCTTGCCGTCCCCCACGGTCCATCCCCTCAACTCGCACGCACGGTCGGTCACCAACCGTATACACGGGCACTGACAGCGACGACCCCCGGGTGCACTCGCGCGGGCCTCGTACGTCCGGCTGCGCGCTGCGCCTTTCCTGCCTGGCGTCACCACGGTCCGGTCCTCGTGACGCGGTGGTGGGCCTGGCCATCCGTCGGCAGCGTCGAGCCGGAGTGCGGTCCCTCCCGGACGAGTTCAGGGAGTAGACCGCGAGGACGGGAGGGGCGTCGGTGGATGTCGTGGCGTGGGCGAAACGATGCGGAGCCGACGTCTCGCAGTATCCCCGCGGCGATGCCTGACCCGGCTTCTGGGGGAAAACCGCACCCCAACTGTGCGGAGAGCCGCAATAGACCCAGGCTGTCGGGCCGACCAGCATGGACGTATGACCTCACCGAGCGTGTTCTCCCGCCGCACCTTCCTCGCCTCCGGGCTGGCGGCCGCGACGGCCGCCCTGATGTACGCCGCGCCGGGCGCGCCCGCCGACCCGATGCGTCGCGGAGCGCACGGGGACCGGCCCTCGCCCGTACGGCTGCGGCTGCCCCCACCGACCGGGCCGTATCCGGTCGGCACGACCGAGGTGCCGCTCGTCGATCGGTCACGGCGCGACCCCTGGCAGCCGGGCAGGCCAAGGGAGTTGATGGCGAGCGTCTGGTATCCGGCACGAGGAGCCGGTGGGCACACTCTCGCGCCGCACATGCGGCGGGGCGCGGCCGAGCGTTTCGCCACCGCACGCGCTCCGGGGTTCGGCGTCCCGGAGGGGACGGTCGACTGGGCGGCGACGCGCACGCACGCGTACGCGGGCGCACCACCCGACACACGCGGTGGACCCCGGCCGGTGCTGCTGTACTCGCCAGGCACGGGCGACCCGCGCACCTGGGGCACCGTCCTGGTCGAGGAACTGGCCAGCAGGGGATACGTGGTCGTCACGCTGGACCACACCTACGAGTCCCCGGCGGTGCAGTTCCCCGACGGCTCGGTCAGGGGCAACGAGCCGATGCTCGCGGAGTTCGAGGAGGCCCAGCGGAACGGCACCGTCCCCGCGCTGCTGGAGAAGGTGCTACGAGTCCGTGTCGACGATCTCCGCTTCGTGCTCGACGCGTGCGAGCGGGCCGTACGGCAGGGCGGCGGAGCACCGCGCACGGACTCGCCCCTCGCACGGCTCGCCCCCGTCATGGACCTGTCGCGGGTGGGAGCACTCGGGCAGTCCGCGGGTGGCACCACCGCGGCGCAGGGGATGTACGAGGACCGGCGGCTGCGTGCGGGCGTCAATCTGGACGGCACCCTTGAGTACAACCAGGAGCCGAACGGAACCAACCTCATGCCCGTGGCCCGCCACGGCCTGGACCGCCCGTTCCTGCTGATGGGCAGGGACGGGAGCAACCACACCACGGAGCCTTCGTGGCGGGCGTTCTGGTCGCACACGCGCGGCTGGCACCGCGATCTGACGCTGCGGCGCGGAAAGCACCAGTCGTACGCGGACCTGGAGGCGCTCCTGCCACAGACCGGGGTCCCGCGCGAGGTGTTGGAGGACGCCGTCGGCACTGTCGATCCGGTGCGTGCCGTGGCCGCCGTACGGGCCTACACGACCTCGTTCTTCGACCGCTGGCTGCTGGGCCGGGACGACGGTCTGCTGGACGGCCCGTCGTCGCGCCACCCCGACGTGGCATTCGTGCCCTGACCGACGGCTCGCGCGTGGCGGGTGCGCGGGTGCGCGGGTGGAGAGGAGGTGCCGGACGTCCGGCGGTACGGCGCGGACAGCGGGCGAACCGATGAGTTCCGTGCACGCGCCTCGTCCACCCCAGGAGCAGGTGCGGAAGACCGCACACCCTCACGGAGAAGACAGGTGACACGCATGGACATCGCACGGGTACTGATGGTCGCGCCGGTACAGGACGTGGAGACGGCGGTGACCTGGTACGAGCGGCTGCTCGGCCGCCCCGCGGACTCCCGCCCCATGCCGTCGCTGGCCGACTGGCATCTCACGGCGGGCGGCTGGCTGCAGGTGTTCGAGGACCCGGAGCGTGCCGGATCGACGTACCTCAACCTCGAAGTGCCCGAGCTGGACGGGGCGGTGACCGAGTTGGCGGCGCGCGGACTGATCGCGGGCCCGGTGCGGCCCGGCGGCACACGGACGCGGTTCGCGTCGCTGGACGACCCCGACGGCAACCGCATCACGCTGCTGGAGGACCCGGTGACGTGAACACGGCGGCTTTGGTGGTGGCCGCGTACGCAGTCGTTGACCTGCGGGTACGTGCGATTGCGGGAGTACGGGGGAGAGGCGGGCGGGCGCCGCTCCGAGAAAGTCGCGGAAAAGTTCGGCAGCGATGTCGAGAACCCGCTGCCAGCTCCGTCCCCGTGGTGAAGGCGGCCAGAATGGACCGCCCCGGACCGAGGAGAACACCATGGCCAAGTACCTGATGCTGAAGCACTACCGCGGAGCCCCGGCGCCGGTGAACGACGTGCCCATGGACAAGTGGACGCCGGAGGAGATCTCGGCCCACATGACGTACATGAGCGACTTCGCGGCCCGGCTGGAGCAGACCGGCGAGTTCGTCGACGCCCAGGCGCTGTCCCCCGAGGGCACCTTCGTCAAGTACGACGGCGAGGGCCGCCCGCCTGTCACCGACGGCCCGTTCGCTGAGACGAAGGACCTCATCGCGGGCTGGATGATCATCGATGTCGACAGCTACGAGCGCGCCGTCGAACTGGCCGGGGAGCTGTCGGCCGCTCCCGGTGCGGGCGGGAAGCCGATCCACGAGTGGCTGGAGCTGCGCCCCTTCCTCACCGAGCCGCCCACCATCACGGAGTGACGGCCCGAGGTGGGAGAGGCGAACGCGGCGGACCGGAGGACGGACTTCTGTGGGGCGAAGGGGCAGACCGAGGGGAAGGGGACAGGCACGGTGGACGAGTTCCAGCTCCGTACCCTCACGCCGAGCGTGCTCGGTGTCCTCGTCCGCCGCGGGGCCGACTTCGCCGCGGCGGAGGACGCCGTACAGGACGCGCTGGTCGAGGCCGTACGCGTCTGGCCGTCCGACATGCCACGCGACCCGAAGGGGTGGCTGGTGACCGTGGCCTGGCGCCGGTTCCTCGACGCGGCGCGGGCCGACACCGCTCGGCGCCGTCGTGAGGACCGCGTCGAGGACGAGCCGGGGCAGGGCCCCGTACCGGCGGGGGACGACACGCTCCAGCTCTACTTCCTGTGCGCTCACCCGTCGTTGACGCCGTCGTCGGCGGTCGCGCTCACCCTGCGCGCCGTCGGCGGGCTCACCACCCGCCAGATCGCCGACGCCTACATGGTCCCCGAGGCCACCATGGCGCAGCGCGTCAGCCGCGCGAAGCGCACCGTCTCCGGCGCGCGGTTCGAGCAGCCGGGAGACGTCGCCACGGTGCTGCGCGTCCTCTACCTCGTCTTCAACGAGGGCTACTCCGGCGACGTCGACCTCGCCGCCGAGGCGATCCGACTGACCCGGCAACTGGCCGCCGGTTTCGACCACCCCGAGGTGGCGGGGCTGCTGGCGCTGATGCTGCTCCACCACGCCCGGCGCGCTGCCCGTACGGCGTCGGACGGGAGCCTCGTACCGCTCGCGGAGCAGGACCGTACACGGTGGGACACCGTGGCCATCGCAGAGGGCATCGACATCCTCCAGGCGGCGCTCGCCCGCGACCGGCTGGGCGAGTTCCAGGCACAGGCCGCGATCGCGGCGCTGCACGCCGACGCCCCCGCCGCCGAGGAGACGGACTGGGTGCAGATCGTCGAGTGGTACGACGAGTTGGCACTCCTCACGGACAGCCCGGTCGTCCGACTCAACCGCGCCGTGGCCGTCGGTGAGGCCGACGGCCCACGCGCCGGACTGGCGGCGCTCGCCGAAGTGGAGGCGTCCGTCCCCCGCTACGACGCCGTGGCGGCGTACCTCCACGAGCGGGACGGAGCCCCGGCGACGGCCGCACGGCTGTACGCGGAAGCCGCCCGTAAGGCGCCCAACCTTGCGGAACGTGACCACCTGACGCGCCAGGCGGCACGCCTGAACGCCGAACGTGGCACCGCCTCCGCCGCCTCCGCCGAAGCCGAAGCCGAAGCGGGGGCCGTGTCCGGGGCA
Organism: Streptomyces sp. Z26; assembly: GCF_003665095.1. Lineage (GTDB taxonomy): Bacteria > Actinomycetota > Actinomycetes > Streptomycetales > Streptomycetaceae > Streptomyces > Streptomyces phytohabitans. Next base: position 687,122 of record NZ_RCHV01000002.1, on the reverse strand, counting down.
ACCGAACCTGGCACGGGCAGCGGGACCGACTCCGGCCCCGGCGCGGGAGGTACCGCATGACGGCACCCACCCGACGGACCCGTGCCGCCGCTCCGGACCGGACCTCACGACGTGGCGGTGGTCCTGGCGGACTCCGGGGCGTCGTCCCGTTGCTCGTCGCTCTCGCGTACGCCGTCGTGCTGCTCGCCGTCCGCCGGTGTGCTCGGTACGCCGCCGTTCCGCGTACGGGCGGTCTGTGCGAGCTTGTCCGTCGCCGGACCCTCCGGGACGCCGGTCTGCCGCTGTACGGACTCCCGCACAGCGGTCTCCGGCTCACCGGCGGTCCCCGAACCAACGGTCTCCGGGGCGGGCGAGTCCGGGCCGCGCAGGAGGACGTACAGGAACAGTGCGCCCATCACGGCGACCCCGGCCCACATGGCCTGCTGCCAGCCGTCCACGAAGGACTGCCGGGCGGCGTCGACCAGTTCGGGGCCGCGGGAGCCCGCGCCGTTCGCGGCCTCCACCGCGTTGGCGACACCCTCGCGGGCGGCATCGGCGGAGTCCACGGGTATCCCGGCGAGCCTGTCGTCCACGGCACCGCGGTAACCGGCCGACAGGAGCGCGCCCAGCAGGGCGACGCCGAGGGCGGTGCCGAACTCGCGCGTGACGTCGTTCAGGGCCGAGGCCACACCCTGCCGCTCGCGCGGCAGCGCCCCGGTGATCGCTTCCGTGGACGGCGTCATCGACAGCCCCATGCCGAGCCCCATCGCGAGCATGCCGGGGAGGACGGAGACGTAGCCGCCGTCCACGGACACGATGCCCGCCATGAGCGCGAGCCCGGTTCCCGCCAACAGGACGCCGGTCGCCATGGTCGCGCGGGCCCCCACCCGCGCGGAGAGCTTCGGGGCCAGCCCGGAGGCGGCCATCATCAGCACGGCCGTCGGCATCAGGGCGAGCGTCGACAGCAGCCCCGACCAGCCGAGCACCGCCTGGAAGAACGGGAACAGCACCACGAAGACACCCGCTTGCACGCCGAAGACCACGAGCAGGGTGACGGAGCCGCCCGCGAGCCCGCGTCCGCCGAAGAGGCGTACGTCCAGCAGGGCGGTGTCACCGCGCCGCAGTTCCCAGGCCACGAAGCAGACGGCGGCGAGCACGCCGACGGCGAGGGCGGTCAGGGTCGCGGGTGCGGTCCAGCCGCGTTCCGGGCCTTCCTGGAGGGCGAAGATGAGCCCGACGACGCCGACGAACGAGGTCAGCGCGCCGATGGTGTCGAAGGAACTCCCGGGAGAATCACGGGAGTCGGGCACCGAGCGCAGCGCCATGACGAGTGCGACCAGGACCAGGGCGACGGGGAGCACGAACAGCCAGCGCCAGGTGGCGACATCGACCAGAGCGGCCGACAGGAACATGCCCAGCACGCCACCGCCACCCGCGACCCCCGTCCACACGCCGATCGCCCGTCCCCGTTCCGCGGCGGGGAAGGTGGAGGTGATGACCGCCAGTGTCACGGGCATGATCATCGCCGCTCCGACACCGCTGACCAGCCGGGCGACGACCATCACCTCCGCCGACGGGGCGAGCCCCGCCAAGGCGCTGGCGGCGCCGAACACCACCAGCCCGCCGACCAGCGTGGATTTCCGGCCGAGGCGGTCACCGAGGGCGCCGAGCGGCAGCAGAAGGGCGGCGAGGGCGAGGGCGTAGACGTTGATGATCCAGAGCACGGTGCTCTGGGACGCGTCGAAGGCGACGGCCATGTCCGGTTGTGCGACGTTGAGCCCGGAGACCGACGAGATGACGGCCATCAACGCGACGCAGACGGCGATCAGGATCGTACGGAGCTGACGCGCGTCCGGTACGGGTGGGGAGTCCGGGGCGGCGGCCTCGTCCGAGCCGGTCGGCGTGGCGGCGGTGTCCTCCCCGGCCGACTGTCTCGGGGGCGGGTTCGTGCTCATGGGTTCCTCTCGGCGGGGGCCGGGGCCGTGCCCCGGCTGGGTGACGGCCCGCGTCTGCCGCCCCCTGTGGGGCGGCCGGGCGGGGTGGCTGAGTGTCGGGGTCGGAGTGCGCCGGGCCGCAGGTCCGGCCTGGTGGGCCGGGCTCAGATGGCGGGCACGGGCGCGGGAGTGGTGCCGGGCGCCGTAGCGGCAGAGGGCGCGGTGAGGGCCGCGTCGGTGTCGGCGGTGGCCAGCGCGGCATTGATATGGGCCCCGGCCAGGGCACCCGCCGCGGCGGAGGCGCCGACCTGGGCGGTGACGTCGGTGGCGTTGCCCGCGACCCATACGCCGGGCACCTCGGTGACGCCCGCCGCAGCGGCGGCGAAGCGGCGTCCCATACCGCCGGGCACGTCCTCCATCGGCAGCCCCAGCCCGTCCAGCCCTTCTGTGCGCGCCCACAGCGTGGTCGCGACGGCCAGGACGCTACGGGCGACGAACTGCCCGTCGGCCAGGCGTACTCCGGCGATGCCGCCGCCGTCGGCCCGTACGACCTCCTCGACGGGTGCGTCGACGACCCGGACGCCACGGGCGGCGAACTTCGCGCGGGTGTTGTCGTCCAGCACGGTGCCGCGGGTGAAGTACACGAGATCGTCGGTCAGTTGGCGGAACAGCAGTGCGTGGTGGACGGAGGCCGGTCCCGTGGCGAGTACGCCGATGGGCTCGTCGCGGACCTCCCAGCCGTGGCAGTACGGGCAGTGCACGACGCCGTGCCCCCAGTGCTCCGCGAGACCGGGGACGTCGGGCAGTACGTCCCGGAGCCCGGTGGCGACCAGCAGGCGGCGTGCCGTCAGGGTGCGGCCGTCGGCGAGAGCGACGGTGAACAGGGGGTCGTCGGCGCGATCCGCCGGTTCGTGTCCGGCGCCCGCCCTGGTGGCGGCGGTGCCGTCAGCACCGACGGCGCCAGTCCGCGGGGCCGGTTCGGCCGAGACGACCTGGCCGTGGACGACCAGACCGCCGTAGCGACGTACCTCGTCCCGGCCCCTCGCCAGCAGTTCGGCGGGCGGCACGCCGTCCAGCCCGAGCAGTCCGTGGACGCTGTCGGCGGGTGCGTTGCGCGGGGCGCCGCCGTCCACCACGACGACGGAGCGGCGTGAACGGGCAAGCATCAGCGCGCCGTTGAGGCCCGCGGCGCCGCCGCCGATCACCACCGCGTCGACCGTCCCGTGCGGCAGGGTGTCGTTCCCGACCGGGTCGGTGGCGGACCCGGCCGGAGGTGCGGTGGTTCCGTCCGGGTTGCCGGGGTGTACGGAGATGCCCCCGGGGACGGAGGCGTCCGGGTGGTCCGAGGTGGTCGTGTGGACGGCGGCGGCGTGTGAGTCGGTTCCGTGTGCGGAGGGGGTGCGGGGCATCGTTCCGGCTCCCTTCGGGAGGTGTCAGCCGCGTGAGCGGTGCTCGCTCCGCGCGGGTGGCCCCGGTGGGTCGGGGTCCGTACGCACGACGGTAGGCGCGTCTTGCATCCAGGGCATACGATGTTGCCTATGACGCAAACCGATGGCGATCTGGACAGCCTGGTACGCAAGCGCATCCGGGCCCTGCGCGTCGCGCAGGGCTGGTCCCTGGAGGAGCTGGCGACGCGCGCCCGCCTCAGCCAGTCCACGCTCAGCCGTATCGAGAACGGTCAGCGCCGCCTCGCCCTCGACAGCCTCGTCACCCTCGCCCGAGCCCTGGACACGACCCTCGACCAGCTCGTCGAGACCGCCTCCGACGACGTCGTCACCAGCCCGATCATCGACTCCGCCCACAGCCGCATGAGCTGGCCCATCAGGGCGGAGCCGGGGATGACGGTCATGCGCCAGCGCATGACCGAGCCGCCGCCCGACAACCCCTCGCGCATGCGCGCCCACCCCGGACGCGAGTGGCTGGTCGTCCTGTCCGGCACCGCGGTGCTGATGCTGGGCCACCGGCGGTTCCGGGTGGAGGCCAACCAGGCGGCGGAGTTCCCGACGATGCTGCCGCACGCCATCGGGGCCGAGGGGGGACCCTGCGAACTCCTCGGGATCTTCGACCGTGACGCCCGCCGCGGCCACCAGCGCGGCGACACCGACACGGCGAACGGGGAGTAGGGAGGGCGCGGGAACGGTCCACGCGGAGGGGGCGTACGGCTGCTCGCGCGCGGAGCGGGTGCCTCGCCCGAGAACCGCACGTACCGACCCGCACGCACCGGCCCGCGCCCGGCGGCCTGTGCCCCCGCGGCCAGCGGTCCGTAATTGCGTCGACAGGCCGCGCCGCGCCCGGCAGAGTGTCCGCCCGTGACGAGCAGCGAGCTGTGGACCCGTGAGACCGCCGACCGCTACGACGCCGAGGAGACCGAGATGTCCTCGGCCGCCGTCCTCGGACCGACCCTCGACTTCCTCGCCGGGCTCGCCGGGAACGGCCGCGCCCTGGAGTTCGCCATCGGTACGGGACGCGTCGGCGTACCGCTCCGGGAACGCGGAGTCCCTGTCGCAGGCATCGAACTCTCCGAGGACATGGCCGCCGTCCTGCGCCGCAAGATCGCCGCGGACGCGCTCCCGGTGACGATCGGGGACATGGCGACGACCCGCGTACCCGGGGAGTTCACCCTCGTGTACCTCGTCTACAACACCATCTCCAACCTCCTCACCCAGGACGAGCAGGTCGAGTGCTTCCGCAACGCCGCACGCCACTTGGCGCCCGGCGGTCGGTTCGTCATCGAACTGGGCGTACCGCCGCTGCGGTTCCTGCCGCCCGGCCAGGTCGCCGTTCCCTTCGACGTGTCCGAACGGCACCTCGGCTTCGACACGTTCGACCTGGCGGAACAGCTCCTCGTCTCCCACCACTTCACCCGCGAGGACGGAGACGGGGCGGCCGAGGTGCGTTACCGCCGGGGCAGCTCCCGGCACCGTTACGCCTGGCCCGCGGAGCTGGACCTGATGGCCCGCATCGCCGGGCTCGAACGGGAGCGCCGCGTCGCGGACTGGGACGGAACGCCCTTCACCGAGCACGCCACGAAGCACGTCTCCGTGTGGCGCAAGCCGGACTGAGAGGCGCGGGCACGCGGGGCCGAGCCGTCGCGCCTTGCGCGTACGGCAGTGCGCGCGGCCATCGTCTTGCGTAAGCCGGGACGTGGCGTGCTGCTTGCGCAAGTCGGCTCTAGCGTGGCCGCATGACCCACGTACCCCCGCACACGGACCACCCCGGCCACCCGCACCACCACCCCGGCCACGACCACGGCGGCCACCAGGATCACCACCACCACGCTGACCAGGACCCGCAGGACCAGGATCAGGTCGAGATCCTCGACCTCGACGCCGAGGTCCTCGCCGAGCACATCGCCGACATCACCGACTGGCTGCCGCTGGCCGCACCCCCGCGCCGCGTCGTCGATCTCGGCTGCGGCACCGGTACGGGCACCTTCGCCCTCCTCGCCCGCTACCCCGAGGCGCATGTCACCGCCGTCGACTCCTCACCCGTACACCTCCGCCGCCTGCGGGAACGGGCGGACGCGCAGGGTCTGGGGGAACGCGTCCGCACCGTCGAGGCCGACCTCGACGCCACGTGGCCCGACCTCGGCGCTCCGGACCTCGTCTGGGCGTCCGCGTCGATGCACCACATGGCCGACCCGCCCCGCGCCCTGCGCGCCGTACGGGAACTGCTCGCGCCCGGCGGCCTGTTCGCCGTGGTCGAGCTGGACGGCTTCCCCCGCTTCCTGCCCGCGGACGCCCCCGCCGACCGCCCCGGCCTGGAGGAACGCCTCCACGAGGTGAGCGACCGCCTCCACGCCGAGCACCTGTCGCACCGGGGCGCCGACTGGGGTCCGCTGCTGACCGCCGCCGGGTTCGACGTCGAGGGCAGCCGTACCGTCCGGGTCGACATCGACGGTTCCGGCAACGAGGTGATCGGCCGCTACGCCCTCGGTGGCCTGCGCCGACTCCGCGCCGGTGTGGCCGATGCCCTCCCGGCCGAGGACCTCGCCGCGCTGGACCGCCTGCTCGACACCGACAGCCCGTACGGGCTGCTGCGCCGCGACGACCTCACCGTACGTACCGAACGCGCCGTCTGGGCCGCCCGCCGCCCCTGACCGCCATCCCTGACAGCCGCCCCTGAGCGCCGTACGGCGGAACGTACCGCGCGGCAGGGTACGGGCGTCACGCCGCCGGTCGTACCAGCAGCTCCACGGCCAGGCCCAGGCCGAGGAGCGCGACGGCCCAGCGCAGTACGGCCGGTGGCAGCCGCCGCGTGACGCGCGGTCCGAGGACCGCCCCGGAGAACATGCCGACGGCGAGGGGGACGACGACGGCCCAGTCGACCGGCCCGAACCACACCAGGGCGGTCGCGGACACGACGGCGCCCGCGCCGATGAGCATGTTCTTCAGGGCGTTGGCCCGCGGCAGGTCGCCGTCCACGGTCACGAGCACGAGGGCGAGCGTGATCACTCCGGCACCGGCACCGAAGTAGCCGTTGTAGAGGGACACGGCGACCAGCCCGACCGGCAGCGCCGGCCCACCGGTACGGGCCCCGCGCTGCCGGAGGCGCGCGGACAGCCGGGGCTGTGCGAGCAGGGTGAACGAGCCCGCGGCGACGAGGAACGGCACCACCCGCGCGAAGACCCCCGGCGACGTCGACAGCAGCAGCGCCGCCCCGGTCACCCCTCCGGCGGCGGCGACCGGCGTCCAGCGCCGCAGCCACGGCCCGCGCCCGGCCAGCTCCGGCCGGGAGGCGAGTGCCGCGCCCGGCCAACAGGCCACTCCCGCGACGATGTTGGCGACGTTCGCCGCGAGGGCGGGTACGCCGACGGCGAGCAGCGCCGGGTACGAGACGAGGGACGTGATGCCCCCGGCCGTACCCACCAGTCCCGCCAGCACCCCGGCGGCCACCAGCAACCCCGCCTCGACGACCGCGTCCACCTCCGGCAGCTCCCGTTCCGTACGACTCCCGCTGCGGTGGCCGATACGGGCCCGTACCCCCACCGCCGTGCCCCGCCTGACCCGCCGCGCGACCTGCCGCGCGGCACGCCGCCACGGTACCGGCCGGGGTGCACGCCACCGCCACCCGCGTGAGGCGCTGCCCCGGCCCCGCTCGGCGCGCGCTCGGGAGCCGTGGCAGCGGGCACGCACGGTACGGGCAGTGTCGTCGGCCTGACCATCGGGATCACCGCGAACGTCGTCAACCCCGGCCCGGCGGACAGCGGTTGGCCGTACGGGGACCAGGTGGGACGTGCCCCTCGCCGCTCGCGACGGACGACGGCGACGGCCGCGGGAAGTGTCGGTGCCGCGTGTCATCCTGGCCGCTCGGACCAGCGACTCGACGGGAGACGGGGGCCGATGGGCGCTGCCTACTACCGAGCCGGCAGCGAGAGCGGCGACCACATCGACGATCCGTCCGAGGACGCGCTGTTCGTGCTGCTGGAGGATCTCGACGACTCGGCCACCACCTTCGTCGTCATCCGGCCCGACGAGGACGCCCCGGCTTGGTCCGCCTCGGTCACGGTGCGGGGCGACGGCGGCTACGAGATCGTCCGCCGCGACACCACCCGCCGGGAACACGCCGTCGTCACCGAGACCGACACCGGCGGGATCGCCTTCGACCTCACCATCTGGCTGGCCGCCCGCGACTTCCCCCCTCAGCGCGTCACCGACCGGTCCGGCCCCCGTACCTGGCCGACGCACCGGCACCGGTTCTCGCGTCCCCGCTGCCGCGTAGGGAGTCGGGCTACGGTCGTGCCGGGACGAAGCGGACCGGGGTGCCCGGGGGTGCCTGGGCTGCGGCGGCGAGGGCGTCCTCCGGGACGACGCCGATCACCGGATAGCCGCCCGTCACCGGGTGGTCGGCGAGGAAGACCACGGGGCGGCCGTCGGGCGGCACCTGGATCGCGCCGAGTGCCATGCCCTCGCTGGGGAGTTCGCCGTCGTGCGCGCGTTCCAGCGGGGGGCCGTCCAGGCGGAGGCCGATGCGGTTGCCGGTGGCGGAGACGCGGTAGTCGCCGCTGGTCAGCGTGTGCAGGGCGGCGGCGGTGAACCAGTCGGCGCGCGGGCCGGGTACGACCGGCAGCACCAGCGTGTGCGGGGGCGCCTGCCACGGTGCGGCCACCACGTCGGCGTACGCCCCCCGCGCGCCGTACGGCGTACCGAGGCGCAGCCGGTCGCCGTCGCGCAGCGGGGCCGGGCCGAGGCCGGAGAGCAGGTCGGTGGCGCGGCTGCCCAGGACCGGATCGGCGTCGACTCCGCCCGCGAACCCCACGTAGCCCCGGACGCCGTACGTCACGGGGCCCGCCTCCAGCTCGGCTCCGGCGGGCACCCGTACGGGACGGCCCCAGGGCGCGGGGCGGCCCGCGACGGTGACCGGGCAGGGGGCGCCTGTGACGACGGCGACGAGCGGGGCGAGCGCGCGTACCGCGCAGCCGGTCACCGTGGTCTCCAGGGTGGCGGCGGTGACGGGGTTGTGCAGCAGGCGGTTCGCGAGCCGGTGCGCGGGTTCGTCGAGTGCGCCGGAGCGCGGGACGCCGAGGTGCGCGTGGCCGGGGCGCCCGAGATCCTGCACGGTGGTGAGCGCCCCGGCGCGTACGACCTCCAGGGCGGGGCCCGTACGCGCGCCGCCCGCGCCCGCGTGCGCGGGGCTCCCGTCGTACGGGCCCGGCGCGTCCGTCTCCGCCCCGCCCCTGTCCCGCACCCGGTTCCCTTCCTCGTCGCGTGCCGCCACGTCCGGGTCCGTGTCCGGGCCGGTGTCCTCGGCCGGGCCGGTGTCCGTGGTCGCCGGTCCGGCGATGGGTGGCGGGGTCATGGCGCGGTCACCCCTCGACCGGGACGAAGCGGACGCGCGTACCGGGCGAGAGGAGTGCCGCGGGCTCGCGGTCCGGGTCCCACAGGACGGTGTCCACGGCGGTGCCGATCAGCTGCCAGCCACCGGGGGAGGGGCGCGGGTACACGCCCGCGTACGCGCCCGCCAGCCCGACCGCACCCGCCGGGACGCGCGTACGGGGGCTGTCGCGGCGCGGCACGTGGTGCCGCTCGTCCAGCCCGGTCAGATAGCCGAAGCCGGGGGCGAAGCCGCAGAACGCGACGCGGTACGCGGTGTCGGCGTGGACCCGTACGGCTTCCTCGACGGAGACGCCCCACAGCGCGGCGACGTCCGCCAGGTCCGGCCCGTCGTACCGCACCGGGACGCGCACCGCCGACTCCTCCGCGCGCTCCGGCGGCGGCACGTGCCAGTGGGGCAACTCGGCGGCCAGGCGCCCCGGTTCGGTGAGTCCGTCGAGGAGCACGGTGCGGGCGCCGGGCACGATCTCCCGTACGGGCGGGAGGGTGCCGGCGGCGCGGCGGCGCAGCAGTTCGGCGTGCAGGGCCTCGGCGGCGGCGGACGTGGGCAGTTCGACCAGCAACCCGTGTCGCCCGACGGGCAGCACGGTCACGGCGGGCGCGGTGGTCACGGCGAGCGTGGTGGTCGCGGCGGGTGCCTCGGACCCGGCGGACGCGCCGGTCGCAGCGGTTGCGGCGGCCGTCCGCCCGTCCGAGCCGCCGCCCGTCATGCGAAGGCCCCGACGGTGACCCCGGCCGCGACCAGTTCCTCCCGTACGCGCCGGGCCAGTTCGACCGCGCCCGGGGTGTCCCCGTGCAGGCACAGCGAGCGAGCACGCACCCGCACCTCCGTGCCGTCCACCGCCGTGACGCGCCCGTCCCGGGCGAGCCCGACGGAGCGGGCCAGCACCTCGTCGGTGCCGGTGAGGACCGCGCCCGGTTCGCCGCGCGGTACGAGCGTGCCGTCCGCGCGGTACCCGCGGTCCGCGAACGCCTCGACGACGACGGGCAGTTCGGCCGCCTCCGCCGCCGCGTGCAGTGCGGAGCCGGGCGGGCCGAGCAGCGGCAGCGGTGTGCCCGCCAGCCGTACGCCCGCCACGACCGCCGCGGCCTGCTCGGGGTCGTGGGCGGTGCGGTGGTAGAGCGCGCCGTGCGGCTTGACGTACGCGACGCGGGTGCCGGCGGCGCGGGCGAAGAGGTCGAGGGCGCCGATCTGGTACGCGACCTCGGCGGCCAGCTCGTCCGCCGGTACGTCCATCGCGCGGCGGCCGAAACCGGCCAGGTCGCGGTACGAGACCTGGGCGCCGACGCGTACGCCGTGCTCCGCGGCGCCCGCGCAGACGCGGCGCATCGTGACGGGGTCGCCCGCGTGGAAGCCGCAGGCGACGTTGGCGCTGGTGACGGAGGCGAGCAGCGCGTCGTCGTCGGTGAGGTGCCAGCGGCCGAAGCCCTCGCCGAGATCCGCGTTGAGGTCGATGGTCCCGTTCATCGCTTCCAACGTAGGCGATTGTTGAACGATCCGGCAAGGCCGGTGTTGTCCCGCTTCCGGATCTGGGTTTGACTGTGCCGCATGACCCCCGCCGACGCCACCGGCCTCGCCTCCGAGCTGGCCGAACTCGCCGCCGACCGCGCGCTGCTGGGCCGTACGAGCACGGCGGAACGCGTCGCGGCGATCCTGCGCGGACGGATCACCGAGGGTCTGTTCCGGCCGGGGGTACGCCTCTCCGAGGAGCGCATCGGCGGCGCGCTGGGGGTCTCGCGCAACACGCTGCGCGAGTCGTTCCGGCTGCTCACGCACGAACGGCTGCTGGTGCACCGGCTGAACCGCGGCACGTTCGTACGGGTCCTCGACGTGGCCGACATCCAGGACATCTACCGCGCGCGGCGCCTCGTGGAGTGCGCTGCGGTACGGGGTCTCGGCGCCCCGCCGTACGTCCTCGACGACGTGCGGGCCGCGGTCGAGACGGGCGAGCGAGCCGCCGCCAGGGCCGACTGGCAGGAGCTGGGCACGGCCAACATCCGCTTCCACCAGGCCGTCGCGGGCCTCGCCGGGAGCGTCCGCGTGGACGACATGATGCGCGGCGTGCTGGCCGAACTCCGCCTGGCCTTCCACGTGATGGCCGACCCGCGGCGCTTCTACGAGCCGTACCTCTCCCGCAACCGGCAGATCCTCGACGCCCTCGACGCGGGCGACGCGGAGGGCGCCGAACGGATGCTGGGGTTCTATCTGGAGGACTCCCGGCGGCAGTTGGTCGAGGCGTACCCGGCGGAGCCGGAGTCGGCGGCGCGCTGACCCCCGTCCCGCCCGCGTGAGCCCGCACGCGTTCGCCTCACCCCGGCCGTACGGCACCCGTCACCGCTGCGTCACCGCGCGTCCGCGCGAGCCCGTCACCTGCGCCGCTCCGATCCGTGCGGCGCACACTCTTGTGGGATCGTTGAACGATCCCCTACGCTCCCGGCAATTCGCTCCACACGCCGTACGGAGGCGTCCCGCGCCAGGGAGCCCGCGCCAGGGAGGGGGACAGCGCATGGTGGTGCTGCTCGGAGTCGTCGTGGTGGTCCTGGGATTCGCCACGCGACGCAATCCGCTGCTCGTGGTCGGGGTGGCCGGGATCGCCACCGGCCTGCTCGGCGAGCTGTCGCCCGCGGAGATCCTGCGGGCCTTCGGGGACGGCTTCGCGTCCAGCCGGTCCGTGACGATCTTCGCCATCACGCTGCCCGTGATCGGCCTGCTGGAGCGCAACGGCCTCCAGCAGCAGGCCCGTACGCTCATCGGGAAGCTGGGCGGCCTGACGACGGGCCGTTTCCTCATGCTGTACCTCGCGCTGCGCCAGCTCACGGCGGCTTTCGGCCTCCAGAGCATCGGCGGACCCGCGCAGAGCGTACGGCCGATGATCGCGCCCATGGCCGAGGCCGCCGCCGAACGCCGGAACGGCGGCCGCCCGCTGCCCGAGCCCGTACGCGAGAAGGTGCGGTCGCACTCCTCCGGGGCCGACACCGTCGGGCTGTTCTTCGGGGAGGACTGCTTCCTGGCGATCGGCTCGATCCTGCTGATCACCGGCTTCGTCAACAGTACGTACGACACCCACCTCGAACCGCTGTCGCTCGCGCTGTGGGCGGTGCCGACGGCGGTCTGCGCGTTCCTGGTCCACGGGGCGCGGCTGCTGCGCCTGGACGGGACGCTCGAACGCGAACTCGCCGCGTACGAAGCCGCGCACGGGACGGGGAACGGGGCGGGGCACGCGGCGCGCGACGCGGCCCGGATCTCGCTCACGAAGGACGCCGCGACGCGGACGGGAACGGACACCGGGCGGGGCGCCGACCGTGCCTCCGGCACGACGGGGGAGGGTGCGGAATGATCCGGTCCGAGTGGTTCTTCTGGCTGGTCGGGGCGGTCTTCCTGATCATGGCCGCCCAGATGGCGGGCGACCGTACCAACCCCAAGCGGCACGGTTCCGCCGCCTTCTGGGGCCTGCTCGGCGTCGCCTTCGTCTACAGCAGCTGGGTCGCGGACGGGTCCGCGCCGGCCGAGCCGCTGGGCGTCGCGGTGCTCGTGATGATCTGCCTCGGCGGCTTCGGCTTCACCGGCAAGGGCGTGCCCCGTACGACGGACGACCGGGAACGTACGGAACTGGCCGCACGCTGGGGCAACCGGCTGTTCGTGCCCGCGCTCACCATCCCGCTCGTCGCCGTCGTCTGCTCCGTCCTCGTGGCGAAGTGGAGCATCGGCGGCGAACCCGTGCTGGAGGACGGCAGCGAGACCATCCTCGGACTCGGCATCGGCGCGCTCATCGCGCTCGGCGTCGGCATGTGGGTGCTGCGGGAACGCAGCCCGTCCGTACCGGTGCACGCGGGGCGTTCGCTGCTGGAGTCGATGGGCTGGGCGCTGCTGCTGCCGCAGCTGCTGGCGGTGCTCGGGGCGATCTTCCAGACGGCCGGGGTCGGTACGCAGGTCGGCCGGATCACCGAGGAGGTGCTGCCCGACGGGCAGCGGCTGGCGGCGGTGGCGCTCTACTGCGTCGGGATGGCGGTCTTCACGATCATCATGGGCAACGCCTTCGCCGCCTTCCCCGTGATGACCGCGGCCGTCGGCTGGCCGGTGCTCCTCGTGCAGATGGACGGCAGCCCGGCGGGCGTCATGGCCGTCGGCATGCTCGCGGGCTTCTGCGGCACGCTGGTGACGCCGATGGCCGCGAACTTCAACCTCGTCCCGGCGGCGCTGCTCGAACTCAAGGACCAGTACGGGCCGATCAAGGCCCAGGCGCCGACGGCCGCCGCGATGCTCGGCTGCAACATCGCGATCATCTACTTCTTCGCCTTCTGACCCCGGCTGGTCCGCGCCGATCCGCGTCGACCCGCGCCTGCCCCGCTGTCGCCCGCACCACCCGCACCGCCGTACGGAGGCGCCCATGCCCGCGACCCCGACCGACCGCCCCGCGCCGGACCCCGCGCCCGGCTCCCGGCCCGACCCGGACGCCGAGGTGTTCGCCGTCGCGGACGGCCCGTTCACCCGCGTCCTGGTCACCGGCTTCGAGCCGTTCGGCGGCGAGACGTCGAACCCCTCGTGGGACGCCGCCCAGCTGCTCGCCGCCGAGCCGCCCCCTTGGGCGGAGCTGGCGGCCGTACGGCTGAGCTGCGTCTTCGGCACCGCGATCGACGAGCTGCGGGAGGCCGTCGCCGCGTACGCGCCGCACCTCGTGGTCTGCGTCGGCCAGGCCGGGGGCCGCCCCGACCTGACGGTCGAACGCGTCGCCCTCAACCTGGACGACGCCCGGATCCCCGACAACGCCGGGCGCCAGCCGCTGGACCGGCCCGTGGTGCCCGGCGCCCCGGCCGCGTACTTCGCGTCGCTCCCGGTGAAGGCGTGCGTCGCCGCCGTACGGGCCGCCGGGCTGCCCGCGTCGGTGTCGCACACGGCGGGTACGTTCGTCTGCAACCACGTCTTCTACGGTCTCGCCCATCTCATCGCGACCGAACTCCCTTCGCTGCGCGGCGGGTTCGTGCACGTGCCGTACGCGCCGCACCAGGTCGCGGGCACCGGGCAGCCGTCGATGTCCGTACGGGACGTCGCCGCCGGGCTGGGCGCCGTCGTCACGGCGGCGATCAGTACGACGGCCGACATCCGCAGCGCGGAGGGCGCGCTGCACTGAGCCCCGCCGTCAGGCGGGTGAGGAGGCGGTGCGCCAGGGGCCGCACGACGTCGCGCACGCGGGCGGACCCTCGGCCGCGGAGTGCCGTGGGCGGTTCGGACGGTGCCGTGGGCGGTTCGGACGGTGCCGTGGGCGGCTTCCGTACGCCCCGCGCGTCACTCCTCCTCCGCCAGCACGATGACGTGGTCCGCCGGGCCGAGGCGCAGCGGCGCCGTACGGGACGGGTTGAGACGGACGCCGAACGAGACGGGCTCGTCCGCGTGGCTGCCCAGCCGGTAGCCGATCGCGCTCTCGCCGCGCCGCCGGGCGGCCTCGACGACGGTGGCGAAGTTCGCCTCGACGTCGGGGAGGAGGTAGCGGTCGGCGGGCTTGAGGTAGATCTCGGAACCGGCCGGGTCGAAGAGGTCGATCATGACCGCGTACAGGTGCCGGTTCTCCGTCAGCTGCGTCAGCATCAGGCTGATCAGCTTCGAGCTGACGATGAAGTCGTCGGCCTTGGTGACCTGGGCGACCTCGCGGTTGCTGTCGTCGTTCATCTCCGTGACGATCGAGTACGGGTCGCCCAGCCGCTCCTCGATGTCCCGCAGGTGCAGCAGCGTCACCAGCGTGCGGTTGTCGGCCTGTTCGGGGTCGCTGCTGTCGTCGGAGAGCACCAGGATGTGCTGGTAGCCGCCGGGGTCGAGGGCTTCGAGGGCGCGGCGGCTGGTCGGGTCGCAGCGTACGTGGCTGACGGTCAGGTTCTCGTACGCGGCCGCCAGCCCGCCGCCGGTGCCGAGTCCCGTGTCGACCGCCGTGGCGAGAGCCGCGCCCGCGCCCGCACCCGCGCCCGTACCCGCACCCGCGCCCGCGTCCGTGCCGGCGCGCGCTCCCGGCACCGGCAGCGGCACCGCGTCCGGACCCGCGTCCGGTCCCGTGTCGCCGTACGGTCGCCGGGGTGCGGCGATGTGCAGCGCCGACCCGGACTTCGCGAAGCTGTCGAGCAGTTGGATGATCTTGGCGACGCGCGAGTTCCAGCCGATCAGCAGCGTGCGGTCCGCCGTACGAGGCTGCCCCGGCAGGGACGCGATGGCCTCCTCGTGGACGGGCGGCGCGGTGTGCGCGAGCCGCACCAGCAGGTCGTCCTCGGCGATGACGATGACGCCGTCCGCAGCGTCCAGGACGGTGTCCATGGCCGGGTTGACCAGCACACGACCGTCGTGGGTGTGGAGGCCGAGGGGGACGCCGAGGTCGTAGCGGTTGAGGATGTCGCCGTAGCGGAGGCCGTGCAGGGAGGGTTCGCGGCGGATGTAGATCTCGTTGCCGAAGAAGCTGAGCAACTCGTTGCAGACGGTGGACAGTCCGGTCTGCCGGTGGGACTGCACTATCAGCCGTACGGCGATGTCGTCCGCGTCGATGACCAGGCCGTGGCTGCCCGCGGCGAGGCGGGCGGCGGCGAGGTTGTCCGAATCCTGCACCGCGGCGACGACGTGCGGGCGGTTGCCGCGCCAGGTCCGGTGGTTGAGGACCAGCAGCGTCTTGATGACCATGGTGTCCGCCTCCGGCCCGGTGGGCGGCAGCACCATGATCGACTTGCTGGTGTCGGGGCTGACCAGCTCCAGGTCGGCGGGGCGCAGCGGGTTGCCGGAGCGGCAGACCACGCGGGTGCGGCCGGTGTCGGGGACGCGGGCCCGGATCTGGTCCTCCATGTCGACCTTGTCGTGGTCCGCGAGGACCACGACGCACGACCGCCGCTGGCTCTGGTTGGCCTCGACCAGCTCCGCGACCACCGTGAACACCTGCTCCGACCAGCCGAGCACGATGGTGTGCCCGTGCTCGAAGAGCCGCGAACGCCCCTTGCGCAGCCGCTCGATGCGCCTGTTCAGTCCGGCCGTCAGCACGCCGATCAGCGCGCTGACGATGAAGATCCCGCCGAGGGTCACGGTGAGCATCAGCCCCAGGAACACCGGCCGTCCGGTGTCCCCGCCCATGGTGCCGGGGTCGAGGGTGCGCAGTACGCTCATCCACACCACGCCCGGCCAGCCGCCGTGCGCCTCGGTGTCCTCGTCGGTCAGGAGCACCACCAGGGTGGTCACGACGGTGACCAGCGCCAGCGACGCCAGGCCCAACCAGCCGATCAGCGCCGGTGTCCCGCGGTCCATGGTGCCGTCGAACCAGTACCGCAGTCGTTCCCGTAACCTCACCCGTGCCCCATTCCCCTCGCCCTCGCGGGCATCGCTTCCCCCACGGCCGTCGACCGTGCCCCGTGCCTGAGCCCCGTACCTTCGTCGTGCCTGCCCCCGCGCCCGCGGCCCGTGCCGCTACGGCCTTCCGCCGGGTGTGAGGCTCCCCTCCAGGTCGTCCAGGGCACGGCGCGCGGTCTCGATCCTCTCGCGCAACTCGGCCTCCGTGGGCCCTGCCGCGCCGACCGCCCGCTGGTGCGCTTCCTCCGATCTGCGTGCCTCGTCGAGGGAGTTGAGCACGACACCGATGAGGAGGTTCACCAGGACGAAGGAACTGAGCAGCACGTACGACGCGTAGTAGACGATGCTCCAGCGGGAGATCTCCAGTCCCGTACGGACCGCGTCGCCCAGCCCGTCGAGCGTCATCAGCAGGAAGAGGGTCAGCCCGGCCCGGCTCAGCGAACCGTAGTGCTCGGGGTCCTCGGCCGCGAAGAAGACCCAGCCCATCATGGCGTAGAGGTACAGCAGCAGCGCGCCGACGAGGGCGAAACTGAGCGTCCCCGGCAGGCTCTTGCCGACCGCGACGAGTACGACGCGCAGCTGTGGCAGGAAGCGGGCGGCGCGCAGCACCCGCGCCAGCCGCAGCAGGCGCAGCACGGTGGCGTTCTCGCGGGCGAACGGCAGGTACGCGAAGAGGACCACGGCGAGGTCGAAGACGTTCCACGGGTCGCGGAGGAACTCCCGTGGCCGATCCGCGCAGGCCGCCATCCGGACGGCGATCTCGACGGTGAACACCGCGAGGAACAGGTGCTCGACGGCCTTCAACTCGGCGTGCCAGCGCCCCTGTACACCCGCGTACGTCTCCACGCCGAGCAGCGCGGCGTTGCCGAGGATCAGGGCGAAGCCGCACAGGCCGAACCAGTCGGACCCGGTGACGCGGCGGCACCGCTCGGGCAGGGTCGGCGGCGCTGCGTGCGCGCGTAACGGGAGTTCGGGGGCTGGCGGCATCGGGCTTCCTGACGCGGGGTCGGCGGTGGACGGCGACCCGTCGGCGTGCCGCCGCCGTACGCGGGCGCGCGGCGGGTGCCGACACGGCGCGCGGTGGTGGCGTACGCGCCCCGACTCGCGTACGGGTGGCGGTGGTCGGGGCGCCGCGTCCGGTGCCGCTGCCAGAATCTACAGGACTGTAGAGGCCCCGCCCACCGGCGGCCCGTGGGCCGACCCGCACCCACGACGAAGGCGAGGAGAAAAGCTCTCCTCGCCACTCTCAACGTATAGCGCACAGGGGGGCTTGCGGCAAGGCCCCCCGGCTGGCGCACAATCAGCGGCCAAAGCCATGACCTGCGGAAACGGAGTACGGGGTGCGTGTGGTGCGGTCGGTGTACGGGGGACGCGGAGACGTCGGACCAGGGCGGGGAACGGTGGCCCGGCGGGCCGCCGCGGAGGGGGCGCGATGAGCGGGACGTACGTGCGGGGCATCGAGGAGGTCGACGCGACGCGGGCGGCGCTCGTCGGCGGCAAGGGCGCGCACCTGGGCACGCTCGCGCGGATCGAGGGCGTCCGCGTGCCGCCCGGCTTCTGCGTGACGACGGACGCGTTCCGGCGGCTCGCGGCGGGGGCACCGGGGCTCGGGGAACTGCTCGACCGGCTGTCCCGCCCGGAGCCGGGGGAGCGGGGGGATGCCGACGGCGCGGCGGTCCGTACCCTCAGCGCCGAGATCCGCCGCACCGTCGAGGAGACCCCCGTCCCCGCCGACCTGGCGGCGGCCGTCACCGGCGCCGTCGCGCGGTACGGCGGGGAGCCCGGCGCCCACCCCGGCGCGGACGGCCCGGCGCCCGCCTTCGCCGTACGGTCCAGCGCCACGGCCGAGGACCTGCCGACGGCGTCCTTCGCGGGCCAGCAGGACACGTACCTGAACGTGGTCGGCGCGGACGCCGTCCTGCGGCACGTACGCCGCTGCTGGGCCTCGCTGTTCACCGAGCGCGCCGTCGTCTACCGCCGCCGCCACGGCATCGACCACCGCGCGGTCGCCATGGGCGTGGTCGTGCAGCGGATGGTCGTCCCGCACGCGTCCGGCGTCCTCTTCACGGCCGACCCCGTCACCGGCGACCGGCGCGTGGCGACCGTCGACGCCGGTCTCGGCCTCGGCGAGGCCCTGGTCTCCGGCCTCGTCGACCCGGACGTCCTCAAGGTCCGCGACGGCGAGGTGGTCGCCCGTTCCGTCGCGCCCAAGGAACGCGCCCTGCGCGCCCTCCCCGGCGGCGGTACGCGCGAGGAGCCGGTCGCGCCGGAACTGCGCGGCGAGGCGGCCCTGACGGACGGGCAGGCGCGGGAGCTGGTCCGTACGGGGCGGCGGATCGAGGCGTGCTTCGGGCGCCCGCAGGACATCGAATGGTGCCTGGTGGACGGGGAGTTCCACATCGTCCAGAGCCGTCCGATCACCACGCTGTTCCCGGTGCCCGAGCCGGAGGCGGGCGAGGACGGCAACCGCGTGTACGTGTCCGTCGGCCACGGGCAGATGATGACCGACGCCATGCGGCCCCTGGGGCTCTCCGTGTGGCAGCTGACGTCCATGGCGCCGATGCGCACGGCGGGCGGGCGGCTGTTCGTCGACGTGACCGCACGGCTGGCCTCGCCCGCGAGCCGGGACACGCTGCTGGAGGTCATGGGCAAGGGCGACCCGCTGATCCGGGACGCGCTGGAGACCGTGCTCGCCCGCGACGGCTGGGTCCCCTCGCGCCCCGACGCGATGCCGCCCGCGCACCCGTTGGGCGGTACGCGCTCGTCCGTCCCGACCGACCCGGCCGTCGTCACCGGGCTGGTCGCGGACAGCCGGGCCGCGCTCGCCGCGCTGGAGGAGGACGTCCGTACGCGGTCCGGGCCGGAGCTGTTCGCCTTCCTGCTGGACGCCTTCGCGGAGCACAAGCGGCTCCTCGGCGACCCGTTGAGCATCCAGGCGGTCATGGCGGGCATGGAGGCCACCTGGTGGCTCAACGACCGGCTGGAGGAGTGGCTGGGCGAGCGGAACGCCGCCGACACCCTCACGCTGTCCGCCCCCGGCAACGTCACCTCGGAGATGGGGCTCGCCCTCCTCGACGTCGCGGACGCGGTCCGCCCGCACCCGGAGGTGGTCGCGTACCTGCGGGACACCCCCGGCCTCGCCTCCCTGGGCCGCGCCGCCTTCCTCGACGGCCTGGCCGGGGTGGCGGGCGGCGCCGGGGCGCGCGACGCCCTCGCGGCGTACCTCGACCGGTACGGCATGCGCTGCGTCGGCGAGATCGACCTCACCCGGCCGCGCTGGGGCGAGCGCCCCGGCACGCTCGTACCGCTCGTCCTCGACAACGTACGGAACTTCGCACCGGGCGCCGCCCGGCGGCGCTTCGAGGAGGGCGCGCGGAAGGCGGCGGCGAAGGAGGACGAGGTGCTGGCGCGGCTGCGTGCCCTGCCCGACGGGGAGCGGAAGGCGGCCGAGACGGAGCGGATGATCGACCGGGTCCGCACCTTCATCGGCTACCGCGAGTACCCGAAGTACGCCATCGTCAGCCGCTACGCCGTCTACAAGCGGGCCCTGCTGGCCGAGGCCGCCCGTCTCGTACGGGCCGGGGTGCTGGACGCGGATGAGGACGCCTTCCACCTCACCTTCGGGGAACTCCACGAGGCGGCGCGCACGCACCGCGTGCCCGCCGGGCTGGTCCGGCGCCGCCGGGAGGAGTTCCGCGCGTACGAGGCGCTGACCCCGCCCCGCGTCCTCACCTCCGACGGGGAGGCCGTCACCGGCGCCTACCGGCGTGACGACGTGCCCGACGGCGCGCTGACCGGCCTGCCGGTGTCCGTCGGCACGGTCGAGGGGCGGGCCCGCGTCGTACGCGACCTCGCGGAGGCCGACCTGCGCGCGGGCGACATCCTGGTCACGCCGTTCACGGACCCGAGCTGGTCGCCGCTGTTCGTCGGGATCGCGGGCCTCGTCACGGAGGTCGGCGGCCAGATGACGCACGGCGCGGTGATCGCCCGGGAGTACGGGCTGCCCGCCGTCGTCGCCGTGGAGGGCGCGACCCGGCTGATCCGGGACGGGCAGCGGGTGCGCGTGCACGGCACGGAGGGCTACGTCGAACTGCTGCCGTGACGGGCGGGCGGGGCGGGGCGCCGTCCGGTGCCCCGCCCCGCCCGCGTCAACTCCCCTGCCCCGTACGGGAGTCGACGATCTCCGCCAGGACCGCGCCCACGGCCAGCAGGGCCAGGGTGCGCCGCCCCACGGCCGCGAGCCGCGCGTCGAGCGCGGCGAGGGACGCGCCCACCTCGCGCAGCTCCCGCAGGGCCGTGACCGCCTCCCGTACCTCCGGGACGCGGTACCCGGCCGCGCGGAGCGCCACCGTGATCCGGGCCTCGCGGATCGCGGCGAGCGGGTAGCGGCGCGCCGTGCCGGCGGACGTGGCGATCCGTTCCGGCGCGACCAGGCCCTCCCGTTCCCAGAAGCGCAGCGCGGACGCGTTCACGCCCAGCGCCCGCGCCAGCTCCGTGATCGTCATCGCGTCCGCCTCGACGGGTGGCGCGTCGGTCGCCGCCTCGCCGCTCACGGCCGCCAACGCGGCACGGGCCGCGAGGGCCTGCTCGCGCTCCCGGGCGAGCCGCACGTGGAACGCGGACAGCAGCGCCACCGCCTCCGCCGGCGGCAGCGTACGGATCCCGCGCAGGGCCCGGCGGGCGTCGACCGGCCCGACCGCGTACGCGAGCTGCCGGTACGCGCGCAGGTCCCGTACGTGCGCGGCGGTGAACCGGCGGTAGCCGTTGGGCGCCCGCTCCGCGCGGGGGACGACCCCGGCGGCCTCCAGGTCGCGGATCTGCTGCGCCGACCAGCCGGTGGCCGCGACGACCTCGGCGATGTCCACCCGGCAACCCTCCGCAAGCACTTCAACCCCACGCTCGAACCATGAGTATGGAACACCTCCTGCGCACCGTCCGCGCCTTCGACGGCGTCCTCGAACTCGCCCCCGCCGAGGGCAGCGCCTTCCCCGAGATCGCCTGGGGCGACCACTTCTTCTACTACGCGCCCGACGGCCGCGTCCCGCGGCGCGAGCAGCCGTACGCGACCTGCGTGACGAAGGACTACCCCGGCGACACCCGCTCCGGCCTCGACGCCGCGGACCGCAGCCGCCTCAACATCCGTGTCGGACGGGCCGAGTTCACCGCGCTGACCGGCGAGGACCCGCGCGCCGAGCCCCTGCCGCGCGACCACACGGCCACCGACACCGTCCTGCCTCACCCCGTGTACCGGGCGCAGGGCTGGGTGGCGATCACCAACCCGGGGGAACGTACGACGGCGACGGCCGTACGGCTGCTGCGCGCCGCGCACGAGGCCGCCGCCGAACGGGCCCACCGGAGGGACGGGGAACGGCGCTGACCGCGCGCCCCCACCTCATGACCCGCGCCGCCTAGGCGTCGGCGAGGAGGTCGTCGAGGAGCGCGAGCACCGACAGCGCCGTGGCGAAGTCCGGCGACAGCCGGGTCTTCGTCAGCGCGAACGCGATGCCGCGCGCCGGGTCGGCGTACGCGTAGCTCCCGCCCCCGCCCGGCCAGCCGAACGCCGTGGCACCCGTCTCCGCCGTGGCACCCGTCTCCGCCGTGGCGCCCGTCTCCGCCGTGGCGCCCAGCCTGCCCAGCGGGAAGCCCAGCGCCATCCGCGCCGGGGTGCCGAAGACGCGGTCCACGCCCTCGAACGCGGGCGCGGCCAGTTCCGCCCGCTGCGCGGCGCCCACGAGCGTGCCCCGCAGCAGCGCGTCGAGGACCGTGGCGAGCGCGAGCGCGGAAGCGCTCGCCACGGAGGGGACGTCCGCGCGCAGGAACCGTTCGTCGTTGCCGAGCGCCGCGCTCGGGCGGCTCTCCCAGGCGGCGAGGGGAGGCGCGGCGCCGCCCTCCGGGGCGGGCGGCCACTGCCGGGCGTCCTGCCCGACACGCGCCAGGCGCGGCAGCGCGGCGGCGGGCACGCCGAACCAGAGCTGTCCGGTGAGGCCGAGCGGCACCGCGATCCAGTCGCGCAGCAGTACGGAGGGCGGCCGCCCGGTCGCGCGGCGGGCCAGCTCACCGACGAGGTGCCCGAACGTGTACGCGTGGTAGCCCATCGCGGACCCGGGCCGCCAGCGCGGTTCGGCGGCGGCGAGCGCCGCGCACACCCGGGGCCAGTCGGGGAGTTCGGCGGGGGTGATGTCGCCCGGCATGGCGGGCAGTCCGGCGGTGTGGGTGAGGACGTGCCGCAGCGTCGTCGTCGCCTTGCCGCGCGCGCCGTACTCCGGCCACAGGTCGGTCACCGGGCTGTCGTAGCCGAGCAGTCCGCGCGCGACGAGCAGGTGCGCGAGCACGGCCGACACGTTCTTGCCCGTGGAGAAGCTGAGGACGGGGGTGGTGGAGGTGAGCGGCTGGCCGGTGCCCGTACCGTCCGGCTCACCCGTACCGGCCACGGCGTCGACGATCAGCCTGCCGTGATGGTGGACGGCGACCTGCACGCCGGTCTCCGCGCCGGAGGCGACGAGCGCGTCGAGGTGGCGCCGCACCCGCTCCTGCGCGCCCCCGCCCGCCGCGCCGCGCCCGTCCGTACGTGCCTCCGTACGCCCGTCCGCGCCGTCGCGGCCCCGTACGCCGCTCACTTCGCCCCCGGCACCTTGCCCGTCTCCGTCACCGTCCGCGCCACGTCCCGCAGCTTGGTGTTGTGGTCCTGGGAACTCTTCGTCAGCACCGCGAACGCCTGGTCCTCCGTGATGCCGTAGCGCTCCATCACCACCCCGACGGCCGCCCCGATCGTGTGCCGGGACCCCATCGCGGTCTGGAGCTGCTCGTGCGTACGGGCGCTGGAGAACGCCACCGCCGCGTGCGAGGCGAGCAGCCAGCCGACGTGCTCGGACGCCTCGGTGAACGCGTCGGGGCGGGTGGAGTACACGTTGAGCGCGCCGAGGGTGTCCGTACGGGTGTAGAGCAGGAAGCCCATCATGCTGCCGATGCCCAACTCCCGCGCGCGCGGCGTGTACACGGGCCAGTGCTCCGTCCACGTCGTCATGTCGCGGATGCGCAGCACCGCCTCCCCGGTGCGGGCCGCGTCGAAGCAGGGGCCCTCGCCGGACTTCTCCTGGAGCCGGTCCGACTCGTAGACCAGGCTGCTGGTCGCGGAGAGGGTGTGCACGCCGGAGCCCTCCAGCGACAGGATGCCCGCGGTCTCGCAGCCGTCGACCAGCTCCACGCAGTGCTCCGCGATCCGGTCCAGGGTGTCCTGCACGGACTCCTGGGCCAGCAGGTCGCGGGCCACCCCCGCCAGCTGCGTGGCGAACTCCTCCCACGTACGGTCCCGCATGTCCTTGCCCCTCGCCCGGTGGCCTCCCCTCCGGAGGCGCACTGAGCCGCCAGCCTAGGCGGGCCCTCAGACGGTGTCGGGGGCGGCCTCGCGCAGGGCGGGCAGCAGTTCGTGCTCGGCGCAGTCGAGGAAGCCGTCCTGGTGCCGGTCGCCGCCGACCTGGACGAGGGCGATGTCGGTGAATCCCGCCTTCCAGAACTCGGAGACTGCCGCCACGATGCCCCCGACGTCCGGCCCGCAGGGGATGCCCGCCGCGACGTCCTCACGCCGTACGGACCGCGTCGCCGCCGCGAACCCGGCCGGGCCCGGCAGCTCCGCGTTGACCTTCCAGCCGCCCGCGAACCAGCGGAACTGCTCGTGCGCCCGCTGCACCGCCGTGTCCCGGTCCGGGTCCCAGCACACCGGGATCTGGCCGATCCGGCGCCCGCCGCCACCCGCGCGTTCCCAGCCGGTGGTCAGCTCGGCGTCCGGGTCGGTGGCGATCATGGCGTCCGCGACCGGCGCGAACTTCCCCACCGACTGCGCGCCGGAGACCGCCACCGCGATCGGCACGCGCGTCTCGGGCAGGTCCCAGAGCTTCGCGGAGTCGACGCGGTAGTGCCGTCCGACGTGGTTGACGTAGCCGCCGTCGAAGAGGGCGCCGATGATGTCCACGGCCTCCGACAGCATCTCGTGCCGCACGTTGGCCGGGGGCCAACCGCGGCCCACGACGTGCTCGTTCAGGTTCTCCCCGGCGCCCAGGCCCAGGGTGAACCGCCCGTCGGAGAGCAGCGCGACGGTCGCCGCCTTCTGCGCGACGACGGCCGGGTGGTAGCGCATGATCGGCGCCGTCACGTACGTCATCAGCTCGACCCGTTCCGTCACCTGCGTGACGGCGCCCAGCACGCTCCAGGCGTACGGGGAGTGCCCCTGCGCGTCCAGCCAGGGCGAGAAGTGGTCGCTCATCACCTCGAAGTCGAACCCCGCGCGTTCCGCCAGGGGGGCGTGGCGTACGAGGGCCCGGGGCCCCGACTGCTCGGTCATCAACGTGTATCCGAACCTCACCATGCGTCCGAGTGTGGCAGCCGTACGGCCGGTACGCGCGCCGCGTCCCGCCGCCCCCGGTGAACCGCCGCACCCGCCCGCGCCGCCACCCTCCCCGGACCGGGCGGGTCCGGCGGATGATCCGTTTCCTCCCGGTACCGACGGGTACCCGGCCGCGAGCCTCCCGGCCGGAGCGCCCGCGCGCCCGGCCGCCGCGGAGGCGGCGCGGTGCCGAGAGCGGGAGGTGCAGGGATGCGGGACAGGGACGCCGGACCCGGCGAGGAGCCGTACACGCCGCGGCCGGACACGCCCCACGCGGCGGACGTACCGCACGACCCGTACCGCCGCTCCCGCCGGTTCGGCGCCGAGCCGTACGACCCGGACGTCGGCGGCTGGGCCGACCCCGACGAGGTGATCGACGCCGCCGGGCCGCGCACCGGCGGGGCGGACGGGCTGACCGTCGCCGTGGTCGGCGCGAGCGGGAACTTCGGCAGCAGCGTCGTCACCGCCCTCGCCGACGACCCCCGCGTGGGCCGCGTCCTCGGCATCGCCCGCCGCGCCCCCGGCTGGCGCCCGCCGAAGACCACGTGGGTCACGGCGGACGTGCTGCGGGAACGGAGGCTGGGTGAGCTGTTCCGTACGGCGGACGCCGTCGTCCAACTGGCCTGGCTGTTCCAGCCGACCCACCGGCCCGCGCTGACCTGGCGGAACAACGTGCTGGGCAGCCTGCGCGTCTTCGAGGCAGCGGCCGACGCCGCCGTGCCCGCGCTGATCCACGCGTCGTCCGTCGGCGCGTACTCGCCCGGCCCCAAGAACCGCCCCGTGGACGAGAGTTGGCCCACCCACGGCTGGCCGGAGGCCGCGTACTGCCGGGAGAAGGCGTACCTGGAACGCTGCCTGGACACGTTCGAGCGCCAGTACCCGTGGGTGCGTGTGGTGCGGCTGCGCCCCGGCTTCCTCTTCAAGCGCGAGGCCGCCACCGAGCAACGAAGGCTGTTCGCCGGGCCGTTGCTGCCGCGCGGGCTCGTACGACCCGGCCGACTGCCGGTGGTGCCGGACCTGCCCGGCCTGCGGATGCAGGTGCTGCACACGGACGACGCGGCGGAGGCCGTACGGGCGGCGGTCACCAGCACCGTGCGCGGGCCGTTCAACCTGGCGGCCGACCCCGTCGTGGACGCGGACCTGCTGGCGCGGATGTTCGGGGCGCGCACCGTACGGCTGCCCGCCGCGCCCCTGCGGGCGGGGCTGCGCGCGGCGTGGCGGACGCGGCTGGTGCCCGCCTCGCCGGAGCTGTTCGACGCGGTGCTGCGGCTGCCGCTGATGGACACGGCGCGGGCCCGCGAGGAGCTGGGCTGGCGGCCCCGGCACACCTCCGAGGAGGCGCTCGGCGAGTTCCTGCGCGGCCTGCGCGCCGGGGACGGCATGGACACGCCGCCGCTGACACCGCGCCTGCCGGGCGGCGGGCGCCTGCGCGAGACGGCGACGCGCCTGCGGGCGCAGCCCTGACCCGTACGGGGTCCGACCCGCGAGGCGTACGGGCGCGGCCGACCCGTACGGCACGGGACCGCGTGGCGGGCCCGGCGGCGGGGTACCCGGCGGGCCCACGCGAAGAACGGAACCGAACACGGAGGTGGGCGCGGTGAAGGCAGCGGTATGGCACGGCAAGCGCGACGTACGGGTGGACGAGGTGCCCGACCCCGTCGTACAGGAGCCGACGGACGCCGTCATACGGGTCACGTCGACCGGCCTGTGCGGCTCCGACCTGCACCTCTACGAGGTCCTAGGGCCCCTGATGACCCCCGGCGACATCCTCGGGCACGAACCGATGGGCGTCGTCGAGGAGGTCGGCAGCGCCGTCACCGGGCTGACGCCCGGCGACCGGGTGGTGGTGCCGTTCCAGATCGCGTGCGGCAGCTGCTTCATGTGCGACCGGGGCCTCCAGACGCAGTGCGAGACCACGCAGGTCCGCGACGAGGGCATGGGCGCGCGGCTGTTCGGCTACACCAAGCTGTACGGGGCCGTGCCCGGCGCGCAGGCCGAGTACCTGCGGGTGCCGCAGGCGCACTACGGCCCGGTGAAGGTGCCCGACGGCGTCTCCGACGACCGGTACCTCTTCCTGTCCGACGTCCTCCCCACCGCCTGGCAGGCCGTCGCGTACGCGGACGTCCCCGAGGGCGGCACCCTCGCCGTCCTCGGCCTCGGCCCGATCGGCGACATGGCCTGCCGTATCGCCCTGCACCGGGGCGTCGAGACCGTCATCGGCGTCGACCTGGAACCGGCCCGGCTGGCGCGCGCGCAGGAGCGCGGCGTCGAGGTGTACGACCTGCGGCTGCACGACGACGTGGCCGCCGCCGTACGCGAACGCACCGGCGGGCGCGGCCCGGACGCCGTCATCGACGCGGTCGGCGCGGAGGCCCACGGCAGCCCCTCGGCCAAGGTGCTCCAGGCGATGAGCAACATGCTGCCCGGCCGGGTGGCCGAGCGGATGATGGCGAAGGCGGGCGTCGACCGGCTCGCCGCGCTCTACACCGCCATCGACATGGTGCGGCGCGGCGGCACCGTCTCGGTGTCCGGCGTGTACGGGGGCGCGGCCGACCCGATGCCCATGCTGACCATGTTCGACAAGCAGATCCAGCTGCGCATGGGCCAGGCCAACGTGAAGCACTGGGTGCCGGACATCCTCCCGCTCCTCGACGACCGGGACGTCCTCGGCGTCGACACGTTCGCCACGCACCACATGCCGCTGGAGCGGACGCCGGAGGCGTACGAGATGTTCCAACAGAAGACGGACGGCGCGGTGAAGGTCGTGCTGAAGCCGTGACGCCCTGAAGCGCGGGGCCGCGCGGCCTCAGCGCGGGGGCCGCGCGAGCCCCGACCGGTAGGCGAGGACGACGAGTTGGGCGCGGTCCCGCGCGCCCAGCTTCGTCTTCGCGCGCTGCACGTGGGTGCGTACGGTCAGCGGGCTGACGTAGGACCGCCTCCGGCCAGAAGCCGAGCAGCGCGGGGACGAGCGTCAGCGCGACCAGTACGCCCGTGACGACCGCGCCCGCCGCGCCGAGCCCCGTCTTCGTCAGCATCGGCACGCCCACCACCGACAGCCCGGCCAGCGCGATGACCACGGTCAGCCCGGCGAACACCACGGCGGAACCGGCCGTTCCGACGGCCAGCCCGCCCGCGCCCCGTCGACCGCCGCCTCCAGCCCGGCCCGGCCGGGGTCGCCGACGTCGTCGTCCTTCACCTCGTACGTGACGGTGGCGTACGCGGTCGAGCCGTCCTCGCTCACCCCCCCGTTCCGCGAACGGGTCCGTCACCGAGGCCACCTGCGGCACGTCCGCCGCGTCGGCCACGAAGCGTTCGACGGCGGCGCGGTTCTCGGCCGCCGTCACCTTCTGGCCGTCCTCCGCGACGAGGACGACCCGGGCGGCGGCGCCCTCCGCCTCGCTGTCCGGGAACCGCTCGTTGATCAGGTCGAACGCCTTCTGCGACTCGATGCCGGGCATCTCGGCCGGGTCCTCCGGCGCCTCGGCGGCGTGGACCGCGCCGAGGAGGACGGCCGCCAGGGCCGCGACCCACAGCAGGCCGACGGCACGTCGCCGCCGGAAGGCCCAACGGCCCAATCGGTACAGGAGAGTCGCCATGGAAGAGGTCTCCGTATCCGTGTCTCGGGAACCTCTCCAGGCTTTCCGCGCGCCCCCCGCCCGTCGTCCTCGCCGCCGACCGCCGTCCCTACTCACTCACGAGTACGTCCCCCGCCGCCCCTCGTCCTCCCAGGTGAGAGCGGTCACGCGGAACGGGCGCGGGCCACCGTCCGACGTTCAGGCCGTTCCGACGGTGCTTCCGGGGGCCGACGGGCCCCACCCGTCCCCCGCCGCCGTCACCCGGCCTCCGCCGCGACCTGGCGCAGCGTGCGGCCCGTACGGGTCGACCTGGCGCGTACGGGGTCCGGCGAGCCGCCGCGCCGCGCCGTACGGCCCCGCCCGCCGCGTTCCTTCACGAGCAGCCACGCCGCCCGGTCCCCGTCCCCGCCACCCGTCCCGCCACGGAAGCGGGTCAGGGCCCACACGCCGTGCAGCTTCGCGCCGTCGAGGCGGAACGACACGTGCCCCGCGCGCAGCGCCTCGGCGAACGGGAGGGGGTTCCTGCGGCGCTCGGCGGTCAGCGGCGTGTACGTGCCCTCGTCCCAGACGAGCACCGTGCCCGCGCCGTACTCGCCCTCCGCGATGACCCCCTCGAACTCGCGGTACTCCAGCGGGTGGTCCTCCGTCGGCACCGCCAGCCGCTTGTCGCGCGGGTCGGTCGACGGGCCCCTCGGCACCGCCCACGACACCAGCACCCCGTCGACCTCCAGCCGGAAGTCGAAGTGCGTCCTGCGGGCGTCGTGGAGCTGTACGACGAAGCACGGGAGCGAGGCCGCGTCGGGACGCGCGTCCGGGCCGTGGCCGTACGCGGCACCGGCGTCGTGGTCGCCGCGCGGCTCGGCCGTACGGTCGAAGCGCCGCCTGGCCCCGTACGCGCGGAGCCGTCCGTCGCCGCCCACGTCGTACCCCCTCCCGTCAGCGCAGCCCGCCGCTGCCGAAGCTGCCGCTGCCGCCCTCGCGCCAGGGCGGCGGGGGCGACTGGTCGTCGCTGCCCGTGACGCCCTGGTCCCGGACCTCGTGCGGCAGCCGCCGCCTGCCGTCGCGCGGCATCTCGTCCGGGCGCAGCCGGGACTCCTCGCTGACGACGGGCTCCGCGGGCGCGGGAGTGGGGGAGGGGGACGACGGGCGCATGTCGCCGCTCTGCCGCAGGCGCATGCCCTGCCGTACGGCGAGGATCAACCCCACGACGATGACGATGCCGATCACCAGGGGGGCGATGCCGACCAGGTAGTCGCGGTTGACGGCGAGGGGGACGAGTGTCGCTGACGCGTTCATGCGCGCCGGGTTCCACGTTCCGCCGTGGTTACGCACGTCCCGTTCGGGGCGGGGCGGTGGCCAGGTCGGAAGTCGCACCGCGCCCACACCGTCTTCCCCGGCGGCGCCGCGTCGCGCCCCCGTACGCCCCAGTCGGCGGCGAGCGCCGCGACCAGCAGCAGCCCCCGCCCCGACTCGGCGTCCGGGCCGGGAGCGCGCGGTACGGCGCTGGGCGGTACGGCCTCGGCGCGCGTGTCCGCCACCTCGACCAGCACGCTGTACGGGGCGTCCTCGCCGCGCGGACCGTCCGCCGGGGCGCGGTGGGTCAGGGTCAGCGCGAAGTCCCGCCCCGGTACGTGCCCGTGGAGGACGGCGTTGTTGGCGAGTTCCGCGACGACGGACGCCACGGTGTCGGACGGCGCGCTCCCCGGCGGGAGATCCCACCCGGCGAGCGCGTCCGACGCGCGCAGTCGCGCCAGACGGGCGCCTTGGCGCGTGGCGGGAAACGTCTGGGTGAACACACGCTCCGTAATGGTCGGCGGATGGATCGGGCAGTGTGCCGGGGAGGGCGGGTGAAGAGGCATGCGTCGCACGTTGGCGTACGCGACCGGCACTCCTCCAGATCCCGCGCCCCTACGCTGTGCGAGCGTAGGGGCGCGGAGGGTGGACAGTCGGAGCGCGCATGGTCACCCTGGGTGAGTTGCTGTGCGCGAACTCGCCCGGAGGTGGCCCGAATTGACCGCTGAACACGTCGCCGGACACGTCGACGCGGAGCCGGACGACGCCGGAGGCGGCGACGTCACGGCCGAGGACCACAGGGCTGGTGACCACGCGGCTGACGACGACACGGGGACGGGCGACGCGCGCGGCGAACCCGAACGCTCCGACAGTCTCAAGACTTTCGGCGCGGTCGTCCAGGCGTTCCGCCGCCGCGCGGGTCTCACTCAGGAGGAGTGGGGACCCAGGTCGGGCTACGCCGTCAGCACCTGCGCGGCGATCGAACAGGGCCGCCGGTTCCCACCGCGCCAGTTCGTCGAACGGGCGGAGGCCGAGTTCGACGCGTTCGGCACACTGCGCGAGGCGGCGAAACACCTCTCGCGGCAACCGGGACTCGCGTCGTGGTTCCGCCAGTGGGCGAAGCTGGAGACGCGGGCGCGCAGCCTGTACACGTACGAATGCCGGGTCGTACCGGGCCTGTTGCAGACGGAGGCGTACGCGCGGGCGGTGATGCGTGCCGTGCCCCCGATGCCGACCGACGAACAGCTCGACCAGCGAGTCGCCGCGCGCATGGACCGACAGGAGCTGCTCCACCGGAAGGAACCGGTGAACCTGAGCTTCATCATCGAGCAGGCGGTGCTGGAACGGCGTACGGGCGGCGACGAGGTCACGGCAGGACTGCTGGACCAACTGATCGAGTGCGCGGGGCTCTACAACGTGGAGCTTCAGATCATGTCTCTCGTGCAGCCCGAACACGCTGGTACCGACGGCCCGTTGCGGCTCGTGGAGACCCCGGAGCACCAGTGGTTCGGGTACTCCGAAGGGCAGGAAAGCGGCCAGCTCATCTCGGATGAAAAAGCCCTCAGTTGGCTGCACATGCGGTATGCAAAACTTCGCTCGCAGGCTCTCACCCCGGTGGATTCCCTGAGCCTGCTGAAGCGGATGCGAGGAGCACTATGAGTAACGACGCACAGCTCAGCTGGTTCAAGAGCAGCTACAGCGGTTCTCAAGGCGACGACTGTGTGGAGTGGGCGCGGAGCACGGCTGTTGTGTACGTGCGCGACTCCAAGGATGTGACCGTTCCGTGCGTTGAGGTGTCGCCGGGTGCGTGGTCCGCGTTCATTGCGCGCGCGGTGCGCGTCTGACATGCGCGGGTACGGGGGAAGCTCCCAACACCGAGAGTGTGTCGGCCCGTTGGGAGGAGTGCCATGAGTATGAACGCCGAGTTGGTCTGGTCCAAGAGCAGCTACAGCGGGTCCGAAGGCGACAGCTGTGTGGAGTGGGCGCGGGACGCGGTCGCCGTGTACGTGCGGGACTCCAAGGACGTGGCCCTGCCGCGCGTCGAGGTGTCGACCCGTGCGTGGGCCGCGTTCGTCGCGCACGCCGTACGGGGCTGAGCCAGGCCCCCGTCCGGGCCGCGTCAGGCTTCCGCCCCCGCCCCCGCCCCCGCCCCCGCCCCCGCCTCCGCGCGTAGCCGCTCCCGTTGCGGGCCCACCGTGTACGCCGGGTCCTCCGCCGAGGCGATGCCCGCCGCGAACACCCCGAAGCGGGTGCACGCCGACCCCGCCAGCAGCGCCACGCCGCTGGCGGCTGCCGCCGCGCGGCTGCGCCCCGACAGCGTGGCCGCGCCCGCCGCGCCCGCGAGGGTGAGCGCCCGCGCCGTACGCAGGAGGCCGCCCGCGCGGCCCGTGCGCAGCGTCTCCGCCACCGGTCCGAGCCGCCGCTCGGCCGCCTTCGCGGCGGCGAGGTCGGCGGCGGCGGCCAGGGCGGCGGCGTACCGGGCGGGCCCGTTCTCGCGTACGGGCCCGGCGGCCAGTGCCATGCCGGACGCGGCGGCGGTCGCGGACGCCGCGAAGAGGTACGGGAGTTCGCGGTGCGCGCCGTGCCAGGCCGGTACGGCGGTGTCGGCCGCCAGGACCGCCGTGTACGTGGCGACGACCGGGCCGAGCGCGCACGCCGCCGCTGTCGCCGCCGCGCCCGTACGCGGCAGGCGCCCCGTCGCGCCGCACAGCGCGGCGGCACCGGCGGCGGGCCCGTACGCGGCCAGCAGCCACGACCCGACGCTCATCGGGGACGTCGGCTTCAGCACCCGCAGCATGTGCGGGAAGCGGGACGGGCGGCCGAGGTCGTTGATCAGCGCGGCGGTGGCGAGCGACACCGCGCCCAGCGAGGACAGCTTCATCGCGCGCGCCGTGACCGGGCGGCCGGTGGCGTGCGCCCCGGCGGCGAGTACGGAGCCCGCGCCCGCGAGGCCGCCGAGGAAGAAGTATCCGGCGATGTCGCGGGCGGACCACGAGGGTGCCTTGATGACCGGCTTGCCGTAGTAGCTCTGGAACTCGGCGCGCGGCACCATCAGTTCCTCGCCGCGCCGCCGCCCGCCGCGCCGGTGGCGACCACCGGACCCGGACCCGGACCCGTGCCCGTTCCGCCCGTACGCCTCCGGCCCGTTCATCGCGATCCCCTCCGCCCCGGCAGCGCGAACGACAGCGCCAGGCCGCCCGCCAGGGCGAGGGCCGCCGCGCCCGCGTGCTTCCACATCGCGGGCAGGTCCCGCGTCGTGACGACGGGGTCCGGCGGCAGCCCGTACACCTCCGGCTCGTCCAGCAGCAGGAAGAACGCGCCGTCGCCGCCCACGCCGTCCTCCGGGTCGTGGCCGTACAGCCGGGCCTCGCCCACGCCCGCCTCGTGCAGCTGGTCGACGCGGAGCGCGGCGCGTTCGCGGAGTTCGTCCAGCGGGCCGAACTGGATGGACTCCGTCGGGCACGCCTTCGCGCACGCCGGTTCCTGGCCCGCGCCGAGGCGGTCGTAACACAGGGTGCACTTGAACGCGCGGCCGTCGGACGGGCGTTGCTCGATGACGCCGTACGGGCAGGCCGGTACGCAGTAGCCGCAGCCGTTGCAGATGTCCTCCTGCACGACGACCGTGCCGAACTCCGTGCGGAACAGCGAGCCCGTGGGGCACACGTCCAGGCAGGCGGCGTGCGTGCAGTGCTTGCACACGTCGGACGACATGAGCCAGCGCATGCCCCCGCCCTCACCGCCCGGGTCCGCACCGCTCCCGCCGCCGTCGCCCGCGAGGGGGAGTTCCGTACGGCCGTCCGGCGCGGGTACGGGGGCCGGGCGCGTCTGCTCGACGAACGCGACGTGCCGCCACGTGGAGGCGCCCAACTCCTGCGTGTTGTCGTACGACATGCCGCTGAGCTTCAGCCCGTCCTCGGGGAGGGCGTTCCACTCCTTGCACGCCACCTCGCACGCCTTGCAGCCGATGCAGACGGACGTGTCGGTGAAGAAGCCGACGCGGGGCGGGGGTTCGGGGTGCCCGGCGTCGCCTGCGGGGTCGGGTTCGGGGCCGCTGAGCAGGCGGCTGAGGGGCCGGTCGTCGTCGTACGGTGCGTGTGCGTGCGTCATGCCCGTCCCTCCGTCGTCGTCCCCGCTGCCTCGCCCGTCGTTCCTGTCCCTGCTCCCGTCTCCGCCCGTGTCCCCGTGCCCGTCGTCTCGGTGATGCCCGCCCTGCGGCGGTAGTCGGCCACCATGCGCCGCAGGTCGGGGCCGCGCGGGCGGCGGCCGGGGCGGATGTCGGCGGTCAGCGCCTTGTCCTCCTGGATGTGGGCGTTGGGGTCGAGGGCCATGGCGACCAGCTCGTTGGCGGCGTCGCCGGTGACGACCCCGTTCGGGCCCCAGTGGAACGGCAGCCCGATCTGGTGCACCGTGCGTCCGTGGACGGTCAGCGGCACGATGCGTTCGGTGACGACGACGCGTGCCTCCACCGCGTTCCGCGCGGTCACGACGGTGGCCCAGTCCGCGTGCCGCAGGCCGCGTTCGGCGGCGAGGGCGGGGGAGACCTCGCAGAAGAACTCCGGTTGCAGTTCCCCGAGATACGGCGACCAGCGGCTCATGCCGCCCGCCGTGAAGTGCTCGGTGAGGCGGTGGGTGGTGACCACGTACGGGTAGACGCCCGCGCCCGGTTCGTCGCCGCTGGGGTGGTAGCGGTTGCCCTCGCGCGGCAGCAACTGCCGTACGGGGGAACGCGGTCGGTCCGGGTAGAGCGCGTTGGGGAACGGCGAGTCCTGCGGCTCGTAGTGCGTCGGCAGCGGCCCGTCCACCAGACCCGCCGGGGTGTAGAGCCAGCCCTTGCCGTCCGCCTGCATGATGAACGGGTCGTCGCCGCGCAGCGCGTCGGGCCCGGTCGCGTCGTCGGGCGGTACGTACCGCGGGTGCCGGTCCGGGACGAAGTCCGGCACGTCGTGGCCGGTCCAACGGCCCGCGCCCGTACCGCCGTTCGCCTCCGCCGGCTCGTCGGGCCGCCACCACACGTACGCCTTCCGGGCGCTCCACGGCGTGCCGTCCGGCGCGGCCGACGCGCGGTTGTAGAGGATGCGGCGGTTCGCGGGCCACGCCCACGCCCATTCCGCCGCGACCCAGTCCTGTTCGGTGTGCGGCTTGCGGCGCGCGGCCTGGTTGACGCCGTCCGCGTAGACGCCGCAGTAGATCCAGCAGCCGCAGCGCGTCGAGCCGTCGTCGCGCAGCTGCGTGTACGAGGAGAGGGGCGTGCCGTCCGGGCCGTGCCCGTTGATCTCCGCGAGGACGGCGGACGCCACCGGCTCCCGTAGCGGGCCCTCCTCCGGGTAGTCCCAGGTCAGGTCCTGTACGGCGCGGTCCATCGGGTCCTCGGACGCCGCCAGCCGCTCCTTGATCCGCCGCCCCAGGTGGTACGTGAACCACAGGTCGCTGCGCGCGTCCCCGTCCGGCTCGACGGCGGCGTGGTGCCACTGGAGCCAGCGGTTGGTGTTGGTGAAGGAGCCGGACTTCTCGGTGTGCGCGGCGGCGGGGAAGAAGAACACCTCCGTGCCGACGTCCTCCGTACGCAGCTCGCCGGACTCGATCTCCGGCCCGTCCCGCCACCACGTCGCGGACTCGATGAGCGAGAAGTCCCGTACCACCAGCCACTTCAGCGCCGCCATGCCCAACCGTTGGAGCCGGGTGTTGGCGGAGCCCACGGCCGGGTTCTCGCCCATCAGGAAGTAGCCCTGGCAGTCGCCGTCGAGCTGCGCCATGACGGTCTCGTACGTGCTGTGGGAGCCGGTGAGGCGCGGGAGGTGGTCGAAGCAGAAGTCGTTCGCGGGGGTGGCGGCGTCGCCGTAGTAGGACTTGAGGAGGCTGACGAAGTAGGCGCGCATCTCGCCCCAGTAGCCCTTGTCCGTACGGCTGCCCGCGACGAAGCGGTCCAGGTTCTCGTGCGCGTGGGCGTG
The DNA here is from genome assembly GCF_003665095.1 of Streptomyces sp. Z26. Lineage (GTDB taxonomy): Bacteria > Actinomycetota > Actinomycetes > Streptomycetales > Streptomycetaceae > Streptomyces > Streptomyces phytohabitans. The sequence goes on along the minus strand of NZ_RCHV01000002.1, from coordinate 651,871 downwards.
CGGCATCGGCAGGTAGCCCGGCAGCAGGTTGAACAGCGTGGGGATGTCGCTGGAGCCCTGGATGGAGGCGTGCCCGCGCAGCGCCTGGATGCCGCCGCCGGGGCGGCCGATGTTGCCGAGGAGGAGTTGCAGGACGCAGGCGGCCCGGATGTACTGCGCGCCGACGGAGTGCTGCGTCCAGCCCACCGCGTACGCGAACGAACTGGTGCGCTCCCGGCCGGAGTTGGACGTCAGCGCGTCGCACACCCGGCGGAACGCGTCCTGCGGCACGCCGCAGATCCGCTCCACCGCCTCGGGGGTGTAGCGGGCGTAGTGCCGCTTGAGGATCTGGTACACGCAGCGCGGGTGCCGCAGCGTCTCGTCCCGCGGCGGCGCCGCCTTCTCCTGCGGGCCGCCCGCCCCGTGCGCCTCGGAGCCGCCGGAGGCGCGCAGGCGGCGGCGCGTCCCGGTGTCGGCCCCGTCCCCGTCGCCGTCGCCCCCACCGCCCTCCGCCTCCTCGACGCGCCGCTCGTACCGCGCGTCCCGCTCGCCCGCCGACGCCTGCACGTCCGTGCCCGCGTACTGCCAGCTCACCGGGTCGTAGTGGTGCCCCTCCTCGTCCAGCCCGGAGAACACCCCGGCCAGGTCCTCGGTGTCCCGGAAGTCCTCGCCGACGAGGGTCGCGGCGTTGGTGTACGCGAGCACGTACTCCCGGAAGTCCTTCCCCTCCGCCAGCACGTGGCGGATGATCCCGCCGAGGAACGCGATGTCCGTGCCCGCCCGGATCGGCACGTGCAGATCCGCCAGCGCACTCGTACGGGTGAAACGCGGGTCGACGTGGATGACGTACGCGCCGCGCGCCTTCGCCTCCATCACCCACTGGAAGCCGACGGGGTGCGCCTCCGCGTAGTTGGAGCCCTGGATGACGATGCAGTCCGAGTGCTGCTGGTCCTGCATGAACGTCGTCGCGCCGCCCCGCCCGAACGACGTGCCCAGCCCGGCGACCGTGGAGCTGTGGCACACCCGCGCCTGGTTCTCCACCTGCACCACGCCGAGGCCGGTGAGCAGCTTCTTGATGAGGTAGTTCTCCTCGTTGTCCAGCGTCGCCCCGCCCAGGCTGGCGATGCCCAGCGTCCGCGCCGTGCGCAGCCCGTCGCTCTCCCACTCCCAGGTGCGGCGGCGCGTCTCGACGACCCGGTCGGCGACCATGTCCATGGCCGTCTCCAGGTCCAGCGGCTCCCAGTCCGTGCCGTACGGGCGCCGGTACAGCACCTGGTGGCGGCGGGCCGAGCCGGTGGTCAGCTGGAGCGTCGCCGAGCCCTTCGGGCACAGCCGCCCCCGGCTGACGGGGGAGTCGGGGTCGCCCTCGATCTGCACGACCTCGTCGTCCTTCACGTACACCCGCTGGCCGCAGCCCACCGCGCAGTACGGGCAGACCGACGGCACCACCCGGTCCGCCGTCTCCGTACGGGGCCGCAACCGGGCCGTGGCCGGGGAGGTCACCGCCGCGCCCCGGCCGAGCGGGTCGCGGCCCGTGAGCTGCCGGTACACCGGCCAGGACCGCAGCACCCCGCGGATGCCGTCGCGCGGGGCCTCCCGTTCCCGCCGCGGCCCTCGTTCCCGCCGTGCCTCCGGGGCCCGTCGCGTCGCTCGTGCCCGTCGTTCGCCACCGTGCAGGCCCACGGCCGTGCCTCCCGCCTTCCGGGGGCGCGCGGGGTTCCGCCCGCGCGCGCGTCGCCCGGTCCGGGGTCCCCTCGCGGCGGCGTTCCATGCGTGACCCGTGCCAGACGTCCGGCACCGGACGTCCGTACGCCGGACCGCCCGCCCCCGGCGAGGGGAGCGGGCGGCGTCGCGAACGGACGGGTGGAACCGTACGGGTCAGGACGGGCCGGTGGCGTAGTACGGCTTGCAGACCCCGCCGTCCCAGTCCGTCGCGATCTCCAGCAGCTGCCCGCCGTCCGCCGAAGGCAGCAGCGCGGAACTGTAGTTGGGGCAGTAGTCGATCTCCTGCGTGCCCACGGCCACGGGAGCGGCGATCTCCCGCCACGGGCCCGCGCCGCCCTCGCTGTTCGTCAGCACCGTACGGCCGGTGCCCGCCGCGCGGCTCCCGTCGGCGTTGAACAGGGCCTGCCCGACGAGCAGCAGCTTCCCGCGCGGGTTGCCCGCCTCGGGGGCCCAGGCGATGGTCGGCGCGTGCCGGAAGTACTTGCCGTCCGCGCTCTCCGGCCGGATGCCGAGGTACGCCGGGTCGCCCCAGTCCCATCCGTCGGCCGAGGTGCGGTGGTGGACGACGCACTGGTACTGGCCGCCGGGCGTGCAGATCTCGAAGATCATGAAGTACGTGCCGTCGGGCAGCCGCCGTACGACGGGCATCCCCGGCCGGTCCGACGCGAGGGTGCTGGCGAGGGTGTCGTGGTGACCGGTCCAGGTGACGCCGTCGGTGGTGCGGGCGGCGACGAGCTTCTGGCTGTGCGCCGGGTCGGTCTCGTCGGACCAGTGCGCGACGAGCGCGCCCGACGCGTCGACGGAGAACTCCGGCTCCCAGAGCCCCCGGTCGTTGGCCGCGGTGGCGATCGTGGAGAGGTACGACCAGGTGCGGCCCACGTCGTCGCTGCGGAACACCCGCAGCGCCATCCTGCGGTCCGGCTCGTCCTGGCCGACCGAGGCGGACCAGAGCAGCGTTCCGGCGCGCAAGTCACCGACCTGGCTGGGGAGTTCGTAGAGCGTGCCGCAGCACAGGCCCTGGCCGCCCGCGGCCTCGGGGTCGGCCACCGCGCCGACCTCGGTGAACGTGGCGCCGCCGTCGGTGCTCTCGTGGATCGGCGCGATGCCGTCACCGCCGCGGAAGGCGACGACGGAGGCGAGGACGCGGCCGTTGGCGTCGCCGTTGTGGGCGAGGCGTACGGCGCGCGGGTAGAGGCCGGTGTCGTTCCGCAGCGGGGTGCCGGTGGCGGCGGTGTCGGCGCCGGTGGCCGGTGGTCCCGCCTCGGCGGAGGGCGTTCCGACGCTCACCAGCGCGGCCAACAGGGCCACGAGCAGGAGCACCAGGGGACCGCGACGGGGTCTGGGAAGGAAGTTCGGGCGCATCGGCATGCTCTCTCCTGTGTGGGGTGGAGGAACGAGGAGTGCACGACCCGGGTGGTACGTGAAGGACTGTAGGAGCGCGTTGCAACGTTGTAAATACTCGGGTCGCACATGTGCCGACACTTCGACCCCTGCATGCCTTTCCTACGCCCTGGTCCGACTCCGTTTCCGGGCGTGATACGGGCCCGCCACCGGCGAGTTCGGGCGACTCGCGCCCAACGGGCCCCGCGCGGCGCGGATCTGGGGCAGGCTGGCCCTCGGGCGTGCGCGCGCCGGGCGGTGGGTACCGGTGTGCGCGGGGGACCGCCCGACCGGCGTACCCGAACGGGCCCGCGCGGACCGCTCCGGCGACCGGGCGGGCACACCGTCCGAGGGGCGTCGGCCGCACGGCCCGGACGGCCCGGCCCGCGACACGTACGGGACCACCCACCGCACGGCACCACGTACCGCACGACGTACGGCACGCGCACGCCCCCGCGCGTGGCGCACCCGCGTACGGACCACCGCGCGGGGGCCACGTACCGAGCCCGGCCGTACGCGCGCACCGAGCACGTACCGACGCACGCCGACCCACGTACCGACCACGACCCGAACCCACGGGTCCCGGTCCGCGACCGGCCCGTGAACCGACCCACGGAGGACGCCATGCCCGAGACCACCGCCGGTGACGCCCGTACGGACGAGCCGCCCGCGGACCTCGTCGTGACGGGGTGCACCGCGCTGGTGCACGACGCGGCGGGCGGCATCGGCTTCGCGGAGGACGCCGCCGTCGTCGTACGCGACGGCCTGATCGCGGACGTCACCACCGCCGCCGCGGCGGCCGACCTGCCCGCCGCCGAACGGATCGACGGGGACGGGCAGTTGGCGATGCCCGGCCTCGTCAACTGCCACACGCACGCGGCGATGACCGTCTTCCGCGGACTCGCCGAGGACCTGCCGATCGAGGAGTGGTTCAACGACCGGATCTGGCCCGTCGAGAGCAACCTCACCGACCGCGACGTCACCCTCGGTACCCTGCTCGCCTGCGCCGAGATGATCAGCGCCGGAGTCACCACCTTCGCCGACCACTACTTCGCGATGGACCACGTGGCCGAGGCGACCGTACGCAGTGGGCTGCGCGCCCACCTCGGCTGGGCGTACTTCTCCTCACAGGGGCCCGAAGGCCGCGACCGCTCCCTGGACTTCGCCCTCCGCTGGCGCGGCGGCGCCCACGGCCGGATCACCACCGCGCTCGCCCCGCACGCCCCGTACACCGTCGACGACGCCGACCTCGCCGCCACCGCCGAACTCGCCCACGAGCACGGCTTACCGGTGCACCTCCACGCCGCCGAGAACCGCGCGCAGACCGTCAACAGCCTGGTGCGGCACGGCCGTACACCCGTCGGCGTACTGGAACGCGCCGGACTGCTCGGCACCGACGTGCTCCTCGCCCACGGCACCGGCATCACCGAGGAGGACCTGCCGGTGCTCGCGCGGGCCGAGGGGCGCGTCGCGGTGGCGACGGCCCCGCGCGGCTACCTGAAGTTCGGCTGGGACACCACGCCCCTGCGGCAGCTCGCGGACATCGGCGTCCCGGTCGGGCTGGCCACGGACGGGGCCGCGTCGAACAACTCGCTCGACGTGTGGGAGAGCATGGCCCTCACCGCGCTGACCCAGAAGTCCGCGACGGGCGACCCCCGTTGGCTGACCGCGCGCCAGGCCCTCGACCACGCCACGACGCAGAGCGCGCGCGCCGTCGGCCTCGGCGACAGCGTCGGCGCGCTCGCGCCCGGCCGCCGGGCCGACCTCGTACTGGTCGACCTGACCGGCCCGCACGTCCAGCCGGTGCACGACCCGGCGGCGGCCCTGGTGCACAGCGCGCGCTCCGCCGACGTACGGACGACGATCGTGGACGGCCGCGTCCTCATGCGGGACCGGCGGCTGCTCACCCTCGACGTGCCCGCGATCACCGCCGAACTCGGCGCGCGGCTACCGGAGTTGATCGACCAGGGGCACGGCCGCCGCATCCAGGACTACGGCGGCTGACCGGACGGCCGCGGCGCGTCGCGATCCGCCGTGGCGCGCCACGGGCCCGTCCGTCACACCTCCGCGTCCCTGCGGGCGAACGTCACGTGCGCGACCCCGCTCGGCGTGGCGACGGACTCGACGTCGTAGTCGTGCTCCAGCCCCTCCAGGCCGTCCCAGAGCCGTACGCCCCGGCCGAGCACGATCGGCACCACCACGACGTGCAGGTGGTCGACGAGCCCGGCCCGCACGAAGTCGCGGACCACGGTCGGCCCGCCCCCGATCCGTACGTCCAGGCCGCCCGCCGCCCCGCGCGCGGTGGCGAGCGCCTCGGCGGGGGTGGCGTCGAGGAAGTGGTACGTGGTGCCGCCCTCCATCGCGAGCGGTGGCCGGGTGTGGTGCGTGAGCACGAACACCGGTGTGTGGAAAGGGGGGTTGGGGCCCCACGGCCCCCGCCACTCCGGGTCGTCCTGCCAGCCGGGATGGCCGAACTTCCCGGCGCCCATGATCTCCGCGCCCACCCCGGGCGTGAACAGCCGGAGGAACGCGTCGTCGGCGCCGCCCGTACCGCCGGGCAGGCCCTGCGCCGTACGGCCCCAGCGGGTGGTGAACATCCACTCGTGCAGCCGCTCCCCGGCGTGGCCGAACGGCGCCTCGCGGGTCTGCCCCTCGCCGGTGGCGAAGCCGTCGAGGGACACGGCGAAGTGCTGGACGCGGGTGACGGACATGGCGGGAGTCCCTTCCTGGGGCGCGCCCACGCCGGTGCCGGCGGTCCGGCGCGGAGGACGCGACGGGGGCAACGTAGCGCCTGGGAGCCGCCACGTCCCGCGCCACCTCGTCCCGTTTCCCGGGGACGACCCGTGCGCCCACCCGTACGGAACCGCCGTGCGCGTGCGGCCTCCGCCGTCAGGCCGCCGGAGGTGTCACGGGCAGGCCCGCCGCCCGCCACGCCTGGAAGCCGCCGTCGAGATCCGTCGCCCGGTGCAGGCCGAGCCGCCGCAGCGACTCGGCGGCCAGCGACGACGCGTAGCCCTCGTTGCACACGACCACGACCTCCACGTCGTGGCCGACCGCCTCGGGGAGCCGGTGGCTGCCGAACGGGTCGAGCCGCCACTCCAGTTCGTTCCGCTCGACGACCAGCGCGCCCGGGATCAGCCCGTCACGGTCCCGCAGCTCCGCGTAGCGGATGTCCACGAGCAGCGCGCCGCGCCCGGCCGCCGCCGCGGCCCCCTCCGGGGTCACGCGGTCCAGCCCGGCGCGTACGGTCTCCAGCAGCGCGTCGATCCCGACCGGCGCCGGGCGTTCCCCGCTCAGCCCCAGTCCTCGGGGAGTTCGACCTGCTCCACGCGGAGCACCGCGCCCGTACGGCTGTAGCGGCGCATCAGGGGCAGCGGCGGGTAGTACGCGTGGACGGAGACGGCGTGCTCGGAGTCCGAGGGGTTCAGCACCTCGTGCACGTGGTGCGGGCCGAAGGCGCGGCCCGCGCCGTCGGTCAACTCCCGGGCGCGGTCGACGCCGTCGGCGAGTTCGAGGGTCTTCCACCCCTCGGTCGGCAGCCGCACCGCGAGCGACGCCTCCCGCAGGGTGCCCGCGGCGGCCGCGAACGCGCCACGCGAACCCCCGTGGTCGTGCCAACCCGTCCCGGTGCCGGGCGGCCAGCTGATCAGCCACGCCTCCGAACCGGCCGGGCCCTCCAGCCGCAGCCACGTGCGGCCCTCCGGGTCGAGCGGCAGCGAGGCGACCAGCTCCGCGTCGGCGGCCGCGGCCCGCGCGAAGGCCAGCAGTTCCTTCTCGGTGGGCGGGGCGGGCACCGGGGCGTCGGCGGGGGAGGCGGGGGCGGGCACCGCCGTGGCGGCGGAGGCAGGCGTACGGACAGGTGAGGTCATGAGAACCATCCCGGGAAGTCGATCACGGACACGCGAGGAGCGCCGACCGCGCGGTACGCGGCGTGAGGGGCGCGGAAGTCAGGCGGATCAGCGGGACGGGCGACACACGCAGCCCGGATAGCGGACGAGGTCCATATGGACCCGTCGCCACAGGCGCACAGCGGTGTCGGTCATGGAGCGGAGTAGACCACGCGCGTCGAACAAGGTCAACTCGCTGTCCGGAGACTGGACATGAGACTTTCCGCACGTCGGCGGGCATACGGTCGCGAACCCCCCGCCGCCCGTACGCGCGCCCCGCACCCCGTTCCGCGCACCCGTCCCGTACGCACCCGCACCCCGTCCCGTTGCGCCCCCGCGCGCGGGGCTCGAAAACCCGTACCAATCTGGGGTGGCCCCCGTACCGAATCCCTGGTGCGGGTCGCGTTCGGGGCCGCCGCTACCGGCACGTCGGGCGGCTCGACGCCTCCGGCCCGCGCCCGGACCGCCTTGCCGGGCCGCCCGTCAGGGAGAGGCCCGGTCACGAGGAGATGACGTCTGATGCCCCTATGCCTCAACCGCCTGGCCGCCTTCGCCGCCCTGCCCGCAGTGCTCACGCTCGCCGCCGCGGCGCCGGCGTCCGCCGCGGGCGGCGCCCACCAGATCGACCTCCAGCAGCTCAACGACTCGAAGTCGTCCGGCACCGCGCTGCTCGACATCAAGGGCAACGAGCTGACCGTCAAGATAGAGTCCGAGGGCCTGGTCCCGGGGGCGCCGCACGCGCAGCACCTGCACGGTTCGACCGACGGCCACGACTTCCACTGCCCGTCGGCGGACGCCGACAAGAACGGCGACGGCGTCGTCTCCACCGCCGAGGGCCTGCCCTCGTACGGCGACATCAACATTTCGCTCACCACCAAGGGCGACACGTCCAAGGACAGCGGCCTCGCCGTCGACCGCATGCCGACGGCCGACAAGGACGGCAAGCTCTCGTACTCGCGGACCATCGAGGTCTCGCAGAAGGTCGTCGACCACATCAAGGACCTGCACCTGGTGCAGCACGGCATCGACACCAACGGCAACGGCAAGTACGACTTCAACAAGGGCAAGAGCGAGCTGGACCCGAAGCTCCCGCAGGAGGCCACCGCCCCCGCCAACTGCGGCATGATCAAGGGCGCCGCGGTCGGCTCCATGCCGGTCGGCGGCGTCGAGACCGGCGGCGGCGCCACCCCGCAGGAGGAGGGCATGGGCTCGCCGTACCTGGCCGCCGCGGGCGGCGCCGGTCTGCTCGCCGCGGGCGGTGTCGCGCTGCTGGCCCGCCGTACGGAGCGGGCCCGCGTCGACGGCGGCCGCTGAGGCAGTGATGGCCGACCCCACGGCGCGGCGGCGGGCCCTGCTCGCCGCCGCGCTCGTCCTCGCGCTGCTGGGCGCGGGCGCGCTGGCGTTCGCGCTGGGCCGGTCCGGCGAGCAGGACGCCGCCGCGCCCCCGGACCCCCCGGCCGCGTCCGCGCCGTCCGACGGCGGCGCCGCCGAGAGCGGCGCCCCCGCCCCCGACGCCCCGGCCCCCGACGCCCCGCCGGAAGGCACCGGCGCCGCCCCGCCCCGCGAGGCCGCCGACCCGCTGCCCGCCTCCCGCCCGGAGCGGTTGCGGGTCCCCGCCCTGGACGTCGACTCGCCGCTCGAAGGGCTGGGTCAGGACGCCCAGCACGTCATGGAGACGCCCCGCGACCCGGCGAAGGCCGGTTGGTACACCCCCGGCACGACCCCGGGCGCCCGTGGCCCCGCCGTCGTCGCGGGGCACGTCACCTGGAACGGGAAGCCGTCCGTCTTCTACGAGTTGGGGAAGCTGGCGAAGGACGCGGAGATCGAGGTGGAGCGCGCGGACGGCCGTACGGCGGTGTTCCGCGTCGACCGTACGGAGCGCTACCCGAAGAAGCGCTTCCCGACCGTCGAGGTCTACCGCAACCTCGACCACGCCGGGCTCCGCCTGATCACCTGCGGCGGCACGTTCGACGCGGCGAAGCACTACTACGCCGACAACGTCGTCGTCTTCGCGACCCTCACCGACGTCCGCTGAACCGACGTCCGCTGAGACCCCGCCGTTCAGCCGCGTCCGCCGCCCAGCCGTACGGGCACCGACTGGTGCCCGTTGGAGATGAAGCTGGGCAGCGGGCGCAGCTCCTCCGGTGGTACGGCCAGGGCGAGGTCCGGGAAGCGGGTGAAGAGGGCGGGGAGCGCGATCCGGCCCTCGAGACGGGCGAGTTCGGCGCCCAGGCAGTAGTGGACGCCGTGCCCGAAGGCGACGTGCTTACGGGACGTGCCACGGGTGACGTCGAACGTGTCGGCGTCCGCGCCGTGCACGCCGCCGTCGCGGCCCGCGGACGCGAAGTTGATCGCGAGCGCGTCGCCGCGCGCGAAGGTCAGCCCGGTCTCCTCGTCGTGCACGTCCTCGACGGGGAACCGCATGAGGATCGTGGCGATCGGCGCCTGGTGGCGCAGGCTCTCCTCCACCACCTGGTCCCAGCCGACGCGGCCGGAGACGGCGGCAGCGAGCTGGTCGGGGTGGGACAGCAGGTTGACGGCCGCCGTGTCGAGGAGGTTCACGGTCGTCTCGTGCCCGGCGCCGATCAGCAGGAGCAGGCTGTCGACCAACTCCCGCTCGGTGAGCGTCCCTTCGTCGTGCGCCCGCACCAGGGTGGACGTCACGTCGTCCGCCGGGGTCAGCCGCTTGCGCCGTACCAGCTCCTGCGCCAGTCCGAAGGCCCGTTCGCCCGCCTGCCGCACCTCGTCCTCGCCGAGGTTCGTGGCGAAGGTGGTGTCGAAGGTGTCGCGGAAGTCGTCGTGCATGTCCTCGGGGACGCCGAGGAGCGCGTTGACGACGAGCAGCGGCAGCCGCCAGGCGAGCAGCGCGCGCAGGTCCACGGTGTCCGCGTCCCCGGAGCCGCCCGCCGCTGCCGCCGCTTCCATGTCGTCCAGCAGCGCGTGGGTGAGCGTCTCGATCCGCGGGGCGAGGGCGCGTACCCGCCGGGCGGTGAACGCCCTGGTGAGCGGCGTACGCAGCCGGGCGTGCTCCGCGCCGTAGGCACTGAGGGCGTTGCGGGCGTCGACCCAGATGCGCAGCGGCCAGCCCTCCGGTATCCGGCCCTCGACGTACGCGGGCCAGTGCCGGTACGCGTCCTTGGAGATGTCCGGCCGCGCCAGCAGCCGCCGGATGAGCCCGAGGTCGGTGACGGACCAGGCGGGGATGTCGCCGGGCAGCAGCACGCGGGTCGCGTGGCCGCGTGCGCGCAGCGTCGCGGCCTCGCGCTGGATGTGGGCGCCGGAGGGGTCGAGGCGGTACGGGCACTCGGTCCTGGTCATCGGTCACTCTCCGTTCAGGGCGGTCCGGCGGTCGGCCCGTACGGGCCGGGGAGCCGGACGCGTCGGCCGGGCGGATCGGTCGCGGGGGCGCGTACGCACGCCGCGACCTGCGGAGAACGTGCCCCGTCACGGGCCCGAACCCTCCTCACGGGGTCGCATTCCTTCCCGGCCCGTCCCCCGTACCCTCGCCGGTGCCTCCCCGCCGTCGCCGTACGCGCCCCGGCGGGCCGCCGTCACGTCCCCGCCCCCGGGCTGGGACGATCAGGCGGTGACCGACTACCTGACATCGCAGCAGCTCGCCCGGCGCACCGCCACCGCGGTAGACGCGGCCGTCGCCGCCGGACGCGGGCTGGGGCTCGACGTGGCCGACGCCCGGGTGCTGCACGACATGTTCTCCGTCGTCGTCCACCTGGCGCCCTCGCCGGTGGTCGTACGGGTGCCCACCGTCCTGCCCCACACCACCGACCCCGACGTCCTGGCCCGCCGCCAGCGGACGGAACTCGACGTCACGCGGTGGCTCGCGGACCAGGGCACGCCGGTGATCGCGCCGAGCCCCCTCGTCCCGCCGGAGCCCGTACGGCGGGATGGCTTCTCGATGACCTTCTGGGAGTACGTGGCGGAGGACGCCGACCGCGAACCCGACTACGCGGCCAACTGCGAGCTGACCGCCGGGCTGCACGCCGCCCTGCGCGCGTACCCGGGCCCGCTGTCGTATCTGTCCGCCGCCGAACCGGAGTTCGTGACCGGAGCCCTCGCGCTGCTGGCCGACGACCCCGGTCCCCTCACCCCCGCCGACCTGGCGCGGGCCCGCGACGAGTGGCGCGTGCTGGAGCCGCTCGTACGGTCGCGGGCGGCGTTCGAGGAGCGGTTCCCGGGGGTGGAGCTCCAGCCGGTGCACGGCGACTGCCCGCCCGCGAACATCTTCCACGGCGCCGACGGCGACCGTTACGCGGACTTCGAGCTGATCACGCTCGGCCCCGTCGAGTGGGACGTGGCGTCCCTCGGGCCGGACCTCGCCGCCGCCTACGACCGGGGCGCGGAACGGCACGGCGTACGGCCGCTCGACCGCGACGTGCTGCGTTTCGTGGACGCCGTCGGGATGCTGCGGGTCCTCGCGTGCCTCACGCTCGTACCCCGACTGCCGGTGCTGGCGGACCACTTGGGGCCCGCCGTGGAGCAGTGGCGGGACACCACGCCGTTCGCGACGGCGTGACGGCGTAACCGGGTGAGGCGGTGGTCGGGCGCGGGCCCGGCCACCGTCCCGCGCGTCCCCGCGCCCGCCCCGGTCAGCCGTACATCGCCAGCCGCTGGAACTCCGCGAGCGCCCCGTCGACCGGGTGCGGCACCGGCCTGCCGGAGGCGTCGAGCGCGTTCCACCGCTGGAGGTTCAGCAGTACGGTCACCTGCCGCCCGCCGTCGGCACGCGTCATCGAGAACGCGCCCGCGCCCCAGACCGTGCCGCCGTGCCCCCAGAACGTCGCCCGCCCCGGTGCCTCCGCCGGGTGCAGTCCCAGGCCGTACGGGATCACCGTGCCCTCCTGCGAGACCACCGGCACGGTGCGCCGCATCCGCGCCAGCGACTCCGGGCCGACGATCCGGCCGCCGAGCAGCGCCGCGTAGAAGCGGTTCAGGTCGGCGGTGGTCGACACCAGCGCGGCGGCCGGGCCCACCCACGACATGTCGAACACGCTGTAGTCGCGCGGCGGGTCGATCATGCCGAACCACGCCTCGTACATGCGCGGGTGCGGCCCGTCGAGGCGCGTGCCCACGGGCAGCACGGTGTCGCGGAGCCCGGCGCGCGCGATGACGTGCCGGGTGATGTGCTCCCGCGCGGGCGTGCCGGTCACCCGGGTCAGCAACTCTCCGAGCAGCAGGTAGTTGGTGTTGGAGTACACGCCGGGGGTGGCGCCCGGTGCGCCGGTGGCGGGCGCGCCGACGCCCAGCGCGATCAGCTCCACGGGGTCGAACCGGGTGAACCGGTGGTCGTCCAGGCTGTCCGGGCGGGTGTCGGGGAGCGAGGGGAACGGCCGCAGGGACGGGTAGGCGTACGGGAGGTACTCCGCGAGGCCGCTGGTGTGGTCGAGCAGCATCCGTACGGTGATCGCGTCGCCCCGCTCCCCGGGGACGAGGTCCGGCAGGTGGCGGGCGACGGGCGCGTCCAGGTCCACCCGCCCGTCGTCGACCAGTTGGAGGACGGCGGCGGCGGTGAACGTCTTGGTGACGCTGCCGACGCGGCTGCGCATGTCGGGCGTCACGGGGCGCCCCGTAGCCACGTCGGCCACCCCGGCAGCGCCGCGCCAGACGCGGTCGCCGTCCCGTACCTCGGCGAACAGGCCCGGCACCCCGGCGCGTCGGACCTCCTCCAGGGCGGCGTCGAGGCGCGCGGTGTCCAGCCCCGCCGTGGCCTCGGACCGCCCGGCGGTCCCGTCCCTCCCCGTGCCCCCGGTGTTCCCGGTCTCCGCTGTGTCCGTCACGGCATCCGTCCTTCCGTACGTCCCGTGGTGCGGGCGCGCGGCGCCCGGACGCGTCCGGCGTCCCCGTCCACCCCCCACGTGCACCCATTATGCACGCGGTGCGTGCAACGCCAAGTGCATGGGCTAGCCTGGACCTCCACGAGAGGGGACCCGATGACCGGTCGCAGGCGTTGGACCACCGACGAGATCCTGGACGCGGCGGCGGAGTCGCTGCGTACGGGCGACGCCGAGGCGTTCAGCGTGCGCAGGCTGGCGGCCTCCCTCGGCACGGACTCCTCCAGCCTCTACCGCCACTTCCGCAACAAGACCGACCTGCTGCGCGCCGTCGCGGACCGCGTCCTCGCGTCCGCCATGGCGGACCACCGGCCCGAGGGCGACTGGCGGCAGCGCGTCGTCGCGCTGGCCGCGCGGCTGCGGGAGGCGTTCGGTGAGCACCCCCAACTCGCCGTGGTCTGGGGGCGTTACGCGTCCAGCGGCGACGGCGCCCGGCTCGTCATGGAGGAGTTGCTCCAGGCGCTCCGCGCCTCGGGCCTGCCCGACGAGGCCGTCCCGGACCACTACCACCGCGTCGCGGTGCTCTTCTCCGCCCTCGTCGCCGCCGAGGCCGCCGCGGACACGCTCACTCCCCAGGAGCGCGAGCAGGGTGGGGAGTTGTTCCGCGTCGCCGTGCTCGGCGCCGACCCCGAACGGTTCCCCGCCGTCTCCCGCTTCGCCCGCGAACTGCGCCCGCTCGGCGGCGAGCGGCACGCCGCGTTCGACGTCCTGCTCGCCGCCCAACTCGACCGTGTCGAGGCCGAGTCGGGCGCACGCTAGCCGCTCACCCCGACTCGTACGGTCGCCCGGCCCGCCCGTCGCGGGAGGGATCGCCGTACGGCGGACGCGGGAAACGGGTTTTTCCTCTTTGTGGACAAAGCATGGACGAGGGCATGCAAAGTCCCTACGCTGAGCGTCGCTTTGCCAAGCAGTCTGCGTAGCCACACCTGACGCACGCAGGAGGAAGAGTGAAGCCACGCCCCCAGCCCGGACCCCGCCTCAGACGCCGCGGCCCCCGCAAGGCCGCCGGACTGATGCTCACCGCGCTCCTCGTCGGCGGCCTGACCACGCCCGCCGCCGCCGAGGACACCGAAGACCCGCGCCCGTTCGCGGATCTGCCCCCGCAGGAACCCGGAGTCACCCTCCGGGTGTTCGACGTCCAGACCCCGCTCAGTGAACTGTGCGCACTGAAGCCCGCCCAGACCCCGAACGTCGACAAGCTCATCCCGACCGCCGACTGGACCTCCACCGACGGCTTCGGCTTCAGCGACAACTTCGTCTCGGAGATCACCGGCAACCTGAACGTCCCCGAGAGCGGCACCTACGCCTTCCGCCTCATCAGCGACGACGGCTCCCGCCTCACCGTCGGCGGCCAACAGGTCATCGACCACGACGGCCTGCACGGCGCCGAACCCAAGGACGGGGAGATCACCCTCGACGCCGGTTACCGCTCGCTGCGCGTCGAGCACTTCGACGCGGGCGGCGAGCAGCAGGTCACCCTCCAGTGGAAGCCGCCCGGCGCCGACGGCTTCGTCACCGTGCCGGAGTCCGTGCTCAGCACCGACGCCGGAGTCGTACGGGTCACCGCGCCCGGCCGCAAGGAGTGCGAGGGTACGTCCGACTCGCCCGGCGACGGCCTGCCCCTCACCGACGTGAACCCCGGCTACACCCTCACCGACCTGCGCCCCGAGGGCTTCGAACCGCAGGTGTCCGCGATGGACTGGCTGCCCGACGACCGGCTCGCGATCACCACCTGGGGCGGCAGCGAGCAGACGCGGGGAGAGGTGTACCTCCTCGACAACGTCACCGGCGACACCGGCCCCGACAAGGTCACGTACAAGAAGGTCGCGGACGGCCTCCGGGAGCCGATGGGCGTCAAGTACGTGGACGGCAAGCTGTACGTCTCGGAGAAGCACCAGCTCACCGAGTTGACCGACACGAACGGCGACGACACCGTCGACGAGAAGCGCAAGGTCGCGGAGTGGCCGTACAGCGGCAACTTCCACGAGTTCGCCTTCGGCCTCGACTACGCCGACGGCGCCTTCTACCTGAACCTGTCCGTCGCCATCAACTACGGCGGCGCCACCACGGATCCGCAGCCCGCCGCCGACCGCGGCACCACCGTCAAGGTCGACAAGGACAGCGGCGAGGTCACGTACCTCGCGGGCGGCCTCCGTACACCGAACGGCATCGGCCGCGGCCCCGAGGGCGACCTCTTCGTCAACGACAACCAGGGCGGCTGGCTCCCGGCGTCCAAGCTGGTGCACGTCAAGCAGGACCGCTTCTTCAACCACTACACCAACCCGCACGGCCCGTTCGACGACCAGCCCGTCACCAAGCCGGTGCTGTGGCTGCCGCAGAACGAGATCGCCAACTCGCCGAGCACGCCGATGCAGTTGAAGGACGGCCCGTTCGCCGGGCAGATGGTCTTCGGCGACGTCACGTACGGCGGCCTCCAGCGCGCCGACCTGGAGAAGGTCGACGGCGAGTACCAGGGCGCGGTCTTCCGCCACACGCAGGGCCTGGAGGCGGGCATCACCCGCATCAGCACCGGCCCCGACGGGGCGATCTACGCGGGCGGCCTCGGCGCCGACGGCAACTGGGGGCAGGCGGGCAAGCTCCGCTTCGGCCTCCAGAAGCTCACGCCCAACGGCAGGACGGCCTTCGACATCGAGAAGATGCGCGCCACCGCCGACGGCTTCGAACTCACCTACACCAAGCCCCTGTCGGAGGAGACCGCCGCCCGACTGGCCGACGGCGCCTACTCCGTGGAGCAGTGGCGGTACGTACCGACGCCCGACTACGGCGGCCCGAAGGTCGACGAGGAGTCCCTGCCCGTCAGTTCGGCGGAACTCTCCGAGGACCGCCGCAAGGTGACGCTCACCATCCCGGGCCTCAAGACGGATCGCGTCGTGCACGTACGGTCGCCGCGGCCGTTCTCCGCCGACGGCGGCGAGGAACTGTGGTCCACCGAGGCGTGGTACACGCTCAACGCCAAGCCCGGCGGCGGCGAGGAGCCGGTCACCTCGTACGACGCCGAGTCCGCCCGCCTCTCCGGCGGCGCGGGCATCGACACCGAGCACGCGGGCTACACCGGCGGCGGCTTCGTCGACGGCTTCGGCGAGAAGGGCGCCACCGCCACCCTGGACGTCGAGGTCGACAAGGCGGGCGCGTACGACGTGGGCCTGCGCTACGCCAACGGCCCCGATCCGTTCACCGGCACCAAGACCGTCGGCGTCAGCGTCAACGGCGGCCCCGCGAAGCAGACTTCGCTCGTGGACACCGGCGGCTGGAACCGCTGGTCGACGAAGACGGAACGCCTCGACCTGAAGGCGGGCCGCAACACCCTCACGTACGCCGTGGGGGAGGGGGACAGCGGCCACGTCAACCTCGACGCCGTCGAGGTGCGCACACCGGGCGCCCGGATCGACCTGTTCTCCGGCGGCAGTGTCTCCGACGCGTGGCAGCACACCGACGGCCGGAGCGCCGAATGGCCGCACAGCGCCGAGAAGTCCATGGAGGTGTGCTGCGGGGACCTGCGCACGAAGCGGCACTTCGAGGACTTCACGCTGCACGTCGAGTTCCGCGTGCCGCAACTGCCCGACGACGTGACCGGCCAGGACCGCGGCAACAGCGGCGTCTACCTCCAGGACCGCTACGAGTTGCAGATCCTCGACTCGTACGGCAAGGAGCAGCTCGCCGACGACGAGGCCGCGGCGCTCTACCAGAAGAAGGCCGCCGACCACAACGCGGCGACGGCGCCGGAGACCTGGCAGACGTACGACGTGACGTTCCGCGCCGCCCGCTTCGACGGTGACGGGACCAAGACCGAGGACGCCCGGGTGACCGTCGTCTGGAACGGCGAGACCGTCCACGACGACGTGGCCGTGGACGGCCCGACCGGCGGCGGCGACGCCGAGTCGGCCGCGGCGGGTGCCATCCGCCTCCAGGACCACGGCAACAAGGTGCGCTTCCGCGACGTCTGGGTGGAGCCGCTGACCTGACCCTCACCCTGCCCCGGCGGCACCGCCCGCCACCCCCGCCCCGGCGGCGTCCCGTCCTCTCGCGGACGGGACGCCGCCGGGGCGGACGCGTGCGCGCGGCCCACGCGGCCGGGCCCGTACGACGCCGGACCCGTACGCGACACCTGACCCGCACGACGCGGGGCCCGCGCGCGTGAACCTTTCCGGCCCGTCCGCCGTCTGTCCGGACGGGGCGCACGCGCACGCGGACGCGCCCGGGGGGAGCCGCGGGGGAGCGGCGGGGAATCGGGCGTGCCGGACAGGCGCGGACGGGGTTCCGCGCGTCCCCATCTGTGGGGTGTCTGTGTGACTTCGCGCACAACTCCCCCCTGAAGAAGGGGAATTCGTGTTCGGGAGGGAACCCATGCACGGGGAATCTCCTCAGACCGGGCACGAGCCACGTGCGAGCGCACCGGCTTCGGGATGTGCGGTACGACCAGCCGGACGCCCGGGACTCTGCGGAGAAACACGGAGAGGCAGGACGATGAGGGATCTGGACGAAGACCTGTACGGCGAGGACCTGAGCGGTGCCACGTGGGCCAGGCCGTGCGCCAGTCAGACGGAGATCTGCGTGGAGGTGGCCGCGCTGAGCGGCGGCGGCTGGGCGCTGCGCGACAGCAAGCGGCCCGACCTGCCCGCGCTCCGGTTCACGGAGGAGGAGATCCGCGAGTTCGTGCAGGAGGCGCCGCGTCTCTTCAGCCGCGCGACCACGGACTGAGCCGCGCCCCTCCCCGGCCCCCGGCCCGTACGTCTCCCCGTACGCCGGGGGCCGACGTACGGGCGGGGCGTACGTGACGCGGACGCGACCCCGCCCGGCGTCAGGGGCGGTGGCCGCCTCCGGTGGCAGCGTTCCCCTCCAGCGCGGTGACGATCCGGCGGATGTCCTCGGCCGAACCGTCGTGCACGGTGACGGACCCGTGGCGGCCGGTCAGCGTCACGGCGGGGGAGGTGGGCCGGGCGGCGCGCCAGGACGCGTACGACATGGCGAGGTTGAGGGCGGCGAAACCGTGGCCCAGCGCCAGGTCGATGCCCTCCACCGGCCCGTACGCCGCCCCGTCCGCCTCCGTACGGGCGTCCGCCGCGGCCCCGTCGGTCGGATCGGCCCCGCCGGTCGGGTCCGGCAGGAGCCGTACGCTCGCGTGCTCGCGGGAGTTGAGCGTCCGGCGCAGCCACGCGCAGAGGTCGCGGGTGTCCTCGCCCACGTCCCCGGGCCCGGACAGCTCGATACGGATACGGACGGGCTCGACCTCGTGCTCACCTTCCATGCCGCACCACGGTAGTCACCGGCCGCCCGCGACACGGGGAGCCGGACACGCGCGTCCGCCACCGAGCGGCGCGTCACGGGGGCCGCGGGCGGGTGCCGCCGGTCAGGCCGGTGCGGTGGCGCGCGCCGCGCCACGGAAGACCTGTACGGCGTGCCACGCGCGGTACTCCGCCGCGACGGGCAGCGCGCCCGGCACGGGACCGAGGACCGGCCGTCCGGCCAGCGCCTCCACCTGGTCGCGGGCGGCGGCGCCCCGCCCGGCGAAACGCTGCGACACGAGCACCCGCAGGTCGTCGTCGAGGCCGAGGACGCCCTTGTCGAACAGCTTGTGGTGGAGGGAGCACAGGCACAGCCCGTTCTCCACCTCGTCCGGCCCGTCGAGGGCCCACCACCGCACGTGCGCCGCCTCCAGCCCGACCGGCACCGTGTCGAGGCGGCCGTCGTAGCCGCAGAACGCGCACCGGTACGCGTACGCGGCCAGCACCAGGTCCCGCATCCGCCGATCCCGCTGCCGCTGGGCGGGGGACAGCGCCACGTACTCCACCGGGTCGAGGTCCAGGCCGACGACCTCGCACAACTCGCCGTGGCACGACGGCGGGAAGTGCAGGTCGAGCAGCGACCGCGCCATCCGCGGCAGCAACTCCGGCTCGCGCCGCAACGCGTCCCGCAGATCCGGCGCCAGCCGACCGGTCGCCCCGGACTCCCGCAGGTCGCGGAGGCCCGTCCCCGGGCTCCCGGGGCCACGGTCGCTGCGCACCTCCCACACGCCGTCGCTGACGAGGTGGTGGAAGGGGTACGCGGGCGTCGTACGGTGCGGCGGCCCGTACTCGTCGAGCAGCCGCTGAAGCTCCCCCTCCACCGCGCTGTAGCGCAGCTCGCCCTCCGCGTCCCGCTGGTACCGGCCGAGGGCGTAGAGCAGCAACAGCGGCTTGTGCGGCGCGCGTACGCCGCCCCGGGTCCACTGCTTCAACCGCGCGGCACGTTCGAGCCAGTCCATGACCACCGACCGTATCCCCGCCGGGCGCGGCCCCGGAACCGGGCCCGGGGGACCGGGGACGGGGGTCCAGCATGCGGCTCACAGATCGTCAGCCGGCCCGGTGTCGTACAGCCTCCAGGCCGGACAGCGCGTGGCTGCGAGTCCCCGCGGGCCGTCGTCCAGGAGCGTTCTCCGATGCAGCATCAGCCGCAGGTGACGGGCCGCGTCCCCGTGCTCCCCCACCCCATGGTCGAGCAGCACGGCGCCGCGCGCGGCGCCGTCAGCGTCCTTGAGTAGGGCATCCACCGGGTGTCCGGCCACATTTTCCCCGAGCACGACGGTCGTTGACGGGTCGCCCGCCAAGCGCTGGTAGAGACGCTTGGTCAGCTCGTCGCCGTCGGCCGCACCGGAACGGGGAGCACCTGCCGTCGCGGCTTCCAGCAGTGCGGAGGCCGTCCCCTCCTGCCGACTCCACCGCTCACGGTCGCCCACCACGATGAGGTGGGTACGAGCCCGGGTGATGGCGACGTTCCAGAGATTGACCTGCCGGGACACCCAGCTGACCGCCCCCGGGTGCATCCCGTCCGCCGCGACCAACGAGAACACCATGACGTCGCGCTCGCCACCCTGAAAGGTGTGCACGGTGCCGACGCGCAGACGTTCCTGGTCGTAGTGGCCCAACTGCTCGCGGAGCGCGTCCGCCTGCGCTTTGAAGGGCGTGACGATGCCGATGGTCGCCTCGTCGGGCAACTGCTCCAGCAGGTAGCGCACACTGGCGTTCACCTTCCGGATCTCGTCGTCGTTCACCCAGGAACTGCCGTGCCGGGGTCGACCGGCCTTACCCGGGACGTGGGACCAGATGAGGGCGGGGCGGTTCAGAGAAGGCCGTACGCGGGTGTCCGTGAGTACGGTCAGTTCGCCGTCGTAGAAGAGCTCGTTGGAGACGGCCGCGATGTCAGGATGGCAGCGGAAGTGTTCGTCGAGCAGGAGCGTCCCTCCGGCGGATCGTTCGGCCGCGTGGAAGGCGGAGTGCCGCCGGTAGGCGAGACGGTGCTTCTCCAACCAGTCCGCTCGCAACCCGGTGCGCCGCCGAATGAGTGCCTCATGCTCCGGACCGGTCTTGACGATGTGCGTCAACTGCATGGCGTCGCCGATGACCAGCGCGCGCCTTGCCCGAAACAGCAGGGGCACGACGTGCGGTATGGCGCACTGGCTCGCCTCGTCGATCACGACGAGGTCGAAGAGCGCGGGATCTCGGGGAAAGCGCCGTGCGGACAGGCTCGTCACGGCCCAGCCCGCCACTGCGGGAGCCTCCTTCCGTCCGTGGGCTCTCCCGAGGACGTCGCGGAGCGCTGACCAGTCGCTGGTCCGGCCGTCGTCCCGGGCACGCAGCAGGGCGAGGATGCGCTGACGACCGTTGCGTGCGTGGGTGCGTACCGAGCTGTCCAGGAGCCGACCCGACGCACTCCGCACCGCGCTCTCCGCGTCGCGGAGCGCCGTGGTCAGTACGACGTCGTCCACGCCCGCCGCCTGCGGGTGCAGGCGGTCCCAGGTCTCCCGCGCGGCCAGGAATTCCGCGAGTGCGAGACAGCCGTCGACCGTGTCGCCCTCGTAGGCGCCGAGGCCGGTCCGTCGGAGGAAGCGGTTGCGCGACCACTGCCCGAGAAAATGTCTGTGGGCGAGCTTGCGTGCTGTGCCTGCGAGGCGGCCGGGCTTAGCGGGTCGCCGGAGGCGGCCGCGTCGGGTGGCGCTGTCCAGCAGGTCCAGGAGTCCTGCGACGGACTGCCCCAGCTGTTCGGCGCTCTGTTCTCGTGCCGCACCCGCCTCGCGCAGTGCCCGCTCCGTCCCGGCAGCCCTGGCGTGATCCACGCGTACGCGGGCCAGCCGGTCGGACGCGATGCCGAGGTCCATGGCCGCCGTGGTCACGTTGGAGGCCGCCGCCGACATTGTGCGCAGGGTGTGCAGGGCGCCCGCTTCCTGCTCGGCGTAATTCGACGAGCCGGTGCGCACCACGCTACCGGGGACCAGACTCTCGCATCGTCGCCAGACCTCGTCCACGGCATCGTTGTTGGTGGAGGCCACGAGCACGGTCTGGCCGGCGGCGACTGCACTGGCCACGAGATTGGCGACCAGTTGGCTCTTGCCGGTGCCGGGCGGACCGGTGGCCACGGTCAGGCGGCGCGTCAGCGCGGAACGCAGGACCTCGGCCTGCGCTTCGTTGCAGGACAGCGGGGTGACCACAGAGCCGGGTGCGGGGTCTGCCAAAGCATGCGCGTGGCCGCGTTCCGACGCGTCCGGCGCTAGGGCGGCGAGTGCTGTCTCCGGTATCCGTTCGGTCATCTTCGCGATGTCCGCGAAGTCCTTGAGTAACTGCTTGGTGAAGGCGGTCTCGGGTAGGGCGGTGAAGAGCACCGCCGTGTTCCGCGCGCCATGGCCCGGTGTATGGATGTCGATGGGGCCGGCGAGTTCGTCTGGCCGGAGTTCCTGCACGCAGGGCAGCTCGAACTCCTGGGTGAGGAGGTTGCCCACGTCGACTGCCATACGTTCGTGCTGCCCGCGGTGCCAGGTGGGCTGGTAGGTCTCCGCGAGTTGTGCGGCCTCCTCGTCACCCAACCAGTCCCTGGCCAACTGCGGATGCGGCTGCACCGGCCCGTACGGTTTGAGCCGTGCCGCGCCGTCCTCCCGTACGATCTCGACCCGGCGGATCAGCAGCGGCGCGAACCGGGGATGCCGCCACGGGCGTCGACCGCGTGGCCCGGTCAGGACGACGGCCGGGTAACCCGCCCAGAGTTCGGCGTTCTGAGCAGTGGCTGATTGAACGAGAGAGTCCGCTTCCGGGGGAACAGCCACGCACCCGTCGTCCTCCACCTCGCCGGTGAGCAACCTTTCCGCTCCGGACAGGCACGCGTACGAAGGACTGTCGACGCGTACCTCCAGCAGCGGCGTCTCGGTGTCGTCGGAGAGGACGCAGTCGCGGTAGTAGTCGAGGAGGTCGGTCCATGTCGGTTGCGAGTCGCCCGACTTGGGGGTCGCGGCGGGCGCGGGGCCCGTGGTTCGCGGCGGCGCGGGGCGTCCGCTCACCGGGACGAGCACCGGAGCGCTGCCCAGCGGCGAGTCCGCGATCACGATGCGGTCGTCCACGCCGAGCGCGGAGTGCACGGGGATCTGGTTGGCGCCCTGGGCGCGCATGCGTCGGTTGACGTAGTGGAAGAGGTCGGACACGGTCACGCTGCCGCCGCTGTCCTTGCTGACCTTCCCTGTACGCAGGGCCTCGATGACCTCGGTCGTGAAGACGGACGGTTGCACCTCCGTCTCCGTGACCGTGCCGCCGAATGAGAGCTCGCCCGCCCGGGAGGAGGACAGTACGTAGACTCCCCTGCTGGTCAGTGGGGCCGACTCGCCGGACTTCGCGATCGGTTCGGAGGTATTGCGGTGTGAGGTACGCAGTCCGATGGCGAAACCACCGCTGCGACAGCAGTCGATCATCACGATCTTCTGAGGAGCGACGCACTCCTCCAGCCGCTCATTGACGTAGCCGGCGCTTACGCCCGTCTCCGCGGTCCTGGCGTACTCGGTGTCCTTGGCCACGAAGCGGAACTCGCCGTCGTCCCGTTTGCCGTGCCCGGATATGTACACCAGTGCCAGTTCGTCCGGCTTGCGATCCGACAGGAACTCGCTGATGGCCTGCTGCATGTCGTCCGCTGTCAGATCGGTCTCGGTCTGAATGAGGCCGAAGCCGCCGATGCTGCGGTGCTGCAAGACCTGACGCATGCCCCACACGTCCGCCCGTGTGCAGGGCAGCGGATGGAAACCGCCGTCGTCGTAGTGCTCGGTGCCGATCAGCAGAGCACAGCGTTTGGTCAGCCGGGTCACTCGGGGTCTGCCCCCGACTGGCCGTTCTCGTCGCCCTCCACCCGGTCCAGGAACTCCCGGACCATCCGCTCCTGGGCCTCGTCAGGTCGGCCGGTGATCGTGACGGAGGCGTTCTCGACGGTGACCTCGACCTGGCGGTGGCGCTCCTTGGCGCACCACTCGGTGATCAGAGTGATCAGGACCTGCGACGCCGGGCGGGCGACAGCGGCGGTCGTAGCGGCCCAGAGCGCGACCTCTCCGACGCCTCCGCCCTTGTGTCCGGGACTCGAGGGTCGGTCTTCATCGGCGAACGTGACGGAGACACCCTCGGCCTCCCGCAACCTGTCATGCAGGTTCCAGGTCAGCCGCTCCTGCCTCAGCGAGTCGTCGTCGGTCGGCACTGTGAGCCGCCACCGATGTCCCCCGTGGGCCATTGTCACTCCTTGTTGTCGAGGTGTGGCTGCGAGTCGAACGCCCCTGAGGCTCTCATACGGAGAAGGTGCGGCAACAGGCTGGTCGGGGGCGGGAATACGGCGCAGGGCAGGACGGCTCGGACTCTCTCGTGTGGGGACAGGCGTGCGGGGTCAGCTGGTGAACGTCAGGGTGCGGTAGAGGGTCGGGCCGCCGCCCGGTGTCGTCGCCGGGGTCAGCTCCGCGCACGCCTGGGCTGCCGCCGTGGCGCGGTGGGGGTACGACGGGTCGTTCGCGTCGAGGAGGACGCCCAGCGTCGTACCGCTGTGGCCGACGGCCACGCCCAGGCCGCCGACCTCGCGGCAGATGCGGCGCATCGGGTCCAACGCGGCTTTGTGGCGCAGGAGTTGGTTCTTCAGCGCGCTCCGTGTCGCGACGCGTCCCACCTCCGCGAGGTCGCGGGTGCGGACGGCGGTGGCGAGGCGGTCCAGCAGGTGCGCGTACTCGTGGCGGTCGGCCCGGGTGTACGGCTTCGGGAGGCGGTTGAACGCGACCGTGTCGACCGCGCCGCCCTCGTCGATCCCGACGACGCCCATCGCGGGCAGCCTGCCGAGGACGGACCGCAGGCGTACGGAACGGTGGTGGAACGCGACGACCGCCGGGTAGAGCACGCCGTCGGTGGGTTCGACGCGGGCGAGGAGCCGTTCGACGCGCGCGGCGGGCATCGGGGTGCCCAGCGCGTGGCCCACCGCGCGCGCGGTGGCGACGAGGTCGGCCGAGGAGCTGGCCAGGCCCTTGCCCTCCGGGATGACGCTGCTGACGGTGAGCACTCCCGCGGCGGGCAGCCGTTCCTCGGCCAGGATCATGCGGGCGAGGCGCAGGGCCTTCGTCTTGTGCGCGGGGCGTACGGCCAGTTCACCGGCTTCGGGGTCCCAGTGGAAGGCCGCCATCGTCCAGCGGGCGATGGGCAGGGTCACCAGGAAGTCCCCGTCCTGCTCGGGGAGTTCGCCCTGGAGCAGTTCGCCGAAGGTGCCGAAGGCGGAGCCGACTCCCGAGCCGGTTCCCGTGCCGTGGCCCGCGGTGGTGCCCGTTCCCGCGCCCGTGTTCGTTCCCGTTCCCGTGTCCGGTGTCGCGCCCGCCGACGCGTGCCGTGAGGCGAGTCCGCGTCCGGTCTCCGTGGCCAGCTGCACGTGATCCCTCTCTCCCAGATTGAAGTGATAATCATTTCTATCTAGGCTACGCTGCCCGAGGCAAGCCCGAGCCGCGCCCTTTCCCTCGGCCCCTCTCGCGCCGCCGCCCCCTTCCCGCCCCGTCCTGAGGAGAACCCGTGCACGACCACGCCCCACCGCGCGCCACCGACCGGTCCCGCCGGTGCCAGTGCCGGCGCCACCGCCGCAGAGCAGCGGTCTGACGCGGAGACGGACGGGAAGACACATGCACACGCACATAGCCGAGGCCGTGAAGCGGCCCGCGCTCGTCGCCCTGCGGCCCGACCTGGTCTGTCTGCGGTTCGAGACGATGAAGGTCTGGTCCGCGCTGGGCGCCGTACGGCACCTGCTCGACACCGGCGCCGTACGCCCCGGCGACACCCTCGTCGACAGCTCCAGCGGCATCTACGCGCACGCCCTCGCCCTCGCCTGCCACCGCTACGGCATGAAGTGCCACATCGTCGGCTCCACGACCGTCGACCGCACGCTGCGCGTGCAGTTGGAGATCCTCGGCGCCACCCTCGAACAGGTCGCGCCGTCACAGGACCTGCGGCTCGACCAGGAGGCGCGCGTACGCCGGATCGCGGAGATCCTCGCGGAGCACCCGACGTACCACTGGATGCGCCAGTACCACGACGGCATCCACCGCTACGGCTACCGCGAGGTCGCCCGCACTCTCGACCGCGAACTGCCGTACGGGCAGCCGCTGACGCTCGTCGGCGGGGTCGGCTCGGGCGCGTCGACCGGGGCGCTCGCCGGTTACCTGCGGGAGGCGGGGCGGGACGTGGCGCTGGTGGGCGTACAGCCCTTCGGCAGCGTCACGTTCGGGTCGGAGCACGTGGCGGACCCGGACATGATCATCGCGGGGATCGGCAGCGCGATCGAGTTCGGGAACGTACGGCACGAGCTGTACGACCGCGTCCACTGGGTCAACTTCGACTGCGCCCTCTCCGGCGCCGTCCGACTCCTGCGCGACAGCGGCATCTTCGCCGGACTGTCCACCGGCGCCGCCCATCTCGCGGCCCGTTGGGAGCTGCGCCGCGACGACTCCCGCGTACACGTCTTCGTCGCGGCCGACACCGGCCACCGCTACGTCGACAGCGCCTACGCGCACCACGGGCGGGCCCCCGACCTCGACACGCTCGCGCCCCACGAGGTCGCGTCGCTACGGGAGTTGCGGCACCCGTGGTCCACCGCCCGCTGGCCCGACGTGGACCCCCGGGCCGCCGGACGACCCGCCGCGGCCACCGCGACCGGCACCGACGGCTGACGCGCGCCACCCGGCCACCGAACCCGCACCGGCCCCGACCCCGACCCCGACGTCCCGACTCACGGAAAGAGCACACGACATGCCCGCCCCCGAAGCCACGGCCCGTACCCTGACGGCCGAACCGCCTCTGAGCGTCGACGAGTTGACCGCCGCCGTACGTTCCGGCGCGTACGGCCCCGACCCCGACGGACTCTCCGTCACCAGCGCCTTCTGGCTCTACCACACCACCCGCCTCGCCGGTGGCACGGCGACCTACCACAACCACTACCTGCTGCTCCGCGTCGGCGGCTCCTTCGGCGCCTGCTCCTTCGAGGCGGGCGAACTCGTCCCGGACGTCTGCGCCGACGCCTCCGGCCACACCCTCGGCTCGCTCCTGCGCCACGAGTCCGCGCCCGTACGGGTCGCCGCGCTCGACGCGTACCTCGACCACGTACGCCCGCACCGCGACGCCGCCGAAGCGCGCCCCGTCGCGCTGCCCGCGGGCACCCCGGAGGTACGCGCGCGGGCCCGCGACGCCGCCATCGTCGACCTGCTGGACATCCGCCCCGGCGCGCGCGTCGCGCTGGTCGGGGTCGTCAACCCGCTGGTGGCGGCCGTACGGGAGCGCGGCGGCGTCTGTCTGCCGTGCGACCTCAACCTCCGCACCACGCAGTGGGGCGACACGGTCACCGACGACATGACCGAGGTGCTGCGGGAGGCCGACGCCGTCGTGGCGACGGGGATGACCCTGGGGAACGGCACGTTCGACCTGATCCTCGGGCACTGCCGCGAGCAGGGCGTACCGCTGCTGGTGTACGCGCAGACCGGGGCGGCCGTCGCCCGCGCGTTCCTGGGTTCGGGGGTGACGGCGCTGAACGCGGAGCCGTTCCCGTTCTCGCAGTTCAGCGCCGAGCAGACGTACCTGTACCAGTACCGCGCGGCGCGGGGGGCCGCGTGAGCACCGGTACGGGCACGGGCGCCGGTACGGGCACGGGGAAGGCGACGGACGTACGCGAGGCGGGCGCGGACGAGGAGGCGCCGCCCGGCGACCTGCGGATGGCCCGCGCGCTGTGGCCGGTGCTGCTGGCCTCCGCGGTGGGGCTGCTCCCGTTCACCGTCTTCAGCACGTACCTGGTGCCCATCGCGGACGGCGCCGGGAGCGGCGTCGCCGCGATGGGCGGGCTGCGCGGGCTGGGCGGGCTGGCGGCGCTGCTGGTCGGTACGGCGCTGGCGCCGTTCCTCGACCGGGTCCCCCGGGAGTGGGCGGCGGCGGGCGGGCTCGCCGTGCTCGGCGGCGCGTCGGCGCTCGGCGCGAGCGGGGAGTTCGTGCTGCTGGCGGCGTTCTGCCTGCTGGTCGGCGCCGGTACGGCCGTGCTGAACCCGGCGCTGACGGCCGCCGCCGCCGACCGCTACGGGTCGGGGAACGCTGCCGGACGGGCGGCGACGCTCGTCACGGCGACGCAGTCCATGACGGCGATGCTCGCCGCGCCCGTCGTGGCGCTGCCCGCCGCGTTCTGGGGCTGGCAGGGCGACCTGCTCGCGGTGGCGGCCGGTTCGCTGCTGCTGGCGGCCGTGTTCGCGGCGCGGGGCAGGCGTACGGGCGACGGCGACCGTACGGCGGACCGGGACCGTACGGGGGGCCGGGACCGTACGGGGGACGCGGACGTCGCCGGGGACGAGGCGGAGGGCGGGACGCGGCTCGGCTACCTCGCGTCCTTCCGCGCCCTCGGCCAACTCCCCGGCGTCGTCCCGCTGTTGCTCATCGCGCTGCTGCGGACGGCGGTCTTCATGGGCTACCTCGCGTACCTGGCGGCCTTCTGCGACGACCGTTTCGACCTCGCCCCCGGCGCCTTCGCCTTCGTGTGGACGCTCAGCGGCGGCTCGTTCTTCGTGAGCAACCTGCTGACCGGCCGGCTCACCAACGCCGCCCGACCCCGCGTCGGCACCGAGCGGCTGCTCGTCCTCGGGCTGGTCGCCGCCCTGGTGTCCGTCGCCGGGTTCTACTTCACGCACTGGCTGCCGCTCGCCCTCGCGCTCGTGTCGCTCCACGCGGCCAGCCACGCGGTGGTGGCCGCCTGCGTGGTGAGCCTCATCGTGCGGCGCAGCGGCGACCGCCGGGGGGCGGCCCTGAGCGTCAACGCGGCGGGCATGAGCCTCGGCGTGTTCGTCGGCGCGGCGCTCGGCGGGGCGGGGCTCGGCCTGGCCGGGTACCCGGGCACGGCCCTGGTGTTCGGCACGCTCGTCGTCGCCGCGCTGGTGGCCGCCGTACCGGTGTCCCGTACGGCCCCGGGCCCGGACGACCGTACGGGTGCCGCCGCCGAGGGGGAGGCGTGACCGCGGCGGCGCCCCCGGCGGGCGGGCGCGCGGACCCGACTCCCGTGCCCCGCGGGGGAGTCGGCCCGGCCGCCCCCGTACGTCTCCTCGCCACCCGCGCCGGGCTCGCCCTCACCTGCGCCGCCCTGCTGGCGCTGCTGCTGCTGTCCGTCGTGGTGGCCGTCGGCCTGGGCCCGGCGTCCGTCGCGCCCGGTGACACCGCCCGCTACCTGTGGGCGGCCGTCACCGGCGGCCGGATCGGGGCCGACGAGACGACCACGTACCAGATCGTGTGGCAGATCCGCACCCCGCGCGTCCTCCTCGCCGCACTCGTCGGGGCGGGCCTGAGCGCGGTCGGCGTCGCGGTGCAGGCGCTCGTACGGAACGCGCTGGCCGACCCGTTCGTCCTCGGCGTCTCCTCGGGCGCGTCGGTCGGCGCCGTCGGCGTGACCGTCACCGGAGGGCTCGCCGCGTTCGGCGTGCACGCGGTGTCGGCGGGCGCGTTCGCGGGGGCGCTCGCCGCGTCGGTCCTCGTGTACGCCGCCGCCAGCACGCGCGGCGTGCTCTCCCCGCTGCGGCTCGTGCTGACGGGCGTCGCGCTGTCGCTCGGCTTCCAGGCCCTGATGAGCGTGATCGTCTACACGGCGCCGGACGGCGAGGCGACCAGCACGGTCCTGTACTGGACGATGGGCAGCTTCGGCGCCGCCAGTTGGGGCGCGCTGCCGCTCGTCGCCGTGGTGGTGCTGCTGGGGCTGGTGGTGCTGCACCGGTACGGCAGGGCGCTGGACGTACTGGCCCTCGGCGACGAGACCGCCGCCAGCCTCGGCGTCGCCCCCGACCGGCAGCGCCGCGCGTTGCTGCTGGTGGTCTCCCTCATGACGGGCGTGATGGTCGCGGTGAGCGGCGCCATCGCGTTCGTCGGGCTGGTCATGCCGCACCTCGTCCGGATGGCGGTGGGCGCGGCGCACGCCCGCGTACTGGCCGTCGCGCCGCTGGCCGGGGCGGTCTTCATGGTCTGGGTCGACCTGGGCGCCCGCACCCTCGCCGCGCCCCGCGAACTGCCGCTGGGCGTCCTCACCGCACTCGTCGGCGTACCGGTCTTCATCGCCCTGATGCGCCGCAGGAGCTACCTGTTCGGAGGTCGTTGAGATGAGTACGACTGGGAGGCACGTGGTGAACGCACCGCGCGCCGGTACGGCGGAGGGGCGGCAGCCGTGGAGCTGACCCTCGACGCGCTCACCGTCGTGACCGACGGCGCGACCCTCGTACGGGACCTGTCCCTGGACGTGCCCAGCGGCCGGGTCGTCGGCCTCGTCGGCCCCAACGGCAGCGGCAAGTCCACCGCGCTGCGCTGCGTCTACCGCGCGCTGCGCCCCGCCTCCGGCACCGTACGCCTCGACGGCGACGACCTGGCCGGGCTGCCCCTGCGCCGTACCGCCCGGTCCGTGGCCGCCCTCACCCAGGACGGCGGCGTCGACCTGGACTTCACCGTCGAGGAGGTCGTCGCCCTCGGCCGCGCCCCGTACCTGCGCGGCAACCAACCCCTCAGCGCGCGCGAACACGCCCTCTGCGCGCGGGCGATGGAACGGCTCGACATAGGCCACCTCGCCCACCGCGGCGTCCTCACCCTCTCCGGCGGCGAACGGCAGCGGGTGCTCGCCGCCCGCGCGCTCGTCCAGGAGCCGGACGTGCTCGTGCTGGACGAGCCGACGAACCACCTCGACGTACGCCACCAGGTCGAACTCCTCTCCCTGCTGCGGGAGTCGGGCCTGACCGTGCTCGTCGTGCTGCACGACCTCAACCTGGCCGCCGCTGCCTGCGACCGCCTCGGCGTCCTCGCCCACGGCCGACTGGTGGCCGCGGGCACCCCGGCGGAGGTGCTGACGGCGGAGCTGGTGCGGGAGGTGTTCGGCGTCGCGGCGAGCGTCGTCACGCACCCGCTCACCGGCGGCCCGCAGCTGCTCTACGCGCTGGGCGCGCCGGACGCGGCGGCCCGCGCCGTCGCGCCGGAGCCCGACCCGTCGCCGGACCCACCCGAACAGAAAGGCACCACCTCACCATGCGCGTGACCCGTAGAAACCTCTCCCGCGGAGCACCGTCCCGTGGACCGCTGCCCCGCACACCGCGGCACGCCGTGCTCGCCCCGGCCCTCGCGGCCGCGCTCCTGCTGACCGGCTGCGGCGCGGACGTCACCTCCGACTCCGCCGAACCGGACCGCACCACCGTGAAGCGGTGCGGCGAACCCGTCCCGTACCGCACACCGGAACGCGCCGTCGCGTACGAGGGCGGCAGCGCCGACAAGCTGTTCAGCCTCGGCCTGGCCGACCGCGTGCACGGCTACGTGATGCCGCCCGCCAACCCGCCCGTCAGCGAATCGCCCTGGGCCGCCGACTACGCCCGGGTGAAGATGCTCAGCGACGACCTGCTCAACAAGGAACTCGTCGTGGACGCCCGCGCCGACCTCGTCGTCGCGGGCTGGAACTCCGGCTTCAGCGACCAGCGGGGCATCACCCCCGAGATCCTCGACAAGCTCGGCATCCAGAGCTTCCTCCACACCGAGAGCTGCTACAACTACCCCGGGCACCCGGAGCGGCAGACCCCGTTCAAGGCCCTCTACACCGACCTCGAACGCCTCGGCGCCATCTTCCACGTCGAGCGGAAGGCCGACGAGGTGGTACGGGACCTCAAGCGGCGCGCGGCGACCGTACGGGAGAAGGCGCCGGACGGCCCGCGCGTACCGGTCTTCCTCTACGACTCCGGCACCGACCGGCCGTTCACCGCCGGGAAGCAGGTCCCGCCGAACGACATCATCGAGGCGGCGGGCGGCCGGAACGTCTTCGCCGGTCTCGACGAGCGCTGGACCCAGGTCAACTGGGAGTCCGTCGCGGAGGCGGAGCCGGAGGTCGTCATCATCCTCGACTACGGGGACCAGCCCGCGAAGAAGAAGATCGAGTTCCTGAAGAGGTCCGCGCACACGCGGGAGCTGCCCGCCGTGAAGCGGAACCGCTTCTTCGTCCTCGACTACAACGAGGGCATCAGCGGGCCGCGCAACATCGACGGACTGGAGAAGTTCGGCGCGTACCTGCGCGAACTGCCGCGCTGAGCGGCCGTGTCGGGGGAGCCGTCGTACGTGGGCGGGGGCCGAGCGAGCCCCCGCCCACACGCGTACCGCGCGCCGTCAGACGCGGTCGAGCAGGCCGTCGAACGCGTCGGGCAGCCGCCGCCACCGGTCGCGCCCCGCCAGGTACTCGGCGTCGTCCAGCAGGCAGGAGTCCAGCAACTCCTCCAGCCCCCGCCGGTCGAGGGCGGGGGAGGTGAAGACCAGGTGCTGGCAGCGGTCCCCGTGCGGCAGGTGCCAGTCCAGGGCGGCGGCGACGCGGCGTTCCGGGGCGACCAGCTCCCACGCGGCCTCGGGCAGCGCCGCCAGCCACGGCCCGGCGGCGGCCACGGCGAGCGCGCCGCCCGCGGCGTCCCAGGACAGCAGCGTGTCCGGCCGGTCCGCGAGCCAGAACCGCCCCCGGCTGCGTACGCCCGCGCACGCCAGCTCCTCCAGCGCGGCGTACAGCCGCCCCGGGTGGAACGGCCGACGCCGCCGCCACACGACCGTGGTCACGCCCGCCTCGTCGGCGTCCTGCGGCAGCCGCGCGCACGACACGTGCTGCGCCGCGGCGGCCGCCGCCACGTCGAACCCGGCCGTGGCGAGCCGTACCAGCTCCGCCGAACCCGCCCGCGCCCAGCGGGCGGTGGGATGCAGCTGCGCGAGCAGCGCCCGGTCCTCGGCGTCCGAGACACCGGCGGGGCCGGTGCCGGGCCCGGCGAGGGCGACCACCGTCGCGTACTCCAGCTGCCGTGCCCAGGTGTCCCCGACCGTCCGCTGGTCGCTCGCCGCCGCCGCGAGCCCCGCGTCCGCGAGGTCGTCGCCGTTGGCGAGGCAGGGCAGGACGAGCGCCGGATCGACGGCCGTCACCACACCCGCCAGCCGCAGCGCCGGGCCACCGTCCGCGACGACGATCTCCGCCATGGCCCGCGGCTCGACGGAGTCCCACAGCTCGACGACGGCGAGCCGGGTGGTCCCGTCGCCGGACAGGGTCAGCAACTCCGGTACGAGATCGACCCGGAGCGCGCAGCACGCGCAGTCGTTGACGAGCGGCGCCTCGCCGGACGACACCGGGCCCACGGCGTCCCGTACGGTGCGGCGCACCCGCCCGCTGGCCGCCGTCGACAGGTCGTGGTGCAGGGCGACGCTGCCCGGTACGTCCCGCAGCAGCCCCTCGACCACCTCCCCGCGGGCGTCGGCGTGCATTCCGGCGACGAGGACGACGGGCAGGCCGTCGGGCATCGGTTCCATGCGGGGTCGCTCCTGCTCCCTCGGGGTCAGCGCCGGGTCCGGCGGCATGGGTCCACTGTATTGTTAATGGAAACCATTACCAAGAAGGATTCTCGGGTGAGGGCGGGAGCGGGCGCCGGGTACGCGCGGGCGAGGGCTCCCGGCGGGCGGCGCGCAGGCGCTCCGCAGGCGTAGCTGCGCATGGATCGCACCTGGTCAGCGGGGGTACGACGGCAGTAGCCGCAATCGGATCGGTGTGCCACGGTGTGCGGCATGGCGGCGAATCCGAGCAACGGCGCACCCGGTCACCCCCACGGAGAACAGCGCGACGAAGGCCACCACGCGAGCCACCACCACGACGATCACCCGCACGAGTCCGGTCACGACCACGACCACGGCCACGGCCCCCGCACCCGTACGGCCCGGCTGCGGCACCGGCTCGGGCACCTCCTCACCCCGCACGGCCACCAGGCCGCCGACCGGACGGACGCGGCGCTGGAGACCTCGCGCGAGGGCATGCGTACGCTCTGGATCTCCCTCGCCGTCCTCGGCGTGACGGCCCTCGCGCAGGCCGTCGTCGTCGCCGTCTCGGGCTCCGTCGCGCTGCTGGGCGACACCGTGCACAACGTCGCCGACGCCCTCACCGCGATCCCGCTGGGCATCGCGTTCGTCGTGGGCCGCCGGGCGGCCGACCGCCGCTACACGTACGGGTACGGTCGCGCCGAGGACCTCGCGGGCATCGTGATCGTCGTCGTCATCGCGGTCTCCGCGTGCGTCGCCGCGTACACCGCCTTCGACCGGCTCCTGCACCCGCGCGACGTCGACCACCTGTGGGCCGTCTCCGTGGCGGCGCTCGTCGGCTTCGCGGGGAACGAGTGGGTCGCCCGTTACCGCATCCGCACCGGCCGCCGGATCGGCTCCGCCGCGCTCGTCGCCGACGGGCTGCACGCCCGTACGGACGGCTTCACGTCGCTGGCCGTACTGCTCGGCGCGGGCGGCGCGGCGCTCGGCTGGCGGGCGGCGGACCCGGTGGTGGGGCTGCTGATCACCGTGGCCATCCTCTTCGTGCTCCGGGACGCGGCCCGCGAGATCTACCGGCGGCTGATGGACTCCGTCGACCCCGCCCTCGTCGGCGCGGCGGAGGACGCGCTGCGCGCGGTGCCCGGCGTACGCGGCACCGGGCAGGTGCGGCTGCGCT
Source organism: Streptomyces sp. Z26 (assembly GCF_003665095.1). GTDB lineage: Bacteria > Actinomycetota > Actinomycetes > Streptomycetales > Streptomycetaceae > Streptomyces > Streptomyces phytohabitans. Next base: position 618,255 of record NZ_RCHV01000002.1, on the reverse strand, counting down.
GGATCGGGCACGCGCTGCGCGCCGAGGCGGACATCGTCGTCGACCCGCACCTGACCGTCGTACGCGCCCACGCGCTAGCCGTCGCCGCCGAACACGCGCTGATCCACGCCGTGCCCCGACTCACCGCCGCCACCGTGCACATCGACCACACGCCGCTCGGCGCACACCACGACCCGCACGCGGCCCTGGCGCACCACACGGGGTGAACAGGGGGCGTACGGGCGCGCGTTGCGGCGGGTGGGTGCGGGTCGTGGTGTGCGCGCGGCGGGTCAGCGCGCTTCGACGAGCGCGGCGAGGTTGTCGAGGGCCATCCGCATGCCCGTCTCGTTGTCGGCCTCGGGAACCACGTCGGGGACGCCCGCGTGCTCCAGGACGACGTCGGTGCCGCCGCCCTCGGCGTCGCTGAGCGCGGTCGTCATCGTCATGGGGCTGCGCAGCGCGGGGTCCGCCGACTCGAACGCGAACTCCTCCACGACCAGTTCGTCCGGCACCAGCGTGACGAACCGGCCGCCGTACGTGTCCGTGTGCGCCGCCGACTTGCCGGTGCCGGTGGGCGCGTCGTACGTCAGCGACACCCGGAACGTGCCGCCCTCCCGCGCGTCGAACTCGTGCACCTGACCGTGCATGCCCTCCGGCACCCGCCAGCGCGCGACGGAGTCGGCGTCGAGCAGGGCGCGGTAGACGGCCGCGCGGGGCGCGTTCACATGGCGCGAGAGGCGTGTGACGTACATGCGCACAGGCTACGGGCGGCCCACCGGCGCGCGCCCGCCGGACGGAGAGCACGGGCCGGGGGTCGGGTCGGACGTCAGGGCGTGATCAGGTGCCGCAGGTACGCCCGCGGGTCCGCGAGGTAGCGCCGCCAGTGGTCGACCAGCGCCAGCTCCTCCCACGCCACGCGCCGCATGCCGTGCTCGCCCACCTCGACGATGTCGGCGCCGGGCACGGACGCGAGGATCGGGGAGTGCGTCGCGCACACCACCTGCGCGCCCGACTCGCCCAGCTCGTGCAGGAGCGCGACGAGTTGGAGGGAGGAGGTGAACGACAGCGCGGCCTCGGGCTCGTCCATCACGAAGAAGCCCGGAGTGTTCATCATCGAGCGGAAGATGGCCAGGAAACCCTCGCCGTGGCTCAGGGAACGGGTGTCCTCCGGCCAGTAGCCGGGAACGCCGCCCAGGTTCTCCGTCAGGTCGAACGCCGTCTCGGCCCGCAGGAAGAACCCCTTCTTCCTGCGCCGGGGACCGGCCAGCATGCGGGCACCCGCCACCGTGGTGTCCGCCCGCAGGACCTCCCCGAGCGCCGTCTTCGACGGGTCGGGGCGCCCGTGGTACCGGCCGAGGCGGCCACCGTACGCGTCCAGGCCGAAGCTCTCGGCGATCGCCTCGACCAGCGTCGACTTGCCCGAACCGTTGTCGCCCACGAGCAGGGTGACCGGCCGCCGGAACGACAGCCCGTGGTCGAGCAGCTCCGCGACGCACGGCACGTCGAACGGCCACCGGGCGCGTTCGGCGGCGTCGGGGGCCAGCCCCGGGGGTACGTGGACCCGGTCGACGAACACGGGGCTCCCTGACAGGTGCGGCGGGCGGCGTACGCGGGCGGGCGGCGCGGGTGGGACGCGGGGCGCGCGTCGTACGCGCGGGCGGCGGCGCTACGGGTGGCGGTGCGCGTACGGGTGGCAGAGCGCGGAGGGCGCCTGGAGCGCGTACGGGGCCGGGCGCCGCGCCCGGCAGATGCAGCGGACGCGGCCGCAGTTGGGACAGACAGGTGCGTGCGGAGCCATGGGTTCACCATGCCGTGTGCGGCGCGGCGGACCGTGAAAAGGCGATGAGAATCTCTCCTGGCGGCCCGTGAGATCTCTCACGGGCCGAAAGTGGAACGCGGGCCGGGGGCCGTACGTCGCGGGCCGCGAACCGGGGACGCCGAGCGCTCCAGCGGGTCTCCCGCACACGGCGGTGCGGGGGACCGCCGGTGTGTGCCACCGGCGATCCCCCGCACCGTGGGTGTGGGCGTCCCCCGAACCTCCGCCGCGCGACGGGCGCCTCACCTCCCGTGAACCGGAACCTCCGTACGCCCCGGCCGCGGGCCGCTCACCCCAGGCCGCTCACCGGAGGTCGCGGACCTCCGGACGCGTGCCCCGGGCCGGGGCTGCCGGTCAGGAGCCGACCGCCACCGTGAAGCGCCGCGGGTTGCCGTCGTGCGCGGCACCCGACACGTCCGGCTCGCCCTCCGGGCGCACGTCGTCGTACGGGAAGGCGTACCCGATCGGCGAGTTGGCGTGGACGATGCGGGACCAGTGGTTGGTCGTCGCGTCCTTGTAGTAGTCGCCCGCCGTGGTGCCGTTGGGCTGGTCGGGGTGGCTGAGCATGATGCTGCGGTTGAAGCCCGCGGCGAGGCGCGCCAGGAGGCCCTTCTTGTCGTCCGAGTCGCCCGGGTTGTTCGTGAACGGGCCGTGGTTGCAGGTGAAGATGTCCTTCGAGGTGGGCTTCGAGAAGGTGTGGCCGCCGTCGAAGGTGAGGGTGTCGCCGTTGACCCGGCCGACCCGCACGCCGCGCCCGCCCTGGAGGTCGATCCGCAGGTCCGTGGAGCGGTACTTGTCCCACACCTGGTCGATGTAGCCGTTCCACAGGTCGCGGAAGGGCATCTCGTTCGGGCGGTCGAAGTAGGGGGCCATCAGGTTCTGCGGGGAGATCACGCGCAGCACCTTGCCGCCGTCGCCGCGGATGACCAGCTGGTCCCACGGCTGACCGTCCTTCGCCGTCTGCGCCGCGAGGTCGGAGGCGATCTTCTCGACGGCGCCCTCGGGCATCGGCGCCACGTCGTGGGTGCCGTCGCCCTCCAGCCGGATGCCGATGGGCAGCGCCGTCACCAGGTCCACGTAGCTGATGTTGGAGTACAGCTGCTGCGGGTTGAAGGTGAACTCGCAGAACGACCACGTGCGGCCGTAGTTCGGGTCCTCCTTCGTGGCGAAGGCGGGCTCCACCAGCGACGGGCCGGGGTTGAGGTAGAAGTCGAGCTTGTCGTCGCGCACGAAGTAGACGCGGGCGCCGTACATCTGCGGCAGCGTCACGACGACCGGGTCCTCACCGGGGCCGCGCAGCGGGATCGCGCAGTCGACCGGCAGCGGGGTCTGCGGCGCGGAGGGGGACTCGGGGCGGTAGACGCTGCCGTCCACCTTGAGCAGCACCCAACGGTCGGTGCCCTGCTCGTGGCCGGTGACGTACGCGTGCACCGTGCCGCCCAGCGACTTGTTCGCCAGGGCGAGTTCACAGGTGTCGGGGGCCGCCTGGGCGTGGGGGCTGAGCACGCTGCCCCAGGCGGGGTAGGTGGCGGCGGTCGCGGCACCGGCAGTCGCTGTCAGGAACAATCTGCGCGATATCACGGGATCTCCAGTTGTGTGGGGAAACACGGAGGTGGGGGCGCTTGTGTGCGACTACATTGGCCAAAGGCTGAAGTGGCGTCAAGACTTGTGCATGAGAGCGCTCTCGTCATGAGGAATGCTTCATAAGTCGGAGTCCGTCCGACATATGCGAGCACTCACCGAAGTGCGCGTCCGCACCCGGGGAACCCGCACGCGGGTGCGTGTCCCCCGGACACCGCGACCCGACCACGGGCGGGGGAGACGGCGTTCGGCCCCTGAACGACCGCGCGTGACCGCGTGACCGCGCGCCGCCTTCTGCCTCGCCCACCCCTTCTCGGGGGCTGCCCGTTCCGCCCCCGGCCCGGCCCCGTCCCTGGCCCGGCGGGGTCAGGACAGGGCGCCGCCGTCCACCCGCAGGACGACGCCGGTGACGTACGAGGCGCGGTCGCTCAGCAGCCAGGCGGCGGCCTGCGCTATCTCGTCGGGTTCGGCGGAACGGCCCAGCGGCGTACCGGCGTTGAGCCGCTCGATGACGCCCGGCGACGCCTCCTCCCAGTCGCGGATCATCTCGGTCAGGGTGGTGCCGGGGGCGACCGCGTTGACGCGGATGCCCTCCGGGCCGTAGGTGGCGGCGGCGGACTCGGTGAGGCTGTTGACCGCGCGCTTCATGGCGCCGTACGCGGGCAGGTGCGGGTTGGCCCGGAGGCTGCCCACGCTGGAGTTGTTGACGACGGCGCCGGTCCCGGCGGTCGCGCGGATCGCCTCGACCTGGGCGGTCATCGCGATCCAGACGCTCTTGAGGTTCACCGAGTACAGGCGGTCGAAGTCCTCCTCCGGCGTCTGGTCCATCGGGCCCGGGGGCGCGTTCGTCGCGCCGTTGTTGAAGGCGACGTCGAGCCGTCCGTACAGCTCCACGGTCCGCCCGACGGCCGCGCGCACGCTCGCCGGGTCGTCCAGGTCGCACACCACGTGGTGCGCGGTGCCGCCCTCGGCGCGGATCTCCTCGGTGACGGAGGCGAGTTGCCTCTCCGTACGGGCCGCCAGCAGCACCCGGGCGCTGTCCCGCGCGAACAGGCGGGCGGCGGCGGCGCCGATGCCGCGTCCGGCGCCGCTGACGAAGGCCGCCTTCCCGGCGAGCAGACCGGTGCCGGGAGCGTGGGGAGCGGTGCGGGGGTCGGGGTGGACGCCGGTGGTGTGGTCGGGGGCGCCGGTGGCCGCGGTGGTGGAGATGACGGGGGACTCCGTTCCGGTGGTGGCGGTGGCGGGAGTACGGGTCGGGTCGGTGCCGGGGGCCGGCGTGCCGGAGCCGGTGTCCGGTCGGTGTGTGGGGTCCATGCCGTCGAGCCTGTGGCCGGGCCCGGCGCCCAGCCAGGCACCGGCTGTACCTGGTTGGGGCCCCGGCCGCCGCGCACACTGGACGCGTGGACAGACGAGAGCTGGCGGACTTCCTGCGCGGCAGACGCGAACGGATCACCCCCGCCGAGGTGGGGCTGCCCGCCGGGGTGCGCCGCCGTACCCCGGGGCTGCGCCGGGAGGAGGTGGCGCAGTTGGCGTTCATCTCCACCGAGTACCTGACGCGGCTGGAGCAGGCGCGCGCCCCGCGTCCGTCCCGCGAGGTGCTGTCGGGCCTCGCCCGCGCCCTGCGCCTCTCCGACGCCGAACGCGGACACCTCCACCACCTCGCCGGTGTCCCGCCGGGGCCGCGCGGCGGGCCCTCGCGGGAGGTGCGGCGCAGCATCGCCGACCTGCTGCACCGGCTGCCGTACGCGGCGGCGTTCGTGACCTCCGCCACGTACGAGGTGATCGCCTGGAACGCGCTCGCCGCGGCGCTCATGGAGGACTTCTCCGCGCTGTCCCGCCGCGACCGGAACCTGGCCCGCCGTGCCTTCCTCGGCCCGCACCCCGAGGGGCGGCTGCTGTACGGGGTGTCGGACGGGGAGGAGTTCAAGCGCTCGGTGGTACGGGACCTGCGTGCGGTCGCGGCGCGCTATCCGGACGATCCCGAGGTGACCGGGCTGGTCGCCGAACTCCGTGTGGGGAGCGAGGAGTTCGACGCGCTGTGGGCCGCGCACGAGGTGTGTGCCGAGCCCACCCTGTGCAAGACCTTCCGGCACCCCCTGGTCGGCACGGTCGCCGTGAACTGCGACGTGCTGGACATAGCCGACCGCGACCAGCGGGTCGTCGTCTACACCGCCGATCCGGGGTCACCCTCGGAGGACGCCCTGCGGCTGCTGTCGGTGCTGGGCACGCAGCGCATGGACGTGCCCGGCTGACCCGAGGCCCCACGCCGGCCGCCGTCTGCCGCCCGTACGCGCACCGCCCCACCCGTACGCGCACCGCCTCCGTACGCCTCCTCTCCGGGCCCCGACCCGGGGCCGCCGTCCTCGCGCCCCGGCTCTCAGAGCCGGGTGCTGATCTCCATGCCGTCCTCCACGGGGAAGGTCACGCTCTCGTATCCGTGGGACCTGTCCCGTACGTACTCTAGATACGGCCGCAGCGCCTCCTGGTCCACGTCGTCCGCCACCACGAGCGCGCCGGGCGGCAGATGCGGTTCGAGCAGCCGCAGCACGGGCAGGCACAGGTCCTTCCAGCCGTCCAGGAGCACCAGGCCCACCGGCCCCTCGATCCCCGCCAGGGTCTCCCGCGCGTCCCCGCGCAGCACCGTGATCACGTCGTCCAGGCCGGTTTCGGTGAAGGTCCGGCGGGCCGCCGCCGTCTTCTCCTCGCTCAGCTCCGTCGTGACCACGTGCCCCGCGCCGTTGTCCCGCACCGCCGCCGCCAGATGCAGCGTCGATATCCCGAACGACGTGCCGAACTCGACGACCGTGGTGGGTCGCACGGCCCGGACCAGGCTGTAGAGCAGCCGTCCGCCCGCGGCGGAGACCGGCATGTAGATCTCCGCCGCCGCGTCCGCGTACTCCTGCGGGGTCAGTCGTGGGGTCAACGGGATCAGTCCGCCGGGCAGTTGGGCCGCCGCGCGCGCCATGGCCGCGTCGTCCTGCTCCGCCAGCTCGAACATCCGGGTCAGGGCGGTCTCGACCCGGGGGTCGCTGAGGGTGTGGGAGAAAGTCATGGATCCAGAGTAGACGCGACGTTGCGTCTTGTCTAGGCGTGCCGTCCACTCCGATCAGGGCTCCGCGCCCGGCCGTTATCCTCGGCGCGGGAGGCGACATGGCACGCAGCAAGGCGGTGGCCGGGAGCGGTGCGGAGAAGGGTTCCGGCGGCGGTTCCGGCGACGACGCGGCGGACGGCACCGGGGACAGGACCGGCGACGGCGTCATCGTGGACGGCTTCGCGGTCCGCCCGGCGAAGCGGCACCACGGCAACCGGCACGGCCGCAGTGAGGAGGCGCGTACGGCGGTACTGCGCGCGGCCGACGACCTGCTCGTCGAGAAGGGCTTCGCGGGCGTCACGATGGAGGGCATCGCCACCCGGGCCGGGGTCGCCAAGCAGACCGTCTACCGCTGGTGGAGCACGAAGACCGACGTCCTCGTGGACGCCTTCCTCCAGGACGTGGCCGAGGACATGGCGCCGCCCGACCTCGGCGACGTCGGTGAGGACCTGCGCGCCTGCCTGCACGGGCTGGTCTGGTTCCTCGAACGCTCCGACGCCGGGGCGGTGTTCCGGGCGCTGATCGCCCAGGCGCAGCACGACCCGGCGTTCGCCCGCGACTTCCGCGCCCGCCATGTCGAGGCGCAGCGCGAGCGGGACCGTCTGCCGCTGGAACGGGCCGTGCGCAGGGGGCAGTTGCCGCCGGGACTCGACCTGGAGGCCGAGTCGGACCGGCTCGTCGGCCCCCTGTACTACCGCGTGCTGGTCACCGGCGAGCCCGTCGACGGCGACTTCACCGACTTCCTCGTCGACTCCTTCCTGCGCCACCACGGGGCGACGGCCACGGCACCGTCGGCGCCGCCGACCCCGGACCCGGAACGGGAGGACTGAGCCACCGCTCCACGCAGCGGGCGGCCGGTGACGCGAGCGGGCGCCCGGGTCCGTGACCCGGGCGCCCGTGTGCGTGGCGTCTGCGCGTGCGCGTGCGTGGCGCGTGCCTGTCGGCCGCCCGTCAGGGCTTCGGGGCGGGCACCTTCGTCGCCGGGTCGCCGTCGACGGCCGCGGCGAGCTGCGGCACGAGGCGTTCCAGCATGTACGGCAGGCTCAGCACGGACACGAACGAGACGGAGTTGCCGTAGTCGCTGGACTCGTCCACGTACACCTCGCGGCGGTCCTTGGCCACGGCCAGGTCGCCGTACAGCGGGTCCTTGCGCAGCTTCGCCTCGTCCTTGGCCGGGTCACCGGCGATCCACACGACGGCGTCGGTGTCGAGCAGGTCGGTGCGTTCCTTGCTGATGTTGGCACCGAACTCCGCGCCGATGACCTTCTCCAGCTCCGCCGGCACCTCGAAGCCGAGCCCGGTGAGGATGCGCGAGCGCGGGTCCTGGTCGCCGAAGGCGAAGATCCCGTCGTACGGGGTGGCCATCACGCCCTGCTTCTTCGCGAACTCCGGGTGCTCCTTCACGGCCTCGGTGAAGTGCGCCTGCGCGCCGTCGACGAGCTTCGCCGCCCGCTTCTCCTGCCCCAGCGCCTTACCGATGATCTTCGTCTGGTCCTGCCACGGCACCCCGAAGTCCTCGTACTGCTTCGGCTGCGCCACCACGGGCGCGAACTTCGACAGGGTGTCGTACTGGCTCTTGGTCAGCCCCCCGTACACGGCGAGGATCAGGTCGGGGCGCAGCCCCGCTATCCTCTCCGCCTGCGGGCCCGTGCCGGTGTCCTTCAGCACGGTCGGGGGCTCGGCGTCGCCCAGCTTGTCGGCCGCCCAGGGGCCGACGGCGCCGTCGTACGCGCCGAGCCACTCGGTCGTGCCGACGGGCACCTTGCCGAGGGCCAGTACGGCGTCCTGGTCGGTGAGGCCCACCGTGACGATCCGCCTGGGCTCGCTCTTGACGGTGGTGGTGCCGTACTTGTGCTTCAGGGACACCGGGAAGGCGCCCTCCTCGGCGGAGTTCTTCGCGGAGCCCGAGTCCGCGCCGGAGTCGGCGTCGTCTCCGGAGCCGCAGGCCGTGGCGGTGAGGAGGAGCGCCAGCACGGCGGCGAGGGCCGCCGTGAGCCGGGTGCCTCTGGATGAGCGGGGCATCAGGGGTTCCTTCAGGGTCGTTGCGGGCGGGTCGGGTACGTGGGGGGCGGGCGTCAGGGGGTGCCGCGCGGGCCGGGGACGTCGGCCGCGGTGGTGCCGGTGGTGTCGTCGGACGCGCCGGGGACGGCGCGGCTGCCGGACCAGGCGGCCCACAGCTCGGCGTACGGGCCGTCGGCCGCACGCAGCGCGTCGTGCGTACCGTCCTGCACGATGCGCCCGCCGTCCATCACGACGACGCGGTCCGCCGTCGCGGCCTGCGTCAGCCGGTGGGCGACGACCAGCGCGGCGCGGCCCTCCACGGCGCGGGCGGCGGCCCGCTCCAGGGCGCGCGCGCCTGTGCTGCCCGCCTCGGCGGTCGCCTCGTCGAGCACGGCCACCGGCGGGTCGGCCAACACCAGGCGGGCCAGGGCGAGTTGCTGCACCTGCGCGGGCGTGAGCCGGTGGCCGCCCTCACCGACGACGGTGTCGAGCCCGTCGGGCAGGGCCTCCGCCCAGTCCAGGGCGCCCACCGTGTCGAGGGCGGCGCGCAGCGCGGCGCCGTCGGCGTCGGGGCGGGCCAGCCGCAGGTCATCGGCGAGCGGCCCGGCGAAGACGTGGGTCTCCTGCGTGACGAGGGCGACCGGCAGCGTCCCCGCCGGACGCGGCGCCGTACGGGTGCCGGGCGCCAGCCGTACGGTCCCCGCGTCCGGTTCGTGGATGCCCGCGACGAGCTTGGCGAGCGTCGTCTTGCCCGCGCCGGTCGGACCGACGAGGGCGACGCGTTCCCCGGCGCCGATGGTGAGGTCCACGGAGTGGAGGACGGGGCGGCCGGGCTCGTACGCGTGCGTGACGGCGGACGCGGTGACGGCGGGCGCGGTGTCGTCGGCCGTTTCCCTCTCTCCCGGCGAGGCGTCCCGCGACGCGTCGTCGTCCGGTGCCTCGTCCGCGACACCGATCAGGCGCGACAGGGAGGCGGTCGCGGACTGCGCGTCGTCCAGCAGCACCAGCGCGGCGTTCACCGGGGTGAAGAGGCTGTGGAAGTAGAGCGCCGCGGCCGTCGCCGTGCCGATCGACACGGCGTCGTCCCGTACCAGTACGTAGCCGGTGCCGAGGACCGCCGCGAGGCCGGTGAACTCCGCGATGTGCAGCTGGTTGTAGAAGCGCAGCACCAGGCCCACCCCGCGCATCGTCAGGCCCACCGCGGCCGACGAGCGCTCCGTGACCCGCGCCGTGTGCTCCTCCTCCAGCCGGAACGCCCGTACGGTGCCCGCCCCCGAGATGGTGTCCAGCAACAGCTGCTGCTGGGCGCCCGTGGCGATCCGCTGCGAGGCGTAGAGCGGCACGGCGTGGCGTACGTACCAGCGCGCGGTGTACGCCTGGATCGGCACCGCCAGCAGCGCGGCCACCAGGAAGCGCCAGTCGAGCGCGGCCATCGCCACCAGCGTCAGCCCGATGGCGAGGAAGGAGCGGGCCAGTTCGGGCAGTGCCGTACGGACGGCCTCGCCGACGCGCGCGACGTCGCCCGTGACGCGTGCCGTGAGGTCGCCCGCGCCCGCGCGTTCGACGCGTTCCAGGGGGAGTCGGAGGGCGCGGTCGACGAACTGCTCGCGCAGCCGCGCCAGTACGGTCTCCCCGAGCTGTGAGACGAGCGCCAGCCCGAGCGTCGTGGTGCCGCCCTGGACCAGGGCGACCACGACGAGCAGCACCACCGGCCACGTGATCGCGTCGGGGGAGCGCCCCTCCGCGACCACGTCCACGATCCGCCCGAGCAGGGGCTGTACGAGCAGGCCCACCGCCGTCGCCGCGACCATCGCGGCGAACCCGCCGTAGGCCAGCGCCCGGTGGGGCCGCAGCAGCCGCCGTACGACGGCGCGGGTACGGGCGGCGGTGGCCGTGGGCAGCAGCTCCCGGCCGTCCGCGACGCCGTCCGCGCCGTACGTGTCCGCCTCGTACGTGTCCGTGGTGCCGTCCCCGTGGTGCGTGTCCGTCATGCCGTTCGCCTTCCGGGCGGTGCCGCGGCCGTCGCCGCCGTCCGCGCTGTGGTCGCTCATGCCAGCACCGCCGCGCGGTACGTCTCGTGGCGGCGTACGAGGTCCGCGTGCGGCGCCGTGTCCGCGACCCGGCCGCCGTCGTCCAGCAGCACCACGCGGTCGGTGACCGCGAGCAGCGCCGGGCTGGTCGTGACCAGGACGGTCGTACGGCCCTTGCGCACGTGCCGGATGCCGGTGGCGATCCGCGCCTCCGTCACGGCGTCGACCGCCGTGGTCGGGTCGTGCACGACCAGCACCGGCCGGTCGGCGGCCAACGCGCGTGCCAGCGCGACCCGTTGGCGCTGCCCACCGGACAGGGACTGGCCGCGCTCGGTGACGGCCGTACGCTCGCCGTGCGGCAGCGCCCCGAGGTCCTGGGTGACCCCGGCGGCCTCCATCGCCGCGTCGATCTCCACGCCGGGACGGCCCGAAGCACCGCCCGCGCCTGACCCGTCCGCGCCCGGACCGCCCGTGCCGGAAGCACCGTCCGTGCACGAAGCACCGCCCGTGCCGTCCGCCGCTCCCGCGACGTTCCCGCGCACGGTCCCCTCGAAGAGGTCCGCGTCGTGCTCCGCCACCAGGACGGCCGTCCGCAGCTCGCCCGGGTCCAACTCCCGCAGGGGCACGCCGTCCAGCTCCACGTCGCCCTCCTCCGGGTCGGTGTGCCGCCCCAGGCAGCGCAGCAGCGCCGCCGCGTGCGCCGGGTCCGTGGCGACCACGCCCAGCAGCTCGCCCGGCTCCACGTCGAGGTCGACGCCGTCCAGACCGCCGTGCCGCAGCCCGCGCAGCCGTACGGCCCCGCGCACCGGCCGGGGCAGCGTGGCCCCGCCCGCCCGTACGGCGTACGGGGTGGCCAGCACCTCGGCGACCCGGTTCGCGGAGGCGCGGCCCTGCGCCATCTCGGCGTTGACCGAGGCGAGCACCTCCAGGGGGCCGAGGAGGAACAGCGTGAGGCCGACCGCCGCGACCAACTGCCCCAGGCTGATGGTTCCCTCGGCGGCGAGCCGCCCGCCGAGCAACGCGACGGCGGCGATCAGGCAGCCGGTCAGCGCGAGCACCATGCCGTTCTGGAACGCCTGCGCGCGCGTCGCCCGCAGGGTGGCGCGCAGCGAGTCGCGGCTGGTGGCGCGGTAGCGGTCGAGGGCCGCCGACTCGCCGCCGATGCCTTTGAGCACGCGGAGGCCGGAGACCAGGTCGGCGGCGACGGCCGACGCGTGCGCCGCCCGCTCCTGCTCGGCCTCGCTCCGGGACTCCAGCGGCTTGCTGAGCAGGTGCCCGAGCCACAGGAGCACGGGCGTGCCGAGGAGTACGACCAGGCCGAGCGGCACGGACGTGCGCAGCAGCGCCACCGAGCAGACGAGGATGCCGGTGAGCGCCGAAATGCCCAGCATCAGCGCCATGTTGACGGCGCCTACGCGCCGGGCGTCCTCGGTGGTGATGTTCGCCAGGGCCCCCGGCAGCCTCCCCTCCTCGGCGCCGCCGCCGGGCTCCAGCACGCGCCGTACGAGGGCGACGCGCAGGTCGTGGTCGGCGCGTACGGCGGCCCGTTCACCGGACCAGGCGCCGAAGCGGAAGCTCAGCGCCAGCGCCGCGTACACCACCGCGAGGACGACCAGCCAGCGCGCGAGCGCGCCCGCGTCCGTACCCGCCACGGCGCGGTCGATCACCACGCCGATGAGGACGGGCACCAGCGCCTCGCCGACCTGGTGCCCCGAGCCGAGGAGCGCGCCGACGGCCACGCCGCGCCGCTGTTCCCCGACGGCCGCCCGGAGCACGTCCCGGCCGGTGACGGCGGGCCGTGTCCCCGGCGCGGACCGCCGCTCCGCGGCGGACCGTTCCGCCGCGCCCGGCGGTGCCTCCGGCGCGGGCCGTTCCTGCGTCGTGGCCGGACCGCCCTGCCCCGCGGGCCGTTCGGCGCTCACCCGCCGGTCCGTACGGGCTCACCGCTGGTGTGCCGGGCGAGCAGGGAGTCGAGGATCTCGCCGGCGCGCACGGCCGTGGTCGACAGCAGCGACGACGTGATCCCGTGGGTGTGCTCGGTGGCGCCCTGGAGGTAGATCCCGGCGGAGGTGCCGGGCGCGGTGTCGACGCGGTGGTCGCGTCCCATCCGTACGGCGCCGCCCTCGTCCCGCAGGCAGAGCTTCGCGGCCTCGCCCAGCAGGTCGCCGATGTCGCGCGGGCGGTAGCCGGTGGCGTGGACGAGGACGTCGGCCTCCAGCGACTCGCGTTCGCCGGTCGGCAGGTACTCGACGCTGACCGACAGCCGCCCGTCGTCCTCGACGACGTCGCGGATGCGGGAGACGTTCCGGATGCGCATGCGCTCGCGGCCCTGCACCTTCTCGCGGTACATGGTCGTGTAGAGCGACTCGATGAGGTCCATGTCGACCACCGAGTAGTTGGTGCTCCGGTGGTAGTCGAGCAGGGACTGCTTCACGTCCGGCGCGGAGCGGTAGTAGACGTCCACGGCCTCCGGGTCGAAGATCCGGTTGGCGAACGGGCTGTCGTCGGCGGGGGTGTAGCCGTACTTCGCGAAGACGGCGCACACCTCCGCGTCCGGGAACGACCGGTGCAGGTAGTCGACCGCCTCTGCGGCGCTCTGCCCGGCGCCCAGCACCAGGACCCGGCCCACGGGCGCGCCCGAGCCGGCCAACGCCTCGACGCGGGGCAGCAGTTGGCTGTTGTGCCACACACGGTCCGACAGCGCGGTGCCCGGCGGCAGGTGCGGCTCCAGGCCGACGGCCACCGACACGTTCCGCGCGCGGTGGACGACGGTCCGGGCGGGGTCGGCCGGGTCCCGGCTGACGACGTCGAACCAGCGGATCTCGCCGTCCTCCCCGGTGACCGGGTCGACGGACACGACCTCGGAGGAGTACGACACCTGGTGGGCGATGCGCGCGGCGGCCCACTCGAAGTACTCGTGGAACTCTATCCGCAGCGGGAACAGCGTCTTCGCGTTCAGGAAGTCCACCAGCCTGCCGCGTTCCTGGAGGAAGCACAGGAAGCTGAAGTCGCTGGCCGGGTTCCGCATGGTGACCAGGTCCTTCAGGAACGACACCTGCATGGTGGCGTCGTCGATGAGCATGCCCCGGTGCCAGCCCAGCGACGGCTGGCGTTCCAGGAAGCGGGCGTGGAGCCGCTCCTCCGGCGCGGCCTGTGCGTTGTGCTCCTCGATGGCGATCGCGAGTGCCAGATTGGACGGCCCGAAGCCGATCCCGAGCACGTCATGGATGGTCTCAGGCGTGTCGTGCAGTGAGTTCACCGCAACTTTCCTTCCCCTCGGCGCCCCTGAGGATAGATAAGGTTAGGCTTACCTTGCAACGTAGCCCCCGAGGAGAGGATCGATTATGCGGGTCGTCATGTTCGGATATCAGACCTGGGGGCACCGCACCCTCCAGGCCCTGCTGGAGTCCGATCACGAGGTGGTCATGGCCGTGACGCACCCCAAGAGCGACCACGCGTACGAGAAGATCTGGGACGACTCGGTGGCCGACCTGGCCGCCAAGCACGACGTCCCGGTGCTCCTGCGGAACAGGCCCGACGACGCCGAACTCCTCACCGCCCTGCGGGAGTCCGAGCCGGACATCATCGTCGCCAACAACTGGCGCACGCTGCTCCCCGAGTCGGTCTACGACCTCCCGCCGCACGGCACGCTCAACGTGCACGACTCCCTCCTCCCCGCCTACGGCGGCTTCTCGCCCCTCATCTGGGCGCTGATCAACGGCGAACGCGAGGTCGGTGTCACGGCGCACCGCATGAACGCCGCGCTCGACGCGGGCGACGTCCTGCTCCAACGCGCCGTCCCCGTCGGCCCGAAGGACACCGTCACCGACCTGTTCCACCGGACTGTGGACCTCATCACACCGGTCGTGCACGAGTCGCTCGACCTGATCGCCTCCGGCCGCGCCCGCTGGCTGCCGCAGGACCGCAGCCGTGCCACGTTCTTCCACAAGCGGTCCGCCGAGGACAGCCGCATCGACTGGACCTGGCCCGCCGAGGACCTGGACCGTCTGGTGCGCGCGCAGAGCGACCCGTACCCGAACGCGTTCACGTACCACCGCGGTCAGCGGATACGGATCGTCGAGGCCGCGGTGTCCGAGGCGCGTTACGGCGGCACGCCGGGGCGGATCTTCATCCCCGAGGGCGACGGCGTGGTGATCGTCGCGGGCGCGGACGCGCGGCGCGGGCAGTCGCCCGGCCTGCTGGTGCGGCGCGTGCGCACGGACGACGGCGTGGAGCACGCGGCCACCGACTGGTTCCGCACCATGGGCGGATACCTCACGGCCCGTCCGTAAGCCGTACGTCCGCCAGCCGCACGTCCGCCGACTCCGCGGCCGTCGCCCCCTCCGGGGCGGCGGCCGCGCCGTGGTGCCGCCCCATCGGGAGGACCAGCGGGGTGCCGCTCACCGGGTCCGTGCCGACCCGGCAGCGCAGCGAGAACACGTCCTCGACGGTCTCCGCCGTGATCACCTCGGCGGGCGCGCCCTCCGCGACGATCCGCCCGCGCTTCATCGCGATGACGTGATCCGCGTACCGGCACGCCTGGTTGAGGTCGTGCAGCACCATCACGACGGTGCGTTCCTCGCTCCGGTTGAGGTCCGTGATCAGGTCGAGCACGTCGATCTGGTGCGCCAGGTCCAGGTACGTCGTCGGCTCGTCCAGCAGCAGTACGGGCGTGCCCTGCGCCACGGCCATCGCGATCCACGCCCGCTGGCGCTGCCCGCCGGACAGCTCGTCCACCGGCCGGTGCGCCAGCTCCGTCATGCCCGTCGCGGCCAACGCGCCGTGCACGGCCTCCTCGTCGGCCCGCGACCACTGCCGCCACCACGTCTGGTGCGGTGAACGCCCGCGGTTCACCAGGTCGATGACGGTCAGCCCCTCCGGCGCCACCGGCCCCTGCGGCAGGATGCCGAGGCGCCGGGCCAACTCGCGGGCCGGTACGGCCTGGAGGGCACGCCCGTCCAGTCGTACGGCGCCCGCGCGCGGCGTCAGCAGCCGGGCGAGCGCCCGCAGCAGGGTGGACTTGCCGCAGGCGTTCGCGCCGACGATGGCGGTGATCCGGCCCGGTGGCACGGCCAGGTCGAGGCCGTCCACGACCGGTTTCCCGTCGTATGCGAGACGCAACCCGTGCGCCCGCAGGTCCGGGTGGGGGGAGGACCCGTCCGCCGCGTCACCGGCTGCCGCCTCCGTGACGGGTGCGGCGGGCGCGGCGGGAGCCGGTGCCCCGGCGAACACGGCCTCCGTGGCCGCCGTCCCGGCGGGGGCGGTCCCGGCGGGGGCCGACGTGGAATCAGCCGACATGCGATTCAGCCTCCTGAACCCGCGCGGTTGGCGCGGACGAGCAACCAGAGCAGGACCGGGGCGCCGAGCACACCGGAGACGATGCCGACCGGGAGTTCCGTGTCGGGGATGAGGGTCCGGGCGATCAGGTCGGAGCCCAGCACGAGCAGCGCGCCCGTCAGGCCCGCCGCCAGCGCGGGCGGCCAGGCGGTGCCCGCCAGCCGCTGCGCGATCTGCGGTGCGGCGAGCGCCACGAACGCGACCGGCCCGGCGGCGGCCGTACCGAACGCCACCAGCCCGACGCCCGTGAGCAGCACCGCGAGGTGCACCGCCTGCACGCGCGTGCCCAGGCCGCGCGCGACGTCGTCGCCGAGTTGCAGGGTGCGCAGCACCCGGCCCAGCAGCAGCGCGGCGGGCAGCAGGACGCCGAGCGCGACGGCGAGCGGGGTGACGTGCGCCCACGTACGGCCGTTGAGGTTCCCGACGAGCCAGCCGAGCGCGGCCTGCGCCTGGAACCGGCCGCCCCGGGCCACCAGGTAGTCGGTGGCGCTGGTGCAGATCCAGGCGACGCCGATGCCGACGAGGATGATGCGGTAGCTGGTGGTGCCGCGCCGCCACGCCAACGTGTACACGGCGACCGCCGCCGCCAACGCCCCCAGCAGGCCCAGCGCCTGGGTGCCGAGGCCGCCGTCCCAGCCCAGCACGATGCCCGCGACCACGGCCAGGCCCGCGCCCTGCGTCAAACCGATCATGTCGGGGCTGGCCAGCGGGTTGCGGGTGAGGGTCTGGAAGAGGGCGCCCGAGACGCCGAACGCGGCCCCGGCCAGCAGCCCCACGAGGGCGCGCGGCAGCCGGAGTTCGCGGACGACGAGGACCGTGCCGGGGTCGCCGGAGCCGGTGAGGGCGCGTACGACGTCCGGGAGCGCGATGGGGAAGTCCCCGAACGACAGCCCCCAGCAGAACGCGAGGAACACCGCCGCCGCCAACGCCCCGCACACCGCCACCAGCCGTGGGCGGAACACCCCGGAGACGGGCGGTACGCGCAGCCGGTACGTGCGGAAGCCGCGCGCGGCCGGTGGCGCCGGGGACTCGGCGAGCTCGGTGGCGAGGGTGCCGCGGCCCGCGCGCGGGCCGACGGCGTCGTCCGTACGTGTCGTCACGCTCACACCTCCGCCAGCTGCCGGCGCCGCACCATAGCGATGAAGAACGGGCCCCCGACGAACGCCACCACCACGCCCGCCTGCACCTCCGACGGCCGTGCCACCACCCGCCCGAGGATGTCCGCGGCCAGCAGCAGGCTCGGCGCGAGGAGCGCCGACAGCGGCAGCAGCCACCGCTGGTCGGGTCCGATGCCCGCGGCCTGCGCCAGCACCCGGGCGATGTGCGGGACGATCAGCCCGATGAAGACGATCGGCCCGATCACGGCGACCGCCGCGCCCGTGAGAAGCGTCACGGCGGCGACGCCCTGGAGCCGTACGAGTCCCAACCGCCGCCCGTGCGAGGCCGCGACGTCGTCACCGAGCGCCAGGCTGTTCAGGGCGGGGGCGCAGGCCAGCGCCAACAGCGCGCCCACGCCCAGGAACGGCAGGACGCGCAGCACCGCGCCCGCGTCCTGGTCGGCCATCGTGCCCGCCGCGAAGAACCGGAAGCGGTCCAGCGCCTCCGGGTCGGTGAGCGCGATACCGCTGGTCAGCGACGTCAGCAGGGACGTGACGGCGATGCCGCCGAGGGCGAGTTTGACGGGCGTCAGCCCGGAGCGGCCGAGCCGCCCCAGCAGGTACACCACGACGCTCGCGGCGAGGGCCCCGGCGAACGCGAACCACACGTACCCGTAGAACGAGCCGAGCCCGAACACCCCGACGGCCAGCACCAGCGCGAACGACGCCCCGGCGCTGACGCCGAGGATGCCGGGGTCCGCCAGCGGGTTGCGGGTGAGGGCCTGCATGAGCGCGCCCGACAGGCCGAGGGCGGCGCCCGCGGCCAGGCCGAGCGCGGTACGGGGGACGCGGGCCGACCACACCACGTTCTCCACCAGGCGGCTCGGCGGGTCCCCGAGCAGCGCGCGCACCACCTGGTCGGGCGGGATGCTGGCGGCGCCGAGGGCGAGCGACAGCAGACAGAGCACGCCGAGGACGGCGCCGAGCAGCGCGACGAGGAGGGCCGGGCGGAGTCGTCCGCGACTCCCGCGCCCGGCCACGGGTGCTGCCTTCAACTGCTGACTCCCTGGGGTGCGGCGGGCCTTGAGCATAGGCAGCCGGGTGGGGTGCGGCCCCGGGCCGCCTGGACGGGGACTTTTTGTAAGGTAATCCTTACCTTACTATGACCTGCGGTCCTCCGGCTGAGCCGGTTACGCACCCGCGGGGAGAGTTGTGTCCGGTATCGATGAACGCGTGTCGGGTCTCGACGAGTTGACGGCCTTCTGGCGCCGGTGCCTCGCACCGTCGCCCCAGGAGACCGTGCTCCCCGCCGACCTCCCGTATCCGCTGCGGCCCACGGGCGCGCTCCGTACGGTCACCCGGGCCCTCGACCCCGCCGCCACCTGCGACGAGGTGACGCGCCTCGCCGCGTACGTCGCGCTGCTGCACCGCTACGGCGGCGCGGACGACGTCACCGTCGTGCACGACGGGCTGCCGGTACGGGTGCGTCTCGACGCTGGTACGGAGTTCGCCGCGCTCGTGCGGAGCACCGGGCGGGCGTACGCGGCGGCGGTCGCGCACCGCGCCGAACCGGCCCTGCTCGTACGGGAGTCGGGCGCCGAACCGACACGCGGCGGCGGGCTGCTGGCGAACACGGCGTTCACCGCGCGGGCGGACCGGGCACCGGACGCCGACGCCGACGCCGGGGCGGAGGCCGTCTCCGTCGACTGGCCGCACCCCCTGGACGTCGTCCTGCGCGCCACGCCCGACGCGGTGACGGTCACCGCCGCCGCCGACCTGTTCACCGAGGACACCGCCCACCGGATGGCCGGGCACTACGCCGCGCTCCTCACCGACGGCGTCGCCCGCCCGGACGCCCCCGTCGGTGAACTCGCCCTGCTGGACGCCGAGGAGCACCACCGCACCGTCACCGCCTGGAACGACACCGCGCACGACGTACCGGCGCTGACCTGGCCCGCGATGTTCGCCGAGCGGGTACGGGAGCGGCCCGGCGCCGTCGCGCTCGTGCACGACGACGTGCGCCTCACGTACGCCGAACTCGACGCCCGCGCCAACCGGTTGGCGCACGCCCTGATCGCCCGTGGCGCCGGTCCGGAGCGTGTCGTCGCACTGGCCGTGCCGCGCTCCGCGGACCTGATCGTCGCGGAGGTCGCCGTCCTCAAGTCCGGCGCCGCCTACTTGCCGCTGGACACCGACTACCCGCCGGACCGCGTCGCGTACATGCTGGCCGATGCCCGGCCCGTCTGCCTCGTCACCACCGCCGAGGCCGCCGCGGATGTCCCCACGCACGACGGCACGGACGTGCTGGTCCTCGACGGGCCCGACACCGTACGGGAGTTGGCGGACGGCCCGGCGCACGACCCGGGAGCCGCCGACCGTGGCGCGCTGACCACCGGCAACGCCGCGTACGTGATCTACACCTCCGGTTCCACCGGCCGCCCCAAGGGCGTCGTGCTGTCGCACGCGGGCGTCGCCAAGCTGGTCGCGACCCAGAGTGAACGGTTCGGCATCGGCCCGCACAGCCGGGTGCTCCAGTTCGCGTCGCCCAGCTTCGACGTGGCGTTCTGGGACCTCTGCCTCGGCCTGCTCTCCGGCGGCCGCCTCGTCGTCGTGCCGTCCGAGCGGCGGGTGCCGGGCGCGCCCCTCGCGGAGTACGCGCACGCGCACGGCATCACGTTCATGATCCTGCCGCCCGCGCTGCTCGCCGCCATGCCCGAGGACGTCGAACTCCCGCCCGCCACGCTGCTGGCGGGCACCGAGCGCGTCTCGCCGGAGCTGGTCGGCCGGTACGCGCGCGGGCGCATGATGTTCAACGCGTACGGCCCCACCGAGGCCACCACCAACTCCACGCTGGGCCTGTGCGACCCGGACACCCCGGCGGGCACCCTCGTGCCCATCGGCGTGCCCGACCCCGGCACCCGCGCGTACGTCCTGGACTCCCGGCTGCGGCCCGTACCGGCGGGCGTCCCCGGCGAGCTGTACCTCGGCGGCGCCGGGCTCGCCCGCGGCTACCTGGGGCAGCCCGCGCTGACCGCCGAACGGTTCGTCGCCGCCCCGGACGCGCTCGCCGCCGCGCCGGGGGAGCGGCTCTACCGCACCGGCGACCTGGTGCGCTGGAGGACCGACGGGCGACTGGAGTTCCTGGGGCGCGCCGACGCGCAGGTGAAGATCCGCGGCTTCCGCATCGAGCCCGGCGAGATCGAGTCCGTGCTGCGCGGCCACCCGGCCGTGGACCAGGCCGCAGTCGTCGTACGCGAGGACGCGCCGGGGGACCGGCGGCTGGCGGCGTACGTGGTGCCCGCGCTCGACGCGGGCGCGGGGGACGCGGCGAACCCGGCGGACGGCGGCGACGGTGGCGAGCGGCTCCAGGGGTGGAAGGACCTGCACGAACTGCTCTACGCCGCCGCCGGCACGGAGGGCTCCGCCCCCGCCGACGGGCAGCCGAACGACGGCGCCGCGACCGGCCTGCGGGAGAACTTCGCGGGCTGGAACAGCATGTACGACGGCCTGCCGCTGCCCGTCGCGGAGATGCGCGAGTGGCGGGACGCCACCGTCGCCCGCATCGGTGAACTCGCCCCCGGGCGCGTGCTGGAGATCGGCGTCGGCAGCGGCCTGATCCTGTCCCGCGTCGCCCCCCACTGCACCGCCTACTGGGGCACCGACCTGTCCGAGGAGGCCGTACGGGCCCTGCGCGCCCAGGTGCGTACGGTGCCGGAGCTGGCCGCGCGCGTGGAGCTGCGGGCGCAGCCCGCGCACGACACGACGGGCCTGCCGGAGGGCTGGTTCGACACGGTCGTCATCAACTCCGTCGCCCAGTACTTCCCCGGCGCCGACTACCTCACCGACGTGCTGCGCGCCGCCGGACGGCTCCTCGCGCCCGGCGGCCGGGTGTTCGTCGGCGACGTACGGAACGCGCGGCTGCTGCGCTGCCTCCGCGCCGCGGTGGAGACCTGCCGCGCCACCGGGCCCGACGACAAGCAGGCGCTGCGGGCCGCCGTGGACCGCTCCGTCGCCTGGGAGGGCGAACTCCTCCTGGACCCGGACTACTTCGCGGCCCTCGACGGATTCGACGCGGACGTCCGCGTCAAGCGCGGCACGCACCACAACGAGCTGACCCGCTACCGCTACGACGTGGTCCTGCGCAAGCGCGACGCCACCGGACCGTCCGAGGGCGAGGCCGCCCCGGCCGCCGAAGCCCCCGTGCCCGCCGACGCCTCCGCGCCGTACGCCGACGAGGTCGCCTGGACCGCGCTCGACGACGCCGAGGACGGCACGCGCCCCGGCGGCGCCCTCGACGCGCTGCTCGCGGGCCGCACCGCGCCGCTCCGCGTCACCGGGGTGCCCAACGCCCGCCTCGCGGAGGACCTTTCGGCGCTCGACGCCCTCGACGACAGCAGCCGTACGGGCCGCACCGCCGGACCCGCCGCCGCGCCCGACCCCGAGGAGCTGCACGCGCTCGGCGCCCGGCACGGCCTGACGACGGCCGTCACCTGGGACGGCGCCGCGGACGACGGCGCCCTCGACGTGGTGTTCGCACCCGAGGGCACCGCGTACGCCCCGCTCTACCGCCCGTCCGGCACCGCCGCGCACGCCAACCGGCCCGCGCCCTTCCGCGACGTCGGCGCCCTGCTGCGCACCCTGCGCGCGCACACCGCCGAGCGGCTGCCGGAGTACATGGTGCCCGCCGCGCTCGTCCCCCTGGACCGCCTCCCGGTCACCCCCAGCGGCAAGCTCGACTCCGCCGCGCTGCCCGTGCCCGACTACGGCGCCCTCAGCGAGGGCCGCGCCCCGCGCGACGCCCGCGAGGAGCTGCTGTGCGCGGCGTACGCGGACGTGCTGGGCGTACGGACCGTCACCGTCGACGACGACTTCTTCGCCCTCGGCGGCGACAGCATCAGCGCCATCCGGCTGCTCGTACGCCTCCGGGACGCGGGCCTGCGGCTCACCACGCGCGACGTGTTCCGGCACCGTACGGCCGCCGCCCTCGCGGAGGCCGCGGGACCCGGCGACGCGCCCGGCACCGGCGACGGCGCGGACGAACGCGCCGACGACGACGCGCCGCTCGTCGACCTCACCGACGCCGAACGCGCCGAACTCGCCGCCCCGCCCGGCGGACCCGCCCTCACCGTCGCGGAGGTGCTGCCGCTCAGCCCCCTCCAGGAGGGCTTCGCGTTCCACGCCGTGGTCGACGGCTCCGGCGACGACGCGTACGTCGTGCAGCAGGCGCTCGAACTCACCGGCCCGGTCGACGGCGAGGCGCTGCGGCGCGCCGCCGAGCGCGTGCTGGAGCGGCACGCGCCGCTGCGCGCCTGCTTCCGGCGGCTGTCCGACGGGCGCACCTTCCAGCTGGTGGCCGACGGTCTCCGGCTGCCGTGGCGCGAGGTGGACCTCGCCGCGCAGGACGCCGGTGCCCGGCCCCGCCTCGCGGACGCCGTCGCCGCCGACGAGCGCGCCCGCGGCTTCGACCTGGCCCGCCCGCCGCTGCTGCGCTACGCGCTCGTCCGGCTCGGTACGGACCGGGCGCGGCTGCTGCTGACGTTCCACCACATCGTCGCGGACGGCTGGTCCCTGCCGGTCCTCCACCGCGAGCTGCTGGCCTGCTACGCCGTCGAACGCGGCACCGCGGCCCGGCCCGCCGCCGTACCCGCGCTGCCCCCCGCGCCCGCGCCGTACCGCGGCTACCTGCGGCACCTGGCCGCCGCCGACCGCGACGCCGCCCGCGCGGCGTGGCGCGCGGCGCTCGCCGGTACGGAGGAGCCGACGCGGCTGGTCGGGGAGGCGCCCGGCACGCCGGACGACTCCGGCGACGCGCCGTTCGCGCCCGCGCAGGTACGCGTCGAGCTGTCCGAGCGCGTCACCGCGCGGCTCGCCGCCCGCGCCCGTGAACAGGGCGTCACGCTGGGGACCGTCGTCCAGGCCGCGTGGGGACTGCTGACCGGCGCCCTGACGGGCAGTCAGGACGTGGTGTTCGGTACGACCGTCTCCGGGCGAGACGCCGAGGTCGAGGGCGTCGAGTCGATGATCGGCCTGTTCATCAACACCCTTCCGACGCGCTTCCGTTGGCAGCCGGGCGACTCGCTGGGCACACTGCTGCGCCGCCTCCAGGACGAACAGGCACGCCTGTTGGACCACCAGCACCTCGGGCTCGCCGAGATCCAGCGCGTCTCCGGGCTCGCGGGCATGGGTGAACTCTTCGACACGCTCGTCGTGTTCGAGAACTACCCGGACGCGGCGGCTGGCGGGGACGGGGACGCGGACCGGGACGCCGACGCCGTACGGATCACCGGGCACGAGTTCCACGACGCCGTGCACTATCCGCTGGCCCTGATCGTCAAGCCGCAGCGCAGGCTCGACCTGCGCCTCAAGTACCACACGCGGCGCCTCGACGCGGAGCGCGTACGCCGCGTCGCGGACCGGCTGACGCGCGTCCTGCACGCGCTCGCCGCCGACACCACCGTGCCCGCCGCCGCCGTCGCGCTCCTCTCGCCCGACGAGCTGGACCGCGCCCACCCGACGGGCGAACGCCGCGAGGTGCCCGGCACGACCCTCGCCGCCGCCTGCGCCGCGCAGGCCGCCCGTACGCCCGACGCCACCGCCGCCGTGTACGCGGGCGAGGCGGTCACCTACCGCGAACTCGACGCCAGGGCCGACGAGTTGGCCGAACGGCTGCGGGCGCGCGGCGCCGGGCCCGGCGCGTTCGTCGGCGTGGCCGTGCCGCGCGGGCCGCACCTGATGGCGGCGCTGCTCGGCGTCCTGAAGTCCGGCGCCGCGTACCTGCCGTTGGACACCGACTACCCGGCCGACCGCCTCGCGCACATGCTCACCGACTCCGGCGCCCGTACGGTCGTCACCACCGTGGACGCCGCCGGGCTGCTGCCGGGCGTGGAGCCCGGGGCGCTGCTGTACGCGGACGAACCGGCGCGGGACGAGCCCGTACCGGCCGAGCCCGCGGCGGACCGGCCCGTACGGGACGCCGCCGTCGGCCCGGCCGCCGCGCACCCCGACGACCCCGCCTACCTCATCTACACCTCCGGCTCCACCGGCCGCCCCAAGGGCGTCGTCGTCAGCCACCGCGCCGTCCTCAACCGGCTGGCGTGGATGCAGGGCGAGTACGGGCTCGCGGCGGACGACCGGGTGCTCCAGAAGACGCCGTCCAGCTTCGACGTCAGCGTCTGGGAGTTCTTCTGGCCGCTCACCACCGGCGCCGCCGTCGTCCTCGCCCGCCCCGACGGGCACCGCGACCCCGCGTACCTCGCCGGGCTCGTCCGCGAACAGGCCGTCACCACCCTGCACTTCGTGCCGTCGATGCTGGAGGCGTTCCTCGGCACCGACGAGGTCACCGCCGACCCCGCGTGGGCGGCGCCGCTGCGTCGCGTGTTCACCAGCGGCGAGGCGCTGCCCGCCGCCGTCGCCGCCCGCTGGACGGAGCTGACGGGGGTGCCGCCGCACAACCTCTACGGGCCGACCGAGGCCGCCGTCGACGTCACCCACCACCCGTACGACGGCGCGCCCGGCACCACCGTGCCGCTGGGCCGCCCCGTCTGGAACACCGGCCTGCGCGTCCTCGACACCTGCCTGCGGCCCGTACCCGACGGCGTCCCCGGCGAGCTGTACCTCACCGGCGTCCAGCTGGCGCGCGGCTACCACGCCCGCCCGGCGCTCACCGCCGAACGGTTCGTGGCCGACCCGTACGGTGAACCCGGCACGCGCATGTACCGCACCGGCGACCTCGTCGCCCGCCGCGCCGACGGCACCCTGGAGTACCTGGGCCGCACCGACCGGCAGGTCAAGATCCGCGGCAACCGCATCGAACTCGGCGAGATCGAGGCCGCGTTGACCGCCCGCGCCGACGTCGCCCAGGCCGCCGTCACCGCCGTGGACGGCGCCCTCACGGCGTACGTCGTCCCCGCGCCCGTGACCCCGCCCGACGCCGGAACGGACGCCGTACCGGAGGCCGGACCGCGCGCGGCAACGGGCTCCGGGCCCGACGCCGCGACCCTCCGCGCCGCGCTCACCGAGGCGCTGCCCGCGCCGATGGTGCCCGCCGCGTACGTCGTCCTGGACCGCCTGCCGCTGACCCCCAGCGGCAAGCTCGACCGCGCCGCGCTGCCCGCCGCGCACGCCGAACGGGCCGCCGCGCGCGCCCCGCGCGACGCCCGCGAGGAGGCCCTGACCGGCATCTTCGCCGCCGTGCTCAAGCTGCCGGACGTCGGCGCGGACGACGACTTCTTCCTCCTCGGCGGCGACAGCATCAGCTCCATCGGCGTCTCCAGCCGCGCCCGCCGCGCGGGCCTCGACCTGAGCCCCCGCGACGTGTTCCGGCACCGCACCCCCGCCGCGCTGGCCGTCGCCGCGCGGGCCGCCGACAGCGGACCGGCGGCCGAACAGGCCGCGCCCCGAGCGGAGTTCGCCCTCACCGCCGAGGAGACCGCGCGCGTCCACGAGCTGAGCCCCGGCCCCGTCGAGGACATCTGGCCGCTCGCCCCGCTCCAGGAAGGGCTGTTCTTCCACTCGACGTACGACGACGGCGCGATCGACGTCTACACCGTGCACGAGTCGTTCGACTTCGCCGCGCCCCTCGACGCGGACCGGCTGCGCGCCGCCGCCCGCGTACTCCTCGACCGGCACCCCAGCCTGCGCGCCGGGTTCACCAGCGCCGGGCTGCGGCAGCCCGTGCAGTTCATCGTCCGCGACCCGGAGGTGCCCCTGGAGGAGGTCGACCTGTCCGGGCTGCCCACCGCCGAACAGGACGCCCGCCTGGCCGAGTTGACGGAGGCCGAACGCTCCCGCCGCTTCGACCTCACCCGCCCGCTGCTGTTCCGCGTGCTGCTCGTACGCCTCGGCGCCGCGCGCGGCGACCGGCTCGTCGTCGGCCGCCACCTGCTGCTCTGGGACGGCTGGTCCGCCTGGCTCTTCCTCGACCAGCTGTTCGCGCTGTACGCGTCCGACGGCGACCCCGCCGGGCTGCCCGCCCCCGGCTCGTATCGCGACTACCTCGGCTGGCTCGACACCCAGGACACCGCCGAGGCCACCCGCGTGTGGCGCGGCGCCCTCGACGGCCTCGCCGAGCCCACCCTGCTGGCCGCCGCCGACCAGGGCCTGGAACCCGACATCCCCACGCACCTGGACGTCACGCTCCCCGGCGACGTCGGCGAGCGGCTGCGGGACACCGCGCGCGGCCACGGCCTGACCCTCAACACCGTGCTGACCGCCGCCTGGGGCCTCGCGCTGGCCACCGCCACCGGCCGTACCGACGTCGTCTTCGGCACGACCGTCGCGGGCCGCCCCAGCGAGGTCCCGGACATAGAGCACGTCATCGGCATGTTCCTCAACACCGTCCCGGCGCGCGTCGCGTACGACCCGGCCGAGCCCGTGCTCGACCTGCTGCGGCGCGTCCAGGACGAACGGCTGGAGGTCATGCCGTACGAGTACCTGGGCCTCGGCGTCCTCCAGGCCGAGACCGGCCACCGGCGGCTGTTCGACACCCTCTTCGTGCTGCGCAACAGCGACACCGACGAACGCCTCGGGGAGCTGAGCGACCGCTACGGCGCCACCGCCGTCGCCAACGTCGACGCCACCCACTACCCCGTCAACCTCGTCGTCACCCCGGGCCGCAGCGTCCGCGTCACCCTCGCCCACCGGCCGGACGTCGTGGACGGCGACCGGGCCCGCGCCCTCCTCGACCGCTTCACGCTGCTCGTGGACCGGCTCACCCGCGACCTCGCCGCCCCCGTCGGCCGCCTCGACCCGCTGCTGCCCGCCGAACGCGCCGAGCTGGCGGGCGCCGCCGCCGACAGCCGCGTACCCGAACCGACGGAGACCGTCGCGGACCTGCTGGCCGCGCAGGCCGTACGCACCCCCGGCACCACCGCGCTCGTCTGCGGCGGGGACACCTGGACGTACGCGCAGCTCGACGCCCGTATCAACCGCCTCGCGCGGCTGCTGCTGGCCCGTGGCGCGGGCCCCGAGCGGACCGTCGCGCTCGCCCTGCCGCGCTCCCTCGACACGGTCGCCGCGCTGTTCGCCGTGCTCCGCACCGGCGCCGCGTACCTGCCGCTGGAGCTGGACCACCCCGACGACCGCCTCGCCGCCACCCTCGGTGACGCCCGCCCCCGGCTGCTGCTGACCACCGACGCCGTCGCCGCGCGCCTCGCGGACGCCGCGCCGGACACCCCGCGCGTACGCCTCGACGCCCCGGAGACCGCCGCCGCCCTC
This sequence comes from Streptomyces sp. Z26, assembly GCF_003665095.1. Lineage (GTDB taxonomy): Bacteria > Actinomycetota > Actinomycetes > Streptomycetales > Streptomycetaceae > Streptomyces > Streptomyces phytohabitans. The sequence continues at coordinate 591,108 of NZ_RCHV01000002.1, read as the reverse complement.
GACGCGCTGCCCGCCGGGCCCGTCACCGAGGCGGAACGCCCGCGCTTCAGCTTGGAGCACCCGGCGTACGTCATCTACACCTCCGGCTCCACCGGCCGCCCCAAGGGCGTCGTCACGCCCTACCGCGGCCTGACCAACATGCAGCTCAACCACCAGCGGGAGATCTTCGAACCCGCGATCGCCGCCGCGGGCGGACGACGGCTGCGCGTCGCGCACACCGTGTCGTTCGCGTTCGACATGTCGTGGGAGGAGCTGCTCTGGCTCGTCGAGGGCCACGAGGTGCACGTCTGCGACGAGGAGCTGCGCCGCGACGCGGACGCCCTCGTCGCGTACTGCGAGGCGCACCGCGTGGACGTCGTCAACGTCACGCCCACGTACGCCCACGTGCTCATCGAGCAGGGCCTGCTGGAGGGCCACCGGCCGCCGCTGGTGCTGCTCGGCGGCGAGGCCGTGTCCGAGACGGTGTGGCAGCGGCTGCGGGACGCGGACGGCACGCTCGGCTACAACCTGTACGGGCCGACCGAGTACACCATCAACACCCTCGGCGGCGGCACCCTCGACAGCGCCACCCCCACCGTCGGCCGCCCCATCCGCGGCACCCGCGCGCACCTCCTCGACGCCTGGCTGCGGCCCGTGCCCGACGGGGTGCCCGGCGAGCTGTACATCGCCGGGATCGGCCTCGCCCGCGGCTACCTGGACCGCCCCGGGCTGACCGCCGAACGCTTCGTCGCGGACCCGTACGGCGAGCCCGGCGAGCGCATGTACCGCACCGGGGACCTCGTACGCCGCCGCGCCGACGGCAACCTCGACTTCCTCGGCCGCACCGACGACCAGGTCAAGGTGCGCGGCCACCGCGTCGAACTCGGCGAGATCGAGACCGCCCTCACCGCGCACGAACGCGTCGCGCAGGCCGCCGTCATCGCCCGCGACGACCCGGCCACTCCCGGCACGCAGCGCCTCGTCGGCTACGTCGTACCCGCCGAACACACCGGCGCGGAACGCGAGTCGGCCGAGACCGCGCACGTCGGTGAGTGGCAGGAGGTGTACTCCGACGAGTACGAGCGGATCAGCACCGCCGTCTTCACCGAGGACTACGCGGGCTGGGACAGCAGCTACGACGGGCAGCCCATCCCGTTCGCGGAGATGAGCGACTGGCGCGAGCGGACCGTCGCCCGCATCACCGAGCTGCGCCCGCGCCGCGTGCTGGAGATCGGCGTCGGCTCCGGCCTGCTGCTGTCCCGCCTCGCGCCGCGGGTGGAGGCGTACTGGGCGACGGACTTCGCCGCGCCCGTCATCCGCAAGATCGGCGACGACCTGCGCCGCGACCCCGCGCTCGCCGCGAAGGTCGAGCTGCGCTGCCGCGCCGCCCACGAGACGGACGGGCTGCCCGAGGACTTCTTCGACACGGTCGTCATCAACTCCGTCATCCAGTACTTCCCCAGCGCCGACTACCTCACCGAGGTCGTCACCGGCGCCATGCGGCTGCTGCGGCCGGGCGGCGCGCTGTTCGTCGGGGACGTCCGCAACCCGCGCCTGGCGCCCGCCTTCCACGCGGCGATCCAGCTGGCCCGCGCCGGGGACGGCGCCGACGCGGACGCCGTACGCGCGGCGGCCGAACGGGGGCTGCGGCTGGAGAAGGAACTCCTCGTCGACCCCGACTACTTCACCGCCCTCGCGGACGCCCACGGGTACGGCGTCGACCTGCGCACCAAGCGCGGGCAGCACCACAACGAGCTGACCCGGCACCGCTACGACGCCGTGCTGCTGCGCGCGGGGGACGACGGCGAGCCGGACGGTGAGGGCTTCACCACGGCCGCCGCGCGCGACCTGTCCGGCGTACGGGCCGAGCCGTGGGCCGGTACGGACGCCCTCGCCGCCCTCCTCGGCGCCGAACGACCCGACGCGCTGCGCGTCGACGGCGTCCCCGACGCCCGTACGACCGGCGAACTCGCCGCGCTCCACGCCCTGTCCACGGGCCACCTGCCCGCACCCGGCGACGCCTTCGACGGCCGTGACGGCGGTGACGGGGTCGACCCGGAGGACCTGCACGCGCTCGCCGCCGCGCACGGCTACCGCGCCCTCACCACGTACGCGCCCGAAACCGGCCGCTACGACGCCGTGTTCACCCGTGGCACCGAGCCCGTCGGACGTACGGCGGGGCTCTACCGGCCCGGCGGCGGCACCGCCCCGTACGCCAACACGCCCACCGCCGCGCGCGCGGCCGACGCCCTCGTCCGCGACGTCCGCGACGATCTGCGGCAGCGGCTGCCCGACTACATGGTGCCCACCGCGTTCGTCACCCTCGACGCGCTGCCCATGAACGCCAACGGCAAACTGGACGTCCGGGCCCTGCCCGACGCGGTGCCCGCCGTCGCCACCGGCAGCACCGGACGCGGGCCGCGCACCCCGGAGGAGGAGGTGCTCTGCCGCCTCTTCGCGGAGGTGCTCGGACTGCCCGAAGTCGGCGCCGAGGGCGGCTTCTTCGACCTCGGCGGCCACTCCCTGCTCGCCACCCGGCTCATCAGCCGGGCCCGTACGGAACTGGGCGCCGAGCTGGCCATCCGCGACCTGTTCGAGGCGCCCACGCCCGAACTCCTCGCCGCGCGCGCCGACTCGGGCCGCCCCGCCCGACCCGCCGTGACCGCCGCCGCCGAACGGCCCCCGCGCGTACCGCTGTCGGCGGCACAGCGCCGTCTGCGGCTCGTCGAACGGATCACCGGCAGCGGCGTCGCGTACAACTTCCCGCTGGTCGTACGGCTGCGCGGCCCGCTCGACACGGACGCGCTGCGCGCCGCCGTACGGGACGTGGCCGGGCGGCACGAGGTGCTGCGCACCCTGCTGCCGGACGCCGACGGGCAGCCGTACCAGCGGATCGTCCCGGCCGAGGAGGCGGAACCGGAGTTCACGGTCACGGAGGTCGCCGGTCCCGGGGACGAGTCGGACGAGGGCGGCACGGACGCCGCGCTGCGCCGCCTGGTCGCCGGGGCGCAGCGCCGCCCGTTCGACCTGACGCGTGAACTCCCGCTGCGCTGCGAGGTGTTCCGTGTCGACGCGGACGACCACGTCGTGGCGCTCGTCCTGCACCACGTCGCCACCGACGAGTGGTCCGACCGCCCGTTCCTCACGGACCTCGGCACCGCCTACCGCGCCCGGTGCGCGGGCGAGGCGCCGCGGTGGGCGCCGCTGCCCGTGCAGTACGCCGACTACACCCTGTGGCAGGACACCCTGCTGGCGCAGGTCGGTGACGAGCAACTCGCCTACTGGACCCACGCGTTGCGCGACCTCCCCGAGGAACTGCCGCTGCCCGTCGACCGGACCCGCCCGCGCGAGGCCGACGCCACCGGCCGCAGCGCGAAGGTCCGCGTGGAGCTGCCCGACGGCACCGGGCAGGCGCTCCGCGACCTGGCGACGGCCACCGGCACCAGCATGTTCATGGTCTTCCAGGCGGCGACGGCGACTTTGCTGCACCGGCTCGGCGCGGGCGACGACATCCCGCTCGGCGCGCCCATCGCGGGCCGCACGGACGACGCGCTCGGCGACCTGGTCGGGTTCTTCGTGAACACGTTGGTGCTGCGCACCGACGTGTCCGGCGACCCGACGTTCCGTGAACTCCTCGCGCGCGTACGGGAATCGGCCCTGGAGGCGTTCGCCCACCAGGACCTGCCGTTCGACCAGGTCGTCGAGGCCGTCAACCCCGTACGGCGCGCGGGCCGCAACCCGCTGTTCCAGGTCATGATCGGCTACCACTACCGGCCCGACGGCGACCCCGACGTGATCGACCTGCCGACCGAGTGGTTCGACATGGACACCGGCATGGCCAAGTTCGACCTCCACTTCACCTTCGTCGACGAACCGGGCCACGACCGACTGGTGCTCCTCCTGGAGTACGCCACCGACCTGTGCGACGACACCACGGCGGAGCGACTGGTGTCGCGTCTCGTCGGGTTGTTGGGGCAGGTGGTGGTGGCGCCGGATGGTGTGGTGCGGGATCTGGTGGTGTTGGGGGACGCGGAGCGTTCTGTGGTGGTGGGGGAGTGGAACGCGACGGGGCGTGAGGTGCCTGCGACGACGTTGCCGGAGTTGTTCCGTGCGCAGGTGTCGCGTACGCCGGATGCGGTGGCGGTGGTCTTTGAGGATCAGGCGTTGTCGTATGCGGAGTTGGATGCGTGGGTGGAGCGTTCGGCGCGGGTGTTGGCTGGGGCTGGTGTGGGTGCGGGGTGCGTGGTGGGGGTGGTGTTGCCGCGTTCGGTGGAGTTGGTGGTGGCGTTGCTCGCGGTGCATCGTGCGGGGGCCGCGTATCTGCCGGTTGATCCGGGGTATCCGGTGGAGCGTCGTGCGTGGATGTTGCGTGACGCGGGTGTGGTGTGTGTGGTCGAGGGTGGGCTTCCGGAGGGGCCTGAGGGTGAACTCCCTGGCTCGTACGACGTGTTGGGTGCGGCGTATGTGATCTACACGTCGGGTTCGACGGGGACGCCGAAGGGTGTGGTGGTGCCGCATCGGGGGATCGTGAACCGGTTGTTGTGGATGCAGGACACGTATCAACTCGCCGCGTCGGATCGGGTGTTGCAGAAGACGCCTGCCAGCTTCGACGTCAGCGTGTGGGAGTTCTTCTGGCCCCTGATCACCGGCGCGGGACTCGTACTCGCCCGGCCCGAAGGCCACAAGGACCCGGCCTATCTGGCCGCACTCATCCGCGAACAGGCCGTCACCACGGTGCACTTCGTGCCCTCCATGCTCCAGCTCTTCCTGGAGGAGCCCACCGCCGCCCACTGCTCCAGCCTGCGGCGTGTGGTGTGCAGTGGTGAGGCGTTGCCGGTGGCGGTGGCCGGGCGGGTGCATGAGGTGTTGCCGGGTGTGGGGTTGCACAACTTGTACGGGCCGACGGAGGCGTCGGTGGATGTGACCGCTGTCGAGGTGGCGGCGGGTGTGGAGCGGGTGTCGATCGGTCGTCCGGTGTGGAACACGCGCACGTATGTGTTGGACGCTGGCTTGTGTCCGGTGCCGGTGGGTGTGGTGGGTGAACTGTATGTGGCGGGTGTGCAGTTGGCCCGTGGGTACCTGTCGCGGCCGGGGTTGACGGCGGAGCGGTTCACGGCTGATCCGTTCGGGGCGCCGGGTGAGCGGATGTATCGCACGGGTGACCTGGCGCGGTGGAACGCGGATGGCACGTTGGAGTACCTGGGCCGTACGGATGATCAGGTGAAGGTGCGCGGTTTCCGTGTGGAGCCGGGTGAGATCGAGACCGTTCTGACCGCGCACGGTTCCGTGGCCCACGCGTCCGTGGTGGCTCGTGAGGGTCGGTTGGTGGCGTATGTGGTCCCGGCGCCCGAACAGGCCCCGGACAGTGCGGTGTTGCGTGGGCATGTGGGTGGGGTGTTGCCGGAGCACATGGTCCCGGCCGCCGTGGTCGTCCTCGACGCGTTGCCGTTGACGGCCAACGGCAAGCTGGACCGTAAGGCCCTCCCCGCCCCCGACTTCGCCGCCGAGACCGGCGACACCGCCCCCCGCACACCCCACGACCCGCGTACGGAGATCCTCTGCGGACTCCTCGCGAACGTCCTCGGCCTCGAACGCGTCGGCGCCGACGACGACTTCTTCGCCCTCGGCGGCCACTCGCTGCTCGCGATGCGCCTCGCCAGCCGCGTCCGTACTGCGTTCGGCGCCGAGCTGACCGTACGGGACGTCTTCGAAGCTCCCACGGCCGCGCGCCTCGCCGTACGCCTCGCCGCGCGCGCGGCCGACGCGCAACGGTCCGCCGACGGCGGAGCCCTGCCCGTACTGGCCGCGGGCGAACGCCCCGACACGCTCCCGCTGTCGTTCGCCCAGCAGCGCCTGTGGCTGCTCGACCGCATCGACGGCCCCGACGGCACGTACAACATCCCCGCCGCCTGGCGCCTCACCGGCGACCTGGACCGCGACGCGCTGGCCGCCGCCCTGCGCGACCTCGTCACACGGCACGAGAGCCTGCGCACGGTCTTCCCCGAACGCGACGGCCGCGCCCACCAGGTCGTACGGGACCCGGCGGAGATCGGTGACCTCGTACGGTACGAACGGGTCACCGCCGAGCAGCTGCCCGCACGGCTGGCGGAGGCCACCGGTGCCGGGTTCGCGCTCGACACCGAAGTGCCCCTGCGCGCCCACCTGTTCACGCTGGCGGCGGACGAGCACGTGCTGCTGCTCGTCGTCCACCACATCGCCACCGACGAGTGGTCCGAGGGGCCGCTGTGGCGGGACCTGTCCACGGCTTACCGCGCGCGCCGCGCGGGCGAGGCGCCGGAGTGGGCGCCGCTGCCCGTGCAGTACGCGGACTACGCGCGCTGGCAGCACCAGCTGCTCGGCGGCGCCGCCCCTGCCGGTGCCGGGGAAGGTACCGGAGGGGACGGCGCGGACGACGACGGACCGCAGGCACGTCAACTCGCTTACTGGCAGCGGACACTCGCCGGGCTGCCGGAGGAGCTGGCGCTTCCCACCGACCGGTCGCGCCCGCAGGAGAGCACCCGCCGGGGCGGCGCCGTCGGGTTCACCCTCGACGCCGAGCTGACGCGCGGCCTGCGCGCGCTGGCCCACGAGCACGGCGTCAGCATGTTCATGGTCTTCCAGGCGGCGACGGCGACTTTGCTGCACCGGCTGGGCGCGGGCGACGACATCCCGCTCGGCGCGCCCATCTCCGGCCGCTCCGACGAGCAACTGGAGGACCTGGTCGGGTTCTTCGTGAACACGTTGGTGCTGCGCACCGACGTGTCCGGCGACCCGACGTTCGCGGAGCTGCTGACACGCGTACGCGACACCGACCTCGCCGCGTACGAGCACCAGGACCTGCCGTTCGAGCGGCTGGTGGAAGCGGCCAACCCGACACGTTCGCTGGCCCGCCACCCCCTCTTCCAGGTCATGGTCGTCCACCTCGACTCCCCGGGCGCCGCACCGGAGTTCCCCGGTCTGCACGCCGCGCGCGAACCGCTCGGCCAGCAGAACGCCAAGTTCGACCTGAGCTTCGACTTCGTCGAACAGGGCGAGGGCGAGGGCATCGAGAGCTGGATCGAGTACAGCGCCGACCTCTTCGACCACGAGACCGTCGAACGCCTCGCAGCCCGTCTGGTCGGGTTGTTGGGGCAGGTGGTGGTGGCGCCGGATGGTGTGGTGCGGGATCTGGTGGTGTTGGGGGACGCGGAGCGTTCTGTGGTGGTGGGGGAGTGGAACGCGACGGGGCGTGAGGTGCCTGCGACGACGTTGCCGGAGTTGTTCCGTGCGCAGGTGTCGCGTACGCCGGATGCGGTGGCGGTGGTCTTTGAGGATCAGGCGTTGTCGTATGCGGAGTTGGATGCGTGGGTGGAGCGTTCGGCGCGGGTGTTGGCTGGGGCTGGTGTGGGTGCGGGGTGCGTGGTGGGGGTGGTGTTGCCGCGTTCGGTGGAGTTGGTGGTGGCGTTGCTCGCGGTGCATCGTGCGGGGGCCGCGTATCTGCCGGTTGATCCGGGGTATCCGGTGGAGCGTCGTGCGTGGATGTTGCGTGACGCGGGTGTGGTGTGTGTGGTCGAGGGTGGGCTTCCGGAGGGGCCTGAGGGTGAGTTGCCTGCTGCGTATGACGTGTTGGGTGCGGCGTATGTGATCTACACGTCGGGTTCGACGGGTACGCCGAAGGGTGTGGTGGTGCCGCATGGCGGGATCGTGAACCGGTTGTTGTGGATGCAGGACACGTATCAACTCGCCGCGTCGGATCGGGTGTTGCAGAAGACGCCTGCCAGCTTCGACGTCAGCGTGTGGGAGTTCTTCTGGCCCCTGATCACCGGCGCCTCGCTGGTCCTGGCGAAGCCGGAGGGTCACAAGGACGCCGCGTACCTCGCCCGACTCATCCGCGAACAGGGCGTCACCACCGCCCACTTCGTACCGTCCATGCTGCGCGCCTTCCTCGACGAACCGACCACGGGTGAGTGCGTCGGTCTGCGGCGTGTGGTGTGCAGTGGTGAGGCGTTGCCGGTGGCGGTGGCCGGGCGGGTGCATGAGGTGTTGCCGGGTGTGGGGTTGCACAACTTGTACGGGCCGACGGAGGTGTCGGTGGATGTGACCGCTGTCGAGGTGGCGGCGGGTGTGGAGCGGGTGTCGATCGGTCGTCCGGTGTGGAACACGCGCACGTATGTGTTGGACGCTGGCTTGTGTCCGGTGCCGGTGGGTGTGGCGGGTGAACTGTATGTGGCGGGTGTGCAGTTGGCCCGTGGGTACCTGTCGCGGCCGGGGTTGACGGCGGAGCGGTTCACGGCTGATCCGTTCGGGGCGCCGGGTGAGCGGATGTATCGCACGGGTGACCTGGCGCGGTGGAACGCGGATGGCACGTTGGAGTATCTGGGTCGTACGGACGATCAGGTGAAGGTGCGTGGTTTCCGTGTGGAGCCGGGTGAGATCGAGACCGTTCTGACCGCGCACGACTCCGTGGCCCACGCGTCGGTGATCGCCCGTGACGGTCGGTTGGTGGCGTATGTGGTCCCGGCGCCCGAACAGGCCCCGGACTCCGGGGCGTTGCGTGCGCATGTGGGTGGGGTGCTGCCGGAGCACATGGTCCCGGCCGCCGTGGTGGTCCTGGACGCGTTGCCGTTGACGGCCAACGGCAAGCTGGACCGTAAGGCCCTCCCCGCCCCGGACTTCGCCGCCGAGACCGGCGACACCGCCCCCCGCACACCCCACGAGCAGCTGTTCTGCGACCTGTTCGCGGACGTCCTCGGCCTCGAACGCGTCGGCGCCGACGACGACTTCTTCGCCCTCGGCGGGGACAGCATCGTCGCCATGCAGCTCGTCGCGCGCGCCCGCGCCGCCGGGCTGGCGGTCACGCCGCGCGACGTGTTCCGGCACAAGGGCCCGGCCGGGCTCGCCGCCGTCGCGGGTGTCCTGGACGGGGACGGACCGTCCCACGCGCCCGGTACGGAAGCCCTGTTCACGCCCACGGACGACGAACGCGCCGAACTGGCCGCCCTCGGCGCCACCGAGGTGCTGCCCCTGTCGCCGCTCCAGTCGGGGCTGCTGTTCCACGCCTCGTTCGACTCGGGCGCCGACAGCCCGGACGTCTACACCGTGCAGGTGGCGTACGACCTCGAAGGCCCCGTGGACGCCGCCCGGCTGCGCCGCGCCGGGCAGGCCCTGCTGGACCGGCACGCCAACCTGCGGGCCGCCTTCCGGTACCTGTCGTCCGGCCGTCCCGTCGCCCTCGTCCCGCGCACGGCCGCGCTGCCGTGGCGCGAGCTGGACCTGACGGACCCGGTGGACGGTGCGGACTCCGAGGCGTACGGCCCCGACGGCACGGAGGCCGCCCCCGACGCCGTACGCGAACGCCGCTGGCTCCGCTGCCTGGAGCAGGAGCGCCGCCGGTTCGACCCGGCCGCCCCGCCGCTGCTGCGGCTGGCGCTGGTGCGGTTCGGGCCGGAGCGGCACCGGCTGGTGCTGTCGCACCAGCACCTGCTGCTGGACGGCTGGTCCGTGCCCCGGCTGATGGGCGAGCTGTCCGCGCTGTACGCGGGCGAGACGCCGCCCGCCGCGCCGCCCTTCCGCGACTACCTCGCCTGGCTCGCCCGCCAGGACCGGGAGGCGTCCGCCGCCGCCTGGGCGGAGGCGCTGGACGGGCTGGAGGAGCCCGTCCACCTCGTGCCCGCCGACCCCAACCGGGCCCCGGCGGTGCCCGCCACGCTCACCACCCGGCTGACGCCGGAGCTGACCGACGCCCTCACCGGCCTCGCCCGGTCCCGTGGGCTGACCGTCAACTCCCTCGTCCAGGCGGCGTGGAGCGTCGTCCTGTCCCGGCTCACCGGCCGCCACGACGTGGTGTTCGGCGCGACGGTCTCCGGCCGCCCGCCGGAGCTGGCCGGTGTGGAGTCGATGATCGGCCTGTTCATCAACACCGTGCCCGTACGGGTCCGGATCGACGAACGGGAGCCGCTCGCCGCCTTCCTGGACCGCCTCCAGGACGAGCAGTCGCGGCTGCTGGCGCACCAGCACCTCGGGCTGGCGGACATCCAGCGCCGGGCCGGGCTCGGTGAACTCTTCGACACGCTCGTGGTGTTCGAGTCGTACCCCGACGTGCCCCTGACCCCGGACGTGCCCGGCGCGTCGGACGGCGCCCGGTCCGACGCGCGGCTGCGCGCCGCCGTACGGGAGCATTTGGACTCCACGCACTACCCGTTCACGTGGGCCGTCGAGCCGGAGGAACGGCTGCGGCTGACCGCCGAGTACCGCACGGACCTGTTCGACCGGGTCGACGCCGAGCGGATCACCGCCGCGATGGTGCGCGTCTTCGAGGCGATGGCCGCCGACACGGCGCAGCCGGTGGGGCGCGTCGACACCCTCACGCAGCGGGACCGGCACGCCGCCCTGCACGGCTGGAACGACACCGCGCTGCCCGTCGCACCCGGCGCGCCCGCGACCGTACCGGCCCTGTTCGAGGCGCGGGCGGCGGAGAGCCCGGACGCGGTGGCGGTGGTGGCGGGCGACGTGACCTGGACGTTCGCGGAGCTGAACGCGCGCGCCAACCGCCTCGCCCGGCTGCTGGCCGAGCGCGGCGCGGGCCCGGAACGCCTCGTCGCGCTGGCGCTGCCGCGCACGGCGGACTTCCTGACGGCGATGCTCGCCGTCCTCAAGGCGGGCGCCGCGTACCTGCCCGTGGACGCCGACCTGCCCGCCGAGCGCGTACGCGCCATGCTGGACGACGCCCGCCCCGTGCTGGCCGTCACCACGCGGGCGCTCGCGGACGCGCTCCCGGCCGAGGACGGACCGTACGGTGTGCCGCGCCTGCTGCTGGACGGACCCGGCACCGCCGACCAGCTCGCCGCCCGGTCCGGCGACGACCTGGCCACGGGCCCCGACCCGAGGCACCCGGCGTACGTCATCTACACGTCCGGCTCCACCGGCCGCCCCAAGGGCGTCCTCGTCGCCCACGCGAGCGTCGTCAACCTCTTCCACAGCCACCGGCGCGACCTGCACGACCCGGCGAAGGCCCGCACGGGCCGCCGCCACCTGCGGGTCGGGCACGCCTGGTCGTTCTCGTTCGACGCGTCCTGGCAGCCGCAGCTGTGGCTGCTCGACGGGCACGCGCTGCACGTCCTGGACGACGACACCCGCCGCGACCCGGAGCTGGCGGCGGCGGCGATCCGTACGCGCGAGCTGGACTTCATCGAGGTCACGCCGTCGTTCCTGGCGCGCATGGCGGACACCGGGCTGCTCGCGGACGGCGACTGCCCGCTGGCGGCCGTCGGCGTCGGTGGCGAGGCCGTACCGGACTCGCTGTGGGCCGAGCTGTCCCGACTGCGGTCCACCGACGCGTACAACCTCTACGGCCCCACCGAGGCCACCGTCGACGCCCTCGCCGCCCGCGTCGCCGACAGCGCCCGGCCGCTGGTCGGCCGCCCCGTGGGCAACGCCCGCGCGTACGTGCTGGACGCGGCGCTGCGGCCCGTACCGCCGGGCGTCACCGGCGAGTTGTACCTCGCCGGTGACGGTCTGGCGCGCGGCTACCTGGAGCGGCCCGCGCTGACCGCCGAACGGTTCACGGCCGACCCGTACGGGCCGCCCGGCACCCGCATGTACCGTACGGGCGACCTGGCGCGCTGGACCCGGGACGGGCGGATCGACCTGCGCGGGCGCACCGACGACCAGGTGAAGATCCGCGGTTTCCGCGTCGAACTGGCCGAGATCGAGGCCGCGTTGGACAGCCACCCGGCGGTCGGCCAGGTGGTGGTCGTGGCCCGCGAGGACCGGCCGCGCGTACGGCAGCTCGCGGCGTACGTCGTCCCGGCGGAGGACGCCGAGGGAGCCCAGGTCTCCGAGGGTTCCGGCGCCGACCCGGCCGCGCTCCGCGCCCACGCCGCGTCCCTGCTGCCCGACTACATGGTCCCGGCGGCCGTCGTCGTCCTGGACGGGCTGCCGCTGCTCTCCAACGGCAAGCTCGACCGGAAGGCGCTGCCCGCGCCGGAGTTCACCCTCGCGGGCGGACGCGCCCCGGCCGACGGCGTGGAACGCGCCCTGGCCGACCTCTTCGCGGAGGCGCTGGGCCTGCCCGCGACCGGCGCCGACGACGACTTCTTCGCCCTCGGCGGGGACAGCATCGTCGCCATGCAGCTGGTCAGCCGGGCCCGCGCGGCGGGCCTGCGGGTGACACCGCGCCAGGTGTTCCAGCGGCGTACGGTCGCCGCGCTGGCCGAGGTCGCCACCGAGGTGGACCCGGCCGCGGCGGCACCGGCGCACGACGACGGCACGGGCACGGTCCCGCTGACGCCGATCATGCACGCGCTGCGCGAGCAGGGCGGCCCGATCGCCGGATACCACCAGGCGGCGTTCGTGCAGACGCCCGCCGAGGTGGACGAGGCCGCGCTGCGGACCGTGCTGCGCGCCGTCACCGACCGGCACGACCTGCTCCGCGCCCGCCTCGACCGGTCCGCTTCGGCCGCCGACGGCGCCGCGGCCGGCCGTGACGGGCGAGCGGGTTGGGCGCTGCACGTGCCCGCCGTGGGTACGCTCGACCCGGCGGCGTGGCTCGTACGGGTCGACGCGGCCGACGCCGACGAGGCCGCCCTGTGGGAGACCGTCGCCGCGCACGCCCGCGAGGCGCAACGCGGCCTCGACCCGGACGCGGGCGCCATGATCCGCGGCGTCTGGTTCGACCGGGGACGCGACCGGCCCGGGCGGCTGCTGCTGCTGATCCACCACCTCGTGGTGGACGGCGTGTCCTGGCGGGTGCTGCTGCCCGACCTGGCCGCCGCCTGGCGCGACGTGTCCGGGGGCCGGGAACCGTCCCTCGCCCCCGTCGGCCTGTCGTTCCGGCGCTGGTCCACGACGCTCGCGGAACGCGCCCTCGACCCGGCCCGCGAGGACGAACTCCCGCTGTGGACACGGATGTTGGCCGACGCCGACCCGCTGCCCCTGACCCGCCCCCTCGACCCGTCCGTCGACGTCACCGCCGCCTCCCGGCACGTGTCGCTGACGCTCCCGGCCGACCGTACGGCGCCACTGCTCAGCCGGGTGCCGAGCGCGTACGGGGCGACCGTCAACGACGTGCTGCTCACCGCCCTCGCGCTGGCCGTCGCCGACTGGCGCCGACGGCGTACGGAGGCGGGCCCGGCGGACGGCGCGGACGCGCCCGACGGCCCGGCCACGGGCGGCCGTTCGGTGCTCGTGGACCTCGAAGGCCACGGCCGCGAGGCGGAGTTGGCGGGTGACGCGGACCTGTCGCGTACGGTCGGCTGGTTCACCAGCGTCGTCCCCGTACGGCTCGACCCCGGGCCGCTGGACCTGGCCGACGCGTTCGCGGGCGGACCCGCCCTGGACACGGCCCTGGAACGCGTACGGGAACGGCTCTCCGCCCTGCCCGACGCCGGTGTCGGGCACGGCCTGCTGCGCCACCTCAACCCGGAGGCGGGCGCGCGACTGGCCCGACTGGGCACGCCGCAGATCGAGTTCAACTACATGGGCCGGTTCGGCGTCCCGGAGGCCACCGACTGGTCGTACGCCCCCGAGGCGGACGCCGCGGACCTCGAAGCCGACCCGGACATGCCGCTGTCCCACGCCCTGACCGTCAACTCCCTGACCGAGGACCGCCCCGGCGGCCCCGAACTGTCCGCCCACTGGACCTTCGCGCCCGGCGTACTGCCGGAGGAGGCCGTACGGGACCTGGCCGAGACCTGGTTCCGCGCGCTCGGCGCGCTGGTCGACCGCGCCGGAGCCCTGCGCGGCACCGGCTGACCCCCTGACCCACCCGACCGCCCGCACCACACCGCGAGAGAACACGAGGAAGCACCGTGACGAACCCGTTCGAGAACCCCGACGGCACCTACTCCGTACTCGTCAACGACGAGGGCCAGCACAGCCTGTGGCCCGACTTCGCGGACGTCCCCGAGGGCTGGACCGTCGCGCACGGACCGGCGCCGCGCCAGGAGTGCCTCGATCACATCGAGGCCAACTGGACCGACATGCGCCCGCGCAGCCTCGCGGAGAGCATGGCGGCGGACGGCGCCGACGCGTAGGCGCGGCGGCGACACCGACCCCCGGGACGCGGCCGTACGCGCCCGTCCCGGGGTGCGCCGCACCGTCCGCCGTACGGTCAGCCCTGCGCGGTCGGTCCCAGCCGTCGACCGTACGGCGAGCGGGTGCGGCGGGCGGACGGAAGCGCGTGCGCCCGCCGGGCGGGCCGGTCCGCGACTCCGCGTTCCACCCGGCGGAGCGGCCGGAGCGGATCCCGGTGGTCTAGGCCGCCCTGTGACGATCCCGTACGCGCGCGCCGTCGCCGGTGGTGGTCACGGTCGTTCCCGGGTGCCGCGCCAGCTGTCCGTACGGGTCACGCCGTCCAGGACGAGGTCCAACAGCCGTTCCGCCTGAGCCCGTTGGGCCCGCGTACCGGCGGTGAGGGTGACGCCCGCCAGGGCGGCCAGGACGTCCTCGGCGGGCACGTCCCCGCGCACGGTGCCCTGTTCGGCGCCCGCGACGCGGAACTCCTCGACGGCGGCGGTCAGTTGCTCGCGGGTCAGGGAGCCGAGCCGCGCGTCGCCGCGCAGCAGGGTCTGGAGCGTCCCCGCCATGCCGTGCTTGGCCGCGAGGTAGTCCAGGACCTCGGACATCCACGCACGCAGGGCCCGGTCGGCGGGCAGTTCGGCGAGGAGGGGCGTGGCGCGGGCGGCGAGGCGTGCGGTCTCGTAGCGGTAGGTGGCGTCGACCAGTTGCTCGCGGGTGGGGAAGCGCCGGTAGAGGGTGCCGATGCCGACGCCCGCGTCCTTCGCGATCTGCTTCAGGGTGGCGTCGGCGCCGTCCCGCGCGAAGGCCGTCGCGGCGGCGGCGAGGAGCTTGTCCTCGTTGGCGCGCGCGTCGGCGCGGGCCGGACGGGGGGACGGTGCGGTCATACGGGGTGCCCTCCTGCGGTCCTCGCGGTTCCCGGGGCGGTCCGGGGCGGGGCGGCTCGCGGCGCCGCACCGCTTGCTATCCGGAGCCGGCTCCGCTTATCGTCCGGAGAAGCGGAGCCGACTCCGCCTGTCGGATGCCGGAACGGTAGCAGGCACCCGTGTGCCCGTACGCCCCGGCCGCTCCGCCCTCCTCCACCCCTCGCCCCACCCCTCGGAAGGACCGCCGCCATGCGCTACCGCACGCTCGGAACCACCGGAGTACAGGTCAGCAACCTCTGCCTGGGCACCATGATGCTCGGGAAGTGGGGCAACACCGACCCCGGCGACTGCGTCGCCCTCGTCCGCACCGCGCTCGACGCGGGCGTCAACCTCGTCGACACCGCCGACGTCTACTCCGACGGCGAGTCCGAGACCCTCGTCGGCAAGGCCATCGCCGGACGCCGCGACGACGTCGTCCTCGCCACCAAGGTGTCCAGCCCCATGGGCCCCGGCCCCAACGAGCGCGGCGCGTCCCGCCGTTGGATCATCCGGGCCTGCGAGGACAGCCTCCGCCGCCTGGGCGCCGACCACATCGACCTCTACCAGGTGCACCGCCCGGACCCCGCCACCGACCCGGACGAGACCCTCGGCGCCCTCACCGACCTCGTCCGCGCGGGCAAGATCCGCTACGCGGGCTCCTCCACGTTCCCCCCGTCCTCCCTCGTCCGGGCCCAGTGGACCGCCGAACGGCGCGGCCGCGAGCGCTTCGTCTGCGAACAGCCCCCGTACTCGCTGCTCGCGCGCGGCGTCGAGGCCGACGTGCTGCCCACCTGCGAGACGTACGGCATGGGCGTCCTCGCCTGGAGCCCGCTCGCCGGGGGCTGGCTGTCCGGGCGCTGGCACCGGGGCGCCGCCGACACGTCCAGCCACCGCACCCGCACGATGCCGTTCCGTACCACCACCGCCCACTACGACCTGGAGATCCCCGGCAACCAGGCCAAGCTGGACGCCGCCACCGAGCTGGCCGCCGTCGCCGCCGAGGCCGGACTGACGCTCATCCAGCTGGCGTTGGCCTTCGTGACCACCCACCCGGCGGTCACCGCGGCGGTCGTCGGGCCCCGTACCGCCGCCCACCTGCACAGCCAGCTGAGCGCGGCCGACCTCGTCCTCGACGCCGACGTGCTCGACCGGGTCGACCGCGTCGTGGCCCCCGGCACGGACCTCAACCCCGAGGACACCGGCTACGGCGCCGCCGTGCTCGCCGACCCCGCCCGCCGTCGCCGCGCCGCCTGAACCACCGCCGAGGCGCCCGAACCCCCGTCCCGCGCACGCCCGTTCACCCTGCGAAGCCGGAGCCGGAGCCGGAGCCGGAGCCGGAGCCGAAGCCGGAGCCGGGCCCGGGGTCGAGCGCCGGGGGCAGCGGCTCGGCGTGGACGACGTGCAGGCGGGAGACGGCCCGGGTGAGCGCCACGTAGAGACGGTTGAGGCCCCGGGGTTCGGCCCGTACGATCGCCGCCGGTTCGGCCACCACCACGTGGTCGTACTCCAGCCCCTTCACCGCCGAGGCGGGCACCACGGTGACGCGGGCCCCGGCGGAGTCGGGGCCGTGGGCGTCCACGCCCGCCGCGCGCAGCGCCGCGCGCAGCTCCGGCGCCGTGTCGTCGGCGGCCACGACGGCGACCGAACCGGCGCGTGCCAGCGCCGAGTTCACCGCCGCGACCGTCGCCTCGGCCACGTCGTCGACCGGCTCGATCCGCGCCTCCCCGTCACGGCGCAGCGAACGGGCGGGCGGTACGTCCACGCCGAGATGCCCCAGCAGGCCGTTGGCGAGTACGGCGACCGCGCCCGGCACGCGGAAGCCCGTGCTGAGCGGTGCCACCACCGCGTCCGGCTTCCCCAGGTGGGCCAGGAAGCGCGGCCAGTCCCGCGCCGCCCACGGGGTGGTGCCCTGCGCGAGGTCCCCGAGGACGGTCAGCGAACCGAACGGGGAACGGCGTGCCACCGCCCGGCACTCCATGGGCGACAGGTCCTGCGCCTCGTCGACCACGACGTGCCCGTACCCGGCGGGCCGCTCGACCAGCCCCGCCACCTCGTCGAGCAGCACCGCGTCCGCCGCCGACCAGCGGGCCGACCGGTACGTGCGCGGCGGCGCGGCCCACCGCAGGGCCCGCTGCTCGTCGGCGTCCAGCAGTCCGTCCGCCGCGACCGCCAACGCTCCGGGATCCGCCAGGAGTTCAGCCAGCACCTGCTCCGGCACCGCGTCGGGCCAGACCGCGTCGAGCAGCTCCGCGACCGGCCGCGCCCGGGAGATCCGCCGCGTCCACGCGGCGGTACGCGGCCCGGCGCGGTGCTCCGCCCGCCGCTGTACGGCGCGGACGAGGCGGGTACGGACGCGCTCGCGCCCGGTGGCGTACGGCGGTTCCTCGGCGCGTACGTCCCGCACGAGCGCCGCCACCTCGTCGGCGGGCACCCGCCACCGGTACGACCCGTCGGGCACGACCAACGGCTCCGACGCGTCGGCGTGCACCCGCCCGTACAGCGCCCGACGCAGGACCTCCGCCATGCGCACGTCGTGCTTGACGCGTGCGGCCGTGTCGTCGTCCCGCGCCGTGACGGGGTGGCGGGCGATCTCCTCGTGCAGGGTGGCCTGCCGTACGCCCGTCTCCCCGAGCGCGGGCAGCACGGCGGCGATGTACGCGAGGAAGGCCCGGTTGGGGCCGAGGATCAGCATGCCGCCGCGCCGTACGCGCTGGTGGTGGGTGTAGAGGAGGTACGCGACGCGGTGCAGCCCGACGGCGGTCTTGCCCGTACCGGGGGCGCCCTGCACGCAGAGGGAGACGGCCAGGTCCGCGCGGACGAGGTCGTCCTGCTCCGGCTGGATGGTGGCGGCGATGTCCCGCATGGGGCCGACGCGGGGGCGCTCGATCTCGCCTGCCAGCAGCGCGCTCGTACGCGTCTCGCCGCGGCCGAGGTGCTCGTCCTCCAGCGCGGTCAGGTCCGCCGAGTCGCCCCGGCTGCCGGGCGCCCAGCCGAAGCGGCGCCGGACGGCGACGCCGCGCGGGTCGCGGGCGCTCGCCTGGTAGAAGGCGCGCGCGACCGGCGCGCGCCAGTCGACGGCCAGTGGGGGTACGGCCGGGTCGCGGGCGACGCGCATGCGGCCGACGTGGTACGCCTGCCCGGCGTGGTCGCCCGCCGCGCGCGGGTCGGGGGCGAAGTCGAGCCGCCCGAAGAACAGTGGGCCCGGGGGCAGCTCCGCCATCTCCTTGGCCTGGCTGCGCAGTTGGTACCCGAGCACTTCGGCGTCGGCGCCGGAGGCGGACGCGTTCTCGCCGACGACGACCTGTTCGCGCGCGCCCGCGACCATGGCGTCCAGGGCGGCTCGGCAGGTGTCGTGGTGGGCGCGTTCGCGGGTGAGGGCGTCGTCGAGAGCGGCGGGCGCGAGCGGCGGGGCGGGTGGCTCGGGCAGGGCGGGGAGCGGGTCGGAGGGTGGCATGCCGCCACGATAATGCAACCCGGTAACGTTTTTGACTTGGTTTTGTTTGTGCGGGTCGACGCGCCCCGTGCTCAGGCCAACTCCGGCAGTCCCGCCGCCAGTTGTGCGAACGCCACCTCGGCGGCGGCCACGGCCGCCCCGTACCGGGCGTCGGCGCTGCCGCCCCCGGTGATCCGCGACCAGTTCTCCCACGCGAGGACCCGCTGGACGGCGACGACCTGACCAGCGGCCAGTCGCGCCCGGAGCGCCGGGTCCGGCTCCCCGTCACCCGCCGGGCCGTACGCGGGGGCGAGCGCGGCGGCGAGCGCGGCCTCGTCCCGTTCCCCGTACGTGTGCAGGCGCGCCACGAGCGACGGCGTCGCGTGCAGCAGCCGGTGGAAGGCGAGGACGTCGGGGTGGTCGTTGAGGCCGGTCACCGGGTCGCGCCGGTCCAGCCCGTCCAACAGGTGCCGCCGCAGCGCCTCCAGCGGCGCGCGGCCCTCGGGGCGGCCCGCGACCACGCGGGCCGCCTCGCCCTCGTGGTCCGCGAACCGGTGCAGCACCAGGTCCTCCTTGGCGGGGAAGTACCGGAACAGCGTCGGCTTGGAGATGTCGACCGCCGCCGCGACGTCCGCGACGGTCACCCGGTCGAAGCCCCGCTCCAGGAACAGCGCGATCGCCGTGTCCGACAACCGCCCGTACATCAGCCGCTTCTTCCGCTCCCGCAGCCCGCCCGCGCCGTCCATACCCTCCGCACCGTCCATGCGGGGGAGCCTACGCAGCGCGCCGTCCGGCCGCGTACGGCGTACGGTCCCGCGCGCCGCCCGGCTCCCCGAACCTCCTGTCCGCGCACGCCCGTTCACCCGTCGCTCCGGCTCTCCCGCACCCGCCCGTCCAGGCGTTCCCCGCGAGGGCCAGCGGCCGAAGGTGGTGGCGTCGACGCCGAGGGACGGGCCGGGGCCGGTGCCCCGCTCGGGGTGGTCGCCCGGGGGCGCGCTGCCCGGCGGAGGCGCCGGGCGAACGCCGACCCGGTGGCGCCGCTCGCG
The DNA here is from genome assembly GCF_003665095.1 of Streptomyces sp. Z26. Classification (GTDB taxonomy): domain Bacteria; phylum Actinomycetota; class Actinomycetes; order Streptomycetales; family Streptomycetaceae; genus Streptomyces; species Streptomyces phytohabitans. The sequence continues at coordinate 571,750 of NZ_RCHV01000002.1, read as the reverse complement.
AACCCCCGCACCGCCTTGGCGAACGCCACGGGGGAGAGGGCGCAGCGCGGTCCGACCGTAGGAGGCGGCCCGCGCGGGGGCCGGAGGTGCGCCACCGCGCGCCGAACGGCCGGACAGCGGAACGGTCGAACGGGACGGACCGGCGGGTCAGGTGGCGGGGAAGCGGTAGCCGCTGAAGTCCGCGAGGCGCGTGTAACCGAGGCGCCGGTAGAGGGCGTTGCTCACCGGGTTGGCCGGGTCCGCGTACAGCACGACCTCCGCCGCGCCCGCCTCCCGCGCGGCCCGGCTCACCTCGGTCGTGACGGCCGCCGCGTAACCACGGCCCCGTAGCTCCGGCGGGGTGTAGACGGGGTCCACGCGGACCATGCCGCCGGTCGGCGCCGTCGTCGCCGCCATGGCGGCGGGTACGCCCTCCGGGGTCTCCCAGAACGTGAAGTGCCGGTCCCCGAAACGCGACGCGGCCCAGCGGCCGTCGTCGATCAGGTCGAGGGAGACCCGCTCCCCGACCTCGGCGCAGAACGCCCGGCACCAGCGCACGACGTGCCCGCCGGGCTCCCGGTCCGCCGCGCCCGCCGCGCGGCCCCGGCCCGGCGCGGGGGAGCGGGGCGGGGTGAGCGTGCCGAGGCGGTAGAGGTGCGTACGCCAGAACGGCTCGGGCGCCGCGCCCGTACGCGCCTGCCACGCGCGGGCGAACGCGGCGGCCGTCGCGTGGTCCGCGACGACGCCCGCCGGGGTGGCGCCGAGGCGGTGCAGGAGCGCGGCGGCGGCGTCGGCCTGCCCGGGGGTGAGCGGGGTGGCGCCCACGTAACCGCGCGGGGTGGGGTGGAAGGCCGCGCGGATCTCGCCGCCCGACTCCAGAACGCCGAACACGCCGCTTTCGCCGCCCTCCTGGTGTGCGCCGCGTACCCGAAGTCTCTCGACGTCCGTCAGCACGGTGTTGTGCCGGGCGGGCCGGGAGCGCAGGAATTCCCCGGCGCGGGCGTGGAACTCGGCCACGTGACCGATCACGTGCCACTCTTCGCGAAGCATGCCTCATGGTGCCCGATCCCGGGTCGGCCGGGGAGTGTTCGCGCCGATATCCGCGGACGGCGGAAGGTGCCCGGACCTGCGCCGGAACGGGTCGTACGCCCCGTGTCGCACGTGCCGGGCGGCAGTGACCGCGGTCCGGCTCCGGCGCGCGGCGGCACGTGCCGGGAATACCCGGTGCGGAACATTCGCCGGGTGCGCGGCGGTGCGTATCACAGAATGGATTTTGCGGTACGGCGTCACCGTCGCCAATTCCCCGTCGCGCGTATTCCATTGGGTCGAGGTGTCTCCTGCCGGCCCGGTCGCGCCACCCGCCGCGCTGCCGCAAGCGGAATCGCGGGACCCGCGCCGCCGCGCCCTCGGCGCGTGCGGGCCGCCGGGAGCCGGTGACCGGACGCGGCCGCCCGGCACTTCGCCCTCCGCGCGCGCGGAGCGCGCCCGGCCGCGCGGCACCCGCCCGTCCCGTAGGTGCCTCCCCTCCGTACGTGTACCTGCCCTCCGCGCGCGCGGAGGGCGGGAACGGGGCGAACAGGGCCCGATCCGGAGGAAATCCGTCATGTCGCCCGAGGTGGCCGAGGGTGTCACCGTCGCGGTGACCGTCCGGGGTGCGCCGTTCCGTCGTCCCACCGGAGCCGATTTCCGTCACCGGGCGGGCGTCACCGTGGGTGCCCGCACTGGGACCGCAGGGTGAACGGTGTCCGTTGCGCGGGAGTTCGTCCCGGCACGCACCGGAGACGTGCCACGGTCCCCGTACGGGCGGCGAACGTGCGGACCGGGCGTCGAAACGGGCACGTCCCCCGCTCCCCGTGCCCGTTTCCGCATGCCCACCCGCCCCCGACGAGGCACCGGAACGGGCATTCACGGACACCGAATTGTGCTCCGGGGCAGGAACCGGAAGCGCCCGCCGGAATATCCGGCGCACGTTTCTTGAGCAGGAGTTGAGACTATCCGGAGGGCCAGCGGGAAGGGATGGAGTTTTGCTCCGCGCGCGAGATCCACGTGATAGCCGGAATCTCGCGGAACCGCCCGCGGGGCCTGGTTTTCCCGAACGGGATGCGGTTACGGTGTGCCGCTGAAAGGCGTCACCGAGAGCGCTTACCCGGCGCTTATGCGAGGACCAGCAAGGTTTCCGCAGGATTTCGCACCGACTGCCCGTACGCACCGACTGCCCGTACGCACCGGCTACCTGTCGGCACTCTCCGCCCTGGAGGATCGATGTCAGAAAAGAGCGGCTGGAACCGAATGCAGCCGGTCACCGAACCCGGCGCGATCGTCCACCAGATGGCGTTGAACGAGACGCACCACCCGCCGCTGCCCGCCGTCCTGGACGCCGTACGGGACACGGCCGGGCAGGCGCACCGCACGCTGGACGCGCTCGGCTTCGGCCTCTCCGCCGCCCTCGGGGCGCACCACGCGGTGCCGCCCGCCGACGTCATGGTCGGCCCCGGCTCCGGTGCGCTCCTCCAGCTGCTGTTCACCACCTTCACCGGCGCCGACACCCACACCGTGCACGCCTGGCCGTCGTGGGAGGCGTACCCGATGATGGCCGAGAACGCCGGTTCCTCGGTCGTCCGCGTCCCGCTGACCGACGAGCGGCACGACCTGGACGCGATGGCCGCCGCCGTCACCGACCGGACCGCGCTGGTCGTCGTCTGCAACCCCAACAACCCCACCGGCACCGTCGTCGACCGGGGCACGCTCCGCCCGTTCCTGGACCGGCTGCCCGCCCACGTGAAGGTCGTCGTCGACGAGGCGTACCTCGACTTCACCGACGACGGCCGCACCGACGACGGCATCGACCTCTACCGCGAGGACGAACGGGTCTGCGTCGTCCGTACGTTCTCCAAGTCGTACGGGCTGCTCAGCCTCCGCGTCGGCTACCTCGTCGCACACCCCTCGCTGCTCGCGCCCATGCGCGGCCACCAACTCTTCCTGCGGGTCAGCGCCGTGGCGCAGGCCGCGGCCGTCGCCGCGCTCGGCGAGGCGGAGCGGATCACCGCCCAGTGCCGGGAGACCGCCGCCGAACGCGACCGGCTGCACGGCGTGCTCACCGCGCAGGGCTGGACGTCCGCGGACAGCCAGGCCAACTTCGTCTGGCTGCCGCTGGAGAAGGGCGTCGAGGAGCTGACGCAGCGCTGCGCCGACCACGGCGTCATGGTCTGCGGCAAGCCCGGCGAGGGCGTCCGGGTGACCGTCGCGGAACGGGAGGCCAACGACGCGTTCGCGGCGCTCGCCGCCGACTTCCGCGCGGAGTTCGGGGGCGTGGCGTGACCGGCGGCGGCGGGGCCGCGCCCGCCACGCTGCCGCCGCGCAGCGGACCCGGCCCGCTGGAGCCGACCTTGCGGCTGCTGCGTGCGGAGTTGACGCGCCGATGTCCCCAGGACGCCGACGGCGTCGACGCGTTGGGGAACGCGGCGATGCTGCCGCCCGGCAAGCTGCTGCGCCCGCTGCTGTTCACCGAGTCCGCCGCCGTGGCGGGCATGGACCGCGAGGACACCCTCACCGCCGCGCTCGGCATCGAGAGCCTGCACGTGGGCTCCCTCGTGCACGACGACGTCATCGACGGCGACGAACTCCGGCGCGGGCGGCCCACGGTGGTGGCCCGGCACGGCATGCCGAACGCGATCGTCACCGGTGACGCCCTCATCATCGGCGCGTTCCAGGCGGTGGCCGAGTCCGCCGACGGCCGGATACCGGGGGAGCGGCAGGTGGCCGTCGTACGGACCCTCGCCGCCGCCGGTGTCGACCTGTGCCGCGGCCAGGTCATGGAGGACGAGCTGCGCGCCGACCCCGGCTCCGGCCTGGAACCGTACCTGGCGATGATCGCGCTGAAGACCGGCGCGCTGTTCCGCGCCGCCTGCGTCGGCGGCGCCCAACTCGCCGGTGCCCCGGCGGCGGTGGAGGAGTCGCTGCGCCGCTTCGCGGAGCACCTCGGCCGGGCCTTCCAGATGACGGACGACCTGCTGCCGCTCCTCAGCGACACCGAGACCAGCGGCAAGTCGCCGCTGAGTGACGTCGTCAACGGCCGCCCCACCTTCCCCGTACTGCTGTGCTGGCAGCGCGCCGACGCGGGCGAACGGGCCCGGCTGCACGCGGCGTTGACCGGCGCCGTCGCCCCGGAGGAGGCGCTGGAGACCGTACGCCGCCTGCTGGAGGACACCGGCGCGCTCGCCGCCGCCCGCGCCGAGGCCGCCGCCGAGGGCGAGCGGGCCCGGTCGGCGCTGCTGGACCTGCCCGGGACGGAGGCCCGCGACGCGCTCGCCGCCGTCGCGGAACTCTCCGTCGACCGCGACCGGTGAGCGCCCCGGCGGGCGCCGTCCTCCGCGCCCATCTGGAGACCTGGCGGCCGTACACCCTGGCCTACCCCGGCCTGGTCGGCCTCGCGGGAGCGGCGGCCGGTGCGGACACGACCACGGCCGCCGGGGTGTTCGCCGCCTGGCTGTGCCCCACCCTCGGCTGGCTCGGCGGGCACTACCTCGGCGACTACTTCGACCGCGACCTCGACGCCCTCGGCAAGCCGCAGCGCCCGATCCCCTCCGGCCGCCTGTCCGCCCGTACGGCACGGGCCTGCGGGCTCGGCGCGGTGCTGGCCGCCGCGCTGGTGACGCTCGCCGTCAACTGGCCGGTCGTGGCGGGCGTCGCGCTCGCGCTGGCGGGCGTCGTCGCGTACAGCAGGCTGCTCAAGGGCCGCGGCATCCTCGGCAACGCGGTGCGCGGCCTGCTCACCGCGCTCGCCGTCGTCTTCGGCGCGGCCGTCGCGTCGCCGCCCGGCGAACCGCCGTCCTGGCGGGTGCTGCCCGTGGCGCTGGCGTTCCTGCTGCACGACACCGCCTCCAACCTCGTCGGCACCCTGCGGGACGTGGACGGCGACCGGGCGGGCGGCTACCGCACGGTGCCCGTCGTCCGCGGCCTGGACGCCGCCGTACGGATCGCCGCGCTGCTGTACGGTGCCGCGCTCGCCGCTGTCGCCGTCCACGTGTACGCGGTGGCGTACGGCGGCGGGGACGGCGCCGGGCGGACCGTCGCGTGCGCGGCGCTCGCCCTGGTGGCCGCCGGGGCGGGGGTGGCGGCGTTCCGGCCGCTGCTGCGGACGGCGTCGCCGGGGGCGCGGCTCGCGCTCCGCGCGCACGAGGTCCTCGTCGGGGAGCGGCTGGTGCTGGCGGCGGCGGTCGTCGCGGGCGGCTGGGGCGGCCCGCGGGCGCTCGCCGTGCTGCTGCCGCTGCTGGCGGTGAGCCTGGTGTCGCAGCGGCGGATGCGGGCCCGCCACGAGTTCCCGCCGGAACCCGCCGCCCCGCCCGAGCCCGTCGGGCCGCCCGGCCCCGCCGCCGTACCCGGTGCGGCCGTCGCGCCCGCCGCCGTACGGCCCGCGTCCCCCGTGCGTCCCGCCCCGCCCGTACCCGCCGCCTCCCGCAACCGAAGGGCTGAACTCCCGTGACGTCCCACACCCCGGTCACCGCCCGGCTGGAGCGCGCGGTCACCGACGGCGCCGAGGCACTGTTCGCCGCGCGCCGCGACGACGGCGTCGTCGACCCCGGGGGCGACCGGTTCTCCCCGGCCAACACCGCCGCCGTCCTCGTCGCCCTGCACGCCGCGCGCGCCCACTCGGGCGCGGGGCCGCACGGCGCCGCCGCCGAACTCCACGAGCAGGCCGTCAAACGGCTGTACGCGACCCAACGCCCCGACGGCGGCTGGGCGATGGACGGCGTGCCGACCGAGACGCTCACGACCTCCGTCGTCGCCTCCGCGCTCGCCCTGACCGCGCCGGACACCTCCCGTACGGCGGTCGCCGCCGCCCGCGCGCTGGTGCGCTCCCGAGGCGGCGCCGAGGGGCTGCCGGAACCGGCGATGGCGGGCCTGGTACGGCAGTTCGAGGCGATGTCCGGCGCACGCGACCCGGCGTCCCTGCCCCGACTGCCGCTGGAACTGCTGCTCGCGCCCGGCCTCGCCCGCCGCACCCTCAGCCTGCGGCTGCCGATCTTCTCCGCGCTCGCGCTCGGTCAGTCCGTACGGCGCGGCCGCGACGGACTGGGTGGACGTGTCGACAAGGCGATCCGACCGCGGGCCGCCGCCGTCGTACGCGAGGCGTTCGAACGGGAGCGTTCCGTGGGGTCGTTCAGCGGCGACCCCTGGCTCACCAGCCTCATCACGCTCGGCGTCGCCCGCGCCGAGTCGGAGCCGGACATCGTACGGGCCGCCACCGACTGGCTCTCCGACCGCGCGCTGCCCGGCGGCGGTTGGGCGCTGATGCCGCTCGACATCACCTGGTCCAGCTTCGCGGGTGCCGCGCTGCTGGAGGCCGGGTACGCGGCGGACCCGCGGCTGGTGCCCGTACGCGACATGTTCCGGAAGCGGCAGCAGGACGTGCCGTTCACCGCGCTGGCCTGCCCGGAGGGGCACTGGGGCTTCTCCACCGACCGGAGCTGGCCCATGGCGCTGGAGACGGCGGAGATCAGCTCGCTGCTGCGCCGACTGCCGGGCGGTGCCGCCGACCCGTACGCGCGGCGCGGCATCCGCTGGCTCACGACGATGCAGGACCGGTCCGGGTCGTGGAGCCTGGCCGTGCGCGACAGCCGCCCCGGCGGGTTCGGGCCGTGCCCGCAGATGACGGCCAAGGCGGTGCTGGCCCTGCTGGAGTGCGGCGCCGGGCTCACCGACCCCCGGGTGCTGAAGAGCCTGCGCAGCCTGGCGCGGAAGCAGCGGTCCGACGGGGCGTTGGAGGCGATGTGGTACCGGGGGCTGACGCCCGGCACCTCGGCGGCGCTCGTCGCGTTCGCGCGCGCCGGGCGCGGCGGCAGCGAACCCGCCCGCCGTGCCCGGGGCTTCCTCCTCCGCAGCCGCCTGCCGGACGGCTCCTGGGGTACGGGCGGGCACGACCCCGGCGCCGTACCGGGCACGGTCACCGGCACCGACGGCCCGGACGGCAGCGGCGGCACCGTCGAGGAGACCGCCTGGGCGCTGCACGCCCTGCTCGCCGCGGGCGAGGCGCCCGACTCCGGACCGGTGGTGGCCGCCGCGCGGTGGCTGCTGGACCGGCAGGAGACGGACGGGAGTTGGCCGGGCTCGGCGGTCAACGAGTACGTACGGCACTGCTACCGCTACCCCGACCGCGTCCTGGCGACCGCGCTCGCCGTGAAGGCGCTGGGCCGGATGCGTACGGCGGCGGGCGCGGGCGCGGACGCGACGGGTGCGGCCGGACGCGGGAAGGCGGGGACGGCATGACGGGCACGTACGACGACGAACGGGGCGTCGGCGCAGACGACGAGTACGACGTCCTCGTCTGCGGCGCGGGCGTCGCGGGCCTGGCCGCCGCGCACGGCCTGGGCGGCCTCGGGCTGCGCGTCCTGGTGCTGGACAAGCAGCGCGCCCCGCGCGACGTCGCCAAGGGCGAGGTCCTCCAGCCCGGCGCCCTGCGCGTCCTGCGCCGCTGGGGCACGGAGGAGGTGCTGCGCCGCCGGGGCGGCGTCGCCCTCGACCGGCTCGTCGTACGCGCCGCGACCGGCGGGGCGCTGATGGCCCTGGACTACGGGCGGCTCCCGGAGGGCGACCGCGGCCTCCTCGCGCACGACCACCGCGACATCCTCGCCGCGCTGACCGAGGGGTTGGCGGACGGCGTGGAGATCCGGCGCGGCACGCTCGTACGGGAGGCGCTGCGCGCGGCCGACGGGCGGATCACCGGGCTCGTCCTGGCCGACGGACCACGCGGCGGGTCTGCCGGTGGCGGCGCGGCGGACGGTTCTGACGGCGCGGACGGTACGGGGAACGGGACGCGCGTCGTGCGCGCGCCGCTCGTCGTGGCCGCCGACGGCATCGGCTCGCGGCTGCGCCGGGACGCCGGGATCGATGGCAGGCGCGTCGACTACCCGCACCGGCTGGTCTCCGTCGAGCTGACGGGCGCGGACCCGGCGCCCGACGACTTCTCCGCCTACCTCACGGACCGCGGCCTGCGCCTGGTGTACCCGCTGCCCGGCGGCCGGGTGCGGCTCTACCTCCAGACCGCCCCCGACGAGCTGCGCGGCCTCGGCCCGGACGGCTTCGGCGGCTGGCTGACCGCCGCCGTGGCGGAGGTGCCCGCGCTCGCCGGGCTGCTGTCCGGCCTCGCGGACGCCGTGGCCACCCGCCAGGTCTTCGCCGTGCACCGCTACCTCGCCGACGACCTCACCGCGCCCGGCCTCGCCCTCGTCGGAGAGTCCGGCTACGCGGTGCACCCGATGGCCGCCCAGGGCATGAACACCGCGATCACCTGCGCCGCCGCCCTCACCGACCAGGTCGCCCGACGACTCGGCACCGACCAGGCGGACGACCGTACGGACCCGGCGGCGCGCGCGGCCGGGCGCCCGCGGCTGACGGCGGGGGCGGTGGACGCGGCCCTCGCGGCGTACCGCGCCGACCGGCGTCCGTTCCTCGCCTCCGCCGCCAGGACCAGCGCCAACGCGGCCCGCATGGTGACCGACCTGGCCTGGCCGGGGCGCGTCGTCGGGCGCCGCGCGGTGCGCTGCACCGGCGCCAACCCGCGGCTCCTCGACGTCGTCACCCACAACATGGCGGGCCTCGGCCCGCTGCCCCTGACGCCCCTCGACCGGCTCCAGCAGGTCGGCCTGCTGCCCGACCCGCGCGCCCACCGGGACCGGCGTCCCCACCGCGACGCGGACGACGACCGGGCTCCGGCCGGGCGTTGAGCCCGCACGCGCCCACCGCGACGCCCGTACCGCACCGCCCGCGCGCACCCCGTGACCGCACCGCGCGCCCCGTACCGAACGAGCAAGGAGAACCGCAGTGACGCAGTCCGCCACCCCGCAGCCCGCCCCCACCGGGGCGCCCGGCGCCCCCGCCACCGGTGACGGGGCGCTCGACGTACGCCGTGTCTCCGGCGCCCTCGGCGCCGAGGTGCGCGGGATCGACCTGAACGACATCACGGACGCGCAGTTCGAGCAGGTCCACGCGCTCATGCTGGAGCACCTCGTGCTGTTCTTCCCGGGGCAGGAGGCCCTGACCCCGAAGGCGCACGTGGCGTTCGGCCGCCGGTTCGGCGAGGTCGAGACGCACCCGTTCCTGCCGAAGCTGGACGAGCACCCCGAGGTCACGCTCATCGAGTCCGACAAGGGCGGCAAGGCCGACGAGTGGCACATCGACGTCACCTTCAGCCCCAACCCGCCCGTGGCGTCGATCCTGCACCTGGTGCACTGCCCGCCGGTCGGCGGGGACACGATGTGGAGCAACCAGTACCTGGCGTACGAGACGCTGTCCGCGCCGTTCCGCGAGCTGCTCGACGGCCTCACCGCCGTACACGTGCTGAAGGCGCCGCAGGTGGGGGAGATGTCCGCCGAGCACCCCGTGGTGCGCGTGCACCCGGTCACGGGACGCCGCTCGCTGTACGTCACCCGGATGTGGACCTCGCACATCCCGCAGCTGACGCGGCACGAGAGCGACGCCGTGCTCCAGCACCTCTTCGAGCACTCCGAGCAGCCGCGCTTCACCCTGCGGCACCGCTGGGACGTCCACACCGTGGCGCTCTGGGACAACCGGGCCACGCAGCACGTCGCCATCAACGACTACCAGGAGTACCGCCGGGGCCAGCGCGTCACCGTCCTCGGTGACCAGCCCGCGGGCGACACCCCGCGCCGCCCGGACTACGAACGGGACGGCGACGAGCGGTACTACCCGCGCCGCGTCAACGCCCGCGCCGGCTACTGAGGGCCCGCCGTGTCCTCCACCGAGCCCGTGCCGTACGCCGCCGAGCCCACCCCGTACGCCGTACCGGACACCTCCGGGCCGTACGCCGCGCCGCCCCCGCTGACGTTCGTCGTCGGCACCGGGCGCTGCGGCTCCACGGCGCTCTCCGAGGTGCTGCGGCTGCATCCGGACATCCTCAGCATGAGCGAGCTGTTCACCACCCTGGAGCCGGACGCGCTGCCCGAACAGCCCCTGGACGGCGAGGAGTTCTGGCGACTCCTCGCCTCCACCCGGCCGTTCGCCGACCGCATGGCCCGGGACGGGGCGCCGCTGCCCGAGCACCTGTACGCGCACGCCCCCGGCCGCTTCAACCCCGTGGACGGCGTCCCGGCCGTCTGCCTGACGACGCTGCCGCACCTCACCGACGATCCGGACGCGCTGTACGACGCGCTCCGGCCGGTGCTCACCGCCCGCCCCTCGGGGCCGGTCGCCGGGCACTACCGCGCGCTGTTCGCGGAGCTGTCGGCCCGCTGCGGCGGGTACGCGGTGGTGGAACGGTCCGGCTTCTCGCTCGCCCTCGTGCCCCGGCTGCGGCGGCACTTCCCGGAGGCGCGCTTCGTGCACCTCCACCGGGGCGGGCCGGACTGCGCGCTGTCGATGAGCCGCCACGCGGGGTTCCAGATGATCGAGTTCCTCGGCGAACTCGTCGCGCGGGAGGGGCCGGAGGCGGCGGCCCGGCTGGGGCGGCTCCTCGACGACGACACGTTCGACCTGAAGGGGGCGCTGGCACGGCCGGTGCCGGTGGAACGGTACGGCGCGCTCTGGTCCCGGATGATCACCGAGGGCCTGGCGCACCTGGACGCGCTCCCGGCGGACCTCCGTACGTCCGTCGCCTTCGAGGACCTGCTCGACGCGCCCGCCCGCGAACTCGCCCGCCTCGCCGCCCACTTCGGCGTCGCGCCCGAACCCGACTGGATCGCCGCGGCGGAACGCCTGCTCGACGGGCGGCGGCGCGGCGCCAGCGCGTACCTCCCGCCGGACGAGGGCGCGGCGCTGCGCGCGGCCTGCGCCCCCGGCACGCGCGCCCTCGCGGACCGCGCGGCGTCACCGGGCGGCGGGTGAGCCGGGGCGCGTACGGCGGCGGGGGCGGGTGAGGCAGGCGGCCACGGCGAGGAGGTGGAGGCACGCGGCGGCCGCCGGGGCGGCGTGCGGGGACGCGGCGGCGAGCGGGCCGACGGCCGCCGCGCCCAGCGCGAAGCCGGTGATCTTCAGGCTTGCCCCGGTGGTGAACAGCTGGCCGCGCAGCCGTTCCGGCGCCTCCGCGTGCCGCACCGCGAACAGCGCCGCCAGCTGCGGCCCCTCCCCGAGCCCGGCGAGCAGCGCCGCCGCGACGAGCGCGGCGGGCGCGTCCGCGACGGCCAGCGCCATCGCGCCCGCCTGCGTCAGCGCGCCCGCGCGCAGCACCGCGTCCGGGGCGAACGGCCGCCGTCGGCGCGCCAGTACGGCGTTCGCGGCCAGCGCCGACGCCGCCGTGCAGGACAGCAGCAGCGCGCCGTGCCCCGCCCCGCCCAGCACCCGTTCGCCCAGCAGCGGCGCGCACCCGACGAACACGCCCTGACCGGCGCACGAGACCACCGAGGACAGCGTCGCGCGCGCCAGTCGCGGCCGCCGTACGAGGCACCGCGCCCCGGCGGCCAGGTCACCGCGCACCCCGCCACGCGCGGGGCGTACGGCTGCGGCGCGCGCGGGCAGGCGCCACGCGGACGGCACGGCCAGTCCGATCAGCGCCACGGACACCGCCACCGCGACCGGCGCCCCGAGGAGCTGCGCGACGACCCCGGCCAGCGCCGGGCCCGCCAGACCGGCGGCCCCGAACGTCGCGGCGTCCAGCGCGTTGGCGCGGGGCAGCCGCTCCGGCCGTACCACGTACGGCAGTTGGGCCGTCCAGCCGCCGGACAGCGCCGGGCCGAGCAGGCCCGTGGCCACGGCGAGCAGGAGCACCGTGCCGAACGGCAGCCGCCCGAGCCCGGCGAGGACCGCCGCGAGCCCCACCGCGTGGAGCGCGAGCGCGCCCGCGAGCAGGCGGCCCGGCTGTACCGCCCGGTCCAGCAGCACTCCGAGCACCGGCCCGCCGACGGCGGCGGCGACGGTGACGGCCGCGAGCAGCGCGGACGCCCCGGCGGCCGTGCCGGTGAGCGCGAAGCCGGCCAGCAGCAGCGCCGGACCGGCCGTCTCGTCGCCGGTACGGGCGCTCGCGGCACCGGCCAGGTACGTGCTCAGGGAGTAACGCTTCCACATACCAGGGACGTTACGGAGGTAACTCAAAGTGGTGCAACAAGCGTTACGCTGACCCCGTGCCCCCCGACGCCCGGCCCGCCCGCCACTCCGTACTGGCCACGGCCCGCCGCACCGCCGCCCTCGTCAACGTCCTCGCCGCCGGGGCCCCGGACGGCGACCCCGACGCGCGGCTGGCCGCCGTCGCCGCCGTGCTGCGCGAGTACGGCGAGACCGAACCCCTCGACCTCACCCCGCGCGACGTCGCCGGGATGCGCACGGGCGCCGCCCTTCTCCGCGAGGTCTTCGCCGCCGCGGACGCCGACGGCGCCGCGACCGTGCTGAACGGGCTGCTGGCCGCCCACACCGTGCGGGTGCGCCTCTCCTCCCACGGCGGCCGCACGCCCTGGCACCCGCACCTCGACCGCGACGACGACGCCCCGTGGGACGAGTGGTTCCTCGCCTCGTCCTGCATGGCGCTGACCGTCCTCGTCTGGGACCACCAGCGCCCACCGGGCGGCGTGTGCGCCGCGCCCGGCTGCGACCGGGTCTTCCTCGCGCAGGGCAGCGGCCCGGACCGCCGCTACTGCTCGCGCCGGTGCGCCACACGCGTACGGGTCGCCGCCCACCGCCGCGCCCGCGCCGCCGGACCACCGGGCGCCACCTGACCGCCCCGCCCCGCGCGTAGGGGGTGAAAACCCGCACGGGGATACGCAGGGCGCGTACGGGAACAATCCGCCACCTTCCCCCGTTGGACAGGGTGCGGTGCTGGTGAGGGAGAGTGTCCCCGGGCCCCTGAAAAATGCCCGCGGGGAAGATCGTTCGGCTGAAGCCCCGTGGAGCGCTCCGCCGAGAGGCGACCGCCCTCACGAGCACCGACCAGGCCGCCTCCGGCCAGGCACCCCCCCGTCCTGGCCGGAGGCTCCTCCCGTACGGGTGGCCCCGCGACCGGCCCCGTAGCCTGACCCCGCGCCCCGTTCCCGCCTGCCCGGCGCGGCGGACGGTGCCAGAATCGGTCCGGGGGCCTGCCGCCGAACGGGCCGAACGGAGGGCCGGGGGAATGGACCTGGACCTGGACGCCGTGGCCGACGAGCTGTACGGACTGCCGCCCAGCGCCTTCACCGCCGCACGCGACCGCCGCGCCCGGCAGGCACGCCAGGCGGGCGACCGGGGGCTCGCGGAGGAGATCCGCCGCCTGCGCCGCCCCACCCTCGCCGCCTGGGCGGGCAACCTGCTCGCGCGGGAGTCACCCGACGGGACCGGCACGCTGCTGCGCCTCGGTGAGGCGCTGCGCGAGGCGCACCGCGACCTCGACGGCGCGCAGCTGCGGGCGCTGGCCGCGCAGCAGCGCCAGGTGGTGGCGGGCCTGGCCCGGCAGGCCGCCGAGCTGGCCGCCGGGGCGGGCCGCCCGCTCGGTGAGGACAGCCTCCGCGAGGTCGAACGGACCCTGCACGCCGCCCTCGCCGACCCCGACGCGGGCGCCGAGTGGGCCCGTGGGCGGCTGGCCCGGCCGCTGGCCGCCGTCGTCGGCTTCCCGGGCGTGGCCGAGGGCGGCGCCTCCCGGCTCCGCCTGGCCGGTACGGACACCCCCGCCGCCGCCCCGGGCGCCCCACCCCGCCGCACCCGCTCCCGTAACGACACCCGCGCCCGTACCGGGACCCCGCCGGACGCCCCCGTCGCCGACCTCGACGCCGTCCGCACCCGCCGCCGCGAGGAGCGGCGCCGGGCGGCCGAGGCGCGTCGGGAGGCGGCGGACGCCGTACGCGAGCTGCGCTCCCGTACGGATGCCGAGGCCGCCGCCCGGGACGCCGCGGAGCACGCGGAGGAACGGCAGCGCGCCGCCGAGGCGCGGGAGGCGGCGGCGCGGCGGGCGGTGAAGGAGGCCGAGGCGGAGCGGCGGGCCGCCCGCGACGCCGTACGGGAGGCGCACGACGTGCTGCGTGCCGCCGTACGGGAGACGCGCGCCGCCCGGCGGCGGGCCGACGGGACCGCCGCCCGCGCCGGGCCCGAGGGCGCCGGACCCGACGGCCGCTGACCCGGCCGGGCGCGGCCTCAGCGGGAGTCGCGGGGCCGCCCGGCGGCGTAGCGCCCCGGGGTCGTGCCCACGTGCCGGGTGAAGTGCCGGTGCAGGTGCGCCTGGTCGTGGAAGCCCACGTCCGTGGCCACGTCGGCGGGGCGGCGCCCGGCGAGCAGCAGGCGCCGGGCGCGGTCGACGCGCCTGCCGGTGAGGTACGCGTGCGGCGGCAGCCCGTACGCCTGCCCGAAGCAGCGGATCAGGTGCGCCGGGTGCGCGTGCAGCAGGGCGGCGGCCTCGTGCAGCGGGACGCCCTCGGCGGTACGGGAGTCGAGGAGGTCGCGCAGCGCGGCGGCGAGCCGGTTCGCCTCGCGGCCGGGCTCGCGCGGGCGCCACGTCCCGAGGTGTCGCCGGAGCCGTTCCGCCACGAACGACAGCCGCGACTCGGCCTCGAACGCGTCGCCCGGCTGCCCCAGCGCCGTGTGCAGCTGGTGGATGCGCCGCCGCAACAGCGCGTCGCGCAGCACCGGTCGGGCCACCGCGCCGCCGGTGAGCCCTTCCGGGAGGACGCCGGTGTCGAGGTAGAGGACCCGTTTGCGGAAGCCGGACTCCGTCGCCGTACGGCCGTCGTGCGGGACGCCCGGCGGCAGCAGCATCACGCTGTCGGCGCCGGAGATCGCGTGCTCGCGACGGTCCAGCGCGAAGTCGACGCCGCCCGCGTCGAGGATCATCAGGTCCCAGGTCTCGTGGACGTGCGCCGGGTACGCGTGGTCGGTGAAGTGGGCGTGGAAGACCTCGGTGATGCCCGGGACCGGCGGTGTCCAGGCGCTGATCTTCGTACGGGGGGTCGTACGGGGGCGGGCTCCGGCCATGCCGGAAACGTACCGGACGCCCGTACGCCCCCGCCGGACCGTACGGGGGCACCCGCGCGCGGTGGCCCCCGTACGGTCCGGGTGCGGGTCAGTCCGCCAGGTGCGTCCACTCGCCCGCGACCATCGTGCCGTGCACCGGCATCGCCCGCAGCGTCGCGTCGTCGGCGGTCAGCGGGTCGACGTCGACGACGACGAGGTCCGCGCGGTCGCCCGTCGCCACCGTGGCCCGGCCACGGGCCGAGGCCGTCAACGCGTCGGCCACCGACAGCCGTTGCTCCGGATGCCAGGGCGGGCGGTCGTCGTCCGTACGGGCCACCGCGTTGGCGAGCGTCACCCACGGGTCCAGCGCCGCGACCGGCGCGTCCGACCCGAACTCCAGCCGCGCGCCCGCCGCGAGCAGGTCCGCGTAGGCGAACGCCCGGTGCGTACGGCCCCGCCAGTGCCGGTCCGCCACGTCCCGGTCGTCCACCGCGTGCGACGGCTGCACGCCGACGGTGACACCGAGCGCCGCGAACCTCGGCACGTCCTCCGGCCGCAGCAACTGCCCGTGCTCCACCCGCCCCCGGCAGCCGACGGCGGCGAACGCGTCCAGCGCGATGCCGTTCGCCCGGTCACCGATCGCGTGCACGGCGGGCTCCACGCCGTGCTCCGCCGCGCGCCGCATCAGCGCCCGCAGCTCCTCCGGCGTGAGCAGCGCGATGCCGTGCGCCTCCGGGTCGTCCCCGGGCAGACCCGGGTACGGCTCGTGGCACAGCGCGGTACGGGTGTTCAGCGAGCCGTCCGTGAACAGCTTCAGCGGCCCCGCCTCCAGCAGCCCGCCGGGCCCGTCCCCGCGCGCCGCGACCGGCACCGGGCTGCCCGTGGCGAGCCCGCGCGCGACGGCGGCGTCCAGGTACTCCGGGTAGACGGCCGCGGCGACGCGCAACGGCACGTACGCGGCGGCCATCCGGCGCGTCCAGTCGGTGACGTTGTCCGCGTACTCGAAGTCGATGATGCCCGTGACCCCGCGCCGGGCCGCCGCCGCGCACGCCTGCGCCACCCACTCGTCGCTGGTGGCGGTGTCCGCCGTGGCCAGCCGTTCCGTCGCCGCCAGCGCCTCCGTCTCGCGCAGCAGCCCGGTCGCGTGGTCCGTGCGTCCGAGGAGCGCGAGCGCGGCCGAGTTGAGCCACACCGCGTGCAGGTCGGCGCTGACCAGCAGCACCGGGCGGGCCCCCGCCGCCGCGTCCAGCAGGTCCCGGTGCGGCGCGTCCGGCCACAGGCCGTCCCGGAAGCCGTAGCCGACGAGCAGCGCGCCCGGCTCCAGCCCCGCCGCGTGGCCGCGTACGGCGTCCGCCGCCGCGCGCGCGGACGGCAGCCCGGCCAGGTCCAGGCGGCGCCGGGCGGCGGCCCACTGCACGGCGTGCACGTGCGCGTCCCACAGGCCGGGCAGCAGCGTACGGCCGTCGAGGTCGACGGACGGCTCCCAGCCGCGCAGCGGCCCGCCGTGCGAGCGGATGCCGTGCACGCGCCCGCCTTCGAGGCGTACGTCGCAGAGCGGGCCCCCGGCGCCGAGCCGCACCCGGCGCAGCGAACGCGGCGGCTCCGTACGGCCGTCGGGGCGCCCCGGCTCCGTCGTACGGTCGCCCGTCACGGTCGCCCGCCCGTCATCGCCGCCGCCCCGCGGCGCGCATCGCGCGGGCCAACTCCGGGCGTGCCCACGGCTGTTCGGAGCCGAGCGCGTCGGCCAGCCGGTCGACCTCCCGCGGGCTCTCGTCCTGGCTGAGCTTCGCCTTCGCGGTGACGCGCGCGGCGGGCAGCCGGAAACCGCTGACGCCCGGGGCGATGCGGCGCGCGTAGGCGTCGGCCCGGTCCAGGGTCCAGGGTTCGGCGAAGTGCCGTTCGAAATGGTCCACGGTGTCGGACAGTACGTCGTACGTGCGCTCCGGCGCGAGGAGTTCCGGGCGGCCGTGCACATGGACCACGACGAAGTTCCAGGTGGGCACGTGCGGTCCGGAGCCGTACCAGGTCGGTGAGATGTAGCCCTGCGGCCCCTCCACCACGACCACCACGTCGTGCGCGCCGAGTTCGTGCGCCTCGGCGTCGTCGGCGGCGAGGTGCCCGGCGAGGGTGAGCGGCGGCGCACCCTCCGTCCCGGCCGCCACCGCCAGGTCGTCGTCCGCCACGAGCACCGGGAGGTGCGAGACGACGAGCCCCCGCGCGGGGGTGTGGCTGACCAGCGTGGCCCAGGAGTGGCGGCGGACCAGGTCACGGATCAGCCGGGGGTCGGTCACGTCGAAGATCTTCTGCTCCAGCACTCTCTCTCCTGGTCCCTGTGCGTACGGGAGACGGGCGGGCCCGCGCGCCTACGTACGGTCGCCCTCCGCCGCACCCGCCGCGCGGGCGTGGTCGGCGGCGGCCAGCAGCGCGGCGTACTGCACCCCGGCCAACGTCGCCACGGGGATCGGCTCCCCGGTCACCGGGTCGGCCTCCGCCTCCCACCCCTCGTACACGGCCAGCAGCTCCGCGTGGCACGCGCGGACGACCGGGCCCGCCGTACCCGCCGTGATCTCGGCGGCCAGCGCGCGCAGCAGCATCCCGCCGAAGCGGATGCGGCAGCTGTGCGCGGAGTGCAGGCAGGCGTAGCGGTCGGCGACCGTCGCGGGCCGGTCGGGCAGCTCCGCGGCGCGGTTCGTCTCCAGGTCGGCGGCGGTCACCAGGGAGGGGACGAAGGCCCGTACGGCGGCCAGGAACGGCGTCCGCAGCGTCAGGTGCGGCAGCGCCCTGTCGAGCAGCCCGCCCAGCAGCAGCCCGGTCGCGCGCAGGCTCGCGGCCCGCTCGCGGATCACGTCCGCGTGCCGCCGCGGCAGCGGCGTGCCGTCGTCCGCCTCGGGGTGGGACCAGTGCGGGACCTCGGTGACGAAGTAGAAGGTGCCGTACCGGGCGGCGTACGCGGCGCTGGAGGAGCCCGCGATCTCGGCTGCCGCGTCGGCGCCCAGGCCGTCCAGGTGGTCGTACGCGTCCCGCATGTCGATGCAGCCGTAGACGGCCGGGGCGTGGCGCGGGGTGTGCGCGGCCTCCGGCTCGCCGGTGGCCAGCGGGAGGCCCGCCGCGGCGGGGATGGCCTCCAGCACCGGGTACAGCTCGGGGGCGGGGCTGCTCAGGTAGTAGTAGACGCCGCCCGCCTCGCAGTTGTGGAGCGTGGTGAGGAAGCGCGGCCGGGTCGCGTCGATGAGCCGCATCAGCGCGAACGTCTCCGGGAGCACGCGGTCGAAGTACGCGTCCCGGTACGCGAACGGGAACGTCCACTCGACCTGCTTGTCGCCCGCCGGGCGGTAGAAGTGGCGCCCGTAGAGCCGCTTGTCGGTGGGGGAGCGGAACCAGCCCTCGTTCAGCCGGGCGCCGTCCGGGTCGACGCACGGCACGACGTGCCACTCGCCGCCGAAGTGCCCGCGCAGCGACGGGTCCTCGCAGAGGGCGGTGGCCAGGTGGAGGGCGGTGACGGCGCCGACGGGCTCGTTGGGGTGGACGCCGCCGACGACGACGTAGTGGGGCGCGGTGTCGTCGGGGTCCGGGGACCGCGGCGAGTCGATCGTGCGGGGGGTGGCCGTGGTGTCGGCCCGTACGGAGAAGCACAGCAGCGGCTCACCCAGCCCGGAGGTGCCGATGCGCCGCTCCGTCACCCGCTCGGGGTGACGCGCGGCCAACGCCCGGAAGGCGGCGAGGAGTTCGTCGACACCCGGGTACGCGTCGGCCGGGGGCACCGTCGCGACGTGCTCGACCCAAGCCCGCCCCGCGACGTCCGGTGCGCCGGGCTGCGTGCCGTCCGCGGCGGCGGGAGTGGAAGGCTTCGGGTCGGCTGCGGGCATGAGGGGCGCGTCCTCCAGGGGTACGGGTGCGGGAGCGCCGGAGGGCGGCGGACCGCTCGGCCGGTGGTCTCCACGCGAAGTCCTCGAAGTTTTGAACAGAGATGAAATCTAACGGAGGAAACGGATGAGCGGCGACCTGTGGCGGGAACCGTCCCGCGACACGGACGACGGCTTCGACCGGGCGGCGTTCGTCGAGGAGATGGGCCTGCTGTGGGAGGCGGCGGGCAGCGGGCGCATGGACGGCCGGATCATCGCGTACCTGCTGGTCACCGATGTGCCGTACGTGTCCTCCGCGCAGCTCGCCGCCGCCCTGCGGGTCAGCGCGGGCTCCATCTCGCTGGCCACCCGGCGCCTGGCCGAGGCGGGCTTCCTGAAGCGGCACGCGGTGCCGGGCGAGCGCAGCCGCTACTTCCGGGTGGACGACGACGTCTGGGGCGGGTTCCTCGCGGGCGAACGCCGCTACCTCGACCAGCAACAACGCCTCGCCGAACGCGCGTTGGCGCTCCTCGGCCCGGACGAGGAGGCGCCCCGGCGGCGGCTGCGCAACATGCGCGACTACATGCGCTGGGTCCAGGGCGGGCACCGCGACCTGCTCGCGCGCTGGCACGCGTACCAGCGGCGGTCGCTGGCGGGGGAGGGCGCGGCGGTCGCCCCCGAGAGCCGGGCGTACGGCGAGGGCGGTGCGTACGGGGTGGGCGGCGACGACCGGGGTGGCCACGAACCCGGCGGTGCGGCGGTCGACGGGCCGCGGCGGCCCGGGGCGGTGCTCGGCACCGCGCTGGCGCGGCGCCTGCTCCCCGACGCCCTCTGGGGGGCGGCCGAACCGCTGCTCGCGGACATGGCGCCCACCGCCCGTACCGGCGGGCCGCGCGGGGCCGGACGTCGGGCCGAACTCACCGCCGTCGTCCACGTGTTGACCTCCGGCTGCGGATGGCAGCAGCTCCCCGACCACTTCGGGCCCGCGCCCGCCACCGCCCACCGCCGCTTCACCGCCTGGAGCGACGCGGGCTTCTGGCCGCGCTGGGCCGACGCCGTCGCGTCCGACGCGGGTGTCGCGGGGGCGGACGTGGACTGGTGCCGGGACATCGCGCGGGCGGCGGCGAACCGCCGTACGGGCGGGCGGAGTTGAGCCCGGCGCGGTCGTGCGCAGGTGATAACGGAGCTGGCGACTCGTACGACCCGGCGTCCGGACGTCTGCGGAAACCCGCTGCTTGACGGCGGATACGGCGCCGGAGGTACGTTATAACGACGGAGGGACGCCGCAGGGGAGGGACGCCGTGCCGCAGGAGCCGCAGCCGCACCAGACGAAGGCGTACGGGACGAAGGGCGACATCGCCTACCGGCAGGTCCGCGAGCGCATCCTGTCCGGCGAGCTGGAGCCCGGATCGGTCATCCGGCAACGGGAGTTGGCGCTCCAAGTCGGCGTCAGCACGACCCCGCTGCGCGAGGCGCTGCGCCGTCTCGCGAGCGAGGGTCTCGTCACGCTCGACGCCCACCGCGACGCCCGCGTCTCCCCGTTGCGCGCCGAGGAGGCCCGCGACCTGCTGGAGGTCCGCCGGTCCCTCGACCCGCTGGCGGCCGGGCTGGCGGCGGAACGGCGTACGCGTACGGACCTCGCCGCCCTGCGCGCCGCCGCCGACGGCCTCGTGCCGCTGCCGACCCGGCCCGGTGTCGAGGAGCTGGCGGCGCACCGGCGGTTCCACGCCGCGCTCTACGGCGCGTCCCACAACGAGCTGCTGATCGAGACGCTGGACGGACTGTGGGACAGGGCCGACCGGTACCGGCGGCTGGTGCTGAGCACCGACCGGGGAGGTGCCGCGCGGGAGGAGAAGGCCGCGGAGCACGCGGAGTTGGTGGAGTGCGTCGCGGCGGGGGACGCCGCCCGCGCGGCTGACCTCATGCGGCGGCACGTGGACACCAGCCTCGGCGCGACGGCCGTACGGCGGCTGGGCGCCCCGCCGGAAGCCGACCCCGCCGCGCCCGAGCCGCCCGCCACGCCCGTACGTCTCACCCCGTCCGTACGACCGGACCCGTCCGTACGGGCCGCCGAGCCCGCGCCGTACGCGGACCCTCCGTCGTGACCCCGGCGGAACGGCCCGCGCCGTCCGGGCGTCGCGGTGCGCGCGGCCCGTGGGCGGCGCTGCTCGCGCACGCGCTGCTGGTGCAGGTCCTCACCTTCGTCCTGCGCCCCACCACCACCTACCGCGCCATCGAACTCGGCCTTCCCGGAGCCCTGTTGGGCGTCCTCTCGGCCTGCTTCGCCGTCGCCCCGCTCCTCCTGGCGGTACCCAGCGGCGCCGTCACCGACCGCGTCGGGGAACGGGCGATGGCCTTCCTCGGCTCCGTCCTCGTGCTCGCCTCGGCGCTCACCCTCGCCGTCGCGGGCCACTCGCTGGCCGCGCTCGTCGGCGGCAGCGTCCTCCTCGGCACCGGCCATCTGTGCGGTGTCATCGGCCAGCAGACCTGGGTCGCCAACCGGGCGCACGGCGCGGACTCCGACACCGCCTTCGGCCGCTACACCTTCGCCGCGTCCCTCGGCCAGGCCGCCGGGCCGCTGCTGATGATCCTCTACGGCGGTGGGAACGCCATCCCCGACACCCGACTCCTGTTCACCACCGCCTGCGGCGGCGCCCTGGTCCTGGTCGCGGTGTCCGTGCTGATCACCCCCACGCCCCGGCCCGACACCGGGCGGACTGGGGGTGCCGCGCCCGGCGGGACCGTACGGCTGCTGCGCCTACCCGGCCTGCCCCGCGCCCTGTTGACCAGCTGCGTCGTCCTGGCCGCCGTGGACATCACGCTCGTGTACCTGCCCGCGCTGGGCACCGAACGCGGCATCGCCGCCGGTACGGTCGGCGCGCTCCTCACCGTCCGGGGCGTCGCGTCGATGGTGTCGCGGCTGTTCCTGGGTCGGCTCGTCGCGCGCCTCGGCCGCCGTCGGCTGCTGGTCGGGTGCACGATGCTGTCGGCCGTGTTCATGGCGGCCGCCGCGCTGCCGCTGGGCACCCCGGCGCTGGCGGTGTCCGTGGCGCTGGCGGGCTTCGGGCTCGGCGTGGGGCAGCCGTTGACCATGTCGTGGCTCGCGGACTCCGCCCCCTCCGGCGCCCGTGGCCGCGCCATGTCGCTCCGGCTCGTCGGCAACCGCGCCGGTCAGGTCGTCATCCCCAGCGCGGCCGGTGCGCTCGCCGCTGACGTGGGCGCGGGCGGTGTGCTCGTCGCCACGGCCGCCGGTCTGGCGGGCGTGGGGTACGCGGCCCGCGCCCTGCCGGTGGACCGCCCACCGGAGGACTGAACCGGCACCCGCGCCCGTACACCCGCGCCCGACCCGTACGCGCCGCCGGACCGCGCCCCCTCACCCCGCCGTCAGGGTCACCGTCACCGAGGCCGCGTCCCCGGCCGGTGTCACCTCCACCGTGAACAGGCCCGTGTCCGGGTCGTGCGCCACCTCACCCGCCTCGCCGCCCGTGGCCGAAGCCGCCACCTCGCCCGTCGCGTACCCGCGCAGCGTCACCGCGTCCTCCCCCTCCGCGAACGCCACGACCGCCCGCACCGCGCCGTCGTCCGCCAGCTCCGCGATCCGCTGCCCGCCCCGCGACACGAACTTCCCCGCGTCGCCCAGGAACGCGATCCCCGACCGCCCCACCGGCACCACCTGGAGGTACGCCCCGTCGCGCGTCACCGGCACCGTGTACGTGGAACCCCCGTCCGCCGTACGGCCCTTGCCCGCGAACCAGTCGTACACGTACACCTCGCCCGCCACCCCCGCGTCCGCGGGCCGGAACGCCGCGTCCACGGTGCCCGCCCTGCCCGCCGTGACGCCGAGCCGGTCGAGGTTGGGGCCGTTCCGGCCGGTCGCGGTGGCCCGTACGGTGTGGGCGCCCGCCGCCAGTTCGACCACCACCGGCTGCTCCTCCCAGCGGTCCCAGCCGCCGGTCGGCATGAACGGCGCCGCCGTCGGCTCACCGCCGTCCACGGTGACGGCCAGCGGCCGGTCGTCGCCGCTGGGGCGCCCCTCGCCGCTGTGGTTGGCGTAGCGGAACAGCAGCGTGTACGTGCCGTCGGCGGGCACCTCGACGTCCCACTCGACGTGGTCGCCGTCGGCGTGCTGGAAGTCCGCGTACCCGCTGCCGGTGTGCCCCGCGTGCTCGGCCGCCACGACGGGCCCCGACAACGTCGCGTCCTCCGCCTGGTACACGGCGTCCGGCGCGGTGTCGGGCACGGCGCGGGCGTACGCGTACACGTAGGCGGCGGTCGTCTCCCCGTGTCGGCTGCGCGTGGTGGCGACCATCGGGCCGTTCCCGCCGGAGGCGTCGCGGACGTACGTGGCGGTGTCGGGCACGAGCGGGGTGTCCGGCTTGACGACGGTGCCGTCCGGCAGCGCCACGCGGCGCAGGTTGGCGGCGCTCTCCCGGCCGATCCGGTCACCGACGCCGACGAGCCCGGCGGACAGGTTCTGGAGCAGCAGGTTGCGGGTCTCGTCGCTCATCACCACGTCCGCGAACGGCCAGGTGCCCACCGCCGAGGCCAGCCGCGACGTGTAGAGGAAACGGTCCCACTTGGTGCGCTCGAACCGGTCGTCGGAGACCCGGGTGTTGGTCACGTTGTCGAACAGCGTGCTGTGCAGGAAGTCCTGGACGAGCGGCATGCAATATTGCACGTCCATGCCGTTGGCGGCGGTGGCCGCCGCCATGTTGCCGAGGAACGCCTCCCGGTCCGTCAGGTTGAAGTCCGGCTGCGCGTCGTCGCACAGCCAGTCCTGCTCGAACGTGTCGACGCCCGACTCCCGGAGGTAGCGCATCCGGTCGTCCCAGAAGGCCCGGTCCACCACCACGTTCCCGGACATCGCGTACTCGTCGCGGTACGGGCTCGACGCGTCGATCCACCGCGCGTGCGTGACCAGCGGGACGCCGACGCTCTCCTGGAACGCCCGGAGCCCGTCCGGGAACAGCGACGCGTCCGCCTCGTAGCGCCACTCGCCGTGCTCGATGTCCGACCACGACGCGTCCGGGCCCTTCGGGTAGAACCAGCTGTCGAGCTGGAGGTTGCCCATCGGCAGACCCTGCTCCCGCCAGCGTTCCCGCACGGCGCGCAGCGTGCCCGCGTAGCCGAGGTCCGGGTCGAAGTCGTAGTAGTACGTGGCGCCGTTGTCGGTCCAGTAGCCCAGCGTGGCGAGGGTGTGGGAGGCGTCCTGCGCGGGCCGCCGCTTGCCGGACAGGCCGGTGAGGGCGTGGCCCCACACGTCGTACACCTCGTTCACGTCCGACCCGAAGGCGAGCACCGTACGCTGCGTGAACCCGGCGGGCAGCCGGGCGATGTCCCGCGAGGTGCCGCCGGTCAGCGACGTGCCCGCGGCCCAGGTCACGGCGGTGGGGAAGTGCGAGGCGGGCGAGAACAGGTAGCCGCCGCCGGAGCCGTCGAACGCCAGGTACGGGCCGAACACCCCGTCCACTTCCAGGTCGAACCGGTGCTTCGCGAAGCAGCTGTCGTACGTCTCGTGGTGCGCGAGCGCGGGGGCCTCCGAAAAGGCCGGGAACGGGGCCGAGTTGGCCGCCTCCTGGTGGTACTCGGTGCGGAACAGCACCACCGGGCTGTCGTCGTACGTCCGGATCGCGCTCGTACGGTCCACGCCCTCCGCCGTGTGGCCGAACTCCACCTCGGCGTACGGCCCGACACCGTCTTGGCCCTCCGTACGCCGCACGTCGCGCACGGGGGAGCCCACCGACCCGGCGAACCGGTAGCGGGGCGCGGTGGTCTCCACGGCGTACCCGCCGTCGGCGTCCACCGTGACGGTGGCGCCGGACGACACGGCCCGCCCGGAGCCCGCCGCGCGGGCCGGGCCCGCGGCGAGCGGCAGCCCGAGCGGGAGGGCGCTCGCGAACGCTCCCGCGAGCACGGCGCGGCGGGGGAACCGCCGGGGTCGGCGGGGGAGCGGCTTCTCGTACTCGTTCATGTATGCACATCCCGGACTGTTGGTTGAATCCTGCATGGGGGCCTGAAGAGGGCCGGAAATCACGCGATCACGCAACAGTGGTGCACTTTTGAGCTTGCGACCGGTCTGACGGCCTGTCAATGCACGGCACGGACAAGCCTGTTGGCCGGATCAGAGTTCAAGTACATGAACTTGTAGGGGTGTTGAGGTCCTACGGGAGAACGGCGCCCCCGGCGGACGTGTCAGGCGTCGCCGTCCTCCGGGAAACGGGCCAGGCGGCTCGTCACGTCGTCGGCGAACCGGCCGAGCAGGCGGGCGAGATCGTCGCGGTCCCGCTGGGGCCAGTCGACCAGCGTCTCCGCGAACCAGCCCAGCAGGGACGTGATGTAGCGGTTCGCGGCGGTCGTTCCCGCGTCGGTCGCCTCGATCAGGCTCGCGCGCCGGTCGTGCGGGTCGGCCACGCGCCGTACGAGGCCACGCTTCTCCAGTGCCTGCACCTGACGGGTCGCGTGCGGGCCGACGACCTGCATGTGGTCGGCGATCTCGCCGATGCGCAACGGTCGTTCGCTGGTGCGGAGCGACAACAGGACGCCCATGGCCGGGCGTTCGAGGGTGAGACCGGCTGCCGCGGTGGCCCGTTCGGCCAGGCGGCCCTTGTTCACGGCGGCGGCGAGCTGGGTGATGCGCGGGATGATCGCGAGCAGTTCGGGGTGCGTGTCCTCCGGTGCGGCCGGATCGGGCGGTTCCGGGGAGTTGGGCTCGGCGGGGGACATGGCGACTCCATTTGCATACCTGAGTTAGGTATCTATATGGTCGGGGTGTCGGCGCGCGAACGGCGCCGACGTAGGGGCCGGATAAGGATACCTAAGGTACGTATCTTCGCGAGCCGCGAGCCGTGCCGCCAGCGTGCCGGGCCGTGCCCGGCGCAACCGAAAGGGGAGTGCCATGAACGCCACCCGTCCCACCGACGCCGTCCCGCCCACGCCCACCGGCGGTGGCCGCCGCCGCGTCCTCGTCTCCGGCGCGAGCATCGCGGGCCCCGCCGTCGCGTACTGGCTCGACCGCTTCGGCTTCGAGGTCACGGTCGTGGAGAAGGCCGCCGCCCTCCGCGGCGGCGGCTACCCCGTCGACGTACGCGGCATCGCCCGTACCGTAGTGGAGCGCATGGGCCTGCTGCCCCGACTGCGGGAGGCGCACGTCGACAGCCGACGGATGACGTTCTTCGACGCGTCGGGCGCCACGATCGGCTCGCTGCGGCCCGAGCAGTTCACGGGCGGCGAGGCCGGAGCGGACCTGGAGGTACGGCGCGGTGACCTGGCCGAGGCGTTGTACGCGCCGCTGCGCGGCCGGGTCGAGTTCCTCTTCGGGGACTCGATCGCCACGCTCGACGACGACGGCGAGACCGTGCGCGTGGTCCTCGACAGCGGCGCCCGCCGCACCTTCGACCTCGTCGTCGGCGCCGACGGACTGCACTCGAACACCCGCCGTCTCGTCCTCGGCCCCGAGGAGCCCTTCCACCGCTACCTCGGCCACGTCTTCGCGGGCTTCACGCTGCCTCCCGAGTTCGGGCTCGCGCACGAGGCCGCCATCTGGAACGAGCCCGGCCGTGGCGCCGTCCTCTACGCCCTGGAGCCGGGCGAGCGCGTGCACGGCTTCCTCACGTTCACCCGCGAGGACCCGCCCCTCGACGCGTTCCGCGACCCCGAGGCGCAACGCGCGCTCGTCGCCGCCCGCTTCCCCGAGCGGGTCTGGCACCTGCCGCGGATGGTGCGGGGGATGCGGGAGGCCGACGACCTCTTCTTCGACGTGGTCAGCCAGATCCACGTCGACACGTGGTCGCACGGGCGCGTCGTGCTCGCGGGCGACGCCGCGCACGCCACGTCCTTCCTCTCCGGCCAGGGCACGAGCGTGGCGCTCGCCGGCGCGTACGTCCTGGCCGGCGAGTTGGCGACGCACGCAAACCACGCCGACGCCTTCGCCGCGTACGAGCGCAGGATGCGGCCGTTCGCCGAGCGGAACCAGGCGCTCGCCACCGCCGGGGGCACCGTGGTGACCCCGACGACCCGCGCCCAGCTGGACGCGCGGAACGCGTTCGTCCGCGAACCGCGCGCGGCGTCCGGCGAGTTGGGCTCCGAGGGCGCGGCGGAGCAGCGCGCCGCCCACCACGACCTGGAGCTGCCCGACTACGCGGCGGTGCGCGCGTAGCCGGGCCGCCCGCCCGTACGCCGGGGGCGGTACGCCGCCCGCCGTCAGTCCGTCCACACCTCCGCGCGGTCGACGCTGACGAACGCCGCACCCGCCGACGCGTTCCGCTCCCCGGTGACCGTCACCCGCAACGTGTGCCGGCCGGAGGGCAGTTGGGGGCTGACGTACTGCACGACCTCGCCCTTCCTGATGCTGTCGTGGAGGTCGACGCGGGTCGGCGCGCCCCCGTCCACGCTGATGTCGGCGTAACCGTTGCCGGTGTCGCGTACGGACAGCAGCGCGATGCGCGTGCCCTCGAACGTCCAGGTCGCGGTGTTGCCCTTCGCCTCCGACCAGTGGTCGTCACCGAAGAAGCACTGGGCGGCGCAGCCCGTACCGGAGTTCCAGGTGCCCGTGTACGCGACGCCGCCGGGCCCGTTCGACCGGCCGTCGTCGTTGATCCAGTACGTGCCGGGGCCCGGGTCGCCGGACGGCAGGTCCAGGGTCGCGCCGACGGCCAGCGGGCGGCCGAGGGCCGGGCTGCCGTCGCCGTTCCAGCCGATGCGCTGGATACGGGTGGTGCGGTCGGTGTACGTGTTCTGGCTGGTCGTCTTGGCGTGGTAGACGATCCAGTCCTCGGCCCCGTCCGGTGACCGGAAGAACGAGTGGTGTCCGGGCCCGAAGACGCCCGCCTCGTCGTTCCGCGCGAACAGCGCCCCCTGGTGCTGCCGCCACGCGCCCGCGTCCAGGGGGTCGGCCGCGGCGTCCAGCGACATCATCCACACCTGGTAGTCGGGCTTGCCGGTGTCGCAGGCCGAATACGTCATCCACGTACGGCCGTTGCGCTCCAGGAACGCGGGCCCCTCGCGCACCTCCGGGCAGCCTCCGGCGGCGTTCAGCGCGGTGGCGTCGCCGGAGACGGTCCAAGGGTCGGACATCGGGGCGATGTTGAGGCCGTTGTGCTGGTACGCGTTGAGGCCGCTGTAGGCGAGGTACAGCTTCCCGCCGTGCCGGACGACGGCGGCGTCGATGGCGAACTCGCCCACGTGGTTGGGCGGTTCGAGCTTCGCCTTGTGGTGGTACGGACCCATGGGGTCGTCGCCCTCGGACTCCGCCACGAACAGCCGGTGGTGCTCGTCCACGCCGTCGCTGGCCGTGTAGTAGAGGTACCAGCGTCCGTCGAAGCGGTAGAACTCCGGCGCCCACACCATCCGGTCGCCGGACGGGTCCGTCGGCTTCCACACCGTTCTCGGCTCCGCGCGCAGCAGGTCGGCGGCGCTCTCGGCGCTCCACATCCGGACCGCGTCGCCCTGCGTGGTGGCCAGGTAGTAGCGGCCCTGGAAGTGGGTGACGAACGGGTCGGGGCCGGAGTTCACGGGGTTGCGCATCGTGCCGGTCGCCGCCGCGGGCGCCGGACGCTCCGCCGGAGGACCCGGCTCGGGCGCGGCCCCGGCCGGTCCGGCGGACAACAGCCCGCCGAGGACGATCAGGACGGCGACCAGGAGCGGCACCGGTCTCGCTGAACGGCGTGCGCGTCTGTCTCGGTTCACGGCCATGGGGGCTCCCGTCGGTTCGCTGCTGCGTGGGCGAAGTGCGCGGTGCGGCATGTGCGGTGCGTGGGCGCGGCACGTACGGGACCGCGAGGGCGCGCGTCCGTAGCGGCCCGGCACAGGGCGAACTCGGGCGCGTGGCGCGGGTGTCGGGGTTTCGGCCCGCCCTTCGCGAGTGCGGCGGGGTGGTACGAAACGGTGGAGGAGGCGCGGTCCGGCGGATGTCGGCCACGGCGTCGTATGGGGTGTTCTCAGGTGGTATACCGCACCACTGCAACGTTGTAAACAAGCATCGCGCGTCCCCGCTCGCGTACGGCGGGACGGTGCGGCGGGCGGGTCAGGTGGGCGTGGGCGCGCGTCGGTCGGCCCCACGGGCGGCGCGCGTACGCGCCGGATGACGCCAACGGGGGCCCGTACGCCGCCGGTTGGACCCGCGTGCCCCGTACGCCCGCGCCCGGCGGGTCAGTCCGCCCGCTGCCCGTCCCCGGCTGCCCAGGCCGCCTCGATCATCCGGAAGATCTCGTCCACCGCGCCCTCCGGGTCGTCCGCCTCGCGCGCCAACGCGTGCGCGTCGATGGTGAACCGCGCCAGCGCCCGGCAGGCCGTCGCGGTCCGCGGCGGGTCGACGGCGCCCGTGATGGCGGCGGCCAGCGCCTCCGTGTGACGCAGCCGCATCGACTCCTCGTACCGCCGCAGCGCCGGGGTCTCGTCGATCATGCGGCGTACGGGCTCGGCGCCGTTGCGCGTGCAGTGCAGCACGAGCGCCTTCATCTCCCGGTGCAGCGCGGGCACCAGCGGCTCGTGCGGCGCCCGCCCCGCGACCGCCTCGTCCAGCCGTCGCGTGAAGTCCGCGTCCTGGTCGAAGACCAGCGCCTCCTTCGCCGCGAAGTGCGCGAAGACGGTGGTGACGGCCACGTCCGCCTCGGCGGCGACGTCGCGGATGCCGACCGCCTCGTACCCGCGCGCCAGGAACAGGCGCAGCGCGGTGTCCGCGATCTTCTGGCGGGTCGCGGCCTTCTTGCGTGCGCGGCGTCCGGGGGCGGGAGGCGCGGTCATGGCGGCACGCTACCAAAACCGACATTGGAACCGTTAGGAAAAGCTAACCGTTAGTGTTACGTTCGGCCACATGAAGAGAGTGAGCTTCGCCGAGTTCGGCGGCCCCGAAGTCCTGCGCCTGACCGACGCCGACGAGCCCCACGCGGGCCCCGGCCACGTACGCGTCGCCGTACGGGCGGTGGGCGTGAACCCCGTCGACTGGAGAATCCGCGAGGGCCAGAAGCTGGGCGCCCATCCGATCGAACTGCCCTCCGGGCTGGGCCTGGACGCCGCCGGAGTGGTGGACGAGGTCGGCGAGGGCGTGACGGGAGTCGCCGTCGGTGACCACGTCTTCGGCGAAGGCGCCGACACCTACGCCGAGTTCGCCGTGCTGTCCCACTGGGCCCGGATGCCCGAGGGACTCACGTTCGAGGAGGCGGCCGGCTACCCGTCCGTCGTCGAGACCGCGCTGCGCGTCCTGCGCGAGGTCGGCGTACGGGCCGGGCAGACGCTGCTCGTCAGCGGCGCGTCCGGGGGCGTCGGCTCGGCGGTGCTCCAGATAGCGCGCGAGCGGGGCGTCACGGTGATCGGCACGGCCGGTGCCGCCAACCAGGACTACCTGCGTGAACTCGGCGCCCTCGCCACCACGTACGGCGACGGCTGGGTCGCACGCGTCCGGCGGCTCGGACACGTCGACGCCGCCCTCGACCTGGCCGGTTCGGGCGTACTGGCCGAACTGGTCGAACTCACCGGCGACGCGCGGAAGGTGGTGTCCATCGCGGACCTCTCCGCGCCGGAGCACGGCGTGCGGTTCTCCGGCGTCGCGGGCAGCATGCCGGACGCGCTCGCCACCGCCGTCGACCTCATCGCGCGCGGACGGCTCCACATCCCGGTCACGACGTCGTACGCCCTGGCGGACGCGGCGACGGCGCACGCCGACAGCCGTACGGGCCACACGCGCGGGCGCCGCGTCCTGCTCGTCTGACCGGGGCCGGGGCCGGGGCCGGGGCCGGGAGCGGCGCCCCGTGGGCCGGGACGGCCGTGGCGACAACCCGTTGAAGGGTGTCGTTCCGGCCACTGGGGACCGGGCCGCCGCCGGACTAGCTTCGGGGAACGCCGCGGCGCGAGTGCCGCGCCACCCCACCCGGAAGGCCCGGCCATGTACGCGCAGATCGTCCTGTTCGACGGCTTCGACCCGCTCGACGTCATCGCCCCCTACGAGGTCCTGCACGCGGGCGGTACGGCCTCGGGCGGCGCCGTCGACGTGGCCCTCGTGTCGGCGGAGGGTCCCCGCGAGGTCGTCAGCGGTACGGGCGGCCTGGCGCTCGCGGCCACCGCCGTGCTCGACCCCCACCGCCCCGGGCTCGTCGTCGTACCCGGGGCGGCGGGACGCGTCGGTGACCAGGCCGACGAGGCCGACCGAGCCGACCCCGACGGTCCCGGGAACGGCGAAGGCCCCGGCGGCGACACCATCCCCGTGCTCCTGGGGCGCACCCTGACGACCGGGCTGCCCGCCCTGCTGGGCGCGGCGATGGCCGACCCCGCCGTCACCGTCTGCACGGTGTGCGGCGGTTCGCTCGTCCTGGCCATGGCCGGACTGCTGGAGGGCCGCCACGCCACCACGCACCACCTGGGCCATGACCTGCTGGACGCCACCGGCGCCCGCGCCGTACGCGCCCGCGTCGTGGACGACGGCGACCTCGTCAGCGGCGCCGGGGTGACCTCCGGGCTGGACCTCGGCCTGTACCTGCTGGAACGGGAGGCGGGCCCACGCGTCGCGCACGCCGTGGAGACGCTGTTCGCGTACGAGCGCCGGGGCGTCGTCTGGCGCCCCACCGGCCCGGAGCCCGTCCCGTTCTGACCAGCGCCACGCACCCGCGCCCCAACCCCCTGGCTGCACCCGACCCGAGGAGAACCGAACGACCATGTCCGTCACGGGAATCTGGGACCTCACCCTCGCCACACCGCTCGGCGGACTCCACGCGGAGATCGAACTCCACGACGTGGCAGGGCGGTTGACCGGCAGCGCGCGCGGCGCGGGGGAGGAGGTGCCGTTGCGCGACGTCGTCCTCGACGGCGACCGGCTGACCTGGAGCCAGTCCGTCACCAAGCCGCTGCGGCTGAACCTCGACTTCGACGTGACCGTCTCCGGCACCACCCTGGCGGGTACGTCCCGCGCGGGCCGCCTGCCCCGCTCCAGGGTCACCGGCACCCGCCGCGCGGCAGGCGGGACCGGGGTGCCCGCCCCGCCGCCGGGGGACTCACAGAGAACTCACAAGAACGGCCCCTAACTTCGCACCGTGCCGGTCGCCCGGCGGCGGTGCCGCGGTCGCGCGCCGGTGCACGCCGTACGGGCGCCGCGTGCCGTGCGGCGGTACGTACCGGAGCGTCCGCACGCCAGGAAGGCCGACCCCATGGCGACGACCACCCCGACCGCGCCGCCCCTCGTGCCGCCGATCGCGCTCCGGCACCCGCCGCCGCGCGGACCCGGCCGCGCCTCCCCGGCCCGCGCCCGGCACGAGAGCACGGTGCTGGGGCTGCTGCGCGGCCACGGCCCGCTCACGCGCGGTGAGTTGGCCGGTCTGAGCGGCCTGTCCCGCAGCACCCTGTCCGAGGTGGTCGGCGCCCTCGTGGACGCCCGAGCCGTACGGGTGGAGGTGCCCGAGGCGGCGGGGCGCGGGCGGGGCCGACCCGCCGAACGGGTGTCGCTGGACCCGGCCGCCACCGACCTGCTCGGTGTCGACTTCGCCCCGACCGCCGTACGGGCCGCCGCGACCGCCACCGCGCACGGCGCGCTCCGTACCGCGTCCGTACCGCACCGCCCGGACCTCCCGTGGGAGGCCCGGGTCGCCCTCGCCGGGCGGCTGGCCCGCTCGCTCACGGGCGGCGCGTCGCGCGCGGCGCCGCCGGACGGTGCGGCCGTCGGTCCCGGTGTCCGGGTCGCCCTCGGCGTCGGCGACGGCACCCGGGCGGGCCCGGACGAGGGCCCCGACGACGCCGTACGGGCCCTGCTCCGGGAGCGGTTCGGCGCGCGGGCGCACGTCGAGAGCGCCACCCGCCTGGCCGCCCTCGCGGAACGGACCTGGGGCGCGGCCGCCGGGGAACGCGACGTGCTCTACCTGCACCTGTCGCACCGCGTCGGCGGCGCCCTCGTCGTCGGCGGCGAACCGCACCGGGGCGCCCACGGCGGCTCCGGCCGGTTCGGGCACCTGAGCGTCGACCCGTACGGGCCGCCCTGCGCGTGCGGCCGGTCCGGCTGCCTGGAGACGCTGGCGTCCGTCGACGCGGTGCTGGCGGCGCACGGCTCGGCCGCCGACGTACCGCAGCTGGCGGCGGCGCTGGCCGCGGGCGACCCGGCGGCCCGCGTCGCGCTGGCCCGCGCGGGGCGGCACGCGGGCCGGGCGCTGGCCGACCTGTGCCACGCCTTCGGCCCGGACACGGTCGTCGTCGGCGGCGAGCTGGCCGGTCTCGGCCCGGCCCTGACCGGACCGCTGCGGGACGAGCTGGACGCGAACATGCCGGACCGGGGAGCCCGTACGCCCGCGGGCCCCCGTACGCCCCCGGTGCTGCGATCCGCCAAGCTGGGGGACGTCGGTGCCGCGCTCGGCGCCGTCGCGCTGCTGCTGCGCCGCCGCCCCGGCGGCGCCCGACCGCCGACCGGAGGTGCGTATGACGGGTGACGCCGGACGGGTCCTCGTCGCGGACGACGACGAGTCCACGCGGCGCTCCCTGGAACGGGGCCTGCGGCTCGGCGGCTTCCGGGTGACGCTCGCCGGGGACGGCCGCGCGGCGCTGGCCGCCCTCGGCGCGGACGAAGGCCGGGACGAGGGCCTGGACACCGACACGGACGACGACGCCGACGGCGACCGGCACGGACACGCGTACGGGCACGACGCGGGCGGCCCCGACCGCCCCGACATCGTCGTCCTCGACATCTGCATGCCCGGCCTGAGCGGCATCGACGTCTGCCGCACCCTCCGCGCGCGCGGGGACGACGTTCCGGTGCTGATGCTGTCCGCCCTCGACGAGGTCGAGGACCGCGTCGCCGGACTCCAGGCGGGCGGCGACGACTACCTGGTGAAGCCGTTCGCCCTCCAGGAACTGGAGTTGCGGCTGCGCGCCCTGCTGCGCCGCCGCCCGCCCGCGCCCACCGACCGGGTACGGGTCGGCGGCCTCGCGCTGGACCCCGCCGCCCGCGCGGCGAGCGTGGCCGGGCGGCCGCTGGAGCTGACGCGGCGCGAGTTCGCGCTGCTGGAGGTGCTCGCCCGCAACGCCGGACTCGTCCTCACCCGCGAGCAGTTGACCGACCGCGTGTGGGGCTACGACTTCCCCGTCCGTACGGACGTCGTCGACACGTTCGTCAGCTACCTGCGGCGCAAGCTGGAGGCCGACGGGCACCCGCGCGTACTGCACACGGTGCGCGGCGTCGGCTTCGTCCTCCGGCCGGACCGTCCCGACCGGCCCGGCGGGGGCGGCGCGTGAGGCTGTCCACGCGCCTCGCCCTCGCGGTGGGCGTGACCGTCCCCCTGCTGGTCCTCGCCACCGGCTGGCTGCTGCTGCACCTCGTCGCCGACGACCTGCGCGCCGGGCAGCGGGCCCAGCTGCGCGCCCGCGCCACGGCCGTCACGCAGAACGCCAACCGCTACCTGCACGCCGTCGAGGACGGCCAGACCGTCGTCGCGGACAAGTCCCGGCGCCGCCTGGAGACCTCCGCGCGCGACATGGGCGTCCGACTGACCGGTGCGGACGTCGCGTTCACGGCCGGGCCGCAGCCCGACGCGGACGTACGGTTGCCCGACCGCGCCCCCGACCCCGTCGCCGCGCACGGCGGCGGCGAGTCCTGGCACGTGCTGTCCCGCCGCGTGCACATGGCGGGCCGCGACGGCGCCCCGAACCTGTGGATCTACTCCCCGGACAGCGCCTACGAGGAGGACCTGTCCGTCGTACGGGAGCGCGTCGTCACCGTCACGCTGCTCGCCGCACCCGTGGCCGGGGCCGTGACCTGGGCGGTCGCCGCCGGAGCGGTACGGCCGCTGCGCCGGTTCCAGCGGCGTACGAGCGGCCTCGACCCACGGGACGGCGGTACGCGCCTGGCGCACACCCCGACCGGCGTCACCGAGGTCGACGAACTGGCCCGCACCGTACGCACCGTCCTCGCGCGCTACGACGAGCAGGCCGCCCGTACCGGCGAGGCGCTCGCCACCGCGCGTTCCTTCACCACAGCCGCCTCCCACGAGCTGCGCACCCCGCTGATGAGCATGCGCACCAACCTGGACGTCCTCACCGCCCACCCCGGCCTAGACCCCCGCGACCGCGCCGAGGTCCTGGCCGACCTGGACCGCGAGCACGCCCGGCTGCTCGGCCTGCTGACCATGCTGCGGGCGCTGGGCCGGGGCGACCTGGTGGAGGCGGACGCGTTCGGGCCCGTCGACCTCGCCGAACTGGTCGCGGAGGCCGCCGCCGGTCTGCGCCGCGCGCACGCGGAGGCCGAGGTGTCCGTACGCGCCGGGGAGCAACTCCTCGTGCACGGCTGGGAACTGGGCCTCCGCTCGGCGGTCGACAACCTGCTGGCCAACGCCTGGACCCACGGCCGTACGTCCCCCGCCCCCGCCCCCGCCCCCGTACGCGTCGAGGTCGCGCTGCGCGCCCACCGCGCGGGGGAGCGTACGGAGGCGCTGCTCACCGTGGCCGACCACGGGCCGGGCGTCCCCGCCGAGCACCGCGCCCGGGTCTTCGCCCGCTTCCACCGGGGCCCGGACAGCCCCGGCTCCGGGCTCGGCCTCACCCTCGTCGCCCAGCAGGTCGCGCTGCACCGGGGCACCGTCACCGTGGCGGACCGGCCCGACGGGCGGCCCGGCGCGCACTTCGCGGTACGGCTGCCCGCGACCGGCGCCACGACCGGCGACGCGGCGGCGGCGCACACCGCCGTGGAACACACGCTGCCGCTCCTGCGCCGCGACTGGCTGACCGACGCCACCACGCCCGCGCACCCCGACCCCCGGACGCCGGACGCCGACCGGGACCCGCCGGAACGCTGACGCGGCCCCACACGGCGCACGCGACCCCCACGCCGCGCCCGCGCGCGTCACCCCGCCGGGGCCGCCGCCGTGATGACGGGCAGCGGCTCGCCGGAGGCGACGATCCGCGCCAGGAGTCGTGCGCGCAGCCCGTCCCGTACGGTCGCGAGGGCGGGATCGCCGACCAGGTTGACCAGCTCGTCGGGGTCGGCGGCCAGGTCGTAGAGGTACGTCTCCCGGTACGCCTCGGCCCGTACGTCGTGCCACGCGTCCCCCTCCGGCGCGGTGACGCCGTACTTCCACCGGTCGGTGCGCAGCGCCCGCCCCACCTCCGACTCGCTGACCTGCACGAGCACTTCGGACGGCCACGCGGGGTCCGCGCCGCGCAGCAGCGGCAGCAGCGACCGGCCCTGCATGGTGTCGGGCACCGGCACGCCCGCCGCGTCCAGCAGCGTCGGCGGCAGGTCGACGTGGCTGACCAGCTCCGGCAGCCGCGTACCGCCGCGCAGCCCCGGACCGCGCAGGACGGTGGGCACGCGGAGGGAGGCGTCGTGGACGCTCCGCTTGTACTCGTCGTTGCGGGTCTTGAAGTGGCAGCCGTGGTCGGAGGTGAAGAGGACGACGGTGTCGTCGAGTTCGCCGCGCTCCGCCAGGGCGGCCGTGATCCGGCCGAGGACCTCGTCGAGGCGGCGCACCATGCCGTAGTAGCCGGGCAGGTGCTCGGCCCAGTTGCCGCCGCCGAGCGCGGCCAGGTCGGACGGCACCCACGGGTCCGCGTACCGCGCGCCGTAGCCCTCGGGCGCCGGGTAGTCGTCGCGGGAGTTCTGGTGGTGCGGCTCCAGGAAGGAGAGGAAGAGGAAGAACGGCCGGTCCGCGGCCCCTCGTCCGTCCCCGGCCCGCCGCCCGTCCCCGGTGAGGAAGTCGAGGGCGGCGTCACCGAGGGCGTCGGCACGGTAGCCGCCGAAGGTGTGCGGTGCCCCGTCGCCGTCGTAGAGGGTCGTCTCGTACGCGTCGGAGGTGAACTCCAGCAGGTTCGCCGCGAGCCAGTGCTCGTACCCGGCCCGGTCCTCCTCCGGGACCGGCCCGTGCGTGTGGTCACCGGCGAGGTGCCACTTGCCGATGTAGCCGGTCGCCCAGCCCGCGTCGCGGAAGGCGCGGGCCAGCGTGGGGGCGGAGCGCGGCAGGCTCAGGCCGTTGCGGTGGACACCGGTGGCCGTCGGGTAGCGCCCGGTCTGGAGGCTCGCGCGGGACGGCGCGCAGACGGGCTGGCAGGTGAACGAGCGGTCCACGCACACCCCGTCCGCCGCCAGCCGGTCCAGGTGCGGGGTGAGGCCGAGCGGGTTGCCGTGCAGGCCGGTGGTGTCCCAGCGCTGCTGGTCGGTGAAGAAGACGAGGACGTTCGGCCGCCGGGCGGGGGCGGCGGGGTCCGTGGGTGCCGTACGGGGCGTCGGTGCGGGCATCGGGGTCCTCTGCCGTCGGGGGCGGGTGACGGGTCCGAGTCTGCCGCCGCCGGGCGCCCCGCACACGTACCGGCCGCGCGTACGGGGAACCACCGGGCGCCCGGACGAGTCCGTGTGGTGCATGGGGCTGGTGTTGCAGAACCGACCCACGAAGTGAGGTAACGACACGTGAACACAGGCGAGTTGCGGCAATCCGCGCGCGCGGCGGACGGAGCGGTGGGGAGGGCGGCCCCCGGGGGCGGACGGCCGGAGGACGGAGAGGTACGGATGGCGGCACGGGGACGCGTACGGGCGCGGGGCCGGACGGCCGGGCTGCTCGCCGGCGCGTGCCTGGTGGCCGTCGCCCCCTTCCTCGCCGGGTGCTCGGACGACGGCGGGGACGGCGACACGGCGAAGGACGGCGCCAAGGGGACACGTTCGTCCCAGAGCCCGACCGCGTCCGAACCGGCGCCGGACGCCGGTTCCCCGGACACACCGGACGCCCCGAAGGGCGGGGCCGGCCCCGCGTCCACCGCGAAACAGGCGATCACCCGCTGGGTGACCGCCGTGGTCCAGGACCGGCCGGACGACGCGTGCGCGGTGATGATCGCCATGTCCCCCGGCGACGCCCCGGCGCCGGAGAAGCCCTCGCCCGACGCCGTCGGCACGTGCGGGACCACCCCGGCGGCGGCCGCGAAGGGGAAGGAGCAACTGAGCGACATGCACACGGCGTTCACCCCGAAGAACCCCGGCGACCCGCCCCGGGTGTCGGTGCACGGCCCCGGCCCGTCCGGTGGCGCGCTGAAGGTCGGTGGCGACCACATCGACGTCGACGGGCAGTCCCTCACCGACGTCATCCTGGGCAACTCCACCGGTCTGAAGAAGGGGCAGGTCGCCGTCGACCTGACGGCGACGCGGGTCGGCGGCAGTTGGTACGTGTCCGACCTCGGGTTCTCCATCGGCTGAACCGGGCGACGGCCGACGGTCGAGGGCTGACGAGTGACGGCGCCACCCCGCCGACGGCCCGTCCGTGGAATTGTTCCGGAGGTCGCGCGGAACCTCCGGAACAATTCCGCCGTTTCGCGGTCCGCGCGGATTCCGCTCCTAGCATGGCCGGAATCGCACAACCAGCGCACCGTGGAGGCACGTTCATGCTCGTCTCACGTCACCGCCGGAGGCTCGCGACCGGAATGTGCGCCGTACTGGCGGCGGCCCTGCTCGGCTCGTGCACCGGGGATTCGGACGGAAAGGACACGGACGCGTCGGAATCACCGGACGCGGCCGGGAAATCCCGGCCGAACATCGTTTTCGTGCTCACCGACGACCTCTCGGAGAACCTGGTCCCGTACATGCCGCACGTACGCGAGATGGCGGAGAAAGGCGTGAGTTTCCCGAACTACTACGTCACCGACTCCCTCTGCTGCCCGTCCCGTTCGACCATCTTCACCGGCGACTACCCGCACAACACCGGGGTGTTCACGAACAACGGCGACGACGGCGGATACGGCGCCTTCACCAAGAACGGCGGCGAGGAG
Organism: Streptomyces sp. Z26; assembly: GCF_003665095.1. Taxonomy (GTDB): domain Bacteria; phylum Actinomycetota; class Actinomycetes; order Streptomycetales; family Streptomycetaceae; genus Streptomyces; species Streptomyces phytohabitans. The sequence goes on along the minus strand of NZ_RCHV01000002.1, from coordinate 533,363 downwards.
AAGTGCTTCGCCAACTCCCTCCGGAAAGCGGGCTACCGGACGGGCTTCATGGGCAAGTACATGAACGGCTACACGCCCGACGGCGAGCAGCGGCGGCCCGAGCGGGGTGGCGGGCGCGGGCGCGGGGGAGAAGGCGCCCAGCAGGCCGACCCCGCCGCCGCCAGCGCTGAGGACGCCACCGACGCGGGCACCGAGGTGCCGCCCGGCTGGGACGAGTGGGACGTCGCCGGGGACGGCTACAAGCAGTACGACTACGACCTCAACGAGAACGGGAAGGTCACCCACTACGGCAGCGACCCGGAGGACTACCTCACCGACGTCCTCTCCGACAGGGCCACGTCCTTCGTCGACGACTCGGTGAAGGCGGAGAAGCCGTTCATGCTGGAGGTCTCCACCTTCTCGCCGCACGGCCCCGCGACTCCCGCGCCCCGCGACGAGGACACGTACCCGACGGTCGAGGCACCGCGCACGGCGGCGTACGACAAGGCGCCGACGCCCGCGCCCGAATGGCAGAAGGGGCTGAAGCCGCTCTCGGCCCAGGAGAAGAAGGAGATCGACCGGAAGTTCGCGAAGCGGGTGCGTTCCGTGCAGGCCGTGGACGATCTCGTCGGGCGCGTCCAGAAGCAGCTGGCGGAGAAGGGCATCGCGGACGAGACGTATTTCGTCTTCTCCTCGGACAACGGGTTCCACATGGGCGAGCACCGGCTGCGCCCCGGAAAGCAGACCGCGTACGACACCGACATCAACGTGCCGCTGATGGTCACCGGTCCCGGGGTGTCCGCGGGCGAGAAGGTCCCGCAGATCGCGGAGAACACCGACCTCAGCCCGACCTTCCAGGAACTCGCCGGGCTGGAGCCGCCGTCGGACACCGACGGGCGCAGCCTCGCCCCCCTGCTGCACGGCGAACAGCCCGACGACTGGCGAGAGACCGCCCTCGTCGAACACCACCGCGGCGGGTCCAAGAGGGGCGACCCCGACGCGGCCCCCGAGAACGCCGGGAACCCGCCGGACTACGCGGCGATCCGTACGGACAAGGAGCTGTACGTCGAGTACGCCGACGGGCAACGGGAGTTCTACCGCACCGACTCCGACCCGGACCAGCTCCGCAACCGGGCCGACGAACTCTCCGCCGACGAACGGGCCTCCCTGCACGGGACGTTGACGGCCCTGACGGAGTGCGAGGGCGCGAAGGAGTGCACGGAGGCGTCCCGCCGCGACGAGTGACGGCACGTGCCGACGTGACGGCGCGTGCCGGAACGACTGCCCCCGCGGCCCGGCCGGAGCCCCGCTCCGCGCCGGGCCGCCACCGGCTTCAGCCCCGCCGGTCCCGGCCGGGTGCCCGGTTCAGCCCCACAGCGCCCGCTCGTCCTCCCGAGGAGCGTGCGCCACCTCGGCCGTGTCCGGCCCGAACACCATGACCGGCCGGGTTTCGTCCCACGCCCGCCAGCCGGGATCACCGGTGCGGGCGAAGGCCGTCCACGCCCCGTGCATCGCGTCCGCCAGCGGCTGCGGGGCGTCCGCACCGGCCAGGGCGTGCGCGTCCGGCGAGTCCAAGCGGTCGAAGACGAAGCCGATCTCCAGCGCGTGGCACGCGCCGAGCCCCAGCACCGGACTCGGCCACGCGAACTCGTACACGTACGTGCTGCCGCCCGTACGCGCGTCCGCCAGCCGGTTGTACGGGAGCCGCAGCAGCAGGTCCGTCGCGAGGGCACCGAGGATCTCGCCGGGGCGCGCGCCCGGCCGGTTCGCGCCGTAGACGCGGGCGGCGGCGCGCGGGACGCGCTTGCGCAGCATCGCCAGCCGCAGGCCGAGCGGGCTGACGCGTTCCATCAGCCCGCCGGGCACGAACCACAGCCGGTACTCCTCGGTGGTCGTGCCCACCAGCAGCGGCACGTCCCCCGAGGCGCCGCGCGCCAGCGCCGCCGCCGGGTGCTCGGGCAGCAGGTCGCCGTCCACGACGGGCTGGAACGACGGGCCACCGGTGAGCGGGTTGCCGCCCGCGAGCACCTCCCGCTGCGCCTCGACCACACGCGCGGTGGACACCGTACGGAACGCCTCGGCCGTCGCGGGCACCCCGAGCCGCTTCGCGATCGCCCGCGTCGTACGGCGCATCGTGGCCGGTGGCACCGCCGTCGGCGGTCCGCTCTGGAGCACCGCCCGCCGGAACAGGCCCGCCGCGCGCGGCGCCGCCAGCAGCGCCGCGATGCTGATCGCCCCGGCGGACTCACCGAACACGGTGACGTTCCCGGGGTCGCCCCCGAACGCGGCCACGTTGTCCCGCACCCACTCCAGCGCGGCGATCTGGTCGCGCAGCCCCAGGTTCGCGGGCGCGTCCGGCAGGAACGCGAAACCCTCCGTGCCCAGCCGGTAGTTGACCGACACCAGGACCACACCGTCGCGGGCGAACGAGGTGCCGTCGTACAGGCCCACGGCGTTCGAGCCGTGGCAGAGGGAGCCGCCGTGCACCCACACCATCACCGGGAACGGTCCCGCGTCCGGCCCGGCCGCCGGGGTCCAGACGTTGACGTGCAGGAAGTCGTCGCCGGGGATCACCGGGTCGGGCAGCAGCTCCGCCAGCGCGGGCGCGTACGGGTGCTTCGGCGCGGTCGGCCCGTACGCGGCGGCGTCCCGTACGCCCTCCCAGGGCTCCGGCGGCTCCGGCGCCCGGAAGCGGCGCGCGCCGACCGGCGGCGCCGCGTACGGCACCCCGCGGAACACCGTCGCGTGCTCCTCCCGGACACCCCGCACCTCGCCGTACGCGGTGGCGACGACCGTCATACGCGGACCTCCCGCAGCCTGTGCGCGGGACCCGTACGCCCGCGCGCGGGGACAGCGTACGAGGCGCGGGCACAACGAAGAACCCCCTGCTGGGCAGGGGGTTCATCCGGTGTCGAGGGGGGACTTGAACCCCCACGCCCTGTAAAGGGCACTAGCACCTCAAGCTAGCGCGTCTGCCATTCCGCCACCCCGACAAAGGTGTTCGCCACGGTCCGCGGGTGCTTCACCCGCCCGCCGTGACGTGTCCAACTTTAGCACCGCCACGGGCGTGGTCGATCACCGCTGCTTGGGCCCGACCCGGGTGACGCGGGAGGATGGACACCCGCCACACGAGGAGGAAGCGTGAGCCAGTCCAGCACGCCCGCGGCCACCGACCCCACCGGCCAGGACGAGGTCGTCGACCTCTGCCGGGACCTGATCAGGATCGACACCAGCAACTACGGCGGCAACGAGGCGACCGGCGAGCGCGCCGCCGCCGAGTACATCGCCGAGAAGCTCGCGGAGGTGGGGCTGGAGCCGCGGATCTTCGAGTCGGACCGTGGCCGCGCCTCGCTCGTCGCGCGGATCGAGGGCGAGGACCGTTCCCGGCCGGGACTGCTGATCCACGGCCACACGGACGTCGTCCCCGCCAACGCCGACGACTGGACCGTCCATCCCTTCTCCGGCGAGGTCCGCGACGGTTGCGTCTGGGGGCGCGGCGCCGTCGACATGAAGGACATGGACGCGATGACCCTCGCCGTCGTACGGGAGCGGCTGCGCACCGGCCGCAAGCCCCCGCGCGACGTCGTGCTCGCGTTCCTCGCGGACGAGGAGGCGGGCGGCGTCTACGGCGCGCGGCACCTCGTCGACCACCACGCCGACCTCTTCGAGGGCGTGACGGAGGCCATCGGAGAGGTCGGCGGCTTCTCCTTCACGGTCAACGAGAACCTGCGGCTGTATCTCGTGGAGACCGCGCAGAAGGGCATGCACTGGATGCGCCTGACCGTGGACGGCACCGCCGGGCACGGCTCGATGACCAACAACGACAACGCGATCACCGAGCTGTGCGAGGCCGTCGGCCGGCTGGGACGGCACAAGTTCCCCGTACGGGTGACGAAGACCGTGCGGTCCTTCCTCGACGAGCTGTCCGACGCACTGGGCACCGAACTCGACCCGGAGGACATGGAGGAGACGCTCGCGAAGCTCGGCGGGATCGCGAAGATCATCGGCGCCACGCTCCAGAACACCGCCGCGCCCACCCAGCTCGGCGCGGGCTACAAGGTCAACGTCATCCCGGGCCAGGCCACCGCCCACGTCGACGGCCGGTTCCTGCCCGGTCACGAGGAGGAGTTCCTCGCCGACCTCGACCGTGTCCTGGGCCCGCGCGTGAAGCGGGAGGACGTCCACGCGGACAAGGCCCTGGAGACGGGGTTCGACGGCGCGCTCGTGGCGGCGATGCGCAGCTCGCTCAAGGCCGAGGACCCGATCGCGCACGCCGTGCCGTACATGCTGTCCGGCGGCACGGACGCCAAGTCCTTCGACGACCTGGGCATCCGCTGCTTCGGCTTCGCGCCGCTCCAGCTGCCGCCGGAGCTGGACTTCGCGGGGATGTTCCACGGCGTGGACGAGCGGGTGCCGGTGGACGGGCTGAAGTTCGGCGTACGGGTGCTGGACCGGTTCCTCGACCAGTGCTGAACACCGCGGCCCTGCGGGGCCGTCGCGGACACCGGCTGACGGGCGCGCGCGGAAATCGGGCGCCTGTCCGCTCGTAGTCAGGACGAGTGAATGCGTGCGTACGCTCGTAGCCCGATTACCTCCTCCTCGTTACATCAGATGCGGTCCGCGGTATGGGACCGCATTGCCAACGAGGAGGATTAATGATCAAGAAGGTCGTCGCTGCTGCGGCTGCCGCCGGTGGTCTGGTGCTCGCGGGTGCGGGCCTGGCCGTCGCGGACTCCGGTGCCCAGGGTGCCGCGGTCGGTTCCCCCGGCGTGCTGTCCGGCAATGTCGTTCAGGTGCCCGTGCACGTTCCCGTGAACGTCTGCGGCAACACCGTGAACGTCATCGGCCTGCTGAACCCCGCGTTCGGCAACGCCTGCGTCAACAAGTGACGTTGTGTCTCGCCCCGTGAGGGGTTGACGCCGAGTGGCCCCGGAGCGCGCGCCATGCGCTCCGGGGCCACCGGTCCACTGGGCGGGCGGTGCCGGGGGTGTCGACCGCCGGGCCGCTCGTAACTCACAAGGAACGAAGGCAGGAAGAACCATGAGACAGGTCACCAAGAAGGGCCTGATCACCGTGGCCGCCGCGGGCGGCGTGCTCGCGCTGTCGGGCGGTACGGCGTTCGCCGACTCGGGTGCCCAGGGCGCCGCGTCCGACTCCCCGGGCGTGCTGTCGGGAAACACCATCCAGCTTCCCGTGCACGTGCCGGTGAACCTCTGCGGCAACACCATCGACGTCGTCGGCCTGCTCAACCCGGCGTTCGGCAACACCTGCGTCAACGACGACTCGGGCAGCGAGCCGAAGCCCGAGACCCCCCACACGCCGGAGCCCCCGAAGGCCGAGACGCCCTCGGAGGAACCGGAGGCCCCCAGCCGGAGGCGCCCGAGCAGGCACCCGAGGAAGAGGCCGAGACGCTGCCGCAGACCGAGACGCAGCTCGCCGCCGAGCCGCAGACGCAGCTCGCGGAGACCGGCAACGGCTACGACCTCGCGCTCGGACTGTCGCTCGGCGGCGGTCTGCTCCTCACCGGTGGCGTCCTCTACCGCCGTAACCGGGCCGCGCGGCAGCACTGATCTCCGCGGCGCCGGAGGGACGGCGCCGGATCACCGGAGCTGAGCAGCCCGGCCCCCAGAGCGGCTGCGGCAGCGCCGCAGACACAGCACACCACCGGAGCGGGTCCCGATCGGGGCCCGCTCTGTGATGTGCCGGGCGCCCCCGCGGTGCGGGCGCCCGGCCGCGTCGGGGCGCCGTGGATCACCAGGTGGCGCGCAGCTGTCGGATGATCCGGCGGCGCAGCCGCACCCTGCGGCTGCCGTCCGGGTAGAGCCGCGTACGGTCCAACTCCCAGCGCCCGTACTCGGCATGGTCGGTCAGCAGCTGTGTGGCGGCCTTGCGCGACACAGTGCGCGGGACGTACACATCGCGAAATTCGTATTCCGGCATCACATCTATTGTGCGTGCAGGGCCCCACTGCGGATAGCGTCTGCACTATGTCTGATGCTGAGCAGCCGACCGCTGCCGACGTACGCGCCGCCGCCGACGCGGTGAAGGCCGCCCTGGACCGGCACCTCGACGCCGTGGAACGGCGGGCCGCGGCGGAGGCCGGGGGCGGCACCGGCGCCGACCACGAGACCGCCGTGTTCGCCGCGTTCGACGCGCTGGCGGCGGCGGGGGAGGCGTACGACGAGCTGCTCTACGAGGCGTACGACGAGGTCACGCCGTTCGAGATCCCCGGCGGCGACACCATGCCCGACTACACGGGGCCCGACGAGCCGCGCGCGCTGAGCGTCTTCGCCCGTCGCGACTACGTCGTCGACGAGCCGCAGCGGCTGCTCGCGCAGGCGCAGCGCGTCACCGACCTCGACCCCGAGTCGGCCGTCGAGCGGGACGGCTTCGACGCGGCGTCGGCGGGGCACAGCGTGCACGCGGCACTCGGCGTGCTGTTCGGCGAGTTCGAGCCGGACGAGATCGCCACGCGGCACAAGGAGTTCGGCCTGGAGGAGGGCGACGCGACGCTCTGGGTGTCGGCCGCCGACGCGCCCGGTGAGCCGGGGGAGTGGCTGGCAGCGCCCTTCGACCAGGCGGACCCGGAGCGGGTGATCTGCCGCTTCGACGTCAGCACCGTCTTCGACGACGAGGACCTCGAACTCGACCTGGAGCGGGGCCCGGAGGGCGGCCCCGGCGCGGGCACCTCGTACTGACCGGCGCCCCGGCCGACCCGCGTCGCGCACCGGCCCCGTCCCGTACGGGTGCCGCGCACGGGGCGGGCCGGGACGGGGCCGTACGGGGATCAGACCGCCGGGTCCCCCGCCGCCGAGGGCGCCGGGGCCGTCGCGGCCTGTGCCGCCTGCACCAGGAGAGTACGCAGCCGGGTCGTACGCTCCGGCGCGGTCGCCCCGGCCACCGCGCGGGGCAGGGCGTCGCCCACGCCGTGCACCACCGACAGGTGCCGGTCGGCGCGGCTGAAGGCGGTGTAGACCCACTCCCGGGTGAGCGTGTCCGCCGCGTCCCCCGGGAGGACCGCCACGACCGCGGGCCAGCGCAGCCCCGCCGCCTGGTGCGCGGTGACCGCCCAGCCGTGCCGCACGGTCGACGGCACCCGGTCCGGCGGGACGACGACCGCGTCCCCCGCGAGGTCCAGCCGCAGCCCGTCCTGGTCGGCGGAGACGACGGTGCCGACGGCCGTACGGCCCGGGGCGGCGGAGTGCGCGACCCGGTCGCCCGGGTCGAAGCCGCCGAACCGGCCGGGGCCCGGGTTCAGCCGTTCCTTCAGCGCCGCGTTGAGCGCGCGGGTGCCCGCGCTGCCGCCGTGCGCCGGGGTGACCACCTGGGTGTCCTCCGTGGGTACGCCCAGCGCGCGGGGCACCGAGTCCGCGACCAGCTGGACCGTACGGTGCACCGCGTCGCCCGCGTCCCGCACCGGCACGATCACGACCTCCTTGCCGGGGGCCTCCACCTGGAGCAACTCGCCCACCCCGACGCCCGAGACCAGCTCGCCCACCGGGCCCGGGTCCGGGGTCCGGGACACCACGCGCGGGCAGGCGCGTGCCGCCAGCACGTCCCGGAACACCTGGCCCGGCCCCGCCGAGCCCAGCAGCAGCGGGTCGCCGCTGAGCACCAGCCGGGCGCCGTCCGGCACCGACTCGACGAGCGCCGCCGCCGTCTCCGCGTCGAGCTGCGGCGCGTCGAGGACGACGAGCAGGTCGAGCGCGTACATCCCCTCCTCGTCCCGTCCCGGACCGGCGCCGCCGTCGAGCAGCCCGGCCACCGTGAGGACCGGGCCGGGGCCCGAACTCCCTCCGTGCGCGGGGTCGTTCGCCTCCTCGGGGCCGTCCGGCCCGTCCGTGTCCGCCGTACGGGCCGGGCACGCCGTCGTGGCCGCCGCGACCAGCTCCGCCGCCCGCCGCCGTCCGTCCTCGCCGTGCGTCACCGCGTACGCCCGCAGTCCCAGCGACGCGGCGGCGGCGACCAGCGCGGCCGGTTCGGCGCGCGCGGCCTCCCCGCCGGTGTGCGCCACGAGACCGTGCCCGGCCGCGGCCCGTACTAGCTCCGCCGCCGAGGGCGACGGGGCCGCCGCCGCGAGCGCCGCCCAGCCGTCCGTGCCGTCCGCGCCGTCCACGTCCGCGCCGCCCGCCGCCCCGGAGGTGCCGAACGTGCCGATCAGCCGGGCCAGTCCGTCCGCCAGGCTCTCCTCCGCCAACGCGCACCGGTCCAGCCCGGCGAGCAGCCGCACCGGCCGCTCCGCGCCGTCCGTGTCCTCCTCCGCGCCGCCCGGACCGCCCGCGCCGCCGCTCTCCCGCCGGGGCACACCCGGCGCCTCCAGGGCGTCCAGCGCGTCCTCGAAGACGAGGACCGCGCCCGCGTCCACGGCCCCCCGCAACGCCTCCTCCGGGTCCGGTACGCCGTGCCGCGCGAGGTCCGCGCGCAGCTCCTCGGGCTCCCGCGCGGTGTGCCCCCGCAGCGCCGCGCGCTCCAGCAGCCACACCGTCAGCGCGCACGTCCGCCGCTCGTCGTCCGGCCCGCACTCCGCGCCCAGCACGGCGCGCGCGAACCCGTCAGCCTGCTCCGGCAGCACGCCCGGCACGGCCAGCAGCTGCCACGGGTCGTCCCGCAGCACCGCGTCCGCCCGCGGCCCCAGCGCCGCCACCACGGCGCCGCCCAGCTCCTCCGGCGCGCCGCTCCCGGCGAGCAGCGCGCGCACGTCCTCCGGCACGGCGAGCGGCCCCGCGGGCTCCGCTCTCCCCCCTGCCGCCGCGCCGCCCCCCGCGGCCGCCGGGCCCGTACGCCCCTCCCCGCCCGTACGGTCCGCCGCCCGCGGTCTCGCCGGGGCCGCCGGTCGCGCGGGCTCCGCGAAGAACGAGGCTGCGGCGCGCTCGCCGCTCTCCACGGCCCGTACGGCCGCGAGGAGTTCGGCTGCCTTGTCCTGGCTGGTCACAGCTCGCTCCAGTCCTGGTCGGGATAGCGGTGCACCGGGGCTGACACGTCGTCGAGCGCCTGGCAGATCTCCTGGGGAAGACTAAGGCCCTCCACTGACAGAGCGGCGTCGAGCTGCTGCGCCGTGCGCGCGCCGACGATGGGCGCGACCACGCCCGGCCGGTCGCGCAGCCACGCGAGGGCGACCTGGACCGGGGTGACGGCCAGCCCGTCGGCGGCGGTGGTCACGGCGTCCACGATGCTGCGCGCCGTGTCGTCGAGGTACGGGGCGACGAACGGGGCGAGGTGGGGTGAGGCGCCGCGCGAGTCCGGGGGAGTGCCGTGCCGGTACTTGCCGGTGAGCACGCCGCGCCCCAGCGGGGACGACGGCAGCAGCCCGATGCCGAGGTCCAGGGCGGCGGGCAGCACCTCCCGTTCGACGCCGCGCTGGAGGAGGGAGTACTCCAGCTGCGTGCTGGCCAGCCGGGTGCGGGTGCCGGGCGCCGCGAGCTGCCAGGTGGCGGCCTTGGCGAGCTGCCAGCCGCAGAAGTCGGAGACGCCGACGTAGCGCGTACGGCCCGTGCTGACCGCGATGTCGAGCGCTTGGAGCGTCTCGTCCAGGGGTGTCGTCGGGTCGAAGGCGTGGACGTGCCAGAGGTCGACGTGGTCGGTGCCGAGACGTTCCAGCGAGGCGTCGAGGGCGGACAGCAGGTGGCCGCGGGAGGCGTCGAAGCGGCGGTCGGGGTCGGGTACGCTGCCCGCCTTCGTGGCGATCACCAGGTCCCGGCGGGGCACCAGTCCGCCGAGCAGGCGGCCGAGTTGGTACTCGGCGCCCCCGTCCGCGTACACGTCGGCCGTGTCGACCAGAGTGCCGCCCGCCTCCCAGAACGCCTTCAGTTGGTCGGCGGCGTCCCTCTCGCGGGTGTCCCGGGCCCAGCCGAGCGTGCCGAGCCCCAACCGGGAAACCCGCAGACCTGTACGGCCCAGGTGCCTCTGTTCCATGGGCGTTGAGCGTACTTGCGGGTGCGCGCTAGAGTCCCGGGGACAACCACGTTACTGATCAGTAAGGGGACCGCATGCGGCTCGGGATCAACCTCGGCTACTGGGGCGCCGGGATGGACGCGGACAACCTCGCGGTCGCCCGCGAGGCCGACCGGCTCGGCTACGCGGTCTGCTGGGCCGCGGAGGCGTACGGCTCGGACGGCCCCACCGTGCTCTCCTGGGTCGCGGCCCAGACGGAGCGGATCGACGTCGGCTCGGCGATCTTCCAGATCCCGGCCCGCGCCCCGGCGATGACCGCCATGACGGCCGCGACCCTCGACAGCCTCTCCGGCGGCCGCTTCCGCCTCGGCCTCGGCGTCTCGGGGCCGCAGGTCTCCGAGGGCTGGTACGGCGTGAAGTTCGACAAGCCGCTCGCCCGCACCCGCGAGTACGTCGAGATCGTGCGCAAGGCCATGACGCGCGAGCGGCTCTCGTACGAGGGACAGCACTGGACGCTGCCCCTGCCGGACGGCCCCGGCAAGCCCATCAAGCTCACCGTGCACCCCGTGCGCGAGCACATCCCGCTCTACATCGCCGCGATCGGTCCCAAGAACCTGGAGCAGACCGGCGAGATCGCGGAGGGCGCGCTGCTGATCTTCTTCTCCCCCGAGCACGCGGAGGAGACCACCCTCGGCCACCTGCGCGCCGGACGGGAGCGGGCGGGCCTGAAGATGGACGGCTTCGACGTCTGCCCGACGGTGCCGCTGGCCGTCGGCGACGACGTGGACGCGCTCGCGGACGTCTTCCGGCCGTACACCGCGCTGTACGTCGGCGGCATGGGCAGCCGCAAGCAGAACTTCTACAACAGCCTGGCGCAGCGCATGGGTTACGAGCGCGAGGCCGCCGAGATCCAGGACAAGTACCTGGCGGGCGAGAAGGACGCCGCGGCGGCGGCCGTACCGCGTGAGCTGATCGACTCCACCACCCTCATCGGGTCCGTCGACCGGATCGCGGACCGCATGCAGGCGTACGCCGACGCCGGTGTGACCACCCTGTCCCTCGCCCCGGCGGGCTTCGCGCTGGAGGAGCGGCTGACCTCGCTGCGCGCCGGTGTGGAGGCCCTGGAGCGCGCCGGACTGGCCTGACCGCGCGCGGGACGCCCGTACGGACGCCCCGCCCGCGACCCGCGGCCCCACGCACCCGAGCGCGCCGCCCGTACGGAACGGGCGGCGCGCTCGGGTGTGACGCACAGCGGCCGTGGTGGGGGCTCGGGGGTCTCCCCGCCACGGCCGTCGCGCTGCACAACGGCGGCCCGCCCCGCGGGGTTACGACGCGCGCCCGGTCCCGCCCCCTCGCACACGCGTGTGCTCCTTCGTTCGGCGGAGGCCGGAGGCGGAGCTGTTGCCGGGCGGACGGGGCGGCAGTTGACTCGACCGTGGCGAATCGCGCGCACGGAGGAGACCGCCATGCTCTCGGCCCGAAGCCTGTTCCAGGACATCATCGACGACGACGAGTCGTTCCGGCTCTTCTGCTCCGTCGCCGCCAGCGGCGAGGCCCAGGGCGGCTGGGAGAACGCCCGGATCGCCGCCCTCGTACCCGACAGCAGGCGCTACCTCGCCCCGAAGATCACGCGGCACGGCGCGGACGAGGACAAGCACGGCCGCATCTTCCTCGGCCTCCTGCGCGGGCGCGGCCTCACGCCGTGCGAGGTGCCCGAGGACACCGACTACACCGCGCTGCTGGAACGGCGCGGCATCGGCCTCTCCCACCACAAGCTGCGCCGCGACGAGCCGCTGACGGAGGACGACGTCGTCACGTACCTCGCGCACAGCCGCGTCACCGAGGAACGGGCGGCGGCCCAGATGAACCTGCTCACCCGCCACTTCGGCGACCACCCCGACATCGGCCGCGCCGTACGGATGATCGCGGCCGACGAGGACAACCACCTCGCGTACTGCCACGAGGAGCTGCTGCGGCTGGCCGCCGCCGGGCACGGCCGCCGCATCCAGCACGCGCTCCGCGAGTGCGCCCTCGCGGAGACCGCCGTCTACCGGGACGTCAGCCTCGCCGTGATGGGCCGCATGGGACGCCTCCTGGGGTGGCCGCGGGCGAAGTCCGCGGTGCTGGCGGGCGGCGTCCGCGCGGTGTACGCGTACGAACGGGCGGGCGGCTGGCGGCGGATGACCACCCTGGAGATGCCGGTGCGGCGGAACGCGCTGGGCGGCCCCGCCGCGCCCGCGCCGGGCTTCGCCTGAGCCGGGGCGCCGGCGGGTACGGGCCCGCCGGCGCCCCCGCTGGTACGGCCACCCGGGCCGTTCAGAGCCAGCCGCGCCTGCGGAAGAACCGGTGCAGCACCACGCACGTGCCCGCCATCAGCGCCACCACGGCCGGGTACGCCCACGCCCAGTGCAGCTCCGGCATGTGCGTGAAGTTCATGCCGTAGACGCCCGCGATCATCGTCGGCACGGCGCACATCGCGGCCCACGCGGAGATCCGGCGCATGTCGTCGTTCTGCCGGACGCTGAGCTGCGCCAGATGGGCGGACAGGATGTCCGACAGCAGCCGGTCGAGGCCCTCGATCTGCTCGTTGACGCGCGTCAGGTGGTCGTTCACGTCGCGGAAGAACGGCAACGACGGGCCAGGTACGAAGCGCATACCGCCCCCGGCCAGCCGCGTCATCGGCTCCGCCAGCGGCCCCGCCGCCCGCCGGAACTCCAGCACCTGGCGCTTGAACGCGTAGATCCGCTCCGCGACGCCCCGGCCCTCCCCGCCGTCCGGCGTGAACACCTCCTCCTCCAACTCGTCGAGATCCACGTGCAGTTCGGCCTCGACGTCCATGTAGTGGTCGACGACGGCGTCACTGACCGCGTACATCACGGCGGTCGGCCCGTGCCGCAGCACATCGGGCTCGTCCTCCAGCCGCTGGCGTACGGCGCTCAGCGGGTTGGTGTCGCCGTGCCGCACGGTGACCACGAACGAGTCGCCCACGAACAGCATCAGCTCGCCCGTCGACACGGTGCTCGTCCCGTCGTCGTACGCGGCGGGCTTCAGGACGAGGAACAGCGAGTCGTCGTACCGTTCCAGCTTCGGCCGCTGGTGCGCGCACAGCGCGTCCTCGACGGCCAGCGGGTGCAGCCCGAACTCGCTGGTGACGAGCGCGAACTCGGCCTCCGTCGGCTCGTGCAGCCCGATCCACAGGAACGCGTCACCCGAAGCGCGGGCCTCGTCCAGCGCGTCGGAGAAGTCCTCCGGCTGGCGCCGCTCGCTGCGGCGGCCGTCCCGGTACAGGGCGCAGTCGACGATCACGGTTGGCATTCTGCCCCCGTCCGCCGGAGGCACAACCCCCGGGCCGCCGTCCGGTGCCCGGCGGCGGCCCGCCCAAGCGGCCCGCGGCGCGCCCGTACGACGCCGTAGGGTGGCCGTATGCCGACGCTGATCCTCGTACGCCACGGCCGTTCCACCGCGAACACCGCGGGCCTGCTGGCCGGGTGGACGCCCGGGGTGGCCCTGGACGAGCTGGGCCGCGAGCAGGCCGCCGCGCTGCCCGGCCGACTGGCCGGGGTGCCCGTCGCGGCCACCGTGCGCAGCCCGCTGCAACGCTGCGGCGAGACCCTGGCGCCGTTCGCCGCCGCCCGCCCCGACGTGCCCGCGCACACGGACGAGCGGATCGGTGAGTGCGACTACGGCGACTGGAGCGGCCGCAAGCTCTCCGAGCTGAACGGGGAGCCGCTGATGACGACCGTCCAGCAGCACCCCTCGGCAGCCGCGTTCCCCGGCGGCGAGTCGATGCGGAACATGCAGACGCGCGCCGTCGAGGCCGTACGGGACTGGGACGCGCGCGTCGCGGCGGAGCACGGGCCGGACGCGGCCGTGCTGATGTGCTCCCACGGCGACATCATCAAGGCGATCGTCGCCGACGCCCTCGGCATGCACCTGGACCTCTTCCAGCGGATCGCGGTCGGCCCCTGCTCGGTCACCGTGATCCGCTACACGCCGCACCGCCCGTTCCTGCTGCGCCTCGGGGACACCGGCGAACTCGCCTCCCTCGCCCCGCCGCCCGCCCCCACCGCGGCGGACGCGGAGGGTACGGACGGGGGTGCCGGGAGCGGGGACGGCGCCGCCGGGGGTACGGCGGACGGTGTCGCGGCGGTCGGCGGCGGCTCGTAGCGGCGTTGATCAGCACGCGCAGTAGGGTGCGGGTGGGCCAATCAGTCGACGCAACGGAGAAGGACGTGTCACGTCAGGTGTTCCTCTACGACCCACCGGACCGATTCGTGGCCGGTACGGTCGGGCTGCCCGGGCGGCGCACCTTCTTCCTCCAGGCTTCCCGGACCGGCCGGACGACGAGTGTCGCCCTGGAGAAGGCCCAGGTGGAAGCGCTGGCGGAGCGGATCGACGAGCTGCTGGACGAGGTCGTACGCCGCTCCGGCGGGAACGCCCCGGTGCCCGCCGTGGCACCCGCGGAGGTCGAGGACACGGGCCCGCTGGAGGCGCCCGTGGAGGAGGAGTTCCGGGTCGGCACCATGGCGCTGGCCTGGGACGGCGAGGGCGAGCGCATGGTCGTCGAGGCGCAGGCGCTCGTCGAGCTGGAGATCGACTCCGAGGAGGACCTCGCGGACGCCGAGGAGCGCCTCCTCCAGGACGACGAGAACGGCCCCCCGATGCTGCGCGTGCGGATCAGCGGCGCCATGGCCCGCTCGTTCGCCAAGCGCGCCATGGAGGTCGTGAACGCCGGGCGCCCGCCGTGCCCGCTGTGCAGCCTGCCGCTGGACCCGGAGGGGCACGTGTGCCCGCGCCAGAACGGGTACCGGCGCAGCGAATGACCGGCGTGACGAGTGACGCCGTGGACCGGGACGCCACGCGGGCCCTGCTCGCCGGAGGCGCGCTGACCGTACGCGGCCGGATCGGCGGCGCCTCCAACGCGGTGCTGCACTGCGTGGTGGAGGACCCGTCCGGCGCGTCCCTGCCGTGCGTCTACAAGCCGGTGGCCGGTGAGCGGCCCCTGTGGGACTTCCCGGACGGCACGCTGGCCCAGCGCGAGGTCGCCGCGTACGAGGTGTCGGAGGCCACGGGCTGGGGGCTGGTTCCGGCCACCGTGCTGCGGGACGGGCCGTACGGCGAGGGCATGTGCCAGTTGTGGATCGGGCCGGTGCCGGAGGACGACGCGGAGGACCCGGACGACGATCCGGGGGACTCCGGGGACGCGGCCGACGACGCGACCCACGACGGCACCGAGGGGGAGGAGGACGAGCAGCTCCTCGCCCTCGTCGAGGGCGACGAGCCCGGCCCCGGCTGGAAGGCGATCGGCTTCGCGGACGTCGGCGGCGGCCGTACGGCGCTGCTCGTGCACGCCGACGACGCGCGCCTGCGCCGCCTCGCCGTCCTCGACGCGGTGCTCAACAACGGCGACCGCAAGGGCGGCCACCTGCTGCTCTCCGGCGCCCGCCTGTACGCCATCGACCACGGCGTCACCTTCCACGCCGAGGACCGGCTCCGCACCCTGCTGTGGGGCTGGGCGGGCGAACCGCTGCCGGACGAGGCGCTGGACGTGCTGCGCGGCCTCTCCGCCGCCCTGGCCGAGGGTGCCCCGCTCGGCACCCGGCTGGCCGAACTGGTCACGGCCGCCGAACTGGACGCCGTACGCGCACGCACCGCCGCCCTGCTCGCCTCCGGCCGCCACCCCGCGCCGGGCGGGGAGTGGCCGCCGATCCCCTGGCCGCCGCTGTAGCCGTACGACGGACGGGTCCGCGCTCCGTACGGCGCGGTGAGGCGTCCGCACGTCCGCGCCCGTCCGTCAAGGCCGGGCAATCGGCCAATCCCCGCAGGCCGGACGCCTCCCGGCTCGTACGGACGACCGCACGCCGGTTACGCTCAGGGCATGCATGCCTGGCCCGCTTCCGAGGTCCCCGCGCTGCCCGGCGAGGGCGGCGACCTACGGATTCACGACACCGCGACCGGAGGGCGGGTGACCCTCGCCCCGGGTCCCGTCGCCCGTATCTACGTCTGCGGCATCACGCCGTACGACGCCACCCACCTGGGGCACGCGGCGACGTACAACGCGTTCGACCTCGTGCAGCGCGTGTGGCTCGACACCAAGCGGCAGGTCCTCTACGTACAGAACGTCACCGATGTCGACGACCCACTGCTGGAGCGGGCCGTCGAGACCGGTGAGGACTGGACGGCTCTCGCCGAGCGCGAAACCGCCCTGTTCCGCGAGGACATGACGGCACTGCGGATGCTGCCCCCGGCGCGCTACGTCGGCGCGGTGGAGTCCATACCCCGGATCGTGCCGCTCGTCGAACGGCTCCGGGAGGCGGGCGCCGCGTACGACCTGGACGGCGACACGTACTTCTCCGTCGACTCCGACCCCCGCTTCGGCTCGGTCTCCCGACTGGACGCGGAAACGATGCGGCTGCTGTCCGCGGAACGCGGCGGCGACCCCGAACGCCCCGGCAAGAAGAGCCCGCTCGACCCGCTGTTGTGGTCCGCCGCCCGCGAGGGCGAGCCCAGTTGGGACGGCGGCACGCTCGGCCGGGGGCGCCCCGGCTGGCACATCGAGTGCGTCGCCATCGCCCTGGAGCACCTGGGGATGGGCTTCGACGTGCAGGGCGGCGGCTCCGACCTGGCGTTCCCGCACCACGAGATGGGTGCCTCGCACGCGCAGGCGCTGACCGGCGAGTTCCCGTTCGCGCGGACGTACGTGCACGCCGGGATGGTCGCCCTGGACGGCGAGAAGATGTCGAAGTCCAAGGGCAACCTGGTCTTCGTCTCGAAGCTCCGCGAGGCCGGGACCGACCCGGCCGCGATCCGGCTGACGCTGCTGGCGCACCACTACCGCGCCGACTGGGAGTACACCGACGCCGTACTGGACGAGGCCGAGGCCCGGCTCGCCCGCTGGCGTGCCGCGGTGTCGCGGCCCGACGGGCCACCGGCCGAGGCGCTGCTGGCCGAGATCCGCGCCGCGCTCGCCGACGACCTGGACGCCCCCGCCGCGCTCGCCGCCGTCGACCGCTGGGCCGCCGCGCAGCAGGCGGACGGCGGTACGGACGAGGGCGCCCCCGGGCTGGTCTCGCGCGCGGTGGACGCGCTGCTGGGAGTGGCGCTCTGACGCGCGTGCCGCGCTGAGCGGGCGCGCGACCCGACGTGACGGGCGGGGCCGGTACCGGACACCAAGTCCGGCACCGGCCCCGCCCGTTCGCGCCCGTCGCGCCCGTACGGCGCGGGCTCAGCCCTTGCCGCCGTCACCACCGTCCTCGCGCCCCTCGGACTCGGGCTCGGACCCGGACGGTCCGTCCGTACGGCCCGCCGCGTCCTCCCCGGCCGTGCCGTCCGTACCGCTCTCCCCGCTTGCGCCTTCCGGGCCGTCCGCCGCGTCCTGCCGCGCGTCCCCGTCCGCGTTCCCGTCGGCCGCTTCGGCGCCCGCGTCCCCGGCGTCGCCCTCGCCGCGCCGGGCCCGCCCGGCCGCGCCCGCGTCGTCGCCCGCCCGCGGCCGCGCCGGGCGCGACCGGCCGCCGCCGGGCCCGCCCGCCGTACCGGCGCCGCCGGGCTCCCGTACGTACGGCGGGCCGCTCTCGCCGCTCTCCGTGGCGTGCCCGGTGCCCGGACCGTCGTCGCGGCGCCGCAGGTAGCGCTCGAACTCCTTCGCGATCGCCTCGCCCGACGCCTCCGGCAGCTCCGCCGTGTCCCGCGCCTCCTCCAGCGACTGCACGTACTCCGCGACCTCGGTGTCCTCGGCCGCCAGCTGGTCCACGCCGATCTGCCAGGCGCGCGCGTCCTCCGGCAGCTCACCGAGGGGGATGCGCAGGTCCAGCAGGTCCTCCAGCCGGTTCAGCAGGGCCAGCGTCGCCTTCGGGTTGGGCGGCTGCGAGACGTAGTGCGGTACGGACGCCCACAGGCTCACCGCCGGTACGCCCGCGTGCGTGCACGCCTCCTGGAGGATGCCGACGATGCCGGTGGGCCCCTCGTAACGGGACTCCTCCAGGTTCATCGTGCGCGCCAGGTCCGGGTCGGACGTCATGCCGGTGACGGGCACCGGACGCGTGTGCGGGGTGTCACCGAGCAACGCGCCCATCACGACGACGAGTTCGACGCCCAGCTCGTGCGCGAAGCCCAGCACCTCGTTGCAGAACGAACGCCACCGCATGCTCGGCTCGATGCCACGGACGAGCACCAGGTCGCGCGGTCTGCCCTTGCCGTCGGAGTCGTCGATCCGGACCACCGAGAGCCGTGTCGTCGGCCAGGTGACCTTCCGCACGCCGTCGTCCAGCCACATCTGCGGACGGTTGACCTGGAAGTCGTAGTAGTCCTCGGCGTCCAGCGCCGCGAACACCTCGCCCTTCCACTCCCGTTCCAGGTGCCCGACCGCGGTGGAGGCGGCGTCGCCGGCGTCGTTCCAGCCTTCGAACGCGGCCACCATGACCGGGTCGACCAGCTCGGGAACCCCCTCCAGCTCGATCACCCAGCGCCTCCTTCCGACCGGTGCGGAGCCCCTCGCTCCGTCCGGCGTCCGATCAATTTGCGTGCGGGCCCAAGCCTAAGCGGTGCGGGGGCCGCCGCAGCAGCCCGCGCGCGGTCCGGCCCGCAGGTCCGGGTGCGCCCCGCCGTGCGGAACGCCCGGTTCCGTACGCCCGCCGCACGGTGCGCCGGAACGCGCCGGGAGCGCCCCCGGACCGTTGTCCGGAGGCGCTCCCGTGGTCCCGTACGGGCGTCAGCCGTCCCGCTCCGCGAGCATCCGCTCCACCCGGGCGCGTACCTCCCCGGTGTCCAGCCCGCGCACGGTCAGCGTCGTACGACGGCGCAGCACGTCGTCGGCGGTCGCCGCCCACTCGTGGTCGCGGGCGTAGGCGACCTGCGCCCAGATCTCCGGGCCGTCGGGGTGGACGCGCTCACCGAGCGCCGGGTCCTCGTTGGCCAGCCGGGCGATGTCGAAGGCCAACGAGCCGTAGTGCGTGGCCAGTTGACGGGCCGTCGCCGGGTCCATCCGTACGCCGGGCTCGCGGTCCGCCAGCAGCCGGTGCGACCGCGCCCGAGTCGACGGCGGCGCGCACCGTCATCACGGCCATCCGCGAGTCGTTCATCTGGTGGTCGCCGAAGACGGCCATGCACCGGAGGTTCTCCGTACGCGGCCCCGGGTTCTCCGCCGCCGCCCGCGACCGGGAGACGACCCGCCCGACGCCGTCACCGAAACCGGACAGCGCCGAGTACGCGTGACGCCCGCGCCCAGCTTGACCGCGCCGTGCGGCGCGCCCTTGGAGGACGCGGACGAGGTGGCGCCGGCGAAGTCGCCGGCGTCCACCATCGCGACCCGCAGACCCGACTGCGCCGCGTGCCACGCGACGGAGGTGCCCAGGATGCCGCCGCCGACGACCAGCAGGTCGAACGTCGCACGCGCGAGCCGTTCCCTGGTCTCGGCGCGGTCCGGACGGGCTCCCGAAGTCGGGTGCGTCCCGAGGGCCGGGACGCGTTGCGGGGTGTTCATGATGATCAGTTCTCCTCCTCGAGCCAGCCCATGGTCCGCTCGACGGCCTTGAGCCAGCTCTTGTACTCGCGGTCGCGCCTGTCCGCGTCCATCCGGGGGGTCCATTCGGCGGCCCGCTTCCAGTTCACGCGCAGGGCGTCGGTGTCCGGCCAGAAGCCGACGGCGAGCCCGGCCGCGTACGCGGCGCCCAGACAGGTGGTCTCGGCCACCAGCGGGCGGACGACGGGCGCGTTCAGGAAGTCCGACATCGTCTGCATCAGCAGGTTGTTGGACGTCATGCCGCCGTCGACCTTCAGGGAGGTCAGCTCCACGCCGGAGTCCTTCGCCATGGCGTCGACGATCTCCCGCGTCTGCCAGGCCGTCGCCTCCAGCACGGCGCGCGCGAGGTGCGCCTTGGTGACGTAGCGCGTCAGACCGGCGATGACGCCGCGCGCGTCGGAGCGCCAGTACGGGGCGAACAGGCCGGAGAAGGCGGGTACGAAGTAGGCGCCGCCGTTGTCCTCGACGGAGCTGGCGAGGGTCTCGATCTCGGCCGCGCTGTTGATCAGGCCCATCTGGTCGCGCATCCACTGCACCAGCGAACCGGTGACGGCGATGGAGCCCTCCAGCGCGTAGACCGGCTTCTGGTCGCCGATCCGGTAACCGACCGTCGTCAGCAGCCCGTTGTAGGAGTTGACGGCCTCCTCGCCGGTGTTCAGCAGCAGGAACGTGCCCGTGCCGTACGTCGACTTGGCCTCGCCCGGCGCGAAGCAGGTCTGGCCGAACAGCGCCGCCTGCTGGTCGCCCAGGGCGGACGCCACCGGCACGCCCGCGAGCGCGCCCTTGGCCTCCCCGTACACCTCGGCGGACGACCGGATCTCCGGCAGCACGGACATCGGTACGCCCATGGACTGGCAGATCTTCTCGTCCCACGCCATGGTGTGCAGGTTCATCAGCATGGTGCGGGACGCGTTGGTCACGTCGGTGACGTGGACGCCGCCGTCGGTGCCTCCGGTCAGGTTCCAGATGACCCAGGAGTCCATGGTGCCGAACAGCAGCTCGCCGCGTTCGGCGCGCTCGCGGAGGCCGTCGACGTTGTCGAGGAGCCAGCGGATCTTGGGCCCGGCGAAGTACGAGGCGAGGGGCAGGCCCGTCTCGCGGCGGAAGCGGTCCTGGCCGACGTTGCGGCCGAGTTCCCGGCAGAGGGCGTCGGTACGGGTGTCCTGCCAGACGATGGCGTTGTGCACCGGCTCGCCCGTGGCGCGGTCCCACAGCATGGTGGTCTCGCGCTGGTTGGTGATGCCGAGCGCCTTGACGTCGTCGCGGGTGATGCCCGCCTTGTCGAGCGCGCCGGAGACGACCTGCTGGACGTTGGTCCAGATCTCCGCGGCGTCGTGCTCGACCCAGCCCGGCTTCGGGAAGATCTGCTCGTGCTCCTTCTGGTCGACGGAGACGATGCGCCCGTCCCGGTCGAAGACGATGCAGCGGCTGGACGTGGTGCCCTGGTCGATGGCGGCGATGAACGGGCCGGTGGAGTGGGTGTCGCTCATGTGGGTGCTCCGATGCGTCGTTGGGTCGGCGTGCGTGCGGCGGTGGCGGTCGCGGTGGCCGTGGCTGTCGCGAGGGCGTTACGCGGTCCACGGGGCGCGGTCTGCGGGGCGGCGGTCCGGGCGGCGGGCGTGCCCGCCCGACCGGACGGCGGTGCCGTCGTACGGGGACGGGTCGGCACGCGCCGCCGGGTCAGAACGCGACGTTGTAGACGGCTCCGGCGAGCGCGCCGCCGAGCAGCGGTCCGGCCACGGGGATCCAGGCGTACGTCCAGTCGGAGCTGCCCTTGTTCGGCAGCGGCAGCAGCGCGTGCACGGTGCGCGGGCCGAGGTCGCGGGCCGGGTTGATGGCGTACCCGGTGGGGCCGCCGAGCGAGAGGCCGATGCCGACCACGACGAAGGCGGTGACGAGGACGCCGAGCGGGCCGAGGCCCTTGCCCTCCTGGTTGAGGCCCTGGGTGAGGATCGCGAGGACCAGGACGGTGGTCGCGATGACCTCGGTGAGGAGGTTCTGCACGGTGTTCCGGATCTCGGGGGCCGTGGAGAAGATGCCGAGCACCGGGCCGGGGCCGACCGCGGCCCGGCCGCCCTCGGGGCCGGTCGCCTTCGAGGCGGGGTCGCCGATGACCTCGGGGTCGGTGAGGTGGGCGTGGAACTGCCCGTAGTACGCGCCCCACACGAGCGCCGCGCCGAACATGGCACCGGCCATCTGGGCCACGATGTAGAGCGGGACGTCACCCCACTCGGTGCCGCCCTCGATGGCGATGCCCAGGGTGACGGCGGGGTTGAGGTGCGCGCCGGAGACACCGGCCGATATGTACGCGCCGGTGAGGACGGCCATGCCCCAGCCGAGCGCGATGGCGACCCAGCCCGCGGAGTACGCCTTGGAGCGCTTGAACGTGACGCCGGCGCACACGCCGCCGCCGAGGAGGATCAGCACTGCCGTGCCGATGAACTCGCCGATGAAGATGTCGGAGCTGGACACCCGTGACTCCTTTGTCCTTCGTCCAGAGGGAAGGCGGATCGGTTCCCGTCCGGTGTTCGACATTGTCGACCGCCGGACGGCAGTTTTCTCTGTGGGGTCCGCCCCGTCAAGAGGGTGCGGGGCCGCACTTCAGGGTCGTGTGCATAGTGACCGATCTGACTAGAAACGTCCAGATCCGAGATCCCGGGACACGGCCCTCGCGCAGTCCCGTACGGCCGCCACCGTCTGCGCCTTGACGCCCTCCGCGCCGTCGCAGACCCGTTCCACCGCACCGGTGACGCAGACCGCCCCCACCGGCATCCGCCGCCGGTCGTGCACCGGAGCCGCCACCGAGGCCACCCCCTCCCACGTCTCCTCGATGTCCGACGCCCAGCCGCGCGCCCGCGTGAGGTCCAGCAGTGCCTCGAACTCCGGCAGCCCGGTCGTCGTGTGCTCCGTGAACGCCTCCCGCTCCGCGTCCGCCGCCTCGCTGTGCGCCACCGGGTCGTACGCCGCCAGCACCTTGCCCAGCGCCGTGCTGTGCAGCGGCTGCATCGCCCCGACCTCCAGCACCTGGCGGCTGTCGTCCGGCCGGAACACGTGGTGCACGATCAGCACGCCCTGCTGGTGCAGCACCCCGAGGTAGACGCTCTCGCCGCTGGAACGGGCCAGGTCGTCGGCCCAGACGAGGGCGCGGGCGCGCAGCTCGTGCACGTCCAGGTAGCTGTTGCCGAGCCGCAGCAGCTCCGCGCCCAGCGTGTACTTGCCCGTGTCCGCGTCCTGTTCGACGAAGCCCTCCTGCTGGAGGGTGCGGATCAGGCCGTGCGTGGTGCCCTTCGCCAGGCCGAGCGCCGACGCCACCTCGGAGAGCCCCAGCCGTCTCTCGCCACCCGCCAAGAGCCGCAGCACGGCTGCCGCACGCTCCAGGGACTGGATGGTCCGGGCCATCAGAGACCTCCGCGACGTGCTCGGGGTTCGGCATTCGACAATGCCGAACGGTAGCGCCTCATGTCGACCGCCCGGTAGTCGGGATCACGCCCCATCCGTCCGGCACGCGGAACGTACGGGCCCCCGCGCGCCCCGTGCCGATACGCTGGACGGATGCGCCGCCCCCACCGGGCACGCGCACAGCCGACAGCCGTCGCACCCCAGGGAGCTTTTCCATGGCCTCGAGCAGCACCCCGTCCTCCGCCCGGAATCCGCGTGCGGACGAACTGCGTGAGGCGCTCGCCTCCCGCGTCGTCGTGGCGGACGGAGCGATGGGCACCATGCTTCAGGAGCAGGACCCCTCGCTGGAGGACTTCCAGCAGCTGGAGGGCTGCAACGAGATCCTCAACGTCACCCGCCCCGACATCGTCGCCTCCGTCCACCGCGCCTACTTCGAGGTCGGCGTCGACTGCGTCGAGACCAACACCTTCGGCGCCAACTTCGCGGCACTGGCCGAGTACGACATCCCCGAGCGCATCCACGAGCTGTCGGAGTCCGGCGTACGCATCGCCCGCGAGGTCGCCGACGAGTTCACCGCGGGCGACGGCCGTACGCGCTGGGTGCTGGGCTCCATGGGCCCCGGCACGAAGCTGCCCACGCTGGGCCACGCCCCGTACACCACGCTGCGCGACGCGTACCAGCAGAACGCCGAGGGCATGATCGTCGGCGGCGCCGACGCGTTGCTCGTCGAGACCACGCAGGACCTGCTCCAGACGAAGGCCGCCGTCCTCGGCGCCCGCCGCGCCCTGACCGCCCTGGGCTCGAACCTGCCCGTGCTCTGCTCCGTGACCGTGGAGACCACCGGCACGATGCTGCTGGGCTCGGAGATCGGCGCCGCGCTCACCGCGCTGGAGCCGCTGGGCATCGACATGATCGGCCTCAACTGCGCCACCGGCCCCGCCGAGATGAGCGAGCACCTGCGCCACCTGGCGCAGCACGCCACCGTCCCGATCTCCTGCATGCCGAACGCGGGCCTGCCGGTCCTCGGCAAGAACGGCGCCCACTACCCCCTGACGGCCGAGGAGCTGGCCGACGCCCACGACGGCTTCGTCGACGACTACGGCCTGTCCCTGGTCGGCGGCTGCTGCGGCACCACCCCGGAGCACCTGCGGCAGCTCGTCGAGCGGATGAACGGCCGTACGCCCGGGGAGCGTTCGCCGCGGCCCGAGGCCGGCGCCGCGTCGCTGTACCAGGCGGTGCCCTTCCGGCAGGACGCCTCGTACCTGGCGATCGGTGAGCGCACCAACGCCAACGGCTCGAAGAAGTTCCGCACCGCCATGCTGGAGGGCCGCTGGGACGACTGCGTGGAGATGGCGCGCGACCAGATCCGCGAGGGCGCGCACCTGCTGGACCTCTGCGTGGACTACGTCGGCCGCGACGGCGCCGCCGACATGGCCGAGCTGGCCGGGCGCTTCGCGACCGCGTCCACGCTGCCGCTGGTGCTGGACTCCACCGAACTGCCCGTCCTCCAGGCCGGGTTGGAGCGCCTCGGCGGCCGGGCCGTGATCAACTCCGTCAACTACGAGGACGGCGACGGCCCCGAGTCCCGCTTCGCGAAGGTCACCGCGCTGGCCGCCGAGCACGGCGCCGCGCTGATGGCGCTGACGATCGACGAGGAGGGGCAGGCGCGTACGGCCGAGCACAAGGTCGCCATCGCGGAGCGCCTCATCGACGACCTCACGACGAACTGGGGCATCCGCGAGTCGGACATCCTCATCGACTGTCTGACCTTCACCATCTGCACCGGCCAGGAGGAGTCCCGCAAGGACGGCGTCGCCACCATCGACGCGATCCGCGAGCTGAAGCGCCGCCACCCCGACGTGCAGACCACGCTCGGCCTGTCCAACATCTCGTTCGGCCTGAACCCGGCCGCCCGCGTCGTCCTCAACTCCGTCTTTCTCGACGAGTGCGTCAAGGCCGGGCTGGACTCCGCGATCGTGCACGCCTCGAAGATCGTGCCGATCGCCCGGCTGGAGGAGGAGCAGGTCCAGGTCGCCCTCGACCTGGTCCACGACCGGCGGGCCGAGGGGTACGACCCGCTCCAGCGGCTGCTGGAACTGTTCGAGGGCGTGGACGCGAAGTCCATGAACGCCTCCCGCGCCGAGGAGCTGGCCGCCCTCCCGCTGGAGGAACGCCTCCAGCGGCGCATCATCGACGGCGAGCGGAACGGCCTGGAGGCCGACCTCGACGAAGCGCTGGCCGGGCGGCCCGCGCTGGAGATCGTCAACGACACGCTGCTGGCCGGGATGAAGGTCGTCGGCGAGCTGTTCGGCTCCGGGCAGATGCAGCTGCCGTTCGTGCTCCAGTCCGCCGAGGTCATGAAGAACGCGGTGGCCTATCTGGAGCCGCACATGGAGAAGACCGACGACGACGGCAAGGGCACCATCGTGCTCGCCACCGTCCGCGGCGACGTCCACGACATCGGCAAGAACCTCGTCGACATCATCCTCTCCAACAACGGCTACAACGTCGTCAACCTCGGCATCAAGCAGCCCGTCACCGCGATCCTGGAGGCGGCCGAGGAGCACAAGGCGGATGTCATCGGCATGTCCGGCCTGCTGGTGAAGTCCACGGTGATCATGAAGGAGAACCTGGAGGAGCTGAACGCCCGCAAGATGGCTTCCGACTTCCCGGTCATCCTCGGCGGCGCCGCGCTCACCAGGGCGTACGTGGAGCAGGACCTGCACGAGATCTACGAGGGCGAGGTGCGCTACGCCCGCGACGCCTTCGAGGGCCTGCGTCTGATGGACGCGCTCATCGGCGTCAAGCGCGGCGTGCCCGGCGCGAAGCTGCCGGAGCTCAAGCAGCGCCGGGTGGCCCGGCGCGACACCCCGGTGGTCGACGAGCCGGAGGTCAACGACGGCTCCGTACGCTCCGACGTGGCCACCGACAACCCCGTACCCGCGCCCCCGTTCTGGGGCACGCGCGTGGTCAAGGGCCTCCAGTTGGCGGACTACGCGTCGTGGCTGGACGAGGGCGCGCTGTTCAAGGGCCAGTGGGGCCTGAAGGAGGCCCGCAAGGGCGGCCCGAGCTACGAGGAGCTGGTGGAGAGCGAGGGCCGGCCTCGGCTGCGCGGCTGGCTGGACCGGCTCCAGCGGGAGAACCTGCTGGAGGCCGCCGTCGTGCACGGCTACTTCCCGTGCCACTCCAAGGGCGACGACCTGATCCTGCTGAACGAGGACGGCTCGGAGCGCACCCGCTTCACGTTCCCCCGCCAGCGCCGTGGCCGCAGGCTCTGCCTGGCGGACTTCTTCCGCCCGGAGGACAGCGGCGAGACGGACGTGGTCGGCCTCCAGGTCGTCACCGTCGGCAGCCGGATCGGGGCGGCGACCGCCGAGCTGTTCGCCGGGGACGCCTACCGCGACTACCTCGAACTGCACGGCCTGTCCGTCCAGTTGGCGGAGGCGCTCGCCGAGTTCTGGCACGCGCGGGTCCGCGACGAGCTGGGCTTCTCCGGCCAGGACCCGGCCGAGATCACGGACATGTTCGACCTGAAGTACCGCGGCGCCCGCTTCTCGCTGGGCTACGGCGCGTGCCCGAACCTGGAGGACCGCGCGAAGATCGCGGACCTGCTGCGGCCCGAGCGGATCGGTGTGGAGCTGTCCGAGGAGTTCCAGCTGCACCCGGAGCAGTCCACCGACGCCATCGTGCTGCACCACCCGGAGGCGAAGTACTTCAACGCACGGTAACCGCCACGACGTACGGTGGCCGCCGTCACGCACGGTGGTCACCGCCGGTCGGAGCCCGTACCGGCGGCGTACGGGGAGGGGGCTCGCGCCCGTTCCGGCCCGTTCGGAGGCAATTGCCGGAAGACCGTGCCGGGGAGTCGTACACTGGTCGGTCCGGTAGAGGCCGGTCGCCCGTCCGCGTCACACGCGGCGGGTGACCGGCCTTCGCGTCCCTCGGGAGGAATGCGGATGACGAGTACGATCCCCGCCCCGGTCACCCGGCCCGAAGACGGGTCCGGACTCCAGGCCGTACTGCTGGACATGGACGGCACGCTGGTCGACACCGAGGGCTTCTGGTGGGACGCCGAGGTGGAGGTGTTCGCCGAGCTCGGGCACCGGCTGGAGGACGAGTGGCGGCACGTCGTGGTCGGCGGGCCCATGTCGCGCAGCGCGGGCTTCCTGATCGGCGCCACGTCCGCCGAGATCACCCTCGACGAGCTGACCGTGCTGCTCAACGCCGCGTTCGTGGCGCGGATCGAGCGCGGCGTCGAGCTGATGCCCGGCGCCCGCCGTCTGCTCACCGAACTCGCCGCGCACGGCGTGCCCACGGCGCTGGTCTCCGCCTCGCACCGCACGGTCATCGACCGGATGCTGCGCTCGCTCGGCCCGGAGCACTTCGCCTACACCGTCGCGGGGGACGAGCTGGCGCGCACGAAGCCCCACCCCGACCCGTACCTCACCGCCGCCGCGCGCCTCGGCGCGGACCCGACGCGCTGCGCGGTGCTCGAGGACACCGCCACGGGGGTCGCGTCGGGGGAGGCGGCGGGCTGCCGGGTGGTGGCGGTGCCGTCCGTGGCGCCGATCGAGCCCGGCCCGGGGCGTACGGTCGTCCGCTCCCTGGAGGAAGTCGATCTCGAATTCCTGCGCTCTCTGGTGATGGTCGCGCACTGAACGTAGACGAATGGTGCGCCTGTGACGCGAGAGGTGTTCGACGGTAATGCGGGAAAACACACGGCACCGGCGCACTCATTTTCCGTCACCATCCGGACGATTGAATTCCCTTGCCCCGCACCGCAGTTGGCGAGAGTGACTTTTGTCACTTCCCGCTCTGTCGACAGGGTCGGTCTGCTGTGCTGTGGGGCATTGATGGCGATCGCGGGTAGTCTGTGATGTCTGCTTTCATCGGTGAATGCGTGGAATCATCCGCTGTCCGTATAACGGAGCCGTGTCGAGGGTTATCGGAGGGCGTCCAGACCGTTACGGGGGCCTCGTCGGGTATCCCGGCACCCAACCACTAATCTCTCCTTCTCGGCCGATAGAACAGCGGCAATCCGGGCCGGACGAGGGAGACCGTCGACGATGAAGCGAAAGACCCTGGTGCTGCCCGCCCTGGCGGGTGTGCTCGCCCTCCTGGCCTCCGCCTGCGGGGACTCCGACGGTGGTGACTCCGACAAGGACACCATCTCGGTGGGCACGACGGACCAGTTCGCGGTGAGCGAGGACGCCCCGGCGCCGTTCGACCCCACGGCGACGTACGACGTCAGCACCTGGAGCATCATGCGCAACACGTTCCAGACGCTGGTGCGCCCACCCCGGTCCGGCACCGAACCGGAGCTGGACGCCGCCCGCAAGTGCGAGTTCACCGACCAGGTGGGGGAGCAGTACCGCTGCACGCTCCGCGAGGGCCTCAAGTTCTCCAACGGGAACGAGCTGACCACCGAGGACGTCGCCTTCTCCGTACGGCGCATGCTCGCCATCGGTGGCGAGCTGGGCCCCGCCAACCTGCTGAGCAACCTCGACCGGGTCGAGACGCCCAGTGACACCGAGATCGTCTTCCACCTCAAGGTCCCGGACGCCACCTTCCCGTACAAGCTGGCCACCCCGGCCGGGGCGATCGTGGACAGCGAGAGCTACCCGGAGAAGGGCTACAAGAAGGGCTTCGACGTGGTGGGCTCCGGCCCCTACGAGATCGAGTCCTTCGAGTCCGGCGCCTCCGAGGCGGTCCTCGCCCGGAACCCGAACTACGGCGGCACGCTCGACATCAAGAACGAGAAGATCGAGCTGCGCTTCTACAAGTCCTCCGAGGCCATGGAGAAGGCGCTCACCAGCGGCAAGATCGACGTGATGAACCGGACCATCTCCCCGGAGCAGGTCGACCGCCTCAAGCAGGACCAGAGCGACGACGTCGAACTGGTCGAGACGCCCGGCCAGGAGATCCGCTACCTGGTCTTCAACACCGACTCCGACGAGGTTGGCAAGCAGGCCGTCCGCCGTGCCATGGCCGAGGTCATCGACCGCAAGAGCCTGGCCCGCGACGTCTACCGGCGCACCACCGAGCCGCTCTACTCCATGGTCCCCACCGGGCTCCCCGGCCACCGGAACTCCTTCTTCAACGAGTACGGCGACCCGAAGACCGACACCGCCCGCCGCACCCTCCAGCAGGCGGGCATCGACACCCCGGTGAAGCTCACCCTCCACTACACCACCGACCACTACGGCGCCGTCACCGCCGAGGAGTTCAAGCTGCTCCAGAAGCAGCTCAACGCCACCCGCCTCTTCGACGTGGACGTCAAGGGCGTGCCGTGGGAGAAGTACCGCACGGACGCCAAGGAGGGCGCGTACGAGGTCTACGGCTACGGCTGGTTCCCGGACTTCCCCGACCCGGACAGCTTCATCGGGCCGTTCTTCGACAAGGGCAACTTCCTCAACATGCCCTACGTCAACAAGGAGATCCGGAACAACCTCCTCCCCAAGACCCGCAAGGAGACCAACCGCGCCAGCACCGCCGAGGACCTCGGCCGGATGCAGGACATCATCTCGGACGAGGTGCCGCTGCTCCCGCTGTGGCAGGGCAAGCAGTACATCGCGGCGGGCGACGACATCACCGGTGTCGAGTGGGCGCTCAACAGCTCCTCGTCGCTCCAGCTGTGGGAGCTGGAACGGGGCGTCTCCGGCTGACACCGGGACCTGACACCGGGGCCTGAGGCCGGGACCTGGGACCGCGTACGAGGGAGGGCCCCGCCACCACGGCGGGGTCCTCCCTCACGTCGTGCCGCGCCCGCTCACTGCGCGCCCGGCCGCACCAGCCCGCTCTCGTACGCGTACACCGCCGCCTGCACCCGGTCCCGCAGGCCCAGCTTGGTCAGCACGTGCCCCACGTGCGTCTTCACCGTCGTCTCGCTGACGAAGAGGTCCGCGGCGATCTCCGCGTTCGACAGCCCGCGCGCCACCAGCTTCAGCACCTCCACCTCACGCTCGGTGAGCGTGTGCAGGGTGTCCGGCACCGGCTCGTCGCCGGACGGCAGCTTCCCCGCGTACTTGTCGAGCAGCCGCCGCGTGATCGACGGCGCCAGCATCGCCTCGCCCGCCGCCACCACCCGGATCGCCTGCACCAGCTCGCCCGCCGGCGCGTCCTTGAGGAGGAAGCCGCTGGCGCCCGCCCGCAGCGCCTCCACCACGTACTCGTCGAGGTCGAACGTGGTCAGCACCAGCACCTTCGCCGGACCGTCCTTCGCCGGACCGGTGATCTGCCGGGTCGCCTCCACCCCGTCCATCCGCGGCATCCGGATGTCCATCAGCACCACGTCGGGCTGGAGCGCCCGCACCTGGTCGAGCGCCTGGAGGCCGTCCCCGGCCTCGCCGACGACGGCGACGTCGCCCTCCGCCTCCAGGATCATCCGGAAGCCGGTGCGCAGCAGCGGCTGGTCGTCGACCAACAGGACGCGGATTGCCACGGGATCTCCTTCACGGCAGGGCAGGCGGGACGCGCCCCCATTCTCACCTAGGCGGTGTCCGGCGACGCGTCCGACCCGTCGCCCTCCGACCCGTCGCGCGGCTCCGGCAGCCGCGGCTGCACGGTCAGCGGGTACGGCGGGGGAGTGCCGCCGAACTCCGGGCAGTGCCGCTGGTGGTCGCACCAGCCGCACAGCTTGCTGCGCTTCGGCCGCCAGTCACCCGTCTCCGTGGCCCGTTCGATGGCGTCCCACAGCGCGAGCAGCTTCCGCTCCACGCCCTCCAGGTCCGCCTCCTCCGGGTCGTACGTGACGATGTCCCCGCTGCCCAGGTAGACCAGCTGGAGACGGCGCGGCACGGAGCCCCGCAGCCGCCACAGCACCAGCGCGTAGAACTTCATCTGGAACAGCGCGCCGCCCGCGAACTCCGGCCGCGGCGCCTTCCCCGTCTTGTAGTCGACGACGCGGACCTCGCCGGTCGGGGCGACGTCCACCCGGTCGATGATGCCGCGCACCCGGAGCCCCGAATCCAGCCGCGTCTCGACGAACAACTCCCTTTCCGCGGGCTCCAGTCGGGTGGGGTCCTCCAGCGTGAACCAGCGCTCGACGAGCGCCTCCGCCTCCGCCAGCCACTCCGCGAGCGCCGCCTCCCCGTCCGTCTCGCCGGCCGTGTCCGTCGCGAACAGCTCGGCCAGCTCCGGGCGTTTCGCCAGCAGCCGCCGCCACTCCCGCGGCACCATGGCCCGCGCGCGGGGCGCGCTCCGCTCCGCCGCGGGCGCGTCGAACAGGCGCTCCAGCACGGCGTGCACCACCGTGCCCCGTACGGCCGCCGCGGAAGGTTTCTCCGGCAGCTTGTCGATCACCCGGAAGCGGTAGAGCAGGGGGCACTGCATGAAGTCCCCGGCTCTGGACGGGGACAGCGAGGTCGGTGCCGCGGGCCTGCGGCCACCTCCCGAACTCGGCGTGTCCGTGGGCCGTTCGCTCCCCGCGGCGGGGGGAAAGCTCGTCATGGGCCACGACCCTACGGCCCACCACCGACAACAGGCGCATACCATCGACGGCAGACGTCCCCGCACTGCGGGATCCCGGTGCTCGCAGCGGTGGGTGCCGGGGACAGCGGCAGAGAGGAACCCGTGGCGGACACGGACAACGGCGACGGACCCCACGGCGAGGGGCCCGACAGGCCCGGCACATCCGGCGGCGGGGGTGACGGCGACGGCCCGGGTCGCGGCAGGTACACCAGCGGCGGCATCCTGATGGGCCGCCCCTTCGGCGTGCCGGTCTACGTGGCACCCAGCTGGTTCCTCGTGGCGGCCCTCATCACCTGGGTGTTCGGCGGGCAGTTGGACCGCGTGCTCCCCGAGCTGGGCGCCGTCCGGTACCTCATCGCGCTCTTCTTCGCGGTCGCCTTCTACGCCTCCGTGCTGGTGCACGAGCTGGCCCACACGGTGGCGGCGCTCCGCTTCAAGCTGCCCGTACGCCGTATCCAACTCCAGTTCTTCGGCGGGGTGTCGGAGATCGAGAAGGAGTCGGAGACACCCGGCCGCGAGTTCGTCCTCGCCTTCGTCGGGCCGCTCCTGTCGCTCGTACTGGCCGGGCTGTTCTACGGGGGCATGCAGGCCGTCGAGTCGGACACGGTCCCCGGCGTGCTGCTCGCCGGGCTGATGATCTCCAACCTCATCGTCGCCGTCTTCAACCTCCTGCCCGGACTCCCGCTCGACGGCGGCCGCATGCTGCGCGCCGTCGTGTGGAAGATCAGCGGCAAGCCCATGACCGGTACGGTCGCCGCCGCCTGGTCCGGCCGCGCGCTCGCCATCGCCGTACTGATCGGCTTCCCCCTGGCCACCCACGCGGGCGGCTACACCGACGAGGGCGTCGGCGGCATGGACAGCCTCACCGACGCGCTGCTCGCCGCCATCCTCGCGGCGATCATCTGGACCGGCGCGGGCAACAGCCTCCGGATGGCGCGGCTGCGCGAACGCCTCCCCGGCCTGCGCGCCCGTACGCTCACCCGCCGCGCCGTCCCCGTCGAGTCGGAGACGCCGCTGTCCGAGGCGCTGCGCCGCGCGAACGAGGCGGGGGCCCGCGCCCTCGTCGTCGTCGACGGGCAGGGCGACCCGGTCGCGGTCGTACGGGAGGCCGCCATCGCGGGCGTACCGGAGCACCGCCGCCCGTGGGTCGCCGTCAGCGCCCTCTCCCAGGACCTCAAGGAGGGCATGCGCGTCCCGGCCGAACTGGCGGGGGAGGAGCTGCTCGACCACCTGCGGGCGGCGCCCGCCACCGAGTACCTGGTGGTGGAGGAGACCGGCGAGATCTACGGCGTGCTGTCCACGGGCGACGTGGAGAAGGCGTTCGTCGAGGCCATGGCGAAGCCCGCGTCGTAGGCGCGACCGGCGCGGTCACGGCGTACGCCCACGCCCCGTGTCACGGGCGCCCCCGCGGGACCGTTAGGCTGGGGGCCATGTCCGAACCGACCGGTGCAGCCCGCCGTCGCGGGCCCTTCAAGGTCGGGGACCAGGTCCAGCTCACCGATCCCAAGGGACGCCACTACACGTTCACGCTCGAAGCCGGGAAGAGCTTCCACACCCACAAGGGTGCCTTCCCGCACGACGAGCTGATCGGCGCTCCCGAGGGCAGTGTCGTCCGTACCACGGGCAACGTCGCGTATCTCGCGCTGCGCCCTCTGCTCCCCGACTACGTCCTGTCCATGCCACGCGGCGCCGCCGTCGTCTACCCGAAGGACGCGGGGCAGGTGCTGGCCATGGCCGACATCTTCCCGGGCGCGCGGGTCGTCGAGGCGGGCGTCGGCTCCGGCTCGCTCTCCTCCTTCCTGCTGCGGGCCATCGGCGACCAGGGGATGCTGCACTCGTACGAGCGGCGGGCCGACTTCGCGGACATCGCGCGGCAGAACGTCGAGCGCTACTTCGGCGAGCCGCACCCCGCCTGGACCCTCACCGTCGGAGACCTCCAGGACAACCTCTCGGAGCCCGACGTCGACCGCGTCATCCTCGACATGCTCGCGCCCTGGGAGTGCCTGGAGGCCGTCTCCAAGGCGCTCGTGCCGGGCGGCATCCTGTGCGCGTACGTCGCCACCACCACCCAGCTCGCCCGCACCGTGGAGTCCATCCGCGAGCACGGCACGTTCAACGAGCCGCAGGCGTGGGAGAGCATGGTGCGCAACTGGCACGTGGAGGGCCTCGCCGTACGCCCCGACCACCGCATGATCGGGCACACCGGCTTCCTTCTCACCGCCCGCCGTCTCGCGGACGGCGTGGAGCCGCCGCTGCGCCGCCGTCGGCCCTCGAAGGGCTCGTACGGCGAGGACTACACGGGGCCGGGCAGCGGCAGCAAGTAGCCGTCGGCGGCGGAGAGTTGACCGCGGGTCGCTCTCCGTCCGCCCCCGGCGTTCCGCCGCGGTGTGACGTGTGGCACGATGCGGGGCACCTCCGCCGCCCCAGCACCCACAGGAGACGCAGCGCGTGCAGCCCTCGGCAGGTCCCGGTCCCCTTCCGCACACCCGCTCCCGTGCCGTGCACTGGGCCGCCACCGCCGTGGCGCTCGCCGCCGTACTGGGACTGTCCGCGGCGGTCCAGCCGTCCGGAGCGACGGCCCGTACCGCACCGACCGGGAAGGCCCCCGACCCGGCGAGCGCCCGCTATCCCCTCGGCTGCCCCGGCGACGGCAGGGGCACGGTGGACGTCCTCGAGCACGGCGCCGCCGACTTCGACGGGGACGGGCAGCGCGAGACCGTCGCGCTCGTACGCTGCGCCGCCGCCACGGGTACGCCACCGAACGGGATGTTCGTCCTCGCGCACGCCGACGGGGCGAGGGAGCGGCCGCGGATCGCCGCGACGCTGCTGCCGCCGGGCGAGGGCATGACCGCCGACGACTTCGCCGTGACCCCGGGCGGCGCGGCGACGGTGTCGGCCACCCTCCGCGGCTACTCCTCGCCCGACGTGCCGCGCTGCTGCCCCGACCGCGAGCGCAAGGTCAAGTGGCGCTGGAAGGAAGGGAAGTTCGTGCTGATCCCCGCCCCCGTGGCGGGCAGCGTCTGAGCGCTCGCGACGGCGTCCCGTACGCCCGCGTCCGTCCGTACGCGGGCCGCCCGGTCTCCGGCGTGCGCGTACGGGATCAGTCCGCGTCGGGGCCGTACACCTCGACGCCGTCCGACTGCCGCCGCACGTGGATGCAGTCGCCGGGGCACTCCTTCGCGGAGTCCGCCACGTCGCGTATCAACGGCAGCGGCACGGGAGTCGTCGCGCCCTTGTCCTGGAGCAGCTCGTCGTCGCCGCTCTTCACGTACGCCAGCCCGTCGATGTCCAGCTCGAACACCTCGGGCGCGTACTGCGCGCAGATCCCGTCGCCCGTGCACAGGTCCTGGTCGATCCAGACCTCGAGAGCTTCGTTTCCGGTGCTCATCCTGGTGTCCGCCGTTCCGTGCGTTCGTGACGAAATAGTGCCACCCCTGAAGGGTGTTGACCTGATCGACGATACAGCCGGACAGCTTTCCGAAGTCGATCGGTGGGTATTCCCCAGTGGTGAGGGAGCGCGCAAGGGTGAAGATCGGACACACCCCGACCGTCATGTGATCTAGGGGTTTCAACCCGGACCTGCCCAGGTAGGGTCAGGAAGCGTCCAGCTCCCCTTGGAGGAGGTGAGGACCGTGGCAGCCCACGACGACGACATGAACCGCGGCATCCGACCGGGTCGGGGTTCCGAAGACCCGGCCGGCCAGGTCGCCCATCTAGAGCAGGAAATCGCCGTCCTGCGCCGCAAGCTCGCCGACTCTCCGCGCCACACTCGGATTCTCGAGGAGCGGATCGTCGAGCTGCAGACGAACCTGGCGGGCGTTTCCGCGCAGAACGAGCGCTTGGCGAACACGCTCCGCGAGGCCCGCGACCAGATCGTGGCCCTCAAGGAGGAGGTCGACCGGCTGGCCCAGCCCCCGGCCGGCTTCGGCGCGTTCCTGCAGGCGAACGAGGACGGCACGGCCGACATCTTCACCGGCGGCCGCAAGCTGCGGGTGAACGTCAGCCCCAGCGTGGAGCTGGACGGCCTCCGGCGCGGCCAGGAGGTCATGCTCAACGAGGCGCTCAACGTGGTCGAGGCCATGGAGTACGAGCGCGCGGGCGACATCGTGACCCTCAAGGAGGTGCTGGAGGACGGCGAGCGCGCGCTGGTCGTCGGCCACACCGACGAGGAGCGCGTCGTCCGCCTCGCGGAGCCCCTGCTGGACATCACGCTGCGGCCCGGTGACGCGCTGCTGCTGGAGCCCCGTTCCGGCTACGTCTACGAGGTCGTGCCCAAGAGCGAGGTCGAGGAGCTGGTCCTCGAAGAGGTCCCGGACATCGACTACGCCAAGATCGGCGGCCTCGGCGGCCAGATCGAGCTGATCCGGGACGCGGTCGAACTGCCGTATCTCCACCCGGACGTCTTCAAGGAGCACGAACTCCGGCCCCCGAAGGGCGTGCTGCTCTACGGCCCGCCCGGCTGCGGCAAGACGCTCATCGCCAAGGCCGTCGCCAACTCCCTCGCCAAGAAGGTCGCCGAGGTGACCGGGAAGCCCCAGGGCAAGAGCTACTTCCTGAATATCAAGGGCCCGGAGCTGCTCAACAAGTACGTCGGCGAGACCGAGCGGCACATCCGGCTGGTCTTCCAGCGGGCCCGGGAGAAGGCGAGCGAGGGCACGCCCGTCATCGTCTTCTTCGACGAGATGGACTCCCTCTTCCGTACCCGTGGTTCCGGTGTCAGCTCGGACGTGGAGAACACCATCGTCCCGCAGCTGCTCTCCGAGATCGACGGTGTGGAGGGCCTGGAGAACGTCATCGTCATCGGCGCCTCCAACCGCGAGGACATGATCGACCCGGCCATCCTCCGGCCCGGCCGCCTCGACGTGAAGATCAAGATCGAGCGCCCGGACGCGGAGGCGGCGCGGGACATCTTCTCGAAGTACCTCACGCCGACCCTGCCGCTGCACCAGGACGACCTGCTGGAGCACAACGACGACCCCGAGACCACGGTCGCCGGCATGATCCAGTCCGTCGTGGAGCAGATGTACGCGGAGTCGGACGAGAACCGCTTCCTGGAGGTCACCTACGCCAACGGCGACAAGGAAGTCCTCTACTTCAAGGACTTCAACTCCGGCGCGATGATCCAGAACATCGTCGACCGGGCGAAGAAGATGGCCATCAAGGCCCTCCTCGACCAGAACCAGAAGGGTCTGAGGGTCTCCCACCTGCTCGCCGCGTGCGTGGACGAGTTCAAGGAGAACGAGGACCTGCCGAACACCACCAACCCCGACGACTGGGCCCGTATCTCCGGCAAGAAGGGCGAGCGGATCGTCTTCATCCGCACGCTCGTCACCGGCAAGCAGGGCGCGGACACCGGGCGTTCCATCGACACGGTGGCCAACACCGGTCAGTACCTGTAACGAAGACGGACCGGCTGCGGGTGCCCCTGCGCGGGGGCCCGCAGCCGGACCGTTTCCCAGCCGGCCCGGAAGGAAGCACACAGTGATCTCCCCACCCGGGACCGCGCGTTCTAGGCTCTGCGGTACCGCCGCCTCGCGCGGTGCGGTCGCGGGGGCCCCGTCCGGGCCGGACGCGCGGCGGGATGTGAGCGGCGACCCGGTCCCGGGCCGTCGCGGGGCAAGGAGGGTCGCATGACCGTACGGCGCGTGATGGGCATCGAGACGGAGTACGGCATCTCCGTGCCCGGACACCCCAACGCCAATGCCATGCTCACCTCGTCCCAGGTCGTCAACGCCTACGCGGCGGCGATGCACCGGGCACGCCGTGCCCGCTGGGACTTCGAGGAGGAGAACCCGCTGCGGGACGCCCGGGGCTTCGACCTCGCGCGGGAGACGGCGGACGCCAGCCAGCTCACGGACGAGGACATCGGCCTGGCCAACGTGATCCTCACCAACGGCGCGCGGCTGTACGTCGACCACGCCCACCCCGAGTACAGCTCGCCGGAGGTCACCAACCCGCTCGACGCCGTCCTGTGGGACAAGGCGGGGGAGCGCGTGATGGCGGAGGCGGCGCAGCGCGCGACGGAGGTGCCCGGCGCGCAGCCGATACTGCTCTACAAGAACAACACGGACAACAAGGGCGCCTCGTACGGCACCCACGAGAACTACCTGATGAAGCGGGAGACGCCGTTCTCGGACATCGTGCGGCACCTCACCCCCTTCTTCGTGTCGCGGCAGGTCGTGTGCGGCGCCGGACGGGTCGGCCTGGGCCAGGACGGCGGCGAACACGGCTTCCAGATCAGCCAGCGCGCCGACTACTTCGAGGTCGAGGTCGGGCTGGAGACGACGCTCAAGCGGCCGATCATCAACACCCGCGACGAGCCGCACTCGGACGCCGAGAAGTACCGCCGGCTGCACGTGATCATCGGGGACGCCAACCTGTCCGAGATCTCGACGTATCTGAAGCTCGGCACCACCGCGCTGGTCCTGTCCATGATCGAGGACGGCTTCATCGCCGTGGACCTCGCGGTCGACCAGCCCGTACGCACCCTGCACCGGGTCTCGCACGACCCCTCGCTCCGCAAGCTGGTCACGCTGCGCAGCGGCCGTACGCTGACCGCCGTCCAGCTCCAGATGGAGTACTTCGAGCTGGCCCGCAAGTACGTCGAGGACCGCTGGGGCGCCGACGCGGACGAGCAGACCAAGGACGTGCTGAACCGCTGGGAGGACGTGCTCGTACGGCTCGAACACGACCCCATGAGCCTGGCGGGGGAGCTGGACTGGGTCGCGAAACGGGAGCTGATGGAGGGCTACCGGCGCCGCGACGGGCTCGACTGGGACGCGGCCCGGCTGCACCTGGTGGACCTCCAGTACGCCGACGTACGCGCCGACAAGGGCCTCTACAACCGGCTCCGGGCCCGCGGCAGGATGAAGGGCCTGCTGGACGAGCGGGACGTGGCGCGGGCCGTGACGGAGCCGCCCGACGACACCCGCGCGTACTTCCGCGGGCGCTGCCTGGAGCAGTACGCGGACGACGTCGCGGCGGCCTCCTGGGATTCGGTGATCTTCGACCTGCCCGGCCGCGACTCGCTCCAGCGGGTCCCCACACTGGAGCCGCTGCGCGGGACGCGGAGCCATGTGAAGGACCTCCTGGACCGCTGCCGCACCGCGGACGAGCTGGTCCGGCACCTTTCCGGCGGCTGAGCCGCGGGTGATCGCGCCCTGATCCGGGAATCATGGGGGTGGCCTGCGGGCGTTGTGGGAAGTGAAGGGCCGATGTCAGTCCCGACTTGTAGGGTCTGATCTTGTACGACTCGCGTTACACCGAACCGAGCGGGTGAGGGAAATGGCGACCAAGGACACCGGCGGCGGGCAGCAGAAGGCGACACGCCAGACAGAGGAGACCGAGGAGCAGACGGAGGACACCCAGGCATCGGAGGACCTCAAGGAGCGCCAGGAGGCCCTGTCCGAAGATGTCGACTCCGTCCTCGACGAGATCGACGACGTCCTGGAGGAGAACGCCGAGGACTTCGTGCGGAGCTTCGTCCAGAAGGGCGGAGAGTAACGCGCTCGGTCGCCGTCCCGCATCCCTGTACGGCAGGGGTGCGGGACGGATGACTTCCCCGGGCATGGGTAATGTCCGTGCAGTATCCGATGATCTCGATCGGCCATTCCGACTTCACGATCTGGTGGAAGGAAACGTGTGGAAGCCAACACTCGTGACACAGGGCGTCTGCCGGCAGCCTTCCTGACGCCCGGCTCGTCCTCGTTCATGGACTTCCTGTCGTCGCACGCGCCGGAGCAGATGCCCGGCAGCCGTCCGCTGCCGCCCGTGCAGGGCGCCATCGAGGCGCCGCACGGCACGACGATCCTGGCGATGACGTTCTCCGGCGGTGTGGTGATCGCCGGTGACCGGCGGGCCACGATGGGGCACGTCATCGCGCAGCGCGACATCGAGAAGGTCTTCCCCGCCGACGAGTTCTCGGCCGTCGGCATCGCGGGGACGGCCGGTCTCGCCGTGGAGATGACGAAGCTGTTCCAGCTGGAGCTGGAGCACTTCGAGAAGGTCGAGGGCTCGCAGCTCTCCCTGGAGGGCAAGGCGAACCGCCTCTCCACGATGATCCGCGGCAATCTCGGCATGGCGCTCCAGGGCCTCGCCGTGGTCCCGCTGTTCGCGGGTTACGACGTGGAGCGCGGGAAGGGCCGCATCTTCTCGTACGACGTGACGGGCGGGCGTTCGGAGGAGGTCGGCTTCACCGCCGTCGGCTCCGGCTCGGTGTTCGCGCGCGGCGCGCTGAAGAAGATGTACCGCGACGACCTGACGGAGCAGCAGGTGTGCACCGTCGCCGTGCAGGCGCTGTACGACGCGGCGGACGACGACTCGGCCACCGGCGGCCCGGACCTGACCCGGCGGATCTACCCGACGCTGACCGTCATCAGCGACGAGGGTTGCAGGAAGCTCACGGAGGCCGAGGTGGCGGAGCTGGTCACCGCGGTCGTGGACGGCCGCCTCCAGCTCCCCAACGGGCCGCAGGCCCCGGCCCTTTAGCAGTCGTCGAGAACTAGGAGAGGACGGATAGCCGGTGTCGACGCCGTTCTATGTCTCACCCCAGCAGGCCATGGCCGACCGCGCCGAGTACGCCCGCAAGGGCATCGCGCGCGGGCGCAGCGTGGTCGTGTTGCAGTACGCCGACGGCATCGTGTTCGTCGCGGAGAACCCCTCCCGGGCGCTGCACAAGGTCAGCGAGATCTACGACCGGATCGCCTTCGCGGCGGTCGGGAAGTACAACGAGTTCGAGAACCTCCGGATCGGCGGCGTGCGCTACGCCGACCTCCGCGGTTACACGTACGACCGCGAGGACGTCACCGCCCGCGGGCTCGCCAACGTCTACGCGCAGACCCTCGGCACGATCTTCTCCAGCGCGGCGGAGAAGCCGTACGAGGTGGAGCTGATCGTCGCCGAGGTCGGCGCCGCCCCCGAGGACGATCAGATCTACCGCCTCCCGCATGACGGTTCGATCGTCGACGAGCACGGTTCGGTCGCGGTCGGTGGCAACTCCGATCAGATCGGCACGTATCTCGATCAGCGCCACGAGGACGGCATGTCCCTCGAGGAGGCGCTCAAGCTGGCCGTCGAGTCGCTCTCCCGCGACAACAACGGCGGGGAGCGCAGCCTGACGGCGGAGCAGTTGGAGGTCGCGGTCCTCGACCGCACCCGCCCGCAGCAGCGGAAGTTCAAGCGCGTGCTGGGCACCCACCTGTCGCGGCTGCTGGGTGAGGACGGCGCCTCGGCCGACAAGTCCGCGAAGGACGCGGCCGGTTCGGGTGACGGAGACGGCGACGGGTCGGACGCGGATTCGGACGCCTCGACCGGTGACGGCGACTCCGCCACCGGCAAGTCCGCCAAGAAGAAGCCGAAGGCCGACGGGGACGGGTGACCCCGGGGCGGTGTCCGGCAGCCCCGCCGGGCTCACGGCACCGCCCACCACCCGTCCCGCACACCGTGGCGGGTGAACGCCCGTCAGCGGGCCCCGCCGTGCCGCCAGGCGGGTCCCGGCGGTGCGGTGGAGCCCCGCGCGACCAGCGACACGGGCAGTACGCCGGTGTCCGGCGCGCGTTCCTCCAGCACGGCGAGCAGCGCCCGCATGCCGTTCGCGCCGATCTCCTCGGCCGGGAGCCGTACGGTCGTCAGCTCCGGCTCGACGGCCGTCGCCAGCGACAGGTCGTCGAAGCCGGTCACGGACACGTCGTCGGGCACGCGCAGCCCCAGCCGCCGTACGGCCTTGCACGCGCCCGCCGCCAGCATGTCGTCGTCGCAGACGAGCGCGGTGGCGTCGGGGGCGGCGGACAGGACGCGGGTGGTGGCCTCCAGCCCGCCGGTGACGGTGAGTTCGGCCCGTTCGGTGCGGACGAGCGCCGCCGGGGTGTCCGCCAGCGCGTCGGCGAGCGCGCGGGCGCGGGCGTGGAAGGTCCACGAGTCCACCGCGGCGGTCACGTGCGCCAGCCGCCGGTGCCCGAGCCCCACCAGGTGCTCGACCACGCGGCGCATGCCGTCCGCGATGTCGAGGTTGACGGTCGCCTCGCTGCCGCCGGGGTCGCTGTCGAGCATCACCAGCGGCAGCCCGTCGGCGCGCAGTGTCGCCAGCGCCTCCACCGCCATCGAGGACGCGATCACCCCGTCCAGCGCCGCGCGCGCGGAGCCGAACGGGTCGGGCGCGGGCGCCGCGATCTCCGGCGACGGGTAGAGGACCATCCCGAAGTCGTGCTCGGCCGCGACGCGCGCCGCGCCGGTGTGGACGCGCGCGAAGAACTCGTTGGTCAGCGCCGGTACGACGAGCAGCGCGGTGCGCGTACGCCCGAGGCGCAGGCTGCGCGCGGCGAGGTTCGGCCGGTAGCCCAGCTCGCGCGCCGCGGTCCGCACGACCTCGGCGGTGCCGGTCGAGACGCGGCCGTGCCACTTGTCGCGCAGGACGAGGGAGACGGTCGCCTGCGAGACGCCCGCGCTGCGCGCCACGTCGCGGCTGGTGGGCCGTACGGGCCCGGCGTCGTCGTCGGGCCCCTGGTGTCTCCCGCTGGCCACACACGCTCCTTCGCTGGACCTCCGGTCGGCGCCATGGTACGTATAGCACAGACCGTTATACGTAAAACCCCCGGTGACGCCGGGCGGAGAGGAGCCGTACGGATGGCCACCGGCTATGCCGACCTGCTGCGCGCGAAGCACGCCGTGCGCCTGCTCGCCGGCACCCTGATCGGCAGGTTGCCGAACGCGACCGCGGCCCTGGGCATCGTGCTCTTCGTCCGCGCGGAGGGCGGCAGTTACACGCTCGCGGGCGTCCTCTCCGCCGTGTACGGGCTCGCCACGGCCGTCGGCCAGCCCTCCCTGGGGCGGGCCGTGGACCTGCTGGGGCAGCCCCGCGTGATGCTGCCCGCCGCGGCGGTCTCGGCCGCCGGGATGGCCGTCTTCGCGTTCGTCGGGATCGACCCGCTGCCGCTCGCGTTCGCCGCGGTCCTCGTCGCCGGACTGTGCACACCGCCCCTGGAGGGCGGGCTGCGCGCGCTCTGGCCGGACGTGCTCAAGCGCGAGGACCGGGTGCACGCCGCGTACGCCCTGGACGCGGTGGCGCAGGAGCTGATGTTCGCCGTCGGGCCGCTGCTCGTCACGCTGCTCGTCGCGGTCTGGAACGAGGCGGCGGCGCTCCTCGTCATCAACGTCGTCGGGGTGCTCGGTGCCCTCTGGGTCGTCGTCTCCCCGCCCTCGCGCCAGTGGCGCTCCGGTCCGCGCGAGGCGCACTGGCTGGGCGCGCTGCGCTCCCGCGGACTCGTCGCGCTGCTCGGGGCGTTCTTCTTCGTCGGCGTCGCGCTGGGCACCATCGCGGTCGCCGCCGTCGCGTACGCGGACGACCACGGCGACAGCCTCATCTCCAGCTACCTGCTCTCCGCGCTCGGCGCCGGCGCCCTCGTCGGCGGTCTGCTGTACGGCGCGCGGCTGTGGACGGGCGCCCCCGAGCCCAGGTTGCGCGTGCTGGTGGCGGCGCTCGCGGCGGGTTACCTGCCGCTGTCGCTCACCCCCGGCGTACCCGCGATGACCGTGCTCGCCGGGATCTCCGGCGTGTTCCTCGCCCCCGCGCTCGCCTGCGCGTTCGTGGTCGTCGACCGGCACGCGCCGCGGGGCACGGTGACGGAGGCGTTCTCGTGGCTGGTGACCACCTTCGGCGTGGGGACGGCCGCGGGCACCGGGCTCGTGGGGCCGGTCATCGAGTGGGGCGGGCCCGGCGCGGGCTTCGCCGTCGCCGGTTTCGGCGGGGTCGCCGCGCTGGTCGTACTGCTTGCCACGCGCGGCGTCCTGGACGCTCCCGCGGGGGCCCCGGAAGGCGCGTCCCCGCCGGTCGCGGCGCCGGAAAATGATCGCAACGGGGCCGCCGATGCCGGTTTCAGAAGCGGGCATCAGGCGTAATGTTCAGTCATGGACCGCCGAATCTTCGGGCTGGAGAACGAGTACGGCGTCACGTGTACGTTCCGGGGGCAGCGGCGACTGTCCCCCGACGAGGTGGCGCGGTACCTCTTCCGCCGTGTCGTGTCTTGGGGCCGCAGCAGCAACGTCTTCCTGCGGAACGGCGCCCGTCTGTACCTGGACGTCGGCTCCCACCCCGAGTACGCGACCCCCGAGTGCGACAACGTCCCTGAGCTGGTCACCCACGACAAGGCAGGCGAGCGCATCCTCGAAGGGCTCCTCGTCGACGCCGAACGCCGCCTGCACGAGGAGGGAATCGCGGGCGACGTCTACCTCTTCAAGAACAACACCGACTCGGCGGGGAACTCGTACGGCTGTCACGAGAACTATCTGGTGGCCCGGCACGGCGAGTTCTCGCGGCTGGCCGACGTGCTCATCCCGTTCCTCGTGACCCGCCAGCTGGTGTGCGGAGCGGGCAAGGTGCTCCAGACGCCGCGCGGCGCCGTCTACTGCGTCAGCCAGCGGGCCGAGCACATCTGGGAGGGCGTCAGCTCCGCGACGACCCGTTCCCGGCCGATCATCAACACCCGCGACGAGCCGCACGCCGACGCCGAGCGCTACCGCCGCCTCCACGTGATCGTCGGCGACTCGAACATGTCCGAGACCACGATGCTGCTCAAGGTCGGCGCCACCGACCTGGTGCTGCGCATGATCGAGGCGGGCACCGTCATGCGCGACCTCACCCTGGAGAACCCGATCCGGGCCATCCGCGAGGTCAGCCACGACATCACGGGACAGCGCAAGGTCCGGCTCGCCAGCGGCCGGGAGGCGTCGGCGCTGGAGGTGCAGCAGGAGTACTACGAGAAGGCCGTGGACTTCTGCGAGCGCCGCGGCATCCGCTCCGGCACCATCGAGCAGGTCCTGGAGCTGTGGGGCCGCGCGTTGGAGTCGATCCGCACGCAGCAGCTGGACAAGATCGGCACCGAGATCGACTGGGTCATGAAGTACCAGCTCATCGAGCGCTACCGGGCCAAGAACAACCTCACGATGTCGCACCCGAGGGTCGCGCAGATAGACCTCGCGTACCACGACATCCACCGCAGGCGCGGGCTCTACTACCTGCTGGAGCGGAAGGGCCAGGCCGCCCGGAT
Source organism: Streptomyces sp. Z26 (assembly GCF_003665095.1). Taxonomy (GTDB): domain Bacteria; phylum Actinomycetota; class Actinomycetes; order Streptomycetales; family Streptomycetaceae; genus Streptomyces; species Streptomyces phytohabitans. Next base: position 489,068 of record NZ_RCHV01000002.1, on the reverse strand, counting down.
CTGCAACGACCTGAAGATCTTCGAGGGCAAGTCCGTGCCCCCGCAGACCACCCGCGCCCGGCTGCGCGGCGACTTCATCCGGCGGGCCCAGGAGCAGCGCCGGGACTTCACCGTGGACTGGGTGCACCTCAAGCTCAACGATCAGGCGCAGCGCACCGTGCTGTGCAAGGACCCGTTCCGGTCGGTGGACGAACGGGTGGAGAAGCTGATCGCCGGCATGTGATCAGATGTGATCCGGATAAGTCCCTGTAGCACGACTCACGACACGGGAACGTGATTCCCGTGTCGTGAGTGGCGGGGCTGCCGTGGCGGGGCCGTAGGGTGGCGGGCAGGCCGGAACCCCCTACCTCCGCGAGTTGACCCCATGACTGTCTCCACGACGACCCGCCGTATCGCCGCGGCGCTCACCGTCCCCCTGCTGATCGTCTCCGCCGCCGCCTGTGGCAGCGACGACGACAAGGCCGAGTCCGGCGCGGTGCCCTCCGTGTCGACCGAGGACGGCAAGCCCAAGATCGAGAAGGGCGAAGGCGACCCGCCCAAGGACCTCAAGGTCAAGGTGTTGAAGGAGGGCAAGGGCAAGAAGATCGCCAAGGGCGATGTGCTCAACGCCTCCTACCACGGCCAGCTCTGGGACGGGAAGGTGTTCGACAGCACCTGGCAGAAGGGCCGTACGGCCGCCAGCTTCCAGATCGGCACCGGCAACGTGATCAAGGGCTGGGACGAGGGACTCGTCGGCAAGAAGCTCGGCAGCCGCGTCCAGCTGGTCATCCCGCCGGAGAAGGGCTACGGCGCCCAGGGCCAGCCGCCGCAGATCCCCAAGAACTCCACCCTGGTCTTCGTCGTCGACCTCCAGAAGACCATGCCGAGCAAGATCGACGGCAAGCCCGTGGACACGCAGAGCGCGGAGCTGCCCAAGGTCGACAACAAGATCACCGACAAGGCGCCGGAGATCGACCTGGAGAAGGGCGCCAAGGCCCCCGAGGCCCTGACCAGCGAGACCATCGTCGAGGGCGACGGCAAGGCGGTCAAGGACAGCAGCACCATCCTGGCCAACTTCACCGCCAAGCTGTGGAGCGGCAAGCCCTTCGCCAACACCTGGGAGCAGGGCGGCCCGCAGGAGTTCCCCGTCCAGCAGATCCCGGGCTGGAAGGAAGGGCTCAAGGGCGCGAAGGCCGGTAGCCGCGTCGTGATCTCCGTACCGGAGAAGGACTTCCCCAAGGAGCAGCGCGCGCAGTTCAAGTCGGGCGTCGTCTTCAGCGTGGACGTGCTGGACGTCAAGTGACCTCCGCTGCGCCATGGGTGACCTCGCCGTACGGGGCGGTCACCCCGGCGTGGCAGACTCGCCAGTCGTCTGGAAGTTACGTTCGTAGGAGCATCACGTGAGCATCGACAAGCCCGAGGTCGACTTTCCCGAGGGGCCGGCCCCGTCCGACCTCGAGGTGCGGGACATCTGGGAGGGCGACGGCCCCGAGGCCAAGGCCGGGGACAACGTCTCCGTGCACTACGTCGGCGTCGCCTTCTCCACCGGTGAGGAGTTCGACGCCAGCTGGAACCGCGGCAAGCCGCTCCAGTTCCAGCTCGGCGCCGGCCAGGTCATCGCCGGATGGGACAAGGGCGTGCAGGGCATGAAGGTCGGCGGGCGCCGTCGGCTGACCATCCCGGCGCACCTCGCGTACGGGGAGCAGGGCGCGGGCGGCGGGCGTATCGCGCCGAACGAGGCGCTGATCTTCGTCTGCGACCTCGTGTCCGTCTGAGTCAGCCGAGCCGTCCGCGCTGCCGGGCCGCCCGGGGTGGTCGCGTCAGCTGAGACGTAGGGACGTCCGGAGCACCGTCGGACTCCCCGGAGGGTCCCCGCCGTACGTACGGCGGGGACCCTCCGCTTTTGTCCCCGCCGCGCCGGGCGGTACGGTCAACTGCCCAGGGCCAACCGCCCAGAACAGAACGAGAGAGGGCGACGTTCCATGGCGATCGCCAAGGCCGAGCGGCTGATGAACCTGGCGCTGTGCCTGCTCGGAGCGCGACGGCCCCTCACCAAGCGCGAACTGCGCGCCTCCATCGAGGCGTACATCGAGGCGGGCAACGACGACGCGTTCAACCGGATGTTCGAGCGCGACAAGGAGGACCTGCGCGAACTCGGCCTGGTCATCGACGCGGTGGAGAACCTGGACGGCGAGGCGGGCTACCTCGCGCGCCGCGACAGCAACAGCCTCCCGCCCGTCACGCTCGACGCCGCCGAGGCCACCGCGCTCGGCCTCGCCGCCCGTGTGTGGCAGCAGGCGAGACTCGCGGGTGCCGCCTCCGGGGCGCTCCAGAAGCTGCACGCGGCCGGGGGCATGCCGCAGGCGGAGGAGGCCGAGTCGTACGGCCAACTCCACCCGCACAGCAGCCTGGAGCCCCACATCCCCGCCCGCGAGGCGGCCTTCGAACCGCTGATGCTCGCCTGCCGCGACCGGCGCCTCGTCGTTTTCGACTACCGCAAGTCCAACTCCGCGCACCCGCTGCGCCGTCAGGTCGAGCCGTGGACGCTGGAGTGCTGGCGGGGGCAGTGGTATCTCGCCGGGTTCGACCGCGACCGGCAGGCCGAGCGGGTCTTCCGGCTCTCCCGTATCACCGGAACGGTGCGTTCCCGTGCCGCCGCGTTTACCGCGCCCGTCCCCGATCAGGTGACGGTACGGGAGACGGTGGAGCGGTGGGCGGGGGAGCGCACGTCCGCGACCGCGCGCATCCGACTGCGCTCCGGCGCCGGCTACCCGCTGCGTGCGCGGGCCACCGAGGTACGGGAACTCGGTGACGGCTGGGAGGAGTTGGAGATCCCGTACGGGCACGGGCTGGACGCGTGGCTGGTCGAGTTCGGCGCGGACGTGGTGGTGCTGGAGCCCGCGGAGCTGCGGGCCGACGTGGTGGACCGGCTGCGTGCCGTGGCCAAGGGCTGAGGGGGACCGCTGACCATGGCGTCCAACGCGATCGACCAGACCCGCAGGATGCTGTCGCTCGTCACGTACCTGCGGGACCGCCCGGGGGCCCGGGTCGAGGAGGTGGCGCGCGCGTTCGGCATCACCGCGGACGAGCTGATCGCCGACCTCGACGTGCTCCCCATGTGCGGGACGAGCTTCCGCGGCGGCGACCTGCTGGAGATCGACACCGACGGCGAGCACATCTGGTGGCGCAACGCCGACGACCTCGCCGCACCGCTCCGCATCTCCGCCGACGAGGCCATCGCCCTGCTGGTCGCCGCCCGCGCCGTGGCCACGCTGCCGGGGCTGCGCGAGGGCGACCGCGAGGCGCTGCTGCGCGCGACGGCCAAGCTGGAGACGGCGGCGGGGGAGGCGGCCGGGGCCAGCGCGCGGCTGTCGGTCACCTTCGAGTCCGAGGGCGGCGTCTTCGCGGACGTCGACCGCGCCATCTCCGAGCGCCGCAGGCTGTGGCTGCGCTACTACTCACCGGCGCGCGACGAGCTGACCGAGCGCGTGATCGACCCGATCCGCCTCTTCGCCGTCGGCCACACCTACGTCGAGGCGTGGTGCCGACGCTCGGAGGGGCGCCGTACGTTCCGGCTGGACCGGGTCGCGGAGATCCGGCTGCTGGACGAGCCCGCCGACCCGCCGCCCGTGGAGCTGCGCGACCTCTCGGAGGGGCTCGTGCAGCCCGCCGCGGAGGACCCCGAGGTGATCGTCGAGGTGGGCCCCGGCGGGCGCTGGGTCGCCGAGTACTACCCGCACGACAGCGCCGAGGAGCTGCCCGACGGCGGGCTGCGGATCACGCTGCGCACCCCGGACCCGGCCTCGCTGCGCAGGCTCGCGCTGCGGCTGGGGGCCGACGGCCGGATCACCGCCCCGCGCGAACTGGCCGACAGCGCGCGGGAGGCGGCGAAGCGGGCGCTGGCCGCGTACGGAGAGTAGCGCCGCCATACGGTGCCGGGCCGCGTACGGCCGGGGCGGGTGGGGCGACGGAGACGGGTGGCGCGTTCCCACGCGCTGTCGGCGCGTAGGCTCTGCGCATGCTCTGGCCGATGTTCTTCCTCACCCTCGCCTTCACCGGGATCGCCGTGCTCGGAGTGCTCGCCGTACGGGTCGGCCTGGAGGTACGGCGCTTCGCGCGCGCCGTGGGCGACAGCTCGGAGCGGATCACGCGGGCGACCGAGGATCTGGAGCGGGCGACGGCCTCCTGCGCCCGGGGGTTCGAACGGTAGGCTGGTCTGGCTGCGTCATGCGCCGCCGCCGTGAACCCGGAGTACGCACGGGGATTGCCACACGTTCACTCCGCAGGGTTACGATCGCTGGCAGCATGACGAAAGCCCGACCGAATTGACACGGCAGGCACGTACACGCGCCGGCCCCGGCGAGAAGGTAGTGGCACATGATCGGCAACCTGAGGCCCATGGAGATCGTTCTGATCCTCCTCGTCATCCTGCTGCTGTTCGGCGCCAAGAAGCTCCCGGACATGGCCCGTTCGCTCGGCAAGTCGGCCCGCATCCTCAAGAGCGAGGCCAAGCAGATGAAGAAGGAGAGCGCGGACGACGACGCCGACCGCGAGGCCGCGGCCCGTGCCGACGCCCAGCAAAGCGCGCCGCGCACCATCCAGGCGGCCCCCGGTGACGTGAGCAGCGCCCGCCCGGCGGGCGAGCCGACGAGGCAGTCCAACCAGAACTGACTCTTCCGTTCCTCCGTCCGGCACCACTCACTGACAACGAGGCCCTGGGTTGCTCAAGTCCGCCCGTAAAGAGGGTAAACAGCAGAAGGACCCCGAGGGCAGGATGCCGCTCGCCGAGCATCTGCGGGAGCTGCGCAACCGCTTGCTCAAGGCGGTGCTGGCGATTCTCGCCGTCACCGTCGTGGCGATGTTCTACTACAAGCAGATCGCCGACTTCCTCACCGATCCCGTACGCGACGCCGTCGGCTGCACCAAGGGGTTCGGTGAGGCCGAAGAGGGCGAGACCTGCGCGGAGATCACCATCTCCGGCCTGGTCGCCCCCTTCACGATCATGCTCAAGGTGGCTCTCACCGTGGGCGTGGTGCTCGCCTCCCCGGTGTGGCTCTACCAGCTCTGGGCCTTCCTCGCCCCCGGCCTCCACCGGCACGAGAAGAAGTACGCGCACGGCTTCGTCGCCGCCGGAGCCCCGCTGTTCATCGGCGGTGCCTGCCTCGCGTACGTGATCCTGCCGACCGCGGCCAAGGCGCTGCTGGACTTCAGCCCCGACGGCACCGGCAACCTCATCCCGCTCGACGACTTCCTCGACATCGTCACGCGGCTCGTCATCGTCTTCGGCCTGGCCTTCGAACTGCCGCTGCTGCTGGTCATGTTGAACTTCGGCGGCATCCTCACCGCCCGCCGACTGCTCGGCTGGTGGCGGGGGATGGTCGTGGGCATCACGGTCTTCTCGGCCGTGGCCACCCCGACCGGCGACCCGCTGACGATGGGGGCGCTGGCCCTGCCGATCGTGGTGCTGTACTTCGCGGCCGTCGGCGTCTGCTTCCTCAACGACCGGCGCCGTTCCCGCGCCGACCCGTACCAGGACCTGGACGACGACGAGGCGTCCGACCTCGGCCCCACGCCGGAGCCGGTTGGCCCGCCCGGGGCCGGTGCCGGGAGCGACGGCGCGTCCGGTGGCGACGGCGGACGGCGCGACGGCCTCGACGACGCGACCTGATCGTACGGCCCCGGTGCCCGCCCGCACCGGGGCAGGCCCGGGGCCGCGATAAAGATCGGGCACTGTCGTATCCGGCCGGTACGCTCGGAGGCACGATGACCGAGGACCTGTCCCCCGCAGAGCGGTACGCCGCGGCGCGGAAACGCGCCGCAGCCGAGGCCACCGCTCTCGCCCCCTTCCGTGACCTGTACGACTTCGAGCTGGACGCTTTCCAGATCGAGGCGTGCGAAGCCCTCGAAGCCGGAAAGGGAGTGCTGGTCGCCGCGCCGACCGGTTCCGGCAAGACGATCGTCGGCGAGTTCGCCGTCCACCTCGCCCTGACACGGGGCCGCAAGTGCTTCTACACCACGCCGATCAAGGCCCTGTCCAACCAGAAGTACAACGACCTCGCCGCCCGCTACGGCGCCGACAAGGTCGGCCTGCTCACCGGTGACAACAGCGTGAACGCGGACGCCCCGGTGATCGTCATGACCACCGAGGTCCTGCGGAACATGCTGTACGCGGGCTCGCGCGCCCTTGCCGGTCTGGGCCACGTGGTGATGGACGAGGTGCACTACCTCTCCGACCGCTTCCGCGGCGCCGTCTGGGAGGAGGTGATCATCCACCTCCCCGAGTCGGTGACGCTCGTGTCCCTCTCGGCCACGGTGTCGAACGCGGAGGAGTTCGGCGACTGGCTGGACACCGTCCGCGGCGACACCCGGGTGATCGTCTCCGAGCACCGGCCCGTACCGCTGTGGCAGCACGTGCTCGTCGGACGGCGGATGTACGACCTCTTCGAGGAGAAGGGCGACAAGAAGGAGGTCAACCCCGACCTCGTCCGCATGGTCCGTACGGAGAACAGCCGCCCCGGCTCGTACGGCGACCGGCGGCGGGGCGGCCGCCCCAAGCGGGAGGCCGACCGGGAGCGCGAGCGGCGGCAGCGCGGCCGCATCTGGACGCCGAGCCGCGCCGAGGTCATCGACCGGCTGGACTCCGAGGGGCTGCTGCCCGCGATCACGTTCATCTTCAGCCGCGCGGGCTGCGAGGCCGCCGTCCAGCAGTGCCTGCACGCCGGGCTGCGGCTGAACACCATGGCGGACCGGGCCCGCGTACGGGAGATCGTCGAGCAGCGCACGGTCGACATCCCCGACGAGGACCTGCACGTCCTGGGGTACTTCGAGTGGCTGGAGGCCCTGGAGCGCGGGGTGGCCGCGCACCACGCGGGGATGCTGCCGACGTTCAAGGAGGTCGTCGAGGAGCTGTTCGTCCGCGGCCTGGTGAAGGCGGTGTTCGCCACCGAGACGTTGGCGCTGGGCATCAACATGCCCGCGCGTTCCGTGGTGCTGGAGAAGCTCGTCAAGTGGAACGGCGAGCAGCACGCCGACATCACGCCCGGTGAGTTCACGCAGCTGACGGGGCGTGCGGGGCGGCGCGGCATCGATGTCGAGGGCCACGCGGTCGTGCTGTGGCAGCGCGGCATGGACCCGGGCGCGGTGGCGGGGCTGGCGGGGGCGCGGACGTATCCGCTGCGGTCGTCGTTCAAGCCGTCGTACAACATGGCGGTGAACCTGGTCGGGCAGTTCGGACGGCACCGGTCGCGGGAGCTGCTGGAGACGTCGTTCGCGCAGTTCCAGGCGGACCGCGCGGTCGTCGGGATCTCCCGGCAGGTGCAGAAGAACGAGGAGGGGCTCCAGGGCTACCGCACCTCGATGACCTGCCACCTCGGCGACTTCCAGGAGTACGCGCAGCTGCGCCGCGACCTGAAGGACCGCGAGACGGACCTGGCCAAGCAGGGCGCGACGCAGCGCCGCGTAGCGGCGTCGGTGGCGCTGGAGAAGCTGAAGGCCGGCGACATCATCCATGTGCCCACGGGCAAGTTCGCCGGTCTCGCGCTGGTGCTGGACCCGGGCACCGGCGCGGGGCGCACCCCCGGGCGGCGCGGCTTCGAGCACCAGGACGGGCCGCGCCCGCTGGTGCTGACGGCGCAGCGGCAGGTGAAGCGGCTCGCGTCCATCGACTTCCCGGTGCCGGTCGAGCCGTTGGACCGGATGCGCATCCCCAAGTCGTTCAACCCGCGCAGCCCGCAGTCCCGCCGGGACCTGGCGTCGTCGCTGCGCACCAAAGCCGGGCACTACGAGCCGGAGCGGCACCGGCGGCAGCGTTCGGAGGCCGCCGACGACCCGGAGATCGCGCGGCTGCGCGCGGCGATCCGGCAGCACCCCTGCCACGGCTGCGCCGACCGCGAGGACCACGCCCGCTGGGCCGAGCGGTACCTCCGACTGGCGCGGGACACGCGGCAGTTGGAGCGCCGTATCGAGGGCCGTACGAACACCATCGCCCGCACCTTCGACCGGGTCTACGCCCTCCTGTCCGAGCTGGACTACCTGGACGGCGACACCGTCACCGACGACGGGCGGCGGCTGGCCCGGCTCTACGGCGAGCTGGACCTGCTCGCCTCCGAGTGCCTGCGTGCCGGGATCTGGGAGGGCCTGCCGCCCGCCGAGCTGGCGGGCTGCGTGTCCGCGCTGGTCTACGAGGCGCGCGCGGCCGAGGACGCGCTCCCTCCCCGCCTGCCGGGTGGTCGGGCCAAGGAGGCGCTGGGCGAGATGGTGCGGATCTGGGGCCGGTTGGACGCCACGGAGGAGCGGCACCGCATCACCGCCGCCGAGGGCGTCGGGCAGCGGGAGCCGGACCTGGGCTTCGCCTGGGCGGCGTACCGCTGGGCCGACGGGCACGGGCTGGACGCCGTGCTGCGCGACGCGGAGATGCCCGCGGGTGACTTCGTGCGCTGGTGCAAGCAGGTCATCGACGTGCTGGGGCAGTTGGCGGGCGCGGCGCCGGAGGGCGGCACCGTCGGGGTGAACGCGCGGAAGGCGATCGACGGCATGCGGCGCGGCGTGGTGGCGTACACCTCGGTGGGCTGACGCGGCACGGCGTGGCACCGGACCGAGGTGCGCGGCGGCGTACGGGTGCGCGTCCCGTACGCCGCCGGTGCTTTCGGGTGGTCCTCGCCCGGTGTTCAACGGGTGGCCCGCCGCGCGGCGTTGACCGGACGGCGGGCCACCGGCATGTTGAGGCGCGACACGAGTGCCCCAACGGGAGGTCGATGTGCGCACGTTCAGGCACCCCAGCAGAGGACGGCTCCGCGGCTGGCTCGCCGCCGTGACCGCGGTCGCCGCCGTCGCGGCGCTCGCCCCGGCCGCGCAGGCGCAGCCGCCGGAGTCGCGCCGCGACCCGGCGCGCGGTCTGCGGTTGAACCAGGTCCAGGCGATGGCGACGCACAACAGCTACCACCGCGAGGCGTCCTTCGCGGAGCAGCGGCTGATGGCGGCGCACGACCCGAACTTCGCCACGCTGCTCTACAGCCACGCGTCGCTGCCCCAGCAGTTCGAGCGGCAGCGGGTGCGCGGTATCGAGCTGGACGTGTTCCCCGACCCGCGAGGCGGTCTGTACGCGGACCCGTTGATCCGTACGGCCGCCCAACTCCCGCCGCTCACCGACCCGGAGCTGCGCAGGCCCGGCTTCAAGGTGCTGCACTGGGCCGACTTCGACTACGGCACGACGTGCGTGTCCCTCCGGAGCTGCCTCACGCGGGTGAAGGAGTGGTCGGAGCGGCAGCCGGACCACGTGACGGTGCCGATCCTCCTCGAACTCAAGGAGACCGACCCGCGGTTGGAGGAGCGCGGCGGCGCCGTGAGCCCGCCCTGGGACACGGCGATGCTGGACGCGTTGGACGCGGAGATCCGTACGGTCTTCCCCGACGAGGACACCGTCACCGCCGACGACGTCCGGCGCGAGGGCGAGACCCTGGAGCAGTCCGTGTTGCGGCACGGCTGGCCGGAGGTCGCGCGGAGCCGCGGGAAGGTGATGTTCCTGATGGACAACGACGACCAAGGGCTCCAGGACGCCTACCGCGCGGGCGGCCGGGAGAGCCTCCAGGGCCGCGTGCTGTTCACCGACTCCGAACCGGGCCGCCCCGACGCCGCGTTCACCAAGGTCAACGACCCGACGGGGGCGAACAAGGCGGTGATCCGGGACCTGGTGTCCCGTGGCTACTTCGTCCGTACCCGCTCCGACGTGCCGCTGGACCAGGCGGCCAGCGGTGACACCACGATGCTGCGCGCCGCGTTGGACTCCGGCGCGCAGATGGTCAGCACCGACTTCCCCGCGCCGGGGCTCGCCGCCCGCTACGGCTCCGACTACGTCGCGGAACTGCCCGGCGGTACGGACGTGGTGCGCTGCAACCCCGTCACCGTACGGAAGGGGCACTGCCCGCGCGGGCCGCTGGAGCGCTGACGCCCGGAGCGCCCGGCTGCGGGGCGCCGGGGCGGCGGTTCACCGGGTGCTGGTCACCGAGCGCCGGCCCCCGGGGCCGTCGCGGTGCGCGGCCGGACACGTCGTCCGGCCGCGCACGAGGGGTCAGGACGGCTGCTCCTGCTCCGCCTCCACCTGGGCGTTCCACTCGCGCTTCGAGGACTGCCAGCCGTCCTCGTCGTGGCCCAGCCGCCAGTAACCCGAGATCGACAACCGGTCGCGGGCGATGTCCCGTTCCAGCCGCAGATGGCGGCGCAGTTCCTTCACCATCCCCGCCTCGCCGTGCACGAACGCGTCCACGGACCCCGGCGGGAACTCCAGCGCGCGCACGGCCGGGACGAGCAGCGTGCCGGGCCGTTCGGCGCCCCGGTGCAGCCAGACCACCTCGGCGTCCAGCGGGGTGCCCAGCGCCATCTCGTCGCCGGGCCCGCCGACCTCGACCAGGACGCGGACCACCGCGCCGCCGGGAACGCTCTCCAGGGCCGCCGCGATCGCGGGCAGCGCGCTCTCGTCACCCGCGAGGAGGTGCCAGCCCGCGGCGGGGTCGGGGGCGTAGGCGCCGCCGGGGCCCAGGAACGAGATCTCGTCGCCCGGGTCCGCGTCGGCGGCCCAGGGCCCGGCCAGGCCCTGGTCGCCGTGGACGACGAAGTCGAGGGTCAGCTCGCCGAGCTTCGCGTCCCAGCTGCGCACCGTGTACGTACGGGTGACCGGCCACTCCGCGCGCGGGCGCTCGGCGCGGATCCGCCCGACGTCCAGCGGCTCCGGCAGCACCGTGCCGGGCGCGGGGAACAGCAGCTTCACGTAACGGTCGGTCTCCTCGCCGTCCGGGAAGGCCGCGAGGCCGTCGCCGCCGAGCACCACGCGCACCATGTGCGGGGTCAGCCACTCGGTGCGCAGCACGCGTCCACGGTGCACCTGGGGCGTCTTGCGGGTCGTCGGCTCTGCCACGGTGGCCTCCCAAAAACACGGCGCAACGCGGGAACACGGCGCACCACGGATAACTTAGGCAAGCCTAAGTTATCAGCTCAGCGCGCGAGCGTCGCGAGCAGCCTGTCGAGCGAGCCGCCGAGCCCCCAGCGGGCGGCCAACGCCTCCAGCGCGCGCGGGTCGCGCGGCTCCGACGGCAGCGCCGGGTCGAAGTCCGGCAGCCGTACGTCGTCCGCGACCCGTACGACGGTGGGCGCCACCGCCAGGTACGGCCGGGCCTCGTCCAGCCGTCTGCGCTGCGCCGGGGTGAGCTTCGACGCGGGGTCGTCCACCGCCGCCATGATGCCCGGCAGGTCGCCGTACGCGTCGAGCAGCTTGCCCGCGGTCTTCTCGCCGACACCGGGCACGCCGGGCAGGCCGTCGCTGGGGTCGCCGCGCAGCAGGGCCAGCGTCGCGTAACCCGGGCCGTCCACGCCGTACTTGGCGCGCAGGGCCTCCCCGTCGAACACGCCGAGCGTGCCCACGCCCTTCAGTGGATACAGCACCCGCACCCGGCGCGCGTCGTCGACCAGCTGGAACAGGTCGCGGTCGCCCGTGACGATGTCCACCGGCCCGGCGGCGCGACCCGTCAGGGTGCCGATCACGTCGTCCGCCTCGTAACCCGCCGCGCCCACGCGGGCGATGCCGAGCGCGTCCAGCACCTCGTCGATCACCGGCACCTGCGGCGACAGCGTGTCCGGGACCTCCTCCGCGTCCGGGCCGGTCTCCGCCTCCTCGGCGACGCGATGCGCCTTGTACGACGGGATCAGCTCCACCCGCCACTGCGGCCGCCAGTCGAAGTCCATGCAGGCCACCAGGTCGTCCGGGCCGTGGTCCTGGACCAGCCGCGCGATGAAGTCCAGCAGCCCGCGCACCGCGTTCACCGGGGTGCCGTCGGGCGCCCGCACGGAGTCGGGCACCCCGTAGTACGCCCGGAAGTAGAGGGACGCGGTGTCGAGGAGCATCAGGCTGCGCGCGGAGGTCGAAGTCACGCACCCGATGATGCCGTACGCCACTGACACCGGCCCCCCGCCGCCTCCTACGCTGGTCCGCATGGCCGCCGACCTCCCCACCGGGACCGCCCGCACCGCGCACAGCCACGAGCTGACCGTCCGCTGGACCGACACCCCTCACGGCCGCGCCCGTACGCACGAGGTGCGCGCCGCGGGCAAGCCGACCCTGCCCGCCTCCGCCGCCCCGGCGCTCGGCGGCGAAGCCGACCGCTGGCACCCGGAGGAGCTGCTGGTCGCCGCGCTCTCCGAGAGCCACATGGCGTGGTTCCTGCACCTGGCCGCCGCGCGGGGCGTGGTGGTGACGGACTACGTCGACCACCCCGTCGGCACGCTCGTGGCCGACGAGGACGGCCCCGGTGGCGGGCGGTTCGCGGAGGTCGTGCTGCGCCCGCGGATCACCGTCGCCGACACCGCGATGGCGGACGCCGCGCACGCGCTCCACGCCGAGGTGCCCGCCCGCTGCCCCGTCGCGCGCGCGGTCGCCTTCCCCGTACGGCGTGAGCCGGTCGTCGGCACCGAGCGGCGCCGCCCGTGAGGCGGGGGCGTTACGCCGCCGGCCCCGGGGGAGGGCGGCCCGCCGTACGCCGCGTCGTCTCCCTCGTACCGTCCCTGACCGAGGCGATCGCGGTCACCGCGCCGCGCGTGCTCGTCGGCGCGACCGACTGGTGCACGCACCCGGCCGGGCTCGACGTCGTACGCGTCGGGGGCACCAAGAACCCCGACGTGCCGCGCGTCGTCGCGCTCGCCCCCGACCTCGTCGTGGCGAACGAGGAGGAGAACCGCGCGCCCGACCTCGACGCCCTGCGCGCCGCCGGGATCGACGTGCTCGTGACGGAGGTGCGGACGCTGCCCCAGGCGTTCACCGAACTGTCGCGCGTCCTGGTCGACGGCTGCGGCCTCACGGGCCCGCCGCGCTGGCTGGACGAGGCGGAAGCGGCGTGGCGGGCGGCGGAGGCGGAGTTCGACACGGTGGCGGTGGTGCCGGTGTGGCGGCGGCCGTGGATGGTGCTCGGCCGGGACACGTTCGCGGGCGCGCTGCTGGCGCGGCTGGGCGTACGGAACGCGTACGCGGGCCACGCCGAGCGCTACCCGCGCGTGCCGCTGGGGGAGTTGACCGAGCCGGGGCGGGCGCGGCTCGTGGTGCTGCCCGACGAGCCGTACCGCTTCACGGCGGACGACGGCCCCGAGGCGTTCCCCGGGCTGCCCGCGGCGCTGGTCGACGGGCGCCGTCTCACCTGGTACGGACCGTCGTTGCGGACGGCGCCCGCGGTGCTGGGGGAGGCGCTGCGGGCGGCGGGGGCGTAGCGGGCCGGGGTCAGCGCCCCGCCGGGGCCGGCGCTCCGGCGCGTTCCGTCAGGGCGCGCATCACCCGTACGTCCGTGCCCGTCTCCGGGTGCCACTGGACGCCCAGCGTCCAGCCCGCCGCGTCCGGTGCCTCGACCGCCTCCACGGTGCCGTCCGCCGCGTACGCGCCGACCACGAGCCCGTCGCCGAGCCGGTCGACGGCCTGGTGGTGGTACGTGGGCACGTCCAGCTCCGTCGGCAGCACCCGGGCCAACTCCGTGCCGGGCACCGGCCGTACGGGATGCGCGCCGAACACGCCGGGCGGTCCCGCGTGCCCGTCGAGGTGCTGCCGCAGGGTGCCGCCGCGCACCACGTTCAGCAGCTGCATGCCCCGGCAGATGCCGAGGAGCGGCAGCCCCCGCTCCAGCGCCGCGGCGATCAGCGCCGACTCCCAGGCGTCCCGCGGCCGGTCCGGCGGGCCCGTACGGGGGTCGGGTTCGGCGCCGTACCGTACGGGCTCCACGTCCGGGCCCCCGGCGATCACCAGGCCGTCCAGCCGGGCCACCACGGAGGCGGCGGCGTCCGGCGTCCCGTCGGGCGGGAGCAGGGCGGCGAGGCCGCCCGCGCGCTGGACCAGCTCGTGGTAGCCCGCGGGCAGCAGCGCGGCGGGCTGCCGCCACACGCCCCAGCTCGCGGCGGACTCCAGGTAGGTGCTGACGCCGATGAGGGGCGCGGACAAGAGGACCTCCGGGGCGGGCGGGTGGCGGGTGGCTTCGCTGGCGGCGCGCGGCGTACGCGGTGGAGGACCCGGCGTCACCGCTCCAGTTCGGCCTCGGCGGCGGCCAGCGCAGCGAACTCCTCCTCCGGCGCCGCCGCGACGAGGCGGTGCCGACTGTAGAACGTGAAGTAGCCGACCGCGACCACGTACAGCGCCAGCGCGATCCCCGCCGCCTTCGGGTCCACCAGGAACGTGGCGACGACCGCCGCGCACGCCAGGACGAACGCCACGGAGGACGTGACGACGCCACCGGGGGTGCGGTACGGGCGGTGCAGGTCCGGTTCGCGGCGGCGCAGCACGATGTGGGACAGCGACATCAGCACGTAGCTCACGGCGGCGCCGAAGACGGCGATGTTCAGCATCCGGGCGCCGTCGCCGGTCGCGGCGGCGAGGGAGAAGCCGATGGCGCCGGGCACCAGCAGCCCCAGGTACGGGGCCTTGCGGCTGCTGGTGAGGGAGAGGAAGCGGGGCAGGTAACCGGCGCGGGAGAGCGCGAACAGCTGCCGCGAGCCCGCGTAGATGAGGGAGAAGAAGGAGGCGACGAGCCCGGCCAGGCCCGCGTAGTTGACGACGCGGCTCAGCGTCGTGGAGTCGCCGCCGGTGGCCGCCTCCAGCGCGGCGACGAGGGGGTTGTCGGCGTCCTTGATCGCGTCCGACCCGGCGGCGCCCGCGGCGGGCAGCAGGGTGAGCAGCGCCAGCAGCACCAGTACGCCGATCGCGATGCCCATCGCCTTCGGCAGCGTACGCACCGGGTCCTTGGCCTCCTCGGCGGCCAGCGGCACACCCTCCACACCGAGGAAGAACCACATGCCGAACGGGAACGCCGCCCAGATGCCCAGCAGCCCGAACGGCAGCCACGAACCGGAGCCGAACGCGTCCCCGTCCACGGCGACGTCGTCCAGCGAGCCCGCGTCGAAGTGGCCCAGCGCTCCCACGCTGAAGACCACGAGCGCCGCGACCGCTATGCCGGTCACCACGAAGCTGAAGCGCAGCGCCTCGCCCACGCCCCACAGGTGGATGCCGATGAAGACGACGAAGCAGGCGAGGTACACCGGCCAGCCCGACTCCAGGCCGAAGAGGCCCAGCGACTCGACGTAGCCGCCGATGAAGACGGAGATCGCGGCGGGCGCCAGGATGTACTCGATCAGGATCGCCGTACCGGTCAGGAAGCCGCCCCAGGTGCCCAGCGCGCGGCGCGCGAAGCCGTAGCCGCCGCCCGCCGTGGGCAGGACGGAGGCCAGCTCGGCGAGGGAGAAGACCATGCAGGCGTACATGACGCCCATCAGGACGGTGGCGATGGCGAGACCGCCGAAGCCGCCCTCGGCGAGGCCGAAGTTCCAGCCCGCGTAGTCGCCGGAGACGACGTACGCGACGCCGAGGCCGGTGAGCAGCAGCCAGCCCGCGCTGCCGCGGCGCAGGGTCCGTGCCTGGAGGTACGCGTCCTCCTCGGGGGCGTGCGGTCCGGCGGCGCCGGTGCCCGCGGCCCGCGGCTGGGTTTCCTCGGACATGCGCGGCTCCCGCCCTGAGAGATGCATCGGAGCGATGCATTGGTGTGAGCCCATACCTTTGTGCGAGGGCCCGGTGCGGCGCAACCCCTCTGCCGGGACGAGTGCCGTACGGGTCGGCCGCGGGGCGTCAGAGCAGGAAGCCGCGCAGCAGCGCCGCCGTACCCGCGCAGTGCTCGCGCGCCACCGCGCGCGCGGTGTGCGCGTCGCCGGTCAGCACGGCGTCGACGAGCGCGGTGTGCTGGCGCTGGGCGTGCTCCAGGTTGCGTACGAGCAGCGGGATGCGGTTCAGCAGGCCGTTGACGGTGGCGCGGACGCCCGCGTACTGCGCCGACAGCGAGGGGGAGCCCGCCAGTTCGGCCAGGGCGAGGTGGAAGAGGGTGTCCTGCCGCCGGTAGTCCGCCAGCGCCGCGTCCCGGGTGGCGTCCAGCGCGGCGCGCAGCCGCTCGGAGCCGCCCGGAGGCAGCCCCTCGGCCGCGCACAGCCCGGCCGCGCCGACCTCCAGCACCTCGCGGAAGCGCAGCGTGTCCTCCAGGTCCGCGGTGTCCGGCCGCCGCAGCGTGCCGTCCGCCGGGCCCGCCTGGCCCGGCTGCCCCGCCTGGCTCGCCGGCCCCGCCGGGACCGGCTCCGCGCCCGGCTCCCAGGGGTGCCGTACGAACGTCCCGCCGTACCGGCCGCGTCGGCTCTCCACCATGCCCTGCTCCTGGAGCACCCGCAGCACCTCGCGCAGCGTCACCCGGCTCACGCCCAGCCGGTCGGCCAACTCGCGCTCCGAGGGCAGCCGTTCACCGCCCGGTACGAGCCCGAGCCGGATGACCTGGAGGATCTGCTCCAGGGCCTCCTCGAAGCCGTTGCCCGCCCGCACCGTCCGCAGCACCGGCGCCAGCGGGTCCGGGGCCGCACCCCGACGGGCGTCGTCCACCGCACCCACCCACTTCCCAATCAAAGGTCTCTGCACATACCTTATGACTCCAGCCAGCCGCAGGAGGCCCCCCGTGCCCGACCGCACACCGCCGCTCTCCGTCGAGACCCTCCGCGGGCTCGTCGACTCCGGCGAGATCGACACCGTCGTCCTGGCGTTCACGGACATGCAGGGCCGCCTCCAGGGGAAGCGCTTCGCCGCCCGCTTCTTCCTCGACGACACGCTCGA
Organism: Streptomyces sp. Z26; assembly: GCF_003665095.1. GTDB lineage: Bacteria > Actinomycetota > Actinomycetes > Streptomycetales > Streptomycetaceae > Streptomyces > Streptomyces phytohabitans. The sequence goes on along the minus strand of NZ_RCHV01000002.1, from coordinate 472,432 downwards.
CCACGGCACCGAGGGCTGCAACTACCTCCTCGCCGTGGACGCGGAGATGAACACCGTCGAGGGCTACGAGATGACCTCCTGGGAGCACGGCTACGGCGACTTCGCCATGGTCGGGGACGTCTCCACCCTCCGCCGTACGCCCTGGAACGAGGCGACCGCGCTGATGACCGCGGACCTCGCCTGGCACGACGGCTCCCCGGTCGTCGCCTCGCCCCGGCAGATCCTGCGCCGCCAGCTGGACCGCCTCGCGGAGCGCGGCTGGACCGCGTACGCGGGCACGGAGCTGGAGTTCATGGTCTTCGAGGACAGCTACGAGACGGCGTGGAACGCCGGCTACCGCGAGCTGACGCCCGTCAACCAGTACAACGTCGACTACTCCGTCCTCGGCACCGGCCGCGTCGAGCCCCTGTTGCGCCGCATCCGGAACGAGATGGGCACCGCGGGCATGGTCATCGAGTCCGCCAAGGGCGAGTGCAACCTCGGCCAGCACGAGATCGCCATCCGCTACGAGGACGCCCTCACCACCTGCGACCAGCACGTCGTCTACAAGACGGGCGCCAAGGAGATCGCCGCGCAGGAGGGCCGTTCGCTCACCTTCATGGCGAAGTACGACGCGCGCGAGGGCAACTCCTGCCACATCCACCTCTCCCTGCGCGACGCCGACGGCGCGCCCGTGTTCGCCGACGAGTCGGGGGAGTACGGCATGTCGCGCACCATGCGGCACTTCCTCGCCGGGCAGATCGCCGCGCTGCGGGAGTTCACGCTGCTCTACGCGCCCAACATCAACTCGTACAAGCGCTTCCAGCCCGGCTCGTTCGCCCCGACCGCCGCCGCCTGGGGCCCGGACAACCGCACCTGCGCCCTGCGCGTCGTCGGGCACGGCAAGGGCCACCGCTTCGAGAACCGGGTGCCGGGCGGCGACGTCAACCCGTACCTCGCCGTCGCCGGGATGATCGCCGCCGGGCTGGACGGCGTCGACCGGGAGCTGGAGCTGCCCGCCGCCTGCACCGGCAACGCGTACACCGGCGACGCCGAGCACGTGCCCGGCACCCTGCGCGAGGCCGCCGAGCTGTGGGGTGCCAGCGCGCTCGCCCGCGAGGCGTTCGGCGAGGAGGTCGTCGCGCACTACGCCAACATGGCGCGGATCGAGCAGGAGGCGTACGACGCGGCCGTCACCGACTGGGAACGCGTCCGCTCCTTCGAACGCATGTGAGCCCCGGGCCGCTCGACCCCGGCCCCACGAGCCCCCGACCCCCCCGGCACCGCCACGAGCCCCCGAACCCCGGCACAGCCAAAGGACCCCAGCGTGCACGCACAGGACCCCCCGCGGGAACACCAGGTCGTCAACCCCGCCACCGAGGAGGTCGTGGCCACCGTCCCCGCCACCGCGCCCCACGACGTCGACGCCGCCGTCGCACGGGCCGCCGCCGCGCAGTCCCGCTGGGCGGCCCTGGCGCCCGCCGACCGCGCCCGGCTGCTGCGGCGCTTCGCGTCCGTCGTGGACGCGCACGTCGAGGAGCTGGCGTGGACGGAGGTACGGGAGGCGGGCCACCCCGTCGGCAACGCGCGCTGGGAGGCGGGCAACGTACGCGACCTGCTCGACTACGCCGCGGGCGGCGTCGAGCGCCTCAACGGGCGCCAGATCCCCGTCGCGGGCGGCGTGAACCTCACCTTCGCGGAACCCCTCGGCGTCGTCGCCGTCATCGCGCCGTGGAACTTCCCGATGCCGGTGGCCGCCTGGGGCACCGCGCCCGCGCTCGCCGCCGGGAACGCGGTGCTGCTCAAGCCCGCCGAGACCACCCCGCTCACCGCGCTGCGGCTGGCGGAGCTGGCGCTCGAAGCGGGCCTGCCCGAGGACCTGTTCCAGGTGCTGCCCGGCGCCGGGCCGGTCACGGGGAGCGCGCTCGTCGACCACCCCGGCGTCGCCAAGGTGGTGTTCACCGGCTCGACGGCGGTCGGCCGGGAGATCATGGCGAAGTGCGCGGCGGGCGTGAAGCGCGTGACCCTCGAACTCGGCGGCAAGAGCCCCAACATCGTCTTCGCGGACGCCGACGTGGCCCGCGCGGCGGCGGCCGCCCCCGGCTCGTTCCTCGACAACACCGGCCAGGACTGCTGCGCCCGCAGCCGCATCCTCGTACAGCGCGAGGTCTACGACGACTTCCTGGCGCGACTGGAGCCCGCCGTACGGGAGTTCACCGCCGGTGATCCCGCCGACCCGGCGACGCTGATGGGCCCGCTGATCTCGGCCGCCCACCGCGAACGGGTCCGCGGCTACGTGCCGGAGGACGCGCCCGCGCTGATCCGCGGGCAGGTGCCGGAGGGGCCCGGCCACTGGTATCCGGCGACCGTGCTGGCGGCCGACCCCGGCGACCGTACGGCCGTCGAGGAGATCTTCGGGCCGGTCGCGGTGGTGCTCCCGTTCGAGGACGAGGCGGACGCCGTACGCCTGGCCAACGCCACCGAGTACGGGCTGTCCGGCTCCGTCTGGACCCGCGACGTGGGCCGCGCCCTGCGCGTCTCCCGCGCCGTCGCGGCGGGCAACCTCTCCGTGAACTCGCACAGCAGCGTGCGCTACTCGACCCCCTTCGGCGGCTACGGCCGGTCCGGACTCGGCCGCGAGCTGGGCCCGGACGCCCTCGACTCCTTCACCGAGACCAAGAACGTCTTCCTGAGCACAGAGGAGCAGCAGTGACAGCAGCACCCGACAACGCCGCCGACCCGACCCTGGCGACGGCCGCCGCCACCGAACGGCCCGTCTGCCGACGGCTGGTGGGCCGCACCGCCGTGGTGACCGGCGCGGGCAGCGGCATCGGGCTCGCCTCCGCGCTGCGCCTCGCGTCCGAGGGCGCCCACGTCGTCTGCGCGGACGTCGACACCGAACGGGGCAAGGCCGCCGCCGAGCAGACCGGCGGGCTGTTCGTGGAGACGGACGTGACGGACGCGGACCAGGTCGAGGCGCTGTTCCGGACGGCGAACGACACGTACGGCTCGGTGGACATCGCCTTCAACAACGCCGGGATCTCGCCCCCCGACGACGACTCGATCCTCACCACCGAGCTGGACGCCTGGCAGCGGGTCCAGCACGTCAACCTCACCTCCGTCTACCTCTGCTGCCGTCAGGCCATCCCGTACATGCGCGAACAGGGCCGCGGCTCGATCATCAACACCGCCTCGTTCGTGGCCGTGATGGGCGCCGCCACCTCCCAGATCAGCTACACCGCGTCGAAGGGCGGCGTACTGGCGATGTCGCGCGAGCTGGGCGTGCAGTTCGCCCGCGAGGGCATCCGCGTCAACGCGCTGTGCCCCGGCCCGGTCAACACCCCGCTGCTCCAGGAGCTGTTCGCGAAGGACCCGGAGCGCGCGCTGCGGCGGCTGGTGCACGTGCCCGCGGGCCGGTTCGCGGAGGCGGAGGAGATCGCGGCGGCGGTGGCGTTCCTGGCGAGCGACGACTCGTCGTTCGTGAACGCGAGCGAGTTCCTCGTGGACGGCGGCATCGCGGGCGCGTACGTCACGCCGCAGTGACCGCGGGCGCGCCGGTCGGCGCGGCGGGCGTACGGGCGCCGCCCGGTGGGCGTGCGCGCGGTCCGGTCCGCCGCCTGGCGCGCCACTCGTACGTGTGTTGCCCTAGGGTTCTTTCTGTGACCATGACGACACCGCCCGGCTGGTACCCAGACCCAGGGCACACAGGCAACGGCCCCGCCCTGGAACGCTGGTGGGACGGTGCGGCGTGGACGGAGCACACCCGCGCCCCCGGCTACCCGATGATGCCGGGCGTCCCCGCGCCGCCCCCGCCCCCCGCCTCGCGCGGCCCGCTCATAGCCGGGATCGGCGCCGCCGTGGTCGTGACCCTGGCGCTGATCGTCGGCGGCGTGCTCGTCTTCGGCGGCTCCGACGACGACGGGGACGGGGACGACGACGGGGCGCGCAGTCCGGCACCGTCCGGCGCCCCGGAGTCGCCCGGTGGAGAGGGCGACCCGCAGGGGCCCGAGGGCGACGCGCCGGAGGAGGGCGGCCCCCAGGAGGGTCTGCCGCAGGGCGTCAAACTCCCGCTCCTCGGCGGCTGGGAGCGCACCCCCGGCGCGGGTGGCGCCTCGGTCACCACCACCCGCTACGACTGTCCGGGCGAGCGCGGGCCGGAGTGCGTACGCGGCGGCTCGACCCTGATGAACGCCCCCGGCGGCGGCTCGCCCGAGTCCGTCGCCAAGGCCGACATCGAGCAGAACGCCGACACCTCGTACAGCGAGGACGTCTACGGCGGGATCGACGAGCACGAGCAGCTGAAGGCCGGGAAGGTGGAGGTCGCGGGGCAGGACGGCTACCGCGTCCGCTGGAAGATCGAGAACAAGGTCGGCCCCGACGCGTACGTGGAGTCCGTCGCCTTCGCGCACCCCGACGGCTCCGGGCAGATGCTGGTGCTGCGCAGCGGGTTCGACATCGACGACGAGGCGCCGCCGCTCAGCGCGATGGACAAGATCGTGGACGGGATCACCGAGGGCACGGTCGCGGAGGACGACGGCAGCAGCGAACAGGTGTGACGCGCGGACCCGCGTCCCCCGCCCGGGGGCGCGGGCCCGTTCCGTCAGCGGACGTGCCTGGTCAGAGGGACGCGCTTCGTCAGAGGAACGTGCGCCCCTCGCCCCGGTACGTCGGCACGGTCGCCGTCACCGCGCGCCCCTCGACGAGGTGCAACTCCGCGAACCGCTCGCACAGTTCACCGGCCTTCGCGTGCCGGAACCACACCTTGTCACCGATCAGCAGGTCGTCGGCGGGCGCGCCCAGCAGCGGCGTCTGCACCTCGCCGGGCCCCTCCATCGGGTCGTAGCGCAGCCCCTCCGGCAGGTACGGCTGCGGCAGCCGGTCGCCGCCGGGCGCGCCGGACGCCGGGTAGCCGCCGCCCAGCACCGTGACCACGCCGATCCCCGGGCGCCGTACGACGGGCTGCGCGAACAGCGCGGCGGCCCGCCCCGTGAACGACGTGTACGTGTCGAACAGCCGCGGCACGAACAGCCCCGAGCCCGCCGCGATCTCCGTCACCGCGTCCTCGGCAGCGGTGTGCTGCACGCTGCCGGTGCCCCCGCCGTTCACGAACTCCAGGTCGGGCGCGATCGCGCGCACCGCCCGTACGGCCGCGTCCCGCCGCGCCGCCAGCTCCCGCCGCGCCGCCGCCTGCATCAGCCGCACCCCGCGCGACCGCAGCGGACGGCCGGGCACCGCGTCGCCCACGCCCGCCACGTGCCCCTCGTACGCCATCACGCCGACCAGCCGGAAACCGGGCCTGCGGGCCACCGACCGGGCCAGCGCGGCCAGTTCGGCGGGGGAGCGCAGCGGCGAACGGCGCGCGCCGACCCGTACCCGGCCGCCGAACAGCCGCAGCGACGTGTCGAGTTCGAGGCAGACGCGGATCTCCTCCCGGCCGCCGTCCCGCGCGGCGTCGATCAGCTCCAGCTGCGCCGGGTCGTCGACCATCACGGTCACCGCCCCGGCCAGCTTCGGGTCGGCGGCCAGCTCGGCGTACGCGGGCCGGTCCGCCGACGGGTACGCCAGCAGCACGTCCGGCACCCCGGCGCGGGCGAGCCACAGCGACTCGGCGAGCGTGTAGCTCAGCACCCCGGCGAAGCCGTCGCGGGCCAGCACCCGTTCCAGCAGCGCCCGGCAGCGTACGGACTTGCTCGCGACGCGGATCGGCTTGCCGCCCGCGCGGCGTACGAGGTCGGCGGCGTTGGCGTCGAACGCGTCCAGGTCGACGATCGCCAGCGGCGCCTCCAGGTGGGCGGTGGCACGGTCGTAGCGGGACCTGTCGGCGCCGAGATCGGCAGTCGTATCGAACACCCGGGCAGCTTGCCAGAGCGGCGGCCCCGCGCCCAGTCCCCGCTCCGGTTGCCGGAAGCACCGCCCGGCCCCGTAGAGTGACCGCGCACACCACGACCCGTCAGGGCGCGGTGCGTTGACGGGTTGCGGACCTGAGCCGCCCCGCACACGGGCGTGCGCCGTGGGCGGCGCGAGGCGGGAGCTGGAGGATGCACGGGTGAGCAGGGACACCGAACCCTCCGCCGCGTCCGGGACCACACGGCCCGTCGTGGCCGCACGCGTGCCGGAGCCGCCCGAGCGGCCGTCCGCGCCGCCGCGCCCGACCTCGCCGCCGCCCCCGGCCGTGCCGCCCCGGCCCGCGAAGCCGCCGCGCGCCACCGTGCCGCGCCCCGCCGAGGAGCCGCCCGGCCCGCCGCGCGCCGCCGACCGGCTGCCCGACGGGCCCGCCGCCGCGCCGGCCCGCGCCGTACGGCGCCCGCCGCGCCCGACCATGCCGCCGCAGCCCCCGCCGCCCACCGGCGAGCCGCTGACCGGACCGCGCCGCGCGGGGGCGGAGCCCGTACGGCAGGCGCCGGGCACCTCCGCGGCGTCGGCCGCCCCGGCCGCCCGCCGCTCCGGCGACGGGCCGCCGGGCAGCCACCCGGCCGACTCGTCCACCTTCCAGCTGCGCCCGACCGCGGCGCACGCCGCCCGGCCCTCACGGCGCACGGTCGCCGCGGTGGCCTGCCTGGTGCTGGGGACGGGGTTGCTCGGCGGCGTCGGTACGGGCATCTGGTTCACCGACGACGCGGGCGCCGAGACGGGCGCGGCGGCGGAGTACGACGCGTCGCGGCAGCTGTGGCACACCGTGCCCGTCGACACCCTCTTCCCGCGCACCGTCCGGGGCGAGGGCGCGGGCCCCGGCGGCGCGGACCGCACCTGGACCCGCGTCGCCGTCGCCCCCGACAGCGACTGCGCGAACGCCTTCGACGCGTCCCTCGCCCACGCCCTCGCGCCGGTGGGCTGCCAGCGACTCGTACGGGCGACGTACGCGGACGAGACGAGCAGCAGCGTCACCACCGTCGGCATCGTCTTCACCGAGGCCGACGAGGAGGGGATGGGCACGCTGCGGGAGCGGTTCGCCGAGGAGAAGCTCGGCGACCGCCCGGACCTCATGCCCCGCGCCTACCCGGCGCGGGGCACCGTCGCCGCCGACTTCGCCGACCCGCAGCGCGCCAGCTGGACCCTCAGCGTCCTGACCGACGCGCCCGCCGTGGTCTACACGGTGTCCGGCTTCGCGGACGGCCGTACCGTCACCGACCCGCAGCCCGCCGCCGAGGCCACCGCCAAGGGCCGTACGACGGCCGCCGCGCAGGCCGGGCTCGGGCACGACGCCCAGAGCATCGCGGAGCACGTCGAACGCGGCCTCCGCGCGGAGCTGCCCGGCCGCGAGGAACCGGAAGACCCGTCATGACCACGACCCGCCCCACCCGCCGCCCCTACGCCGTGCCGCGCGCGGCCGTCGTCGTACTGCTGTGCGCGGCCGGGCCCGCGCTGGTGGCCGCGCCCGGCACCGCGTACGCCTCCGGTGCGGACATCCAGTCGCGCCAGTGGGGCCTCGAGGCGCTCCACGCGCGCGACGCCTGGCAGACCACCAAGGGCGAGGGCGTCACCGTGGCCGTCCTCGACACCGGCGTCGACGCCACCCACCCCGACCTCAGCGGCACCGTCCTCGCCGGCAAGGACGTCGTCGGCTTCGGCGCCGGGCGCGGTGACACGGCGTGGGCCCGCCACGGTACGGCGATGGCCGGGCTGATCGCCGGGCACGGGCACGGCGACGATCGCGCGGAGGGCATGCTCGGAGTGGCCCCGGAGGCGAAGATCCTGCCGGTACGGGTGCTGCTGGAGGACGGCGACCCGCAGCGCGCCAAGGCCCGCGAGTCGCGCGGCGGCGCCCTCGCGGAGGGCATCCGCTGGGCGGCCGACCAGGGCGCCGACGTCATCAACCTCTCCCTCGGCGACGACAGCGGCTCCGCCCACCCGGAGGCCCGCGAGGACGAGGCGGTGCGCTACGCGCTGCGCAAGGGCGCCGTCGTCGTCGCCTCCGCGGGGAACGGCGGCGAGGAGGGCGACCACATCTCGTACCCCGCCGCGTACCCCGGCGTCATCGCCGCCACCGCCGTCGACCGGCACGGCGACCGGGCGTCCTTCTCCACCCGCCGCTGGTACGCGACGGTCGCCGCCCCCGGCAAGGACGTGATCATCTCCGAGCCGGACCGCCGCTACTACGAGGGCTGGGGCACCAGCGCCGCCGCCGCCTTCGTCTCCGGCGCGGTCGCCCTCCTCCGGGCCGCGCACCCCGACCTGACGCCCGCCCAGGTCAAGGAGCTGATCGCGGAGACCGCGCGGGACACCCCCGAGGGCGGGCGCAGCGACGAGCTGGGCACCGGCATCGTCGACCCGGCGGCGGCCATAGAGGTCGGCGCGAGCGTCTCGTCGAAGCGGCAGGAGGCGGGCCCGCAGCCGTACCGGAAGCGGTACTTCGGCGCCGGTCCCGACACCGGCGGCGACGGTCCGGGCTGGGTCGCGCCCGTCGCCGGGGTCGCGGGCGTGCTGCTGATCGGCGCCGCGCTGGCGCTGCTGCGCGGGCTGCGCACACGGCTGCGCGACGGGCTGCGCGTACGCCTGCGCTGAACGCGGACGGGCGGACGGGCACTGACGCGTGCGGGCGTACCGCGGTCAGCCCCCGACGCGTACCGCGAGCAGCTCCTCGCTCAGCTCCCAGAGCCGCCGGGCCGACACCGGGTCGACGGAGTGCGACGCCACCTCGGACGGCACGCTGTCGGCGGTGAGCGGCCGGGGCTCGTCGTCGAGGACGGAGATGTCGCTGTCCTTGAGGTAGACGCCGCCGAGCCCGTCCAGCAGCGGGCTGGCCGCGCCGAACACGACGGTGGCGGCGCCCTGTTCGCGGTTCTTCTTCCCTCCGGCGGGGTCGATGACGGGTCGTCCCGTCTCGTCGATGAGCCCCATCGCGCGGTGGCCCGCCGGGTCGGCCGCCCGGTTCAGATTGGTGCCGACGACGACGCCCGGGTGGGCGGCGAAGCCGCGGACGCCGTCGGCGGACCAGCGGCGGTCCAGTTCGACGGCGTGCAGGACGTTGGCGGTCTTGGACTGCGCGTACGCGGTGCCGGGTTCGTAGCCCTCGTCGAAGTGCGGGTCGTCCCAGCGGATGTCGGAGAACCGCTGCGCGCCGGAGCTGACGTTGACGACGCGGGCACCGCGTGCGGCGCGCAGCGCGGGCAGCAGGGCCAGGGTGAGCTGGAAGTGCCCGAGGTGGTGGACGGCGAACTGCTTCTCGTAGCCGCGCGCGTCCCGTTCGCGGGTGGCGGGGGCGGGGATGCCGACGCTGTTGACGAGGATGTGCAGGGGGCGGCCGGACGTACGGAGGCGGGCGGCGAACGCGTCGACCGACGCGGGGTCGAGCAGGTCGAGCCGGTCGCTCCGCACGCCGTCGATGCCCGCCTCCGCCAGCTCCTCCCGCGCCCGGTCCGGGTCGCGCGAGCCGGTGGTGACGGTGGCGCCCGCCCCGGCGAGGGCGCGGACGACCTCGCTGCCGATGCCGGTGTGGCCGCCGGTGACGACGGCGTTCCGCCCGGTCAGGTCGACGCCCGCGAGGACGTCGGCGGCGGTGGCGGCGGGGGTGAAGCCGGACGGGATGGGGTGCTGCCTGTGGGTCATACGACCGGTCCTCCGGTGCTGGGCAGGGGTTCCGCGGAAGCGGAACATTGCTCCGACTACGTTACGGAACGTGGTTCCGCTTCGCAAGTCGCGCGGCTCCCCGCCTCCCTCCCGGCTCCCCGTACGCACCGCCCCGCCCGCGTAGACCTGCCCGTACGGGCCGCCCCCGGCGCCGATACCCTCGACCGCGTGGCGCTCAAGAACATCCCCGACCCCGGCTTCTCCGGCGACGACGGCTCCGCCGACCCCGCCCTGGCCGACGCCCTCGCCGCCTGGCACGCCGACCCCGGCGACCCCGCGACCCAGCCGCGACTGCTCGCCGCCCTCGCGGGCGCCCGGCTGCTCGTACCGATCGTCGCCGTGCTCGGCGAGGCCGAGACCGGCCCCGACGGACTGCGCCGCGACAAGTCCAGCGACATGGCCGTCCCCACCCTCACCGCGCCCGGCGGGCGCCGCGCCCTGCCCGCGTTCAGCTCCACCGCCACGCTCGCCCGCTGGCAGGCCGACGCCCGCCCCGTCGCCGTACGCCTCCCGCAGGCCCTGCGTGCCGCCGCCCAGGAGGGCGCCGACACGCTGGTCGTCGACCTCGCCGGGCCCGTGCCGTACGAGCTGACCGGTACGGCCCTGCGCGCCCTCGCCCAGGGCCGTACCGGCGACCCCGCCGCCGGGCCGCCCGCGAGCACCCTCGACGATCCCGCCGTCACCGCCGCCCTCCGCGCGCTGCTGCCCGCCGAGCCCGCCGTACTCGCCGCCCACCTCGCCGCGGGCGGCGCCGCCAGCGACGGGACCCTCGCCGTCGCCCTCGACCCCGACGCGTCCGCGCCGGACGTCGCGCGGCGCCTGGCCGAGCGGCTGGCCGCCGACGGGGAACTGCGCGCCCGGCTCGTCCACGGGCTGGACCTGGCGGTGCTGCCGCCCGGCAGCACCCTCCCCGGTACGGCCCTCTACCGGCGCTGACCTGCGCCGCGGCCCCGCACGGGCCCGTCCGCCCGCCGCCGCGGACATGCGGACTCCGCGCGGCCGTCCCACACTCGGGAGGACGTCGGCCGACAGCGCCGACCCATCCCCGACTGGAGGGCGCCATGGCGTCGAACAAGGACACCGGGGCCCGTCCCGCCACTCTGAGCAGGCGCGTACGGGACCCGCGGACGATCGAGGGCAACGAACTCCTCGCGGCGGAGTGCCTCGGCACCCTGCTGCTGGTCTTCTTCGGGGTCGGCTCCGTGGTGCTGGCCTCCGAGTACATCGGCACGCTCGGCATCGCGCTCGCCTTCGGCCTGGTGCTGCTGGCCCTCGCGTACGCGCTGGGCGACGTCTCCGGCTGCCACGTGAACCCGGCGGTCACCCTCGGCATGCTGCTCGCGAAACGGATCGACCTGCACCTGGCCGTACGCTATTGGGTCGCGCAGGTCGTCGGCGCGATCCTCGGGGCGCTGCTGCTGTTCCTCGTGGCGAAGCAGGTGCCGGGCATCGACACGGACGAGACCTTCGGCAGCAACGGCTTCGGCGACCGCTCCGCGGTGCACATCAACACCTTCGGCGCCTTCGTCGCGGAGATCGTGCTGACGTTCCTGCTGGTCTTCGTCGTGCTGTCGGTGACCCACCGGCTCGCGGTCACCGGTTTCGACGGGCTGCCGATCGGCATGGCCCTCGCCGTGGTGCACCTCGTCGGCATCCCGCTGACGGGTACGTCGGTCAATCCGGCTCGGAGCATCGGCCCCGCGCTCTTCGCGGGCGGCGCCGCGCTCACGCAGCTGTGGCTGTTCATCGTCGCGCCGCTCGTCGGCGCCGCGCTGGCGGCCCTGGCGCACAACCTCACGCACCCGGCGGGGCTGGGCACCGGGCACGGCCCGAAGCCGGAGGAGGCGTACTGACGCGGGCGGGCGTGGACCGGGCCCGCCCCGCCCGGGGCGGGCTCAGCCCAGCACGGGCCCGGTGAACTTCTCGCCCGGCCCCTGGCCCGGCTCGTCCTTCACCGCGGACGCCTCGCGGAACGCCAGCTGGAGCGACTTCAGCCCGTCCCGCAGGGGCGCCGCGTGGTACGTGCCGATCTCCGTGGCGCTCGCCGTGATCAGCCCGGCCAGCGCGTGGATCAGCTTCCGCGCCTCGTCGAGGTCCTTGTGCCGGTCCCCCTCCTCGGCCAGCCCGCACTTCACGGCGGCGGAGCTCATCAGGTGCACCGCGACCGTGGTGATGACCTCGACGGCGGGCACGTCCGCGATGTCGCGCGTCATGTCGTCGAAGTCGGCGGCCTGCTGCCCGGCGCCCGGGTCCGCGGGGGAGTCGTCCATGCCGCCCAGCGTAGGTGACGCGGTGCCGCCCGCCGGTGCCCGCTCCGGCGGGCGGCGTACCGCCCGAACCCTGGTATGCTTGAACATCGACCGGCCGGAGACGCGAGCCCCTCGCAGTGTGCGAGTACGCAAGGCTCTCGCTTCCGGCCCACAAGTGGAGGCTCCGACTTCCCACCCGGTGGTCCTCGCGGACCGCGGGTCAACGGTCAGGCTGCGCCCCGCGGTGTCCGCGGCGGTGCTCCCGATCCATGAGGAGCCCCGCCTGTGTCCCGTCCGGGGCGTTTCGTGTGTCCGGGTGCGGGAGTTCGCGACATGTCCAGACCCTTGCGCGGCCGTCCGCCAGACCGCCGTGTGGTGTACCCGAGGAGGCCCCATCAGCGCCGAGCCCCGCATCAACGACCGGATTCGCGTCCCCGAGGTGCGACTCGTCGGTCCCAGCGGCGAGCAGGTCGGCATCGTGCCGCTTGCCAAGGCCCTGGAGCTCGCACAGGAATACGACCTCGACCTGGTCGAGGTGGCCGCCAACGCGCGTCCGCCGGTGTGCAAGCTCATGGACTACGGAAAGTTCAAATACGAGTCGGCCATGAAGGCCCGTGAGGCGCGCAAGAACCAGGCGCACACGGTCATCAAGGAGATGAAGCTCCGGCCGAAGATCGATCCGCACGACTACGACACCAAGAAGGGTCACGTCGTCCGGTTCCTCAAGCAGGGGGACAAGGTCAAGATCACGATCATGTTCCGCGGCCGTGAGCAGTCCCGCCCCGAGCTGGGCTTCCGGTTGTTGCAGCGGCTGGCCGACGACGTCCAGGAGTTGGGCTTCGTCGAGTCCAACCCGAAGCAGGACGGGCGCAACATGATCATGGTCCTCGGTCCGCACAAGAAGAAGACCGAGGCGATGGCCGAGGCTCGCGAGGCGCAGGCCGCCCGCAAGGCGGGCCGCCAGCAGGACAGCGGTCCTGTCGAGGAGCCCGTCGAGGAGCCCGCAGAGCAGCCCGCCGAGGCGTGAGCCCGGACGGGGCCGCTCGACCGGGAAGTACCGACCGAACCACATGACGCTCCCGCATGCCCCTCCACCCCGGTGGAGGGGGGAGCGCCACCGACGAGGAGAGACGGCGACATGCCGAAGAACAAGACGCACAGTGGTGCCCGCAAGCGCTTCAAGATCACCGGTTCCGGCAAGGTGATGCGCCAGCGTGCAGGCCGCCGCCACTACCTGGAGCACAAGCCGTCGACCCTGACGCGGCGCCTCGCGAACGACGTCGAGACGGCTCCGGCCGACGCCAAGAAGATCAAGAAGCTTCTCGGCAAGTAAGCCCCGTTCGACCGGAACCCCATCGATTCGGGCCGTGTGTCCTCACCGCGGCCCCGCTACAAGGAGTTGTCTAGTGGCACGCGTCAAGCGGGCAGTCAACGCACAGAAGAAGCGCCGGGCGATCCTGGAGCAGGCGAGCGGCTACCGCGGCCAGCGCTCCCGCCTGTACCGCAAGGCGAAGGAGCAGGTCACCCACTCCCTCGTCTACAACTACAACGACCGGAAGAAGCGCAAGGGCGACTTCCGCCAGCTGTGGATCCAGCGGATCAACGCGGCCGCCCGCGCCAACGGCATGACCTACAACCGCTTCATCCAGGGTCTGAAGGCCGCCAACATCGAGGTCGACCGCAAGATCCTGGCCGACCTCGCGGTCAACGACGCCAACGCGTTCGCCGCCCTCGTCGAGGTGGCCCAGAAGGCCCTGCCGAGCGACGTCAACGCGCCGAAGGCCGCCTGACGCCCCCGGCGCCCGCCGTCACCACGTCCGGACCCGCAGGCCCCGCGCCTGCGGGTCCGAACTGTTCCCACCGGGCCACGGCCGCGCGCCCGAGGCCCACCGAGAGGACCCCCGTGAACCCCCCGTCCGCCGCCCGTGTCTCCGCCGCGCGACGGCTCGGCCGCCGTACCTTCCGCGGCCGCGAGCGCCGTTTCCTCGCCGAGGGGCCGCAGGCCGTACGGGAGGCCGCCGCCCACCGCGCCGCCGGTGAGCCCGCGCTGGCCGAGCTGTTCTGCACCGCCGAGGCCGCCGAGCGGCACCCCGACGTCGTCGAGGCGGCCCACGCCTGCGGCGCGCGCGTCCACCTCGCGTCGGACGGGACCGTCGAGGAGCTGTCGCAGACCGTCACGCCCCAGGGGCTCGTCGGGGTCTGCCGTTTCCTCGACCGGCCCTTCGCGGACGTGCTCGCCGCGCGCCCCGCGCTCGTCGCCGTCCTCGCGCACGTACGGGACCCGGGCAACGCCGGTACGGTGCTGCGCTGCGCCGACGCGGCGGGCGCCGACGCGGTGGTGCTCACCGACGCGTCCGTGGACGTCTACAACCCCAAGTGCGTACGCGCGTCCGCCGGTTCGCTCTTCCACCTGCCGGTGGCCGTCGGCGTGCCCGTCGAGGACGCCGTCGCGGGACTGCGCGGCGCCGGGGCGCGGGTGCTGGCCGCCGACGGCGCGGGGGAGCACGACCTGGACGCCGAGCTGGACGCGGACCGCCTCGCCGGGCCCACCGCCTGGGTCTTCGGCAACGAGGCGTGGGGCCTGCCCGCCGAGACGCGCGCCCTCACCGACGCCGCCGTACGCGTGCCCATCCACGGCCTCGCCGAGAGCCTGAACCTCGCGACCGCCGCGGCGGTGTGCCTCTACGCGTCCGCCCGTGCGCAGCGCGCTCCCGGAGGGTGCCGTTCCGTCACACCGAGCTAGTAGGGTGGCCGACCGAGGACCCGAGGAGCCCAAAAGGGGGGTGCGCCGGGGTGGACCTCACCAGCACACGGCACGAGCCGTTCCGGCAGGCCCGTCCGTGGGCCGCCGAGCTGGGGCTGGACCCGGACGACCTCCCGGACGGACTGGTCGTCGCGGACAGCACGGGCCGCGTCATCTGCTTCAACGCCGCGGCGGCCCGCATCTGCGGCACGGACCCGTCCGACGTGCTGGGGCGGCCCATCCAGAGCGCGCTGCCCTTCCAGGACCTCGACGGCCACCGCTGGTGGCAGCTCACCGACCCGTACGGCGGCCTCGCCACCCGCAGCGGCCAGCCCGAGCGCGGCCTGCTGCTGGAGGGGCGGGAGGTGCTGGTCAGCGCGCGGTACGTACGGACGCGCCCGACCGGGCCCGTGCACCGGCTGGTGGTGGCGCTGCGGGGGACGGAGGCGCGGCGCCGCTCGGAGCGGTCGGACGCCGAGCTGATCGCCACCGTCGCCCACGAGCTGCGGTCGCCGCTCACGTCGGTGAAGGGGTTCACGGCGACGCTGCTCGCCAAGTGGGAGCGGTTCACCGACGACCAGAAGCGGCTGATGCTGGAGACCGTCGACGCCGACGCGAACCGGGTGACGCGGCTCATCGCGGAGCTGCTGGACATCTCGCGGATCGACTCCGGACGGCTCGAAGTACGCCGCCAGCCCGTCGACATGGCCGCCGCCGTCCGCCGGCACGTGCAGGCCCACACGACCGCCGGGCAGCCGCCGGACCGCTTCGCGACCCGTATCGTGGAGCCGCTGCCGGAGCTGTGGGCCGACCCTGACAAGATCGACCAGGTCCTCGGCAACCTGCTGGAAAACGCGGTGCGGCACGGCGAGGGCACGGTCACCATAGAGGTCGCACCCGCACCCCACCGAGGACACGACGAAGGAACGGCTGTCACCGTGAGCGACGAGGGCCCCGGCATCCCCGAGGAGTCGATGAGCCGCGTCTTCACGCGCTTCTGGCGGGGCAGCAAGCGCGGCGGCACCGGCCTCGGCCTCTACATCGTGAAGGGCATCGTCGAGGCGCACGGCGGGGACATCACCGTCGCCCGCGCGCCGGGCGGCGGGGCCCAGTTCCGATTTACGTTGCCCGCGGGTGCCCCGGCCTTCATGGCCTGAGTCGGCACCCGCGGGCTCCTCCGCCCAGCCAGTCCCGCCCAGACAGTGCGCCGCGTGCCCGGTCAGCGGCGTGGTCGGCGGTGGCCGCGGCGCGTACGGCGCGCGGCGGCGGCCCCTTTCCACGCCGTAGAATCGACCCCCGGCACGCACGCGCAGCCACGCCCAACGGAAGCACGGGAAGAGATGTCCGCACCGAACAAGTCGTACGACCCAGTCGAGGTCGAGGCACTGAAACCGGAAAAGATCGACCAGGCGCGGGAGGAGGCCCTCGCGGCCGTCGCCGCGGCCCCGGACCTGGAGGCGCTGCGCGAGGTCAAGGCCGCACACGCCGGTGACCGTTCCCCGCTCGCCCTCGCCAACCGCGAGATCGGCGCCCTGCCCCCGCACGCCAAGGCGGACGCGGGCAAGCGCGTCGGCCAGGCGCGCGGCGCGGTGAACAAGGCGCTCGCCGCCCGCCAGGCCGAGCTGGAGGCGGAGCGGGACGAGCGGGTCCTGGTCGAGGAGGCGGTGGACGTCACGCTGCCGTACGACCGGGTGCCCGCCGGGGCCCGGCACCCGCTGACCACGCTGTCCGAGCGCATCGAGGACATCTTCGTCGCCATGGGCTACGAGGTGGCCGAGGGGCCCGAGGTCGAGGCGGAGTGGTTCAACTTCGACGCGCTCAACTTCCTGCCCGACCACCCGGCGCGCACCACCACGGACACCTTCTTCGTCCAGGGCGACGACGACGGCGGCACCGACGCCGAGGACGCCAGCGGCCTGGTGCTCCGTACGCACACCTCGCCCGTGCAGGTCCGCTCCCTGCTGGAGCGCGAGCTGCCGGTGTACGTGATCTGCCCCGGCCGTGTCTTCCGCACCGACGAGCTGGACGCGACGCACACGCCCGTCTTCACGCAGGTCGAGCTGCTGGCCATCGACGAGGGCCTGACCATGGCCGACCTGAAGGGCACCCTGGACCACATGGTCCGGGCGCTGTTCGGGCCGGACATGAAGACGCGGCTGCGCCCGTACCACTTCCCGTTCACCGAGCCGTCCGCCGAGATGGACATGGTCTGCTACGTCTGCCACGGCGCGTCCGTCGGCGACGCGGCCCGGCCGTGCCGTACGTGCTCCAGCGAGGGCTGGATCGAGCTGGGCGGTTGCGGCGTCGTCAACCCGCGGGTGCTGGCGGCGTGCGGGGTGGACCCGGAGCGGTACAGCGGGTTCGCGTTCGGGTTCGGGATCGAGCGGATGCTGATGTTCCGCCACAACGTCGAGGACATGCGAGACATGGTCGAGGGTGACGTGCGCTTCACGCGGCCGTTCGGGATGGAGATCTGATGCGGGCGCCGCTTTCCTGGCTCCGGGAGTACGTCGACCTGCCCGCCGGCGAGACCGGCCGCGACGTCGCGGCCCGGCTGATCGACGCCGGGCTGGAGGTCGAGACCGTCGAGCGCCTCGGTGACGGGCTGAAGGGCCCGCTCGTCGTCGGGCGGGTCCTCGCGATCGAGGAGCTGACCGGCTTCAAGAAGCCCATCCGCTGGTGCCAGGTCGATGTCGGTGGTGCCAACGGCACGGGCGACCCGCAGAACATCGTCTGCGGCGCCACCAACTTCGCCGTCGGTGACAAGGTCGTCGTGGTGCTGCCCGGCGCCGTGCTGCCCGGCGACTTCCACATCGCCGCGCGCAAGACGTACGGCCACGTGTCCGAGGGCATGATCTGCTCCGCCGCGGAGCTGGACATGGGCGACGACCACGACGGCATCATCGTGCTGCCGCCCGAGTACGAGCCCGGCACCGACGCCGTCGAGCTGCTCGAACTCGTCGACGAGGTCCTGGACATCGCCGTCACCCCGGACCGCGGCTACACCCTGTCGATGCGCGGCGTCGCCCGCGAGACGGCCATCTCGTACGGGTTGCCGCCGCGCGACCCGGCGCTGATCGACGTACCGGCGCCGAACGAGTACGGGTACCCGGTCGAGGTCCTCGACGCCGAGGCGTGCGACCGCTTCACCGCCCGCACCGTGACGGGTGTACGGCCCGAGGCGCAGTCGCCGATCTGGATGCGGCGGCGGCTCCAGAAGTCCGGCATGCGGCCCGTCTCGCTGCCCGTCGACATCACCAACTACGTGATGCTCGAACTGGGCACCCCCCTCCACGCGTACGACCGGCAGCGCCTCGACGGCGCGATCACCGTGCGGCGTGCCGCGGCGGGCGAGCGGATGACGACGCTGGAGGGCGTCGAGCGGGTGCTGCGCGCCGAGGACCTGGTCATCGCGGACGCGTCGGGCCCGATCGGCCTGGCCGGGGTGATGGGCGGCGCGCACAGCGAGGTCGCCGACCCGGAGCAGGACCCGGAGACCGGCGAGTGGCGCGGCAGCACCGAACTCGTCGTGGAGGCCGCGCACTTCGAGCCGCTGACCATCGCCCGTACGGCCCGGCACCACAGGATGTCGACCGAGGGCTCGCGCCGCTGGGAGCGCGGTGTCGACCCCGACGCCGCCGCTGCCGCCGCGCAGCGCACCGTGGACCTGCTCGTCCTCCTCGCCGGCGCGTCCGCCGAGGCGGGCGTCACCGAGGTCGCCGTGCCCGCCGCCCCGCGCACGGTCGTGATGGCCGCCGCGCACCCCAGCCGCGTGGCCGGGGTGGACTACGGCCGGGAGACCGTCGTCCGCCGCCTCCAGCAGATCGGCTGCGACGTCCAGGGCCAGGACGAGCTGACCGTCACCGCGCCGTCCTGGCGGCCGGACCTGGTCGACCCGAACGACCTGGCGGAGGAGGTCATCCGGCTGGAGGGCTACGAGAACCTGCCGTCCACGCTGCCCCGCCTGCCCTCCGCCCGCGGCCTCACCGAACGGCAGCGGCTGCACCGCCGCGTCGGCCGGGCGCTGGCCGCCGCGGGCTACGTGGAGGCGCTGAACTACCCGTTCCTCAGCGAGTCCGTCCTCGACCAGCTGCGGCTGCCCGCCGACGACCCGTGCCGCCGTACGGTCCGGCTCGTCAACCCGCTCTCCGACGAGGAGCCCGCCCTCCGCACCACGCTGCTGCCCGGCCTGCTCGCCGCGCTCCGGCGGAACGAGGGGCGGGGCGGCGAGGGTACGCACGGCGGGCTCGCGCTGTTCGAGACGGGTCTGGTGTTCCTGCCCACCGGCGACGAGCCCCGGCCCGTACGGCTGCCGGTCGACGCCCGCCCCTCGGACGCGGACATCGCCGCGCTCGACGCCGCGCTGCCGCACCAGCCCCGGCACGCCGCCGTGGTGCTCACCGGCAGCCGGGAGCAGGCCGGTTGGTGGGGCCCGGGTCGTCCCGCGGACTGGGCGGACGCGGTGGAGGCGGCCCGTACGGTCGCCAAGGCCGCGGGCGTCGAACTCACCGTCACCAGCGGGGCGTACGGCCCCTGGCACCCCGGCCGCTGCGCGCGGCTGACGGCGGGGGAGCGGCACGTCGGCTGGGCCGGTGAGCTGCACCCGGGCGTCCTCAAGTCGCTGGGCCTGCCCGCGCGCACGTGCGCGATGGAGCTGGACCTCGACGCGGTCGAGGCCGCGTCGGCGGGGCCGGTGCTGGCGCCGTACGTGTCGACGTACCCGGTCGCGACCCGGGACGTGGCGCTGATCGTCGACGACGCCGTCCCGGCGGCGGACGTGGAGACGGCGCTGCGCGAGGGCGCGGGTGAACTGCTGGAGTCCGTGCGGCTGTTCGACGTGTTCACCGGTGAACAGGTCGGCGGCGGGCGGAAGTCGCTGGCGTACGCGCTGCGGCTGCGCGCGGCCGACCGTACGCTGACGGCCGACGAGGCGTCGGCGGCGCGGGACGCGGCGGTCGCCGCCGCCGTCGCGCGCACGGGCGCGACGCTGCGCGGCGCCTAGGCGACGCGCGTGCCCGGGCGGGCGGCAACGCCCGTGCGGGGCACGGCAGTCGGGGCGCGCGCCCGCGCACCGGGCGCGCGGCCCGCGCGACACCGGAGGGCGTCCACCGAGGGGTGGACGCCTTCCACCACGTCGGGGCCGTGCACGTCGCGGCGCCGCCGGAGTGGGATACGGTCGACCATCACCCGATCGTGTGATGAACGTGCCGAACGTGGCGGTGCGGACACACACCATGGCGACAATCGCCGCATCGAAGGGCCCCAGGCGAACAACGCCGCGGCGTGGTCCGCGAGGGGGGACGAGCAGTGAACGCCATCCGTACGCACCGGGCGGGGACTCCCCCCGCCCCCGCCAGTGGCGCGGGCGGCGCCCCGGGGATACCGGACGCGCCCCGCGCCCGGCTGCGCCGCCCCGCGCGGCGCGTCCTCGCGTACGCCCTCCCGGGGGTGTGGGCGCTGGCCGTCCTCGGCTGGCAGCGCCACGCCTGGGAAGTGCTCTGCCTCGTGCCGCTGCTCGCGGCGACGCCCGTCATCGCCTGCGCCCTCACGGGCAGCCGTACGGGCGTGCTGCTCGGCGGGGCGTACGCGCTGGCGGCCGTGGCGCTGCTGGCGCGGGCCGAGGTGTACGAGAAGCCGGAGCGCTGGGCGGGCACCGTCGTGGGCATCCTCGTCGCCGCGACCGCCGGATGCTTCGCGGCGGGCCAGCGCGCCCGCCTGAAGCGGCGGCTGCTGCGGGCCCGCCGGGCGGCCGCCGCGGCGCAGGAGACGGTGCTCCGCCCGCTGCCGCCCGTCGTCGGCGGGCTGGAGGTGGCCGCGACGCACCTGTCCGCGACGCGCGGGGCGACGCTGGGCGGCGACCTGTACGACGTGGTGGCCACGCCCTTCGGCGTACGGGCCGTGATCGGGGACGTGCGCGGCCACGGACTGCCCGCGGTGGGCACCGTCGCCTCGCTCCTCGGCGTCTTCCGCGAGGCCGCGCACGACGAGCCCGAACTCTCCGGCGTGCTGCGGCGGTTGGACCGGGGCCTGGCCCGCCACCTGCGCGGGCGGCACCCGGTGGGCGGCGAACTGGCCGACGCGGCCGAGGAGTTCGTCACCGTGCTGCTGATCGAGGTGCGCGACGACGGTACGGCGACGGCGCTCAACTGCGGCCACCCGTGGCCGTACCGGCTGCGGCCCGCGCCCGACGGCACGTTCCGGGTGCAGCCCTCGGCGGAGACGGAGCCGATGGCGCCGCTCGGGATGTTCCCGCTGCCCGGACCGCTGCCCCCGCCCACGCCGCTGCGGCTCCCGCCCGGCGACGCCCTGTTCCTGCACACCGACGGCGCGGTCGACGCGCGGGACGCGGCCGGGCGCTTCTTCCCGCTGGCCCGCGCGCTCACCGGCACCTGGCCGGGCACCGGCCGCCGCGGTCCGGGCCTCGCCGCCGGGCCCCGACCCCGTACGGCGGGCACGCCGGTCACCCCGGCGGTGCTGGTCGACTCCGTACGGGCGGGGCTGCTGCGCCACACCCGGGGGCGGCTGGCCGACGACGCGGCCGTGCTCGTGCTGCGCAACGCGCGTCACCCCGCCGCCCCGGCCACCCCCGCCGCGCCCACGGCCACCGCCGGGGCGCAGGGGTAGCGCGCACGACTGGACGGCCGTCGCGGCCGGGGTGCGCGGCGTCAGTCGTACGGGTAGAAGCCCGCGCGGGACTTGCGGCCCAGGCGGCCAGCGTCGACCATGCGCTGGAGCAGCGGGGGAGCGGCGTACAGCGGCTCCTTGAACTCGGCGTACATCGAGTCCGCGACCGACGCCACCGTGTCCAGGCCGATCAGGTCGGTGAGCTTCAGCGGGCCCATGGGGTGGGCGCAGCCCAGCTCCATGCCGTTGTCGATGTCCTCGCGGCTGGCGATGCCCGACTCGAACATGCGGATCGCGGA
Source organism: Streptomyces sp. Z26 (assembly GCF_003665095.1). Lineage (GTDB taxonomy): Bacteria > Actinomycetota > Actinomycetes > Streptomycetales > Streptomycetaceae > Streptomyces > Streptomyces phytohabitans. The sequence goes on along the minus strand of NZ_RCHV01000002.1, from coordinate 450,971 downwards.
CAGCAGGTACGGGATCAGCAGCGCGTTCACGACGAAGCCCGAGCGGTCCTGCGCGCGGATCGCGTGCTTGCCGAGGATGCCGCTGACGACGGCCTCGGCGCGCTTGATCGTCTCGTCCCCGGTGGTCAACGCCGGGATCAGCTCGACGAGTTGCTGTACGGGCGCCGGGTTGAAGAAGTGGATGCCGATGACCTGGTCCGGCCGGGAGGTGGCGACGGCCAGCTTGACCAGCGGGATGGACGAGGTGTTCGAGGCGAGGATGGCGTCCGGACGGGTCACCACCTGGTCGAGGACCTGGAAGATCTCCGTCTTGACCTGCTCGTTCTCGACGACCGCCTCGATCACCAGGTCGCGTTCGGCGAACTCCCCGAGGTCCGTGGTGAAGGTGAGCCGGTCCAGCGCCGCGTCCCGCTCCGCTGCGGAGAGCTTGCCGCGTTGGGCGGCCTTCTCCAGGGAGTTGACCAGGCGGGTCCGGCCGTACTCCAGGGCCTCGCCCGTGGTCTCGGCGACCTTGACGTCGAGTCCGGCCCGCGCGCACACCTCGGCGATACCGGCGCCCATCTGGCCGCAGCCGACCACTCCGACGCGTTGGATGTCGGTCACATCGTGCCTTTCGCAGATCAACGGGTCCGTGCGGCCGCCCCCGGATACGCCTCCGGCCGCCCCGCACGCCGCCCGACGTTACCCCGCCGGGTCGTTACCGGGTCGGCGGGGTGCGCACGGGGCATGCTGGCTCGTACGGACATCAGCGGGCGATCGGGCCGAACAGGACGAACGCGGCGCGGTCGGCCGGGACGCGGCGGAGACGCCGGGAAGGCGGGCGGCATGACGCGGAGAGCGGGCACCGGCGGGGCGGGGAGAACCGGCGCGGCAGCGGGCGGCGGTGGCGGTACGGGCGGCGCGGCCCGTACGGGAGGGAGGTGGCGCGCCGGGCTCTCCCGCCGCGGGTTCACCGTCGCCGCCGTCGGCGCGCTGAGCGGCGCGGTGACCTCCGCGGACACGGCCGCGGCGGCGTACGGCCGCCCCGCGCGGGGCGAGGTGCGCGGCATGTGGATCGCCAGTGTCGACAACCGGGACTGGCCCAGCGCCTCCGGCCTGAGCCCCGACCGGCAGCGCGCCGAGCTCGCCGCGCACCTGGACACGGCCGTACGCCGCGGCCTCAACACCGTCTACTTCCAGGCCCGTCCGACCGCCGACGCCCTGTGGCCGTCCCCGTACGAGCCCTGGTCGCAGTGGCTCACCGGCGAACAGGGCCGCGACCCGGGCTGGGACCCGCTGGGCTGGGCGGTGCGGGAGGCGCACGCGCGGGGGCTGGAGCTGGAGGCGTGGTTCAACCCGTACCGGATCGCGCTGCACGACGACCCGGCCCGGCTCGCGCCCGAGCACCCGGCGCGACGGCACCCGGACTGGGTGGTGCCGTACGGCGGGAAGCTCTACTACAACCCGGGCCTGCCGGAGGTGCGCCGCTTCGTGCAGGACGCGATGCTCGACGCGGTGCGGCGCTACGCGCTGGACGGCGTGCACTGGGACGACTACTTCTACCCGTACCCGGTCGCGGGGGAGGTCTTCGACGACGCGGAGGCGTACCGGCTGCACGGAGACGGCCACGCCGACCTCGCCTCCTGGCGGCGGCACAACATCGACCTGCTGGTGACGGAGACGGCCGCCCGCATCCGCCGTACGCCCCGCCGCCCCCGGTTCGGCGTCAGCCCGTTCGGGGTGTGGCGCAACAGCGGTACCGACCCGCGCGGCTCGGACACGGCTGCGGGCGTGCAGACGTACGACGACCTGTACGCGGACACGCTCGGCTGGGTGCGGCGCGGCTGGATCGACTACGTCGTGCCGCAGCTCTACTGGAACATGGGCTTCGCCGCCGCCGACTACGCGAAGCTGGTCCCGTGGTGGGCGGAGGCCGTACGGGGTACGGGTGTCGCGCTGCACGTCGGGGAGGCGCTCTACAAGGCGGGCGACCCGGCGCAGGCCGCGCCCTGGCAGGACCCGGCGGAGCTGTCGCGGCACCTCACGTACTGCGCGGACTTCCCCGAGGTCTCCGGGCACGTCTTCTTCTCCGCGAAGGAGGTGTCCGAGGACGTGATCGGGGCGATGGGCCGGGTCGTCGCGGACCACTACCGTCCGGGGTCGGGCTCCTCGTGACCGCGCACCACCGAGTCCGGTCCGGGGGAGAGCACCGTCTCGTGCCCGTCCTCGTACCGGACCCGGTAGGGCGGGCCGCCGTCCGGGCCGATGACCTCGACGATCTCCGCGACCTGGTCGAGTCGGCCCACGGTCCGTCCGTGGACCAGCAGTTGGTCGCCCGTGTTCGCGTGCATGAGGGACCTCCGGTGCGCGGGGGCGGGTCGGGTGAATGTGTCGTGGGTCACATTCTACGGCCCTGGCGCCGTCACGCGCCCCGCGCGCACGGGAGCGCGCGGAGGGCGCCCGTGCCTGCCGCGGGGCGCCCCCGCGCCGTCCTCAGGCGCGGCTGCGCTGGGTGACCGCGATGCACACCAGCACGCCCGTGGCGGCCACGGGCGCGGCCGGGGACAGCTTCTCGCCGAGCAGCAGCACCGACCAGACCAGGGTCAACAGCGGTTGCGCCAGCTGGAGTTGGCTCGCGCGGGCCACGCCCGTACGCGCCAGACCCCGGTACCAGACCACCAGCCCGAGGAACTGGGAGCCCGCCGCCACCCACAGCAGCCCCGCCACCGCGTGCGCGCCGAGCGTCACGGGCTCGGCGCGCAGCGCGCACACCGCGCCCACCGCCGCGAACGGCAGGCATGCCACCAGCGCCCAGCCGATCACCTGCCAGCCGGGCATCTCGCGGGCGAGCCGCCCGCCCTCCCCGTACGCGGCGGCGCAGATCAGCAGCGCGCCGAGCAGGTAGAGGTCGCCGCGCGACGCCCCGCCGCCGCTGTCGTGCAGCGCGAACGCGAGGACGACGGCGGCGCCCGCGAGCGCGGCGGCCCAGAACGTACGGGACGGGCGGTGGCCGGTGCGCAGCGCGGCGTACGCGGCCGTGGTCAGCGGCAGCAGGCCGACGACGACGGCGGCGTGCGAGGTGGACGACGTCTCCAGCGCGAGCGTGGTGAGCAGCGGGAAACCCACGACCGTACCGGCGGCGACCACCGCCAGACCGGGCCAGGTGGCGCGGGGCGGGGGCGGCACCCGGTACGCGAGGAGCGCGCCGCCCGCGAGGAGCGCGGCGAGCACGATCCGGGACGTGGTGACGGACCAGGGGCCGAAGCCCTCCAGGGCCCAGGCGGTGCCGGGGAAGGTGAGGGAGAAGGCGAGGACGCCGAGCGCCGCGAGCAGGAGCCCGCCCCGGTCGGACAGCCCGGGGTCGGCGGACGTACGGGGTGCGGGCGCGGGTGCGGGGGCGGACGGGGAAGCGGGGGAGGCGGGGTCCGGGGCGGGGACCGCTATCCCCGACGGGTCGATAGCGCTACTCTGCTCTCTCATGCAACACCGTAGCAGTGTGGCCGATCTGGCCGCCGTCCTCCGTGCCGAACTGGAGCGCTACTCCCCGGGGGAGAAGCTGCCGTCCAGCCGTACGCTCGTCGACCGCCACCGCGTCAGCCCCGTCACCGTCTCCGGCGCGCTCGCCGCGCTCGTACGGGAGGGCCTGGTCGAGACCCGGCCCGGCGCCGGGGCGTACCGGGCGCGCCCGCGCGCGGCGGCGCACACCGGGGGCGACACCTCCTGGCAGGAGCTGGCGCTCAGCGCCGACACGCCCTCCGACCCGGCGCCGCGCGCCGTCGACGCCGGCGGCGTCCTCGCCACGCTCCCCGAACCCCCGCCCGGCGTCATCGAGTTGAACGGCGGTTACCTCCCCGCCGCCCTCCGCCCCGAACGCGCGCTCGCCGCCGCCCTCGCCCGCGCGGGGCGCCGCCCCGGCGCCTGGGGGCGGCCGCCGCTGGAGGGCGTGACGGAGCTGCGGGAGTGGTTCGCCGCCGAGATCGGCGGCGGTACGGGCGCCGTCAGCGCCGCCGAGGTGCTGATCACCGCCGGGGGCCAGAGCGCCCTGACCACCGCGCTGCGCGGGCTCGCCGGTCCGGGCGCCGCCGTGCTCGTCGAGTCCCCCACGTACCCCGGGATGCTGGCCGCCGCCCGCGCCGCCGGGCTGCGCCCCGTGCCCGTACCGGTGGACCGTGACGGCGTACGGCCCGACCTGCTCGCGCGCGCCTTCCGGGCCAGCGGCGCGCGGGTGTTCGTGTGCCAGCCGCTGTTCCAGAACCCGACCGGCGCGGTCCTCGCCGCCGACCGGCGCGGCCCGGTGCTGGCCGCCGCCCGCGCGGCGGGCGCGTTCGTCGTGGAGGACGACTTCGCGCGGCGGCTCGCGCACGCCGACGCGGGGCCGCTGAGCGGCACCCTGCGCGCCGACGACCCGGACGGCGTCGTCGTGCACATCAGCTCGCTGACCAAGGCGACGTCACCGAGCCTCCGCGTCGGCGCGCTGACGGCGCGCGGCCCCGCCCTGGAACGGCTCCGCGCCATCCAGATCGTCGACAGCTTCTTCGTCCCCCGCCCTCTCCAGGAGGCCGCCCTCGAACTCGTCGGTGCCCCCGCCTGGCCCCGCCATCTGCGTACGGTGGCGGGCGAGTTGACGGTACGCCGCGACGCGCTGCTCACCGCGCTGGCCCGGGAGCTGCCGGACGTGCCCGTGCCGTACGCGCCGCGCGGCGGCTACCAGCTGTGGCTGCGGCTCCCCGACGGCACGGACGAGGCCGCGCTCGTCGCCGCGGCACTCCGTGCCGGAGTCGCCGTCGCGCCCGGCCGCCCGTACTTCGCGGCCGAGGCCACCGCCCCGTACGTCCGCCTCAGCTACGCGCCCGCCGCGGGCGCCGCCGAGATCGCGGAAGGCGTACGACGGCTGCGCGCGGCCCGTACCGGAGCGCCGGTCGTCGGCGGCGGGGCGGCCGGGGACGGCGGCGCGACCGGCTGAACGTTCCGCCCGGCGCACGTATCCGGACAAGCCGCGCGGCCCCGTGGAACCGCGCCCGACGGGCGCCGCCGGGGTATCGAACTCGGGCGCGCGGCGGCCTACGATCGCCGGATGCACCTTCGTGTGACGCTGCTGACGGCCGCCCGCAGCTCCTCGGTGCTCGACGTGCGGTTCGAGGACGACCGGCCGCTGGACACGACCGGGTGGCACGAGGTGCAGCGCGCCGTGCCCGGCCTGGCCCGGCTGGCCGCCGCCCAGCTGCGGTACTGCTCCCCGTCGCGCCGCTGTCGCGAGACCGGCGAGCTGCTCGGGCTGTCGCCGCTCGCCCAACCCGCCCTGCGCGACTGCGGGATGGGGCGCTGGCGCGGCCGTACGCTCCAGGAGGTGGCCGCCCGCGAGCCGCGTTCGGTGGACGCCTGGCTCACCGACCCGCGCTCCGCGCCGCACGGCGGCGAGTCGCTGCTCGCGTTCATCTCGCGCGTCGGCGGCTGGCTGGACACCCGGCCCGTGGACGGCGACGGCGAGTGGGTCGTGGCGGTCGCGGAACCCTCAGTCGTACGGGCCGCCCTCTGCTACGTGCTGAAGGCGCCGCCGCACTCGTACTGGCGGATCGACACGTACCCGCTGACCCCGCTGGTGTTCACCGGCCGGGCCGGGCAGTGGGCGCTCAGCGTGGAGTGAACGGCGCCGGGGGTGCCGGTGCGACGGGCGCCGCGGCGCGCCCGAAAGGTGGATGCGGCGGCCCCGGCGGGTCCGTACAGTCGCCGCCTGTGACCGTCGCCGCGCACCACCGGCGCCACCGCCCGCGCGCCTCCACCGCCGCGCGCACGCACGTATGCACGTCCGCACCACTGACGGGAGAACGGGATGCGCAAGCTGACCTACTACATCGCGTTGACCATCGACGGGTTCATCGCCGCCCCGGACGGCACGGCCGACTTCTATCCCATCGGTGAGGACATGACGCAGTACCTCACCACCGAGTACCCGGAGACCCTGCCCACCCACATCCGCCGGATGCTCGGTTTCGACGACGCCGCGAACCGGCACTTCGACACCGTCCTGATGGGCGGCGCCACCTACCGGATCGCCCTCGACGAGGGCAACACCAGCCCGTACGGGCACCTGCGGCAGTACGTCTTCTCCCGCGCCGACTCCCCGTCGCCCGACCCGGACGTCGAGTTCGTCGCCACCGACCCGCTGGCCCGGGTGCGGGAGTTGAAGGCGGAGGACGGCGGGCAGGGCGTCTACCTGTGCGGCGGCGGCGAGCTCGCGGGGCTGCTGCTGCCGGAGATCGACGAGCTGGTCACGAAGGTCTACCCGGTGGTGGCGGGCGGCGGCATCCCGATGTTCGCGACGGACTTCGCGGGGCCGGTGCCGTTCGCGCTGACGGACAGCCGGACGTTCGGCAACGGCGCGGCGGTGCTCACGTACGAGCGGGTCCGCGACTGAACGGGGCGGGTGTGCGTACGGGGGCGGTGCGCGGGCGGGTCACGGCGCGGCGCGCGCGGCCCGTTCCCGCAGCAGCTCCCGTTCGCGCGCGTTGCGGGTGAGCGCCGCCGCCCGCTCGAACTCCGCGCGCGCCTCCTCGCCCCGGCCGAGCCGCTCCAGCAGGTCGCCGCGGACGCTGGGCAGCAAGTGGTAGTCCCGCAGGGCCCGTTCACCGAGCAGGGCGTCCACCAGGGCCAGCCCGGCGGCGGGCCCCTCGGCCATCGACACGGCCACCGCCCGGTTCAGCTCCACGACCGGTGACGGGCCCAGCGCGGCCAGCCGCCCGTAGAGCGCGGCGATCGCCGCCCAGTCCGTGTCCGCGTACCGCGCCGCCCGCGCGTGACAGGCCGCGATCGCCGCCTGGAGCGAGTACGGGCCGGTGCCCGCGCGCCGCAGGGACTCCGTACCGCGCCGGATCAGCAGCCGGTCCCACCGGGACCGGTCCTGGTCGGCCAGGAGCACGGGCCGCCCGTCGGGCCCGGTGCGGGTCGCCGTACGGGACGCCTGGAACTCCAACAGCGCGGCCAGCCCGTGCACTTCGGGCTCCCCGGGCACCAGGCCCGCGAGGACGCGCACCAGCCGCAGCGCGTCCTCGCACAGCGCGGGCCGCAGCAGGTCGTCACCGGCGGTGGCGGAGTAGCCCTCGTTGAAGACGAGGTAGACGACCTCCAGGACGGAGGCCAGCCGGGCGTCACGGTCCGCGCCGCACGGCACCTCGAACGGGACCCCGGCCTTCGCCAGCGTCCGCTTGGCGCGCACGATCCGCTGCGCGACGGTCGCCTCGGACGTGAGGAACGCGCGGGCGATCTCCTCCGTCGTCAGCCCGCCCAGCAGGCGCAGCGTCAGCGCGGTGCGCGCCCGCGCCGACAGCACCGGGTGGCAGGCGGTGAAGATCAGCCGCAGCAGGTCGTCGTCGATGCGGTCCGGGTCGTCGAGGTCGGCCGGGTCGGGCGGCGGCACGTCCTCCAGTGCCCGGCCGACCTCCGCGAGCTTCCGGGCGTACGTCTCCCGGCGGCGTACGAGGTCCACCGCGCGGTGCCGTGCGGTGGCCGTCAGCCAGGCGCCGGGCCGGTCCGGCACGCCGGACTCCGGCCACCGCTCCAACGCGGCGACCAACGCGTCCTGCGCCAACTCCTCCGCGATGCCCACGTCCCGTACGACGCGGGCGACTGCCGCGATGATCCGCGCCGACTCGATCCGGAACACGGCCTCGACGGTCGCGGCGATGTCGGCGGAGCCCGTGGCGCGCGCCGTCCCCGGCGTGCTCGCTCCGGCCGCCCGCGCCGCCGCGTCCTCCCGTACCGGTTCCCGTACCGGCGCGCTCTCCCGCGCGTTCCCCGCCGTCACCGCCACATCACAGCAGCCGCGCGGGGGGCGGGCAACCGCGGCCACCCGCCCCGTACGCACGCGCCCTCCCGTACGCACGCCGCCCCCCCGTACACCCGCCCCGCCCGTCCCCCGTCCTCAGTCCTCGGAGATCTGCCGCACCTCGGCCGTCAGGTCCTCGTGGCGGCCCTGGATCTCACCGAACCGCCGCGCCCACTCCACGGCCTCCGCCCGGTCCCTGGCCTGGACGACGGTGTAGCCGCCGATGACCTCCTTGCTCTCGGTGAACGGGCCGTCGGTACGGCTGAGTTCGCCGCCGGTCCAGGTCAGCCGGGTGGCCTCGGAGGTACGCGTCAGCTCGCCCATGTCCAGGACGACCCCGGCCCGGCTGATCTCCTCGTACAGCTCGCCCATCCGCCGCTGCGACTCCGGGTCCGGCCCCTCGGCGGTCTGCTTGCTCTCGTTGTGCGTGACGATCGTCAGGAAGCGCGGCATGGTGACTCCTCGGTGCGCGGTGCGGGGACCGTCCCCGCCTCTCACCCGTACGTCGAACGGGGAGGGCCCGGATCGACAACCCCGCCGTTCTCCTCCGGAATTCTTTCCGGGAATTCTCGTGTGCGGGCGACGGCACGCGTGCGGTACGACTGTGCCCATGACGAGAACCAGCGGAACGGACCACGTCGCCGTCGTCACGGGCGCGAACCACGGCATCGGCGCGGCCACGGCGCGGACGCTCGCCGCCCGGGGGGTAGCGGTGCTCTGCACGTACCTCCGGCTGCCGCCGGCGGACGGAGGGGAGCCGGGGCCCGGGGCCGCGACCGGCGAGGCGGTCGCGGCGGAGATCCGCCGGGCGGGCGGGCGCGCGGCGGCGTACGAGGCGGACCTCGCGGACAGCGCGACGCCCCGCGCCGTCTTCGACGCGGCGGAGGAACTCCTCGGCCCCGTCGACATCCTGGTCAACAACGCGTCGGGCTGGGTCCAGGACTCCTTCACGCCCGACCCGGAGGACCGCTTCGGGCGGCCGCTGCGCCCGGTGACGGAGGACACCTGGTCGCGGCAGTTCCGGGTGGACGCCCTGGCCCCGGCGCTGCTCATCGGGGAGTTGGCCCGCCGCCACCGCGAGCGCGGCGCCCGCTGGGGGCGGATCGTCGGGCTGACCTCCGGCGCCGAACTCGGCTTCCCCGGCGAGGTCTCGTACGGTGCCGCCAAGGCCGCGCAGACCCACTACACCCTCTCCGCCGCCGCCGAACTGGCCGGCATCGGCATCACCGCGAACGTGGTGCACCCGCCCGTCACCGACACCGGCTGGGTCACCGACGAGGTCCGCGCCTTCGTCGCCGCGAGTCCCACGCACTTCCACGTGGCCGAGCCGTCGCAGGTCGCGGACACCATCGCGTTCCTCGTGTCGGAGGAGGCGGCGATGGTGAGCGGGAACGTGCTGACGCTGCGCTGACCGGCGCCCGTCCGGTGGCGGCGACCCCGGCGGTCAGCGGCGGCGGCCCCCGCTCCGCCGGCCGGGCCGCCCGGCGCGGGTGGCGCGCGCCCAACCCGCCGGGCCGCACGTCCAGTCCAGGGTGAGGGAGCCGCCGTCGGGCAGCGCGTGCCAGCGGTCCGCGTACGTGTCCAGCCGCGCCGCGATCCGTTCCGCCAGCGGGTCCGGGGTCCATCCGGCCAGCCACGGCGGCAGGGACGTGCGCTGCCCGCGCCGCAGCTCCCACAGCATCAGGCAGGCGCCCGCCAGCTCCTCCGAGCGGCCCATGTCGGCGCTCGCGCGGGGCGTGGGCCGCCGCGCCTTCTCGCGGCGGCGGGCGCCCGCCCGTTCCGCCGGGTCGGCGGGCCAGAAGAAGCCCAGCTCGCCCGCGGCCAACCGCCCGTACACCCCGCCGCGCAGCCCGGCCTCCGCCTCGACCACGAAGTGGACGAGGTCGTGCGGCAGGTATGGGTGGTGGCCGGGGCCGCCGCGCGGCGCCAGCGCGGGGCCGTGCTCGCGGCGGACGGCGACGGAGTACGAGCGGCCGGGGCCCTTGGTGAAGGTGACGTCCATGCCCGCCACGGTACGGAGCCGGGTGCCGCCCGCGTACGGGTTTTCCGCCCCCGCAGGGCCTGCCCGGCCGCTCCCGCAGGGCACCACCAGCAGGTCATGGGGCCGCCCGCCGATGGAATGCTGCCAAATGGGCACACGGAATGTGATCTTTGCACCGAACCTTTCCGGGAGGGACCACCGTGGGCACCGACGCCGAACCGCGTGACGAGGAACGGACCGCGCACCCGTACGACGAGCAGACTCCGGACGCGGACGGTACCGGGGCGGAGGCCGCCGACCTCATCGAGACGGAGCCGTTCGACGCGGACCCGCACGAGGCCGATCTGAGCGGGGCCGACCTGGGCGGGCTCGACCCGGACGACGAGGGCAGGGCGACGCTCCTCGACGGCCGCACCGTGGACATGAGCCGCCCGGAGCGGCCGAAACTGCTGAACGCCGACGGCAGCCCCGTCGACACCTGGCGCGAGAACCACCCGTACGACGAGCGGCTGCGGCGCCGCGACTACGAGCGGACCAAGCGCGTCCTCCAGATCGAACTGCTGAAGATGCAGCGCTGGGCCAAGGAGACGGGACAGCGCGTCGTCGTCCTCTTCGAGGGGCGGGACGCGGCGGGCAAGGGCGGCTCCATCCAGCGCTTCACGGAGCGGCTCAACCCGCGCGGCGCCCGCGTGGTGGCGCTGGAGCGGCCGACCGAACGGGAGACGGGCACCTGGTACTTCCAGCGGTACGTGGCCCATCTCCCCACGCGCGGCGAGATCGTGTTCTTCGACCGGTCCTGGTACAACCGGGCGGGTGTGGAGCGGGTGATGGGCTTCTGCACGGACGCGCAGTACCGCACGTTCCTCGAACAGGCGCCGTTGTTCGAGGAGATGCTCGTCCGGGACGGGATCCTGCTGGTGAAGTTCTGGTTCTCCGTGTCGCGGGAGGAGCAGCGTACGCGGTTCGCGATCCGCCAGATCGATCCCGTACGGCGCTGGAAGCTGTCGCCGACGGACCTGGCGTCGCTGGACAGGTGGGACGAGTACACGGCCGCGAAGGTCGCGATGTTCCGCGCCACGGACACGGCGCACGCGCCGTGGACGGTGGTGAAGAACAACGACAAGCGCCGCGGGCGGTTGGAGGCGATCCGCAGCCTCCTCGCGCGCTGCGACTACCCGGCGAAGGACGAGGCGGCGGTGGGCCGTCCGGACCCGCTGATCGTCGGGGCGGCGGACACCCTGCTGGAGCCGGGCGAGGAGCCGGACGGGCTGTCGCCGACGCCGCTGGCGGGGCCGGACCGGGGGCCGGGCGTCCATCCCGACTGACGTTCCGCGCAAGGGAGTTGGTCGGGCGGGGGAGAGGCTTCCGAAACTTCGCCTTAACACAACTTTACTGTCGGAAATGCCACACGGCGGTCCGGGCGGCCCGCGTGGATCCATTGCATGTATGGGGCACTAGTCATCTCAGGCAACCATCTGCGAGACGACTTGGGGTGCGTATGTGCGGAATCACCGGCTGGGTCTCCTACCGCCGCGACCTGACGTCCCACCGGCGCGACGTCGACGCCATGACCGCGACCATGGCGTGCCGCGGCCCGGACGCCGCCGGTACGTGGCTCTCGCCCCACGCGGCCCTGGGGCACCGGCGGTTGGCCGTCATCGACCTGCCCGGCGGCGCCCAGCCCATGACCGTCGAGACGCCCGACGGCGCCGTCACCATGGTCTACAGCGGTGAGGCGTACAACTTCACCGAACTCCGCGCCGAACTCCGGCGCGCCGGGCAGCACTTCGACACCGACTCCGACACCGAGGTCGTCCTCCGCGGCTACCTCGTCTGGGGCGAACACCTCGTCGACCACCTCAACGGCATGTACGCCTTCGCCATCTGGGACGCGCGCGTCGAACGGCTCGTCATGGTCCGCGACCGCATGGGCATCAAGCCGTTCTACTACTACGAGACCGACGACGGCGTCCTCTTCGGCTCCGAACCCAAGGCCATCCTCGCCAACCCCCTCGCGGAACCCGTCGTCGGCGTCGACGGACTGCGCGAGCTGTTCGCCGGGGCGAAGACCCCGGGCGCCGCCGTCTGGGAGGGCATGAACGAGGTCCGCCCCGGCGAACTCGTCCTCCTCGACCGCTCCGGGCTGCGCCGCCGCACGTACTGGAAACTGCGGTCCGAGCCGCACACCGACAGCCAGCAGGAGACCGTCGCACACGTACGGGAACTGCTGGACGACATCGTGCGGCGGCAGCTCGTCGCGGACGTTCCCCGCTGCACGCTGCTCTCCGGCGGCCTCGACTCCTCGGCGCTCACCGCGCTCGCGCAGCTCCAACTGCGGCCGAAGGGGGAGACGGTGCGCAGCTTCGCCGTCGACTTCCCCGACCAGGACAAGCACTTCCAGGCCATCGACGTCGCGCCGACGCAGGACACCCCGTACGTCCACGCCGTCGCCGAGCACGTCGCCAGCGACCACCAGGACATCGTCCTCGACGGCGACGTGCTCGCCGCCCCGGACGTACGCCGCGCCGCCGTCGGCGCCCGCGACCTGCCGATGGGCATCGGGGACCGCGACAACTCCCTCTACCTGCTGTTCGCCGCCGTACGCCGCCACTCCACCGTGGCGCTGTCCGGCGAGTCGGCGGACGAGGTCTTCGGCGGCTACCCGTGGTTCCACGACGACCGCAGGCACGAGGAGACCTTCCCGTGGCTCGCCGGGCAGCACTCCCTCGTGGACTCCGGCGGCAGCGTCGCGGAGGACCTCAAACCCGTCCTGGCGATTCCGGAGTTCCTCGCGGAGAGCTACCGCACGGCCGTCGCGGAGACACCCGTACTGGACGGCGAGACCGGCCTCGACCAGCGGATGCGCGTCGTCAGCTACCTGCACCTGAGCCGTATGGTGCAGATCCTGCTCGACCGCAAGGACCGGATGAGCATGGCGGTGGGGCTGGAGGTCCGCGTCCCGTTCTGCGACCACCGCCTCGTGCAGTACGTCTTCAACGCCCCGTGGTCGCTGAAGACGTTCGACGGCCGGGAGAAGAGCCTGCTGCGCGCCGCGACGCGGGACGTGCTGCCGCGGTCGGTCGCGGAGCGCAAGAAGAGCGGCTACCCCGGCACGTTCGACCCCGCGTACGTCGCCGCCATCCAGCGCCAGGCGGGCGACCTGCTGCGCGCCGGGCACCAGGCGGTGTCGCTCGTCAGCCAGGAGGGGTTGGCGGCGGCCACGTCCGGGCCGGCCGCCGACCTGACGCAGCGTCAACGGATGCTGCTGGAACGGGTCCTGGACCTCGGCGCGTGGTTCGACCTCCACCGCCCGACGGTGAAGCTCTGACCTGACCGTGACGCTCCGTGCGTCATGAGGGCGTGACCTTCCGGCATCCTCCTCGGCGGGGGCCGGTCCCGGGCGCGGGATCGGCCCCCGCATTGCCTTGCCTTGGCTAAACATTTAACTCAACTTGGCCATAGAACCTGCTCTGACCTGCGAAGACGCGTGAGTTCACGCAATCGTGAGATCTCTCACCCAAGTGTGCCTTTACCTGTTCATTGCCCGCCGTGTTTCGATGTTGCCGACCGCTTCTTGATCGAGACGAACGACTCGGCCGTATCCGATGGCAGTCTCCGGTGTAGCGCCGGCGGGACCGATGGGGACGCTCACACACATGCCTGAGTACCGCGCTGACCTGCAACTTTCCGACGCACAGCTGGGAGTGTGGCTCGCCGAGAGCGCCGGGCTCGGCAGGCCCGGCGCCTACCAGTGGGCCGAGTACCTCGTCCTGGACGGCCCCGTGGACGCCGGACTGCTGGCGGCCGCCGTGGCACGCGCCGCGACCGAGTGCGACGCGGTCAACGTCCGTGTCGACGCGGCCGGTACGGGCACGGCACCCGTACAGCGCCTGCTCCGCGACCCGGAACACACCGTCGAGGTCGTCGACCTGCGGGCGGAGCCCGACCCCGACGCCGCCGCGCACGCGTGGATGCGCGCCGCCATGGACGGGGCCGGGGGCTGCGACGCCGGGCCGCTGTTCCTCGGCGCGGTGCTGCGCGTCACCGACGCACGCACCCTGGTCTTCCTCCGCGTCCACCACCTCGCCCTCGACGGCGCGGGCATGGCCCTCCTCGCGGAGCGGGCCGCCGAGATATACAGCTGCCTCCACGAGGCGCGTACGGTGCCCGACTGCCCCTGGACCGCGCTCAGTTCACTGCTGGACGCCGAGGCCGCGCACCGCGGCACCCCCGCGTACGCCGCCGACCGGGCGTGGTGGCGGGAACGGCTCGCGTCGCTCCCCGACCCGGTGACGCTCGGGGACGGCCCGGCCGCGGCGTCGGACCGTTCGCTGCGGCTCACCCGGGTGCTGCCGGAGGCGGAGTTCGCCCGACTGCGCGGCGACGCCGACCGGCTCGGGCACCGCTGGACCCGGCTGTTCACCGCCGCCACCGCCGCCCATCTGCACGCCGTGACCGGCGCCCGCGACCTCGCGCTGAGCCTGCCCGTCGCCGGTCGTACGCCCGAACTCGCCCGCGCCGTACCGGCGATGACCGCCAACGTGCTGCCGCTGCGGGTCCTCGTCGACCCGGCGGGGACCGTCGGCGGGCTGCTGGACGCCGTGGCGGCGGAGCTGCGCGAGGTACGGGCACGGCAGCGGTACCGGGGCGAGCAGCTGCGGCGCGACGCCGAACGCCCCGGCGACCCGCGGAAGTTCTTCGGTCCGGTGCTCAACATCCAGCGGTTCGACCGGCCGTTGCGGTTCGGTCCGGTGACGGCGACCGCGCACAACCTCCAGGCGCCGCCGTCGGAGGACCTGTCGGTCGTCGCGTACGACCGGGGGGACGGCACCCTGCGCCTCGACTTCGACGCCAACCCCGCCAACCACGCCGAGGAGCTGCTACGGGACGTGGCCGACCGGTTCCCCCTGGTGCTGCGGGAGTTGGCGGCCGCGGGCGCCGACACCCCGCTGGCGCGCGTCGCGGCCACCACGGCGCGCGAGCGGCGCCGCGCGGCCACCCTCGGCGCGGGCGCGCCGGGCCGGGCGCCCGCCGGGGCCACGGCCGCGGGCCGCTTCACCGACCAGGCGCGGCGCACCCCCGACGCGTACGCCGTCCGCTGCGCGGCCACCGGCGCACGGCTCACCTACCGCGAACTGGACTCCCGCAGCGCCGAGTTGGCCGCCGCGCTGACCGAGGCACTGACCTCGACCCCGGTCCCGACCGCGTCCGGGGACGGCGGCGCCGGGGCGGGTGCGGAGCCGACCGTGGGCCTGCTGCTCGAACGGTCGGTGGGGCTGACCGTCGCCGCGCTCGCCGTCGTGCGGGCGGGCGCGGCCTACGTGCCGCTGCACCGCGACGACGCGCCCGCCCGTCAGGACGCGGCGCTGGCCGACGCGGGCGTACGGGTGCTGCTCACCGACGGGCACACCGCGGCGGACCCCGTCGTCGCGGCGGCACGCGCCAGGGGCGTACGGGTGCTGGACGTCCGCGCGCCGGGCGCGGGGGAGCCGGGGGAACGGGAGCCCGGTGAACGGGCCGCGCACGTACGGGAGCCGGGCGTGCCGGAGTCGCCCCCGGCGGGGCCGGTCGCGGAACCGCGCCCGGACGGCCTCGCCTGCGTGATGTTCACCTCCGGCTCCACCGGCCGACCCAAGGGCGTCGCCGTCACCCAGGGCGCGCTCGCCGAACTCGCCGCCGACCGCTGGTGGTCCGAGGGCGGCGCCGAACGGGTGCTGCTCCACTCGCCGTACGCCTTCGACGCGTTCAACCTGGAGCTGTGGGTCCCGCTGCTGACCGGCGGCGAGGTCGTCGTCGCCGCGCCGGGGCGGCTGGGCCCCGCCGAACTCGCCCGCGTCACCGCCGACACCGGGATCACCGGACTGTGGCTCACCGCCGGGCTGTTCCAGCTGGTCGTCACCGAGGACCCGCGCTGCCTCGCCGGGGTCCGCCAGGTGTGGACCGGCGGTGACGTGGTGTCGCCGGACGCCGTACGGGAGTTGCGCGCCGCGCTGCCCGGCCTGACCGTCGTCAACGGCTACGGGCCCACCGAGACCACCGTGTTCGCCACCCGGTACGCCGTCCCGGAACTGCCCGCCGACGCCGTCACCGTCCCCGTCGGCACACCCCTCGACGGCATGCGGGTGCTGCTGCTGGACGACGCGCTGCGACCCGTACCGCCGGGTGTGGTGGGGGAGTTGTACGTCGGCGGCGCGGGTGTCGCGCGCGGCTACGTCGGACGGGCCGCCGCCACGGCGGAGCGCTTCGTGCCCGACCCGTACGGGCCGCCGGGCACCCGCGTGTACCGCACCGGCGACCTGGCGCGCTGGAACGCGGCCGGACGCCTGGAGTTCGCCGGACGCGCCGACGGGCAGGTGAAGTTGCGCGGTCACCGGATCGAACCGGGCGAGATCGACGCCGCGTTGCTCGACGAGCCGGGAGTACGGCAGGCCGCCACGGTGCCGCGTACGCACGGGTCGGGCGGGCGGCGCCTCGTCTCGTACGTCGTCCCGGACACCGGCGCGTCCACCGGCGAGGCCGGGCCCGCCGCGCCCCTCGACCCGGAGGCGCTGCTCGGCCGCCTGCGGGACCGGCTGCCGCCGTACATGGTGCCCGCCGCCGTGGTCGCCGTGGACCGGCTGCCGCTCACCCGCAACGGCAAGCTCGACCGCGCGGCCCTGCCCGCGCCCGACGCCGGGGTCGGGTCGGCGGGCGCCGCGCGCCCGGCCGTCGCGGACGCGCCGGACACCGCCGTACGGGACGCCGCGGGACCGGGCGGCGCGGCGGAACGGAAGCTGGCCGAGCTGTTCGGCACGCTCCTCGGACTGCCCGAAGTGCCCCTGGACGCCGACTTCTTCACGCTCGGCGGCGACAGCATCCAGGCGATCCAGCTCGCGGCGGCGGCCAGGCGCGCGGGCCTGGCCGTCAGCACCCCGGACGTGTTCCGCACTCCCACCGTGGCCGGGCTCGCCGCCGTCGCGGGCGAGGAGGCGGCCACGGGGCCCGGTACGCGCCCCGCGCGGGAGGGGGCGTACGCGCCGGACGAGGCGGCCGGGCCGTACGACCCGACCGTCCCGCTGACCCCCGTCATGCACTGGCAGCGCGAACGGGGCGGCGCGCTCGACGCGTTCGTCCAGTCGCTGACCGTACGCACCCCGGCGGGGTGCACGGCCGAGCAGGTGCGCGCGGTGGTGCAGGCCCTCGTCGACCACCACGAGATGCTGCGGCTCTCCCTGACCCGCCAGCCGGCCACCCGGCCCTCCGGCCCGCCGTCGCCGCAGGTCGCCAGCGAACCGCTCTGGTCGCTGGAGGTACTGCCCGCCGTCACCGTCGAGTTGGACCGGCCGGGCACCCCGACCGACCCGGAGCGGGGCCGCGTCGTGCACGCCGCCTGGTCCGACCCCGGCGACGGCAAGGCGGGCGAACTCACCCTCACCGTCCACCACTTGGCCGTGGACGGGGTGTCGTGGCGCATCCTGCGCGACGACCTGGAGACCGCCTGGGAGGCCGTACGCCACGGAGAGACCCCCCGGCTGCAACCCGTCGGCACCTCCTTCCCCCGTTGGTCGCGTGCCCTGCTCCGGTACGCCCACCACCCGTCCGTGCAGCGGGAGTCGACCCGCTGGCGGGACGCGCCGGACGGCCCGGACGCCGAACCGCCTGTCGGCGGGCGCCCGTTGGACCGCGCCGTCGACACCGAGGACACCCGCCGCCGCCACACCGCCGTCCTGTCCGGCGCCGTCACCCGCCGCCTGGTCGCGGACTCCACCGCGGCCTTCGGCTGCTCGGTACGCGAACTGCTGCTCACCGCCTTCGCGTTGGCCGCCGCCGACTGGCGGGACGGCGACGGCCCGGACACGTTGGCGGTCGACCTGGAGGGCCACGGGCGGGAGGAGTTCGCGGACGGCCTCGACCTGTCCCGTACGGTCGGCTGGTTCACCACTCTGTGCCCCACGCTCGTCGACCCCGGCTGCTCCTGGGCAGACGCGCGCACCGACCCGACCGCGCTGGACGGCGCCGTCGCCAAGGTGCGGACCGGCACCCGCGACGCCGCCCGCGCCGGACTGGCGTACGGCCTGCTGCGGCACCTCAACCCGCAGACCGGCCCGGTGCTGGCCGCGCGCCCCGCGCCGCAGTTCGCGTTCAACTACCTGGGCCGTATCGGCGTCGGCGGCGACGGCGACTGGGCGGTCCTCGCGGACGCCACGCAGCTCGCGGACGCGGACGTGGATGCCGACGCCGTCCCGGCCGAGGACGTACCCGCGGACGGCGGTACGGACCGTACGGGCCCCGCCCTCGCGCACGCCGTGGAGCTGGACACGCTGATCACCGAGCGCCCCGACGGCCCCGAACTGGTCGCCCACTGGTCCTGGCCCGGCGGCCTGCTGGACGAGGAGCACGTCGCCGCGCTCGCCGGGCGCTGGTTCGAGGTGCTGACGGCGCTGGCCGACCGCGCCCGCGCCCGCGCGGGCGGCGAACTGCCGCTGCCGCCACTGGCGCAGGGCATCCTCTTCCACTCGCTCTACGACCACGACGGCGCCGACCCGTACCTCGTCCAGTTCGTCTTCGACCTGCACGGCGCGCTGGACCCGGCCGCGCTGCGCGACGCGCTGCACCGCCTGCTGCGCCGCCATCCACAGCTGTCGGCGGGCGTGCGTCCCGGCGGGTCCGGGCGGCCCGTACAGGTCGTCGAACCGGACGCCGTACCGCAGTGGCGGGAGACGGCCGCCCCCGCCGACCTGGAGGGCTTCCTGGAGGCGGACCGGCAGCGCCGGTTCGACCTGGCCCGGCCGCCGCTCGTACGCGCCGCGCTGCTGCGGCGGTCCGGGGAGCGGCACACGTTCGTGCTGACCACGCACCATCTGCTGCTCGACGGCTGGTCGATGCCGGTGGTCGTCCGGGAGCTGTTCTCCCTCTACGCCGGGCGAGCCCTCCCGCCCGCCACGCCCTACCGCGACTTCCTCGACTGGCTCGCCACCCGCGACGCCCGCGCGGACGAGGCCGCCTGGCGCGCGCTGCTGTCGTCCGTGGACGGGCCGACGCTGGTCGCCGGGCCGGGCCGCCGGGGTGCGGGCGGCGCCTCGCGGGTGGCGTCGGCGGAACTCGACGCGGCGACCGGCGCGCGCGTGGCGGCGGTGGCGCGGACGTACGGGCTGACGGCCAGCACCGTCGTACAGCTCGGCTGGGCGGTCCTGCTCGGCGCCCTCACCGGCCGGGACGACGTGGTGTTCGGCGCGACCGTGTCCGGCCGCCCGGCCGAACTGCCGGGCGCGGAGGACATCGTGGGGCTGCTCATCAACACCGTGCCGGTGCGCGTACGCCTCGACCCCGCGCGTACGGTCGCGGACACCCTCACCGCGCTGCGCGCCCAGCAGTCGCAGATGCTCGACCACCAGCACGCCGACCTGGCCACCCTCCAGTCCGTCGCCGGGCACGCCGAACTCTTCGACACCGTCGTGGTGTTCGAGAACTACCCCGTGGACGACGCGGAGTTGGGCGCGCTGGTGCCCGGCCTCGAACTCCGCGACGTACAGGGCCGGGACGGCACCCACTACCCGCTGACGCTCGTCGCCGTGCCGGGCGAACGGCTCCGGCTGCGGCTCGGGTACCGCACCGACCTGTACGACGACGCCACGGCGGAACGCCTCCTCGACCGGTTGTGCGCGCTGCTCGGACGGCTCACCGACGACCCGGCGGCGCCGCTGGGCCGTGTCGGGCTGCTGCTCGACGGCGAGCCGGGCGGGGCCGAGGAGGGCGCGTACGGGAGGCCATCGGCGTACGGCGAACGCGACGCGGACCCCGAACCGGCCACGCTGCCCGCCCTGTTCGGGACGTGGGCGCGCCGGACCCCGGCGGCCCCGGCGGTGACCCACGGCGCCACCACCCTCACGTACGCCGAACTCGACGCGCGCGCCGACCGCCTCGCCCGCGCCCTCCGGGACCGGGGCGCCGGGCCGGAACGCCTGGTCGGCCTGGTGCTGGAACGTTCCGTCGACCTCGTGGTCGCGGTGCTCGCCGTACTCAGGTCCGGCGCGGGCTACCTGCCGCTGGACCCGGCGCACCCCGAGGAGCGGCTGCGGCGGGTCCTCGCGGAGGCGGACCCGGTGCTGGTGGTGACGGACCGGCCGCTGCCCGTACCGCAGCCCCAACTCCCGGTCGGCACCGAGCCGTACGCCACGGACCCCACCCGCGCCACGGACCCCACCGCCCCCGCAGCCGACCCGGACCGCCCCCTCCCGGAGCCGCACCCCGACAGCACCGCGTACGTCATCCACACCTCCGGCTCCACCGGCCGCCCCAAGGGCGTCGTCGTCACGCACCGGAACGTCGTACGGCTGCTCACCGCCACCGACGACCGTTTCCGCTTCGACGGCGACGACGTGCACGCACTCTTCCACTCCTACGCCTTCGACGTCTCCGTCTGGGAGATGTGGTGCGCGCTGGGCCGTGGCGGGCGCCTGGTCGTGGTCCCCGAGGACACCACCCGGTCACCCGGCGACCTGCTGGAACTGCTGCGGCGGGAGCGCGTCACCGCGCTGAGCCAGACGCCGTCCGCCTTCTACCAGCTCGTCCGCGCCACCGGCGACGCGGGCCCGGCGGCCCTGCCCGACCTGCGGGCCGTGGTGTGCGCGGGCGAGGCGCTGGAGCCGTCGCGCGTCCGCGCCTGGCAGGGGCCGGGGCGGCCCGTACTGGTCAACATGTACGGGATCACGGAGACCACCGTGCACGCGTCGTACGCCGCGCTCACCGACCCCGGAGACCCGGCGAGCAACGTCGGCACCGCCCTGCCCGACCTGCGCCTGCACCTGCTGGACCACGGCCTGCGCCCGGTGCCGCCGGGCTGCCCCGGCGAGCTGTACGTGTCCGGGCCGGGCGTGACGCGCGGCTACCTGGGCCGTCCCGGACTCACCGCGACGCGGTTCGTGCCCGACCCGTTCGGCCCGCCCGGCAGCCGCATGTACCGCTCCGGGGACCTCGCCC
Organism: Streptomyces sp. Z26; assembly: GCF_003665095.1. Lineage (GTDB taxonomy): Bacteria > Actinomycetota > Actinomycetes > Streptomycetales > Streptomycetaceae > Streptomyces > Streptomyces phytohabitans. The sequence continues at coordinate 430,230 of NZ_RCHV01000002.1, read as the reverse complement.
GGCGGCGCCCCGACGGCTCCCTGGAGTACCTGGGGCGCACCGACCAGCAGGTGAAGATCCGCGGCTACCGCGTCGAGCCCGGCGAGGTCGAGCGCGTCCTCGAACAGCACCCGGCGGTCGCGCGCGCCGTGGTCCTCGCGGACACCGGCGCGGCGGCCGGAGGCGGGCGGCTGCTCTGCTACGCCGTCCCCGCCGGGGCCGGTGACCGCGACCCCGACGCCCCGGAGCCGTCCGCCGCCGAACTGCGCGCGTACGCCCGTACGGTGCTGCCCGCGCACATGGTGCCCGCCTTCGTCGTACTGGTCGAGGAGATCCCGCTGACCGGGAACGGCAAGCTGGACCGCGCGGCCCTGCCCCGCCCGGAGTCGGCGCTCACCGTGTCCCGGCCGCCCGCCGACGCGCGGGAACGGCTGCTGTGCCGACTGTTCGCGGAGACGCTGGGGCTGCCCGAGGTCGGCGCCGAGGACAACTTCTTCGACCTCGGCGGCCACTCGCTGCTCGCCACCCGGCTGATCAACCGCGTACGCGCCGAGACCGGCCGCGAACTGGCCCTCCGCGCCCTGTTCGACGCGCCCGCCGTCGCGTCGCTCGCCCGCCTCCTGCCCGAACAGGCCGACGCCACCCACGAGTCCACGCCCACCGGCGGACCCGGCAACGGCCCCGCCGACCGACCCGCCACCGCCACGACGACCACCCCCGCCGTCCCGCCCGCGCCCCGCCCGGACCGGGTGCCGCTCTCGCCCGCGCAGCGCCGCCTGTGGTTCTTCAGCAGCCTCGCCGGGCCCAACTCCGTCTACAACATGTCGTTCGCGGTCCGTTTCACCGGCCCGCTCGCCACCCGCCACCTGCGCGCGGCCCTGCACGACGTCCTCGTACGCCACGAGAGCCTGCGCACCCTCGTGGCCGAGGCCGACGGCGAGCCGTACCAGCGGCTCGGCAGCGCCGACGACCTGCCGTTCACCACCGTCGCCGCCTCCGAGGCCGCGCTGCCCGACCTGCTCGCCGACGAGGCCACCCACGTCTTCGACCTCGCCGTCGAACTCCCGGTCCGCGCCGTCCTCTACGAGACCGCGCCCGACCGGCACGTGCTGCTGCTCCTGCTGCACCACATCGCCGCCGACGGCTGGTCCCTCGCCCCGCTCTCCCGCGACCTGTCCACCGCCTACCGCGCGCGGGCGGACGGCGGGGCGCCGCGCTGGACGTACGAACCGGTGCAGTACGCCGACCACACGCTGCGGCAGCGCGACCGCGACCTCCGGGACGACACCGCGTACTGGACGGAGACCCTGCGCGGCGCCCCCGAGGTGCTGCCGCTGCCGCTGGACCACCCCCGCCCGGCGGTGTCGGCGCACCGGGGCGAGACCGTCGAGTTCACCCTCGACGCCGCGCTGCACGCCCGGCTGAACCGCCTCGCGTCGGCCACCCGCACCAGCCTGTTCATGGTCGTGCACGCCGCCGTCGCGGCGCTCCTCTCGCGGCTCGGCGCCGGGGAGGACATCCCCGTCGGCACGCCGGTCGCCGGACGCCACGACGAGGCGCTGCACGAGACCGTCGGCTGCTTCGTCAACACCGTGGTGCTGCGTACGGACGTGAGCGGGGCGCCGACGTTCCACGAGTTGCTGGACCGGGTCCGGGCCACCGACCTCGACGCGTTCGCGCACCAGGAGGTGCCGTTCCAGCAGGTCGTCGAGGCGCTCAACCCGCCGCGCTCGCTCGCCGCGCACCCCGTCTTCCAGGTGATGCTCGCCTTCCAGGACACCCCGGCCACCGCGTTCGACCTGCCGGGCGTGCGGGCCGAACCGGTCGCCGCGCACGGCGGCGCCTCCCGCATGGACCTGCTGTGGAGCCTGCGCCAGCGGTGGGCGGAGCACGGCGCGGAACACGGCACGGAGGCCGGTGTCGAAGGGCTGCTGGAGTACGACACGGAGCTGTTCACGCCCGCCACCGCCCGGCTGCTACTCGCCCGGCTGGAGGTCCTGCTGCGGGCCGCCGCCGACGACCCGGGGCAGCGGATCACCGACCTGCCCGTGCTCGTCGACGGCGAGTACGACCGGCTGACCCGCCGCTGGAACACCACCGCCCGCGACGTGCCCCGCACCACCGTCGCCGCGCTCTTCGCGGAGCGGGCACGCCGTACGCCCGAGTCCCCCGCCGTACGCCACGGGGACACCGTCCTCGGCCACGGCGAGCTGGCCGCGCGCGCCGAACGCCTCGCCACCACGCTCCGCGCGCGCGGCGCCGGGCCGGGCACGCTCGTCGCCGTACTGCTGCGCCGCGGCCCCGAACTGCCCGTCGCGCTCCTCGCCACGCAGGCCACCGGCGCCGCCTACCTGCCGCTCGACCCGACGCTGCCGCCCGCCCGGATCGCCGCGCTGCTCGCGGACGCGCGGCCGCTGCTCGTCGTACGGGACGCGCCGGGCGCGGACGGCGGTACGCGCGTCGAGGCCGGGGAGGGGGCGCCGCTGGGGGTGCCGGAGGGGACGGCGTACGTCACGTACACGTCCGGTTCGACCGGGCGGCCCAAGGGCGTCGTCGTGCCGCACGGCGCGCTGGTGAACCTGCTGCTGGCACTGCGCGAGCAACTCGACGTGCGCGCCGGGGACCGGGTGCTGGCCGCCGCGCCGGTGGGCTTCGACATGTGCAAGCCGGAGCTGTACCTGCCGCTGGTCACCGGCGCCACCATGGTCCTCGCGGACGAGGGCGCCCTGCGCGAACCGGACGAGCTGGCCGCGCTCCTCGACCGGCACGAGGTCACCGTCATGCAGGCGACACCGTCGCTGTGGCAGGCCCTCGCGGCCCGCCACCCGGAGCGGCTGCGGCACGTCCGCGCCGTCGTCGGCGGCGAGGCCGTGCCCGCCGGAGCGGCCCGCGAACTGGCCGCCGCCACCGCCTCGTTGCTCGCCTGCTACGGGCCGACGGAGACCACGGTGTGGTCCGCCGTTCACCCGGTGGAGGCTTCCGGGCCCGCGGAGGACGGCGGCACCGTGCCGCTGGGGCGCCCGCTGTGGAACACCCGCTGCCACGTCCTCGACGCCGCGCTCCGGCCCGTACCGCCGGGCGTCACCGGCGAGTTGTACGTCGCGGGCGCGGGCGTCGCCACCGGCTACCACGGCCGCCCCGGGCTGACCGCCACCCGCTTCCTGCCCGACCCGTACGGCCCGCCCGGCGCCCGCATGTACCGCACCGGAGACCTGGCCTCCCGTGCGCGCGACGGGGTGCTGCGCTTCCACGGCCGGACCGACGACCAGGTGAAGATCCGCGGGCACCGCGTCGAACTCGGCGAGATCGAGGCCGCGTTGATCGCGCACCCGGACGTCGCCTCGGCGGCCGTGGCCGTGCACGACCGGGGCGCCGACGACCGTCGCCTCGTCGGCTACGTCACGCCCGCGACCACCGACCCGCGCGCGGTCGGCGCGCACCTCGCCCGGCTCCTGCCGGACTACATGCTGCCCGCCCGGCTGCTCACGCTGGACACGCTGCCGCTCAGCGCCCACGGCAAGGTGCTGCGGGACCGGCTGCCGGAACCCGACTGGGCCGCCGCCGCGACCGTCGCGGAGCCGCCGCGCGACCTGCGGGAGGACCTGATGTGCCGTCAGTTCGCGGAGGTGCTGGACGTCCCAAGGGTCGGCCCGGACGACAACTTCTTCGAACTGGGCGGCCATTCGCTGCTGGCCGCCCGCCTCGCCGGGCGCGTGCGCGGCGTCCTGGGCCTGGAGCCCGCCATCCGCGACGTCTTCGAGGCGCCGACCCCCGCCGCCCTCAGCCGCCTGCTGGCCGCCCCGGACGAACGGCCCGCGCCCGCCCAGCTCGTGCCCTTCCGCTCCGCCGGGGACGCCGCGCCCGTGTTCTGCGTCCACCCGCTGAGCGGCCTCAGCTGGCTGTACGCCGGGCTGCTGCGGCACGTCGGCCGCGACCACCCGGTGTACGGCCTCGACGCGGAGGCACCCGGCGCGGGGGTCCAACTCCCGGCCACGGTCGAGGAGATGGCCGACCGGTACGTGCGACTGCTGCGCCGCGTACGCCCGCACGGCCCGTACCACCTCGTGGGCTGGTCGTTCGGCGGGCTGGTGGCGCACGAGATGGCCGTACGGCTGCACGCGCTCGGCGAACCGCCCGGCACGCTGTTCCTCGTCGACGCCCTCCCCGCCGAACCCGTGCCGCAGGGAGCCGAGGAGCACGGGGGCGAGCCCATCGACGAACGGCGCGTGCACCGCGTGCTGTTGACCGCCGCCGGGTTCGACGACGACCGACTCGACGTGGAACGCCTCGACTTCACCGCCGTGACGGCCCTGCTGCGCGGTGAGGGCAGCGTGTTCGCCCGCTTCACCGAGGAGGACGTCGCCCGCGTCATCGCCGTCTCCCGCCACAACGACCGCCTGCTGCGCGCCTACCGACCGCCCCGCTACGCGGGCCCCACCACGTACGTCGAGGCGTCGGACCCCGGGGGAGAGCAACCACGGGGGACGCACCACGAGCTGTGGCGCCCGTACGCGGGCGGCGGGTTGACCGCCGGACACGTCACAGCCCGCCACCACCGGGTGATGCAGCCGCGCCATGTGGACGCCGTCGGCGTCCAGTTGGCCGAGGCGCTGCGGAAGGGGACACGATGACCGGCGCGGAACACGTACGGGCGGGCGCCACCGGACCGGCGCCCGCACCCGCCGCGCCCGATCACGCGGCGCTCGTCGAACTCCCCGTGGGCGCACGGGTGGTGGTGCGCCTGCCCAACGGGCGCGCGCTGGCCGACACCCTCCTCGCCTGCTTCGACCTGGGACTGGTCGGCGTACCCCTGCACCCGCGCAGCACCGCCCGTGCCGTCGCGGACATCGTCGGGCGGGTCGACGCGGCGGCGGTCGTCGACGACCGAGGGCTGCGCCGTACCCGCCCGACCGGCGCCGGGGCGGCGACCGGCGCCGACGGGCCGCTCAGGGCCGAACAGGCCCCCGGCGAGCTGGCGTTCATCATGTTCACCTCCGGCTCCACCGGCCCGCCGAAGGGCGTCGTGCTGGGACGCCGCGCGGTCCTCGGCAACGCCCGCCGCACGGCCGCCCTGCACGGCCTCGCCCCCGACCGCCCGCACGGCACGTGCCTGCCGCTGTACCACTGCAACGCGCTCGTCATGTCCCTCCTCGGCACCCACCTCACCGGCGCGCCCCTGACCCTGCGGCCGTCCTTCGACCCGGCCGGGTACTTCGCCGCCCTCGACGCCGACGGCGCCCGTACGGCGTCGATCGTCCCGGCCCTCCTCGCGGACCTGGTCGAGGCCGCGCCGCCCTGGCCGGAGCGCCTGGAGTACCTGGTCACCGCCGCCGCCCCACTCACCGCCGACCTCGCCCGCCGCTTCCACGCGCGCTACGGCCCCCGCCTGCGCCAGGGCTACGGGCTGACCGAGGCCGTCAACTTCAGCTTCACCACGCCCCTCCTCGACGACGCGGACTTCCGCCACCACTACCTGGACCGCGTCCCGCCCGTGGGGCTGCCCCTCCCGGACACCGAACTCCACCTGGAGGCGGGCGAGGTGTGGGTCCGTACGCCCGACCTGATGCACGGCTACTGGCGCGACCCCCGTACGACCGCCGCCACCGTCACCGGCGACGGCTGGCTGCGTACCGGTGACCTCGGTGAACTCCGCGACGGGCTCCTGGTGTTGCGCGGCCGGGCCGGGGAGCGTATCAACCGCGGCGGTGAGAAGCACCATCCCCTCGACGTCGAACTGGGCTGGCGCCGTGCGGGGTTGACGGGCCGCTTCGCGGCGGTCGCGGTCGACGAGCCGTCGCTCGGGGACGACGTGGCGCTGGTGGCCACCGACCAACCGGTGGCGGACGTACGGGAGGTGTACGAGCGGGCGCCCCTGCGCCCCGCCGCCGTCCGCTTCGGCGACTACCTCACGACCCCCACCGGCAAGCCCCAGCGCCGGGCGATGGGCCGTACGCTCGCCGCCCGCCGCCTGGCTCCCGGCCGGTACGAGCGGCTGCTGCGCCACGCCGCCGCCACGGCCCGCGACCTGCTGGAGTCCGACGCGGCACACCCCGACGACGTGGCACGCCCCGGTCACGCGGCGCACCCCGCGCTGCGCGCGCTCGCGGCGTACGGCGGCGGCACGGGAAACGGGCCCGGTACGGCGGACGGACCCGGAGCGCGTACGGATGCCGCCGACGAACCCGTGCTCGCCGCCCTCGACTTCCTGCGCGACCACTGGCACCGCGCAGACGACCCGGAACTCGCGCCCGCCAGGGCTCGTTGGCACCGGACGCTGCTCGGCGCCTGGCCGCTCGCGGCCCACACCGAACTGGCCGCGGAGGTGGCCGCGCGCCACGGCTTCGAGGGGGCGTCCGTGCCGTGGGGCACGGCCGCGCGGCTGGGTGGTGGCGCGCTGGTCGTCCTCCCGCACGGGCCCGCCCCCGACGGCCCCGGCTGGCCCCTCACCCCGCTGCTCGCCTTCCTCACGGGGGAGTACGGCGACGCGACGACGACCGGGGCCGCCGGGCCCGGCGCGGTCGACCGCTGGCGGTGGCTGGCGCGCGCACGGGACCACGGTCCCGCCACCACGGGCTGCTCGGTGCTCCGCGCCGGGCGACACGACCTGGGCGGCGTGCTCTGGGCACGGCTGCCGGAACCCGTACCGAACGAGCACTCTGGAGCGACAGGATGACCCAGCCCACCGAAGCCGCCCCCACCGAAGCCACCGCGCACGCCCCCACCGACCCCGCCGGGGCCGTGCCGCCCGACCCCGGCACCCGCATGAAGCGGTCCCCGGACCACGAGGACGAGATCCTCGACGTACGCACCCACCGGGACCCCGACCGCAACCGGCTGACCCCCGTCGTACGGCTGCCCCCCGAGGCCGCCCTGACCGTGGTCGACGCGCTGGCGGGCCTGGTCCGTACGGCGCACCGCGAGGAGGCGGAGCGGCCCGCGCCGGACGGGACCCTGAAGCGGGCCCAGGTGTTCGAGGAGGGCGACGTGTTCATGCTGGAGCCCCCGTTCCCCGGCTTCTTCGCGGACCGCTACCTCATGGACTTCTACGACACGACCGCCCGCGACATCTGCTCCCGCATGCACCTGCACACCGGCCTGCGGTTCGTCCGGATGATGACGGGCCCGGACACGACGATCCGCGTGTCCAGCCTGTCGCCGGTCACGGTGCGCCCGTCGGCCGCGTTCGGGCCGCTGACGGCCTTCACCGACGAGCTGCCCGACACCCCGGAGGGGGTGCGCCGGGAGCGGCACAACGTGATCGTGCCGCCCAACTCCTGGGTGGACATGCAGATACCACGCGGCGTCTCGCACCAGTTCAACGCGGTCGGCCCGAACGCGGTCATCGACTCGGTGCACCCCGAGGAGTCCATCGAGACGCTCCGGGAGGGCATGTCGGGCTACCGGATGATGGCGCAGACGATCTTCCTCGCCAAGGACCGCAGCCCCGCCGACACCTGCGCGGGCACCACCGCACCCGAGGACGTACCCACGCCCGACGACGTACCCGCGCCCTGACGCACGGCCGCCCCCACCTCGACGCACCCGGACGGAGACCCCCATGCGGAACCCCTTCGACGACCCGGACGGCACCTTCCTCGTCCTCGTCAACGACGAGCACCAGCACGCCCTCTGGCCCGCCTTCGCCCCCGTGCCCGCGGGCTGGCGGGAGGCCCACCCGGCCGCGTCCCGAGACGAGTGCCTCGCGTACGTCGAGCGCCACTGGACGGACCTCCGCCCGGCGAGCCTCGCGGCCACGAGCCGTACGGAGGGCTGACCAGGACCGCTTCCGGCCCGGTCAGCACCGCGTACGACGTACGAGCCGCGCCCGCTCCGGCCCGCGTTCCCCGGCCCCGTACCCGGCCCGGCGCGGCCGGGAGGAGGTCACGCGGGGGCGCCGAGCGGTGGGTGTTCCAGCACGCGGGGCGCGTACTCGACCAGCTGGATGCGGCCGTCGAAGCTGCGGTGCTCGGTCATGTCGAGGGCCAGGTCCGGATAGCCGTCGTAGACGCGTTCCGCGCCCGTGGCCCCGGTGATCACCGGGAACATCACGACCCGGAAGCGGTCGACCAGCCCCGCCCGCAGCAGTGAGCGGGCCAGGCTGAGGCTGCCGATCGTGCTGAGGAGCCCCGTCCCGTCCGCCTTCATGGCGCGGACCGTCTCGACGGCGTCGTCGCGTACGAGCGTGGAGTTGGCCCACGTCAACGGCCCTTCCAGGGAGGAGGAGAACACCACCTTCGCCGCCTGCGTCAGCTCGTCCACGGACGCCTCCTCCTCCGGCCTGAACTCGTCCTGGCCGTCGGGGACCTCGCCCGCGGCGAAGCCGGACATCAGGCGGTACGTGTGCGCGCCCATCAGGTACGTGACCTCGGGTTGCTCGTTGAGCCAGGCGAGGTACTCCGGGCCTTCGAGGCCCCAGAAACCGGGCCATCCCTCTCCCGAGGCGTAGCCGTCGAGGGAGGTGATGAAGTCCACGAGAAGCTCCGACATGGCGGTGTCCTTTCCAGAGGTGTCGGGTACTTGGACGCGCCACGGCCTCCGAACTCATCGGTCGGGCCCGTGTCCGGCGGGCCGCCGCCCGGGGCGATATTGCATAGAAGTGCATAGCTACGTATAGTCATGCCATCGACTGGGAGAGGACGCGATGGCAGTGCGCGCAGCGGTGGCGGGGGCGAGCGGCTATGCGGGGGGCGAGATCCTGCGGCTGCTGGCCGGGCACCCGGAGATCGAGATCGGCACCCTGACCGGCAACAGCAACGCGGGCGAACGGCTGGGCACCCTCCAACCGCACCTCGCCCCGCTCGCCGGGCGCGTACTGGAGGAGACGACCACCGCGGCCCTCCGCGGGCACGACGTGGTCTTCCTCGCCCTCCCGCACGGCAGATCCGCCGCCGTCGCGGAGGAGCTGGGCGACGACGTGCTCGTCGTCGACTGCGGCGCCGACTTCCGCCTCACCGACACCGCCGCCTGGGAGCGCTTCTACGACACCCCGTACGCCGGTAGCTGGCCGTACGGGCTGCCCGAACTCCCCGGCGCCCGCGCCGCGTTGCGCGGCACCCGGCGGATCGCCGTCCCCGGCTGCTACCCGACCGCCGTCTCGCTCGCGCTGTTCCCCGCGTACGCCGCCGCGCTCGTCGAGCCCGAGGCCGTGGTCGTCGCCGCCTCCGGCACGTCCGGCGCGGGCAAGGCGGCCAAGCCGCACCTGCTGGGCAGCGAGGTGATGGGCTCCATGAGCCCGTACGGCGTCGGCGGCACCCACCGGCACACCCCCGAGATCGCGCAGAACCTGTCGGCGGCGGCGGGTACCCCGGTGACCGTCTCCTTCACGCCGACGCTCGCCCCCATGCCGCGCGGCATCCTCGCCACCTGCACCGCGCGGGCCCGCCCCGGTACGACGGCGGAGGCGGTGCGCGCGACGTACGAGGAGGCGTTCCGGGACGAGCCGTTCGTGACCCTGCTGCCCGAGGGGCGGTGGCCCGCGACGGCCGCCGTGTACGGCTCGAACGCGGCGCTGCTCCAGGTCGCGTACGACGAGGCGGCCGCCCGCGTCGTCGTCGTCGCGGCGATCGACAACCTCACCAAGGGCACCGCGGGCGGCGCGGTGCAGAGCATGAACATCGCCCTCGGACTCCCCGAGGAGCTGGGACTTCCCACGATCGGAGTGGCACCGTGAGCGTGACGGCGGCGAAGGGGTTCACGGCGGCGGGCATCGCCGCCGGGATCAAGGAGAGCGGCGGACCGGACCTCGCCCTGGTCGTGAACCAGGGCCCGGGTCGCGCCGCCGCCGGTGTCTTCACCTCGAACCGGGTGAAGGCCGCCCCCGTCCTCTGGTCCGAACAGGTCGTCAAGGGCGGCCAGGTGACCTGCGTCGTCCTCAACTCCGGTGGCGCCAACGCCTGTACGGGCCCCGCCGGTTTCCAGGACACCCACGCCACCGCCGAACGCGCCGCCGAGGTGCTCGGCCACAGCGCGGGCGAGGTCGCGGTGGCCTCCACCGGGCTGATCGGGCTGCGGCTGCCGATGGACGCGCTGCTGACCGGCATCGGTACGGCGGCGGAGCAGCTGTCCGCCGACGGCGGTGAGCGGGCGGCCGTCGCCATCAAGACCACCGACAGCGTGCACAAGACCGCCGTCGCCGTACGGGACGGCTGGACCGTCGGCGGCATGGCCAAGGGCGCGGGCATGCTCGCCCCCGGCCTGGCCACGATGCTGTCCGTCCTCACCACCGACGCCGACGTGGACGCCGCCGAACTGGACGCGGCGCTGCGCGCGGCGACCCGTACGACCTTCGACCGCGCCGACTCCGACGGCTGCATGTCCACCAACGACACCGTGCTGCTCCTCGCCTCCGGCGCGTCCGGCGCGCGGCCCGACCGGGAGGAGTTCGCGGAGGCCGTACGGGAGGTCTGCGCCGATCTGGCGCGGCAACTGATCGCGGACGCGGAGGGCGCCAGCAAGGACATCCGGATCGAGGTGACGGGCGCGGCCAGCGAGGACGACGCGGTGGAGGTCGGCCGTTCCGTCGCCCGCAACAACCTCCTCAAGTGCGCCCTGCACGGCGAGGACCCCAACTGGGGCCGGGTGCTGTCCGCCATCGGCACCACCTCCGCCGCCTTCGAGCCGGACCGGCTGAACGTCGCCATCAACGGCGTCTGGGTCTGCCGCGGCGGCTCCGTCGGGGACGACCGCGACCTGGTCGACATGCGCGGCCGCGAGATCACCGTCACCGCGGACCTGGCGGCGGGCGACGCGTCGGCGGTGATCTGGACGAACGACCTCACCGCGGACTACGTCCACGAGAACAGCGCGTACTCGTCATGACGGCCCGCAAGCACACCGCGCTGCCGAAGGCGCGCACCCTCATCGAGGCGCTGCCGTGGCTGACGCGGCACCACGGGAAGACGGTCGTCATCAAGTTCGGCGGCAACGCCATGGTGGACGACGAGCTGAAGGCGGCCTTCGCGCAGGACGTCGTCTTCCTGCGGCACGCCGGGCTGCGGCCCGTCGTCGTGCACGGCGGCGGCCCGCAGATCAGCGCCCAACTGGACAGGCTGGGCCTGGAGTCGGAGTTCCGGGCGGGCCTGCGGGTGACGACGCCGGAGGCGATGGACGTCGTACGGATGGTCCTCGCCGGTCAGGTGCAGCGCGAGCTGGTCGGGCTGCTCAACCGGCACGGGCCGTTCGCCGTCGGGCTGACCGGCGAGGACGCGCACACCATGACGGCGACGAAACGCTGGGCCGACATCGACGGGGAACGGGTCGACCTCGGCCGGGTCGGTGACATCACCGGCATCGACACGGGCGCCGTCGAGGCGCTGCTGGACGACGGCCGCATCCCGGTCGTCTCGTCCATCGCCCGCAGCACCGACGACCACCACGTGTACAACGTCAACGCCGACACCGCCGCCGCCGCGCTGGCCGCCGCGCTCGGCGCGGAGACGCTGGTGGTGCTGACCGACGTCGAGGGGCTGTACGCGGACTGGCCGCACAGCGACGACGTCATCAGCCAGCTCACCGCGAGCCGCCTGGAGAAGCTGCTGCCCGACCTGGCCAGCGGCATGGTCCCGAAGATGGAGGGCTGCCTCCACGCGGTGCGCAACGGTGTCCGCACGGCACGCGTGCTGGACGGCCGCGTGCCGCACTCCATCCTGCTGGAGATCTTCACCGACGAGGGCATCGGCACGATGGTCGTGCCGGACCCCGTGACCGCACCCGACGAGGGGGAGCAGACGGCATGAGCGGCAGCACGGACACGTACGAGGAGACGGGCGCGTACGGGCGGACCGGCACGGCGGAGGGTACCGACGCGGGCGCGCCCGGCGGCAACGCCGCGCTCACCCGCCGCTGGCAGGGCGCCCTGATGGACAACTACGGCACCCCGCGCGTCCCCCTCGTCCGCGGCGAGGGCGCCCGCGTCTGGGACGCGGACGGGCGCGCGTACCTCGACTTCGTCGGCGGCATCGCCGTCAACTCCCTCGGCACCGCGCACCCGGCGGTCGTCCGGGCCGTCTCCGACCAGATCGCGCGGCTCGGCCACGTGTCGAACCTCTTCACCGCCGAGCCGACCGTCGCCCTCGCCGAGCGGCTCCTCGTCCTGCTCGGCCCGGACCGGTACGGGCGCGTGTACTTCGCCAACTCCGGCGCGGAGGCGTCGGAGGCGGCGTTCAAGATCGGGCGCCGCACCGGCCGTACGCACACGGTCGCCACCCGCGGCGGCTTCCACGGCCGCACCATGGGCGCGCTCGCGCTCACCGGGCAGCCCGCCAAGCAGGAGCCGTTCCGGCCGCTGCCCGGCGACGTGGAGCACGTCCCGTACGGCGACGTGGCCGCCCTCCGCGCGGCCGTCACCGAGGAGACGGCGCTGCTGGTCGTCGAGCCGGTGCAGGGCGAAGCGGGCGTCGTCGTACCGCCGGAGGGCTACCTCGCCGCCGCGCGCGAGATCACCCGCGCCACCGGCACGCTGCTCGTCGTGGACGAGGTGCAGACGGGCATCGGCCGTACCGGCCACTGGTCCGAGTGCCGCGCGCAGGGCGTCGAACCGGACGTGCTCACCCTCGCCAAGGGCCTCGGCGGCGGCCTGCCCATCGGCGCGACCCTCGCGTTCGGTCCCGCCGCCGACCTGCTCACCCCCGGACAGCACGGCTCCACCTTCGGCGGGAACCCGGTCGCGTGCGCCGCGGCGCTAGCGGTCCTCGACACCATCGAGGAGGAGGACCTGCTCGCGCACGTACGCCGGGTCGGCGCCCGGCTCCGCGACGCGATCACCGCGCTGGACCACCCGCTGGTCGAACAGGTCCGCGGGGCCGGGCTGCTGCTCGGTATCGTGCTCACCGAGTCCGTCGCACCCAACGTGCAACAGGCTGCACAGGACGCGGGTTTCCTGGTGAACGCGGTCGCTCCGGACGTCATCCGGCTCGCCCCGCCGCTCATCCTCGGTGAGGCCGAGGCGGACGCGCTCACCGCGGCGCTCCCCGCCGTCCTGGACGCGGCCGGCGGAGCCCGACGAGCCTAAGAGGAAACGGACGATGAGCGAGGAGCAGCACAGCGGACAGGCCGTGCCCCAGACGCGTACGGCACGGCACCGGCGGATCGTGGACATCCTCAACCGCCAACCGGTCCGTTCCCAGAGCCAACTGGCCAAGCTGCTCGCGGACGACGAGCTGACCGTCACCCAGGCGACGCTCTCCCGGGACCTCGACGAACTGGGCGCGGTGAAGATCCGCAACGCGGTCGGCGAGCTGATCTACGCCGTACCGGGCGAGGGCGGCGACCGTACGCCCCGCGCGCCGCTCGGCGAGTCCGCGAGCGAGGCCAGGATGGCGCGGCTCTCCGGGGAGCTGCTGATCTCGGCGGAGGCGTCCGCGAACCTGGTGGTGCTCCGTACGCCGCCGGGCGCCGCGCAGTTCCTGGCGTCGGCCATCGACCAGGCGGGCGTGCACGAGATCATCGGCACCATCGCCGGGGACGACACGCTGCTGCTGATCAGCCGCGACCCCACGGGCGGCCAGGCCCTCGCGGAACACCTGCTCCAGCTGGCGCAGAAGGCCCGGTAGCCACCGGAGTCCCGCCCGTCGCGCGCGGTTGGCGGTGGCGGGGCGGGCGGTCCACGCTGGAGGCATGGCCTCGCGCGAAGGTGGCGGCCCGCGTCCCGACGTACGGGTGCGGCGCGTCCACGACCCGCCCGAGGACGGCGGCGGCGCCCGCGTCCTCGTCGACCGGCTCTGGCCGCGCGGCATGGCGAAGGACCGCGCGCGGCTCGACGCGTGGCTGCGGGAGGTGGCGCCCTCGCCCGAGCTGCGCCGCTGGTACGGGCACGACCCGGCGCGCTTCGAGGAGTTCTCCGCGCGCTACCGCGCGGAACTCGACGGGCGGGACGGCGCCCCGCCGGAGGCGGCCGAGGCACTGGAGCGGTTGCGCGCGTGCGCCGCGGAGGGGCCGCTCACCCTGCTGACCGCCACCCGGGACACCGACCGCGGCCACGTGGCGGTCCTCGCGGACCTCCTCACCCGGCGCCCCTGACCGGCGCGCCCGTACGACCCGCGCGTGCGCGCCCGTACGGCTCCCGCGTGCGCGCCCGTACGGCCCGGCACGTGTCCGTGCGCGGGGCGTTTGACGCGCCATACGCACGAGTGCATACTTATACCTATCAGCGCATGCTTCAGAAGGAGAACCCCGTGACCGAGCGCGTCGTACTCGCCTACTCCGGCGGTCTGGACACATCCGTCTGCATCGGCTGGATCGCCGAGGAGACCGGGGCCGAGGTCGTCGCCGTCGCCGTGGACGTCGGCCAGGGCGGCGAGGACCTGGACGTCATCCGCAAGCGTGCGCTGGCCTGTGGCGCGGTCGAGGCCGAGGTCGCGGACGCCAAGGACGAGTTCGCGGAGGAGTACTGCCTCCCCGCGATCAAGGCCAACGCCCTCTACATGGACCGGTACCCGCTGGTCTCCGCCCTCTCCCGGCCGACGATCGTCAAGCACCTCGTCGCCGCCGCCCGCAAGCACGGCGCCGGCACCGTCGCCCACGGCTGTACGGGCAAGGGCAACGACCAGGTCCGGTTCGAGGCGGGCATCGCCTCCCTCGCCCCCGACCTGACGTGCATCGCCCCCGTCCGCGACTACGCCATGACGCGGGACAAGGCCATCGCCTTCTGCGAGGAGAAGGGCCTGCCGATCGCGACGTCCAAGAAGTCGCCGTACTCCATCGACCAGAACGTCTTCGGTCGCGCCGTCGAGACGGGCTTCCTGGAGGACATCTGGAACGGTCCGATCGAGGACGTCTACGAGTACACGCAGAACCCGGCCACCCCGCGTGAGGCCGACGAGGTCGTCGTCACCTTCGAGAAGGGTGTCCCCGTCGCCCTCGACGGCCGCCCCGTCAGCGTCCTCCAGGCCATCCAGCAGCTCAACGAGCGGGCGGGCGCACAGGGCGTCGGCCGGATCGACATGGTCGAGGACCGGCTCGTGGGCATCAAGTCCCGGGAGATCTACGAGTCGCCCGGCGGCATCGCCCTGATCGCCGCGCACCAGGAGCTGGAGAGCGTCACCGTCGAGCGCGAACTCGCCCGCTACAAGCGGCAGGTCGAGCAGCGGTGGACCGAACTCGTCTACGACGGCATGTGGTTCTCGCCCCTCAAGCGCGCCCTGGACGGCTTCATCGACGAGGCGAACGAGCACGTCAGCGGCGAGATCCGGATGACCCTCCACGGTGGCCGCGCCGTCGTCACCGGTCGCCGGTCCGACAGCTCCCTCTACGACTTCAACCTGGCGACGTACGACAGCGGCGACACGTTCGACCAGTCCATGTCGAAGGGCTTCATCGAGATCTTCGGCATGTCGTCGAAGATCGCCGCGAAGCGGGACCAGGCGCAGTAGTGTTCGCCCCGCGAACGGGCCCGCAGGGCACCGCCGTCACGCCTCCCCGCGACGCACCGCGCCGCCGGGGAGGCGGCCCTTTTCCCGCACCCCATTCCTTCCCGCACCATTCCCTTCTTCCCCACGCCAGCGAGGAGCAGCGCAAGCGATGAGCAACGGACCGCAGCAGGGCACGGCCGCCGCAGAGGGCCCCGACGGCGCCGGGGCCGGGGACGGCCAGGACGTACGGCTGTGGGGCGGCCGGTTCGCGGACGGCCCGTCCGAGGCGCTGGCCCGCCTGTCCGCCTCGGTGCACTTCGACTGGCGGCTGGCCCCGTACGACATCGCGGGCTCCCGCGCCCACGCCCGCGTGCTGCACACCGCCGGTCTGCTCACCGCGGACGAACTGGCGCGGATGCTCGACGGGTTGGACCGGCTGGAGGCGGACGTCGCCGACGGCACGTTCACCGGCACCGTCGCCGACGAGGACGTGCACACCGCCCTCGAACGCGGCCTGCTGGAGCGCCTCGGCCTCGAACTCGGCGGCAAGCTGCGCGCGGGCCGGTCCCGCAACGACCAGGTGGCGACCCTCTTCCGGATGTACCTGCGGGACCACGCCCGGATCCTCGGCGGCCTCCTCGCGGACCTCCAGGAGGCCCTGGCCGGACTCGCCCGCGCCCACGGCGACGTGGCCATGCCGGGCCGTACGCACCTCCAGCACGCCCAGCCCGTCCTCTTCGCGCACCACGTCCTCGCCCACGCGCAGGCCCTCTCCCGCGACGCGGAACGGCTGCGGCAGTGGGACGAGCGCACGGCCGTCTCGCCGTACGGGTCCGGGGCGCTCGCCGGTTCCTCGCTCGGGCTGGACCCGGAGGCCGTCGCGCGGGAGCTGGGCTTCGGGCGGGGCTCCGCGGCCAACTCCATCGACGGGACGGCGGCGCGGGACTTCGTCGCGGAGTTCGCGTTCATCACGGCGATGGTGGGCGTGGACGTGTCGAAGCTGGCGGAGGAGATCATCATCTGGAACACGAAGGAGTTCTCCTTCGTGACCCTCCACGACGCGTTCTCCACCGGCTCGTCGATCATGCCGCAGAAGAAGAACCCGGACATCGCCGAGCTGGCGCGCGGCAAGTCGGGCCGCCTCATCGGCAACCTCACCGGCCTGCTCGCCACCCTCAAGGCGCTGCCGCTCGCGTACAACCGCGACCTCCAGGAGGACAAGGAGCCGGTGTTCGACTCCTGCGACCAACTGGAGGTGCTGCTGCCCGCGTTCACCGGCATGGTCGCGACGCTCACCGTCAACCGGGAGCGGATGGAGGAGCTGGCCCCGGCCGGGTTCTCGCTCGCCACGGACGTGGCGGAGTGGCTGGTGAAGCGGGGTGTCCCGTTCCGCGACGCGCACGAGATCGCGGGGGAGTGCGTGAAGGTCTGCGAGGCGGGCGGCATCGAGCTGGACCAGCTGACCGACGAGCAGTTCGCGAAGATCTCGCCGCATCTGACGCCCGAGGTGCGCGCCGTGCTCGACGTGCACGGCGCGCTGGCCGCGCGCGACGGGCGCGGCGGCACCGCGCCGTCGGCCGTCGCCGTGCAGCTGGCGGAGGTCACGGCCGACCTGGTGCGGCAGCGGGAGTGGGCGGACGCGGCGACGCGGTGACCGTACGGCCCGTGAGGCGGGAGTGGCCCGACTGAGACGTTCATGTCTCACCTGGGTTACTCTCGTCTCATGAGCGACCGACACGACGCCGTCCTGCACGCCGCCGCGCGCCAGCTGACCCGTAAGCCCACCTCCTCGATGGACGAGATCGCGCGCGCGGCGGGCATCAGCCGCGCCACCCTGCACCGCCGCTTCGCCGGGCGGGACGCGCTCGTACGGTCGCTGGAGGAGCTGGGCCTGCGGCAGTTCGCCGAGGCACTGGACGCGGCCCGGCCCGACGAGGGCGACCCCGTCGAGGCGCTGCGCCGCGTACTGACCGAAGCCCGGCCCCTCGCGGGCTTCCTCGGCTTCCTCATCACCGAGAACCAGCTGTTCGAGCCCGACGGCGTGAACGAGGGCTGGGCGCGCGTCGACGAGCGGATCGACGCGCTGTTCCGGCGCGGCCAGGAGGCGGGCGCCTTCCGGCTCGACCTCACCTCGGCCTGGCTCACCGACGCCCTCTACGCCCTCCTCTCCGCCTCCGCGTGGTCCGTGCAGGAGGGCCGGACCGCCGCCCGCGACGCTGGCCGCATGACCGCCGAACTGCTGCTCGGCGGCGCCCTGCGGAGCCCGGAGTGACCGGCGCCGCACCCGGCGCGGCCCCGGCCGCCGCGCCCGCGCCACCCGCCCAGCAGCGCTGGCTCGCGCTCTCCGTACTGGTGCTGGCGGTCCTGCTGGTCGGCGTGGACGCCACCGTCCTCGGCCTGGCCACCCCGTACCTCAGCGAGGACCTGCGCCCCTCCGGCACGCAGCTGCTGTGGATCGGGGACGTCTACTCGTTCGTCATCGCGGGCCTGCTCGTCTCCATGGGCTCCCTCGGTGACCGCGTCGGTCGCAAACGGCTGCTGCTCACCGGCTCGGTCGCTTTCGGCGCGGTGTCCGCCCTGACCGCGTACGCGCACAGCGCCGAGGCCATGATCGTGTGGCGGGCCCTGCTCGGCGTCGCGGGCGCGACCCTGATGCCCGCCACCCTCGCGCTCATCCGGAACCTCTTCCCCGACCCGCGTGAACGCAGCCTCGCCGTCGGCGTCTGGGGTGCCACCGCCTCGGCCGGGGCCGCCGTGGGGCCCGTGCTCGGCGGGCTGCTGCTGGAGCACTTCTGGTGGGGCTCCGTCTTCCTGATCAACCTCCCCGTCATGGCGGTCCTCGTGGTCGTCGGCGCCCGCCTGCTGCCGGAGTCCCGCACCCCGCACCCCGGCCCGTGGGACCTGCCGAGCGTGCTGCTGTCCATGACCGGCCTCGTCGCCGCCGTCTACGCCGTGAAGGAGACCGCCGTCCACGGCCCCGGCCCGGTGACGGCCGCCGCGGCGGCCGTGGGCGCGGGCGCGCTCACCGCGTTCGTACGGCGCCAACTCCGACTGTCCTCACCCCTGTTGGACATGCGCCTCTTCCGGCACCGCGGGTTCTCCGGCGCGGTCCTCGCGGACCTGCTGACGATCCTCGGGCTGTCCGGGCTGGTGTTCTTCCTCTCCCAGTTCCTCCAGATGGTGCAGCAGCGCACGCCCCTCCAGGCCGGGCTGGCCGAACTGCCCGCCGCGCTGGGCGCGATCGCCGCGGGTCTGGCCGCGGGCCGGGTGGCCCGCCGTACGTCCGTGCGCGGCGCCGTCTGCGGCGGTCTGGCCGCCGTCGGGCTGGCGCTGGCCGGGTGCCTGCTGCTGGACGTGTCGGCGAGCTACTGGCTGCTCGGCCCGCTGCTGCTGGTCCTCGGCGCCGGTGCCGGGCTGTCGTTCACGGTGACGGCCGACGTGATCCTCTCCAGCGTCCCCGAGGAGCAGGCGGGCGCCGCCTCGGCCGTGTCCGAGACGGCGTACGAGCTGGGGGCCGCGCTCGGCATCGCGCTGCTCGGCTCCGTCGTCACCGGCCTCTACCGCGGCTTCGCCACCCCCGCCGGGGTCCCCGAGGCCGCCGCCGACGAGGCCCGCGAGTCGCTGGGCGGCGCGGTCGAGGCGGCCCACGGCGTACCGGGCGCGGAGGGCGAGGCCCTCCTGGGCGCCGCCCGCGAGACGTTCACCGAAGGGCTGCGCGCCGGTGCGGGCGTGGGCGCGGCCGTGCTGCTCGCCGCGGCGGCCCTGTCCTGGCGGCTGCTGCGCGGGCAGCGGCTCGCGGACACCGCGGAGAACCCGGGGGAATGACCCGGCGGCTCCGGGGAACGCGGTCGGTCGGAGCGGAAGGGAGGCACCCGCATGACCGGAGCGGAGAAGCACACGGCGGCGCTGGTGGCGGATCGCGGTACGGGCCGCGCGCACGGCGGCGGGGACGCCGAGGCGTCCGTCGGTGAGCTGGTGGCCCGGGCGTCGGAGCAGCTCTCCGAGATCGTCCGCGGCGAGATGCAGCTCGCGCAGGCCGAGATGAAGGAGAAGGGCAAGCGGGCCGGGCTGGGTGCCGGCATGTTCGGCGGCGCCGGACTGGCCGCCTTCCTGGCGCTCCAGGCGCTGGTGGGCGCGGCCGTGGCGGCGCTCGCGCTGCACCTGCCGGTCTGGGCGTCCGCGCTGATCGTCGGAGTGGTGCTGCTGCTGGTGGCGGCTGTGCTCTCCCTGGTCGGCAAGAAGGAGTTCGGACAGGCCACCCCGCCCGCGCCGGAACAGACCATCGACAGTGTGAAAGCCGACGTACAGGCGATCAAGGAAGGGGCCCATCGATGACCCGCGAAGCCAAGGCGGACAGCCGGGCCAACAGCCCGCAGGAGCTGAGGGCCCAGGTGGAGCACGCCCGTGAGGAACTGGCCGACACGGTCTCGGAGCTGGCCCGCAAGGCGGACGTCAAGGCGACGGCCAAGGAGAAGACGGCGCGCCTCAGGGCGCGGGCCCGCGACGGCCGGGACGGCGTGCTGAAGGCGCTGCCCACCGACCGCCTGCCCGGCTCCGCCGGACGCACCGGCACCGCGCACGCGGACGGTACGACCGGGGAGGGTCCGGACGACGCCCCGCGCGACGGGGACGTGGCCGGCACGACCGAGCAGGTGCGCCCGCGCGCCGGTCAGTGGGCCGGGCTCGCGGCGGCGGTGGGCGCCGCCGTGGCGGCCGTCCTCCTCGTAAGGAAGCGGCGCGCCGCCCAGGTCGGCCGCAGGATCGGCCCGATCGACACCCGCCCCGTGCACACCGCCGCGTCCACGGCCAGGGCCAAGGCGGCGAAGGCGCGGAGCAAGGCGGCCAAGACGCGGGCCAAGGGCCACACGAAGGCCGCCGCGAAGCAGCTGAAGGCCGCACGGAAGCAGGCGCGACGGGTCGCCGGACGACGCGGACCCGTGGAGCGTACGGCGCGGCGCGTACGGGCGGTCGGTAAGCGATGAGCGGCAGCGGCGGAGCATACGCGTACAAGGCCGTCAGCGCGGTGGCGCTGCTCAGCAGCGGTGTCGTGGCGGGCACCCTGCTCCAGAAGGCGTGGCAGGCCGCGACGTCCGGGAAGGACGGGGCGCCCGACCCCGGTGACGAGGACCGTCGGCTGTACGAGATCCTCGCCGTCGCCGCCGTGCAGGGCGCTCTCACCGGCGTCCTCCGGGCGGCGCTCACCCGTGGCGGCGCCGTCGGCGTCCGCCGGGTGACCGGCGACTGGCCCGCCTGACCGCAGCACCGCACGACACGACGGAGCCGCCGGACCCGGGAGGGTCCGGCGGCTCCGCAGTGTCCGCCGCGCGGTTACGCCGCCTTCGCCTTCGTGGCGTACATGTCCACGTACTCCTGCCCTGACAGCCGCATCACGTCGCTCATCACCTCGTCGGTCACCGCCCGCAGCACGTACCGGTCGCGGTCCATGCCCTCGTAGCGGGAGAAGTCCAGCGGCTCACCGAACCGCACCGAGATGCGGTGGCTGCGCCCGAAGCGCGGCAGACCGCGCCCGCCGGGCTGCACCTCGTCGGTGCCGATCATCGCGAACGGCACCACCGGCGCGCCCGTCATCAGCGCGAGCCGCGCGATGCCCGTACGGCCCCGGTACAGGCGGCCGTCGGGGGAGCGGGTGCCCTCCGGGTAGATGCCGAAGACCTTGCCCTCGTCCAGCACGCGACGGCCCGTCATCAGCGCGGCCACACCGCCGCGTCCGCCGTCGCGGTCCACGGGGATCATGCCGACACCGGTGAAGAACCACGCCATCAGACGGCCCTTCACGCCCTTGCTGGTCACGTACTCGTCCTTGCCGATGAAGAACACCTGACGCCCGGCGACCATCGGCAGGATCACCGAGTCGATGAACGTCAGATGGTTGCCCGCGAGGATCACCGGCCCCGTACGCGGAATGTGGTCCGCCCCGTCGACCCGCGGGCGGAACAGCACGCGCAGCAGCGAGCCGAACAATGCCTTGATCAACAGAAAACGGGACAACTGACCCTCCGTCGTAGCTGGTCGAACGCGCGCCTGCGCAGGTGAGGACGATACTCGCCGGTCCACGGGTGCCCCCACGGCGGGTGTTTCGCACCTCTTGCACGGAACGAGTGTCCTTCACGTGTGTTTCTCCCATGTTCCGCCCGGTGTCTCCCACAGGAAAGGCCCGCGCACCTACGATCGGCGCGTCGTCTTTCAGGCGCGGGCCCGTCCGGGCCGGTCCGGTGGACCCGCGTCGGCGGGCCCACGCCACGAGCTGAGGAGTACGCATGGCACAGGAGCAGCGGCCGGGCCGCAGAACGCTGTTGGGCGCGGCGGCGGCGCTGGGCGCGGGAGCGGCGGCGCTCGGCCCGGCGGGCGCGGCGCGCGCGGCGGACCGTACGGGGACCCGGGCAGGGGCGGCCGACTCGGAGGCGTCCGCCCGTACGCGCCTGCCGGTACCGGCTGTCGTCGCGCACCGCGGTGCCAGCGGCTACCGGCCGGAGCACACGCTCGGCTCGTACGAACTCGCCCTCGCCATGGGCGCCGACATCATCGAGCAGGACCTCGTCCCGACGAAGGACGGCCACCTCGTCTGCCGCCACGAGAACGACATCACCGGCACGACGGACGTCGCGGACCACCCCGAGTTCGCCGCCCGGAAGACCACCAAGAAGGTCGACGGGATCGACCTCACGGGCTGGTTCAGCGAGGACTTCACCCTCGCGGAGCTGAAGACCCTCCGCGCCGTGGAGCGGCTGCCGAAGGAGCGCCAGCGCAACACGGTCTACGACGGCCGCTGGGAGATCCCCACCTTCGAGGAGGTGCTGCGCTGGGCCGACCGAAAGGGCCGCGAGCGGGGCCGCCCGGTGTGGCTGCACATCGAGACCAAGCACCCCAGCTACTTCCGCGGCCTCGGCCTCGGCCTGGAGAAGCCGCTGGCCCGGCTGCTGCGCAAGTACGGCCGCGACCGCGCGCACGCGCCGAACTTCGTGCAGTCCTTCGAGCCCGGCAGCATCGAGCGGCTGAGCCGCCTCGTCGACTGCCCCGGCGTCGTCCTGCTGGACGCCGCCGACACCCGGCCGTGGGACTTCGTCGAGGCGGGCGACCCGCGCACCGTCGCGGACCTGGTCAAGCCCGAGGGGCTCGCCTGGATGGCGCGCTTCGCGAAGGGCATCGGGCCGACCCTCGACCTGATCATCCCGAGGAACGCGGACGGCAGCCTCGGTGAACCGACCACCCTGGTGCGCGACGCCCACGCGAAGCACCTGGTGCTGCACCCGTACACGATGCGGAACGAGAACACGTTCCTGCCGCTGGACTTCCGCCGCGGCAGCGACCCGTACGCCTACGGGGACGTCTTCGGCGCGCTGCGCACGTGGTTCGCGACGGGCATCGACGCGATCTTCTCCGACAACCCGGACACGGCGCTGCTCGCCGCGGCCGACTTCCGCGCGCGCTGACGCCCGGCCCCGCGCGCGCCCCTGACGCGCGCACCTGACGTGTGCCCCGCGCGTGCCGGGCGTCCTCCACGGGCGCCCGGCACGCGCGTACGGCGGTCACGGCCCTGGTCACCCGGCCGGTCGCGGCCCGCCGCCGCGGGTCGGGAATCTCACAGCCGGGCCCCCACCGGACCGGCGGAGGTTGCGGCGGCTGGACTCCGGGGAATGGTGCGGTAAGCACACGGCGTCAGCAGGGCGGACGCCTGGACGCGCACCCCTCGCATTCCCGCACGTCCGGGCGCACACGGAACAGGGGAGGCATACGCGCATGGGCATGAGCGTGACCATCTCTACGGCGGTCGAGGACGACGCCGAGCAGATCCTCAAACTTCAGTACCTCTGCTACCAGTCGGAGGCGGAGCTGTACGGCGACTACCGCATCGAGCCCCTCACCCAGACCCTGGAGCAGCTGCGCGCCGAGCTGGCCACCGGGTACGTGGTCGTGGCGCGGCTCGGTGACGAGGTCATCGGCTCCGTACGGGCCAGCGTCGACGCGGACTCCACGGCACGCATCAGCAAGCTCTGCGTCCACCCGCGCATGCGCCGCCACGGCTTGGGCGGGCGGCTCCTCGCCCGGATCGAGGAGCGGCTGCTCGCCGAGCGGGCCGCCACGCGCTACCGGCTGTTCACCGGCCACCGCAGCGAGGTCAGCCTCCGGCTGTACCGCAAGAACGGCTACGCGCCGGTCGGCACCGCGCTGGACGCGGGGGACCGGATCACGGTGGTGACGATGGAGAAGGAAGCGGGCGCGCAGGCGTACACGACCACCGCGTGAGGCGCGCGGGCCGCCGGACGGGCCCGTTCCGGTGGCCTCAGCGCCCGGCCGGGCCCGTTCCGTCCGTACGGCCGGTGGTGCCCGTACGGCTGGTGGTGTCCGTACGTTCGCTGCCGTCCGTCGGCTGGCGGCGCAGCCACAGCAGCCCGGTGACGGGCAGCACCAGCGGGATGAACAGGTACCCCATCCCGTAGTCCGACCACACGGTCGCGTCCGGGAACGCCGACGGTTCCACCAGCGTCCACGTACCGACCGTCAGCACGCCGAGCAGCTCGGCGCCGCAGCAGGCGAGCGCGGCCCGGCGCGCGCCCTCGCCGCCGCGCACGAGCGCGACGGTGATGAAGGCGTACACCACGGCGGCCACCGCCGACAGCACGTACGCGAGCGGCGCCTCGTCGAAGCGCGTCGAGAGCTGGTAGAGCGAGCGGGACGCGGCACCGACGGTGAAGATGCCGTACAGCGTGACGAGCAGCCGCCCGGGGCCGCTCGCCAGCCGCCGACCCCCGTCGCCGGTCGTTCCGGCCGCTCGGGCCGTGCCGGTCGAGCCGTCCGTGTCGCCGTTCCGCTCAGGCACCGACGCCCTCCCAGATGTCGTAGAGCCGCACCTGGAGCACCGCCAGCACGACCGCGCCCGCGACCACCGTCAGGGAGCCCCACCGGGTGCGTTCCGACAGCGACAGCAGTCCGACCGCCGGCATGCAGCAGACGACGCCGACCAGGTACGAGACGAAGATCACCGTGCTGTCCGCGGGCTCCTCGCCACGCGCCAACCGCACGACCCCGACGACCAGTTGCAGCACCGAGAGCGCCGTCACCACGGCCATACCGGCGAAGTGCCAGTCCTTGGTGGGCTGGTCGCGGTAGGCCGCGTGACCGCACCAGGCGGCCAGGGCGAGCGCGGCCACGGCGAGCGCGACCGTCAGCGGGGTGAGCATGCGCCGAGTCTAGGTGGTGTCCGGGTCGCCCTTGAGGGGTGGCTCGCGGCGTCGGACGCGGTGCGGCGCAAGGCGGAGGTTCGCCCTCGTACCGGGGCGTACACGGGTGAAGCCGACAACGCGGCGAGGTGCCGTGGCCGTCGTCGCGAGCCCGAGAGGACCGCCCGGACACCACCTGGGGCGAGGCAGCTCACAGCGTCCGGCCCCCGGCGGCCCGTAGGGTGCGTCGCATGATGCTCTCCGCCGACGCCCTGCTGTTCGACAACGACGGGACTCTCCTGTCGTCCATGGAGTCCGTGGTGCGCTGCTGGACGCGCTGGGCGGGTGAGTACGGCGTCCCGGCGGAGGACTTCGCCCGCGTCGAGCTGCACGGTCGTACGGCCGGGGAGATCATCGCGGACCTGCTGCCCGCCGCCGAGGTGCCCGGCGCCCGCCGCCGTATCGAGCAGCTGGAGGTGGAGGACGTCGCCGGGGGAGGAGTGGTGCTCCTGCCCGGTACCGCCGCGCTCGTCGCGGCGCTGTCCGCGCCGCCCGCACCCGGCGCCGTACCCGCCCGTTGGGCGGTCGTCACCTCCGCCGCCCGGCCGCTGGCCGAGGCGCGGTTGCGCGAGGTGGGCGTGGAACCGCCGTTGGTGGTCGCGGCGGAGGACGTCGTACGGGGGAAGCCCGACCCCGAGCCGTTCCTGCTCGCGGCCCGGAAGCTCGGCGTGGCGCCGGACCGTTGCGTCGTCTTCGAGGACGCGCCCGCCGGTCTCGCCGCCGCGCGCGCGGCCGGGATGCGCGCGGTGGCCCTCACCACGACGCACGCGCGTGAGCAACTGCGGGCCGACGCGGTCGTCACCGACCTGTCGGGTGTCTCGGTGCGGCTGACGGCGGACGGCGTGGAGATCCACACCGGGGACTGACGCCCCCTGGCGGACGGCCCGGTCGGCGCCGCCGTGCCGTCGCACTCGAACAGGGCGGACAAACCGTGCGGGAACCCCCGCAGGGGTGCGAGCGCGGCACCCCGTACGCCGGTCCGTCGAGGTCATCGACATGTCGATTCGTCGAGCGGAGTCGCGGTCACGATCAGGGCCCGGCGCTGCACATCGGCAGATCCATGCTGCATGCTGTGCACTGCTGCAAGCTTCCGAGCCACGGCCCCGGACCCCCAAGCCATCTGCATGGAGCGGCGCATGACCTCGACCTTTCCGGACGTTTCGATCAGTACGGACCGGCTCGTGCTGCGCCCGTTGGAGGAGGCGGACCTGCCCGCCTTCGTCGAGATGATGAACGACGAACTGGTCGCCGTGTGGACCTCGGTGCCCACCCCCTACACCGAGGCCGACGCGCGGGACTGGATCAGGCGGCGTGCCCCGGCGGAGCGTACGGCGGGGCGGGGCATCGTCTTCGCCGTCACCGAGTTCCTCACCCAACGGCTCGTCGGCTCCGTGCAGTTGAAGAACACCGACTGGCACCTCCTCACCAGCGAGCTGTCGTACGTCACCGCGCCCTGGGCCCGCGGCGAGGGCTACGCCTCCGAGTCGGTGCTCGCCGCCGTCCAATGGCTGTTCCAGGCGCAGAAGTTCGAACGGCTGGAGCTGCGCACCGCCGCCGACAACACCGCCGCGCAGCAGGTCGCGCAGAAGCTCGGCTGCATCAGCGAGGGCGTGCTGCGGAACGCCTGGATCACGCGGTCCCGCGTCGAGGGCGGCGGCTGGGCGGAGATCCGTACGGACCTGATCGTGTGGAGCCTGCTGCCCGAGGACCTCGACGGCATCCACGAGCGCATGGCCGACGCGGGCGGCTACGCCCCGTACCCCGACTGGCACTGACGCCTCGGCCGCCCCGCGCGCCGGTCCCCCTACCCCGCGTCCCGACTCCCGCGCGGCGCACGGGAGTCGGCCGCCCCGGCGGGCGACCGGCCCACCGTGGGGACGGCGTTCCCGTACCGGTACGGACCGCGCCCGCTCCCTGCCCGTCGCGTCGCGGTACCCTCTGACCTCCCCCGAGCACCGAGCCGCGACGACCCACCAGGAGAGTTCCCCCGATGGCCGACCGCGTCACCGTGATCGGGTGGGACGGCACGCCGCTGACCGACGCCGCCCGTGCCGCCCTCGGCGCGGCCACCCTCGTGGCCGGAGCCGGCCACCACCTGTCGCTGCCCGAGGTGCCCGCCGCCGCCGAACGGATACGCCTCGGCAGCGTCGCCCTCGCCGCCCGCCGGATCGCCGGGCACCGGGGCTCCGCCGTGGTGCTGGCCGACGGCGACCCCGGCTTCTTCGGCGTCGTACGGACCCTGCGCGACCCGGAGTTCGGGCTGGAGGTCGAGGTGGTGCCCGCCGTGTCCGGCGTCGCCGCGGCCTTCGCGCGCGCCGGGATGCCGTGGGACGACGCGCAGGTCGTCGTCGCCCACACCCGTACGCTCCGCCGCGTCGTCAACGTGTGCCGCGCCCACGCCAAGGTCGCCGTCCTCACCTCCCCGGGCGCCGGACCGCCCGAACTGGCCCTGCTGCTGGCCGGGGTGCACCGTACGTTCGTCATCTGCGAGGCGATGGGCACCGACCGGGAGGAGGTCACCGTCCTCACCTCCGACAAGGTGGCCGACCACACCTGGCGCGACCCCAACATCGTCATCGTGATCGGCGGCCGCACGGGCGCCGCCGCGACCGGCGCCCCCGGGCAGCGGCAGTCGCCCGCCTGGATCGCCGGGCACGACACGGGCCGCCCGCACGTCCCGCGCGGGTGGGCGCAGCCGCTCACCGCGTACGCGGAGCCGCCCGCGCGCCCCCGCTCCCGCGAGTCCGTACAGCTGCGCGCCGCCCAACTCGCCCGCCTCGGCCCCCGTATCGGCGACCTGGTCTGGGACATCGGGTCCGGCAGCGGCGCCGTGGCCGCCGAGGCGGCGTCGTTCGGGGCGGCCGTCATCGCGGTCGACCGCGACGTGGACGCGTGCGCCCGTACGACCGCCGCCGCGGACCGCCTCGGCGTGCAGCTCCAGGTCGTCAACGGCGCGGCGCCGCACGTGTTGGAGGACCTGCCCGAGCCGGACGTCGTACGCGTCGGGGGCGGCGGACTCCGTACGCTCGCCGCCGTGGCCGACCGCCGCCCCGAACGCGTCGTCACGCACGCCGCCACCCGGGACGAGGCGGAGGCGGCCGCACGGGTGCTCGCGGAGGGCGGCTACGTCGTCGAGTGCGCCCTCCTCCAGTCCGTCGAACTGGACACCGAGGACTGGTCGGAGAGCGAACGCACGGTCGTTTTCCTCCTTTCGGGTGTTCGCGACTGACCGCCCGGAACCCTCCCGAGTCCGGTCGCGCGCGAACCGTGGCGAAGTGCCTCTTCTCACTCGCCCGTGGCTGGTGAGCCGATCTGCTGCCGGTAGGCTGATGGATCGTTGTGCCGTCTGAGGGCGTTGGCGCTTCGTCCGCCGATGTCCGGTTGGCGTCGGCTGGGGCACGTGCCGCAACGAACGCGCGCTCGTTCTTCATCCGGGGGGCACGGCGGGCGACCGCCGGCATGGCAGGAGAACTACCGATGGGCGAGGGGTACGCATGACTGACACCGGCCAGGTCCCGGGTGAGGGACAGCCGGCTCACGCAGGCGCACAGCCGGAGCAGCCGCCCGGGGTCCCGGCCGCGGCGCCCGGCACGTACACCTTCGCGGACCCGGCGACGTATCCGGCGGGCCACGCGGACCCCGTGGGCGCGCACCCCGAGGGCGTGCCCGGTGAGGTCCTCGGCGAAGTCCCCGACGAGGAGGACCTGCTGATGCCCGGCGCGCAAGGCGCCTGGAGCGACGCCCCGGCGACGGTGGCGCAGCAGGGCACGCGCGGTGGCGCGCACCGCGCGCCCGGCACGCACGAGACCGACGGCCGCGACTCGGGCACGCTCGACTACGGCGCCGTACGCGTCGCCCAGGCCCAGGCGCCCGCCCCGGACGCCGACCTGCCGCCGCACGGCAGCGGCGCGCAGCCGCAGGCGGCGGAGGCGGCGGCACCCGGACCGGCGGCGACCCCGCAGCAGGCGCAGACGCCCGCCGCCCCGGCGCAGGCCCCGAACCGCCCGCAGGCGCAGGCGCGTACGCAGGCCCAGGCCCGTACGCAGCCCCCGCGGCGCCCCGCCCACCTCGGCCCGCCGGTGCCCGAACAGTCCGGCGCCGTACGGTCGCTGGCCGACCGTGGTCCGAGCACGCCCGCGCCCGCGCCTGTCGCGGCGCCCGCTCCCGTGGCGGCGCCGCCCGTGCCGCAGCCCGTTCCGGCGGCGCAGGCGCCGCAGGCGCAGGTACCGGCACCGGCGATCCAGGAACCGGCGGCGGCGGAGCCCGCCCGGCCGCGCGGGCAGCACGCGGCACCCGGCCCCGCGGCCGGACCCGTGCGGTCGCCCCAACGGCCCGTCCTCGGGCCGGAGTACCTCGACACCAGCTTCCAGGGCCCGGCGCCGGTCGCGGGCCCGCAGCTCGGCCGCATCCCCTCCCAGCCGGAGGGGTGGACCGTCCCGGCGGGGTCGCCCGCCGAGGCGGCCACGCCGTTCCCGGCGGCACCGCTGCCCGGCCCCGACCTGGCCGCCGTACCGGACCTGCCCGGACCGGACCAGGTCGCCGTGGACCAGGTCGCGGCGGAGCTGCCCGTACCGGACCAGACCGCGTCGGAACCCGTCGGACCGGAACCCGTCGGACCGGAACCGGCCGCGCGGGGCGAGGCGTACGCGCAGCCCGGTGACGTAACGCCGGACGGCGGGCCGGAGCCCGTGGCGCCGGAGGCGGACGCCGCGCCCGCGACTCCCGTACCGGCAGAGGTGGACGTGACGGTGGCGCCCGTGGCCGGACCCGTGGTGGTCGCCGTGCCCGACGCCGTTCCGGACGCCGTCGCGGCGGACCCCGCCGTGGCACCGGTCGGCGACGCGGCCGTCGGCGAGGCCGAGGACGTGAACGTGCCCGCGCCGCGCGCGGAACCGGCCGAGGCGGTCGAGGTGGCCGTCACACCGGACGCCGCCGAAGCGCTCCCGGAGCCCGAGGCGCCGGTCGTGCCCGAGGCGCCCGAGGCCGTCGTCGTACCGGAGCCGGAAGCGGAGGCCGCGGTCACCGATCCCGTGCCGGACGCGGCCCCCGGGGAACCGGTGGCCGCCGCCGAGGGGTTGACCGAGGCCGTCGCGGCGCCCGAGCCGGTGGCGGAGCCCCAGGCGGTCGCGGCGCCCGTGGAACCGGAGGCGGCGCCCGAGCCGGTGGAGGCCGCCGTTCCGCAGACGGCCGTACCCGAACAGCCCGTACCGGAAGAGCCCGCACCCGAGCCGCCCGTTGCGGAGGTGGCCGAACCGGACGCCGCCGCCGCGCCGGTCGTACCCGAGGCCGCTCCCGTGCCGGAGCCCGAGCCCCAGCCCGCACCGGAGCCGGTGGTGGCCGACGCGCCCGCCCCGGAGGCGTCCGAGCCGGTCGCCGTCCCCGAGGGGACGGAGGAAGCGGTGCCCGCCGCGTCGATAAGCGAGGACGGCCCGGCGGCCGAAGCCGCGCCGTCCCCTGACGGCGTACCGTCGGAGCCCGTACCGGACGCCGCCCCCGTGGGGGAGGTCGAGCCGGAGCCGCAGCCCGAACCCCGGCCGGAGCCCGAGCCGTCGGCGGCCGAGGCCCCCGCGGCGGAGCCCCCCGTGGCCGAGGCGCCCGCGTCCCCCGAGCCGGTGGCGGCGGCCCCCGTCCCCCCGTCCGGCCCCCCGGCCCCCGGCTACGACGAGGCCGAACGCGAGGCCGTCCACCGCCTCATGCGCGAACGGCGCGACATCCGCAACGGCTTCCGCCCCGACCCCATCCCGCACGAGGTGCTCCTCCGCGTGCTCGAAGCGGCCCACACCGCGCCGAGCGTCGGCCACTCCCAGCCGTGGGACTTCGTGGTCATCCGTTCCGAGGACACCCGCCGCACGATGCACGAGCTGGCCCAGCGCCAGCGGGAGGCGTACGCCAAGTCGCTGCCCAAGGCGCGGGCGAAGCAGTTCAAGGAACTGAAGATCGAGGCGATCCTCGACACCCCCGTGAACATCGTCGTCACCGCCGACCCCACCCGTGGCGGCCGCCACACCCTCGGTCGGCACAGCCAGCCGCAGATGGCGCCGTACTCCTCCGCGCTCGCCGTCGAGAACCTCTGGCTCGCCGCGCGCGCCGAGGGCCTCGGCGTCGGCTGGGTCAGCTTCTTCGACGAGCGCGAGCTGGTGCGTACGCTCGACCTCCCCGAGCACCTCGAGGTGGTCGCGTACCTCTGCATCGGCTACGTGGACGAGTTCCCCGACGAGCCCGAGCTGGCGCAGGCGGGCTGGTCCAAGCGCCGTCCGCTGTCGTGGGTCGTGCACGAGGAGGCGTACGGGCGCCGCGCGCTGCCCGGTGCCGAGCCGCACGACCTGCTGGCCGAGACCCTGGAACGCATCCGGCCGCTGGACGCGAAGGCGCTCGGTGAGGCGTGGGAGCGGCAGAAGCGGATGACCAAGCCCGCGGGCGCGCTCGGCATGCTGGAGATCATCTCCGCGCAGCTGTGCGGCCTGTCCCGGCAGTGCCCGCCGCCGGTGCCGGAGCCCGCCGCCGTCGCGGTGTTCGCCGGTGACCACGGTGTGCACGCCCAGGGCGTCACCCCGTGGCCGCAGGAGGTGACGGCGCAGATGGTCGCCAACTTCCTCGGCGGCGGCGCCGTCTGCAACGCCTTCGCGCACCAGGTCGGCGCCGAGGTCTGCGTCGTCGACGTCGGCGTGGCGACCGAACTGCCCGCCACGCCTGGCCTGTTGCCCCGCAAGGTACGGGCCGGGACCGCCGACATGACGCAGGGTCCGGCGCTCACCCGCGAGGAGGTGCTGCGCGCGGTCGAGGTCGGCATCGAGACCGCCCGCGACCTGGTGGCGGCGGGCAACAAGGCGCTGCTCACCGGTGAGATGGGGATCGCCAACACCACGGTGTCGGCCTGCCTGATCGCGGCCTGCACCGGCGCCGACCCCGCCGAGGTGACCGGGCGCGGTACGGGCATCAGCGACGAGACCCACGCGCGCAAGGTCGACGTGGTCCGCCGCGCCCTCCAGCTGCACCAGCCCGACGCGGCGGACCCGGTCGGGCTGCTCGCCGCCGTCGGCGGGCTGGAGCACGCGGCGCTCACCGGGCTGATCCTCGGCGGCGCGTCGCTCCGTACGCCCGTCATCCTCGACGGGGTCAGCGCGGGCGCCGCCGCCCTGGTCGCGCGGCAGATCGCGCCGGAGGCGCTGGCGGCGTGCGTCGCCGGGCACCGGAGCGCCGAGCCCGGCCACGTCGCGGCCCTGACGAAGCTGGGGCTGCGTCCGCTGATCGACCTGGACCTGCGGCTCGGTGAGGGTACGGGCGCGCTGCTCGCCCTGCCGATGGTGCAGAGCGCGGCGCGCGCGATGCACGAGGTCGCGACGTTCGACTCGGCGGGCGTCACCGAGAAGAACTGACGCCCGCGGGCCCGCGCGCCGGACGACCGGTGCGCGGGCCCGGGTGCGCGCGTCCGCGTGCGGCCCGCGCGTCCACGCGCGGAGCGGCGCTCTAGGGTGGCGGGGGACCCGCGCGCGCACCCGTGCGCCCCGCCCGGCCCGCCCGCGCACCGTACGTACGCACGCCCGGCGCGCGGTCCCGTACCCGTACGCCCCGCACCGCCCGCCGCCACAGCCCCCCGCCCCGCCCCCGTACCGTCACCGCCGCTCCGACGCCGCAGCGGCACCGCGCCACCGCCGAGGAGCCGCACGCGATGTCCGAAACACCCGCATACCCCGTAGGGCTGCGCCTCGCCGGTCGGCGGGTCGTGGTGCTCGGCGGCGGCACCGTCGCCCAGCGCCGCCTGCCCGCGCTGATCGCCGCGGGTGCGGACATCACGCTCGTCTCCCCGTCGGCCACGCCGTCCGTCGAGGCGATGGCCACCGCCGGTGAACTCACCTGGGAACGCCGCCCGTTCCGCGCGGGCGACCTGGCCGACGCCTGGTACGCCCTGATCGCCACCGACGACCCCGACGCCAACACCGCCGCCTCGGCGGAGGCGGAGGCGCACCGGGTGTGGGCCGTACGCAGCGACGACGCCGACGCCGCCACCGCCTGGACGCCCGCCACCGGCCGCAGCGAGGGCGTCACCGTGGCGGTGCTCACCGGGCAGGACCCGCGCCGGTCCGCCGTCGTACGGGACGCCATCGTCGAGGGCCTGCGCGACGGCAGCATCGCCGCCCCGCACCGCCGCACCCGTACCGGGGGCGTCGCGCTCGTGGGCGGCGGGCCCGGCGACCCGGACCTGATCACCGTGCGCGGGCGCCGCCTCCTGTCCGACGCGGACGTCGTGGTCGCGGACCGCCTCGGCCCGCGCGACCTCCTCGACGAACTCCCGCCGCACGTCGAGGTGATCGACGCCGCCAAGATCCCGTACGGCCGCGCCATGGCGCAGGAGGCGATCAACGCCGCGCTGATCGAGCACGCGAAGGCGGGCCGCGCCGTCGTACGCCTCAAGGGCGGCGACCCGTTCGTCTTCGGGCGCGGCATGGAGGAGGCCGAGCAGCTGGCGGCGGCCGGGGTGCCGGTGACGATCGTGCCCGGCATCTCCAGCGCGGTCAGCGTGCCCGCCGTGGTCGGCATCCCGGTCACGCACCGGGGGGTGGCGCACGAGTTCACCGTGGCCAGCGGCCATGTGGCGCCCGACGACCCCGCCTCGCTCGTCGACTGGGAGGCGCTCGCCCGGCTGCGCGGGACGCTGGTGCTGCTGATGGCCGTCGAACGCGCGGGCGCCATCGCCGAGACCCTCGTCCGGCACGGGCGGTCGCCGGACACCCCGGTCGCCGTCGTCCAGGAGGGTACGACGGCCGCGGAACGGCGCGTGGACGCGACGCTGGCGACGCTCGGGGAGACGGTCGTGGCGGAGGGCGTACGGCCGCCCGCGGTGATCGTCGTCGGGGACGTCGTCTCGCTCCGCCCGGCCGCCGGGAGCTGAACCGGCCCCGTACCCGCCCCCGACCCAGCCCGACTGCGTACGCTCCGCCGCCCGCCCCGCCGTACGGGGCGCGGGTCGCGGGCACGAGACCCGGAAGGCGGCAGCGCCCGTGGCCGAACCCGTCACCGTCGACAGCCCCGACGACCCGCGCCTGCACGACTACACCGGACTCACCGACGTCGCGCTGCGACGCGCACGCGAGCCCGCCGAGGGGCTGTTCATCGCGGAGGGCGAGAAGGTCATCCGCCGCGCCCTGCACGCCGGTTGCCGCATGCGGTCGATGCTGCTGTCCGCGAAGTGGCTGGGCGTGATGGACGACGTGATCGCCGCGGCGACCGCGCCCGTCTACACCGTCACACCCGAACTGGCCGAACGCGTCACCGGCTACCACGTGCACCGCGGCGCGCTGGCCTCCCTGCACCGCGAGCCGCTGCCCCCGGTGGACGACCTCCTCGGCGCGGCGCGACGCGTCGCCGTCCTCGAGGACACCGTCGACCACGCCAACGTGGGCGCCGCATTCCGTAACGCCGCCGCCCTCGGTGTGGACGCCGTCCTGCTGTCCCCGCGCTGCGCCGACCCGCTCTACCGGCGGGCCGTGAAGGTGTCGATGGGCGCCGTCCTCCAGGTCCCGTGGACGCGGCTGACCGCGTGGCCCGACGACCTCGGACTGCTCCGCCGCCACGGCTTCGTCACGGCCGCGCTCTGCCTCGACGAACGGTCCGTCGAGATCGGTGAACTGGCCGCCCGCCGCCACCCGAAGCTCGCCCTGCTGCTCGGCACCGAGGGCGACGGCCTGTCGCCCGCCGCCCTGCGCGCCGCCGACGAGCGGGTGATGATCCCGATGGCGGCGGGAGTGGACTCCCTCAACGTGGCCGCCGCCTCCGCCGTGGCCTTCTACGCGACGCGCCCCTGACCTCCTTCACCCGCGTCGTACGGCTCGAACGGGACCGACCGGGCCGGGTGCCGGCGGTGGCGCGGTCTCCGGTGGTCACAGGGGCCGGGCGGCCAGATGCCGGGCGGGGTGGCGGGGGCCGAGGAACACGGCGATCCCGTGGCCCTCGGGGGCGGGGTGGGTGGCCTGGGTCCAGCCCTGGCGGCGGTAGAAGGCCAGGGCGGGGGCGGACCGTACGGAGGTGAGGAGCCAGGCGCGGCCCTTCGGCGCGTCCGTGGTCACGGTGGCGAGCAGTTCCGTGGCGATTCCGTTGCCCTGGTGGTCGGGGAGGACGGCCAACTCGTCGACCTCGCGGGCGCCGCAGAGCCAGTCGGCGGTGCGCCGCGGTCCGAGGGAGGTGGCGGCCTGGGGGTAGCAGCGGCCGGTGGGGAAGGGCGTACCGGTGGTGAACGCGGTGGCGAAGCCGACGACCTCCCCCGCGTCGAACGCGAGGGCGGCGGTGAAGCCGGGGCGGCGTACGTCCGCCGGGAGGCGTGCCGCGAACGCCGCCGCCTGCTCCGCGCCCTCGTTCCACGGCGGCGGGCCGAACGCGCCGGTGTGGACGGAGCGCACCCTGGCGGCGTGACGCAGCACGACGGCACTGTCCACGACGCGTACGGTCACCGCGTCGCCACCCGCGCGCCGACGGGGTGGAGGGCGGCGTACTCCAGCGGTGCCGACGGGTCCACCGACAGATCGAGTGGCGCCGGTTCGGCACCGGAGCGTACGAGGAGGTCCCCGACGGCGGCGATCATCGCTCCGTTGTCGGTGCACAGGCGCAACGGCGGTACGCGCAAGGTGATACCCGCCGCCCGGCAGCGTTCCTCGGCGAGGGACCGTACGCGCGAGTTCGCGGCGACGCCGCCGACCACCACCAGCGTGCCCACGCCGTGTTCCGCGCACGCCGCGACGGCCTTGCGGGTGAGCACGTCCGCCACCGCCTCCTGGAGTGAGGCGGCGCCGTCCGCCGTCGGCAGGGCGCGGCCCGCGTGGCCCTCCGCCCAGCGGGCGGCGGCGGTCTTGAGCCCGGAGAACGAGAAGTCGTACGGATGGTCCGGCGACCCGGCCAGTGGGCGGGGGAAGGCGACGGCGCGCGGATTCCCCGTACGCGCCGCCCGGTCGACGGCCGGGCCGCCGGGGTAGGGCAGGCCGAAGACGCGCGCGACCTTGTCGAAGCACTCCCCGGCCGCGTCGTCGAGGGTGTCCCCGAGGTGCGCGATCGGGGACCGTACGAGATCGCGTACGAGCAGCAGCGAGGTGTGCCCGCCGGAGACGATCAGCACCACGCAGGGGTCGGGCAGCGGCCCGTGCTCCAACGTGTCGGCGGCGACGTGCCCGGCCAGGTGGTGCACGCCGTACAGCGGGACTCCGAGCGCGTACGCCAGTCCCTTCGCCCCGGCCAGCCCCACCTGGAGCGCGCCGGCGAGGCCCGGCCCCGTCGTGACGGCGACGGCCCCGACGTCCGCGAAGCCCAGGCCCGCGTCGTCCAGCGCCTCCCGTACGACGGGCCGCAGCGCCTCGACGTGCGCGCGGGCCGCGATCTCGGGCACGACGCCGCCGTAGCGGGCGTGCTCGTCCATGCTCGACGCCAGCGCGTGGCCCAGCAGCCGTCCGCCGCGTACGACGCCCGCGCCCGTCTCGTCGCACGACGACTCGATGCCGAGCACGACCGGTGAACCCACGGCGACCCCCTCCCGTACTCCTGCATGCCATGAGTTGTTGCATACAGTGTGCAACAAGGGCGGGCATGCCGTGTGCCCGGAAGGGCGGAACGAATGTGCGGCCGGTCGCCGAGGACGGGATGGCCCCCGCGGTGTACGTCGTCCCGTCAGATCCCCTCCGGGGTCCGCCCGTTGCCACTCGGGCCGGGTCGCGTCATGGGGGCGGCGGTGCACGGGTCGCCTCGGACGACCAGGGAGGGTCCGGGTCGCCTGCCGGGGCGGCACGCCGCCACTGCTGGTGCTAGCGTGCAGTTGCATACCATTCGCAATTAGGTCGGAGGACGTCGACCATGGCGGTTTACACGCTCCCGGAACTTCCGTACGACTACGCGGCGCTCGAACCGGTCATCAACCCGCAGATCGTCGAGCTGCACCACGACAAGCACCACGCGGCGTACGTGAAGGGCGCGAACGACACCCTGGAGCAGCTCGCCGAGGCGCGGGACAAGGAGTCGTGGGGGTCGATCAACGGCCTGGAGAAGAACCTGGCCTTCCACCTCTCCGGCCACATCCTGCACTCCATCTACTGGCACAACATGACCGGCGACGGCGGCGGCGAGCCCCTCGCCGCCGACGGTGTGGGCGACCTGGCCGACGCGCTCACCGAGTCCTTCGGCTCGTTCGCCGGGTTCAAGGCGCAGCTGACCAAGGCCGCCGCCACGACCCAGGGCTCCGGCTGGGGCGTTCTCGCGTACGAGCCGCTGAGCGGCCGCCTCATCGTCGAGCAGGTCTACGACCACCAGGGCAACGTCGGCCAGGGCTCCACGCCGATCCTGGTCTTCGACGCGTGGGAGCACGCGTTCTACCTCCAGTACAAGAACCAGAAGGTCGACTTCATCGACGCCATGTGGGCCGTCGTCAACTGGCAGGACGTGGCCAAGCGCTACGCCGCCGCCAAGGAGCGCGGCGACAGCCTGCTCCTCGCCCCCTGACGGCGGGGCGCACAGCTGTCCTGCTCGTGATCGTCTTCTCAACCTTCACCGGCGGGACGCACGAGAGGGGCTTTCCCGGGCGACCCGCCCGGGGAAGCCCCTCGGTCTTTCCGGGGGCGGTCACGGCGGCGGCCCGTGCGCTCAGTCGGCGAACGCGGCCGCGTACGAGGCGACGCACGGCTCCGGGGTGGCCAGCGAGGTGACCACATGGCCGTCCACCGACAGGGGCGGGTCGAACGGGACGTGCCGCAGGCGTGCGGGGAGGGCGGCCGCGAGCCCGTCGGCGGGTCGCGGGGTCCAGGCGTCGGGGTCCCGGCCGACCTCGAAGAGGACGTTGGACAGGTCACCGGACGGCGGCCGGTGCGGCGCCAGCGGGAGCGCGGCGAGGAGCGCGTCGTGCAGCGGCTGGTCGCTCTCGCGCGCGGGGAGCCGCAACCCCCGGGGGTCGAGACGGCGCAGTGCTACGGCGGGCGCGTCGGCGGCGGGATGGTCGCGCGCGACGACCGCGTGCAGCGGTTCCGACCAGGTACGCACCACCCGGGCCGTCGTGGGCGCGACCGCGCCGCGTACCAGCGCCAGATCCAGCGCGCCGTCGTGGACGGCCGCCAGCCGGTCGGCCTCCGGGAGGTCGACCAACCGCGGCTCGGCGGGCCGTTCGCCCTCGCGCAGCCGGTCCAGGGCGCGGTCGAGGCGCCGCGTGCCCCAGGGCGCCGTACCGATCCGCAGCACCGCGGCCGGTTCCCCGGCGACGACCCGGACCCGGGCGGCCGAGGCGAGGGTGTCGCGGGCCGCGACGAGCACCCGTTCACCTGCCGGGGTGAGCCGTACGTGCCGGGACGAGCGGTCCAACAGCCGTACGCCCAGCTCCCGTTCGAGCCGGGCGATCTGCTGGCTCACGGCCGACTGCACGATGTTCAGCCGCGCCGCCGCCCGGCCGAATTGCAGCTCCTCGGCGACGGTCACGAAATGGTGCAGTGCTCTCAGCTCCATGTCCCTGATGTATCACGCGCCCCCTCATCCATCACGTGAAGTGATCGCTGCGGGCGCTGGTTGCTCCTTGTTCGCCCAGTTCGGCGCGGCTGGGATGGGGACCAGGCGCCTGCCGGGGTGACGGCTCGCGGGCCGTGCGACGGCGGCGGAGGAGACGGCGAACGGAGCACCGCGGTGTGTACGACATCCCCGAGGACCCTGGGCATCATCGGCACCGGCATGGTCGGCGCCGCACTGGCCCGTCGTGCCGTGGACGCCGGGCTACGGGTGGTGCTCAGCAACTCGCGCGGGCCCGCGACCCTGGCGGACCTGGTCGCGGAGCTGGGCGAACGGGCCCGCGCCGCGACACCCGCCGAGACGGCCGCGGCAGCCGAACTGGTCGTCGCCGCAGTGCCGTTGGCGGTCCACGAGCAGCTGCCCCGGGAAGCGCTGGCGGGCCGTACGGTGATCGACCCCACCAACTACGCGCTGTACCCCGGCTTCTCCCTCCCCGCACTCGACGACGACACCCTCACCTCGAGCCAGTTGGTGCAGCGCCACCTCCGCGACAGCCACGTCGTCAAGACCCTCCACAGCATCGGCCCCCGCCAGATGCTGGAACTGTCCCGGCCCCCGGGGGCACCCGACCGTACGGCGCTGCCGCTGTCCGGCGACGACCCCGCCGCGAAGCGGCGGGTGACCGCCCTCCTCGACGTCCTCGGCTTCGACGCCGTGGACATCGGTTCGTTGGCCGAGAGTTGGCGCAGTGAGCCCAACACGCCGCTGTACGCGCTCCCGTACCTCGGTGACCCGCCCCCGGGGCTCGCCCCCGCGGAGTTCGTGGCCTGGGCCCAGCGGGCGCCCGGCGTGCCCGCGTCCGCCGCTCGGATCGGCGCGTTGGCCGCCTCGGCGGTGCGCGGCCCGGCGGGGTTCCGGCTGTAGCCGCCGGGGCGGTTCCGACGCCTTCGGGCCGTACGGGTCCCGCGCCCGTACGGCCCGTTCACCGCCCGTCGAACCGGCGGCGGGTCGCGTCGTCGGCGGGCAGGAACGTCTCCAGGTGCAGCCCTTCGAGGGCCGCGTCGGTGGCGGTGCTGAGCGTGGCGCTCGTACTGAAGAACCGCGACAGGGCGCCGTCCACGACGAGTTCGAGGGTGAGCACCGGCCCGGCGGGCGCGGCGGCGGCGCCCGTACGGCCGGTGTGCCCGTCGACGTACCCGGCGATCTCCGCGGCCAGTCGACGGTGCCGCGGGTCATGGGTGCGCTCGGCGCGGTGGCCGACCTGACGCAGCAACTGGCCGCCCCACTCGGCGTAGTTGGCGATCCGGTCGGCCAGCCCGTCCGGGTGCAGGCAGACCCGTACCACGTTGACGGGCGGCTCCAGCAGCTCCGGAGCGCAGCCGACCAGCAGCCGGTCGACGGCCGCGTTCGCGTCCACGATGTCCCAGTGGTCGTCCAACAACAGGGCCGGGTACGGCAGATGGGCGTCGAGGAGGCGGCGCAGCCCGTCCATCACCACCGCCACGGACACGTCGTCCAGCGGGCGGTCGCGGTAACGCGGCGCGTAACCGGCCGCGAGGAGCAGGCGGTTGCGGTCCCGCAGCGGTACGTCCAGGTGGACGGAGAGGCGCAGCAGCATCTCCGCCGTCGGGTGCGCCCGGCCCGTCTCCACGCGGCTGAGGTGCCGGGTCGACACCCGCGACAGGTCGGACAACTCCTGCTGGCTGAACCGGCGCCGCTCGCGCCAGGTCCGCAGCAGCTCACCGACCGGCGGTACCTCGGCTGCGACGCTCATGCCCGCGAGTCTAGGACGCCGCGTCGGGCGGCCCATGACCTCCGAGGTCATGGCCGGGAGGACCGTGCCGGGCCAGCATCGTGGGCAACGGCGGTCCGGCACCGGCCGACCGCGACGGACATCCGGCACGAAGACCGGCACGAACGGAGACGGGCATGACGTACACGACGGACATCGTCGGGCGGTACCTGGCCACCTGGAACGCGACCGGGGACGAGCGCGCGGCGCTCCTCTCCGCCCACTGGTCGCCCGCGGCGCGCTACACCGACCCGCTGGCCGAGGTCGCGGGCCACGAGGGCATCGCGGCGGTCATCGACGGCGTCCACGCGCGGTTCCCCGGGTGGGTGTTCACCGAGGTGGGGGAGGCCGACACGCACCACCGCCAGACGCGGTTCCGCTGGGGCCTCGGCCCGGAGGGGGCCGAACCGCCGGTGATCGGCTTCGACGTCGTGGTGCTGGACGAGTCGGGCCGGATCGAGGACGTACGCGGCTTCCTGGACCGGGTGCCGACATGACGGACGCGCCGCGCGGCTACGCGCTCGGCCTCCTGCGGGACGTCGAGCCGGACGAGGAGATCGCGGAGTACATGGAGCGCATCGAGGCCACGACGGCGCCCTACGGTGGCCGCTTCCTCGTGCACGGCGGCCGACTCGTCGGGTGCGAGGGGGAGTGGGACGGCGACGTCGTACTGCTGGAGTTCCCCGACCTGGCGAGCGCACGCGCCTGGTACGACTCCCCGCGGTACCAGGCGATCCTGCCGCTCCGCACCGGGCACGCCTCCGCGAAGGTGGCGCTGGTCGAGGGGGTGCCGGACGGCCATCGCGCCGCGGACAAGATCCGGCTGCTGTTCCCGGACCGGCACGGCTCGGACGGTCGGGCGCACTGAGCGCCCCGTCCGCCCGGCGCGGACCCCGGCGTACGGCCGTACCGCACGCCCGTGCGCGCGCCCCGCGCGGGCGGTCAGCTCCCGCCGGTCCCCGCCACGTGCCGTACGCCGTTCCGCGCGCCGGGGCCCTCGGCCCCGGCGCTCCCCGCCCCGCGCGGGGAGCCCGCCGTACGCTCCGCGTCGTGCGCCCCGTCCGCGCCGGGGAGCACGCGCTCCACCTGCCCGCGCGGGGACGGCGCGTCCGCGCCGCGCAGGTTGCCCTGGCAGCCCTGCGCCGCCGCGATCCCGAGCGCCACCAGCAGCGTCACCGTCACGAACACCACGAGCCGCTGCCGCAGCAGCCGTTCGTTGGCCACCGGCCGCCGACCCGTACCGGAACGGGGCCCGCCGCCCGGCCGTGACCCGCCACCGGCACGGGAACCCGTACCCGCCCGCGACCCCGTACCGGCGCGCGAGTCCGCGCCCTGCCGCGCGCCCGCGCCGGAACGCGCGCCCGCCCGCGGCTGCGGAGGCCGCTGCGCCCCCGCCGGGCGCCGCGCGCCCGAGGAGCCGCCCGCCGGGCGCTGCCCCGGCCGGGACGCGGACGCCCGCTGCGGGCCGGTCGGCTCGCCGCCGCGCTGCTCGCCACCGCCGCCCGGCTCGCGCTGCGTACGCTGCCGCGCGTACTCGTCGGCGCGCGCCACCGGCGGCCGGTGCGCCTGCGTCTTCGGCGCCGCCTTCGACTGCGGTGGTACGGGCGACGGGCCGCCCTCCGGGACGCCGCGGGCCTCGCGGGCCGCGATCTCCTTCAGCCGCAGGGAGAGTTGCAGGGTGCTCGGCCGGTCCTCCGGCGACTTCACCAGGCACGCCTCGACCAGCGGCGCCAGCGCCGCGTGCACGCGGTGGAGCTGCGGCTCCTCGTGCACCACGCGGTACAGCATCACCTCCGAACTCCCCTGCCCGAACGGGGAGTCCGCCGTCGTCGCGTACGCGAGGGTGGCCCCCAGCGCGAAGACGTCCGTGGCCGGTGTCACCGCCGCGCCCCGCACCTGCTCCGGCGCGAGGAAACCGGGCGAGCCGACGGCCGTACCCACGTGCGTGAGCGTGCTCGCGCCCGTCGCCCAGGCGATCCCGAAGTCGATGATGCGGGGGCCCTTGGGGGACAGCAGGATGTTCGACGGCTTCAGGTCGCGGTGCACCACCCCCGCCTCGTGCACGGCGACGAGGCCCTCGGCCAACGCCGCGCCGATCGACGCCACCTGCGAGGGGGGCAGCGGCCCGCTCTCGTTCACCTTGTCGTGCAGCGACGGCCCCGGCACGTACTGCGTGGCGAACCACGGCCGTTCCGCCTCCAGGTCCGCGGCCACCAGCCGCGCCGTGCACCCGCCGCGGATACGCCGTGCCGCGGACACCTCGCGGGCGAACCGGGAACGGAACTCCTGGTCCTCCGCCAGGTCCGGCCGGATCACCTTCAGCGCCACGCGCTGCCCGCGCCGGTCGGAGCCGAGGTAGACGACCCCCATGCCCCCGGCGCCGAGCCGTCTGTGCAGCCGGAACGATCCGACGACTCGCGGGTCCTCGCGCCGGAGCCGCGTCATCGCCATGTCGTTCCCCTACGTCCGGTGAGGCGGCTCCGTACCTGCGTGCGGCGGGAGGCCCCGTCCCCGCAGGCGGCGGGAGGTCCCACTGCTGCACGTCCGTTTACCGAGGGACAGCTTACGGACTGCGGGGCCGTAGCCACGATAGGCGGCACCCCCGGTGTCAGACGGAATGTCAGCGGCGGTCGATATCCCCTGCGTACGGGCTCGGGGCCGGTCGTGGCCGGACGCGTCCGGCGGCCCGCGCCGCGTCAACGCCGCGCCCGACGACGGAAACTGACGGCACGAAGGGTCGCCGTCGGGGACCCGGCGCGAGCCCCTTTCGACGGCGCGTGGGCGCGCGACCGGCGCGGATGAGGAGCGCCCGGCGCGGCGCTCCGGGCGTACGCGGGGGAGCGCGCGAGTGAGGGAAGTCACCCCGTACGGGCGGCTCGCGTACGGGCCCGGCCGTCCGTACGGCCCCGGGCCCCCCGCGTACGGGAGCGACGGTCCGAGGGCGGCACCCCCGCCGTACACCCGGAGTACAACCCCTCATCCCCACCGCCCCGCCCCGCGCGCACCGGGCGGGGCCCGGGAACCGGACTCCGGCCCCTCCGGGAAGTCCCCGGGAGAACGGGACCGTTCTCCACCCTGGGGAGTATCCGGGCACGTCAGGAGTCATCCTGCGGGAGGCCCCGGAGTCAGTACGCGGGCATGACGCTCGCCGTTCACGTCCGGCCTAATGTTGCTCTCAAGCGGCGGGCGCAGCACTCGTCCCCCGAGGTCAGACGCCCGCCGCCCCCGGACCGGAGGAGCAGATCATGGCGTACACCGCAGGGCGCGCGACGCCCCGGGCGCAGGGACGGCTGGCGGCGATCGCCGCGGTCGGCACGCGTTCCGGCGACCGTCGGCACCCGCTGGTGGCAGCCGCGATGGTGCTCCCCCTGGCCGCCGTGCTCGCCGTCGCCTTCGGCGGGGTGGACGCGGTGGTCGTGCAAGCGTCGTCCGTAGCCGGATTGCTGGGGCGCTGAGCGGCGCCCCGGGCTCGGGAGAGCGGCCCGAGTCGGGGACATCCGGCCATCAGCCCCGTGGGGACGGGGGTGCGGCGGGCGACTGATGAGCCCGGGCAGCTGGGGAGCTGCCCGGGCTTTCGCCTGTCCGGTACCGGCCGGGCCACCGGCACCTCCCTGCCCCCGGTCTCCGGACCTCCGCCTTCCCGCCTCCCGCCGGAGCCCGACGCGTACGGGCCCGCCCGCGTACGATCCGGCCGCATGCAGCAGCACGACGCCCCCGACCCGACCGCGCTCACCACCGCACTCGCCGGTCTCGTCCGGGCGGACCGCGGCGGACATGGCGCCCCACACCCCGGACCACCCGGCCCGGCGACCGACCCCCTCGTGCTCGCCGACCGCGCGGACGGCACCGTCGTACGGCTCGGCGACACCGTCGCGAAGGCCCACGCCCCCGACTGCGACGCGGCCGAACTCGCCCTGCGGCTGCGGGTCGCCGCCCACCCCGACCTGGCCGGTGTCCTCCTGCCGCCGCTGCCGCCCGGCACGGTGGCCCGGCTCGACGACGGTCGCGCGGCGACGCTCTGGCCGTACGGCGTACCCGTCGACCCCGACGCCCCGGACGACGCCCCGTGGGAGGCGGCGGGAACGCTCCTCGCGCACCTGCACGCCGTACGCCCCGACGCGCTCCGCCGGAGCCTCGGCTGCGGACCGCTGCCGACGGCGCGCGGCCCGCTGAAGGCGGCGCGCGCGGTGGAACGGATGCGCGCGGCACTGACCGCACCTGCGCCCGCGCCCGTCCGTGCCCGCCCGCCGGAACCCGCGTCCGCGCACGCCACCACCCCGCACGCCGTCGCCGCTCACCTCGTGGAACGCGTTTGGGCCGGTCTCCCCGCCTGGTGCCGCGCCGAGGCGGGCGCCGGGCCGCCGGGTACGGACGTGCCCCCTACGCCCGCCCTCTGCCACGGGGACTTCCACCTCGGGCAGTTGGTCCGCGCGCCCGCCCCGTACGGCCCCTGGCGGCTCATCGACGTGGACGACCTGGGCACCGGCGACCCGGTCTGGGACCTGGCGCGGCCCGCCGCCTGGTTCGCGGCCGGGGTGCTGCCGCCGGAGGCGTGGCAACGCCTGCTGCACGCCTACCGGTACGCGTCCGCCGAGCGCGGCGGCGACCCGTGGGCGGACGACCCCTGGCCCCGACTCGACGCCCCCGCCCGCGCGTTGACCGCCCAGACGGCTGCCACGGCGGTGGCGAAGGCGGTCGCGGAGGCCCGTCCGTTCGACGCGTACGAGGAGGCGTTGGTGTCCGCCTGCGCCCGTATTGCCGCGATACCGGAACACGGACGGGGGGACGGCCGTACGCTTGTCCGGCCCGCGCGTCGTACGCCGGGGAAGCGAACGCCGAGGAGATGAATCCGA
This sequence comes from Streptomyces sp. Z26, assembly GCF_003665095.1. Classification (GTDB taxonomy): domain Bacteria; phylum Actinomycetota; class Actinomycetes; order Streptomycetales; family Streptomycetaceae; genus Streptomyces; species Streptomyces phytohabitans. The sequence goes on along the minus strand of NZ_RCHV01000002.1, from coordinate 385,559 downwards.
CGATGCAGTGTCCCAAGTGCCGTGCGCCGATGCAGTCGTTCTCACGCAGCGGGGTCCAGATCGAGCAGTGCAGCGGCTGCCGGGGGATCTTCCTCGACTACGGCGAGCTGGAGGCCCTCAGCCGCTTCGAGGCGCAGTGGTCGCAGCAGGCACCCCCGCCCGCGCCGCCCGGCCCCGGCGCGCAGTCGTACCCGTCCCCGCCCGCGCCCGCATGGGGAGCGCCGCAGCAGGGGCACCACGGACATCACGGCCACCATGGGCACCACGGCCACCAGCGTGGCTTCGGCCGCATGCTGTTCTCGTCCTGACCGCGACCGGCGACAGGCGACCGGCCCCGATCTCCCGGCGGCCGGGTCCGGGCTCCTCACGGAACGGTAACGATACGCAAGAGGTCCCGTCCGTACGGAAGTTGACGCCCGACGGACGGGGCCGACCGGCCTGACCGGCGCCACGAGAAAGCCCCCGACCGCGTGAGCGGCCGGGGGCTTTCCTCTGTGCGCGATACTGGGATTGAACCAGTGACCTCTTCCGTGTCAGGGAAGCGCTCTCCCGCTGAGCTAATCGCGCGGGACGGTCCACGATAGCGGACCAGTGGACGATACTGGGATTGAACCAGTGACCTCTTCCGTGTCAGGGAAGCGCTCTCCCGCTGAGCTAATCGTCCGAGGTGGAGACGGGATTCGAACCCGTGTAGACGGCTTTGCAGGCCGTTGCCTCGCCTCTCGGCCACTCCACCATGCCAGGGTTCACAGTACCCCGATCCGAGCGGACGACGAGATTCGAACTCGCGACCCCCACCTTGGCAAGGTGGTGCTCTACCAGCTGAGCTACGTCCGCAGATGTCCTTCCCGGTGCGTTGCACCCGGCGACGTGTTGAACTTTAGCGGATTCGGCGACCAGCTCAAATTCGCTTTCCCCCAAACGCCTCCCGAAGCCCCCCTCCTACACTCGTCCCGTGTCCGTTCCCGCGCCTCTCGCCCGCTTCGGCGGGCTCGTCGCCACCGACCTGCGCGACGTCACCGACGACCCCACCGCCCTTGATTCCACGGGCTGGTGGGCGGTGGTCGCCACGTTCGAGGGCGGGCTCACGTGCGCGCGCTTCGGCGACGTACGGCCCGACCCCGGGCACGTCCGCGCCGTACGGAATTCGCCCGCGTCCTGGCGCGGACCCGCTCCCGGAGACTGGACCGGTTCGCTGGACCGGGACGCGTACGTCGCGGGCGTGCGCCGCGTACGGGAGCACATAGCCGCCGGTGACGTGTACCAGGCGAACCTCTGCCGCGTCCTCACCGCGCCCCTGCCCGACCCGGACCCGGCCGCGAGCGACGTCGACCGGCTCGCCGCGCTGCTCGCGCGCGGCAACCCCGCCCCGTACGCGGGCACCGTGCGCCTCCCCGCGCACGGCGTGGAGGTCGCCACCGCCTCGCCCGAACTCTTCCTCCGCCGCGACGGCGACAACGTCAGCTCCGGCCCGATCAAGGGCACCGCGCGCACCGCCGCCGAGCTGCTGGAGAAGGACCACGCGGAGAACGTGATGATCGTCGATCTCGTACGGAACGACCTCGGCCGCGTCTGTACGCCCGGCACCGTCACCGTCCCGGCGCTCTGCGCCGTCGAACCCCACCCCGGCCTGGTGCACCTCGTGTCCACCGTCCGCGGTGAACTCGCCCCGGACCGCCGCCGCCACGCCTGGGCGGCGCTGCTGGCGGACACGTTCCCGCCCGGCTCGGTCACCGGCGCCCCCAAGCACCGTGCCCTCCAACTGATCGGCGCGCTGGAGACGGCGCCCCGCGGCCCGTACTGCGGCGCGATCGGCTGGGTCGACGCCGACCGCCGTACCGGCGAACTGGCCGTCGGCATCCGTACGTTCTGGATCGAACGCGGTCTGCCCGCCGGTCCCGTCCTGCGCTTCGGCACGGGCGCGGGGATCACCTGGGGCTCCGATCCCGTACGGGAGTGGGAGGAGACCGAGCTGAAGGCGGACCGGCTGCTCGCGATAGCGTCGGGGGAGTACGGGGAGGAGGGCGCGTACGGCCACGGCGCCCGTGTCGGCCACCCCGCCCGCGACGAGAGGACGACGACGTGAGGATCTGGCTCGACGGCGCCCTGCGGGACGCGGACAGCGCCCGGGTCTCGGTGTTCGACCACGGACTGACCGTCGGGGACGGCGTCTTCGAGACGGTCCGCACCGACGACGGCACGCCTTTCGCCCTCACCCGTCACCTCGACCGCCTCGCCGTCTCGGCCCGCGGCCTGGGCCTGCCCGAGCCGGACCTCGACGAGGTGCGCCGCGCCTGCGTCGCGGTGGCCGAGGCGAACCCGGCGCGGCTGGGACGGCTGCGCGTCACGTACACCGGCGGCCCGTCGCCGCTCGGCTCCGACCGCGGGACCGACGGCCCGACGCTCGTCGTCGCCCTCAGCGAGGCGGCCCGCCGCCCCGACACCACCGCCGTGATCACGGTGCCCTGGCCGCGCAACGAGCGCGGCGCGCTCGCCGGGCTGAAGACCACCTCGTACGGGGAGAACGTGGTCGCCCTGGCCCGCGCCCGCCGGGAGGGCGCCACGGAGGCGCTGTTCGGCAACACCCTCGGCCGTCTCTGCGAGGGCACCGGCTCGAACGTCTTCGTCGTCCTGGACGGCGAGTTGCACACCCCGCCGCTCGCCTCCGGCTGCCTCGCGGGCGTCACCCGCGCGCTGGTCGCGCGGTGGTGCGGGGCGCGCGAGACGGACCTGCCGCTGGACGTGCTGGACACCGCCGACGAGGTCTTCCTGACCTCGACCCTCCGCGACGTGCAGGCCGTCCACCGGGTCGACGGGCGCGAACTGCCGGGCGCACCCGGCCCGGTGACTGCCAAGGCCATGCGCGTCTTCGACGAGCGGTCCGCCGCCGACAGCGACGTCTGAGCCCGGACGCGGACCGGTGACCACCACCCTGCGCCCCAGCGGCCCCGAGGAGCAGACGGCGGACGGCGCGCGCTCCCGTACGTACGCCGTCTGCGACAACGCGCGCGCCGTCGGCACCCTCCGGCTCTCCGTCGACACCCGGTACGGCCTGCGCACCGGCCGCATCGCGGAGCTGGCCGTCGACCCGCCGGAACGCCGACGCGGGCGCGCCGCGATCGCCCTGCTGGCCGCCGAGGAGGTGCTGCGGGGCTGGGGCTGCGCGCGGGTCGCGGCGACCGTACCGGCGGACGCGGAGGGCGCGTCGGTGCTCGCCGGGGCGCTCGGTTACGTCGAACGCAACCGCACCCTGACCAAGCCCCTCACCCACCCCGTCGACGACCCGGCGCCCGCCCCCGGCACCCTCCGCCCCCTGGCCGAGCAGGACTTCGCCGCCTGGCGGGAACGCGACGGCCGCCGCCAGGTCGCGGCGCTCACCGACCGCGGCGTACCGGCCGACCGCGCCGGCACGCTGCTCGCCGACGAACTCCGCGCGCTGCTGCCGGACGGCCCGGCGACCACCGGGATGCTGCTGCGCGTCCTCGTCCACGACGGCGCGGACGTCGGCACCCTGTGGCTCTCCCCGTCCGCCTCGCCCCGCCCGGCCGCGGACGCCTGGGTGTGGGGGGTCGAGGTGCACGACGCGTACCGCCGCCACGGCCACGGCCGTACGCTCATGCGCGCCGCCGAGCGGGCGTCCCGCGACGCGGGCGCCTCCGCGCTCGGGCTCAACGTGCACGTCGACAACGCCCCCGCCCGGCGGCTGTACGAGTCGCTGGGCTACCGCGCCGCCGAGCACCACCTGGAGAAGCGCCTGCTGTGACGCGCGGCTCGCGAGCCGGAGGTCAGCGCCCGAGCAGCCGGTCCGCGATCCCCGTGATCCGCTCCCGCAGCCCGTCCTGGCTCCTGCCGCCGTGCAGCACCTCGCCGTCGATGACGTAGGTGGGCGTGCCCGTCACGCCGATCGCCTTGCCTTCGGCCTGGTCCGCGTCGACGATCAGCAGGTGCCGCCCGTCGATCAGCGCGGTCTCCAACTCGTCGGCGTCCAGACCCACTTCGGCGGCCACCTCGACGAGCAGCGGCTCGCCGCGCGCGCCCAGCTCGCCGGTGCGGCCGAGCACGGCCTCGGTGAACGCCTCGCCCCGCCCCTGCGCGTACGCCTCCTCGGCCGCCTGCGCGGCGGCGTACGCGTGCTTGTGCTTCTCCAACGGGAAGTGCCGCAGCTGGATCTCCAGCGCGTCCCCGTACCGCTCGCGCAGCGCGTGCAGATCGGCCAGGGCGCGGTGGCAGTCGGGGCACTGGAGCTCGCACCAGAAGTCGAGCACGGGTCGTACGTCGGAGGAGTCGCTCATGCCCGTCAGTCTCCCACCCAGGGAGGAGGCGCCCCGCAGATCCCCCTGAGGGGCGCCCGGAATATCCGGCCGGGCATGGCCCGTACCGCCCGTACGGTGCACGATGGAGACATGCTCATCACGACCGTGTGCGCCGCGCTCACCGCGGCCGGTCTCGCCGTCGCCTTCCTGACGGCGTACCGGCGCCGCTTCGTCACCGCGACCCGTGTCGCGGCGTTCGCGCTGCTCCCCCTCGGGCTGGCGATGGCCGGTCTGGTGGAGCTGGGCGGGAAGGTCGGCAAGGCCGTCGGCAAGTGGGCCGCCGATCTGGTCCTCGACCCCCAGGTGTGGTCCGGCGTCGGCGTGCTCGCGGTGGCCGTGGTGCTGTTCGTCGTGGCGCACGTCGCGGGCGCGCGCTCCACCGCGCGCACCGGCGACGGCGGGTCCCGCAAGGAGCGCCGGGCGGCGGTCCGCGCGGAGCGCGCGCAGGCGCCCGCGCCCGGCGGGCGGGCCCCAGCGGTGGGCTCCGGCGGGAAGGCGGGGGCGAAGCCGTCGGGAGGCTCCGGCGGCGCGGGCGCGGCGGACGACTTCAGCGACATCGAGGCGATCCTGAAGAAGCACGGAATCTGACGAACTGCACTGTTGCGACGGGCGTGTTGAGCACCTCCCGGCGGGTGATTGCGCGATCATCACGGCGAGATGCACCACACCACGCAGGACCGCGCAGGCGAGTTCCCAGAAGCGCCCCACGAGACCCCGTTCAGCACCGAGCCCCGGGGGTGCCTCTACGCCCTCTCGCAGCCGCCGCTGATGTTCTTCCTCGCCTTCATCGGCTGCCTGCTCGCGATAACCAGCGCGTACGACCTGTTCCTGCTGTGAGCGGCCCCCGCGCGGCCCTCCCCGCCTACGCGGTCTCCGCCGACTCCCGCTGCCGCGCCCGGTACGCCGCGACGTGCAGCCGGTTCCCGCAGGTACGGGAGTCGCAGTAGCGCCGGGAACGGTTCCGGGAGAGGTCGATGAACGCCCGCGGGCAGTCGGGCGCCTCGCACCGCCGCAGCCGGTCCCGTTCGCCCGCGACGATGATGAACCCCAGCGCCATCCCGCCGTCCGCGGCGAGGTGGTGCGCCACGGACGCGCCGGGCGCGAAGTAGTGCACGTGCCAGTCGTAGCCGTCGTGGTCCGTCAGCTGCGGTGTCGTGCCCGCCTCGGCCACGAGCCCGTTCACCAGCTCGGCGGCGGTACGCGCGTCGGGTGCGGCGAAGATGCGGGCGAAGCGGTCCCGTACCGACCGTACCGCCAGGACGTCGCTCTCGGTGAGATCCCCGACACCGCTTACGTCGTTGCGCTGCGCGAAGTCGCGGAGGTCGGTGACGCTGGCGAGGGCGTCCGGCGCGTCGCCGTCGGGGGCCGTGTTGAGCAGGTCGACCACATCGTCGAGTGCGCACTGGGTGTCGTGATTGATCTGCACCGTCGCTCCTGGCCTGGCCGTTGCGGTTCCGATGGCCCACGAGCCTAGCCCCTCGCGCACGCGGCGGCGCCGCTCCCGCGGGTGACCCGAGGGAGCGGCGCCGTCATCGGCCGTATACGGCCACCGGCCCCAGCCGTCGCCCCGAGTCGGACGGCTGTGGCGGACCGGGGGATCTCAGCTCTCGGCGAGGATGTGCGAGAGCTCCGTGTCCAGATCGAAGTGGCGGTGCTCGGTGCCGGGCGGCACCGCGGCGTCCGTTCTTTTCAGGAAGGATTCGAGGGCCCGCGCGGGGGCTTCGAGCAGGGCCTCGCCCTCCGGGGAGCTGAGGGCGATGCAGACCACCCCCTGACCGTGGCTACGGGAGGGCCAGACCCGGACGTCACCCGTGCCGGTGGGCCGGTGGAGCCCCTCGGCCAGGAGGTCGCGGGCGAAGACCCACTCGACGGTCTCCTCGGCACCGGTGTGGAAGGTGGCGTGGACGGCGTACGGGTCGGCGGTGTCGTAACGCAGGCCCGCGGGTACAGGCAGTGAGGACTCGCTTGAAACAACGAGGCGCAGGTGCAGCTCGCAGCTGACCGTGGTGTTCATAAGCGCCAGGGCCTTTCGCTCAGTGTGCGCTCGGGGATTCGCACGTCGGCGAAATCGACATGCCACCTACGGGTGGGTTGTAAACCCCTCTGACCGATTTGTGAAGGTTAAGGTCCTTCGTATGGCCTAGGTGGATTTTGTCCCGTACCGCCGTTCGGGTGATGCCTGAACGGTCCGGTAGGTTTGCCGGATGGACGTGGAGACGGACACCAAGGATGAGGAGCGCCCGCTCGGCTCGCGGGCGCCGCGATTCGTCAGGGCCAGCCGCCCGCTGCACCTGAGCTGGCAGGTCGGTGTCTTCCTCGTCGGTCTCGCGATCGTCGTCACGGGGGTCATCCTCCTCCCGCTGCCGGGGCCCGGCTGGCTGATCATCTTCGGCGGCATGGCGGTCTGGGCCACCGAGTTCGTCTGGGCGCAGCTCTGCCTGCGCTGGACGAAGCGGAAGGTCGGCGAGGGCACCGCCTGGTGGAAGCGGCGCAGGCTGGAACGGGCGGCGCGCAAGCAGTCATGAGCACCCGCTGACATGGGGTAATGTGATCGCCACGCGAGGGCGATTAGCTCAGTGGAAGAGCACTTCGTTCACACCGAAGGGGTCACTGGTTCGAACCCAGTATCGCCCACAGACGGACCGGCGTCCGGCAGCCCGTAGGGGGCTCCCGGAGCCGGTCCTCCGTGCGTCCGGCCCCGGGTACGGCAACCGGGAGCGCCCGTGACCAGGTCCTGGCACCACTACCGTTTCCACTCCGTCTGGCTGCTCGACGCCCCGCCCGCCGCCGTCTACGACGTGCTGGCGCGCGCCGAGGAGTACCCGTCCTGGTGGCCGCAGGTTCGCGAGGTGACGCCGCTGGGGGAGGACTCCGGCGAGGCGCGCTTCCGGTCGCTGCTCCCGTACGACCTGCGGGTGACCGCGCGGGCCGTGCGGCAGGACCCGGACGCCGGGGTGTTGGAGATCGCGATGAGCGGCGACCTGGTGGGCCGGGCGCGATGGACCCTCACCGGCGAACGCGGCGGCACCCGCGCCGACTACGCGCAGGAGGTCGAGGTGCGCAAGCCGCTGCTGCGGCTGCTGGCGGTGCCCGGACGGCCGCTGTTCCGGGCCAACCACGCGCTGATGATGCGGTCGGGGCGGCGGGGGCTGCGCGCACGGCTGCGCGGTCTTCCGTGGGGGAGTGCTCCGTACGGAAGCGGACCGGACGAAAGTGGTTTGGATGAAGGGTGAGCGGCACGGTATGGTTCTGCCCGTGCCCAGCGCACGAGTCCCGGGCGATTAGCTCAGCGGGAGAGCACTTCGTTCACACCGAAGGGGTCACTGGTTCGATCCCAGTATCGCCCACGCTGTCGACAGGCGGCGCGGACCACGGAAGACGTGGACCGCGCCGCCTTCGTCATGCCCGCCCCCGCTCCCGCCCCGGCGGGCGCGCGGATCAACCGGCCGCGCGGCCGTCCGCGTTGAGGTAGGCGAGGACCGCCAGGACGCGGCGGTGGCCGCTGTCGCTCGGCGGCAGGTCCAGCTTCGAGAACACGTTCCCGATGTGCTTGCTGACCGCCCGTTCGCTGATCACGAGCCGGGCGCTGATCTCCGTGTTGCCGTGGCCCTGCGCCATCAGCCGCAGCACCTCCGTCTCGCGCGGCGTCAGCGTCTCCAACGGGTCCTCGCGGCCGTGACGGGCGATCAGCTCCGTGACCACCTCCGGGTCCAGGGCCGTACCGCCCGACGCCACCCGTTCGAGTGCCTCCAGGAACTCCTCGACCCGGCCCACCCGGTCCTTCAGCAGGTAGCCCAGGCCGCGGACGCCCGCGGACAGCAGCTCCGCCGCGTACGCCTCCTCGACGTACTGCGACAGCACCAGCACCGGCAGGTCGGGGAGTTGGCGGCGGGCTTCCAGGGCGGCGCGCAGGCCCTCGTCGCGGAAGCCGGGCGGCAGCCGTACGTCCAGGACGGCCGCGTCCGGGCGTTCGCCGAGGAGGGCGGGCAGCACCTCCGGGCCCGTCGCGGCGACGGCGGCGACCTCGTGGCCCGCGCTGGTGAGGAGCAGGACGAGCCCCTCGCGCAGCAGGGCGTTGTCCTCCGCGATCACCACGCGCACGGCAGCTCCACCTCGATGACGGTCGGTCCCCCGACGGGACTCGACAAGGCTACGGTGCCGTCCAGCGCCGCCACCCTGCGCCTCATGCCCAGCAGCCCGGTGCCCCGGCTCTCCTCCGCGCCGCCCCGGCCGTCGTCCTCCGCGCGTATGCGCATGACCTTGTGCGACGTACGGTCCAGGACCACGGCGACGCTCGTGCCGCCGCTGTGCTTCGCGGCGTTCGTCAGGGCCTCCGCGACGACGAAGTACGCCGCCGCCTCCACCGCCGCCGGTGCCCGCGGCGCCGCCGCCACCCCCGGGTCCGCCACGGTGACGCGCAAGGGGTGCGCGCCCGCCAGGGCCCGTACGGCACCGGTCAGGCCGCGGTCGGTCAGTACGGGCGGGTGGATGCCCCGGACCACGTGCCGCAGCTCGGCAAGAGCCTCCTCCGCCTGCTGCTGCGCGTCGTCGAGCAGCGCGCGGCCCTTCGCGGGGTCCGTCGCGTATGCGCGCCGGGCCAGGCCGAGTCGCATGGTCAGCGCGACGAGGCGGGCCTGGGCGCCGTCGTGCAGGTCCCGTTCGATACGGCGCAGTTCGGCGCTGTGCGCGGCGACGGCGCCCGCCCGCGTCATCGACAGCTGCTCGACCCGCTCCGCGAGGCGGGCGCTGGGGGAGGGGCGGAGCAGGGCCGCCGTCCAGTACGCCTCCAGGTCGGCCAGCGAGCCGAACAGCGGCAGCAGCAGGGGGCGTTGCCGCAGCAGGCCGCACCAGATGCCGTCCACCAGCAGACTCACCGGCCACAGCAGCACCGCCACGCACAGCAGCGCGATGCCGTACAGCACCTGCGTGGCCACCCACAGCATGTCCCGCCAGGTGCCCGGGTCGGAACTCGCCGTCCGTACGCGCTCGGTGAGGGAACCGCTCAGCGGCAGGTAGTGCTTGGGGACGATCTCCATGCCGAGCCGTTCCCCGGCGCGTACGCGGGCGAAGCCGGCGAGGCGGCGCAGCGCGAGCACCGCCTCCGGCCACGAACCGGCGCCGATCAGCAGCAGGGCCATCACCGTGCAGAGGATGAACAGGGGGATCGCCACGTAGCAGACGAGGGAGAGCGCGAAGCCCACGAGCAGATGACGGAACGCCTGCCACGCCTCGACCAGGGGCTCTCTCATGGGCTCACCGTATGCGAGGCGCGCGGGGCGGCGCAGGGCGCTGCGCCGCCGCGGTGGTGGAGCGGGCTCCACCACGGGCGCGGGAGCGCGCACCATCGCGGGGCGGGCGGCCGGGACGTAGCGTCGTACCGAAGTACGGACAGGACGACGGAGAGAACCGATGAACCCGGTCAAGGGCATGCTGTGGGCGGCGCTGCTGTTCTGCCTCGGCGCCAACTTCACGGCGAACACCGAGATGGCGGGCGGACCGCTGGAGGTGCTGGCCTCCGTGCTCACCGGCTTCGGCGTGCTGGGGGCGATCATCGGGCTCGTACTGCTGCGGCGGGTGTCCTCGTAGCGGGCCCGTGCCGGGGTCCGCCCCCTGCCGTGACGTCGGCCGGTGGCGGAGGGGCAAACCGTTTCGCGGAGAGGGGACCGCGCTCGGTACGATTCCTGCTGCGCGGCGCCAGCTCGCGCGACCCCGTCAGAGTGTCAGGAGAGACCGGTGGCAGACGTCCGTGTGATCATCCAACGCGATTCCGAGCGGGAAGAACGCGTGGTGACCACGGGTACCACGGCGGCGGACCTCTTCCCCGGCGACCGCACCGTCGTCGCCGCCCGCGTCGCCGGGCAGCTGCGCGACCTGGCGTACGAGGTCGCGGACGGCGACGAGGTCGAGCCCGTCGGCATCGCCAGCCAGGACGGCCTGGACATCCTCCGGCACTCCACCGCGCACGTCATGGCGCAGGCGGTGCAGGAGCTGTTCCCGGCGGCGAAGCTCGGCATCGGGCCGCCCGTCAGGGACGGCTTCTACTACGACTTCGACGTCGAGGAGCCCTTCACCCCGGACGACCTCAAGCGCGTCGAGAAGAAGATGCAGGAGATCCAGAAGCGCGGCCAGCGCTTCTCCCGCCGCGTCACCAGCGACGACGCCGCCCGCGCGGAGCTGGCCGACGAGCCGTACAAGCTGGAGCTGATCGGCCTCAAGGGCTCGGCCGCCGAAGCCGCCGAGGGTGCCTCCGCGGAGGTCGGCGCCGGTGAGCTGACCATCTACGACAACCTCGACGCGAAGACCGGCGAGCTGTGCTGGAAGGACCTCTGCCGCGGCCCGCACCTGCCGACCACCCGCAACATCCCCGCGTTCAAGCTGATGCGCAGCGCCGCCGCGTACTGGCGGGGCAGCGAGAAGAACAAGCAGCTCCAGCGGATCTACGGCACCGCCTGGCCGACCAAGGACGAGCTGAAGGCGTACCTGGAGTTCCTCGCGGAGGCCGAGAAGCGCGACCACCGCAGGCTCGGCACCGAGCTGGACCTCTTCTCCATCCCCGAGGAGATCGGCTCCGGACTGGCCGTGTTCCACCCCCGGGGCGGCATCATCCGCCGCGTGATGGAGGACTACTCGCGGCGGCGCCACGAGGAGGCGGACTACGAGTTCGTCTACACCCCGCACGCCACCAAGGGCACGCTGTTCGAGAAGTCCGGGCACCTCGACTGGTACGCCGACGGCATGTACCCGCCCATGCAGCTCGACGAGGGCCAGGACTACTACCTGAAGCCCATGAACTGCCCCATGCACCACCTGATCTTCGACGCGCGCGGCCGCTCGTACCGCGAACTGCCGCTGCGCCTCTTCGAGTTCGGGACCGTCTACCGCTACGAGAAGTCCGGCGTCGTGCACGGCCTCACCCGCGCCCGCGGCTTCACCCAGGACGACTCGCACATCTACTGCACCCGCGAGCAGATGGCGGACGAGCTGGACTCGCTGCTGACCTTCGTGCTGAACCTGCTGCGCGACTACGGCCTGGACGACTTCTACCTGGAGCTGTCCACCAAGGACCCGGAGAAGTTCGTCGGCACGGACGAGGTGTGGGAGGAGTCCACCGAGGCCCTCCGCCAGGCCGCCGCGAAGCAGGGCCTGGATCTGGTCATGGACCCGGCGGGCGCCGCGTTCTACGGGCCGAAGATCTCCGTGCAGGCCAAGGACGCCATCGGCCGCACCTGGCAGATGTCCACGATCCAGGTCGACTTCAACATGCCGGAGCGCTTCGACCTCCAGTACACCTCGGCCGACGGCTCCCGGCAGCGCCCCGTCGTCATCCACCGCGCGCTCTTCGGGTCGATCGAGCGGTTCTTCGCGGTGCTGCTGGAGCACTACGCGGGCGCGTTCCCGGCGTGGCTGGCGCCCGTGCAGGCCGTCGGCATCCCCATCGGCGACGACCACGTGCCGTACCTCCGGGAGTTCGCCGCCGAGGCGAAGCGCCGGGGGCTGCGGGTGGACGTCGACGCGTCCGCGGACCGGATGCAGAAGAAGATCCGGAACGCGCAGAAGGCGAAGGTCCCGTTCATGGTCATCGTCGGTGACGAGGACATCGCCAACGACGCGGTGAGCTTCCGCTACCGCGACGGCTCGCAGAAGAACGGCGTGCCGCGCGCCGACGCGCTCGCGGAGATCCTGGACGCCGTGGAGCGGCGCGTACAGGTCTGAGCCGGACGCCGGGGCGCCGTACGGGGCCCCGGCACCGCCGGTCGGGGCGCGGGCCCCGGAGCGGTGCGCGGGGTCCCGCGCCATATGCTGGCCCGTATGACGAGCGAGCAGCCGGAGCAGCAGATCGGGGTGGGGTCGCCGGACGCGTTCCAGCGTCTGTGGACGCCCCATCGGATGGCCTACATCCAGGGGGAGAACAAGCCGAGCGGGCCCGGCTCGGACGACGGCTGCCCCTTCTGCGGCATCCCCACCAAGAGCGACGAGGACGGGCTCGTGCTGGCCCGCGGCGCGCACGTCTACGCGGTGCTCAACCTCTACCCGTACAACGGCGGGCACCTGATGGTCGTGCCCTTCCGGCACGTCGCGGACTACACCGGGCTGAACGCCGAGGAGACCGTGGAGCTGGCGGAGTTCACCAAGCGGGCGATGACCGCGCTGCGGGCCGCGTCCGGCGCGCACGGCTTCAACATCGGCATGAACCAGGGCGCCGAGGCGGGCGCCGGGATCGCGGCGCACCTGCACCAGCACGTGGTGCCCCGGTGGGGCGGCGACACCAACTTCATGCCGGTGGTCGGCCACACGAAGATCCTGCCCCAACTCCTCGCGGACACCCGGGCGATGCTCGCCGCCGCCTGGCCGGAGGGCTGACCCGGCGCAGGGGCACGTGACGGCAGGGGACGCGCGCACCGTACGGACCCGGCGCGCGCCCCCTGCCGTACGTCAGGCGTCGTACGCGTCGGCCTTCCCGGGCGCGGCCTCCTGCACCTGGCCGCTGAGCGCGTTCGAGCGGGCGCCGAACTGCGTGGTGACGCAGCCGTTCTCCTCCAGCACCCGGATCGCCGCGGCGTGCACGACCCGCAGCACCGGCGTCGCCGCGCGCAGCGCGTCGTCCGCCATGAAGCGGTGCCGCCACGGCTTGTCCGCCCACGCGTGCCGCAGCCCGAAGGGCTCCGGCAACGACAGCTTGCCGCCGAGGAAGTCCAGCACCGGCGGGAACCAGGTGAACGGGGCGCGTGCCGTCAGCCGTACGACCTCCCGCGCCTCGACGAGCGGCAGCGACACCTCCTTGGTCTCCCAGAAGCGGACGCTCTTGGAGACCTCCTTGGTCTTCGCCTTCGGCTTCGTCGTGAACAGCGGGTGCACCGGCCCCAGCGCGTGCCCGGTGACCTCGACGCGCAGCGTGTGGTGCAGCACCGTCACGCTGATCAGCAGGGTGATCACCAACTGGCCGTCCCACAGGACGAACTGCGTGCCCAGGTAGTGCCTGTTGCCGCTGCCGAACTGCTGCTCGTTGCAGATCCGCTGGACCTCGAAGTCGCGGATGCGGTAGCCCTCGACCTCCTGCCCCTCCGGCCGCGCGACGTCCTTCGCGCCCTCGCCGACGGGGGAGACGATCCAGTGCTGGATCGACGTCGCGGGGAAGCCGCCGGTGTGCAGCGGGCCCCGCTCCAGCAGCCGCAGCTGGTCGTGGATCGCCTTCACCACGTCCCAGCTGCGGAACGGGTTGATGTCGCCGTCCGGGTCCGCGGGCCTCAGCTCCTCGGCCAGCTGCCAGCTGCCCCAGCGGGTGCCCATCCCGAGTATGCCCTTGGGCCCGGCGTAGTAGACGAGGTTGCTGGCCTGCTCGGCGCCGAGCTTCGCCAGGCCCAGCCGGATGCGTTCGGCGCCCGCGTCGTTCGGGTCGCGCGGCACCGCCTCGGGGATCTTCGCGCCGACACCGCCGCCACCCAGCAGTGAACTCCAGCGTGCCCGCAGGTCCTTGGCGTACCGCTCGCAGATCTGCTTCGCCCACAGCCAGCCGATGATCGGCAGCACGACCATGGCCCGCAGGTAGAGGCCGAGCAGCCCGTCGTACGGCAGCTTGATCAGGTAGACCACGCCGAGCACGCCGACCGCCACCAGCGCGGCCATGCCGAACGAGCCGACGCGCTTGTCCTGCGCGCCCGCGATCGTGCGGCGCAGCTGGAACGCGAGCAGCCACACCAGGACGCCCGGCAGGAACAGCAGCCCGAAGATGACCATGACGACGGTGAGCCGGGTGTCGCGGTCCTTGCGGATGCGGTTGGCGGCGAGGCAGTGCTCCACCACCGCCTGCGGGTCCGTGCCGAACGACTGGATCAGCGGCTTGCGCGCGCCGCCGAGCATCCGCGTCTGCACGGCGCGGGAGAACGCCTCGCCCAGGTTCGGTTCGAAGAGGGAGAGCTTGGGCGGCTTGCGCTTCGCGTCCTCGTTGGCCTTGATCAGGTCCTCGACGGGGCCGTCCCGGTACGCCGCCGACGCGAGCGCGTTGCTCGCCGCGGTCTGGCCCGCCCCGCCGGAGAGCGGTATCTCGGCGCCCGGACTGAAGTCGAACGCCGTCTCCGTCGCGCTGCCTTCGTCGAACGCCGCCACTCTGCCCCACCTGCCTGTCGCATCCCGCCGCCGGGACTGAAGCCTCGCGATCGGGCGGGTGGACCCCGCCGTCTCCACGCCCCTCGGGACGCCGTCACCACACGTCACGGGTGGTGCGCCCGGCTCCGGAGTCGTTCCCAACCGCCGTGCCGGACACACCCGTTGCGCGTGGCCTACCAGACTAGCCGGGCGCGGTGCCGGTCACCCCCCGTTTCCGGTCAGCCCCCGCTCCCGGTCAACCCTTGGCACCGGCTTCCGCGCGGATCCTCTCCGCGAGCCGCTCCGGCATCGGCTCGTGGCGGGCGTACGCGCGGGAGAACCGGCCAATGCCGTGCGACAGGGAACGCAGCTCCACCGCGTACCGGCTGATCTCGATCTCCGGGATCTCCGCCCGTACGCGCGTGCTGCCGCCCGCCGCCTGCTCGGTCCCCACGACGCGGCCGCGCCGCCCGGACAGGTCGCTCATCACGTGCCCCACGTACGCGTCGGCCACCGTCACGCCGATCTCGGCCACCGGCTCCAGCAGCCGGACGCGCGCCCGCGCGGCGCACTCGCGGAGCGCGAGCGCCCCCGCCGTCTGGAACGCGGCGTCGGAGGAGTCGACCGAGTGCGCCTTCCCGTCCAGCAGCGTGACCCGTACGTCCTCCAGCGGGTACCCGGCGGCGACGCCCCTGGCGGCCTGCGCCCGTACGCCCTTCTCGACGGACGGCACGAACTGCCGCGGCACCGACCCGCCCACGACCTTGTCGACGAACTCGACACCCGAACCACCCGGCAGCGGCTCCACCTCGATCTCGCAGATCGCGAACTGCCCGTGCCCGCCGGACTGTTTGACGTGCCGTCCGCGCCCGGCCGCGCGCTCCGCGAAGGTCTCGCGCAGCGCCACCCGGTGCGGTACGGCGTCCACCCGCACCCCGTACCGGCCGCGCAGCCGCTCCAGGGCGACGTTCACGTGCGCCTCGCCCAGGCACCACAGGACCACCTGGTGGGTGTGCGGGTTCTGCTCCAGGCGCATCGTCGGGTCCTCGGCCACGAGCCGGGCCAGACCCTGCGACAGCCGGTCCTCGTCCGCCTTGCCGTGCGCCTCGACCGCGACCGGCAGCAGCGGTTCCGGCATCGTCCACGGCTCCACCAGCAGCGGGTCCGCCTTGGCCGAAAGAGTGTCCCCGGTCTCCGCGCGCGCCAGCTTCGCCACGCACGCCAGATCGCCCGCGACGGCGCGGGCCAGCGGCCGTTGCCGCCTGCCGAAGGGTGTGGACAGCGCGCCGACGCGCTCGTCCACGTCGTGGTCCTCGTGCCCGCGGTCCGCCAGGCCGTGCCCGGACACGTGCACCGTCTCGTCGGGACGCAGCGTGCCGGAGAAGACCCGTACCAGCGAGATCCGGCCCACGTACGGGTCCGACGACGTCTTCACCACCTCCGCCGCCAGCGGGCCGTCCGGGTCGCACGCCAGGGGCGGGCGCGGGGCGCCCTCGGGGGTGGTGACGGTGGGGATCGCGCGCTCCTCGGGCGTCGGGAAGCCGCGCGTGACCAGCTCCAGCAGCTCCAGCGTGCCGAGTCCCTGCCGCGCGCCCGCTGCGGCCGGGGCGGCGGCCAGCACCGGGTGGAACGCGCCGCGCGCGACGGCCTTCTTCAGGTCGGCGACGAGCGTGGCGGTGTCGCACTCCTCGCCGCCCAGGTAGCGGTCCATCAGGGTCTCGTCCTCGCTCTCGGCGATGATCCCCTCGATGAGCCGGTTCCGGGCCTCCTCGATCAGCGCCGACTCCCCGGGGTCCGGGGCGCGTTCCCGCCGTGCGCCGCCCGTGTAGTCGTACACCCGCCGGGACAGCAGCCCGATCAGGCCGTCCACCGGCCGGTGCCCGTCGGCGCCCTCCCGCCCGTACAGCGGCAGGTACAGCGGGAGTACGGCGTCGGGGTCGTCGCCGCCGAACGCCGTACGGCACCGCGCGGTCATCTCGTCGAAGTCCGCCCGCGCCGCCTCCAGATGCGTCACGACCAGCGCCCGCGGCATGCCCACCGCCGCGCACTCCTCCCACACCAGCCGGGTGGCGCCGTCCACGCCGTCCGCCGCCGAGACGACGAAGAGGGCCGCGTCCGCCGCGCGCAGACCGGCCCTCAACTCCCCGACGAAGTCGGCGTATCCGGGGGTGTCCAGGAGGTTGACCCGGACGCCGCCCCACTCCACCGGCACCAGCGACAGCTGCACCGAGCGCTGCTGCCGGTGCTCGATCTCGTCGTAGTCGGACAGGCAGCCGCCTTCCTCCACGCGGCCCGCCCGGCTCACCGCCCCCGACGCCTGCGCCAACGCCTCGACCAGCGTCGTCTTCCCGGCGCCGCCGCGGCCGACCAGGACCACGTTCCGCAGCGATCCGGGCCGGTCGGCCGCCGGTGCCCGACCGGCGGCTCCGGGATGTGTGCTCGCCTTGTCGCCCATCGTGTCCCGCCTCACGGTCGACACCTTCCGGACCGGGGTCGCGAAAACCGCGGTACTTCCGAGCTTTCCACCGCCTTCACCGATCGTCCATACGTCGCGTGGGGACGCCCTGCCCGTACGGACCGCCCCCGGCGCCTGACTACGATGGGTCCCTCTCCGGCGGCACCGAGGCCGTACGGGGCAGTTGTCGATCCACCGGGAAGGCCATGCTGAACAAGTACGCGCGTGCACTCTTCACGCGTGTTCTCACACCGTTCGCCACCCTGCTGCTGCGTCTCGGCGTGAGCCCGGACGCGGTCACCCTCGCCGGTACGGGCGGTGTGGTCGTGGGCGCGCTGGCCTTCTACCCGAGGGGCGAACTGTTCTGGGGCAGCTTCGTGATCGCCCTCTTCATCTTCTCCGACCTGATCGACGGGACGATGGCCCGCCAGCTCGGCCGGTCCAGCCGCTGGGGCGCGTTCCTCGACTCCACGCTCGACCGGGTCGCGGACGCGGCGCTCTTCTCCGGGCTGGCGCTCTGGTACGCGGGCGGGGGCGACGACCTCGTCCTGTGCGCCGTCACGCTGTTCTGCCTCGCCAGCGGCCAGGTCGTGTCGTACACCAAGGCGCGCGGCGAGAGCATGGGCCTGCCGGTACGGGTCAACGGGCTGGTGGAGCGCGCCGAACGGCTCACCCTCGCCCTCTTCGGCGCCGGGCTCGCGGGCATGCACGACTGGGGCGTCCCGTACATCCAGGTGCTGCTGCCCGTCGCCCTGTGGGCGCTCGCGGCGGGCTCGCTGTTCACCATCGGCCAGCGCGTCGTCACCGTACGCCGGGAGGCGGCGGAGGCGGACGCGGCGACGGCCGCCGAGGAGCGGCGGACCGCCGCGGAGACCGGCGCCGAGCCGGACCCCGCGCCCGCCGATCCGGCCGCCGCGCGGCCGGGCGAGCCGGGGCAGGGCCGGGGAAGCGGGGCGTGATGGCCCGCAAGCCGCCGGGCGGCCCCGGCGCCGCACCCGCCGCCGCCGGGCCGACCGCGCGGGAGCGCGTGACCGACTCGCTGTACGCGCTCGGCTGGGCGGGCCTGAAGCGGCTGCCCGAACCCACGGCCGTACGGCTCGGGCGCACCATGGCCGACACCGCCTGGAAGCGCCGCGGCAGGGGCGTCGTCCAGCTGGAACGCAACCTCGCCCGGGTCGTCCCCGACGCCTCCCCGGAGCGGCTGGCGGAACTGTCGCGGGCGGGCATGCGCTCGTACCTGCGCTACTGGACGGAGTCCTTCCGACTGCCGGTGTGGACCGAGCGCATGGTCACCGAACGCGTCCACGTCCACGACCTCGACCGGCTCACGGACGGCATCGCGTCCGACCGCGGCGTCATCCTCGTCCTCCCGCACCTGGGGAACTGGGACCTGGCCGCCGCGTACCTGAACATCGGCCTGCGCACCCCGTTCACCACCGTCGCGGAGCGGCTGAAGCCCGAGTCGCTGTACGAGCGCTTCGTCGCGTACCGCGAGAGCCTCGGCGCCGAGGTGCTGCCCCACCAAGGCGCCGCCGCCTTCGGCACCCTGGCGCGGCGGCTGCGCGCGGGCGGCCTGGTCGCCCTGGTCGCGGACCGCGACCTGACCGCGTCCGGCGTCCCGGTGGACTTCTTCGGGGAGCGGGCCCGGATGCCCGGCGCGCCCGCGATGCTTGCCCAGCAGACCGGCGCGCTGCTGCTCCCCGCGACGCTCTGGTTCGACGGCACCCCCGTGATGCAGGGCCGCGTCTATCCGCCGGTCGAGGTGCCCACGACGGGCGACCGGCGGGAGAAGGCGCAGGTCATGACGCAGGCGATGGCGGACGTCTTCGCCGCCGGGATCGCCGAGCACCCCACGGACTGGCACATGCTCCAGCCGTTCTGGGACGCGGACACGGGACGCGGCGGGGACGGCCCGCCCGCGGACGGCCGGGGCACCGGCGGCCGGGACGCCGACACCGGACGACGTGAGGAGATCGGGTGAGGATCGGGATCGTCTGCCCGTACTCCTGGGACGTGCCCGGAGGCGTCCAACTGCACATCCGCGACCTGGCGGAGCACCTGCTGCGCGAGGGCCACGAGGTCTCCGTGCTCGCGCCCGCCGACGACGACACCCCCCTGCCCCCGTACGCCGTGTCGGCGGGCCGCGCCGTCGCCGTGCCGTACAACGGCTCCGTCGCCCGCCTCAACTTCGGCTTCCTCACCGCCGCGCGCGTACGCCGCTGGGTGCACGACGGCGACTTCGACGTGCTGCACATCCACGAACCCGCCACCCCCTCCCTGTCGGTCCTCACGTGCTGGCTGGCGCAGGGCCCGATGGTCGCCACGTTCCACACGTCGATCCCGCGCTCGCGCTGGCTCGTCGCGCTGTACCCGATGCTCCAGTCCGCGCTGGAGAAGATCAGCGCGCGCATCGCGGTCAGCGAGTACGCCCGCCGCACCTTCGTCGAGCACCTCGGCGGCGACGCGGTCGTCATCCCCAACGGCGTCGACGTGGGCTTCTTCGCGGACGCCGAGCCCCGGCCCGAGTGGCAGGGCGGGACGATCGGCTTCCTCGGCCGGATCGACGAGCCCCGCAAGGGACTTCCCGTCCTGATGAAGGCCCTGCCGCGGATCGTGGCGGCCCACCCCGACACGCGGCTGCTGGTCGCCGGGCGCGGCGACGAGGAGGAGGCCGTGGCGGGGCTGCCGGAGGACGTACGGGACCGGGTCGAGTTCCTCGGCATGGTCAGCGACGAGGACAAGGCGCGGCTGCTGCGCAGCGTCGACCTGTACGTCGCGCCCAACACCGGCGGCGAGTCGTTCGGCATCATCCTGGTCGAGGCGCTGTCCGCCGGGGCCCCCGTGCTCGCCAGCGACCTCGACGCGTTCGCGCAGGTCCTGGACGGCGGCGAGGCGGGCCAGCTGTTCGCCAACGAGGACCCCGACGCCCTCGCCACGGCCGCGATCAAGCTGCTCGGCGACCCGGAGCGGCGCGCGGAGCTGCGGGAACGCGGGCGGCGGCACGTACGGCGCTTCGACTGGTCCACCGTCGGCGCGGACATCCTCTCCGTCTACGAGACCGTCACCGACGGCGCCGCGTCCGTCGCCCCCGACGAACGGCCCGGCTGGCGCGCCCGGTTGGGCCTGGCGGCACGGGACGTACCGGCCGGGAAGGAGGACCGCCCGTCATGACCTCGCTCCTGTGGCTCCTCTGGGTCGCCGTCGCGCTGCTGCTCGCCGCCGTCTACCTGAGCTGGACGGCCGGGCGGCTCGACCGCATGCACAGCCGTATCGACGCCGCCCGCGCCGCGCTCGACGCGCAGCTGCTGCGGCGCGCGTCCGTCGCGCAGGAGCTGGCCACCGCCGACATCCTCGACCCGGCCGCGTCGATGGTCCTCTACCAGGCCGCGCACCACGCCCGGCAGGCCGACGAGGAGGCCCGGGAGGTCGCGGAGAGCGAGCTGAGCCAGACGCTGCGGGCCGTCTTCGCCGAACCGGGCCAGCTGGAGGCCGTACGGGAGGCGCCCGGCGGCACCGAGGTGGTGACCGAACTCGCCGCCGCCGTACGGCGGGTGCCGATGGCGCGGCGGTTCCACAACGACTCCGTACGCAGCACGCGGGCCCTGCGCAGGCACCGCAAGGTGCGGCTGTTCCGGCTGGCGGGGCACGCGCCGTGGCCGCTCGCGTTCGAGATGGACGACGAGCCGCCGCCGGTGCTGGCCGACCGGACGGGCGGCGCGGCACCGTAGCCGCGGGGCGCGGAGGCGCGCGTACGGCAAGGCGTGCGCGTACGGGCGCGGGGTCCACCGACCAGGCCACCGCACCGTGATTGGCCCTTTCCGCCCCCGCCCGTATCGGGGAACGTGGGAGGCATGGGGCTGGCCTGGCCCCTGTCCGACTTTTCCCGTCGAGTGAGGTCAAACCGTGTCCAGCACTTCCCCCGCCGCGTCCGCGGCCGCCTCCGGCAACACCCCCGAGACGGGCACCGCGCGCGTCAAGCGCGGCATGGCCGAGCAGCTCAAGGGCGGCGTGATCATGGACGTCGTCACCCCGGAGGAGGCGAAGATCGCCGAGGACGCGGGCGCCGTCGCGGTCATGGCGCTGGAGCGGGTCCCGGCCGACATCCGCAAGGACGGCGGCGTCGCGCGCATGTCCGACCCGGACATGATCGACGGCATCATCGGCGCGGTCTCCATCCCGGTGATGGCCAAGTCCCGTATCGGGCACTTCGTCGAGGCGCAGCTCCTCCAGGCGCTCGGCGTCGACTACATCGACGAGTCCGAGGTGCTGACCCCGGCCGACGAGGTCAACCACAGCGACAAGTGGGCGTTCACCACCCCCTTCGTCTGCGGCGCCACCAACCTCGGCGAGGCCCTGCGCCGCATCTCCGAGGGCGCGGCCATGATCCGCTCCAAGGGCGAGGCCGGCACGGGGAACGTGGTGGAGGCCGTCCGCCACATGCGGCAGATCAAGGCCGAGATCGGGCGGCTCAAGTCGCTGGACAACCACGAGCTGTACGCCGCCGCCAAGGAGCTGCGCGCCCCGTACGAGCTGGTCCGCGAGGTCGCGGAACTGGGCAAGCTGCCCGTCGTGCTGTTCTCCGCGGGCGGTGTGGCGACCCCGGCCGACGCCGCGCTGATGCGGCAGCTGGGCGCGGAGGGCGTGTTCGTCGGCTCCGGCATCTTCAAGTCGGGCGACCCGGCGAAGCGCGCCGCGGCCATCGTGAAGGCCACCACCTTCTACGACGACCCCAAGGTCATCGCGGACGCTTCCCGCGCGCTGGGCGAGGCCATGGTCGGCATCAACTGCGACACCCTCCCGGAGTCCGAGCGCTACGCCTCGCGCGGCTGGTGAACCGGGGCCCGAGGCCGGGCCCTCCCGTGGACCCCGTGGCGGCCCGCCCCACCGGCGGGCCGCCCCTCCCCGTACGTGCTGAGAGGTGAACGTGAACGACACGCAGCGACCGCTGATCGGCGTCCTGGCGCTCCAGGGCGACGTCCGCGAGCACTTCGCGGCGCTCGCGGGAGCGGGCGCGGAACCCCGTACGGTGCGCCGCCCCGAGGAACTGGCCGAGGTCGACGGACTGGTCATCCCCGGTGGCGAGTCCACCACCATCTCCAAACTGGCCGTCGCCTTCGGCCTGTTGGAGCCGCTGCGCGAGCGGGTCCGCGCGGGCATGCCCGTGTACGGCTCCTGCGCGGGCATGATCATGCTCGCGGACAAGATCCTCGACCCGCGCTCCGGCCAGGAGACGGTCGGCGGCATCGACATGATCGTCCGCCGCAACGCCTTCGGGCGGCAGAACGAGTCCTTCGAGGCGGCCGTCGACATGGCGGACGTCGAAGGCGGCCCGGTCGAGGGCGTGTTCATCCGCGCGCCGTGGGTGGAGTCGACGGGTGCCGAGGTACGGGTGCTCGCGCGCCACGACGGCCACCCCGTCGCCGTACGCCAGGGCCGACTGCTCGCCACGTCGTTCCACCCCGAACTCACCGGCGACCACCGGGTGCACGAGGCGTTCGTCGCGATGGTGCGCGGGACGGCCGACCGCTAGCGGTTGTCCACAGACGCGGCGCACGGCTGGCGGAGGGCTGACCTGCGGGCGGTAGGATCTGGCCGTGGATCTGTCGGTGACATCGAAGGAGCGAGGCTGTGTCCGGCCACTCTAAGTGGGCAACCACCAAGCACAAGAAGGCCGTGATCGATGCCAAGCGCGGCAAGCTCTTCGCGAAGCTGATCAAGAACGTCGAGGTCGCGGCCCGTACGGGGGGTGCCGACCCCGACGGCAACCCCACGCTGTACGACGCGATCCAGAAGGCGAAGAAGAACTCCGTCCCGAACAAGAACATCGACAGCGCGGTCAAGCGCGGTGCCGGTCTCGAAGCGGGCGGCACCGACTACGAGACCATCATGTACGAGGGCTACGGGCCCAACGGCGTGGCGGTGCTCATCGAGTGCCTGACGGACAACCGCAACCGCGCCGCGTCCGACGTGCGCGTCGCCATGACCCGTAACGGCGGCTCGATGGCCGACCCGGGCTCCGTCTCGTACCTCTTCAACCGCAAGGGCGTCGTCATCGTGCCCAAGGGCGAACTGGCCGAGGACGACGTGCTGGGCGCGGTGCTGGACGCGGGCGT
Source organism: Streptomyces sp. Z26 (assembly GCF_003665095.1). GTDB lineage: Bacteria > Actinomycetota > Actinomycetes > Streptomycetales > Streptomycetaceae > Streptomyces > Streptomyces phytohabitans. Next base: position 362,595 of record NZ_RCHV01000002.1, on the reverse strand, counting down.
CGAGGACGTCAACGACCTCGGTGAGAACTTCGAGGTGATCAGCGAGGCCACCGACCTGGTCGCGGTCCGCACGGCGCTCGTCGACGCGGGCATCGACTACGAGTCGGCGGACAACAACTTCCTGCCCAGCGTCCAGGTCGAGTTGGACGAGGACGGCGCGCGGAAGATCTTCAAGCTGATCGACGCGCTGGAGGACAGCGACGACGTGCAGAACGTCTTCGCCAACTTCGACGTGTCCGACGAGGTCATGGCCCAGGTCGACGCCTGACGCCCACGGCCGCGCACCTGCCCCGTCCGTACGGGCGGACAGGTGCGCGGCCGTACGCGTTCCCGACCGCCGCCCGTCTCGGCGCGACCCGTTCCGCGTGCCTCGCGCGGCCGTTCCCCGCGCGGCCCGTCGGCGTTGTCGGTGCCTGCCGCTAACCTGCGGGAACGACGGGCAGGGTCCGGCGCGCGGGAGGCGGCCGGACGGACGGGACGAGGGAGGCGCCGTGCGCGTGCTGGGTGTCGACCCCGGCCTGACCCGCTGCGGTATCGGCGTGGTCGAGGGTTCCGCCGGGCGGCCGCTGCGGATGCGGGCGGTCGGCGTCGTACGGACGACCGCCGACGCGGACATCGCCGAACGGCTGGTGCTCGTCGAGCGCGGCATGGAGGAGTGGCTCGACCGGTACGAGCCCGAAGTCGTCGCCGTGGAACGGGTGTTCAGCCAGCACAACGTCAGCACCGTGATGGGCACGGCGCAGGCCAGCGCCGTCGCGATGCTGTGCGCCGCGCGCCGCGGGCTGCCCGTCGCCCTGCACACCCCCAGCGAGGTCAAGGCCGCCGTCACCGGCACCGGACGGGCCGACAAGGCCCAGGTCGGCGCCATGGTCACCCGGCTCCTGCGGCTCGACGCGCCACCCCGGCCCGCCGACGCGGCCGACGCCCTCGCCCTCGCCATCTGTCACATCTGGCGCGCGCCCGCGATGAACCGGCTCCAGTCGGCGCACGCCGCCGCCCGGCCCCGCACGGCCCGTACCCCCGGCACCCCGAAAGGCCGCACCCCATGATCGCCTTCGTCTCCGGCCCGGTCGCGGCCCTCGCCCCGGACACCGCCGTCGTCGAGGTCGGCGGCGTCGGCATGGCCGTCCAGTGCACCCCGGACACCCTGTCCGCGCTGCGCGTCGGCCAACACGCGCGGCTGGCCACGTCGTTGGTCGTACGGGAGGACTCCCTCACGCTCTACGGCTTCGCCGACGACGACGAGCGGCAGACGTTCGAACTGCTCCAGACGGCAAGCGGCGTCGGCCCGCGCCTCGCGCAGGCCATGCTGGCCGTGCACAGCCCCGACGACCTGCGGCGCGCGGTCTCCACCGGCGACGAGAAGGCGCTGACGGCCGTGCCCGGCATCGGCAAGAAGGGCGCGCAGAAGCTGCTGCTGGAACTGCGGGACCGGCTCGGTGAACCGCTCGGCACCGGCACCCCGCAGGGCGCCCGGCGCGGCACCGCCTCGGCGCCCGCGCCCTGGCACGAGCAGCTGCTGTCCGCCCTGCTCGGCCTGGGGTACGCGGCGCGCGAGGCCGAGGAGGCGGTGGCCGCCGTCACGCCACGGGCCGAGGCGGAGGCCGCCGAGGGCGGCACACCGCAGGTGGCGCCGCTGCTGCGGGCGGCACTCCAGTCGCTGAACCGCGCGCGCTGAGCGGGCACTTCACCGGCGCTCGCCGGCCGCCGTCACCCGCAACCCGCATCCGTACGCGCGCCGCGCCCCGTACGCGCGCACCCGACGCACACGATCCGAGGCTGACCTCATGAACTGGGACGACACCACCGAGACCGCCCCCGGCGACCCGGAGCGGCTGGTCGGCTCCGTGGCCGACGGCGAGGACCAGGCCGTCGAGGCGGCGCTGCGCCCGAAGGACCTGCACGAGTTCGTGGGGCAGGCGAAGGTCAGGGAGCAGCTGGACCTGGTGCTGCGGGCGGCCCGTACGCGCGGCGCCGCCGCCGACCACGTACTGCTGTCCGGGGCGCCGGGGTTGGGCAAGACCACCCTGTCCATGATCATCGCGGCCGAGATGTCGGCGCCGATCCGCATCACCTCCGGCCCCGCCATCCAGCACGCCGGCGACCTCGCGGCGATCCTCTCCTCCCTCCAGGAGGGCGAGGTGCTGTTCCTCGACGAGATCCACCGCATGTCGCGGCCCGCCGAGGAGATGCTGTACATGGCGATGGAGGACTTCCGCGTCGACGTCATCGTCGGCAAGGGCCCCGGCGCCACCGCAATCCCGCTGGAGCTGCCGCCGTTCACGCTGGTCGGCGCGACCACGCGGGCGGGCCTGCTGCCGCCGCCGCTGCGCGACCGGTTCGGCTTCACCGCGCACATGGAGTTCTACGAGCCCGCCGAGTTGGAACAGGTGATCCACCGGTCGGCCCGGCTGCTGGACGTGGAGACCGACGCCGAGGGCGCCACCGAGATCGCGGGTCGTTCGCGCGGCACCCCCCGTATCGCCAACCGCCTGCTCCGCCGCGTCCGCGACTACGCGCAGGTCAAGGCCGACGGCGTGATCACCCGGGACATCGCCGCCCGCGCCCTCGCGGTCTACGAGGTGGACGAGCGCGGCCTCGACCGGCTGGACCGGGGTGTGCTGACCGCGCTGCTCAAGCTGTTCGGCGGCGGACCCGTCGGGCTGTCCACGCTGGCGGTCGCGGTGGGGGAGGAGCGCGAGACGGTCGAGGAGGTCGCCGAGCCGTTCCTCGTACGGGAGGGCCTGCTCGCCCGTACCCCCCGCGGACGCGTCGCCACGCCCGCGGCCTGGGCGCACCTCGGGCTGACACCGCCGCAGGGGCAGCCGGGGGCGGCGGGTGGCACGGGGCAGCAGGGCTTGTTCGGAGCGTGACCGTGCGGGACTCGCGGGGGCAGGAACCTCAGTGCCATGCTTGACGTTGTTCCATCGGTGACAGCTCGCTTAGACTCCGCCGACGCCGTCCGCGACCGGACGGTAGCCCACCCCGAATCCAGGCCGCCCCCACGCGGTCGTGCGAAGGAAACTCTTCCGCCGTGAATATCGTGACTCTCCTCCCCTTCATCGTGCTCATCGGGGCGATGTTCCTGATGACCCGGTCCGCCAAGAAGAAGCAGCAGGAGGCCGCGCAGATGCGCGACCAGATGCAGCCCGGCACCGGCGTCAGGACGATCGGGGGCATGTACGCCACCGTCAAGGAGATCCGCGACGACGCGGTCCTTCTCGAAGTCGCCCCGGGCGTCCACGCGCTCTACGCGAAGAACGCCGTGGGCGCGGTGCTCGAGCCGGAGGAGTACGAGCGCATCGTCAACGGCGACCCCGTCGACCTGGAGTCCGACGATGACCCGATCGTGCCCGACGACGCCTCGGCGTTGACGGAGGGGGACGACGAGGCGGTCACGGGTGGGAGGATCGACCTCGGCAAGTCCCCGGCGGCGGACGCGGATCGCGCGCACACCGACCGCGCGGACGCCGACCACGACGACGACGAGGAGACCGACGTCCCGGCGGCCGCGGACCGCAAGGCCGACGCGGTGGCCGACGACGAGACCGACGGGGGCAAGGACGCCGGGCGTCGAGGCGGCTCCGACGCCGAGTAGCGTGAGCGCCGCCGGACCGTGACCAGAGGGCCCGGCGGCGACAGGCACCCGTACACCACTTCGCGTGCCGCGCGGCGATGACCCGGTACGACGGGTCCGACGCGGGCGGTTGGACAGGAGATACGAGAAGGTGGCAGCACCGAAGAAGGGCCGCAGGTCCACTGGTGCCCAGGGGAAGCCGGGGCGTGCCCTCCTGCTGATTCTGCTGGCGATGGTGGCGCTGGTGGGAGGAATGTTCCTCTCCGGTCACACGAAGCCCCGGCTGGGCATCGACCTGGCGGGCGGCACGAGCATCACGCTCGAGGCGAAGAGCCAGCCCGGCAAGAAGGACGCGATCAACCAGACCAACATGAACACCGCCGTGGGCATCATCGAGCGGCGTGTCAACGGTCTGGGCGTCCAGGAGGCCGAGGTCCAGACCCAGGGCGACAAGCACATCATCGTCAACATCCCCAAGGGGTCGAACGAGAAGCAGGCGCGCGAGCAGGTCGGCACCACCGCCGAGCTGAACTTCCGCCCCGTGCTGACCTACGCGCAGGCGGAGAACCCCGAGCCCAAGCCCTCGCCGTCCTCGTCCGGGGGCAGCGGCAAGCCCGGCGACAAGACGGGCGACGAGCCGTCCGGCACGCCGGACGACAAGACGGGCGCCGAGTCCGGTGACGCCTCCGGCGACGAGAAGGCCACGGCCGGTTCGTCCGACGGGGCCACCACCCAGGGCCGCGCCGTCACGGAGGGCCTCCGGCCCGCCGCCGCGACCGACGACGAGTCACCGAAGCCGTCCGGCTCGGGCAAGCAGTCGGAGTCGCCCAAGGCCCCCGAGCCCACCCCGAGCGCCCCCGCGCCCGAGGGCGTACCGGCCTCCCTCCAGAAGCAGTTCGAGAAGCTCGACTGCACCACCAAGGAGGGCAAGGCCGACGCCGGACGCATCGCGGCGCAGGCGGACGACGGCGACCCGACCGTCGGCTGCGACAGCGAACAGCCCGTCAAGTACGTGCTCGGCCCGGTCGCCGTCGAGGGCAAGAACGTCAGCGACGCCAACGCCGCCCTCGACCAGACGCGCGGTCAGGGCTGGATCGTCCAGATGTCGTTCGACGGCAAGGGCAGCGACGCGTTCGGCAAGGTCACCGGGGAGCTGTCCAAGAAGCAGCCCCCGCAGAACCAGTTCGCGATCGTGCTCGACGGCGAGGTCGTCTCGGCGCCCAGCGTCAACGAACGCCTCGTCGGTGACGCCGAGATCTCCGGCAAGTTCACCCAGCAGACCGCCGAGGACCTGGCGAACATCCTGTCGTACGGCGCCCTGCCGCTCACGTTCCAGGAGTCGGACGTCACCACGGTGACCGCCGCCCTCGGTGGCGAGCAGCTGAACGCGGGCCTCATCGCCGGCGCCATCGGCCTCGCCGTGGTCATCCTCTACCTGATCGCGTACTACCGAGGACTGTCGCTCATCGCGATCGTCAGCCTCCTCTTCTCCGCGGTCCTCACGTACACGATCATGTCGCTGCTCGGCCCGACGATCGGCTTCGCGCTGAACCTCCCGGCGGTCTGCGGCGCCATCGTGGCCATCGGGATCACCGCGGACTCGTTCATCGTCTACTTCGAACGCATCCGCGACGAGATCCGCGAGGGCCGTACGCTGCGCCCCGCCGTGGAGCGCGGCTGGCCCCGCGCCCGACGGACCATCCTGGTCTCCGACTTCGTGTCGTTCCTCGCCGCCGCGGTGCTGTTCATCGTCAGCGTCGGCAAGGTCAAGGGCTTCGCGTTCACCCTGGGCCTGACGACCCTGCTCGACGTCGTCGTCGTCTTCCTCTTCACGAAGCCGCTGATGACGATCCTGGCGCGGAAGAAGTTCTTCGCGAGCGGGCACCCCTGGTCCGGGCTCGACCCCGTACGCCTCGGTGCCAAGCCGCCGCTGCGCCGCGACCGCCGCACGTCCACCCGTAGCACCGACCACCCGAAGGAGGCGTGAGAGATGTCGCGACTCGGCAATCTCGGCGCCAGGCTCTACCGCGGTGAGGTCGGCTACGACTTCGTCGCCAAGCGGATGCTCTGGTACGGCGTCTCCATCCTGATCACCATCACCGCGATCGTCGGACTCGGCGTCCGCGGGCTCAACATGGGCATCGAGTTCGAGGGCGGCGCCGTCTTCACGACGCCCAAGACCTCCGCCTCGGTCCAGGAGACCCAGGAGATCGCGGAGGAGAAGTCCGGACACGCCGCCATCGTCCAGCAGTTGGGCGACGGCGGTATGCGCGTCCAGATCTCCCAGGTGGACACGGCCAAGTCCACGCAGGTGAAGGCGGCTCTCGCGGAGGAGCTCGGCGTCAAGGACGCCGACATCAACGCGCAGCTCGTCGGGCCCAGTTGGGGTGAGGAGATCGCGAACAAGGCCTGGACCGGCCTCGCCATCTTCATGGTCCTGGTGGTGATCTACCTCGCCATCGCCTTCGAGTGGCGGATGGCGGCCGCCGCCCTCATCGCGCTGATCCACGACATCACGATCACCGTCGGCGTGTACGCCCTCGTCGGGTTCGAAGTGACACCCGGCACGGTCATCGGCCTGCTGACGATTCTCGGTTACTCGCTGTACGACACGGTCGTCGTCTTCGACGGCCTCAAGGAATCCGCGCGCGGGATCACCAAACAGACCCGCTACACGTACAGCGAGATCGCCAACCGCAGTCTCAACGGCACCCTGGTCCGCTCCATCAACACCACGGTGGTGGCGCTGCTCCCGGTCGCCGGTCTGCTCTTCATCGGCGGCGGCATGCTGGGCGGCGGCATGCTCAACGACATCGCGCTGTCGCTCTTCGTCGGCCTCGCCGCGGGCGCGTACTCCTCGATCTTCATCGCCACCCCGCTGGTCGCGGACTTCAAGGAGCGCGACCCGGAGATGAAGGCCCTCGCCAAGCGCGTACGCGCGAAGCGCCTCAAGGCAGAGGAGCGTGCCGAGCAGGACCCGTCGGACGCACCGGCCGAGGGCTACGAGGACAGGCCCGACGAGGACGAGGACGACGAGTCGGACGACGACGCCCCGGCCACCGCCGCCGTCGGCGGCCAGCGCGACGGGGCGGAGTCCCCGCGCGCGCAGCGTCGGCAGCCCGCCAACCGCAGCCGCGGCCGGGGCCGCCCGTCCGGCAAACGGAGGTGACGCCGTGACCGACGACGCGTCCACCGTGTCCGACGCGGTGCGGGAGCTGCTGCTCAGCCGCATCCGCGACGTCGCGGACTACCCGAAGCCGGGCGTGATGTTCAAGGACATCACCCCGCTGCTGGCCGACCCCGAGGCGTTCGCCGCGCTCACGGACACCCTGGCGGCGCTGTGCGTACGGCACGGCGCGACCAAGGTCGTCGGCCTGGAGGCGCGCGGCTTCATCCTGGCCGCCCCGGCGGCCGTCCGCGCGGGCGTCGGCTTCGTCCCGGTGCGCAAGGCGGGCAAGCTGCCGGGCGCCACGCTGTCCCAGGCGTACGAGCTGGAGTACGGCGCCGCCGAGCTGGAGCTGCACGCCGAGGACGTCCAAGCCGACGACCGCGTCCTGGTCGTCGACGACGTGCTCGCCACCGGCGGCACCGCCGAGGCGTCGCTCCAGCTGGTCCGGCGGGCGGGCGCGGGGGTCGCGGGCGTCGCCGTACTGCTGGAGCTGGGCTTCCTCGGCGGCCGGGCCCGGCTGGAGCCCACGCTGAAGGACGCCCCGCTGGAGGCACTGATCACGGTCTGAGAGCGATCCCATCGAGGGGCACGCACGCGCGGCCGACCACCGGAGAACGGGTGGTCGGCCGCTGTGCGTGCCCCTTCCCGTGGGCCCCCTGCCGGGTGCGGCCGGGGCCTGTCGCGCCGAGGTCGCTACCATGGCAGTCCACCCTGGGGTCCAACGAGGAGTGCACTTGCCAGACGAGGCCCAGCCGTTCGCCGCCGCGCAGCACCAGCAGCCCGAGCCCGGCGCCACCGGGACGGGCGCGGTGCCCGACGAGAGCGGCAGCGCCCGAAAGCCGCAGCCGCCCACGCGCGGTGGCCCGGCAGGCCCCGTCACGCACCGGTCCGCCCCGAACGCCCCACAGCCCCCCGCCACCCCACCCGCCCCCGCAGCGGCCACCGGCCCGGACACCGACCCCGCCTCGGCCCGCCCCGTGTCCGGGGTCTCCGGCCGGTCCGGGTCGTCCAACCGGGTACGAGCCCGGCTCGCCCGGCTCGGCGTGCAGCGTTCCAGCCCGTTCAACCCGGTGCTGGAGCCGCTGCTGCGGATCGTCCGCGGCAACGACCCGAAGATCGAGTCGTCGACGCTGCGCCGGATCGAGCGCGCGTACCAGGTCGCGGAGCGCTGGCACCGCGGCCAGAAGCGCAAGAGCGGCGACCCGTACATCACGCACCCGCTCGCCGTCACCACCATCCTCGCGGAGCTGGGCATGGACCCGGCGACCCTGATGGCGGGCCTGCTCCACGACACGGTCGAGGACACGGAGTACGGGCTCGACACCCTCCGCCGTGACTTCGGTGACGCCGTGGCCCTGCTCGTGGACGGCGTCACCAAGCTCGACAAGGTGAAGTTCGGGGAGGCCGCGCAGGCCGAGACCGTACGCAAGATGGTCGTGGCGATGGCCAAGGACCCGCGCGTCCTGGTCATCAAGCTGGCCGACCGGCTGCACAACATGCGCACGATGCGCTACCTCAAGCGGGAGAAACAGGAGCAGAAGGCCCGCGAGACGCTGGAGATCTACGCCCCGCTCGCCCACCGCCTGGGCATGAACACCATCAAGTGGGAGCTGGAGGACCTCGCGTTCGCGATTCTCTACCCGAAGATGTACGACGAGATCGTGCGGCTCGTCGCGGAGCGCGCGCCGAAGCGCGACGAGTACCTCGCCGTCGTCACCGACGAGGTCCAGGCGGACCTGCGGGGCGCCCGGATCAAGGCGACCGTCACCGGCCGGCCCAAGCACTACTACAGCGTCTACCAGAAGATGATCGTGCGAGGCCGCGACTTCGCCGAGATCTACGACCTGGTGGGCATCCGCGTCCTCGTCGACACCGTCCGCGACTGCTACGCGGCGCTCGGCACCGTCCACGCCCGCTGGAACCCGGTGCCGGGGCGGTTCAAGGACTACATCGCGATGCCGAAGTTCAACATGTACCAGTCGCTGCACACGACGGTCATCGGCCCCAGCGGCAAGCCCGTCGAGTTGCAGATCCGTACGTTCGACATGCACCGCCGCGCCGAGTACGGCATCGCCGCGCACTGGAAGTACAAGCAGGAGGCCGTCGCCGGCGCCTCCAAGGTCCGTACGGACGTGCCCAAGAAGGCGGGCAAGGACCAGGACACGTTCAACGACATGGCGTGGCTGCGGCAGCTGCTGGACTGGCAGAAGGAGACGGAGGACCCGGGGGAGTTCCTGGAGTCGCTCCGCTTCGACCTGTCGCGCAACGAGGTCTTCGTCTTCACTCCCAAGGGCGACGTCATAGCGCTGCCCGCCGGCGCCACCCCCGTCGACTTCTCGTACGCGGTGCACACCGAGGTCGGCCACCGCACCATAGGGGCACGCGTCAACGGGCGGCTCGTGCCGCTCGAATCGACGCTGGACAACGGCGACCTGGTCGAGGTCTTCACCTCCAAGGCGTCCGGCGCGGGCCCCTCGCGGGACTGGCTGGGCTTCGTCAAGTCACCGCGCGCCCGCAACAAGATCCGCGCCTGGTTCACGCGGGAACGCCGGGACGAGGCGATCGAGCAGGGCAAGGACGCCATCGCGCGGGCCATGCGCAAGCAGAACCTGCCCATCCAGCGCATCCTCACCGGCGACTCCCTCGTCACCCTCGCCCACGAGATGCGCTACCCGGACATCTCCGCCCTCTACGCCGCCATCGGCGAGGGTCATGTCACCGCGCAGAACATCGTGCAGAAGCTGGTCCACGCCCTCGGCGGCGAGGACGAGGCCAACGAGGACATCGCGGAGACCACCCCGCCGCTGAACAAGGGCAAGCGCCGCTCCAGCTCCGACCCGGGCGTCGTCGTCAAGGGCGTCGACGACGTGTGGGTGAAGCTCGCGCGCTGCTGCACGCCCGTGCCCGGCGACCCCATCATCGGCTTCGTCACGCGCGGCAGCGGCGTCTCGGTGCACCGGGCCGACTGCGTCAACGTCGACTCGCTGTCCCGCGAACCGGAGCGCATCCTCGACGTCGAGTGGGCGCCCACCCAGTCGTCCGTCTTCCTGGTGGCGATCCAGGTCGAGGCCCTCGACCGGTCGCGACTGCTGTCGGACGTCACGCGCGTCCTCTCGGACCAGCACGTCAACATCCTCTCGGCGGCCGTGCAGACGTCCCGGGACCGGGTGGCCACGTCCCGCTTCACGTTCGAGATGGGTGACCCCAAGCATCTGGGGCACGTGCTGAAGGCGGTACGCGGGGTGGAGGGCGTGTACGACGTGTACCGCGTCACCTCCGCCCGGCGCCCCTGACCGCCGTCCTGACGACCGCGTCCGAACGACCGCGCCCGTACGCGAGCGCCACGACAGCCGTACGCGGAACGGGCCGACCCCCGGGGGACCGGCCCGTTCCGCGTACGGCTGTCGTCCAGCGCGTCCGGCGTGCTCAGCCGCCGAACTCCTCCAGGCCCTTGAGCGCCTGGTCCAGCAGGGCGCGGCGGCCCGCCAGCTCCTGCTCCAGCTTGGCGGCCTTCGCGGTGTTGCCCGCCGCCCGCGCCTTCTCGGCCTGCGCTTCGAGCTTGTCCACCGCGTCCTGCAACTGCCCGGTCAGCCCGGCCGCACGGGCCCGCGCCTCCGGGTTGCTACGGCGCCACTCGGCCTCCTCGGCCTCCTGGAGCGCCCGCTCCACGGTGTGCACGCGGCCCTCGATCTGCGCCTTCGAGTCCCGGGGCACGTGCCCGATCGCGTCCCAGCGCTCGTTGATGCCGCGGAAGGCCGCGCGGGCCGCCTTCAGGTCGGTGATCGGGAGCAGCTTCTCCGCCTCGGCGGCCAGCTCCTCCTTGCGCGTCAGGTTCTCCCGCTGCTCGCTGTCCCGTTCCGCGAACACCTCGCTGCGGGCCTGGAAGAAGACGTCCTGCGCGCCGCGGAAGCGGCTCCACAGGTCCTCCTCGTGCTCCCGCTGCGCCCGGCCCGCGGCCTTCCAGTCCTGCATCAGGTCGCGGTACTTCGCGGCCGTCGGCCCCCAGTCGCGGGACTTGGACAGCGCCTCCGCCTCGGAGACCAGCTGCTCCTTGCGCCGCCGGGCGTCCTCGCGCTGCGCGTCGAGCTGCGCGAAGTGCCCCTTGCGGCGCTTGGAGAACGCGGAACGGGCGTGCGAGAAGCGGTGCCACAGCTCGTCGTCCGTCTTGCGGTCCAGCCGTGGCAGGCCCTTCCAGACGTCCACGAGCGCCCGCAGCCGTTCCCCGGCCACCCGCCACTGGTCGCTCTCCGCCAGCTGCTCGGCCTCCGCGACCAGGTCCTCCTTGGCCTTGTGGGCCTCCTCCGTCTGCTTCGCCTTGTGCGCCTTCCGCTCCTCGCGGCGCTCCTCGATCGTCCCGGCGAGCTTGTCCAGCCGCTGCCGCAGCGCGTCCAGGTCGCCCACCGCGTGGTGCGCGTCGACCTGCTCCCGCAGGTGCCCGATCGCGGTGTTGGCGTCCTTGGCGGACAGGTCGGTGGTCCGCAGCCTCTTCTCGAGGAGGCTGATCTCGACGACCAGGCCCTCGTACTTGCGCTCGAAGTAGGCGAGCGCCTCCTCGGGAGAGCCCGCCTGCCAGGAGCCGACGACCTTCTCGCCGTCCGCCGTGCGTACGTACACGGTCCCCGCCTCGTCGACGCGGCCCCACCGGTCGCTGCTCACAGCGCCTCCTCCACATGATGTCCAGCGAGGAGTTGCGGCCTCCTGGCATCGTCCACAGGTTTCGTCATGGCCAAGATAGGCGAACGGCGCCCGCGCTGTCCGCATCCAGCGCGCACCGAATTCTCGCCCCCGGGGCGGACTCCGCTCCTGATCAGATCAGGTGGAGTCCGGTCAACCGGCCTTGACCGTGGCCTTGTCGATCACGACGGTCGCGTTGGGCGGCCCGTCGGGTGCGCCATCGGCGACGCCCGCCTCGACGATCTTCCCGAGCACCTTCATCCCCGACGCGGAGACCTTCCCGAACGGCGTGTACGACGGGGGCAGCTCGCTGTCCTTGTGCACGACGAAGAACTGGCTGCCGCCGCTGTCCTTCTGCCCGGTGTTCGCCATCGCGAGGGTGCCCGCCGGGTAGACGCCGCCCTTGATCCGCGGCGACTTGAGGTTCTCGTCCGGCAGTGTGTAGCCGGGGCCGCCGTTGCCCTTCCCCGTCGGGTCGCCGCACTGGAGGACGGCGACCCCGCCGGTCGTCAGCCGGTGGCACGGGGTGTGGTCGAAGAACCCCTCGCCCGCGAGGAACCGGAACGAGTTCACCGTGTGCGGCGCGTTCTTCGCGTCCAGCTCCATCCCGATGTCGCCGCACGTCGTGCGGAGCGTCATGGTGTACGCCGCCGACTCGTCGACGTCGAGCTTCGGCTCCTTCTTCCACTGCTTGCCGTTCGGCTCGCCCTCCGCGGGCTTCCCGCAGGGGTCCGGCGCCTTGCTGGGCTCGTCGGCCGCCTTGTCCTTCTTCTCGTCCGGGTTCAGCCCGCCGTTCGCCGCGTACGCCGACACGGCGCCGAGCACCAGCACCACACCGGCCGCTATCGCCGCGTTCCTGATCCGCGCCCTGCGCCGGGCCGCGGCACGGCGCTCCAGCTGTCGCTGGAACTTCTCCCGTGCGAGCTGCTTCCGCCGCTGCTCACTGCTGACCACCGCTCGTCTCCTTCGGCACCGGGTACGTACGGGAGTGACCGCCCGACCGTACGTACGACCATGGACTTGGCCCGTACCGTATACGGGTTCGCCGCGTCCGCACCGCCGCCGGTAGGCTCGTCGCCAGCCACAGCCACCTGTCGGACGACTGAAGGACGAACGTGCTCGTTGCGGGGTTCCCCGCCGGGGCCTGGGGGACCAATTGTTATCTGGTCGCCCCCGCCGCCGGTGAGGAGTGCGTGATCATCGACCCGGGCCACCAGGCCGCCGAGGGCGTGCGGGAGGCCGTCGCCAAGCATCGGCTGAAGCCGGTCGCCGTCGTCCTCACGCACGGACACATCGACCACGTCGCGTCCGTGATGCCGGTGTGCGGCGCGCACGACGTGCCCGCGTGGGTCCACCCCGACGACCGGTACATGCTCAGCGACCCGGAGAAGGCGCTCGGTCGCAGCATCGGGCAGCAGCTGATGGGCGAGCTGACCATCGGCGAGCCCGACGACCTGCGGGAGCTGACCGACGGCGCGACGCTGGGCCTGGCGGGCATGGAACTGACCGTGGCGCACGCCCCCGGCCATACGAAGGGGTCGGTGACCTTCGGCATGCCCGAGCGGGACGACGTGCCACCCGTCCTGTTCTCGGGCGACCTGCTGTTCGCCGGCTCCGTAGGACGTACCGACCTGCCGGGCGGCGACCACGCCGAGCTGCTCTCCTCGCTGGCACGGGTGTGCCTGCCGCTGGAGGACTCGACGGTGGTGCTGTCCGGCCACGGCCCCCAGACGACCATCGGCCGCGAACGCGCCACCAACCCCTTCCTGCGGGAGGTGGCGGCGAGCGGTCCCGGTGACGGCGTACGCGCCGCTCCGCGACGAGGAATGTGACGACGACTTCCGTGAGCACGTTTTCCGCCCCCAAGGGCACCTACGACCTGATCCCGCCGGACTCCGCGGAGTTCCTCGCGGTGCGCGAGGCGCTCGCCGCACCCCTGCGGCGGGCCGGCTACGGCTATGTGGAGACCCCCGGTTTCGAGCAGGTCGAGCTGTTCTCGCGCGGTGTCGGGGAGTCCACCGACATCGTGACCAAGGAGATGTACACGCTGACGACGCGCGGCGGCGACGAGCTGGCACTGCGCCCCGAGGGCACGGCCTCCGTGCTGCGCGCCGCGCTCCAGGCGAACCTGCACCGCGGCGCCCTGCCCGTGAAGCTGTGGTACTCGGGCTCGTACTACCGCTACGAACGCCCGCAGGCCGGTCGCTACCGGCACTTCTCGCAGATCGGCGCCGAGGCGCTGGGTGCCGAGGACCCGGCGCTGGACGCCGAGTTGATCATCCTTGCCGACGACGCGTACCGGTCGCTGGGCCTGCGCGGCTTCCGGCTGCTGCTCAACTCCCTGGGCGACCGCGAGTGCCGCCCCGTCTACCGCGCCGCGCTCCAGGAGTTCCTGCGCCGTCTCGACCTGGACGAGGAGACCCGGCGCCGCATCGAGATCAACCCGCTGCGGGTGCTGGACGACAAACGCGAGGCCGTGCAGCGGCAGTTGACCGACGCGCCCATGATGCGGGACCACCTGTGCGAGGCGTGCAAGGCGTACCACGAGCAGGTGCGCGAGCTGCTCACCGCCGCGGGCGTCGCCTTCGAGGACGACCCCCGGCTGGTGCGCGGCCTGGACTACTACACCCGTACGACCTTCGAGTTCGTCCACGACGGCCTCGGCTCCCAGTCGGCCGTCGGCGGCGGCGGGCGGTACGACGGCCTGTCGGAGATGATCGGCGGCCCCGAACTGCCCTCCGTGGGCTGGGCGCTGGGCGTCGACCGTACGGTGCTCGCGCTCCGCGCCGAGGGCGTACGTCCGCAGGTGGCGGCGGGCCCGCGGGTGTACGCGGTCCCCCTGGGCGAGGAGGCGCGGCGCACGCTGTTCGGCGTGGTGACGCGGCTGCGCCGGGAGGGCGTCGCGGCGGACTTCGCGTTCGGCGGCAAGGGCCTGAAGAACGCGATGAAGTCGGCCAACCGTTCCGGCGCCCGCTGGGCGCTGGTGCTGGGGGAGCGGGACCTCGCGGAGGGCACCGTCCAGCTGAAGGACCTGGAGTCCGGTGAACAGGAGGCCGTACCACTCGATCGAGTGGTCACCGCGGTTCAGGCGAAGGTCGGCTGAGGGCACGGGCGTTGGTCCATAATGAGCGGACGCTCGACTTCGACGAATGACGGGACGACAGCGCTATGACGACGACGGCACCCCCCGGTAACGCCCCGGCCCGGCAGGACGGGACCAGTACGGGTGCCGTCGGCGCCGGCCGCGCCTTCGGCTGGCTGCTGATCATCACCGGGGCGGCGGGCCTGCTGGCCTCCTGGGTGATCACGATCGACAAGACGAAGATCCTGGAGGCGAAGGCGGAGGGCAAGACCTTCACGCCGGGGTGCAGCCTCAACCCCATCGTCTCCTGCGGCAACATCATGGAGAGCGACCAGGCGTCCGCCTTCGGCTTCTCCAACCCGATGCTCGGGCTCGTCGCGTACGGGATCGTGATCTGCGTCGGGGTCGGCCTGCTGACGGGCGCCACCTTCCCACGCTGGTACTGGCTGGCGTTCAACGCGGGCACGCTGTTCGGCGTCGGGTTCGTGACCTGGCTCCAGTACCAGTCGCTGTACGAGATCAACTCCCTCTGCCTGTGGTGCTGCCTGGCGTGGGTCGCGACGATCTTCATGTTCTGGTACGTGACCGGGTTCAACATGCGGCAGCGCTTCCTGCCCGCGCCCGCCGGGCTCCGGGACCTCGCGGCCGAGTTCCACTGGGTCGTGCCGGTCCTGCACGTCGGCGTCATCGGCATGATGGTGCTGACGCGCTGGTGGGACTTCTGGACGAGCTGACGAACGCCACGCCCGCGCGGGCGGCGGCCGGTCCCCCGTGAAGGGGAGCCTGCCGCCGCCCGCCGCGTTGTCGGTGCCGTGACTTAGGGTTTCCGACGTGGAACCCGACCTGTTCACCGCCGCCGCCGAGGAGCGCCAGGCCACCGACCCGTCCGCCAGCCCGCTGGCCGTGCGGATGCGTCCGCGCGTCCTGGACGAGGTGGTCGGCCAGGGGCACCTGCTGCGCCCCGGATCACCCCTGCGCCGACTCGTCGGCGAGTCCGGCGGCGGCCCCGCGGGCCCGTCGTCCGTGCTGCTCTGGGGTCCGCCCGGCACCGGCAAGACCACCCTGGCGTACGTCGTCAGCCAGGCCACCGACAAGCGTTTCGTCGAGCTGTCCGCGATCACCGCCGGGGTGAAGGAGGTCCGGGCCGTCATCGAGGGCGCCAAGCGCTCCTCGGGGGCGTACGGGAAGGACACCGTCCTCTTCCTCGACGAGATCCACCGCTTCAGCAAGGCACAGCAGGACTCCCTGCTGCCCGCCGTCGAGAACCGCTGGGTGACGCTGATCGCGGCCACCACGGAGAACCCGTACTTCTCGGTGATCTCCCCGCTGCTCTCCCGCTCCCTGCTCCTCACACTGGAGCCGCTGAGCGACGACGACCTGCGCGGCCTGCTGATACGGGCGGCGGCCGAGGAGCGCGGGCTCGGCGGCGCGGTCACGCTGCCCGACGACGCCGTCGCGTATCTGCTGCGGATCGCGGGCGGCGACGCCCGCCGGGCGCTCACCGCGCTGGAGGCGGGCGCGGGCGCGGCGCTGGCGAAGGGGGAGACGGAGGTCGCCGTCGCGACGCTGGAGGAGGCGGTCAACCGGGCGGCGGTGACGTACGACCGGGACGGCGACCAGCACTACGACGTGGCGAGCGCCCTGATCAAGTCCATCCGCGGCTCCGACGTGGACGCGGCCCTGCACTACCTGGCGCGCATGATCGAGGCGGGCGAGGACCCGCGGTTCATCGCGCGACGGCTGATGATCTCGGCGAGCGAGGACATCGGCCTGGCCGATCCGAGCGCGCTCCAGACGGCCGTCGCGGCGGCGCAGGCCGTGGCGATGATCGGTTTCCCCGAGGCCCGCATCACGCTCGGGCACGCGACGGTGGCGCTGGCCCTCGCGCCCAAGTCCAACGCGGCGTACGTCGCGATCGACGCGGCCCTCGCGGACGTACGGGCGGGGCTGGCCGGTCCGGTGCCGCCGCATCTGCGCGACAGCCACTACAAGGGGTCGGCGTCGCTCGGCCACGGCAAGGGATACCAGTACCCGCACGACGTGCCCGGCGGCATCGCCGCGCAGCAGTACGCGCCGGACGCGGTGCACGGCAAGCGTTACTACGAGCCGACGCGGCACGGCGCGGAGGCGCGGTACGCGGACGTGGCCGAGCGGGTACGGGCGCGACTGCGGGGTGAGCGCCACGGGGAGGAGTGAGCGGCCGCGTCCGGGGCGTGCGGCGGGTCCGGGGCCTGTGCCGCGTACGGGGCGTGCGCGGCGGGCGGTGCGCCCCCGTCCGCTCCCGTGCGTCCGCCGGTCCCGGTCACCGCTCCGTGGCGGCGGCCTGGAACAACTGGTGCATGGCGAGCCGCAGTTCGGCCACGTCCCGCACGGGCTCGGGGAACTCGAAGCGCGCGTCGAAGCACCGCCCGGTGGCGGAGAAGCGCACCCGCAGTCCGTGCCGGTCCAGCGCCAGCGGCGTCACCTGGTCCCAACTGCCGCAGTCCCGCAGGAAGTCGTCGCCCAGCAGCGCGCACAGCTCGCGCATCCGCCCGTCGTGCGCGGCCGCGAGGTGCTGGAGCAGCTCCGCCTCGTGCCCCGCCAGCGGGTCGGGCCGCGCGGCGGCGAAGTCCTCCGGCTCGATCTGCTCGGCGCCCCACAGGTCGTCCACGTACGCCTCGCCGACCTCCAGCCGCAGCAGCATCCGCCCCGCGCCCGCGGCGGGCGCCGACGGCTGCGCCTCGGTGAGCAGCCGGGCGTACGCGGCGCGTTGGCCGTTCCGTACGGCCGTCAGCCACCCGGCGACCCAGGCGCGCCCGCGGATGCGGTGCGGCACGGAGACGGGGGCGACGTCGGTGATCTCCATCACGGTGGTGATGTCGTCGTCCTGCGCGTACGCGGCGGCGCGTGCCGCCGGGGCGTCTGCGGGGAGCAGCAGGATCAGGTCCCCGTCGGGGGTGACGGCGCGGGCGTCCGGGCACCACGACCCGAGCGGATCGGGCGCTACGGCACCCTCGGTGCCGGGGAGGGTCAGCGAGGCGGTTAGGCTGGACTCCACGAGGGTTCGTATGCGCTCGGCCGCAGTGGGCTGCCGGGCGTCTTCCACGGGACGCGGCTGACCCGTTCCGGCATCGGCATCGGTGCTGGACAGGGGGATCCCAGGTCGAAACATGCGTACTCCTCCAACTAAGGTAAGGCTCACCTAACTTACACGGAGGTCCGTTCAACGTGAACCAGTCGCGTCCCAAGGTCAAGAAGTCGCGGGCACTCGGTATCGCCCTGACTCCGAAGGCCGTGAAGTACTTCGAGCAGCGCCCCTACCCCCCGGGCGAGCACGGTCGTGGTCGCAAGCAGAACAGCGACTACAAGGTGCGTCTGCTGGAGAAGCAGCGTCTGCGCGCGCAGTACGACATCAGCGAGCGCCAGATGGTGCGTGCCTACGACCGCGCTCGGAAGGTCGACGGCAAGACGGGCGAGGCCCTGATCATCGAGCTTGAGCGCCGTCTGGACGCGCTCGTCCTGCGGTCCGGTCTGGCCCGCACCATCTACCAGGCCCGGCAGATGGTCGTGCACGGCCACATCGCGGTCAACGACCGCAAGGTCGACAAGCCGTCGTTCCGGGTGCGCCCCGACGACGTCGTGCAGGTGCGCGAGCGCAGCCGCAGCAAGCACCCGTTCCTGGTCGCCCGCGAGGGTGGCTACGCTCCCGACGGTGAGACCCCGCGCTACCTCCAGGTCAACCTGGAGGCGCTCGCCTTCCGTCTGGACCGCGACCCGAACCGGAAAGAGATCCCGGTGATCTGCGACGAGCAGATGGTCGTCGAGTACTACGCGCGCTGAGCGCCGTACCGTACTCCCGGCGCCCGCCGGGGGCGGGCGGGACGCGATGAGCCGGTCACCGTACGCGGTGCCGACCGGCTGACGCCCCCGCCGTGGCGGCTAGGGCCGCCACGCCCCCGGTGCGCCGAACTCGCGCGGTCGACCCTCGGTCGGCCGCGCGTCGGCGTTCTCGGAGCCGGACCGGGTCCCGGCCTCCACGGCCGAGGGACCCGGCTCCTCCCCGTGCGCCGCCCGCTGCGCGGCCGCCGTCCGCCCGCGCCGCGCCCGTACCTCGGCGCGGACCACCGCGCGGAGCCCGCGCCGCCGCCCGCGCAGCCGGGCCGCCTCGTACGCCGCCCCGCCCAGCGCCGCCCGCGCCGCCTCGCGCGCCCGCGCGCCGTGGTCCTCGCCCCGCGCGCCGTACGACGGGTGCCGCGGCCCCGCCGTACGCCAGCCGCAGGACGCTGCCCCCAGCAGTTCCGCCGCGTGCTCCGGCGCCTCGGCCACGGTCAGCAGCGCCAGCGTCTCCAGCGCCAGCGCCATCCCCAGGACGTCGTCCAACTCCCGCTTCAGCGTGAGGGACGCGACGACCAGGGCGGTCGCCCGGTCCCGCTCCCCGCCCGCGAGACGGGCGTGCGCCAGGGCGTACAGCGCGTACGACAGCGCCCACTGCTCGCCGCTGTCCACCAGCACCTCCCGGGCCTCCTCGCCGAGGGCGACGGCCGCCGCGGTCTCCCCGTCGCGGGCGTACGCCAGTGCCAGCATCACCTGCGCCAGGACCACGAGCGTGTTCAGCTCGCCGAGGCCGCGGAAGCGCTCCACGGCCTCCGTCAGCAGCGTCTTCGCGCGCGCCGGATCGCCGTCGGTGAGCGCCAGGCAGCCCAGTATCTGCGTCGCGTACGCCGTGGCCGCCGCGTCGTCGTGCGCCTCCGCCAGGTCCAGGCACTCGTGCAGCGCGCCGAGCGCGCGGACGGTGTCCGCGCGCAGCGCGTGCAGCAGGCCCGCCGCCCACAGCGCCTTCGCCCGTACCTCCGGCTGGTGGCCCTCGACGGCCAGCGTCCGCTCCAACCAGTGGCTGCCCTCGGCCAGTCGGCCGCACACGACCCAGTGGAACCACAGCGTCCCGGCCAGGTACTGGCCGAGGTGCGGGTCCTCCGCGCTCTCCAGGCTGTACTCCAGCGCCACCCGGAGGTTCGGCAGCTCCTGCTCCAGCCGCGCGGTGACCTCCGCCTGCCGCGGGCTGAACCAGTCCAGCTCGCACCAGGTCGCCAGCCCCAGGTACCAGTCGCGGTGCCGTTGCCGCAGCCGGTCCCGGTCGCCCAACTCGGCCAGCCAGTCGGCGCCGTACTCCCGTACGGTGTCCAGCAGCCGGTAACGCGCCTGCCCGTCCGCGCCGTCCCGCTCCTCCCGTACGACGACGGACTGCGCGACGAGCCCGTCCAGCGCGGGCAGCACCCGGTCGGCGGGGAGGTCGCCGCCCGCGCACAGGTACTCGGCCGCCTCCAGCCCGAAGTCGCCGCCGAAGACCGACAGCCGCGCCCACAGCAGGCGTTCCTCCGGCGTGCACAGTTCGTGGCTCCAGCCGATCGCCGTACGCAGCGCCCGGTGCCGTGGCGCGTGCCCGTGCGCGGAGCCCGTCAGCAGCGTGAACCGGTCGTCGAGGCGCTGCGTGATCTGCTGGAGCGACAGCGCGCGCAGCCGTCCCGCCGCCAGCTCCACGGCGAGCGGGATGCGGTCGAGCCGCGCGCACAACTCCCGTACGGCGGCGGGCCGTCCGCCCGTACCGCCCGACGAGCCGAAGCCGGGCAGCACGGCCGAGGCGCGCTCGCGGAACAGCTCGGCGGCGTCCTCCTCGCTCAGCGGGCCCAGCGGGAAGTCCTGTTCACCGGCGACGCCGAGCGTGCGGCGGCCCGTGGCCAGCACCCGCAGGCCGGGGGAGCGGCGCAGCAGGTCCTCGGTCAGCTCCGCGCACTCGGGCACCAGGTGCTCGACGCCGTCCAGCACGAGCAGGGCGGAGCCGGTCGCGAAGTGCCGGTGCAGGGTGGAGCGCGGCGAGTGGCCGCCGCGGTCCGACAGCCCCAACGCCTCGACCACGGCGTGGTCCAGGAGCGCGCCGTCCCGCAGGGTGGACAGCTCGACCAGCCACACACCGCCGCAGAAGCGATTTTGCACGCGCGCCGCGCAGTACCCCGCCAGCCGCGTCTTCCCCATCCCGCCCATGCCGGTGACCGTGACGAGCCGGGACGCCGCCATCCGCAGGCAGAGCCGGGCCGCTTCGGAACGGCGCCCCACGAACCGGTCGAGCGGAACGGGGAGATTGCCCGGGAGGGGGTCGGGCTGGTCGCCGGAGGGCGCGGACCCGCCGGGACCGGCGGCCGGGTCGGGGCCGTCACCTGGACCGTCGCCGTAGTCCCGGGAGTTGGGGCCGGAGCGCGGGAAGCGTCGCATGAAACACGGAGCGTACTTGCCGGCGCGCGGACCGTACAATCGCCCGGGGCGGGCGCGTCGCGGTGGGCGACGACAGGCGCTTTATGCGGTGGGGTCGAGCCGCCGCGGCGCGATAGGGTCGGTAGTCCGCCGCCGCGCCCGGAGCGGTCCGCGTCCCACGGGCGGCGGCCGACCCCGTACAGACGAAGGAAGCGGTGCAGCGTGTCCGGTGGAGAGGTGGCCGGCCTCCTCGTGGCCGTCTTCTGGGCGATCCTGGTGTCGTTCCTCGCCGTCGTGCTGGTGAGACTCGCGCAGACGCTCAAGGCGGCCACCGAACTGGTGACGAGCGTGACGGAACGGGCCGTTCCGCTGCTCGGGGAGGCGTCCGCGACCGTACGCTCCGCGCAGACGCAGCTGGACCGGGTCGACTCGATCGCCACCGACGTCCAGGAAGTCACCGCCAACGCCTCCGCGCTCTCCACCACCGTCTCGTCCGTCTTCGGCGGACCGCTGGTCAAGGTGGCGTCCTTCGGGTACGGCGTGCGCCGCGCGCTCGGCCGCCAGCGCGACGGGGAGTCCGAACGGAGCGCTCCCACGCGCCGGACCCGGGTCGTCCCCGGACGCACGCTGTCCACCGACAGGCGCGGCGGCCGCAACCGTGGAAAGGGCTGATCCGCACCATGTTCCGCCGAGCCTTCTGGTTCACCACCGGCGCCGCCGCGGGCGTCTGGGCCACGAACAAGGCCCACCGCAAGCTGCGCAGCCTCACCCCCGAGTCGCTCGCCGCGCGCGCGGCCGACAAGGCGATCGAGACCGGTCACCGGCTCCGCGACTTCGCCGTCGACGTACGCACCGGCATGGTGCAGCGCGAGGACGAACTCCACGACGCCCTCGGCCTCGACGCCCCCGTCGACGCGGACCACCCCGAACTCCCCGCGCGCGTCGCCCCGGCGTCCCGCGCGGCGCGGCCCCTCGGCCCGCCCCCGCGCGCGCCGCAGCTCGGCCACCAGGCACGCCCCCGTACGCACGGGCAGGCGCGCACCGACACGGGCCACCCGCACCCGACACACCCGTACGACCGGAATGAGGACCACTGATGGAGTCGGCTGAAATCCGCCGCCGCTGGCTGCGCTTCTTCGAGGAGCGCGGGCACACCGTCGTGCCGTCGGCGTCGCTCATCGCGGACGACCCGACGCTGCTCCTCGTGAACGCGGGTATGGTCCCCTTCAAGCCCCTCTTCCTCGGCGAGGTCAAGCCGCCGTACGCGCGCGCCACCAGCGTGCAGAAGTGCGTGCGCACGCCCGACATCGAAGAGGTCGGCAAGACGACCCGGCACGGCACGTTCTTCCAGATGTGCGGCAACTTCTCCTTCGGCGACTACTTCAAGGAAGGCGCCGCGAAGTTCGCCTGGGAGCTGCTCACCCTCTCCCAGGACGACGGCGGTTACGGGCTCGACCCCGAGCTGCTCTGGATCACGGTCTACGAGGACGACGACGACGCCTGGCACATCTGGCACGACACCGTCGGCGTCCCCGCCGAGCGCATCCAGCGCCTCGGCAAGTCGGAGAACTACTGGGACATGGGCGTCCCCGGCCCCTGCGGCCCCTGCTCCGAGGTGCACTACGACCGCGGCCCGGAGTTCGGCGTCGAGGGCGGCCCGATCGCCAACGACGAGCGCTACGTGGAGATCTGGAACCTGGTCTTCATGCAGTACGAGCGCGGCGCGGGCACCGGCAAGGACTACCCGATCCTCGGTGACCTGCCCAGCCAGAACATCGACACCGGCCTCGGCCTCGAACGCCTCGCGATGATCCTCCAGGGCGTCCACAACATGTTCGAGATCGACACCACGCGCATGATCATCGACCGCGCCACCGGGCTGACGGGTGTCGCGTACGGCGCCGCGGACCACAGCGACGTGTCGCTGCGCGTCGTCGCGGACCACATCCGTACCGCCGTCATGCTGATCGGCGACGGCGTGACCCCGGGCAACGAGGGGCGCGGCTACGTCCTGCGCCGCATCATGCGCCGCGCCATCCGCAACATGCGCATCCTCGGCGCCTCCGGGCCCACGGTCGCGGAGCTGACGGACACCGTCATCAAGGCCATGGGCCCGCAGTACCCGGAGCTGGAGACGGACCGCAAGCGCATCGAGACCGTCGCCCTCGCGGAGGAGGCCGCCTTCCTCAAGACGCTGAAGGCGGGCACCAACATCCTCGACACCGCCGTGACGGAGACCCGTTCCGGCGGGGGCACCGTACTCGCCGGTGACAAGGCGTTCCTGCTGCACGACACCTGGGGCTTCCCCATCGACCTCACCCTGGAGATGGCCGCCGAACAGGGCCTCTCGGTCGACGAGCAGGGCTTCCGGCGGCTGATGAAGGAGCAGCGCGAACGGGCCAAGGCCGACGCCCGCTCCAAGAAGCAGGGCCACGCCGACCTGTCCGCGTACCGCCAGGTCGCCGACTCCTCCGGCACCACCGTCTTCACCGGGTACACCGCCACCGAGGGCGAGTCCGCCGTCGTCGGGCTGCTCGTCGACGGGGTGCCCGCGCCCGCCGCCCACGAGGGCGACGACGTCGAACTGGTCCTGGACCGTACGCCGTTCTACGCCGAGGGCGGCGGCCAGCTCGCGGACACCGGCCGCATCCGGCTGGACAGCGGCGCCGTCGTGGACGTACGGGACGTGCAGCAGCCCGTGCCCGGCGTCAGCGTGCACAAGGGCACCGTGCAGGTCGGCGAGGTGACCGTCGGCGCGACCGCGTACAGCCAGATCGACCTGGCCCGGCGCCGTTCCATCGCCCGTGCCCACAGCGCCACGCACCTCACGCACCAGGCGCTGCGCGACGCCCTCGGGCCGACCGCCGCGCAGGCCGGTTCGGAGAACTCGCCGGGCCGCTTCCGCTTCGACTTCGGTTCCCCGGCCGCCGTGCCCGGCGGTGTGCTGACCGACGTCGAGCAGAAGATCAACGAGGTGCTCGCCCGTGAACTCGACGTCTCCGCCGAGGTGATGTCCATCGACGAGGCCAAGAAGCAGGGCGCGCTCGCGGAGTTCGGCGAGAAGTACGGCGAGCAGGTCCGCGTCGTGTCCATCGGCGACTTCTCCAAGGAGCTGTGCGGCGGCACCCACGTGCACAACACCGCGCAGCTGGGCCTGGTGAAGCTGCTCGGCGAGTCCTCCATCGGCTCCGGCGTGCGCCGCGTCGAGGCCCTGGTGGGCGTGGACGCGTACCGCTTCCTGGCCCGCGAGCACACCGTCGTCTCGCAGCTCACCGAGCTGGTCAAGGGGCGGCCCGAGGAGCTGCCGGAGAAGATCTCCGGGATGCTCGGCAAGCTCAAGGACGCGGAGAAGGAGATCGAGCGGTTCCGCGCCGAGAAGGTCCTCCAGGCCGCCGGTGGTCTCGCGGACTCCGCCAGGGACGTACGGGGCGTCGCCCTCGCCCTCGGCCGCGTGCCGGACGGCACGACCGCCGACGACCTGCGCACCCTCGTGCTCGACGTCCGCAGCCGCCTCCAGGGACGGCCCGCGGTGGTCGCGCTGTTCACCGTGACGGGCGGCCGCCCGCTCACCGTCATCGCGACGAGCGACGGCGCGCGCGACCGCGGCCTGAAGGCCGGTGACCTGGTGCGTGCCGCGGCCAAGACGCTCGGCGGCGGGGGCGGCGGCAAGCCGGACCTGGCGCAGGGCGGCGGGCAGGACCCGGACGCGGTGGACGCCGCGATGGCCGCCGTGGAGCGCCTGGTGGCGGAGAGCGCCTGATGAGACGTGGCCGACGGCTCGCCGTCGACGTGGGGGAGGCCCGGATCGGGGTCGCGGCGAGCGACCCCGACGGGCTCCTCGCCACGCCCGTCGAGACCGTCCCCGGCCGTGACGCGGTGTCAGCGCACCGCAGGCTGGGGGAGCTGGTCGCGGAGTACGAGCCGCTGGAGGTCGTCGTCGGCCTGCCCCGGTCCATGAACGGCCGGGAGGGCCCGGCGGCGGCCAAGGCGCGCGCGTTCGCGGACCGGCTCGCGCGGGCCGTCACCCCTGTGCCCGTACGCCTCGTCGACGAGCGACTGAGCACCGTGACGGCTGCTCAGGGCATGCGCGCCTCCGGCGTCAACGCCAAGAAGGGGCGGGCGCGGATCGACCAGGCGGCGGCCGTCGTGATCCTCCAGAGCGCGCTGGAGACCGAACGGGCGTCCGGCCGGCCGCCGGGGCAGTGCGTCGAAGTGGTTGTCTGATCGCGGTACGGTAACGTCCGGCGCGACACGGCAACTGTTCGAACACCACCAACGCCGCGGGTAGTCAGGACCGTCGCGTCATCAGCGCGCACATCACGCTGCCGTCCGCGGCGCAAGGGGATCGATGACTGAGCATGGCCGGGGCACCGGCTCCCAACCGTGGTACCCCGACGACCCGTTGTTCGGGGACCAGGGCTGGGACGGCAACCACCCCGCCGCCCGGCAGGCGGACCCGTACGCCGATCCGTACGCGGGGCAGTACCAGCAGGGTCAGGGCGAGGTCTACCCGCAGGGGCAGCCGTACGGGCCGGGCGGTGATCCGTACGGGCAGCAGCAGGACCCGTACGGCACCGGCGGTCACCCGCAGTACGACCCGTACGCGGGCGGCGGGCAGCAGGGCCAGACGTACCAGGACCCGCAGCAGGCGGCGTACGGCGGTGGCTGGGACCAGCAGGGTCAGGGCGAGGTCTACCCGCAGGGGCAGCCGTACGGGCCGGGCGGTGATCCGTACGGGCAGCAGCAGGACCCGTACGGCACCGGCGGCCATCCGCAGTACGACCCGTACGCGGGCGGCGGGCAGCAGGGCTCGCACGGCCAGGCCGGGCCCGGCGCGCCGCAGCGCCAGGACCACCCCGGCGGGGACACCGGCTGGGACGACGGCCAGGGCCCGGACTGGGACCCCGGACCGGACCGCGGGGAGCACGCGTTCTTCGCCGACCGCGACGACGACGCCGACCGCGGCCGGGGCCGCGACGGCGCGGACGGCGGCCGGGACGGCGACGACGGGTACGACGACGAGGACGACGGCCGTCGCGGTCGCCGCGGCGGCGGCACCAAGCGGCGGGGCGGCTGCGCCTGCATGGTCGTCGCCCTCGGCCTGACCAGCGTGGTCGGCGGCATCGGCTACTTCGGCTACCAGTTCTACGAGTCCCGCTTCGGCGACGCCCCGGACTACTCCGGCGACGGCAGCGGCAGCGTCCAGGTGGACGTACCCGAGGGCTCCTCGCTGTCCGACATGGGGAACATCCTCAAGAAGGCCGGAGTGGTCAAGAGCCACGACGCGTTCGTGTCCGCGGCCGAGGAGAACGGGAAGTCCGCGGGCATCCACGCGGGCGTCTACACGTTGAAGAAGGAGATGTCCGCGTCGTCGGCCATCGACATGATGCTCGACCCGGCCAGCCAGAGCGCCCTCATCATCCCCGAGGGACTGCGGGCCACGCAGATCTACGAACTGATCGACAAGAAGCTGGAGAAGAAGCCGGGCACCACCAAGAAGGCCGCCGCCGACGGCGACCTGGGCCTGCCGGAGTGGGCCGACGGGAACCCGGAGGGACTGCTGTTCCCCGCCAAGTACACGGTGGGGCCGAAGAGTTCGCCGGAGAGCGTGCTCAAGGGCATGGTCAAGCGCGCCGAGGCCGAGTTCCAGAAGGTGGGGCTGGAGGCCGAGGCGAAGAAGCTCGACAGGACCCCGGAGGAGATCGTCGCGATCGCCTCGCTGATCCAGGCCGAGGCCCAGGAGGACGCCGACTTCGGCAAGGTCTCCCGGGTCATCTACAACCGGCTGGACGACGGCATGGCCCTCCAGTTCGACTCGACCATCAACTACGCCAAGGGCGAGTCGAAGCTCAACACCACCGTCGAGGACACCAAGTTCGACTCGCCGTACAACACGTACCTGCACGACGGACTGCCGCCCGGCCCCATCGACAACCCGGGCAACCAGGCACTCGACGCCGCGCTCGACCCGACCGCGGGCGACTGGCTGTTCTTCGTCAGCGTCAAGCCCGGCGAGACCCGCTTCACCGCCAGCCACACCGAACACGAGAAGAACGTCCAGGACTTCAACGACTACCAGCGCGAACACGGGAACGGCGGCTGATGTCCGCGCCCGGCCACCGGCGGGCCGCCGTACTCGGCTCACCCATCGCCCACTCGCTCTCCCCGGTGCTGCACCGCACCGCGTACGCCGCACTCGGCCTGGCGGAGTGGACGTACGAGCGGTACGAGGTCGACGAGTCCGGCATCGGCGACTTCCTGCGCGACTTCGGCGCCGAGTGGGCCGGGCTGTCCCTCACCATGCCGCTCAAGCGCGTCGTCATCCCGCACCTGGACGAGGTCACCCCCACCGCCGCCGCCGTCGAGGCCGTCAACACGGTGATCCGTACGCCGGACGGCCGCCGCGTCGGGGACAACACCGACATCCACGGCATGGTCGCCGCCCTGCACGAGCGCGGCGTCGACCGCGTACCGCGCGCCGCCGTCCTCGGCGCCGGCGCCACCGCCGCCTCCGCCCTCGCCGCGCTGTCCCGCGTGTGCGCGGGCGAGGTCACGGCGTACGTACGGGGTGAGGCGCGCGCCGAGGAGATGCGCGGCTGGGGCGAACGGCTCGGCGTGGACGTCCGTACGGCGCCCTGGGCCGACGCCGCCGAGGCGCTGCGCGCCCCGCTGGTCGTCGCCACCACCCCGGCCGGGGCGACCGACGGCC
The DNA here is from genome assembly GCF_003665095.1 of Streptomyces sp. Z26. GTDB lineage: Bacteria > Actinomycetota > Actinomycetes > Streptomycetales > Streptomycetaceae > Streptomyces > Streptomyces phytohabitans. Next base: position 335,159 of record NZ_RCHV01000002.1, on the reverse strand, counting down.
TGGCCGTGGCGGGCGCGCTGCCCGCCGAGCCCGGCACGCTGTTCGACGTGGTGTACGAGCCGTGGCCCACGCCGCTGGCCGCGGCCTGGGCGCGGGCGGGCGGCACCGTCGTCGGCGGTCTCGACCTCCTCGTCCACCAGGCGGTCCTCCAGGTCGAGCAGATGACGGGCCGCGCCCCGGCCCCGTTGGCCGCGATGCGGCACGCGGGCGAGGACGCGCTCGCCGCGCGCTCGGGCGCGCCCCCGCCTCCCGGCTGAGCGGCACCGGGGGCGGCGGGCGGCGGGTGCCGCGCGTGGGAGGATCGGAGCAGGCAGACGTTGCGCTGAGGCGCGAGATCGAGGAGCACCGTTGAGCAGGTTGCGCTGGCTGACGGCGGGGGAGTCGCACGGCCCCGCACTGGTGGCGACGCTGGAGGGCCTCCCCTCCGGCGTGCCCGTGACCACCGACATGGTGGCGGACGGGCTGGCCCGTCGGCGGCTGGGCTACGGCCGCGGCGCGCGCATGAAGTTCGAGCGCGACGAGGTCACGTTCCTCGGCGGCGTACGGCACGGGCTGACGCTCGGCTCGCCGGTCGCGGTCATGGTCGGCAACACCGAGTGGCCGAAGTGGGAGCAGGTCATGTCGGCCGACCCGGTCGACCCGGAGGAGCTGGCCAAGCTCGCGCGCAACGCGCCGCTGACCCGGCCGCGCCCCGGCCACGCCGACCTGGCGGGCATGCAGAAGTACGCGTTCGGTGAGGCCCGTCCCGTGCTGGAGCGCGCCAGCGCCCGCGAGACGGCGGCCCGCGTGGCGCTCGGCACGGTCGCCCGCTCGTACCTGAGGGAGACCGCCGGGGTCGAGATCGTCTCGCACGTCGTGGAGCTGGGCGCGGCCCGCGCGCCGTACGGCCTGCACCCCGTGCCCGCCGACGTCGCCGCGCTCGACGCGGACCCCGTGCGCTGCCTGGACGCCGAGGCGAGCGGCGCGATGGTGGCCGAGGTCGACCAGGCGCACAAGGACGGCGACACCCTCGGCGGCGTGGTGGAGGTGCTGGCGTACGGCGTGCCCGTCGGCCTCGGCTCCCACGTGCACTGGGACCGCAAGCTGGACGCGCGGCTCGCCGGGGCGCTGATGAGCATCCAGGCCATCAAGGGCGTGGAGCTGGGCGACGGCTTCGAGCTGGCGCGCGTCCCCGGGTCCCGCGCGCACGACGAGATCCTCGTCACCGACCAGGGCGTACGCCGTGCCTCCGGCCGCTCCGGCGGCACCGAGGGCGGCCTGTCGACCGGTGAACTCCTGCGCGTACGGGCCGCGATGAAGCCCATCGCCACCGTCCCGCGCGCCCTCGCCACCGTCGACGTGGCCACCGGCGAGCCCGCGCAGGCGCACCACCAGCGGTCGGACGTGTGCGCCGTGCCCGCCGCCGGGATCGTCGCGGAGGCGATGGTCGCGCTGGTCCTCGCGGACGCGGTCGCGGAGAAGTTCGGCGGCGACAGCGTCGGGGAGACCCGGCGGAACGTCACGACCTACCTGGAACACCTGGAGATCACATGAGCACCCCCGTGGTCGTCCTCGTCGGCCCGCCCGGAGCCGGCAAGTCCACCGTGGGCAGGCTGCTCGCGGAACGGCTGGGCGCCGCCTACCGCGACACCGACGACGACGTCGTGGCCACCGCGGGCAAGCCGATCGCGGACCTCTTCCTCGACGACGGCGAGGCGTACTTCCGCGAACTGGAGGAGGCCGCCGTACGCGCCGCCCTCACCGGGCACGACGGCGTACTGGCGCTCGGCGGCGGCGCCGTCCTGTCCGCCGCCACCCGGCAGCTGCTGGCCGGACTGCCCGTCGCCTACCTGGAGTTGGGCGTCGCCGCGGCCGTCAAGCGGGTCGGCCTGGACGCCCCGCGCCCGCTGCTCACCGTCAACCCGCGCAAGCAGTGGCGTGACCTCATGGACCAGCGCCGCCCGCTCTACACCGAGGTCGCCCGCGCCGTCGTCAGCACCGACGAACGCGGACCCGAGGAGGTCGCACGGGCGGTCCTCGACGCATTGGAGCTCAAGCAGGTATGACCAGTGACGCACAGACGCGCATCACCGTGGACGGCAGCGCGGGCAGCGACCCGTACGACGTCCTCATCGGACGGCGGCTCCTCGGCGAACTCCCCGGCCTGATCGGCACGTCGGCCCGCCGCGTCGCCGTACTCCACCCCGAGGCGCTGGCCGAGACCGGCGAGGTGCTGCGCGCGGACCTCGCCGACAGCGGCTACGAGGCGATCGCGGTGCAGCTGCCCAACGCCGAGGAGTCCAAGACCGCCGAGGTCGCCGCGTACTGCTGGAAGGCCCTCGGCCAGAGCGGCTTCACCCGCACCGACGTGATCGTCGGCGTGGGCGGCGGCGCCACCACCGACCTCGCGGGCTTCGTCGCCGCGACCTGGCTGCGCGGCGTGCGCTGGATCGCCGTGCCGACCACCGTGCTGGGCATGGTGGACGCCGCGGTCGGCGGCAAGACCGGCATCAACACCGCCGAGGGCAAGAACCTCGTCGGCGCCTTCCACCCGCCCGCCGGGGTCCTCTGCGACCTGGCGGCCCTCGACTCGCTGCCGGTGCACGACTACGTCAGCGGCCTCGCCGAGATCATCAAGGCCGGTTTCATCGCGGACCCGGCCATCCTCGAACTCGTCGAACGCGACCCGGCCGCGGCCCGTACGCCCGAGGGCCCGCACACCGCCGAACTGATCGAGCGCTCCATCCGCGTCAAGGCGCACGTCGTCGGCTCGGACCTGAAGGAGGCGGGCCTGCGGGAGATCCTCAACTACGGGCACACCCTCGCGCACGCCATCGAGAAGAACGAGCGCTACAACTGGCGGCACGGCGCCGCCGTCTCCGTCGGCATGGTCTTCGCCGCCGAACTCGGCCGGATCTCCGGGCGGTTGGACGACGCCACCGCCGACCGGCACCGCGCGGTGCTGGAGTCCGTCGGGCTCCCCGTCACCTACCGCGGCGACCAGTGGGCGAAGCTGCTGGAGACCATGAAGGTCGACAAGAAGTCCCGCGGCGACCTGCTGCGCTTCATCGTCCTCGACGGCCTCGCCCGGCCCGCCGTGCTGGAGGGCCCCGACCCGGCCATGCTGCTGGCAGCGCACGCGGAGATCGCCGCGTGACCGCCCGCCGCGTCCTCGTGCTGAACGGCCCCAACCTCGGCCGCCTCGGCTCCCGCGAGCCCGACGTCTACGGCTCCACGTCCTACGCCGGGCTGGTCGAACGGTGCACCGCGCTCGGCGCCGAGCTGGGCTTCGACGTCGAGGTCCGGGAGACCAACGACGAGGGCGAGCTGGTCCGTTGGCTGCACGAGGCCGCCGACGGGCGCGTGCCGGTCGTGCTCAACCCCGGTGCGTTCACGCACTATTCGTACGCGATGCGGGACGCCGCCGCGCAACGGACCGCTCCGCTGATCGAGGTGCACCTCTCGAACCCGTACGCGCGGGAGGAGTTCCGTCACACCTCGGTGGTCGCGGCGGTGGCCACGGGCACCCTCGCGGGCTTCGGCGTCGGCTCGTACGCGCTGGCGCTGCGGGCCCTCGCCGAGGAGGTCTCCGGCTGAGCCGCCGGACGGGGCACCCGGTCTCTTCTCCGGTCGTTCACATGAGGACACCCGGGAGAGGTACGGTTCGGTACTGACGACACGACAACATACGGAGTGGGAGCGGATGCAGCAGTTCGGGGCGCAGCCGCCCGTCCCCCGGCCGGACCCCGTCCCGGGGCACTCGACCGGGGCCCAGCAGATTCCGCTTCCCGACGGGCCACCGCCCGCGCCGCCAGCCCAGGCCGCCTGGGCGCACGGCGCGCCGGGCCCGGTGGGCCTCGCGCCGCAGCCCGGACACGGCCCGCAGCCGGGCGGGCACGTCGCCGCCGGGCACCCCGGCGGCCCGCACGTGCCGCCGGGCTCGCCCCCGCCGCCGATGGCGCCGCCGCCCCACCGGGTGTCCGTCGACACGACCGGCTTCATCCAGCTGCCGCCCGGCGCCCGCGTCGAGGTGCCCGCGCCCGTCGCGGACCCGGCCCAACTCGACGCCACGCGCGCCTCGGTGGCCGTCCTGCTGATCGGCGCCGCGGGCGCGGGCAAGACGACCGTGGCGCAGCACTGGGCCGCGCGGCGGGCCGTGCCCACCGCGCACATCAGCCTGGACGACGTACGGGAGTGGGTCCGTTCCGGTTTCGCCGATCCGCAGACCGGCTGGAACGACAACTCCGAGGCGCAGTACCGCCTGGCCCGCCGCACCTGCGGCTTCGCCGCCCGCAACTTCCTGGCGAACGGCATCTCCTGCATCCTCGACGACGCCGTCTTCCCGGACCGCCCGGTCATCGGCCTCGGCGGCTGGAAGCGGCACGTCGGCCCCGGCCTCATCCCGGTGGTGCTGCTGCCCGGCCTGGAGGTCGTGCTGGAGCGGAACGCCGCCCGCAAGGGCAACCGGCGCCTGACCGACGAGGAGGTCGCGCGCATCCACGGCCGGATGGCGGGCTGGTACGGCTCGGGGCTGCCGATCATCGACAACTCTCGGCACGACGTGGCCACCACGGCCCGCATGCTCGACGAGGTCGTGGCGCGCAGCCTGACGAGCCCGCCGAACTGGTGAGCCCTGGGCCACCCGGCCCGCCCACCCGCGCCCCGTACACCCCGCCCGCTTCCCGTACGCCCGCACCCGCCGCGTACGCCCCGTCCCCCGCACGGCCCCTCCCGGGCGGCCGGACCCGGCGGCGGACCGTACGCTCCCGGTATGTCCGAGGTGCACGTCTCCCGTCGCGCACGTCTGCGCGAGCGCTGCGCGGCACAGGACGGGCCCGCAGGCGCGGCGCTCGTCACCCGCCCCGCCAACATCCGCTACCTGACAGGCTGCGCCCCCGCCGGGCCCGCCGCCCTGCTGCTCAGCCCCGAACCCCGCGACGTGCTGCTGGTGCCGCCCGGCACGGCCGTGTCCGTACCCGACGAGAGCCTCCGCGGCTGCGTCCTGCCCGCCACCGGAGGCGAACCGGCCGTGGGCGCCGCCGAGTTGGCCGCGCGCGCGGGCGCCCGGTCCCTCGCCGTCGAGGAGCACCACCTGACCGTCGCCCGGCACCGCGCGCTGGCCGCCGCCGCGCCCCGGCTCCGGCTGACCGGCCTCGCCTGCGCCGTGGAACAGCAGCGGCTGGTCAAGGACGAGGAGGAGATCGCCGCGCTGCGCGACGCCGCCGAGATGACCGACCAGGCGCTCGGCGAACTCCTCGAGTCGATCCTCGTCGGCCGCACCGAGCGGCACCTCGCGCTGGAGCTGGACCGCCGCCTCGTCGACCACGGCGCGGAGGGCCCGGCGTTCCCGACGTCCGTCGCCACCGGGAGCCACGCCGGGATCCCCGGGCACCGGCCGACGGACCGCCGCGTGGAGGAGGGCGACTTCCTGTCGGTGTGCCTCGGCGCCCGGCACCTCGGATACGGCTGCCAGGTCGGCCGTACGTTCGTCGTCGGCACCGCTCCCGCGGCCTGGCAGGTCGAGCTGTACGACCTGGTCTTCGCCGCTCAGCGGGCCGGGCGGGAGGCGCTGCTGCCGGGCGCCGAGTACGGCGCGGTGGACCGCGCGAGCCGCCAGGTGCTGGAGGCGGCGGGGTACGCGGACGGGCTCAGGACCGGCGTCGGGCACGGTGTCGGGCTGGAAATCCGGGAGGACCCTCGGCTGTGCCCCGCCGCCATGGGTAAACTGGACGCTTGTGTGCCGGTCACCGTCGAGCCGGGGGTCCACCTCCCGGGCCGGGGCGGTGTCCGCATCGACGACACGCTCGTCGTCCGCCCGCAGGCGGACGGCGGACCCGAGCTACTCACCATCACGACCAAGGAGCTGCTCGCGCTCTGACCACGAAGCTGCGGCTCCTGGTCCCCGCGGCAGCAGTCTCAGGAGATTCCGCAACCGTGGCTTCCACGAACGACCTCAAGAACGGCATGGTGCTCAAGCTCGACGGCGACCAGCTCTGGTCCGTCGTCGAGTTCCAGCACGTCAAGCCCGGCAAGGGCCCCGCATTCGTCCGCACCAAGCTGAAGAACGTGCTGTCCGGCAAGACCGTGGACAAGACGTTCAACGCCGGCACCAAGGTCGAGACGGCCACAGTGGACCGACGCGGGATGCAGTTCTCGTACATGGACGGCGAGTACTTCGTCTTCATGGACATGGACACGTACGACCAGATCCACGTCTCGCGTGAGGTGTGCGGCGACAGCGCCAACTACCTCGTCGAGGGCTTCGAGGCCACCGTGGCGATGTACCTGGGCAACCCGCTCTCCGTGGAGCTGCCCGCCGCCGTCGAGCTGACCATCGAGCACACCGAGCCCGGCGTGCAGGGCGACCGTTCCACCGGCGGCTCCAAGCCCGCCCGGCTGGAGACGGGTTACGAGATCGGCGTCCCCCTCTTCATCACCACCGGTGAGAAGATCAAGGTCGACACCCGCTCCGGCGAGTACCTCGGCCGGGTGAACAGCTAACCGTGGCGGCCCGCAACAAGGCGCGCATGCGCGCCTTCCAGATCCTCTTCGAGGCGGACCAGCGCGGCAGCGCCGTCACCGAGGTCCTCGCGGACTGGATACGCCTGGCGCGGACCGACGACCGCCAGCCGCCCGTCGCCGAGTACACCATGGAGCTGATCGAGGGGTACGCCGAGCACGCGGACCGCATCGACGAACTGCTCTCCACGTACGCGGTGGGCTGGACCCTCGACCGGATGCCGGTGGTCGACCGCAGCGTGCTGCGCCTCGGGGCGTACGAGCTGGTCTGGGTCGACGGGACACCCGACGCCGTGGTGATCGACGAGGCGGTGGTGCTCGCGAGGAAGTTCTCCACCGACGAGTCGCCCGCGTTCGTCAACGGGCTGCTCGGTCGGCTGAAGGACCTGAAGCCGAGCCTGCGGCGCTGAGGCCCGCGTGCGCGGCGCCGACGAGCGGAGACGCGAGGGGCCCGGGACGGTGTGACACCGTCCCGGGCCCTCTCGTCATCCGCCGCCGGGATGCTCGGTTCCTCCGGGGCCGCACGTGCCGGCGGCGGCCGCGGTCCGGCGGGTCAGGCGTCCTCGTGCGCCACGGCGCGGCGCGCGTCCGCGTCCAGCACGCCCCAGGTGATCAGCTGCTCGGTCAGCACCGACGGCGACTGGTCGTAGATCACGGCGAGGGTGCGCAGGTCGTCCTGGCGGATCGACAGCACCTTGCCGTTGTAGTCCCCGCGCTGGCTCTGGATCGTCGCCGCGTACCGCTGGAGGGGACCGGCCTTCTCCGGCGGCACGTGCGCCAGCCGCTCCAGGTCGAGGACGAGCTTCGGCGGCGGCTCCGCGGCGCCGCCGGGAGTGGTGCCGGGCAGCAGCTCCTGCACCGGGACGCCGTAGAAGTCGGCCAGCTCGGCGAGGCGCTGCACGGTCACCGCGCGGTCGCCGCGCTCGTACGAACCGACCACCACGGCCTTCCACCGGCCCTGTGACTTCTCCTCGACACCGTGCAGGGAGAGGCCCTGCTGGGTGCGGATCGCGCGGAGCTTCGCTCCGAGCTGCTTGGCGTATTCGCTGGACATAAGGCTCCCCGGAGGACGTCGATGTAACTCACTGTGAGATTACGCAGCGTAATGTGCGCCGTCAAGCCGAGCGGGTCCCCCTGCGCCCGATCAGGTCGAATACGGGGCGAAAGCGGAGCGCGCGGGCCGCCCTGCTACCGTGGACGGCGCACTTATCCGGCGTCCTTTAAGACCGTCCCGTGAGGCGGAGAAGGAGGTCCGTTTCCCATGGACAACGGCAACGCATCCGCGGGCACGCCCCGCCCGGTGCTGGAGGCTCCCGACATCGCCCGGGTGCTCACCCGCATCGCCCACGAGATCGTCGAACGCGCCAAGGGCGCCGACGACGTCCTGCTCCTCGGCATCCCCACCCGCGGCGTCTTCCTCGCCCGGCGGCTGGCGGCCAAGCTGGAGGAGATCACCGACCGGCCGGTGCCGGTCGGCTCCCTCGACATCACCATGTACCGCGACGACCTGCGCCTGAAGCCCGCCCGCGCGCTGGCGCACACGGAGATCCCGCCCGAGGGCGTCGACGGCCGGCTCGTCGTCCTCGTCGACGACGTCCTCTTCTCCGGCCGCACCATCCGCGCCGCCCTCGACGCGCTCGGCGACATCGGGCGGCCCCGCGCCGTACAGCTCGCCGTCCTCGTCGACCGCGGCCACCGCGAGCTGCCGATCCGCGCCGACTACGTCGGGAAGAACCTGCCCACCTCCCTGCGCGAGACGGTCAAGGTGCAGCTCACCGAGGAGGACGGCCGCGACGGCGTGCTCCTGGGCGCCCGCCCCGCCGACCCCGGCGGCGAGCGCTAGCCCCGGCGCCGCCGGGCGGCGCCCCGGACCCGGGACGGGAGTACGGCGCCCCCGCGGCGGACGTACGGAGTCCCGCGGGACGCGCTGCCCCGGCACCCGTACGCCAGCACATCCCCTCACCCACGTAAGGCATCAGATGAAGCGTCACCTCATCTCGGCCGGGGACCTCACCCGCGACGACGCCGTGCTCATCCTCGACACCGCCGAGGAGATGGCACGCGTCGCGGACCGGCCGGTCAAGAAACTGCCGACCCTGCGCGGACGTACCGTCGTCAACCTCTTCTTCGAGGACTCCACGCGCACCCGCATCTCGTTCGAGGCGGCCGCGAAGCGGCTGTCCGCCGACGTCATCAACTTCTCCGCGAAGGGCTCGTCGGTCTCCAAGGGCGAGTCCCTCAAGGACACCGCGCTCACCCTGGAGGCGATGGGCGCCGACGCCGTCGTCATCCGCCACCACGACTCCGGCGCCCCGCACCGGCTCGCGACCTCCGGCTGGATCGGCGGCTCCGTCGTCAACGCGGGCGACGGCACGCACGAGCACCCCACGCAGGCGCTCCTCGACGCGTTCACCATGCGCCGCAGGCTCACCGGCGGCGAGGGGCACGACCTGTCCGGGCGCCGCGTCACCCTCGTCGGGGACATCCTGCACAGCCGCGTGGCCCGGTCCAACGTACGGCTGCTGAGCACCCTCGGCGCCCACGTCACCCTCGTCGCGCCGCCCACCCTGGTGCCCGTCGGCGTCGAGGCGTGGCCGTGCGAGGTGAGCTACGCGCTGGACCCGGTGCTCGCCACGTCCGACGCCGTGATGATGCTCCGCGTGCAGCGCGAGCGCATGAAGGCCGCCTACTTCCCGACCGAGCGCGAGTACGCCCGCCGCTACGGCCTCGACGGTGAGCGGATGGCCCGCATGCCGGAGCACGCCGTCGTCATGCACCCCGGCCCGATGAACCGCGGCATGGAGATCACCGCCGAGGTGGCCGACTCGCCCCGCTGCACCGCCGTCGAGCAGGTCACCAACGGCGTCAGCATCCGCATGGCCGTGCTGTACCTGCTGCTCGGCGGCAGCGAGCCCGCCGTGACGACCGTCCCCGCCGCCCGTACCGAGGAGAGCAACCCTTCATGAGCCAGCGCAAGACCCTGATCCGCGGCGCCCGCGTCCTCGGCGGCGAGCCACGGGACGTGCTGATCGACGGCCGCACCGTCGCCGAGGTCGGCGCCTCCCTGGACGCGGCGGGCGCGGACGTCGTCGAGGCCGCCGGGAGCGTCCTGCTGCCCGGCCTCGTGGACCTGCACACGCACCTGCGCGAGCCCGGCCGCGAGGACTCCGAGACGGTGCTCACCGGCACCCGGGCCGCCGCGCAGGGCGGGTTCACCGCCGTGCACGCCATGGCCAACACCTTCCCCGTGGCGGACACCGCGGGCGTCGTCGAGCAGGTCTGGCGGCTCGGCCGCGAGTCCGGCTACTGCGACGTGCAGCCCGTCGGCGCCGTCACCGTCGGCCTGGAGGGCAGGCAGCTCGCGGAGTTGGGCGCGATGCACGAGTCGGCGGCGGGCGTACGCGTCTTCTCCGACGACGGCAAGTGCGTGGACGACGCGGTGATCATGCGCCGCGCGCTGGAGTACGTGAAGGCGTTCGACGGCGTCGTCGCGCAGCACGCGCAGGAGCCGCGGCTCACCGAGGGCGCGCAGATGAACGAGGGCACCGTCTCCGCCGAACTCGGCCTCGGCGGCTGGCCCGCCGTGGCGGAGGAGTCGATCATCGCCCGCGACGTGCTGCTCGCCGCGCACGTCGGCTCGCGGGTGCACATCTGCCACGTCTCCACGGCCGGTTCGGTGGAGATCATCCGCTGGGCCAAGTCCAAGGGGTGGAACGTCACCGCCGAGGTCACCCCGCACCACCTGCTGCTCACCGACGAACTGGTCCGCAGCTACGACCCGGTGTTCAAGGTCAACCCGCCGCTGCGGACCCGCGAGGACGTGCTGGCGCTGCGCGAGGCGCTGGCCGACGGCACCGTCGACTGCGTCGCCACCGACCACGCGCCGCACCCCCACGAGGACAAGGACTGCGAGTGGGGCGCCGCCGCCATGGGCATGGTCGGCCTGGAGACCGCGCTGTCCGTCGTGCAGGAGACGATGGTCGACACCGGGCTCCTCGACTGGGCCGGGGTCGCCGACCGGATGTCCGTACGGCCCGCCGCCATCGGCCGACTCGACGGCCACGGCCGCCCCGTCTCGCCTGGTGAACCGGCCAACCTGACGCTCGTCGATCCCGCATACCGTGGCCCGGTGAACCCCGCGGGCTTCGCCTCCCGCAGCCGCAACACCCCGTACGAGGGGCGCGAGCTGCCGGGGCGCGTCACGCACACGTTCCTGCGGGGGCAGGCCACGGTCTCGGACGGGAAGCTCGCGTGAACCACCTCATCCCACTGGCCGCCGAGCAGCGCTCCCAGGAGGTCACCGACTGGGCCGCGCGCATCGGCTGGACCGTCGGACTGCTGGCCTTCGTGGCGCTGGTCTACTGGCTGATGCGGCAGGGCTGGAAGTGGCGCGGCACCCTCCAGGGCGACCTGCCCGAGCTGCCCGCCGCGCCCGCCGACCCCGGAGCCGTACGCCTCCGGCTGACCGGCCGCTACCACGGCTCGACGACGGCGGGGGAGTGGCTGGACCGCGTCGTCGCGCACGGGCTGGGCACCCGCAGCCGGGTGGAGCTGACGCTCACGGACGCGGGCCTGGAAGTCGTACGCCCCGGGGCGCGCGACTTCTTCGTACCCGCCGCCCGGCTGACCGGGGCCCGCCTCGACACGGGCATCGCGGGCAAGGTGCTCACCGAGGGCGGCCTGCTGGTCGTCACCTGGGAGCACGGCGACCGACGGCTCGACTCCGGCTTCCGCTCCGACCGCGCGGCGGAGCACCCGGCGTGGGCCGAGGCCGTGACCGCCCTCGCGGCGGAGCACGGCGGCCCCGCCGACCGGCCCGCCACCGCGGCGGCCGCCGCCTCCGCGCCCGACCCCCACGACCAGGCCGCCGGGGCGCACACCGCCCGGCGCACCCAGGGAGACACACCATGACGACGTCCACACGCGCCGCGAAGTCACCGGCCGTCCTCGTCCTGGAGGACGGGCGCACCTTCCGCGGCCGGGCTTACGGCGCCCTCGGCGAGACCGTCGGCGAGGCGGTCTTCAGCACCGGCATGAGCGGCTACCAGGAGACCCTCACCGACCCCTCGTACCACCGGCAGGTGGTCGTGATGACCGCCCCGCACATCGGCAACACCGGCGTCAACGACGAGGACCCCGAGTCCCGCCGCGTCTGGGTCGCCGGGTACGTCGTGCGCGACCCCGCCCGCGTCGCCTCCAACTGGCGCTCCGTACGGGGCCTCGACGAGGAGCTGGCGGCCCAGGGGGTCGTCGGGATCAGCGGCGTCGACACCCGCGCCCTCACCCGCCACCTGCGCGAGCGCGGGGCGATGCGCGCCGGGGTGTTCTCCGGCGACGCCCTGCAGCCGCGCGGCCCGGAGCGCGCCCCCGCCGACACGGCGGACCTGCTGGAACGGGTGCGTTCCGCGCCCGCCATGGCCGGTGCCGACCTGTGCGGCGAGGTCACCACGACCGAGCCGTACGTCGTCCCGGCCGTCGGGGCGAAGCGTTTCACCGTGGCCGCCGTGGACCTCGGCATCAAGGGCATGACGCCGCGCCGCATGGCCGAGCGCGGCATCGAGGTGCACGTCCTCCCGGCGACCGCGACGCTCGACGAGGTGTACGCGGTCGCGCCCGACGGCGTGTTCTTCTCCAACGGCCCCGGCGACCCCGCCACCGCCGAGCACCCCGTCGCCCTGATGAAGGGCGTGCTGGAGCGCGGCACCCCGCTGTTCGGCATCTGCTTCGGCAACCAGATCCTCGGCCGCGCCCTCGGCTTTGGCACGTTCAAGCTGAAGTACGGGCACCGCGGCATCAACCAGCCCGTGCAGGACCGGACCACGGGCCGGGTCGAGGTCACCGCGCACAACCACGGCTTCGCCGTGGACGCGCCCGTCGACGCGGTCAGCGACACCCCGTACGGCCGCGCCGAGGTCTCCCACGTCTGCCTGAACGACGGCGTGGTGGAGGGCCTGCGGCTGCTGGACCGGCCCGCGTTCAGCGTCCAGTACCACCCCGAGGCGGCGGCCGGACCGCACGACGCCGCCTACCTGTTCGACCGGTTCGTCGCGCTGATGGAGGGCGGAGAGCCCCGCAGCACATCCCCGTTGGAGGGCCAGCGTGCCTAAGCGCACCGACATCCAGTCCGTCCTCGTCATCGGCTCCGGCCCGATCGTCATCGGTCAGGCCGCCGAGTTCGACTACTCCGGCACCCAGGCGTGCCGCGTCCTCAAGGCCGAGGGCCTGCGCGTCGTCCTCGTCAACTCCAACCCCGCCACGATCATGACGGACCCGGAGATCGCCGACGCCACGTACGTCGAGCCGATCACCCCGGAGTTCGTGGAGCGCATCATCGCGCGCGAGCGCCCCGACGCGCTCCTGCCCACCCTCGGCGGGCAGACCGCGCTGAACGCCGCGATCTCCCTGCACGAGTCCGGCGTCCTGCGCCGCTACGGCGTCGAGCTGATCGGCGCGAGCGTCGAGGCCATCAACAAGGGCGAGGACCGCGAGCAGTTCAAGGAGGTCGTCGACGCCGTCCGCGCGCGGACCGGCCACGGCGAGTCCGCGCGCTCCGTCATCTGCCACACCATGGACGAGGTGCTGGCCGGGGTCGACGGCCTCGGCGGCTACCCCGTCGTCGTACGCCCCTCCTTCACCATGGGCGGCGCGGGCTCCGGCTTCGCGCACGACGAGGACGAGCTGCGCCGTATCGCCGGCCAGGGGCTGACGCTCTCACCGACCAGCGAGGTGCTGCTGGAGGAGTCGATCCTCGGCTGGAAGGAGTACGAGCTGGAGCTGATGCGCGACCGGAACGACAACGTGGTCGTCGTCTGCTCCATCGAGAACTTCGACCCGATGGGCGTCCACACCGGCGACTCCATCACCGTCGCCCCGGCGATGACGCTCACCGACCGCGAGTACCAGATCCTGCGGGACGTCGGCATCGCCGTCATCCGCGAGGTCGGCGTCGACACCGGCGGCTGCAACATCCAGTTCGCGGTCGACCCGTCGGACGGCCGGGTCGTCGTCATCGAGATGAACCCGCGCGTCTCCCGTTCCTCCGCGCTCGCCTCCAAGGCCACCGGCTTCCCCATCGCGAAGATCGCCGCCCGGCTGGCCGTCGGCTACACGCTGGACGAGATCCCGAACGACATCACCGAGCAGACGCCCGCCTCGTTCGAACCCACCCTGGACTACGTGGTGGTGAAGGCGCCGCGGTTCGCGTTCGAGAAGTTCCCGGCCGCGGACTCCACGCTGACCACCACCATGAAGTCCGTCGGCGAGGCCATGGCCATCGGGCGCAACTTCCCCGAGGCCCTCAACAAGGCGCTCCGCTCCCTGGAGAAGAAGGGCTCGCAGTTCGACTTCGCGACGCCCGTCGCCGAACTCCCCGCCAAGGACGCCCTGCTGGCCGACGCCGCGCGCCCCACCGACGGCCGGATCAACACGGTGATGGCCGCGATCCGCGCCGGCGCGACCCAGCGGGAGGTCTTCGACGCCACCAAGATCGACCCGTGGTTCGTCGACCAGCTGTTCCTCATCAAGGAGACCGCGGACGAACTCGCCGCCGCCGAACGCCTCGACGCCGACCTCCTCGCCGAGGCCAAGCGGCACGGCTTCTCCGACGCGCAGATCGCCGCCGTACGCGGGCTGCGCGAGGACGTCGTACGGGAGGTGCGGCACGCGCTGGGCGTACGCCCGGTGTACAAGACCGTCGACACCTGCGCCGCCGAGTTCGCCGCCCGCACCCCGTACTTCTACTCCTCCTACGACGAGGAGACCGAGGTCGCGCCCCGCGAGAAGCCCGCCGTGATCATCCTCGGCTCGGGCCCGAACCGCATCGGGCAGGGCATCGAGTTCGACTACTCCTGCGTCCACGCCTCGTTCGCCCTGAGCGACGCGGGCTACGAGACCGTGATGGTCAACTGCAACCCCGAGACCGTCTCCACCGACTACGACACCTCCGACCGGCTCTACTTCGAGCCGCTCACCCTGGAGGACGTCCTGGAGATCGTGCACGCCGAGCGGCAGGCCGGACCCGTCGCGGGCGTCGTCGTGCAGCTCGGCGGGCAGACCCCGCTGGGCCTCGCGCAGGACCTCAAGGACAACGGCGTACCCGTCGTCGGCACCTCGCCCGAGGCGATCAACCTGGCCGAGGAGCGCGGCGCCTTCGGCCGCGTCCTCACCGAGGCGGGGCTGCCCGCGCCCAAGTACGGCACCGCGTACTCCTTCGACGAGGCCCGGCGCATCGCCGCCGGGATCGGCTTCCCGGTCATGGTGCGGCCCTCGTACGTGCTCGGCGGGCGCGGCATGGAGATCGTCTACGACGAGCCGTCGCTCGGGGAGTACCTCACCCGGCACGCCGGACTGATCTCCGAACACCCCGTGCTGATCGACCGGTTCCTCGACGACGCCATCGAGATCGACGTCGACGCGCTCTACGACGGCCACGAGCTGTACCTCGGCGGCGTCATGGAGCACATCGAGGAGGCCGGCATCCACTCCGGCGACTCCGCGTGCGCCCTGCCCCCCATCACCCTCGGCGGCTACGACGTCAAGCGGCTGCGGCAGTCGACCGAGGCCATCGCCAAGGGCGTCGGCGTACGCGGGCTGATCAACATCCAGTTCGCGCTCGCCGGGGACATCCTCTACGTCCTGGAGGCCAACCCGCGCGCCTCCCGCACCGTCCCCTTCACCTCCAAGGCCACCGCCGTACCACTGGCCAAGGCCGCCGCCCGGATCTCCCTGGGCGCCACCGTCGCCGAACTCCGCGCCGAGGGCATGCTCCCCGCCACCGGCGACGGCGGCACCCTCCCGATGGACGCGCCCATCTCCGTCAAGGAGGCCGTCATGCCGTGGACGCGCTTCCGCGACGTGTACGGGCGCGGCGTGGACACCATCCTCGGCCCGGAGATGCGCTCCACCGGCGAGGTCATGGGCATCGACTCGGTCTTCGGCACGGCGTACGCCAAGTCGCAGGCCGCCGCGTACGGCGCGCTCCCCACCAAGGGCCGCGCCTTCGTCTCCGTCGCCAACCGCGACAAGCGCTCCATGATCTTCCCCGCCCGGGAACTCGTCGGCCTCGGCTTCGAACTGCTCGCCACCTCCGGCACCGCCGAGGTGCTGCGGCGCAACGGCATCGAGGCCACCGTCGTACGCAAGCAGAGCGAGGGAGAGGGCCCGAACGGCGAGAAGACCATCGTCCAGCTCATCCAGGACGGGCACGTCGACCTCATCGTCAACACCCCGTACGGCACCGGCGGACGCCTCGACGGCTACGACATCCGCACGGCCGCCGTCGCCCGTTCCGTGCCCTGCCTCACCACCGTCCAGGCGCTGGCCGCCGCCGTCCAGGGCATCGAGGCCCTCGGGCGCGGCGACATCGGGGTGCGCTCCCTCCAGGAGCACGCCGAGCACCTGACCGCGGCGCGGGAGGCGTGAGGGCATGAGCGCGTACGCACTGCTGTTCCGGCTCGTCCTGCGGCGGCTCGACCCGGAGGAGGCGCACCGTCTGGCGTGCGCGCTGATCCGGGGGGTCGCGCGGGTGCCGGTCCTGCGCACCTTCGTCGCGGCCTACCTGGCGCCCCGCCACCGCGAGCTGCGGACGGAGGCGCTGGGGCTGCGGATGCACGGGCCGTTCGGGCTGGCCGCCGGATTCGACAAGAACGCCACCGGCGTCGACGGGCTCACCATGCTCGGCTTCGACCACGTCGAGGTCGGCACCGTCACCGCCGAGCCGCAGCCCGGCAACCCGCCGCGGCGCCTCTTCCGGCTGCCCGCGGACCGCGCCCTGATCAACCGCATGGGCTTCAACAACGACGGCTCCGCCGCCGTCGCCGCCCGCCTCGCGGACCGCAGGCCCGCGTTCCGTACGGTCCTCGGCGTCAACATCGGCAAGACCAAGGCCGTCCCCGAATCGGGTGCCGTCGCCGACTACGTCACCTCCGCCGAACGGCTCGCCCCGCACGCCGACTACCTCGTCGTCAACGTCTCCTCGCCCAACACCCCCGGCCTCCGCGACCTCCAGGCCGCGGACCGGTTGCGGCCCCTGCTGGCCGCCGTACGGGAGGCCGCCGACCGCGCCGTCCCCGGGCGCCGCGTACCGCTGCTGGTGAAGATCGCGCCGGACCTCGCGGACGAGGACGTCGACGCCGTCGCGGACCTCGCCGTCGACCTCGGCCTCGACGGGATCATCGCCACCAACACCACCGTCGCCCGCGACGGCCTCGGCCTGGTCTCAGGCCCGGAGCTGACCGCCGAGACCGGCGGCCTGTCGGGCGCGCCCCTGCGTGAGCGCTCCCTCCAGGTGCTGCGCCGCCTGTACGCGCGGGTCGGTGACCGGCTCACGCTCGTCGGCGCGGGCGGCGTCACCGACGCCGAGGACGCCTGGCAGCGCGTCCTCGCGGGCGCCACCCTCGTCCAGGGCTACAGCGCCTTCGTCTACGAGGGCCCCCTCTGGTGCCGTTCCCTGCACAAGGGGCTGGCGGCGCGGCTGCGCGCCAGCCCGTACGAGACCCTCGCCGAGGCCGTCGGCGCGGAGACCCGCACCCCGGCGGCCGGGGCGCGTACCGGGAAGGCGGACGCATGACCCGTACGACGGAACCCACCGCGCCCACCGCCCCCTTCGGCGCCCGGCTGCGACGGGCCATGGACACCCGCGGGCCGCTGTGCGTCGGCATCGACCCGCACCCGTCGCTGCTCGCGGAGTGGGGGCTGGAGGACGACGTCGCAGGGCTGCGCGCCTTCACCGACACCGTGGTGGACGCGCTCGCGGAGCAGGTGGCGGTCTTCAAGCCGCAGGCCGCGTTCTTCGAGCGCTTCGGCTCCGCCGGGCTCGCCGTCCTGGAGACGGCGGTGGCGCGGGCCCGGGAGGCGGGCGCGCTGGTGCTGCTGGACGCCAAGCGCGGCGACATCGGCTCGACCATGGCCGCGTACGCCGACGCCTACCTCCGTACGGGCGCCCCGCTGCACGTGGACGCCGTCACCCTCAGCCCGTTCCTCGGCTACGGGTCGCTGCGCCCCGCCTTCGACGCGGCCCGCGCCTCCGGCTCCGGCGTCTTCGTCCTGGCCCTCACCTCCAACCCCGAGGGCGCGGAGGTGCAGCGGGCACGCGCGGACGACGGCCGTACGGTCGCGCAGACCGTGCTCGACCGGCTGGCGGAGGAGAACGCGGGCGCGGAACCGCTCGGCTCGTTCGGCGCCGTCGTCGGCGCGACGCTGACCCGGGCGGACGCCGAACTCGCCGTCAACGGACCGCTGTTGGCCCCCGGCATGGGCGCCCAGGGCGGTACGGCCGAAGGGCTGCGCCGCATCTTCGGGAGCGCGCTCGGGAACGTGCTGCCGAGCGTCAGCCGGGGCGTCCTGCGGCACGGCCCGTCCCCGGAGGGGCTGCGGAACGCGGCCCGCGCGGAGGCGGAACAGCTCGCGGAGGCCGTCGGCTGAGCGCACACCGCGCTCGTACTCGCGGTACCTTGTCCCGAAATGTCCTGGTCGGCTGAGGCTGACCAGGACTTTTCCGCTGTTCTCGCTGACTCAGCGCCCTTCGACCGCTAGTCTCCGACGAGAGCGCCACGGACCCTGGGGTCTCGCCAGGCCGAAGGCCCAGGCACGGGGGTGTCCCCGAGCCGAAGGCCGAGGAGCCGGGGAAAGTGTTGCTCGTTGCTCCGCAGGTGCGGGGCCACTAGGTTCCTCACCGATCATCCATATCCGACAGTTCGACATCCGAGGTGACGTAGGCGTGGCTCTTCCGCCCCTTACCCCTGAACAGCGCGCAGCCGCGCTAGAGAAGGCCGCCGCGGCTCGCCGGGAGCGCGCCGAGGTCAAGAATCGGCTCAAGCACTCCGGCGCGACACTGCACGACGTGATCAAGCAGGGCCAGGAGAACGACGTCATCGGCAAGATGAAGGTCTCCGCCCTCCTCGAGTCGCTCCCCGGCGTGGGCAAGGTCCGCGCCAAGCAGATCATGGAGCGCCTCGGCATCTCCGAGAGCCGTCGCGTACGCGGGCTCGGCTCCAACCAGATCGCCGCCCTGGAGCGGGAGTTCGGCGGCGCCTCGGCCTGACAAGGGCCCGGCGTTTCCGGCGCCCTCCGGAAACCTGGATAATCGCTCCATGACTACCGCTGTCTCCCGGGGGGCGACCCCCGTACCCCCGGAAGCACGCACGCGGCTGACCGTGCTCTCCGGCCCTTCCGGGGTCGGTAAGAGCACGGTTGTCGCGCATCTGCGCAAGGAACACCCGGACGTGTGGCTGTCCGTCTCGGCCACCACACGCAGGCCGCGCCCCGGCGAACGGCACGGCGTCGAGTACTTCTTCACCGAGGGCGAGGAGTTCGACAAGCTCATCGCCAACGGCGAGCTGCTCGAGTGGGCCGAGTTCGCGGGCAACCGCTACGGCACCCCGCGTCAGGCCGTGCTCGACCGGCTCGCCGCCGGATCACCCGTCCTCCTGGAGATCGACCTCCAGGGGGCCCGGCTCGTACGGGAGTCGATGCCCGAGGCGCGCCTCGTGTTCCTCGCCCCGCCCAGCTGGGACGAGCTGGTCCGGCGCCTCACCGGCCGCGGCACCGAGTCGCCCGAGGTGATCGAACGACGGCTGGCGGCGGCCCGGGAGGAGCTGGCGGCCGAGCCCGAGTTCGACGCGAAGCTGGTCAACACCTCCGTCGAGGACGTCAGCGCGGAACTGCTAGCCTTGATGAACGTCGAATGATCCCCGTCCACCTTCCGGAAGGCAGAGCGTGTCCTCTTCCATCACCACGCCCGAGGGCATCATCAACCCTCCGATTGATGAGCTGCTCGAGGCGACCGACTCGAAGTACAGCCTGGTGATCTACGCCGCCAAGCGCGCGCGCCAGATCAACGCGTACTACTCGCAGCTGGGTGAGGGCCTGCTGGAGTACGTCGGCCCGCTGGTCGACACCCACGTCCACGAGAAGCCGCTCTCCATCTCGCTCCGCGAGATCAACGCGGGCATGCTGACCTCCGAGGCCATCGAGGCCCCGCCGCAGTAACGCACCGCGACAGAAGCATCGCCGCACGTCCGTACGTGCGCACCCCCACGGGCCCGGCAGCGCGAGCGCCGGGCCCGTGGTGTGCGCCGGGGGCCGGTGGTGTGTCATGGGGGAGTACGCGGAGCAGGAGTGGGATCACCGTGCGTGGGGAGAGGCAGCCGATGGCGGAACGTTCCGGAGCGAGGGTCGTCCTGGGGGTGGGCGGCGGCATCGCCGCGTACAAGGCGTGCGAACTGCTGCGCCGCTTCGCCGAGTCGGGGCACGAGGTACGGGCCGTGCCGACCGCGTCCGCGCTCCACTTCGTCGGCGAGGCCACCTGGTCCGCGCTCTCCGGCCGCCCGGCGGCCACGGAGGTCTGGGAGCACGTCGAGGACGTGCCGCACGTACGCATCGGCCAGACCGCCGACCTGGTCGTCGTCGCCCCGGCGACCGCCGACCTCCTCGCGAAGGCGGCCCACGGGCTCGCGGACGACCTGCTGACCAACACGCTGCTCACCGCGCGCTGCCCGGTCGTGTTCGCGCCCGCCATGCACACCGAGATGTGGGAACACCCCGCCACCAGGGAGAACGTCGCCACCCTGCGGCGCCGCGGCGCCGTCGTCGTCGAACCGGCCGTCGGCCGCCTCACCGGCGTCGACACCGGCAAGGGGCGGCTGCCCGACCCGTCGGAGATCTACGAGCTGTGCCGCCGCGTCCTCGCCCGCGGCCCCGCCGCCACCGTGTCCGACCTCGCCGGACGCCATGTCGTCGTCAGCGCCGGGGGCACCCGCGAGCCGCTGGACCCCGTCCGCTTCCTGGGCAACCGCTCCTCCGGCAAGCAGGGCTACGCCCTCGCCCGTACGGCCGCCGCCCGCGGCGCCCGCGTCACCCTGCTCGCCGCCAACACCGACCTGCCCGACCCGGCGGGCGTGGACCTCGTACGGGTCGGCACCGCCGTGCAGTTGCGGGAGGCCGTGCTGAAGGCGGCGGCCGACGCCGACGCGGTGGTGATGGCGGCGGCGGTGGCCGATTTCCGCCCCGTCGACTACGCCACGGGGAAGATCAAGAAGCAGGGCGACCGCGAACCGGACCCGGTCCGCCTCACCCGCAACCCCGACATCCTGGCCGAGATCTCCGCCACCCGCGCCCGTCCCGGACAGCTCGTCGCCGGGTTCGCCGCCGAGACCGACGACGTCCTCGCCAACGGCCGCGCCAAGCTCGCCCGCAAGGGCTGCGACCTGCTGGTCGTCAACGAGGTGGGCGAGCGGAAGACGTTCGGCTCGGCGGAGAACGAGGCGGTCGTACTGGCCGCCGACGGTACGGAGACCCCCGTCCCGTACGGCCCGAAGGAGGCCCTCGCCGACACGCTGTGGGACCTCGTCGCGCGCCGCCTCGACGCGGGCTGAGGGCGGGGGGTACGGGGCGCGCGGGACGGTGGCGCGCGCCCGCAAGGCGTCGTACGGACGGGGGACTTGGGGGGAAATCCACCCGTATCGCGGGGCGCGGAAAGCGGCCCCGGAACCGGTTGCCCAGCTCACAGTCGTGTCGCAGTTCGAGACACCCATGATTGGATGCGGGTGGAGATGGATAAAATGGCGGCGGACCGTACGTCGGGCCCGTGAGCCGGGCGCAGTCGCCGACCGGTCCGCCATGTTCAGCCAGCAGCCGCTGCAACCCCAGGGAGCGATGTGTCCCGCCGCCTGTTCACCTCGGAGTCCGTGACCGAGGGCCACCCTGACAAGATCGCTGACCAGATCAGCGACACCATCCTCGACGCGCTCCTCAAGGAGGACCCGCACTCGCGGGTCGCCGTCGAGACGCTGATCACCACCGGTCTCGTGCACGTCGCCGGAGAGGTCACCACCAAGGCGTACGCGCCGATCTCCTCCCTCGTGCGCAACAAGATCCTGGACATCGGCTACGACTCGTCCAAGAAGGGCTTCGACGGCGCCTCCTGCGGCGTCTCCGAGTCGATCGGCGCGCAGTCGCCCGACATCGCGCAGGGCGTCGACACCGCCTACGAGAAGCGGGTCGAGGGCGACGAGGACGAGCTGGACAAGCAGGGCGCGGGCGACCAGGGCCTGATGTTCGGCTACGCCTGCGACGAGACCGCCGAGTTCATGCCGCTGCCCATCACCCTGGCGCACCGGCTGGCCGAGCGGCTCTCGACCGTACGGAAGAACGGGACGATCCCCTACCTGCGCCCGGACGGCAAGACGCAGGTCACCATCGAGTACGACGGCGACAAGGCCGTCCGCCTCGACACCGTCGTCGTCTCCTCGCAGCACGCGTCGGACATCGACCTGGACTCGCTCCTCACCCCGGACATCCGCGAGTTCGTCGTGGAGCCGGAGCTGAAGGCGCTGGTGGACGCGGGTATCAAGCTGGAGACCGAGGGCTACCGGCTGCTGGTCAACCCGACGGGCCGGTTCGAGATCGGCGGCCCGATGGGCGACGCGGGCCTCACCGGCCGCAAGATCATCATCGACACGTACGGCGGCATGGCGCGTCACGGCGGCGGCGCCTTCTCGGGCAAGGACCCGTCCAAGGTGGACCGTTCGGCGGCTTACGCCATGCGCTGGGTCGCCAAGAACGTCGTCGCCGCGCGCCTCGCCAGCCGCTGCGAGGTGCAGGTCGCGTACGCGATCGGCAAGGCCGAGCCGGTCGGTCTCTTCGTGGAGACCTTCGGCACCGCCGCGGTCGACGTCGAGAAGATCGAGCACGCCATCACGGAGGTCTTCGACCTCCGCCCGGCCGCGATCATCCGCGACCTCGACCTGCTGCGCCCGATCTACGCGCAGACCGCGGCGTACGGCCACTTCGGCCGCAGCCTCCCGGACTTCACCTGGGAGCGCACGGACCGCGTCGACGCGCTCCGCGCGGCGGCGGGTCTCTGACCCCGCCCCTCCCCACGGGAGGCGCGACAGCCCGCACACCCCGAGGCCCGACCACCCCCGCACGCGGGGGCGGCCGGGCCTCGGCGGCGCGCGGGGGCTCAGCTGCCGAAGCCGCGCTCCGACGCCGCGGGTTCCGAGTCTCCTGCCTCCTCCGGAGAGACGGTGACGTCTTCGGGAGCTTCGCCTTCCTCCTCGGATGGAGTCGGGCTGTCGAACCTCTTACGGATCGCCTCCGCAGCCGTGTCGTACTGCAGCACGGTCAGGAGTTGCGCCGTCTGCTGGGCCAGCAGCGCTGACTGCGCTTCCTGCTCTTCCGGTGGCATGCCCAGTGTGGCCAGCAAGTCACCGAAACGATCGGCGGATTCCTCTCCGGGCTCTTCCGGCGGTCGGTAGCCGTTGGTGGTGGGTTCCGCCGTGGGGTCGTACTCCGGAGGGGGATCGAACGGGGAAGAGGGCGGGTATCCGGGGTTCTGCGCGAACCGGGGGTAGGGCGCCATGTGCTCGAAGAGCTCGGGGACCTCCTCGTTGTTGGCGGCGGCGGTCAGCTGGGCGAGCATGCCGATGTCGTCGACCGTCTTCTTGACTTCGTCGTCGTTCTTGGTTAGCCACCAGACGACGGCGCTGCCCGTGTTCTTGAGGACGTCCGCGCCCAGATACGTGCGTCGGTCGCACTCGTACTTTCGCTCGTGCTCCCACAGGACCGTGTCCTTGCGCACGGTGGAGAGCTTCTTGAGTCGTGACGCGTCGGCGTCGGAAAGAGTGAGCGTCACCTCCTCCGCCATCGCGAGCACACGCCCCGTCGGGTCGGCTTCCATCACGCCGAGCACGCCGTTCAGTCTGTGTTGCGCGAGGCCGCTCCGAGTGGGGGGTTGGCTCATGGTCACTCGCGCGGCGCGTTCGAGGACCGCGTCAATCGCGATCCCCCCGGGGCTGACCGGGGGCGCGTCCGACGACACGGTAAGGGGGCTCCATCGGACAGTGGCCGACAGAAGAAAGTCGTAGTCGGTCTCGCTGCTCGGCAAAGTCACTCCCGTTACCCGCTGCTCGCGTCTTTCGGGTTCCTCCACCGGCACGTCGGGCACCAGACGGCACTCCCGCGGCACGAGTTCCTCCCGTGGAGTGATCAGCTTCGCCGTGACCATCGCGGACACCGGCAAAAGCGTGGCCAGCACGGGCCACACCCATAAGGGCCAGTGCAGGCAGAGGCCGAGAAGGATGAGGAGCAGCCCGACGATCGTCGTGAGGAAGACCGTCAGCGTCTTGTGGCCAGAGCTCATGGCGCCATCTCCTGGGGTCACACGGAGCGAACGGGGGGAAGCCGGATTCCGAGTGCGGTGCGAATCCTTCGGTCGAGGCTCTCGGACACCGGTGTGCACGACGCGTGGTGACCGGCACGGGCCTGCCCGGCCGCCCAGTCACGAGAGATCAGGTGCAGCCGGGAGAGCACACGTCCCTCGCCGGAGCAGGCGTTGAGGAGGACGTCGAGCAAGTCCTCGCGGTGGTGGGGGTGTTCGCGGGCGCCGGACAACCAGGACCGCACATGGCTCTCCCATGCCGTGTGGGTGTGGCGGCGCAGAACGACGAACCAGCATGCCCCGAGCTGTGCCCTCACCTCCGGGTCCGCGATCAGGGGTCGTCCGGCGCCTTGCCGGGAGGCGAGTCGGGAGGGTGTCGCGAGATCGAGAAACAGGGCCACGTCGCGGCTCTGACGGGTGCGCGGCAGGTCGAGGGAACACCGCCGGAGCAGCCGACGCCACAACCGGTCGTCGGTGTTGACGAGTTGCAGAAGGGCCGCCCGCGCGTTCTCCGCGACGGTGTCGCGTCGTTGTCGGGCCAGATGATGCAGGCGTACGAGTGCCTGGTCGGGGTGGCGGAGGGACACGACCTCGGAGCAGACGCGGACGAAGACGCGTCCGAGACCGCCCGGCAGGTCGGGTTCCCGCGCCAGTTCCCGGATCTCGCGACGGAACCAGGCACCGTACTGCTCGTGCTCCACACCGAGAGACAGAGCGAGAGTCGCCTCGTCGGCAAGGTGGTCCGGGCCGCCCACAGCCGTCCACTCCCGGACGAGGGCGAGGAGGTCGCTGTGGCATGCGGTACGGAGAGACTGTTCGGCGTAGAGGCCGATGAGTCCACTCCGGGCGGCTCGGCTCAGTTCCTTCCGCTGCACGCAGTCGCGCACCCAGTCCCGGAACTTCGGCCGCAGATCGGGGTAGTACGTCCAGAAGTGGGTCCGTACCGCCGCGTCGTAGGCGAGCAGATCGAACTGGACCAGACCGTGCTGATCCGTCCCGGCACGGACGTCCGACAGCTGTTGCCGTAGATCCGCGTGGTCCAGCCGTGGCCGTTCGTCCAGGGGTTGCCGCAGCACCTTCAGCAGCTCCGTGTTCACGGTGAAGATCTCGTCCGGCGGCGATCTCGGCAGCATCGAGACGGAGAGGGACAGTGCGCGCTGACCGCCGTCGCGGGAGCCGATGTCCTTGGCCACTTGGTCGCTGCGGTCGAAGAACGCGGCGAGCGCCTCGTCGCGCCACGCCGGGAACTCGTTCGCCCCCCTGCTCCTGTCCCGTGCGCTCACTGCCAAGTGGGCGAAGTAGGAGAGCTCTCCCATGCCGGGTGCCGAGTCGAGGAATCTCTGTAGACGTCCCTCCGACATGTCCGTGCGCGACGGATGTATCTCCGCCAAGCGCAGATATCGCCAGAGTACGGCGGTTTCCGAGGGGCGTCCGACATCCACGGTGTACGGGGAGAACTCGTCGTGGGACCTTCGGCCGCGGAGCTGTGGCAGCACGACCACCAAGCAGGCTCCGCGTTTCCCCACGAGCGGGAGCAGCGTGCGGAGCTTGGCCTCGAATCCGGTGCGCTGTTCCCCTGCGCCGAGTGAGAGGTCCAGCAGCAACCGGTCGCCCTTGCCGACCAGTTCGGACAACGTGGCGGGGTCGTCCTCGTCCGGTGGGAGTTCGTGGAAGTCGTTCGAATCGTGGAAGATGCTGCTGAGCAGCATCATCGCCGCGGTGCGTCGGCCACTGCCCGGTTGGCCGGCCAGGAGCACGGTGCCGCTGTCACGCAACATCACGTGTGCTCGGCGGAGACCGGGCGGCCACACGAACAACTGCTGAAGACGTGCGACGTGCTCCCGGGCCACCGCCCGACGACTGCGCCCCCGTGGCCCCTCCGAAGCCAAGGGCGGTAGGTAAATGTTGTTCTGGGTCCCCGGCCCTGTGTGGAACGGTCCCTGGCTGCCCAGGAAAAGGGGGCTGAACCACTCGTTCACTCGCCGTCTTCCCCCTCGGCGTTCCGGTCACGACGTCGCCGGGCGACGCCGAACTCCTGGCGGATACCGCCCTCGTTGCCACCCGAGACCTGGTTCGCGCCGTCGCCGGTCTGGTGCACGGAGTCGTTGTACTGCGCGCCGGAACCGGCGTGGATCGGCCCCTGGGCACGGTCGAAGAAGTTGCCCACGTCGCCGACCAGACTGCCGATCCCTCCGCTCTGGTGATTGTTGTAGTCCCTGGTCTGGGTGACCGAACCGCGGACATCGGCCACGGAGTTCTGCACATCACCGGGTGAGGAGTCCCTCGTCCGATGAACCGGCGCACGGTCCTGCCTGGCCAGCCGCGGTACCAACTCGGCCAGGTCGTTGCCCAGCGTGTTGATGTCGGTGTCGAAGGTACGGGCGTTGAACTTGCGGTACTGACGCTGAACCAGGTCGTGGAGTGCTTCGGGGAGTTCCACCTCGGTGAGGGGTGTGGTGCGAGGAGCCACCAAGACGGGTATGACGTGCACACCGCAGCGCAGCGCCTCCACGATCTCGCGCCGTGTCCAGTCGTCCTCGTTGTCGAGGAAGCGCTCCCCACGGGCGTTGCGGGCCGAGGTCCAGTCCGGGCCGATGACGGCTATGAGAGCGCTGCTCCGGCGTACCCCGATGAGCAGCTTCTCGGGAAACCTCTCTCCGGCTTTGATGGACTTGTGGTCCCGGAAGACACTGTCCGTACCGAACCGTTGGGCGAGCTTGTCCGCGATCAGCGCGGCGCTGCTCGCCTCATCCACGGTGCGGTAGTTGATGAAGACATCGCAGGATGACATCGGGTACTTCCTTCCGCTTTCGTTCTGCTCGGTCGGCCCGCTGAGTCCGGCGCACCGGACTTTCTGTGCGGCGTTCAGGCTCCGTAGCCGTGCAGGGCCGCAGCCAGGTGAGGACTCAGCTCTCGTACGACTCGTTGCTCGTGGAAGCGGTGCAACGTACGGGCGAGCCGGTGAACGTCGACGGTGATGGTCGCGGAGGCGACACCCGAGGACGCGATCAGCAGCGGACGCGCCAACTCACATGCGCGCTCGATCTCACCAGCCGTGGCGTGTGCGAGTGCCTGGCGCATGCCGTAGCGCACGCGGGTCCGTACCGCCTCCTCGGAGATGCGAGCGGTCTCCCGGTCCAGTACCGCGGCGGCTTCTCGTGGCCGACCCAGATCGTGCAGGCACCAGCCCGTGATCATCGAAACGGAGTCGGGCAGGTGCGTACTGCCGATGACGGGGGCGTCATGGTGAGACGTGTTGGCGCCGAGAAACCGCCGTGCGCGATCGAGGCTGCGCATGCACGCGTCGTAGTCGCCTGCGAGGGCGTGCCCCTGCGCTTCCTGCTGGGCGGCGAGTCCTGTGATCCGTGGGGGAAGCTGATCACCCTGGGCCTGCTGGGCCAGGGCGACGGTACGGGGCGCGTCGCCGCGGTAGAAGGTGACCAGCGCGCGCCGGACCAGCGCGTACGCGGCGAGGTCGTGGTCGCCGCCCGCTGCGGCCAGTTCCACGGCGCGGTCCGTCCACCACAGCGCCGCCTTCTCGTCGCCCGCCTCCTGGGTGAGCCAGCCGACGTACTCCGCGTACCGCGAGGCCAGGGTCAGCAGGCCGTCACGGGTACGTGATCTCGACCGTTCGGCCAGCTCCCGGAGGGTGTGGGTCTGTGCGATGAGCGCCGGGAGGACGAGTTGCGGGCTGCTGGTCTGGCCCATGCGACGGTACTGGTCGAAGAGAGTACGGGCGCCGTCCAGCAGCGTCGCCCCCACCGCGGGTGCGGACGCCGCCGCGGGCCCGATTCCCAGGCCGAACGCGGTGGAGACGCCCGCCGCCGCACCCGCCGCGACCACCTGCCTCCTGTTGACCGGACGGAACCAGCTGGCACCGTCGGGGGAGAGCTGCATGATCCACACCTCGCCGTCGTCGTTCGTCTCGGTCGGTTCCGTCGCAGCGGGCTCCTCGGGCACCAGCGCGGCCAGTCGGCCGTGCGCGTTCAGCGCCGCGTCGCAGAGGCGTGCCAGCTGTGGGCTGGGTGCCTTGAGACCGCGTTCCACCTTGCTGAGTTGGCTCTTGCTGTAGTGCACGAGCTGACTGAGGCGGGTGAGGGAAAGTCCCGCCGAGAGGCGCAGCCCGCGGAGTTCCGGTCCGAACAGGGGCGGCTGATCAGGCACTTCGACCTCCGTCAACTCCGCCCGGAGCAGCGCCTGTTGCCGTGTGTCAGCCTGCGGCAGGCGGTTCGGGCGGACAAGGCGAACGGGACCGTTTCCCGTTTCCTCCTGCCAGGCAAACCGACCGTTCGGCAGCCGTCGAGAGCGCCTCACCGTTCACGGCGGCCCGGCGCGGGAGGGGTCGCAGGCGGTCGCCGACGGGTGTCGGTGGTGTCTGCTAAGACTGGAGCCGTGAGCAGCGACGACGAGCGGAACGAGCGCCCAGCGGCCGAGCCGCCGGAGCAGCTCGCGCTGCTCCGCGAGACCGTGCGGAAGCGGAAGCCGCCGAAGGCGCGGCCCCGTACGTGGCGGAACGCGGAGACGGCGGCGGAGCTGCCGGTCGCGCGGGTGCTCGTGGACAAGGGGCTCGTCCACCTCGACCGGTACTTCGACTACGCGGTCCCCGCAGCGATGGACGCCGACGCGCAGCCGGGCGTACGGGTCCGGGTGCGGTTCGGGGCGGGGGAGCGGGAGGGGCGGCGCGAGGGCGGCGGGCTCATCAACGGCTTCGTCGTGGAGCGCGCGGCGGAGAGCGACTTCCCCGGCGCGCTGGCCCCGATCGCGCAGGTCCTCTCTCCCGAACGGGTGCTGACGCCGGACCTGTTGGAGCTGTGTCGGGCGGTCGCCGACCGGTACGCGGGCTCGCTGGCCGACGTCGTGCAGCTCGCCGTACCGCCCCGGATGGCCCGCGCCGAGAAGGCGGCGCCGGCGCCGCCACCCGCCCCGCCGGAGGCGCCCGCCCCCGGCGGCTGGGCGCGCTACCCGAAGGGCGCGGGCTTCCTGCGGGCCCTCGCGGACGGCGCCGCCCCCCGCGCCGTGTGGACGGCGTTGCCCGGCCCCGGCTGGCCGGACGAGCTGGCGCGCGCCATGGCCGCCGCGCTCGCCTCCGGCCGCGGCGCGCTCGCCGTCCTGCCGGACGGCCGCGCCGCCGCCCGGGTCGACGCCGCGCTCTCCGCGCTGCTGGGCCCCGGGCACCATGTGCTGCTCACCGCCGACGCGGGCCCGGAGGCCCGCTACCGCCGCTGGCTGGCGGTCAACCGCGGTTCCGTGCGGGCCGTGGTCGGCACCCGCGCCGCGATGTTCGCGCCCGTACGGGATCTGGGGCTCGTCGCGATCTGGGACGACGGGGAGTCCGCGCACAGCGACGACCGCGCGCCGCAGCCGCACGCCCGCGAGGTGCTGCTGCTGCGCGCGGCGCACGGCGGTACGGCGTTCCTGCTGGGCGCCCACGCGTGCACGGTCGAGGCGGCGCAGCTCGTCGACTCGGGCTGGGCCCGCCCGTTGGCCGCGGACCGGGAGACGGTACGGGCGGCCGCGCCGCTGGTGCGGACGGTCGGGGACGGCGACGAGTCGCGCGACGCGGGGGCGCGGTCGGCGCGGCTGCCCTCGGTGGCGTGGCGTACGGTCCGGGACGCGCTGGAGCTGGGCCCGGTGCTGGTCCAGGTGCCGCGCCGGGGGTACGTGCCGCGGCTCGCGTGCGAGCACTGCCGCGCCCCGGCCCGCTGCGTGCACTGCCACGGCCCGTTGGAGGCGGTGGCCGCGGACGAGCCGCTGCGGTGCACCTGGTGCGCGGTACCGGAGCCGGGCTGGAGGTGCCTGGACTGCGGCGGGGCGCGGCTGCGGGCGCGAGCGTTCGGCACGAGGCGTACGGCGGAGGAGCTGGGGCGGGCGTTCCCGGCGGTGCCCGTACGGACCTCCGGGCGTGACCACATCCTGGACACGGTGCCGGACGGCCCGGCGCTCGTGGTGTCCACGCCGGGCGCCGAACCACTCGCGGCCGGGCCGGGTTACGCGGCCGCGCTGCTCCTCGACGGCTGGGCGCTGCTGGGGCGCCCGGACCTGCGCGCGGACGAGGAGGCGCTGCGCCGCTGGCTGGCGGCGGCCGCGCTGGTACGGGGGCAGCGCGAGGGCGGCAGTGTCGTGGTCATGGCCGAGCCGTCGTTGCGGCCCGTGCAGGCGCTGCTGCGCTGGGACCCGACGGGGCACGCCGTGCGGGAGTTGGCCGACCGGGCCGAGCTGGGCTTCCCGCCGGTCTCCCGGATGGCGGCGGTGAGCGGCCCGCCGGAGGCCGTCGCGGGCTTTCTCTCCCAGGCCGAACTGCCGCCGGAGGCCGAGGTGTTGGGGCCGGTGCCGGTGCGGGCGCCGTTCTCCGGGCGGTTGGCGGGGGCGCCGGGGACGGCGCGGATACGGGAGGCGCGCGACGTGCCGGAGGAGCGACGCGACCGCGCGCTCGTACGGGTGCCGACCGGCCGGGGCGCGGCGCTCGCGGCGGCGCTCCGGGAGGCGCAGTCGCGGCGGCTGGCCCGCCGGGACGGCCCGGCGGTGCACCTCCGCGTCGACCCGCCGGACATCGGCTGACGCCGGAGGGGTCAGTCCGCCGCGTCGCGCGGCCCCGGCGCGAGGGGGCCCGGCGCGAGCGGCGGGGCTTCGAGCGGCGGGGCTTCGAGTGGCGCCAGCTCCCGGCTGAGCCGGAGCACGTCGGCCACCGTACGGGGGTCGGTGGCGCCGCGGTGCGGCCGTACGGGCGTGAGGCCGGGGCCGATCAGCAGGCCCCCGCGCCCGGCGTACGCGGGGTCGGTCGCGGCGGCGACGGACGGTCGGGCGGCCTCGGCGGCGGGGCCCGCGGTGGAGCGCGCGAAGGTCCGCCGGACCAGCGGCCACAGCAGGCGCAGCGGTGGCGAGACGATCCGGGGCGAACGCATCGTGCCGTTCGTCATGTCCGTGGCCGCGCCGCCGGGGTCGGCGGCGAGGACGGTGACGCCGCTGTCCCGCAGCCGTTCGGCCAGGTCGAGGGTGTACGCGAGGTGCGCGAGCTTGGCGCGCCCGTACCAGTGGAAGGCGTAGTAGCCGCCGGGTGGTTCGACGTCGCGGAACGTCCGCCGGGCCGCCACCACCGCCCGCGAGCTGACGTGGACGACGCGGCTCGGTGCCCCCGACCGCAGCGGATCGAGGAGGAGTTCGGTCAGCAGGTACGGCGAGAGGTGGTTGACGGCGAACGTCGCCTCGATGCCCTCGGCCGTCCGCCGCCGCTCCGGGAACATCGCGCCGACGTTGTTCACCAGGACGTGCGGCGGGCCGTCGGCCGCCAACTCGGCGGCGAGGGAACGTACTCGGGCGAGCGACGACAGGTCCGCGGCGACGAACCGGGGCGCCCCGCCGGTCGCCGTGGCGGCGATCCGTTCGACCGCGCGGGCGCCGCGCGCGGCGTCGCGCCCGACGACGGTGACGGCGAGTCCGCGTGCCGCCAGCCCGACTGCGGTCTCCAGCCCGATGCCCCCGGTGCCCGCCGTGACCACTGCTCGCCGCTCCATGGCTCCGCCCTCCACCGTCCCGGCACACGGAAACGGATAAGTATCTGTTTGCGTGGAGGCAGGTTAGCACTAACGGATACGTATCCGTTTATGGGGGCGGGTGCGGATGAACGCCGTGGGGGAGTCGCGGTTCGGCCTCGCCGGGCGTCGCCGCCCGCGCCGGGCCCTACGGTGTGGGGCGCAGGCCGTCGAGCAGGACGGTGAGGTAGATCTCCGTAAGCGCCGGGCTGCTCTCGCCGCACCGCACCGCGTGCACCGTGCCGCAGAGCAGACGGCGTACGTCGTCCGGCTCGACGTCGCGGCGGATGGCGCCCGCCTCGCGGGCCCGTTCCAGCAACTGGGCGATGGCCAGGTCGAGTTCGGCCTTCAACTCGCGTGTCCGCGCCTCGTTGTCCCGGGGGGACTCGAGGACCGACGCGAACCCGTTGTCGTCCAGGGCCTGCTGGAAGGTGAACCGCACCAGCCGCCGCAGGCCGACGCGTACGTCCTCCTCGGCGGCCGACTCCCGCGCCTCCTCCACCAGTTGGCGGAAGCGCTCGGCGGACAGCGCCTCCCACAGCGCGTGGCTGTTGGGGAAGTGGCGGTAGACGGTCGCGACGCCCACGCCCGCGAGGCGGGCGATGGCGTTCAGTTGGAGCGAGTCGTCCCCCGCGGCCAGTTGCTCGCGGGCGACCTGCAACACCCGGGCCCGATTGCGTGCGGCGTCCGCGCGCAGCGCGGGCCTCTGCTCGTTCGTCGGTGTCACCGGCTCAGCATAACGCCGCGTCCGGTTCGTCACCGGCGGGCGGATTCGCGTACGGGCGTCGCAGGTCACGGCCCTGCCGCCGGGGTCCGTACGGGCCCCGCCCCGGCTCCGGTACGGGCTGTGCGCGGGTGTGTGGGGGTCGTACCGCCGAATCCCGCCGCGGTGGGGGAGCGTTCGACGGAAAGCGCGGCCGGACGGCCCTCGGCCCGACGGTCTGGGGTGCGTCGCCGTGCGGCCCGTCAGTCGGGCTGCTTCTCCATGTGGGCGACGACGCGGTCCGAGAGGCGGGCGAGCGTGTCGAGTTCGTCCTGGGTGAGGGCGTCGACGAACAGCCGCCGCACGTGGTCGACGTGTACGGGCGCGGCCTCCGCGATCGCCTCGTGACCCGCCGGGGTGGCGACGACGAACGCCCCGCGCCCGTCGTCGGGGCAGTCCTCCTTCGCCACCAGCCCGCGTTTCACCATCCTCCCGACCTGGTGGGACATGCGGCTCTTCTCCCACTCCACCAGTTTGGCGAGGTCCATGAACCGCATCCGCCCGTCGCCGCTCTCGGTGAGTTTGGCCAGCACGAGGTAGTCGGCGGGGGACATCCGGGAGTCGGCCTGGACCCGGCGGGAGAGCCGTCCGATCAGCTTCTCCTGCATGCGGATGAAGCTGTCCCAGGCGGCCTTCTGCTCCGGGGTCAGCCAGCGGGGCGTTGCGTCCATGGGGGGAGCGTAGCGAGGCCGTCGGCGGCTGATCCATCCCGTGCGCGGGGTCGCCGGATGCGCGTCCGGGGCGCCGCCGTCGGAGTTAGTTGACATGCCAACAACTGACTCGTAGCTTGGTTGATGCGTCAACCAAAAGGTTCGGGGTCCCCGGCCGACCCGTACCCGGGTCGCCACCCGCCCGGCACGCCGGGCCGATCGGGACACCCCGCCGACGCGAAGCCCCAGGAAGGGACGCCCGTGAGCACCCAGAACAAGGCCGGACTCGACGCGCTGCTGACGCCCGAGGAGAGCGTGCTCGTACTGATCGACCACCAGCCTTTCCAGTTCGCGAACCTGAACAGCCACGAGCCGACGATGGTCGTCAACAACGTCGTCGGGCTGGCCAAGGCGGCCAAGCTGTACGGCGTCCCGACCATCCTGACGACCGTCCTGGAGGACCGCGGCGGCTTCCTCATCAAGGGCGTGCAGGACGTCTTCCCGGAGCAGAAGCCGATCGACAGAACCCTCATCAACACCTGGCAGGACCCCAAGGTCGTGGACGCCGTCAAGGCGACCGGCCGCAGGAAGCTGGTGCTCGCCGGTCTCTGGACGGAGGTCTGCCTGGCCATGCCCGCGATACAGGCGGCGGGCGAGGGCTTCGAGGTGTACGCCGTCACCGACGCCTCGGGCGGCGGCTCCAAGGAGGCGCACGACATGGCCGTGCGGCGCATGGCCCAGGCGGGCGTCACGCCGATCACCTGGCTCGCGGTGATGAGCGAGTGGCAGCGCGACTGGGCCCGCGAGGAGACCGTGCCGGGCGCCGCCGAGATCCTGGCGCAGCACGGTGGCGCCAGCGGTGTGGCCTTCGCCTGGGAGACGCAGCTCCTCGGCGCCCGGTCCGGCGACGCCGCCTGACGCGTCGTCCGACGCGCTGACGCGCTGACACGGTGACGGGCCGACCGGCGGACGGCGGCCGGTCGGCCCGTCCCGCCGGAACGGCGCGGAAGCGGAAGCGAAACGAAGCGGAACGAAGCCGAACGAACGGAGGACACCATGACGGTACGAGTGGACGACGCCCCCGAGGCCAGGCGGTACGAGGCGCGGGTCGACGGGGAGACGGAGATCGCGGGCGTCGCGGAGTACATCCGCACGGCGGAACTCGTCGCCTTCGTGCACACGGAGGTCCCGGCCGCGTACGAGGGCAGGGGCGTCGGCTCGGCGCTGGCCCGCACGGCCCTGGACGACGCGCGCGCCGCGGGCCTGCGGGTGCTGGCCACCTGCCCGTACTTCGCGGGCTGGATCGCCCGGCACCCCGAGTACCAGGACCTGCTCTACCAGTCCCGCAGCCATGTCAGCGACTGAACGCCGACGGCGGCGACCGCACGCGACGGCCGGAGACGGCAGTGAGGGAGGCCCGTGGTGAGTGAGATCCGCGAGGGAGGCGGCGCCGGGAGGAAGGCGTACGAGGGACGGTCGGTCACCGTGACGTTCGAGGCCGGGCGGTGTCGGCACGCCGCCGCGTGCGTCGACGGACTGCCGGAGGTCTTCGACCCGGGCGCCAGACCGTGGGTCCGGCCCGACGCCGCCGAGGCGGAACGCGTGGTCGAGGTGGTGCGGCGCTGCCCGTCGGGCGCGTTGCGGTACGCGCTCGTGAACCGCGCCGCGTCGGACGGCGGGCCCGACGCGGCCCCCGGGACGGGTGCGGAGGGGAAGCCGTGACCGGCGACGTCGGGGGCACCGGCGGCGCCGGGGACGGTCGGGAGCGGCGGAACACCGAGATCGTGCTCACCGCCATGCGGGAGCTGTTCCACGAGAAGGACCTCACCGCGCTCGACCGGTACTGGGCCGAGCCCTACACGCAGCACAGCCCCCGGATGGCCAGCGGCCTGGCGACGCTCCGCGCCGCGGTGCCCACGCTGGTGGGCTTCTCGTGGGAGCCCCGGCGCACCGCCGCCCAGGGGGACCTGGTGTTCACCCACAGCCTGGTCCACGGCTGGGGGCCCGGACCCGTCGTCATCGTGGACGTCTTCCGGCTGGAGGGCGGCCGCATCGTCGAGCACTGGGACGTCGTCCAGGACCACGTACCCGCGGCGGAGACGGCCAGCGGCAACCCGATGGTCTGACCCGCGCGGAGGGTCCGACCCGCGCGGCGGACCCCGGCTCCCGGGCGGCCCGTTCCGTCCGGGAGCCGGGTCGTGCGGGTGGTTCGCGCGCCGTCGCGCCGCCCGCCGCACCGCGCGGGCGCGGGACGCCGGAGGCTACGCTGTGGCCGCGAAGTCGCGCCGTACGTCCGGGAGGTACCGCCATGGCCAGCAAGTTCACCGAGTTGGCGATCGACTGCGCCGACCCCGCGGCGCTCGCCCGGTTCTGGTGCGCGGTCCTCGACTACGAGGTGCGCGAGGAGGAGGACGGGCTGGTGGAGATCGGCTCTCCCACCGCACCCGAGGGCAAGGCACGGCCCGGCCCCGTACCGCCGACGCTGACGTTCGCGCGGGTGCCCGAGGGCAGGACCGTGAAGAACCGGCTGCACATCGACGTGAACCCCACCGACCGGGAGCAGGACGACGAGGTGCGGCGCCTGCTGGAACTCGGTGCCACGCACGCCGACGTCGGCCAGGGCGAGGGGAGTTGGGTGGTCCTCGCCGACCCCGAGGGGAACGAGTTCTGCGTCCTGGCGGGCCGTCACCCCTGACGTCCGGCCCGGCACGCCGTACGGAGGCGTGACGACGAAGTCGTGTTCGATCCGGGCGACTTGAACGCATTCCCGTTCGAATTCCCGTGGAATTACGGCACTTCACCTGCCGCTCCACGAGCGGAACGGCGAATTCCCCGGCGTGCGCCACCGGTTGAAGCGCATATCCGATTCATGACGCCCGTAACTGTTCCGTCGTCATTCCCGCTGCGAGACTCGTCCCCGTCATCGCTTGGGAGGCGGGATGAGCAAGGGTTACGCCGTATTCTGCGACGCGGACCGGCATTTCTACGACGCACCGCACCGCGTGGCGTCGACCGCGGACGCGCCGGGGGAGCGCTATCCGGCGGCGCGCCGCGAGGTGCCCGAGGGCTGGCAGCGGCACGAGTCGGGCGACTGGTTGGCGTTCCGGCCCGTACGGGCCCAACTCCCGGACCAGGGCTGGAAGATCCACGTGTCCGCCCGGCTGGAGAACGCCGAACGCGTACTCGACACGGTGTGGGACTACTGCGTACCGCGGTCGATCGCTTTCAAGTTCGTGCCGAGCCGCTATCTCCTGCACAACAGGAACGCGAAATACGCCGACCGCGCCGCCAGCGGAAAGTTCGTCACCGTCTATCCCGCGGACGACGCCGAGTGCCACCGCGTCGCCGCCGACCTGGATTCCCTGCTGCGGGGCGAGACCGGCCCGTACATCCTGAGCGACCTGCGCTGGGCCGACGGACCCGTCCACGTGCGCTACGGCGGATTCACGGAGCGCAACTGCCACGACGAGCACGGCACGTCCGTTCCCGCGATCACCGGTCCCGACGGGAAACTCGTGCCGGACCACCGCGGGCCCGCCTTCCGCGTCCCCGAGTGGCTCGAACTCCCCGAGTTCCTGCGCCCGCACGAGGCGGCGCGCACCGCGACCACCGTGACGGACCTCCCGTACCGCATCGAGCGGGCCCTGCACTTCTCCAACGGCGGCGGCGTGTACGAGGGCGTGGACGAGCGTACGGGCGAGCGGGTCGTCCTCAAGGAGGCGCGGCCGCACGCCGGGCTGGCCGCCGACGGCGCCGACGCGGTGACCCGGCTCGCCCGCGAACGCAGCGCGCTGGAACGGCTGTCGGGCGTCGCGCAGACCCCGGAGGTGCGCGACGCGTTCACCCTCGGCGAGCACCACTTCCTGGTGCTGGAGCACATCGGCGGCAAGCCCCTCAACACCTTCTTCGCCCGCCGCCACCCGCTGATCGACCCGGACCCGGCGCCGGAGGCGCTGGCCGCGTACACCGACTGGGCGTTGCGCGTGCACGCGCTGGTCGAGGAGGCCGTGACGGCCGTGCACGCGCGGGGCATCGCCTTCAACGACCTGCACCTGTTCAACATCATGGTGTCCGAGGACGAGTCGTCCGTCGTGCTGCTCGACTTCGAGGCGGCCGCCGACGCGGGGGAGATGCGCCGCCAGTCGATCGCGAACCCCGGCTTCGTGGCGCCCGCGGACCGCCGCGGCACCGCCGTCGACCGCTACGCGCTCGCCTGTCTGCGCATCGCGCTGTTCCTCCCGCTGACCAGCCTCCTCGCCGTCGACCGCGCGAAGGCGGCCGACCTGGCGCGGATCGCGGCCGAGCACTTCCCGGTGCCGCCGGGCTTCCTGGAGACGGCGGTCGAGGAGATCCTGCACGGCGGCGCCGACGACGCCAGCGGTACGCACCCCGGCACCGCACCCGGCATGCGTACGCGCCCCCGCCCGGCGGCCGACCCGTACGACCTGTCCGCCGCCCGCGACTACCTGCCCGTCCGCCCCGGCGACTGGCCGCTGAGCCGCGACTCGATGGCCGCCGCCATCCGCGCCTCGGCCACCCCCGGACGCGAGGACCGCTACTTCCCCGGCGACATCGCCCAGTTCGCGTCCCCGCTGGGCGGCGCGAGCTTCGGCTACGGCGCCGCCGGAGTGCTCCACGCCCTCGCCGAGA
Organism: Streptomyces sp. Z26; assembly: GCF_003665095.1. Taxonomy (GTDB): domain Bacteria; phylum Actinomycetota; class Actinomycetes; order Streptomycetales; family Streptomycetaceae; genus Streptomyces; species Streptomyces phytohabitans. The sequence goes on along the minus strand of NZ_RCHV01000002.1, from coordinate 297,911 downwards.
CCGGCGCGGGCGACTGCCCCGAGGCCGAGGACTGGCTGCTGCGGCGTACGAAGGAGCCGCCGCCGGTGAGCCCCCTCGGCTTCTACGACGGCCTCGCCGGAATCGCCTGGCTGCTGCACCGCGCGGGCCACCCCGCACACGCCCTGGAGCTGGCCGACCGCTGCACCGCGCAGGACTGGGGCGCCATGGGCCACGACCTGCACAGCGGCCTCGCCGGACTCGGCCTCGCCCTGGACGCGCTCGGCGCGGCCACCGGCGAGCCCGGCCCCACCGAGGCGGCGCTGCGCTGCGCGCGGCTGCTGTCCGCGCGCTACGTGGGCGACCCCGCGCCGGGCACCGACCGCAAGGCCGGGCTGCTGTACGGCGAGACGGGCCCGGCGCTGTTCTTCGTACGCCTCCACGAACGCACCGGCGACCCCGCCCTGCTGGACTGGGCCGCCGCCGCCCTCCGCCGCGACCTGGAACGGTGCGTGACCGGCGCGGGCGGCACGCTCCAGGTCGACGAGGGCTGGCGCACCATGCCGTACCTGGGCGCGGGCAGCGTCGGCATCGGCATGGTGCTCGACGACTACCTGGAGCACCGCGCCGACGAGGCGTTCGACGCGGCGCGGCGGCAGATCGTACGGGCCGCGCAGGCCAAGTTCTACGCGCAGCCCGGCCTGTTCCGCGGCGCCGCGGGCATGGTGCTGCACCTCGCGCGCACCACGGCGGGCGGACCCGGGACCACGGGTGCCGACCTGGCGCGGCAGATCGACGCGCTGTCCTGGTCCGCCCTCCCGTACCAGGGCCGACTGGCCTTCCCCGGCGAGCAGATGATGCGGCTCTCCATGGACCTGAACACGGGCACCGCCGGCTGTCTGCTGGCGCTCGGCAGTGCCCTCCACGACGGCGCGCGTCCCGCGCTGCCGTTCCTGCCCGCACCGAGGCGGGCCCCTGAGCCGGTCCCCACCGGGGACCGAACCGGAAACACCCATCCCTGAGCACCACCGTTACCTGGAAAGGCAGTGACATGAACCTTCTCGACCTGCAGACGCTGGAGACCCCCAAGGACGAGCTCAACGGCGAGGTCGCCACGGGGAGCCGGGCCAGCCTGCTGCTCTGCGGTGACAGCAGCCTGAGCGTGACCACCTGTAACTGACGGCCCGCGCCCTCGGGCGCACGCCGTGCACGGTGTTCCCCGGCAGGTGGTCAGCGCCTGCCGGGGGCACCCCGCTCGGAGCCCGGCCGCCGCGTGGCGGCCGGGCTTCCCGGACGCGAGGACCGCAGTTGGCCGCCACGTCCCCGGAGACGGACCACCGCTCCGGCACCCGTACCCGCTCCGGCGCCCGTACCCGTACCCGCCCGCGTGGCGCCTTCCGCCGCCGTACGGCCGAGGGCCCGGACGCCGTCGGGGTGCTGCGGTACGCGGCCGGGGGCGGTCGCGCCGGGCTCGCCGCGCTCCTCCTCGCCGGTCTCGCCGACGCCGCGGTCACCCTCGCGCTGCCCGCCGTGCTCGGCCACACCCTCGACCTGCTGCTCTCCGGCGGACGCCCGCACGCCTGGCTGGCGGTCTGCGCCGCGCTGGCCGCCGCGGAGGTGCTGCTCGGCGGCGGTACGGCCCTGCTGACCGGCACCGCCAACGCCCGCGCCACCGCCCGGCTCCGCCGCCGCTGCTCCACGCACCTGCTGGACACCGGCACGCGCGCCGCCGCCCGCCTCACCCCCGGCGAACTGGTCACCCGGCTCGGCGCCCACGCCACGGAGGCCGGGACCGGACCGGCCGCCGCCGCCAGCACGCTCGCCGCGCTGCTGTACCCGGTCGGCGGCCTCGTCGCCCTCGCCGTGGTCGACCCCTGGCTGGCGCTGGTGTTCGCCGCCGGACTCCCGCTCCTCGTCGGTCTGTTGCGGGCCTTCACGCGCGGCTCGGCCGCGAGCGTCGCCGCGTACCAGCGCGAACAGGGCCGGATCGCCGCGTACTTGATGGAGGCGCTGGAGGGCGCCCGTACGGTCGCCGCCGCCGGGACCGCCGCCCGCGAACGCGACCGCGTCCTCGCGCCGTTGCCCGGGCTGCGCACCCACGGGTACCGCATGTGGCAGCTCTACGGCCGTGCCATGGCGCACAGTTCGGTGCTCGCGCCGCTCCTCACGACGGCCGTCCTCGCGGCGGGCGGCCTGCGGCTCGCTGCCGGGCAGCTGACCGTCGGCGGCCTGCTGGCCGCCGCCCGCTACGCGGCGATGGCCGCGGGCGTCGGCGCCGTCGCGGGCCGGTTCGACGCGCTCGCGCGCGCGTACGCCGCGGCCGGGCGGCTGGCCGAACTCCTCGCCGTACCCGCCGTCGCGCACGGCTCCCGGCGGCTCCCGCCCGGCGGACCGGGGCGGCTGGAACTGCGCGGCGTGGACGTCGTACGCGACGGGACGCCGGTCCTGCGCGGCGTCGACCTCACCGTGCCGGGCGGCAACACCGTGGCGCTGGTGGGGCGTTCGGGCGCGGGCAAGTCCACGCTCGCCGCCGTCGCCGGACGGCTCCTCGACCCCGACGGCGGCGAAGTGACCCTGGACGGCGTCCCGTTGCCCGCGCTCGACCGGCGGGAGCTGCGTACGGAGATCGGCTACGCCTTCGAACGACCCGCCCTCTTCGGCGCCACCGTCCGCACCGCGCTCGCCTTCGGCGCGCACGCCGCGCCGCACACCGAGGTGGTCGCGGCGGCACGGACGGCGGGCGCCGACGGCTTCGTACGCCGCCTTCCGCTGGGCTACCACACGCCCCTCGCGGACGCGCCGCTCTCCGGCGGCGAACTGCAACGGCTCGGCCTGGCACGGGCGTTCGCGCACTCCGGCCGGTTGCTGATCCTGGACGACGCCACGTCCAGCCTGGACAGCGTCACCGAGTACGAGGTGGAACGCGCCCTGGCGCGGCGCACGCGCGCCGGTACGCGGCTGCTCGTCGCCCACCGGGTCTCCGGCGCCGCCCGCGCCGACCTGGTGGCCTGGCTGGAGGACGGGCGCGTACGGGCCGTGGCGCCGCACGCCGTGCTGTGGGCGGAACCGGCGTACCGGGCCGTCTTCGCGGCGGCCGACGGCGGCGCCGACGCCTCCGGGGACCCCGGCGGAGCGGACGGCCCCGGGGGCCCGGACGCCGCCGCCCGGCCGGAGCGCCGGTGACCGGCGAGGGCGCCACGGCGCGCCCGCTGCGCCGCGTCCTGCCACGGGCGCGCCGCTTCCTGCGCCGCCGCCGCCGCCCGCTGGCGCGACTCGCCGCCTTCTCCGTACTGGAGTCCGCGCAGACCTTCCTCGGTGGCTACGGCGTCGCCCGCGCGCTCGACGACGGCTTCCTCGCCGGGGACACCGCCACCGGCCTCCTCTGGCTGGCCGCGGGCGCCGTGGCCGTGATCGCGGGCGGCCCGGTCGTACGGGGCGTCTTCCGGCACCTCGCCGACCTCGTCGAACCGCTGCGGGACGGCCTGCTGCGCCTCGTGGTCACCCGCGCACTCCGGGAGGCGACCACCGGCGACGGCCGTACGGACGCCGGGGCCGTGTCGCGGCTGACCAGCCAGACGGAGGCCGCGCGCGACGGGTTCGCGGGGCTGGTGCTGACGGCCCGTACGTTCGGCGTCACCCTGCTCGGTACGGTCGCCGGGCTGGTCGTCCTCGATCCGCTGCTGCTGCTCGTCGTGCTGCCGCCGCTGGCGCTGGGCTCGCTGCTGTTCTGCCTCTCGCTCGGGCCGACCGCGCTGCGCCAGCACCGGTCGCTGGAGGCGGACGAGGCGCTGGCCGCCGGGTTCGGCGCCACCGCGCGCGGCCTGCGGGACGTGGTGGCCTGCGGCGGCGAGCGGCAGCGGGCGGACGAGGGGGAGGCGCTGACGGACGCGGCGGAGGCGGCGGCCCGCTCGCTGGCCCGCTGGGCCGCCCTGCGGCCCCTCACGCTGGGGGTCGCGGGCCAACTCCCCGTCGTACTGCTGCTGGTGTGCGCCCCCTGGCTGCTGCGCGGCGGCGTCAGCGCGGGCGAACTGCTGGGCGCCCTCACGTATCTGACGCAGTGGCTGCTGCCCGCGCTCAACACCCTCGCGCAGGCGCTGGGCACGGCCGCGACGCGGCTGCTGGTCGTCCTCGACCGGCTCACCCACGACCCGTACGCGGCACCGGACCCGGCCCGGCCGGACCCGGCGCACGTCCCGGAGGCCGCAGTCCCGGAGGCCGCCGCCGCGACCCCGCCGGAGCCCGCCCCGTACGCGTACGGCGGCGGCACCGGCACCGGCGCCCGCGTGGGCCCGCGCGTCGAACTGCGCGGCGTGCGCTTCGCGTACGGCCCCGGCGCCCGGCCCGTGCTCGACGGGCTCGACGCCGTCGTCGAACCCGGGGAGTGCCTCGCCGTGGTCGGCCCCAGCGGCATCGGCAAGTCCACGCTGGCCGCGCTGACCGCCGGGCTCCTCACCCCCGCCGCCGGGCAGGTCCTCGTCGACGGCCGACCCCCGCTCCCGCCGGAGCGGGGCGAACCGGCGCTGCGGCGGGTGCTCATCCCGCAGCAGGCGTACGTCTTCAGCGGCACCCTCCGCGAGAACCTGCTCTACCTCTGCCCGGACGGCGCCCCGCCCGCCGACGTGGCGGCCTCCGCCCGCGCCGTCGGCCTCGACCCGCTGTTGCGGCGGCTGGGCGGCCTGGACGCGACCGTCGTGCCGGAGGCCCTGTCGCAGGGCGAACGGCAGTTGGTCGCGCTGGCCCGCGCGCACCTCTCGCCCGCACCCCTGGTGCTGCTCGACGAGGCGACCTGCCATCTCGACCCGGCGGCGGAGGCCCGCGCCGAACGGGCCTTCGCCCGCCGTCCGGGCACCGTCGTCGTCATCGCCCACCGGCTGTCCTCGGCCCGCCGCGCGGACCGCGTCCTCGTACTGGACGGGCTGCGGGCGCTCAGCGGCGGGCACCGCGAACTGCTCGACAGTTCGCCCCTCTACCGCGAGCTGTTCGGGCACTGGGAGGCGCCCCGCGTCTGACCCGTCCGCGCGGGCCCGGCGTCACAACCAGCCGGCGCCCTGCGATATCCGTATCGCGTCGACCCTGTTGCGCGCCCCCGTCTTGCGGGTGATGGCCGCCATGTAGTTGCGCACCGTGCCGGACGTCAGATGCAGCAGCCCGGCGATGTCGGAGTTGGAGGCGCCCTGCGCCGCCAGCTCCAGGACGTTCAACTCGCGTGGTGTCAGCGGGATGCGGGACGCCTCCAGAAACCCGAAGGCGAGCGATTCGTCGACGAACCGCTCGCCCGCGGACACCCGCCGGATGGCCTCCACGAGTCTCTGGGGTACGGCGTCCTTCCCCACGTAGCCGTTGGCGCGGCTGGCGAACGCGCGGCGCAGCGTGCCCGGACGGGACGGGTGCGCCAGGACCAGCAGCGCGCAGCCGCTCCCGCTGAGCTGACGGACCAGCTCGCCGTGCGGCGCGAGCGTACCGGCGCTGCCGTGGCACTCCAGGTCCGCGAGGCAGACCTGGGGCCGTAACGAGCGCAGCGTGCCCGAGGCGCGTGCCCACGGCGCCGACACGACGTCGAGATCGTGCTCGACGGCGAGCAGGGACTCCAGCGCGGACCGCCACAGATTGGACTCGTGCAGAACGAGAACGCGGATCACTCCGGTCCCTCCCTCCCCCCGGTTCACCCGGCCACGGATCGTGGTCGAATGATGACCGCAAGTATGAACAGGCGACAGGTTCGCAGCTCGGAGGGGGAACGCACAGGGCGCATGAGGCGCTTTCACGAAATAACTCGCGTGCCCCCGCGCGCCCCCTATTCGTCCCGCCCTTTCCGCTATTTCTGCGGCCGCGCCCTGTACAGTCCGCCCCCGCGCCGCGCGGGCCCGGTGGCGTGTGTGAAGCGGCGCCCTCGTGTTACCCGTACCGGCGAGGGTCCGCGGACCCGGCCCACCGCACCGAGGAGGAGCGATGCCCGCAGGTTCGAACGCCAAGCGCGAGCGCCAGTACGAGCACATCAAGGACAGCGCGGAGGAGCGCGGCGCCTCCGAGGGCCGCGCGAAGGAGATCGCCGCGCGCACCGTGAACAAGGAGCGCGCCCAGGCGGGCGAGGCGCGGGAGGCGTCCCGTACGTCGACCCGGGACAAGTCCGCGTCGCAGCGCGGCGGCGAACGCTCGCACCGCGGACCGGTGAGCCCCACCCGCGACCAGCTCTACAACGAGGCCAAACAGCGTGGGGTGGAGGGCCGCTCGAAGATGAACAAGCAGCAGCTCGCGCGGGTGCTCGGCCGCTGAGCGCCCCCGGGGCGGGAGCGGCGCCGACGGACCCGCGCGCGTGCCGGGTCCGTCGGCGCCTCTCGCCGTCGCCCGCTCACCGTCGCCCGGTCACCCGCGCGGGTCGGCCGCCGCGACGAGGGCGTACGTGATTAGCCCGTACGCCAGGTGCGGTACGGCGTCCGACGCCCAGTCCGCCCCCGACCACTCCGCCGGGTCGCTCACCTCCAGCCGGGCGATCGGCAGGTCGGTGGCCGCCATGGCCAGCACGCCCGTGACGGCGCCGCCCAGCCATACCGGCATCCGTACGCCCGCGCGCCGCAGCAGCGACACCGCGGCGCCCACGCCGCAGCCGACGGCGATGCCGGAGAGGGCGCCGAGCCCCGTCAGCCGGTTGTCGCGGGTGTCGCCCGCGCCCGGTACGGGGTGTCCGGCGTGGTCGGTGAGCCGGTCCACGACCTGCGCGGGCACGTCGCTGCCGCCGCGCCCGCGCCAGGCCATGTCGGCGTAGGTGACGGCGTTGAGTACGGTCGTTCCGGCGGCGCCCGCGGCGCCACCGCGCACAATGCTCTGGATCATGCCGGGCCGGGTTCCCGCCCGCCCGGGTCCGAACCGTCCCGGATTCCGCCGGTTCGGGGGCCGGGCGGTCCGCAGGCCGTACGGTCCGGGCACCGCGACGCGTGCCCGGACCGTACGGCGGCTCAGCGCACCGACAGCCGTACGACACCGGTCCGCGCGTCCGGTGCCCCCGCCACCGCGAGCGCCACGTAGCGCGCCGCCCCGGAGCGGCGCAGGCTCCGTACCCGCCCGTGGCCGTCCAGGGTGCCCGCCCGCCGGTAGCGCACCCCGTCGTCGCTGAACTCGACGTGCGCCGCCGGGGCCCGCCCGTCGGACCACTCGACCTCCACGCGGCGCACCTCCCGCCGCGCGCCGAGGTCCACGACCATCCGCCCGTTGCGGCCGGGCCGCCAGCGGGTGTCCGGATCGCCGTCGACGGCCGCGTCCGGCGCCGACATGCCCTGCGGCAGCGGCGCGTTGGGGAAGGCGTTCCGGCCCAGCGCGTGGTCGTCGCCGGGGTACGGGTGCGCGCCGGGCACCGTGACGTCCGTGCCGCGGCCGGGCCGTACCGTCACGTCCGCGCGGTGCCCCTGGCCCTCGACCCGCACCCGGCAGCGGGGCCCGGAAAGGCGCAGGGTGGCGGCGTCGTCGACCCGCACCCGCAGCCCGTTCGGCAGCGCCCGCCCGGACAGCGCCCGCAGGGTGAAGCGCGGCGGCAGCAGTCGCGCGGTCGCGGCGTCGAGGCGTACGGCGATCCGCGTGCCGTCGCGCGTCACCGTCTGCTCGCCCTCGTACACCCGCCGGACGCGGCCCTCCTGCGGGACGGTCACGTCGCAACGGACCTGCCCCGCCGAGAGGTTGAACAGGCTGAGGTGCCCGTCGGTGACCGCCGCGCGCACCGCGCCGTCGCCGGGGACCGGCTGCGGGCGGCGGGCGAGGGCGGCCAGCCCGGCGGCGGACTCCCCGCAGTGGCCCTCGACCAGGAGCGGGCCCCGGGCGTCCTCGCCCAGCGTGATCACGTCCCCGTGCACGGCGAGGCTCGGCCGGTCGCCCCGCTCCGGACCCCGCACCACCAGACCCGCGCGGCCGTCCACGTCGAGCCAGCCGCCGCGGCTGCGGAGCGCCGGGGCGGGCCCGTCCGCCAGGTCCGTCCAGCGCTCGCCGTCGGCCGAGCCCTGCACGCGGTACGCGCGGCCCGCCGCCTGCTCCCACCGCAGGGTGACCCGGTCGACGCCGTGCTCCGCGCCGAGGTCGACGGCTAGCCAGCTGTCGGCGCGCTTCCGGTCGGCGGTGGCCACCGCCCAGCGGGTCGCGCCGTCGCCGTCCACGGCGAACCCCGGTTCCCGGCCCGGCGCGTGGGAGGAGGCCGTGGCCTTCCCGCCGCGCGCCACGTCGTCGCCGTCCGCCCCGTCGCGGGCCTCGACGGCGAACAGCGAGTAGCCGTACGTGGGGTCGGGCCGTACGCCCAGCACCCGCACGTGCCGCACCTCGGCGCGGTCGAACGTCAGCTCGTCGACGCGGCCCGCCGCCCCGGACGCGTCGCGCGCCTCGACCGTCGCCGTGCCCTCCGCGAAGCGGTACACGCGGTTGCCGTCCAGCCCGGCCACGCCCGGCATGGTGAGGTTGTGCACCTCCAGGCGGGCGCCGCGCGCGTCCGGGCCGTCGGCGGCGTACACGACGGCGCCCGAGGGGAGCGTCGTCCACCCGGCGAAGCCGTCCGGCAGCCGCAGCATCGTCGCGCTGCCGTCGAAGCCGTCGCGCGGTGCCGTGTGGACCCGCACCGAGCGGCCGGTGACCTCCACGGCGGTCGACGGCAGGAACATCGGCGTGCCGCCGCTCAGCCGGAACAGCCAGTCGTCGTGGTCCGGTTGCCACGCGAACTTCACGAACCCCGGCTTCGTCACCGCGCCCGCCCACGCCGTACGCGACTGGTGCGAGACCAGTCCCGGGCCCGTACCGAAGTCCGTCACCCCCGACGCGTACGCGAACAGCCCCTCGCGCGACAGCGGTTCCACCGGGCGGCCCGCGTCCGGCCACACGTGCAGCAGGTAGCTGAGGGCCAGTTCGGCGCGGGCCTCCGGCTCGTACTTGGGTTCGCCGGAGAACTTCGCCAGCCGGTGCTCCGGCGGGTACGCCTGGTACGCCTCCAGCCGCGCCGCCAACTCCGCCTCGGCCCGCGCCGCCGCCCGGTCGCCCAGCACCCGGGCGAGGAACGCCAACGGGATGACGTCCCGCCCGTACAGGTGCTCCCGGTCGTTCACCATCGGCATCAGCGGCTCGCCCGCGTCGGACATCACCCCCAGCAGCGTGCGCCACAGCGGCCCGGCGTTCGGCTGCCGCGTCAGCACCTCGGGCAGCGGGCGGCCCGCGGCCAGGAAGTGCGCGGCGTTGCGGCCCGAGGTCCGCCACAGCTCCGCCTGGTAGTGCGGCCCGAACGAGCCGTGGTTCTCCACCACGAACGTGTCGTACGTGTTCCGCGCGGTGTTCCGCGACACCGGTACGCCGTCCACACGCGCCGGGTTCGCCAGGTCCGCCTGCGGCAGCCCGGCCTCGTTGCGCGACCAGGCGCCGTACGCCTCGGCCCACCCGGCGTGCCGCGGGTCGTCCGGCGCCCAGGCGAGGGCGGGGGCGAGGGTCTGGGCGTAGAGGCCCATCTCCTCCAGCTTGGTGTCACCGACGTGGCCGCCCTTGAGGCCGTTCGGCGTCCAGTCCCCGGAGTCCGGGTCGTCGCCTGTACCGAGGGAGTGCGTGTACGCGGCCTGCTCGCGCGTGATCCGGTCGACCGACTCCCGCGTACCCGCGTCCAGTTCGTCCCAGAGCAGCCGGGCGGCCAGCACGAAGTACGACTGGAAGGTGGTGTCGAAGAACAGCTTGCGGCCCCATTCCCCGCCGCCCGTCAGCCGGTTGGAGGCGGCGTAGTGGCGCAGTGTCGCGAGGGTGCGGCGCTTGAGCGTCGCGCGGTCGACACTGGCCGCGTCGGCGTCGTACGTGCCGTGCGTCAGCAGTACGGCGTGGCCGAGGACGACGGCGAAGCCGAAGTCCTTCGCCGTGTAGACGCCGCGTTCCTCGTCCCACTGCGTCTCGGACCAGCGGGTGTGCCGGAGGAGGACGCGGTGGTAGGTGGCGGCCACGTCGTCGGCGCCCGTCGCGGGGTTCGTCGGCGCGGCGGACGGTGTGCCGGCGTGCGCGGCGGCCGTGGCCCGACCGGCGCCCGTGCCGAGCGGCAGGGCCGCGGCGGCGCCGGTCACCCCGGCGTACTGGAGCAGTCGGCGGCGGCCGACGGAGAGCGGAACGGACCCCACGGTGTTCTCCTCCTGGATGTGCGATGGCAGTGGTGCGTCGCCGGGACGCGTGGCGCGTACGTCCCCCGGCGTGCGGTCAGCTCCGGTCGTCCGGCCGCCAGACGGCGGCGCCCAGCACGGAGTCCGCCATGCCGTAGTAGAGGAACCAGGCGCCCCGGAAGTGGACCAGGCCCTCGCTGAAGACCACGTGGTTGACCTGGCCGTCCTGCTCGTCGTCCGAGGTCGGTACGAGGAACGGGCGTTCCAGGCGGGCCACCGCCTTCGTGGGGTCGGCGGGGTCGACGAGCAGCTGCCCGCCCGAGTACTGGCCCTTGGTCCAGCCGCCCTTCCCGTCCGAACGGCCGTTGTAGACCAGCAGGATGAGTCCGTCCTCGGTGACCAGCGGCGGCGGGCCGGGCTCGATCAGCGAGCCCTCCCAGGGGAACACCGGCTCGGCCACCGGGTCCTCGTTCCCGACCGTCTCCCAGTGGAGCAGGTCGGTCGAGGTGGCCCAGTAGATGTTCGACTCCCCGAAGTACATCCAGTACTTCCCGTCGACGGGAGTGGTCAGGATCGCGCCCGCCTTGTTCCACGGCTTGTCGCCGTGGATCGGGTCGCGCAGCTCGGGGAAGAGCGGCCCGTGCTTCGTCCAGTGCACCAGGTCCGGCGAGGTCGCCAGACAGAGGAGCGCGCTGGTGCCGTCGTACGCGGTGTAGGTGAGGTAGTACGTGCCGTCGATCCGTACGACCCGGGGGTCCTCGCAGCCGCCGGGCCGCTCGTACGGCTCGGTCGGGCGCAGCACCGGCTCCGGGCGGCGGCGGAAGTGGATGCCGTCGTCGCTCCAGGCCAGCCCGATGCTGGAGGTCTTCGCGGCGTCCTGCGCGCGGTAGAGCAGCGCGACGCGGCCGTCCACGACGAGGGCGCACGGGTTGTACAGGTACGCGGACTCCCACGGGTGGTCGGGCTCGGGCCGCAGGATCGGGTTGGCCTCGCTCCGGGTGAACGGGCCGAGGGGGAAGCGCGCCCGCCCGGTACGCGTACCGCCGCGCGGGGCGGCACCGGCGGGGGTCGCGCCGCCGAGGACCAGCGGCGCGGCGAGCGCGGCACCGGCGGCGGTGGCCGAGGCCCGGAGCAGGCCGCGCCGACCGGGGGAGGGGCGGTGGTCGTCGCCTGGGGGGAGCGCGGGCGGTACGTCGTCGGGCACGGGAGGTTCCTTCCGGCGGGCGGGCGGCGGGGCGTTCCGGACAGACGCAGCTTCCGACGCGTGCGACAACGTTGTCAAGGGATCGGAAAGCGCTTTCTCGCCGGACCGTACGAGCGGCCTCACCACCCGCGCCGGCGCCCCCGCTCAGGACGGACGCCGACGCGGCACCCGCGCGAGCGCCTCCCGTACCTGCTCGGCCGGATCGCGTACGCACAGCCCCCACTCCCGCAGCCGGTCCGCGATCTCCGCGATGCCGCGCCCGGTCTGCCGGGCCGCGTTCAGCAGCAACAGGAGCGGGACGGGCTTCGCCCAGTCCGTCGACTCGAGGCGGAAACCGGCCTGCCGCAGAAGCGTCAGCAGCTGCGGGTCACCCGATCCGGGCGTCACCCCACCGGCCAGGGTGAACCCCGCCCCGGTGAGGTGCTCGACGGTCTCGGAGACGGGCACGCCGGTCGCCCGCGCCAGCATCTGCAGGTGCAGTGCGGAGAGCGGCTGTCGCGTGGTCAGCCAGGGCCCGACACCGTCCCCGTCCCTGCTGAGGAGCAGCAGGTCCCTCTCACGCCGCTCCGGCGACAGGAGGGGGATCACCGGCGGCAGGGTGAACCCCAGGTCACCGAGGAGGGCGGCCAGTTCAGTCGGTTCGCGTCCGTTCTCGACCGCGACCTCCAGGATTCTGCCCGGGGGCACCGGCTCCGCGGCGTCGAGCCACCGGTGCCGTTCGCCCGAATCCGACCTCAGCATCTCCAGGTCCGCGGCGCGGACCGCCCGCTCCGTCCGCCAGGGATGCGTGGTCAGCCCGAACGACTCCAGCCGCGCCCGGACCTCCGCCGGAGTGGTCCTCAGCGCCACCGCGGCGGCCGCCACGTGTCCGGGGCGGACCGGAGTCTCGGCCAACCAGGGCCCCGTACCGGAGAGTTCCGTACTGAGCAGGACCGCGTCGGAGCGGTCCAGCCGCGCGGGCAGGTGGTCGGTCTCCGGTACGGAGAAGCCGTACGCCGCGAGCCGCCGCCGTGCGTCGGCCAGGCCGATGCCCCGCTGCGACCGGGCTTCGAGGAGATGGGCGACCGGTACGGGCCGCGTGGTGTCGAGCCAGGGCGACGAGCCGTCCAGGCCGGAGCTGAGCAGGGCGAGGTCCAGCGGGTCCGGAGGGAAGACGTCCGGGAAGTGGTCCACGGGGATGTCGACACCGAGTTCCGCGGCGCGTGCCGCGAAGCGGCGCGGCGTCATCCCCGCCTCCCTCGCCTCCCGGACGAGCGCCCCGGGGAGCCTCGGCCAGTCACCGGCCCCGTCCGCCTCGTACGCGTCCGGCCCCTGGAGGATGAGCGCGTCCGTCGGCCGGGCCACCAACACCTCTTCCCCGGCGTCCAGTTCGGGTACGAGCGCCGCGAGGCGGTCGAGGTCGGCGGTCCAGCGGCGGGCGAGCACACGCCACAGCAGGATGTGGTCGAGCGTGTACCGATGCGGCCGTCTGAGCGTGTGCGCGTCGTCGGCGTTGTGGAACGCGATCTCGACCTGCCGTCCGGCCAGTTGGGGGTCCACCGGGTAGCACCCCTCGTGGGCGTTCCGGCCGGTGGTCTCCTCCCGTTCCAGGGAGAGCGGCAGCCGTGCGGCGTCCGCGGCGGCCGTCACGAGGTCCCCCAGCGGGGGAGTGCTGTAGGCGACCGCGCACAGCCAACGGAACGTCAGCAGCTCCGACCCGGGCCGCACCAGCGGCTCCGTCGCCGCTTCGAGCAGCTTGACGACCGCCGGACCGACGTCCTGGAGGATCTCCGTCCGGTCCACGGAGAGCGCGACTCCCCAGCCGCCGTCCAGATTGACCAGCGCGCCCCGCAGCCAGAGGGAGTTCGCCATGAGGGTGCCGCGGTGCTTCTCGCCGGGCAGGGCGTGCAGTCCGTCCACGAGCAGCCCGCCGCCGTACTGGCACCACATCACCTGGCCGGTGAGCGACCTCCCCTCGTGCTCGATCCGCCCCTGCCAGTGCGCGACCTCACCGTGCGCGTCGATGCCGCGCTCGCCCCAGGAGGGGTCGACCCGGGGCGTCATGACCCCCGGTTCCCAGACCTCGCCGGTGCCGTCCGCGCGCGTCGCCGTCGTACGGAACTCCGCGTAGCCCAGCAGGGACTGGAGCGTGTCCGTCGCGGACTGGTCGGTGGCGTCCTCGCGCAGGTACAGGGTGACGGTGGTGCCCGGCCCGGTGTGTTCCGTCGTACGGGGCCCGTCCTCCGGCTCCTCGACCACCTGGAAGAACTGGCCGGGACCGGTGATCCGGACCGTCAGCCGCCGTCCGGGGGCGCCGTCCCGGTGCAGCCGCCGGGTGCTGACCTCGATCTCGTCGGCCAGCATGAAGTAGCTGAGGACGCCGATGCCGAAGCGGCTGTTCGGCTGCACCGACACCGGCTCGGGCAGCTCGGCCCACTCCGCCTGCTCCGCGAGGTAGGCCGCCGACTCCACGAAGCGGGCGCCCGCCTCGGAGAAGACCCCGGTCAGCTCCTCCTCGCCCATGCCCACGCCGTTGTCCCGGCAGCGCAGGTACGGTCTGCCGTCCGGCGTGGTGCCGTGCATGAAGGCGATCTCGCCCTCGTAACCGGCGGAGTCGGCGCGGCGGCCCAGGCGTTGGGCGTGGGCGCGTTCGCGGGCGCGGCGGTAGCGGCAGGCGTCCAGGGCGTTCTGGTACAGCTCGCGGATGGCCAACGCCGGGTTGCGGTAGAGCCGTTCACCGACGAGGAGTTCCTGCACGGCGGCCTCGTCGAAGCGGAACGCGACGGCGGCGCGCGGCGGGAGTTCGTTCCCCTCCGCGTCGACCTCCACCACCCCGCCGTCCCCGACGAACACCGGCAGGGCGTGCAGCTCGGCGGGCCACGAGCCGTGCTCGCCGCCCCGGTGCACGGCGCGCAGCAGCCCGTCCAGGGTGCGGGCGTGCTCGCGCAGCGCCGTCGCCACGGCGTTGTGCGCGCAACGCGCGTGCAACTGCCGCTCCTTGCCGTTGGCGCGCTGCTCCCACCGGGCGTCGGCCAGCGTCCGGTGCAGCTCGTCGAGGCGGACCTCGCCCGGGGTGCCGAGGTGCCGCACGATCACGGGAGGCAGCTCCGTGGCCCTGATGGCCAGTCCGTGCGCGACGGCGAGTACGACGCCCACGAACCGCTCCCGTACGCGCTGCTCCTTCGACGCCTGCCCGATCGGTGTCCAGCGTTCGGCGGGCAGGAACGGCCGCCCGTCGATGCCGCACAGTTCGTGCGGCGACACGTACGGCGCGCTCAGCAGGCGGCGCAGCGTCCGCGCGTCCAGGACGTCCGCGAGGTCCGTACCGGGTACGCCCGCGGCGGCGAGCAGGGTCACCGGCCAGTCGTCGCGGGCGAGTTCGGGGTCGGCGGCCAGCCAACGGTGGTAGAGCCACCAGGCGATGTGCCGGTGCCCGCCGCCGTCGCCGTCACCGTCGCCCTCCGTGGGGTCCGGCACGCGTTGGTTGGCGCGGCGCACCAGCCGGCCGTACGTGCGCAGGAAGCGCTCGTACGCGACGCGCGCCCCGTCCGGCGGTCCGTCCGCCGGACTCACGGGGACGAGCGACTCGGGCCGCACCGCCAGATGCCGCGCCGCGCGCAGCAGGGGACGGGTGTGGTGAAGCACCGGCAGCAGGCTGAGCAGGGCGGCTTCGGCGGGGGAGAGCAGCGGGCGGGTGTCCTGGCCGCTCCAGAGGTTGTCGAAGAGCCAGTCGACGCGGTAGGCGACCCGTTCCGCGAAGCGCGGCTCGTACCAGGCGTCGCGGCGCAGCGTCCCGCACGCCTCGTCACGGGCGCGCGCGAGCGCCAGCGCGGCCGCCATGGCCTGCCGCCGCAGCGGCTCGTGGTCCGCGCCGGGCTCGACGTACCGCCACGCCGCCGAGTCCGCGACCAGGCTCACCCACGGGTCGGCGGCGGGTGGCGCCGGGGCGGGCGCGGGCGGGTCCGCCGGGGCGGGGTACAGGTGGTAGCTGGTGTAGTAACGGTCCCCGAACTGCTGGTCGTTGGCCGTTCCCTGCTGTACGGCGGCGGGGCCGCGGAAGTCGTTCCCGCCCACCCCGCCGTCGGCCGCGCCGTTGCTCCCGGCCGCGCCGTTCCGGTCCTGGCCGCCGTCTGGCTTTCTGCCGCGCACTCTCGTCAGTCCTCGTTCAGGGGCGGTGGTGGTTCTCCTGGCGGTTGTTCTCACCGCTCTGGACGAAGGCCGGGCCGTGGAAGGTGTTCCCCTGCACGCCGCCGGGCGCCGTCGGGGCGGGCGCGGGTGCCGGTGCGGGCGGCGGGCCGGTGCTCCGCGCGGCGTACGTGCCGTACGCCGCCAGCGCCAGCCCGATCAGCCCGACGAACAGGCCGCCGATACCGGAGAGCTGGTCGGCCCGGTCGAGTCCGACCACCGCGAAGTACCCGCCCAGTCCCACCAGCAGCAGCCCGAACACGGCGGAGGCGACCCACCACTTGGCGCGCGGGGTAAGTGTCATCCCCACAGCATGGTGCGCCGCCGTGACCCCCACAAGTCGGTACGTCCGGGTCACGGCGCGATGGAGCCTCCGCGTGTGACGCCGGTGCACACAGGGGCTGTTGGGACGTCCGGTACCTGCGACACGCGCGAAGTCCCCGTGCCGGAGCGCGCGTTGACGCACCCGTGGGCCCGACTCCCGTACGCCACGGGCGCGTTCAGAGCCGCGCGAGCAGCGGGCGCTTGCCCGTACGCCCGCTGCCCGAGGAGCGGCCGCCCACGCGGCCCAGCAGCCACGGGGCGAGGAACGTACCGATCCACTGGGCCTCCACCCGCGCCGCCTCCCACGGCTTGGGCGTGGGCAGCTCGGGCAGCGGCAGCGTCCAGGAGTCGTCGGCCCCGGGCAGGGCGAGCGCCTGCGCGAAGGCCGCCGCCATGCGCTCGTGGCCCTGCGGCGACAGGTGCAGCCGGTCCGGGCTCCACATGCGCGGGTCCACGGTCACGGGGTGCGCGCCGGTGTCCACGACGGTGACGCCGTGCCGGGTGGCGGAGTCGCGGATGCCCGCGTTGAGGGCGCGGGCGCGCGACGCGATCGGCCGCGCCACGGGCGCGACCCGCCCGATGTCGGGGAAGGTGAGCGTGACGACGTGCGTACCGGCGCCGGTCAGCGCCGCGAACGTCGCGTCCAGGTGCCCCACGACGCGCTCCACGTCGTACCGCGGCTTGAGGAAGTCGTTCACCCCCGCCACCACCGTGGCCAGGTCCGGGCCGAGGGCGAGGGCGGCGGGCAGCTGCACCGTACGGACGTGCTCGGTGCCGCAGCCGCGCACGGCGAGGTTGGCGTAGCGCAGGTCCGGGGACGTGGCCGCGAGCCGTTCGGCGAACCGGTCGGCGACACCGCGGTATCCGGACTCCTCGTCCCCGTCACCGAGTCCCTCGGTGGTGCTGTCGCCCAGGGCGACGTAGCGCAGGTACGGGTGGTGTCCACCGCTCCGGTCCTGGTGCTCGGCGTGCGGCACGGTCACGTTCGGCCTCCTTGTCGATCCGCTACCGGACCCTAAGCGGAGGCCCTACGGGCTGTCGACGCCGCCCCGCGCACGTGGCGCTACGCGCAGTCCCCGCCGGGGGTCCGTTCCCGGTCCCGCTCCCCGTCGGTGTTCGTGTCCCGGGCGCCGGGGAGCGCCGCGGCGAACGCCGCGATCCCGTCGATCAGCGCCTCGAAGCGCGGCGAGTGGAACAGGTCGAACGCGTGGTGCCCGCCGCGCAGTTCGGCCAGGACGACGGGGGAGGCGCTGGTGGCGCGCAGCCGCGCGGCGAACGCGCGGGCGCTCTCCACGGGGACCAGCGTGTCCTGGTCGCCGTGGGCCACCAGGAACGGTGGCGCGTCCGCGGTGATCCTGGCCGGGGGCGCCGAACGGGGGCCGCCGTCGGGGTGCGTGCCGTAGTACGCGCCGAGGCAGACGGCGGCGCTGACCGAGGTGTCGGCGTCCTCGAAACCGGGCTGGAACTCCCGGTCGCCCGCCGTGAGCGCGGCCATCGCCGCGATGTGGCCGCCCGCCGAACTGCCCGACACGACGAGGGTCGCGGGGTCGCCGCCGTACTCGTGCGCGTGCGCGCGTACCCAGGCCAGAATCCGTTTCGCGTCGACCAGCTCGTCGGGGTGCCGGGCGGTCGGGCGCAGCCGGTAGTTGGCGCTGACGCACAGCCAGCCGTCGGCCGCGAGGCGGTGGAGCAGCGGCAGCGACTGGGTGTCCTTGCGGCCCCGCAGGAAGCTCCCGCCGTGCAGATGGACGAGGACGGGCGCGCCGGTGGGGAGCGCGCGGTGGTGGTAGACGTCGAGGAGCTGCCGGGGCCCCGCGTCGCCGTACGGGAGGTCCGCCACGTGCCGTACGTGCCGGTGGCGCCGGAAGAACGGGCCGAGCAGGGCCCGTGCCGGGGTGCGGCCGCGCAGCCGCCGTCCCGGGCGGGTCTCCGCGGCGGCCTGCCAGCGCGCGCCCAGGCCCTCCGCCACGGCCCGCCTGATCCGGCCCCGGTCGCGCAGGCCGCGTACGGCGACGACCGCGAGACCGGCGGCGGTCGCCCCGGCGGCCACGGCGAGCGCCGTACCGGGGAAGCCGTCGAGGTCGCCGCCCGCGGCGGCGACGGCCGACGCGAGCGCCAGCAACGCGAGGAAGAGGAAGGGGAGTTCGACGAAGACGACGCCGAGCAGGAAGCCGGGGCGGGCGAGGGCGAGAGGGCGCCGGAGGGGTTTCAGCGCGCACAGCGTGCCGGTGGCGAGGAAGACCACGGTGAGCAGGTAGCCGACGGGCACGGTGTCTCCAGGGGGCGGTCGCGCGAGGTGTCGCGGCACGTCCGGCGCCACCGCCGCCCCACGGTACGCCGGGGCGCGCGCCGCCGTCACACCGCGCCCCGGCGCCGGCCCGTACGCCCCCGCCCCGCCCGTACGGCCCGTCCCGCCCGTACGCTCCGGTCCAGCCGTACGGGCCGTACCTCCCGCCGTGCGGGCACCGCGGGCGGTGCGGGGCGCGTGCCGGGGGTCTCAGCGACCGGCCAGGGCCTGCCCGGCGTCGCGGGCCTCCGTACGCGCCCGGCCGTGCTGCTCCTCGGCCATGCCGCGCAGGGCCTCCATGCCGGGGGTGGCGGCGGCGAGGGTGAGTTCGCGCCGTACGACGGTCAGTTCGGCCTGCCAGACGTCCGCGAGCACCCGCTCCAGGTACGGCGTGGAGTGGTCCCAGCCCTCCTTCGGCGTGCCCGGCCCGTAACCGCCGCCGAGCGTCGTGACGAGCACGGTGGGGGTGCCCTTCAGCAGCGGGGTGGTGGGTCCGGCGCCCGCGATCACCAGGTCGGCCCAGGTCTTGAAGTGCTGGGAGACGCCGAAGTTGTAGAGGGGCACGGCCAGGATCGCCGCGTCGGCGTCCTGGAGCTCCGCCGCGAGCCGGGCGCCCAGCGCGCCCGCCGCGCGCTGCTCCGGGGTGCGGTCCGCCTTCGGCGTGAACGCGGCGAGGGTGGCCGTCGCCCACGCGTCCGCGGGCAGCGGGTCGGTGCCCAGGTGACGGCGTACGACGGTGCCGTCGGGGTGCGCGCCGGTCCACTCGGCCTCGGCCAGGTCGGCCAGCTCGGCGCTGCCGGAGGTGCGGGGAAGGATGCTCGCGTCGAGACGGAAGAGGTTCATCACGGACTCCTCGGAGGGGTGCGTCGGTACGGGTGGTCACGGCGGTGGCGGTGCGCCTCGGCCCGGTGGTGGCGGGGGCGCACCGGCCGGATGGGAGCGGTGGGTGGCGGGCGGCGTCCGGGTAGGCCGGGGCGGCCGGACGCCGCCCACCGCCCCGGCGCGTCGCTTGCTCGCCAGCATAACCGGACTTCACCCCGCTTCTATTCCCGACGTTAGATTGGGCGGGTGGAACGGTCATTGGTCCCCTTCGGGAAGCCCCGCGCGGAGCGCGCCGACGCGGCGCGCAACCGCGAGCGACTCCTCGGGGTCGCGCGGGAGATGCTCACCGAACTGGGCGCCGAACAGGTCACCATGGACGGACTGGCCGAACGCGCCGGGCTGGGCAAGGGCACGGTCTTCCGCCGCTTCGGCACCCGGGCCGGGATCTTCCGCGCGCTGCTCGACGCCGACGAGCGCGCCTTCCAGGAACAGGTCCTCTCCGGCCCGCCGCCCCTCGGGCCGGGCGCGGACCCGGTCGCGCGGCTGATCGCCTACGGCCGCGCCCGGATCACGTTCCTGCACCGGCACTTCGCCGTGTCACGGGCCGCCCTCGACCGTGGCCAGCCGGTCCCGGTGGGCGACGCCAGCCTCTCGCAGCTGCACCTGCGCATGCTGCTGGGCCGGGCCGTGCCGGACGTGCCCGACCTCGACGTCCTCACCCTCCAGCTCTCCGCCGCGCTGGAGGGGCCGCTGCTGCTGTACCTGTCGATGGGCGGCTCGCCCGACCCGCCCCCGGAGGCGGACGGCGCCTTGGGCGACGGCTGGCAGGTGCTCGTCGAACGCCTCGTGCGCGACCGACCGGGTCACGCGGCCACCCGTACCGGTACGGGCGACTGACCTCTCCAGGGGGCCCGTTCGGTCCCGGAAAGCCGAACGGGCCCCGGAGTCGCGGCGGTTGACCACGCCGCGACTCCGGGGCCCGTGAGCCCTGGCTCAACGCTGGTACTTGCGGCCCACCTTCTCGGCCAGCTTCTGCGACTTCGTGAGGGCGTCGTCGACGGACTGCTTCCCGGCGATCGCGGCGCTGATCTCGTGCGAGACCTTGGTGCCGAGGTCGGTGAACTCGGGGATTCCGACGAACTGGATGCCGGGCGCGGGACGTTGCTGGACGCCAGGGTTACGAGGGTCGGCCTTGTCGATGGCGTCGTGCGTGACCTCGTAGAACTCCTTGGCGTCCTGCTGGTACTCGGGGATCTCGTACGTGGAGGCGCGCTTGCCCGCCGGTACGTTCGCCCAGCCGACCTCCTTGCCGACCAGTTCCTCGTACTCCTTGCCGGAGGCCCACGAGATGAACTTCCACGCGTTCTCCGCGTTCCCCGACACCTTCTGCATGGCCCAGGCCCAGGTGTACAGCCAGCCGGAGCTCCTGGTCTTCTCGACCGGCGCCGGGACGTAGCCGATCCGGTCCTTCACCGGCGAACGGTCCGCCTCCAGCGACCCCGCGCCCGCCGTCGCGTCGTACCACATGGCGGCCTTGCCCTGCGTCATGTTGTTCAGGCACTCCGCGTACCCGGACCGGGCCGCGTCCGGCTCGCCGTGCTCGCGGACGAGGTCCACGTAGAACTTCGTCGCCTTCTCGAACTCCGGCGAGTCCAGGCGCGCTTGCCAGTCCTCGTCGAACCAGGTGCCGCCCATCGTGTTGACCACCGTGGTCAGTGGCGCGATGACCTCGCCCCAACCGGGCAGCCCGCGCAGGCAGATGCCCGCCATGCCCTTCTCCGCGCCCTCCACCTCCGCCGCAAGCTCCGCGACCTCGTCCCAGGTGGGGTTCGCGGGCATCTTCAGACCGGCCTTGGCGAAGATGTCCTTGCGGTACATGAGGATGGACGACTCGCCGTAGAAGGGCGTGCCGTACGTCTTGCCGTCCTCGCCGCTCAGGGACACCTGCATCGGCGTCAGGATGTCCTCGGGGGCGAAGCCCTTGTCCTGGTAGACGAACGGGTCGAGGGCGTGCAGCCAGCGGTTCTTGGCGTAGATCGGGACCTCGTAGTTGCTGACGGTGGCGACGTCGTACTTCCCGGACTGGTTCGAGAAGTCCTTCCGGATCTCCTCGCGGACCTCGTTCTCCGGCATCACCGTGAAGTCGACCTTGACGCCGGTGTCCTTCGTGAAGTGCTCGGCCGTCAGCTTCTGGAGGTCGATCATCTGCGGGTTGTCGACCATGAGCACGCTGAGGGAGTTCTCCGACCCCTCGTCACCCTCGTCGCCGCAGGCGGTGAGGAGACCGCCCGCCACCGCCAGGGCGACGACCACGCGCAACGGGGTGCTGTTCTGCCTGAGCATGTCCTGCTCCGATTCCTTCTCGAATGAACACGGCCCCCGTGTACCTGCGGCTGTCCCGGCGAGCGCGCCGCGCGCTACTCCCCTGAGGGGTCCGGCGCGTCGGGCGGGCGGGGTGCCGGGACCATGTTGTGGAACGCGGCGATCAGCCAGGCCCCGTCCGTCCCCTTCCGGGCCACGGCGAGCGCGTGCGTGGTCACCAGCGCCGTACCGTCGGCGCCGACGACGTCCGACTCGACGTCCACCGTGGCCAGCTCCGGGGTCAGCGCGCGGACCGCGCGGACGCGCACCGAAAGGCGGGTGCCGCGGAATGCCGTACGGAAAAGGTGGGCGTGCCCGGCGGCGACACCGGCGCGGCCGGGCGGTTTCTCGCCACGTACGGTCGTGAAATCGCAGTCGGATTCGAAGACGGCCGCGAACGCCTCCGCGTCGCCCGATTCCCATGCGTGGGCCATCGCGTCCCAGAGGGCGCGGATTTCCTTGTCGTCGGAAAGGGACACGGTTCACACTCCGGCTGCGGTGTGGAGGCGTATGCGCACGTGTACGCGTATGTGAGACGGGAATTCCTCGTGCCGCGCGACGGTGCCGCCTTCCCGGGGCGAGGGCCGTACGGAAAGGGCGTGGCGTGTACGGCCGGTGGCGCGCCCGAGGGGGGCGCGTACGGCCGTGAGGGGAGCGGCGGGGAGTCCGTGCGCCGTGTCGGGCGGTTCCGTGGCGGCGAGGGGCATGGGAGCTTCCTCGAAAACGGAAACGCGTAAACATGGAGCGGGCATGCGAGGCCCCCAGGAACAAGAATGAGCAAGGATGGCGCCGAGTCGGCGGCAGGGAAGCATTGCACGGAACATTCGCGGGAGGCAATACGGCCGCGGTCCGCCGTGCCCGAAGTGTCATGCTTCGAGGCCGGGTTCGTTATGTGCCCTTCTGGGGGATACCGCGCAATGCCCCCTTGGAATGCTTGAAGCGCAAACTAAAAAATCATGGCTCCCGTGACCGTATGCGTGGACTGGATCGTTTTAAACGCCGTTTCCACGTTGCATCGGGTGTTCTCGTGCGCGTGAGGGGGTTACCGGCGGACGCACCGAGAGGGAAAGGAAAAGATTCCCTCAAGCCCGTCCGGCCGCCGCCGTCCCCGCCGCGTTTCTCGTCCCGCACCCGCCGCCGCCCCGGCTCAGTCCGCGCACCCCGCGGCCGTACGGTCCAGGTTGTCCTCCACCCACGCGCGCAGCGCCCGCAGCGGCACCGCCGCGCCGCTCCCGAGCGGCGTCAGGGCGTACTCCACGTGCGGCGGGATCTCCGGGTAGACCGTCCGCTCCACCAGCCCGGCGTCCTCCAGGCGGCGCAGCGTCTGCGTGAGCACCTTCGCGCTCACCCCCTGGAGCCGGTCCTGGAGGCGGCTGAAGCGCTGCGGGCCGTCCTCCATGGCGCCGATGGCGAGCGCGGACCACTTGTTGGCCAGCAGGTTCAGCATCGCGCGGCACGGGCACTGTGCCGCGTACACGTCGTGATCGCTGTGTACGCCCGTGGCGCATGTCGTCGTCATACCGCCCTGACCTCCATGCTTTCCTATGGGAAGTTCCCGCCCTTGCGGGTAACCGTATGCCGGGGCATACGTTCCCGACATCGCCGGGCGGCGCCCACGGCCCCCCGCCCGGCACCCTTCCCGTCTGCTCCACAGGAGTTGGTCCCTCATGTCCACACCCACCATGCGCGCGGTCGTCCAGGACGCCTTCGGCGGCCCCGAGGTCCTGCGCGTCGCCGACGTGCCGCGCCCCGAACCGCTGCCGACCGAGGTGCTCGTACGGGTGCGTGCCGCCGGGGTCAACCCCGTTGACTGGAAGACCCGTTCGGGCTCCGGCATGGCGGGCGTCCTCGGCGCGCCGCCGTTCGTCCTCGGCTGGGACGTGTCCGGCGTCGTCGAGGAGGTCGGCTTCGGCGTGACCACGCTCCGGCCCGGCGACGAGGTGTACGGGATGCCGTGGTTCCCCCGCCAGGCGGGCGGCTACGCCGAGTACGTCACCGCCCCCGCCCGGCAGTTCGCGCGGAAGCCCGCGCGTCTCGACCACGAGGAGGCGGCCGCCGTACCGCTCGCCGCGCTGACCGCCTGGCAGGCGCTGGTCGACACCGCCGGGCTCCAGGCCGGTCAGCGCGTGCTCGTCCACGCCGCCGCCGGAGGCGTCGGCCACCTCGCCGTGCAGTTCGCGCGGCACCTGGGCGCCACCGTCGTGGGTACGGCGCGCGCCGAACGGCACGCCTGGCTCACGGAGTTGGGCGCCGAACAGGTCATCGACCACACCACCGCCCGGTTCGAGGACGAGGCGGGGAAGGTGGACGTCGTCCTCGACCTCGTCGGCGACGACCACGACCGCACCGCCACCCGCTCGCTCGGAGTGCTGCGCCCCGGCGGCCTGTTGGTCGCCGTTCCCGCCGGTGTCTCCCCCGAACTGCGGGCGGCGGCCGACGAGTCGGGCGTCCGTACGAGCCCGTTCCTGGTGGAGCCGGACGCGCCCGCGCTGACCCGCGTCGCGGAGCTGATCGACGCGGGCGACGTACGGGTGGCCGTCGAGGACGTCTTCCCGCTGGACCGGGCCGCCGACGCACACACCCGCGGCGAGACGGGCCGCACCCGCGGCAAGCTGGTCCTGCGCGTCGCCCCCTGACGGAGAGAACCCTCGGTCTGACGGGAGGCAACTCAGTCCGTGTACGCGCCCGCCTCGACGTCCTGGAGCAGGGTCGGCCCGGACGGCTCCCAGCCGAGCAGTTCGCGGGTCACCGCGCTGGACGCCGGGCTGTCCAGGCCGAGGAAGGTGCCGAGGACGCCGAAGCGGGCCTCCGCCTCCGCGGTGTCCAGCGACCGGGCCTCCACGCCCAGCCGCCCGGCGATGGCCTCCGCCAGGGCGCGTACCCGTACGCCCTCCTCGGCCGCCGCGTGCAGCACCGACCCCGCCGGGGCGTGCTCGACGGCGAGGCGTACGGCCCGCGCGGCGTCCCCGACGTGCACGGCGGGCCAGCGGGCGGCGCCCTCGCCCGGGTACGCGGAGACGCCGTGCGCGCGGGCGGCCTCGACGAGCCGGGCGACGAACCCGCCGTCGCCCGCCCCGTGCACGGTCGGCGCGAAACGTACGCACATCGCGCGCACCCCGCGGTCGGCCAGGGCGAGCGCGGCGCGCTCGTTGGCGAACCGGCCGCCCGCGCCCGGGAACGGCTCGGGCCGGTCCGACTCCGTGGCGAGCCCTCCGGGGTGTACCGCGGCCAGACCCGAGGAGACGGCGAACGGCCTGTCCGTACCGGCGAGTTGGGCGCCGATCGCGCCGATGACGGCCCGGTCGGTGCGCACGGCGGTGTCGAAGTCCCCGGCGAATGCCAGGTCGTGACGGAACGCCAGGTGGACGACGCCGTCGGTCCGTTCGGCGCCGGACCGCAGTACGTCGAGGTCCTGGACGTCGCCGCGCAGCACCTCGGCGCCGAGACCCGCGACCTTCGCGGCGGCCGCCTCGGAACGGGCGAGGGCGAGCACCGAGTGTCCGGCGTCGAGGAGTTCGGGGACGACGGCCGAGCCGATCCAGCCCGATCCGCCGGTGACGAAGAGTCGCATTCTGGAGGTCTCCCGGATCTGTGGGTCCGGCCGCGGTCGCGGTCCGGAGGTGTTCCTCGGCGCGGTGCGCCGCTCGGGCCGGCGCGGCGCCCGACTCCGGGCGCCGCGCGGGCCGTCGGGGCGCTCAGGCCGGGGTGGTCCCGGTGAGCGCGCGCGCCCACGGGGCGTCCGTGCGGTCGGCGCCGATCACCCGCATCTGGTTGTCGAGCAGGCTCTCCGCGAAGTACCGGCGGATCGCCTCGTCGGGAAGCGCGGAGTGGGCGCGGATCACGGCGTACTGCGTGGCGTAGCACTCCGCGACGGCGGCGCGGATCTCCGGCTCGTGCGCCGCGCACGCCGCGTGGGCGAGGAAACGGACGAGGTCGCGGTCGCCCGCGATGTCCCCGGCGGCGGAGCGCAGGGCCCGTTCGCCGTCCTCGTCCCGCGCGAGCAACTCCTCGACGAGCGCGGCGAGTCGGGCGCCGCAGTGCTTCAGCGCGGCGACGAACAGCGACGTCTTGTCGGGGTAGAGCTTGTAGAGGTACGCCTGCGAGATCCCCGCCGCGCGGGCGATCTCGGTCGTCGTGGTCGCGTAGAAGCCGCGCCGGGAGAAGACCTCGACGGCGACGGCGTCGACCTCCTGGCGTCGGGCGTCGGAGGTGGAGAGCGTCCGTGACATGGTGAGTAACCTACCACTCACCAAGCGGGCCGTACGTCCTCCCGGCACGTTCCGGCCCTCCGGCGCGGCCGTACGGCGAACGCGTCGGGTGCCCGGCCGCTACAGGGCGAGCAGTCCGGCCGACGTCTCCCGGAAGCCGCAGGCGTCGAGGTAGAACGGCCGCAGCCGCTCCTCGAAGTCCACGTGGAGCCAGGCGCACCCCGCTCCGCGCGCCTCCTCCGCGGCGACCGCCACCAGCCGGGCGCCCACGCCCTCGTGGCGGTTGCGCCGCGCCACCACGGTGTCCAGGAGGAAGGCGTGCTCGCCGCCGCCCCAGGCGACGTTCACGAAGCCCGCCAGGGAACCGTCCGCGCGGGCGCACACCCAGCCCAGGCTGTGCCGCTCCAGCCGCTCCCGCCAGCCGGTACGGGCGGGGTCGCCGGTACGGGCCGGGCCGGTGGTACGAGCGGGAGTGGCGGGACGGCCGAAACCCTCCGCGTGGAGCGCGTCGAGGGCGGCGTCGTCGACGGCGCCCCGCCACTCGTACCGGATCAGCACGGCCGCCGCCGCGCGTCCCCGCCGCTCACGGCCCCGCCTGCCGCCGCGCCGCGCGTACCTCGGCGAGGCGCAGCCGGTACGACGGTGCGAGGTCCGAGGGCAGCCAGTCCGCGTCGTGGTCGATCTCCACGCGCACCTCGCCGATCCCGGCCAGCGCGCCGACCCGCTCCTCCGCCTGCGCGGCGAACGCCGCCCCCATCATGCAACCGGGCTCGGTCACCGCGATCCGCAGCCGTACGCGCGCGCCGTCCGGACCCGGGGTCAGCTCCAACTCCCGTACCAGGCCCATCTCCACCAGCCCGGCGGGCGCCCCGGCCGCCGCCGAACAGGGGTCGACGATGCGGTCGAGTTCGGCGCGGATCTCCTCCTCGGTCACGCGGGCACCGCCGCGCCGCCGGTCCACGGCTCCGCCAGTTCCCGTTCGGCCGGGTCGGGGGTGACCTTCAGGTCCAAAATGCGCGCGATGTTGCCGCCGAGGATCTTCCGCTTCAGTTCCTTCGTCAACGGCGGCAGCCCGTATCCCTCGATCATCCAGTCCGGGAACTGGAATTCCCAGAACGCGTCGAGCAGGGGCTGCGGATGCAGCGCGGTGCACCCCGTCCCCCAGATGATGCGGTCCGCGGCGCCGGCCCGTACGAAAGCGCTGAGGATCTCGGCGAAACGTAGCGGCGAATTCACCAGATAGGCGCTGGCGCCTTCCAGGACGACCGAGGCGTTGGGATAGTACGAGAGCTGGAGGGCGGTGTCCTCTAGAAAGGCGAAACCGCCGTGCACGATCTGGAAGTTGAGTTCCGGAAAGGCCAGGAAGGCGTTGTCCAGGTCACCCGGAGCGAAAGGCCCCACCGGGCAGCCGACCATGGCGATGGCCTTGTGCACGGCGACGGAACGGATACCGCGTCGCTGGGCGTGTTCCAGGATGGGGAACACGGTGTCCACGTCGTCCATGCGCACGGTCTCGCCGCGGCCGTCGTAGATGTCGTACGGGTAGAACTTGAGGCCGACGACCTTCTCCTCGTCGACGAGCCGGTCCACCTCCCCGACCGGGTCGGGGTGGCCGGGCCAGATGCCGCCGAAGACCGCGACGCGGTCCGGGTTGCGCTCGCGCATCTCGCGGCCGATCCAGAGGGGCGACGCCCCCTGCTCGTACATGCCGTAGAGCGGGATGTCGTGGTAGACGGCGAAATCCGTACGGCTCTCCGCGAACAGCGCGTGTTCCAGGAGTTCGGGGCCGACGCGTTCGAAGCGGTGCCGGTCGAGTATCCATTTCGGATCGTCGCGCGGGGAGAATATCCGGTGGTAGCGGTTGTAGAGGGAATCGACCACGACTCCGGCGAGGGGGTGTTTCCAGGTCTCGGGTGGTGAGTTGTAGCCGTGCACCACGGCATCCACCACGGGAACGTCCTCGATCATCCACGGCCTCCCTCTGCGCGGGGCGCGTCGGCGCGCCCGGCGGGTCACACGTATATCACGCGGGTGCGGGACGTTGATCACCGGGCGGCTTCCGCGCGTTCACCGGAAACGTTCTCCGGAAATGCGACCGGAATTCTCCTTTCGGTCCGATGTGTCGGTTCCGCGTACGGCGCCGGAGCGCCGCGCGGATTCCGGTGGGACGGCGACGAGCCACCCGCACCGCACGGCCCCGTCACGCACCGCCCCGCCGCCGCGTGTGACCTGCGACTCCGTACCCGTCAGGGAGCCGTCAAGAGACCGCGGCGGCGCGTATGGGGACCGTCAACGCGCCCCGCGCGTGTCCCCCGGAGGGGTTCTCCTCGCAGGGTCCGATCCGTTCGCGGGGCCTCCCGCGCGGATGTTCCCGAAGCCCCGAGGAGTACGCGATGGCCGACCTGGCCTTCGTCATCGTCACGGTCGCGGTGTTCGCGCTGGTGGCACTCGTCGCCCGGGGGGTGACGAAGCTGTGACCGCCGAACACGTCGTCGGCCTGGTCGTGGCGGTGGCCCTGCTGGGCTACCTCGTCCGCGCCCTGGTCCGGCCCGAGTGAGCGCCGCCATGGGCCCCGTGACCTCCGGAGTGCTCCAACTCCTCGCCCTCGTCGGCGCGTTGGCGCTCCTCTACGTACCACTGGGCGACCACATGGCCCGGGTCTACTCCGCCGACCGGCACCTGCGCGTCGAACGGTGGATCTACCGTGCCGTCGGCGCCGACCCGGACGCGGAGATGCGCTGGCCCGCCTACCTCCGCGGCGTCCTCGCCCTCTCCGCCGTCGGGGTGCTCCTGCTGTACGCGCTCCAGCGCGCGCAGGGCGCCCTGCCGGGCTCGTCCGGCCGCGGTTCCGTACCGGCGCCGGGGGCGTTCAACACGGCCGTCTCGTTCGTGTCGAACACCAACTGGCAGGCGTACTACGGCGAGCAGACGATGGGCCACGTCGTGCAGACCGCCGGTCTCGCCGTGCAGAACTTCGTCTCCGCCGCCGTCGGCATGGCCGTCGCCGTCGCGCTCGTACGCGGCTTCGCCCGGTCGAGCACCGGCACGTTGGGCAACTTCTGGGCCGACCTCGTCCGCGGTGTCGTACGTGTCCTGCTGCCGCTCGCCGCCGTGGCCGCGCTGGTCCTGGCCGCCTGCGGGGTGGTGCAGAACTTCGCCGGTGTGCACGAGGTGGGCCAGTTCACGGGCGGCTCCCAGCAGTGGAACGGCGGCGCGGTGGCCTCGCAGGAGGCCGTCAAGCTGCTGGGCACGAACGGCGGCGGCTACTTCAACGCCAACAGCGCCCACCCGTTCGAGAACCCCACCCCGTTCTCCAACCTCTTCGAGGTCTTCCTGATCCTGCTCGTGCCCGTCGCCCTCACCCGTACCTTCGGCGTGCTCGTCGGCTCCGTACGGCAGGGCTACGCGGTGCTCGGTGCGATGGCGGTCCTCTGGTGCGCGTTCACGGCGCTGATGATGTGGACCGAGTTCGCCCACCACGGCCCCGCGCCGCAGGCGGCGGGCGGGGCGATGGAGGGCAAGGAACTCCGGTTCGGGATCGGCGGGTCGTCGCTCTTCGCGGTGTCGACGACGCTGACCTCGACCGGGGCGGTGGACTCCGCGCACTCCTCGCTCACCGGGCTGGGCGGCGGGCTCGCGCTGCTCGGCATGATGCTCGGGGAGGTCGCGCCCGGCGGCGTCGGCTCCGGCCTCTACGCCATGCTGGTCATGGCGGTGCTCGCGGTGTTCCTGGCCGGGCTGATGGTCGGCCGTACGCCCGAGTACCTGGGGAAGCGGATCGGCCCCCGCGAGATCAAGCTCGCGGCCCTCTTCCTCCTCGTCACCCCGGCGCTGGTGCTCACGTTCACCGCCCTGTCCGTGGCGCTGCCGACGCCCCCGCGTTCGACGCTCAACCCGGGCGCGCACGGCTTCACCGAGGTGCTGTACGCGTTCACCTCGGCGGCGAACAACAACGGCTCCGCCTTCGCCGGGCTGAACGCGGACACCGACTGGTTCCACACCACGACGGGACTCGCGATGCTGCTCGGCCGTTTCCTGCCCATGGTGTTCGTGCTCGCGCTGGCCGGTTCGCTGGCCGGGCAGCGCACCGTACCGGCCACCGCCGGGACCCTCCGTACCGGCCAACCCCTCTTCGCCGGGCTGCTGGTAGGCGCCGTCGTGATCGTCAGCGGTCTCACCTACTTCCCGGCGCTCGCCCTGGGCCCGCTGGCCGAAGGGCTGGCGTGATGACCACCCGTACCCGCAAGCACGAGGACCCCATGCCCCCGACCTCCCCGCCCCCCTCCTCGACGACCCCGCCCGTACCGGCCCCGGAACCGGCCCGGACCGACGACCCGCCCGCCGGGCGCCCCGCACCAGGGGTACGGGTCGGGGCGGGCCTCTTCGCCCCCGCGCAGCTGGTGCGTTCGCTGCCGCGGGCGTGCCGCAAGCTCGACCCGCGGGTGATGGTCGCGACCCCGGTGATGTGCGTCGTGTGGGTCGGCGCGGTGCTGACCACGGGCTGCGCCGTCGCGGAGCCGGGGGACTGGTTCGGCTGGACCGTCGCCGGCTGGCTCTGGCTGACCGTGCTCTTCGCGAACCTGGCGGAGGCGGTGGCCGAGGGGCGCGGGAAGGCGCAGGCGGACACGTTGCGCAGGGCCAAGACGGACTCGGTGGCCCGGCGGCTGACCGGGGCCGGGAGCGGTGCGGGCGGCGGGTACGGGGGCGTGGAGGAGCGCGTGCCGGGCGCCGGGCTCGCGGTCGGTGATCTCGTGGTCTGCGAGGCCGGTGACACCGTCCCCGGTGACGGCGACGTCGTCGAGGGCGTCGCGTCCGTCGACGAGTCCGCGATCACCGGGGAGTCGGCGCCGGTCGTCCGCGAGTCCGGCGGCGACCGCTGCGCGGTGACCGGCGGTACGCGCGTGCTGTCCGACCGGATCGTCGTACGGATCACGGCGAAGCCGGGGGAGACGTTCCTCGACCGGATGATCGGCCTCGTCGAGGGCGCGGCGCGGCAGCGGACGCCGAACGAGATCGCGTTGAACATCCTGCTGGCGTCGCTGACCCTGGTGTTCCTGCTGGCGTGCGTGACGCTGCCCGCGTTCGCCGCGCACGCGGGCACCGACCTGTCGCTGGTCGTCCTCGTCGCGCTGCTGGTCTGCCTGATCCCCACCACCATCGGCGCGTTGCTGTCCGCGATCGGCATCGCGGGCATGGACCGGCTGGTGCAGCGGAACGTGCTGGCCGTGTCCGGCCGCGCCGTCGAGGCCGCGGGCGACGTGTCCACGCTGCTGCTCGACAAGACCGGCACCATCACGTACGGCAACCGGCGGGCCGCCGCGTTCACCCCCGTACGGGGCGCGGACCAGGCCGAGTTGGCGGCCGCGGCCCAGCTCTCGTCCCTCGCGGACGGCACCCCGGAGGGCCGCTCCGTCGTCGCCCTCGCGGAGGAGGCGTACGGGCTGCCGGAACGGCGCCGGGACGAGGTCGCGGGCGCGCAGTGGGTCGCGTTCACCGCGCGCACCCGGATGTCCGGCGTGGACGTGGACGGCCGGAAGGTGCGCAAGGGGGCCGTCGGCTCGGTCGCCGCGTGGGTCGAGGAGCGCGGCGGCACGGTGCCGCCGGACACCGACGACGTCGCCGGAGGTGTCGCCGGGGCGGGCGGCACGCCGCTGCTGGTCGCCGTCGAGGACGCGGCGGGCGCGCGCGTGCTCGGCGTGGTCCAGCTGAAGGACGTCGTCAAGCCGGGCATGCGCGAGCGCTTCGACGAGCTGCGCCGCATGGGCATCCGGACGGTGATGATCACCGGTGACAACCCGCGTACGGCGGCCGCCGTCGCCGCCGACGCCGGGGTGGACGACTTCCTGGCCGAGGCCACGCCCGAGGACAAGCTGGCGCTGATCCGGCGCGAGCAGGAGGGCGGCAGGCTCGTCGCGATGACCGGCGACGGTACGAACGACGCCCCCGCCCTCGCCCAGGCGGACGTCGGCGTGGCCATGAACACCGGCACCTCGGCCGCCAAGGAGGCCGGGAACATGGTGGACCTCGACTCGGACCCGACCAAGCTGATCGAGATCGTGGCGATCGGGAAGCAGCTGCTCATCACGCGCGGCGCGCTCACCACGTTCTCCCTCGCCAACGACGTCGCGAAGTTCTTCGCGATCATCCCGGCGCTCTTCGCGACCGTGCATCCCGGCCTGGACCGGCTGAACGTCATGCGGCTGACGTCGCCGGACTCCGCGATCCTCTCGGCGGTGGTCTTCAACGCGCTGGTCATCGTCGTGCTCGTCCCCCTCGCCCTGCGCGGCGTCCGCTACCGCCCGGCGAGCGCCGACCGGATGCTCCGCCGCAACCTCGCGGTGTACGGGCTCGGCGGTCTCGTCGTGCCCTTCGTCGGCATCAAGGCCGTCGACCTGCTCCTCTCCCTCCTCCCCGGAATCGGCTGATCACCATGGCTCACACGGCAACGCACACGGCGCGGCTCCTCGGGGCCTCGCTGCGCGCCCTCCTCCTGCTCACGCTCGTGACGGGCGTGCTGTACCCGCTGGTCGTCACCGGCGCCGCGCAGGCGCTGTTCCCGGCGCAGGCCGACGGCTCGAAGGTCTCGGCGGGCGGCCGGGAGGTGGGGTCCGCGCTGATCGGGCAGGGCTACACCCTGCCGCCGGACGGGACGGGCGGTACGGCGGCGCCGGACCCGCGGTGGTTCCAGGGCAGGCCCGCCCACGGCCTGGGCACCGACACCCGCGACCCGCGCCACGAGCTGCTGCTCTCCGGCGCCACCAACCTGGCGGCCGACAACCCCGTGCTCGTCCGGCGGGTGGCGGAGGCGAAGGCCGCCGTCGTCCGGGACAACTCCGTACCCGGCCACCCCGTCGACCCCGCGGACGTACCCGCCGACGCGGTCACCTCCTCCGCCTCCGGCCTCGACCCGCACATCTCCCCGCGCTACGCGCGGTTGCAGGTGCGCCGCGTCGCCCGGGAGAACGGGCTGACGGCCGCGCCCGTCGCGCGGCTCGTCACCGCGCACACCGAGGGCCGCACCCTCGGCTTCATCGGGGAGCCCCGCGTCAACGTCCTCGCGCTCAACTCCGCCCTCCGGGAGCTGACGGCGGAGTCCAGGGGATGAGACGCCGGAGCCCCGCCCGTACGGTCCGTGCTTCCGTCGTCAGGTGCACGCGTACGCGCCCGTGGCGGGCCCGTGAGCAGGCGTGACGTCGGCAGACGCGCCACCGCGGCGCGGACCGGGAAGGAGGGCCCCGTGGCAGCACCGCTCCAGGACGGGGACCCCGCGTCCCGGGACGCCCTCCCGCCCGGTCCGCTGTACGTACCGGTCCGGCGGGGCCCCCACGGCGACGTGACGCGGCTGTTCCGTACGGCGACGGGCGCGCGTACCGCCGTCGCCTTCACCTCCGTGGCCCGGCTCACCTCCGCGCTGGGCGCGGACCAGGCGTGGGTGCGGCTCGCCGGGCCCGCGCTGCGCGCGCTCATCCGGCCGCTGGGGGTCGCCGCCGTGACGCTGGACCCGCAACTGACCGCGCCCGCGCCGGAGCGGTGCGGCGAGGTGCCGCCGACGCGGCGCGTGCCGGGCCGGGACGTGCCGGGTCGGGACGTGCCGGGTCGGGACCTGCCGGGGTGCCGGTCGGCGGTGGCGGAACGGCCGTGAGCCGTACGGGCTGACGCGCCCGGCCCGCGCCCGGGAGGCCGACCGGTCAGTCCCGTCGTCCCTCCCGTACGGCCGCCGGGGCGGTCTCCGCACCGGTGAGGAGCGCGCCCGCGACCACGTCGAAGAGGCGCGGGGCGCGCGGCGCGAGCGCGGGTTGGTCACCGAGCCAGGCGAGCATGGCGATCAGCGCGAAGAGGTCGTCGCCGTCGAGGTCGCGGCGGGCCGCGCCCGCGTCCTGCGCGCGGGTCAGCAGCCGCGCGCCCGCCGCGCGCAGCGTGACGCAGGAGGCGTGCAGGGCGGACTCCGGGTCCTCGATGGCGGCCGCCATGAGCACGGTCACGCCCCGGTACTCGGTGGTCCACGCGACGCACTCCCGTACCCATGTGACGAGGGCGTCCGCGGGTGGTTCCGACTCCTCGAACGCGCCCGCCCGCGCGGTCAGTTCGTCGAAGCTCGTCCGCAGGAGGGCGTCGAGCAGCGCCTCGCGGGTCGGGAAGTGCCGCAGCAGGGTCGCGAGCCCGACCTCGGCCCGGCGGGCGATGTCGCGCAGCGACACGTCCGCGCCCCGCTCCGCGACGGCGGAGCCCGCCACGGCGAGCAGGTGGTCGCGGTTCTTCTTGGCGTCGGCCCGCATCTGCCCCTCTTGCTTTCCGGACCACTGATCCATATATTCGGATCAGTGGTCCACTTGAACTGGATCACCGGTCCGGATCAGCGTACCCCCCCCGCACAGGCAGGAGAGAGAGATGCCGCTACGCACGATGAACGCCGTCCGGCTGCACGGCTTCGGCGGCCCCGAGGTGCTGCGCCACGAGCGCGTGCCGGTGCCCGAGCCCGGCCCTGGCGAGGTCCTCGTCCGCGTCCGTGCCGCGGGGCTCAACCCGCCCGACTGGTACGCCCGTAGGGGGATGCCCGACGTACCGCCCGAGCTGCGGCCCCCGTTCCCGCTGCCGCTCGTCCCGGGCACCGACGTGTCGGGTGTCGTGGCGGCGCTCGGCCCCGGCGCCGAGGGCTTCGCGCCGGGCGACGAGGTGTACGGCATGCTGCGCTTCCCCGCCGTGCTCCAGAGCGGCGCGTACGCCGAGTACGCCACCGCGCCCGCCACCGACCTCGCCCACAAGCCCGCCGCGGTCGACCACGCGCACGCCGCGGGGCTGCCCATGTCGGGGCTGACCGCGTGGCAGTTCCTCATCGCCCTCGGGCACGACCACCCCTCGCCGTTCCAGGAGGCCCGGCACCGCCCGGCCTCGCTCGACGGCGCCGCCGTCGTCGTCAACGGAGCGGCGGGCGGCGTGGGGCACCTCGCGCTCCAACTGGCCAAGTGGCAGGGGGCGCACGTCACCGCCATCGCGTCCGGCGGCCACGAGGAGTTCCTGCGGGGCCTCGGCGCCGACGAGTTCGTCGACTACACCAAGGAGCGGCCCGAGGACGCGGTACGCGGCGCCGACCTCGTACTCGACACCGTGGGCGGCCCCGCCAGCAGGCGCTTCCTGCGCACCCTCCGGCGCGGCGGCTCCCTCTACCCGGTGTACTTCGGGGAGTTCGACGACGCGGAGAACGCCGCGCTGGGCGTCACCGTCACCGCCACCCAGGTCCGCGCCGACGGCTCCCAACTCGCCGCGCTGGCCCGCCTGGTGGACGCCGGAACCGTACGCGTCGCCCTCGACGGCACGTACCCGCTCGCCGACGCCCGCGCCGCGCACGAGCGCGCCGCCCGCGGGCACCTCCGCGGCAAGCTCGTCCTCACCGTCGACTGAACCCGGGGGCGTGAACCGGCCGGCGGACGGCGGGCGTCGACCACTTCCCGCCCGCGTCCAGTGCTCTGACACATTGGTTCGCCGGGTTGGTGGTCGGGGCGGTTGGATGTCGTGTGATCGTCCGATCCGGGTGCTGGGGGTGTGGTGGCTGGGCCTGTCCGCGTGCGCCTGCTCAGTCCTGACGACGAGGACTTCGTTGTCCAGACGGCCACCACCCGCCCGACCGGGCTCGGCCAGCCCTTCACCCGCTGGTCCATCCGCGAACTGCTGGCCCACCTGCGGAAGTCCATGGGCGGGTCATCCGCATCGGCCGCGAGGCGTTACGCCGTCTGCTCGCCCGCCGCGGCGTCACCTTCCAGCGCACCAAGACCTGGAAGGCCCCGGCCCCGGAGCGGGAGGCGAAGCTGGACCGGGTCGAGGCGCACCTCGGGCCGTTGCGGCAGTTCACCATCGCCAACTCCCACCATCCCAACCAGACGGTGCAGACCCGGGCCCTGCACGCCTACCTGCGCTGGCGCAACGCCAACGCCCGCCACCGCGACGTCCTGGCCGCCGAACGCAAGGAACGCGCCCGCATCCGCAGCGAGAAAGGCATTCGCTGGGGCAGGCGCCCCCTCACGACAGCAGTCTGAACCAATCAGACGAACCAGTGCGGCGGTCACGGCCCTAGGTTGGCGGTATGAGCCTCGACATTCCTGACCAGGTCCGCAAGACGGTGATAGCCGACGGGAACGAATCCTGGCTGGACGAGTTGCCAGGCGTGCTCGACTCGCTGGCCCAGGAGTGGTCTCTGAGGATCGGGTCCAGCTTCGCGGGCGGCCACGCCGCCCTGGTCGTCGAGGTGACGCTCGTTGACGGGACTCCGGCGGTCCTCAAGATCGGTGTGCCAGGTCGGGACGTCGGGCAGGAGGCCATGGTGTTGCGCCTGGCGAACGGAGGGGGATGCGCCAAGCTGTTGGGCGAAGACGTGGGTCGACAAGCCCTTCTGCTGGAGCGCCTCGGGGCTCCGATGTACGACATCGTCGCCGACCCCGCAAGCCGCCACGACTTGCTGTGCGAAGTGGCGGTGCGCCTGTGGCGTCCGATCGGTCCCGACATTGACCTTCCAACGGGCGCGAAGTTGGCTGAGCAGTACGCCGATCGGCTGCCGAGACTATGGGAGCGGGCGGGGCGACCGTGTTCGCCAGCCACTGTGGCGGATGCGCTGGATTGCATGAAGCGTCGTCGCCTTGCCCACGACGATCGGTCCGCGGTTCTGGTCCACGGTGATATCCACGAGATGAACGCCCTGCAGGCGAGCGACGGCAGCTACAAGCTCATCGATCCAGCCGGGCTGCGGGCGGAACCGGCGTGCGATCTCGGCACCATCGTGCGTGGCAACCCGGACCTCGGCGACGACCTCTGGGCGCGCACCGAGCAACTGGCTTCTCGCACGGGCGTGGATGCCACCGCCATCTGGGAATGGGGAACTGTCCACCGGGTCTTCAGCGGCGTCTACGCCTGCAGCATCGACTTCCAGCCCTTCGGCGATCTGCTGCTGGCCGAAGCAGACCGCCTCACGGCGTAGTCACCACACATCCATCCGTCACGACGACCAACCCGGCGAACCTGTGCGGTCACAGCTCTAGGCGTGGAACGTCGTGACCTCCTCGAACGTCGCCCGCCCGGTCCGGACGTGGTTCACCGGCGCCGTCTCGTCGGGGTATCCGAACGAGATGCCCACCAGCAACCGCCCCTCCGTGACGCCCAGTTCGGCCCGGACGGTGTCGGCGTAGAAGCTCAGCAGCCCCTGCGGGCAGCTCGCCACGCCGTAGGCGGTCATGGCCAGGAGCAGCGTCTGCATGTAGGCCCCCACGTCGGCGGCCAGCCGGGTGCGGGCGTCCCCGCCGACGAACAGGAACGCGACGTGCGGCGCGTCGTAGAAGCGCAGGCTCCGCGCGTGGTACGCCCGCTGCGCCTCGTGGTCGTCGGGGGCGATGTCCAGCGCCCCGTACACCTCGGCGCCGAACGCCGCGCGGCGCGTCTGGTGCGCCCGCGCGTACATCTCGTCGGAGTACGTGTAGTCGGCCGTCACGGCGTCCGCGGCGTGGGCCGATCGGAGGGCGGCGGCCAGGCGTTCGCGTGCCGCGCCGCTGACGACCTCGACCTGCCACGGCTGCGCGTTGGAGTTGGACGGGGCGGCGCCGGCCAGCGAGAAGATCGCGCGCATCGTCTCCTCGGGTACGGGGTCCGGGCGGAACGCGCGGGTCGCGCGGCGCCCCCGGATCAGCTCCTCGGCGTGGTCGCGCAGGTCGGTGGGGGTGAGCAGGGTCATCGGAACTCCTCGACGGAGAAACTGAAGTAAACGTGTGCGTTTACCTGGCGAGTGGTGAAGCTACCACGCCGCTCCCCGCCAAGTAAACGCAGGCGTACACTTGGCGCCATGAACGAAGCCACCGCGACACCGCGGAAGCGCCCGGGACGTGGCGGCCGGGAACGCGTCCTGCTCGCCGCCGCACGGCTCTTCGCGACCGAGGGCATCAACGCGACCGGCATGGAACAGATCGCCGGGGCGGCGCCCGTCTCCAAACGCACCCTCTACGCGCACTTCCCCACCAAGAGCGACCTCGTGATCGCCCACCTCCGGAGCCTCGCCTCGTCGGGGGAAACCCTGGGGAGCGTGCTGACCCGCGACGACATCCCGCCGCGCGAACGCGTGCTCCGGATGTTCGACATGCCCGTACGGGACGACGCCCCGGTGCGCGGCTGCCCGTTCATCGACGCCGCCGTGGAGTTCCCCTCCCCGGACGACCCGGTCCACGTCCACGCCCGCGAACAGAAGCTCCACATGCGCGACCTCGTCACCACACTGGTGACGGAGTTGGGCTGCCGCGAGCCCCTCGCGCTGGCGGAGCAACTGGTCACCCTCGCCGACGGAGCGGCCAGCCGCGCCATGGTGCTGGACGACGCGGACTACGGCCGCCACGCACGCGCGGCGGCCGAGGTGCTGCTCACCCACGCCCTGCCGGAGTGAACCCCCGCCCGGCGGCCGACGCCCGCCACCGGGACGGCCCCTACCGCGCCCCGGGTCCCGCCCCGGCGCCGCGCCGGGTCGCGTGGACGGAGCCGAGCAGGCCGAGGGACGTGGCGCTGGGACTCCCCGGCTCCGCCTGGTAGACGACGAGCTGCTGGCCGGGCGCCTCGCGTACGTCGAAGGACTGGTACGTGAGCGTGAGCGGCCCGACGTCCGGGTGCAGGAAGCGCTTCGCGTCCCGCGTCTTGCCGCGCACCGCGTGCGCGTTCCAGAGGCGGGCGAAGTCCGCGCTGCCCTCGGTGAGCGTGCCGACGAGCGCCCGCAGACGCGGGTCGTCCGGGGCGAAGCCGCTCGCCTCGCGCAGGTTCGCGACGGCGGCCCGCGCGGCGCGGTCCCAGTCCCCGTGGAAGCGGCGGCCCGCCGGGTCGAGGAACGTCATCCGCGCCAGGTTGTCCGCCGGGGCGAACGGTGAGTACAACGCATCCGCCAGGGAGTTGAGCGCGAGCAGGTCCAGGGAACGGTTCAGCACGAAGGCCGGTGCGTCCCCGAAGCCGTCCACCAGCCGACGCAGTTCCGCGCCGACCCGCGCCGACTCCGGCCCGTACGGCGGTCGTTCACCCGGCGCGGCACCGGCCAGCCGGTACAGGTGCGCCCGCGCGTCCGCGTCGAGACGCAGCGCGTGGCTGAGGGCGTCGACGACCTGCGGGGAGGGGCGGCGCTCGCGGCCCTGTTCCAGGCGGGTGTAGTAGTCGGCGTTCACCCCGGCCCGTACGGCGACCTCCTCCCGCCGCAGGCCGCTGACCCTGCGCGCGCCGTGGCTGACGGTGCCCACGTCCTCCGGCCGCACCCCGGCACGCCGACCGCGCAGGAAGTCCCCCAGCTGGTTGTCGTCCATCGGCTCAGGCTAGGCGGCGGCCCGGCGCTCCGCCTGGGTGTGTCACACCCAGGCAGTACGGGTCCTGGTGGAGGGAGGCGCTCCGGCAGAGACTCTTCCTCAGCGGAACGGACCGCAGCGGCTGACGGGGGCCGGCGGGCCGACGGGGGAGGAGTCCGCCATGCGCGCAGCCGTGCCCGGGGCACCCGCTGCCCACCCACGGCCAGGTACGGCCGACATTCCCCGCCGACGCGCCCGCGTCCGACCCGTAGCCCACGTCCTTCCCAGGGCAAGGGCGTTCATCACCGACGAGGTAAGGACCCTCACATGACAAGACGACTCGACGGCAAGGTCGCGCTGATCACGGGCGCGACCGGCGGCCTCGGTACGGCGACCGCGGAACTCTTCGCCCGCGAGGGCGCCCGGCTGCTCCTCACCGACGTCGCCGACAAACCACTGCGCGAACTGGCCGAACGGCTCGCGGCGGACGGCGCGGACGTGGCCTCCGTACCGCTCGACGTCTCGTCCGCGCGGGAGTGGGACGAGACGATCGCCTTCCTGCGCGAACGGTTCGGCGCGCTGCACGTGCTCGTGAACATCGCCGGAATCCTGGACTGGCGGGGCGTCGAGGAGACGCGCGAGGAATCCTGGGACCGCGTCACGGACGTCAACCAGAAGGGCACGTGGCTCGGCATGCGCGCCGCGATGCCGCTCCTGCGCGCGAGCGGCAACGGGTCGGTCGTCAACACCTCGTCCGTGCTCGGCATGGTCGGCAGCGGCGGGGCGGCCGCGTACCAGGCGTCCAAGGGCGCCGTACGGCTGCTGACGAAGACCGCCGCCGTCGAGTACGCGCAGCAGGGCGTACGCGTCAACTCCGTGCACCCCGGGGTGATCGCCACCCCGATGACCCGGGAACTCCTCGATGCCGAGGGCGACCAGCAGGCGGACGTCCTACGCACGCCCATGCGCCGCGCGGGCCGCGCCGACGAGGTCGCCCCCGCGATCCTCTTCCTGGCCGCCGACGAGTCCTCGTTCGTCACCGGCTCGGAACTGGTCGTCGACGGCGGGCTCACCGCGCACTGACCGGCCGGTCCGTACGGCGTCCACGGGGGCCGGGGCGGGGGTCCGCCCCCGTGGACGTACGGCCGAACCCGCCTTCCACACGCACCTCTTGAGGGAACACACATGACCACCGCGACCGGCCCGACCAACCTGCCCACCGCAACCACCGCAACCACCGCAGTCACCGCAACCACCGCGCCCGCCGGGGCACTTCCCGGCCCCGCCGCCCGATCCGCCGCCCCGGACGCCGAGTTCGCCGGGAAGGTCGCCCTCGTGACCGGCGCCGCGCGCGGCGTGGGCCGGGAGACGGTGGCGCTGCTCACCGCCCGCGGCGCCCGCGTCGTCGCCGTCGACCGACGCGACGACGTCGAGGCGCTGTCCGACGACTTCCCCGGCGTCCTGCCGTTCCTCGGAGACATCGCCGTGGAGAGCACGGCGACCGGCGCCGTACGGGCGGCCGTCGACACCTTCGGCGGGCTCGACGTACTCGTCAACAACGCCGGACGCGCCCTGAACAAGCCCGTCACCGAGACCACCGCCGAGGACTGGGACACCGTCCTGGCGGTCAACGCCCGCGGCGCCTTCCTCTGCGCCCGCGAGGCGTTCCGCGTGATGGCGGCGCGCGGCGGCGGCGCCATCGTCAGCACCGGCTCGTACACCTGCACCGTGGGGCTGCCCGAAGGTGCCGCCTACAGCGCCTCGAAGGGCGCGCTCGCCCAGCTGACGAAGGTGCTCGCCGTCGAGGGCGGGCCGCTGGGCATCCGCGCCAACGTCGTGGCGGCGGGCGTCGTCGAGACCGACTTCCTCGACTCGTTCCGCCCCGACAGCCGCGCCTACTTGGCGTCCTTCGCCGACGCGCAGCCGCTGGGCCGGGTGGCGCGACCCGAGGAGATCGCCGAGGTGCTGTGCTTCCTCGTCTCCCCGCGCGCCGGTTTCGTCACCGGCGCGGTGGTCGCCGCCGACGGCGGTTTCACCGCGGTCTAGACGTGTGGTGCGCGACCGTGGCCCCCGGACGGAGAGCGGGTCCGGAGGGCCCCGGACCGTCGGTGGCGTGCTTAGGGAAACGAAACCGCGTACCCGGTTTCACTGGCCGCGCGGTACAGGAGTACCCCGACGGAACGGAGTGGACCATGACAGCGGGAAGTGGACAGCGGACGGCGGGCGGATCCCCCCGGCGCGCCGTGGTGGCGGCGCTGGCCGGGGCGGCGGTCGGCCCGCTGCTGACCGGCACGGCGCACGGAGCACGCGCGGCGGATCGGCCGGACCCGGCCCGGGGCGCGGGCGACCCGGCGATCGGGCGGATAGTGCGGCACATGCGGGAACTGGACGGGATCGCCGCGCGGCACGGCGGCAACCGGGCCGCGGGGTACAGCGGTTACGAGCACTCCGCCCGCTACGTCGAACGGCGGCTGCGTGCGTACGGGCACCGGACCCGTCGGCTTCCGTTTAGCTACACCCGCACCGATCTCCTGCGCGACACGGTGCGCCAGACCGGCCCGCGCGAGCGCGTCCTCGACCACGTGGCGGTCGAGGGCGTCGCGGCATCCCCACCGGGCGGTGCCACCGGCGCGCTCGTCACCCCCGCCGACCGGTTCGGCGACGCGCCGGACAGCTGGGACGGCGTGGACGCGCGCGGGCGCGTCGCGCTGCTGGAACTGCGTCCGCCGAAAGCCCCGGAGGGGGTGCGGGCACTGCCCGAGACACGCACCGGCGGCTGCCACGGCACGCGGCGGGCCGCCCTGCGGCGTACGGCCGACGACCAGACGGAGGCCGCCCGCACAGCCCTGCGCAACGCCCACGCGGCGGGTGTCGTCTCCGTGCTGTTCTTCCTGGACGGCATGGACTTCGGCCTGCTGCTGCGGTTCGACGCCCCCGAGGACCCGGCGCTGCCCCCGGCGGCCACCGTGTTCTCCGAGGTGGCCGCCTCACTGCGGGCCGACCTGGCAGCCGGCGGGGCCCGGCTGCACGTCGACCTGGAGCTGCGGGACCGCAAGGTCGACACGTTCGACGTGCTGACCGTACCCGCGGACCCCGACGCCCCCCGGCACCTCTTCGGCGCCCACCTGGACAGCGTGCCCGCGGGCCCGGGTATCGACGACAACGCCTCCGGCTCCGCGCTGCTGCTCGACCTGGCGCGGTCCGCGGCGCGGCGGGCCCCGGCGCAGTTCTGCTGGTGGGGCGGGGAGGAGGACGGGATGCGCGGTTCGCAGCACTTCGTGGACACCGAGCCGCTGGAGCCCGTACGTGGCTACTTCAACATGGACATGGTCGCCGCCCCCAACCACGTCGTCGGCGTCTACGGCAACGGCCCGGAGCGCCACTACACCGAGCACCTCGCCGCCGCCGGTCAGCCCTGGCTGGAAGGCCCGGTCGACGGGATGTCGGACCAGGTGCCGTTCCTGTTCGCCGGGGTACCCGTCGCGGGTATCGACACCGTGCGCAGCAGGCCCGCGGCGCTGAAGACCGAGGAGGAGGCCCGGCGGTTCGGCGGCACCGCCGGTCTGCCCTACGACCCGCGGTACCACGCCGCGGGCGACACCCTCGACAACACGGGCCGCGCCGGACTGGCGGTCTGCGCCGCGGCAAGCCACGCCGTCCTCCGATCGGTGACCGGCTGACCGGCTCTCCGCCGCGTCGACCGGTCAACCACCCCGGTCGGCGGGCTCGACCCGTCGCGGAAGGCCCCCGGGGCAGCGCCGGACCCACCGCCCGGAGCCCCGGGCTGCCGCCCCCCCATGTCGTGGGTGACGCGTGATACTCGTGGTGTCCGGCGGGCCATGGTGTCGGCGAAGCGCGGGAACGGTCGGGTGAGGCGGCGTGCCTCGGCAGTGACCTGGGATGAGTGCGACGCGGTCCGGGGGGTACCCGGGAGAACATGACGTTCCGGGTTCCATGGGCTCGGCGCGGTCTAGGCCCCCCGGTTCGAGCCGGGAGCCGGGGGCGCCGCACCGCTCGTGGGATCAGGGCAGGCGGCCGAGCGCGCACAGCTGCCGGGCGACCTCGCGAAGCCTGATGTCGTTATGCGGCGAATGGCGGCGCAGGACCTCGCCCGCCTGGTCCTCGCTCAACCGCCCGCGCTCCATCCGGAAGACCGGTACGCCCCGGGCCGGAGTCCGCCTCGCGCGGGGGCTCGTGTCCACTTCCGCCAAGGCCAGCCGCCCGGTCGGGCGCAACGCGGACACCTACCGCCGGTCGCGGTTCGTGAGGGCCGCACCCGGCATCGGGGGCACCGAAGCGCACAGGCACGTCGGCCAGCGGCGGCGGACCGTACGGGCGGGCGCCCTCCACAGGATTTGACCTTCCATTGACTTTACGTGACTTGCATTTTACTTTTGCGCTTGCGTGCAGTGATCATGGAGGGGGTCGACGTGGGCGTGGTCCGCAGGGGTGGCGACGAGGGTCCGGAGCTGGACGCGCTGGTGGTGGGAGCCGGATTCGCCGGCTTGTACCAGCTGCACCTGCTCCGTGAACGGGGCTTCTCCGCACGGCTGGTCGAGGCGTGCGAGGACGTCGGCGGGACCTGGTACCGGAACCGCTACCCGGGGGCTCGCTGCGACATCGAGAGCACCGCGTACTCCTACTCCTTCTCGCCGGAGCTGGACCAGGAGTGGGAGTGGAGCGAGCGCTACGCCGCGCAGCCGGAGATCCTCCGCTACCTGGGCCACGTGGCCGACCGGTTCGACTTGCGGCCGCACATCATGCTCAACACGCGGGTCGAGCGCGCCGTCTACGACGAGGACAGCCACCTGTGGACCGTGACGACGTCCGCCGCGTGGACGGTGACCACGCGTTTCGTCGTGCTGGCCAC
This sequence comes from Streptomyces sp. Z26, assembly GCF_003665095.1. Taxonomy (GTDB): domain Bacteria; phylum Actinomycetota; class Actinomycetes; order Streptomycetales; family Streptomycetaceae; genus Streptomyces; species Streptomyces phytohabitans. Next base: position 254,336 of record NZ_RCHV01000002.1, on the reverse strand, counting down.
GGGGTGCACGTCCGCCGTGAAGGACGTGGACGTTCCGGGGATCGAGTCGTTCGCCGGTCGGACCCTGCACACGGCCCGCTGGCCCCGGGACGAGCCGGTGCTCGCCGGGGAACGGGTGGGGGTGCTCGGTACGGGATGCTCCGGCGTGCAGGTGGTCCCGCAGGTCGCCGCCCGAGCCGCCGCGCTCACCGTCTTCCAACGCACACCCGTCTACGCGCTGCCCGCGCACAACCGGCCGCTCCCCGCCGACGAGATCGCCGCGACGAAGGCGGACTACCCCCGCTACCGGCGCGCCCAGCGGGCGTCCCGCGGCGGCACGCTCTTCACTCCTCCGACCCGCTCGGCGCTGTCGGTGGGGGCCGGGGAGCGTACCGACGCCTACGAGGAGGGCTGGCGCTCCGGCGTACTCAGCGGGCTGTTGCGCACGTACACGGACCTGCTCACCGACGAGGCGGCCAACGAGACCGTCGCCTCGTTCGTGCGCGGGAAGATCCGGGACTCGGTCGCGGACCCCGACACGGCGGACGCGCTGTCCCCCCGCACCTTTCCGTTCGGCACCAAGCGCCCCTGCCTGGAGTCCGGTTACTACGCGGCCTTCAACGAGCCGCACGTGCGGCTGGTGGATCTGCGCCGTACGCCGCTGGTGGAGGTCACCCCACGCGGGGTGCGCACGACCGAGCGGGAACACCCGTTGGACACGTTGGTTCTCGCCACCGGCTTCGACGCGTTGACCGGTTCGCAGACGGCCATCGACGTACGGGGGCGCGGTGGCGCCACGCTGCGGGAGAAGTGGTCGGACGGCGCGGCCAACCACCTGGGCCTGGTCGCGTCCGGCTTCCCCAACCTCTTCACCGTGCTCGGCCCGCTCAGTCCGTCCGTGCTCAGCAACGCGGTGACCGCTGCGGAGCAGCACGTCGAGTGGATCGCCGACTGCCTCGTCCACCTCCGGCGCCACGGGTTCACCGAGATCGACGCGACCCCGCAGGCGGAGCGGGAGTGGTGCGCGCACGTGGCGGCGCTCGCGGAGCGGACGCTCTACCCGTCCGTCGACTCCTGGTACACGGGCGCGAACGTGGCCGGCAAACCGAGGACGTTCCTCGCGTACACCGGCGGCATGGTCGAGTACCGGGCGCGCTGCGACGCCGCAGCCCGGGACGGCTACGCCGGTTTCGCCCTGGCCCGTGCCGTCGCCCCCCACGCGGATCCGGTGCCCGGGGCGACATCCCCGTGAACCATCCGACATGACCATCCATTGACTTTTCCTTGACTCTCGCTTTACTTTTACCTGGGTGGTTTTTTTACCACTTTGCACCACTATCTCTTCGTCCTATGGAGGTCCGGCATGGAGCAGCTCATCAAGCGGATGACCGAAGAGTCCGTCTGGCAGAAGTGGGTCGCTGCCAACTCGGCGCAGGGCGCCGGTGCGAAGGACGGCTGCATCAGCTCCGCTCCCAAGAGCGGCTGCATCAGCGCGACGCCCAAGACGGGCTGCATCAGCTGACGCGTCTCCCCGCACCGGTCCGCCGACCGGTGCGGGGTCCCGGGGCGCACCACCGCGAGCCGCCACCCCGCCCCGCGCCCCGCCCGTGGCGTACGGGCTTCGACCGCTCTCCCACCGGAGGACCCGTGAACACCTGGCCGAGCCCCGACGTCCTCGACCGCGTGAAGGACATCCCGCTCTACCGCGACTCCGTGGCCGGTGGCGGCTTCCCGATCCTGGAGAAGTCGCGGATCGCCCAGGGTTTCCCGGCCAACTGGATGACTCCGGCCCTGGCGAGGGCGTTGGAGGCGGGAGAGGCCGAGTACGTGCTGTCGACCGGCACGAACCACGCGCGTATGCAGCTGATCCGACCTCCGTTGTTCCTGCTGCACTCCTACTACCGGCTGTGGAGCGAGCACCCGGAGCTGGGCCCGCTCTGGCACTCGGGGGCCCGACGCGCCTCCTTGACCACGGTGCTCGCCACCGAGCACGTCGCCCGGGTGAACGCCTCCCGCCCCGGGGCCACGCCGGGGGAACGCTGGCTGGACGACCGCACCCTGTATCTCAACCGCCGACTGGAACCGGCCGACTGGGACCTCGCCGACGTCACCGCCATGCTCGCCGACCTGCGGGAGGTGGCGTCCGCGCACCCGGACGGCGCCTATCTGCTGGACTGCTCCGCCTACCATCTCGCGCATCTGGTGGAGAAGGTCCGCGCCTGGGGCCTGGAGGAGGCCTTCCCGCGGCCCGCGGGCATCGTGCACGCCTACGAGTACGCTCCGGCGAACGTCCGGGCCTTCCTGCGCCGGTACTTCGGCTGCCCGGTGATCGACCTCTTCGGCAGCACCGAGCTGGGCTACCTCTTCTACAGCGACGCGGACGGCCGCTACCACCCGTATCTCGACGGCATGAGCCTGGAACTGCACCCGGTGGCGCCCGGCAGCGGCATACACAGTCTGATCGTCACCAGCATCCGCAACCCGCACATGCCCCTGGTGCGCTACCGCTCGGGGGACTGCGTCCGTACCCGCGACGGTGACGCGGACCCGACGGCCATCACCTCCTTCTGCGGACGGGAGAAGGAACTGCTGCCCACACCCGGCGGCCCGGTCGCCCAGGCCGACGTGGACGTGCGGATCGCCGGAGCCTCCGCGAAGGTCTTCCTGCACCAGCTCGTCCCCGACGCCGCGGGGGAGTCCGCCGGGGCCGGCTCGTGCGAACTGCGCTACACCACCTTCGGGGAGCCGCGCTCGGGGCCTCCGAGGAGGCCGAACTCGCCGTCGCCGTAGGCGAGTTGACCGGCATGCGGTGCCGCACCGCGCACCGGCGGAGCATCGCGGTCGGCCGCTCCGGCAAGTACGCGTGGCTTGCCGCCCCGGCAACCGACCCGTCCCCGGCCGACTGACGGGTCCCCCGAGCCGCCGTCCCGGCGCGTCGGCGCCGAGCGGCACATCCCTCGCCGGTCACGCGGGAGCAGACCCGCTTCCGGCCCGCTTCGCGGCCCCGCGCCGCCCCCAGGACAGGACCGGTATGACTGCTCCTCCTCCCTCCGTCCCCCGTGAGATCGGAACGGCGGTTCCCGCCTCCACCGCACCCGACGCCCGGGAGCTGCTCGGGCCCGCGCTGCACGACGAGGTCGTGCGGTACGTGCTCGGACGCCCCGGCGCACCGGCCGAGGACGTGGTGGTCCACCAGGTCCGCGAGTGTCTGCGGTACCTCTACCTGGTGTCGCGGCACCCGGACGAGCTCGCGGGCCTCTTCCTCCCCGTCGAACAGGACATCGACGAGATCTGGCACTACCTGATCCTCCAGACACGCGAGTACCGCACGCTGTGCGAGGAACGGCTGCCCGGTGGCCGCTTCATCCACCACCGCAGCGTCGCGTACGGCGACTACCAGCAGGAACCGGGCCGGGAAACGGCGGCGGAGGAGGCCCTGCGCTGGGTGCCGCTGTACGTCGGGGCGTTCGGCCCGTTCGACGAGGACGCGCTGCCGCACTGGACCGTCGTCGCCTTCCTGCACGCCCAGCTCGGTCTCTCCCTGGCGGAGATCTCCGACCTCGGCGGCGCGACCGCGACGTGACCGCGGCGGACCAGGCCCCCAGCCGGCTCCACGCCGTGGCGCCCGCCGCGGCGGAGCGTCGTCTGATGACCGTGCTGCTCGTCTCGCAGGCGCTCGGCGGCGCGGGCATGGCGGCCGGCATCACGGTCGGCGCGCTCCTCGCCGAGGACCTGCTCGGTTCGACGAGTCTGGCGGGGCTGCCCGCCACGCTCTACACCGGCGGCGCCGCGGTGGGGGCGATGGCGATCGGACGGCTCTCCCAGCACCGGGGACGCAGACCGGGGCTCGTCCTGGGCCATGGAGCCGCCGCACTCGGCAGCGTCGGAGTGGTGGCCGGGGCCGCAGCCTCCTGGACCGTGCTGCTGCTCGCCTCCCTGTTCGTCTACGGAGCCGGCTCCGTCACCGGACTGCTCGCCCGGTACGCGGGGGCGGACCTGGCCCCACCGGAACGTCGCGGCCGAGCCACCGGCACGGTGCTGTTGGCCACCACGCTGGGTGCCGTGGCCGGGCCCAACATGGTCGGACCCACCGGCGCGGTGGCGACCGCCTGCGGTCTGCCCCGGCTGACCGGACCGTTCCTGCTCGCCGCTGCCGCCTGCACGGCGGCCTGCCTGGTCCTGCTGCTGTGGCTCCGGCCCGACCCGATGACGGTGGCCCGCGCCCACGCCGACGCCCCGCTCCCGGCGCCGCCGGGCGAGGGCGCCCCGGCCGGGAAGTCCGCCGCCGTACGTCCCCCGGGGCGTACGGGCACGGGGGGCGTACGGAAGGCGGCTCCGGACGAACCCGCCGCGCCGGAAGCGGGCACGTCGGTGCCGGGGCGGACGACCCACCGGTGGCCCTCCGGGGTGATGACCGGCGCCACCGTGACGATCTCCGCGCAGCTGGTGATGATCGCCGTGATGACCATGACGCCCGTACACATGACCGCGCACGGTCACAGCGCCCAGGCGGCCGGGACGGTGATCGCGCTGCACGTCGGGGCGATGTTCCTGCCCTCGCGGCTGAGCGGATCTCTCGTCGACCGGCTGGGGGCGGCTCCTGTCGCGGCGGCCTCCGGAGCGGTCCTGCTGGTGGCCGGGGTGCTGGCCGGACTGCTGCCACCGCAGAACACGATCGGTCCGGCCGTCGCGCTCACGCTGCTCGGGGTCGGCTGGAACCTCGCCCTCGTGAGTGGTTCGGCCATGGTCACCGAGGCGGCGCCACCGGGGAGGGCCGCCGCCGTCCAAGGGCAGGTGGACGTGGGCATGGCCCTCGCAGGCGCCACCGGCGGCATGGTCTCCGGCCTGACGACGGCGAGCGCCGGGTATCCGCTGCTCGCCGTGGCGAGCGGGGTGCTGGCCGTCGGCGTGATCCCGACCGTCGTCCTGCGCCGCGCCTCCGGGCAGCCGTAGTCCAGGGGGCGGCGCGGACGTCCGCTGTCCGCGCGCCCGCGCAGCCGGTGCCGGTGGGCACCGGTCGCGCTCCGCACTCCTCCCGTACGGGCCCCAGGTCCCGTAGCGCCGGTGCGAGGGGGGCGGACACGACGGCCGTGCACCACACGCCCGTCACGACGACTCCGTCCGCCGCCGGTGACGCGTACTCCACCAGCTCGCCCGCGCCCGGCACCCCGGCCGACGGCGCGGCCGTCAGCACGGCGTTCTGCGTCCCGGTCACCCTGCCCCGCAGCCGGTCGGGGACGCGCTCGGTCAGGACGACGCCCAGCACCGTGCTCAGCACACCCCCGGCCGCTCCGAAAGGTCAACGGCCGCCGCCCGCGCGCCCCCTCCGCGCGCGGCGTGCTTCCGCTCGGCGGCCGAGCCTCCCGTGGGTGGTACCGGTGTCTCCGCCGGTGTGATCAACTGGTGGGCGGGGCGGGTGCGTGACTCGAGGGGAGCGCCGTTGAGCGGCGACGGACAGGTGACGCGGCGTCAGGTCACCGTGGGTGCCGTACTGGCCGTCCTGGTCCTGCTGGTCGCGGGGGTGTTCGCGGTGCCGTCCTGGCGCTGCGAGCTGACCGGGTGCGCAAAGGACTCCGGCGGGAGCGGCAGCCCGGAGCGGCCGGACGACCGTACGGTCAGCCCCCAGGAGGCCGCCACCAGAGGCGGGTACGTCGCGCTGGGCGACTCGTACTCCGCGGGTGTCGGCGTACAGACCGGCTCCGACGACAAGAGCGAGGCCGACGAGGGCGAGGGCGGCGAGCGCGACAAGAGCCAGGCCGACGGCGACGGGGACGACGGCAAGGCGGGCGCCGAGGCGAAGCGCACCGACGGCGTGTGCCTGCGCCACTCCGCCGCCTACTACCACGACGTCGTACGGACGTTCCGCTTCGCGCGCGGCTCCGCCTTCTGGGCGTGCAGCGGCGCGACGACCGCCGAGGTCCTCGACGGCCGGTACGGGCGGGAGCCCCAGACCGACCGGGTCGACGCGGACACCAGCCTCGTGACGATCAGCATCGGCGGGAACGACGCCGGGTTCACCAAGGTCCTCACCCGCTGCCTCGCGGAGGTGTTGCTCGGCGACTGCCGTGGTCAGGACGATCAGGTCGCGGAACGGCTGGACACCCTGACCCGGACCCTGCCCCGTGTCCTCACCGACCTCACCTCCCGCGCCCCGTCCGCCCGCGTGCTCGTCGTGGGCTACCCGCGGATGTTCGCGGCGGAGCCCCAACGGGGTGAGGCGACCATCGGCAAGGACGACCAGCGCTGGCTGAACGAGCGGACCCGCGAGCTGGACGACATCATCGCGCGCAGCGCCCGCGCCGCCGACCGCGGACTGGTGGAGGCGGGCAAGCGGGGGAGCGTCGAGTACGTGGAGGCGTACGACGCCTTCGACGGGCACGAGACCGGCACCGCGGACCCGTACGTCAACGGCCTGAAGCTCGACCTCCGCGCGCTCTCCGCCGAGACGCGCAGCTTCCACCCCACGGAGGGCGGCCACCGGGCGCTCGGCGAGCTCGTCGAGCGGCAGATCCGCAAGGGACCCGGCAGGCCGCTCGCCGCGCGCGCGGCTGACCTCGCGCCGCCGACCACCCGCGAGTGACCCCCGCCCGGCCCGGACGCACCTCCGCCCGGCGTCCGGTCGGTCCCGTGACGGGGACGGCGGACGCCGGGCGGACGGCGACGGCTGCGGAGGGGTCAGCCGTTGCGAGGGCCCGGGAAGACCCCGGACCGTGGTTCCTGCGCGCCCGTGGCGGTCGGCCGCCCCGGGCCGGAGCGGGCCGCCGGGACGGTCGGCGCGGGCACGGTCTCGTCGTGGCGTACGGCCTGCTCGCCACCGGCGCCGGGGGTGGAGGCGCGCGGCGCCGCGGCGTGCGGGCCGGTGGCGAGCGGCCCGGACGGGTGCGGCCCGGCGGCGTTCTGGCCCGGCGCCGACTGGCCGCCGTGCGCGGTGGCGCCGCGCCGCGTGCCGTAACGGCGGTGCACCGCCTGCTTGGTGACGCCGAGGGCGGAGCCCACCGCGTCCCACGAGAAGCCCAGCGACCGGTCGAAGTCCACCGCGGCGGTGACCAGCGTCTCCACGCTGTCCCGCAGCTCCTGCGCCAGCCGTACGGTCGGCGCGGGCGCCCGCCCGTACACGACGAAACCGGCCGAGGGGCCGGTGCGCCGCGGCCGGTACACGTTGCCGAGCTGCGAGGTGAGCGTGCGCAGGGCGTCCACCTGCCTGCGGACGCGTTCGATGTCCCGCACCAGCAGATGCAGGCTGGCCCTCGCCTGGGCGTCGTTGGTTGCGTGGTCGGCCATGAGCGAGCCTCTCGAACCGGCATGGAATGGACAAGGTCGAGGACCGGGGCGCGAGGTGGGCCGCTGGGCGGCCCGTCGTGTCCCGTTCGGTCAATCCCTCTTGACCAACGGCGGAACGCCCACTCGGGTCACGCCCGAGGGGCGCGCACCACCCGCGCGGGGCGTGCGCGGCCGAGGGGCGGAGGTGCGTACGCCCCCTTCGGGCGGCCGACGCGCGGACGGAACGTAGACTGAGCGGCCGTCCGCCGCCGCCCTACGAGAGGTAACCGCCCACCGATGAGGCTCGTCTTCGCCGGGACCCCCGAGGTCGCCGTACCGTCCCTGGACGCCCTGCTCGCCTCGGACCGGCACGAGGTCGCGGCCGTCGTCACCCGGCCCGACGCCCCCGCCGGACGCGGCAGGCACCTGGTGGCCAGCCCGGTGGCGCAGCGCGCGGAGGAGGCGGGCATCGAGGTGCTGCGCCCGGACAGGCCGCGCGACCCCGACTTCCTCGCGCGGCTCCGCGAGATCGCCCCCGACTGCTGCCCGGTCGTCGCCTACGGCGCGCTGCTGCCCCGTACGGCCCTGGACGTCCCCGCGCGCGGCTGGGTCAACCTGCACTTCTCGCTGCTGCCCGCCTGGCGCGGCGCGGCCCCCGTGCAGCACGCGCTGCTCGCGGGCGACGAGATGACCGGCGCCACCACCTTCCTGATCGAGGAGGGCATGGACTCCGGACCGGTCTACGGCGTCCTCACCGAACGCGTACGCCCCACCGACACCAGCGGCGACCTGCTGACCCGGCTCGCCTTCGCGGGTGCCGGGCTGCTCGCCGCGACCATGGACGGCATCGAGGACGGCAGCCTGGAGGCCGTGCCGCAGCCCGCCGAGGGCGTCAGCCGCGCCCCGAAGATCACGGTGGAGGACGCGGCCCTCGTCTGGACCGAACCGGCGCTCCGCGTCGACCGGGTCGTCCGGGGCTGCTCGCCCGCGCCCGGCGCCTGGACGGTCTTCCGCGGCGAACGCCTCAAGGTGCGCACGGTGGCGCTCGCCCCGGACCGTACGGGGCAGGCGCCCGGTGAGCTGCGTACGGGGAAGAACTCCGTGCACGCGGGCACCGGTTCGCACGCCGTCGAGCTGCTGTGGGTGCAGCCGCAGGGCAAGAAGCCGATGAAGGCGGCCGACTGGGCGCGCGGCGCGCGGATCGAGGACGGCGAGCGGCTCGGGGAGTGACCTGGCGGGGCCCCGGCCCCGCACGCCCGCAGACCGCCCCGCCCGTACGCCGTACCCCCGCGCCACCGGCATCACCCGCGCCCCACGACCGCACGACACCGCAGACCGGAGCACCTTCCCCGTGAGCACTCGGCCGCGCCGCCCCGCCAAGCCCTACCGCCGCCCCCGCAAGGACCCCGTGCGCATCCTCGCGTTCGAGGCGCTGCGGGCCGTCGACGAGCGCGACGCGTACGCCAACCTCGTGCTGCCGCCCCTCCTCGCCAAGGCCCGCGAGCAGGGCGACTTCGACTCCCGCGACGCCGCCCTCGCCACCGAGCTGGTCTACGGCACGCTGCGCTGGCAGGGCACGTACGACGCGATCATCGCCGCCTGCGTGGACCGGCCGCTGCGCGAGGTCGACCCGCCCGTGCTGGACGTACTGGCGCTCGGCGCGCACCAGTTGCTCGGCACCCGCATCCCCACGCACGCCGCCGTGAGCGCCAGCGTCGAGCTGGCCCGGGTGGTGCTCGGGGACGGGCGCGCCAAGTTCGTCAACGCCGTGCTGCGCCGCATCACCGCCGACGGCCTCGACCTCGACGGCTGGCTGGACCGGGTCGCGCCGCCGTACGACGAGGACGCCGAGGAGCACCTCGCCGTACGCCACGGGCACCCGCGCTGGATCGTCTCCGCGCTGTGGGACGCGCTCGGCGGCGGGCGCGCGGGCATGGAGGAGCTGCTGACCGCCGACAACGAGCGCCCCGAGGTCACCCTCGTCGCCCGCCCCGGCCGGTCCGAACCCGCCGAACTCCTCGCCGCGGGCGGCGTACCCGGCCGCTGGTCCCCGTACGCCGTACGCCTCACCGAGGGCGGCGAGCCCGGCGCGGTGGAGGCCGTACGGGAAGGCCGCGCGGGGGTGCAGGACGAGGGCAGCCAACTGGTCGCGCTGGCCCTCGCGGCCGCGCCGCTGGACGGCGGCCCAGACCGCCGCTGGCTCGACGTCTGCGCCGGGCCCGGCGGGAAGGCGGCGCTGCTCGGCGCCGTCGCCGCCGGTCGCGGCGCCGCCCTGACCGCCGCCGAGAAGCAGCCGCACCGCGCCCGGCTGGTGGACCGCGCCCTGGCGGGCAACCCCGGCCCGTACCAGGTCGTCGCCGCCGACGGCACCCGCCCCGCCTGGCGCCCCGGCACCTTCGACCGGGTGCTGGCCGACGTGCCGTGCACCGGCCTGGGCGCGCTGCGGCGCCGCCCGGAGGCGCGCTGGCGCCGCCGCCCCGAGGACCTGGAACGGTTCGCGCCGCTCCAACGCGGGCTGCTGGAACGGGCGTTGGAGGCGGTACGGGTCGGCGGCGTCGTCGGCTACGCGACCTGCTCCCCGCACCTGGCCGAGACCCGCGCCGTCGTGGACGACGTGCGGCGGCGCCACCCGGGTACCGAACTCCTCGACGCGCGGCCCCTGTTCGAGGGCGTCGCGGCCCTCGGTGACGGCCCCGACGTGCAGTTGTGGCCGCACCTGCACGGCACCGACGCGATGTACCTGGCGCTGCTGCGCCGTACGGCGTGACTTCCGCCGCCCGACCCGTACGGCGTCAACGGCCCCCCGTACGGGGCGCGTTGTTCGCCGCGGCGGCGCGGGCTGCTGAACAACCCGCCCCGGGGTGTACTCGACCCGTCCCGCCGCCTCCCCGCCCCGCGCGGGAGCGGCACCGCCCGGCGCGCCCGTGACGGCCCGCAACCGCCGCCGCCCGGGCCGCACTTGGAGGAAGCCGATGTCGTTGTGGCGTGTCGAACGCAAGGCGGTACGCGGGAACGCGCTCACGGTGGGCGACCTGAAGGCGTTCCTCGCGGAGGCGGAACGCGAGGGCGCCCTCGACGGGGACCGCCTCTTCGGCACGGTGTCGATGACGGCGAAACTCCGACAGATCGCCGTCGAGATCCCCCCGGGCCGCGACCCGGGGAACCGGTGACCGTCCACTCCCCACCCCGGGCGTCGTCGTCGTGGCGCGGGCGACATACTGGGACCATGCCCGCCCAGATCAGCCCCAGCATTCTGGCCGCCGACTTCGCCCGGCTCGCCGACGAGGCCCGCGCCGTGGACGGCGCCGACTGGCTGCACGTCGACGTCATGGACAACCACTTCGTGCCCAACCTGACCCTGGGCACCCCGGTCGTCGAGGCGCTGTCCCGCGCCACCGGCACCCCGCTGGACTGCCATCTGATGATCGAGGACCCGGACCGCTGGGCCCCGCAGTACGTGGAGGCCGGGGCCGGTTCCGTCACCTTCCACGTCGAGGCCGCCGCCGCGCCCGTACGCCTCGCCCGCGAGATCCGCGCCAAGGGCGCCCGCGCCTCGATGGCGCTGAAGCCGGGCACACCCGTCGAGCCGTACGAGGACCTGCTGCCCGAGCTGGACATGCTGCTGGTGATGACCGTCGAACCGGGCTTCGGCGGGCAGGCGTTCCTCGACATCATGCTCCCGAAGATCCGCCGTACCCGGCAGCTCATCGACAAGCACGGCCTGGAGATGTGGCTCCAGGTCGACGGCGGCGTCTCCGCCGACACCGTCGAGCGGTGCGCCGAGGCCGGGGCAAACGTGTTCGTGGCGGGCTCCGCCGTGTACGGCGCGGACGACCCCGCCGCCGCCGTACGCGCCCTGCGCACCCAGGCGGAGGAGGCCGCGCGCCGTACGTCGGCGGGCTGAGCGCGCCGCCGACCGCCCGCGGCCCGCCGATCGGGCACCGTACGGGCGCCGGGCGGGCCCCTTCGGGCGCGACACCTGGGGAACCCCCTTGAATCCACTGTGCATCGGACCGGTCCGGCCGCCCCGGATCTGCGAGGATGAACCCGCGGCGCACAAGCGTCCGCGGGGTTGAACAGTGAGGTGAATGCGGTGTCGACGGGTCGAGCCACGAGAATGGGACCCGCCGAGCTGATGCAGGCCGCGGCGATGGCCCGCCGGTTCTACCTCGAGGGCAAGTCGAAGATCCAGATCGCGGACGAGTTCGGGGTCAGCCGCTTCAAGGTGGCCCGCGTCCTGGAGACCGCGCTGGAGCGCGACCTCGTACGGATCGAGATCCGCGTACCGGCCGAGCTGGACGCCGACCGCTCCGACGCCCTGCGCGCCCACTACGGCCTGCGCCACGTCGTGGTCGTCGAGTCCCCGACCGAGGCCGGGACCGCCGACGCCGACGACGCGGCGGCCGACCCGGAGAACCTGGGCGAGGTCGCCGCCGACCTCCTGGGCGAACTCGTCACCGACGGCGACGTGCTGGGCCTCGCCTGGGGCCGTTCCACCATCCACATGGCCGCCGCGCTGCGCCAACTCCCGCCCTGCACCGTCGTCCAGCTCACCGGTGTGTACGACGCGGGCACCGCCGACCGCGGCTCCGTGGAGGCCGTACGGCGCGCCGCCGAGGTCGCCGGGGGAGAGGCGCACCCCATCTACGCGCCGATGCTGCTGCCGGACACCGCCACCGCGTCGGCGCTGCGCAGCCAGACGGGCATCGCGCGCGCCTTCGAGTACTTCGACAAGGTCACCGTCGCCGCCGTGTCCATCGGCTCCTGGGAGCCGGGCATCTCCACCGTCCACGACATGCTCAGCGACGAGGAACGGGACCACTACTCCTCGCTGGGCGTCGCCGCCGAGATGTCCGCGCACCTCTTCGACGCCGAGGGCCGCCGGATCGGCCGGGACCTCGGGGAGCGGTGCATCACGGTGGAGGCCGAGCGGCTGCGGCGGGTGCCGGAGGTCGTCGCCATCGCGGGCGGCCAGCGCAAGGCCGCCGCGATCGACGCGGTCCTCCGCTCCGGTCTGGTGACGAGCCTCGTCACCGACACGGCCGCCGCCGACCAGCTGCTGGAGGTCCCGGCCGGGCCGCACCCGGCCCTCGAACGCCGCGACCCCGACGGGCGTTAGCCTGTTCCTCGCAGTCGGCCGGGAATGCCCGGCGGCGCCGGGGCGTTCCCGGACCGCCGGAGTTCGGCGGGCGTTCCAGGCCCGGGAATCCGGGCCTGCCCGCAGGCCGCCGTGTGCGCGAGGAGAGAGCCATGACCACCCGTAGGACCGCGCTGCCGGGCGTGGGCGTGCAGTACGACATTGCCACCCGCGCCGACGAGCACCGCCACATCTCGGTGGTCGTCCACCAGGACGGCCGCCGCTTCCTCGGCTTCTACGACCCCGAGGACCCCGACGCCTGCCAGGCCACCGTGGCGCTCGACCCCGACGAGGCGGCGTCCCTCGCCGAGCTGGTCGCGCCCGCCGCCGCGCCCCGCTGGAGCGGCGACGAGATCGACCTGGACCTGGTCACGGAGCGCATCCCGGTCAGCGCCCGCTCCCCGTACCGCTGCCGTCTGCTGGGGGACACCCAGGCCCGCAGGCGTACGGGGGCGTCGATCGTCGCGGTGCTGCGCCGCACCGGCGCGTTCCCCTCGCCCGCGCCCGACTTCCGGCTGGAGGCGGGGGACACGCTGGTGGCGGTCGGCACCCGCGAGGGCGTCGACGACCTGACGCAGCTCATCGCCGGAACCTGAGGCGGCCGCGTGCACGACATGACCGTCATGCTCATGGAGTTGGGCGCGGTCATCCTCGGCCTGGGCGTCGTCGGCCGGTTCGCGGGCCGGATCGGGATGTCGCCCATCCCGCTCTATCTGGCGGGCGGGCTGGCCTTCGGCAACGGCGGCGTCTTCCCGCTCTCCACGAGCGAGGAGTTCTTCGAGGTCGGCGCGGAGATCGGGGTGATCCTGCTGCTGCTCCTGCTCGGTCTGGAGTACACCGCCACCGAGCTGTTCGGCAGCCTCCGCGCCCAGTACCCCACCGGCGCCGTCGACTTCCTCCTCAACGCCACCCCCGGCGCCCTCGTCGCGCTGCTGCTCGGCTGGGGCCCGGCCGCGGCGCTGGCGCTGGCCGGGGTCACGTGGATCTCGTCGTCCGGGGTCGTCGCGAAGGTCCTCACCGACCTGGGGCGGCTCGGCAACCGGGAGACGCCCGTCGTGCTGGGCGTGCTGGTGCTGGAGGACCTGTCGATGGCGGTGTACCTGCCGCTGCTCACCGCCGTACTCGGCGGGGCCGGGCTCGCGGGCGGCAGCGTCACGCTGCTGGTCGCGCTCGGCACGGTCGGACTGGTGCTGTACGTGGCGCTGCGGCACGGCCGCCTCGTCAGCCGCGCCGTCGGCACCGACAACCCCGAGATGCTGCTGCTCGTCGTCCTCGGACTGACGCTGCTGGTGGCCGGGGTGGCGGAACGGCTCCAGGTGTCGGCGGCGGTCGGCGCGTTCCTCGTCGGCATCGCCCTATCGGGGGAGACCGCCGAGAACGCGCGGAACCTGATGACGCCGCTGCGCGACCTGTTCGCCGCGCTGTTCTTCGTCTTCTTCGGGCTGTCCACGGTGCCCGCCGAGATCCCGCCGGTCCTGCCGCTCGCCGCGCTGCTCGCGGCCGTCACCACCGCCACGAAGATCGCCACCGGCTGGTACGCGGCCCGGCGCGCGGGCATCGCCTCGAAGGGCCGCTGGCGGGCGGGCGGGGCGCTCGTCGCGCGCGGCGAGTTCTCCATCGTGATCGCCGGGCTGGCCGCCGGGACGGAACCGCGGATAGGGCCGCTGGCCACCGCGTACGTGCTGCTGCTCGTCGTCCTCGGCCCGCTGGCCGCGCGCTGGGTCGAGCCCGCCGCGTCGGCGGTGCGCCGCCGCCGGGGGCGTACGCCGCCCGGCTCCCCGCCGCCGCGCGCGGACGCCCCGTCGGCGGGCTGAGCGGCGGCGCGGCGCGCCACCTGGTGCGATCCGACAGGCGCGCGTCCGGCGCGGTGGGGGATCGTCCGATCCCGTACGGGCGTACGGGCGTGGGAGACTCGGGCACGTGCGTTTTCTCAACGATCAGCGGCCCCCGTACGACCTGACCTACGACGACGTCTTCATGGTCCCCAGCCGTTCCGCGGTGGGGTCCCGGCAGGGCGTGGACCTGTCCGCGCCCGACGGCACGGGCACCACCATCCCGCTCGTCGTCGCGAACATGACCGCGGTCGCGGGCCGCAGGATGGCCGAGACGGTCGCCCGGCGCGGCGGGCTCGTCGCCATCCCGCAGGACATCCCGGTCGAGGTCGTGGCCGAGGTCGTGGACTGGGTCAAGCGGCGGCACCTCGTCTTCGACACCCCCATCACCCTCGACCCCCGGCAGACCGCCGCCGACGCCCTGGCGCTGCTGTCGAAGCGGGCGCACGGCGCGGGCGTCGTCGTCACCGACGGGCGGCCCGCGGGTGTCGTCACCGAGTCCGACCTGACCGGCGTGGACCGGTTCACGCAGCTGTCCGAGGTGATGTCCCGCGACCTGCTCCTCATCCGCGAGGACACCGACCCGCGCGACGCGTTCAACCAGCTGGACGCCGCCCACCGCAAGCTCGCGCCCGTCGTGGACGCGGACGGCGCCCTCGTCGGCATCCTCACCCGCAAGGGCGCCCTGCGCGCCACGCTCTACACCCCGGCGACCGACGCCGACGGGCGGCTGCGGATCGCCGCCACCGTCGGGATCAACGGCGACGTGGCGGGCCGCGCCGCCGCCCTGCTGGAGGCCGGGGTGGACACGCTCGTCGTGGACACCGCGCACGGCCACCAGGAACGGATGCTGGAGGCGCTCCGCGCCGTACGCGCCCTCGACCCGCGGGTCCCCGTCGTCGCGGGCAACGTCGTGGCCGCCGCCGGGGTACGCGACCTGGTGCAGGCGGGCGCCGACATCGTGAAGGTCGGTGTCGGTCCCGGCGCCATGTGCACGACCCGCATGATGACGGGCGTCGGCCGCCCGCAGTTCTCCGCCGTCCTGGAGTGCGCGGCGGAGGCGCGGAAGTACGGCAGGCACGTGTGGGCCGACGGCGGCGTACGGCACCCGCGCGACGTCGCGATGGCGCTCGCGGCGGGCGCGTCGAACGTGATGGTCGGCTCCTGGTTCGCGGGCACCTTCGAGTCGCCCGGCGACCTCCAGCAGGCGGCGGACGGGCGGCTCTACAAGGAGTCGTACGGCATGGCCTCGGCCCGCGCCGTACGGAACCGCACCGCCGACGAGTCCGCGTACGACCGGGCCCGCAAGGGACTGTTCGAGGAGGGGATCTCCACCTCGCGGATGTTCGTCGACCCGGCGCGGCCCGGCGTGGAGGACGTCATCGACTCGATCGTCGCGGGCGTGCGCTCGGCGTGCACGTACGCGGGCGCGGGGAACCTGGCGGAGTTCGCGGAACGGGCGGTCGTCGGCGTGCAGAGCGCGGCGGGCTACGCGGAGGGCAAGCCGCTCCACCACAGCTGGTGACGGCCGGGCCCGACGGGGACGGCGGGCGGGCCGGGCGGATCGCCATGGAGTACGCCTTCGGCAGGTGGCTCACCGCGGATCGCACCCGGCTGCGCGCGCTCCCGGCGGCCGGACGGGCCGAATCGGACGCTTGACGGTGCCGCGTCACGGCGGGTCGCGGGCGCCTCGTAGGGTTCGACGCCGTACGTGGAACGGCGGGACCGCCGGACGGGCGGGCACGCCCGTCGTCGGGCGCCCACCGGTCCGACCGCAGCCGAACCCGAGGAGCCAGCCGTGCTCGACCAGGGCGCCGCCCCCGCCGAACCCCCGTCCACCCCCGGCGGAACCGGACCGCGCCCCGGGCCCGGCGCGCCCGTCCCGCTCCGCGCCCGGCTGGCCCGGCGCAAGCCCGTCGACCTGCTCGTCGCGGAGGGCGGCCAGGGCGCGGGCGGCTCGCTGCGCCGCACCCTCGGGCTCTGGCAGCTGACGATGATCAGCGTCGGCGCCACCCTCGGCACCGGCATCTTCGTCGTGCTCGGCGAGGCGGTGCCGGAGGCGGGTCCCGCCGTCGTGGTGTCGTTCGTGATCGCCGGGCTGACGGCGCTGTTCTCCGCCCTCTCGTACGCCGAACTGGCCGGCACCATCCCGGTCGCCGGCTCCTCGTACTCGTACGCCTACGCCACCCTCGGCGAGGTCGTCGCCTGGGTGTGCGGCTGGTGCCTGATCCTGGAGTACGGGGTGTCGGTGGCCGCCGTCGCCGTCGGCTGGGGCGACTACCTCAACGAACTCCTCGACGGCACCCTCGGCGTGACCATCCCCGAGGTGGTGGCGGGTCCGCCGGGGGAGGGCGGCGTGTTCAACCTGCCCGCGCTGCTCGTCGTGCTCCTCGCGATGGCGTTCCTCCTCGGCGGCGCCCGCGAGAGCGCCCGCGCCAACACCATCATGGTCGCGGTGAAGGTCGCGGCGCTGCTGCTGTTCTGCGCGGTCGCCTTCAGCGGCGTACGGGCGGGCAACTACACGCCGTTCATGCCGCTCGGCATGGCGGGGGTGAGCGCCGCCGGAGCGACGCTGTTCTTCTCGTACATCGGCTTCGACGCGGCCTCCACGGCGGGCGAGGAGGCGCGGGACGCGCAGCGCGACCTGCCGCGCGCCATCATGCTGTCGCTGGTGCTGGTCACCGCGCTGTACTGCCTGGTCGCGGCGGCGGCCGTCGGGGCGCTGCCGTGGCGGGAGTTCGACGGCTCGGAGGCCGCGCTCGCGGGCATCATGCGCGACGTGACCGGCCAGGACCTGTGGGCCACGGTGCTGGCGTTCGGCGCGGTCGTCGCCATCGCCAGCGTCGTCCTCACCGTCCTCTATGGTCAGACGCGCATCCTCTTCGCCATGTCCCGCGACGGCCTGATGCCCCGCGTGCTGTCGGAGGTCCACCCGCGTACGGGCACGCCGCGCGCCAACACCGTGCTCGTCTCCGTCTTCTGCGGCGGGCTCGCGGCCGCCGTACCGCTGGGCAGGCTGGCCGACGCCACCAGCATCGGCACCCTCTTCGCGTTCGCCCTGGTGAACATCGCGGTGATCGTGCTGCGCCGCACCAGCCCCGGGCTGCCGCGTACGTTCCGGGTGCCCCTCGCGCCGGTCTTCCCGGCGGTCGGCTTCCTGCTCTGCCTCTGGATGATGACCAGCCTGGACACCGTGACCTGGGTCGTCTTCGGGGTCTGGATGGCGGCGGGCCTTGTGCTGTACTTCGCGTACGGCATCCGCCGCTCCCGACTCGCCACCGGCGCCACCGCCGTGGCGGCCGACACCGACACCGCAGAGAAGTGACCCGCCCGCCGTGCGCCACCTGAACGAACTCGACGAACGCATCGTCCACGTCCTCGCCCTGGACGCCCGCCGCAGCTACGCCGACATCGGCGCCGAGGTCGGCCTGTCCGCGCCCGCGGTGAAGCGGCGCGTGGACCGGCTGCGGGAGGAAGGCGCGATCACCGGGTTCACCGTACGGGTGGACCCGGCCGCGCTCGGCTGGGAGACGGAGGGCTACATCGAGATGTACTGCCGCTCCAAGACCGCCCCCGCCGACATCCGCCGCGCCCTGTCGCGCTACCCGGAGGTGGCGTCCGCGTCCACCGTCACCGGCGACGCGGACGCCATCGTGCAGGTCTTCGCGTCCGACATGCGGCACTTCGAACGGGTGCTGGAACGGATCGCGGGGGAGCCCTTCGTGGAACGCACGAAGTCCGTGCTGGTGCTGTCCCCGCTGCTGCGCCGCTACTCGGCGGGCTCACCGCCCGGCTGACGCGCCGGGCCGGGCTGGGCGAGGGCGGGCGCGTGCCGCCGCTGCCAGGCGATCGCCGACCAGCGTTCCGGCTCGGCCGCCGCCGTTCCGTCCGTCATGGCCACGTCCGTCCCCCTCGCGTGCCCTCCGCCCGTGCCCGCCCCGGTACGGGCGCTCAGCCCAGCGAGCGGGCACCCCCGCCGGTACCGCGATGTCGGGGTGTCCGGCGCGCAACGATTCGCCGCGGACCCCGCTCCGTACGCAACGGAAGGCCGCCGGATGCGCAACGGACGCCGCTTGTCGCCGCCCGCGCCCCGCACGTAGCGTCGAGACGTCCCGCCGCACCCCGGTACGGGCACACCCCCGCCCCGTACCCGCACCCCAGCCCCGAGGTCCCATGCCGCCGCTGCGTATCGCGCTGTCCCAGGGACCCGTCGGCGTACCCGCCACCGTCGACGCCGGACTCGACGCCCTCGACCGCGCCGCCCGCCGCGCCGCCGCCGCGGGCGCCCGGCTGCTCGTCACCCCCGAACTGTCCCTGACCGGCTACGCGTTGGGCGACCGCCCGGCCGAACGTGCCGAGCCCGCCGACGGCCCGTCCGCCCAGGCCGTCGCCCGCGTCGCCGCCGCGCACGGCGTCGCCGTCGCCTACGGCTACCCCGAGCGCGCCGGGGACCGCCTCCACAACTCCGTACGGCTCGTCGGCCCGGACGGCGCCCCGCTCGCGGACTACCGCAAGACGCACCTCTACGGCGGCTGGGAGACCGCCCACTTCACCCCGGGCGACACCCTCGTCGTCCAGGCCGACCTCGACGGCGTCCGCCTTGGCCTGCTCGTCTGCTACGACGTGGAGTTCCCCGAACCCGTCCGCGCCCACGCCCTCGCGGGCACCCAGGTGCTGCTGGTGCCGACCGCGCTGATGCGTCCGTACGAGCGGGTGGCGCGCACCGTCGTGCCCACGCGCGCGTGGGAGAGCCAGCTGTACGTCGCGTACGCCAACAGGTGCGGTACGGAAGGGGAGTTCGCCTTCACCGGGCTGAGCTGCCTGGCCGCGCCGGACGGCACCGTGCCCGCCCGCGCGGGCGACGGCGCGGACCTGCTCGTCGCCGACGTCGACCTCGGGCTGCTGGCCGCGTCCCGCGCGGAGAACACGTATCTCGCCGACCGGCGCCCGGAGTTGTACGGCGCGTAGCCCACGCCGTACCGCACCCGCACCCCGCCCGCACACCCGCACGTACCGCCGCAAGGAGAGCCGCGCCGATGACTTCCATGGTGCCCACCGCAGTCCACGAGGAGGAGGGGCCCGGCGCGCGGGCCGCCGGGGACGGGGAGCGTCCGCTGACGATGTTCGGCCCCGACTTCCCGTTCGCCTACGACGACTTCCTCGCGCACCCCGCCGGGATCGGCGCCGTCCCCGCCGCCGCGCACGGCACGGAGGTCGCCGTCGTCGGCGGCGGGCTGTCCGGGCTCGTCACCGCGTACGAGCTGATGAAGATGGGCCTCAAGCCCGTCGTGTACGAGGCCGACCAGCTCGGCGGCCGCCTGCGCACCGCATCCTTCGAGGGCTGCGACCCGGAACTCACCGCGGAGCTGGGCGCGATGCGCTTCCCGCCGTCCTCGACCGCCTTCCGGCACTACGTCGACCTGGCGGAGCTGGAGACCGAGCCGTTCCCCAACCCGCTGGCGCCGGACACCCCGTCCACGGTCGTCGACCTGAAGGGCCGCTCGCACTACGCCCGTA
This sequence comes from Streptomyces sp. Z26, assembly GCF_003665095.1. Classification (GTDB taxonomy): domain Bacteria; phylum Actinomycetota; class Actinomycetes; order Streptomycetales; family Streptomycetaceae; genus Streptomyces; species Streptomyces phytohabitans. Next base: position 234,611 of record NZ_RCHV01000002.1, on the reverse strand, counting down.
CCCTCGACGACCTGCCGGAGGTCTACCACGACGTGATGCGCGCCTGGCAGACCTGCCTGGAGGAGGGCGCCGACTTCTCCGCCATGCAGCGCGCGATCCGCGCGCGCGACGTGCCGCGCGTCCGCGAGATCTGGTCCGGTCTGGTCGAACGGCTCGACAACCAGACGTTCTACGGCTTCCTCTGCGACTCCCCGGCCTTCGCGTCCTTCCGGCACCGCGAGATCTTCGGGCAGGTCGGCTTCGGCACCGGCGGCTGGGACACCGACTTCCCCCACTCCATCCTGGAGATCCTCCGCGTCGTCTACACCGGCGCCGACGACGACCACCGCGGCATCGTCGGCGGCAGCCAGCAGCTCCCGCTGCGGCTGTGGGAACGGCGGCCCGGCAAGCTCACGTACTGGCCGCACGGCACCTCCCTCGCGGACCTGCACCCGGAGGGCCGCCCGCGCGGCGCGGTCACGCGGCTGCACCGCACGGCGGGCGACCGGGTCACGGTGACCGACGCGAGCGGGGCGGTGCGCACCTACCGGGCGGCGGTCTTCACGGCGCAGTCCTGGATGCTGCTGAGCAAGATCGACTGCGATGACGCGCTGCTGCCCATCGACCACTGGACGGCCGTCGAACGCACCCACTACATGGAGTCGTCCAAGCTGTTCGTGCCGGTCGACCGGCCGTTCTGGCGGGACGAGGCCGTCGCCGACGACGGCACGCCCACCGGCCGCGACACCATGAGCATGACGCTCACCGACCGGATGACCCGCGGCACGTACCTGCTGGAGAACGGTCCCGACCGGCCCGCCGTCATGTGCCTCTCGTACACCTGGTGCGACGACAGCCTGAAGTGGCTGCCGCTGAAGCCGAACGAGCGGCTGGAGGTCATGCTCAAGTCGCTGCGGGAGATCTATCCACGTGTCGACATCCGCAAGCACGTCATCGGTGACCCCGTCACCGTGTCGTGGGAGAACGAGCCGTACTTCATGGGCGCGTTCAAGGCCAACCTGCCCGGCCACTACCGCTACCAGCGGCGCCTGTTCACCCACTTCATGCAGGACCGGCTGCCCGAGGGGCGACGCGGGCTGTTCCTCGCGGGCGACGACGTGTCGTGGACGGCGGGCTGGGCCGAGGGCGCCGTGCAGACCGCGCTGAACGCGGTCTGGGGCGTCATGCACCACCTCGGGGGCGCCACCGACCCGGGCAACCCGGGGCCCGGCGACGTGTACGACCGGATCGCGCCGGTCGAGCTGCCGGACGACTGACGGCGCCCGGTGGGGCGTACGGGCGCGGCCCCCGCCCGTACGCCCCGCCGCGCCGTACGGTCACCCCCGCAGCGGGGTGAGCAGGAGGCGGCCCGCCAACCCCGCGCCCGCGCCCAGCCGTTCGGCCAGCTCGCCCGCCAGCTCCGGGTCGCCGCGCAGCTCCCACAGCGCGCGGAACGCCGCCCACGCGCCGTCCCGGGCCCGCTCCAGGCTCCACGCCCCCGCCAGGTGCGCCAGCGGGTCCGCCACGTCCAGGACGTCCGGTTCCGGCAGGAGTTCGTCCCTGATCCGCTCCTCCAGCTCCGCCAGCAGCTCACCGAGCTGCTCGAACGCGCCCTCCAGCAGCACCGGTTCGACACCGCGCTCGGCGCACACGTCCAACAGCGCCAGCGGAAGGTCGTGCCCGACGTGCGCGTTGATCCCGGCCAGCGCGAACTGCGCGGGCCGTACGGCGGGATGGTGCCGCAGCTGGAACAGCGGACGCCAGCACGCGGGCGCCCGCCGTCCCGCCGCCGCGGCGTCGACCGCCGCCAGGTACCGCTCCGCGAACCGCACGCCCAACTCGCCCGCGACGGCCGCCGCCCGGTCCTCGAAGTGGCCCCGTTCCAGACGCTGCCGCAGCTCCTCGGCCACGTCGAGGTACACCTGGTTGAAGACCGCCACCCCGTCGTCCGGGGGAAGGGCCGCGCCGAGGCCGCGCATGCGGCGGACCACCCAGTCCGCGTCCACCGCACCGCGTACGGGAAGTTGCTCTGCTGACGTCATGGCGTGCAGGCTCCCAGCTGTGCCCGCCCGGGGGGCGTCACCGCTCCGCAGTGCCCCCGGACGGGGGACCCGGAACCGTACGCCGTGTGACGCGCCGGGCGCCGCCGGGCGTGCGCCGCCGCCCGTACGTGCCGCGCGGGAGCCCCGCCCGCGCGTGCGGTGTCAGCCCAGGTCCGCGCCGCTGCGCGGGTCCTTGCCGAGCCGGTCCGGGGCGCCGCCCCCGGCGGGGTCCCGCGCCTCGCGCGCCGGGCCGGTGCCACCGGCGTGCGTACGCGCGCCCCCGCCGTCCGGCTCCGTGCCCGGCTCCCGCCCGAGCACCCCGGCGCACACCACCAGGCCCGACGCGAGCACGGTCACCAGCCCGAACGACACGGACAGCGAGGTGAGTTCCGCGATCCAGCCGACCGCCGCCGGAGCCGCGAGCCCCGACGCGTACGCCAGCGTCGCCACGCCCGCGATCGCCTGGCCGGGCGCGGCGGTCGCCGTACGGCCCGCCGCCGCGAAGCACAGCGGCACGACCACCGCGATGCCCACGCCGATCAGCGCGAAGCCCGCGACGGCCGCCACCGGGACCCGCGCCACCACGACCAGCAGCCCGCCGGCCGTCGCGAGGACACCGCCCGCCCGCACCGTACGGACCGCCCCGAAGCGGCTCACCACGGCGTCGCCCACGAGCCGGGCCACGGCCATCGTGCAGGCGAACGCCGTGTACGCGGCGGCCGAGAGGCCGGGGCCCGCGTCGGTCACGTCGCTGAGGTAGATGCCCGACCAGTCCATGGACGCGCCCTCCGCGAAGACCGCGAAGAAGCCGACGGCGCCGATCGCGAGCACCCCGCGGCTCGGCAGCGCGAAGCGCGGCGGCTCCACCTCGTCGCCCCCGCTCCCGCCGTCCGTCCCCTCCCGCGTACCGGCGCCGGGCGCGCGGATGTCCAGCGTCCAACGGCACGCCGTCACCGCGACCACGGCCAGCACCGGCGCGGCCAGCGCCACATGGACCCGCGCGTCCAGCCCGGCGTGCGCCGCGAGCGCGCCCACGGCGCCGCCCGCGAGCGTGCCCACGCTCCACATGCCGTGCAGCCCGGACATCACCGAGCGTCCGTACCGCTCCTCGACCTGAACCCCCTGCGCGTTCATCGCGACGTCCATCAGGCCCAGCCCGCAGCCGTACAGGAACAGCCCCAGGCACAGCCAGCCCAGCGCGGGCATCAACGGCGGCAACAGCAGGCCCGCGCAGCACAGCACCGACAGCCAGCGCAGCGCGGCGCGCGGCCCGTGGCGGTGCGCGAGGGGCGCCGCCAGCGGCATCGCCGCCGAGGCACCCGCCGTCATGCACACCAGCGCCAGCCCCAACGCCCCCGGCCCCAGGTCGAGATGCTCGCGAATCCACGGGATGCGGGTGGCGAACGTGCCGCTCGCCGCGCCGTGCGCGGCGAAGACGACGGCGACGGCGATCCGCGCCCTTCGAGTGGCCCGCAGGCCGCCGGTCTGATCCATGGTCGGGACCGTGCCCGCTCGCGCGGGGGCACACGCCTCCGCGCGGGTCGGCGTACGCACGCGGGCCCCGGCACGTACGTACGGGGGCCGCCGTACGGGCTCGTCGGCGGCCCGCTGTGAGAGAGCCCACACCGGGCGGCGCGGGCACGTACGGGCGTGGCAGACTGGAGGGCGTACCAGTGACGCAAGCGCACTCCGGGGTCGGTGAAAGTCCGAACCGGCGGTTACAGTCCGCGACCCGTCCGCAGCCAGCGGCCGGTTGACCAGGTGAGATTCCTGGACCGACGGTGAAAGTCCGGATGGGAGGCAGTGCGCGGCGGGCCGAGACCGGTACACCGCCTCCGTCGGCGGCCCTTCCCCGTTGAGGGGCGGGCCCCTGCCCGTTCGGGCGGTGTCCGCGTTCGCGCGCCCGTCCACCGCAGCCGTCCGTCTGCGCCCCGGAGTCCGTGCCCGAAGAGGCAGGAGACCCGGTGGCCCCCGAAGCCGCACCCGACACGTCGGCGTCCGCCGCCGAGACGGCCGCCATGCGCCGTGCCGTCGAGCTGGCCGCCCGCGGACTCGGCTCCACCAGCCCCAACCCCGTCGTCGGCTGCGTCGTCCTCGACCGGCACGGCGCCGTCGTGGGCGAGGGCTGGCACCAGCGCGCGGGCGGCCCGCACGCCGAGGTGCACGCGCTGGCCGAGGCCGGGGACGACGCCCGCGGCGGCACCGCCGTCGTCACCCTGGAGCCGTGCCGCCACACCGGCCGCACCGGCCCCTGCACCCGGGCGCTCCTCGACGCCGGGATCGCCCGCGTCGTGTACGCCGTGCCCGACCCCGCCCCCGAGGCGCGCGGCGGCGCCGCCGTCCTCGCGGACGCCGGGGTCGACACCGCCGTCGGGCTGCTCGCCGCCGAGGCCGCCGCCGGGAACGCCGCCTGGCTGACCGCCGTACGCCGCGGACTCCCGTACGTCACCTGGAAGTACGCCGCCACCCTCGACGGCCGCAGCGCCGCCGCCGACGGCACCAGCCGCTGGATCACCTCCGAGGAGTCCCGCGCCGACGTGCACCGGCTGCGCGCCGCCTGCGACGCGGTGCTCGTCGGCTCCGGCACCCAGCGCGCCGACGACCCGCACCTCGCGGTGCGCGGCGTCGAGGGCGCCGACCAGCCGCTGCGCGTCGTCCTGGACACCGAGGCCCGTACGGCGCCCACCGCCCGCGTCCTGGACGGCGCCGCGCCGACGCTGGTCGCCGTCGCGGCGGACGCCGACGCGACGCGGCTGGCGGCGGCCGTCGAGGTCGTACGGCTGCCGCGGAACGCCGACGGGCCGGGGCTGTCGCTGACCGCGCTGCTGCGCGAGCTGTACGCGCGGGACGTACGTTCCGTGCTGCTGGAGGGCGGTCCGGTGCTGGCCGGGGCGTTCCTGGCGGCCGGGGCCGTCGACCGGGTCGTGGGCTATCTGGCGCCCGTGCTGCTCGGCGCCGGACCGGCCGCGCTCGGGGACGCCGGAATCCCCACGATCGGCGCGGCGTTGCGGCTGAGCGTGACCGACACCGCCCGGCTGGGACCCGACCTGCGGATCACCGCCGTACTCGACGCCCCCGCCCCGAACCCCGGCCCGACCACGCCCGCGGTCGCCGCCGTCCCCGACCCCGCCGTCCCCGACGCCCGCGAGGAGAACCGACCCTGATGTTCACCGGAATCGTCGAAGAGCTGGGCGAGGTCGTCGCCGTGGAGAACCGTGGCGACTCCTCCCGCTTCCGGCTGCGCGGCCCCCTCGTCACCGAGGGCGCGCGGCACGGCGACTCGATCGCCGTCAACGGCGTCTGCCTGACCGTGGTCACGGCGGACGACGGCGCGTTCACCGCCGACGTCATGGCCGAGACCCTGCACCGTTCCTGCCTCGGCGCCCTGCGCACCGGCGACCGCGTCAACCTCGAACGCCCCATGGCGCTCGGCGGCAGGCTCGGCGGCCACCTCGTACAGGGCCATGTCGACGGCACCGGCACCCTCACCGAGCGGGTGCCCGGCGACCACTGGGAGCTGGTACGGGTCGCCCTGCCGGACGGCCTCGCCCGCTACGTCGTGGAGAAGGGCTCCATCACCGTCGACGGCGTCTCCCTCACGGTCGTCGAGGCGGGCGACGACTCGTTCACCGTCAGCCTGATCCCCACGACGCTCGACCTGACGACCCTCGGCGTCAAGCGGGTCGGCGACCCGGTCAACCTGGAGGTCGACGTGCTCGCCAAGTACGTGGAACGGCTGCTCGGCGCGAACGCCACCGCCGGTGCGCCCGCCGCCCCCACCGCCACCGCCACCGTCACGCCCGCCGGGGAGGGTGCCCGATGAGCGCCTTCGACTGGCTCAACGGCGAGGCGTTCACCGCGTTCGGGCAGCACGTCATCTGGTCCGACATGCTCGGCAACGTCATCGGCCTGCTCGCCCTCGCGCTCGGCTGGCGCCGCTCCCTGCTGACCTGGCCCGCGCAGCTGCTGTCCGGCCTGGTCCTCGTCACCGCGTACGCCTCCGCGCAGCTGTCCGGCGGCGTCGGCAAGCAGCTGCTCGTCGTCGCCGTATCCGTCTGGGGCTGGCAGCAGTGGCGGCGCGGCGCCCGCCAGGACGCGGACGGCGCCGTCGCCGTCCGCTTCGCCACCCCGCGCGAACGCGGCCTGCTGGCCGCCGGCACGGCGGTGGGCACGCTCGCCGTCGGCACCCTGTTCACGCTGGTGCCGTCGCTGTCCTGGAACCCGTGGCCGGACGCGTACATCTTCGTCGGCACCCTCGCGGCGATGGCCGCGCAGGCGCGCGGGCTCGTCGAGTTCTGGTTCGCGTGGCTGCTGGTGGACGTCGTCGGCGTGCCGCTTGCGTTCAGCAGCGGACTGGCCTTCTCCGGGCTCGTCTACGTCGTCTACCTCGGCCTCGTCCTGTGGGGCCTGCGCGCCTGGTGGCTCCGGACGCGTCGGCACCCGGCACCGCAGCAGCCCGTCCTGGAAGGAGCGGCCGCATGACCGCACCGCACGGCACGCCCGCAGCAGTCCCCGCCCCCGCGCCCGGCCCGTACGACGGGCGGGACCTCGTGCTCGACCCCGTCGCGCGCGCCGTCACGGACATCGCCGCCGGGCGGCCCGTCGTCGTGGTGGACGACGAGGACCGGGAGAACGAGGGCGACCTGATCGTCGCCGCGGAACGGGTCACCCCCGAGATCATCGCGTTCATGATGAGCGAGTGCCGGGGCCTGATCTGCGCGCCGCTGGTCCCCTCCGAGCTGGACCGGCTCGACCTGCCGCAGATGGTCGAGCGGAACGGCGAGTCGATGCGCACGGCGTTCACCGTCTCCGTCGACGCCGCCCCCGCGCACGGCGTGACCACCGGCATCTCCGCGTCCGACCGCGCCACCACCATCCGCCTCCTGGCCGAACCCGGCGCCGCCGCCGACGACTTCGTACGCCCCGGCCACGTCTTCCCGCTGCGCGCCCGCGAGGGCGGCGTGCTGGAACGCCCCGGGCACACCGAGGCGGGCGTCGACCTGGCCCGGCTGGCCGGACTGCGGCCCGCCGCGGCCATCGTGGAGATCGCCGCCGAGGACGGCTCGATGCTGCGGCTGCCGGAGCTGGTGCCGTTCGCGCGCAAGCACGGCCTGGCGATCATCTCCATCGAGGACCTCATCGCGTACCGCCGCTCCGAAGAGCCCGTCGTACGCCGCGAGGCCGTGACCCGACTGCCCACCCGGCACGGCGACTTCCGCGCGTACGGCTACCGCTCCACCACCGACGGCGTCGAGCACGTCGCGCTCGTCGCGGGCGAACTGGGCGACGGCGCCGACGTGTTGGTGCGCGTCCACTCCGAGTGCCTCACCGGCGACGTCTTCGGCTCGCTGCGCTGCGACTGCGGCCCGCAGCTCCAGGAGTCCCTGGCCCGCGTCCAGGCCGAGGGCCGCGGCGTCGTCCTCTACCTGCGCGGCCACGAGGGCCGCGGCATCGGGCTGCTGCCCAAGCTGCGCGCGTACGAGTTGCAGGAGAGCGGCCACGACACCCTCGACGCCAACCTCGCGCTCGGCCTCCCCGCCGACGCCCGCGACTACGGCGCCGCCGCGCGGATCCTCACCGACCTCGGTGTGCGCTCCCTGCGGCTGATGACCAACAACCCCGACAAGACCGACGCGTTGCTGCGGCACGGGCTGCGCGTCGAGGGCCGCGAGCCGATGCCCGTGCAGGCGGGCGAGCACAACATCCGCTACCTGCGCACCAAGCGCGACCGCATGGGCCACGACCTGCCCGGCCTGGACGGCGCGCTCGCGGCCGCCGCGGTCTCCGCGTGCGGCAACCAGTGAGCCGCCACCCGGCCCGGCCGCCCGGCACACCCGCCGCGCCACCCCGTACCAACCGCACGACCCGTAGGACCCGCACGACCCGCACGACTCGTAGGACCCGTACGACCCCACCCCTGACCACCGGCAGCACCCCGGACGAGGAGAGAAGAACGACGTGAGCGGCAACGGCGCACCCCGACTGACCGTCACCGACTGCGGCGACCTGCGGGTCGCGGTGGTCGCCGCGCAGTGGCACGAGAAGGTCATGGACGGCCTCCTCGACGGCGCCCTGCGCGCGCTGCGCGAGCTGGGCGCCGCGGAGCCCGCCGTGGTCCGCGTCCCCGGCAGCTTCGAACTGCCCGTCGCCGCCAGGGTGTTGGCCGACCGGGGGTACGACGCGGTCGTCGCCCTCGGCGTCGTCGTCCGGGGCGGCACCCCGCACTTCGACTACGTGTGCCAGGGCGTGACCCAGGGCCTCACCCAGGTCTCCGTCGACACCGGCGTGCCCGTCGGCTTCGGCGTCCTCACCTGCGACACCGACGACCAGGCCCTCGACCGCGCCGGGCTGCCCGGATCGAACGAGGACAAGGGGCACGAAGCGGTCACCGCCGCCGTCGCCACGGCCGCGGCCCTGCGCGCCGTACCCGTCCCGGCACGCTGACCCGTACAGCCGCCACGTAGAGTTGCCCCACCATGGCCAACAAGACATTCGAGGAGCTTTTCGACGAGCTCCAGCAGAAAGCCGCCACCGGCGACCCGATCACCTCCCGCACCGCCGAACTGGTCGGCAAGGGCGTGCACGCGATCGGGAAGAAGGTCGTCGAGGAGGCGGCCGAGGTGTGGATGGCCGCCGAGTACGAGGGTGAGGACCGCACGGCGGAGGAGATCTCCCAGCTGCTCTACCACGTGCAGGTCATGATGATCGCCCGCGGCGTCTCCCTCGACGACGTATACGCTCATCTCTGAGCCCGCGGCCCCACCGGGCCCGGCCCTCCGCGCCACCCCGAACCCCCGCACGCCGCACCCCTCCGCCCGTACGCGCACCACCGCACCGAAGGAAGCCCGTCCATGCTGCGCATCGCCGTCCCCAACAAGGGTTCACTCTCCGACCCCGCGTCGGCGATGCTGCATGAGGCGGGTTACCGGCAGCGCAAGGACCGCCGCGAGCTGGTCCTCGCGGACGCCGACAACGGCGTCGAGTTCTTCTTCCTGCGCCCCCGCGACATCGCCGTGTACGTCGGCTCCGGCAAGCTCGACATCGGCATCACCGGCCGGGACCTGCTGCTGGACTCCGGCGCGAACGCCGAGGAGATCCTCCGGCTCGGCTTCGCGGGCTCCACGTTCCGCTACGCCACCCGGCCGGGCACGGCGAAGGACGTCACCGAGTTCGGCGGGATGACCGTCGCCACCTCCTTCCCCGGACTCGTCGGCCGCCACCTCGCGGACAACGGGGTGGACGCCTCCGTGGTCCGCCTCGACGGCGCCGTCGAGACCGCCATCCAGCTCGGCGTCGCCGAGGTCATCGCCGACGTCGTGGAGACGGGCACCACCCTCCGCAACGCAGGTCTAAAGATCATCAGCGACCCGATCCTGCACTCCGAGGCCGTCGTCGTACGACGTGCGGGCGCCGCCGCCGACGACCCCAAGGTGCAGCAGTTCCTGCGCCGGATGCAGGGCGTCCTCGTCGCCCGGCGGTACGTGATGATGGACTACGACATCCGCGCCGAGCGTCTGGAGGCCGCCGTGGCCCTCACCCCCGGCCTGGAGTCGCCCACCGTCTCGCCGCTGCACGACGAGGGCTGGGTCGCCGTACGGTCCATGGTGCTCACCAACGAGGCCCAGCGGATCATGGACGACCTCTACGAGCTGGGCGCCCGCGCCATCCTCACCACCGGCATCCACGCCTGCCGCCTCTGACCGGCGGGGAGTCCACATGTCCGAGTCCTCGCCCGCCCCCGCCCGCCTGCCCGACCTGCCCGTCACCTTCCGGCCGACCCGTACCCGCGTGGTCCTGATCGGTGTGGGCGTCGCCGCCTGCGCGGTGATCAGCGTCGTCGCGCTGGTGCTGGACACGCTGAGCCCGGGGGAGCGGAGCAGCTTCGTCCTCACCGGGGCGCTGTTCCTCGCCGTCCTGCTGCTGCTCAGCCGCCCGCACGTGATCGCGGCGACGGACGGCGTCACCGTCGTGAACCTCACCACCACCCGCCATCTGGACTGGGCGGAGATCCTGCGCGTGAACCTGCGGGCGGGCGACCCGTGGGTGTACCTGGACCTCGCGGACGGCACCAGCCTCCCCGCGATGGGCATCCAGCCGGGCGTCGCCAAGGAGCAGGCCGTCAGCGACGCCCGTACGCTGCGCGCCCTCGCGGAGCGGTACGGCACCCCGGAGCGCTGACGGCTCCGGGGCGCGCGACCCGGACCCGTACGCCCGGACCCGTACGGCGTGACGTGCGCGGGTACGGAACGGCGCCCCGTACGGGGCCGGTTGGGCCGCCCCCGGACACTCCGGGTGACCGGTCGGGCGCGAACTGGAGACTCCACGGGCCGCCCTCCTTTGACTACTCTGGTGCGTCGCGGCGCCCGGCCGCCCCGCCCCCGCGCGGACCCCTGCGAACCGAGGAGTGACCCCCTCCACCGATGGACGGAACGTCTGGCAGTACCCGCGCCGTCGCCCCCCGCGGAGCGACGGCCTGCCGAGAGGAACGGGAACAGCGCGGCGCGCGCCGCGCCGCACGGGGTGAGCGCCGGTGACCACGCCCCTGCTGCTGCTCACCGCGGCCTTCCTGCTGATCCTCGCCAACGGCTTCTTCGTGGCCGCCGAGTTCGGCCTCGTCACCGTAGAGCGCCCCGAAGCCGAACGTGCCGCGGCCGCCGGCGACCGCCGCGCCCGCAGCGTCGTACGGGCCCTGCGCGAGCTGTCGTTCCAGCTCTCCGGCACCCAGCTCGGCATCACCCTCACCTCCCTCGTCGTCGGCATGCTGGCCGAGCCCGCGCTCGCCTCCCTGCTGGACGGCCCGCTCACCGCGACCGGGCTGCCCACGGGCGTGGTGCCCGGGGTGGCCGTGCTCGTCGGCATGTTCACCGCGTCCGCCGTGCAGATGGTGGTGGGCGAACTCGTACCGAAGAACTGGGCCGTGTCCCGGCCGCTGGCCGTCGCGCGCTTCGTCGCCGGGCCGCAGCGGGTGTTCGCCACGTTCTTCCGCCCGGTGATCGCCCTGCTGAACGCCGTCGCCAACCGCCTCGTCCGCCTCTTCGGCGTCGAGCCCGCGGAGGAGCTGGCGTCCGCCCGTACGCCCGGTGAACTCGTCTCGCTCGCCCGGCACTCGGCCCGCGCCGGGGCCATCGAGCAGGACATCGCGGACCTGTTCGTGCGCACCCTGTCGCTCGGGGACCTCACCGCGCAGCGCGTGATGACACCGCGCGTGCGCGTCTGCGGGCTGGAGACCGGGGCCACCGTGCAGGACGTGCTGAACCTGACGCGCGCCACCGGCCTCTCCCGCTTCCCCGTCTACCGCGAGCGGTTGGACGAGGTCACCGGCATCGTCCAGCTCAAGGACGCGCTGACGGTCCCGCGCGACGAGCGCCCCCGCACCCCCGTGTCCCGCATCACCGTGCCCGCCCTGCTGGTCCCCGGCAGCCTGCCCGTGCAGCCGCTGCTGGAGCGGCTGCGCAGCGAGCAGCCGATCGCGGTCGTCGTCGACGAGTACGGCGGCACCGCCGGGGTCGTCACCCTGGAGGACATCGTCGAGGAACTCGTCGGGGAGGTCCGCGACGAGCACGACGACGAGGACCCGCCGCCGCTCGCCGTCGTCCCCGACCCCGACGGGCTCCCCGCCTGGGAGGCCGACGGCGCCTGCCGCGTCGACACGCTGCGGCGGATCGGCCTGGAGGCGCCCGACGGGCCGTACGAGACGGTGGCCGGACTCGTCGCGGACGTCCTCGGGCGCATCCCCGCGCCCGGCGACACCGCCCGGCTGGACGGCCCCGGCGGCTGGCAGCTGCGGGTGCGCCTGGTCACCCACCACCGCGCCGAGCGCGTACGCCTGGTGCGCACGGAACCCGCCGCGCCCGGGGCGCCCGGCGCGGAGACCACCGGCGCGCGGGCGCCCGCGCCACCCGGCCCGCGTACGGGCGCGCGCGACGGCGCGCCCGCCGCGGACCCGCACCGGGTTCCGGACGCGGGCGCGGGTACGCGCGCGGCGCGCGGCGTACGGGCGGGGGCGGCGTCGTGAGCGTCCTCCAACTCCTCTTCGCCGGTGTGCTGGTGCTCGCCAACGGCTTCTTCGTCGGCGCCGAGTTCGCCCTCGTCTCCGTCCGCCGCAGCCAGATCGAGCCCCTCGCGGCCGAGGGCTCGGCCCGCGCCCGCCGGGTGCTCACCGGGCTGGAGAACCTGCCGCAGATGATGGCGGCCGCGCAGTTCGGCATCACCATCTGCTCGCTCACCCTGGGCGCCGTGGCCGAACCGACCGTGGCGCACCTGCTGGAGCCGGTGTTCCACGCCGTACGGGTGCCGGAGGCGCTGGTGCATCCGCTGGGGTACGTCATCGCGCTGGCCGCCGTCGTCTTCCTGCACCTCGTCATCGGGGAGATGGTGCCGAAGAACCTGGCGATGGCCGCGCCGGAGCGTACGGCGCTCTGGTTCAGCCCGGCGCTGGTCACGTTCGCCCGGCTGTGCCGCCCGTTCACCGTGGCGCTCGGCGCCTGCGCGGGCGTCATCCTGCGGGCGTTCGGCGTCGAACCGAAGGACGAGGTCGACGCCGTCTTCACCAGCGAGCAGCTGACGCACCTGGTGGAGGACTCCCGGCAGGCCGGGCTCCTCGACCACGAGGAGCACGAACGCCTCGCGGACGCACTGGAGTTGGGCTCCCGGCCGGTCACCGACGTGCTGCTGGACCCGGCGGACCTGGTGACGGTCGACGCGTCCGTCACCCCGCGCGCCATCGAGGAGCTGACGGTCCGCACGGGCTACTCCCGCTTCCCCGTACGCGCCGCCGACGGCGCCTTCATGGGCTACGTGCACGTCAAGGACGTCCTCGACGTCGAGCACGTCGACCGCGCCGTGCCGCAGCGCCTGTGGCGGCCGATGGCCACCCTGCGCGCCGAACTGCCCCTGGACGACGCCCTCGGCGCGATGCGGAACGCCGCCTCGCACCTGGCCGCCGTCGCCGACCCGGGCGGGCGGGTGCTGGGGCTGGTCGCGCTGGAGGACGTGCTGGAGATGCTCGTCGGGGAGGTGCGGGACCCCGCGCACCGGGACGCGGCACCGAGCCCGTCCGGCGGCTGACGGGCGGGGCGGGGCGCGACCGTACCCGTACGGCCGCGCCCCGCCGCCGTTCAGATCAGCGGCGCGTCCGGCGGCGGGCGCTCCGGCCCGCGCCCCGCGAGGACCTCGCCGTACGCCTGCATGAGGTCCGGCAGCCGCAGCGTCGAGAGGTCGTCCCGGTCGGGGGTGCCGGAGTAGCCGGAGAGCCGCAGGTCGCGGTAGGCGCAGCTCTTCTCGTAGAGGGTGCGCAGGAAACGGCCGTTGCCGAGCTCGTCGATCCAGTCCTGGTCGACGACGTGCCCGCCGATGCTGCGCAGCTCCTCCAGCGACTCCTCGTCCCACACGTCGCCGTTCTCGGCGGCCAACACCTCACCGATCGCGGTCAGTTCCAGCGGGCGGTAGCTGGGGAAGTCGACGCGCGTCGTGAAGCGCGAACCCAGCCCCGGGTTCGCCGCCAGCAGCCGGTCCATGCCCTCCGGGTAGCCCGCGAGGATCACCACGAGCCGGTCCCGGTTGTCCTCCGCGCGCTTCAGCAGCACCTGGAGCGCCTCGTCGCCGTACGCGTCGCCCTTGCTGTAACCGGAGTTGGAGAGCGCGTACGCCTCGTCCACGAAGAGGACGCCGCCCAGCGCCGAGTCGATCAGCTCGTTCGCCTTGACGGCGGTCTGGCCGAGGAACTCGCCCACCAGATCGGCCCGTTGGGCCTCCACCAGATGGTCGCCGCCGAGCAGCCCCAGCGCGTAGAACGCCCGGCCGAGGATGCGCGCGACCGTCGTCTTCCCCGTGCCCGAGGGCCCCGAGAAGATGAAGTGCCGCTTCGGCGGCTGCACGGGCAGCCCCTGGCCCGCGCGCAGCCGCGCCATGTGCAGCTGCGCGGACAGTGCGCGGACCTGCCGCTTCACCGGCTCCAGCCCCACCATCCGTTCCAGCTCGTCCAGCGCCTGCGCGAGCAGCACCGGGTCGGACGGGCCGACGGGCAGCCGGTCCGTGCCGGACGCGCCGTGGCGCCGCGTCAGCCGTTCCCGCGCGGAACCGGGGTCCGTACGCGGCGGGTCGCCGGTGTCGTCGAGGCGTAACGGGTCGATCCCGGCGCCGTCGAGGTCCAGCTCCGGGTCGTCGTCGCCGAATTCCGGCAGGCCGACGGTGTCCGGTCCTTCGCCGGGCTCGCCGCCCGGGTCCGCGCCCGGGTCCAGCAGGTCCTGGCCGCCCGCGGCGTTCGCCGTGGACATGGCGGCGGCCATGCCGGACGGGTCGCCGAGCCCGTCGCCCTCCGCGATCGCAGTCAGCCGCGCCGCCGTGTCCATGAACGCGGGGTCGATCCGGTGCACCGCCCGGTACAGCGGCAGGGCGGCGGCGCTGCGGCCGGTGCCCTCGCGCGCCCGCGCCAGCCAGTACCGCAGCTCCTTGCGCTGCGGCTGCTCGCTGCGGCAGCGCATCAGGGCGGCGGCGAGCAGCGGTTCGGCCTGCGCGAACATCTCCAGCCTGACCCGTGCCATGCCCGCGAACAGGCCCGCCTCGATGCCCAGCAGCGGGTCGTCCACGAGCGGTTCGGTGTGCCGTACGAGCCGGTCCCAGTCCTTCGCCAGATACGCGCGGCACGCGTGCAGGAAGCGCGCCTGCTGGTCGGTCTCCACCGGCGGGCAGTCGGCGAGCGCCCGGTCCAGCTCGGCCACGTGCCGCCCGTCGAGCCAGTGGGAGGCGTGCGCGAGCAGCAGGTCGCGGCCGGTCTCCAGGACGGGCTGCACCCACCAGCCCAGCCAGTACCAGGAGTTGAGGTTCCGCCCGTGCCGGGTGCGCTGCTCCCCGAACCGGCCCCGGTGCTCGTACATCCGCAGCAGCGCCGTGCCGGTGTCCGCCCGCAGGGCGTGCAGCCCGAGCCAGCCGTCGGCCATGCCCGGGTCCAGTCGTACGGCTGTCCGGAACTCGTCCTCCGCCTCGGTGTATCCGCCCACCGTGTACGCGTCGACGCCGCGCAGCCAGGCGAGATCGGCAGGGGCGTGCAGGCCCCGGGCGTCCCGCCTGCCGAAATCCATCACTTCCCCCACGACGCGTGTCCTCCGCAGCTTCCGCGGCGCACCCGTCCGTCCGCCCGGGAGGAGACGGGCGAACAGCCGTACCCCACACGGAAGTTGCCGCTCCGCGCCTGGAGTGTCCGGCTTTCCGCGCCCCTTTCGCATCGTACCCGCGCGGGCCGCGCCGCCGTAGGGCGCCGCGGGCGGCGCGCGACGTGTGAAGCGGCCGGTCGCGGCGGGTGCGGCGGGGGCCGGGGCGGTGGGCGGCACCCCGGTCATGGTGACGCAGGGTGAGCAAATTCCGGTCCGGGGGACGGGTTTTGGGCAGAACGAAGCCCCCGGTCACGGGGGAACAACCAGGGGCTCCGCGTCAGGTGCGGCCTGCGCAGGCCGCGTATTGAGAACGTAATTCCTGCACCGGCGGTCGGTCAAGGCACTCTCGGCCGCTACCCGCCCGAACGAGCCGTACTCCGCGCGTAGATCACCGAGGGTGACGCCGGAACGAGTTCATCCGTTTCCCGGCGGCCCCTCCCGCACCACGTACCCCGTGCCCTGCTCCCGCACCAGGTAGTCCGCGTACGGCTGGGACGGGTCGGCCGCGAAGTGCGCCGCCTCCGCCGCGCGCCAACCCCGCCAGAATTCGGCTTGATCCGGCCCGTCCCGGCGCATTCCGCGCGCCCATGCCACGTCCCGCGTCTGATCCATCCACAGCAGCGCCGCCAGCCGGGGGCGCAGCGCCAGGCGTCCGGCGCCGACCCCCTCGACCAGGACGACGGGGGAGGGCGGGAGTTCAGCGGTACGAGTGATCGTGCGCCGCTCCCAGTCGTAGCGGCCGTACCGCGCCCGCTCCCCGCGCGCGAGCGGCCCGAGCACCTCCGTGTCGAGCCGGTCGATCCAGTCGAACAGCGCGTCGTGGCTCGCCATGTCGTCGAGATGGAGCACGGGCGCGCCGCCCAGCGCGCGCGCCAGCCGCGCGCTGAGGGCCGTCTTCCCCGAGCCCGCGTGACCGTCCACGCCGACGAGCCGTACCGGACCGCAGGACGGCGGCAGTCCGCGCAACGCGCTGGTGAGTCCGCCGAGGTCGTGCACCTGTCGCATTCCGGCAGCCTACGGGTGCGCGCGCCGCATCGCCCCCTGCCGTACGCGCTCCGTCGCGCGCGGACGCCACCGCCGTACGCCGCTGCCGCCACCGCGTGCGGGTACCGCGGTCGTACGCGCTCGCCGCCGTGCGCCGCTGCCGCCACCGCGTGCGGGCATCGCGGTCGTACGCGCTCGCCGCCGTGCGCCGCTGCCGCCACCGCGTGCGGGTACCGCGGTCGTACGCGCTCGCCGCCGTACGCCGCTCCCGCCAGTGGTCCGGCCAATGTTTTCCGCGTGTACGGGCACACCGCTGGCCCGGTCACTGGCCCGCGCGCCCGTGCAGCGGCGATAGTGGAGGCGACGCCGTTCCCCCGGGGCGCCGCTCGCACCGCGCCGGGGGCACACACCACCGCTCACCCGGCACCGGACGCACGCCTCGCGCGTACGACCCGGCGCGGTACGTCCGGCGCGGCGGATCTCAGCGACCGACTGGGGGCACCACCAGATGATCAGCAGACCAGCCAAGCGCCGCACCGTGCTGGCCGCGGCCCTCGCCACGGCCGCCGGGGCCGCCACCCCCGCCGCGGCCCGCACCGACCAGGGCGCGGCGGGACGCGGGCGCGGGAGGCCGGGCCGACCGAGGAAGGACGACCTCATCGACCACCACGACTGGAGCTGCCTCTCCGACTGGAAGGGCGGCACCCACGAGGGCACCCGCGCGGGCGGCGACCGGCCCGGCATCACCCTCGCGAAGCCCGCGGGCACCGTCGCCTACACGGACCCGCACACCGGCACCGAGGCCACCTGGGAGTACGCCCGGTGGACCTCGCCGCGTCACGAACCGACCGTGCCCGCGAGCGAGGTGATCGCCTCCTGGAACGCGGACACCCCCGCGGGCACCTGGCTGCGGATCGAACTGCGAGGCACGTACACGGGCGGCGGCGACACCCCCTGGTACACCCTCGGCGTGTGGACCGCGGGTGACGGCGACGACGTGCCGCGCCGCACCTCCGTACCCGACCAGGGCGACGGCAAGAGCAGCGTGTACACCGACACGTTCGCCATCGACGACCTGGACGCGGGCCCGCGCCTCGCCTCGTACCGGCTGCGCGTCACCCTGCACCGCGCGCCTGGCGGCGACGCGACGCCCACCGTGTGGCGCCTCGGCGCGATGGCCTCCGACCTGCCGGACCGCTTCGAGGTCCCGGCCACGGAGCCCGGCCCGGCCGCCGGTGTCGAACTGGACGTGCCGCGCTACTCGCAGAACGTCCACGAGGGCCAGTACCCCGAGTACGACGGCGGGGGAGAGGCGTGGTGCAGCCCCACCTCCTCGCAGATGATCATCGAGCACTGGGGCCGCAAGCCCACCCCCGAGGACCTGTCGTGGGTCAACCCGGACTACGCGGACCCGCAGGTCTGCCACGCCGCCCGGTACACCTTCGACTACGACTACGAGGGCTGCGGCAACTGGCCGTTCAACGCCGCGTACGCCGCCACGTACGACGACATGCAGGCCGTCGTCACGCGCCTCGCCTCACTGGCGGACGCCGAGCGGCTGATCGCGGCGGGCATCCCGCTGATCACCTCGCAGTCGTTCGTCGAGGAGGAGCTGGACGGCGCGGGCTACGGCACGGCCGGGCACCTGATGACCGTCGTCGGCTTCACCGCCGAGGGCGACGTCGTCGCCAACGACCCGGCCTCGCCGGACAACCCCTCGGTCCGCCACGTCTACAAGCGGCGGCAGTGGGAGAACATCTGGCTGCGCACCAAGCGCAAGGACGCCGACGGCAAGGTCCTCAGCGGCACGGGCGGCGTCTGCTACCTGTACTTCCCGCGCGAGACCACCGCGGCCCAGAAGAAGGTCCTCGCCTCACTCGGCATCGGCTGACCACCCCGGCGCCCCGCCGGGAACACGTTCCCGGCGGGGCGCCCGGCCCGGTACAGGCGGGAGCGAGCCGTGCGGACCTGCGGGGAAGCGGGAAAGGTCACCTCGTAAGATCTGGTGCTTCATCCGGCCGCCCCAGAGGCGCCACGGGAAGGCAAGCGCATGGAGATCCCCGTACCGCGCAAGCTCGTCTCCGTCCAGGAGCACCTGCGCGACCAGGTCGCGCAGGAACTGCGCGCCGCGCTGCTGTCCGGGGAGCTGCGGCCCGGCACCGTCTACTCCGCGCCCGCCCTCGCCGCCGAGTACGGCGTGTCCGCGACGCCCGTACGCGAGGCGATGCTGGAGCTGACCCGGGAGGGCCTGGTCGAGGCCGTACGGAACAAGGGCTTCCGGGTCACCGAGGTCAGCGAACGGGACCTGGACGACGCCACCGAGGTACGCGCGCTGATCGAGGTGCCCACCGTCGGCCGCGTCACCGAGACGGCGCCGCCCGAGCGGCTGCGCGCGCTGCGCCCCGTGGCCGAGGAGACGGTGACCGCCGCGCGGGACGGCGACGTCGTCGGCTACCTCGACGCCGACCGCCGCTTCCACCTCGCCCTGCTGGCCCTCGCGGGCAACGCGCACCTGGTGCGCGTCGTCGGTGAACTGCGCCGCCGTTCCCGGCTGTACGGGCTCGCCGACCGCGAACGGGACGGCGCGCTGGCCGAGTCGGCGCGGCAGCACGTGGCGCTGGTCGACGTGATGCTCGGCGGCGACGCGGCGGGCGCGCGGGCGCAGATGCGCCACCACCTGGCGCACGCCCGCACGTTACGCGCCCCACGGGGCGGACACGGCGGCGTGTACGGCGACCCGCACGGCGGCTGAACCGGCCCGGCACGCCGTACGGACCCGTGCCCGGCACGCCGTACGAGTCCCCGGCCCCATCCCGTACGGCCCGCAGCCCCCCGCACGCGCCGGAATCGGACGCTGCGTGACGCGGAGGCTAGCGCCTCGCCGCCAACCGGCTAGCCTGGTGGGGAGATTGACGGCCCGCCACCGGAGCGCAGGGCCCGGGAGAGGGGGCCGCGCGGCATGGCGGACACCGAAGAGTGGATGCGGGTGGAGCCCAAGCCGCCCGTGGAGCTGCACACGGACCGGCCGCACGCCGCCCGCGTCTACGACGTGCTGCTCGGCGGCAAGACGAACTACCCGCCGGACCGGCAGGCCGCGGAGCAGCTGCTCGCCTCGCTCCCCGTCGCCGCCGACATGGCCCGCCAGAACCGCGCGTTCATGCACCGCGTGGCCCGGTACCTCGCGGCCGAGAAGGGCGTACGGCAGTTCCTCGACATCGGCACCGGCATACCCACCTCGCCCAACCTGCACGAGGTGGCCCAGCGCGTCGCGCCCGAGTGCCGCGTCGTGTACGCCGACAACGACCCGATCGTGCTCGTCCACTCCCGCGCGCTGCACCGCAGCAGTCCCGAGGGCGGCACGGCGTACATACAGGGCGACCTGTGCGAGCCGCGCGCGCTGCTCGACCACCCGGAGCTGCGGGCCACGTTCGACCCCGAGTTGCCCGTGGCCCTCACGCTGCTCGCCACGGTCTACTGGCTGCCGGACGGCGTGGACGCGTACGAGATCGTGGCCACCCTCCTCGACGGGCTGCCGTCGGGCAGCTACCTGGCGCTCACGCACGTCACCCAGGACTTCGAACCGGCGGAGATGCGGGGTGCCACCGACGGGCTGAAGGCGGGCGGCTCCAACGTGGTGGCCCGCACCCGGGACGAGGTGCTGCGCTTCTTCGACGGGATGGAGCTGCTGGAGCCCGGACTCGAAGTGGTCCAGAACTGGCGCCCCGACCCGATGGACCTGGGGCACCGGGCCCTCGGCCCGACGGACCTCCCGCTGTACGCGGGGGTGGCCCGCAAGAGGTGACGCCCGGCCGGGTTCCCCGCGCCGGCCCGCGCCCGACGCGCCGCCGCCCCGCCCCGCCGCACCGACCGTTCCCGCCCGACCGTCGCCGCCCCCGACGCCGCATCCGACCGCAGAGCCGCAGGAGTTGCCATGACCGCCATGATCCAGCCGAGTGGCGACCCGGGCCCCGACGGGCGCCCGGAGCCCCCGCGGTCCGGCCCGACCGCGGTGCGCATCACGCTGGGCGCGCGGCTGCGCAAGCTGCGGCAGGGGTGCGGGATCAGCCGCGAGGACGCGGGGAAGGCGATCCGCGGCTCCCACGCGAAGATCAGCCGCCTCGAACTCGGCCAGACCGGCTTCAAGGACCGCGACCTCGGCGACCTGCTGACCCTCTACGGCGTGCACTCCCCGGCGGAGCGCGAGGAGTACCGGGAGCTGGTCCGCAGGGCCAACACGCCCGGCTGGTGGCACGAGTACACGGACGTGCTCGTCGACTGGTTCGAACTGCACATCGGGCTGGAGGAGTCCGCGTCCGTCCTCCGCACGTACGAGGTGCAGTTCCTGCCCGGCCTGCTCCAGACCGAGTCGTACGCCCGCGTGGTGACCCGCATGGGGTACCCGGACGCGCCGATCCGCAAGATCGAACGGCTGGTGGAGCTGCGCATGGCCCGGCAGCGGCTGCTGCGGCGGGAGAACGCGCCGACGCTGTGGGCCGTCGTGGACGAGGCGGTGCTGCGCAGGCCGTTCGGCGGGCAGGAGGTGATGCGCCGTCAGCTGGAGCACCTGCTGGAGGTGACCGCGCTGCCCAACGTGACGCTCCAGTACGCCCCGTTCAGCGTCGGCGCGAACGCCACGGCGGGCTCGCCGATCACCATCCTGCGCTTCGCCGAGCCGGACCTGCCGGACAAGGTGTACCTGGAGCAGCTGACCGGCGCCGTCTACCTGGACAAGCAGGAGAACGTCGACCAGTACACGCTCATCATGGAGCGGCTCTGCGCCGAGGCCGAACCGCCCGACGAGACGCGCCGGTTCATCCGGTCGCTGCTCTGAACGCCGCCACCCGCGCCCCACGCGGTGCCCCGGCGGCGCCCTACTTCGCGTCCGCGTAGCAGTCCACCACGGCGATCGTGAACGCGAAGCGCACCGGCGTCTCGCCGAACGCCGCCACGCCCGCCCGCTCACCCGCCGCCCGCACCGCCCCGGCGACCCGTTCCGCCTCGTCCGCCGGGCAGTGCACGATCACCTCGTCGTGCTGGAAGAACACCAACTCCGCGCGCGTACCGGTCAGTTCCTGCCGGAGCGCGGCCAGCATCAGCACCGCCCAGTCGGCGGCGCTGCCCTGCACCACGAAGTTGCGCGTGAAGCGGCCGCGCGCCCGCGCCCCGGCCCCCGCCCCGTACGCGCCCGCTCCCGCGCCTCCCGCGTCGCCGTCCGCCCCGGTGTCCGGGGCGTCCGCCGGGCCGGGCGGCGGTTCGTACGCGTGGCCGCCGCCGTCCGCGTGGCCCGCCGCCGGGGGACACGTACGCCCCAGCCACGTGCGCACCAGACGGCCGGACTCGCCCGCGCGCGCCGCCTCGTCGACGTACTCCACGGCGGCCGGGAAGCGGCGCCGCAGCGCCGCCAGGTGCTTCAGCCCGTCGCCGCTGGTCTGCCCGTACACCGCGCCCAGCAGGGCGAGTTTGGCCCGGTCGCGGTCCCCGGCGAAGGCCCGTTCCGACAGCACCGAGTAGAGGTCCCGGCCGGAGCCCGCCACCTCCATCAGCCCGGGGTCCCGGGACACGGCGGCCAGCACGCGCGGCTCCATCTGGTCGGCGTCCGCCACCACCAGGCGCCAGCCGGGGTCCGCGACGACCGCGCGCCGTACGACCTTCGGGATCTGGAGCGCGCCGCCGCCGTTCGTCGTCCAGCGCCCGGACACGGTGCCGCTCGGCAGGTACTCCGCGCGGAACCGCCCGTCGTGCACCCAGGCCCGCAGCCAGCTCCAGCCGTGCGCGGTGTAGAGCCGGTAGAGCTTCTTGTGGCGCAGCAGCGGCTCCACCGCCGGATGGTCCACCTTCCGCAGCTCCCAGGCGCGGGTCGACGACAGGGCGACGCCCGCCCGCGCGAACGCCCGCAGGACGTCCGCGGGCAGGTCCGGGCGGACCCGCGCGTCCGGCCCGAACGCCCGCGACACCTCCGCGGCCAGCTCCGCCAGCCGCCGCGGCTCGCCCCCGCCCGCGTACCGCTCGCCGAGCAGCTCCGCCAGCAGCGCCCGGTGCACGTCGGCCCGCCACGGCACGCCCGTCCGGCCCATCTCCACGGCGACGAGCGTCCCGGCGGACTCGCCCGCCAGCAACAGCCGCATCCGGCCCGGGTGTTCGGCCGCCTCCGTACGGACCAGCTGCGCCGCGTACACCTCCAGCAAGGCCTCCATCGGGTCCGCGTCCTCCGGCAGCGGCACCGGGCCCGCCTCGAACAAGGACGGCTGCGGGTCCGCGCCGTGCGACACGGGCGGCGGGTCGTCCGGCACCGCCAGGCCGCGCAGCCGGGCCCGCGCGGCGGGCAGCGAACGCGCCGCGCCCGCCCGCCCCTCGTGCCCGAGCAGCAGCGACTCCGCCGCCTCCGTGTCGTAGCAGCGCGGCACGCGCAGCCCGGCCGCGAGCAGCCGCGGGTACACGGCGGCCGTCGACCGCCACACCCACCGGCCGACCCCCGGCCTGTCCCGTACGGCCGCCACCGCCGACTCCTCGGCCCGCACCGGCCCGGCGGGCGCGCCCCGCGCGTCCAGCGGGCAGACCAGCGCGCGCCCGTCGGCGGTCTCGGCCAGCGCCCACCGCACCGGCCCGTCCGTGGGCACGGCGGCGGCGCGCGCCCCGCCGTCGCGCCCGCCCGCGTCCGTACCGCCCGGCTCACCTCGCACGCGGCCGAGTCTGGCACCCGCCTCCGACAATCCGGCCCCGGCGGCCGCGCGGCCGCGTCACCGGCCCCGCCGCGTCACCCCCACCACGTCACGCCTCCCCGGCCGCCTCCACGCGCAGCAGCCAGGCCCGTTCCGGCTCCGTGACCGGCGGCTGGAGCCCGACCCATCCCAGCAGCCGCCCGGTCAGCACCACCCCGTCCCCGCCCCACCAGGCGGGCGCGGGCCGTGGCGACCGTACCGGCGCCCCGGTCGGGTCGACCGCCCGTACGCGGTAGCGCCGTTCCGGGTCCAGCCCCGGCAGCCGTACGGCCGCGGGCACCGCGTGCGCGGACACGGCGAGCTGGGCGTGGCAGAACACCGCCGTACGCCGGTCGGCGGCGACGACGCCGTGCACCCAGGCCGCCGGGTCGGGGTGGTCGGCGCGGACGACCGTGCCGCCGTGCAGCAGCGGGCGCAGCTCCTTGTGCAGGGCGAACACCCGCGCCAGCGCGGCCCGTTCGGCGTCGTCGGCCGCGCCGTCGAGGTCCCACTCCGCGCCCAGGTGCCCGAACAGCGCCGTCGCCGCCCGGAAGTCCAGGGCGTGCCGCCGCCCGGTGGTGTGGGCGCGTTCCGGGCCGACGTGCGCGCCGATCAGTTCGGGCGGCAGGAACACGCCCGTCCAGCGCTGGATCACCTGCCGTTCCAGCGCGTCGTTGCAGTCGCTGGCCCACACCCGGTCGGCGCGTTCCAGGATGCCCAGGTCCACGCGCCCGCCGCCGGACGCGCAGCTCTCCACGGCGACGTCCGGGTGCCGCGCGCGCAACGTGTCCAGCAGCCGGTACACGGCGTGCGTCTGCGCGTGCGCCCCCGCCCGGCCCGCGTGCCGGGCCGCCACCAGGTCGCGGTTGTGGTCCCACTTGAGCGCGCCGATGTCGTACGCGGACAGCAGCGCGTCCAGCCGCTCCAGCAGGTACGCGTACGCCTCCGGGTGCGCCACGTCCAGCACCTGCTGGTGGCGCGCGGGCGGCGGCGGGCGGTCCGGGTCGGCGAGCAGCCAGTCGGGGTGCGCGCGGCACAGGTCCGAGTCGGGGTTGACCATCTCCGGTTCGACCCACAGCCCGAACTCCATGCCCAGATCGCGGACATGGTCGATCAGCGGGCCCAGCCCGTCCGGGCGCACGTCCTCGTCCACGTACCAGTCGCCCAGCCCCGTACGGTCGTTCCGCCGCCCCCGGAACCACCCGTCGTCCAGCACGAACCGTTCCACACCGGCCGCGGCGGCCGTACGGGCGAGGGCGTGCAGGCGGACCGGGTCGTGGTCGAAGTAGACGGCCTCCCAGGTGTTGAGGGTGACGGGCGCCGCCGGGCGGTCCGGCGCACCCGTACGGCGCGGGCGCCGCCGCGCGCGCAGCCAGCCGTGGAACGCCGCGCTGATCCCGTCCACACCCCGCCCGGCGTACGCCGCGCACAGCCACGGCATCGCGTACTCCCCGCCCGGCTCCAGCACCACCTCGCCGGGCAGCAGCAGTTCACCGCCGCCGAGCAACGCGTCGCCCTCCGGCAGCCGCTCGGCGTACGCGACGTGGTTGCCGCTCCACGCCACGTGCGCCGCCCACACCTCGCCGTGCCGGAAGCCGAACCCGGGCGTGCCCGCCAGCAGCCCGATCGTCGCGTCCAGACCCGGCCGGCCGCGGCGGCTCTCGCGCACCCACACGCCGTCGCGGAACGGGTGCCGCTGCGGCTGCCGTTCGCGGCAGTGGCGGCCGGTGAAGTCGAGGAGCTCCCCGACCTGCGGCGGCAGCGGCAGGGCCGCCTCCAGGCCCTCGACGGCGTACGGCGTGCCGCCCGCGTTCCGCAGCAGGTGCCGTACGCGCAGCAGCCCCGCGTCGTGCAGTTCCACCTCGGTGGTCAGACCCAGCCCGGCGGCGGTGTCCGCGGCGGTCACCACCAGCCGCGCGCGGTCACCGGCACGCTCCTCGCGCAGCCCCGTACGCGTGAACACCGGCGCCCAGTCCGCGCCGTCCCGGTGCCCGCGCAGGCCCGGACGCCCCGGGAACGCGGCGCCGTGCTCCGGCAGCAGGCCGACGGGCACGGGCGCGTCCGGACCCGCGGACGGCACGGGTCGGGACAGCGCGGCGGCGAGGGAGGGGGCGGCGGCCACGTCGGCGGCGGCCAGCGGCGCTCCCCAGTGCAGGACGGTGGGCAGCCCGGGGCCGCGGGCGTCGAGCAGCAGGGAGACGGCGGCGTTGCCCAGGTGCGGGAAGTCGGAGGACGGCATGCGCCCCACCCTCCCGCCGCACCCCGCCCGGCGGAAGCGGGCCGCGCCCGGAGCCGGCCGGTACACCGCCCGCCCGTACGGTCCCCGCCGCCGTCCGTACGGTGCCCGCCCCGTCGCGTACGGCGCCCCGGACGGGTGGCGCGATCCGTACGCCGGAGGGTCACGTCACACCTTCGGTGAAGTGACGCGGTGCCTCCGATCGGGCATACTCCAGATCGCCGCAGTCGCTGGTCAGCGCCCGTCGAGACCCGACACCGGAGCATCACGGCGAGGCGGTGACGACCCCGGCCACGCCGCCACACCCCGGCGGCCGACGCCGCAGCCCCCGACAGGAGGAGAGCGCCGCGATGCCCGAATACGGACCCCGGCCGGTGGAACGCTCACTGCCCACCGCGGAAGCACGCGACCTGCTGGCCCTCGTACGCGAGTTGACCCAGCGGGAGATCGCCCCGACGGCCGCCGAGGACGAGGAGGCCGGGCGCTTCCCCCGCGAGACCTTCCGGCTGCTCTCCGAATCCGGCCTGCTGAGCCTGCCGTACGACAGCGAGTACGGCGGCGGCGACCAGCCGTACGAGGTGTACCTCCAGGTCGTCGAGGAGCTGGCCGCCGCCCGGCTGACGGTCGGCCTCGGCACCAGCGTGCACACGCTGGCGTGCCACGCGGTCGCGGAGTTCGGCAGCAAGGAGCAGCGCGCCGAGCTGCTGCCCGCGATGCTCGGCGGCGGTCTCCTCGGCGCGTACTGCCTCTCCGAGCCCGCCGCCGGTTCCGACGCCGCCTCGCTCACCACCCGCGCCACCCGGGACGGCGACGACTGGGTCGTCGAGGGCGGCAAGGCGTGGATCACCCACGGCGGGATCGCCGACTTCTACACGGTGCTCGCCCGTACCGGCGGCCCGGGTCCGCGCGGCATCAGCGCGTTCCTCGTGCCCGGCGACGCCCCCGGGCTGAGCGCGGCCGAGCCGGAGCGGAAGATGGGCATGCGCGGATCGCCCACCGCCCAGGTGCACTTCGACGGCGTACGGGTGCCCGACGCGCGCCGTCTGGGCGACGAGGGCCAGGGGTTCTCCATCGCCCTGGCCGCGCTCCAGTCCGGCCGACTGGGGATCGCCGCGTGCGCGGTCGGGGTGGCCCAGGCCGCGCTGGACCAGTCGCTGGCGTACCTCGCGGAGCGCCGCCAGTTCGGCCGCCCCATCGGGGACTTCCAGGGCCTCCGCTTCATGGTCGCGGACATGGCGACGCAGATCGAGGCGGGCCGCGCGCTGTACCTGACGGCGGCGCGGCTGCGCGATGCCGGGCAGCCGTTCGCGCGGCAGGCGGCGATGGCCAAGCTGTTCTGCACCGACGCGGCGATGCGGATCACCACGGACGCGGTGCAGCTGCTCGGCGGCTACGGCTACACCCTCGACTTCCCCGTCGAACGCCTCATGCGCGACGCGAAGTGCCTCCAGATCGTCGAGGGCACCAACCAGATCCAGCGTGTGGTCATCGCCCGCGACCTGCTCGGCCCCGAGGCGCGCTGAGGCGCTGACTCACCGGCACGCTGACGCGCCGACGTCCGTACGGGACCGGCCGATCCGTGCCGCGGTGGCCCCACCGCGGCACGGCACGGGTGCTACACCCCGGCCGACTCCCGTACGTCCGCGCCCACTTCGGCGTCCAGCGCCACCCGTACGAGCCCGGCCGCCAGCCGGGGCAGCTCCGCCCCGGGTACGAGGCGCGCCAGCCGCGCGTCCGTACGCGGCAGGTCCAGCCGGTCCGCGCCGTCACGTGCCTTCGCCCCGAAGCACGGGGCGAACTCCGGCCACACGCCCTGCACCTCGCGCAGGAAGATGTCCACCCCGGTCGGGCCGATCCCGGGGAACTCCCGCAGCAGCCGCGGCACTTCGCGTACGCCCGCCTCGCGCACCCGCCGCAGGTCGCCGCCGTAGCGGTCGCGCAGCAGCTCGGCCCCCTCGCCGAGCTGGGTGGACGTCCGCTCGTCGTACCGCCGGTAGCCGCCCGCGCCGAGCGCGTCGACGCGCTGCTGCCAGGTCGCCCCGGCCATCCGGCGCGCGTCGCGGTACCCGGCGTCGAACAGGGCGCGGGCCGCCGCCACGGCGATGCCCGCCCTGATCCGGGCGCTCAACAGGTGGGAGAGCACCAGCACTTGGTACAACGGCGCGGGTGTGTCCCGGAGCGTGACGCCCGCCTCCGACGCGTACGTGCGTCCGTGCCGCCGGAGCAGCACGCGCACGACGTCCTCCTGCTTCCCACTCACCCGACTCACCCGCCCGTTCCCGCTCACCGGCCCCGGTGGTTCCGGGACGGTGCCACGGGTGCCCCGCGCGGACCGGCCGACACGCCACCGCGCGCGGTGCCCGTACGGTCACGGACGCGTGGCCGTACGGGCGCGGGTGTACGGGAGTGGTGGTGCGGGTGGGACGTGGGCGACGCGTGTGCGGGACATGCCGTACGGCGCCCGCACCGCTCACCGCCGCGGCTACGCGGCGCGTACCGCCGCCGTTACGCGGCGCGCGCGACCGTCTGCTGCCGCAGCGGCCGCGAGCCGGGCCCGCCGACGTGCGAGAACGGCTGCTTGCGCCAGTCCAGCCCGGCGGGCAGGGTCAGCAGTACCACCCCGTCCTCCTCGTGCGCGACGCGCTCGCCGGTGGCCGGTGTCGCCTCCGCCACGGCCCGCCCCGTGCCGGGGCACACCGTCAGGCCGAAGGGGTTCCAGCGGGTCGGGCAGTGCGCGTGCTCCGGCAGCCGCTCCTCGCCCGCCAGCAGCGCGATCGGTCGGCCGCACTCCGGGCAGCCGACCCGGAAGGTCTCGTAGGTCTCGTACGTCTCGACGGTGTCCGTACCGTCCGCCGCGCTGTCGGCCGCGTCCTCCGTACGGCCGGGACGGAGAGTCTTCGCCATGCACTTCC
The DNA here is from genome assembly GCF_003665095.1 of Streptomyces sp. Z26. GTDB lineage: Bacteria > Actinomycetota > Actinomycetes > Streptomycetales > Streptomycetaceae > Streptomyces > Streptomyces phytohabitans. Next base: position 206,609 of record NZ_RCHV01000002.1, on the reverse strand, counting down.
CCCTCAGGTGACGCGCCGGACCGCCAAGTCCGGTCCCGGCAAGAGCTTCCCGCCGTCACCGGCGCGTAATCGCCGAGCCCGGCCGGGCACGGGTGCGCGGGTGTGGCCTTGCTCACACCGCGCGCCTCCCGTACGGGTCGCGCGCCCTCGCCCGCTGTGCCGGAGTGGCTCCGGCGCAGTAGGTTGACGTGCTGTGGAGGAGTTGGATCGACAGATCGTGGAATTGCTCGTCAAGGACGGGCGGATGAGCTACACCGACCTGGGGAAGGCCACCGGCCTGTCCACCTCGGCCGTGCACCAACGCGTGCGCCGCCTCGAACAGCGCGGTGTCGTACGGGGCTACGCGGCGATCGTCGACCCGGAGGCGGTGGGACTGCCGATCACGGCGTTCATCTCCGTCAAGCCGTTCGACCCGAGCGCGCCCGACGACATCGCCGAACGCCTCGCCGAGGTACCGGAGATCGAGGCGTGCCACAGCGTCGCGGGCGACGAGAACTACATCCTCAAGGTGCGCGTCGCCACCCCGCTGGAACTGGAGGACCTGCTCGCCCGCATCCGTACGCTCTCCGGCGTCTCCACCCGTACGACGGTGGTGCTCTCCACGCCGTACGAGGCCCGGCCGCCGCGCGTCTGAGCGCCGCGCGCCGCCCCCGCGCCCCGCCCCCGTGTCCGTCTCCGGCGGCCCGGGGGCGAGACTGGTGCCCCGAACCGAACCGAACCGCGATCCGCGAGGCGCCCGCAGTGAACGACCCCAGCGACCCGACCGACCCCAGCGGCACCACCGGCCCCGGCACGGCGGGCCCGTACGACGCCTCCGGCCGCGCCCGTACGGTGCTGCTGCGCGGGGGAGAGGTGCACAGCCCCGCGGACCCCTTCGCCACCGCCATGGTCGTCGAGGGCGATCGCGTCGCCTGGGTCGGCTCCGAAGGGGCGGCGGACTCCTTCGCGGACGGCGTCGACGAGACCGTACGGCTCGACGGGGCGCTCGTCACCCCGGCGTTCACCGATGCGCACGTGCACACGACCGCGACGGGACTGTCGCTCACCGGACTCGACCTCGCCGCCGCCACCGGCCCCGCGGACGCCCTCGCGCGGGTCCGCGCCCACGCCGCCGCGCACCCCGACCACCGGGTGCTGCTCGGCACCGGCTGGGACACCACCGGCTGGTCCGAGCGCCGCCACCCCACCCGCGCCGAACTCGACGCCGCCACCGGCCACCGGCCGCTCTACCTCTCCCGCGTCGACGTCCACTCCGCGCTGGTGACCACCGCCCTGCTCGACCTGGTACCCGGCGTCACGGGCCTCGCCGGGTACGCCCCCGACGCGCCGCTCACCGCCGCCGCCCACCACGCCGTACGGTCCGCCGCCCACGACTCCCTCTCGCCGCGCCAGCGCGCCGAGGCGCAGCGGACCGCGCTGCGGCACGCGGCGTCCGTCGGCATCGGCTCCGTGCACGAGTGCGCGGGACCGGAGATCTCCGGCGAGGACGACCTCGCCGACCTGCTGCGGCTCGCCGCCGAGGAACCGCTGCCCCGCGTCACCGGCTACTGGGCCGAGGTCGTCACATCCGCGAAGGACGCCGCGCGCGTACGGGAGTTGGGCGCCGTCGGCGCGGCCGGTGACCTGTTCGCGGACGGCTCGTTCGGCTCGCACACCGCGCACCTGCGCGAGCCGTACGCCGACAGCCCGCACACCGGCAGCTCCTTCCTCGACGCGGACGCCGTCGCCGCCCACGTCGCCACCTGCACCGAGGCCGGGCTCCAGGCCGGTTTCCACGCCATCGGGGACGCCGCCCTCGACGCCGTCACCGGCGGCGTGCGCGCCGCCGCCGAACGCGTCGGCCTCGCCCGCGTACGCGCCGCCCGGCACCGCGTCGAGCACGCGGAGCTGCTGGACGCGCGGAACGTGGAGGCGTTCGCCCAACTCGCCCTCACCGCCTCGGTCCAGCCCGGTTTCGACGCCGCGTGGGGCGGCGACGACGGCATGTACGCCGAGCGCCTCGGCCGGGACCGCGCCCGCGCCCTCAACCCGTACGCGGCGCTGCTGCGCGCGGGCGTACCGCTGGCCCTCGGCTCGGACAGCCCGGTGACCCCGCTGGGGCCGTGGGCGGCCGTACGCGCCGCCGCGTTCCACCGCACGCCCGCCCACCGGGTGTCCGCGCGCGCGGCGTTCACCGCCCACACGCGCGGCGGTTGGCGCGCGATCGGCCGCGACGACGCGGGTGTCCTCGTACCGGGCGCGCCCGCCGACTACGCGGTCTGGCGTACGGGCGAACTCGTCGTGCAGGCACCGGACTCGACGGTCGCCAACTGGTCCACCGACCCCCGCTCCGGCACCCCCGGCCTCCCCGACCTGACGCCGGGCGGCCAACTCCCGGTCTGTCTGCGGACGGTGGTGGCCGGACGTACGGTCCACGGGCGGCCGATCGAGTGACGTGGGGCCGCGGATACGGCCGAACGATGCCCGCGGCGGCGCCCGTACCGCCCGTAACGCCTCGGCACTGACCTGCTGGTTCTCCGAAACACTCCAGGTAGCAGGGCTGTTGACAGGCGGCGCCGTCCGCCCGGTAGGTTCGGCGGAGTCCACCAACGGATGTCCGGCCGGAAGACCTCCGCGCAGTCGTCGTACGCCGCTGGGCCACGGGGTGGTGCGTCGCACCGGCACACCACCACTGGGAGCCAGGTCCAGCGCCCGCGTCACGGGGGCGGAAGGTTTCGTCTGACCGGCGGGTGCGACCCGGGTGGGGCCCGGACGCTCAGTAGACAACGGCTCTCGGTCGATCCGCAGCCAGCGGGTCCCAGGTCGGCCCGAAGGGCGCCGGGCCCCGATCCGCACCCCCGCCCGCGCGCACCCTCGGGTCCGCCGCGCCGCCCTCTCCATGTACGGTCACCTCACCACCGCACGACCTGCAGGAAGGCCGCGACCGTGCCATCGGGCCCCGACACCACCGACGCCACGACCTCCGGGCCGCCCGCCCGCGAGGACCGTACGGGCGCGTCCGCCGCCGCGGACACCGCACCCGGGCCCGGTGAGGAGCCCGCGGCCGACGACCCGGCGCCCACGGGCCCGACCGGCCCCGGCGCCGACTCCGCGCGCCCGCCCCACGCCGGTCGCCTCACCGCGCTCGTACGCCGCGAGTGGCGCCGTACGGCCCTCGCCGCCCTCGCCGGGATCGCCCTCGGCCTGGCCTTCCCGCCGTACGGCGTGTGGCCGCTGTCCCCGGCCGCCGTCGCCGCGCTGAGCCTCCTCACCCGGGGCCGTACGGCACGGCAGGGCGCCTGGACGGGCTTCGCCTTCGGACTGCCGTTCTTCTTCGTGCTGCTGAAGTGGCTGCACGTGATCGGCTGGGACGTCACCGTCGGGCTGTCCGTCATCCAGGCCGTGTTCCTCGCCGGGCTCGGCTCCGCCCTCGCCGTCACCGCGCGGCTCCCGCTGTGGCCGCTGTGGGCCGCCTGCCTGTGGGTGGCCGAGGAGTGGGCGCGCGACCGCGTGCCGTTCGGCGGGTTCCCGTGGGGGCGGCTGGCGTTCGCGAACGCGGACTCCCCGTTCACGCCGCTCGCGGCGCTCGGCGGCGCCCCCCTCGTCACCTTCGCCGTCGCCCTGGCGGGCACCCTGGTCGCCGCCGCCGCTCTCGCCGCGCGGCGGCTGCGGCACGAGCCGCGGACCGCGGCCGGACTCGCGCGCGCGGGCGGCGTACCCGTCGCCGGGAGCCTCGCCCTCGCCGCGGCCGTCACCGTCGGCGGGTACGCCGTCCCGGTGCACACCGAGGCCGACGACACCGCCGACATCGCCGTCGTCCAGGGCAACGTGCAGCAGGCCGGGATGGACTTCCTCGGCCGCCCCATGATGATCCTCGACAACCACGTCGAGGCCACCCTCCAGCTCGCGGAACGCGTCAGATCCGGCGAGACCGCCCGCCCCGACCTGGTGATCTGGCCGGAGAACGCCTCCGACCTCGACCCCTACCGGAACGCGGAGGCACGCGCCCGCATCGAGGAGGCCGTACGCGCCGTCGGCGTCCCCATCCTCGTCGGCGCCCTGGTCGACCACCCCACCAAGGAGGGGTACGTCGAGAACCAGGGCATCGTCTGGGACCCGGAGTCCGGGCCCGGCGCCTCGTACACCAAGCAGCACCCCGTGCCGTTCGGCGAGTACGTGCCGTTCCGGGACCAGCTGAGCCGGATCGTCACGCGGCTCCAGCGCGTCCCCCGCGACTTCTACCCCGGCGACCACGCGGGCGTCCTCCAGGTCGGCCCCGCCCGGCTCGGTGACGTGATCTGCTTCGAGGTGGCGTACGACGAGATCGTCCGCGACACCGTCAACGACGGCGCCCGCGCCCTCGTCGTCCAGACCAACAACGCCACGTACGGGCGCACCGGGCAGCCCGAGCAGCAGCTGGTGATGTCCAAGCTGCGGGCCGTCGAGCACGGCCGGGCCGTGGTCACCGCCGCCACCAGCGGCATCAGCGCGGTCGTCGCCCCGGACGGGACCGTCGTGCAGGAGACCGACGAATTCACCCAGGATGTGCTCACGGCTAGGCTGCCCCTGCGCGACGGCACCACGCTCGCCGACCGCGTCGGCGCGGGGCCGGAGTGGACGTTCGCCGTCGGCGGCGTCCTCGCCTGGGTCGCGGCCGGGGTCCTCGGCCGCCGGGCGCGCGGGACACGGGGAGCACAGGGCCGGGAAGACGTCCAGGCAGAGGGGCAGCAGCAGTGAACCACAGCGGGCAGCGGCGCCAGTACGGGCCGCTCGGCAAGGTCCTCGTGATCATCCCGACGTACAACGAGGCCGACAACATCCAGTCCGTGGTGGGACGCGTACGCTCCGCCGTGCCCGACGCGCACGTGCTGATCGCGGACGACAACAGCCCGGACGGCACCGGCAAGATCGCCGACGAGCTGACCGTGGACGACGAGCAGGTCCACGTCCTCCACCGACGCGGCAAGGAGGGCCTGGGCCTGGCGTACCTCGCCGGGTTCCGGTGGGGCATCGAGCACGACTACGGCGTGCTCGTCGAGATGGACGCGGACGGCTCGCACCAGCCCGAGGAGCTGCCGCGGCTGCTCACCGCCCTCAAGGGCGCCGACCTCGCCCTCGGTTCCCGCTGGGTGCCGGGCGGGCGCATCGTGAACTGGCCGAAGAGCCGCGAGTTCATCTCCCGCGGCGGCAGCACGTACTCCCGCCTCCTGCTGGACGTCCCCATCCGCGACCTGACCGGCGGCTACCGCGCGTTCCGCCGGGAGACGCTGGAGGGGCTGGGCATGGACGGTGTCGCCTCGCAGGGCTACTGCTTCCAGGTCGACCTCGCGCACCGCGCCTTCCGGGCGGGCTACCACGTGGTGGAGGTGCCGATCACGTTCGTGGAGCGGGAGCGCGGCGACTCCAAGATGAGCCGCGACATCTTCGCGGAGGCCCTGTGGCGCGTCACCGCCTGGGGCGTGGACCACCGGGTGAAGAAAATCCGCGGACACAGGCACACTTGAGCCATGACCAACGGCGCACCCTACCCGTACGAACCCCCCGCCGGGGACGACCGGCAGGCCCACCGGGCGGACGGCGCGCGACGCCCTGACCGCCCCTCCCGTACGCGCACCGTCCTCGCGCTCGGCAGCGCGGCGTGGATCGTGCTGGAGATCTGGCTGCTCGTGACGGTGGCCGACGCGACGAGCGGGCTCGTGGTGCTGGCGCTGCTGGTCGCGGGCTTCGTCCTCGGCCTCGTCGCCATCAAGCGCGCCGGACGGCGCGCCTGGCGGCGGCTCCAGGCCACCATGCAGGCGGCGCAGCCCGGCGGGCCGCCGCTGCCGGACACCACGGACGAGCGCGCGGGCGGCAACGCCTTCGCGATGCTCGGCGGGCTGCTGCTGATGGTGCCGGGCTTCGGCTCCGACGTGCTCGGCCTGCTCTGCCTGTTCCCGCCGACGTCCGCCCTGCTGCGCCGCGGTACGGAGCGGCTGCTCTCCCGGGGCGAGCTGGGGCAGGCGCTGCGGCAGGCCCGCGCGGCGGAGCGGTCGGCGCGGATGCGCAGGCCCGACGGGAAGGTCGTCCAGGGCGAGGTCGTGCGGGACGACGACCCGGCGGGGCCGGCGCGCGACTGACGTACGGACGTACGGGAGAGGGGCCGGCGGGGTCGCGGCTCCGCCGGTCGTCGAAGTCGTCCCGCGGGGCGCCGGGGCCCGGTTCGCGGGAGCGCCGACGCGCGGCAGGACGCGGGCATCCGTATCCGCGCGCGGGCACACGAAGGAGCCCGGGCCGCTTCGCGCGGCTCGGGCTCCTTCGTCCAGCCTGTTGTGTCGCTCGTCCGACCTCGTGCGGCGCGGGGTGCTCTCCCGTCCGACGGGACCGGAACGCGGGACTACGCGGACTTGCGCTTGCTGTCCCGCGGGTGCACCGCGATGTTCATGGTGCCGGAGCGGAGGACCGCCAGCCGTTCGGCCAGCACCTCTTCCAGCTCCTCGCGGGTGCGCCGCTCCATGAGCATGTCCCAGTGCGTGCGCGCGGGCTTGCCCTTCTTCTCCTCAGGACCCTCGCCGTCCACCAGGAGGGCCTGTGCGCCGCACACCTTGCACTCCCACTCCGGCGGAATCTCGGCCTCTACCGAGAACGGCATCTCGAATCGATGTCCGTTCTGGCATGCGTACTCCACGGCCTGGCGTGGTGCCAGGTCGATACCGCGGTCGGTCTCGTAGCTGGTCACCACGAGTCGCGTGCCGCGAAGAGCTCGCTCACTCATGAATCGTGCCTCCCGGGCTTGTCGCCCACAGGACAGGTGTCGCTGTCGTCGTCATCCGGTCAACGTCCGGTCGGCGGTGAAGATTCCCGTAGTGGGACATGCGTCGCCCGTCGTGCCGCCCCTTCTGGTTACCCACCGGCGCCCCGTTTGTCACATCTGACAGGGATTGTCATCCGGTGTCGCGTCCGTGTGGCGCTGCGTACGCGGTTCCTCCGGCGGGCCGGAGGCGTACACTACCGGTCCGCGGGGCGAGTCCGTGAATCCGGTCCCGCCGCGGGGCCGTTCGCCGTGGCCGCCGCCCCCTGTCACGTACCCGCCGTGGGGCATTCCGTACCCCGTCCGGCCCGGTTCCGTCGGGTCCACCACCGCGCGGGACGCGGCCGTTCCCCCTCGCGCGTGTCCGGGGCGTCGGGCGTGTCCGCGGCCGGTGCCTCCGGTACGGCGCAGACCCGCAGGAAGAACTGCGACAGCGGACCTATCGCCAGCGCGTACACCACGGTGCCCGCCCCGGCCGAGCCGCCGAGCGCGAAGCCGGTGGCCAGCACCACGATCTCGATGCCCGTACGCACCAGGCGCACCGAGCGGCCCGTCACCTCGTGCAGGCCGGTCATCAGCCCGTCGCGCGGGCCCGGTCCGAAGCGGGCCGAGACGTACAGGCCGGTGGCCAGCCCGTTCAGCGCCACGGCGAAGAACACCAGCGGGACGCGCACCGCCATCGCGCGCGGCTCCGGCACCAGCGCCAGTGTGGCATCCATCACGAGGCCGACGAGGAACACGTTCGAGACGGTCCCCAGCCCCGGCCGCTGCCGCAGCGGCACCCACAGCAGCAGTACGGCGGCCCCGAGGACCACCGCGACGGTGCCGATGGACAGCCCGACGCGTTCCGACAGGCCCTGGTGCAGCACGTCCCACGGGCCCAGCCCGAGCGCGGCGCGCACGAGCAGGGCGGAGCTCGCGCCGTACAGCACGAGCCCCAGGTACAGCTGTGCGAGCCGCCGCGGGACGCGGCGACCTGTCGGGTACGCCCTGGGACCGGGCATGGAGAACCCCCTCCGCTGGTCGATGTGGCCTGGCGCGTGACAGTCTGGAACGCGGAACGAGGCCAGTTCCATGGCCAATACGGGAGAGGTGGACTGATCAAGTGCCCCAGTGGACCTCCGCGGTGGGTTCCGCCCAACTCGCCCGCCTGCTCGGCCCGCAGCGCCCCGGCTCCGGCCCGGACGCGCCCGCGCGGGGCGGCTCCGGCGGCGCCCGCCGTACGCCCGCCTACCGCTCCCTCGCCGACGGCATCCGCACGCTCGTGCTCGACGGCCGGGTCCCCGTCGCCGCCCGCCTGCCCGCCGAACGGGAACTGGCCGCCGCCCTCGCCGTCTCCCGTACGACCGTGGCCGCCGCCTTCGAGGAGCTGCGCTCCGAGGGGTACCTCGCGTCCCGGCGCGGCGCCGGGAGCTGGACCGCGATGCCGGACGGGAACCCGCTGCCCACCGGGGAGCTGGTGCCGCTGCCGCCGGAGGCCGCGGACCGGGTGCTAGACCTCGGCTGTGCCGCGCTGTCCGCCCCGGAGCCGTACCTGAGCCGCGCCTTCGAACACGCGCTGGCCGAACTCCCGCCCTACATCCGCACGCACGGCGACTACCCGGCGGGTCTGCCGGTGCTGCGGGAGGCGATCGCGGAGAGGTACACCGCGCGGGGGGTGCCCACCATGCCCGAGCAGATCATGATCACCACCGGTGCGATGGGCGCCGTGGCCGCCCTCGCGCACCTCCTCACCCCGCGCGGCGAACGCGTGGCCGTCGAGCACCCCTCGTACGCGAACATCCTCCAGCTGCTGCGGCGCGGCGGCGCCCGGCTGGTGCCGGTCGCGATGACCGGGGAGCCGCAGGGGTGGGACCTGCCCGCCTGGCGGCAGGTGCTGCGCGACGCGGCGCCGCGCATGGCGTACGTCGTCGCGGACTTCCACAACCCCACCGGCGCCCTCGCGGACGAGGAACGCCGCCGCGAACTGGTCGCCGCCGCGCGCGCGGCGGGCACCCTGCTCGTCGCGGACGAGACGATGGCCGAGCTGCCGCTCGACCCGGGCCTCGCGCTCCCGCGCCCCATGGCGGCGTTCGACGCGGGCGGCTCCACGGTCATCACCGTCGGCTCGGTCAGCAAGGTCATCTGGTCCGGCCTGCGCATCGGCTGGGTACGCGCCTCCCCGGAGGTCATCCGCAGCCTGGTCGCCGCGCGCGCGTACGCCGACCTGGGCAGCCCCGTGCTGGAACAGCTCGCCGTCGTCGGGCTGCTGTCCGACGGTAGCTGGGAGGAGGCCGTCGCCGTACGCCGCCGACTGGCCCGCGAATACCGGGACGCGCTCGTCTCGGCGCTGCGCGAGCACCTGCCCGACTGGGAGTTCACGGTGCCGCGCGGCGGCCTGACGCTCTGGGCCCGCACCGGCGGCCTGTCCGGCTCGCGCGTCGCGGAGGCGGGGGAGCGGCTGGGGGTGCGGGTGCCCGCGGGCACGCGGTTCGGGGTCGACGGGGCGTTCGAGGCGTACGTACGGCTGCCGTTCACCCTGCCCGAGGCGCTCGCCGTGGAGGCGGTGAAGCGCCTGGCGCGGGCCGCCGAACTGGTCCGCTCCGGGGGCGCCGCCGGGGCGGAGACCCCGCGCAGCTACGTCGCCTGAGCGGGGGCCCCACCTGCCGTCCGTACCTCCCCCGCCCGCACGCCCGCGACCCGTACGTCCGCCCGCTGCCGTTCCGGGAGCAGCGCCAGCACCGCGCGCCGCTGCGCCTCGCCCGTCGCCTCGTCGTGCGGGTCGGGCGTCGCGGGCACCTGGAGCCGCAGCACCGGGCCCCCGCCCAGCCGCGCGTACCCGCGTCCGGGCGGAGGGTCGGGCACCGGCGTCGTACGGGGCGGCTCGCCGAGGATGGCGCGCACCTGGTCCGGGGAGGCCGCGCCGAGCACGACCCGCGCCCGGGTGTACGCGCGCACCGCCTGCGTCAGCCCCTCCGCGCCCTCGAACTGCTCGGCCACCACGACCGTCACGTTCGCCGCACGCCCGTGCCGCAGCGGCACGTCCAGCAGCTCCTGCGGGTCGCGCCGCCCCTCCGCGCCCGCCATGTGCCGCAGCACGGCGGGCCGTTCCACCAGCAGCCACAGCGGCCGCCGTACGTCCGCGGGCACCGGTTCACCCGCCTGTCGGCAGCGGCTCGCGGTCAGCAGCCTGCGCTCCGTCTCGTGCACGGCCCACTCCAACGCGGCGGACGCGCCCGTCAGCGACGACTCCACCCCCAGCACCCCGTCCCGCCCCACCAGGCACGCGAACTCGCCCGAGCCGCCACCGTCCACCACCAGCACGTCCCCGTACCGCAGCGCCTGCGCCGCCAGCGACCGCAGCAGGGTGCTCACCCCCGACCCCGGGTTGCCCAGCGCGAGCAGGTGCGGCTCGGTGGAACGCGGGCCTGTACGCCACAGCACCGGCGGTACGTCGCGCGTACCGGAGGCGTCCGTCACGGGCAGCGTGCGCGGTACGGCGTCGGTGTCCGTGAAACCGAGCACGATCTCGCCGGGGGCCGTGACGAACGGCTGCGCGCAGATGTCCGTGGGGAGCGGCGCGACCACGCGCAGGGAGAGGAGGTTCCGCTCCTCGTCCCAGTCGAAGGCGTACTCGCGGCCGCGTCCGGCCTTCGCGCCCAACAGCCGTTCGACGGGCGCGCGTTGCGCCGCCTCGCCGTCCCGGAAGCACGGCGGGTAGCGCAGCGTCAGCCGTGCGAGGCGGCCCGACGCGGTGAACGCGAACTCCTCGAACGACCGCTGCCAGTCACCGCCGTGGGCGTACAGCGGCTCGGGGTGCGGGTCGTCGGGGACGGTGAAGTACGGGACCAGCGCCTCGTAGAGGGTCTGGAGCCGCGCGGTCTGCGCCTCGTCCGGGCCGGTGTCCTCGGGCTCCGGCGGGTCGCCGTCCCCGTCGCGGCCCCACCAGAAGGCGGCGAGCGCCAGGGCGACGGCGGCGCCCTGCGGGCCGTACGGCACGAGCCGGACGACCAGCAGGCACACCACCGCCAGACAGAGGGCGGGACCCCGCCGCTCCTGGGGCGCCTGCTCCCACCAGCCCCGGGCGGCCGTGGCCAGCCGCCCGAGGCCGCGGGCGACCGTACCGAGCGGGCGCAGCGCGGTACGGGCGCCACCGGCACCCGTACGCACCACTTCGAGACTCCGGTCCAGGCCGCGGCGGGGCGACGGGCGCGGGGGCGTCCCGCCGTCGCGCCGCAGCAGGCCGGGCAGCGGGCGCAGGCCCACGTGACCCTCCTCGGGTGCTCTCCGTGCGGGGAAGGGTCAGAGCTGGATGCCGCCGAGCATGGTGGCCAGGCTCGCGCTGCCCTGCTTGATGCTCGGCGCGATGGCCGTGCCCGACAGGTAGAAGCCGAACAGCGAGCAGACCACCGCGTGCGACATCTTCAACCCGTCCTTCCGGAAGAGGACGAAGGCGATCACGCCGAGAAGGACGACACCGGAGACGGACAACACCACGGATCACTCCTGAGATGGGGGCTCGGTCACCATGAGCTTTCCCACCTTCACAGAAGGTTCCGTATGAAAAAAGGATCAAATGGGTGATCTCGTGTCAGCCCGCGACGGATCGGGACGGTTCCTCGGTGTCGGCGGCCTTGGCGCCCGGGAGGTCCGGGGTGTCCGGGGCGTCGGCGGTCCGGACGCGGCCGCGGCCGAGCAGCGAGTCCAGGGCCAGGTTGCCGGGGCCGAAGGCGGCGATCAGCAGGAAGGCCCAGCAGAACATCGCGGCGGGCTCGCCGTTGTTCTCGATCGGGAAGAGCGCCTCGGGCTGGTGCTCCACGAAGTACGCGTAGGCCATCGAGCCGGAGCAGAGGACCGCCGCGGGGCGGGTGCCGAGTCCGACGAGGACGAGCGCGCCGCCGGCCAGTTGGATGGCGGCGGCCCACCAGCCGGGCCAGTCCGGGAAGCCGGGGACGCCGCCGTGCGGGCCGCCGAGGACGTCGAAGAGGGTGGCGGCGCCGTGGCAGGCGAAGAGGAGGCCGACGACGATGCGGAACAGTCCGAGCACGTACGCCTTGAACGGTTCGCTGTCGAGAACGGCGACAGGGTGGGGTCCGCTACGCATGATCAGCTCCTGGGTGCGGGGACGAGGGGGCAGGTAGCAGCGCTGCGTCAGGTTGGTCTGGACCTACCTCTCAACGTAGTCATGTCCCCGTCACGATGTCTAGACCAGTGGCTGTTCACCTTTCGCTGTCCCGTGCACGCAGTGCCCCAGCTCAACAGGGCGCGTGGGCAAGGAAGTTGGGGATCGAGTACGACATGTCCACCGCATCGGCACCGAATGGATCTCCGTAGGCCATTGTTGAGGTGCGCATGACGGGGCAGGATGCCTGTGCCAACCAACGGTCACCGAGAGGACCCCCCACATGCACCTGTCGCGACCAACCCGCCGCACATCGCTGGCCGTCGTGGTCGCGGGCGCGGCGATCGCCGGCCTGACGGCCCAGATACCCGCCACCGCCACGCCCGCCGACCAGCCCGCGGCCTCCTCCTCCCTCGCGCAGAAAGTTGTCGGCACCTACGACGACACCTACTACGAGGACGCCATGGGCAAGACCGGCGACGAGCTGAAGTCCGCGCTGAACGGCATCATCAGCGAGCAGACGACGCTCTCGTACGACGACGTCTGGGAAGCGCTCAAGGCCACCGACAAGGACCCGGCCAACGACGGCAACGTCATCCTGCTCTACAGCGGCGAGTCCCGCAGCGCCGACGCCAACGGCGGCGACTCCGGCGACTGGAACCGGGAGCACGTCTGGGCCAAGTCCCACGGCGACTTCGGCACTTCACCCGGCCCCGGTACGGACGTGCACCACCTGCGCCCGACCGACGTGACGGTCAACAGCACCCGCGGCAACAAGGACTTCGACGCGGGCGGCTCCGAAGTCGAGGGCGCGCCGGGCAACTTCACCGACGACGACTCGTTCGAGCCGCGTGACGAGGTCAAGGGCGACGTCGCCCGGATGATCTACTACATGGCGGTCCGCTACGAGGGCGACGGCGCCCCGGACCTGGAGCCCAACGACAACGTCGACAACGGCTCGGACCCGTTCATGGGCCGGTCCTCGGTGCTCAAGGAGTGGAACGAGTCCGACCCGCCGGACGACTTCGAGAAGAACCGGAACGACGTCATCTTCGACCAGTTCCAGCACAACCGGAACCCGTTCGTCGACCACCCGGAGTGGGTGAACGAGATCTGGCCGTGACGCCGGAACCGCTACGCGGGTAGAGCGGGAGAACGGTGGCCGCGCCCGGCCCGTCCGGGCGCGGCCACCACGCGTGCACGGCGTCGTGGACCCCGGCGGCATCCCCGCCCGCGATGAGTTCCGCGCGCCGCAACCGTCCTCCCTCCGGGGCCCGCCGGGCCCGCACCCGCTGGACCGCACCGGAGGAGCACCATGACCGCCACCACCCCGGGCCCCCGCCCGCACGCGGAGCCGCAGACCCACCTCGACGCCCGCTTCAGCGGCCCGGACGCCGTACCGACCCCCTGGGCCGAGGCCCGCGCCGCGCTGGCGGCGGCGCAGACGTACTGGCTGTCGACCGTACGGGCCGACGGCCGCCCCCACGTCACCACGCTGCTCGCCGTCTGGCACGACGACGCGCTCCACTTCTGCACCGGGGCCGACGAGCAGAAGGCGCGGAACCTCGCGGGGAACGCGCGGTGCGCGCTCACCACGGGCTGCAACCGCTTCGACGAGGGCCTCGACCTCGTCGTCGAGGGCAGCGCCGAGCGGGTCACCGACGAGCACGCGCTACGGGCGCTCGCGGCGGCGTACGTGGCCAAGTACGGCCCGGACTGGCGCTTCGACGTGCGCGACGGCGCGTTCCGGCACAGCGGCGACGAGGCGCCGGGCGGGCCGGTGCCCGTGTACCGGGTGGCGCCCGTCACGGCGTTCGGCTTCGCCAAGGGCACACCGGGGCAGACCCGTTGGCGCTTCACCGGCTGAGCGGGGCTCCGCCCCCGGTCGCGCGGCCGGTCGGGGCGGGGGCGTGCTACCTTGGCTCCAGTTGCAGTTGTGGTTCCCATGGATTCTTTGTGTGCGCCTGCTGGTTCTGGACCTCCAGGCGCATTTTCTGTTTCCCGGTGTGTTTCTCCCGTCGGGTGATCATCGCAGCGACACGGGCCCGTGCAGTGCGGGCCGCGTTCCACCACCCCAAGGAGATCGACATGGCCACAGGAACCGTGAAGTGGTTCAACGCCGAAAAGGGCTTCGGCTTCATCGCGCAGGACAACGGCGGCGCCGACGTCTTCGCGCACTACTCCGCGATCAACGCTCAGGGCTTCCGTGAGCTGGTCGAGGGCCAGAAGGTCGAGTTCGACGTGACGCAGGGCCCCAAGGGCCCGCAGGCCGAGAGCATCAACGTCGTCTGATCCACGCCGGAGGCGTCCGCAGGGCTCCTCCCGCGCACGACGCGCGCAGCGGGCCCGTACCACCGGTGCGGGCCCGCGACGTTTCCGCGCGTGTCCGGCTCCACCACCCCGATCCACGCGATTCCGCGGTTCGTTCTTGCGATTCCCTTGTGCGGCAGTCGGCCGCCGGGACCTCCTCGACACGTGCCGTCCCGAGGAAGGTTCCCGATGAACCGCACCGACCGCAGCAACCGTTCCGGCGAACGGTCCCCCCGCCGCCCCCGCCCGCAGCAGGGCGCCCGGCGGCGCGGAGGCAGACCCGCCGCGCCCGTCAGCGGCGAGTTCGCGCCGCCCGTCAGCACCACGCCCGCGCTGCCCCCGGCGGAGTCCGTCGCCGGGCTCGACCTCCCGGCGGAGCTGAAGGCGGCGCTGGAGCAGAACGGCGTGCACACGCTGTTCCCCGTCCAGGCCGCCACCCTGCCGAACTCGCTCACCGGCCGCGACGTGCTCGGCCGCGCCCGTACCGGCTCCGGCAAGACCCTCGCCTTCGGCCTCGCCCTGCTCGCCCGCACCGCCGGTACGCGCGCCGAGCCGCGCCGCCCGCGCGCGCTGGTCCTCGTGCCCACCCGCGAGCTGGCGCAGCAGGTCACGGACGCCCTCACGCCGTACGCCCGCGCGGTACGGCTGCGCCTCGCCACCGTGGTCGGCGGCATATCGATCAACCGTCAGGCCGCCGCCCTGCGCAGCGGCGCCGACGTCGTCGTCGCCACCCCCGGCCGTCTCAAGGACCTCATCGGGCGCGGCGACTGCGCGCTGGACGAGGTGCGGATCACCGTCCTCGACGAGGCCGACCAGATGGCCGACATGGGCTTCATGCCGCAGGTCACGGCGCTGCTGGAGCAGGTACGGCCGGACGGGCAGCGGATGCTGTTCTCCGCGACGCTCGACCGGAACGTCGACAAGCTCGTCCGGCGTTTCCTCGACGACCCGTCGGTCCACTCCGTGGACCCGTCCGCGGGCGCCGTGACGACGATGGACCACCACGTGCTGCACGTCAGCGACACGGACAAGACGCCCGCCGTGCTGCACATCGCGGCACGCGACGGCCGGGTCCTGATGTTCATGGACACCAAGCACGCCGTCGACCGGATGACCCGCCGCCTGCTGGCCAACGGCGTACGGGCGGGCGCGCTGCACGGCGGCAAGTCGCAGCCGCAGCGGAACCGGACGCTGGAGCAGTTCAAGAACGGGCACGTCACCGCGTTGATCGCCACCAACGTCGCCGCCCGCGGCATCCACATCGACGGGCTCGACCTGGTCGTCAACATCGACCCGCCCACCGACCACAAGGACTACCTGCACCGCGGCGGCCGCACCGCCCGCGCGGGCGAGACGGGGCGCGTCGTCACCCTCGTGCTCCCGGACCAGCGGCGGGAGATGTCCCGGCTGATGTCGACCGCCGGGATCGAGCCCCGTACGCAGTCCGTACGCCCCGGGGACGAGGAGCTGGCGCAGGTCACCGGCGCCCGTACGCCCTCGGGCGTGCCCGTCACCGTCACGCCGCCCGCGCCCGTGGCGGCACCCGCCTCCGAACGGCCCAAGCGCGGCGGACGTCCCGGCCGGGGTCGGCGCAGCCGCTCGGCCGAGGCACGCAGGGGCGGCGCCGCCAGGACGAACACCGCGTCCCGGCGGGCTCCGCGCGGGGAGACGCACGGCAGCTGAGGCGGGAGCGGGGGCGGCGCGGGCCGCTCCGGATCGCGGGTACGGGTGCCCGCGCGTAGCGTGAAGGCGTAAGCGAACGACGGTCGGGCCACGTGCCGCCCCAGGCGCGCGTGGCCCCCCGTGCTGCGGACCGCAGGCACCCCGCCGGCCCCGGTGGGCGTGTCCGCCGCGTCCTGCTCACACGGCGATCCGCCCCTCCGGGTCCCGTGCGATGGGAGAGCGAAGCCCATGAACGCTGTTGGTTTCCGCGCCAAGCGCGCACGCCACCCCCACGACGACGCCCCCGACACCGCCGCCGACTTCGAACGGATCGCGGCTCTCCCGGACGGCCCGGAACGCGACGAGCTGCGGCAGCGGGTGGTGCGCCTGTGGGTGCCCATGGCGCACCGGCTGGCCGGCCGGTACCGCAACCGGGGCGAGTCCCTGGAGGACCTCCAGCAGGTCGCGGCGCTGGGGCTGGTGAAGGCCGTCGCGCGGTACGACCCGTCGCGGGGCACCGCGTTCGAGAGCTACGCCGTACCGACGATCGTCGGTGAGATCAAGCGGCACTTCCGCGACCACATGTGGGACGTGCACGTGCCACGCCGCGTGCAGCACCTGCGCAACCACGTACGGGTCAGCCACCGGGAACTCAGCCTCACCCTCGGTGGCCGCTCGCCCTCCGTCGCGCAGATCGCGGAGCACAGCGGACTGTCGCAGGAGGACGTGCTGCTCGGCATGGAGGCGCTGGAGAGCTACAGCACGCTGTCCCTGGACGCGGAGCTGCCCAGCGCCGACGACGGCTACTCCCTCCAGGACACCCTGGCCACCCCGGAGCCCGGCTTCGACCTGGTCGTCTACCGGGAGGCCGTCAAGCCGCAGCTCAGCTCCCTGCCCGAACGCGAACGGCGCATCCTCTACCTGCGGTTCTTCTGCGAGATGACGCAGAGCCGCATCGCGGAGCAGCTGGGCATCTCCCAGATGCACGTGTCCCGGCTGATCAACCAGACGTGCGACCGTATCCACCGCCGCGTCGAGGCGGAGTGGTGCCGGGAACGCGGGCCCGTGGCGGTGGCGTCCGGCGCGGGCGCGGGCGCCGGTGCCGGCGCCGGTACGGGTGCCGGGGTGGGTGCGGGGGCGCGGGGACCGGCGGGCTGACCGCGCCCGGCATGATGGGCGGGATGCACACCACACCTCCCGGCGCCGCCTCGCGCCCCGCCCGTACCGCCCTGGACCTGCTGCGCTGCCCGCTGTGCGGCGCGGAGCTGTCCCGTACGGGCAGCGCGCTCGCCTGCGCGCGGCGGCACACGTACGACATCGCGCGGCAGGGCTACGTCGGCCTGCTGACCGGCGGCAGGCGGGCCGCGAACGCCGACACGGCCGCCATGGTCGAGGCGCGCGAGGCGTTCCTGCGCACCGGGCACTACGGGCCGCTCGCCGCAGCCCTCGCGGGGCTCGCCGGGCCGCTCTGCCCGCCCGGTGGCGCCGTCCTCGACGCGGGCGCCGGGACCGGCTACTACCTGGCGGCCGTGCTCGACGCGCTGCCGGACGCGGTCGGACTCGGCCTGGACACCTCGAAGTTCGCGCTGCGCCGTGCCGCGCGGGCGCACGCCCGGGCCGCCGCCGCGACCTGGGACGTGTGGGAGCCGCTGCCGGTCGCCACGGGCTCCGTCGACCTCGTCGTCAACGTCTTCGCGCCGCGCAACGGGCCGGAGTTCCGGCGCGTCCTGAAGCCCGACGGCGCACTGCTCGTCGTCACCCCGACACCCCGTCACATGGCCGAACTCCGCGACGCGCTCGGCACGTTGGCCGTCGACGAGGCGAAGGAGGAACGGCTCGACCGCACGCTGTCCGCGTACTTCCGGCGGGAGGAGGCACGACCGCTGGAGTACGCCGTCACGCTGCCGCCCGGCGAGGTCGCCGACCTGGTGTCGATGGGGCCGACCGGCCACCACCTGAAGGCGGGGGAGGCGGCGGAGCGCGCGGCGCGGCTCGGCGGAGCGGTGGGAATGACCGCCTCATTCCGCTTGTCCGTCTACCGCCCGCTCTGAGGCGACCGCAACCCTTTGCCCGACTCGCGGGTCTTCCCTGACAACCGAACGCTCGGGCCCGGGTTCGTCGGGGGGAAACGACCCAATCGCGGACAGCAGTCCGCAGACAGCAGGGGGGAACCACCCATGCGTTCACGCAAGATCGCCGTGACGATGGCCGCGTGCGCCTTCGTCCTCGTCCCCGCCGCCACGGCCTCGGCGGGCAGCGGGCCCGCTCCCGGCCCGTCCCAGCGGGCCGCGGCGGACTCCACCACGCCGTCCGCGCAGGGCAACCCGCGCAGCGCCGCAGCCAAGGCGGCCGACGTCTGCCCGGACGCGTACGAGATCGGCACCCTCGGTCACGTCAAGCGCGGCACCGAGACCATCGCCTCGGTGAAGCAGTTCTACTCGCCCCAGTGCCAGGAGAACTACGGCTACCTGTGGGTGTGGCAGAGCTTCCGCGACAAGGAGCAGGACTACGACGTCAGCTCCGCCGTCTACAGCTACTCGCAGGACGAGGTCCTCGGCAGCCGCACCTGGAAGAACACCAACGGCCAGGAGTTCTGGTCGCACCCGACCGCCACGGCGACGGAGTGCACCGCCGCCATCGGCGCGGTGCGGGAGGCCGGGGTGCCGCTCCAGTACCAGGCCGCCAGCTCCAAGCGCTGCTGAGCGCACGGCGTACGGGGTCGCCCGTACGCCCCCGCCCCGACCGCCCGCCCGGCGGTCGGGGCGCCCGCACGTCGCGGGCCCGTTGTCGTACCCGTGGCGTAGACAGGGGGTGTCCGCCCACCGCACCGTCCCACCGGAGGCCGTCGATGACCGTGCGCCGCGTCGTACCCAACCTGCCGACCCGATCCGTGGCCGTGAGCCGCGACTTCTACGGCGCCCTCGGCCTGGCGGAGGTCATGGACCTCGGCTGGATCGCCACGCTCGCCTCCCCGTCCGCCCCGGCGGCGCAGCTCAGCCTCTTCCCGGACGGGGACCTGACCGCGCCCGTCGTGCCCGACCTGAGCGTCGAGGTGGACGACGTGGACGCGGTCCACGCGGCGCTGCGGGAGCGCGGCGCGGAGATCGTGCACCCGCTGCGGGACGAGGAGTGGGGCGTACGCCGCTTCTTCGTCCGCGACCCCGACGGGCGGGTGGTGAACGTGCTCGGCCACCGCTGACGGCGTACGCCTCCCGCCGTGCCCGTGCCCGTGCCCGTGCCCGTGCCCGCGCCGCGAGCAGGTGGCGCGGCTACGGCAGGAAGTGGAAGCCGGGGCGCGGGTGCATCAGGAAGTCGTGGTGCGAGATGTTCCACGCGTACGCCCCCGCCAGCGCGAACGCGATCCGGTCCCCGGCGCGCAGCCCCGCCGCCGGTACGCGCCGCGCCAGGACGTCCTTCGGGGTGCACAACTGGCCCGCCATCGTGACCAGTTCGCCGCGCGCCGTGGGCCGTTCCCACGGGTGCGGCCAGGGGCGCGGCGAGCGGAGGACCGCGCACGGCTGGTCGTGGCCCTTGGTCGCGGGCGTCCGCAGGTGGTGGGTGCCGCCACGGACGACGGCGAACTCCTCGCCGTGGCTGCGTTTCACGTCCAGCACCTCCGTGGCGTACCAGCCGCAGTACGCGGTGAGCGCCCGCCCCGGCTCGACGCGGAGCGTCACCCCGGGGTGCGCCCGCGCGAGGCGCGCCAGCCCCGCGCCGTACGCCGCCCAGTCGAAGCGGGTGTCCGGCGCGGCGTAGTCGACGGCCATGCCGCCGCCCACGACGACCTCGTCGAGCGGGACGCCGTGCCGCTCCGCCAGCCCGGCGGCCCACTCGGTCACCGAGGCGGCGACGGCGAGGAGTCGTGGCGCGTCGAGCCCGCTGGCGAGGTGGGCGTGCACGCCGCGCAGCCGCAGGTGCGGCAGCGTGCCGTCGGTGAGCAGCCGTACGACCGCCGCCGCCTGCTCGGGGTCGAGGCCGAACGGCGAGGGTCGGCCGCCCATCGCGAGGGCGCTGCCGGTCAGGGCGTCGTCGGCCTGGGGGAGGTTGACCCGTAGCAGCACCTCGGCGCGGGGGGCCGTACGGTCGTCCGCGCCGTCCGCGCCGTCCTCCGTGGAGCCGACGGCGTCCGGGCGGGCGGCGAGGTCCGCGAGGAGCCGCAGTTCGTGCGGGCTCTCCACGTGCCAGCGCCGTACGCCGAGACGGAGACCGGCGGCGATCTCCGCCGGGGTCTTGCCGGGGCCGCCGAAGGCGAGCGGGCGGCCGGGCACGGCGGCGGCGACGTGGGCGAGTTCGCCGCCGGAGGAGACCTCGTAGCCGTCCACGTACGTGCCGAGGGCCGCGAGGATCTCCGGCTCCGGGTTGGCCTTGGCCGCGTAGTACAACTCGACGGGCGCGGGGAGCGCGGCCCGTACGGCCGCCGAGTGGGCGCGCAGCGCCGTCCTGTCGTAGAGGTAGGCGGGGAGCTGGTCCGGGTCGAGGGCGTGGACGCGGTCGCGGACGGCCGCCGGGACGGCGGGGGCGGGGGTCGTGCCGGGTGTCGGGGCGTTCATCGGGGCGTCCTGGTGGGGTCGTCGGTGGTGCCGGTGCCGGTGCCGTGGGTGTCCGTGCCGTCGTACGTCTCCCCGCCCGTGCCGGTGCCCGCCTCCCGCGCCGCCCGCCCGGCGAGCGGCGAGGGCAGCCGTACGTACCCCGCCTCCCGGTCGGCGGCCCGCGCCCAGCGCGTGAGCAGGTTCGCCTTGGCGGGCAGCGGCACGCCCGCCAGCAGGGCGCGCAGCCTCGGCGGGCAGCCGTGCTCGGCGGCGTACGCGCGGAGGGTGTCGCCGACCCGCGCCCACAGGGCGCCCTCCAGCCGCGGGTGCAGGTCCGCGACGGCGGCGAGCAGGTCCGCGACGTGGTTGACGAGCAGGCAGTAGACGAGCCGGTCCCAGCCGCGCCGCGCGTCGTACGTCAGCGGCCCCGCGACCTCCGGGGGCAGCCCGGCGAGCGCGTCGGCGTGGTGTTCGGGCAGCAGCTTGGCGCCCTCCAGGTCGCGCAGCAGGACCCGTACGGGCATGCCGTCGGGGTCGACGCACACGAGCACGTTCTGGAGGTGCGGCTCCAGCACCAGGCCGTGGTCGAAGTAGGCGGCGAGGACGGGCGGTACGAGCAGCCGCAGGTACGCGCTCCACCACTCCAGCGCCGCGTCCGGGCCCGTACCGGCGAGCAGCCGCGACACGTGCCAGGGGCCCGTCGGGTACTCGTCCGCGACGGCGGCGGCCAGCAACGGCGTCGCGCCCGCCGGGACATGGCCGGTCAGCCCCTCGCGCACGATGACCCCGAAGCCCTCCAGCAGGGCCCGGTCCGGTTCGCCGTCGGCGCCGGGCAGCGCCATGCCCCGGTACGCGGGTTCGCGCAGCACCGCCGCGCCGGGGAACCGCGCGGCCAGGTCGGCGAGCGCCGGCCGGAGCAGCCGGGTGAGGGCGACGGCGCCCGCCAGCTCGTAACGGGAGTTCTTCCGCAGGCAGTTGGTGATCCGCACGTTCAGGCTGAACTTGAGGAACGACTCCCCGTCGTGCAGCGTCCGCACCGACGCGGTCGGTGTGCACACCGGGCCGTACGGGCCGAGGTCGAGGACGTCGCCCCGGTCCAGGGCGGCGCGCAGCAACGGGTGGCCGGACAGCAGCGCGTACTGCCACGGGTGCGCGGGCAGCGACCGGTAGCCGTCCGGTACGGGCCGCGCCCGGTCGAGGGGCGCGGCGGCGCCCGGAGCGGCGGTGTCCTCGGCCACCAGGTGGCGGCGCACGGCGAGTCGGCGCAGCGGGAAGGCGGCCCCGGCCTCCGGCGCGTACGCGGCCCAGTCGGCGTCGCGCCCGCCGCGCGCCTTGGGCGCGGGGTGGAAGCGGTGGCCGAGGGGGAGCGCCTGCTCGGACCGCAGGTACGTGGTGAGCGGGTCGGCCGCCGGGCCCTGCCCAGGGCCTCCGGGCGTGTGCGCGGCGTGGGCCAGCGCGGCGGCCGTGCCCGCGTGGCTGGCGGCGACCTGCTCGGTGAACTCGTCGTTCTCCACGCCCGTACGGAGCGACAGTTCGGCGCGGGTCAGCTCCGCGAGGCGGCGCCAGCCCGGCTCCGTCCAGCCTTCGCCGCGCCGTTCCGCGACGGGACCGGTGAAGCGGTGGGCGCCCAGCAGCGACGTGCGGCGCACCGCGACGCGCAGCAGCACGCCGCGGTGCGGGAGCCGGAGCAGCAGGTGCCCGCCGTGCACGGTGGCCTGCCCGTCCGGTCCGCAGACCTCGCGCAGCAGACAGTTGAGGAGGGTGTGCGCGACGGCCTCGTCGGCGCCGGGCGGCCCGGCGGGCGCGGCCGACGGGCCGTACGCGCCGGGCCGTGGCGGCGCGGCGGCGGCGCGCGGCGGGTACGGGCCGGGGGAGCCGGGCGCGGTGTGGGCACGCGTGCGGGAGGCGGCGGTGGTCACGCGGCTCACGCTCCCGTACGGAGGTAGTTGGGGCCGCTGACGTAGTGCTTGTTGACGTCGGCCGCGCCGGACCGCTCCTTGCTGAGCAGCGTGCCCGCGGTGACCATCGCCTTCACGGGCAGCCGGTCGGCGTCCAGGACGCGCGCGCGGAGGACGGCGCCGGGCTCGCCGGGGGCGGTGCCGAGGCGTTCGGCGGCCTCGCCCAGCCGGTCGCGTACGAGTGCCAGCAGCGTGCCGAGGGGGGCGCGGCCGTGGCGGGCCAGCCCGTACGCGTACGCGCCCGCGCACAGGTGCACGGTGACGGTGGTGAAGAGGTCCGCGACGGGGCCGTCGCCGTCCACGGTGATCCGCGCGTCGTCGAACGCGGCGGCGAGCGCGTCCGCGCCCGGCCCGAGCGCGCCGCGCAGGCGGGCGGTGTGGACGCGCGGGCCGTCGTTGTCCTTGAACAACAGGCGTACGCGCGGCGGGGGTTCGGTAGGGGGCGGTGTCCCGTCCGGCCGGGGCGTACGGTCGGGCCGGTCCAGGACGAGGGAGACGTTCTGCTGGTGGGACTCCAGCGCGACCCCGTAGCCGAACAGCGTGGCCTGCCAGTCCAGGAGCGGTACGAGCACGGCGTCGAGGAGCGCGACCGGGTCGCCGCCGTAGTGGCGGTCCGCGAGGTGGTCGACGACGAGCCGCCCGTCCGGGGCGGGCGCGAGGAGCGCGGCCAGCGGGACGACGAGCGCGTCGTCGAGCCCCGCCGGGTAGCGGCGGCGGAGGAACGCCAGCAGCTCGTGCCCGGCGTGCGCGTAACAGGTCTCGTCGGCGAGCAGCACGCTCTCCCGGAAGCGCGGCTCGCGCCGTACGACCTCCTCCAGCAGCCGCTGGCACGCGGCGCCGTCGGTGAGGGTGCCGGGCTTGACGGTGCGGCGGTTGCGCAGCCCGAGGGTGGCGGTCGGCAGCGGCAGCTTGAGGTGCGTGCGGGGGTCGTCCGCGAGGGCGACGGTCCGCATGGAGAGCGTCGGCGTGCCGAGCGGGTACGGCGGCGGGCCGTACGGGTCGCCCGACTCCGCCGCCTCGCGGGCTGGCCGGGCCGTGCGCAGCGCGGTGTCCGCGTCGAGCCCGGCGGCGCGCAGGGCGTCCCGCAGCGGCCCGTCCGGGGTCAACGGGTGTACGGGGAAGGCCAGTCGACCGGTGCCCGCGTCGCCGGGCCACCAGCCAGGGAGGTCGTCGACGCCACCCCGTACGGTCAGCGCCGTACGCGGCAGGCTGAGCCAGCGGAGCGCGAAACGCGGCGCGAACTCCGGCGCGTACGCGGTGAGTCGGCGGGCGCTGAGGCCCGCGCGACCGCGGGCCGTCGGGTAGACGGGGTGGTCGTGGCGGGCGGCGAGGGCGTCGTACGCGAGGGACCCGACGAGGCCCGTCCAGCGCGCCGGGTCGGGGCCGTGGCGCGCGGTGAGCCGGTCGGCCGTCTCCCGCCACGTGGCGGTGTGCAGCCGCGTCGTGTCCAGCGTCTGCCCGCACTCGGCGGCGAACGCGTCGAAGCCGCCGCGGTCGGCGGGGTCCGCGTAGGCGGCCAGGGCGGCGAGCACGGCACCGCACGTGGTGAGCCGTACGCCGTCCGGCTCGCGCAGCAGCAGCGGCAGCCGGGCGCGCAGCGCGCACTGGAAGCCGTCGTCGGTGACCGGCAGCAGCAGCGGGGGAGGGGCGTCGGCCCCGTCGCGTACGGCCTGCTCGCGTACCGCCTGCCCCGGCACGCCTCGTCCCGGCACGGCTCGTCCCGGCACGCCTCGTCCCGGCACGGCCCGCTCGGGCGCGGTCCGCCCACGTACCGCCCCGGCCGGCGTCGTTCCGCCCCGTGCCGCGTCGTCCGCGAGGCGCAGCCACCGCCCGTCCGGCCGCTCCACCACCGTGCCGCGGGTGCGCAGCCCCGCCACGTCCTCCCGCAGCAGCGCGTCCAGCACGCGCAGGACCAGCGCCGCCTCGTCCGCGTCGCGGTCCGCGCCGTGCGCCGGGCCGCCACCGGGGACCACGGCCCCGGACTCCACGGTGTCGCACACCCTCACGGCGTGATCTCCCATCGCTGCGCGGCCAGGAAGTCCGCCACCACCCGGTCCACCCGCGTCTGGTCCGGGCCGACGGCGCGCGCGACGCCGAGGAAGTCGCGGTTCGTACGGTGCAGTGCGTGCCGCTCCCCGACCTCGCGCAGCGGACGGTACGTCAGCTCGACACCGTCCACCACCAGTTCGGCCGGGCCGGGGGCGGCGGTCAGCGTCCCGGTGCGGTCGGCGCAGGGATACGTCAGCCGTGCCCGCCGGTCGGTACGCGCGCCGAGCGCGGTGGGCAGCCGCTCCCCGAGATGTACCCGCAGGACGTGCTCGAACAGCGGCACGTCCAGCATCCGGGCGAGCAGCAGGTCGCACTGGTCGCCGATGGCGCGGTAGTTGACCTCGACGATCCGCGCCCGGCCCGCGCGCACCACGTACTCCGTGTGGCACGCGCCGAACCCCACGCCCAGCGCGTCGAGTTGGGCGAGCACCTGCGCCAACACTCCGGCGGGAGGGGCGGGTTCGTACGCCATGCGCTCCTCGATGAAGTGCGGCGGCGGCGACAACTCGGTGTGGAAACCGCCCAGTACGTGCCGTACGTGACCGTCCCCGAGGGTCTCCAGGGTGTGCAGCTCGCCCGCCAGGTACTCCTCGACGACGAGCGCCGCGTCCGGGCGCCGCTCCCGTATCTCCCCGCAGCGCGCGGTGAGTTCGGCGGCGTCGGCGGCCAGGAACACGTCCTCGCTGGCGACGCCCTCGCGCGGTTTGACCACGCACGGGTACGGCGCGCGCGCCGCCAGCGGGGCGGGGTCCCGCCCGGGGGCCAGTTCGGCGGACCACACCGCGTCCAGCCCGGCGGCGGCGAGGTGGCGACGGGTCTCGGCCTTGTCCTTCGTCCGCAGGGCCGCGCGCCAGTCCTTGGCGGGGAGCCCGAAGTAGTCCGCCGCGAGGGCGGCCTGCGTCTGGAGGTGGTCGCTGTTGGTGAAGACGGCGTCCGGCCGGTGGTGCGCGGAGATCCGGCTGATCACGGCGCGGAAGTCCCGTACGTCGCATCCGAGGATCTCGACGTCCCCCGCTACGGTGTCCCCGTGGCCCCCGTACGGGCCACCGCCACCGTCCTCGTCCCCGCCGTGGGCCGTCGGCTGGTCGGTGAGCACCGTCACCCGGAGACCGAGACCGCGGGCGGCGGGGAGGAAGCCCTCCCGTACCGAGTCGGTGGGGTTGAGGGCCAACAGGTATAACCGCACTGGACTCTGACACTCCCGGGGCGCGTGTGGCTGCCGTGACTGAAGTGAGGCTTACCTTACTATGTGGATCACGTGTCAGTGAGTTCGAGGAGTTCCATGATCCCGGTCCGGCAGACCCCGGCGGCGTCGGCCGCCGCGCATGCCCCCAGCCTGCTCGCCGCGGCGTACCGCCGACTGGCGGCGACCTGCGAGTCCCTCCAGGTCGCGATCGCGGAACCCGGCTCCCGACCCGCCCGCGGCCAGGTGTGCGCCGCCGACCTCGCGGACCGCCCCGAGCTGCTGACCGCCTTCGTCGACGCCGAGCAGACCCGCCTCCTGGAACGCCACGGCCGCGCCGTCCGCCGCGACGTCGCCGCCTCCCGCGCCCTGCACTCGTACGTCTGGAACGTCGCGCTGCTGATGAGCGGCGCCTGGTACGAGGAGCGGCGCGTCCCCCGCGTACGCCTCCAGGACGTACGGATCGACCTCGCCACCGGCGCCCTGGAGACCGTCGTCACCGGCGGCTTCGCCTGCCTCCCCGACGACCCGGCGTGCGCGCTGCCCGACGTGCGGGTCGTCGCGGACGAGGAGGCGCTGCGGGCCGAGCTGCGCGCGGCGGTCGCCGACCACGTACGGCCGCTGCTCGCGGCCGTCGCGCCGGTCGTCCGGCGCGGGCCGCGCGCGCTGTGGGGGCTCGTCGGGGACGACCTGGTCTCCGGGGTCTGGTACCTCGGGCGCACCCTCGACCAGGAGGAACGCTCCCTGGCGGAGGCGCACGCGCTGCTCCCCGGCCCCGTCGCGCCGTTCCCCGGCGGCGCCGACTTCCGGCGGCTGGCGGCGGCGGACGGGCGGTCGTACCCGACCCGTACCCGCGCCGGATGCTGCCTCTACTACACGATCGAGCCCGCCGACGCCTGCCTCACCTGTCCCCGTACGAGTGACGCCGAACGGCTGCGCCGACTGACCGCCGAGGACCCCGCCTGACCCGTACGGGCGTACGCGCGGCGGCCGGTACGGCGTCCCGTACGCGGGCGCCGGCCGTACGGCGAACTCCTCGGCGGGGGCGGTCCGTTCAGGCGTAGACGGGCGCCAGGTCGATGTAGATGCGCCAGTCGGAGACCTGGTCGCCCCGGAACGTGAGGATGTCGGCGTTGGGGAGGGTGACCTCCTTGCCGTCGAGCCGCGTGTACGTCACGTCGGCCTGCACGATGACCGTGTCGTCCACCCGCCACGCCTCGCGCACGTGGTGGTCGAGCCCGGCGATGGTGCCGAAGAACCCCGCGACGGCCTCGCGCACCTCCTCGCGGCCCACGGCGGGCGGGTTGTTGGCGAAACGGAACTGCACGTCGTCGGTGAGGTGCGCGACGAACTTCGCGGGATCGAAGGAGTCGATGTCCGCGAAGATGTCGGCCATCCGCGTGCGCACCTCGGACTGCACGGGCGCGGCGGACTCGGGGCTGGTCATGTGGCCTCCGTGAGAGGGCTGTTGCGGTCGTACGCGGCGGTTGCCCCAGTCTTTCTACCCGGTCGCCCGCCGCGCCGTCCCGCCGGGTCGGTGGGGGAGCGGTGAAGACCGGGCCGCTCACCCCCGGTCGGGGGCGACCCCGCCGTGCGGCGGGCGCGCGCCGGAGCGCGCGTCGAGGACCGCCAGCACCCGCGCGCACCAGCGCAGGTTCTCCTCCTCGAAGGCGATGCCGCGCGCCAGGGTGAGGTACGGCCCGACGCGCGCCGCGTCCCGCAGGTGCTCCTCCTCCGTACGGCCGTCCAGCAGCCGCGCGCGCAGCCGCTCGTAGCGGTCGAGTTTGGCGCGTGCCCAGGAGGCGCGCTCCGCGACGAACTCCCGTACGGCGTCCGGGTCCCCGTCGTCCAGCGCCTGCACCTTCACCAGCAGCTCGTCGCGGACGGCGCCCGGACGCGGGGGCTCCGCCGTGAACTCCCGCAGGGCCGCGCGCCCCGCGTCGGTGAGCGAGAACAGCCGCTTGTCGGGCCTCCGTCGCTGCCGTACGACGCGTGCCGCGAGCAGCCCCTCGGCCTCCAGCCGGGACAGCTCGCGGTAGAGCTGCTGCGGGGTGGCCATCCAGAAGTTCGCGAGGGAGGCGTCGAACCCCTTCGCCAGGTCGTATCCGGACGCCTCGCCCTCCAGGAGGGCGGCGAGGACGGCGTTGCGTAGGGCCATGGGGGAGACGCTAGCATGCGCACCTATTCAATTAGTTGACTATCCGATCCGGCGGTGGCCGGGCCGGGAGAGGGGGAGCCGCTGTGGAGTCCTTCCGTCAGGCCGTGGAGGCCCGCGACCACCGGGCGATGGAGGCGTTGCTCGCCGAGAACGCCGTCTTCACCAGCCCCGTGGCGTTCGCGCCCTACCCCGGCAAGCCGATGACCGCCGCGATCCTGCGCGCGGTGCTGCGCGTCTTCGAGGACTTCCGCTACGTACGCCAGCTCGACGACACCGGCGGCCGCGACCACGCGCTCGTCTTCCGCGCCAGGATCAACGGGCTGGAGGTCCACGGCGTCGACCTGCTGCACCTGGACGAGGACGGGCTGATCGACGACTTCCAGGTGATGGTCCGCCCGCTGTCGGCGGCCAACGCCCTGGCCGAGGCCATGGGCGCGGAGTTCCCGCGCATCGCGCGGGAGGCCGCGGAGGCGTAGGCACGGCGCCGCCCCGCACGGCCGCGGCGGCCGACTCCCGTACGGACGTGGGGAGCCGGGCGGTGGCCGTACGGGACGCGGGTGCGTTCGCGCGTGTCGGCCTCCCGCGCGCGCCCGCCGGGCCCCGTACGGTCGCCCCGCCCCCGCCCCCGCCCCCGCCCCCGCCCCCGCCCGTACCGTGCCGGGCCGCCACCCGCGACCCGTCCGGCATCCGGGCGAGGGTTGACGCGCGGTCCGGCATCCTGCTGAATGGTCCGCATGGCTGTCCAGCGGCGTTTGGTCTCGCGCGACCACATCGACTTCGGTCGGGTGTGGTCCGCGGCGTGTCGCGCCTGACCTGGCAGCGGGCCGTCTGACCGGCCCTCCCCCTCACCGACCCCGTCGCGGGTCGAGTGGTCTCCGTCACGCCGATGCCGTACGCGCTCGGTGCGCGGACCCGGACACACGCTGCCGCACCTCCCCCGACGCCCGGCGTCGGCACTTCCCACGCCCCCCGTGGTGTACCGCCCTTCGGTCGACGGCCGCCGAACTCCCGCCCGTACGCGGCGAGTCGGCGCCGTCGACCCTCCCGGAGGTCTTCGTGACCGACTCCCCGCTCCCGTACAGGACTTGAGGCCATGCCCCGTCGACTCCACCTCTCACTCGGACTCGCCACCGGTTCCGTACCCGACCCCGACCCCGGCACCGGCGCCCGAACGGGCGACCGGCTGGCCGCGCACGTCCGGCTGGCCGAGGAGGGCCGCCTCGACTTCGTCGCCGTGGGCGACACGGCGTACGGGCGGGGCGTGCGCGGACGGTCGGTCGCCGTCGCCGCGCTCGCGGGCGCCGCGCGGCTGACCCGACGGATCGGCCTGGTCCCCGAGGTCCCGGCGGCGGCGGGCCGTACCGGCCACGCGCGTACCGTCGACACGGTGGCCGCGCTCGACACCGTCAGCGGCGGCCGGGCGGGCTGGCTGGCCGAGCCCGGGGCGCGTTCCGGCGCCCGTACCGGCCCCGGCGCGGGCCTGCCCTACGTGCCCGGCTCGGCGCAGGGACGTCCGCCGGTCGCCGTGGCGCTGGACGTGCACGACGCCGACCCGCGATGGGTGTTCGCGGCCGCCCGCGCCGAGGTCGTCCTGCTGGACGCCGACGGGCCGGGCGCCGCGTGGCTGGCCCGCGCCGCGCTGCTGCGCCGGGCGGCCGACGCGGGACGGGAGCCGGGCGGGCTGCGGGTCCTCGTGCGCGTCGCGGTCCGGCTCGACGACGGCGGGCACGCGCAGGCCCCCGAACCCGAACCCGCCTCCGCACACGGCGACTTGGCGCCCCCGCCCGCCGACACGCTGCGCTTCACCGGCACCGGGACCGAACTCGCCGCCCTCCTCGCGGACTGGCACGCGGCGAGCGGCGTCGACGGCTTCCACCTGCTGCCCGCCGCGCCCGGCACGGACGTGCCCGCCGTGGTGCGCGAGGTCGTACCGGCGCTGCGCGGGTCCGGCCTGTTCCGCGCCGCGTACGCGGGCCGCACCCTCCGCGACCACCTGGAGCTGCCACGCCCGGCGGCACCCCGTACGGCACCCGCCCCGCTGGCCGCGCCGTGGCCGCCCGCCGCCGTGTCGCGGCGCCTGGCCGCGCCGCGCGGGCCGGGGCGCCGGAGGTGCCGTTGAACGTGAACTCCCGTCGCCCCCGGCCCCGTTCGGCCTCCGGAAGGGGAGTGCCGGGCCGGTCTCCCGGCCGCTCGCGGCCTCGTCGAGGAAGGGAAGGCATGCGGAGGACGGATCTCACGCGTCGCCGTCACGTCGATCTCGCGCGCGTCTCCAGCGCTTCCTGTCGCACCCGCCGTCGCTGAGTCGACCGGGCAACATCCGCCGCGCCCATGCCGGTCGGCCTTCCGCCGACCGCGCCGCGCCCCCCGGTGCCGCCAACCGCCCGGCGAGTCCGCCGCACCGCATCCGGGTTCCGTACGGCCGTCCGCGACCCGTGCGCGCGTACCGCCACGTGCCCTTGCCGTCCCTCACGGCCCCCACCGCGACCGTACGCGTCGGTGAACTCCCCGCACACGCCCCGTACTTCCGAAAGGTCCCCGTATGGCCCGCGTCCTGTCCGTCTCCGGCAGCCCCTCCGCCACCTCCCGCACCGCGCGGCTCCTGCGCCATCTGGACGCCCGACTCGCCCTGCACGGGCACCAGGTGGTCCCGCTCGACGTCCGCGGCCTGCCCGCCGAGGCGCTGCTCGGGGCCGACCTCCGGCACCCGGCGATCGCGCGCGTGGTGGCGGAGTTCGAGCGTGCCGACGGCGTGGTCGTCGGCACGCCCGTCTACAAGGCCGCGTACTCCGGTCTGCTCAAGTCGCTGCTCGACCTGCTCCCGCAGTACGCGCTGACCGGCAGGACCGTCCTGCCGCTGGCGACCGGCGGCACGTCCGCGCACGTACTGGCCATCGACTACGCCCTGCGCCCCGTGCTGAGCGCGATGGGCGCGGCGCACATCGTCCCCGGCTGGTTCACGCTCGACTCCGACCTCGCCGTCGGCGCCGACGGCGCGCTGACCGTCGCGCCCGGCGCGGCGGAGGCGTTGGCGCAGGTCACCGACCAGTTCTCCGCCGCTCTCGGCGGCCGTACGACGGTGCTGGCGGCCACCGGATGACGCGCGGGCCCGCCGCCCACGACCCCGTTCCAGCACTCCCGCACCCCCGGAGGTCCGACATGCCGCTCACCTTCCACTGGTTCCTGCCCACCAACGGCGACAGCCGCCACGTCGTCGGCGGCGGCCACGGCAGCCCCACCACGGCCTCCGGCCGTGACCGGCCGCCGACCGTCGCCTACCTGGGGCAGATCGCCCGCGCCGCCGAGGACCTGGGCTTCGTCGGCGCGCTCACCCCGACCGGCGCGTGGTGCGAGGACGCGTGGCTGACCACCGCGATGGTCAGCCAGCACACCGAGCGGCTGAGGTTCCTGGTCGCCTTCCGGCCCGGTTTCGTCTCGCCCACGCTCGCCGCGCAGATGGCCGTGACCTTCCAGCGGCAGACCGGCGGGCGGCTGCTGCTGAACGTCGTCACCGGCGGCGAGAGCCACGAGCAGCGCGCGTACGGCGACTTCCTCGACAAGGACGCCCGTTACCGCCGTACCGGTGAGTTCCTGCACGTCGTACGGGAGTTGTGGGCCGGTGGCACGGTCGACCTCGCGGGTGAGCACCTGCGCGTCGAGGACGCCGCGCTGACGCGGCTGCCCGACCCGGTGCCCGAGGTGTACTTCGGCGGGTCCTCGCCCGCCGCCGTCGAGGTCGCCGCCCGCCACGCGGACGTGTACCTCACCTGGGGCGAACCCCCCGCAGCCGTCGCGGAGAAGGCCGCCGGGGTCACGGAGGCGGCGGCGCGCCACGGCCGCACCCCGCGCCACGGCGTCCGCCTCCACGTCATCGCCCGCGACACCGCGGCGGAGGCGTGGGCCGAGGCGGACCGGCTGCTGCGCGGCTTCGACCCGGAGACCGTACGCGCGGTGCAGGAGGGCCTCGCCCGCAGCGAGTCGGAGGGGCAGCGGCGCATGCTGGCGCTGCACGGCGGCGGCCGGGACGGGCTGGAGATCCACCCCAACCTGTGGGCGGGCATCGGGCTGGTGCGCGGCGGCGCGGGCACGGCGCTCGTCGGCAGCCACGCGGAGGTGGCCGACCGGATCGAGGAGTACCACCGGCTGGGCGTGGACGAGTTCGTCCTCTCCGGCTACCCGCACCTGGAGGAGGCGTACCACTTCGGTGAGGGCGTCCTGCCCCTGCTGGCCGCGCGTGGCCTCTGGACGCACCCGGCCCGTACGGCCGTCCCCACGGCGGGAGTCGGGACGCGGGACGCCGAACGGCCCGGCGCGCGGGCGGTGCCGGCGGGCGCGGGAAGCCCCCGGTGAACGACGCCTACGGGGAACGGGCGCAGCGGCCGGACCGGGACCCGTACGGGCAACGGGCGGCGCGGGAGCGGCGGTCGGACCGGGCGTGGCGGGCCGCCCGTTGCGACACGGAGTGCCACCTCCGCGCGCTGGACGGCGCGGCGACCCCCGGCACGTTCGGTGATTTCGCCGACCTCGTCCGTGGCACAGGGGATATCCTGGATTTCCTATCGAACGAGTAGGGAAGCGGATGCCGGTCAACGGAGAGAACGCGACCCCGCCCCCCGCGGGGCACGAGCGGCCCGACTGGCCGCACATCGCCCGCGAGATCGCGGACGACCTGGCCACGGACGCCGTCGTACGCGAGCAGGCGGGCAAGGCGCCCCTCGACGAGGTCGCGCGGCTGCGCGAGGCCGGACTGCTGGCGCTGCTCGTACCGGCCGAACGCGGGGGAGGCGGCGCCGACTGGCGTACGGCCCACGCCGTGCTGCGCACCGTCACCGCCGCGGACGGCGCCCTCGGACACCTCCTCGGCAACCACTACTTCCTGTCCACCTCCGCCCGCCACCTCGCCAGCCCCGCCCGCGCCGAGCGCGTCGAACGGCAGTCCGCCGCCGGTCAGTGGTGCTGGGGCGGCGGCATCGCCGGGCGGGAGCCGCCGCTCACCCTCGTCCCCACTTCGGACGGGTACCTCCTCGGCGGCTCCCGCCGCCACGTCACCGGCGTCGCCGTGGCCGACCGGCTTGCGGTCCGCGCCGTCCGCTCCGGCACGGACGAACCGCTGGCCGTCCTCGTCGACCCCGCCCACCCCGGGGTCACGGCCGGGGGCGGCGGCGACACCTTCGGGCAGCGGTTGGCGGCGGGCGGCGCGGTCGAGTTCGACGAGGTGCCGGTCGCGGCGGACGACGTCCTCGGCTCGCTCTCGCCGGACGAGGGCATCCTGTCGCCGTACGCCTGCCTGGCCGCACCGACGGCCCGGCTGGTCTCCGCGCAGTTCTGCCTCGGCGTCGCGGAGGGGCTGCTCGCGGAGGTGCGCGAGTACGAGCGACTGGCCGACTCCCCCTGGGCGGAGCCCGCCTGGCGCCCGCCCGCCGCCGGACGCCCGTGGCCGGACGCCGTGCACCCGTGGCGGGACGGGCCGGACGGGCCGGAGCGGCGGGACCCGTACGCCGTCGCGCTGTACGGGGAGTTGGCCGTCGCCGTACGGGCCGCCGCCGCCTTGGCGGACCAGGCGCTCGGCGCCCTGGAGGCAGGGCTGGCGCGGGGCGAGGACCTCGACGACGACGAGTGCGCGGAGATCGCCGTCCTCGCCGGGGCGGCCGAGGCCGCCGCCGCGCGGGCCGCGCAGGACGGCGCCACGCGCGCGCTGGACGTGGTCGGCGCCGACGCGGCCGCCGCGCGCCACGGCTTCGACCGCTTCTGGCGCGACGCGCGGACGCACACCCTGCGCGAGCCCGTCGCGCACCGGCTGCGGGAGGTCGGGGACTACTTCCTGCACGGCTCGCACCCGCCCTTCACGCTGCCCGCCTGAGGGGCGCGCGCCGGGTCGTGCGCGCGCTCTTGACGGCGGACGGGTGCGGGCCGACACTCCGAAGGAGAACCCTAGTGGAACGGTAGGGAATCATGGGTTGTGCGGTGCCGGACCCCGGTGGCGACGCCGCCCGTGTCCGTACGGTCCGTGGCCGAACGGCCCGCCCCCGTACGGCGGTTGCCCCGGCACCCCGGTCCCGCGCCGCGGTACGGCCGTCGCTGTACGCGTCCCCGCCGCTGACCTCCCGCCGCCACATCGACCTGCTGCGGGTGTGCGGCGCGGCGAGTCCCGCGCCCGGCGCCGAGGGCGCACCGCCGGGGGGCCGTGCCTGAGGCACGCACCCGGTGGGCGCCGCCCGACCAGGAGCCCGCATCCCACCCGCACGTCGCCCCTGCCCCGCACGTCGCCCCCCCCGCACGTCCCGGCCGCGCCGACGACGCCGCGCGCCCCGGCCCGTACGCCCGTGACCGAGCACCCTGGGAGACGCATGCCCGCCGCATTCTCACCCGCCGCATCCCCCGCAGCCGTATCCGCAGCCACAGCCGTAACCGCTCCCGCTGCCGCACCGTTCGCCGCCTCCGCGCGCGCGGCGCCCGTTCCGCGCTTCCGCGGCCGCATCGGGCGCGACGCCCGCAGCGGCCACTACGCCGTACCGCGCCGCTACCGCCTGCACCTCGCGCCGTCCTGTCCGGAGTCCCTCCAACTCGCCGTCGTCCACGGCCTGCTCGACCTCGGTGACACCCTTCCGGTCACCCCGCTCCCCGCCGTACCCGACGCCCCGGGCGGCGGTCACCGGGCGTTGGCCGCGCTCTACGAGGCGAGTTGGCACCAGCACCCCGGGCCCGCCGTGGCGCCGGTGCTCAGCGACGACTGGACCGGCACCATCGTCAGCACCCACACCCCCGACATCCTGCGCGACCTCGCGCGCCGCTTCGGCGGTCACGGCCCGGACCTCTACCCGGCCGGCGCGGAGGAGGCCGTCGACACCCTGGGGAGGCTCTGCGCACGCGCCGTACGACCGGCCGCCACCGCCACCACCCGCGCCGACGGCCTGGCCGAACTGCTGGGCGCGCTGGAGGTGTGGGACCGGCGGCTCGCCGTACGCCCGTACCTCCTCGGTGACGCCCCGAGCCTCGCGGACGTCGAGACGTGGGCTGCCCTGGTGGCGCCGGCCATCCCGCCGCGCCCCCTCGACACGCTCGGCGCGGACGCCGCCGCGTACGGCCATGTGTGGGCGTACGCGCGGCGGTTGACGGCCGACCCCGCCTTCGGCGGCCACCTGCCCCCGGACGCGCGCGCCGCCCTCGACGCCGCGTGGCCGCCCGCCCCACGGGTCCGCGCGGCGCGCGGCTGACGCGCCGCCCGCGCGCGTACGGCCACCCGCGACCGCCGTGGCCGGGGCGGGACGCGCCGGACACCACCTAGGGTCGGACCATGGCCACCTTCAGTGTCGACAGGTCAACAGGTCTCCCCGCCGACGAGGCGTGGCGGCGTCTCACCGGCTGGGAGCGCCACTCGGCGGTCATCCCGCTCACCGAGGTCACCGTCACCGCGCGCGCGGAGGAGGGCGTGGGCACCGCCTTCAACGCCCGTACCCGCTTCCTCGGCGTCGCCTTTGACGACCCGATGGAGGTGGTGGCGTGGCAGCCGCCACGGCACGGCGCCCCCGGGCGCTGCCGGGTCGAGAAGCGCGGCCGGTGGGTCCTCGGCTGGAACGAGATCGAGGTGCGGCCGGAGGGGACCGGCTCCCGCGCCGTCTGGCGCGAGGACCTGCGGCTGCGCTGGCAGCCGCGCTGGTGCGACCCGGTCGTCGGCTTCGTCTCCCGCCGCCTGTTCGGTCGCGCGGTGGACCGGCTGCTGGCCACCCCCTGACGGCGTACGCCGCGTGGGTGCCGTACGCGGGCCCCCGTACGACCGGCGCCGTCAGCCCTCCGGTTCCGTGCCGTCGAGGCCGGTCAGGGTCAGGGTGAGGTGCCGTACGAGCAGCGCGGCGGCGGTGTCGGCGTCGCGCGCCAGGGCCGCCTCCTCCAGTCGCCGGTGCTCCAGCGCGCCGTCCCGTTCCGGCGCGCTCCGTGCCGACCAGCGGCGGGCCAGCTCACCGGCCGTCCAGGTGCGGTCGAAGGTCTCCAGCAGCACCGGGTTGCCGCAGCCGTCGAGCAGCGTCCGGTGGAAGACCCGGTGCGCCTCCGACCACTCCTCGCCGTAGTGCCGCCCCGACCCCGGCGGGTACGGCGGGGTGCGTGCCAGCCGGTGGTGCGCGGCGCGTACGCGGGACTCCCAGTCGAGGTCGCCGCGTTCCACGGCCATCCGCAGCATGACGGGCTCGACCGTACGGCGGGCCTCGACGATCTGCCGCCAGCGCCGGTCGTCGAAGGCGGGCACGGCGAAGCCGCGGTTGTGGAGCCGGTCCGCGAGGCCGTCCCCGACGAGCCGTACCAGCGCCTCGCGGACGACGGCCAGGCTGACGCCCTGCTCCCGGGCCAGGTCCTGCGGTTTGAGGGGCGCGCCGGGTGCGTGGTCGCCGCGCATGATCGAATCCCGCAGCCGGGTGTGGACCTGCTCGGAGAGCATCTGTTTCGGCGCTGGGGCGCCGGGGTCGGCCGTCCTTGTCATGGGTGCCAGCATAGACGGTCCGGTTGATAATCGATTATTGCTGTTATGGTCGATCAGGAGTCGCCCGGTCCGCCCCTCGACCGGGCGGCGTACGGGTACCCGGCGCACCCGCGTACCCACCCGCGCACGTCTCCACGGAAGGAAGCACCCGATGACTGCCACCGACCCCTTCGCCCGCCTCCCCGACGCCGCCCCCTTCACCGTCACCAGCACCACCGTCGCCGACGGCGAGCCGTGGCCCGTCGCGCAGCTCTCCGGGCTCTCCGGCGTCCCCGGCGGCCAGGACGCCTCCCCGCAGCTGTCCTGGAGCGGCGCCCCGGAGGGCACCAGGAGCTACGCGGTGACCGTGTACGACCCCGACGCCCCGACCGGTTCCGGCTTCTGGCACTGGGCCGTGGCCGACCTCCCCGCGAGCACCGTCTCGCTGCCCGAGGGCGCGGGCGACGACACCGGCTCCGGACTCCCCGACGGCGCCCGCCAACTGCCCAACGACGCCCGCGTCCCGCGCTTCCTCGGCGCCGCCCCGCCCGCCGGGCACGGCCCGCACCGCTACCTGGTCGTGGTGCACGCCCTCGACGTCGCGACGGTCGACGTACCGGACGACGCCACGCCCGCGTACCTCGGCTTCGCCATGGCCGGGCACACCCTCGGCCGCGCGGTCCTCACCGCCACCGCGGCGACACCGCCCCTGCCCGACGGGCTCCGGCGGATCGAGGTCTCCCGGCTGGTGCCCGCCCCGGCCCGGGACGTCTTCGCGGTCCTGACCGACCCGAGGGGACATGTCGACATCGACGCCTCCGGGATGCTGCTGGACGCCGAGGGGGAGCGGGTACGGCGGCCCGGCGACCGGTTCCTGGTGCACATGGACCGGGAGGCGCTGGGGGACGTGCCGCTGGGCCGGTACGACGTCGAGGTCGTCATCACCGCGCTCACCCCCGACACGGAGATCGCCTGGACCGTCGAGTCCCGGCGACGGCCCCCGGCCGGGCACGTGTACGGCTACCGGCTCGCACCCGCCGACGGCGGCACCCTCGTCACCTCGTACTACGACTGGTCGCGGGTGGGCGAGGAGTGGCGGCGGCGGGTCACCTTCCCGGTCGTCCCCGAGTCGGCGCTCAAGGCCACCCTCGGCATCCTGGAACGCGTCGTCCGCCGCCGCGCCGCCGCCTGACGGCGCGCCACCGGCCGCACGGCGCACGTACGCGCGGCCGCGCCGCACCCGGGGCGCGCTGCCCCGGGTACGGCGCGGCCGTCCGCCTGCGCTCGCCCGCTCGCCGGTCAGTGACGCGGCCCCCGGCCCTCGCCGCGACGACCGCGGCCCTGCGCCGAGGGGTCGTCGTACTCCAGCTGCTCCTTGCGGACGGTGTCCGTGATCTCCTGCTGCTCGGTGACCTTGTCCGTCTCCAGCCGTACGCGTTCGACGGGCACGGTCTCCTTGCGTACGGTCGCCTTCTCCGCGTGCAGGGTGACCTCGCGTTCCTCCTCACCGATGCGTCCCCGCGCGCTGCGGTCGCCCTCGGCTATCGGCTCGCGGACGAGGTGCACCTCCTCGTGGCTGATCGGGACGGTGGTGGTGACGTTCTCGGTGACGACCACCTTGCGCAGTCGCGCGTGCCCCACCTCGTCCTCGGTGGTGGCCACGCGCAGCCGCTCCTCGGAGCGGATCATCTCCTCGCTGCCGGACGAGCGGCTGGCCGCGGCCTCGCGGCCCATGCCCGCGGCGGCCGGTTCCCGGCCCGCCCCGTCGCTCGGCCGGTGCCCGCCGTGGCCGCCCATGGCGCCGGTGCCGCCCTTGGCGCCGCGGGTGCCCGCGGCGCCCGCCGCCCCGGCCGCGCCCGCCGCGCCCGCCGCGCCCGTCGTGCCCGAGGAGCTGGTGCCGCTGAGACCGCCGGAGTCGTGGACGGAGTAGTGGCGGTAGAGCCTCCGTTCCTCCTGCTGGTCGAGGTGTTCGTCGGCGTCCACCCGGGGCGCCTCCTTCACCAGTTCCTTGTCGTACGCGATCTGGAGCCCGTCCTCGTCGCGGCGTGCGCCGCGCAGGGGCACGAAGGTCTCTTTCGTGCCGAACAGGCCCGTGGAGACGGAGACCCATTCGGGCTGACCGCTGCCCTTGTCGAGCCAGACCTGGGAGACCTTGCCGACCTTCGCACCGTCCGGGTCGTGGACGGTCAGGCCGCGCAGTTCGCTGGTGCTGAGATACGCCTCGCCTGCCATGAGCACTCTCCTTGTTCGACGCGTGGCGCAAGGGCTTTCCCTTCCGCGGGCGCGCGTCCTCCCAGCGACACACGGGCCGCCGTCGCCCGCAAGCGCAGTGCCCCGGGGGCGCGGGCGGGACGCTGCCGGTGCCGGGGCGTACGCAGGGGGCGGCGGCGGGGTGCCGGGCGCGGGTGGCGCAGTGCCCACGTACGCCCAAACGGGTGAACGTCGGGTGCACGGGGAACGGGTGCGCCGCCGCGTCACGTCACGGCTTGCGCGCCACCGCGGCCCAGAAGCCCATGTCCTCGTCCGGCGGGAGATCCGCCTCCGGCACGTCCGGGCGCCACCGCTGCACCGGGACGATCCCCGGCTCGACCAGCTCCAGCCCGGCGAAGAACCCGGCGAACTCGTCGCGGGTGCGCAGGGTGGCGCCCGTGACGCCGTGCCGGTGGTACACCTCCAGCGCCGCCCGCATCCGCCCCGGATGGAAGTCCGGGGTGGCGTGGGTGGCGGACAGGAAGCTGCCGGGGGCCAGCGGCGCCATCAGCTCGCGCACCACGTCGCGCGGGTCGCGCTCGTCGTCGCGGAAGAACTGGAAGACCGCGTGCGTGCACACCGCGACCGGCCGGGACAGGTCCAGGACGGCCGTCACCTCCGGGTCGTCGAGGAGGGCGCCGGGGTCCCGCAGATCGCCCACGACCGTACGGACCACGCCCTGCGGGCCGCCCGGCCCGAGGGCGTCGTGGCGGGCGCGCACCGCCGGGTCGCGGTCGACGTAGACGACGCGGGCGGTGGGTGCCACCGCCTGCACCGCCCCGTGCAGGCTGGGTTCGGCGGGCATGCCGCAGCCGATGTCGAGGAACTGGGTGACGCCCCAGCCCGCGAGCACGGCGGGCGCCCGCGCGACGAAGCGCCGGTTCTCCCGCGCGGACACCTGCGTGGCCGGGTTGGCCGCCAGCACCTCGGCCACCAGGTCGCCCTCCGGGGCGGCGCCTCCGTCCGCCGGGCGGAGGTAACCGGCGTAGGCGCGGGCCGTACTCGCCCGCTCCGGGTCGCCCCCGCCCGCCGCGGGGCCGGTCGGGGACGGGTCGTGCGGGTGGCTGGCGTGGTCGGTCACGGTTCTCCCTGGGGCTCGCCCGGTACGGGCGGTGCGTGCGGAACGGGTGGTGCGTGCGGTACGTGCGGTGGCCCAGCACATCACGCGGTGACGCCGCCCCGCGCCGCCCCGTCAGAGCCGGGCCACCCCCGCGTACAGGTTGGTGTGGTCGTCGCGCTCGGCCGGGGCGCCGGACTCCGGCCGCCAGCGCGGGCCGGAGACCAGACCCGGCTCCAGCAGTTCGGTGCCCTTGAAGAACTCCAGCATCTCCGCGTGCGTGCGCGTCACCAGGGGGACGACCTGCCCGCTGTAGTAGCGCCGTACGGTGCCGATCAGCTCCGGAGCGTAGTCGTGGGTCATCGAGGTGATCACCAGGTGGCTGCCGCGCGGCAGCTTGGCGCGCAGCACGTCGACCATGCCGTGCGCCACCTCGTCGCTCATGAAGTGCACGATCGCGTTGAGGCTCACGGCCACCGGCCGGTCGACGTCCAGCAGGGCCGTCACGTCCGGGTGTTCCAGCAGCGCGGCGGTGTCGCGCACGACGTCCGCCTCGACATACGCGGTCGCGCCCTGCGGCGTGCTGCGCAGCAGCGGCTCGGCGTGGGCCAGCACGATGGGGTCGTTGTCGACGTAGACGACGCGGGCACCGGCGTTGTTGCTCTGCGCGATCTCGTGCAGGTTCGGGGACGTGGGGATGCCCGACCCCAGGTCGAGGAACTGCGTGATCCCCTCCTCGCTCGCGAGGAACCGCGTACTGCGCTGCATGAACGCGCGGTTGGCGTGCACCGCCACCCTCGTGAGCGGGTTCAGCTCCAGCAGGCGTTCCGCGACCTGCCGGTCCGCGGGCCAGTTGCACCGGCCGCCCAGCAGGAAGTCGTAGACGCGTGCCACGTGCGGTTCGTCCGTGTTGATCTCGGAGACGTCCATGGGTTCCTCTCCCCGCCCGACGGCCAACGGCCGTTCCCCCAACGGCGGGAGGCTACCCAGCGACGTCACTCCGGCCACGTGCAGCGCCAGCAGCATCTCCTCGGCGGGCCCCGGATACCGCAGCAGCTCCTTCCCGGTCAGCGCCGCCGCCTCCCGCAGCAGCCCGTCCGTCTCCGGTACGCCGGTGCCCAGCGCCTCGGCGGCCCGCGCCGGATCCCCTCCCGTACGGGCCCACTCCCGCAACGCGTCCCGGTGCGGCGCCTCCAGCGGCGCGAGGATCTCCTCCGCCCACGACCGCGCCCCGGGGTGGTCGAGGGCCTGGTGCATCGTCACCGTCTGGTCCAGGACCGGCGGCGCGGGCAGCGCGGAGAGCCGTACGGCCAGGTGCAGTCCGGCGCGCTGCCCGGGGTCGCGGTGGTCCAGGCCGGTCCACTCGCTGAGCCTGTCGAGCCGTTCGGCCAGTACGCGGCGCCTGCGGCCGACCAGCCGGGCCGCCGCGTCCGGTCCCCACCACAGGGTCTCCGCCGTGAGGTGCGCCAGCTCGGTGTGCTCGGTCCGGCGCAGGCCCTCCAGCGGCTGCATGACGAGCGCGGACCAGATGCGGGCGTCCAGCCCGAGGAGTTCCTCCAGCCCCGGGCCGCTGATGTCGACGCCGATCGCGGGCGACTTCCCCCGTACGCGGGCCAGCGCGGCCATCGCGCCCTGGTACGCCCCGGCCGTACGCAGCCACGGCGTCGTACGGCTGACCCCCGCCGCCCGGCCCTCCCTCGCCAGGACCACCGGGCGGAGGACGTCCATCAGCCCCTGCGGCCCGTCGGGCGCGCGGTCCACGACGATCACGTGCCGGTCCTCGACCGGGCACTCCACGGTCAACGAGCCCATCGGCAGGGCGCGTTCGACGATCCGCGCGAGCCGGTGCCGGTCCTCCCCGTCGACGCCCTCCACGATCGCGACCACGCCGGAGCCCGCGCTGACCAGCCCCGGCACGAAGTGCTCCAGGACGCGGCCCGCCTCCGCCAGGTCGCACGCCATCAGGTACTGGAGCGCCGAGACGCGCATCCGCGCCGACAGCGATGTCAGCCGCTCCGCGCGCGCGGCGACGTCCGTCGCCCAGACGGCCACCTCGACCCCGGACGCCACGTCGGAGAGGACCGCCAGGTCCTCGTCCGTCCACGCCTCGGCCCGTACGGCGAGCAGCACCGGGTGCGGCACCCGCGACCCGACCCGCACGGCCACCCCGTACTCCCCGCGCGCGGTACCCCGTTCCACCATCGGTTCACCGGCGCCCGCCGCCAGCGTGTCCAGCACCTCGCCCGAACCGCCCCAGCCCGCGCCGAACGGCGGCCCGTCACCGGGGGAGACCAGCCACACCCGCGCCGCGAGCTGCCCGGCGCCCCACGCGGCGACCTCCGCGGCGCCGTCCCGTTCCCGGGCGAGGCGCACCAGCAGGCGGCTCAGCTCCCGCGAACGGCGGGCCCGTACGGCCGCCGCCACCAGCTCCTCCTCGCGGGCCCGGCGCATCCGCGCCTCCAGCGCGGACCACAGGCCCACCGCGTCCGGCCGCGCCTCCCCGGCCGGTACGAGCACCTGGGCCGCGCCGGTCAGCTCCGGCAGGTCCTCGGCCCCGCGCAACGCGACCAGGCCGACCGCCCCGCGGTCCGACGCCGTACGCCACACCTCGGCGCCGCCACCGGCGACCACCACCAGGTCCCCGTCGCCCGTCGCCCGCGCGGCCAGCGGCGAGTCCACCAGCACCACGCGCTCGACGCGTTCCTCCCGCGCCCGGCCCGGCTCACCCGGAGCGAAGCGCAGCAGCCCGTCCAGCACGAACTCGACGAGTCTCACTCGACCACCTCCAGGGGCTCCGCGTGCCCCCACCCTCTCAAGCCGACGTCCCGCCGACCAAGATCGACGCTCGGGCCGACCGTACGCCCCGGGGGACGGCGGCGGCGCCTTCGACTCCGTGCGGTGCGTCGAGGGCACGGGGCGCGCGCGGGCCGGAAACGCGCAGGTGGAGGGGGAGGCGCGCCGGGGCCGGGAGGGATGCGGGCCGTACGACCGGCCGATGATCTCCCGCCGGATCCCGCTCGTGCGCCCGTACACCGTGGGAACGGCGGCCGCCCCGTCCCGGACCAACGGTCCCGCCCGCCTCCGCTCCGAGGGCCGGGGCGTCGAGCTGGAGATCCCCGACACGAACCGGCCCGACCGACCCCTTCCTCCCGGCCGCGGCACGGTGTTCCCTTGTCACCCGTGCCCGCCGCGCCGCGGCCGGGACCGTACGGCACGCGCGTACGGCGCACCCGTACGGCGCACGTACGCCGCGACACGTACGCCGCCACACCCCGACGAGCAGACGGGCAGGTCCTTGGACACCGAACCGAACCGGGGCGACCGCCACCGCGCGCCGCACCACGGCCGGGACACGGCCCCCGCCGACGGCCCGGCGCCCGACGGCCCCGCGCCGGTCGGCAGGCGCCGGTTCCTCGGGCTGGTGCTCGCCGCGCCCACGCTGGTGACCGCCGCCGAACTCACCGCCGCACCCGACGCCCGCGCCGACGTGCCGTCGCCCGAGATCACCGAACTCGTCGACCTCAACGACGTGTTGACCGCCGCCGCGCTGCCCACCTCCGGCCTCGTCACCGTACGGGTCGACGAGGACGGCACGGTGTCCTTCGCGCTGCCGCGCGCCGAGGTCGGCCAGGGCATCACCACGTCCACGGCCATGCTCATCGCGGAGGAACTCGACGTGCCCGTCGCCCGGGTGCGCGTCACCCTCGCCGACGCCCGCCCGGAGCTGCTGTTCAACCAGCTGACCGGCGCCTCCAACACGACCTTCGCGACGTTCACCCCGATCCGCGTCGCCGCCGCCCTCGCCGGTCGACGCCTGCGGGGCGCGGCCGCCGCCGGGTGGGGCGTGCCGGTGTCCCAGGTGCGGCTGCGGGCCGGTGCGGTCGTCGGTCCGGGCGGGCGGAGCGCCGGGATCGGCGCGTTCGCCAAGGACGCCGCGGCCGTACGGACCGAGCGGGCCGACGTGGCGCTCAAACCGCGCGGCGACTTCGCCGTGATCGGCAGGCCGCACGGCCGGGTCGACGCGCTCGCCGCCGTCACCGGCCGCAAGCGGTTCACGATGGACCTGGACGTCCCCGGGGCCCTGCCCACGATGGTGTGCCGCCCGCCGACGATCAACGGCCGCGTCCGGTCCGTCGCCAACGCGGACGAGGTCCGCGCCATGCCGGGCGTCACCGACGTGGTGGAGATCCCGACGGGCGTGGCCGTCCGGGCGGCCACGTTCGGCCGGTGCGTGGACGCCGTACGGGCCCTGGAGGTCAGTTGGGCGCCGGGCACCGCCGAGGGCAAGTCCGACGAGTCCGTGCGGGAGTCACTGCGCGCGGCCGAACCGCCCATCGTGCTGCCGCCGTTGACGAAGAGCGTCGAGGGCAGGTTCACGTTCCACTTCCGCGGCAACAGCGCGCTGGAGCCCAACTGCGCGATCGCGGACGTACGGGACGGCCGCGCGGAGATCTGGTCCAGCCTCAAGTCGCCGGTCGTGGCCCGGCAGACGATCGCCGCCGCGCTCGGCCTGCCCGTGGGCGCGGTCACCGTCCACGTCACCGAGGGCGGCGGCTCGTTCGGCCGGAAGCTGTTCTTCGACGCGGCGCTGGAGGCGGCCCGGATCTCGCAGAAGACCGGGAAGCCCGTCAAGCTCATGTGGCACCGCGCCGACGACTCCCGCCAGGGACGTGCCCACCCCATGGCCACGTCCCGGGTGCGCATCGGCTACGTCGGGAACACCGTCGTCGGCTACCAGCAGCGCCACACCGGCGTCGCCACCGACCTCGGCCACGGCCTGGGCGAGGTGTTCACCGCGCTGGCCGCCCAACTCCCGGTCGGGGACATCGGGTTCGCGCAGACGTTCTTCCACCTGTCGCAGTCCCTGCCGTACGACTTCGGCGCCAACAGCAGGCTGCTGAACGAGGTCGACAAGGGCTTCAACACCGGCAGCATGCGCAACGTCTACTCCCCGGACGTCGCCTGCGCGCGCGAACTCGTCGTCGACCGGCTCGCCGCCGCGATGGGCCGGGACCCGATGGAGTTCCGCCGGGACTTCCTGCGCGACGAACGGTCCCGTGCCGTCCTCGACAAGGCCGCCGAGGTCGG
Source organism: Streptomyces sp. Z26 (assembly GCF_003665095.1). Classification (GTDB taxonomy): domain Bacteria; phylum Actinomycetota; class Actinomycetes; order Streptomycetales; family Streptomycetaceae; genus Streptomyces; species Streptomyces phytohabitans. The sequence goes on along the minus strand of NZ_RCHV01000002.1, from coordinate 162,049 downwards.
CGGGTGGGGCCGCGAACTGCCCGAAGGGGTGGCGCAGGGCATCGCGTTCCACTCCGAGTACCACTCCCGCAACGCCGTCCTGGTCGAACTGGACTGCCGCCCCGAGACGGTGGACCGGCCGATCCGCGACGGCGTCGGCGGCCCGCGCGTGACCCGGGCGGTCGTCGTCGTCGACGTCGGCCTCACCGTCAACCCCCGCGGGCTGGAGGCGCAGATGCTCGGCTGCCTGATGGACGGCATCGCGCAGACGCTCACCTCCAGCCTGCACCTGCGCGACGGGCACTTCCTGGAGGCCAGTTGGGACAACTACTTCTACACCCGGCAGTGGAACACCCCGCCCGAGGTGCAGGTCGTCGTCATGCCCGACACCACCGGACACCCGGGCGGCGCGGGCGAGTTGGGCGTGGCCGCCGCCATGGCCGCGGTGGCCTGCGCGTACGGCCGGGCCACCGGCACCATGCCGACGTCGTTCCCGATCAACCACGGAACCCTGTCCTTCGAGCCCAAGCCCACCGTCCCGCCCGTCCCCGCCTCGCCCACCGACGGCCTGGACGGCCTCCGCTGAACGGGCCCGCGTCCCCTTTCCCGTACGCGGTCCGCACCCACCCGCGCCCCACCCGCCCGCACGCACCCGGGCCCGCCCCGGGGCATCCGACGACACACGGAGCACCCATGCCCGCACACACCTTCCGGCTCAACGGGGAGCAGGTCACCGTCGAGGCGGGCGACGACGAGCGCCTGCTGTGGGTGCTGCGCGACCTGCTCGGCGTCACCGGGCCCAAGTACGGCTGCGGCATCAACGTCTGCAAGGCGTGCACCAGCCACCTCAACGGCCGGGCCGTCAACCCCTGCTCCGTGCCCGTCGGTCAGCTGCGGCCCGACGACGAGGTGACGACCATCGAGGGGCTGGCCGCCACGGCAGGGGCCGACCTGCACCCCATGCAGCAGGCGTGGCTCGACCAGGACGTCGCCCAGTGCGGCTACTGCCAGCCCGGCCAGATCATGGCCGCGGTCGCGCTGGTGCGCGAACTCGCCGACGAGGGACGCGAGATCACCGACGCCGACCTCGACGGCATCCGCAACATCTGCCGCTGCGGCACGTACCCCCGTATCCGCGAGGCGATCCGCGCGGCCTCGCGCGCGGCGGGCCGCCGCGCCCCGGCGGACGGCCCGGACGGCGCCGGGTAGCCGCACCGGCGCCGCACGCCCGTGCCCCGGCGCCGGGCGGTCAGGGCCGGCGCGGGCCGCTCTGCGCGAGCGCGGCGCCGAGGAGTACGACGGCGGCGCCCACGGGGGCGTTCCAGGTGAGCCGTTCGCCGAGCAGCGCGACTCCGGCGACGGTCGCGATGACCGGGATGAAGTACGTGACCATCTGCGCGGTGGTCGGCCCGACCTCGGCCACCAGTCCGTACTGGAGCAGGAACGCCAGCCCCGTCCCCAGCGCCCCGAGCGCGACCACCGCCAGCAGCGGCACCACCGCGAAGGAGTCCGGCGCGGAGGTGAACAGCGGCAGTACGACGGCGAGTTGGACGGTGCCGACGAGCAACTGCCCGCCGGACATGGCGGTGTGCGAGTACGGGCTCCCGGCGAGCGTCCGCCGTACGTACGCCCACCCCACCGCGTAGCTCGCCGACGCCCCGAGCGCCATCGCCGTACCCACCGGGTCGTGCCCGGAGGAGCCCTGCCAGGCGCCGAGCACCGTGAGCACCCCGGCGAAGCCGACCGCCATGCCCGCCACGCGGCGGCGCGTCGGCCGGTCGTCGGAGAGGGCGGCGAAGGACAGCAGCATGGCGAACAGCGGCGAGGTCGCGTTGACGATGCCCGCGAGGGTGGAGGGGATGGTCAGCTCGGCGTAGGCGAAGAGGGAGTACGGCAGGACGTTCAGCAGGAACGCCGACACCGCGAGATGGCCCCACAGCCGTATGCCGCGCGGCAGCCGCTCCCGCCGTACGGCGAGCACGGCGAGCAGCACGAGCGCGCCGAACAGCAGGCGGCCGAAGGAGACATGGAGCGGGGCGTACGCTTCCGTGCCGAGCTTGATGAGCAGGAAGCTGAACCCCCACACGAGGGACAGCGCCGCGAACCTGACGCGCCAGTCCAGGCGGTGACCCGTACGGCGGTCGGGCGCGGAGGGGGCGGAGGCCGCAGGGGGCGCGGCGGCCGGTGCGGTGGGGGAGGGGGCTGAGGGGACCGGGGTGCGGGTGACGGCTGGCATGCGTTTACGGTGGCGCTTACGAAAGGTAAGCACAAGTGATTCCTTCTTCGCCCATGTCGTAGTGTGGCTTACATGTTGAGTCTCGACCGCCTGCGCGTCCTGCACGCCATCTCCCACCACGGGTCGGTCGGCGCGGCAGCCGACGCGCTGCACGTCACGACCTCCGCCGTGTCCCAGCAGATGGCGAAGCTCGAACGGGAGACCGGCCAGCCGCTGCTGGCGAAGAACGGCCGCGGGGTCCGGCTGACCGACGCGGGCCGCCTCCTCGCCGGGCACACCGCCCGCATGCTCTCCCAGCTCGAACTGGCCCACGCCGAGCTGGAGGCCCACCGTGGCCAGCCCGTCGGCGAACTCCGCCTCGGCGCCTTCCCCACCGCCGCCCGCGGCCTCTTCCCGGCCGCCCTCGCGGCGCTCCGGCGCGACCACCCGCAGCTGCGCGCCCGCCTGTCGGAGATGGAGCCGCACCGGTCGGTGCCGGAGCTGGTACGCGGCGACATCGACCTCGCCGTCGTACTGGACTGGCACAACCGCCCGCTGTCCCTGCCCGACGGCCTCGCCAAGGCACCGCTGCACGACGACATCGCCGACGTCGCGCTGCCCGCCGACCACCCGCTGGCGGGGCGGCGCGAGGTGGCGCTGGGGGACTTCGCGGACGACGAGTGGGTCTCCTGGCCCGAGGGCGAGTTCTGCCACGACTGGCTGATGTTCACGCTGCGCAGCGACGGGGTCGAGCCGCGGCTGTCGCACATGGCGGAGGAGCACCACACGCAGCTCGCGCTCGTCGCCCAGGGGCTCGGCGTCGCCATCGCCCCGCGGCTCGGCCGGGGCCCGGTGCCGGAGGGCGTCGTGGTGGTGCCGGTGCGGAGCACCATGCGCCGGCACGTCTACGCGATCTGGCGCGAGGACGCCGACCGGCGGCCGTCCATCCGGGCCGTGGTCGAGGCGCTCCAGCGGTCGGCTGCGGACATCGGCGGCTGAGTGGCACGCGCGCCCGTACAACGCCCGCGCCCGCGTCCCGTACGACGCCCCCGCCCGTACGACCCCCGCCCCCGGCTCCGTACGCCCGGCGGGGGAGCGGCGCACGCGCGCCGGGCGCGCCGCCCCCCCCGCCCGCCGTCAGGCCAGCTTGATGCTGCCGCCCTCGACCGTCACGTTCACCTCCGGCAGCGCCTTCGTCGCCGGACCGGCCTTGACGGAGCCGTCCGCCAGGTCGAACTTGCTGCCGTGGCAGGCGCAGTTGACGGCACCGTCGCCCACCGACGTCACCACGCACCCCTTGTGCGTGCAGACGGCGGAGAACGCCTTGTACTCGCCCGCGCTGGGCTGCGTCACGACGACCTTCTCCGACTCGAAGATCTTGCCGCCGCCCTCCGGCACGTCGGCCGCCTTGCCCAGCTCCTGCCCCTTACTCTCCTCGGCGTCGGGGCTCTTCCCGCCGTCGCCGCCCTCGCCGCCGGTGTCGCTCCCCGCGTCACCGCCGCCGGAGTCCTCCGAGTCGCCGCACCCGGCGAGCGCGGTGGCGAGCGGAACGGTCCCGGCGGCGGCGAGGACGGTACGGCGGGAGGTGAGGTGGTCGGTCATGGCGGGCTCCCTCTGTGGTGGCGGTTCCGGCGCGTGTCCGGCCGCGAACGGTCCCCCCTTCTTACGCGCCGCGCCGCCCCCGCGTTCAACGCCGCAGCGCGCCGCGCAGGAAGTCCAGCTCGAACGTCAGCAGCCGCTCCGCCGCGACCTCGTCGTGCACCATGTGCGAGGCCCCCGTCAGCGGCAGCACGCTGTGCTCCCGCCCGGCCGCCAGCAGCGCCGAGGAGAACCGCAGGGTGTGCGCGAACGCCACGTTGTCGTCCGCGAGTCCGTGCACCAGCAGCAGCGGGCGACGCAGCGCGGCGGCCTCGTGGACGACGGAGCTGCGGGTGTAGTTGTCCGGCTCCTCGTCGGGGTGGCCGAGGTAGCGCTCCTTCCAGTGCGTGTCGTACAGCCGCTGGTCGGTGGGCGGCGCCCCCGCCACCGCGGCGTGGAACACCTCGGGGTGCCGCAGCACGGCCGCCGCCGCGAGCGCCCCGCTGAACGACCAGCCGCGCACCGCCACCCGTCCGCTGTCCAGCCAGGGCCGGTCGGCGGTGACCGCGCGCAGCGCGTCGATCTGGTCCTCCAGCACGGGCGTCAACTGGTCGCCGCGGACGGTCTTCTCCCAGCGCGGCCCGCGCCCCGGAGTGCCCCGCCCGTCCGTCACCAGCACCGCGAACCCCTGCTCCGCGAACCACTGCGCCACGCACGACTGCGCCAGCCGCGCCCGTACGGCCAGCTGGATGCCCGGCCCGGCGTACGGGCTGAGCAGCACCGGCAGCGGCGCGCTGCCGGGCGCCCCCGGCTCGTACCAGGACGGGGTGAACAGCGAGCCGCGCAGCTCCCGTTCGCCGAGGACCAGCAGCTCCGGGCGCGGCCGTACGCACGGCTCCTCCGTCAGCGGGCGGATCGTCCCCGCGGGTACGCCGCCGCGCAGCACCGACACCCGCTGCCCGTCCGGCTCCAGGCTGTCCAGCACCACCGTGCCGCCGCCGTACGCCGCCGTGTGCGTCCCCGGCGCCCCGCTCAGCCGTACGCAGCCGGTGTCCGGCGCGTACCGCCACACGTGCCGTTCCGTCGGGTCGTCGCCCGCGGTGAACAGCACCGCCTCCCCGTCCGTGCCCAGCACGGCCCCCAGTTGGAGCCCGGCGGGCGTGACCGACTGGCCGCCGACGCGGAGCCCGCGCGTGTCGCCGCTCTCGTACGGGTCGACCAGCGCGCCCGACGCCGTACGGCACGGGGTGCCGGGCACCAGCTCCACCCAGTGCCGGTCGCGCTGCTCCGACAGCGTCCGCGTCGCGCCCGTGCCCGGGTCGACGGCCAGCACCCGCAGCGCCTGCTGGTCCCGGGTCTGCACGGCGGCCAACGGGCCGTGCGCGTCCCACCCGGCGACCGCCACGTACTCGAACGCCGCCCGGTCCCAGTCCACTTCGCGCCGCCGCCCGTCGAGCCCGACGACGTGCAGGGACACGTCGGCGTTGGGGGTGCCCGCCGCCGGGTACGGCAGGACGCGCGGCGGCAGGTGCGGCCGCGACGGGTCGGTCAGGTAGCGGCGGGCCACGCGCGAGGTGTCGGCGCGCGCCACGAGCAGCGCCGTCGAGTCCGGCGCCCACCAGAAGCCGCGCATGCGGCCCATCGACTCGGCTGCCACGTACTCGGCCAGCCCGTACGTCACCTCCCGGCCCTCCGGCGCGGCCAGTTCGCGGTCCCCGCCGCCGTCCGGCGCGACGACGCGGAGCGCGCCCCCGGTGACGTACGCGATGAGCCGCCCGTCGGGCGAGGGCCGCGGGTCGAGCACCGGGCCGTGCGCGGGCACGGGGAACGGCGCGGCGCTCGACCCGCCGCGCGTACGGACGGCCCACAGCGTCCCACCGAGGGTGAACACCGCCAGCTCCGCCGCCGAGTCCGTCGCGTACGCGGTCAACCCGGTCGACTGCTCGCGCGCCCGCTCCCGCCGCGCCTGCTCCCGCGCGCTGGGCGTGCCCGACACGACGCCGAGCGCGCGCGGGTCCGCGAGGAGCCGCTCGACGCCCCGCTCCCACACCCAGAGCCGCCCGACGGGGTCGCTGCCGCTGACCGTACGCACGAACAGCACCCGCTCCCCGTCCGGCGACACCTTCACGTCGCGCACCGCGCCGAGGGAGAAGCGGCGGGTACGGGCGTACTGGCGGGGGAAGTCGCGGGCCGGGCCCGCCGCGGAGTCGGAGTGCATCCCGTGACTCTCGCATCCGCCGCCGGGGCGCGGAAGCAGGCCCTCTAACCTGGCGGAATGCTCCCCCAAGTCACCGCGACCCGCTACGTCACCCCGTTGCGGGAGGGCGGTTCCCTGCCCGGGCTCCTCGAAGCCGACGATCTCGGGACGTACGTCACCAAGTTCACCGGCGCCGGGCAGGGCCGCAAGACCCTCGTCGCCGAGGTCGTCTGCGCCCGGCTCGCCCGGGGGCTCGGGCTGCGCGTGCCGGACCTCGTCACCGTCGAGGTCGACCCGGTCCTCGGCCTGGCCGAGCCGGACGAGGAGGTGCAGGAGCTGCTGAAGGCCAGCGGCGGGACCAACCTGGGCATGGACTTCCTGCCCGGTGCCCTCGGCTTCGACCCGCTCGCGTACGGGGTGGACGCCGCGCAGGCCGGGCGCGTCGTGTGGTTCGACGCGCTCGTGAACAACGTCGACCGGTCCTGGCGCAACCCCAACCTGCTGGTGTGGCACGGCGACCTGTGGCTCATCGACCACGGCGCGGCCATGATCTGGCACCACAACTGGCCCACGGCGCCCGCCGCCGCGCGCCGCCCGTACGACGCCTCCGACCACGCCCTCGCCCCCTTCGGGCCCGACGTGGCGGCGGCCGCACGGGAGTTGGCGCCGCTGGTCACGCCGGAGCTGCTCGCGGAGTGCGCCGCCGACGTGCCCGACGCGTGGCTCGCGGACGAGCCCGGCTTCGCCACGCCCGACGCCGTACGCGCCGCGTACGTCGAGGTGCTGACCGCGCGCGCGGAGGGACTGCACGAACGCGTCACCCTCGGCGCACCGAGCCCCGACCGGCCTTCGCGGGCGCCGGGCTGGCTCACCGGACGCGCGGAAGGCGGTGTGCGGTGAGCGGCGGGACGAGGCGTGACGTGTTCGAGTACGCGCTGCTGCACGTCGTCCCGCGCGTCGAGCGCGGCGAACGGATCAACGCGGGCGTGCTGCTGTACTGCCGCGCGCACACCTTCGTGACGGCCCGCACGCACCTGGACGAGGGGCGCCTGCGCGCCCTCGACCCGGCCGCGGACCTGCCCGGCGTACGGGCCGCGCTGCGCGCCGTGGAGGGCGTGTGCCGGGGCGGCGACGCGGCGGGGCAGGCCGCGGGGGACGACCCGGGGCGGCGGTTCCGCTGGCTGGTGGCGCCGCGGAGTACGGTCGTACAGCCCGGCCCCGTGCACACGGGGCTCACGGCGGACCCGGCGGCGGAGGTGGAACGGCTGCTGGAGCTGCTGGTGCGCTGAGCGCGGGCGGGGTGGTGCGGGTCCGGGACGGGCCGGGCTCCGGACGAGGCGGGCGCGAGGACCCGTTGACACGGAGTGCCCGGCCTTCTAGCGTCACGCGTGCGACCTACTAAGCGGTTGCTCACTATTGACACGGCGAGGAGAACCAGCATGTCCAGCACCGAGCAGCGCGTCGCGATCGTCACCGGCGCGGCACGGGGGATCGGCGCGGCCACCGCCGTACGCCTGGCCGCCGAGGGCCGCAAGGTCGCCGTACTCGACCTCGACGAGGCGGCCTGCAAGGAGACCGTCGAGCAGATCACGGCGGCGGGCGGCACGGCGGCGGCGTTCGGCTGCGACGTGTCCGACTCGGAGCAGGCCACCGCGGCCGTCGAGCGCGTCGCCGCGGAACTGGGCGCGCCCACCGTCCTCGTGAACAACGCGGGCGTCCTCCGCGACAACCTGCTGTTCAAGATGAGCGACGCCGACTGGGACACCGTCATGAACGTGCACCTGCGCGGCGCGTTCCTCATGACGCGCGCCTGCCAGTCGCACATGGTCGACGCCAAGTGGGGCCGGGTCGTGAACCTCTCCTCCAGCTCGGCCCTCGGCAACCGCGGCCAGGTCAACTACGCCGCCGCCAAGGCCGGTATGCAGGGCTTCACCAAGACGCTCGCCAAGGAGCTGGGCAAGTTCGGCATCACCGCGAACTCCGTCGCCCCCGGCTTCATCGTCACCGACATGACGGCGTCCACCGCCGAGCGCGTCGGCATGGGCTTCGAGGACTTCCAGGCCGCCGCCGCCACGCAGATCCCCGTCCAGCGCGTCGGCCGCCCCGCGGACGTCGCCAACGCCATCGCCTTCTTCACCGGCGACGACGCGGGCTTCGTGTCCGGCCAGGTCATGTACGTCGCTGGCGGGCCGCTCAACTGACGCCTCCCCGGCGTCCGTTCGGACGCCGGGCGGCACACGCCGACCGCACGGGCGGTACGGCGGCGGGATCGGGCACGGAGCGGAAGCGGAGCGGAAACGGCATGGCAGAGCAGCGGGACACCGGCGAGGTCGCCCTCGTCACGGGCGGGAGCCGCGGCATCGGGTACGGCATCGCGGAGGCCCTCGTCGCGAGGGGCGACCGGGTCTGCGTCACCGGACGGAACGAGGACGCCCTCAAGGAGGCCGTCGCCCGGCTCGGCACCGACCGCGCCATGTACGTGGCCGGTAAGGCGCACGACGAGGCGCACCAGGCCGACGCCGTCGAGCGGGTGCTGGAGGCGTACGGCCGCGTCGACCACCTCGTCAACAACGCGGGCACCAACCCGGTCTTCGGCCCCATGGCCGACCTGGATCTCGGCGTCGCCCGCAAGGTGTTCGAGACGAACGTGGTCTCCGCGCTCGGCTTCGCCCAGCGCACCTGGGCGGGCTGGCAGCGGGACCACGGCGGCTCCATCGTCAACATCGCCTCGATCGCCGGGCTCGGCGCCGCCCCGTTCGTCGGCGCGTACGGCATGAGCAAGGCCGCGATGGTCAACCTCACGCAGCAGCTGGCGCACGAGTTCGCCCCCGTGGTGCGGGTGAACGCGCTCGCGCCCGCCGTGGTGAAGACGAAGTTCGCCGTGGCGCTGTACGAGGGCCGCGAGGAGGAGGCCGTCGCGCGCTACCCGATGGGCCGCCTCGGCGTCCCCGAGGACATCTCGGGCGTGGTCGCGTTCCTCACCTCCCGGGACGCGGGCTGGATCACCGGGCAGACGATGGTCGTCGACGGCGGCCTGTACCTCAACGCCGGGGTCTGAGCCCGCGGACGGCGGCGCGTCGCCCGTCCGGACACCCCGGCGCCGGTCCCCTGTGGACCGGCACCGGGGTGTCTCGCGTCGCGGGGCCGTACGTGTACGTGTCGGGGGCCCGTACGCGCCGACGGCCTGTTCCCGTCCTCCCGGATCGGCGTTGTCAGTGGCCGCCGGTACGTTTCGGTGCGGTGCAGGAGCACCGACGAGCCCTCACATACCGGAGGTTGTGGCGTGAACGGCATGCTGCCCGAATCCTGGCAGGACGTCCTCGGCGGCGAGCTGGATGAGCCGTACTTCAAGGAGCTCACCGAGTTCGTCGAGGAGGAGCGGGCCCGCGGCCCGGTGTACCCGCCGCGCGAGGAGGTCTTCGCAGCCCTGGACGCCACCCCGTTCGACCAGGTGAAGGTCCTGGTCCTGGGCCAGGACCCGTACCACGGCGAGGGCCAGGGCCACGGCCTCTGCTTCTCGGTGCGGCCCGGCGTGAAGACCCCGCCGTCGCTGCGCAACATCTACAAGGAGCTGCGGGACGACCTCGGCCACCCCGTCCCGGACAACGGCTATCTGATGCCGTGGGCCCGCCAGGGCGTCCTCCTGCTCAACGCGGTGCTGACCGTGCGCGCCGCCGAGGCCAACTCCCACAAGGGCAAGGGCTGGGAGACCTTCACGGACGCCGTGATCCGCGCCGTGGCGGACCGCCCGGACCCGGCGGTCTTCGTGCTCTGGGGGGCGTACGCGCGCAAGAAGCTGCCGCTCATCGACACCGCGCGGCACACCGTGGTGGAGGGGGCGCACCCGTCGCCGCTGTCGGCGAAGAAGTTCTTCGGGTCGCGACCGTTCAGCCAGATCGACCGGGCGATCGAGGCGCACGGGCACACCCCGATCGACTGGCGCGTGCCGAACCTCGCGGACTGAGCCGAACGGCCGTCGCGCGGAGCGCGCTTGCCGAGACGGCGGTCTAGCGTCGGCGGAGGTGGCTGTGACCGGGCCCGGCTCGGGGCGCGGCCAGTGCGGCGGCGCCCGGTACGGGTCGCGGCCGTCGCCGGTCGGAGCGGACGAGGAGGAGCGCGTGGCGGAGCAGCGGCGGGAGACGTGCGGTGCCGAGGAGGCACTGATGACCCGGATCGGGCAGGCGGTCGTCCTGCACCGGGGCGGCGACCGGGAGGAGGCCCGCCATCGGCTCGCCGGGCTGTGGGCGGAGACGGCGGACGACGGGACGGCCCTCTTCCACCGCTGCACCATCGCGCACTACCTGGCGGACACCCAGGACGACCCGGTCGACGAGCTGGCGTGGGACCGCCGGGCCCTGGCCACGGCCGACGCCCTGTCGGGAGAGGGCGCCGGGTCGGACGGGCACGCGTCGGCGGTGCGCGCGCTGTACCCGTCGCTCCACCTCAACCTCGCCGCCGACCACGTGAGACTGCGGGACGCCCCCGCCGCCCGCCGGGAGCTGTCCCTCGCGCGCGGCAAGGCGGACGTCCTGGAGCACGACGCGTACGGCCGGGGCGTACGGGACGCCGTCGAACGGCTGGAGGTGCGGCTCGCCGCGCTGGAGCGCGCGCGGTAGCGCCCGCGCGGGGACCCCGCGCCGGTCAGCGACCGTACGTGTCGCGGCAGATGGCGGCGGGCGCGCTGTCCGGGTCCCAGCGCCCGTAGCGCTCCCCGAGCGCGCACACGCCCGGCCCCGGCGCGTCCCCGCCCCCGCCCGTACGGGCACGCCGCTCCGGCGCGCCCTCCGGGGCGCGGACGCCGCCCCGCCGCGGACCCGGGCCGCCGGGCGCCCCGTCGGCCCGCGCGGGCGGACGGGCGGCGGGCGGCGGCGCGGGCGTACGGGCGTCGGCGACGCGGGGGCCGACGTCCGGGGCATCGGGCGTACGGGCGCCGGCGCCCGGCTCTCCGTCCGGCGCGGGCGCCGCGCGGGAGCGCGTCGGCTCCGGCCGCGACAGCCCCTCGCGGGGCGCGGGCGGCGCGCCGTGCGCCGCGCCGTCCAGCCGTGGCCGCTCCGGGACGGGCTCCGGCCCCCGTACGCCGTCCCGGCCGCCGCCGCCCTCCGCCGTCACACAGCCCGACAGCGCCGCCACGGCGAGCCCGGCCAGCAGCAGCGTCTCCGTCATCCGTCGCATCCCGGCCACTCTGCTCGCCGCACGGGGCGGGGGACAGCCCCCGCAGGGGTGAACTCCCGGGCGCGGAGCTGCCGTTGACGCCACCCCGCTTCCCGGGGCCCGGCCCGTGCCGCCGTACGTGTCGCCGTACGGGCCCGTACCCGCGACGGTGGCCGTATGCTGCCGGGGCGCACCGGTCCGGTGTCCCGACGTCCCAGGGGGAGCAGCGTGAAGGTCGGCATCATCGGGCTCGGCGACATCGCGGAGAAGGCGTACCTGCCCGTGCTCACCGCCCAGCCCGGACTGGAACCGCACCTGGTCACCCGCGACCCGGCCGTCCTCGACCGGCTCGGTGACACCCACCGCGTCCCCCGCGCGCACCGCCACGGCGGCCTCGACGGCCTGCTCGCCGCGCGCCCCGACGCGGCCTTCGTCCACGCCGCCACCCCGGCGCACGCCGCGCTCGTCACGCGGCTCCTCGAAGCGGGCGTACCCACGTACGTGGACAAGCCCCTCGCGTACGAACTCGCCGACGCCACCCGGCTGGTGACCCTCGCCGACGAGCGGCGCGTCCCGCTCGCCGTCGGCTTCAACCGGCGCCACGCCCCCGGCTACGCCCAGTGCCTGGACCACCCCCGCGACCTGATCGTCCTCCAGAAGCACCGCGTCGGCCTGCCCGAGGACCCGCGGCGGATGGTCTACGACGACTTCATCCACGTCGTCGACACCCTCCGCTTCCTGGCCCCTGGCGCCGTCGACCACGTCGGCGTGAGCGCCCGCGTACGGGACGGGCTGCTGCACCACGTGGTGCTCCAGCTCGCGGGCGACGGCTTCACCGCCGTCGGCGCGATGAACCGGCTCTCCGGCTCCGCCGAGGAGGTCCTGGAGGTCTCCGGGCAGGACACCAAGCGCGAGGTGCGCGACCTCGCCGCCGTCGTCGACCACAAGGGTCAGCCGAGCGTCCGCCGTCGGGGCGACTGGGTGCCCGTCGCCCGGCAGCGCGGTATCGAGCAGGCGGTGCTGGCGTTCCTCGACGCGGTACGCGCCGGGCGCCCGCTGTCGGCCCAGGACGCCCTGCGCTCGCACGAGTTGTGCGAGCGGATCGTCGACGCCGTGCACGAGCAGGCGGGCTGACCCGAACCCGTACGCGCGCCCGTCCCGTACGCACCTCCGTGCCCGTACGCGCGCCTCGCCCCCGTACCCGCGTCCGCCCCTTACGCCCCTGCTCACACGGGTTCCGGCGCGCTCCGGAAATCCGTCGGAATCCGTTTCCCCACGCCGGTTTGGCTCCCTGGGGGCCGGGCATGCGAACCCTCGTGCTTCGGACGTGAAGGCACTGCCGCGGGAGCGGTGCGACACCATGCGTGTCGCGAACTTGCTCCCGCCTGTGTCTGCTCCCGCGGTGATCGCTCACAGATCAGACAACCGCGACGGAGAGAGCGAAATGACCACCGCCACACGTACCCGAGACCGCAACCGACGTCCCGCCGCCCGGCAGCGCAAGGCGCCGACCGAGCGCAGGCAGCAGCGGGTGCACCCCACCCCCCGCCGTACGCGTCGCCACCCGCACGACGACGCGCCGGACAGCGCCGCGGACTTCGCCGCGATCGCCGCGCTGCCGGAGGGCCCCGAACGGGCCGCCCTCCGCCGACAGGTGGTGGAGGCGTGGATTCCTATGGCGGAGCGGCTGGCACGCCAGTACCGCAACCGCGGCGAGTCCCTGGAGGACCTGGAGCAGGTCGCCGCGCTGGGACTCACCAAGGCCGTGGCCCGGTACGACCCCGAGCGGGGCAGCGCGTTCGAGAGCTACGCCGTCCCCACCATCGTCGGGGAGATCAAGCGGCACTTCCGCGACCACCTGTGGGGCCTGCACGTCCCCCGGCGGGTCCAGGAACTCCGTAACCGCGTCCGCGTCAGCATCCGCGAACTGTCCCTGAACCTGGACGGCCGCTCGCCCACCGTGGCCGAGATCGCCCAGCACAGCGGCATGCCGGAGGAGGACGTGCTGGCCGGCATGGAGGCGCTGGAGAGCTTCAGCCCGCTGTCGCTCGACGCCGAACTCCCGGGCGCGGAGGACGGGTACAGCCTCCAGGACACCCTGGGCGACAGCGAGCCCGGCTTCGACCTCGTCCTCTACCGCGAGGCCGTGAAGCCGCACCTCGAACGGCTCCCGGAGCGCGAACGCCACATCCTCTACCTCCGCTACTTCCACGACATGACGCAGAGCTCCATCGCGGACCGGCTCGGCATCTCCCAGATGCACGTGTCCCGGCTGATCAACCGCACCTGCAAGCGGATACACGACGAGATCGAGGGCGCGGGGGGCGCGGACGCCGTGGCGGCCGACCGCCCGGACACCCCGGCCCCCGGCAAGGCGCGCGCCGCCGCCTGACGTACGCGGTGCCGGAGGGGCGCGGTTCGCCGTGCCCCTCCGGCGTGGTTCAGTGCGGCGCCGGGAGCGGCAGCCGGTCCGGAACGGTGTTGGGGACGAGGTCCGCCACCAGTGCGGGCAGCGTCTCCGGCACCGCCAAGCGCGGTTCACGCGCGGTCACCGGGGCGCGGCCCCCGTACGGGGTGGCGCGCGGCACGGCGGGTCGCGCGGCGACCGGCGTCGGCCGGGGGATCACCACGGGGCCGGTGGAGCGCGCGGGGGCGGCGGGTACGTCGGCGGGCACGGGCGCGTCGGTGGCCACGGGGTCGGCGGGCGTCACCGGCTGAGCGGACGTCACCGGCTCGGCGGGCGCCGCCACCGCGTCCGCGGCGGTCGCCGTAATGGCACCACCGCCCGTACCGGTCAGGACGACCAGCCCGCGTCCCGCGACCAGCGCCCCGGCGAGGGCCGCCAGCGCCCCGGCCGTACCGAAGCGGAAGCCCTCGTCCAGCAGGAGGATGCCGACGGCCGCCGCGACGACCGGGTTCACGACCGTCGACGTCGCCAGCGGCGCGGCGAGACCGCCGCCGCGGTACGACGCCTGCGAGGTGGCGAGGCCCGTGACGGCGAACGCCGCGATCAGCCCCGCCACGGGCAGCGCCGTCGCCGCAGACTCCAGGGCCGAGCCCTCGGCCACGGCCTTCACGCACACCGACGCCGTACCGAACGCCACACCTGCCGCCATGGCCAACGCGGCACTGCGGGCGCCCGCCCGGCGCGCCCCGCGCGCCGCCACGGCGAGCCCGAGGAGGACCACGATGAGCGCGCCCGCGGCGGCGGCCACCGCGAACTGCTCCGCCTCACCCAGCGAACGGGACCGGTGCGCGCCGGTGCACAGCAGGATCGCCGCGAGCCCGACCGAGACCAGCAGGATGCCGCGCCACGCCTCCGACGTGACCGGCCGCTTCACCATGAGGGCGGCCATCGGCGCGGCGAGGACGATGGTCAGCACGCCGAGCGGCTGCACCACCGTCAGCGGGCCGAGACCGAGAGCGGCCACGTGCAGGAGCGCGCCGAGACCGTTGAGGACGACCGTCGCCCACCACCGGCCGCGCCGGAGCAGGGCGTAGCGGCTCGGCGCGGTGGTCGCGGCGATCCGCTCCTGGAGGATGGCCGCCGCGGCGTACGCCACGGCCGACACCAGCGACAGCAGCACGGAGGCCAGCAGGGCGTTCACGGCTGGTTCCGGCGGGGTGCGCTCTTGCTGTTCATGGTTCCAGCCTTCTCCTCCGCGACCGTCCTGTCGTCGTCTGGCAGGGGAGTCCTGCCGTACAGCCAGCGGAGTACGTCGGGTCGCCCGGTACACCCGGCAGCGGAGACGACCTCCGTCGCTCGGGAGTCCCGCAAGTCCCAACACTCCGGTCGCGCCGGACATTCCGGGGCGGCGGGGCGCGTCGCCCGCGTCCTCCGCCCCGTGCCGGACACCAGCGCGGGGGTGCCCGGCGGTCGACCGGTGGGGGAGTCTCCCGTTCATGATGCCGAGGTGGCGGGCGGATGACCAGACACGTACACGGACATATCGGGTACGGCGCTCGGGTGTGCGGGCCCGTACGGAATCCCACCTCCGTCGACCGACGGACCCGCCCCCCCGGGGACCACTCCCCGCTACGACTTCAGGAGGAGCCGCGGGCGCGGCCCGTTCCCGGCATCCCTCGGCCGTGGCGTCCGGTCGCGACGGGTCGGGGCCCCCACCGCGTCGCCTGCGGGGAGGGGGTGTCCCGCCGGTTCGGGGAGCCCGACCCTGGGACAGCGGTTCCGGCCGATCCGGTGCGTCCCGTACCGCTGCCGGCGGGGAGCCGCAGCACGTGTCCGCGTTCCGACTCGCGGGAGGTGGCTCCCGCCCCCCGTCCGGTGGCGTCAGCGGAGGGTGAACCGGCGCAGCGCGTCGAGTACGGGTGGCGCGAGCGCGTCCGGGCGGTCGGCACGGTGCAGCAGATGGTCCACTTCCGGCAGCCTCACGCGGCCGGGCCTCCCGGCGTGGGCCCGGCGCAGGGCGGTCGTCAGGGCGTTCGTCGTGGAACAGGGGACCTGGGTGTCGTTCGTCCCGCAGGTCAGCAGCACCTTGGTTCCCGGCGCGAGCGCGGCAGCGGTGTCCGGTGGATAGACGGCGTCGTCACTGGCCACGAACCGGGCGCTGGAACCCTGGAACGCTTCGAAGAGCTGGGCGAGCGCGGGCGGGAGAGCGGAGGTGTCCACCGGTCGCTGTGCGCGCAGCGAGGTGACGGCCGCGGCCACGGCCGCGTTGATGGTGCGTTGCTCCTCCGGCGTGAGCTGGCCTTGCCGGGTCGCTTCGGCGACCTGGGCCTTGAGCTGGAGCGCGACCAGGTCCAGCATGCGGATCGCCTGCGGTTGCAGAAGGGCCAGCCCGGCCGGACGCGGGTGGACGGTGCCGCCCAGCAGCAGCCCCGTCATCGCGCCTTCGCTGTGTCCGACGACCAGCAGGGAGCGCGGGTCGCTCTCCGGCTGATCGCGCAACGCCTCGTAGGCGGCCCGGGCCTGGCGCACGAAGGCGGGGTGGTCGAGTTCTTCCGGGCGGTCCGCGTAGGCGCCCAGCCCGGTGCGGCCGGTGCCGTACTTGTCGAAGCGCAGCGTGGCGATGCCGTCCCCTTGGAGCGCGTCGGCCAGGTGCGCCAGGGTGTCAGGAGTCGAGCCGGGCGGCTGGTTGCCGTCGCGGTCGGTGGGGCCGCTGCCGGGCAGCAGCAGTGCCGCGCGCAGTCGGTGCCCCGCGCGGTGCTCGGGAACGCGCAGGGTGCCGTACACGGTCGTTCCGTCGGCCGTGAAGACGATCTCGCGGTCGGCGGCGGGGACGAGCGCCGGTGTCGCTGCGGCCGGAGTGGTGGTTCCGACGGCCAGTGCCAGCAGAGCCGTCGCCAGGTGGCGGATCATCGGTGCACCTCCTTCAGGCGAGGGCGTTCTCGACCAGCGCCACGGCCGCGCGGGGGTCGTCGACCTGAAGGACCAGGCGGGTGTACTCCTCGTCGGCGAGCTCGACCACGATGGCCTTCGACGCGTCCTTGACGTGCCAGAAGACCTTGTCGCCGTCGTGATGGAAGGTGCCCGCGATGATCAGGCCGGGTATGTGGGTGCCCGGTGCGCGGACGCCCTTGAAGTCGCTGGCGATACCGGGGTCGACGGTCGCACCTCGGACGTTGGCCAGGGGAATGGTGAGACGGGTTCGGAAGGTCCAGAGCTTGTCGAGGCCCTCCATCACGACCTCCAGGTGGCCGTCGGTGATCCGCATCGATGCCATGTCAGGTCCCTTTTCGGGTGAGGGGGCCGAGGTGCCGGGTCAGAGCGGTGGCGACCTTGTCGGGGTTGCCGCGCAGGAGGATGCCGAGTGCGGCGGCGGTGAGGGCGGTGGCCACATCGGTGGGAACGCCGAGCGCGTCGGCGATCGCCCTGTCGACGGAGTCCAGGGCGGACGTGACCTCGAAGGCGACCTCCTCGTCGACCGGTGAGCGTTCGATCGCCGCCAGGAGGAGCAGGCGGAGGTCGGCCGACGTGACGAGCCGTAGCGCGCCTTCCGCGTCCTTCGCGTCGGCGAGGGCGTCCAGCAGCGGACGGACGTCGTCGGCGAGGTGGCGACGCAGGGCGATCAGGTAGAGGCCGCGCTTGCTGCCGAACGTCTTGTACAGGCTGTTGCGGTGCACGCCCAGGTGGGTGACCAGGTCGTCGACGGACACGCCGTCGTACGCGCGCCCGCCGAACAGGCCCACGGCGGCTCGTACCACCTCGTCCTCGTCGAATGCTCTCGGCCTGCCCATGGCCAGTACGGTACGCATGTGAGGAACGATCAGTCAAGAACGATCGTTCCTTTATTTCGGTACGGCGGGCCGGGTGCGATGCGTTCCGTGTGCCGGGCGCCGCCCAGGGCTTGCGTGGTCGGTGCGACTCACCGCCCGGCCGGACTCCTCGGCCCGTCCGGTGAGGACCGCCGGTCGTGCGTACGGGGCCGCCGGTGGCTACCGCCGCCCGCCCGCACGTTCACGTGCGGGACCCGCGGCTCGGCGCTCGTCCACGCTCGATCGGCCGTGATCGGAGGCGGTACCGGCTCCGGTGCGGTCGTTGCCTGTTCCTCCCGCCGCGCGTGGAGCGCGGGGGAGCGGCGCACCGCGGGTGGCGGCGGGGCGGCGCGCGGCCTCGGGTCGGGACGGGGTGCGCTGAACCCCCAGGGTCAGCCCGCCCTGGTCTCCCGGTGGGAGAGGAATGGGAGATGATCAAGGAAAGTGGACTGGGAACGCCTTCAACTACCTCTAGCTGTCCGGGTCGTCGTGTGGCCGCCCGGAGGTCACTCCCCGCCGATGGACTCGCCCTCGTGCGGGTCGAGGACACCGGCGCCGACGAGGGCGAAGATGACGATGCCCAGCAGGATGCGGTAGATCACGAACGGCATGAAGCTCTTCGTCGAGATGAACTGCATGAACCACGAGATGACCGCGTACGCCACCAGGAACGCCAGTCCCGTCGCGAACAGCGTCGGCCCCCAGGACACGTGCCCCTCGCCGATCGCCGTCAGCTCGAACAGGCCGGAGGCGAGTACGGCGGGGATGGCCAGCAGGAACGAGTAACGGGCCGCCGCCTCGCGGGTGTAGCCCATGAACAGACCGCCGCTGATGGTGGCGCCGGAACGGGACACGCCGGGGATCAGCGCGAGGGACTGGGCGAGTCCGAAGAGGATGCCGTCCCGCGCGTTGAGCGCCTCGATCGTCTTGGGTTCCGGCGCGGCGCGGTGCCGTCCGCCGACGCCCCGGCGGGCGGCCACCCGGTCCGCGATGCCCAGCACGATGCCCAGCACGATCAGCGTCGTGGCGATCAGCCGCAGGTCGCGGAACGGGCCCTCGATCTGGTCCTTGAACGCCAGCCCGAGCACGCCGATCGGGATGGACCCGACGATCACCAGCCAACCCATCCGGGCGTCGTGGTCCTGCCGCATCTCCTTGTCGACCAGTGAGCGGCACCAGGCGGAGATGATGCGGGCGATGTCCTTGCGGAAGTAGATGAGGACCGCCGCCTCCGTACCGATCTGGGTGACGGCGGTGAACGCGGCACCCGGGTCCTCCCAGCCCGCGAACGCGGCGGTGAGCCGCAGGTGCGCGCTGGAGGAGATCGGAAGGAACTCGGTCAGCCCCTGGACGAGCCCGAGGATGAATGATTCGAACCAAGACATGGGGAGTTGTGCCGTCCAGGGGTGTGATCGTACTGACCGGCGCGGGCGCGGGTCAGCGGATGGTTGCGGACTGCCGGGCGAGGTGCGCGTCTCGTCGTGCCGCCGGTGGGGTCGCCCCGCTCACGCCGATCCCGTACGGACACGGCTGACGGCACGTCAGCCCCGGGGCAACGTGGGCGGCGCGGCGGCGGATGAGGTGCGCGCCCTGGTTGCGAGGCAGCGTAGCGTCCCGCACGGCCCGGCCGTCGGCCGCCCCCGCGCGAGCCCGTACGCCCGCGCCCGTACGGCGTGCCGTGCGGCCGTCGCGTGCCCTACGCTGCCGTGCCATGCGCGACCAGGAGTTCCTCGACCACCTCGCCGACCGACTCGCGTCCCTGCCGGGCGTACGGGCGGTGGCGCTCGGCGGTTCCCGCGCGCAGGGCACCGAACGGCCCGACAGCGACTGGGACCTCGCCGTCTACTACCGGGGCGTCTTCGACCCGGCCGACCTGCGCGCGCTGGGCTGGCCCGGCGAGGTCTCCGGGATCGGCGAGTGGGGTGGCGGAGTGTTCAACGGCGGCGCCTGGCTGACCGTCGAGGGCCGCCGCGTCGACGTCCACTACCGCGACCTCGACGTCGTCGAGCACGAACTCGCGGAGGCGGAGGAGGGCCGCTTCCGGGTGGAGCCGCTGATGTTCCACCTCGCGGGCATCCCCGGCTACCTCGTCGTCGCGGAACTCGCCGTCAACCGCGTGCTCCGGGGCGTACTCCCGCGCCCCGCCGGCTACCCCGCGCCCCTGCGTACGGCCGCCGCGCGGCGGTGGCACGACATGGCCCTCGCCACGCTGGCGTACGCCCGCGCCCACCACGCGCCCCACGCGCGCCTCACCGAGACCGCGGGCGCCCTCGCCACGGCGGCGGCGCAGTGCGCGCACGCCGTCCTCGCGGCGCGCGGGGAGTGGGTCACCAACGAGAAGGCGCTGCTGCGCCGCGCGGGACTGCGCGACGTCGACGCGCTCACCGCCGCGCTCGCACCCACGGCGGGCGCCCCCGATCCGGGCACGCTCGAACGCGTCCTCGCGCGCGCCGAGGAGCTGTTCCGCGCGGCACTCGCCGCCGAACGGCCGTGACGGCGGTGACGGGGCCGTGGTGGGCGCCGTTCAGCGCGCGTACGCGGACGGCGGCACCCCGACCGTGGCGGTGAAGTCCCGTACGAGATGGGCCTGGTCGCTGTAGCCGAGGTCCGCGGCGAGGGCCGCCCAGTCCGTTCCCGCGCCGGTGGCGGCGCGCTCCAGCGCCTCGTGGATGCGGTAGCGCAGGACGACCCACTTGGGGCTGACGCCGACGTACGCCGCGAACAGCCGCTGCATCGACCGTACGGACATCCCCTCGGCCGCCGCGAACGCGGCCACCCGCCGCACGCCCCGGTCCGCGCGCACGCGCCCCACCAGCTCCGTCGCCCGGTCGGCGGCGCGGCTCGGCTCCGGGTCGCGCGCCAGCAGGAACGCGTCGAGCGCGGCGACCCGTTCGGCGTCCGAGCCGCCGTCGAGGACGCGCGCCGCCGCGTCGTCCGCGACGCCGGGGAACGCCGCCGCCAGCGGCACCCGCAGACCCGTCCAGCGCGAGACGGGGAACCGCGGCGCGAACGGCCGGAAACCGCCGGGCCGGAACTGCACGCCGCACACCCGGCCCGCCCCCTCCAGCCGGTGCGCGGACAGTTCCAGGCCGACCCCGGCGACCTCGCCGTACGCGGGGAGCCCGGGGTGCCGCTGGAAGACGACGTTGACCGACGGGTGCGGCACCACGTGCGAGACGTACGGCTCGGTGAGGTCCCAGTCGATCAGCCAGTAGTGCTCCAGGTACGGGCGGAGCGCCGGGGCGGGCTCGTGGCGGCGGAAGCGTACGCGCGTGAACAGCCCCGGAGCGTCGACGATGCCCCGGGTGTCGCGTCGCGGACCGGCCATGGCGGCGATCCTACTGTCGCGTTTCTTCAAGCCTCCGCCGCGCCGCCGGGGCTAGCTTCGGCGCATGACACACACGATCAGCGACCTGCTCGGGGCCGCCTCGACCCGCGCCGTCCCCGTGGTCGGCGCGGTGCCCGACGACCGGCTCGGGGCGGCCACGCCGTGCGCCGAGTACGACGTACGGGCCCTGCTCAACCACCTCTTCTCCGTGGTCGTCAACTTCCAGGCGCTCGCCGCCAAGGGCGACACCGACCTGGCCGAGACGCCGGACCGGGTGGCCGACGACGGCTGGCGGGAACGGTTCGCGGCGGAGACCGGCCGACTGGCCACGGCGTGGGCGGCGCCCGGCGCGGAGGAGGGGACGGCGGGCCGGATGGAGATGCCCGCGCGTACCGTCGGCTCCCTCGCGGTGCTGGACCTCACCGTGCACGGCTGGGACCTGGCGCGGTCCGTCGGCGTGCCCTTCACACCGGACCCGGCGTGCGTCACGGAGATGACCGCGCTGCTGGACGGGCTGGCGCCCACGGCCCGCCGGATGGGGGTCTTCGCCGAGCCCGCGCCCGTACCGGCGGACGCGTCCCCGTTCGACCGGCTGCTGGCCGCCACCGGGCGCGACCCGGGCTGGCGCCCGCCCGCGCGGGGCTGACCGGGCCGGGGAGGGGAGGGGCGCGCGTACGTGCCGGGGGCGCGTCCGTCAGGCCGTGGCCGCGGCGGCGCGCAGCCGGGTGCGCTTGCGCCAGGCGACGGCCGCGCCCGCCAGCCCGGACAGCGCGATGAAGGCGAACGCCGTGAGGAACGCCGGGGAGGTGGGCGTCGCGGCGCGGCTGCCCGCGACCACGTACGCCGCCGTGTTCGGCACCGAGCCGACCGCCGTCGCCGCGAGGAACGCGGACCAGCTCATGCGCGACACCGCCGCGCCGTAGTTGGCGGCCACGAACGGCACGCCCGGCAGCAGCCGCAGCAGCAGCATCGAGCGGAAGCCGTGTTCGCTCAACTGCCGGTCGGCGGCGGTCAGTACGCGGGCCCGCAGCAGCGGGCGCAGCGCGTCCCGGCCGAGCAGCCGGCCGAGGCCGAAGGCGAGTCCCGCGCCGAGGACGGTGCCGCCGAGCGCGGCGACCGTACCCGCCTGGGCGCCGAACAGCGCGCCCGCGGCGAGGTTGAGGAAGGGGCGCGGTACGAACGCCGTCGTGCAGAAGCCGTACGCCACCGCGAACAGGACGACGGCCGCCGCACCCGACAGCCGGGTCGGCCAGCCGTCCGCGAGGAGGCGCTGCGGTTCGTACGCCAGCACCGTCCCGGCGGCGGTCGCGAGGAGCGCGACGAGCAGGCCGAGTCGGGACCACGGGGAGAGCAGCGCCCGGGACAGACGGGCGGGGAGGCCCGGGAGTTGCGCGGCGGGGACGGACATCCTGCGGAGAGTAGCCGACGCGCGTGGCGTTCCGGCCGGTCCGGACTCCGCCGTGACATATCTGACCCTGCCCGGGGGCACGGGGACACGGGCTGTGGGGCCACGGGGGACGCGGGGGTACGGGTACGGCCGCCGGGCCGGTGTGCGGCGGGGCGGCCGTGGGACGGGTGGGTGGGGGAGCGGGCCGGTACGGGGCCGCCGCGCGGCGCGGTCGACCCGGTCGGTCAGCCGAGCCGGGGTGCCGCCAGCACCTCACCGGCGCCGACGGGATGCAGCGCGGGTACGGCGGCGGGTTCGCGTTCCGTGTCGCCCGCGTGCCCGGCCGCCGGCGCCAGCCGGGTGCGCAGGCAGTCGTCGACGTGGTCGGCGGCGGCGCCGATCACGCGCCGGGCGCTCACGAGGGCCTGCACGCCGATGAGGATCCAGACGAAGTTCGCGGTGACGGACGGCCAGGAGCCGGTGGAGGCGGCCGAGACGGCCAGCAGGGCGGCGCCGAGCAGGTTCAGGGACTGGAACGCGGCCGAATCCGGTTCGATCCGGCGACGGGAAACAAGGGCGTAGGCCGCCGCGGTGGACAGGGCGCCGATCCATCCGGCCGCTTCCGCGACCAGGGACAACATCTCCTTCATGCCGACATCGTGGCCTTCCGCACCCCTGTAGCGCAATCGAAGTTATCTGCTCTCGGGGTTAAGCTCACCTGAATGGATATCGACCCCCGCAGACTGGCCGTCCTCCTCGCCGTCCACCGGGCCGGTGGCGTGCTCGCGGCGGCCGACGTACTGCGTCTCTCGCCGTCCGCCGTGTCCCAGCAGATCGCCCGGCTGGAGGAGGCGATCGGCACCGCCGTGCTGGACCGCCAGCCCAGCGGCGCCGTCCTCACCCGCGCGGGCCGGGTGCTGGCCGACGCGGCGGAACGGGTGGAGGCCGAGCTGATAGACGCCCGCAAGGCGCTCGCCGCGCTGCGGGAGGACGTGACCGGAACGGTGGTCATCGGCGCGTTCCAGACGGTGATCCGTACGCTCCTGGTGCCGCTCGTGCACCGGCTGGAGGAGGAGTTCCCCGCGCTGGAGCTGGTGATCCGGGAGATGGAGAGCGAGAAGGCCAAGGCGGAGCTGCGGGCGGGGGCCGTCGACCTGCTCCTGCTGGAGGTCAACGGCGGCGTCGGCCCCGGGCCCGCGCCGCGCGGCACCCGCGACGTGCCGGTGCTGGAGGAGCCGTGGCTGGTGGTGATGCCCGCGGCGACGCCCGTCCCGGCGAGCACCGCCGACCTGGCGAGCCTCACCTGGCTCGGCGTCGACTCGGACACCGCGGCGCACGCGGCCACCGAGCACGCCCGGCGCGGGCTGCCGGGCGCGCCGCCCGCGGCGCACAGCTACCACGACTACCAGGTGGCGCTGTCGCTGGTCTCCGGCGGCCTCGGGATCGCGGTCGTCCCGGCACTGGCGGTACGCGGCGCGCTGCCCGAAGGGGTCCGCGCGGTGTCCCTGCCCGGCCTGGGGACCCGCAGCCTCATCGCCCGCCACCGTACGACCCGTTCGGAACCGCGCACGGAGGTCGTCACCGTCCTGGACGCGATCATCGCGCTCGCCGCCGAACTGGACGCCGACACCCCGCGCCCGCCGGAACCGGCGCGGGGCGGCTGACGCCACGGGCCGTCCCGCGCCGGGGCGTGCTCATTCGTTGGGGCGCAGGGTCCAGACGATGCTCATCTCGCCGGTCACGGCACCGTCCGCGCGGGTGAACGCCACGCGCACGGGGAACTCGGGCCGCTCTCCCGCGTCCAGTTCCGCGACGATCTCGGTGGCGGGGCGGCCGAGTTCGGCGGTGGCGGTGACGGTGCCCTTGGCGAGCTTCGCGTAGCCGATCTCCGCCTTGACGGCGAGCGGCACGGCCCGTGAGAGCTGGTCACCGAAGGCGGCCAGCACGATGGCGCCGCTCGCGGACTCCCCGAGCGTGAACATGGCCCCCGCGTGCGGGCCGCCGAGGTGGTTGTGGAACGCGCTCTGGTCGGGCAGCGAGAGGACGGCGCGCTCGGCCGTCGTCTCGTGGAATTCGAGGTTGAGGGTGCGGACCATCGGCACGGTGGCCGGAAGCAGTTCGCCGATCGACGGCAGGGGTTCTGCGGACATGCCGGGCACGTTACCACCGGGTAACAAGGCGTGGAAGGCCGATCCCGGGACGGTACGGGCGGGGGACGGGAAGCCGTGCGCGCGGAGCCCGTGTACCGGCTCGGTACCGATCCGCGACCGGCCGTGGTCCGGCCCCTGAGCGGGCAATAGAGTTACCGGCCATGTGGCCAGGAGACCAGCAGCCCGGTGGCGAACAGAACCCGCAGCAGCCGAACCCGTACCAGCAACCGGGACAGCCCGGACACCCGCAGTCGGGGGCGGGACAGCAGCCGAACCCGTACCAGCAGCCCGGCCCCTACCCCCAACAGCCGCCGCAGCAGCCGGGATACGGCTATCCCCAGCAGCCGGGCGGCTACCCGCAGCAGCCCGGCCAGCCGCCGCAGGGCGGGCCGTCGGACAAGCAGCCGTACCCGCCGCAGCCGTACGGGCAGCAGCAGTGGGGCGCCCCCGGGCAGCCCGGCGCGCCGCAGCCGCCGCAGGGCGGGGGTGGCCGGAAGAAGGCGGTCATCGCCGGGGTCACGGCCGTCGCCGTGGTCGCCGCCGCGGTCGCCGGTTTCCTGCTGCTCCAGGACGACGGGGACGACAAGGAGACCGCTGGCGGGGACAAGCGCCCCTCCGGCTCACCGACCGCGGAGGAGCCCTCGGCGGAGCCCACCCCCGAGGAGTCCGACGACCCCACGGACCCGGTGGTCCCCGGCTGGCAGACCGTGGTCAACCCCAAGCACTTCTCCGCGTTCGACGTCCCCAAGACCCCGGACTGGGAACTCGCCTCCACCGGCACCATCACGGGCTTCGAGGACGAGGACGGCAAACTGCTGGTCGCCATGTCCGCGCCCGCGTACTACAAGCAGGACTGGTGCAAGGACAGCAACCGCGCCGTCGTCGGCACCAAGGGCGCGCAGGGGTCCAAGAACACGAAGGAGGCGGCCGAGATCGCGGCGTCCAACTTCGTGCTCGCAGGCTACGACCAGAAGCAGAAGGGCACGCTGAAGGAGTCCGGCGGCAAGCCGTTCAAGAACGCGCACGGCATCAAGGGCCACACCGCCGTCGCGACGCTCACGGGCGGCCCCAAGGACAGCAAGTGCGACCCCGGCGCGGCCAAGGCCGTCACGGTCTCGTGGATCAACGCCAACGACGACCTCGCCATCTGGATCATGCTGACGGACGCGGGGGTCGACGACGAACTGCCCGACGCCACCGTCAAGAAGATGATGAACAGCCTCCGTTCCTCCGGCGAACCGGGCGAGGCCGGCGACCCGCGCGGCTGACGGCCGTACGGGTCTCCCTCACCCTCAGCCGACGCCGAACGCGCCCTCCGGCGGGACCGGTGACCGCTCCGCGGCCTCGTCCCGCACGGGCGCGGCGTCCGCCGCCATCCGGCGCAGCGCCGCCCCGTGCACGACGCGCGCGGGGAACGCGTCGGCCGCGGTGCGCCGCGCCAGCTCCCGTACGGGCGGCTCCGTACGGGAGGCGAGCAGCACCGTGTTGCCGAACCGCCTGCCGCGCAGCACCGCGGGCTCCGCGATGAGGCACAGGTGCGGGAACACCGCGGCGAACGTGGCGAGTTGGGACGCGAGGAAGCGGAACGGGGACGCGTCCGCGAGGTTCCCGGCGTACACGCCGTCGGGGCGCAGCACCCGTGCCACGGCCCGCGCGTACGGCAGCGTGGTGAGGTGCGCGGGGACGCGCGAGCCGCCGTACACGTCCCCGACCACCACGTCGGCGCTCGCGGCGGGCAGCCCCTCCAGCACCGTACGGGCGTCCCCCGCCTCGACCCGCAGCCCGGGGTCGGGCGGTAGCGGCAGCCGCTCGGTGACGAACGCGAGCAGCGCCCGGTCGTACTCCACGACGTGCTGCCGGGAGCCGGGGCGGGTGGCGGCCGTGTAGCGCGGCAGCGTCAGCGCGCCGCCGCCGAGGTGCAGCACGTCGAGGGGGCCCGGGGGACCGGCCAGGTCCAGCACGTGGCCGAGCCGTCGCGCGTACTCGAACTCCAGGTGCAGCGGGTCGTCGAGGTCCACGTACGACTGCGGGGCGCCGTCCACGGTCAACAGCCAGGCGCGGGGCCGGTCGACGTCGGGCAGCAGCTTCGCGGTGCCGCCCGTGACGGGGCGGCTCTCGGGCAGGGGCTCGCCGTCCGGCGGGAACGCTTCGTGCGGGGACTCGGGTTCTGGCACGGCCCCATTGTGGCGGGCGCGGGCGCCCGGTGCTCCCGTGGCCGCCCCCGGCCCGTGCCCGCGCGGGTCAGTCCGCCGGGACCGCCCCGCCGCGCCCGGTGGCGTCGTCCTCGCGGTCGAGTCCGCCCGCCCGGTGGGCGCGGGCCAGCTCCACGTACATCGCCGCGTTCGCCCGGATGCCCTCGCGCTCCTCGTCCGTCAGCTGCCGCTTCACCCGCGCGGGCACCCCGGCGACCAGTGAACCGGGCGGCACCCGCATGCCCTGCGGTACGAGGGCCTGCGCCGCGATCAGCGAACCGGCCCCGATCCGCGCCCCGTTGAGGACCGTCGCCCCCATCCCGACCAGTACGTCGTCCTCCACGGTGCAGCCGTGCAGCACCGCGTTGTGGCCGACCGAGACACGGTCCCCGACGACGGCGGGGAAGCCGGGGTCGGCGTGCACGGTGCAGTTGTCCTGGATGTTGCTGTCCCGGCCGAGGACGATCGTGTCGCAGTCGCCGCGCAGCACCGCGCCGTACCAGACGCTGGCCCCCGCGCGGAGCGTCACCCCGCCGACCACGACGGACGTGGGAGCGACCAGCGCGTCCGGGTCCACGTCGGGCGTACGGCCGCCCACACTCGCGATCAGCGCATCCAGTCCGGCCATGGTCCTCGCCTCTTCCGTCCGTGCGTTCCGGCGTTCCTGCGTCCGTGCGTCCCGTGCCGCCGGGCGTGCGGTGCCGCCCGTGCGTCCTGGCTGCACCGTAGATCATGGCCGGGTCCTGGGGGGAAGATCACAGGGAGTACGCGGAGCCCCTACGGGCGGCTGCGGTTACCGTGAGCGGGTGCCCCGGCTCAGGAACGCCTTCGACTCGCTCGCCGCGCGCGCGGTGCACGGACTCTGGCGCGGCGCGCAGCGCCTGGGCGGCGTGACCGCCGAACGGCGCGGCCCGTACGCCTTCCGGGCCTTCGGCACCGGCAGTCGACTGGCCTTCCCGCAGGGGACGATATTCGGCGCCGCGTGGATCGAGATCGGTGACCACTGCGTCATCGGCCAGGACGTGACGCTGACCGCGGGCATGATGCCCGACCTGGACCTCGGCCCGGAGACGGTGCTGCGGCTCGGCAACGGCGTGGTGCTGGGACGCGGCAGCCACGTCATCGCGGACACCTCGGTGACCCTCGGGGACGACGTGTTCTGCGGCCCGTACGTCTACATCACCTCGACCAACCACAGCTACGACGACCCCGAACAGCCGGTCGGCAAGCAGTGGCCGCGCACCGCGCCCGTCGAGATCGGGCGCGGCAGCTGGCTGGGCGCGGGCGCGGTGATCCTGCCGGGAGCGCGGCTCGGCCGGAACGTGGTGGTGGCGGCGGGCGCCGTCGTGCGCGGCGAGGTGCCCGACCACGCGGTCGCGGCGGGCGCGCCCGCGCGGATCGTACGCCGCTGGGACCCCGACGACGGCTGGCAGCCGCCGTTGCGCACGCCGCCGCCCGTACCCATACCGGAGGGCGTCACGCCGGAGCAGCTGTCCGCGCTGACGGAGCTGGTCGAGCGGAACGTGCCCGCCACCGGCCGCGAAGGGCCCTGAGGCGTACGGCCGTCGAGGCGTACGGCCCGTGTCCGTACGTCCGTACGCCCGCGGCCCGGTCAGCCCGACGCGAGCAGCACCGTGCCGAACAGCGCGAGGCCCGCGCCCGCGGCCTGGACCACGCGCAGCCGCTCCCGCAGGACGCCGCGCGCGGCGAGGGCGGTGACCAGCGGGTACAGGGAGGCGAGCACGGCGGCGACGGTGACGGGGCCGAGCTGCGCGGCGACCATGTACGTGCCGTTCGCGGCGACGTCCGCCAGCCCGACGAAGGCCAGCGCGGGCAGCGCGGCGGTCAGCGTCCGGCGGCCCTCCTCGCGGGTCGGGCCGGGCAGCGCGGGGGTGCCGCGCCGTACCTGCGCGTAGAGCGCGGCGCCGCCCACCAGCACGTTGCACACCCGCTGCACGAACAGCGCGAGGAACAGCCCGGCCATGGTCGACGAGGCGTGCTCGATCAGCGCCAGCACCGCGCCGAAGCCGAAGGCGGCGACCAGGGTCAGCAGCAGCGTCCGCCGCTGCACGGGCGCGCCGCGCAGCTCCGGGCCGCCCGCGAGCAGCACGCCTCCGACGGCGACGAGCAGCCCGACGGCCTGCAGCGGGCCCGGCCGTTCGCCGAGCGCCAGCCCGGCGCCGACCGGCACCAGTACCGCGAGGGAGGCGAGCGGCGAGACGACGCCCATCGGGCCCTGGGCCAGCGCGCGGTAGAACGCGAGCATCGCGACGGGCCCGACCGCGCCCGCCCCGACCGCGAACCACAGCTGCGGCCCCCACTCGCTCCAGCCGCCCGTCGCGACGACGAGCACGCCGAGCACCGACATGGCGAGCGTCTGGGACACCACCACGACCGTGAGCGCGGGCATCCGCCGGGTGAGCAGCCCGCCGCCGAAGTCGGCCAGCCCCCACATCAGACTGGTGACCAGGGCCAGTACGGCAGTCATCGCGGCTCCTCGCAGTACGGTGTGATGAACGCTGAAGTCCAGCACACCGTAGTGCATTCTGTTCGACCCAGTCATCCAAAATATTTGACGGTGCCGGAGTAACGTGACCGACCTCGACCACCTCACGCAGTCCCTCGCCCGCAACCTGAAGCGCCACCGCCAGGAACGCGGCTTCACCCTCGACGCGCTCGCCGCGCGCGCGGGCGTCAGCCGGGGCATGCTCATCCAGATCGAGCAGGCGCGCACGAACCCCAGCGTCGGCACCGTCGTCAAGGTGGGCGACGCGCTCGGCGTCAGCGTCACCACCCTGCTCGACTACGACCAGCAGCCGCAGGTCCGCCTCGTACCCGCCGAGCAGGCCGTACGCCTCTGGTCCACCGAGGCGGGCAGCCACAGCACCCTCCTCGCCGGTACGGAGGCACCCGGGCCGCTGGAGCTGTGGTCCTGGCGGCTGATGCCCGGCGAGGGCAGCACCTCCGACCCGCACCCGCCGGGCACCACGGAACTGGTGCACGTCACCACCGGCGAGCTGACGCTCTCCGCGCACGGCGCCGACCACGCGCTGCCCGCGGGCACCTCCGCGTCGTTCGAGGCGCACGTCCCGCACGGCTACCGCAACGACGGCGCCGTACCGGTCGAGATGACGATGGCGGTCTCCGTTCCCGCGCCCCGCTGAGACCCGTACGGGACGGGGAGGCCCGTACGCCCGTGACACCCGTACCCCGGACGGCCGCACGACCCGCCGTGGGGGAGGCCGGCATGGATCACGGCGGCATCACCCCCCTTCGGCCTGCCGGGCGGCCCCGGGGTGCGAGCCGCCGCCCGCGCGGCGCGCCGCTCAGCCGGCCCGTTGCCGTTCCCGCTCCAGGCGCGGGAGTTCGATCGCCGGGCAGCGGTCCATCACCATGTCCAGCCCGGCCGCGCGGGTCCGCGCGAACGCCGCCTCGTCGACCACGCCCAGCTGGAACCACACGGCCTTCGCGCCCACCCGTACCGCCTCGTCGGCCACGGGCCCGGCCAGCGACGCGTTGACGAACACGTCCACCACGTCCACGGGGAACGGGATGTCCGCCAGCGTCGCGTACCCGCGCTCCCCGCCGACCGTCTCCGCCTTCGGGTGCACCGGCACGACCCGCTTGCCGTGGCGGCGCAGCACACCGGCCACGCCGTACGCCGCCCGGTCCGCGTTGTTCGACAGGCCCACCACGGCCCAGGTGTCGCCCGTCCCGGTGAGGACCCTGCGGATCGTCGCCTCGTCCGCGTACCCGCCGGGTCCGCCGTTCTCGCCGTTCTCGTCTGCGCCCATGCCCGGACAACGGGCGCGCACCGGCACCGCATTCCCGCGGCCCGGCACCGCCCCCGTACGGCGGCGCCCGTAGGGTGGCGGCATGCCCGACCGCTACGTGACCCTCGCCCGCGAGGGCGTCCACGAGACGGAGGTCAACCGCTCGCGCTTCCGCTGCGCCCTCGCGCCCGCGGCCGACGAGGCGGAGGCGCGGGCGTTCCTCGCGCGGGTCCGCGCCGCGCATCCGACGGCGGGCCACCACTGCTGGGCCTACGTCCTCGGCGCGGACGGCTCCGTGCAGCGCGCGAGCGACGACGGCGAGCCGGGCGGCACCGCCGGGGTGCCGATGCTCCAGATGCTGCTGCGGCGCGAGACGCGGTACGTGGTGGCGGTCGTCTCCCGCTGGTTCGGCGGTACGAAGCTCGGCGCGGGCGGCCTGATCCGCGCCTACGGCGGCGCCGTCGGGGAGGCCCTCGACGCGGTCGGCACCGTCGTACGGGAACGCTTCCGGCTCGCCGAGGTCACCGTCGGGCACGACCGCGCCGGGCGCCTGGCGAACGACCTGCGCGCGGCGGGCCGCGACGTGCGGGACGTGGCGTACGGCACGGAGGTCACGTTCACGGTCGGGCTGCCGGAGGCGGACGTCGGGACGTTCGGCGGCTGGCTCGCGGACGCGACGGCGGGCACGGCGCGGCTCGAACTCGGCGGCGAGGTCTACGGATCGGCCGCCGGACCGGCCTGAGCGGGGGCCGGCGCGGCGCGGGGGCCGGGTGTCGCGGGCGTTGTCAGTGCCTGGCCGTAGGGTCCTTGACCATGCGTCTGCTCCACACATCCGACTGGCACCTGGGCCGCGGCTTCCACCGCGTCAGCCTGCTCGACGCCCAGCGCGCCTTCCTCGCGCACCTCGTGGACACGGTGGACCGGCACCGGGTCGACGCGGTGCTCGTCGCGGGTGACATCTACGACCGCGCCGTCCCGTCCCTCGCCGCCGTCGAGTTGTTCGACGACGTGCTGCACCGCCTGGCCGACCTCGGCGTGCCCGCCGTCCTGACCTCCGGCAACCACGACTCCGCCCGCCGCCTCGGCGTCGCCGCCGGACTCATCGGCAGATCCGGCATCCACCTGCGCACCGACCCCGCGGGCTGCGGCACCCCCGTCGTCCTCGCGGACGACCACGGCGACGTCGCCTGCTACGGGCTGCCCTACCTCGAACCGTCCCTCGCCCGCGGTGTCCTGGGCGCCGAGGGCCGCGGCCACACCGCCGTGCTGTCCGCCGCCATGGACCGGGTCCGCGCCGACCTGGCCGAACGGCCCGGCGGCACCCGTTCCGTCGTCCTCGCGCACGCCTTCGTCACCGGCGGCGAGGCGTCCGACAGCGAGCGGGACATCACCGTCGGCGGCGTCGCGTCCGTCCCCGCCGGGGTCTTCGCCGGGGTCGACTACGCGGCCCTGGGCCACCTGCACGGCTGCCAGACCGTCAACGAACGCGTGCGGTACTCGGGTTCGCCCCTCGCGTACTCCTTCTCCGAGGCCCGGCACCGCAAGACGATGTGGCTCGTCGACCTCGACGAGCACGGCGCCGTCCACGCCGAACGCGTCCCCTGCCCGGTGCCGCGGCCCCTCGCCCGGCTCCGCGGAACCCTCGACGAGCTGCTGGAGAAACCGGAGTTCGAACGGCACGAGGACGCGTGGGTGGAGGCCACGCTCACCGACACCGCCCGGCCGCGTGAACCGATGGCGCGGCTGGCCGCGCGCTTCCCGCACGTCCTCAGCCTCGTCTTCGACCCCGACCGGACCGAGGAGGGCACCCGGGGCAGCTACGGCGACCGGCTGCGCGCCCGCACCGACCAGCAGATCGCGGAGGACTTCGTGGCACACGTACGCCCCGGCCGGGACGCCGACCCGGGGGAACGGCGCCTGCTGCGCGACGCGTTCGAGGCCACGCGCCCGGAGCGCGTCGCGGAGCCGGAGCGCGCGCCGGAAGGGGTGGGCCGATGAGGCCGCACCGGCTGACGCTGACGGCGTTCGGACCGTTCGGCGGCACCCAGCGCGTCGACTTCGACGAGCTGTGCGCCGCGGGCCTGTTCCTGCTGCACGGGGCGACGGGCGCGGGCAAGACGTCGCTGCTGGACGGCGTGTGCTTCGCGCTGTACGGCACGGTGCCCGGCGCCCGGCAGCAGCCCGGCGGCACCCTGCGCAGCGACCACGCCGACCCGCACACCCTCACCGAGGTCGTGCTGGACGTCACCGTCGGCGGACGGCGGTTGGAGATCACCCGCCGCCCGGAACAGCTCCGCCCGAAGAAGACCGGCACCGGCCGCACCCGCGAACGCGCGCACTCCGCGCTGCGCGAGTGGGACGCCGCCGAGGGGGAGTGGCGCGCGCTGAGCCGGTCGCACCAGGAGATCGGTGACGAGGTCGGGCAGCTGCTCGGCATGAGCCGCGACCAGTTCTGCCAGGTCGCGCTCCTCCCGCAGGGCGACTTCGCGCGCTTCCTGCGGGCGGGCGCGGAGGACCGCGCGAAGCTGCTGGGGCGGCTCTTCGACACCGGCCGGTTCGCCGCCGTGGAGGAGGAGTTGGCGCGGATGCGCCGGTCCGCGCAGGACGAGGTGCGCGAGGCCGACGAGGCGCTGCTCGCCCTCGCGCACCGGACGCGGCAGGCGGCGGGCCCGGCCGCCGAGGCGGACGCCCCCGAGGACCCGCCCAAACCGGCGCCCGGCGGTGGGAACGGGCGCGCCGCCGGGCGCCGCCGCGCCCCCGGCGGCGGCCTGCCCGACCAGCGCGCCGCCGGACCCGGCGCGGAGCCCGGCGAGGCCGGGCCGCCCGGCGCCCCCGGCGACCCGGCGCTCGCGGACACCGTGCTGGCCGAGGCCGCCGTGGCGCGCTGCGGCGCGCGGGAGCGCCGCGACGCGGCGGCCGTCGCCGCCCGTACGACGCGGGAGGCGCACGACACGGCCGTACGGCGCCGGGACGAGGCCGGTGAACTGGCCCGCCGCCAGGAGCGGTTCGCCGAGGCGCGGCGCCGCCACGAGCAGCTGTCGGGCGCGGCCGGGGAGCGGCGCGACACCGCCGGGCGGCTGGCGCGCGCCCGCGCCGCCGCCGCCGTCGCGCCCGCCGTGGCGCTGCGTGCCGCCGCCGAGGCCGAGCACGCCGCCGCGGCCGACGACGAGGCGCGCGGGCGGGCCCGGCTGCCCGCCGGGCACGCCACCGCGGACGAGACCCGCCTCACCGAGCTGGAGCGGGAGACCCGGCAGCGGCTCGGCGCGCTCGCCTCCGCCCGCCGGGCTGAGGGACGCGTCCGCGAGATCGACACCGAACTGGCCGCCGTGGAACGGGAGTCGCGCGCCGACGACGACATCCTGCGGGACGCCGACGAGTGGCTGTCCGACTGGGAGCGCCGCCACGGCGAGCTGCGGGCACGCGTCGAGCGCGCGCAGACCGCCGCCACCCGCTCGGAACACATCGCGGGCCGACTGGAACCGGCCCGCCTCCGCCTCACGGCCGCCCGCGACCGCGACCGGCTGGAGGCCGAACGGACCACCGCGGACGAGGCGCTGCTCCGGGCCCGCGAACGGGTCACCGCCGCCCGCGACCACTGGCTCGACCTCAAGGAACGGCGGCTGCGCGGCATCGCCGCCGAGCTGGCCGCGGCGCTCACCCCCGGCGCGCCCTGCGCCGTCTGCGGCGGCACCGAGCACCCCGCCCCCGCCCGGCCCGGCGCGGACCACGTCGACCGGCACACCGAGGAGGCCGCGCTCGCCCGACACGGCGAGGCGGAGACCGCCCGGGAGGACGCGGCCCGCGCGCTGCACGCCGTGGACGAGCGGCTGACCGCCGCCCGCGCCACGGCCGGCGCCGAAGCCGTGGCCCGACTGGCCGACGCCGTACGGGAGTTGGAGGCCGGGCACGCCGCCGCGCACGCGGAGGCCGCGGGCGCGCACGCCGCGCGGGAGGAGCTGGAGCGGGCCGAACGGGAGCACGCGCGGCGTACGGGCGAGCAACGCGAGGCGGAACGGCGCGCGGCCGCCCGTACCTCGCACCGCGAAGGGCTCCTGCGGGAGCAGGCCGAGCTGGCCGAGGAGGTGCGGCGGGCGCGCGGCGACGCGGTCGACGTCGCCGCGCGCGCGGCGGAGCTGGAGCGGCTGGCGGTGTGCCTCACCGACGCGGCGGGCGCCGCCCGCGCGGCGCGGGACGCGGCGCGGCGGCGTACGGACGCGCGGACCCGGGCCGCCGAGGCCGCCCGGCAGGCGGGCTTCGACTCGCCGGAGGCCGCCGCCGACGCCGCGCTGGACGAGGCGCGGCAGCGCGCCGCGCAGGAGTGGCTGGACCGCTGGCAGGCCGAGGAGACCGCCGTGGCGGCCGAGTTGGCCGACGAGCGGCTGACCGCCGCCGCGTCCCGGCCGCCCGCCGACCCGCGGGCGGCGGAGACGGCCGCCGCCGCGGCCGCCGAGCGGCTGCGGGACGCGCACGCCGTGGAGCAGGCGGCGCGCACCCGCTGCGCCGAGCTGGACGAGCTGGGCGCCCGCGCCGCCGCCGACGTCCGGGCCATGGCGCCGCGCCGCGCCGCCCACCGGCGGGTCGCCGCCCTGGCGCACCTCACCGCGGGCACCGCCGCGGAGAACGAGCGGAAGATGCGCCTGGAGACGTACGTGCTGGCCGCCCGCCTCGAACAGGTCGCGGCCGCCGCCAGCGCCCGCCTCGCGCGCATGTCCGGCGGCCGCTACACCCTGGTGCACTCCGCGGAGCGCGCGACGGGGCGCGGCCGGTCCGGGCTGGGCCTGCACGTCGTCGACTCCTGGACGGGCGTCGAGCGGGACACGGCCACCCTGTCGGGCGGGGAGACGTTCTTCGCGTCGCTCGCCCTCGCCCTGGGCCTCGCCGACGTCGTCACCGACGAGGCGGGCGGCACCCCGCTCGACACCCTCTTCATCGACGAGGGGTTCGGCAGCCTGGACGAGGACACCCTCGACGAGGTGCTCGACGTGCTCGACTCCCTGCGGGAGCGGGACCGCAGCGTCGGGATCGTCAGCCACGTACCGGACCTGCGCCGCCGTGTCCCCGCCCAGCTGGAGGTGGTGAAGACCCGCGCCGGCTCGTCCGTACGCCGCCGCGCGGTCCCGTCCGGCGGCTGACGGGCGGGCGCGGGGTCGGCGGACACCCGGCCCGCCGACCCGGCGCCCGCCGCACCGCCGCCCCCGCCCGGCTCAGAGCGCCGACAGCTCCGCGACCAGGTCGTCCAACCCCAGCGACCCCTGCGACAGGGCCGCCATATGCCACGCCTTCGCGTCGAACGCGTCGCCGTGCGCCGCCCGCGCCGCCTCCCGGCCCGCCAACCAGGCGCGTTCGCCGAGCTTGTAGCCGATGGCCTGGCCCGGCATGCCCAGGTAGCGCACCATCTCGCTCTCCACGAAGTCCGCCGGACGCCCGCAGTGCATCCCGTAGAACTCCTGCGCCAGTTCCGGCGTCCACCGCTCGCCCGGGTGGAACGGCGACTCCGCCGGGATCTCCAGCCCCAGGTGCATGCCGATGTCCACGATGATCCGCAGCGACCGCATCATCTGCGCGTCGAGGTAGCCGAGCCGACGCTCCGGGTCCCCGAGGAACCCCAGCTCGTCCATGAGCCGCTCCGCGTACAGCGCCCAGCCCTCGGCGTTGGCGCTGACCATGCCGACCGTCGTCTGGTAGCGCGACAGCCGGTCCGCGACGTACGCCCACTGCGCCAGCTGGAGATGGTGCCCGGGAACGCCCTCGTGGTACCAGGTGGAGACCAGGTCGTAGACGGGGAAACGGGTCTCGCCCATCGTCGGCAGCCAGGTGCGGCCGGGCCGGGAGAAGTCCAGCGACGGCTGCGTGTAGTACGGCGCCGCCGCGCCGCCGGGCGGGGCGAGCCGCGACTCCACCCGCCGTACGGGCTCGGCCAGTTCGAAGTGCGTGCCGTCCAGCTCGTCGATGGCCTCGTCCATCAGCGACTGGAGCCAGGCGACGACCTCCTCGGTGCCCTCGATCGCCTGCCCGTGCGTGTCCAGGTGCCGCAGCGCGTCCCAGGGGGTGTCCGCGCCGGGCAGGATCCGCTCGGCCTCGGCGCGCATCTCGGCGAGCAGCCGGTGGAACTCCGCCCAGCCGTACGCGTACGCCTCCTCCAGGTCGAGGTCGGTGCCGTTCCAGTAGCGGGCCCAGCGGGCGTACCGTTCGCGGCCGACGGTCTCCGGGGAGCCCGCGATGCCCGGCGCGTACACGTCGCGCAGCCAGTCCCGCAGCGCCCGTACCGCGCCCGTCGCGTCGGCGGCGGCGTCCGCCAGCTCCGCGCGCGCGGCCTCCGGCCCCCCGGCGGCGAACGCGGCGAACCAACTCCCGCCGTCCGCCCCCTCGTCCGACGCCCCGCCGTCCGCACCGTCCGGGGTGTCACCGATCCACTCGCCGAGCTGCCCGAGGACCGTCTCCACCTGGCGCGGCCCCGCCGGGAGCCGCCGCGCGAGCCCCGCCTCCAGCGACAGCCGGTAGCCCTCCAGCGCCGCGGGCATCGCCCGCAGCCGCGACGCGACGGCCGCCCAGTCGGCGTCGGTCTCGGTGGGCATCACGCTGAGGATGCCGCGTACGGAGTGCACGGGCGAGCTGAGGTTGCTCACCGCGCGCAGCCCCTCCCCGGCGTCGTGCACGGCGAGTTCGGCGGTGAGCCGTTCGCGCAGCAGCCGCGCGCAGCGCCGTTCCGCGTCGCTGTCGGCGCCGGGCCGCTCCTCGGCCTCCGCCAGCCGTACGAGCGTGTCGCGGCCGAGCTGCGCCAGCGCCTCCTGCCCGGCGGGGGAGAAGTCCGGCAGCCTGCCGTGGCTGGTGGGGACACCGAGGTAGGTGCCGGTGATCGGGTCGAGTTCGACGAGGGCGTCGACATAGCTGTCGGCGACCTCGCGGGGCAGGAGCGGCGCCTGGTCGGGGGCCGGCGTGCTCTTCGGGTTCATCGCGTCGGACATGCGCCCATCCTGGTACGTGCGGCCTGCCGCGTCACGCGGGCGGGAGCAGCGGTCCGCACTCCCACTGCTGGAAGATCAGCCGCGTCTCGACGCGGGCGACCTCGTTGCGCGACGTGAACTCGTCCAGCACCAGCCGCTGGAGGTCGGCCGTGCCGGTCACCGCGACGTGCACCAGGTAGTCGTCGGGCCCGGTGAGGTGGAACAGCGCCCGGGACTCCGGCAGCGCCCGCACCCGTTCCACGAACGGCCCGATCAGCTCCCGCCGGTGCGGCCGCACCTGCACCGACAGCAGCGCCTCCAGCGACCGGCCGAGCCGCGCCGGGTCGAGCCGCAGCGCGTGCCCCAGGATGACGCCGCCGCGCCGCAGCCGGGCGACCCGGTCCAGGCACGTGGAGGGGGCGACACCGACGGCCGCGGCCAGCTCGCGGTACGTCGTCCGGGCGTCGTTCTGCAACAGACGCAGTATGTCCAGATCGACCGGATCGAGCGCGACGGAACCAGGCATCGGCCGAACGTAGCACGGCTGTTCCCCGCAACCACCCGTGAGGTGTTCAGAATCGGCACCACGCAGACGCCGTCGACGAAGACGACACCGGAGGAGCCGACGACCATGGAGCCGACACCCGCCGCCCGCGCGCTGGCCACCGAGGCGGTGCACGCCGGGCGGGACGACCTCGCCGCCCTCGGCGTGCACGCCGCGCCGCTGGACCTGTCCACCACGTACCCCTCGTACGACAGCCGCGCCGAGGCCGCCCGGCTCGACCGGTTCGCCGCCACCGGTGAACTGCCCGACGGGCCGCCGGTCTACGGCCGCCTCGACAACCCCACCGTCGCCCGCTTCGAGCAGGCCCTCGCCCGGCTGGAGGGCACCGAGGACGCCGTCGCCTTCGCCAGCGGCATGGCGGCGCTCACCGCGGCCGTCCTCGTACGGGTCGGTGACGGGCTGCGGCACGTCGTGGCCGTACGCCCGCTCTACGGGTGCAGCGACCACCTCCTCGACGGCGGTCTGCTCGGCACCGAGGTCACCTGGACCGACCCGGCGGGCATCGAGGAGGCGCTGCGCCCCGACACCGGCCTCGTCCTCGTCGAGACGCCCGCCAACCCGACGCTCCGCGAGCTGGACCTGCGGGCGATCGCCCACTCGTGCGGCACGGTGCCGCTGCTCGCGGACAACACGTTCGCGACGCCCGTGCTCCAGCGCCCGCACGAGAGCGGGGCCCGGTTGGTGCTGCACAGCGCCACCAAGTACCTGGGCGGGCACGGCGACGTGCTCGGCGGCGTCGTCGCCTGCGACGCCGAGTACGCCCGTAAGCTGCGGCAGGTCCGCTTCGAGACCGGCGGAGTGCTCCACCCCCTCGCCGGCTACCTGCTGCTGCGCGGCCTCGCCACCCTGCCCGTACGCGTCGCCGCCCAGTCCGCGACCGCCGCCGAACTGGCCCGGCGACTGGCCGCGGACCCCCGCGTCGTACGCGTCCACTACCCGCGGCTGGGCGGCGCCATGGTCGCGTTCGAGGTGGCGGGCGACCCGCACGAGGTGATCGCCGGGGTGCGGCTGGTGACGCCCGCCGTCAGCCTCGGCAGCGTCGACTCCCTGATCCAGCACCCCGGTTCGATCAGCCACCGCGTCGTCGGTGAGGCGGGCCGGTCCGCGGGCGGCATCAGCGACCGGTTGCTGCGGATGTCCGTGGGGCTGGAGGACGTCGAGGACCTGTGGCGCGACCTCGACGCCGCGCTCAGCGGCCGGGGCCGTCCGACGGGGAGTGCGCGGGAGACGCCGGAGCGGGCGTACGGTCCAGCCGCGCCGTGATCACCAGGGTGCCGGCCTCGATCTGGTGCTCCAGGGGGAGGCCCAGGCTCCGCATGGCCGCGGCCATGCCCGTGTTCGACGCCTGGGTGACGGCGTACACGTGGGCGCAGCGCGTCTCCGCGGCCATGTCCACGAGCCGCCGGACGAGTTCGGTGCCGATGCCGCGCCGCTGCCAGTCGTCCTCGACGAGCAGGGCGATCTCCGTCTCGTCGCCGTCCCACAGCAGGTGGCCGAGGGCGACGAGGCGGCCCGACGCGGTCTCCGCGGCGAGGGTGCGGCCGAAGCGCGGCGACAGCAGGTGCTGGAGGTAGCGGTCCGCGTCGCCGACGGGCCCGTGGTAGCGCAGCGACAGCGTCCGCGGCGAGCACCGCTCGTGCATGGCGCGGGCGGCCTCGACGTCGCGGGTGTCGGCGCGCCGTACGGTGATCCGTCGCCCCTCCGACAGCGCCAGCGCCTCCCGCCCGCGCGGTACGCGGCTCTCCCCGAGCCGCGCGTCCAGCTCCACCAGGGCGCGGGCGCGCGCGAACTCCGCCGGGGTGAACGGCGGGTCGTGCCGCTCCACGGCCAGGGTGCCGCCCGCCGGGTCGGGGAAGCGCAGCAGGTGCTCCCCGAACTCGCCCTCGGGCGGCACCGCCGCCGCGCCGGACGCGCCCGACGCGTTGCCCACGGCACCGGCGGGCAGCGACCGTACGACGCAACGGCCCAGCAGCTGCCGTAGCGCCAGGGGGAGTTCGGCGGAGTCCAGGGCGGTGCGGGTGGCCAGGGCCAGCGCCTGCGCGGGCGCGTCGACGAGGTCGTGCGCGACGGCGCGCTCCACCCACGTACGGGTGCCGCCCGCGCCCGCGACCAGCTGCCTCAGGTCGTCGGCGGTGAGCCCCCCGGGGGCCCGCACCAGCAGTTCGTCCACCGTCCAACCGCCCGGCGACGGGGCGTCGTCGGGGCCGCCGGGGCCCAGCGGCAGCGCCTGGAGGGTGAGGACGTCGATCCGGCGCTCCGCCAGCGCCGTGCACAGGGCGGCGAGGGACCCCGGCTCCTCCCGTACGGTCGTCCGCATCCGCCACAGCGCGGGGCGGAGGTCCGGCAGGGACGGCTCCACCGCGCGCGCCTCCGGCGCCGCGTGCGCGCGACCGCGCGCGGAGCGCGGGCGGAACGCGGCGGTGAACCGGTCGCGGCGGCGGGGACGGCCGGTGCGGCGGGACGGCGGGTGCGGCGGTACGTCGGTCATGGGACTCACCCTCACTCTCCGGTGTTGCGCGACCACGAACGCCCCGTGACAGATGAGTAAAAGCTGTATCCGTGGGGTTGGTGACGTTTTCGGCCATTCCGTACGGGCGGTTCCGGGGGTCGCCCGCGCCGTCCGCACGGCCGCCGGGAGGCGGCCACGGTCAGCCAGACGCCGTGCGCCGCCCGGTGGTTGACGCCCGCCGCCCCCGACGCGGGCCGTACGCCGCACCGTCCGTCCCACCCCGCCCCGCCGCGTACGTCACGACCCGCCCGTACGGCTCACTGCCCGGCGCGCCCCGGCTGGAGCGTCCGCGTGAACAGCACCGCGCCGCCCTCCTCCCGCAGCCGTACGGTCAACTCGCCGCTGGCCGCGTCGATGTCCACCTGCCCGAAGAACTGGCCGCCCGCCGACGGCGGCACGTTGGCCGACTCCGGTGCCTTCAGGAACGCCTGGTGCGGCCCGAACGTGCCGTCGAGCTTCAGCGCGGGGAAACCGCCCGCGTTCAGCGGTCCCGACACGAACTCCCAGAACGGCGCGAAGTCCTGGAACGCCGCGCGCGACGGCTCGTAGTGCTGCGCCGAGGTGTAGTGCACGTCCGCCGTGAGCCACACCGTGCCGGTGACGCCCCGGTGCTTGATGTGCCGCAGCAGCTCCGCGATCTGGAGTTCGCGGCCCAGCGGGGCGCCCGGGCCGCCCTGCGCGACCGCCTCGAAGTCGGTGGCGCCGTCCGGGACGACCAGCCCCAGCGGCATGTCCGAGGCGATCACCTTCCACACCGCGCGGGACCGCGACAGCTCCCGCTTGAGCCAGCGCAGCTGCTCGGCGCCGAGGATGCCGCGACGGTCGTCGGGCTGCCTGCCGGGGGAGTTGGCGTTCCGGTACGCGCGCATGTCCAGCACGAACACGTCGAGCAGCGGGCCGTGGCGCAGCACCCGGTGCACCCGCCCGCCGTCCGTGCCCCCGCCGCCGTGTTCCCCGCCGTGTCCGCCCGGGCCCGTGTGCGGGGCGCCGAAGGGGAAGTACTCGCGGAACGCGCGCAGGGAACGGGCGGCGAGCACGTCGGTGTCCTTCACCGTGTACCGGTCGTCGTCCAGGAGCTGGCCCGGGTACCAGTTGTTGTGCACCTCGTGGTCGTCCCACTGCACGATCCACGGGACCCGCGCGTTGAAGTCCCGCAGCGAGCGCGCCAGCAGGTTGTAGCGGTAGTTGCCCCGGAACTCCGCCAGCGTCTCCGCGACCTTCGACTTCTCCTCCGTGGTGACGTTCCGCCACACGCCGCCGCCGGGCAGCGGCACGGTCGCCTCGATCGGCCCGTCCGCGTAGATGGTGTCGCCGCTGTTCAGGAAGAAGTCCGGGTCCAGCGCGGCCATCTCGTCGAAGATCGGGTAGCCGCCGCGGTCCGGGTTGATGCCCCAGCCCTGCCCCGCGATGTCGCCGGACCACACGAAGCGCACGTCGCCGCCGCCCGCGCCGCCCCCGGCCCGCCGCGCGCCCGGCGCCGTACGGAACGTGCCGCGCACCGGCTCGCCCGTGCGCCGCGGGTCGTCCGGGTCCGCGAGCAGCACCCGGTAGTGGACCTGCTCCCCGGCGGGCAGGCCGCGCAGCGCCGTCGTCCCGGTGAAGTCCGTGCCGGGTCCCAGCAGCGGGCCGTGCCAGCGGCGTACCCGGTGGAACGACTCCGTCGCCGAGGTCTCCACGACCATCCGCGCCGGACGGTCCGCGCGCACCCACACCAGCCCCGAGTCGGCCGTCACGTCGCCCGTCTGCACGCCCCACCGGGCCTCCGGCCGCCCGGACAGGGCCTGCGCGGGCGCCGTACGGGAGAGCAGCGGCAGCGCGGCGGACGCGGCGAGGGTGCCGCGCAGCAGGGCGCGGCGGGCGGGCGCGGGGCGGCCCGCGGGGGTCGCGTCGGGGTCGGCGTGCGTCATCAACGGCCTCCGGGGAGCGGGGGAACGAGGAGAGCGGGCGAACCGGATCGTACGTGCCGGGTGGCGGCCCGCACAGGGTGGCGCGCGGCCCCGTGCCGACACCGCCGCCGCGCGCGGGACCGCCCGCCGTACGACCGCCGTGGTGCGGCGCGGGCGGCGGTCATAGGATTCGCCGGTGACTCCCGTACGGATACCGCCGCGCGCCCGCCCCGTCCGCACGTACGCGCCGGGCGCGCGCAGATGACGCCGCACGGCCCCGGCGCCGGGGCGCCCGCGCCCGGGGCCGCCGAAGCGCCCGAAGTGCCCGAGGCGGAGGCGCTGTTCGCGGAGCTGGAGGCCGACGCGTACGGGCCCGACTCCGACCGCGCCCTGGTCCCGTACGCCCGGCTGCTGCGGCTGCGCGCCGAGCGGCCCGACGCGTTCGGGGAGGACGCCGCGCACCGGCTGCACCGGCTGTTCAAGTGGGCGCCCGGCGGCCTCCTCGGCCGCCCCGAACTGCCCCTGGCCGTCCTGGAACGCTGGCAGGCGGAGGCCGCGCACCGGCACCGGCTCGCGGAGCACTCCGAACGGGCCGTGCGCCAGAACGAGTTCGCCCTCGCCCTGCACACCGGCGACACCGCCCGCGCCGCCCGCGCCCACGACGCCTGGCTGGCCGCCGACCGCGACGCGTCGAGCGACTGCGCCGCCTGCGAACTCCACGAACAGGGCGCCTGGCAGGCCCGGCTCGGGGACGACGCGGCGGCCCTGCGGATCTGGGCACCGCTGCTGGACGGCACCGTCGAGTGCCCCTACGACCCGTACGCCGTCCTCACCTCCGCGCTGCTCCCGCTGGCCCGCACCGGCCGTACGGACGAGGCGCGCGCCGCCCACCACACCGGCTACCGCATGGTGCGCGCCCTGCCCGACGCCCGCCGCGAACTGGCCGCGCACGTCGAGTTCTGCGCCCTCACCGGCAACGAGCGGCGCGCCCTCGCCGTACTCGACGAGCAGGCCCGGCTCGCCGCCCACGGCGTCGCGCGCTGGGAGCCGGGCGACGACCCCGGCGGCCACCTCGACTGGACCGTGTGCGTGGCGCTGCTGCTGCGGCGGCTCACCGGCCTCGGCCACGCCGCCGTACCGGTCTCCGGCCCGCCGGGCCGCGAGTGGACCGTCGTCACCCTGCTGGAACACGCCGCCGACGAGGCCCTCGCCCTCGCGGGCGCCTTCGACGCGCGCAACGGCACCACCGCCGTCAGCGACGCCGTACGCGCGCGCATGGCCGCCGAACCCCTGCCCGGCACGGTGCCGTTGGGGCTGCGCCACCCGCCGCTCGGCGGCGGCGCCGCACACGGCGACGCCGGTCACCCCGACGACGCGTCGTTCGCGGGCGCCGACCCGCTCGCGCTCCTCGCGGAGGCCCGCCGCCGCAGCGACGAGGGCCACCCCAGCGCGCCCGCCTACTGGCGGCGCGCGGAGGACGCGGTCGCCCGCGCCGGGATCGTCCTCGGGGACGCGGAACGCGCCGAACTCCTCGACCACCACGCCATGCGCACGGC
The DNA here is from genome assembly GCF_003665095.1 of Streptomyces sp. Z26. Taxonomy (GTDB): domain Bacteria; phylum Actinomycetota; class Actinomycetes; order Streptomycetales; family Streptomycetaceae; genus Streptomyces; species Streptomyces phytohabitans. The sequence goes on along the minus strand of NZ_RCHV01000002.1, from coordinate 118,426 downwards.
CCGTACGGACCCGGCCGCGGGCGCCGCGCTGTTCACCGACGCCGCCGCCCTCTTCCGGGCCGCCGGGCGGCAGGGCGACGCCGTCGCCTGCCAGGCACGCGCCGCGCTGGCCACCGCCTTCGCCGGGGACACCGCGACCGCCCTGGAACGGATCGCGCCGCTGTGCGCGCAGGCCCTCGCGCTGCACACGCGGGGCGCCGCCGGGGTGCGGCAGACGACGGCCGTACTGCTGTCCCGCGCGCGGATACGGGCCACGGCGCTCGCCGCCGCCGAGGGCGCGGCCGACGGCGGCCGGGACCCCGCGACCGCCCCGGACCCCGCTACCACCCCGACCGCCGCGGCCGTCGACGCCGAACTCGTCGAGCTGATCGGCTTCGCGGAGCCGCACCGCGCCGAACCCGGCGTCCTCGCCCGCATCGCGGAGGCCACCGAGGCGCGCGGCCGCGTCGCCGGGCAGTCCGGCGACCCCGGCGCCGCCGCCCGCCTGCTGGCCGACGCCACCCGCGCCTACCACGCGGCGGACCGCCCCTGGCAGGCCGTCGAGGCCGAACTCGCCCTCGGCCGCGCCCTGCTGGCCGACGGCGCCGCCGCCGAGGCGGAGAACGCGCTGCGCGCCGTGCTCCGCGACTCCCGCTACGACGGCGCACTCACCCCCGCCCAGCACGCGCGCGTACGGCTGGCGCTGGCGGAGGCCGTCGGCGCGCGGTCCGGCCCCGACGAGGAGGTCGCGCTGCTGCTGGAGGCCGCGCGCCTCGCGGACGGCGCCGCCGACGGCGACGGCACCCGCGAGACGGAGGCCCTCGCCGCGCGCGCCCGGCTCCGCCTCGGCGGCGCGTACGTCGGCCTGGGCCGCTGGGCCGAGGCCGCGACCGTACTGGAGAACGCGCTGCCCGACCTGCTCCCCGGCGCCGGTCCCCGCGACGCCGTGCAGGCCCGCCGCTGGCTGGGGGAGGCCCTCACCGGCACCGGCGAACCGGGCCCCGCCGCCGACCAGTTCCTCGCCGCCGCCGAGACCGCCGCCCCCTGGACGGACCAGGGCGACCACGCCATGCTCACCCACCTCGCCGCCGACGCGCTGCTGCACGCGGGCCGCACCGGCGAGGCCGAGGAGGCGTACGCCCGCGCCGAAGGGCTGTGGGTGCCGCTGGGCGACACGCACGCCGCCGTACGCGCCCTGCGCTCCCGCGCCTGGATCGCCGTCGACGGCGCGCGCGTGCCCGAGGCCATCGACCTGATGGAGGCCGCCCTCCAGCAGGTGGAGGGCGGGCTGCGGCACGCCGCGACGGAGGACGAGCGGACCGGGCTGCGCGGCGAACTCGGCCAGACCTACCGGCAGACCGCCGAACTCCTCCTGCGGACCACCGCCGGGCCGCCCGACGAGGAACGCGACCCGCCCGAGCGGTACGACATGAGCCGCGTCGTCTACGAGGAGGCCGTCGTCTTCGCGGAGCACGCCGCGACCGCCTTCGGCACCTGCGGCCCGGCCGGGCTCGACGCGCGCGCGGGCGCCGAACTCCTCGCCGCCTGGCTGGAGATCGGCCTCGCCCGGTACGCCGCCGCCGCCGAACGCGCCGCCCGCGTGCTCGACGCGTGCCCGCCGGACGCCCCCGACCCCGACGGCGCGCTGGAGAGCCGCCGCCGCGAGGCCGCGGCCGTACTGGCGGAGGCGGGCGCCCCGGTCTGAGGGCGCCCCGGCCCGACGGCGCGCGGCGCCCGTACGACCGCCGGGGCTACGGGGTCACCGGCTCCCGCACCGTGTCCAGCACCACCCGCGCCACCAGCGCCGGGTCGTCGTGCATCGGCACGTGCCCGCAGCCGCGCAGCCGCACGAGCCGCGCGCCGGGGATCACGCGTTTCGCGCGCACGCCCTGGCGGCGCGGCAGCAGCCGGTCCCGGTCGCCCCAGGCGATCGTCACCGGGACGTCGGGTACGTCACTGGTGAACAGCGTGTCCGGACGGGCCGCGGCGGCCAGCGTCCGCGTGAAGCCCGGCGCGTCCCGCAGCGCCGCCGTCTCGGCGACCGCGGCCTCCGGCGAACGGCGGCCGGGGTGCGCGTAGATGGTGCCCAGCAGCGCCGCGCGGCCCGCCGCCGACCGCGCCAGCCGGGCCACCACGGCCTCCGGCGCGGCCGTCGCGGCGGCGTGCATGCCGCGCAGCACCACGCCCGTGTACACCCGTTCCGCCTCCGTCCAGAACCCGGCGGGGGAGAGCGCCGTCACCGACGCCGCCCGGCCGTGCAGCCCGAGGTCGAGGGCGAGGAGCCCGCCGAGGGAGTTGCCGACGACGTGCGGGCGTTCCAGGCCGAGCGCGGTCAGCGTGGCGGCGAGCACCGGACGCATGCCGCCGCGGTCGTAGCCGAGTCCCGGCGGCAGCGCCGGGGAGGCGCCCATCCCGGGCAGGTCGAGGGCGACCACCTCGTGCGAGGCGGCGAGCAGCGTCAGCACCGGCTCCCACGCCTGCCAGTGGTGCCCGATGCCGTGCAGCAGCACGATCCGCCGCCGGTCCCCGTGCCCGCCGTCCGTGCCGCGCCGCTCGTACGCGACGTCGAAGGCGGGCCGCCCGCCGGCGGCGGGGACGTGGACGACGGACCGGGTGGCGCGTACGGGTGCGTGCGGGGAGGCGACGGACATACGGGACTCCTTCGGGGACAACGGGCGCTGCGTTGGACACGATGTCAGCAAGCTGCGCGCGGCGGAAGGGTGTTACCGACCGGTCCGTACGGGGAGCGCGCGGCGCCCGTACCCCCGGGTGGCAGGATGGTCCGGTGGCAGCAGACGACACCGCGACCGGCACGGCGACCGATGTCTTCGAGGAGCACCGCGGCTTCCTGCTGGGTGTCGCGTACCGCATGCTCGGCCGCGTCGCGGACGCCGAGGACGTCGTCCAGGAGAGCTGGCTGCGCTGGTCCGCCGCCGACCGCGGCGACGTGCGCGAGCCCCGCGCCTACCTCGCCCGCGTCACCACCCGCCTCGCCGTCGACCGGCTCCGCCAGGTACGGGCGCGGCGGGAGACGTACGTCGGCCCGTGGCTCCCGGAGCCGCTGCCCACCGACCTGCACGCGCCGCCGTCCGTACCGGACGGCGCGGAACGCGTCGTGCTCGCGGAGTCCGTGTCCTTCGCGGTGCTCGTGGTGCTGGAGTCGCTGTCGCCGCTGGAGCGGGCGGTGTTCGTGCTGCGGGAGGCGTTCGGCTTCCCGTTCGCGGAGATCGCGGCCACGCTGGAGCGCAGCGTCCCGGCGGTACGCCAGCTGGCGAGCCGCGCCCGTAGCCACGTGGAGGAGCGCCGCCCGCGCTTCGAGGCCGACCCGGAGCAGCAACGGGACCTGACCGAGCGCTTCCTGGCGGCGGCCGCCGCCGGTGACCTGCCGGGGCTGCTCGCGGTGCTCGCCCCGGACGTGCGCCTGATCGGGGACAGCGGCGGCAAGGCCAAGGCGCCGCGCCGGATCATGGGGTCCGCCGACAAGGTCGGCCGCTTCGTGGCCGCCATCGCGCAGCAGGGGATCACCGGCCTCGACGTCGCGCTCGTCGAGTTCAACGGCGCCGTCGGCGTGCTCGCCACCAGCGACGGCCGCCCGCACACGGCGCTCGTGCTGGACGTCGCGGACGGCTGCGTCCACTCCGTCTATCTGGTCACCAACCCGGACAAGCTCGCCCGGCTCGCGCCCTGACGCGCGGCGGGCCGTACGGACCGGGTGCGCCCGGCCCGTACGGAGCCCGCCGGAGTCCGGTCAGAGCCCGCCGGAGACGCGCAGCACCGCGCCCGTCGTGTACGACGCCTCGGGCGACAGCAGCCACGCCACCGCGTTGGCGATCTCCGACGGCTCGCCGGGCCGCCCCAGCGGGGTGATCGCCGCCTTCTTCCACGGCCGTTCCGCGTCACCCATCGCGGCGTGCATGTCGGTGAGCACGGTCCCGGGCTGTACGCAGTTGACGCGTACGCCCTCGGGGCCCAGCTCCTTCGCCAGCCCGACGGTCATCGCGTCGACCGCGGCCTTGGTGGCGGCGTAGTGCACGTACTCGCCGGGGCTGCCCAGGGTCGCCGCGCACGACGAGATGTTCACGACGGCCCCGCCGCGCCCGCCGTGCCGCCGCGACATCTCCAGGGCGGCGCGGCGCGCGCAGAGCAGCGCGCCCACCACGTTCACCTCGACGACGCGGCGCAGCACGGCTGTCGGGGTCTCGGTGAGGCGGCCCAACGGGCCGGTGATCCCCGCGTTGTTGACGAGCCCGGTGACCGGGCCGAGGCGGTCGCGGACCGTGGCGAAGAGGGCGTCGACCTGCTCCTCGTCGCAGGTGTCGAGCCGTACGGCCACCGCCGCGCCCCCGGCCGCGCGGACCGCCTCGGCGGTCTCCTCGGCCGCGTCGGCGGCGTGCTCGTAGCCGATGCCGACGTCGTGCCCGTCGGCGGCCAGCCGCCGGGCCGTGGCGGCGCCGATGCCGCGACTGCCGCCGGTGACGACCGTCACGGGCCGTTCCTCCCGATGTGTCATCCCGCCTCCCAGAAATGAGCGATGATCGATCATTACAGCGGGGAAGTGACCGCGACAACCGTACGGCGCCGGGAAATGCCCGTCGCCGGGCATCGGCCGGGCATTGGTCTTGACCAAGTCCCGGGGGCGGCCATATCGTCGATACGCAACAACCTTTAATAAAGAATCACGCGTAAAGCCTGGGCTGGGCTCGACGATCGGGGAGGCAACGGTGGGGACCACGCAGCTGGAGACGGTGCCGGAGCCGAAGTACTGGCATCTGCGGACCGTGTTGTCCGACGCGCTCGACTCCGAGTTCGGCGTCGGGGAGGTCCTGCCGAACGAACGCGAGCTGGCCGCCCGGTTCGGCGTCGCCCGCGCCACGCTGCGGCAGGCGCTCGAACAGCTGGAGCTGGAGGGCCGCCTCCAGCGCAGGCGCGGCGTCGGCACCACCGTCGCGCCGCCCCGTATCGGCCTCGACGTGGGCCCCACGCACGACAGTTGGGGCGGCCTCGCCGACGACAGCTGGCAGACGGACGGCTCCGAGGACGTCACGCCGCCCGCCTCCGTCGTCCGGCTGCTGGCCACGTCGCCGTCCGCCGTGGTGCACGCCGTCCGCCGGACCCGGCTCAACCACGGCCAGCCGGTCGCCACCGAGCTGCTGTACGTACCCGCCGCCACCGTGCCCGCCGCGGCCGGTCCCGGCGAGGGACTGGACGACGTGGCCCGCGCGCAACTGGTGCTGCGCGAGCTGCGGCGGCTGGAGCTGGAGGGCCAGGACCGCGCCGTGGAGCTGGGCTCGGCGCAGGCGGACGACGCCCGCCAGCTCGACCGGCTGCCCGGCGCCCCCGTCCTCGTGGTCACCACGCGGTACTTCGCGCAGGGCCGCACGGCCGCGGTCGGCGTCTCCACCTACCGCGCCGACACCTGCCGGCTCACCTTCGGGGAGAGCGACCCGGTCGCCCTGGTGGCCAGCTGACACCACGAGCCGACACCGCGAGCCGAGACCAGGAACGGACACCTCCGCCCCGTCCCCGCGCGTACGGCCCGGCCCCTCGCGGGGAGCCGGGCCGTACGTGTGCCGTCAGCCGCCCGGCGGGAAGGACGGCGGCGCGGAGTCGGCGCCGGTGCCCCAGCCCCCGGCCCGGTCGGCCAGGGTGTAGTCGAGGGTGCCGCCCTCGGTGACCAGCGAGCCCGGCACCCAGGTGCGGTCCGAGTCCTCGCCGTCGACGCGGACGCCCGCGATGTACGCGGCGCCGTCCGCCGCCTCCGGCGCGTTGATCCGCAGGGTGTTGCCGTTCCCGCCGTGCACCACGGCCGTCGGGAACACCGGTGCCGACAGCACCAGGTCGGCCCGGCTGGGCACCTGCGGGTAGACGCCGAGGGCGGAGAAGACGTACCAGGCGGACATCGTCCCGGCGTCGTCGTTGCCCGGGATGCCGCCGTGGCCCGTCGTCCACAGCTGGTCCAGCTCGGCGCGCACCGTCTCCTGCGTCTTCGCGGGCGTGCCCAGGTAGTTGTAGAGGTACGGCGCGTTGATGTCCGGCTCGTTCGTCGGGTCGTAGCGGGTGTCGTCCTCCGCCGAGAAGTCGAACTTCCCGTCCGGCGTGCGGAAGAACGCGTCCAGCCGCTCCTCGGCCCGCTCCTTGCCGCCCATCTTCTCCGTCAGTCCGGCCACGTCGGAGTAGACCATCCACGTGTAGCGGGCGCTGCTGCCCTCGACGAAGCCCTCGCCCGTCGCCGGGTCGAAGCTGTCACCGGCCCAACTGCCGTCGCGCTCGCGGTTCCGCATGTAGCCGCCGTCGTCGGTGGCGTCGGGGTCGAAGACGTTCGCCCAGTTCCCGGAGCGGCGCAGGAACTCCTTCGCGTTCGCCTCGTCCCCGAGGCGCCCGGTCAGCTCCGCCAGGCCGAAGTCGGCCGCCGCGTCCTCCAACGTCTCGGCCGCGCCGCCCCAGCAGTGGCAGTCGTCGGCCGGTACGTACCCCTCGTCCAGGTAGAAGTCCAGGGCGGGCCGCTGGCCGACGCACTCCACGGGGCAGCCGTCGTCGGACGAGTCGTTCGCCGTCGGCTCCTTCGCCGCGCGGACCAGGGAGTCCACGGCGCCGCGTACGTCGAAGTCGTCGGCCCCGAAGGCGTGCATCCCGGCGAGGGCGACCGCGGACGGGTCGCCGGACATCACGCTGGTCTTCGCGTGGTGCAGCAGCCAGCGGTCCCACTCGCCGTCGCGCTGACCCGCGAAGTTGTAGAGGGACTGCGCGTAGTCGCTCGCGGCCTCGGGCGACAGCCAGGCCATCAGCTGCACCTGCGCCCGGTACTGGTCCCAGCCGGAGAACGTGCCGAACTGCCGCTCCTGGCCCTCGCTCAGCCGGTGCGTCTTCTCGTCCGCGCCGGTGTAGTTGCCGTCCACGTCGTTGGCGACGGTCGGCTCCAGCATCGAGTGGTAGAGCGCGGTGTAGAAGGTGGTGAGGCGCTTCTGGTCGTCCCCGCCGACCTCGATCCGGCCCAGCTCCTCGTTCCAGTCGGCGGTGGCCTCCTCCGCGACCTTCCCGAAGTCGGTGCCCTCCGGGTTCTCCGCCGCCAGGTTGGCCTCGGCGCCCGCCTCGCTGACGTAGCTGACCGCGACCCGCGCGCCCACCTCCCCGACGCCCTCGTCGAACGTGACGTACGCGCCGGAGCCCTTGCCCGCCCGCGCGTCGCCGTCCTCGTTGTAACCGGTGCCGCCGGAGGCGGAGGTGGCGCCCGGCTCCAGGTCGCCGTCCCGCCAGCCGCCGGTCTCCGCGAACGGCTGGTCGAACTGCGCGGTGAAGTGCAGCGTGTACATCCGGTGCCGGTTGTTCTCGCTCTGCGGGCCGCAGAAGTTGCCCGCCTCGACCGAACCGGAGACCGTACGCCGCTCCTTGTCGACCTTCACGTCCGCGGCGGTGCTGCCCGTCTCGGAGTTGGAGGTACGGAACAGCAGCGACGCGGCCTTGTCCTCGGGGAACGTGAAGCGCCCGCTGCCGGTGCGCTCCGTGGCGGTCAGCTCGACCCCGGCGCCGCTGTCCAGCCCCACCTTGTAGTAGCCGGGCCGCGCCTCCTCGTTCTCGTGCGAGAACGTCGACGCGTACGTGCTGTCGGTGGTGTCCGCGCTCGGCGAGGAGTCGACCGCGCCGACGTGCGGCATGATCGGTATGTCCCCGCTCGCGCCGGAGCAGCCGACGCCGCTGAGGTGCGTGAGGCTGAAGCCGCGGATCTTCGTGGCGTCGTACTGGTAGCCGCCGGGCGCCGGGTTCTTGTTCTGCTGGCCCTTCGAGGTCTGCGGGCTCCAGGAGAGCATCCCGTACGGGCGGACCGCGCCGGGGTACGCGTTGCCCGCGTTGCTCGTGCCGATCATGGGGTCCACGTACTGCGCCGGGTCCTCCGCGAGCCGCGCCGCCTCCGGCGCGGCGGCCGGGGCCGAGGCGAGGGCGGGGGTGCCGGCGGCGAGCGTCAGCAGGGCGACGGCCGGGGCGAGGGCCCCGGCGCGGCCACGGCGTGCGGTCCGGCCGAACGGCCCGTGCCAGCCGCGGCGGGCACTCGGCGGCGCGGGCTCGGGGGCGCCTGGGGGAGTGGTGGGGGTCACTGGGCTCATGCGCGTGCTCCGTCGCCTTCCGTCCTCTTCCGACCTGCGCTGACCTGCTCGTTCCGGCTCCTTCCGGTACGGCGGGCGGCATGGTCCGGCCGGTGGGGACCGCCGGGTGATAACGATGTCAACGAACGGGCGCGATACTCGCCGTCAGCCCGTACGGGTGTCAAGGGTGCGGCCCGCGGACCAGCGGTGCGCGGCTGCCGTACGACGCGTGCGCGGGAAGCGGACAGCACACCTAGCGGGCCGCCGCGCCCTCCACCGCGAACAGCTGCTCCTCCGTGTGGTCCAGCGCCAGCCGCAGCGCGCCCACCGCCACCGCGGTCGCCCCCAGCGACGACAGCTCCACGCGCGGCGGCCGCAGACAGTGGCGCTCCAACTCCCGGCGCAGCGGCTCCAGTACGCCGTCCAGCCCGGACGCCCAGCCGCCGACGACCACCAACTCCGGGTCGAGCGCCAGCACCAGCGCCGCCACGTCGTGCACCAGCCGCCGTACGTACCGGTCGACGGCCTCGGTGGCCCGCGCGTCGCCGTGCCGTGCCAACGCGAACACCCGCGCCACGGCGGGCTCGTCGAGCGGCGGCAGCGGCTCGCCGGTCGTCGACAGCAGGTTCTCCGGCCGCGCCTCGCGGCCCAGCAGGTGCAGCGCGCCGATCTCACCGGCCGCGCCGTTGAACCCGCGGTGCAGACGCCCGCCGATCAGCGACCCGGCCCCCGGGCTGAGGCCCGCCAGCACGAACACCACGTCGTCCGTACCGACCGCCGCGCCCTTCCAGTGCTCGGCGAGCGCCGCCGCGTTGGCGTCGTTCTCCACCAGCACCGGGCAGCGGAACGACCGCCGCAGCCGGTCCGCCAGCGGCAGCCCCGTCCACCCCGGCAGCGCCGTGCTCAGCCCGACGGTGCCGTCCGCCCGTACGATCCCGGGGCTGCCCACGCCCACCGCGCGCAGCGAGTCGCGCGGCACCCCGGAACGGCGCAGCACGTCCCCTATCGCGCCGCGCACCTGCTCCAGCCGGACGTCGGCGCAGTCCGTCTCACCGACGTCGCGGGTCGCCGTACCGGCGTCGCGGCCGGTGAGGTCCGCCAGCACCGCCGCCGTACGGTGTGCGCCGATCTCCACCCCCAGCACGTGCCCGGCCTCGGCGCGGAAGCGGAAGCGGCGCGCGGGCCGCCCGCGGCGCGGGTCGCCCGGGACGCCCGCCTCCGGCGGCGCCTCGGCCACCAGTCCCGTCTCGATGAGGCCGTCCACGACGCCCTCGACCGTCGGGCGGGACAGGCCGGTGTCGTGGACGAGGTCGGTGAAGGTCAGCGCGGGGGGCTCGGCCGTGCCGCGCAGCGCGCGCAGCACGACGGAGGAGTTGATCCGTCGCAGCAGGGACGGGTCCCCGCCGGTGAGCCTCCCCAACGCCGCCTCCCTGCCCCGTTGCCTGTGCCGGATCGTATCCGGAACGGCAGGGCGCGGCGAGCGAGCACGAGGCTCCCGCCACTCCCGCCGCCGGTCGGCGCGGACCGGCGCGATGACGCGACGTCAACCCGTGCCGTACGGGCTCGCCCCGCCGCGCGCGAACAGCCGACGGCACCGGACGCCACCCCGTACGGGTACGCGACGCCCTCACGTCCCGCACGCCTCCGCGCGCAGCCGCCCGTACTCCTCGGCCATCCCCGCCGCCGTCCAGTGCGCGTTCAGACCGCTGGGGTTGGGCAGCACCCAGACCCGGGTGGCGCCGAACGTCCGCTCCTGCGGCCCGATCCGCGCCTTGCGGTCGTCGAACGCCGCGCGGTACGCCGTCACGCCCACCACCGCCAGCCAGTCCGGCCGCCACTGCCCGACCCGTTCCGCCAGCGCCCGCCCGCCCGCGACGTACTCCTCGCGGGCGAGTTCGTCGGCGCGGGCACTGGCCCGCGGCACCACGTTGGTGATGCCGAGGCCCAGGCCGAGCAGCTCCCGCTCCTCCCAGGGCGCGAACCGCCGCGGGGTGAAGCCGGAGGCGTGCAGGACGGGCCAGAAGCGGTTGCCGGGGCGGGCGAAGTGGTGGCCGGTGGCGGCCGACCACAGCCCCGGGTTGATGCCGCAGAACAGCACGCGCAGCCCCGGCCCCGCCACGTCGGGCACCAACCGGTCGCGGGCGGCGTCCAGTTCGGCGGGCGTCGGACGCGGGGGAGGGGCCGGGGCCGGGCCGGTCAGAGGATCGACCCCGGGGTGTACGCGGCGGCCTCCGGATGCCGCTTCACGACCTCCTCGATCCGCGCCACGACCGCCGCGACCTGCTGCGCGGCGGCGCCGGTGAACGACAGCCGGTCCGCCATCAGCGCGTCCAGCGCGGCCCGGTCCAGCGGCACCCGCGCGTCGTCGGCCAGCCGGTCCAGCAGCACGTTCCGTTCGGCGCCCGCGCGCAGTTCCAGGGCGGCGGCGACGGCGTTCTCCTTGATCGCCTGGTACGCGGTCTCGCGCCCCACACCCGCCCGCACCGAACCCATCAGCACCTTCGTCGTGGCCAGGAACGGCAGGAAGCGGTCCAGCTCGCGGGAGACGACGGCCGGGAACACCCCGAACTCGTCGAGCACCGTCAGGAACGTCTCCAGCAGCCCGTCGAACGCGAAGAACGCGTCCGGCAGCGCCACCCGGCGCACGACCGAGCACGACACGTCGCCCTCGTTCCACTGGTCGCCCGCCAGCTCCCCGGTCATCGACGCGTAGCCGCGCAGGATCACGGCGAGGCCGTTGACGCGTTCGCACGAGCGGGTGTTCATCTTGTGCGGCATCGCGGACGAGCCGACCTGGCCCTCCTGGAAGCCCTCCGTCACCAGCTCCTGCCCGGCCATCAGCCGGATCGTCCGCGCCAGCGAGGAGGGGGCGGCGGCCAGCTGGACGAGCGCGGTCACCACCTCGTAGTCCAGCGACCGCGGGTAGACCTGCCCGACGGAGGTGAGGGCGCGCGGGAAGCCCAGGTGCGCGGCCGTACGGCGCTCCAGCTCCGCCAGCCGCTCCGGGTCGCCGCCGAGCAGGTCCAGCATGTCCTGGGAGGTGCCGACGGGGCCCTTGACGCCGCGCAGCGGGTAGCGGCCCAGCAGGTCCTCCAACCGCCCGTACGCCGCCAGCAGTTCGTCGGCGGCGGTCGCGAAGCGCTTCCCGAGCGTCGTCGCCTGCGCGGCCACGTTGTGCGAACGGCCGGTCAGCACCAGCTCCGCGTGGTCCGCGGCGAGCCCGCCGAGCCGCGCGAGCAGCGCGACCGTGCGGTCCCGTACGTGCTCCAGGGACAGCCGGATCTGGAGCTGCTCCACGTTCTCGGTGAGGTCCCGGGACGTCATGCCCTTGTGGATCTGCTCGTGCCCGGCGAGCGCGTTGAACTCCTCGATCCGGGCCTTCACGTCGTGCCGCGTGACCTTCTCCCGCGCGGCGATCGACGCGAGGTCGACGCGGTCCAGGACGCGCTCGTAGTCGGCGGGCGCGCCCTCGGGCACGTCCACGCCGAGGTCCTGCTGCGCGCGGAGGACGGCGAGCCACAACCGCCGTTCCAGCAGCACCTTGTGCTCGGGGGACCACAGGACGGCCAGCTCCGCGGAGGCGTAGCGGCCGGCCAGGACGTTCGGGATGCGGGGCTTCTCGGTCACGCGGGGGAGTCTACGGCGTGTCCTCACCGGGCCACGGCGCCAGCTCCGGCCGCTTCGGCGGACGGCCGTCGCCGGAGGAGCGCCCGGTCAGCCGCCGTACGACCCACGGCGCCAGGTGTTCGCGGGTGAAGCGCAGATCCGTGCGGCGGCGCGCGGTCCAGCCCTGCCGCGCGGAGGGCGGCAGCGGGCTGCGCCAGTCCGACTCGGCGGCGTTCCCGAGGCACTGCCAGACGGCCTCCGCGACGCGGCGGTGGCCCTCCTCGGTGAGGTGCAGCCGGTCGTCGGCCCAGAAGCGCTGGTCCCCGAGGGGGTCCCCGGTGTACAGGTCGACGAGGACCGCGCCGTGCCGTCCCGCCAGCTCCTCGACGAGGGCGAACAGCGCCTCCATCCGGTCCCGGTAGCGGTCCTGGACGGGGCCGTTGCGGGCCGGGTTGCACATCAGGACGAGCTGCCCGCAGGCCGGGGCGAGGGTCTCGACGGACTCCTCCAGCAGGGCCCGTACCCGTGCCATGTCGCAACGGGGGCGGAGGGTGTCGTTGCCGCCGCCGACGAGCGTGACGAGGTCGGGCTTCATCTCCGCCGCGACGGGGACCTGGGCCTCGGCGATCTGCTGGATCAGCTTGCCGCGTACGGCCAGGTTGGCGTAGCGGAAGCCGTCGGCGCGGGCGCCGAGGCGGGCGGCCAGCAGGTCGGCCCAGCCGCGGTACGTACCGTCCGGCAGCCGGTCCGACATGCCCTCGGTGAACGAGTCGCCGAGCGCGACGTAGCTGCTGATCAGGGGTGGTGTGGGTGTGCTCTCCATGGCCCGTGCAGGATATCCCCGGCCCCCCGGGGCGCCCGTGCCGGGTCCGGTGTGCGGGCGGCCGGTGTCCGTGCGCCCGCACACCGGCCGTACGTCAGCCCGCCCGCGGCCCGCCCACCAGCTGCCGCAGCACGTCCTCCATGGTGACCAGCCCGGCCGCCCGCCCGTTCGCGCCGATGACCGCCGCCAGGTGCGTACCGCCGCCGCGCATCGCGCCCAGCACGTCGTCCAGCGGCATCGAGTCGCGGACGACCGCGATCGGCCGCATCGCCGTCAGCGGGAACGGCTCGTCGCGCGGGGCCGCGTCCAGCGCGTCCTTGACGTGCAGGTAGCCCATGGCGCGGCCGTTGCGGCCCACGACGGGGAAGCGCGAGTAGCCGGACTCCGCCGACAGCCGCTCCAGCTCCTCCGGGGTGACGCCCAGCGGGGCCGTGACCGCCGCGCCGAGCGGCCGCGTCACCTCCGACACGGGCCTGCGGCCCAGCTCCAGGGCGTCCCGCAGCCGTTCCGTGGCGCGGTCGTCGAGCAGCCCCGCCTCGCCGGAGTCGTCGACCATCCGGGACAGCTCGTCGTCGGAGAACGTCGACTCGACCTCGTCGCGCGGCTCCACCCGCAGCAGCTTCAGCAGGCCGTTGGCGAAGGCGTTGACGGAGAACACCACGGGCCGCAGCGCCCGGGAGAGGGTGACCAGCGGCGGGCCCAGCAGCATCGCGGTACGCAGCGGCTCGGCCAGCGCGATGTTCTTCGGCACCATCTCGCCGAACAGCATGTGCAGATACGTGGCCACCCCCAGCGCGATCGCGAACGACACCGGGTGGATCAGCCCCACCGGCACCCCCACCGCGTGGAACACCGGCTCCAGCAGGTGCGCGATCAGCGGCTCCGCGACGACGCCCAGCACCAGGTTGCACAGCGTGATGCCCAGCTGGGCCGTGGCCAGCAGCGCGGAGACGTGCTCCAGCCCCCAGATCACCTTGCGGGCCCGCCGGTCGCCCTCCTCCGCGAGCGGCTCGACCTGGCTGCGCCGTACGGAGATCAGGGCGAACTCGCCGCCCACGAACGCCGCGTTCAGCACCAGCGTCAGCAGCCCGACGAAAACCTGCACGAGCATCATCGCCAGACCCCCTCTTCCTCGTCCTGCTCCTCCGTCGGCGGCGGCCCCGTCAGCCGTACGCGCGCGGCGCGGCGCCCGCTGGCGTCCGCCACCTCCACGTGCCAGTCCGCGACCTCCAGCACGTCGCCCGCCACGGGGATCCGGCCCAGCTCCGCCGCGACCAGCCCGGCCAGGGTCTCGTACGGGCCCTCTGGCGCGCGCAGCCCGATCTGCTCCAGCTGGTCGGTACGGGCGGCGCCGTCCGCGTCGAACCGCGGCCGCCCCTCGGTGTCCTCGCCCGCGGGCGCCAGGTCGGGCCGCTCCTGCGGGTCGTGCTCGTCGCGGACCTCGCCCACGACCTCCTCGACGATGTCCTCCAGCGTGACGACGCCCGCCGTGCCGCCGTACTCGTCGATGACGACGGCGATGCTCCGCTCGCCGCCCGGCATCCGGTCCAGCAGCCGGTCGACGGTGAGCGACTCGGGCACCAGCAGCGGCTCCCGCATGAGGGCCGTCACGGGCCGGGTGGGCCGTTCGGCGGCGGGCAGCGCCAGGACGTCCTTGATGCGGACGACGCCGACGACGGTGTCCATGCTGCCCTCGTACACGGGGAAGCGGGACAGACCGGTGGCGCGGGTCGCGTTCGCCACGTCCTCGGCGGTGGCCTGCACCTCCAGGGCGGTGACCTGGACGCGGGGCGTCATCACGTTCTCCGCGGTCAGCTCGGACAGGTGCAGGGTGCGGACGAACAGGTCGGCCGTGTCCGGCTCCAGCGCGCCCTCCTTGGCGGAGTGCCGGGCCAGCGCGACCAGTTCCTGCGGCGAACGGGCGGACGCCAGCTCCTCGGTGGGCTCCAGGCCGAGGCGGCGCAGGATGCGGTTGGCGCTGTTGTTGAGGTGCCGGATCAGCGGCCGGAACGTCGCGGAGAACGCCCGCTGCGGCGCGGCGACGCGCTTGGCCACCGGCAGCGGGCTGGAGATCGCCCAGTTCTTCGGCACCAGCTCACCGACGACGATGACGAAGACGGTGGACAGCGCCGTACCCACGATCAGCGACACGGACGAGGCCGCCGACGCCGGTACGCCGAGGGAGGTGATCGGGCCGGAGATCAGCCGCGCGATGGACGGTTCGGCCAGCATGCCCACGAGCAGGTTGGTGACGGTGATGCCGAGCTGGGCGCCGGACAGCTGGAAGGTGAGGGACGTGACGGCCTTGAGCACGTTGGCGGCGCCGCGCTCGCCGTTCTCCACGGCCTTCTCCAGCTCGGCGCGGACGACGGTCGTCAGGGAGAACTCGGCCGCGACGAAGCAGCCGCAGGCCAGGGAGAGCAGGACGGCCACCAGGAGGAGGAGCGTCTCGGTCATCGGGTCACCCCCGTCCCGTGGTGGGAGGGGGTGGCGGTACGTGCGCGACGGCTCGGGTCGGCGCAGCGGCGGGAAGGAGGCTCGCCCATCTGCGGACGCTCACACCTTTCGTGGGGAGGAAGTTCGTGGGGGTGGTGGTGCGGTGGACGACTCATGGTAAAGGGGCCGCAAAGGCCCGACTGCGGGCGGGGCGGGACGTCCCGCCCCGGGAGGAAGCGGGACGTGGCACGCGTACCCGGCGGGGCGCGGTCCATCCCCGTACGGGCGCCGGACCCTCCGCCGTACGGGCCGGGGAGCGGGCCGTACGCACCGCCGCTTGTCGTGATAGCGTTCCGGCGCTAGCGTGAAGGTGTGGCCAAGACGCAGCTGAACGTACGGGTGGACGAGGAGACCGCGGAGACCGCCCGCGAGCGGGCCCTCCAGAGGGGGATGAGCGTGAACCGCTACATCGAGGAACTGGTCCAGCGGGACGCCGGGGAGGTCGGACACACCTTCGTGGACGCCGCCGCGGACTTCATGAAGAGCTACGAGTCGGTGTTCGCCGAGGAGTTCGGCGCCAGGGAGAGCGAAGGCCGCAGCGGTCGGTGACCCTCCGTATCGACCTGGCGTGGCTGCTGATCATCGCGGACGAGAAGACCCCCGGTGACCCCCGCGTCACCGACTACGGCGCGCTCATCGCCGCCATCAGCCGCCACGAGGCCGCCGTCTTCGACCGCCCCGTCTACGCCGACGCGCACGAACGCGCCGCCGCCCTCCTCCAACTGCTGCTGCACGTCCCCGCCCTGGAGCGCTCCAACGCGCTGTTCGCCTCCGCCGTCGCGTACGCCTACCTGGTCGCCAGCGGGCTGAAGGTCGCCACCTCGCCCGAGCAGATCCGCGACCTGGCGCGGCTGGTGAAGGACGGCATGGCCGACGTGTACGCCATCGCGGAGGAGCTGCGGACCTGGAGCGTCTGAGCCCCGCGCACGGGGACGCCCGTACGTCGCCCCGGCCGCGCGCCCCGTCGGTACGCGCTACGGCGCCGCCGCCCGGTCCGCCCCCGGCGCTCCCGCCGTACGCGCCGCCCGCCACTCCGGGGCGAGCACGGACCAGACCTCCATGTCGTGGCGCGTCCCCCGGTACGCGTAGCTCTCCCGCAGCACACCGTCCCGCGTCATGCCCAGCCGCCGGGCGACCGCGATGCTCGGCAGGTTCGCCGACGCCGCCCACCACTCGACGCGGTGCACGCCGCGTTCCTCGACGGCCCAGTCGACCAGTACGCGCACCGCCCGCGTCACCAGGCCACGGCCCACGGCCGACGGCTCCAGCCAGCAGCCCGCCTCGGCCGTCCCCTGCACCGTGTCCAGGGTGCGCAGCAGGACACCGCCGACGAGCGCGCCGTCCAGCCGGATGCCGTGCAGCCGCCCGGTGTCGGCGGCGGCCCGGTCCGCGTACTCCCGCAGGTACGCGCGGCTCGACGCCAGGTCGGTCACGACGTCCGGCAGGCCGTTGTAGCGGCCGATGAACTCCCGGCCGCGGTCGATGTGCGCCAGGAACTCGGCGGCCCGCCACGGCTCGACCGGGCACAGTTCCGCGCCGTCGTCGCCCAGGGATGTCGCGAGCATGGCACCCTCCACGTTCCGCACGGGCCCGGCGGCCGGGCGCCGTCTCGGCGCCGGGATCGTCTCACGCCCGTACGGCTGCGGGCCACGGACCGCGCGGCCCGTACGCGCGTCGGCCCCAGGTCGTACGCGCCGCGCCGTCGTCCCTACGCCGTGGCCGCGTCCGGCCCGGCCCAGTGGCCGCCGAGCGCGGGCGCCAGCCAGCCCGGCGCCGCCGCGCGGAACCCGGCCGGATCACCGGCCGCCGCGCCCTCGGGCAGCAACCCCACCAGCGGCGCCCCGGCGGCCACCGGCAGGTCCGCGAGGTTGCAGCGGCAGGCCAGGTCGGGGTCGGACGGCCAGGCGCCGACCAGCACGCCCGCGCACGCCAGGTCGCGCCGGGACAGCGCCTCGGCCGTCAGCGCCGTGGAGTTGAGCGTGCCCAGCCCCGCCGACGCCACCACCAGCACCGGCGCCGCCAGCAGCCGCGCCGCGTCGGCCAGCGTGGCGCCCGTACGGTCGTCGAACCGTACGAGCAGCCCGCCCGCGCCCTCCACCAGCACCAGGTCGTGCCGCCCGGCCAGCTCCGCCGCCGCCTCCGCGACCGCCTCCGGGCCGACCGGCGGCAGGCCCGCGCGGCGGGCGGCGGTGGCGGGCGCCAACGGCTCGGGGTAGCGGGCCAGTTCGGCGGTGGTCACCGCGTCGCCCGCCAGCCGTACGACCTCCGCCGCGTCGCCCGGCTCGTACGGGCCGACGCCCGTCTGCGCCGGCTTCAGCACCGCCACCGACCGCCCGGCGCCCAGCGCCGCGGCCGCGACCGCCGCCGTGGCGACGGTCTTCCCGACGCCGGTGCCCGTACCGGACACCACCATGATCGCCATCGTGCTCCCGCTCCGTACCCCGCCCGCGCCCCCACGCTCCCGGCGCGGCCCTGTCCACCCGGTCCCGTTCAGCCCGCCGCTGCCGCCGCGCGCACCGCGGCGCAGATCCGCGCCACGTCCTCGTCACCCGTCACGTACGGCGGCATCGTGTAGACGAGGTCGCGGAACGGCCGCAGCCACACGCCCTCCCGCGCCGCCGCCCGCCGGGCCGCCGCCATGTCGACCGGCCGGTCCAGCTGGACGACGCCGATCGCGCCCAGCACCCGTACGTCCACCACGCCCGGCACGTCCGCGGCGGCCTCCAGCCCCTCCCGCAGCCCGGACTCGACGCGCTTCACCTCGCCCGCCCAGTCCCGCTCCAGCAGCAGCGAGACCGACGCGTCGGCCACCGCGCACGCCAGCGGGTTGCCCATGAACGTCGGCCCGTGCGCCAGCACCGGCACCTCGCCCGAGGAGATCCCCTCGGCCACGCGCGGGGTGCAGAGCGTCGCGGCCAGCGTCATCATGCCGCCGGTCAGCGCCTTCCCCAGGCACATCACGTCCGGGGTGATGCCCGCGTGCTCGGCGGCGAACAGGGCGCCCGTACGCCCGAACCCGGTGGCGATCTCGTCCAGCACGAGCAGCACGCCGTACTCGTCGCACGCCTCGCGCAGCACCCGCAGATAGCCGGGGGAGTGGAAGCGCATGCCGCCCGCGCCCTGCACCACCGGCTCCACGACGACCGCCGCCAGCTCGTCGGCGTGCCGCGCGACCAGCTCTCGCAGCGCCGCCACGTACGCCGGGTCGGGCTCGGCGTCGAAGCCCGCCGGGGGCTCGTCCGCGAAGACCTGCCGGGGCAGGACGCCGGACCACAGCCCGTGCATCCCGCCCTCCGGGTCGCACACGGACATGGGGTGCCAGGTGTCGCCGTGGTAGCCGCCGCGCCAGGTCAGAAGCCGCTGCTTGCGGGTGTTCCCCGTCGACCGCCAGAACTGGAGGCACATCTTCACCGCGACCTCGACCGACACCGAACCGGAGTCGGACAGGAACACGTGCTCCAGACCGTCGGGCGTGAGGTCCACGAGCCGCTTCGCGAGCCGTACGGCGGGCTCGTGCGTGAGCCCGCCGAACATCACGTGGCTCATCCGCCCCAGCTGCTCCACCGCGGCGTCGTGCAGCACCGGGTGCCCGTAGCCGTGCACGGCGGACCACCAGGACGACATGCCGTCGACCAGCTCCCGCCGCCCCTCGACCGGTTCGGCCAGCCGCAGCCGTACCCCGGACGCCGACTCGACCAGCAGCGGCTCGTCCCGGCCGGGCATCGGCCCGTACGGGTGCCACACGTGCTGCCGGTCCAGCGCGAGGAGTTCGGCGGCGGGCAGGGGGCCCGGCTCAGGCATTGGGCGGCAGGTCCGTGCCCGTACCGCGCCTGCGGACGCTGACCAGCTCCTCGACGCGGTGCTCGGGCAGGGTGGTGGTGTCGGCGCCCTCCACCTCGAAACCGGCGTCCGCGATCATGTCGAGGTCCGCCTTGCCCTCCTGGCCCTCACTGGTCAGGTAGTCGCCCAGGAAGATGGAGTTGGCCAGGTTCAGGGCCAGCGGCTGCATCGAGCGCAGCTGCACCTCGCGGCCCGCGGCGAGCCGTACCTCCGCGTCCGGGCACACGAACCGCACCATCGCCAGGATGCGCAGGCAGCGCTGCGGCGTGAGGTTCCACTCGTCGGCCAGCGGGGTGCCCTCGAACGGGATGAGGAAGTTGACCGGGATCGAGTCCGGGTCCAGACCGCGCAGCGCGAACGCCACGTCCACCAGGTCCTCGTCCGACTCGCCCATGCCCGCGATCAGCCCCGAACAGGCCGACAGGCCGCCCTGCTTGGCCTTCCGTACGGTGTCCACGCGGTCGTCGAAGCCGTGCGTGGTGCAGATGTCGGCGTAGGTCGCCTCGGAGGTGTTCAGGTTGTGGTTGTACGCGTCGGCGCCCGCCGCGCGCAGCCGCTCGGCCTGGCCGTCGGAGAGGAAGCCGAGGCAGGCGCACACCTCGACGCCCTCGTTCTGCTCCTTGATCGCCGCGATGGTGTCGGAGACCCGTTCCACGTCCCGGTCGGTCGGGCCGCGGCCGCTCGCCACCACGCAGACCCGCTTCGCGCCCCCGGCGACCCCGGCCTTCGCGGCGTTGGCGGCCTCCTCCGGCTTCAGCCAGGTGTACTTGAGGATCTCCGCCTTCGAGCCCAGCCGCTGCGAGCAGTACGAGCAGTCCTCGGGACACAGCCCGGACTTGAGGTTGACCAGGTAGTTGAGCTTCACCCGCCGCCCGAACCACCGGCGGCGCACCTTCCCGGCCGCCGCCACCACGTCGAGGAGTTCGTCGTCGGATGTGGCGAGTACGGCGAGTGCCTCCTCGCGCGTCGGGGATTCGCCCCGCAGCCCCTTGTCCACCAGTGCGTTCAGCAGGTCCATGGCGCCGATACTCGCCTACGGCGGCGGTGTCGGCCAAGGAGGGAGTCCACAAGATCGGTTGATTCCGGTGTGGGTATCGCCACACCCTGTCCGCCCGCCCGCGCGGCTACGTTCTATGGTCGGCGGACAGGAGCGCCCGCCGAGCCGGGCGCCCGCGCCGCGCCCGCCCCGCCGCCGTACGCCGACCGCCGCCGCCCGCGAGACCGAGGACCGCCCACCCATGCCCGTACCGCCCAAGGACCCGTTCGGCTGGCTCGACGCCGCCGCCGAGCAGCGCCGCCGCGACGGCCTGACCCGCACCCTGCGCCCCCGCCCCGCGGACGCGGGGCCGCTGGACCTCGCGGGCAACGACTACCTCGGCCTCACCCGCCACCCCGCCGTCACCGCCGCCGCGGCCGACGCCGCGCACCGCTGGGGCGCCGGTGCCACCGGCTCCCGGCTGGTCACCGGCTCCACCGCGCTGCACGCCGAACTGGAGGCGGCGCTCGCGGAGTTCTGCGGCTTCGAGGCCGCCCTCGTGCTGTCCTCCGGGTACGCCGCCAACCTCGCCGCCGTCACCGCCCTCACCGGACCCGGCGGCCTCGTGGTGTCCGACACCGCCAACCACGCCTCGCTCATCGACGGCTGCCGCCTGTCCCGCGCCGACACCGCCGTCGTCGCGCACGCCGACCCGGACGCCGTACGCAAGGCGCTCGACGCCCACCAGGGGCGGGCCGTCGCCGTCACCGACTCGGTGTTCTCCGTCGACGGCGACGCCGCCCCGCTGCCCGCGCTCGCCGCCGCCTGCCGCGCGCACGGCGCCGCGCTGCTCGTGGACGACGCGCACGGCCTCGGCGTCCTCGGCGACGGCGGGCGCGGCGGCCCGTACGCGGCGGGGCTGGCCGGGGCGTACGACACCGTGGTCACCGTCACCCTCTCCAAGTCCCTGGGCAGCCAGGGCGGCGCGGTCCTCGGCCCGCGCCGCGTGATCGAGCACCTGCTGAACACCGCCCGCACCTTCATCTTCGACACCGGCCTCGCCCCCGCCGCCACCGGCGCGGCGCTCGCCGCCCTGGAGGTGCTGCGCGCCGAACCCGGCCGTCCCGCGCGGGTGCGGGACGTCGCGGCGGAGCTCCACCGGCGCTTCACCGCCGCCGGGTTGACCGCCCGCGAGCCGGACGCGGCCGTGGTCTCCGTACGGGCGCCCTCCCCGGAGGCGGCCGTCCGCTGGGCGGCGGACTGCCGGGCGGAGGGCGTCGCGGTCGGCTGCTTCCGGCCGCCGTCCGTCCCCGACGGGGTGTCCCGGCTGCGCCTCACCGCCCGCGCCGACCTGGGCCCCGACGAGGTGCGCCGGGCGGCGGACACGGTGCTGCGCACGGCGCCGCCGGGCGCCTGAACGGGCGGGCGCGCGGCGTGACCGCCGGTCTCAGGGGACGCCCGCTCCGCGCCGTAGCGCCCACGGCAGCACGGCCCACAGACCCGCGCAGGTGAGCAGCGCCAGCCCGCCCGTCAGCGCTCCCGCCGCCCGGCCCAGCACCACGTCCACCACCAGCGTCACCGCCCCGGCCAGGGCGAGCGCCAGCACGGCCAGTCCGTACGCGGCGAGGCGCGACGACACGTCCACGATCAGCCGCTTGGCGCCGCGCCCGAACAGCGTGCGGTGCAGCGCGGCGGGCGCGGTGAACAGGGCGGCGGCCAGCACCGCCAGCAGCAGCGTCGTGAGGTACGTGCCGCGCTGGTACGCGTCCAGGTCCGGGAAGCGTTCGGTGAACGCGAGCGTGAGCAGGAACGCGAACAGGATCTGCACCCCCGTCTGCGTCACCCTCAACTCCTGGAGCAGCTCCGCGAAGTTGCGGTCGGCCTGCTCGTACGGCGTCTCGTTCCGCGCCGCGTTCGGCGTCCCGTCCCCGGCCCTCGCGCGGCACTCCCCGGCATCCATGCACACCGGGTAACCGCTGGGGAGCGCTTCAGTCCCGCCGCCCCGGCGGGACCGCCACCCGGGACGCCCGCCGCTCGCCGTCCAGCACGCGCAGCGCGCGGGCCAACACCTCGGCGTGCAGCTCCCGTTCGCCGCGCTCGTGCATCACGGCGAGCGCGTCCCGCAGCTCCGCGGCGCGACCGGCGAGGGCCTGCGCCGCGCGCAGGGCGCCGTACGTGTCGCCGCCGCGCGCCGGGTTGGTCCGGCCGAGCAGGTCCACCACCTCCAGGTAGCCGTCGACGTACCGGCCCTCCGCGCGGGTGAGCGCGGGCAGCGGCGGCAGCTCCGGCGGGAGTGCGTGGCTCACCGGCTCGCGCGCCCGGCGGCGGACCGCTTGCGGGAGACGGTGACGCGGTCGATCAGGCCGTACTCCCGGGCGCCCGCCGCGTCGAGGACCATGTCCCGTTCGATGTCGGCGCGGATCAGCTCCACCGGGCGGCCGGTGTGCCGCGCGTACATCTCCTCCATCAGCTCGCGGGTGCGCAGCATCTCGCGCGCCTGGATCTCCAGGTCGGCTGCCTGCCCCTGGACGGGCTCGGAGAAGGACGGCTGGTGCATCAGGACACGCGCGCCGGGCAGCGCCAGCCGCTTGCCGGGGGTGCCCGCCGCCAGCAGCAGCGACGCGGCGGAGGCGGCCTGGCCCATGCAGACCGTCTCGATGTCGCAGGTGACGAACGCCATCGTGTCGTAGATGGCGGTCATGGCGGTGAAGGAGCCGCCGGGGGAGTTGATGTAGAGCGAGATGTCCTGGTCGGGCGCCGCGTGTTCGAGGTGCATGAGCTGCGCCATCACGTCGTTGGCGGAGGTGTCGTCGATCTGCGTGCCGAGGAAGACGATCCGCTCGTCGAGGAGCTTCGAGTACGGGTCGAGGGTCCGGGTCCCGGCGCTGGTGCGCTCGGTGAACTCGGGCAGGACGTAGCGGACGGTGATCCCGGTGGCGTACGTGCGGGGGCGGTCCATGGCCACACCTCTCGTCGGGTGACGGGGCGCCCGCGCGGGCGCTCTGTCAAAAATGTACAGGACGTACATGACGTTATGCTGGGAGCATGGCCTACGAGATTCCGGTGACGCAAGCCCGCGCAGCCCTCGCCGAACTGATCAACCGCGTCGTGTACGGCGGCGAACGGGTCGTCGTGACCCGGCACGGCAAGCCCCTGGTGGGTCTCGTGTCCGCCGCTGACCTGGCACGACTCGAAGCCCTCAGCGAGGCCGAGCGGGACGGGGTGATCAGCACCGTCTCCAGCGTCCGCGACCTCCCGTCCGCTCCCGGCGAACGGCGCCGGTTCGGCATCGCGGCGGAACACCGCGGCCCGGACACCGGGGAGCGGCGTCCGGGCCGTCGGGACTGACCGGAGCGGGAAACGGCGGAACGGGGCGCCGGGGGAGTGCGGGAACGCGGAACGGCCCGCACGCGTCCTGCGTGCGGGCCGTACCGTCGTACTCGTCCGTGCGTGGTGCCGTCCGTGCCCGGCGTTCCGCGGGTGGTGGGCGGAGTCCGCTCAGCCGCCGCGCGGCACCCGGACGGGTGGCACCCGGGTCAGGAGCTGAGCTCCCAGACCGCGTGCGCGAGGGCGTCGCTGTTGGCGTCCAGGGCCTCGGTGTTGAGGTTGTCCATGCCGTCGCACTGCGAGTGGTAGCACTTGTCGAAGGCCTCACCGGCGGTGCCGTTCCACTTGGCCGCCTGGTCCTCGGTCATGACACCCTCGGCACCGGTGAACAGACCGCCGACCGGGATGCCCGCGTCGGAGAACGCCGCGTGGTCGCTGCGGCCCTCGGTGCCCTCGGCGGGCTCGGTCTCGATGTTCTTCCCGGCGAAGTAGTCCGTGAAGACCTTCTCCAGCGCCTGGTCCTCCTGGTACACGAAGTACCCGGGGTTCGGCGAGCCGATCATGTCGAAGTTGAGGTAGCCGCCGATCTTGCCGCGCTCGGCCTCGTCGAGGCTGTCGACGTAGTGGGTGGAGCCCACCATGCCCAGCTCCTCGGCACCCCACCAGGCGAACCGGAGGTGCTTGGAGGGCTCCAGGTCGCCCGAGGCCACCGCGAGCGCGACCTCCAGGAGGCCGGCCGAGCCGCTGCCGTTGTCGTTGATGCCCGCGCCCTCGGTGACGGAGTCGAGGTGACCACCCGCCATCAGGACGTCGTCACCGCTGCCGCCGGGCCAGTCGGCGATCAGGTTGTAACCCGTCGCGCCGCCCTCGTCGAACTCCTGGACCTGGGTCTCGAACCCGGCCTCGTCGAGCTTGCCCTTGACGTAGTCCACGGACGCCTTGTAGCCCGGCTCGCCGTGCGCGCGGTTGCCACCGTTCGCCTGGGCGATGGAGTCCAGCTCCTTGAGGTGGCCCTGGACGTTCTCGACGGAGATGTCGGGCGCGGCGGCGGCGTCGGAGGACTGCTCGCCGGCCTGGGCTCCGGCGACGGTCAGCAGCGACGCGGCGAGGGCGGTGCCCGTGGCCACGGCTATGGCGGAACGTCGCTTCACTCTGTGTATCACGATGTGGCTCCGATGTTCTGTGGGGGGAGGTTGCGGAGCTGCGCCACCAGGACGGCTGACGCGCGCATGATGATTCTTTGCGGCGGGCCGCTCGTCAAGGCCGCTCTGTGAACAGAGCGTCGCGCGGAGCGGACTTCACGGTGTACGGACTCCCTGCAAAGTCGGGCATTTTCCCGAGCGCTGACCGTCGATCATATTCATTACTTGGCAAAGAACGCCCGGCGACCCTGTCCCGCGACACCCGCGGGCAGGAAGGATTCGGCGCAAAATCACCACGTACATGCCACCGCCGTCACCAGCGGTGGGACCAAACTGGGGGTCCTCACGTTGAACAGACGCACCACCGTGCTCGCCGCGTCGGGCACGATCGCCGCCGGCGCGCTCGTCGCCGGCCTGATAACCGTCCCGTCGGCCATGGCCGACGGGACCACCGCCGCCCAGCGCGCCGACCGCACGGGCGCAGCCGCGAAGGACTCCGCCGAGGCCCGGGGCGTACGGCAGGCCGCGGCACGCGCCGCCGACAAGGGCGTCGCCTGGAAGGACTGCCCGAAGGACTGGGGCTTCGACAAGCCCATCCAGTGCGGCTACGTCACCGTGCCCGTCGACTACGCGCACCCCCGCGGCCGCACCATCGACATCGCCGTCAACCGCGCCCGCAACACCGGCGGCGCCGAGGCCCGCCAGGGCTCCCTCGTCTACAACCCCGGTGGCCCCGGCGGCTCCGGCATGCGCTTCCCGACGCGCGTCACCACCGGGAACCCGCTGTGGACCAAGACGGCCAAGGCGTACGACTTCGTGGGCTTCGACCCGCGCGGCGTCGGCCACTCCGCGCCCATCTCCTGCATGGACCCGCAGGAGTTCGTCAAGGCGCCCAAGGCCGACCCCGTACCGGACGACGAGGCCGACAAGCGCGCCCAGCGCAAGCTCGCCCGCGAGTACGCCGAGGGCTGCGCCGAGCGCAGCGGCGACATGCTGCCGCACATGACGACGCCGAACACCGCGCGCGACCTGGACGTCGTCCGCGCCGCGCTCGGTGACCGCAAGCTCAACTACCTGGGCGTCTCGTACGGCACCTACCTCGGCGCCGTCTACGCGACCCTCTTCCCGGACCACGTGCGCCGCATGGTCGTCGACAGCGTCGTCAACCCGTCCCGGGAGAAGATCTGGTACCAGGCGAACCTGGACCAGGACGTCGCCTTCGAGACGCGCTGGAACGACTGGAAGGACTGGGTCGCCGCCAACGACGCCACCTACGGCATCGGCGACACCCCCGAGAAGGTCCAGGCCCAGTGGGAGAAGCTGCGCGCCGCCGCGAAGAAGGAGCCCCTCGGTGGCGTCGTCGGCCCCGCCGAGCTGCTGTCGTTCTTCCAGGGCGCGCCGTACTACGACAGCTCCTGGGCGCCCACCGCGGCGACCTGGTCGGCGTACCTCAAGGGTGACGAGCAGGCGCTCGTCGACGCCGCCGCCCCGGACATGTCTGACACCGCGGGCAACGCCTCGTCGGAGAACGGCAACGCCGTCTACACCGCCGTCGAGTGCACCGACGCCAAGTGGCCCAGGAGCTGGTCGCGCTGGAACCGGGACAGCGAGCGGCTGCACGCCGACTACCCGTTCCTCACCTGGTCCAACGCCTGGATGAACCTGCCCTGCGCCACCTGGCCCGCCAAGCAGCAGCGCCCGGTCGACGTGGCGACGCACAAGGGCCTGCCGCCCGTGCTGATCGTCCAGTCCGAGCGGGACGCGGCGACGCCGTACGAGGGCGCCGTCGAGCTGCACGAGCGGCTCAAGGGCTCGCGTCTGGTCACGGAGCGGGACGCCGGTTCGCACGGTGTCACCGGTCTGGAGAACGCCTGCGTCAACAAGCGGGTCGACACGTACCTGCTGAAGGGCACCACCGACCGCCGGGACGTGACGTGCGAGCCGCACGCCGTGCCCGAGCCGGAGAAGGCGAGCGAGTCCGCCGGTGCCCGCAAGGCCGCCGCGGACCTGCCCCGGCTCCCGTGACGGTGCTCCCGTGACCGGGTGACCGGGTGATCGCGTGAAGCGGCCCCCCTCCGCTGTCGGAATCCGACCGCGGAAGGGGGCCGTACGTGTTCCCGGCCGGTGACGGCGGTCCGGAACGGTCGGGTCACTTGCCGCCGGGGCGGCCCTCACCGCTCTTCTGCTCGGCGGCCTTGGCCTCCTGCGCGTACAGGTCGACGTACTCCTGGCCGGACAGCTCCATGATCGCGTAGATGATCTCGTCGGTGACCCCGCGCAGCACGGTGCGGTCGTTCTCCATCCCGTCGAAGCGGGAGAAGTCCAACGGCTCCCCGAAACGGATCGTCACCCGGCCCAGCCGGGGCAACTTGCGTCCGGGCGGCTGGAGTTCGAACGTGCCGACCATGGCGCACGGCACCACCTTCACCTTCCCCCGCAGCGCCATCGCGGCGACCCCGACGCGGCCCTTGTAGAGCCGCCCGTCGTGCGAACGGGTCCCCTCCGGGTAGATGCCCAGCAGCTCGTCCTTGGCCAGCACCCCCAGCCCCTCGTCGATCGCGGCCTGGCCCGCGCCCTTGCCGGAGCGGTCCACGGGGATCTGCCCGACGCTCCGGAAGAACGCCGCGGTGAGGCGGCCCTTCACGCCCGGCCCGGTGAAGTACTCGGCCTTCGCCAGGAACGTGATGCGGCGCTGGAGCACCGCGGGCATGAGGAAGTGGTCGGAGAACGAGAGGTGGTTCCCCGCGATGATCGCCGCGCCCTCGTCCGGGATGTGTTCGAGGCCCTCGATCCTCGGCCGGAACAGCAGTCGCAGCAGCGGTCCCAGGAGCACGTACTTCAGCAGGTGGTAGAACACGCGGCTGGCCTTCCCCCATCGTTCACGGTGTCGCCGCAATGTACTTGCCGATCACCGTACGGGCGAGTGCCGGGGCACGATTCCGAGCGGAACGCCCCCGGCGTACGGCCCGCGCGCGGGCGTACGGTGGCGCGCCCGGCCCGTCAGCCATCCCCGGCGGAGGCCATCCCGACCGTCACCAGCACCAGTACCATCCAGGCCAGCCACAGCCAGCCGCT
Source organism: Streptomyces sp. Z26 (assembly GCF_003665095.1). Taxonomy (GTDB): domain Bacteria; phylum Actinomycetota; class Actinomycetes; order Streptomycetales; family Streptomycetaceae; genus Streptomyces; species Streptomyces phytohabitans. The sequence goes on along the minus strand of NZ_RCHV01000002.1, from coordinate 91,084 downwards.
GCCGCCGAGCACCACCGTGTACCCCGTGACCACCACCAGGGCGACCACCGTGCACACGGTCATCGCCTTCGCGGCACGGGGCAGCCCCGTCGTCCCAAGCATCGCAGCACCTTCCTCCCCGCGGCACGGCGAGGCGCCGCCGGGAACGACGCCGGACCGTCCGCCAGGTATCCATGGTCACCGGCCGCGCCCGCGAGCGCTACCTCCCGTACGGTCCGGCGTGCGCTCCGCGCGCGGGCTACCGGCCCCGCGACTGGAGGGACGCGAGGTAGGCGTTGTACGCCACCAGCTCCCGGTCGCCGTTGCGGTCCTCCGCGCGGTCGCGGCTGCGCGCCTGCCGCTGCTCCGAGAAGTACCACTGGTACACCAGCGCGATCAGCACCAGCACCGACGGGATCTCGCTGAACGCCCACGCGATGCCGCCCGCCCATGTCTGGTCGTCCATCGCTGTCACGCCCAGCGACGCCGGGGGATCGGCGTACGTGCCCACCATCGGCTCGCTCGCCATCATCAGCGCGATCCCGAAGAACGCGTGGAACGGCATGCCCGCGAACAGCTCCAGCATCCGCATCACGTAGCCGGGGCGGTGCGGGCCCGGGTCCACGCCCATGATCGGCCAGAAGAACACCAGGCCCACCAGCAGGAAGTGCGTCATCATCGCGACGTGCCCCGCGCGCGACTCCATCAGGAAGTCGAACAGCGGCGTGAAGTACAGCCCGTAGAGGCTCGCGATGAACAGCGGGATGGTGAACGCCGCGTGCGTCACGACCCGCGCCCACCGGCTGTGCAGCACCGCCACCAGCAGCTCGCGCGGCCCGCGCCTGCCGCGGCCCGCCGCGGGCAGGGCCCGCAGCGCCAGCGTCACCGGCGCCCCGAGGAGCAGCAGGATCGGCGACAGCATGCTGACCACCATGTGCTGCACCATGTGCACGCTGAACAGCACCATGCCGTACGCGTTGAGCGCCGTGCACATCACCAGCGCCACCGTCAGCACGCCCAGCGTGAACGCGACCGTACGGCCCACGGGCCACGCGTCGCCGCGCCGTCGCAGCCGCAGCACGCCCCAGCCGTACAGGGCGAGCGCCAGCACGCAGCCCGCCAGGAAGAACCCGTCGCCGGTGAACTCCAGCCCGCAGGAGAGGGTGAACGGCGGCAGGTCCGTCGTCATGCCGTGCCCGCCGTGGCCGCCGTGGTCCATCCGTACGCTCCCGGTTCGTGACGGTCCGTCCGTCCGCACCAGGGTAGAACCGCCGCCCCCGGGCGTACGCGCCGGGGTGGCCGCACGCGGAACGGGGCGGTACGGGAGTCCCGTACCGCCCCGCGCGTCACACGCCTCGGGTCACGCCGACTGGGTGGCCGCCGCGATCCGTTCGCCGCGCAGCGCCTCGTACCACCGCTCCTCGACCGGGGGCAGCGCGTTCACGTCCAGCGCCAGCTTCAGCAGGTGGTCCGCGATCAGCGGGTTCCGCGCGAGGACCGGGCCGTGCATGTACGTGCCGAAGACCGTGCCGTTCCAGGCGCCCTCGGTGCCGTCGCCGGTGCCGTTCCCGTTGCCCAGCCGTACGTGCGCCAGGGGGCGCGCGGTGGGGCCGAGGTGGGTGATGCCCTGGTGGTTCTCGAAGCCCGTGAGCTGCGGCAGGTTCAGCTTGCTGTCCACGTCCCCGAGCACGTCGCCCACGCAGCGCTCCGCCTCGCCGCGCGTGCTGACCACGTCCAGCAGCCCCAGACCGGGCTGCGGCTGGTTCAGGTCGTTGACGAACTCCTGGCCCAGGATCTGGTAGCCGGCGCAGACGGAGAAGACGATCGCGCCGTTGTCCACCGCGCGGGTCAGGCCCCCGTCCCGCAGCAGCCGCTCGGCCGCCAGCCGCTGCGGACGGTCCTCGCCGCCGCCGATCAGGTAGATGTCCCCGGACGTCGGCAGCGGCTGGTCCGAGCGGACGTCCACCCGCTGCACCGCCAGCCCGCGCTGCCGTGCCCGTCGCTCCGTGACCAGTACGTTCCCCTGGTCCCCGTAGGTGCTCAGCAGGTCCGGATAGATCCACACCAGCCGCAGGTTGGTCTCACTCATGCGCCCGCTCTCCGTATCTGTGCGAGTCCGTCTGTCAGTTGCCGACCACGCGGCGCAGGTCCTGGAACGCCGTGTAGTTCGCGATCGCCTCGATCCGACCGGGCGGGCAGTTCCGTACGGCCTCCTGCGCGGAGTCGTACACCTGGAAGTCGACGTTCGCGACCTCCAGCCGCACCGCCAGGTCCAGGCGCCGGTCGCCGATCACGCAGATCGGGTGCCCGGCCAGGCGCGCGTAGTCGACGTCCCACAGCCAGGAGGTGTCGGTGCCGTCCGCGCCGCGCGCGTTGACCGCGAGGATCACCGGGGTCGGCGGCGGGTCGATCAGCGAGAACGTCTCCAGCCAGCCCGCCGGGTTCTTCGCCAGCAGCAACCGGATGTCGCGCCCCTGGTACGACACCACGTCGTACCGGCCCGCGACCGCCGTCACCGCGTACATGCGCTGGAGCGCCGTCAGCGGGGGCACCCCGAAGGCGGCGGCGACCGCGGCGGACGTGGTGGCGTTCGCCTTGTTCGCCCGGCCCGGCAGCTGGAGGTGGATCGGCCACGCCGCGCCGTGCGGGTCCAGCACGTGGTCCCCGTTCAGCGCCCACGTCGGGGTGGGGCGGCGGAAACCGCAGTCGCCGCAGAACCAGTCGTCGCCCGGCCGTTGCAGCACACCGCCGCACGACGGGCACGACCAGGCGTCGTCCTTCCACTCCTGCCCGGCGGCCACCCACACGACGTTCGGCGAGGAGGACGCGGCCCAGACGACGAGCGGGTCGTCGGCGTTGGCGATGATCACGGCCTTCGAACCGGACAGCCCCTCCCGCCACTTCTCCGCCAGCATCCGGGTCTCGGCGGCCCGGTCGAGCTGGTCGCGGGAGAGGTTCAGCAGGGCGATCGCCTTGGGGCCCACGTCACCGGCGACACCGGCGAGGTACTTCTCGTCCACCTCGATCACGCCGTACTTGGCGTCGGAGCCACCGGCCAGCGCCGACGTGATCCCGGCGGGCATGTTGGCGCCCAACGCGTTCGAGACCACGCCGCCGTTGGCGCGCAGGGCCTCGGCGATCAGCCTGGTCGTGGTCGTCTTGCCGTTCGTGGCCGACACCAGGACCACGTCCAGGTGTCGTGCCAGCCGGGCAAGCAGATCGGGGTCCAGCCTGAGCGCCACCTTGCCGCCGATCACCGACCCGCTGCCGCGGCCCGCGGCCCGCGACACCGCGGCCGCAGCCTTGCCCGCCGTCACGGCCAGCTTCGCCCGCGGCGACAGCGGCTCCGTGTTGCCTGCCATCGTCCTGATGCCTCCTTGCCCTCGGTCTCGGCCCAGCCTATCGAGGTCCGCGGCCGGTCCGGCACACCGCGTCACCGGCCGGGCCCCGGCACTCGTACGCTTGCCGCATGCCACGCCGTACGATCCCCGGCAGTTCGGGCGTCCACCGGGAGCTGCGGCTGCTCGGCGACCCCGTCCTGCACGCGCCCTGCCGCGACGTCACGCCCGCCGACGGGCCGCTGGAGCGGCTGGTCGAGGACCTGTTCGCGACGATGTACGCGGTGGGCGGGGTCGGCCTCGCGGCGAACCAGGTCGGCGTGCCGCTACGGGTGTTCGTCTACGACTGCCCCGACGATGAGGACCGCCGCCACCGCGGCCACGTGGTCAACGCGCGCCTCGCGGAGACGGGCGGTGTCACCGTACGCGGCCCGGAGGGGTGCCTGTCGCTGCCCGGTCTGGAGGCGCCGACCGTACGCCACGACGAGGCGCTGGTGACCGGCGAGGACCTGAGCGGGAAACCGCTGCGGGTGCGCGGCACGGGCTTCTTCGCGCGCTGCCTCCAGCACGAGTGCGACCACCTGGAGGGGACGGTCTACCCGGACCGCCTCGGCGGGCTGCGCCGCCGCCGTACGCTCCGGGCGGCGCGGCGCGCGCCGTGGGCGACGGGGTCGGGTACGGGTACGGCGTCGGGTACGGGGCCGGGCTGAGGCGGGGCCTACGGGCGGGGTGGCCGGAAAACCTGGCCCGAAAACGCCGTCGGCACGCGGCCTTCGGCATGTGCCAACCGGCCTGCCCGGCAACTCCCGTACGCGGCGCGGCCGTTCAGAAGCCCGGCCCGCCCTCGCGGTCGGCCGCCGTCGCCAGCCGCCCCCACAGCAGGTCCGCGAGGTGACGTACCAACTCCTCGCGGGAGCAGGGTCGTTCCCGCAGCCACCAGTCCCCGGCGGCGTACATCATGCCGACGATCCCGTGCCCCCAAACGCGCGCCTGCTCCGCGCCGCCGGGCCCGAGGTCGACGCGTTCGGCTATGACCGTGGCCAACTCCTCGCCGAGCCGCCGCAGGAGCGGGGCGGAGTGCTGCCCGACGTCGAAGCCCTGCTCGCCGGTGGAACCGCTGTCGGCGGGGTGCATCAGGAAGCGGTACACCTCCAGCCGGGACTCGATCGCGGCGAGGTACGTGTCGAGCGTCCGCTCCACGCGCGCGCGGCGGTCGGCGGGCGCGTCGAGGGCGGCGCGCAGGGCCTCCAGGAGCGCGTCGGTGTGCCGTACGGCCAGGGCGCGGTAGAGGCCGCCCTTGTCCCCGAAGTGCCGGTACAGGATGGGCTTGGTGATGCCCGCCTCGGCGGCGATCGCGTTCATGGAGGCGGCGGGCCCGTCGCGCAGGACGACTCTGTCGGCGGCCTCCAGCAGTTCCCCGCGCCGCCGCTCCGTGGCGCCGCGCTGGTCGTCCCGCTGTGTCGTCGCCACGGTGAGTCCTCTCGCGTGTGATCTCCTGCCGCGCAACGTAACACCCGGCGGTCGCCGTCGGTTATGGCCGGGGGCGGCGACGGCACGTACGCGGACCTGCGGCGGGCCGCTTCCGGACAGCGGGCGGACGAGGGGAGTTGACAGGTGCTACCCGCTGGTAACAGACTGCGTGTTACCGATAGTAACCACCATCCTGGCACCGAACCACCGCGGAGGCTCCCCATGCCGGAATTCGCACTCGACCTCAACGACGACCAGAAGGCCGTCCGCGAGTGGGTACACGGCTTCGCCGCCGACGTCATCCGGCCCGCCGCGGCCGAGTGGGACGAGCGCGAGGAGACCCCCTGGCCGATCATCCAGGAGGCCGCCAAGATCGGGCTCTACTCGCTCGACTTCTACGCCCAGCAGTTCTTCGACCCCACCGGCCTCGGCATCCCCATGGCCATGGAGGAACTCTTCTGGGGCGACGCGGGCATCGCCCTCTCCATCGTCGGCACCGGACTCGCCGCCGTCGGCGTCCTCGCCAACGGCACCGAGGAGCAGGTCGGCACCTGGATCCCGCAGATGTACGGCGACGCCGACGACGTCAAGGTCGCCGCCTTCTGCTCGTCCGAACCCGACGCGGGCTCCGACGTCGCCGCCATGCGCACCCGCGCCGTCTACGACGAGGCCAAGGACGAGTGGGTGCTCAACGGCACCAAGACCTGGGCCACCAACGGCGGCATCGCCAACGTCCACGTCGTCGTCGCCGTCGTCGACCCCGAACTCGGCTCCAAGGGCCACGCGTCGTTCATCGTCCCGCCCGACACCCCCGGTCTCGCGCAGGGACAGAAGTTCAAGAAGCACGGCATCCGCGCCTCGCACACCGCCGAGGTCGTCCTCGACGACGTGCGCGTCCCCGGCAGCTGCCTCCTCGGCGGCAAGGAGAAGCTCGACGAGCGCCTCGCCCGCGCCCGCGAGCGGGCGAAGACCGGCGGCCAGCGGGTGAAGAACGCCGCCATGGCGACGTTCGAGGCGTCCCGCCCCGCCGTGGGCGCGCAGGCGGTCGGCATCGCGCGCGCGGCGTACGAGGTCGCGCTCGAATACGCCAAGACCCGCGTGCAGTTCGGGCGCCCGATCATCGACAACCAGGGCGTCGCCTTCCAGCTGGCCGACATGCGTACGCGCGTCGACGCCGCGCGCCTCCTGGTGTGGCGGGCGTCGTGGATGGCGGCGGCGGGCAAGCCGTTCGACTCGGCGGAGGGCTCCATGTCGAAGCTGTTCGCGGGGGAGACCGCCAAGTCCGTCACCGCGCAGGCCATGCAGATCCTCGGTGGCAACGGCTACACCCGCGAGTACCCGGTCGAGCGGATGCACCGGGACGCGGCGATCTACACGATCTTCGAAGGCACCAGCGAGATCCAGCGCCTGGTCATCGCCCGTACGGTCTCGGGCGTACCGATCCGCTGACACCCCGGCGCGACGGCACCCGCCCGCCGGTCAGGTCCCTCCGGGAGCCTGGTCGGCGGGCGCGCCCGGATCACCCGCGCCCACGGTGGGACCTGCCGTCCCTCGGCGCCACGCGGGGAGAGGTCCGCGCGGCCGTGCCGCGCGTGCCGGTCGCGGCTACGGTGGGTGCGGGGCGCGTACGCGGGTACGGCGCCCCCGGGGGTGAGCGCATGACGGCCGGGGCATCGTCGGGACCCACCGACCCGGAGCGGCGCGCGGCGCACGGCGCGGAGCCGGGCGAGGCCCGTACCGCGCCGCCCGCGCCGGAGCTGACGCGCGCCCAGCGGCGCGCCGTGTCCGAGGCGGACCCCGACACCGGCCGCGTCGGCGGCGGGGCGCCCACCCTGCGCAAGCTGGCCGCGTACGGGCTGGCGCTCCCGTACGGGCGCTTCGGCGCGCACTACCTGACGGCCGCCGGGCGTGACCTGCGGCACCGCCTGCTGGCCGAGGCGGCGGGCCCGGCGCGTGTCGAACCCGGCGCCGGGGGCGGCGCGTTCACCCCCGCGGACGGCGACGGGCATCCGCCCGCCGACCCGGAGGCGCACCTCGGGGCCGCGCGCCGGGCCTGGGACGCCCTGCTGGAGATCCGACGTGTCACCGCCGCCCCTCCTTCCGGGGCGGCGCCGGACGCCGAGCCGGTCCGGGACCCGCGCGCCGTCCCCGCCGGCTGGGAACGGGCGCGCCCCCTGCACGCCGTCGCGCTCGCCCTGGAGTCGGCGGGTGTCCCGCCGTCCGCCGTGGACGGGGCCGGGCGCCGGGTGCGTACGGGCTACCGGGTCGCCGCGGCCGACGACGAGGACGCCGGGCCGGACGCCGTACGGGTCGAGTGGCGGCACGCCGCGGGTACGGAGCCGGTGGGCGGCGACGCGTACGGCGACGGCCCCGCCGAGCGACTCGACGCCTGCGCCCGGCTGTTGGCCGCCCGCGGCTGGGACGCCGAGCGCTATCTCGACAGCCGCCGCAGGCGCCACCTGCTCGTCACCCCGCGCCGGGCGACCTGACCCGCCGCCCGCCCCGGCCCGCGAGGTGCGCGAACGGGCCCACACGGGCACCGCGTTCCGGGCGACGGGCGTCAACCGCCGTACCGACCAGCCGGGTTGCGCACTGCTGCTGACATGCGGTCAGCTGTCTCCTACATTGGGAACGACGCCGGGATCGCCCGTACGGCACGTGCCGCGCGACGTGGGGTCCGCGATGCTGCGGGGCGGAGCGGTGCTGCCCGTTCCGGGCCCGTTCCCCCGCGGCGCCCGCCCGTACGGGCGCGGGCGTAACGTGGTCGGAGCAGGGCGCAGCCAGGACGGAAAGCGAGACGATGCGTAGCACTCGGGCCACCGTGAACGGGCCTACCGGCCGTGTCGTCGCGGACCAGCGGGGCGGTCCGGCCGTGCCGCGCATGGTCCTGGGCGCGCGGCTGCGGACGCTGCGGGAGGCGGAGTACGTCTCCCGGGAGGAGGCGGCGGAGGCCATCAGGGCCGAGCCCGCGCTGATCACCGCGCTCGAACTGGGCCGCGTCTCCTGCCGACCGCGCGACGTCGCGGACCTCCTGACCATCTACAGCGTCTCCGACGAGTCCGAGCGCGCCATGCTGCTCGCGCTCACCGAGCAGGCCAACACCTGTGGCTGGTGGCAGGAGTTCGAGGACGTCGTACCCGGCTGGCTGCACACGTACCTCGGCCTGGAACAGACCGCCGACGTGATCCGCGGCTACGAGGTGCAGTTCGTGCCCGGCCTCCTCCAGACGGAGGACTACGCGCGTGCCGTCATCGACCTCGGCCACGCCGACGCCTCGGAGGACCAGCGGGAACGGCGTGTCGAACTGCGCATGCGGCGCCAGCGCATCCTCCACGGGCCCCGCCCCCCGCACCTGTGGTGCGTGATCGACGAGGCCGCGCTACGGCGCCCGGTCGGCGGCCCCGACGTGATGCGCGCGCAGCTGCGGCACCTCGTGGAGGTGTGCGAACTGCCGCACGTCACCGTGCAGTTGCTGCCGTTCCGGGCCGGAGCGCACCCGGCGGCGGGCGGCCCCGTGACCCTGCTGCGGCTGCCGCAGCGCGAACTCCCCGACGTGGTCTACCTGGAACAGCTCATCGGTGCCGCCTACCCCGACGACCCCGAACAGGTCGAGTCCTACCGCCACGTCATCGACCAGCTCGTCACCCGGGCCGAGCCCGCGCCGGTCACCCGCGCGCTGCTGCTGCGCATGATCGACGGGCTCGACGCCCGGTAACGGCGACGCCCACCGCCGACGGTACGGCGCGCCGGGACCCGTACGCCCCGTCGCGCCGTCGGCACGCCGTACGGGGGAGTGCCGGCGGACCGATGAGTTCCGGGCCCGCCGGGAGTCCGTACCCCCGACAACCGCGGCGGAGCCCGCGCGCGCCCGCGGCACGCCGTACGCCGCCCGACACACCGAGGAAGCAGCATGCTGGAGAAGCCCGCGTTCGACCTGACCGCCCAGACCGAGGAGTTGAAGCGTCTGCTCGACGACCTCGGCGACGAGCAGCTGACGCTGCCCACCCCCTGCGAGGAGTACACGGTCGGTGACCTGCTCGACCACATGATGGGCCTCGCGGCCGCGTTCCGGATGGCCGCCGAGAAGTCCTACGACGCGGGCGCGACCGCCGCCCCCACCAGCTCCGCCGAGCGGCTGGACCCGGAGTGGCGGCGCCTGCTGCCGGAGCGCCTCGACGCGCTCGCCGCCGCCTGGCAGCGGCCCGCGGCCTGGGTCGGTACGGCCGAGGCGGGCGGCGTCACCATGCCCGCCCGGGTCGCGGCGCTCGTCACCGCCGACGAACTCCTCATCCACGGCTGGGACCTGAGCCGCGCCCTGAACCGCCCCTACGCCGGGGACCCCGCCGTCACCGAGGCCGTGGTCGCCTTCCTGCGCCGGGCCGCCGAGGAGGCCGGGGAGGGTGGGGGACTGTTCGGGACGCCCGTACCGGTGCCGTCCGACGCGTCGCGGCTGGACCAGGCGGTCGGCCTCAGCGGCCGCGACCCGGCCTGGACCGCCCGCCAGCCCTAGCCCTGGCCCTCCAGCCCGCGAGCCCCGCGGTCCCGGCCGTCGGCCGCGCGGTCGGCCCGCACCCGCGCCGGGGCCCCGTCCTGGGCGTACGCGTCCCGGAAGGTGAAGCCGTACGGCGCCGCCCCGTGGCCGTGCAGGTGTTCCAGCCGCGCGACCCCGTCCCGCCAGGTGGGCACCGTGCCCTCGGGAACCCACCACAGCACGTGGTTGGCGCGCCCCGTCCGCTCGAACCAGTCGCCGCGCCGCCGCAGCGCCGTACGGTGCGCACCGGAGTGGACGGCGTCGAACGCGGGGCGCAGGCCGTCCAGAGGGAGAGGCTCGCGGCCAGGGCGGTGGTGTCGGGCGTACGGCCCTTGTCGTACCAGGTCGGTACGGCGAACTCTCCCCACGCGCCCCAGTCCGCGTCGAAGAGGTCGCCCCGGGCGGCGTCCGCCGCCTCGGCGTGCGCGAGGTGTCCGGGGCGCCGGGCGATCTCCCGGTGGACGGCCTCGCCGGTGTCGTAGAACGCGTCCATGAGGGGCGTGGCGGCGGCGAGCGGCGAGTGGAGGACGCCGAAGGTGTAGAGCGCGAGATGCGGCACGTTTCTCTCCCTGACGGGGCGCCTCACACGGGCCCGGTGCGGTGGCGTGCGCGCGGAGCGGCCGAGGGCTCGGCCGTGCGCGTCCGCCGGGGACCGGGTGAACGTAGCCGTCCGCGCGGACGGTGTCGAAGTTGCGTTCTCCCCGGTCACGTGGCTTCCCGGCCCGGTGCTTCCGGGGCCACGGAGCCGTACGGAAGGTGCCCGTGCGCGCGTGGCGGCCGACCGGTCCGCGCCCGCGTTCACCGCCAGGGGGACCGCGGCTCGGCCTCGGTGCAGTACTTCGTCCAGGTGCGGGGTGACTGGGTGCTCGGTACGGCGCAGGCGGTGGCGGTGAAGGACCCGGGCGCGTACGTCATCCGGGTGTACTGGTCCCGGCCGTAGTTCACGACCTCCGATTCCGCGTCGCCCCCGGCCACCCGGATCGTCACCTTGTCGCCCGCGCGCGCCCGGATGACCTTCGCCCACACGGCGTCGCACCGCTCGTTGTAGCGCACCATCAGCCGGACGGGGTTGTCCCGCGGCGGCTCCAGCGACACGGCGTCCGCGTCGCACCCCGCGCTCTGCGGAGCCTTCCCGCCGCAGCCCGACCCGGGACACGAGGACGGGTCGGGGGCGAGCCAGTCCGACACGAGCACCGGCGCGACGCCGCCCACGACGGCCACGGTCAGGGCCAACGCCGTGGCGCTCCTCGCATGGGTGCTCGCCCACCGCCAGGCGGACCGCAGCGCTGGTCCCGGGTGCCGTAGCCCCGTACCCAGACGCCTGAGCGCCCCCGACGCACGGCCTTCTCCCGCCACGTGTGCCCTCCTCCGGATATGCGTCAACCGCCCTTCTTTCGACGGTAGTTGCGCGACCCGGATCGGCACTGCGGCATTTCCCGTCAGTCCGCGCCGGTTCCCGACCGGCTGTCCGCGTCCGCGCCGCCAGGGTGTGGCCGGGAGCCGTACGGCACCCCGCGCGCCGCGTGCGGGCGCTCTCCCGCCACGCGGCTCCCACCGACCCCGGGCGTGTCGTACCACCCCGGCCGTACGGTGCCGCCGCCCGCCCGTGCCCGTCCGTGGTCGCGCCCACGCCGCCACCTCCGAATCCGCGCGTGTCACTGGGGAATCGACCTGTCATCAGCTCCCAGATCTTGTCGCGAACATGATCTGGCTGCTTTCCTTGCCTGGCTCGATGCGAACGGGCGGAACGACGGCCGGCCCCCCCCACCCCGGAGAGCGGACACCCCGCTCCCCACCGGCCCCCGTGTCCGCCGCCGCGCTGAACGTCCCTGACGGCAGGCCGGGTCCGGCGTGTCGGTCCCGTCGGGAACGGAGCGGCAGCACGGAGCACCCCCCACGGGCGCCGGATGTCAGAAGGGAACACCATGAAGTCAGGAGCCAGAAGGAGCGCGTGGCGCCGCGGAACGGCCGTCGTGTGCGGGACCGCCGCGATCGCCGCGATCACCCTCACCGCGCAGCCCGCCACCGCCACCGGCGCGCCCGAGGCGGACTCCATGTCCGGGGCGTTCACGGACGCCGCGGCGGAGTACGACGTACCGCGCGACCTCCTCGTGGCCGTCGGCTACGGCGAGACGCACCTCGACGGCCACGACGGCAAGCCGAGCCAGGACAACGGCTACGGCGTGATGCACCTGGTCAGCAACCCGGAGCGGGACTCCCTGGGCCGGGCCGCGAAGATCACCGGTGAGTCGCGGGCCGACCTGAAGCGCGACACGCGCGCCAACATAAGGGGCGGCGCCGCCGTCCTCCGCGCGCACGCCGACGCGCTGGGCCTCGACGCCTCCGCCCGGGACGACGTCGCCAAGTGGTACCCGGCCGTCGCCCGCTACGGCGGGGTGAAGAACGAACGGCTGGCGAAGTTCTACGCGGATAGCGCGTACGAGATCCTCGCCGAGGGCGTACGCGGCGGCGCCGACGTACGCACCCGCGCGCGCGACGTACGACCCGACCGCGGCGACTACGCCGACGTGCCCGCGATCGGCACGCAGAGCCCCGACTACCCGCCCGCGGCCTGGGTCCCGGCCAACGCCGGGAACTACGCCGCGGGCCGCTCGGCGGCCATCAGCCAGGTGGTCGTGCACGTCACGCAGGGCAGCTACGCGGGCACCATCAGCTGGTTCCAGAACCCGGAGGCCGAGGTCAGCGCCCACTACGTGGTCCGCTCCGCCGACGGCGAGATCACCCAGATGGTCCGCGACGCCGACACCGCCTGGCACGCCCGCTCCGCCAACGCCTCGGCGCTCGGCATCGAGCACGAGGGCTTCGTCGACGACCCGTCGTGGTTCACGGACGCGATGTACCGCTCGTCCGCGGCCCTGACGAAGCACCTGTGCGACACCCACGGCATCCCGAAGGACCGCGCGCACATCGTCGGCCACAGCGAGGTGCCCGGCAACGACCACACCGACCCGGGCCCGAACTGGAACTGGGACACGTACATGGCCTACGTCAACGGCTGACGAGGCCGCACACCCCGAGGAGGCCACAGGCCGGGGCCGCCGCCGAACCGTTCCGGCGGCGGCTCCGGCCCCCGCCCGCCCCCGGCTCGTACGGTGGGCCGGGTGAACTGCATCTTCTGCGCCATCGTGGCCGGTGAGGCGCCCGGCCACCGCGTGTACGAGGACGACCGGGCCGTCGCGTTCCTCGACACCCGGCCCCTCTTCCCCGGCCACACGCTGGTCGTCCCGCGACGGCACGCCGAGACGCTGACCGACCTGCCGGTGCCGGAGGTCGGCCCGTTCTTCGAGACCGTCCGGCAGGTCACCGGCGCGGTGGAGCGCGGCACCGGCGCGGCGGGCTCGTTCGTGGCGGCCAACAACCGCGTCAGCCAGTCCGTGCCGCACCTCCACCTGCACGTCGTGCCGCGCAACCCCAAGGACGGCCTGCGCGGCTTCTTCTGGCCCCGCGGGCGCTACCCGGACGACGCCCACGCCGAGGCCGTCGCCGCGCGCGTACGGGCCGAACTGCCGTAGCGCCGGGCGACGTCACGGACCGGGCGGGTCAGGGGCGCTTGCGGAGCTTGTCGAGCAGCTTGCGGGCCTGCGCCTGCTTCCTGGGGTCCGAAGCGGCCTGCCGCGCCGCGTCCATGGCCTTCTGGCCCTGGGGGCTGCGGCTGAACTCCTTGAGGCGGCCGATGAGTCCGGGCATGTCTTCTCCTCCGACGGGGGTCGTGCTTCCTGCCGTCCATTGTGCCGGGTAGACGCGGGGGCCGGGGGCCGCGCCGCAGCCTCCGGGGGCCCCGCGAACGCCCGTACGCCCGCCCGCCGTTCCGCGTGCTACGACTCCCGCGCCCGCGCCAGCGCCTCGACCACGGGCCGGGCCACCGGGACGGGCGCGTCGGACGTGAGGTCGAGGAGGCCCACGGGCTCCAGCGGGGGCTGCGCCATGAACCGCGGCACCGTGCCCCGGTGCGGCTGCGCGGCGTGCACCAGGAACGGGTGGCACAGGTACACGTCCCCCGCCCGGCCCGTCGCCGCCGTCTCGGGGCGGCCCTCGCTCGCGGCGACGGCGTCCCCGCACAGCTCGAACCACTCGCGGCCCTCGTCCCCGTGGTCCGCGAGCAGCGCCGGTACGTCGTGGTGCGACCCGACGCGCACCCGGGTCGGCGCGTCGTCCGGGCCGACGTCGGAGAAGAGGAACAGCATCAGCAGCGCCCGCCCGCGCGAACGCACGTTGACCCGGTTCTCACCCGCCGCGCCCGGGAAGCTCGCCTCCAGGTGCCAGCCGTCGTCGCCCGGCTCCCGTTCGCTGGGGAAGCGCACGGGGAACGTGCCGAGCCCGCCCGGCGCCCGCCACCGCCCCGCGCCGACGAGCTGGTCGAACGCCTCGTGCAGTACGGGCGCGTTGGCCGCCGACCGGAACGGCGGCGTCGCGAAGCCGCCCAGCCGCACCACCGGTTCGGTCCACGTCGCGGGGTCGTCCGGGTCCGACCCGGTCGCCTCCCACAGCTCCGCCCGGCACCGCCCGACGACCTCCTCCGGCACGGCGCCGGGCACCCGGACGAAGCCGTTCGCGACGAACTCCTCGATCTCCGTACGTGTCAGCACGGTCGCCAAGTCTCGGCCCGCCGCACGGCTCCGGCAAACGGTTTTCGCGCACCGCCCCCGGCGCCGGGCGACGCGCGTCGCGGCAGGTCGTGATGCCCGGCCGATACACGGCTGAGGTACGTTCAACGCTCCGCGACGGCCGTACGGACACCCGCTCACGGCAGGCTGGGCGGCGACCGGGCGCACGCGGCGACCGAGGTGACAGGGGCCGACAGGTGGGGGACATGCCCGTATCCGTACTTCTCGTCGAGGACGACAAGGTCATCCGCCGGTCCGTCGCGTTGGCCCTGGAGCGCTACGGCTACGGCGTGACCACGGCGGAGGACGGCCTGACCGGCCTGGAGCTGTTCCGGGAGGGGCGGTACGACCTGCTGCTGCTGGACGTGATGCTGCCGGGCCTGGACGGCATCGGACTGTGCCGCCGGATCAGGGAGACCAGCACGGACCCCGTACTGATGATGTCCGCGCGGGGGGACGCGCTGGACGTGGTGTCCGGGCTAGAGGCGGGCGCCGACGACTACGTGGTGAAGCCCGTCGACACGTCGGTGCTCGTGGCGCGCATCCGGTCGCTGCTGCGGCGCACGACGTTCCGCCCGGACCCCGCGCCGGACCCGCCGCCGGACACCGCTCCGGACGGACCGGCGCCGCTGGTCTTCGGGGACCTCAGCATCGACACCGGGGGCCTGGAGGTGTTCCGGGCGGGGCGGCCGGTCGCGCTCGCGCCGACGGAACTGCGGCTGCTGCTGGAGTTCGCGGCCCACCCCGGCATCGTGCTGGAACGCCAGACGCTGCTGCGGAACGTGTGGGACTACGGGTGGGACGGCGACAGCCGCGTCGTCGACCTGTGCGTCCAGCGGCTGCGGAAGAAGATCGGGGCCGAACGCATCGAGACGGTCCGCGGCTTCGGCTACAAGCTGCGGCGCTGACGTGCGCGGCCTGGTCCGGGAGACGGCCAACTGGCGTTCCCTGCGCTGGCGGATCGCCCTGCTCGTCGCCGTCTCCTGCTGCGCGATCGCGCTCACGGTGGGCCTGCTGGTGCACCGGAGCACGTACGAGCGGTCGATGAACGACGGCGCCGCGCGCGCGTACTCCGCGCTGGAGGGCGCGCTGGATTCCGGCGACGAGGACGGCGTCCTGGCGTACGGCGCCGGGGAGATGCCGCCCGAACTGGCGCGGCGCCTGCGGTCGGCGGACGAGGCGCACCTGTACGACGAGAGCCGCGCCTACCGGCCGCGGATGTGGGCGGGACGGCGGCTGGACGGCGGGCGGCTGGTCGCGATCCCCGTGGACATGGTCCCCGACCAGCTGAGCCGCCGCGCCCTCGACCGGCACATGGTCAAGTACTCGCTGCTGGCGCTGGCGGTGATCGTGCCGCTCGCGGCGCTGGCCGCCGAGCTGCCGAACCGGCGCCTGCGGCGGGTGGCGCGTACGGCGGGCCGCATCACCGCCGGTGACCTCGGCGCCCGTACCGGCGCGGGCGGCCGGGCGGGGGACGAGATCACGGACATCGCGGCCACGGTCGACTCCATGGCGGACAGCCTCCAGGGGCGGCTGGTGAGCGAGCAGCGGTTCACCGCCGACGTCGCCCACGAACTGCGGACACCCCTGATGGGCCTGGTGACCTCGGCGGGCCTGCTCCCGGAGGGCGAGGCGACGGACCTGGTCAGGGACCGGGTGGGGGTGCTGCGCGGCCTCGTCGAGGACCTGTTGGAGGTCTCCCGGCTGGACGCGGACGCGGAGCGCGCGGACCTCCGCCGGGTACCGCTCGGCGAGGTCGTCGCGGACGCGGTGGCACGCCTGGGGTTCCCCGTGGAGCTGACGGTCGAGGGCGCTCCGCTGGTGGAGACGGACCCGCGCAGGTTGGACCGCATCGTCGTCAACCTTGTGACGAACGCCCACCGGCACGGCGCCGTCCCGGACGGCACGCGGGCCGGGGAGGCGCCGCGGGTGAGCGTCGCGGTGCGGGACGGCGTGGTCTCCGTACGGGACCGTGGCCCGGGTTTCCCGGCGGTGCTGCTGGCCGAGGGCCCGCAGCGCTTCCGTACGGGCGCGGCGGAACGCGGTCGGGGCCACGGCCTCGGCCTGACGATCGCTACGGGGCAGGCGCGGGTCATCGGGGCGGAGCTGACGTTGGCGAACGCGCCGGAGGGCGGCGCCGTCGCCACGCTGCGGCTGCCCGGGGGCGGGCCGGGGGCACCCGCGGACCGGGGCTGATACACGGCGGAGGCGTGGCCGAGCGGCGGCGGAGCGCCGGGCGCGCGGGTGGCGGACACGGGCGCGCCGGAGCGTGGGCGGCAGGCGTGAACGGCTCACGTTCCGCCGTCCCCGAGGCTCCGGAGGCGTCCGTCCATGCGCTGCCCACCGCGTACACCCGTCGTCCCCCCACCCGCACCGGCACCCGTACGCGCCCGCCCGCCCCGCGCGGTCGTCGGCGTGGTCGCCGCCGTGCTGCTCGCGCTGTGGAGCGTGCCGGGCCTCGCGGACCCGCGCGACGGCGACGAACTCAGCCCCGGCGCGCGGCCGTTGCCCTGGCCGCGCGAGGGCCAGGCCAGCGTCGCGGTCGAGGGCGTGGGGAGCCTGGGCACGCGCGGGAGGCAGGAGCCCGTGCCGATCGCGAGCGTCACGAAGGTGATGACGGCGTACGTGATCCTCCGCGACCACCCGCTGCGCGCGGGGGAGTCGGGCCCGTCGGTGACGGTCGACCGGCGGGCGGCGGCGGAGTCCGCGTCGGCGGACGAGTCGAGCGTACGGCTGCGGGAGGGACGGCGGCTCTCCCAACGGCGCCTGCTGGAGCTGATGTTGATCCCCTCGGGCAACAACGCGGCGCGGCTTCTGGCCCGTTGGGACGCGGGCAGCGAGGAGGCGTTCACGGCGAGGATGAACGACGCGGCGGCGGCGCTCGGCATGGACCGTACGACGTACACGGGCGCGAGTGGCTACGAGCCCACCACCCGCAGCACCTCCGACGACCAGCTCGTACTCGCCGCGAAGGTCATGCGGAACCGTACGTTCCGGGAGATCGTGGCGCAGCCGGGCACCACCGAACCCGGCACGGGGGCGCGGCTCGCCAACACCAACACCCTGCTGGGCCACGCCGGGATCGTCGGCGGGAAGACCGGCTCCAGCACCCCCGCCGGAGGCGCCCTGATGTGGGCGGCGACCACGGGCGGGGGCGCGGCGGAACGGCTGGTCCTCGGCGTCGTACTGCACCAGCGCCCCGGCTCCGGCCCGGCCCCCGGCCTGGAGGTTGCGTTGGCGCGCAGCCGGGCACTCGCGGAGGGCGCCCGCGCGTGGGCCGCGAAGTGAGGAGACGGCGGTGGTGGATTCGAGGGTTTTCGTCCGGAGAGATACGGTTTGTAGGGTCCCGCCGTGCGGAGTGGTCCCGTCCGGTGGAGCGCCCGGTCTCGTCCGGCGCGTGGGGCACACACATCCGGCCACACGGACCTTTGGAGGAACGATGACCCAGTCAGAACAGGACCCGAACGGGTACGAGGGTCCGGCGGACGGTGGCGCCGCTGGTACGCCGGGTGTGCACGACGGTGGCGCTGACGGAGGTGCCGAGGGCCCCGCCGATGGTGGCGCGGCCGGTACGCCCGGCGAACACGACGGCGGGGCGGATGGTGGTGCCGAGGGTCCGGCGGACGGCGGCGCGGCCGGTACGCCGGGTGTGCACGACGGTGGCGCTGACGGAGGTGCCGAGGGCCCCGCCGATGGTGGCGCGGCCGGTACGCCCGGCGAACACGACGGCGGCGCCGACGGCGGTGCGGGCAGCCGTTCTTGAGCGTGACCCCCACCGGGCACCAGGACGCCGACACCACCAGCGGTGTCGGCGTCCTGATCCCCCGCCTCACCGGACTGACCCGGGACGACTTCGCCCACCTCGTGTGGGCCCGTTCCGCGCGACTCACCGAAGGCGCGAGCGACTTCTCCGACCTGTTCTCCGCGGCGGCCGTCGACGAACTGGTCTCCCGGCGCGGACTCCGTACGCCCTTCCTCCGCGTCGCGAAGGACGGCGCCACGCTGCCCGAGTCGGCGTTCACCGCGCCCGCGGGCGTGGGCGCCACCATCGGGGACCAGCTGGACGACACGAAGCTGTGGCGGGCGTTCGCGGACGGCGCCACGCTCGTGCTCCAGGCGCTCCACCGCACGTGGGAGCCGGTCGCGGACCTCGTCGCCGGACTGGGTACGGAGCTGGGGCACCCGGTGCAGGCCAACGCGTACGTGACACCCCCGCAGAACCGCGGCTTCGACGCGCACTACGACGTGCACGACGTGTTCGTCCTCCAGGTCGAGGGGACGAAGCGCTGGACCGTCCACGAACCGGTGCTCCCCGCCCCGCTGCGCGACCAGCCGTGGACCGACCACCGCGCCGCCGTCGCGGAGGCGGCCCGCGGACCCGCCCGCCTCGACGCGGTCCTCCGCCCCGGCGACGTCCTCTACCTGCCGCGCGGCTGGCTGCACTCCGCGCGGGCCCGGGGCGAGGTCTCCGTACACCTCACCCTCGGCGTCCACCCCTGGACCCGCCACGCCCTCGCCGAGCAGCTGACCCGGGCCGCCCTCGCCGCCCTGCGCGACGACCCCGGCATGCGCGACAGCCTGCCCCTGGGTACGGACGCGACGGGCGCCGAGACCGAACGGGTCCGCGAACGCCTGCTGGCCGCCGTGGCCGCCGCCGACCCCGCCCCGTCCTTCCACCGCGCGCACCGGGGCCAGGGCCGCCCGGCGGCGCTGGGGCCGCTGGCGCAGCTGGCGGCGCTGCGCGCGCTCGGCCCCACCTCGCCCGTACGGCTGCGGGACGCGCTGGCGCCCCGGCTGGAGGGCGCGCGGCTGTCCACGCGGGTCGGCTGGCTCGACTTCCCGGAGACGGAACTGCCGCGCGTGGCACGGCTGTTGGCGGGCCGGGTCGACACCGCCGGCGACCTCGGCGTCGAACTGGCCGAGCGGCTGCTGCGGGCGGGCGTACTGGTGCCCGCCGACCGGTGACCGGCCCGCCCGGCGAACCGCCCGCCGCCCCGCCGCGCTTCCTGTGCGCGGACGCCGCCCGCGCGCGCGGGGACACGCTCGCGGGCACCGCCCCGTACGGCTCGCGCTGGGTGCTCGTCGAGCACCCGGGCGGCTGGCCCGCCGACGGGTTCGACGGCCTCCCGCTCGACCCGGCCACCAAGGCGCTGGTCTTCGCCGCCGCCCAGGCCGTACGGGCCCGCATCCTGCTGGTCAGACGGCCCGGCAGGGCGGGGCGGCGCGGACCCCGCGCGTACGGCCGCTGGGCGGTGCTCCGCCACGACGACTCCGGCGCCCTGCGCCAGCGCTGGGGGACCTGGCGCCGCGACGAGGACCTGGCGGCGATCGCCGCCGCCGTGGACGATCCGGGGGAGACGGGCCACCCGCCCGTGGTCCTCGTCTGCGCCCACGGTGTGCACGACACCTGCTGCGCCGTACGCGGCAGGCCCGTCGGGCGCGCCCTGGCCGAGCGCTGGCCCGACCTGGTGTGGGAGTGCACGCACGTGGGCGGTGACCGGTTCGCCGCCAACGTCGTCGTCGCTCCCGACGGCGTCTACTACGGCGGCCTCGACGCCACCGCCGCCGTCGCGGTCGTCGCGGAACACCTCGCCGACCGCGTCCACGCCGGTCACCTGCGCGGCTACACCACCCTCCCCCCGCCGCAGCAGGCCGCCGTGGCGGCGCTCCTCGCCCGCTTCGGGCCCGCCGGGCGGTACGACTACGCCGTCACCGGCTCCGTACGCGAGGGCGACGGCTGGCGCGTACGGGTCTCCGGCCGCCCGCCGCACCCGCCGCTCCTGGAGGTCGGGGTGCTGGCCCGCCGTGCCCCGCCACGCCGGTTGACCTGCCGCGGGGCGCAGCCGAGCACGGCACTCTCGTACGAGGTGGTCTCGCTCCACGCCGCCGCCCCGGCCCCTCCGCCGTCCACGTCACCGCCCGGACCGAAGCCAACGTCACCGCCCCCGGACGCGTTCACGTGACGAGCCGCAACGAGGTGCCCGCGACCGACAGCCGTACGGTCTGCCCCCGCGCCAGCTCCATCGCGTCGCCCTCCATCCCGTCCCCGAAGGCCGTGAGGCGGTCCGACTCCACGGTCAGCCGCAGCTCCTGGCCGCGCCCCAACTCCCCGCTGACGTACGACGTCCCGGTCGTCGGGGAGGGCCACGCCTCCCGTACGAACCACACCAGGCGCGGATCGCGGGGCGCGGGCAGCGGGGTGGTGCCCCCGCGCTGCGACCAGAGGGAGCGCAGCCAGCCGGTCGCGCCCGTACCGGTCCCGACCAGCACACCCGACGACGCCTGCGCCTCGACCGGGTCACCCTCCTCACCCGGGGCGAGGAGGTAGCGGACGGTCTGGTGGCCGGGCGGGCCGAGGTGGATCTCGTTGAGCGCCAGCAGCCGCTGGGTGTCGTCGGCGACGGCCTCGACCATGGTCAGCTCCTCCGCCCCCTGCCCGGCGGCCGCGGCACGCAGCAGGGCGGCCGTGTCGGCGCAGCGGTGGCGGACGAGCACGCCCGGGTTGCGCCCCGGGTCGGTGTCGATGCCGACCACGGGCTGCCCGGCGAGGTACTTCGCGGTGTTGGCGACCAGCCCGTCCTGCCCGACGGCGACCACCACGTCCTCCGGCGCGAACAGGAAGCGGTCCAGGTCGGCCCGTTCCACCCGGCAGCTGCGCCAGGTCAGCGGTACGGCCGCCGCCACCTCCTGGAGCGCCCGCCGGGTGCGCTCGTGACGGCGGACGACCTCGTCGACCGACTGGCCCCGGCTGGAGAGGAAGAACGCGGCCTGCCCGTGCGTACCGTGCCGCGCGAGCAGCTCCTCGTACTCCGTCCTGCGGTGCACCAGCACGGCACGCGGCGCCAGGCTCACGCGTCGGTCCCGGCCGAGGGGCGTCCGAGCCTGCCGAGCAGGGCGCCGAGGACGTCGGGGGAGAGCGTGACGCTGTCGATCCGCGGCAGGTTCTCCGCCGCCCGGGTGGCCGCCAGCGCGTGCAGCGTGGCGGGGTCGGTCTCGCCATGCGCCCGCAGCCACGCGGCCTGCGCCTCGGCGCGGGCGGCGCCCTTGGCGCGCGTCGCCTCGGCGTCCGCGCGGGCGAGCCGGGTGGTGCGGGCGGCCTGGGCCTCGGCCCGCACGCCGTCGGCCGCCGCCTCCTCCTCCGCCTCGCGGCGGCTGTTGGTGCCGCGCTGCTCGACCAGCTGCTCCTCTCGGCGGGCCAGTTCGATGCGGCTGGCCAGCTCGTTCTCGGCGATGGCGCGCTCACGTTCCACGGCGACGGCCCGGCGCTCGTACGTGGCCCGGTCCGCCTCCTGCTGGATCCGCTCGCGGGCGGGGGTGCGCAGGGCGCGTTCCACCTCGGCCTCGGGGCGGATCGCGACGACGCGTACGGTCACCACGTCGATGCCGGTGGCGGGCAGGCGCGGCTCGGCGGCGAGCCCGGCGGCGACCCGTTCCCGTACGCGGGCGGCGCCGTTCGCCAGCGCGTCGGCCAGCGGGATGCCCGTCAGGACGTCCAACGCGTGCTGCTGCGCGGTCTCGGTCAGGAGCGTGGCGATCTGCTCCAGGGGGGTGCCGCGCCAGGTGCCCGTGTCGGGGTCCACGGAGAAGTCGAGCCGGTCGGCCGCCTGGGCGGGGTCGCTGATCCGGTACGTGACGGTGGCCTGCACGGTGACGTCCTGGAAGTCGGCCGTACGGGCGTGGAAGGCCATCGCCAACTCGCGGTCGTCGACCGGCACTTCGCTGAGCGCGGCCGACAGCGACCGGTACCAGAAGCCGATGCCCCGGCCGTCGTGGACGAGACGGCCGTGCCGGTGGTGGCGGATGTGCGCGGTGGGCGCGGAACGCAGATGGCGCCAGCCGAGGCGCCGGGTGATGTCGGCCATGGAGGACCCCCTGATGTCGTCATGTTGACGATAAGGGGGCTCTCCATGAATCGTCAAGCTGACGATAAGAGGGGTGAGGCGCGCCTCCGGCTACCGCGACCCGGCGGCCCGTACGAGCAACGCGATCTGCTCCTCCGTCCAGCCGGTGACACGTGCCACCTCCGCCATATCGGCGCCCCGCACGTCCGGGGCCGCGGCCGGGTCCTGGCGGAGAGCGGCGACGGCCTCGTCGCGCAGATCGCTCTCCGCGGCGTCGAGGGCCGCGGCGGCCTCCTTGTGGCGCTGTGCGGCGAGTTCCAGCTTCACGGTGTCCATGCCGCTCATCCTGTCAGCTGTCCGCGGCCAGCCCCGCCGCCGCGCAGAGCGCTCCCCAGACACCGGCGACGACCGCCGCCTTGCGGCGCGCCGCCGGGTCGGGGAGCAGGGTGCCCAGCAGTACGGCGTCGGCGACGTCGGAGACCACGCGGCACGCGGTCGCCGTCCGCCGCGCCGACCCGTCCCCCGCCGCCACCATGGCGACGCCGACCGCGGCGTCCCGGGCCCCCAGGGCGCGGATCAGCAGCGCCGTGGCGGCGGGCACGGACCCGTCCTCGTCGGTCAGCCCGCAGGGGCGCGCCATCAGCTCCGGGCGGACGAGCACCCCTACGCCGTAAGCGGCGGTCGCCGCGCCCACCACTCGTACCGGTCCGGCTCCCACGGCGTCCTCCTCGTGTCCGCTGCGTCCTCGGCCGACCCGCACGCGCGGGCCGTCCCCGGTCCGGGGTTCCCCTCCTCGCCGCCGGTACGCGTCCGAACCCGCCACCGCCCCGGCCCGCGCCGCGTCACCGGGCCGGGGACCGTACGAGCCCCACCAGGGAGAAGCCGATGACGACGACGGCGAGGACGGCCGCGACGAGCGGCAGCGCGGCCACGCCGTCGGCCAACTGGCTGCCGGAACTGATCAGCGTGAGGACACCGGCGATCAGCAGGCACACACTGACGACGCGGCTCCGCGGGACGACGTGCCACCGGTCGGTCGAACTCATCGTTTCCTCCAAGTGCCGTGACGGGCTGGCTCGTTGAGCGTGCAACAGCCTCTGCCCCGGTTCCCGGCGCTCAACCAGGAACGCTCCGTACGGCGGGCGCGCGTCCCGTACGGCGGCCGCGCACCCGCCACGGGAGACCGCCGCTCAGAGACCGACCGGCGCGGCACCGATCTGCTGCATGAGCTGGAGGAGGTCGGGCGCGACCCACTCCTCCGCGATCCGGCCGCCCGCCACGCGGTAGACCTCCACGCTGCGGAACGCGACCCGCGCGCCGCTGGCCTCGAACTGCTGGAACGCGCCCTGATGGGTGCCCTCCATGAGCACGAGGACCGTCACCTTGTCGCCCGTGGCGAAGATGTCCCGCACGGTGATCGTCAGGTCGGGGAAGGCGTCCCGCATCCCCTGCGCGCCGTAACGCCACACGTCACGGCCGGGGAGGGGCTCGGCGGCGCCGTGGACGTGGGCGAGGAAGTCCTCGGTGAGCATCCCGACGGCGGCGTCGAGATCACCGTTCTCCATCGCCCGGTAGGCGGTGCGTACGAGGGCGATGTTCTGCTCGGGCGTGGTGGTCACGTGACCCGTCCTTTCCGGGGGTTCGCCGGTCGCGGTACGGCGACCGGGCACGCCCAGTGGAATCCCTGACGTCGCGGCAGGGTCAAGGCGGTCGCGCGCGGGCCCGCGCCGTGTTGACGTTGCCGTGGCGTCAGGGTCTGTACTGGGCCCATGCGCATCAGCGAGGTCGCCGCGCTCGTCGGGGTCACCCCGCGGGCCGTACGCCACTACCACCACCAGGGGCTGCTGCCCGAGCCCGTACGACTGGGCAACGGCTACCGGGACTACGGCCTGCGCGAGGCCGTCGTACTCGCCCGGATCAGACGCCTCACCGAGCTGGGCCTCGCGCTGGAGGAGGTGCGCGACGTCCTCACGGACGACCGGGGGCGGGAACTGGTCGAGGTCCTGGAAGGGCTCGACGAGAGCCTGGGACGGCAGGAGGCGGCGCTCAGGGAACGGCGTACGCGGCTGCGCGCCGTACTCGCCGAGGCGCGCGCCGGGCGCCTCGCGGACGGCGGGCCGCTGTCGCCCGAGGTCACCAGGCTGCTGGCGGAACTCGACGGGGACGTACGGGAGTCGCCCATGGCGGCGAAGGACCGCGACCACCTCGCGTACCTCGACGGCGTACTCCCCGCCGAGCAGCGCGCCGGACTCATGGCGCTCCTGGAGGGGATGCGGGGGCAGGCGGACACGGTCTACGCGCTCCTGGACGACCTCGCGGACGCGTCCACCCGGGACCCGCGCGTCAGCACCGTCGCGGCGGAACTCGCGGCGCTGCTGCCGGACGGGCTGGCCGCGTACCTGCCCGGCGGGGCTGGACCCTCCGGCACCGGGGGCGTCGCGGCGGACGCGCTCTTCGGGGACCTGGCCCCGGCCCAGTCGGCCGCGGTACGCCGCGCCCTGGAGACCGTGGCGCGCCGGGCACGGGACACCATCTGAGCGCCGGTACGCGGCCGGGTGGCCCCCGCGCGCGGAACGCCCGAGGCCGGTCGGCCCGCGAGCCACCGCGGGCCGACCGGCCTCCGTACGTTCCCTACCGCGCCGGGGTCAGGGGGAACGGGCCGTCACCCGGACCACGACCCGTTCCCCCGACCCCGTGGGCTCACCCGGCCAGCTCCCGTACGAGCGCCAGGTCCCCGCTCGCGTTGGTCACCCAGGCGTGGTCGTCCTCCGCCCGGGACCTCATGGTGAACGTACGGCCCCCGGCCTGCTCGGGGCCGACGATGATCTGGAACAGCACGGCCGCCTTCGGATCGAAGAGGACCGGCGAGTTGAGGACCAGCTCCGCGATCTCGTCCACGCCGACCGTCTGGGCGGCGTACAGGGCGAGCTCCACGACGGCCGCGCCCGGCAGCACGACCGTGCCGTGCACCAGGTGGTCGGCCAGCCACGGATGGGTGTTCAGCGACAGCCGCCCGGTGAACAGGTGCGTCCCGTCCGGGAGTTCCGTGTGCGTGGACAGCATCGGGTGCGCGGCCGGTTCCAGACCCAGGCCGGAGGGTGTGCCGGTGACCGTCCTGGTGTCCAGCCAGTAGCTCTGGCGCTGGAAGGGGTAGGTGGGCAGTTGCACGTGTGCGGCGGCGTCCTCGCCGAAGACGGGGGTCCAGTCGACGGCGATGCCGTGGGCGTGGGCCGTACCGAGCGCGGTGAGGAACGTGTGCGCCTCGTCCCGCTCCCGGTGCAGCACGGGAGCGAGGGTGAGGTCCGTGGCGTCGTGGGGCAGGCCCTCGCGTGCCATGGCGGTGAGGGTGCCGTCGGGGCCCAGCTCCAGGAAGTGCCGTACCCCGTGGCGGTGGAGGGCGCGTACGCCGTCGTGGAAGCGGACGGCCTCCCGGACGTGCCGGGCCCAGTAGGCGGGGGTGGTGATCTCGTCGGCGTCCGCCAACTCGCCGGTGAGGTTGGAGACCACGGGTATCCGCGGCGCGTGGAAGGTGAGCTTGTCGGCGACGCGTTCGAAGTCGTCCAGCATCGCGTCCATGTGCGGTGAGTGGAACGCGTGGGAGACGGTCAGGCGGCGCGTCTTGACGCCGCGTTGGGCGAGGGCGTTCTCGATGTCGGTGACGGCGTCGTCGTCGCCGGACAGGACGAGGGAGTCGGGTCCGTTGACCGCCGCGACGGCTACGGCCTGTTCCTTGCCTTCGAGGAGGGGGAGTACGGCGTCCTCGGTGGCGCGGACCGACAGCATGGCGCCGGTGGCGGGGAGGGCCTGCATGAGGGTGCCGCGTGCGGCGACCAGGCGGCAGGCGTCGTCGAGGGAGAGGACGCCCGCGACGTGGGCTGCGGTGAGTTCGCCGATGGAGTGGCCGGTCACGTAGTCGGGGGTGATCCCGAAGGAGGTGACGAGGCGGTGGAGCGCGGTCTCCAGGGCGAACAGCGCGGGCTGGGTGAAGGCGGTGCGGTTCAGGAGCGTCGGGTCGTCGTCGAACACGACGTCCTTCAGCGGGCGTTCGGCCTCCAGGTGGGTGTCCAGCGCCGCGCACACCTCGTCGAACGCGGTGGCGAACACGGGATACGTGGCGTGGAGACGGCGCCCCATGGCCGCCCGCTGCGAACCCTGCCCGGTGAACAGGAACGCGGTCCTGCCCCGGTGAGTGGCGCCCGTGACCAGATCGTTCGAGAACTCACGACGGGTGAGGGCACGCAGCGCCCGCGTGAGCCCGTCCCGGTCGGAGGGGGTCAGTGCCGCGCGGTGGGCGAAGTGGGTGCGGGTCGTGGCGAGGGCGTGTGCCGCCTCCGTCAGGGGCAGTTCGGGGTGTTCGGTGATGTGGTCGAGGAGGCGTTGGGCTTGGTCGCGGAGGGCTTCCTCGGTTTTGCCGGAGAGGAGCCAGGGGACCTGCGCGGGGCGCGGTTCGACGGGCTTGGTGTGGTTCTTCGGCTGGGGTGCGTCCTCGATGATGAGGTGCGCGTTGGTGCCGGAGATGCCGAAGGAGGAGACGGCGGCGCGGCGGGGCTTGTTCCCGGCGGGCCAGGGCTGTTCCTCGGTGAGGAGTTGGACGGTGCCGTCCCAGTCGATGTGCGGGCTGGGTTCGTCGACGTGCAGGGTCCGCGGCAGTGTCTCGTGGCGCATGGCCTGCACCATCTTGATGACGCCGCCGATGCCTGCGGCTGCTTGGGCGTGGCCGATGTTCGACTTGAACGAGCCGAGCCACAGGGGGTTGTCGGTGTCCCGGTCCCGGCCGTAGGTGGCCAGGAGGGCCTGGGCTTCGATGGGGTCGCCGAGTTTGGTGCCGGTGCCGTGGCCTTCGATGGCGTCGACGTCGGCGGTGGTGAGTCCGGCCTGGGCGAGGGCGGCGTGGATGACGCGCTGCTGGGACGGGCCGTTGGGGGCGGTGAGGCCGTTGGAGGCGCCGTCCTGGTTGACGGCGGAGCCCCGGATCACGGCGAGGACGGGGTGCCCGTTGGCCTGGGCGTCGGAGAGGCGTTCCAGGAGGACCATGCCGACACCCTCGGCCCAGGCGACGCCGTCGGCGGCGGAGGCGAAGGACTTGCAGCGGCCGTCGGGGGAGAGGCCACGCTGGCGGCTGAACTCCAGGAACATACCCGCGTTCGCCATGACGGTCGCGCCACCGGCGAGGGCCATGTCGCACTCGCTGTTCCGGATCGCCTGGCACGCCTGGTGGAGGGCGACGAGGGAGGAGGAGCAGGCGGTGTCGACGGTGACGGCGGGGCCTTCGAGGCCGAAGGTGTAGGCGACACGTCCGGACGCCACGCTGGCGGTCGTGCCGGTGAGGAGGTAGCCCTCGACGCGTTCACTGCCGTGGTGCGTCAGGGACACGTACTCCTGGGTGACGACTCCGGCGAAGACGCCGGTGGAGCTGCCGTGCAGGGACGCGGGCTCGATACCCGCACTCTCGAACGCCTCCCACGTCGTTTCGAGGAGAAGCCGCTGCTGGGGATCGAGTGCGAGGGCTTCGCGAGGGGTGATGTCGAAGAAGTCGGGGTCGAAGCGGTCGGCGTCGTAGAGGAAGCCGCCTTCGCGGGCGTAGGTCTTGCCTCCGGCGTCGGGGTCGGGGTCGTAGAGTCCTTCGACGTCCCAGCCCCGGTTCTCGGGGAAGGAGCCGACGGCGTCGCGGCCTTCCGCGACGAGCTGCCACAGGCCCTCGGGGGTGGTGGCGCCGCCGGGGAAGCGGCAACCGATACCCACGATCGCGATGGGTTCCGAGGCGTCGCCCTTACGGCGTGGGGTGCGGGCGGGTCCGCGGGTCTTCGTCGCGGAGTCGGTCTGTTCGCTGCCGACCAGTTCGGTGCGGATGTGGGCGGTGAGGGAGGCGGGGGTGGGGTAGTCGAAGAGGAGGGTGGAGGGGAGGCGCATCCCGGACGCCTTGTTGAGGGTGTTGCGCAGCTCGACGGAGCTGAGGGAGTCGAAGCCGAGTTCCTTGAAGGAACTGTCGGGAGTGATGGCTTCGGGGGAGCTGTAGCCGAGGACGGTGGCGACGTGGCCACGGACGAAGTCCATGATCGCCTTGGTCTGTTCGGCTTCGGGGCGGCCGGTGAGGGACTGCTGGAGACTCCCCGCGTCCCCTGTGGCGGTGGTGGCCTTCGCGGCGGCGCGCATGGGGGTGCGGACCAGGCCACGGAAGATCGACGCGACGGGTGCGGTGGCGGCGCGGGTGCGCAGACCGGTCAGGTCGAGCTTGGCGGGCACGACGGTCGCCGCGGGTGCGGTGAGCGCGGTGTCGAAGTGGGCCAGGCCGCGGTCGGCGGGCATGGGCAGCAGCCCGGTCCGGCTCATGCGGGCGCGGTCGGCTTCGTCGAGGGTGTCGGCCATACCGCCCTCCCACAGGCCCCAGGCGAGGGATTTCGCCGGAAGGCCCTGGGTGTGGCGGTGTTGGGCGAGGGCGTCGAGGAAGCTGTTCGCGGCCGCGTAGTTGGCCTGTCCGGGGCCACCGAGGGTGCCCACGGCGGAGGAGAACATCACGAACGCGTCCAACTCGGTCGCGTAGGTCAGCTCGTGCAGGTTCCACGCCGCGTCGGTCTTGGGGCGCAGGACGGTGTCCAGGCGGGTGTGGTCGAGACCGGTGATCAGGCCGTCGTCCAGGGTGCCCGCGCAGTGGATCACCGAACCCAACGGGTGCTCCGCGGGGAGGGTGGCCAGGAGGGTTTCCAGGGCGTCCCGGTCGGCGGTGTCACACGCCGCGATCCTGGCTTGCGCACCGAGCGCGGCGAGGTCCGCGACCAGTGTGCTCCCGGGCTGTTCACCACGGCGGCTGACCAGCAGCAGGTGCCGCACCCCGTGATTCTCGACGAGGTGGTGGGCCAGGAGGGTGCCCAACGCACCCGTACCACCGGTCAGTAGGACGGTCTTGTCCGGGCTGAACGTCGCCTGCTCGCTGTCGTTCTCGCTGGTGGCGCGGGCGAGGCGGGGAGCGAGGAGCTTCCCGTCGCGGAGCGCCAACTGCGGTTCGCTGGAGGTGAGTGCGGCGGGGACGGCGTTCAACGATGCGTCGGTGCCGTCGGTGTCGATGAGGGTGAAGCGGTCGGGTTGTTCGGTTTGGGCGGTGCGGATGAGGCCCCAGACGGAGGCGGCGGCCAGGTCGGCCCGCTCGTCGTTGGGGGTGGTGGTCATGGCGTGTTGGGTGAGGAGGACGAGGCGGGGCTCTTGTTCGTCGGCCAGCACGGTCTGGACGAGGTCGAGTACGTGGTGGGTGAGGGTGTGGGAAGCGGCGGCCGGATCGGCGCCTTCCTGCGAGGTCACCCAGGTGACCAACACCTCTGGCCGTTCCCCGGGCTCGGCCAACTCCTCGACACGGAGTTCTCCTGTCGCGCCGAGTGCGGACAGTTGTGCCGTGCGCCCCTCGTCCCCGTGGGTGAGGACGGCCCAGGTGGGGGTGTCCTCGTCGTTGCTGGTGGGGGTGGGGGTCCAGGTGACTTCGTAGAGTTCGCCGGAGTCGGCGGCGCGGGCGGCGGCGAGTTGTTCGGAGGCCACGGCGCGCATGACGAGGGAGTCGATGGCCATGACGGGTGCGCCGGTGTGGTCGGAGATGACCAGGGACACGGTGTCGG
This sequence comes from Streptomyces sp. Z26, assembly GCF_003665095.1. Classification (GTDB taxonomy): domain Bacteria; phylum Actinomycetota; class Actinomycetes; order Streptomycetales; family Streptomycetaceae; genus Streptomyces; species Streptomyces phytohabitans. Next base: position 61,699 of record NZ_RCHV01000002.1, on the reverse strand, counting down.
TCGCGGGCCAGGTCAGGCGCATGCGCAGGGCGCGGGCGCCGGTGGCGTGGAGGGAGACACCGCTCCAGGAGAACGGGACGCGGATGGAGTCCTGTTCGGGGGTGTCGCCCAGGACGAGGGCGGCGGGTTGGAGGGCGGAGTCGAGGAGGCCGGGGTGGATGCCGTAGTGCTCGGCGTCGGCGTCCTCGGGCAGCACGATCTCGGCCCAGGTGGTGTCGCCGTCCTGCCACGCGGTCCGCACGGAACGGAAGAGGGGGCCGTAGCCGAACCCTGCGTCGGTGATCCGCTGGTAGAACTCGGTGATGTCCAGCCCGTCGCCCTCGACGGGCGGCCACACCTCGTCCGTCAACACGCCCTCGACGGCCGGGGTCTCGCGTTCACCGGCCGCCAGGGTGCCGGTGGCGTGGAGGGTCCAGTCGTTCTCGGTGGGCGCGTCCTCCGCGCGGGAGTGGACGGTGAAGGGGCGGCGGCCGTAGCCGTCGGCGGGTTCGATGAACACCCTCACCTGGAGCGCGCCGCGTTCGGGGACGGAGAGGAACACCTGGTGGGTGAGTTCGTCGATGTGGGTGCAGTCGACGTGTTGGGCGGCGTCGAGGAGGAGGTCGACGAAGGCGACGCCGGGGATGATCAACGCGCCGAACACGATGTGTTCGGCCGCCCATGCGGGACTGTCCGCCGCGATACGTCCGGTGAACAGATGCCCACCATCGTCCGGGAGTTCGGCGAGGGTGGTGAGGACGGGGTGCCCGGTGGCGCGCAGGCCGAGGCCTTCGGCGCCGAGGGTGGGCTTGGGGGCGGTGATCCAGTACCGGTCGCGTTGGAAGGGGTAGGTGGGCAGCTCGACGCGGCGGGCGCCTCGGCCGTCGAAGAGGGCGTTCCAGTCGACCGGGGTGCCGGCGGCCCACAGGCGGCCGATGCCGGTGAACAGGCTGTCTGCTTCGGGGTGCTTGCGGTTGAGGGTGCCGGCGGCGGTGGCGTCGGGGGCGGTCTCGCGGGCCATGGCGGTCAGGATGCTGTCCGGACCGATCTCCAGGAACCGGGTGACGCCCTCGCCTTCGAGGGTGCGGACGTCGTCGGCGAAACGCACCGCGTTCCGCACATGACCGACCCAGTAGTCGGCCGTACCCATGTCCTTGACCAACCGGATCGACGGCGCGCGGTAGGTGACGGTCTGTGCGACCTGCCGGAACTCCTCCAGCATGGGTTCCATGAGGGGGGAGTGGAAGGCGTGGGAGACCTTCAACCGCGTCTGCTTACGGTCCGCGAACTGCGCGGCGACCGCGGTGACGGCGTCCTCGGCACCCGAGATGACGACAGCGCCCTCGGTGTTGACCGCACCCAACCCGACCTGGCCTGTCAGGTGGGGGGTGACCTCGGCCTCGGTGGCCTGAAGCGCCACCATCGCCCCACCCGCGGGCAGGGCCTGCATCAACTGGCCACGCGCGGTGATCAGACGCCCGGCGTCCTCGAGGGAGAACACCCCCGCGACATGCGCGGCGGCGACCTCACCGATCGAGTGACCCGCCAGGAAATCCGCCTTCACACCCCACGACTCGACGAGGCGGAAGAGGGCGACTTCGAGGGCGAAGATCGCGGGCTGCGTGAACTCCGTACGCGACAACGCCTCTTCGTCACCCCACATCACCTCCCGCACCGCCGGGTCGAGCACGGCACAGGCCTCGTCGAACGCGGCGGCGAACACCGGGAACGCCTCATACAACTCCCGGCCCATCCCCACCCGCTGACTCCCCTGCCCCGTGAACAGGAACGCCGTACGGCCGGACTTGTTCTTGTCGACGGCGACAGCGGGCGACGTACCGTTTCCGGCGAGCGTGGCGAGCCCTGCCAGCAGGCCCGTACGGTCCTCCGCGACCACCGTGCCACGGTGGTCGAGCGCGGTACGGCCCAGGGCGAGCGACGCGGCGACGTCGAGCGTGTCCACGTCCTCGTGGTCGCGCAGGTACGCGGAGATCCGCTCCGCCTGCGCGCGCAGGGCCTCGGGGGTGGCACCACTGAGGGCCAACGGTACGGAGGGCAGCCGCTCGCCACGGGGCGCTTCGGTGTCGTCGGTCGCGGGTGCTTGTTCGATGATGATGTGGGAGTTGGTGCCGGAGATGCCGAAGGAGGAGATGGCGGCGCGGCGTGCGTGGCCGGTCTCGGGCCAGGGCTGTTATTCGGTGAGGAGTTGGACGGCGCCGGTGGTCCAGTCGATACGGGGGCTGGGTTCCTCGACGTGGAGGGTCTTGGGGAGGGTGCCGTGGCGCATGGCCTGCACCATCTTGATGACACCACCGATACCGGCGGCGGCTTGGGCGTGGCCGATGTTCGACTTTAACGACCCGAGGTAGAGCGGCCGTTCCCGGTTTTGGCCGTAGGTGGCCAGGAGGGCCTGGGCCTCGATGGGGTCACCGAGGGAGGTGCCGGTGCCGTGGGCCTCGACCGCGTCGACCTCACCCGGAGCGAGACCGGCGGAGGCGAGGGCGGCTTGGATGACGCGTTGCTGGGAGGGGCCGTTGGGTGCGGTCAGCCCGTTGGAGGCGCCGTCCTGGTTGACGGCGGAGCCCCGTAGCACGGCCAGGACCTGGTGCCCGTTGGCCTGGGCGTCGGAGAGGCGTTCCAGGAGGACCATGCCGGCGCCTTCGGCCCAGCTGGTGCCGTCCGCGTCGGAGGAGAAGGACTTGCAGCGGCCGTCGGTCGCCAGTCCGCGTTGGAGGCCGAACTCCACGAACATGCCCGGGGTGGACATGACGGTCACGCCACCGGCCAGCGCGAGGGAGCACTCCCCGCTCCGCAACGCTTGGGCGGCCTGGTGGAGGGCGACCAGGGAGGAGGAGCAGGCGGTGTCGATGGTGACGGCGGGGCCTTCGAGGCTGAAGGTGTAGGCCAGGCGTCCCGAGGCGATGCTGGTGGTGGTACCGGTCAGGAGGTAACCACCGATGTCGTCGCCGCCTTCGTGGAGGCGGGGCCCGTACTCCTGGGGCATCGCGCCGACGAACACGCCGGTGTCGCTGCCGCGGAGGGTGTCGGGGTCGATCCCGGCACGCTCGAAGGTCTCCCAGGAGGTTTGCAGCAGCATCCGCTGCTGCGGGTCCATCGCCGTCGCCTCACGGGGGCTGATCCCGAAGAACTCGGCGTCGAACTCGGCGGCCTGGTCGAGGAACCCGCCATGACGGGCATACGTCTTCCCCCCGGATACCGGGCTCGGGGTCGTAGAGGCCCTCGAGGTCCCAGCCACGGTCGGTGGGGAACGGGCCGATCGCATCGGTCCCCTCGTCCACGAACCGCCACAACGCCTCGGGCGAATCGATCCCGCCCGGGAAGTGACACGCCATGCCGACGATCACCACGGGGTCGTCCGCATCCACCACCGAGACAGCAGAACCGCGCACCGCCGAGGTGGAGGAGGTGCCGAGGGCGAGGTCGCAGAGCCATTGGGCGAGGCGGGTGGGGTTGGGGTGGTCGTAGACGACGGTGTCGGGAAGCGTGAGACCGGTGGCGTCCGCCAACCTCTGCCGCAACTGGACCGCGAGAGTGGAGTCCATACCCAACTCACGGAACGTCCGGTCGATATCCACGCTGTCCGCGGTGAGGTGCCCCAACACCATCGCGGTCCGGGAACGCACCAACTCGACCGCGACATCCAGACGTTCACCCTCCGCCGTGGCGGCCAGCTTCTCCCGCCACGACGACCCCGTCGCCGAGACCGGCGAGATGGAGGACGCGGCAGCGTCGTCCATCTGAGGCACAGCGGTGCTGGCGGTGGAGGTGAAGTCGGTGGTGAGGTTCGGCCAGTAGCTTTCCCGTTGGAAGGCGTAGGTCGGCAGCGTCACCCGGCGGGGGGTACGGCCGGTGAACAGGCCGTTGAAGTCGACGGTCACACCCCGTACGTGCAGTTGGGCGAGGGAAGTGGCCAGCGGCGGCCACACGTCCTCGTTCCGCCGCAGGGAGTCCACGACCAGCGTGCCGGGCAGCGTCTCCCGCAGCGCGCGGGTCAGCACGGGGTGGGGGCTGGACTCGACGAACGTCCCGAACCCTTCCTCCGCCATCGTCCGCAACGTCGACTCGAACAACACCGGCTGCCGCAGGTTGGTGTACCAGTACTCGGCATCCATCACACCGGTGTCGATGACCCCACCGGTCACCGTCGAGTAGAACGCGATCTCACACGACCGCGGCTCCACCCCCGCCAACTCGGTGAGGAGCTGCTCGCGGATGGTTTCCACGGCCGGGGAGTGCGACGCGAAGTCCACCGGCACGGTCTTCGCCCGCACCCCCTCCGCCTCCGCCGTGGCGACGAGTTCGGCGATGGCCTCAGGCGTACCGGCCACGATGGTGGTGCCGGGGCCGTTGACGGCCGCGATGCCCAACGCGTCACCGTACGAGGCGATCCGTTCCCGGACAGCCGATTGCGAGAGGGGGATGGAGGCCATGCCGCCGGTCCCGGCCAGGGACATGATGGTGCGGCTGCGCAGCGCCACGATCCGCGCCGCGTCCTCCAGGCTCAACGCGCCGGCCACATGCGCGGCGGCGACCTCGCCCTGCGAGTGGCCGACCACCGCGTCGGGGGTGACACCCAGCGATTCCCACACCCGCGCCAGCGACACCATCACCGCGAACAACGTCGGCTGGATCACATCCGTGCGCTCCAGATCCGCCGCACCCTCACCACCGGTCAGGGTGTCCAGCAACGACCAGTCGGTGTGCGGGGCCAACGCCTCGTGGCACGCCTCGATCGACGCACGGAAAACCTGCGAGGTCGCGAGGAGTTCACGGGCCATGCCCTCCCACTGCGAACCCTGACCCGGGAACACCAACGCCAGTTTCCCCGTGTCCCCCACCACACCGGTGACCAGACCGGGAACCTCATCCCCGTCCCGCAACGCCCCCAACTGCGCCCCGTGATCCGGACCCAACACCACAGCACGGTGCTCGAAATGCGTCCGCGACGACGCCAACGACCACCCCACATCGAACACGTCAGCGTCCGCGTCCCGCTCATCACGAAGACGACCCGCCTGCGCACGCAGAGCAGCCGCCGTACGACCCGACACCGCCCACGGAACCACCGGCAGCTCGGAGCCACCAACGGTCTCGTCGTCGTCAGCCTCGACCGGTTCGGTGGTCGCGGGGGCTTCGCTCAGGACGAGGTGGCAGTTCGTGCCACCCACACCGAACGAGCTGACACCCGCGAGCAACCGCCCGCCCTCGGCCGTCTGGGGCCAGGGACCGGAGACGGTCTGGACCCGCAGGTTCAACCCTTCCGGATCGATCCGCGGGTTCGGGGTCTCGTAGTTCAAACTCGCCGGGATCTCCCGGTGCCGAAGACTCAACACCGTCTTCAACAACCCGACGATGCCCGCCGCACCCTCCAGATGACCGACGTTCGTCTTCGCCGACCCCACCACCACCGGCACACCCGCCGGGCGGGCACTGCCGTAAACCGCGGCGACACCCTCCGCCTCCAACGGATCACCCGTCGGCGTCCCCGTCCCGTGCAACTCCACATACCCGACCTCAGCCGGATCGACCCCCGCGTCCTCACACGCCCGACGCAACACCGCCGCCTGCGCCTTGGCGCTGGGAACCGTCAAACCCTCCGTCGCACCGTCATTGTTGACCGCGCTCCCCAGGATCACCCCGTAGACGGTGTCCCCGTCCTCCACCGCACGCGCCAACGGCTTCAACACCACGACGCCGCCGCCCTCACCCCGCACATACCCATTCGCACGCGCGTCGAAGGTGAAACAACGCCCATCCGGCGACAACCCACCGAACCGACCCGCGACCTCCGCACTCTCCGGCGCGAAGTTCAACGCCACACCACCGGCCAACGCCAACGTCGACTCACCACGACGCAGACTCTCCACCGCCAGATGCACCGACACCAACGACGACGACTGCGCCGAATCCACCGCAAGACTCGGACCCTGCAACCCCAACGCGTACGACACACGATTCGCGATCACACCACGGTTCAACCCCGGCAACGAATGCTGCGTCACCGCACCACCACGCTGCGCCAACGCCGCATAGTCCCCCGCGATCGCCCCCACCATCACCGCGGTCGACGAACCCCGCAACGACTCCGGAACGATCCCCGCGTCCTCCAACGCCTCCCACGCCAACTCCGCGAACAACCGCTGCTGCGGATCAACCGCCACCGCCTCCCGCGGCGACACCCCGAAGAACCCCGCGTCGAACCCGTCGACCCGCTCCAGGAACCCCCCGAACCGCAACCCCGCCCGATGCGCCTCCGACGCATCCGGCAACACCACATCCGCATCCCAACGCCCCGCCGGAACCCCACCGATCGCACTACGCCCCCCACGCAGCAACCCCCAGAAAGCACCGACGTCCGGCGCGTGAGGGAGGCGGCACGAAGCGCCAACAACGGCGACGGCGTCACTACTCAAAACACGATCACTCGTCATGGTGGCGAGTGCCTCCCTCAGTGGATGTGGGTCTGGTGGTTGCGGTCAGGACCAGTGCCTGGCCGGGGCTCCCACCTCTGAACGCGGGGCGGGAGCTGCGCCGTGGGCGTCAAGTCGCGCGTACGGCAGGTGAGTTCGGGGCATGTCGTACGGCTGGTGCGTACGGCGCGCGTGGACGGTTGACGTGGTGGAGGGCCGGGATGCCCGTGGTGCGAGGCGGCATGGCTCGGCTGCCGTGCGGAGCCTCGGCCGAGGCCGCCGCCGCCGTGCTGACGCGTCCCGCGTACGGCCTCCGCGTGACGCGTCGGAAGCTGTGTGCGCGGTGTGTGGAACGTGCGTGAAATCGTTCGTGAATCGTCCGGCCGACCATGCCGGGACGCCTTTCACGGGTTCACCGATTTCCCGCGCGCGGGGTCCGGAAGTCAGTGGTCTATTCCGCTGAAGGTTCTGCGCGGAGGTTGGTCTATTACCCCGCGGGATACGGCATCGATTGCGCCGAGGCGGCATGGCTGTGCCGCAGTCCGGTGCAGTACGGGTGAATTCGGTCAGCTCTGGTCAGGGTGCATAAAAACGAGTCAACCATGGTGTCCTGTGGCCTTCGTGTGCGGAACAGAGCATCTCGTACGTGCGGGAGGTGCGGGTTCTCGGAAAGAGCTGCCCTGGCGTTTTCCGCGGGGCTTCTCTCGTACGAAAAGGGCATCCCGTGGTTACCCCTGCCAGGTGGTGTGTTCACAGCTGTGGCGAAGGGCGGAACGGAGTGCGCGACGGTTGCCCGATATCAGCGGTTGGGCAGCGTTTCGGGCCACCCGGCTGACAGTGGAGACGTTGCGCCGTGTGCAACGTGAGGCTTTCCCGGTGTACGTCCGGCGGATGCCGTGGAAGGAAAGCGTCGCGGCGTTCGCGGCGTGGGAAGTGTGGGGCGGCTCAGGCGCTGCCTGCGGCGGGCGACAGGGCGGGACCTGCGCGGTCGGGCCCGGTGGGCCGCTGCGCCGGGCCGGGCGTGAGCCGTACCAGGGTGTCCGCGGGCCTGGCTGGACAGGGGGGTGGAGGAGCGTCGGCTCGGCCGTTCAGCACCGCGGGCGCGAAAGCCCCGCCGTGGCCGCCGAGGCGAAGAGGGTCGGCTGGACGCGAGGCGAGTGGCAGCCACTTTCCGCGCCCGTTTCCGGTCCGGAAGCTCGAGCCGGATACTCTGCCTGCTCCGGTTTCACGCCGTTTTGCGTCAACGCCGCGCAGCCCCCACCACGCGTCGTTGCGGCCGAAGGGTCCGGAGACGTTTCGGCGGGCAGTGAATGATGTGGTTTTCATGATCCAGCATGAGAAAACTGCTATACAAGGTACCGCGATCATGGTGACGGTCTCCGCGGGGTCGGAGTCTTCCGGGAATGCGGGAGTCCGTGGATCGGCATGGTCGGCCGAGACGGCGGACGGGTTGTATTCCCTTCGTACCTGGGTGGTCAGTTCCAGGAGCTTTGGCACTGCGAAGAGGTCCTATCGGGAGTGCGACTGCTTTGTCGCTCACCTCCTCGTACGGGTGCCGTCGTCGGGCTCCCCTCCGGCGACTGCTTTGGACACTATCAAAGCTTGATCGTGATTCAACTGGCCTTCGAACGGCACTTCATGACTGAGGGTCAACTTTTGCCCTCCGGTGTTGGTCTCTCTCTATCCACTCGATCACCAGCGGCCCGGTGACGGGGGTTCCCCGGGTCGTCGGGGTGGGTGTCGAGGGTGCGCTGCGCTGCACGGATTCCGCTTTCGGTCCGACTGAACTGCGCGCCGCCGCGCCGTAGTTGGAGTGAACTTGACGGTTACGGGCTGCGTGCACACAGTGAGAAAGGTCACGCACACGGACTGGCGCGGTCGCTCTCTGTCCGTGGATGCCGTATTTGACCGGGCGTCAACAAACCTCTCCCGGCTGCGGTGCGGGGCACATCGGCCGGGAGAGGGTTTCGCGGTCGGTCGGCAGGGCGGAGCCGTGTTACGGGCGCCGATCCGTGAAGTCGGCCCGGGCCGACGCCTGTTCCGGTACGGGGTCGGCGCCGGGCGTCCAGCAGGAACCGTGACGGGCGGCGAGCGCCGTCGCCTCCGCCGTGCTGAGGAGCCGCGCCGGGCGCTCCCCGAGCGCCAGGAGGAGCGCGGAGACCTCTTCGACCTCGATGGCCGCCTCCAGCGCCGAGGCGAGGGACGTACCGGAGACGACGGGGCCGTGGTTCTGGAGGAGGACGGCGCGTACGGGGAACGGCAACCGCTCCATGTCCTCCGCCTGCCGGGCGTCGCCGGGAGGCGCGTACGGCAGCAGGGGCGTCTGGCCGACGCGCATGACGAAGTACGGGGTGAGCGGCGGGATGGCGCTGCGCTCGGACCACGGGGGGAGGCAGGAGGCGGCCGCGGCGTACCGGGAGTGCAGGTGGATCACGGCGCGGGCGGCCGGGTCGCGGCGGTAGAAGGCGGTGTGCAACGGGTGTTCCTTGGACGGCTTCGGTCCGTCCAGGTGCGTGCCGTCGAGGTCCAGGACGCTCAACGCGTCCGGGGCGAGGTGGGCGAGATCCGCCCCCGTGGGGGTGACGAACAGGCGGTCGCCCTGGCGGACGCTCAGGTTCCCCGACGAGCCGGGGCTCAGGCCGAGCGCGGCGAGGCGCGCCCCGGCGGCGGCGAGGTCCGTAGGCGCGTGGTCCGTACGCGCGGTGTTCGTCGGCAGGCCGTCCGTATCCGTGCCGTCCCTCCCCGGGCCGTTCATGCGAGGGCGTCCCACGCCGTGGTGAAGATGTCGGTGTCCCCGAAGTTGCCCGACTTCAGGGCGAGATCGACGCCGGACCGTTCGCCGTCCGCGCGTGCCCAGGTGATGCCCGCGCCGACGGGCGCGCCGATGGCCAGGGTGCGGACGCCGAGCGCGGTCACGACCGCGCCGGAGGTCTCGCCCCCGGCGACCAGCAGGCGCCGCGCGCCGTGGTCGACGAGCGCGACGGCGAGGTCCGCGAGGGCCCGTTCGAGGAGTACGGCGGCGGGTACGGCGCCCGCCGGGGTGTGGCGTTCCACGTCCGCCGGGTCCGCCGAGGCGTACACGAGCGGGGGCGCTCCGGGGCGGCGCCGCCACTGCTCGCGGACGAAGTCGGTGAGCGCGGCGACGGCGGCGCCGGGGTCGGCGCGCAGGGCGGCGAGGTCCAGGGCGCGGTGCGGGAGGTGCGTACGGGCGTGGGCGACCTGGGCCCGGGTCGCGGCCGAGGCGCTGCCGGAGAGCACCGCGGCGGGGTCGCCCGCGCGGGACGCGGCGGCGGAGCGGGCGGCGCCGGGGCGGGGCCCGGTCAGGCCGAGGGCGAGCCCGGACGCCCCGGTGACCAGCGGCAGGTGCGCGGTGGCGGCGGACACGGTGCGCAGGTCGGCGTCGGTGACGGCGTCCACCACCGCGAGGGTGCCCGCCCCGGCGGGGTCGTCGAGGGCGGCGCGCAGCGCGGCCGTACCGGCTCGGACGGTGTCCAGCGGCACGTGCCGTACGGGGTGTCGGGTCTGGGGGCGCAGCAGCCGTACGACGGAGGCGTCGGTCATCGGGGTGAGCGGGTGGTGCCGCATGGGGCTGCGGTCGAGCGGTTCGCCGTGCACGTACAGCAGCCCGTCGCGCACGGTGCGGCCGGTGGCCGGGAACGCGGGCACCACCACGGTCCGGTCGGCGGGGACGGCGTCGAGCAGCGCGTCCGCGACCGGGCCGATGTTGCCGTCGGGGGTGGAGTCGAAGGTCGAGCAGAACTTGAAGTAGTAGCGGCGGCATCCGGCCGCCCGGAGCGCGCGGAACGCGGCGAGGGAGTCCGCGACGGCTTCCGGCACGGGCGCCGTACGGGACTTGAGGGCGACGACGACCGCGTCGGCGTCGGCGGTCCGCTCCGGCGTGGCGGCGTCGGCGCCGACGGCGACGACGGTGCGGAAGCCGCGTGACACCAGCGCGGTGGCGAGATCCGTGGCTCCGGTGAAGTCGTCCGCGAGGGCGCCGAGGACCGGCATGGGGCCTCCCTGTGGTGTCGCGCGGTCCGCGAAGCCTCTGGATGGAACCGCTCGGTGGGTCGTGATGTGAAAAAATGTTAGCAGACTTTACGTGAATGGTTTGTCTTGATACATGTTGTGAAACGGCTCCCGAGTGGGTCCGGCCACCGGCCGACCACGGCAGCCCCCTCGCCCCGCGCACCCGATGAGGAGTGCCCATGAATCTCCAGCACCTGTTCGCCGCCACCGGCGACCGGACCGTGCGCTACGCGCTCTCCGGCGCCGGCGGCGGCTTCGCCCGCACCCTCCTCGCCCAGACCCCGCGCGTCCCGGGGCTCGAACCGGCCGCCCTGTGCGACCACGGCGTGGACTGGCTGCACGCCATGCTCCTGGAACTGGGGTACGCCCACGACGCCCTGCGGATCTGCGCCGACGCCCCGGCCGTACGGCGGGCCGCCGCCGACGGCCGTACGGTCCTGGTCCGCAGCGGGGACCTGCTCGCCGAGTGCGGCTGGGACATCCTGGTGGAGGCCACCGGCGACCCCGCCTCCGGCTACGCCACCGCCCGCCGGGCACTGACCGACGGCCGCCACGTCGCCATGGTCAGCAAGGAGGTCGACTCCGTCGCCGGACTCCACCTCGCGGAGTTGGCCCGCGCGCACGACGTCGTCTACACCACGGCCGACGGCGACCAGCCCGCCAACCTCATCGGCCTGGTCACCTGGGTCCGCCTGCTCGGCCTGGACGTCGTGGCCGTGGGCAAGTCCTCCGAGTACGACCTCGTCCTCGACCCCGCCGCCGGTACCGTCACCCAGCTCGACACGTGCGTCCCCGCGCCCGGCCTGGCCGACCTCCTCACCCTCGGCGACGACCCGCGCGCCACCCTCGCCGCCCGCACCGAGGCGGTCGCCGCCCTCCCCACCGGAGCCACCGCCGACTACTGCGAGATGGCCGTCGTCGCCAACGGCACCGGCTTCCGCCCCGACACCGAACGGCTGCACTACCCCGTCGCCCGCGTCGCGGAGTTGGCCGACGTGTACGCACTCCGCGCCGACGGCGGCGTCCTGCACCGCCCCGGCGCCGTCGACGTCTTCACCGCCCTGCGGCTGCCGGACGAGGCGTCCTTCGCGGGCGGCGTGTTCGTCGTCGTACGCACCGGCGACCCCGTCACCTGGGAGACCCTGCGCGGCAAGGGCCACGTGGTCAGCCGCGACGGCCGCTACGCCGCCGTGTACCTGCCGTACCACCTGATGGGCGTCGAGACCCCCGTCACCCTGCTCTCCGCCGTGCTCCACCACCGGCCCTCCGGCGGTACGGACCCCCGCGGGCACGCCGTACTCGCCGGACGGGCCCGGCGGACGCTGACGGCGGGCACCGTGCTGGACATGGGCGGGCACCACCACGACGTCACCGGCGTCCAGGCGGTCCTGCTCGCCGCCGAGGACGCCCCCGACGACGTCGCGCCGCTCTACCTCGCCGCCCACCGGACCCTCGCCGCCGACGTACCGGCCGGTGAACTGCTCACCCTCGGGCACCTCGCCGACCCGGACCCCGACCTGCTGCACGCCTGGCACTCCGGCCGTACGGCACGCCCCGCCACCGCCCCTGCCCCCGCCGACGGAACGCCGGTGAACGGGTCATGAGCGACGACGTACGCCACCTGCTCCTCGGCCTCGCGGCCGTCGTCGCCCTCGTCGTACTGATCACCAGGGCGAAGCTGCACCCGTTCCTGGCGCTCGCGCTCAGCGCCATCGGCCTCGGCCTGGCCTCCGGCATCGGCCCCGCCGACACCGTCGGCCACTTCCAGGACGGCTTCGGCGACGCGCTCAAGAGCGTCGGCCCGACCATCGGCCTCGGCACGCTCCTCGGCGGCATCCTCCTCGGCTCCGGCGGCGCCGACCGGATCGCCACCGCCTTCATCGGCACGCGCCCGGTGAAGTGGGTGCCCGCCGCGATCACCGCCGCCGCCCTGCTCATCGGCATGCCGCACCTCTTCGACGTCAGCTTCGTGATGCTCGTCCCGCTGGTGTACGCCGTCGCCAAGCGCACCGGCTCGCACCTGCTGTACGTCGGCCTCCCCATGGCCGCGGGCCTCTACATCTCGCACGGCCTGCTGCCGCCGCACCCCGCGCCGACCCTCGCGGTCTCCGCGTACGACGCGAGCACCGGGCTGACCATCCTCTACGGGCTGCTCATCGGCGTCCCCGTCGCCGTCCTGACCGGCCCGCTCCTCACCCGGTACGGCGCCCGCTGGTTCGGCCCGGCGCCCGACCTCGACAAGGGGCCCGTGCCCGAGCCGGGGCCCGCGCCGGAGAACCAGCGGCGCCCGGCGTCGTTCGCCCTCGCCCTCACCACCGTCCTGCTGCCGCCCGTCCTCATGCTCATCGGCACGGTCGGGACCGCGAACGTACGCGAGGGCACCGCCCCGTACACCGCCTTCGAGGCGTGCGACTCGCCGGTGCTGTCGCTGCTGGTCGCCGTCCTCTTCGCGTTCTTCGCACTGGGGGTGCGCTCCGGCTTCGGCGCCGGGCAAATCCAGGGCATGGCCGCGAAGGGGCTCGGGCCGGTCGGGGGCATCGTCCTCATCCTCGGCGCGGGCGGCGGCCTCAAGGCGATGCTCACCGCCACCGGCATCGACGACATCATCTCGGACTACGCCGTCGACTGGTCCGTACCGCCGCTCCTCCTCGCCTGGCTGGTCGCGGCGCTGCTGCGGATCTGCCTCGGCTCCGCGACGGTCGCCACCGCAGCGGCCACCGGCATCGTCGCCCCGCTCGCGGGCGCCTACCCGGGGCTGTCGACGGAACTGCTCGTCCTGGCCACGGCGTCCGGCGCGGTCATGCTGTCCCACGTGAACGACTCGGGCTTCTGGCTGTTCAAGGAGTACTTCCAGCTGTCGGTCGCGCAGACCTTCCGCACCTGGACGCTGATGCTGTCCCTCCAGTCGCTGTTCAGCCTCGGCGGTGTGCTGCTGCTGAGCCTGTTCGTCGGCGGCTGACGGGCCGGGGCCGCCGCCGCGCCGGGGGCGGCACCGGGCAGAATCGGGGTGCCGGGCGGACCGGGCCCGCGACGAGGAAGGAAGCACACGGCGATGGCCGATGACGCGTCACCGCCGCTGATCCCGTATCAGCGGCGGGAGAAACTACTCCAGCACCTGCGCCGCGACGGTGTGCTGAGCGTGCAGCAGATCACGCAGCTGCTCGGCGTCTCCCACATGACCGTACGCCGGGACATCGCCGAACTGGAGCGCCAGGGGCTGGCGTTCACCGTCCCCGGCGGCGTACGCATCGCCAGCCAGGTGCGCAGCGAGCCGAGCCACCAGGACAAGTCGCTGCTGGAGCAGCCGCAGAAGGAGGCGATGGCGGGCTGCGCGGCGGCGTTCGTCGAGGACGGCATGACGCTCTACCTGGACGCCGGGACCACGCTGCTGGCGCTGGTGCCGCACCTGGCCCGCCACCGGGGGCTCACCGTCGTCAGCAACGACTTCAGCACCGTCGACCGGCTGATGGCGGAGGGCCCGCACCTGGAGATCATCCACACCGGCGGCCGGGCCGAGGTGGCGAACCGTTCCACGGTCGGCCGCCTCGCCGCCGCGACGCTCCGGGAACTCGCCCTCGACCTCGCGTTCCTCAGCACCAGCTCCTGGGACCTGCTGCGCGGGGTCACCACCCCGTCCGACGCGAAGGTCGAGGTGAAGCGGGCCGCGCTGGAGAGCGCGCGGAGCGCCGTACTGGTGGCGGGCTCGTCGAAGTTCGGCACGTTCGGCAGGTACCGGGTGGCCGACCTGAGCGACCTCGGCACCGTCGTCACCGACGACGCCCTCTCCGAGGCCGCGGCCGCGGGCGTACGGGACAGCGGCGTGGAACTCCACCTGGCGGCGGGCGGCTGAACGGCCGCGCCGCGGGCCGTGCCGCTCAGCCCTCGGCGACCGCCGGTTCGAGGAGGGACAACGTCCGGTTGTCGGCGTCCAGATGCGCGCGGACGCCGAGCGGCAGCGGCAGGTTCGGCGAGGAGTGCCCGAAGTCGACCCGGGCGAGAACCGGGACGTCCCGTTCCCCCAGCACGTCGAGGACCACGTCGCGCAGGTCCGCGTGCTCCCCGGCGTTCTCGTACGGCGCGACCTCGGTCGGTACGCCGACCACCATGCCCGCGATCCGGTCCAGCACGCCGGACAGCCGCAGAGCGTGCAGGTCGTTCCAGATCCGAGAGACCGGCCGTTGCAGTTCCTCCCAGAACAGCACGGCGCCGTCGAGCACTTCGGGGGTGGGCGCGAACGGGGTGGCCTGGAGCAGGATCATGCGGTTCAGCAGGCCGCCGAACAACGGCCCCCGCGCCTGACCCGGCCGCCACGTCTCCCACGCCCCGTACGCCGGGAGCGCGCCGGGGGCCTCGGCCCGTGTCAGCACGCGGGTGTAGAGGTCGACGAGCCGGGCGCGGCGGTCCTCGTCGACGAGGGTGTACCAGTCGCGGCCGAAACCGTGGGTGGCGATGTCGGCGTGGAAGCCGACGAGGCCGGTCCGCGCGTGGAGGGCCATGTGCAGGAGTGAGATGTCGCTGTAGCCGAGGATCGGCTTCGGGTCGGCCCGTACCGCGTTCAGGTCGATCAGGTCGGGGTAGCCGATCGTGGACTGCCCGCCGGTGTGCGCGACGACGGCCCGCACCTCCGGGTCGCGGAGCAACGCGTTGAGCTCCTCGGCGTGCTGGGCCGGAGTGCCCGAGGCCCACCAGCGGGTACGGGCCGGGTCGACCAGCGGACTGACGCGTACGCGGAAGCCCATGCGTTCGAGTACGGACACGCCACGCGCGAGCAGGGGTTCCTCGCCCGGTTCGAGCTGGCCCGACAGGGCGGTGACGACCACGAGGTCGCCGGGACGCAGGGCGCGGGGCCGGAGAAGCGGGGGCACGGGACCTCTTCCTGTCCTGGTGGGTCGACAACGGCCGTCAACCCGGTCCCCCCGCCCGCTATTCCGCCGCCGCGAGCGCGTGGCGGCCCGGCGGTGGGTACCGTCCGGGCCGCCGGGGATGCGGAGGGGTCAGCAGAACCAGCCGTTCTGCACCCAGCCGCGGCGGTTGATGTCGCCGTACGCGAAGCCGTACACCCAGTCGCCGCCCGCCTCCTCGACGAGGAAGGTCTGGCCGCGGAAGAGGGTGCCCATCCAGGCGCCGTGCGGCGCGGTGACGCGGACCGCGAGGTCGTCGGCGCAGACGGTCTCGCGCTTCCCGGCGTGCCCGTCGCCCGCGGTGGCGGGGCCCGCGGTCAGGGCTGCGACGGTGGCGGTGAGGGCGAGGACGAGGGTGAGGCGCTTACCGGTACGAGCAGGGGTACGGGTACGGGTCATGGGGGAGCGGTCCTCCTTCGGGGTGGGGGGCGGGGGTTCACCAGGAGCCGAAGCCGCCGAGGCATTCCTGCCGTACGAAGCCCCAGTCGTTGGCGCCGAAGTCGAACGTGGCGGCCCACCCGTTGTAGACGGGGTGGGCGCCGCGGGTGTGTCCGACCTTGTCGCCTCGGGGGAGCAGGGTGCGCTTGAGCCCGGTGGGGCCGGAGGCGCTGTCGTAGTTGGCGTAGAAGCTGGCGCTGTCGCAGGTGATGACGGCGTGTTCGGGGACGGTCGGGTCCGCGTGCGCGGTGCCGGTGGAGAGCAGGGCGAGGGCGGCGGTCAGGGCCAGCGCGGCACCCCGACGTGTTGTCGTGGCCATGGCGATCATCATGGGGTGCGGACCGCGTTCCCGTCGAGAGCCCGGCAGCGTGACGCCGCGACGTGCTTGCCTTCAAGCGCTTGAGGTGTGGTGTCGTGGCCGACATGGCGACCTTCACCATCCGGGGGATGTCCCGGCGCAGCGGGCTGAGCGAACCGACCCTGCGGTACTACGAGGACGTCGGGTTGCTCGGCCCCGTCGCCCGCGACGAGAACAGCGGCCACCGGCGGTACGACGAACGCGACCTCGACACGGCCGAGATCCTCGCGTGCCTGCGGGCGGTGGGCGTCGGCATCGAGGACATGCGCGCGTACCTCGCCAACCGGGCCCGCGGCCGTACCGCCGCGGCCGAACAGCGCGACCTGCTCCTCCGGTACGCCGAACGCGTCGAGGCCGAACTCGCCGCGCGGCGAGTCCGCTTGACGTACCTGCGGGAGAAGGCCGCCCTGTGGGACGCGCGCGACCGGGGCGACGGCGCCGCCGAGAAGCACATCACCGACCGCCTGCTGGAGACGGTCGGCCGACTGGAGGCGACACGATGAACCCCGTACTGGTCACCGGCGGGTCCGGCTACCTGGCCACGCACCTGATCACCGAACTCCTGCGGCAGGGCCGGGAGGTGCGGACGACCGTCCGCTCGACGACGGCGCGTGAGGAGACCGTACGCGCGGCCGTACGGCGCGGGGGCGCGGACGACGCCGGGCTGGAGGTGGTGGCGGCCGACCTCACGGCGGACGACGGGTGGGCCGCGGCGGCCACCGGCTGCGCGGAGGTGCACCACGTGGCGTCGCCCCTCCCGGCGGCGCGGCCCGAGGACCCCGACGCGCTGCTCGTCCCCGCGCGGGACGGCGCGCTGCGGGTGCTGCGGGCCGCCCGGGACGCGGGGGCCCGGAGGGTGGTGCTCACCTCGTCGTTCGCCGCGGTCGGGTACACGCCGAAGCCCGGCGTCGGCGGTGCCGACGCCGACCGTGCCGGCGCCGGCACCGGCGACTGGACCGAGGACGACTGGACCGACCCCGACACCCCGGGCCTCGCCCCGTACCCGCGTTCCAAGGCCGCCGCCGAACGCGCCGCCTGGGACTGGGCCGAACGGGAGGGCGGCGGCACCGAGTTGGTCGTCGTCAACCCCACCGGTGTGTTCGGCCCCACGCTCACCACCGACATCCGCTCCTCGGCCGAGCTGGTCAAGACGATGCTGGAAGGGGGCATGCCGGTCGCGCCCCGGCACCGTTTCGGCGTCGTCGACGTCCGGGACGTGGCGGAGCTGCACGTACGGGCGATGGCCGCGCCGGAGGCGGCGGGCCTGCGCTTCCTCGCCGTGGCCGACGGCCCGACCACCAGTTTCCTGGAGGTGGCCGCGCTCCTGCGCCGCCGCTTCGGCGCCCTGGCGGACCGCGCGCCCACGCGGGAGGCGCCGGGGGAGGAGCCGCCGCGCCTCGTCATCCGCAACGACCGGGCCCGCGCGCTGCTGGGCTGGCGCCCCCGCCCGGTGGAGACGACGCTGGTCGAGACGGTGGAGAGCCTGCGGGCGATGGGCATGCTGCACGCGGCGGACTGACGGCGACCGCCCGCGGCGCCGCCGTACGGCACGGCGGCCGCGCTGGACGCGCGCCGGGAGGCGGTGGGGAGTGGGGAGGCGGGCAGGACCGAGCCGCGACCCCCGAAGCGCGCCGCGTACGCCTGACGGATTCCCCGCGACCGCTACGAGAGCGAGAGCCGCGCCCCGCTTCCGCGCCACCAGTCCGCGTAGATCCCGTCCGCCTCCACCAGGGCGAGATATCCCTCGGAGATGTGCGCGCACAACGCGTCCACCACACCCGCCAGAGGGGAATCCGTACGCCAGGCCAGAACGATGTCACGGAACAACGGATCGCCCGCCAGCGTGAGAGTCGCCAGCTTTTCCCGCGCGCTGCCCAACGGGTAGAGCACGCACACCGTTTCGCCCGTGGCGGTCAACGAGAAAGCCACCTGCGCCTCGTCCGCGTAATGCGTGACGCGCTGCTCGAAACCGGAACTCCGGCACGCCGCGGCCACGTACTCGTTCATTCCGCTGTCGTCCGGGTGCGGCATCACCCATTCGTCGTCCGCCAGTTCGCGCAGCGCGATCCGTCCGGCGCCCGCCAGACGATGGTCGCGTGACACACCGACGAATATCGGCTCCGTGACCAGTACCCGGTGCATCACCCCGGCCGGCAGGTCCAGCGGAGCGCCGGGAAACCGCGGCAGCACGGCCACGCAGAACTCGCCGGAGGCGAGCATCGCCGTGGCGGTCCCCGTGCTGCGCACCGTACGGCTGGTGGTGCCGCGTTCCGGTACCACCTCGCTCAACGCCTTGAGCAGCAGGCTGAACTGCTGAGCGGGCACACCGCCGACCCGTATCGGCGCCGCCGCGTCCTCGTGCAGGACGCCCCGCACGGTGTGCGCCAGATTCGCGAGGTCCGTACGTATCCGGGCCGCGTCGCGGAGGAAGAGCGTGCCCGCGCGCGTGGGCGTCACCCCGTCCCGGAGACGTACGAAGAGGGCGCCGCCCACGTGCTGTTCGATCCGTTGGAGCTGGGCCGTCACCGCGGGCTGGCTGAGGTGCAGCCGCGTCGCGGCGCGCCGCAGGCTACCGGCCTCGGCGATCGCGAGGACAAGTTCGAGATGTCGCACGTCCAGACGCATGGCCCAGATCGTACGGCTGGGCGCGGGCCGTGGAACAGAAGTGTTATCGCCCAATGCGATGGGGCCGCGAAACAGGACAGAGGGCGACGATTGCCCACTTCCCGATTCCCCTCCACCAGTGGCGCGTTGCGGCCCCGCAGCCGCCGATGACACGGTGAGGCACACCGGCCTACGAAGCCGCATTCCCGAACAGGTGGGCTACATGCTGGCGCGTCCCGCAATGACGACAGAGCGCATCATCGAGGTTTCCGAGAAATCCGCGGTCCTGTTCTCACAATCCGCCCTGGAACGTTTTCTCGCCGCGGCGGAAACGGAGTACGCGTGCATCACCGAGACCAATCCGGTGCCGTGCTTCGCCGTTCTGCTGGGGGCCGCGGCGGAAGGTGACTGGCTCGTCCACGACGTGGCCTTCGGACGGAACGCCCGCACCACCGACCCGACCGCGCGCCAGGAGTTCGCCGCGACGATAGTGCCGCGTTTCGGGACCGCGTACGAGAATCCCGTACGCGCCTGGTGGCTGGACCCGGCGGACCTGCTGCGCATCGGACGTGAGGCCGACCGCAGGGGCCTGGACATCCTCGGGTCCGTCCACATGCACCCCGACTGGCACCGGCTCGGCCCGCCGGAGGCCCACGCGCACCCGCTGGACGAACTGCCGACCGACATGGACCGGCACATGTTCCGCGGCAGCGGCTGGCCCGTCAACGTCGTCTGCTACGTGGAACGCCGGCACGGAGCCCACGGGTACGCCCTCTCGGCATGGGACGGGAACTGCGACCGACTGGCCCTGCGCGTACACCGGTTGGCGCCCGCCGACGTACTGCCCGGACCGGGCGACGCCGACGGCTGACGGGCCACGGCCACCACGACGTTCCGACGAGACCACCGACGAGACCACCGAGGAGAACCGACATGAGCAGGCCCCGCCTCCGGCACCTGGCCCTGGTCGTCGAGGACGCCGCCGCAGCGGCGCACTTCTACTGCGAGACGCTCCAGATGGAGGAGTTCCACCAGGACCCGGACGGCAGCCGGTTCGTCACCGACGGATACATCAACCTCGCGCTCATCCAGCGTGCCCTGGACGGGGACGTACCGGTCGGCTTCAACCACTTCGGCTTCGAGGTGCCCGACGTCGCCTCCACCGCGGAACGGCTGACCGGGCACGGCGTCGCCGAGCCGGTGCTGCGCGGCGGCGACCGGCCGTTCGCCGAGTACCGGGCGACGGACCCCGAGGGCAACTGGTTCGACCTGTCGGAGCACGGGTTCCTGCCGCCCGACCGGCGGTCGTAGCGGCCCACCGTACGACGGGCGCGTCGTACGGGCCCGGAGTTCCGCCCCCGACCGGGCCCCGTCGCGGGGGCCCGGCGGCGGACGTCCCGACTAGCTCAGGGACTTGAGCGCGACCTTGTCGTACGGGGCGAGTTCGTCGAGGCGCCCCGCGAGGACCTTCGCGGCCCACGTCGGGTCCTGGAGCAGCGCGCGGCCGACGGCGACGAGGTCGAACTCGTCGGCCTCCAGGCGTTCCACGAGGTCGTCCAGGCCGCGGACGCTGGAGCCCTCACCCTTGAAGGCGTTGATGAAGTCGCCGTTCAGGCCCACCGAGCCGACCGTCACCGTGGGCAGCCCGGTGAGCTTCTTCGTCCAGCCCGCGAGGTTGAGCGCGGAGCCGTCGAACTCGGGCTCCCAGTAGCGCCGTGTCGAGGCGTGGAAGGCGTCCACCCCGGCAGCCGCGAGCGGGGCGAGCAGGGCGTCCAGCTCCTGCGGGGTGTGCGCCAGTCGGGCGTCGTAGGCGTCCTGCTTCCACTGCGAGTATCGGAACAGGACGGGGAACGTGTTGGAGACGCGTTCCCGTACGGCCGCCACGATCTCGGCCGTGAACAGGGTACGGGCCGTGGCGTCACCGCCGTAGGCGTCCGTACGGCGGTTGGTGTGCTCCCACAGGAACTGGTCGAGCAAGTAGCCGTGCGCGCCGTGCAGTTCGACGCCGTCGAAGCCGAGGCGCTCCGCCTCGGCCGCCGCCTCCGCGAAGGCGCCGATCACGTCGTCGAGGTCGGAACGGGTCATCGCGCGCCCCGTCCCGTTCCCGTCGATCCGCACCCCGGACGGGCCCATGGCGGGCGCGTCCGCGAACGGCGGCTCGCCGTCCTTGCGCACCATCCCGATGTGCCACAGCTGCGGCACGATCCTGCCGTCGGCAGCGTGCACGGCCTCCGCCACGCGCCGCCAGCCCGCGAGCTGCTCCTCGCCGTGGAAGCGCGGCACCCGGTCGCTCTGTCCGGCCGACGGGTGGCCGACGTAGGTGCCCTCGGTGATCACGAGCCCGACTCCGGCGGCGGCGCGGCGACCGTAGTACGACGCGACGTCGTCGCCGGGAACCCCGCCCGGGGAGAACATGCGGGTCATCGGGGCCATCGCGATCCGGTTGGGGATCTTGAGGCCGTTGATCACGGCGGGACGGGAGAGCGCCGCGGCGGCGCGCTCGGCGATCGAGGGGGCGAGGGTCATCACGGCTCCTGGACAGGGGAAGGTGGGACGTACACCTACACGTACGCCTCACCACAACTCCGTTCGGCCCGCACGTATTTCGACCTGGGCCCCCGGGACGGTCGGGGTGTGGCACATCACTGTGCCACCGCCGTGGCCGCGACCGAGGGCGTACGCGGGCCGCGACCACGCGGGCAGGTTTCCCACCACATCGGAATCATCCGGGAGGCTCCGGGAACGCTGGACTAGGCAGGACGGCCCGCCTCCGACGACGTCGGGGCCCGAGCCGTCGAAGAGGAAGAAAAGGCCGTGGGCGGAGAAGCACCGTCCGGGCCGTACGGGAGGAAAACCGGTATGCCCTACACAGGATGGTCCCTGGAGCAGCGGACCGTCGTCAGACGCTACGCCCGCTTCGCCGCCGCGTTCGCCGTTCCGGGCATCATGCTCTGCGTTTTCCTCGTCGCCTCCGAGAGCACCGGGACGTGGGGCGTTCTGGCGATCGTCGTCTGCGCGCTGGCGGTGGCCTACGGCTTCGTACGGAAGGGGAAGTCCGGTCGACGTTGACGCGGTGCGTCGACATGGGGCGGGCGGACCCGGACCGGCTGGTGGCACCGTTCGCGGCCGAGGTGCTGCCCGGACGGCGCCAGGTACGCCCCGTGCCCGTACCGGAGGTACGTGGGAGCGTCGTCAGACGTCAGCTGCGGGTCTCCGTACGGGCCCGGAGTTGCGCGGCGAGCCGTTCGAGTTCGGCCGCGGCGGCGGGGGAGGAGTCGTTGAGCCCGCTGTGCACGGCCGTCGGGCTCCTGAGGAAGCGGCGCAGCACGGTCACGAGGAGCCCCTGCGGGAGGGAGCGCAAGGCGGTGAAGGCGCGTGGTACCGGTGGCGTTCCCCGCGTGGCGAGGTTGCGCCGTATCTGCTCGAGCATGGCGTGTACGGCGGCCGGGTCGGCGGCGAGTGCCACCGGTCCGCCGGCCGCCCCCGCCGCCTGGCCGAGCGGCACCTCGAAGGCGGCGTGCGTCGTGAGCCAGGCATCCATCCGCGTCTCGGCTGCCGCGTTGATCCCGGCGGCGCGGAACGTGTCCACGAGCCGCGCCACCCGCGGGGTGGTACGGCCGTCGGGTTCGCCGATCGGCATCGCGACCCGGCGGGTGAGTGCGCTGCTGCCGCGGTAGCGGACCACGTCGCCGTCCATCGTGCCGCCGTTGGTGGGGAAGCCGAGCAGTACCCGCTCGTGGCCCAGCGCCGCGGTCAACGGCTCCGGTCCGGCTGCCCAGTTGAGCAGGAACAGCACGTCGCCCCGGATCTCGGCGAGTGATTCCAGCACCGGGTCCACCTGGTGGGCGCGGACGAAGACGGCGATCAGGTCGTACGCGTCGGCAGGGGTCCCGACCACCGGTATCGGCAGTCGTTGGACCGCCGGGCTGTCCTCCTGGGCGAGCCGTACCCCGTTCTGGCGCAGGGCGGCCAGGCGCGCGCCCCGGGCGAGGAGCGTGACCTCGTGCCCGGCCTCGTACATGCGGGCGGCGAACAGGGTGCCGCAGACCCCGGCGCCGTACACGAGCAACTTCATGGCGATCCTCACTCACACGTTTGCTTGATTCATACGTTCGTTTCATTCAAGCATATGTACAGTTCCTTCCGTGGCGACCCCAGACACCCGCACCCAGATCCTCGACGCGGCCGAGCAGCTCTTCGCCGAGCACGGATACCGCGGCACCTCGATCCGCGCGATCACCGGTCTCGCCGGGGCGAACGTCGCCGCTGTCGGCTACCACTTCGGCTCGAAGGCGGAGCTGATGGCGGCGGTCGCCCGCCGCGTGAGCGAGCCCGTCGTCGCCGCCCAGCGCGCGGGGCTCGACAGGCTGCTCGCGCGGACGCCCGAACCGTCGGTCGACGCGTTGGTGGAGGCGTTCGCGGGGCCGCTGTTCGACGGCATGTCGGTGGACGAGGGGGGTGCGCGGAGATCGCGGCTGATCATGGCGATCCTCAGCGACCCGGCGAACGAGGTACGTGGCTGGACCGGCCCGGCCGAGGAGGCGGTGCGTACGCGCTACCTCGCGGCCTTCGCACGCGCACTGCCCGGCGTCGACTCGGCTGAACTGTGGTTCCGGATGCGGGGAATCCTCGCGGTGACGGCCGTCGACCGCCTTGAGGTGCATCAGGGGTCGTCTCCGGGGTGCGCGTCTTCGGTGGCGGGTGACGAGTCCCGGCGGTGGGCGATCACGTTCCTGGCGGCGGCGATGAGTGCGCCTGCGACCCGGGGTTGACGGCACGTACGTCGGCGGGCTCCGTGCGGAGCGGAGTCGCGGCCCATCTCCCTGTTCGCGCGGGGGAGTTGTCGGGGTGCCGGATCTTCCGGTGACTGTCCGGCCCTTCCCTCTCCGTGGGGTTCTGTGTTGGGCGTGGAGTTCGGTGACCGGTCGGATGGGGCCGGAGGACGGCCCGTACGATGAACGATCATGGGAAGCGCGTCGTACCGAGTGACAGGGCTCGCCTTTCTGGTCGCCTGCACCGCTTACTGGGTCGGTGAGGCGGTCGCGGCCCATGCCTGGTCGACCCCTGCCTACAGCTACGCCGACAACCTCATCAGCGACCTCGGGGTCACCTCGCGCACGGTGTTCGACGACAGGATCGCCGACTCACCCCGCTCGTGGGCGCTGAACGGCGCCTGGGTACTGAACGCTCTTCTGGTGTCGTGGGCGGCGACCCGCGCACCGGGCTTCCGCGCGGCGGGTCGCCTGGGGCAGTGCATGTTCGGTTTCACCCTCGCCTACGCGGTCGGTCTGGTGACGATCGCGTTCTTCCACGAGACGCCGTCGGAGACGTTCCCCTTCCACTTCATCGGCGCGGTCCTCGCCATCGGCGGCGGCAACGTCGTCGTGCTGCTCGCAGCCGTCCAGTCCCGTCGGCTGCGCTGGCCGCCCCTCCTCACCGGTGCTCTCACGGTGCTGGCGACCGTCGGAAGCGTTTCCTGTCTGCTCCACCCCGTCCTGCACGTCGAGGCCGCCGGCACGTTCGAGCGCCTCGCCGCCTACCCCGTACTCGCCGCACAACTGGTCGCCGGCGTCGCGCTGTTGCTCAACCGGCCAGCAGCCCGTCCAGCCGCCCCCTGAGCGCCCACGAGTACGCGTGCACACGCGTGCCGCGCCCTGATACGCGATGCGACCTGGCTCCCCGAGGATGGTCTGGGACGCGGACGGTGGTTACCCCTCGACGAGCCTCCGCAACCTGTCGAGTGTGGTGGTCGGGGACTACGTAACGTGCGGCTGAAATGGTTCGGGCAACCGGAAGAGCGGCGAGAGATACAGGGGCGAGTCATTCGTAAGCATCCGAGGGTTCGGGCGCTGTACGCCGTGTCCACGGCGATCCTGCTGGCTGGGTTGACGGGGTGTTCGATGGACGACGGAAACGGGTCGGGTGACGTGGAGAAGCCCGCCGACAAGGTGGCACACGAGCAGTCGGAAGCACGGGAAGAGCTGGGGTACGTACCTGAGGTACGGGGTGTCGCGGCCGCCGAGGAAGATGTGGACAGGACCTCCAGCAAGGTCCTCGGATGGATGGCCATCGAGGGCGAGGTGAGCGAGTCGGGTGCCGCGGCCGGTAGTTGCGACGCTGTCGATCCTGACTTCACGACGTACTACGCGGTGAACCACCCGTGGAGCGTCTACGACGTGCAGAGGGGGAGTTTCGCCGCGGCGATGGCGAAACTCCGCACGGAACTCCCCAAGAACGGCTGGAACATCACCAGGGACGGGAAGGCGAACACGGAGGCAGGAAACCCGGAAATCACCGCCGTTCATCCCAAGACGCACCACACCCTGTCCGTGGAATGGCGGGAAAAGCGTTCGGGGGATCTGAAAGAGATCATCCTCGTCGATGTCGACTCAGGCTGTTATCGGGCGCCTAAGGGAACGGATCTGCCCGGCGGTTGAGTCGCCGACTGCCGGATCCATCGCCGTAGCGATCGTGGCTGTGGTGCGGAGGGCGGTGGACCACACGTGGTGGAAGTAGTCCTGGGGTTTGCGCAAGGCCAAGGCCAGAGGGCGCCGTCGAGGAGGCCGAGGCCGGTCAAGGTCCTCTCCGGAACGTCGATGGTGCGGGCGGTGGGCTCGACGTCACCTCTAGTTCCTTCGTGGCATCGCCGGACGCTTCTTTCCACCCCACGTAACCTTCTGGTGCTCCGAGCATGCGATCGCCCGCATCTCCCCGCCCGGCACTTGAGGGGACACGACGGTTCAGAGTCCTTCTCCGATCTGCTGCGAGTCAGGGTTCACGTCGGAGGCTTATCACAAGTCTTTCCGGCGGGTTAAAGAAAGAGGTGCATATCTAGGTTAAATGGCGCTAAGAGCTCGTAACACGATCATGATCGGTGCTTCTTGAGCCGTCTCCAGCAGATGAGGCTGCAGGCGAGGGAGACGAATGCGTCGTGGAGTTCGGTGCGGCGTTCCCATCGCACGGCGAGCCGCTTGAACTGGTGGAGCAGGGCAAAGGTCTGCTCGACGACGTAGCGGAGTTTGCCCAGCCCCTTGATGTTCGGGGCGCCCTTGCGGGAGATGACCGGCAGGATCCGGCGCTTGCGTAGCTTTCGGCGGTTGGGGTTGGAGTCGTAGCCCTTGTCCCCGAGCAGTGTGTCGGGGCGGCGGCGTGGTCGGCCGGGGCGGCCTGCGACGGGCGGGATGCCGTCGACGAGAGCGAGGGTCTGGGTGACGTCGTTGACGTTGGCCGCGGTGGTGATGACCTTGAGCGGAGTGCCGCGTCCGTCGCAGATCAGATGGTGTTTGCTGCCCGTCTTCCGCCGGTCGACCGGCGACGGACCGGTGTCGGCTCCCCCTTTTTCGCGCGGATGTGGGAGCCGTCCACGCACGCCCTGGACCAGTCGAGTTCGCCGGCCGCGTTGAGTTCGGCGAGCAGGAGGTGGTGCAGCTGATCGAAGACACCGGCCTGCTGCCACCGCTCCAGCCTGCGCCAGCAGGTCTGCCCGAAGCCGAATCCCAGCTCCAAGGGTAGCAGTTGCCAGGCTATGTCGTTGTGGAGCACGTACAGGACGCCCTGCAGACACAGCCGGTCGGCCACAGGCCGCGGCCCCGGCGCCTTCTCGGGCCAGGGCGGCAGCAGCGGCTCGATCAGCGCCCACAAGTCGTCGTCCACGATCCACGGCCGGGTACTCACAACCTTCCGAACGGCCGAATCGCCGCACCAGTCACGCCCGACCAGGACACTTCAACAAGATCGTGTTACGAGCTCTAAGGTGAGGGTGCGAGAAGGGATCGAGATGGCGTCCGAGGAAGAGCTGTTCGCGAACATCGACGCTCTGCTGGAGGAGGAGCCGCAGCTCCCGCCCCCGGCGGAACGCGCCCGGCTACGTGAGGCTGCGGGTATCACCCAGGCTCGGCTCGCGCAGGCCCTGAAGTCGACCGTGCAGACGGTGAAGAACTACGAGAACGGCCGCTCCGAGCCGAAGTCGCCGCGCTTGGAGGCGTATCAACGGCTACTGAAGGGCTGGGCGGCGAAGTACCCCGCGCACGGCGCCTCCGTCACGCCCACTCCGGTCTCGGGCTCCGCGCCGGAGCCGGAGGTTCTCGAGACGTTCTCCGGCTCGGTCGCCCCGGAGCAGACGGAGGCTGCCGCCCCTGAGCAGACCCCGGCCGCCTCGGCCCTGGTCGGGACGCCGGGTCGTTCGGTCGTACGCCCGTCCGCGTTGCGGCGCCCGGCGGTGAAGAAGGGGGCCGCGTCCGCCGTCGACCCGCGCTTTCCCCACGGTCCGCTCGTGGTGCTGGACGGTGACGGTTCCGCGTACGCGATGGGCGGCCTGGTGCTCGACTGCCCGGCCACCAACGTGGTGGAGCTGGTGGAGTGGACACTGGGCGAGTCCGGTCTCGGCGCGTCGGCGCTGCACCGTTACGGCAAGGACGCCGACCCGCTGGTCGTCCTCACCGCGGCCGCGGCCGCGAAGCTCGGACTGCCCGAGCGCCTCGAGGACCGACGCGGCCTGCGTCTGCCCGAGGACCACCCGGTCGTCCGTCAGGTGCTCACGGCGCGCTGGCAGCTCACTCGGCGGGGTTTCGGTCCGTGGGCACGGATCTACCGCACGGCGCAGGGGCGCGACCGGCAGTGCGTGCAGTTGGCGATCCTGCCGTGGGACGCGCTCGACGAGCGGTCCTGGCCCGGCGTCTGCGACCTGGAACCGGCCGACATCGCCCGCGTCCTCGGCGTGTACGCCCAGCGCGTCATCACCCCGCGTGGTTCTGTGGCTGTGTGTGGTTTGGAGTTGATGACGGCGTTGCGTCCGCCGACGAGGCCTGTGCGTGATGAGGTGACTGGTAATTGGGTGTCTGGTCATAATCCTGGCAGTTTGGGTACGGGGCCGATGGATCCGGCGCCGCCGGAGGGCCAGCTTGAGCACCCTGCGGTCCACCGTTCCGGGTGGATGGGTGGTTTTCTTCACGAGGAGGCGTATCAGTGGGTGCGCGTTCCTCAGCTGCTGAGTGACGAGGAGTGTCTGCTCCCGTACGCGGTGGGCTTGGACTTGAATACGGCGTTCCTCGCCGCTTCCGCGCGGTTGATGGTCGGCCTGTCGGAGCCGGTGCATTTCGTGGGCCCGCCGTTCAATCCGAAGGTGCCGGGGAGTTGGTTGGTGGATCTCTCGGGTATCGAGCTGGATCCGCGGCTCCCTTCGCCGTTCACGCCGGCTGGCGTGCGGCCGGCGGGGCCGGCCTGGTATCAGACGCACACCGTCGCTTACGCTCAGGAGTTGGGTCACAACGTGGAGCCGCTTGAGGCGTATCTGCGGCGTGAGACCGGTGCGTACTTGGACCCGTGGCACGACCGGCTCAAGAATGCGTATGTCGATACCCTCGCCGACCTCGGCGTCACCAAGGACCTTTCCGATGTGGAGTTCCTGGTGGCGATGGAACGTCACAGGGAGGTCGATCCGGCGATGGCCGCTGTGCTGGCCGCGATCAAGGGCACGGTGTGAGGTTCGGTCGTGATGTCACTGGGATGTTCGGCTGTGCGTGTCACCGACGTGTAGACATATCAGTGCTGTTCAGGGCCGATTGACCATGTCGATCATGGTGACAGTTTTCCGAATATTGCAGTGGCATGAACCCGCACTGCTCGGTGTCGTGTTTCCCGTGTCTCCTTTGCGTCGCTGATCATGTTGCTGGGAGGCAGCGGGCGGAGGGGGACGGGGTCAGCGTGAGTAGACGGAGGGGGTGACGCGGTTGCCGGTGACGATGCCTGCGACGACCGCGCGGTCGATTGTCGCGCCGTCGGGGCGGTGGGAGGTGACCCATGTCAATTCGTCGATGCGCTGGGTGCCGGTGGCTTTGTTGGTCAGGTCGAGGACAAGGAGCTGACCGAAGGGGGCGTTGGTGTTGCTGTATTCGGATGCCTGGGTGAGGTACTTGCGTTCGAGATGGTCACGGGTGTTGTCCGTGGAGTCCATCTTGATCTCGGTGAGGTAGCGCAGGGCGCCGAAGTGCACCAGGACATCGGCACGCCCCAGAGCGGCGTCGATGGGCTCGATACTGACGATGTTGTGCAAGGGGCCGGCTTGGAGCCAGCCGTGGAAGTCTCGCTGCAGGTCGTCCTCCAGCGGGGCTCGTTGTCCTTGCTCGGGCTGACGGCGGTAGTCGTAGGGCTTCTCGCCTTTCCTTCCTGGGCCGAGCAGGCTCTTGCTGGTCAGATCGGAGCGGCTCTTGAGGAAGAGCAGTGTCTGTTCGACGAGGGCTTCGAAGGTATGCCTGACCTCGCCTGTGAAGTCGGGGAATGCTGAGAGTTCGGCGATGAGACGGTCGAGTTGAGGGATGATCAGCGGGTCGGATGCCTTGAGGCGAGCGACGTCGCCGTTGTAGGCGATGCCTTCGATGGTGAGCAGTGCGCTGTCGTCCAGGCCCTGGGCGATCCGCAGGGCGTCGTCGAGGCCGAGATTGAGGACGAGGGTGGGAGCAAGGCGGTGCAGCCGGGGGGCGGTTCGTCCGCTCTGATCATCTTCGTCCAAGTCGCTTGACCGCTGCGGGGTCGTGTTCTGCTGCCGGTCCTGCATCCGCTTGCTGAGGTTGGAGGCCAACTGGGCGGCCGTTGTGGCGTCGAAGACGGCGTCAGGGTGCTCGTGTGGTTGCTGTGCGGCGTGTTGCAGGGCGGCGAGGAAGGACTGCTGTTTTAAGAAGCCTTCTTCGATGGCGGGTTCCACCAGCGTTGCTAGGCCGGTGAGTTCGGCGGCGTTGCCGACGGGCTGGACCGTGCGGGCTGAGCGGTAGGCGGCGAGTACCGCGTCCAGCGCACGCCACGGGTCCATCCACACCGGCTGGTGGAGCAGATCGCTCGCCGCGCGAAGTTGGAGGAGCAGACGGCTCCAGGCGATCTCGGCCGACACCCGGGGCTGCAGCCAAGCGGGTTGGTGTGTGCCCAGAAGCCAGGCTGCCCGTCGGTGCATGGCGTTCTCGATCGCGTCCGCGGCGGCGGAGACTTTGTCGGCGTCGTGGGAGGTGAAGCCGAGGAGGGCGTCACAGACCGCGGCGTAGACGCTGGCGTCGTCGCGTGCTTCCTCGGCGGCGCCAGCGGCGGCGAAGTACCTGCGGGCCTCGGCGGTCTGGCGGGTGACATCGGTGAGGGAAGAAGAGCCCAGGGCCTGGCGCAGCCGGTCGCAGCCAAGTTCGAACATCGCGCCGGCGTCTGCGGCTTCGTCCACCGACAACTGCTCCAGCAGGCCGCGCACCGTCGAGGTGACGGCTTCCTCTTGGGCCCAGCAGTCCAGGGCAACCCCGAGGATGCGGGGAACACATTCGAGGAAGTCCTCGGGCCCGTTGGTGGGCAGTTCGTCCAGTGTGCCCCAGACTTTGTAGGGGCTGACGGCCTTGGAGGTCGCCAGCCGTACCGCGCCTTCGAGGCGCGCCGCCGCCAGAAGGGGTGTTTGCCGGAGCGTGTCGGCGAAGCCGTTCAGGAGCGCGTTGTTGAGGGATTTGGCCAGGGCCTGGGTGGTCTGTGGGCTGCGCAGCAGCGCCTCGAGCGTGCTCGTCAGGTGGAGGAAGCTGTGCTGGCCGGCCAGACCTGCGGCGAACGAGGCTGCGGTGTTCGTCCACTGCGCCTCGCCGTGGTCGTAGGCGTGTGCGATGGCCTCGGCGAGCAAGGCGGAGAACGGCCCCGCCGCGACCGTGGCGGCTTCGCTTTCGACGACGTCGTTCGGCAGTGCGATGGTCGTGAAGTTGATCGCCTCGCTGTCGGCTGCCAGGGCGCACAGGCGGTCGGCGAGCCGGGTCACGGCCGCCGCTCCGCCCCGAGCGCGCGGTGCACGGTGCTCACCACAGTGGCGCGCCGTCGGCGGCCTCGATGACGCTGTCCGGGGGCAGGACATCATGGGCGAGTACGGGGTCCGCGGTGGTGATCACGGCCTGGAGCTTATTGTCGGCCGCGAGCTGCGACAGTTCCTTCAGAAGGGTGTGTGCGTCCAGGTCTTGGACCTCCTCGGCCTTGGGGCTGTCGATTAGGAGGAGGCCGGGGTGTGTGGACACGCCGTGCGCCGCGCCTACGCGCAGGAGCGCGATGACCACCGCGATGCGAAGACGCAGGCGCTCTCCCGCGCTCTGTTTCCCGAAGCGGTCCTCGATGCCGCCGTCCTTGGTGACCTTCAGCCGTGCGGAGCGGTCGATCTCCACGGACTCCAGCGACACGATGCCGAAGCGACGGCCGAGCTCGGCGATCTCCGCGTTGAGTGCGCCGAAGAGGGCGGCCGCTGCGTCCTTGCTGTCGTCCTCCAGGATCTTGGCGCCTGCGGCCAGGATGTCCACCGCCGCCGTTTCGGCAGGGGCAGCGGCGGTCGGCCGGGGTTTCGGAAGGAAGTCGAGCGCCCCTTCGAGCCGCAGCACTGCTTCCTGGGCTGCCAGCCTCGCCGGTAGCTGCGACGCGGTCTGGGCACGCCGCAGGCGCTCTTGCACCGCGGCGAGTTCTTCGGTGACCCGTGCCAGGTCTTCCTCGGCCGGGCCCAGTGTGTCCCATGCGGCTTGCTCTGCCGCCTCGCTCGCACTCAGCCGTGTCTTGGCCTCGGTGATGACGTCCTCGGGGGTCTCGTCATCGCCCTCGACCGGTCGGGCGCACACGGCGCACGCATGGGTGGCACTCTCCCGCAGTCTGCGCTCTTCCTCGATCGCCTGATCGCATCGCGGACAGGCGCGTGGATCCAGTCCGTGGAACAACCGGCGCGCGGTGGCGCTCTCGGTGACGTCGTTGAGCATCTTGGTGTCCTGCTGACGCTGGGACCGTGCCAGGCGGTGCGCCTGCACCAGCTCGTTCCGCGTCTCCTGCGCGTCTACCACCCGGCCGGCGAGTGCGACGGCCCGTTCGGCGAGACCGGAGAGCGACTCCTCCATGGCCGACTCTTTGTCGAGAGCCTCCAGGCGGGCGCGGGCTTGCGTCAAATCGCTTTGTAGTTTTACGCGTTGGGAATCGAGTTCGCCGGCGATGGCTGCGGCGGTTGCCGCACGGGCCTTGTTCTCGTTGACCCGCACATCCAGGGCGGTTTTCACGCGGGTGAGGGCGGCCGTCGCCGGCAGGTCCAGGAAAACCTGCAGCAGTCGGCCCGGTAGCCCCGCCATGGTGAGGTCGCCCAGCAGAGCCTTGTCGCCTCCGGCGGGCAGGTAGATGGCGCCGTAGTAGGCGGGCCAGCCGTGGGTCTGGGTGGCGGTGCCCTTGTAGCTGTTGACCAGCGGCTGCAGATCGAGTCTGCCGAGCATCAGCGCCTGGACCTGTTCGGCGTAGCTGGCGGAACTGGCGGCCCGGATCAGCGGTGAGACGTCTCGTGCCGGGTCGGCCTCGCGCAGCGACTGCAGTTGCGTGACGTCCATGGCGGTGAGCACGACTGCCGAGACGATCTCACCTTCAGCGATGTCGAGTCGAAAGCCCATCGCCTGTCCGGCTACTACGACATCGAGGTCCAGGGTGCTCAGCCAGTTCCGCACCCCGCTTTGCAGTTCACGGGGAGTTCCGCGTAGACACCACGTCACCAGTTCCAGGACGCTCGTCTTGCCGCGGAAGTTGGACGCCACCAGGGCGGTCATCCCGTCGGAGAAGCGCATGGTCGAGTCGAACGGCCCCGGAGCGACGGACCCCGTGCGTACTCCGCTGACCCGCAGCCGGTGCAGGCGAAGCGACCGCGGCCGGGACGGCGTCGCGACCAACGGCAGACCGTAGGTGGCGAACACGTCCCGCACGCCCTCCTCCGGCACACCAGCGCGTTCCGCGATCCGCGACTCCAACAACCGTTCGATCTCGCTCACTTGACCTCCGCTTCGCGCTGCGGCGCAGCAGCCTGCGCGCGGAACTGCTCCAGTCGCGTTCGGGCCTGCGCGCTGACCGACCCGATTCGCGTGCCCCGATCGGTCTGCGCGTACTCCCGCTGCAAGTACTGTCGTGCCTTCAACTCGGTGCCACCCAGCCCGTCGGCCAGCGCCACCACCAGCGCGACACGCTCCACGTAGTACTGGAACACGGGCTCCTGGGAGACGATCTCATTCGCCACCCGGCGCCCGTCGCCGAGCAGGAAGTAGTCATGTTGGCGGACACGGCTGACGGTGCCTCGACGCCGGACGGCGATTAGACCGGCACTGCGCAAGACGGCCAGCGCGTCGTCCAGCGGCTCGTACGCGCCGAAGTGGTGCCGCAGCATCGGGTAGCGCCGCACCTCGGGTTCTTCGGAATCCAGGATCTCCCCTGCCAGGTGCAGCAGAGGCGCCTCACGACTGCTCTCGTAGTCGGTGAGCAACTCATCCGCGAGGTAGTCGGGATTGCGAAGCCAGAAGTCCAGCTTCTGCAGCCGCACCTGGGTACGTACGACGCCGACGGCGGAGGCGAGTGCCGGATCAGCCAACTCCGGCTGGATCGGACTCTCGCCGGCACTGTCGATGAGCAGCAGGACGCGCACCGCGTCCTGCTCCCGACTTGTCACCGGCGCTTCCTGCGCTCCTCCGTGCGGTTCGTGATCCACCGCGCCAGCGTAGCGCCGGGTGAACATCACCGGACAAGCTGTGACAGGTCTT
The DNA here is from genome assembly GCF_003665095.1 of Streptomyces sp. Z26. Classification (GTDB taxonomy): domain Bacteria; phylum Actinomycetota; class Actinomycetes; order Streptomycetales; family Streptomycetaceae; genus Streptomyces; species Streptomyces phytohabitans. The sequence goes on along the minus strand of NZ_RCHV01000002.1, from coordinate 28,422 downwards.
CTTGGGGCGCGGGTAATAGCTCGGCGGCACTCGGACTGCGAGTCGGCCTTGCCCCGGGGCGGCCGCTGCCGGGGCGAGGCCGATGCCAGGAACTGGCCAAGACGGAAGGCACTGCAGAGCCAGCTAGCATGCGCGTGTGCGCGGTCTGGTGGGAATGTCGAGGCACCATTCGTCCGAGTGAACAGCTGGGTTGGAGGTTCACTCCCGGCTCGTAGTCTCGCGTCGGGTTCGTCCGTCACAGAGGACGGTCCCTGGCTGAACTGTCTTGCGTGTCAGTGCTGTTCGACGTTGGAGACTGTGGTTGATCACCGTGTCGTTATCCGCACGCCCGCCTCACAGTAGTCGCCACCAGTGACCGCGCTGGAGGGCGCCCCGACGGAGGAGCTGGGCCGGCATCGGGATGAGCTGAGGCCTGCCGGAGTGGTCCAGTTGCTCTGGCTACGCGGGGCGGGGGAGTTGACCACCGCGCATGTGAGGCTGGTTGCCGAGTCGGCGGGCGTGAGCATCCGTACGGTGTGGCGCTGGCTCAAGGAGGCCGAGGAGAGTGGCACGCCGGAGAAACCTGCCAGGAAGCGTCTGCGGATCACCGACGAGATCATCGATGTCCTCGCCGACTACCAGGGCAACGTCAAGCGTGCCCATGAGCACTTGGTGCGCGCGGCCCTGGCGGCGGGGGAGAAGCCGATCGGTCTGACGACGCTGCACGACGCGATCGCCCGTGACCTCGACCCCGGTTTCATGGCGGGCCTGCGGGAGGGCATTCCGGCCGCCCGCGGCTTCGACCCCGCCTTCCAGCGCCCGGCGGTGGCCCGGAACCAGGTGTGGGAGGGGGACCACAAGCAGGCTCCGCTCGTGGTGGTGATGCCCGACAGGAAGCTGTCGAAGGTGTGGGTGACGTGGTTCGAGGACCGTGGTACCAGCTATGTGATGGGCTGGGCGGTCACCGCTGGCTCCGCGCACCGCGGCTCGGTCCTGGCGGCCGTGCGGGCGTCGGTGCTGCGGGAGGATCCTTACGGGCCGGCCGGGGGACTGCCTCACTTGGTACGGGTCGACGGCGGTGCCGACTTCCTGTCCAAGACCGTCCGGCGGGCTTTCGGTCTGCTCGGCGCCCCGGTGCACCGGGTGCGCAGTGCCCGCCATAAAGGCGGTATCGAACGGCTGAACCGCACCAGCATGACCCGCTTCTTCGCCGACCTGCCCCGCTACACCCAGGCGCCCCTGCTTGATCACCGCCGTCGCGTCGGCGAGACGGATCCGCCGCTGGCCTTCGAGGCATTCGTGGAGCTCCTGGGGGAGTGGGTCACCGAGCACAACACCCAGCACGTGGTGAAGCGCACCGGGGTGACGCCGCTTGAGGCGTGGCTGGCCGACCCCACCGAGATCCGTCCCGAGCCCACCCCGGCCGAGCTGCGTGCGTTCATGCTGGAGAGCGACCACAGGCCACGGAAGATCACCAGTCACGGGGTGGAGTTCGCGGGCCGCTGTTACATGCCGGAGAACGGCGTGGGCCGGATCGGGGTCGAGGTGTGGGTGCGGTGGATGCCACACCACAGTCATGAGATCGACCTGTACACCTTCCGCGGCGACCGCTACCTGGGCCGGGCGTTCCTCAGCGACGAGGCCACCGAGGAACTGCGCGCCAAGGTCCTTGCCGACCGCCAGGAGCATAGCGCTGACCTGCGCCGGGCCCTGCAGCGCTCCGGTGAGCGCAAACGCGACCGTTATCTGCCGGCTACCGAACCCCAACTGCCTGTCTCTGCGACCCGCATGACCAAGGAAGAGGCCCTCGCCGAACTCGCGGGCACCAGCCAGCGAGCGCCTGCCGCGCCTCGTCGGCGCGCAGAGCCGTATCAGCCTTTGACGCCCGTCCCGGCCGGCTGGGTGCGCCCCGGCCAAGCCACTGCCCCCGCCGATCTGTCTTCGGAGGACACATGACCACCGCCGCCACTTCTGCCGCGCCGTCCCAGCCGCTCGAATCGGGGCCGCCGCGCCGTCCGGATCTGCGTCCGCAGTTCTTCCTCGGCCTTGAGGACTCCTCACTGGTCGCCACCGACACGCTGCTGCAGATCAAGGACACCGTCGTCGACACCGTCGAATCACGGGCGATGTCGGTGATCTACGGCGACGCCGGGCTGGGGAAGAGTTTCGGCACCCGGGCCACGATCCAGGAGATGAACCCGGATCTGATCCTCCCGCTGGACTTCGCCCGTTCCCGCCCGGGGCCGAAGGACCTGCGCGAGGAGCTGTTCCACCAGATGAATCTGTCCTGCAAGATGCCCGGCACCCCGACCGCTTTCGACAAGCTGCTGCGCGAGACCCTGCCCAGGCGCCCGTATGTGATCGTGTGCGACGAGGCCCAGCAGTACCGGCGGGAGAACTTCGAGTTCCTGCGCAAGCTGTGGGACACCTGCGACCCCAAGCCCGCCATCCTCTTCGTCGGCGGCCGGGAGGCGTACGAGACGCTGCAGAGCGATCCGGCGCTGGCCTCGCGGATCTACATCCGCCTGGAGATCCTGGCCATGACCGAGGACGAGGTCCTCCAGACCGTGCCCGACTCCCACCCGGTGTGGAGGGGCGCGGATGAGGCGCTGCTGAAGCGGGTCGACACCCAGTACGCGCTCGGCTCCTTCCGGGAGTGGGTGAAGGTCACCAAGCACGTGGTCAAGGGCATGGAGCATTTGGGGGTCGACAAGGTCGACGACCGGGTCGTGGACTGGGCCCTGAAGCGATGCTGACCATCCCGCCTGTGCCGTCGGTCGTCTGGGGCGCGGCCGCCGCAGCCGAGCCCTTCGCCGTCATGGACGACGCGGCCTCGTCTGGTCTGCACTTCCTCGACACCCCAGGTGTGCGCACCTTGCTCACCCCGGGCATGCTCGCCGTGGGCGACGCGCTCGTCGACGCGTACTCCCAGGGCCGGTTTGTGTGCGTGCTGGGCGAGGCCGGGGTCGGCAAGACCTTCGCCGTCCACACCGCCGCCCGCCGTCTCGGTGAGCTGTTGCTGTTGCCGCTGCGTTTCCGGGCTCAGCCGACGCCGGCTGACCTGCGAGCCGCCCTTCACCGTGCACTTGGCCTCCGTGGTGAGGCGCCCGCCGACCCAGGGGCCGCCGACGCCTGGATTCGTCGCGCCCTGGCTCTCAAGCCGCGGATCGTCGTGGTCGAGGACGCCCACCGGCTGTCGGCATCCTGCTTCGAGTACCTGCGTTTCCTCCACGACGACCTCCCCCAGGGGCTGTGCGTGGTCCTGATCGCCCAGGCGCGTGGCGAACGCTCCTTGCGCGCCCAGCGGATGCTCGCCACCCGCACCGCCGGCTGGCCCTACATCTGGCCGCTCACCCGCGACCAGGTCCCCAAGGCACTTCCCGCGCTGCACCCGCTGTGGCAGAGCGTCGCGCCCGACGACCTCAAGGCGCTGGACGCCCGCCTCGCCGATGGTTGTCTGCGCCGCTGGATCGTGCTGACCCTTCACACCCAGCGGGTGTTGGCTGCCACCGGAGCAAGCACGCCCGACTGGGACATGCTGCAGGACGCGGCTGACCGGGTCGACGGCGGACGTCGCCCATGACCGCATCCACACTTTCTCCCACCCTCGCCCCCGCTCCTGCTTCACGGGCCGCTACACCCCCGGCGGCGCGGCCGGTGAGGCTGCTGCTGGACGGTGACGACGATTACGCGGTACACCGAGCCGCCTACCAGTGGGCCGATCCCGCCAGCGGCCGGATCACCGTCGATCCCACCCCGCACACCACCAGCCCGGCATACCTCGCGCGGGACGTGCTGCGCGCCATGGGCCGCGACGGATTCTTGCGCCCCGAGGCCGAGCGGATGTCCACCGACCCGGCCTGGCGGGCGGTGACCTGCTGGACCCTGAACTGCGGCCTTGACGAGGTCATCGTGCTGCGCGCCCACCGCCTCACCACCGAGCGGCTGCGCCGCCTGGCCGCGTGGCACGCGGACACCGGTATCCGCCTGACCCTCCTGGTCCACACCCCGGAGCAGACCGACTTCCAGCGCCTGCTCGACCACCTCACAGCCGCCGAGTTGGTGGACGTGGTGACCATACGCGGCACGGCCGCCGTTCTCGAGGCGATCGGCCCGGCCGCCACCGGGCGGCGCTCAGGCCCGCCGCCGCACGATCACGCCTACCCGCTCCCGGTGCTGCCGCGCAGCTCGGTGGCTGCGTTCCGCGCGGACTGCTGGCGCCGCCAGAACGCCACCGACTTCGCCCACAGCGACGGCCAGTACCGCGCCGGCTACGCCGCCGCCCGCACCTGGCTGGCCCGCACCCTGCCACCCCCACCAGCCTCGGACGGCGGCATCGAATCCGCCGACGGTCCGGCCGAGCCAACCCCCTTCACCCTGCAGGAGACCGAGGCCTTGCGGCTGTTCCTGGCCCGCCTGACCGTCTCAAGTCCCAGCGCCGCGCACACCGTGGCCCGCGTGCGCGGCGCCCAGGCCGGCTTCCTCAGCCACTCAGTGCTGCTCAACGTGCCGGACGACCTCACCAGTTGCGCGGGGCCCGGCCTCACCACAGTGCCCATCACCCCGCGCACCGTGCACACGATCACTGTGCGCCTGCCCAACCCGCTGCGCGCCGCCGCCATCGCGGCCCTGTTGTTCACCGGCACCGAGAAGTCGCTGCTGTCGATGACCCAGATCGGATCCGTCGACGAGGACGGCACCACCGTGGCTATCGACCGCGACTCGCGGATCAACATCGGCGAACCTCCTGGGCCCCGGCACCTGTACGCCGTCCCGCCCCGCGCCCGCCCCCTGCTGCACGCCGCCGTCGAATTCCGCCGCCGCACCCCGCGCACCGCTGATAACCACGGCCTGTTCGCGAACTGCTTCGGCACCACACCACGATTCGAGGCCCTCATCGCCGACGCCGGCTTCCCGCTCCCCGTCCTGGCCCACCCCCATGCGGGGGACGACTGGCACACCGCCGCCCGCTGCTGGTACCTGCACACCCCCGCGCCGCCCGCCCCGGACATCCTGCCGCGCCTTGGGGAGTTACGCCCGTGACCGACCAGCCCCAGCCGCCCAGCGACACGTCCGCGGTCGCGTTCGACCTGATGTTCCTGCGGACACGCGCCGCGGAGTGCAGGCTCACAGACGAGGACCTGACCGCGCTGACCGGCATCCCCACTGCCGACTGGGGCACCCACCTCACCCCGCGCACCCTCCCCGCCGCGACCCTGTTCACCCTCGCCCGCGCCCTGAACACCTCACCCGAATCCCTCCTGCGCGTCCCCGAGCGCGCCTCCCGCAGTTCCGTCCCGGGTGCGGCCACCCACGCGACCGTGCTGCACGCCGCCCTGCTGGAGGTCGGCCGCATCCACCCGGACGACCTGGCCTCCGCCCTGGAATGGCCCCCACACCGCCTGAAGCGCGCCGCCACCACCCTGGCCGCACACCTTGAGCAGCCCAGCAGCCCTCACCGGCTCGTCCACACCGACACCACCATCCATCTGACCTGCGTCCCCGGCCTGCTTGACCCGGGGCAGCGGAAGAACCTGCACAATACCGGCCACACCGCCGCCTCCCTCGCCCCCGGCGAGGCCGCCGCCCTCACCCTCCTGCTGCACCGCGCAGCCAGCGGCCTCACCCCCGACCTGCCCGCCGAGCAGATCCCGCGTCTGGCCAACCGACGCCTGCTTGCCCCCTCCGCAAAACAGCAGAGTCCCCACCCGGATGTGTTGTTCGCCCTTGGGCTGGCCGCCCACCCCCTCCTGGACGCCGCCGACCACCGGCACGCCGCTGCGGCTGACGCACACTCCGCCGGCGGCTCCCCGCCGGCGCCCGCCGCTGCCACACCGCCACCACCCGGAGCGCGATGATGCCGCCTCCGCGTACGGCCACCGTGCCCGAGACCGCCACCGGCCCGTGGAAGCCCACATGGTCACCGGGCGATGCCGGCCCCGGCCTGTCCCCGCTCACCGTGGTGCACGACCGCGGCGACGACTACGCCTTCATGGCCGCCGCGCTGGCCGCCCACACCTCCGCGCTCGGCCGTATCACCGTCCACCCCACCCCGGTGGCGAGTGCTCCCGCCTCCCTGGCCCACGACCTGCTGCGCAGCCTGGGCAAACACCTTCCCCTGACGGGGAGCGAGGACGGCGCCTACTGGACTGGCAGCACCGAGACCGCCTGGCGCGCGGTCGCCGCCTGGATCTTGGCGTTGCGCATCGGTCATGTCATCGTCACCCGGGCCCATCGCATCAGCTCCCGGCACTTCGAGTACCTCTTCGCCCTGGCCGAGCTCACCAGAATCCGGTTGACCCTGCTGTGCCACGGCCCGCTCCCGCCTGCGCTGGCCGCCGCGCTCGCCACCCTCCCGCATGAAGAGGCGGACACCCTGGCCGCGGCCCACCGTGCCCTGGCCGCGTCCGCTCCATCACCGCCCGCCGGCCGGTTCGCGTGGTGGGAGGCAGGCGAGCCGTTCCCGCCCCGCGAGGGTGAGCCGTGCTTCCTGCTGCCCACCCGCCGTACGCCGGGCCGCGGCGTGATCGAGGCAGCGGTCCGCCGCCTGGGCTGCGCGGTGCTCCCGCTCCCCGCGGCCGGCCGCTTCCCGTCCCAGCCCGACGAGCCGACTGTGCTCCTCGCGCGCCGGCTCCATACGCGGATCGCCCATCCCGTTCACGCCGCGGCGCTGGCGGTGCGCATCTTCACCGGCTGCCCCGCCACGCAGCTGCAGTGGCCCGCCGCTCACACGACCCCGCCGGCCCGGCAAAGCCGTGGCCCCGAGCGCCCGGCCCCCACCTGGGCGGTGGACTTGATCGAGGCAGGGCGCCGTTTCGGGCAACTGGAAGGGCGCCAGCACAGCGCCCGCCCGCTGCGGCTGAGTCCCTGGGACCAGACGGCCGTGACCGAGGCAGCCCACGCCTGCGGCTTGCACGAGCACCACGGGACCCGAAGCGGCACTCTGCCGCGACCTCGCGTTCCAGGCGGCCGGCCGGCCGGCCGGCCTCGCGCCGCAGCGCGGGCAGCACACCCACGCCGGGCCGGGCAGCATGAGGCGGGTAAACACAACCAGCACCCGCACACACATAGGGAGCAGACGATGACCGAGCCGGGGACAGAACTGTTCGAGGCGATCCGCCGCGACCACCGCGCCGGCGACAGGCTGCCCCGCTCCCTGGCCGCGCGGCACGGTGTGGCCAGAGCGACGGTCAAGGAGGCGATCTCGGCCGTGCTGCCCCTGCCGCATCCCCTCCCGGTCGACGAAGAGGGCCTGGACCAGGCCCGCCAGTTCCTGGATGCGCTGCTGGAAGAAGACCAGGCCAAGGCGCCCGAGGAGCGCCGCTCGGCCTTCGAGCTGTATGAGGAGCTGGACCGTCGCACCGACGGGCTCCCGGTGTCCTACCGGTGGGTGTGGGAGTACATCACCGATCGCCGCTCCCAGCAGCACGCTGACATCGGCTCGCCGGTGCCACATGAGCGGACCTGGGCAGGCAACGTCCCCTCCGACATGCCGGAGTTCGTCACCGATCTGATCACCTGCGCGGTGCGTCACCTGACGGAGCTGAAGATCGAGGGCACCTTGCCGGCGGCCGACGGTGTCGAGCTCGGCATGGTCTCCTTCGGCACTGCCCGGGCCCGGATCGACCAGGCCCTGTGGGAGTTCGCGCTGGTCGGGCGCCGGGCCGGCCTGTCTTACGCTCGGTTGAGTGCCTTTACTGGCGTCCCCGAAGAGGACCTGGCCCAGCAGGTTGAGCGCTATGACCGCCTCATGACTTCTTGACCAGATGCCTCGGTGACACGAAGCCACGTGTCATTCACCGCACAGGTGCGTGAGGTTGGTCGACGCACGGGACGCGGCCTTCCCCCGCGAGACGATCCCGCCCGCCGGGCCGGTTGCCAAGGCATCGCCGTTCCTGCACGCCACATTCCTCGCCGCCGCGCTCGCGCTGCCGCTCGGCGACCGCTACCAGCCCGGCCTGCCATCGCCCTACCTGCGGTGCCAAGCGCTGCCGGTGCTGCCGCGGCGCAAGCAGTACTTCAAGACGGCGCTCGCCCAGGCTTCCGCGTCCGGGTGCCGTGCGCCGCTGTGCGTTCAGGCGGGGCCGCTCGACGGCCAGGCGCTGGCGGCCGAGACCGATCCGGCGGTGCTGCTGCCAGCCGGGGCCAGCAGCCGGGCGGGGGGCACGCGGGTGTCCTGGCGGTGATGGAAGGGGCAGTGTTCGGGGTCCATCGATTGCCTTCTCCTGCTGGGCGGGGGAGCGGGCCATGCTAGCCGGGCCCCGCGCGGGCCGGACCGGCTACCGGTCCAGGGCTGTGCTCCCGACCTCGAGGGCTTTTTGGGTGCCGTGTGCGAGGCTGCCGGGAGTGCCGATGCGGGCCAGGGCGTCCCATTGCGCGGGGGTGACCATCGCGTGGACCTTGATGTCCTCCAGCGGGCCGACGGAGCCGTCGGGCCGCTGGCCGAACTCGGTGGTGCGGCCGGTCCACAGGTCGGTGAGCTGCTCAAGCATGCGCTGGTGCCATTCTTCGGGCAGGGGCCCGTGCTTCTCGGCGGCTGCCAGCGCGATCACCTTGGCGGCGGTACCGGAGGGGAGGGCGCCCAGTTCGCGGACGAGGAGTGCGAGGCGCTTGGCGAGGCCGTCGAGGGTGGCCGCGTACGCGTCGCTGCCGCTGTACAGCGCCTCGTGCACGTCACGGTGCATGTCGTCACTGATGCACTCGGCCGCGACATCCTCGATGGGCCGCTGCTGGATCTCGGCCGCGCGGCGCAGGCGCCTGGCGCTCTGGCCGGTCAGGCGCACGGTCACGGTCAGCTCGGCGTGCTCGCCCACGGCGTCGTCGGCAGGGCGTGGTGCGGGGGTGTCCATGGGCGCTGACCGTAGTGCCAGGCCGCCCGTGAGCGCAGCGCCTTCGGCCCGCGCAGAGGGCTCGACGTGCTCCGCGGTCACTGTCCTTGCGCCGGGATCGGGCACGCCGGGCGGGGCGCTTGTGGTGTCCGGCTGGGGGCTTGGGAGGAGTTGGTCGAGCCAGTCGCGGGCGGCTCGTGCGGCGCGGCGGATCATCTGCGCGTCGGCTCCGACGCGGGTGTGTATTCCGATGGTCCGGTTGATGCGGGCGTTGACGTCGCGGTGTGTGGCGCCGGTGGCCGCGACGAGCTGGTTCACCATCGCGGTCAGCCGCATGCGCGGCTCGGGCCCGGTGTCGATCTCATCGTCCCAGACCGCGTCCGGCTCCTGGTCGATCTCCGATTCGAACGCCGAGCATCGGCTGCAGAAGTCGAAGATGCCGTCGACTTCGGCCTTGCCGCAGGCCAGGCACACGTAGCCGTCGCAGGTCGCGCACAGGCTGGAAGCGCTGTCGGCTTCGCGGCCCCAGGCGCGTTCCTGGGAGACGCACTGGCCGGTGCACGGCCGCGGGACATAGTGCGCCACGGTGGCCGCCGGCTGCGCCTGTTCACCCCGTTCTTCGCGTGCGGCCAGTTCCTCTGCTTGGCGGGCGGCGTACTCGGTGCGCGCCCGGGCGCGGGCTTCCTGGCAGGCAGCCCATTCCGCCGGCGTGAGGTGGCTGGCGCACGCCACCACGGGGGCGGGAAGATCGTCGTAGCGGGGCCACTCGGCGGCCTCGCGTCGGCATAAGTGCCGGGTCGACTTGGCCCGGCGGGTACACGTCGCCATGCCGCACCTCCCAATTGATCGTGTGGCCGGGCATCAGCGCGGTGCCCAGCGGTTCCACGGCAGCATAGAAACCGGGACTGACAACTCCTTCCGGAATCAGGGAAGTTCGCTGGCCTGATTGCAGCGACCGGATGCACCGCCCAAGGAGCGGGGAGGGAAGAACCGGCAGCGCACAGGTCCGCGGCGCTTCCTTGTGCGGCCCGTCCTGAATTCGGCCGGAACTGGCTACCGAACGTATAATTGTATTGACGGTTGGTCATCGACTGGTCCAGCCTCTGGGGCTGCGGTACATGAAGCCGCGCTTCCCAGAGAGGAACTCATGGCCATGGAGCCGACGAAGGAACAGCACGCTGCCCGCGAGGTGTTCGCCTCCGGCCGGGACCTGGCCCTGGTCGCAGGCGCCGGCACGGGCAAGACCTCGACACTCATCCTGATGGGCGCCGCCACCCGCAAACGCGGGCTGTACGTGGCGTTCAACCGGGCGATCGCCGACGACGCCCGCGGACGCTTCGGGCCGAACGTCGAGTGCCGCACCGCGCACTCCCTGGCCTTCCGCGCTGTCGGCCACCACTACCGTGAGCGTCTGGACGCCTCGGCGCGGATACCCGCCAAGCACACCGCCCGCCTGCTCGGCATCACCCGCGACCTTGACATCAATTCCCGCCAGATCAAGGTCACTCACGCCGCGCGCCTGGTGATGGGCATGGTCCGCAAGTTCTGCTACACCACCGACCGGCAGGTCATGGCCCGCCACATGGAGCCGGTCAACGGCCTCGACGGCCCCGGCCAGGACCATCTCGCCCGCACCCTGCTGCCCTACGCACACCGTGCGTGGCAGGACATCTGCTCGCCCGCGGGCCGGCTGCGGTTCGAGCACGACCACTACATGAAGCTGTGGGCGATGACCTCCCCGCAGCTCGGGGCGGACTTCGTCCTGCTGGACGAGGCCCAGGACACCAACCCCGTCCTGGAGGAGGTCTTCCTCGCCCAGGACGCGCAGCGGGTGTGCGTCGGGGACCCCGCCCAGCAGATCTACGGCTGGCGCAACGCGCGCGATGTGATGACCGGCTTCCCCGCTGAGCAGCTGCGCCTGACCCAGTCCTTCCGCTTCGGCCCGGCCATCGCCGAGGTGGCCAACCGGTGGCTGGGACACGCCGAGTCGGAGATGCAGCTGACCGGCCACGGACCCGGCTCCCGTGTCGGCGAGGTGGCGCAGCCCGAGGCGGTGCTGTGCCGGGGCAACGTGGACGCGATGAGCGAGGTCCTGTCCTACCTGGAGCTCGGCATCCCGGTGGCGCTGACCGGCGGAGGCAGCGCGCTGCAGCGCATCGCCAAGGCCGCACTCGAGCTCAAAGCCGGGCAGCGCACCAGCCACCCGGAGCTGTTCTTGTTCTCCACCTGGGGCGAGGTGCAGGAGTACGCCGAGCAGGACAAGGCCGGCCAGGACCTCAAAGCGATCGTGCAACTGGTCGACACCTACGGCCCCGACCAGATCATCGCCGCGGTGGACCGCCTCTCACCGGAGGAGAAAGCGCAGGTCACCGTCTCCACCGCGCACAAGGCCAAGGGACGCGAGTGGCCGTCGGTACGCATCGGCAAGGGCTTCATGGCCCCGTCGGTGGACGACCTGGGTCTGCAACGCGCGCTGAACGCGAGCGAGGCCCGCCTGATCTACGTCGCGGTCACCCGCGCCCGCCATCTGCTGGACACCGAGGGCATCGCCTGGATCGACGCGTATGAAAAGACCATGGCCGACGCCGGCCGGGACGGCACGGTGGCCGGCCGGCCGATGATCGAGCTCAGTCTGACCGGGCAGCTGAAGTACGACTCCTCACCGATCTCGCAGTTCATGGTCGCCCACCTCTCGTACAGCCAGAACCTGGTGGGCGACTATCAGGCGCGCATCGCCGGCCTCCCTCACCCGGTGCAGCCGATCGACGTGCAGTACCCGAACTGGTCGGCCCTCGGGCACGCCGTCGACTACCGCCTGCGCCTCAGTCTCGGCGGGCGGCTCGGACTGGCCGTTGTCGCCGGTGTCATGCTCCTTGACGAGACCGGACCGCTGCGCGGAGCACCGGCGCGTGGGGCCCGCAAGGCCCTGCACACGGTGGGCCGGGAGCTGCTGGCCAGCGTCGACACCTGCCTCGCCGATCCCGGCAGCCTGGACGAGAACGCGCTCATCCGGCTGTGCTTCGTTGCCGGCTTCTTTGAGGACATCGCCCGCACCGGTGAGATCCGCCGCTTCAGCATGCTCAGCTCCGCCACCCCCGCCACGACCCTGGACGACCTCACCGCTGCGGTCCCCGAGTACGTTGTGACCGATATCGGCCAGCAGATGCGGCTCGCCGAGGGTCCGTTTGCCGCCTTCCGGGCCCTGCCGCAAAGGGCCCGCGTGTGCGGTCCGGTCTTCGCCGGCAGCGGCGACATCGGCGGCGCCGACGCCGACTACATCCTCGGCGGCCTGCTGCTGGACTGCAAAGCCACCAAGGACCCCCGCCGCCTGGGCCGAGAGGAGATCTATCAACTCGCCGGATACCTCCTGCTGGACTACGACGACCAGTTCGGCATCGACCAGGTGGGCATGTACCTCTCGCGCCAGGGCGGCCTGATCACCTGGGATGCCGCCGACTTCCTGCGTCGGCTCGGCGCGGCCATGCCGCTGGCGCAGCTACGCGAACGGCTCCGTCGGCACCTGCGTGAGGCTGCCCGCCGCTGAGGCCACTTCGCACCGTGCCGCACCCAGCGCTCCACTGTGCCCCCGGCTTCACGGGCATGACCTCAGATGCAGCGCACACCCGCAAGCTCCGCCAGGCAGTGATCCACAGCGCACGAAAGCGATGATTCGTTGATATACGCCGTACTTTGCTTCGGCAGTCAATGTCAGTGGCGGCGGATACCGTCGCACAGACACCAGCCAAGCGGGTCACGAACCGAGGCGGGACACCACCAAACGAACACGAGTTCTTGAGCGTGGAGGCGCCGTGGCAACAAAGGGGCGGGCGATGAGCCGACCGCGCATGTGGTGGCAGGAGGTCCATCCCGGCGACTGGGCCGCGTTCGCGCTGCCCGACGACCTGGTCCGGGAGCGGTACACCGCGCTGCTGGCAGCCCTGGAGGAACTGTCCACGCGCGGCCCGATGTCCACGCTGGCGGACGTCGCCGACCAGCTGCGGGCCATCGGCTACCACGACCCGCTTCCCGAGCCGGACCTGCTCAAGGCGCTGGACCAGCTGGCCAAGTGGGGCTTCGCCGAACCGTTCCGTGACTACGCCGCCCCCGTACGCAGCTACCAGGGCATGATCATCCGCCAGGAGGCGTGGGCGCTGACCCGCAAGGGACGAGGCATCGTCGCCGCCGTCCGGGCGGCCGTGGTCGACGCTCGCCGCGCGCTCCAACTGCCCAGCCGCCTGCTGGACAGCGTCGAGCACACCGTGCGCGGCATCCTTGAGCACCTCGGCGCCGACCACGGGTTGCTTCCCGTCGACCTGGAGGACGTCCGCACCCGCATCGACGAACTCCAGCGGGTCACCGCCGACTTCTACGCCGCCCTGGCGCAGATGGTCCAGTCCGACGTCACCGATGACGGCCTGTTCGGCGACAACCGCGACCGGGTTATCGAAGCGCTGCGCCAGTTTCCCCGCGAGTACGGTCGGGCACTGCGACGGGTCGAGGCCGCGCTGGGCGACCTGCAGGCGGCAGGTCCCCGCCGGATCGTCGAAGCCGCCGTGCCCCACGCCGGCCTGATCGACCCCGGTGACCAGCAGCACTGGGTCGACGAACGGGTGCGCCGTCTGGGAGACCTCCAGGCGTGGTTTTGCCCCGACGGCACCGTGCATCGCCTGATCGCCTCGGCCACCGGCGCCGTACACACGCTGTTGGTCGCCATCGACCGGCGCTACGCCGCGCGGCGGCGCGGCTCCGACCTGGGGGTCGACTTCCGTTCCCTCGCCTGCAGCCTCCACCGGCAGCCCACGCCGACCGAGGCACGGCGCGTGTATGCCGCGGCCTTCGGCGACTGGCCGGCCTGGCATGCGCTCATCGGCCCGGCAGAAGAAGACGTCGCCCACGGCACCGCCGCCGCGGCCGGCGCCGGCCGGCACCAGGTGGAGGTGACCTTGCGGGAACATGAGCGGCACGGCCCATCCAGCGGCCGGCCCCGCAAGGTACCCGACACCGCGGCTGAGCGCCAGGCCGCGCTGGCCGAAGCCGCAGCCGAGGCGGCACGGCGTCGGCGTTTCGCCGCGTTGCTGGCCACCGACACGGAGGTGGGGCTGGAGCACTTCGCCGGCCTGCCCACCGACGCGGCGGTCATCTTGTTCCGCGCCATCGAGGTCGCCTACGCCCAGATCGACCCCTCTACCGGCCGCGGGCAGGCCGAGGCCGACGGGGCAGGCGTCGTGGTCCACATTTGGCGCGGTGACCCGGACCGGACCGTGACCGTGGCACTCGCAGAGGGCCGACTGACCGGACCCGACCTGAGAGTACGGGTCACCGCCACCGACCATGCCGCCGCGAGTGATCGACCAGAGCGCGTCCCGAAGACATGGAGCGTGGCATGACGGCGCCGGACCTCCTCGATCCCGACCTGCGCGAGGCAGCCCGCCGGCTCATCGCCACCGGCCGTCTGCGCGCGGAGAGCGACCCGGAGCTCTACCGCGCCGCCGTCAAAGGCGGTGCGGCGCTTGCCCAGTTCTTCCGCGCCGAACTTGGCTGGCGCCTGGAGGTCCATGAAGTCGCCGAACTGGTCCGCCTCCACAAGCGCCGCGCCGACGTACCCGACGACCGCGGCCCCCATGTTCCCCGCGACGGCCGCGCCACGCAGATGGCTCCCACCGAGGTCCTGGTACTGGTCTGTCTGGTCTGCGAGCAGCTGTGGCGTCGTCCGCGCGTCAGTCTGCGCGAGCTGCTGCAGGCCGTCGCGCAGGTGTGCGCGGCCGAAGCTCCCGCTGGGCGGCTGCCGCAGTTCCGTATCGTGGCCTCCGACGGCACGGGCAAGAAGGAAGCCCGCGAAAGCCGCCGGCACCTGGTCGACGCCCTCAAGCTCCTGGTCGCTGAAGGATCGGTCACTGTGGACGCCGACCTCGACCGTGCCGTCACCGACGAGGACAGCGACCTGGTCGTCACGGCATCCAGAGACCGTCTCGCCGCCAAGTTCTCCTCGCTTTCCCCCACGTTGCTCGGTCTGGACGACCTCTCCCCGCAGCAGCACGCCGCCGCTCTGTCCGCAGAGTCGCTGCTGGACCACACCGCCGCTCTCGAACCATCGGGAGCCCCGACCCGGGACGAGCGGCGGCTGAAGGCGCTGCGCCGGCTCGTTGACGACCCCGCCACCGATCCCCATGACGATGCTGCGGAGACCACCGCCTACCTCCACACGCTCACCGGCCGTGAACGGGCCCTGAGCGTCGTGGCCTGCCTCGGGCTTGCCGCCACCGTCCGCCGCGACTGGTGGCAGACCACCGATCCGACGGGTCTGGGCAGCGGCATCGACTTCCCTCAGGGCCGCCGGACCGAGCGGCAGGCAGCCCTCGCCCTGCTCGCCGAACTGCCCCGCCGCGCCGCCCCCACTGGCCCACTTCCGATCACCGAGGTGACTGCCCTGTTCCAGCGGCACCGCGACGACCTGCCCCGCTGGGCCGCCGCCTACGACCGGCGCCTGCCCGCCCTGGCCCGCGCCGCCACCGCCGAACTCGTCCAGGCCGGGCTGCTCACCGCAGACCCCGACCTGACCGACCACTGGCACCCCACCCCCGGGATCTACCTGTGGCGTACCCACCTGCGACACCCTCCCCGTTCCGTGCCGGCCGAACCCGGCTTCTCACCGCCCCCACCGCGCCGCACGCAGGACAGGCAGGAACTTCACCCATGAGCGTCACCGACCATCCCACCGCGCACCCGGCCTGGGCCGTGCCCCTCGGCCAGCCCGGCGCCGACGGCCGCTGGCAGCCCACCCGCGCCGGTATCGTCAACTCCTGGGCCTGGGCCAGCGAGGACCTGCTGTTCGCCGACGGCTGGCTCACCCTGGCCGGCCCCAACGGCTCCGGCAAATCTCTGACCGCCTCCATGCTGGTCACCGTCCTGCTGGACGCAGACACCTCCCAGACGGCCCTGTCGGTGTCCGGCAAAGCGGCCGGCACACTCACCAGCCGCCACACCGACTTCAACGACCGGGAGGACCGTACCGGCGCCTGGTGGCTGGAGTACGGGCTGCGCGATGCGGACACCGGCGAGGTGACGTTCCTGACCACCGGACTGTGGCTGCGGGCAACCGGCGGCCACCTGCACCGCGCGTTCTTCCTTGCCCCCGGCCGCATCGGGGCCGACCTGCTGCTGCAACGCGACCGCGAGCCGGTCCGGATCGAGGACCTGGCCGGGCAACTGGCCGCCTGCGACGGAGAATTGTTCACCGCCTCACCCAGCCTGCGCACCAAGGCGCTGGCCCACCTGCCCGTCGTTGAGGACGAACGCGACTATCGGCCAACCATCCGCACCCGCCTGTTCGCCCCGCTCGACGAAGTCCAGTTCGACGCGCTCATCGCCGTCCTGCGCAGCCTGCGCAGTCTGCGCACCGCCGAGGCCATCTCGCCCACACGCATGCGCCAGGTACTCACCGACGCGCTGCCCGCCCTCGACACCGACAGCCTCACCCTGATCGCGGAGGCGATGGAACGCATCGCCGAACTGGAGACGCAACTGCAGCGCACCCACGAGGAAGCCAAGCTGCTTCAAAGCACCGACCGGGCCTACCGCCGCTACCTCACCACCGTCGCGCAAACCCAGGCCGCGGCGCTGACCGCCGCCAACACCGAGTTCGACGACCAGACCCGGCGGACACGGGAGGCGACTGCCCAGGTCCAGGCGGCCCAGGACGCCGAGGTGGCAGCTGACCAGGAGCACACAGCCACTCTCAGCCGGATCTCCGAACTCGAAGGCCGCCTCGAGGCAGCCGACAGCGAGCTGCGCGGCCACGCCGGGGCCGACCTGCCGCACCGGGAAATCCGGGCCGCCGAACTGGCTAAGACCGCCGACGAGGCCGCCGAACGTGCCAGGCAGGCCACCACCGACGCGAGCGCGGCCACCGAACAGGCCGACGGCTCGGCGGACCTTGCCCGCACCAGCCAGCACCATCTGGCCCACCTGGCGGATGAACTGCGCTATATCGCCACGACGCTGGGTGCCGAAGCCGCCATCGAACGCCTTCTGGCCGCCGCCGGGCAGCTGACTTCGGCCGACATCGGCAGCCAAACGGCCATCGATATCGACCCCCTGTGCGCAACTCCTGGGGCCTGGGCCGAAGCACGCACCAGCCAGATACGGGCGGTGGACGACGCGCTGCGCCGCCACCAACTGGCCCAGGAAGCCGAATACACGGCTGCCGAAGAACTGCGCGCCGCCGAAGACGACGAGGACACCCACCGCCGGTTCGCCGCCGAAGCCACCACCCACCGGCAACACACCGAGCACGAACTCGCCTCCCGTACCACCGAATGGTCAGCCGCCATCCGTCAGCTGGAACCCGCCCCCAGCGAACTCACCACCTGCGCCGACGACGAGCGCCGCGTGGACCTCGGGCAGTTGACCACCTGGCTCGCCTCCGCTGCCGCTGCGGCCCGGGCCCGCATCGACCTGCCCCGCCACCAGCAGACCGCCGCCACCGATGCCGCCCTGGCCACCGAGGCCGCCGCCACCGCCAAGCGAGCCCGCGCCGTGTACCAGGCCGCGCAGGCCACAGCCACCGAGGCCATGACCGCCTACCGCGACGCGCAGGAGACCGCCCGCGCCGAGACCGAGGAAGCCGAACAACAACGAGACCAAGCCCACGCCACCTACCAGCAGGCCGAGGACGCCGCGCGCGCCGACCTCGCTGCCGCCCAGCAGCGATGGAACGCCGGCGTGGACGCTGCCGCCCGCGCCGCCCGCACCTGGCTGGGGGACGTGCACCGCTGGCGAGCCGGCCTCGTCCATCTGTCTGCCGAGGCCATCCAGGTACCCCAGGCCCCCGCATCGGACAGCCCCGCGAACGACACCGAGACCTGGCTGGGCACCCTCCGCCCGGCCGACATCGAACTGATGGCACAGCGCGCCCACGCGGCCACCGCTCCGCGCCTGCACCACCACGCTGAGGCCGCCGAGCACCAGGCCGAACTCGCCGCCGCCGACGTCGCCGCCATCGAAGCCAAGCTGGCCGCAAGCCGCCAGGCCGCCGCCACCCCGCCTGCCCCGCCGTGGCGGACCCGCCAGGACCACGACGGCATCCCCCTGTGGGCACTGGTCGACTTCGCCCCCCACCTGACCGACACCGAAGCTAGCAGCCTCGAAGGCGCCCTACTGGTCGCCGGCATCCTCGACGCCCTGGTCACCTCAGACGGCAGCGCGGTGGCCGGCGACCTCACCCTCACCCCCACCCCCCACCCCACCGCCGGAACCACTCTGGCCGACCTGCTGCACCTCGAACCAGACCCGGCCATCGACCCCGACCGCATCCGGCGACTCCTGCACGCCATCCCCGTCGACACCCCCGGCAACGACCTGGCCACCGGCCGGCTGACATCCGGCGTGCTCACGGCTGCCGCCCCCGACGGCTACCGAGCCGCGTACATCGGCCGTACCGCCCGCGAGCGGGCCCGGCTGGAGCGCGTTGCCGCCCTCGAGGGCGACCTGGCCGCCGCCGAGCAGCTCCTTGACGCCGCGCGGGAAGAGGCCCGCTGCCGCCGCCAGGACATCCAGGCTGCCGCCGACGAACGCGACGCCTTGCCGAAGGCGGAGGCGCTGCTGACCGCCACTGAGACCGCGGCCCGGCTGCGGCGCGAGGCCGAGACTGTCCGACGACAGACAGACAGCCGTATCGCAGATGCCGGACACAGGCGCCAGCAGGCCCTCGCCGAGCTGCAGACCGCCGCCGTCGCCCGCGCCGCACGCCTGGCCGCCGTCGAACAGGAGCTGCGTCACGCCGAGCAGGCCGCCACCGACACCGGCACCCAGGCCGACCAAGCACACCAGACACTCGATCAGCGGCAGCAGGCCGCACAGCGCAGCGAGACTGCCCTGGCCGCAGCCGCCGACGCACAACAACAGGCGGACGCCGAACAGGCCGCCTTCCCCCTCGCCGCCCTCGCCGCCGCCCGCACCGCCCAGGAGGCCGAGGACGATGCAGGCGACGCCCTCACCCGATCCCGCAGCACAGTGCTGGCTGCCGCCGAACGGCACCGAACGGCCGGCGAGACGGTCAAAGGCGCCCTGCGTACGCTCAACCGACGGGCCACCCTGCCCGACGGAACGCTCCTGCCCACCGAGCCGGCCGCGCTCGACCACCATCAACGTGCAACCGAACAACTCGCCTCGCAGACCGAGACATGGAAACACGCCGCACTGCGCGCCACCGACCTGCTCCAGCGCGCCGGCCACGACGTCCGTGCGGCCACGCAATGGACGAGCCGCTGCGAACGCGCCCGCCAGGAGGCAGACGCCGCCCGTCGGGATGCCCAGCGAGAAGCCGCTGCCGTCGCCGAGATCCGCGCCCTGCACGGCGCCGAATACGAGCGGTTGCGGCAGCACCGCGCGAACACCGCCACCACCCTGAACCAAACCCGCACCCAGGCCGAGCAACTCCTCCAACGGCGCAGCAACGCCGCCGTACAGGCCGCCGCCGCCCAGGCGACACTCGAGAGCATCGCCCCCTACCGGCAGGCCGCCGAGAACCGCCGCGACGACTGCCTGCGCCAACTGGCCCGGCTCGCCGAGGAAAACCTCGCCACCGTGCCCGACGACCTGCCCACCGACGCCTCCAAACGGCCCGCTCACCTCACCGCCGGCCTGGCCTGGGCCCGCCGCCTGCTCGCTGACCGCCCCGCCTCCGCCGACCGCCTCGCCGCCCTCACCCAGACCCGCGACCGCGCCCTGGCGGGACTGGAGACCAGTGCCCGCACAGCGAACACCGCGCTGGTCCGCTTCGACCGCCAGGTCACCCTGATCAGCATCGAGAACAGCGACTGGCGCCGCGCCGTCGTCGCCGATCCAGGCGCTGTCCGCGGAGAAGACCTCCACACCGCCGTCCAGGCCCTTGAGGCCACCACCGGCCAACTCGAGGACGACCTGCGCGCAGACATCAAACAGACCTTGAAGACCAGCCTGTTCACCCGACTGCGCAGCGATGTGCGCCTGCGTCGTGAGGCGGCCCAGGAACTGGTCCGCAAGATCCGCTCCACCCTCAGCGAAGTCCGTACCGGCGTCGCAGGCGTCGGCGTCCAGGTCGAATGGACGGTACGCGAAGACGAGGACGCCCAGCGCATGGTGGACCTCATCTCCCAGCCGCCCTCCGACGCGGTCTTCGAGCAGATGTACGCCGTGCTGCGTCAGCGAATGGACGAAAAGGCCGGCGAGCCCTGGGCCGAGCGCGTCGCCCACACCTTCGACTACCGCGCCTGGCACGACTGGCAAATCTCCCTGACCCACGCCTCGTTCGGCGACGGCAGCACGGAGAAATTCCGCAAGGTGACCGCCCGCTCCAACCCGCTGGAGTCACTGTCCACCGGCGAGCGGCGACTGGCCACCATGCTCCCGCTGCTGGCCGCAGCATGGTCGATGTACTCCGGCGAAGGCTTCCACGGACCCCGGCTGCTGTCCGTCGATGAGATCGACGCAGCATTCGACGAACCCAACCTGCGCCAAGTCCTCGCGCTCCTGCGCTCCTGGGACTTCGACGTGCTCGCTACCGCCCCCTTCATGACCCCCATGATCAAACAGGAAGCCGGGCAGGTCATGGTCCACCAAGTAGTCACCGCCGGACGAAACCGGGTCACCGTGCCCTGGCTGTGGCAAGGCCACGGCGAACCACAGCCCCTCACCCTCGACCTGGCCCTGGATCAGGCCCATCGCGAGGAGCACACGTGAGCGCCGACCTCGGCCTGATTGCCGACGACCCCGACCTGGCCCCCCTGTGGACGGCCATCCACGACCGACTGTGCTCCGGCCAGGCCCCCGAGACGATCGCCGCCGTACGGGTGCCCACGTTGCCCCCGGCGGGAATCGCCACCCTGCGCTCCTGGCTGGACACCACCGCCCGCCGCCGCAGTGTCCGCTCAGCCGTCGCTGTCAGTGCGACCGGCGTCCGCGTGCCGCTCCGCGAACTACTGACGGTCCTCGGCCTGACCACCGAGGACCTGTCACCGCTGGTGGAACGCGCCGTCGGCCGCCCAGTGGAGGACCGCGCAGCAGACCGGCGCACAGCCGCAACGCTGCGCCAGGAACTGTGGGACTACACAAGCCGAGCCCTGCCGCACCTACCTGCCCTGGTGGCGCGGATGCGGGCGGCCGGCGTCGCGGACGACGACGCGGCCTCGATACGCCGCCTCGTCGACGCCATGGCTGCCGCCACCTCGCAGCTGCCGCACAGCCCCGCGGTCTCTCTGGCGAAGCTCTCGCACGACTGCGCGGGCGACCCGCACTACTTCGACCTGGACACCACCGCCGGCACCCGACTGGCCGCCGCAATCGCCGAACTGGCAGGGCGCCCCGAACCGAGCCGCCCGGACCTGGTCCGGGCGCTGCTCGCCGACTACGGAGTGATCGCCGACCGGCTGTCGGCCACCGTGCTGCTGTACCAGGTGCAGGCCGTGGGCGACGGGCCGGTGGACCGGCGGCTACGAGAGGCGGCCACACCAGTGGCGCTGACCCTGCTCGACCTGACCCGTACCCCGCCCACGCTCGCACCCCAGGTGCTCACCGTGGTCGAGAACCCCTCGGTCCTCGAAGCAGCCATGGCCTGCGACAGCCCGGGCCCGCTGGCGTGCACCTGCGGGCAGCTCGGCAGCGTCGACCACACCCTCCTGCAGCTCGCGGTCGACCAGGGAATCCACCTGAGATACAGCGGCGACCTGGACGGGAGTGGTCTGCGGATTGCCGAGTACGTGGCCCGCACGTACGGAGCCGAGCTGGTCGCGATGGACGCATCGACGGTTCAAGACGCGGGCCCCGAGCCCTCATCAGTCCCTCTCGGGCCGGCTCCTGGAACAGGAGAGGAGACCGTGTGGGACGCCTTGAGGGCAGGCGGGAGAGCGGTCTTCCAGGAGCACGATGCGGTACTGCGCCAGGTGCTGGGGCAGCCAGCGAGCCCGCCGGAGGCAGGCAGATGAGTGTCATCCACCCCAGATCGGCCAGGGGCTGATGCCCTACCGACGGAACCGGCGGTCCGCCCGCACCGAGGTGACGCGCACCTCGGTCATCGATGAGCACGACTGGATCACCGCGGACCGCGTCCGACCGGATCGGGGAGGCCCGCCCCCAAGCGAGCTGGCCTTCGAGCTCCGCCCCCTACAAGAAGATCTACCGTTGTGCGGCGTGTTCGCCGTTTTGCGGCCGCTGTGACCCAGGGCGCGCGACGATGAACTGTGATGCCGGGAAATGAGCCTGCTGGAGGAGGCCGTGGAAAGAATGGTGATCGGCGCTGACCATGTACACGCTGCGGCCACGGTCCGCCGTCGGCAGCGGCAGTTCGTGCCGCCGTCCGAGTTGTACCCGGTTGGGACCAGGGTCGACGCTGCCCTGGTGGACCAGCTGTTCTACGCGACGGTGGACGAATGCCCTGACCCCCACTGCCGTCCGCTGCTCCTCGACCGCGTCGCATACGATGTGTGGTCGACACGCAAACTGGTCGACTGGGCGTGCTACATCACGTCGGAGACGTACTGCGGGCTTCCCGCGGAACTCGTGGATGAGCGTGCGGCGGCGGATACCGTTTTCCGTCCCTCGGCCACCTTCCGCCGAATCGCCGCAGAATACCACAACTCAAAGGCGATCAACGCCATTTACGACGCGTGCACAGCCGCACAGCTCCGGGAAGCGGCGGACACCGCCGTAGCCCTGGTCGACGGACTCCAGGTATGGGGAGCGGACTTCCTCTATCAGTAACCTCCCTCTGCCCCGCGACGTGCAGCCGATACTCCCAAGGACCACCTGATGGCCACCGACCCCAGCTCTGCCGCCCCGGACAGCCCCCGCCTCTGGCCGCCGCCATCGCGCCCGTCCGCCGTATGCTGCGCTCCGGTCGGCAGGCGGCGGTTCACAGCAGGCTACCCGGCCCCAGGAAGCTGGCTTCGCGTGGTCAAATGGTGCTCGCGTGCGGCACGGGCAAGACGCTGATCGCCCTGCGGGCGGCCGAGGCCCTCGATACCCGGCTTCTGCTGGTGTGGTGCCGTTCCCGGGATCTGATCGGCCAATGGGCCCAGGCCGCCCGTGCGGACGGCCGCCGCGAGCCGCTGATGGCCGTGTCCTCACTCGAGGCGCACAAGCATCCCGTGCTGGCCGAGGCAGAAGCGAGCAGTACGGGGTCGGGGGAGTACCTCGCATACTGGCTGGCCCAGCGTGCCAAGAAGAACGAGCCGGCGACCGTGTTCGTGACCCTCGACTCACTCCTGCGGATCGAGGAGATCCAGCACTCCGTCTTCCCGGCTGCAGTCTTCGATCTCGCGTTCGCGGATGAGGCACACCGCACCGCGGGCGGCTGAGACAAGGGTTGGCCGGTGATCCACGACTCCTCCCGGGTCCGCACCAAGCGCCGCTTGTATCTGACCGCGACGCCGTATGAGTGGGAGGCGCCGCTGGCCGAGGCCCCGGATGCCCGCCCACGCCCGAAACGGACCTCGTACCGGCCTGGGAGTCCCCGTCCCTGATCGCCTGCCCCAGGCAGCCAGGCTGTAACGGCCACTCAACCTTCGCTGCGAGAGATCAGTCTGCCAGGCCCCTGGAACGCCATTATCTGAAATGCACGCCATGTGCACGCTGTTCGTGCGTTGAACGTACGCGAATCGTGCGGTTCGTGGGGTAGGCTTCAGGTCGGGAGGTGCTCCATGTCCGAGTTGTTCGACGCGGTCGATGCGCTGCTCGCGTCCCGCGCCGTCCTTCCGCCGCCGGCGGAGCGGAAGAGGTTGCGTGCTGCGCACGGTCTGACGATCGACGAGGTGGCCACCGCGCTGAAGGTGCGCCGGGCCACGGTCAGTGGCTGGGAGTCCGGCAAGACCGAGCCCCGCCCGCCGGAGCGCGACGCGTATGCGCGGCTTCTCGACGGGCTCGCGAAGCTCTACCCCGCCCCGGCCAACACCGGTGCGGCGGAGCAGGACGCGGCGGTACCGGCGATGTTCGCCGCCCCCGTGGCCCCCATGCCGGAAGCTCGGGCTCTGCCCACAGACCCGGCCTGCGGTGCTGCGGCCATGACGACGGCACACGAGAACACCCAGACCCCTGCCCCCACCGTCGCTCAGGCGACCGCATTCCGTCCGGTGCGCACCGCCGGGCCGGCGTCGACGTCGCGCCGTCCGGGCGCGCGGAAGGCGGCCCCGGCCGGGACCCCGGCGGGCGGGGGCGCTGACCCGCGGTTCGAGAACGGTCCGCTGGCGGTCCTGGACGTCGACGCTGACGGGCAGGTGCTGGCGTACTGCACCGGCGGCCTGGTCCTTCATGTGCCCGCCAAGTCCCTGCCGTCCCTGGTGGACTGGACGCTCAAGGAGGCCAAGCTGGGACAGCCGAAGCTCTCCGGCCCCGGAAAGGACGCCGACCCGCTGCTCGTCCTCACCGAGACCGTGCTGGAGCGCTACGGCCTCCCGGCCACGCTCACGGAGCAGGAGCGGCTCTCCGGCCGGCTACCGGAGGGCCACAAGGTCATCAAGCAGCTGGTCCGCGCGGAGTGGAAGCTGACGAAGAGGGGCTTCGGGCCGTGGGCGCGGATCTACCGCCCCGCGCAGGGCTCGGAGCGGGCCTGCGTGCAGTTGTGCATCCCCTCCTGGAACGCGCTGGACACCCGGCACTGGGGTGAGGCCGGGCAGCTCCCGCCGGCGGAACTCGCCCAGATGTTGGGCGTGTACGCCTCCAGGGTGATGACGCCGCGCGGATCGACCGCCGTGACCGGCCTGGAGCTGATGACCGCGCTGCACCCGCCGACCCGGGCCTCCGAGCCGGACGCCGACGGCAAGCGGCACTCCGAGCACAACCCCGGTTCCCTGGGCAAGGACCCCGTCGACTGCGCGCCGTGCGAGGCTCCCGACGGGCATCCGCTCCTGGCGGACCTGCCCCGCTTCCACGTCCGCGGCCCCGACGAGAAGCTGTTCGAGGAGGCGTACGACTGGGCGCGCCCGCTCACCGACGCCGAATGCCTGCGCCGCCACCTGGTCGGTATTGACGTGAACCTCGCGTTCGGGGCGGGCGCCAACGGATTGACCGTCGGTCTCGGGGCGCCCACGCACGTCAAGAACCCGGCGTTCGACCCGAAGCTGCCCGGCAGCTGGCTGGTCGACCTGAGCCACGTCGACCTGTCGAAGGTGAAGGTCGGGAAGGAGTGGGCGGAGCTGGACGGCACGCTGCTGCCCAGCCCGTTCACGTGGAAGGGCGAGCGCCCCGAGGGGCCGGCCTGGTACGCGACGCCGACCGTGGCGTACGCGGTGGAGCTCGGGTACGAGGTGCGGCCGACCGAGGCGTGGGTCCGGTACGACAACGGCCGCTACCTGGACGGCTGGTACAACCGGCTGCGTGACGCTTACCTCGCCACGATGGCCGATCTCGGCGTCGCCGCCGACCTCGCCCCGGAGGACTTCCTCGCCGCGATGGACGGCTACAAGAACCGTGACCCGGAGCTGGGACTCGTCGTCTCGGCGATCAAGGCGACGGTCAAGGGCGGCCTGGGCAAGCTCCGCGAGCGCCCGCGCGGGGAGAACTGGCGGCCGGGCGAGCCGTGGCGCGCCCTGTCCCGCCCGACGTGGCGGCCGGACATCCGCGCGGCGGTCATCTCCCGTACCCGGATCAACCTGCACCGCAAGATCGTCAAGCACGCGTCGTTCACCGGGCAGTACCCGGTCGCGATCCTCTCCGACTGCGTCGTGTACGCGGTCGACGGCGAGTCCCCGCTGGACTTCCTGCCGTACCGGGAAGGCAAGCCGCTGCCGGGCGGCTTCAAGCTCGGGGTCAACCCCGGGCTGGTGAAGCACGAGGGCACGCAGAGCGTGCTGTGGGGCGAGGGCGTACGGGAGCAGTTCAAGGCCCCGGAGCTCAACCTCGCCCGGTACATCAAGGACGGCACCGTCACCGACGCCGACAACGGAGAGTAGGAGAGGGCGATGAGCCTGTTCGGGGACGGCTTGGACGCCGCGGTGCAGAAGGCGTTCACCCGCCCGGCGCCCAAGAGCGCGGGCGCGCAGATGCGGTACCTCGTCAAGCAGCTGGGGAGCACCAAGGCGGTCGCCCAGATGCTGCACATCTCCCAGCGCACCGTCGAGCGGTACGTGAAAGACCAGATCAAGAAGCCCCGCGCCGACCTCGCCACGCGCCTGGAGCGCGAGGTGAAGAAGCGGTGGCAGCCGCAGATCAGGGCCAAGGCCCGGCAGAAGGCGGCCACCACCGGCGGCATCGTCATCGACACCCGCGCCCGCATGGGCTACACCGCGCCGATCGGGTCGACGGACCAGGACCGTATCCGGCACCTGACCGTCGCCCTGCCCCCGCAGCACGCCGCCCGCCTTTTCGAGGCCCAGGAGGCCGGCGCCAGCGAACGCGAACTCCAGGAAATCGCTGCCGAAGCGCTCAAGGAGGTGTACTTCCAGGACAACGGCCGCCGCGCCGGCAGCCTGGAGGAGGTCCGTTTTACGGACATCGAGCACCTGGAGTTCGGGCTCTAGCAACCGCGCCCAACGGCAGACGGCTTCCGCTGGTGCAGGTCGTCCCCGCGTTCCGACAGCGCCCTGAGCGAGACTGTCAGCCGCATCTCCTGCTCGACACCGGGCCTGTCGCCTACCTGCCCGAACTGGAGCGCTGACCGCACAAGAGCCAGGGCCTGACTCCCCGGGGTCTCTCCGCACTTCGCGTGTCCGGACGGTTCAAACGGTCAGCCGGAGACGGCGTCAGGCCCATTCCACGCCGAGCTCGCGCAGCGCGGCCAGCTGTTCCTGGTCGAGCTTGTCGCGGCGGGTCTTGGTGTTGGAGACCCACACGCCCAACTTCACGTTCACCGGCTCGGCCTCCCCGTCGACCGCGATCAGTTCACCGTGGCCCCTTGGCACCGGCCGGTGGGCGCCCTCCCGCTCCACCCACTGCGCCAGGGCTGCCAGGCCCCGCTGGAACGCCTGCTGCGCCTTGCTCGGGCCCTTCTCCGTGTGGGCGGGAGACGACGGCTCAGCGGGCGTCACGCCCAGCCGGGTGAGGCGCTCTTGTTGTTCGGGCAGGAGCCGTGCCCAGGTGCCCGGCTGTTTCTGCTGCTTCAGCCACTTCCCCAGGTCGTCGCCGTCCATCAGTACGCCGGGCTGGATGTCGGGGAGGTGCCCGTCGGCGTCGGCGAGGTCTGCGAGGACGCGGTGGTGGCGTTGCCAGTCCAGCGGCCATGGGCAGTCCCAGTCCGGGTCGATCTCCGTCAGCTGCGCCGCACGTACGGCGGCCCGCTCCGGGTCCTTGCCCAGGCCGTTCTTCGCGCCCTTGCGCCGGAGGTTGGTCATGTGCTGTCCGACGGGCACCATCGCCTGGCCCTCGCCCCACACTGCGTCCTGCCTTGGCGCGAGGTGTCCGGTGGCGCGGTGGTGGGAGCGGAGCGCGGCGAGCTTGGTCTCCCAGGCTTCCTCGCCCGGCTCCCACACCATCCCGGCTTCCGGCAGGTCGAGGAGCTCCTTGCGGTGGGGGTCGAGCTCACCGGCACGCAGCGCTTTTCGCTGTTGGTGGACCCATCTGCCCAGGGGGAAGTCCGGCGTCGCGCCCACTGTCGCCTCGGTGTCGTAGGGGACGGCGTGTAGGCCGGTGATCTCGTTCTCCTTCCGCCAGCGGATGAGGGCTTGGTAGCCCTCGAGCCAGACCAGGGACTCGGGCCGGATGACGCGGCAGCGGGTCAGAGCGGCGATGTCGGCGGCGTCGCGGGGGCGGGCGAAGTTGACCACGACCTGGGTGACGCGCTCGATCTCCCGCTGCGCCTCATTGGTCTCCTCGTCGTCCCCGCCGCCGGTTCCTCCTGCGGGGGCAGGGCGGACGTGGAGGCGCCGGCGTTCGGCGCCGCGGGTCAGGGCACGCGAGGCGAGCTGCTCGACGAGGCGCTCCGAGTGCGAGCGCAGGGCCTGGAGGATGTCGACGAGGGGCTGGTAGCTGGCGGAGGCGACCATGTCCTTGGGGTCCTCCCCGGGCTGCAGGAAGATCGGGATGATGATCCGCGCGACCTTCGTGCTGCCGTCCGGATTCGGGCGCAGCGCCCGCCCGATGTTCTGGACGATGTCGACCTGGGAGCTGCGCGAGCCGACGATGCACACCGCTTCCACACCGCGCAGTCCGGTGATGTCGACGCCGACGCCGAGGGCGCGTACGGAGGCGAGGAACGCCCGATGGACTCGCCGGTTCGCGGCGTTGATGCCGTTTGCGAACTGGCGGATGAGCTCGCGCCGGTGGGCGATGGGGTGGTCGCCGCACAGCCAGCCGGCCCAGACCCGGTCCGGGGGCACGTGGCGACCGTCCTCGAGCTCGTACAACTGGGCGTCGACGGAGGAGGCGGGCAGCTCCTCCGCGTGAGCGAGAGCGGCCTCGGACGCCTCGGTGGCGTAGAGCTCGGCCGCCGTACGCGGCATCTGCTCCGCGAACGCCTCGGCTTCCTCGACCCGTTGATGGAAGGTCATGACGGTGTGCAGGTTCATCTGCGCCGCGTGCTCCAGCAGCGCGGCCTGGAGCAGCGCTAGCCGCCGGCCGCGCAGAGCATCCTCGGACAGACCCAGGATCGGGTCGGGGTCCCGGATCTCCAGCACGTCGATCTCGAACCCGGCGAGGATCGCCCGCTCGATGG